>NZ_JADQDP010000009.1 GCF_015694735.1 Hymenobacter properus | reverse complement strand
GCCCCGAGGCCCAGCGCCAGCGGCAGCAGCGCGGCAATGGCCGCCAGCGCCGTCATCAGCTTGGGACGCAGGCGGGCGGCAATGGCGTAGCCAATGGCCTGCTCCACGGGCGCTTCGGCACGGGCCTCGTTGAACTGCTGGAACGTGAAAATGGCATTCTCGCCGATGATGCCCACTACCATAATGAGGCCGGTGTAGGAGCCTACGTTCAGCGGCGTATTGGTGAGGAAAAGGGCGAAGCTGCCGCCGGCCGGCCCCAGCACGGCCACCAGCAGAATCAGGCCCGCCGCTTTCAAATCCCGGAACAGAAACAGGCCCACGGCAAACACCAGCAGGCAGGCCGTGCCCAGAATGGTGAGCAGTTCCTGAAACGACTGCTGTTGCTCGGCATACGAGCCCCCGTACTGGATGAAGTAGCCCGGGGGAAGCGGCACTTCCTTTTCCAGCTTTTGCTTGATTTCGGCCATGGCGCTGCCCAGGTCGCGGTTGTCGAGGCGGGCAGTGACGGCGGTCATGGCCTGCAGGTTTTCGCGCTCCAGCTCGGCTTCGCTGGGCGTCACGCGCACGGTGGCCAGCTCGTCGAGGCGGCGGCGCTGGCCGTTGGGCAGAAACACGGGCTCGCCGCTCATCTGGGTCAGGTTGGCCTGGGCGGCGTTGGGGTAGCGCAGGCGGATGTTAAGCAGCTGCTCGCCTTCGAGCACCGAGCCGGCCGTGGTGCCCTGCAGTTGGGTTTGCAACTGGGTCTGGAAGTCGGTGGCGGTGAGGCCGAACTGGGCCAGGCGGCGCGGGTCGGGGCGCACGTCCACGCTGGGACCCATGCGCACGATGCCGTTGAACACGTCGGCCGTACCCCGCACCTTTTCCACCACCGCCGTTACCTGGTCGGCCAGGGCGTAGCGCTTGGTGGCGTCGGGCCCGAAAACCTTGATTTCGATGGGCTGCACGGTACTCATCAAGTCGCCGAGCATGTCGCCAATCACCTGGCCGAAGTCGATGGTGAGGGCCGGCTGGGTGCTTTCGATGCGCTCGCGGATGTCGGCAATCACGTCTTCGGTGCTACGCTGGCGGTCGGTTTTCAGGCGGATGAGGTAGTCGCCGCTGTTGGGCTCGGTGATGAAAAAGCCCATTTGGGTGCCGGTGCGGCGCGAGTAGCTGGCCACCTCGGGCACCTGCACGATGAGCTTTTCGGCCTGGCGCAGCATGCGGTCGGTTTCTTCGAGGCTGGTGCCGGGTGGCGAGTTATAGTCAAGCACGATGGCGCCCTCGTCCATGTCGGGCAGAAAGCCCGTGGCCAGGCGCGGAATGATAAACCAGATGACCCCAATTAGCACCAGAATGCCCATGACCGAATAGGCCGGGTGGCGAATGACCGAGCGCACCCAGGGGATTTCGTGGTGGTTGGAATCTACTGTGGGCGTCACTTCCGCGCTGCCATCCGTCGCCACTTTCGAGGGCGAATCAAGGGCATCCGCCCTTTCGGGAGTGGGCTTTTTCTTTCCGCTGAGCAGCAGGTAAATCACCGGCAGCCCCAGCCACGCCACCAGAAACGAGCACAGCAGCGCCACCACCATCGTAGTAGCCAGCACTTTGAAATAGGCCCCGGCCACGCCGCCCAGGAGCGCAAAGGGCAGGAAGATGACAATGGTGCTCAGCGAGGAGCCGATGAGGGCCGGCAGCAGGTGGCCCACCGAGCGGCGCACCACTTCGCCGGGCGCTGCCTCCGGGTGGTCTTCGCCCACGCGGTGCAGCTGCTCTACCATCACCACGGCGTCGTCTATCATCAGGCCGATGGCGGCGGCGATGGCGCCCAGCGTCATGATGTTGAAGGAGTAGCCCAGGCCAAAGTACAGCACCGCTATGGTGAGGGCCAGGGCCACTGGAATGGCCCCGAGAATGGTGAGCGTGGCTTTCAATGAGCGTAGGAACAAGGCCGTCACGATTAGCGCCAGCGCCAGGCCAATCCACAGCGCGTCCTGCACCGAGCGCACCACCTCGGAAACGAAATCGGCCTGGTCGTAATAGGTGGCCAGTCGCACGCCGCGCGGCAACCCGGCGCGCAGGGCCGCTACTTTGGCGCGCACGCCGTCGGACACCTGCACCACGTTGGCGTCGGGCTGGCGCAGGATGGAGACGAGCACGGCGTCGTTGCCGTTGGCGTTGATGCGGGTGTACTCCTGCTGCTCGCCCAGGGCTACGGTGGCCACGTCGGCGAGGCGCACGATGCGGCGGCCGTCGTTGCGCAGCACGATGTTTTCGAGGTCTTCTTTCTGCAGGATGGTGGCGTCGGTGACGGTCAGGTAGAGGCGGCGGTAGTCGCTCAGGTAGCCGTTGCTTTGCACGAAGTTGGTGGCGTTGAGCGCCGTGGCCACATCATCAGGCCCCAGGCCGAGGGCGGCCAGCTGGTCGGGCAGCAGCTGCACCTGAAACTCCTTGGTGCGCCCGCCCTGCACCTCCACCGACGACACGCCCTCGACCTGGGAGATAAAGGGCTTGATGGTGTACAAGGCCAGCTTGCGCAACTCCAACGCCGACTTGCCGGGGGCCTCCAGCGTGTAGCCCATCACCGGCAGAATGGCCGGGTTCATGCGCTCAACAGAGATTTGCACAGTAGGCGGCAGGTCGCCCCGAATCTGGTTCAGGCGCGACTCAATCAGGCTCTGGCTCTTGGCTACGTCTACGTTCCAGTCCAGGAAGGCCGAGATTTCGCAACTGCCGCGGCTGGTGGTGCTGCGCAGCAGCTTCAGGCCGGGCACGCGCTTCATGGCGTCTTCCATGGGCTTGGTCACGGTCACCATCATGCGGTCCACGGGCTGCAGGCCGTTCTCGGCAATCACCTTCACCTTCGGAAACGTCACCTCTGGAAACAGGGCCACGTTGATGCGCCGGTAGGCCACCGTGCCCAGGGCCAGGGCCAGCGCCAGCAGCACCGCAATGGGCGCCTTGTAGGCTTGAAAGGGAGAAAAGCGGGGCATAGTAGCGGGAATCAAGGGGTGGGAGGACGGCCGGGGCGTCGCGAGGCATCTCTACCGCATCCGTTGCAGCGAATCGGAAGCCTTCACTCGGGGTACTTCCGTGGTAGAGATGCTTTGCGGCGCCCGCCGGCAGCTCTGGTCGGGTTCGGGGTGGGCGCTACGGCCCCGTCACTCCGGTTCGGCCGCAGCCGGCCGGGTCACTTTCACGGCGGCCGTGTCGTCGAGGCCGAAGTTGCCGCTGACCAGAATTCGGTCGCGGGAGGAGAAGCGGGGCTGCTTGATTTCGATGTGGTCCTTTTCCTGGGTGCCCACCGTCACGGGCACTTTCACGGCGGTGGAATCATTGAGCAGCTTCATCACCCAAAACTCGGCCTGGGTTTCGTCGGTGAGCACGGCGCCGCGCGGCAGGGTCTTGGCCAGGTGGGGCGCCGTGCGGTCGAGCTCGACCTGCACGGTCAGGTTTTCGGGTAAGTCCGGCACGGCCCCTAGCGGCCGGATGGTGTAGCGCTGGGTTTGAATGCTCACGTCGGCCGTGGGCAGCACCTCGGCCACGCGGCCACTGAGCACGCGGCCGTCGGGCAGGAAAATGCGGCAACTCTGGCCCGTGTGCACGTAGCGCAACTGGGTCACGGGCACGTCGAGCACGAAGCCGAAACGGCTTTTGTCGTAGGTAAGGCCCAACTGCTCGCCGTCCTGCACGTAGTCGCCGGCCAGCTTGTCCACCGTGGCCAGAATGCCGCTCCGGGCCGACTTAATGGGGATGATGCCGCTGAATTTCAGCCGCGGGTCGCCGGTGAGCTTATCCAAATGCAGCGTCTTCGACTCCTTGGTTTGGATGGTGAACACCGTTTGGCCGGCGCGCACTTGTTGCCCCACCACGGGCGTGGGCGCCAGCACGTAGCCGGTGGTGGTGGCCCGCAGCGCATCCTTGGCCGGAAAGGCCGACACGGCGCTGAGCCGCAACACGTCCGTCAGCGTATCGGTCTGCACGGTGCCCACCGTAACCAGCGCCCGGGGCTTCACGGTGGATTCTTCCTCGTCAGCCGCCGGCGCATCGGCTTTCGCGTCGGCTGGGTCTTTGGAGCCGCAAGCCACCAGGCCGGCGAGAAAAGCGAAGAAAAGCAAGCGGGGAAGTTGCGTCATGGCATAAAAATGGAACGTTGGCCAGCTTAGGCGTGGAGTTGGCCAACCGGGCGGTTACTGTTCGGCCAGGTAGTCCAGGGCAAACCGGCTACGCAGCTGGTCGGTCTGGGCCTGGGTCAGGCTGAACTGCAGGGTGCGGTAGCTGGTCACCAGGTTCAGGTAGTCGAGGATGGCCACATCGCCGGTGGCTAGTTGCTGCCGGGCAGCACCCACCAGCGCATCGGCCACCTTCACCTGCTCCCGGATGCGCCCCAGCAGCGCATCCGAGGCCCGAATCAGGCCTTCTAGCTGCTCGTACTGCTGCCGCCGCTGCACCGTGAGGAACTGCCGGTAGCCGCGCCGGCTCTGCTCGCTCAGGTCGAGGCGCTGGTACTGCAGCTGGCGCTGGTGGCCGTCGAAAATGGGCAACGAGAGCTGCAAGCCGCCCCCAAACCCTACGCTGTGGGCCAGCGCCACGGGCAGGTAAGACGACGACTGCAAGCCTGCGTCGAGCACGGCACTCAGCTTGGGCCGGTAGGCCGCGTCCACGGCCCGGCGGTCGAGGCGCAGGCGCAGGCTGTCGAGCGTGTATTGCCGCTGGGCGGGGGCCAGCAGGCCGGCCAGGGGCCGCCGCGCGGGCGGCACGGGGGCTTCCAGCGTCACGAGGGCCGTGTCGGCCACACCGGCCAGCGCCCGCAGCGTGCCCAGCTCGCGGCGATAGGCCAGCCGGTCCTGCTCCACGGTCACCTCCTGGGTGCGCACCGAGAGATAAAAGCTTAGGTATTGCGTCTGCTTGAAGATGCCGCCGTTCACCAGCTGGCGCAGCTGCGCGTCCTGCTGCCGCAGCAGCGTGAGCAGCGAGCGGCTGAAGGTGAGCTGGGTTTCGGCGGCATAAGCGGTGAGGAACTGGTCGGTGATGCTGCGGCGTAAATCCAGCGCGGAGAGGCGGCCGGTGTTGCGCAGCACCTGCCCCTGGCTGGCCAGAATCTGGTAGTCGGTTTGCAGCTGAAACCGGTTGAGGATGGGCTTGCTGGCCTGGGCGATGGCGGCGTAGTTGCCGCCGTTGGAAATGGCCTCGTCGTAGCCCAGCACATTTTCGCCCCGGCTGTTCGTCACCGAGGGGTAGTACAGCGCCGAGCCGATGCCGGCTACCTGCACGCCGTTCTGGCGGGCGCGTACCAGGCTGTCGAGGCGGTTTTGCGTGACTTGGTTGGCGGATTCACGCAGCAGGGGGCTGTTTTGGCGGGCCACCAGCAGAAAGTCCTCCAACCGGCGCGGGCTGGCGGGCGGCGCGAGGACCGGGGCCGGGCTGAGCACCGCCGGGGCGCCGGGCTCCTGGCCCCGGGTGGACAGGGCCAGGCCCGGGAGCAACAGCAGGGCGATGGATAGCAGGGTTGAACGCAAGGCACTTGGGGTCAAGTGAAGGATAAGCCAAAGCTCCCGTCGAAATCTGGGGTAAATCTGGACCAGCACCGGGGAGTGCCGCTGGCGTCGGGCGTGGCGTTGCTGGCAGTACGCCGAAATGGCTTGCCCCGTTTGGAGCGGATTTGCTACAGATTTACCCCAGATTTTTGTACCTACTTGCCGCCCATTGGCCAGCCGCTGTCGCGGTCGTATTTCTCTATTCCGTGAAGATTCTCATTGTTGAAGACGAAGCCCCGTTGCGGACCACCTTGCTGGATTTTCTTCGGCACAGCGGCTACATCTGCGAAATCGCGGAGAACTACGAGCAGGCCCATGAGAAAATCAAGCTCTACCAGTACGACTGTGTGCTGGTGGACCTGACCCTGCCCGACGGCTCGGGGCTTGATTTGGTGCGCACCCTCAAAGCCGACCACAGCCTGGCCGGCGTGCTCATCATCTCGGCCCGCGGCTCGCTCGACGACAAGGTGCAGGGTTTGGAGCTGGGCGCCGACGACTACCTGCAAAAGCCCTTTCACCTGGCCGAGCTCAACGCCCGGCTGCGGTCCATCATCCGGCGGCGCCAGTTTCAGGGGCAGCGCCATATTATGTTCCGGGACCTGACCATCTTTCCCGACCAGACCCTGGTGCTGGTGAAGGACCAGCCCCTGACGCTCACGCGTCGCGAGTACGACCTGCTGCTCTTTTTGCTGGCCAACCCCAACCGCGTGCTCACCAAGGAAGCCATCGCCGAGCACATCTGGGGCGACGACGCCGACATGGCCGACTCGTTCGACTTCATTTATACCCACTTTAAAAACCTGCGCAAAAAGCTGCAGGAACACGGCGCCGACAATTACATCCGCACCGTCTACGGACTGGGCTACAAGCTCGAAACGGCGTGAAGCTCCTCGCCCGCACCAACCGCTACTACCTGGGCTTGAGCGCCCTGCTCTTCGTGCTGGGCACCGGCGTGCTGTACACCGGCCTGCAGCATGCCTTGGCCCACGAGGTGGACGAGCAGCTGCAGCAGCAGCGCACCTACCTCACCGAACGCATCCGGGTCACGGGGGCCTTGCCCACCATCACCATGCCGCAGGAACTCACCATTGACGGCCCTACCCGGTCCGAAAGCCTGCGCGACACCGTCATTTTTGACCCCGTGGAGCACGAGGCGGTTCCCTTCCGCGTCATCTCGTTTCCGGTAACGGTGCAGGGGCAGCGCCATTGGCTGACGCTGCGCAAATCGCTGCTCGAAACCGAGGACATCCTCAAGGTTATCCTGACGGTCATGCTCGCCGTGATGGCGCTGCTCTTTGGCAGCCTGCTGCTGCTCAACCAGTGGCTCTCGCGCTGGCTGTGGGCCCCGTTTCGGCGCACGCTCAAGGCCCTGCGCGGCTACCAGCTGCAGCAACCGCAGTCGCTGGTACTGCCCGCTACGCCCATCGACGAGTTCAGCGAGCTGAATCAGGCCGTCGCCCAGCTCACCCAGCGCGTGGCCGCTGACTACCGCGCCCTCAAAGAATTCACCGAAAATGCGGCCCACGAAACCCAGACGCCGCTGGCCATTATGCAGGCCCAACTGGAGCAGCTGGTGCAGGACCCCGAGCTGCCCGAACGGGCGGTGGGGGCGGTGCAGCACGTGTACCGGGCCGCGCTGCGCCTCTCGCGCCTGCACCAGGCCCTCACCCTGCTCAGCAAGATTGAGAACCGGCAGTTTACGGACGGCGTGCCCGTGCAGCTGGACGCGGTGGTGCAGGAGAAGCTGCGCCAGCTTCAGGACTTCATGGAAGCCAAGGAGTTGCGGTTGGAAGTAGGGCCACTGGCGCCGGTGTCGGCGGTGATGCATCCCGGATTGGCCGAGTCATTAATCGGCAACCTGTTGCAAAACGCGGTGAAGCACAACCTGCCCGGCGGCCTGCTCCGGGTGCACCTTCGGGCGGCTGCTCTGGAAATTACCAACACCGGCCCCGAGCTGCGCACCGACCCCATGCTGCTGCTGGGCCGCTTCCGCAAGCACAACGCCGCCTCCGAATCGCCCGGCCTGGGCCTGTCCATCGCCGAGCAAATCTGCACCTACTACGGCTTTCGGTTGAGCTACTCGTTTATACCGGCAGGGACGCTGCACACGCTGCGGGTGACGTTCTAGCCCGGTGGCGTCAGATTCTCCCCAGAATTGCCACGTACACTGCCACCCGCAGGACCGGGCAGTGGTCCGGCGCAGCAGAAACATGAGGCAGCAAATGATTGGTCCAGCAGGCGGAAGGCGCGGGGTGCTGGCCCTTGTATGGGCGCTGACGCTGCTGGCTGGACCGGCCGTGCGGGCCCAAACTCGCTGGCCCGCTGATACCCTGGCCGCTGGCGCCGTGCCGCCAACCCGTCCGTTGCGACCGGACTCGCTGCGGGTGTTTACGCCCGGTCGTCTGCATCGCCTCACCGGTAGCCCGGCTTTTCGACGCACCGTGGTTCCCGCCACGCTGCTCACCCTGGCCGTGCTGGGTACTGAAAAGGTCGACGTCTTCGAAACCGACGAAGCCCTGCGCCGGGAAGTCACCGCGCGGGTGCACCTGCAAACCAGCCTGGATGACCAGCTGCGGCACGTGCCCGCGCTGGCCAGCCTTGGCCTGAGCCTAGTGGGCGTCAAAGGCCGCCATAACACCTTGAACCAGGCGCTGCTCTTCGGGCTTACCTACACCATCAACAACACCCTTACCAGCAACCTAAAGCAGCTCACCCACGTCGAGCGGCCGCAGGGCAACAGCTTCGATTCTTTTCCGAGCCAGCACACCAGCGCGGCCTTTTCGGCGGCCCGCCTGCTCGACAAGGAGTACGGCGGGCGCAGCGGCTGGTACCGCGTGGGCGGCTACACGGTGGCCACGGCCACCGGCGCGTTGCGCATCGCCAAAGACAACCACTGGCTGTCCGACGTGCTGGCGGGCGCGGGCGTGGGCCTGCTTTCCACGGAGCTGGCTTATTGGGTGTACCCGTGGCTGCACCGCCAGTTGGTGAAGGGCCTCGGCGACCGGGCCGTGGTGCTGCCCCTGTACCTGGACGGCAGCGTGGGCGTCACGGCCGTGGTCCTGCTGTAATAGCGTTGACCGGCCTGGAAAAGTGGCTATTTCCCGGCGTCCATCCAAAATGTTCGGGTCCAGATTAGCTCCAGAATCGGCCGGTAGGTTTGCCATGTATTTTCACTTTACCCTTCATTTGCCCATGAAAACCGTGTTGATGTTCGCCGTAGCCACCCTGCTGGCCGGTTCCGCCCACGCCCAGAAAGTGGCCGCGGCCCAGGTGCCCGCCGCCGCAAAAGCCACGTTCCAAGCCAAATTCCCGGCGGTGAAAACCGTGGCCTGGGAAAAAGAAGGGACCGACTACGAAGCCGGTTTCAAGCAGAATGGCAAAACCATGTCGGCCGTGATAACGCCTGCCGGGGTGCTGCAGGAAACTGAAACTGACATGAAAGTTGCCGAGTTGCCAGCCGCCGTGCGCGCTACCCTGGCTCGCGACTACAAAGCCTACCAGGTGAAGGAAGCCGCCACCATCGTCAAAGCCGACGGCCGCACCGTGTACGAAGCCGAAGTGAGCAAAGGCGGCAAGGAGCAGGACGTGCTGTTCACGGCCGACGGCAAGGTCGTTACCCAGTAAAACCTGCCCATTTCATCCCCGTGCCCTGCCGGCCCCTGTGCCCGGCGGGGCATTTTATGAACAGCCGGCGGGCCGGCGGTTTTGCCTTGTTAATCAGAAGAATGTTGCGTAAAAAGATGATGCCCCGGCTGGGGCTTTTGCTGGGGTTGTGGTGGGGAATGGGGCTGGCCGCGCACGCGCAGTCGGGCACGGTGCGCGGCACCTTGCTGGAAGTAGGCACCGGCAATCCCGTTTCGTTTGCCAGCGTGGTGCTGCTGCGCGCCGCCGATTCCACCTTCGTGGCCGGCACCCAGGCCAGCGAGGTGGGCGCCTTCGAGCTGGCGCCGCTGCCCTTGGGCCAGTACGTGCTGCGGGCCACGGCGGTGGGCTACCGCACCGGCCGGCGCGTCATCAGCCTCACGGCTGGCGCGCCCGTGCTGGCGCTGGGCACGCTAAGGCTGCGCACGTCGGCCACGCAGCTCACTGACGTGGTGGTGACCGCCGAGCGGGCCGTGGTAACCGGCGGCCTCGACAAAAAGGTCGTCGACGTGAGCAAGGACCTGACCGTGAGCGGCGGCACGGCCATCGACGTGCTGCAGAACGTACCCTCCGTAACGGTGGACCAAACCGGCGCCGTGAGTATTCGCGGCTCCAGCGGGGTCACCATTTTCATCGACGGCAAGCCCACGGGCACCACGCTCGACCAGATTCCGGCCAGCAGCATCCAGAGCGTGGAGGTGGTAACTAACCCCTCGGCGCGCTACGATGCCAGCGGGGCGGGCGGCATCCTCAACATCGTCCTCAAGAAAGAGCAGCGCAACGGCCTCAACGGGCAGGCCACGGCCCTGGTGGGCACCGGCGACAAGTACAATGCGGCCCTGAGCCTGAACTACCGCAAAGGCAACCTCAACTGGTTCGGCTCTTATGACTTTCGCCGCGACCACCGCCGCATCAACGGCACGCTGGACCAGACCACCCGCACCGGCGCCGACAACTTGGTGCTGCACCAGGACCGCAGCGGCACCAACCTGCAGACTTCGCACGCCGCCCGTTTGGGCTTCGACTACGCCCTGACGCCCGAGCAAACCCTCACGCTGGCCGTGCAGCCGCGTTTCAACCCGCTGGCCAACGACGAAACCCTAGATTCACGCCAGGTGAACACGGCGCAGGGCAACCAGGTGGTACCGGCTGGCACCAGCCGCCGCGGCAATGCCAGCACCGGCACCTTCCGCTCAGCTGACGTGACGGCCGACTACCGCCGCGTGTGGGAGCAGCACAAGGGCCGCGAGCTGACCGCCAGTGCCGTCTACACGCCCCTGCTGGCCGACAACGACGTGGTCTCTAACATCCTGTACGCCGACAACCGGCTGGTGCAGCAGCAGCGCACCACCACCCGCACGCAGCAGGGCACGGCCCAAGTTGACTACGTGCACCCGCTGGGCGAGAAAAGCCGCTTCGAAGTGGGGGCGCGCAGCAGCCTGCGGCAGTACGACATCGACTACCACTTCAGCAGCGTACCCACGTTGGGTTTCGACCCCTCGAATCGCTTCATCTACAACCAGTACGTGCAGGCGGCCTACGGCATCTACGCCGGGGCCAAAGGAAACTTCAGCTACCAGGCGGGCCTACGCGCCGAGCAAACCAACCTCGACGGCAACCAGGTGGCCACCAGTGAAAAGTTCACCCAGCAGTACCTGGCCTGGTTCCCGAGCGCGGTGCTGGCCTACGAGCTGCCCCACGAGCAGCGCGTGCAGGCCAGCTACGCCAAGCGCATCCAGCGGCCCGACGCGGGCGAGCTCAACCCCTTCACCGACCGCTCCGACCAGCTGAACCTGGCGACCGGCAACCCGCAGCTGCTGCCCGAGTACGTGCATTCGGTGGAACTGGGCCACGAAATCAGCTTCGCCAGCGGCCGCAGCCTCAACTCCACGGCCTTCTACCGGGTCGAAACCAACACGGCCCAGGGCTTCCGCCGGGTCATTACCGACCCGCTGACGGGCAACCTCGTCACGAGCACCACCCGCCAGAACCTGGGTACCGAAACCACCTACGGCTTGGAGCTGGTGGGCGCCAGCCCGCTCACCGCTTGGTGGAAGGCCAACGCCACGGCCTCCACGTTTCGCCGGCTCATCGTGGGCGCCTCGCTCGACGGCACGCCCATCAACACGGCCAGCCAGGTCTTTACCACGCGGCTCAACAACGTGTTCACGCTCGGCAAGCGCCTGGATGCGCAGGTGGCCCTCAACTACCGCTCGCCCATCAATTCGGCCCAGGGCACGCGCAGCGGCAACTTCAACGTGGACTTCGCCACCAAGTACAACGTGCTCGGCGACCGGGGTACCCTCACGCTACGGGTGGCCGATATTTTCAACACCCTGCACTTCGATTTCACGGCCTACGGCACCGATTTGGCTACGGCCAGCCATTTCAAGCGCGAGTCCCGCATTGCCTTTCTGGGCTTCACCTACCGCTTTGGCCAAAACCGCAACGCCAAACCGGACAAGAAGCAGCGGGAGGACGAGGGCGGCGGCTTCGAATAAGCAAGCGCATGGGCCTGCTACTCGTATTTGCGGCGGCGCTGCTTGCCTTTGCGCTGAGCACCGTGAGCGGCGGGGGCGCCGGCCTGTTGCTGCTGCCCGTTCTGGCGCGGGTGCTGCCGGCCTCCGTTGTGCCTGCCGCGCTGACGGTGGGCACGGCCACCAGCACGGCGTCGAAGCTCGGCTTGTTCTGGCGGCACATCAACTGGTCCATTGCGCGGCGCTTTGTGCCGGGCGCGGTGCCGGGCGTGCTGCTCGGGGCCTATCTGCTGAAGTACCTCAACCCGTTGTACCTGGAGGTAGTCATCGGGCTGTTTTTGCTGTCGAACCTGACCATGCTCTGGCGAAAGGACGCCGCCGTGGCCGAGCCGGCAGTGGCAGCAAGCGGCCTGAAGCTGGGGGCGTTGGGCTTCCTGGCCGGCTTCCTCTCTGGCCTGACCGGGGCGGTGGGGTTGCTGTTCAACAAGTTTTACTTTCGCTATGGGCTGAGCCGGGACGCGGTAATTGCCACCCGGGCGGCTAATGAACTGTTGCTGCACTTCATCAAGCTGGCCCTCTACCTGTGGCTGGGACTGCTCACCACCGCTGCCTGGCAGGCAGGGGCTACTGTGGCGGTAGGCGCGGTAATGGCCACGGCCGGCACCAAGCGCCTCGTTCGCTACCTGCCCGAGCAGGCATTCCGGCGCATTGGGTACGCGGCGATGGTGCTGAGCGGCGCGTTCATGCTCTCCTCGGCGGGCGCGGAGCTGCGCGAAACCAAAAACCTGCGCGCCAGCGCGGCCCTGCTGGGCGATGATTTGGAAATCACCGGTTGGTGGCACAGTGGCAGCCTTACCCTGGAGCTGGAACTGGACGAGAGCCCTGCCATCGAGCAGCCCGTGGCCCTGGCCGACTTGCCCCCGGACGTGCAAGCAGCCATCGTCCGGCTGCAGCAAGGCCGGCCCATCCTCAAAATTGAGGAAGTGTGGAAGCTGCACACCCATTACTACGAATTGTACCTCAACGACGGCGGCCGGGTGCGCTCGCTGAACGTACCCCACTAACGCCGCTACTCTACGCCATGCTTATCCGCATTTCGCAACTTTTTGCCTTGCTACTGGCCCACAAGCGCCGCCTGCTATGGCTGCTGCTCTTGGGTGTGGTGCTGCCTTGGGGCATTTTCTTAAAAGCTAGTTCCGAAATCGAGGAGGGCGAAGGCTTTTACGGCGACCTGCAACTTCTGCGCTGGGCGCACGCCCACACCACGCCCGCGCTCGATTCTTTTTTTCTGTTTTGCTCCGCCATCGGCGGGCCCGTGCCGATGACGGTAGCGGCCGTCCTGTTCACCGGTGTGCTGGTGTGGCGCCGGCAGCCCCGCTACGCGTGGTTTTTTGGGCTGGCCGTGGGCGGGGCTGCCGCCCTGAACCTGCTGGCCAAGGCCATCCTGGGCCGGCCCCGGCCGGCGTTCTGGGTGTCGCTGGCCCCCGAAACGTCGTTCAGCTTCCCCAGTGGGCACGCCATGGGCTCGGCCGCGGTGGTGCTGGCGCTGGGCCTGCTGCTGGCCCGGGGGCGCTGGCGGGTGTGGTTACCCGGGGCGCTGTTTGTGCTGGCCGTGGGCTTTTCGCGCGTGTACCTGGGCGTGCACTACCCCAGCGACGTACTCTCGGGCTGAATAGCCTCGCTGGGCTGGGTTACGGGCGTGTACGTACTGCTGCCGCCTCATCGGGAGGTGTCGTCGCGCCAATGAATCAACTACTAAACCGCCACACCGGCGCCTTCCATACAAACCGCTACGGCTCGCGCCGTTTCTAAACCTTTCAAATCCGGCTCGAACCAGCAAACGTTACCGACGCATGCTTGAGCACTTGAATGCTTCTGCTGACCGTAAACTGAGCTACAAAAATAAAATTTGGGCGACCTTTCGTAATCAAATGTGGCTGCCCTACCGCTCCAGTTGCTGCGCTGACTGCTTGCCTTCAACGCCGTGGTGAGCCGCCTTGTGGCGCTCCGCCCGGTCACTGCTGTGCTCCACCACTTGATTACCCGGCTGCTGCCCGATGGCATCAAGCGTCTGGCTAACCTGTGCTATGTCGGGCTGGTCGGTGCGGTAAGACACCCGCATTTCCGCGTGGCGGGTACCTTGTTCGTCCGTCGTGCTTTGCACCTCGCCCACTTTGGCCCCGCTGGCCACGGCGGCGGCCCGCACCGCTTCGGCTTGGCCTCGCGCGCCCGTAGTCAGCGCCGGCTCTTCTACCCGAATGATGACCTGCTTTTCGCTACCCGACGTGGTGGGATGAACGGGCTGCTGCCCAGCTGCGCTAAGCGCGGCCTCCGGCTTAGCGGCCACATCCATACCCCGGTCCCGGTTGTGGGGCTGAATGGGGGCGGCTTCGGCGGCCAGCTGCCGGTCAGCACGGTCGGCCTCGGGCTCTACAATGCTCACCCCGGCGTACTGCTCTTTGCCTGCCGCGGCGCGACTGGTTGTGTTAGTGACGATGGCATGAATGATGGCAATGTCCGGCTGGTCGTTGCGGTAGGTAATGTCAAATTCCGCCCGCCGGATGCCCTGCTCGTCCACCGTAGCTCGCACTTCGCTCGTCTGCATGGAATAGCCGGAATTATCCAGAATGGCTTTCCAGGCCTCGGCGCGGCCCGTAGCGCCCGGCTGCAACTCGTCAATTTTCCACGTGGCCGTTTTCTCCTCGGTGGCAGCAACTGTCGGCAGGCTGGCCGCCGCGTCATAGCGGGCCCGGTCGCGCAGTTCCTCGCGCTCGGCTTCGTCGATTTTACGACCAGCCGGCGGGGGGTTGTCGTGGATGTACTCTTTCAGCAGCACTAGGCCGGCATCCCGGGCGTGCACAAACTGCGCGGTGTGCTCGGCCGCTTCCTGCTCGCTGCGGTAGGAGCGGGTGGGTCGGTCCACTTCAGCCGCGGCAGCGCCGAGTATCGCTTGGTTGAAGCGTTTGTCATCCTGCTGTCGCTCCTGTTGCTCTTCCGGGCGGTTTTCCCGCTCCCGCTGAGCTTGGCGCTCGGCCGCCCGCTGCTCCCGCTCCAGGCGCTGGGCTTCAGCCAGGCGCTGCTGGCGCTCTGACTCGCGCTGCTGCTCCTCGCGTTGGGCGGCGGCGCGAATCTGCTCGGCGGTTAGCCCTTGATTGGTGTACTCCAGCTCTTTATTGAAGTCCTTGGCCAGCGGGTAGTCTACCCGCAGAAAGCTCTCCTGCTGGCGCTCGGCCTCCGGGCGCAGCTGCTCGCGCTGCCGGTAGAGTTCCTGGGCCACTACTTCCAGCTGAGCCGTGTCGGCGCGGGCCACAGTCAGGCGCACGATGGTGGCCTGCTCGGTACTGCGCTGCACTTCTACGGCCAGCGAGGGGCCGGCCTCCTGCGTGCTATTAATTTTCTCCACCCGCTCGCTAAGCTGCTGTACCTGGCCGGCGCCCTGCTCGGCCGTGTCATGGTGAAACGTCACCTTCAGGCTGGTGTGGTACTTGTCGCTGGTAGCGTGCCACTCCACCGGCCGGGAGGCCTCGCGGTAGGCTTCCTGCTCAGCTACTGGCACCAGGGGCCGGGCTGGCTGCAGCTCGTTGAGGTAGTTGATGTTGAACTGCCGGCCGCCGGCGTCGCGGTCGTTGGCCAGCACTACTTCCTGCGGGGCCTGCTTGTCGATGACTCGCTGAATCAGGGCAATCTGCGCCTCGGTGGGCGTGCCGCTGGTGGCAATGTAGAGCGTGTTCTTCGGGTCCTGCTCGTGCTTGAGCTGGTAGTGCGAAAGCGAGTCGATGGCCGACTCGCTCACCACCACGCGCGCCACCGGCGTGTCTTTGCCGTCGGTCGGGTGGGAGACCCAGATGCCGTTTTTGGGCAGCGGTAGCAGGCTTTTGTAGTGGTCATTCTTCTGCTCGACGCTGGCCAGTCCGTGCTCATTGTAAAGCGGAAAGGCTGTGTTCTTGTGCTCGTTCTGCTGCGCCGTGAAGATGCGCCCCTGAAAAGCTGGACTGTCGAGGGTCTCGTCGGTGATGCCGCGCCCGTGCAGGTAGCTGCGGTCGGTAAGCTCCTTCTTGACGCCCAGCACTTCGGAAATCAGGCGGGTGCGGCGCTCTTCCTCGGCTTGCCTGGCCTGCTCCGGGTCGCCCACGGGCAGGCTGCTCAGGCGGGCGGTTTCGGGTGGGGTGGCGTACTGAGTCGTATACTGGCGGGCCGGGGCCGGCGCGCCGTCGAGGTACTCGCGCAGCTGCTGGCGTACCTGGCCCAGGTTAAGGCCGTGGCCGTCGCCGCCTCTTGTCTTGGCAAAGTCGATGATGGAGCCCGCGTCGCGGTCGTCGCCGGTGTTCAGGTACACCTGGTGGTCGCCCTTACGGGTGACGATGACGTGCTCGTCGTCCTTAACGAGGTGGTGCCAGTCGCCGCGGCGGCTTTCCTTCTTGATGGTGTAGCCCTGGCGCTGGGCGTAGTCAACCAGGTCAATGTCGCGCTTGAAGCGGTCGAGCTCGGTGGGGTCGTTTTCCCGGGGTGCGTTCATAGGGTGGGCTGGGAGAGTGGAGCCGGACAGCTCCACCTCCTAGCCAGCACCCGGCGTCCGGGCCCCAAGCAGGAAAGCTATCCGGGGTTAGATAGTTGGCGGCGGGTTGCCGGCCCGCTGCGCGGCCGCGTCGAAGAAGGCCAGCTGCTCGTGGAATTGTGCTAGTAGCTCGCTGCTGCCGAACACGTACTGGTTGGCGCCGCTGCCGATGTCGATGCGCACGATTTCCGTGGTCACGCCCAGCGCGCGCAGCACTTTCTGCACCAGGCGCGGCTCGTCGCGCTTGAGCTTGCCGTTCTTCAGGTTCACGACGTTGGTATAGGTCAGGCCATGCTGGGCACAAAATGCGGTTAACTCGCCCTGGGGCAGGGCTTTCAGGCGAAACTGAACGTAGCGAAGGCACTCGGCATAGGGTGCGGACAGGCTAAGGTCAGGAAACCCCAACGGGGCGGAAACGTGGTCGGATGGTACCATGCAAAGAAGGGCACACTGCTGGGGCAGTGGGGGTGAAGTATCGGAGCGATACCCCAAAGGACGCATATCGGGCTTACAAGCCGCAACGCCCTCAAGGAAAAACTCAAATCTTCTACCACCCGACCGGATTGAGATTGACCTCGGCCGGACACCACTTCGCTGGTATGCGCTTCATACGACCAAGTAATTTTTAAGTTTTCACTAACTTTTTACTAACACCGATAGGCTTCTTACCGTAAGGGGCCGGTATGCGTTTTGGAATACTCATCTTGGTGGTACTGGCTCTGGCCGCGCTGGCGGCGTTGCTGTGGTGGCGCTTCAAGGGCCCCGGCAAACCGGCCGCTCCGGTTGCCGTGCTGGCCACCCGGAACCATCATTCCCTGCGCACTTTCCATTACGAAACGGCCGCGGCCACCCAGGCGGCCGGGCAAGCAGCAGCTTCCGCTGAAGTCGGAGAGGCCCTGGCCCGGCTGCTCTCGCGGGAAGACCTGGCCGCCCCGGAGCCTGTGCATTCTGCCGAGAAAGCGGAAGCGACGCTTTCCGCTGATAACGCCGAATCAACTTCGGACCCAGGCGAAGCCGACCTGGAGGCGCCGGCAGAAGATACACCCCGCCCGGCTTCAATTCGCCACGCGGCCGGCGCCCTGGCCTCGCTCCTGGATGTGCAGGAAGAGGCAGTCGTGCCTGCCGCATCAGCGCCCGAGCCAGCGGTGGAAGCTGATGAGGAGCCGGCCGCGGCCCTCTTCCATAATCCGCTTACCGCGCCGGCGCCGACGGCCAACGACCAGGCCAACCGCGCCGCCGAAATCGCCCTGCGCCAGCAGCGGCGCGCCCGCATGAGCGCGGATGCCGCCGCCCAGCGAGCGGCGCTGAGCGGCCTGTTTCCCGGCGCCGGCAGCCCCATCCCCGCGGCCAAACCTTCCTAGATGCCATACCTGCTTTCCGGGGAGATAAGCACCCTGTTTCCACCTATTACCCCTTTCTATGCTAACCCATTTCTTTTCCCGGGCCCGTACCCACGCCGCAACGGCAACTGAAACCCTGCACTCGCTGGCCGTCTCGGGCCAGACCTACCAGCCCTCCAAAGCCGAACAGCGCGCCGCTGCCCTGCTGACTACCCTGGCCCTGGCCACCAGCCCGGCCCGGGCCCAAGTGGGCGGCGGGGGAGCCGCCGCGGCGCTCGAAGGCGTGCAGGAAACCGTCGTCAGCATCGTGCAGGTCATTTTCGCCATCGTGCTCATCGTGGGCCTGATTCGCGTGGTGATGAAGTTCGTGCAGGGCGCCCCCGATGCGCTGGGCTCGCTGGGCTGGCTCGTGGGCGGCGTGATTCTGTGGTTCGGCTTCCAGCTGTTTAAGGACGATTTGGTCAGCGCCGTGGGCGGCGGGGACGGGGGCGTACGCTAAGCTCATGCGCTCCTACAAATCCATTGAGCGGCCCGCGCAGGTGCTGGGCATGAACATCCAGGACCTGGGCATCATGGTCGGCCTGTTCATCGGCTCGGTCCTGCTGCTGGGCTTTCTGGGCATGGCCGTCAGGATACCCCGCCTGGTGTACCTGCTCGTCATCCTGGTCGAGCTAAGCCTGATTCTGGGCCTGCGCTACCTGAGCAAGAAGCAGGCGCCCGGCTTTCTGATGGGCTGGCTCTCCTTCACCTTCATCCAGCCCCGCCGCCTGGCGGTGGGGCCCATACCCACCCCTTCCACCCATGACCAAAAAGCCCAAAACGGCCGCGTTTAAGGCCGTGATGCCCGTGCACAGCTTCGAGGGCGACAAGGTGGTCTTCAAGGACGGCCGCGTCGCGGTGGGCTTCCGCGTGGAGCCCGCCGAGATGGAAAGCTGGACCTCGGAGGACTACGACGCCTTCCAGACCGCGCTGGTGGGCGTGCTGCGGCCCCTGCCGGTGGGCACCATCGTGCAGAAAACCGACATCTATTACGACCGGCCTTACCGCGAAGACAAGACGCAGCAGACATACTTCGAGAACAAGATGAACAAGCACTTCTTCGAGCGGCTGGTGCTGTTCCAGAAGTCCTACCTGTTTCTCTCCTTCGCCCCGGTGGCCGTGAAGTCGCCCAAGACAAACGCCGTGAATGCGCTGGTGGCCCGCGCCGGCGAGTCCGTGCTCAAGAATCCATTTGCCCAGCTCGTGCACACGCTCGAAGCGGCCGAAAGCGGGGCCGTAGAATTCATCCAGGGCATCAAAAACCTGGGCGGTGTCACCTTCGAGCGGCTGCCCAGCGCGGAGATTCACCAGCTCTACCTGCAGTACTTCAACCTCAACTTCGACGGCCAGCCCACCCGGCAGGAGCGCGAAATCGGCAACGACCTGGGCACCTTCAGCGTGGGCGAGCACAAGGTCAACGTGCTGAGCATGGTCGGGCAGGGCTCGGATGCCTACCCGGCCGTGCGCAACTCCTACGGGGTGACGGCGCCGATGCTCTACCCGCTGACCCACATCCTGCAGTGCCCGCACGTGCTCACCCAGGCCCTGCTTATTCAGGATACCCGCGCCGAGCTCAGCTCGCTGGACACTGACCGCAAGCTAAACGCCTCGCTCTCGTTTCTGGCCACCCAGGACAACCACCTGCGGGCCGCCGAAGTCGAGGAGTTCACGGCCGAAGTACGGGCCGAAAACAAGCAGATTGTGGGCCTGCACCTGAGCTGCGTGCTCTGGGACACCAACGACACGAGCCGGCGCGAGAACGTGGAGCGGGCCACCGCGGCCTTTCGCTATATGTTCGGCACCGAAAGTGTGGTCGAAAGCTACCTGGCTTTGCCCGTGTTCTTCGGGTTGCTGCCCGGCAACGCCTGGCAGGTGCCGGACCGCTGGCTGACGAGCACCGCCGACCGTGGCGCTTGCTACACCCACTGGACGGCCACCTACAAAACCGACCCGGTAGGGGAGTACCTGACGGACCGGTTCCGGAATCTGGTGCAGGTGAACCTGTTCAACACGGCTCTGGACAACCAGAACGCCATTGTCATCGGCCCCTCGGGCTCGGGCAAGAGTTACACCTTCGGCAACCTGATAGTGCAGCGCTTCGAGAAGGGCGCCCGGCAAATCATTATGGACGTGGGCGGCACCTACCGCAATGTGCTGCAGTCGCTCAACGGCGAGGACTTCGACAACACCTACTTCGAGTACGACCCGCAGCGGCCCATTGAGTTCAACCCCTTCGTCGTGCCGCGCGACACGGCGGGCAAATGGCTCTACAACGACGAGAAAACCAACTTCCACCTGGCATTGCTCGCGGCCCTCTGGAAAGGCGGCAAAGACACGGCGCTCGACAAGTCGGAGCGTACGATTCTCTCGCGCTTTCTGATTGAGTACTACGCCTGTCTCAACGAAAGCCCGCGCCTGAACCAGAAAGACGAGGAATTTCCCGGCATGGAGAGCTTTTACCGCTTCGTCGAGCAGTACGACCAGGAAATGCAGAAGCCGGTAGCCCTGCCCGGCGACGGCGTGGAGCCAGACCCACTGGATGGCGCCCGCCGGCAGTACCAGAAAAACCTGAAGTACATCGACATGCACCAGTTCTTCCTGGTGCTGGGCCAGTACATCACCGGCGGCCGCTACGAGCGGGTGCTTAACGCCAAGCGCGACGTGGATTTGAGCGAGTACCGCCTCATCTGCTTTGACCTGGCCAAGGTGCAGGCTGACCCCGACCTCTACCCCGTGGTGGCTATGCTTATCACCGAGCTGAGCCTGGACCTGTTCCGCAAGTTTCCCGACGACATCAAGTACATCGCCCTGGACGAGGCTTGGACCATGCTTTCGGGGGTGCTCTCGGAGTTCATTGAGTCGATGTACCGCACCATCCGCAAAACCAACGGCTCGGTGACCATCATCACTCAGGGCATCACCGAGATTACCAGCAGCAAAATCGGGCCGGCTATCATCAACAACTCGGCCACCAAGATTATTCTCCGCCACGTCAATCCCGACTCCCTGGCGCAGCTGCAGGCTCCGCTGGGCCTCACCGGCCACGAGATGGATTTGATTAAGTCGGTGCGCTCGACCGAGGCGCTGCGCGAATTCTTCATCAAGCAGGGCGCCAAGGGCAAGGTCTTCGCCCTGGAAGCCTCCCCGCAGCTCGATGCCATCCTGACCTCCAAGCCTGTAGAGCGCAACCACCTCAACAAGCTGGTCAAGTTCTACCAGCAGACCCAGCAGCGGCCCCGCACCGACAAGAACGGCCACGTGCTGCTCAATGCCGAGGGGCAGATAGAGTACGAGCCCGTGCGGGTGCAGCGCTTGGATTACGCCGTTGACCAGTTTGTGGAAGATAAACAGGCCCGACGCGGGGCTCTGGCGAAATGAGCATGCTCGCGATGGTTGCCTATGGCATCGACCCGGGCTTTCTGCGCGCCTGCGACCAGACCCTGCAGGTCGTGCTCACCGCCTGCCGCTTCATCACACCCAGTTTGATGGGCATCGCGCTGCTCTACACCATCGGGCGCGGCTTTATCTCAGGCAGCGGGCTGGCTATGGACTGGGGGCCGATTATCAAGGCCACCTGGATATTCTTTTTGCTCTTCTTCTACCAGACGCTGATGGATACGCTCGGCACGGGGCTGGCGGCTTTCACGGCCATGTTTTCAACCGATAAGTCGGCGGCCGAAGCCATCCGGGACCTGACCACGCCGGCCTCGGTGGCCGCGGCGGCCCGCAACGACTCCATGGGCATCGGCGACATCGTGGCAGGCGCAAGCTCGCTGATGACCAGCATTTCCCAGACGCTGAGCTCGTTCACGCTCTCAGGCATTCTGACGCGGCTGTTTACGGCCACGGCGGTGCTCATCATCCGCCACATCATGCAGTTTATCCAGCAGTTCATTCTGGGTTTTCTGTACGTGTGCGGGCCGATTGCCATGACCCTGTCGGTGATTCCGGCCTTTGGGCAGCTGGCCATGAAGTGGCTGCAGAACTTCCTGGCCGTGCAGCTCTGGGGCCTCACGTTCGTGCTGCTCGACACCATCTACGGCTTCTACGCCGAAACCGCGCAGGCCCCGAACGGGCTATTCAGCGGCCTCACAGGTGGCCCGCAGCAGTCGGTGGACGATGAGAAGTTCATGGTCATGTCCGTGGCCTTCGTGCTGCTCTACGTGATGGTGCCCTACCTCACCTCCATGTTTATTGGCTCTTCGGCCGTGCAGGGCTTTGTGGGCTCCATGGTCGGCTCGGCCGTGGGTGCTGCAACGGCGGTGGCCGGGGTGGCCTCGCCCGGCGGCGGGGGCCTGTCGAGTGCCGTGGGCCGGGCCCTGGGCAACGGGGGCGGCCGCGGCGGGGGAGGTGGTCACAATTCATCCGCTGGGGGAGGAGGTAGTGCCGGCGGCCATGAAGCCGGTGAATCCGCTTCGACCTCCGCTTCCTCGGGCCTGCCCACCATCACCATGTCGGAAGCGCTGAACCCGTCCTACCGCCAGCGGGCCTCGGGCATCTGGACCAAATAACCCATTCCTCTGACTCCCTATTCATGAAGAACCTTCCCTTATTCATCGCCACGGGCTTTACGCTGGGCCTGACCGCAGCTTGTCAATCCAACCCCACGCCGCCAGTAGCAGCATCCACTCCGGCAAAGACGGCCGCCACTCAGCCCACAACCAGTCTTCCTGCTCCACTGCCCATTACAGCAGTGGACTTGAAGCCTGGCGTAGCCGAGCAAACACCCCGGGAGGGCTATCTGCAGGTCGTTTCTGCCAAGGCTCTGAAAGCGGAGCCCATGCAGCTGCGGCTGCCGGCCCTGTGGCAATCGGACCTGGACCGCGCCGGTGGCCAGAAAGCCGCGCCCGGCTACCGCATTTCCTACGAGGCCGTGCTGCAGTGGATACCGCAGGGCTTCGGCCGGCAGAAGGTGCCGGCCTCGCTGCCACTCTACTCGCCCAACGGCCAGGATTCGCTGGCTTCTTTCCGGGTCGGAGGCCTCAACCTGAATGTACCCGGCCGCGAGCGGTACTCGGTTACGCCCATCGAGCCCCGCAGGCCGCTGACGGTGCGCGGCACGCTCTACGCCTTCCTGGGCCAGAATGAGCAAAAACAGCCTGCCCTGGTGGTGTACCCCTACCGGGGCCGTGCCGGCGGCTTCGACGACTCTTTCAAAAAGGTGCTGCTGCCCATCAGCCAGTAAGGGCGGTGGGGAGAAAAGCACCCTATATCACAACCAGACTCTCAACTTCTCAATGGATTCCGCCAAAGACTTAAGTACCTCTTTCTCCACCATGCGCAACCTGGCGCTGGGCAGCCTGCTGGCCCTGCTGCTCGTGGCCCTGGCCTCGGGCTTTTTGGTGTACCGGGCCTATGAAAACAGCGGCCGGCGCGTGTACGTCGTCTCCCAAACCGGCTCGGTCGCGGCCCTTTCGGCCGGCAATGACGCCCACACGCCTTACGAGGCCCGCAACCTGGTGCGCCAGTTCATGCAAACCATGTTCGGCCACGACCAATACACCTACAAGGCCAACCTGGACGCGGCCCTGCCGCTAATTGAAGGCCGCGGCGGCCGGCGCATCTACGAGGGCTTCACCCGCGGGCAGGTGCTGCAGAACTACGAGCGCTACGCCGCCCGCAATGTGGTGACCGTCGACAGTGTGCTGGTGGACATGAGCAAGCGCCCCTGGTCGGGCTCGGTCTACATCAAACAGCGCATTTTCATCGGGGGCCAGCAGAAGGAGCCCCTGCCGCTGGCCGCCAAGTTCAACCTAGTGGAAACCAACCGCTCGGATGCCAACCCCTACGGGCTGCTCATCACCAACTTCGACTACATCCCTTACTCGCCGCAGCTGACGCGGGAAGAACAGGAGCTGCTGCAGGCCCAGGAAGCCGACCGGCAGCGCCGCCTGCAGGAAGCCGAGCGCGGCATGGCCCCCGCGGGCGCGCCGGCCGCACCCGCTGCCACACCTCCAGCTACTGCCCCGGCCCCCGCGGCGCCGGCTAACTAATCACCAATTCCTTTCACCGATGCGACTTTACACCCTTTCGGCCCTTGCGGGGCTGCTCTTCCTTCTTCTCCAAACGGCGCCAGCTGCCGCGCAAAGCGCAGTTACGGCCTCATCGGCTACCGCCGTGGCCACCACCGACAACCTGCTGGACGTGGCTGTATCCGACTCATCTACGACTTACCTCGTTTTTGGCGGGCCCGTGTCGCTGGTCGACGTGGGCATGGCCAATAACTACCTGGTCAAGATTGAAGCCAACGCCGTGTTTGTGCGCGCCAGGCGCAAGCACGCGCCGCCTACGCCCATACTCATTCGTTACGGCTCCAAGTACTGGATGGGCCGGCTCGTGTACGTGAACCGCCCGGTGCTGCAGCTCTACGACTTCCAGAAGGACGGCGCGCTGAGCATCAACGGCAAAAGCGCCAGCTCCACGGGCGCCGCCCCGGAAAACGAGCTGGCCCTGGACAAGGAGCGCGAAAAGAAAGCTGTCGTCGAGGGCAAGCTGCAGACGCTGCGCAAAGCCCGCGAGGAGCATCAGGCCGTGGCCGTGGTCGACAACGACCTAGTGTTGTCGCTGGCCAACGTGCGCAATGACAAGGATTTCACCTACCTGCGCTTCAAGGTCATCAACAAGACTAACATCGACTACAACGTGGACTTCACCGACTTCCAGCTGGTGGAAAACGCGCAGAAGAAGTTTCTAGCCCGCAAAAAGAACGAGGCCCGGCGCCCGCTGGCTCCTTCCGGTGGCCAGCCCAACCAGACGATTACCGGGCGCACCACCGGGTATCTGACCTATGCCATTCCGCTGTACGCAGCCACCGAGCGCGGCTACCTGGAAGTAACCCTGCGCGAACTCAACGGCGCCCGGGTACTGGTGCTGCCTGTGCCTTCCCGCGTGATTAACCGCGCCGCCACCATCTAACGCTGCCGCTATTTCTATGGAACCTATCATTCCCCCTACCCAACCAGCCGCCCCGGTTTCCCGCCCGGAGAGCGAGCAGCCCGCGCCGGCCGCCGCGCCCGTGAAGCGCACCCCCACGGAAATACTACGCTCGAACTGGATGGCTTTTGCCGGCCTGCTGCTGGTGCTCATCATCGGCGGGCTGTTTCTATGGCTGAAAGCAGCTCGGGAAGCAGCCCAGCAGGAACGGGAGCCGGTCGCGGCTGCCTCGGCCAACATCGAGCCTGAAATTCCCTCCGTGGAAACCGCGCCCCCAGCGCCGGCCACCTCCCCCTCGGCCCAGATTGAAGCCCAGCGCCGCGCCGAGCAGGATGCCCAGAGCGCCCGGGCCACGGACCAGGATGTCGTTGACGTGTTTGCCGTCGATACCACTGGCCTGGCCCTACGCAAGCGCCGCCGGGCCCAGGCAGCCGCGCAGGCTGCCACCCGCCGCGCCGAAGCGTCCCGCCTGGCCGCGGCCGACGTGGATACCATTGAAACCACTATCCAGGACCCTTCCACGGGTTCCTACCGTGCGCAGACCCTGGTGGTGCCCCGCCGGCGCCTCACGGCTGGTGGCGGAAGTAGCCGCCGGGCGGGTACCGGTCGAGCCGGGCGCAGTCTGGTACCGGCCCGGGACGTGGACGGCACTCCGTTTGAGACCGACCCGGACGTGCTGGCCATGCTGGGCTCCTCCCCGCCGGAAACCCGCGCGGCCTACGAGCGCATGACCGGCAAGCGCTACCGCGACCCCAACCAGACCGCGCAGCTGCTGGCCAATCGAATGAGTGCCCCCGGCATGGATGGCTTCAACACGGTGAAAGTGGGCAACGCGAGTCGGATGATGGCCCAGGGCAGCCAGCGCGAGCAGCAGCTGGCGCCGGACGTGTTTTTCAAGTGCGTCATCAACGGCGAGCAGAAGGTGCGCACCGGCTCGGTGGTCATCCTGCGCCTGCTGGAGGATGCCGTGGTTTCCGGCGTGACCTTCCCTAAGAACATGGTCTTTGCCGGCGTGGCCACCGTGGGCACCAACAACGTGACGCTGGAAGTTAACCGCCTGGGCCCGACGCGGGTGCAGGCTGACATCTACGACTTCAACTACATGCCGGGCATCATGATAGACCCGGTGAAGCGCGTGGCCAAGGAAGCCGGCATGGCCGGCAACGAGTTGCAGCAGCAGACCACCCAGGAAATCAGCACGGCCATTGACCGCTCGGCTTCGGCGGCCAACTCGGTGGTGGGCGTGGGCGGCCGCGTGGCGGCCTCCGTCCTGTCGCGGCCCAAGACCCGCACCAAACTGCGCGACGTGCTGCTGCCCGACGGCTACCCCATCCTGATTACTACCGCGGCCGCCGGTCAGCTGGGCCCGGAAGCGGCGGCGCGCTGATTCTCTTTCCTTCACTAAACCGCACCCAACGATGAAAAAGACACTTTTGCCGGCCCTCGTAGCCCTGGCGTTGGTTCTGGCTCCCACTACCGATACCGCGGCGCAAGCTGTGGTGAACGACCCGCTGCACATGGGCGTGCACATCGGCGACTTCGCCAAGCGCCTCGCCCAGTGGACTGAAACGGTCAAAAACTACCAGGTCATCAAAGACGCCAAGCAGATTGCCGGCGTCACCAAGGACATTACCGGCCAGGTGAAGGACATCACCGACGAGACCCTGCAGCTGCAGCGCCAGGTGCAGGCCGACCTGCGCAAGGTGCAGAGCATCCAGGACCTGCGCCTCTCCAACCCCCAGGAGCTGTTTGCCCGCGCCCTGGCCATGTCGGGCCGGGGGCAGAGCAACCAGTACATGCCCGTGTTTCAGAAGGCTGAACGCCTGCGCCAGGCCCTGCAGCTCAACAACCCCCAGCAGGACCTGAACACGGTGTACGACGTGTTTTCGCGCTTCGGCTCGGGCTCCACGGCCGGCAACAACCGCATGAGCTCCCAGCAGTACCAGCTCAAGCGCGAGGAAGCCGCCGTCTCCACGTTTGCCTACGAGGAGATGATGCAGAAAAAGAAGATTGCCACCGCCTTCGGCTACTACAAGATTGCCGACGAGATGACCCAGCAGAGCATCGAGATGAATGCTACGCTCAAGAACCCCGGCCGCTACGCCATGACCGAGGGCGAGCGGATGGTGGCCCTGAATACCTCCAACGACAACATGATTAAGGCCATGCAGCTGCGCCAGGAAGCCGACCGGCTGCTGGCCGAAGCCGCCCAGCCCGGCCCCTCGCGGCAGGCCGCCGAAATGGTCTATTCCGATATCCTGGTACAAAACGCCCTCATCAAAGCCGACCGGGCCCGTCCCCGCAACTAACCCCTTATGAAGAACCTATTGCTAGTGGCCCTGCTGCTGGCAGGGGCCGGCGCCGTGCCGGCCTCCGCCCAGCGCCACGTCAAACACATTGCCAGCTGGGGCGCCCACCTGGGCCGCTCCGAGAAGGGCGACTTCTACGAGCTGAGCTACACCTCAATGCTCACCAACCGCCTGGCCCTGCGCGCCAGCGGGCTGCGCGACGCCGGCAACCTGAGCGGCCGCGGCGAATACGCCAGCTACGTGGGCCGGGTGCTGCTCGCCCCGCAGCTGTTTCGCCTGGGCGAAGTGGCCTATGTGCACCTGCTGCTGGGGGCCGGCGCTGGCTACGAGCGCACCGGCGAAAACGGTACCAGCGAGCCGGCCCCTGATGCCAAGGAGCCCCAGCGTTTCGCCTACGGCCCGCAGGCCGGGGCAGAAGTCGACTGCTTCCTGGGCAACCGGCTCTCGCTGGTAGCCACTGCCACTAAAGGCTACCTGTTCAACAACCCCCTTATCGACCAGTGGCCCGGCTACGCCAGCGCCGGCCTGCGCTACCATTTCCGCTAACCCTGCTTTTTGACCAATGAAACGACTGGCTTATCTGCTGCTGAGCACCACCACCCTAGCCATGGCCGGCTGCTCCAAAGACGACGCGACACCCACCGGCCCCAAGGAATACCAGGTCGAGTACCGCATTTCCTCCACCACTGCCCCGCTGTCGGACTACATCAGCTACGACAACGAAAGCGGCGGCACGACCACGCTCAGCAACGTCCCGCTGCCGGCCACCTACCGCTTTAAGCGCACCATGAAGCAGGGCGACCACCTGAGTTTGCTGGCCAGTCTCGACGGGGGCACGGCCGCCTCGGAAATCACGGCTTCCATCCTGCTGGATGGCCGGGAAGTGAAAAAGGAAACCGGCCGCGGGGCTGACGCCCAAGCCGTGCCGGTGTACGTGATAGGGCAGTAGGGAAGAAAGCTGAACTCCGCGGGCCTGCTGCTCTTACACCTTACCTAAGTCAAAGAAAAAGCCCAACCAGATTCCTGGTCGGGCTTTTTCATAAGCCAGGGTTGCTATTCCGCCTTGGTCAGCTCGCGCTGCAGCAAGGCCTGCAGTTGCTGGTAGGATTCCGGACAGAGGCGGATTGTCGGTTCAGCGGCGGTGCAATAGAGGAAAGTGGGGTCGGCCAGCGCCACGGCGTGGGCCCAGGCAGTTTCGGAAACGTCAGCGGAAAGGGATAGTAGTGGGGTGAATTCTTCTTGGATGAGCCGAATGACCAGCTTTTGCACGGTAGGGCAAATGCTGGAAAAGCGGCGATACGGACTCGCGGCCATGGAAAATATCGACGGAAAGGATGGGAAACGCCCCGCCTGCGGCCGCGGGTGTGGCGCCGGGCAGGATATTATCAGCTCAGCGGCCCGTTGCAGGCGCTATCGTTTGCTGATGACAGGAAGTGGGGAGCGTTAGGCCAGGGAGCCCACAAACAGGGCAGGCCGCTGCTGGATGGGCAGCGGCTGCCGGTGAGCCCAGCGCAGCCAGTCCGCAGAGTGAACCGCTGACGAGGGGCAGTTATGCAAAGCGTAGGATTTCTGAGCTAGCATACTCGGCAATCAGTTTGGCAGGCAAAGCTAGCCAATACGGGCAAAACAGGCAGCTGTTGCGCTTTTTAACCTGCAAAATTGATAGCATCCGGCACCAACTTGTACCAGGCCAGCATCTCCCGGCTTATGCTGGCCTGTGGCCTACTCAGCAAAACAGGAGAGTCTGAGCCGTAACCGCGTACCCTATCAGAACCCCACGCAATCAGTTGCGCAGCTGAGCCTACTTGGCGCATTCAAACGCCCCTCATTGGAATTTATTCGCCAATTTCCGCCTCATACTGGAATTTTATCCTCATTCGCTACCCCCTGCGGCTCCGTTAATGGAAAATCAGAACACCTGGGCCAATCTGCCGGAACTGCTGCACCAGGTCGAAAGGGACCTCGCTGACCCGAGCGTGTATTACCTGCTGGGCGGGCATTACTACGACCGCGACAATCACCCGCGGCGCCGGCACTACCCAGCGGTGTTTTCCCTGCACCACGGCGAGGTCGCCAACCTTGAAATCGGTCCCGACTTCGTGGCCTTCGACACGGAGTTCGTGCGCTACCCGGAAGACGATGAGCCGCACGCCCCGGGCCCTTGGGTTGACCGCTTTCGCGCCACGATTCCGTTCGAGCAGCTCTACCAGCTGCTGCGCAAAGTCATCCCGTCTGGGGAGGAAGTGGACGAGCGGCTTACCTTTCTGCCGACCGATTCGGTGTACTACAATGAGCGTATCCACCGCGAGAACTACCCTACCCCGTGGACTATTAACCAACCGTAACGACCGTCTTATGCCCCGCGAGCCGCATGATGTAGCCGCCGTTCTGCACCAGGTGCACGCCGGCCTTTCCACCCCGCAGCATCATTTCATGGTGTGCACGACCTACTTTGAGACGGAGAACGGCCCGGTCATGCTCGGCACACTGCATCTGCACCAGAGCACGGTGTGGAATCTGCAAATCGGTGCCGACGGTTTCACGTGTGAGGTGCTGCTCCAGCCCGGCAGCCAGCAGCCCCGCTCGTCGGTGCGCGTAGCCTACGCCAACATCTGGCAGGTGCTGCGCGGGGATGGGCCCAATTTCAACGCTGGCAAGCGGGCGGGCTTGCTCTACGAAAACAACCACGCCTTATCCAGCTTTGCCAAGCAAGGGCTGGCGGAATAGCATGGAAGAACTGCTGCAACCGCGTCACCCGCTCGACAAGCACCACCAGGCCCAGCTGCAGGCCTTGCAGCAGCTGCCCGAAGGCCAACGGGCCGCGATGGCCCGGCTGTTCCGCCTGGGCAACGCCACGTACCGGTACCAGCAGCTGGCCGACGGCGAAGTCACGGAGGAAGATTATCGGCACTGGCTGGAAGGATTGCCCGAACGTTTTCGCCAAGCTATGGAGAAGGGCGGCTTTGCGGGCGCTAAATCCAGCTTGGCCCTGCGCCGGCATGCGCTGGAGCGGCGCGACGTGGGCTACTCCGCTTTTATGCAGGCCATCTTGTCCCCGGAGGACTGGGCCTTTGAGCAGCAGCAACGGGCTGCCGCTGGGTTATAGAGCAGATTCTCCATTCGGCAGTCCAAGCTGCTTATTTGCCGAAGCATACCAGACCCCGTGAGCCCTTACTGAGCCCATTGCCATGGCGCAGTATTGCACCAAAAACAGTGTTCTAGCGCTACCAAGACACTTTTGTTAAATCCTACCGGAAAGTGATGAGCCCTTTGTGAGCCCTTTAAGAATCAAGCAGCGTGTACTGAGTGCCCACGCCGGTTTTGCCGGATTTCTGCAGCCAGCCGCCCTTTTCCAACTCGCTCAGGTAGCGGGTAGCAGTAGGCTTGCTCACGCTCAGCTGCTGCTGCACCAGGGTGTTGGTAATGCTGCCGTGCTGCCCGGTATAGAGCAGCACCGGCACCAGGTCGGCGCGTACTCCCTGGGCCTGCCAGTAGGCCGGCGAGTACTCGGCAAACGCTACGATAAAACCCGAGGCTTCGAAGTAGAAACGCGGGGCCGGCAAGTGCACCGTACGGCACTCATTCAACATCTTAATGGTGCCCCGGCCCCAGGATTCAATGTAGCCCGCCCGGAAAAGCGTGTTGGCCACGTCCGGGTTGAAGGGCTTGGACGGGTGCTTGCGCAGCAGGTTTTCCACGGTCCAGCTGTCGGGCAGGTGGCCCTCGTTCCAGAACTGCAGCCGGTCCTCGTACACGCTGATTTGCACCGGCGTGCCGCCGCTGTAGTCCTTATGAGCCAATGCATTGAGCAGGGCCTCGCGCAGAGCAGCCGCCGGAAAGGGCGGTTCTTCGATACGGCTGGCGCCTTCGTAGCGCACCTGAGCCTTGGCGTACTTGGTTTGCAACAAGTCCAGCGTCCGCTCCACCTGCAGCAGCAGCGGCCCGTGTACCTCATCCTGGTAGCGCAGGTCATCGTCGGTAGCAAAGAAGCCGATTTTCACGTACGCCCCCGTCACAAACTTCTCGGGGTTCGGGTGAAACAGCAGCACCGCCGCTCGCTTCAGGTAGTCGCCGTCGACCAGGTTCAGGTTATCAAGCAAAGCCTCGTTGCTGTCGTGCAGCACCTGTTCATCGACGCGCCCGCTTTTGGCGGCGCGCTGGCGAAACAAGTCAAAAGCCTCGGCCGACAAATCAGCCGCGGCAACACTCGGCACCGGCACCCCGTCCCAGCGCTTGCCCTGCTTCTGCAGCAGAAACGCGCTCAACGCCGGCCCCTTGAGCTCCTGCTTGGTGCTGCCGCTGCGGTAATGGTACTGCCCGCGGTAGCTAATAGGATATGGGTAGGGCTCGACGACGATTTCCAGGTACTCCAGTCCGGCCTCCTCGTGGCGGTTGACTTCCACCAGGATGCCCATCAGGTCGCGCACTTGGTTGGGCAGGTCCTCCAGCAGCTTGCGAATATTGGACAGGCCTACCACGCGGCCGTCGTCGTTTTTGCCGATGAAGATGCGCCCGCCCTGCGCGTTGGCAAAGCCGCAAATCCACTTGAAGTATTCCTCCCGCCACGATTCCTTCCACTCAATGTTTTGCTGTTCGCGGGCGGTGCTCATGGATGACGGTAACGAAGCGACGGGGTAGGGAAACAAAAAGACCAATAGCAGGCAAGTTACCCAATTCCCACGCTGAAAACCGCTGGTTGGAGCAACAGCAAAGGCCGTGCGCTACCACTCGATAGCTTTATGCTGAAGCATCATCGGATGTTCCACTGGTGGGTGTTGGGGAGGGCGGCGGTGCTGAGCCCAAGCCGGTACGTGGTGAGCGGATTAAGGGTGGCCCGTAGGCTAGCGGCACCGTGTTTATCGCCTTGCAGCTCCAACAGCGCGCCGAGTACTGCGCGGACGCGGGGCGGGGCCTGGCGGCTGGCCAGCTCCACGAGGCGGCGGCGCTCGGTCGAGGCAAGTACTTCGACAAAACGCTGCACCCGGGCTAACACTTTATCGGGCCTGGCATCGGGAATGCGGCGCAGGTCGCGTAGCACCTCCAGCCACTGCAGCAGCGGCACATCGCTGGCATGTTCCGGCACCGGGCGCACTACAAACGCCACCCGCTTTGGCCGGGTGCGCCGCGGCTTGGGGGTCGTTACTTTGATGGTAGCGGGCACCTGGGTAGTCAGGCCTAGCTGGTTATAAAGTGCAACGCCGGTGAGATAGGCTGATACTATCCCTTCTTCAGTAGTAGTCAGGATGCGTAAGATGGCACCTTCGGACGGCGGCAGCTGCCCAAATCGACTGCTCTGAGGCCGGTAGTACTGCCCTTTGGCGTAGCGGACCACCAGCCCATCCCGGCTGAGTCGGCTCAAGGCCGCCGCCACCGCGCCGAACTGCGACGGCTCGGTCACTAGGTCTGCGTAGGTCAGCAGCCGGCCCGGCTCAACCGCCAATACCTGCTGACGGACCCGCTGCATGATAGACTCTGGCATGAGCACGCGGTGAGATTCATTAAGCAAGGTACGTCACAGTGTCAAGTTTTCACAAGTAAAAACTTGACACTATTTTCGGAGAAGGAGTTCCAGCCGTTGAGCTAGTGTCGGCTTATACCCTGGGCAACACGACGCGGTGTTGGCGTGAGTGGGAAGACTGGCTGCGCGCCGCCTGACAGGGCAATAAGTTGCGCGCAGATAATTTCGCAGGGCAAACCTGAACCGGCCCCAGTTTAGACATCATAATTAACACTTATGATACCTAAACTAATTCTTCGTACTTTCGGTCCGATGAGTACTGAAATCACCCTGATTCCGGCCGAGCCCCAACCGCTGGGGTCCCGACTCGCCTCCGCCGCCGACAATGTTGCTCGCTACCTCAAGCTCGGCCTGGAAGGCGCCGACAACACGGTGCTCGCGTACTCGGCCGACTTAAAAAGCTTCGGGGCGTATTGCGCGGAGCACGGGCTGTGCCCGCTGCCGGCTGACGTGGCCACCGTGGCCCGGTACGTGGCTGACCTGGCTGACCTACCCCGCAAGCTCTCGACCATCAAGCGCCACTTGGCCGCCATCCACAAGCACCACCAGTTACGCGGCTATCCGTCGCCGGTGCACGCTGATGAGCTGGCCTTGGTGCTAGACGGCATTACCCGCGCGCTGGGCAAGCGGCAAAAGCAGGCGCCGGCCTTTACGGTCGAGGAGCTTAAGGAGAGCATCCGCCGCCTAGACGTCACCACCACGGCCGGCCTGCGCGACCGGGCGTTGCTGCTGCTGGGGTTCGCTGGTGCCTTCCGGCGCTCCGAGCTCGTGGCCTTGGACGTGGAGCACCTGGAATTTACCGAACGGGCGCTGATTGTACACCTGCCCAAAAGCAAGACCAACCAAGCCGGTGAAGCTGAAGACAAAGCAGTGTTCTACGCTCCCAGCGCAGAATTCTGCCCGGTGCGATGCGTGCGGGCCTGGGTAAAGGTGCTTGGCCAAGCAACCGGGCCTTTGTTTGTTTCCCTTCGCAGGGGTAAAGAAAAAGGAGATGCCTACCCGACAAAGCAGCGGCTATCACCATTGCGAGTTAATCTGCTGGTCCAGCAACACCTTAATTACGATGCTGATGGGCTGCAAATTCAGGGGCGGAATTACTCCGCTCATTCGCTCCGGGTATCATTCATTACTATTGCAGTGGTGAAAGGGCAGTCCAATCGGGCCATTAAGAACCAAACCAAGCAAAAAACGGATGCTATGATTGACCGGTACTCCCGACTGGATGATGTGGTAACGTACAATGCCGCCCAGAGCCTCGGGCTTTAGCTTTTATCCAAGGCAATCAGATTGATATCCAAGCACTCACCATGCAGAATACAACCAACATCCCAACGCTTAATAATCAAAGCCTTGCCGGGTACGTGTCGGCTATCAGCACAAAGTATGCGGATGCAGAATTTTATAAGGAAAAGATGCGGGACAGTGGGCACGGCGAAGGCCCAACACTACTGCTGACCATTTGTAAAGATGATGAGATTCTAGAAGAAGAATCCTTTTTCTACGCCAACCAGTCTAAACTTGACGAGGACTTGAAAAACCTGGTTTTCTATCTGAATTTCGCTTAGACCTGTTACCCTGCACCTACTCAGTTATGGAAGAACATTTGGAAGGAGTGCCGAACCGGGTAGGTAATCTGCATGCGGTTCTCCGGGAATTGGAAATGGAAAGTGACCGTGGGGTAGCTATCCTAGGCGTCAGTATGCTTGACCAGCGTCTACTGGAATTACTTCATCACCTTTTCGTCCCCTGTTCGCAGACAAAACAACTGCTTAGTGGACCTATTAGCTCGTTTGCTAACAGATTGAACTTGGCAATGGCAACGGGTCTGATTGCGGCAGATGAATATGCCGAATGCAACCGATTGCGAGCGATTCGCAATGACTTTGCCCACAAATTCGAATTGGATTTCTCGTTTAGTAACGAACAAGTCAAGAAGCGATGTGAGAAGCTGGAGATGTTTTACGAGCCGGATGGTGAAGAAGAACTACCTGATGACAACCCCGAAGCGGAAGAGCAGTTCGAAAGTGAAATCACCCCCCGTGAGCTTTTTATAAAAAGCGTAGCGGAGGTGTATGTCTGCTGGCTTATTCGTGAATTTCACACGCAGCACCGTCGCATGAAGCGTTCAGGAATGGATGATGCCAACGAGTATCTGAAAAGTCAGGCTCAGAAACAATAAATCAGGTCTGCCTCGCTCAGCAGCTCAGATTAATATAGCATTCCTGCATTTCCAGTCTGATTAAATTCTCCTGCCGCAGTCCAGGCTTACATTCACCCGTCCCAAAGTAAAAAGCCCTGTTATATGCCAAATATTTCTGTTATCCAACCACTTACCAATAGCGCCCTTGCTGATTACCTCAAGGAAGCCCGCAAGCGGTTTCCAATAGCAGAGTTCCGCAAGGAAATGAAGGGAGGTACTACAAATCCCAAAGAAATAATAATAACTATAGCGGATAAAGATGTCATTCTGGAAGAAAAACGCTTTAGCTATTTAGAAGATACAGATTCAGAGTCTGATTTTGAAACCTTGGCTCAGAATCATGATTTTACAGGGGAAGACGCAAACCAGATATACTTCAGGCCTAAAGCCAATATATTGATTCTACTCGGAGAAGAGCTGATAAAAAGCCCAGTGATGGCAATTTACGAGCTTATTAAAAACAGTTATGATGCTGATGCCAAAGTCGTAAGCGTTGATTTTGAACAAGTTGAAGACCCGGCAAACGCTACAATCAGGATTCAGGACGATGGTACCGGTATAACGGAGGAAGTCTTGGAAAATGTCTGGTTTGAACCAGGCTCCGACTTCCGGAAACCCCTAAGGCCAGATGGCACCAGAATCATTAAGCGCAGCCCGGTATTTGGTCGGATACCAATGGGCGAAAAAGGTGTCGGACGCTTTGCCGTTCACAAACTTAGCAGTCGCATCAATCTAATTACCAGACCATTCTCTGTAGAACAGGGCAAACTACTGGATTACGAACTGCACGTAGAGATAGACTGGAGAGCATTTTCGCAGCAGAAATACTTGCAGGATGTAGGCATTTTCTGGACCAAGGAAACAGACCCGGAGAACTTCTTTTTCAAAGAAGCATCGGGCACGTATATTGAATTACAGGAACTGAAAGAGAGTTGGACACGGGGCATGGCCCGCCAGCTAAAAAGAAACACTCTTTCAATGCTTTCTCCGAAGAATGATTCGGACAAATTTCGAATCGACCTGAACTTTAATAATGGCTGGCTCGATTCATTGCCCGACGTCGCAGAGATTCTTAAAGCAGCTCCGTATAAATTAACAGCGTTACTGGATTCTGATTACAATCTGACGTTTGAGTACAGGTTCGAGCTTAAAAACAATCCAAACCTTGGCACACGCGTGATTGATGCCTCATCACCTGAAGGCAGCAATAAACACCAACGAAATATCAGGGATGAAATACGCCCTTTTGTGCAATCGTATTATGCTAAAAGAAAGGAGGTTGCAGCTCCTGAAGTTGATGCAGCTGTTGATGCATTCTTGGCCGAACCAGCCCCTTTCGGCACACTGATGCTCGAATTGTATTCTTACGACTTGGATTCTGAGTCGCTCAGGGACACAATGTCCGATTATACGCTGATTAAGAACCTCCTACGGGAGCACGCGGGTGTCAAAATGTTTAAAGGTGACTTGCGTGTGTACGATTATGGCGACCCGGGAAATGACTGGCTGGGGCTTGACCTCAAACGTGTTCAGAATAAGGATTGGTTTTCCAATAACCAAGTAATAGGTTTTGTCTACCTAGACCCGGCAACATCCGGAGCGTTGATTGAGAAGACAAACCGGGAAGGCTTTATCCTCAATACTGCTTTTGAACGGCTGGAATTATCACTTGATTTTATATTGACTGACTTCAAAGCGGAAAGGTCAGCTGACCGGAGGCTGTGGCTGGCATTCAATCACCGAGGGACACCTGAAACATTTGAAGGAAGTATTGCCGGATTCCGTCAGCTTGTAAACGATGCCGAGATTCCGGATAGCAAAACAAAAGAAAGGTTACTGCTTGAGGCTGGCAGAATTGAGGCCCGCTATGAACAGGACCGTAATTCACTGTTGATTCCTGCCGGTGTTGGAATGACCGCTTCCTTTGCTATCCATGAAATCGAGAAACTCGTTCCCCGGATGCAAACGAGCGTAAGCGAATCGCCACTGGATGTTGTAAGAATGCGGGACCAAGTAGCCGAGCTGGATGACTATGTCAATGGCATTCTGTCAATTATGAAGAAAGGCGGTGTCAAACCTCTTTCTGTAAAAGAAACCATTGACCAGGCAGCGAAGAACTACAACCTCAAAATGCGGCTCAGGAACATTAATCTTACCGTTGATGTGGACCCACAGGCAGAGGAGATTAAAGCTGAAAAACGGCTGTTGCTCACTATGCTTATGAATCTTATTGACAACAGCATCTACTGGCTGGAGGCTGTTAACAGAAAAGAAAAAGGTATTTTTATTTCTGCTCAGCGAAGAGGTACTGATATCTCATTGCTGGTAGTAGATAATGGTACGGGATTCAAGGACAAAGTAGAGGACCTCGTCAAGCCATTCTTCAGCCGTAAAGAGAATGGCATTGGCATAGGCATGTATCTGATTGACACAGCCATGATGCGGTTTGGAAAACTCAACGTTATCTATGACAAGCAGGAACTGCTAGCCCGGAATGTCCCCCCTCTCTTCGACGGGGCTGCCGTTGAGCTTGTGTTTAACAATCAATAACTAAAGCTGGAATGCTACTTGCCCAACTAAGAGAACCACAGGTCGCAATCATTGATGACGTTCAATCCGAAGTACGCCCCATCATTGACAAGTTAAGGGAGCACTCAATCAGTGCCAGATTTTTTGATGCCAGTCCGGAGCACTTGGAGCAGGCTGAACAGCCTATTCAAAGCATTGAGCTGATATTTCTGGACCTGCACTATAATACCAATTTCAACAACTCTGATTTCCAGCCCGAACTGTGTGCACAGATTATTGAAAGTATCGTTCCTCCCGGTAAGAGATACGTTCTGGTAGTATGGACGCGGGACCCGGATAAAGCAGACCAGGTTATTGAGATTCTGAGAATACTTGACCTTCTGCCGGTTAAGACTATCGTCAAGTCCAAGAATGAGTTTCTGTTAGGAAATGATATTGATGTCGAGCGTCTGCTTGCTGAAATTGATGCTGAGATTACCAGCATCACCGATGTCATTATGTTTGACGGGGAGATTGTTGACATCGAAGAAGACAGCGTAATGGTTGATTGCCTCATGGATAAAGAGGGTAAAAAATTTCAACTACGCCGATTTGACCGCCGTCCGCTTGAAGGCGTAGTGGATTTAGACAGAGGGAAATACATTACCATCACAGTAACAACTAAGCCAGGTAGTACAACCTTTGAGTTCTCAAAAGCTGCCGGCGACCCTTCGGGGCTGTTCAGTAAAGCCGGTTATATGCATGATATTGACGAACGGCTGTTCAAAGGCAAATAAATGGCGCGCTTAACATTTAAAGACGTAGGCCAAGGTGACTCTGTCATATTGGAATGGACGGATAATGACGAACAGCACATCGGTATTTTCGACTGTAACAGGAAAGGGAAAACCAATCCGGTCCTTGAGCACATTATTGCTAAGGGCTATCACCATATTGACTTTATCATCCTTTCCCACCCGCACGAAGACCATTATTCTGGCTTCACCGAACTGCTGGAATACTGTTCGGCGCATGGGATTAAGATTGGCTGGTTTGGCAACTCGTCGTTCAATCTCAATAAGCAGTACTGGGTCCAGTTTGAACCTGGCCACGATGCTACCCAAGAGCTGGAAAAGATGCTTCAGCTAATCAGCAAGCTCCTCAACGAGGGGACCCTTGGAGATATAGCACCCCTCCTGCAAGGGGTTACTTTAGAGTTGAGCGAGCACCTGACATTAAAAGTGCTGTCACCGGGGCATCAGGAAATGCAGCAATACCAGGAAAAAGTTGATTCTGACGCGGGAGCCAACAAAAAGGAGGCCAGCCAAGCAGCCAATCTTCTCTCCACAGTGTTCCTGATTACTTCAGGCCAGAACAGGGCTTTGGTTACTGCTGATGCTGTTGCTGTTACGTTCGAGAGAATCCATAGGCAGGCGTTGCTGCCAGCAGTACCTCTGGCTCTGGTGCAGGCTCCGCATCATGGCTCTAGGAAAAACTACTCCGCCACATTCTGGGGTGGATTACTGAACGCTGAAGGCCGCCGCGCAGTAGTCTCGTCCGGGGTAAACGATAAGTACCGGCATCCTCACCTTGAAGTTCTGACTGAACTTGATGGGCTGGGGTTTGCCATACACGCGACCAATATCATTTACGGGATGCAGGAATTCCTTACGCTTAAACAAAAGACCATCGTCTTGGACATGGCCAGTGATTTAATCGATAGGGATGGTGGTGACAAGGAATTTGACCTGTAATCTATAGATTACTGGGACAGAATAAGGGCCCTACACTGATTGCACCTGTGGTAATTCGTAGCCATGGCGTACCACACTGTTCTGCAGGTACCAAACCTTGCCTTTCACAGAGTCACTGAGCCGCAACTCTCCCTTACCTATCTTAATCAGAAAGCCGGCATCATCAGCTTTAAGCTTCTTATTCGCCTTTTCCCATTCCAGCAAGTGTGCCACATCCTCTATGGTAATGATTCTGCGGGGAGCTGTAGCAGTTGCTGAAACCGTTTGTTCCGCATACAGCTCTTCAAGCAGCTGCGGGTTTTTCTCCAGCACCAAGTCGACAACGGACCTGCCGTTTTCAACCTCACTATCCGTAAGAGGACGTTTTTTATTGATGCTTAGGGCGATTGCAGCACATTTCCCCCGTTTATGCGGCGTCAGCAGGTCAGTCTGACGCCCCCATTGCTCAATGATTTCCCAAGCCTTTGCCCCCAGTGAGCGAATTGATTCTTCCTCCTGCCGGCGTTCCTCAGCAGCCAGTTCATCGTTATTTTGACTGTAGCGTTTCTTTTGCTGCTGAGGGTCAGCAAAGTCATCCGCAAGCAGGCTGAGCATCTTTTGACGGCTGTCGCTGGTCGGGGCTTTGGTGAGCAGCAGCTTCCAGTAATCCTCCTGTTTGGCCCGTTCACTCACCAGTTTACCGCCGGCATTGTCCAGCAGGAATTTGTCGACCACGTAGAGCAGCTTGCGGATGACTTCCCGCAGGTTTTCTGATACCTCCTGCTGCTTCCAGATTTTAAACAGGTCAATCCGCCCCCCGGTGAGGTGGTTCAGAAAGGCCAGGGTGTAAGGGACGGTAAGAAACTTGAAATCGCCGATTTTAGTGGCTCCCCGGCCATATTCCGTGTCAGCGGCCCGGAACAGAATGGCTTTGGCAATCAGGTCCTCAAAGAAGACATTATTGGGCAGGTAATCCTTCTTCAGCTTATCCTTCAGAAACTCCGAGTAGTTCTTTTGGGCACCCCTAGCTACGAGGTGGGGGTAGCCGTTCCACATGTGCTCGAACTTGGCAACCATTTCCTTGCTGAAAAGCTGCTTGCGCGGGTTCTGCTTCTCGAAAGCCGTACGCCGGCTCGACGACAGCTCCCGGTTGTAGGCCACCTTGTACTGGCCGCGGGCCCGCTCAAAGAACCAGCGGGTCTGCAGCGCGGAGCCCTTGATTGCCGGTGCCCAGCAGGTGCGGGAAATCTTTTCGAGTTGCCGGTTAAAGGCGTTGTTGGCCGACAGGTCAGCCGCCTGAATACCATTCTGGCTGTTGGCATACTGGGAAATCAGCGGGATGATTTCGTCCATTTCCTCAGGCCGCCGCAGCACCGTCAGCTTCATCTGGACGAAGACCGTACTGATGTCTGCTTTGTCCTGGCGCTGGGTGCGGAAAATAGCGGCCGTGGTCTGGCCCCCGTTTACAATCTGCAGGTCGCGGACCTTGTAGATGGCCCACCCTCCCCCGGGCATCTCCCGCACTTCTGCATCCTCAGCAGTGGCCGCGATGCCGTTGTTATAAGCCAGAAACCGGTGGGGAGCCGTGCGGATGGTGTTGCGGATTCCCTTGTTTACGCCACCCGTAAAATCGAGAAAGGAACGAACGTTCTGCTCCAGCAGACGGGCACCGTAGCGCTCGTAGATTTCCGCCAGCATAGTCCCGGAAACAATCGCCAGACAGGACTGATAATCATTGTTGCTCACCGGCATGGGCAGGCACGCCAGCGGCTTGCCATAGCTCTTTTCAAAATCTATTTCAATGGGCTCCCGACGGTTCCGGCTGGTCCATAGACGATGGAAGCGCTCAAGGTCCCACAGATGGTACTGGACGTGCAGGGTATCCCGCAGTTTGCGGTCCGGCAACACAATGTCCGAGGTCAGCCGGGCATTGGTCAGGATGAAGATGCGCGCCCGCACCACTTTGGCGGCGTGCTCAAACAGCACCTGGGCCAGGTCATAAACCGGAGCCGACTCATCAAGCTTTTCCCGGTAGCCGTTAAATACATCCTTCAGAAAGCGCTCCGACTGGTTGGCAGCCGTTGTCACCTCGCTTTTGGGAAACGAGCGAACCTCCTCGCCCTCCTGGAAAAAGGTAATGAACAGGTCAACGGTTTCGTAGTCCTCGCTGAGCGCGTACCCGTTGATTTTATGCTGAATCTGATTGGCTTTGTTTGCTTTGATGCTGGTGCAAACGCGGGCATCCTCCGTCTCACCGGCGTCAGACAGCATGCCAATCATGTACTCAGTGGCTTTCTCTTCCAGAAGGGCTCCCTCCTGCTCCGCCTCGGTCAGCGCACGGATTTCCTGATTCAGGTCGGTCAGAAAGGTCAGTAATTCGTCGGTATCAGACATGGGACTCGAGGGTAGCAGTGAGGGTAGCGAAAGGAATCAGATAGGGAAGCAACTGGTCGGTGTCGACGGTGTATGAGACGGAACCAAGTCCGGGCGGCAGGTCCGCCGCCCGGATGCGCGGGAAGGCCTCGTGAACCCGGGCCGGCATGGCATGCCGCACCCGGAATCCCTCCGCGTGGTATCGCTCAGCCTGCGCATGGAAGTAGCCGGCTTGGTGCAGGCGGGTTTCAAAAAGCTTGAATGCGGCCGGGTCAGATTCTATCTGTGCAACCAGATGCTGTACAATCTGAGGCAGCGTTTCGCCGGCGTTTTCCGCTACATCCAGAAACAGATGCAGTAGAAAAAGCTGTTCAAAGGGACTCTCATCCAGTTGGGCGGCGCCGCTGACCTGAAAAGACTGACTGCTCCCGGAGCTGGTTTTTACTTCCACCGCGTTTGGCCCGAAGTGAAAATCCTGGGGGTCGTGCAATGGACCTGTCCAGGCATTTATTACCAGACCAGGTGCCAACCCCTCCGCGAGCAGCTCCCTTATCAGGTGCAGTTCCCCGAACAACCCCTGCCGCGCCGGACCACTGAGCCCGGCCGGGTTAAACAAACCGAACAGTTCCTGCCAGCGGTTGAGCCTAGCCATAAAAGCCCGCAGGTGAGCGTTGCTGTCATGAGCAGCCGCCAATGCCGCCACGATATCGGCCGCGAGTATGGAGAAGATGTCCGAAAATCGCTCATCCGTCAGAATAAGGGCCAGCAGAAACGCTTTTTCGGGCTCGTCCGGGTCCGGCAGCGGCTCAAGGCTCAGGCCCGAATAGCGACGGTCAGGGGTTATGCGTGAACGCAGGCGTACTGGCAGCGCCAGCATCAGTACCCGGCGAAGCCCTCCTTCAGGTGCATGAAGTAACCCTGCCGAAAGCGGGCTTTCGGGGTTGGCTGGCAAACACGGGAGGGCCTCTACCTTACCGGATGCCGGCGGTTCGAGCGCAAGTTCTTTCCAGATGGCTTCCAGGCCAGCGGCGGTTCCGGCGTTAGTCATCGTCGCGGGTTATCTGCTGGTCGGCCTCGTCGTCCAAGGCATTATCGTCTTCATTGGTAAACTCGGCCAGCAACTGGGAATTGCCCATATAAGTCACTTTCCGGTCGCCTTTCAGCGCCGGAAAGCTAATGGCATAGCCCATCACCGGAATACCGGGTGCATATCCGGCCGGCTCCGGGTCGAGTGGGTACAGCAGCAGCAACGCTTCAGAAGCCGGTCGCTGCAACCGGATTTGCTCCCCGGAAGGGTAAGCGGCCCCGGAACGCTCCGCCCGGGTGCCCTCCAGGGCCTTGCTCAGTTGCGTGTCGTCGAGGTCAAGCGCTTCGTGACGTGGGCTTATGATATGCGCCTTGGGAATCACGTATTCAACGGTGCTGACCGCTTTGGATTTATCCTTTGCTCCGGCGGCATTACGGAACGTGGTTCGGACCATCTCCGGCTTTTCATTGATGACAAACGGCACCTCCGGGTTTGCATCATTTTCTGCCTGCATCAGGATGACGGTCCATTTGGTCAGGCGTCCGTCCTGCTGCTGTTTACTGATGTAATCCGTAAGCTTCCCCGGCTCAATGTTACGCTGGGTCGTCAGGTACTCCAGCAGGAAACCCTGCACCGTGTCGGCGCTTACCCCACGCCAGGCGTAGGGCTGTCTGCCCACCGGGGCGGGTACACCCAACTGGCTGATGAGCTTCTGCACCGCCTCGTAATTGGTCTTTATAAAATCGGGGTCGTGACGGGGGAAAGCATAGGTCTCCATCAGCTCGCCTGCAAAACTCAGCTGCAGGGGCCAGGCCCCGCGCATCCGGTTGGTGGCCGTAATCTGCAGCACCCCGGGCTTGGAGCGGATTTTCAGACCGTACTCTTCCGGCGTGCGGCGCTGCCGTACCATCCGGTCAAACTCCAGACGCAGCTCTTCGGTGGCCAGGGTAATGTGACGGTACCAGCTGATGATTTCCCCGCTGGTAAACAGCCGGCACAGGTCGGCATACCCGGGACGGTAGCCGAACCAGCGCCCCATCTGCATGAGTGTATCGTACATCCGCGAGGCCCGCAGGTAATAACTCACGCACAACCCCTCCAGAGTAAGCCCACGGGAGAGCTTGTTTCCGCCGATGGCAATGACAAACAACCCCGTATCGTCGTAATCGCTGTAAGCCAGCGGCAGGTGCAGGGTATCGCCGGTCCGGTCCGGGGTGCCGTGCACCACCCGCACCTTGATGCGTTCCATGGCCGGCCGGAGCTGCTTGCGCACCGCCTCCCAGCTCAGGGGTTTGATGGCGTGGTCATCCAGCAGCTTTTCATCGATAAAACGCGCCGTGACCGGCTCGTACTCGTTTTCCCATAATTCCTTCAGCGCGGGCTCCAGACTGTTCTTGCGCAGGGCCAGCTTGGAGCGGCAGTCGCTCAGGTATTCGCTTACCAGTTTTCCGGTCTGGTTCTGCCAGCGTACAAAGCGCGAGACGTGGATGAGCATCGAGCTGTGCTGCCGGGTCTGCCCACGGGCCATGCGGGCCGCGCAGGTCAGGAAAAAGTGATTCACTGCATCTTCCAGGGAATCCGGCAGGGATGTGGGCAGGTCGTCGTCCTTTTTGTGTTTGTTGGGAAACAGCTCCAGGTAATTGTCGGTCTCCTCGTCCAGCTCATGCACCACCGGCAGGACGTTCTCATGGGAGCCGTCCTCTTCGTCGTCCGGGTCGCCGATGCCAAAAATCTTGTCGGGGCCGATGTAGTTGGTCGGCGGGGGAATATTGACAATAAAGTCCCGGGGGAACAGCTCCTGTCCGACGGCAGCGTCCAGGGTATTGTGACGCCCTTTAATGCTCAGGTTTAATGCTTCGAAGTCGGCCCGGCTTAGTACGGGAATGAAAATATTGGCAAACGGAGTCGCCGTGTAGCCTACGTAAGCCTTCTGCTCAAACAGAGAAAGCAGCACCCGCACGGCGGCGTTCACGGCCGATATATTCTCCTTGCTGACGTTAATCGAGGCGTTGTCGGCCTCGTCGTCAATCAGCAGCAGCGGCATATCACTCAGCAAGCGGTGCCCTTTCTCGGTCTCCTCCCCCTTGGCGGCGAGCCACAGAATCAGGTTGCGCAGGATGCTGACATTCTTTTTCACCACTATCAGCACCGGGTCCGACCCGAAAATGGTAGCGGGTACACTGTCCGCCAGGGAGGTTTTAAAATCCCCGTTTGACGCGCTGGTGGTCAGCGAGTGAGCCGGCACCTTGCGGTCACGCTTCCCCACACCAATCCAGTGGTTTCCGGTGCGGTGAGTGCGGGCTGTCTGGGTATTATACCCAACGAAGCCCTCGTCCAGACGTTCCTGCGTCTGGCTACGGAGGCTGCTGTGAATGCCAGCCAGCACAATGATGAGCTTGTAGCCGGCATCCGCCGCCTTGCAGATAAGGCCGGTGTAGTTGCCGGTCTTGCCGGACTGTACTTGCCCCACAACCATACCGCGCCGGTCAAAAGGCAGGGTGCTGCGGGGGTTACTCAGGCGGTCCAGGATGTCATCGGTCAGGTCGCCCAGCTGGTCTACGGTATGAGCGGCCATCCGCCGGTCGAACTGCATGTAGTCGCGGTAGCGGCTCCAGAACTTCCATTTGATGTCCTCACGGGCCTTATCCAGCCACGGGGGCTGCCGGTTGGCCTTGTCCTCCAGAATGGCGTAATCCAGCGATTTCACCCGGTAGTAGGCCAGCAGGTCCGCCTGCAGCCGCTCTTTGTCGGCCTCGGGGTAGAGCATCCCGACCCGGCCCACCGTTTCGGTTATAACAGCCGGGGTTTTGTGGGCTTTCGGCGTGAGCATGGTGATGGCCACGCTCAGGGCCTCCTCGTGGGAATCAGGCATTCGGAAGCTTGTCAATGAGGTGAGGAAAATAATTGAAAGGCTCCATGTTGAGCAGCATCTGCCGCACGTCCGCTGCAGAGCGGCCGGCCGCCCGGAAGTCCTTGAACAGGTCCTGCAGCAACGGCATGATTTCCTCGTCGCCGACATTTTCGTACGGCACGGCCTGTTCGCGGGGCTTTTCCGCCTCACTCAGCACAATCAGGGGTACGGGGATGGTTTCCTCACACATCCGCAGCACGGCATGGAGCAGCGCGGAAGACTGGCCTTTGCTCTTTTCGAGCAGGTCCTTCACCAGCGGGTGCTGGCGGTTGATGGTGTAGTGCCGCTGCCCCAGGCGGACATTTTCCTGCCAGACCGGGGTGAATCCAATGCTATGGGTATGCTTGAGCTTGCGCCCACGGGCCCGGTAGACTTCCACCGCCCGGGTGCGGGCATGGGTACCGATTCGCTTGAAGTCGCCCTGCAGCGTGGTCGGCGGGAAGGACTGTGCTTTGCGGATATCAATCTGCCAGGCATCGTCCAGCGTGTTGGGCAGGTCCACCATGATGCGGGCCAGCTTGCAGTGCTCCTCGCGGCGGAACAGGCCCAGCCAGTCTCCGGCGACCAGCAGCCGCCGGTTACGGTAGATGTAAAAACCCTGATGAGCACCCCAGCCGCGCAGGCCCCCTGCTTCCTCAAACAGGTCGGGATGGGAAAGCCGGCGGTGATGCGGCAGAATGTAGGGCCGGATAACTACCTGCCCGCTGAGCAGGGTTTCGTCAATCAGACGCTGGGTGAAGGGCTCGGCCGTGAGAAACGGGTCCCAGGGACTCAGCTTTTCCCCGTTGACGTAAATCGTCAGGCTGTTGTCTTCCAGATACCGGTGAAAGACCATGGCCAGATGATGCTCGACCATCTTGACGTACTGGCCAAAAAGCGCCTCGTGCTTTGAGTTGCCCAGCTGCAGATTTCCGACCAGCCGGTCCATTTTCTCCCAGAACACAATGGTCCCCTGCGGCTGGGCTGCCAGCTGTTCCACGAGGGATTCATCCGAGACGTGGCACAACAGGTTCCAGGCCTTTGCCTCATTTACATAGTCCAAGTCCCAGCAGCGAAAGGTTACTTCGCCTGCCTGGGGCTTTGAAAGAACCGTGAACCGGCGACATTGGGAGAAAGAGGCAGTTTTCAGGCCAAGACCGAAACGTCCCAGGTCGTCTTTGTGTCGCACCTGGCCCGGGTGCCGGCTGCCCGGCCGCATCGCTTCCCGTAGCGCCTCGGGGCTCATCCCCCGGCCATTATCCGACAGCGTCAGGGTGGATTGCTGCCCCTGCCAGACGATTTCAAGCTGTACGTCCGTTGCCCCCGCCGCAATGCTGTTATCGATTATATCGGCCACAGCCGTGTCCAGCGTGTAGCCGATGGAGCGGAGGGTTTCGAGCATGGAATCAGCACGCGGGCCGGCCTCCTCGAACAGAATTGTCTCAAAGCTCATTGATAGCCGGCCTGTTGCCGGGACGTAGAAGTCCGATAGTGGTGGTATCGGATGAGGGTAAGAGTTATATCAGATTTGGCATGGGGGAAGAAAACAGCTGGTGCACCTCGTGAACGAAGATGACACTTCCTGTCTGACTGAAATTCAGATTAATATGCAGTAAGAAACTGACATAATTCCTACTGCGCGTAGTTTAGCGCCAACTGTTTGTCTTTTTTGCCGGAGCGACGTTTACCTACCGGAGAGTCTGGCCGCAGAAAATTTCCGACACCATTCAGGGCATTGCGAACGCTCAGGGCAATTCGTTCACCCATCAGCGGCGGCACTGCATTGCCAATCTGTTTCAGCGCTGAAGTCCGGGGTCCTTCAAAGTAATAGTTGTCAGGAAACGACTGCAATCTGGCAGCCTCCCGTACTGAAAGCGAACGGCGTTGTTTGATATCCGGGTGAATGTAATAGTGGCCGTCTTTACTGATATGTGCCACCACAGTCTGTGAGTAATGCATATCCGAGGCCACGACCTTGAACCTGTCGGTGAAGTCCGTCTTATTCACGTGAAAAATAAGGTGCCCCGGCAGCTCATTATATCGCATTCGCTGATATTCATCGCCCCCGTCGTTCCAGTGTTCAATAAACAGCCGGTAAATCTCCCGGTCTTCCTCCCGATGCGGCCGGGCGTGATGCCAGGTTATTACCGGGCATTTTTGGCGTAAACCTGACCATTTCAGATATGGCGTAATGGTCTTGGGTTCGTAAGGAGTAGGCGGAAGAACTTGGCCAGGCTCAAGAGGCGGCAGGTCACTCAGCAATTCCTCCACTGTGAATCGCTTCTGTTCTTCTGCCGTCAGGGTCCCGAATGCCGGATAGCCTAACGCCGGCTGGTCGAGACGCCAGCCGATGATAATCAGTCGCTCGCGGCTTTGCAGCACCCCGAAGCTGCGGGCATTCCACTCCCGCACATCCATAGCGTAGCCCGCCTCCAGAAACGTTTCCCGGATGAGGTCCAGCTGCTGTCCGTTCTTAAAGCTCAGCATCCCCAGCACGTTCTCAAACACGAACATGCGGGGACGGTACTTTACCAGGAATTCTGCATACTGCAGATAGAGCTTACTGCGAGGGTCGTTTTCCATCACTGCGCGCCCCAGCCGGGCGCGTCCGGCAACGGAAAAGGTCTGACAGGGAGGACCTCCGATAATCAGGTCTACTTCCTGCTTTCCTTCCGGCAGGCGTTTCAGTTGCTGGTCAATCTTATCAAATATCCCCTGCCGCGTTTCTTCACCAATAGCCTCGTTGATGACTGAATCCAGTAATCCTGGCTGAATCTGTTCAATCAGTTCATACAACTCCTCACGTGGGAGCTTGCCGCGCAGGTAATTGAAGTATGGCTGGTAATCTTTTTTCTCGTGCAGACAATACCAGGCCAGTCTTGTGCGGATGGTGTCGCAGGCATGGGCATCCATTTCCACGTGCGCCACCGGAGTGAAGCCCGCATTATGGAAGCCTTCGGACAAGCCACCTGCGCCCGCGAACAGGTCGATATAGTTCATTGTTAGCTATTTAGCGAAAATACTCGCTTTTCCAGCACACAAGTACGGGATTTTTCGTCCATTTGCCAGCAGAATTAGCATTCCAGTTCATCCGATTCGGGGGCTGTCAGGGAATAAAAGAGCCTTTCCAGCGTGCGTTCCCGGTGCGGTGGCCGAAGCTCACATTCCCACACAACCAGCACTCGCCACCCCTGATTTTTTAATTCTGCCTGCTGGCGTTCATCGTTGGTTACGTTGCGCCCGATTTTTCCCATCCAGAACTCGGTCCGGGTTTTCGGCACCACAAAATACCGGCATCCTTCGTGCTGATGCCAGAAGCAGCCATGTATGAAAACCACGGTGTGCAGCCCGGGAAATACGAGGTCCGGCTTGCCGGGAAGGTGCTTTGCATGCAGCCGGTAACGTAATCCGCGGGAATGCAGGTACTGTCGAACCAGCAATTCCGGCTTGGTGTCTTTGCCCCGAATACGGGACATGTTGAAGCTGCGCGTGGAAGGAGTATGAACGTCGGCCATCAGCATGTAAACGTCACAGCAGCAGATAAGGTGCTTTTTGCTGAACCCCACCTTAACCGAATGCGGTATCCTCTCAGGCCGGATACTCGCGGTTTATTTCTTCCTTTACAGGACAGTATTCCGCTTTCAGATGCCTGCAACACTATATCAACCGGCTGCTGCCCCGCTGGCAGTATCAGACCAGGGACTATGGGTGCCCGGTCGGACCCCGGAATTCAGTGGCCTTGAAGACTTGGTGCCGGCTCTGTTACGCTGTCATCCCACTTTGGTAGATGTTCAGGCGAACGGTCCTGGGTATGTTGTATATACTGTATTCGACTGCGAGGGTGAAGTAAATCCGGCCGCAATGGAAGTAATTGGAGAGCTGACAGGACACGCGTTCGATATTGAAAACGAAGATGATATACTGCGTGGGCCGGTTCTTGTCGTCTTAGCGGAAAACACATAAGGACCACCATGGCCTGCTTGTGTCGCTTTCACCACCAGCCATTGTACACTGCTGACTGGCATGACAGCCATGATTCCGATGCTCACTCCGAAACTCTTTCCCTGCCTGCGCTATGCGGATGCCCTCAGAAATCCTAGAATCAATACTTGATGCTGAACTGGAAAAGTTCTCGGAGATAAGTGGGTTGCCAGGAAGCGCTGTAGTCAACATTGTCAGGGAAATGGACATTGTCTACCTGTACCTGCGTGGTAGCGGGCAGTTTGACGCTGCTTACACAGACTATTTTGAAACCATTCATCAGTATGGATGGCCATTGCTGCTCCAGGCATGGTATTCAAAAATCGAACAGTCAGAGTTTCAGCAAATCCTGTACTCAAACAACGATATTACTGCCTGGGCCGACTCTGTCATTCATGCAACCGGTAAGCTTGCCTTTGCCCGGCAGCTGGTGATGTTCTGTAAAATGGGCTTTGCCTCAATTAGTCAGCCAACTGAGAGCGAGTTTGTATTCGCCATTACGGACTCCTATTCCAATGCTGAATTTTTTGACCTGCATGACTGGCAGTTTGTGCAGAAGCATATAGTCGGGCAGCTTACAAGCAAAAAAGCCGACAAGGACAGATTCGACGCTAACCGGGTCTACAAGCGGATTATGCTCTCGGTAAAGAGCCCCGACAGACGAACCATTGCCTATCAGGCAACCCCTTACGTTACGGAATACTTCATTCAACAGGGCCGGCAGCACATTTTTCGCAAACAGGTCCACGACGATTTTGACGAAGCAGACCTGTTCGGTCAGGTACCTTACGGGGCCTACGTCACCATGGTCGAGTACTTGGCTGGTTTAGCGTTGCTCCATAAGGCGTTCTGTGAAGCGGCACACAAAAAATATGACCGCCTCGAACTGCGAAACATCATATCCTTATTCTGTTCCAGAGAAGGTGTTGTGGCTGACCTTGCCCGGTACCTGGGTCGTACCGGGCAGGAGGTTAGCGGCATGCTGAATCATATCACGCTGAACAATGACAATTACCAGGCTTACCTGTCAATTCCCCGCATAGCTCCGCCGCCTTTCGTTCAGGTTTCAGATTCGCAGCTGCTACGCTCGACCGCCGGATGCCTCAACAACCCTTTTCAGTTTCTGAATCATGAATTGAAAAGAACCTGCGAGCTGGATTACTCCAAAGCAGTGAACAACCGGGAGGAACGGTTCAGGAGAATGATATTTGGCTTCTTCACGGAAGACAGATTCGTGCGTATTCCAGTCGAAATACGCATGTCTATTGACGGGCGCGAGACGGATATCGACGCGGTTGTCTTTGATAAAGTAACCAAGTCGTTGGGGTTATTCCAGCTAAAATGGCAGGACCCGTTTGCCAACTCCATGCAAAAGCGACGCAGCGTCATCAGCAACCTACAGAAGAACGCCCTGAGCTGGCTTGATAAGGTAGTAACGTGGGTAGAGCGAACCGATGTAAAAACGACCCTTAACGCGCTGCAGATTACCCGGCATTCACCGGCAGAAAAGGCCATAGGGAACGTGTACTTCTTTATCATTGGTCGTCACGGTATCCATTTCACAGGAGTTGAGCAGGATGAGCGAGCCGCCTGGGGTTCCTGGCCACAATTATTGGCCGGAGCCGTCCGTATCACCAAGCAGGAGACAGAACATGACCCGATTAAACATATGCACAGTCGTTTAAAGCATGATGCGCCACGGTTGAGAATGGAGCGTGACGGTTCTCCGGTGCTGGCAGATTTCAACCTCCGGTTTGAAAACTTTCAGGTGCGTCACGAAAGCCGAACTCAATAGTGGGTAACTACTTGTCAGTGTCGGCTTACGCATGATGAGTCTGAAGCCACTTCCGACTGGTGTCGCGACAGGTGCAACGCATTCGTATCTCCGTAGCGTGCGGCCAAAGCTCCAGAATCTTTCCGTGGGCGAGGTGGGTTTCCTCATTGCAGTTTCGCAGCGTAACAACCCGTTATGTTTCGCTTTGACCATCAGCGCTCCACGCCACCGGCTTCGCGACCAGAAATGCCGGCAGAGCTTCGCTCCTGCACAGGGGGTGCTTTCTCCATAATTCCCACCGCACTTTTGAGTTCACCTAGGTGCTGGCTGGCACTCAGAGCCGGAATCCGGTCGGCCGCATCCAAGGACTTACCTACGTTTTCACGGTTCAACCCACCGATAAACGGTGTGCGCTCGACGTGCTTGGCTACTTCCTGTAGACGCGCAGCATCCAGTCCCTTTCCGTGTTCGTGTAATGCCTGAGCTACTTGGCCAGCTGCCCGTTTGAAAACAGCCTGTGCCTCCTCGTGGGTTTGAAGCAGCATCGGCATCTTCACTCCTGCTTCCTTCACCACAGCCAACGTCTGAATCTGCTCAGCCGCCGCTCGAAACCGCCTAGCGTCCGACTGGTCCTGCTTTGCATCGGGCCCCTGCAAAGCAGGGTGCTTGATTATTTTCTCCGCTGCCTGCTGAAACTGCTCCAAGTGGGTCTGAATAGCCGCCGGATTCAGGTTGGTCGCTTCCACCCCCTTCCCTACTGCGACGCCCTTTTCGTAATTACCAGCGCCCGGCATGTTAGCCACAATGTCCATCACCCGGTAGCCCGTCACCTCCAGCTCACGCCGAGCATCCAGGGCGTTCATCTCCGCGGATAGGGCCGCCAGTGGCCGCGCCAGGCTGGGGTCGCGGAGCTTTTCGGCTTCAAGGCCCGGCGCTGGGCTGATTACCTGCTCAAACATGGATTTCAGCGCCTGCAGATTCTTCTCCGCTTCCTGGGGCGCATGCGGGCGCACCATGGCCAGGTCGCGGGCCCGGTTCAGCGTGGCCGGGTCGATGCGGGCAAAGTCGACCTGGTAGCCGGCCTCTTTACCGAGCTGCACAAACGTGGCCTGCAACGTGCGCCCGTTGCCGTCGCGAAAGGCATGGGTGTGGTTGTACTGGTCGAGGTAATAGGCGGCGCGCTCGGCAAACTTCTCCTCCGACAGTCCCTTCAGGTTGTTCTCCTTGCCCAGCTGCTCGCCGATGGCATTCAGGCGCAACTCAATCTCCTTGTAAGGCGCGTAAGTCATCGTCTCCTTGAAACCGGTGACGTAGGTGGGTTTGTGCCCCTGAAACCCCCGGTCGGCCCGGGTTTCGCCGGCCCAAGGGTACACGCCTTCAAAAAGCTTCTGGTGCACCTGCTTGAGGTGGGCGTAGTCGTAGCGCCCGCCGGGAATGCCGCCCTGCACATTAAGCCGCTGCAAGCGCAGCAGCGAGGAGTCGGTTTCGGCCTGGGCCAGCTGCTGGGGGTCGGTAATGCCCAGCCGGTTTATCCGTACTCCGTTTTCGTCGCTGAAACGGTCGCCGGCTACCATCAGCGTGCGTGGTTAGGCTCTGTGCTCCCTGAGCCGGCACCCGGCCGGTAGCGGGCCAGCAGCATGGCGTCGGTCAGCTCAATGGCTTCCTCAATGCTAATCTCCCCGTCCACGTGCCGCTGCATGATGGCCAGGGCCTCCGGGCTGGGTGCGGGCCCGTTGCTCATCAGAATGGCAATGGAGTTATTGGCATGCCGCTCCCGTTCCTGGCGGGCAGTCAGCTGCTCAGGGGTGAGGCCGGCCGGGGCGGGCGTGAAAAAGCTCTTCATCATAGGGTTTGGGGCGTAGGTTTTGGGTACTTACTTAACAGCAAAAAGGGCCTAAACGTCGCATTTGCGGGGTTCTGGCGGCTAATCTGCCTCATTCTTTGTGCCTCCTGCTAAGGTGTTTGCGTGCAGGGCCAGGGTTTCTTTTACCTGCTGGCTGACCCGCCGGTAGTTCTCCTGCACCACCACGGAAAGCGTAGCAGCGCTATCCTCTTCGCTGGTGCCAAACGTGGCCACGGGGTGCAGCGGAAACCGCTCCGGGGTCGCGTCGGCCCGGGAGATGACGCCCTGGAAGAAGGTGCGCTCGGTTTCTACCGTCTGCCCGATAAACTCGCCCTGCTGCAGGGCGATGGCATCCTGCACCCTCACCAGGTTGCGCTCCTGGTAGCTGGTGCTCAGGTTCGAGCTGTGGCTGCCGTGGCCTCCTCCCCCGCCCTGGCTCTTGCCGGTACTGGTGCTGTGCATCTGCTTATCCTCACGGCCCACGAGCTCGGAGATGAACTTGGCCGTGTCGAGCGAGTTGACCTTGCCGAAAAACTGGTTGTTGAGGTTGGAGACCATAACCTTCATCTTTTCAGGCCCATAGGCGTCGGTCATTTGAGCCAGGTCCTGGGTCATGTAGATGGTGGCTACCTTATTGCTGCGGGCTGTGGCCGGCAGCAGCTCCAGCCCCGGCACGTACACCGTGGCGGCCTCGTCGAGGAACACGTAGCTGCGGTGCTTGTGCTGCTGGTTCATGAGCTTGATGGCGACGGTGATAATGCAGCTGACCACCGGCGAGAAGGTTTCCTTCAGCGTGGGGTCGTTGCCGATGCAGAGCAGCGCCGGCTGCTTCGGGTCGTTCAGATTCAGCGAAAACCCCTCCCCTTTCGCCTCGTCGGGCGTAAGCACCCACACGATTTCCGGTGAGTTAATCCGGTTGAGAATCACCTGCAGCGTGCCCACGACGGCGGCCACCTGCTTCTCGGCCCGCTGCTCGACGGCCGTCACGATGCTGCGCACCATGCCGGCGCACTCCGGGTCGGTTTCCAGCATCGAGAGCACGTGCTTGAAGTCCTTGTGGATGGCCGTGGCCACCACGTGCGGAATGGTGCAGTAGCGCGGGAAGTGCTTTTTATAAAACCAGATGATGCCCGTCAGGTAGGCCACCGCGCTGATGTCGAAGAACTCCATCTTGCGGATGCTGGCCGGGTTGAGGTTGTTGATAATGGCCCGCGAGTATTCTTCGGCAAACGCCACCACCGGCATGTCCTCGGCCCGCAGCGGGTTCACCCGCTCGCTGCGCTGCAGGTCGCGGAAGTTGATGACGTGCAGCACCACCGTCGGCTCGGGCTCCCCGCTGGGCAGCAGCCGCGGCGGGCTTTGCTGGCGCCCGGCCAGCTCCAGCGCCTTCTGGGCTACTTCGGCCAGCACCGGAAACTTGAAGTCGTAGATGAGCCCGGCAAAGTTCTTAGCCGCCAGCTGCTCAATCACCGGCTCCCCGATGGAATAGGTCTTGCCCGCCCCGGCGCCGCCGAGCACCAGCACGCCGCGGTAGGGATTGGGTACGTTCACCCAACCGCCCCCTTCCGTGGGCAGGTTGAACCCATCGGGCGTCTCCAGCTTCCTGCGCTCCACGCTCAGCCCAAACTCCGGGCTTTTGGTCGCGGCCCGCAATAGCCCCACCACAAAGCCGCTGGCCAGCGCCACAATTACTCCAACCGGGTAGCCCACCCGGATAAAGCCCGGCTGGTAGGAGGCCATGGTCAGTAGCACGTAGGCGCTGAGCAGAAACAAGCCCGCGCAGCTGGCCACGACCACGCGCACGGCCTCAGGCCGCAGCGGCTTGCGCTGGGCCGACCCGCCGGGTTTGCGCTCGGGTGCCGGCAGCACGAATACCAGCACCCCGGCCGCGAGCAGCACCAGCGCCCGCAGGAAGATGCCGGCCGCTCCATAGAGCCGGCCCGCCTTCACCAGTAGCTTGCCTTTGAACCCCTGCCCGGCCGTGGCCACGCGCAACGCGGCGGCCCCTCCCCTGCGCACTACCTGGTCGCCGGCCTGGCTCGTGGCCGTGGCCAGCTCGGCGGCCGGCTGGCCTACCACCGGCGCCGCCTGCCGCTGCAGCCGCTTCCGCCGGGCTTCGGCGCGTTGCTGGTTGATGATGACCATCCGGGCCGCCAGGCGCTGGCGGGGAGTTAGCGTGGGCGCCTGCCCGGCCTGGTGCTGGGCGGCCCGCGCCGACGCTAATTCCGCCGGGTGTTGCAGCACGTACCATTCGCCGGCCAGTAAGGCCAGCAGCAGCACGCCGATGAGCAGGCCGATGGAGTGGGACTGGGCCGCCGGCCGAGTAGGTAAACTGGTCATAGGGGAGTAGAAATAGTGAGTGGATTGCTGGCCGGCCTTACATGTCGATGTCCAGCTCTGCGCCGCGGCGCCCGGTCTTCTCGGCCACGTGCTCGGTGCGCTCTTCCTGAGCGGCCTCCCGGCCACGGCGTACTAGGTGCTGCACCGCGTGCAGGGCCGTAGCCGCCTGGCGCTGCGGGGCAGCGGCCTGCTCCCGCCCCGTGCGCAGCAGCTGCAGGGCGTTGTCGATGGGCCGGCCGTCGCGGGCCCGCTCCTCGACCCGGGCCAGCATCCGGTAAAAGGTCTTGTCAAACTCCCGGGCCACGGCAATGCCCTGCACTTTCTCGGGCACCAGGTGCTGTTCGCGGGGCACCAGCAGGTTGATGCGCGCCACGCGCCCGGCAATCTTCTCCAGCCGGCCCGCGTCGTGGGTAGTGTCCCGCTGCCGCGTGGCCTTAGCCCGTAGCTTTTCATGCTCCTGGGCCACGTAGCCAAACTGCCGCTCAAACTGCCGGCCCGCGGCGGCCTGCCAGCGCATCAAATCAAACCGCTGCCGGCGCCCGCCGGGGTTAAGGGTTATCTTCTGCTCCGCATCGCGGGCGCTGACAATGACGTGCACGTGGGCCTGCTGGCCTGCCCGCTTCTGGCCCGCTTTAGCCGTGCCCGCCACGACTTCGGGGTCCGTGCCCCGGTGGGTGCGGTCCTGGTGCAGCACGGCGCCCCACACAATGTCCTGGCTGCCCAGCTGGCGGCCGCCGGGCAGCGTAAAGTTCTGCGCGTACTGCTGCATTACCTGCCGGGTGTAGGCCCTGAGCTTTTCGGGGTCGCTGCCGATGTGAGCCAGTTCCTGCTCGCTTGGGCTCAGCACCAGGGAGTAGAACTTGGCCTCGCCAGACCGCAGGCCTTTGACGTTGGTGTCGATGGACTGCTGCACGTGCGCGGCGCTCAGCTCGTCCGCGACGGCGCTGAAAAACGTGGCTTCCCGCCCCTCCCCTACCGCTTCGTGCTGCAGGTATTGCAGCGTCTGCGCGCTGCTGCCAGTGTTGGTATAGGCGGCTTTGCCGTGCGTTTTGGGGTTGATTAATTTGACGTACATCCGAGCGTTGACGGGTATTTTGCTTGCGTATTGTGAGTACTTTTTCCTGCCTATTGCCCCTGCCCTGCTACCGCGTCATCTGGCTTGCTGCGCTTGCCCGGCCCTGCTTTTTGGGCTGCCTCCAGGGCTTCCTTTACCTGCTTTTCCACTGCTTCCTCATTGCGCTGGCGCAGCAGCTGCAGGGCCTGCTGCTGCCGTTGCAGCTGCGCCTCACTGAGCGATTCCAGCTGCGCGTTGAGGTTGCCCACCAGGATTTCATTCAGGCGCAGCACCCGCTCCAGCGTGACGCGGGTGCGCAGCATCTCCTCCAGCATGGCCGTGAGCAGCGTGCGCTCCTGCTCCTGCATGAACCCGAATACCCGGTCCCCGAGCTTCTTTATCTGCTGCATGATGAGCTGCCCCTCGCGGGCCTCCGTCTCGCGCGGGTCCAGGCCCCGGGTGGCAAAGTATTCCACGGCCGCGCTGGCGTACACGCCCAGGCTGGTACCGACTTCCGCGGCGGCCGCTTCGGCTTTCCGGTGGGCGTTGTTGTCGAGGGTCACCCGCTTGCGTAACTCCGTACTCATCGTGCTGTTTCCAGTTTGGCAGCCCTGGTGGGCCATTTTTAATGCTTAAAATCAGCTACTTACCTTTGTGTGGCCCACAAATCAGCTCTGCTGATTTACAAACTACTCAGGATCAATGCGTTAGCCTTTGGGTGGGGTTGTTCTTCTTGCTGAGACTAATTAGCGGTTAGTAAAAAGTTAGTCAGAAGCTAGTACGCAGCTTTGCATCGCCGTGTTAGCAGCTGGCGCTTTTTTCCCTATTGCCCTTTTCTATCGTGCCCTGCTGGCCGGCGGATTGGACCGCTGCTTGCGGCTTCGGCAGTTGGCCTCGCGTACTGATTTGGCGTCAGCCAGGCCTTCTCCACCCTCGGAACAGCTTTGCAGAGCTATCCAGTGGGGTTTCGTTCGGCGCCCACTGCCTGTAGTTCTGCGATTCTGCATTTCTGTTGCTAAAGGCAAAATGCATACTCCAGCAGTAAAGCGGCGTCACTATCGACTTCCTGCTTTTCTGTTGTTCTGCATTTCTGCAGCTCCATACGAATGGCAGCTACGCAAGCCTCGCTTGTATTTTCTGCTTTTATACCATTCTGCTTTCTTGTATTTCTGTTGTCAGAGAAATACCACCTGTTGGCGCTGTTTGCAGATGTCCCATTCTGCAGCCACACAGTTCTGCAGAACAACCATTCTGTTAATCTGGTGTAATGTTGCTTTTCTTTTCTGTTTTTCTGTTGTCTTGCATTTGTATTGAAAGGCTGATTGGCAGAAATACTTTTCTACTTTCTTGCGTAACAACATTTCTGCTTTTCCGCAAAAGGGTGGTTCTGTGTTTCTGCTTTTCTATTACTTTTGACTCCACGTCCCACTGGTCCCTGTGACCGGCCGCTACTCACGCCCTCAACCCCGCACCAACTATGTCCAAGGTTATCAGTTTTGCCACCCAGAAGGGGGGCTCCGGTAAATCCACCCTGGCCCTCGTGCTCGCCGCCCCGCTGGCCACCGAGTACGGCCTGCGCATCGCCGTGCTCGACTGCGACTACCAGCAGAGCATCGTCAAGACCCGCGAGCAGGTCGACGCGGCCAACTTCGCCAAGCTGCGCGAAGCCAACCCCGACGCCCAGTACCCCTACGACGTGTACCCCTGGCAGCTGAGCCGGATTTTCGACTTCATCGACAACCCCGAGCACAACTACGACCTGATTATCATCGACGTGCCGGGCCGGGCCGATGGCGACGACGTGTTCAACGCCCTGACGGCCTGCGACGCGGTGATTGTGCCTCTGGTATCGGATTACCTGGACCGGGCCTCCACGGCCGAGTTTATGACCATCCTGGAGGCCATTAAGAAAGCGGCCGACGATGCGCAGATTGACTTCCAGTACTACGGCCTGCCCACCAAGCGCGTGGCGGGGCAGCGGGAGGAAAAGGAGATGGACGACTACATCGACGGGCTGGGCCTCTCGCGCTTCAACTCCTACCTGGGCCACCGCAAGGCCTACACCCGGGCCTCGACCCTCTACAGTCTGCTCAACCCGGCCTGGGCCCGCTACGCCGGCGGCACCAAGGACACCAGCGACGAAATCCGCCGAGTGTGCGAGGAACTCATCGAGCGCCTGGGACTGCCCGACCGCCGCGCCACGGCCGCCGCTTCCGTATCCACCGCTTCAACCTCCGCGAAATAATGGGCTTCGAGAAACCACAAATCACGCCGCGCCGCCGCATTGAAGTCCCCGAAGAAGCCCGCCAGCAGGCCCGGGCCGGCATGGGAGGGGAGGCCACCCGCACGGCCACCGCGCCACCCGCGCCGGTAGAGCCCATCGCGGCGCCGGCCACCGCTCCTGCAGCGGCTGTTTCAGCGCCGGCGCCTGTTCCTGCTGAAGCACCTGCTCCCGCTGCCGCCCCCGCTCCGGCCGCTGCTGCGTCGGTGGCCCCGGCTGCCGCTTCTGTACGGGCCTCCACACGGGGCCGCAAGCAGGCTGCGGCAGCTGCGCCCGCGCCGGAGGCCGAAGTGCCGCTACACACGGTCCAAATCGCCAAATCCGTGGTGCAGGAGATTAAGATGAGCCTGCTGCTGGCCACGCCCGGCCCGGACACGCCCACGACCATCAAGAATTACCTGGAAGCTGCCCACCGGCACTACGACGCGCACCTGCGCAAAACCGGCAAGCTGCCGCCGGCCAAGTAGGGGAGGGGTAGACAGAGCGGAACCAGCAAAGCCAGCCTCTTCGGGGGCTGGCTTTGTTTTTTGGGCAGTGGGGGAGGGGCTAGTGGTGCCCCGATTGACGTCGCCGCTGGCTCTTTTTGGGATGGGCTTACCTGCCCGTAAGGGTTGCTAACAGGTTGTCCAGGTTGCGCAAGGACATTTTCATGCCCGCGGTGAAGCCCTCGAGGATTCTTTCCATCCGTTCAAGGGATTCATTGTACACCGTGATGCGCACGGTGGTGGTGCCGTTTTGCTCACTGAACGTATGATTCCACTCCGACCCGGGCAGTTCAACGTTTTCGTCTTTGTCGGCAAACGCATTGTACAGGCTAAAGTGGGTCTTGGGCGTAATGGCGGTGTATTCCTGCAGGGCCCAGCGCTCCTCGCCGGCGGGGGTGACCATGGCATAAAACCGCTTTCCGCCCACGCGGAAGTCCTGGTATCTGGTTTTGGCGGTCATGGGGTGCGGGGGCAGCCATTGGTCCAATAGGTCGGCCCTGGTAAACGCGTCCCAAACCAAGGACAAGTCCGCGTCAAACTCCCGGGTGATGGTGACGGTGTGGGCGGCTTTGTCAACCGCAAAATCAAAGGCTACCGTGTCGCTCATTTTTTCTGGTTTTTTAGGGTTGATAATACCTGGTCTAGTTGCGTGAACCGCGTTTCCCACAGGTTTCGGTACTGGCTCAGCCAGTGGTCCACTTCCTGCAGCCGTTCCAGCTGCAGGGAGTAGTGAATCTCGCGGCCGTGTTGCTGCTGGGTGACCAGTTCACATTCCGTTAGCACCCGAAGGTGTTTGGACACCGCTTGCCGGCTGGTCTGGAAGTGTTCGGCAATGGCGTTGGGGGTCAGTGCCTGCAAGGCAATCAAGGCGATGATAGCCCGCCGGGTCGGGTCGGCGATGGCTTGGAAGATATCTCTGCGCATGGGGCCAGGAAATTTTTATGAAACCGATTGGTTGCAAATTTATGTGCAACCAATCGGTTTCGCAAATAGCTTCGCAATCATTTTTTCCGAACTTGTCTAAACAAGTGGCTGGCGCACGGTGAAAACTGGACGCCCCTGCAAAAGCGACACAGTCAGGCAATAGAGAACAGCCGGCAATACACTCATAAAGGCCATCTCTCACATTTTATAAGCGAGGTTACCGAAGCCGCTCTCTGCAGCAGTGCGGTTCGCGATTCATTACCTGGGGCTAAAAAATGCAATAAATCTGCCCAGTAGGCCCAAAACGGGGTTTGTAAAGACTAAAACCGATGCTTTACTGCCGTTGCTGAGCTAGGGTTTTGCTTATAAAACGTGCTAGTTTGCCCTTTACCGGGCTTGGTCTGCTTATAAAACGTGGTAATTCACTATTAGTCAAAAGTTAGTATAAAGTTAGTAACATTAGCCGAGTCCGTGAAAAAAGTCGAAATGACTTATAAAAAGTGGTGCAAGGCCTTCAGAAGCCCATGGCTCAGTGGCAACTGAAACTACTTATAAAACGTGGTTTTAAGCGGCTATTATGCTGTGTTCACTTAGAATAGTGCAATCCCTGTGGACGTTAGGTCCGCCTGTTTTTTTGTTGTTTCTTGTTTGTTCTGGCCCGTGGTTTGAACTACCTCCCTAAAAGCTATTGTGAATGTGCATCAACAACCTTTGTGAGTTTATTTGTTTTTCCTTGTCTATTTGTAGGGCTTGTAAGTGCCTGATATTCAATAGTATATAATGGTATAAAACCACTTTTTATAAGCGAAAAACCACTTTTTATACCTTTTATTACCACGTTTTATAAGTCAACTCTCACGTTTTATAAGTCTATGGACCACGTTTTATAAGTAAAAAACCACGCCTAACTACCACTGTGGTTTTTTATCTACCGGCGACTTACATTTGCTTTATCCCGCGTCCTTATGTCCTAGTCTATGAAGCCTGAAGATACTGCCGTTGTACTTGTGGAGCCGGCCCCGGTCCCCGTTGTCCGCCAGCACAACGCCATCACGCAGGCCCGCTACGACTACACGGCGTGTCAGCTGGACATCTTCTTCTACCTGCTCTCCCGGCTGCGCCGGGATGACACGCCGGACCAGGAGTACACCATCTACGTGAAGGACGTGGAAGCCCTGACCGGGCGGCAATGGAATTACCAGCAGCTGCGCGAGGCGACGGCCGATATGGGCTCGCGTATGTTCGAGGTGGAAAACGAGCGCACCTACCAGCAGCTCTGGATGTTTCAGCGGGTGGAATACATCAAGGGTAAGGGCTGCCTACAGATTCAGCTGGCGGCGCCCATCCGGCCTTTCCTGTTCAACCTCAAGGAAAACTTCACCTCCTACCAACTGCACTCGGCCCTGAAGCTGAGCAGTAAGTATGCCAAGCGCATCTACCAGCTCGTGAGCCAGTGGAAGGACAAGACGTCGACGCGGACCTACCCGCTGGACGAGTTCAAGCAGATGCTCCACCTGAAAGACCCCAAGGGCAAGGAGCCAGAGCTATTTCAGAACATCAGCCAGCTCAAGGCCCGGGTGCTCGACATCGCCGTGCGCCAGGTCAGCGAGCACACCGACCTCAAGATTGACTACGAGCTGGTGAAGAAGGGGCGGGCCTACGATGCCCTGCGCTTTACCATCGCCCGCCAGCAGCCCCAGCAGCTACCCATTCCCTTTGAGCAGCCGGCGGAGGACGCCCGTGCACACGCGGCCCGGCAGCACCTGGAGGCCCTCGGCATCAATCAACCGCAGCTGGTGGCCACCATCCTCGGCGACCCCAAGCACCTGGACCAGCTCTTCAAATTCACGTACCAGCTGAAAACCGATAAGGTCAAGGCGACGAAGAACCCCGGGGGGCTGTTCCTGAAAATCTGCGGCCTGCGTTAGGGTTGTGCTATGCCTTCTCCCTACACCTACCGGGGCATCAGCTCCCGCGCGTATGCAGACCTTAACGGCGGCATAGTAGCTGACCGGCTTGGCGTACCTGCTGGTTTGAGAGGCAGCCTGCTGACCTTTCTGCACCGGGGCATGGGGGTGATGAACTTCACCTGTTTGGGCGGCGAAATCACCTATTCTGTAGGCCCGCTGCCGGCTGGCTACCACTTTGCGGTGCGCTGGCCCGTTTCCACGGTTAAGGCCAACCTGGTCTCGACCTGGCTCGGTGAACTGCACCAGGGGCAACAGCCGGCGCCCGGTGCCACGCAATGGAAGCAGGTCGTATGCACGTACCTGGCAGGGTTGCTAAGCAGTGGCGCAGCGGTTCAGGTAAGCTACGAGCCGGGCGATGCGCAGACCGGCTACGGCAACCTGACGGCGGAAATCACCACCGAGGCCCTGACCGCCGCGGCGACCCAGGAAGATACTGGCCCACCTCCGCAGCTGCCTGACTTGTTGCCGGCTCCATTTCTGGTACCCTATGAGCTGGTGGCGGGCGTGATTGGCGAGAACCTGGCCGCCGCACGGGCCGTGTACGGCCAGGACCATACCGCCTTACTAGCCCTGCTTTTACCCCTGACCGGGCGCGAGCTGATGGCTGACGTGCTGGTGGGGTTTACCTATCACATTTACCTGAAGCAGCCCAACCGGGCCTATCCGTTTCTGCGGCGCGCGGCGGACAACATCCGGCTCCTGGACCGGCGGGTGGCCAAGTGGGTGTTGGACCTGGTGGGCAGCATTGAATTCCAGCACCTGCGCTGGCCGGAGCAGGCCGAAGCCACCCTGGTACAAAGCATGACCGTTGGCAATGAGTACGCCCTGCTAAAGCTGGCGTACCTCTACCTGCAGCAGGCCAGTGCCGTGAATCGCAAGCAGGCGCACGAACTGGCCCGGTACGGTGAGTTGCTGCTCTCCGTCTCTCAGCCCGACAAAGGTCCCTCCCCGCACGATGCTGACCACAGCCGGGCCGGCTACCACATCGTGGCGTCGGTGTACCTGTGGAAAATTGACCTGGAAGCCGCGACGCGCACTCACGCCCCCTTTTTAGGGGATACAGACTGGTGTCTTCGACACCGCAAGCTGGTCGAGGCCTACCTGCTGCTGGCTTTTGCCCTCAACGACGACGATTTCATCAACAACCTCGTGCTTGATTACCCCATTGTTCGGCAGGAATTCGCGCTGGTACTCGGGGCTTGGCAGCACAATGAGCAGCGACCGGAAGCGCAGGGGTTCAGCATGGCCATGATACCCTACATCAATCAGATTCGGGGAGCTCGTCGCCGGTATTACGACTAATTTTTGCCGCCACTAAGCCCGGAAACGGGTGGCTGACCTGAGAAGGTAATGCGCAATATGCTGGACGCCACGCGGCATTATTGCGCATTATATTGCGCCTTATGGCCAAAGAACCCGTCGTCCTGCTACCTCGCCTAGTGCAGCTGCTGGCCCAATCGGGTGAGAACATCCGACTGGCCCGTCTGCGCCGCAAGCTCAGCGCGGCGCTCGTAGCCGAGCGCGCGGGCATCAGCCGTAACACGCTGCATGCCATTGAGCAGGGGAGTTCCACAGTAAGCATGGGCGGCTACCTGCAGGTGTTGTTCGTGCTGGGGCTGGAACAAACCATTCTGGACCTAGCCGCCGACGATGTGCTGGGCCGTAAGCTGCAGGACGCCGGGCTGCATGTTCGGGCGCGGGCTCCCAAACAGCCTCCTCAACAGTAACTTTTGACCCAATAGGTCTGCCATTGGCATGCCTCATGTTATACCTTCTCGGGTATAATTTATTCTAAATTGCGTAACTTTATACCCGTTCGGGTGTTAAATTTTTTCTTTACATTCGTGATTACCCCCGAACGGGTATAGCCTATGACCTCTCCGCTGGCCGCCTTCGTTAAGCAGCGCCGCAAGCTGCTGCAGTTGTCCCAGCCCGACTTGGCCGCGAAAGCGGGGGTGGGGCTGCGCTTCGTGCGCGAGCTGGAGCAGGGCAAAGCCACCCTACGGCTGGACAAGGTCAATCTGGTACTGCGCCTGTTTGGCCATGAACTGGCGCCCGCCCCGCTGGACCGCGCGCACTTGGTAACCGAGCAACCATGAGAAAAGCCGAAGTCTACCTGCACGCGCAACTAGCCGGGCACCTGACGCAGGACGAGCAGGGCTACACCTTCGCCTACGCGCCGGCCTACCTGGCCACGGCCGGCGCGGAGGCCGTCAGCCTGACGCTGCCGCTGCGCCCGGCGCCCTACGTGGAGCGCGTGCTGTTTCCTTTTTTCGACGGGCTCATCCCGGAGGGCTGGCTGCTGGAGGTGGCGGAGAAAAACTGGAAGCTCAACGCCCGCGACCGAATGGGCCTGCTGCTGGCCTGCTGCCGGGACTGCATCGGCGCTGTGAGCATTCACCCCGTGGAAACCGAAGACGCGTCATGAGCCGCTGCCTGTCCTGCTATCAGACTCTGCCGGAAGGCGCCGGCCCGGACTACCACCCGGCCTGCAGCCGCCGCCTGTTCGGGAAGTCCGTGCCGCCCGCCTTTCCCTACACCGAGGCCGAGATGCTGGCTTTGGCTGAGGCCGTCGTGCGCCAGCACATCACCGTGACGGGCGTGCAGCCCAAGCTGTCACTGACTATTGCGCCGGCGGGCACGGCCGGGCAGCCCCCACGCTTTACCATTGTGGGGGCGCTGAACGGCGAGTACATCCTCAAGCCGCCGACGCCCCGTTACCCGCATTTGCCGGAAGTAGAAGACCTGACCATGCACCTGGCGTCGCTGGCCAAACTGCCCACGGTGCCCCACGGCCTGCTGCGCCTCGAAGGCGGCGCCCTGGCCTACGTCACGCGCCGCGTCGACCGGGTGAAGGGCCAGAAGCGGGCCATGGAAGACATGTGCCAGCTCACCGGGCGGCTGACCGAAAACAAGTACGACGGCTCCCACGAGCAGGTGGCCAAGGCCATTCTGCAGTACTCGGCCAATCCCGGCCTGGACGTGGTCAACTACTACGAGCTGGTGCTCTTCAGCTTTCTGACCGGCAACGCCGACATGCACTTGAAGAACTTCTCCCTGCTGCAGACGCCCGGGCTGGGCTATGGCCTGGCGCCGGCCTACGACCTGGTGGCCACGGCCCTGGTGAACCCTGCTGACACCGAGGAACTGGCCCTGACGCTCAACGGCAAAAAACGGCGACTGCGGCAAGTCGACTTCCGCCAGGCTGCCGCGCGGGCGGGCATCGACGGGAAGGTGGTGACCGGCATGCTCACGCGCTTCGTCAAAGCCCGGGCGGCCTGGGAGTCATTTATCGACCAGAGCTTTCTGCCTGCAGCCCTGCAGGCGCAGTTTCATGCCTTGCTCGCGCAGCGGTTCGCGCAACTGGACCTAGTCTAGGGTCCGGGCTTGGCAATGCCGGTCAAGTGATTGTGGCAACGGGCTCCGCCGTCCGGGCGGCCTCGGCCCGCACGACGGCAAAGAGTTCTTCCTCGGAAACGTGGAGCACCCGCGCCAGCTGCTGCAGTTCGCCGACCGTGCAGGTTCCGGGGCTGCGCTTGCGGGTGTCGTAGGTGCGGGCCGATACGCCCCAGGCTTCCACAATGCGCTTGCGCGTGCCAGCTACTTCCAGCAGTTCCGCTAGCGTCGTGGGGTGATGTACACGCGGTGGGCTGGTTAGGGGCTCAGTAAAAGCCACGGTGGGGGCAGGCACTTTGGGCATGGAAGGAAGGCTAAAAAGGCACAGAATAAAGCGCGAAAGGTAGTCCGTTTACGCGCTGGCCGCTCCCTTGATTAAAAATTACCTTTTCCAAGTGCTTTCGGCGGCCAGCACCTGCTCTTCCCAACGCCCACACTCGCCCACCGCCAAGGCTAGCCACCGCTCCAATTGAGCCGCATCGGTACACCGGCCCATAAACGTTTCGGCGGCCTGCCGGCGTGCCAGCGCAATGGCCGGGTGCTGGAGGATACAGCGCAGCTCCGCGCGCAGGGCCTCCAGCCGGGCACAGCGGCTGGCAGCGGAGGCAGCGGGTATGTTCGAGAAGACGGGCATCGGGGGTAGGCGGAGGGAGTGGAACGGGCAAGCGCACCGGCAGCCGCTCCGATACCGAAGCGACTGCCGGCCTGAGCCTAGCGCAGCAGGGCGGACTTCATCAGCAGCACTGGCCCGGCCACCACGTCGACGGGCGCGTAGTATTCCAGCGGGTAGGTTTCGTACCACGCGGCCGTGGCCAGCGGGTTGATGGGGCGCCGGCGGTCTTTGCCCTCGTCGTCAAACACCAGAATGTACCCCTCGTAAGGCCCGTGCTGCGGGCAGTGCACGTCGATGTAGTTGGCCTCCAGCGCGGCGTACAGCTGGGCCAGACCAAAGCTTTTGCGGCCCTTCTCGGGAAGCACCTCGCGGGTGCTGCCGTCCACGCCCAGCAGCGTGGCAGCTCCCTCGGCGGGTAGCATGCCGGCGTGCTGGTGCTGGAAAAAGGCACCCAGGGCCTGCCGGGTGGCGTAGGTCTCGCCGCCTACTATCTGAAACGGGCCACCGTCGTAGCTCGTCGTCGAAAAGAGGTTGCCCATGGTACCGCACAGAGCGACAATCGCTGCGGGCTGGCCGGGCGCAGTGCGTAGAAACAGGCGAGGTGGCAGCGGTAAGTTGGCGCCCTCGTGCTTTACCAGTTCGGTGGTGTGCAGGCTAAAAAGTAGCGGTTTGGCGACGACTGAACGGAGCGCATTTGCCATAATACAGAGCTGATTTATTGTGGATTGCTTCTGTATTATAAACGAAAACCGCGCTTTATACGTTCTCTTTTTTGTTTATATTTTATTCCTTTTTGCTCTTTTTAACCAACCTTCTTTTGCCTCACCGCCCACTCTGCACAGCAGGCAATAAAGCGCAGCCGACATATCTGGCTGCCCCCGGCTGGCACACAGGCAGTGCTCATTCCTGTTCGGGGACTGGGCCAATTGGCTCTCCGGAAAGGCGCCGACGCGGGGTGCGGCTGGTAGCGGGCGCATCGAGCAGCGGCTCAAACCAGTCCCGGTAGGCCGTCGTCAGCCGGTCGGCCACAATGGCCAGACGCTGCGGCTCGCCGGCACGCTGCACCCAGATATGGGCGCTGCCACAGCCGACCTCGTAGCCGGGGCCCAGGAACTTCTTCACCGCTCCCGTCAGCCCGCGCAAATCGGTGGTGTGGGTGTGAGCCTGCACGTGGCGCCGCAAGGCCAGCAGGCGTCGTTTTTCGGCCCCGTCTGCGGGCTGCAGCTCAATAGCCAGGTAGGCCTGCTGCGGCGGAAACGGATTGGAGGGGGTGGCGGAGTTGGTTTGCTGATGCATGGGGAGAGAGTAAGAAGAGGTAAGAGAAAGCGCGGCTACCGGGGCCGCTCAGGGCACGTCCAGGTAGCGGGGGTCCTGGAAGCCGGCCAGCAGCCGGGCCGTGGCGAAGGCGGCGGCAAAGAGGCCGCGGTGGTAGTCGGCGTGCAGTTGGCCCACGTGGGTGAATTCGTAGCGCAGGCCCGTGTGTTCCAGGGGCTGCAGGAACCGGTCGGCCTCCTCGGCACTGAAGCCGCTCAGGTCGCGTCCGCCCCGGCTGAGCAGCAGCTGCACGCCGGGCCGTTCGCCCGGGCCCCGCTCGTACACCTTGTAAATCAGGCCCACGGCCCGCTCGCGCGAGTACAGCACGGCCTCGCCGACGGTTAGCTGGGGGAGGTTGGTCATGGCAGGAAAGCGGAAGAAAAGAGGGTTAAACCAGCAGCAGGCAGTACTGCCCGGCCTAGTCCTCGCGGGTGGCACGCACGGCCTCCCGGGCCACTGGCAGCAGGGCTTTTACCAGGGCTTCGAGCACCTCAAAGTCCTCGACAGTGGCCACGCCCAGCTGCAGGCGCTCGGCTACTTCCAGCGTAAGGCCTTCGCAGTTGAGCCCGTAGCCGCGCTGCTGCATGTCGGCTTCGACGTCGGTCAGTGCGGCGGCTACCCGGGCGCGGTACTGGTTCCAGTTGGCATCGCCGAAAACGGGTGCTTCGCTTGCATTCATGGGCGGTGGGGAGAAAAGGATAAGACAAGAGCCGGGAGGGCCGCCGAAGACAGCGGCCCGCCGCATCGGCTTAGGCAGCAGCCAACCAGCTGAGTTCGGCTTCCCGGTACTGCCGGCTGACTTCGTCTTCTTCGGGAGCGAATTCCAGCACGCGGGCAGGAGCGGGGGCGGCCTCTTCCTCCTCCGGTACCCCCAGAATCAGCTTAGACGCGCGCTGGGCCTTGCTGGCAGCCTGCAGCACCAGCTTTTTGTCATTTTTTAAGCGCTCCAGCCACGTCTGGATGTAGGCCACAGCATTCTCTTCGGTCTGGGCCGTATCGAGGCCGGCAGCCGCGCAGAGAAACGACGCACCCATTTCCGCCGTCAGCTCCTCGCGGGCGTAGCTGGCCGACTGCTTGCCCTCGCCGGCGGTCAGGTCCGGGCGGTCCAGGCGGGAGGCGTGCCCGGTGCTGTGCGTCAGCTCGTGAAACAGGGTAGCGTAGTAGCCCTCGGCCGTGGTGAAGGTGGCCCGCTCGGGCATGTTGACCATATCCAGCGACGGGGAGTAGTACGCCCGCTGGTGCAGGTGCTCAATCACGGGACGGCCGTCCCAGCCGCTGACAATGGCTTCGGCAGCGGCAATGGGCGTGTGCGCGTGGCGCTCCACCTCGGGCAGCACAAAGTCAATGTTTTCAATGTCCTCCACCGAAAACACGGTGTAGTATTTCAGGAAAGGCAGCTTTTCCTCCTTGCCGGTCTGCTCATTCTCGCGCACCGACACGTTGTAGTACACCACTGGATGCCCTTTGGCACCCTTGCGCACGTTGCCGCCCAGGGCCAGCGCCTGTTTGAACGTCAGAAAGAAGGGGAGGGCCCCGCTGAAGTGCAGCAGAAAGGCGTTGATGCCCGAGTAAGCGGCCCCTGTGGCGTAGTTACGGGGCAGGCCATAAACGGTGTTCCACGGCTTGCGCCACGGGATGATGCCGCCTTCCAGCGCGGCCACAATGCGGTCGGTCACAATCTGGTACACATCGGGGCGGGGCGCGGCGCAGGAGGCAGCGGTACGGGCGGCGAGCTTGCGGGTCTTCTTCATGATAAAGCGCTGTTTTTGTGGGCGTTTATTATACTTATTAAACGAAAACAGACCGCCCATAGTTTACATTTTGCTCTTTATTTTGTATCTTTTTGCTCTTTTTATTCAACTTTATCCCCCACTGCCCCTCCTGCAAAAGGATTTAATCTGCTGCACTCTCTATGTGTTTGGCCTGCGGGCTCCCTAGTTGAAAAACCACTTTTCATAAGTGGGCACTGCCCTATAACGGATGCTAAGTCACGATACAATGGTTTGTGTCAGGCAGTCAACAGCTCCTAGTAATGCTGCCCGTACCTGCAGCATGGGAGGAAAATGGTCCAAGCCAGCCCAGTAGCGTGTTTGCAACTGGCAGCGAGTGCAGACATGTTACTCGAGGGAGTATTGCTGCACCACAGTCGAATATTTACCCAGTATTGCCACCCCGTGAAAACAAGCCACGGGTGAAAACCCCATGGTCAGATTCTCGTCAGAATCGGCGACTACGTTTGTTTCGCCTCACCCATAGCCGAGTTAGGCCGGGTAAGAATTAGCCCCATTTCCGAGTCCCCAAAGCCCGCTACAAACGACGGCGGGGGTTCCCAAGCTTTCCAATTGCATGAACAAACTGCTCATTTCCGCATTACTGACTTGCAGCTTCGGGGCCGCGCAGGCCCAGCAGGCTGCTCCCTACCACCTGCTCCATACCATCCCGATTGGCGGCGAAGGGGGCTGGGACTACCTGACTGTCGAACCGGCCGGGAAGCGCCTCTACGTGTCGCACGGCACCCGGGTAGATGTGGTGGACCTGCAAACCCGCAAGGTCATCGGCACCATTGCCAACACGCCCGGCGTGCACGGCATCGAGGTGGTGCCGGCGGCCGGGCGCGGCTACATTACCTGCGGACGCACCAACACGTGCGTGGTGTTCGACCTGAAAACTCTGCAGCCCATCGGAGCGCCCATTCCCACGGGGCCCAAGCCGGACGCCCTATTCTATGATGCTTTCTCGAAGCGGGTGTTCCTCTTCAGCAACGCCGGCGGCAACAGCACCGTGCTCGACGGGGCCACCGGCGCCGTGGTCGGCACCGCCGAGCTGGGCGGCGACGTGGAAGCCCCCGCCTCCGACGGCCAGGGCACCATTTTCGTCAACCTAGAAGACAAAGGTGAGGTCATTGCCTTCGACGCCAAAACGCTGGCTGTTAAGGCCCGCCACTCCCTGGCCCCCGGCGAAGAGCCCACCGGCCTGGGCTTCGACCCCAGAACGCACCGCCTATTTAGCGCCTGCGCCAATGAAAAGCTGGTGGTGACGGACAGCAAAACCGGCCAGCAGGTGGCCGTGCTGCCCATCGGCAAAGGCGCCGACGGCGCCGTGTTTGACCCCACCACAGGCAACGTCATCACCTCGAACGGGGCGGGTGGCACCTTCACGGTCATCCACCAGGACTCGCCCGCCCAGTACCGCGTAGTGGGCAACGTGGCCACGGCCCGCGGGGCCCGCACCATTGCCATGGACCCGAAAACCCACCACCTGTTTACGTGCACGGCGGACTATGGGCCGGCCCCGGCCCCCACCGCGGAAAACCCGCACCCGCGGCCCAGCATTGTGCCGGGCACATTTCGGGTGCTGGAATACGGAAGATAGCCGTACTGGCTAGGAAGAGCCCTTGGGCGCTGCTTGGCGGTTGAGTGTAATGCACACCGCACACCGGGCACGGGTTTCGGCGATGGAGTGGGGCTCGTAGTACTTCCAGTTACCACTCTGCTTTATCTCCTGGCCGATGGGGCACTCGTCGTTGTCGTGAAACGGATACCGCTCCGGTTCCGGGGCCTTGGCCATTAAGCCGGTAACGTGCTGGGTATGCTGAAAGAACGGGGGGGTGTGCATAAGGTGGGTGGTGGCGGGCAGGCTTTGTGGGAAGCTCGCTGATTTCAGGAAGCGGCAAGCTACCCGGCAAATCTGTGCACAATCGGGAGGACCAGTAGGGAGGCGGGTAGTGACCCGGCAAGGGCTCCGGGCAAGAGCGCTGTGCTGACTTCGGAAAAAGCTGGCAGTTGGTCGGGGATTTCAGGTGGTTGTTCGTGGTTTTGCTTCCTATTAGCGATTCCCGGAAGCAGGTGTTTCATTCTGGTACAGTTTTTTCAATTAGTGCTACCTGCCTGCTGCGAAACGGAGTGCTTTCCCTGGCCATGCTGATAGTCTGCACCAGTCCGGAAGGTGCGTAAGTCCGGGCAATGCCAGGCCTGGGCGCCGTACGGTTATGCGAGCCCGCCTCGGCGGCTTGGTACCCGGCTACGACATTTCCCGAATCAAAGCGCAGCCCTGGGTTGCCGTTTGTGCCGACCCGTCCATTCACTATTACTGTCCTTTATCAATGGAATACCTCTTGCTTTTTGTGGTTGCCTACCTGGCGGCCACGGTTTCTGCCTCGGTCGGCTTTGGCGGGGCACTGATTTTTTTGCCTATCCTGGCCAACATTGTCGGGATTAAAGAGGCGGTTCCGGTGCTCACCGTCGCGCAGATATTCGGCAATGCCTCCCGCTTCTGGTTTGGCCGGCACGAGCTGCAGTGGAAGCCCATTCTCTATTTCCTGGCTGGTTCGATTCCCTTCGCCATTCTTTCCAGCAGCCTGTACTCGGGCCTGAACGCCGACTGGGTATTCAAGCTGGTGGGCGGTTTTCTGGTGCTGGTGGTGGTGTATCGCCACCTGAACGTGGCCAAAAAGGTGGAGCTGGGCAACCCCGGCATGGTGCTGGGCGGCGCGCTCACCGGCTTCTTGTCGGGCCTGACGGGCAGCGCCGGCCCCACCGGGGCCCTGTTTTTCCTGGGTCTGAACCTGCCGCCGGTGGCCTACGTGGCCAGCGATGCCTTTGCCTCCCTGGTACTGCACCTCACCAAAATAGTGGTCTATAGCAAGTACTCGCTGGTCACCACCAAGGGGCTGCTGGTGGGCACCTTCGCCGGCGTGGCCATGATTGGCGGCAGCTACACCGGCAAACTGCTGCTGAGCCGCATCTCCAAAGAGAAGTTCCTGATGGTAGTGGAAGGCCTGATTGTGGTTTTCGGGCTGCAGATGATGTTTCTGGCGTAACGAGGCCAGCATGACCGAACCGGGCCTTCGCCACCACGCTGGTGGGGCCCGGTTGCCTGGCGGGAAGGTTATCTCGTTGAATTCTGTGCAAACGCTACAAAATTCCTCCAGAATGCTTCCGTACACGGACGTTCCTGGCTGAAAGACTGGCCAGGAGTTAACCGTCTTTCACCGCCTTGCCTTCTTCCTTCATGCACTGCCTTACTATTCGCTTCGCACTGGCCCTGACTTTGGGAACGACTTCCTATGCCACGGTTCAGGCCCAGGTCACCCCGCCGACGGCCCCGGCCGACACCACCAAAAAATACGAAAACCCCGGTGGCGTACCGTCGGCCGTGAAGCAGCCCTTGCTGAAGAGCAAGTTGTTCAAAGCCGTAGCCATTCCGGCCGTGCTCATCACCTACGGCGCCATCACGGCGCAGGGCGACGCGGGCATCAACCACCGCGAGCGGACGTTTGTGCAGCAGCAGTTTCGACCCGTCAACACCATGATTGACAACACGGTCATTTTCCTGCCCTACCTGGAGCTGGGTGCCGTGGCACTGGCCGGCGTTGAGTCGCGCAACGACCGCATCAACACGCTGCTCATCATTGCCAAGGGCGAGGCCATCATGCTGGCGTCCACGTTCGCCGTGAAGTACCTGGCGGGCGAGACCCGGCCCAACGGCTCCGACAACCTGTCGTTTCCCTCGGGCCACACGGCCCAGGCGTTTCTGGCGGCCAGCATCGTGCACACCGAATTCCGCGACAAAAGCCAGTGGTACGGCGTGGGCGCCTACACCATTGCCACGAGCGTGGCCGCCCTGCGCATGATAAACGACAAGCACTGGCAGAGTGACGTGGTGGCCGGGGCAGGCTTTGGCATCCTCTCGGCTCACCTGGCCTACCTCACCCACCGCAACCGCTGGGGCCGCAAGTCCATCGGCCGCGACATTGGCATGGCGCCCGCCTATTTTGGCAGCGGTGCCTCGGGTCTCACCCTCAGCTGGCACCCCAGCAAGTAGGTGCTGTTCAGGCCACCGGCGTCAACGGGGCCGGCGCTACGGGGGCGGGCTCGTTCTTATACGCTAGGCGCAGCAGGCTAGGCAGCACCACCAGCAGCAAGGGCAGGGCCAGGAGCAGCCCGCCAATCACGGCAATGGCCAGGGGCTGGTGCAGCTGCGCGCCCGCCCCGAGGCCCAGCGCCAGCGGCAGCAGCGCGGCAATGGCCGCCAGCGCCGTCATCAGCTTGGGACGCAGGCGGGC
>NZ_JADQDP010000008.1 GCF_015694735.1 Hymenobacter properus | reverse complement strand
ACCCAGCCAATCAGCTTGCCAAGCCCTTGCCCCACCTGCCGCGAGGCTTGGTAGGAGTACTGCTCGTTGCGGCCTTCGTCGAGTCCTCTTTGGTAGTCTGACATAGAAGTGCGAATAGTGGAAGGAACCTGCCTCACCGCTGTTTCAGCGGGAAATCGAATGCCCTTAGCTGCTTCTAAACGGCGAATGAAGCATTGGTGTTCCTGTTTGGCCGTTTCTGAACGGGTGGACTGCTTCGTGAACGGGCCACCCACTACTTGAACGAGCGAGCTTTGAGCAGGTCAGAATTCGCCAGCTTGAGCTTAATGTTGCGCCCGCCGCCCTTCTCATACACCTCGATGATGAGCTGCTTCTGCTCGGGGATGGTGAATTTCTTGAAGATGTAGACCTGTTCCAGCTGGCCTTTGGCGTCAATCTTTTTCAGCCCGCCGTTGAAGACGTAGATGGGCGTGATTTCCAGGGCCTGCTCGGCCGTGCGCTTGGCCACCTGCTTATCCTGAATGTAGAATTTGACGAAGTCCACGTCGTAAGTCACGTTCGACTTATTGGCAACGTGCAGCGGGAAAAACAGGGTTTCCTGCTTGTAGCCTACGTTGCCGGCGCGCACGCTGAGTTGGTTGGCACTCTCGCTGGCCGAGGTGCCGCCCGCCGCCAGCGCTTGCCGGGAGTAAGCATCCAGGTTGCCCTGCGGGATGGGCGAGTTTGATAAAATGGCTTCGCCCTGTGCCGACGAGGCCGACCCGGCCGCGCCCAGGTCGAGGCTGAGCACCTTGGGGTCGTGCTGGTAGTTCACCACGAAGGAATACAGCTTACCATCTGAGGTGAGCACCGTCATATTCGACTCCGGAAAGCCGGCCGAAGCAGCTTTCACCCGCACGATGTTTTCCGCACCGGTGGCCTTGGCGGCAATCAGGCCCGAGCTGCCCAGGTCGACGTAAGTGACCGGAAAGGGAAATACCAGGTGGGTCGTTTTCTGGTCGCTGATGTAGAGTGGGTAAGTCGGCAGCTTGTTGGCTTCCGAGTATTGGAGCATCCGGGCGGCCGAGGTTTGGGCCCGCACCGGGGCAGCCGCCAGGCCGAGTAAAAGGGCGCTAGTAGCAAATAGGGTGGTTTTCATGGGAGGGAGTCGTTAGTCTTTGTCTACTTTGAGCATCACGTTGTACCCGGCCTTGAGGCGGACTTTGACCAGACGGATTTTCTTCTGGCCAATGCCCTTCACGGCGCTCACCGCCACGCCGGCCGCGGCGGTCGCGGGGTTGGCGCTCATGGTCATCATATCGGCCGCGCCCAGGCTTTCCGCGCCGGCCTGCTTGGCGGCGTCGCGGGTGATTGCACCGGGAATGTGCAGGCCTTCCAGCCCGTCCACGTCGTACACTTCCAGCGCCGCCGGAAATACGCTGTTGCCTGATTTGAGCGTTTCAATGGTAATGCTGAGCCGCTCACCGGCCAGGCTGCACTTGCCGTAGATGAATGTGTTGGCCGGCAGCGAGTGGCCGTTGATAACGGCCGACTCGGTGAGACGCATCTTCACCAGTGAGCCACTCACGACTTCCTGCGATTCGTGGATGACAGCGGGTAGCGTGTTACCATCGCCGCCCGTGCCGGTTTCGGCATCGAAGCCCTGAAAAGAGGCCGTGCGCTTGCGCCCCGGCCCGTTGGAGCCCAGGCGTGATACCACGGCATCATCGTCCACGGCGCGCAGCCGGGTGCTGGGCTTCTTCCTTTTAGGAGCCACGGCCACCGCCCTGGGAGCCGCCCCTCCCCCACCGGCGCTGTTCGACTGGGCCAGCATCGCGGCCATCTGTAACTGCGCCTTTTGCTCGGCCAGGTCGCGCTCGTGCTGCGTGCGCATCAGCTCCATTTGTTCCTGCGGCGTGAGAGCTCCGGGTTGGGTCGCCGGGGCGGCAGAAGTATTGGCACCGCCATTGAGTTGGGCCTGCTGCGCGGCAATGAGTTGCTGCTGGGCGGCGGCCACCGATTTATCCACCGAGCCATTGGGGCCGGCTTTCCCATCGGCCCCAATGCCGTAGGCCAGGCCGGTGCCTTTCGCCGTGTCCAGCTTGGCATCGACCAGGCCCCGGTTCCGCATGGAATCAACCGGGCTGGCATAGGCTTCGAGCTTGCTGGTGGTGATAGTGGTCTTTTCCGCTTTGGGCAGGTTAGTATTGAAGCCGGTTGCGGTGCTCTGCGCTGCTGCCGGCGTACCCTGCCCACCGCCGCCCAGGTAGAACATCACGGCCAGAAAGGGCACACCCACCACCGGTAGGAAGGTGGCCATCTTGCGGGTGCGAAGAAATTGCGCGTCGTGCGGTTTGGTTTCCATGGGAGCAGATTAGCGGGGCTGGGTGTTCAAATCCTCATTCTTCAGCACCCGCCAGTTCTCCATCAGGAAGCCGTGGGGGTTGTTTTCCGAGCGGGTCACGTCGCGCAGCGAGCATTCAGAGAGAAAGTTGCGGTTCGTAACCGAGGTGGCCCGAATGACGCGCTGGTGCCCGTAGCAGCGGGCTACCATCGGCCGCGAGTTGGTGACCACCACGCTATCCACGGTCATTTCCAGGCTGATGTTGGCGGCAATCAAATCATTGTAGAAGCCCTTCTCCTTGAAGTTCTCGTACTGCCGCTTGGCCGAATTGTCGGCCAGGTACAGGGCCTTGTTTACGTTGCTGTCGATGGCCTTCTGGTCCGGGTCGAGGGTAAAAAACAGCTCGTGAAAGCGCGTGACGTGGCTGCGGGCTTCCACCGGCCGGTTGGCCCGCGCATCCTGCGCCCCAGCCGTGAGCAGCTGCCCACCTTCCAGCACGTAGATGCGGTTGGCCGCCGCGTTAGTGGACTGAAACGCGAAGTAGGCAATGGTGCCAGCCAGTACCAGCACCGCGACAATGAAGAGCAGCGCCAGGGTTTTGACCTGCTGGAAAGCCGAGTCGATGGTTTTAAGGGATGCGAACATAGCGGGATGGTAAAGTGAAAGAATGAGGAGCGGCTCTGCCTAGCTGCGCAGGCGATTGATTCGCTCACGCACCGCCGAGCCCGCCCGGTGGCCGAAGGATTCGCCCCGCGTGGCGTTGCTGCTCCCGCCCATGCCGGCCAGGCCCTGGCCCGCGCCGACGGCGGCTCCCAGGCCATCGGCCCCGGTGCGCAGGCCTGCGCCGCCCGTAGCCCCGGCGATGCCAGCTGCCCCCACCGTGGTAGTGGTGATGAATGAGGTAGCGGCGCGGCCCACCCCCGAGCCGTCGATGAGCATATCGGCTGCCTTGGGCACCATCAGGTAGCCCACGATGGCCAACACCAGTAGGCACAGGTAGCCGATGTCGGCCGACTCGACGCTGCCGCCGGCCTGCAGCTGCTGGATGTTGCTGTTGAGCATCGTGACCTGCACGTGGGCCAGTACCGCCGCGTAGATGTTGGCCACCGGCACCCACAGCGAAATCGTGATGAAGTAGCCAAACCACTTCATCAGCCCGCCGCCAAAACCAGGAATGATGGCGATGCCGAAAGCCAGCGGCCCGGCCACGCTTAGCAGCACGAGCAGGAAAGTAGAAATAAGGCTAATAGCTAGCTTGGCGGCCAATGCCCCCAGTTCCAGGATGGATTTGGTCCACTCCCGAAAGTTCTGGCCGACTGAGTATTGCACCTGGTTCATGGCCAGCGTGGCTTTGCGACCGATGTCCAGCGCGCCGAGCTTGCCCAGGTCTTCCTCGTATTTTTCGTTTATCTGCATGTCCGATTTGGCTTTGGCATCGGCGGCCAGTCGGTCCCGCTCACCCGTCAGCCGGTTCACTTCCCCCAGTTGCCCGAGGCGAATGGCATCGGTGCCGTGGGCCACGGCCATGGTGATGCCGCGCAGGCCCGAGCACAGCGGCACGAACAGCAGAATGGCCAGCCCGATGGCGAAGGGCCGGAGCAGTGGAAAGAAGTCGATTGGCTCAGCCCGGGCAATGTGGCCCCACACCCGGCTGCTGATGAACAGCAATGCTCCCACCCCACCAATAGCGCGGCCCAGGTTGATGAACTGCGCGGTAAACGTCAGCATCTCAGTATAAATCCCTTCGAGCTTTTGCTCATACAGGGCCATGTTGAGGTCGATGGAAGTTGGGTCCATGTGGTAGTTCGAAAGTTGAAGGGATGGGAAGTCAGGAAATGCAGCTTAGGGCAGGTAATGCTCGTCGTGCACATTGGCCAGCCGCCGGGTACCGCGCGCCAGAATGCCGGCTTCCTTAGCGGCCAATTCCCCGACCAGCGCGGTTTGCGCTGGTTCCTGGGCCTTCGCCGGGTCGAGTTGGTCTAGGGCGGTCAGGTTGTCCTGGCTCTGTTGCACCATATCAGCGAAGCGCTGCTGCGAATCCTTGATATGGGCCGGGCTGAGCTTTTCGGGGCCAGTGAGCGTGGGAAGCAGCGCGACGTACTGTTTTTGCTGGGTCAGCAGCTGCTCGTGCTGCTGGTGAATGGTGGCCACCCGTGGGTCCGGCTTGGCCACCTCGGAACTGCAGCTGATAGCCAGCAGCGCCAAGGGCAGGAAAAGGAAAGTTTTCATAAGTCGGAAGTAGGAATTGGGTAGGATGCTGCCGCGCTAGCGGGCCGTCATGAAAGCGCGCATCGATTCGCGGTCCTGCACCTGCTGGGCCTGCTGTTGCGCGATGGCCCGGCACTTGCTGCTGAAGTAGTTCATCAGGTTGTGCTGCTCGCTGATGCGGTCGGCAATGTTGTCGATGAATTCGATGCGCTCCGGGTCGGTCATCTTGGCCTTGCTGGCGCTGAGCACTCCGGCCAGCTCGCCCATCAGGGCAATGTTTTCCGTGAGAATGCCTTGGTATACCGTCGAGGCTTCGCTGAGCTGGGCCGGTGACAATTGCTTGGTGCGCAGTTCAGGAATGATGGCTGAAAACTGGTTAATCATCTCGCCCTGGTGGTTGTAGATTTCCCGCACCCGGCGGTAGTTGCGCACGCCGGCACTGATTTGCAGCAGGCTGCTGTACCACTGGTCGTGCAGGGCCTGGGTCTGGTCGATAACGCCCTTAATCTGGCCGCTGACCTTAGTCATGTCGCCCGCCAGCACCTTGCCCTGGCCGAGCAGCGTAGTCGAAATGCCTTGGTGCACCACCTGCTTACGCGACTGGTCTTCGGCAATCGGAGCCGAGATGACGGCCGGCATTTGCGCGTAAGCCGGGCCAGCCAGCAGGGCCAGGCCCACAACGAGGAGTTGAGTGCTTGATTTCATAGTAGTTAGCCTGTGAAAGTGGAAGTAGCCCTTAGCGGGCGCCCATTAGCGCATTGAGGGCCTGCGCGTCCTGCGCTTTCTGTTCGGCCAAGTGCATCTGCACGAGGTTGCGCTGGTTGAAGTAGTTGATGAGACCCAGCTGGTCGGTGATTTTCGCGTCGAGCTTGTCGATGAAGCGCATCCGGTCGGCATCGGTCATTTTGAGCATGGCCGGGCTCACGATTGTCTGCAAATCCGAGAGCGTATTGGCACTTTCGGTCAGCATTTTGGTGTAAATCGTCGTCATGGCCGAGAGTTGTTCCGGGGCCACGTAGGGCGACTGGCGCAGCGTTTCGATGGCCGTCGAATAGTTCTGAATGATTCGGCCCTGCTTCTCAAACACCGATTGCACGCGCCGGTAGCCACGCACCGCCGAGCTGACTTGCAGCAGGCCATCGTACCAGGTTTTGGCCAGCTGCAGGTTCTTTTCCGAGAAGACCTTGGTCAGTTCCTGCTCCTTCACGCCGGCCTTCACCAGCACGTTTGCCGCCGAGGAAAGGCCCTTCATGGTATTCTGCAGGCCGGTTTGCACGCCCGACTGCACCTCCAGCACCGGGGCCGTAACCACCAGCTGCGCGGAAGCCTTATTTATGCCAAAACCTAGTAAGGCCAAGCTTAAGAGCGTGATTCTCGTTTTCATGATTTTTCCCTTTGGTTGAAATCAGCCGCCTACCCTTCGCGCAGCTCATTGGCGAACAGCTTGATGGCCGTCGGCATGTCGCCGGTCTGCTTGAGCTTCTCGAACAGCCGCACTTTCTCGGTTTCCTCGGTGGTGTAGGTCACGTATTCTTCCTTCGACACCTCAATGGCGTACACCTTCGACACGACCCCGCCCAGGCTGATAAACACCTCCGTGTAGCGGCCCCGCGTGGCCTTGTTGTCGCGGTTGATGCTCAGCACCAGGTCCTTTTCTTTGGGCGTAAGCGAGAGCAGCGCCTGAATCTCATCGAAGCGGTTGATGAACTTGCGCTGGTCGAGCAGAATCTTGCAGTCCGAGTTGTTGATGATGGCGTCCTTGACAATCTCGTTGCCGATGATGTCGTCGATTTCCTGCGTCACCACGATGGCCTCGCCGAAGAACTTGCGCACCGTCTTAAAGAGATACTTGATGTAGGCCGCCATGCCCGGCGTGGTCAACGCCTTCCAGGCCTCCTCAATCAGAATCATCTTCCGTACCCCTTTCAGCTTGCGCATCTTGGAGATGAAGGTTTCCATGATGATGAGCGTGACCACCGGAAACAGAATAGGATGGTCCTTGATGTTGTCCAGCTCGAACACGATGAAGGGGGCCTGCACCAGGTCCAGCTCTTTCTCGGAGTTGAGCAGGTAGTCGTACTCGCCGCCCCGGTAGTAGGGCTTGAGCACGTAGATGAAATTGTCGATGTCGAAATCCTTCTCCCGGACTTTTTCCTCCTCCAGAATCTTGCGATAAGGTCCTTTAACAAACTCGTAGAACGTGTTGAAGCTCGGCTTGATAAGCGCGTTGGCTTCCAGCATCACGTAATACAGGCTGACGGCTGTGGAGAGCGACACGTACTCGGACTGGCTCACGCTTTCGTCGTCCTTTTTCCAGAGCGCCTGCAGCAGGGTTTTGATAGACTCCTTCTTCTCGAGGTCGAGCTTACCCGAAATCAGGAAGGGGTTGAAGGCAATCGGGTCGTCTTCCTCGTAGGTGAAGTAGACCCCGCCCACCAGCTCGCAGAGGCCCTTGTAGGAGTTGCCGGTATCGACCAGCAGTACGTGGGCGCCCTGCTCGTAGTACTGGCGCACCATGTGGTTGGTGAAAAACGACTTGCCCGAGCCCGAGGGGCCGAGCACGAACTTGTTGCGGTTGAAGATGATTTGCTTCTTCATCGGCTCATCCGAAATGTCGACCAGCACTGGCTTGCCCGTGAGGCGGTCGGAGAGCTTAATGCCCTTGGTGGCCCCGGTGCTGCGGTAGTTGGTTTCGCAGGCCCAGAAGCAGACAGCCTGCTCGATGAATGTGTAGAAGGTTTCCTCTGAGGGAAAGTCGCCGGCGTTGCCGGGAATGCCGCCCCAGTAGAGCGCGGCGATGTCCACCGTGTTCTGCCGCGGCTTGCAGTTCATGGCGTTGAAGGCGGCGTTCACCAACTTGCGCACTTCGGTCAGCTCCTCCTCATGCCGGCCCCAGGTGAGCACGTTGCAGTGCACCCGCACCGGCCGGCGCTTATGGGCAATCAGCTCGTTGAGGAAGGCGTTGTAGTACTCGAAGTTGATGGCGTTCTGGCGCGAGTAGAGCGAGAGCGAGTTGAGCCGGTCCTTCTTCTGCTCGAAGGTTTTGACCGTCTTGGTGGTGTTATCCAGGAACACGTACTGGTTCAGGATGTGATTCGCGCCCAGCAGCAGCCCCAGCGGCGCGGCAAACGAAATGGGGAAGTCCGAGTACTCGGTGCTGTATTGCTCGTAGCGAATGTCGGTTTCCACCGAGGTGGGCAAGTCATCGAGGTTGGCCACCGAGAACATCTGGCAGAACTCCGCCCCCACTTTCAGCCCTTCGGTCAAATCCAGGTCCACCTGCAGGGCCTGGTCGGACAGGTCCAGCGCCAGGTACTTTTCCAGCAGGCCGGCCTTTTCGGCGGTGCCGGCCAGCTCATCCGACGTAAGCCGGTGCGAGCGGATGTAGGGCGCGTTGGTAGGCCCCACCCCTTCCAGCGTGCGCACAAACTGGCCCACGTTGTCGAAAAAGCTCTCCAATACCTTGGTGTCGAGCATGTCCTTGGGCACGATGTTTCGCCGGGCCAGCAGCCCCGAGGTGCTGCCCCAGTTGGGCCGCTCCGACGAGGTTTTGGTGATGTAGAGGTAGCAGAAGTGGTTCAGGAAGGGCCGCTCGTTGAAGTGACGCTCGTAGGCCGACGAGAGCAGCGTGCGCTCGGCCTCGAAGCCGGGTGCGTACTTATCCTCCACGTACCAGTCCTGCTTGTGCACCACGCAGTGGTCGGGTAGCAGGCGCACGGCCTTCACGAAGGCGGCCTGCAGCTGGGCGTAGTCTTCCCGCGAGAGGGTGAAGATTTCGGGCAAATCCAGCCGAAACGCCACCGTTACGTCCGCATTCTTCGAGATGAGGCAATCCTTCTCCACCTTGTAGATGGGCTGCTTGGATTCGAGGGATACGGAGGGCAGAACCTTATTGCTCATAAGCAGAGAAAGCACCCAAACCAGCCGCTAGGCGCGGCTGGTCGGGTCTTCGTTGAGGCGTTGGAATAAGCGGCTGTGCCGGTTGGTGATGTACCGGGGCGACGAGCGCCGGGCGGCGGCCTTCATCAGCCCGTGCTCGCCGTAGCGGCGGTTCAGGGCGAAGACCCCGGCCCACATGCCGCCCCCGGCCAGGAAGGTGACCAGCACCGTGAGCACCAGCGGCAGGCCCAGCAGGTAGCAGGTCACGAACAGGGCGAACACCAGCCCGATGCCGGCGGCCAGGAAGTAGATGTTGCTGCCCACTAGGCCCTTGAATTCGACGGGCTTGTTGATGCCGCGATTGAGGTCGTAGATGGGCATGGGCGACGGCTTAGAGGAAGAATGAGCGCACCACCGTGGCTACGATGACCAGGAAAATCATCGAGCCAAACCACGACACGGCCGTTTTCTGGGTGTCCTGGTCGCCGGCGTTCCACTTGCCGTAGACCTTGATGGCCCCCACCAGGCCCAGCACCGCGCCGATGGCGTACATGAGCTTGGTCAGCGGGTCGAAGTAGCTGGTGACCTGGGTGGTGGCATCCTGAATGCCGGCCGTGCCGTTGCCGCCCCCGGTCTGAGCGTAAAGCAGTTGTGAGCTTAATAGCAGAACCACGAGGGCCAGCGAGGTAACGAAAGGTTTCTTAGTCATGGCAAGGGAAAAGGAATCGGGAATCAATGATTAGGAAGAAGGCCGCGCTACTCATCGTCGGGGCCGAAGAGGTCATCCAGCTCGGCGTGGTTGAGGGCCATCTGCTGGGCCATTTGCTCGGCCAGGGTGGTGCCGGCCAACTCGACCGGCGGCGCGGGCTGCTGGCCGGCTTGCAGCAGGGTCAGGTATTCAGCAACCGAAGCGGCGGCCACCAGCCGGGGCGGGTCCACGGGGGCGATGTCCAGCCGCGAAGCCACCGGTTCCTCGAAGCTGGCCAGGGGCTCGTAGCCATCCGCTACCAGGGGCAGCTGCACGGTTTCGGGCTCCAGTGCCCCCTCAACCTGCGCATCCGCCGCCATTGAATCCGGGAGCGGGTTATGGGATTCGCGCCGGACCAGCGCCGCCAGGTGCTCATCGGCCTGGTCGGCTTCCTCGGTGCGGTTTTCGTCCTGCACCTGCGCCTCGTCGCCCGCGGCGGCCGTGGCCTCCATTGGGGCGGTGTCGCTGGTGCTTTCGTCGTGGCCAGTGGCTGTACCGGTGGAGTCAGGCAGTACCCCGCTGACCAAGGGCTCGGCTGCCGCCGGCAGGTTCTGGTCTGCGCCGGCTTCGGTACGTTCCGCGTCATCGGCATCTTCCCGGACTTCCGTGACCCCCGGCGTGGCCTTCACGAAGGCTGAGGTGGGACGCACCAGCAAGGGCGGAGCCGCCGCGCTGCCGCCCACGCCGGCGAGCTGGGCACCGGCCATCTTTTTGCCCGGCGTCAGCAGGGCCGTGAGTTCTACCCGGTAGTAGAGCAGGCCCACCACCAGGTAGTACAGAACAACCACAACCAGGACGAAAAGGCCAAACTGGCCCCAGGAATAGGCGCTGAGCATCGCGGGGAAATAGCGTGGCACCCCAGGCCGACCGGCCCGGGCGTGAACTTGCCAAACCGTGATTTGACGCTACAAACCTATCCGGGCTATAAACCGCTTGGGTAGAAAGTTGACGAATGGTTAGAATTCGATGGTGAGGTGCAGCCCCGACACACGAACGGCACAGCCTTTAAACTTGAAATAGTAAGAAAACTACCGTTTGCGTGAGCATCACGTGGACCCAACGTGCCGGACCGATGTGGTGAGCCATTTATTGCCGCCCTACGTTTAGGTGTTACACTTTTCCCTTCTCTATGGACCTGCACTTCGTTCGCCGCGGCACCGGCCGCCCCCTGTTACTGGTTCACGGCCTCGGCGGCAGCTGGCGGTCCTGGAACGCCATTCTCGACCCGCTGGCAGCCGAGCGCGACGTCATTGCCGTGGACTTGCCCGGCCACGGGGACACCCCGAAGCTGGCCGGCCTCCATTCCATCGGCACCCTGGCCGATGCGGTGACGGACTTTCTGGCCCAACACGACCTGCTCGGCATCGACGCGGTAGGCAGTTCGATGGGCGCGCGGCTGGTGCTGGAGCTGGCCCGGCGCGGCGGCGTGCTCGGCGCGGTGGTGTCGCTGGACCCGGGCGGGTTCTGGCAGGGCTGGCAGGTGCCGTTTTTCTACCACTCGGTGTCCCTGTCCGGGAAGCTGGTGAGGGCCCTGCAGCCGGTGATGCCCGCGCTGGCCGGTTCGGCCGTGGGGCGCACCGTGCTGCTGCCGCAGTTTTCGGCCCGGCCCTGGGCCGTGGACGCGCAGGTAGCCCGCGACGAGATGTACAGCTTTGCCCACTCGCCCGCCTTCGACGAGCTGCTCGACCAGCTGGCGCACGGCGAAGTGCAGCTACCCGCCCCCCAGGGCAGCATTCCCGAGCCCTTGGTCATTGGCTGGGGCCGGCAGGACCGGGTGTGCCTGCCCAGCCAGTCGGCCCTGGCGCTGGAGAAATTCCCGGATGCGCGCCTCTATTGGTTCGAGCACTGCGGCCACTTTCCGCAGTGGGACCAGCCCGCCGAAGCCGCGCGCCTGATTCTGGCCGTCACCAGCCGCGCGGCCTTTACTGATGCCGCCATTGCCGGAGTAAAACCAGAAAAATCAGAAACGACGGCACCGGCCTTGCCCCAGGCGGCTATCGTAGGGGCCGCGCTGGTGCTGCTGGCCGGGGGGCTCTGGCTGTGGTCGGCGCGGCGAAAACCGCAACGGTCGCCCGGGGAGTAAGCGGACGTTAGCAAGTTGGCGCCGCCAGTCGCTCCACAAAAAAGCCCCGGCTCCTTCGCAGGACCGGGGCTTTTCGAGGTTAAGCAGCCGCTTAGCTATTCTGGCCGGCGCGCACGTCCGCGCCGGTAGCAAAGGCAATCAGGTCTTGGTTGAGCTTGTCCTTTTCGGTGATGAACAGGCCGTGCGGCGCGCCGTCGTAGGTGATGTAGGTGGCGTGGGGCAGGTGCTGGCTCATGCGGTCGGCGCTGTTTTTGATGGGCACCGTCTTGTCATCGGCCCCGTGGATGACCAGGGCCGGCACTTTGATGCCCGCCAGGTCCTGGCGGAAATCGGTTTCGGCGAAGGCGTGGCCACAGGCCACCGTGGCCTGATGCGAGCCCAGCGCCGCCATGCCGAACGACCAGTCCAGCACGGCTTGGCTCACGGGGTTGCTCAGTGGCCCGTCGCCGTAGAACTGCTTGCCGAAGGTTTGCAGGAAGCCGAACCGGTCCTTGGCGATGTTCTCCTGGATGTCGTCGAAGGTGGATTTGTCCACACCATCAGGGTTGTCGTCGGTTTTGAGCAAATAAGGTGTCACCGATGACACAAAGGCCACTTTGGCCACGCGGGCCCCGCCGTGGCGGCTCATGTAGCGGGCCACTTCGCCGCCGCCCATCGAGAAGCCCACCAGCGTCACGTTTTGCAGGTTCAGCGTGTCGAGCACGGCCTTCAGGTCGTCGGCCAGCGTGTCATAGTCGTAGCCCTCGAAGGGCTTGGACGAGTTGCCGAAGCCGCGGCGGGTGTAGGCCACCACGCGCAGGCCGTGCTTGGGCAGCTCGCCCAACTGGTAGGTCCAGGCCTCGTGGCTCTGGGGCCAGCCGTGAATAAGCACCACCACGGCCCCCTGGCCCTGGTCGGTGTAGTGCAGCTTGATGTCTTCGCCGTTGGCATCCTGGCCGGCTTTGATGTAGCTCATGGGATTGGGAAAATGGTGAACGATGGAAAATGGATTGCCTGATTGAAAGGCCGCTCTGAGGCGGGTAGCGGCAAAGTCCTGCGCAGCTGCCTACTGGCCGCCGGGAGCTTACTTGCTGTCGGTGTCCAGGCTTTTTAAGTACGCCACCAGCTCGGTGCGTTGGGAAGGCGTGACGACGTAGAAAGGATGCGGGGCCGTTTTACCGCGTTTGGGATTGAGCAGCTCGTCGAGGCTGTGCACCGAGTCATCGTGCAGGAAAACCGGCTTGCGGGCCAGGTCCAGCAGCAGGGGCAGCGCGTTGCCGCGCGGGCCGCCGCCGGGGCTGGCATCTACCACCACCATCTTGTCATCGAAGGTGCCGGGCGAATTCTGGATGGGCGTGAGCGGGGCTTTGCGCTGAGCAATGACTTTGGGCGCGTAGGCAGGCCAGATAACGTTCATCGGCACCAGCTTCGACTGCACGGCTTCGCCCTGATTGGTGTTGTGGCACGAGGTGCACTTCTGCGCCACGAACAGCGCCCGGCCGCTGGCCACCAGCGCGGTGCTGGTCACCACGCCCTTCGGGGCCTGTAGGCTGTTGACGTAGGCTTGCAGGTCGCGCAGCTTTTGCTCATCCACCCGCTTGCCGGTGGGCGTGGGCGGCTCACCGGGCTTGCCTTTGAGCGCAGCCGTGACGTAGGGGTAGCCCGTGACGCCCGTGGCGGCCAGCACCTTGGTGTAGCCGGCCAGCATCGAGTCGCCAGCGGCCGCCCCCAGCGTGTGAATGAACTGCCGCCCGCCCTCCGAGAGCAGGTTGCTTTGGTCGAACAGGGCCGTGTACACCGTGTTGTTGAAGTCGTTCAGGTCGCTGTTCTGGCCCGACGAGCCGTAGGGCGCGGCCAAATCCTGCCGGAAAAAGGGCGTGATGTGAATCGGGTTGCCCACCCCGTCCGGGGAGTCGTCAAACGAGCCGATGGGGTAGTACTTCGGGTTGCTGAAATAGGCGTCGAACTCGGCTTCCGTCGACTGGGCCGTCAAGCCCTTGGCGGCCCGGCCGATGGTGCTGCCATCGGGCATCTGCAGCTGCGCGGTGGTGAAAAAGGCCCGCGTGTTCGCGCAGGTCGCCAGCAACTTGCCCACGTTGAGGGCGTGCTGCGTTGGCCCATCGATGCGCTTGCCAATGGTGCCTTTACCCGTCAACTCGTACATCGACTTGTCGGTGATGGTGTGGCACAGGGCGCAGGTGACGCCCACCTTCGCGCCTTTGGGCACCATGCCGATGACGGCGTTGGCCTTCACCAGCGCTTCGAGGGTGGCCGGGTCGTTGAGCCTGGGTGCCTTCGCGGGCGAGTGGTCGGTTTTTACCTCGCTGGCCAGGGCCGCTTTCAAGTCGGCCGGCATGGCCTCCACATCGAAGTTGACGCCGGCTTTCAACGCGTCAAGCACCGTCAGCCGGGCAGCTTTCATGCCCTGGGGCATGCGGGCAGCGTCGGTCCAGAAACCTTCATCCCCAAAGGTCTCGTGGCGAAATACCTCGCGCCCCCGCTCAATACTGCCCGCTTGCAAAGCCGTGGAAGGAGCCCCGGCCTGCGTGGTATCGGCCTTTTGAGCCGTAGCCGCCTCATTATTGGTCTGGGTCGTGCCTCCGCCCTGGCAGGCGGCAGCCGCTATTACGGCCAAACCGGAAACGAGCAGAGCGGGCACTCGGAGGTGATGAAAGTGGGCCATCGGGTCAGGCGTTAGGGGTTAAAAGAAAATGACAAGAGCGTACTATTAGCCAGTTAGAATACAGGTGCTTAATTAGAAAACCGGGTCAGTACCAGCAGGGCGGCGCGGGCGCGGGTTTTCACGGTGGCCAGGGGAATGCCCAGCTGCTCAGCGGCTTCTACCTGGGTGCAGCCGCCGAAATAGAGCAGGTCGATGACCTCGCGCTGCCGGGGCTTGAGGTGCAGCAGCAGCTCGCGCAGGCCGATGTGCTCGGGGTTAAAGCTGGTCGCGGCCTGTGCCCGCTGGACCCCGGTAATATCCAGCGATTGGGTGGCGGAGTTGAAGCGGTGCCGGGGACTGCGCACCGCGTCGATGGCCTGGTTGCAGCACACGCGCACCATCCAAGTGAAGAGACGGCCCCGCGAGGCATCGTAGCTGGCAATGCTGAGCCAGACTTTGAGCAAGCCTTCCTGTAGAACGTCCTGGGCCAGGGCTTTGTCGCGCACCACGCGCAGAATCACTGTCAGCAGGTTGTTGGCGTACCGGTCGTAGAGTACGCGCAACGCCCGTTCGTCGCGGGCGATTAATTGCGCGACAAGGGCGGCTTCCCGGTCTTCACCCGCCAAGAAAACAGGGCTAGGTGACGTGATTGTAAGCAGTAACTCTCCCGGCGGTGCCCACTGCCGGGGGATATCTGCCGGGTATGCAGAAGACTGAAGGATAGTAGAAACTGGCATATAAAGGTCGTAGTGCAGACATAGGGATTGCTTCGTCAAGCCCTGATGTCTGTACTACGCAATGTTCTGCTCCGGCGTACGAATATTTCACCATCGCATAAGCTGGGCTGGGATGAAATGGCCTTGAATTGGGGCGGATTGCCCGTTTTAGCGCCTGCGATGCACCAGGCTCCCGAGCCTACGAAGCGAATTGCTTCAGAAACTGCTGAATGTTTTCGTTGCAGCTGCGCGCGGAGGTTAGGTGCGTACCGTCGTGCAGGGTGAGCAAGTATTCGCCGTGCGTCCAGGGGCGCAGTTCTTTAATGTACTGGGTGTTGACAATCAGGGAGCGGTGGATGCGTAGAAAGAAGGTCGCGTCCAGCTGCCGCTCCAGCTGGCTTAAGGTGGAGCGCAGCTGATGTGGTTCGCCCTGCGCGTGGACGGTGACGTAGTTGCCGGTTGCCTCCAGGTACTGCACCTGGGCCACGGGCACGAAGTACAAGCGGCCCGGCTGCTTGATAAGCAACTGCGTCGGAAACGTCGTGGCCGGCGGGGCCAGCGGCAGCGTGCGCAGCAGGGTCTCCCACGGCGGCGGCACCGTGCCGGCCCGCTGCTGATGGATGCGGTGCCGCAGGTGCGCCAGGCAGCGGCTGAACCGCTCCGGGTCCAGCGGCTTGAGGAGGTAGTCGACGGCGTGCGCCTCAAAGGCCTGCAGTGTGTAGCGGTCGTAGGCAGTGACGAAAACCACCAGCGGCAGGGCGAAGGCGGACAGCTGCTGCAAGACCTGAAGGCCGCTAAAATCCGGCATCTGCACATCCAGAAACACCAGGTCAACGGCGGCATCCCCGGACAGCGCTGCCACGGCCTCGGCCCCGTTGGTGCATTCGCCGGCCACCACGAAGCCGGACGCGTCGGCCAGCAGCTGCCGAATGCGTCGGCGCGCCAGGGGCTCATCGTCGACAATCACGGTGCGGATGGGGTCCATGGTCTGCAGCAGTGGTTAGAGTAGAAAAGGGAGTTCAATGTGGACCACCGTGCCCTGGCCGGGGGCCGGACCCAGGGTCAGCACGTACCGCTCCCCGTAGAGCGCCCGCAGGCGCTGCTCGGTGTTAGCCAGGCCCACGCCGCGCGGGCCCTCCGGCTTGGGGCCGGGGCCGGAATCCCGCACTTCCAGCACCAGGTACTCGCCCTGCCGGTCGGCCTGAATGTGGATGGTGCCCATCCCCGCCGCGCTCAGGCCGTGCCGGACGGCATTTTCCACCAGCGGCTGGAGCAGCAGGTGCGGCACCACGGCGGGCAGCGCCGCCGGGGCCACCGCGAAAGTCACGGCCAGCCGGTCAGAAAACCGCACCTGCTCCATTTCCAGGTAGAGCTGCAAAAAATGCATTTCCTGATTCAGCGGCACCTGCTGCGCATCGGCGTGGTCGAGCACCATGCGCAGGAATTCACCGAGCTTGGCCGTCACGCTTTGTGCTTTTCGGGGCTCGTCGCCAATGAGCGTGGCAATGGCGTTGAGGGTGTTAAAGAGAAAGTGCGGGTTGAGCTGCTGCTTCAGCGCCTGCAATTGGGCCTGCACCAGCTGCACTTGTAAGTGAGCGGCTTCCAGGTTGCGCCGCTGCCACTTGTCGTGGTAATCGAGGGCGTAGGCCACGAACAGCACCATCCAGTAGATGGGAACCCAGAAGTTTACCGTCGACAATACTGCCTCCCACGAAACGGGGGTCGCAGAAATGCCCACCAGGTAAAGCATCCCCAGAAACAGCCCCCGGTAAGCAACGGTAATGGCCACGCTGGCCACCGCGTGCACCAGCAGGTAGGGCAGCCAGCGGGAACGGCCCGCCGTTAAGTCGAAGCGCGCAGCCAGCCCAAAAACCAGCGGCGTGAGCAGCGTGCCAATGAGGCCATAAATAAGGGGGGCCAGCAGGAGTGTGCGCCAGACCAGGGGCGTCGCCCCCGTGAGGGCCTGCGCATACGCCAGCACCAGCATAAAGAGCGTAAACAGCCCCCACGCCGCCGCGATGCGAAACCAGGTAATGCGTGGTAAAAGGACCATAGGACAAGCCAAGTGCTGCCCGGTTAAACGAACGTCTGCCCGCCGAAGTTGAAAATTCGCATTTCAGCATAACCCATCCATCCGGTGCCAGGTAGCGAGCCGGCTAGGTAGCAATGCTTTCCGGCAAAACGGCATGCTTCCATCCTACCCCACCAGATGAATACGGTTTTTCAGCTCGTCCTTGCACGAGCGGCTGACTGGGATGTAATCCTTGCCTAGCAGCACACTGCTTTCCTCGTAAGCCTGCACATGGTCCAGGTTTACGATGTGGGAGCGGTGGGTTTTGAAAAACTGTTCGGGCAGCTTCTGCTCCAGTTCCTTCATCGTGGAGTCGAACACGAAGTTCTCCCGCACCGTGTGCATGCGCACGTAGTTCTGCAGGGCCTCGAAGTAGAGAATGTCGGCGAGCAGCACCTTCACATGGCCCGAGCCCTTGCGCACGAACAGGTAGTCCTTGAACTTGGGGCAGCGCTCGGCCGTTCCCAGCACTTCCGTGCCGCCAGCATTGGCGGTGTCGGACATGGGGCCGGTGGGACCGGCCTGGTAGGCGTTGTAGAGGGCCAGCTCTACCTGCACGCGCAGGGAATCATCCGTGAAGGGCTTGACCAAGTAGCCGTAGGGCTGGGCCAGCTTGGCCCGGTTGAGGGTGTCCGCGTCGGAGCGGGCCGTGAGAAACACCACGGGTATGGCAAACTGCCGGCGAATAAGCAGGGCCGCGGCGATGCCGTCGCAGTCGCCGGCAATGTTGATGTCCATCAGCACCAACTCCACGGGCTGCGTGGCCAGCACGCGCAGGGCCTCATCGCTGTTGTCGACGGGTTCGAGCGGGGTGTGTCCCAGTCGAACCAGCGTGCGTTCTATCTCAGCGGCAATAAGCAATTCATCTTCAACTATGAGAATGGTAGACATAGGGTGGGATAAGGGCCACACCGGGAGCCTCGTCATTCACGAGTAACCTCCAGATGCGTGCCCGTGGGAAAGGAACGGGTCACCACCAGCTTCGCTTTCAGCTGTTTGGTGAGCGTGCGGACCAGCTGCATACCCAGGGAGTGGGCTTTTACCGGGGCGTCGCCGGCCGGCATTCCGCCCCCATCATCGGCGACGGTGAGCTGAAAGCCGCCGGGACGACTGGCGAAGGAAACGTGCAGGTGGCCCTCGGGAAGGCCCCGAAAAGCGTGCTTGTACGCATTGGTCACCAATTCGTTCACCACCAGGCCCAGCGTGCTGGCCTCTTTGGGGCTCATGATTACCGGGGCCAGGTCCGTACTCAGCTGGATGGTTTGCTCGGGCGTAGTAAGCGCCGTTTTCAGAGAATCAAGTAGTTCGCGCAGGTACTGGTCCATGCGTACTTCGGCTAGATTATCGGCTTGATATAAGAATTCATGGACTAAAGCCATGCTCTGAATTCTTACCCGGCTAGCGTCCAGCGCGGCTACCAACGCGGGTTCGGGCAAGGTGGTCGCCTGCCAGCCCAGCAGGCCGCTCACCAGCTGCAGGTTGTTCTTCACGCGGTGGTGGATTTCCTGCAGTAGCACCTCCTTTTCGGCCACGGACCGGCAGTTGGCCTGGTTAGCCACAGCCAGCAGGGCTTTCTGCCGCCGCAGCCGCCAGTACAGCCAGCTACCCACCCCGATGGTTGTCGTGAGCCCGCCCAGCAGCAGCCACAGCGAGTGCAACTGCGCCCGCTGGCTGCGCTGCTCAAACTCGGCGGCCCGCTTCTGTTCCGTCAGCAGCTTCACATCGTAGCGCACCTGCAGCTGGGCCAGGGCCTGCGCCTTGTCGCCGTTGAAGAGGGAGTCGCGCAGGTCCTGCGCCCGGTTGTCGAGGTCGAAGGAGCGGCGCATCCGGCCCTGGTCGGCGTGCGCCCAGGCCAGGTTGGCCAGGGCGTCGGCCTCGTAGTCGGTCATCTTCAACTCGCGGGCCAGGGTGAGGGCCAGCTCCGCCATGCGTTGCGAGACGGCCGGCTGCCCCTGCAACCGGTACACGCGGGCCAGCGCCAGCGCCGAGCTGGCTATCTGGGGCCGAAACCCGTGACGCTGCATGATGCGCAGGGCCCGGTTCATGTTCGTGGCCGCTGAATCCAGCGTGACCCTGGTCTGGGGCTGAATCATGGCGTACACCTCGCCCCGGAACTGGTACACGTAGCCCAGGCCCCGGGCATCCCTGGCGCGCTGCATGTAGGGCAGCGCCCGGGTCGCGTAGTGCAGCACCGAGTCGTAGCGCTGCATCACCAGAAAGGTGTTGGCCAGGTTGAGCAGCAGGCCGCCCCGCTCGCGGGGTGGAACGTTGCCCACGGCTCCTTGCTGCTGGTAGGCCTGCCGCATATACTTCAGGCCTCCTTTCACATCTTTGGTATCGACCGCTACCAGCCCCATGCACTGGGTGAAGCGCCACTCGTCGGGTAGCCGGTGCACCCTGGCCACGCCGGCACCTTCCTGGCTGTACTGCATGGCCGCCACGTAGTCGGCGGCCCGTTCACAGTTCACCACCAGCTGGTACAAGCCATCGGCCACGCCCGGCCAGTCCCGACGGTGGCGGGCCAGCTGCACGGCCTGCTCCCCTACCCGGCGGGCCTCCCGCTCATCCTGGGCAAACAGAGCGTCGCTCAGGGCGCGCAGCGTTTGAAACCGGACCGAGTCCGGCAATTGCCGCCGGGCCACTTCGCGCAGCGAGTCAACGGTGGCGCTGTCCCCGGGCGAGGCCAGGCTGTTTTCGGCCGGCAAACAGGTTGCGCGGGCTACCGTACCGGCCCACAGCAGGGCCAGCACGGTCAAACGCTTACCGCCCGCCACGTCGCCTCGACGCACCTTGTTGGCTGAGAATGATAGTACTGCTGGTACGCATTGCTGGTAGAGAATAGGGCCCCTCCCCTACCCTGCCCAGGTGGGCCGGCAGCGGAGGGGGAATTTGAAATAGGGATAGAAGAACCGCCCGGCTTCCAATCGAGCCGGGCCGGCGAAATAGCCCCTAACGGATACGTTTACTTTTTGGGCGACATCATCTGGCGCAGCTGCCGCTGAAACGCTTTCTGAATCTGGGCCTCGTTCGCCGCCTTGAACTGGGCGAGGATGTTGTGAATCACATCAGTCGAGGAAGCTCCTCCGCCCAGCAGCAGGCCCATCTGCTGGAAAAACTGCTGGTGGCTGGCCGTGATGCGAATCTGAAAAGTCTTCTTCTCCGCCGAATCTGCAAAGAGGGAAGTCAGGTCCAGCTTGTCCTTGCCGTCCCCCGTGGCCGCTGGCGTCGGCGCAGCTTCGACTTCTACCTCTTCTTCTTCCTCTAGGTCATCTGCAACGGGCAACTCGGCAGCCGGAGCGGCCGGTGGTGCCGGTGCTACCACGGGCGATGGTTTTTCTCCCTTTGGTTCTACTGGGGCTGCACTGCCGGCTGGCTCGGGAGCCGCCGCCAGCTGAGGCGCGGGCTCCGAGGCGGCCACGGGTGCGACCGGCACCGACGGTTCCGGTTTTGAGGCTGGTACCGGAGGCGCGGCTTCGACGGACACTGGGGCTGACTCCGGAGCCGTAGCCGCCGGAGTGGGCGTAGCCTCCGGGGCCGGGGTGGGCAGTACGAAAGGCTGGCTGGTCCCCATGTGGCTGATGGCCGCGACGGAGCCCGTCAGGCGGGCCAGCTCAGCCATTTGTTCTTCCGGGGTGAGTTTAGGTTTTTTGGTGGAGGCTTTGGCCATGACGAAGGAGGATGCAAGCTTGAAATTTTAAAGGAAAAGCAGCGGCGGATGAACCGTAAGGCTACGCGCCGGGGGCTGACTCGACGGCCGGGGCCGTGAACGCAATGGTTTTACCCGAGGGCGTGACCGCCCCCTCCCCTACCACGAGGGTCAGGATTTCCAGGATGAGCTGACCCAGGCCGAGGCGGTTGAGGTCGCGCTCCGGCAGCGGAAACATCGTGGAGCGGTTTTCCTTGTAGGTCATCAGCAGCTCCACCCGGCTCTTGAGCAAGGGCAGGCTCTTCTCCTGAAACAGCTCCTCCGTCTTGTCGTAAATCCCTTTCTTCTCGGACTTTACAAACTTGTTCCAGAAGGCGTAGAAGCCCAGCAGGTTGGAGTCTTCGTCGCGGGCCTGCACAAACTGGCCCAGGATGCCCATGTAGGACATAGTAGAGGCGATTGAGCCCTTGTCCGGCTCAATCGGCAGGAAGATGTAGTCCACCAGCCGAAGCAGCTCCGGGAGCCCCACTACGTTCACCGTACCGGGCGTATCCACCAAAATGAAATCGTAGTCCTGCTCAAACAACCCTTCGATGGAGCTCACGGCCTTTTCCACGCTGGAAATGATGACCGGGTACGGTGGAATGCCCTGCTTCAGCAAGCGGGCCTGAAACGGCGCTTCCGACTGCAGCCGGTTCTGCTCTTCGAGGCGATAGGCGTGCAGGGAGTTCTGCGGGTAGTCGCAGTCCACCATGGCCACCTTATAGCCATAGTAGTAGCACAGCGCCGAGGCCATGTGCGTGCCGATGGTCGACTTACCAGCGCCCCCCTTCTGGGTGGCAAATGCGAGTACGTGGGGTTGATTCATGCGAAGGGCCAGAAGGTTTAAAGACGTTGGATTGTTAGTTGCAAAGTGGCATTGTTGTAAAGTCACTTAGGTGCAATAGTGCAAGACACTAAAGTTGCTTTGTTGCAAAAGATAAAAGTTGCCCAGTTGCAAAGTGGCAAGATAACAAGGTTTCTCTGTTGCAGTGTTGTTTAGTTGTAGTGTGGCGAAGGTAATACGTTGTATTGTTGCAAAGCAACTTTATGGCAAATTTTGTGAATGTGCTCTGTGGTAAAGTTGCAAAGTTGTTTCGGTGCATTGGTGCAAATAATCAAATGCCCGGACGCGCTAAATCCAATCCTCACTAAAGTTGTATAGTGGCAAAGGTGCAATGGTGTAATGGGGCAGCAATGCTCCATTGCTGATGCGAATTGCTCCAGACAAAATTGGTGAATTTAGCGGGTGTAAAGTTGCAAAGTATTAAAGTTGCATTGTGGCAAAACACACTAATCATAACCTTAGTCCTAACACCGTTCAACGCCCCCGTTCCACTAGCTCGTTCATCGACCAGCAAGCCATGTCATTGTCCGGACAAACTTCGTTTGCCCGAGTCAATGACACCGCCAAGTTCGCAGGCTCACATGGCTTGGCTTGCTAGTTTAGCGTATAGTGTTTAGCAATTCGAAATTCTAAAGTAGTTTTAGTAAAGTTGGGTAAGCTAACGTCCCCAGAATCATCATGGAACTAGAGAAGCAAGCTGAGAATGCCGTTGAAGCAGCCCGTACTTTGCGCATTGATGTGCGGGTGAGCCCGGATGAGAAAAAGGACTTGCAGACAAAAGCTGCCGCCGCCGGCTACAAGAAAGTATCGGCTTATTTGCGTGATGTAGGCCGGGGGGTGGAGGTCAAAGAAAGTATCCCGCCGGAGTTGCGTAGACAGCTGGTAGGTATCGGTACTAACCTTAATCAGATTGCGCGCCTCGCGCAGGCTGGTAAGTCATTCAGCTCCCACGAGGCTCAGTTAGTACAGGCACTAGCCATCATCAGGGGGTACTTGGTATGATTGCAAAGACCACCACGGGCAATGACTTTGAGGGGGCGCTAACCTACGGAGCAGGACAGCGTCAGGGCCGGGGCAAGGAGCCGGGGGAGGCCCCGCTTTTGGTTGTGGCTAATCTGATTCCGGGGACTCCCAGGGAGATGGCGCAGGATATGCGAGCCGTGGCGGCGCAGAGTAAAAAGATTCAGAAGCCGGTGTGGCATACCGTGCTCTCATGGAAGGCGGGGGAGGTGGTGAGCCAGGAGCAGAAAGTAGCCGCCGCCCAGCGGTATTGTGAGTTGATTGGCGCGCCCATTGACCGGCACCAGGTGGTGGTTTATGAGCACCGGGATAAGAAGCACGCGCACGTTCACATCTACCTGAACCGGGTGCCGATTGATGGGGGACCGGCCCTGCGGACGGATAACAACTTCTACCGCCAGCCAGCTATCACCCGGCAGATAAGTCAGGAGCTAGGCATGGAGCCCATCCCCGAGCGGCGGCGCAGCCTGCGGGCGCTGGACCCCACGAAGGAGGAGGCGCGGGAGCAGGTGAGCCGGGCATTGCAGCTGATACTCGCGCAGGCCGAAAGGGGAGGGGAAGAGTGGCTCGCTTTGCAATTGCAAAAAGAGCTGATTGCAGTTCGCTACACCCACGACAAGGGCGGTGTTCTGCGGGGCGTGAGCTTTGAACTGAACGGCGTGGCCGTCCGGGGGCAGGAGGTGGGCTTCAAAGGGGCGCAGCTGCGCGAAGCCCTGGCCGCGCCCGGGCTGCAGGCGGCATTGGGGCCGGAAGTTGCGAAGGTGCCTAATGCAGTCACGCCCGCCATGCAGCCGAAGCCCAGTCGGCCCGAGCCCACGAAGCGCCCCGGCCGGAAGGGGCCCGCCCGGTAGCGGCCGCGCGGGTGGGGCGGTTCATTCGTGTGCCCGGCGTGCACCTCACCGCTGACTTTGGACCGCTCGTCAAATAATACGCGCTGGGTGCTGCCAGCGGGGGTAGGTTGCTTGATTCACCAAGCGTTTCAAGCGATGGAAGACGAGAAAGGACTGCGGAAAATCATGGAGTTTATGCGCCTGTTTGCCATCGTGCTGATGGGCATCAACATCTACTATTACTGCTTTGGCTACTTCAAAAGCATGGGCTGGACACCGGCCGTGGTCGAGCATATTTTGGAGAGCTTTACCCGGAACACGTTTCTGTTTAAGGCCAGCTGGGTGAGCAAGACGCTGGCCGTAGTATTCCTGCTGCTGAGCTGCCTCGGCACGCGGGGGCGGGCCAATGAAAAGCTGAAAGGGACTTCGGTGGCTGGCTACGCGGCCATCGGGCTGGCTCTGATTTACGGGTCGGACCTGGTACGCGGCTTCGCGCTGGGGGCCGGGCTGACGACGGCGCTTTATACTGGGCTGCTGTCGGCGGGCTTTCTGCTGCTGCTGAGCGCCGGGGCTTGGCTGAGTAGGCTGTTCAACAACGACCTGATGAAGGACATCTTCAACAAGGCCAACGAGAGCTTCCCGCAGGAGGAGCGGCTGATGGAAAACGAGTATTCGGTGAACCTGCGCACCGAGTACCAGCTGCGGGGAAAGCTCCACCACGGCTGGCTGAACGTGGTGAATCCGTTTCGGGCCACTATGGTGCTGGGCACGCCCGGCTCGGGCAAGAGCTTTGCCATCATCAACGAATTTATCCGGCAGCACCTGGCCAAGGGTTTCTGCATGTACATCTACGACTACAAGTTTGACGATTTGAGCCGCATCTGTTACAACACCCTGCTGCGTCATCAGGACAAGTTTGATAAGCCGGTGGGCTTCTACGTCATCAATTTCGACAACCCCCGCAAAAGCCACCGCTGCAACCCGCTGCTGCCCGAGTTGATGACCGACATCGTGGATGCCTACGAAAGCGCCTCGACCATCATGCTCAACCTCAACAAGAGCTGGATTCAGAAACAGGGCGACTTTTTCGTGGAGTCGCCCATCAACTTCGTGGCGGCCATTATCTGGTTTCTGAAGCTGTTTGAGAAGGGCAAGTACTGCACCTTCCCGCACGTCATCGAGTTTCTGAGCCGCGACTATGAGGAGATTTTCCCGGTGCTGGCCTCATACCCCGAAATTGAGAACCTGGTGAAGCCGTTCGTATCGGCCTTCCAGAAGGATGCCATTGAGCAGCTGGAAGGGCAGATTGCCAGCGCCCGGATTCCGCTAGGCCGGCTGGCCTCACCGCAGCTGTACTGGGTAATGTCGGGCAACGATTTTACGCTCGACATCAATAGCAATGAGGAGCCCAAAGTGCTGTGCGTGGGCAACAACCCCGAGCGGCAGGCCATCTATGGGGCCGCGCTGGGCCTCTACAATGCCCGGCTGGTGAAGCTGGTGAATCAGAAGGGCAAGCGCAAATCCTCGATTATCATTGACGAGTTGCCTACCATCTACTTCAAGGGGCTCGATAACCTCATTGCCACGGCCCGCAGCAACAAGGTGAGCACCTGCCTGGGCTTCCAGGACTTCTCCCAGCTGGAGCGCGACTACGGGCAGAAAGAGGCCGAAGTCATCAAGAACACGGTGGGCAACGTCTTCAGCGGGCAGGTGTCGGGCAACAGCGGCAAGTGGCTGAGCGAGCGGTTTGGCAAGATTCTGCAGCAGCGCCAGAGCCTGAGTATCAATATGCGGGAAACCAGTACCAGCCTGTCCACGCAGATGGACAGCATGATTCCGGCCAGCACCATTGCCAACCTCACGCAGGGCAACTTCGTGGGCGCGGTGGCCGACAACTTCGGCGAGGAAATCGACCAGAAGGTGTTTCACGCCCGCATTAAGGTGGACGTGAAGGCAGTAGCTGCCGAGGCCCAGGCTTACCAACCCATCCCCGACATCACCAGCTTTATTAATCCGGCCACCGGCAAGGACGAGGCCGAGGAGATGATTAAGGCCAACTTCAACCGCGTGAAAACCGAGGTAAAGGAGCTGTGCGCTCGGGAGCTGCTGCGCATCGGGCAGGACCCCACGCTGCGGCATCTCATCAAGGAGAAAGTAGAAAAGTAAGGCTAGGACAGGTGGGTAAGCCAAACGGCGCGAAGCCGGGGTTAGCGCTCCGGCTCCGCGCCGTTCGTGTGTCAAGGTGGCACCTCACGGCCTAATTCCGCCCACTCGTCAATATTCTGCTCAGGGCCTGATGGAGGCCGGTAGGTTTGCAGCGTCGAATTCCGGGCTGGCCGCGCCTGCGCCGGCCGGAAGGGCAGCTTTTATTCACCTACCCATTCCTCCTATGGCTGAGCAAGATGAAGTGAATACCCCCACGCCGGAGCGCTGGTACATGAGTGCGGTGCCGACTTCCAACGGCAACCTCAGCGGCCAGGGCTTGCAGCGGCAGCCCGCCGGGCACTCCCTCTATGAGATTCAGATTAATCCCGCCAATCCCAATCAGGCGGCCCTGCTGCCGGCCCCCGGTGCGGATGGCCGCCTGCTGAATGCCTTTGACCACGCCCTGATGCGGGCCTTTACCACCAATAGGCTGCCCGGCCGGGAGGACAAGTTTCTCGCGGTAGAAAAGCCTACGCTGCTGGAAAAGGTGGGCGATAACTGGAAAATCACCGAGCAGGGGCGTGTGGGCTACACCGCCACCGAACCAGAGCAGCGGTTGCAGGTATTTGGCCAAGTAACCCCACAGGCTACCCAGCAGGCTGAACTAACGACGCGGGCCGAGGAGCTGGCCAGCGAGGTAGCTACCACTGTCGGCACTGTTCGCACCGAGGCGGAAGCGGAGCTGGAAGTAGTGGCCAACCGCGCGCAGCAAGGACCCGACGAGAGCCGGGCCACTTACGCTGATGGGTTGCGAGATGAAGCCCGAGCGGAATTAGACGAAAGCACCGACGCGCCGGAACGGCAACAACCGGTAGGGGAGGGGCAAAGTCGCGAGCAGCCGCCCGTGGCGCCAGCCCCGGATACCGCGGCCAGCACGGAGCCGGTCGGGGAATTGCGCATCACCTGGCAGCAGAAGGGCGACGAAGTGGCCCCGTTGCTGGAAATGCGGGCTTACCTCGACCAGCTCAAGGAAGCCGGCGTGGCAGTGGGCGCTTTGCAGCTGGCGCGCGACCCGGCCGGCAAGCTCAGCGGCGGCTTCGCGGTGAGTTATGACCCCGAGTCGCACAAGCTGGGCCAGCTCGAAGCCGCACTGCAGGGCTTCCGGCAAGTGGGGAACGGCATGGCCGTGGTTGAGAGGCCCGAGCAGGCCGCCGCCCGGCGGCAGGAAGTGGGCTACGATGACGACTACGAGCCGCAGCGCAGCAAGCAGGTGCGTGAAGCTTTTGGGGTGAAGCAGTGGGACGCGCTCAGTGCCCAGCTCTCAGCCGTACCCAAGCACGCCCTCACGGCCCCGGAGCAGGTGCAGCAGGCCGCCGCCGGGCAGCGGGTGCAGCAGCTGGCCCAGCAGCAGGGCAAAACTACCGAGCAGGTCATCCGCGATGGCAAGAGCATATTTGACATCGACACCAGCGGCAACCCCGCGTCGGCGTTTCTCAAGAACTTCTACGCCCACCTGAACGGTGGCCCGAAGACCCGCCAAAATCTGGAAGTCGACTATGAGAAAACCCGTCAGGATTTGCAAGCCCGCCTGACCCGGCACGCAGGGGCGGCCCAGCCGGAGCTTTTGCCAGGCCCGCCGGCCCCGGATGCCAAGGCACCGGCCGTGGCTGCTGAACCCGGCGTGGAGGCCGCCCGCCAGACCGTCGCGGGGCCTGCCCCGTCGGCAGCATTGTTCAAAGCCGACGAAGTGCCGCAGAAAGTGCTGGCCTCCCTCGGGCTGAACCTGGCTGAGCTAACGGGCAGCGGACAGCTGCAAAAGCTGCTCAGCGGCGAGAAAACCGACTTGTTGCCCATGCAGGTAGCGGGCAAGGAAGGGCAGGAGCCGGTGAAGTTCGAAGGCAAGATGGTGCTCCACCGCGAGGCCGACGGCACGGCCACACTTAAAATGGAATTGCCCCAGGAAAAACTGGTCATTCCCAACGAAATTGGGGGACAGCCCTTCACGCCAGAGCAGCGCCAGCGGCTCGAAACCGAGGGTAACGCCGGCCTGGTGCGGGGCCTCAAGGACGAGCAGGGGCGGGAGTTCAACGGCTACGTGGCCGTGGATAAGGCGATGAATAAGGTCGTGGTGCTGCCCGAAAGCAAAGTGACCCTGCACGATACCGTGGCCGGCGTCAAGCTCACGCCCGAGCAGAGCCACGACCTGCGCGAAGGCAAGGTGGTCGCGCTGGCCAACATGGCCAGCGGCAACGGCGGCCAGAAGTTCGACGGCACCGTGCAGGTAAATGCCGCCAAGGCCTGCATCGAGGTGAAACCGGCCGCCCACGAACTGGGCAAGCGCCAGGCCCCACGGGCCGAGCAGACGGTGAAAGCCACCACCCCGACCATGGCCCCGGCCCCCGTGAAAGCCGAAGCGCCCCAGGTGAAAACCCGGGGACCCCGCCACTAGCCGGGCCTCCCTCCAAACCTCTATTTCTTACCCTATAAGCCCGGAAGCCCACTTCCGGGCTTCTTTTTTCTGCTTTCCATCCTTCAAACTAATTCGTTTTGCCATGGAACACGAACTCACCTTCCAGAAGATTAAGGAGCAGGTTGAGCTGCCCGAGCTGCTGAGCCACTTCGGCTACAACCTCCGAAAAGGCGAGCACCTGGGCAAAGGCAAATGGCACGTTTTCGAGGGCGATGACACGCTGGTGGTGTTCAAAGGCCGGGGCGGCGACTGGATGTATTTCAACGCCCAGGACGACCGCGACAAGGGCAGCGTCATCGACTGGATGAAGAACCGGGTCAGCTCCGACCGCATCGCCGGCCTTGCCCCGCTGCCGGGCCGCAACCTCTGGCAGTCGGTCAATGACCACTTCCGCGCCTACCTCAACCTACCCGAGGCGCAGCGGCCCCGGCTCGACCTACCGCCCATCGTGGAAACCGCGCCGGGTGAGAAGTTCCACAGCATCTACACCCATCACTGCCGGCCGCTCGAAAACACGGCCTACCTGGAAGGGCGCGGTATTACGAAAAGCACGATTGCCAATCCGCAGTTCGCGGGCCGCATCCTCAACCAGCTCTACACGGTGCAGAAGGAGGGAATGCCGACCAAAACCTACGTCAACACTGCTTTCCCGGCCTACCACGAGGGGCGGGTGGTGGGGCTGGAGCTGAAGGGCGAGGGCTTCAAGGGCCAGGCCCCCGAAAGCCAGTTCACCCGCTCGCTGTGGCTGAGCAAGCTTCCCGAGGGCCGGCCGGCGGCGGTGCTGGTGGTCAGCGAATCGGCCCTCGATACGCTTTCCTACGCGCAGCTGCACCCCGGCGACAATGCCTTGTATGCTTCGACAGCCGGTACGCTTACCCAGAACAAGATTTTCGAGCTGAAGCGGCTACTCAGCGAGGAACATATTCCAGCTATTCGAGCCGCTTTCGACAACGACACGCAAGGGCACCACTTTGATATCCGGCTGCTGGCGGGCCTGGCCAGCGAGCAGAACCCAATGAAAGTGGTGCGGGAGCACGAGCACCGACTGACCGTCGAAATCACGGCCGCCCACCCGGCCGGCGTACAGGCGCTCAGCCAGCACCTCAAAGCCTACAATGACCAGGTTACCCGGCAGTACGCCCAGGAAAACGGTGAGCCGGACACTCCGGCCAGCAGCCAGACCCTGCGCGACGAGCTGATTCACTCCAACAAGCTGGGAGCTCACACCTACCAGTTTCACGTGCCGATGAGCCGCGAGGCGCTGGGGACTTTCAACCAGGCGGCCAGCCAGGCGCTGGCTTTTGAGCACCGCGTGGAAATTGTGAAAAGCCAGGGCAAGGACTGGAATCAGGACCTCAAGCAGGACCAGCTGCAGCGGGTGGTACGGCGTGAGTTGGGCGGTATCGACGAGGACCAGTACGGTTTCGGGCAGGAGCATTGGGATAACGCGCCCATCGTCGGCCAGGGCACAATAGCCCAGCAGCACGAGGCACAGGCGCAGGCCCGCGCCAAGGGGGAGCGGCTGCTGGTGGTAGAATTCCGCGAGAGCCGCGATGCCGTGGCCCAGCTGCCGCAGCTGCGCGATAATCTGGAGCGCGTGGGGCTGACCATTGACCATGCAATCAAGCTGGAAACTCCCGTGGCCCGGGGAATTGCCACCGAGCTTACGTTGCGCTACCGGCCCGATTCGGCGCAGCTGCCCGCTATCAGCGCCGCGCTGGACGCGCTGGCGGCTAACCCCCGGGCCACCGTGATTGAGCCCGCGCCGGATGCTGCCGAGCGCCGGCAGCTAGCCGCCGCTCAGGAGCAGCAGCGCCAAGCCGGCCCACAACTGGTGCCCAGCGACTCGCAGGTCCACGACCAGGCCCGGCAATCCTTCATCGAGGCGGCGGGCGTGGTGGTGAAGGAGCTCCGCGGCCACGCCGCAAACCTGGAGGCCGCCCGTTTGCAGGAAGTGAGCCGGCAGGTGGCGAAGAAGCCGGAGCTGGCGGGCCTCAACCAGGAAAACGTGACCAAGGTTCTGGCCGTGATAGCTGGCCTGGACACGCTGAAAGACAACCCCGCCGTACAGCAGCTGCGGCAGGCCGTGCACACGCTGGAACGTCCCGCGCTGACTCCCGCGCCGCCCGAAATCCGGCAGCGAGGCCTGCGCCCAGGTTGACCAAAACCAACTGTTCAACGCAGCCGACTTCTACCTGCCTGTTTGCACCTGCCGCGAATCAGGCCTACGCTTTGCCTGCCCTGGCCTGGTTGACGTATAGCCAGATAACACGCCCCTTACCAACTTCTAAGCCTTTTCTCGATGGATAACTTCCTGCGTTTTATCGCCTCTCCCGCTGGCCGGGTTACCCGTGTAGCCGCCGGCACGTCGTTGATTGCGGCCGGTCTGGCCCAGGGCCGCAAAGGCTGGCCACTGGCCATTGCCGGACTATTGCCGCTATCCATGGGTGCCTTCGACTGGTGCCTGCTGGCCCCCCTGATGGGCCTTCCTTTTGACGGCCCCCAACTGCGGGCGGTAATCGGGCCCGGGCCCGCAACGGCCGACTCAAATACTGCCCAGGGCGGCCTTGGTTAGCCTTTCGGTTGGTTTAATTGCTGCTTGTTGCCCCGCGACCGCCCATTTCAGCTCCTCAGTGAAGAATAGGAGAGGGCACTTGGCATCCTTCAATCTCGCGCTGCCGCATCCGAAATCGCAGCCAGCCTACCAGTAGCATAAGGCCCGCAACCGCCAGCGCGCCGTATCCGAGGCCGGAGGCGCGCAATGGATGCAGCTGAATCAACGCCAGTCCAAAGCCGACCAAGGCGAGGCTGGTGCGCAGATAGGTCAGAAAGGTGCGCTCGTTGGCCATACGGGTGCGCGCGGCAGCCAGCTGCTGCTGGTCGTAGTTGGGCGTTGGCGTTAGCGAAGGGAGCATAAGAAAACGGTACGGGGAAAGCGTCGGTTAGCCCCGGTATTACACCACCACAAACGTGTCGTGCGGGTGCACCACCAGGGGGCGGTGCTGCTTGAGAAACGCGCGCATGGCGGCCACGGCGTGCTGGCCGGTTTTACGGCGGTTGCGGCCAAACTGGTGCGGCACGCCCTGCGAGGTGATGAAGGCGGCCGTGTAGGTCCGGTCCGGGTCCAGGGGCTGGTCCTGCACGAACACTGTTTGCAGGCGGCTGCCTTTGGGGTTTTCGGCCTTGAAATAGGCTTTCAGCCCCAGCGCGCGCTTCACGTAGCCGCCCATCTGGTGCAGCGCATCGTGGCTGTAGGTGCCTTCGAGGTTCTTTTCCAGCATCTCGCGCAGTTCGGCTCCGGTCAGTTCCACAGTTTCAATCTCGGGGTCCATCGGCACCAGGTCGTAGAGGTCGTTGAGCGATACCGGGCCAGGGGGAATTGGCGCGCCGTAGCGCCAGCCGTTGGAGAAATACAGGTCGGCTGGCACCAGCGCCCGCAGGCTGGCCAGCAGGAAATCATCGGCCGGGCACTCCACCGACGTGCCCCGGTGCAGCCCGGTGGCCGTCACGCCCACTACCTCACGCAGGTTGGCAAAGGGTACCAGCGCCGCGTCGATGCGGGCCTGCAGGGCCGAGTCGGGCACAATACCTTCGCTGATTTCGTGCAGTTCGTGGGAGTGGCCGGTCACGCGCCCTTCCTCAATGGTGAGCGTGAGCCGACCCAGAAACGAGCCGTGCGCGCCCGACTGAATGACCAGCGCCCCGCCCGCCACGAAGGGCTGATACAGCCGGTTGTGGGTGTGGCTGCTCAAACAGACGTCGATGCCAGGGCAGCCTTCGAGCAGGGCCACGTCCTGCGGAAAGCCGCAGTGCGAGAGCAGAATCACCACATCGGCCCGCTCCTCGGTGCGCAGGCGCTGCACGTGGCCCGGCAGCTCGGCCACGCCGTCGGTGAAGCGCAGGCCGGTGCTGAAGTGCGCCGGCATGGTCTTGTCCACGATGGGGCAGGCCAGGCCCACCACGCCCACGCGCAGCCCGGCCACTTCAAAGAGTTTGGTAGGCGCGTAGGCCAGTTCACCCGTATCGAGGTGAAAGACGTTAGCGGCCAGCAGCGGGTAGTTCAGCCGGCCGGCCAGCTCTTTCAAATGCGCCGGGCCGTAGGCAAAGTCCCAGTGCGCGGTCATGGCCGCGATGCCCAGCTCGTTGAGGATATCGGGCAGGATGTCGCCCTGCGTGGCCACCACCGGCCGGGTGCCGTGGAAGGTATCGCCGCCGTCAAAAAGCAGGCTTTCGGGATAGGTCTGGCGCAACGCCCCCAGCAGCGAGGCAATGCGGGCGTAGCCCCCGCAGCGGCGGTATTCGGGGCCGGTAGGGCCGTAGAATACTTCCTGGTGCAGGTTCAGGTAGCCGTGCACATCGTTGAGTTGAAACAGGGTTAGCTCCATAAAATGGCTTACTCGGGCGGAGGGACAACGGGTTAAAAATCTTCCAGTATACCGCCGGCGTCCTGGTACACGATGGGGTCAGCGAACTGAATTCCGTGGCGGTCGGTCAGATATTGCCGGCTCAGGAGCTTGACCAGGTACTGCGCTTCGGGCAGGGGCATGGGCTTTTCCGGCGGTTGCGCGTTGCTGGGACCGTGGCGCGCCTGCAGGCCCGAAGCCCCAAAGTTGTCGGCCGTGCGCGTGAAGAGCTTGTATCTATTATTTGGAGATGCCGGCCTTTTGCTGGCGCGCTTCGAAGTCATCCCCGTCGTAGTAGCGCAGCGTGTCCACAATGGCGTAGAGCGTACGCAAATCCAGCTCCTGGCCCAGCTGCGTCAGCAAAGTCATTACGTCGGGCTCCGTGCGGGCCAGCAGCAGCGCCCGCCCCATCGTGCCGCTGGCATACACCGGATGCACCGGCTCAGCCAGTACAGTTGCCGTGTAGGGTAAGCTGCTGGGCACTTCCGGAGTTACATGCTCCAGCCACTTGCCTTCCCACAAATCATACAACTCGTGGAGCACTGGCCGCGCCGAATTAAACGGCGAGTTGGGGGACAGTGAAGCCAGTCCGTAAATGCCGTGGAACATATCCAGCAACTGAGTGGCCCGGCCCCACACCTGGGCCGGCTGGCTGAGCTCGTCCAGGTGCGCGGAAGTGAAGTAGAAGTGGGGCGCTCCGCCGTCGTGCTCATCGTTCATAAACGCCAGGTCCGGACTGGGATTGCGGGCGGACAATTCGTAGAGCTGCGGGTGCGAGTAGCCCCGGATGGAAAAGCGGTAGTGGTAACCTGTCATAGGGTTGGTGCGGCAAGCCTGAGTTGGATGGGGCCGTATGGCTTAGCTAAAGCCATACGGCCCCGGCGGGGGCGCGTTCAGTCATTGGCACCCCGTCAAGGCTTACGCCTTGCCCGGCAGAATCTTGTTCCAGTACAGCCACGGCAGGCCGTAGCGCTTGAGCAGCCACATCGAGAACCGCTCCTGGGTCTGGTCGAAGGGGAAGGTAGGCGTGGGGTTGTTGTCGTAGTCGAACTCGGCCAGAATGAGCTTGCCGTAGCCCGTGATGAGCGGGCAGGAGCCGTAGCCATGGTAGGCGTTGTCCGGGGCCAGTGCCTTGCTTTTCAGCAGCGAGAGGATATTCTTCACCACCACCGGGGCCTGCTTGCGAATGGCCGCGCCGGTCTTGGCGTTAGGCATCGAGCCGGCATCGCCCAGGCTGAAAATATTGGGGTAGCGCACGTGTTGCAACGAATGTTTGTCCACGTCAACCCAGCCCAGCGGGTTGCCGGGCGCGGCCAGCGGGCTGTGCTTGATGAAGTCCGGGGCGCTCATGGGCGGCACCACGTGCAGCATATCAAATTTCAGGGTCACCTCGTCCACCACCTGGCCGTCCTTCAGCACGTCGTACACGGCCTCCCGGCTTTCGCCCCGGACCTCCTTCAGGTTGTGAAAGAAATCGGTTTTGATGCGGTAGCGCTGCACCACTTTCAGCAGGGCTTCGGCGAAGGATTTTACCCCGAAAATGACGCTGCCGCCCGAGGTGTAGCGCACGTTGGCTTTGTCGAGCACGCCGCGCTTGCGCCAGCTGTCGCAGGCCAGGTACATAATTTTCTGCGGGGCCCCGCCGCACTTGATGGGCGTGTTGGGGGCCGAAAACAGGGCCGTGCCGCCCCGGAAGTTCTGCACGCACTCCCAGGTGTAGGGGGCCAGCTCGAAGCCGTAGTTCGAACACACCCCGTTTTTGCCCAGCGCCTCGGGCAGGCCCTTGATTTTGTGCCAGTCCAGCTGAATGCCGGGGCACACCACCAGGTAGTCGTAGGTCAGGCGCTGGCCGCCGGCCGTCACCACCGTGTTGGCTTCGGGCTCGAAGGTGGCCGCCGCGTCCTGAATCCACTGCGCGCCCTTCGGGATGTAGTCGCCTTCGGGCCGCACCGTGTCTTTGATGTCGTAGGCCCCGCCGCCCACCAGCGTCCAGGCCGGTTGGTAGTAATGCTTGGCGGAGGGTTCGAGGATGGCCACGTCGAGGCCCCGGTCGGCCAGCAGCAGCTGGGCGGCCACCGAGAGGCCCGCGTTGCCGCCGCCCACCACGAGCAGCTGATGGTGTCGGGAAATGGGAGTTGCCGTCATGGTCGGGTGGGATTAGTGAGGTTGGGAAAGCAAGATACGCATGAACATATTAACACTTAAACATTTTTTCATGTAAAGTCCGGGGCTGGGCCGATGATTTTTCGCAAACACCCCCCGCCTATGGGAACCCGGCCCGCCCGCTGGCCCGCCGGGTTCCCGGCCGGCTACACGCTTTTGAGGGCCAGATAGAAGTCCATTTTCTCCACCGAGTCATCGGCCAGGCGGGCATCGAGCTGGTCCAGGGTCTTGGGGGCGGGCAGAATCACCTTGTCGCCGGGCTGCCAGTTCAGGGGCAGCGACACCTGGTGCTCGTCGCTGAACTGCATGGCCTTGAGCACCCGCAGCATCTCGTCCAGGTTGCGGCCCACGCTCATGGGGTAGTACATGATGAGGCGGATTTTATGCGCCGGGTCGATGAAAAAGACGGCCCGCACGGCGGCGGTTTCGCTGGCTTCGGGCTGCAGCATGCCGTAGAGGCGCGCCACCTTCATGTCGAGGTCGGCGATGATGGGAAAGTGGAAGTACACGCCGCTTTTCTCGCGCACATTGTTCACCCACGCGATGTGGGAGTGAATGCTGTCGATGCTCAGGCCCAGCAGCTCGGTGTTGAGGGCCGTGAACTCGGCCTGCCGCTGGGCAAACCCGCTCAGCTCGGTGGTACAGACGGGGGTGAAGTCGGCCGGGTGCGAGAAGAACACGACCCACTTGCCGGGTGCAAAGTCTGAAAACTTGATGAGGCCGGTGGTGCTCAGGGCTTCGAAGTCCGGGGCCTGCGCACCGATGCTCGGCATGGAGATTTGGGGGAGGGGGGAGGTTTCCATTGAATTGAATTGGGAAAATGGGGGAATTGAAAATGCGGGGAAACGCGGGCTGGCCAGCCCGCAGCCTTAGTGAGGGAGCAGCGCCAGGGCCTTTGTTTGCTCCGCGCTTGACAGTAGCACCAGGGTGGCCTGCTGCCGGCCGCGCTTGCGCCGCTGGTACCAGCCGTAGCCGACCACGCTCATCAGCAGGTAGGGGATGGCCATGAGGTAGAGAATGCCCTTGTTGAGGCCGCCGGGGTCGTAGCCGTCGTTTTCCTGGCGGGCGGCTTCAACCTGCGTGCTGCACAGCACGCATTGGGCGGGGCTGGCCAGCGGTGCGGCCAGCAGGAGCATGACGAGGAGCACCACCAGCCGGGGCCGGTAGCGGAAAGCAAGCATCGTTTTCATAAAATCGACTTTGGTAAGAAGGGGGAAGGGCGGCCGTCGGCCGCTTAAAAACCCGACGCGTTAGCCCACGCGGGAGTTGGGTTCCCGGCGCGCGTAGGGCCGGATGTGGGGGCTGACCGCCCGGCTCAGCTCGCCGGAGGGCCGCACCTGCACGACGCTGAGCAGGCCCACGCGCGGGTGCCAGTGGCGGGGCTGGCGGCTGCGCCGGAACACGAACACGGCCACCGCGCCCAGTACTAAGTGCAGCGCTACCACCAGCGAAAGCAGCAGCACCGGCGACGGGTGCGCCGGGGCGGCCGCGCCCGCCGGCAGGGATTCATACGCGGCCCACAGCGGCCGCAGGGCTAGCACCTGGCTCAGCAGCAGCAGGAGCGCCAGCGCGGGCACCCCCAGCAAACGAAGGGAATTTTTCATAACAAAACGGGGCGGTTGCTATCGTGAGGTGCTAACGGTCCTGGAAAGGGCACCCGCCGGGCCACCGGCCCCGCTGGCTTTGCGCCGGCCCGCGGGTCGTAGTCGATGCCGGCGAACAAGTGCAGCATCACCGTGCGCGAGTAACGGAACGAGAACGGCAGCAGCAGCACCGTGCTCACGGCCACGGCCGCCACGTACACCCAGGTGTCGGGGTCGTGGCCCAGCACGTAGGTGGCAATGCCCACCGCCACCACGATGGCGACGGAAAAGGCGTAACTGATGTACATGGCCCCCCAGTAGAAGCCGGGCTCCGGCTCGAAGTGCTGGTGGCACACGGGGCAGCTTTCGTTCATTTCCTGAAAGTGGGCCAGGTTGAAAGCCGAGGTTTTAAAGGCGGGACCCTGGTGGCAGCGCGGGCAGCGCTGCGCGGCAAAGGCCAGCAGGGACGACGATGAGGAGGTAGGCATGACGATGAACAAGGAAAAGTGGAGGAAACAGCCGCCGGGCAAACACCCGGCGCTTACTCGGCCGCCGGCTGCTCGTAGGGCATGTTCGAGGCCGGGGTTTGCGAGAAGGGCACGTGCTGCGGGATGAAGTCCGCGTCGGAGCCGGGCTTGCTGTAGTCGTAGGGCCAGCGGTACACAGCGGGCACCGCGCCGGGCCAGTTGCCGTGGCCCAGTTCCACGGGCGTGGTCCATTCCAGCGTGTTCGAGCGCCACGGATTTTCGGTGGCCCGGCGGCCCCGCCAAATGCTGTGGAAGAAGTTGAAGAGGAAGATGAACTGCGCCAGGAAGGCGAAAATGGCCGCCACCGAGATGAACTGGTTCAGGTCGCTGAACTGCGAGAACATGTCGAAGCCCGTCCAGGAGTAGTAGCGGCGCGGGAAGCCGGCGATGCCGATGTAGTGCATCGGAATGAAGGTGAGGTAGGCCCCGGCGAAGGTGAACCAGAAGTGCACGTAGCCCAGCCGCTCATTGAGCATGCGCCCGAACATCTTCGGAAACCAGTGGTAGATGCCGGCAAACATGCCGAACATGGCCGCCGAGCCCATCACCAGGTGAAAGTGCGCAATCACGAAGTAGGTGTTGTGCATCTGGATGTCGAGCGTGGCGTTGCCCAGCACGATGCCCGTGAGGCCGCCGGCCACGAACAGGCTCACGAAGCCGATGCTGAAGAGCATGGCCGTGGTAAAGCGGATGTTGCCGCGCCAGAGCGTGGCCAGCCAGTTGAATGTTTTCACCGCCGAGGGCACGGCAATCATCAGCGTCAGAAACACGAACACCGAGCCCAGGAACGGATTCATGCCCGTCACGAACATGTGGTGGCCCCACACCACGAACGACAGCAGCGAGATGCCCAGCAGCGAGCCAATCATGGCCCGGTAGCCGAAAATGGGCTTGCGGGCGTGGGTGGCCAGCACTTCCGACACGATGCCCATGGCCGGCATAATCACGATGTACACCTCCGGGTGGCCCAGGAACCAGAACAAGTGCTGAAACAGCACCGGCGAGCCGCCCTGGTTGCTCAAAGCCTGCCCGGCAATGTAGATGTCGGAGAGAAAGAACGAGGTGCCGAACGAGCGGTCGAACACCAGCAGCAGCACGGCGGCAAAGAGCACCGGAAACGAGAGCGTGCCGAGTACGGCGGTCAGGAAAAACGACCAGATGGTGAGCGGCAGCTTGGTCATGCTCATGCCCCGGGTGCGCAGGTTGAGCACCGTGGAAATGTAGTTGACGCTGCCCAGCAGCTGCGACACGATGAACAGGGCCATGCTCACGAGCCAGAGCGTCATGCCCAGCCCGGAGCCGGAAATGGCCTGCGGCAGGGCCGAGAGCGGCGGGTAGATGGTCCAGCCCGAAGCCGCCGGGCCGGTTTCGATGAACAGCGAGCTGAACATGATGACGCTCGACAGGAAGAAAAACCAGTACGAGAGCATGTTCATGAAGCCCGAGGCCATGTCGCGCGCGCCGATTTGCAGCGGAATCAGGAAGTTGGAGAACGTGCCCGACAGGCCCGCCGTGAGCACGAAAAACACCATGATGGTGCCGTGCATCGTCACCAGGGCCAGGTAAAACTCGGGGTTGAGCTTGCCGGCCTCAATCCAGTGGCCCAGCAGCGGCTTGAGCCACTCCATCGAGCCTTCGGGCCAGCCCAGCTGCAGGCGGAACAGGCTCGACAGCGAGCCGCCCACCAGCGCCCAGAACATGCCCGTAATCAGAAACTGCTTGGCAATAACTTTATGGTCCTGGCTCAACACGTAGCGCCAGAGCCAGTGCTGGTCGGGGTGAGCGTGCTCGCCGGCAGCGGCCAGCACCGGCGCGGCCGCGCTGTCGCGCGTGGGCAGGTCGGGCGAGAGGTTGGGAGTGTTTTCCATGAATCAGGGAGAGCGAAGGGTTAGCGGGCGGCGGGCGTGGCGGCCAGGGGCTGCGGGCGCGGCAGGCCGGCGCGCACCTCGGGGTTGAGGGAGGAAAAGGACTGTTGCTGCGCGAACCAGGCCACGTAGTCGTCCGGCTCGTCCACCACCACGGTCATTTTCATGGCGAAGTGGCCGCTGCCGCACACCTGGTTGCAGGCCAGTTCGTAGTTGAACTTGGGGTTACCGAGCTTCGCCCGCATTTCCTCGGTGGTAGTGTTGGGCGTGAACCAGAACCGCGTGGGCATGCCCGGCACGGCGTACATCTGCAGGCGGAACTGCGGCAGGTACACGGCGTGCAGCACGTCGCGCGAGCGGATTTTAAGCAGCACCGGCACGCCCTTGGGCACGTGGATTTCACCGGCCGTGAAGTCGTCGAGGGCGGCCTTGTCGCTCAGGTCGAAGCCCCACTCGTTCACGGCGTCAATCAGCCGGTAGTTCACCACGCCCAGCTTGAGGTCGCGGCCGGGGTAGCGCACCAGCCAGTTGAACTGCTTGCCCATCACCTCCAGCACCACCGCGTCTTTGGGCGCGGGGCCGGTGATGCGGCCCCATTCCTTCCAGCCGGCAAACACCAGCGCGGCCATCACAATGGCCGGAATCAGGGTCCAGACGATTTCGAGCTTGTTGTTGTGCGAGAAGAAGTAGGCCCGGCGGCTTTCCCGGTGCTGGTACTTGTAAGCGTACCAGAACAGCATGACCTGCGTGAGCACGAAGGCCACGCCAATGATGCTCATCGTAATCCAGAACATGCGGTCCACCGCCAGGCCGTGCACCGAGGCCACCGGCACGTCCATGCGGGCGTAGCTGCGCCGGAACGACCAGGCAAACGCCCCGCCGCCCACCACCAGAAACACGAGCATGAGCACGGCGTTGGCACGGTTGGCCGGCCCGATGTCGCGGGTGGAGTCGCCGGAAAAAATGGCCGTCAAAATCTGGAGCCGAAACAGCAGGCCGAGCACGACCAGCAGCAACCCCACTACTATGATTCCAAGAACTATCATGAGCTTTTACCAGGCCGCGCCCCCGGCTCCGGCCACTCGGCCGGGCAGGTGCGCTGGTACATTTACAAATGTACCGCTGCTAAAAACCCCTGAAAAGACACCAATCAGGGCGATTTACGGACAAATCAACGATTTGCCCGAAATTGTTCGGGCGTCATACCGGTGCGCTTCCGAAAGAACCGCCCGAAGTAGGACGCATCCTGAAAACCCAGCTCGGCGGCCAGCTGCTTCACCGGCTGCTCGGCGTGCACCAGCAGGCGCTGGGCCTCCACCAGCACCCGCCGCTGAATGAGGTCGCTGGCCGTGTGGCCGCGCTGCTGGCGGCACAGCGCGTTGAGGTGGTTGGGCGTCAGGCTCAGGCGTTGGGCGTAGTACTGCACGGTTTTCTCGGTGCGGAAATGCTGTTCGAGCAGGGCCTCAAACTCGCGCACCTGCTGGGCCTGGCGCAGCGTGCCCCCCGCGCTGGCCTCTTCGTGGTTGGCGTGGCGGGCGGCCAGCTCCAGCAGCACGAACAGGCAGCCCCGCAGCACTTCCAGCCGGTTGTCGAATCCGCTTTCGGCCTCGCGCATGAGCTGGTCGAGCAGGGCTGGAAACGGCGGCTCCTGCGCCGAGAGGTCGACCAGGTGCGAGCGCAGCGGCTGGAAAAACGGGTACTCGTGCAGGCGGCTGCTCGGGTAGGTGTGCAGGTAGAAGCCGGCCTCGAAAAACAGCAGGTAGCCCGTGCTGTCGGGGCTCAGCTCCCAGCTGTGCATCTGGCCGGGGGCCAGGAAAAAAAGGTAGCCCGGCTGCACCGGATAAGTCACGAAGTCGATGGTGTGCGTGCCCGAGCCCTGCCGGATGTAGAGCAGCATGTAGAAGTCGTGGGTGTGGGCCTTGTCGATGCCGGCAAAGCTGGCAATCAGCGTTTCCAGCCGCTGCGCGTAGAACTCGCCCTGCCCATGCCCGTCCGGGTAGGAGTCGATGCAATAGACGGGAACGGAGGCAGCTTTCATGGGCATTGGCAGGGTGGGGGCAAAGGCTTTGGCCGCACCGGCAGCGGCCTTACCCGAGGGATATGGCCGGCAAAGTAGCGGCCAGCCTCCAACTTGTACGGGGCCGAATCGGGGCGGGACGGGCGCAGGTGCCGGTTTCTGCTACCTTCGCAAGTAATTGTAAAATAAGGATTATAGTAAATAATTGGATTGTAAATAATGATACCAGGTAAAAGACTGCCAAGCGAATTTGCTATCAATATGATGCTTGATAAAGTTGCCATATTGCAGCAAGGAGATTTAGAGTTGATGCAGTCCTACGATTATTTCAATGAAAAATCTCCTTGCCACATTTATTTCATATGTAAGCGGCCTAGAGTAGTGATTGATAAATCGCGCACTTTTGTCACTGACGATTACGTTGATTTATACTTCAAAATCCAGAAAGAAGACACGTTCGAGGAATTGCACATTCAGATAGAGAATGTGTTCGAAACAACTGACGTTGCAATAGCTGCCACCTATCCAAATAGCAGATTTGAACTGCTGGCTAATGGCGAAGTAGTATTTGAGGCGAGCGCTGCTGTCTTCCTTCAACAATTCTATCAGCATCTTGAGGAGCGGCACTTTCTTGACTTAGACGTTTTGTACGTCGGGCAGTCATTTGGTGTCGAGGGTGCCAGGACGGCTCCTGATAGGTTGAAGAGCCATTCTACCCTTCAAAATATATACGCTGAAGCTATTTCTAAAAACCCCGATTGTGAAATCTGGCTGGTGCTAGCCTCATTTCTTCAGATAAACCTGATGATGTTTGACGGAAGGACCGAGTTCACGGATGAAGAAAGAAGTGCTGACAAAGTAAGATTTCAGAACGTCTACAACAAGTTGAATTGGGAGGGAATTAATGAGCAACAAAAAATTAATTTTACTGAAGCTGCTTTGATAAGGTATTTCGAACCGCCTTATAACAAAGTGTATAAAGACAGTTTTCCAAATCCTGCTCATGTCACTTATACAGAGTGCTATGATTTGGATGTTAATGCCGTTTGCATCGAGTTGCAAACTTTTGAAAAGGCTAATTTTTGTCTTTACTCGGAAAAGGTCAGAGTTGCTCCTTGGCACATGCATAATTTCCCCTTGCATTCACCTCAAGACCGTAAAAGCATGTTTGAAATTCACTAAAAGTATTATAATACAAGTGTTTGTAATTAATAAGTTAGCCTAACAATAGACGCCAGTGGCCAGAGCCTGGCAAAGTACTGCTGCCTGTTAGTGCCTGTTGATGGACAGGTCATTGCCTTATTAGGATTAGTTGTCAAATCAGGTAGGCAGTACATCCGCCGCTTAATAACCAGTGCCGAAAGCACCGTAAGCCCGCCAATGGCGGCCAGCGCAGTCCCCAGCCCGAAAGCATCGGCCAGCAGGCCGGTGAGCAGCGCGCCGATGGCGTAGCCCGCATCGCGCCAGAAGCGGAAGATGCCTACGCTGTGCGCCCGCTGCGCCAAGGGCGCGTACTCGGCCACGGCGGCCAGAAACGTGGGGTACACCAGGGCCGTGCCCGCCCCGAGCAGGGCCGCCAGCAGTAGAAACACGGGGTAGGTATCGGTAAAGAGAATGGCCAGTAACACCGCGCCCTGCAGCAGCATCCCCCAGAACAGCAGGTCCTTTTTACAGAGGCAGTCGGCCAGCGGGCCGGTGACGAGCTGGCCCAGGCCCCAGACGGCCGGGTACACGGCCGCCACGGTGCCAATCTGCGTCAGGGTGAAACCCTTGCTGGCCAGCAGCAGCGGCAGCAGGCCCCACACCATGCCGTCGTTGAGGTTATTCACCAACCCCGCCTGCGTGACTGAGCCCAGGTTGGGGTGCCGCCACGTTACGTCCCAGAAGGAGAGCGGCGGGCCGGTGGGCGCTGCTGGGGCCTGCGCCGCTTCCAGGGCCACGTGGTGGCGGGTATCGCGCACCAGCAGCGAGCCTAGCAGGCCAGCCACCGCCAATACAATGCCCAGGTAAAACGGGTAGGGTCGCAGGCCATATTCGGTGGCCAGCCAGCCCGAGGCGAAGGCCGTGGCCGCCACGGCCAGGTAACCGGCCGACTCGTTCAGGCCCATGGCCAGCCCGCGCTGCTTGGGGCCCACCAAATCAATTTTCATCACCACCGTGCTCGACCAAGCCAGGCCTTGGTTCAGTCCCAGCAGCACGTTGGCCGCAATCACCCAGCCCCAGGTGGGTGCCCAGAGCAGCAGCAGCGGCACCGGTAGGCCGAACAGCCAGCCGATAACCAGCAGGTTTTTGCGCCCAACCTTATTGGCCCAGGCTCCCGCGTAGTAGTTGGCCACGGCTTTGGTGAGGCCAAACACCACGATGAAGGAAAGGATGGCCGAGCGGGCCACCAGATGAAACTCCTGCTCGGCCAGCCGGGGCAGGATACTACGCTCCAGCCCCACCATGCCGCCCACGAAGGCGTTGATGAGCACCAGCAGGCTGAACTGCCGCCAGTTTTCGCGCAAACCGAGTTGAGGAGTCTTCATTGATGGGGGGGAAGTAGATTCCGTTAGGGGTGGACGATGGCCCAGCCCTGGGCCTGCCGGATAATCAGCTCGCCGTTGCCGCTGGGCACGAAAGAGAGGAAGGGCCACAGCTCCTCCTTGGTGATTTTGCGCTCGCGCATGGTGTTCAGGCACTGGGCCAGAATCACGCCCTTCTCTTTCAGGGCCAGCAGCTCGGCCTCAAACGGCTGGTCTTTGCGGAAGGCGGTGACACCCCCGCCGAAAGCCACCAGCTCAACCTGCAGCTTGCCCTTGAGGCGCGGGTCGTCCAGCGCGTTGCTGATGTTGCGCAGCGTCATTTTAATCAGTTTCGGGTCGTCGCTGTCGAGCTGGTAGATGGCGTTGTACTGGGCTTTGTCGGCCGTGGCCCCCTGAAAGGTCCCCTTCTGAAAAGCCAGCTGGTCGGCGCTGGGCTTGGTCGTTTGGGCGGTGGCGGTGAGGGCAGCGCCGCTGAGCAGCAGCGCGGTGAGTAGGGGGCGAATGGACAGCATGGGATGGAGGAATTGAGGGGGAGGAGATTGGATAGGAAAATGGGCCGAAGCCTTAAAAGTCGTAATTCAGAATGACGTTGAGCTGGTGGAAGTCCACTTTGTTCACGATGTAGCGGTCTTCGCCGTAGGTGTTGCCCAGCGCGCCCTTGTACACGTAGAGCAGCTGCCCGCGCAGGCCCCGGCCCCAGCCGGCAAACGGGTAGGTGAGCGAGGCGTTGAGCTGCTGGTAGGAGGGCAGCCCGTACTTGTTGAGGCGGGTGTCGCGCACGTCGGGCAGGTAGTAGTGGCCGTAGCCAACTTCCGCTTTCAGGCCCGGCACCCGGGCGAAGGTATAGCCGCCCAGCAGTGCAGCGGCATCCAAGCCGCCCAGGCCCTCGGTGCGCTCGCGGGGCAGGAAGGTGTAGAACGGCTCGCGGCCCCATTCGCGCGGAAACAGGAAGCGGCCGGTGCGGGTGATGCGGGTGTAGTTGCCGCTCAGGCTCCAGGGGCCGCGCTGGTAGCCCAGGCGGGCGCTCAGGGCGTGGGCCTGGCGGCCGGGGGCGCTGTAGACCAGGCGCGGGTCGGCGTTGCCGCCGGTGCCCACCGTGCGCTGGTAGTGGTACTGCGCGCCCAGGCTGAGCTGGCCCGTGCCCACGGCCCGGCCGGTGGTCAGCTCGGCGAAGGTGGCGTCGAACAGGTTGTCGGCGTAGTAGTTCCAGACCTGCGTGGTGGTGCGCGGGCTCCACTGCCGGCTCACGGCCAGCACACCCAGGCCCCGGCTGCGCAGGTTGCCGGCGTAGCTGGCGCGCTGGCCGGCTTCGTTCACGCCCATGGGGTAGAGCCCGAGGGAGTTGGCCACCGAATACCACCCGGTGGTGGACCGGGGCGCGATGTGCGTGAGCCAGCCGCCCGTGATGGTCGTGGCCGGCAGCTCCCGGAACTCCAGCCACAGACCCTGCTCGTAGCCGGGGCTCAGGCGGCCGTCGTGGGCGTTGAGCAGCGGGGTGTTGAGCAGCTGCCGGCCGAAGGTGGCCGCCGACTGCCGGAACCGGTAGCGCACGAACAGCTCCTCGGCCCGCCCGGCGAGCTGGCGCCGGCTGGGGTTGGTCACGTCGAACAGGCCTACCTCGTAGCGGCTCACGGCCCCGGTGGCCGCGTCGGCGGTCAGCAGGTTGGCGGAGCCCACGCTCACCCAGGCGAAGCCGCCCGCCCCCACCTGCACGCCGTGAAACGGGGCGGTTTCGAAGCGCAGGCCCGCGCCCAGGCCGTTGGCAAAATAGTCGGGCCGGTAGCCTTGGTTCCAGGTGGCCATGGTGTAGTTGCGCAGGCGGCCGTGCCAGCGGCCACGGCTAAAGGCTTCGGGCAGGGTGCGCGCCCGCACGGTGTCGGCCAGCGCGGGGGTGGGGTAGGGGGCGAGCTGGGTACGGCCGGTCACGGGGCGCGCCAGGGCCGGCTCGGCGTGTTGCGCCCACGCGGCGGCCGGGGCCAGCAGCAAGCCGGCCCCTAAAAGGCATGCGAAACGAGACATGAGCAGGGAATTATTGCGCCTTGGCCGGCTGCGGGTGGGCGTCCTCAATGGGCTGATACGGCCCGTATTTATGCTGCTTTTCGGAGAAAGCATCCGCGTAGGGCCCAAAGGGATGGTCCACCGGCTTTTTGCGGATGTCGGGCCAGTCGCGGGGCGTGGCCAGATGGGGGCGCGGCTGCGAGTTGACGAAGGCCGCCACGTCCCAGGCCTGCTTGTTGGTCAGCTGCGGGTGGTCGAAGGTGGCCCCGAAGGGCATGGCCGCCTTCACGTATTTGGCGAAGTTCGAGACCCGGAACAGGCCCGCGCCGTCGTTGTAGCTGGCCGGCCCCCACAGCGGTGGGTACTGGTAGCCGCTGTTGTCGGCCAGCGGCTGGCCCTGCCCGGCGGGGCCGTGGCAGCTTTGGCACTTGGCCGCAAACACGGCCTGGCCAATCACCGGGTCGGCGGCCCGGTCGAGGTAGGCCAGCTTCATAAAGCCCGTGCCGTACACTTTCTTGCCTTTGGGAATGTCCTTGCCCAGCCACTTGATGTAGGCCACGATGGCGCGCATCTCGCGGCTGCTGTCGGGCACGGCGCGGCCGTTGAGGCTGCGCTCCATGCAGTCGGCCACGCGCTGCTCGATGCCCACCACCGTGCCCGAGCGGGCGCGCATTTTGGGATACGTCGAAGCCACAGCCAGGTAGTTGTTGGCGAAGCCCTGGGTGCCGGCCTGCAGGTGGCAGTTCTGGCAGTTCATGCCGTTGGTGAGGTGCGCCACCGAGCCCTGCGGCCCGAGATATTGCGCGGTGTGGGCAATCAGCTCCCGGCCGTAGCGAATCTGGCGGCCGGCGGCAGTGCGCGGAATAGTGGCCGTGTCCGGTGCCGGGGGGACCGGGCGGTGGTAGCTGCCCGCCGGGGGCGGGCCCTGCGTGGCTTCGTCCTCCTCCGCCCCGGGCGCGGGTGCGGCCGGCGGCCCGTAGAGCTGCGTGACCACGACCACGATGACCAGCACCACGGCCGCCGTCAGCACCATCAGCAGGCGCGCCAGGTGGGGCAGCTGCTGCACCCGTTCATCAGTGGGTTTCATGGCGGGGAGGCGTTAAAAGGGGAGGAAGTTAGTAAGGCAGCTTTTCGCGCAGGGCACTGTAGGTCCAGGTGCCGGCCAGGGCGGCCAGAATCAGCACGGCGGCCGAGCCAATGCCGCTGCCCAGCTGCGCGAACAGCGGGCCGGGGCAGGCCCCGGTGAGCGCCCAGCCGAGGCCGAAAATGAAGCCCCCAATCCAGATGCCGTGGTTGAATTTCTTGTCGGCCAGCACGATGGGCTCGCCATCAATCGACTTGAGGCGGTTGCGCTTGATGAGCTGAATGGAAATCATGCCCACCAGAATGGCCGAGCCGATGACGCCGTACATGTGGAAGGCCTGGAAGCGGAACATTTCCTGAATCCGAAACCAGCTGATGACTTCGCTTTTGGTGAGAATGATGCCGAACAACGTGCCCAGCACCAGGTATTTGAAATATTTCATATGCAGTAAGTGAGTTCAGAGGAGGAATCGCGCACGCCCAGCAGGCGCACCACGTTGGCCGGGCCGGCGTGGAAGCTGCCTTCGTGCAGCACCACGCCCAGCGCGTGGTTTTCGAGGAGGTTCAGCCCGTCGAAGTCTTCGGCCAGCGTAGCCGGCTCGTAGAGCATTTCGGCGGTCTTGGGGCCGCCCGAGGGCAGGCCCAGCTGCCGGGGGCTGAAGGCTTCCAGGATGAGGTAGCCGCCGGGGGCCAGGCTGGCGGTAGCGGCGGCGTGCACCGCCCGGCGGTCTGCGGGCGCTAGGTGGGCGTAAATGAGGCCCACGGCATCGTAGTGGCCGGGCTGCTGCCAGCCCAGCGCCGTAAGGTCGGCCACCTGGTAGTCGAGGCGCACGCCCTGGGCCAGGGCCAGGCGCAGGGCTTTGGCCCGGCCCTCGTCGCTGAAATCCACGGCCGTAACCTGCCAGCCGCGCTTGGCGGCGTACACGGCGTTGCGGCCCTCGCCCTCGGCCAGCAGCAGCAGGCGGCCGGGCGGCAGCGCCTCCAGCTGCTGGCGGAAGTAGGCATTCGGCTCGGTGCCGTAAGCGTAGGTTTCGCCCTCATAGCGGGCATCCCAGAAATCGACGGCGGTGGGGGCAAGCGCTTCCATATAACGGTGATTCAAGGGATTAAAACATCATGGGGTAAATCACCCAGGTCATGAGCAGGCCACCGGCAAAGAAGCCGATGACGGCCACCAGCGACACCCACTGCAGGTTCGAGAGGCCCGAGATGGCGTGGCCCGAGGTGCAGCCGCCGGCGTAGCGCGTGCCGAAGCCCACCAGAAAGCCGCCCAGCACCAGGAAGACCCAGCCTTTCCAATTCGCCAAGTTGTCGAGGGCGAACAGCTCTTTGGGCAGCAGGCCGGTGAAGTCCGTCAGGTGCATTTCGGCCTTCAGGTCACGCACCGTGGCGGCCGAGATGCCGATAACGTCGGGGTGGCCCATGAGCCGGTAGCCGATGAAACCGCCCAGCGCGATGCCGAGCACGAACACCAGGTTCCAGATTTCGGCCCGCCAGTTATAAGTCAGAAAGGGAATGCCGGCCGGTACGCAGGCCGCGCACACGTGGCGCAGCGAGGAGCTGATGCCCAGCGCCTTATTCCCCACGAGCAGCAGCGCGGGCACCGTGAGGCCAATTAAAGGGCCGGCCACGTACCAGGGCCAGGGTTGTTGCAGGAGTTCAAGCATGAAAACAGAAGTCGAAATGAAGAGGCTTACTTATTTAGTCGTCAGTTGTCCCGGCCAGTCCATCACGCCGCCGAGTAGGTTGCTGACCTGCGCGAAACCGGCGGTGGTGAGCTGGCCGGCCGCGTTGGCCGAACGCGCGCCGCTGCGGCAGTACACGTAGGTGGGCTTGGTTTTGTCCAGGGCCGCCACGCGCTGGCCGAAGTCGGGCGCGGTGACTTCGATGTTGACCGCGCCGGGCAGGTGGCCGGCGGCGAATTCGTCGGGCCGGCGCACGTCCACGAGCACCGCGCCGGGCTGGCGCAGGCCCTCGGCAAACTGCGCGGGCGTCAGGTTTTGAAAAGCAGGGGCGGAAGTTTTATTGAAACCGAACATGGCGGAGGAATTGGAGGGGGAGGGAAACTGAAAGTGTGAGAATGAGCGGATAGGGGCCCCGGCACGGCTGCCGGAGCCTACCCGTCAAAGGGATTAGTGGGCCGCCGAAGCCGACTGGAAGGACTTCACGGCCTCGCTCAAGTCGAGCACTGCGGTGCCGGGCAGGGCGTCGGCCACGATGCTGCTGCCGGCCGCCGAACGGTAGCCGCCCGCGCAGTGCACCACCACCGGCTTATCGGTCGGAATCTCGCCGGCCCGCTCGCGCAGCTCGGGCAGCGGAATGTTGAGCGAGCCATCGAAAATAGGCTCGTCGCGGTGCTCCACGGGGTTGCGGATGTCCACGATGGTGTAGTTCTCCGGGTGCTCGCGGAAGGTCGGTACGTCGAGCACCGGCATGGTGGCCTCGGTGGCCGGGGTACCCACCAGCGCGCCTTTAATCAGCGGCTCGTAGCCGATTTTGGCCGTTTTCTGAATCAGGTCTTCCAGCGTCGCCTCGTCGGCAGCAATCAGGTAGTAGGACTCCTCCGGCCCCACGATGGAGCCCAGCCAGGTTTCGAACTTGCCGCCCTGCTGGATGTTGATGGCGCCGTCCACGTGGCCTTTTTTGAACTCGGCTTCGGGCCGGGTGTCGATGATGACCGCCCCGGCTTCCAGCTTCGCGCCGGGGGCCAAGCGCTTCACCTGCTGCACGCTCGGCGCATAGTCGGGCGCACCGGCTTTGTTCAGCGCCACATCGTAGCCGAAGTACTTGGGGATGAACGGCTGGTCGGCCAGCAGCTCTTTTACAAAGTCTTCTTCGCTCAGGGGGCGCAGCATGGGGTTACCGGCTTTTTCGGCCCCGATGCTGCTGCTGTTGGCACCGCCCAGGGCTTTGCCGCAGAGCGAACCCGCGCCGTGGGCGGGGTACACCAGCACGTCGGCGGCCAGCGGCATCAGCTTTTCGCGCAGCGAGTGATACATCTGCTTGGCCAGCTCCTCGCGCTTGGCGGTCATGTTACCCGCATTTTCGCGCAGGTCGGGCCGGCCCACGTCGCCGATGAACAAGGTGTCGCCGGTGAACACGGCCTCGTCCTTACCCTCGCGGCTGAGCACGATGCTGAGCGAATCGGGCGAGTGGCCGGGTGTGTTCAGGGCGCGGAAGGTGAGCTTGCCCACGGTGAACTCCTGCCCCTCGTCGAATCCCTCGTGGGCGTAGTCGGCCCCGAGCAGCTTACTCACGCGGATGACGGCCCCGGTGGCCTGCGCGATTTCCAGGTGCGACGAGACGAAGTCGGCGTGGGGGTGGGTTTCGATGACGGCCACGATTTTGGCGTCATTCGCTTTCGCGTAGTCGTAGTATTGCTGCGGGTTGCGGGCCGGGTCGATGAGGACGATTTCGCGGGCGCACTCGCTGAGGATGGCGTAGGAGAAGTGGGCCAGGCCCTTGTCTTCAAACTGTTCGATTTTCATGGTTGGCAACGAAAAAACGGGTGAAAGAAACGGGAGCGGAAAAGCGTTAAATGGTTGATTAAACGTGGTGAAACAGCAGCTCTTTGGTCAGAATAAACGTGCCCATGGCCAGCGTGAACCAGCCGAAGGCCGGCTTGAGCTTAGCGCCCGGAATGAAGCGGGCCAGGTAGGTGCCCAGCACGATGCCGCCGAGGGCAAAGGCGAGGAAGCCCAGTAAAAACGACCAGGCGATGGGCGTGCCCGCACTCAAATCGCCGGTGAAGCCGATGAGCGAGTTCAGGGCAATGATGGCCAGCGAGGTGCCCACGGCCAGCTTCATGGGCAGGCGCGCGCCCAGCACCAGGGCCGGAATGATGAGGAAGCCCCCGCCCGCCCCCACGAAGCCCGTGAGTGTGCCCACCACCAGGCCGATGGTGAGAATGAGCGGATAGTTGAATTTATGCTTGTGGTGCAGCTCCTCATCGAGTACTTCTTCAGCCTGTTTGCTGCGAATCATGGAGGTGGCCGCCACCACCATCAGCACTGCGAAGGCCACGAGCACCAGCAGGTCTTTGGTGAAGACGATGCTGCCCACCGTGAACAGCACGTGCGGGATGGCGGGCATGAGCACCTTGCGCACCGCAAACACGGCCATGAGCGAAGGAATCAGAAAAACGATGGCGGTTTTCAGCGACACCAACCCCTTGCGGAAGTAGCCCGACGCGCCGACTACCGACGTGCTGCCGACCACGAACAGCGAGTAGGCCGTGCTGAGCACCGGGCTCACGCCCATCAGATAAACCAGCACCGGCACGGTGAGGATGGAACCGCCCCCGCCCATGATGCCGAGCGAGAGGCCAATGAAGATGGCGGCGAAGTAGCCGATGTAGTGGAGCATGAGGGTGTAACGTATGAAATTATGAATGGTTGTTCATGTATTGCGGCAAAAAAAAGCCGCGCCGCTTACAGGAAGGTGCACGCGGCCAGGCACTGAATCACGTCGATTACTTCGCGCATTTTCAGGGCGTAGTAGATGTTTTTGCCGTCGCGGGTGCTGCTGAGAATGCCCTTGAGCTTCATGCCCGAGAGGTGGTGCGAAAGCAGGCTTTGCTCGACGTTGAGCTTTTCGCTGATGTCCGTCACCGAGAGACTGTCGGTGGCCGCCAGCAGCTGCACGATGGCAATGCGCGTGGGGTGGGCCGTGGTCTTGAGAATGAAGGCCACCTTCTCCATCTTCTCGACGGAGAGGCCCATGTCAACGGCAACGGGGGAAGCGGTGGGTGTCATAACGAGTGCAAATGTATGAACAACTTTTCATACGTACAATCGTACCCACCCAATAAGTTCACGGAGTTTCTTCATTTTCTCGAAAGCCTGCGCTTTCCCCCGCATGAAAAACCCTTCTCACCCGGCTAGAAAGGCCTTTACGGGTCGGTTCGCTGCTTGCACGCTCGGCGCGAGCCTGCTGCTGGCGGCCTGCAACTCGGCCCCGCAGCAAACGGAAAAGGCCGCGCCCGCCGCGCCCCTGGCTTCCGGCAGCTTCACCATTCTGCACACCAACGACATCCACGGCCGGCACCGGCCCTTCGCCGTGGCTCCCGGCAACGCCACCGCCCAGACCGGCGATGCCGGCCGGCTGCCCAGCTCGTTTGAGCACGCGGGCACCGTGGGCGGGTTTGCCCACCTGGCCACGGCCATCAAACGGGTGCGGGCGCAGCGCGGGGCGGCCAACGTGCTGCTGGTGGACGGCGGCGACACGTTCGGGGATGATTTGCTCGGCAACCTGACCAAGGGGGAGGCACTTATCCACCTGCTGAACGCCGTGGGCTACCAGTTCATGGCCCTCGGCAACCACGATTTTGAGTACGGCAGCGCCCGCACCCGCGCGCTGCAGCAGCTGGCCCATTTCCCCATGCGCGGGGCCAACGTGCTGGATAAGGCCACCGGCCAGCCCTTCCTCGGCGACCCCACCACGGTGCGCACCGTGGGCGGCGTGCGCGTGGGCCTGCTGGCCCTGGCCTACCACAACACGGCCCTTACCGGCAACCCTGACAACACCAAAGACCTCACCTTTGGCAGCGGCCTGGCCGCCGCCCGCCGCTACCTGCCGGCCCTGCGCGCCCGCGCCGACGTGGTGGTCGTGGTGTCGCACCAGGGCACCAGGGTGGACGAGCGGCTGGCCCGCGAAGTGCCCGGCATCGACCTCATCATCGGAGCCCACTCCCACGACCGTATTACGCCCCCGCGCCGTGTGGGCGCGACGTGGATAGTGCAGGCGCTGTCCGACGCCGCCGTGCTCGGCCAGCTCACCGTGCAGGTGCAGGCGGGCAAAGTAGTGGCGGTGGAGGGCCAGGCCCCCACGCTATGGACCGCTGATTACCCGGCCGACCCCGCCGTGGCCCGGCTGGTCGACTCCCTGCGCGCGCCCTACAAAGCGCAGCTGGAAGCGCGGGTAGCTACCGCCACAGGGCGCATCGGCCGGCAGTATAAGTCGGCCAGCCCCTTCGACCAGCTGGCCGGCGCGCTGCTGCGTGAAGCCACGGGGGCGGAGGTTGCCTTTCTGCCCGGCGTAGGCTATGGCGTCTCGCTCGAAGCCGGCCCCATCACCCGCGAAGCCCTTTATACGCTGCTGCCGCACCCCTCCAAGCTGGTCACGCTGACGCTGACGGGCCGCCAACTCACCGCTCTGCTCGAACAGAGCGCCACCAACCTGAACCCCGGCGACGATTTGAAGCGGGTGGGCGGGCTCATTCAGTCCAGCGGCCTGGCCTGGACGGCCGACCTGAACCGGCCGGTGGGTCAGCGCGTGCGTGACGTGCGGGTAAACGGCCAGCCATTGGCGGCTGACCGGAGCTACCGCGTGGTCACCCACAACGGCATGCTCAGCGGCATTCACCGCTACACCACGTTTGCCGAAGGAGACAACATTAAGAAGCTGGACCAGAAAGTAACCGACGTGGTGGAAACCGGACTGCGGCGGCGCGGCACCGTGGCCCCGCCCACGCTGGCCGCCGTGCGCATCGTACCGGCGAAGTAAAATAATTGGTTTGGGCCGCAAACTAATGTGGATTCCAACCCTATCATTTTATATCTGCCCATGTTGGGAAGAAATAAAATTTGATAACTAACACTGTATGAGTAACATCGTAAACCTGCAACAGCTTTTGGGCAACAACCCATTCAATGCCGACAGCCAATTAAAGTGGAAAATCGCCTCTTCTTTCGCGGCGGATGCCAATGATTTTTTGTGGCGGGTAGGCTTGTTGAACCAGAACCGGCCCCATGATACGACGGCCTATTTTGCCAAAATGTATGTCGACCTTTTGATGAGTGCGGAGTGCGCGCTGAAATCCCTGATAATTAGCCTGTCACTAAAAGGGGAAACCCCGGAAGATGCCTACAAAGTAGCACGAAGAACGGGTCACGACTTGGAAAAGCTTTACCTCAAGGTCGAAGGCCGGGCTAAACGAAGAATCAAGCTGCTGACGCCGAAGCAGCGGGCGCTGTTGATGAAAGCCAATACCATTGGGGTTGGCTACCGCTACGATATATCGACGTTCTTCTTTCTGAGCCGAGAGAGCCGGATTGACCGGGCTTTCCAACGCGGGCCAGTGAGCGGAATTCTCAACTATTCGTTCATCATGGAATTTTATGCCATGCTACACGATTTACGGGACTTAGCGGACGCTTCGCTGAAGAAGTATTATGGGCGCGATAATTCGCTGGCCGGTGTAAATCTCCAGAAGCTGGCAGACCGGCAGGATGCTTTTTACACCGCCGTCGGCCGGCTGCTTTAGTGAGCTGAATAGAGGTAGCGGGTGGGCCGTGAAATGGATTGTTTGCAGTAATAAGCAACTATTCTACGGCTCGCCGCGCCTTTGACTTCGACGCTTTAATGAAAAAGTCCGCACCTTTGCGTTGCCTAACCTGACCGAATGTCCCGTCTGTTGTCCCATTTGCTGTTGCTGATTTATGCGGGGGTTTACCTGCATTGCCAACCGCTGCCCGCTCGCGCGGAAGGGGCCGATGATGCCGGCGGCAACCGCCAGGAGCAACGTCGGGGCAGCCTCTGCCAGAAGAAGCTGCAAACCGTGCAGGCCGCCCCGCAGGCGGAGCAGGCCCACCAAGCCCAGGCCAAACTGCTGCCGCTGGACCTCTGCCTCGGCGGCGACTTCGCGGCGCTGTACTTCGGCCTGCTGTTCCCGGCCCCCCAGCCCACGCTTAACCCCGCCCGGGGCCCGAATGCCGGCCCCGCGCAGGTTTTTGCCAACCACCCCAATAAGGCTCCGCCCGTCCGCTTTTCTTAGGAAAATGCGCGGAGGAGCCGGGTTTACGCCCGGTTAGCTGTGCCCGATTTACGGGCCGGCAGCCGGTTTTTTTATGCCCGAACCGGCCGGGCACACTCCCGGCGCAGAGCGGCTTAGCCCTCGTTGCCGCTGGCCGCTAGGGCCCCGCATTTTCCTGAGAATCCCCAGCAAATCTGCCTGTTAGCAGGCGGGCTGCGCCTATGGTCGCCGCCCGCCCGGATTTCTGTCCTGACTTCTCGGAACTTATGTTTTTTTCTTTTGTAACCGCTGCCCGGCGCCTCCCGCCCGGCAGCCGGCGGCTGGTGCTGGCCCTGCTTCTGGCGGGACCGGCCAGCCGGGCGCAGCAGCCGGCGCCCCCCCGGCCCCTTTCCCTGCCCGAAGCCCTGGAGCTGGCCCATCGCAATGCCCCCCACCTGCAGGCCAAGGCCTACCAGGTGCAGGCCGCCGAGGCCGACATCACCCAAACCAAGACCCAGCGCCTGCCTTCGGTGCGGCTCAGCGGGCAGGTGAGCTACGGTTCGACCAATGCCGTGGCCGGCACCATGCTGCCCATCGGCACCATCATTCCCAGCAGCGGCTCGCTCAGCGGGGTGAACTCCTACAACGCCGTGTTCGGCAGCATGGGCACGGCGCTGGCCGAGTGGAGCCCGGTTACCTTCGGCCAGTACCCGGCCCAGCTGGCCCGCGCCGAGGCCGCCCGCGGCTACGCCCAGGCCGATGCCGACAACGAGTGGTTTACCCAGCAGTTGCGCGTGGCCCAGACCTACCTCGACCTGCTGGCCACCCAAAGCCTGCGCCGGGTGCGCGAGCAGGACGTGCGCCGGGTGGGTACTCTGAAAAAGACCATTACCCGGCTGGCGCTCAACGGGCTGCGCCCGGGCGTGGACAGCACCCTGGCCCGCGCCACCGTGGCCCAGTCGCAGCTGGCCCTGATTGCGGCCCGCGAGCAGGAAGCCGACCGGCAGGCCCGGCTTTCGACCCTGCTGGGGCAGCCCGGCGCTACCTGGCAGCCCGATACCCTCTACAACCGGTCCCTGCCGCCCACGCTGGCCCCGCCCCCGGCCACCCACCCCACGCTGGGTTTCCAGCAGCGGGCCGTAGAGCTGGGGCAGGCGCGCGAAACGGTCATTCGGCGCAGCTACCGGCCCCGGCTTTCGCTGCTGGGCGCCACCTGGGGCCGGGGCTCGGGCCTGGGCTACAACGGCCAGACCGATTACGGCCTGACCGGGGCCGCGCCCACCCGCTTCAACTACGCCGTGGGCGTGGGCCTGGTGTTTGACCTGCTGGACTGGCCGCGCCTGCAGGCCCAGGCGCGGGCCGAAAACCTGCGCACCCAGGGGCTGCAGGCCGAGTACCGCCAGCAGCAGCTGGAGCTTGGCAACCAGGCCACGCTGGCCGGGCAGCGCCTCGCGCTGGCCGCTGACCGCGCGCGGGAAGCGCCCGTGCAGCTGGCCGCCGCCCGCCAGGCCTACCGCCAGAAGCTGGCCCTCTACAATTCCGGACTGGCCACGGTGGTCGACGTGACGCAGGCCCTCTACGGGCTGCAACAGGCCGAGCAGGACCAGGTGCTCACCGCCAATGCCGCCTGGCAGGCCGTGCTGCTGCAAACCGCCGCCGCCGGCGACTTCTCCTTCTTTTTCACCCACGTAACGCCCTAGCCGCATGTACGAACTTATCCGGTCGGCCCTACAGCGGCCCATCTCCGTGGTGGTGGCCATGCTGGCCATCCTCTTTTTCGCCTTCGCCGCCGTGCGCGACATTGCCGTGGACATCTTCCCGAGCATGGACGTGCCGGCCATCTACGTGGCCGAGCCCTACGGCGGGCTCTCGCCCGAGCAGCTCGACGGCTTCATGGCCAACCAGTTCCAGAACAACTTCCTGTTCGTGTCCGGGGTCAAGAAGATTGAAACCAAAAGCATTCAGGGGCTGACGCTCATCAAGCTCTCCTTTTACCCCGGCACCGACATGGCCCAGGCCGCCGCCGAGGTGGCTACCCAGGTGTCGCGGGCCACGGCGTTTATGCCGCTCGGCACGCTGCCCCCGCAGGTGGTACGCTTCGATGCCAGCTCGCTGCCGGTGGGCCAGCTGGTACTGGAAAGCGATAAAAGCTCGCTCACCCAGCTCCAGGATTTGGCCGCCAGCCGCATCCGGCCCATGTTCACCACCATTCCGGGCGTCACGTCCACGGCCCCGTTCGGCGGCAATATCCGCACCATCGTGGTGAAGGCCGACCCGGCGAAGCTGCGCGGCTACCAGCTCACGCCCGACGACGTGGTGAAGGCCATCGTGGCCAGCAACCAGCCCTCGGCGGCCGGTAACGTGAAGATGGGTACTCTGGCCTACATGGCCCCGGTGAACTCGCTGATTGAGAACCCCGCCGACTTTCTGGATGTGCCGCTGCGCACCGGGGCCGGCCCCGGCGTGTACCTGCGCGACGTGGCCACGGTGGAAGACGCGGCCGACATCACTACGGGCTACGCCGTCATCAACGGCAAGCGGGCCATCTATATGCCCGTCATCAAAAAAGCTGACGCCTCGACCCTGAAAGTGGTGCAGGAAGTGAAGGACAAGCTGCCCACTCTGCGGGCACTGCTGCCCGAGGATGTGAAGCTGAGCTACGCCTTCGACCAGTCGGTGTACGTGGCCAACTCGCTCAAAAGCCTGGTCACCGAGGGCATCCTTGGCGCGGTGCTCACGGGCCTAATGGTGCTGCTGTTTCTGCGCGACTGGCGCAGCGTCATCATCGTCATTACCACCATTCCGCTCTCGGTGCTCTCGGCCGTGATTCTGCTCAAGCTCTTCGGGCAGACGCTCAACATCATGACCCTGTCGGGCCTGGCGCTGGCCATCGGCGTGCTGGTGGACGAGGCCACGGTGACCATCGAAAACATTCACCAGCACCTGGAAAAGGGCAAAACCAAGGCCCAGGCCATCTGGGACGCGGCCCGCGAAATTGCCCTGCCCAAACTGCTGATTCTGCTCTGCGTGCTGGCCGTGTTCGCGCCGGCCCTGATTATGGTGGGGGTGCCGCGCGCCATGTTCCTACCCCTGTCGCTGGCCGTGGGCTTCGCCATGGTGGCCTCGTTCCTGCTCTCGCAAACCCTGGTGCCCGTGATGGCCAACTGGCTGCTCAAGGACCACGCGCCCGGCCACGATACCAACCACGCGGCCGACGGCCACGCCGAAAAAACCGGCTTTTTCGCCCGCTTTCAGGCCGGCTACCAGCGCCTGCTTGTGCGCGGCCAGGGCCGGCGGCGGGGTATTGTGCTCGGCTACCTCGCGCTGAGCGTGCTGGTGGTAGGGGCCGGCTTTGCCTTCATCGGCACCGATATTTTCCCGCAGGCCAATAGCGGGCAGTTCCAGCTGCGGCTGCGCGAAAAGGTGGGCACCCGCCTGGAGCAGACCGAAAAGACCGTGGCCGCCGTGCAGGCCCTCATCAACCAGGAAGTGGGGCCGCAGAACGTGGAAATCTCGTCCACCTTCGTGGGCACCCAGCCGGCGAGCTTCGCGGTGAATTCCATTTTCGTGTTCACCACCGGCCCGCACGAGGCCATCATGCAGGTGGCCTTGAAAGAGGGCGTGCACGTGAACCTCAACCAGCTCAAGGAGCGCCTGCGCCGGCGCATCGGGCAGGCCCATCCGGGCTTGCTGCTGAGCTTCGAGCCGATTGAATTGGTGGAAAAGGTAATGAGCGACGGCGCGCCCACGCCCATTCAGGTGAACGTGGGCGGCAAAAACCTCAAGGAAGCCGCCGGCCAGGCCCGCAAGGTGCTGGCCGAGCTGAAGCGGATTCCCTACCTGCGCGACGTGCAGATTGCCCAGCCCCTGCAGTACCCGGCCCTGCGCATCGACGTGGACCGGGAGCGGGCCGCCCAGTTCGGCCTCACCAGCCAGGAAATCACCCAGTCGGTGGTGGCGGCCACCTCGTCCAGCCGTTTCACCAGCAAAAACCTCTGGCTCGACCCCAAGTCCGGCCTCGGCTACCAGGTGCAGGTGCAGCTGCCCGACGACCAGCTCAGCCAGATTCAGGACCTCGAAGCCCTGCCCGTGAAGCCCGGCCAGGCCCGGCCCACGGTGGGGGAGGTGGCCAGCATCTCGGCCCGGATGATGCCCGGCGAGATTGACCGCCAGGGTCCTTACCGGCTGGTGAGCATCACGGCCAACGTGCAGGGCCGCGACCTGGGCACCGCCGCTAAAGCCGTGCGCCAAGCCATTAAGCAGGCCGGCGAGCCGCCGCGCGGCGTGGTGGTGAACCTGGTGGGCCAGCCCCAGCTGCTGGCCGACACCATGAGCAGCCTGCAGACCGGCCTGGGCATGGCCATCGTGGTGATATTCCTGCTGCTGGCGGCCAACTTCCAGAGCTTTCGCCTCTCGCTGGTGGTGCTCTCGGTGGTGCCGGCCGTGGTGGCGGGCTCGCTGCTGATGCTGCTGGCCTGCGGGGCCACGCTCAATCTGCAGTCCTACATGGGCATGATTATGTCGGTGGGCGTCTCAGTGGCCAACGCCATTCTGCTCATCACCAGCGCCGACCACCTGCGCCACGAGCACCGGGACGCGCTCGAAGCCGCTCGCCGGGCCGCCGATACCCGCATCCGGCCCATCCTGATGACAAGCATCGCCATGCTGGCCGGCATGCTGCCCATGGCCTCGGGCCTGGGCGAGGGCGGCGACCAGATTGCCCCGCTGGGCCAGGCCGTCATCGGCGGGCTCATTGCCTCTACGCTGGCCTCGCTGCTGGTGCTGCCCCACGTGTTTGGCTGGGCCATGGGCCGGGTCGGGTTCGCGTCGGTGTCGATGCTGCCCACGCGCACCCGGCAGGCGGCCTAATTCTCATTGATTTCTCCCTTTTGTATCGCTCATGCCTGATTTCCTAAATCTTCCTACAATGCTGCGCCGGGGCGCGGCCCTGCTGACGGCCGGCCTGTCCCTGGCCGGCTGCTCCTCTTCCGATGGCCCGGCCGAGGCCGATGCCGCGGCCCAGCCGGCGGCCCCGGTGGCCGCGCCCGTCACCACCTTTACCCTGACCGACGCGCCGGCCGTGCGGCGTCTGCGCCTGCCCGGCGAGCTCAAGCCCTTCGAGCAGGTCGACATCTTCCCCCGCGTGGGGGCCTTCGTGAAACAAGTGCTGGTGGACCGGGGCACCTGCGTAACCAAAGGCCAGACTCTGGCCGTGCTCGAAGCCCCCGAGCTGGCCGCCCAGCTGGCCCGCGCCCGCTCGCGCTGGCAGGCGGCGCAGGCCAAGCTTTCCGGCACCAAGGCCAGCTACGACCGCCTGCTGCGCACCAGCCAGGAGCCGGGCACCATCTCGCCCAACGACCTGGAGCGCGCCCGCGCCGAGATGCAGGGTGACCAGGCAGGCGTGCAGGCCGCCTATTCTGAGTGGCAGGCCAGCCGCGAGCTGAGCAACTACCTAGTGGTGCGCGCCCCGTTCGGCGGCGTCATTTCGGCCCGCAACGTGTCGGCCGGCGCGCTGGTGGGGCCGGGCGGCGGCCAGCCCGCCGCGCCGATGTTTTCGCTCGAAAACAACCAGACCCTGCGCCTGGAAGTGGCCGTGCCCGAAGCCGCCGCCGGCCAGTGGCTGAAACCGGGGGCGAAAGTGCCGTTCACCGTGCCGGCCTTTCCGGGCCGCACCTTCATGGGCGTGTACCGCCGCAACGCTGACCGCCTCAGCCAAACGGTGCGCTCGGAGCTGGTGGAAATGGACGTGCCTAATGCCAATGGCCAGCTCAAGGCCGGCATGTACGCCCAGGTGCTGGTGGCCCTGCCCACGGCGGCCCAGTCAATAGCGGTGCCCACGGCCGCCGTGTTTGCCCGCCCCGACCAGCCTAAGCAGAGCCAGGTTATCCGGGTGCACGACGGCCGCGCCCAGTGGGTGCCCGTGCGCCGGGGCCAGCTGCTGAGCCGCGACACGGTGGAAGTATTCGGCCCGCTAGCCCCCGGCGATGCGCTGCTGCGCGAAGCCTCCGAACAGGTGGCCGACGGCCAGCCCGTCACCGTGGCGAAGCCAAAACCCGCCGGCGCTTAACAAATGAAACTTTGTTCATATTAACTTTGTCCCGCTTTTAAAACTCCCCCACCATGAATCGCAAGACCCTCACCTCCTGGCTGCCGCTGGCCCTGTTCGCCCTCGTTATGTTCACGCCCCTGCGGCCCATCGTGCTCGGCGGCGTGCAGCGCGGCCTGCTGGCTACCGGCCTCTGGAAAGCCGAAGTGCCTGCCACGGCCCCCGCCGCCGCTATGCCGGTGGTGCTCACCGGCGGCGCTGCCTACCCTCACAACCTGCCCATGGTCACGCTCGACGGGAAACCCGTCAACCTGAGCGACCTGAAAGGCAAGGTGGTATTCGTGAACCTGTGGGCCAGCTGGTGCCCGCCCTGCCGCGCCGAAATGCCCGGCATTGAAGCGCTGTACAAGAAAGTTGACAAGTCGAAAGTGGCCTTCGTGATGCTCTCGCTCGACGACGACGCGGCCAAAGCCCGCAAGTTTGTGCAGGCCCAGGGCTACACCTTCCCGGTGTACCTGCGCACCGGCGACCTGCCCGCTCCCTTCGATTCCAACTCCATCCCGTCCACCGTCATCCTCGGCCCCGACGGGCAGGTTGCGGCCCGCCACGACGGCATGGCCGAGTACGACACGCCCGAGTTCAAAGCGGCGCTGGATAAGCTGGCGAAGTCGGCGCGTTAACCCATCGGACGCACCCGTGGGGAATTCCTCAGAGGTGAGCCATTGGAACGTCGCCGGAAGCTGATTAGCCAGGGACATACCCTGCAAGGGTAACGCCAACATCAAGGCTTAGCTTGGTTAGGATGCTGACGAAGCCAAACCTGCACCAGTTCAATTTCTCGCTGCTGGTCTTTCAGGACAAGAAAGGCTATTTTTTGCAGACCCTCGTCGCGGCCCAGCTCCAGCTCGGCGTGGGCCAGCGTGATGGAGTTCTGGTGGTGGGGTATGAGCAGGGCAGCGTAGTCGTGGTCGATGCTACCGGTGCCGGCATCTTCCTGCTTGGGGGTGTGGTGGTGGTTGAGAGAGTCGGGGCCAGCTTCTACCTTGGCGATGCTGCGATGGGCCGCCGGATGCAGACCATTGGTGGCCGCCTCCAGCAATTCCGCTAGCTCGTCCGACTGCATGGTGTGCGTGGGAAACGCGGGGGGCTGGGCCCGGATGCGCCGAATGGCCGAGTCGAGGCCGAAAATGAGTTGCTGGTGGGCCTGGTGAATGTCCCGCGCAATGCGCCGCAGTTCCGGGTCGTGGCCCTGCTGCAGTTCCAGTGCGGACATGGCCACGGCTGCGCGGTGGTTTTCGCGCATGAGCCGGGCAAAGTACAGGTCCAGGTCGGTACCCGGCGGGAGAGCTTTGGAGTGCGCGGCCATGGTGTGCAGCGCCGCCATCATGGTGGCGGGGGCGCCAGCTTCGTGAACGTCGGCCGTCTCCTCGGGGCCGCTGCGGCAGCTGCCCAGAAGCAGGCCGCCCGCCAGCAGCACGGGATATGCTGTACGGTACAGGAAGGTGAATGTGGGCGGCATAGTGATAATACGGAGGCGCTGAACCAGTGGAATTAGGCCACGGTGGTGCTGACTACGTGGCTGCGGGCCTCCGGCTCGCCCTGCTGGGTTTCATGCTGCACGTAGTATTCCAGTAAGGTGCCGGGCGCAAAGGTGTCGGTGTCAAGGAAGGGTGAGCGGGCGTTGACAGCCACCCGCTGCCAAGTGGAAGCCTCGCCCCCAACGCGGCGAAAGACGTGGGCGACTTCTAGCATTTCCTTCGAGAAAGCCAGGTGGCGGCCGGTGGGCTTCAGGGTCAGGTCAATTTTGGCGGTGTGCATGCGTAGCGTATTCGAAAAGGGTGGGTCAGGCAACCATGCCCAGAATCAGAAACAGAAGAAAGCCCACGAAAAAGGCCAGCGTGAGCAGCGGGGTTTCGGTTTCCTCGTGCGCTTCGGTCAGCAACTCTTCGGTGACCAGAAACAGCAGCGCGGCCAGGCCAAAGGAAAGCACGATTTCCAGCATATTGCCGGTGGCCCCACGCAGCACGGTGGTGCCGATGCCCGCCCCGACCAGCAGCATGAGCGACGTGCCGGCCACAATCGCGACGGTCCGGCCCTTGCCGTGGCCGTCCTGCCGCAACTCAATGGCCGTGGCCAGGCCCAGCGACAGCAGCTCGATGGTGAGGGCAATGGCCAGCAGGGTGCCTTCCTTTGCGCCCGCCGCAAAGCCGATGCCCAGCAGCAGCCCGTCGATGAGAATATCAATGCCGATGGCCACCAGCAGGCCCCAGGGCAGGGAGGCCGCGCCGGGGAGCGCTGTAGCGTCAGTGCCAGCCGCTGGCTCATTGCCGGCTTCTCCGGGCTCCTCTTTCTTTTCGAGGCGCTGGGTGAAGTAGCGCAGCCCCAGCATGGTGGCCACGCCCAGCCCGAAGCCCAGCGCCACTTCGTAGGGTGCGTGGTGCTGCACAATGTCGGGCAGCAGCTCGACGGCCACAACCGAGAAGATGACGCCCGCCGCGAAGTGCAGAATGGCGCTGCGCAGCTTCGGGCCCGGGGCCCGCCACACGGCCAGGGCGGCGCCGGCAATCATGACCACGGCCGGCAGCAGCGAGAAGCCCAGCATGGTGGACCAGGGTGGCGTGACAGCGGTGGGAATCGTAAGCAGCATAGAAGCAGCAGGTTAAAGTGTTAGGGAATAGGAGTTGCCGCGTGGGTCTTGAGCCAGCGCTGGTACTGCTTAATTTCGGCCTGCTCATCGCGCACAATCTGGCGGGCGGCGTTTCTTACCTCCGCGTCCTTGCCAAAGGACAGCTCCGTTTGGGCCAGGGCCACCCCGGTTTGGTGGTGCACCTGCATGAGCGTGGCAAAATCGACATCGACGGTGCCGGGCAGGGGCGGCGGCTGGCGCAGGGGAGCCAGCGCAGCCGAGATGCGGCGCACAAACGGGTCTTTGAGGTTGCCCGGCCGGTACTCCTGGCCCGCCGGCGGCTGCCGGGTCAGGGCCAGCGCCAGCACGTGGTTGTCGCGCTCATGTCCCTTGAGCACGTGCTGGGCCAGGGCGCGCAGAGTCGAGTCTTTACCACGGGCAACTTCTACCGCGGCCAGGCGCTGGGCGCCGGCGTGGTGCACGCTCATCAGGCGGGCAAAGTCCTCGTCCCAGCACCCGAGGCGGCGCACCGTATCGAGCTGCTGCGCCAGCAGCCGCAAGGTGTCGCCCAGGGCCGGGGGCGCGGCCACGGGAGCCGGCTTGGGCTTCTCGCCAGCGTGCACTTCCTGCTCGTGCTCATCGGTGTCGTGCTTGGAGTTGCAGCTGCCGATGAACAGGCTGACACCGAGCAACAGGACCAGTAAAAAGGGGGGATGCTTCATGTTTCGTGCTTCAGTGAGTGCCTGATGGCCTATGGTTTGGCGCTTACTGCTTTGCTGGTGAAGTCCATGCGCTGAATCCGCACGGCGTTGAGAATAGCCAGCAGGGCCACGCCCACGTCGGCAAACACGGCTTCCCACATGGTGGCCACGCCGCCGGCCCCCAGCGCCAGCACGATGCCCTTCACGATAAAGGCCAGCCAGATGTTCTGCCAGACCACGTTGTGGGTGGCGCGGGCGATGCGCCGGGCGGTGGCAATCTTGCTCGGGTGGTCGGTCTGAATCACCACGTCGGCCGTTTCGATGGTGGCATCCGAGCCCAGCCCGCCCATGGCGATGCCCACATCGGCCAGCGCCACCACGGGGGCATCGTTCACGCCGTCGCCCACGAAGGCCAGCTTTCGGCCCTCGGTAAGGTACTGCTGCACGTAGCGGGCCTTGTCTTCGGGCAGCAGCCCGCCGTGGGCTTCGGTGATGCCCAGCTCTTTGGCCACGCGCTGCACGATGCTGTCCTTGTCGCCGGAGAGCATGACCACCTTGCTGATGCCGTCGGCTTTCAGCTCCTGCACGGCGCGGGCCGCGTCCTCTTTCGGGGCGTCAGCCACGGTCAGGTAGCCGGCATATTTTCCGTCCACAGCTGCCACCACGATGCTGTCCACCACCTGGTCGACTTCGGCCGGGTAGGCCACGTTGAACTTGGCCAGAAGCTTGGTGTTGCCGGCCAGCACGTCGCGGCCATCCACCTTGCCGCGCAGGCCGTGTCCGGCGATTTCCTCCACGTTATCGACGGGCACCCCCGTCGCGGCCGCCCCGACGTGGGCCACCACCGCCTTGGCAATGGGGTGGGTTGATTTGGTTTCCAGCGCGCCCACCAGGCGCAGCAGCTGCTCGGGGGTGGTGCCGGCCGCCGGCTGCACCTGCTGCACGGCAAACACCCCTTGGGTGAGCGTGCCGGTTTTGTCCATCACCACGGTGTCAATCTCGCGCAGCACGTCCAGGAAGTTGGAGCCCTTGAAGAGGATGCCCGCTTTCGAGGCTGCGCCGATGCCGCCGAAGTAGCCCAGCGGAATGCTGATAACCAGCGCGCAGGGGCAGGAAATGACCAAGAACACCAGCGCCCGGTAGAGCCAGTCGCGGAACACGTAGTCGTTCACCACGAAGTAGGGCACCACGATGAGCAGCACGGCCAGCCCCACCACGATGGGCGTGTAGATTTTGGCAAACTTGGTGATAAACTGCTGGGTCTTGGCCTTCCGGCCCACCGCGTCCTGCACCATGGCCAGGATTTTCGAGAGCTTGGTGTCCTTGAACGCCGCCGTCACGGTCACCTGAATCAGGGACTCCAGGTTAATCATGCCCGCCAGCACCGCCTCGCCGGGCTGCTTGGTTTGCGGGGCCGACTCGCCGGTGAGCGCGGCCGTATTGAAGTTGGCTGCCGTGGTATTGAGCGTGCCGTCGAGGGCCACTTTCTCCCCGGGTCGCACTTCCATCACGTCGCCCACCTGCACCGCTTTGGGGTCGAGCACGAGCGGTTTACCGCCGCGCACCACCGTCACTTCGGTGGCCTGAATTTCGAGCAGGGCCCGGATGCTGCGCTTGGCGCGGTTCACGGCCGCGTCCTGAAACAGCTCGCCCACGGTGTAGAACAGCATCACGGCCACGCCCTCCGGGTACTCGCCGATGGCGAAAGCCCCGAGCGTAGCCAGGCTCATGAGCAGAAACTCGTTGAAAATGTTGCCGCTGGGAATGCTGAGCACGGCGGCTTTCACCACCTTCCAGCCCACCAGCACGAAGGCCAGCCCGTACCAGGCTAGGCGCACGTAGCCGCTGAAAAGGCCGACTTTATAGTAGTCCAGCGCGATGCCAATGAGCAGCAGCGCGAAGCTGATGCCCGGCACCAGGTAGGGGTTGTCGCCGGCCGGGCCGTGGTCGTGCTCGTCGTCGTCCATGTCCAACTCACCGGGGTCGTGGTCATGGCCGGCGTGGTTCTCGTCGTCGGCGGGGGCGTGGTCGTGGCCTGGCACGTCGTGGCCCTGGGGCGCGGCGGCGGCTTCGGGCGTGAGCTGGTCGCGGCTGAGCGCGCCCACGTTTTCGGGCTGCACCTGCTTGGCGGTGTTCAGCTCTTCGTTGAGCTTGTCGGATGATGGGTCAGGCATGAAAGTCGGTCAGAATGTTAAAGAGAAATCTACCGGTTCAGGCACGGGGCCAGAACAGGATAATGCCAATACCCACGAAGCAGACAACCCCACCGATGACATCGAAGCGGTCGGGCCGGAAGCCATCGAAGTACCAGGCCCAGGCGATGGACATGACGATGAAAATGCCGCCGTACACGGCGTAGGTTTTGCCAAACGAGGTGGGCTGCCAGGTGGCCACCCAGCCGTAGAGCATGAGCAAGACTGCCCCCACGGCCCCCATCCAGCCCGGCCGGTCCGATTTGAGCCACTGCCACATGAGGTAGCCGCCCCCGATTTCGCAGAGGCCAGCCAGGAAGAAAATCAGCAGCGGTTTGAGCAGGTGAAGCATGGGCGTGAAGGCAAAAGCGTCTTATTCTTCCTCCTCGGCGTTTTTGAGCTTGCCGAGCAGGGCGTAAGCCCCCTCTACGACAAAGCGCAGCGGTTTGCCCTGTTCGGTCGCCGGCAGGTGAAACTCGGTGTAGCCGTCTTCGCTCACGCCCCGCGTCACGGGCACGAGACGGTAGGTGGCCCGGCCGGCCGCGGCGGCCGAATCGGCGGCCACGAACACGTAGGACTGGGCGCCGTACTGCACCACCGCTTTTTCCGGCAGCGTGGGCACGGTGACGCGGTTGGTTTCAATAACGGCCCGCACGAAGGTGCCCGGCAGCAGCTGCTCATCCTCGCGGTCCTGGTGGGCGTGGATGCGCACGGTGCGCTCGGGGCTGATGGACTTGCTGATGAGGTAGACGTGGGCGGTGCGCTCGCGGCTGAGGGAGTCGTTGCCGAGTGAGAAGCGCACCAGTTGGCCCTCTTTCACCTGCGGAATATCCTTCTCAAACACCGTTAGCTCCACGTGCAGGTGCTCGGGGTTGACGATTTCAAACAGCACGTCGGTGGGCGTCACGCTCTGGCCGATGCTCACGTTCACGGCCTTCACGAAGCCACCCTTGGGCGCGCGCAGCGTGGCCGTGCTCACGATGGCCCCGCCGATGGGCAGGCCGGCCAGGCGCAGGCGGGCGGCCTGGGCGTTGGTTTTCACTTGCAGAGCCTCGTACTCGGCCTGGGCGCGCTGGAAGTTCTTCTGGGGCGCGACCTCCTGCCGGTACAGCTCGCCCTGCCGCTCGTACTCGGCGCGGGCCAGTTTGAGCTGGCTGCGGGTTTCGAGGTAGTCCTGCTGGAGCTGCACGAAATCGGGGTTGCGGATGACGGCCAGCACCTGGCCGGCGCGCACCCGCGAGCCCTGCAGCAGGTCGGTCCGGTCCACGAAGCCACCGAGCGGGGCGCTGACCGATACCAGATTTTCGGGCGGCACGTCGAGCACGCCGTTCACTTTCAGCCCCCCGCTCATGGGGCGCTGGGTGATGCTGCCCAGGCGCACTCCGCCCACCTGCTGCTCGGCAGTGGTGAGCGTGACGCGGTCGGCGGGGCCTTTCTCGGCCGCTTCCCCGCCGGGGGCGGCGGCGGTCGTTTCTTCTTTTTCCGTGGGGGCTTCCGGGGAGCCGCAGCCGCTTAGCAGGCTGAGCAGCACCAGGGAGAGGGGGATATAGCGCATGATGATTCTGAAGTTGAAGGGAAAAGGCGGCGCGCGGCGCGGGCCGGGCTACTGGCTGCCCAGCAGGTATTCCAGCTCGATAACGGTCTGGTTGTGTTGCAGCAGCGCGTCGAGGTAGTCGAGGCGCAGGCGGCGGGCGCGCTCCAGGTTGAGCAGGTATTCGGAGTAGCCGGTCTCGCCCGCTTTGTAGGCAATGGTCGAGAGGCGGGTGATGACCGTGGCCTGCGGCAAGGCCGTGCTTTCGAAGTAGGCCAGGCGCTGCTGCTGCTCGGTGCGCCGCAGCAGCAGCTCATCGAGCTGGCCGGCCAGCTCGGCCCGGTAGCGCTCGTAGCCGGCCTGGGCCACCTGCTCCTGCAGGCGGGCGGCCTGCACCCTCGCTTTTTGGGGCCGCCGCCACAGCGGCACGGCCACGCCAGCCTGCACGCCCTGAAAGCGGGAGCCCCCGCCGAAGTAGCGTTCGGTGCCGGCCGCGTCGAGGCGCTGGTAGCCGATGATGCTCTGGTTGAAGTAGCCCACGGTGAACTCGGGCAGCCCGGCCGCCTGCGCCACCCGGGTTTCGGCCCGCCGCTCGGCTACCTGCTGGGCCAGCACCCGCGCCTGCGGGTTGGTAAGCTTCAGCAGTGTGTCGGCCAGGGCCGGGGCCGTAGTGTCGGCCAGCTGGGCGGCCCCCAGCAGCGCGAGCGGCCGGAGCACGCTGTCGGCCAGGGCAACGGCGGCCGGCACTTGCAGCAGCGCCTGCAGTTGGCGCTGGGCCACCCGGAAGTCGGTGCGGGCCGCCCGCAGCTGGGTGCGGATTTCGCCCTGCTGCACCAGGGCCGTGGCAGGTTCGAGGCGGGCGGTCTCCCCGGTTTTGAAGCGCAGGTTGGCCGCGCGCAGAAATTCTGAGTAGAGGCTGTCCTGCCCCCGCAGCACCCGCAGGCGGTGGCGGGCGTGCACGGCCTGCTCGTAGCTCAGGCGCACCTGCCGGCGCAAGTCGGCCTGCACCTGCGCCAGCTGGGCCTGCTGGCCGGCAATGCGGGCGTCGGCTAGGCCGGCGGCGCTGCGGTACACGCCGGGCAGGGCCAGCGACTGGGTGAGGGTGAACTGGTTGTCGCGGTTCAGGGAGTTGTACTGCCCGTAGCTGCCGGTGAGCGTGGTGCGGCCGAAGTCGTAGGCCGTGCGGCGAATGGCCTGCTGGGCTTCCAGCGCCCGGGTGCCGGCCAGCACCGTGCCATTGGTTTGCAGGGCCTGGCTTACGGCCTGCGCGGCGGTGAGCGGACCCTGCGCCCGGCCCAGCAGGGGCAGGCCGAGCAGTAGCAACAGCAGTGCCGGGGCCACGGGCAGGCTCTTCGCGGGGACCGTCGGGATGGTTTCGGGCGGCGATTCAACCGGTGGTCCGCCAGCTTTCACGCGTTCCGAAAGGGCGTAGAGCACCGGCAGCACCAGCAGCGTGAGCAGCGTGGCCGACACCAGCCCGCCGATGACCACGGTGGCCAGCGGGCGCTGCACTTCGGCCCCGGCCGACTGGGCCAGGGCCATAGGCAGGAAGCCGAGCGAGGCCACGGTGGCCGTCATCAGCACCGGCCGCAGGCGCACTTCGGTGCCGCGCAGGATGCGCTCCATCAGGTCGGTCACGCCTTCGGCCTTGAGCTGGTTGAAGTAGCCGATGAGCACGATGCCGTTGAGCACGGCCACGCCAAAGAGGGCAATGAAGCCCACGCCGGCCGAGATGCTGAACGGCATGCCGCGCAGCCACAGGGCCGCGATGCCGCCGATGGCCGAGAGCGGAATGGCCGTGAATATCATCACCGACTGCTTGAAGGAGCGGAAGGTGAAAAACAGCAGCACGAAAATCAGCACCAGCGCCACGGGCACCGCCACGCTCAGGCGGTCGGTGGCCTGGCGCAGATTCTCGAACTGGCCGCCGTAGGTGGTGTAGTAGCCGGGGGCGAACTTGAGCTGCCGGTCTATTTTCCCCTGTAGTTCCTTTACGACGGTTTCCACGTCGCGGCCCCGCACGTTGAAGGCCACGCTGATGCGCCGCTTGGCGTCGTCGCGCTGAATCTGGTTGGGGCCTTCGCGCAGCTCGACATTGGCCACCTGCTCCAGGGGCACCTGGCGGCCGTTGGGGGCGGCGATGAAGAGGCGGCGCACGCTGTTGATGTCCTTGCGCAAATCCTGACGCAGGCGCAGCACGAGGTCGAAGCGGCGCTCCTGCTCGAACACCTGACCGGCCGTTTCGCCGGCGAAAGCCGTTTGCACCGTGCGGTTCACGTCGGCCACGTTCAGCCCGAACTGGGCGAGGCGGTTGCGGTCAAGTGCCACCACGATTTGGGGCAGGCCGGTCACCTGCTCCACGTACACGTCTGCGGCCCCCTGCACCTGGCGCACGAGCCGGCCGGCCTGCTGGGCGTAGTCGGCCAGCTGCTGGAGGTCCTCGCCGTAGATTTTCAGTACCACGTCCTGCTTGGCGCCCGAAATCAGTTCGTTGAAGCGCATCTGGATGGGCTGTTGGAAACCAAAGGTGACGCCGGGTATGACGCGCAGGGCTTGGGCCATTTTATCGGCCAGGGCCTCGCGGTTGTCGGCCGAAGTCCAGTCCTTTTGGTCCTTGAGAATAACCATCAGGTCGGCCGCTTCCACCGGCATGGGGTCGGTGGGTATCTCGCCGGCCCCGATTTTGGCCACGACCTCCTTGACTTCGGGAAACTGCTTTTTGAGGATGCCGCCGGCTTTCTGGGCCTGCTCAATGGTGTAGCTCAGCGAGGAGCCGGTCAGCACGCGCATCTCCACCGCAAAGTCCCCTTCGCTCAGGGTCGGGATGAACTCGCCGCCCAGGGTGCGAAACAGGAAAAAGCCGCCCACCAGCAGGCCCGCCGCCGTGAGCAGCACCGCCGCCTGGTGGCGCAGCGCCCCCTTGAGCAGCGGGTGGTAGAGGCGGGTGTAAAAGTCCATCATCCGGTCGGAAAAGGTCTTTTTGTTCTCCGTCGAGCGGCTCAGGGCCAGCGCCGACATCATCGGCACGTAGGTCAAACTCAGGATAAACGCCCCGAGAATGGCGAAGGCCACGGTTTCGGCCATGGGCCGGAACATCTTGCCCTCGATGCCGGCCAGGGCCAGCAGCGGCAGGTACACGATGAGGATGATAATTTCCCCGAACGCGGCCGAGGAGCGAATTTTGCTGGCCGCGTGGTAGGTTTCGTCGTTCATCTGCTCGGTGCTCAGGCGGTTGCCCGGCACCTGCAACTGCCCGCCGTGCAGGCGGTGAATGATGGCCTCGACGATGATGACGGCCCCGTCCACAATCAGCCCGAAGTCAATTGCGCCCAGGCTCATCAGGTTGCCCGACACGCCGAACAGGCGCATCATGCTCACGGCAAAGAGCATGGCCAGCGGAATGACCGAGGCCACCACCAGCCCGGCGCGCCAGTTGCCCAGAAACAGCACCAGCACGAACACCACAATCAGGGCTCCTTCCAGCAGGTTCTTGCTTACCGTATGAATGGCGCGGTCCACCAGGTTCGAGCGGTCCAAAAAGGGCTCGACACTCACGCCCTCGGGCAGCGTTTTGCGGATGGTGGCCATGCGCTTCTGCACGTCCTTGATGACTTCGGCCGCGTTGGCCCCTTTGAGCATGAGCACCAGCCCGCCGGTCACTTCGCCCTGGTCGTTCAGGGTCATGGCCCCGTAGCGCACGGCCGCGCCGTAGCGTACTTCGGCCACGTCGCGCACGAGCACGGGCAGGCCGGTGCTCGTGCTGCGGACGACGATGTTGCCGATGTCGGCTGGCGAGGTGGCCAGGCCTTCGGTGCGGATGAACGCGGCCGTGGGGTTCTGGTCGAGGTAGGCCCCGCCGGCGTTCTGGTTGTTGCTGGCCACGGCCTGGTACACCTCATTGACCGTGACGCCCAGTGAGCGCAGGCGCTCGGGGTCAAGGGCCACTTCGTACTGCTTGAGCAGCCCGCCGAAGCTGCTCACGTCGGCCACGCCGGGCGTGCCCAGCAGTTGCCGGCGCACAATCCAGTCCTGAATGGTGCGCAGCTCGGTGGCGTTATACTTCTTCTCGAAGCCCGGCTTGGCGCGCACCAGGTACTGGTACACCTCGCCCAGGCCGGTGCTGAGCGGGGCTAGCTCGGGGCGGCCCGTGCCGGCCGGAATCTGGCTTTCGGCCTCCTGCAGCCGCTGCGAAACTTGGGTGCGGGCCCAGTAAATGTCGGTCTGGTCCTCAAACACGACGGTGACCACCGAGAGGCCGAAGCGCGAGAAGGAGCGTACCTCGACCTGCCCGGGGATAGTGGCCATGGCCTGCTCCACGGGAAAAGATACCAGCCGCTCAATCTCCTGGGCGGCCAGCGAGGGAGCTACCGTGTAGACCACGACCTGGTTGCTGGTGATGTCAGGCAGCGCGTCAATCGGCAGCCGACTGAGCGAGTAGCCGCCCCAGGCCACCAGGGCCAGGGTCAGCAGCCCGATGATGAGCTTGTTGTGAATGGAAAAATGAATCAGCCGGTCGAACATCCGCTGGTTGGGGTTAGGTCTAACGCTTCCGTGAAACCCTGCGGCCCGCTGGCTCCGGCACTAGCGGCGGGAGCAAAAGGGGCATAACCGATTCAGCGCCAAGCGCCAAATCGCCCGTCACGCGCGGCGACGGGCCACCCGAAGAAGGTGGTCAGCAGGAAAAAAGGGGAAGGGTTAGGCCTGGGGCGGCTGCCACACGGACCCGAGCGCCCGCGTCGGGGCAGCCACGACCAGCCGGCCGTGCCGAAGGCTGGTGGCCCACTCGGCGGGCGGCGAGTACGCCACCTGGTTTGCTAGGGGCAGGGGCATCACGGCCCCGCCGCAGCAGTGGCACTGGCACAGCGGCGAGCACCAGTCACCCAGCGCGCCGGCCCCGCAATCGGAGTGCGAAGCGGCCACGGTGGTTTGCTGCTGGTCTTTGCACACGGGTACTTCGTCCGTGCAGGAAAGGCACGAGAGGCAGGCGAAGTAGAAGGCAAAAAACAGGGCTAGCAGGCGCATGTGCGGGCAAAGGTAGCGAATCCGGGTGAACGAGCCGGGATTTTGGGCTGGGGCACTTACCGCGCAACTTACCAAAAGGGGCGCTCTCGTTAGGTACGGGGCACCGACGCAGACAGCTGATAAGTCAGGGATTTTCCGTGCTGGCCCCGCGTGAAGTCCATGAACACCCGGCTCTGCTTCAGGGCATGGAACTCTGGCTCAACCAGCTTTGGCGCGCCTGGCTTTACGCAACCAGCCACGCCATTCGTCCGTGCGCTTCCAGCAGGGCCACCGTGTGGTGCCAGTAGAACAGCGCGTCGCCCGGCACCGAGCGCAGCTTGTTGAGGTAGTTGAAGTCGGGATGCGGCACGAAGAAGGTGCGCGGGTCAGCGCCGGGCACTGGCCGGGGCAAGGGGGAATAGTCCTGGGTGAGCAATCGTGCCGCGAGATAAGCCACGCGGGCGGCGGCGGCCACGGCCTGGTCTTCGCGAAACGCACCGTCGATAACGAAGTTGCGGAAGCCGGCAATGCCCCGGCGCAGCTCGGCCGGGGCCAGTTCCTTGGCCGGGGCTCGGTTAAGCTTCATCTGGGCCAGCAGCAGGGCCGTTTGCAGGGCATCAACCAGCACATCGGCCGCGCTTGTTTCAGCCAGGTGGCGGTAGCGCAGCTCCTTGGCCACGGTGGCGGCAAACGACTCGGCCACGGTGGCCACGTCCTGCACCTGGTCAAAGAGCACGCCCACGTCGAAGAGCTGTTTGATGATTTCCAACTCCTTGCCCTTGCCGTAGAGAATGCCGGTGGTGCGCGGGGCAAAGGCCGTGAGCTTGTCGCCGGCGATGGATTCGACGCTCGGCGCGGCCACGCGCAGCGGTTCGCCCGCCTGGTGCAGGAACGGGGAGGCCACCGGCACTTGCAGTACCTGCGGGTAGTTGTGCTCCTCAAACAGTAAATCGATGGCGATGGACCGCTGCGGGTGCTCGGCCAGTAATTGCTGGTCCAGGGCCGAGTCGTAGAACACGTAGTAGTGGCCCCGCGGCACATCGTCCTTGTGGCTGCGGGTGGCGTCGTAGGCAAACGAGCGAAACGGTGGCTGCGCGCAAACCTGCGTCAGGGCCGCCTCAATGGCCGCCAGTTCGGCCTGGGTAACCAAATCCACGTCCACGGAAAAGCGCCGGGCCTGGCCCAGCACGAGCACTAGGCAGGTGCCGCCCTTAAACGTGAAGGGCAGCCCGGTTTCGACCAACCGTTCAACCAGGGTGAGGGCCAGAATCATTTTTTCCAGAATGGAAGGGTCCAGGCCGGGGCGCTGCCGGCAGTGGTCCATCATCCACTCGCGGGTAAAAGAAGTTGTGGTAATCATGCGGGAAGCAGCGAAGAGAGGCCCACGGCCAGCAGCAGCTCGCGGAGGGCCGGCGCTTTGCCCCGCCGCTTGGCGTAGGAGAACAGGGTGCGGGCATCGAGCCGGTACTGGCGGGCGGCCGTGCGGTAAATGGTGCGCAGTTCCTCGCCCTGGTAGGCCGCAAACAGCGTGGGGTCGCTGAGCAGGTCCACCAGCAGCTTCTCCAGGCGCGGCACGGGCACGTCGGCCACGCGCTGCACGGGGGCGCGGCTCACCAGCGGCAGCACCAGTACGGCGTCGGGGGTTTCGGCCACGTACAGCTCCAGCACGCGGGCATCGGGCTGCAAAAACACGCGCCCCCCCAGCCGGTCTTTCAGGGCGTAGTAAGTTGATTGCAACGCCTCCGGCTCCACTTCTACCAGCTGCACCGTGCGCATCAGTTGGTGGGTGGCGAAGTCGTTCAGCCACTGCGTGGTCCACGCGCAGCCACTGCTTAGGAATAACTCGGTCGCCACTGCCTGCCACAGGCTCGCCAGCTCCGGTGGCATCGTCGGGGTGAAGTCGGCTCCCGAAGTCCCACCCGGTAGGGCATACACGCCCCGGCCCGCGTGCGCCAGCTGGTTGCGCTGGGTCAGCCGGTGCAGGTACACGTCGAGCGTGGCCTGCTTAAGCGTCGGGTTCAGCGTGGCCACCCGCGCCAGCAGCTCCTTGCGGGAAAGCACGGGCTGAGTGCCGAACCAATCAGGAAGCTGAGCCTCTACGGTTGCCAGGAAGTGCTCGTCAGACGAATGCATGCTGCAAGATACGCCAATAAAAGCCAATAAGTGGCATACCTTTCACGCTGCTTTTAAGCCTGGCGTTGGGTGGCCATTCGCAATGCGGTCAGGTCCAGCGTGGCCAAGGGTAGGGGAGCGGCCAGGCCTGCCCCCTGAATCAAATCGCGGGCCCAGGCGGCCAGGTCAGCTGCGTAAATCATTGGCCGGCCGGTTTTGTCCTCATACCCGGTTTTGCCGCGCAGGAAGGCCGCCAACTCGGGCCGCAGGGCCATGGGTACCGCCGCCAGGGGCTGCTCGGGGCAGGTGGGCAGGAGCAGCGAGTTCAGATAATCCCGTAGCGCTTGGTAAGCAGCTTGGCTGGTAGAAGTCATCAATTGAAAGAGGGCAGCGGGTAGCTGAAATAATTGCCACAAGTGACAAATGGAGCGCTATTGCTCGTGGTGAGCGATGGGATGACGACTGCATCCGAAGGGCAGTTGGGCGAACCCCTCCGGGCCGGGCTGTGCGGGGCTCCGGCGGGGCCTGCGGTCCTGCGGACTACACCCCTCCCATCCCTTTCGCGAACCAAAGGAAAAGCCGGCTGCCCAATCCGTTGCCGCATCAAGGAGAAGCGGCCGATTATGCCTGAGAAGAGCGAATACAGAACAAAAGGGGAAAATCAGAATCCATGCCAAATGCAGTGATATAAAGCGCAGTAATTGACACTTTAATTTACATATTATTGAAACATTAATGCGGACTTTTGCGTTTAAATAGTATAAGCAGCAAGCATAAAACCAACCTGTTAAGTCATGAAAAAGCCCGCTCCTTTCGCTCCCCGCCCCGACGTGTACGAAATCATTACCAACCGCATTATTCTGGCGTTGGAGAACGGCGTGACCCCGTGGAAAAAGCCGTGGAACGCCGCCCATGGTGCGCCCCGCAACTACCGCAGCAAGCACGTGTATCAGGGCGTAAATGCCCTGCTGCTGGGGATGCTGGAGTATGAGCACCCCTATTTCCTGACCTACAACCAAGCCAAGGAGCTGGGCGGGCAGGTGCGCCGAGGCGAGAAGGGCATGCCGGTGGTGTTCTTCACCGTAACTAAGAAGGAGGACGGCAAGGGCGAGGAGAAGAAAAAGGCGTTTCTCAAATACTCCACGGTGTTCAACGTGGCCCAGATTGACGGCGTAGCGTGGTCGTTTCCCGAGCTGCCCAGCCGCGAGCACACGCCCGAGCAGGCTGCTGAGCAGGTGTTGGCCGGTTACGTGGGTGGCCCCCGCGTGCTGCACAAGGGCAGCGAAGCCCTGTACCGCACCAGCACCGACACCGTGACCATGCCCGAGGCCAGCGACTTCCACACGGCCGAGGACTACTACCACACCCTGTTTCACGAGCTGACTCACTCCACCGGCCACGCCAAGCGGCTGGACCGGGCCACGCTCACCGAACTAGCCGCCTTTGGCAGCGAAACCTACGCCAAGGAAGAACTGGTGGCCGAGTTGGGGGCCTCCTTCCTGAGCCACGCGGCCGGGCTGGACTTGACCCGCACCGAACCCAGCAGCGCCAGCTACTTAGCCAACTGGCTGCAAGCCCTGCGCAACGACAAACAGCTAATTATTTCCGCCGCTAGCCAAGGCCAGAAAGCCGCCAACCACATTCTGGGCATTGTGCCCAGCTACGAAGCGGAGGAAGCCCCCAGTGCCGAAGCCACGCCGCAGTAAGGCCAACGGCCGCCCGATGGAGCCATTCCGTCGGGCAGCCACCGGGGCGGGAAACAAAAGGAGATTGCAATTGCAAAAAGACAACTGCTAAAGCGGTACAAAAGGGAAAAATCCGCCATTGCAATACTCCTAGTGGCTGCTTTAATAGTCAATAATTATCACTTTAATTTACATATTATTGAAACATTAATACCGGTTTTTGCGTTTAATAAGTATAAGCAACAAACGATAAAACAGCTCTTTATCCATGGTTGACGAAGCTTTTGACTTAGCCCCCGGCGAGGTGTGGGCCGACCGGTTCGACCCTGCCGACGAAGCCGCTAACGTGCTGCCGGCAGTATCCGCCGCCGAGCTGGCCGCTTGGGAAGCCGCCCCCTGGTTCTAGCCGATTCATTTCTCACTTCATTCCCCTTGCCGCAGTATGAAAAACGCTCCTGCCACTCGCCCCGCCCGCCGCATTCCCGCCGCCCGCTTAGCCCGGCTCCGCGCTGCCAACGCCGCCAAACGTCAGGCCCGCGAGGATGCCTGGCAAGCCCGCCAGGATGCCGCCGAGCAGCTAACCAACCCGGTGCCCGAGTTCGAGGCCGCGCCCCGCTTAACGATGTTGCCCGGTGGGCTGCATTGGTCGGCCCAGCAGCCCGTGCCAGCGGTAGGAGCCACGGTAACGGTGAACCGCGACGGCCACCAGGAGCGGGCCGAGGTGAAAGGCTACACCCACGCCGCCGGCTTTCTGGGACTGGTTACCGAAACCACCCACCACGCCAGGACCGCCAGCCGGCGCAAGCGCAGCAGCCCCCGCGCCGGCGTGGTATTCGGCAGCCAGCTGGCCCTTGCCGCCTAGCCCCCGGCTCATCTTCTTCCTACTCCTTTTCCCCTTTCCCCTTTCCCCTTCGATATGATAACTCCCGCCCCCGCCGCCAAGCAGCCCCAAATCAGCCCCCTCGATTGGGCCGGCGACCCGCAGCAGTGCCCGCAGTGGGTAGGATTTCCCACCCGCGCCGGCTTACCGGCCGGCCTGCAATGGTCGGGCCGGGGCGAGGTGCCCGCCATCGGTGCCCGCGTTCATGTCCACATGAACAGCATCGGCCCGGCCAAGGTGAAAGCGTATTTTCACGCCGAAGGCTATTTGGGGGTGCTTTGTCAGCCGGATAAGATGCCCAAGCATCTGGCGAAGCACGGCGCAACGCTGGGGAATTTCTTCGGCCGGGAGCTGGAGCCCTACACGCCCGGCCCGGCAGCGCCGGCCCAGGTGCCCGAAGTGGTAGAAATCCGCTCGCAGGAGTACCGGGTGATTCCGGCCCCGCTCTACTACCGCCACCTGCACACCGGTCGCATTACGGTGGTGTACGGTGGGCTGGCCGACTACTACGGCTTTTATGAGGTGGAAGCTTTCACCGGCACGGACCGGCAGGACGCAGCTCAACTGGCTGACCCGGCCAACTGGCAGGAAATTCCTGAGCACCACTACCTAGAGGTTCACGAGGCCAGCCACGAGCGCAAGGGGCCGCAGCTTTTCGCCCTCCGCGCCGGCACGGCGGACCAGGTGGACTACCTGACCGAGCAGTTCCCCGGCCCGTTCCGCGTCCCCGCCGCTGTGCCTTACACCTTCGACCAGTACGACACGCTGAGTGCCTTGGCTGAGGTGATGAAGGAGCAGGGCGAGCAGTACCGGGGCCGCATCGTGGAGAAAAACGAGTGGCGGACGTGGGTAGCTTTTGAGGAAGAGATGGGCGGCAGTGGGGAGTGCCCGTGGGAGCGGGTACAGCTCGACTTGGGCCAGCTGCCGCTCGATAGCTACGCCTACATTTCGGGCCGCAAGGCCACGGCCGAAGAAGGGGAGGGCAATGGGCGGGTTACGCTTTGGCAGCAGCCCGACGGGCAGTACTACGTGGAAACCGAGCCCCGCTTTCACTACGGCCCCAATTACCCCAACCTGACCCCGCTAACTCTGGCCGAGGTGCAGGCGCAGTATGCCTTCGACTTCACCCCCAACGGGCAGGAGCCCGGGCCGGCCGAGCACGGCGACTGGATTCCGGAGTACCCGCCCCAGGAGGGCGACGAGCTGGCTGACAACCAGGACAGCACCGACTACCCGGAGCACCCGGCCGATGAGCAGCGCGACTAACCCCACTTTTTACAATTGCAAAATCTTATGCTACCGAACCTCCCCGCCATCGAAACCCACGCCGGCCGCATTGCCATTGGGGCCACCGTCCGCAGTACCCGCTACCGCGACGTGCAGGGCGTGGTGACCGCCATTTACTGGAATGGCTACCACTATGCCATTAAAGTAAACGACCGCCACAGCGACGACGCGGGCCAGTACGAGCTGCTTTCTGAAAACACCCACCAGGGCTTTAATTACGTCAATCCGAACACCCAGCAGGTGCTAAGCGGCAAGTTTGAGGTACTGCTACCAGCGGAGGGCGACCGGATATATTTTGCCGATACCGCTGAGCAGGCCATTGCCTTGCTGGCGGCTACCATCGGTCTGCGCGACCAGGCCCGCGAAGTCGAGTACCTGAAGCAGCGGGCCGCGGCTGGCCCGGTGGACGAGCTGCGTTGGCGTGGGCAGGCCGTGGGCAGCATCGTTGGCCAGCTCGCTTACGTGAGCACTGGCACTGGCAAGCGGCACCCGGCCCCCGGGTTTCTGGTGGGGCAGCAGGTGCATTTTTTCAGCCCCCACACGGCCCACACGGTTAGCGGGCTGGCTTTGTACAAGGACCGCCTGAACTACGGCCAGACGCAGTGGCACTACTTCTACGAAGGCGCAAAGGGTACCCATCACCCCATGAGCGAGGCCAACACCACGGCCGCGTCGGCAGAGTTGGCCGCGTAGCCTATCGTTTTACAACTGCAAAACCAGCAGCTCATTTCTCCCTTTTGTTATGGCTTACCCCACCCCCCAGGAAATCACGGCTAAAGCCGCTGCCCAAGGTTTTCGCGTTGGCGCTTACGTTCACATGAGCACCCGCAACGCCGACACGGCCGCGCCCATCCGCGAGTTTTCCAGCATTAATGGCCAGGTGCAGGCCGTTTGGATGAATGGCGCTTGCCGCAATCTGCTGGGCGAGTTGCGCCTAAGCTGCCAGCACCGCCTACCGTACCAATTTCCGGCCGGCTATGACTTCCTGACCAGCCCGCAGCTCGTGGCCGAGGCTAGCCGCCAAGCGGGCAGCAATATGGCCCCCAGCACCTACACGGCCGCCAGGGTGAAGGGCTACGGCACCGAGGCTGCGGATACGTGGATAACCACCGACCCCCGCCCCGAGCACGAGGACGCGGTATACCGGAGCCTACGGCCCCAGCCCGAGCCGGCTCCCTTCGCGGAATTGAGCCCGAACATGGAATTCCTGTTGGCTGGCCAACTCGTCACCGTGGCCGACGTGGCACACTGGCTGGATGCCGACCCCAAGCAGGCCGGAAAGCTGTTCAAGCAAATGCAGCACCTGTACGGCCCTAAGCCCACTATGCTCAACTTGGGTATGTTCAGCTGCGCTACCGAGATGGCCCCGATGGTGGGTAGCGTGATGCTCGCCAGGAAACAAGCCCAGGGCCGGTAGCCTCGCCCGCCTGAGCGCTAAACGAAAGCGCCCCGGTCAGCTGACCGGGGCGCTTTCGCTCGGGGACCGGTGGCCGCCTACAAAAGGAGAAACCACCGTGTTGTTTAACAACATCCCTACTACTGAATGGGGCATCAAGTAAGCCGCAGTGCTAGCCCAGGTAAGGTTTCAGGGCCTTCGAGCGGGTGGTGTGCTTGAGGCGGCGAATGGCTTTTTCCTTAATCTGCCTGACCCGCTCGCGGGTCAGGCTAAACTTCTCGCCAATCTCTTCCAACGTCAGCGCCGCGTGACCATTCAGTCCGAAGTGGAGCGTCACGACGTCCGCCTCGCGCAGGGTCAGGGTCGAGAGGGCCCGCTGGACCTCCCGGCGCAGGGAGTCGTCCAGCAAGCCGGCATCAGGGCTTTCCGCGCCCTCATCTTGCATCACGTCGAGCAGGCGGTTTTCCTCGCCCTGCACGAAGGGCGCATCCATTGAGACGTGGCGGCCCCCGATTTTTAGCGTGTCCGTCACCTCAGTGGTGCTGAGCTCCAGCAGCTCGGCAATCTCATCGGCCGAGGGTTCACGCTCGAACTTCTGCTCCAGTTCGGAGAACGAGCGGCTGATTTTGTTGAGCGAGCCCACCCGGTTCAGGGGCAGGCGCACGATGCGGCTCTGCTCGGCCAGGGCCTGCAGGATGCTCTGGCGAATCCACCACACGGCGTAGGAGATGAACTTGAAGCCCTTGGTCTCATCGAAGCGCTTGGCTGCTTTAATCAACCCTAGGTTGCCCTCGTTGATGAGGTCGCCCAGGGTCAGGCCCTGGTTTTGGTATTGCTTCGACACCGAGACAACGAAACGCAGGTTGGCCTTGGTCAGCTTTTCGAGGGCCATCTGGTCGCCCTCGCGAATGCGCTGGGCCAGCTCTACTTCCTCGTCTATCGACACCAAACTCACTTTGCCAATTTCCTGGAGGTACTTGTCCAGCGACTGGCTTTCGCGGTTGGTAATCTGTTTGCTGATTTTGAGCTGTCTCATGCGGTAACGGTACTTCTTGTTTTGGTTTATAAACGGGAAGAACCCGCCCCCGGCGCTGGGCGCTGCGGCCGGGTCCAATAAGTATCAAGATGCCGCCCTGCGGAAAGGTTCACGGCGCGAGAAAACTCCCGGTCCAGTCAGGTAACTGCCGGGGCTGGGAGGCCCTAGAATCGGCATCGCAGCCGAATCCGCTTCACTGATTGCAGGGAAGGACTTGGGGACACACCCAGAAGTAGGCTTAAGCAACCCAATCATTTAACGCTTGCACCAAACGTTTATCCAAGGCCCTGATAAACCGTTGCCTGATACCTAGCGACTGTCGTACTGTAAATTAGGATTATAGCACCTCAGCTAATCGTAATTGAGCCGTTGGCATTCAAAGACGATTGCCTCATCATCACATGAGGCAACTCACTTGCTATTAAGGTGGTCAGTGCTTGTTTTTCGTTGTCTGGCATCAAAGCACCGAATATAACTTCTTTTATGGCTGCTTTTGGAAGCTTAATCGTTCTATCTGAATTAGTTGCGTTGTTCGTGAAGAATAGCTTCTGCGCTCTGTATTCTTGTTCGAATTCCCATTTTTCTTCCTTGGAATAAACCTGGGTTACTATCTGCTCTTCGATTGAGTGCCGAGGACTTGGATAAATTATAGGCAACGTTTCATAGTAGTTGACCTTCCCGCCGCCACCAAAAAAACTGAATGTAAGTCTGGAGTCAAAGCCTACGCATATGCCCGTATGGCCGCCAGCGTATTTCGTCCACATTTCGGGTAACGCATTCTTTTCCGTAAGGCTCAGGACACCAAACCGATTGCATAATTGCACAAACATCTGCTCCATGTATTCCCTCACTGATGCTTTGTCCCTCAGTGGGCTTTTCTCAAACCAGTGAACAGCAAATGCTTTGTGCTGCTCAGGAGTGAAATTCGGATGCCGTTCTAAGGAATCGGTTAAATACCGCTTATAAATTTCATCGTCTGTAAGCAGGTCATACCGGGTCAGGTTTTTGCAGTCTACAGGGTCTTCGAATGTCAGGGGCGAAGCAAAAAAGACCTCCTGATTCGTTAGGATGGTTTTGTGAAAAGGATGAGAATCATCCCAAAACCGATACTTGTATACGATGTCCGGTAACTCAATTTTATCAAGTGATGTCTGCCTAGTAAAAATCGCCATGGGTTGAATTATCGGGGTAGGTGTGCTGCAATGCTCAATAAAATATCTCGCTATCAGTGGTTTAACTGGTAGAATTCCGAGTGTCAGTTCTAAACGTGGACCACTGAAGCGTTACCAACTAAGCTTTAGTAAAGGGCTTATAAATTCAGCGCCTGTTGCACAATCAGCTTGGCCTCGGCCGCCTCGTTCTTGGCGTCGATTTTTGCTTGCTTGGCGTCTTCCAGCGCCTGCTTGCCGGCCCGCACGAAGGCCGCGTTGCAGTAGCGCAGCTTGTCATCAATGTGCCGGTTGGAGCGGTTCTTCAGCTCCCAGGCCTTGAGCAGCTCCAGCGCACCTTCCTGTTTGAGGATGGGGGCGTATTTGACGATGTTGGCATCGGTCACCTTCCAGTCGCGCAGCCGGGCGATGATGCTGCCGGTGGCCGCGTTTTCCAGCCAGGACGCGGGGATGTCTTTCAGCGTCGGTCCCTTCTTCAACTCGAACCGAAACCGGATAATCTTCTTGCGGCCCCGGGTGGGCCGGGTGGTTTCGTAGATGGGGGTGAAAGTGAACTCGAAGTCGGTGCCGGCCAGCTCCTTTTCCGGCTCCTTCATGGTGTTAGCGATGAGCAGCATGGTGTTGGGGTACTTCATCAGCGCCTTGCCGGTCTTGCCCTTCTTCACCTGCCCGCGCTTGTCGTACTCGTACCAGCAGTCCATGTACTGCCGATACTCTTCCACCGGCACTTCCCAGTAGCCTTTGTCCTGCCAAGCAGCCAGGATTTCGAAGAATCGCATGCTGTACCAGCTTTTCAGGTTCATGTAGCCGTGCAGCGGAAACTTGCTGAAGTGGGCCGCCTTCACCAAGTAGGGGGCCAGCTGCGGGTTGAGCAGGATGGTGATTATGCCGTCCTTGTAGCCCACACGCTGCTCGCGGGTGGTGTCGAGCAGGTGCCGGAAGTACCATTCCTTCTTCTCGATGCTCTCAAACTCCCACTTCACGTCGGCCAACTCATAGAGCGCGCCCTTGATTTTCGAATACGCCGTTTCCGGCTCAATGTCGGTGCCCTCCAGAATGGAGGAGATGTGCAGCTGATAGAAATCTCGCAGCTGGTAGTCGTTGTCCCGAATCTGGTCAATCACCCGCGCCATGATGCGCTTGCCGTACACCGAAATCTTCTTCTGGTGGGCAAAGGTGACGTTCCAGTGCTGCTTGACTTCCCCCCGGTATTCGGGTTCGTACTTGAGGTCCAGCTCCAGCATCGGAGCCGCCGGGACGCGGGAGATACGTTTATCAGCCATGGAGTTAAGCAGCAGGTAGCGGTGGGAAGCATACGCAAGATATACCAAAACAGCTAAAAAGGTAAGGTGCCACTTCGCCTACCTTACCTTTTGCCGTAGCCCGCCCCCGGTTACCCGCCAGCGAGGCGGGCATTGACGTGACCAGTACCACCTGTCTAAACCTTAGTTTATTCACCCAGCGCAGCTATAACGCCACCTATCCAGGAGCCAATTGCCCGAGCCACGGACCTGTCCAAACCTTAGTTTATTCCGTTTGGCAACCCGCAGCAGCTGTTGAAACCGGCGGAGCAATGTGGATAACCCACCTGTCCAAACCTTACTTTTTACCTGTCCAGAACTTACTATTTGATGGCGAAAACCTGTCCAGAACTTAGCTTTTGCAACAGTAGTACCTGTCCGGAACTTAGCTTTTACCTGTCCAGAACTTAGCTTTTGGCCGTTTACTCCTTATAGTAAACTAGTATGTTCTTTTTAACTAATCAGTAAAAGACTACTATTTAGTCTGTCGACCAGGCGAAGGCATTTAGAACCGAAGGGATGTACTCCAACGGCACAAGGGGCGAAAGGGAAACAAATAACAAAGTTTAAAAAGGTAAAAAACAGAGATTGCACTTTTCTGCTTTTTTATACTATTATTACAGGTTGAGGACAGCGCCTTGTACTGCGAAGGTACTGGAATAAGTATCAGCTGCTCAGAGAATCATCAGCGGCCACAGTTTCCAGAGCAACGGCCACAGCAGCGTAGCCACTCAATAGCGTTCGGCTGACCGATTCCTGCCTCAAAACCGAAAAAACTAAGCCCTGGGTACCATTATGGTGATAGTGACCCGGAAAAGCGCTGAAAAGCTGCCTTAAAAATGAACAAGAGGGGAAAATCAATGCCTGTGCCAAGAGGTCAGGTTAAATCGTCATAATTTGACACTTTATTTTTAATAAAGTTGAATCATTAGTTAGGTGTGAAACTGCCTATTAAACGCAATTAAGGTACAAAATAACAGCTACTTAGCTAAGAGAATTAACCATACGCTGTTGTACTGCATTTACCAGTTTTATACTCTCAATACCTGGCAGATTTAGGTGCCCAGAGCGGAAACAACAGGGGCATTGAACACTAGCAGGGTGATTCAATCGACTAGGCCGTTTTCCTGAAGAGAATTGTGAGCAGGTAAAGACACACGGGCACGGAAACGCCCTTTTATTTAATCAATAATAGACACTTTAATTTAAACAAAATTGAAACATTAAAGCCTTGTTTTGCGTTTAATTAGTGTCCGCAACGCAGTAAAACAGCCTTTTGATTATGAGCACCAAACCCGAAGTCGTGGAAGAAGCTTACATCATTCTATCGCAATTAGGGGGCCGTCGCTTCCTCGTGATGACCGGGGCCGACAAGCTCATGGCCGCCGGCCGGACGGCCAGCAACCCCAACCCCTGGCTGCGAATGGACCTGCGCCGCAACCAGGCCCAGGTGAACCGGCTGAAAATTACCCTTATGCCGACCGACACCTACAAGGTGGAATTTTACCACCAGAAGCTGGTCGACTGGGAGCCGGTCATTACCAACCAGCAAACCTTTGAAATGGTGTACGGGGAGGACTTGCCGGCCCTGTTCACTTCGGTCACGGGCTACGATACCCACCTGTAGCCCCTGCCGGATGCGTGCCAGCGAAGCCCCCACCATCATCCACCCGGGCTGGAACCAGTACCGCAGCCGGGTTATCGCCGCCATTACCGACGTGGAAATGCTAATGCAGCAGCTCGGAAAAGGCCTCGACTGCGACGGCCTGACCGCCGAAGTGGCCGAGCGGCTCGGGCTGCGCATCGATACCCAGGCCGATTTCGACGTGCTCAATGCCCTGGTGCGGGCCGTACGCCCCATCGGCCGCGAAGCGCTGCGGGCCACCCGTGAGGACCAGGGCGGCCAATTTTCTCTCCTGCTACTTTAACCCCTATAGCATGCCCCAGCCCCCGGATTTAGTTGTTGGCGATGCCGTGTATTACGCCCGGGAGCCGGCCGTGGGCCTGATTTACACCACCTACGAGCGGGGCCGCCACGAGCGCCCCGGCGTGCAGCTGCTGCTCAGCGACGGCCGCGACCTAAGCGGCTTCAGCGCCGAGGAGGCTGACCAGTTTCTGCAGCTGCTGGGTGATACGGGCCTGCGCTACGAGTTTGTGAACGTGGGCCAGTTGGCCCGCGACTACCAGCGCGGCGTGTTCGGCCAGGCCTTTCACAATGCCCGGGTGCTGCTGCTCGCGCAGGAGCTGGCCAGCCCCGAGCCGCCTGTTGCGTAGCCATTTTCTCCCTTTTGTTCTTTTTGCAATGCCCCCGACCACTCAGCCGCCCCTGAATAGCCCCGTTTTCGCCCCGCAACTGGCTTATCTGGCCGTGGAGCAGCAACCGGCCGACGCTGCCGAAGCGCAGCGCCTGGAGGAGCTACGGCAGCTTATCGAGGCCGCGCCGGATACAACCGACCTACGCGGATTTGCCGAGGCCGCCCGTCAGCTACTGGGCCCCGGCTACCAGGTGCAATGCGGCAGCTCGCACGTCTGGATAAAGCGCGACGACCAGCCCGAGCGCTTGGCCATCGTGGCCGACCGCTACACCACCGCCTACCGCGACTGGAACAGCCCACTACCCACTTCGGGGCCGGAATAGCCGCTTATAAAAAGTGGTTTTTCAGTTCCGGCTTTGCCTTAACTTGCCTCTCCAACCCTGACCACGCCCCGATGTACAACTTTCCGAGCCTCACGAAAAAGGACTGGGTCACCGACTACGGCTTTCGCAAAGCCCTCGCGGCCGACCCGGGCACGATGAAGTTTGCCGGGCAGAACGTGGGGGCCGGCCGCCGCGACATTGTGGAATACTGGCAGCGGGAGAAAAGCCACTACCAGCTCTGGGAGCTGCTGCTTTATATGGGCAGCCACACCGTGCCGCAGACGGTGGCCTACTTCGACCTGCCACCCGACACGGACGAGTTCCTGCGCTGGGTCTACAACGACGTTTCCCATGAGCAGCGCGAGCAGGTGGAGGAGATGGTGCAGGGCTTTGCCAGCGGCTTCGACCAGATGAATTTCTTCCCCTACGCCGAGCTGTACGCTGTCTGGCAGCGGGCCGACGAGCGCCAAGCCCGCGATGGCAACGTGCTGGTCTACCTAGACCGCATCACCGAGCCGGATGGAGCGGAGATACTCCGCTACCAGGCGCCCAGCTTTTTTGAATAGCCGAACTACGGGGCGGTGGGGGCCGTAATGTTGCAAAAATTGACTAATCTTTGCTCGTGTTAGACCTCTTTGCGGCCCCGGCTATGCTCAAACCAAGTTCCTATAATTCGCTGGCCGAACTGATTCACGCCCTGGGCATGCGCAGCGACACGGCCCGGCACATCGGCATCTCGCATAACACTCTGAATGTGCGCATGGCCAAGCCCGGCAGCTTCACGCTGGACGAGCTGGTGAAAGTGGCCGAGCTGGCCAAGTCCGACCTGCTCACTATGACCAAACTGGCCCAGAAGCAGATGGACAACCCCGTGGAGCCGCCCGCCCCGGCGCTGGGCCGCCCGCGCTTCAAGAAGAACCAGACCGACGCCGGCTAGTGCCACCCCAGCTTATTCAGCTGGCATAGCGGCCCTGCGGCCACCTTCCCCTGATGGAATCCCTCCTTATTCGTCCTGAACAGCCCGCCGACGAGCCGGCTATTTCCCGGCTCACCGAGGTGGCCTTTGCGTCCGAGCCGCATTCGTCACACACCGAGCAGTTTATCATCGATGCTTTGCGCCGGCACCAGCAGCTCACAGTATCGCTCGTGGCCGTGGCGGCTGGCCAGGTGGTAGGCCACGTGGCGATTTCCCCGGTAGTCATTTCTTCTGGGGCAGTCGGATGGTATGGCCTGGGTCCCGTTGCGGTTGAGCCTGCCCGGCAGCAGCAGGGCATCGGCTCGCGGCTCATTCACGCGGCGCTCACCGAACTACGTCAGCGGGGCGCGGTGGGCTGCGTCGTGCTGGGCGAGCCGGGCTATTACGGCCGGTTCGGATTCCAGGCGGAGCCGACCCTCGTCTTACCCGGCGTGCCCCCGCCGTATTTTCAGGCCCTTACTTTCCAGGGAAACATTCCCGTGGGCACGGTGCGCTACCACGAGGCGTTTGAAGCAACGGCATAGCTAGCTTTTAGTCAACAAACGCCTAGCTTAGACATTAGCTGGACTACCATTCGTAGCCAGTTTCGGCACTTCACCGCCGACTTTTTACCACTCGTCCTTTTTTCTCCCCAGGGCTAATCGGGCTTGGTAGTTTCGCTGCGTACTATCTGCTCAGCATGAAGCTTATTATCGTCGAAAGTCCCAACAAGATTAAAAAAATCAAGGGCTACGCGGGGCCCGATTACGAGGTAGCCGCCTCGGTGGGCCACATTCGGGATTTGCCCGTGGGCGGGGGGTATATTGGCATTGACCGCGAGCACGGCCACGCCCTGAAGTATGTCGTCAGCGACGACAAGAAGGCCGTAGTAGCCAACCTCCGCCGCCTGGCCAAAGCCGCCGGCCCCCAGGGCGTGTACCTGGCCACCGACCCCGACCGGGAGGGCGAAGCCATTGCCTTTCACCTCTGCGAAGTGCTGGGTCTGGACCCGCGCACGACCAAGCGCATCGCCTTCCAGGAAATCACTGAAAAGGCTATCAAGGCCGCGCTGGCTGCGCCCACCACGGTGGACCTGCACCTGGTGCACGCTCAGGAAGGCCGCCGGGCGGTGGATAGGCTAGTGGGCTTCACCATCAGCCCGGTACTCAACCGCAAGCTGGCGGCGGGCCTCTCGGCGGGCCGGGTGCAGTCGGTGGCCGTGCGCCTGGTGGTGGAGCGGGAGCGCCAGATTCAGCAGTTCACCGACACGTTTACCGTGCCGGTGGTGGCCACCCTGCAAACCAGTCACGGCGAGCAGCTGCGCGCCCGCCGCACGGCCGCGCCCTTCGCCGCGCTCGACCAGGCGCAGGCCTACTTGTCGCAGGTCGGCCGCGGCGCAGATTTTGGGGTGCTGAGCGTAGAGAAGAAGCCGGTGGAACGGCAGCCCGCGCCGGCGTTTTCCACTTCGACGCTGCAGCAGGAAGGGGTGAAAAAGCTCCGATTCACCGTGCAGAAGGTGTCGGACCTGGCCCAGAAGCTTTTCGAGGGCGGCCACATCACCTACATCCGCACCGACAGCGTGAACCTAGGCGAGGAAGCTACCCAGCAGGCCCAGGCGCAGATTACGGCGCAGTTTGGGCCCGGCCAGTTCCAGGCCCGCCAGACCAAGAATAAGGACGGCGCGCAGGAAGCCCACGAGGCCATCCGCCCCACGCATTGGGAGCAGGCCCACGCCGGCGACACGCCCGACGAGCAGGCGCTCTACCGGCTGATATACACCCGTGCCCTGGCCTCGCAGATGCTGGCCGCGCAGTACGACCAGACCACCATAACCCTCGCGCCGGCGGCCGATGCCGCCGACACCTACACCAGTTCCACCCGCGTACTCACCCGCCCCGGCTACCTGGTCGTGTATCAGGATGCCGAGGAAGAAGGGGATGAGCCCGATGACGAAGCGGAAACGACGCTCAAACACCCGGTGCAGGAGGGGGAGGCGCTGACGCTGCTCAAGCTGGAGGCCCGCCAGAGCTTTGCCCGACCCGCCAAGCGCTACAACGAGGCCACCCTGGTCGCGGATTTGGAAAAGCAGGGCATTGGCCGGCCGAGCACTTACGCGTCCATCCTGCGCACCATCTTCGCCCGGAAGTACATCAGCACCGGCAGCGTCGCGGGCAAGAAGCTCACCGCGCAGGTCCTAGCCTGGCAAGGTGGCCAGCTGACCACCAGCCAGCGCAGCGAAACGCTGGGCGCCGATAAGGACAAACTGCTGCCCACGGCCACCGGTACCCAGGTCACGGAGTTTCTGGAGCGCAACTTCCCCAAGGTGATGGACTACAAGTTCACCGCTGGCTGCGAGGCCGTGTTCGACAAGATTGCCCGGGGCCAACAGACATACCAGCAGTTTGTGCCCATGTTCGACCAGAACCTGCTGGGCTGGGTGGCCGCCGCCGACCAGCTCACCCCAGACCGGGCCGAGCTGCAAAAGCGCCTCGTCGGCCACTTCGAAGGCACGGAGATGCTGCTGGGCACCGGCAAAAACGGCCCCTATATTCTGCACGCCGAGAAATACTACAACCTTCCCGAAGGTGTTAGCCCCGCGCAGCTGAGCGAAGCGCAGGCTCGGGACCTCATCAGCCAGCGCCGGGCGTCGGCCCCCCGCGAAGTGGGCCTGCACGAGGGCAAGCCGGTGGTGGTAGGGCAGGGGCCGAAAGGCGTTTACCTAAAGTGGCGCGAGCAGTATTTCAGCGTGCCGGCCGGCATAACCGCCGCGGCCGTTACCCCAGCGCTGGCCGTCAATTACCTCATTAAAGCCCAAGCGGAAGCCGCCAAAAACGTGCTGGCCACCGTGGGCAAATACACCATCGGCCGCAACGAGTGGGGTCTTTACGTCACCGACGGAGAGGTAAAAGCTAAGTTTAAGCCCGACTGTACGGAGGAGCAGGCCCGGGCCACCACGGCCGAGCAGGCCGCCGAAATGATTAAAAGCTACAAAGCATGGAAGAAGAAAAACGCGGGCCGGAAGTAGCGCCCCTGAGCTTTCCCGACCTGAGCCTGGCCCTGCCTTATCAGGACGCGCTGCACTACGCCCAGAGCCGGTTGAAAATGATTGCGCGGGGTGGGTTGCTACCGTTTTGCGAGGCGCACAAGTTTCCCTACACCACCATCATCAATCTGAAAAACGGCAATTTGAAGAAGGAGGAGCCCCGGTTGCTGCACCGGCTGTTACGGAGCCTCGACGTGCCGAACGAGCTGCTGCAGTTTCCCCCGAATAGCCCGAGTCAGCGGTTTTTGCTACCGGACGGGGAGGCGCTGGCCACCTTCCAGACTCAGATGGCTTATTTCAAACAGGCTTGTTGAAGCTGCTTACTATCCAGTATTACGGTTTTTGGACAAAAAACTAAGGCTCGCAGTCCGTTTCAACAAACGGACTGCGAGCCTTAAGAGTGAGATAACATTGAGACATTGGTGCTTGCTGACAGCGGCCGAAGCGGATTTTAATTAATCCGCTTCATTTGAAAAGGTCAGTTTATCCCACATTCTACGCCAGAATCCTTTGGGGGGCTTCACTGGTAGCAATGGCTCAGGAGCTACAATTACCTCATCAACAATGGCAGTTTCAACACTCTTGAACTGCTTCTTCTTGGCCAATAGGTCCCTGGTTCTGCCTGCGGCAATTTCTCCCGATGACCATTGGCCCGACCATTTGATTTTCCCGTGCTTTATCCAGTAATGTGACTGGCACGGAAAGCTCCAGTTTCCTATCGAAGGAGTAATGGAGATTGATTCGCCATCATAGATGAGCTTCCAGTCGGTCGGCGTCAGCGGAGTGATAACCTTGTTGCCGCAGCCACAGCAGCAATTGTGTGCTGCTGTGGCGTAGGTCATCGACACATAGAGCATACCATCCTCCAACACCTTGGGGATGAACTCTACAAATTCGTGGTTGAGGACGGCGCTCTTCATGCTGGCTGGTCCTCATTCTGCAAGATGTTGCCGTCGATAGTGTAGGTGCTATGCAGCTCGTGCTCCAAGTCCTGATAAAACCCGGCCATTTTCTTCCACTTTACCACCGCCAAAGCTCCGTTCAGGGCATTGAGGTCAGCGATTTGAATATTCTGCCGGTACTCATTGCCCTCGTCACCATCACCGAAGGAAATGCGCTGCTTGTCATGCACATGCGCGCGTTGCTGAGCGCTACTAGCTGTTACCCGCACAATACCACCCAAAGAGTTGGTTTTCTCATTCAGGTAAATGCCCATACCCACATCAATAAAGGGAATGGCGAATGCTTCCAAAGCCGCGACGATTGCCCGCTTTGCACTACCCTTATCGAGGCACAAGAATACGAAGTTCATGCTCCGCAGCTGCTCGACATTGGTGGCATCCAGGTAGCCGTCATGCGGGAAAATGTGACGGTGCATGTTGCCATACAAGCTCGCAAAGTAGTTGACTTTTTGTGGCTTGCCTTGTAGTGCCGCCACCGACGGAGCCCCTGGTGAGCGAAACGCATTGTGTTGAGAAAATACGTCGCCGTCGAACAGATGAATCTGCTGCACCGGTGTTTTGGCCACTAAGTCCAATACATAGGTTCCCGTGCCACCCAGGCCCACGATGGCTACTTTACCTGACGCTAGCTTATCGGTAACCATCGAAATCCGCGCCCTGGTGGAGGCCGTGTCGTAGTAATGGAAAACCGACTCGTCGGTCGTTGGCTCAATCACTGGGAATGACTTGGCGGTGACGGAAGAGTCGAGCGCCTCAGCCGCACTCGCAATAATGGCAACGTACGTTGTCACTAACTGGTAGTAATCCGAGTAGCCCGCTTGAAGAGGAAAGGGCTTGCTGGAAAACGTATGGTCAACCAGTACCCCAGCAGCCAATGGCTGCTGGGGCTGGCTTCCGATGACGAGCTTGCTCAATGGATTGCCATCCTTGTCACAAGGATATCCACCCGTGAAATAAGCCACGTGCGTCGCCGGTTTCGTGGCGATATTCCCTGCCATTGATAAGTGCGTTACCAATGTTCCGAAGCCAATTGCTCGGCTCGAATTCACGTACGGAATGCCTTTGACGAGTAGGAAACCAGCTCTGATTTCCACGTCATAGCCTTCGTTTCGAAGGCGCTGCAGGTCGGGGCTAAGACTTATCAGTTGCTGTTGCATTGAAAATCATTCCGTCTTTAACCTTAACAACATCTCCTTCTACCAGGCTGCCCTCCGGCTTATTGCCGTGGCCCCTGCGGTAAGTAAGCGTGTAGCTCACGTTCGGCCCGCTGGCCAGTTCGGCCAATGCGATGATTTCTCGGAACGTCATTTCCTCCTTCGCCACCACATGCGGAGTTCCGTTTACGATAATGGTGATGTCTTTAGGACCTCCATTGCCGTTGCCATTGTTGCCACTGCCCGGATTGCCGTTCCCAGGATTTTCACCAGAATTGCCATTACCGGCACCACTGCTGCCAGAGTTACCTGCCCCGGAGTTGCCGTTGCCGGAATTTCCGTTACCTGGGTTTGCACCCGAATCGCCGTTTCCTGCGCCGCTGTTGCCTGGGGCACCGCCCCCGTTACCGGGGTTGCCACCATTGCCATTGCCCGGATTTTCACCGGCGTTTCCGTTGCCGGCCCCACCGCTGTTGCCAGCGCCAGCGTTGCCGTTACCGGGGTTAGAATTTCCAGCCCCCGCGTTTCCATTGCCGGAATTGCCGTTGCCATTATTACCGTTGCCGGCAGCGTTTCCCGCGTTACCGTTGGCGGGGGTGTTGTTTTTGGTTTCGGGCTCTTTATTCGAGCCTTTGTTACTAGTGTCCATGTTACTGGAATATTGGTTTTAGGTGTGTGAAAGTGACAGGCGCAGGCCGGCATAATTCAATCTTGGTTTGCTGCGAAAACTGCATGAGCAGCCCCGTTCTCCATTCGCCGGATGGGCAAAAGGCAGCAAGCGGAGGTGCGCCTCGCTAGTAGTAGCGAGGCGCATTCCAACCAGAAAATGAATTAGCCTTTCGAGGATTCGGGGTCGTTGCCGTAGCTGTTTTTCTCCCGAATCTGGCCGTTGCGCCCATGAATGAGCAGTTCGCTGCCCCGATTAATCGCCATTTGGCGGCCGATGGCTGCCGCGGCAGCCTGGGTAGGAACAATGGTGGCCGCGCGCTCGGCGCCGGCCGTCTTGACTGCCCAGCCAGTAGGCCGGGAGACGATGTGGACGTTTTTGCCCATGGTCGTGGTAATTGGGTAAGCTTGTGACCTCAAACCGTGAGGCCGACCGAGCCGGAAAACCACGCACTCATTCGCCGCTAATAAAAAAGCAGCTACTTTCGCACAGAATTTTTCCTGTAAGCAGTGTGACCCGGTGGCTAACTCCAGGTCCACTCGGAAGAGCGCGGCACGGTACGGGGCTCAATTCGTTACATGCTCGCTTCTCGGTTCCTAAGCGGCCGTCACCTAGTGGCGGCTGCTTTTTGGTTTTAAAGACACTCCTACATTATCGATATAAGCTTAGTGGTGAGGGATTTTAGTCGCCGCACATAGTTGAAAGGCGTATTTTTGGTAGTCAATCAGGTTGCGGTCGGCTTCGTTCTTCTTCCACGCTTCTTCTTGGTGGCTCAGGTCAATCAAGTCGTTGGTTTTAAGCCGGCCGAGGTAAGTGGCAACTGCATCAAGCGTTTCCCACTCGGCATCGGTTAGTAATTCTTTTTCACGCTTCTTGAGAGGCTCGTACACAACCACGGGCTCGTTGGTGTCGGAGCGTCGTTTGGTGTGGTCAAGGTCCTGGCTGAGGTAGCCTTCGTCAATCAGCATACCCAGCTGCATCTGGTACTCCTGCGGTACGGGGCCGTAGGTGATGGCCTTGTACTTGTTGCCGGAGATGGAGCAGCCGGTGCGGCTGAAATGCAGAAAATCAGCGTAGAACAGCAGTTTCATCAGGCGCACCGTGAACACGTGGTCCAGGTGGTTGTAGAAGTAGAGCACCATCTGCGCAAACTTGTCGAAGCGCGGCACCGCGAAGCCGGTCAGGGCCGAGGGTATCTCATCTTGGTTCCAGAGGTTGCGCTGCAACAGCTTGGAAATGATAAAACCGGTGGTGGCCTTCTGCTCACGCTTTAGCTCCTCGGTCCGTTTGATGAGGCGCTCGTATTCGTTGGGCTTCAACTCATTCTGCTTGTCCTGTACCAACTGACAGAAGATGCCTGGGTCGCGGGCCAGGCGCAGGTGCGCAGCGTTCGAGGTACTGGGTATTTCTCCGTCCTCATACTGCCGGTACTGATTGGTCCCGAAGTCCATCAGCATCGACATTTTGCTGGCGCTTAGGTCATATTGCTGACGTAATTGCCGTATCTGCTCCGGAAAAAGAATGCGGTGCTCCGCGCGGTACTGGTTGTAAATCTGCGTGATGTTCAGGTTCTCAACTTCGGCCGTGTGGTACTGCTTATGCGTTTTTTTGCATTCGTAGAAGTGCTTGGTGTAGGTAAACGATTCTTTGCGGAAAATTTCCGTAGCGGTTTCAGTCCGCAGCAATGCCGGGCCCGTGGGGCTGTCTATTTGCTGGGGTATCATGGTTTGCGTTTCGGGGCAAGCTGGCGCAGGGGGTACGTCATGGGGCGTTCTGATACGCTGTAGGCGATGCAGGCATACGGGTGGTGAATGGGACCCAGCGATACTTCGACGCGCAGCTCCGACGTGTAGATGTTACGCCCGAACACCCAGAGGGGCGGCATATCATCGGCGACGGGTGTGGGTCCTTGCACAAAGTCGGTGGGTTCGAGGGCGAGCAGGTGCTCGGTGAGGTTATGGTTGGTGAAACCCAATTTACACAGGGCTTTTAATCCTTTGCAAACGGGGGCAGTACAGAAGAATACCAGAGGCGTTACCAGCCGGGCTTTGAACTCGGTCAGAAAGATGCCTGCACTCGTAACGGCAGATGTTGCGGTAAAGTTCTTCAAAGGTAGTAAAGTCTGCCGAAATTCAACTTTAAAGTTGAACTAACGAAATTGAAGGAAAGGATTCAGTGGCTATATCTCCCGTAGGGTATTCAGGAAGTCATCCAGCTTGTAAGCCCCGTCCACCACGCGGCGCTCGTACACCATGAAGTAGCGGAAGGCGTTGCCGGCTTTTTGGGCCCAGGTGGCCCCGAGCTTGATTTTCTGCTCCGCGTCGAGGTGGTCGCCCTTGGTTTCCACCACCAACGTTTTGCCGCTTTTCGTCTGGATGATGAAATCGGGGTAGTGATTGAGGAAGCCGTTGATGCGGAAGCCTTTGCCACGCTCGGGGTTGCGGGTCCAGAAGGCAATATTGGGCAGGTTGGCTATTTCGTTGATGACCTTTTCCTCGAAGCCGTTGATTTTTCCCTCTTGTTCATACAGCGACTTGGTGATGTCCTTGCTGGTGTCACCGGGCGAAATCTGGGTGGGGAAGACGTAGGCGGGCTGAATGAAAGCCTTATCCTGGTCGAGGAAGTTGCGGAACTGCTTGTAGGCATACTCCTCCGACAGCAGCTTAATCTTGTCCTTGATTTTGCCGGTGTAGGTGTACTCGTGGTTGGCGAAGTCGGTGAACTGCTCGTCGGTGAAGTCTTCCAGAATGCGCTTCACGTAGCGCTCAATCTCCTTGTCGGCAATGGGGTAGAGGTTGCCGATGAGGTCGAGGATGCGGCGCGTGAAGTTCTTCACGCGGCTGTCCTTACGGGCCGGGTCCAGGATGAAGGCCATGATGCGCTCCTTGGCGTCGCCATCGATGCGGGCGAAGCTGGGCGTGGCTTCCTTCTTGGTTTCGTCGAGGTCCACTTTGTACAGCTCGGCCGACACGCCGTCAAACTTGATGTTGGTATCGGCCTTGCCCAATGGGAAGCCTTCGAGCAGGTATTCCTTTTCCAGCAGCACGGCCTGGCCGCTTTCGCCAGTGTCGAAGAGTGTAGCGGTGGGCTTCTTCCAGAAGAACTGCGGCAGCACCAGGGCGGCGGCCTGCTCGCGGAATATTTCCTTGATGGGGTAGGTCTTCACGAGCGATTGGAGCACGGTGGGCAGAGGCGTGGCCCCGCCGGCAGTGCTGGCGGCCACGGTTTTCTCAAACTCGGCCTGTTGAGCCAGGGCGGCTTCGGCAATGGCCTGCACCGAGCCCACGGTGGCCGGCATGCTGGCCAACGGGTCGGCCACCGACACGGCCGCGGCGGCTTCGTCAGTGGCGGGCGCGAGCGGCGCAATGCGGCTGGTGTCAATGTCGCCCAGGTCGTCCGCCGCCGGGCTAGGCGCAGGCGCGTCAAAGTTGAGCGGGGCCTGCACGAAAGTGGCCAGAGGGTCGGGCGCGGCCAGGGTGGCGGCATCGGCCACTTTGTAGTCGCGGGCGCTGAAACCGGCTTTGTTGAGTCCCACTACAATTTTGGCCAGCGTTTCCATAAACTTGCTGGAGGCCGTCAGCACGTAGCTCATGTTGAGCATGGGCGCGGCGTGCGGGGCCACGTAGGGCTGGCGCAACACCCGGCCCAGAATCTGCTCCACGTCCACGTCCGACGACTTATCGGCCAGCGAAGCCAGAATGTAGGCAAACGGCGCGTCCCAGCCTTCTTTCAGGGCGTTCACCGTGATGATGTAGCGCACTTCGCACTTGGGCGAAGCCAGGTCTTCATTCTTCAGCTCGTTGAGCCCTGCCGTTTTGATGCGGATATGGCTTTCGGGGATTTTTAGGTCGAGGAGCTTCTTTTTCAGCAGCTCGAAGGTGGTGTTGTCGTCGGCCGTTTTGGGCTGGGCCTGAAACAGCACGATGGGCCGGATGTAGCGCCCGCCAGCTTTCTGCTCCTGCTTGGCCTGCAGCTCCAGGTTGCGTTGCAGCTGCAGGGCCGAGTTGATGACTTCCGTCCGGTCGTTGTGGTTGTATACGATGACGGGCAGCTTCACCATGTGCTCCTTTTTGAGCGCCAGCGCGTCCACGAAGCTGATGATGTTGCTGTTTTTGCGCGGCGTGGCCGTCAGGTCGAGGATGAACGAGGGGTTGAGGTTCTTGAGCATATCCACGCTCAGGTCGCTTTCCGCGTTGTGGCTCTCGTCCACCACCACCACCGGGTTCAGGGCCTGAATCACGCTCATGAGGGTAATGTCCTCATCGTCGCCCAGCAGCGTGCCGAAGGACTGCAGGTTGCCGTTTTCCTGGTACACCTTGCGGTCTTCCTTGTTTTTGGCCCGCAGGCTGTCGAAGCTCAGCACCACCAGGCTCAGTTGCTCCTGCACGCTACTGGCCGAAAAGCCGCTGCCTTGCAGCAGGGCCGCTTTGTCGTACACCTCCACGCGGCCGGCGAAGTGGGTGTTGATTTTCTGCCGGTAGGGATGGCCGGGGTCTTTCAGGTTGCGCAGCGTCTGGTCGAGGATGGTGATGGAGGGCACCAGCCACACCACGGCCTTGGGCCGGCCCACCGGGAAGGCCGCGAAAATGGTGCGCAGCGCATTGGCTGCCAGGAAGGTTTTGCCGCCGGCCGTGGGCACCTTGATGGTAACGTGCGGCACGCCCGGCACCGTGTTTTTGTAGGGCTCGATGGCCGTGCCCGGAAACGGCTGCAAGGGCGTGCGCGGGTGCGCGGCCCAGAAGTCGTGGAAGGCATCGGGCAGGTTTTTGGTGGCCTGCACGCAGTCGAGAAAACGGGTGAGGTCCGTGATAACCTCTTGCTGGTAGGGTTTGAGCTCCATAGGAGTTGGGGTGGGGCCGGGAGCTAGAAGCGCGAAATGTCGCGAGGAATTTTCTTGAAAATGATGCCGTGCTGGGTCAGGAACTCGGCTGGCAGCAGGCAGTTATCGGCGTAGATGATGTACTGCCCGGCGCGGGTGCGCATGGTGGCCAGGAAGTCGTGGCTCAGCGTGGTCACGGCGTCGGGCTCGTAGTGGAAGTAGTAGGCCGTATCGTCGTGCAGGGCCAGAAACGCCGCGTTGTCGGCTTCGGCCTCGGCTAGGGGGGGTAGGGCCTGCTTGGTTTCGGCGTAGTAGATGTACTGGCGCAGGCCCGGCAGGCCGGCCCGCTCGTTCAGCTCGCCGCCGTCGGTAAACACCGGCTCGCCCAGCGTGAGGTAGTCGAAGCTGCCGCCGGTGCCGGGCTGGCCGGCGAAGCCCTGCATCACGCGCTTCACCCGCTCCGCCGTGACGTGCTCGGCGTAATCTTCCATCTCTATTAGGATGACTTTGCGGTTGCCACCGTCTTCTTTATTTAGATTCAGTACCGCATGTGCAGTAGCGCCAGAGCCAGCAAAAGAATCGAGAATGATAGAATCTTTATCGGAGGCTACTTGCAAAACCCTTTCGATAAGCTGCCATGGCTTAGGCGTTTCAAATGCAGCACGGCCACCGAAGATTTGCTTCAACTCGACCTTAGCAGCCTCATTAGTTGATACTTCGCTTGCAAACCAAATTGTCTCCGGTACTAGGCCTCTCTCTTTGGCATTCAGATAAGTTTTAATCCGAGGCACGTTGTTGCCACTCTCGCCAAACCATATCCGCTTATCCTTTATGGCCTCATTCATTACCTCTTCAGTGTATACCCAGCACCGGCCACTTTGCACTTCGTGCTTCTTGCCATTAGGGGCAACCAAGGTATAAAATTGGCTCTGGGTTGCATGACCGGCTTGCGCAGTGGCAGGGTCTGACTTCCAATCGCCTCTTGGGTCGTTATCGGGATTTTTATAGCGGGAAAGTGCTTCTGTAGACATCGTAAGCAGCTTCAAGTTGGAACCTTGAGCGGTACTGCTTTTCCGATAAGCGACAATGTAATCGTGTCGGTAGGAGACTTCTTTTCTGTTTTCTCGATTCGTGCGCTTCTCCCAAATGAACGTGGCAATATGATTCCTGTCACCGAATATTTCACTCAGCACCAAGCATAATGCAGCGAGTTCATTGTCATCGATAGAGACGAAAATAGCGCCATCTTCCGCCAGCAGCTTGTGCAGCAGTTTGAGGCGCGGGAACATCATGCAGAGCCATTTATCGTGGCGGGAAAGGTCTTCGCCTTCCTTGCCCACTACTTGATGAAGCCACTTCTTGAATTTAGGGTCGTTGACGTTGTCGTTGTACACCCAGCCTTCTTCGCCGGTATTGTAGGGCGGGTCGATGTAGATGCACTTCACCCGGCCCTCGTACTGGGGCAGCAGGGCTTTCAGGGCTTCGAGGTTGTCGCCGTGGATAATCTGGTTGCCGCTGCCGGTAGGCTCGGGGGTTTGGGTGCCGTCGGCCAGGGCCCCGTACTGGTGGTCGAGGAGGCGAAACGGAACGTCCTGGTGGTGGTTGATGACTTTGTCTTTACCAATCCAGTGGAGGGTGGGCATGCGGCGAGCGTAAGGGAAGTGAGGCAAAGAAAGCCGCCCGAAGCCGGGTGCTGGTCGTTGCGAATGCGGGGGCGGACGGTGGCCACGTTCACGTGGCCAGGGTAGGGCTATGTGCGCAGCTGCTTGCGGCGGATGTCGAGGTCTTTTTTCATCACAGCGTTCAGCTTGTGCATCTCATCATTCAGCAGTGGCCGCAGCTCCCGAGCCTTTTCCTGGTGCGGAAAATCCTGCGTCGATACCATGGCATAGCCCGTATCACCAATTTTGGCGGGCAAGCCTTGGCGGTATTCTGACGACCAGGCCGATAGGGCATCGCTGGCCGTTTGCAGGTGCTCCAGTACCTCCTCGGGCGCTTTCAGCATGGCCCGCGATAGCAACGGCGACATGGCCCGATAATGCTCGTCGTAGTTCAGCCGTGATTCGGTGTAGCGAATGCCTTCGTGCAGCATTTCCAGTAGGCTCACATAAAAGTCCTCCATGGAATTGTAGTTCTGCAGCAGCAGGTCCTGCCGAAACTTGCTCCGCTCGCGCCGCCCGCCCAGCATCCAGCTGAGTATGGCCACGACCACGCCAAACAAACCCGCCAGCACCGCCGGCGCAAGCTGCACGGCCGTTTTCAATTCTTCCTTGCTCCACATACTGGCCTACGATGCAGCGGCCGGCTAGCGGAAGCGCATTTGCTTGTTGAGGTCGTAGTATTCCAGGAAGATGTCGTAGGCGCTGCCGCCCCGGTCGGCCCAGGCCTGCGTTTTCACGTAGGCCGCCCGCGCCAGCGAGGGCTTGGCCTGCCGGCTGTCGGCCCCGATGGTGCCGCCGCCCGCGGGGCGGTCCACGCCGTCGCGCAGCAGCAAGTTTTTCTCGTCGTACACCATCTGGCGCAGGTCCTTGTTTTCCTCGCCGCGCGGCAGCCCCTGCATCAGCAGGCGGCGAATGGCGTAGTTCAGGTCGTAGGATTCCTTCTGGTTGTGCTGGTCGCCGGCAAACTCGGCCCCAAACGGCTCATCCTGCCCCTCTTCCTCTGGCGAGAAAGCAAAAGCTCCCTGCCGGCCCTCCGCTTCCTCCTGCGCGTCATCGGACAAGCGCTTGAGCCGGGCCAGAAAGTCCAACTCCTGCGCGTCGCTTTCCTGCTTTTCGGAATCGTGCGGCTGATTTTCGTCGAACTCGTCTTCGTTCGGGAGGTCGTAATTGTCTTTCATAGGTCAGCTAAGCAACGGGTTGCGGGGTGTTTTGGGAGGTAGGAGCCAGGATGGTGCGCACGGCGTCACCTTCGGCCGCCAGCGACGTGTCGAGCGTCAGCCAGGGCGCGCGGCTCAGGCCGGCGGTGCACACGTCGGATTTGGGCATGAACCGGCTGTAAAACTGCCACCCCGTCTTGTCCTGCTTCTCGCTTAGCTCCATAGCGTAGCGGTAGTAGATGATGGAGGGGTGCACGTTGTTCTGCGCCGCGTAGCTGTTCACGAACGTCTCGACGTTGATATAATTCTTGATGTACTCGTACTTCTGCCGCGGCAGCAGCAGCTCGTCGGCAAACTGGTTGGCTTGCTCTTCCAGTAGAAACAGGTCTTCTACCCCTTCCGTCAGGTGGTACTTAATAACCGCCAGCTTATCAAGGTGAAACAGCACGTGGCCCAGCTCGTGTAGCAGCGTAAACCAGAGCCGGGGGTAGCTCTTGAAGTGGTCCGTGATGACGATGCAGGGCTTTTTGTTGATGATAAACGTGCCACCCTGCACGGCCGTGCTGGGCAGCGCCTTCTGCATAATCACCGTCACACCCGCCTCGTACAGCGCCCGCATCACGGTAAGCATACCGCCCCGTTCCTGCCGGGTATAGCGCCGAATCTGCGTCACCAGCTTTTCCACCTGCCGCATATCAAACGGGTTCGGGTTCTGCACGCGCTGGAATTGCTGCACGGCCGACATAATCCAGAAGGCCTTCATCTTGTCCTCCACCCGCGTGTTGGACTTGTGGTAGAGCACGGCCGCCATCTCGGTGCCGTACTCATACAAGGAGTTCAGCCCGAAGTAGTGGGTTATCCTGTCCCGGATGTGCCCGTAGTCCAGCGACTCGATGAAGCCGAGCTTACGCAGGCGCGCCACGTCGAAGTTCCGCACGATGAATGAAGCCTCCTTCACCCGCTCCACCGTCTTGTAGTCCTCGGCCGGCATCACCGAAGCAGCCACCAGCTTCATAACCTGCTCAATGCTCACGTCGAGAAAGTGCGCCAGCTTCAGGGCCGTCAGCACGTCCAGCTTTTGTAGCGCGCCCGTTATCAGGCGCTCATACGAGGTGCGCGTCATGCTCAGAATCTCGCTGGCTGCTTTCGTCGACAGCCCCAGCTCCTCGCGGCGGCGCTCAATCAGGCTCGCCAAAGAAGGGGCATCGGACGATGCCAGCAGCTTGAGCACCTCATCCATCAAATCGGATGGGAGGTCGGGGCCATTTGCAAAGTTGTCGCTCATAGGGAATGCCAATTCTTTTGGCAAATATAACACGTTGTACAAAATTGTACAACCTTCGCCGAAGACTATTTTTCGGCCTGTTATTCCCACTACATGCGCAACAGCCTTGCTATCTGTTGGTAAAAAGTAAAATTAAGCGGGCGGCAGTTGATTACTTTCAGAGAACTGAAAACAAGATTTACTAAGGCTGCTGTCCGGCCAGCGCCCGAAATCATCGGGCAATAGTTTACTTTGCCAGACCCAATACTTTCGTTGTATCTGCCTGATAATCTACGTGGCCCAGTCAACCAGCTACCCTCTTAATCCCACCCGGTGAGTTCATCTAAAGCCCCCGCCAAAACCGCCAAGCCGGCGGCCCCCAGCCTATTCGAGCGCGCCCCCGAGCCGGGCCTGGAAGTAGTGCACGCCCGCGCCGAATGCGCCGCCACGAGCACCGCTGCGCAGCTGTTCAGCGGCTACGACCGGGTGCGGGTGCTCACCTATTCCAACAGCATCTCGATGATAGCCCGCCTGGCTGCTTGGTGCCCCGACGTGGAAATCATCTTCGGCCGCGAAGACATCATCAACGACGCCACCAAGCTGCTGCACTTCCAAACGCTGCTGCTCAGCGAAATCCGGGAGGAGCTGACCGGAGCATTAGGTCAGTCTGATGGCAAAAGCTCCGACCTGCATGCCCGTATTGCGGCCGGCACGCTGCGCTTTTTCGTGGTGCAGCAGCTGGTATCGCACGAAAAGCTGTTCCTACTCGAAAACAGCACCACCGGCGACACCCGCGTGCTGGCCGGCAGCGCCAACCTCTCGGAGCGCGGCTTTGGCGGCGTGCAGAACGAAAGCTTCTACGTATTCGACAACGACCCCGTGGCCTGGGAAGCCAAGCAGGCCAAGTACCTCGCAATCCGGGAGCAGTCGGCTGCGCCCGTGGCCGAAGAGGCATTCACCGACGAGCGGCTTGATGCCTCCCACCTGCCAATTTTTAACCCCGCCCGCGCCACGGCCAGCAACGGCCTGCCTACCATCTACGTGATTGAGCAGGCCCCTCCGGGGCCGGTCGTCATTGAGAAGTTCCTGGCCCAACGCCCACCCAAAGTGCTGACCGAGCTGGCCGCCCAGCTTGTGACCAGCAAAAACGCGGTGCGCGTGGACCGCAAGATTGCCACCGAAGGCATTCGCTACGTTAAATCCAACCAGCGCACGGCCGAGCACAACGACGAGGAAACCGTGACCGTGGACTGGCGCACAGCCCGCGTCACGCGAGGCGGCCAGCCCTGGTCGCTGAATGTAGCCGATGCCGACGTGGCCGCCGATGCCGCCCTGCTGATTGAATATTTCGCCGGCTACGAGCAGTTTCATGGCAACACTGACAAGCTGGCCCGCGACTACTTCACCTTCCAGTGCTGGCTGTACTTGAGCCCGTTCCTGTGCGATTTGCGCAACGACGCGTCCCGCAACGGCTTCATCTACGACTACCCCATCTTCGGCATTCTCTATGGACGCAGCAACTGCGGCAAGTCGGAGCTGATTCGGCTGCTGCTCAAGTCCATGTTCGGGCTCGACGGCTTTCTGGAAAAGGACTGGTTCACGAAGTCGAAAGTGGCCGGCCTGCGCGAGCAGAACCAGCGCTACCCGCTGGCGTTCGACGACCTGGACGCTACCCGTTTCAATTCCCACGCCGTGGCCCTCATCAAGGAAGACCACCTGGTGGGCCAGTACCCTGCCGTGGTGCTCTCGATGAACCAGGAGAAGGACAGCTTCGAAACTGAGATTCGCAAGCGCTGCCTCGTGCTCTACACTGATGCCTCGCTGCCCGACCACACCGGCGTGAGCCGCACCCTGGCCCGCCAAGTCAAGCGCCTCAAGTCGCAGCTCGGCACCGCCTTCTACCGGCGCTACCTGCTGCGCGTCTGCGAGAAGTTGCAAACGGAGGGCTTCCCGCTGGATATTCTCACGTTTTCCAGCGAAATTCTGGTCGCGATGTTTCGTGAGTCCTTGCACCCGCAAACGGAGCTGCCCGCGTGGTGCACCGTGGTTTCGCTCGATGGCTACACCCGTGGCAAGCATGACAAAGTGCGAACGGAGTTACTCGAAATCCTGCAGCACAACCCTACCGCCTGGCAAATCAGCGGCACCCGGGCCGTGCTCATCATGGAGCCCATGACGCTGCGCAAACTGCGCAAGGACATTCCCGACTACCTGCTAAGTAGCAGCCGACAGGGTGACCGGCTGGTCTTTAAAAAGGACGAGCTGGAAGCCTTCTTGGAAGTACAGATGGGCAAAAAACAAAGCTGGTGGCGACGCGTTTTGGGCGACCAATAGCAACTAGGTTTCTAAATTACCCCAAGGGCTTCGCGCTCATGTTGTTGCTGGCAATGGAAGCAGTGGCTGAGGCCTTCTCGTCCTGAGTAGGGCGTAGGCGAATTGTGCGCGAAGCGCACTGCGCTACATTGGTCATTATCGTGATATACACGAGCACCTTCATTCGGTACGGCCGGCTCTAGGATGCTTTTAAATTGAGTATCAGGGAACCACACTGGGGAAATACGCATGAGAAAAGAGGTGAGTGTTCATAAATGTGCAACGGAAAATCGAATTCATACCACGGCAATGAAAAGAACCTACGAAGCATAAATTTTTACAATTGTAAAATAACAGTCTTTATAACGCAATTGTTATATCGCAACTGTATTTCAATAAATGTAAAATAACAATTTCAAAAAAATAATCGTACATTAGTACTTCCTTTAGAGCCCTGTTTTATGAGTCAGCAAAGCATCACTCTTGACCGCACTACGCAGTGGGAACCTATCTGCTTCCCAGTCGAAACGAAGCCTTTGATTGAGTTGCTGCCCGAAGGCTACGCGCTGCTACCTAGTGACCGAAGGCTGGCTATTATCGGTGAAATGTCACCGGGACATAAAAGTATCTTCGCTCTGCAGAGCGCTGAGTACAGCTTAGTGCCAAATGAGTTACTTCGCCGGGTAGCGGATGAGCATTTCGCTGGCCACAAGTTGGATGTGCGCTATACAGCGCAAGGCGAGTTCAGCATTACCCTGATTCTGCCCACAGAAATTGCCATCCAGTCGGCAAATGGTCCGGCAGACATTCTATCTCACTCGCTAATTATCAACAACTCCTACTCAGGCAAAACACCCCTGACCTTGCAGGGTACGGCATTGAAAGAATACCGGCAGGAGCATACCGAGTTAAAAATGCGGGTTAGCTATTACCGGCGGATTTGCTCGAATGGCTTAATGGGATGGGCCGACGACTACCTGAACATGGATGACTACCTAACCTGGCTGGCTAATGGCAAACCTAAAAAACATAAGGATGCCAGACGAGTGGAGGAACGTGGGCTCACCGAGGTAACCAGGCGTGAGGGTGAGCAGGAAGTGGAAGTATTGATGCAAAAGAAATTCACCCACAAAGGCCTAAGTCTGGAATGGTTTGAACAGCATTTGGCCGAGATTTTTCAAGCCTTTAAGCGGCAGCAGGGTTCGCTCACGGCGCAGGTGTATCAGCAATTGGCTCATCAGGCTGCACCAATCGACCGTGAAAAACTCCTGGCTGAAACTGGCCTGCCTAAGATGCTGGCCCGAACCGCGCTGGAACGCCTGCAAAAAGAAGAGCGGGAACTGGAAACTCCAGCCAATCTGTGGCTGGCCTATAACGCGGTGAACTATGCCCTCTTCAATAGTCGGAGCTCGTTGACCATCAATGACCGTTACCGACTGGACGAAGCAGCATTTCACCAGATGGCCACCCTAGCCGTGAGCTAGCTCTTGCTCAGTTGACATATGACCACCCTACATCACAGCGGGAAAGAGGTAAAGCAATTCAAGAAGTGGCAACGCTTTGTTGATATTCCCAGTCTTCGGGCGACAGAATGGCCTGCATAAAGGCAGAATAGCCCTGGTCGCGCCGTTCCAGCGCGTGCCGGCGTAGCGCCAGGCTGCTTTTGCTTTGCTCAAAGCCTTCCTGTTCGACCACGCGGCGCATGTTGGCGGGCAAGCCTTCGAGCCAGTCCAGGTAGTCGGCTTCGGTGATTGCGCCCACGCCCTGCTGCTGGTAGTGGTAGCTGGCATTGCCCAGCCGGAACAGGCGGGCGTGCTCGGCCCGCTGCTCTTTGGGGAGTGCAGCCAGGAATTCCAACTGCGACTGGTGGTACTTATCGAGTGGGTGTCGGGGCTGGAGCAGGTTTTCCATACCTTATATAATAGGTGCGCCAAGTTACAAACCCAGCGAGTGCGCCGCGTTGTAGGCGATGATATCGTCGAGCCGGGAGTAGCGGCTAATCATGGCGTCCGTTTTCTGCTTCGTCTGGTTTTTGATAAACTCGTTGGACTGCCCGTTGAGCTTAGCGGTGGTGATAAAGGAAGCGCGCAGGGAGTGGGCCGAATACTTCTCGCCCAGGTGCTCCTTCACCAGCAGGTTCACGCGCCGGTCCGACAGCCGCCGACGTGAAGGAGTGCCCGCTTCACCGGTTTTGCCCCGCGAGAGCGACACGAACACCGGTCCCTCGCTGCGCTCCCCCAACAGTTCCACCCAGGCCTTGTAGGCCCGGATGGGACAGAACAGAGGGTTGGAAGCGTAGAAAACAGCTTTTTGCTCCAACTCCCCGGCCTGGTTGGTTTTGCTTTTGGGCAGGCTCAGGATGAGGGCCGCATCGGTCAGCTCGATGTGTTCCAGGTTCAGGCCCACCAGCTCGGAGCGGCGAAAGGCGCCAGTGAAGCCTATTAATAGGAGTGCGCGCGCGCGTACACCTTCGGGCCGAGTCAGGTCCAGCTCGCTAATGCACTTTTTGAGGTGGGCGACCGAGAAGGCCGGGGCCTGCTTCTGCTTTTTGCCCACGGCGCGGGCCACACCCTTGCGCAGCACGTCCAGCGCCGGCGCGCTGATGGCGGAGGGCAGCCCGAGCAGCTGGTGGTTTTTCTCGATGGCGGCTAGGTGCCGGTTGATGGTGGCCAGCTTGCGCGGGATGTCGGCCAGGTGGGCAACGTAGCTGGCGAGCGTGGCCACGGCGGCCGGCCAGGGCGTGAACTCGTGCGCGGCGCAGAAGGCTTCGTAGCTGCGCAGGTCGGCCGAGTACGCCAAGCGGGTATTATCCGCGCCTTCGAGGCCGAGGGTTAAGTAGCGTCCGACGTTGGGTGCAACTTGGCCGGCCAGGTCGTTGGCCAGCGCCAGGGCCGGCAGCTCGCCGGTCACGGCCGGTAGGTTCTTTTTTCCCTTTGGTACCATCTATGTTTTTGCAATTGCAAAATTGGGACTGCAAGTGCGCTCCAAATGTACGCAAAAATTAGGTCCGATAACTAAGTATTATGGAACCTAAGTTTATTGAGAAAGCGGGCAATTCAATTATGAGGTTCGGCCTGTTGTGCTTGTGCAAATTTCCGCCCGCACTTCGCCTTACTTCGCCGCCGTTGTTGGCCGGCTTTGGTGCAGCAGCCAGTTGAGCTTGGTCATGTGGTGCATCTGGTCGTAGGCGGTCAGGTCAGTGCCCGGCGGGAGCTGGGCATCGAGCAAATCATGAAAGCGGTGATTGTCGAGGAAAGCCTGTTTCAGGGCCAGCAGGGTCAGGGGCTGAATGGGCGCGGCGGCCGTTGGGCTGAAGTACAGTCGCACGGAGCCGGGGTTCTTCCCCACGGTGGGTTGCTCCACCTTGTAAAGCAGCAGTTCCTCGCCGGGATTCAGGATGGGGTAATGCTCGTTGCGTGCCGCGAAACGGTACTCGTGCCCGTCGCAGTCGCGAAACCCGAACAGGCGGTCTTTGGCTACCTGGTAGGGCTTGCCAGCGTGCACGACCGTCACGTAAGGCTTGCCATTGAATTCGTGCAGGCGCAGCTTATGGGTTTCGGTCAGGCAGTTCACGGCCAGCGTGAGGTGGTGCTGACGAAAGTCCTCGGCGGATTTATAGAGTCCGCCGCCCAGCGGAGCCGTTTGCGCCATGCAATCGGCCGACGAAAGCAGGCTCATGAGTAAGAAGAGGGAGGTTCGCATGGTCGGAAACAGTGAAAAGTGGGCTCTGCCAATTCCAGTCCGCAGATGGCTTGAGCGGTGTTGCAAGACCCGGTGAAGGTCGCAGCGGAGCCGTCCTGCCACCATGATTAATACCGCCATCCTGCGTGACCTTAATCAGGTCCGCCCGGCAGCCGGCAAACCAGTTTGGCCGCCGGGCATCGCCATATAGGGCGGGCTTAACCCCGGGGCTGGCCAGGCATACTACCCCAAAAAACAGCCTGCTATATTTACCGACCGCAATCCGCTTAATTCTACCTGCTTTCGCACGATGATAAAACGCTACGCTCTCCATACCCTGTTATTCCTGTTTTGCCTACCCGCGCTGGCCCAGCGGCCCAAGCCGGCGGCGGTGAGTTTGCCCCCCGCCGATACCGTGTACTTTGACCGGGACTGGGAGCGCACCGAAACCCTGGAGGAGGTTTCCTACGCCCGCATTGCCCACCACGACGCGGCGGGTAAAGCCGTGGGAACCGTGCGCAACTATTATTACCCCTCGTGGAAGAAACAGTGGGAAGGCAAGCTAGCCAGCGAAGGCCCTGACAAACCCACGGGCATTTGCTGCGGCTGGCATCAAAACGGCCAGCCCAGCTTTCGCGGCACCTACGTAAACGGCCAGCAGCAGGCGGACTACAAGAGCTGGCGCGAAGACGGCCGCGAAATCAAGTGCCGCTCGGTGATGCAGGACGCGCTGCCGCTGAGCAATGCCACCATTCATTGCAGCAACTGCATGCACACCAGCCGCAAGGTGTTCACGGTGGATATTCCCGACGGCACGGTGGGCATTGTTTACAAGCTCGACGTGCGCGACGAGGGGCAGCCGCCGGTGTCGTGGTCCACGGCGCTGGCCGTGGCCGCCGTGGTGGGCAGCGGCGGGACGGCCGCCCCGGCCCTGCTGGGCACCGCGGCCTCGGCCCTGACCAGGCAGGGCAATAACGCCCCGCCCACGGTCAGCACCAAGTGCCACTGGTACATCACCGCCGACCCGGCCGCCGCCGACCAGTTTCTGGCCACCAAAGGCACCATTGCAAACGCCCAGGCTTGCCTGCGTGCCGCGTTGAATACACCCCAGGAAACCCGGCCCATTACCTTGCCGCCCGGCACCCGCCAGCTGTTCGTGTGCGTGAACAACGACAACTACACCACCGATGCCACGGCCACGCTGAGCGTGACGGCGCTGGTGCAGGCTTGCAAGTAGGCTAATCCATTGCCTCCCGGCCGAGTAGCTTCCGCACCCAGCTGCGCAGGGCGTAGATTCGGGAGTTGAGGTAGCATTCGTGGCAGTGGCGGAAGCTCCACAAGCAATCTACCGTATCCGTGAACAGGTGGAACAGAATGCCCACGGCAACCATTTGCGTGGCGGGCAGCAGGAGCAGCAAGGCGTACACCGGCACGGCGTAAAAAGAGTGCAGCGGATGATACCCGATGCTGCAGCGCCGTGGTTCGAAGATGGGTTTGGCCAGCAGGTGGTCCAGGTCAATGAGCATCGTGGCCAGCATAATCAGGTAGGCCGTTTGCCACATCAAGGGAAAAAACACCAGCGACAGCACGGCCGGGAAAGCAAAGTGCAGGCTGTAGTGCACCAGCGTTTGGGCACTGAATAGTTTGAATGTGGGTGGCTTACGCGGCTGGCGCGGTGCCACCAGCTGGGGTAAGCTGCGCGTAGAATCCCCGGCCGCTGCTCTGGCATACCTCCTCCTGCCTGGCGTGCCCGCCGGCTCCTGTTTCTCGCTGGGCGCCGTTTCCGGCGGGCGCACGACCCGGGGCCGGACCTCCGCATTTGCCTGCCGCTGCGGGGCGGTGGCATAATCGTGGGCGGTGCCAGTCTTCACGGTGTCGAAGCGCTGGGCTGGCAGCGGGGCACGGAAGCCGGCAGCAGCTGAAAACTGTGGGACAACCGCCGCCGCCCGGCATCCAGCCAGGACCAGGGGCAGACCAGCGGCTACGTATATAATGAGGCGAAAAACCAGCAACGGGGGCATAGTTGGGCTTGTGGTGAACCGGCTACGGGCCGAACGCCAAGGGCTGGCCTTGGCTGGCGGAGCCTGAGCACCCGGGGGCCGGCCGGCTTACTGCAGCCGGTGCAGCATGCGCTTCATCTGGCCAATCTCGCGTTTCTGGGCGCTGATGATGCTATCGGCCAGCGTGCGCACTTCGGGGTCTTTGAGAGTGGCCCGCTCGCTGACCAGAATGGCGATGGAGTGGTGCGGAATCATCGATTCCATGAAGCGCGTGTCGTTGACCAGCGTCTGGCTGCGCAGCATGGCCAGCGCTCCTACAAACACCGCCACGCAGCCCAGCACTATCAGGCGGTTTTTGCCTTTGTCGGGGTACATGTGGGCCATGAAACCCAGCATGAGCAGGCCCATGGCCGATACCATGAGCGTGGTCATATAGAAGCGGTTGATGCTGGGGTAGATGTGGTCCCACTCGTAGGTGTTCAGGTAGGTGATGAGGTGCATCACAACGAACGACGCGGCGAGCATCAGGAAGAATTTGGAGTAGCTGCCCTTGTTCATAACGCAGAGAGAAAAGAGGAAAAATGGGTTAATAGTGAAAGGTGAGGCCCGCGCCCCAGCCGTACTGGTTGTCGTAGTTGGTGCTGAGCGAGGCGTACTTGCTGACCATGTAGCGAAAGCCGAGGGTAAATTCACGGTCGGTATTGCCGCGGATGTCCATAAATACGTTGTTGCTCAAGGGGATGTCGCGGCGCTCCAGCTGTGCCCGCAGCTGGCCGGTGAGGTCGGTGCGCAGCTCGGCGCGCACGAGCAGGGGCAGCAGGTAGTACACGCCGACTTCGGCCTGCCGGCGGAAGTTGCGGTTGTTTTCCTCGGTGCGGCGGTTGCCGCCTTCGGTGTCCGAGGCCGAGCGCAGGGTTTTGTTGTCGCGCAGGTCGTAGCCCACGAAGGCGGCCAGGAACTGTCGCTTGTCGAGGTAGCGCAGCAGGTGGGTTTCGGTTTCGTAGTTGCCCTGGTAGTTTACCCGGCCCTCAAATTCGAGCGCGTTCTTATTGTTGGAGAGGTTGGCTTCCAGAAAGCTGCCCTGCGAATGCACCGCCAAGTCGGCCCAGGGGTAGAGCTTGTTGTCCTCGCGCTTGAGGTGGCGGTAGCCCGTGCGGGCGTACTCGTTTTGGGGGCTACCCTCGTAGCTGATGACGCGGGCCATGCCTGACATCATGTGGTAGAGGGTGTGGCAGTGAAAAAACCAGTCCTGGTCCTCGTTGGCGTCGAACTCAATGGTGACCTTGCCCATCGACTGAATATCAAAGGTGTGCTTCATGGGCGAGTACGCGCCCTGGGCATTCACGAGGCGGAAAAAATGCCCGTGCAGGTGCAGCGGGTGGCGCATCATGGTCATGTTCTGGAATACCATGCGCACGTTTTCGCCTTTGCGGATGGGTATGTTGTCGGACTCGGACAGGGTTTTGTTGTCGAACGACCAAACGTAGCGCAGCATGTTACCGGTTAGGCTGAGGTGGATTTCGCGCCACTGCTTCGTCGAGTCCAGGGTGGTAGGGTGCAGGGCGCGAAGCTGGTTGTAGTTGAAGTCGCCGCTCATGCCGCCCATGGTCATTCCGCCCATGTCCATGCCGCCCATGCTGCCCGAGTCCTGCAGGCTGCCCATGCCCATATCGCCTTTTTCCTGCTGGTTCATCGGGCGGTTGCGGGGCGGGGCCGTGGAGGTGGCCGGGGCGGTGCCCTGCTGCATGTCCATGCCCGCCATGGGGGCTTCGCCTTTCGCTGCGGGCGTCTTCGCGGCCTGGCTGCCGCCCATGTCCATGTTTTTCATGTCGCCACCAGTCGGGGCCGATGCTCCTTTTGCGTCCATCTGGCCGGCCCCGCCCATCTTCATGCCGCTCATGTTGCCCATGCTGTTCATCTCCCGCGTCATCTGGAAGTAGTTGAGCTTGGGCAGGTCGGGGGTGCGCATCGGCTCGCCCTGCCCGAAGTAGCCGGAGGTGTAGCCCGTCACGTCGGAGGAGGTAGCCCGCAGCTCAGCCGCGCCCATCGGGGGCACGGTGATGAGCAGGTCGTAGGTTTCGGCGGTGGCAATTTCCAGCTTGCTGGTTGGGAAGGGCTCCACGTTGATGCCATCGGCGGCGATGACTTGCATCGGCCCGCCGGCATACTGCAGCTTGAAGTAAGTCGAGGCGCCGCCGTTGATGACGCGCAGGCGCACCACTTCGCCGGGCTGGGCATCCTTGAAGTAGTTCAGCTCCTGCCCGTTCATCAGGAACTTGTTGTAGAACACATCGGCCACGTCCATGGCCGGCATGCGCTGCCACTCCTGCTTGAGTTTGTCCTTGACGTAGCCGGCGGCCAGGGCCTCGCCGTAGCTCTGGGTCGCGCCTTTCTGCACGGCAAACCACTCGCCGGCCCGCTTGAGGTAGCGCAGCACTTCCGTGGGCCGGTGGTCGGTCCAGTCGGAGAGCACCAGCACGTACTCTTTCAGCTGATACTGAATTTCTTTGGGCTGCACCACGATGGAGCCGTAGAGGCCCGACTGTTCCTGTACCATGGTGTGGGAGTGGTACCAGTAGGTGCCGCTCTGGCGCAGCGGAAACGTGTAGGTGTGCACCGTGCCCGGCTTGATGGGGTCCGTGTTCAGGTAGGGCACGCCGTCATATTTATTGGGCACCAGCAGCCCGTGCCAGTGCACGGAGGTTTCCATGCCCATCTGGTTGTGCACCCGGATAACGGCCGTGTCGCCCTCGTTGAAGCGCAGCGTGGGGGCCGGAATCTGGCCGTTGATGCCGATGGCGTGGCGCATTCTGCCGGTGAAGTTGACCAGGCGGTCTTCTATGTACAGGTCGTATTCTACGCGCTTGCCCACGTAGCTCGTCCGGGGCACGACGACGGTGCCCTGCGTTTGCTGGGCCGGCGGGGCCGATTGGGTGAGGTAGGGCTCCTTCGCATTCGGCATAGCCATGCCCGGCATTGACTGCGCCCCGGCCCCGAGGGAAGTAAGCAGCAGGGTAAGTAAAATCACAATTCTCATGGCGGCTATTGCTTGGGCGTGGGGTGGTTCCGGGCCGGGTTGTTGTCCTTGAAGCGGAATTTGTCCAGGGGATTGGGCATCGTCATACCGGGCATCGCACCCGTTGCTGGCAGCGCCTGGCCTTTGTCCATGCCGGGCATATCCGCCATTCCCTCCATTTCTGTTGGGGCCTTGCCGGGCTTTTTTGCCCCCGCTGACTGGCTCTTCATGCCCGGCATATTGGCCATGCCGGACATTTCTTTCTGCTGATTCGGGCGGGCCGGGCGGCTCATATCCATGCCTTTCGGCATTGAGGGCGGGGTTTTAGCAGCAGGCATATTCATGCCGGGCATGTCGGCCATGGCCCCCGCTTTGGACGCCGGGTGGGCCGGCTTCGAGTCGGCCATTTTCATGGTGCCCATCTCACCCGCCGCAGCCTTGGCCGGCGCTTTGGGCGCAGTGGCTTGAGTGCTCATATCCATGCCCGGCATGTCAGCGGTGGGGGATTGCGGGCTGGCAGAGGGTCCGGCCTGGTCACCGGTACCGGCCGGTTCGTCATGGCTGCCAGCGTCCCTATCCGAGTGGGACAAGTCGGCCTCATCGTGGCCGTGGCCATGATTTTTATTGAGCAGGTGCCCCTGTGGTCCTACCCCTTCAACGTAGACCAGCTGCGCGCCCCGGTGGCCGGCCACCGATAGCACCCCGGCCGCCGCCAGGGCAAACGCGAGTACCAGAATCTCGTAGGCCCGGCGCTGGATTTTAAAGAAGTCACCGACGCCGCGCAGCAGCAGCGTGATGCCGGAAAGCCACAGGGTATAGCTCGCGTACTTTTCGTGGGCCGCGAACACGGCCGCCGCCCGGGGAGCCAGGCCCGTGGGCATGGCGTGAAACACGGTGCTCGCCGCCAGCGCCCCCGCGAAGCCGCCGGCCATAATGAGCAGCGTCCCCCAGCGCACCTGCTCCCAATCCTTGAAGACCAGTACGGCCTGCAAGGCCGCGCCCAGCAGAATGAGCACGATGGGAACGTGCACGACCAGGGGATGCAGGTTGGGGAAATCTGAAAACATAGGGGCAGTTAAAGGGGCGAATAGGTTACGGATTGCGGCTGCCCAGCCTCCCTGCCCTCAACAAAAACGCCCGACTAGGCCGGGCGTTTTTAGAAGAGTGGAGGCTGCTTAGGCAGCGGCAATCTTAAAGCCGGCCTGCTCGACGGCCTGCACGACTTCGGCCGGCGTGAGCTTGTCCGTGGTCACGGTCAGAATCTTATCGGGGTTAGCCGTGTCGACCTGCCAGTTGCCGGCCCCAGCCTGTGCGTTGAGGGTGGGCGTGACGGCCTTGATGCAGCCGCCGCAGTTGATGTTGGTTTTGAATTGGAGCGTTTTCATGACGATTGGAAGTTGAGGGCCCGAACCGGGCCCGTGCAAATACAACACGCAAAGCTGCGGCCAGCGTGGCACGCCAAGGGTATAGAATTGCGCAGGGGACTTGCATGATTTCCCGTCACCCGGCCAGGAGCAGCAGCTTTAGGCGGCTACGCTCATGCCGGCGCGGCAGGCTTCCTCGCAGCGGCGGCAAGCATCGGCGCACTCCTGGCAATGCTGCATGTGGGTGTGCTTGGCGCACTCGTCGCCGCAGGCCTTGCACACTTCGGCGCACTCGCGCAGCAGGTGCGGGCCGTGCTCGGAGCCACGGGCAATCAGGCGGGCCGTCAGGGCGCAGACATCGGCGCAGTCGCGGTCGAGGCTAATACAGCGGGCCATCATTTTGACATCTTCTTCCTGCAGGCAGGCGGTGGCGCAGTGCTCGCAGGCGGCGATGCAGGCATTGAGAGCGTCGAGGAGAGATTGGTTCTGAGCGTGCATGGGTATTGGAATGAGGAGTGAATGGCGTTTTGCCGGAATTACTCCAGTTTATACCCGCTGTGCTCAGCCTGGTTTTACATCAATTGCCCCGTGGCTTGCATCATTTGGCGCTGCCGGCGTCAGCAGAGGTCCCATCACTTAGCGGAGGATTTGACTTTAATAATTTCATCAATGAATAAAGCTACTTCATTCATCAGTATGCGTCTCACGAACTTATTACAATCGGATTCAGCTAATTTTTCAGTGTGCATGGAAGGCGAACCATCATGCTCATGAACGTACTTGCTGGTAAATTCATAGGGGAAAACGTCAACGTTATTGACGCCTTTGTTCGTGCTTCCAGAGTTGCTAACCTCAACGGTCAGACAGTTCTCGATTTTATAGCCCAGAAGGGATAAGACAGAAGCCCCGTTTGAAAAATTGTTCGTGTCAAGATTCTGCTTATAGTTTATGGGCGCTAAGGCTTTGCCTCGCAGTCCTTCTAAGCTTAATCCATCTAACTTGCTTTCGTCTAGTGTGATATAGCAAGTGTAATGTGCGCCCTCGGAGCGCCAAAGGTCTGAGGTGAAATCGGTTTTGTATTTCCAGTCGTCAGCTGATTGAAAGCCGTAAGCGGGAAATTTTATTTCTGTGTAGAACTTCTTTGTTGCCAGGACAAATTTCTTCCGATTGGCTTTTGAGTCAGGAATTGAAATCTCTTTCGACCTCACTCGGTAGGTTTTAGTGCCTACTTTCTCGGAGCCATAGTAGTAACCAACAATCCATACACCCCAAGTGGTAATCTGCCCCTTAAAGTACCAACCCAGTTGCTTAATGGTGTTTTCGAATAGCATGGTTTCAGAGAGAGGTACGCTTGTTTAAAAGTTGGGACTTCTGATTCTATTGGCAAGGTAGTAGTCTTCACCCTTGCCCCAGCCTAGCCGGGCGCTATGGCTTAACCACACTCATTTCCAACTGCTGCCGGTAGGCCGAGGGCGAGCACTGCGCAAACCGCCGGAACTGACCGGAAAAGTGCGCCAGGCTGCCGTAGCCCAGCTGCCGGGAAATGCGCCCGATGTCGAGCCGGGAAGTAGCCAAGAGTTCCTGCGCGAAAGCCAGCCGCTGGCTGGTGATGTAGCTGATGAGGCTTTCGTGGCCGGGCAGCTGAGCGAAGGCCGCGTGCAGGCGGCGGCTGTCCAGGTCCATTTCCCGGGCCAGGGCTGGAATGAATTCGCGGTGCCGCAGCGTATCGGCGCGGCGCAGCAGCCCGGCCACGGCCAGCTTCACCCGGTCCACCAGCGCCTGCGCAGGGCTTTCCAGCAGGGCAAAGCCGGCCGCGGCCAGCGCCTGGCGAATTAGCGCCCAGTCCAGCTGCTCGGCCCGGCCGGCCACCGTGGCCGCGCCCAGCCGCACATCGAGCACACGCAGCCCCAGACTTTCCAGCTCCCGGCGCACCACCCGAATGCCGCGCGCGCAGACCATGTGCTTGATGTAAAGCACACAGCCGGCATCGTCGGGCGTAAGGAGTGGAGGCAGGGACATAACCAGAAGCTTAGACGGACGGCTGCACCGGGTTGAGGTCGGCGGGCGGGGTAAGCGGCTGGGCATCCAGCTCCTGCGGGTGGGCGTCGAGGCTTACCTCGTGGTGGCCGCGCTGGTACTGGGCCAGGGCCTTGGCGCCGAAAAGCCAGAACACCACCGGCGTCACCACGATGTCGAGAAAGGTGGAGCTGAGCAAGCCCCCGAGGATGACGGTGGCTACTGGGTAGAGGATTTCCTTGCCCGGCGCGTCCTTGGCCAGCGTGAGGGGCACCAGGGCCAGCGCCGCCACCAGGGCCGTCATCAGCACGGGCACCAGGCGTTCGAGCGAGCCCCGGATAATCATTTCCTTGCCGAATTGCTCGCCCTCGTGCTCCAGGAGGTGGATGTAGTGCGAAATCATCATTATGCCGTTGCGCGAGGCAATGCCGGTGAGCGTGATGAAGCCCACCAGCGAGGCAATGCTGAACGTGCCGCCGGTGAGCAGCACCGCCACCACCGAGCCGATGAGGGCCAGCGGGATGTTGAGCATTATCTGCCCCACCATCAGCCCCGACTTGAAGTGCGAGAACAGCACCAGGAAGATGCCGGCCAGCGAGAACAGGCTCAGCCAGAGAATTTTCCGCGAGGCCGACTGCTGGCTTTCGAACTGCCCGCCGTAGGTCAGGTAGTAGCCCGCCGGCAGCTTCACCTGCTGGTTGATGCGGGCCTGCACCTCTTTGACGGTGGAGCCCAGGTCGCGCCCGGCCACGTTCAGCGAGACGGTGATGCGGCGCTGGGTGTTTTCGTGGTTGACGGTGTTGGGGCCGGGCTCGTAGCTCACGTCGGCCACCTGGCTCACCGGAATCAGCGCCCCGGACGGGGTTTCGATGCGGGTCTGGGCGATGGTGGCGATGTCGTTGCGCTGGGCCTCGGGCAGCTTTACGATGAGGTCGAAGCGCTTCTGGCCGTCGAGCATCTGCGACACCACGTCGCCCTGGAACAGGGTTTCGAGCGTGGCCACCACCTGGCCGCGCTCCAGCCCGTAGGCCCGCAGGGCGGCGTCGCGGGGGCGCACCAGCAGCTGCGGAATCTGCACCTGCTTTTCCACCTGCAGGTCCACTACGCCGGGCACCGCGCCGGCCGCCGTGCGGATTTCGTTGGCGTAGCGGCGTAGCTCCAGCAGGTCGTTGCCGAATACTTTGATGGCGACCTGCGCCCGCACGCCGCTCAACAGGTGGTCGAGGCGGTGCGAGATGGGTTGGCCAATGTTCACGTTAACGCCCGTAATCAGGCCCAGCCGCTGGCGCAGGTCGGCCAGGATTTCCTCCCGGCTGCGCATTGTTTTTCCCGCTTGTTTTAGCTCTTCGGGCGTTTTGAAGGCGACTTCGATTTCCGAGTTGTTGACCGACTCGGCGTGCTCGTCCAGCTCGGCGCGGCCGGTGCGGCGGGCGGTGTAGGCCACTTCGGGCAGCTGCAGAATCTGCTCCTCCCCCAAGGTGCCCAGCTTGTTGGACTCGGTGAGCGAGGTGCCGGCCGGGGCCGAGAAGTTGACCGTGAGTGAGCCCTCGTTGAAGGGCGGCAGGAACTCGGTGCCGAAGAAGGGCACCAGCGAGGCGGCCAGCGCGAACAGTAGCCCGGTGACCGTGAGCACCATTTTCGGGTGGGCCAGGCCCCAGTCCAGCAGGCCGGTGTCCTTGCGCTTGAGCCAGCGCACTAGGCCCCCCTCCTGCTCGGCCGCCCGAATCTGCTTCATTTTAGGCAGCAGGTAGTAGCAGAGCACCGGCGTGATGGTGAGCGACACGAACAGCGACGCCACGATGCTGGTGATGTAAGCAATTCCCAGCGGCGCGAAAATGCGCCCTTCCATGCCTTCGAGCGCAAACAGGGGAAGGAACACCAGCACCACTATGATGGTGGCGTACACGATAGAGTTGCGCACTTCCGAGGAGGCCGCATAAATCACCTGCAGGGCCGGTTTGGGCTGGGGCAGGTGCTGGTTTTCGCTCAGCCGGCGGAACACGTTTTCCACGTCCACAATGGCGTCATCGACCAGCTCGCCGATGGCAATGGCCAGCCCACCTAGCGTCATGGTGTTGATGCTGATGCCGGCCACCCGGAACACCAGCGCCGTGACCAGTAGTGACAACGGAATGGCCACCAGCGAAATGAAGGTGGTGCGCACGTTCAGCAAAAAGGCAAACAGGACGATGACCACCAGAATGGCCCCGTCGCGCAGGGCCTCCTCGACGTTGGTAATCGACGACTCGATAAAATCGGCCTGCTTGAACAGGCGGGTGTTCACCTGCACGTCCTTCGGCAGCGAGGGCTTTAGCTCGACCAGCGCCTGTTCCACGGCCTGGGTCAGGCCTACGGTGGCGGTGCCGGGCTGCTTCTCGATGCTCAGAATCACGGCTGGTTTGCCGTTTACGCTGCCGTCGCCGCGCTTGAAGCGCGCCCCGAAGGCCACGGTAGCCACCTGCTTCACGCTTATGGGCGAACCCTGCCGGTAGCCCACGATGATGTTCTCAATGTCGGCCACCGAGCGTAGCCGGCCCAGGTTGCGGATGAGCACCTCCGAGCCGTTGCGGTCGAAGAAGTTGCCGGTGGTGTTGAGGTTGGAGCGGCGCAGGGCCTCTTCGACCTGGGTCACGGTCAGGCCCGTGGCATTCAGGCGGGGCATATCCAGCAGCACCTGGTACTGCAGGTTGTCGCCGCCGATGGGGATGACCTGCGCCACGCCGGGAATGCTGAGCAGGCGCTGGCGCACGGTGTAGTTGGCCAGGGTGCGCAGGTCGGCCGCGTTGGTCTGCTTGCCCCCCGACAGGCCCACCAGCATAATCTGGCCCATCACCGAGGAAATCGGTCCCAGCACCGGCGTGATGCCGGTGGGCAGCTGACCGCTCACGGTTTGCAGCTTCTCGGCCACAATCTGGCGGGCGGTGAAGATGTCGGTACCGTAGTCGAACTCCACGAACACCATGCCCAGGCCGATGGCCGAGTTGGAGCGCACGGCTGCCACGCCGGTGGCCCCGTTGAGGGCCGTTTCCACGGGTAGCGTCACCAGGGCCTCCACTTCCTCGGGGGCCATGCCGGCCGCTTCCAGGAACACGGTCACGCGGGGCCGGTCCAGGTCGGGCAGCACGTCCACGGGCAGCTGGCGCGCCGTGTACGTGCCGGCCACGAGCAGGCCCACGGCAAAGGCCAGCATGAGCAGGCGGTTTTGCAGGGCAAAACGGATGATTCTATCAAGCATCCTTTATTGATTGAGGTAGATGGATTTGAGCTGGTAGGTGCCCACGCTCACCACCCGGTCATTTTCGTTCACGTCGCCGGCCAGCAGCACGGTTTGCTCGCCGTTGGCGGAGCCCGGCTGCACGTAGCGGATTTTGAAGGTTTCGGGGTCGGTGTGCACGAAGACCACCGGCTTGCCATTCAAATCGGTCAGGGCCGAGGTGGGTATGACCAGCTGCTTTTTGCCGCCGCTGCGGCCCAGCACCTGCACGTTCACGGCCTGGCCGGCGCGGAACAGGTTGCTGCCACTGTTATCCAGCTCCAGAATCAGCTGGCGGGCCTGGTTCACCGGGTTTACCACGTTACTAAACACCACCAGCCGGGCCGGGGCGCTGCCGGCCTGCCCTTGCAAGCCTTCTACCTGGAACTGGGCCCCGGCCGGAATCTTGGCCAGGTCCTGCGCAAACACCTGCGCTTCTACCCGCAGCTTGCCGGGGTTGAGCACCCGAAACAGCTCGTCGCCCTGCGTCACCTGCTGGCCCACGGCCAGGGTGAACACGTCCACCGTGCCACTGATGGGCGAGGTAATCGTGACGCGGCGGTTGCTCGCCTGCCCGTTGAGAATGCCCGCGTTCTGGCGGGCCTGGCGCAGGCGCAGCTCGGCGGCCACCACGTCCTTGCGGGCGGCGATGTCGGCGATGGTTTGCAGGCGGGCGTAGTCCTGCTGGGCGGCGCGCAGCTCGGCCTGGGCGTTGGCCCGCTCGGTGCTGAGGCCGATTTGCTGGGTGGCGTCCAGGGTCTGGTCGATGACGGCCAGCGCCTGCCCGGCGCGAACCGGCTGGCCCACTTTGGCCGACAGGCTCACGATGCGTCCGGTCTGGGGCACCACCACCCGCCCTTCGCCCCCGGACGATGAGGATACAGAACCGTAGAGCGTCAGGCGATTATAGGTATCGGAATAGCTGGCCAGTGCCGTGCGCACGCCGAACAGAAACTGGCTTTCCTTGGGCAGGGCCACGGCATCGGTCAGGGCGGGCCCAGAGCTGGGTTTCGCGGCTTCGTCGTGCCCGGGATGCGCCAGCAGCGCGGCCGGGGGGGGCAATAGCACGGAAAAGGCCAGGCCGAGGGCGGCCGTGGCGGCGAGAAACTTATGCGTGGTTTTCATAAACAGCGGGCGTTGAGGTGGGGACGGCGGCCGAGCGACGGCGGCGCATAACCAGGGCGGTGGCGGCAATGCCCAGCGCGAAGGCCCCGAAGAGCAGCAGCACCGTTTTCCAGGAGCCGATGAGCGGCGCCGCCGCCGGGGCTGGAGCCGCCGCCACGGGCAGCAGCTTGCCGACCTCGATGCCGGAGAGCAGCATTAAGTCGGCCTTGTCGCCGGCCACGATGTTCACGGCTAGGCTGTACTTCTTATCGGCCGGAAACGTGCCCTCGACCAGGTAGGCCCCCGGCGACTTTTCGCTGACCGTGAACTTCAAATCGGCTGCTTCCGGGCAGGTCACCGTCAGCCTGGCTCCTTTGATGGGGGCATTGGTGGCGTAGTCCGACACGAACAGCCGCATGTCGGCGTCTTCGCCCTTTTTCAGGGGCTCGAAGCGCAGCAGCAGCTCGAAGGCCTCGGACAGCGCGGCCACCGAGAAGGTGGTGGCCACCGGCCCGGCCGAGGGCTTGGCCGCGTCGCCGTGGTCTTCGCCGCCGTGGGCGCGGGCCCCGGTGGCCAGCAGCAGCGCCAGCAAAAGCAGGAGGAGTTTCTTCATTATTGTCCCCGCAGGTAATTAAGTGCAACGATGGCCTGACGGTAGTCGCGGATAGTAGTCAGGTAAGTATTCTGGATGGTAAAGGCCTGGTTCAGGCTCTGAATCAGCACGAGGTAGCTGATTTCGCCGGCCTTGAACAGGCGTTGCGACTGGCTGATGATGGCCCGCGACTGGGGCAGGCCGGTCTGCTCGTAGTAGGTGAGCGAGGCGGCGAACTTGCGCGTGTCGGCCAAGGCCTGCTGGTACTGGGTGCCCAGGTCGAGGCGTTGCACCTGCAGCTGGGCCTGGGCGGCCTTGCTGCGCGCCGTGGCCGCCTGCAGCTGCGCGCGGTAGGTCCAGAACCAGATGGGCACCGACACCCCAAACTGGAAGCGGTACTTCACCACGGAGTTCTCATAGGCCTGATTCTGGTAGCCCAGCGTGAGGGCCGGGGTGCGCCGGGCCCGCACCAGGCTGATGCCCGACTGGCTCAGGGCCACGTTCTGGCCGTAGTAGGCCAGCGTGGGGCTCAGGGCCACGGCGGCGCTGTCCTGGGTGGGCAGCGTGCCCAGCAGCTCCGCGCCGGCGCGGGCCAGCTCCGGGCCGGTCTGGCGCAGGTCGGTATCGGCGGTGAGGTTGGCTTCCGGCTGCCCGAGCAGCAAACCCAGGCGGCGCTGCGCCGAGCGCTGGTCCACCACGGCCTGGTCGAGCTGGTTACGTACCTGCCGGGCTTCGGCCTCGGTGCTCACGCGCTGCAAGGCGGTCACTTCGCCGGCCTTGAACAGGCGGTCGGTGGCCACCTGCAGCGTCCGAAACAGGCTGTCCTGGTAGGTGAGCTGGCGCACCTGCGCCTCGGCAAACTGCAGGCTCAGGTAGGCTTGGCGCACGTCGCGCCGCACGGTGGCGCGGTTCACGTCCAGGCCCCGCTCGGCCAGGGTGATGCCGGCCTGCGCGGCCTGGGCCTGCCGGCGGTATACCGTGGGGAAGTCGATGGTTTGCACCACGCCGGGGGCCCACCGCTCACCCGTGGGCGCGGAGAACAAAAAATCCGGGTTGGTGGGCGAAAAGCTGCCGCGCTTCAGGGCGCGCTGCTCGGCGATTTCCTCGGCCGACTGGCGCAGGCGCGGGTGCCGGCGCAGGGCCTGCTGCTCGGCGCTGTCGAGGCGTACCACGACTTGCTGCGCCCCCGCTGGTCCGGCCAGCAGCACCAGCCACAGCAGCAAGAGTACCGGCCCGGGCCGCCGGCGGTGACGAATGAGAAGAGTATTCATAAGCGTTGGTTAGGCCACTGGCCCCTCCGCCGGCAGCAGCCAACGGAGGGGGGCGGTACACGAAGAGCGGCCCGGAAGCGAGCCGCCGGCAGCTAGGATTTTCTGACCAGCGCCATGCCGCACTTCGGGCATTTGCCCGGCTCGGCGGCGGCCACTTCCGGGTGCATGGGGCAGGCGAACGCCGCGCCCACGGCCTTGTGGCCGCGGGCCTCGTCCAGCTTGTCGAAGCGCACGGTCAGGGCCTTGCCGTCGGCCGTGTTCAGCGTCATGATGGCCGTGCGCACCTTGGCCCCGGCGGGCAGCTTGGCAGTGAGGTGGTCATCGCCGGCCAGGGCCAGCGGCACGGTCACGGTGGCGTTGGTGCTCAGCTGCACCAGCACCGAGCCGCTCATGCCCTTGTTGGGCTGGGCGCTCATCTTGGCACCCAGCAGGTAAAAGGCCAGCTCGGTGGGCTGGGCCACGAGCTCCAGGTGATAGGGGCTGGCCGAGCGCACCACGCCGCCGTGGGGGGCGACGTGGGCGTGGGTTTCACCCGCCGCCATTTCGGCGTGCTGAGCGTGGGCGAGGGGCGCGGCAGCTAGCAGGGCCAGCGCGGCGAGAAGGGAGCGGAGCATTTTCATAAAGGGGCGTAGCAGTACAGGCGGTGCGGATTAAGCCTTTTTGACCAGGTCCATCTCGCAGGTGGGGCACTTGCCGGGCTTGCTGCTCCGGCTACCCTCGCAGCCCATCGGGCACTCGTACACGGCCGCCGTCGGCTTCATCTTGCCGGCATTTTTGGCGTGCCAGGCTTTGAACTGCTCAATCTCCTTTTTCTGGGCATCAATCATCATTTGCGCCATCTCCTTGAGCTTGCTGTCCTTGCCGTGGGCCAGCTCTGCTTCGGCCATGTCCATCGCACTCTGGTGGTGCACGGTCATCAGCATGTTGAAGTTCATGTCCGGGTCGGCCACCGTCGCGGGCATGTTTTTCATCATGTGGTCCATGCTGGTTTTCATCTGGGCCGTGAAGGGGTCGGCCGGGTCCTGGGGCTTGTAGTTGGTCGGGGCCGAGTCTAGGCGCTCGGCAATGGGCTCCAGCTCGCCGATTTCCTTCTGCTGGTCGGCTTTGATTTTCTCGGCCATCTGGCGCATGGTGGCGTCCTTGCCGTCGCGCAACTCGATGTCGGCCATGGCAACGGCGCCCTTGTGGTGCTCCATCATCATGTGGGCAAAGTCGTGGTCGGTGTTGCCCTTGGGCTTCATGGCGTCCATCTTGGCCATCATCTCGTTCATGGAGGCCACTAGGGGCGAGGTGCCGGCGGTGCCCTCAGCCATTTTGGAGTGGTCCATGCCGGCCATATCGCCGGCCGCGGCGGTGGTATCGGCCGTAGCCGAAGTCGTTTCGGTAGCCGTGGTGTCGGCCGACTTGTCGGAGTTGCAGCTGCCCAGCAGCAGGGTGCCCGAACAGAGGGCAGCGAGAATGAATGCGGACTTTTTCATGGAGTTTGGGTTGGGGTTAGCGGTGAAAAAATGAGGTTTTGGGTCCGAGGTTAGGCCTTCACGTTGATGGTGAAGTCGCCGGTGTGAATCTGCCCGCCGTGGTTGAACTGCAGGAAAACGCGGTACAGGCCGGGCTTTTCGAAGTTGGTGTTGAAGCCGATGACAGGGCCCTTGTCGGCCTGGTCGTTGGGGTGCACGTGCAGGTAGCGCTCGGTGTCTTCGCTGATGACCACAACGTGGCCCAGCGCCCCGAGGTACTTGTCGAGGTCGGTCACGGGCTGGCCGTTTTTGCTCAGCGTGATTTTCATGCCCAGCAGCTGGCCCACTTTCAGCTCCTTGTCAAAAGCCAGCGTGGCCTGGTAGCCATCCTTGCTCCACTGCATCTGGTCCTGGCGGAACTTGACGGGCGTGTACTTGGGCCCCTGCACGCTCACCACCTGGCGGCCGAGCTGGTGGCCGCTGCCATCGGGCGTGTAGTCCTGAAACAGCACATAGTCGCCGCCCTTGGGGAAGGTGAACGCGGCCTTGTAGTTGCCATCGGCCGTGAACTCGGGGTGCTCGTGGTCGAACACCGACAAGTCCTTGCGGACGATGATGAGGTGGATTTTCTTCTCGTGCACCACCGCCAGCGGCACCGGCGCTTTCTCGTTGCCGATTTCCTGCGGGGTGTAGGTGAGCGTAACGGGCTGGCCGGCCACGAGCTGCATAGGCTTGGGCTCGAACTGCATCTGGTAGCTCTTGCCGTTGCTCACCTGGTCGTTGTGGACCAGCTCCATGCCGCACTTGGGGCACTTCTCGCCGGGCTTGGTGCTGGTCACCTCCGGGTGCATGGGGCAGGCGTAGGTGTGGCCCCCGGCGTGGGCAGCCGTGCTATCGGGCGCGGTGCCGGTGGGCGTGGTAACGGTGTTGGTGGCGCTGCTGCTGGACGAATCGGAGGAGCAGCTGGCAACGGTGAAAACGCTGGCAGCGGCCAGCAGCGGAACAAGAAAGCGGTTCATGAAAACGGGTATGGGATGGGAAATCCGGCCCCGGAAAGGGCCGTTGGGGCCTACGCCTGCCACTGCTGCCAGAGCACGAAGCCCAGGGCGGCAGCCAGCCCGGCGTAGAGCAGGTAGGACAGCCAGCGACGGCCCGGCCCACGCGGGGGCGGCGCACCGGCCTCCTGACAGCAACTCTTCATTGCGCGGGAGGAAAAACCAGGAAAATGGGGGAAGGGGGCGCGGCCGGGCCACGCGGACGAGCAAACGAAAAGGCCCGCCCCGGACATAGCATAGCTATGCCGGCGCGAGCCTTAGCGCGTCGGAACAATCAGACAGTCAGCGACTGGATGAAAATGCGGATGTCGGGTATTTTGGGCGGCAGGTGCTCCCTGGGCACCAGCGTGACCGCGCAGGTACGGTCCCACTTGCCGGCGGCGGGCCGGAAGTGAAAATCCATGGCTTCGGGCAGTAACGCCGGAGCGGGCACCAGCAGCTGCTTCTGCGCCGGAGAAGTCAGCGACGAAAGCAGCGAGGCCGATTTGTCCTTGCAGCAGTCATGGTTGCGGGTCGACTTGCCCGGGTGGCCATCATGCTTGCCGTGATGCTCGGCTACTGCGCCGTGGCCGTGGCAGCCCGGATGCGCGGACTTTTCCGCTTGGTGGTGGCTCATGGCCGCCATTGGCGGAGCCATCTGGGCAGGGTTCACCGATGCGCACCAGCACTGCCCCACGAACACATTGACGAAGACGAGCAGGAAGCTCGTCGCCAGCAAACGGCGGAAGGGGAACAGGCTACGGAACATAACGGGCACTAAGCAACCGCAAAATTAGACTTATCTCCGGGAAGGAGTAGGACTGCATATCTACCCGCAATGCCCCGAAAGGGTTCCGGTGGTGGTTTGAGTGCGGTGGGGCTAGGATGATAAAACGGCGCTGCTGAGCGATTCAGCGCCATCTGCTTCCATATCAGCTACATGTCGTTTCCGGTCAAAAAGCAAAATTATGCAAGTAGGCTGCGAGATTTTATAAGCTAGGTGCGGGTAACTACTTGATAATGTCCCGAGGTATCGAAAATACTTTTGGGCTCTTTTCCAAGTGGCAGGGTGGATTTCGTATTTATCTGTGAGAGGGGTCATTAAGGCTAATTCTTGGTGCCCCAATCAATAACTTATTTTTTTCAACCCTTTTTAACTATGGCAATAACGCCTGAAACCCTGGAGCTTTTTCAGCAAGTGAAAGCCCAACAATTAAGTATCGCCACTTATGCGATACTGCAATCAACCATCCAGTTCTACTGGTACAACGGCGACGACAGATTCGAAGCCCTCGGCAGCGGCGTGCTGCTGACCATTGACGACCGCTACTTCGTGGCAACGGCCGCCCATGTTATGAAGGGTGCCACCAGCAACACCTACGTGGTGCTGGGCGATTACGAAGTGAAGCTGGCCGGCAAGTGGTGTTCCACGAAACCAACCGTCATTGACCTAGCCGTGCTTGAGTTGAGCGACGCACCGCAGATAGCGGAGTTGCAGCAGGCCTACCAGTTCCTAACGCTGGATGACCTGTCCCTGCGGCAGAAGACCCTTACCGGCAACTACCTGCTGGTTGGCTATCCGGCTACCAAGACCAAAGTCTACGGTGGTGCGGTTCATCCGAAGCCTTACTTCCTGCAAGCGCCGGAGGCAACGGACTTCGACCTGGCGAGCAAGGGGCTGCAACGCGGTGCCCACCTGGTGCTCAACGCCACGGGCCTGGTGGTTTCCGCCCCCAACCCCGACCCGCACAAAACCCCGGACCTTGAAGGCATTAGTGGCGGCGGCGTGTGGGATACCGGCAACTACCTGCAGCGCGACCCGGCTCAGGAGAAAAAGCTGGCGGGCATTATCACCGAGGAAATGAATAGCGGCCGTGGCCGGCAACGCCATCTACTGGTCACGCGCACGGCGGTGCTGCTGGAGTTCATGAGACAGGCGTTTGGCCTGAGCATTCCGGTATCCACGACGATTAAGACCCGGCAGAGCCAGGTAGTAGCTTCTTAAACGGCGCGCTCGAAGCCACAGCAGGCCGGGGTTTAGTAGCAGGGTATTTGCCCCGCTGCCGAGCCCCGGCCGCTTTGTGCATAGGGGAAACGGCTAGCTGGCTGGCACCGCCCAGTAGGCTTTGGTAAAATCAACGATGCGCTGCTTACGGGCGAGAATGTGGGGCTCGTCCCACCGGTTGTCCTTCTGCAGCACTTTCCCAATCTCGCGGTCAGCGAGGTAGGTAGATTCGCTGAAAAGTGGGATGCAGTGCTGCGGCAAGGTATTGCCTTTGCTGGCGTTGGGCCCGAGCATGAGCAGGGCCAGGTTGCCAAGATTGTGCAAGCGCGTTTTGGCAAATTCCTTCGTGTATTCTACCGCTTCAGGGTTCTGCGGGGTGATGTGGTCGAGTGTCCCTTCCCAGCGCTTTACTTGCCACACGTTGAGGAAATCAGCCCCGGACACCGGCACGCTATTAGGCGAGGTGCGCCGCAGCTCGTTTTCGTACTGCCAAAGCAAATAGCGCGTAACCCGGTCGTAATGATGGTCACCGTCGAGGCGGTCGTGAAAGTTCTGGGTAAACGTCCACCACCAACGAAACCCGTTCTGGGCCTGTTCCCGCAAGGTGTCACGCAACGCCACTGCATCTCCAGCATAGTGTTTGGCTAAGCTGTGGAAATCGTGGCTCCGGTAATCGCCCGTCGAGAACTCCATCTTGAAGCTCACGATTTCCATGAGGCGGTATAAGCTTTCGCATAACGCCTGGTCGTGGCCGTGGTACCGCTGAATTTTGAGAATGAGCGGCCAGTTGTCTTCGCTACGCAAAAAAAGCAGCCCGGTAAGGTGGCTGTGCCCGGCTGCCCGCCGGGTTACGTCCACTACCGTTTTGAAAGACTGCCGCAAACTATCGCAGTACGTCGTAATCCAGGACGCTTTCGCGTGGTCGGCAGCGGCGCGAAGCCCCGTTTTCACGTTTTCAAAAGCATCCTCCCAGGTAGGGCCAAAGGCGACGTTGTGGTAGCGGAGAACGGTGTCTTCGCCCAGGTCAATTTCTTCGGTCAGCGCGTAGATGTCAGCAAAAAAACGCTCGACGTGGGCAATTGTGTAGGTGGCCTGATTGGTGGAGTCATCCAGGTAAGCCCGGTGCATTAGATATGCTTTGAGCTTTTCCAACGTGGTAAGCTTGGCCCCTCGGTCGTTTTGAAATGCGAAAATCTGGGTAGCCCGCACCTTGTCGGATTCCTCAAAAGCTGAAACGCTAGCCGTGGCCAGCAGCTTCGCCCAGCGCAGCAAAATGGCGGTGTCCGTTTCCGCCGCAAACGCTTCTTTTAATACTTGCTGAGCGTGAAACAAGCGCTTTTGTGATTGACGGGCGGGGTCAGGTTGCGCGTTGGTCAACCGCTGAACGAAGGCGCGGTTAAAAAACTCATCATCGGCGGTCACTGTCCGAAACCGGCGCATTCCGAGCCGCACGAGGTAGCGCTCTTCCCAACGCCAGGGCTGGACCGGGCTACCGTCCGAATCAACCAGCACTTCGCCATTGCGCTCCCGAAGCTGCAACTCCTCAATCAGACAGCTAAAGAATACGGCTACGGTGGTAATGCGCTGCTGCCCGTCGATAACGTAATAATGTCGTTTGTTCACGTCGGGCCGCTCCAATAGAAAGTGACCCAGGTAGTAGTCCTTGTTGAGAGGCTGTTCGCGCAAATCAATCAGCAACTGGTCGAGTTGCTTGTCGCCCCAGGCATAGGCCCGCTGGTATTGCGGTATTTCATAGGTCGCGTCATCACTCGCAAACAGGTCCTCGAATTTGGTTAGGTTGAGCATCAGTTATACTGGCCGGCGTGATATTTTGGGCAAAGCGTGAAAGTAAGCAGCCTGCTGAACTTTGGTGGATAAGCGAAATGAGTTTAGTAGTCAAATACCAAAAACGGTGCAGCGTTACCCGTCAAATTATGCAATTCTGCGGCGGTATTTAGTACCAACTTCGCTCTTCGATAGCCGTTCCTTTGTAGCGTGATTATGGGCTTTCGCCAACTGGCTAAACGGCTCAAAAACCACTCATTACGCCGCTTCTTATGGAACCCGCCACCAAAACCGAAACCCTTGACATCGAAGGCATGACCTGCGCCTCGTGCGCGTCCGCCGTCGAGAAGTCGCTCAGTCGCACGCCCGGCGTGCAGCGGGCGATGGTCAACTTTGCCACCGAGAAGGCTACCGTGGACTACGTGCCGACCAAGGCTTCCCCGGCCACCCTCAAGGAAGCCGTCATCAACGCCGGCTACGGCGTGATGGAGCGTGCCCCCGACACCAGCGCCGCCGAGCGCAGCGCCGAAATCGACCGCCAGAAGGCGCTGGCCTATGCCAAGCTCAAGCGCCGCTTCGGGGTGGCCGTGGGCCTGGCCCTCCTCATAATGCCGTTGAGCATGCTCATGCTCTGGCCGGCCATGATGGCGCGCATCAATATGCAGTGGCTCAACTACGCCCTGCTGCTGCTCACGCTGCCCGTGCTGGGCTACAGCGGGCGCGAGTTCTACGAATCGGCTTGGAACGGCTTCAAGCACCGCTCTGCCAACATGGATACGCTGATTGCCGTGGGCACCGGCGCGGCGTTTCTCTACAGCTTGGCGGCTACCGTGGTACCAGGCTGGTTTATGCGCCAGGGCATCATGCCGGAGGTGTACTACGACACCACGGCCACCATCATTGCCCTGATTCTGCTGGGCAAAGTGCTGGAGTTGCGCGCCAAGACCCAGACCTCGGCCGCCATGCGCAGCCTGATTGGCCTGCAAGCCAAAACCGCCCGCGTGGTGCGGCCCGATGGCGTAGAAGTCGACGTGCCCATCGAGCAGGTGCAGCTGGGCGACCTGGTGGTGGTGCGTCCCGGCGAGAAGGTGGCCACCGACGGCCTCATTACCGAAGGCAGCTCAGCCCTCGACGAGGCCATGCTCACGGGCGAAAGCCTACCGGTGCAAAAGCAGGTGGGCGATGCGGTGTTCGGGGCCACGCTCAACAAAACCGGCTCCTTCCGCTTTCGCGTGACCAAGGTGGGCGCCGACACTATGCTCTCGCAGATTGTGAAGCTGGTGGAGGATGCCCAAGGCAGCCGCGCCCCCATTCAGCGGCTGGCCGATAAAGTCAGCGCCATTTTCGTGCCCACGGTGGTGGTCATTGCCATTCTCACGTTCGTGCTGTGGTTTGATTTGGCCTCGGCCGGCACCCGCCTGCCGCTGGCCCTGGTCAACTTCGTGGCCGTGCTCATCATTGCCTGCCCCTGCGCGCTGGGGCTGGCCACGCCCACGGCCATCATGGTCAGCACCGGCAAGGGGGCCGAGCACGGCGTACTCATCCGCAACGCCGAGGCGCTGGAAAAGGCCTACCAGGTAAACACCGTGCTGCTCGATAAAACCGGCACCATTACCCGCGGCGAGCCCGCCGTGACGGATTTCTGGACGCTGCCCGGGCAGGAGGCCAATCAGCTGCTGCAAGTAGTAGCCGCCGTGGAGCGCCAGAGTGAGCACCCGCTGGCCGAGGCCGTGGTGCGCCACGCCGAGGCGCAGGCAGGGGCCAGCCTGACGGCGACCGGCTTCCGGGCCGTGGAAGGCAAAGGGGCCGCCGCCACCGTGAGCGGCCAGGCCGTGCTCATCGGCAACCGTCGCCTGCTGTCTGACGAAAGCGTGAGTCTCTCGCCCGACCTGATTGCTCAGGCCGAGCAGCTGTTGAACCAGGCTAAAACTGTGCTTTACATTGCCATGGCCGGTCAGGCCGTGGGCCTGGTGGGCGTGGCTGATACCGTGCGCGACACGTCGGCCGCGGCCATCAAAAAGCTGCAGGCCCTGGGCATTGAGGTGGTGATGATGACCGGCGACAACGCCGAAACGGCTGCCCAGGTGGCCGGGCAGGTGGGCATTACGCGCTACTTCGCCGAGGTGCTGCCCGCCGATAAGGCCGGCAAGGTGAAGGAGCTGCAGGCCGAGGGCCGCACCGTGGCCATGGTGGGCGACGGCATCAACGACGCGCCGGCGCTGGCGCAGGCCGACATCGGCCTGGCCATCGGCTCGGGTACCGACGTGGCGATGGAAGCGGCCGGTATCACGCTCATGCGTTCGGACCTGAACGGGGTGGTGACGGCCATCGAGCTGAGCCGGCAGACCATCCGCACCATCAAGCAGAACCTGTTTTTTGCCTTCATTTACAACACGCTGGGCATCCCCGTAGCGGCCGGACTGCTGTACCCCTTCTTCGGCATTCTGCTCTCGCCCATGCTCGCGGCCGGGGCCATGGCCCTTAGCTCGGTGTCGGTGCTGACCAACTCGCTGCGCCTGCGCGCTTTCGACAATCATTAATTCCACTCCGCTATGGATACGACCGCCATTATCGTCACCGTTGCCGGCCTGGCCCTCGCCGGGTTTGTGCTGTGGTACTTCTTTTTCTCGGCTCGCCAGACGGCCAATGCCGTTTCCTCGTCCAGCGGCGTGCAGGAGGTGGCCATCACCGTGAAGGGCGGCTACTCGCCCGACGTGATTGAGGTGGAGCGCGGCAAGCCCGTGCAGCTGAGCTTCTACCGCGACGAGGAAAACAGCTGCTCGGAGGAACTGCTGATGCCCGATTTTAGCATCCGCCGCGACCTGCCCGCGTTCAAGACCACCTTGGTGGAGCTGCTGCCGAAGCAGGCCGGCACGTTCACGTTCACCTGCGGCATGGGCATGCTGCGGGGTAGCTTAGTGGTGAAATAATGCCGCACCCCATGAAAGCCGACGTCAGTATTGCCCACGTCCTGCCGCCGCCCGGTTCGCACCGGCTGCTGATTAAGAACATGGTGTGCCCGCAGTGCATCCGGGTGGTGCGCGAGGAGCTGACGGCACTGGGCCTGACGGTGCACCGAGTGGCGCTGGGCGAGGCCGACGTGTCCACTCCCGACGGGGCGGCCCCCGACTGGTCAGCCATCCGGGCCAGCCTGCAGGACGCCGGGTTCGAGCTGCTCGAAGACCCCCGCGACCAGTTGGTGGACCGCATTAAAACCCTGCTGGTGGCCCTGATTCACTACCCGCCGCCCGGCCCGCGCCTGCTTAACTATTCGGATTATCTGGTGGAGCACCTGAGCAAGGACTACCACTATCTTTCCCATTTGTTCTCCGCTTCCGAAGGCCTCACGATTGAGAAATTCATCATTCGCCAGAAGGTGGAGCGTGCCAAGGAGCTGATTGGCTACGGCGAGCTGCCCATGGCCGAGGTGGCGCAGCAGCTGGGCTACAGCAGCCCGGCCCACCTCTCGCGCCAGTTCCGGCAGGTGACCGGCCTTACCCCCACCGAGTTCCAGCGACTGGGGCCAGCCAGCCACGCCCGCCGCAGTCTGGATTCGCTGATATAGTGGCAAGTAAGGGTGCAAACAGCGGTAATTAGAAAGTAAAACAGCAGCAGATTTAACGCCGGACTGTTTTTTACTGTTCATCTGCTCAGGAGCCATTCACCTAACTTCCCGGCTCCTGATTTGCTTATGACGAGAGGATTACTTGTTGACTTCCCCTACCTTTTTTCCGAGCCCGCACTGCCCATTGAGGCGTATCTCTCGGGCATCAGCCGGCTACGGCGCTTGCAATGCGTATCGCACCTGCTGGGCTACCTCAGCCAAGTGCCGGCCCCCAAGCGGAACCATATCACGGACATGCAGCAGTTCTTTGGCACCCATAGCCAGCTGTTTGCCGACGAGGTGTATTACCGGGCGAAGGTGCTCCAAAACCGGGGGCATGGCCGGCTGAGCTTTCTGCACCCCAAAACGGTGCTGCAGCTCTACTATTACTGCTTCGAACTGCCGGATGAGCCCGACACCAAGTCGTCTGCCGAATTGGAGAAGAGCTTGTTTAAAGCGTGCTTGGTGCTGAACGGCCCATATATCGCGGAGCAAGAAAAAGCTTCAGCCGCAGCGAAGGAGCTGCTCCCGACCCAGCCACTTGCGGCAATGACGTTGGCGCTAACGTTCTCCGATTTTGAGTTGGTGAACCTGCGCCTGCTCAATATCGCCGTCCTGCAACTCATTAAGTCAGTGCGACTATTCGAGTTTTTGGAGGCGGAGCCTCGTTTTGCCCCGTTGCTGCAAGCTTTTCTGCAACGCTTTGGCTGCCATGACTGGCCCGAGTATTTTCGTAAGCTCAGTGGCGTAACGAAGCCTGTGATGCAGGCGGAAAATCCGGGGCGCATCTCCGTCGAGATACCTGAGAGCCAACCGGACTTTGAGGCTGACCGGGCCTTTCTGCGACACTTTGCACTTCGCGAAGGCCAGCCACTGGATAAAGCCGATTTCACCAGTCTGCGGGCTACCCCGCTGGTGGAGGAAACGCCGGGCACATTTGTGCTGGCCTATCCGGTCTTGGTGGTGGAAGCCATGCACAAGGGCTTGTATTTCCAGTTCAATTTGGCCAACCGGTCTTTGCCGAAAGGCCAGCAGGAGTCCGACTGGCGCTCGGTGTACTGCGACTTGTTCTCGGAGCAGTACCTCATGTACATGCTGCTCGATGCCACCTTTCGGGACCGGGGATTAGCCTTGAGCGGCCGGGCCATCCTTGACGGCTGGCAGTTGAAAGGGCAATCCGAGCCCGACTACTATTTCCGTCACGATAATCGGGCCGTGCTTTTCGAGTCGAAAGATGTGTGGGTAAACAAGACTGCCAAGGCCGGCCACGACTTCGCCACGTACCTGGATGAGGTAAAGAAAAAGTTCTACGCAGATGAGAACCAGCACCCAAAAGCCGCGAGACAACTGGCTAACAACGTGGACCGACTGCTCCGCCACAAGCTGCTTTTTGATACCGATTTCGACCCGGCCGAGCTGATAATTTACCCGGTGCTGGTGGTGCATGACCGCCTTTATAACCAGCCCGGCCTGAATGTGGTCGTCAACGACTGGTTTCAGGAGGAGCTGGCTAAGCTGGCGCAGGAAGAGCTACCGGTGCACAACGTGCGCCCGCTGATTATCATCGACGCTGACACGCTCCTGGCCTACCACGAGGACTTCCGTGACGGTCGCCTGGTGTTTGAAGAGGTGCTGGAAGAGTACGTAGCCTACCTGCGAGCGCCGGCCTGGGATGGTATCAGCGAGGCCCAGGACGAGCAGCGGCAGATGCAAAGTGTGCATCCGTTCGCCCTATTTCTAGAGAACTACGCGGAAAAGCGCGATATGCTAGGCATCCCGAAAGAGATGCTGTACCAGATTCTGCCCATCATCAACCGCGGCGCGGACGATGAAACGGGAGCGTAAAGGAGGCCGGAAATTATGCAAGGAAATTGCGCGGATATGTAAAATCTAAGCGGCCGGCTGGGGTGTTATGGAACTTCATCAAACATTCATAATGTCTATGCCCCATCTCCGTATCCCCTTGCTGATGCTGGCCCTGCTGGGGCTCTTCGTTGCTTCCTGCTCCAAAAGCCACGACATGGACCCTGACCATAACAAGAGTGTGTACATGACCATCATGATGGACATGATGACGCAGATGGACGCGCAGGCCAAAACCCAGGACCCCGACCACGATTTTGCGGCCCAGATGGTGCTGCACCACGAAGCGGCCATCAAAATGGCGCAGGAGGAGCTGAAAAGCGGCACCAACCAGGAAATGAAAACGACGGCCCAGACCATCATCACCAAGCAGCAGGCCGAAATCACGCAGTTCAACGCCTTCCTCAGCGGCCACCCGGCCCGGCAGCCCCTCGTGCCGCAGTTCACCCAGCTCCAGAAAACCAACATGGACAAGATGATGGCCAGCAGCGATAAGCGCACCATCACGGGCCGGGCCGACTATGACTTTGCCCAGCTCATGGTCGACCACCACCAGGCGGCCATCGACAACTCCGAGGCGCTGCTGGTGCACGGCCGTGAGAACACTACCCGCGCCCTGGCGCAGGCCATCATTGCCGACCAGCGGCAGGAAATCCTGGCGCTGCAGGATTGGCTCACGCGTAACAAGTAGCGTCCGGCGGTACCGCTCAAACGCACGAAAAGGCAGCCCATTCCGGGCTGCCTTTTTTTGTGATAGTCGCGAGCGGCTCTGGTGATGGGCAGCGTGGGTTGGTTGAAAATTATGCAAGCCGGGGCTGCATCGGTATAAATCCTGGGTTAGAGCAGGCCGTTTTAGCAATCAGGAAAACTTAACCACGTCCTGCTATTATGAAAAAGCTATTTCGCCTTCCCCTGCTGGCCCTGCTGCTGGCTTCCGTTACGCTCGTTTCCGCGTGCAGCAAAGACGATTCTGACAGCCTGAAAGTGCAGGCGCATGACCAGAACACCATGATGACCCTCATGCACGACATGATGAAGAAGATGGATGCCATGATGAAAACCCAGGACCCCGACCAGGACTACGCCATGATGATGGTGATGCACCACCAGGGAGCCATTACCATGGCCCAGGAGGAATTGAAAAATGGCAAGGACACCCAGATGCGGGACCTGGCCACCCGCATCATTGCTGCGCAACAGGCGGAGATTACGCAGTTTAACGCGTTTCTGGCCGGTCACCGGGTGGAGACGCCACTCGTGCCGGCGTTTAACACGCGCCAGATGATGGCCATGGATAAGATGATGCGCGCCAACGACCTGCGCGTTATCACGGGCAATACCGACCGCGATTTTGCCCAACTCATGCAGGACCACCACCAGAGCGCCATCGAAACGTCGCAGGCCGATTTGGACCTGGGTCGCCACACCGAAACCAAAGCCCTGGCGCGGCAGATAATTGACGAGCAGATGATGGAAATAAAGGAGATGCAGGAGTGGCTGCTGACCAACAAAGGCTACTAATGTCCTCCTTCCTTTCACCTAAAAAGCAGCGGGCTACGTAGCCCGCTGCTTTTTAATTTACACCCGTTCCCAATGGAAATGCACAACACTCCCTGGCTGCCGGAATGGCTGCTCTGGGCCTGGTTAGGCCTCACGTTCCTCTCGGTGCTCTACGTGGCCTGGGACCTGTTTACCAGCACCCCGGAGATGAAAGTGATGAAGTGGGGCTGGGTGCTGGTCACGCTCTACACCGGACCGGTGGGGCTGCTGGTGTACTGGTTTTAGTGCCGCGAGCCCTCGCCCGGCACCCACGAGACGTTTGTGGCCCCGCTCTGGAAGCAGGCCGTGGGCTCCACGATTCACTGCGCGGCCGGCGATGCCACGGGCATCATCGTGGCCGCCGCCATCACCGGCTACTTTGGCCTGCGCATGGGCACCGATATCTGGGTGGAATACGCGGTAGGGTTCTTATTCGGGTTGTTTATCTTCCAGGCTCTGTTTATGAAGGACATGATGAACATGAGCTACGGAGAAGCCGTGCGTAGCTCGTTTCTGCCGGAGTGGATGTCGATGAACGCCATGATGGCCGGTATGCTGCCCACCATGGTGCTTCTCATGAGCCGCGACATGCGGGCGATGGAAGCCACCTCGCCCTGGTTCTGGGCCTCGATGTCGGCCGCTACGCTCGTGGGCGTCGTGGTGGCCTACCCCGTCAACTGGTGGCCGGTCAAGCACCAGCTCAAGCACGGCATGGGCACCGAGCGGGCCCTGGGCAAGGGCGGGGCCCCGGTCGCCGCCGAGCACCAGCACGCGGGCATGGCCATGGCCGGCATGACGCACGCCGCCCCGCTGGCCGCCAGCGCGCCCGCCGGACACGCCATGCCAGGTATGCGCATGGAAGGCGACGGCCAGGTTTCGGCCGGCCGCAAAGCGCTGGTAACGGTGCTGACCTTGGTGATGCTAGCCGCGGGCTACTACGTAGCGGCCCGGTACGGCGACCTTAGCATGCGGCCCGGGCAGCCGATGAATATGCCGCAAATGGCCATGCCCGGGATGACGCATTAGGTCGCAACAACCGGCCGTGACGGCGGATTTTGAGCGTCCCGGCTTGCGGACCCCGGGGTTCTGCGCATCTTAGTGGTTCCATTGGCCCACCCCGATTTATGTCCGCCGCGCTACCGCCCCTTATCCAGCAATACAAAGCTGATTCCGAGTCCGTTTACAATACCTGGTTCATCAACAACGAAGAGCGCCTGAAGGCTTTCCGCTCCATCCGGCGCGGGGTGCAGCAGGTGGTGAAGGACATCAAGGCGGGCAGTTTCGGCAACGATTTTAAGGGCACCTCCCTTGAATTCGTGCTCAGCGTCATCAGCGAGCAGAAGCAGGTGTTTCAGGGCGCGGCCCACCCCTTCTACTGGAAACCCAAGCTGCGCATCCCCGACATCTACGAGCACGAGGACAACAAGCGGGCCTTCGGCCAGTTTCTGGAAAGCTGCCTGGCGGCCACCACCGAGCAGCAGCTGCTCAAGGAAATCGACATTCTGGACCGCCGCAAAATCAAGGGCCTCGGCCCGGCGGTGGCCAGCATCCTGTATTTCCTGCACCCCACGCTGATGCCGCCCTGCAACACGGCAATCGTCAACGGCTTCAACGCGCTGTTCGGGGAGAAAATCAAGCTGGGCTCCTGGTCGGAATACCTGCGCATGCGCGACCGGCTGCGCGACCTCAACCAGGAGCACCGCCAGCACCTGAGCCTCGACTACGGCGCGTTGAGCGGCCTGCTCTTCGACGTGGGCGTGAAAAAGATGATTGCCGGCGACCAGCAGTTTGCCACCGACGAGGACCGCGACAAGTACCAGCAGCAGGCCCAGAAGCGCCACAAGGAGGTGCAGACCGAAGCGCAGGAGGAAAACCAGCACACCGAGATGCAGCACCACCTGCTGCGCGTGGGCAAGGCTCTGGGCTGCGACGTAACCACGGCCATCAACGACCGCAACCGCCTCTGCGGGGGGCAGAAGCTCTCGTTTCTCTGCCTTGACCAGCACCCCGAGCTGCCCGTGCCGGCCGATGTGGCCAGCACCATCCGCCTCATCGACATCGTGTGGTTTGCGCCCGGCACCAACCGCGTGGTAGCGGCCTTCGAGGTGGAGAAAAGTACCAGCATCTACAGCGGCATCCTGCGCCTGACGGACTTGGCTTTCTCCATGCCCGAGCACGAAACTGCTTTATACCTGGTGGTGCCCGATGCCCGTGAGAAGGAAGTGCTGGCCCAACTCTCACGCCCCGCCATTCGGGCTGCCGGCGCTACTATCCGCTACATCCTGTTTTCGGAGCTGCGCCAGCACTGCGAGGCGCTCTGCAAGTTCGGCGACTCGCCGGCGGCCATGCTGAAGATTGCGCGCTCGGTGTAAGCGTCCCTGTTTGTTCCCTGGTATGACTATTAGTTAGCTTGACTATTTATGGCCGAGTATCTGTATCTATGGTTGGTGTTGCTCGGATTTCTGGTCGGATTAGGGCTGCTAGCAATTAGAAAAAACCGGCTTGATAAGCAGCTGGCTCAGGAAAAGAGCAGCCTTTACAAGGATTACCAAACCAGGAATTCCGAGCTAAATGTCCGGGAGAAAATACTTGACAAGCGTACCGCTGATGTGGCTCGATTGGAAAAAGTGTTAACCGAGAAAAGCAAAAGCTTTCCCTGGCTGGCTGGGGCAATTGCGGACCTGGTCTTGCTCAATAACAATCAGGTTGCTGACTATTTGGCCTTTAAGCCCCGGCCGGCCAAGTCCTCTGCCCAGGCAGTGCGTGAAGTCGGCAAAGAGAAACGCATTCTGGCTGCTCAGCTGAAGCACCTGCAGTACGTCATCAACCAGTACGAAGGCCTGTTTCCATTTCTGACGGAGTTTCGCGAAGGAGAAATAGAGGAGGCGCTGCTGGAAATAAAGGATACGTATGGCGAGCAAGCACCGCAGGAGGCCGACCCGGTGAGTGTTTTTCTGACGGCCGGAGAATACAGCAGCCTCTCCACGACCGAGCGTAACCAGCGGGCATTGGAGCGGTACATGCAGGGCCGGAAAAGCTCTTATCAACTGGGCCGTGACTACGAGCGCTTCGTGGGGTACTTGTATGAGTGCGAAGGCTATACCGTAACCTATTTTGGTATTGAGAATGGCAAGGAAGATTTGGGAAGGGACTTAATCTGTCGTAAAGACGGCAACACCCTCATCGTGCAATGCAAGTACTGGAGCAAGCACAAGCTCATCCACGAGAAGCACATCAACCAGCTGTTCGGGACCACCGTCAAATTCTATCTGGACTCAGCGCAGAAAAAGCTAGCTGAGCAGCAGCTTCACCTTTTCCCGCAGTTACTGTCCGCCAGTAACATTCTGGGGGTGTTTTGCACCTCAACGGATTTGTCGGATACAGCCCGCAAATTTGCCCAGGCTTTAGGAATCCAGGTACGGGAGCAGGTGAAACTGGGAGCTTTTCCGATGATAAAATGCCACATCAGTTCGGCAACGGGTGAGCGGATTTATCACTTGCCATTTGACCAGATGTACGACCGAACCAAGCTGGACAAGGCAGGTGAGTTTTACGCCTTAACCGTTGCGGACGCCGAGGCTAAGGGCTTTAGAAGAGCTTGGCGGTGGCGTGGGTAGTTAACCGCATCCTGTGAAAGATTGCGCGAAACGTGGGGAGTGAACCTGGCTGATAGTTGCTCAGGGTTTCGAATTTCGCTAAAGGGACTAGGCGATGAAGTCAAATAAGAGCTTCGTGAGCTGTCCTACTTGGTTTTGAGCTTGCATTGCGCTGTACATCTGCACGATGGTTTCCAAGTGCGTTTTGCTCCTGCACGCAACGTAACGCGTGGAATAGTGAAGGGTAGCTAAGTCCTTCTGGATAGTAAAAATTGGGCTTTTAATCCGCTTCTGGGCCCCGTGCTTGTAAATAAACGTGTCGGTAGCGCTTAGCGGAAAGATGAAGTCTTCCAGCTTGCTATAATCAGCATTGGGCCTTTCCAGTAGGGGGCAGTCTCCAATTACGGAGGGAAACCGTTCATCGGGCTGCGAGTGAATAAACCAGCTGGCGTGAATGTCGGTAAGTTTATTCTCGTCAAACAACGGCAGCAGGGGCAATAAGATACGCTTGGCCTCTTTGATAGCATCCGAATCCACCAATTGGTTCAGCGCGTTCTGGTCCACTGGTTTAGCTTGGTCGATGGGCCGGATTTCAGCTTTTAGGTCGGCCAGGCTCAACTCCTCTTTCAGTTGGCCAAACTCCGGGTCGCTCGCCGGTATGCGCCATTTAAGCGAGCTGGCCAGCGCCACCATGCTTACTACTTCTTCGAGAGAAGCTTTTCGGGAGCGAAGAACGTTTTGCAAATCGGCGGCGGCCTTGTCATCCAAAGCTGCATACAGGGCTTCCAGATGGTCTTTGGGTTGGCCGTGAAAGAGAACCGTATTCCGGTCCATTTCAAAGAATATGGCCTTCGGACTTTGCCGCTGCTTGGCTATTCTACCCGTCTGCTTATCAAGCAGGTAGAGCAGTCCATCGGCATCCGCGAAATTCTTGATGAGGAACTGGGGAATGTAGTGGTGTCGGCGTGATACCTGCATTAGCGGGGGCAACAATTGAAATAAAAAAGCGACTCCATTTCGGAGCCGCCTTTTAGTTGAGAAAAACAGAGTAGAAGTAGCACTATTTGCCTCCCTTCTCTTTTCTCACGCCTTTGAAAGGCGTACCATCTTGCTTCACGTCCATGAACTGGCCGTTGGTGGTGTTCCGCTTCACGTATTGCTCCGTGACGGGGTTGAAAACTTGCGAACGGTCGCGCACTGAGCCGTTGCGGTGGCCGTCGCCGGCCGGTTTGTTAGTTGCCATATAGCAGGGCGAGAGGGAAAAACTCTCTTTACCTCAACCGTGCGTTTGAGCGAAGAATTCCGCGTAAGACCTTGCTAGCCTACACGGCTGTTATTCAGTTGCTTTAAGTTGCTTGGAACTGCGCCTGCACGAAGTCGTGGGCGTAGGCTTTCACCTGGTCGCGCACCGCGCGAAACTGCTGCATGATTTCCTCCTCGGTGCCGGTAGCCTTGGCCGGGTCGGGGAAGTTGTGGTGCAGCTTCTTGGCGGTGGACGGGAAAACCGGGCACACTTCGTTGGCATGGTCGCACACCGTAATCACGTAGTCGAACGGCACGGCGGCGTACTCGTCGACGTGGTTGCTGGTGTGATGCGAGATGTCCACCCCGTCTTCGGCCATTACCCGCACGGCGCGGGGGTTGAGGCCGTGCACCTCGACGCCGGCGCTGTACACGGCGGCGCGCTCGCCTAGTTCTTTAGCGAGGTAGCCGTGCAGCAGCTGGCTGCGGCAGGAGTTGCCGGTGCAGAGCACCAGCACGTCTTTCTTATTAGACATGAGCGGAGAAAAAAGCAGGGAGAAGAGTTACGCGGCCGAAGCCACGGTTTTGCCGCCGTACCAGCGGCGGCGGAACCAGAAGGCCAGGTTGACCAGGGCAATCAGCGCCGGCACCTCAATCAGCGGACCGATAACGCCCGCGAAGGCCTGGCCCGAGTTCAGGCCAAACACGCCGATGGCCACGGCAATGGCCAGCTCGAAGTTGTTGCCGGTAGCCGTGAAGGCAATGCTGGCATTCTCGGCGTAGTCGGCTCCCAGGTACTTGCCGGCAGCGAAGCTGAGCACGAACATGATGCCGAAGTACAGGGCCAGCGGCAGCGCAATGCGCAGCACGTCGAGCGGCACCTGCACAATGGTTTCGCCTTTGAGGCTGAACATCAGCACGATGGTGAGTAGCAACGCCACCAGGGTAATGGGGCTGATGGCCGGGATGTACACTTTCTCGTACCACTCGTCGCCTTTCAGGCGGCGCAGCACGGTGCGTGAGAGAAAGCCGGCCGCGAAGGGAATGCCCAGGTACACCAGCACGCTCTGCGCAATGTCCCAGATGCCGATATTCACCGCGTAGCCTTTCAGCCCGAAGTAGGGCGGCAGCACCGTGATGAACAGCCAGGCCAGCACCGAGTAAAACAGCACCTGAAAGATAGAATTGAGGGCCACAAGCCCGGCCGCGTACTCGCGGGAGCCGTCGGCCAAATCGTTCCAGACCAGCACCATGGCAATGCAGCGGGCAATGCCGATAAGAATGAGGCCCATCATGTATTCGGGCTTGTCGGGCAGCAACCAGACGGCCAGGAAGAACATGAGCAGCGGGCCCAGAATCCAGTTCAGAAACAGTGAGAGGCCGATGATGCGCGTGTTTTTGAAGACCGTGGGCAGCTGCTCGTACTTCACCTTGGCCAGCGGCGGGTACATCATCAGAATCAGGCCGATGGCCAGCGGCACGTTCACCGTGCCCACCGAGAAGTAGTTGATGGCCCCGTTAATGCCCGGCACGAAGTAGCCCAGGCCGACGCCCAGCGCCATGGCCAGGAATATCCAGAGCGTAAGGCCCCGGTCGAGGCCGGAGAGTTTCTTTTCGGCCAGCGCGGCGGGGGCCGGGGCGGCGGGCAGGGGTTGGTTCAGGGTGGTCATAAGAAGTAAGCAGTTGAGTTAAGCGACGCCGACCAAAGGGCTGCGCCGCTCCATTTGCACCGTGTTGCGCCACACGCCGTGGTGCTGGCCAATCCGTTCGCGGTGGCCGATGACGCGAAAGCCGGCCCGCGTGTGCAGGCCGATGCTGGCCGCATTTTCCTCGAAGGTGCCGGCCTGCAGCGTCCAGATGCCGTGGGCTTCCGAGTCCGCAATCAGGGCCTGCAGCAGCTGCCGGCCCACGCCCTGGCCCCGCGCCTCGGCCCCGATGTAGATGCTGATTTCGGCCACGCCGCCGTACACGCAGCGGCTCGACACGGGCGAGAGCGCCGCCCAGCCCCGCACTGCGCCGGCCTCATCGACGGCCACCAGGCGGCTGTGCGCCAGGTGCACCCGGTCCCAGGCCTCCCACTCGGGGGCCTGCGTTTCAAAGGTGGCGTTGCCGGTGGCAATGCCGGCTTCGTAGATGAACTTTACTGCCGGCCAATGGGCTTCGCTGAGTGGTTCAATGGTCATGATTAACTCCGATTAATAGGCCTTGCGCAGCATATCGGCGTACTCATTGGGCAGCGGCGAGGCTTCCACCGCCTGCGCGGCTTTCTCCACGTCGTACTCCACCCGCACCAGCTCCGAGCGTACGCTGCCGGGGTCGGTCAGCTTGGTGTTTTCGTCGAGGTGCAGCAGCTGGTAGGCCGCGCGCGGGTCGCCGTCCTTGGGCTTGCCCACCGAGCCGATGTTGAGCGCGTGCCGGTAGCGGGTTTCGCCTTCCACCTCGTAGGCGAAGGTGCGGTGATAGGGCTTGTGGGTATGGCCGAAGAGCATGATGTCGGCGTTGGCTTCGGCCAGCACGCGCAGGAAGCTGGCTTCGGGCCGGTCCTCAAACAGGTACTCGTTGATTTTGCGGGGCGAGCCGTGCACCATCAGCAGGTTCAGGGTGCAGGGCTCCTCCTGAAACTCCAGGCGCATATGCTTGGGCAGCAGGCGCAGGTAGCGCCGCTCGGCATCGCCCACGATGTGGTTGGTGTAGGCGATGCTTTGGGCACCCAAGTCCTTTTCGGTGTCGGTTTTGTAGGCGCAGCCGCAGTTGCTGCTGGCTAGGCCGATGCCCTGGTCGTAGTTGCCGGCCAGGGTGGGAATGCCGCGGCGGCGCACCTCGTTCACCACTTCGTTGGGCCAAGGCGCGTAGCCCACCAAATCACCCAGGCAGAAAATCATGTCGGGCCGGCGCTGCTCCATGTCGGCCAGCACTGCTTCCAGGGCCGGCAAGTTGCCGTGCACGTCGGAGAAAAAGGCAATTGTCATCGAAATTGGAAGAAATGAACGAGGGGAAAAGTCAACCGGCGCGACCTGGGAGGGCCGCGCCGGCTGGGCTTTTTAGCAGCACCCGCCGCCCGGGGTGCAGCCGCCGGCCGTTAGCAGCTGGGGCAGCGCAAACGACTGGGCATCCGGAATGCCGCAGGCATCCTGGGCCAGGCAGGCTGTCTGCTTGGACGTGAGCACGAAATCGGTGCCGTCGAAGGCCAGGCCGAACTTGCCGATGGTGGCCTGCTGGTACTCCACTTCAATGTCCAAATCCTCGCTACCCAGAATCTTTTCCGACAGGTTGAGGATGTGCAGGAATTTCTGGGGGGCTAGCCGGTGGTCGTAGTCGCCGGCCTCCCAGAGCTGGAAGTTGGCCACGGTTTCCTTGCGCTCCACGCCGCCGCAGTCGATGAAGTGCTTGCTCACCAAACCGACTTCCGTGACGTGGAAGTGCGCGGGCAGGTACTCACCCGTGGGTAGGCGGAAATTGATGGCTTCCACTTCAGCCAGGGACTTCTTGATTTCAGAGATTTTCATGGCGTTTCGTTGTTAAAAAGAGGATGAAAAGTTGAGTGGGCCTAGCAGGCGCAGGCATCGTCCGGGCCGCAGACCGCGCCGCTAGTAGCCTCGATGAAAAAGGCGGTGAACTGCTGGTGCACCTTGTGCAGCAGCTCGGTATTGAGGCAGTAGCACACCGTCAGCCCATCAATCTCGCCGCGAATCAGGTCCAACGCCTTCAACTCCTGCAGGTGCTGCGACACGGTGGTGCGTGAAAGGGGCAGCTCGGCGGCAATGTCGCCGGATATGCAGGTTTGCTTGCTGGCCAGAAACTGGATGATGGCCACCCGGGCCGGGTGGGCCAGGGCTTTGGCCACGCGAGATAGGTACTGTTGCTCTTCGGTGAAGGCGGCGGTTTTGGCGTAAGTCATTAGGCGGAAGCAGGAAGTGCGGAAGGGACAGCTGGTGCGGCGGCCAGCAATTGAGTGAGCAGGGTTTCGGCCCGCTGGTAGGCCCGCTCTTCGGCGGCCTGCAGGCGTTCCTCGCCGCCGCCGCCCGGCAGGCCGTTGTAGCCGCCCTGGGTCTGGAGCCGGAGGCCTTCCAGCACAAGGCATTCGGTGCGCAACACCCGTTCGAGCACCACGCGCAGCAGGGGATGAGTTAGGTTATCCGCGTTGGAAGACATAGGCATCAGAAGCAAGGATGGTCGTATGTCGCAAATATACGACATGATGTGACGTAAGTTTACGACATAGATTAAATTTTTCCCCGCATGGCCGAATACAGGCTGTTTTAAGGGATTATGGGAGGGCGAGCCCGCTGGACCAGGCTATGCAGAAGTCCGCTATGCTACCGTGCTGCGCACCGCTCCCTTTGCTCGCGCTCTTCCTATCCTTCTCGCAAAACCCCACCGCGCCGGCCCGGCCCAGGCAGCGGCGCTTACTCGGGAGCGGGGCCGGCTCTCCTCTGCTCCCGCTGGTCGCGGCGGAATACCGGTCCCGCCCCCGGTGCGCTTTGCAGCCCCGGCCGGGCCTCCCTCCTTTCATTGGCTGCTGGCCGAACCGGCAAGGGCCGGTACCGCCAGCGGCGTGCTGGGGCCGGCGTACCGCCGGCAGTTTTTTATAAGGAACAAGGGGGAAGAAGGAGTTGGCGCAGTCAAAACGGCAAGTCGATTTTAGCTAAATATTGTTGTCTTTTTAGCAACAAAAATGCCTGAAATTGCGTTTAATAGGATAAGCAAGTGGTTGTACACTATCACCTTAGCCCTTTTAAGCGCCATGCTCAATCCTGAATTCTTCCCTACCCCGGCCGCCGTTATTCAGCGCATGCTCGACCCGTTTTTCAACCCCGCTTCCACCGGCGACGAGGAGCCGGGCAGCGACCGGTACCGCCGCTACAACCCGGCCGCGGCAGCCCTGCGCAAGCTCACCATTCTGGAGCCCAGCGCCGGCAGCGGGGCCATCGTGGACGAGCTGACGGCCTGGCTGGACCGGGAGGACTACCACAGCCGTAGCGGCAAGCAAAACGTGTACTGCTGCGAGGCCGACCCCGAGCTGCGCGCCGTGCTGCATGACAAGGGCTACAAGGTCATTGCCAATGATTTTCTGAACTACCGGGGCGACCATTTTTTCGACCTTATTATCATGAACCCGCCCTTCTCCAACGGCGACCGACATCTGCTCAAAGCCTGGGACGTAGTAGCCGCCGGCGGCGACGTGGTGTGTTTGCTTAATACCGAAACGCTGACCAACCCCTACTCCGAAACCCGGCAGCTGCTGGCCCGCCTCATCGAGGACCACGGCACGAGCGAGGCCCTGGGAGCTGTTTTTGCCGAGGCCGAGCGTCCCACCAACGTAGCGGTAAGCTTGGTCCGGCTGCACAAACCCGCCAAGGCCGACCGCCTCACGTTCGAGTTCAGCAGCCGGGGCCGCCGGGGGCCGGAGCTGGATGAAAACCTCTTTGCCAATGCCGTGGCCACCCGCGACGTTATCGGCAACATGGCCGCCGAATACGAAGGCCTCAAAGCCCAGTACGCCGCCTACCTGCAGGCCCGCGAGGGGATGAAGTTCTACGCTAAAAGTCTGCTGCGCAGCGAATACCAGGACGTACTGAAACTGGCCGAGGCCAGCCTGGAGCGCGGCAGCCTGCGCACGAGCTACAACAACTTTGCCGACGAGATGAACCAGCAAATCTGGGGGCTGGTGCTCGACAAGGTGAACATTCAGAAGCTGATGACGGCCGACGTGCGCCGCAACTTCGCGGCCTTCAGCAAGGCCCAGGGCTACCAGGAATTCACCCACGAAGCCGTAGCCGAATTGGTGGCGCTGGTGCTCGACAACCGGGAAACCATCATGGAGCAGGCCGTGGAATCGGTGTTCGACACCTTCACCAAGTACCACAAGGAAAACCGCCTGCACGTGGAGGGCTGGGTCACCAACTCGCAGTGGAAGGTAAACCGCAAGGTGATTCTGCCCTACGCGGTGGAAGAAAGCTTCTCCGGCAAGGGCTTCCGCGTGAACTGGAGCCGCCGCGACGACTACGCCGACATTGACCGGGTGATGTGCTATCTGACGGGCGAGAACTACGATACCTGCGTGGGCATCGACACCGCCCTTGACCGCTACGGTAACCAGAATTCCAACCCGAACGGCGTCTACACAGTTTACAGCCGGTTCTTTGAAATCCGGGCCTTCAAGAAGGGCACGGTGCACCTGATTTTCCGCGAGGAATTTCTCTGGCAGGAATTCAACCTACGGGCCTGCGCCGGCAAGCAGTGGCTGCCCGGCCCCGAAATGGCCGCCTACCGCGCCCGCCAGGCCAAAGCGGCCACCGCGAAGCCGCAGCCCTTGGTGCCCGAGACAGAGCAGCTGGCCGCGCCCGGCACCCAAATGCAGCTGCAGCTTGCGGCCTGAGCACCGTTGCCAGCGGGCGGGTTGCCGTCCGCTGGCACGCGACGGGGGTGGTAGCGCATTGCCCTGCTCCTACTTCCGTAAGGACGGTAAGCGTTATACTGCCTGCATGAAAACCCCATCCCCTCCCTCGCCTCCGCCCGGTGCTGCCCCGCCGGCGGGGCAACACTTCAGCAACCTGCTGCGCCACGGCCGCTTCACCTTCACCGAGCGCGAGCTGCAGGAACACCTGCAGATGACCTACCGCACCATCAAGCAGCGCGAAACCGACCCCTCCGGACTTACCGTGGCCGAGGCGCTCCGAGTAGCCGAGCTGCTGGCCGTGCCCGTGCAGACGGTACTGGATGCAGCCCTGGCCGATGCGCAGGCGGCCGGGGCGAAGCAGTAGCCCGGTTTGGCACATTTTTGCCTAACTTTCGTTTGCCGTAGTAGACCACTCAGGCGAAACAACATGGATACCTTCGTAAAATTCGGCCCCAAGGAAGCAACCCGCGAGCAGCGCCAGGCGCTGTCGGACCGGGCGGCCGCGCTGAACGCGACCCAGGACCGCAAGCTGAGCCCCTTTGCCGAGCAGCTGAGCCAGCGCTACATCAACGGCGAGCTGAGCCTGGCCGAGGTAAATACCCAGCTTGATGCCTATTATCAAGCCCAGGCCCAGACGCCGGTACCCACGCGGGGAGCCGATGGCATCCTGGCGGTGGCGCCCCGGCCGGCGCCCGCCGTGGCCAAGGCCCGCTCTTTATCGCACTAGCCCTTCGCTTCTTATCTATTCGCTAACGCCCTGCCGGTTGGTGGGGCGTTTTGCTTGCTTACCCAGTTCCCGCGCGGCTTTTTCTTATGACTGACGGTTTTACCGACCCCCACACCGGTGTTCTGATTAACAAGCTCAACATCACTGATGAGGACAAGCTGGCCGAGGTCGAAGGCAACCGCTTCCACTTCCGCCTGCTGGAGGTGCTCGCCGGCCACGTGGAAGTAGCGCCTCACAACGCCCAGGGCCTGCAGGAGTTGCACCGCCACCTTTTTCAGGATGTTTACCAGTGGGCTGGCGAAACGCGCGCTTGGGGCGAGTTCCAGGCCACCAAGTCAACATCGGCTGATAAGGAGGGCCCCGGCATGTACACTATGTACTTTGGCAGCTACCAGCAACTGCCCGCGCACCTGGATGCCATCGGGCAGCAGCTGGCCGCTGAGCGCTTTTTGAAAGGGCTGGACAAAGACCAGTTCGTGGCGCGGGCTGCCTACTACTTCGACCAGTACAACTACGCCCACGCCTTTCGGGAGGGTAATGGCCGGACCCTGGGCGCGGCCTTTCAAGTGCTGGCGGAAAATGCCGGCTACGACGTGAACCTTGTTGCGCAGTCGCACCCCAAGCAATACAACCAGGCCCGGGACTACGCTATTCTACGGCCTGCCGGGAACCCGGAAACGGATTTGCAGCCGCTCCGCACCTTCTTTGGCCAGATTACCACGCCCCTCCCGGAGCTAGTGTTAGCCCCTGCCGCGCCCGTGGCAGTGTCTGATTTTCTGCAGCGCGTGGATGCCATGCGCGAGGTACAGCAGAGCCAGGAGCCCATCTGGCGGGCGCTGCTGGGAGGGCGCCACACCGCAGTAGCCCGGCAGATTATGCAGGGCACCCGCGGCGTGGTGCACCCCGACGCGCAGCAGCCGGCGCGGCTGGCCATCCTGAAAACCGGAGCCGAGCTACTGGAGCAAATGCCCGCCAAGATGGAAGATGCCCGGCTGCGCCAGCGCGTGGCGCGGTTGCTAAAGGCGTTACCTCTGGTTACGGTGGTGCTGCTGATAGTCGGGCCACCGCTTAAGGCCGCGCCATCCACCGGCTTGGAACAACCGAAAGTACCGGTAGCCAGCAAAGACGAGCCGCTGCAAAAAGTACCGGAGCTGAAGCGTCGAGGCCCAAAGTTGTGAGTTCGAAAGCGAGATGATTCAGGGCCGCTCAGGTCGGCCGATGCGAGCTTTTATACGTATCTTGTAGTGGTGGAAAAGGCCCTCTATTTCTCCGAAAACGAGCAAACCAAGCAGCAGCGTCGCGAGGTGGTGAAGTTTGCGGTTGGCGTGTCAATGAGCCAAAATCGCCCGCCCTCAGCGCTCCTGGTGGAGCTGCAGAACCAATACATTGCCGGGCAGATTGACCTGGAGCAGTTGTCGGCCGCGCTCGATGCCGAGTACCAGCCAGCCCCTGGCCCTGACCCCTTCGCCAGTTATGCGCCGGGAGCAGGCCCGCAAGGGGAGTCGGCCCATCAGTACGAACCGTACCTGCACTTTGATGAATCGAGCGTAGGCCCTCACCTGCCGTAATGGTAGCTTTACTAAATCCAGCTGATTTAGCGCAACTATAGGCCCTGAAAAGGTGTTTAAATAGACTAGGGCTTGGTATTGCCTTTCTCCCTCTGGTTCCCAATCCAGCTTTGGGGAATATGCTTTCCAGTCACACGAAAGGCTACTAGCCACGGCTCACATATCCTGTACTTATGGAAAAGCTCACTCCTTCTACTACGGTTGCAACGCCCGAGCCGCAGGTTGTACCGGCCCCATTGGCCGAGCACCTGCCAACGCTACTGTGGGACGTAGACCCCGACACCATCGACCCGCAGGCCATGGCGCGTACCATCGTGCAGCGCGTCATTCAGCGCGGGAGCAAAGAAGATTGGGCCGCCATGCTGGAGTACTACGGCCGGCCGCGCGTGCAGGAAATCGTTGAAACGGTACCCTATATGTCGGACGCCGCCATTGCGGCCGTGTGCCAGTTCTTCCACATCGAAAAGGAAACCCTTAGATGCTACCAGCGCAAGCAGTCGATACCGCAAACCTTCAACTCCTAGCGCAACTCATGCAGGAGCCCTTGCTAAAGCCGTTCGTCCTGGTAGGGGGAACGGCTTTGGCGTTACATCTGGGCCACCGTCGCAGCCGCGACCTCGACCTTTTTTCGGACGGCCCCACGCCAATTGACGGAGAAATTAAGGACCTGCTGATAAGCAAATATGAGATGCGGGCCGACGGCGCACTCCAACGAATGCGAGCCCAGGAGCCGGAATGGGACAAAGCCGCCATTCAGGGTGTCATCGGCCAGGTGAAAACCGATGTGGTGAATTATGGATTCCCGCTGTTACGACCGGCCGTGCTCTATCCCGGCTCCAACATTCGTATGGCTTCGCTCGAAGACCTGGGCGCCATGAAGCTGGCCGGTGTAGTGATGAGCGGCGAAAGGCTTCGGGATTTTGTGGACGTGGCCGCGCTAAGCGAAAAGCTTACCCTGAACCAGATGCGCCAGGCCTACGAGGGCCGTTTTAACACCTCATCATCCGAAGTGCCCCGCGCCCTGGCCTTTCACGGCGACATCGACTTCAATATGAAACCCGAAATGCAGGGCTACCGTTGGCCTGCCATTGCCACGCGCCTGGAGCAGATGCAGCGCAACCCTGACCGCCTGTTTCCACCCATCGTGGAACAACGACTCTTAATGCCGGTGATGGAGCAACTACGGGAAGTCAACAAACAAAAAGCCCCCGGACCGAAGCTTCGAGGGCCGAAATTGTGACAGCCTAACATGAAAAAGTAGCCTTGAGTATTAACGAAGGGCCCAGTTATATCCCCGGCGGTAAGACCAGAGTGCTAAGCTGGGGGCGGTGTCTTCGGTGAAGCGGTAGCGCCCATAGGCAAACAGAGCAAAAGCTACCCCGAGGCCCCAGCCCCATACCGGACTGGCCGTGGGAAACGAGCTGGTCACAAACTGCCGAACCAGCCATCCGGGCAGCAAGCAAGTAACCGCTACACATACTGAGAATGGCAGTAGCCAGAGCCAACCCTCGCGGCGATGCTGGGCAACCACTAATCCTTTCAGCCAGTAGAGGCCGGCGTAAAACAAGTAGGCCATGATACCCATTCCCAGCAAGCGGACTGCCCCGAGCACTGGCCCGAGAAAATCCAGGGGAGCCATTACAACGAAGCCCAGCATCAGGAACGGAGCCGCCAGCAGCACTTCTACCACCACCCGGGACCCCGCTATCAATACCCAGCCAATCAGCTTGCCAAGCCCTTGCCCCACCTGCCGCGAGGCTTGGTAGGAGTACTGCTCGTTGCGGCCTTC
>NZ_JADQDP010000007.1 GCF_015694735.1 Hymenobacter properus | reverse complement strand
ACGGGGGTGCGGAGCAGGTTTTTGATGATGTTCTGCTTGTTGTTAGCACGGGCAATGTTCTTGCGGTGCTTGCGCTTCAGACGGGTAACGGACATGGCCGGAAAAAATCTAGGGTCTTACGAAATGGAGGGCAAAAGTACGCAGCTGGGGCGGGAAGTGCAAGCCCGCCAGGCATTTTATGGCCGATGCGGCCCTTGGCCCGGCGCGACGGGCCGGTTAGCGCGCTACTTTTGCCAACGATGACAACTTCCGCCTCCCCTTCCGTGATTGACCTGCGCTCCGATACCGTGACCCGGCCCACGCCCGCCATGCTGGCCGCCATGATGGCCGCCCCGGTAGGCGACGACGTGTACGAAGAAGACCCCACCGTGCGCCGCCTCGAAGAAATGGCCGCCGCCCGCTTCGGCCTCGAAGCCGGCCTGTTTTGTCCCTCGGGCACCATGACCAACCAAATTGCCATCAAGGCCCACACCGAGCCGCTGAGCGAGGTGATTTGCGAGCAAACTTCCCACATCTACCTGTGGGAAGTGGGCGGTATTGCTTTCCACTCGGGCGCGAGCGTGGCGCTGCTGCCGGGCCAGCGCGGCCGCCTCACAGCTGCCCAGGTGGAGGCCGCCATCCGGCCCGAAAACGTGCACTACCCCAGCACCCAGCTTATCAGCCTCGAAAACACCCACAACCGCGGCGGCGGCAGCTGCTACGCCTTGGAGGACTTGCAGGCCATCAGCGACGTGGCGCGGCGGCACGGCATTGCGCGACACCTCGATGGAGCACGCATTTTCAACGCATTGGTGGCCACCGGGCAGCGCAGCGAAGACTACGGGCAGTTTTTTGATTCAATTTCGGTGTGTTTGAGCAAAGGGCTGGGCACGCCGGTGGGCTCGGTGCTGCTGGGCTCGGCGGCGTTTCTTAAGAAGTGCAAGCGCATCCGCAAGGTGATGGGCGGGGGCTGGCGGCAGGCCGGCTACCTGGCCGCCGCGGGCATTTATGCCCTGGAAAACAACGTGGCCCGCCTGGCCGACGACCACCGCCGCGCCGCCCGCTTGGCCGAGGTGCTCGGCCAGCAACCCTACGTGGCCGAGGTGCTGACCCCGGAAACCAACCTCGTCATTTTCCGGCTTGCTGACACCATGCCGGCCGCCGATTTCCTGGCCACGCTGGAGCAGCAGGGCATCCGGGCCAGCAGCTTCGGGCCGCAGTGGATTCGCTTCGTGACCCACCTCGACGTGGACGACGCCGGCCTGAACCGGGTAGAAGCGGCGCTGGCGGCCATGGCGTAGCCGGCTCAGAGGTCGTCGACCAGGAAGTTTGCATTCCGAAGGAGAAACCTGGGAAAGCTGCTAAGAGAGCCATCCCAAATTTCTCCTTTGTTGGAATGACAAACCGCTCAGGGTTGCTCAGACGTAGCTGATGCGGTGGCTTCAGCCTCAGCAGGCTTCTCATCAGCTCGGGCAAACCACAGCACCCCCGCCCCTACTATGGCGGCCAGAGCCGAACCGAGCAGTACGGCCAGTTTTGCTACGTCAACGGCCTGTGGATTGTGGAAAGCTAGCGTGGCGATAAAAATGGCCATGGTAAAACCGATGCCCGCGGTGAAGCCAAGGCCCACCATTTGCCGCCAACTCACTTCGGCGGGCAGATGGGCCACGCCCAGCCGCACTAGCAGCCCCACCATGCCCACAATGCCCAGCGGCTTGCCCAGCAGCAGCCCCAGCCCGATGCCCAGCGCCACCGGCGAGTGCAGCACCGGTCCCAATCCCCCGTTGAGGACAATGGCGGTATTACACAGGGCAAACAAGGGCAGCAGCAGGTAGTTGACCGGCCGCTGCAAGGCGTGCTCAATATCCTCGATGCGGTCCAGCGGAATGGTGAGGGCCAGCAACACGCCCGCCACAGTGGCGTGAATGCCCGATTCCAGCACGCAGAACCACAGCCCCAGGCCCAAAACCAAGTAGATTAATAAGGTTTTTACCCCCAGCTTGTTGAGCACCAACAGCAATGCAAAGATGCCGGCTGCCCCGCCCAGGTAGGCCCAATGCAAGCTACCGGAGTAAAAGAAGGCGATGATGAGCACGGCCAGCAGGTCGTCGATAATGGCCAGGGCGGTGAGGAAGATGCGCAGCCCGGCCGGCACGTGCCGGCCCAGCAAGGCCAAGATGCCGAGCGAAAAGGCAATGTCGGTGGCGGTGGGGGTGGCCCAGCCAGCCGCCCCGGACGTGCCGTGGTTGAAAGCCAGGTACAGCAGGGCCGGGGCTGCCACGCCGCCCACGGCCGCCAGCGCGGGCAGCAGCGCCTGCCGGGGCTCGGCCAGCTCGCCAACAATGGCTTCGCGCTTGATTTCGAGCCCCACCAGAAAAAAGAAAATGCCCATCAGGCCGTCATTTATCCAATGGGCCACCGATTTATTGAGCAGACCGGAGCCTAGGTGCAGCTCCCACAAGCCCAGGTAGCGGGGGCCGGCGGCGCTGTTGCTCAGCCCCAATGATACCAGCGTGGCTAGCAGCAGCAGCAAGCCCGCCAGCTTGCCGCTATCAGATAATTCCCGGATGGGACGCAGAACACGGCGAATGGGCATGGTGAGGAGTACGGCGGCGGGCCGAAAAATGGGCACTGGTGGGCAAAACTACCCGTTGCGCTCCCGCCAGGCGGTGTGCGGAGGTAAGCAAACCGCGCGGCCTTTACTTGGGCGGGCTGCCGGCTTTCAGCCGGCTGTCCGCTTGTCATCTGGCTGGCATCAGGCGCATTTCGAGCGGACAGCCGGCTGAAAGCCGGCAGCCCGCCCCAACGACGCTCCGGGGCAAACTTTCTGAGCTGCTGCACTGCTTCGGCGCCCGAGACCTAAATGCGGTTTTTAACGTTGTTTCGTTTATGAACCTCTTCCTCATCGGCGACGTGCACGGGTGTTTCCACACGCTTCAGGAATTGCTGCGGCGCTGGGACCCAGCCACCGACCACCTTATTCAGGTGGGCGACCTGGTGGACCGCGGCGCCCACATTCCGGCCACCGTGGAGCTGGCCCGGCAGCTGAACGAACAATACCCCGATACCACTACCTTCCTCATGGGCAACCACGAGGATGCCATGCTGCACCACTATAGCCCTTACGGCCCCTACCCCGGCTGGCTGAATTGGGGCGGCCGCAGCACCACCAACCAGTACAGCACCCGCGCCGGGCTGCTGGCCCGCCACCTACGCTGGCTGCAACAGCGACCGCTGCTCTGGCAAAACGAGCATGTGCTGGTGAGCCACGCCGGCATTGGCCCCTCGCCCTTGGCCTACGACCGCGACAGCCCCGACGGGCTGCTTTGGGCCCGCGGCCCGCTCCGGAGGCTTGAGCAGCAACTGCAGGTGGTGGGCCACACACCAATGGAAAATGGCGAGCCCGTATTCGACAAAACCTCTAATACCTTGTACATCGACACGGGCGCGGTGTTTGGCGGCAACCTCACTGGCCTGCGCCTCTCCCCCACCGGCGCGGTGCTAGACATTGTGATGATTCCGGTTTTTCCGCAGGACTTGCTCGAAAAGCCGCTTCTTTAATACCTCACTTCCCCCTGATTGATGCTTAACCAAGCTGCTATCGAACACCTCAGCGCCGCCGACCCCATCCTGGGCGGCGTCATTGCCCGGGGCCGCGAAATTCACCCCCGGCCCCACGAAGACTTGTACCTGGCGCTGCTGCGCGCCATCGTCAGCCAGCAGATTTCGACCAAGGCGGCGGCTGCTATCTGGAAGCGGTTTCAGTCGCTTTTCCCACCCGAAGGCTACCCCGAGCCGCGCGAGGTGCTGGCCCTGACCGACGACGACCTGCGCGCCGTGGGCCTCTCGCGCCAGAAGGCCGGCTACCTGCGGGCCATTGCCGAATACAACGAGCGCGGCCTGCTCGACTACGAGCACCTCACCAGCCTTTCGGAAGAAGCTTTCACCCAGCACCTCACCGCCATCAAAGGCGTGGGCCGCTGGACGGCCCAAATGCTGCAAATGTTTGCCCTCGACCAGCCCGACGTATTCTCCGAAGGCGACCTGGGCGTGCAAAACGCCATGCGTCGCCTCTACGGCCTCGAAGAAACGGGCCGCGCCCTGCAAAAGCGCATGCTGGCCATTGCCGAGGCCTGGCGCCCCTACCGCACGCTGGCCTGCAAGTACCTGTGGCAGAGCCTCGACAACGGCACCCAGATACCGCCCACCGTGTAGGCTGGCGCCTATTTGGCCGGCACTGGTACTTCGAACTGAAACTCCTCCTGCCGCAGGTACAAGTCGCCCTGCTGCTCCATAATGGCCAGGTTGTCAATCTGAAACTTCAGGTTGAAGGTCTGCTCGTTCAGGTAGCGCAGCACTTCGCCTAGCAGGTCGGGCGTGGTGTCGTGCAACGCCAGCGAGATGTGCGGCAGCCAGCAGTCGGGCCCGCTAAACTTGTCGGTGCGCAGGCAGAGCGGCGCGGTGGCCTCGTGGATGCGGCGGTGCAAGTCGTTGAGGGCCACCGAGCGCAGCACCGGAATGTAAATGGTGGGGTTGGGCCCCGGAAACACCCCCAGCCCGGTGGTGAAGGCCGGGAACGGCTGGGTGTGGCGCGCTACCTTGGCCAGCACCTCCATCAGGGCCGCCCGCTTGGCCACGCCGGCCAGTTGGTAGGTGATGTGCGGGTCGGGCGTGGCCTGCACGTCGTCGAGGCCGAATTCCTGCTCCAGACTTTTGATGATGCGGTTGATGCGCGCGGCGTGGGGCGGGCTGAGCACAGAAGTAATGGCAAGCATGGGGCTAGTACGTGCAGCGGCGGCGGGATGGTTGGCCGGGTCAAATTTGCGGCGCAGCAAGTCGGCGGGTGCCGGTTCGGGGCGCGCGTTTTCGGCGCGCAGCTGGCCTTTCAGGTTAAAGGGCACGGCGGGAAGTCATCTGGTGGTTGAATTGTCGGCTCTGGCCGCGCGGAATGCTGAGCGACTCGAAGGCCTCGCCCCGCTGGTGCTTGGCCAGCTGCACCAACTGGCCCACGTGGTAGGCGTAGTGCGCCACCTGGCGCTGCACGGCGGCCAGCACCGTGTGGTCCTCGCCCCGGATGGTGACGGTAGCCAGCAGGTCGGCGGCCCGCAACTCGTCGAGCAGCACGAACAACACCCGCCACGCCGCCTCCCACTCCTGCCGCAGGGCCGGCACGGCGTCGGGACTGGTGGGCTCCTCAAATTCCTGGTCGCGCTGGCGGGTGGGTTTTTCGCCGTCGGTGGTCAGAAAATCGGTGAAGCGGGAGCGCAGATTGCCGGCCATGTGCTGCACAATGACGGCGACGCTGTTGGCGCCCGGCGCAGGCTGGTGCAGCCACTCGGCGTCGGTGAGCTGGGCCAGCGCCCGGTCGGCCAAGGCTTTGTATTGCAGAAAGCTGTGGCGGAAACTGGCCAGCAGGGCCGTGCCCACGGCATCGGAAGAAGCAGGGGTGTGCATGCCCAAATGTAGGGCCTGCGGCCAACGTTTGCCCGGCCGGCGCAGTAATTGGCGGGGCCTTTGGTCGGGAAAATGAAGGTTTCCATCGACTTGGCCGCCCGGTGCACAACCCTGGCCGGGGCCTTTGCCGTTACGCTACTCCTACCTTACATCCCGTGTCTGAGCCTGTACGCCTTGCCGATTCGCCCCTTCCTGCTCGTCCTGCCCGCGGCCGGCGCTGGGGATGGTGGCTGCTGGGCATTGTGGGGCTGGTGGTGGCCGCGGTGCTGGTGGGCCTGCACTTTTTGGATGGCTGGCTGCTGAACACCCTGCAAAAGCAAGTCAGCAAGCAAACCCACGGGCAATACCAGCTGCGCATAGCCGATTTGAACACCAGCCTGCTGCAGCGGTCCATCCGGCTGCGCGGCCTGCGCCTGCGCCCCGCCGCCCAGGTGGCCGACACCCTCCCCCGCCTGCGCCTCGACGCGGCCGAACTGCACATCACCGGCATCGGCCTGCTGGCGCTGCTGCGCAAGGGCGTGGTGCCCGTTGACAGCGCGGTGCTCGATTCCGTGCGGCTTGACGTGCTGGCCTTGGCCACAAAATCGACCCGCCGGGCCGCCCAGCCCCTGCACCAGCGCCTGCCACTCGGGCTGAAAGGGCTGGACATCAACTACGCGGGCTTGCAGCGTGCGCAAGTCAATTACCTGCCCGACAGCACCCAAACTACCGCCCGACTCCACCGCGCCGACCTCAGCGCCCGTGAGCTGCTCCTCAGCCCTGCCGGCGCGGCCGACTCGCAGCGGCTGGGCTACGCCCAAAACTGGCACCTGCACTTGCAGCACAGCCAGGCGCGGGCCCAGGGCCACGCGCTGGACCTGGCCGGGCTGAACTTCTCAACGGCCGACCGCCGCTTCCGGCTCGATTCTGTGCGCGTGCTTCCCGTCGGTGCCGCCGCGCCCCATACCCCACGCCTCTCCCTGACCCTGCCCCGGCTGATGCTCACTGGTCTCGATGCAGCGCGCTTACAACACCAACACCAGTTACGGGTCGATTCGCTACTGGTGCAGGGGCCGCGGCTCACGCTCACGCCAGCGCAAACGGCAAAACCCGGCCCAGCCGCCCAAATGGGCTTCTTGCGGAGCGTTGAAGTAGCGCAACTGGCCATTCTGGATGGCTATGTGCACCTGGCTGGCACGGCCCAAAACCCCATTCTGCGGCAGCTGAACGTGAGGTCGACGGCCATTCGCTACGATTCGGCCGCCGCGCGTGATGCGCACAAGGTGCTCTTTGCCAAGAGTTGGAACGTGGCCCTGGGCCACAGCCAGGCCACATTAGCCGCGCATCCCGTTAGCGTAGGCAGTATGCAGCTATCGACCAAAACCGGCACTTTCGACCTGCGCGCCCTGCGGGTGCGACTGCCCGCGCCGGGTCAGGGCAAACCCGACGGCGCCCGCTTCGACGTGACCTTGCCGCGCCTGACGCTTAGCGGTTTTGACGCGGCCCAATTGCAGCACCAGCGCCACTTCCAGGCGCGCCGGCTGGAAGTAAGCGGCGCGAAGGCGCTGTTTATTCCGCCGGCGCAGCCGCCGCCCCCGCTGTGGCAGCTGCTGAGCAAGGTGGCCCGGCGCTCCGACCTGGCCGAATTGCGTGTGCGCAACACCGAAATCCGCATCGGGCGCTGGCGGCACTCGCCCCACATCCGCCAGCTCAACCTCACGGGCCGCAGCATCCGCATCGACCAGCCTTCGGACGATGCCCCCAACCGCATTGCCTACGCCCTGGGCTGGAAAGGGCAGTCGGGCCGTTTGTCGGCGCCCTTCGACGACCGCGTTTACTTTGCCAGCAGCGAGCGGGTGAAGGTCGACACCGATGCCCGCCTGCTGCGCTTTGAGGATATGCGCCTCAAGCCCCGCTACTCGCCCATGGGCATGAACCTGCACAAGGGCTACCAGGCCCCGGCCGTCACCATCAAAGTGCCCTCGCTCACGCTCACCGGGCTCGATTACCCCAACCTGGTGAACCACGGCGACTTCCGCCTGGCGCGGGCCGTGGCCCAGCGCCCCTACGTGCTGATTGCCTCCGACGGCCGGGGCCCCATCAACCCCAACCTCTCCAAAATCTCGCCCGAGGAGATGCGCAAGCTGAAAGTGACCGTGGACGTGCGCCGCCTCGACCTTGTGAACGGCAGCCTCTACACCACCTACCGCAGCCCGCGCACGCCCATCATCGGCAAGCTGAACATCACCCGCTTCAACGGTAGCTTTTTCAACCTGAGCAACGACCGGCGGCGCATGACGCCCGCCACGCCTCTCACCGGCCGGGCCACCACCTACCTGCAGGGCCAATGCCGCCTCGATGCCCAAATCTCAGCTTACCTGCTCGACCCCAAAGGCCGGCACCGGGTTTGGGGCACGTTCGGGCCGGGCCAGTTTGCCATCATCAACTCCATGACGGTGCCCACCCGGCTGGTGAAGTTTAAAAAAGGGGATGTGCAAGGCATTCGCTTCGCGCTGCAGGCCGACCGCAAGGGCGTGACCGGCACCATGACCACCCGCTACACGGGCCTGCAAATGGAGCTGCTGGGCTATAAGGACGAGGAAATCAAGAAGACGTTCTTCAAGCGCATCCTTTCAAAAGCCGCCAATGTCATCGTCATCCGCGACCAGAACCCGCGCAAGCGCGGCAAGCTGGTTTCGGGCGAGATGACCAGCAAGCGCGAGCCGCGCTTCTCGGTATTTACGCTGTGGCGGCAGGGCGTGGTGAGCGGTCTGTTCGACAACGTTGGCGTGCCCCAGAAGCTGGCCCAGAAGCTGAGCGAAAGCGCCGACGAGGCCCCGCTACCCAAGTAAAGCAGGGCTGCACAATCTGCGGGATTATATCACAGAATGTCATGCCGAGCGCAGCGATGCATCTCGCGTGCCGCCACTAATTCAATCAAAAGGGTTACTGCCGCACGCGGGATGCTTCGCTGCGCTCGGCATGACGTGCGGGTCCGCATTGTCCATTTCATCTAAAAAAGCTTAAACGATTAATTGGCCCGGCATTCTTCTCTTTTATATTTGACTCATCCCTTTTTCACCCCTTCTTCATTTTTATGCACAACACCTTTACTTCTCTCCGCACCCTGGCGCTCCTGACGCTGGGCCTGGGCGCCCTGCCCGCCGCCCACGCCGCCCTGGTACCTGTGGCTGTGACCGGCTACAACGCCGATGTGGTGGCCAACGGTGCCGGCACCGTCATTTCCTCGACCACCGACGACGTGGACGGCGGGGCAGTGGGCAACCGCTTCAACTTCATGGCGTCTACGTTCGTGAGCCCGACCAGTGGAGCACCCACTTCCTTCTTGCCCGCCAACGGCTCCTTTACCAGTGCTGTCACCAGCGGCCTCACGTTCCAGTTTGCTTCGTACTCGGCCAATAACTCACTGCGCATCAGCGGTATTGGTTCGGGCACGCTGGCTTTCCCCACGCCGCTGGCGGCTTCTGACGTGTATTTGCTGGCTACTTCGGGCAACGGGGCCAGCGGCTTTACGGCCACGGTTACCTTCACCGATGGCACCACGCAGGCCTTCACCGGGCTTTCGGCAGCCGACTGGTTTTCGGGCACGACCAACATTGCCCTGCGGGGCTTTGGCCGGGTGGGCCGCGACAACAACACCATCCAAAACAGCACCACCGACCCGCGCCTCTACGAGTTCCGCCTCACGCTGTCTGCCGCCAACGCCACGAAGTCGATTCAGAACATTGTGATTAACAAGCCTGCCGCTACGGGCACGCTCAACGTGATGGGCGTCACCGTGAACGCCACCCTGGCGGCCACGCTGCCCGCCCGCGAGGCCCTGGCCGTGAACGCCTACCCCAACCCCACGGCCAACGCCCTGACCGTGCAGGCCCCCGCCGAGGCCAGCCCGGCCGCTACTGTGCTGCTGCTCGACCACACCGGCCGCACCCTGCAAGCCGCGCCCGTGCGCAACCACGAAGCCCGCTTCGACCTCGGCAGCCTGGCTGCCGGCCTCTACCTGGTCCGCTACCAGGACGGCGACCGCACCCGCACGCTGAAGGTGGTGAAGCAGTAAGTTGACTTCTTTTGAGTGAATTGATAATCCCCGCGGCCCCGGCTGCGGGGATTTTTTGTGCGTCGGTGGTCGTTCAATTCCACTGGCCACGGCGGCGTTTACCGCGCCGGGGGCCGTACCTTTGCCCCTGAATACCCCGACTCAATGATTAGCATTTCCGACCTCGACTTCCACTTTGGCTCCCGCACGCTGTACGACGGCGCCAGCCTGCACATCAAGCCCAAGGACAAAATCGGCCTCATCGGCCTGAATGGCACCGGCAAATCGACCTTGCTGCGCCTGCTGGTGGGCGAGTACCGGCCCGACGGCGGCTCCATCTCGATGAGCAAGGACGTGAGCCTGGGCTTCCTGAACCAGGATTTGCTGAGCTACGACACCCACGAAAGCATCCTGCACGTGGCCATGCAGGCCTTCGAGGAGGCGCTGGAGCTGCAGAAAAAGATTGATGCCGTGCTCGAAGAGTTCGAGACGAACTACTCCGACGAGCTGGTGGAGAAGCTGGCCGCCATGCAGGAGCGGTTTGAGGCGCTTGGTGGCTACACCATGCAGGCCAAGGCCGAGGAAATTCTGGAAGGCCTGGGCTTCAGCACCGAGGAGCTGCAGCGCCCGCTCAAGTCCTTCTCGGGCGGCTGGCGCATGCGCGTGATGCTGGCCAAGATTCTGCTGCAACAGCCCTCGCTACTGCTGCTCGACGAACCGACCAACCACTTGGATTTGCCCTCGATTAAGTGGATTGAAAACTACTTGTCGGGCTACGAGGGCGCCGTCATCATCGTAAGCCACGACCGCGCCTTCCTCGACCAAACCACCAACACCACCGTGGAGGTGACCGGCGGCAAGCTGGTGCCCTACGCCGGCAACTACTCCTTCTATCTCGAAGAGAAAGAGGAGCGTAACCTCATCCAGAAAGGCGCCTACGAAAACCAGCAGGCCCAGATTCGGCAGGCGGAGCGGTTTATTGAGCGCTTCAAGGCCAAGGCCAGCAAGGCCAAGCAGGCCCAGAGCCGCGTGAAGGCGCTGGACAAGCTGGAGCGCATTGAGGACGTGACGCCCGAGGCGGCGAAGGTGAACATCCGCTTCCAGTTCAAGGTGGAGCCGGGCCGGCACATCCTGCGCATGGAGCACGTCACGAAGAAATACGACCAGAAGCTCATCTTCCGCGACACCCACGTGCACATCGAGCGCGGCGACAAAATCGCGTTGATTGGGGCCAACGGCAAGGGCAAGTCGACCCTGATGCGCCTGGTGGCTGGCACCGAGGCGCCCACCGCCGGCAAGCATCAGTTGGGCCACAACGTGATTATGTCGTTCTACGCCCAACACCAGTTGGAAAGCCTGAACGTGGAAAACGAGATTTTGCAGGAGATGAACGAGGCCGGCTCGAAGCGCAACGAGATGGAGTTGCGCTCGGTGCTGGGCTCCTTCCTGTTCACGGGCGACCAGGTGTTCAAGAAAATCAAGGTGCTGAGCGGGGGCGAAAAAAGCCGCGTGGCCCTGGCCAAAACCCTGATTTCGGAAGCTAACTTCCTGCTGCTCGACGAACCGACCAACCACTTGGACATGGTGTCGGTGAACATCCTCATCCAGGCCCTGGAGCAGTACGAGGGCACGTTCATCGTCATCAGCCACGACCGGTACTTCGTGGAAAACGTGGCCACCAAAATCTGGTACATCGAGGATTTCCAGCTCAAGGAATACCCCGGCACCTACGTAGAGTGGGAGCAGTGGATGGAAGACCGCGAGAAAGCCGCCAAGAAAGCCGGCCTGCCCTCCCCCTCGGCCCCCAAGCCCCAGCCCAAGGAGGAGAAAAAGGCCGAGCCCGCCAAAACCTCGTCGCCCGACCAGAAAAAAGCCCTGAAAGAGCTGGCCGAAGTTGAAGCCAAAATCGACACGCTGGAAAAGGAACTGGCCGGCTACGAAAAGCAGTTGGCCGACCCGAAAATCTACGAAAATGCCGCGCAGCTCAAAGACGCGACGATGAAATTCGAGCAGGTGAAAAAGGAGCTGGCTCAGCTGAACGACCGGTGGGAAATGCTGGCCGAGGTGTAAACCAGACAGCCACTTGAAAAGCGAAAGCCTCTCCCAAAGCGTGGTGCTTTGGGAGAGGCTTTTCTTATGACGCCTAGTGGCGTTTCTTTTAACAGGCTACAAGGGTAGTCGACGCGCCGCGCCTACTTCAGATTGGCAACGCCCTTGAAGAACTGGATGCCGCCGAAGATGATGGCGCCCCAGAAAATGAAGCCGATGTGGGCCAACGTCAGGGCCGTGCCGCCCACGCACCACAGCGCCCCGTGGAGCATGTCCTTCTTGGCCTGCGCGTTTTTGGCTTGCTTAATCTGGCCTTGCAGATTGCTGACGACAATGCCGGCGCTTTCGGCATCGAGCCCCTTTTCCTGCAGCAGCCGTTCTACTTCGGCGCCGCTGCGGCCGCCGTGGACGAGCTGGTTGGCGGCGTAGTCATACACCTGGTTAACGGTATCCTGAGTGCTGATTGTAGAAACTTCCATTTAGGTTGTTTTAAGGGTAGATAAAACCAGCTATGCTGGCATAAAACGCGAGCAATATACCGCTATCTACCAATGGCTACAAGCAGGTTAGCCGCTGATGGCGAAAAAGAAAAATCTGCTTCTGCACCGCTGCCTATCGGGCGTTTTCTTCGCCACCTCAAACCTTCAGCATGCCCCGGAAGCCGCGCCCGCTGTAGTACGACTGCGCCCCGTTGTGATACACGAAAACGGTGCCGTAGCGGAAGTCGGCGAAGATGGCACCGCCGAGCTTTCGGATGGCGGCCGGGGTTTTCAGCCAGCTGGAGGTTTTGGCATCGAAGCGGCCCAGCTGCTGCAATTCGCGGTATTGGGCTTCCGTCAGCAGTTCAATGCCCATGCTGGCCGCCATGTCGAGGGCACTGGTGGCGGGGCGGTGCTCTTTGCGCGACTCCAGCCCCGCGCGGTCGTAGCAGAGGCTGCGGCGGCCAGCCGGGCTTTCGGCGGCGCAGTCGTAGAAAATATATTCACCCGTTTGCGCGTCGAGGCCCACCACGTCGGGCTCGCCGCCGGTGGTTTCCATGTCGTCGAGCACCCAGAGCTTTTCTGGGTGGGCGTCCAGCCGGACCTGAACGTCGGCCCAAGCCAGGCCCTGGTGGCGGCTTGGGTGCTTTTCGAAGCGGTTTTTTAAGATGCTGAGGAGTTCCGCTCGGCGTTCTGCGGGCAACTTTTTTTCGTTACTCTTTGCCATAATGGGGTTTGCCTGACCGCAACCAGCGCGTTTGCCATGCGCTGGCATGCGGCTAAAGGCAGACGCAATATGGCCCGCTTAACGGCCAATGCAATCCCCTGCTAATTACTTCTCCCCCGCAATCACCAACGTGCCGGCCGGAATTGTTACCTCGCCGCTAGGGTAGCGCTGTTGCATCAGGGTCATTATATCGCGCTCGATGGCGGCGCGCTGTTCCGGGGTGGCCTGGCTGAGGGCGCCAGCCACAGGCGCGGCCACATCGGTCATAATTTCCCAATAGCCGGCGGCCGAGCCGGCGGGCAGGGCGGTGGGCACGGGTATTTCGGCCACGTGCTGCAGGCCGGCCTGGCGGAACATATTGGCGATAAAGTCGGGCTGGGCGCAGCGGAACATGCCGGGCGCGCCGGGCGGTGGCGGGGGCAGCTGCAGGTGCTGGTTGATGATGCCCATGCTGGCCGTCACCCAGAAATTCTGCTCGGGGCCGGCCCATACAGCGGTGGCCAAGCGGCCCCCCGGGCGGAGCACTCGCGCCATTTCATTAGCCGCGAGCTGCATATCCGGAAAGAACATAAACCCGAAGCGGCAGCTGATGGCGTCGAAGGAAGCATCGGGGAAAGGCAGCTCGCACACGTCGGCCACCTGGGTTTCGAAGTTGCGGAGGCCGCGCCGGGCGGCGTTTTCGCGGGCTACGGCCAGCATGTCTTCGGCTATGTCGATGCTGACAACCCGGCCGCCGGCCGTGAGCTTTTCAGCAATGGTGAGGCCGGGCTCGCCGGTGCCGGAGGCCACGTCGAGCACCACGTCGGTGGGCTTAAGGTGGAGGCGCTGGATGATTTCGTCGCCGGTGGGCCGCATGAAACTCATCATCAGCGTGTCCCACTTCTTCCAGCCGGGCGAGAATTTATTCCAGGAGGCGCGCTGCTGTTCGCGGATTTGCTCAAGGTGCTGTTCCATAAGGCTTAGGCTGGAAGAAATTAGCGAAGTGAAAGCCTTGTAAATATATAGCACATTCATTATTTAACAACCAATGTTTACTGCTATTTCAGCGCTAGCTATTTTGCTTATTATCAGTTGCGAAATAGCCCACTCAAGCACTGCACTGACGGCAGCTATAATCCGTTGCGGATGGCTTTTGCAGCTGCATGGGCGGCGGGTTTTACATTCGCATCAGCTACAGCCCAGGCCTGACCACACTTGGGCTGAGCGCGCCATCCGCCCATGCTCACTTTCAATTTCACTCCCTGCCCCACCCTCAGCACCGAGCGCCTGACGCTGCGCCCGCTCACCAGCGCCGATGCGCCGGCCCTGTTTGCCATGCGCGCCGACCCGGAAGTGATGCAATACATCCCCCGGCCCCTGGCCACCACTGTGGCCGATGCCGCTGCGCTAATCGAAGCGATGAATGAAGGCATGAGCCGGAACGAACTGCTCAACTGGGGCATCGCCCGGCACACGTCGGACGAAATCATTGGCACCATTGGCTTCTATCGCGTGCAGCCTGAGAACCACCGGGCCGAGATTGGCTATTTGCTTCACCCGTCCCAGCAGGGACAAGGCCTGATGCAGGAAGCTGTGGCAGCTGCGCTGGAGTACGGCTTCGAAGTGCTGCAGCTGCATTCGGTGGAGGGCGTCATCGACCCGCGGAACGAGGCTTCGGCGCGGGTCCTGCTGCGGGCCGGGTTTGTGCAGGAGGGCCTTTTCCGGCAGAATGGGTTTTGGAATGGCCAATTTCAGGACACGGCTTATTACTCGCTGCGCTGCCCGGCCAGCCGCTGAAAAGGGCGCATGCCAGCCCCAACGGCGAGGCACGGCATTGACCAGCGCGCAGCCGCCGCCGTACCTTGCGGGCCATGCGTTTCCTTCCCCTCGCTTCCTTCCTGCTGGCCACTGCCTGCGTGCCGCTGGGCACGCCCATCACCGACCCCAACGCCGGCCGCGCCGGCACCCAGAAGCCGCCCGAATATTACGCCGACAAAACCCTGAAGTACCAGGACTACGCCTACTCGCCCGACGTACGGAGCGTGCAGTGCTACGTGGCCACGGGCCAACCCAACGAAGTACTTCAACCACCGATAGTGCCGCTGGGGCAGTCCGGAGCCATCACGCTGGAGTTTGACGTGCTTGGTGAGCAGAGCCAGCGCTTCACGGCCAAGCTCATTCACTGCGATGTTGACTGGCAGCCGTCCATCCTCACGGACATGCAGTTTCTGAATGAGATAAATGAGTTTCTCATCACCGACTACCGCGTGGGCACGGGCACCAAAACGCCGTATTTCCACTACCGCCTGCGGGCGCCGCAGGTGAAAATCAGCGGCAACTACCTGCTGGTGGTTCAAAACCAAGGCGGCGCGCCGGTGGTGTCGCGCCGGCTGCTGGTGTACGAAAACCAGGTGAGCGTGGGCCTGAAACCAGGTATTGTGATTGGCGGCAAAGAGCGGTTCACCATGCAGCAGCTCGATTTTTCGGTGGGCTACGGCGCCGTGGAGCTGGTGAACCCGGCCGTGGAAGTGAAGGTGGTGCTGCGCCAGAACTTCCGCTGGGACAACGCTAAATACAACCTGCGCCCCACCTTCGTGCGCGACGCCGACCGCCGCCTCGAATACCAGTACTTCAACTTCGAAAACGCCTTCCCCGGCCTGAGCGAGTACCGTTTTTTCGACACCCGCTCGGTGCAGAGCGTGGGCATCGGCGTGCTGCACGTCAACCCCCAGGCCCGGCCCGTGACCACGGCCGAGCTGCTGCCCGAAACCTCGCGCGCCCTCACCGCCTACAACCAGTATGTGGATGCCAACGGCCAGCGCGTGTTCGAGAGCCGCGAGTACGGCAACGGCGCTACCAACGCCGACTATTTCGACGTAACCTTCCAGCTAAAATCCGACCAGCCGGCACCCGGCCCGGTGTATGCCTTCGGCGCATTCAGCGACTGGCAGCTTAAAGACGAATACAAACTGACCTACGACGAAGCCAAGCAGCTCTACTCGGGCCACGCCCTGCTGAAGCAAGGCTACTACAACTACGATTTTGCGGTGGGCGGCACGCGCGGCGCCAATGAAACCTACTTTGAAGGCAGCCACTACGAAACCGAAAACCAGTACGACCTGCTGGTGTACTACCGCCCGCCCGGCACCCGCGCCGACCTGCTCATCGGCTACCAGATGGTGGATATGAACAGCCGGCAGTAATCGACTGGTAGAATAATCTATAGGCAGTCATGCTGAGCGCAGCCGAAGCATCTCTACTGCAGGAGTAATTATTTACTTCCGCGGTAGAGATGCTTCGGCTGCGCTCAGCATGACGTTTTTTTAAACTGATTCATTTTGAAACCATATTTATGCTGGTTTTCAAGTCAATAGGAGCTGACTGTTGGCCGCTGTAGCTGCCCCGGCTGCCTCCGCCGCGCATTCCACCACCGCCCATACCGCCCCGCATTCCGCCGCCCCCCATACCTCCGCGCATGCCGCCACCGCCCATGCCGCCGCGCATGCCTCCGCCTGGCATACCGCCGCCCGCTGAGGGCATGGAGAACTTGCCGCCGGCCAGCGTGACGCCCACCACGGCGGGCCGGCCGCTGATGGTGGGGAGCTTGGGATAGAGCAGGCGCAGGGGCACGGCCAGCTCGTATATCAGGTTTCCTGCGCGTCGAGGGCCAGGGCGGCTTTCACGCCCAGCTGCGACTGCGTGTCGGTGAGCGTAGGCTCGGGGCTGCCTTTGTAGTAAAGCAGCTCCATCTCGCGCATGCCGGCCAGGGCCTGGGCCATGCGCTCGCGGCGGCCCTCCTGGCGGGCGGGCATGGGGGCGCTAGCATCGGGCCGGGGGGCGCTGTCGTCGGCGCCGGAGCGCGGGCTCAGAGGGCCGCCCAGTGGGAAATGCACGCCGAACTGGTGCTGGTGGCGGCCGGTGGTATCGAGCCACACGGTGAGGCCCAGGCGCACGATTTTGGCCTGAGTGGCTGGGTCGGCGGCTTTCAGGCGCAGGTACACCTGGCGGCCGTCGTTCAGCACCTGGTACTGCAGCTTGCTGCCGGGGTCGTAGTGTAGCGAGTCGGTCCACTCCGCGGCTTGTCCGTCGATACTGGGCGGGACCGCCGCGAAGCTGCTAGTGCTGCTGGCCATGGGCGTGCGGTGGCAGGAAAGCAACAAAAGTGCCGCGGGCAGCAAGGCCAGGCCAGACCGAAAAGCAGTCATTGAAACACAAGAATATGGACGAATGAAAACAGCCGCAATGCTACCCGGTCCCACGTGTGTTTTAAGTGAAAGTGCCGCGCGTGCCACAAATTGGCAGGAAAATGGCCTAAGGCTGGTAGCGGCTGTTGGCCCACCCCGGACACGGACGCGCGTTTACCCCCCGTTGCTGCCTTGGCGCAACCGCACCGGCCCTGCGGCCGTTGCAAGCCCATCGGTAGCCCTTCACTGGTTAATTCCGCTTTATTTATTCCCATGAATGTTCCTTTTTCCCGCAGCCTGAGCACCGCCGCCCTGCTGGCCTTGCTGCTGCCGCTGGCCGGCTCGTCCAGCATGACCGATTGGGCTGCCCGTCGCCCTGCATCGCCCGCAGCCCCAGCTGCCCGCCCCCTGCAAGGCGCCAAGCCCGACCCCGCCGTTATCGCCCAGTTTGGCCTTTATAATGACGCCAAATTGCAAAGCCTTATCACCGCCAAAGGCAAGCAGATGACGGCCATCTCGGACCGCCCCGGCGACTACGGCTTCACGGTGGTCGATTCGCCCATCATCAACGCCTTTGCCACCCCCGATGGGCACGTGTATTTCACGCGCGGCATCATGGCTTATTTCAACAACGAAGCCCAGTTTTCGGGTGTGCTCGGCCACGAGCTGGGCCACATCACTGCGCAGCACGGTAAGAAGCAAAGCCGCAACAACACCATTGCCGGCATCGGTATGATACTCGGCTCGGTGCTGGCCCCGCGCGTGATGCAGTCGGTGGGCGGCATTGTGCAGCAGGGCGTGGGCCTGTGGATGCTGAAGTACAGCCGCGGCGACGAAAACGAGGCCGACGGCCTGGGCGTGAAGTATTCCACCAAAATCGGCTACGACGCCAGCTACATGGCCGATTTCTTCCAGACCCTGCAGCGCACCGAGGAACAGAGCGGCAGCAGCATTCCCACCTTCCTAAGCAGCCACCCCAACTCGGCCGACCGCTACACCCGCGTGAAGCAGCTGGCCGCTCAGGCCAAGCAGAGCGCCGGCCGCAGCACCTACCTAGTGAACCGCGACCAGTACCTGCGCCAAATTGAGGGCCTGACCTTTGGCGAAGACCCACGCCAGGGCTTCGTGGAAAGCGGCGTGTTCTACCACCCCGATTTGAAATTCCGCTTCCCCATCCCTTCGGGCTGGAAGTCTAACAACTCGCCCGAAACCTTCCAGATGCAGGAGCCCAACGGCAAGGCGCTGCTGGTGTTCCTGGGAGCCAGCGGCAACTCGCTCGATGCTGCCGCCCAAAACTTGGCCAAGTCCATCGGAGTGGCCAACGCGCAGGCCCAAAAAACCACCATCAACGGCTTCCCCGCGCTGGTGTTTGAAGGCGACCAGCAGGCGCAGGACCAGCAGAGCACGCCGGCCCACGTGCTGGCCCAACTCATTCAGGACGGCAACAGCATCTACGCCTTCGTGGGCCTGTCCTCCCCGACCACCTTCGGCACCTACGCGCCCCAGTTTCAGCGCGCCGCCCAGGGCTACGCCCGCCTCACCGAAGCTGACAAGCTGAACCGCCAGCCCGAGCACATCCACATCCGCACCGCCACTGGCACCCAGACGCTGGCCTCCGCCCTGGCCTCGGCCGGCATCCCCAGCAAGCGCTACGAGGAAATGGCCATTCTGAACGGCATGAAAACCACGGATAAGCTGCCAAAGGGCATGTTATATAAGGTAGTAGGCCGCTAGAATCGCCCAGCGGACTTAATGAAAAGGCCGGCTCGTAATTACGAGCCGGCCTTTTCATTAAGTCCGCTTTTGCAACGTTGCTTCCACTTTAGCTTTTAGTGCAATCGCAGTTCTTTCGTAGGCAGCAAGCTTGTCAATTAAATCCTCACAGGATTTAAAGTATTCGGCAAACTCATGCCCAGAAACACTGTCAAAATCAAGTTTGGTAATTCTAGTTCTGCCCCATTTCTCAAAATCTTCAAGAACGCCAATTTTAATTTCAAGCTGTTCTTTTGTAATATTTAATTTACCATTCCTCAGTCTAGAAGTAGGTGAGAGTATAGCTTTACCACAAATCCAATCTTTCCAATAAGTCGCTCCTTTTGATTGATTACACTTACCACATGCGGGCACCAAATTATACACTTCTGTAATGTAACCTGTGGCCCTTTTATTAGAGACAGCCGAAAAGAAATGGTCCCATTCTGTAGGATTGTCTCCACAGTACGAACAACTTAAATTCCTCTCATTTTGCTGAAGCACTGTCAAGGCTGCTTCTATCTCCATTGGGTTAGGTATTATTTCGGGGATAACTGATTTAATAAATTCGGCCCTTATTGTACTAGACCGCCCTTTTATGCTTGCAAGAGCAGGGTACTTGAGGCCAGCAATGCTTCTGTTCATAGTAATTTTTGACATATTTGAAAAAAGAACCCCAACCGAAATAGGTTGGGGTATTGTAAAGCCCTAAATAAAGCGGTATCATTTAAACATTGAACCGGAAGTGCATGATGTCGCCGTCCTGCACCACGTAGTCCTTGCCTTCTACGGCCATTTTGCCGGCTTCTTTGATTTTGACCTCGGTCTTGTACTCCTGGTAATCGGGCAGCTTGATGACCTCGGCGCGGATGAAGCCCTTCTCGAAGTCGGAGTGGATGACGCCGGCCGCGGCGGGGGCTTTGTCCCCCTTGTGGATGGTCCAGGCGCGCACTTCCTGCACGCCGGCGGTGAAGTAAGTAATCAGGTTCAGCAGCTCGTAGCTGGCCCGGATGAGCTTGTTCAGGCCCGACTCGGTGAGGCCGTACTCGCCCAGGAACATGGCTTTTTCCTCGGGGTCTTCCATCTCGGCAATCTGGGCTTCGATGGCGGCCGACACCAGCACCACCTGGGCACCTTCGGCTTTCACGTGCTCGCGCAGGGCATCTACGTGCTTATTGCCGTTGCTGGCAATGCTGGCCTCGTCCACGTTGGCCACGTAAATCACGGGCTTGATGGTGAGCAGCTGCAGGTCGGCCACAGCGGCCAGGTCGTCTTCGGAAGCAGCCACGGCGCGGGCGTTCTGGCCGGCTTCGAGGGCGGCTTTGTATTTCTGGAGCGAGGCTACTTCCTTCTTGGCCACGGAGTCGCCGGCTTTGGCGCTGCGCTCCGACTTCTGCAGCTTCTTCTCAACGCTTTCCAGGTCCTTGAGCTGCAGTTCGGTATCGATGACGTCTTTATCAAAAACGGGGTCCACACCGCCGGCTACGTGCACGATGTTGGGGTCGTCGAAGCAGCGCACCACGTGAATGATGGCGTCCACCTCGCGGATGTTGGCCAGGAATTTATTGCCCAGGCCCTCGCCCTTGCTGGCGCCCTTCACGAGGCCGGCAATATCGACAAACTCGATGATAGTGGGCAGCACGCGCTTGGGGTTCACCAGCGCTTCCAGGATTTGCAGGCGCTCATCGGGCACGGTAATGACACCCACGTTGGGCTCGATGGTGCAGAAGGGATAGTTGGCCGATTCGGCCTTGGCGTTGGAAAGCGCGTTGAAAAGGGTGGATTTACCGACGTTCGGCAAGCCGACGATACCGCAGCGGAGGCCCATTTATCTAGGGTTGAGTGTTGAATGTTAAAGGTTGAATTGGGGGCAATTCGGCTGCAAAGGTACGGCTTAGGCAATGGCTTCTAGAAAAAAGAACGTCATACGGAGCGCCGTCGAAGCATCGCTGCCGCGCCGTCTGTCAGGCTGACGAAGGAAGCATCTTATCACCACTGAACGACAGCCGTTCTTACTTGATAAGGTCCTTCGCTTGGCGCAGGATGACAAATGGCGCGGCAGCGATGCTTCGACGGCGCTCCGCATGACGTTCTTCTGTGTCGTCGTACCGAGCGGATGCCCTAGTAGATGTCGTCGCTGCGGTTGGGGTCGAAGGCGGGGCGGGGCTGGTCCCGGTCGTCGTAGTCGCGCGGGCGGTCAAGCTCGGCCACTTCTTCGGGGGTGAGCAGCTCTTCACGCACGTAGTCCACGGCGTCCTGCAGGGCATCCACAAACTTCATGAAATCCTCCTTGTAAAGGAAAATCTTGTGCTTTTCGTACGAAACGGAGTCGTCGCCGTTCTGGCGGCGCTTGCTCTCGGTAATGGTCAGGTAGTAATCCTGACCGCGGGTAGCTTTCACGTCGAAGAAATACGTGCGCTTGCCAGCTTTAATGCGTTGGGAATAAATCTCTTCCTGGTCGTGACGGTCGTCCACTGGAATTGGGTGGGGTATGAGTGGGAAATAGAATCGGTCGGTTGGTTGAAGGGCCTAACTTACGAAATGCGCATCAAAGATAAACGCGGGGCGCGGGGCAGGTGTTGAGGTATCTTTGAACGTCAGCCGCGCAACCCATCTGTCATCCTGAGCACAGCGAAGGACCTTATCCCCTGAGCACTATTATCGCTCAAGCGTGAGAAGGTCCTTAGATGCGCTCAGGATGACATGCGGTTCTCTTCCAGCCCGCCCCAACCCATGCCCCTCGACCTCGCTTCCATTCGCTCCTTCGAAAACCTCGAGTTTCTGGCCCGCCAGCTGGTCGATGGGTTCATCACCGGCCTGCACCAGTCGCCTTATCATGGCTTTTCGGTGGAGTTTTCGGAGCACCGGCTGTACAATCCCGGCGAGAGCACGCGCCATATTGACTGGAAGGTATTTGCCCGCACCGATAAGCTGTTTGTGAAGCGCTACGAGGAAGAAACCAACCTGCGCGCCCACCTGCTGCTCGACGTGAGCCCCAGCATGTACTACCCCGCGCCAGGCCACGACAAGCTGAAATTCAGCATTCTGGCCTCGGCCGCCCTCACCACCCTGCTCACCCGGCAGCGCGACGCCGTGGGCCTCGTCACCTTCGCCGACAGCATCGAGCTGCAAACGCCGGTGCGCTCCACCAGCACCCACCGCCACACACTGCTGCTCACGCTGCAACAGCTGCTGGAGCGCCCGCCCGTGCCCAAATCGGGCCGGGGCACCAACGTGGCCGGCACCATCCACGCCATTGCCCAGCAGATTCCCAAACGCTCCCTGGTCATCGTGTTCAGCGACATGCTGGGGCGCGGCGCGGCCGAGCAGGAAGCTGCCTTGGCCGCTCTGCAGCACCTCAAGCACCAGCACCACGAGGTGCTCTTGTTCCACATCCTCGACCGCGCCACCGAGGCCAATTTCGACTTCGCCGAGCGGCCCTACATCTTCGAAGACGTGGAAACCGGGCTCGAAATCAAGCTTCAGCCCTCGCAAATCAAAGAGCACTACCAGGCGGCCATGACGGCCTACGAGCAGGAACTGGCCCAGCGCTGCGGCCAGCTGCGCATCGATTTCGTGCCCGTGGACGTGCGCGAGCCGTTCGAGAAAGTGCTGTATGCCTACTTGGTGAAGCGGGGCAAGGTGCGATAAAACATTAGTGAAACGTCATGCAGGGCGCAGCGAAGCATCTTTACCGCGCAACGTAATCTGAGTATCAGAACTGGTGTAGAGGTAAAGATGCTTCGCTGCGCCCTGCATGACGTTCCTCATATTTAACACTCACTATTATCTCCTCCATTACTCGTGTTCATTCTCCGTCTCGTTCTCATTTTCACGGTTTCGCTGCTGGTGTTTGCACCCATCACCGGTTACATCGCCTACAACTACGGCCGCTCGTTCTGGCGCTGGTTTGCGTTTGGGATGTTAGTGCCGTTTTTTTCCGTTTTCGTGGCGCTGTTTGTGGCCATGCGCGAGCGGGCGGCCGAGGAAAAAGCGGCCGGGCATGAGGCACGTCGGCGGCGGGGGTAGCCCCGGCATCGGCGCGACGGCCGTACCTTTGCCTGGTAATTTCTTTGCCATTCTGTTTCGATGCTTGAGGCACTTATTGTAATCCTAACCCCGCTGCTTTTCATGCCCGTCATGACGGCGTTTATGGCTTACAACCACGGTCGGTCGTTTTGGCGATGGTTTGGCGTAGGGTGTGCGCTGCCCTACGTGTCGCTGTTCGTGGTGATGTTTGTGGTGCACCGCGACAAGAAAATGCATGCATCGGCAGTGGCCGCTGACTTGACTAGCTTGGCGGGCCCGATTGGTTGATTTTTCGTTTCTCTCTTTTCTTTCTTTATGTACCAAACGCTGCTCATTCTTCACTCCTGGTCCCGCTGGTTTGTGGTCATCTTTGGCCTCATTGCTGTGTTTCGCGCCTACTCGGGCTATTCCGGCCGCCGCCCCTTCACTGGCGCCGACAACGGGATGAGCGCCGCTTTTTCGGGCTTTATGTGGTTGCAAGTGCTCATTGGCCTGGGCTTGTATTTTGGCCTTAGCCCCTGGGGCCTGAATGCCATGAAGCAAGCCGGCGCCATGCAAGACCCCACCAAGCGTTTCTTCGGCATGGAGCACGTGGCCGTGATGATACTGGCCGCCATTGTGGCCCAGGTAGGCCGCATCGCCGTGAAAAAAACCGCCGACAGCACCCAGAAGCACCGCAAAGCGCTGCTCTATTTCGGCGTGGCTTTGCTGCTCGTGCTGCTCATGATTCCGTGGGGCATCTGGAATCCGGCCCGGCCGTTGTTCCGTTTTGGGTTTTAAGTCCTAAGTTTGAGAAACGGCGTAGTTGCTATCACGCCGCTTCTCATAATTGTTTTGGTAATTTTTGCCAGTTAGCCTGTGCCCGCCGCGCCCAAACGTGCCTATTCCGTCGAGGACTTTTCCGACCTGATAAACACGCGTCTGCAAAAACTGGAAAGCAAGCGCGAGGCCCAGCAGCGCTATGGCAGCCTGTTGGCTGTGCTACGGCAGCAGATAGACTCCTACCGAAAGCACCAGAACGCAGGCAAGTAACCATTTGCTTTCTCGTTCGACACAAAAAAGCCTTCCTGCAGCTGTGCAGGAAGGCTTTTTTAGTTTATAGTCTCGGCAACGTTAAATTCCCTGTCCGCCCGATACTTCAATGCGCTGGGCATTCACCCAGCCGGCCTCCGGGGTGCAGAGGAAGGCTACCACGGGGCCAATGTCAGTGGGCAGGCCCACCCGGCCCAGGGCGGTGAGGCTGGCGATGTGGGCATTCACGTCTTTGTTGTCGCGGGTGCGGCCGCCGCCAAAATCGGTTTCCACCGCGCCGGGGGCCACCACATTGACGCGGATGCGGCGCGGACCCAGGGCCTTGGCCAGGTAGCGGGTCAGGATTTCCACGCCCCCCTTCATGCTGGCGTAGGCCGACGACAGGTCGTTGGTCATTTTCGTCAGGCCCGACGAGATGTTAACGATGCCGCCGCCGTCGTTGAGCAGCGGCAGGGCCTGCTGCGTCAGGAAATAAGGGCCTTTGAAGTGAATGTTCAGCATGTCGTCGAACTGCTGCACCGAGGTGCTGGCAAACGGCGCGTAGAGGCCCGTGCCGGCGTTGTTGATGAGGAAATCAAACTTGTCGGCGTCGAAGGTCTCGCGCAGGGCAGCCTGCACCTGCTCGAAAAAACCGGCGAAGCTGCCCACGTTCGACGCATCGAGTTGCAGGGCCACGGCGTTTTGGCCGGCGGCCCGCACCTGAGCCACCACGCCTTCGGCTTCGGCCTGCTGGCTGTGGTAAGTCACAATGACGTCGAGACCTTTTTTGGCCAGGTTCAGGGCCATGTCTTTGCCCAGGCCGCGGCTGCCGCCGGTGACGAGGGCGATTTTGGAATTGCTCATCAGTTGAGTTGGTTGAGGTGAAATGATGAGGCAAAGGTCCGGGCCCGATGGATGGGGTTTATGGTGAGTAGTTAAGTTTAAATGGTGACTGTTTCCGCTGCGGCGCCATTAGTTAGCCCTTACCAGGGCAGCAGGCCATTGGTGGCCGATGACATCGTGCCCGACGGCCCATCGGCCGGTAGCAGGGCCAGCCGGATGGCTTCGGCGGCCCCTTGCGCGGGGGTGTCGGAGCCGGCAAAGCCATTCAGCTCGGTGGCGGTGTAGCCGGGAGCGGCCGAATTTACTTTAATGGCCGTGTCGCGCAGCTCGTGGGCCAGCTGCACGGTGAGCATGTTAAGCGCGGCTTTCGAAGCGGAATAGCCCAGCAGCCCCCAGTCATTTTGCCCGCTGAGGGTGAGCGAACCCAACGGACTCGACACGTTGACGATGCGCCCCGCGGCGGCCTGCTTCACCAAGGTCAAAAACGCCTGGGTGACGGCCAGCGTGCCCAGAAAATTGGTGTGGAGCACCTGCTCTACACTGCGAATGTCGGCCGAGCTGGGCGCACCGTCGCCGGGCACGTTGATGCCGGCGTTGTTTACCAGGATGTCGAGCCGGCCTTCCGTGCGTTGCAGGTGCACCACGGCCGCGTCGAGGGTAGCTTGGTTGCCCAGGTCCACTTCCAAGAAGCGGACGTCGCCTGCCGATGCCAGTTCTGCTACGGCTTGCTGGCCTTTGGCGGCCTCGCGGGCGCCCAGGTACACGCGGCAGCCTGCCTGCAGCAGCCCCCGCACGATTTCGAAACCAATGCCTTTGTTGCCGCCTGTGACCAGCGCAATTTTCTCGTTTGCCATGTTGCTTGTGGTTTTTTGGCCTCTCGGAACGGAGACCGGTTGGTACGCCACAAAGGTCTGGCCGATGGATAACGGGGCAGCTTCGCCAGTCAATCCATCTATTTTAGATTTCAAACAACTTCTCTGCCCGGTCTGCTTCGCGGACTAAAAGGTCGCGCCACTTACCCGGCCAAGCGCCGGAAGTCGCCCGGGGTGTGGCCGGCGTGGCGCTTAAAGAAAGTGCAGAAGTGGGCCACATCGGCAAAGCCGAGGCTGTCGGCAACTTCCGACACGCTCCAGGTGGATTGCTTCAGCAACAGCCTTGCCTCCTGCACCAAGCGGCGGCTGATGAGGGCGGTGGTGGTGTGGCCGGTGGTTTCCTTCAGCACGCGGTTGAGGTGGTTGACGTGCACGGCCAGCTGCTGGGCATAGTCGGTGGCCGTGCGCAGGCGCAAGGGCGGCTGCGGGCTTCGGCGCGGAAACTGCCGCTCCAGCAGCTCCTCAAATTGGGAGGCCACGCGTTCGGCAGCGCTGTGCTTGGCCAGCGGAACTCGCACCAGCTGCAGCTTCTGCACCAGATAAATCAGCTCCCAGAGGTAGGTGCACAGCAGGTCGGGCTTGTAGGCGTAGGCCGAGGGCAGCTCGCGTGCCATCTTCTCGAAAATGGCTTCGAGCGCGGCGCAATCGGCCTCGGTCACCTCCCACACCGGGTAGGCCCCGGGCTGAAAAATCGGGAGCTCGGAAAGCACCACGCCGGTGCGGGCCGGCAGCAGAAAGGCATCGTCGAAGAGGCAGCAGTAGCCGGCGGGCGCCTCGGCAAGCGGCAGCCAGCGGTAGGTCACCCGCGGCGTCACCAGAAACAAGGTATTCGTGCCCACGTGCGGGGCCTGGTCGGCATATTCCACCTGGCTGCGCCCGTGGCAGAGCGTGATTTTGTAGTAATCCTTCCGGCTGAAATTCATCGGGGGCGCCCCACGCAAATCCTCCAGTGGGAATACGTTGAAGTGGCCTCCACCCGGCCCCAGGTCCGGCGGCGGCAGCACGCCCACCGCCGACTCCGGCGTGGGGGCACAAGCCTCGTAAAAGGCGGCGAGCGACTTAGGTTCCAGCGGGGCAGTGGTGCGCATTAGGCGGGGAAGTAAGCGGCGGCGACGGGCTTACGCACCTCTGCAGCAGCGGGTACACTTTCCGGAGCTGGTGCCGCGCGCTCGGCCGCCCACACCTGCTCGCGGTATTGCTTGGGTGTGCAGCCCTGGAAGCGCTTGAAAAACTTGGTGAAGTTGGAAGGGTCGTAGGTAAGGTTGGCGGCTACGTCGGCCACCGAGCGGCTGGGATCGCGCAGCAGCTGCCGGGCTGCGTCGAGGATGCGCTCCTCAAAAAAGTAGCACGGCGAATGGCCGGTGGCAAGCTTGATGGTGTTGCTCAGGTGCGTGGCGTGGATGCAAAGGATGCCCGCGAAATCACGGATTTCGAACATCTCGGTGGCGCGGCCGGCCACGATGTCGGCCAGGTGCCGGTCCACTTCGCGCAGGTAGTCGGCGGTGATTTCGTGCTGGCGGGCGAAGAGCGTCGGGGGGAGGGCAGGGCGGGGCATGGCTTGGAAATGACTGGACTGATACCCATTAGCTTCGCAACACGAAAATGGGCTTTCTGTTGCTGGCTTTTGTTTTTTGGATGTGACTTTGAAGCAGACGAAGCCGTGCGGAATTTACCTATTACTGCCAAAGAAATAACACCTAAAAGTCTGACAGCAAAACAGTACCATTCCTACCCCACCCTTTTTCATGAAGTTATTCTTAACGCTGAAGCATTGGCAGGTCTTTGCTCTGCAAATGGGGCCTGCTGTTATTTCGCAATGTTTTCTGTTCAGTGGATTGCAGTCTGGTGCCGCCATCGGTTCTTTCCTTCTGCTGTTCGCCATTGGGATGGTATTTTATGCGGGTACGCTCTTTGCCTGGTTGTACGCGGTGGCCAGTGGCTTGCGCAGTAGGCTTCCCGCTACGGTGCCCATGCGTCTGAACTGGTTTAGAACGGCTCTGTTTGTCCCTGCTTTCTACATCACGGCCATTCTGGCTTACTTGCTCTTCGGGTCCGTCGCAGATATGGGCGGTAGCCAGGTCGCGCTTCTCGCGGTGCTGATTGTGCCGTTGCACCTGCTCTCGATGGCCGGCATGCTGTACTGCATCTACTTTACTGCTAAATTGCTGAAAGCGGTTGAGCTACAGCGCCCACTGGACCTTTCCGACTATTTGGGGGAATTGTTCCTGATTTGGTTTTTCCCCATTGGCATCTGGCTCATTCAGCCGCGCGTCAACGCCTTGGTTGGTGCCACCCCGCTGGTTACCAGAGGCCCCAATCCTGGGTAGGCCGGATTTGATACTTAATCAGGCTCTCCCCAAATCGAAGTACCTCCTTGGTATCAAAAAGGGCCATAACGCCCCGTCGCTCCCCCGCGGCGGGGCTTTTTTGTGCCCCTTCGAAACAAAATCCTACCTTCGCCCCATCAATCTCCTCTCCCACCCAATCCCCATTTCATGCCCACCCTACACGACCACGCCCACATCGGCGGCCAAACCTTGCGCCCCGAAAGTTTGATGATGAGCTATGGCTATATCCCCGCCTGGAGCGAGGGCGCCATCAAGCCGCCCATTTTCCAAACGTCTACCTTCGTCTTCAGCAGCGCCGAGCAAGGCAAGGCCTATTTTGAGCTGGCTTACGGCCTGCGCCAGGCCAACCCCGACGAGGAAATGGGCCTCATCTACTCCCGCCTCAACAACCCCAGCCTCGAAATTCTGGAACACCGCCTCACGCTCTGGGACGGCGCTGAGGACGCGGCCAGCTTTGCCAGCGGCATGGCGGCCATCAGCACCACGCTGCTGGCCCTGCTCAAGCCCGGTGATGTGGTGTTGCACTCCGAACCTGTGTATGGTGGTTCCGATTTCTTCCTGAAAAACGTGCTGCCCAAGTTCGGCATCACCGCCGTGGGCTTCCGCCCCACCGCCACCCCGGAGGAGCTCACGGCCCAGGTGGCTGGCATCGAGCAGGGCCGCCTGGCCATGATTTTCGTGGAAACGCCCGCTAACCCCACCAACCACCTCGTCGACCTGGAAGCCTGCGCCGCGCTGGCCCGCCAGCACGGCACCCCCGAGCACCCCATTCGCCTAGTGGTCGACAACACTTTCCTGGGCCCAGTTTTTCAGCACCCGCTCAAGCATGGGGCCGATGTGGTGTTGTATTCTGCCACCAAGTTTCTGGGCGGCCACTCCGACCTCATTGCCGGCGCGGCCCTGGCCAATAAGGCGCTCATGAAGGAAATCAAAGCCATGCGCACCTTCATGGGCACCATGTGCGACCCCAACACCGGCTGGATGCTCATGCGCTCGCTCGAAACCCTGAAGCTGCGCATGGAGCGCGCCGCCCAGTCGGCCCAAACCATTGCCGACTGGCTGCGCCAGCACCCGCTGGTGGCTCGCACTTACTACCTCACCCACCTCGAGCATTGCCCCGCCCAGCAAGACATCTACCGCCGCCACTGCCTCTCGCCCGGCTCCATGATTTCGTTCGACATCAAGGGCGGCGAGGCGGAAGCCTTCCGCTTCCTCAACGCCCTGCGCCTCATCAAACTGGCCGTGAGCCTCGGCGGCACCGAAAGCCTGGCCGAGCATCCCGCCACCATGACGCACTCCGACATTTCGGTGCCCGAACAGGCCGAAATGGGCATCACCGCCCAAATGATACGCCTCAGCATCGGCGTGGAAGACCCGCAGGATTTAATGCTGGACCTGGAGCAGGCGTTTGCGGCCGTGGGCATGGCGCAGGCGCGGGAGTTGGAGCTAGCTTAGGTTTGACTCCCATCTCTATCAGTGACTTCAATGTACTGACGGACTATGAAGTCAGTACATTGGCTTGAATAATCTGTGCTTAGACGCAATTCACTATGCCCATAGAACGCAATCTACTATTCTGGAACACAAAAGGGCGCGATAAATGCATTTTGCCGTTACAAGAAATAGTAAAAAACAACCGCATTGATATTTTACTTTTAGCTGAATGTCCTGCTGACACTGCAGCAATAGCTTCGAAGATTGGGTTACCGTTCGTTTCTCACAGCAACGCAGGATTAACGTTCTTTGCTGCTATGCCTGAGCTTATTGTAGTGAACGACCAAAACATCCCAATAAACGCTCAGCTAGCCATAATACCCGACCCGGCCAATCCTGACCCAACAGCTGATAATTTAATTATCGCGCGATTGGATGTAGGCGATATGCATATATTATTGGCTGGTGTACATCTACCCAGCAAATGGCAAGGACGAGATGCCAATACGCAGGCGAATTTCGCTGAAAAATGCAGACGATACATCCAGATACAAGAGGGACTGCAAAACATAAATCAGACTATCATCTTTGGAGATTTTAATATGCATCCTTATGAGATGGGAATGACGGATAGCAAACGTGGATTCAGAACAATTTCCAGCAGCCACATTGCTCATCGGCGAAACACAATTGGCTATAGGGGAATTACCAGACGTTATTTCTATAATCCATGCTGGACGCTTTTTGGGGATTTTATTCCGAATTCGGCTACCTCACGTCCTCCCGGCACGTACTACCGCAGTCCACAAAACGATACTGACACATATTGGAATTGCCTCGATGGGGTGTTGGTTAGTCCTGAAGCCATTCCCCGGTTTGTGCTACCTTCACTAGAAGTCATAACCAATAACTCCTCTGTCAGCCATAAGCTATATGATGGCAAACGCCTTAAACCTGGCTATTCTGACCATTTACCAATCACATTCACTCTTACCTACTAATCATGCAGCCACAAAGTTTTTGGCCCTCTAAATCTGGCACTTCGCATAATGGCCCTCTTAAATTGCTTGAGAAACAGGCCGAGTTACTTAGTACTTACGATTCATCTCTAGAGGGGCGAGTGACTACCGCCTATTCCGATGGCGACGATAAAATAACTGTTGCTCTATACATTCTTAATCACAAGATTCGCGGTTATAACTACCGTCTTATCTCTTTCGAACAAAAAGTTGGCGAGGAGTATCCTGTGACATTACGAGTACATTATAATACGACTTCACCAGAAGTCGGAACCGCTTCAAATGCCGCCGAATTCGAAAAGCTTTTGGCAAAAACGTTAGCCGATAATTCCACAAAAAATATCCTCGACTATCTGCTCAATATGGGTAACATAATGCATGACTATCGGGAGGATTTAGAATAATAAAAAATGCCGCTAATACTTAGCGGCATTTTTTATTCATGTGCATAAGCCAGAAAACTACTGCCCCAGCACAATGGCGAACACCAACGGCGCCACGATGGTAGCGTCCGACTCGATGATGAATTTCGGCGTTTTCTCGCCCAGCTTGCCCCAGGTGATTTTCTCGTTGGGCACAGCGCCGGAGTAGCTGCCGTAGCTGGTGGTGGAGTCCGAAATCTGGCAGAAATAGCCCCACAGCGGCACGTCGTGGCGCTGCAGGTCCTGGTGCAGCATGGGCACCACGCAGATGGGGAAGTCGCCGGCAATGCCGCCGCCAATCTGGAAGAAGCCTACCTTGCTTTCCTCGGTGGCGGTGTTGGTGTACCAGTCGGCCAGATACATCATGTACTGGATGCCCGTCTTCATGGTGTGCACGTTCTTGATGTCGCCCGAAATCACGTGGCCGGCGTAGATGTTGCCGAGCGTAGAGTCTTCCCAACCGGGGCAGATGATGGGCAGGTTTTTCTCGGCCGCAGCCAGCATCCAGGAGTGTTTGGGGTCAATCTGGTAGTACTGCTCCAGGTCGCCCGACTTCAAAATCTGGTAGAAGAATTCGTGCGGGAAATACGACTCGCCGGCTTGGTCGGCTTTTTCCCAGTGCTTGAGCACGGTGTGCTCGATGCGGCGCATGGCTTCCTCCTCGGGGATGCAGGTATCGGTCACGCGGTTCATGTGGCGCTTCAGCAGCTCGTGCTCGTCGGCGGCGGTGAGGTCGCGGTAGTGCGGCACCCGCTCGTAGAAGTCGTGGGCCACGAGGTTGAAGATATCTTCTTCGAGGTTGGCGCCGGTGCAGCTGATAATCTGCACCTTATCCTGCCGAATAAGTTCGGCCAGCTGAATACCCAGTTCGGCGGTGCTCATGGCACCGGCCAGGGTTATCATCATCTTGCCGCCATCGGCCAGGTGCTTGTTGTAGCCATCGGCCGCGTCGATGAGGGCAGCGGCGTTGAAGTGGCGAAAGTGGTGGCGGAGGAAGTTGGTTACTTGCATGGAGAAATGGGGGGTTGTTTTCTATTTGGGTTCAGTTGAACGTCATGCCGAGCGCAGCCGAGGCATCTCGCTTGTGGTGGTAATCAAAATCCGTGAACCGATTGGATTACGCTGCGCACGCGAGATGCCTCGGCTACGCTCGGCATGACGTTGTGGTTGCTCTTACAGCTCACTTATGCCGGCGACTCAATCATTAAATTATGATTGGTGTAGATGCAGATATCGGCTGCGATGTGCAGGCCTTCTTCCACCATTTGCCGGGCCGAGAGGTGGGGCGCGTGCTTTTTGAGGGCTAGCGCAGCAGCCTGCGCATACATAGCGCCGGAGCCGATGGCAGCCACGTCGGAGTCGGGTTCCAGCACATCGCCGGTGCCGCTGATGATGAGCAGTTCGTCCTTATCGGCTACCACCATCATGGCTTCCAGCTTGCGCAGGTACTGGTCTTTGCGCCAGTCCTTGGCCAGCTCGATGGCGGCGCGCTTGAGGTTGCCGCCGTAGCTGGTCAGCTTCTCCTCGAAGCGGTCGAGTAGCATGAAGGCATCGGCCGTGGAACCGGCAAAGCCGGTCACAACCTTGCCCTCGCCGAGCTTACGGATTTTGCGCACGTTGTTTTTAGCCACGTGCTTGTCCATGGTAGCCTGGCCGTCGGCGCCCACGGCAATTTCGCCGTTGTGCCGGATGCCGAGGACGGTAGTAGAGCGGATTCTGGTCATTGCATTTGTTGTCAGTTGCTTATTGTCAGTTGTTAGTAAAAGCAGAAGTCAGTTGCCGGGCCAGCTTACGATGACCTGACAACTGACAACTAGCAACTGACAACTAAAAAATCAAATCATCAAGCGCATGGGGTCTTCCAGCAGGCTTTTCAGCGTTTGCAGGAAGGCCGCGCCGGTGGCGCCATCCACCACGCGGTGGTCGCAGCTCAGCGTCACCTTCATGATGTTGCCGATGGCCAGCGCGCCGTCTTTCACAATGGCAGTTTGCTTGATGCCGCCCACGGCCAGGATGCAGGCATCCGGCGGGTTAATGATGGCGGTGAATTCGTCGATGCCGAACATGCCCAGGTTCGAGATGGTGAAGGTGCTGCCCTCCCACTCGGCCGGCTGCAGCTTCTTGCTCTTGGCTTTGCCAGCCAGTTCCTTCACCTCGGTAGCGATGGTAGCCAGGCCCTTGCCATCGGCATTGCGGATAACCGGCACCAGCAGACCTTCGTCCACGGCCACGGCTACGCCGATGTTAATAACCTTGTTTTGACGAATCCGGTCGCCCAGCCACGAGGAGTTCACGGCCGGGTGCGAGCGCAGGGCAATGGCCGCCGACTTAATCACCAGGTCGTTGAAGCTCAGTTTCACCGGCGACAGCTCGTTGAGCTTCACGCGGGCTTCCATGGCCTTGTCCATGTTGATTTCCATCGTGAGATAGAAATGCGGAGCCGTAAACAGGCTCTCGGACAGGCGCTTGGCAATCACCTTGCGCATCTGCGACACGGGCGTGTCGGTGTAGGTGTCGGTCGAAGCCGGAGCGCTGGCAGCCGGCGCGGGGGCCGGAGCCGGAGCAGCGGCTTGTGGCGCAGCCGGGGCGGGCGCAGCCGCGGGAGCAGCTTGCGGCGCGGAAGCAGCGGCCGGAGCGGCGGCACCGGGCTGGAAGTTCTCTACGTCGCGCTGCACGATGCGGCCGTTGTCGCCACTGCCCACTATTTGGGAGAGGTTGATGCCTTTTTCTTTGGCGATGCTCTTGGCCAGCGGCGAGGCCAGGATGCGGCCGTTATTGGCCGGAGCGGCGGGGGCAGCTTGGCTGATGGCTTTTTCCTCGGCCTGCATTTCGGCCGGACGCTCAGCGTTTTCGGTTCGTGAATCCTGAACGACAGCCTGGGGAGCACCGCTGCTCTGGCCACCGCCGAGCAGAGCCTGAATGTCGGCACCTTCTTCGCCGATGATGGCGAGAATGCCGTCTACAGCTACGGCTTCGCCGGCTTTGGGGCCGGTGTAGAGCAGAGTGCCGTCTTCGTAGTTTTCCAGCTCCATCGTAGCCTTGTCGGTTTCGACTTCGGCCAGAATATCGCCCGATTTCACCTTATCGCCCACGTTTTTCAGCCAGGAGGCAATGGTGCCTTCGGTCATCGTGTCGCTCATTTTGGGCATGCGCACCACGGTGGCTTTCTTGCCATTAGGGGCAGCCGGAGCTGCAGCAGGGGCCGGCGCGGGAGCCGGAGCAGGTGCGGGTGCAGCTTTAGGCGCTTCGGCAGCGGGAGCAGCCGGGGCGGGTGCTGCGGCCGGAGCGGCACCGCCGCTCTGGCCGTTCAACAGGCCGGAAATGTCTTCGCCTTCTTTGCCTACGATGGCCAGAATACCGTCAACCGGAACGGCGTCCTTCTCTTTGGGGCCGATGTAGAGCAGGGTACCATCTTCGTAGTTTTCCAGCTCCATGGTGGCTTTGTCGGTCTCGACTTCGGCCAGGATGTCCCCGGATTTAACTTTATCACCCACTTTTTTGAGCCAGGCCGCGATGACACCTTCGGTCATCGTGTCGCTCATTTTGGGCATTTTTATGATTTCGGCCATCGGATATAGAAGCGCTAGGGTTGAGAAGGCCAAAATTAGCCGGAAAAGTTGGCGGGGGCAATGTTATTGCCGGGAGAATATAAGCAGCGTTGGTTAGAATCTGTCATCCTGAGCGCAGCGAAGGACCTTACACGTCAGAATTTCCAACGTGGTAAGGTCCTTCGCTGCGCTCAGGATGAGAGGCAATTATTTGGTTGCCTGCAAGTGCGATACGTCCAGAAAGTTCTTAATCGTGAACATCGACCCGGTGTATTCCAGCTTATATAGGCATAAGTTGCTGTGCTCAAAGCCCTCCATGCAGCTCAGTGGGTAGTTGAGGAGTTGGCAAAGCATCACGCGCATGGCCCGGCCGTGCATGCAGACCAGCACGGTTTGCTCATTTTCACGGGACTTAAGCAACTCGATGAAGGGGCGTTGGCGGGCGGCCACTTCCTCGGGGCTTTCGCCCCCGGTGAGGCGGGCGTGGGTGTTGCCGGCCAGCCAGTTGGCCAGCACCTGGCGGTATTCGGCGTCCTCTTCCATGGTGATGCGCGTGCCCTCGCGCACGCCCCAGCTGATTTCGTTGAGGCCGGCGTGGGCTTCGTGGGGCAGGCCCAGTTCGAGGAACTGCTGCACCGACTCGTGGGTGCGTCGCAGGGTGGACGTGTAGACCTTATCGAAAGGCACGTGGCCGTAAGCGGCAAAAAACTGGGCGGCCTGGCGCTGGCCGGTCTCGTTCAGGCTCGAATCGACGCCGCTGCCCTGCACGATGCCGCGCACATTGAAATCGGTCTGGCCGTGGCGGAGCAGGAAAATGGTTCGGGGCCTCACGTTGCGTGTAGTTTTGCGTAACAATCGGTCAACATTCCCTCAAAGTACGGGGATGTGGAAGAGTTGTTAGTTGCTTGTTGTTAGTTGTCGGCAGTGGCTCTGGCCTACTGTCGGTCAGCAACGAATACTCCAGCAACCAGCGGCCATTCCTAACAACTGACAACGAGCAACTAACAACTGAGCATGACCCTGGAAGAAGTACGGCGCTGGACTGCCTCCCGCCCCACCCTGGCCGATGCCCTCGGCATGGAAATCACGGACGTGCACGCCGACTACCTCGAAGGCCGGATGCCGGTGGACGGCCGCACCCACCAGCCCATGGGCCTGCTGCACGGCGGCGCCTCGGTGGCCCTGGCCGAAACCCTGGGCAGCATTGCCGCTGCCCTGCGCGTCGACCGCAGCAAACAGGCCTGCGTGGGGCTGGAAATCAACGCCAACCACATCAAAGGGGTACGCGACGGCTGGGTGCGCGGGCGGGCCACACCGGTGCACATCGGCCGCAGCACGCAGGTGTGGGAAATCCGCATCACGCACGAGGAAAGCGGCGCACTGGTGTGTATCAGTCGCATTACCATGGCCGTGATTGACCTGCCGGCCACCGGCCCCAAAGCTGTTTAGATGACAGGCTCGCAACTTCGGCACCTGCCCTGGCCGGCTGCGGCCGCCGCGCTCGATGCCCCGGCCCGGCTGCGGCACCTGGCAGCGGGCGCGCTGCGCACCGGCCGGCCGCTGGCCATCTGGCGCGAGCCCGGCCAGGAGCACCCGCGCCTGCTGGTGGCCCGCTCGCTCGAGGCCAGCTACACAGGCCTGCCGCCGGCCCTCGACGAGCAGGCGCCCGCTGGCTTCGCTTTCTTCCCCTTCCGCGACTCCGACCACAACCCGGCCCTATTCCTGCCGGCCGACGTGCGCTACGACTTGGCCCAGCCCGAAATCGTGGCCGTGACCCCGGCGGCCCGCGAGCTGGTGCCCGGCCTCACGGCCTGGCTGGCGCTGCCGCCGCTGGCCGAGCTGGCTTGGCACCACAGCACGCAACCTGTGCCCCACAGCGCCACCGAGGCCGAGTACACGGCGCTGGTGCGGGCGGGCGTGGCCGCCATTGCCGGGAAGTCGGTGGTGAAGGTGGTGTCGTCGCGGGCGGCGCGACGGCCCTTGCCACCGGGGTTCGACCCGCTGGCGGCTTTCGCGGAGCTGAGCGAGAAGTACCCCCGGGCGTTTGTGTCGTTGGTGAGCGCGCCGGGCGTAGGCACCTGGCTGGGCGCCTCGCCGGAGGTACTGGCCGAAGTGACGGCCGATGGGCAGTTTCACACCATGGCGCTGGCGGGCACGCAGCCGCTCAAACCGGGCCTGCTGCCGCAGGACGCCATCTGGCGGCAGAAGGAGATTGAGGAACAGGCGCTGGTGGCCCGCTACATCGTGAGCTGTTTCAAGCAGTTGCGACTGCGCGATTACCAAGAAACCGGACCACGCACCGTGGCCGCCGGGCAACTGCTGCACCTGCGCACCGACTTTGAGGTGGACCTGCGGCACGTGCCCAACCCCGCCTCGCTGGGCACCGACATGCTGCGGCTGCTGCACCCGACGTCGGCCGTGGGCGGCATGCCTAAAATCCCGGCGCTGGCCTTTTTGCAGCAGCACGAGGGCTACGACCGCGCCTACTACAGCGGCTTCCTGGGCCCGGTGAATGTGGCTGCGCCCGGCATCTCCCGCCTCTTCGTGAACCTGCGCTGCCTGCAGGTGCGCGCCACTGAGGCGGTGCTCTACGCCGGCACCGGCCTCACCATCGACTCGGACCCGGCGCGGGAGTGGCAGGAAACCCAGATGAAGATGCAAACCGTAAGCGCGGTGCTGCACGAAGCATAAAGAACGTCATGCTGAGCGCAGCCGAAGCATCTCTACCGCACTACTATTCATTTACTATTGCACGCGAGATGCTTCGGCTGCGCTCAGCATGACCGGTTTCTTTACCCTTAAACCTATAAAACCAGCCTATGCAGGCCGTTCATAACATCGCCGAAATCTGCGCCCGCCACGGCATTACTGATGTGGTGTTGTCGCCGGGCTCCCGCTCGGCGCCGCTCACGCTGGCATTTGCCCGCCACCCGGGTTTGAAAGTGCGTGTGGTGCCGGATGAGCGGGCCGCCGCTTTCATTGGCCTGGGCATTGCGCAGGCGCAGCGCCGGGCGGTGGCGCTGGTGTGCACTTCCGGCACCGCCGGGCTGAACTACGCACCCGCTGTGGCCGAGGCTTATTTCCAGCGCATTCCGTTGGTTGTTTTCACGGCCGACCGGCCCAATGAATGGATAGACCAGCTCGACGGCCAAACCATTCGGCAGCACAATCTCTACGGTGCCCACGCCAAAGGCGCGTTCGAGTTTCCGGTCGATACCTCGCACGCCGACGCCAAGTGGCATGCGGCGCGCCTCGTAAACGAGGCCATCAACCTGGCGCAGGCCGCGCCCGCCGGGCCGGTGCAGGTGAACGTGCCGCTGCGGGAGCCTTTTTATCCGAAGGCGGGCGAGGAAATCCAGTACGACCAAGACGTAAAAATCACGCTGGAAGCCACGCCCGAGCCGGTGCTGCCAGCCATCGAAGCAGCCGCTTTTCTGCGCGAGATAGAAACGGCCAAAAAAGTGCTGGTGGTAGCGGGCCAACACCCAGCTAATCCGGAAGTGCAGGCCACGCTGGCGGCATTTGCCACGGCCGTTGGTGCCGTGGTGGTGGGCGACACTATTTCCAATCTCTTGCCGCTGGGCGACATGGTGATTGGGCAGCAAGACGTGTTTCTGGCCGGCCTGTCGAAAGAAGCCCGCGCCGACTTGCGGCCGGATTTGCTCATTACCTACGGGCAGTCGTTGATTTCCAAAAGCCTGAAGCTATTTCTGCGCGATGCCGCACCGGCCGCGCATTGGCACATTCTGGCGCACGGCGAAGCGGCCGATACCTTCCGCGCCCTCACCCGCGTCATTCGCGTCGAGCCGGCTGGTTTTTTCCATCAGTTGGCGGCCTTGAAAACTGGTGAGAACACAACCCCTGGAGGTTCAAGTCCCGTCGGAAGCGCAGATGCACAAGGCCATACAGGTTCGGGTGCAAGTGAACTTACCGTTGCCTGGCAACAAGCTGACGCTGCGGCTGCCGAGTTTCTGAACAAATTCTTCACTGCCAAAGCCCAGCCTTTCAACGAATTTTCGGGTTTCCGGCAGGTATTGGCAGAGTTGCCTTTTTATACCGCCCTGCACCTCGCCAACAGCATGGCCGTGCGCTATACCAACATATTGGGCGTGCCCAAGGACCGCGAAATCGAGGTATTCGCCAACCGCGGCACCAGCGGCATCGACGGCTGCAACTCCACGGCCGTGGGCGCCGCCCTGGCCCAGCCAGGGCGGCCCGTGGTACTACTCACCGGCGACGTAGCGTTTTTCTACGACCGCAACGCCTTCTGGCACAACTACCCCACGCCCAATCTGCGGGTGGTGCTGTTCAACAACCACGGCGGCGGCATCTTCCGCCTCATCGACGGGCCGCGGCAGCAGCCGGAGCTGGACGAGTTTTTTGAAACGCGCCAGCTGCTCACGGCCGAGAACACGGCCAAGGATTTTAACCTGCGCTACTTCCCGGTTTCGTCTTTCGCTGAACTTGAAGCCGCGCTGCCGGTTTTCTTTGCAGCCGAAACCGGCGCGGCGATTCTGGAAGTCTTCACCGACTCGAAGACCAACGCGGCGTTTTTTGAGGAATACCGAACGGCTGTTAAAAAGGCTTTTTCAAAACTCTAACAGAACGTCATGCAGAGCGCAGCGAAGCATCTTTACCTCTTTGCTAATTCAATCAGTCAACGAAGCGGTAAAGATGCTTCGCTGCGCTCTGCATGACGTTTTTACTTCGTTCAAACCCCACTACATCATGACCGAACCCATTCAGTGGACCCCGATTAAGGAGTTCAAAGAAATCATCTTCTCGCAGTTTGGCGGAATCGCCAAAATCAGCATCAACCGGCCGCAGGTGCACAACGCCTTCACGCCGCTCACGGTACAGGAAATGATTGATGCCATGCGCATCTGCCAGGACCGCACCGACATCGGCGTCATCATCCTCACCGGCGAGGGCGGCCGGGCCTTCTGCTCGGGCGGCGACCAGAGCGTGCGTGGCCACGGCGGCTACGTGGGCGAGGACACCGTGCCCCGCCTCAACGTGCTGGAACTGCAGAAAATCATTCGCTCCATCCCTAAGCCGGTCATTGCCATGGTGGCGGGCTGGGCCATTGGCGGCGGCCACGTGCTGCACGTGGTGTGCGACCTGACGGTGGCCGCCGAAAACGCCCGCTTTGGCCAGACCGGCCCGAAAGTGGGTTCGTTCGACGGCGGTTTTGGAGCTTCGTACCTGGCGCGCATCGTGGGCCAGAAGAAGGCCCGCGAAATCTGGTACCTCTGCGACCAGTACGACGCCCAGGAAGCCCGCGAAATGGGCCTCGTGAACAAAGTAGTGCCGCTCGACCAGCTGGAAGCCACCACCGTGGCCTGGTGCCACAAGATTCTGCAGAAAAGCCCGCTGGCGCTGCGCATGCTCAAATCTTCGTTCAATGCGGAGCTTGATGGGCAAGCTGGCATTCAGGAGCTGGCCGGCAACGCCACGCTGCTCTACTACCTGAGCGACGAGGCCAAAGAAGGCCGCAACGCCTACGTGGAGAAGCGCCAGCCCGACTTCTCGAAGTACCCGAAATTCCCGTAGCGCATCGGGTGTTATCCAATGCAAAGAAGCCTTGCCCATGCGGCAGGGCTTTTTTTATGCGTGACTTCCAGGCAAAACCGACATAAAACAGACCTGTCCAAATTTTGCAGGAATTTGCACTGAAACCAGATATAATTTATTAATTTAACAAGATTATGGCATCATAATTAACGAATACTCAAAACACCTACCTTGCTTCTGCCAAATTCTCCCTAAATCTATCCATTTGGCAGAGCTTTTATGAAAAAAACTTTACTCCTGCTGGGGGGCTTGCTGTGCCTGTCCCCCGCGCTTCGGGCCCAGATGGCGCCGAGGCAGGCTGTCAGCGCGGAAACGCCCTACGCGGCCGATTTTGCTCAGGCCTACAAGCGCTACCCGCTGGTGCCGCGCGGCGTGCTGGAAGCGGTGGCCTACACGCAAACGCACATCCGGCACATCACGCCCAAAGACCCCACCAGTTGCATGGGCATGCCGCTGCCCTCGGGTGTAATGGGGCTTTTTGGCGACGGCAAGGGCTACTTCCGCGAAAACCTGCGGCTGGTGGCCAAGCTCTCAGGCCTGAGCGAAGAAGCCATTAAAAACGACCCGGCCAGCAATATTCTGGCTTACGCGGCGGCCTATGCGCAGCTGGCCGCCGCACGGAAGCTGCCGGCTGATGCGCCGGAGAAGCACCTTTCGGTATTGCTGGCGCTGAGCGAATTGCCGCTGGCCAAGGATGCAGTAAGCACCTTCGCCCTCGACTCGCACCTCTACAGCGTGCTCACGTTTTTGAACCAACCGGATAACCAGCTGCGCTACCATTTTCCGGACTATCACCTCGATTTGCGCGCCATTTTCGGGGCCAATTATGATGTATTGAGTTCGGGCATGGCCCAGGTGGCGCCCGACCACGTGCAGGCGCAGGGCCGGGCTTTTAATCCGGCGGGCTCGACGTATGCGCTGGTGGCGTCGTCGGATTACGGCCCGGCTATCAGCGACCTGACGACCTGCAACTACAGCTCGCGCAACGGCACGGCTGTCACGCATTATGCCATTCACACGGTGCAGGGCACGTATGCGGGCTGCATTTCGTGGTTTAAGAACTGCTCGGCGCAGGTGTCGGCGCACTACGTGGTGCGCTCCAGCGACGGGCAGATAACCCAGATGGTAACCGAGGCCAACAAGGCCTGGCACATCGGCTCCGAAAACCCCTACACCATCGGCACCGAACACGAAGGCTACGTGGACGATGCCTCGTGGTACACGTCGGCCATGTATAGCAGCTCGGCGGCGCTGGCGCGCGACATTGCGGGCAGCGGCTACGGCATCAGCGGGCTGCGCACGTTTTATGGGGCGGCCACCACGGGCACATTCAGCACGGGGGCCTGCGTGAAAATCAAAGGCCACCAGCACTTCCCCAACCAGACGCACACCGACCCCGGCGTGAACTGGAACTGGGAGAAATTCTACACCCTCGTCAACAACGCGCCCACGGTGACGAGCCTCACTGCGGCTTCGGGCACGGTGTACGACGCGGGTGGCCCCAGCGCCAACTACCCCGACGACGTGCGCCAGTGCCAACTCATTGCGCCCACTGGTGCCACCAGCGTCAGCCTGAGCTTCAGCAGCTTCGACCTGGAAAGCGGCTACGACCACCTACTGGTCTTCAATGGGCCTAACAACCAGGCGCCGCTGATTGGCAAGTACTCGGGCACCACTAACCCGGGCACGCTCACGGCCTCGTCGGGCAAAATGTACTTGGAGCTGCGCAGCGACTGCGCCACCACGCGCCCGGGCTTCGCGGCCAACTGGTCGTCGGTGGGCGGCGGCACGGGCTGCCCCACCGACAGCTACGAGGCCAACGAAACCCTTAGCGCCGGCGCGCCCATTGGCGTGAACGTGAACAACACGGCCTACATCTGCCCTACGGGTGACGTGGACTGGTACAAGTTTACGAGCAGCAGCACCAATAACAACATCAAAGTCACGCTCACCAACCTGCCGCTCGACTACGACATGGAGTTGTACAACGCCAGCGGCACGCTGCTCTACTCCTCCACCCAGCCCAGCACCACGGCCGAAACCATCACTTACAACGGCGCCCCGGCCGCCACTTACTACGTGAAAGTGTACGGCTACAATGGCAACACCAGCACCGCGGCCTACACGCTGCGCGTTTCCACGCAGTCGACCAGCTGGCTGATGGCCTCTACCGGCGGCGTGGCGGCCAATACTTCCCTGAGCCAGACGGAGCGCCCCCAGCTCACCATCACCAACCCGGTGGATGCGGGGGCCAGCGCCTGGCTCACGGCCACGGGCTACACCGGCCCGGCCGAAATTACGCTGCGCAACGCCCAGGGCCAGCCCGTGGGGGCCAGCACCCGCACCCAGCTCGAGGCCGACCAACCGCGCGGCTACGCGCTGCCGGCCGGGCTGCAGCCGGGCGTCTACGTGGTCACGGTGCAGCTTGGCACCGGGGTGCAATACCTGCGTTTGCTGGTGCAGTAAGGCAGTAGCATTCCCGGAAAGGCCAACGGCCCGGCTCGCATGGTGCGGGCCGGGCCATTTTGCTTACTGAATTTTGGTGCTGGCTGAAACGAGGTAGAGACGCGTATTTGCGTCTTGTTGTTGAACAACGATGGTGGGACAAATCCGCACGAAGCCCAAACGGCACGGCCGACGAGACGCAAATACGCGTCTCTACTCCACTGAATAAACGGAACCAAAAATCCAGCCCGTCGCTAGAAAGCCGACCCGAAGGCCTGGCAGCCTTCGCACCAACCGAAAAAGAAGCGCAGACGCGCGTGCTTGCGCTCTTTTTTTGCCAGTTTAGCTTGGGCGCGGGCTTGTTGCTCTTCGGGTGTGCCCGCGGCGGACTGGCTGCCAGAAGCCAATGTGGCGGAAGGCCGAGCTTGCGGCTGAGTGTTCATGGCGAAAGGCTTTGGTGAGAAACCCAATTTAGTGATTCCTCACTTAAAAGTCAAGAACTATTTAGATTGGTGGGGTAGCGGCAGTCTTGCTGGCCGAAAAAAGGCCTTCCCGCCTGCTTTCAACTTCCAGCCGAACGCTGGAGTGGCGCGGCGCGTAGCTTTGCCTCATGACCACTGCCCTGCCCACCTCCCTCCTGCTCAACGGCCGCGAATTCACTTACGCGGCCATCCAACAATACCCGGCGCAGCTCGACGCGCCCGTGAACGGCTACGAAGCCAAGGTGCTGGACTTTGTGCGGCAATGGCTGACGGGCACGCAGGAATTTGGGCTCACCACCTCGGGCAGCACGGGCACGCCCACGCCCATCACGCTGCGGCGGCGGCAGCTCGAAGCCTCGGCTCACCGCACCGCCGACTACTTCGACCTCGGCCCCGGCGACCGCGCGCTGGTGTGCCTCAACTGCGAGTACATCGGCGGGCTGATGATGCTGGTGCGCGGGCTGGAGCGTAACATGCACCTGACCATCGTGGAGCCGCACGCTAACCCGTTCGACTACGTGGCGCCCGAGGCGGAATTTGATTTCGCGGCCTTCGTGCCCCTGCAGCTCAAGACGGTGCTGACCGCCGGGCTGGCGCCGCGCCTCAACCGCATGAAGGCAATTTTGGTGGGTGGCGCGCCCGCCGACGCCTCGCTCACGCAGGAGCTGCAGCCGCTGAGTGTGCCCGTGTACCTCACCTACGGCATGACCGAAACCTGCTCGCACGTGGCCCTTCGCCGCCTTAATGGGCCCGAGGCCAGCGCACGCTTCCGGGTGTTTAAGGGCATTGCGGCGGGGCAGGACGAGCGGGGCTGCCTGACCTTGCGCGGCGACGTGACCGACGACCAGCTCATCGTGACCAACGACCAGGTGAATTTGCTCGATGCCCACACGTTTGAGTGGCTGGGCCGGGCCGATTTTGTGATAAATACCGGTGGCGTGAAAGTGCCGGCCGAGAAGGTGGAGCTGGTGCTGGACGTGGCCCTGGCTGAAATGGGGCAGTCGCGCCGCTGCTTCGTGGCCGGGCGCTCCGACGAGCGCCTGGGCCAGGCCGTGACGGCCTTTATTGAAGGCAAAGCGCTTTCGCGCGAGCAGGAAAAGCAGCTGCAAACCCTGCTGGCCGAGCGGCTGGGCCGCTACGAGGTGCCCAAGCAACTGCGCTACGTGGCCGAGTTCCAACTCACGGCCACGGGCAAGCTGAACCGGGCGGCCACGTTGCGCGGGTTGGAGTAGCGGGCCGGGGCTGGGGTGCCTTTTGTAGCTTTACGGCTTCACTCCCACTGTTCTTTATGAAGCGAACCGTTTATTCGTTGGCGCTGGCGGCACTGCTGGCCGGGCCGGCCGCGCACGCCCAAACTCCCACCCCCGCCAAATTTCAAGTAGCCACCGAGCAGTTTGCCGATTTGCGCATGCTGCGCTACCAGGTGCCGGGCTTCGCGCAGCTAAGCGCCAAGCAGAAGGAAATGCTCTATTACCTGTCGGAGGCCGCGCTGAGCGGGCGCGACATCGTGTACGACCAGAACTACAAGCACAACCTGCGCGTGCGCCGCACCCTGGAAGCCATTTGGGCTGCCAACCAGCAGAACCTGAAGGGCGCCCAGGCTGCCGAGGCCGAAAAGCTGAACGTATACGCCAAGCGGGTGTGGTTTTCCAACGGCATTCACCACCACTACTCCACGCGCAAGTTTGTGCCCGAGTGCTCGGCCGCCTACTTCACCAAGCTGGTGAAGGGCGTGGACGCCAAGACCCTGCCGTTGGAAAAAGGCGAAACCGTGGACAAGTTCGTGGCCTTTATCACGCCCATCGTTTTCGACCCCAACGTGGCCCCGAAAAAGGTGAACCAGGTAGCGGGACAGGACTTGCTGGCTACTTCAGCTACTAACTTTTATGAAGGCGTGACGCAGGCCGAGGCTGAGGCGTTCTACGCCCAGAAAATTGATAAAAAAGACCAACGCCCCATATCCTACGGCCTGAACTCCAAGCTCATCAAGAATAAGAGCGGGCAGCTGGAGGAGCGCACCTGGAGCGCACAGGGCATGTACGCGCCGGCCATCAAGCGCATTGTGTACTGGCTGCAGAAGGCCGCCGACGTGGCCGAAAACCCCACCCAAAAGGAGGCCCTGACCAAGCTCATCAGCTTCTACCAGACCGGCAGCCTCAAAACCTGGGACGACTACAACATTGCCTGGGTGAAGGACACGAAGTCGGCCATCGACGTGGTGAACGGCTTCATTGAGGTGTACGGCGACCCGCTGGGCTACCGCGCCACCTACGAGTCGGTGGTGAGCTTCCGCGACGAAGAGGCCACCAAGCGCATCAAGGCCATCGGCGACCAGGCGCAGTGGTTCGAGGACCATTCGCCCATCATGGACCAGCACAAGAAGAAGAACGTGGTGGGCATTACGGCCAAGGTCATCACGGTGGTGATGGAATCCGGCGACGCGGCCCCGAGCACGCCCATCGGCATCAACCTGCCCAACGCGACCTGGATTCGCAAGGAATACGGCTCGAAATCGGTGAACCTGGGCAACATCGTGGAAGCCTACGACCAGGCCAGCGCCAGCTCGGGTGCCCTCACCGAGTTTGCATTCGACCCCGCCGAAGTGGCCCGCGTGCGCCAGTACGGCGCGCTGGCCGGCAAGCTGCACACCGACATGCACGAGGTTATCGGCCACGCCTCGGGGCAGATAAACCCCGGTGTGGGCACCACCAAGGAAACGCTGAAAAGCTATGCCTCGGCCCTGGAAGAAGGCCGCGCCGACCTCGTGGCCCTGTATTATCTGCCCGACGTGAAGCTGCAGGAGCTGGGCGTGGCCCCCTCGCCCGATGTGGCCAAGGCCGAGTACGACAGCTACCTGCGCGGCGGCCTTATTACCCAGCTCACCCGCCTGCAGCTGGGCGAAACCGTGGAAGAAGCCCACATGCGCAACCGCCAGATGATTTCGAAGTGGGTGCTGGAAAAAGGCAAGGCCGACAACGTAGTGGAAATGGTGAAGCGCGACGGCAAAACCTATGTGCACATCAACGACTACACCAAGCTGCGCGGCCTCTTCGGCCAGCTGCTGCGCGAGCTGCAGCGCATCACGAGCGAAGGCGACTACGCGGCCGGCAAAAACCTCATCGAAACCTACGGCGTGCAGGTAGACCCCGAGCTGCACAAGGAAGTGCTGGCCCGCTACCAGAAGCTCAACATCGCGCCCTACCAGGGCTTTATTCAGCCCAAGCTTGTGCCGGTGATGAGCGGCAGCAAAATCACGGACGTGAAGGTTGAGTACCCCACCAACTTCGCGCAGCAGATGCTGGACTTTGGCAAAAAGTACTCGCTGCTGCCGGATTATAACTAGGGCGCTGGGGACTGATTAGCCCGTCATGCTGAGCGCAGTCGAAGCATCTCTACCGCTTCGTTGCTCCGATTGGATTAGTTGCGCGGTAGAGATGCTTCGACTGCGCTCAGCATGACATTCTTGATATTATTGAATATGTCCCGGCCGGTTGTTCAGACAGAACAACCGGCCTTGTTGTTTCGGGCCCGAGGTCCGCTCACGTTACCGCTTCATAGTGAACCACTTTCGCTTCTGCCTTTTTAAATTTTCCGCCCTGCGCCCAGCCGTCCTGACCCTGCTGCTGAGCATCTTCGGGGTCAGTGCCTGGGCCCAAACCCCGGCCGACTCAGCCAGCACCGCGCCGGCCGACACGGCGGCGGTGAGTAGCGTGGGCGGGCTCACGCCGCCGCCCGCCGGGCTGCCTTCGGCCGAGTTTGAAACCTACAACGTGAACAGCCGCGGCGTGCGCTACACGGCCGCCCTCACCGGCCTCTACACCACGGGCACGGTGGAGCGGGTGTACTTCAGCACCAGCCACACGGGCGGGTTTTCGCGCGGGCACTGGCAGTTTCCGGCGGCGCTGAGCTACAGCTACGGCCGCCAGGACGGCGCCCTGCGCGAGCGGGAGCTGCTGCTGCTCAGCACGCCCGACTACCGCCTGGGCAAGTGGAAATTTTACGCCCTGGGCGAGTTCGAAACCAGCAACCTGCGCGCCATCGCGCAGCGCGTGGTGGCGGGCGGCGGCGTGGGCTACCAGCTCTACGCCGACACGCTAACCAACGAAGTGGCCCTAAGCACCTTTCTGCTCAATGAGCGCACCGACTACAACACCGAGCCGGAGCTGCAGCGCTACGTGGTGCGCAACTCCACGCGCCTCAAGCTGCGCCTGACGCGGGGCGTGGCCAGCTTTTCGGAGCTGCTGTTCTACCAGCCCAGCCTGCGCGACCCCGGCGGCGACTACCGCCTCAACAGCGCCAGCGTATTGGCCCTCAAGCTCTACCAGCACCTGGCCCTGAACGTGGCCTACACGTTCTCCTACGAAAGCGTGGTGGTGCAAAACCGCAGCGCGGCCAATGCCACGCTATCGGTGGGGTTTGCTTACAGCACGGGGAAGTAGTAGCAATGCACTGTCATGCAGAGCGCAGCGAAGCATCTCGCGTGCTTCAACTAATTACTTAATCCAAGCGAGATGCTTCGCTGCGCTCTGCATGACCTGGGTAAAAGTGCCTTGATTAACCTGTTAGTCGGCCTGCATGTTGGCTTGCGTGAAGAGCGGCTCCCGGTCTTTCACCACTTTGATGAGCTCGCCCAGAAAAACGTTGGCGCGCAGGTAGAACACGGGGCCGTTCAGCTCCTTTTGCACCGATTTGGGCACAAAGAAGGGCTGCCGCCAGCCCGCACCCGTGCCAAAGCCGCCCCAGCGAAACAGCCGGTACTGGGCCGCCACAGCCGGCTCGGCCACGCCCATGAAGTCGCGTGGTGTTTTATCGAAGTCGCCCTCCACATTCTCGTAGCGCACGTAGGCCGAGCCCATGCCCAGCTGCAGATTGGCGCTGAGCTCCCAGCGGGTGGTTTCGAGCAGCACGTAGCCGGCGTAGGCGGCCAGGTAGCGGAAGCGCAGCTCGGCGTCGGCGTCTTCGGCGGCATTGTCGGGGCGGGACTGGCGGGTGGGCACGCCGGTGCTCAGAAAGTAGATGGCCGCGCCGGTCCGGAAGCGGCTTTTGAATTCAATGCCCAGCTTGAGGCCGTTGATGGTGGTGAGGTGGTGGTTGATGACGGAGTAGCGCGAGTCGTACTGCACCACAAAACGGTTGCGGGCCAGGCGCGGAATATTGGGCCGGCGCCCCACGGTATCGGCCGGCACCGCCAGGCCCACCTGGGCCCGGCCTAGCGCCGGCACCAGCCACAAGCCCATCCACAACCCAAAACGCAACATCAAACCCATAGCGAACCGAAGTACGGCCCGGCCCCGGCGAGGTTGTAGCCACGCTGGCGCCAAGGCCTTGCCCCGGCAGACGGATGAGCAGGTGCAATACTTTAACCCCTACTTCGCCAGCGCCGCGTTGAGGGCGGCCACGGTGGCGTCGCCGTCGCTGGGGCGCGGGGCCGTGCGGGTGATGATGCGGCCGTCGCGCCCAATGAGCCAGTAGGTAGGGTAGCCGCTCACCTGGTAGCGGCTGGCCACATCGTCGCCCGCGGGGCTGCGCAGGTGCACGCTGTTGGGGCTGGTGAGGTGCTCAGCAGCCAGCACTTTCTGCCATTTTTCTTCCTTGTCGCCCACCGAAATGAACACGAAAGCCACGTCGCGGCCTTCGAATTTCTTTTTTAATTCGATACTGGCGGGCATTTCCTTCATGCAGGGAGCGCACCAGGTGCCCCAAAAATCGAGGTACACCAGTTTGCCGCGCAGGTCTTGCAGCGACACTTTTCGGCCGGTATTATCAAGCAGCGTGAAGGCTGGGGCAGGCTGGGCCTCTCTCACCGCCAGTTGCCGACCGAGGAGCGTGCGCAAGGTGCGGGCCGCTGTTGAATCGCGGTTGTGGGCGCGGAACGTAGGGTAAGCAGCCACCACGCCGTCGAGGTTGGAATCGAGCTTCCAAAGATAGAATTGCGACATGGCCCGGTCGATGCTGGCCGGGTTGGCGCCAAAGTCGGCCCGGGCCAGGGCGTAGTGGCGGGGCGCCTCGGCGGGGTCGGCACTTAGCACACCACTGGGATTCAACCGGTTGGCGTAGGACGTGAGAAAGCGCATGACGGCCGTGTTGCCCTTGCCGCCCCGCTCGCCGAGGTATTGGTCGAACTGTTTGAGCGGCAGCTGTTGCAGAAAGTCGAAATAAGTGGTCGGCAGCACCGGTTCCTGCTTGGCGAGGTAGCGGTAGGTGCCGGGATATTCGAGCAGGGAAATGGCCCAGCCCAGGTCAATATCAAGCCGTTCGCTGCGCTGAAAATCAGCCGGCAGCGGGTGGGCTTTGGCATAGCTGGCCAGGAAATCGCGCCGCGCCTGGCGGAAATCGTTGGCCTGCTGCCGCATTTGGGCGGCCGTGGTGGTGGGCTGGGGGCGCGCGGCGGCGCTGCCCGGGCCAAACTCAAACCGCCACAGCGACCGGGCCAGGTAATTGTTGGCGTCGGCGCCGTCCCCGCTGAATTGCAGGCTTTCGTCAAACTTGGGGAAGTCGAGGGTCATCCGCACGTCGTCGCCGGGGCGGAGGTAGAGGCTGGCGTGCTGGCGGGCGTAATAAAAATCGACCGGCGTGCCCGTCTTCAGGTCGGGCACCGTCACCCGGAAGTCGCCGGTGGGGCTGAGCACGGCGCGCAATCGTTGGCCTCCCTGGTGTGAGCCGTAGGCAAGGCGCACGGTGTCGCCGGCCGGGGCGTGGTCGAGGTGGCCGCTAAGGGTGGCTGTGGTGGGTGGGATGGGAGCGGGCACACGCAGGGCGGCACTCAGCAGCAGCGCGGGTAGGGAAAGGAGCATAGCAGAAGATTGCAGCAAAAGGTCGGTTGGTCAAAGGTAGATTCGGCCGACGGGCTATTGGTTGCCTCGCTTCACCGCCGCGGCTCCCCGCTTCGCCCCGCCGTTTCGCCGCTTCGCCCCCGTAGCCCTGGCGGCCGGGCAGACCGGCCCGTAAGTTTGAACCAGTCATCTCACTTTACCCGCCATGCTCACGCCCGACCTCCTGTTCAAAATTGCCAGCAACGTGGCCGCGCTGGGCTGGCTGCTGCTGGTGCTGGCCCCACGCTGGCGCGGCACCCGCGCCGTGGTGCTGAGCGGAGCCCTGCCCCTGCTGCTGGCCGCTACCTACGTGGCCGTCATCGGCTACCAGACGCTGGCCCACCCGGCGCCGGGCGCAGGCTTTAGCTCGCTGGCGCAGGTGGCGGCACTGTTTAAAGAGCCGTGGGCCCTGACGGCCGGCTGGGTGCACTACCTGTGCTTCGACCTGGCGGTGGGCATCTGGGAAAGCCGCGATGCCCAGCGGCGCGGCGTGCCGCACCTATTGCTGCTGCCTTGCCTGGTGGCCACCTTCCTGCTCGGGCCGCTGGGGTTCCTGCTGTACTCGGCGGTGCGGCGATGGTACCCGCGGCCGGTAATGGCCACCATCTAGGTGTTTTTCAAAGCAATTACACTCCAGACCGCCTCACATGCATCCTTATTCAATCAATGCTGGCGGCTATTCCACCTCCGGGCACCGACAAGAGCCCGTTGGCGGGAGCGGCGCTACCTGGTTGTGTAGCCTTGCATACCTGCTGCTTTTGGTGTTCTTGCTCCTGACTGCGTCGGCCCAGGTTGTGGCGAAAGCTCCGGACTGTACCACGAAGAACATCACGTTCGAGTGTGCGGGAGTTACGCTGGCGGGCACCGTATTAGCGCCCAGGCGGCCGGTGGCGGCGGTGGTGCTGGTGCACGGCTCCGGGCAGGAAAAACGAATGATAGACATGGCGACGCGGCTGGCGGAGCGCGGCATTGCCGTGCTGACGTACGACAAGCGCGGCGTGGGCGAATCGGGGGGCGTGTATGCCGGGCCGGAAGTCGGCACCAACAACGTCGACGCGGCCAACCTTGACTTGCTGGCGCGCGATGCCAGCGCGGCCACCGATGCCCTGCGGGCGCAGCTGCCGGCCTGGCACGGCCCGATTGGATTGCTGGGGTTTAGCCAGGCCGGCTGGGTGATTCCCCTGGCGGCCCGCCGGAACAGCGCGGTGGGCTTTATGGTGTTGTTTAGCGGGCCCGTGGTGACGGCGCGCGAGCAGTTGCGGTTTCAGTTTTTCACGCAGGGCAACCGCCATTTTTGGGATACGCACACCGAAGCCGAGGCCCGCGAGCACCTGCTGCACGACCCCGACCGGTATCAATTTGCCGATACCGATGCGGGCGGCATTCTCGCCACGCTCGCCATCCCGGGGCTTTGGCTGTTTGGCGGCCAGGACATTCAGGCCCCGGTAAGCCTGTCGATGGAACACCTCGATGCACTCAAGGCCCAGGGCAAGCCCTACTCCTACCGCTTGTTTCCGGCCTTGGGGCACGACACGGGCTCCTTGCCCGAACCACTGGACACGGCCATTCGGTGGATGAAAGACCGGGCCGCCCGCCAGCGCTGAGAGCGGAGGCGCCGATGGCGCAGGCTGTAGAATTCTCTCTCCTGTCTCTTCTCTTCCAAACCTGAAACCCATGCTTCACCCGTCGCTTTCCGCACCGGCCGTTCCCGCCGAATCTTTCCTTTCCTCCATCGCCACCGCCCTGCGCACCCTGCACCGCGCCAACCCTGTGCTGTCGTGGACGGGCTGGCTGAACGTGGCGCTGGCCGCGTTGGCGCTGGCCCTGCTCCTGCTCGACCACCGCCTGGTGACGGGCGCGCCGGTGTGGGTGAAGCCGCTGAAGTTCGCGCTGTCCATCACGGCCTTTGCTTGGACGCTGGGCTGGCTGCTGGCCGACCTGCCGCAGGGGGCGCGGCGGGCCGTGCAGCTCATCAGCTGGGGCGTGGCCGTGAGCATGGTGGTGGAGCAAGCCGTGATTTTCACGCAGGCCGCACGCGGCACCACCTCGCACTACAACAATACCTCGGCCCTGAACGCCGTGCTGTTCGGCCTGATGGGCCTTTTCATTCTGGTGAACACCCTGCTAACGGTGTGGGCGCTGTTTCTGGTGTGGCGGCACCCGCTGCACGGGCCGGTGGGCTACGTGTGGGGCGTGCGCCTGGGGCTGCTGCTCTTCCTCATCGGCAGCGTGCTGGGCGGCATGATGATTCACAACATGCAGCACACCGTGGGCGCGCCCGACGGCGGCCCCGGCCTGCCGGGCCTGGGCTGGAGCACCCGGGCCGGCGACCTGCGCATTGCGCACTTCCTGGGCATGCACGCGCTGCAGGTGCTGCCCCTGCTGGGCTGGGCCCTCAGCCACTGGGCGCCGCGCTGGGCCGCCCCCCTCACCTGGACGGGCGCCGCGCTCTATGCGGCGGCAGTGGGCGGGCTGTTTGCGCTGGCGCTGGCCGGGCGGCCGCTGTGGGCCGGGCAGTAGCGCGAACTTTAGCTTCGCTGACCTTTGCGCTACTATTGCCCCGCCGCCCCATGCCCGCCCTCAACGACCGCCGCTTTCTGCTTTGGGGCATTCCGCTGCTGAGCCTGTTCATCACCGCCTTCACCTTGCCGGCGGCCGAGCGCAACTGGCCGCAGCTGCTCGGCCACTGGGCTATTTCGATGTATTTCACCACCGGCTATTGGCTGAGCAACCGGCTGCTGTGGCGAGAGCTGCTGCGCCGCCTCCCGCGCCCCGAGCAGACGCCGCGCCGCCTTTGGCTGCTGGCCGGCCTGGCGTTGCTGACCACCATCGGGGCCTCGGTGGGGCTGTTTTTGCCCATGCACGGGCTGCTGCCCCGCTATTTCCCGCTGGCCTGGGGCGCGCTGCTGGAGCAAATCCGCTTCAGCCTGGTGCCCACCGTGGCGGTGCTCACCCTCTACGAGGCCATGTATTTCTTTGAGCAGTGGAAGGACAACCTGGGCCGCGCCGAGCAGCTGGCCCGCGCCCAAACCCAGGCCCGGCTCGATGCCCTGCAAAGCCAGCTCGACCCGCACTTTCTCTTCAACAACCTCAACACCCTGGCGGCCCTCATCGAGCCGGAAAACGAGCCCGCCCAGCAGTTTGTGGAGCAGCTGGCCGACGTGTACCGCTACGTGCTGCTGGCCCAGGGCCAGGCCACGGTGCCGCTGGCCGAGGAGCTGGCCTTCGTCGAAACCTACCTGGCGCTGCACAAGGCCCGGTTTCGGGATAACCTGGCGGTGGAAGTAGCGGTGCCCGCTGCCGCCCTGGCCCGCCGCGTGGCGCCACTCAGCGTGCAGCTGCTGGTCGAGAATGCGCTGAAGCACAACGAGGCCTCGCGCCAGCACCCGCTGCACCTGCGCCTGTGGGCCCCGGCCGACGCGCCGGGCTTCTTGCTGGTGGAGAACACCCTGCGCCCGCGCACAGCCGGCCTCGCGCCCGGTACCGGCACGGGCTTGGCCAACGTGCGCCGCCGCTACGAGCTGTTGCACGCGGCCCGCCCCGTGGAAGCCGGGCCGACGGCGGGCAAATTCGTGGTGAAATTGCCGCTGCTCTCGCCTCACCCATGAACATTCTCCTCCTCGAAGACGAGTACCCGGCCGCCGAACGCCTGCAGCGCCTGCTGGGGCAAGCCGCCCCCGAGGCCCAGGTGCTGGCCGTGCGCGACACCGTGGCCGGCGCCCTGGACTGGCTGGCCGCTCACCCTGCCCCCGACCTCATTGTCAGCGACATTCAGCTGGCCGACGGCCTAAGTCTGGAAGTATGGGAACAAGCCGTGGTGCCCAGTCCGGTCATCTTCACCACCGCGTTTGACGCCTACGCCATCCGGGCGTTTCAGGCCAACAGCATTGCCTATCTGCTCAAGCCCGTGAAGCTGGCGGAACTCCAGGCTGCCCTGGCCAAGCTGCGGCAATGGGGTGAATTAAGAGTTAGGAGTGAAGAGTTAAGAGTTGATTCAGGGGACGCTGCCGAATTAACTCTTAACTCTTCACTCCTAACTCTTCACTCCATCGAGCGTTTGCTCGATGCCCGCCGGCCCTACAAAACGCGCTTTCTGGTGCGGCAGGGCGAGCAGTTGCTGCCCCTGCCCGTGGCCGAAGCGGCCTGGTTTCTTAGCCGCCACGAAACCGTGACGCTAGTGGCCGCCGACGGCCGCCGCTTCGTGCTCGACTACACCCTGGAGCAGCTCGAAGGCCTGCTCGACCCCACGCAGTTTTTCCGCCTCAACCGCCAGGTAATTGCTCAGCTCCCGGCCGTGCGGCGCCTGCACCCACATTTCAATGGCAAGCTGTTGGTGGAGCTGCACCCCGCCGCCCCCGAAGAGGTGCTGGTGAGCCGTGAGAAGGCCCCTGCCCTCAAGGCCTGGCTGGAAGGCTAGCCTCGAAAAAAATTTCGAAGAGTTCTGTAACGTTCGAAAAGTCGCGCAGTATCCACACGCGAACACACTCTTCATCTTTTTTCTGCAACGAAGTTGAGCGGGTCGCGACGGGCGGCCCGCTCCGACCTGGTTGGCCGCCAGTTCGCTTTCCGGCACCCTGCCGCCCCGCCAATATTCCGGTTTTGCTGCTTTTCCGCTACGCGCCTTTGGCCGGACCGGGCACCCGCATGCCACTACCGCAGCTGCCTTGCAGCGGCTGCTTTTCGCATTAGCTCACTCATCGCTAAGCCCTTATGCCACACCTTTTCTTTCTGCTGAAAGCGCGTTTTTCTCAAAACCAGCGCCCCTTGTTTCGCGCAGCCCTCTTGCTGCTGAGTTTCTGGCTGGCCGCCTTCTCGGCCCAGGCGCAGGTTGCAGCCGTGACGGGCAGCGTGCGCAGCGGCGCGGGCGCTGGCGTCGAGTTTGCCACCATAACCCTGCACCGCGCCGCCGATTCTGCGGTGGTGAAAACCGAGTTTAGCGACGCACAGGGCTCCTTCAAATTGGAGCACAAGGCCGGCGGGCTCTATCGCGTGTCGGCGTCGCAAGTGGGGTTTGTGCGGTATTGGAGCGCGCCGTTTGAGCTGTCCGCGGCTGGCGTGGCGCTGCCGGCCATCGCTCTGCAAACCAGTGCAGCTACAGCGCTGAAAGAGGTGACAGTGATGGGGCAGAAACCGCTGTTTGAACGCCTGGCCGACCGCACCGTGGTGAACGTGGAAGGCTCGACGCTGGCCGCCGGCAACTCGTCGCTGGAAGTGCTGGCCCGCTCGCCGGGCGTGACCGTGGACGGCAGCGACAACCTCGCCCTGAAAGGCCGCACGGGCCTGCTGGTGCTCATAGACGGCAAGCGCCAGCCCATGACCGGCACTGAGCTGGCCGACTACCTGAGGGCCCTGCCCGCCGACCAGCTCAAAAGCATTGAGCTGATTACCAACCCACCGGCCAAGTACGACGCCCAGGGCGGGGCCGGCATCATCGCCATCAACCTCAAGAAAGACCAGCGCCTCGGCACCAACGGCAGCCTGAACGCCAGCTTCGGCCGGGGCGAGTACAACAAGTTCACCAGCGGCTTCAACCTGAACCACCGGCGTGAGAAGGTGAACCTGTTTTCGTCGGTTACTTACACCGACCGCGAGAACTTCAACGTGCGCGACACTTACCGCTACTTCTACGAAACGCGCGACGGCCAGCAAGTGCTCAAAGGCACCAGCGACCAGCGCAACCGCATGGTCTCGACGGACCATTTCCTCATCTGGCGGGCCGGAGCCGACGTGAACCTGTCCAAGCACACGGTGCTGGGCGGCGTGGTCACGGGTTTCTCCATCCCCAATCCCAAGCCCCACGGTACGGGCCTGAACACCAGCGTTTTTTACGATGCCAATGGCAACGTGCAGGAATCCTACACGGCCCTGAGCACCAGCATGGGCAACAACCCCAACGTGTCGGGCAATGTCAACTTCAGGCACACCTTTGGCGAGGGCACGGGCAAGCCCGAACTCACGGCCGACGTGGACTACGCCCGCTACTCCACCCACCGCACGCAGAGCCAGACCACATTTTTTGAGCCGAACGTGCCCTTTAATACCCTGGCAAGCGACCAAACCAGCGAGCTGACCATTCAGGCGGTGAAGGCCGACTACGTTCAGTCGCTCAGCGCCCAAACCCGCTTTGAAGCCGGCGCCAAGGCCAGCCAGGTGACGGCCGACAACGACATTCGCTTCGAGAACACCCGCCAGGGCGTTACCACCCTCGACCGCAACCTGAGCAACCGTTTCAAATACGACGAATTTATCTCGGCCGCCTATGTCAACCTCAACCACACCGTGGGCAAGCTCAATGTGCAGGCCGGCCTGCGCGGCGAGCAAACCCATGCCAAAGGCCAGCAGCTGACCACCAACCAAGGCTTCCAGCGCGACTACTACCAGCTGTTTCCGAGCGCAGCGCTGAAGTACTCCCTCAACGAGCGCCACGAAACCACGCTTTCGTTGAGCCGGCGCATCAACCGGCCCGGCTACGGGCAGCTCAACCCCTTCCGCTACATCATCGACCCGGCCACCTCGGGCAAAGGCAACGAGGACCTGCGCCCCGAAACCAGCCTCAACACCGAAGTCAACTACACCTACCGGCAGAAATACACCCTCGGCCTGAGCTACAGCCGCACCAGCGACCCCATCACGGACGTGGCCTACCCCGAAACCGACAGCACCACGGTGTCGACCAACGTCAACCTCGACCGCCAGCACTACGTGGCCCTGACGCTCACAGCGCCGCTCACGGCCGGCAAGTGGCTGAGTGTGTACAACAACGCCATTCTCTACTACATCCACTACCAGGGCAACCTGGCCGGCACCTCGCTGCGCGCCGGCAAGCCCACCCTTAACCTGAGTACCAACCTCACCTTCACGCTGGCCAAGGGTTGGGGGGGCGAAGTGAGCGGACGCTACACCTCGGCGCAGCGCGTGGGCTTCTTCGAGTTTCAGCCGCTAGGCCAGGTGGGCATCGGCATCAAAAAGGACGTGTGGGACCGAAAAGGCACCTTCCGCCTCGCGGCCACCGACATCTTCTATACCACTCCACTGCGGGCCGTTTCGGAATACACCAACTACCGCCAGTACCTGTTCCTGCGCCGCGACACCCGCGTAGTGACGCTGTCGTTCAACTGGCGCTTCGGCAATGATAAGGTGACCACCAACAGCTCCCGCCGCACCGGCGCCGAAGACGAGCGCCGCCGGGCGCAGTAGTCAGCTTCGAGGAAGTGTAAACGCAAGTAACAAGCCCCGTCATGCCGAGCGCAGCCGAGGCATCTCGCGTGTGGTAGTAATCAAAATCGTTGGACGATTGAAGTACTGCCCCGAGCGAGATGCCTCGGCTGCGCTCGGCATGACGTCCTTTTCATTTTACTCTTTCACGCTACCTATCCAGCCAGCTTTTGAACACGTTCACTTTCTCGCGGCTCACCAGCACCTGGGCGTCGGGGGCGGTGGGCTTGAGCACGGTTTGCAGGCGGGAGTTGGTGTAGTGGATGATGTCCTGAATGGCCGACTGCTGGGCCAGGTAGGCCCGATTGAGGCGGAAGAAGCGGCGCGGGTCGAGCAGGCCCTCCAGCTGGTCCATGGTGTAGTCAACCACGAACTTGCGGCCCTCGGTGGTTTGCAGGAAAGTGGCTTTTTCGAGGCTAAAGAAGTAGGCAATCTGGTCGAGGGGCACCACTTTCAGGTGCTCGCCCACGCGCACCACAAACTGGGTTTTGTAGCTGGCGGCGGGCGGCGCGCCCTGCTGCATCTGCTGCACCAGCTGGGCCAGCAGCGCGGGGTCGAAGGCGGGCGCCGGGGCGGCGGGCAGCCGCTCGCGCAGCTTGCGCAGGGCCGTCTGAAGCTCTTCTTCATCAATGGGTTTGAGCAGATAGTCCACGCTGTTGACCTTGAAGGCCTGCAGGGCGTACTGGTCGTAGGCAGTGGTGAAGATGACCGGGCAGCGCACCGGCGTTTGCTCGAAAATCTCGAAGCTCAGCCCATCGGCCAGGTGGATGTCGAGAAACAGCACATCAGGTGCCGGGCCGGCCTGCAACAGCTGCACGGCCTGGCTTACCGCCTCGGCCGTGCCCGCTACCTGCACAGGGTCGGGCTGGCGGGCCAGCATATCGGCCAGGCGGCGGGCGGCAAGGGGTTCGTCTTCGACAATGAGGGCGCGGAGAGGCATGGGTAAAATCATTTGAACATCAAAGAACGTCATGCTGAGCGCAGCCGAAGCATCTCTACCGCGCAAGTAATTATTTACTACTGCAGTAGAGATGCTTCGGCTGCGCTCAGCATGACGTTTCTAAATGGGAACATGCACCTACAGCACCAGCAATGGCAGCGTCACCACGAACTCGCCGGCCTCCTCCCCTATCACCAGCTGCTTATCCGTCAGGAAAGCGTAGCGGGCAGCCAGGTTTTTCAGGCCCAGGCCCGACGACTCGCCCGGCGCGAGGCGGCGCGGGCGCCGGGTGTTGCGCACGGTCAGGGTCTGCTTCTCCGCGTCGAGCGTGACGGTCACCCGCAGCGGCTGGGCCTGAAAGGCGGCGTTGTGCTTGATGACGTTTTCGAGCAGCATTTGCAGGGCCAGCGGTGGCACGTAGTACGGGGCCAGGGCGGCGGGCGGCAAGTCCATTTCCACGGCCAGGGCGTCGCCGAGGCGGGTTTGCTGCAGGTAGAGGTAGCTTTCGGCGAAGCGCACCTCCTGGGCCAGGGGCACCAGCTCCTGGCTTTCGCTGTCGAGCACGTAGCGGTACACCTGCGAGAGCTGGCGGATGAAGCGCACGGCCCGCGGCGGGTCGTTTTCTTCCACCAGGCTGGTGAGGGCGTTCAGGGAGTTGAACAGGAAGTGCGGGTCCACCTGCCGGCGCAGCGAGTCGAGGCGGGCCACGGCGGTTTCCTTTTCGAGGCGCTCGGCGCGCACGGCGGCGTCGCGCCACTGAAAGAAAAACGACCTACTGTGGTTGAACAGCGAGATGATGACCGTGATGATGAGCGGCATGAGCACCTGCCAGTACATCTGCCCCGACCACAACCGGGCCAGCGGCTGCCCCTGAATGAGCAGCAGCACAGCGTTCATGAGCACTATCACCAGCACCGAGCCGCCCAACGACACACCCAGCGTGAGCAGCAACCGCTTGAGCGGCTGCGACGACCAGGGGTAGTGCCGGTTGAGCCATTCCACTACGTACCCGTTGGTGAGCCACAAGCCCACGCTGTAGCACACGGTGTAGGCGTAGGTGATGGCGAAAGAAGCCCAGCTGTGCAGCGCGTTGGGGTTCATGAGCACGCTGATGCCCAGGGCCAGCAGCAGGATGACGCCCGCGGCCCGGCGCAACGCCCGCCACGAAGTGGGCGCTGCCCGGAACACATCAGGCAAGGCAGGCACAGAAGAATCGGAAGCGGCCACGGCGGCAGGCAAGGAAGTGGGCATCAAAGAAAGAGAGAAAGGTCCGGAAGAAATAGAACCAGACGTCATGCCGAGCGCAGCCGAGGCATCCCGTGTGCGCAACGCAACTCATGCGATTGGTTTACTTCGGCACGCGAGCTGCTTCGGCTGCGCTCGGCACGACGTTCTTTATCTAATTTGTGGCCGCGGCGGCGTACTGCTGCAGGCGGGCCTGCAGTTGGCGCTGGCCCCAGTTGGGCATCAGCGGGCTGCTGGGCTGGAAGGCGGTGTATTTGGCCTGGGCTTCTTCGTAGAGCGGCTTGGCGGCCTCGGGCCCGCCGCCGAACATCTTGGGCATGAAGTTCACGTTGTTGGCCCCCACCAGGTAGGCGCGGGGGTTGGCGGGGTTGAGCCTTTTGGCTTGGGCTACGGCTTCATTCACCAGAGGAGAGTATTTCATGGCACGCAGCGTGGGCGCCACGCCCAGGCGGGCTTGATAGATGTAGGCCTGCAGCACGAGCAGTTCCGATTCGTCGCCGTGCAGCTTGCGGGCTTGGGCCAGGGCGGCCTCGGCCTGGTCGAGGGTTTTGTCTTTGGCGTCGGCTTCCTCTTTGCTTTGGAAAACGTTGATGAGCAGCGCATAGGCCTGGTAGTAGCGGGGCAGCCAGTCGGCGGGCCGGGCGCTGGCGGCGCGCTCCAGCTTGGCGGCCACGGCCCGGAGGGCGGCGGGGTCGCCGGTGCTCATCAGCTCGGCAATGGTGGCCGTCATCTGGGCTGTGTAGGCGTCGGCGGGGGCTTCCGCAGAAGCGGCCGGGGCGGCAAGCTGGGTTTGGGCGCGGGCGGCCAGCGAAGCGGCGGCGAGGGCGAGGGTGAACAGGGCGGTTTTCATGAGAACGGGCTGGGGGTTGGGGCGCGGCGGCGTTGCCGGGGCTGATGATTCAAAGGTGGCCGCAGACGGAGCCCGATTTCCACTTGCCGTTGCCGAAGCGTCGAATGAGGCCGACGAAGCGGCAGATTAGCCGACGGCCCGTTCTGTATCAAGATGGCCAAGCGCGTGCTGGGGGTATGCAACGTTTTGGCTGTTTGGAAAATCATGCTGACCTTACTATTGCATTTCCACCAGTCCAATCCCTTCCTTGTATGCGAACTTCCTTACTCGCCCTCAGCGGCCTGCTATTGTTTTCTGCCCTGCCGGGCCGCGCCTAAACCGCGCCGGAGCCGGCGGCTTCGCCCCGCTTTTTTGTGGGCTTGGGCGTGTACAGCAGCTATTATCAAAAGATAGGCAAATACCCCCCGGAGTACGTGAGCAGCCAATTTCGGCTGCCCGTGCAGCTGACGGCCGGCTACCAGTTCACGCCCCGCCTGGCCGTGCAGGCCAGCGCCGCCTACAGCGGCACCTCGCGCGACCTGTTCACGGTCAACTCCAACAACCCGGCCTCGCCCACTGGCTACACCGAGGGCAGCTTCACTTTCACGGCGCGTAGCATTTCGGCCGCCGCCCTGGCCCGCTACACCGTCACCAGCCCCACGGCCCGCCTGCGGGTCGATGCTCTCGGAGGCGCGGGCCTGGAGCACTCCGGCGGCAACTCACGCGGCACCATCTCTACCCGTCCATTCGGCCAGGATGCCCAGCCCGTCGAGTCGCATTACTCAAAAAACATACTGACGGCTACCCTGGGCGCCGGCCTGCGCTATAGCCTCAACCCGCACTTCGAACTGACCTACGACTTCACCGTGAACCGCGCGCTGACGTCGGACACGCGGGATTACATCACCCGCAGCCTTACCACCGCCCACGGCCTGGGCGTGCGCTACCGCTTCGGGTCACGTTGAGGAAACTATCCATAGAAAAGCCGCCCCGCTCCGGCAGGGCGGCTTTTTCTATGGGCTCACCGGTGAGCTGCTTTGCGAAAAGCAGGTGTTTTTGGGTGTGGTTTGCGCAGTGCCTTGCAACGCTGGCCGCCCCGACGGAATCTACCCAGTACACCAACACCTTTTTCTACACATGCAACACCTCCGCCCCGCCCTGAGTGGCCTGCTGCTGGCCCTGCCATTGCTCGGCCGCGCCCAAGCCGCCCCCGATGCTGCACCTGCCCCGCGCTTCTACGTGGGCTTGGCCGCCTACAGCAGCGACTATCTGCCGCTCGAAAGCCGCCACTCCGGCGTCAGCGGCTTTCCTGTGCCGCTGCAGCTCACGGCGGGCTACCAGCTGCGCCCGCGCCTGGCAGTGCAAGTAGGGCTGGCCTATAGTGGCTCGGCCTATGGCTATAACGGCGAGGGCTATTTCTACAACCTGAACAGCGCCCGGGGCACTTACTACAGCTACTCGGGCAAAAGCACTGTCCGCAACACCTCGGCATCGGTGCTGGCCCGCTACACCCTCACCCGCAAGGCCGAGCACCGCCTGCAGTTCGACGCCCTGGGCGGTTTCACGCTGGTGCACCGCCGCGGCTCCGACCAAGGCATCTACGTCGACAGCTTGAGCGGAAGCCGCAATACGAGCCCCTACGACGGCCACGCCAGCACCAACACCCTGCTGCTCACCGCCGGCCTGGGCACTCGCTACCGCCTGAGCCCGCGCTTCGACCTCACCCTGGACCTGTTGCTCAACCGTTCGCTCGCATCGCCGCTGTACTACGATAACTTTTTCAAAAACTATCAGGGAGGATTCAGCAGCAGCGCTGCCCTGGGCGTGCGCTACCGATTTGGGCGGAAGTAGGGCGTTATTTTCGGCCAAGCCGGCGCTGCTCAGGCTGACATAACCAAAGACAGTCGGGCTTGCACTTAGCCCTGAGCCCGTCCGCAGCGAGTATCTTCGGGCTTTCAGCCCGCTTGCTCTTCTGCCATGTCTGATTTCCCCGCTTCGGCCCTGCCCGACACCGCCCCGGCCGCAGCCGAGTTGCTGCGCGCTGTGTTCGATGTGTCGCTCTCGGCCCTCAACCTGCTGCGCCCGCTCTACGCGGCCGAGGGCGGCGAAATAGTTGACTTTGCATTCGACTACCTCAATCCCGCGGCCCAGCGCCTCACGGGCTTGGCCGGGCAGCCCGGGGGCACGCTCCTGGGGCACTTTCCCAACGCTTCCGCCAACGGTTTGTTCGACCTGTACCGCCGCGTGTTCGAAACCGGCGAGACCGGCGAACTGGAGCTGCACTACCAAGCCAACCAAGGCGGCACCTTTCTGCAAGTGGCAGCCCGGCGGCAGTCCGGGCTGCTGGTAGCCAGCTTCCTCGACGCCCCCGCAGGCCCCCATACCGCAGTAGAAACCGCCCTGCGCGAAAGCCGGGCCCGCGAGCAGGCCGCCCGCACCGAGGCCGAGGCCGAGCGCAGCCGCCTGCTGCAGGTGCTGGAGCGCCTGCCGGCCAACGTGGCCCTGCTCAGCGGCCCCGAGCACCGCTACAGCTACGCCAACCCCGAGTACCGGCGCCTGTTTCCGGGCCGGCCGGTGCTGGGCCGCACCCTGCGCGAGGTCATCCCCGAGCTGGAGGGGCAGGGCTACTACGAGTTGTTCGACCGGGTATTCGAAACCGGCGAGCCCTACTACCAGCCCGAAAGCGAGGCCTGGGCCGACTACGCGGGCACCGGCCAGCCGCAGCGCCGCTACTACCGCACCACCTTCGAGCCCCTGCGCAACGCCGAAGGCACGATAACGGAGGTCCTCAACTTTGCCGTCGACGTCACGGCGCAGGTCGAGGCTCGCCAGCAGGTGGAGCGCCTCAGCCAGGAAGCCGAGGCCGCCCGCGCCGAGGCCGAGCGCCAGCGCGGCGAGCTGCTGCGCGTGTTTGAGCAGGCCCCCATCGCCATTGCCGTGTACCGCGGCCCCCAGTACGTCATCGAGCTGGCCAACCCCACCGTGTGCCGCCTGTGGGGCCGCCGCCAGAAGGACATCATCGGCAAGGGCTTGTTTGAGGCGCTGCCCGAAGTGGCCGGCATGGGCTACGAGCAGCTGCTGGATGAGGTAATGGCCACCGGCGTGCCCTACGTGGCCCACGCCATGCCCGCCCAGCACGACCGCAACGGCCGCCGCGAAACCGTGTACTGGGACTTTGTGTACGTGCCCATGTACGAGCCCGACGGCCGCATCTACGGCGCCATGGTGGTGGCCACCGAGGTAACCACCCAAGTGCTTGCCCACCAGCAGATGCAGCAGCTCAACGAGGAGCTGGAGCTGCGCGTGACGGCCCGCTCGGCCGAGGCCCGCGCCGCCCAGTTTGAGGCCGAGCAGCAGCGCGAGCAAGCCCGGCACCAGCAGGCGTTGCTGGGCCAGATTCTGCGCCAAACGCCGGCGGCCATTGCCACCCTCACCGGCCCGGAGCACCGCTTCAGCTTTTTCAACGACGAGTACCTGGCGCTCACGGCGGGCCGCGCCCGGCTGGGCCAAAAGGCGGCCGAGCTGCTGCCGGAGGTGGAAGAGCAAGGCTTCATTGCCCTGCTCGACCAGGTGTATGCCACCGGCGAGCCCTTCGTGGGCACCGAAACCACGCTGCTGCTTCAAAACGCGGCCGGCCAGCCCCAGCTGCGCCACATCGACTTCATCTATCAGCCCTTGTTCGACGGGCAGCGGCGGCCGCAGGGCATCCTGGCTTTTGTGCTCGACGTGACCGACAGGGTGCGGGCCCGCAAGCAGGCCGAAACCCTGCAAGCCGCCATGATGGGGGTGCTTCGGCGCCAGGGCGAGGAGCGCGAAAACGTGTTTCAGCTGTTTGAGCAGGCCCCGGCGGCCATTTGCCTGCTGCGCGAACCCGACCACCGCATCGACTACCTCAACCCCGCCTACCAGGCCCTGTTTCCGGGCCAGGAGCTGCGCGGCCAAACCCTGGCCGCCGCGCAGCCCGACAACCCCACCCTGGTAACGCTGTTCGACGCCATTTACCGGGGCGGCGTGGGGCAGTTTCAGGCCGAGGTGCCGATGCGTGTGGCCCCGCCCGACGGGCCGGCCCTCACCCGCTACTTCGATTTCACCTACCAGGCCTACCGCGAGCAGGGCCGCAACGTGGGCGTGTCGCTGTTCGGGTTTGATGTGACGGAGCGCGTGCTTACCCGCCGGCAGCGCGACGCTGAGCAGCAGTTGGTAGTAGCCGTGTTTGAGCAGTCGCCCACGGCCATTTGGGTGGTCGAAGGGCCCAATTACGTGTTCAGCATCGTCAACCCACTTATGGAGCAGATTCTGGGCCATAAGCGGGAGCAGCTGTTGGGGCGCCCCTATTTCGAGGCCATCCCGGAGCTGGCCACCCAGGGCCTGCCCGAGCTGCTGGGCCAGGTGTGGCGCAGCGGCGAAACCTTGGCGGTGAACGAACTGCCGGTGCGGCTGGCCTACCACCAGCCCGACGAAAGAGGCTATTTCAGCTTCGTGTTTCAGCCCTTGCGCGGCGCGCAGGGCCAGGTCGAGCGCCTTGCCTGCGTGGCCACTGAGGTAACGGCCCAGGTGCTGGCCCGCCAGCAAGTGCAGGGGCTGAACGAGGAGTTGGCCGCCATCAACGAGGAAATGCAGGCCACCAACCAGGAGCTGCACGGCACCAACGCCCGCCTGCTGCGCACCAACACCGACCTCGACACCTTCGTGTACACGGCCTCGCACGACCTCAAGGCCCCCATCAGCAACATCGAAGGCCTGCTCGAAGCCCTGCGCCACGACCTGCCGCCCGCCGTGCTGACCAACGACGGCATCGCGCGCCTGCTCGAGCTGATGCAGGGCTCGGTGGTGCGCTTCCAGCAAACCATTGGCCACCTCACCGCCATTTCGCAGCTGCAGCAACCCGAAACCGCTGAAACGGTGGACCTGGCGGCATTGGTGCGGGGCGTGCGGCTCGACCTGGCCCCCCTTATCATGGCAGCCGAGGCCGACCTCACCGTGACTATAAACGGCTGCCAGGCCGTGCGCGTGGCCCCCAAAACCCTGCGCTCGGTGGTGTACAACCTGCTCTCGAACGCTGTGAAGTACCGCTCGCCCGGGCGCCCCGCCCAGGTGCAGCTGCGCGCCCATTGCGCGCCCCAGCATCTCCTCATCGAAGTGCAGGACAACGGCCTGGGCCTGAGCGAGGAGCAGCAGGGCCGCCTCTTTGGCATGTTCCGCCGCCTGCACACCCACGTGGAGGGCTCGGGCGTGGGCCTGTTCATGGTGAAGCGCTTGGTAGAAAACGCTGGCGGCACCATCGAGGTGGAGAGCACACCTGAGGTGGGCACCACCTTCCGCGTGACGCTGCCGACGTAGCAGGCGCAGCCCCTAAGACCCAAATTAAGCTCTATTGAGCAACCCTTTGGGCTACTTCGCGGCGTAAGTGGTAGTCTGCACTATCGTATTTCCGTAGGAATCGGTCTCGCTGATTTCCAGCTCAAGGGTGGTGGCGGTTAGGCTCACAATTTTGTTGCGATAGGCGGGTGAAGAGCTAGATACAAGTTCAGTTTCGTTAGCAGCGAAGTCCCAAGTGCCGCCCGTTGTCGGAGGCTGGCACGTCAATGGCCCCTCTTCAACTGTAACGGTCCGGTCGCGGTTGTAATGGATGATGTCGTCTAAAGCGCAAAGGGGAAAGCCATAAGAAGCCGGTGAGCCTGAGTGAGTGCTCGTAGTGCCCCCAGAAGTTATCACCTGCGTAATGAGCTGAATATTCCAGCCCGCGCTGGTGAGCCAGATTTCCCGCTGCGAGCGTTTGTCGGGCTCGGGCTCACTTTTCTTTTTGCAATCAGTCAGGCCAAAAGCGCAGCCGGCGAGCAGCGCGAGCGTAAGGATTCGTAAGGGATTTGTCATGGGTGGAAAGGGTTGGTTTCCGACGGAACGCCCATCACCGCCCAAATATTGGCTGAGCATGGCAATGAGCGCCCAGTCTTTGGCTGTGTCCTACTCCGGCTTATCGTTCAAATCGACCTTGCTCGTCTTATTGAGGGAAATGACTTTTTGATGGAGATGAACACGCCCACGAACAGCATCCGCGGGGCCAGACGTGATGGCCACGTTGCAGAGCTGGCCGTTGGCGTCGGGCTTGCGGCGCCACACGGCGCGGCCGCTACTGCCGCAAGCCCCAGAAAACGCCCCACCTTTGCGCCATGATGCTACTAGTTGCCACTATTCGCCTGCTGCTGTGGGTGAGCCCGCTGCCCGGCCCGCCAGTGGCGCCGCCCGCCCCACCGCGCCAAACCCAGCCCCAGCTACCAGGCGACTGCCAGCGCCAGCCCGGCGAGGCCGACAGCGCCTTCGTGCGACGGGTGCTGCCGCAGGCTTACGCACAGTCGCACGACCTGCTGGCCTATGCCTGGCGGCCGAGCGCCTTCGGCAAGCAGCTGTTTTTCTCCGTGCACGGCGAGGAAGGCAACGAGTACGGTACCCACCTCTATGTGCTCGACCCTTATCAAGAAAACACCTACGCCGTGCAAATCCTGCCCGTTATGCAAGCCGACGACACGTACCTGAGCGCCATTTTCTTCGACGATGCCAACCGGGACGGGCACAAAGACCTGCTGGTGCTTTCCAACTACAGCCTCCTCGACCAGGTGATAGATGTAGAGGGCCAGCGGATGTACGGCCGCAGCACCCACCACCACACCGACATCTGGCAATACCGCGGCCCCGACAAAGCCGGCCGGCCGCAGTACCAGCTCCTCCCCGCACGCCCTAGCCTCGACGACCTGCCCACGGCCTCCGAAGTGCGCGGGGCCCTCGCGCCGGCCCCGCGCACCCGCCACCGCCCAGCCCCGGCCAAAGCCAGGAAGCGCTAGCCCACGCTACACTCACTCCGGCTTCTCGTTCAAATCGACCTTGCTCGTCTTGTTGATGGAGATGAACACGCCCACAAACAGCATGCGCGGGGCCGGGGGCAGCACGGCCACGCTGGGGCGCAGGCCGCTGGCGTCGGGCTGGCCGGCGAAGGTGTAGCCGTACACGTTCTGACGGCCCAGCACGTTGCTGGCCGACACATACACGATGGTGAACTGGCCGAACCAGTGGGTGAGGTAGCTCGCGTTCAGGCTCAGGTCCTGGTAGGCGGGCAGGCTGCCTTGGTTGTAGCCGGGTAGGTTGGGGTCATTGTAGCGACGGGGCGAGCCGTAGGCGTAGGTGAAGCCCACCTGAGTGTGAATTTTCTGGAGCCAGTACTTGCCCACTACGCTCAGGTTGTGCCGGGCCGTGAAGGTGGGCACAGCCTGCTCGGGATAGTCACGGAACTGGCGGCGCGTGTCCACGAAGTCGTAGCTCACCCAGTAATCAGCCTTTTTGAAGGTGGTGCGGTCGCGCCACAGCACATCCAAACCGCGCGCATAGCCGCTGCCGGCGTTCTGGTAAGTCGTAGGATTATAAGGCTGGGCGGCGCTGAAGGTGGTGAGCTGGGCGTAGTTCTTCTGGTAGATTTCAGCCCGCAGCGTGCGCTCCTTCACCATGCGCTGGTAGGTGAGCATGTAATGCTCGGCCCGCTCAAACTGCAGGGCGTGGCTGATACGCAGCAAATCCGTGGTGGGCGTTTGGTAGAAGTAGCCCCAGGCAGCCGAGAGCTGGCTGTTCTCGCCGGTTTTGTAAGCCAGGCCCAGGCGTGGGGCGGCGTTGAAGCGGCCCAACAAGGCCGAGTATTCGGTACGCAGCCCGGCGCGGCCGGCCAGATTATGGCTCAGCACCATTTCGCTTTCGGCGAAAGCGGCGCCGCGCTGCTCGTCCACGCCCAGGCTGAGCGTGGGCGCTTCGGCCGCGGGCTGGTAGTGCTGGCGGTAGCGCTGGGCATAGCCTTCGACGCCCATTTTCAGGTTGAACCAATTGCTGGCCGAGTCGTTGGTGAGCACCAGCCGGGCCACGGCTGAGCGGTCAAGGTCGTGCACGGTCTGCACGTCGGGCTGGATGAGGTTGTCGTCTTGCGTGAGGGCCAGGCCGGTGTTCAGGCTCCAGCCGCGGGTGAGCGGGGCGCGGTAGGTGGTGTTCAAGTAGATGTTGTCGTTGGCCAAAGCCACGGGGTGGCCGGTGGCGGCAAACTCGGGGTTGGCGTCGGGCTGGCGCAGGGCCAGGCGCTGGCGGCTGTAGGTGCCGTACACTTTCAGCATGCCGGCCTCTCCTACTTTATGTGCCAGCTTGAGCGAGCCGCCCATTTGCAGCGGCGCTTTTTCCCAGCCCAGGTTTTGGGGCACGAGGTTGTAGTAAGGCGCCAGGTTGGTGTAGTCGCCGGTCAGGGCCAGGCTGGTGCAGTCCCAGCGCTTGGTGCGGGCCAGGCTGCCGCCCACGCTCATCAGCGACACGCTGGTGAGGGTTTCGGGCGCCAGGTCGGTCGAGTTCAACGCCACCACGGCGCTCAGGGCTTGGCCATACTCAGCCGAGTAGCCGCCGGTGCTGAACACGGTGCCTTTGAACAGGAAGGGCGAAAACCGGCCCCGGGCGGCCACGTTGGGCACCGCGCCACCGTAAGGCGTTTGCACGGGCAGGCCGTCGAGGTAGGTTTTGGTTTCCGACGCCGCCCCGCCGCGCACGAAGAGTTGGCCGGTTTCGCCGTTGCGGGTCGTGCCGGGCAGCGCATTCAGGGCGCCAGCGATGTCGCCCAGCGCACCGGCCGTGGTCACAATGTCCAGGGGCTTGAGCACCGAGCTGCGTTTCTCGTCGCTGGCCTCGAAAGCGCCCGCCGTCACCACCACGTCACCCAAGGCGGCGCGGCTGGCTTTCAGCCGCAGGTTGGGCAGGCTGATGGGGCCTTCGCCCAGGGTCACCAGCGTTTCCAGCGGCTCGTAGCCGATGAAGGTGGCCACCAGCACGGCCGGGCCGGCGGCGTGGTCGGTGCTGAAGCTGAAGCGGCCCAGCGAGTCGGTGCTGGCTCCGTCGAAGCTGGTTTTCACGAATACGTTCACGCCCGGCAGGGGCTGGCCGTCGGCATCGCGCACGGTGCCGGTGAGGTGGGTGGCCGGGTTGGTGGGTTGGTGGGTGGCGGCGGGCGCGGCCGGGGTTTGGGCGAGGGCAGCGGCGGGAGCGTTCAGCAGCAGGAGCAGCGGGAGTAGCGAGGGTTTCATGGGGCCAGCGGCTAGGTGATGGCCCAAAGGTGATGGCCGGCCCGGCCCGGCTTCAACTAAAAGCGGCCGAAGCGCCCGTAGGCTCAGATGAAGCGCTGGCCGAGAAAGATGAACCGCTGGCCGAGAAAGCTCAACCTATCGCCCGCGGCGCCGTTTGGGGGGAGGCGGCCCCGGTTGGGGCCGGGCCGGTACTTTTGCAGCGCAGGGGTTTCATGCTTCACGGCACCCTCATGCGTTTATCCGCTACTTTCCACGCTGCAAGCCCGTCGCTGCTATGACCACAACCGCTGCTCCTATCGACTACCGCGCTCTGTTTCACGCCCTGCCTGGCTCCTACCTGCTGCTGGCCCCCGATGGCACCGTGCTCGACAACTCCGACGAGCACGTGGCCGTGTCGATGCTGCCGCGCGAGCAGTCGGTGGGGCGCAACATCTTCGACGCCTACCCTTCGGCCCCCGAAAGCCAGCGCGACCTCGACGCCTCGCACGAAGAGGTGCGCCGCACCCGGCGCCCCCACACCATGCCCCTGCTGCGCTACGACTTGGAGCGCCCCGCCGAACAGGGCGGCGGCACCGAGGTGCGCTACTGGCAAATCACCCACTACCCCATCCTCGACGCCCAGGGCCAGCTGCAGTTCATCCTGCAGATTCCGCAGGACGTGACGGCCCAGCACCAGGCCACGCAGCAGGCCGCCGAAGCCAAGGAAGCCCTCGACGAAGCCCAGAACCGCACCGAGTTCATCCTCGAAAGCCTGCCCGTGCTGGTGTGGACCAACCGCCCCGACGGCACCCCCGATTACTTCAACCAGCGCTGGCTCGACTTCACCGGCAAGAGCTTGGCTGAGATGCTGGCCCTCGACTGGGACGCCCTCACCTACCCCGACGACCGCGCTGGCTTGCAGCGGGGCTGGCAGCAGGCCCTGGCCGACGGCACGCCCTTCCAATACGAATACCGCATGCGCCGCCACGACGGCCAGTACCGCTGGGTGCTCATCCGGACCTCGCCGCGGCGCGATGCCCAGGGCGCTATCAGCATGTGGGTGGGCGCGGCCAGCGACGTGCACGAGCGGCGCCAAATGGTGCAGGAGCTGCTCACGGCCAACGAAACCCAGGCCGAGCTGGCCGAGCAGTCCTACCAGCTCTACCAGAAAGCCGAAAACCAGCGCGAGACCTTCCACAGCCTGTTCATGCAGGCCCCGGCCATGATTTGCATCCTGCGCGGCCCCGAGCACCGCTACGAGTTTGTGAACCCGGTGTACCAACAAATTTTTCCGCACCGCGAACTCGTGGGCCGCACCGTGGCCGAGGCCCTGCCCGAGCTGCACGACCAAGGCATTTTCGAGCTACTCGACCACGTGTACCAGTCCGGCGAGACCTTTCACGCCCACGAACTGCCCTTGCAACTGGAGCGCGACGCCAGCCAACAATTGCGCGACTCTTATTTCAATTTCACCTACCAGCAGTTCCGCGAAAACGGCCAGCCGGCCGGCATCATGGTGTTCGCCTATGAGGTAACCGACCTGGTACGCGCCCGCCAGGCCCTGGAAAAACTTCGCGAGCAAGGCCCCGGCGCCGGCACGCCGGAGCTAACTTAGCGGGCCCGACCGTACTACCTTTTTTCTACTTCGTTTTTAACTCATTGCATGGCTCTTTCCTCCTTCGACTTTCAGCAAGCCCGCGTGAAGCTGGTGTTGTTTAAGTCGCGGCTGCGCTCAGTGCTCTACGGGGTGCGCGAGGCTGAGCCAGCCCTTTTTTCCGTGGCCGACAACCCCGTGGGCCAGTGGGTGCGCACCTCGCTGCGCCCCGAACTGGGCGCCCGTCCCGAGGTGCGCGAGCTGGAACAGGTGCTCCAGCACATGCTGAGCGCCGGCGAGGCCCTGGCCACCCGCTACCAGCGCGGCCACATTGAGGAGGCCCGCGCCGGCCTCGACCAAGTGAACGCCTACGCCGACCAGATTGAAGCCCTGCTGCAAGGGCTCGAACGCGGCTTTGCCACGGCGGCATAGGTAGGTGGTTTAGAGAACGTCAAGCTGAGCGCAGCCGAAGCATCTCTTCCGCGCAGCGTAATTCATGTTTTACAGCGGTAGAGATGCTTCGGCTGCGCTCAGCTTGACGTTCTTTCTTGCTTCTACACACGTTACCATCCAGCCCTCACCCTTCAGCCGCCACGCCCTACCTTTACATTCCGCCTCGGTTTTGCCAACCGTCCTCCTGCCTTTATGCCTGCTTCGACTGCCCCCGACTCGCCCGTTGATTATCAGCGTCTGTTCCGCTCCCTGCCGGACAATTTCCTGCTGATGAAGCCCGACGCCACCATCGTCGACAACACCGACAGCCACGTGGCCGCGTCGCTGAAATCGCGCGAGGAAGCCGTGGGCCGGACCCTGTTCGAAGCCTACCCGTCCGTCGACCAGAACCAGGGCGACATCATTGCCGCCTCGCACGAGCACGTGCGCCAGCACCTGGAGCCCCACGCCATGCCCGTCATTCGCTACGACCTGGCCCGGCCCGCCGAGCAGGGCGGCGGATTCGAGGAAATGTACTGGCAGGCCACCCACTACCCGCTGCTCGACGAGCAGGGCAACCTGGAATACATCCTCCAGCGCACCCAAAACATCACCGCGCAGCACCGCGCCGCCCAGGAAGCCGAGCGCGCCCAGGCGGCCCTGGCCGAATCGCAGGACCGCACCCGCTTCGTGCTCGAGAACCTGCCCGTGCTCATCTGGACGGCCAACGCCGCCGGCGACCGGGATTTCTTCAACCAGCGCTGGCTGGCCTTCACCGGCCGCACCGCCGAAGAGCAGATGGGCATGGAGTGGAGTACCAGCATCCACCCCGATGACCGGGAGCGGGTGCTGGCCGCCTGGAAAAACTCCGTCGAAACCGGTACTACTTACCAGGTAGAATACCGCCTGCGCCGCCACGACGGCCAGTACCGCTGGGTGCTGGTGCGGGCCACGCCCCGGCGCGACGCCCAGGGCGCCATCAACCTGTGGGTGGGCGGCGGCACCGACATCCACGAGCAGCGCCAGATGGTGCAGGAGCTGCTCACGGCCAACGAAACCCAGGCCGAGCTGGCCGAGCAGTCGTACCAGCTCTACCAAAAAGCCGAAAACCAGCGCGAGACCTTCCACAACTTGTTCATGCAGGCCCCGGCCATGATTTGCATCCTGCGCGGCCCCGAGCACCGCTACGAGTTTGTGAACCCGGTGTACCAACAAATTTTTCCGCACCGCGAGCTGCTGGGCCACACCGTGGCCGAAGTGCTGCCCGAAGTGAAAGACCAGGGCATCATCGAGATTCTGGACAAGGTGTACCAGACCGGCGAAACCTTCTTCGGCAACGAATTGAAGCTGCAGCTGGAGCGCGACGCCAGCAAGGAGCTGAAGGATACGTACTTCAATTTTACGTACCAGCAGTTCCGCGAAAACGGCGAGCCGGCCGGCATCACGGTGTTTGCCTACGAAGTCACCGACCTGGTGCGCGCCCGCCAGGCCCTCGAACGCCTCGGCAACGCGGCCGGCAACTAAGCCCCGCGCAGTTTGGCCCGAATCTGGCTAGGCCCGCCTGCTTATCTTTGTAGTTCTGCTTACCCCTCCCCCGCATGGCCCTCTCTTCTTTCGACTTTCAGCAAGCCCGCGTCAAGCAGGTATTGTTTAAGTCGCGGCTGCGCTCGGTGCTCTACGGGGTGCGCGAGGCCGAGCCGGCCCTGTTCTCGTTGGCCGAAAACCCGCTGGGGCAGTGGCTACAAACGTCGGTAAAGCCCACCCTCGGCGGCCAGCCCGAAGTTCGCGAAATTGAGCGCGTACTCCAGCAAATGCTCACCAAAGGCCAGGACCTGGTGACGAGCTACACCCGCGGCCACATCGAGGAGTCGCGCGCCGGCCTCGACCAAATCAACTCCTACGCCGACCACATCGAAAACCTGCTGCACCGCCTGGAGCAGGGCGCGGCCGTGGCGTAAGGGTAGCTCTTCCTAAAGGGAACGATATAGAAACGGTCATGCTGAGCGCAGCCGAAGCATCTCTACCGCAATACTAAAATTGATTGCACGGTAGAGATGCTTCGGCTGCGCTCAGCATGACTGTTCTTTTAAATACTCTGACGCCTACAAATTGAACAGCGCCGCCGCGTTGCGCGTCGTGGCTTCGGCCACTTCTTCCACGTCTTTGCCCAGCAGCTCGGCCACGCGGCGCAGCACCAGCGGCAGGTAGGCGGGCTCGTTGCGCTTGCCGCGGTGCGGCACGGGCGCCAGGTAGGGGCAGTCGGTTTCCAGCAGCAGGTGCTTCAGGTCGAGGCCCGGGAGCACTTTGTCGGCCCCGCCGTTTTTGAAGGTAGCCACGCCGCCAATGCCCAGCAGGAAACCCAGCTTGATGGCCTGCTCGGCCTCCGCCGGCGTGCCCGAGAAGCAATGGAACACGCCACGCAGGGTGCCGTCCTGGGCCGCTTCTACCAGGGCCACTGTTTCGGCAAAGGCCTCGCGGGTGTGCAGCACAATGGGCAGCTGGTGCTTCTTGGCCATTTCGAGCTGGATTTTCAGGGCTTCCTGCTGCTCGGCAAAAAGGGATTTGTCCCAATATAAATCCAGCCCGGCCTCGCCCACCGCGGCAAAGGGCCGGCGCCCCAGCCAGGTTTCTACCTCGTATAAATCGCGCTCGAAGCTGCGCGTAACCGAGCACGGGTGCAGGCCCATCATGGCAAAGCAGGTGTCGGGCGCCTGGGCTTCCAGCTCCAGCATGGCGTCGATGCTGCTGTGGTCCACGTTGGGCATTACGATGGTGCGCACGCCGGCCTCCTGCGCCCGGTGCAGGGCGTCGAGGCGGTCGGGCTTGAACTGTTCGGAGTAGAGGTGGGCGTGCGAATCGGTGATATGCATCTTAGGAATCATCGGAAAATAGAAGGTAAAAGAACGTCATGCTGAGCGCAGTCGAAGCATCTCTACCGCGCCGTTTGTCATGCTGACGAAGGAAGCATCTTAGTACCGCAAAAAGCTCGTCGTTCTGACTTGATAAGGTCCTTCGCTTTGCTCAGGATGACAGATGGCGCAGTAGAGATGCTTCGACTGCGCTCAGCATGACGTTCTTTTTATCATTTCGACATTTCATTCATAACGCCTCCCCTTCCACACCACCGCCCCGCCAAACAGCCGGAACCCAATGATGCTGACGGTGAGCGCCAACGTGTAAAACTCGAACAGCGGCAGCAGTTCCCAGCGCAGCCGCAGGCCGGCGCGGCGGTGGCCCGCGTAGGCCATCAGGGCCTGCACCAGCACTTTGGCCGACCACACGGCCAGGGCCGGCCCCGCCCCTGCCAGCCACCCCAGCCCCGCCAGCGCCGGCCAGAACCCGCTGAACACCAGCAGTTGCAGGCGCAGGCGCAGCGGCAAGGCTTCCACGCCGCGCAGCCAGCGGCGGCGCTGCCGCAGCAGGGCCGCCCAGGTGGGCATGGGCAGCGAATCGGCCCGCGCCTCCGCGCTGAACACGTGCCGGAAGCCAAAGCCCCGCGCCACAGTGGCCTGAAACAGGGCAAAATCCTCGGTCACGGAAAAGGGCAGCGCCTCGTAGCCGCCGGTGGCCTCGTAGGCGGCGCGGGTCACGAGCATGTTGTTGCCCATGGCCGTCACGGGCCGGCCCTGCTCGGCCACCACCTGCACGAGGCTCAGCGAGAGCAGCCAGTCGATGCCCTGCAGCTGATGAAACCACCGCGGCCCGCGCACCGCCGTGATGCCCGTGACCGTGCCTACGCCCGGCGCGGCCTGGGCCAGCAGGGCCGGAATCCAGGTTTTGGGCAGGTAGATGTCGGCGTCGGTAATGAAGCAATAGTCGGTGGTGGCGTGCCGGGCCAGGTGGGCCAGCACGTTGGCCTTGCCGCGGGCTTCGCCCAGGTTTTCGGTAATGGGGATGACCTGGAACCGGCCGGCAAAGCCCTGCATGGCGGCCTCGGCCACGGCGGTGGTGCGGTCGGTGCTGGCGTCGTCTCCCACCAGGATTTCGAGCAGCTCGGCCGGGTACTCCAGGGCGCGCAGACTTGCCAGGCAGCGCGGCAGGGCAGTTTCTTCATCGCGCGCGGCAATGAGGATGCTCACGCGTGGTAGCGGCTGCGGCAGTGGCTGGGCCGGGTGCGCGCCGCGCCTGGTGGCAAAGCGCCAGGTGGCGTAGGCCATGCTCAGCAGCCACAACAGCAGAAATAGCAGCAAGAAAATCAGCAGAAACCCCATCACGGCGCCAGAAACTGAAAGCCTCGTTCGGCAAAGTGCGCCAGCACCCGCGGCAGCACGAAGCGCAGCCGCGCGCTGGCCTTGCGGCTGTCGTGAAACACCAGCACATCGCCGGGCCGCACGGCCGCCAGCGTGTAGCGCAGGCAGTCTTCGGGGCTCAGCGCAGGGTCGTAGTCGCGGGTGAGCACCGACCACATGATGACTCGATAATCACGCTGCAAAGCCGGCAGCAGCGGCCACGTGAGCCGGCCATAGGGTGGGCGAAACAAAGGGTCTGCTGCTGCTTTGTCCGGGGTATTTTCGGCCACCAGCTGCCGAATGACATGCTGGCACTCAGCTACTCCGGCCAGATACTCGGGCCGGCTCAGGCTCCAGGCGCTGCGGTGGCGGTGGGTGTGGTTGCCGAGGCGGTGGCCGGCGGCCAGGGCGGCGCGGGCAATGTCGGGGTAGCGGGCCAGGTTTTCGCCCACGCAGAAAAAGGCCGCCTGCGCGTTGTATTGGGCGAGTTGCTCCAGCACCCAGGGCGTTTCTTCGGGAATGGGGCCATCGTCGAAGGTGAGGTAGACCGCCGGGGCGCCGCCGGGCGTGGCGGCCGGACCGGTCCACTCACAGCCGGGCAGCAGGGCGTGCAGCAGCTGGGGCGGCCGGGTGAGCAAGGCCGCTTCGAGCCGGGAGCCTAGCCGCATCAGGAGCGCACGATGTGCATGAAGGGCACCTCCGTGTCGGGCAGCGGGCCCAGCACGGCCGCCAGCACGGCCAGGAAGGCTTTGGCCGTATCGGGCTGGCCGGCGCCCGGGCCGCGGCTCAGGTGCCGGTGCGTGTCGCCGGCCCACTCGCCCACCACCGTGGGGGCGCCCGTCAGGCCGCTCAGGCCCAGCGTGGCCTCGAGGGTAAAGTAGCGGGGACGCTTTTCCTCGGCCTCGGTTTCGCGCTCGTCATCTTCCTCGTACACCAGGGCCGAATAATAGGCTTCGGTGGTGGATTGCGGCGGCGGCAGGTGAAACAAGGCCGTGGCGCGGCCCGCCACTTCGTGCCAGCTCAGGCGCAGGCCCTTGGGCGTTACTTTGTCGGCGGCGGGCAGGTTTTCGGCGGCCTTGTCCCACACGTACAGCAGCAGCTCGCGGGCCAGGTACGGGTCGCTCAGCTCGCGGCGCACCGAGGCCGGACGGCGCCAGGCCAGCTGCGGCAGCAAGACGTGCGTAAAGTTGTAAGGATGAAGACGCGCCATAGGGGGCTACAAAAGTAACGCCTGAAACCTTCGTTTGCTGAATAACAAGTGGTGAAGAGCAAGGAGCTGTCACTGCTTCGCTGCGCTCGCAATGACAGGCTTTCTTCTTCTCACTCCCCTATCGCCCGCTCCAGCGCCTCCCACAGCACTTCGGCGCTGCGGCTCCACGAAAAGCGGTGCAGGTTCTGCTGGCCCTGGGCCACAAGTTGCTGGCGCAGGCCGGCGTTTTGCCACAGGCGGGCCAAGCCGGCGGCGATGCTATCGGGCGAGTGCGGGTCGACCAGTTCGGCGCCGCCCGGCCCGGCCACTTCGGGCATGGAGCTGACCTGCGAGGTGAGTACCGGGCAACCACTGGCCTGGGCCTCCACAATGGGAATGCCAAAGCCTTCGAAATAAGGCACGTACACCGTAGCCAGGGCCGCCGCGTAGAGGTTGGCCAGCTCGGCATCGGCCACCCGGCCGGTGAAATGCACAGTATTTTGGTGGCGCATCTGCTGGTAGGCTTCCAGAATGGGCCCCGCTTTCCAGGCTTTGCGGCCCACAATGAGAAGTTGCGCCGCTGCTGCCTCGGGGCCGCCCTGGGCCTTGAAAATATCGAAGGCCCGGAGCAGGTGGCCCAGGTTCTTGCGCGGCTGCAGAGCGCCTACGAACAGGAAATACGGCTGCCCGTGGCTGAACCGCCGCCGGGTTTCACGCTGCGCGTCGGCCGGCTCGGGCCGGAACAGCTCGGCGGGCGCGTTGTAGGCCACACTGATTTTTTCGGGCCGGATGCCATAGGTCTGCACCAAGTCGGCCTTCGTGGCTTCCGACACCGCCACCAGCTGCGCCGAGGCGCGGGCAAAACGCGGCGTGAAAAAGTGGTAGTACTTGCGCTGCAGTAAGCCCACATCGAGCGGAAAATGCTCAAAGGCGAGGTCGTGCATCACCGTGACGCGCGGCACCGTGGTGGCCAACGTGGTGAAGCCGTCGAGGCTCAAAAACGCAGCCGGCCGGTGCCGGGCCAGCCACAGGGCCACGGCGCCCTCAAACCACGCCACAAACAGAAATGGGTGCCGCGCCGGTGGCAGCAACACGTGCGGCACCACGTTGGGCCCAAACAAATAGCGCGCGTCGTAAGCCCGGTCGAACAGGAAGTGAAACGTCACCTCTGGGTGCTGGGCCACCAGCCGGCTCAGCGTTTCGTAGCTGAAGCGGCCAATGCCTTCCAGGTGCGCGCCCGGCAGCAGAAAGCGGGTGTTGACGGCGATGTGCAGCGGGTTATTGGCAGTCATTTACCGTTTCGGAATTAATTCCCCAATCTCCTTACGCCGCACCAGGCCCGTGCCGAGCACTATCAGCCCAAACACTACGGCCATCACGCCGGCCTCCAGCCACCAGCTCAGGTACAGGCCGTATTGCAGGCCGGCCCAGGCGCCGCACAGCAGCCCAAAGGCCAGCAGCAGCCGGGCCAGCAGCCGCCCGGGCACGCCCACGCCCGTGCGCCGCGCCACCAGCACCAGGTAGCCCACGCTCACGGCCACAGCGCACAGCAGTGTGTCGAGCGAGGCGGCCACGGCGCCGTAGCGGGGCAGCAAAAACACGTTCAGGCCGATGTTGAGGAAGATGCTCAGGGCCACCAGCCAGCTCACGGCGCGCTCGTGGGTGGTGCTGGTGAGCAGGGTGCTGTAGATGGCAAAGAAGGCGTGCACCAGCACATTAAGGAACAATATTTTCAGGCACAGCGTCATGCGCGCCACCTCGGCCGGCGAGCTGTGGTGGAATTGCCAGAACACTACCTCGCCCCGAAACAATACGAACGCCACAATAAACAGCATGGGCAGCGTGACGATGCGCTGCCCGAACATGAGGAGTTGGCGCTGGGCGCCGGCATCTTTGGGCACGCTGGCGAATTTGGCAAAAAACAGCGGCAGCACCGTCCAGGCGTACATCATCACGGCGTCGACCCAGCGGTAGGCGCCGGCGTAGTAGCCTGCCTCGGTGGGCGAGGCCAGGCGCTCGAGCATCACCATGTCGATGCGCTCGTTCACGCCGTAGAGCAGCGTCATGAGGGCGAAGGGCAGGCTGGCGCGCAGGGCCGTGCGGGCCACCGGGCCCTGCCAACGGTAGCGCACCCGGCCGAACAGGCGCGTCATCAGCCCGTAGGTGAGCACCACCGTGAAGGCGGCGGCCCCCAGCCGGGCGCCCACGTAGTTGGGCAGGGTGAGGCCAATGGGCAGCAGCACCAGCACGGCGCCCAGCAGCACAAATTTTTCGAGCACCGAGAGCACGGCGTCGGTGTTGAATTTCTGGTGGGCCTGCAGGGTGCCGCGCAAAAACTGCCCGTACTGGGCCAGCAGCAGGGCCCCGCCCACGGCCCCGAGCAGCAGCAGCTCGTTGCCGCGGTAGCCCAGCACCCAGCCCACCACAAACATGGCGGCCAGGGCCACGAAGTTGAGGGCGCCGCGCAGGGGCAGCAGGGTGGGAAAGGTTTCGGCCAGAAAGCGGGGTTCGGCGGCCACGCGCTGCACGGCGTAGGGCGTGAGGCCAAGGTCGGACAGGGCGGCCACCACCAGCGTGAGGGCCGACAGGGCCGTGACCAGCCCAAACGTGGCGTGCCCGAGCCGGTCCTGCACCAGGTTTTCGACCACCACCCAGCCGGGTTTCACCAGCAGGTTGAGCAGGACGACGAAGCTGATATTGCCAAAAAACCGTTTGATGCCGACGAGGTAGCTAAGGACCGGAATGGAGAAGCGGCGCCGCGCGCCGGGCCCGCAAAGCTACGAAACCCACCGGCCCAACCGCGCGGCGTGCCGGGCGGGGCCATTTTCCGGCTATCTTTGCCTGCCGCCTTCCCGCGTCTTCCCTCCCATTTAAAAGTCCGGGCGTAGGCACTTCTCTTTTGTATGTCTGCACCTTCTTTCTCGCTGGTGGGCCTGGGGCCCATTATCAACCGCTGGAAAAACCTCGTGGCCGGGGCCGTGGTACTGGCCGCCGTGGTGAGCATTGTGGTGGCGCTGTTGATGCCCAACATCTACCGCTCCACCGCCATTTTCATCCCCACCAACCCGCAAACGGCTGACCCTGACCGCCTGCTGGAAGAAAACGGCCAGTCGCGCAACAAGCTGGAGCTCGGCGGCCGCGCCGAAGACCTGGACCGGGCCATCACCATCGGCGAGTCGCAGCCGGTGGCCGAGCTGCTCATCAAGAAATTCAACCTCTACAAGCACTACGAGGCCGGCGCGCCCGGCGACGACCAGGCCGACAACTTCGTGCTGAAAGAATTCACCGACAACCTGTCGATTGTGCACAACGAGCGCGACGCCATCGAGCTCACGTTCACGGACAAAGACAAGAACCTGGCCGCCCAGATTGCCAACACCCTGGTGCAGGTTATCGACTCGGTGAACCAGCAGCTCACCCTGGAAAACCGCCGCAAGGTGCTCGACCTCTACCGCTACCGCTACGACTACCTGAGCACCAGCTTTGAGCGCAGCCGCAAGGAATTGCTCGGCGCCCGCAAGCGCTACGGCATCTTCGGCCTCGAAATGCAGGGCCGCTACATGGTGAAGCAAATCATTGAAACCGAGGCAGCCCTGCGCAAGGCCGAGGCCAGCGGCGGCGACGTGGCCGGCCTGCGGCGCGCGTTGCGCGGCCTCACCAAGGCCGACGGCGGCAACCTCATCAACCTGGAAAGCTACGTGCAGGGCACCGACTCGCTGAGCATGTTCACGACCCGTGTGACCGACTTGCAGGCCCGCCTCATCAGCGCCCGCTCGGCCTACGAAACCGCCGAGCTGAGCTTGCGGGGCCGCCTGTCGAGCGTCTACATCGTGCAGAAAGCCTACCCGGCCACCAAAAAAATCAAGCCCGTGCGCTGGCTTATCGTGACGGGCTCGGTGGTGCTGACGTTTGTGCTGTCGGTTATTTTCATTGTCTTGCTGGAGCTTTACCGGCGCAACCGGCCCAGCGCCATCCGCCCGGCGTGAACCCGTCGGTAAACAACCTGTGGCAGCGGCTCCGGCAGTCCTTTGATGGACCGCAACTGCTGTTTATAGCCTTTGTGGGGCTGCTGCTGCTGAGCGGGGCGGGCGCGGCCCTCATGCACCTGCCGGCCCTGCTGCTGCCGGCGGCCCTGGCCGTGGCCGTGCTGGTGGCCCTGGTGGAATGGCGCTGGATTTATTACCTGCTGTTCTTCCTACTGCCTTTCTCGGAAGAAATCAGCCTGTTCGGCGGCCTGAGCATGGACGTGCCGTCGGAGCCGCTCATGCTGGCCCTCACCGGGTGTGTGGGCGCGGCGCTGCTGCTGGGCACGGTTCGCATTGCGCCCCACGAGTGGCTGCACCCCCTCGTCATCATCCTAGCGTTGATGCTGCTGTGGACGGCCGTCGACATGTTTTTTTCGGTCGACACCCTCAAATCGTTTAAGTACTTGCTGGCCAAGGTGTGGTACCTCACACCGTTTGTGCTGGGCACGCTGCTTATTGTGCGCCGCCCGGCCGATACCTGGCGCTTTGCCACTTTCTACGCCGCCGGGGCCTGCCTGAGCGTGTTTTACGTGGTGAGCCGGCACGCCACCAAGGGCTTCAGCTTCGCGGACATCAACTGGGCGCTGCGGCCGTTTTTCCGCAACCACGTCATTTACGCCGCCATGCTGGCGCTGCTCATTCCGTTTTGCTGGTTTGCGCTGCGCGCGGCCACCAAGGGGGTTTCCAAGCTGGCCTGGCGGGTGGTGCTGGGCGTTTTGCTGTTTGGCCTGCTCACGTCTTACACCCGCGCGTCTATCCTCTCGCTACCCATCGCGGCATTGTTTTTAGTGGTGATGCGCCTGCGTTTCACCAAGGTGGTGCTGGTGGCGGTAGCCATTGGCACGGCCCTGGCCGTGGCTCACATCGCCACCGGCGACAACTACATGGAGTTCGCGCCCAACTACGAGCGCACCATTTTCAACGGCAAAAACTTTGAGAAGCACCTCGAAGCCACCTACAAGATGCAGGACGTGTCGGGCATGGAGCGGGTGTACCGTTGGGTGGCCGCCGCCCGCATGATTGCCGACAAGCCCTTGGTGGGCAGCGGCGCGGCCACGTTCTACCCCGAATACAAGCGCTACACCATCAAGAGCTTCCGCACCTACGTGAGCGACAACCCCGAGAAGTCGACCACCCACAACTACTTCCTGCTGCAACTGGCCGAGCAAGGCATTCCCGGTTTCCTCCTCTTCATCGTCTTCATCAGCACGGCGCTGCTGAAGGCCGAAAGCCTTTACCACCGCGCCCGGCAGCATCCTGAGGTGCGCGGCGTTGTGCTGGCCGCCACCATGTCGCTGGTCGTCATCGTGTTTCACCTCACCCTGAACGAGCTGGTGGAGGCCGACAAGATTGGTCCGGTCTTTTTCATCTGCATGGCCCTGCTTATTCGTTGCGAAAGCTGGCTGGCCGAAGATGAAAAGGGTGAACCGTCATTGCAAGCGTAGTATTCTGCGAATCAAGCGGCCTTAATTCGTCTTGTCAATTCCAGACGCTCCTTTTACCAGAAAGCCCCGGCACTGCGCAGTGCCGGGGCTTTTTATTAAGGCTCTGTCACTTTACTGGGCCAGTCGCTCAGAACAGGACGGATTAGCCACGCTGACCTTCGGATGCTACGGCTGCGTCTCGCAATGATAGATGAAGCATGGCCGCACCGTTACTTAAACCGGCAGCTGAGTATCGTTACATCATCAGCGAACTGGCTGTTGCGGGCGCTGAAGGCCTCGATGCTGCGCAGCAGTTCCTGGTGCAGCTTGGGCAGCGGCAGGTAGCGGCTGCGCTCCAGCACGCTCAGCACCCCGTCTTCACCAAACTCGTTGTTGTCGTCGTCGAACACTTCGGTGAGGCCGTCGGTGTAGAGCAGAAGTAAGGAGTGCGGCGAGATGCCCACTTCGCCCACGCGCAGCAAGGGCAGGTCTTCCATGATGCCGAGCATGACGGTGCCGTGCTTGAGGCGCTCCACCGAGCCATTGTCGCAGAGCAGCAGCGGGTCGTTGTGGCCGGCGTTCACGTATTGCAGGCGGCGGGTGCGGCGGTCATAGATGCCGAAAAAGGCCGTGATGAACTTCTCGCCGCCCGAGTTGCGGAACAGCAGGTGGTTGAGTTCGGGCACGATGGTGGCCAGCGCCACGCCCTGGCGCAGCAGCGTGCGCAACCCGGCCTGGAAGTTCGACATCAGCAGCGAGGCCGGCACGCCCTTGCCGCTCACGTCGGCCACGCACAGCAGCAGGCGGTGCTCGTCGATTTCGACCACGTCGTAGTAGTCGCCGCCGATTTCGGTGTGGGGCACGTAGCTGCGCTCGATGGCCAGGTGGGCGTCGTTGGGCAAGCTGCGGGGGAAGAGCATGGCCTGCACTTCCTGGGCAATTTCGATTTCCTTGCGCACGGCGGCATCGGCCACGCGCTGGGCTTGCAGGCGGCGGTTTTCCACGGCCCCGATGAGCGTGTTGGCCAGCGAGCCGAGAAAGGGAATAAGCTGCTGGCGGTCGAAGTCGGAGCGCAGGCCGCCCACAAACACGTAGGCCGCCACCTGCTTCTGGCGCAGCACGGGTATCACCATTTCGTAACGGTCCCAGGCTTCGCCGAGGTGCAGGTCTTCCACGGCCTGGGGCTGGGTCACGCCCCCTTCGCGCAGGTGCGGGGTCAACACCAGCTTTTCGGCCTCGGCCAAGTCGCAGCCCAGGGCCACGCGCACCTGAAAGCCATGGTCTTCGCGGGCAAACAGCAGCAGCTGCACCACATTGCGCTGGCCCTGCAGGGTGAGGCGCAGCATGTGGTAAAGCTCGTCGACGGTGTGGTCGCGGGCCGTCATGTCGTGGGCCACGCCGAGCACGGTATCCAGCTCAAACTGCTTGAGCAGCAGCTGACGACGCAGCTGTTTTATCTGGTCGTCGCGTTGCGTGACCTGGGCAGTTAGCGCATCGGCCAGGGGCTCAGCAGAAGAAAGAGGGACGGAAGCCATGCAGCAAGGTAAGCAGCCCAAATGAATCGCGCGTGAAACGCGAACGGGGCTACAAACTTAAGCAGCCACGGGGGTTTTGGGGTCGTAGGCGTCGCGCAGGCCGTTGCCGAGCAGGTTAAAGCTGAGCACTAGCAACGAGATGGCCGTGCCCGGCAGCAACGTGAGCCACAGGCCGGCCTCGGTGCCCAGCAGGTCGTAGCCTTCCTTCACCATGAGGCCCCAGCTGGGCGCCGGCGGCTGCACCCCCAGCCCGAGAAAACTCAGGCCGGCCTCGAGCAAAATAGCCGCCGCAAAGTTGCTGGTGGCCAGCACAATGAGCGGACCGCGCATATTGGGCAGCAGGTGGCGGGCAATGAGCCGCCAAGTGGGCAGCCCCAGCACCCGGCCGGCCTCCACGAAGGTGGCGGCGCGCAGGCTGAGCATTTGGCCCCGCACCACCCGGGCCACGTCGACCCACATGGTGAGGCCCACAGCTACAAAACTGACCCACACGCCTTTGCTGTCGAGTGCCAGCGAAATGGCAATGACCAGCATGATGCCCGGAATGCTCCACACCACCGTCATCAGCCCCAGCAGCAGCGAATCGACCCAGCCGCCAAAGTAGCCGGCCACGGCGCCCACGGCCATGCCCAGCGCCAGCGAGATGAGCACCGCCACCAGTCCGATGCCCAGCGAGATGCGGGTGCCCAGCAGCAGTCGGCTCAGCTCGTCGCGCCCGGCTTTGTCGGTGCCGAGGGCGTAGGTGCGGCTGATGACGTGCTTCTCCCGGATTTCTTGCTGCAAAGCAGCCGGGGCGCCGGCGTGGCCCGTCACGGCCGATAGCGCCAGCCGCCGCAGCCGGCCGGCCTCTGCCGAGTGCTGGCCCAGGGGCTTGAGAATGATGGAATCGCCGGAGAATTCGTAGCCGCCGATGGGGGTTTCCAGCACGTCGGGCTCGCGGCCGTGCAGCCAAGTGGTGAAGAGGTTATCGGCGTGGACGGAGTTGCGGGCCGAATCGGGCAGGGGCTGGCGCAGCAGCTGCACGCGCAGGCCGGGGGCCTCCTTTTGAATCTGCACAAAGCCGTGGCTGGCGTTGGGCGAGTTATCGGGCAGTATCCAGTAGCCCAGCAAGGCCACCAGCGCGCACAGGGCAATGAAGGCCAGCCCGGCCACGGCGGGCCGGTTTTGCCACAGGCGCTGGCGCACGTAGTAGCCCGGAGGCCGCGCCGCCGCGGCGGTAGTTGTAGAAACGGCCGTGGCTGCCACGGCTAGCGGGAGTTGTGCTGCAGGAGGCCTTCCTTCGAGGCCAGGTAGGAAGCGTCGCGGGCGATGGCGCCGAACGAAGTGGTTTCGTAGGCCAGCTCGGTGTCGACGTCGGGCCAATAGCTGCGCACGAGGCCTTGTTCCAGCAGGCTGCGGAGCTGGTTTTCAAGCTCCTGCGGGGGCAGGCCGGTTTTTTGGAGCAGGGTGCGAAACGGAGTGACGAAGTACAGCTCGTCGAGCAGGTCGAATTCGGGGTCAGTCACGGCGGGGAAACGAGCGGGAAGAGGTAGTTGGGCAAATGTAAGCCCGAAGCCGGGCTTGGCAGAACCGGGCAGCGTGCGGCGCTAGCTTTGGGCTACGGAAGCCGGGCCCGGTGGCCGGTCTGCGTCTCATGAATAGATTCAAGCTTGTGCTGGCGGTTTTGGCCTTGTCGCTGGTGGCCCGCTTCGGCTGGCACATCTACCAGATGGCTACGCAGCCGGCCTTCATCAGCTACCGCGCCGACGTGCGCCACCACCAGGTGCGGCTGTACTGGAAAGACGAACACAACCGCCGCTTCCGCAGCCTGGAGGGCCTGCGCAAGTGGCTGGACGCGCGCGGCCAAAAGCTGGATTTCGCCATGAATGCCGGCATGTTCGACCCTGACTTCGCCCCGCAAGGGTTGTACATCGAAGCCGGCCAAACCGTGGTACCGCTGGATACCGCCGCTGGCCAGGGCAATTTCTACCTGAAGCCCAACGGCGTCTTCTACCTCGGCACCGATGTCAGCGCCCACATTTCCTCCACGGCGGCCTTCCGCAACGACGGCCGCGTGGCCTACGCCACCCAATCGGGCCCGATGTTGGTGCTGGACGGGCGCCTCCACCCCGCCTTTCGGCCGGGCTCGGCCAATGTGCAAATCCGCAACGGGGTGGGCATTTTGCCCAACGGCGAGGTGCTGCTGGCCATGTCGCGTCGCAAAATCAACTTCTACGATTTTGCCGAGTACTTCCGCAAAGCGGGCTGCCGGCAGGCGCTGTACCTGGATGGGTTCGTGTCGCGCACCTACGAGCCCGGGGTTGGCCGTCCTGCGGATGATGGTGATTTTGGGGTGATAATCGGCGTTACTACTCCGAAGCCATAGCTACCGCGGGTGCAGCCACGCTGCCCTCCTGCGACTTGATATAGACGAGGATAGAGGTGATTTCCTTGTCCGACAGGGCGAACGAAGGCATCTGCTGCTTGCTGAACTTGTTGAAGAGAGCCACGGCGTAGTCGTCGCCGCTGGCCACCACTTTGCTGGAGTTCTTCACCCACGGAATGAGCCAGGAAACGGGGCGGCGCTTGCTGATGCCAGCCAGGGCCGGACCCACCACCTGCTCGTTCACGGCGTGGCACTGGGCGCAGTTGCCTTTGAAGAGGACGTCGCCGGCGGCGATGGCAGCGGCTTCTTCGGGCGAGGCGGCCGCATGGGGCGCCGTGGTTTGGGAGGTGGGCTGCAGGCTTACTTCCTGCGGTTCGGGCTCATCGGCCCGGGCCGCGTCACTGGCCGAAAAGCCCGCCAAACCCGCCGCGCTCAGCAGCGTGAAACCAATCAACACCACAACCAACGCCATGCCCACCGAAAGGGCGAAACCAACCGACTTGAACCACATGAGTACCGGGGCTTAGGTGAAATATATATGCGGCAAATTTACCATCCAAGGCCTTGGGAGGTGTTTTTTGCCGCTGATTTTCAACTACCCGACCCACGCTACGCTCCCGGAGCAGCCGCAGGGGGCAGCCACAGCAGCCAGCGGCGCAAATGCCGGCCGGGGCTCTACATTTGAAGCATTCCCGGCCAACCATCCATGCAGCCCGCGCTACCTCCTGCCCCACCCTCGAAGCTACATTTCCCGTCCCTTGAAGCGCTGCGGTTTTTTGCCTTTCTGAAAGTCTTTTTCTTTCATGTGCCCATTCAGCTCGACTGGCCGGTGCTGCAGTACCTGAAGCGCGGCGGGGGCATCGGGGTCGATTTTTTCTTTGTGCTGAGCGGCTTTCTCATTACCTACCTGCTGGTGGCCGACAAGCAGGCCCGGGGGCAGGTGGCGGTGCGCAGCTTTCTCATCCGGCGCAGCCTGCGCATCTGGCCGCTGTATTACGCCGGGGTGCTGCTGGCCTTTGGGCTGCCCGATGCCCTGGCCGAGCGTTGGGGCTTCCACATGGTGGGCGGCGGCTACGTGCCCGATTGGCGCTTTTCGTTCACGTTTCTGGAGAACTACAAAATGCTGCTCATGGACAACCTGCCGCGCACCACGCCGCTGTCGGTGTTCTGGTCGCTGTGCATTGAGGAGCATTTTTACCTGGTATGGGTGCTGGTGCTGTTCCTGCTGGCGCGGCATCACATCCGCCTCTTTCTGCTGGCTTGCCTGCCGCTGGCCTGCGGGTTTCGGCTGCTGGAGCCCTTCGTGTTTCCGCACAACTCCGTGATGGAAACCAACGACTTACTCACGCACCTCGACGTGTTTGCCGTGGGCGGGCTGCTGGGCCACTGGGTAGCCACGGACTACGCCGGCTTTTCGGCCCGCATAAACGGCCTGCCCTTGAGCCTGCGCTACGGGCTCATCGGGGCGGTGCTGCTAGCCGTGGTGTTTCAGGCCGAGGTGCTGCCCTACGTGCCGGGCAGTTGGTTTAATATCGTGCGGCCCGGCATCGTAGCGGCCTTGTTTGCGCTGCTTATTGCTCAGTTCCTGCCGCTGCATTCGGCTATTCGCCTCACCAATCCGGTGCTGGGCTACCTCGGGCGCATCAGCTACGGGCTGTATGTGTTTCACATCATCGTCATCCACGTGGCCCTGCAATACTGCCTCAACCACCACCTGCCGGTCGATACCGTGGGCAAGAACCTGCTTTTTGTGGGCGGCACCCTCGCCGTTACCGTGGCGGTCAGCATGCTTTCCTTCCACTTTTTCGAGCAGCCTTTCCTGCGCCTGCGCGAGCGGCTCACCCGGCCCCGTCCGGCCGGGGCAGCCGTGCTACACGGCTGAGCCCAGCGCCTAGCTCACTGCCCGCCCCTTCCACTGGTAGCCGCCGCGCAGCCCGGCCAGGCCCACGCCCAGCGCATACGGCGCGTACAGCAACTGCAGCAGCGGCAGCAGCCCCAGCCACCGGCGCCGCCCCAAAAACCGCAATACCGGCGCCATAAACCAGGCATCGGCGCCCAGCTTGAGCCCCCAGGCGGCCAGCACCCAGAGCCAGAGCGCGGGCCAGGCCAGCCCCGCCCCTACCCCGGCGGCCAGGGCCACGTTGGCACCTAGCACCAGCAGGGCCAGCTGGCGCGAGGCCAGGCTTTGGTAATGCCGCCACTTGCTGGCCCAGCGCACCCGCTGCCGCAACAGCGCCCGCAGCGTGGGTGGCGCGGCCGTGCGCACAATGGCGGCCGCATCGAGCAGAAAATGGGTAGTGCCGGGAAAAGCCGCGTGGATTTTGTGCAGCAGAAATTCGTCGTCGCCGCTGGCCAGGTGGGCGTTGTCGGTGAAGCCACCCACGGCCGCGAAGGCGGCGCGGCGGTAGGCCAGGTTGGCCCCGTTGCACATGGTGGGCCACTGCCGGGCCAGGCAGGCACCGCCCACGCCCACCAGCCCGGCAAACTCCAGCCCCATGAGCCGGGCGAAAAGCGTATCAGGCCCCGTAAGCAGCACCGGGCCACTGATGAAATTGGCGTTAGGATTTTGGGCGATGAGGGCCGCGTAGGCCGCCAGCCAGCCGGGGCCGAGGCGGCAGTCGGCATCGGTGCACACGAGCCAGGGGGCACGGGCAGCTTGCAGGGCGGCCTGAAGGGCGGCTTTTTTGCCGGTAGCACCGGTGGGAAGCGTAATGAGCCGCAACGGAAACGCCGAAACCTCCGCGGCAGCCGTCACAAGCTCGGCCGTGGCGTCGGTGGAATGGTCGTCGGCGATGAGGACTTCAAACTGTGCGGCCGGCAGCGTCTGGGCCGCCAGGTCGCGTAGTAGCTGGGGCAGGTTTTGGGCTTCGTTGCGGGCGGCAATGAGAATGGAGAAGATGGGCGCCTCGCTGCATGCAGGGTTAGCAGGCGGTGTTCCCAATTTCTCACTTTTTATTTCCAGTTCCTCATTCAGCGAGGCTTTCCAGCCACCGCGCAGCCAGCCCATCACGCCCGCATACAGGGCCGGCAGCACCAACAGCCCCGCCCCTACCGCGCCCATCATCGGCCGGCGCGCTTCTCGCGCAGCACGCGCAGGCCCGGCACCAGCAGCAGGCCGGCCGCGCTGGGCAGGGCAATGTTGATGACCCACAAACTGAGGCTGGCCGACAGAACCGGCAGCGCCGGCTGGCCTAACAGCCCAAACAAGTGCGTGGCCGACAGCTCGCGCACGCCCACATCAGCCAGCGCATTGAGCGAGGGCACCAGCGACTTCAACAGGAAAGTGCCCGCCACAGCAGCCAGCCCGGGCCCCAGCGGCGAGGCCACCCCGTACGCCCCCAGCAGCAGCAGAAACTGCGCGCAAAACACCCCGTAGCGCAGCCCCGAAATGGCCAGCACCACCGTGAGCGCCCGGGCCGGGTAGGTGGGCATGATGGCCAGCGCCGGCCGGAACCGCCGCAGCGGCCGCCACAGCCCCAGCGCCGCCAGCAGCAGGCGCGACCGGTACAGCGGCACTAGCACCACGGCACAAATCAGCACCGCCGACACGCTCACGCCCAGCCCCGCGGCCGGGTAGCCGGCCAGGTAAAATTTCAGCAGAAAATACAGCAGCCCCGCCACGCCCGCCAGCACCGTGGCCACCAGTTGGCAGTAGCGCCCCAGGAAAACGGCCCCCAATGCGCTTACCCGGCGGCTTTTGAGCTCGATGATGCGGCCGGCGTAGTCGCCCACCCGGTTGGGGGTGGCGAAGCCCAGCGTGAGGCCCACCAGCACCGCCCGGAAGCTGCGCCCGAACGTGACGGGCTCGAGGTGCCGGGCCAAGCGGTACCACTTCCAGGCCTCCAGGCCCCAGTTGAGGGGCACCAGGGCCAGGGCCAGCAGCACCGGCCCGCGCCCGGCGCCACGCAGGGTAGCCCCCAGCAGTTGCCGCCAGGCTGCCGCCGTGTCGGGCGCCGCGAAGATGCTGTTGTAGAGCAGGCCCAGCGTGAGCAGTGTCACGCCCACCTTGCCCCAGAACACCAGCCGGCGCCATTGCCGGGCGCGGCGGGTTTCGGGCTCGCTCGGCTTTTGGGAGGGGCCGGGGCCCGGTGCCGCCTCAGAAGCGGAACCCGGGGCGGCACCGGGCTGGTTGGGGTCGTAACTTTGTGTGAGATGCCTGCCCCCCAACGCCCCCGTCCCGTTCCCGCCATCGAGCTGCTGCCCAAGATTATTCTGGGCGTCGACCCCGGCACCCAGATTATGGGCTACGCCCTGATTGAGGTGCGCGGCCAGCGCGTGGACGTGCTGTGCTACGACGTCATCAACATGAAGGCCTTGGGGTCGAACCATGCCGTAAAGCTAAAGCAGATTTTCGACCGCATGCTGGAGCTCATCGACGAGTACCTGCCCGATGAGCTGGCCATCGAAGCCCCATTTTTCGGCGTCAACGTGCAGAGCATGTTGAAGTTGGGCCGGGCCCAGGGCGTGGCCATTGCCGCCGCCCTCTCCCGCCAGATTCCCTACGTGGAGTACGCCCCCACCAAGGTGAAGCAGTCCGTCACGGGCTCGGGCTCGGCCACCAAGGAGCAGGTGGCCCACATGCTGCGCCAGACGCTCACGCTGCCGCCCGTGGCCGAAGCCAGCAAGTTCCTCGACGCCACCGACGCCCTGGCCGTGGCCCTGTGCCACCATTACATGAAGGGCAACAACGTGACGGCCAGCGGCGGCAAAAGCTGGGGGAAATTTTTGGCCGAGAACCCAGAGCGGGTGGGCGCCAGTACGGCAGCAGGCAGGAAGAAGGCGCCGGCGAAGTCTTAGCGAGCAGACTAATGGATGGCTTTGGGCCAAGCGTAGTTTTTTGACCACTCCTGAAACACTTGCACTTCGGTCGGATGCGCAGTCAGCCACTGTTGCACCTCCGGTACGTCGGTTTGGGAGGCGTGCGAGAGGTAGGCGAAAGCAGGTACGAAGCCTTTTTTCTCCATCTCCACGAAATAAGGAACATAGTAATTCCAGGTGAAGCCTTGCTGGTTGTTGCTTAGCTCGCCAAGCGTTTGGCATAAGTCCCCGAACTGTTTGGCAAACCGTTCGATGTTGCTGGTACTCTTGCTATCTTTCGTGAGCGCATTAGCGGCGGATAACGAAAGCATCAGCTCGACGGGACCGAAATTATCCGGGCCTTTGCTTTTGCCATTGCTGCCCGACAACGCGGCGCTGGATATGTTGATTGTCACGTCCTTTTCCCCGGTCTGGCTCACGCCCTGGCTCATGGCTTTGTCGAGCATCGGCAGCCGCTGGGTGGCACGGGCGCCGCGGGGCTCCAGCACCAGAAACCGCGACATAGCTAAGATGCCCGGCACCCGCGCCTGATTGCTCAACTGCATTACCCCTAAGCTCATGTGCGAGCTGGTATGCCCAGGGCTGAGTGCCACCGACTGCTGAAAACTACCAACCGATGCGGCTACTTGGCCGCTGGTGGCCTGCGCCACTCCTTCATTGAAATACAACGCATAAGAATCCGGATGGTGCTTCAAGCCTTGTTCATATACCCGAATGGCCTCCTTCGGCTTCTTCAACGCATCAAGGCTATTGCCAAGGGTGACGTATACCATGACGTCGGAATCAGGCTTGGCTTTCAGCAGCTTCTGGCAAATCTCGACCGTTTCAGCATCGCGGCCTAAGGCACTGTAGGCCAAGGCCAGTTCGCTCAGGGCCAATTCATCATTTGGCGCCGAAGCCAGCACCTGCTGGTATTTGGCCACGGCTTCTGCATACTTGCCCTGGTCATACAATTTGACGCCTTCAGCTACCAAATCCCGACTAGGCGTGCCACCACTTGTTTGGGCGTATGCCGCCCCCATGCTACCAGCCAACAGCAGTACTAATAATGCCTTCTTCATAAGAAAATGAGAGCGAACGATTTGCAGCCAAGGTAACCACCAAAGCCAGAATACCAAGCACCACCGCAAAGCACGTTCTAGCCAACCCTGATTTCTCCCGCCGCATACGTCACCGCGTAGCCGCTGATGTCCACCCGGTCGCCGCGCAGGCGGCACCACAAATCCCCACCGCGGGGCGAAATCTGACGGGCGCGCAGCTCAGTTTTGCCCAGCTTTTCGGCCCAGTACGGGATGAGCGTGCTGTGGGCCGAGCCCGTTACGGGGTCTTCGGGCACGCCCACGCGGGGGCCGAAGAAGCGCGACACAAAATCCAGCTCGCCCGTGCCGGGGGCGGTGGCAATGACGCCCACGTACTCCAGGGCAGCCAGGCGGGCCATGTCGGGTTTTAAGGCGCGCACTTCGGCTTCAGAGTTGAACGTCACCAGCAGGTCGCGGGAGGCCAACACCCGGAGCGGCGTGGCGCCCAGGGCATCGGTGAGGCCGGTGGGGTGCGTGGGAAGTTCCTGCGGCGGGCGCGAGGGAAAGTCGAGGGTGAGGCGGCCGTCGGCCTCGCGGGCCACCCGCAGGGGGCCACTCTGGCTGTGGAAGGTTACCTGCGTTTCGGCCAGGCCGAGGTGGGTGAACAGCACGTGAGCCGAAGCCAGCGTGGCGTGCCCGCAAAGGTCGATTTCGACGGCGGGCGTGAACCAGCGGATGTCGTACTCGGCCGCAGCGTCGGTGCGGGGCACGATGAAGGCGGTTTCGGCCAGGTTGTTTTCGGCGGCAATTTGCTGCATGAGCGCAGCGGCCGGCCAGCTCTCGAGCGGGCACACGCCGGCGGGGTTGCCGGTGAAAGGCTTTTGGGCAAAGGCGTCGACGTGGAAGTAGCGCATAAGAAAGGTTGTGCGAAGCGTGGCAGGTTTCGAAGGCAAGGATACGGCACCGGTTGGTTTCAGCAATTTAAAATGAACGTCATGCTGAGCGCAGCCGAGTCATCTCGCAGGCGCAACGCAACCTAATCAGCACAACGACTTTGATTACTTCAGCACGCGAGATGCCTCGGCTGGGCTCGGCATGACGGCTGGCTCCAACCGTCATGCCTAACCGTCAGCCGCCGATTTCAAAATATCTTTAGCCTCGTGCAACCCGGCCGGCCGCTCGCCGGTCATGGCCCCAAGCAGCCGGTCCTGTACAGCCGGCTTTGCCATCTGCTTTCTACATGCCGCCTTCCATTGTCACCGTCGATGAAGCGCTGCTGGCGGCGTGCCGGCGCGGCGAATCGGCGGCGCAATATCAGCTCTATAAAAAACTGTCGTACAACCTGATGGGTGTGTGCCTGCGCTACTGTCCCAACCGGGCCGAGGCGGAGGACGCGCTGCAAAACACGTTCGTTAAAATCTTTACCCGCCTCGACCAGTACCGCGGCCAGGGGCCGTTTGAGGGCTGGGCGCGCCGCATTGCCGTCACCACCTCGCTGCACGCCGTGGAGCAGTACCGTCTGCGCCACCCCGGCCCCAGCGGCGACGCCCTCGACGAGCTGGCCGAAGGCCTGCCCACCGCCGAGCCTTCGGCCGTGGACCAGCTGGCGGCCGACGACCTGGTGGCGCTGCTGGCCACCCTGCCGCCTGGTTACCGCACCGTGCTCAACCTCTACGCCGTGGAAGGCTACTCGCACCAGGAAATTGGCGAGCTGCTGGGCATTGCCGAAGGCACCAGCAAATCGCAGCTGGCCCGCGCCCGGCGCCTTCTCGAAACTCGCCTGGCGGCCCTTAAAACCCCGAATTGTCATGTCTGACCCTACGCCCGAAGATTTGTACGAAGCCCTGCGCAAGCGCCTGGCCGACTACGGCCAGGAGCCGCCGGCCGGCCTGTGGGCCGGCATCCGGCAGCAGCTGCCGCCTCCCGTGGCCGTGCCACGCCGGCGGCGCTGGCGGGCCAGCTTGGCGCTGCTCAGCCTGCTGTTCGTGGTGGCCGCGCTGGCTACCTGGCAGTGGCAGCGCGCGGGCCGTCCGGCTGCGCAAACGACCGTGGCAGCGCGCCGCGGGCCGGCCACAGAACCAGCTCTTAATGGACTGCACCATCAGTCAGATAATTCGGTAGCTACAATGCCAGGGGGCCAAACGTCGAGCGAAGTGTCATCGTCGAACTCGGCTGGTTCAGCTTTGGGCTCGTTGCCGAACAATTCAAGTGCCGGGGAGCATGGCGCCGCCCCTGCTACTGGCCCCAAGCCGGGTGAAATGGCTTCGGCCGCTTCAGCGTCGGCAGCGCCGAGTGGCGCAAACCCGGCCGCCCGGTCGATTGCGCCGACTACGGCCCTCGCCTTGGAAACCAGCCGCCACACCAGCCGGCGCCAACGGGCGCTGGCCGGTGCCGAAGTGGCCTCTACTGCCACAGCAGCCCGGCCGCGGCTTCTTTCTCGTTCGGCCCGGGCAGCAAGCCTAGGCCATGAGTCAGCAACGACAGAACAGCCCGGCGGCGGAGCTGCTCGGGGCACGGTGGCTACGGCGCGGACTTCGCAGCCAGCCGCGGCAGGCCACCCTCAAACGGATTTTGCATCCGTCACTTCCGCAACATTGAAGCCGACAGAAACCGGCCGGGCGGCTTCTTCGGTTTCGGGCGAAGGAGATGCCAGGCTGGCCAGCGGTGCAGCCGGCACGGTTCCGGCACCCGGCACCTCCGAGGCGGCCACTGCGGCAGCGGAGTCCCACTCGAACCAAACCGCCCGATGGGACTGGCTAAACGCGCGCCTGATAAGCCTGCAATTGCCCGCAGGGGCCGCGCCGGCCGCTCCCATGCCTACGCCTGTGGCGGTGCCAGCCCTGCCGCCGATGGTGCCCACGGTGGTGTCGCGGTGGGCGGTGCAGTTGGTGGCGGGCCCGGGCTTGACGTACCGCCACCTGGGCACCGTGGCGCCCTCTTATACCACCAACACGGCCACGGTTGCCACTTCCGTCACGTCCTCGCCCTTTACGAACGCCAACCCTGGCCGCAACCTAACCACGACTTCCACTTCGGCGGCCTCGCTGGAGCGCCCGGCCCTGGGCTATGGCGCGCAGCTGAGCGTCCGCCGCACCCTCACGCCGCACTGGACGCTGAGCGGCGGCCTGGGCTACGCCGAATACGCCACCCAACTGGCTATCCGGCAGGTAAATGCTGCTCAGATTACCCGGGCTAATTACGACTTTGCCTTTATAGACAGCCTCAGCCGGACCAGCGGCACCACCATTCGTCAGCGCGACACCTACCGCTTCCTGACGGTGCCGCTGCGAGTCGGCTACGCCTGGACCGCCGGGCCGCGCTGGCAGGTGGGCCTGCTGGGTGGCTTCGATGCGGCCATTTACCTGGGTGGCACCTCCACCGAGGGCTCGCCCTGCGCCTGCCAGCCCAAAACCTGGAGCGCCTCGGGCAGCCCCTACCGCAGCCTGAGCCTGGCCGCCAACCTGGGCGCCGAAGTGCGCTACCGCCTGGCCGGGCCCTGGCAGCTGCTGGCCCAGCCCACGGCCAGCTACCTGCTCACGCCGCTGGCCAAGCCCGTGAGCGGCTATTCCATTCGCCACCTGTTCGGGGCCACGGCGCTGCTGGGCGTGTCATACGACCTGCCGTAGCGCAACTCCCCCGTTTCCGCCTCTTTTTTATGAACCGACTTGTGCTAACAAGCCTGGCCGGGCTGCTGCTGGCCAGCAGTTGCCGCCACGACGACTTGGTGATATACAGCCCCGCAGCCAGTTCCCTGGCTGCCGCCAACGGCGCTTTTGCGCCGGCCGTGCAAACGTTCACCGTGAATTTAAGCCTGCCGCAAACCCTGCACACCCAGGGCGGTGCCACCATTACGTTCGGCGCCAATTCGCTGGTGCTGCCTAACAACGCCGTGGCCACGGGCATGGCCACGCTACGGGTGCGCGAGCTGCGCACAGTGGGCGACATGCTGCTCACCGGCATGCACACCAACCTGGCCGTGTCGGCGGCGCAGCTGCTGGTGTCGGGCGGCGAGTACAACGTGCAGGCGTGGCAGGGCGCCACCCGCCTGCGCTGGAGCACTCCGTTCATTGGCACAACGCCTGGAACGACCGGTTTTGCCCGCCTCAGCGCGCCCGTGCCGGCGGCCGGGCTCGACACCACGCGCATGTTCTTGTGGGCCATGCCCTTGGCCCAGAACGCAGTGGTGAACGGCGCGGCCGACTCCGTTGGCTGGCGGCCGGCCATTCAAGGCGGCACTGCGGGCTGGCCCCCTGTGCGCCCGAGCGGGGGTTTTTACAACGTCAATTTCCCGCTGGACACGATTAGCTGGCTGAATTTTGACCAGTACTGGCGCCCCGTCAACAATGCAAATTGGACCACGGCTCGGGTGCGCGTGCCAGCCGGCGCCACCGAAACCCGGGTGTACCTCCGCCCGGTGGGTTACACCAGCCTCAGCCGCACCTTTGCCACCTCCGACCCCACACTGTGGCAAAACCACCTGCCCGAGGGCACCGACACGCAAGTCATTGTGGAGCAGCTGCGCGACGGCCAGCTGTACTTCGGGGTAGAGCGCCTCACTTGGCACCAAAACGCGGTGTACGCTCCAAAGCTGCAGCTTTATACTGCGGCCGAAATAGCACAGCTGATGCAGCAGCTTTAAATTAAGTCAGAACGAAAAAGGCCGTCATGCAGAGTACAGCGAAGCTTCTTGCGTGCTTCAACTAATTCTGTCGATTGAATTACTCCCCCACGCGAGATGCTTCGCGGCGCGCTGCATGACGGGCCGTTATTCAATTCCCATTCTAAACACTCTCGCCGCCAATCACCACGTCGCGCACCGGGTTTTCGCCCAGCCAGTACGGGATTTCGGCCACGCTTCCCACGTCCAGCACCAGCACATCGGCGCGTTTGCCAGGGGCCAGGCTGCCGCAGTCGGCGGCGTGGCCGATGGCCCAGGCGGCATTAAGGGTGGCGGCGGCCACGGCTTCTTTGGGCGTGAATCCCATTTTGAGGCAGGCCACCGACAGCGCCAGCCACAGGTTTTTGCTAGGGCAGGAGCCAGGGTTGAAATCGGTGCTCAGGGCCACAGGCAAGCCGTTTTCGATAAACTCCCGGCCGGGCGCGTACTTCTCCTGCCGCAAAAACAGCGGCACCAGCGGCAGCAGCACGGCCACGGTGCGCCCATCGGTTTGCTGGGCAATGCGGGCGGCGGCGGCGGGCGTGAGATAGTCGCAGTGGTCAACGCTGGTGGCGCCCAGCTCGGCGGCCATTTCGCAGCCGCCCATGTCGTGCAGCTGCTCGGCGTGGATTTTCAAACCGAAGCCCATTTTGTGGGCCTGCCCCAAAAAGTAGCGCGCCACATTTAGCGGGAAGGCCCCTTCCTCGCAGAAAATATCCACGAACGCCGCCTCTCCTTTCAAATCTGAGAGCACCTCGCGCAAAATGAAATCGACGTAGGCGCGCGGCCCGGCTTCCTTGAACTCGGGTGGCACCACGTGTGCACCCAGGAAGGTGGGCACCACCCGCACCGGCTGCTGGCGCCCGGCCGCCCGCGCCACCCGCACCAGCCGCAGCTCGGTGTCGCGGTCGAGGCCGTAGCCACTCTTGGCTTCCAGCGTGGTGATGCCGTAGCGGCGGAAACACTCCAGGTGATGCAAGGCATTTTCCATAAGTTCCTCTTCCGAGGCGGCGCGGGTGGCCCGCACGGTGCTCAGGATGCCCCCGCCGCTGGCCAGAATGTCGAGGTAGCTCTCGCCGCGCAGCTTGCGCTCGAACTCGTGGGCCCGGTTGCCGCCGAACACGAGGTGGGTGTGGCACTCTACCAGGCCGGGCATCACCACGCGGCCGGTGGCGTCAAGCAGGCGGGTTCCGGCGGTGATGAGCGTGTGGTCCAGTTCGGCCATCGGGCCCACGGCCGCGATTTTATCGCCTTGGCATGCCACATAGCCATTTTCAATGATGTGCCAGTTGTTCAGGTGCGGCCCGGCCAGGGGGCGGTCGGTGGGGCCGCCGGCCAGGGTGAGCACCTGCGCGGCGTGTTGAATGACGAGGGTGTAGGGAAGCATGCGGCAAATAACGGCGTGCTTTGCGAGGAATGATGCATAAGTAAGGCGCAGCAATGTCATTGCGAGGGCGTAGCCCGTGGCAATCCGTCCTGTCGAAATCAGACATTTCCTTTTACCAGAAAGCCCCGGCACTGCGCAGTGCCGGGGCTTTTTTAGTTGGGCTTTGTCACATTAAGAGGCGAGTCGCTGAGAACAGGACGGATTGCCGCGCTCCACTGCGTTTCGCTCGCAATGACTGACGACCTTCTGCCTACGTCCAGTACTGCACCGGCGCGTGGGGGAAAAGGCGCTGCCACTCGGCGTAGAACCAAGTCCGCATTTCGCGCATTTGCTCAGGCTGGTACACATATTTGAGGCCGCCGAACTTGTTGCGCTTCACGGCGCGGCCTTCCTCGCTGAGGTCGAGGCTGGTGTTGGGGTACCACTGCAGGAGCACGTCCTTGGAGCCGGGCGTGAAGCGGTGGGTGATGAATTCCACCGTCAAATCGCAGTCAAAATCCAGGGCTTGCTGCAGGCGGTCGAACAGTTCGGTGTAGTGCTGCTGCCAGCCGGGGATGGGCATAATGGGAGCCAGCACCACGCCCACGGGGTAGCCGCCCCTGCCCTGCGCCACCGGCAAAGCTAGCCGGCGCAACGCCTGAATGCGGGCCTCCACCGAGGCCGTGCCGCCTTCGAGGCGACGCACCACGGCCTCGGCATTGAGCGAGAAACGGGCGCGGGTGCGCCCCTGGTGCGGCAGGCCCAACAAGGAATCGATGTGATTGTACTTGCTCACGAAGCGCAGCTGGGCGCCTTCGCGCTGGCCAAAGTAGCGCACGGCCTCGGCCAGGCTGCCGGTGAGGTGCTCAATGCCCAGCACGTCGGTGTAGCAGCTTGCCTCGAAGCTGACGACACGGCCGGGCTGCTCGTAGCTGGCGGTGTTTTGCAGGAGTTGGGGCAGGTTGGCGAAGGCCTTCACTACGGGCGGGCCGCTCAGCGAGCCGGCCAGGTAGCAGTACTGGCAGTGGGCGGGGCAACCTTCGGCCAGGTTCAGCTGCCAGTCGGCCGAGGGCGGGGTGGGCTGCAGGCGTAGGGCGCCGGCGGGGGCCTTCACCACAGCCAGGGTGTTTTTGGCGGTGCGGTAGGTGGCGCGCACGTCGCCGTCGGGGTCGCGCAGCCCGGTGAGGCGGTTGCTTTTCAGAAACTCCACCTCCAAGTTCTGGGCCGTGACGCGGGCCAGGATTTGCTGGCCGAATTCTTCATCAAGCGCATCGGGCGTGAACACTACGCGCTGCGGCAGCCACAGCTTGGCCGAGTGCGCGCGGGGCGTCAGAGCGGGCGCGGGCACGTCGGTGAGCAAGGTATCGGAAAGGGCAACGAGCGAGCCAGAAGTCAGCATAAAACCGGGTTGGTGACGGATAGTAGCTCAACGCTTTTGGCTGGAAATAAAGTCCGTAAAAACAGCTTAAAATCGTCAGCAATCAGCCTTTTTGCTCGAAATACCACCTGCTAAACACTCATCTAAAACCACCCGAAATACAGCGCCGACCAGCAGATTTGCGTACCCATTTTAGCCTTCTGCTTACCCCAATATATGTTCCTTCCCGACGACGCTCCGCTCATTCTCACGCTTGCGCTTGACGCCGATTCACAGGCGTATTTCAACGACCTGCGGCAGCAGCATTTCCCGCCAAAAATCAACTACCTGGCCGCCCACCTCACTCTGTTCCACCACCTGCCCGGCCCGGAGCGAGCCGCCGTGAGCGAGCAGCTTCGCCAATTCAGCCAGGCCCAGAAACCGCTGTCGCTGCAAGTGTCCGGCCTGCGCTCCCTGGGCCGCGGCGTGGCCTTTACCCTCGAAAACAACGAGCTACGCGCCCTGCACCGCCGCCTGCAAACCGCCTTCGCCGCTTACCTCACGCCCCAGGACCAGCAGAAGCTGCAGCCACACGTCACCATCCAAAACAAAGTAGACCCCGCCGCCGCCCGGCAGCTGCTGGCCGAACTGCAAGCCACGTTCAAGCCCTTCGAGGCCGTGGGCACGGGGCTGCACTTGTGGGCCTACCGCAACGGGCCGTGGGAAAGCCTGGCCAAGTTTCCGTTTGGGGGCTCAGGGCAGTAAGCGCACCTGGCCGGGTGGGAGAATGTCCAGGCGTGGTTTGGATGGGATGAGGCGTCCGAAAGCCTTCTATTGCTCCACCGGTGCCGGCACATACGGGAAAGGCAAACTCACCCGGATTTCGTGTTCTTGGCCCGCCGGGTTTTGGTAGCGCGCCGCGCGCATCACCCGGACGGCTTCTTCGTCGCAGCCGTAACCCAGACCCTTGACTACTACAACATCTTGCGGCACGCCCGCTGGGTCTATCCGCAATTGAAGCGTCACCTTGCCCCGCACTTGCTGGGCCTGCGCGGCGGCCGGATACCGTACCTGGGCCTTGAGCGCCTCGTAGCTTCCAATCAATTCCACCGCCGATGCCTCGCGGGCGGCAGCCACCGGTGCTGCGGCCGAAGGGGCGTAAAGTGTGGGCGGGTTGGGGTTGTGCGTGGCGGTGGGCACCTGGTAGGCAATGCCCCATTGCTGCAAATACTCCGCCAAGGGCGGCAGCCCCACCTTGGCCCGGCGCACGTCCACCTGAGGTTCGTCTTCAATGGGCTGAAGCAGGTAGTGCCCATCGGCCTGGCCGTTGAACTGCGAGCCGTAAACCTGCGGCTCGCCCCTTCCCTTCTTGATACGGTCGATGAAAATGGCCACCGACGACCACGCTAACTCCTTTTTGTCGGCGGCGGCGGTCAGCAAGGGCAGGTATTTTTCATCGGGGTTGTGCTGAATCACGAAAAAGGCCGCCCCCTTCTGGTACTCTCCCACCAACGAGCGGCCCGGGTACCCGTGCCGGGCAATGAGGCTGTCAACCTGCTGGGCCAGCCGGATATCCACACGCCCTTGCTGCTGCATGGCTTGGTCTATCTGCGGGGCGTTGATGCCGTATTTGCGTTCGGCCGCTTTGGCCTCCAGGCGATATTGCTGGTCCTGGTACTGAATTTTCTTCAGCAAAGCCACCAGGGCCGGGTCGAACGCGGCTTCGTGCTGCTGCTGCTTGGTGCGAGCCTGCGTCAGCAGCCGCGGCCAGGCAGGTTGGGATGCCAGCGAGGCAAAGTCCTCTTCCGTCCGCAGCTGCTCCTCCGAGAAATACCCTTTGGCAACGGCTTGGGTCAGCCAATCCAGCGCCCGCTTCGGCTCGTGGTTGCGGGCGGCCGCCTGCGCCGCCTGGTAATAATCCCGCGGCTTGCCAGGGGTTTGCTTGAGGCCCCGCTGGTAGCTGGCACTGGCGGCCCCGTACTCCTGGTGCAGGAAGTGCTGCCGGGCCGGGGCCAGCGCATCGGGCGCTGCCTGGGCCGCGGCGGTGGACAGACTGGTGTGCGCGATGACCAGGGCCAGGCAGGCAACGAAAAAAGGGTGGAGCATATGCAGAAGAGGCTGAGGCTGACTGCGAAAATGGCAGGCGGTTTCGCAGCAGCAAGATATTGCGGCCCGCCCATAAATACCGCGCCGGCCCAAGCAGGTACCATCTGCTCCGCGACGGCGCCATACCTATTCCGACGCCTTTGGCCCTTCCCAGGCGTCCAGCTCCGCCTGGCGCTCCCGCCGAATCTGAGCCAGCACCGCCCTATCGGGCCGCAGGCCGATGATGACGGCCGTGCCCCGCTCGCGGGCGTAGGGGTCGGTGATGGCGGCCACACGGCGGTAGGAGGCGAAGTGCGAAGCCAGCTCAGGGTGCAGCTCGTCGTCGATGATGAGGATGGCCTGGCAGGAATCGAGCGGCGGGTACCAGTAAATGAAGCTGCCGTTGAGGCTGTTGGCAATGGGCAGGGGCCGGCGGCGGTTGTAGTAGTTGATGGCGCTAGCCTGGCCGTAGTTGGCGCAGTGAATGAGCGTATGGGCGCGGGCCGCGGCGGGCAGGCTTTGATAGGCAGACCAGGTTTTGTCGGCTAGTTCGCGCCAGCCGCGCATGTCGGCGTAGTCCTGGGGCAGGGCGTGGTTCTGGCCGTCTTCCCAGCGGTACACGCCCAGCGGGGCGTATTTGGGCTGCAGCGCGGCCATGGTGGCGGGGCTGTACAAGGGAAACAGAATGGGCGCAAAAAAGACGGGAAAGGCCAGCGGCAGCAGCACCAGCGCCAGCCGCAAAGCCGATTTCCATCCGAAGCCAACTGGCCGGGCCGCCCGCTGCGACGGGCGCAGCCGCGCCTCCCACCACACCGCCCCGAAGGCATACAGCACCGGGTAGTAGCCTAGCGCGTAATAATCCTTGCCGTGCAGAGCGGCCAGCAGGCCCACGCCCAGCACCGAAACCCAGCCCACGGCCCGATACGGCCGAAACGCCCGGCTCAGCAGCAAGGCCAGCAGGCCCGGCAGCCACACCCAGGTGGCGGGCAGGTTCATCAGCAGCTGGGCTTTCCAGAAATCGAGGGGGTTGACGTGCACCAGCTGGCTTTCCTTGAGCAGAGCCATGTGGTGCAGAAATGGAATGCCGTGCCGCACCTGCCACAGCGCATTGGGCAGCCACAGCAGCCCCGCCAGCGCCGCCGCGCCCCAGAAATGCCGGTTCAGCAGCAGGCGGCGCCAGTGGGTGAGCAGCAGCGCGCCACCCAGCGCGGCGATGAAAAACAGCGTGGTGTACTTGTTCAGCAGGCCCAGGCCCAGCGCCGCGCCCAGCAGGTAGAGGTAGCGCGGCCGCTTTTCCTGCTCGAAGCCCACCAGCGCATACAGCGCCAGCACGAACCCAAACACCTCGAAGGAATTGGGCTGAAACAGCAGGTTGAGCCGCGCGAAAGCCGCCGCCAGGTAGCAGGTGCCCGCTAGCGCCTGCCCAAACCAGCCCGCGCCCAGCCGCCCGGCCAGCCGCACCACCAGGTACACCGTGGCCGCGCCCCACAGAAACGGCCAGAAATGCACCCAGCCCACGCCCCCGCCCAGTGCCAGCGTCAGCCAGCCCTGCGCGGCCAGCAGCGGCGGCACCTCCAGGTAGCCCCAGGCCAAGTGCTGGCCCTGGTTGAGGTAGAGGTATTCGTCGCGCTGAAGCTCGTATTGCGGGCTGATGAGGAAATAGCCCGACACGAACTTGACCAGAGCGAAGGCGAGCGGCAGGAGGCGTTTCATGCGCGGCAAGGTAGTAGCAGGCGCCGCAACCGTGGCCCGGCAGCGGCTTCGCTACTGCGGCCACAGCCCGGCCCAGCACAGAAAGTCCTCGCCCACCTGGTCCCAGTAGAAGTCGTCATAGTTAATCTGGCCGTCTTTGAAGCCGAAGAAGTTGTGCTCGCGGCCGGGGTACTCCCGAAAGGTGAAGTTGGTGCGGTGTTGCCGAATGGTTTCCAGCCGCAAGTAGTCGTCGCCGGCTACGCCCCTGTCGAGCGTGCCGAAGCCCACGAACACCGGCACGCGCGTGCGCAGCAGCACCGGCACCTCCGAGGCCGCGAAGCCGTAGGTGTTGCGCGGGTCGTCGCCCAGGCAGTCGGTGCGGGTGGGGTCGGCCACCACGGTCTGCCAGCGCCGGAAGGTGCCGGCCACGCCGGCCGTGTCGCCCGCTTGCCGGTCCAGGGCCAGCATCGACATGAGCCGGCCCAAGGGGTTGCCGCTCAGGTACACGGCGCGGCTCACCAGGCTTGGAATGGCGGCCAGGTGTGCCACCACCGCGCTGCCCTGCGAATGCCCGCCGATGACGACGCGGCTAGCCTCTACCCAGGGCTGCTTTTTAAGGTAGCGCAGCACGGCCTCGTCGCGCCGCACGTAGTAGTCGAGGTAGTTGCGGGCGCAGTAGTAGGCCGGCGGCTGAGTCTGGGTGAAGACGATGTTGGGGTTTTTCCCGGTCACGTCGGCCGTGAGCGGCAGGCCGGGCTTGCTGATGATGGCCAGGTGGCAGCTTTCGAGCACCTTTTTGGGATGAAAAGGAAACACCGGATAAGCCCCGCGCTCATCATAAAGCACCAGCGGCATGGGCAGCGAGCCCTGCTCCCACAGCAGCAGCGGCTTCTTCCGTTGCTCCTCACCGGGCTTTGAGAGCAGCAGCAGCTGCACGCTGTCGCGCCCGAACATCACCACGTGGCGGCGGTAGCCGAAGGACTCGGGCGAGCGTGGGGCCGCAGTTTGGGCGAAAGCCGGGCGGCTCAGGCTCAGCCATAGCCCCAGCAAAAGGAAAAGGTGCCGCATCCAGCGTTTATATGGCCGCCGGCTACGCTGCCGGGGCGGCGCAAGGACTTTAGAGGCCGCTGGGCAGTTGCACCAGCCGCAGGTAGTCGCCTAGGCCCGCAGGCTTTTGGAACACGTGGATGAACAGGATGTGCTCCTCGCCACGGCTGCGCCAGATTTCGGCGTAGAAGCCCTCCACGGCATACAGCGTCAGGTCGAAGCTGTCTTCCTGGCGCTCGGCCAGGCAGGTGCCGTGCCGGGCGAGGTGCTCGGCCTGGCGGCGCTGGTGCAGGGCTTTGAATTCGGTGAGCTTCATGAAACTAGATGGGCGGTAGATGAGGTGGCTGCGGGCCGTTTCGGTTGTCGGTTTTTCTCCTTAGGTTGCACCAAAATACTACCCACCTTGCTTGCCGCCGTATGGGCCTCTTCGACTTTATCCGCAACGAGCTGATTGAGATTATCGACTGGGTTGATAACTCAACCGACACCGTCATCTGGAAATTTCCGGACCACGAGAATAATATCAAAAACGGCGCGCAGCTCACCGTGCGCGAGTCGCAGGTGGCCATTCTGCTCGACCAGGGCCGCGTGGCCGATGTGTACGGCCCCGGCCGCCACGTGCTCAGCACCGACAACATGCCCGTGCTCACCACCCTGCGCGGCTGGAAATACGGCTTCGAGTCGCCGTTTAAGGTCGACGTTTACTTCGTGTCGACCAAGCAGTTCACCAACCTGAAGTGGGGTACGCCCAACCCTGTCATTCTGCGCGACCCCGAGTTTAAGCAGGTGCGGGTGCGGGCCTTCGGCACCTTCGCTTTGCGCGTGAGCGAACCAACCAAGTTCCTCACCGAATTTGCCGGCACCAACTCCGTGGTGCGCATTTCGGATGTAGAAGGGCAGCTGCGTTCGGCCATCGTCAATAAATTCTCCGACACCCTGGCCGAGGCCAACGTGTCGGTGCTCGACCTGGCCCGCAACTACCAGGAGCTGGGCGAGCGGCTGCGCCCGCTGCTGCAAGACGACTTCGGCGCCTACGGACTGGAGCTCACGCGCTTCTATCTCGAAAACGCCAGCCTGCCGGCCGAGGTCGAAGCCTTCCTCGACAAAACTTCGCAGATGAACATGGCCGGCGACATGGCCCGTTTCCAGCAGTTCCAGGCCGGCATGGCCGTGGAGAAGGCGGCCGAGCAGGAAGGCGGCATCGGCGGGGCGGCCGTGCTGCTGGGCGGCCTAGGCAACATGATGGGCGCCGCCACCGCGCCCGCCGCCCCGGCCGCCGGCCCCAGCAAGGAACAGGTGATGCAATTGCTCCGCGACCTGGGCCAGCTCAAAGCCGACGGCATCCTGACGGAGGAAGAATTCAACGCCAAGAAGGCCGAGCTGCTGGCGCGACTGTAAACGACTTGTTGTTTGCCCCCAATGGACCCCGCCACCGAAGCCACGCTCCGCCAACTGCGCGAAACCGACCTGCTGCGGGCGCCCTGCCCCGGCTGCGGCGCCCAACTGGTGTTTCAGGCCGATACCCAGCAACTGGGCTGCACCCACTGCGGTGCTACGCAGGCGTTGGAATTCAGCCAAAACCGCCTGAAGGAGAACGAGCTGACCGGTGACATTGACCAGGAGCTGGACCCCAGCCGCTACGTGGAGCAGCAGCTCTTTAGCTGCCCCAGCTGCGGGGCGCGCACCCGCGTGGCGGCCGACGCGCCCACGCTGAACTGCGGCTTCTGCGGCAGCCGGGCCATCAACCCCGAAGCCCAGCGAACCCGCCTGATTGAGCCCGCCGGCGTGCTGCCCTTCCGCCTGAGCCGGGAGGCGGCCGTGGAGCGGTTTCGGCGCTGGATTGGCACGAGCTGGCTGGCGCCCAACGACCTGGCCAAAGCCGCCAACCTCGACAACCTGCACGGCATGTACGTGCCCTTCTGGACCTTTGACGCCGAAGCGCATTCCGACTGGGACGGCGAGCGGGGCGACTATTACTACGTGACTGTGAGCGGCACCGACGGCCGCGGCAACCGCGTGACCCGCCAGGAGCGGCGCACCAACTGGACCCACCACAGCGGCACCCACGACGACTTCTACGACGACCTGCTGCTGCCGGCCTCACGCGGCCTCACCCGCCACCACAAGAATGCCGAAGAAGTGCTCGACTACGACCTGCAGGAGGTGGTGGACTACGACCCGCGCGTGCTGCTGGGCTGGGAAGCCGAGGTGTACGACCTCGACCTGCACGCCGGCCGGGCCCAGGCGCACGACATCATCCGGCAGCGCGAGCGCGACGCCTGCTCCGAGCTGCTGGGCGGCGACACCCAGCGCGACCTTCGCGTGGATACCTCGCTCAGCTACGAGTCGTTTAAGCACCTGCTGCTGCCGCTGTGGCTCTGCGCCTACACCTACCGCGGCAAGCTCTACCATTTCTTGGTGAATGGCCAGACGGGCAAGGTTTCCGGCTCGCGCCCGCTCTCGTTCTGGAAGGTGCTGTTGCTGGTGTTGCTTGGGCTGCTGGTGGCCGGAGCGGCGCTTTATATCTGGAACGACGCACACGGCCACACCACGGTTCGGACGCACTTTAACTACCGGCCGTAGGCAGCTTGCCCAGCACGAGGCAGAGAAGCAAGAGTCGTAGTCTCGTCGTTTAACGAAGGCACTGGCACGCTGAGCACATGGCATCCAGCAGGCGCGGCCGCAGAAACTCCAACCATTGCGTTTCTACCTTCGCGCCGCATTCTGCGACCCGACCGGCGCTTCTTTTTCCCATGAACACCTTTCGCTTTCCCCACCCGCTCGTCTTGCTGGTGGGCTTCATCATGTTGGCCGCGGCACTGAGCTATGTGCTGCCCGCCGGCCAGTTTGCCCGCCAGAAAAACCAAGCCACCGGCCGTGAGGTGGTGGTGCCCGGCTCCTACCAGCGCGTGCCGGCCACGCCCGTAAGCCCGCTCGACATGCTGGTGGACATCCCCAAGGGCATGGCCGACGCCGCGGGCGTCATCTTTCTGATTTTCCTGGCCGGCGGCGCCTTCACCGTGCTCGACCAAACCGGCGCCTTGCGCCACGGCGTCGACTGGCTGCTGGCCCGCGCCCACGGCCGCGAGGTGCTGGTCATCCCCGTCGTGAGTTTGCTCTTTGCCACCATGGGCGCTTTGGAAAACATGGGCGAGGAAATAGTAGCCCTCATGCCGGTGCTGCTGGTGCTGACGCGGCGGCTGGGCTATCCCGTCATCACGGCCGTGGCAATTAGCCTGGGTGCCGCCATCGTGGGGGCCGCATTCAGCCCCATCAATCCCTTTCAGGTGGGCGTGGCCCAGAAGCTGGCGCAATTGCCGCTGCTCTCGGGCGGCGGCTACCGGCTGGCCCTGCTACTGCCCGCCGTGGCCCTCTGGATTGCGGGCGTGATGCGCCACGCCATTCGCCACCGCGTGGCCCCGGAAATCACCACTGCAGAGGTGGCCGCCGATGCCCGCGGCGCCGGCCGGCACGGCCTGGTGCTGCTGTTGCTGCTGGTGTGCTTCAGCATCTTTGGCTACGGCGTGGTGAGTTTGGGCTGGGACTTTGACCAGATGGGCGCGCTGTTTTTCATACTCGGCGTGGGGGCCGGGCTGCTGGGCGGCTTGGGCCTGTCGGGCACGGCCGAAGGCTTCGTGACAGGCTTCCGCGACATTGCTTTTTCGGCGTTGCTCATTGGGTTTGCCCGTGCCATTTTCGTGGTGCTGGAGCAGGGCCACATCGTCGATACCATCGTCCAGGGCCTGTCGGCGCCGCTAGGGCACTTGCCGGTCACGCTCTCGGCGCTGGGCATGATGGTGGTGCAAACCGCCCTGCACCTCCCCGTGCCTAGCGTGAGCGGACAGGCCACGCTCACCATGCCGCTGTTTGCGCCGCTGGCCGACATCATCGGGCTGTCGCGCCAGGTGGTGGTGCTGGCGTTTCAGTACGCCGCCGGGCTCTGCGAGCTCATCACCCCCACCAACGGCTCTTTGCTGGCCATTCTGGCCATCTGCAAGCTGCGCTTCGACCAATGGCTGCGCTACGTGTGGCCGCTGTATGCGATGCTACTGGCGCTGGGTGTGGCCGGCGTGGTGGCCGGTATTTGGCTGGGAGTCTAAAGCAGCGCAGTAAGGAGAAATCGAAATCAGCTGTCATCCTGAGCGCAGCGAAGGACCTCCTCACGTCAGAATTATTCAACGTGAGAAGGTCCTTCGCTGCGCTCAGGATGACAGCCGATTTTGGGGCAAGTAGTTAACCTAATCGGCCCGCAGCTCGCTGGCTGTAAACACGCGTGGCAGCTTGCGCTTGCGCTCCACAATCTGAAAAGAAGCCGAGTCCGTCGATTCATCCCAAAACACGTCGGACACGTGTCCGAAGTGGCGGTACTGACCCGGCTGGGGCGTCACCTCCTCCACGGCATCGCCGAAGCTAAACTTCGGCTTGTGGTAAATTTCCTTGAACAGCTCGGGCCGCACCAGAAACTGCTGCTCGTCGTAGCGCAGGGTAAGCCACTCGCCTTCATCATCTTCGCTGATTTTCTCAAACAGCTTGCCTACAGGCTCCAGCAGCTCAAACGAGCGGCGGTTGGCGGGGTGAATGTAGCGGAAGCCGTAATCGGGCGACCAGCCGTAGAGGCCAAAAACAACGGGTTTGGGACGGGGCATTGGGCAGGTTAAGGGCAGGGCAAAGATTACCTGTAAAACCCCAAATAGCCAGCCGAAGTTGCTGCGAGCAGGGTTTTAGTTTGCCTTGGGCGCAGGGGCCAGGTGCTCAGCGGCGTGCGCCAACAGGCGGTCGCGGTGCGCAGCGCCGTCGTGTGTGTTGGCAAACGAGATGCGGTGCTTTTCACCATTGGTCCGGTGCACCAGCGCGTCGGCGGGGCCGTCGGGCTCCACGGCGGCTACGTCGGCCCAGGTGAGCTCGTGCGCGGGGCCCAGGCGCTGAGTGCGCACGGCAAATCCACCGGCGTGCAGGTGCAGAAAAGTTCGGTCTGTCAGTTGGGAGAGGCGGAAGGCCAGCCCCACGTACATAAGGGCCACCGCGGCGTACAGCCACGGCAGCACGTGCAGGCGGTGCGGCGCCCCGGCCAGCTCGGCCTCGTGGTGGCGGTGCCAGATGTGGTAGCTCTCCAGGGCCAGAATGCCCGCGGCGGCCAGTTCCAGCCAGGCCACCGGTTCGCGGTGGAAAGGGTTGTGGCGCAGATGGAGCAACTCACGCACCATCAGCACGAGGTAGGCCGCGCCCACGGCTATTTCCAGGCCGGCCAGCAGCGTGAACGGTTCGGCACCCGTGAGGATGGGCACTACGCCGAAAAACAGCACCAGGGCCGGCGCCATGTGCCCCAGCGACTTGCCCACCTGCTGCTTGGCGTGGCGTCGGTGGTAGAGCGTGGTGCGGCCTTCGGCGGCGGGGCTGGCGGTGTTCATGCCCGAAAAGGTCGGCAGAATTTGGCAATCCGACAACCACGACCTAAGCCAGCCCCCTGACCAGCAGCGCAAATGCCCCGCGGCCGCGCTTGAGCTAGCCAAAAAATCGGCAAACACGTATTGTCCAGCTACCGCTTGCCCGGCACCGGCCGAATGTTTGGCTGCCCAGGCAAGGGTTTTTCTTTTTTCAATGTCAACCGTTTCCGCTTCCAAACCGGCGCCCCGCGCCACCGCTTCCGCCAAAACCGCTACTCCCAAGCCTGCCCCCCAGCCCGCCGGGCCCGCGCCGCAGCCCGGCATGGGTGCCGTGCCTCACGCCGACGGCACCACCTTCCGGGTATGGGCCCCTCACGCCGACGCCGTGTCCGTCATCGGCACCTTCAACGAGTGGCAAGCTGATAAAAACCCGCTTCAGCACGAAGCCGACGGCTACTGGGCCCTCGACGTGCCCGGCGCCAAGCCCGGCGACGAGTACAAATTCCACATCGTCAACGGCAAGCAGCAGTTCGACCGCAACGACCCCTACGCCCGGCAGGTGACCAACTCGGCCGGTTCGTCGGTGGTGCACGACCCGAACTTCGACTGGGCCGACGACAATTTCCAGATGCCGGCCTGGAACGAGCTGGTGATTTACGAGCTGCACGTGGGCACCTTCAACGCCCCCGATGCCGACAAAGTGGGCACCTTCGCCGACGTGGCCGAAAAGCTGCCCTACCTGCGCGACCTAGGCATCAACTGCATCGAGCTGCTGCCAGCCACCGAGTTTCCGGGCAGCCGCTCGTGGGGCTACAACCCTGCCAACCCGTTTGCGCTCGAAAGCGACTACGGCGGGCCGGTAGCCTTCAAGGAACTGGTGAAGGCCGCCCACCAGCACGGCATTGCGGTGGTGCTCGACGTGGTGTATAACCACTTCGGCCCCGGCGACCTCGATTTGTGGCAGTTCGACGGCTGGAGCGAGAACGACGGCGGTGGTATCTACTTCTACAACGACTGGAAGGCCGAAACGCCTTGGGGCCACAACCGCCCCGACTACGGCCGCCCCGAGGTGCGCCAGTACATCCGCGACAATGCCCTGATGTGGCTGCAGGAATACCGCGTGGATGGCCTGCGGGCCGACGCCATTGCCTTCATTCGCAACGTGAAGGGCGAGGAAAACCCCGGCGACGACCTGCCCGAGGGCTGGAGCCTGATGCGCTGGATTAACGAGGAGATTGACCAGACCATGCCCTGGAAAATCACGATTGCCGAAGACATGCGCGGCAACGCCGGCATCACCGAAAGCGTGGCCAACGGCGGCCAGGGCTTCGATTCGCAGTGGGACAGCTCGTTTGTGTACCCCATCGTGGAGGCCCTCACGGCGCCCTTCGACGCCGACCGCAACATGCAGGCCGTGGCCCAGGCCCTGGCCGTGACTTACAACGGCGACGCTTTCCGCCGCGTCATCTACACCGAAAGCCACGACGAGGTGGCCAACGGCAAAAGCCGCGTGGCCGAGGAAATCATGCCCGGCGCGGCCGACAGCTACTTCTCCAAGAAGCGCACCACGCTGGGCGCCGCGCTGGTGCTCACGGCCCCGGGCATCCCCATGCTGTTTCAGGGCCAGGAGTTTCTGGCCGATGGCGAGTTCAACGACGCCGAGCCGCTGGTGTGGGCCCACGTAGAAAGCCGCGCCGGCCTGGTGCACCTCTACCGCGACCTGATTGCGCTGCGGCGCAATTACCACGGCACCACCCGCGGCCTGAGCGGGCAGCATACCCGCGTTTTCCACGTCAACGACGCCGATAAGCTGGTGGCCTTTGCCCGCTGGAACCAGAGCGAAAACACGCCCGGCGACACCACCGTGGTGCTGGCGAACTTCGCCAACCAGGCTCGCGACAACTATACCATTGGCCTGCCCGGCCCCGGCCGCTGGACGGTGCGCTTCAACAGCGACTGGACCGGCTACGACGGCGAATTTGGCGATTTCGACAGCTTCGGCGTCGATGCCGAGGCGGGCGAATACGACGGTTACGCCTGGCACGGCAGCATCGGCGTAGCACCCTACGCGGTGCTCATTTTGTCGCAGGAAGGGTGACCGCCCTTATTGCTCGTTAACCCGTCATGCAGCGCGTAGCGAAGCATCTTTCCCGCAATAGTAACCCCTGTCGATTGGATTACTGCCGCGGTAAAGATGCTTCGCTACGCGCTGTATGACGTTCTTTGACCGGAATCACTCTCCTACTTCTGCTTATGAATCCATCTGCTCCCGCTCCGCCCGCCCAGCCCGCCAACGTCCCCAACTCGGAACTAAAAAATGCGCTGCTCATTGCCGCCGGGGTAATGTCGGCCGCGTTCGGCCTCAAATCGTTCCTGCTGTCGAGCCACTTCATCGACGGCGGCGTGACCGGGGTTTCGATGCTGCTGGCGGCGGTGTTTCGTTTGCCGCTGTCCATTTTGATTCTCGTTATCAACCTGCCCTTTATCGCGCTGGGTTATAACCAGCTGGGCCGGCGCTTTGCCTTGCGCAGCGCCATTGGCATTGGCGGGCTAGCGCTGGTGCTGGCCGTGGTGCCTTTCCCCGACGTGACGCCCGACCGCCTGCTCACGGCCGTGTTCGGCGGGGTGTTCATCGGGGCGGGCATCGGGCTGGCCATGCGCGGCGGGGCCGTGCTCGACGGCACCGAAATTGCCGCCCTTCTCGTGAGCCGCTACCTGGTATTGCTCAAAGTCAGCGACTTAATCCTTGTTCTCAACGTCGTCATCTTCGGTGTGGCCGTGCTGGTGCTGGGCACCGAGCCGGCGCTGTATTCCATGCTCACCTACTTTGCGGCCGCCCGCGTGCTGGAGTTCGTGCTCAACGGCATCGAGCAATACACGGGCGTCACCATCGTGTCGGAGTATAGCAACGACATCCGCCGGGTCATCACCGAAAAGCTGGGCCGCGGCGTCACGATGTACCAGGGCAAATCGGGCTACGGCAAGCGAGGCGAAATGGGCATCGAGCGCGACATCGTCTTCACCGTGGTGACGCGCCTGGAGCTGCCCGCCCTGCGCACCGCCGTGCAAGAGGTCGACCCCCGCGCCTTCATCGTGCAGTATCGCATCGATGACGCGCAGGGTGGCATTATTAAGAAGCGGGCGCTGCATTAAAGCCTGCAGCAAAACAGAACGTCATGCAGAGCGCCAGCGAAGCATATTTACCTCGATACTAATCCTTATAATTCGGATTGCGTTGCGCGGTAAAGATGCTTCGCTGGCGCTCTGCATGACGTTCTGTATAGTTCGTTTAACTACCTCTGCCCTCAAGCTCCTTTCCTCTTGCTTCCTCCTGCCCCCGCACCCACCTTCCTCGCCCCTGCCGGCACCATCATCGGCCGGGCCGATGGGCCGGTGCTGCGTGCCACGGGCATCCGCTACGCCCGCGCCGCGCGGTTTCAGCCGCCGGTGCCCGAGTTGCCCGCTACGGCGCCCATCCTGGCCACAGCGCCTGCGCCCGCCTGCCCGCAGCTGGCCGACCCGCGCGTGGACCAGGTGATGGGGGACCTATTCGCCGCCCTGAGCTTCGACGAGGATTGCCTGCGCCTGTCCATTACCCTGCCCGCCGACTGCAAGCCTGGGGAACATCTGCCGGTCATCGTGTGGGTACACGGCGGCTCCTACGTATCCGGCGCGGGCGACCTGGCTATTTACGACCCCGCCACCTGGGTAGCCGAGCAGCGCGTGGTGTTTGTGGCCGTGACCTACCGGCTGGGGCTGTTCGGGTTTCTGGGCAGCGGCAGCACGCCGCCTAACTTGGGCTTGCTCGATTTGCTGGAGGCCCTGCGCTGGGTGCAGCGCAACATTGCCGCGTTCGGTGGCGACCCGGCTTTGGTGACGCTATTCGGCCACTCGTCGGGGGCCGATGCCATTGCCCAACTCATGCTGACGGAGGGCGCGGCGAGTCTGTTCCGGCGCGTGATGCTGCACAGCGCGCCGCTGGGGCTCACCCGGGGACGCCAGCGCATGCTGCAGGCCATGAGCCGGGCGATGGGCCCGTTCGCCCCTACCGCGTTGGTGGCGCAAGTGCTGGCCCGCGAAAGCGCTGTGATGCGGGCCGCCCGCTGGCAGGGTTTGAAAAGCGGCATGCCCTTCGGCCCGCAATACGGCGCCACGCCGCTGCCGCCCGAAACTGAAATTGACGCCATTTGGGCTGGTGTGGCCCCGCACATCGACATTCTCATCGGCGCCACGGCCGAGGAAACGCGCTTTTTTGCCGTCATCGACCCAACTTTCAATTGGTTGCAGCATTTGCCGGTGGCGGGCCGCCGGGTGGTGCGGTTGCTCACCGAGGTCACGTCGCGCCGCATCTATTTGGGGCCGGCACAGGCGTTTGCCGTGCGGCAGGCCCGGGCAGGCGGCCAGGCCTGGCGGTTTATACTCACCTACCAGCCGCCCGGCAGCCCATTTGGGGCCGCGCACGTGGTCGATTTGCCTTTGCTGCTGGGCAACCGCGCCAGTTGGAGCGCCACACCGCTGCTGGGCGAGGCCGATTGGGAAGAAGTTGACGCCGCCGGCCGGCAGGTGCGGCAGCGGTGGGCTGACTTTGCGCGCACCGGCGTGCTGCCCGAACGGGTTGAAATTCCGGGGGTGCTGGAAGTAGTGAAGGCGTAGCGTGGCCGTAACCTTCTGTCATCCTGAGCGCAGCGAAGGACCTTCTCACAATAGAATGCTCATTATTCTATCGGGAGAAGGTCCTTCGCTGCGCTCAGGATGACAGATGACTTTAAATCAATTCCTAGAGATTTCACACGCAGTGGCTGGTGGCCGGGCAACTGCTGTCCCGGCAATAATTCATTTAACTCCCTGAAAAAAGCCTTCCGCCGTTGGTAGGTGCGGCTTAAATCGGCTTACCTTTCGCCACGTTCTAACCCGCTGTTCTTCGCCCCACCCTTATGCAATCCACCGCCAACGCCCCCGAAGCCCACTTTCCCGACTCGCTGCTTGTGGAAGTGGCCTGGGAAGTCTGCAACCAGGTGGGCGGCATCTACACCGTTATTCGCTCGAAGGTGCCGGCCACTGTGCCCGCCTGGGGCGACCGATATTGCCTGCTCGGCCCCTACTTCCCCAACATGGCCCAGGGCGAGTTTGAGCCCTACGACGACCTGGCCGTGCACACCGCTGCCGACCCTTATGGGGCGGCGGTGCGCACCATGCGCGCCCAGGGCTACGATGTACAGATTGGCACCTGGCTGGTGACGGGGCGGCCTCGCGTGGTGCTCATCAACCCCTTCCTGGCCTACCCCAAGCTGGGCCAGCTGAAAGGGGAGTTATGGCAGCGCCACGGCATTCCTTCGCCCGATAACGACGACCTGTTGCACCAGGTCATTGCCTTTGGGCACCTCACCACCATCTTTTTCCAGCACGTGGCGGCGCAGGTGAAGCCCGCGCAGCGCCTGCTGGGCCACTTCCACGAGTGGATGACCGGCGTGGCCATTCCCGAGCTGCGGCGCCTGCAGGTGCCGGCCCACCTGCTCTTCACCACCCACGCCACCCTGCTGGGCCGCTACCTGGCCATGAACGACCCGGCCTTCTACGACCACCTGATGTGGGTGAACTGGGAAAAAGAGGCCAAGCACTTCAACATCGAGCCGGCCGTGCGCATGGAGCGCGCCGCCGCCCACGGCAGCCACGTCTTCACCACGGTGAGCGAGCTGACGGTACGCGAGTGCATCTATTTGCTCGACCGCATTCCCGACGCAGTGCTGCCCAATGGCCTCAACATCGAGCGCTTCGTGGCCCTGCACGAATTCCAGAACCTGCACCAGCAGTACAAAGCCAAGATTCACGAATTTGTGATGGCTCACTTCTTTCAGTCGTATGCCTTCGACCTGGATAAGACGCTGTATTTCTTCACTTCGGGCCGCTACGAATACCACAACAAAGGCTTCGACCTGACCCTGGAAGCCCTGGCCCGCCTCAACCACCGCATCCAGCAAAGCGGCCTGGATGGCCAGGTGGTGATGTTTTTCATTACCAAACGGCCCTACACCAGCATCAACCCGCAGGTGCTGGAGCGCCGCGCGTTGCTGGATGAGGTGCACGAAACCTGCCAGGCCATTGAGCGGCAGGTGGGTGAGCGCCTGTTCTATGCCGCTGCCGCCAGCTCCGAGCACAAGTTGCCCGACCTCAGCGCCATGGTGGACGACTACTGGCGCCTGCGCTACCGCCGCACGCTGCAAAGCTGGAAAACCAACACCCTGCCCCCCGTCATCACCCACAACCTGGTAAACGACCAGGACGACGACATCCTGAACTTCATGCGCCGGGCCAGCCTGCTCAACCACAAGCACGACCGGGTGAAAATGGTGTACCACCCCGATTTTGTGTCGCCGGCCTCGCCCCTGCTGGGCATGGAGTACGGTCAGTTTGTGCGCGGCTGCCACATGGGCGTGTTCCCCAGCTACTACGAGCCCTGGGGCTACACCCCGCTCGAATGCGTGGCCCGCGGCGTGCCCGCCATCACCTCCGACCTGTCGGGCTTCGGCGATTACGTGCTCCAAACCATCCCGGAACCCGAGCAGAAAGGCATTTTCGTGGTGCACCGCCAGGAAAAATCTTTCGACGAATCGGCCGAGGAGCTGTGCAACATGCTCTGGGACTTCGTGCAGCTCAACCGCCGCGAGCGCATCATGCAGCGCAACGCTGTGGAAAGCTCAGCCGAACTCTTCGACTGGAAAAACCTGCGCGTGCACTACGACCGGGCCTACGCGCTGGCGCTGGAGCGGATGTAAGACCCGCGTCATCGCCAGCAGTTACATGCAGGCTGAGACGCGTCAAAAAAGACCGGACAGCAGGTGCCACAAAATGATAAAGGCCAGAATAGGGGCTACTACTGCCAATATTGTTTTGCGCTTGGATTTGGCTGACTCGGAGGGAGCGTCAGCCACAAACGTTGCCCTTCCTACAAGAACGACACCAACCAGAATTGCCAGGAACGCCACCACCAAAACAATTCCTACCAACCACAGCAGGCCGGTTATATCACCCAAAAGAAGTAGTGGAGAAAAGAGCAGCATCATGCAAAGCTAGCTAATCCTACTACTTGCCGATTTCATGACACGCTTATTCGCCTGTCTTCTAGCATTTCTGAGTTTTACCGCCGCCCTCGCCCACGAGTTCTGGCTAGAGCCGCCGCGCTTCCGCCTCGCGCCCGGCACCACGGCCCACGTGCACACCTTCATCGGCGCCGACTTCGCGGGCAAACCTTGGACCACTAAGGCCACCAAAGTGCTGCGCCTGGTGCGCTACGGCCCTACTCCGGCCGACAGCACCAACCTCACACCCCAAAACGCCGCCGAAACCGACACGTTCCGCACCGATTTTTACTTTCGGCAGCCCGGCACCCACGTGGTGCTGCTGCGCTCCACCAATTCTTTCCTGGAGCTGCCCGCCGACCAGTTCACCGCCTACCTGCGCGAGGAGGGTTTGGATTATGCCCTGAAGCTGCGCCAGGAAAACGAGCAGATGGACCAGCCCGGCCGCGAAACCTACCGCCGCTGCGCCAAAGCCCTGGTGCAAGTGGGCGAAGCCGGCGCCACCTCGCCCGCTACCGATAGCGCCTGCCGCCACGTGTACGGCCTGCCGTTGGAATTGGTGCCCGAGCAGAACCCCTACCGCGTAGCCCTCGACAAGTCCCTGACCGTGCGGGTGCTGCGCGCCGGCAAGCCTGCTTTCGGGGCGGCCGTGCAGGTGTGGCAACGGCAGCCAGGGGGCCTGCCCACCACGCATTACACCACCCGCGCCAACCAAAACGGCCGCATCTTGTTACGTTTGTCCGGACCAGGACCGTACCTGCTGGCGACCGTCGACATGCGCCCGGCTACGGCCGGGCTGCGCGACCGCGCCGACTGGCAATCGACCTGGGCCTCGCTCACGTTTGCCGGGCCGGCGGCACCGCTGCGGCCGGGCGTCAAACATTAAACCACACTTCACCCGGACTTCTGGGTTTTTTATTTACCTTCGCCGTTCCCTTACTCCACCCGCTTACGCTGTATGAAGTACACGATTGATAAAAAAGATAGCTACACCATCATCACGATTGAGGAGAAGAAGCTCGACACCACGGTTGCGCCCGACCTCAAATCGGAGTTTGTGAAGCTAAACGCTGAAGGCATCAACAACCTGATTCTGGACCTCACCAACGTGAAGTACACGGATTCGTCGGGGCTCAGCTCCATCCTGATTGCCAACCGCTTGTGCAACTCGACGGGCGGCCTGCTGGTGCTCACCGGCTTGCAAGACCACGTGCTTAAGCTCATCACCATCAGCAAGCTGGAATCGGTGCTGCACATCCTGCCCACCGTGGAAGAAGGCATTGACCGGGTGTTTCTGCACGCCATCGAGCGCGACCTGACGGACAAGGAGTAGATTTTTTAGCCGCAAGCTATAAGCTCAAGCCGCAAGCTGCTGTTCTGCTTTTAGCCAGGACACTAGCTTGCGGCTTGCCGCTTTTCCAACGTATGACCTTCGAGCTGAAGATATTAGGGTCGGCCTCGGCCACGCCTACCGCCGGGCGCCACCCCACGGCGCAGGTGCTCACGGTAGGCGCCATCAGCTACCTGATTGACTGCGGCGAGGGCGCGCAGTGGCAGATGCTCGAATACCGGGTGCGGCCCCACCACCTGCGTGCCGTCTTCATCTCCCACCTGCACGGCGACCATTATTTTGGCCTGTTTGGCTTGCTGGGCACCATGCACCTGCAGGGCCGCACCGCGCCGCTCACCGTGGTGGGCCCGCCCGGCCTCGACGAGGTGCTGGTGACGCAGGCGCGGGTATCGAACATGCAGTTGGGTTTCGTCATGGAGTTCATTCCGGTCGATACCGAGGCGCACGCCGTGGTGTATGAGGACGAGCTGATTACGGTGGCCTCGCTGCCCATGCGCCACCGCATTCCCTGCGCTGGCTACCTTTTTGCCGAAAAACCGCGCCGCGCCAACCTGCTGAAAGAGAAGCTGCCGCCGGGCCTCACACCCGCGCAGCTGGCCCGCCTGGCCCAGGGCGAAGACCTGCCGGCCGACGACCAGCATCCCGCCGTGCGCCACGCCGACGTGTCGGCCCCCGCTCCCGCCCCGCGCCGCTACGCCTTCTTCTCCGACACGCTCTACACGCCGGCCCTGGCCGACTTCATCCAGGGTGCCGACCTGCTTTACCACGAAGCCACTTTCCTGGAAGAGCTGCGCGAACGCGCTGCCCAAACGCACCACAGCACGGCCCGGCAGGCAGCCACAATGGCCGTGGCGGGCGGTGTGAAACGCTTGCTCATCGGCCACTTCTCCAGCCGCTACAAGACGCTGGGGCCGCTTCTGGAAGAGGCCCAGGCCGTGTACCCCACGGCCGAGCTAGCGACGGAAGGCCTGACGGTGAACTTGTAATTTTTCGCATGAACACCTTCACCCACAAAAAACAGCAGCTTTACCTGGTGCTCAGCGGCATTTTCATTGTGAATGCGCTGCTAGCCGAAATCATTGGGGTTAAGATATTCTCGCTGCTGCCGCTGCTGGGCCGCGACGACAACCTGACGGCGGGCGTGCTCATCTGGCCGGTGGTATTTGTGACCACCGATATCATCAACGAATATTTTGGCAAGGCCGGGGTGCTACGCGTGAGCTACCTGACCATGGCCCTGATTCTGTTCGCCTTTGGGGTTATTTACCTCACCACCAAGCTGCCGCCGGCGGCCTTCTGGCTCGATGTGAACAAGACCGACAACCTGGGCAGGCCGTTCAACATCGATTTTGCCTACCAGAGCATTTTCCGGCAGGGCCTGGGCATCATCACCGGGTCCATCGTGGCCTTTGCGGTGGGGCAGGTGCTCGATGCCACCATCTTTGCGGCCTTGCGCAAGGCTACGGGCGGACGCTACGTGTGGCTGCGGGCCACGGGCTCCACGCTGGTGTCGCAGCTTGTCGATTCGTTTGTGGTGCTGTATGTGGCGTTTTACGTGTTCGGCAACTGGAGCCTGCAGCAGGTGCTGAGCGTGGCCAATACCAACTACTGGTATAAGTTCGCGGCGGCCATTCTGCTCACGCCGGTGCTCTACCTGGCGCATTTTCTGATTGACCGGTACCTAGGCCCCGAAGAAACTAGTGAGCTGCAAGAGGAAGCAACGGCTAATGTTTCGGTTTGAGCTAACTTACCCGCTTATTCACTTAAGCCCTTTTTTCGTGCGTGTACTTCTGCTTTCGTTGGCTGCGGCCCTGTGTCCTGTGCTTGGCGCTGCCCAAAGCAACTTTGTAGCCGGCTCGTATGAACTGGCCGACGGCACCAAAGGCGCTGGCCAGCTCGAATACCAGCCCGGCAACCACCCAAAACTGCTTGTGAAGGACGCGGCGGCCGACCCCGCCAGCAAAGCCGGCAAGAAGGGCCAGGCGTATTCGCCCGAGCAGGTTCGCTCGTTTGACCTCGGCCCCGACCATTATGTACTCTTGCACAGCATCAAGCTCGATTCGGGCATGCCCATGTCGATGAGCATGACCAAGAAAGACGAGTTTGCCAAAGTGGTGGAAACCGGCAAGCTGGAGCTTCTGCAGTATCAGGTTTTCTACGCCGGCATGGGCTATGCGGCTCCCGGCGGCGCTGGCCGGAGCTCATCGCCGCAAAACACCGTGGTGTACCTGCTGCGTCGGCAAGGCGAAGACAATGCCACCATGGTGCCGGTAGGGGCCAAAAAGTACCGCGAAGTGATGACGGCTTACTTTGCCGGCCGCCCCGAACTGCTCAAGAAGCTGAGCAACCAACCTAAAAACGAATCCGAGTTCCGTGCGCTGGTTCAGGAATACAACGCCGGCCAATAGCAGCGGCCCTCTTCGGGCCTAATTTCTCCTCTTATACCACACATGTCCCGCATTCTCACCGGCATCCAAAGCACCGGCCGCCCCCACTTGGGCAACCTGCTTGGCGCCATTCTCCCGGCCATCGAGCTGTCGAAAAACCCGGCCAACGACTCGCTGTACTTCATCGCCGACCTGCACTCGCTCACCACCGTGCGCGACGCCGCCGTGCTGCGCGCCAACACCTATGCCGTGGCCGCCGCGTGGTTGGCCTGCGGCTTCGACACCGAGAAAAACCTGTTTTACCGGCAGTCCGACGTGCCGCAGGTAACGGAGCTGACCTGGTACCTGAGCTGCTTCACGCCCTACCCCATGCTGGCCAACGCGCACAGCTTCAAGGACAAGAGCGACCGGCTGTCGGACGTGAACGCCGGCCTATTCACCTACCCCGTGCTCATGGCCGCCGACATTCTGCTCTACGACGCCGAGTTCGTGCCCGTGGGCAAAGACCAGGTGCAGCACCTCGAAATTGCTCGCGACATTGCCCAGGCCTTCAACAACCGCTACGGCGAAACGCTGGTGCCGCCCAAGCCCCGGGTTGACGAGCAGGTGATGCTGGTGCCCGGCGTCGACGGCCAGAAGATGAGCAAGAGCTACGGCAACATCATCGACATTTTTGCCCCTGAAAAAGAGCTGCTGAAAGCCGTGAAAAGCATCATTTCGGACAGCACCCCCCTGGAAGAACCCAAAGACCCGGGCAAGGACGTCACGTTCAAGCTGTACTCGCTGCTGGCCTCGCCGGCCGAGGTTGAAACCATGCGCCAGAACTACCTGGCCGGGGGCTACGGCTACGGCCACGCCAAAAAGGAGCTGTATGAGTTGATTCTGCGCCGCTTTGCGACGGAGCGCGAGCGGTTCGATTTCTACATGAACAACCTGCCGGAGTTGGATGCGGCGCTGGCCATCGGGGCCAAGCGCGCCCAGGAATACGGCGCCGGCGTGCTAGCCAAAGTGCGCCAGAAAGTGGGCTACAGCCCGGCGTAGGGCCTCGCGCCTGTCATTGCGAGGCGCAGCCGAAGCAATCCGTCCTGTTATCAGCAACCAGCCTTCTAATGTGACAAAGCCCCGGCACTGCGCAGTGCCGGGGCTTCTGGTAAAAGAGCGTGTCGGGTTCTGAGAGGACGGATTGCCACGGGCTGCGCCCTCGCAATGACAGACGCTACGCCTCGTAAGGCTGCTGGTGCGAGAAGCTGAAGCCCACCTTGCTTCCGCGGCTCACCTGCTGATTTTCCACCTTCTGCTTCACGCTGATTTTCTGAATCTCGGGCAGCAACGGCGCTATCAGGTCGTTGTTGACGGCGGCAATCATGGCGCTTTCCACGAATAGGCGCATGGCTTCGGGCGTGATGGGGTTGTCGGACATGTCGTTGTCGGGCAGCTCCAGCTGCTGCACGCCTTCAAGGAAGTAGTGGTTTTCGATGTTAACTAAAAGGCGGCCCACGAGGTAGCCGGGGTCGTTGAGGCGCTGGTATTTGATGCTGTCGGCCATGAAGTTGTAGGCCATGATGTGTCCGAAGAAGCGGCGCCTGAAGTCGGCCTCCACGTATTTGCTGGGCATGGGACCGTAGTCATCGGGGAAGGTGACGACGTTGGAGTGCATCACGAAAACCAGTAAATCGCCCGAAAATTTGATGTGAAACTCCATGTCATTGATGGAGCGGTATTCGATGACGACGCTTGAATCGAGGGGCGTGAGTTTGCGCGAGAGTTCCACCACCAGTTCCTGCGACACCAGCCGCAGGCAGTCGAACGCGGCTTGGGTGTTGCGGTAGATGGCCTGCTTGGCCACCGACTTTTGCTTGAGGCCCTCAAAAATCTGGTCGAGGCGGTCGGCGGGCGCGGCCACGGGCGAGCCGGCTTCGGCGGTGGGCTCGTTGTTGGTGGCGGTGGCGCCGCGGTGGCCAGTGTCCGGGGCAGTGGGCGGCACGGCGGCGGTTTTGGGCGCGGCTTCCTTGCGCGGCTTGGTGGTTTTCTTTTTAACGGGTGCGGTGGGCGCAGGCTCCTGCTGAGGCACAGCCGCGGTTTCGGACGGTGCGAACGACTCGGGTTCTGCCCCTTTTTTGCTGGATGATTTAGCCATTCTGATACAGTCAAGGCGCTTTCGAAACCACAGCGCCGCCAAAAAACAAGACTTGATTTTCTCCCGCAACCGCTTCACTCAAATGCCGCTGCGTAGCCAAGGGTACGCAAGGAAGCCGGGCTACAGTTACAGCCGCAACTCAGCCCAGCGTCTTTTGCGGACTGTGGGGCCCTGAATTCAAGGGCGGCGGCGCGCTCAGTTCAGCCTTTGCCGGCCACTGCGGGCTGCGAAACGCCACCGTGCGCAAGCCCGCCCGCACCCCACTGGCTCCCGGCAGCAGCATGACTTGTGCCGAGTGCTGGGCCAGGGCCTCCCCCACCGTGCGCACGGCCCCGGCGGGCACTGCCCGGTGCTCCAATTTGGCCAGCAGCTCGTCGCCGTTCACTTCGGCGATGCGCGCGGTGAGCAGCGCCTCCAGTTCGGTCCGGTGCGCTACGCGGGCGGCGTTGGTCTGGAAGCGGGCATCGATGGCCCAGTCAGGCCGGCCCAGCGCAGCGCATAGGTGGCGGAATTGTCCATCAGACCCCACGGCCAGCACCAGTTGGCGGCCGTTTGCGGCACGGTACACGGTGCCGTAGGGCACGATGCTAGGGTGGCCCGAGCCCAGCGGCTGCGGGTCGTGGCCCGTCACGAGGTAGGTGGCCGCCTGGTTGGCTAGCGAGGCCAGGGCGCTGTCGAGCAAGCTCACCTGCACCAGCGCGCCGCGCCCGGTGCGCTCCCGTTGGAACAGAGCCGTGAGCAGGCCCTCTTTTAGTTGGTGCGCGGCCAGCAAATCAATCAGCGCCACGGGCATTTTCTGGGGCGGCTGGCCCGGGCCGGCGGCGTTGAGGTACATGAAGCCGGCCTCGGCCTGCAGCACGGCGTCGTAGCCGGCGCGGGCGTTTTCGGGGCCGTAGCCGGTGAGGTGACCGTAAATGAGGCGTGGGTTTTCGGCAGAAAGCGTGGCGTAATCGGCGCGGAGCTTTTCAGCGTCACCAGGCTTGTAGCTGGCCAGCACAATGTCGGCTTTGGCGGCTAGCTGCAGCAACTCGGCCTGGCCGGCGGCGGTGGTCAGGTCGAGCACCAGCGACTGCTTGCCCCAGTTAGAAGCGGCGAAATAGGCCGACACCGAAGCATCATGAGTTGCTTGCGCGCCGGAGGTTTCGGCGCTGGTTTTCCAGGTGCGGGTGACGTCGCCGGCGGGGCTTTCAATTTTCAGAACTTCGGCGCCCAACTCGGCAAAGAATTGGCCCACCTGCGGGCCGGCCAGCACGGAGGCTAACTCCAGTACGCGGAGGTGGGCAAAGGGTGTCTGAACCACGGATTTATCGGATTATGCGGATTGACTGGCTTTTAGCTGCGATGACTTACAGTTGAGGACGGCGCGCGGCCTCGGTGATTGTGCGCCGGTAGGGCTTGGTGGTTAGGACACATTGTTATTCTACCCGCCCGGTTCGGATAAACACCGGAAATGTCACCTCTCGCGTGCCTGGCCCCCAAAGCTGCGTCAGCTCCTCAGCCACCAGCGCCACAAGGTCGGCGCCGTGGTGCTGCTTGGCATAGTTGGCCGCGGCCGACCACGTGCCCAGGTAGCCCAGCATGTCGGCCACCGTCCACTGCCGTTTTTCCTCGAAACGCGCCCGCTGCACATCGGCAAAGGGAAAGGGAATGCGGGCGTATTCTTCGGTGATGTGCCGGCGGTTGGCGTCCCAGTACGGGGCCGAGGTTTCGTCGTGGAAGCGGTCGAGGGCCGCGTTGAGGGCGGCGCTGTCGGTGCGGCAGAAATTGTAGCCCCACTCGGCCAGCACGGCGCCGGGCCGGGCCACGCGGCGCACCTCGGCGTGGTACGCGGCGTGGTCGAACCAATGCACGGCCTGCGCCACGGTGATGAGGTCGAAGCGCTGGGCCGGGAACGAGGTATGCTCGGCTTGGGCCGTTTGATAGTGAATGTTGGGGCGTGGCGCGGCCTGGGCCAGCTGCTTTTCGCTGAGGTCGGTGGCATCCACGCGCACGAAGCTGTCGGCCAGCACCACAGCTACCTGGCCGTTGCCGGTGGCGCAATCCCAGGCCCGCTCGCGGCTTTCCACCTGCGGCAGCAGCCAGTCGTAGAGCGCGGCGGGGTAGTCGATGCGGTAACGGGCGTAGTCGGCAGCCTGGGTGGAGAAACGGTCGAGGGTGGGCATGGGTGGGGCAGGTTAGAAGCGAGTCGGACGCCGTAAAGAACGTCATGCCGAGCGCAGCCGAGGCATCTCGCTGGGATAGTAATTCCCTCGCCTGTCATCCTGAGCACCGCGAAGGACCTTCTCACGTGAGAGAAATTTGCTCTGCCATGAAAAGGTCCTTCGCGGCGCTCAGGATGACAAACGGCGCCCGGCATGACGTTCTTTTCCACTCATTCATCCGCTGAAGCGCAACAGCCTCCACCCTCGTATCTTTACCTCAAATCAAGCGGTTTGCTGACCACGGCATCAAGGTCAGCCTTTTACAACTTTCATTAGCTGAACCTTGACGTTTCACGAATTTAGCCTCCATGACGACCTGCTGGCCGGCATCGACGCCATGAACTACCAGCAGGCCACCCCCATACAGGAGCAGGCCATTCCCAAAATCATCGAAGGCAAAGACCTGATTGCCTGCGCCCAAACCGGCACCGGCAAAACCGCCGCCTACCTGCTGCCGCTGCTCGACAAGATTTCGCACGCCAAGCACGGCCACACCACCACCCTCATTCTGGTGCCCACCCGCGAGCTGGCCACCCAGATTGACGAGCAAGTGATGGGCTTTGGCTACTACGTGGAGGCCAGCTCCATCGCCATCTACGGCGGCGGCAAATCGGAGAACTGGGAGCAGCAGAAGCGCGCCCTCACCTCCGGCGCCGACATCATCATTGCCACACCCGGCCGCCTCATTGCCCACCTGCAAATGGGCTACGTGAAGTTCGACCAAATCAAGTACCTGGTGCTGGATGAGGCCGACAAAATGATGGACATGGGCTTCTCGGATGACATCCTGAACATCGTGCGCCAGCTGCCCAAGGAGCGCCAGACGCTGCTGTTCTCGGCCACCATGCCCAATAAAATCCGGGAGTTCTCGCAGCAGATTCTCAACCAGCCCGATGAAATCCGGCTGGCCGTATCGAAGCCCGCCGCCGGCATCGACCAGCAGTTTTATATGGCCTACGACCGCCAGAAAATCTACCTGCTCGAGCACATCATCAAAACCCAGGACGTGCAGAGCATGGTGCTCTTCACCAGCCAGAAAGCGGCCGTGGGCGGCATCGTGCGGGCCGTAAACAAGCTGGGCGTGGAGGCCCGCGGCATCAGCTCCGACCGCACCCAAGAGGAGCGCGAGGAAATCATGCGCGCCTTCAAAAACAAGCAGTTCCCCATTCTGGTGGCCACCGACGTGCTCAGCCGCGGCATCGACATCGACTCGCTGAGCCACGTGGTGAATTACGACATCCCGCGCGCCGCCGAGGACTACGTGCACCGCATTGGCCGCACCGCCCGCGCCGCCACCAAAGGCACGGCCATCACCTTCATTTCGGACCAGGACCAGGACCGGGTGGTGAAGATTGAAAAGCTCATCGAGCGCGACATCGAGAAGCAGAAAATCACCGAGGAGTTGGGCTTGGGCGAGGCACCCGAGTTTGACCCCAAGCGCTTTGCCGGCCTGGGCGGTAAAGTAGGTGGCCGCCCGGCCCGCGGCGGCAGCGGTGGCGGAGGCCGCGACCGGGGCCCCCGCGCCGAAGGTGACCGCGGACCCCGCCGCGAAGGTGGTCGGGATGGCGGCCGCAGTGGCCGTGACGGCGGCCGCGACGGCGGCAAGCCCCGCCGCGACGCCCCCGACCCCAAAGACCCCAAGCACCTGGAGCGCCTCGCCGCCGCCAAAAATGCCCTGGCCGCCCTCGATGCCGGCCAGGCGCCGGCCGTGCCCTATCAGCGTCCGCCGCGTGAGCCCCGCCCCGAAGGCGAAGAGCGCCGCGAGCGTCGGCCCCGGCCCGAGCGCACCCCGCGCGCCGAAGGCGAAAGCCGTCCGCCGCGCGAGCCCCGTGCAGAGGGTGAGGCCCGCCCGCCACGTGAGCCCCGCCCCGAGGGCGCTACCGCCGAGGCTGGTGGCGAGCAGAAGCGCCGTCGCAGCCGCGGCGGGCGCAACCGCAAGCGCGGACCGAAGCCGGAAGGCAGCGGCACCGCCAGCGCCGCGGCCCCTACTCCGACTGCCGAGTAATTCACCCATTGAAAAAAGCCCCGCTGCGAATACAGCGGGGCTTTTTTATTGCCTTACTTCTCTTCCTTCACCGTCGCTCGCGCCACCAGATAGGTGGGCAGCTTCTGTACGGCCGTGTTGAGCCTAGCAATGTTTTGCTGTTGCAGCTCTTTGTCCTCCAGGTTATTGTTGTAGCAGAGAAACAGGTAGTAGGCCAGCACCCGGTTGTAGGCGTCGAGGCTGGGGTCGGCCACGATGCCGAGCAGGCGCTGCTCCAGTTCCCGGGGCTGCTGGGTTTCGGCCAGGGCGCGCCCGAGCCGGCCCAGGCTGCCGAAATAGTGGTTGCGGCTGGCATTGTCGATGCGCAGGCTGATGCCGAGCATGAGGTCGGGCACGTTGATGTCGAGTTCTTCCAGTTCGCGCAGGTAGGTTTTGCGGCCGGCCCAGGCGTAGCTGCCGTCCGACACGCGCTCGAACCGGTCGTTCATGATGTCGAGGTGGGCCCGCAGAAATGTTTCCCAATTCACCGTTTCGGCCGAGAGTGTGGCAATGCCTAGCGCGTGGCGGCGGGGACTGTCGTCCATGCTGCAACCGCCGACCACAATGCGGCTGCGCTTGAACTCCAGCGCCTTCTGAGGCGAATAGTAGCGGGCCACGTATTCTTCAAACTCGTCATCGGTGGCCCCGACGGTGTTGGCACTGGTTACGGCCTGGGCTAGCAACTCCCGAAATTTGGGCGTGCGGGCCAGTTGGTCCATTTTCGCAAACCGCTCCGTTTGCCATTTCTCGAAGGCTGCCCATTGGGCTTTTTGCTCGGTCTCTGTCGTCTTATTGGAATATTCAAGCTTGGGCTGCTGGGTTTGCTCGTGCGCGTAGCTCATGAAGGCCGCTTCGGCCCGGGGCTCGTTCTGGCGGTAGCGCACGCCCGTGCGCTTGGCCGATACGAAGTATATCTGGGCCGTAGTGTCAATCAGGCAGTCGGCGTACTGCACCAGGTTGGCGTATTGGGCCGGCAAGGCCGGCTGCGAGAGGGCATCAGGAAAATAAAAGGCCCTCAGCGAGGCATCAGAATAAGAACTCTTGGCCTCAGCCTGAATAACCCAGCGCCCCGGCGCTGGGGCGGCGGGTTCTTTTAGCCGAAGCAGGTGTTCGCCCTGGTTGTTGAAGGGGATGCTGCGGTACACCGTCGCCGGCTTTTTGCTGTTGTCCTCGTATTCATCGAGGTAGCTGATAACCAGCAGGTCTTTCTCAACCGTCGCCGCCGGAAAGCGCGCTTGAAACGCCTCGGGTGTGAGGCCCTGCTCCAGCGCCAGCCGGGCCTGCTTGAGGTCGCCCTTTTCCAGCGCGATGTAGCTGGCCTGGCCCTGCCGGTAGCTGCGGTAAGCCCGCCGCAGCTCGCACACCTTGTGCTTGAGGTTGAGCGAATCGACGATGCGCCGCAAGCGGTTCATGGTGTGGGGCGAATAAACCAAGCCGTTGGCCGTAGGGCCAAACTCACCCTGCTTATCCGCCGCGGCCTGGGACGGGGTTGGTTGGGCATGACATGCGCCGAACCACATCAGGGCCAGCCCCACGATGTAAACGTTGTGCTTCATACAAGCGCGACAAGAAGCCGGAGCCGCTACCGGGAAAAGATGTATGGCTATCTATTTCCCCAACGATGCCTTTAGGAGGCGTATTGCACACCAGCCGCGCTTCCATTCATGGGATTATTTGCAACGGCTACTTAATAGCAACACTGCTGCATAAAAAGCAAAAAGCCCGCATTGCGCGCAATGCGGGCTTTTCTCAAAGCGTTGTTCTACCCTATTTTACCGCTGGACTTACCCCAGCACCTGCCCTATCCCAAACAGCACCGTAAACACCAGCGTGCTCAGGGCCATTTGCTTAAGCAGCGGGTCTATCTGCATCGACTCCTGCCGCTGCCACACCTGAATGGCATTGAAGGCAAACAGCGGCACCGCCAGCGCATACAGCCACTGCCAGGGCGAGTGATAGGTAAGTGCCACAAACACCGTGGCGCAGCCCAGCCCGATGATGAGCAGCAGCCAGTGGTAGCGCCGGGCGTGCACCGCCCCCAGCCGAACCGGAATGGTGATTTTGCCGGCCAGCACGTCGGAGTTGATGTCGCGGATGTTGTTCACATTCAGGACGGCCGTGGCAAAGCAGCCCAGCGCGGCCGCCGGCAGCAGCACCTGCAGCGGCAGGCTACGGGCTTGCAGAAAGTAGGTGCCGCACACGCCCACCAGCCCAAAAAACAGAAACACCGAAATGTCGCCCAGCCCAGCGTAGCCGTACGGGTTCGAGCCCGCCGTGTAGTTCACGGCCGCCCAGATGGCCGCCAGCCCCAGCGCCAGAAACCCGAGAAACAAGCCCAGACCCGCCGCGCCCAGCGCCACCCACAGTAGCGCCAGCCCGCTGCCTAGGGCCAGCAACCCGCAAATCCACATGCCGCGCTTCATCTGCTCCGGCGTGATGGCGCCGCTCTGCACGGCGCGCTGCGGGCCCTGGCGGTGCACACTGTCGGCGCCGTTTTGGGAGTCGCCGTAGTCGTTAGCCAGGTTGCTCAGGATTTGGAGCAGGATGGTCGTGAGGGCGGCCAGGCCCACCACCAGGCCGTTGAACTGGCCGTTGGCTTTGGCCAGGAAGCCACCGGTGAGGATGCTGGCCAAAGCTAACGGCAACGTGCGAGGGCGGAATGCGGAAATCCAAGGAGACATGGGTATTACTAAAATTCGTCATCCTGAGCGCAGCGAAGGACCTTGTCACGTTGGAAAACCACTCACGTGACAAGGTCCTTCGCTGCGCTCAGGATGACAAAATAACTATCTACTTCGTGATATCGGCCAGCAGCTCGGGGCTGAGGGGCTTCACTTTCGAGGGGTAGAACTTCACGACGTGGCCTTTTTCATCCACCAGGTATTTGCAGAAGTTCCAGTTCGGCGCGTCAGACACCGCGCCGTTTTTGGTTTTGTCGGACAGGTACTTATAGAGCGGCGCGGCATCGTCGCCCTTCACCGACACCGTTTCGAACAGCGGAAAAGTTACGCCGTAGTTCTTCTCGCAGAACGAGGCCACTTCGGAATTGGAAGCCAACTCCTGGTTGAAGCTGTTGGACGGGAAGCCCAGCACCGTCACCTTGCCCGCGTATTGCTTCGACAGCTCCTCCAGCTCCTTGTATTGCGGGGTGTAGCCGCATTTGGAAGCGGTGTTCACAATGAGCAGCTTTTTGCCCTTGTACTGGCTCAGCTTCACGTCTTTGCCATCAATAGATTTCACCGTGAAATCGTACACGGACGGCGCGGCTTTTTCGGTTTCGGCGGGCGTAGGCATGGCGGTGGGAACGGCTGGCTTGGCGGCGATGAAAACCACGGCCGTAGCGGCGGTGGCCAAAGTGAGAAGAAGAGACTTTTTCATGGGTTGAAGGTAATGGCTTGCGCGGTTGCGTGCCTAACCATACGAAGGCCAATAGGGTTTCGGACCTAGAACCATAGCGCATAATTTGTAGTCCGCGCCACCGCGCTGCTTGGGTATCATTTTGTAAAGCAGCCCAGAAAGCTCGCGCTACAGCACCACCAAAAACGCTGTCAGCTCGCCCGCATACGTGAGCGTGAGGCGGTGCATGGCGCGGGTGCAAGCCACGTAGAGCATGCTCTTGTCGACTTCGGTTTGGTAGTTGCGGGCCGAGGCGAAGGGCACGACGACTTCATCAAACTCCAACCCCTTCGCCAGGTGCGCGGTGGTGAGCACCACGCCCTCTTTGAAGTGCGTAGACTCCTCCGTGAGTAGTTGCACCCCTTGCCCTTCCAGCGCCTGCTGCACTTGCTCAGCCTGTCGCGGCGTTTTGCAAATGATGCCCAGCGAGTTACTGCCCGAATCTTTGAAAGCTGCCACTAGCTGCTTCAGCATCTCCAGTTCCCCGGCGTGGCTGGAGCAGTGCACAAAAGCAGGCTCTTCCCCGTGCCTTTCCAGCGGGATGATGTTCGGGTTGGGCGTGATGCGTTGGGCGAACTGCGTAATCTCGATGGTGGAGCGGTAGCTGCGGTTCAGCCGCACAATGTCGGCCTGCGGGAAAACGCGCTCAATGGTTTCGGCCGATGAGGCGCTGTAGGGGTTCACCATTTGGTTCACGTCGCCCAAAATGGTCTTGCGGCAGTTGAACACTCGCGACAGCACGGCGTACTGCACCGGCGTGTAGTCCTGCATCTCGTCCACCAGCAAGTGCTTCACGTGGTCGTAGGCCGAGATGCCTTCCAGGCGGATGCGCAGGTAAATCAGGGCGAATACGTCGGCGTACTCCAGCGTCTGCCCAGGTTCGTAGCGGAACAGCTCAGGCCGGCCCAGCCAGCGGTAGAAGTCGCGGTAGAAATCCAGCACGTTGTTGAAGCGGAACATACGCGTGAGCGCCTCCCCTATCGTGTTTTTCTCGCCGTTGGTGAGCTTACGGTTGGCGGCGGTGCGCACGAAGGCGCGCACGTCGTCGCCCACCAGTGGGAAACGCTTCAGGAGCGGTACCCGGTGGTAGGTCTTGAACTTCTGCGTCAGCAAGGCGCTGGGTACCACCGTGCGGCCCACGCGCAGCTCGCTCGCGCTGAAATAGTTGTTCTCGACGTGCAACAGGTACTTGTTAAGCTGGCTGAGGAAGTCGAACGAGGATTTGAACCGGATGCGCTCGATGAACGCCGGGTTGTGGAGCTCCAGCAAGGCCGTCACCTGCTCAAAAAAGGTCTGGAACTGGTACTGCTGGCCCAGCAAATCAGCCGCCAGTTCCTCCATCACCGTCTCAGGAATATGCTCCTCCCCCAGCTCGGGCAGCACGTTCGAGATATAGTCGGCAAAGACCTTGTTGGGAGAGATGATGAGAATGTCTTTGGCCCCGATGCTGTCGCGGTAGCGGTAGAGCAGGAACGCAATGCGGTGCAGGGCGATAGATGTTTTGCCCGAACCCGCCACACCCTGAATGACCATCACCGAAGCCTCCTCGTTGCGAATCACCGCGTTTTGGTCGCGCTGAATGGTGGCCACGATGTTCTTCATCTTGTCATCCGACGACTTGGCCAACTCGCGCTGAAGCACCTCGTCGTGGATGTTCACACCATTCTCAATCAGAAACTCCAGCCGCCCGTCCTGAATTTTATATTGCCGCTTGAGGTCGATGCGGCCCTCAATAGAACCGGACGGGGTCTGGTAAGCCGCCTCGCCCAGCTCATAATCGTAAAACATCGACGAGATGGGGGCCCGCCAGTCGTAGATAAGGCCGCGCCGCTGCCGCTCGTCCACAAACGAGTGCACGCCGATGTATACCGGCGTGGTCACGTTGTTGCGGGTCGTGAAGTCGATGCGGCCGAAGTAGGGCGACTGCAGCAGCTTGAGCAGCTTGCGCTTGCGGGCCACGGCGCCGGCACCGGTGTAGGCCATGCGGTCGATGGACTGGCCGGCGGCCACCATGTCGGCCTCGTCCATGCCCGACTGGTTTTCGTGGATGTACTCCTTCTTTTCCCGCAATTCGCTGGAAAACTGCCGCACCGAGTCGTCGACGCGCCGCACTGCCAGGGTCAGCTGCTCCTTGATTTCTTCGAGGTGTTCCCGCTCTTCTTGTTCGGTTGCGTTCATCGCAGATGGTTGTAGCGTGGACTCTGCGAGTCCGCGCATGGGCGAACGTTATCGGTAATGCGCGGACTCGCAGAGTCCACGCTACATCACGTAGTCGGCGGCGTCAGCCACTTTTCCAGCTGCACCGGCTGATAGGCAGCCATTTGCTTCAGCAGTTCCTCGGGGTTGGCCGATTGCAGAAGTTGGGCGCGGTTTTCGGCGCGCAGGAGCTGGTCGGCGGCCATACGGTCGAGGGCTTGCAGCAGCAGGTCGTAGTAGCCGTCCACGTTTAGCAGGGCCACGGGCTTACGGTGCAGGCCGAGTTGACCCCAGGTCAGCACCTCAAACAGCTCTTCGAGGGTGCCGTAGCCGCCGGGCATGGCAATGAAGCCATCGGCACGGTCGGCCATCATCAGCTTGCGCTCGTGCATGGACTTAACCACGTACAGCTCCGTGCAGCCCTTGTGGGCCAGCTCCTTGGCATCCAGAAAATCGGGAATCACGCCGATAACCTGACCGCCTTCTGCCAGCACGGCATCAGCAATGGTGCCCATGAGGCCCACGCGCCCGCCGCCGTAAACCAGCGTGAGGTTTTGGGCCACCATGGCTTTGGCCAGCGCCTGGGCCTGGGTGATATAATTAGGGTTGGTTCCGGCGCTGGAACCGCAGTAAACGGCAATGGATTTCATGTGTTTTTGGTAGTTGGGCAGTCCGTCATGCCGAGCGCAGCCGAGGCATCTCGCCGCGGAAGACTAATTACTTCGGCACGCGAGATGCCTCGGCTGCGCTCGGCATGACGGGTTACAATTTCCGTTTTGGCGATTACATCCGCTCGGGCACCTGAATGCCCAGCAGGCCCATCGCCGCTTTAATCTGCTCGCCCACGCGGGCGGACAGCGCCACCCGCAGGCTGCGCTTGGCCGGGTCGGTTTCCTGGAAAATCGACACCTCGGCGTAGAAGCGGTTGTAGGCCTTCGCCAAGTCATAAGCATATTGCGCGATGACGGCCGGCGAGAGATTCCGGGCAGCTTCGGCCACCACGCCAGCGTAGCGGGCCAGCTCCTGAATCAGTTCCTGCTCAGTCGCTTCCAACCCGGCAATGCTGCTCCAATCAGCCGATTCATCGATGCCAAGTTCGGCGGCTTTGCGACGGATAGCGGCAATGCGGGCGTGCGAATACTGAATGAACGGGCCGGTGTGGCCTTCCAGGCTCACCGACTCTTCGGGGTTGAAAAGCATGCGCTTTTTGGGGTCTACCTTCAGCAGGTAGTATTTCAGCGCGCCGAGGCCCAGCGTGTGGTACAGTTCCTCCAGCTCCTCATCGTTGAGGCCTTCGGTTTTGCCTTTTTCGAGGGTGGCGGCTTTGGCGGCGGCCACCACGTCGCGCACCAGTTCATCGGCGTCTACTACGGTGCCTTCGCGCGATTTCATCTTGCCCGAGGGCAAATCCACCATGCCGTAGCTGAGGTGGTGAATGGCGTCAGCGTAGGGCTTGCCCAGCTTTTTCAGCGTGGCTTGCAGCACCTGCATGTGGTAGTTCTGCTCGTCGGCAATGACGTAGATGCTGCTGTCGTAACCGAAATCCTGGTATTTAAGCTCGGCCGTGCCTAGGTCCTGAGTGATGTACACACTGGTGCCGTCGGCGCGGAGCAGGAGCTTTTCATCCAAGCCCTCGGCCTGCAAATCAACCCACACCGAGCCGTTGTCTTTCTTGAAGAACACGCCTTTTCCCAAACCTTCTTCTACCCGCTCCTTGCCCAGCAGGTAGGTTTCGGACTCGTAGTAATACTGGTCAAAGTCAACACCGATGTTTTTATAAGTGGCATCGAAGCCTTCATACACCCAGCCGTTCATCTGACTCCAGAGGGCTTTCACTTCAGGGTCGCCGGCTTCCCAGGCCTGCAGCATCTGCTGGGCCTCGGTCATGAGCGGGGCCTGCTTTTTGGCAATGTCGGTGGCCACGCCTTCGGCTTCGAGCTGCTTGATTTCCTCGCGGTAATGCTTCTCAAACAGCACGTAGTATTTGCCGGCCAGGTGGTCGCCCTTCATGACGGCGCTCTGCGGGGTTTCGCCCTGGCCGAAGTGCTGGTAGGCAATCATCGACTTGCAGATGTGAATGCCGCGGTCGTTCACCAAGTTGGCTTTGGTGACGGTGGCGCCGGTGGCTTTCAGAATCTCGGCCACCGAGTAGCCCAGGAAGTTGTTGCGCAGGTGGCCCAGGTGCAGGGGCTTGTTGGTGTTGGGCGATGAATACTCCACCACCACGCGCTGCGGGGCGCCCTCGGTGGGTACCGGCGCGGCAGCGGGCTGCGCGCGCAACTGCTCGAACTGGGACAGCCACTCAGCATCGGCAATTTCGATATTGAGGAAGCCTTTCACCACGTTGTAGCCGCGCACGCGGGGCTCGTTGGCTTTCAGCCACTCGCCCAGGGCCTGGCCGATTTGCTCGGGACCTTTGCCCAGCGCTTTGGTGAGTGGGAACGTGACGAGGGTGAAGCTGCCGGCAAACTCCTTGCGCGTGGGCTGGAGCGTGAGGCTGGCGGTGGGCACTTCAACGCCAAAAACGGCCTGAGCGGCGGTTTGCAGGGCGGTTTTGAGGGAGGATTCTAGCTGTTGCACGGGGCAAAGGTACGGGCGGAGGCGGCCGTTATATAGTAGCGCCGGCTTTAGCTTGGCTCAGCTTTGGTGGTTGCACGCATCCCCGTGCCGTTTGGCCGGAATCGTTTTGCCACACGACATATGCCGTTGGCACTAGTTGCTTTTGAGTCCGGAGCCTTGCGCTTGAATGGAATTTGCCCGCGCCGGGAGGCCTATCAGAACAAATGCCAGCACGGGTTTCTACGCTCTTGAAAACGGCCTGTCTTCAATGGTTATGAGCCAGTGCGTTTGCCGAGTGCGGCCCCCTTTCCGCCGGGTGCCCGGCGTCGTTTAGCGGAATGGTTTATCCCGGTGCAACGCGCGAGGTAGTTTTGCTGGCCGTCCCGCTTCGCTCCCGCGGGCACAGCTGCTCCGTGTCATCCTTGCCCGCTGCCCCTCGTTTTCACGTCCTCGACCACGGCGCCCTGTTCGCCGCCGAGCAGGTATGGCACACCGACGCCGGCGCCGTCGAAACTTGCCGCGGCACCTGGGACTTCGCTCATGTGGCCGGCGTGCTGGCCCCGGTGGCGGGGCAGTTCCCCACCGTGGAAGGGCCCACCTGCGCGCTGGTGTGGATGGGCGAGCACCTACACATTCGGGCCGAGTACGCCCGGGTGCTGGCTGCCTGGCGCCGCTATCGTCGCCTCCACGGCGGCTCATCGCAAAGCGCACCGCTCCTGCGCTGGGGAGCCAACTAAGCTCCGTCAGGCACTGCGCGGCGCCTCGGCTGCGCCCGGCATGACGTACTATTTCAACTCATTCACCGGCTCACCACCTCGTCCATCCGCAGCCGGTTTTCAATGGCTTCGGTGGCTATTTCCAGGATGTTGAAGGCGTTTTTGGCCATGGTGTTCCCGTTGTCGAGTGTGGGGTTGATTTCGACCATCTCGAAGCATACCACCCGGTCATTTTCCAGTAGGTCCTGGCAGAGGTTTTCGGCTTCGGAGAGGTAGAGGCCGTCTTCCACGGGCGTGCCGGTGCCGATGCTGAAGCTCGAATCGAGACTATCGACGTCGAAGGAAATGTAAACGAGGTCGCAGAAGCGCAGGTGTTCGTAAATCTCGCGACTGAGGCGGCGCGAGCCTTTGGCTTTGATTTCGGGGAGCTTTATCCACTTGATGCCCAATTCCTCAATGAGGGCGTCTTCCTCTTCCTCGGTGTCGCGCACCACCACGTACACTAGGTGTTCGGGCTTGAGTTTGGGGCCGGGCTCGGCCAGGTTCTGGAGGCGGCGCCAGAAGAAGATGGTTTCCGGGTCGGGGTCGTTGCGCTGGTGCTTGAGGTTGTCGATGCCCAGCGAGGCGGCCAGGGGCATGCCGTGCACGTTGCCGCTGGGCGTAGTGTAAGGGGAATGGATGTCGGCGTGGGCGTCAATCCAGATGACGCCCAGCGTCTTGGCCGGGTAGGCGGCCTTGATACCGGCAATGGTGGCGTTGGCCGAGCTGTGGTCGCCGGCCAGCACCAGCGGAAACTCGCCGAAGCGCAGCGTCTGCTCCACGGCGTTGGCAATACCCTTCTGCACGGTGTAGATGCTGTCGATGTGCTTGGCGAAGGGGAAATGGTTTTTCTCAAACAGCACGTGGTTCAGGTCGGGCAGCACCACGGAGTTGAACCGGCGGAAATAGTCGGAGCCTTTGTTAAGGCAGGCCACGCGCAAGGCGTCGATGCCCATGCTGGAGCCGCGGGTGCCGGCCCCGAGCTCGGAGCGGACTTCCAGTAATTTGATGCGTTTCATCGGAGGGTGGGAATTGGGGATAGCAGAGTGGCGGCATCGTTCCAAGGTGTTTAGTTGTCAGTTGCTCGTTGTTAGTTGCTAGCATCGATGAACGACCTGGCAACTGGCAACGAGCAACTGACAACTAAAAACACTTCGAGCGCTGCCTTGCGGCAGAAGCATCTGCCGTAGCCAAGTCGCTAATATTCCATCGTCACGATGCGGGGCGAGCTAACGGAAGAACAACATGCGGTTCCCGGCCGTTAATCTGACCCCGGCGGTACTTTTGTACTGCCCGCCGCAAAGGTCGGGCTTTTTCGCCGTTTTCAAAAACCGAATGGATACGTACCACGACCTCATTTCCCAGACCTTCGACTTCCCCACGGCCGACTTTACCGTGCAGGACCACGAGCTGCAATTCCACGGCATCGACTTGATGGGCCTTGTGGAGAAATACGGCACCCCGCTGCGCCTCACCTACCTGCCCAAAATCAGCTCCCAGATTCAGCGGGCCAAAAAGTGGTTTGCCGAGGGCATCGAAAAGACTGGCTACACCGGCACTTATTCTTACGCCTATTGCACCAAGTCGTCGCACTTCCGTTTCGTGCTGGAAGAGGCCCTGAAAAACGACATCCACCTCGAAACCTCGTCGTGGTTCGACATCAGCATCATCCGCAACCTGCACGCGCAGGGCAAGGTCGACAAGCAGAAGCACATCATCTGCAACGGCTTTAAGCCCGAGGCTTACAAGAAGGAAATTGCCGACCTCATCAACGACGGGTTTGTGAACTGCATGCCCATCATTGATTCGCCCAACGAAATCGAGTACTACCACGACCATGTGAAGGAAAAGGTGAATATGGGCATGCGCCTGGCTTCCGACGAGGAGCCGCGCTTCCAGTTCTACACCTCGCGCCTGGGCGTGCGCTACGCCGACGTGATTCCGCTCTACGAGCAGCGCATCAAGGACGACCCGCGCTTCACGCTGACGATGCTGCACTACTTCATCAACACCGGCATCAAGGACACGTCCTATTACTGGTCGGAGCTGAGCCGCTTCGTGCACAAGTACTGCGAGCTGCGCAAGGTGTGCCCCACCCTCACCACCATCGACATCGGCGGCGGCTTCCCCATTCAAACCAGCATCCAGCCCGAATACGACTACCCCTACATGGTGGCCGAAATTCTGCGCACCATCCAGCGCATCTGCAAGGAAGAAGGCGTGCCCGAGCCTAACATTTTCACCGAGTTCGGCATCTTCACGGTGGGCGAAAGCGGCGCCATCATCTACAGCATTCTCGATGAGAAGCTGCAGAACGACAAAGAATTGTGGTACATGATTGACGGCTCGTTCATCACCAACCTGCCCGACACCTGGGCCCTGAACCAGCGCTTCATTATGCTGGCCGTGAACGGCTGGAATAAATCCTACAAGAAGCTGCAGCTCGGCGGCCTCACCTGCGACTCGCAGGACTACTACAACGCCGAGAAGCACATCTACCAAGTGTTCCTGCCCGAGCGCAAGCCCACCGATGCGCAGCCGCTCTACGTGGGCTTTTTCCACACCGGCGCCTACCAGGAGAGCCTGAGCGGCTACGGCGGCATCAAGCACTGCCTCATTCCGGCCCCGCAGCACGTCATCCTGGACCGCGCCGCCGATGGCACGCTCACCGATACCGTTTTTGCGCCCCAGCAGGAAGCCGGCAGCATGATGCGCATCCTCGGATACGAATAATTCAATTTCGGCGGCGGGAATTTTTCGCAGAATATAGCGTTGGCTGCTTATCTTTGAAGCCTAGCCTCGTCATCCCTCACCCGTTTTCTATAAATTATGAAAAAGTTCGTATTGCTCGCCGCCGGTGCTGCCGCTCTCACCCTCGGCGCCTGCAACCGCCAGAAGTGCCCCGCCTACAGCAGCACCAAGGAAGCCAACCGCATTTCCTCGCCCATCACGGCCAGCGCTGCTGCCCCGGCTTCGCGCCTGTAGGGCTTGGTAGCTTTTGAAATAGAAAAGGCCGGCTTCCCGCGTGGGAGGCCGGCCTTTTTTAGTGTAAACGTATTTGCGGTCAATGCATGATATTAATTTTCCGCACCACCTGGTTGCCCGGCAGGTGTAGGAAATAGATGCCGTCTGGTAGATGGCTCAGGTTCAGGTTTCGGGAAGGCGATTTTGGTGCGGCTTGCTCGAATACCAGCTGGCCGGTGGTGTTGCGCACCTGCACCGGTCCTTGCAGCGGGGTTTCGCTTTGCAGCGTCACTAGGCCGCCAGACGGGTTGGGGTAAACCAATACGGATGGGGCAATGCCCGACTTCGCGGCCAGCGGTGACGACACGATGGCCGTAAAGTCGCGCACCTGGCCATAAAGCTCGGTGCGGTAGCAAGGACGGTCGAGGGGGGTGTACGTGTTGCCGCCGCTGCCCTGCCACCACACCCGCAGCCGCAGCGGCCGGTTGCGCACGGCAGTGGTGGGCACGGCTAGGCTGCCGGTCCAGGCGGGGCCGTAGCCGCTGGCCTGGTAGGTATACACCCGCTCGGTGACGGGGTCAAACACGCCGTCGTCGTTGGCATCCAGCCACATAATAAATTGGATTACCAGCAAATAATTGCTATTGGGCTTGCGCATGGTGACGGGCACTGTTGTCCCCGCCACCAAGGGAATCGGCGGGCCGCAGGTTTCGTCGCGGTACGCGGCCAGGCGCAGGGGATTGGTGTATGTCCAGTTGCCGATGGCGGTGGAGCTAATTTCCCAGTAGCCGCCCAGGTTGACATCGCCCCCCCCCGGGGGGAGGCAGGCGGCCGGGCGCGGGCCCTGGGCCAACGAACTCACCGTGATGAAACGCGGCTTGGTAAGCAGGCTGCTGCCAAACCGGTTGCTGGCCCGCAACGAAACGGTGTAGGTACCGGGCAGCGCGTAGGTATGCTGCGGGTGCTGCTGGGTGCTGCTAGCGCCGTCGCCGAAGGTCCAAAGCCAGCGGTTGGGCGCGGCGAGGCTGGAATCCTGCAGTTGCACCGTGGCGTTGCAGGTGGGCGTAAGGTTAACGGTGAAGGCGGCTTGGGGCGCCTGTGCAGCGCCCGTTATCACCACCGTGTAGTCCTCGGTGGACGCGTTTTGGTAATTCGGCGGGCAGGGGTTGTCCATGGCGAAGTTGATGCTGTTGCCCGCAATTTGCAGGCGCAGGCGCGTGGCGCCCGGCCGGGCCCCCAACGGCACCTGAAACGTGAATTGGCGTGGGCTAAAAGTCAATCGAGGCATGCTCAGCAGCTCGTTGGCGGTAAAGTTGCCGTCCTGGTTGAAGTCAATCCACGCATTGACGTACACCCACGGCCCATTGCCGGAAAAAGTCCAGGGCAGGAACTCCGTCCGTATCGAGTACACCTGGCCTTGCTGCAGTTCGGCATAGCGGCTGGTGTAGTCCCGGTAGCTCACGCCCGGGCTGCGCGGGTCGTTGTTGTCCAAACCCGCAAACAGCACCCGCGTGAAATACGCCGGGGCGCTGTTCGACCCGCCGTAGCCATCGGCCACGCAATAAGGGGGGCAAGCGGACGCCACGTTCACGGTCCGGCGCAAGGTGTCGGTGCCGAAGGCGTTGCGCGCCACCAGCGTCAGGTCATACACCCCGCCCTGGGGGTAGGCGTGCGCCGGCGGGCTGGCGGCCGTCGAGGTGGTGCCGTCGCCAAAGTCCCAGGCGTAGCTCGTGGCTCCGCCGGTGGTGGCATTGGTGAGGGCTATTTGCACCGGCAAGCAGAGCTGCTGGTACGTGAAGGTGAAGGCGGCGGTGGGCGGGGCCGCGTTGGCCGCCACCACCACCGAATAATCTTCTACCTGCCCCTGCTGCGGCGCGGCGCACGGCCCGAAGGGAGCATTGCCGGCCGCATCAACCCAGCACCGCAGCCGCAACGGCCGGCCCGTCGCCAGCCCCGCGCCTGATGCCACCTGCACCACCACGCTGGGGTTGCGCACGGCCAGGCCTTCGTACAGCAGCTCGCCCGGCAGGTCAAACCGGCCGTTGTCGTTCCTATCAAGGTAAACGCGCACGTCCTGCGCGTTGGTCCCGGTGCTGAGCTGAAGGGTGTAGGGACGGTCGGCGGTGAGGAGCGTGCGCTGGGCACAGCTAAAGTCCTCATAGCCCGCCGAGCCATCGGCCGAAGCGCGGTCGATAGTTCCCAGCCGGAAGCGCGTAATGCCGTAGCTGCAGCAATAGCTGCTCGTAGCCGGCTGGCAGCTCGCCGGGAGCGGCGCATCGGCGCGCACCAGGATGTAATTGGTTTTGGTAAGTGAGTCGCAGCCCGTGGCGTTGCAGGCCCGCAGGCGCACGGCGTAGGTGCCGGGCAGCGCGTAGGTGTGCTGGGGGTGCTGCTGGGTGCTGCTTGTGCCGTCGCCAAACGTCCAGCGCCACGCGGTGGGCGTGTTCAGCGACTGGTCCCGAAACGCGACAGCGGCCCCGCAGCTCACCGTGTCGGTGGCGGCGAAGCGGGCCACGGGGCGCACCGGGGCCGTGGCCGACACCACCACGCGGTAGTCTTCCGTTTGCGAATACTGGGGCGTAGAGCAAGCCGTGGGCACCGCGGCATTGGCGTAGTCAGCGGCAATGCGCAGGCGCAGCGGCTGGCCCAGCACGGCCGCGGCCGGCACCGTGAACGAGGCCTGGTGCTGCCGGGCCGTAGATGCCATCACTTGCTCGGCGGCCGTGAACTGGCCGTTGTTGTCAAAATCGACCCAGGCGCGCACGTTCTCATCGGCGTTGGGATTGGTGCGCACGGCCAGCGTGTAGGTACTGCCGCGTTGGAGCACGGTGCCGTGGCCGCAGCTGTAGTCGCGGTAGCCATCGGCGGCGCCGTTGGTGGTGGTGTCCAAGCTGGCCAGCTGCACCCGGAAGATGCCCATGCCGAAGGCCAGGTTCGCTGCTGGCGCATTGCCGGGGGTGCAGGCAGGTGGCGGGCATTGCGCCCTGGATATTGGCAAGGTGCCCAGGCAGAGCAGCATTCCCAGACTTCCGGCCCACAGCCTTTTCTTCAGCGCATGTAATGGTTTTAGCATAAGGTATCAGACTGTTTCAGAAGGACAAGCATCGTTACAAAAAAGGGCTAATTTTCACGGTTTGCTTGCAATACGGTAGCGCTTTGCCAAGCCCTCACCATCGGTGCTATCCCTATCGCCTCCAAACACGGAAACTTCCATATAAGCCGGAAATCGCCGATACACCGTCACGACTCGGGTTCCGGATTCTTTGACCAAAGAATCCCCTGCTTTCAGGTATTTCTGTCCCGCGTCAGGCAGACGTATCAATAGCTTTTCGCCCGTTGAGAGCTGCACTTTTGGAAAACCACGCGAATAAGAAGGTATTGTATCTACACGCCCGGCCAGACGGCGTGTGATGTATTCGTCAATGATTCGGGCACTCCTGCTATCCGAAGTGAAATGGAGAAGCACCTGACCAAGGATGACGCAACTCATTAAAAACAATGCGCTTTTATTCTTCGCAACCCAGGTTGCGATGATTTCCTTCGTTATCATTCGCCCAAGATAACAGTCGCAGCCGCCCTCAAATCGGCCACGTGCGGCGCAAAGCCGGCTTCCTCCTCCCCCACCAGAATGCCGCGCACACCCACGGCCGCGCCGGCCTGCATGTCGCGCAGGCGGTCGCCCACTATCCAGCACTGGGCGGGGTCGAGGTGGAAGCGGGCCACGGCCTTTTCCAGCATGCCCGAGTTGGGCTTGCGCAGGATGGACTCGCTCACGCTGGGGTGGGCGTCGGCGAAATACAGGGCGTCGATGATGCGGCCGCAGACGGCTTGCAGCTTGGCGTGGCAGGCGTGCACGTCGGCGGCGGTGTAAAGCTTTTTGGCGATGCCAGCCTGGTTGGTGACGACGATGAGTAGGTAACCAGCGGCTTTGAGGCGGGCCAGGCTTTCGGGCACGCCGGGCAGGATGTGGAAGTTTTCGGGCTGCCACACGTAGGTGCCTATTTCCTTGTTCAGCACCCCGTCGCGGTCGAGGAAAACGGCTTTGTTCTTTGTTGTCGTCATCGCAACAAAGCTACGAGCGACCTTTGCACGCTCATTGGCGCAACGACACTATGAAAATCGGCATTATCGGCGGCGGCATCGGCGGCCTCACCCTGGCGTGGTACCTGCAAAAGGCCGGCGTGCCCTACGACCTGTTCGAGGCCGACGCCCGGCCCGGCGGCAACCTGCACAGCCTGGCCACCCCGGAAGGCTATTTGCTTGAAGTGGGCCCCAACTCGCTGCAGCTGAGCCCCGAGCTGCAAGAGCTACTGGCCGACCTGGGCCTGACCGACCAGATTCAGGACGCCGCCGCCGTGAGCCAGAACCGCTACGTGTTGCGCGGCGGCCGCTACCAGGTGCTGCCCAGCTCGCCCCCCACCCTACTCACCAACGGCTTTTTCAGTCTGAAAGCGAAGTGGCAGCTGCTGAAGGAATTCCGCAAGCCCGCCGCACCCATTGATACCAACGAAACCGTAGCCCACTTCTTCCGCCGCCGCTTCGGGCCCGAAATCGTGGACTACGCCGTCAATCCCTTCATGGCCGGCATCTACGCCGGCGACCCGGAGCAGCTGCTCATCCACAAAACCTTTCCGCAGCTGCCGGTGCTGGAGCAGCAGTTTGGCTCGGTGCTGCGCGGCTTTGCCAAGAGTAGCAAGGGTGCCGGCCGGCGGCGCATCATTACGCTCCAAAACGGCATCCAAACCCTTACCGATACGCTGGCGGCCAAGCTCACCAACTACCAGCCCGGTACCGCCGTCACTGCTGTCTCCCGGGCCACCGACGGCACTTATCAGTTGGAATTGAAGAGCCCGCAAGGCTTGGAAGCCGCACCGGGTTACTCGCATCTGGCGCTGGCGCTGCCCACCTACGCCGCCGCGCCGCTGCTGGAGCCACTGTTCCCGCAAGCGGCGGCCGCGCTGGCAGCCGTATACTACCCGCCCATGTGCGCCGTGTACTCGGCCTACGACCGCGCTTCCGTAGCGCATCCGCTCAACGGCTTCGGGGCCCTGAACCCCAAAGTAGAAGGCACCTACGCGGCCGGCTCCATTTGGACCAGCAGCATCTACCCCAACCGGGTGCCCGCGGGCCAGGTGCTGTTTACCACCTTCGTGGGCGGCGCGCAATATGAAGACACCGGCCGCCAGCCCGATGACGCCCAAAAAGCCGCCGTACACGCCGAATTGAGCAAGTTTTATGGCATTACCGGGGCACCGCGCTGGCAGTTCCGCTACAGCTGGCCGCGCAGCATTCCGCAGTTCGATGGCCGCATTGTGGCAGCCCACGCGGCAGCTGACGCCCTGACCACCGACAACATCGTGGCCGTGGCCAACTGGCGGGCCGGCGTGGGCGTGCCCGACTGCATCCGCTACGCCCGCAAGCAGGCGGAGGCGCTTGCGGCGCATTAACTGAAGCATCAATGCAGCTTCGGGCGCCCCAACCCTATCTTTGGGGCAAGATTACACTCCATGAGCGAAGGCCTCGTCCTAATTCCTACGTACAACGAACGCGAAAATGCGGAGCTGATTATCCGCAAGGTGATGTCGTTGCCGCGGGCCTTTGATGTGCTGATTATCGACGACGGCTCGCCCGACGGCACCGCCGCCGTGGTTCGCGGCCTGCAGGCCGAGTTTCCGGAAAGGCTTTTTCTCGAAGAGCGCGCGGGCAAGCAGGGCTTGGGCACGGCCTACATCCACGGCTTTCGGTGGGCGCTGGCCCGGGGCTACGAGTACATCTTCGAGATGGACGCCGACTTCTCGCACAACCCCGACGACCTGTTGCGCCTGCACGCGGCTTGCGCCCAGGACGGCTATGACCTGGCCATTGGCTCGCGCTACATCGAGGGCGTGAACGTGGTGAACTGGCCCATGTCGCGGGTGCTGATGTCGTACTTCGCTTCGTGGTACGTGCGCCTCATCACGGGCATGCCCATCCGCGACGCTACCGCCGGCTTCAAGTGCTACACGGCGCGGGTGCTGCGCGCCATCGAGCTGGAGAAAATCCACTTTGTGGGCTACGCCTTCCAGATTGAGATGAAGTGGCTGGCCTACCAGCTAGGCTTCCGCATCAAGGAAGTACCCATCATCTTCACGGACCGCACGCGTGGCACTTCCAAAATGTCGAAGGGCATTTTCCAGGAAGCCCTGTTCGGCGTGCTCCAGATGAAAATAAGCAGCTGGGTGCACCCGTTGAAGCCCGTGGGCAAGGCCAACTAGGTATTCGGTATCAGGTTTTAGGGGTTCGGTATTGGGTTTAAGCTTTGTGCAGAAGCGTAACACGATGCCGAACCGTTAATACAACGCCTAACGCCTATCTTGGCCCGACGCATGGAAAACACTCCCCTTTTCTGGCTGGTTTTCGTGGCTTTCGTGGTGGGGCTGCTGCTGCTCGATTTGTTGGTTTTCAACCGCAAGGCGCACGAAATCAAGCTGCGAGAAGCCTTGGGCTGGAGCACTTTTTGGGTGGTGCTGTCGCTGGGGTTCAACCTGCTGGTGTACCGCACCATGGGCCACCAGGCCGGCCTGCAATGGCTGACCGGCTACCTCGTCGAGAAGGCCCTGAGCGTAGACAACCTGTTTGTGTTCCTGCTCATCTTCAACTACTTCAAGGTGCCGGGGCAGTACCAGCACCGCATCTTGTTTTGGGGCGTACTGGGGGCGCTCATTTTGCGCGCCGTGTTCATCCTGATAGGCGGGGCGCTGCTGGCCAAGTTTCACTTCCTGCTCTACCTGCTGGGGGCCTTCCTGGTGTACACGGGCATCAAGATGGGTTTCAGCGGCAATGAGCCTGAAATCGACCCCGAAAACAACCCCATGGTACGTTTCCTTAGCCGCCACCTGCCCATCACGCGGCAGCTGGAAGGGGGAAAGTTTTTCATAAAAAAAGACGGGCTGCGCTTTGCTACGCCCCTTTTTGTGGTGCTGATAATGGTGGAAACCACCGACGTGGTGTTTGCGGCCGACTCCATCCCGGCCATTCTGGCCATCACACGCGACACATTTGTGGTGTTCACTTCCAACGTGTTTGCGCTGCTGGGGCTGCGAGCCATGTACTTTGCGCTGGCCAGCCTGATGCGCCTGTTTCACTACCTGCACTATGGCCTGGCGCTGATTCTCGTGTTCATCGGTGCCAAGATTCTGCTCGAATACCTCTACCCCATTCCCATGCCCTGGGCGCTGGGCGTGGTGGGCGGGCTGCTGGCGCTGAGCGTGGCCGCGTCGCTACTGTGGCCCCGGAAAGACGCGTAGGCCATTTTCTGCACGGTCGCAAAACAAGGGAAAACAAAAAGGAGCCGCGCCATGGTGGCGCGGCTCCTTTGCACGAAAGTATGGGCGGCTTACTTGGGTGGCTTGGGTGCTTGCGGGTCGGCTACGTTGGAGTTTACGCCGGCATCGGGGGCGGCACCGGTGTTGAGCAGGTCAATCAGGTTGAGGGGCTCAAACTGGCTCGAATCGGCCGCCACAGTAGTGCGGGTGGTGTCGGGGCGCGGCGAGAAGTGCATGTACTGCTTGGCCGGGCCGTTGAGGGAGAGGCCATAGGGCAGGTTCTCGCGGTCGTTGCTGGTGATGAGGCCGCGCGTGGCCATGATGTCGGCAATGAGCCGGAAAAAGTAGCGGGTGCTGCGGCGCAGGTCGCCGTAGGCATCGAAAGAGTAGCGGGCAAACTTGGGCTTGGGAATGATGCTGGCCAGGTAGAGGCTCTCCGCCAGGTTCAATTCGGAAGGGCGCTTGCCGTAGTAGAAAAGGGCCGCGTCCTTCACGCCGTATACGCCGCGCTTGCCGCTGGGCCAGCGGTACTTGCTCGGCCCCCACTCGATGATGTTCAGGTACACCTCAAACATGCGCTGCTTGCTGGCCAGGCTGGTGTTTTCGATGAGCCACACAATCAGAGCTTCCTCTATTTTGCGGGCCACTGTTTTCTGGCGGGTCAGAAACACGTTTTTCACCAGCTGCATCGAGATGGTGCTGCCGCCGCGGGCAAAGCGCTTCTCCTTAATGTTCTGGATGGCCGACTTCACAAACGCCTTCTCCATGAAGCCGTGGTGCGTGAAAAAGCGCGGGTCTTCGGCCGTGGTGATGGCGTGGATGAGGTAAGGCGATACCTCATTATAGGGCACAAAATCGGGGTTGGGCGGGCCCACCGTGAACGTGCGCACCGAGTCGCCCTTGTCGTTGTACACGGTTTGCTGGAAGGGCGTGTTCAGCTTATTCAGGTCTTCCTCGCCAAAATTGGTGAGGCGGAAGTTCTTGCCTTTCAGCCCCGAGTCAAACTTCAGGCTGTCCACGTTGGCCATGTCGAGGTCGGCGCTGAGGTGGTAGGTGAGCGTGCCGGTGCCCTGCGTGCCGCGCACCTCGTCGAAGATGCCCGTGGGCAGCGAGGCAAAGAAGTCGTTGGCCTGGGTTTCGGCCGAGCGCACGTTGATGCGCACGGCGCGGCTGGGCTTCATGCGCACGCTGATTTCGGGGTAGAGCACGATTTTATTCACCGTCACCTGGCTGCCTTTCTCCAGGGCGGCGGTACCGCGGCCCAGGGTGGCCACAAAATCAAGCGCGCCGCGCTTCACTTCAATCTCGTTAGCCGCCAGCTTGGGGTGGTAGAGGCTAAAGCCACGGGCGGCCAAGGAGCCGCGCACCGTGAGCTTGCCGCCGGTGTCGTCGTCGTCAAAATCCTTGCTGTCGAGCTTCACCAGCACCGTGTCGAAGCTCACCAGGGCCCCGAAGCGGCGTGGCACGTAGGGCAGCTGCACCGAGCCGCCCACGCCAAACACCCGCGCCGTAAGGGCGTAGTCGCCGGGCTCGATGTGCCCACTAATGCCCAGCTCGTTGGCCACCGAATCGAGCGTAGCCGTGAGGCGGCCCGTGATGTTGCCGTCCTCTATTTTCAGCTCTGGCATGCGCAGCAGCGCCGTGTGGCGCGGGCTGGCGTAGTCGACGGTAAAGTTCTGAAAGGTAGCCTCGCCGGGCACGTTGTCGAACACCGTTTCGAGGGCTTGGTTCAGCAGCAGGCCGTAGTTGGTGCCCTTGGTAGTGTCGCGCGGCACAGCACTGGTTTTCTGCTTTTTAATCAGGAAACCGTAGTTGTCACTCGTGCCCGTTTTGTGGGGCGTGAGGCGGGCCGTGATGATTTGCAGGTCGCTGAACACGGGGCGGCCGGCAAAGAGCGAGCGCACGCTCAGGCTGGCCTGCAGGCGCCGGGCGGTAAGCAGTGTGTCGGTAGGCTCGGCCTTGGGCACCAGGCTCAGGCCGGCAATCTCAACGGTTTTAAAGCCCGCAAACCGAGCCGGGCCCAGCGTCAGCACTACCGGGTATTTGCGCTCGACTTTGGCTTTCACCTCTTTCAGGGCGTAGTCCAGCAGTTGCTGGCGCTTCCATTGAAACACGGCGAAGGCCACGAGCAGCACAGCCGCCAGGCCGCTCAGAATGCCAATAAGAAGTCGTTTGGTGGAAGGGGAAATGCGCACGGAATTCAATAAGGTGGGCGGCTTAGCCAGCGCCAAAGGTAAGGAAAACGAGGCCGTAGCCGGAATACGGCTATCTGGATTGAACGGCCAATTCCCCTCCTTATTTAAGGAGCGAATGTTTTCGCACCCGCGAAAACGGGAGCGGTCCGGACGTTGAACCGTAGCCGAACGGTTAAAATGCAAACCGTTCAGGTATCGTTCAACGGCTCATCCACCCCAGCGGGCGCATTGCGCTACCTTCCTCTCCTTATTCAAGGTGGGATTTTTTGTGCTGCCTCGCCCGGTCGGGCCCGTACTTTTGTGCCATGCCCAGCCCCCTCACCGCCCTCTCGCCCCTCGACGGGCGCTACGCCCGCGCCACCGCCCCCTTGGCTTCGCGCTTCTCCGAAATGGCCCTGATACGCTACCGCGTGCTGGTCGAAGTCGAGTACTTCATTGCCCTGGCCGAGCTGCCGCTGCCCCAGCTGGCGGGCGTAGCTCCGGATGCTTTCCCGGCCCTGCGCCGCCTCTACGAAAGCTTCACCGAGGCCGATGCCGAAGCCATAAAAGCCCATGAGGCCGTGACTAACCACGACGTGAAAGCTGTGGAATACTGGCTGCGCGACGAGTTTGCTAAGCTCGGCCTGGGTGGCTTCGTAGAGTTCATCCACTTCGGCCTCACCTCGCAGGACGTAAACAACACGGCCATCCCGCTCAGCTTCCGTGATGCGCTGCTGAGCGAGGTGCTGCCCGCCTACGCGCAGGTGCGCAATGCCCTGGCTACCCGCGCCCAGGAGTGGGCGGCCGTGCCCATGCTGGCCCGCACCCACGGGCAGCCGGCCTCGCCCACACGGCTGGGCAAGGAAATTGAAGTATTCGTGGCCCGGCTCGACGCGCAGGTGGCGCTGCTGGCCCAGGTGCCTTTCGGGGCCAAGTTTGGCGGCGCTACCGGCAACTTCAACGCTCACTTCGTAGCCTACCCCGAGGTGAACTGGCACGACTTCGCCACCACCTTCGTAAACGACCGGCTGGGCCTCAGCCGCTCCTTCCCTACCACCCAGATTGAGCACTACGACCACCTGGCAGCCCACTGCGACGCCCTCAAGCGCCTCAACACCATCCTGATGGACTTGGCCCGCGACGTGTGGCAGTACATCTCGCTGGGCTACTTCAAGCAAACCATCAAGGCCGGCGAAGTAGGGTCCTCGGCCATGCCGCACAAGGTGAACCCCATTGATTTCGAGAACGCCGAAGGCAACCTAGGCGTGGCCAACGCCCTGCTCGACCACTTCGCCGCCAAGCTGCCCATCTCGCGCCTGCAGCGCGACCTCACCGACTCCACCGTGTTGCGCAACCTGGGCGTGCCGCTGGGCCACATCCTCATTTCCCTCGGCGCCCTGCAGCGCGGCTTGGGCAAGCTGGCCCTGGACCAGTCGGCCTTGGAAAAAGACCTCGAAGCCAACTGGGCCGTGGTAGCCGAAGGCATCCAGACCATTCTGCGTCGCGAGGCTTACCCCGACCCCTACAACGCCCTCAAAGCCCTCACGCGCACCGGTGAGGCCATTTCGGCCGAGAGCATCGGGGCGTTTATTGACGGACTGAACGTGGACGACGATGTGAAGGCAGAACTGCGCGGCATCACGCCGCACAGCTACGTGGGGCGGTAGCTTCCGCTGCTTTCCGAAGCTCTCGCAGCTTTGGTCCCTCTTAAAATTCAGCTCACGGTTTTTCCAGTCAATTATTAAATGACAGCTTTCCTGCACTTCGCGCGCGTTACTACTGCTGGTCTGGCCCTGGTGTCGCTAGCCGCCTGCTCCTCTTCCAAGAAAGAAGACCCCGCTCCGCCCGCCCGCGAAATCAAATGGACTGTCGACGGTGCCACCCAAAAGACCACGACGCTGCAATCGCAGAAGCTCACTGGCGCGCTCACAGTGTCGGGCACTACACCCGCCGGTACCACTCCTACCTTCCTTTTGCTGCAATTTCCCGATGCGGTGGGCACGTATACATTCGGCCCGTCGTCGACGGCAGGGGCTTCCTACACCAGCAGCACCGGCGGAACGGTGGCCGCGTACTATGCCGGAGCCACAGGGTTTGGCAGCGTGGCGGGGGCGGGCACCATTGTGGTAACGGCCCTCTCGGCCACCGAAGTGAGCGGTACGTTCACCTTCACGGGCGTGAACCCGGTTAGCGGGGCATCGAAATCCGTCACCAACGGCACCTTCAACGTGGGCTTGTAAGCCCCACCGGGCTATTTTTGCCCTTTCACCTTCCTGCCCCGCACCGTCGTGCCCGAACTCCTGAACACCGTCGTTCACCCCGACTGCCGCCACTTCCGCGGCGACCTGCCCTGCCGCCCCAACAAAACCGACGGCTACGTGTGCGACGGCTGCCCGGTGTACGCGCCCGTCACGAGCCGGATTCTCATTATCAAGCTCGGGGCTATCGGCGACGTCATTCGGACCACGCCGCTGCTGCGGCGCCTGCGCCAGGAGCGGCCCGGTTGCTACATCACCTGGCTCACGCTCACGCCGGCCATTCTGCCGCAGGGCGAGATTGAGGAGATTTTAAAATTCGATTTTGCCAGCGCCCTGCAGCTACAGGGCCGCGAGTTCGACGTGGCCATCAACCTCGACAAGGAAAAGGAAGCTTGCGTGCTTCTGAACAGCATTTCGGCCAAGGAGAAATTCGGTTACGCCCTGCGCCCCTACGACGGCGTGGCCTGGCCCGTGAACCAGCTGGCCGACCACAAGTTCCTCACCGGCATCTTCGACCAAACCAGCCTGGCCAACACCAAGCCCTACGTGCAGGAAATCTTCGAGCTCTGCGGTTTCGATTTTCGGGGCGAAGAGTACGTGTTCGACTCCCACGACGACAAGGGCTACGACTGGAGCCGGCTGCCCGCCGCCCGCCCCCGCATCGGCCTCAACACCGGCTGCGGCGACCGGTGGACCACCCGCCTCTGGAGCACCGGGAAGTGGATTGAGCTCATCCAGGGCCTGCAAACGGCCGGCTACACGCCCGTGCTGCTGGGCGGCGAGGCCGAAGACGTCCGCAACCGCGAGCTGCACGCCGCCACCGGCGCGGCCTACCTCGGCACCTTCCCCCTGCCCCAGTTCATCAATCTGATGAACCAGATGGACGGCATCGTGACGCAAGTCACCATGGGCATGCACATCAGCATCGCCCTGCGCAAGCCCACCATCCTGATGAACAACATCTTCAACCCGCACGAATTCGACCTCTACGGCCGCGGCCAGCTCGTGCAGCCCAACAAAGAATGCGTGTGCTTCTACCGGGGCTCCTGCCGGCTGGGCACCAGCTGCATGGAAGACCTGCCGGCCGCGAAGGTGCTGCAAGCCGTGTGCGAGAGCGTGCCGGTATAAAAGCCGCTTTTCGGCTCCCAAAACGGCTGCTTTTTGTGCAGAATAATAGCAGGTAGCATCTCGTTTAGGAGCGCAGGGCTTCACCTGCCGCGCTTCTTTCAATTCTGCTCAATGCACGGTCTGGCAGGTCAAACTTTTTTCCGCTGCTGGTTGGCTTGGCTGCTGCTGCTGAGCAGCACTTGGGCGGCAGTAGCGCAGCCCGGCTGGCTCCCCGGCTTCCATCAACCCGGCCTGACCGGTGAGGTCCGCGCCGTGCTGCCCTTACCCAACGGTGAGCTGATTGTGGGTGGGAATTTTACCAATGTGGGCGGGCACCCCAACGCCGATTATGTAGTCCGTTGGGACGGTAGTCACTGGCAGCCCTTGGGCGAGGGGCCCGGCACTTTCACTGAAATCAAGGCCTTATGCGCCCTGCCAGCCGGCGGACTGGTAGCGGCGGGCACGGTGGTCGACAGTGCGAACGGCTTTCATAGCGTGATTACCCGCTGGGACGGCCACCACTGGCAACCCTTGGGCAATTGGCCTACAGGCTATGCCACCACCCTAACCATCGCTCCCAACGGGGATGTGCTGGCCGGGTTCTTATACGGGTCCGGCCATCCCTGCGAGGTGCTGCGTTGGGATGGCCAACGCTGGCAGCCGCTGGCCACCAATGCGGCCACTGCTGCCTATGCCGAACGCCGCGTCAGTATCTGGAAGCTGGTTGTCACCGCCACCGGCGACTTGGTTGCCTATGGCAATTTTCCCTTTGAGACGCACGAACTTCGAACAGTAGCCCACTGGACCGGCACGGCCTGGCAACCCCTCGGCCCGGCCGGCGTTCACCGCAGCGCTGTGGCGCTGGAGCTGACCCCACAGGGCGAGGCGCTGGCTGGCGGTGAATTATTTGATGCGCACGGCAACAGCTCCAACTACATAGCTCGCTGGGATGGCCGCGCCTGGCAGGACTTAGGACCTGGTCTGAAAGGCAGGGTCGAGACGCTGGTGGTGACGCCCGCGGGCGAGGTGCAGGCCACCACTGTCACGTTCAACGGCGGCATCGACACCAAGCGCACCATTGTGCAGCAGTGGAACGGCAGCGCCTGGCAAGTCATTGATTGGCAAACCTACCAGGCGGCTGCCTCCAGTTTGAGCAGCCGTAAATACTGGGGGGCCGACACGGCCCCGGGTTGGCCCAGCGGCAGCCTACCCGCCGGATTTGCGGCTGCCACTGCCTTTGTTGGTGGAGGCGTGACGGCGCTGGCTGCGGCCCGCAACGGCGATGTGCTACTGGCCGGCAATTTTCTCGACGCCGATGCCGTCGGCTCTACTTCCTACGTTCAGCAAACCCGGATATACCGCTGGAATGGGCAATACCGTCGCGGCCTGGGGTCGGGCTTCGCGGGCCGCGTCACCGCGCTGGCCGTAGCCCCCAACGGCGACGTGCTGGCCGCCGGCACTTTTGCCATTGCCAACGGCCCCGACAGCATCCGCCACATAGCCCGCTGGAATGGCCACCACTGGCAGCCCCTTGGCCACGGGCTGCCCGCCGCTCCCCGGGCAATGGCGGTGGCCCCCAATGGGGACGTGCTGGCCGGCGGTGACTTCGGCATTAGGCGCTGGGATGGCCGCCACTGGCAGCCGCTGCCGCTGCCGAGGCCATTTCCGGCCGACGGCGCCGAAGACCTTTCCGACCCTTCCTACCTCGGGGCGTTGGCCGTGGCCCCCAATGGCGATGTGGTCGCAGCCGGGCACTTTGTTGGCTATGCTCCCCGTGAACACGCAGCGGTGATGCGCTGGGATGGTCGCCGCTGGCACCTGCTGGTAGGCAACCACGCCGACTCGTTTATACAATGTCTAGCCGTGGCGGCCGGCGGCAAATCAGTGGTGGGCACGGGTGCCACCGGCCAAGTACACGAATTTCGCTCCGAAAGCGGCACTGTGGTGCATTTCGACCCCGCTTCCGACGATGGATGGGGCTACTCGCCTACCTCTTTCGATGGCTACGTGAACGCCGTGGCTATTGCGGCAAATGGCGACATCATCGCGGGCGGCGACTTCAGCCATGCAGCCGGCCTACCGGCCCGCAACCTGGTCCGTTGGCACGCCGGGGCGTGGCAGGCCCTCGGCGGGTCGGGCCTCAACGGCCCAGTTCACGCAGTGGTAGTAGCGCCCAATGGCGATATCGTGGTGGGTGGCCAGTTCACCGCCACCGGCGATGGAGCGCAGTCGCTAGGCCAGTGGGGTATCTACCGGGACCGGTAGGCATCTCCCGTCTTATTGAGCCCGCCGCTACCGGCGCGAGGCAGCACGCACTGCCTGCATCTGCGCCAGGAAATCGACCATGGGGGTGGCGGCAATGACATCGGCCAATGCCGCTAGCGGCACTTCGTCGATGCGCTTAAAGTTGAGGCAGCCCTTGCCCATTTTTAGCTTGGGCGCCGCGGCCAGCAGCCGCTCACGAAGGCCGGGCATCAGGTACACGGGTATCAGGTGCAGGCTCAGGTAGCTTTTCTGATTGGCCAGGGCCAGGCACATTTCCTTGCCCGCCCGAAACTCCAGGTACTTCCGGCCCACGTGCTCGGTGTAGCCGGATGGCACGGCGGCGCTCACCATTTCCCACACCAGCCGCGCCGGTTCCTGCCGCTCAACCGGCAGTGCAGCAATGAAGTTATCGAGGGAAAGAGCCTTAGCTGGCGTGTTCATTATAAACAGACTGTTGTGGCAAACTAACGCTTCTTTTCGCCACCTCTTTGAGCGCTGACACCATCAGCGGCCAAGAAAATTGCTTCTTTTCCTCGCGCGCCCCAGCGGCGAAAGCCACCTCGCGCTGGTTGGCATAAAAGTCCACCACCGCATCGGCAATGGCGGCTGGCGCGGGCGGCACTACGTAGCCCACTACGCCGTCCGGAATCAATTCAGCCAGCCCGCCCACGTCCGTCACCAGCATGGGCCGCTCAAAATGATACGCTATTTGCGACACGCCACTTTGCGTGGCGTTTTTGTAGGGCTGCATAATCAGGTCGGCCGCGCAGAAATAGTCTGCTACTTTTTCATTCGGAATAAAATCCGTGGCTCTAATTATCCTGCCTTCCAGCTTATAATCCTCAATTATAGCTTCGTAAGGTGCAGCATCTTCGTAAAATTCGCCCGCGATAATCAGCTTCACCGGCAGCGCGGCAATGCGCGCATCGGCAAAGGCTTCGAGCAAAACGTCCAGTCCCTTGTAAGCCCGGATGAAACCAAAAAACAACAAATAACCCGACGTGGCCGGCAGCCCCAACGCAGCCAGGGCCTCGCTTTTCGATTTTATTGGGCCAAAATTGTCGTACAACGGATGCGGCCGGTACAGTGCTGGTTTCTGCCCAAACCCCATGCGCTTCAAGTCTTCAAGCACGCTGCGGCTCATGGTCACGAAACCGTCGCAGGCGCTCAGGAAGTAGCGCGTCAGGGGCCCGTCGCCTGGCCGCTTCTCGTGCGGAATCACGTTATCGGTAATGGCCACTACGCGGGTGTGCTTGTTGCCGCGCACCAGCCGCGCCACCGTGCCCAGCGCCGGCCCCATAAACGGCAGCCAGAACCGAAACACCACCAAATCGGGGCGTTCTGTCCGGAGCTTCCGCCCCACCCGCCACCACGACAGCGGGTTCACCGAGTTCAGGCTCACCTCAATGGCCAGGTCCGTCGGCCCCGGCTCGGTGCTAAACTGCGTTTGGCCCGGAAACAAAAAGTCCGGGTATTGCAGCGAAAACGTTACGATGCGCACCGTGTCGCCCGCTTCCGTAAACGCCCGCGCCAGCCGCTCGTTGTACGTTGCCAATCCGCCCCGCAGCGGGTAAGCCGGCCCGATGATGACAACCTTCATGCAAGGAATTAATTGATTTTCTCGCGCACCAGGTAGTCGTTACGCTTCGGCCCATTCAGCTGCACCATCTCGCCCAGGAAGCCGGCCACAAACAGCACCACGCCCACCACCACCGCCGTGAGCGCCAGAAAAAACAACGGTTGTTCCGTCACCTGTCGGGCCTTCAAATTGTGCAGCGACAGCCATACCTTCTCCCCCGTCAGCCACAGCGTAATCAGCAGCCCGAGCAAAAAGGAAAGCGTTCCCAGCGTCCCAAAAAAGTGCATTGGTGCCCGCCGAAAGCGCCCCACAAAGGTGATGCTCAGCAAATCCAGAAAGCCGAAGATGAACCGTTCCAGCCCAAATTTGGTCACGCCATACTTGCGCTCCTGGTGCTGCACCACCTTCTCGCCAATCTTCTTGAAGCCGTTCCACTTCGCAATCACCGGAATGTAGCGGTGCATCTCCCCGTATACCTCAATGCTCTTCACCACGCGCGCATCGTAGGATTTCAGCCCGCAGTTAAAATCATGCAGCTGAATGCCCGACATCACCCGCGTGGCGCCGTTGAACAGCTTAGTCGGGATGGTTTTCGACAGCGGGTCGTAGCGCTTTTGCTTCCAGCCGCTCACGAGGTCGTACTTGTCATCCACTATCATCCGGTACAGCTCCGGCAATTCCTCAGGCGAGTCCTGCAAATCGGCGTCCATGGTGCACACCACGCGCCCCCGCGCCGCCTCAAAGCCCACGTTCAACGCCGCCGACTTCCCATAATTCCGGTTGAAGCGAATGCCACGCAGCGTTTCATCTGTCGTAGCCAGCGTCTCAATCACCTCCCAAGAGTCGTCCGTCGAGCCGTCGTCAATCAGAATCACCTCGTACGTGAGGCCGCGCGCCTGCAATACGCGCGCAATCCAGCGGGTAAGTTCAGGCAACGACTCTGCTTCGTTGAGCAGCGGAATCACGATGGAAATTTCCACCGGAAAAGCAGCAACAGACTTATTCAAATTCGGGTTGGGCATTCTTAATAATAGCCGAAATCACCAGCGACAGCAGCACCCCAATTAGCAGGGTACCCAGCAGGGCCGCGCCCACCATCACCGGGCCGTTCATAAACTTGCTCGACATCGTCACGGCTTGGTCAATCTGTTCGTCGCTCAACCCGCCGCGCGCTTCCATGTCGGCGCGCATTTTCTCCGTAATCCGGCCCAGCATGTCCGGGTCGACGAAGTTCATGTAGATGTAAGCGAAGATGCCGGATATGGCCCCCACCACCGCCGAAAGCACCGCCCCAATGCCGAGGCCTTGCCCGTAGCTCATGAACCCGCGGTTCTGCTGCTTGAAATGGTTCATCGCCAGCACCAAGCCGCCCACCAGAATGGCAAACGAAAGGTAGCGGGCCGGGCTGCTCTCCTGATGCATGATGTTCAGGGCAAACGAAAACAGGGTGCTGACCAAGCCGGTGAGCAAGCCATAGCGCAGGCCAACCGAGGAAGTGGTAACGGGGGTAGTATTTGTTTCCATGCGTATTGCAGAAAATGCTTCAGGTGAAAGTGAGCCGAAAGGTAAACAGAATTATTCGCGCAAGAATATTCCCGCCGGCACTGCCAGCACCAGGCCCAGCACCAGCACCTGCAGGAAATTGCTGCTCGCAATGTTGCCCACCGTCAGATGGTCAATCTGCTGCATCTGCTGTTGCCGCAAGGCCGCCGACACGCCCTGCTTAGCGGCCTCGCGCTGCTGCGCCTGCACAATCTCCTTTACCTCCGCCCGGTGGCGGTCCACAGCCACTTCGCCGGCCCCAGCCGCCAGTCCCATCACGCCCACCGCCGATACAACCGCCGCCAGCAAGGTCGTCAGCACGCCCACGCCCAACGAGCGGCCCAGCCCCGGCTTGGCCGGCTTCAGTTGCCGCCGCAGTTGCCACTGGCTGGCCACCGCCACCAGCGGCACCAGCAGCTGCGCCATCAGTTGTTTGGGACCAAATCCGTTATTCCCCGTGAGCTGCAACCCCACCATCCACACCACACAAACCAATCCTATCCCCACGCCATACTGCAACGCCAGTCGCGTTACCACCCGCGCCGACGAATCGGCCTGCGGAGTCATGGATTCACCGGAAGAAATTGTCATAAGCCACAAATCAATTGAGGCCGCAAGTTACGCCCCAACCGCGCCTCAGCTGACTGGTTTTCCGCTTAGGCAACCGCCCTCGTCGGCGCTCCCGCTGGCACCGCCGCCACTCGGCGCCGACCGAACCGGACCAACAGTGCTTCCGCCAGCAAGCAGACCAGCGCCGCGGCCAAGAAATACCGCCAAAGGGGCGTTCCGGTTTGCGCCGCCGCATCCGCCGCCAAACCTGCTCCATCGGTTCCGCTCTCCACCACGCGTACGTTTGGATGGGTATTGCCCAGCATTTGCCGCAAATCATCGGCCGAATAAGCCGCTAATTCTGATTCCCGCTTATTCGGGTTGAAGGCCAGCGTCGTCAGGACTTTTTGGCCCCGCCGCACTTGGTAAAAGCCTGGCTCGCTCATGGTTCTGGGGAGTTCCAGCCGGACCTCCGCCCCCGCTACCCGCTGACCCGGGACTAGCAATAAGCTGTCTTTCACCAACCGAAACGCCGCTTCATCGCTACGCGCCGCAGCGCCGTCCGAATCGCTAGCCGGTAGCTTCAACGTCACAGCACCTTGGTCGAGGCGATAAGCTGGCAGTTGCTCGTTCCGATAGCTCAACATGGCCATTCGGTACATAACAGGCACAAACAAAGCGTGCTCGGTAAAGTCAGAGTAAGCGGCCGCGAACGGGGCCGAGAATACATACACGTCTCCCGTCCCGCTCGCAAAACCGGCCAAAAAGCTTTCGCCATCCCGCAGCCGCATGATGTCGGTCCCCGTCCGCGACCACCGCAGCACCGGTGCCACGCGCGGCATCGTCACCGCCCGCTGCTGCGCCCCAAACACATCCCGAAAAAAGGGCATCTCTGAGCTTGGCATGGCAACCTCACGCAACTCCGGCCCCGCCGATTGGGCCTCCCATTGCACAGTCCCCAAACCTAAGCTTTTAAATAGAAGGTCGTAAGAAGCATGCCCTCCATTTGCTGCCGAAGGCACTACCACCACACTTGCCCCCCGCCCCAATGCCCCCCGCAACGCCTCGCGCAAACCTGCATCGATATCGCGCACTTCGCTCAACAGAATCAAATTGGCTTGCCGCAAAGCGCCGTAATTCACGCTGCCACTTTTGGCAAACGTGTAAGCAAATAATGGCTCGTTTGCAAAGACTTGTTGGGCAAGCGGTTCATCCCCTATTTCCAGTACTCGAATAGCCGCCGCTGGGTGCAACGTGAAATAATAAACGTTATCAAACGTCACGGGCGCATCATCCACCACCACACGCCCCTCCACCAAAGCCGCGTTGTCTACTTGCACTTGAGCCACCGTTGTCACCGACTGGCCAGGAGCTACACTCACCCGATAAGCAACAGCTTGCTTCGCACCCAGAAAGACCTTCACCGGACAGTCCGTGACCTCCGCCTGTCCACCATTACGCACCCGAATGTGCAAGCCAAGGTTGGTACGTACCCGTACAAAAGCGTCATCCAGCCATACACTATCGATATAAATATTTCCGCTTGGCTTCCCTTTTAAAGGAACTAGTACAACTTGATTTCTATATGCTAATTTATTTAACGAGTTTATAGAAAATGAATTCTTTTGAAAATCAGAGAACAAATACAGCGAGGAATTACCACCCATTAGAAGGTTACCCGCATTGATTTTCCCTAACTTTAACCCATTTAGCTTGTCAACATACTCCGCATACCCAGTTTCCTTCGACGTCGAATTTAGCAGTCGTAAGCCCGATGTCTTCTTGCCCTTCCCTAACGCTCCAGCATACGTTACAGCTTCATCCAACAAGTTTCTTCCAGCTAATCCGCGCACTTGCATACTATTGGTATTATCCACCCACACGTCCGTTCCTCTTTGCTGTGCCAGGTTATCCCTTTCAGCTGGGATAAATGGTTGGCAAAAAACCAACACTAGCGCAACAATAGCTAATACCCGTGCCAGCAAAACAAGCCAACGTTGCACCTGCCGATGACGCACCGTTATTAGTTCCGCCTCCCGAATGAAGGCAGTATTGGTAAATAGAACCCGTTGTGGTCGACGCAATTGTAGCAGGTGTACAACAACAGGAATCGCAACTGCAGTTAGCCCAAGTAAGAACCACGGAAATAATAATTGCATACACTCAGAATCACTGCAAACAAGATTGTCTATTTACCCCTGTTAAAAGTAATACTTGCAAATCAATTTTATATTTTACAAAAATTAAACAAGAATTCAATTTTATAATTTGGTTTTTAACTTTAGCAAGTGAGTCTAAAAAAGCAAACCCCCCATCTGGTCCGCTGGCGAAAGCGGGCAAGAAGGGGGGTTCCTGTTGATAAGGTTGGCGG
>NZ_JADQDP010000006.1 GCF_015694735.1 Hymenobacter properus | reverse complement strand
ACCTTCTCCCGTCAGAAAGCCTAACGGGAGAAGGTCCTTCGCGGCGCTCAGGATGACAGACGGTTTCATTAATTGCGTGACAACCTCGCTGACCGTTTTTTCACCCATGGCTTCCCGCTTTTACGTCCCGCTCGCAGCTTTGCTTCTGCTTGCCCTGCCTAGCTGCTTCAGCAACAACCGCCACCAGGGGCAGCGCCTCTATGCACAGCACTGCGCCTCCTGCCACGGCGACAAGGGCCAGGGCCTGGCCCGCCTGATTCCGCCCCTGGCCGGCTCCGACTACCTCGCCGACCACCGCGCCGAGCTGCCCTGCCTGCTGCGCCACGGGCAGAACGAGGTGATTGTGGTGAATGGCGTGGGCTACCACAACATCATGCCCGGCAACCCAAGCCTGAGCCCGGCCCAGCTCACCAACCTGCTGAACTACGTGGAAAGCCACTGGGGCAACGAGGCGGCCCCGCGCACCATCCGCGACGTGCAAGCGCAGCTGGACAAGTGTCCGTGAGGAAGTAGTAATGAACGCTATGCCGAGCGCAGCCGAGGCCGCTCGCGTGAGGTAGTAATCCAATCAGCAGGTCTACTACCCCACGCGAGCGGCCTCGGCTGCGCTCGGCATGACCGTCCTTCTGCTTTTTGTCCTGCTCCTCCCCCACATTTTACCCGCTCAAAACCCGTTTTTAGACGTAGATTGCGCTTCCAATTCACCTGCTTGCTTATTCGATTATGGGCCTGTTTGACTTCCTGAAAAATAAACCTGCCGAAACCCCGGCTACCCCCACTCCCGCCCCCGCCACCCCGAACGCTGCCCCAGCCGCTACGCCGGCCGATAAGCCCAGCAGCGGCCCTCGCTACCAGGGCTCCAAGTACGTGGCCCCGCCCGAGCCCGCCGCGCCCGCCCCGCCCGTGTACCAGATTCCGGAGCCCCAGCCCCTGCCCTTCGAGCCCGAAAACGTGCTGGAGCAACTCCTGCTGCTGGCCGCTACCGACGAGCAGGCCCGTCCGGCCTTCTACCAGGCGCTGTTGCAGGAAGAAATTCTGATGATTCTGGCCCCGATGGAAGGCATTGAGCCCGGCGAGGTAACCCTCAGCGAAGGCCAGGAAATCCAGCTGCAGGTGCTGAACGACGGCAAGCTGCCCATCTTCAGCTCGACGGCACGCCTCACCGATGGCGGCGTTGATAACGGTCCGGTGCCTTACGTGCGCATCCCCGGCCACGCGTTTTTCCAGATGATTCAGGGCCAGGACTGCGTGCTGAACCCTTTCTCGCCCGCCGGCAAGCTCCTGCCCAAGGAGGAGTTGGCAGCCCTGCTCAACGGCCAGCTTACGGGCCCGCTCTCGCCTGCAGGCGGCGACGCGCAGGTAATGCTCAGCCAGCCAGCCGAGTACCCGCAGGCCATTGCCGACGGCGTGGCCGCCTGGGCCGCCGCCCAGCCCCACATCGAAGCCGCTTACCTGGCCCAGATGCAGCTCGCCAACAACCCCGACGTGCCGCGCCTGCTGCTGGCCTTCATCAGCCAGAACCCCGACCCCAGCTTCATGCAGGAACTCGGCCCCGTGCTCGAGGGCAAAACCGATGTGTACCAGTTCGTGGATTTGATGCTGCTGGATATGAACTCGGAAGAAGGTGTGAACCCGTATTTCCGCACGGTTGAGCCGTTTTATCAGAAGGGCTAAGCAATAGGCTGCTTCGGCATGGCTTTCTAGTAACGTCATGCAGAGCGCAGCGAAGCATCTCGCGTGCAGCAGTAACTATTACTGTTGGAACCACGCGAGCGAGATGCTTCGCCACGCTCTGCATGACGTTCTTTTTATTCTTTCACCCCCTTTAGCCTACCTTCCATTCATGAAACTCGTCGTCGCCCTTCTGGCCCTCGCGCCCTTTGCTGCCTTCGCCCAAAAGCCCGCCCCGCTCCTGCCCCCCGCCGACCCCGCCATTCAAAAGCTGGTGGATGAGATTTCGGCTAAAAACCTGGAGGCCGACATTCGCAAGCTGGTTTCTTTCGGCACGCGCCACACGCTGAGCGACACGCAGAGCCCCACGCGCGGCATTGGCGCGGCCCGCAACTGGGTGCGCGATGAATTCCTGAAATACAGCAAAGCCGGCGGCGGGCGCATGACCGTGGAGATGGACACCTTCACGGTGAAGCCCGACGGCCGCCGCATCAATAAACCGGTGCTGATGGCCAACGTGCTGGCCACCCTGCCCGGCACCGACCCAACAGATACCCGCGTCATCCTGGTGAGCGGGCACATCGACTCGCGGGTGAGCGACGTGATGAACGCCACGGCCGACGCGCCCGGCGCCAACGACGACGGCTCGGGCACGGTGCTGGTGATGGAGCTGGCCCGCGTGCTGGCCGGCCAGAAGTTTCCGTGCACGCTCAAGTTTGTAGCTGTGCAGGGCGAAGAGCAGGGCCTCTACGGCTCGGGCCACCTGGCCGAGCGCGCCAAGAAGGAAGGCTGGAACCTGGTGGCCATGCTCAACAACGACATCGTGGGCAACTCGCACGGCTTCGACCCCGAGATAAACGACGCCACGCAGGTGCGGGTATTCAGCGAAGGCGTACCGGCCAACGAAACGGCCGAGCAAGCCAAAATCCGCCGCCAGCTCAGCTCCGAGAACGATGCGCCCAGCCGCCAGTTGGCCCGCTTCATTCAGCGCACGGCCCAGCTCTATGGGCGCGGCCACAAGGTGGCGCTGGAGTACCGCCCCGACCGTTTCCTGCGCGGCGGCGACCACACACCTTTCAACCAGCAAGGCTTTGCGGCGGTGCGCTTCACCGAGATGAACGAGGACTTCACCCACCAGCACCAGGACCTGCGCACCGAAAAAGGCCGCGCCTACGGCGACCTGCCCGAGGGTGTGGACTATGCCTACCTGCGCCGCAACGCCGGCATCAACCTCGCCACCATGGCCGCGCTGGCCAAAGCGCCCGCCGCGCCGGCCAAGGTCGAAGTCCTCACCGCCAACCTCACCAACCGCACCGAGCTGCGCTGGCAGGCTCCTGCCGCCGGCCCCAAGCCCAGCGGCTACGTGGTGCTGGTGCGCGAAACCAGCGCGCCGCAGTGGCAGCAGCGCTACCCGGTGGCGGGCCTCACGGCCGACCTGCCCATCAGCAAGGACAACTTTATTTTCGGCGTGGCCAGCATTGATGCCGCCGGGCACGAGAGCGTGGCCGTGCTGCCGGTGGTGGGGCGGTAATTTTTTTAGGCGTCAATCAGCCAATCGAACAACCGTTTTAATGAGTTTGACGGGTCGTTTTTGCGGGCGCATCGCCTTTATCTGTTTGGCTATGTTGCCTTTGCTGGCACGTGCGCAATGCGATTATTCACACTGGGTAAGTGTGTGGCCCGGCCCCTACCCCACAGTCATTCAGCCCAAACAGGTATTTCTGTTTTCCGGCAATGCTTTGGGCGGAGCGCAGTCGTTGGCAGCCCGGTTGCAACAGTTTGGCAGTGGCATTCACGTGTATCTATGGTCGGCCCACGATTCCGTCGATTTGGTCGTGCTGGACCGTTTGGTTTTCACAGAATCCGCTGACGTTGAATCGCACACGCAGGTACTGCTTACCCCCAGCCGGCCCTTGCTTGGGGGCACGGAATATGAGATGCGGGCTTTTCAAGGCCATGAGAATCTGTTTTACCTTTTCAGCCCCGGCCGCTTAGCCCCTGGCCAGAAGCGTGCTACTGCTTACCGCTGGAAAACAAGCTCTACTCCCGATACCTTGGCCCCACGCTGGGTGGCTACACCGGTGGTGAAAGAAAAAAAGTACGAAGCCAACAGCGAAGGTCTGGATAATTATGTACTGTTTTCCATGCCGTTGCGCGACAGCACGCGGTGCCTGGTCAAAGCCACCGTCCGGCATGTGCAGGGTGGCGAATCGGTTACCACTTACATCGTTCCGTGGCAAAATCAGTTGGGCGTAGGCTGGTTTACCTGCGGCGGCGCCGTGCATTTTAAATCGGAAGAAGAATACACCGTCCTTTTCGAGGCCATTGATACCGCCGGCAACCGGGCTTCCGCCAGTGGCACGCCGATTCGGTTCCGAGCCCCTAAACGGGTGGCGTGTTGCTGGGGCAACTGAGAAGCGCCCGATTGTAATGCCCGACGCCGCGTAGCGATACACCTCCCGAAACTTCACCAACCCCAACCGCCATGTCACTGCTTACCATTGTTCTCATTATCGTTGCCTTGCTTCTTTCCGGCATCCGCGTGGCGCAGGAGTATGAGCGGGCCATTGTGTTTCGGCTGGGCCGGTTTGTGGGCACGCGGGGGCCGGGGCTGTACTGGATAATTCCCTTCATCGAGCGCCAGCAAACCATTGATATTCGCACGAAAACGGTGGATTTGGAGCAGCAGGAAACCATCACCAAAGACAGCGTGACCATCAAGGTGAATGCCGTGCTGTGGTTTCGGGTGGTTAATCCGGCCGATGCCATTATCAAGGTGGCCAATTTCAACCAGGCGGTGTACCAGCTGTCGGTCACGGCCTTGCGCAACATCATTGGCCAGCACCAGCTAGATGAGATGCTGCGAGAGCGCCAGCAAATCAACGCCGCGCTGCTGCAGATTGTGGACGCGGCCACCGAGAATTGGGGCGTGAGCGTGGAACTGGTCGAAATCAAGGACGTGGAAATTCCGGAGTCTATGCAGCGGGCCATGGCGCGCGAAGCGGAGGCCATTCGGGAGAAGCGTGCCCGCATCATCAAGGCCGAGGCCGAGCTAGAAGCCTCCATCAAGCTCACGCAGGGCGCCAAGCAGATGGAAGAAAGCCCTATTGCCCTGGAGCTGCGCCGCATGCAGATGCTATCGGAAATCGGCATCGATAACAACACGACGACGGTGGTGCTCATCCCATCAGAATTCACGAACGCCGCCAAGAGCTTCACCCAGATGGTGACGCAAGACAAAGCGGAGTAGCACAAGCCCCACGGCTGGCGCTACCAACAGCCGCCCCGCGCTTTGCCGCAGGGCGGCTGTTTTGCTGAAAGTGCTTCAGCATAAGTTAATAGTAGTATTAGGACATACTGTTATTTCCAACGACATTCACGGCGCAACCCTCTTTCATCTTGCTTCCATCCAAACACTGCGCTCATGAAACACCCTGTACTCCTGCTACTGGCCGCCACCCTCAGCGCCTTCTCGGCCCGCGCCCAATGGAGCGCCAACCCCGGCCAAAATCTGGCCATTCGCGACGTGGCCGGCACGAGCGAGGTCACGCCCCGCATTTCGCCTGCCCCGAATGGCGGCACCTGGGTGGCGTGGTTTGAAACCGTGGCCACCACCAACTACCAGATGCGCCTGCAGTTGCTCGACGCCAACGGCCGGGCCCAGCTGGGCGCCGCGGGCCTGCTGGTGAGCAACAACCCGCAGAGCTCAGCCCTGTACCGCTACGACCTCAAAACCGACAACCTGGGCAACGCCATCCTGGCGTTTCAGGACACGCGCTCGGGCGGCAACCAGTGCGTGGCGTATAAGATTTCGCCCACCGGGCAGCAGCTGTGGGGCGCCAATGGCATACCGCTGCTGGATGCCGCGGCCACCTCCGGCCTGTCGCCCGCCATCGGCATCACCGCCGGCAACAACGTGGTGATAGGCTGGAACGCCAGCGGCACCGCCAGTGCCACGCGCGGCACCAAGGCCGTGCCGCTGGTGAAGTACTCGCCCGCGGGCGTGGCCATGTGGACTGCACCCGTAGCCATCGAAGCCCCCTCGCGGCGCTTCAGCCGGCCCAGCATCGTGTCTGTGCCAGCCTCCGAGGACGTGGTGGTGCAGTACGTGGAGGAAACGGGCTCGGGCCAGGGCGTGTCGACGACGTATGCGCAGCGCTACAACGCCAGCGGCGCACCCGTGTGGACGGCCCCGGTGCGGGTGAGCGACAAAACCATCGGCTTCGCGGCCTTTCCGGAAATAACGCCCGACGGCAGCGGCGGCTTCTTCGCGCTGCTGAATTCCGGCAACCCGGCCAACGCCAACCTGGGCGACATGTACGCCCAGCGCGTGCTGGCCGACGGCAGCCTGCCCTGGGGCGCCACGGGCACCGAAATTCTGGCTGGCACGGCCACGGCCCGCATCGGCGGCTCGCTGCAATACGTGGCGGCCCGCAACGAGGTATGGGCCGTGGTGAACGAGCTTAACAGCACCCAAAGCAACTCGGGCTTCACGGTGCAGCGGCTGGCGGCGGCCACGGGGGCGGTGCAGCTGGGCACCGGCGGCGCGCCCGTGCAGGCGCTGGGCACCAGCTACTATTCGGCCCAAAGCCTGCGAGATACCGGCACCGGCCTCATCATCGTTTACACCGAAAACCTCAACGCGGCGGGCACCACCCAGGCGCTGTGGGCCGCCAAGGTGAACTACCAGGGCCAGTCGGCTTTCCCCACGGGCAGCGGCTTCATCATGCTCAGCAGCGTGGCCAGCGGCAAACAGAACTACGCCACCCTGCCCTACGCCAATAACCAGCTAGTGACCGTGTGGGCCGACCAGCGCGTGGACAGCGGCATCTACGCCCAAAGCATCGGCGACAACGGCGCCTTGGGCGTGCTGGCGGCTCGTGGCGCCGTGGAAGCGCGCCCCCTGGCCCTCAGCTCCAACCCCGGCACGGCCCCGGCCCTGCACCTCAGCCTGCCCCACCCCCAGTTGCTCACGGTGCAGGTGCGCGACCTCACCGGCCGCCTGGTGCACCAGCAAGCCGCCCCTGCCACGGGCGAAGCTGTGGTGCTACTGGCTGCGCCCGAGCTGGCCGCCGGGGTCTACTTCGTCGAAACCACGGTGGCCGGGCAGCCCTGGCGCGGACGTTGGGTGAAGCCGTAGCGGCTGCGCTGTAGTTCAACTCGAAAAAGCCCCGCAGGAAAGCCTGTGGGGCGTTTTCGGGTGAATGGCCTGGCCATTTGCATGCTGATGATAAACCAGTACGTGCGGTAGCCGTTCAGCTATTGTTCCGCTGGGCAGGGCAGCGTCGGGCTGCGTTGGCCAGGCGGAACATCTGCCGCCTATGAAAATCCTTCTCACCGGCGCCACCGGCTACATTGGCCAACGCCTGCTGCCGCTGCTGGCCTCCGCGGGCCACGACGTGGTGTGCCTAGTGCGCGACCCGCGCCGTTTTGCGCTGGCCGATATTCTGCCCGAAGACCTGCAAAGCCGCGTTACAGTGGCGCAGGGCGATTTGCTTAAGCCCGATTCGCTGGCCGACGTGCCCACCGACATTGATGCCGCTTACTACCTGGTGCATTCCATGAGCGGCGGCAGCGCCAACTTCTTTCAGCTGGAGCAGCAGTCGGCGCACAATTTCACGCAGTTGCTGGACACTACCACGGCGCGGCAAGTCATCTACCTCTCCGGCATTGCCAACGACAAAGGCCTGAGCAAGCACCTGCGCTCGCGCCACGCCGTGGAAGACGTGCTAAGTGGGGCCCAAAAAGCCAGGCTCACGGTGCTGCGCGCCAGCATTATCATCGGTTCGGGTTCGGCGTCGTTCGAGATTATTCGGGATTTGGTGGAGAAGCTGCCGGTGATGGTGACGCCGCGCTGGCTGAATTCGCACTGCCAACCCATTGGCATCCGCGACATCATGTTCTACCTCACGGCCGTGCTCGACAACGAAGCCTGCTTCGGCCGGGCTTTCGACGTGGGCGGGCCCGACGTGCTCACCTACCGCGACATGCTGCTGGGCCTGGCCGCCGAGCGCGGCTACCGACGCTGGATAGTGACGGTGCCCGTGCTCACGCCGCGGCTGTCGTCGTGGTGGCTGTACCTGGTCACGAGCACCACGTTTTCGCTGGCCCAAAGCTTGGTGGAAAGCTTGAAAAACGACACCGTGTGCGACCCCGCCAAGAGCATCGGCTGGGTAATTCCGCATGATTGCATGAGCTACCGCGCCGCGCTGGCCCTGGCCTTCCAGCGCATCGAGCAAAACGAAGTGGTGAGCAGTTGGAGCGACGCCATCAGCAGCGGCACCCTGCGCCAGAACTACATGGATGCCATCCAGATTCCGAAAAACGGCATGTTCTTCGACCGGCAGTTTGTGCCCTTCACGCGGCCGGTGGCCGAGGTGCTGGACAACATCTGGCGCATCGGCGGCGACCGGGGGTGGTACAAAACCGACTGGCTCTGGCAGATTCGGGGGCTGATGGACAAGGCCGTGGGCGGGCCGGGCCTGCGCCGGGGCCGGCGCTCGCCCTCGCGCCTGCGCGCCGGCGACCCGCTAGATTTCTGGCGGGTGCTGGTGGCCGACAAGCCCGGCCGCCGCCTGCTGCTCTACGCCGAGATGAAGCTGCCCGGCGAGGCCTGGCTGCAGTTCCGCATCGTGGACCAGGAAGACGGCACCCACGCCCTGGAGCAGTTGGCCGCCTACCGTCCGCGCGGGCTGGCGGGGCGGCTGTATTGGTACTCGGTGCTGCCTTTCCATGGCATCATTTTCAAAGGGATGGCCCGCAATATTGTGGCCTATCGGGAGCCGGCAGCAACTCCCGCAACCACGTCGCCGCAGCCAGACAAACCAACATAATTGGCAGAATCCCATAAGTCTAAATAAATCAGTGTTAACCATTGTTTATCAAGGCTATTCAGGAATTAACCTGTAATAGCAAAGTCCGAAGATTGCAGAAATCAGCTTGCATTTGCTGGTATTGAGCGGATAGGTTTAGGCGTCGCTATCCACGGTGCCGCTCAACCCGACTTCGCATGCAAATCCCTTACACGCCGGGGCAAGACTACTACACGCCGTTTTACCTGCTGGCCACGCTCACCAACGTGCTGCTTTTGCTGTGGGAAGGACGGCGGCGCGGTTTTCCGCTGCGCCCCTGGCTGACGATGGTGGCGGCCAGCAGCCTGGCGCTCATTATCGGTACCAAGCTCGTCACCCATCCGGTGGGCGCATGGTTCACCCTACTGTTCGCGAATGCGCCTGCCGACACGGCGCGCTCCATTCTGGGCGGCGGGCTGGCGGCCGTGCTGGCGGTGCTTGTTTTGCGGCGCTGGCTGGGGCTGAGCTGGGCGGTGCTCGATGCCTTGGCCTTGCCGTTGTGCGCGGCGCTGGTAGTGCAGTGCGTGGGCTGCGTGCTTACCGGCTGCTGCTTTGGCGAGCCCACTGCGGCCCCCTGGGGCCTGACTTATGCAGCCGGCACGCCGCCGTGGTGGGCGCAGGTACAGGCGGGATTGCTGCCGTGCACGGCGCCCCAAAGCTTGCCGGTGGTGCCCACGCAATTGCTGGCCCTGTTGCTGTGCGCGGCCGTGGGCGGCGTGCTGCTGGTCACGCGGCACCGGCGCTGGCCGGTGGGTTCGTGGCTGCTGCTGCAAACGGGCCTGTTGCTGCTGGGCCGCTTTGGGCAGGTGTTCTGGCGCGATGCGGCCAGCGAGCCCGTGGCCGGCGCTACGCACACCGGGCCGGGCGGGCCCTGGCTGGAACTGCAGCTCTGGCTGTTGCCGCTGGCGCTCCTGGCCTTGGGCATTTGGAGTTGGCGTGTGCGGCGGCACGAGGCCGCTGGAGGCACCGCCGCCGCCCCGGCCACACCAGCACCCGATTCCAGCCGCTCGCTGCTGGTGGTGCTCAGTATGCTGGCGCTCACGGCGGTGCTCGGGCCACAGGTGCTCACGCTGCCAGAGGTACTGGTGGTGCGGGCGCTCCTGCTAGCGGTGCTGGTGGCCGAAGCCGGGGCCAGGCTAGCCACGCTGCACCGCTGGGCGCCCCGGCTTGCGGGTATGCCGCTGGTGGGGCTGCTGGCCGGCGTGCTGGTATTTGGCACTGCCCAGCAAACACCGCCTGCTACCGCCGAGGATGCCAATTCCCAGGCCAGCCGCACCACCATCGTGACCGGCGGCGTGCTGGGCAACTACCACGAGAGCGAGCAGAGCATCCTATCGAGTAACTCGGGGTGCGGGGGCAGCCAGCGGCTGGCGCTGCAGCAGCAAGTGTACGCCGCTGGAGGTGAAATAGCCATGGAAAAGGCCGAACCTGCCGGCAACACCACCACTTGGGGCGGGGGCCTTTGGGTGGGCCAGCAAAACATTGATGCCCAGACCGTGCCTATTCCCAACGGGTCGACGCCTATTCTGGGCCAGCCTGAGTCGTTCAAGGAAGTTCTGGTCGATGCGCACATCTACCGCGAAGTGCACCGGCAGCACTCCTGGTTCAACCTGGACAGCCGCGTAGGCCTGCACGTGGGCAGCTTGGGCTACTTCAGCTACTTCGGCAGCGGAGAAACCCGCAAAAGCACCCCCATCATACCCGAATTCATGACGAGAATGAGCCTGCCATCCGGCGTGCTGTTTGGCCAGGCCGACCTGTGCTATGGGGCCGAGAATGCCCTGGGTTCCTATACCACACGCTACGGGCTGGGTTCAAACCTGGGCCTTTCGACCGGCACCAGCGTGCTGGTGGGCTACGCCAACTCGCCGCACCAGCCCAGCCCTTCCCTGGGCTTTGTGAGCGCCCAGCTGCGCCTGCCCGGCCGCACCGGCCTGGTGCTGGAACCCTACTACGCCACGGACCTGGGCCGGCACAACAAATTCAGTATCAAGCTTAATTACCGGATTGGCCATTAGGCCGTGGCCTGCTCATCTCATGAAACACTGCTTCTCATCTATCGGGCCCTGCGTGCTGTTGTGCTGCGGCATCGCAGTACAAAGCGTTCAGGCGCAAACCTCTGCGCCCGTCCCCAAAAAATTGGACAAGCGAAATTTCCTGCTGTTTGAAAGCGGCTACACCGCCGGTCGATTCGCGCACAGTACCCTCGATTATCGACCAAAAATCGACCTGCTTGGTGGTACGAGCCCGCCCCGAATCGGGCAACCGGTGGAACATCGGTTCGATGGGGTGCTTTTCGGGGCCGCTTTTGAGCAGGAATACCACCGGACCGACCTCAACCGAACCACGCGTGTACTGGCCGGCCTCGACCTGTTGGCCGCTTCCGACCGGCTCACCATTGGCGACGGGCGGCGGGCCAATCTTGCGTTGGGGGCCCTGCACCCGCACCTGGCGTTTGGCCTGACCACTAAAAACTGGCAGCTCAGTGGTGGGGGCGGTGTGCTGGTGGGCCGGGTCGGGTACTACGGCGCTACCAGGTCAGGCTATGTTACTTCCTCTACCGTGGTCGATACCGTGACGGCGGTGCCCACGTTTCAAATCCGGGTGGGCTGGCGCAACTGGGTGCTGGTCGAAAATGGCTACGGGACCAATGGCTTGTTCGGATTGGCCAACCCCGCGTGGCAAACCGGCATCGGTACAGGGTTTGGGCCGCACAGCCCAGTGGCCATACTAGTCGGCGTCACCACGCCCGAATCGGCTGACTTCAAACGGGAAGAGTCCGACTTTGGCTACCTCCGGGTAGAAACGAGTCCGGCCGCTAGCCGGTGGCGTGCCAGCGGGTTCATCACATTTGGCTCCGCATCCTATGGGCGGCTGGGGGTGCAGGCGTCTTACCGGTTGCCACTGCAAGCAACCGGGCCAGCGTCGCGGCTCTAAGCTCAGCGCCCACTGCATAAGTCGCCGCTCCGCCGCGCCCTACCCAAACACCGGCACCACGCGTCCGTCTTCCACCTTCAGCGCGGCGTCGTACTTCTTGCCGGTTTTGGCCGAAATGAAGCCCTTGATGACGCTGGTTTCGCCCTTGCGCAGCAGCTGCTTGAGCTGGGTTTCGGTGAGCTGCTTGCCGCCCCACTCGAAAGCCACCCGAAACTGGCAGTCTTCGCGGAAGCGCGAGCAGCCGTAGGCCGCTTTGCCCTTGAGCATGGTGCCGAGCTTGCACACCGGGCACGGAATCAGGCCCGAGTCGGGTGCGGCGCCGGGCTTGCTCTCGGCCACCTGCAGCAGCAGGGGCTGGAAGTTGGTATCAAGGCCGATGGCGGCGTCGAACTTCTGCCCATCGGCGCCAATGAACCCTTTCATCACGGGCGTGCGCCCCTTGGCCAATAAGGCTTTCACCTGCGGGTCGCTCAGCTTTTTGCCGTGCAGCTCGGCCGGCAGGCGGAATTGGCAGCCCTCGCGGAAGCGCACACAGCCGAAGGCGGTTTTGCCGCGCACCACATGCCCGGTTTTGCAGGCCGGGCAGTAGCCCAGGCCGTTGGCGCCGGGCAGCGTGGCCGGGCCGTGGGGCGTGGCGGGGCGGCCGCCAGTCATGCCCGCCGGCACTTTGCTGCCGCCGGCCGCGGCCGAAGTCTTCGCCTGCTGCACCGCCAGCTCGGCGCTGCCCGAGGTGACCATGCGGCCGCGCCCGTCGTTCTTCACTTCGGCCACCATTTCCTTCACCAACCCTGACAGCTCGCCCAAAAAGCCTTCCGACGACAGCTCGCCGCGCTCAATCTGGCGCAGCTTGTGTTCCCATTGGCCCGTGAGCTCCGCCGATTTCAGCGTGGGGTTGCGAATCAGGCCAATCAGCTCGATGCCCGTGGGCGTGGGCACAATGCGCTTTTTCTCGCGCCGGATGTAGTTGCGCTTGAACAGCGTTTCGATGATGGCGGCGCGGGTGCTGGGGCGGCCGATGCCGTTTTCCTTCATGGCCTGCCGCATTTCCTCGTCGTCGATGTTGCGGCCGGCGGTTTCCATGCCGCGCAGAAGCGTGGCCTCGGTGTAGTCCTTGGGCGGCTGGGTCATCTTGCTTTCCAGGCGCGGGTCGTGCGGGCCGCTCTCGCCCTTCACGAAGTTGGGCAGCACCGTCGAAACGGCGTCATCGTCTGCTTCGGCGGCCGCACCGGCGGCACCCGGGGCGGGCGCTGGTTTGGGAGCGGCCTGCTGGGTGGGGTCGCCGTACACCACGCGCCAGCCGGGGTTCAGAATCTGGCGGCCGCGCACGCGGAAGGGACGCTCGGCCGCTTCGGCCAGCACGGTGGTGTTGCTCACCTCGCAATCGGGGTAGAAAGCGGCGATGAAGCGGCGTGCGATGATGTCGTACACGCTGGTTTCCATGCCGCCGCCAGGGCCGGCCGCACCGGTCGGGATGATGGCGTGGTGGTCGGTCACCTTGTTGTTGTTGAAGACCTTGGGCGTCTTCGGAATCTTAGTAGCCAGCAGCGGCGCCGTCAGTGCGTCGTAGCCGATGCCGCGCAGAATGCCGGGAATCTTGGCGTACTGGTCGTCGGGCAGAAAGGTGGTGTCGACGCGCGGGTAGCTCACGGCCTTCTTCTCGTACAGGGCCTGCACGATTTTGAGCGTGTCTTCTGCTGATAAACCGAGTTGGTTATTGCACTGCACCTGCAGCGAAGTCAGGTCGAACAGGCGCGGCGGTGATTCACGGCCTTTTTTGATTTCCACATCCGTGACGCGCAGCGGGGCCGGGCGCACGGCCTCGAGGGCGGCACGAGCTTCCTCCTCGGTCACGAAGTAGCCCAGGGCGCGCAGGCGGCTCTTGGTGTCAGGCGCAGCATCGGCGTCTTTGGCTTTATCGGGCGCGGCCATGTGGCTGAACAGCGTGCCCCGGTATTCGGTCTTCAGCACCCAGTAGGGTTCGGGCTTGAAGTTCTGGATTTCGTGCCAGCGCTCCACCAGCAGGGCCAGCGTGGGCGTTTGCACCCGGCCAATGCTCAGCAGCTGTTTGTCCTGGTAGGTGGTGTATTTCAGCGTGAACAGGCGCGTGGCGTTGAGGCCCAGCAGCCAGTCGCCCACGGCGCGGCTCTTGCCGGCCTGGTACAGCGAGTCGAACTCCTTGGCGTCGCGCAGGTTGGCAAAGCCCTGCCGGATGGCCTCCTCCGTCAGCGAGGAAATCCAGAGGCGCTTCACGGGCTTGCGGCACTTGGCCTCCTGCAGCACCCAGCGCTGAATCACCTCCCCTTCCTGCCCGGCGTCGCCGCAGTTGATGACTTCCGTTGCCTCGTCTACCAGCTTTTTGATGGTGTGGAACTGCTTCACCACGCCCTCGTCGCGCCGCATGAGCTTGATGCCGAACTTGTCGGGTATCATGGGCAGGTTGTGCAGGCTCCAGCGCTTCCACTCGGGCTGGTAGTCGTCGGGCTCCTTGAGCTGGCAGAAGTGGCCAAAAGTCCAGGTCACCTGATAGCCGTTGCCTTCCATATAACCGTCCAGGCGGCGGGTGGCGCCCAGCACATTGGCAATTTCACGGGCGACGCTGGGTTTTTCGGCAATGCAAACTATCACGGAATTCTAAGCTGGTTTTGGGGCTGCGCCAACAGTTTTTCGGCGTAGAGAATCAACAAAAATACAAGGTAAAAAGGTCGTTTTCGCGGCATGGTTGTAACATAAGCTTTAGCTTGTGACGAGCGGAGCGAGTTTGATATCTCCTACCAATTGAGCTCCCTGCGCTTAATACAAGCCAATGCTTATGCTATTCCCATGATTTACCAAAAACAACTCCGCTTGCCCGCAATGCGGCGCGGCTTCCACCTCATCACCGACCTCGTGCTGCGCGAGTTGCCCGAACTGCACCAGGTGCGGGCCGGCCTGCTGCATGTATTCATCCAGCACACCTCGGCCAGCCTGAGCATTAATGAAAATGCTGACCCCACGGTGCGGCACGACTTTGAGCAGTTTTTCAGCCGCCTGGCGCCCGAAAATGCCCCCTACTTTCGCCACAACTCGGAAGGCCCCGACGACATGCCGGCCCACCTGAAGGCGGCGCTGCTGGGCAGCAGCGTGAGCATCCCGGTCACAAACGGGCGGTTGGCGCTGGGCACCTGGCAGGGCATCTACCTGGGCGAGCACCGCGAGCACGGCGGCCGCCGCTCGTTGCTGCTCACGCTGCTGGGCGAATGAAACGCACAGGGGCGTGCCACGGCCAGTCAGGAATGAAAGCGTTTGGGGCACGCATTATAGCCTGCATGGCCTGGTGTTATTCGGGGCTTTTTTAGAGTGATTGCCAGACGAAATTCTACCTTTTTAAACGCTATGTATACATCAAGCCGGTTTTGTGCATAGCTTTCCGGCAATTCTGTCTACCCCCCTCTTAAATCCTGATATTTCACCCCTTTAACCCTTTTTTCCCCTCCATCCCTCCTTTATGCTAAAACCTTTTACATCATTCGCCAGGCTGGCCTTTTTGGCCTTGGTCGGGGCGTTTGCCCTGCCGGCTCGGGGCCAGACCTACACCCCGGTGGCCCTGACTGGTTTCACCCACGACATCATTGCCAATGGCACCGGGGCCGTGAACACCACCACCACGGCCGACATCGACGGGGCGGCGGCCACCGGCGGCACCGGCTACACCCTGATGGCCCAGGACTACGTGGGCCCCACCGGCCAGGTGCCCAACACCACCACCTACCCGGCCTCGACGTACCCGGCGCTGGAAACCAGCGGGCTAATCACCAGCGCACTCAATAGCGCAATCACCTATCAGCTGGGGCCGTACTCGGGCAATAATGCCCTACGGCTGTTTGGAGCAAATGCGACGGGCACCCTGTCGTTTGCTACGCCCAGCGCGGCTTCGGAACTGTATGTGATTGGCACGTCGGGCAACGCAGCCAGCACGCTCGATGTCACCGTCAATTTTGCCGATGGCACCACCCAGCTCTTTGCCGGCCAGGTGATTGCCGACTGGTTTGCCTCCAGTCAGACCAACGTGGTGCGCGAAAAGCTGGGCCGCGTGAGCCGCGGCGACAACAGCGTGCAGTACACGGGCTCGCCCGTAGGCCCCCGCTTCTACCAGCTGAAGCTGGCGCTGAACGCCGCCAACGTGACGAAAAACATCACGGGCATCACGTTCACGAAAGCAGCTGCGGCCGGCAACACCGTGCTGTTGGCCGTGACGGCCGGCGTGTACCCGGTGTGCGCCGCAGCCCCCACCGGCCTGACCGCGGCGGCTACCACCACCAGCGGCGGCACCACGGCCCTGACCACGGCCTGCTCCTCCACCAGCATCTATTTGTCGGTGAGCGGCGTGCCCAACCAGGCGGGCTACTCCTACCAGTGGCAGTCGTCGACGAACGGCACCTCGTACGCAGACATCAGCGGCGCCACCAGCCCCACCTACACGGCCACGGGCCAGATGGCGGCCACTTACTACCGGGCGCGGGTAACCTGCTTGTACGACGGCACGGGCGGCACGGCCGTTTCTTCGGCCCCGGTGCAGGTAGCCCAAACGGCCTTCGACAACTGCTACTGCACCCCCAGCAGCAGCAGCGGCTGCGGCACCTATGCGCAGCTGCTGAAGGTAGAAATTCCCGGCACCACGCTGTCGAACACCTCTACCTGCTCTTCTTCGCCTTACTATACCAACTACACCTCGGGCGCAGCCACCACGGCCACGCTCAGCCCCGGCGCCAGCTACCCCATGTCCATTACGCTAGGCCGCTATGCCAAGGCTGGCCTATGGATTGACTACGACCACAGCGGCACCTTCGACGCCTCCGAATACATGGTGGTGGGCACCAACTCGACCAACACCTCGGGCAGCACCGCCACCGTGACGCCCACGCTGAACATTCCGAGCACGGCCCTGACGGGCACCACCCGCATGCGGGTGCGGACGCAGTATTACCTGGTTTCGACTTCCTACCCGCTGGACGGCACCAGCGCCTGCATCAGCACCACCTACGGCGAAACCGAAGACTACACCATCACCATTGCCCCCTCTTTGGCCTGCACCGGCACGCCGCCGGCCGTTACGGCCACGGCTCCGGCCGCCACGGTGTGCGGCGGCACGGCCTTCACGCTGAACGCCACGGGCATTGCGGCGGGCACCACCGGCCTCAGCTACCAGTGGCAGAGCAGCCCGGCCGGCGCCAATACCTTCACTAACTTGGGCGCCGCCCAAACCAGCAGTGCCTATTCGGTTGCCAACCAAACGGCCGCAACCGACTACCGTGTAATTGTGACCTGCACGGCCAGCGGCCAAGCGGTTACTTCGAGCGTGGTAGCGGTGGCCCAAAGCCCCTTCCTGAGCTGCTACTGCACGCCGGTAACGTCGGGCACCGGCACCGACGGCATCACCAACGTAACGCTGGGCCCGCTGGTCAGCGCTTCGTCGGCCACCAACGCCTCGCCCTACTACACCGATTACTCTGCTTCGCAAACGGCGGGTACGCTTCAGATTCCGGCGCTGTTCCAGGGCGGCACGGCTTCGGTTTCCGTTACGATGGGCTCCGATGGCACGCAGTACAGCGGCGTGTGGATTGACTTCGACCACAGCGGCACCTTCGATACCAGCGAGTTCTTCACGCTGGGCACCAACGCCGGCGCCAACGGCACTTCGGTTATCCCGGTTACCATCCCGGCGGGGGCCCTGACGGGCCAAACCAAAATGCGGGTGCGTGGCGGCAACGACCTAGTGCTCCTCAGCTCGCAGTCGTGCACGGCCGCTTCCAGCGCTACCAACTACGGTGAAGTGGAAGACTACCTGGTCACCATTGCCACCCCAGTTGCCTGCACGGGCACGCCGGCGGCCACCACGGCCACGGCCTCGGCCACCTCGGTGTGCGGCGGCACGGCCTTCACGCTGAACGCCACGGGCATTGCGGCGGGCACCACCGGCCTCAGCTACCAGTGGCAGAGCAGCCCGGCCGGCGCCAATACCTTCACCAACCTGGGCGCTGCCCAGGCCACGACGAGCTACTCGGTGGCCAGCCAGACGGCAGCTACGGACTACCGCCTGGTGGTAACCTGCACGGCTAGCGGGCAGTCGGTCAATTCGAGCGTGGTGGCTGTGGCCCAGAACTCGTTCCTGACCTGCTACTGCACGGTGGTGAGCACGGGTACCAACGAATACATCAAGAGCGTGACGCTGCCCGGCACCCCCGGCTTCACCAACGCCACCAACGCCAACTCGACCAGCGGCTACGGCGACTTCACGGCCAGCACCAGCAACACCACGACGCTGGTGCAGGGCGTGACGTACACCAACGGCGTAAGCGTCATCGTGCGCTCCAACAACGCCAACTCGCAGGGCGGCCTCTGGATTGACTACGACCACAGCGGCACCTTTGACGCCTCGGAGTACACGCTCATCGGCTCGTCCAGCCTCACAGCTACGGATGTGACCTTCCCCGTGACGCTGACGGTGCCCGCCTCGGCTCTGCTGGGCCCCACCCGCATGCGGGTGCGCTGGCGCAACGGCGTTTTCGCTGCTACCGATGCCTGCGTTTCGGGCAGCACCACCTGGTACGGCGAGTCGGAAGACTACACGGTGACCATTGCGGCTTGCACGGCCAGCCCGGCCACCTTCAGCTACGGCACCACCTCGAGCTACTGCGTGAGCGGCACCACCGACCCGGCTGTCGTGCTGGGCACGGGCGCCACGGCCGGTACGTTCTCTTCGACCGCAGGCCTGACTCTTGACGCCACCACTGGCGCCATTACCCTGGCCAGCAGCACACCCGGCACCTACACCGTGACCAACACCGTGGCCGCTTCCAGTACGCTTTGCGGCGGTACGGCCACTACCACCGTCACCATCATGGCAGCGCCCACGGCGGCCTTCAGCTACGGCACGGCTGCTACGTTCTGCGTATCGGGCACCACCAACCCAACGGTTACCCTCAACACGGGCGCCACGGCCGGTACGTTCACCTCGACGGTGGGCCTGACGCTGAACGCCAGCACCGGCGCCATCACCCTGGCCAGCAGCACGCCCGGCACCTACACCGTGACCAACACGGTGGCCGCAGCTAACGGCTGCGCGGCCGTGACCGGCACCACCACCGTGACCATCACGAACGCCCCCACGGCAGCCTTCGCTTTCCCGACGGCCACGACCTGCGCCGGCAGCACCGCTACGCTCACGCCTACGCTGAGCACGGGCGCCATCGCCGGCACCTTCACCCTGCCCGCTGCTACGGGCCTCTCGGTGGACGCCTCTACCGGGGCCGTGACCGTGGGCCCCACGGCCGCCGCCGGTACCTACACCGTGACCAACACCGTGGCCGCCGCCAACGGCTGCGCCGCGGCAACCAGCACGGCCACGTTCACGCTCACTACGCAAACGTCGGCGGCATTTAGCTATGCCGCCGGGCCGTACTGCACCAGCGGAACTACCACGCCCACCCCCACCATCACGGGCACAGCCGGTGGTGCCTTCACGGCTACTACGGGCCTGAGCATCGATGCCAGCACGGGCGCTATCAACCTGGGCAGCAGCACGGCCGGCACTTATACGGTGACGTACACCGTGCCGAGCAGCGCCACGCAATGCGGCTCGACGGCCACGGCTTCGGTTACGATTACCGCTCCTGCTACGGCTGCCTTCGCCTACCCCACCGCTACGGCCTGCGCCGGCAGCGCTGCCACCCTCACGCCCACGCTGGGCACGGGCGCCACTGCGGGCACCTACTCGCTGCCGACGGCCACTGGCCTCTCGGTGAACGCCACCACTGGCGTAGTAACCGTAGGGGCAACGGCTGCCGCCGGCACCTATACGGTGACCAATACGGTGGCCGCCGCCAATGGCTGCGCTGCCGTGACCAGCACCGCCACGTTCACGCTCACGGCGCCCAGCACGGCCACGTTCAGCTACCCGGCTGCCACTTACTGCACCAGCGGAACTACCACGCCCACGCCCACCATCACGGGCACCACGGGCGGCACGTTCAGCTCGACCTCGGGCCTGAGCATTAACAGCAGCACCGGCGTTATCAGCCTAAGCGGCAGCACGGCCGGCACCTACACCGTGACTTACACGGTGAGCGGCGGCTGCGGGAGCAGCAGCACCCAGAGCGTGACCATCACGGCCCCGGCCGTGGCCACCTTCAGCTACGGCACCTCGCCCACCTTCTGCGTGAGCGGCACCACGGCCCCGGCCGTTGTGCTGGGCACGGGCGCCACGGCCGGTACGTTCACCTCGACCTCGGGCCTGACGCTGAACGCCAGCACCGGCGCCATCACGCTCAGCAGCAGCACGCCCGGCACCTACACCGTGACCAATACGGTAGCTGCCTCGGGCGGCTGCGCGGCAGTGACGGCCACTGCTACGGTGACGGTGACTCCGGCTGCCATCGCCAATGCAGGCCCGAACGTGGCCTTCTGCGGCGGCGCTACGGCTACCCTCGGGACCACCGCAATAGCCGGTACTACCTACGCCTGGGTTCCGGCTACGGGCCTGAGCAGCGCCAGCGCCGCCCAGCCCACGGTGACGCTGCCCAACACCACCGGCGCTCCCATCACCTCTACGTATACCCTGACGGCCGCTACGGCCGGGGGCTGCACGGCCACTGCTACCGTCACCGTAACGGTAAACCCGACCCCGGCCACGCCCACCATTACCCCGGCCTACAACGGCTCGACCACCACGCTCACCTCGAGCGCGGCCACGGGCAACCAGTGGTACCTGGGCCCCAACCCCGTGCCCGGCGCCACCGGCCAGACGCTGGTACTCACCGGCCTGCCCGCCCAGCTGGGCTCGTACACCGTGACGACGACCAACGCCTACGGCTGCGTGTCGCTGCCCTCCAGCCCGCTGGTGGTAACCTCCAGCGCGAAGGCCGCGGCGGGTACTTCGTTCCATGTGTATCCGAACCCCACGCCCGATGGCCACTTGCTGCTGGAATTCACCGGCTACCGCGAGGCAGTGTCGGTACAGGTGCTGAATGCATTGGGCCAGCGGGTATACGAAGGCAACGTATCGGGCAATGCCCTGGGCCAGAAACAGGCGCTTGACCTGAGCGCGCTGCCCACCGGGGTGTACATCCTGCAGGCCCGCACGGCCAGCGGCAGCCTGGACGTTCACCGCATCGTGCGCGAATAGCCAGGAGCGAAAGTTTCGCTAGCAAAAGAGCCTGCCGCAATGCGGCAGGCTCTTTTTTTATGAGGAGGCGGGGCGGCTGCAATCCCTTGTCGTCGATTTTAGATTGCCGGTGGGGGCGGGCCGCGATGCCCGGCTCTACCCATAAGGCAGGACGCGTAGCAATGCCGGAATAGTTTGGACCAACATTATTGCCTAGCCTCCGATTTGCGCCGCAACTCGATGGTGCAGGCGCAGCGGAAACCAAGCCACTCGCAGGGTCCATCGTATGGGAAATCAGTTTTCAGCGTGAAATCCTCAATGGAATGCCCGAAAGAGCCGCCTTTGGCAATTCCGGGTGTGGCGGTCAGTTCGGCCACGTTGCCTACCATGTTGAAGAGGCCGTAGCCGTTGGGCGGGTTGGAATAGATGTAATCTGTAATCTCGAAGCCGTCATTCAGATGGTGATGTAAGTTGCCAGCATTACCGCAACGAAATGGCGTCAGAGAATTACCTACATATGCGGTTTCATGCACGTTAAATTCCATCTGATACAACTGGTCGTCCTTGCCAAATGGAATATCTTGCTTGTGTAGACAGGCATAGAAATCGTCCGGCCGCCGGATGTGCTTAAGCCGATATTGCCGAGTACCCAGCGCGGGGGGACGCATAATTCCAAATGGAGCGACGGCAGCGTTCAAGCCACCAGAAGCTGCAGCTTCCCACTCACCCACCGTGGGTAGCCGGTATGTGATGGCAACATCGTATTGCTGCAGCAGTTTGCGGTGTTTCTTTTTAAATTCATGGGATTGCAGATAACCCTCCTGCACCTTAGCAGTGCGCCAGCGACAATAATTTACGGCCTGCTTATGCGCCACGCCCACCAATGGGAAATAGCGAAACCCTGGGTAACGCAAATAGTATTGCACATACACATCATCGACACTATCCGACTGAGCCTTAATCCAGTGCGTAAGCGCCGTAGTATCGGGGAGTTGCGATTGGTAAAAGGAGAAAGAAGAGTCCTTGCGCAAATAAGCCAAGTATTCCAGCCAGTGAATATTGGCTACTTCTGCTTCATCCATAAACAGGCTGTCTTGCACCAGAACCACGCCCGGCGCATTCACCGAGCGCAACAACTCGAGCCGTGTTTGGGCAGCGCCGGAAATATTAACCGTTGCCAACAAAACAAGGGTACTTAGTAGCCTTTTGTAATAATTCATTTTTCAAAATAAGTTAAGCAACCACTTGCAATTATTACCTAATGTATTGAAACCAATTGCAGCCGGTAGCGCAGTTCATTTCCATACTGGAAAAGCCCGTTACGTCCAGATGCAACGGGCTTTTTCAGTTTCAGCCACCAATAGCGTTTCGCAGAGTTCAACTCTTTGAACCCACCGGCATAAAAGTCAAACTAGCTCACATCATAAACGCCGCCACGCGCCCAGACATGGCGGCGTGCTCAGCCAGTTGGGTGGCGCAGGCTCGAAACAGGGCCAAGCAGGTAGCCTGGCGGGCGGCCATCGCGCGCTTCGATGCGCTGATGCTTGATGGGTTTGGCCGCGCCGTTGGCCGGCTGCAGCGCGGCCGTGAGGGCGGCTAGCACGGCGTCGGCTTTTGTGAAAATGGGCACGGAGAAGTCCCTAAGATGGCCGGGCATGGTGCCAAACGGGGCCGTGAGGCAGCAGAAAACCAGCGCTGTCAGCGCCTTCGGCTGGAAACCAGGTACTCCGCCCGCCGTAGAACCGTGACACCTTTTCACTTTTCTATGTCCCGCACTGTTGTTGGCCTGTTCGGCAGCGCTTCCGAAGCCCAGTTTGCCACCGAGCGCCTGCTGGCGGCCGGCTTCGAGCGCAGCGCCCTCCACCTCGCCACTTCCGAAACCCTTCGTGCCGCCGAGCTGCCCGCTGCCGAAGCCGAGGCGCCAACCGAACCGCTGGGTACCGGCTTCATCCGCTTCTTCACCGACCTCTTCGCTGGCAACGAGAACGCCGAAGCCGACGCCCGCTCGCACGCCGCCGCCACCCACGCCGACAGCGCCGTGCTTACCGTGCGCGCCACCACCGAGGACGAGGCCAACCGCGCCCGCCAACTCCTGGACCAGAACGGCGCCTTGGATGTGTACAAGCAAGCCGCGCCGGGTGGCACGGGCGGGCCGGGCGATGACGTGGTGGATTTGGAGGGCAGCTTAAGCCGCGTGCGCGATGCCGATGGACTGGACGCAAACGGGCTGACAACACATTAACTCAACCAGCAATACGGCTATCAGCCTCCTGCGCCAGCCGCAATTTGCTGTGCTTGCGCCCGTAGCCAAAGTAAATGGCCATGCCCAGCGCCAGCCACACAATGAGGCGCAGCCAGGTTTCCCAAGGCAGCGAGGCCATCATCACCACGCACACCAGAATGCCCAGGATGGGCACCACTGGCACCCACGGCGTGCGGAAGCTGCGCGGCGCGTCGGGGTTGGTGCGGCGCATAATCATCACGCCTAGGCACACCATCACGAAGGCCAGCAGCGTGCCGATGCTCGTCATTTCGCCCACCACCGAGATGGGCACGAAGCCCGCGAACAGCGCGATAAAGGCCCCCAGCAACAGGCTCGACTGCGCCGGCGTGTTGAATTTGGGGTGGATGCGGGAGAATACCGGCGGCAGCAGCCCGTCGCGCGACATCGAGAAGAATACCCGCGACTGCCCCAGCAGGTCAACCAGAATCACGGACGTGTAGCCCACTAGAATGGCCAGAATCACGGCCGACGACAGCCACGCGTAAGGCGTTTTCTCGATGGCAATGGCCACCGGCGCGGCGCTGTCTTTGAACTCGGTGTAGTTGGCCAACCCCGTCATCACGTGCCCAAACAGCACAAACAGCACCGTGCACACCGCCAGCGAGCCGAGGATGCCCACGGGCATATTGCGCTGCGGGTTCTTGGTTTCCTGCGCCATGGTGGCCACAATGTCGAAGCCAATGAACACGAAGAAGATAACGCCCGCCCCGCGCAGGATGCCACTCAGCCCGAACTCGCCGAAGGTGCCGGTGTTGGCCGGAATGTAGGGTTGGTAATTGGCGGGGTCGATGTACTGCCAGCCCAGCGCGATGAACACCAGCACTACCGCCACCTTCAGGGCCACCACCAGCGCATTAAACCAGGCCGAGCCTTTGGTGCCGCGCGTCACGATGGCCGTGATGGCCAGTACGATGAGCATGGCCGGCACGTTCACGAAGCCGCTCACGGTGCTGCCGTCGGCCAGCTTGGCCGTTTCAAAAGGCGACATCACCAGCCGCGCCGGGATGTGCAGGCCGTACTTGCCCAGAAACTTGATGAGGTATTGCGACCAGCTAATGGCCACCGTAGCGGCGCCAACCGAGTATTCCAGCACCAAATCCCAGCCGATAATCCAAGCAAACAGCTCACCCATGGTGGCGTACGAATAGGTATAGGCTGAGCCCGAAACCGGCACCAGCGCCGCGAACTCAGCGTAGCAAAGCGCCGAAAAGGCGCAGCCCACCGCCGCCACCACGAATGACAGCGTCACGGCTGGCCCCGCGTTATTCGCCGCCGCAATACCAGTGAGTGAGAATAAGCCTGCCCCAATAATGACGCCGATGCCAATAGCAATAAGGCTGATGCCGTTGAGGCTACGCTTGAGGGTGTTGCCCCCCGTTTCGGCCGCTTCGGCCCGAAGCAGCTCGAGTGATTTTTTAAGCATGTAGTTGTTGAAGCGCGCTTTTGAAACGCGCAGAAAAGGCCGTCATACTGAGCGCAGCCGAAGCATCTCTACCGTGAAAAGTAATTGATTACTTCAGCACGCGAGATGCTTCGGCTGCGCTCAGCATGACGGTCTGTATACCGTCAATTGAGTTACGCCAGCACCTGAATAACCGACTCTGAAAACCGCTCCATCTCCTCCAGTTGCGGGCTGGCTTGCAGCAGAAAGAAGTCCACGCCCACTTGCTCAAACTCCCCAATCCGGTCTTGCAGCTGCGCGGGCGTGCCCGTGAGGCCCGTACGCAGGCCGCGGTTCGACACCGAGTAGTCCTGCAGCGACACCTGCTGCTCCAGTTGCGTGCCGGCCAGCCACTGCTGGTAATTGCTGTAGCCCGAGGCCGAAGCCTGCACATTGGTGATGCGGTCCAGCTCTTTCTTTACCTCCTGCTCGGTGTTGCGCACGATGGAATAGCCGGCCACGCCGAATTTCATCGGCGGCAGGCCCTTCTGCTCGCGGCGGCGGCGCATGTCGGCAATGCGGGCGCCAATAAGCTCGGGCGAGTCACCGTGCATCACGTAGCCGTCGCACTGGCTCGAAATGAGGTCTTTGGCCGCCTCCGACTCGCCACCGGCGTAGAGGAACGGGGCCTTGGCGGGCTTCGGCTGCAGGATGTTGTCGGCCACCTGGTAGTATTTGCCCTGGTAGCTGAAATGGTCCTGCGTCCACACATTTTTCACCACGTCGAGCCACTCGCGGGTGCGGGCGTACCGGTCGTCGTGCTGCTCGAAATGCAGGCCGTACTTGGTTGCCTCGTCGCGCCACCAGCTCGATACCACGTTCAGCGACAGGCGGCCGGGCGCAATCAAGTCGATGTTGGCGGCCTGCTTGGCCAGCAGCGCAGGGTTGTGGAAGGTAGGGCGCACCGCCACCATTATTTCCAGCTGCTCGGTCACGGCGGCCAGCGCGGCGGCCGTGCTCCAGGCCTCCAGCGACGGCGCTTCGGTGCCCTTGATGTCGTTCAAATACAGCTCGGCGATGAGCGTGAGGTCGTAGCCCCAGGCCTCGCTGCGTTGCGCCAGCTGCTTCACGTAGCTCCAGTCGGTGGGCATCTGCTCCTCTTCGACGTTGCGCAGCCAGCCCCCAAAAACGGGCATCCAATATCCAAATTTCATGGCGGTTTCTGATAAAAAAGCCGTCGGGCAGCGCCCAGCGAAACACCCTCCCCCAGTGAGTATTCTTCGCTGCAACGAAGCGGCGAGGATGCCCCGCTGCACGCTGCCCCGACGGCCAACTTATTTCTAATAAATAGCTTAGGCGGTAGCCAACTCTGCCTGCACGGCCGCCGGTGCCGCAGCCGGCAGCTGCGATTCCAGGTAGTTCACAAAGCGGGCGTAGGGGTCGAATCCAACCACGTTCACGGCGTCAGCCACGAAGTTGGACAGCGCGTTGATGTCATAAAACAGCACGTCGCCGGTGCGGTCGTCGATGAGGTATTCGATGCCGCCCACGTCGATTTTGGCGGCGGCCACGATGCGCTCCACTGCGGCAATGACTTCGGCTGGCGGCGTGAAGGCTTCCACCTGAATGCCTTTTTTCGGCGCCTCGGTCAGGCAAAAGTCGGCCGACTGCTCTTCCGGAATCTGGCAGATTTCGGCGGGGCACAGGTTGAAGCTCTCGCCGGTAGTATACACCTTCATGGCGTAGAGGAACTTGCCATCGAGCGTTTCCACACGGTGGATGTTGCCGCCACGGGGCGTCACGTACTCCTGCACCAGTGCCGTCTGGTCGATGCCAAGGTCAATCTGGTTGGCATCCACGGCCGCTTGCAGCCCCTCCAGGGTATCGAAGCGGATGATGCCCGCGCCGCTGCCGCCGATGTTCACCTTCACCACGATGGGGAAGCGCAGCTCGCGGGCCGCATCTACCGCCCGCGAGGCGTGGTTGATGACGCGCGAAGCCGGGTATTTCAGCCCCAGCGACTCAAACAGCGAGAGCTGCCTGGCCTTGTTGGTTTCGATGCTGGTGGCCACCGAGCCGTTGATGATGCGCGTGCCGATGCGCTCCAGGTGCGTGGCATAGCCGGCCGTGTGGAAGATGCCCTGCCCGTGCCCGCGCAGGTAGGCCGAGGAGCTCATGCGGTTCACCACCAGACTGTAGCGGCTTTCCTTTTCCGAAGGATTGAAGAGGTGGTGAGCGGCGTCGATTTTCACGTAGGGCAGTCCGCGGCGGTCCAGCTCCGCAAAGAGGGGCTTGAACCATTCGGGGTGCTCGAAGTAGATGCCAATGGGCTTTTGAACAGCAGACATATCTGAAAATAAGGAAATTGAAACGTAGCAAGCGGGCACGCTGCGCAACGCAGGTGGCGAACTGGCAAAGCCCGAAATGAGAGGAAGAATTGGCCGCCCAGCGCCTTGCGCCAAGCCAGGGCCTAATGCGGCCGAAAAACCAAGACAGACACGCGCAACACCGCAGCCGCACACGGCGGCCCGGCGAAGCCAGCCGGCTCCGGTTTCGGTTTAGCTACCCGCGATGAAAAAAATGCATCGGGTTAAGCCAGACAACAACAGCAACAACACGCCATGCCAATCCGGTGCATAGGCGCCAGACGGGCATCAAAAGCAGCAAGAAATACGGGTTGGTTGTTGGAGGCTTCCACGGCAACTTGTTTTTATATGGTCAGGAATTGGCACCTTTCCAGCGGTAGCGGGTGGTTGCCGGCGCGTCGTTGAGCCTGTCTCTCAGCGCCTCTGTATAAAAACAATCCTTCAGAATGAGGAATTGATGGGGCAAAGGTACGGCATGGGTTGCAAAAAAGCGCGTCATGCCGAGTAAAGTTGGCGCATTAGATACGCGAACTGTCGTTCTGAGCAAAGCGAAGGACCTTCTCACGCCGGAATCATTCGTTCCAACGTGAGAAGGTCCTTCGCTTTGTTCAGGATGACGGATAGCGCACAGCCAACTCTTAGGTTGCGGCCGGCTAATGCTCAAAAGCTATTTCCGCAGCGCCAACCGCAGGCCGCCCATCAGCCAGCGGGTGGGCATCTGGGCGCCCAGCAGGTCGGAATATTTCTCGTTGAAGAGGTTCTGCACCTGGCCCGTGAGCCAGAGGCGCTGGGGTAGCAGGGCCACTTCCAGGCGCGCGTTGAACACCGTGTATTCAGCGTTATTGGTGCGGCTGATGGCCGCCGCGGCGCTGGCGTCGCGCTGCTTCCATAGGCCGCTGAGGCTGCCGTTCACGCGCTTGGAGGTAATGCTGACGGTGCCCGACACCACCTGCCGGGCAATGTTGGCCAGGTATTGCGAGGCGATGTTGTCGGCGTTTCTCACCTTCACCAGCATATAGCCCACGCTGCCATCGAAGCGGGTATTCGTCGTGAACTGGCGCTGGTACACCAGCTCCGTTTCAAGGCCGCGGGTGGTCACGTCGAACAGGTTTTGGGCGTAGCGGTAGGTGGCGGCGGGGTTGAGGTTGGTGAGGCCGCTGGCCTCGATGACGCGGGCACCGGGCGTGGGCACGTAGTCAATCTGGTTGTTGCCCTTGCGCAGAAAGCCGGTGGCTTTAAAAGTGAGACCGGGCAGCGGGCGGTAGTCGGCGCCCGCTTCGTAGTTCATCGTGCGCTCGGCCTGCAGGCCGGCGTTGCCCACGTTGAAGCCGTTGGGCACGATGCCGGGCCGGCCGTTGGAATTGTAGCGCTCCGTGAAATCGGGGGCGCGAATGGCCCGGCCGATGGCGCCGCGCACGGTCAGTTCCTCTCCTATCTGCTGGCTCACGTTGAGCTGGGGCACCACTTCGGTGCCGTAGGCCTGGTCATGGTCGAGGCGTAGGCCGCCGGTAAGAGCCAGGCCCGCCGTGGGCGTGAGGGCCACCACGCCGAAGGCCGCATAGTGCCACTGGTCGTGGTTGCCGCGGTCATTGCTCACCACCAAGCGGTGGTCGGCCTGCCCGCCTAGGGTAGCCCGCAACTTATCCGAGAACTGCTGCTGGTGGCTGAGCAGCACGTTTGTGTAGCGCGTGAGGTGGTCGCTGGCTACCGACGTGGGCGTGTAGAGGTAATAATCTGTGCCACGGCTGCTCGACACCTGTGCCTCCGTGCGGGCGCGCTCATTGTGCTGGTAGCGCAGCTGGCCCTGGTACCAGTCCTTGTTGGTAGTCTCACGCGATTGGTCCCCAATGGCCGTGGTGTAGAAATATTGGGCACTGTAGTCGCGCCGGTCGAGGCTGGCGCGGGCGGCTACGCTGAGCTTGTTGGTCAGCTCGTAGGCGGCCGAGAGCGAGTAGGTTTTCAGGTCCACGTCGCTGCGCTGGGTGCTGGGGTAGTCGCGCAACTGGCCGTCGGTTTTGTTCAGCAGAACGCCACCGCCAAGCCGCAGCCGGTTGGCGGCCAAGAACCCGCCGGTGTTAGTATGCCACAAGTTGTACTCACCGCGCATGGTGGTGCTGGTGAGCTCGGCCTCGCGGCGGCGCTCGGTGGCGGCAAAGGTTTTGGTGACGATGTTGATGACGCCGCCCACGGCATCGGGGCCGTAGAGAGCCGCGCCGGCGCCGCGAATGATTTCAATCTGCTCAATCTCGGCCGGCGTGATGGGCATGTAGGCGCCAAAGTGGCCGGTGAGCGGGTCGTTGAGCCGCATGCCATCGAGCAAAAAAAGCACTTGGTTGAAGGTGCTGCCGCGCATGCTCACGTCGGCCTGCGCGCCGAAGCTGCCGCGGCTCTGAATCTCCAGCGCCGGCAGGCAGCGCAGCAAATCATCGATGGAATTGACCGGGTAGCGGGCCACGCTGGCGCCGGAAATGACCGTGACGGCGTGCCCGGTCTGGTTGCTGGGCTGCGTGAGGCGCGAGGCAAAAACCGTGACTTCGCGCAGGCTGCGGGTGCTGTCGGCAGGCGTCTGGGCCAGCGCGTTAAGGGTGAAGAAAGAACAGAAAAGCGGTGTAGCGTAGCGCGTAAGTCGCATTCAGGATGGGCTTGATGAGGCTGCAAACTTACCCTAGCGCAGACTTTGTAGTCCGCATCCCCGCGCCAGTAGCGCTGTTCGGGCATCGCTCGGGTTTCCGGCAAGGGCGCAGACTCGCAGCGTCCGCGCTACTTTCGTAACGCCGCACGCAACCCCGTCACCCCGGCCCGGTCCTTCGCGCGAACTCACCATTTCACTCCCCACCGTTTTAATGAAGCATCTTCACCTGCTGGGCCTGCTCGGCCTCGTAGTCAGCAGCGCCGCCCACGCCCAAGTGCCCGGCGCCAAGCCGGAATCGCCTTACCGCGCTTCCGCCACCAAGGTCAACGACCTGGTGCACACCAAGCTCGATGTGCGCTTCGATTACAAAAAGCGCTACCTCTACGGCAAGGAGTGGGTCACGCTCAAGCCCCACGCCTACCCCACCGACTCGCTGCGCCTCGACGCCAAAGGCATGGACATCAAAACGGTGGCGATGATGAACGGCGGCCAGCAAACCCCGCTCAAGTACGACTACGCCGACGGCATGAACCTGCGCATCAACCTGGGCCGCATGTTCAAGCCGGGCGAGGAGTACACCATTTACATCGACTATACATCGAAGCCCGATGAGCTGAAGGTGCAGGGTTCAGCCGCCATCACCGACGCCAAGGGCCTGTATTTCATCAACCCCGACTCGGCCACCGCCGGCAAGCCCGTGCAAATCTGGACGCAGGGCGAGACGGAAGGTTCTTCGGCCTGGTTCCCCACCATCGACCGGCCCAACCAGAAAACCACCGAGGAAATCTCGATGACCGTGCCCGCCAAGTACGCCACGCTGAGCAATGGCAAGCTGGTGAGCAGCACGCCCGCCGGCCCCGGCCTGCGCACCGACACTTGGAAAATGGACCTGCCGCACGCGCCCTACCTGTTCATGATGGCCGTGGGCGACTTCAAAAAAACCACCGACACCTGGCGCGGCAAGGAAGTGAGCTACTACCTGGAGCCCAAGTACGCGCCCTTCGCCAAGCAGATTTTTGGCAACACCACCGACATGCTGGAGTTCTACTCCAACCGCCTCGGTGTGGAGTACCCGTGGAATAAGTACAGCCAGATTGTGGCCCGTGACTATGTGAGCGGCGCCATGGAAAACACCACCGCCACCCTGCACGGCGAGCAGGTGCAAATGACCGACCGCGAGTTGCTGGACCGCCAGTACAGCAGCGAATCGGTGATTGCGCACGAGCTGTTCCACCAGTGGTTTGGCGACTATGTGACGGCCGAAAGCTGGAGCAACATCACCGTAAACGAGTCGATGGCCGACTTCTCCGAAGGCCTCTACGCCGAGCACAAATACGGCAAGGACGCCGCCGACGCCCATTACTACACCTACCTGCGCCGCTACCTGATGAGCCCGCGCGACGCGGCCAAAACGCTGGTGCGCTTCCACTACGACCAGCAGGAAGAGGTGTTCGACCTGGTGAGCTACCAGAAGGGCGGCGCCATCGTGGACATGCTGCGCACCTACCTGGGCGACGATGTGTTCTTCGCCGGCCTGCAGAAATACCTCACCGACAACAAATTCGGCAACGGTGAAGCCCACCAGATGCGGCTGGCCTTCGAGGCCGTGTCCGGCCAGGACCTGAACTGGTTCTACAACCAGTGGTATTTCAGCCCCGGCCACCCCGTCGTGACCATCGACTACGCCTGGGACGCGGCCAAGAAAGTGCAGTCCGTGACGGTAAAGCAAACCCAGCCGGGCCAGCCCTTCCGCCTGCCTTTCACCATCGACTACTACGTGGGCGGCAAGGTGATGCACCAGCCCGTGACCATGACGGAAGCCACCCAGACATTCAGCATGCCTCTTTCGGCCAAGCCCGAGCTGGTGAATGTGGACGCCAGCAAAAAGCTGCTCTGGAACAAAACCGATAACAAGCCGGCCGCCGAGTTCGCCTACCAGTACAGCCACGCGCCGCTGTACGTCGACCGCCTCGAAGCCGTGGCTGCCGCCGCCAAAGACCAGACCACCAACGCCGCCTCGCGCGCTGTGCTGCTGGCCGCCCTCAACGACAAGTTCTACATGGTGCGGCAGGGCGCCATCGAAGCCCTGAAGCTCGACGACAAAACGGTGGCCAAAGCCGCCGTTCCGGCCCTGCGCAAGCTGGCCGCCCAGGAAAAAAACACCATCGTGATGGCGCAGCTGCTCCGGGCGTTGGGCAAGCTGAAAGACAAAAAAGACGAGAAGCTGTTCAGCCAGCAGCTCGGCAGCCAGTCCTACGGCGTGCAGGGCGCGGCCCTTCGCGGCCTGGCTACCGTGCAGCCGGCCAAAGCCCTGGCCCAGGCCAAAACCTGGGAAAACGACAGCCAGGCGGCCCTCACGCAAGCCGTGGTGGCCACCTATGCCGAAGCCGGCGGCCCCGGCCAATGGGCCTACGTGCGCGACAAGTTTGACGCCGCCCGCCCGCAGGGCCGCTTCAACCTGGCCGAAGCCATGGCCAAGATGATGGCCCGCCTCGATGACCCCGCCGCCTTCAACGAAGGCGTGACCCGCCTGCGCGACCTTGGCATCAAGTACAAAGCCTACGGCGCCGATAAAATGGCCACCAAGCTGCTCACCGATGCCGCTGCCGGCCAGGCCGGCCGCCCCCACGCCGCCGAAGCCCAGCAGGCCGTGGCCAAAGCCACCCAAGAAATGCAGGACGCGAAGTAGCGCCCGGCTGCAATCGAAAACCCACAAAAAAAGCCTGCCGCGCATTGCGGCAGGCTTTTTTTGTGAGGAGGCGGGTGGGCCGGGGAAAACGAAATAGTTATTTGACTTTGGCAGGCTCTTGCTTGGCTGGGTCGTGCTTGGGGCCTTCGTAGCTGTTGGCGTCTTTGTCCTGAGCAGCTTCGGTCACCAAGGCTTCGGTGGCGTAGATGTGCTCCATTTCGTTCATCACGTCGTCGCCGTCCACGTTCAGGTCTTTGAGCACGCCGTCGGCAATGTCGTACACCAGGCCGTGCAGGCGGGGCGGGTTGGGGCCACGCATGGCGTTCTGGATGATGTTGGTTTTGGCCAGGTTGCGCACCTGCTCCATCACGTTCAGCTCCACCAGGCGGCGGGCCCGCTGGTTGTCGTCCTTGATGCGCAGGTATTCCGCTTCGTGCAAGCGGATGACGTCGCGGATGTTCACCAGCCAGTTGTCAATCAGGCCGTACTGCTTGTTGGCTGCCGCCGCGGCTACGCCGCCGCAGCCGTAGTGGCCCACCACCAGAATGTCCTGCACGCCCAGCACTTCCACGGCGTATTGCAGCACGCTCAGCAGGTTCATGTCGGCCGGCACCACCAGGTTGGCAATGTTGCGGTGCACAAACATCTCGCCAGGCCCCGTACCGGTAATGCCCGAGGCTGGCACCCGCGAATCGGAGCAGCCAATGAACAGGTACTTGGGCTTTTGCCCGTTGGCTAGGTTCTTAAAGAAGTTGGGGTCTTTTGCGTTGCGGTCCGAAACCCATTTCTTATTGTTTTCGAGGATTTTGCTGATTCCAGCCATAAGTAAAAAAGAGGTTGATGGATGGCCCTGCTGGCTGCCGGAACCAGCGGCATGGCTATACGTGCCACCAAAGCCGACTGTTGGTCACAGGTTGAGGACTGCTAAGGTAGGGCCTGGAGGGGAGAGAAATGTGCCGGCAGCCCTAGTGCGCCCCCAGCGCCACCTGCCGGATGCCGCGCAGCTCCAGGTCGATGCCCCGGGCCGGGGCGGCCTGGCGGAAGGCCTCAATGGCTTCGAGCACGTCGTGGTCGATGACATCAGAGCGCGAGCCGTCGAGGATGACGCGGGTGTTGTGGGGCAGCTGCTCCAGGGTAGTCACGATGCTGGCTTTGTTGAGGAAAGACACGTGCTCGGGCAGGCGCAGGTGCAGCGGTGCGTCGGGGGTTTCGGCGTTGTCGTCGGAGTCGTCGCGGCGCAGATAAGAGCCGGCCTTGGCGTTGTCGCGCAGAATGAAGAAGAAGCCCAGAACTAGCCCGATGCTTACGCCCTTTAGCAAGTCGGTGAACAGCACCGCTACGATGGTGATGATGAAGGGCACGAACTGCTCGCGGCCCAGCTTCCATTGCTTGCGGTAAAGGGCGGGCGGCGTCAGCTTGTAGCCCACCGTCAGGAGCACCGCCGCCAGTGCTGACAGCGGAATCAGGTTCAGCACCGCGCCCAGAAACAGCAAGCTGGTGAGCAGCAGCAGGCCATGGATGAAGGCCGACAGCTTGGTTTGCGCCCCGGCTGCAATGTTGGCCGACGAGCGCACGATAACGGCCGTGAGCGGCAGGCCGCCCAGCAGCCCGCTCACCAGGTTGCCCGCACCCTGGGCCAGCAGCTCGCGGTTGGTGGGCGTGTGGCGCTTCTGTGGGTCGAGGTTGTCGACGGCTTCCACGCTGAGCAGCGTTTCGAGCGAGGCCACCACGGCAATCGTAAAGGCCACGCCGTAGGTAGCGGGCTTGCGCAGGGCGCTAAAATCTGGGAAGGTCATTTCGCTGGCCAGCTGGCCCAGTGAGGAAACCACCGGCAGCTTCACCAGGTGCTCGGGGCGCACCTGCAGGTCGGGTGCGAAGGCTTTCAGCAGTTCGTTGATGGCCACCGAAGCCAGCACGGCAATCAGTGCGCCCGGCACCAGCCGCGCCCACGACTGCCGCTTCACCGGCGCCGTGTTCCACAGCAGCAGAATCGTCAGCGATACCACCCCCACCAGCACCGAGCCGGGGCTCAGCCCCTTCATGGCTGCGCCAATGGCCGAGAACGTGTTCAGGCCGTTGAACTGCAGGAAGTTCATGTCCTCAAAGTAGTCGGTATCGGCCCCAAAGAAGTGCGGCAGCTGCTTCAGAATGAGAATAATGCCAATGGCTGCCAGCATGCCGCGAATAACGGCCGCCGGGAAATACAGCGCGATGATGCCCGCCCGTGCCAAACCCAAGCCAATCTGAATGACGCCTGCCACGGCCGTGGCCGCCAGCACCGCCGGCCAGGAGCCCAGCGTGGCAATGGCCGACAGCACCACCACCGTGAGGCCGGCCGCGGGCCCGCTCACACTCACCGCCGAGCCGCTGAGCAAGCTCACCAGCACTCCGCCCACAATGCCCGCAATGACGCCCGCCAGCAGCGGCGCCCCCGAAGCCAGCGAAATACCCAAACACAGCGGCAGCGCCACCAGAAACACCACCAACCCCGACGGCGCATCCTGCCCAATGGTGCTGAACAACGAAGGCTTAGGCGGGGTGGGCACGGCCGGGCCGGGCGATGGGGCCGCAATGGGCATCCCGGTGCGGGACGGGGAGGAAATTACCTGGGTCATGGCTTGAGCGCTTATTCCCACTCAGCACCACCAAGGAGCCGACAGGGAACACAGGCACAAGGTTACCCAAGCCCTATTAAGACCGAATTAAAGGCGAATTAAAAGGGTATTAAAAGCAAATACACTTGATACAGACCGTTATGTCGGACGTAGCGAAGCCACCCGCCCACAGCTATAAATCGCTAAAAAAGGATTCGCGGTAGCATACAAGAGGCTTCGCCGTGCCCGGTATGACGTGCTCGAATAGCGCTGTGAACTACGCCGGCACCGGCCATTCCAGCCATACCTGCGTGCCTTGCCCCAGCTCGCTTTCCACCCGCACCATGCCACTGTGCAGGGCCATGATGCGCGCCGTGAGCGGCAGCCCAATGCCGTGCCCCGGCACCGCCCGCGCCGACGCCGCTCGAAAAAACGGCACAAACACCTGCTCTAAATCCGCTGCCGAAAGGCCGGGTCCCTCGTCGCTTACCAGCAGCGTGAGGTGTTCGCGGGTTCGGGCCAGGGTGGCTGTCACAGTGCCGCCGCTGGCCTGCGAAAACTTGCAGGCATTGTCCAGCACGTTGAGCACGGCCGAGAGCAGCAGCGCTTCGTTGCCGCGCACCGTAAAGTTTTCGGCTTCCCCAAAATCCAAATCGACCCGGCAAGTGGAATGCCGGCGCAGCAGCTGCTCATGGGCGTGCAGCAGCAGCTCATCGAGGCGCACCTCGGCCATGGGCACCTGCGAAGGGTCGTCGGAGGCGCGGGCAATTTGCAGCAGGCCGTTGGTGAGGTTGTTGAGCTGACGCGCCGAATCGAGGGTGCTTTGCAGCACGCGCCGGTATTCGGTGGGTGAACGCTCGGCTTGCAGCAGCGACACTTCCAATTCGCCAATGAGGGCCGTGAGCGGCGTGCGCAGCTCGTGAGAGGCGTCGCGCACAAAGGTGCGCTGGCCCACGAAGGCCGCTTCCAGGCGGTCGAGCAGGCGGTTGAAACGTTGGGTGAGCAAGCCAATTTCGTCGGTGGTTTCGCCGGTGCGGGTAAGGCGCTGGCTCAGGTCGGTGGCCGTGATGCCGTCTACCTCGCGCACCATGCGGCGCAGCGGCCACAGGGCCTGCCCCGCAAACATCCAGCTGCCCAGGCCCATGACGGCCACCGCCGCCAGCAGGCCGCCCACCAGCAGCTGCCGCAGCTCGCGCAGCTGCTGGCGGCTGTCCTCGTCCACCGATGAGGCCACCACCACCAGCGGGCCCAGCCGGTCGTCGTGGTAGAGCAGGCCCACGGTTTCGTGGTAATTGGTTTCGGTTTCCAGCACGGCGCGGCCACTCCGGCGCACCTCGGCCAGCCAGGCAACGGGCACCGGCCGCGTGGGCCCCTGCCCTTCCCGAAACACCAGTCGGTTCTGAGCATCATACACGCGGCCCTGCTCGGCAGGCAGCGTGCGGTAAAGCTGGCGCAGGTAGTTGCGGTATGAAGCTTCTTCGCCGGCGTTGTCGCGGCCGTTTTGCCCGGCCACGTAGGCGTGCCCCACCACCATGGTGCGCTTAAATAGGTTCTGGGTAAACACCTCCCGCCGCGACTCTTGCGTGGCAAAGTAGATGGCCAGCGCAAACAGCAGCAGCGTAAGGGCCAGAATAGTCCCGAATTGAAGGGCAAGCCGCAGGCGAATGGTCATAGGGTTCTGTTACTGGAAATCAACAAAACATCATGCAGCGCGCCGCGAAGTATCTCGCTTGGGAGTACCTAATACTACCCCAAGCAAGATGTTTCGCTGTGCACTGCATGACGCTCTTTCGGGCGTCTCACGCTTCCGTCTTCATCACGTAGCCCATGCCTACCAGCGTATGTATCAGCTTGGGCTCAAACCCTTTGTCCACTTTCTTGCGCAGAAAGTTGATGTAAACGTCAATCACATTCGAGCCCGTGTCAAAACTCAAATCCCACACGTGCTCCAGCAAATCGGCCCGCGACACCACCCGGCCCTGGTTGCGCAACAAGTATTCGAGCAGCGCAAACTCGCGGGCGGTAAGCTGAATGGGCTGCCCGGCGCGCTCCACGCGCTTGGCGGCGGGGTCGAGGGTGAGGTCGGCGAGGCGCAGGGGCGCTTTGGGCGCGGGGGCTTCGGTGCGGCGGCGCACCAGAGCGCGCAGCCGGGCCAGCAACTCGTCGAAGGCGAAAGGTTTAACCAAATAGTCGTCGGCGCCGGCGTCGAGGCCGCGGATTTTATCATCCGTTTCGCCCAGGGCCGTGAGCATGAGGATGGGCACGCCGGGGTCGTGGGCGCGCACCTGCCGGCACACCTCCAGACCACTGAGGCCGGGCAGCATCTGGTCCAGAATCAGGCAGTCGTAGTGCGTGGTTTGGGCGCGGCTGAGGCCCAGCAGGCCGTCGGCGGCCAGGTCTACGGTGTAGTCCTGCTCCGTCAGGCCCTGATATAAAAAGGCCGCTACGGAAGGCTCGTCTTCAACTAAAAGAATTTTCATGGGGACGGAAGGTAGCGCCGCCGCCCCAAAAAGCCGCCGCCTTTGTTCATAAGAACGAGCTGTGCAAGGGCGACGTGAGCACAAAAACTGATTGCTGGCCGCTACCCGAGCTGGCGCACGGCCACTTCGCTCGTAGCCGCGTGCGCAGTTTTAGAATTCTGAATTTCAGAATTATTGGTTTGCTCTACTGGTTGCGCTTCTCCCAAGGGCGCGGCTTGCCAGCGAATGCCAACCAAGAGCACAGCGCCTAAAAAAGTAGCGAGGTAAAAGCGGAAGTAGCGTTGGAAGTTTTTCAGCATAACCATTAGCGAAAAGGAGTAAATACTTTTTAGCGCCTATTCCTTTTCTCATACAAATTTACCTTTTGGCCTAGCTGGCATGTTTGCTTTTTGGCTTAATCCAAAGAGTCACCCCGCGAATCCCATCATTTTCTCGTTGAATGGGAAGCGCAAATCAGCAAGCCAGAAATGGACGTTCAAACGCTTCCTAACAGCGCTACAATGCTCATTTTGCTACGGATGCATAAGGCGTTGTATTTCTGCTGATATTACGCAGTAGCAGTTGTGATGGAATGCTCCGCCAGAAGTTTTCGGTTGAACTCTGTGCTTTAACATTGCTTTCGTTAGTGACTGACCAACAGGACATTCAATAGTAATGACTCAATTTACACGTTGTCAATTATGACGGACTAGTGTTGTCTAACAAAACACTGGTGTAGCACAACCGTAGGCAAATAGCAACGCCCGCAAATTCCAAGTTATTCGCCCTATGAGCCAAGTTACCCAAGTACCACTCGGCCGCGCCCCCGTGGCCCCGGCCCCCACCCAGCCCGTCAGCCTCAACATCAACGGCCAGGCCCACACCCTGCACATTGCGCCCTGGACCACCCTGCTCGACGCCCTGCGCGAGTACCTCGACCTGACCGGCACCAAGAAAGGCTGCGACCACGGCCAATGCGGCGCCTGTACCGTGCTGGTGGATGGCAAGCGCATCAACTCCTGCCTCTCGCTGGCCGTGACGCACGAAGACTCGCGCATTCAGACCATCGAAGGTCTGGGCACTGAGGATAAGCTGAGCCCCCTGCAGCAGGCCTTCATCGACCACGACGCCTTCCAGTGCGGCTACTGCACGCCGGGTCAGATTTGCTCGGCCCAGGGCCTCATCAACGAAGGCAAGGCCAAGAACGAAGCCGAGGTGCGTGAGCTGATGAGCGGCAACGTCTGCCGCTGCGGCGCCTACCCCAACATCTTGAGCGCCGTGATGGAAGTGATGCAAAACGAAGGCTTGATTATGGAGGACAAGGCCTGGTCGGCCGGCGCCACCGAGCCGGAAATAGCGCCCGTTGAGCCGCCGAAAAAGTAATTCCTTCCTCCTCATTTCAGCCTGATGAATACGTTCACTTTTAGCCAAGCCACCGGCGTGGCGGCCGCCGTGCAGGACAATGCCGCGCACGACGGCGCCGCCTACCTCGGCGGCGGCACCAACCTGATTGACCTGATGAAGGAAAACGTGGCCCGCCCCACGCACCTCATCGGCCTCAAAAAGCTGGGCCTCGACGCCATCGAAAACCTGCCTGACGGCGGCCTGCGCCTCGGCGCCCTTGCCACCAACGCCGACACCGCCTACCACCCCGAGGTGGAGAAGCGCTATCCGCTGCTCAACCAAGCCATTCTGGCCGGGGCCAGCCCGCAGCTGCGCAACATGGCTACCGACGGCGGCAACCTCATGCAGCGCACCCGCTGCTACTACTTCTACGACCTGGCTACGCCCTGCAACAAGCGCGAGCCGGGCTCCGGCTGCTCGGCCATTGGCGGCTACACCCGCGTGCACGCCATTCTGGGCGCCAGCGAGCATTGCATTGCTACCCACCCGTCGGATATGTGTGTGGCCCTGGCCGCCCTCGACACCACGGTGCACGTGAGCGGGCCCAACGGCGAGCGTACCATCAAGTTTGAGGATTTCCACCGCCTTCCCGGCGACCAGCCCGAGCGCGACAACACTCTGGAACCCGGCGAACTCATCACCGGCCTCGACCTGCCCGCCAAGGGCTTCGCCCAGAACTTCAGCTACCTGAAACTGCGCGACCGCACCAGCTACGCCTTCGCACTGGTGAGCGTGGCGGCGGCCCTGGAACTGGACGGCAACATCATCAAAGATGCCCGCCTGGCGCTGGGCGGCGTGGCCCACAAGCCCTGGCGCGATAAGGAAGCCGAGGCCCTGCTCATCGGCCAGCCCGCCACGGCCGATACCTTCCGCGCCGCCGCGGCCAAGGTGCTGGCTGGCGCCAAAGGCCAAGGCACCAACAACTTTAAGATTGAGCTGGCTAAGCGCGCCATTGTGCGCGCCCTCAAGCAAGCCACCGAAATGAATCAGGCGCTCGACGCCAACGCCTTCCAAAACTCCAACCCATGAGCCACTCCACCGACTACATCGGCAAGCCCACCAACCGCGTCGATGGCCCGGCGAAAGTGGCCGGCACCGCCAAGTACGCCGCCGAATTCAACGTACCCAACCTGCTCTACGGCTACGTGGTGAGCAGCCCTATTGCCAAGGGTAAAATCACGAAAATCGACGCCGCGCCGGTGCTGGCGCTGCCGGGCGTACACCAGGTTTTCTCGCACGAGAACGTGCCTTCGCTGGCTTGGCTTGACCGCAGTTATAAAGATGACATCGCGCCCGGCGGCTCGCCCTTCCGCCCGCTGCACTCGGCCGAAATCAAGTTCAGCATGCAGCCGGTGGCGCTGGTGGTGGCTGACACCTTTGAGCTGGCCCGTTATGCTGCGTCCGTCCTACACGTGGAGTACGAGGAGGAAGCTCACGAAACCGAACTGGCGAAGCACCTCGACGAGGCCTATGAGCCGGGCCGGGGCAAAAGTGGCTACAAGCCGCCCAAGTCGCGCGGTAACTTCGGCAAGGGCTGGCAGCAGGGCGTGGCCCACATGGAGGCGCAGTACTCGCACCACGCGCAGCACCACAACCCCATGGAGATGTTTGCCAGCACCGTGGAGTGGCTGGGCGATAAGAAGTTGAACATCTACGACAAAACGCAGGGCGCCTTCAACAGCCAGCAGTACGTGATGAAGATTTTCGGCCTGGGCAAGGACGAGGCACGGGTGGTGTCGAAGTACACCGGCGGCGGCTTCGGCTCGGGGCTGCGGCCGCAGTACCAACTGTTTCTGGCGGTGCTGGCTTCGCTGGAGCTGAAACGCTCGGTGCGCGTGTCGCTCACCCGCCAGCAGATGTTCAGCTTTGGCCACCGGCCCGAAACCTTGCAGCACGTGGCCCTGGCCACCGCCGAAGACGGCTCGCTCACCGGCATCAACCACGTGGCCGTGGCCGAAACCTCGCAGTTTGAGGATTTCACCGAAAACGTGGTGGGCTGGAGCGGCACACTCTATGACTGCAAGAACGTGAGCCTGGGCTACCGCCTCAGCAAGCTCGACGTGTACACGCCGCTGGACATGCGCGCACCGGGCGCGGCTTCGGGCTCCATTGCGCTGGAAATTGCTATGGACGAAATGGCCTACGCCGCCGGCCTCGACCCGCTGGAATTCCGCATCCGCAACTATTCCGACTTCGACCAGGCCCAGAACCTCCCCTACTCCAGCAAGGCCCTGCGCAAGTGCTACGCCGAGGGCGCGGCCAAATTTGGCTGGGAGAAGCGCACCGCCGAGCCGGGTTCGATGAAGGACGGCAACTTGCTGGTGGGATGGGGCATGGGCGGCGGCATCTGGGATGCCTCCAAGCAGCCCGCCGTGGCCAAAGCCAGCCTCGACGCCGACGGCCACCTCACCGTGAGCAGCGGCACCAACGACATCGGCACCGGCACCTACACCATCATGACGCAGATTGCAGCCCAAAGCATGGGCCTGCCCCTCGAAGCCGTCACCTTCGTGCTGGGCGACACCGAGCTGCCCGAGGCCCCCGTGCAGGGCGGCTCCTGGACGGCGGCGTCCATCGGCAATTCGGTGGTGGAAGCCTGCACCAAACTGGGCGAAAAGCTGCTGAAACAGGCCCAGAAAATGGACCACCCGGCCTTCAAAGACGCCAAAATCGACAACGTGGAATTTGCCAATGGCCAGCTGCGCCTGCGTGCCGACGCCACCCAAGCCGTGGTGCTGCGCGACCTCGTGCAGGCCAGCGGCGAGCCCAAAATGGAGGCCGAAAACTCCACGGTGCTCGCCAAGCTGGAGCTGCTGAAACCGCCGACGCACTCCATGCACGCCCACAACGCCGTGTTCGTGGAAGTGAAGGTGGACCCTGAGTTGATGACTGTGCACGTCACCCGCGTGGTGAACGCCGTGGCCGCCGGCCGCATCCTCAACCCCAAAACGGCCCGCAGCCAGGTCATGGGCTCGGTGGTGTGGGGCATCAGCTCGGCCCTGATGGAGGAATCGGTGATGGACCACCGCTTCGGCCGCTACATGAACCACAACTACGCCGAATACCATGTGCCCGTAAATGCCGACATCCACGACATCGACGTGATTTTCGTGAGCGAGGAAGACGACAAAGTGAACCCGCTCGGCGTAAAAGGCATCGGCGAAGTGGGCCTGCTGGGTGTGGCCGCCGCCGTGACCAACGCTATCTACCACGCCACTGGCCAGCGCGTGCGCGACCTACCCGTGACGATTGACAAGCTACTGTAGCGACTGCAGCGCCGGGAGGTGCTGAGATGAATGCAGGTTTCAAATGAAACGCCCCGCAACCAACCAGTTGCGGGGCGTTTTGATTTTCAACCTTTCCATGGAGCTCTCATCGTGAGCGACAGCTTCATAGTTGGGGCAAGCTGCTGACCTAAAAACCACTTCAGGCTGCAGCAAATGCAGGTTAGCAAATAAACTTCATCTTCATAAACCTTCATTTCCGCTTCATGCCATTGGGGGGAAGTTTGTAGAGTCAATCCACGACACCGGCTGCGCGGCCTTGTCCTTCCCACCCTTTGAGGCGCGCATTTGGCTCGGTTTGGTCCCGGCAGGGTTGCCGGGGGCCACGGGCGCTCTGCTGTTCGGGCGGCGCTTTTCGCGAAATATGTCTGACTCCACCCCGGCTTTTCCGGCCTTGCCCCATCTGCCTGTAGCGCCTAGCGTCGCGGGCTTTTCCAGTTTCATCACGGGTAGGGCTTGAGGGCACAACGCACTGCCGCACTGTTTTTTATGCACTACCCCCCGCTTGTCACGTTACCCCAGGTTTCTATGAAAAAAGTATTCATGCTGCTGAGTTGCGGCGTTTTGTGCTACGCTACTGGCTGCAAGGAAGAGAAAAAGCAAGTAGAAGAACAAATTAGATTTGTGGCTACCAGCCCTTTGCAGAAGGACACCACCATCACGAAAGAGTACGTGGCCCAGATTCACTCCTACCAGCGCATCGAGCTGCGGGCGCTGGAGAAGGGCTACCTGGAGAAGATTTTTGTGGACGAAGGCCAGCACGTAGCGCAGGGACAGACCATGTTCCAGATTAAGCCCACGGTGTACCAGGCTGAGCTGAAAAAGTCGCAGGCCGAGGCTCACTTCGTGCAGATGGAGTACCAGAACACCAAGAACCTGGCCGACAAGAACATCGTGTCGAAGAGTGAGTTGGCGCTGGCCCAGGCCAAGTACGACAAGGCCAACGCCGACGTGTCTATGGCCCAGGCCCACCTGCAATTCACCACGGTGAAGGCCCCGTTCAGCGGCATCATGGACCACTTTCAGGCCCGGCTGGGCAGCCTCGTGGACGAAGGCGACCTGCTGACGACGCTTTCGGACAACAGCAAAATGTGGGTGTACTACAACGTACCCGAAGCCGAGTACCTGTCTTATAAATCCCACGCCAAAACCAACGACAAGGCTGCCCATGTGAAGCTGCGCATGGCGAATAACGAGATTTTCGACCAGACCGGCATCGTGCAAACCATTGAGGCTGATTTCAATAACGAAACCGGCAACATCGCCTTCCGCGCCACCTTCCCCAACCCCGACGGCCTGCTGCGCAACGGCGAAACCGGCAGCGTGCTGATGACCGTGCCGCTGAAAGGCGCTGTTATCATTCCGCAGAAAGCCACCTTCGAAATCCTCGAAAAGAAGTACGTTTTTGTGGTCGATAAGAACAACGTGGTGCACCAGCGCGAAGTGAAAATCGCCTCCGAAATGCCCGACCTCTACATCATCGGCTCCGGCATCACCACCAACGACCGCATCCTCCTGGAAGGCCTGCGCAAGGTGAAAGACGGGGACAAGGTGGCGTATGACTACAAGGCGCCGCAGGGGGTTATCACGAATTTGAAGGTGACGGCTGAGTAAGCGCTTTGACGCTGAATTAGAACGTCATGCCGAGCGGAGCCGAGGCATCTCGCGTGCCGAAGCAATCAATGCCTCTACAACGAAGCGAGCGAGATGCCTCGGCTCCGCTCGACATGACGGCCCTTATCGCTCAATCGGCCTTCCAATAATATCCACACAGCCAGAAGAATATGTTTAGTAAATTCATTCGCAGGCCCGTATTTGCCATTGTTATTTCGGTGTCCATTCTGCTCATGGGCGGGCTGGCCATCATGCAGCTGCCCACGTCGCAGTTTCCGGAGATTTCGCCGCCCCTCGTGATGGTGAGCGCCTCCTACCCTGGCGCCAGCGCCAAGGTGCTGACCGAATCGGTGCTGATTCCGCTGGAGCAGGCCGTGAACGGGGTGCCAGGCATGAAGTACATGACTTCCGACGCCGTATCGGCTGGTGAGGCCAACATTCAGATTGTGTTCAACCTGGGCACCAACCCCGACCAGGCCGTGGTGAACGTGAACACCCGCATTGCGCAGGTGCTCAACCGCCTGCCGCTGATTGTGCAGCGCGAGGGCGTGATTGTGAACCGCGTGGTGCCTAACATGCTGATGTACGTGAACTTGTACTCGAAAGACAAGAACACGGACATGAAGTACCTGTTCAACTTCGCCGGCGTGAACATGATACCCGAGCTGCAGCGCCTCGGCGGCATTGGCCGGGCCAGCATCCTGGGTAGCCGGCAGTACGCCATGCGCGTGTGGCTGAAGCCCGACCGCATGCGGGCCTACAACATCTCGGTGGACGACGTGATGAAGGCGCTAGACGAGCAGAGCGTGATTGGCTCGCCGGGCCGTATCGGCCGCGCCGATGGCAAGAATGCGCAGTCCCTGGAATACGTGCTGAGCTACCAGGGCCGCTTCAACGATGTGGAGCAGTATAAGAACGTGATTCTGCGGGCCAACGCCAACGGCGAAAGCCTACACCTGAAGGACGTGGCCAACGTGGAGCTGGGCTCGGAATACTACGACATCTACTCCAACCTGAACCAGTACCCTTCGGCCGCTATCGTGCTGAAGCAGACCTACGGCTCGAACGCTTCGGACGTGATTAAAGAGGTGAAAGCCAAGCTGGAAGAGCTGAAGAAAACCAGCTTCCCGCCCGGCATGGACTACAAAATCACCTACGACGTGTCGAACTTCCTCGACGCCTCGATTGAGAACGTGATTCACACCCTGCGCGATGCCTTTATTCTGGTGGCGCTGGTGGTGTTCATCTTCCTTGGTGACTGGCGCTCGACGCTGATTCCGGCGCTGGCCGTGCCGGTATCGCTGGTGGGTTCCTTCATTGCGATGCAGGCCTTTGGCCTCACCATCAACATGATTACGCTATTTGCCCTGGTGCTTTCGATTGGTATTGTGGTCGATAACGCCATTGTGGTGATTGAGGCGGTACACGCCAAGATGGACGAGCAGCATCTATCACCTTATAATGCAGTTCGACAAGTAGTAGGCGAAATCAGCGGCGCCATTATCGGTATCACCATCATGATGACGGCCGTGTTCATTCCGGTGTCGTTCATGAGCGGCCCGGTGGGCATTTTCTACCGCCAGTTCTCCATTACCATGGCCACGGCCATCGTGATTTCGGGCCTCGTGGCCTTGACCTTGACGCCGGTGCTTTGCGCCATGATTCTGAAAAACCACCACGGCGAGCCCAAGAAGAAAACGCCCTTGCAGCGCTTCTTCGACTGGTTCAACCGTGGCTTTGAGAAGCTGACGAATGCCTACGTGGGCCTGCTACAGCGCATCGTGGCCAACCGCATTGTGACGTTTGTGATGTTGGTGGCCTTCGGCCTGGGCATTTGGGCCATCTCGGCAGGGCTGCCAGCCGGCTTCATTCCGAGCGAAGACCAGGGCCTGATTTACGCCATCGTGCAGACGCCGCCTGGCACCACGCTGGAACAAACCAATGCCGTATCGCACCGCCTGCGCGACCTGGCTAAGGACGTGCCCGGCATCGCCAATATCTCGACGCTGGCTGGTTACGAAGTACTGACGGAAGGCCGCGGCTCGAACGCTGGTACCTGCTTGATTGACTTGAAGCCATGGTCGGAACGCAAGGAATCCATTGCCGAGATTGTGGAGCAGCTGGAGAAGAAAGCCAAGGAGATTCCGGGCGCGACCATCGAATTCTTCGAGCCGCCGGCAGTACCGGGCTACGGCGCAGCCGGTGGTTTCCAGCTACAGCTGCTTGACAAGACCAACTCCGGCGACTACAAGGCGCTGGAAAAAGTGAACAACGAATTCATCGCCAAGCTGAAAAAGCGCAAGGAGCTGACCGGTGTGTTCACCTTCTTCTCGGCCAACTATCCGCAGTACGAGCTGAAGATTGACAACGAGCTGGCCATGCAGAAGGGCGTGAGCATCGGCAACGCCATGAACACGCTAAGCATCCTGGTGGGCTCGACCTACGAGCTGGGTTTCATCAAGTACCAGCGCTTCTTCAAGGTGTTCGTGCAGGCTTCGCCGGAGTACCGCAAGCTGCCCGAGGACATCCTGAACATGTGGGCCAAAAACGACAAAGGCGAAATGGTGCCCTTCTCGGCCTTCATGAAGATTGTGAAGACGCAGGGCGCCAACGAAATCAACCGCTACAACATGTACACCACTGGCTCCATCCGTGGCGGCGCCGCGCCGGGCTTCAGTTCGGGCGAGGCCATCAAGGCGGTGCAGGAAGTGGCCGAAAGCCTGCCGCACGGCTACGGCATCGACTGGGGCGGCTTGTCGAAAGACGAAGTGGGCCGCGGCAACGAATCGACCGTGATTTTCCTCATCGTGCTGGTGTTCGTGTACCTGGTGCTGGCTGCGCAGTACGAAAGCTTCCTGCTGCCGCTGGCCGTTATCCTGTCGCTGGTAGCGGGTGTGTTTGGCTCGTTCCTGTTCATCAAGATGTTCGGCCTGGCCAACGACATCTACGCCCAGGTGGGTCTGGTAATGCTCGTGGGTCTGCTGGGTAAAAACGCGGTGCTTATCGTCGAATTCGCGGCCTTGAAACACGAGGAAGGCATGAGCGTCCGCGACGCGGCCATCGAAGGTGCCAAGACTCGTTTCCGCCCGATTCTGATGACCTCGTTCGCCTTCATCGCTGGCCTGATTCCGCTGGTTGTAGCTACGGGTGCCGGTGCCATTGGCAACCGCACCATTGGTAGCTCGGCCCTGGGCGGCATGCTGTTCGGTACCGTGTTCGGGGTAATCATCATCCCCGGCCTGTACTACTTCTTCGGCACTCTGGCCGGCAACAGCAAACTAATTAAGGATGAGAACGAAGCGCCGATTTTGGAAGGTGTGGAGCCGCGTGTGAAGCTGGAAGAAATGGAGCCTTATGCTTAAAGTGTGCTAATCCGCTGGCGCGCGTCTCGGACGCGTGCTGGTTGGGTTCGAGCCTGTGGCTCGAATAAGAACAACCTGCAGCGTACGTCTCGCCAACATCCCCGAGCCGGAGGCTCGAACCCAGTCGGCACGCGTCAGAGGCGCGCGCCAGCAACCCAGAAGAAATAGAGCCTTATGCTTAAGAAACGAATTTATCAATGCCTCGGCGCAGCTAGTTTGGCCCTCGCCGTAGGGGCCTGCAAAACGCCCGAGTTAGTCGTTAAAAACGAAAACCGCACAGTGCCGGCCAGCTACGCTACCGGCACCACATCAGCCGCTTCGCTCGACAGCGCCAACACCGGCCGCGTGCAGTGGAAGCAGTTTTTCACCGACCCCAACCTGCAGGAGCTTATTCAAACCGCCCTGCAAAACAACCAGGAGTTGAACATCACGCTCCAGGAGATTGAGATTGCCAAGAATGAAATCCGCGCCCGCCAGGGCGAGTACCTGCCCTTCGTGAGCCTCGGCGCCCGCGCCGACGTGGAGAAAGTGGGCCGCTATACCCTGCAAGGCGCCACCGAGGAGCAGGTTCAGATTCAGGAAGACCGCCGCACGCCCGACCCGCTCACCAACTTCCAGGTTGGCGCGTTTGCCAACTGGGAGGTCGACATCTGGCACAAGCTGCGCAACGCCAAGAAGGCTGCGGCCATCCGCTACCTGGCTACCGTGGAAGGTAAGAACTTCATGGTGACCAACCTGGTGGCCGAAATTGCCAACTCCTACTACGAGCTGCTGGCGCTGGACAATCAGCTGGCCATCGTGAAGCAGAACATCGGCATCCAGAGCAACGCTTTGGAGCTGGTGCGGCAGCAGAAGGAGTCGGCCCGCGCCAACGAGCTGGCCGTGAAACGCTTCGAGGCCCAGGTGGAGCACACCCGCGCCCTGCAGTTCAAGCTGCAGCAAAGCATCATCGAAACCGAGAACAAGCTGAACTACCTGGCTGGCCGCTACCCGCAGCCGGTGGCGCGCAACACGCAGTCGTTCAACGACCTGCTGCCGGCCACCATTCAGTCCGGCTCGCCCGCGCAGCTGCTGGCCAACCGCCCCGACATCCGGCAGGCCGAGCAGCAGCTGGCCGCTGCCAAAATCGACGTGCAGGTGGCCCGCGCCAACTTCTATCCCTCGCTCGGCCTCTCGGGCGGCGTGGGCCTGGCCGCCTTCACGCCCGGCCTTCTGGTGAGCACGCCGCAGTCGATGCTTTACGCACTGGGGGCCGACTTTGCTGGCCCGCTGTTTAACCGCAACGGCATCAAGGCGGCCTACTATACCGCGAACGCCGCGCAAACCCAAGCCGCCTACCAGTACGAAAAGACGGTGCTGAATGCCTACGTGGAGGTATCAAACCAAGTGGCCAACATCGGCAACCTGGCCAAGAGCTACGACGCGAAAGCCAAAGAAGTAGCCGCCCTCAACCAGTCGGTGGACATTTCCAACAGCCTCTTCCGCTACGCCCGCGCCGAATACACGGAAGTCCTCTTCACCCAGCGCGACGCCTTGGAATCGAAGTTCGACCTCATCGAAACCCGCATGCAGCAGCTCAACGCCACGGTGAACGTGTACCGCGCCCTGGGCGGCGGCTGGCAATAACCGAGAGAAGCTTAAGCGGCTGGAGCCGTAAAAGGAAACGCCCCGTAACCAGTTGGTTGCGGGGCGTTTCCTTTTCAAACTTTTAACATATGTAATTACTCATTTTTTCTGCCTGATTATGTCGGCTAAACTATTTAAATTCTCCTTCAGCTGCAAAGCCCTCTCTAAGTAAGTATGAACATCGGAATCGAGTAGATTCGCTTTTTCAAGTATCGTTTCGTCAAGAAGGTCGATGAACAACGCATAAATATTGTGAGTGATATAATTTCTCTGCTTGGAAACCTGCCTGAGAGCAATGGTCAGATTATTATCTATTAAACCATTCTTTTCAGCAGCATTAATTAGGCCACCAAGAGTCACTTTATTAAAGTCGCCATTGATATTTGAACGCATAAGATAGAGAATCAATTCTGCCTCCAATTTCCCCGATGCCAACGCAACTTTACCTAACTCTGCTGTAAATTCATCAGATTGTACAAGCAAATCATAAAACTCAATTCCTGCAGTAGGCTTGCCTTTGTACATAATGTTTAAAGATATTGACATGAAAATGAGTTCGTAAATATCTTTCTAATTCGGTGGTTTCGCCAGTATCGAGTAGCTAATACCAAGAAAGAAATTTTACAACCCATAAAGACAACGGCCCGCCACGAATTCCTGACGGGCCGTTGATTTCAATTCAATCTTACTTCTTAAAATAGTCTCCGTCTTCTAAATCGGCTAACAGCCCCGGATGAGTGGGGTGCCAGCCCAGCCACTGCTGGGTGAGGGCGCTAGAAGCCGTCAGGTCCAGCGCGGCGAAGCGGGCCATCCAGCCGAAATGGTCGGCGGCTTCTTCGGGCGTTTTCGATACGATGGGTACATTCAGGTGCTGACCGATGATGGCGGCGAGGTCACGCATGGCAATGCCTTCGTCGGCCACGCCGTGGTAATTGGTACCGGCAATGCCCTGTTCCAGCACCAGGCGGTAGAGGCGGGCGGCGTCGAGGCGGTGCACAGCGGGCCAGCGGTTGAGGCCGTCACCGATGTAGGCAGCTTCTCCTTTTTGGCGGGCCGTTTCGATGAGTACCGGCACGAAGCCGTGGTCGCCGCGGTCGTGCACGGACGCTGCTAGGCGCACCACCAAGGCGCGCACGCCCTGCGCGGCCAGCTGCATGGCTGCGGCTTCCGACTGGCGCGGCGAGGCGGCGGGGTTGTCTTGCTCGGTGGCGGGGCGGCCCAGGTTGAAACCCGCCAGCCCAGAGGTGACGATGAGCGGGCGGTCGGTGCCCGCCAACCCCTCGCCGAGGGCCTCAATAGCTTGGCGGTCGGTCTGGCCCGCAGCAGCGTATTGCGAAAAATCGTGGTTGTAGGCGGTGTGAATGATGCCGTCCGCTTTGGCTGCGCCGCGGCGCAGGCAGTCGAGGTCGTCGAGCGAGCCGCGATGCACGTCCGCGCCAGCGGCAGCAAGCTTCTGGGCCGACTCTTCGGAGCGAGCGAGGCCGAGCACTTGGTGGCCCGCGCCTAATAATTCCTGAACAATGGCGGAGCCGACAAAACCCGACGCGCCGGTTACGAAAACACGCATGTGATGGTCCTTTAAAGGTGATTGATTACACCACAAAGGACCGGTGCGTTAGGGCTGCCGGCTTTGCGCGGAATAAACCGTTTGCTGAAAAAATCAAACAATTCATAGATTAGATGAAGGACCGTCATGCCGAGCGCAGCTGAGATATCTCGCGTGCGCAATGCAATCCAATCGACAGGTTTATTACTGCACGCGAGATGCCTCGGCTGCGCTCGGCATGACGTTCGGGCTACCCCCGAAAGTCGCTTGGCGTCAATTGGGTTTGGCGCTTGAAGAAGTTGCAGAAGTGCGCCGTATCTGCAAAGCCCAAGCTGTCGGCGATTTCGGAAATATTCCAGTTCGTTTGCTTGAGCAGGATTTTGGCTTCTTGCGCCATACGGCTGCCAATCAGCGCGGTGGTGGTGTGGCCGGTGGTTTCTTTTAGCACGCGGTTGAGGTGGTTGACGTGCACAGCCAGTTGCTGGGCATAGTCGGCAGCGGTGCGCAGCCGCAGGCGCTGCTGCGGAGATTCTAAGGGAAATTGACGCTCCAGCAAGTCGGCAAACTGGGTGGCCAGGCGGGCCGCCGCGGAGTGAATTGGGGCTGACGATGCGGCCGGTTGAAACTTCTGCACGTAGTGAATCAACTCCAGCAGGTAAGCCCGTAGCAGCTCATACTTATAAGCGTAGTCGGAAGCAATTTCCCGCGTCATCTTCTGGAAAACGGCTTCCATGGCGGTGTATTCTTCGTCGCTGACCTGAAACACCGGCGATGCGCCCGGCTGAAAAGCCGGCAATTCCTCCACCATCGTTCGGCCTTTGACGGGCAGCAAAAACGCATCAGTGAAAATGCAGAAGTGGCCGGTCTGTGCCTGGTCGTGCGGCAGCCAGCGGTAAGGCACGCGCGACGAGGCAAACCATAGGGCCTTATCCTCCACCTCCACCACCTGGTCGGCGTACTCGATGCGGCTGCGGCCTTTAATGAGGCTGATTTTGTAGAAGGCCCGGCGGTCGAACGTCATGGGTGGCCGCTCGCGGTTGGCCAGCATCAGGTCGGCCACGTTGAAAACGTTGAAATCGCCGATTTCGCGCGGGCGCTCCAAGAGCAGCGTTTCGGCTGCTTCAGGAACGAGCTTGGTGTAAAGGTCGGAAAGCGGGCGGGAGGGCATGGCGAGCAGTTGAATAAATCAAATGTAGCCTTCCTGCATAACAAAGCACGTCATGCTGAGCGCAGCCGAAGCATCTCGCTCGCGCCATCTGTCCTCCTGAGCATTCTGCGGCTCGAGTAGAGACGAAGGACCTTATCAAGTCAGAACGACTAGCTTTCAGCGGTACTAAGATGCTTCCTTCGTCAGCATGACAGACGGCGTGGTAGAGATGCTTCGACTGCGCTCAGCATGACGTTCACATTTTCATCCTACAGTCCTCTAAAAAGCTGCCGCGAACTCCCGGGCAAAATCTTCCAGCTTTACTTGGCCCAGCGTGGGGCGGTGCTGCCAGTAGTCCTCGCCCAGCTTGCCATTGTTGATGCTCTTGTAAATGTCCACCACCTCGTTGGCTCTATCCGCCGGCACGCCATGGCTCGTCATGTTTTCTCGCATTTGCTCGTCGGAAAAGGCCACCCATGTCAAGTCGGGCATGCCAATGGCGGCCCCCAGGGCCTGCGCCACTTCGTTGGCCGTGCGTTCGTCGCTGGCGACGTAGCGCACGGCCTGGCTGGCTCCAGTAGCGGGTTTAACCAGTTCCTCAGCCGCCGCAGCGGCAATGTCGCGCGGGTGCACGAAGGACACTTTGATATCGCCTGCGTAATTGGCACCAATTATTCCCGCGCCCTTTATCATCCCTACCGACGCGTTGAAATTGGTGTAGAAGGACGTAGGCCGCAGGTGCATGAGCGCCACACCGGGCACCTCGCGCAGAATGACCTCCACGTCATGCGAACCTAAAATGCCGCCGGTGCCTTCGCTCAGGTGCGCGCCCCAGCTGCTGAGCTGCACCACGCGCCGCACGCCCGACTCCCGGATGGCCTGGGCATAGGCGCGGCCGACTTCCTGATGGTATTTCCGCGAATCGGCCACCGCAAAATGGGGCGGCACCATCAAATACACGGCATCGGCCCCGGCAAAGGCCTTCGCCAGAAACGCCGCGTCATCCACCGTGCCGATGGCCGCGGTGGCGCCCAACGCTTCAATTTCCGCCTGCCGGTCGGCCTTGCTGCTGATGACGGTGACGACGTGGCCCTGCTGCACCAGCGCGGTGGCCAAGGGCTTGCTGATGTTCCCGAGGGAACCGGTAAGTGTGATTTTCATACCACAAAGCTCCGGCCGCGTAGAACCCAGAGAAAGAGCCAAACTACGGGAGCATTGTGCCGAAAGGCGGAAAAGACGACACGGATAAATAGAACGGTCAAGCAGCGCGCAGCGAAGCGTCTTTACCGGAGAAGTAAATAATTACTTACGCAGCAAAGATGCTTCGCTGCGCGCTGCTTGACCGTTCTTGTGTATTCTCGGCGCTCTTCTATAACCCCTGCCGAAATGCTGCCGGCGAAACGCCAGCACTTTTGCGGAAAAACCGTCCAAACGTGGACTGGTCGGCAAAGTGCAGCGTATCCGCAATCTGAGCAATGCTTAGAGCCGGGTTTTGCAGCAGCACGTGGGCTTCGAGCAATACGGCCTCGGTTAGCCACTCCACGGCGCGCTTGCCGGTGGCCTCCCTCACGGTTTCGGCCAAATGCTTAGGCGTGATGCAGAGCTTGTCGGCATAGAAGCCCAGGCTGCGTTCCGAGGCGTAGTGACTGCTGACCAATTGTTTAAATTCAGAAGCAATTAATTGACCGCGCGTTTGCACAGCCTTTGCCGCCACGTGTTGCGCACTGTAAATGGGTGCGGTTTCGTGTAGCAGAATCTGGATGAGACTGCGCAGAATTTCCTCCCGATAAATATGCGGCGCCAGGTATTTCTGCTCAATGCTGTGCAAGAGGGCAGCCATCTCGTTTGCCTGCCCGGCGGTTAATTGGAAAACATGCAGCGCGTCCCGCTCGAAGAAAGAGAAAGCATCCAGCTTCAGCCCACTCTTGGCCGAAATAAACGCTTGGGTGAAAAAGATGCTCAGCCCCTCAAAATCGGCCGACATATACGGCCACTGCTTGATGACGTAGGGCGACAGCAGCATCAGTGAGTTGGGCCCGATGTCGTAAGTTTCCAAGTCAACTTTTAACTGAGCCTGGCCGCGCAGGCATAAGCCAATTTTGTAATAGTTGCTCCGGTAGGGCAGGCTAATCGGCAGTTGGGACACCGGAGCATGGGGTCCCAAAAAGAAAAAGTCCGCCGGCTGCTCTTCCGTTGCAGTGAGCGTGCTGAGTTGAAAAAGGGGAATTGAGGCGGTCATAGCATTCCATTTAGCCCCAACGGGCGGGCACCTTTCGGCCTGATGCAAAACACGCTTGCCTGCCGGTGGTTTACAGAACCCCGCCCCGCCGCCGGGCGTACTGCCTGCGCAAACTACCGCCTCATGACCGAACTCCAACGCCTGCTCCTCGCCTACGACCGCCACCGCGCCGCGGCCCGCCCCTGCGCCCTGGCCACGGTGGTGGAGGTGCTGGGCTCGGCCTACCGCCGCCCCGGCGCCCGCATGCTCGTGACCGAAGACGGCGAGCTGACCGGCGCCATCAGCGGGGGCTGCCTCGAAGGCGATGCCCGCCAGCGGGCTCGGCAGGCTATTTTTCGGGGCCAACCGGCCTTGGTCACTTACGATACCCGCGACGAGGACGACCCGCGCCACGGCCTGGGTCCTGGCTGCCAGGGCGTGGTCCGCATCCTGCTCGAACCACTTGATTTTGCCGCCCCCGACAACCCCGTGGAGCTGCTGCGCGGCTTCGCCCAGCACCCCGAGCCGGCTGTGCTGGCCACCGTGTTTGAGACCGATACCTCGGGGCTGAAGGCCACCGTGGGCCAACGTGTGCTGCTCACCGAAGCGGGCGCACTGCGCGGCACTCCCCTCCTGGCTGCCCCGCTGGCCGAAGCAGCACGGGCAGCGCTGGCGCAAGGCCAGTCGCAGATTCTGGACGTGGAAACCGCTGCCGGGCCCGTGCGGGCACTGCTGGAAGCGCTGCGCCCGCCGCTGCGCCTGGTGGTGTACGGCGCCGGCAACGACGCCCAGCCGCTGGTGCACCTGGCCGCTTCGCTCGGCTGGCACATCACGGTAGTAGACGGACGGCCCAACCTGGCCACCGCCGCACGCTTTCCGGAAGCGGCCGAAGTGCGCATTGTGCCCGTGCGCGAGCTGGAAACCCAGCACCCCGACGCCGGTGCCTACCACGTGCTGCTCAGCCACAACTATGCCTACGACTTGGCCGCGCTGCACACGCTACTGCCCACGGCTGCGCCCTACATCGGCCTGCTTGGCCCCCGCGCCAAGGCCGGGAGGCTGCTGGCCGATTTGGAATTGCCGGGCCTGGAAGATGCTGCCAGCCGCCTGTACAGCCCCATTGGCCTGACGCTGGGCGGCGAAACGCCGGAGGAAATTGCCCTGGCGGTGGTGGCCGAAATTCAGGCGGTGAAAAGTGGCCGTCGCCCGCAGCACCTCCGCGATACCACGGCCTCCATTCACGCCGACTCGCCCAAAAGAGCCGCCCAGCCCACGGATTCGCAGCCAGTCGGCCAGATGTAACGGCCTACGGTGCGGGCACCCGGTAGCTCAGCGCCAGCCGAAACGCGAGGCCCTTCTCTAGGCGTGGGTTGAGAGGCGTGGGCGCGGTGCCCAAGCCGATGTAATCGATAGTGGCCGGCCACTGGTCGTCCTTCGCAAACACGTCCAGCCGCCGGATGCCGGCGTAGGCAGCCGTGGCACGCACAGCCCAATGGCTGCTCAGGTAGGTTTCGGCAAAAAGGCCGTAGTGAGCTTGCTGGTACTGGAAATACTGGTCGTTGTTCAGCAACCGATACGCCGTATTGATGCCATTTAAATTAAAGCCAACATTCACCTTGGCCGTGGCGGCGTAGCTGATGTTGAACGTGGTGGGCAAGTCTCCGAAGGCCCGCCACCGCTCGCCCAGCCGCCAGTCGAGCCCCAGCAGCAGCACGTACTGCGGGCCGTAGAACTGCTGCCGGTAGCCCACCGTGAGCCGGTACGCCCGGCGGGGATTGGCACGGTAGGCGGCGCGCAGCACGCCGCCCCAGGTCACGTCGGCGCCGCGCACTTCGCGCAGGTCGGAGTTGAGGCTGGGCAGAGCGAGGGCAGTGAGCTCGGTGCGGGCCGACAGGCGCTGCCGGTAGCCCAGCACCGGCGTAATGCCATATACATTCTGCACCGCAAAACCCGGCCGGCTGCCGCTAAAATGCAGGGCCTCCAGGTTCAGGCCTGCTAAGAAAGCGTGCGAGGTATCGGCTGCCACGGCCACCGGCGCAATAATATTTGCCCGAAAAACATCGGCTCGGAAGGTAGCTTCGCTCCCACTTTTCTGCTGCAGCGGCAGCACTTCGTAGCTTAGCCCAATGCCCTCGACGTAACCTTGTGCGTAACCAATGTTGGGTACCAGCAAACCTGCCTTAAGCAACAGGGCCGGCATTAGTCGGGCGGGTAGAGGTAGGGGCACTAATTATTGAAGCTGAATTACTCAACAAATAAAGGCGTAATGATGCAATCAACAGCACGCTGCTTTTAGAACCCGGCATTTCGCCCTTTTACTGACGACAACTTTTCCTTTGTATGGCGCATCTGCTCCTCATCCATTGCCCCGCCGAGCCGGGCCTGATTTATAAAATCACAGGCGTGCTGTTCAAACACGGCCTCAACATTGTTCGCAACGGCGAATTCGTGGACCGCGACGGCAACTACTTTTTCATGCGCACCGAAATCACCGGTGCATTTGATGCCGCCACGCTGCTGGAAGAATTGCGCGCTGCTTTGCCGGTGGCGGCCAGCATCCGCCTCACCACCAACCAGCCCAAAAAAATTGTGCTCATGGCCACCAAGGAGCATCACTGCCTGAGCGAGCTGCTGGTGCGCCACGAGTTTGGCGAGCTAAATGCCCGGGTGCTGGCCGTCGTGAGCAACTACGAGGTGCTTGGCGACCTCACCCGCAAATTCAACCTGCCCTTCCACTACCTGCCCCACGCCAACCGCACGCGCGAAGCGCACGAGGCCGAAGTACTGGCGGTGCTGGCCCAGTATCAACCCGACTTCGTGGTGCTGGCCAAATACATGCGCATCCTGACCTCCGATTTTGTGGCGCACTATCCCAACCGCCTCATCAACATTCACCATTCGTTTCTGCCGGCTTTCGTGGGGGCCAGCCCTTACGCCCAAGCCTATGCCCGGGGAGTGAAAATCATTGGCGCCACTGCCCATTTCGTGAACGAACAACTCGACCAGGGCCCCATCATCGCCCAAAACGTCATCCCCATCGACCACACCCAGAGTGCCCACGAAATGGCCCAGGCCGGCCGCGACGTGGAGAAGATTGTGCTGGCCCGCTCGCTCAAAATGGTGTTTGACGAGCAGGTATTCGTGCACGGCAACAAAACGGTGATTTTCGACTGAATGCGTTTGCCACAAACAGAAGCGGCCCGCAGCGCACTGCGGGCCGCTTCTGTTTGTGGCTGTGATAATGGCATACCCCGGATTAGTGGCTGCGACCGTGGCCACCGCCGTGGTAGCCACTGCTGTTGCCGCCGCGGTTGCCGTTCCAGTTGCCGCGGCCGTCGCCGCGGTAGCCGTTATAATTGGGGCGGTAGGGCTGACGGTAAGGGCGCACGATGATAGGGCGCGGGGCGTAGTATGGGCGGGCATAATAACCACCGTAGTAAGGCTGGGCCGGCGGGTAATAGCCGTACCCCATATCATAGCCTGTGCCAACCGAGGCCACGCAGCCGCTAAGCAGCATCACGCAGATGCCGAGGGCAAAAATCAATGATTTCGTTTTCATGATATGGACAGGCGGCCGAAGCGCGTCGATTTATAGGTGAGGTAACTTATATGTCAATCAACAAATTGCAGACCACATTCAGTTGCATCCCTGGCCTTATTCGAGCACCACACGACAAACCAGGCTGGCGGCACCCTGCGTGCTGAGCTGCAGGGAGTAAATGCCCGCCGCCAGGCCGCGCACGTCCAGCAACGGTTCGCTCCGAGCCGGCTGGCAAAGCACCAGGCGGCCCGTCAGGTCCAGTAAACGCAGCTGCGCGGCCGGGCCGAAACCCGCGGGCAGCGCCACCCGCAGCACGCCCGCGCCGGCCGATGGATTCGGGTAAACGGCAAAGCCGGCAGCTTCAGCGCGGGCCTGCGCGCTGCCTAGCACCAGGGTACCCGAACCAGGAACGAAACTGGTGGTGGGACAACCCGTTGCGCGGAAGCTGAAAACCGGGCCAATGACGCCTGCATCCACGACTGGACAGTCAAGTGCCAACGGCTGCATGTATTCGGTCCCGCCTACTTGTTCATACACCCGCCCGTGCCAATAACCCTGCGTGCTAGCGCCAGTGGGTAGCAAATGCGCACGAAACCACCGCAACGTGTGGCCAGCAAGCTGCTGGGTGCCCACACTGTCGACGACTACTTGCGCCATGCTTCTTGCCTGCGGGCAAGCGTTGGCAGGGCTCGCCAAAACTGTCGGCCAAGTGCTGCCAGGCAGCGCTCCAAAATCGTAAAGGGTATAGAATTGGCCATAGGCCCATACTTCGACCCGACGGCCGACTACTCGGGTGATAACCACAGGCCAATACAAATTGGCGCCGGGCGTTGGGCCAGGATAATACACCGAATTTAATTGCCGGGTGAGCACTTGCGCCGGCTGCCCGGCCACCACCGTGTCGCGGGCGTAGCGGACGGTGATAGTGCCCCGCTCGGCAAACAGGGCGTAGCCATACGTCCACGTGGCGCCGGCCGGGCACCACATTGCGGGGTTGGCTGATTGGGCCCGAAGCGCCAGTGGAAGCGCCAGAAGCAGCGAGAGTAGCAGGTGTTTCATGGGGCTCGATTGGTGCCTTGTTGCCAGCAAGTTATTAAAACTTACATACCTCGCAACAAAATGCAGAAGCCCCATTGGCGAGAACCAAAGGGGCTTCATTACCAATAATCTGGCAGTGTAACTACAGGTAGCCTACGCCTCGGCGGGCACCTCCGTCTCGCCGTTGATAACGCGGGCTTTGCCGGGCAGCGTTTTGTAACGCTCCTTGCCCAGCGCGGCGCTGGGCTCGGGTACCCAGTGGTGGCGCCCCCCGGCCTTTTCGTCCTCAAACTTGGTGGGAATGTCACCGGCTTCGGTGCGCTCCTTCCAGGTAAGGTGCTGGGTGCCGGAGTCGGTTTGTTCCATCGTGATGCACTGCTCCACGGGGCACACCAGCGAGCACAGGTTGCAGCCCACGCAATTTTCCTCAATGATTTCGGGCACGCGAGTGCCGGCGTTGAGCTTGATGGCCTGGTGGGCGCCGTCTTCGCAGGCCGTGTAGCAGAGCTGGCAGCCGATGCACTTGTCCTCGTTGATGTTGGCCGTCACCTTGTACTTCATGTTCAGGTCTTCCCAGTGCAGCACGTTGGGCAGGGCCTTGCCCACGAAGTCGTAAATGGTGTTGAAGCCTTTCTCCACCATGTACTGTTCCAGGCCCGCCGTCATCTCCCGGATGATGCCGAAGCCGAAGTGCATGGCCGCCGTGCACACTTGCACCGAGCTGGCTCCCAGCAGGATGTGCTCCACCGCGTCGCGCCAGTTTTCGATGCCCCCAATGCCCGAAATGGGCAATTGGATATCGGGATGCTGGGCGCAGTTTTTCACCATGTTCAGGGCAATGGGTTTCACGGCCGGGCCGCAATAGCCGCCGTTGGTGCCCTTGCCGTCTACAATTGGATACGGGGCGTACTTATCAAGGTCGACACCAACAATGCTTTGAATGGTGTTGATGAGCGAGATGGCATCGGCACCGCCGCGCCGGGCGGCCAAGGCCGGTTCAGTAATGTCGGAGATGTTGGGCGTGAGCTTCACAATGACCGGCTTCTGGGCCACTTCCATCACCCATTCCACTATCATTTGCAGCACCTTGGGCTCCTGCCCTACCGCCGAGCCCATGCCCCGCTCGCACATGCCGTGCGGGCAGCCAAAGTTCAGCTCGAAGCCGTCGGCGCCGGCGTCCTGCGAGGCGCGCACGATGTCGTGCCACTCCTGCCGGCTCTGCACCATGAGCGAGGCAATGACGGCGTGGTTGGGGAAGCGCTTCTTCACTTCCTCAATCTCGCGCAGGTTGTGCGAAAGCGGCCGGTCCGAAATCAGCTCGATGTTGTTGAATCCCACCAGTCGTTTGTCGCGGTAGTTAACGCCACCGTAGCGGCTCGACACGTTCACGACGGGCACGCCCAGGGTCTTCCACACCGCGCCGCCCCAGCCGGCGTCGAAGGCTTTCATTACCTGGTAGCCGGAATTGGTGGGCGGCGCCGAAGCCAGCCAGAACGGGTTCGGCGCTTTGATGCCGGCGAAATTTATTGAGAGGTCGGGCATGGGATTTTATATCTCAGAACGTCATGCTGAGCGCAGCCGAAGCATCTCGCTCGCATCGTTAAATGAATTATTTACTACCACACGCGAGATGCTTCGACTACGCTCAGCATGACGTGCTTTCTGTTCGCGAACGTGAATTACTTGGTTAGATAAGCGTGAATGCCGCGCGCTGTGAGCTTGGCCTCGGCCGCGGCATTCACCACTTCCGCCCCGCCGTTCCAAGCATCGCCGGAAGCGAAATATTTCGGGTTCGATGTTTGTCCGGTGTGAGCATCAGCAATGATGCGGCCCTTGCTATCCAGCTTCAGACCTGGAATCAAACTCAGAAATTCCATCTGCTTGGCTTGTCCCGTGGCTTTAATTACCATGTCGCAAGGTTCCACAAACTCAGAACCGGCAATTTCCTGCACGCGGCCGTCTTTTACTTCGGTGCGAATGAATTTCACGCCCGCCACGTAGCCGTTACCGGTGATTTCAATCGGCGCCACGTTGAACAAGCCCTTCACTCCTACCCCTTTGGCCAGGTCGTATTCGAACTCGTAAGCGCCCATTTCCTCCTTGGCACGGCGATAAGCAAGAATCACATGCTCAGCCCCGAGCCGCGACGATTCCGAAGCCGCATCCATGGCCGTGTTGCCGCCGCCAAGCACAATCACCTTACGGCCCACCGCAACTTTATGCTGATGTTCGCGCAGTTCAGCAATGAATTCTACCGCACCGGTGCAATTAATTTTATCCTCACCCGGCAATCCCAGTTCATTGGTTTTGCCAAGGCCAATTCCGAGGAAAATAGCGTCGTATTTATTTTCCAATTTTTCTAATTCCGCACGCGAAGAAATAGCGGAATTAAAATGCACATTGTAGCCGAATTGCGCTTGCAAATAGGCCATTTCAGCCAGCGTTTCTTCGTTGGTGATTTTGTACGGTGCAACGCCGTACACCGTCAGGCCCGATGGCTGGGCTTTGGCTTCAAAAACATCTACCGCATACCCCAGCGCCCGCAGCTCGCAAGCCGCCGAAATACCGGCTGGTCCGGCGCCAATTACGGCTATGTTCTTCCCGTTATCCTCACCAGGCCCGAATAGCTTTTTCCCGCTCTTGATGGCTTTGGTGGTGGCATAACTTTGAAGACGCCCTATTTCAATCGGCTTCACGTCCTGCAAGTTGTACACACAGGCGCCTTCGCATAGCACCTCCGTGGGGCACACTTTGCCGCAGGCATTGCCGAAATAATTAGCCTCGTAAATAGTGCGCGCCGCGCCGGTGTCGTTGCCCGAATTTATCTGGCGAATAAACTGCGGAATATCAATCCCCGACGGGCACGCTTTTATACACGGCGCATCGAAGCAGAAGAGGCAGCGGGAGCTCTCGTACAGCGCCTCGGTGCGGTTCATCACCGGCTTCAATTGCGCGAAGTTCTCCGCGAATTGTTGCTCGGTGGTGGGTGTAGAAAATTCGGCCATATTTTGGCAATGTTGAGTTTTGAGTTTTGAATGTTGAGTGAAGAATATTGAGTGCTGAATTGAAACCGGATTCTATCGGGCGCTCAATTCAACACTCAACATTCAGCACTCAAAACTTCTAGAGCTCCACCAGTTTCTCGTAGGTTTCGGGACGGCGGTCGCGGAAGAACTGCCAAGTGTTACGCACCTCGTCAATCATGTCGAGGTCGAATTCGGCCACCAGTAATTCATCCTTGTATTCGTCGGCTTCGGCGATGATTTGGCCACGCGGGTCCACGAAGTAGCTGGTGCCGTAGAAGCGGCCCAGGTTCCAGGGCTTCTCTTCGCCCACGCGGTTGATGCAGCCCATGAAGTAGCCGTTGGCTGCCGCGTGCGCGGGCTGCTCCAGCTTCCAGAGGTACTGCGAGAGGCCGGCCACGGTGGCCGAGGGGTTGTATACAATTTCAGCGCCGTTCAAACCCAGGATGCGGGCGCCGTCGGGGAAGTGGCGGTCGTAGCAAATGTAGACGCCCACCTTGGCGTACTTAGTCTGGAACACGGGGTAGCCCATGTTGCCGGGCTTGAAGAAGAACTTCTCCCAGAAGCCAGTGGTGTGGGGGATGTGGTTTTTACGGTACTTGCCGAGGTAGGTTCCGTCGGCGTCAATCACGGCGGCTGTGTTGTAGAGGAAGCCGGCCGACTCGCGCTCGTACACGGGCACAATCATCACCATGTTGTATTTCTTGGCGTACTCGGCCATGCGCTCGGTGGTGGGGCCAGGCACCGGCTCGGCCGAGGCGTACCAGGCTTTGTCTTGGCCGGGGCAGAAATACGGGGTGTTGAAGATTTCCTGCAAACAGAGAATTTGCACGCCTTGGCGGCCGGCTTCTTCAATGAGCGGAATGTGCTTTTGCACCATGGCTTCTTTGATTTCCTCGATGGAGCCTTCACCTTCGGTCATCGGCAAGCTCATCTGGATGAGGCCGGATTTGATAATTCTGGGCATTTTAATTTTTGGTGGGGTGAGCGTTTCTTTTTGTCATTGCGAGCATTCCGCGCATGAAGCGGCGACGAAACAATTCGTCCTGTACTCAGCGATGAATTTCGTTTTGTGATGAGTTTATTTCAGCATGACAAGCTCAATTAATTCAGCCTATCACATTATTAGGTTAGTCGCTTGTGAGAGGACGGATTGCCACGGGCTGCGCCCTCGCAATGACAGAATGAAAACAGACGGGGCTAAATATTCGTTTTGCCGCGCTTGATGAACTGTCCGTAGCCTTTCGAAACCCTCGTTTCTCCTGCTTCGACAGCTACTTTACCGCGCAGCAAAACCGTGTCGATTTTGCCGGTCAGTTCCCAGCCTTCGTAGGCCGAGTAGTCGCAGTTCATGTGGTGGGTGCTGGCCGAAATGGTGTGCTTTTTCTGTGGGTCAAATATCACCAAATCCGCGTCGGCGCCGATGCTGATGGTGCCTTTGCGGGGGAACATGCCAAAGATTTTGGCGGGGTTAGTCGAGGTCACTTCCACGAATTTCTGTGGCGTGATTTTGCCGGTGCTCACCCCTTCCGAAAACAGCAATTCCATGCGGTGCTCGATGGCGGGATGGCCGTTCGGAATCTTGGAGAAGTCGTCCTTGCCCATCAGCTTCTGCTCCCACATGAAGGGGCAGTGGTCGGTGCCCACCACGTTCACGAGGCCCTGGTTGATGCCGGCCCAGAGCGTGGCCTGGTCCTTTTTCTCGCGCAGCGGGGGCGACATCACCCACTTCGCGCCGTTGGCCTCGTCCTCGTACAATGACGCGTCCAGCACCAGGTACTGAATGCAGGTTTCAACCAGTACGCGCTGGTTGCGCTCGGTGGCGCGGCGCACCTGGTTGAGGGCGCCCTCGCAGGTAAGGTGCACGATGTAGGCGTTTACGCCGGTGTAGTTGGCGATGTCGGCGAAGCGGCCCGAGGCTTCGGCTTCGGTCACTTCGGGCTGCGAGAGGTAGTGGTAGAGCGGCGTGAGCTTGCCCGCCGCCCGGTGCTGGGCGATGAGCGTGTCAATCATGTCGCCGTTGGTGGCGTGGGCCGTCACGAGGCCGCCGTGCTTTTTCACCTCCTGCATCAGGCCCACCATCTGCGCGTCATCAATCATGAGCGCGCCCTTGTAGGCCATGAAGGTTTTGAAGGATGTGATGCCTTCGGCCACCATGTCCTTGATTTCCTCCTTGGTGCTGGGGTTAAAATCCGTCACAGCCATGTGGAAGCTGTAGTCGCCCACGGCGTTGCCGCTGGCGCGCCCGCTCCACTCCTCGAAGGCCGAACGCAGCGAATTGCCCTGCTTTTGCAGGATGAAATCGATGACGGTGGTAGTGCCGCCGTGCAGCGCGGCGCGGGTGCCGGTTTCGTACGTATCGGAGCTGAAGGTACCCATAAAGGGCATTTCGAGGTGCACGTGCGGGTCGATGCCGCCAGGCATGACGAGCTTGCCGGTGCAATCAATCACCTCCGCCCCTTCGGCCGACAAGTTGCGGCCAATGGATACGATGGTTTCGCCTTCAATCAGAATATCGCAGACGGCGTCCGAGTCGGCGGTAATGACGCGGCCGTTTTTCAAGAGTAAAGCCATAAGGAAAAGTAGCGCGGACTTTTAGTCCGCGTCCCCACGCAATTAATACCGGTTCAATTTATGGTGTGTCGCGGACTAAAAGTCCGCGCTACTGCTTAGTATACGTACTTATCCGCAATGCTAATTGCCTCACTGATAATGGCCAAACCTTCATCAATTTCCTCCTTGTTAATGCTCAGCGGGGGGCAGATGAAGATGTAGTTCCAGCGCACGAAGGTGTACATGCCCAGCTCGCGGATTTTGGCGGCTACCTGGTTCATGATGTCCATTTGGGCGGGCGTGGCGTTCCAGGGGGCCATGGGCTCTTTGGTTTCGCGGTTCTTCACCAGCTCCAGGCAGCCGAAGAGGCCGGTATTGCGCCAGTCGCCGATGCTGGGGTGGTGGCGCATGAGCTGGGCCACTTGCTCGTCCATGTACTTGCCCATTTCCACGGTGTTTTCGAGCAGGTTGTCGCTCTCGTAGATGTCGAGCACGGCCACGGCGGCGGCGCAGCTCACCGGGTGAGCCGAGTACGTGAGGCCGAGCGGCAGCGGCTTGTCGTCGAAGGACTTGGCAATTTTCTCGTCCACCATCACGGCGCCCAGGGGCAGGTAGCCGGCGGTGATGCCCTTGGCCATGCACATAATGTCGATTTTGACGCCGTGATGGTCGGAGCCGAACCACTTGCCGGTACGGCCGAAACCCGACATCACTTCATCGGCAATGAGCAGGATGCCGTGCTTGTCGCAGATTTCGCGCACCCGCGTCCAGTAGCCGGGCGGGTACTTGATGCAGCCCGACGTGCCCGACTCCCCTTCCATGATAATGGCGGCCACGCTGCCGGGGTTCTCGTAGCCGATAATGCGCTCCATGGCGTCGGCGGCGCGCTGGGCGCACTGCTCGGGCGTTTCGGAGTGCCAGGGGCAGCGGTAGAAATAGGGATTTTCGACGTGTACCGTGCCGGGCATGGCCTGGCTATCCACGGCGAATTTGCGGGGGTCACCGCCTACACTCATCGCGCCGTAGCTGGCCCCGTGAAACGACTGATACAGCGACACAATCTTGTGGCGACCGGTGTACACGCGCGCCAGCTTGATGGCGTTTTCAATGGCCTCGGCCCCGCCCAGCGTGAAAAATGCCTTGGTGAGGTTGGGAGCCGTGATGTCGTTGAGCTTCTTACCAAGGTCGCCGCGGGCCTTGGTAATCATGCCGGGGTACACGTAGCTGAGCTCGCGCATCTGGGCGGCTACGGCTTCGGTCACGCGCTGGTCGCCGTGGCCGATGTTCACGTTCATGAGCTGGGCCGAAAAGTCGATGTAGCGCTTGCCGTCTCGGTCGTACACGTACACGCCCTCGGCGCGCTCGGCGTTGATGGGGTTCAGGCCCGTTTGCTTCGACCACGAGAAGAGGGTGTGGTCGAGGTTGTCGTGCAGGATTTGGTCTTTGTCGGTGGCGAAGGTGGTTTCCATGAATTGGGAGTGACGTTAATTCCGTCTGTCATCCTGAGCATAGCGAAGGACCTTATCACGACCACCTCGCTTGCTAATTAATTATTTACTGCAAACTGTTCGACTGTCCTTAGGTCCTTCGCAAGCTCAGGATGACAGTTCGGGCACTACGACATCCAGTTCACCCGCGACTCGGGGTTCCACTTGGTCGTGGTCTTCTTGAGTTGCGTCCAGAATTCAATCGAACTCTTACCCGTGATGTCGCAGGCGCCGAACTTCGACTCGTTCCAGCCGCCGAAGGAGAAGGGCTCGCGGGGCACGGGCACGCCGATGTTGACGCCAATCATGCCGGCGTTGGCGTGGTCCATCACGTAGCGGGCGCTGCTGCCGCTGCTGGTGAACACGGCGGCGGCGTTGCCGTAAGGGTTGGCGTTTTCGATGGCCAAGGCCTCATCTAGCGTGTTGGTGCGCATGATGGCGAGCACCGGACCGAACACTTCTTCCTGGGCAATGCGCATATCGGGTGTCACGTGGTCGATGACGGTGGCGCCCACATAGTAGCCGTCTTCGTGGCCCGGCACCACGGCATTGCGGCCGTCGAGCAGCACTTTGGCGCCAGCCGCTTCGGCTTCGCTGATGTGCTTCTCGATGCGCTCCTTGGCTTCCTTGCTGATGACGGAGCCGAGGTTTTGGCCGGCCACAATCTTCTTGGCTTCTTCCACGATTTTGGCCACGATGCCATCCACTGCGCCTACGCCCACCATGGTGGAGCCGGCCATGCAGCGCTGGCCCGCGCAGCCGCTCATGCTGGCGGCCACGTTGGAGGCCGTCATGTCGGGGTGGGCGTCGGGCAGCACCATGAGGTGGTTTTTGGCGCCGCCGAGGGCCACGCAGCGCTTGAGGTTGCTGGTGGCGCGGATGTACACCACTTTGGCAATTTTGGTGGAGCCCACGAAGCTCACGGCCTGAATTTCAGGATGGTCGCAGATGGCTTCCACGATTTCCTTATCGCCGTTCACCACGTTGAGCACGCCGTCGGGCAGGCCAGCTTCTTTCAGCAACTCGGCGATTTTCACGGCGCTCAGCGGCACTTGCTCCGAAGGCTTCAGAATCATGGTGTTGCCCAGCACAATGGCATTCGGAATGGTCCAGTGAGGCACCATGTTGGGGAAGTTGAACGGGGCAATGCTGGCCACCACGCCCAGCGGCTTGCGCTCGGCGCGGGCTTCCACGCCCTTGCTCACTTCCAGAAACTCGCCCTGAATAAGCTGGGGCATGGAGCAGGCAAACTCAGTCAGTTCGATGGCTTTTTCAACTTCGGCGCGGGCCTCGTCCATGGTTTTGCCGTTTTCCTCGCGTACCAGCTCGGCCAGGGCTTTCATGTCGCGCTCCAGCAGAGTCTTGTACCGGTAGAAAATCTGCACCCGCTCTTTGATGGGCGTGGCCGACCACGAAGGGAAGGCAGCTTTAGCGGCCCGCACGGCGGCGTCCAGCGCCTCGGCACCGCTCAGCGGCACGGTGGAAATCAACTCACCCGTGAGGGGGCTGAATACGTCCATTGCCGACGTAGAGGCGTTTTCAAGGGGTTTGCCGGCCACGAAGTTGCGGATGGCAGGATACTTCAAAGTCTGGACTTCCATATTACCTTAATGTTAAGCGGGGTGCAAGCTAAGGGTTTTGTTGGAGACCACACAAGGGCACAAACGTTTCCGGAGAAAATATTTCACCTCTTCGTACTTAACACTTCGTCCGAAGCCAGCTTGCGCAAAGTAATAAGCTAGTTATGCATAACCAGCTAAAAAGCCTAATTTCCCGCTTTTCGGCGGTAAAACATAACACAGCACACCCGGGCTGCCCGACCGGCCGGAAGGCAGTTATTTTATTTCCTCGCCGCGCTTATTAATCAAAAAAGTGTGGCCATTTTGGGTCACGCGAGCCTGGCCGTTGGCAAAGTCATCGGCGTGCTGGTAGCGGCCAAAGGGCGCGGTGCCCTCGCTGGGGTCGTCGAGGTAGTCGGAGGTGATGTAGGTGAACCCGTCGGCTAGCCGCACCCGGGCCAGGCCGTCGACGAAAGAGTAAGCTTCCTTGAAAATCACGGGGTTTGCCGGCTCCTCAGGGCCGCTGATGTAGTGCCAGCCGCGGTGGTCGAGCACGGCGGCGTGGCCTTCGGCAAAGTCGAGAGCGTTGAAATAATAGGAGTCAAATTCCTCTCCTTGTTCGTTAATGAAGGTGTAGGCATCGCCCACTCGGGCCCGGGCGTAGCCATCGGCGTAAGGGTTCAGGGCGTCATATGCGGGAGCCACAGCCTCCTCCCCATCTTCATTCACGAAGCCGTAGGCGCCAGCTTTAGCCACCACGGCCCGACCATTTTGAAACGGCTTGGCCGCTGAAAACTGGGCTGGTATCACCAACTGGCCTTTGGCATCGGCAAAGCCCCAACGGCCCTTCTCCTGAAAAGGCACCGGCGCACTGCCACCCAGGTGCCCCAAGCCCCAGCCCCCCAACCCTAAGAGGGCCACCACTCCCGCCACCAAGCCCAACCGGGGCAGCCGCCGGCTCCACACCCGCAGCTGCCGAAACCGCGGCCCGGCCTGGTTTCCCAGCTTTGCCCCTACCCCGCCGGCCAAATGCCTGGCCGAAGCAGCGGCGGACGCAAAAGCGGCACTTGGGGCCCGGCGGGTGCCGTTGGGTGCGGCGGTACTGGTGGTTGGCTCTGCAGGGCTAGTGGCTGAGTGGTCGGCCGGCGCCGCAGCCGGTTGGGGCTGGGCGTTGAGCCGCTCGATGAGCTGGCTGAGCTGCTGGATTTTGGCATCCAGCTCGCGGTTGCGGGCGGCCGACTCGGCTCGGGAGGCTTCCATTTGCGCTTCGAGGGCGGCTTTCTCGCGGGTTTCGGCGCCGATGCGTGAGACCAGGGCGGTAGCATCGGCCGCCACGGGCGGGGCTTGGGCCAGTTGGGCTTTAAGTTGGGCAATGCTGCGTTCGCGCTCGGCTTCGCGGGCTTCCAGGGCCTGGAGCTGGGCGGCTACGTCTGCCTGCATTTGCTGGCGCAGGCGTTCGAGGCGCTGCTTTTCTTCGCGGCGGGCAGCGGCGGGGTCAGTGCCGTAGGGTGGGTCGTCGGGCACGTCGGCGGCACCCAACCAGTTCCAGAACGCGCGGGCTTTTTGGGCGAGCACACCGCCAGCCGGCACTGCAGCCGACGGTTTCGGCGGGCCGCTTGGAGCGGTGGGGGCAGCGGGCTTGGCGGCAAATGCGGCCCATTCGGCAGCCCATTCCGCAATGTCGCCCGAGCCGAGGTTGATATCAGCAGAGGCCAGGGTCTGGAGGACGCGCGGCAGCTCGGCCGGGCTGCTCAACAGCGCAAACCCGGTGGGAGCATCGTTGAGCGCGGGGGCCACATCGGGGGCAAAGTCTAGCGGCGCAGCAAACAGCACAATACCCGAAATGGCTGCCAGATTAGCTTGCGCGGGGCCGAAACGGGGCTGCAGCCACTCGGCCACAGCCTTTTTTTGCTGCACAAACTGTTCATAAGGATTATCAAACGCTTCGGCCACCGACAGCGCGTTGCCGGCCAGCTGCCAAAGCCCGTAACCTAGCGCCGGAACGCTCAGCCGGCCCCCGGCGGGCACCAGCACGAGCAGCGTGAGGCTGTGGGGCCGCACCACCAGCGCATCGATGGGCTCGGCGCCATCTTCCAGCACCAGGTTGCCCAGCAGCAGGGTATCAAGGCTGGAATCGGCTTGCAGGGCGGCGCGCACGGCCGCAAACTGGTTGGCGCGGGCCGCGTCATCAAAAGGGGAAGCTAGAAAATGGTGAACCATGGCATGAAAACAAACGCGGGGAAAGCAAGCGCTACGACCAAACGACTAGTCGTCCTCTCCTTTCCACCGGCCATGGCCCTTGCCTTTGCCGTGCTTCTTTTTGGCTTTCTTATTTTTAAAATGTCCCCAGCCTTTGCCCGCGCCGGCGCTGCCCACAAAGGTTTCGAGCAGGCTGCGGGGGGGGGCCGGCGGGCGCACGGCGGGCTGGGCTGAACGGCCAGGTCCGGCCAGTGCCAACCGGCCGTCGGCAGTGGTGCGCACGGCTACGGGGCGGCCGCGCAGGTCGCACCCCTGGCCTTCGGCCAGCTCGGTGCGATGGCCCTCGGGGCCGACGATGAATCCATCTTTGGTGACAGTGGCGCCGGTGGGCAGGCGGGCATCGTGGGTCATGGGACGGGGCTGGCCGTTGCGCACCACCTCCATCTGGCCGTTGTAACGGCGAAAGCCGTCGTTGTTGGCCGTTGGTTGGGCCTGGGCCGACCAATCCGGCGCCAGCCACAACAGGCTGGCCACGCTGCAAAGCCGAAGTGTCCGCATGGGCATAGAAAAAGCACGCTCACGGCGCGCGGCCGGGGCATTGGTACGGCCCAGGGCGACGGTATACGTCAAATTCGGCGCCAGGCTGCCTTCTTACCGCCAATGGGGGCTAATACGAAGCCCGGGCTGCGGCGCCGCGAGCGGCCGCTGGAGAAACGGCAGCCGCAGCAAACGACACACGCAGGATGTGGCGGGTGCCGGCTTCGCCCAATTGATATTCTAGCCCAAACCCGTAATATTCACAGATTTGCTGCACGATGCTCAGCCCCAGCCCCGGCGACTCTGAGGCGGCGTTGTGCTTGCGAAAACGCTCGAAGAATCGCGCGGGGTCACCATCCACGGCTGGGCCGGTGTTGCTTATTTTTAGCTCAGCAGCCGAAAGGTACAGCGTGACTTCGCCGCCGCGCACGTTGTGCTTCACGGCGTTTTGCAGGAGGTTTTGCAGCAAGGAATCGGCCAAGCCGGGGTGCATGCGCACGGCCACCGGCCCGCCGTTCATGTTGAGCCCGTAGCGCAGCTCACGGGCCTCGAACAGGGGCTCGAACTGGGTTACTTTTTCGGCCAGGAGCTGGTCGAGGCGCACGGGCTGGGCGTCGGGGAATTGACGGTTCTCGATTTTACTAAGCAAACTCAGGGCCTGGTGCAGGCGCGAGAGGCGCAGTGTGGCCCCGTAGAGGTCGGCCACGAGCGGGGCCGCGGCCGGGTCTTCGGCCAAGGCGGGTACTTGCAGCAGCTGCTCCAGCTGGGCCTGCATGATGGCCAGGGGCGTCTGGGTTTCGTGGGCAGCATTGGCCGTGAACTCGCGCAGCTGCTCGTAGTCGCCCACCAGGCGTTGACTGAGGGTGTTGAGGGCCTGGTTGAGTTCGGCAAACTCGGCCACGGCGGGCGTGGGCAACGCCAGCGGCCGGTGCTGCTGCAAGTCGTAGCGCCGCAGGGCCGCCAATGTGTGCCGAAAAGGCGCCCACAGCCGGCCGGCCAGCCAGCGGTTCAGCGCCACCATGCCGGCCAGCAACAGGGCCAGCACGCCCAACATCACCGAGAGTACCACGCCCAGCAGGTCATCGGCCTCGACCAGCGACTTACGCAGCGACACCCACACGGGGCCCTCGCCGCGCACCACCATGGGGAAAGTGAGCTGCCGGTGTGGCACCCACTCGTTTTCGATGCGGTCGAGCAAAATGGTGTCGCGGAAGCCCAGCGGGCGGGGCGTGCGGCTGATGTCGAGCAGGGTGGCCAGCTGGCTCACGGGGGCCAGCTCGTTGGCCTGGGCTTTGGCCAGCAGCTCGCGCCGGCGGTCGGCCAGCTGCTCACTCACCTCCGTGCGCAGCGCCCAGTTGATGCCGTGATAGAGGCCCACGCTGCCCACCGCAAACAGCAGCAAGGCCAGAAAAAGGTAGTAGCGGGTGGTGGCGTTAAGCAGGTTCATAAAGAGCAAGCAAGATACTGAATCAGAGCGCGGAGGCCCCCGACTTGTGCCTCGTCGCACGCGCTGTTCGGGGGCTATTCCGCCGTCATCGTTCCACCACGCGACGCAAGATGTTGCGTCTCTGCTTGCCGACTGGCTTACTCGTGGCTGAGCTTATAGCCTACGCCATACATGGTGCGGATATAATTTTCGACGCCCTTTTCCTGCAGCTTTTTGCGTAGGTTTTTGAGGTGGGTGTAGATGAAGTCGAAAGAGTCGGCGGCATCCACGGCGTCGCCGATGAGGTGTTCGGCAATGGCTTCCTTGGTGAGGATGCGGCCGGGGTTGGCCAGGAAATACAGCAGCAGGTCGTATTCCTTTTTGGTGAGGGACAACAGCTCGCCGCGCACGTGCACCTCGGCCAGGTTGGGCAGCACCAGCAGCTCGCGGAAGGGAATCTGCTGCTGCCCGTTGAACTGCCGGCGGCGAATGATGGCCCGCACGCGGGCGTTGAGCTCGGAGAGGTGGAAGGGCTTGATGAGGTAGTCGTCGGCGCCCAGGTCGAAGCCCGTGATTTTGTCCTGCAGCGCGTCGCGGGCCGTGATGATGAGCACGCCGGCGGCCGAGCGGTTGGCTTTGAGGGCGCGCAGCAAATCGAGGCCCGCGCCGTCGGGCAGCGTAAGGTCGAGCAGCACGCAGTCGTATTGGTGGAGCGCGATTTTTTCGTGGGCCTCGGCGAAACGGGCCACTTCCTCGACCACGTAGCCGGCCTGCCGCAGCGAACCCGCCAGGGCGCCGCGCAGAGCGGCTTCGTCTTCAACAAGCAGAATTTTCATTTTCGGAAAGAGGCCGCGCGGGGTGCAGCCAAAACGCGAAGGACGGGCAAAATGCGGAAAATGTACCTCTCTGCGCGCGTGGCGGCAGCGCGGGCCCGCAATGCAGGCCACCTGGCTTGCGGCCGTTCACCCAGCCGGCGCCGCTACTCGCCGCCTTCCTTTCCAGAAGCCCGGGAATCAACAGATTCTGAACAGAATCTCAACACTTCGCGCCTTGTACGGGCATTTTTTTATTGCAGCAAAATATTGTCGCTCAAGCGACTAAAAATTGCTTTTGCGTGGTATGTTACGTTTATATGACGTCGTCCGTAGAGGGGAATTCGTACCCATTTACCCTGCTATGCGCACCTTTCTAATCACCCGTTTTACCGCCGTAATGCTATTATGCGGCGCCCTGCAGCCGGCCCTGGCGCAGGTCAATCCAACACCTACCGACACCACCAAAAAATACGCCAACCCCGGTGGCGTTTCGGCGCCAGGCAACAAGCCGTTCTTTAAAAGCAAGCTGTTTAAGGCCGTGGCCATTCCGGCCGTACTCATCACCTATGGCGCCATCACGGCGCAGGGCGACGCGGGCATCAACCATCGGGAGCGCGAATTTGTGCAGAAGCAATTCCGGCCGGTGAGCACCACGCTCGACAACACCTTCATTTTCCTACCCTACGTGGAACTGGGCGCGGTGGCGCTGGCGGGGGTGGAGTCGCGCAACGACCGCATCAACACCTTGCTCATCATTGCCAAGGGCGAAGCCATTATGCTGGCCAGCACCTTCGCCGTGAAATACCTGGCCAACGAAACCCGGCCCAACGGCTCTGATAATCTGTCGTTTCCCTCAGGGCACACGGCGCAGGCGTTTCTGGCTGCCAGCATTGTGCACACCGAGTTTCGGGACAAGAGCCAGTGGTACGGCGTGGGCGCTTACACCATTGCCACCAGCGTGGCCGCCCTGCGCATGATTAACGACAAACACTGGCAGTCCGACGTGGTGGCCGGCGCAGGTTTCGGCATCCTCTCCGCTCACTTGGCCTACCTCAGCCACCGCAACCGCTGGGGCCGCAAAAGCATCGGCCGCGACGTGAGCATGACGCCGGCGTATTTAGGCACCGGCGCTTCGGGCGTGAGCCTTTCCTGGCGGCCGACGAAGTAGGTATTTCTGCTAAAGAACGAAAGCCCCGGGCCTGAAAAGGTCTGGGGCTTTTCGCGTTTGGTAATGCAGCAGTTGAGCACAGCCAGAGCCGCCGGATTGCTAAAGAGGGGCCAAACCGACTTTTTTACAAAAGAACGCAACGCAAACCGCCACTAGCTGTCTTTTTGATTAAGATTTGTACCCATCTTTACGAATCTGCTGCTTCTATTCTCTAAACAACTACGCTGCTTTGAAACGACGCGACTTTGTAGGACTGTCCGGCCTCGCGGCCGGGGCCCTGTTCCTACCTCATTTCCCCAGCTTGGGCGGCACGCCCGTGGATGCTGCCCGTCTGCTGGAACCGGGCCTCGACGCGGCCCAGAAAAAACGCCTGGCCGACGCAGCCCTGAACGCCGCCAAGAGTGCCGGCGCCAGCTACGCCGACGTGCGCATTGGCCGCTACCTCAACCAAAGCGTTTTCACCCGCGAAAAGCAGGTGCAGAACATTGCTAGCGGCGAGAGCTTCGGCGCGGGGGTGCGCGTACTGGCTAATGGTACCTGGGGCTTTGCCGCCACTAATGTGGTGACGGAAGCGAGCCTTGCCAAGGCCGCCCAACTGGCCGTGTCCATCGCCAAGGCCAACGCCAAGGTGCAGAAGGAGAAAGTGCAGCTGGCCCCGCAAAAGGGCTATGGCGAAGTGAGCTGGCGCACGCCCATCAAGCAAAACGCCTTTGAGGTGCCGGTGGCGCAGAAGGTAGAATTGCTGCTGGCGGCCAATGCGAAGGCCCTTGACAATGGCGCCAGCTTCGTGAACTCCTCCCTGTTTCAGATTAACGAGCAGAAGTATTTCGCCAGCACCGATGGCTCCTACATCGACCAGGACGTGCACCGCATCTGGCCCACGTTTTCGGTCACGGGCATCGACCGCAGCAGCGGCAAGTTCCGCTCGCGCGATGCCTTGAGCGCCCCCATGGGACTGGGCTACGAGTACCTCACGCCCCAGGCGGCCGACAAGATTCTGGGCGCCGCCGGCACGGGCCTCATCGGCTACCGCAACTCCTACGACATGCTGGAAGACGCCGCCCTGGCCGCGAAGCAGGTGAAGGAAAAACTCACGGCCAAGTCGGTAGCGGCTGGTAAGTACGACCTCGTGCTCGACCCCAACCACCTGGGCCTGACCATTCACGAAAGCGTGGGCCACCCCTTGGAGCTGGACCGCGTGTTGGGCTACGAGGCCAACTACGCCGGCACCTCCTTTGCCACATTAGAATGGAAGGAAAAGAAAATTCCTTATGGCTCGAAGCTGGTGAACATTGTGGCCGACAAGCTGCAGCCGGGTTCGCTGGGCGCGGTGGGCTACGACGACGAGGGCGTGAAAACCAAGCGCTGGGACCTCATCAAGGACGGCATGCTGGTGAACTATGAGAAAATCAGGGACCAAGCCCACATCGTGGGCCAGAGCGAATCGGACGGCTGCTGCTACGCCGATTCGTGGAATTCGGTGCAGTTCCAGCGCATGCCCAACGTGAGCCTGCAGCCCGGTAAGGCCAAAATGAGCGTCGACGACTTGATAAAGGGCGTGGACAAAGGCATTTACATCGCCGGCCGCGGCTCTTACTCCATCGACCAGCAGCGCTACAACTTCCAGTTCGGCGGGCAGGTGTTTTACGCCATCGAGAAAGGCCAGATTGCGGGCATGCTTGAGGACGTGGCCTACCAGGCTAATACCCAGGAATTCTGGAACAGCTGCGCCGCCATTTGCGACGAGTCGGATTACCGTTTGTTCGGCTCTTTCTTCGACGGCAAAGGGCAGCCCAGCCAGGTTTCGGCGGTGAGCCACGGCTCGGCCACCACGCGCTTTAATGGCGTGAACGTGATAAACACGGCGCGCAAGATTGGCTGATTGAACGGCTTTGAAAGAACGTCATGCAGAGGGCAGCGAAGCATCTCGCGTGCTGAAGTAATTATTTACTACCCCATGCGAGATGCTTCGCTGCGCTCTGCATGACGTTTCGAAATCATTAAGCACTCTCCACATTAGATAAATCATGGCCATTCTCTCCAAAGACGAAGCCCAGACAATACTGAAAAAGGTCCTCAGCTTCAGCACTGCTGATGAGTGCGAGGCCACCCTCACTGGCAGCACGGGCGGCAACGTGCGCTCGGCCCGCAACACCATTAGCACCGCCGGGGCGGTTGAGAATATGTCATTGGCGGTGCAGGCGCGCTTTGGCAAGCGCAGCGGCACGGCCACCTGCAACGAGTTCGACGACGCCAGCCTCAAGCGCTGCGTGCAGCGGGCCGAGGAAATTGCCCGCCTTGCCCCCGAAAGCCCGGAGTACGTGCCCTTGCTCGGCCCCCAGAGCTACCTGGCCTCGCCTTCCTCGTTTGCGGCACGTACGGCCGCCATCACGCCCGACTACCGGGCCGAGCAAATCGGGGCCAGCATGGCGCTGTGCGAGCAAAAGAAGCTCAGTTCCGCCGGCTTCTTCAACGACTCGGCGGGGTTTGTGGCCAAGCGTAATTCCAAGGGGCTGGAAGCATACCAGCAGGTGAGCAACCTTGATTTTTCCATCACCGTGCGCACGGCCGACGGCACCGGCTCGGGCTACGCCATTGCCAACTATACCGATTTGGCGAAGTTCGATGCAGCGCGGCTCACGCGCGTGGCAGCGGATAAGGCCACGTCCTCGGTGGGCGCGAAGGCCATTGAGCCGGGCAAGTACACCGTGATTCTGGAGCCGGCCGCGGCCATCGATTTGCTCAACAACATGATGGGCGCCATGGACGTGCGCAACGCCGACGAAGGCCGCAGCTTCCTGAGCAAGAAGGGCGGCGGTAATAAGAAGGGCGAGAAGGTGTTCGACGAGCGGGTGACCATCTACTCCGACCCCACCAACCCCGACGTGCCCGACCTGACATTTGCCGCCGACGGCCGCCCCCAGCAAAAAGTGACCTGGGTGGAAAAGGGCGTAGTGAAAAACCTCTACACCTCGCGCTACTGGGCCCAGAAATCGGGCGCGCCCGACATCCCGCCCCCCGGCGGCTGGATAATGCAGGGCGGCACCCAAAGCACCGCCGACCTCATCAAGGGCACGGCCAAGGGTATTTTGGTGACGCGCCTCTACTACATTCGGGCCGTCGACCCGCAAACGCTGCTTTACACGGGGCTGACGCGCGACGGGACGTTCTACATCGAAAACGGCCAAATCAAGTTTCCGGTGAAGAACTTCCGCTTCAACGAAAGCCCGGTGATTATGCTCAACAACCTGGAGGCGCTGGGCAAGCCCGTGCGCCTGAACGGCAGCTTGGTGCCGCCGCTCAAAATCCGGGACTTCACCTTCACCAGCCTCTCCGACGCGGTGTAACAGAACGTCATGCAGCGCGCAGCGAAGCATCTCGCTTGCCACCACTATTCACTGGTCTGCAACAATTGAATTACCCCTGCACGCGAGATGCTTCGCTGCGCGCTGCATGACGTTCTTTTAACAGTTCAAACTGACCTTCTGATTTCATGAAAAGACGCGACTTTGTGGGCCTCACTGGCCTGGCCACCGGGGCCCTGTTCCTTCCCAGCTTCCCCAGCCTCGGCAGTGCCGTCGACCCATTGCGCCTGCTGGAGCCCGGCCTCGACGTGGCCCAGAAAAAACGCCTGGCCGACGTGGGCCTGAACGCCGCCAAAAGCGCTGGCGCCAGCTACGCCGACGTGCGCATCGGCCGCTACCTAAATCAGAGCATCTTCACCCGCGAAAAGCAGGTGCAGGGCATCAGCAGCACCGAGAGCTTCGGCTTCGGCATCCGCGTGATTGCCAACGGCACCTGGGGCTTCGCCAGCACCAACAACGTGACCGATGCAGGCATTGCCAAGGCCGCCCAGCTGGCCGTGCAGATTGCCAAGGCCAACTCTAAAGTGCAGAAGGAAAAGGTGCAGCTGGCCCCGCAAAAGGGCTATGGCGAGGTGAGCTGGAAGGCTCCGATTCAGCAAAACGCCTTTGAGGTGCCCATCAAAGACAAGGTGGATTTGCTGCTGGGCGTGAACGCCAAGGCGCTGGATTTGGGCGTGTCGTTTGTGAATTCCATCCTCTCGCAGGTAAATGAGCAGAAGTACTTCGCCAGCACCGACGGCTCCTACATCGACCAGGACATTCACCGGATTTATCCCTCGTTTGGCGTCACGGCCATCGACCGGGCCAGCGGCAAGTTCCGCTCGCGGCAGGCGCTGAGCGCGCCGGTGGGCATGGGCTACGAGTACCTCACGCCCAAGGCGGCCGACAAGGTGGCCGGCCCGACCGGCTCCGACATCATCGGCTACAAAAACAGCTACGACATGCTGGAAGACGTGGCCGCCGCCGCCAAGCAGGTGAAGCAGAAACTGACGGCCAAATCGGTGGTGCCCGGCAAGTACGACCTGGTGCTCGACCCGCACCACCTGGGCCTGACCATTCACGAAAGCGTGGGCCACCCCTTGGAACTGGACCGCGTGCTGGGCTACGAGGCTAACTACGCCGGCACCTCCTTCGCCACGCTGGAGTGGAAAGCCAAGGGTATTCCCTACGGCTCAAAAGTGGTGAATATTGTGGCCGACAAGGTGACTCCCGGCACGCTGGGCGCGGTGGGCTACGACGACGAGGGCGTGAAAACCAAGCGCTGGGACCTTATCAAAGAAGGCCGCCTGGTGGACTATGAGAAAATCCGCGACCAGGCGCACGTGGTGGGCCAGAAGGAATCGGACGGCTGCTGCTACTCGCAGAGCTGGCAGGACGTGCAGTTCCAGCGCATGCCCAACGTGAGCCTGCAGCCCGGCAAGACACCTTTGAGCGTGGATGAGTTGGTACGCGGGGTGGACAAGGGCATTTACATCGCCGGCAATGGCTCGTTCAGCATTGACCAGCAGCGCTACAACTTCCAGTTTGGCGGGCAGGTGTTCTACGCCATCGAAAAGGGCAAAATCACCGAGATGCTGGAAGACGTGGCCTACCAGGCCAACACCCAGGAATTCTGGAACGCCTGCGCCGCCACCTGCGACGAGCGCGACTTCCGCTTCTTCGGCGCCTTCAACGACGGCAAGGGCCAACCCTCGCAAAGCTCGGCCGTGAGCCACGGCAGCAGCACCACGCGGTTTAACGGCGTGAACGTGATTAATACGGCGCGGAAAATTGGCTAATTGAACGGCTTAGTATGAACGTCATGCCGAGCGTAGCCGAGGCATCTTGTGTGCGGCAATAATCAAGACGATGGCAACGAAGCGAGCGAGATGCCTCGGCTACGCTCGGTATGACGTTTCTGAATCATTCAGCCCTCAACAATCAAAATTCAACCCTTCCTCATGGCCATTCTCTCCAAAGACGAAGCCCAAACCATACTCAAGAAAGTTCTCAGCTTTAGCACGGCTGACGAGTGCGAGGCCAACCTCAGCGGCAGCACCGGCGGCAACGTGCGCTCGGCCCGCAATTCCATCAGCACCGCCGGGGCCAACGACAACACCTCGCTGGCCGTGGAAAGCCGCTTCGGCCGCCGCGCCGGCACTGCTACCTGCAACGAGTTCGACGATGCCACCCTCCGCCGCTGCGTGCAGCGGGCCGAAGAAATTGCCCGCCTCGCGCCCGAAAGCCCGGAGTACATGCCGCTGCTCGGGCCCCAGCAGTACCTCGACGGCAGCCGCTCCTACGTGGCGGCCACGGCCGGCATCACGCCCGATTACCGGGCCAACCAAATCGGGGCCAGCATGGCACTGTGCGACCAACGCAAGCTCAGCTCGGCGGCCTTCCTGGATGATTCGCATGGCTTCATCGCCAAGCGCAACTCCAAGGGGTTGGAAGCCTACCAGCAGGTCAGCAACATTACGTTTTCAATTACGGTGCGCACGCCCGACGGTACGGGCTCGGGCTACGCCTCGGGCGACTACGTGGACGCCAGCAAGTTCGACGCGGCCCGCTTCACCAAAATTGCGGCCGACAAAGCCGCGTCGTCGGTGAAAGCGCGGGCCATTGAGCCAGGCAAATACACCGTGATTCTGGAGCCCAACGCGCTGCTTTCCAACGTGGACACCTCGCTGCTGGGCGCGCTTATGGGCTCGCTCGATGCCCGCAACGCCGACGAAGGCCGCAGCTTCCTGAGCAAGAAAGGCGGTGGCAACCGCAAGGGCGAAAAGCTGTTCGATGAGCGGGTTACCATCTACTCCGACCCGCTAAACCCAGAAATTGCCGACGTCACGTTCAGCGGCGACGGCCGGCCGCAGCAGCGCACCACCTGGATTGAAAAGGGGGTAGTGAAGAACCTTTATTCCAGCCGCTTCTGGGCCCAAAAGGCCGGCATTCCCGACCTGCCCCGCCCCAATGGCTGGATAATGGAAGGCGGCACCCAAACCACGGCCGACCTTATCAAGGGTACAGCCAAAGGCATTCTGGTAACACGCCTGTGGTACATCCGCCCCGTCGACCCACAAACGCTGCTCTTCACCGGCCTCACGCGGGACGGGACTTTTTACATCGAAAACGGGCAAATCAAGTTTCCGGTGAAAAACTTCCGCTTCAACGAAAGCCCGGTCATCATGCTTAACAACCTGGAAGCCATCGGCAAGCCCGTGCGCCTGAACGGCAACCTGGTGCCGCCGCTCAAAATCCGGGACTTCACTTTCACCAGCCTCTCCGACGCGGTGTAATCCCATTTCAGACTGAAGGAAAACGGAACGTCATGCTGAACGCAGTCGAAGCATCTCTACCGCAATACTAAATGTTATTAGTTACGCGGTAGAGATGCTTCGACTGCGCTCAGCATGACGTTCTTTTATTCCTACATTTAATTATTCCAACACCTTTTACCCTTCTGCAACCTTATGAAAAGACGTGACTTTGTGGGCCTCACCGGCCTGGCCACCGGGGCCCTGTTTTTGCCGAGCCTGCCGGGCTTCGGCCACACCCCCGTCGACCCTGCCCGCCTGCTGGAACCGGGCGCCGACGTCATCGTGAAAAAGCGCCTGGCCGATGCGGCCCTGAACGCCGCCAAGGCCGCCGGCGCCAGCTACGCCGACGTGCGCATTGGCCGCTCGCTCAACCAGTACGTGTTCACGCGCGAGAAGCAGGTGGAGAACATTGTGAGCACCGAGAGCTACGGCGTGGGCATCAGGGTGCTCGTGAATGGGTGCTGGGGTTTTGCCTCTACCAGCGTGGTGACGGAAGCCAGCCTGGCCGCTACAGCCCGCGAGGCCGCCAACATTGCCAAAGCCAACAAGCTGGTGCTGAAGGAGCCCGTGCAGCTGGCCGCCCAGCAGGGCTACGGCGAAGTGAGCTGGAAAACGCCCATCCAGCAGAGTGCTTTCGAGGTGCCCATCAAGCAGAAGGTAGAGTTGCTGCTGGCCGCTAACGCCGCCGCGCTCGATGCCGGGGCCAATTACATCAACTCGGGCTTGTTCCAGGTGAATGAGCAGAAGTACTTTGCCAGCACCGACGGCTCTTACATCGACCAGGACATTCACCGGCTCTGGCCCACCTTCAACGCCACGGCGGTGGACACCAAGAGCGGCAAGTTCCGCTCGCGCGAGTCGCTGAGCGCGCCGGTGGGCATGGGCTACGAGTACCTCACGCCCAGCGCGGCCGAGCAGGTGCGCGGCCCGCAGGGTACCGACACCGTGGGCTACAAGCTGCGCTATGACCTGCTGGCCGATGCCGCGCTGGCCGGCAAGCAGGCCAAAGCCAAGCTCAGCATGAAATCCGTCACGCCCGGCAAGTACGACCTCGTGCTCGACCCCGGCCATCTGGGCCTGACAATCCACGAGAGCGTGGGCCACCCCACCGAGCTCGACCGCGTGCTGGGCTACGAGGCCAACTTTGCCGGCACCAGCTTTGCTACCCTGGAATGGAAGGCGAAGAACCTGCCCTACGGCTCGAAGGCGGTGAACATCGTGGCCGATAAGCTACAGCCCGGTGCGGTGGGCACGGTGGGCTACGACGACGAGGGCGTGAAAACCCGCGAGTGGGATATTATCAAGGAAGGCAAGCTGGTGAACTACCAGAAAATCAGGGACCAGGCGCACATCGTGGGCCAAAAGGAATCGGACGGCTGCGCCTACGCGCAAAGCTGGGAGGACGTGCAGTTCCAGCGCATGCCCAACGTGAGTTTGCGCCCCGGCACCGCCAAAATGAGCCCCGACGAGATGGTGAAAGGCGTGGACAAGGGCATTTACATAGCCGGCGCCGGCTCGTTCAGCATCGACCAGCAGCGCTACAACTTCCAGTTTGGCGGCCAGCTGTTTTTCGCCATCGAGAAAGGCAAAATCACCGAGCCGCTGGAAGACGTGGCGTATCAGTCGAACACCCAGGAATTCTGGGGGGCCTGCGCGGGCTCATGCGACGCGTCGGACTACCGCTTGTTCGGCACCTTCTTCGACGGCAAAGGCCAGCCCATGCAGTCGTCGTCGGTCAGCCACGGCTCGGCCACCACGCGCTTCAACGGCGTGAACGTCATCAATACGGCGCGCAAAGTTTAGCCTCCCTCACCCCTACTTCTGCAAATTCATCATGGCCATTCTCTCTAAAGAAGACGCTCAGGCCCTTCTAAAAAAGGTACTCACCTACAGCACCGCCGACGAGTGCGAAGCCTCCCTGCGCGGGCGCACCACCGGCAACATTCGCTACGCTCGCAACAGCGTGAGCACGGCCGGCGCCCAAGATTCCGTGTCGCTGGCCGTGGAAAGCCGCTTCGGAAAGCGCAGCGGCATTGCCACTTGCAACGAGTTTGACGACGCCACTCTGAAGCGTTGCGTCCAGCGGGCCGAAGAAATTGCCCGCCTCGCGCCCGAAAGCCCCGAGTATGTGCCCATGCTTGGGCCGCAAACCTATTTGAACCCGCCCTCAACGGCCACCACGCAGCTCACGGCCGCCACCCGCGCCCAGGCCGCGGCCGACAGCATGAACCTGTGCGCCGCCAAAAACCTCACCGCCGCTGGCTTCCTCGATGGTGGTACCAGCTTCGTGGCCAAGCGCAACTCCAAAGGCCTGGAAGCCTACCAGCAGTCCACCAACACTGACTTTTCGGTGACGGTGCGCACGGCCGACGGGCGCGGCTCGGGCTACGCCATTGCCGACGCGACGGACCCCGCCAAGCTCAACGCCAAGGGCCTCACCCAGCGCGCCGTCGACAAAGCCCTGAGTTCGGTCAACGCCCGAGCCATCGAACCCGGCAAATACACCGTGATTCTGGAGCCCGCCGCCCTGATGGCGGGCGACGACCTGTCCTTGCTGGGCGGGCTGGTATTTGGCATGGGGGCCCGCGAGGCCGACGAGGGCCGCAGCTTCCTGAGCAAGAAAGGCGGCGGCAATCGCAAGGGCGAAAAGCTGTTTGATGAGCGCATCACCATCTACTCCGACCCCATGAACCCGGAGGTGCCGGGCAATGCTTTCGACGGCGACGGCCTGCCCACCAAGCGCCAGACCTGGGTAGAGAAAGGCGTGGTGAAGAACTTGTTTTACAGCCGCTTCTGGGCCGAGAAAAACAAGGTGCCGGCCACGGCTTACCCCAACGGCTTCATCATGGCCGGCGGCACGCAAAGCACCGCCGAACTCATCAAGGGCACAGCCAAAGGCATTCTGGTCACGCGCCTGTGGTACATCCGCGAAGTCGACCCGCAGACGCTGCTCTTCACCGGCCTCACGCGGGACGGGACGTTCTACATCGAGAACGGGCAGATTAAGTTTCCCATCAAAAACCTGCGCTTCAACGAAAGCCCCATCATCATGCTCAACAACATCGAGGCCATTGGCCGGCCCCAGCGCCTGGCCGGCTGCCTGATTCCGCCGCTGAAAATCCGGGACTTCACGTTCACCAGCCTATCGGATGCGATTTAAAGTCGAAAGCAGAAGAACGTCATGCTGAGCGCAGCCGAAGCATCTCTACTGCAATAGTAAATAAATTACTTGCGCGGTAGAGATGCTTCGGCTGCGCTCAGCATGACGTTCAATGATTGTTTTAGGCCCTACTCCTTGCCTCCAAACTGTAGCGCCGCGTACACCTGAAACACCCGATTTTGCAGCCGCGGGTCGTTGATGCCGCTCAGGTTCTTGGCGTCGTTGATGTCGTTGAGGCCAGCCACCAGGCGGCCGCCGAGCGAGAAGCTGCTGCCCAGCTTGAGGCCCACGCCGCCCACCACGCTGAAGTCGCCACGCTTGAACTCGCTGGTGGCCGGGCGCGACTGGTTGCCGTAGGCAGGCTGGCCATCGGGCGTGAAGCCTACCTGCAGGTTGCCTTTCTGGTTGGCGCTGAGCAGCACACCGAACTGCGGGCCGGCCTCCACGAACACCGGCCCCACGGTGAGCTTGGCCAAGATGGGCACGGTGAGGTAGTGCAGCTGGCTGTCGTAGTCGGTATAAGCCGATTTCAGGTTGCCGCCTTGCAGCGAGTACTGCACCTCCGGCTGAATGGACAGCGGCCCCAGTAGGTTGGCCTGGTAGAAAATGCCAACGTGGTAGAAGGGCTTATAAGAAGATGTTTCCCCGTCGCGGCCCGTCAGCTCGGCCACGTTCAGGCCGCCTTTGATGCCGAATTGGGCATGTGCCAGCGGCAGTAAAAACAAACTCAGGAGAGTAATAAGCAGCAGCTTTTTCATAGCAAACAAATAGGAATAGGGTGATGGAAATAGATTAAAAACTTTTGCAGCTTCGGCCGTAGCTTCGGCAGCAAGCCGCTGTGTTGGTTTGGTTTGCATACCGCGGGCATTCGGCAAAAGGTTGTGGATTCGGGCGCTGTATTTGACCACCTTTTTCACCGCTAAACCAACGCCGAAAGCAACGCCATTATTTTCAGTGCGACTATTGCCCGGACGCCTGGTTTATTTTCTTCGTTTTTTACGTCCCTCTCCTTCCCTATCGTGCCCGCTGCCCCTTTCACCTTCGTGCGCCTGAAATACCACTCCGGCGACTGGGACGCGGTGGACGAGCGCATGCCCGCCAACCTGCTGCATTCGCTGGTGCAATACACCAAAGTGCCCGTCGACCCCAAAGAAAAAGTAGTGGCGCTGGATAGCCCGGAGCTGTTCAACTACCCTTTCTGTTACCTCAGTGGGCACCGGCTGGTGCAGTTCTCCAGCGCTGAGAAGCAGAATTTTACCCAGTACGTGCGCAACGGCGGCTTCGTGTTTGTCGACGACTGCAACCACGACATCGATGGCCTGTTTGCCCGCTCATTCGAAGAGCAGATGCGCCAGTGCTTCGGCACCGGGGCGCTGAAGAAAATCCCCAAAACCCACCCCATCTACTCCCAATTTTTCACCTTCAAAGACGGCCCGCCCAACACCGGCTTCGAACTCAACGGCTGGGGCGACGACTTGGTGCACGACTACTTGAAAGCCATTGAAATCAAAGGCCGCATCGGGGTGCTGTATTCCAACAAAGACTACGGCTGCGAGTGGGACTACGACTTCCGCAACAAGCGCTTCCTGGCCGAAGACAACACCAAGTTTGGGGTGAATATTCTGCTGTATGCTTTGACTTAATTGGTTTTTGGTTGCTGGTTTTTGGTTTTTGGCCCAATCCCAGATGGACGAAAGCACTTAGGCCAAAAACTAAAAACCAGCAACCAAAAACCGAAGATGAACGAACAAGAAGTAAAAACCCTCCTCGCCAAGCTGCCGGTCCTCAAGGCCGAAATTGCCAAGGTCATTGTGGGCCAGGCGGAGGTGTTGGATGAAGTACTGGTGGCCCTGCTAGCCGGCGGGCACGCCCTGCTCGAGGGCGTGCCCGGCCTGGCCAAGACGCTGCTGGTGCGCACGCTGGCCGCCGCTACCGACTTGCCTTTCCGCCGCATCCAGTTCACGCCCGATTTGATGCCGACCGACATTCTCGGCACCGAGGTGCTGGAGGAAGAACATGGTACCGGCCGCCGCTCCTTCACCTTCAAGCCGGGGCCCATTTTCGCCAGCTTGGTGCTGGCCGACGAAATCAACCGCACGCCGCCCAAAACCCAGGCCGCCCTGCTGGAGGCCATGCAGGAGGGCCACGTCACCTACGCCGGGCAGGAGCATGCGCTGCCCCGCCCTTTCTTCCTGCTGGCCACTCAAAACCCGATTGAGCAGAGTGGCACCTATCCCCTGCCCGAGGCGCAGCTCGACCGGTTTTTGCTATACGTGCGCATCGGCTACCCCACAGCCGAGGAGGAGCTGGCGGTGCTGCGCGGCACCACCGGTGCGGCTGGGCAAACGGTGCGCCCGGTGCTGGGCGGAGCCGATATCCGGGAGCTGCAGGCGCTGGTGCGGCAAGTGAGCCTCAGCCCTGAGCTACTGGACTTTGTGAACCGGCTGGTGCGGGCCACCCGGCCGGCCACATCGGAAGTGAAGTTTATCAAGGACTACGGCCGCTGGGGTGCGGGGCCGCGGGCCGGGCAGGCGCTCATCCTGTGCGCCAAAGCCCGGGCCCTGCTGCACGGCCGTTTCGCCGCCACACTGGAAGACATTCGCACGCTGGCGCCACCAGTGCTGCGCCACCGGGTGCTACTGAATTTCAACGCCGAAGCCGAGAACCTGACGCCGGACGACGCGGTGGCCGAGCTGTTGAAAGCGGTAACGGTTTGATTCGTGTCATAACAGGAGGTCATGCTGAGCGCAGTCGAAGCAACTCTACTGCGAGAGTGATTCATTTACTGCTGCGGTAGAGATGCTTCGGCTGCGCTCAGCATGACGTTTCTTACTTTTTGAAACCATCCCCAAAATGCTTTCCCCCGAACTCCTGCACGGCCTGCGCAACCTGCCCCTGGCCGCTCGGCAAGCGGCCGAGGGCTTTCTCAACGGCGCGCACGCCAGCCGGCGGCACGGCGCGGGCATGGAGTTCAGCCAATACCGCCCCTACCAGCCCGGCGACGACTTGCGCCGCCTCGACTGGCGCCTGGCCGCCCGGTCCGACCGCTACTACCTGCGCGAGTCAGAGGTGGACACCAGCCTGACCGTGCACCTGCTGCTCGACGCCAGCGCCAGCATGAACCACCGCGACGACAACGGGCTGCGCAAGCTCGACTACGCCCGGCTGCTGCTGGCCGCGCTGGCCTACCTGGCAACCCAACAGGGCGACGCCGTGGGTCTCAGCATTCTCAGCCCGGCCGGCCTGCGCCACCTCGCGCCCCGCGCCGATGCCCGCCAGCTGCCCCGCCTCTACCACGCCCTGGAAACGGCGGAGGCCCAGGGCAGCTTTCCGACGCCCGAAACGCTGGCCCCGCTTACGGCTCGGCGGCAGCGCGCCCTCGCGGTGTGCGTAAGCGACTTGTATGAGAAAGCAGGCGAAATCGATGCGCTGCTCACCCGCCTGCGCGCCACCAGCGGCGAGGTGCTTCTGCTGCACCTGATGGCGCACAACGAGCTGACATTTAGCTACCGGAGCGCCGTTACATTCAAAGACCTAGAAACCGGCCAAACCCTACAGCTTGATGCTGACCAGCAGCGGCCGGCTTACCTGCAACAGCTGCAGCAGTGGCTGCGCGAAACCGCCCAGCAGGCCCGTCGCCAGGGCTTCGATTACCATTTGCTCGACACCGCGCAGCCGCTCGATGCCGCGATGCGGGAGTTTCTGCGCCGGCGCCAGCTTGCCGGTTAATTCTCAAAGCCACCTTTGCCGCGGTTTCCCCGTCTGTTACCACGTTTCTGATTTCGTAATTCATTGTTCGCGCTGCTCAACCCTGCCGCCCTGCTGGCCCTCACGGGGCTGCTGGTGCCGGTGGCCATTCATCTCTGGAACCGCCGGCCCGGCCGCGAGGTGGCCGTGGGCAGCCTGCGCTGGCTGACCGCGGGCGCCAACCGCCGCCTGCGCAACCTGAAGCTGGAGCAGCTTTGGCTGCTGCTGTTGCGGGCCGCGCTGCTGGCGGTGCTGGCCGTGGCGGTGGCTGGCCCGGTTTGGCAGCAGCCCCAGCTCAGCAGCCGGGGCGTGGTGCTGCTGAGCCCAGAGGTGCAAGGGCTGCCCGCACTGGCGGCCCTGAAACCCACCATCGATTCGTTGCGACGCCGGGGCTACGGGCTGCGCTGGCTGGCGGCGGGCTTCCCGCGGCTGTCGGGCAGCCGGTGGCGGGCGGCAGGGCAGCCGGGCGCCGCCGATTCGGCCGGGGCTAATTTGAACGCAACATTCACTTGGGCGCGTGTACAGCAGGCTGTGGCGGTATTTCCCGGCCAGCCGCTGCTTGTGGTAACAAGTGCCCGGCTGCGCAATCTGTCCGGCAGCCACGCGCCATTGCCGCCGGGCATACGCTGGCAGGCGCTGCCCGACACTAGCTCCGCTTCCTGGCTGGCAGCTGCCCACAGCTTCGGCGACAGCTTGCAGTTGCTGGTGGGCCACAGCCGCGAAGCCGGCACCACCTACCGACGGGAAAAAGTGCGGGAACAGCACCATGGGCAACTCATTCGGGTGCCCGGCCTGGCTCCCGTGCGCTTTCTCTCCGATAAAGAAGGGCGTGACTACTTCGTGCTGGCTCCGACGGGTGCGCAAAGGTCCGATTACCAGGTTGATGTGGGTATTCCGCCGCTGGTTATCGATGTCTATGCCACGCCGGAATTTGCGGCCGATGCCCGCTACCTGGAGGCCGCCTTGCGGGCCGTCGCCCTTGGAATGCCCATTCCGCCTCAGTTGCGCCGGGTATCGGCCCCGCCCCGGCATCTTACGGGCTGGACGTTCTGGCTTTCGGCCGAACCCCTGCCTGCGGGGCTGCGTGAGGACCTAAAAACATTTGGCAGCCACCTCTGGCAAGAAGCCGCAGACGTGGGGGTGGCCGATACTTCGACTTTGGTAACTGAGTCGCCGTCGGCTTCGGTTCGGATATTTCGGCGGGGGACCGGGCGCGTAGCTGTGGGGCAAGAAACGCTGTGGGCCGATGGCTTGGGCCGCCCGGTGCTCTCGCGACAGGCACTGGGGCGAGGCGGTATCTACCAGCTACATACCCGCCTTTCGCCTGCCTGGAGCCAGCTGGCCGACGACCCCGAGCTCCCGGCCCGGCTGCTGGCCCTGCTGCAACCCGAAGCCACCGATGCAACGGCTCCGATATTGTATCGCCCTCGCAACCTTGCTTTAGAGCAGCGCTTGCAGCATTTCGACCGGCGCGTCCTCGACCCCTCCCAGCTAACTGCCGGCCCCCGTTTGCTGCCAACCAACGCCCCGGTTCAGCCGATGAGGCAGCGCATCACCGAACTGCGGCCGTGGCTGGTGCTGGTGGCCGGGCTTTTGTTTTTGTTAGAACGCCTGCTGGCTCGCCGTCGCGAAAATCGAATTTTGCACCCCACGCTATGAGTCAGACCACCAGCTCGCAAACTGCTGCCGATGTTGCCGCGGCGCGGCGGCTGCTCCGCGCTGCCGGGCTAAGCTATGTAGCTCGCTGGGCAGTAGCAGTGCTGCTGCCGGCGCTGGCCGCCTGCCTGCTACTGGGGCTGCTGGCAGGGCGGTGGCCGGCAGCCGGATGGGCATTGTCAGGGGCCGTAGCGCTGGTTCTGCTGCTGACGGGGTGGCGGCTGTGGCCGCTTCGGCAGCTCCGCGCGGCCACGATGGCGGCCCAACTCGACCGGCAGTACCCGGCGCTGGAAGACAGCTCCGGCTTGCTGGGGCGCGAGGCCAGCGACTTGAATTTGCTGGAACAGCTCCAGCAGCGCCGCGTGGCCCAGCGGCTGCAGGAGCTGCACGACGCCGGGCACCTCCGACTGCCGGTTTCGTTTGGCCTCTCGCTTGGGCTGACGTTGCCGTTGCTGCTGGCCAGCGCGGCCGCCTGGTGGTGGCCCGGGCGCCCCGCCCCTGCTTCGCCGCCACCGGTGGCCGTTCATTTCAATAACAATCCGGCCGCCGCTACGGGCCCAGCCGTAGCGCGCATTAGCGAAACCCAGCTGCTGGTGACTCCGCCCGCCTATACCCGGCAGCCGGCTTTTGCCCCGGCGCAGGCGTCGTTTCTGTGCCCGGAAAGCTCGCGCGTGCGCTGGCAGGTGCGGGTAAGCGGCACCAAGCAGTCGGCCGGCCCCGTACTGGAGCTGGGCCGGCGCGTGGTGCCCCTCAAGCCCGTGCCCGGCCAGACCGGCCTGTTCTTCACTGAGCAAGTACTAACTGCTTCTGCCCTTTATCGGCTGCGTTATGCGGGCACGGTTTCAGACGACTACGCCATCGACGTGCGGCCCGACCAGGCGCCCGTCCTGCGCATCAGCACCCCGAAGCCCTACACGCTGGTAGCCGCCATGGGCCAGCGCCCCGAGGTGCCCATCCGGGCCACCCTGCGCGACGACTATGGCCTGAGCCGAGCCGAGTTGGTCATCACCGTGGCGCAGGGCCAGGGCGAAGCGGTGAAGTTCCGGGAGGTGCGGCGCGACCTAAGCGACGGCCTCGGCGGTACGCAGGCCAGCCTGGGCAGCCTGCTCAATCTGCCCAGGCTGGGCCTCACCTACGGCGACGAACTGTATTTCTACTTCTCTGCCCGCGACAACGCTGGCCACACCGCCCGCACTGATTCTTACCTGGTGCAATGGCAGGACACGGCCGTGGCCGACAGCGCCCCCGACTTGGGCATGGGCGTGAAGGTGGCGCCCGCCTATTTCCGCAGCCAGCGCCAGATTATCATCGATACGGAAAAACTCATTGCCGAAAAGGCGAAGCTGGACGCCGCCACCGTGGCCAGCCGGGCCAACGCCCTGGGCTTCGACCAACAGACGTTGCGCCTGCGCTACGGCAAGTTTCTGGGCGAAGAGTCGGAGGCCGGCATTGGAGCGCCGGCCCCGCGTGCGCCAATTGCCGAAGACGAAGACGCACCCGCAGCCCCCACGGCCGATGCACCAGAGCACGACGAACACGGCCACGACGAGCACGACCACGCCGCCCCGTCGGTGTCGCCCGCCAAGGCCTCGCCCACGGCCGCAACCGACGCTCTGATGGACCCCTACATTCACAAGCACGACGACGCCGAAACCGCCGATTTCCTGGAGCCGGCCATCAAGACCAAGCTCCACGCCGTGCTCGACCAGATGTGGGCCGCCGAGCTGCGCCTGCGCACCGGCCAGCTCCAGGCGGCCCGCCCCTACGAGTACCGCGCCCTGCGCCTGCTGAAGGAGGTGCAGCAGCAAACCCGTGTGTTCGTTAAAAAGGCCGGCTTCACGCCCCCACCCCTGCCTGAAGCCACGGTGCGCCTCACCGGCGAGCTGGCCGGGGCGGCCGTGCCCCACCGGCAGGAACAGATAACGGCCCCGGTTGCCCAGCCCGCCGTGCGGGCGGGCCTGCGGTGGCTTTCAACCCAAGCGACAAATTCTCAAACCAACCCGGCCGATGCGCGCCTGCTCGACCAGGCCGGCACCGTGCTGGCTGGGGCGGCTTTGACGCGGCCGGGCGTGTATCTGCCTGCCCTTAAGGCCTTGCGGCAGTTGGCCGCCGACGTTCGGGCCGGGCGGCCGGCCTGCCCCGAGTGCCGCCCCGTGGTGGAGCGCGCCCTCACCGACCTGCTGCCCGCGCCCGCGCCCACACCGGTTTCGGCCGCTGGCCCCGACCGGTTGGGGCGCCGTTACTTCCAAGAGCTCAGCCGCTAGCATGCCCGCTATTTTGCACCCGACTTCTTATTTCGTTTTGCTGGCTTTTTGCGTGCTGCTGGGGCTGGGCTTGGTAGCGCTGGCCTGGCGAGGCCGGCGGCGCCGGGTGCCTCGGGCCCTTGCGGGCGCGGCGGCAGCCGCAGGCTTGTGGTTCAGTGCGTTTCCACCGCTGCGTCAGGTGCCCTCGGCGCGCGGCCAGGCCATTTTACTAACCGAGAATTATTCGCCCGATACCCTGCGGCAGCTGCTGCGCCGGCTGGGGCCGGGCACGCCGGTGTGGGCATATGGTGGTACGCCTGCGGCGGGCGCCCGGCCATTGGGCTCTTTGCTGGCCCTGGCCGAACAGCGGCCGGCACTGCAGGGCCTGCACCTGCTGGGACAGGGCTTGCCTGCGGCGGAACTGCCACTGCTCGGCACGGTACCCATCAAATGGCATCAGCCGGTAGCAAGGGCAATGCTGAACACCGCTTTTTGGAACGCCCAGCTAACGCTAGGTGAACCCCTTCGAGTAGAGTGTTCCGCTTTTCTGCCAAAAGGGGCGGCTCCGGCCTGGGTGTGCCTGCGGGCAGCCGGTACGGTGCGGGATTCGGTGCGGGTGCCGGCGGGCGGAGGCGCATTTCGCTTGCGCTACCAGCCCAAAACCACCGGATTGGCCGTCTACGAACTGCTGCTTCGCCAGGCGGGCCGGGTGTTGGCTACCGAATCGGTGCCGGTGGAAATTACCGTTCCGCAGCTGCCGTCTGTGCTGCTGCTCGCGGCCACTCCCTCCTTCGAGTTCAAGTACCTCAAAAACTACTTAGCCGAAGCCCATTACCCGGTGGCCCTGCGCACCAGCGTGAGCCGCGGCCTGGTGCAGACGGATTTTGTAAACCAGCCCTCGGCCCCGCTCGACCGCCTCACCCCTGCCCTGCTGGCGCGCTACACTATGGTGGTAGCCGATGCCGCTACAATGGCCGCCCTTACCCCCGCAGAAGCCGGCACGCTGCAAGCCGCCATCCGCGGGGGCCGGCTGGGGCTGGTGGTGCTGGCCGATGCCGCGCCGCTGCCCCGTGCCGTGCCCGGCCGCGCCGACTTTGCCGCGCAGCCCCGCGCCGCGGCCCAGTCCAGTGCACAGCTTCTCCGCTGGCCCGATGCGCCTGCCGAGGCCCGGGCCCCGCTGCCCACGCAGCTGCGTACGGCACCTGAACTCAACTCTTTGGTCACCGGGCCTAAACAGGTAGTGGCCGCCGCCCGCCGCCGTGTGGGGCTGGGCTTCGTGGTAGTATCGGCAGTGCCCGAGACTTTTCAGTGGGGCTTGCAGGGGCGCGGGCAGGTTTACAGCTCGTTCTGGAACCGGTTGCTGACGGCCGCTCAGCCGCCCGCCGTGCCCCAGGCAGCCTGGCGCGCCGGCACGCGGTGGCCACGCCCGGGCCAGCCGCTTACGCTGCACCTAACAGCAGCTTTTCCCGAAACCCAACCTACGGTTCGGGCGCTGGCCGGCGGCCCCCCGGTGCGCCTGGCCTTGAGCCAGGATACCCGGCTGCCCGAGTGGAGCACGGGCCAGTTCTGGCCACAGGCGGCGGGTTGGCACCAGGTGGACGGGCCGGGCCGCACCACGCACCGCTTCTACGTGTACCCCGCCGGGGCCTGGGCCGGGCCCGAGCAACAGGAGCGACAAGCGGCGCTGGCGCAACGGGCATCCGTTGCTTCGGGCACCAGCCCCGCCACCACGGTGGCCCAGCCGTGGCCGGCGGGGTGGTTTTTCGCGCTATTTCTGCTGGCGGCGGGGTACTTGTGGCTGGAGGAAAAGCTTTGATACTGCCTACCTGGCACCTATTCGCTTCTGCCAGGCCGGGTATTCTTTCTCCAGCAATTCGGCGGGCCAGGTGCTGGCATATACATAGCCGGCCCGGCGCTCGTTTTCAATCTCGCTAAGCTGGTAATGCACCTGGCTGTCGCGCCCCACATAAATGGGCCGGTTGGTGCCCAGCTCGTAAAAACGAGCCCAAAGCGTGGCACCCGGCTGAGGCACAATCACCCGGTCGCGGTGGCTTTTCTCCTGCGGGGCGGCTATTTCCTTGAGCGCATAGCCGGTCATTTTCACCTGCTCAAACCAAGCCACGGCCCCCTCGATGGCGGCCTTCACGGCCGGTGTGGCCGGCTCTTCCATCAAAAAGCGTACAATACCCACCGACTCGGCCCCGCTGAGCGAAGGCAGCTCGAAGGCGCGGGCCTTGGCCGGCTGCAGGCTCACCTCGTCGTATTGGGCGCACCAGGCGGTGGGCCGGCCGTTTTGCACCACTTGGGTTTTTAGGATGCAGTCGACGCCGCGGGCCACAGCAGCTTGCGCCAGCGGCACCAGCGCAGGGTCTACGGCGGCGTACCGCTCCTCTTTCCGGGCCACGCGGCGCAGCACAGTCAGGGCCTTCACCATGGCGTCGTCGTTGAAGGTAATTTCGCGGCGGTAGCCGCTCAGGTCGGGGTAAAACTGTGGAAAGCCGCCGTTGGCGTACTGCATTTTCAGCAAATAGCGAATTCCGTTTTCGGCCCCTAGGCGGTAGGCCGGGTTGTGGGTTTGCTGGTAGGCTTTGAGCAGGTAGTGGATTTCGCGGGTGGTGGCGTCGTTATCGATAGTGGCGTCGTTCTGGTTTTTGCTGTCGAGCAGGCCCGCGCGGGCGCCCGCGCTCAGGCGGGCCGCGTAGCTGACTTTCACCTCGCCCAGCGCTTTGGGCCAGCCGCCCACGGCCCGCTGGTAAAGCAGCATTTTTTCGGCAACGGTATCGACCTGCACGACCTCCTTTGCCGCGGCAAGCACTTCAGCTACCGCTCCCGTCAGCGGGTTCCAGCGCCCGCCGAAGGTCCAGGCCGGCGTCAGTTCTTTGGGCTTGGGCGCACCCTCGGCAGTGCTTAGGTTGTCTTTCATCCAGGCATAGTCGCCGCCCTGGCGGTGGCAGCCAGCGTAGTACACGCGGCGACCCCATTGCTTGGGGCCGGGGCCCGAAGCGGCATGGTAGATGTCGGCATCGGCCATGTTCTTGGCAAACTGGCAATCAACCAAATAAAACTGCGCCTCCCGGTGAAAGCGCCCCAGCTTGAAGCCGTCGTCGCCCGAGAAGGTGCAGCGGCGCAGCACGGTTTTCGAGTCGCGGCTGCCGGAGCCGTCGTGCCAGATGGCCGCCTCCTGACTATGGCAGATAAAGCGGCAATCTTCGGCGTAGGCCCAGCCGCGCGGGCAGTAGAAGTCCACCCCACCTTCCATGGTGCAGTCCTTGAAGTAATAGGCGCCGGCCTCCGTGTCCCAAGGGCTCACCGTGTCGCCGCCCAGGGCCCTGAAGGTGCAGTGCCGTGCGATGAGGCGCGTGGCGCCGGGCAGCGCCCGCAGGGCCATTTGGTGGCCGGTTTTGCGCACGACTTTATGGCCGTCGGGGGCCGAGGGGCAATCGATGGTTACGTCGCCCGCGGCGTCGAAGCCGTAGCTGTTGACGACGCTCAGGTTTTCAAGGGTGATGTCGGGGCTGTTGCGCAGGTTGAGGGTGGCCACGCCCCAGTCGCCGGCCCGGGCGTCGGGGCCGCACAGCCACTGGTCGCGGGCCTGCGCGAAGGTCAGCACCACGCCCTTCTCGCTCTGGCCCTTGAGCACTAGGTTGGCTTTGCCATCGATGTACACCTTCTCGCGGTAGGTGCCGTTTTTGACGAACACCGTGCGCGGCCGGGCCGCCGTGGCCGGCAGGCTATTGAGGGCTTCCTGAATGGTACGGAAGTTACCGGAGCCGTCCGCGGCCACTGTCACGGTTTGGGCCAGGGCCGGGCGCAGGCATAGGCCCAGCAGCAAAAGAATCAGCAGCCCCAGCAGGCGCAGCGCGGTTTTTTTCATCAGCAAAATGGAGAGAGGGCCTAAGCCAGAAAGTCGTCGCGGCGCGGGGTGAATGCGTCGACCAGCACGCCGGCCTCGAGGCACTCCACGCCGTGCCAGGCCAGCGGCGGCACATAGCAGCTGTCGCCCGTGCGCAGCGTCTGCGTTTCCTCACCGATGGTGTAGGCAAAGGCGCCGCTTTCCACGTAGCTCAGCTGGGCATGTGGGTGGTTGTGCCGGGCGCCCACGCCACCGGTTTCGAAGGCCACGCGCGTGAGCATCAGGTCGGGGCCGTGGGCCAGTACCTTGCGCCGCACACCGTGGCCAGTGGTTTCCCACTCGGCCTGGCCGTCGGTCACGAAGGCATGAGGCACAGTTGATTCGGAGGCGACGGTCGTCATGGCGGGGCGGGTTGGGGGTAAAAAGGGACGCTAAAAATCCGACAGGTTTATGCCTTGGCCAAGGTATTGGCCGCATTTACTTGCGCAATCGTTCCCGATAACGTTGCCACATCCTGCCTTCATTTTCAAAAAACAGCTGCGCTCTTCCCAACAAAAAAAGCCCCCGCAAATGCGGGGGCTTTTTCACAGCTTGCTTCGGGCAGCGCCCAAAAGCAGCAATTAGTTTTTCACGATGCGGCGCACGGCAAAGACCTCGCCCTGGCGCACTTCGAGCACGTACACCCCGGCGGCCAGGCCAGCCGGCAGCAGTACTTGCTTATCGGCACCCAGCGTAGTGGGTGCCAGCACAAGGCGGCCAGCCAGGTCGCGCAGGGCTACCGTGGCAGCGCCCGTAGCGGGCAGGGTCAGGGTCACGCGGTCGGTGGCGGGGTTCGGGAAGGCCGTGAGGCCGGGCATGGCCTGGCTAGCTGCCACCGCCGATACCAGGTTGAACGTGCCCGTGCTCGTAACCGTGCCGCCCGGCGTCGTCACCGAGATGCGGCCGTTCACGCTGCCGGTGCCACCGGGCACCACGAAGGTGATGGTCGTGGCGTTCACCACCGTGAAGTTGGTCACGGTGAAGCCACCGATGGTCACTGCAGTGGCACCGGTGAAATTGGTACCGGTCACCGTCACGGTCGTGGCGGGGCCGCCCGTGGTAGGCGTGAAGCTCGTGATGGTGGGAGCGGCGGGCGCCGTGTAGTTCGAAATCGAGATGTCGTCGATGTTGATGCGCTGAGTGGTAGCGGTAGCCGTGCTGGTGATGCGGAAGCGCACGTTGCCGGCCTGGTTCACCGTGAAGGTGTAGGGCGTGATGGTATTGGTGAGCGTGGCCGGGGCACCGGGTACGGTGGTGAAGGTGGTGCCGCCGTCGGTCGATTTCTCCAGGATGAAGGTGGCGCCCGTGTCGGTGCCGAAGGTGCCGGCGTTCACGATAACCGTACCAGCGCCGTTAGGCTTGTCGAAGTCCATGCGGATGAAGCCCACGCGGATGCGCGCCGACTTCAGGCCGTTGGCGCGGTCGTTGAAGGCGTTGCCAATCAGGGCATCCGAGAAGGTCCAGGTGCCGCTGGTCAGCGTCACGGTGCCGGCGGCGTAGCCCGTTTTGGTACCGCTCTCGAAATCTTCGAAGGCACCGGCCGTGCTCGGGTTGTTCACCGTGAGGGTGAAGGCGTTGGAAGTACCCGCCGAGTTCGTCACCGTTACGGGGAAAGAACCAGCCGTGGTGAAGGCGCTGGTCGGAATCACAGCTTCAATGGTGGTGGCCGTGCTGGTGGTTTGGGCGTACGACACGCCGTTGAAGTTCACGGTCGAGGTGGGCGTGAAGCCCGTGCCCGTAACCGTCACGGTGAGGGGAGCGCCGCCCACTACCTGCACACCAGGCGAGAGCTGCGTAATGGTGGGCGTAACGGCAGCGGGCGTCACCGTGAAGGTGCCGGTGCTGGTGGCCGTACCGCCGGGAGTAGTCACGGCGATGGTGCCACTGGTAGCGCCGGTAGCCGGCACGGTGAAGGTGATGGTGGTAGCATTCACTACCGTGAAGCCCGTGATGGCCACGCCGTTCAGCGTGACAGCCGTAGCGCCGGTGAAGTTGGTGCCCGTAATCGTGACGGTAGCACCGGCCGCGCCGCTGGTGGGCGTGAAGCTCGTGATGGTAGGTGCAGCTACGGCCGCGGTCACCGTGAAGGTGCTGGCTGCCGAAGTGCCACCGCTGGCGGCCGGGTTCACCACCGTCACGTTATAAGTACCCGCCGTGGCAATGGCGCTGGCCGGCACGGCGGCCGTGAGCGAAGTAGCCGAAACGAACGTGGTGGTCAGGGCCGTGCTGCCGAAGTTCACCACCGAGCCCGACACGAAGCCGGTACCGGTCACGGTGAGGGTGAAGGCGGCGCCGCCGGCCGTGGCCGTAGCCGGGCTCAGGCTGGTGATGGTGGGCGCGGCCACGGGAGCCGATACCGTGAAGGTGCCGGTGCTAGTCGCGGTGCCGCCGGGCGTGGTCACGGCAATGGTGCCGGAAGTAGCGCCGGTGGGCACGGTGAAGGTGATGGTGGTGCCATTCACCACGGTGAAGCCCGTGATGGCTACGCCATTCAGGGTCACAGCGGTGGCGCCGGTCAGGTTGGTACCGGTGATGGTAACGGTGGCGCCGGTAGCGCCGCTGGTGGGCGTGAAGCTCGTGATGGTGGGCGCGGCAGTAGCGGCCACGGGCGCGAAAGCCACACCGCGGAACACGGCATTAGAGCCCGGGGCGGGCACAACGGCGGTAAGGGGAGTGGTGGGGGGCGCCACGTTGTAGCCGGTGTTATCGGTCACGAAGTAGATGCCGCCGTTGCCGCTGGCTACCAGCGAAACGCCGGTGCTGGTGGTGTTGCCGTCGAGGCCGCGGATGGCCACCGCGGGCGAAGCCGCCATAGAGCCGTTGAACGCCCAGGTGCCGCCCACCAGGCTCCACTTCTGGATGCCGCCGTCGGTGGCGGTGCGGTCATCGGCTATGTAAATTACGTCGATGCCGGGCACCGTGGTGCTCAGGTCGGCCGCGTAGAAACCGTAGGGGCTGGGGCCCGTGGCCGTGGGGAAGCCCGGCAGGGCCGTAATGGTTTGGCCGCTGGTGGTGGGCAGGCCCGTGCCTACCTGCGCAATGCCCTGGAAGGCACCGGAAGCGGCACTCACGTACAGGTTGCCGCCGAAGATGTTCACCCCGCGGATGTTGGTAGGCGCGCTGGTAGAAATGGCCGTGGTAGCGGCCGTGGCGCTGTTGCCAAACGGCACCAAGCGCACGCCGGTGTTGGAACCCACAGCATAGAAAGAAGTGCCGTCCTGGGTGGCAGCCGACCGGATGTTGGCGGTGCTCGACGAAGTGCCGCTGAACGCGTCGCTGATGCGGGTGCTGGTATCGAACGTGCCATCGGGCGCAATGCGGGCGATAACGCGGTTGTTGGCCGTCGAAGCCGTGTTGGTGAGGCCCGTGGTGCCCACGGCCGCGTCGTAGCCGGTGAGCACGAGGTAGGCGCCGTTGGCCGAGCGGGTCATCAGCGCGTCGGAGCTCGACGAAGCCGTGTTGGTCAGGATGCTGTTGGTGCCAGCGGCCGCCGTGGGCAGGGCGATGGTTTGCACCAGTACCCCGGCCGGCGTATACTCCAACAGAAAAGTAGCGGCGGCAGCCCCCGAAGCGGTTACCGTGGTGCCGTCGCCCACGCGCACCACCACGATATTACCGGGGGTGAACGGCGCGGCCGAGCCCACCAGGGGCCACAGGCACGCCAAAAACATCAGGCACTTGAGCAGCCTGGCAGCGAAGAATTGCTTCATACAGAAGGAGTAAAAGTGAACAGAAATAAAAAATGAAGAAGTGATGAATAACCCAGTTGTTAGCGGCAAAGGTAAGCCGCAGCGGCAACTGGTGAGTTACGTAATAATGACCTCGCAACGGGGCCAATGGTTGCCCGCTTCTACTCCCACAATGGGTAATGCTCCAGGTGCACTTCCTGCTCAAAGAAGATGCGCGTGCTTTCTTCAAACGAGCGGGTGAAATCGGATACGTAGAAGTGGTGCGCCGGGGGCGTGGCCGTCGCGGGCGCCAGCAGTCCCTGGGCTGCCAGATACTTTTCCGCTTCGGCGGCCACCACGTCGGAAGCGTCCAGCACATCGACGCGGCCGGCATAGTATGCCGCAATCTGCTCTTTGATGAGGGGGTAGTGCGTGCAGGCCAGCACCAGGGCGTCGATGTCGGCCAGAGCGGCGTGGCCGAGGTAGGTGCCAATGATGTCGTTGGAGATGGAGTTCTTGAAAAAGCCCTCCTCAATCATGGGCACCAGCAGCGGGGTAGCCAGCGAATGCAGGTCCACGCCCGCGTCAAGGTCGTCGACCTTTTTCTTGTACACGTTGGAATTCACCGTCTGCTTCGTGCCAATAAGGCCTACCCGGCGGCCGGCGTAGGCGCGGCCCAGGTGCGCCACAATGGGGTCAATCACGCTCAGCACTTTGGCCTTGCTGCCCACGTACTCGCGCACCAGCTCATAGGCGGCGGCCGAGGCCGAGTTGCAGGCAATGACAATGAGCTTGCAGTTTTGACGCAGCAGCAAATCGCAGATTTTCACCGAATACGCCTGAATAGCGGCAGCGCTTTTGTCGCCGTAGGGCAGGTGGGCCGTGTCGCCGAAGTACACGATGCGCTCGTGGGGCAGGCGCCGGGCCACCGCCCGTGCCACCGTGAGGCCGCCAATGCCGGAATCGAACATACCAATGGGCCGGGTGGCCAGCGCCGCCGAAGCAGCAGACGCGGGAGCAACAGTAGTCATGGCGCAAAGGTAGTCCGCGGCATGGGCTGGCCCGGGCAGTGGGGCATGCGCGTTAGCGGCAGCTTCGTCGCGGAATTTTAATACTTATTTGAAAAGCTTGCTATATTTCCGCTCCCATCACGCTCAATTTTTTTGTCATGAGCACCATTTTGGCCGAAATCGACCACGCCTTGGCGGCCCACGACGCCCGCCTGGGTCGCCCCGTGGCCATTTACCTCGGCGAGCGCAAGCTCACCCAACTGACCCTCGACGCGGCCCGCGAAACCCTCCCCGAACTCAGCACCGACGCCGGCCGCCCCCGCACCTACCGCCACCTCGAGCTGCTGCGCGACGAAGTGAACCTGGACGGCGTGCGAGTGATATAAGGGGAAGGTGGGAAAGTGTGGAGAGGGGGAGTGTGCTACTCGCACGGCACAACTTGCTCCTTATTAGACACCAAACACCCCCTCTCCCACTTTCTCACCTTACCTCTGCAGCACCGGCTGCAGCACCGACCACACCGTGCGGGCCACGATGCGGTGGCCGGCCGGCGTGGGATGAATGCCGTCGGCCTGGTTCAGGTTACGGTCGCCGCCCACGCCTTCGAGCAGGAAGGGAATGAGGACGAGCTTGTTTTTGGCGGCGATTTCCTGGTAGATGGCTTTGAAGTCGTTGGCGTAGGTCTGGCCCATGTTTGGGGGAATCTGCATGCCGGCCAGCACTATTTGGGCGCCGGGGCTGCGGCGGCGCACCGTGTCGATAATGCCCTGCAGGTTTTCGCGGGTGGCGGTGAGGGGCAGGCCGCGCAGGCCGTCGTTGCCACCCAGCTCCAGCACAAACACGTCGACGGGCTGGCGCAGAATCCAGCCCACGCGGCTGCGGCCGCCGGCGGTGGTTTCGCCGCTCAGGCCGGCGTTTATTACTTCGTAGTTGAGTTTGAGCGAGTCGATTTTGTCGCCAATCAAAGCCGGGAAGGCTTCGTCGGGCTCCACACCGTAGCCGGCGGTGAGGCTGTTGCCGAAGAAGAGCAGCCGCTTCTTGCCGGTGGCGGCACTAGGTTTGGCGCCGGGTGCAGGGGCTGCTGAAGTGGCGGTTGGGGCCTTTGCCGTTTCGGAAGCAGAGTTAGAGTTGCAGGCAGTGAATGCCAGGGCCAGCAGGCTGGCAAGTGAGAGGCGAACGAGGCGCATGGAAGAAGTTTTGGGCACGAAAGCGGAAAGCCGGAAAACATCGGGAAGGTTTTCGCGTCTTTGGTAACGCACGGCAGGCAGGCTGGTTGTGAGGGTCGCATTGGCGCACTCAGGTCGTGATGCCGAGCGCAGCCGAGGCATCTCGCGTGCCAAAGTAAACCAATCGATAGAGTTGCATTACGCAAGCGAGGTGCCTCGGCTTCGCTCGGCATGACGTTCTCTTCCCTTCCTACCCTTCTTCCCCCCTTCCCTCCTGCCCGAACAACCGCATGTCCATCCTCCGCGTCGACAATCTCACTAAAACCTACCCCAGCGGCGGACAGCCGCTCACGGTGCTGCACGCCGTCAGCTTCGACCTGCAGGCCGGCGATACCTTCGCCATTGTGGGCCCCTCGGGCTCGGGCAAAACCACGCTGCTGGGCCTCTGCGCCGGCCTCGACCGCGCCACCTCGGGCAGCGTGTGGCTCAACGGCATTCAGCTCGACAACCTGAGTGAAGACCAGCGCGCCGCCGTGCGCAACGAGCACGTGGGCTTCATCTTCCAGAATTTCCAGCTGCTGCCCACCCTCACGGCCCTCGAAAACGTGCTGGTGCCGCTCGAGCTGCGCGGCCAGCGCGGCGCCGCCCAAACGGCCCTGGAGCTGCTCGACCGCGTGGGCCTGGCCGGGCGCGCGGGCCACTACCCGGCCCAGTTATCGGGCGGCGAGCAACAGCGCGTGAGCCTGGCCCGCGCCTTCGCCAACCGCCCCGCCCTGCTCTTCGCCGACGAGCCCACCGGCAACCTCGACCCCGACACCAGCGAACGGGTGGTAAACCTGTTGTTTGACCTCAACCGCGAAGCCGGCACCACGCTGGTGCTGGTGACGCACGACCTGGAGCTGGCCGCCAAGACGCAGCGGACGCTGCGGCTGCGCGGCGGCAAGGTGGTGGAGGATATATCATCAAATAATCAAATAGTCATCTGACCGTCATGCTGAGCTTGTCGGAGCCTCTCTACCGCTTCGTTGACCTTACAACTGCAACGAAGCGGTAGAAAGGCTCCGACAAGCTCAGCATGACCGTTCTCAATCATCTGGAACACTATTCCCAAATGACGAATACCTCCTGGCTTTTCCGCATGGCCTGGCGCGACAGCCGCCGCAGCCGGGCGCGGCTGCTGCTGTTTATGGCCAGCATTGTGCTGGGCATTGCGGCCCTGGTGGGCATCAATTCCTTTGGCGACAACCTGGCTCGCAGCATCAACGAGCAGGCCCGGGAGTTGCTGGGCGCCGACTTGGTGCTGAGCGCCAACCAGCCCTTCCCAGCCAAGCTGGAACCGACCCTCGGCGCGTTGGGCACGGCTCAGGTGCGGGAAGTTTCATTTGCCTCGCTGGTGCAGTTCCGGCCGGGGCGGGGCACGCGGCTGGCGCAGGTGCGGGCCCGCTCGGGCGGATTCTTTTATGGCGATTGGGAAACGCAGCCACAAGCAGCGGCCGGGCAGTTTGCGCGGTCCGGAAATCAAGCTGGGGCGCTGGTCGATGACGCGCTGCTGGTGCAGTTTGGCGCGAAGGTGGGCGACTCGGTGCAGGTGGGCCAGCTCACGCTGCCCATCGTGGGGCGGGTGCTTAAGACGCCGGGGCAGTCGGGCATTAGCACGGCGGTGGCGCCCACGGTGTTCATCCCTGAAGCGCTGGTGGCCGGCACCGGCCTGGTGCAGCGCGGCAGCCGGGTGCGCTACACCCGCGCCTACCAGTTTGCGCCGGGCACTGATGTGGCGGCCGTGCTCAAGCCCCTGCAAGCCCGCCTCGACGCGGCCGATGTAGACACTGATACAGTGGCCGAGCGGCAGAAAAACACCGGCCGCGCCTTCGCCGACCTCACCCGCTACCTGAGCCTGGTGGCCTTCGTGGCACTGCTGCTGGGCTGCGTGGGCGTGGCCAGCGCCGTGAACCTGTACGTGCGCGAAAAGCTGGCCGCCGTGGCCGTGCTGCGCTGCCTGGGCGCCAGCGGCCGGCAAGCGCTGCTCATTTATTTGATTCAAACCGCCGGCCTGGGGCTGGTGGGCGCAATGCTGGGCGCGGCGCTAGGGGCAGCCGTGCAAACGCTGCTGCCCCGGGTGCTGGGCGACTTTCTACCGGTGGCCATCACCGTGAGCGTGTCGTGGCCGGCCGTACTCACGGGCCTCATTACGGGCCTGCTGATGGCGGTGCTGTTTGCGCTGCTGCCGCTGCTGAGCATCCGCCGGGTATCGCCGCTGCGGGTATTGCGCACGGCCTTCGAGGACGACACCTCCACGCCCGACCCACTGCGGGGGTTGGTCATCAGCGTTATTGGCTTGTTCATTCTGGCCTTTGCTTACGGCCAAACCCGCGACTGGAAGCTCACGCTGGGCTTCGGGGCAGGGCTGCTGGCGGCCTTTGCGGCACTGGCCGGCCTGGGCCGCCTGTTGATGGCGGCGGTGCGGCGCTTCTTCCCCGGCGGCTGGGGCTACGTGTGGCGGCAGGGCCTAGCCAACCTTTTCCGCCCCCAAAACCAGACGCTTACGCTGGTCACGTCCATCGGCCTTGGCACCTTCCTGCTGGCCACGCTTTTCCTCACCCAGGCGCTGCTGCTGGGCCGCGTGCAGGTGGCGGGCCAGAAGTCGACGGCCAACTTGGTGCTATTCGACATTCAGCCCGAGCAGCGCGCCGGCGTAGAGGCCCTGCTGAAGTCGCAAAAGCTGCCGGTGCTGCAGCGCGTGCCCATCGTGACCATGCGCCTGACGGCCATCAACGGCACGTCGGTTTCGGTTATTAAGAAGGATACGGCGCGCGGTATCCCGGCCTGGGCCCTCACCCGCGAGTACCGCGTAACGTACCGCGACTCGCTAAACTCTTCCGAAAAGCTCACGGCTGGCACCCTGCCCACGCTGGGCCCCGACGGCCTGCCACGCATTTCCGTCGAGAAAGGCTACCTGGAGCGCGCCAAGCTCGGCCTGGGCGACACGCTGGATTTCAACGTGCAGGGCTCGCCCATGCGCACCATTATCGGCGGCACGCGCGAGATTGACCGCAGCCGGGTGCAGCCCAGCTTCCTCGTCGTTTTCCCGGCCGGGGTGCTGGAACAGGCCCCGCAGTTTCAGGTGGTGCTCACGCGCACGCCCAGCACCGCCGCCCTGGCCACGGTGCAGCAGAAGCTGGTGCAGCAATTCCCCAACGTGTCGGCCATCGACCTGGGTCTGATTCTGACCACCCTAAACGACATTGTGGGCAAAATCTCCTTCGTCATTCGCTTCATGGCGGGCTTCAGCATCCTCACCGGGCTGCTGGTGTTGAGCAGCGCGGTGGTCATCAGCCGCTACCAGCGCGTGCGCGAGAGCGTGCTGCTGCGCACGCTGGGCGCCAGTCGCGCCCAGATTCTGCGCATCACGCTGGTGGAATACGGCCTGCTGGGGCTGCTGGCGGCGCTGGCCGGCATCGGGCTGGCAGTGCTGGCGGCCTGGACCCTGGCGGTGTGGGTGTTCGAGGTGGGCTTTGCGGCGGCGGTGCTCCCCCTGCTGGGGCTGGCCGCGCTGGTCACGGCGCTCACGGCCGCCATCGGCCTGTTCAACAGCCGCGAGGTGCTGCGCCGCTCCCCGCTGGAAGTGCTGCGGGCCGAGGGGTAAGCAGGCGCCTCACGTCAGCAGCCGTGCATTGTGCGCCGCACTGATGAGGCCCGGCGCGTTCTTCAGCGTGGCCAGCACCACCTCTCGGGCGGCCTGCTTCAACTCGTCTTTGCTGAGGTCGTGAGCTTCTTCGCGCACCAGGTCGCCCAGGGTTTTGAAGGCGTGCAGCAAGGCTTTGTGGCGCGGCTTTTCGGCCAGCAGCTCGCCGTAGGCCCGTGTCATCTCTTCCTGAATTTTTACGCGCTTGGTGTGAAACACCGAGTCGTTGGTCACGAGTGGCTGCAGGGTATCGAGCAGCCGCAGCAGGGGCAGCAGCCTGGTGGCGGTGGCCACGGCCGCCTCGTTGAGGCGGGGGTGGCGGCGCGGAGGTGCTTCGGCAGTAGCGGGGGCAGTTACCGGCGCGGGGGCTGGCGCTGAAAAGTCGTCGAAGGGTTCGGAATGCATAAAAAGCCCGCGAATGGAATGAAGCTGTCCGAAGATACAACCCTGACGGGAGCCGGCACTCAGTATAATGCCCTGAATGCCCTCACAGGTTTGTTTCTACCGCCCGCTAGCAGCGACTCTACCGCGCCTGCGGGTCCACGGTTTTGGCGGCGGCGCGCTGCACGATGCGGCTGGCCAGTTCCAACTTGAGGGCACGGATGTCGGCCAGTACCAGCTGGGCCATCTTGCGGGCGCCCAGCTCGTTGAAGTGGGTGTTGTCTCCCTTGCCGGCGGGGTAGTTGGGGTGCTCGCCGGGTTGCAGCTGGTTGAACAGCAGCTTGGAGTTTTCCACGCCGTATTGCTGGAGCAGGGCCTGGCTTTCGCGGTCGAGGTCGATGAGCGGCACCTGCTGCTCGCGGGCCGTGGCGCGCACAATTTCGGAGTATACGTTGTGGGTGCCCTCCACCTGGCCGGCCGCGTCGAACTTGCGCCGGGCCACCGGTGTGATTAGCACCGGCATGGCCTTATGGGCACGGGTTTCGGCCACGTAGCGAAGCAGGTTGGCTTTGAATTCGGCCTCGGTGGTGTAGGTTTTCTTGGTGGGCACCTCGTCGTTGTGCCCGAACTGAATGAACACGTAGTCTCCCTCCTTGAGCGCGGTCGTCACCGGCTGCCAGCGGTTTTCGGTCAGGAAACTCTTGGTGCTGCGGCCGTTCTGGGCGCGGTTGTCCACGGTCACGCTTTCGTCGAAAAAGTACACGAAAGGCATGCCCCAGCCCGTTTCGGGGTAGTAGCGGGGCTCTTTTATCGACATGGTCGAGTCGCCAATCAAATACACCGTGATTTTGGCCGGCGGCGTGGCAAAGGCCGTGAGCCACAGCAGGGCCAGCCCAACGGCTATTTTCAGGAGGTGGGTACGCATGGAGGCGGAGAGGTTTGGCAGTGAGCTGCAAAGAAATCTTCCGCTCACCAACGCGCGCAACCTGCACTTACCTGTAGACCTAAAGGGCAAAAGACCAAGCAGCCTAAGCTGACAATGCATCTTCACCTCTGCTGAGGCATGTCGCGCGCCCCGGCAGGGGCGGTGAGAAGCCAGGTTTCTACAGTTCATCCTCCGGTAATGGCTGGCCTAAGAAGTCATTAAAAGCTGAAAATGCTCCCCTATCAAAACGGTTATCGGTGAGCACTCTCCCGCCATGTTGAGTAAGCAACACTTCGATTTCTGTCAATCCAAAATCTTGTGCTCTCCATTTAGGCGTGACACCGTCTCTGGAAAATACATTGGGGTTAGCTCCCGCTTTTAGAAGACATTCAACAATGTCATAGTAACCGCCAAAAACAGCCCAATGCAAAGGGGAATGGCCAAGCTCATCCAATTCGTTTAAGTCTGCACCTGCGGAAATCAGGCTATTGACTCCAGTAGTATCTGCTTCCAACACTTTCTCATGGAGCAAGTATTTTTTCATGAGTACTCCTGAATAATAAGCTAGAACCGTAAAGCCAACTACTTTGAAATTTCGTGCTACATACAGAATCAATCTATTTCCGCCCCAGGCGTACCTTCTGCAGCTTTTGATTCTTTCTAACTCCTGCGTAGGCTGCTGGCTATTTGCATCTGCCCCTGCGTCTCCGCCGCGACGGGGTGTGTCGGGGGCCGCGGGTGGGGCTAGGATACTGGTTCAGCAAAGAAATTATTAACCTAAGGCTATAATCTTAACTTTATTCCACGACTCGTTTCGCGGCTTCAATCTGAATTTTCAAACTAATAATTATAAGAATATCAGCAGTAATTGCCAAAGCAAATTGAGAAATAGCTGTGACGCCTTCCCAAAACCCATGAATATTTAAAATGGACATTGCCTTAATGTTGGAAGCAATACGAAAAGCCCAAATTAGAGATGAGCCGAGTTTTAACAGCTTGGCCCATAAGTACCCTCTTCTAACACAATATGCGTGTCCAAGCACAAGCAATATGCTCAATGGATAAAAGAACATGAATTGTGCTTTTGTGAAGGGTGGGTAACCCCAGGAGCCATCCTTGGTGATAAAGGCGCCCATCATTATATTGCCTATAACGCTAAAAGCTGATTGTAGGAATAAAGCGTTCGATGCAAGGATATCATACTTACGCTGTTGATTGGTTCTCATTATAAAGAAGGTAATGAAGAATCCAAAACTACTGCGCCAAGCATAAGCTGCCCTTCAAGCTGGCTCCAACCACCCAACCCCGCCCGCCCCGGCCGTACCTTTGCGGCCTATGAACCTGTTATCCGCCGAGAACATCTCGAAGAATTACGCCGACCGCTGGCTATTTAAAGACCTCAACTTCGGCCTCAATCAGGGCCAGCGCGTGGCCTTTGTGGGCATCAACGGTACCGGCAAAACCACCCTCATGAAGGTGCTGGCCGGCCTCGAAGCCCCCGACACCGGCGAGGTGAGCGTGCGCAAGGGCATCCGCGTCACCTACCTGGGCCAGAACCCCGTGTTCGACGAAAGCTTGAGCGTGGAGCAAACCATCTTCGCCAGCCAAAACGACACGCTCAAGGCCATCCAGGAGTACGAGCACGTCGTCAACGACCCCAACCACGACCCCGCCGACTTGCAGCGCGTGCTCGAACGCATGGACGCCCTCAACGCCTGGGACTACGAAGCCCAGGTGCAGCAGATTCTCGGCCGCCTCGGCATCCTCGGCGAGCTGCTCACGCGCCAGGTGAGCATGCTCTCGGGCGGGCAGCGCAAGCGCGTGGCCCTGGCCCGCGTGCTCATCGAAGAGCCCGACGTGCTGCTGCTCGACGAGCCCACCAACCACTTGGACCTGGCCACCATCGAGTGGCTCGAAAACCGCCTCTCCTCCCCCACCCTCACCTTGCTGATGGTGACCCACGACCGGTACTTCCTCGACAAGGTGGCCAACGAAATCGTGGAGCTCGACAAGGGCCAGGTATACCGCTACCAGGGCAACTACGCCTACTTCGTGGAGAAGAAAGCCAACCGCGAGATGCGCGAAGCCGTGGAAGTGGAGAAGGCCCGCCAGCTCTTCAAAAAGGAGCTGGAATGGATGCGCCGCATGCCCCAGGCCCGCGGCACCAAGCAAAAAGCCCGCATCGACGCCTTCTACGTGACCAAGGAAAAGGCCAGCACCAACCTCAGCAAGCAGCAGGTGGAGCTGAGCGTGAAAACCACCCGCCAGGGCGGCAAAATCATTGAAGCCAGCCACCTCAACAAGCGCTTCGGCGACAACGTGGTACTCGACGATTTCAGCTACGTGTTCAAGAAGAAGGACCGCATCGGCCTGGTGGGCCCGAATGGCGCGGGCAAGTCCACGCTGCTCAACATGCTCACCGGCAAGCTGCAGCCCGACTCCGGCACCATCGACGTGGGCCAAACCACCGTGTTTGGCTACTACACACAGACCGAGCTGGAATTCGACCCCTCGCAGCGCGTCATCGACATAGTGAAGGAAGTGGCCGAAGTGGTGGAACTGGCCAACGGCGACGTGCTCACGGCCAGCCAGTTCCTGAACCTATTCCTGTTTCCACCGGCCCAGCAATACACGCTGGTGAGCAAGCTGAGCGGGGGCGAGAAGCGCCGCCTGCAGCTGCTGCGCGTACTCATCAAGAACCCCAACTTCCTCATTCTTGACGAGCCCACCAACGACCTCGACCTGGGCACGCTCAACATTCTGGAAGACTTCCTGCTGCACTTCCAGGGCTGCCTGCTCATCGTGAGCCACGACCGGTACTTCCTCGACAACCTCGCCGAGCACCTCTTCGTGCTGGAGCCCGGCGGCGCCGTCCTCAACTTCCCCGGCAACTACACCGACTACCGCGAATACCTGCAAGAGCGCGAAGCCGAAGCCGCCCTCCTCGAAGCAGAAAAAGCCGCCAAGGCCGCCCGCGCCGCTGCCAAAGCGGCCATCACGCCCGCCCCGGTGAGTACGGCCGTGGCCCCCTCGCCCGCCAAGCGCCGCGCCACCTTCGCCGAGAAAAAGGAGTACGAGCAGCTCGAAAAAGCCATGGCGACTTTAGAAGCCGAGAAGCAGGACATTACCGCCAAACTGAACGGCGGCGCCGGCACCCCGCAGGACTTCGCCGCCTGGGGCGCCCGCCTCTCGGCCCTGAATGGTGAACTAGAGGAAAAGGAAATGCGCTGGCTGGAACTGGCCGAGTTGGGCTAAGTGGCGAATTAGTGGATTGGTGGCGCAAGCCGAACGTCATGCCTCGGCTGCGCTCGGCATGACGTTGTGGGATTTGCTTGCAGCACAAAAAAGAAAGGGAGCCAAACGCATGGTTTTGGCTCCCTTTCTTTTTCAATTAACTCAGCTATTTCTTGTGCAGCGGCACTGCAAACTGCTCGGCACCGCTGGTGTAACGCACCACGTAATAGCCTGGCGCAAGCGCACCAAGACTCACCGCCGTTTGCTGGGTGCCATTTCCGCAGGCCACTTGCACCACTTGCTGCCCCAGCAACGAATAAACTGCAATGCGTGCTTCGCGGGCAGCGACCGGGTGCAGCACCAGGCACTCGGCCGTGGCGGGGTTGGGGTAGAGTTGTAGCTGCTGGGCAGCGGCGCGGCGCGTGCTGCTCACCACGTTGGCCTCGCCCTTCACCTGCACGTTTTTCAGCGTGGCGAAACGGGTGGTAACGGTGCTGGAGCCGCAGCTGAAATACACCCGGAACGTGAGGCGCTGCCCGGCTGCCATTGTGAGGCCCGTGGCGCCAGCAAAAGCCAGCCGGTAAGTGCTGCTGACGTTGGTGGTGAGGATGGGCGTCGTGAACCCGCCGTTGGCCGAGCTGAGCAGGAGGCCGCCGGGGCCTATGCCGCCGGTCACATCGGCCGAATCGGTGGCGAAGCCGCTACGCGACCACACCACGGCCAGCTTGGTGTTACTCACCGAGCCCGTGACGTAGGCGTTGAACACCAGCGAATCGAGCCGTACAGCCGCGCTGCCGCTCGGGGCCACGGTGAACTGCTCGTAGTGCGTCCGGCTCAGATTGCCGCCGGGGCCGCCCAGGCCCGTGGTCCAGCCGCCGTCGGCCACCGGCGCGAAGGCCTGGCCGTAGGTGCGCGAATACGGCGGAATGGTGGCCGTGGCAGAGCCATTCGACACCACCAGCTTGCGCAGCGTGGGCGTGCTGGCTTGCAGCGCGGCCGGGCGCACGGAGGCGCTGTCCTGGTTGCTGCGGGCCATGGGCCACCACTGCAACACCACCGACTGCGGCAGGGCCGCGGCCTGCTTCTGGCCGGTCAGGGGAATGTTGACGGTGGCAGCGCCGGCGCTGGTCAGCGTCAGGTTGCTGGCATAGGGGCCCACGGGCCCGGCATTGAGGCGCACGCTGAGCGTGGTGCTGGCCACGCTGCCGGTGCTGCTTTGGGGCAGGGTGAGCGGCGCGCCGCTGCCCGACCAGGTGCTGCCGCCGTTGGCCGAAACTTCGTAGCCAGCCGGGGGCGTCACCATCAAGGCACCGGTCAGGTTTTCGGCGCGCACCTGCAGGTTTTGGATGGCCGAGGGCGTGGCGCCGCCCTGCAAAAAGGCCTGCATGGTGCCCGACGTGAAAATGGTGGGCGTGCTCGAAATTTCCAGCGTATCAGTAATGTGCGTGGCCGACCCGGCTTTCGAGGCCCGCACGTAGTAATAGTACGAGGTGCCCGGCGCCGGAATGGGGTCTGTGGTGCCAAAGTTGATGTTGCTGGCTACCGCCGACGTGGTGCTGTAGAGCTGGGTGTAGGTGCCGCGGCGCGAGCTGCTGCGGAACAGCTGGTACTGCACCCCGGCAATGAGCCAACTGCTGTTCCAGGTCAGGTTGGAGGGCGCCGTGGCCGAACCTTTCACGGCCCAGAAATTCGACACTGCAATGGCTGGGTCCTGGTGGCCGCAGAAGTTGGGCAGCACCACGCAGGGGTTCCAGTTACCGAGCACGGCGGCGCGGGTGTAGTTCACGGTGTCGGCATCGGCGAGTTGGATGGACCAGGGCACGCGCTGGCTGATGTTGACCAAGTTGCCGCTGAAGTCGCGGCTCTTGTACTCGGCGTACTGTATGACGCTGGTCACGGTGCCAGCGTCCCACACCTGCCAGCCCACGGGCTTGATGGAGTTGCCCATGGTGGTATTCAGCCACACCACTTTGGTGGCCGAGCGGTCGGTGGCCGTCGAGCCCAGGTCGTTTTGCCAGGGTCGGCCCAGGGTATAGGTGGTGGTACCCCGGTTTTCAGGAATGATGCAGTTGCGGAACACGAAGCCGTAGGGCTGCCCGGGCTGGGTGTTGGCCGCCGTGATGTAGCCGCCGTTGCCGCCGTCGCGCCGGGTGCGGGGGTAAATGATGCAGTTCTCAAACAGCCCCCGGCCGGCCCCGAAGATGAAATCCACCACGCCGTCGATGTAGCATTCCTTGAAATAGCTGCGGTTGCCGGCCTGCGAGTTGAGCTGCATGGTGTCCTGCCCGCCCAGGAAACGGCAGTTTTTGAACGCCACCCGGTCGCCGGTGATGTACATGGCTAGGCCCTGCGGCGCGTCGCCGTAGGTGTTTTCGAAGGTGATGTTCAGCGCGCTGATGTCGGAGGCGTTGATGATGAAGCTGGACGAATTGCCGGGAAATGACGGCGTGTTGGCGTCGTTCCAACTCAGGATGGTGTTGGCCACGCTCTCGCCGATGAACTGCAAAAACGGCTTGTTGCTAGGCACAGTGATTTTCTCCCGGTATTTGCCATTCTTGATGAAGATGACGAACGGCGCGGTGCGGCCCGTTGGCGCGGCGTTGATAGCTGCCTGCACGCTCCGGTAGGCACCTGAGCCGTTCAGGTCTACCACAAGGTCATAGGTTTGGGCTTGCGCGCTTTTTCCAAGCAGAAAAAGCAGCAGCGCCAGTAGCGCAAAGCGAAGCGTAAAAGATATTTTCATCGCAAATGGTTTGGTGGAAAACATGGACCAGCCCCGCCATAATTAGCCCAAGGCCCTGAGCAAATGTGAATGCCCCAAGCCGCCAAACCATACAAAACCAAGGAAATAATAGCGCCAACGTTCCCGGGAACGTTGCCAGCGCGAGATGCGCAAGCACAACTCCTTTTTAGCCTTCGGTAATGAGAGCGGGGTAGAGACGCAATGCATTGCGTCTCTACCCCGCTCTGCTAACCTTTCAATGAAAAGGCCCTCGCATTGCTACGAAGGCCGTTTCATTTAAAGCTTGACACACTTAAGCAGGACTACCACCGGCGCCGCACCTGGGCGAATTCCAGCGGCACCACGCGGGCTCCTACCGGGGCCTTCACGGTCAGCGCATCGGCCGCGTCGTAGCGGGGGAAGTAGAGATAGCCGCGCACCTGTTGGCCGGGCTCCAGCGTCACCTTACGCAAGGCATAGTCCTGAAGCATGGCCGCGCGCTGCCGCAGCACATCGGAGGCCACGGCGTGCTCTACTTTGCTGGCGGCGGACACCATATTGTAGGTTACGGCCACGTCGCGGATGGCCGACCGGCTCTGGTACTGGGCCACGGTTTCGCGCTTGCCGATAGCGGCTACGTCCGACACCAGGCTGGTGGCCGTCAGGGCCAGGCCCAGCCAATCGACGCGGGCGGCTTTGTTGGCTTCGCTCTCAGCTTTGTCGCGCAGGGCCGAGATTTCGGGCTCGGGGTCGAAGGCGTCAACAGCTTTGGGGGGCAGCGGCGGCAGGGGCACCGACTGGCTGGCCGCCGCCACGGCGGCCGTCACCTCGGCGCCCAGCAGCGGTTTGGGGCGCTTGGCTTTGGGGTCGAAGGCGGGCGCCGGCTGGCGGCTGGCTTCGTACTGGAAAGCGGCGGGGTCCACCACCAGCGCGCGGCGCGTGGGGTTGCGGTACTCAGCCTCGAATACCACCCGGTTGGCTTCGTAGCAAACAAAGCTCAGGCGTACTTCCACACTGTCGGCGGTGGCCAAGGCCTGCTCGCGGCCTTCCACAAACTGATTGGTGGATTGAGCGGGTTTCAGGCCCAATTGGTAGCTGGGGGCGCAGGCGGTGGCCAGCCCGGCCAGGGCCAGTATGCAGAGCGGACGTAGAGTAGAGAAGTCCATAAAACCAGCGGTTTTAGCGGTGGGGTTCTGAGCGGAAGATGCAGCTCGGCGCGCATCGGTTGCACGGCCACTCCGCTTTTTTTCAGCCCGAATTTACAACGCCGCCGGCAGCTGAAAATCACCCCGCTCATTTGCTCCAAATGGCCAGCTCCGGCGCACCGCCCCCAGCGGCACAGCCCCAAAAACGTGGGCGAAATGTTGCTGCCGGCTGGGCACCCACTCTCGTTCCACGCGCACACCGGCCGCGGCCAGCGCGTCCTCATCCCATTCCAGCAAAACCAAATCGGCCCGCCCGGCATAGTACCGGCGGGCCGTTTCGAGAATCTGGTGCTGCTCCGAGGAATGGATGAAACCTTCAGCCGTCAGGTCAGCGCTGGCAAAAAAGCCGGTTTGCTGGGCCTGCTGCCAGTCGGCAGATTCGGCAATGCGGTACAGCATGGGCAGTTGAAAGAGGATAAGTTTAAAAAGAACGTCATGCTGAGCGCAGCCGAAGCATCTCGCGTGCGGTAGTAATTATTTACTCCAACACGCGAGATGCTTCGGCTGCGCTCAGCATGACGTTCTGGATTTGTTCTTTTCAGTCAGCGCGTGCTCTTACGCCTTCCACAGCTCTTCCTGCACGGTTTTGCCCACCGTCAGCACGAGGCGCACGGGGTTGGGCACCAGCGTGAGGCGGGCTTCCTTGCCGGGGTATTTTTCGGAATCAATCCAGACGCCTTCTTTGGGGCTGGGGGCGGCGGTGGCGCTGGTGGGCAGGTAGGCGGTGGGCAGCAGCACGTCGGTGTCCGATTTCAGGTCGGTGTGCACCTTGTCGAGAGCGGTTTCGAGGAAGTCGCCGTATTCATCGTTGAAGTCGTCTTCGAGGTCGTGCAGGGCCTCTTCCACGTCGTCGTAGCGGGCGTCGTCATAGGTGAGCTTGTGCAGCTCGGCTTTCTTCTCAATCAGGGCCACGAGGGCGCGGTTCAGTTCTTCGGTCTTCATGGGGGGCACTAAGGCAGATGATTGGCTGCAAAAATGGGAAGGTTTTGGCAAACCTACGCGGCATGCCGCATAAGCAGATGCCGCCGCCAAACGATTTAGGCGCGATACCAATCAAAACCGTATTTTTACCTCCCGTAACCACCCACCCCTAAATCTCCTCCTTCGCCCATGCAAACCATGACCTCGCCCGACGTGCAAGCCGCCCAAGCCGTCGACTTCCTGCCCTTGAAAGGCACCGACTACGTGGAGTTCTACGTCGGCAACGCCAAGCAGTCGGCCTATTACTACCAAGCCGCCTTCGGCTACGAGCTGGTGGCCTACGCCGGCCCCGAAACCGGCCTGCGCGACCGCGCCAGCTACGTGCTGCAGCAGGGCAAAATCCGGCTGGTGCTCACCACCTCCCTCCTGCCCGAGTCGGAAATCACCCAGCACGTGGCCAAGCACGGCGACGGCGTAAAGGTGATGGCCCTGTGGGTGGATGACGCCCGCTCGGCCTGGGAAGAAACCACCAAGCGCGGCGCTAAGTCGGCCTTTGAGCCCTACACCCTGCAAGATGAGCACGGCTCGGTAACCCTCTCGGGCATTTATACTTACGGCGAAACCATCCACACCTTCGTGGAGCGCACCAACTACAGCGGTCCGTTCATGCCCGGCTTCGTGGCCAAGAGCAGCAACGTGCCGCAGGGCGCGCCGGTGGGCCTCATCCACGTCGACCACTGCGTGGGCAACGTGGGCTGGGGCGAAATGAACCAGTGGGTGAAGTTCTACGAGGACGTAATGGGCTTCAAGCTCCTGCTCACCTTCGACGACGAAGACATCTCGACCGAGTATTCGGCCCTGATGAGCAAGGTGATGAGCAACGGCAACGGCTACGTTAAGTTCCCCATCAACGAGCCCGCCGAAGGCAAGAAAAAGTCGCAGATTGAAGAGTACCTCGACTTCTACCACTCGCCCGGCGTGCAGCACATCGCCATCGCCACCAAAGACATCCGCAGCACCGTGACCGAGCTGCGCCGCCGCGGCGTGGAGTTCCTGAGCGTGCCGGCCTCCTACTACGAAGACCTGGCCGAGCGCGTGGGTGCCATCGACGAGGACATCGAGTCGCTGAAAGCCCTGAACTTGCTCGTAGACCGCGACGACGAGGGCTACCTGCTCCAGATTTTCACCAAACCCGTGGAAGACCGGCCCACCGTGTTCTACGAAATCATCCAGCGCAAAGGCGCCAAGAGCTTCGGCAAAGGCAACTTCAAGGCCCTGTTTGAGAGCATCGAGCGCGAGCAGGCCCTGCGCGGCAACCTGTAATATTTAGGTCGAAGCCAATACTGAAAAGGCCGGTTCTGCCAATAGCGGGGCCGGCCTTCTTGATTCTATAAATGTGTCTCCAGCCCGTCATGCTGAGCGCAGTCGAAGCATCTCTACCGCGCAAGTAATCCCTTTTGATTGAATTGCTACTATGGTAGAGATGCTTCGGCTGCGCTCAGCATGACGTTCGGACAAGGCGCTGGAACGTTTTTTTTAGCCAATAGCCTTTCCATTTAAAAATCACCCCAGCGTGGGCAGACGGCGCAGCAGCTCGGCGTAAAAGGTTTCGCTGACGGGCAGCAGCTGCTCGCCCACTTGCAGCACGCTGCGCACCGGGTCGAGCCGCCGGATGTGGTCGAGGTTAACGTAGTAGCTGCGCTGAATTTGCACGAACCGGTCGGCGGGCAGGTGGTGCACCAGCTCGCGCAAAGCCATGCGAACCTGCACCGTGCGGTCGGGCAGCACCAAGCGGCAGAGCTTGTCGTGCGCTTCTACGCTGCGGACTTCGCCCAGGCAGATTTTTTCGAGCAGGCCATTTTCCTTCACAAACAGCGCGTCGGACGCGCGCCGGGAGGCGGCCGGCGGTTCGGGCGAAGCTTCGGCTGGGGCAGGCGGCGCCGCGAAGTGGTCGATGGCCAGCGCCAGGGCGCGCTGCAGGGCGTCGGCTGCCACGGGCTTGGTGAGGTAGGCGGCCGGACCCAGCGGCCGGGCGCGAGCAAAGGTGGCCTCGTCGGCCAGCGACGTCAGAAACAGCAGCGGCACGGGCCGCAGCGCCCGCAGCTCAGCAGCCAGTTCAATACCGTCCATTGCCCCGCGCAGCTGCACGTCGAGCAGTACTAAATCAACAGGCTCGGCGCGGAACAGGGCCAGAGCGGTGCGGGCGTTGGTGGCAGGGCCCACCGGTTCATATCCCAGCTTGTGCAGGTGCAACTCCAACTGGTCGGCATACAGGGGCTCGTCTTCTACAATAAGTACGCGCAAGGGTAAAGCGTCGGCCATGGGGCGGGAAGTGGGGCAGATGGCGCAGCAAGAAACCAAACCGGCCAGGAAGTGCGCGCCCGCAAACTACCGCCGAAAATACGCAACTGCCCCGAAACACCAGCTTGCCGACCCATCAGGTCACCGCAACGTCCGCGACCCGGCCCACTACCACCGGCTCTGCGGGCGGGGCCGGGGCCACTGGCAAGCTGAGCACGGCCGTCGTGCCCTCGCTGAGCCGGCTGTGCAGCATCAGCCGGCCGCCCTGGACGCGGGCGAAGGTTTGGCTCAGCCGCAGCCCGAACCCGGCCACCCCCGAGCGCCCGACGCTGACAGGCGCAGGCCCCAGCAGGCGGTGCAACTGCGCTTCCGACATGCCCTCGCCGGTATCGCGCACCAGCAGGCTGCCAAATCCGGCTTCGGCCGTGGCCGTGGCCAGGGTGATGCTGCCGCCAGGGTCGGTGGCCCGCAGGGCGTTGCTGATGAGGTTGCGCAGCACGGCGCGCGTCATGTTGCGGTCGGCCAGCAGGTGGCCGGTGGCGTCGGGGGCCACGTGCAGGGCCACGCCGGCGGCCTCGGCAGCGGGCCGGTACAGCTCGGCGGCCTCGGCCAGCAGGGCGGCGGCGGGCAGCGGCTCGGGGTGGGCCGTGAGTTCGCCGCGCTGGGCCAGCGCCCAGCTGAGCAGGTTGTCGAGCAGGGCGCGCAGGCCCTCGGCGGCCTGGCGCATGCGCCCGCCCAAGCGCAGCAGGCGGGCCGTGTCCTGGCGCTCGACGTAGCTGGTGAGCAGGTCGGAGAGGCCGGCGAAGGCCACCACGGGCGAGCGCAGGTCGTGGGCAATGAGGGCGTAGAGGCGGTCTTGCTCGGCGCGGGTGGCGGTGAGGGCCTCGTTTTGGCGGGCCAGCTGGGCGCGGCTGCGGCGTAGGCGCCACGCCAGCAGGCCCGAGGCCAGCAGCCCGGCGGCCACAGCCAGCAGCAGGCCGCCCAGCCACCACAGGTAGCGACGCTGCAATTGGGTGCGGGCCGTGAGCTCGCGCACGCGGCTCTGCTGCCGCTCCGAATCGAACTGCACGCGCAGGCGCGACAGGTCCTGGCGGCGCTCGGCGGCCTGGGTGCTGTCGAGGAGGGCATGGCCGGCGCGGGCCTGCTCGTAGGCTTCGAGGCCCTGCCCGGTGGCGGCCAGGGCAGCGGCCAGGCGCTGGCGGGCCTGGGCTTCGAGGCCGGCGGCGCGGAGCTGGCGGGCGCCGCGCAGGGCCGGGCGCAACTGGGCCACGGCTTCGGCGGGGCGGTGCCGGGCCAGCAGCACCTCGGCCAGGCTCAGCTGCGTTTGCACAATGCCGAACTGCTCGCCAAATTGCTCGGCCAGCCGCAACGCGGCGCGGTGGTAGTATTCGGCCGAGTCGTAGCGGTGGTGCAAGGCGTGCACCTCGCCCAGGTCGCTGAGGCAGGCGGCCAGCCGGATGCTGGCCGGCACGCGCCGGAAGCTGGCCAGGGCCTGCCGGGCGTAATACAAGCTGAGGCGCGGCACCGAGTCGGGCCGGGCCTCGCCCGAGCGCAGCCAGTCGGCGTAGAGCATGGCCAGGTGGTTCTGGGCCACGCCGAGGTCGTTGATGGACGTGGCCTGCTGCTGCATCCGGGCTAGGGCCTGCCGGAAGTATTTCTCGCCTTCGGTAAAATCGTGTTGCCGCACGGCAATGCGCCCCAGGCCAAGCAGGGCCATGCTTACCTGCCGGGCGTCGCGGGCTCGCGGCCCGGCCCGGCGAATGGCCTGCTGGTAGTAGCGCGTGGCGCCCGGGTCGTCTTGCTGCAAATAAGCGAGGCGGGCCAGGGCATTGAGCAGCCACACCTCGCCCCAACCATAGTGCAGCTGCCGGGCCAGCGCCAGGCCCTGCCGACCGTAAGCTTGCGCGGCGGGAGCGTCGTCGGTGGTGGTGGTCCAGCAAAGGGAGTGCAGCAGCAGTACGCGGTTGGTATCGGGCAGAGCCGTGCCCAGGGCGCGGCGCAGGCTATCGGGGCGGGCCTGGGCCGCCGCAACGCGGGGCCCGGCCAGCGGCAGCAGCCAAAGCAGCAAGCAAACGAGGCGCGTCATGAGCAAAGCGGGACTAATCAAGGAAGACTGTCGCTCCTTAAAAGTACGGGCTTCGACGCGAACGGCCTAGCGGCGCCGGATTTCGCGCCATCCGGCGCCGGACTGGCGGCGCAAACCGCCGAACTGGCGCCACCCGGCTAACACCCGATTGCCGCTGGAAATACCTTACCCATCCGGTAGGCCCGAACCGGTGCGCAGCGCACCTACCGAAGGGCTCTGCTTATCCGTCGTTTCTTCCACCCTTTTATTTCAACCTGATGCTCACAGCTTTTACTCGTCTTCTTTGTCAACGCGGGCGGGCGGCCGGCGTCCTCGTCGCGCTGCTGCTCAGCGGCCCGGCGGCCTTGGCCCAGCTCAGCGGCGCCTACACCATCAACAGTGCCCAACCCACGGGCGGTACTAACTACGCCAGCTTCGGGGCGGCAGCTTCGGACCTGGCCACCAGGGGCGTGAGCGGGCCGGTGACCTTCAGCGTGAGCGGCGGGCCTTACGTAGAGCAGTTGCGGCTGCCGGCCATTGCGGGCAGCAGCGCCACCAACCGCATCACCTTCGACGGCAACGGGCGCACCATCCAGTTTCAGGCCACGGTGGCGGCAGAGCCGGCCGTTATCACCCTCAACGGGGCCGACTTCGTGACCCTAAACAACCTGACGGTGGTGGCCACCGGCGGGGCCACGGGCACCTACGGCTGGGGCATTCAACTAGTCAACAATGCTGATGATAATGTTGTGAGCAACTGCACCGTGACCTGCAACACCACGGCCAGTTGTGCCGGCATCGTGTCGGCCGCTACCGCCACGAGCATGACCAGCACCGGCACCACGGCCAGCCAGAAACTCACCCTCAGCGGCAATACCGTGAACGGCGGCACCTACGGCATCGTGGCAATGGGCAACACCTCCAGCGCGCCGACGCCGGGCATCGTGATGACCAACAATACCGTGCGCGACTTCTACCGCTTCGGCATCTACATCGGCGCCCTGAGCGGCCCGCAGCTCATTGGCAACGAGGTGACCCGGCCTACGCTCGCCAATCCGGCTGCTTACTACGGCATTTACCTGGCTAGCGGCGTGAGCGGGGCGGCGGTGGAAAAAAACCGTTTGCACACGGCCTTCGTGGCCGGGGCCCAGACCTACAACCTCTCCGCCTACGGCATTTACGTGAGCACGGGCACCGCGGCCACGGCCACTGCCCCGAACGACTTCGTCAACAACCTGGTGTATGACATTGTGACGACGGGCACTACCAACGGCATTTTCAACGTCGGCGCCAACTACAACCGCTACTATCACAATTCCATCGACATCACCACGCCCATCATTCCCGCCTTCGACAACGCTTATGGCTACTACCAATTGCAGGGCACTAACGTGGAATTCAAGAACAATGTGGTGAACATGAACCGGGGCGGTGCCAAGACGCAATACGCCATCTTCCTGTCGGTGGGCACGCCCGGTTCCATCGCCTCCGACTACAACTGCCTGAGCGGGCAGGGCAGCACTTTCGTGACTGGCAACATCGCCAGCACCGACTACCCGACCCTGGCGGCCTGGCAAGCGGCCGCCGGCGGCCTCTACGACCCGCGCAGCACCGCCGCCAACCCGGGGTTTGAAAACCTGGCCCTTGGCAACCTGAAGCCGACTTCCAGCCCCCTCGACGGCCGGGCCCTCCCCCTCGCCCGTGTGCCGCAGGACGTGACCGGGGCGGTGCGCAGCACCACCGCCCCGGACATGGGCGCTTACGAATTCACCGCGCCGGCCCTCGACGTGGCCCTGCTGCGTATTGACTCACCGGCATCGCCGGTGACGCTGGGCAGCACCCCCGTGACCGTGACCATCCTGAACAACGGCACCAGCCCGCTGACGTCCGTGCAGCTGCAGTACGTGCTGAACGGCGGCACGCCCGTGGTCCAGACGTTCGCGCTGAGCCCGGCCCTGCCCGCCGCGGCCACGCAAAGCCTCACGTTCAGCACGCAGCCCGTGCTGGTGGCCGGCCCCAGCACCGTGACAGTGACGGCCAGCCTGCCCAACGGCCTGCCCGACACTAATCCCAACAACAACACACAAACGACCACGGCCTATCCGAGCCTACGGGGCACTTACACCATCAACAAGCAGCAGCCCACCGGCGGCACCAATTTCGCCAGCTTCACCGATGCGGCGGCTTCGCTGAACGGCGGGGGCGTGAGCGGAACCGTGCGCCTGAACGTGCTGAACGGCCCTTACGTGGAGCCTTTCGTGCTGGGCGTGGTGGCTGGCGTGAGCGCCACCGATACCATTGTGGTGGACGGCGGCAGCAGCAAGCAGACCCTGCGCTTCGACGGCTCCGCCACCCAGCGGGGCGTGGTGTCGCTGCTGGCGACCGATTACGTGACCCTGAAGAACCTCACCATCGACGCCTCCAACGACACGCTGTACAGCAACGCCGTGCAGCTGGTGGGAGCGGCCGAAAACAACCGCATTGCGGACTGCGTCATTCGGTCGTCGCCGAATGCACCGAGCAGTGCTGGCATCTCGGCCACTAATCCGCTTGGCTCCGCGGTGCCGGTGGGCAACGCCAACAACCTGCGCATTGAGCGCAACTCCATAACCGGCAGCCAAATCGCGCTACAGCTAGGTGGCGTCAGCGGCTCCAACCGCCTGCTGCGCCTGCGCGTTACAGACAACGAGGTGCGGGACTTTGCCAGCTACGGCATCAATGTAACGTTCAGCAGCGGCAGCCGGGTCATCGGCAACAACGTGCACCGTTCCGCGCTGCCAATCACCAGCGCCGGCATGTTCTATGGCATGTATTGCTTCAACAACATCAACTTAGCCATCGAAAGCAACCGCATCCACGACCCGTTCATGGCGGGCACGGCCACCACCACCAGCGCCTACGGCATCTATATCATCGGCAACAACGGGGCAGCCGGGCAGGAAAACGACGTGGTGAACAACCTCATCTACAACTTCAACGGCAACGCGGCCGAATACGGCCTCTACAACTCGGGCTCGAGCTTCTGCCGCTACTACCACAACACCGTGTCGCTCGACAACACGGCCTACACCGGCAACGCCAACTGCTACGGCTTCTACCAGACGACGGCCGCCACCAACGTGGACTTCCGCAACAACCTGGTGAGCGTGACGCGCGGCGGCACTGGCAGCCGCTATGCGCTGTATTTCGACGCAAACACCTCGACAATCACGTCTAACTACAACGACTTGTACGTTGGCACGGGCGCGGGCTTCTACACCGGCTACTTCAACACCAACCAGGCCACGCTGGCCGACTGGAAGGCAGTGAACAACGCCGCCTACGACCAGAACAGCCTGCAAACCATGCCCTTGTTCACGGCGCCCGCCACCGGCAACCTGCGGCCCACCGGCGCCGCACTCGACGGCGCCGGCACCCCCGCCATCCTGGCCCGCGTGCCGCGCGACTTCACCGGTGCGCTGCGCGGCAGCACGCCCGACATCGGGGCTTACGAATTCAGCGCCGTGCCCAACGACGTGGTCCTGCTGAGCATTGACGCGCCCGCGACGACCGGCGTGCTGGGCAACAACCCGGTGATGGCCACCATTTACAACAACGGCACGGCTGTGCTGAACACCGTCACGCTGACCTACGCCGTGAACAACGGGGCCACGCCCGCGTCCAACGCCCAAACCTTCAGCGGCCTGAGCCTGGCCCCGGGCGCCGGGCGCCAGCTGACCTTCACCACCGGCATCACGCTTACCCAAACGGGCACCTACACGCTGACGGTGACCAGCAGCCTGCCCAACGGCCAGCCCGACGGCCAGCCCAGCAACGACGCCCGCACCATCACCTTCGACCAAATGACGCTGGCCAACGACGAGCCCTGCGGCGCCCTGCCCCTCACCGGCCAGCTCAGCGGCTCGACGGTGCTGGCCACCACCAGCACCGGCGGCGGCATCGGCAACGCCCTGCCCACCTGCTCGGGCGCCCAGCTGCCCCGCGACGCGTGGTACACGCTGACGCCGACCGGTAGCAGCCTTACGCTCTATACCAGCGGGGCCGGCGCCGGGCTGGTGCGCCTGTTCACGGCCAGCACCTGCTCCAGCGGCTTCGTGCAAGTGTTTTGCCAGGCCAGCGCCGGGGCCGGCCAGAGCCTGGGCACGGTCACCATTCCGAACCTCACTGCCGGGCAGCGCTACTACCTGGCCGTGAGCGGCTACGCCTCCACCGGCACCGGCACCTTCACCCTGGGCCTGACGCCGCTTGGCACCCGCAGTCCGCTCGAAAAACTCATGCAAGTGTACCCCAACCCCGTGACCGGCGGCGAGCTAACCCTCGACCTGGGCAGCGCCCGCCTCGGCGCCGGCACCGTCAGCCTGCTTAACGCGTTGGGCCAGACGGTGCGCATGCAGCCCCTCATGGCTGGGGCGCAGCGCCTTGTTACGCGCGGGCTGGCCGCTGGCCTCTACACCCTGCGCGTGCAAAGCGGCCCGGAAGTGCTGACGCGCAAAGTGGCGGTGGAGCAATAGCGGACGGCTGCCTTTTGAAACCAACGTTCCGGCCCACCTATTTGGGCCGGAACGTTGCGTTTTAATGGGTTAGCGACGTGGGTGGTGACAAGGCGCGGAACCTGGACTTATCTTGCACAATGCCCCGATTTATTTTCCTGTTTACGCTGGTTTTGTTGGTAGCCACCCAGTCCCGTGCCCAGAGCGGCTGCCCCGACCCGCGCGCCACCAACTACGCCCCCGGCGCCCGCGGCAACGACGGCTCCTGCCAGTACGCCACCACCACGACTGCTGTGGTTACCAAAACGCCTTTGGCCGCTGCCGTGCCCGAAAGCTCGGGCCTGCAATTCACCAGCCAGGGCCTGTGGACGTTCAATGACAGCGGCAACGGCCCAGTTTTATTTAAGGTCGACTCCACGTCGGGCAACGTGCTGCAGCAGGTCACCATCACCAACTTTCCCAACGTGGACTGGGAAGACATTGCCGCCGACGCGCAGAACCTGTACGTGGGCGACTTCGGCAACAACGACGGCAACCGGCGCGACCTAAAGGTGCTCAAGGTGCTGAAATCGGCCATCGGCACCTCGCCCACGGAATCGGTGACGGCGCAGGCCATCAACTTCAGCTACCCGGACCAAACGAATTTCAGCCCCGGCACCAACAACCACAATTTCGACTGCGAGGCTTTTTTCTACTCCAACGACTCACTGCACCTGTTCACCAAGAACTGGGTCGACCTGCGCACCAAGTATTACACCGTGCCGGCGCAGCCCGGCACCTACGTGGCGTATTTCAAAGGCAGCTTCAACGTGAACGGCCTCATCACCGCCGCCGACCTGAACGCGGCTGGTACCGGCGCGGGCTTGCTGGGCTACAACAGCAGCACCGGCGCCACGTTTCTGTGGCTGCTGTCGGACTTCCGCGGCGGACAGTTTCTGGGCGGCAACAAGCGGCGCATCGAACTGCCCAGCGCCCTGTTTATCGGTCAGGCCGAGGGGCTGACGTTTGTGGACCAATACCGCGTGTTTATTTCCAACGAGCGGATTGTTAATCTTATTACCGTGCCGCAGCGGCTTTATGCGCTGAACACCCGCCCCTGGCTGGCGCCGGCCGGGCCCACGGCGGCCCGGCCGGTGGCACCGGCCGGCATCAGCGTGGCGCCCAACCCGACCCACCAAACCGTTCGGGTGGCGCGCACCGCGCCCACGGCGGGCCCGCTGGCACTGACGCTAGTGGATATGCAGGGCCGAACCATTCTTGCCACGCAGATGCCGGCCGGTAGTGCGGCGCAGGCGCTGGATGTTTCGCAGGTGGCAGCCGGCTTGTATTTGCTCCGGGTTGAATCGGCCAACGGCATTTTCTCGCATAAAATCGACATTCGCTAAGCCCGGCCCTTCGCCGGATTTCTGAATAAAGCGGTTACCTGCGCCCTGCGGTTTTTCCGCCCAAACCTCTTTCCTTTACGCCCGTTTCTGACGCTATCGACATTTCATTTCCCCTCATGGCCCTCACCCCCGAAGTTCAAAACACCATCAATACCTGGCTCACGCCCGCCTACGACGCCGATACCCAGGCCGCCATTCGCCAGCTGCAGGCCGATGGGCAGGACGACCAGCTCACCGACGCCTTCTACCGCACCCTGGAGTTTGGCACCGGCGGCCTGCGCGGCATCATGGGCCCGGGCTCGAACCGCATGAACCGCTACACGCTGGGCATGGCCACCCAGGGCCTGTGCAACTACCTGCTGCAGAGCTTCCCCGGCCAGGAAATCAAGGTGGCCATTGCGCACGACTCGCGCAATAACAGCCGCGCTTTTGCGGAAATTGCGGCCGGCATTTTCTCGGCCAACGGCATAACCGTGTACCTGTTCGAAGCCTTGCGGCCCACGCCGGAGCTGTCGTTTGCCATTCGGGAGCTGGGCTGCCAGAGCGGCTGCGTGATAACGGCCTCGCACAACCCCAAGGAATACAACGGCTACAAGGTGTACTGGAACGACGGCTCCCAAGTGGTGGCCCCGCACGACCAAAACATCATCGCCGAAGTCAACAAAATCACCAGCCCCACAGAGGTGAAGTTTGAGGCCGACCCGGCGCGCATCATCAGCATCGGGGCCGACATTGACGCGCGGTATTTCGCCGCCGCCAAGCAGCTCAGCATCGACCCGGCCGCCATTCAGCGCCAGCACGATTTGAACATCGTGTACACGCCCATCCACGGCTCGGGCGTGACGCTGGTGCCCGGCTTGCTGCGCGAGTTCGGCTTCACCAACGTGAACGTGCTGCAGGCCCAGGCCACGCCCGACGGCAACTTCCCCACCGTGCAGTCGCCCAACCCGGAGGAGAAAAGCGCCATGCAGCTGGCTCTGGACCAAGCCAAAGCCACCAACGCCGACATCGTGCTGGCCACCGACCCCGACGCTGACCGCGTGGGCGTGGGTGTGAAAAACGACAAGGGCGAGTGGGTGCTGCTCAACGGCAACCAAACCGCCGCCGTGCTCACCAACTACCTGCTTTCGGCCCGTCACCGCGCCGGCCAAAGCACCCCGCAGGACTTCATCGTGTACACCATCGTGACGAGCGAGGTGCTCGGCGACATCGCCCGCCACTACAACGTGACGAGCTACCAGACCCTCACCGGCTTCAAGTACATCGCCGGACTCATCCGCGAGAAGGAAGGGCGCGAAACCTACATCGGCGGCGGCGAGGAAAGCTACGGCTTCCTCATCGGCGATTTCGTGCGCGACAAGGACGCTATTTCGGCCTGCGCGCTGGTGGCCGAAATGGCCGCCGTGGCCAAGGACAAAGGCCGCACGCTCTACCAGGAAATGGTGGATATGTACGCCCAGTACGGCCTCTACGTGGAAGACCTGATTTCCCTGACCAAGAAAGGCCAGCGCGGCGCCGAGGAAATCCAAGAAATGATGGCCAGCCTGCGCGCCAACCCGCCGCAGCAAATCGCCGGTCTGAAAGTGGTGGAAATCCGCGACTACAAAACCGGCCACATCCACAACCTTGCCACCGGCCTGGCCACCGATACCGGCGTGGAAAGCTCCAACGTGCTCCAGTTCCTCACCGAAGACGGCAGCAAAATATCGGCCCGCCCCAGCGGTACCGAGCCCAAAATCAAGTTCTATTTCAGCGTGAAGCAGCCCCTGAAATCAGCCGTGGATTTTGACCTGGCGCAACGGCTGGCACACGAGAAGATTAAGGCCATTATTGCGGATATGAAGCTGCAATAGCGCGACCTGATTACCTTTTTTTGAATAACCCGGCGATTACATTCGCTGGGTTATTTGCTTTTAATAAAGCCTGCTACGCTATGCCAGCTTTGGGTTTTCGAACTAACATTCACCCCATCACGAGTGCTCGTGGTTTTGGAGTCTGGATTCTTACTATTGGTGGGACTCTTTGCTGTTATGCAGCGAGCATAGTTGACCAGTCTCGCCATTTTGCACTGCCCTTGTTCTTGGGCACAGGAATGCTATTTGGTGCATTCACTATTCATTTTAATTACCAAAATTTTGAGCTTCACTCCGACTGGCAGCAGTACAGGTATTTTACCAGCATACTTTGGCTAAGAATAGGACAATGGCGGCGGCTCCCCCGTGTAACGGGTGTGGTTATGAAGTATTTCTCAGAAACACCCATTTCGCGTGGGCGTGGCTGGCAGGTTCAAAATCCATTGGCCTATTGCATTGTAATGCTCTCGACGGAAGCAGCCAATCATCAAGGAATTATTGTTCACAAATTCCCTTACCGTCACCGCGACGAAGCGCTTAGACTCACGATGCAGTTGGCTGACTTTTTCAATGTTGAACCGCTTCTTTTTGAACCGCATTAACGACCTACAGCCGCACTCCAATGACCTGCCCGAGCATGAAAACCACTGGCTGGTGCTTGTAAAATAACTGCTGTTCGAATATGGCCTTCCGTGATGTAGAGTACACCGCTTAGCGCTGTACAGTGAATGGCTTGGATTACTTTCGTCGGTCAGTTCGTCCTCCCCATTTTCAATTTGCATGCGTTTACCGCTACTTTCTTTCCTTCTGCTCTCTGCCTCGGTTGGTTTTGCCCAGAAAGCTCCTTCCGATTATGTTGTTACTACCGCGGGCGACACGCTGCGCGGGCAAGTGCGGCAAGTGGGACGCCATTTTAGCCGGGTGCTTCTCTACCGGGCCGGTCAAGCTTCGGCCGAATTTACCGCGGCCGACATTACCGCATTCGGCGGCGCTCAAGGTATCGAAAGCGTGAGCCGCACCGTTGGGCGCAATGGCAAGCCTCAGTTCGTAAAGCCCTTGGTGGCGGGCTATGTTAATCTGTTTGCGGGCGAGAATGACCAACAGGAAAAGCGCTACTACCTGCAAGTGCCCGACTCGGCTTATGTCATCGAAGTAGCCCCTATTACCAACCAGCTGACGCTGGCCCGAAACCTGGCCGGGTGCTCAACCTTTGACTTCGGCAGCAACGCGTTTCAAGCGCGCTATCCGTACTCCAATGCCGGCCTTACCAAGCTCGTCCTGGATTACAACCGCTGCAAGCAGCCCCAACAACCCAGCCGCTTGGTGAAGCACGGCACGGGTGTGCAGCTAAACGTGGGCCTGAAAGGGGGTCTGAACCTCTTAAGCAGCGACTTGCTACCCGAAACGCTCAATCCCACGGCTCACAGCCGCGCTGGCTTCCAAGGGGGCTTTATGGTGAACATGGCGACGCGCACGCCGCTTTCGGTGCAGGCCGAGGTGCTGTACGTGACGTACCGCAGCGAATACGGCCCCGCCGAAGCCACCACGTACAACAGCGGCATTGCGACCAACACGGTGGCCGCGACGCTAAAGTTTTCTCAAATTCAAATCCCACTCCTGGTGCGCTACACCCTGGGGCACGGCGCGGTCCGTCCGTTTGCCAACGCCGGGTTCGTCTTCGGCAACAATTTGAACAATAACTCGACTTACTATTACCCCAAAAGCCCTTCGACCCCCAACCGGACCCTTGGGTTGACCCAAACGGTGTTTGGGTTTGCGGGCGGCGCCGGCCTTACGCTGTATCGCGCCTCACAGCCATTTCTTTCGCTGGAAGCGCGCTACGACCGCCTGGAGCCTAGCTTCAACGTCAATACTAACTCCGAAGCCACTGTAGGCCTTCTGCATTTACTGCACTTCGATGCTGGCCTATATTTTTAAATAACAAGTTGCCGCATATGGCCGGGCAGTGCCGCCAAATGCGGCAACTGGTTATAGCCGCACCCCAATGCCCGGACCCAGCATGAAAAACCACTGCGAGGTGCCTAGCAAGTAGCCACCACCCAAATACAGCGGAAACGTGAACTTTGCCTCGCGCCGCGTGGGGTATACCGAGCCGAGGATGACGACGCCCAGGTCGCGGTTGGCGGTGCTGCTGCCCAGGTTGAAGGCGTTGAGGGCCACGAAGCCGGCGCCAATTTTGTAGGGGCGCAGGCGGTTGATTTTGTTGGGGCTGTAGAAGCTAAACTGGGCCAGCGTAGCCAGCGAAATGCCGCCGAGGTCGCCGAATTTGTCTTCCTTTTGCTTGCGGGTGAGCAGGCCGGCCGGGAAGCTCACGTCGATGTCGAACTTGTAGCTGCGCTTGAGCACCAGCTCCACGGTTTGGGTGTAGCCGGTTTCGCCGTACTGGCTGGCCTGGTGCTTCACCGTCACGAAGATGCGGCTCCACTCGTCGAGGTCGTAGGTTTTACGGCTCAGGATGGAATTGAGGCTCAGCGGGTCGGTGCGGCACTGCTTGTCGGCGTAGAAGGCGGCGCGGGGCGAGTTGTCGCCGGGGCACACCAGCAGGCTTTCCACGTTGCGCAGCTCCACGAGGTCGCCTTTGGCGTTGACGGTGCGGATTTCGAAGCTCAGGTACTGCTTGCCAAAAAGCTGGTCGGCCTGGTCGATGCCGGCCGGGTTGAACTGAAACACCACGTCGCGGATGGTGCCGTCGTAAAGCACCGGGCCGTTGAGGCGGGTGATGGGCCGGGCGGCGTCGCCATACGTCACCGACACGAAATCCAGCGGGTGCGGCCGCTGAAACTCGCGGATGCTGAGGGCATAGCCCGTGGGCTGGCCCAGGTTGTAAATCGTGCTTTTACGCTTGTCAAAATTCACCGGCACCCGCACCCGGAACACCAGCCGCGCATCTGTCCGCACCGACGAATCAGAAGGGATGATGGGCAGGTCCTCGAACGACACACGCGCCTTTTGCAGGCCCTCGCCTTCGAGGCGCACGTCCACGGTTTCGCCGGGGCTCACGCTCAGGCCGGGCGTCCAATCGCCGCCGCGGTGCAGCACCTGCACGTTGCGAATCACGGTTTGGGGCGTGATGTCGAGGTTGGTGAGGTAGCGGGCCGCGTCGTTTTCCTTGATGTAGAGGTAGCCCTCGGTTTGGCGGTGGGTGTTATAGGGGCGCAGGTAGCACAGCACCCGGTCATTGCTCAGAAACTGACGGGTGTAGATGTCGGCAATCAGCTCGCCGCCGGGCTCTTCCTGGTCTTCCACCCGGTAGGTGCGGTGCAGCTCGAAGCTGCGACCGTTGTCGAGAATCAACTCCACGCCCTTGCGCCGGCTGATTTCGTCCATCGTCACGGTGCGCTTGTCGGGCGAGAGGAAGCGCAGGCGGCTGGCCTTCACGTTGAACTCCTGCTTGAGCACCGGCAGTTGGTAGCTCAGCTTGTTGCCGGCCAGCAGCGTGGGCCGCTCGGTCTGAAGTTTGACCTGCAAGGTGCGTAGGCCCAGCTGGTTGGGCAGCACGTGCAGGCGCAGCGTACCGTTGGCTTCGGCCACTAGGCGGTAGTCGAACTCGGGGCCGCGCACCCACTCGCCGGCCGCGTGCACGTTGCGTGGGTTCGAGCTGGTGAGTTCAAACACCTTTTCTTCGCCCACAAACAGCTCGTTATCGGGCACGCGCAAGGCCAGCGTGGTGCGGGCCAGCGGCAGCAACGGCACCACCTGACGTAGGGGCGCCCGGCCGGCGGTGTCGGCCGCCTGCTCCACAACCAGCCGCAGAAACTGGCTGCTGGTCAGGTTCTGAAACTTAAGCCGCGTGCGGAAGCTGCCATCATCCTCTTTGGTGAGCGAATCGAGCTGCTGGTAATCGGGCGTGCGACGCAGGCGGAGCGGCTTGGCGCTGGCAGCATTGGCCGGGTAGAGGCGCAGCTCCACGGTTTCATCGTCGCGCCGAAACCAGAAATACAGCGTGGGCGTGCCCTGCACCGGCACAGTGTTGCGGCTCAGCAGGTACGTGCTGGTGTCGGTGCGCAGGCTGGCTTCGCGCAACACCGGCGGTTCGGTTGGGGCGGTTTGGGCCATTGCCAGCCGCGGCATCACTCCCAGTAAAATCCCAAAAAAGATTAGAATTACGCGGGAAGATGCTGATGCTGGCATGTAGTCGCGCAGGCCGAAATGGGGCCTACGGCGTAAAGGTCGGGCCTGGCGGGCCAGGCTTCAAAGTTCCGGCTTTAAATTCTTGCAGAAGCCAGTCCAAAAAAGGAGTTGATTTTGCGTTACTTTTTCGGGACGTTTGCCCTCGTTGTGCCGCACAAACACCGTCATGCCGAGCGCAGCCGAGGCATCTCGCACGCTTCGTTGTAATGGGGCTGATTACTGCCCCACGCAAGATGCCTCGGCTGCGCTCGGCATGACGTTCCAGCTTGTGAACTGTGTAATTAAAACACGAAGTTGAACGCCGCCTGCCCCAACACGCCGCGTAGGTCGCGGCTGCGGTCGTTGAGCGGCACGAAGTAGCTGGCTTTGGTATCAATCAGCACATGCCGCGTTTTCATGATTTCCAGGCCTATGCCGATGTTGGCGTTGGGCACGAATTCGTTGCCTTTGTCGCTGTTGCGGTTCAGGATGAAGCCGCCCAGCTGGTAGCAGGTGTAAAGGTTGAAATAGCGCCGCCGGCCCCGGCCGAAGTTACGCGGGTAAAAGTCCTGGCCGAAGTTGATGACGAACAGCTCGTTCACGAAGTCCGACTCGCCGGTGTTGCCCGACACGGGCCGGTAGAACCCCAGGTTGAAGTAGCTCTTGCCGCGCGTCACGAGGTACTTCAGCGCGTAGCCCTGATAGGCCGTGCTGGTGAGGCCCACTTTGGGGTTGTCGAGGCGCAGGTAGCCATATTCCACGCCGGGCATGTTCACGAAGCTCACGCGGCGGTTACCCGTCGGGAAGCTCACCTCATCGAACAGGCGCAGCGTGACGTAGGCCTGCCCCGCGTGGCCAGCAATGCCGGCCAGTTGCTGGCGCAAGTCGGTTAGGCGCTGGGTGGCACGGTCCAGGTCGCGGCGCAGGTTGGCCTGCTCGTCTGGGCTGCCGAGGCTACGGCGCGGCTCCATGGCGGCCACCTGGTCGGCGGCGCGCAGGGCTTCGGCTTCCAGCTCGCCGATGTGGCCGCTAAGGTCCTGGGAGTTGAGGTTGTTTTCGAGCACGTTGCCCAGCGCGGCCGTCAGTGAGTCGAGGCGCACCAAATCGGGGCTGGCCAGGGCAAATTCGGCAATGAGCTGCTCGGGCGTTTCTTCCTGCTTCTGCACGTGCACTGCCCGCTGCCGGATGAAGCCCGACACGGCAGCCCGCGCCTCGGCAAACTTCGTGACGGCCACCGTGAGGTGCTTCTGCGTGGCATAGGCAGCTTCCTGCCCGGAAGTTTCGGTGGTCCGGTGGATGGGTTTTATCTGGGCCGAAGCAGTGCCCGCACCAAGCAGAGCGCCAAGCAGCAACACGAGGCTGCCACGCCGGCCCCAGCCAGCAGTAAGGGTGTTCATACAATCTTTCGCTAGGTCATCCTGCCAATGGCGACAGGTGGCGAAAGGTAGCGGTGTCTCCAAACGGCGGGCAATGCAAAATCCGGCCCTCAAGGACGTTCGACCCCGTTCGAAACACAAATAAAACTACTTGTTATTCATTATATTAATCAATAACAAAGCCTCGAAAAAGGGACTTTACAATTCGTTCTGCCTTACAGATTTCAGACTTACCATTGCCGGATTTAGGTTAGTCACCTCCCCTATTTTTCCCGGCGTCCGGTGCCGAGCAGTAGCAAAATCAACAGCATGAAACCTGTCGCGCCCAGGCTCCACCAGGTGATTTCGGGCACGCCGCGGTGATAGGGCATATCGGGCGAGTAATGGCCCATTAACGAAAGGCCCGAAAACAGCAGGCCGCCCACACTCAGCAAGGCCAGAATGGTACGGCTCACGAGTTGGTCGGCCTTGCGGAGCAATGTTTGGTAGCCCACCAACTCAAATTTCAGCCGCAGCTCGCCCTTGCTGATTTTGCGCACAATCTGGCGCACGTCGGCCGGCAATGTCTGCAGCAGCGCCAGCAGCTGCGTGCCGGTGTATTCGGCCTCGGTGAGGAGGTTTTCGCGCGAGTACTGCTCCCGGATAATCTTGGCACCGTAGGGCCGCACAAATTCGAAGGTGTTAAAGCTGGGGTGCAGCACCTTGCCGATGCCTTCCAGAATGACCAGCGCCCGCAGGATGAGAAACACCGCGCCCGGCACCTGCAATTTGTAATTGTAGATGATGGTCTGGAGGGCATCGGCCAGGTCGCTCATGCTCATCTCCTTCACATCGAGCATGGCAAAATCCTCAATCAGCTGGCTCAAATCGGCCTCGAAGGCCCGCATATCCGGAATTTCGGCCGTGAGGGCCAGCCGCCGGAAGTTCAGGGCCATGCTGCGCGCGTCTTGCCGCGCCATGCCAATGAACACGCCCGCGAAGGCGTATTTCTGCTGCTTGGTGAGGCGGCCCACCATGCCAAAATCGATGAGCACGATGGTGCCATCGGGGCGCACCAGCACGTTGCCGGGGTGCGGGTCGGCGTGGAACACCCCGAACTCGAAAATCTGGGTCAGGTAGATGTCCATGCCGTTTTCGGCCACGGCGGCGGGGCTCAGGTCCCAGGCTTGCAGCTGGGCCTTATCGGTGATTTTGCAGCCGCTCACAAACTCAATGACGAGGATGCGCGAGGTGCTCAGCTCCCGAAATGGCTTGGGCACGTAAAACGTGGTGTAATCTTCGTAGAGCTTGCGGAACTGCTCCATTGAGCGGGCCTCGGCGGTGTAGTCCAGCTCCTTGCTCATGCTGCGCTCGAAGGCATCCACGATGTCCTGCGGGTTGGCCAAGCCCTGCTTTTGCAGGAAGCCGGCCGTGAGGCGCACCAGCTCGTGCAGCAGGGCCAGGTCGGATTTCACCTTTTGCTGCACGCCGGGGCGCTGCACTTTCACCACCACTTCCTCCCCGCTCAGCAGCCGCGCCCGGTGCACCTGCCCGATGCTGGCCGAGCCCAGCGTCACGTCGTCGAACTCGCTGAACACCTCCGATATCGGCCGGCCTAATTCCTCCTCGATAATCTGGCGGGCCAGGGCCGTTTCGAAGGGCGGCACGTTGCTTTGCAGCTTCTCAAACTCGTCAATCAGGGCCTCGGGCAGCAGGTCGGCCCGGTTGCTCATGGCTTGGGCCAGCTTGATGAAGGTGGGGCCCAGTTCCTCGATAATCAGGCGCACCCGCTCCCAGCGCGTGGTTTCAAACACCGGCCGGTCTTCGCGCTGCCAGTTCAGGCGGCGGCTTTTGCTCACGAGGCGGCGCAGCGGCGTGGTCGTCACCACGTCTTCGAAGCCGTAGCGCAGCAGCACCTCCGCCACTTGCCGGATGCGGGAGAGGTTGGAAATCGTGTTTTTGAACATCAGACCGCAGATTTACGGACCGCAGATTACGCAGATTATTCTGATTTCGCAGATTTGTGGCAAACTACGGGACGCTGGTTATTGAAAAACCCCGCTTGCATTAGGCAAGCGGGGTTTCTGCTATTGGCGGGCTACTAGCAACTTATGCCTGGCCTTCGCTGCCAGCACCAGCCGAGGCGGCCGGTTTCTTAGCGGCGGGCTTCTTGGCCGCGGCGGGCTTGGCAGCCCCTGCTTTGGCAGCGGCCGATTTCTGGGCCGAGCCGGCGGCGCTGCTCACTTTGTCGGCAGCTTTTTTAGTAGCGCCGGCGGCCTTGCTGGTGGCGCTGCTAGCGGGCTTGGCGGCCGATTTAGCAGCCGGCTTTTTAGCGTCGGACTTGCCTTTCGAGCTGCCCAGGCCTACCGTTTTGCGCACACTGTCGGCCAGGCCCTGAAATTGCTTTTCGAGCTCGGCGCGCTTGGTTTCACCGCTTTTCAGCAGCTCATCCACAATTTTTTTACCCTCTTCCTGGGTCATCTTGTTGTCCTTCACCAGCTTGTCGATGGTGTTTTGCACCGACTTGCTGCCTTGGGCAATGTAGCCAACGCCGGCATTGACGAACTTCTTAAACAAATCTTCCATGGAACTGAAACGGGTTGAGGTGAAAGGTTAAAAAGGCGAAACGGTTGAAGTAAAAGCCATTGGTCAGCAAAAGTAGTATGCAAGCCGACTAACTCCGCTGCAAACTTATGCAACTTCACAATATAGTTGAGTTGTGTACGCTATTTGTCGATTAAAGTGGCTCATTTACATCAAAATGCGGCGGTGTTACTGTACAATTCCGGCTTTATGCGCTATACCAATTCAATTCAGCCGAGCCCTCTAAAGCGAAGCTAAGCCGCCAACCGCCGCCGAGGCTGGGGTAGTGCAGAAGCTTTACGTTGCTGTTGCTCAGCATCAACCTGGGTCCACCGCTTTTCCAGGAAGGCCGATACCTGGTCGAGTGCCTGGCGCGCTTCGGGCACGATGCGCCAGAACAGGTGCCACCAATGCACCAGTCCTTCAAAGGGTTGCAGTGTCACAGCTACCCCCGCCGCGCGGGCTTTGTCGGCAAAACGCAGAGCGTCGTCGTAGAGCACTTCGGCCGTCGACACTTGAATGAGCAGCGGCGGCAGGCCGTGCAAATCGGCCTGCAAAGGCGAGAGCAGCGGGTGCGAAAGAGCGGTTTTGTGGGCGTAGAGGGGGCCCCAGGTGCGCATCTGCAGCGCTTCAAGCAGGAGGCCTTCTTCGCGGGCCACGCGGCGCAGGGCCGAAACGGGCAAGTTGAGGTCGGTCCAGGGGGAGAGGCCGATGCCGGCGGCAGGCAGGGGCTCGCCCGCGTCGCGCAGGGCCAGCAGCAGGGCCAGGGCTAGCCCGCCTCCGGCCGAGTCGCCGGCCACCACGATGTCGTGCGGCTGGTAGCCGTGGCGCCGCAGCCAGCGGTAGGCGCGCCGGGCATCATCGAGCGCGGCGGGAAACGGGTGGTCGGGCGCCTTGCGGTAGTTGATGGTGAGCACATTAAGGCCGCAGCGCTGGGCCAGGCTGCCCACCAGGCTGCGGTGGGTATTGAGGGAGCCCAGCACGTAGCCGCCGCCGTGCAGGTAGAGCATCGCCCGCGTGGGGTGGGCAGCGCGGGGCCGCAGCCACTCGGCTTCGAGGCGGTTATCGAGCCGGAAGCTTTCCAGATTCACCTTCCATGGCATGAAATTGAGGAGCGAGCCGGCCTCCATAGCCAGCCGCATGGCGCCCACGCTGGGCTTGCGGCGGGCCAGCGGCGCGGCGGCAGCCGTGAGAAGCTGCTTGAGCAGCAGGTGCTGGATGGAGGGCATTGGGTGGGATTTTGGGGAGAAAGAGTGGAAAGCCCGTCATGCAGAGCGCAGCGAAGCATCTCGCGTGCAAGAGTAAATAATTGCTTAGCGCACGCGAGATGCTTCGCTGCGCTCTGCATGATGGGTTAATGAATGCTGAGGTGAAACACAACTACGCTTTCTGCCCAAGCTTATTGCCTTTATAACCTTTGATTGCCAGGGGAATCCAGCCTAACAACGGGATGAAATACGCCAGGGTTATGGGGTTGCGCCAGAGCATGCGCAGCCAAGCGCCGGGCTTGTCCAGCTGCATGCGGAAGTTGCGGCGGCCCTCCTTCACGTAGAGGCGCTCGAACTCGGTGAAGACGGCTGGCCAGGCGAAGGGCAGGAAAAACGGGAAGAAGCGGCGGTTTTCCTTCATGCGCTGCCACAGTTCGCGCCAGCGGTAGGGTTTTTGGCCGTGGGCCTGCACGGCAGCATCCAGCTCGGCTTGCATCTGCTGGCGGATTTGCTCGCTCAAGGCCAGGTATTCATCACGGGTGAGCTGGTCGACGGTTTTATCGGTGAGGTCGGACGGGCGGATGCGGGTGCCCATCACGAAGACCAGCTTGGCCGGCAGAGCCAGATAGAAGGCCCAGGGCTGAATGAGCACCAGCAGCAGCAGCACCGTGAGCGGCAAAAACGGAATGCCGATTTTCTTGGTCAGCCGGTTGATGGGGTCGAAGCTGTAGGCGTAGGGGTTGAGATATTCGGCGTTGATGGTGTAAAAAGGCACGATGTCGGTGCCGTGCTGCAGGCCCAGGCGCACCATGCTGGTAGCCAGACGCTGCAGCTCGTATTTGCGGTTGAACCCCTTGCCGATGCCGGGCACCCCCTCGGGGTAGAGCATCAGGTTGTGGTCCTGGTAGTACATCATGGTTTCGAAATTCAGCGTCGTGGCGTCCACGCAGCCGCATTTCTTCCAGAAGTCCTTCACCAGGTAGGGGTTCATCAGGGCCGTTTGGGAAAGCAGCGGGGCCGAAAGGGGCCGCGGCAGGTCGCGCATGGACTCGTGCCGGGGCAGGTAGCGAAACAGGTGCGACAAAGCCACCATGGCGTCCCAGGGGAAGGCCATGCCCGAGTGGTTGGACGCGAAAATCAGGGGCCGGTCGGGGTTGTTGCGCTGCGGGAAGTCCTCGAAGCCCACCAGTTCGGAGCGGAACCACACGCGGTCGAGCAGCTGCAGGATGTTTTCGTCCACCGTGCGGGTGAAGTCCTCCTCGAAATAGTCGTCGTAGATGTGCTGGTTGGCCTGAATGGCCGGCGGCGGAGGCGAGGACGCGGTGGTGGCGGGCATGGTTGGAACAGCGGACGGAAGGCGGAAGATAGGCGAATTTCTACCGTTGCGCTTGGAAGCCTCAACGTCTTACCACCGCAGAGGGCCCTGAGTTTTCGCAGAAGGAATGCAGAAGGTTCCGCTAGCTCCGGCTGCCGAAAATGGCGCTGCCCACGCGCACCAGCGTGCTGCCCTCCGAGACGGCCAGTTTATAGTCGCCGCTCATGCCCATCGAAATATCCTTAAAATCGGGCTCATTGGCGAAAAAAGCGTCTTTCAGGTGCTCGAAGTAGCTGCGCAACTGTTGGAACTCCTGCCGCAGCTGCGCCTCGTCATCGGTGAAAGTGGCAACGCCCATCACGCCGGTCAGGCGCACGTTCTGAAACTGTTGGTACTCATCGGAACGCAGGATTTCCTCGGCCTCGGCCAGTGTGAGGCCCGACTTGTTTTCTTCCCGAGCGATGTGGAACTGTACCAAGCAGTTGATAACGCGGCCGTTGGCAGCAGCGTGCTTGTTGATTTCGCGCAGCAGCTTCCCGCTGTCGATGCTTTGAATGGTGTGCACAAAGGGCGCCAGCAGCTTCACTTTGTTGGTTTGGAGCTGGCCGATGAGGTGCCACTCAACATCGGCGGGCAGTTGGGGCTGCTTGGCGGCCATTTCCTGGGGCCGGTTCTCGCCGAAGCAGCGGGCGCCAGCATCGTAGGCTTCCTGCAGCTTCTCGACGGGGTGGGTTTTGGTGACGACGCACAGCCGGGCGGAGGTGCCGGCCAGCTCGGCATTGAGGCGGTGGATGTTATCAGCGATGGACATGGGCTGGATTTGAATCAGATAATTAAACGGTCATGCTGAGCGCAGCCGAAGCATCTCTACCGCGCAAGTAACCAATTAGTGCTGCGGTAGAGATGCTTCGGCTGCGCTCAGCATGACGTTCAACAATAACTCCGGCAGGCTCAAAATGCCTCACTGCTTCACCTCCTTAAAGCCCATCTTCTTCACCTCCTCTTCGGAAAGGTTTTTCACTTCCGAAATCACGTTTACATCGGATTTCTGCACCAGCGGAGCGGCCGTAGCGGCAGCGGTTTTTGTTTGTTGCTGCTGTTGCTGTTCGGAGGTGGCTTGCACCACTTTCGTGTTGCTCTCGGCTTGCTTGAACTCGATGTTTACCTGATTGACGCGCTGCTGCGCCACAATCAGGTCGCGGCGCAGGCCTTCCACCTGGTGGCGGTACTCGTCGGTGGTGACGGCCTGTTTTTTCAGGTTTTCCTGGATTTCGGCCACCTTGCGCTTCAGTTCGTCGGCCTCGGCTTTGGCCGTTTTTAGCTCACTTTCCTTCTGGCGGCGCTCCTGCTCGGCGCGGTCGGCCTCCTGGCGGGCGCGGTCCGACTGCAGGCGGCCGGCCAGCTCGCTGCTGCTGATGAGGTTGTCGCAGTTTTTGGTGAGCAACAGGTTGTTGAGGCTCACTAGGTCCACGCTCACCACGTAGTCGGTTTTGAACTGGTCGGAGCTGCTGTACACCTTGCCCCCGGCGCTGAACACGGTGCCCGACACGCCCGATTCGGCCCCCACTTCCTGGTACACGCGGCTGTGCACGCTGGAGAGCTTGGCCGAGCGAATGTAGTAAATGCGTTTTTTCAGCTCGGGAGCCACGTTTTTGGCCGCCCGGCAGATGTCGAGGTAGGGCACAGCGGTTTCGGGCACCAGCACACCGGCGATGTCGGTGATGATGAGTTCCACAATGGAGGCGTGGTTGGCCGCCACCGAAGCCACCATGTAGCTGCCGTTCATCTTGAAGGCGGTGCTGATTTTGGAGCTGTAGAGCACGTCGGCCAGGGCCTGGTTGCGCAGCGGCGGCTCGCCGGGTTTGATGTACTGCCCGATGATGCTGGCCTTGTCGCGGTCTTCGAGCAGGATGAGGCAGCCGGTGAGGTCCTCAATCTTGTTGCGGTACATGGCCAGGCCTTTGATGAAGGTGCGGTCGGTGTAGTCGCGGGGCAGGTTGGCGTTGAGGGTGACCGCGCCGTCGGTGAGGCGCACCCGCATGATGTGGCCCTGGGCGCGGGCAGCGGAATGGCTTAGTGCCATCAGCAGCGCCAGACCGAGCGCCAACAGGCTTTTGTTCATCAGAATAACAGTCGAAGAAATAGAATTAAAACAGCGCCAGGCCGCGCAGGCAAAAATAGAACCGTTGCCACGTTCTCCGGCGTCAGTCTTCCAGCGGGTTGCTCAAAAACGTGCTTTTCAGCGCCAGCCAGGCTAGCCACAGCCCAATGCTCAGCCACAGGTAGGGCCGGTAGAAGTCCTTGGTGTTGCGGAAACGCAATTGCTTGATTTCCGATTTTTCGAGGCGGTTAATTTGGTTGAACACCGCGCGCAGGGCGCCGTTGTCGGTGGCTCGGAAGAATTGGCCGTCGGCCGCGGCGGCCAGTTCGCGCATGGTGGTTTCGTCGAGGCGGGTTTGCACGTAGCGGGGGCGGCCGTTGTCGTCCTGGCCGTAGGGCACGAAGCCATCCTTGCCCAGCCCGATGGTATAGATGCGGATGCCGAAGGCGTGGGCCAGCTGCGCGGCCAGCTGCGGGTCGAGGCTGCCGGCGTTGCTTTCGCCGTCGGAGAGCAGGATGCACACCCGCGAGCGGGCCGTGGACTCGCGCAGGCGGTTCACGGCTACGCCCAGGGCCGAGCCGATGGCCGTGCCGTCGTTGGCAATCATGCCGATGCGCAGGCCGGCCAGGTCTTCGCGCAGCAGGTCGTAGTCGGTGGTGAGGGGCGCTAGCGAGTAGGCGTCGCCGGCGAAGGCCACCAGGGCCAGGCGGTCGCCCACGCGGGTTTTCAAGAAGTCGGTGGCAATGCGCTTGGCAGCTTCGAGGCGGCTGGGGCGCAGGTCCTGGATTTCCATCGAGCCCGACACGTCGAGGGCCAGCACGATGTCGATGCCACGGCCCGACTGCTCCACCCGCTCGTCGGTGCGCTGGGGGCGGGCCACCGCCACAATGGCAAAGGCCAGCGCGAAGCCCAGCAGCACATCGGGCACGAAGCGCAGGGCCGCCGTCCAGTCGCGCCCGCCCTCGCCCGGCCCGAAGGCCACCCCCACCCGGGGCCGGCGCCGCGCCAGCAGCCGCCGCAGCAGAAACAGCAGCGGCACGGCCGCTATCAGCAGCAGCAGCTTGGGGTGCTGCCACTGGTAGCTGGCCAGCGTGGCGTAGCGCAGAAGGTTGAAAAAGTCGTTCACGCGGGGGCGAAGGTAGGAAGGGGAAATGGGGAGGTAGGGAGGTGGGAGGTGAGAGGTGGGAGTAGGAAAATATTTAATCCATTCGTCATCCTGAGCGCAGCGAAGGACCTTATCACGCTAGAACAAGCCGTTCATTCGCGAGAAGGTCCTTCGCTGCGCTCAGGATGACAGACGACAGCCTCCCCGCTCTCCCTCTTTCCTTCTACCCTTTCTTCACTCCTACTGCTCCACCACTGCCGCGTAGCGCCGCTCGGCGAAGCTGCGCAGGCGCTGGAAGGCGCGGTCTACTTCCTTGGCGTCTTCGCTCTGCAGGTTGCCGTAAATCACTTTATCAGTAGCGGTGAGGGCTTTGCGTACATCGGCGTCGTTTTCGAAGTAGGCCACGATTTCGCGGGTGGTGAAGGAATTGAGGCCGCTATTTTCGAGGCCGGCGAGGTAGTTTTTCCAGAGCACCACGGCCCGTTCCACATTAGTGGCCGAGCGCGACAAATCGAACCGCTCGACGTGCCGCGCAAACTGCGCCAGGAAGTAGCCGTGGTTTTTGCGCAGCTTGTAGGCCTGGTAGCGCCGCGTGAGGCGCCGCCGAAACAGGGTGGCGCTGCCCGCCGCCAGCAGCAGCACCGCCAGCGCGCCCGCAATCCAGTACGGGTAGTTGAACACCGGTTCCACGGGCACTAGGGCCAGGTTTTGGCGCAGAGCGGGTAGCTCCTCTCCCACCGTGGTGGGGGCGGTGCGGCGCAGCCGCACACGGCTGGGTGGCGGCAGCACGCTCAGGGTGTCGGGGCCTTGCAGCACGGCCACGGGCAGGGCCAAGGTTTGCACCGAGTCGAGCCGGAAGGTGCGCAGGTGGTACACGGTGCGGTCGAGACTAACGCCGCGGCGGGTGCGCGTGGGGTAATACGTCTTGCCCGCGTACTCAAACGGCGCAAACGCCGCCAGCGAATCCGGAAACACCACTTCCAAGCCGGGCGCGTGCTCGTAGCGCAGCTCGTAGTCGAGCGGCTCGCCCACCAGCACCGTTTGCTTCAGGAAGCGGCCCTGGGGCACGGGCAGCGAGCCGGTTTGGGCGAGGACAGGTTGAATGAACCAAAAAGTTAAAAAGCAGAACGTCATGCTGAGCGAAGCAGCGCGCAGTCGAAGCATCTCTACCGCGCAACGAACCTTATCGATTGGAATAGTTGCGCGGTAGAGATGCTTCATTACGTTCAGCATGACGTTTTTTCTCAGAAGTGAAAGCCCTACCCCCTTACCCACGACGCCCAATTTGCTGACGGTAACGAAACAAGTTCACGAGCTGCGGCACGAAGTCGCCCTCGGTGCTCAGGGGCAAGAAGCCCGTGCGGGTGCGGCGGCACAGGTTTACCAGCTCGGCTTCCTGGCGGTCGGCGCCGGACTCGATGCGGGCCCGGAAATCGGCCGAGGAAGTGTTTACCCAGCGCACCTGGCCGGTTTCGGCGTCGCGCAGGGGCACGATGCCCAGTGCCGGGAACTGTCGCTCGCGCGGGGCGCGCAGCTGCACCACTATCAAGTCGTGGCGCTGGGCCAGCATGGTGAGCTCGCGTTCGTAGTGGCCGTCGATGAAGTCGGAAATCAGCACCACCAGCGTGCGGCGCTTGAGCAGGCCCAGGGCCTGGCGGATGCCCGCCCCCACGCCGGTGCCGCGCGAGGCCGGCACCAGCGAAAATAGCCGGTTGATAAGCGCATAGGCTGCCCGCGCGCCCTTGGCCGGCGGCAGGTACAGCTCCTTCTGGTCGCTGAACGCAAACAAACCTAGCGCCGAGCCCTGCCGGGCGGCCGACAGCGCCAGCAGACCGGCAATGTCACGGGCCACGTCGAGCTTGCGGCGCTGGCCGTCGCCCACGTCGAGGGAGGCGCTCACGTCGAGCAGCACCAGCACCTGCTGCTCCTTTTCTTCCTTATAGGTTTTCACAAAGGTGCCGTGGCCCTTGCTGCTCACGGCCCAGTCGATGGCGCGCACCTCGTCGCCATACTGATAGAGGCGCACGTCGTCGAACTCCAGCCCCGTGCCCTTGAACACGGAATGAAAGTCGCCCTGCAGCTGGGCCTCCACCGCCTTGCGGATGCGGATTTCGAGGTGCCGCAAGCGGCGCACCAGGTCGGTGAGAGGGGTGGTCATGGGCGGGTTGGGAACGGGCAGGTGCCCCTCATGCGGTGCGCAGCAAAGCAACTTTACCGCAATAGTAAATCAAGCAAAAGAATTGCATGGCGCAGTAAAGGCGCTTCGCTGCGCAATGCATGACGTTCTCATGGCCCAGGGCGTAACTTTGCGGGCGTGAAAACCTTCCGTCGTTGCTGCCTGGGCCTGCTGGCCCCCCTCCTGCTAGCCCTGCCCGCCTGCGACCGGCCCGAAGACGTGCCCCCGCCCTCCGACCTGGTGCCCAAGGAAAAAATGATACGCCTGCTGGCCGACCTGCACGTGCTCGAAGCCCGGGTAGAAAGCAGCCGCCTGCCGCCCGATTCGGCCCGGGCCCTCTTCCTGGCCAAGCAAAAAGACCTGTTCTGGAGCCGCGAAATCTCGGATTCGACCTTTCAGCGCAGCTACCGCTACTACGGTGTGCACGGCAAGGACCTGAGCGAAATCTACAGCGCCGTGGTCGATACCCTGACACAGCGCCAAGCCCGGTTTGCGCCCCAGCCAGCCGCGGCTCCCGCCCCCACCCCTGCGCCGCCGGCCAACGCCGCCACGCTAACTAAATAAGCCGGCTGCCGTTGGGCACCGGGCCGGCCACCGCGGCCAGCACAATGTGTCCCTCGGCATCGGCAAAGCCTGTCACCAGCACTTCGGAGCGAAACTTGCCAATTTGCTTGGGCGGGAAGTTCACCACGGCCTGCACCTGTCGGCCCACCAGGGTTTCGGGCGTGTAGTGGTGCGTGATTTGGGCGCTGGATTTTTTTAGGCCGATTTCGGGGCCAAAATCAATGAGTAGCTGGTACGCCGGACGGCGCGCTTCCGGAAAAGGGCGTGCTTCTAGTATGGTACCCACGCGTAGGTCCACGCGTTCAAAATCGGACCAGGTGATGGTGGATGAGGAGGAAAGAGAATCCATAAAAATCAAAGTGCCAAACATAAGAACGTCCTGCTGAGCGCAGCCGGAGCATCTCTACTGCAGTAGCAACCCAATCGTTTGTCATGCTGAGCAAAGCGAAGCATCTTCTCCACGCTGAACGATTCGGACTGACGTGAGAAGGTCCTTCACTTTGCTCAGGATGACAGACGAAGTGGTAGAGATGCTTCGGCTGTGCTCAGCAGGACATTCTATTAGGCAAAGAACCAAAGAAAGTCCCCTACTCCACGGCAAACGTTTTGAGTTGCTCCAGCTTCACCTGGGTTTGCTTTTCCCAGTAGGCTTGCTTGGCGGCGTTCAGGCCGTGGTTGGTTTCGGCGTCGTAGCGGTTTTGCTCCCGGTCCCACTGGTCGTAAACGCCCTTGGTGAGGTTGTTGAAGGCCGGCTGCAGCTTGTTACAATCGGCGCGGGCTTGAAACACAAGTAGCTTCTGGCGCATGAGGCGGGCGTACACTTCGGTGATGTCGAAGTGCAACTGCTCGTGGCGCAGCAGCGCGGGCGTGAGGGTGGTTGGGTTCCGAATCCAGGAGGTATTGGGGTTGAAGGTGGCGTGCACCGTGCCGGTGAACACAAAATCGCGGCACGCCGCGTTGGCCTTGATGTCGGAGGTGGTGAGGGCGGCCAGCTGGTCGGAAGGCCCGGGCCGGCCCAGGAAATCGGCCGCGGTGAGCGGCCGCGAGGCCGACCACGGAATGGGCGCCGCCGCGGGCCGGGCCGAAGGAGCGGCAGGCTTGGGGCTGGGGCCTTGCAGCAAAGCGGCCAGCAACAGCAGCGGATTCAGAAAAGAAAGCATGGGGCAAAGAAGGCGAAAGTTCTACTTGTTTGGGCAAGCAGAACACCGCCCGGCGCACAAAAATTGCCTCTTCGCATGGGCAGAAAATCAAAATGGCCGCCCTGCCAGGTGCAACGGCAGCAGAACGACCAACGGCAGCAAAACCACAACCCCAAGACAAACCACTAATAAACAGCGGCTTGCTAGGAAATAATATTGACAGCCGCGCGCCGTGGCAAGGGCCGGTAGTGGGCCGTTTGACCGGTGGCCGTCCAAAGGTCGAAAGCCGGGAGCGAGAGGTTGGCGGCCATGAAGGACCACAGGTCGAGGCCGCGCCATTCGAGGCAGAAGCGCAGGAACTCGGGCTCTGCGCGGCAGCCGCGCAGGCCGCCCTCGCGCACGCGGGCCCGCTGGCCCGACGGCAGCGAGGCCAGCCAATCGTAGAAATCGGTGGCCGTGAGCGTGAGGGAGCGCGCCTGAGCGCAATAAGCCCGAATGGCGTCGTTGATTTCAATGAGCAGTTCGTCGTGCATGCGGGTCAGGTCAAAAAGCGTTAGAGGGCAAGCCTGGTGTCCAGGCCCGGCCTCGTTTGGCCGGCACAGGCCGTGGCGGTCATGGCCTCGGCATCGCGGCCTGCAAACCGGCACAGCGCGCCCTAGCGGTAGCGGCCCAACCTGGCGGCTACCAGCGTGCCTGACAATGCGTAGCAGCCTTTGGTTGAGGCTTGGCAAGGCTGATTCCCTGCGGTTAAAGCCCGGGGCGGCCGAACTCGGCCAGGCGCTGCGGCTGCGGCAGGGCGCGGGGCAGATAGTCGTGGTCTTGTTCGCCAGGCAGGCTCTCGAAGAAGGCATACGCGACATGGTCACGGCGAACCTTGCGCACGATATCAGGGTCGGCCGGTGGGAATTGGCGAACGGATTTGGGGGCGGGTTTCATAGCTCAGAAAGGACGGTAGTAGTCTCGCCAGCCTAGGGCCGACGGTTCCTTTTTAAACGCCTAGTAGCAGGAGCAGGATGCGCTAAATCAGGCTCTCGGCTTAATTTACGTACTTTTAGTGAGGGCACTTCGGAGAAACACGGAGGGTGGCTGCGCAAAATGCGTAACGCTGCTACGGCCGGCTGCAGCCTCCAAAACCAAACAGGCAGGCTCCTAAAGAAACCTGCCTGTGGTGCTTGGCTGTGCAGGGGAAACCGCCTAGCGGGTGGTGCTGCCCGACGTGCTGCCACTGGTCGAGCCGTTGGTGCTGCCGCCCACCGTAGTGGCCCCGCCCGTGGCGCCGCCGGTGGTGTTGCCCGAGGTGCCGCCGTTGGAGCTGCCGGTGGTGGCGCCGCCGGTAGAGGTGCCGCTGGTGCCGGCCGACATGCCGCCCGTGCCGCCCATGCCCGCCGTGGTACCGCTGCCGCTGTTGGTGCCGCCGCTGTCGCTCATGGCGTCGCCCCCAGTGCCCGAGCCGCTGCCGTTGGAATAGGCGCTGGAGTCGGCGGGATTGGTATTGCTCGAGGAGCCGCCGGTGCCGGTTTCAGAACCGCTGCCGCTGCCGTTGCAGGCCGTCAGCTGCGTGCCGGCCAGCGCCAGGCCCAGCAAAGCGAGCCGGAAAGTTGATTTGTGCATAGGATGCTTATTAAAAAAATTATGGAAAAGGTTCGCCGTTTATACGACTGATAATGAATGACAAGCGGCGCAAGAAATACGTATTTGCATCAGGAAACACGTAAGCACAAACACGGTAAATGCCCTTCGGCTGGCTTGGCCGGCATGTTTGCTTGAAATGCCGCTTCGGGGCAGCCGTTGCGCCAAGCCCTGGTTTAGTTGGAGCACCTTTTGCTTTCGCCGGATTCCGCTTGCCCGCACTTTCGCTCTTGGGAAAAACGCTGATTTGAATCCGCACTAATGCGGATTTGCAAGCGGGCGCTTTTAGCTGCACATGCCACGCGCATTAGCAATAATGCACTATTACAAAGCTAGTTATAATGCAAACTTGGCTTCTGTGCGCCCATACGCTGCCGTCGCCCATGCCTAACGGGCCCACGCAGGGCGGCGTAAGCAAAGTGCACCCTCGTGTTCGCACTTGGCTGGTGCCCGCCTGCCACCCGATGAAAACCGACTTTCCTGCTTCTGAACTTCCACCCATCAAGCGCCGCCTGGCTTCGCTGCGCCACCTCGACCTGCGGCGCCACTCCATCGACGAGTTGGTGGAGCGCGTGCATGAGCTACTTGAAGGGCAGCCCTTACGCTGCCTCACGCTGGCGCCCGGCCGGCTGCTTTACCGCGGCATCCTCTGTGAGGCCCTGCCCGCGCGGCTGGCCGACGTGTCGTACCCGCCGGCCGAGCGCGTGCACCACGACCAGCGCGCCAACCGGGCCGGCGCACCCATGTTTTATTGCAGCGCCACCTGGCATCCGCCGTTTTTTGAGGCCCACGTGCAGCCCGGCGACGGCATCGTCATCAGCCGCTGGCAAACGCAGCAGCCCTTGCGCATCCTCAGCTTCGGCTACGCCGACAACTGCGCCGACGACCCCCACTCCGACCGCGAAAAAGCCCTGCGTTATGCCCTGGCCCAGCTGCCCGCCGAAACCCGCGAGCTGGCCGCCTTTCTCACCCGCACCTTCACCCGCAACGTGGCCGACGACAACCGCCACCACTACCGCCTCTCCATTGCCGTGGCCGAAGCCTGCCAGCTTGGCCAGGCCTTCGATGGCCTGCTCTACCCCTCGGCCGCTATGGCCTCGCCGGCCCACAACCTGGCCCTGCATCCCAGTTGCCTCGACGCCGGCAAGCTCACCCTGGATTACGTAGAGCACCTGCGCGTGCACCACGTGTCGCCCGATACCGACGTGCTCGACGTGCGCTCCCTCAACATTGCCCGCACCGCCGGCCCCGACGGCCGCCTGCACTGGCAGGGCCGCCCTGGCAACTGGGTGCTGCGCGAGGGCAGCACCGCCACCGACTGCTGGCTGCAAAACGGCGAGTGGCGCTGCAACTAAAACGTAGCTTTCAATTGGCAAACCAAGTGCTTCCCATCACCAACCGACGCTAAAACACCTTACTACCCAGCCAAGCTATGAAGAAATACGCCCTTGTGATTCACGGCGGCGCCGTGACGATGAAACCCGGCGAGCTGAGCCCGGAAGAAGAAGCCGCCCAGCGCGAAGGCCTGAGCCAGGCGCTGGAGGCCGGCTGGGAAATCCTGCACCGCGGCGGCTCCGCCCTCGACGCCGTGGAGGCCGTGGTGCGCAGCCTCGAAGACAATGAGCATTTCAACGCCGGGCGCGGCAGCGGCCTCACCCAGCAGGGCGAAGTGAAAATGGACGCCGCCATCATGGACGGGCGCACCCTGAACGCGGGGGCCGTGAGCGCCGTGCCCTACGTGCAAAACCCCATCAGCCTGGCCCGGGCCGTGATGGACGACAGCCCGCACGTGTGCCTGGCCGAGTTGGGTGCCCTGGAATTGGCCCTCGAAAAAGGCCTGCCCGTGCGCGCGCCCAGCTACTTCCTCACCGAGAAAACCCGCCAGCAGTGGCTGGAAATTGTGCAGCAACAAGGGGCCGAAGCCATGCACGACACCGTGGGCGCCGTAGCGCTGGACCAAGACGGCAACCTGGCTGTGGCCACCAGCACCGGCGGCATTGAGGGCCAGCTGAAGGGCCGCGTGGGCGACAGCCCCATCATCGGGGGCGGCACTTACGCCAGCAACGATTCCTGCGCCATTTCCTGCACCGGCGACGGCGAGGTGATAATGCGCGGCGCGCTGGCCCACGAGGTGCACGCGCTGGTGAAATACAAAGGCTTGCCGCTGCCCGAAGCCTGCCAGACCGCCATCGGCCTGCGCGACGACGAGTTGAAGGGCGATAAAGGCATGATTGCCATCGACAAGGACGGCAACATCGCCCTGGAATTTAACTGCAACCTCATGCGCCGCGCCTACCGCGTGGGCGAAGAAGAGCCCGTGGTGGCCATGTGGAAAGATGAGTGAAGGGGGTCAACCTCACCCCGGCCCATCCCTCTGGGGAGGGAAGTTTGATGATGCATTAACCTCACATTTCAGGAGCCTCTCTCTTTTGGAGGGGCTCATGGGGTGAGGTTCCGGCGCGTGAGGTGGCGCAGCAAAGCAGGAAATGCGGGTTTCCCGGCTTTAAAATCCGTATTTCCGCCGGCATTTAACCCGTCTGCTAGCCGTAAAAACAAAGGAGCGTTTCGCTGCCAGCTTCCTTGAGGCGGCGATGGGCTGGGGACTTGGGCTGCTGATGGCGGCCCCGGGCCCTTTTTGTTTGCGAACACGCCAAGGGTGCCTAGCGCATTATCTTGCCCTGGTTGTCCCAATGGCTCGACTTTACTTCAAGGCTGCCGGGCTGGCGCTTGATGGTGCGCGTGTACCGCTCGCCGGCAATGAGGCCGTCGGGCCGGCGCTTGCCGAAAAATAGCAACACGGGCTCGCCGTGCTCGTTGGTGGTGAAGGTGATGTCGTAGCCCTTAAACACGTCATTGATAGTGGTTTTGGGCTCATAGATTTTGCTGAGCTTCTTGTCTAATTCGGGGTGGAGCGGCATGGCAGAAGGATGTTTGAACTCGTTACGGAAAGCAAAACTGAAATTTCCCGGAGGTGTAGGGCCATGGGGTGAGGCACCACGGCAGAACACTGGCTTCCTCAGCTCAGCCACCCCTGGCTGGCGGCGGTTTTGATGAGCGCGGCGGTGTTTTTGGCGCCGGTTTTCTCCATGATGTTCTGCCGGTGGGTTTCCACGGTGCGGGGGCTGGTGTACAGCTTTTCGGCAATTTGGGCGGTGGTGAGGCCGTCGGCCACCAGCTGCAGGATTTCCTGCTCGCGGGCCGAGAGGACGTTTTTGGCTTTGGTAGTAGGCTCCGGGTTGCCGGCCAGTACCTTTTCCAGCATGGCCAGGCCCAGGTCGGAGCACAGGAAACGCCGGCCTGCTGCCACGGCCCGCACGGCTACAATGATTTCGTCGTGGCCGGCATTTTTCAATACATAGCCGTGGGCCCCGGCCGCCAGCACCTGCCCGATGGACCATTCGTTGTCGACCATCGAGAGCACTAGGATGCGCACGTCGGGGTACTCGGCGCGCAGGCGCTGGGTGGTGGCCAGGCCGTCGAGGCCGGGCATGTGCAGGTCGAGCAGCACCACGTCGCAGGGCGTGGTGGGCAGTTGGGCCAGCAGTTGTTCGCCATCCTCGGCCTCACCGACCACGGCAAAGGAGTCTTCCTGGCTGAAAAGGGCGCGCAGCCCGTGGCGGAGCAGGGCGTGGTCGTCGACGAGAAACAAGCGTATCATAGCTAAGAAGAAGGAGGGATGGGAATGCGGATGCGTACGTAAGCCCCGCCGGCAAGGGCATTGCCCATTTCCAGCTGGCCCCCGAGCAGGGCCACCCGGTCGCGGATGCTGCGCAGGCCCAGGCCGGTGCTCTCGTCGGGCGGCGCGGCAAAGCCGGGGCCGTTGTCTTCGGCCCGCAGCAGCGCCCAGCCGGGCATGGTTTCCAGCTCCAGCTGCGCTTCGGTGGCGCCGCGGGCGTGCTTCACAATGTTTTGGGCCAGCTCCTGGGCTATACGGTAGAGGGCCAGTTCCAGGTCGGGCGCCATGGGGGCCGCGCCGTCGTCGAGCAGCACGTGGCTGTGCAGGTGCAGCGGCGCAATGCTCATCTTGCGGCTAATGTCTTTGAGGGCGGCGGGCAGGCCAAACTCGGCCAGCACCATGGGCACCAGCTCGTGCGAGAGGGCCCGCGTCTGGCGAATGGCCTCGCTCAGCAGCTGGTCGGCCTCGCGGCGGGCGGCTGCCAGAGCGGGAGCCGTGCCCAGCAGCGGGGCGTGCAGCTGGTCGAGGCGCAGCTTGGTGGCGTACAGAATCTGGCCCAGGCCGTTGTGCAGGCTCTCGGCAATCTTTTTGCGCTCGGCCTCCTGTGCCGCCTGCACGGCCTCGAACAAGGCGCGCTGCTGCGTCAGGCGCAGGTGCAGGTTGTCGGCCTCGAGGCGCTGCAGCTCGCTGATGTCGAGGTCGACACCCAGCACCCGCGCCGGCAGGCCGTCGGCGCCAGGCAGCGGCACGGCCTTCATGCGCACGGTTTTTACCTGTCCGCCCACGCGCAGGCGCAGGGTTTCCTCAAAGCCCTCGCCGGCCCGGAGGCGGCGCACCAATTGCTTGGCCCGGGGCCGGTCGGCGGGCAGCACGGCGGCCAGGTAGTGGCTCGGCTCCACGCGGCTGCCCACGGGCAGGCCAAAGAGCTGGTACATGCCGTCGGACCAACGCATGATGCCGGCGGCCCGGTCGTAGTCCCAGGAGCCCAGGCCGGCCACGGCTTCGGCCTGCTCCAGCAGGCGCAGGTTGCGCAGGCGTTCCTGCTCGGCAATTTTTCGCTCGGTGATGTCGAGGTTGGTGGCCACAATGCCGTTATCGCCCAGCTTCACAAACTGGCAGGCAAACCACTTGTTGAAGCCATCGTGCGGGTAGAAATACTCCGTTCCCTGGGGCTGGCCGGTTTCCAGGGCCCGCACGGCCAGGTCGAAAATGCCGGCTTCCCGGATGCCGGGGTACTCCTGGGCGTAAAGCTTGCCCACCAGGTCGGTACGGCCGGTTTCGCGCATCAGCTCCCCGCTCACCAGCCGCAGCCGGAAGTCCTGCACGGCACCGGTTTCGTCGCGCACGGCTTCCTGCACCGACATGGCAATCAGGTTGGTGTCGAACACGGTTTGGAGCAGGTCGCGGCTGGCTTGCAGCTCGCGGGTGCGCCGGGCCACGCGCTGCTCCAGGCGGCTGTTGAATTCGGCCAGCCGCTGCTGGGCCAGCATGGCCTCCGTCACGTCCCAGTGCACGCCCCGCAGGCACACCACGCCCGTGGCCGGGTCGCGGGTGCCCTGCCCCCGCTCCTCTATCCAACGCACTTCGCCGTCGATGGGGCGCACAATGCGAAAGATGCTGTGGAAGTCCTGGCCCGTGCGGCCGGCCTCGTCAAACAGGGCGCGGTGGCGCACATAGTCGTCGGGGTGCAGCAGCGCGGCGCCCGCCACGCTTGTGGCCAATGACATGCCCGGCCGCAAGCCCAGCACCTCCTCCGACATGGCCGACAAGCTGATGCGGTCGCCGTCGGACGTCCACTCGAAGCTGCCCATGCGGCCCGCCTGCAGCGCCAGCGACAGTCGCGCCTCGCTCAGGCGCAGGGCGTCTTCGGCCTGCTTGCGGGCCGTGATGTCGGTGAACAGCACGGCCACCAGGTGGCTACCCGGCGCCCCCACCGGAAAGGCATAGAGCGTGAAGCAGCGCCCCAGCGCCGCCGAGTCTTCTTCGAAGCGCAACGGCTGGCCGGTTTGGGCCACCCGGCCGTAGGTGGCAAACCACTTGGGCTCGATGTTGGGCGTCAGCTCCCGAATGGTTTTGCCAGTGGCGTTGGTCAGGCCGTTGTTTTTCTCGAAAGCCGGGTTGACTTCCACATACCGCCAATCGTTGGCCTGGCCCTGGTCGTCATACAGCATCTCGATGATGCAGTAGCCCTCGTCCATCGAATCGAACAGGTTGCGGTACTTCCGCTCCGATTCCTGCAGGGCCGCCTCGGCCTGACGCCGGTCCGAAATGTCCACCACCGAACCCACAATGCGCGCCACCTGACCGGCCGCGTCGCGCAGCACCAGGCTACGGTCCAGCACGTAGGCATAAGAGCCATCGACGCGGCGTACGCGGTACTCGTTGGTCACGTGCGCGTCGCCCGGCGGCGGCACCCAGCGGGCCACTGCTGGTTGGTCGTCGGGGTGGATGAGCCCCAGCCAGGTGGCTGACGTGTTCCCGAGGTCCTCGGGCGCGTAGCCCAGCATGTGGCGGATGCCGGCACTGCGCGTTACGACATCGGGGTGCGCCGTCCAATCGTAAATAAACCCGTTGGCGGCTTCTTCAGCTACCCGGAAACGAGTTTCCGACGCCTGCACGGCCGCTTCGGCCTGCTTGCGCGCCGTGATGTCGTAACTCACAGCCAGCACGGCCCCTACGGCCCCGTCGGCATCGTGCAGGGGGCCGCCCCGCGTGGCATACGCGCGCCCGTTCTGCTCGTGCTCGTACTCGAAAGGCTGGCCGGCCAACGCCTGCTCGAAGAGCCGCTGGTACATCGGCCACAGTTCGGGCGGCGCCAGCTCCTGCACGGGGTGGCCTACAAAATCCGCGGCTTCGTACCCGGCCTGCCGCAGGGCGGCGCCCTCGGCTAGCTGGTAGTGCAAGGTGCGGTCCACGATGAACACGGCCGCGCCGGGCAGGTTTTCTATCACGGCCCGCAGGCGTTGCTCGCTCTCGCGTTGGGCTTCCTCGGCCCGGCTGCGCGCCACGGCGGCCCAGGTGCGCTCGGCGGCTTCCTCCACCAGACTCATTTCCTCGGCGGTCGACGGGCGGGCCTGGTCCCAATAAACCCCCAATGCCGCCACCAGCCGCCCTTCCTTAACGAGCGGCACGGCAATGTAGCTGCGGGCCCCAATGCCTTCGTGCGCGGCCAGGGCGGCGGCCTCCACGCGCGGGTCGGTGGTGGCGTCGGCCATGGCCAGCGGCTGCCCCGCCGCAATGGCGTCCTCGATGTAGGGGCCCAGGTCGCTGAGGCGCACGCGACTGGTGCTGGGCGGGCCGTCTTTGGCGTAGCCGCTCACAGCCACGAAATGCTCCCCGTCGGGCTCGGCCTCCCAATACTGAGCGCGGTCGGCGGCGAAGTGCTCCCCGAGAACGCGCGTGGCCGCCGTCTGAATGTCGGCCGCGTTCTGAAGCGGCCGGAGCGCGTCGCTGAGCTGGAGCAGAAAAGCCTGCCGTTCCTCGGCGCGCTTGCGGGCCGTGATGTCGCGGAAGAACACGGCTAGGCCGCCGCGTGGGCTGCGGTAAATGCTCACCTCAATCCAGATGCCGAGAACGGGCGACACGGTTTCGAAATGCGCCGGCTGGCCGGACACGGCCACGGCCTGGTGTTGGCGGTAGGGTTCACTGCCCACGGCCTGCGGAAACACCTCCCAGTAGCGCTGGCCCAACAGCCGTTCGGGGTCGCGGCCCCAAAGCTGGGCCGCCCGCTGGTTGATGTAGGTGAAGCGGAAATCGTCGTCGAGGGCGTAGAAGGCATCGTGCGTGCTTTCCAACACGCCCGTCAGTTGGGCATACACGTCCTGCAGGGCGGCCTCGGCCTGGGCGCGCTCCAGGCGGGTGTAGATGCGGGCAGCCAGCTGTTGGAGCAGCTTCACTTCGTCGGGCGTCCAGGTGCTGGGCTGGTCCCGCGCCACCGAAAGCAGGAAATGCCACCGCCCGTCGAGGAGGTAGGGAACGTCGACGGACGAGCCAAAGCCCATGTCGGCCAGCACGCGGAGGGGCATGTTGATGAGTGGGCTGTTCTCTTCACCGTTCAGCACCAGCGGCTGGCCGGCGTCGATGTGCGCGCGGCCAGCCGGCGTGAGGTAGCCGTCGATGCGGTGTCGGCCCAGCACCGAGGGCTGGTGCGCGGCGTCGCGTCGCCAATCGAAAACGACGTCCAGCAGCTCGCCGGTGGCATCCACCACCGCCAGGTGGCAGCGCGACAGTTGCAGGTACTCGGCCAGGCGTTCGGTGACGCGCGCCATAATTTGCTCGGCGCTGAGCCTGGGCGCAAACTCCACGTTCAGGTCGGCCAGAAAGGCCAGGTTGGCCTCGCGGCGCTTGCGCCGGGTGATGTTGCGGACGATGACGCCCACCAGCCGGCTGCCCGCGCCGCCAATGCGCGCCGCCGTGGTTTGAAACCACTGGTCGCCCAGGCTGTGCATTTGGTATTCGAGGTACAGCGGCTCGCCGGTGGCGATTATCCCGGCGTACTTCTCAAGCAAAAGCCCCTGGTTTTCCGGCAATACCTCGGAGCGGCGCCGGCCCTGCACGTCTTTGCCCACGTGCCGGCTAAAGGCGGGATTGGTTTCACGGTACACGAAATCGGCTAACTGCCCGTGGGCATTGGGCAGCAGCTCCAGAATGGCAAAGCCGTCGTCGACGGCCGCGAACAGCGTGCGGTATTTCTCTTCCGATGCGGCCAGGGCCTGCTCGGTACGGGCCCGCTCCACCGCCGACCAGGTGCGCTCGGCCACTTCGGTGGCCAGGGCTGTGTCGGCGGCCGTCCACTCGCGGGGGGTGGCTTGCACCAGGCATAGCACGCCCACGGGCTGCCCGTTCTTGACCAAGGGCACGTTCAGGCAGGAAACCACCCCAAGCCGTGCGGCCTGTTGGCGCAAAGGCTCGTCGAGGTTTGGGGCCTGGTGCAAGTCGGACACGGCAAAGGGCCGGCCAGCCGCCACAAGGGGCCGCAGCTGGCCAAAATCGGTCAGCGGATAAGTGCCGGCCGCCGAGGGCAAGCCAGCGGCAGCGGCATCGCAACGTATAATGGCCTGCTCATCCGTTATTTCGCAGTAGTAGCAGCGGTCGGCATTAAAATGTAGCCGGGTGAGACGGGTAATGGTTTCCTCGATGGCCACGGGGCTGGTCAGTGGCCCCAAGGCATCGACCAGACGCAGGCGGAAGGCGTCGGCTCCGGCGGCGCGGCGCAGCGACGTTTCGGCGTTTTTGCGGGCCGTGATGTCGTTGAACAGCACCGCCACTCGGCGGGCCTCGGGCGGCCCCACCCGAAAGGCGTGCACGTCGAGCCAGCGGTCCAGGGGCGGCACGTAATGCTCCACGCGCACGGTTTCGCCCGTCAGGGCCACACTTCCGCAGGTCTCAAACCAGAAGCCTTCCAGGTCGGGCAACACCTGGCGGGCGGTTTTGCCCAGCACATCGGCCGGCATGCCCGATTGCCGGGCAAACGCTGGGTTCAATTCCAGGTACCGGAAATCCTCGGCCCGCTGCCCGGCCTGGTCGAACAGGACCTCGAGCACGCAAAACCCCTGGTCCATGCTGTGGAACAGGGAGTGGTACTGGTCGGTGGCGCGCTGCGTCACCTCGTTGCCCAGGCGCAGGGCTTCGGCCTGAGTGTGCTTCAGTTCGGTGATGTCGCGGGCAATGCCGAGGACGGTTTCTACCTGGCCGTCGCGCAGTTCGGGCACCAGGCGCGAGAAGAAATAAGCGGGGCCGTACGACCCGGGGAAGGGGTGGTAGTGCTCCTGTGGCCGGCCGGTGGCAAACACCCGCTGCAAGGCCGCCATGTAGGGGCCCGTGATGTCGGCGGGCGCGCCCATCTCGGCGAAAGTGCGGCCCAGCAGAGCTTCCAGCGGCTGGCCCATCTTGGCGGCGAGGGCGGCATTGGCGTAGCGCAGGCGCAGGTCGGGCGTCCAGCGGGTGAGCACGTCGGGGGTATTTTCAGCGAGAGTTTGGTACTGCTGCTCGCGCTGCTTCTGGGGCGTGATGTCTTGCCCGTAGAGCGCCCAGCCGCCGGGCTGCCGGGCGGCCGAGAGGGAAATCCACAGTTCCTGCCCGGCCAGAAACACTTCGCGGGGTGCCGTGACGTCGGTTTCGAGCAGTTGCAACAGGGCTGTGCGCACGGGAGCCGGCAAATTGGCGGACTCCAGCGAACGGTTCAGCAAGACTTCGGCTGGGGCACCGCACCAACGAGCAGCCTGCTGATTGACGCGCCGGATGACGCGCTGTTCATCGAGCACCAGCACGCCCCAAGGCAAGGCATCGAGCAGCCCCTCAGCCGCCAGGTCACCCCCCGGTGGAGTCGGGTCTGACAGGGCGGGGGGAGCGGTTTCCATACTGTTTGGGGCTGGTGGTCTTAACAAATGTAAGCCGTACAAACTGGCATTAGGCGGCTTAATTGCAGAGCCAAAAACGGCCCTGGTTTTTAGCAGAACGGTAGCGGCGGGCGTGTCCTGCGTTGGCCACCGCGATGGGCGAAGGACTTCGGAAAAGCTGTTCGCAAGCCGCACTCACCGGTCCGACGCTGTGAGCCTCAAACCGGCTGGCGTGGTTCAATTTGAAAAATGCCCCGCGCCAAACCGCAACGCCCCGCCCCTGCGTTTTCGCCTACTTCGCCACGCTCACCTTAGTACACCCGCTCCGATTCTGGTGCCGGTATTACAGCCCCTGGCGCCGTTTCGCGGCGGAAGCGCAGCAGCAACACCCCGGCCACAATGCTAAGCCCCAGCAGCAGCCCCACCCACACGCCCGGCGCGCCCCAGTGCAGCCGGAAGCCCAGCACGTAGCCCAACGGCAGGGCCACCGCCCAATAAGCCAGCAGCGCCACCACCGAGGGCACTTTCACATCCTCAAGCCCGCGCAGCGCGCCCAGCCCCACCACCTGCAAGCCGTCCGATACCTGAAACAGGGCCGCAATGAGCAGCAAGGTAGCGGCTTGGCCCACCACGGCGGGGTCATGGCTGTAGAGCAGCGGCGCCACCTGCCGCGTGGCCACAAACAGCAGCCCCATCGTGCCCATAAAAGCAAACGCCAGCACGTAAGCCGCAAAGCCCGCCTGCCGCGCCTCGGCCAGGTGGCCGCTGCCCTGCAGGTTGCCCACCCGAATGGTGGCCGCCGCCGCAATGCCGCTGGCAGCCATGTAGGTGAAAGAAGCCAGGTTAATGGCCACCTGGTGAGCGGCCAGCGTGGTGGCGCCCAGCCAGCCTATCATAATGGCCGAGGCGGCGAAGGCGCCCACTTCAAAGGCCATTTGCACGCCGATGGGGGCGCCCAGGTCGAAGAGGCGGCGCAGGGTGGCGGCGTCGGGCAGCCAGCGGCCCACGGCGGCGCGGTACTCGTGCAGGCGCGGGGCCAGCAGCACGTAGCCGGCCATGAGCCCGGCCATGAGCACGCGGGCCACCAGCGTGGCCCAGGCCGAGCCCATCAGGCCCATGGCCGGAGCGCCCCAGCGGCCGAATACGAGGGCGTAGCACAGGGCGGCGTTCACCACGTTGGCGAGCACCGACAGCCACATGGCCTGCCGCGTGAGCCCCAGCCCTTCGGCAAACTCCCGAAACCCTTGAAACACCATCAGCGGCAGCAACGACCAGCTGATAACCCGCACCCAGGGCGCGGCCATTGCCACCACCTCCGGCGACTGGCCCAGCAGGTGCAGCACCGAGGGCACCAGCTGGCCCACGCCCGCCAGCACCAGCCCCGCCAGCGCACACAGCCACACCGACGAGGCCAGCAGGCGGCCCAGGTCGGGCAGGTCGCGCCGGCCGTGGGCGGCGGCCACCAGCGGCACGCTGCCCATGCTCAGGCCAATGCCCAATATCATCAGTACGGTGGTGCTGCTCACACCCAGGCTCACGGCCGCCAGCGGCACCGTGCCCGTGCGCCCCACCAGCACCGAATCGACAAAGCTGACCGATATGTGGCCCAACTGCGACAGCACCACCGGATACGCCAGCAGCAGCGTGGGCCGCAGGTGCGGCCGAATATTTTCAAACGTCTTTCCCATAAAAAGTAGCCTCGCAAAGGTACGGCGAGCGGTTTCCAACGGCTGGCGTTGGGGTTACGGCTGACGCGCGTCTACGACGCGCTGCCGACCAGGCCGAGGCCTGAAGCCCGGAAGAAGAGCCGCTTAAAGCCTGACCGGAAATCTGCCCGATGCCCAAGCCCAAGGCTTGAGTTCAGGCGGCAACTCGCCGCAGACGCGCCAGCAGGTCACGAGTGGTGCCCAGGCGCTTCCCCTTAATTTCCCAACAGCACTTGCCGCAGCCGCGTTACGGCTTCGCGCAGGGGCGCTTCTTCCACAGCGTAGGACAGGCGCACGAAGCCAGGCGCACCGCAGGTAGCCCCGTCCACCACCTCCACGCCGGCCGCGGCCAGCCGCTGCACCAGCTGCGCCGAAGCTTCGGCTGCTGGCAATTCGGTGGCCAGGAAGCGGGTAAAGTCGGCAAATACATAGTAGGTGCCCTCGGGCACGGCACTGGCCGGCGCACCCGGCAGGTCCGCCAGGGCATCTAGCAGCAGCTGCCGATTAGGCGCGAGCTGCGCACACAGCCCAGCCCCGATTTCATCGGCATGCCGGGTAGCTGCCAGGGCCGCCAGCTGGGCCGGCACCGGCACGGGCACGCCGGTGGCAAACAGCCGGGCCGCGACGGCCTCAGCCAGCGCGGGCGGAGCCACCAGGCAGCCTACCCCCCACCCCGCCAGGGCCAGCGACTTCGAAAAGCCGCTCACTACCACGTGCCGCTGCCCGGGGTCGGGCAGGGCCAGCAGCGTGGGCACGGGCGCCTGCCCGAAGCTGATGCCCTCGTAAATCTCGTCGCTGAGAACCCAGAGCTGCGGGAATTCGGCCGTCACTGCCAGCAGGTCCATCCACTCGGCATGCGAGTACACGCGGCCGGAGGGGTTGTTGGGGTTGCTGATGATGAGCAGCCGGGTGGCCGGCGTGAGGGCGGCCCGCAGCGTATCAGGCGTGAGGGCGTAGTTGCCGGCTGCGGGCAGTGGCAGGGTGCGGAGCGTGCCGCCCGCCCGCCGCACCAGCTCAAAAAAGCCAAACCAATTGGGCGTGGGCAGCAGCACCTCGTCGCCGGGCTGCAACAGCTCGCTTAGCAGAGCAAAAAGGCCGGTTTTGGCACCGGCAGTCACCACCACTTGCCCTGCGCCTACACCAGCGGCCCCGCGTTGCCGGTAGCGCTCGGCCAGCGCCTCACGCAGAACGGGCAGGCCAGCGGCCGGGCTCACGGACAGGGGCGCGTGGTGCTGCTGGGCATCCGTCAGGGCATGCGAGGCGGCTGCCAAGGCCACTTCGGGCACCGCAAAGTTTCCGTACCCGGAGGCGAGGCTGATGGGGGTCATAAATGCAGTATAAGAGTCTAGAAAGCTAAAAGTTGGGGACGTCTGTCATCCTTTACCCTTCCCGCGCCGCCAGCACTACATCGGCAAAATCGCCGGCTGCATCGGTGAAGAACGTCACCACCCGCAAGCCCGCTTCGGCGGCCAGGGCTTCAATCTGCGGGAGCGTGAATTTGAAAGAATTCTCGGTATGAATGACTTCCCAGGCAGCAAAATCAACGGTTTCCTCCAGCGCGGCAATGTGCACCTGCTGGGCTCGGGTGCTTACCAGAAAAGAACGCACGGCCCCGCTCAGGGGGCTATAGTCGGTATAGTGCTGCCAGTGGGCCAGGTCAAAGTCGGCGCCCAGCTCGCGGTTGAGGCGGGTGAGCAGGTTCAGGTTGAAGGCGGCCGTGACGCCCTGCGCGTCGTCGTAGGCGGCTCGGATGCGGCGCGGGTCTTTCTGCAGGTCGAAGCCGATGAGCAGGCGGTCGGCCGGGCCCAGCGGGGCGGCCAGCTGGCGCAGGAAATTCAGCCGCTCCGCCGGGCCGAAGTTGCCGATGTTGGAGCCCAAAAACAGCACGGCCTTGGTGCCGGGCCAGGTGCGTAGCTGGGTAAGGGCCGTGGCGTAGTCTTCCACCACCGGCGCCACGCGCAGGGCCGGCAGTTCCCGGCGCAATGTGTCGACCAGCCCCGTCATGGCGCCGGCCGAAATATCGACCGGTGCGTAGGTAAAGGCCGCGTTGCCTTGCAGCAGCTCGCGCAGCAGCAACTTGGTTTTGGCGCCATCGCCAGCGCCCAGCTCCACCAGCGAAAAATCAGGGCTGCCAGCCGGGCTCAGGGCCGCAGCCAGCGCCCGGCCGTGCTGCTGGAAAATGGCTGCCTCGGCCCGTGTGGGGTAATACTCCGGCAGAGCCATGATTTGCTGAAACAAGCGGCTGCCCGCGTCGTCGTAGAAATACATCGACGACAGTGTTTTGGGCGTTTTGCGCAGGCCCGCGGCCACGTGCTGCGCCAGCTCGCTCGTGGCCGGGTTCAGGATAGAAGATTGGGGCATAACTTGGAAGAAACAGGTTACTCAAACCCGTCATGCAGCGCGCAGCGAAGCATCTCGCAAGCGCAAGTAATTTCAATTGAGTCACTACTGCACGCGAGATGCTTCGCTGCGCGCTGCATGACGGGCTTACTACCGCCTAGCGCGCCAGCCGAATGCCGGTGAACTGCCAGCGCTTGTCGGCGTGGAAGAAGTTGCGGTAGCTGACGCGGATGTGGCTTTCGGGCGTGGCGCAAGAGCCGCCGCGCAGCACCAACTGGTTTACCATGAACTTGCCGTTGTACTCGCCCAGGGCCCCGGCGGCGCGCTCGTAGCCGGGGTAGGCGTGGTAGGCCGAGTAGGTCCACTCCCAGCAGTCGCCCAGCAGCTGGTGGCACTGGGTGGGGTCGGCATCGGCGGGCAGCGGCTGGGGGTCGAAGCGCTGGCTTTCGAGCCAGGTGCCGCCGGCCGGCGTGGCTTCAAAGTAGCGGGCGGCCGTTTCCCATTCGGCTTCGGTGGGCAGGCGGGCGCCCGCCCAGTGGGCGTAGGCGTCGGCCTCGTAGAAGCTAATGTGCGTGACGGGCGCAGCCAGGCTCACGGGCTGCAAGCCGTGGTGCGTGAAGCGGTACCAGGCGCCGTCGCGCTGCGTCCAGTACAGCGGAGCTTCCCAGCCCTCGGCCTGGGCCAGGTCCCAGCCCTCACCCATCCAGTAGCGGAAGTCGCGGTAGCCGCCGGCCTCAATGAAAGCCAGGTACTCGCCGTTGGTCACCAGCCGGTTTTGCAGCTCAAACGGGGCTATCAGCACGTCGTGCGCCGCCAGCTCATTATCAAAGCAAAAGCCCTCTTCCTGAAAGCCAACCTTGTAAATACCGCCCGGCACCGGCAGCCAGTTTGAGTTAAGAGTTAAGAGTTGAGAGTTAAGAGTTGGTTTTACCGCTTCTGCGGAATCAACTCTTAACTCTTCACTCCTAACACTTGACTCTAAATAAGCCGGAGCCAGCGGGCTGGTGCTGAGGATGTACTTAATATCGGTGGCCAGCAGCTCCTGGTGCTGCTGCTCGTGCTGCAGGCCCAGCTCCACCAGCTCGTAGAAGGCGGCGGGCAGGTCGTCGGCGTGGTCGAGCAGGGCGGCCATGGCCGCGTCGACGTGGGCGCGGTAGGCCAGCACTTCGGCCAGGGGCGGGCGCGAGAGCGTGCCCCGGTCGGCCCGGTTCACGCGCGAGCCCAGGGAGTTGTAGTAGGAATTGAACAGGAAGGCATACTCCGGGTGAAAAACCTGGTAGCCGGGCGCGTACTCCTTTAGCAGAAACGTTTCCCAGAACCAGGTGGTGTGGGCCAGGTGCCACTTGGGCGGGCTCACGTCGATGACGGGCTGCACCACCGTGTCTTCGGGCAGCAGCGGGGCGCACAGGGCCTGGCTTTGGGCGCGCACCGCCTGGTAGCGGGCCGGCCAGGGCATGACGGCTGCGGGGGAAGCAGCCCGGAAAGCAGAAGCTTGGAGCATGGGAATGGGCAAGGCCGCTAAGGCCCTGCAGGGCACTAACCGGATTAGCACGCCGGAGGTTACGGCCCAGCTCCGGATACTTATTTTTCAATACGCGGCTTCCACACTTGGCGCCCCTGCCAAAAAAAACGCATAGCCCGACAATAACTACGTAGAAGCTCCTCGGTAAAAATTGGTATTTATGGTTCGGAACCTTGAAAACCACAACTTAACCGCAAAATCGGGGTAGGATAAGCGCCGCCTTTTATTACCATTGCACTCTCTTTAACCTCTTTTTGAAAAACAAACATGGCTACTACATCCACCACCTCCGCCACCGCCGCCGCTACGGCCACCAAACCCGTCACTCGCCCGGCTAACCGCGTGGGCACCAAAAGCCGTCGCGGTTTCGCGGCCATGAGCCCCGAGACCCAGCGCCGTATTGCCAGCGAAGGCGGAAAAGCCTCGCACGCTAGCGGCCGGGGCCATCGTTTTTCCGCTGAAGAAGCCCGCGATGCCGGCCGCAAGGGCGGCCTGGTAAGCCGTCGCGGCAAAGCCGCTTCGAGCAAGTAAGCCCGCCCCGCGAAAAGCGGCCCCCGACGCATCTTTGCGGCATGCTTCGTCTTCGCTTTTCGCAGCGCGCGCTGCGCTTCAATTTCCCGGCCCGCACCTCGCGCGGGGCCCTGGCCGAACACGTGGCCTGGTACCTGCACTTGGCTGACGACGCCGCACCTGACTTCATAGGGCTGGGCGAGGCCGCGCCGCTGGCCGGCCTCAGCCCCGACTACGGCCCCGACTTCCCCGCTGCCATTGCCCAGCTTTGCGCGCGGTTCAATGCCGGCGCATTGGCCACCTTCGCGGCGGCCGATGCGCCGGCATTTGTGGGTCCGGGCCTGCCGGCGCTCACCTTCGCCCTCGAAACCGCTGCCCTCGACCTGGCCCGCGGCGGCCGGCGCCAGCTCTACGCCAACGCCTTCAGCGAAGGCCGCGCCGCGCTGCCCATTAACGGCCTTGTGTGGATGGGCGACGCCCCCTTCATGCGCGAGCAAATTCGGCAGAAGCTGGCGGCCGGGTATTCGTGCCTGAAACTGAAAATTGGCAGCCTCGACTTCGCTACCGAGCTGGAGCTGCTGGCTGAAATCCGGGCCGTGGCCGGGCCTGAGCGCCTGGTGCTGCGCGTCGATGCCAACGGCGCCTTTGCGCCGGCCGATGCACCAGCCAAACTGGCGCAGCTGGCGGCGTTTCACCTTCATTCCATCGAACAACCCATTGCTGCCGGCCAGGCCGCGGCGCTGGGGGCGCTGTGCCGCACCTCGCCCCTGCCCATTGCGCTGGATGAAGAGCTGATTGGGGTGACGGAACCGGCCCGGCAGGCCGCCTTGCTCGACGAAATCCGGCCGGCTTACATAGTTTTAAAACCCACGCTGCTTGGCGGGCACGCCGCCACGCGCCGCTGGATTGCATTGGCCGAAGCACGCGGCATTGGCTGGTGGATTACATCGGCCCTGGAATCGAACGTGGGCCTGAATGCCGTGGCCCAACTCACGGGCGAGTACGACGTGCAGGGCTTTGCACAGGGCCTGGGCACGGGCCAGCTCTACCACAACAACGTGGCCGCGCCCCTGCACGTGGGCGGCGGCGCCCTGCGCTACGACCCGGCCGGCGCTTGGGAGCTGCCCGCCTGAAGCGGCCCCGCTGGAGAAGGCGCGTCTGTTCGCTAATTTACCGGCCCGGTACACCTGCTTCCCGCTATGTTTCTTTCGCGTCTTGTGTGGCTGCTGTTTTTCCTGCTCCTGGGCGAGGGAATGCAGCCGGCTGCGCGGGCGCAGGCCGTGACGGCCGAAGCACCGTTTCGATTCCGAAACGCCCGGCGCCACCAGGTGCACGTGCCGGTGCGTTTGCAGCGCAACCTGGTGGTGGTAAGCTGCCTGCTAAACGGTTACGGCCCGTTCAACTTTTTGCTCGACACCGGCGTCAGCACCACCCTCATCACGTCCTCCGCCCTGGCCGATTCGCTGCACCTGCGGCACGGCGAACGGTTTCGGGTGGTGGGCGCGGGCGGCGCCGACAGCGGCCTGCTGGCTTACCAAACCGATAGCGTGCGCCTGACGCTGGGCGGCGTGGAGGCCCCGCGTTTCAGCCCGCTGGTGCTCGAAACCGATGCGCTCAACCTCTCGGGCTACGTGGGCGTGCCCATCCACGGCATTCTGGGGTCGGAGCTGTTTCGCAGCTTCGTGGTGGCGCTGCGGCCCGAAGAGTCGTTCATGGTGCTCCACGACCCGGCTACTTTTCGGGCGCCTCAGGGCCGGCAGTGGTCCAGCCTGCCCATCTCGCTCGAAAAGGGCAAGGCCTACTTCGAGGCTCCCGTGGAGCTCAACGACTCGCTTACCCTCACCCTGAAGCTGGTGCTCGACACCGGCGCCAGCCACGCCCTCTCGCTCGAAACCGACTCGGACCCGCGCCTGGCTCTGCCGGCCCGCCGCCTGCCCGCCGAGCTGGGCCAGGGCCTCACCGGCACGGTGCGCGGCTACCTGGGCCGGGTGGCGGCGCTGCACCTGGGCCGCTACCGGCTCCACTCGGTGCTCACCTCCTACCCCGACGCGTCCGATGTGCACGGCCGCGTGGACGTGCCCCGCAACGGCAACGTGGGCTACGAGCTGCTCAAGCGCTTTTCGCTCATCATCGACTACGCGCACCAACGCCTGCTGCTGCGGCCCAACCTGCGCCTGCTCGACCCCTTCGAGCACGACATGTGCGGCATCGACCTGCTGGCCACCGGCCCCGACTACCACCGCTACCTGGTGCTAAGCGTGGCCCCCGATTCGCCGGCCTACCGGGCGGGCGTGGAGCGCGACGAGGAACTGATTACCATCAACTTCCTGCCCGCCAGCGCCCTGTCGCTCAGCCAGCTCAGCCGCATGCTGCGCTCCGAAGACGGCCGGCTGCTTTACCTGGTGCTGCGCCGGCCCAACGGCGACCTGCACACTGTGTCGATGCACCTGAAGCGGCAAATCTGAGCCCGGCCGCGGTGCCGGCCGTACCTTCGCGGCAGTTTTCGCTTCCAACTTTTTGCTGCTTATGACTGCTCGACTTCTGCTTCAGCTCGCCGCCGTGTTCGGCGGCCTGGGCGTGGCCATTGGGGCCTTTGGGGCCCACGCCCTGCACGACACGCTGGTGAAAGCCGGCCGCCTCGACACCTTCGAAACCGCCGTGCGCTACCAGTTTTTCCACGTGCTGGCGCTGCTGGCCATCGGCGCACTGTGGGCCTCGCGGCCCGAGCTGCGCAGCTTGGGCACCACCGGCTGGCTGTGGCTGGGCGGCATTGTGGTGTTCAGCGGCTCGCTCTACGGCATTTGCTTCACGGGCATTACCAAGCTGGGCGCGGTGGCGCCCATCGGCGGCCTGCTGTTCCTGGCGGGCTGGCTGAGCCTGGTGCTAGCCGTGCGCGAGCTGTAGCGTCCTTCCCAAAAGCCAGGCATGAAAAAAGGCGGCTCGCTTGCGCGGGCCGCCTTTTTACTTGAAACCGAAGCCGAAAAAGCTTACTTGGTTTTGGCTTTCACCTTGGTGTCGCCCACTTTCTCTTTGGTCTTCTTGCCGTCCGACTTCACCTTGGCGTCGCCCGCGGTGGTGGTCGTGGTCATGGCCGGAGTAGCGTTGGCCGTGGCCGAAGCTTCTTTCACTTCGCCTACCAGCGACACGGTGGTGCTGCCAGCGGTGGCGTTCGACTCAATGGTCAGCACTTTGTTCTGCATGCCCATTTTGCCGGCCGAGTTGAAGTGAGCCGAGATGGTGCCGGTTTTGCCGGGGGCCACGGGGGCTTTGGTCCACTCGGGGGTGGTGCAGCCGCAGCTCACGCCGATGTTGGAAATGATGAGGGGCGCGGTGCCGGTGTTTTTGAACTTGAAAGTGTGGTCAACGGTGCCGCCTTGCACCACCGAACCGAAGTCGTACTTCGACTCTTCGAAGGTGATGGCGGGGCCGGCCGTAGCGGGTGCTTTCGTAGCCGTGGCCGTAGTCTGGGCTTGGGCAGTGTAAGCGGCAGCAGTCAGGCTCAGGGCGAGGAGCAAGGTTTTTTTCATGGGACAGGATGCTTAAAAAGAATTGAAGGAGTTGGGGTTTAGCAAATTTAATGGTTTCGCCGCCACTGGCAAATTTACGGCCAAACTTGGCAACCAAGCCTGAAGATACCGTGAAGTAACGGAAACCCGCGCCCGGCAAATTTCATTCCGGGCCGGGGTGGAAAGAAGTGCCCCAGCCCATTTCTTATTCCTCTTCCACCGGGTCGGAAATCAGCTTCTGCTGGAAATTGAGCAAGAATAACCGCTCCGATGCCCGCGTGATGGCCGTGTAGAGCCAGCGCGCAAACTCGCCCGCCAGCGGCTCGTCGGGCTTGAGAAAGCCGTGGTCGACAAACACGGCCTGCCACTGCCCGCCCTGGGCCTTGTGGCAAGTGAGGGCGTAGGCAAACTTGACTTGCAGAGCATTGAGGTAGGGGTCTTTGCGCATTTCCTTGTAGCGCTCGGCCTTGGTGGTGAGGTGGGCGTAGTCCTCGCTCACGGCCATATACAGGGCATTGTTGCGGTCCGAAGGGAGGGCCGGGCTTTCGGTGTGCAGCGTGTCGAGCAGCAGCTTCACTTCAATTTCGGGCTCGTCGGGGTAGTCTACCAGCCGCACCAGCGCCTGGGCGAAGTGGAAGCCGTACACTTCCTCGCGCCGAATCACCTTTTTGATTTCCAGGAAATCACCGTTGGCCAGGAAGCCAATTTCCGACTCCTTGGGCAACCAGAAGTAGTTGTTGCGCACCACCATGAGGTAGTCGCCGCCCTCAATCTCCTCCTCCGCATCGAACAAGGCCCGCCGGATGAGCTGGTTGTACTGGTTGGCGTTGCGGTTGGAGCGGCAGATGATGGTGGTATTCTCGTGCCCGAAGTTGCGGTAGGCCCAGCGCAGACCGTCCTCCAGCTTGTCGCCGCCCATCTTGAAAATGTCGCGGAAGCCCTTAGTATGCAACTGGATATTAGGCTCTTCCTCGCGCAATTCCTCACGTAGCTCGGTGGCATTTACGAGAATGCCCGACTGCTGGGCCTGGCGCATCACCTGGCGCAGCTCCACGCTGCCCACCGTGGCCCGGAAGCGGTGCGCCAGCAGCTCGGGGTCGAGGGCCGGGCTCAGGAGCTGGCCCACCGGCGGCAGCTGGGCCGTGTCGCCTATGAGCAGCAGCTTGTTGCTGGTTTTCTCGAACACGTAGCCCATCAAATCGTCGAGCAAGCCGTTTTCGCCGAAGGCTTTCTCGTCCGAAATCATCGAGGCCTCGTCCACGATGTAGAGGGTTTGCTCGGTGCGGTTGGGCTGGCGCTGGAAGTTGAGCCGCTCGGAAGGCGCGCCCGAGGTCTGGCGGTAGATTTTCTTGTGGATGGTGCTGGCCGGCACGCCGGCATATCCCGCCATTACCTTGGCGGCGCGGCCGGTGGGGGCCAGCAGCGTGTATTTACGCTGCAGCTTGTGCAGCCATTGCACCAGGGCACTCACCACGGTGGTTTTGCCGGTGCCGGCGTAGCCGCGCAGCACAAAAATCTTGCGCCCCGGCAGCTGGTCCTTCAAGAAGGCATCAAGCTGCGTGAACAACAGGGCCTGGTCTTCGGTGGGTTCGTAGGGGAAGTAGTCGCGGACGGACGGGGTGCGGAGGGAGAGCATTATTTTATTCGGTATAAATCACCGCTTTCAAAGCCAGTGTACACGGGCATATTACCACCCAAAAAAGAGAATTGCGCCGGGTCTTGTCTTAACAGTCGCCCCAAGGAATAAATTACGCCAAGTAGTATCTAATACCACTCTTGCTCGTTTTCATTCGAAATAATGAATTCATTCTTGGCCACAAATTCCGGAGCGTCAGCAGCCCAATCATCATTTGTTTCGTCGTAGCTCGCGAGCCAGCCAGATACAAAACATAGCCTTCTTCTACTTCCCCGAGGCCAAAGCGGTAAGCAGAAATTTCCGCTGCTGGTTTCTCGCTGCTTAAAATTTCGTGCAGCCACTTTTCGAGTTGGCTATGCAATGCGTCCATCGGGGTTCTGGTGGTAAAACGTTAAGTCGCCGGCTCAATCACTGCCATGGTGGCGCTGGCCTTGGCAATCAGCAGCTCATCGCACCACACCTCCGCCTCGCAGAAGTGCAGGCGCCGCCCGGCTTTCAGCACCCAACCGATGGCTTTGATTTGCCGGCCGACGCCGGGGTGCAGGTAGGAGATTTTCAAATCGGAGGTTACCACACCAAAGTTGTCGGGCACGAGCGTGACGGCCGCAAAACCGGCCACCAAATCGGCCAGCGTGGCAATGAGGCCGCCGTGCGCGAAGCCGCGCTGCTGCAGGTGCTTATCGGCCAGGACCAGCTCGGCCTCCACGCGGCCGGGCGTGATGCTGGTGAGGTCGGCGCCAATCAGGTGCATAAAACGCTGCCCGGTGAGCTTGCGGCGAATGCGGGCTTCGAGTTCGGGCGCGGCAGTGGTTTCAGGGGTATTTGCAGACACGGAAATCGGTTAAGTTTGCTTAAGCGTGAGGACAACCGATGAAATAACATCGTTGTACCGCTTTGTACTTTGTACTAAACGTTAGAACTCTCGAGAACTAAAAACCTGCTCATACAGGCTGTACAGCCCCTTTTCGGTTCGGTAAGCCAAAGGTACTTGCTAAGGGCGCGCCCCACACTTTCCTTTCACCTTTTCTCCCCAAACGCATTATGGAACAGCTACCGGCAATGCAATACCTGATGGCCGGCGCGCTGGGGCTGGGCCTGGCAGCATGCAGCGGGTTTCGGGTGTTTGTGCCGCTGCTGGCGGCCAGTCTGTGCTACCACTTTGGCTACCTCACGCCGGCCGCGGGCTTTGTGTGGCTGGGCAGCTGGGCGGCGCTGCTCACGCTGGGCACGGCCACGCTGGCCGAAATCGCGGGCTACTACATCCCGGTGGTCGACCACGTCCTCGACACGCTGACCACGCCTGCCTCGTTTGTGGCTGGCACCATCCTCATGACCTCGGCCCTCCCCCACCTCGACCCCACCGTGCGCTGGACGCTGGGCGTGTTGGTGGGCGGCGGCACGGCCGGACTGGTTCAAACGGCCACGGCACTGCTGCGGGGCGCCTCCACCGCCACCACCGCCGGCCTCGCCAACCCCGTGCTGGCCACGGCCGAAAACACGCTGGCCATTGGCGGCGTGGCGCTCACGCTGCTCTTGCCCCTGCTGGCAGCCGGGCTGGTGCTCTTGCTGGTGGTGTATGTGCTGAGCCGCCTGCGCCGCTGGCGGGCCCGGCGGCGGGCCGCCCGGGCCAACGGCTGAATTCTATTTTCCGGGGCCGGCGCAAAACAATGCCTGCGGCTACGCGTTTGGCTTGCACACTAGGCCGGCTTCCGGCTAAGCTATTCCTTTTGAAAACGGCTTTCGCCGCCGTTCCTGCTCCCATGGCCAATTCCATTCCTGCTGATTCTGAAGCCTTGCTGGCCGCGTATTCGGGCAAAGTGCGTGTACGCATCGGCGGGGTGCTCCTGCGCGATGGCGCGCTGCTGCTGGCCGCGCACCGCGGCTTGCTGCCGGATAGCGCTTCGTTTTGGTCGCCGCCGGGGGGCGGGTGGCAATTCGGCGAAAGCATTCGGGAGGCCCTGGTCCGCGAGTTTCGGGAAGAAACCGGCCTGACGGTACAGGTAGGCCGCTTTCTGCACTTGCACGAGTTCAGCACCGACAAGCTGCAGGCCCTGGAGCTGTTTTTCGAAGTCATTGCCGAAGATGCCGCGCAGCCCCGGCTTGGCCACGACCCCGAGCATGCTTCCCATCAGCAGCTGCTCACCGAGCTGGCCTGGCTAACGCCGCGCCAGCTGCTGCAACTGCCCCCGAACCAGGTACATCCGGTGTTGCAGCACCTGCTCAGCCCCGACGACGTATTTGTGCCCCAGCAGCGCTTTGCCTGAGGACTGAACAATCACGGCTGCCATCCTGCGCATTCTGCGGCTCGAGCAGCGACGAAGAACCTTCTCTCGTCGCCGACTTCCAGCGTGAAAAGGTCCTGCGCTGCGCGCAGGATGGCAGCCGTAATTTCTACACTTTTCGTTCGGCATTCCGCGAAGCGTTATCTTCGGGCCTTTTCGCGTCGAATTCGTGTCTGCCTCCTCCGCTTCAGCTGCTTCCGCGTCCGCCGTCAACGCCTCGTTGCGACTGCGCGACGAGACGTTCGATACCACCGCGCTGGGGGCGTACAACCTGTATTTGCTGGCCAGCCCCACGCGCCTGCAGCTGGCGGTGGCCGATGTTGAGCGCAACAAGTTCGTGGCGCTCGAAGAGCACCCGCTACCGACGGGGGGCCTGCCGGCGCTGGCCGCGCAGCACGACTGCCTGGGCCAGCGGGGCTGGAACGCCGTGCGCCTCGCCATCACGGGCCGCGCCTTCACGCTGCTGCCGGCGCCCCTGTTCCGGGCCGGCGATGAGGAAGCGACCCTGCGCCTGCACCACTTCCTCACGCCCTTCGAAACCGTGCGCCACACCGCCCACCCGGGCCTGGAGCTGGTGAACGTGTTTGCCGCCGATGCCGCCCTGGCCAGCTGGCTCAGCACCACCCACGGGGCCAGCGGCCGCCTCTTGCACCACACCAGCGCCCTGCTGGCCGGGCTGGTGCACCAGCGCGGGGCCGCGTCGCCCCGCCGTCTCTACCTCAACCCTGGCCCGCAGGAGCTGACGCTGGTGGTGCTGGGCCAAAGTTTAGAATACTGCAACGTCTTCCCCTGCTCCACGGCCGAGGACGTGGTGTACTACACCATTCTGGTGATGCAGGAGCTGGGCCTCAACCCCGACGAGGACGAGGTGACCGTATGGGGCGAGCTCACGCCCGATTCAGCCATTTTCAGCCTGCTGCGCACCTACGTGCGCCAGGTGCGCTTTGGCCCCCGCCCCGGCAACGTGCAGTACAGCTACCGGCTCAACGACGTGTTTGAGTATCGTTACTTCGACTTGTTCAGCCTGCACTTTGCGTAAATAATGTTGAGCTCTAAGGGTTGAGGGTTGAATTTGACCAATACGCTTAACTTAACATCCAACCCTCAAAACTCTGCCTTCATTCATGCCCCGCATCGCCCTCTTTCCCGGCTCTTTCGACCCCTTCACCAACGGGCACCTCGACATTGTGCGGCGCGGCGTAGAGCTGTTTGACGAAGTCATCGTCGCCATAGGCACCAATAGCAGCAAGCAGCGTTACGTGCCCATCGAGCAAATGCTGGCGCTGCTTGACGAGGTGTTCCAGCACGAGCCCCGGGTGTCGGTGCGCACGTTCCGGGGCCTCACGGCAGAATTTGCCCGCGAAGTAGGCGCCCGCTTTCTGCTGCGCGGCCTGCGCAACAGCATCGATTTTGAGTACGAAAAGCCCATTGCCTACGGCAACCAGCATGTCAACTCCGGCCTGGAAACAGTCTTTCTGCTGACCGCGCCGGACTTGGGCGCCATCAGCAGCACCATCATCCGCGACATTCACCGCTACGGCGGCAACGTGGATGCGTTCCTGCCCTTCGCCCTGCCGCCGCTGGCATCCTGATTACTGATTGAGCGCCAGTGCCAGTACCCGCAGCCCCATCAGTTGAGTGGGTTGGCGGGCCTGAAACACGGGCAGCACCAGGTAGCGGTCGGCGCCGAGCTGCAGGTGGGCGCGGCGCATGAGTTCTTCTTCGTTGCTGCCCAGCAGCAGCAGGTCGTTCACGCGGCGGGTGCGGTAGTTGTAGGCCACCACCAGCGCCAGGCCGCCGCGCCGAAACATCGCCATCGAGTCGACAGGGCCCTGGCGTTGCGAACGGGGGTCCAGCGTGGGGTCGACGAAGCCGGGCGGCAGGTGTTGCCACGGCCCCAGCTGCTGGTTTAGCTCATCAAACGACAGCGCCAGCAGGGACGGCACGTCGAGGCTGGCCGCGGCCCGGCCGGAGGCGGCTGGGCGGGTGGCGTGCTCGCGCGACCGCTCGTGCGCACCCGAGCAGCCGCCCACGCTCAGCGCCGTCGCCGCCAATACCACGCCTGCTCCTATCAGAATCGGTCGCATAGACCGCAATATAATGATATTTATTTACCAGCCGCCGGAGCTTCCTTGGCAGGCTTGCCGGCCATTTCGCTCAGGTAATGCCGCATCACCAGGGCAATGGAGGCGTAAGAATCCTCCAGCTTGGCCAGAGCCTCCTGGGGCGACATCCAGCGCACCTCCTCGATGTACTCCTCGGTTTGGGGCTTCATCAGGCTGTCATCGAGGCACTTCATGAGAAACCAGCTGGTTTTCTTCAGCATCTTATTACCCTTGTAGGCGTAGCTATGCCAGGTGCTGGGCAGCTTTTCGCCCAGTTCGAGCTTGATGTTGGTTTCCTCCTCCACTTCGCGCAAGGCGCCGGCGGCGGTGTCCTCGTCGCTCTTGAGCTTGCCCTTGGGCAGGTCCCACTTGCCGAGGCGGTAAATCATCAGCACCTGGTCGCCCTTCACCACCAGCCCGCCGCCGGCTTTGGCAATCTTGAACTGGTCTTTGAGATGCAGGATGACGTGCTTCTTCTTTTTGACCAGCATGGTGAGCGACTTCAGCTTTTTCAGCTTTTTCACTTCCATCAGGCGCAGCAGGCGGTCGATGAACAGGGGGCCAGCGTCTTTTACCAGCACGTCGCCCACCAGGTCCTTCGACGTGAAATCGTCGTCGGGGCTCAGTATGAGGTCGAACTTGTGCTTGTATACTTTTTCGCTGAGCTTTTTGATGACCAGCGGAATGTCGTTGATGAAAATATTCATCGGGAAAAGCGGCTTGGGGAAACGATAACGGGCAACGGAGCCGCCGAAATCAGAAAAAAAGGATAAACAATGCTTGGAGCGGCGGCTGCAAGATACGGGGCCGAACCGATTCGGCGGCCTGCCCCATCTTTGCGGCATGACACGCATCGGCCTGCTTTCCGACACCCACGGCTACCTCGACGAACGAATTGCGCATCATCTGCGCGGCTGCGACGAAATATGGCACGCCGGCGATTTCGGCGATGCCCGCGTGGTGGACGAACTGCAGGCCTTGGCGCCGCGCTTCCGGGGCGTGTACGGCAATATCGACGGCGCGGACGTGCGCCGCACCCAGCCGCTGGTGCAAGATTTTGAAGTTGAAGGTCTTCGCGTGCTCATTACGCACATTGGCGGCTACCCCGGGCACTACGCCCCCGCCGCCCGGCCCCTGCTGGCCGAGGCTCGCCCGGGCCTATTCGTCACCGGCCACTCCCACATCCTGCGCGTGATGCCCGATAAGAAGCTGGGCCTGCTGCACCTGAATCCCGGGGCCGCGGGGCGGCACGGCTTCCACCAAGTGCGCACGCTGCTGCGCTTCGGCATCGAGGCCGGGAAGGTGGTGGAGTTGCAAGCGGTGGAGCTGGGCAAGCGAGCTGGGTGAGGCCAGCGCACCGGATGTAGCCGGCTTGTCATTAACAACCTTTTGTCATTGCGAATGAAGCGCAGCGGAATGCGGCAATCCGTCCTGTTCTCAGCGGCTAGCCTTCTATTGTGACAAAGCACCGGTACCAATGCGTTACCGAGGCTTTCTGGTAAAAGAACGGTGCTGGTGTTGACAGGACGGATTGCCGCGGGCTGCGCCCTCGCAATGACAAACGGAATTAGAGACCACAGGCGGCAAAACAGACAAGCCCCGCCGCCTGTGAATCAGGCAACGGGGCTTGCTACAATCTTAAACTGCTGACAGAGTCGCAGGTGCTGCTTACAGCGCGATTTCGGGCTTGGGGTGCTCGCCTTCCTGGCCGTCTTCGTTCACGGGCTTGGTTACGGCTTCGGCGTCGTCGAAAGCGGCAGCATTGGCGGCGGTTTTGTCACCGGCCACCACTTCTTTCACTTTGTCGACGGCGTCGCTCACCAGGTGCGAAGCCTTTTCTACCACTTCGGAGTGCGAAACAGCATCGGCTACGTCGGCAGCCACTTCCTTCACTTTTTCAACCGCAGCGGAATGGGCTACGTCGGCGGCTACTTCCTTCACCTTGTCAACAGCCGCGCTGGCGGCGTGCTTCACCGTGTCCAGGATGCTGCCGCTTTCGGCTTTGGCCGGAGCAGCCGTGCCGAAACGCGACTTCAGCTCTTCCAAATCCACGTTCTTCAGCACGGGGGTGCGGAGCAGGTTTTTGATGATGTTCTGCTTGTTGTTAGCACGGGCAATGTTCTTGCGGTGCTTGCGCTTCAGACGGGTAACGGACATGGCGGTTGAAGGAAAGGGAGTTATTTATTCGGTGATGGCAGCGGCGCTAAAGCGCGACTTCAGCTCCTCGAGGTCCACGTTTTTGAGGACGGGGGTGCGGAGCAGGTTTTTGATGATGTTCTGCTTGTTGTTAGCACGGGCAATGTTCTTGCGGTGCTTGCGCTT
>NZ_JADQDP010000005.1 GCF_015694735.1 Hymenobacter properus | reverse complement strand
GCAAACGGTTTGGTAGTTCAGTTGGTTAGAATGCCGCCCTGTCACGGCGGAGGTCGCGGGTTCGAGTCCCGTCCAGACCGCTACCGTTTGTAAAAAGGCCCTTCACATCCCGTGAAGGGCCTTTTTTATTTGCCTATGTCTAAGCGGCCTGTCAGCCACAATGGCTTACCGCATGAATTCACTTCGTTAAAGGAATACTCTTGAGCATAGTGGAACGCGCAGCTACATCTCATTTATCTTACTAATTGAACCGACCCAACGAGGCTAATCCTTGGGCAACTATTGACAATTATTTGGAATTCTCCGTATATAGGAGCTCAACTGTAAACATTCTTTATCATGCGCTACTCCCCTCTCTTGCCACTGGCTTTTTTGCTGGGCTGCGCCACCGCCGACCAGCCCGCTACCGAAACGCCGTCCACAACGCCGGCTACCGCCACCATCAATCGGGCCTTCGACGTACCCGCGCTGTTGGGCCTGAGTGCTAATGACATTGCTCGGCCACTCGCCGGACAGGGCATCCGCCCCGACCAGAACGCGATGTCGCAGAACGGCGCTTCGGGCACTACCGAAACCGTGACCACCTATTGGCACGATTCCACCGGCCTCGACGTAAGCTACGACCCGACCACGCTGCGGGTAAACAGCTTTTTCGTGAAGCCTAAGTCCGGCCACACCACCAATTACGAAACGCTGCTGAAGCTGGCCAATGTGAGCCGGTACGACAAGCGCGTGAGCATCGAGCCCATTGCATCGGTCGATAATCCGCAGGTTTACACGGGGGTGAAAATAACTCCCCAAACGCCTACGGCTTCGGCGCAGTAAGGCCGCAAAAAAGGCCGCTTCGGTTGAAGCGGCCTTTTTTATGTTGGCGAGGGAAAGTTAAGCGGCGATGTGCAGCCACTCCTTCTTTTCGAGCAGACGCTCGCGGGTTTCGCGCATGTCAGGGTCGTCCACGCAGCAGTCGACGGGGCACACGGCGGCGCACTGCGGCTCTTCGTGGAAGCCTACGCACTCGGTGCATTTGTCCGACACGATGTAGTAGTACTCATCCGATACCGGCGTTTGAGGGGCCGTGCCCGATACCGTGGCGCCGTCGGCGGTGGTCACTTCCTTCAGGGTGGTGCCATCGGCCCAGCGCCACTGGGCGCCGCCTTCGTAAATTGCGTTGTTGGGGCATTCCGGCTCGCAGGCACCGCAATTGATGCACTCGTCGGTTATCATGATGGCCATGGGGCGTCAGGAAATCAGGGGTGAAGGGGAAACCAAAGCAGTTCGGGCAGGCTTTACGTAAAAAGTGCGACCCGCGCCGGTCTTTGGCCGAACAAAATTAACCAACGACGGCGGGGTTTGCACGGTTTCGCCCAATTTTGCGGCTTGTTACCACGGTTCGGCTTTCCTGCCGCAGCCAACGGCCGCTATTTCCTCTGCATGAACCACTCCGAACGACTGGCTGCTTTCGTGGCCCTGGGCCACCGCCTCGCCTCCCTCCCCCCCGACGAGCTAACCCCGCTGGCGGCTCGCGCCCGCAACCAAAACGCCTGGTTCGACCGTCCCAGCGTGGCGGCAGCCATGGCCGGTATCGCGCACATGCTGGCCGAGGAGCCTCTGCGCCATTGGGCCGCCCGCTACCCCGCTGAGTCCACTACGGTGCACAAAATTGGGGTAGTAATGGCGGGCAATATTCCCATGGTCGGCTTTCACGATGTATTGTGCGTGCTCCTTAGCGGCCATGTGCTGTTGGCGAAGCTCAGCGCCGACGACACGGTACTGATGCTCTGGCTACTGGAGGAGCTGACACAACTGGAGCCGCGCTTCCGGGAATTTATTCAGGTGCTGCCGCGCCTGAATGCGGCCGACGCCTTCATCGCCACCGGCTCCGATAACACGGCCCGCTACTTTGAGTATTATTTCGGCAAAAAGCCCCACCTCATTCGGCGCAACCGCACCAGCGTAGCCGTGCTCACCGGCCAGGAAAGCCCCGAAGAACTGGCCAAGCTAGGGCCCGATATTTTTCAGTACTACGGCCTGGGCTGCCGCAACGTGAGTAAGCTGTTTGTGCCCGTAGGCTACGATTTCGTGCCGCTGATGAATGCGCTCCAGCCTTTCGAAAATGTGCTACATCACCACAAGTACAACAACAACTACGACTACAACAAGAGCATTCTGCTGGTGAACCGCGAGCCGCACTTCGACAACGGCTTCTTTCTTATTCGGCCCAGCCAGGGGCTGGTGTCGCCCATTTCGATGGTGTTCTACGCCGAATACAGCAGTGAAATTGACTTGGTCGACCAACTCACCGACATTGCGGCCCAGACACAATGCGTGGTATCGGCCGGGGCACGGTTTGCAGGCAGCTTGCCGTTCGGACAGGCGCAACAGCCTGCGGTGAGTGAGTACGCCGACCGCGTGGACACGATGGAGTTTCTGGCGGAACTGCCGTAGGTCTGCGAGGCAATGCCATCAAAAAAGAACGTCCTGCTTAGCATTGTCTAAGCAGGACGTTCTTTTTTGATGGCATTGCCTCGCCTACAGCCGTTGCAGCGTCTGCTCAATCATGGCATCGACCACGGCGGCGGCGTTTTCGGCGAAATCGCCAGTAGCACGGTTGGCCACGATGGCATTCAGCGACAGCACCTCGTGGCCCAGCAGGCGGCCCAGGGAGTAGTAGCCGGCGGTTTCCATTTCGAAATTGCTGAGGCGGAACTCGCCTTCGGCGCTTTGGTGACGGAAGCTTTGCAGGCGCGAAATGTAGTCGGGTGTGCGCAAGTCGAGGCGCAGGCGACGGCCCTGCGGGCCGTAGAAGCCGGGGCAGGTGAGCGTGTTGCCCATCACCATATTGGCGCCCAGTTGCTCGCGCAGGATGTCAGACCCGCGCACTACGTAGGGTGCGAAGGGAATGCCCAACGTACGCTGCAGTTCAGTGGCCACTTCGGTTTCAAGGCCGGTTTCCATCAGCGGGTAGAATTGCATCAGGCTGTCGAGGCCCACGGCGTGCTCGGTGGCCAGCATGGCGCCGATGGGCACGTCGGGCTGCAGGCTGCCGCTGGTGCCCAAGCGGATGATGCGCAGGCTCATGCGTTCCTCGGCGGGGCGCACGGTGCGGGCCATAAAGTCGATGTTCACCAGCGCGTCGAGCTCGTTCATCACGATGTCGATGTTGTCGGTGCCCATGCCGGTGCTCAGTACCGTGAGGCGCTTGCCGCGGTAGTAGCCCACGTGCGTCACGAATTCGCGGTGCGTGGTTTCAAACTCCACCGAATCGAAATGCCGGCTCACCTGGGCCACCCGGCCGGGGTCGCCCACGGTCAGAATGGTGTCGGAAATGTGGTCGGGCAGCAGGTTGAGGTGATAAATGCTGCCGTCGGGGTTCAGGATGAGCTCGGAGTTGGGAATCATAGTCGTGAGGCGAGCTTTCGCTTGCCGTAGAGTTTGCAGGGAAGAATTGGGGGCAAATAACGGCAAGCAAAAACTTACCTCACGCCTTGTAAGACGCTAGCCCCTGCGCGGGGTTGTAGTGGTTGCTAAGCTTGGGGTAGGCGCCGGTGCCGTCGTAGGCGCGCTTGTCGGGGTGGGCGGCGCAGGCTTCGGAGCAGGCGCCTTGCAGCTTCTCGCCGCAGGCCTCGCACAGGGGCAGGTGGGCGTTGCAGTGCGGGTTGGCGCAGTTGATGAGGCGGTTGCTGGGCTCCTGGCAATGCTTGCAGCACGAAATGACGGTGGGGTTCACGCGGTTTACGTCCACGGCCACGCGGTTGTCGAACACGTAGCACTGGCCGTCGAAGTCTTCGCCCCCGGTTTCGATTCCGTATTTGATGATGCCGCCGTGCAGCTGGTACACGTTTTCGAAACCCTGCTCCAGCAGGAAGGCGCTGGCTTTCTCGCACTTCACGCCGCCGGTGCAGTAGGTCAGAATTTTCTTATCCTTGAACTCCTTGAGGCGTTCCACCCGGTCGGGGAAGTCGCGGAAGTTTTCGATGTCCAGGGTCACCGCATTTTTGAAGCGGCCGAGGTTGTACTCGTAATCCGAACGCACGTCCACCACCACCACGTCGTCGCGGTCCTTCAGCTCCTTGAATTCCTGGGGCGAGAGGTGCTGGCCGGTTTTTTCGTGGGGCCGCATGTGGCGCAGGCTGCTGTGCACAATTTCCGGCTTCACGCGCACGTGCAGCTTCTGGAAGGTGTGGGCCGCTACGTCGTCCACTTTAAACTCCAGGGCATCGAAGCGCGGGTCGGCTTTCACGGAGGCCATGTAGCGGGCGCAATTCTCCACGGTGCCCGATACCGTGCCGTTCAGCCCTTCGGCGGCTACAATGATGCGGCCGCGCAAGTCCAACTCCAGGCACAGGCGGTGGTGCTCGTCGCGGAATTGCTCCGGGTTGTCGAGCGGGGTATAGCAGTAATAAAGAAGAACCTGATACATTCTAGAGTTTTGAGTTTTGAGTTTTGAATGTTGAGTGCCTTCGCTGCATGCTTTGGGTAAGGCATTATAACAACTCAAAACTCAGCATTCAACATTCAACCCTTCTTACACTTTCACCGCCGGGTTGCCGAACACGGTTTGGCCGTTGGGCACGTCGGCTACTACCACCGAGCCAGCGCCCACGCGGGCTTTGTCGCCGATTTTGACACCGGCTACTACCACGGCCCCGGCGCCGATGAATGCCTGCTCACCCACCTGCACCTCAGCGCCTACCAGAGCACCACTGCCCAGTTGGGCAAAGCTGCCCACGGTGGCGCGGGCTTCCACCACTGCATTGGCGCCTACCAGGCAGCCATCGCCGAGGGTGGCGGTGGCCGCTACCACGGCGTTGGGGCCAATGTAGTTGCCGTGGCCCAGCGTGGCGTGGACCGAGACGCTAGCCCGCTGGTGAATGGCGTTCACGGGTACGGCTTCGTACTCGTTGCGCAGCATTTCGGTGAGGCTGCGGCGGCTGGCGGTGTCTTCGGTAGCCACAAATACTTCGCACTTCTTACCCAACAGCTTCAGCAGCTCGCCGTCGTCGGTGTTGCCCATCACGGGCACGTCGAGCAGCTCGGTGCCTTGCAGCTTCGCGTCATCGTCGAGCAGGCAGTACACCACCACGTCGTTGGAGAGAAAGGCATCGAGGGCGGCAGTGCCCACGGTTTGGGCACCAAGAATTATAACGGGGTTTTCCATTTTAGCAGAGGTGAGCGGGGCACAAGCCGGGGAGAAATGCCCAGCGGCGGCCGCGCCAAGGTGCAAAGTTACGCGTTTGCCGGGCGTGAGGGCCGAAGCGCAGCCCAGGGACGGAGCCGGGCCAAATGGCGCAGGGCCGCGGCTGCGTAGTCGTTTTGGAGGAGGAGTACCAGCACGTAGGGCAACACGGTGCTGCGGTAGCGATGTAGCGAGCCCAGGTTGGGCGTGGTGATGCCAATGAGAAAAGCCAGCAACAGGCAGAACACGCTCAGGGCCAGCACAACGGCAAACGGCAGGTGCCCGCCCCGCCCGCGCACCAGCGCCCCGAGGGCCAGGGCCAGCAGCAACAGCAGCGCCGCGTTCTCGATTCCGGCGGCTACGTAAAGCGGCAGCTTCGACTGCCCCGGCCACGGCTGCGTGAACACATTGAGCACGGCCCGCGGGGCGTGGGCCACAATACTGGCAGCGGTAGGCCGCAAGTTGGGGTATTCAAAATGAGGTCGGTCGGTCGAATTTTCCAGGTCAAAGCTGTAGACTTTAACCACCTGGAACACAAACTTATTAAGCCGAAACGCCACACTTAGCTCCGGGCCTATCCAGGCACCGGCACCGAACACGACCACCAACCCCAGGGCCGCCGCCCAGCGCCGCGGCAGCAAACGCTCCAGTCCCCGGCCCAGCGCGAGCCCCGCCAGCACGGCCAGTAGCGGCAGGGCGAAAAAATAGCGCATGGCCACGTGCAAAACCGCCAGTCCGGCCGTGCCGGCCCACCAAGCCCAGCTCCGCATAAGGCCCGACTTGAAAGCTTCGCCAGCGTAGAGCCAGGTAAAAACGCGCGCCGTGAGCCACGCACCCGAACCCAACACCATGGCTTCTTTGCTGATGCCAGTGGCCCAGAACCATACCGAAGGCCAGAACAGTAGCGCTATTGCGCCTGCTCCGGTGGGCGTGTTCGGGAAGCAGATTGCCAGCGCCCGTACGAGCGCCCAGCATCCAACAAAAACAAAAACGCTCAAATACAAGGCATTTAACTGAGCACAGCCTAAAGAGCCCAGATTCAGCAAAGACAATATTTTGGCGAGGTTCCAGGTATTGGAACTGCTTTGGTAAACAAAGGTGTATTTGCCGGTCACGTTCGGCAACACCGTCACGGATTGCGTTAGCATCTGCACAAAATTTAACGGGGCCAGCCACAGTTGCTCCGTCACAATGTCGCCCACCGAGCTCATGTAATAAGCGTCCAGCTTCAGATGCCAGTGCTTGGCCAGCCCGGTGCCCAGCCGCAGGCCCAGGCCCAAGGCAAAGGCCCCACGCCACCAGCCGGTTGCTTCTCGCCATTGCCGGGCCACCCAGGGCAGCAGCGCCAGCAGGAAAAGCGCATTGAAACCTACTGTTACCGCCAGTTTTATCAACAAAAGGGCTAATTCGTTCAGCATTATCGCAGGCGGGGTTGTTGCACCAGCCGGCTGCCGATGGCGCAGTGCAGGCAGCGGCGCGGGGCGCAGTAGGATTTGTGCAGCGCCAACAGCCCCTGCGAGTCGGCGGCGGTGCGGTGCACGAAGCCCAGGGCGTCGTACACGTCGGTATATTGGTTGTGCTCGGCGGGCAGTTCGCTTAGCAGGGCCACACTGCTTTCGACTACTTCGGGCTTGTCGACGTAGTGGGCATAGGCCACGCGCAGCGGCACCACCACGTTGGTAATGAGCAGGTCGATGCTGGTTTTGCCCAAGCCAGGCACCTTGCCAGTCCGGCCGGGTCGGAAGTGTGTGCGCCAGTATTCGGGCGCTTGAGCCTGGAAAAATTCCGTCAGCGCAGCCACGCTCTGGGCGGTGAGCAGGGCGTCGAAAAGTGTGGGGCGTGCGTGCAGCAGGCCCACCAACTGCCCCAGCCGCACCGGCGGAAAATTGGCCGGCCGCAGCCGCAGGTAGTTCCACTCGTGCACGACCAGTGCTGCCTCACCCAGGCTGTACTTGTGCCGTAGAAACTCGTGCTCCTGCCTCAAGTCCTGGATGTACTCGTCGTTCGCTGTTTCTTCATTATCAACCAGAAATCCAGCTTGTCCAAACAACAAGGCTTCGAGCTGACGGCGGTCGTGGCGGTGGCGGCGCAGCACAGCCAGCGGCAGTGCCTTGGCTAGGCGAGCCAGAGGCTCGCTGTTTTTTTGAAAGCCGAACGCGGCCATCAGGGCATGGTAGGCGGTGGCTTCCCAGTCCTGCCCCAGCGTACGGTGCAACTCCATGATGGTGTCGGCCTTGCGCTCCACACGCTCCAGTAAGGCTCGCTCGACCATCATGGTTTTGGTGATTTCAGGCACCAGGTGCAGCAGGGGCGCGCAGGGTAGCGGCGCGGCTGCCGGAGCTTCTACCAAAGCGGTGTAGCGGGCCAACAGTTCGGGCATCAGCCGCGCTTGCAGAGCTAAGGCAGGAATGAGGCTACCATTGGTGCGCTGCACCTCGGCGTCGGCCGCGCCCACCACATGCAAAATCACCTGGTCGTATTTGGGGTCGGTCTGGTGCTGGTGGCGTGACCAATCGGAGGCGCGGAGGTGAATTTCAACTGCCCCGTTCCACTCCACCTCGCCGATGCGTAGACGAGCGTTTAGGAAGTCGGGCCCGGCATCGGCGTTGCGCTGGCCGGTGCGTAGCACCTGGATTTCCTCACCGGCCGTGGTGCGTAACTCCAGCTTGTCGAAATACTGGTGCTGCCAGACGTAGTGGAGGAAATCTTCTTTCATGACTGGCAAAATTAGTTGTCAGGTGCTTGTTGTCAGTAGTTAGCCGAAAAATGCGCCTTTCTACAAAAAAGCGGCCCGCCTCCAAAGAGACGGGCCGCTAGTCATGTTAGCCAGACAAGTGGCAACGAGCAACTAACAACAATGCTTAACGCAGGTCTACCACTTTCACGCCCTTGTACTTGGCCTTGTCGAAGGCGAAGGTACCGGCATCGACGGGCGGGTTGGGCTTAAAGTTCTTGATGAGGAAGGTGTACTGGTTGCCGTTTTTCTTAAACATCTGCCAGCTTTTCACCGAGGCGTCCTTTTTGCGCACCTTGAGGCGCACCTTAAACACGTCATTCTGGCGGTTTTCCGGTGCTAGCTCAATCACATCGAGGGGTTCACCGCCTTCGGTCACCTGCTGCACGTAGGTGTACTTGTAGCCCTTCTTATACATCGTATAAATCTGGGAAGGCGACATATCCTGGGAGTCCGGGTCCGAATCGGAGATGTTCACCTCGTTTTCGTTTTTCAGATAGGTCCAGGTGGTTTTACCATCGTTGATAACTTCCTGGCCGCTGATTTTGAGCCGGAACTTCTGGCCGCTCACCACGATGTCGCCGTTGAGGTTTTGCTTCACCTTGGCGCTGGGGTTCTCCAGCGTTTGGGTGAAAGTGGCCTGGAAAGCTTTCAAGGCTTGGTACTTGGCGCTCATCTGGTCGAGAATCTTGCCAGCTTTAGGGTCTTGCTGCGCGGCGGCCGGCAGGGCTAGCGAAACGGCGAGCAGCAGGAAAGAAATTGATTTTTTCATTAGAAAAGTGAGATTCAAAAGGCGCTAGTGCGGGGCTTGGACAGCCTATACGGATTTGGCATTACAAACGTCCGGCCAAAAAATAAGAGTACCGCGAAATTTCGTTTCGCGGTACTCGTCCTACTTCATCGAATTGAGTAGCTGCTCCAATTGGTACTCGTCGGGAATGAGCACGTCGCGGGCCTTGCTGCCCTCGAACGGCCCCACGATGCCCGCGTGCTGAAGTTGGTCGATGAGGCGGCCGGCGCGGTTGTAGCCCAGCTTCAGCTTGCGCTGCAGCAGCGAGGTGCTGCCTTGCTGGTGCAGTACGATGCAGCGCGCGGCTTCCTCAAACATGGTGTCCCGCTCGGAGGGGTCCATTTCCTCGTTGCCACCACCGTCGCCGTCGGCGCCGGCCACTTCGGGCAGCAGGTAAGCGTCGTTGTAGCCCTGCTGCTCGCCGATGTAGTCGCACACGCGGTCCACTTCCGGGGTGTCGATGAACGCGCACTGCACGCGTATCAGGTCGGAGCCGGCCGAGAAGAGCATGTCGCCTTGGCCGATGAGCTGGTCGGCCCCGCCAGTATCCAAGATGGTGCGCGAGTCGATTTTGCTGGTCACCTTAAAGGAGATGCGGCAGGGGAAGTTGGCCTTGATGATGCCGGTAATCACGTTCACGGAGGGGCGCTGGGTGGCCACGATGAGGTGAATGCCGATGGCGCGGGCCAGCTGCGCGAGGCGGGCAATGGGCGTTTCCACTTCCTTGCCGGCCGTCATCATCAGGTCGGCCAGCTCGTCAATTACCAGCACGATGAAGGGCAGGAAGCGGTGGCCCTTCTTGGGGTTGAGCCGGCGCTCGATGAACTTGGCATTGTACTCCTTAAGGTTGCGGCAGCCGGCTTCCTTGAGCAGGTCGTAGCGCCGGTCCATCTCCATGCACAGCGAATTGAGCGTGTTAACCACCTTCTTCGTGTCGGTGATGATGGCCTCTTCGGTGTCGGGCAGCTTGGCCAGGAAGTGACGCTCAATCTTGTTGAAGATACTCAATTCCACCTTCTTGGGGTCGACGAGCACAAACTTGAGCTGGGCGGGGTGGCGCTTGTAGAGCAGCGAGGCCAGAATCACGTTTAGGCCCACCGATTTGCCCTGGCCCGTGGCGCCGGCCATGAGCAAGTGGGGCATCTTGGCCAAATCGGCCACGAACACTTCGTTGGTGATGGTGCGGCCAAAGGCCACCGGCAGGTCCATTTCCGAGCGCGCGAATTTCTCCGAGCCCAGTACCGAGCGGATGCTCACCATCTCCTTCTTGGTGTTGGGCACCTCGATGCCGATGGTGCCCTTGCCCGGAATGGGCGCGATGATGCGGATACCCAACGCAGCCAAGCTCAGCGCGATATCATCTTCCAGGCTCTTGATTTTGGAGATGCGCACCCCTACTTCAGGCACAATCTCATAGAGCGTGACCGTGGGCCCGATGGTGGCCTTGATGCTGGCGATGCCGATGCCGTAGTGGCCCAGCGTTTCCACGATGCGGTCCTTGTTGGCTTCCAGTTCCTCCTTGGTGACCTGGGCTTTGGCCACGCCGTAGTCGTTGAGCAACTCCAGCGTGGGGTATTGGTAGCGCGAGAGGTCCAGCGTGGGGTCGTAGTTGACGTGGGGCATGGCGTCGGCGTCCTCGTCCTCATCGGCCACGGCCGCGATATCGGCGCCGGCGTTGGGGTCCAGGTCGTCGCGGCCCGGCACGGTAATTTCCAAGGGTCTTGGAGCCGCCTGCGGGGGCAGGGTCTTGGCTTCGGGCAGTGGCGTGTTGTCGTCGGCCAAATCGGCCAGCGAGAGCGGCGTGGGCACGGTCGAAAGCGGCACGCTGGGTGCCGACGCAGGCTCCGGCTCAGCCACGGGCATTTCGATGGAGAAGGCCGGGCCACTCACGGCCAGCGGCAGGGCGGCGCTGGCGGCTGCTGCGGTGGTAGCTGTCGCCGCCGCAGTAGCAGCCGAGACAGCGGGTGCCACCATGGCACTGGCCACGCTCAGCGGCACGCCAGCACCTACGCGGGGCGCAGGTTCAAATTCCTGAGCGGCCGGGGCTTCATCCGGTTCCTCGTCGCTGAGCTCCAGGGCCGGGCCGGAGGCCTGGGCACCACCGGCCGAAACCGTGGCGGACGTTGCAGCTACCGTTTCCACCGGGGCAGGACGGGTTTTGAGGGTCATCTGCGGCACGGGCGGCGCGGCCACAGGAGCGGCTGCGGCGGCTTGCTCGGCGGCAATTTCGGCTTCCAGCTCGGCGTCTTCTTCGGGGTCGTCCTCGGTGCTGAGGCTGCGGAAGCGACCCAGGTTGAGGCTGGTGACGTTGAAGAAGAACACCACAAACGAAATCAAGGCGAAGGCCAGCAGCAGCACCGTGCCCCAGCCAATGAGGCTGTCAAGCCAGGAGGCGGCCTCGAAGCCCACGCCGCCGCACAGGAAATCGAGGCGGTGAGCCAGCACCGGGTCGGCGCCCGGCGTGGCCAGCGTCACTACCACGTAGCCCAGCAGCACGCTCAGCCAGGCCATGGTGAAAAAGCCCAGCGCCATCACGTAGCTCACAGACACCCGGGCGGTGCGGAACACAATCTTCGCCCCCAGGAAAAACACGATGGGAATGAGGGCATACGCCGCCACGCCGAACAGCTTGTAAATGAACAGCTGCGCGGCCCAGGCCCCAAGCAAGCCCAGCCAGTTGCCCGACTCCTGCCCGGCCTCCTTGGTGGGAATGGTGCCCATGGCGGCTACCACGCTCTGGTCGGCATGGCCGGTGAAGAGGAAAGAGGTGAAGGCAATGGTGAGGTACAAGCTGGCCAGCAGCAGGCCGAACCCGATGAACAGGTGGAAGCGGCGGTCGCGCAGAATTTCGAGCAGACCGCCCACGCCGGGCAGGGGGCCGCGCGGCTCGCGGGGGGGCTTGGCGGGCTTGGGGGCAGGCGCCGGGCGGGCGGCTTTGGGCACGTTGGCAGCGGCGGGCCGGGGCTCGGCGGCGCGGGCCGGGGCGGGCTCGGGCGCCGGGCCGTTGGCGCGCGGCTCATTGCGCCGCGTGGGCCGGGGCTCGGGCGCGCGGTTGGCCGACGGGCCGGAGGGAGGGTTTTTGTAGCGGTTATCGGCCATTCTCAGGAGGCATAAAGGCCAAATTTACGCACGGCGGGCGGGAGTTAGGGCATGAGGGAATGGGGGCAATAAGGTAGTTGTCTGTCATCCTGAGCGCAGCGAAAGACCTTCTCAACGAAGAACTGACTTCAGTAATTATTACTGCTTACATGAGAAGGTCCTTCGCTGCGCTCAGGATGACAAACACAATTTCCCTTGCGCCTCCCTCCCCTACCTAGCTCCGCGGGTGAAACTCGGTAATGACCTGCCGCAGGAAGTCCCTATCGAGGTGCGTGTAAATCTCCGTAGTGGTGATGCTGGCGTGGCCCAGCATTTCTTGCACGGCGCGTAGGTCGGCGCCGCCTTCTATCAGGTGGGTGGCGAAGGAGTGGCGCAGGGTGTGCGGGCTGATGGTTTTGCGTAGGCCCGCCTGCTCGGCTAGCTTCTTGAGCGTGGTGAATACCGTTATTCGTGACAGCGGCCGGCCGCGCTGGCTCAGAAACACAAAGTCTTCGGCGCCGGGCTTGAGGTCGAGGTGGCCGCGCACGCCGCTGAGGTAGAAGTTGAGGTGCTTAAGGGCTTCGCGGCCGATGGGCACGAGGCGCTCCTTGTTGCCTTTGCCCACCACTTTCATGAAGCCCTGGTCGGCGTACACGTTGCTCAGGCGCAGGTCACACAGCTCGCTCACGCGCAGGCCGGAAGAATACAGCACCTCCATCAGGGCGCGGGCGCGCAGGCCCTCGTCGGTGCTCAGGTCGATGGCGGCAAGCAGCTGCTCAATCTCAGGGTAGCTGAGGGTATCGGGCAGGTGGCGGCCGGTTTTGGGGGCTTCCAGGGTGTCGGTGGGGTCGAGCTTGAGCAGGTCTTCCATGATGAGGAAGCTGAAGAAGGCCTTGAGGCCCGACAAGGTGCGGGCCTGCGAGGTGGCGCCCAGGCCCAGCCCCTGCAGCGTGGCCAGAAACTCCCGTAACACTTCGGTAGTCACTTGCAGCGGCCCGATGGGCAGCTTCTGCATCATCAGAAACTGCTGCAGCTTGGCGGCATCGCGCACGTAGGCTTCTACGGAGTTGGGCGAAAGGGATTTTTCGAGGCGCAGGTAGCCGTCGAACTGTTTCAGGGCTTGGGGCCAGGTCATGGGGCAAAAGTAGGCGGTGCCGCTGGGGCAGCCGGACGCGAATCGAAAAGTCGGGGCAAATTTGCAAATAGCCCAGCCAACCATTCCTGGCGGTTCGGCATCATCAGCTCGTTCTTTCCTCCTTCACTTTTTTCTGCATCAGTGCTTATGCTACCAAATTTCCGCGCTGCCTTACCCTACCGTTTCCTGCTTTGCGCGGCCCTGCTGGCCGGAGGCCCCACGGCTGTGGCTCAGCCAACAGCCCCGGCCGCGCCAACCGCTTCGCCAGATGCCGTCCGGGCCCTGGGGTACGTGCGCGCCCATGCGGGCGCCCTGGGTCTGAGCGACGCAGACCTTTCCGACCTGGTCGTGACCGGCAGCTACACCGACGCGCACAACGGGCTTCGTCACGTGTTTCTATCCCAGCGCATCAACGGGCACGACGTGCTGGGCACCGAAGTCGGCCTGCATTTCAGCCCAACCCAAACGCTGCTGAGCCGCACGGGCTCTTTTGGGAAAGACCTACGGGCCGCTGCGTCCAGGCTGCCCCAACCGGCCGTGGGCGCCGAGGCGGCCCGCAATGCAGCCTTGCAGCACTTGCATCAGGCAGCTACTGGCACCGCTCAGCCCGCCGAGCTGGTGTACCGCTTCCTGCCCAACGGCACGTTGGCGCAGGCCTGGCAGGTGCGGGTGCGCCCCGCCCAGGGCCCCGACGCTTGGACTGTGCTGGTGGATGCCGCCACCGGCCGGGCGCTCAAGGCCCGCAACCAAGTCATTCGAGAAAATCCGAAGCAGGCCTCCCGCTTCCAGCCGGCAGGCCCAGGCCCGGTCACGCCCCTGCTACAGCCCACTGTGGCCAACGGCTACCGGGTGTATGCCTCGCCGCTGGAAAGCCCGCTGCACGGGGCGTCCACGCTGGCCGTGAATCCGGCCGATGCGGTGGCCTCGCCCTTTGGCTGGCACGACACCAACGGCGCCACCGGCGCGGAATACACCACAGCCCGCGGCAATAACACCCACGTTTACACCCCGGTTGGGGCGCACGTGGTCACGCCGGGCTTTTCGCCCGATGGCGGCGCCAACCTGGAGTTCGACTTTGCGCACAACGCGGCGCTGTCGGCGCAGGACAACCAGCCGGCCGCCCTCACCAACCTGTTCTACTGGACCAACCTGATGCACGACCTGAGCCAGCGCTACGGCTTCACGGAGGCCAGCGGGAATTTTCAGGCCACCAACTACTCCGGCCAAGGCCAGGGCGGCGACTACATCCGGTCCCAGGTGGGCGAAGTGTACAGCGAAGGCTACTTCAACACCACGCCCGATGGGGGCGCGACGACTAACTCTTACCCCGAAATTGTGCTGGGCATCTGGCAGATGGCTTTGCCCAATGTCCTCACCGTGGCAGGCACAGGGCCGGCGGCGGGCAGCTACTCCGCCATGCCACTCGCCAACGGGCGGCCCCTGCCGCGCACCACGCCTATCACGGGCGCGCTGGTGCTGGCCAACGACGGCAGCACTACCCCCAGCAGTGGCTGCCAGCCGGCGTGGGTGAATGCAGCCCAGGTGCGCGGCAACATCGCTGTGGCCGACTTTGACTACGACTGCGATTTCATCGAGAAGCTGCGTGGGGCCCAGGCGGCCGGCGCCCGGGCCCTGGTGCTCGTGCACAGCCTCGATTTTCTGACGCACATCGAATTGGACCCCGCCGACACGGTGGGCCTGCGCGTGCCGCTGGTGATGGTGACCCACGCCGACGGGCAGCGCCTGAAGGCAGCCATGCGCGCGGGCACGCCCGTGACGGCCTCGCTGCTGGGCACCACCGCGCCACCCGACCGCAACGGCGGCTTCGACAACGGCATCATTGCCCATGAGTACGCCCACGGCATCACGACGCGTCTGACCGGCGGCCCGGCCGGCGCCACCGCCTGCCTCGACAACGAGGAGCAAATGGGCGAGGGCTGGAGCGACTTTTTTGAGCTCTGGATGACCACCCGGCCCGGCGACGTGGGCACCACGGCCCGCGGCATCGGCACCTACGTGCTGGGGCAGGCCACCACCGGACCCGGCATCCGGCCGGTCCCCTACTCCACCGATATGGCCCTGAATGCCACCACCTACGCCTACATTGGCCACACGGTGAACAACGTGAACTACGGCTACGACGACTTCGGCTACCCCTATGATTCGCACTACATCGGCCTGGTGTGGTGCTCCGTACTCTGGGACCTGAACTGGGCCATGATTCAGCGCTACGGCTACGATGCTAACCTGAGCACTGGCACCGGCGGCAACAACAAAACCATGCAGTTGGTGATGGATGGCCTGAAGCTGCAGCCCTGCAGCCCCGGCTTCCTCGACGCCCGCGATGCCATTCTGGCGGCCGACCGGGCCGACTTCGGCGGGGCCAACCAAGCGCTGATTTGGCAGGTATTTGCCCGCCGCGGCATGGGCTCGAACGCCGTGCAGGGCAGCAGCGACGACCTGCTCGACAACACGGCTGGCTTCCTGACGCCCACCGGCCTGGCCACTGCCGAGGCCCTAGCCGCCGGTGCAGGCTTTGACCTGTATCCCAACCCCACCCGCGGGCAGCTCACCCTACGGCTGGCGGGCGCCAGCACTGCGCCGGTGCAGGTGGCGGTGCAGTCGGTGCTGGGCCAGGTGGTGCAGGCACACACCTTCACCGCCGCAGCTGCTATGGCCGGCGCCACGCTCGACCTCCACGCCCTTACGCCCGGCCTGTATCTGGTGCGCGTGACGACCAGCGCTGGCACCCTGACCCGCCGCGTGGTGGTACAGCCCTGACTTGCTTGTTAATCTGCCATTAGAACTAAAAAACGTTTGTCATCCTGAGCGCAGCGAAGGACCTTCTCACGTTTGCGGTATTTACATTACTGCAAATCGTTTAGCCGTGAGAAGGTCCTTCGCTGCGCTCAGGATGACAAACGTTTTCTACTTTTCAATCTTCATAAACCACGCTCTCCCCACGCATGGACATCCTGATTATAAACGGCCCCAACCTCAACCTGCTGGGCCGCCGCGAGCCCGGCATCTACGGCACCCGCTCGTTCGAGAGTTTTTTTCCGGAGCTAGAAGAAGCATTCCCCGACCACACCCTTACCCAGTTCCAGAGCAACCACGAGGGCGCCATCATTGATAAGCTGCACGAGGTGGGCTTCACACACCACGGCATTGTGCTCAATGCCGGCGGCTACACCCATACCAGCGTAGCCCTGGCCGATGCCGTGGCCGCCATTGCCACGCCGGTGGTGGAGGTGCACCTGAGCAACCTGCACGCCCGCGAAGAATTCCGCCAGAAAAGCCTGTTCGGCCGGCACTGCGCGGGCAGCATCAGCGGCTTCGGGCTCGAAAGCTACCGGCTGGCCGTGCAGTGGTTTGCAAACCAGACGCCAAAGCGGGTGGGGTTCCGGGTGTGAGCCGAACCAGCGAATTGCCGCGGATTTTTCGGGATTTTCGGGATTTTGTGGGCGGAAGTCTGCGACCTTTGTGCGCAACAACTTTTCGGCCGGCTACACGCTTTCGCAAGCGTCCTCGTTAGCGCCGGGGCAGTTGCCCAGCGGGCGACGCATCGCCTGCAACATCCGTAAAACTTGAAATTCCGCCTCCTTCCGCGGTTCAACCATATGTATACTTTCAATCCCGGGCCTTCGGCCGTTTACCCGGCCGTGCGCCAGTACCTCACCGATGCCTTCGACCAGGACTGGCTTTCGGCCGGGCACCGCTCCGAAAAAGTCATCGGCCTAGTGCGCCAGACCGTGAACGACCTCAAGGCCAAGCTCAACGTGCCGCAGGACTACACCGTTCTGTTCACGTCTTCGGCCACCGAATGCTGGGAAATTCTGGCCCAGAGCCTGACACCGCGCCGCTCGTTTCACCTCCACAACGGCGACTTCGGCGAGAAGTGGTTTAAGTACGCCAAGGCCCTGCGCCCGGCCAGCACCGGCCAGCGCTTCGGGCTGGACGAAGTTCCCGACGTGGCCTCGCTGCCGTTTGGGCCCGACGATACCGACCTGGTGTGCATCACCCAGAACGAAACCAGCACCGCCACCCAACTGCGCGAGGGCTTCATCCTGAACCTCTACAACCGCCTCGGCGGGGCCCTGCTGGCCGTAGACGCCACCAGTTCGCTGGCCGGCCTGAACCTGAAATACATCAAGGCCGACATCTGGTTTGGCTCGGTGCAGAAATGCTTTGGGCTGCCGGCCGGGCTGGGCGTGATGCTGCTCTCGCCCCGCGCCGTGGCCCAGGCCAAGCTCGTGAACGACCGGGCCCACTACAACGCCCTGCCCGCCCTGCTGGCCCAAATGCTGAACTACCAAACCAATTACACGCCCAACGTGCTGGGCATCTACCTGATGAGCCGCGTGCTGGCCGACCGTGAGCCCATCAAATCCGTGCACCAGCACCTTGTAGACCGCGCCGAGAAGCTCTACGCCTTCTTCGACCAGGCCACCCCCCTGCAGCCCTTTGTTTCGAACCCCGAAACGCGCTCCACCACGGTCATCGGCCTGCAGGGCGACCCCGCCCTCATCGAGGAAATCAAGGCCAAAGCCAAGGAAGCCGGTTTGCAGCTGGGCAGCGGCTACGGCCCGCTGAAAAACACTACCATCCGCATTGCCAACTTCCCCGCCGTGCCCGACGCAGCCATGGAGGCCCTGGTGCAGTTTTTCGCGAAGGAGTATCCGGGGTAAACGTTGGGGAGGAATAAAAGAACGTCATGCCGAGCGCAGCCGAGGCATCTCGCTCGTCGAAGTATTCTAAGCAGTTGCAACGAAGCGAGCGAGATGCCTCGGCTGCGCTCGGCATGACGGACAAAAGTTCACCTTCCATGTTCAACCTCCAGCAAATCTTCTCCGTCACGCTCACGCTATTTGCCGTGATTGACATCGTTGGCTCCATCCCGATTATCATCCAGATTCGGCAGCGCGAAGGCGAAATCAAGGCTGAGCTGGCCACCTTTGTGGCGGGCTGCCTCATGGTCGCGTTTCTGTTTGTGGGCCAGAGCCTGCTCGGGCTGCTGGGCGTCGACAACCAGAGCTTTGCCCTGGCCGGCGCGGTCGTCATCTTCCTCATCGGGCTCGAAATGATACTCGGCATCGAGCTGTTCAAGTCCGATATGTCGGGCAGCACGGGCTCCATTGTGCCGCTGGCGTTTCCGCTCATCGTGGGCGCCGGCACCATGACCACCCTACTCTCCCTGCGCGCCGCCTACTCGCTGCCCAACGTGCTGGTGGGCATTGTGCTCAACCTGATTTTTGTGTACGTAGTGCTCAAAACCAGCCCCTGGATAGAGCGCAAGCTCGGCAAGGGCGGCGAAGACATTCTGCGCCGCGTGTTCGGCGTCATTCTGCTGGCCATTGCCATCAAACTGTTTAAAACGAATTTTTAATTTTTAGAACGCCATGCTGAGTGCAGTCGAAGCATCTCTATCGCTTCGTTGCAATCGGCTTTGATTCGGTGCGCGGTAGAGATGCTTCGACTGCGCTCAGCATGACGTTCCATAACATCCCCTCCACTTGATTCACCTGTTCACCGACGGCTCGGCGCGCGGCAACCCCGGGCCCGGCGGCTACGGCGCCATTCTGCGCTACGGCCCCCATGAAAAAGAGCTTACCCAGGGCTTTCGTCTCACCACCAACAACCGCATGGAGCTACTAGCCGTCATCGTGGGCCTGGAGGCCGTGACGCGGCCCGAGCTGCCCATCCGCGTGGTGTCCGACTCCAAGTATGTGGTGGATGCCGTAGAGAAGAAGTGGGTTTTTGGCTGGGCCGCGAAATCCGACTTCGGCAAGAAGGCCAACGAGGACCTTTGGCGCCGCTTCCTGCGCGTGTACAAGCAGCGCAAGGTCACGTTTCATTGGATAAAAGGCCACGCCGGCCACGCCGAAAACGAGCGCTGCGATGTGTTGGCCGTGCAAAGCGCCACCGGCAAAGGCCTGTTGGTGGACGAGGGCTACGAGGCCTTGAGCGCAAAATCGGCTTTCTAAACCACTGCCTGCATGCGGCTCGGCGGCTTATTCTGCGCGTTTTTCATGTATTCGGCAGCACTGGGGCAGTCGTTGCCTGAACCCCGTTTCAAAGAATATGCTGTTCTCGAACAGTACACGGGACCACAGGCAGCGGCCAGGCTGAAACCCGGCACGGCGGCGTGGTCTTTTCGAACGCGCATCCGTGAGGCCGCCCGTCAAAAGCCTAATTTTGCGGGCCATTATGTGCTAGCGACCTGGGGGTGCGGTGCCGAATGCCTGAGTTTCGCCATCATCGACGTGAAAACCGGCGCGGTTCATTTCGATGACATGAGCCTTTGTTGCTGGTTCAGTCCGGCCCTCCCGGAAAAGCCCGAGGACTTTGAGCCGGTACGTTTCAGGCTAAACAGTCGGCTTGTCATCATGACGGGCATGCTGAACGAGGAAGGCCGCAACGCGCCGCATTACTTTCAATTTGAGCACGGCAAACTCGCTGCCATTCGCTAAGCCCCCGTGCCCAACGACTACTTTCAGTTTAAGCAGTTCCGCATCGAACAAGGCCATTGCGCCATGAAGGTGAGCACCGACGCCTGCCTGCTAGGCGCCGCGGCCGACCTCAACGGCGCCACCCGTCTGCTTGACATTGGCACCGGCACCGGCCTGCTGGCCCTGATGACGGCCCAGCGCCACCCCACCGTCGACATCGAAGCCGTGGAAATTGATGCTGCCGCTGCCACCCAGGCAGCAGCCAACGCCGCGGCCAGCCCCTGGGCCGGGCGCATTCAGGTGCACGGCCTGAGTTTGGCTGAATATGCGGCCCGAGCCCCGCTACCTTTTAGCCACATCATCTGCAACCCGCCGTTCTTTCGGCAGTCGCTGCGTTCGCCGGACGCGGCCCGCACCACCGCCCGCCACGAAGCGGCCGACACGCTTTCCTTTGAGACTTTGGCAGCATTTGCAGCCCGGTTTTTACAGCCGGACGGTTTGCTAACGGTTCTGTTGCCGCCCTTGGAAATGCAGGCATTTGAACGCGCGGCAGCCGCGCTACATTGGCACCCGGCCACCCGGCTGCAGGTGCGGCACCGGCCCGGCAGCCGGCCGTTGCGGCACATCACCGGGTTTCGGCAGGGGGCGAAGCAGGTCGTTGAAACCGAGCTGACCATTCGCACCGCCAGCAGCGAGACAGATTACTCACCGGAGTTCCGAGCCTTGCTGTCGGGGTTCTACCTGGCGCTGTAGCGCTATCCTTTAGTCCGCGTTTAAATGGGGAATGGGGCAACGCTCTCGCGGACTTAGAGCCCGCGCTACACCAGCCCCGCCAGCAGCGCCAGCTTTTCGCGGTGCAGGCTGTCGAGCAGGTCTTTTTCCAGGGTTCCAAACTCAGCCGCCTGGTAGTGCCGCTGAATGCGCCCGCCCACCAGCACCGAGATTTCGTCGCTGGTTTCGGTGAGGGCGCCCAGAATGTGCGAGGTGAGCAAAATGCCCGTGCCCCGGTCACGCAGCCTTTTAAGAATTTCCTTGAGCAGCAGGTTGGCTTCCAGGTCGAGGCCGTTAAAGGGCTCATCGAGGATGAGATAATCGAAGTTCTGCACCAGCAAGGCCAGCAACGCCAGTTTTTTACGCATGCCAGCCGAGTATTCTTCAGCAAACTGGTCGAGCGGCAATTCCAGCAACTGGTTCCAGCCCGTAAAATCGGTCAAGGGTCGTCCGCGTGCCTGCAGGCAAAATTCCAGGTACTCACGCCCGGTGAGGCGTGGGTAGAAGTAGGGTTCGTAGGGAAGCAGACCGGTATGCTCGCGCACCGGCCGGCCGGCTGCAGTTTTCACAGTACCGGTGAAATCCTTTTCCAGGCCGTAGAGGCAATTAATGAGGGTTGTTTTGCCCGCGCCGTTGGCTCCTACCAAGCCGTGAATGCTGCCCGGCCGCAGGGTCAGGCTCACCTCGCGCAGCACCACATGGCTACCGAAAGCTTTGCGCAGGTTCAGGATTTCAAGCATGATGGGAGGGTTCGCCAATAATTCTGTGCAGCCGCCGCTGACTTTGCCAGATGACCCCGCCCACCGCCACAAGCAGCAGCACGGGGTACACCGGGTTGCCGGGCAGTAGCAGCGCTACGCCCACCACCAGCGCCTGCGTGGTGCGAATATGCGTGGCATTGGGGTAAAAGGCGTATTTAGTCAGAATCAGCAGCCCCACCAGGCCCAGCCAGCCCAGCGCCACGGCCGCAGCCCCACCCCCACCGGCTGGCCCCGCGGCCAACAGCCACACGAAGGGCGCCGCCGTGAGCGCCGCATAGCCTAGCCCCAGCAGCAGGCGCCGCCGCAGAAACTGCCGGGGCGTGCGGCCCGCCAGCACCAGCATAGTCAAGGGCTCGGGCGTGCCGTAGCAAGCCAGCAGCACTAGGAGCCACAGTACCAGGGCCACCACCGGCCCCAGCGGCGACCAGTGCTGCCACACCGCCCCAGCCAGCAGCAATGGCCAGGCCCATAGTCCGCCGGCGCGCATGCCGCTCACCCACTCAAACGCCTCGCTCCGAAACAGGCTGCGGGCGCGGTGCTGCGTGCTGCGGCTTTCGCGGGCCGGCGGCAGGGCGGCCACGGCCGGCGCCAGCACCAGGGTGAGCAGCGCGGCGCCCCAGTCGCCGAAGGCAACCAGCACCAGTGCGACTGGCCCCGACAGCAGCCCGTATTCAACGGCCAGCCAGCGGCGAAATGCGGGCGCGCTCGTGGCCAAAAAGCGCAAATCGGCCCGCTGCCGATGCGCCGAGGCCAACAGTGCGGCCACGGTCACGGGCACCGCCCACTGCGCCTGCGGGTGCGGCGCTGCCAGCAGCAAGGCTCGCCCTACTGCCAGCCCCAGCATCGGCACCAGAATCATCAGCCGCGCCCAACCAATCTCTCGCAAGAGCCGCCAGCCTAGGCGACGACGCAGGAGTAAATAGGTAGTCAGAGGGTGCATCAGGCCGCGTAACGCTGGCACCAGACGGCGTATTGCGAGCACCGCCTGTTAGTATTCCTCCTCGTGAAAACGGATGCCGTATTCTGCCGCCAATTCTTCTAAAATTGGTTCATACAGTTCCGGCTGCACCGGAATAAGTACCCCGCGCTGGGCCACCTCGCCGCGCACCAGCCGGCGCACGGCCATGCCCAGCGGCAGGCCCACGGTTTTGGCCATGCCCGTATGAGTGGCATCGTCGCCCTCCACGGCCAGCGACGAAGTGAGCCGATGCGTGCGGCCATTCAACTCGTATTCGAAAAGGTGCTGCATCACGATGAGGTCGTGGTCGTGGGGTTGCAGCTGCCACTTATCGGCCAGCAGGCGTTCCAGTAGCTGCGCGGGCGTGGCTTGAGCATGCCCCACCGGCCGGTCCGAAAACAGGCCCAGCCACTGCAGCCGGCCCATTTCCTCGCCCGTGGGGTTCAAGCCCAGGTAGGCCGCCACGCGGGCCGACAAGTCGAGGTGCGGAATGAGCGAGGTGGGCAAGTATGCTTCCACCAGCTCAGCCCACGTCATGGTTTCGGGGTTGTCCAGGTTCACGCCGTCATCGGTGAGGCCCAGGCGCACCAGCGCTTGCCAGGCGGCGCAGTAGCCCGGCCGGCGCAGCGTGCCGCGCAAAATGGTCGGAATATCATCTAGGCCGTAGGGCGCGCGGTAACTCAGCGAGTCGCGGTTGGCATAGCCTTCAAACTCGCCGTAGTTGGGCAGGGTCAGCGTTTCGGTACGGCCAAAAAGCTGCTGGTAGGGAATGAAACGTGGGTGGCCGTTTTCCAGGAACTTGGCCGTGCTTTGGCCGGCCAGCACCACGTTGCGCGGGTTCCAAGTAAACTTGTATTTCCATGGATTGTCGCCCTCGGCCGCAGGCGCCAGCAGCCCGCCGCAGTAGCTCTTGAAGCTGGTGAGGCGCCCGCCCCGCGCCCGGATGTGCGCAATGGCCCGCATGGCCGACATGTGGTCGAGCCCGGGGTCTAGGCCGCATTCCATAAGCAAGGTGATGCCGGCCGCCTGTGCATCATCATGCAGCTCCCGGATTTCGGGGCTCACGTAGCTGGCCGTGGCCAAGTGCCGGCCGTGCCGCACGCAGGCGCGGGCCACCACCGGGTGCAGCAGGGCCGGCAGCATCGAAATCACCACGTCGGCCTGCGTCACCAATTCCTCCAGCAGCGCTTCGTTGTCCGTCGAAAACGGCACGGCGCGGGCGTATTCGCTGTGCGCGGCCAGCACGGGCACCAAGTGCGCAGGGTTGGCATCGGCTACCGTCAGAAACCAGTTTTCGGTGGGCGCGTGGCGCAGCATGTACTGAATAAGGGACGAGGCCGAGCGGCCGGCACCCAGGAGCAGGAGGCGTGTTCTCATGGGGTAAATATGGGGAATACGGAACAAGGGACAGGGTACAGGGCGATTTAGTGAGCATGTTTACACCTGAAACACCAAGTCTAATGCCCCTTGCTCCCAATTTCTTTTTCCCTATCCCTTATCCCGTCTTCTTTGATTACCTTCGCCGCCCCCTAATCCCGCCCGCATGGCCCGCCATTCCCGCCAGCAGCTTTTGACCTACGAAGAGCTGGACTCCGCCACCGACCTCTCCCCTGCCGAACAAGCCACCTGGCAAGCGGCCCGCGACGCCACCGCCCACGCCTACGCCCCCTATTCTGGCTTCCACGTAGGCGCTGCACTCTTGCTAGCCGACGGCACCGTTTTCCGGGGCACCAACCAGGAAAACGCGGCCTACCCCTCCGGCCTCTGCGCCGAGCGCACGGCCTTGTTTGGCCTAGCGGCCAACCACCCCGGCCACCCGGCCATTGTGGGCATGGCAGTGGCTGCCCGGCCCAGCCAAGGCGAATTCGGCCCCGCCCTGCCCTGTGGCGCCTGCCGCCAGGTCATGCTCGAATATGAAAGTCGGCAGGGCCAGGCCATTCCGCTGTTGCTGCCCAGCCGCACAGGCACCATCCTGCGCTTTAGCACCTTGGCCGCGCTGATGCCATTCAATTTCTCGGCCGACGACCTGCCCCCAGCCTAGCTCGCATGGAACGCCACCTCACCGTTGCCCGCACCGCGCGCTACCAACAGCTAGGCGAGTTATCTGGTGCAACGAAGCGTGTCTGGATTGTCTGCCACGGCTACGGCCAATTGGCTGCCTATTTCATCCGTCATTTCGCCTTCCTCGCCGAGGCCGAACCGCACACCGTCGTCATCGCACCCGAGGGGCTTTCCCGCTTCTACCTGAGCGGCAGTAGCGGCCGCGTGGGCGCCAGCTGGATGACGCGCGACGACCGCCTGCACGAAATCGCAGACCATATCGGCTTCCTGAACCAACTAGCCGAAAAAGCCCTGGCGGCATGTTCACCCAGCGTTGAAATAACCGTAATGGGGTTTTCGCAGGGAACAGCCACCGTGAGCCGCTGGCTGGTGCAAGCTGCTTTTCGCCCGGCCCGCCTCATTCTTTGGGCTGGTAATTTTCCGGAAGACATTCCGCAGGAAGATGCCACGCGCCTACTCACCAACCTGCCTTTGCACTTGGTAGTAGGCAACGCCGACAGCTACATCTCTGATGAGCAGGTGGCGCATCAGGAAGGCCTGTTGCAGGCGCTGAGGGGCCAGCCCCAAGTCATTCGGTTCGAAGGCCAGCACGAGCTCAACCAAGCCGTTCTTCGCCGCTTGGCCCTTCCTATTTCCGGGCAATCGTCGTAGCAGCGCCCTGCGCGCCAGCCAGCACCAGCACCTCGGCAATGGTGACGTGCGGCGGCCGCGTCACCATAAACACGATGACGTCGGCCACATCCTCCGCTTTAAGCGGTTCAAATCCTTCATACACCTTGGCCGCCCGCGCCTCGTCGCCCTTAAAGCGGACTTGCGAAAACTCGGTTTCTACGGCGCCAGGGTTCACCTCAGCTACGCGCACGCCGGTGGGCAGCAGGTCGAGCCGCATGGTTTTGGTGAGCATCTGCACGGCAGCTTTAGTAGCGCAGTACACGTTGCCGTTGGCGTAAGCCTCCTGCCCCGCAATGGAGCCCACGTTCACGATGAACCCGGTTTGGCGGGCTGTCATGCCCGGCAGCAAGGCGTGAGTCACGTTCAGCAGGCCGCGCACGTTGGCATCCAGCATCTGGTCCCAGTCCTGAGGGTCGCCGGCCTGAATGGGGTTAAGTCCGTGGGCACCACCAGCGTTGTTTACCAGCACATCGGGGGCGCGTAGTTCCTCCGGTAATGTGGCCACAGCTGCCTCTACAGCGGCCCGGTCGCGCACGTCAAACGCCAGCACGTGCACCGGCACCGGTGCCAGTTGCGCCGCCAGCTCGTCTAGCCGCTCGCGGCGCCGGCCCGTCACCACCAATTGAAAGCCCGCGCCCGCCAGGGCCACGGCGGTGGCCCGGCCGATGCCCGATGAAGCGCCGGTAATAAAGGCTGTTTTCATAGGATGAATGAGTGGGGTATTGAAATGGGGAGATGGAGAGTCTGAGGTTTTAACTGCGCTAACTGCACAGGCAGAACATCAAACTCCCTACCTCCCCATTTCCCCACCTCACTTAGTTCTGAATATTGATATACAGCGTCACCGAATTGGTGCTCAGGCTTTGCAGGCTGTTGCTGTAAAAATCGTTGTGCGGCGTCAGCAGGTTCTTCAGCCCGTGTGAAAAGCGTACTTCCGGCGCCAGTTTGAACAGCGGGTAAAACAAATCCAGCCCCACGCCATATTCAAGCGTCAGGTCGCTGCTCACGGCCCGCAGCTGGTTGCGCAGCGGGTCGTTGCGGCGGCTGCTGGCCGTCACGCTGGGGCTGATGCCCGCAATCATGTACATGCGCGCGTTGCGCCGCCGGTCCGACTGGTACTTGAGCAACAGCGGGAACTGCACCACCGTCGCCGTCACGTCTTGCGTATAAACGGTGTCGGTTTGATAGCCGTGCGGCTTAAATTCGACCTTGCGCGTCAGAAAGCTCACGCCAGGCGCAAACCGAAAAATAAACGGGGAGTGCGGTCCGCCAATGCGCGCGTCGCCAATGAAGCCGACCCCCAGGCTGGGGCTGTTAATGGCATTGGCCGATACATTCTGCCGGGCCACGTACTGCGCCGACTGCTCCACGTTGAAGCGCGAATTGGTGAGCGCCACGTACATGCCCGGGTGAAACCACCGCTCGTCGTACGAGGGCAGGTTCTGCACGGTGATGGATTTGAGGGTACCGTTCTTGCCGCGGTGGGGGCGCGCCTGGGGCCGGCGCTGCGCCTGGGCCAACGTGGGCAGCAACAGCAGCAGCGCGCCCAGCAACGCCAGGCGTTTTACTTCTGCGCCGTGTAGATGGAGCTGATGCCGAAAGTGAGGGGTTGCCATGCAGGTTCTTTAAAGCCGACTTTGGTCAGAATGGCCAAGAAGTCGGTGCCGTCGGGAAATGCCTGCACCGAAGCAGGCAGGTAAGTGTAAGCCGACTGGTCTTTGGAAATAAGCTTGCCAAAAACCGGCAGCACCCGGCGGAAGTAAAAATTATAAGCTTGCTTGAGCGGAAACGCTGTGGGCTTGCTGAATTCCAGTATCACGAGCTTGCCGCCCGGCCGCAGCACGCGCCGCATCTCGGCCAGCCCTTTTTCGAGATGCGCAAAGTTGCGTACCCCAAACGAGGCCGTCACCGCGTCGAACTCCCCATCGCCAAACGGCAGGTTTTCCGAGTCGCCCAGTTCCAGCTGAATGCGGTTGCCGAGACCTTTGGCGGCCAGCTTGCGGCGGCCCACCTCCAGCATGCCTTCCGAAATGTCCACGCCCGTCACTTGCGCATCGGGCGCGGCAGTACGCAGCGTTTCGATGGCGAAGTCGGCGGTGCCGGTGGCAATGTCGAGAATGCGCGCCGGACGCAGCGCCTTGAGTTCGTCTACCGCTTTGCGCCGCCAATAGATGTCGGTGCCCACGCTGAGAAAGTGGTTGAGGAAATCGTATTTGCCCGCGATGGAGTTAAACATCTGGGCAACCTGCGATTTCTTATCGGCGGAATTGTCTTTGTAGGGTAATACGGCCATAAGCGGGCACAAAGAACGGTACGGGAACGGGAAAATTGCTTTCTCCCAACGCCCAACCGGGTAGGATTGTTAACAAATACGGTCCCTTTTCGGCGAAACCGCTATCAAAATGATAAAAAAAGCGGGCCGGACAAATTGCCCGGCCCGCTTCCCGAATTTCAAACCAAGCCTAGCTTAGTTTTTGGCTTTGATTTTCGTCTTTTCGCCGTTGGCATCTTTGGCTTTGCCTTCCAGCTCACCGTTTTTGGTGGTGGTTTTGGTATCGCCGGCGGGGCCTTTGGTCTTCACTTTCACTTTGTCCGAATCCTCGTCCACCTTGGTTTTCACCTTGGTGCCGTCGGCCATTTTCACCTTGCTCTTGCCAGGCGACAGCGGCGCGCTGGTTCCGGTCGTGGTGGTAGTCGAAGTACCGGTGGTCGTAGTCGAGCCTGCGCCGGTGCCCGAGGCGCCCGAGTTGTCAATCATGCCAGCACCCGTGCCGCCCACTGCCTTGAACTCGTCGCGGCGGTTAAGCTGCATGTTCTCCGGTGAATCGTTCGGAGCTGCCGGACGACGCTCGCCGTAGCTCACGGTGCTCATGCGGGTCTCGGCAATGCCCTGCTTCTTCAGGTAGTTGTAAGCAGCCTGCGCGCGGTTCTGGCCGAGTACCATGTTGTACTCGTCGGTGTTGCGCGAGTCGCAGTGGCCCTCAATCGAGATGTTGATGCCGGCGTTAGCCGTCAGGTACTGCGAGATTTCGTTCAGGCGGGTAATCGACTCCGGACGCAGCTTGTACTTGTCGGTATCGAAGTAGATGTTGCGGGCCCGCAGGAACTCGTTCTGGGTCGTGTCAACGTAGTTGATGTAGAAATTCTTCACGATGGTCGTCGAGTCGTTGGTCGACACCGGCACCGGGAATTCCTGCGTCTCAATCGGACGGCCATCCTTGCTCACAGCCACCTGATAGGTACGACCCGACAGCACAGCCACCTGATACGAACCATCCGTTTTGGAGATGTCGCGGAAGCTCAGAGCAGTTTTATCAGCCTGCTGGCCGCTGAACACCAGCTCCACACCCGGAATCACCGTCGTGCTGTCCTTCGCCGAGAACACCTTGCCTTTGATGTTGGCGTTCTTGATGTAGTTGATGGTGTAGATGTCCTTCTCGCCGTAGCCGCCGATGCGGTACGAGCTGAGGTAGGCATACGAGCCATCGGGGCTCAGGCGGTAGTAGGAGTCATCGTCCGGGGTGTTCACGGGGTAGCCCATGTTCTGAGCAGCGCCCCACTTGCGGCCCACGCTGTCCCACTCCGATTTGAAGATGTCGTAGCCACCCATCGTGTTGTGACCACGCGACGAGAAGTACAACGTCTTGCCATCGCGGCTCAGGTACGGGCTGTCGTCGTCGTACTTGGTGTTGATGTTAGCACCCAGCGACTTGGCCGGGCCAAAATCGCCGCCATCAGTGCGGGTGCTGTAGTAGAGGTCCAGCGTGCCGTCCTCCGAGTACTTGCCCGTCGAGAAGTAGATGGTTTTGCCGTCAGGCGTGATGTAGGCATCCGACTCGAACGACTTCGAGTTGATGTTGCCATTCAGCGGCTTGGGCGCCGACCAGTCGCCGCCGCTTTTGTCCGACACGAAGATGTCACCGTTGTTGTCGTTGCGGTACATCAACAGCTTGGTGTCGTTGTCGAACAGCTGAATCGAGGCATCGTGGCCTTTGCCGTTCAGCACGCCGCTCAGCGAGCGGGGCTTCTGCCAGTTCTCGTCGTCCACGCGTGTGGCTTCGAAGATATCTTCGTAGTACTCGCCGTCGGCGGCAATGGCTTTGTTTTTCTTGTCGCTGGGCTTGCCCGAAGCACCCGTCACGTTTTCGCCGCGCGAGGTGAAGATGAGCAGCTTGTCATCCGACGAAATTACCGGGCTGTGCTCCGAGTAAGGCGTGTTCACCGTCGGGCCCAGGTTTTTCACGAAGATGTCCTTCGGCGAGTTGAACTGCACCTTGGCGTTCTGGCTGTGCTTAATCAGCTGGGCGATTTCCTCCTTGCGCTGGTCGTTCTTTTTCAGCGTGGCGTTGTAGGCCTGGAAGTGGGCCACGGCCTCGTCGAAGTTGTAGTTGAGGTGGTCAACCCGGCCGAGCCAGTATTCCACGTCTTTCGACACCTTCGGCTTCAGCTTTTGAGCCTTGTAAATATAGTCGCTGGCCTTCTCCTTGTCGAACGACATGTAGGAAATACCAGCGTTAAACAGCGCTTTGGCGTTGTTCGGGTCTTTGGCCAGCACCTTCTCGTAATACGGGATGGCGGCGCGGTAATTTTCCTGCTCGAAGAACTTGTTGCCGGTCTTGAGGTCCTTGCGCGTGCTTTGCGCCTCGGCCGGAGTGGCGATGGCGGCGGTGAGGGCAACGGCGCACGACGCTTGCAGTAACCTTCTGGATAAGTTGTCCATTGTAGGAGAGATTAAGAAAAAAGAGAGTTCTGAAGGGTTTTTGTAAGTAGGGCAGCGCCGCAGAAAGGCAGATGCAAGGAACTTATTTGGGGCTTATACTGATTTTCTAAGCCAGGGTTAGGCTTTAATGCCGAAATGCCCAGAAGGTAACCGTAGGAAAGCGCCGTACTGCCCACGCCGGCCTGGTCGTGCAGACAACGGGAGGCGGGCAAAGGTAGGGAATTGGCTTGCGAAAAGCGCTTTCAGGCAAAGGGTCGGCCATTTACAGGTGGTCGAATGCGGCGGCAAGGGCCCGTTAAATTGGCAAGCAGGCCGCGCAAATATAGAGGCACATCCGAAATAGCCATTCATTCGCCTATTTTTATTCGGCGGGCATTCCCTGGCATTCAGGCGTAATTTTGGGCTTTTATTTCGAGCCTGCTTTACGCCGCTGCCCCATGATTATTAACGATGCTCGCTTTTTAACCAGCAACTCGCGGGCCGACCTATGCCCCGCCCCCACGCTGCCCGAATACGCTTTCATTGGGCGCTCCAACGTTGGGAAGTCGTCTTTAATTAATATGCTCACCGGCCGCAACGGATTAGCCAAAACCTCGTCCTCGCCGGGCAAAACGCAATTAATTAACCATTTTATCATCAATGATAAATGGTACTTGGTGGACTTACCCGGTTATGGCTACGCCAAAGTAAGCAAGGTGGCGCGCGCTGAATGGGCCCGCATGATTAATTACTACCTGCGGCACCGGCCCAACCTCATGTGTGTGTGCGTGCTCATCGACTCGCGCCACGCGCCGCAAGCCGTGGATTTGGAATTCATGGAAAAACTGGGCGAGGAAGGCATTCCTTTTGTGATGGTGTTCACGAAGGCCGACAAGCAGTCGACGGCGCAGACCAAGGCTCTGTTGGCCGATTACCTGAAAAAGATGGGTGAAAGCTGGGACGAACTGCCCCGCCATTTCCTTACCTCGGCCGAAACGGGGCTGGGGCGCGACGAGGTGCTCAATTTTATTGCGGAGGTGAACCAGCAGTGGACGGAGGATGCCGCCAGCAATGCGTAGATTGGCCCCTAAATTGCCAACCGCAGCTTGGCCCCCGATGGGCCGCAGCTACTTCTTTTATTAATTTCCCCGCCCCCACTTTTTTATCATGACGAAAATGCGTTCCGTTTCGCAGTTGGCCCTGGGCCTGCTGCTGGCCGCCGCCGCGCCGGCGCTGGCCCAAACCACCCCCAACACCCAGCCCCCGGCCAAGTCTCAGACGGAGCAAGGCACCGGCATTGGCACGGTGGGCAAGTCCATTCCCGTGGCCGAGTACTACGAAGGCGGCCAGGCGGCCATGTACGAATTCATTGGCAAGGAACTGAAGTACCCCGTGATGGCCAAGCGTAACCGCATTCAGGGCCAGTGCATCATCAGCTTCCAGCTGAATGCTGATGGCACCATGCAGGACATGCGCATTGTGAAGCAGCTGGGCGGCGGCACCGGCGAAGAGGCCCTGCGCGTGGTGCGCCTGCTGAAGTTCAAGAAGCCCGAACTGCCCATCCGGGCCAGCCTGCCCATCGTATTCAAGCTCGGCGTGACCGGCTCGAACGCGTTGGAAGGACAATAAGCCGGGATGTCGTAGTTTTGTCCTCGTTGAATGAAGAATGAGGAACGAGGAATGAAGCAGGGCTTTGCGGCCCGTTTTCGTTTTTCGTTCCTCATTCTTCATTCGTCATTTTTCATTCCTCATTTAAGTTACAATGCCCTACGAATTGCAAGAGTTGGCCGCCATCAGCGGCATGCCCGGCCTGTACCGCCTGGTGCGCGCCGCCCGCCACGGCGTCCTGGTCGAAAGCCTCGACGAGAAAGCCACCCGGACGCTGGCTCCGGCTCGCAACAAAGTGTCGCTACTGTCGGAAATCTCCATTTACACCCAGGACCCCGACCAAACCGTGCCGCTGACGGAGGTGTTTGAGCGCATTTACCAAAAGCACGGAGCGGCTTCGCCCGTCACGTCCAAGTCGAGTGAGGGCGAACTGACCGACTTCCTGGCCGGTGTTATTCCTGATTACGACCGCGACCGGGTGTACTTGTCCGACATTAAGAAACTGGCCAACTGGTACGGCATTGTAAGCAAGCACCGCCCCTATCAGGCCGCTGCCGAGGCGCCTGCTACCGAAGCCCCTGCTACCGAAGCTTCAGCCACTGAAGCTCCGGCCCCTGAAGCTGCAGCCGAAGCTCCGGCTGCTAAGCCCGCGCCCAAGGCTAAGCGCAAAAGCGCCAAAGCCACGGAAGAACCCGCGGCCAACGAGCCCCTGAGCACCGGCGGCGTAATTGGCGAAACCGACGCGGCCTCGACGGCCGAAGGCAACCCCGAAGCTGTCGCGCCCGCGAAGAAAAGCCGTAAGAAGGCGGAGTAACCCTCCTTGCCTTAAACAAAAAAGGCCGCTCCTGATACAGGAGCGGCCTTTTCTGCTGATGAGCGCGCCTTATTTGGCGGCTACTGCTTTTTTGGGAGTCGGCTCGGGGGCGGGCTTGTGGTCGCAGGCCTCGGTGTCCTTGGCGATGAAGCTTTCGGCTTTTTCGACCAACTCTTTGCTGCCGATAAAGAAGGGGCAGCGCTCGTGCGGAATTTTGGGCTCGATTTCCATGGTGCGGCGCGTGCCGTTGCTGCTTTTGCCGCCAGCTTGCTCCACAATGAAGGCCAGCGGGTTGCACTCGTACATGAGGCGCAGCTTGCCGCTCTTGTTTTTGGCGGTGGCGGGGTACACGTAGATGCCGCCCTTGAGCAGGTTGCGGTGGAAGTCGGCCACTAGCGAGCCGATGTAGCGGGCCGAGAACTGCTGGTCTTTGCAATGCTGCACGAAGGCGGCCACGCCGGGCGAGAACGAGTCGGAGCTACCCTCGTTGATGGAGTAGATGCTGCCGGTTTTGGGCGTGATGATGTCGGGGTGCGAGAGGAAGAATTCTCCGAGCGAATGTTCGTAAGTGAAGCCGTTGACGCCGTTGCCAGTGGTGTACACCAGCATGGTGCTGGAGCCGTAGATGACGTAGCCGGCGGCCACCTGGTGGGTGCCGGGCTGCAGGCAGTCGGCAGCGGTGCCTTCGCGTCCGGTGGGCGACACGCGGCGGTAGATGCTGAAGATGGTACCGATGCTCACGTTCACGTCGATGTTCGACGAGCCGTCCAGGGGGTCGATGGCCACCACGTACTTGCCTTGGTTGTTGCCGGTCTGAATCATCTCGTCGTCTTCTTCCGAGATGATGGTGCAGACCTCGCCGCCGTTGCGCAGGGCCCGGATGAAGCGGATGTTGGCGATGACGTCGAGCTTCTGCTGGTCCTCGCCCTGCACGTTCTGGCTGCCGTAGGCACCGGCGATGTCGATGAGGCCGGAGCGGTTGATTTCGCGGTTGACGATTTTGGCGGCCAGAGCAATGTCGCGCAGCAGCTGCGAAAGCTCCCCCGTAGCGTAGGGAAAGTCCTCCTGCTTACGCATGATAAAGCGGTCGAGGGTAGTACCGACGGGCAACGCCAGCTTATTGTGGTCCATAAAAATAAGTAAATGAAATGGCGGGAACGGGCAACAAAGCTACTCTAGCCGAGGCGAAGTTTTTAGGCCTCCCGCGCGGGTTAAAGTGCGTCGATGTTGCGCAAACGTTAGCTCAAATTTGCCTTTGCTATGCACGGTTGAGGCTTTAGGGCACGGCCTGAAAAACCGCATTTGCAGGCGGCGGCCCTACTTTTGAGGCCTATGGAGAAAATACCGGGACTTGAGGTTTACAAATTCGGGGGGGCGTCGGTGAAGGACGCGGCGGCCATTCTCAACCTCTGCCGCATCGTGCGCGACTTTGGGCCGCAGGGGCCGCTGATGATTGTGGTGTCGGCGATGGGCAAGACGACGAATGCGCTGGAGGTAATTTACGATTTGGCGTACCGGGGCGAGGATTATTCGGTGCAGCTGGCGGCTTTGGAGAACTATCATAAGCAAGCTTGCACGGAACTGGCCGAATCTATTCCGACCATTAACCTTGTGCAGCTACAGTTTCAACTGCAACAGCTTACAACTTCACTCGCAGAAGAGCTGCAGTTTATGCATCAGGTGCACATGCCTGAATCTTATGACCAAGGCTACGACCAAGTAGTGTCCCATGGTGAGCGGTTTTCCGCTCTTTTAACCAGTTCTGCACTCGCACAATTCTTATCAACAGCAGTGCGCTATGTTCCGGCGCAGTTGCTACTCCAAACCGATGAAGTTTGGCGCGAAGGCAAAGTCGATTGGCCAGTTACGGAAGCACAGACAAGTGAATTTGTAAATAAGGCGTTAACAGACGCCACAATTATTGTAACTGAAGGCTTCCTCGGCGGCACAGCCAACGGCCGCACCACCACCCTCGGCCGTGAGGGCTCCGACTACACAGCCGCCATCCTGGCCTACTGCCTGCGGGCGGAGGCGGTGACCATCTGGAAGGATGTAGCCGGCCTGCTGAATGCCGACCCCAAAATCTTCCCCGACACGGTGCGCTACCCCGAAATCAGCTACCGCGAAACCATCGAAATGGCCTATTACGGCGCCTCGGTCATTCACCCGAAAACGCTGAAACCGCTGGCCGACCGCAACATTCCGCTGCGCGTGAAGTCGTTTCTGGACCCGGCCGCGGCGGGCACGCTCATTCACGACTGCCAGCACCCGGCGCTGGCGCCCGCCTTCATCCGCAAAACCGACCAGTGCCTGCTGTCCTTCGCCAGCAAGGACTTTTCTTTTATCTCGGAGGAAAATTTAGCCGTGATTTTCGCGGCGCTGGCGCTGGCCAAGCTCAAAATTAATGTGATGCAGAATTCGGCCATCAGCTTCTCGGTGTGCACCGATTTTGTGGAGCGGCGGGTGCATCAACTCCTCGATTTGCTGCGCGAACAGTTCACGCTGCATTACAACACCGGCTTGCAGCTTTTCACAATTAAGAATTATGACGCGGCGAGTATCGCGCAACTCACGGCCGGTAAGCGGCTACTGTTGGAGCAGCGCACACGCAGCACGTTTCAGTTTGTGTGCCAGGCTTGATTGCTTTTAAGAACAACCCTAAAGAACGGTCATGCTGAGCGCAGCCGAAGCATCTCTACCGAGAAAGCAAATAATTGCATTGCGCGGTAGAGATGCTTCGGCTGCGCTCAGCATGACCGTTCATTTTTTTCACTAAGCCAACTCCACCCATGGACTTCCTTCTCATCACCCCCCAGGCGCGCCCCGGCGTGGCCCTCATCCAACTCAACCGGCCCAAAGAACTCAATGCCCTGAATGGTCAACTGGTGCGCGAAATCCGCGACGCGCTGCAGGCGCTTGATGCCGATGAGGCGGTGCGCGTGGTTGTTCTCACTGGCTCGGAGCGGGCTTTCGCGGCCGGGGCCGACATCAAGGAGATGGCCGGCAAGACGGCCGTGGACATGTTTCTGGACGAGCGGTTTGCCACGCTGGAGCAGATTCGGCGGTTTCGCAAGCCGCTGATTGGGGCGGTGTCGGGCTTTGCGCTGGGGGGCGGCTGCGAGCTGGCCATGACCTGCGACATGCTGGTGGCCTCTGAAACGGCGCAGTTCGGGCAGCCCGAAATCCGGCTGGGCACCATGCCCGGCGCGGGCGGCACCCAGCGCTTGGCCCGCGCCGTGGGCAAGGCCAAAGCCATGGAAATGGTACTCACCGGCGAATTCATTTCGGCCCACGAAGCCCACCGCGTGGGCCTCGTGAACCGCGTAGTGCCCGTGGGCCAGTACCTGGAGGAAGCCTTCCGCCTGGCTGCCCGCATTGCGGCCATGAGCCCAGTGGCGGCCCGCCTGGCCAAGGAATCCATCAACCGCGTGTTCGAAACGCACCTGGAAGAAGGCCTACACTTCGAGCGCAAGAACTTCTACCTCACCTTCGCCTCCGAAGACCAAAAGGAAGGCATGGCGGCCTTCGTGGAAAAGCGTAAGCCGGATTTTAAAGGGCGGTAGAACGAGAGGTACAAAGTAGAACGTCATGCCGACCGCAGCCGAGGCATCTCGCGTGCGCAACGCAATCCAATCGATTGGTTTACTTCGGCACGCGAGACGCCTCGGCTGCGCTCGGCATGACGTTCTTTCAATTTGTGCGTATTACGCTCAGTTAACATCTAACCCCAACCAAATGGCAGTTCTCGTGGGCAAGCGCGCCCCTTCCTTTAAAGCCACGGCCGTGATTGACGGCACCTTCGACGAAGAATTCTCACTGGACCGCTACCTGGGCAAAAAGCACGTGCTGTTCTATTTTTACCCGGCTGATTTCAGCCGGGTATGCCCCACCGAAATTCTGGCATTCCAGGACCGGCTGGCGGAATTTGAGAAGCGCAACGTTGCCGTAGTGGGCTGCTCCACCGATACGCAGTACGCCCACCTGGCCTGGCAGCTGATGCCGCGCGACAAGGGCGGCATTGCCGGGGTGAAGTACCCGCTGGTGGCCGACGCCACCAAAACCATTTCGGCCAACTACGACGTGCTGGGCGGCCACTACGATTACACCGAGCAGGGCGAGATGACTTACATAGGCTCGCCCCTCGCCTACCGCGGCCTGTTCCTCATCGACCGCGACGGCATTGTGCGCCACCAGCTAGTGAACGACCGGCCACTGGGCCGCAGCCTCACCGAGGCCCTGCGGATGATTGACGCGCTGCAGCACTTCGAAAAGAATGGCGAGGCCTGCCCCGCCGACTGGGAAGAACCTACCCCGGCTTAAACTACCGGCTGGCGGAGACCTTGGGCATCGTTTCGTAATTTTGGGGCTTGCTATTCTTTTATAACATTGGCCTAGGCCTGTATGGCCTGTTGTTGCGCCTGCTGGCGCCGTTTGTGCCCAAGGCAGCGGCGTGGGTGGCCGGCCGGCGCGGCCTGCTGGCCCACATTCGTCAAACGCTAAGCACCGACTCCGCGCCACGGGTGTGGTTTCACTGCGCCTCCCTAGGCGAGTTTGAGCAAGGGCGGCCCTTGCTAGAAGCTTATCGCAAGGCCCATCCCGGCACCAAGGTGGTCCTCACGTTTTTCTCGCCTTCGGGCTACGAAATCCGGAAAAACTGGCCGGGGGCCGACTACATCTTCTACCTGCCGCTGGACACGCGCCGCAACGCCCGGGCTTTTCTGGATGCGGTACAGCCCCGCCTCATCGTGTTTGTGAAGTATGAGTTCTGGTACCACTTCCTCACTGAAGCGCACCGGCGCGGCATTCCGGCCGTGGTAGTGTCGGCCATTTTCCGGCCCGAACAGGTGTTTTTTAAGCCTTGGGGCGGTTTCTTTCGCGGCATTCTCGCGCGCTTTGCGCACATTTTCACACAAAATGAAAGCTCGGCCGCATTACTACGCCAGCACGGCATCAGGCAGGTGAGCGTGGCCGGCGATACCCGCTTTGACACGGTGGTAGCCACGGCAGCCTCCGCCCCACGTGAATTGCCCGTGGTGAATGCCTTCGTAGCCGATGGCGCACCGGTGCTGGTAGTGGGCAGCAGCTGGCCCGAAGACTTGCCGGCCCTCACGCCGTTGCTGCAGAAATACCAGCATCAGTTGCGCGTGCTGGTGGCTCCGCACGAAATCACCGAAACCAACCTGCGCCTGGTCGAAGCGGCCCTGCCGGGACAGGTGCTGCGTTACTCACAGGCCACGACTGCCAATGCCGCCCAGGCCCGCGTGCTGCTTTTCGATAATGTGGGGCTGCTGAGCCAGCTCTACCGCTTTGGCAAGTTTGCCTACATCGGCGGAGCCTTCGGCAAAGGCTTGCACAATACCCTAGAAGCTGCTGCATTTGGCCTGCCGCTCTTTTTTGGGCCAACTTATGGTAAGTTTCAGGAAGCCGTGGAGCTGGTGCAGCTGAAATGCGCTTTCCCGGTGCACAATGCGGCAGAGCTGGAAGCCGCCTTCGCGCCTTTGTGGCACAACGAAGACTTGCGGCTGAGCCTGCAAGACGTTTTGCTCGACTACGTGCACGGCCAGGCGGGCGCCACCCGTACCATCATGGCCGCGTTGCCCAGCCTTACTCCTGCCCTATGACGCCCGAATTTTCGCCATCCACTAGTTTGCTCCAGCACGGTACCGTGGTCAAATCAACGGGCTCCTGGTACGTGGTGCGCGCCGATTCCGGCCAGCTGTACCGCTGCCGACTGCGGGGCAAGTTCAAAATGAAGGGGCTGAAGGCCAGCAACCCGCTGGCCGTAGGCGACCACGTCGATTTCACCGTGGAAGCCCAGGCCGAGGGCGCGGGCGTGATTTCGCACATTGCCCCGCGTCGCAATTACATCGTGCGCCGCTCGGTGCACAAAACCGGTCACGTTCACGTGGTGGCAGCCAACCTCGACCAAGCCCTGCTGGTGGTCACGCTGGTATCGCCGGCCACTTCGTTTGGCTTTATCGACCGGTTTTTGGTCACGGCCGAAGCCTATCATATTCCCGTCACGCTGCTGTTCAACAAAACTGACTTGTACGACGATGACGACTTAGGTTACCAGGCCGAAATCGCGGGCATGTACGCCAGTCTGGGCTATCCCAGCCGCGCTTGCGCTGCCAGTATGGGCGTGGGCGTGGCCGAAATTGACCAATTGCTCGACGGCAAGGTGAGCTTGCTCGCGGGCCACTCCGGCGTGGGCAAGAGCACGCTCATCAACGCCCTGGTGCCCGACCTCGACCTGAAAACCGCCGAAATCAGCGAGTTCTCCGACAAAGGCGTGCACACCACTACTTTCGCCGAAATGCTGGAAGTGCGCCCCGGCACCTTCATCATCGACACGCCCGGCATTAAGGAACTGGGACTCGTTGACCTGCCACCCGCCGAGCTAGCTGGCTACTTCCCTGAGTTCCGCGCCCTGCTGGGCCAGTGCCGCTACCACAACTGCCAGCACACCCGCGAACCCGGCTGCGCCGTGCGCGAAGCCGTGGACCAAGGCCGTATTGCTCTCCCGCGCTACGACAGCTACCTCAGCATGCTCGCCGGCGAAGACAACCGGCACTAGCGCCTATGCTCCGTCTGTCATGGCGAGCGTAGCGCGGCAAACGAAGTTCAGCGAAGCTAATCCCTCCTCTCATCAGCGACCAGCCCTGGGTCGTGATAACGCCTTTTTTGTAAACAGAAAGCCCCGGCACCATTGTGGTACCGGGGCTTTGTCACAGTAGAAGGTTAGTCGCTGAGAAAAGCACGGATTGCTTCGGCTGCGGCTTCGCAATGACAAACGCCTTACTTCGCCAGGGGCAGCACCACGCCGTCGATGACATGCGTCACGCCGTTGCTGGAAATCACGTCGGCAATTTGCACGGTGGCGGGCGCGTCCTTGCCGTTGCTCACCATCACCTTGCCGTCTTTCACGGCAATGTGCAGCTTCTCGCCGTTCACGGTGGTCAGTTCCTGGCCGTCGCGCAGGTCGGCGGCCACCAGGCGGCCGGGGATGACGTGGTAAGTGAGCACCCCTTTCAGGTTAGCCTTGCTGGCTTCGTCCATCAGGCCAGCCAGAGCGCCCTTGGGCAGTTTGTCGAAGGCGGCATTGGTGGGCGCGAAGACGGTGAAGGGGCCGGCGCCGCTCAGGGTTTCGACCAGGCCGGCCTGCTTCACGGCTGCCACGAGCGTACTCACGCTTTTGGCGGCCGAGGCGTTTTCTACGATGTTCTTATCGGCCGTCATGGCTACACCGTCCACCATCACACCACCGGGCTTGGCCATTCGGGCCGAATCGCCGGCCGCGGCCGCAATAGAGTCGGCCGGGTTTACCGTGCTGGTGGTTTCGGTTTCGGTGGTGGCGGGCTTGTCGTTGCCGCAGCTAGCCATCAGAAACGAAGTAGTCAGCGCGGCCAGAAGCGGAGCGAAATGTCTTTTCATTGAAAAACGATTGTGTGAAAGAGGTAAGAAGAGTATGTGCTAATGTAGCGCCTGGCGTTACGCAGGAATGCCCCCGCAAGGTTATTCCGAAGCTGGCCGGCTTGCTTACCTTCGCGCCCTCTAATGTCCGGCACTTGCCGTATTGGTGGTTAAATCAATTAAGTTTTAAGACATGAAAACCGCAGAAATCCACACCAAGAAAGGCGTGATGAAGGTTGAGTTCTACGAGCAGGACGCTCCTAACACCGTGAAAAACTTCACCGACCTGGCCCAGAAAGGCTTCTACGACGGCCTGAAATTCCACCGCGTCATCCCGAATTTCGTAATTCAGGGCGGCTGCCCCAACACCCGCGAAGGCGCCAAAGGTATGCCCGGCACCGGCGGCCCCGGCTACAAAATCGACTGCGAAACCAGCGGCGGCCACCAGTACCACGAGCGCGGCGCCCTGAGCATGGCCCACGCCGGCAAAAACACCGGCGGCTCGCAGTTCTTCATCGTGCACGACCGCCAAAACACCGCCCACCTCGACCGCGTGCACACCGTGTTCGGCAAAGTGGTAGAAGGCTTGGACGTGGTTGATAAGATTCAAGCCAACGACGAGATTGAGAAGATTGTGGTGAAAGAGGAATAGTCTTCTTGCCACAAAAACGGTCATGCCGAGCGCAGCCGAGGCATCTCGCGTACTATAGTAAACCTGTCGATTGGGCTACTATGGCACGCGAGATGCCTCGGCTACGCTCGGCATGACGTTTTAATTGCTGCCTATTTCTTCCCCTGCGGCGCTGGGTTTTCAATTTCCTGCACCAGCTGGCCATACCAGTCCTCGCCGTACTTGCGAATCAGCGGCTCCTTCAGAAACTGATAGATGCGCACGCCCAACGAGCTGCCGAACGAGCAGGCTGGGTTGCAGATATTCCACCGGTCGTAGTTCAGCGCATCGAAGCCTTCGTACTTGGTGATGCGGATGGGATATAAGTGGCAGCTGATGGGCTTTTTGAACGTAGTGGCGCCCGCCAGGTAGGCCTGCTCGATGCCGCATTTCAGAATCCCGCGCTCATCGTAGAGCGCATAGGCGCACTCTTTGTCATCGATGGTAGTTGTGCTGTAGTCGCCTTCCCAATCTTTGATGTACAGGCCCTGCGCCTCGATGGCGGCTTGGCCGGCCTCGGTAAGGAAGGGCTTGATGTTGGCGTATTCCTGCTCCAGAATCTTCAATTCCGGTTCTTCGAGAGGCGCGCCGAGGTCGCCCTCCACGCAGCAGGCGCCTTTGCAGGCCTCAAGGTTGCAGACAAAAAAATGGTCGGCGATGTCGTCGGAGATGACCGTTTCCTGGATAATTATCATAATAATGCCCTGCTAAGAACTGCAAAGATACTTCTTTGCTAGCCAGGGCGCCGGGCGTCAAGCCAAAACCAGCACGGCCGGCCCAACTAAAACCAAAATGTGGGCGGCGATAACTCCTTTCACAAACCGCGTTCTATAACCAAGCAGAAATGCCAGCAAACCGGCGGCTAGGCAAATGCTGCCGAGCACCAGCGTCAGGAGTCCCACATAAAAGGGCAGCCCGGGGTTGCACATGTCCGCAACCGGCATGAACTGAGCCAGTACCAGCGCAGCCGCGAATCCCAACGCATAGAACAGCATGGAACTGAAGAAACCAAGTTTCCAGCGGCTCACCGAACCGAGAGAGGGGAAGGCCATGTTGCAATTTACTAAAGCGCTTGCCTTTGCCTAAGTCTTTTAGTAGCAATGGGCACGCTGTTTCCAGGCTCTTTGCCAAAAGTAGTACCTTTGCAGATATAGCTACGGCCTCGTTTTACCTGAATAATGGCATTAGATTATCTTTCCCTCCTGAACGGCTCGCAGGCCGCCGCGGTGCTGCAAACCGAAGGCCCCTGCATGATTATCGCGGGCGCCGGCTCGGGCAAAACCCGGGTGCTTACCTATCGCATTGCCCACCTGCTCGAACAGGGCGTCGACCCGTTCAATATCCTCGCCCTTACCTTCACCAACAAGGCCGCTAAGGAGATGCGCGCCCGCGTGGAGAAGGTGGTAGGCCCAGCCGCCCGCAACCTCTGGATGGGCACCTTCCACTCGGTATTCGCCAAAATCCTGCGCTCCGAGGCCGACAAGATTGGTTTCCCGCGCAGCTTCACCATCTACGACACGCAGGACTCCAAAACCCTGGTGGGCCAGATTGTGAAAGAGCTGGAGCTCGACGACAAGCTCTACAAGCCGAGCTTGGTGCTGGGCCGTATTTCGGCAGCCAAGAACAAGCTGATTTCGCACCACCAATACCTGAGCGACCCGGCCATCAAGGCTGATGACGAAGCGGCCCTGCGGCCCAAGATTGGCGTCATCTACCAGCAGTACCAGCAGCGCTGCTTCAAGGCCGGCGCCATGGATTTTGACGACCTGCTGTTCAACACCAACGTGCTGTTCCGGGACCACGCCGACGTTCTGAATAAATATCAGAATATGTTCCGGTTTGTAATGGTAGACGAGTATCAGGACACCAACTATTCGCAGTATTTAATTACCCGCAAGCTGGCGGCTAAAGAGCGGAATATTTGCGTGGTAGGCGACGACGCGCAGAGTATTTACGCCTTCCGTGGTGCTGATATTTCCAATATTCTCAATTTTGAGAAAGATTACCCGGAGCTGAAGGTATTTAAGCTGGAGCAGAATTACCGTTCCACAAAAAATATTGTGTGGGCGGCCAATTCGGTGATTAAAAACAACCAGGCGCAATTGCGTAAGGATGTATTTTCCGAAAACGAAGATGGTAATCTGATTGAAGTCATCAAAGCCGCTTCCGATAACGAAGAAGGCAAACTGGTGGCCAATTCTATCTTCGAGGACAAGATGAACGGGCATTTGTCGTACGACGATTTTGCCATTCTCTACCGCACCAACGCGCAAAGCCGCGCAATGGAAGAATCCTTGCGGAAATTAAATATTAAATACAAGATTGTTGGTGGCCTGAGCTTTTACCAGCGTAAGGAAATCAAGGACTTGGTGGCCTATTTGCGCCTGACTGTCAATCAGAACGACGAGCAGGCCATTCGCCGGGTAATTAATTACCCCAAGCGCGGCATTGGCGACACCACGATTAGCAAATTAATTACCACGGCCGACGAAGCCAACCACACGCTGTGGGAGGTAGTGGCCAACGCCGACCAGTTTATGCCGGCGCGGGTGAGCAACCCGGTGGTGGGTTTTGCTGAAAAAATCAAGAGCTACATTGTAGTGGCGGCGAAGGAAGATGCCTTTGAGGCGGCCAAGTTCATTGCCAAAAACTCCGGCATGCTGGAAGAATTGTATGCCGATAAAAGCATTGAGGGCTTGTCGCGCTACGAGAACATTCAGGAATTGCTGAACGGCATCAAGGAATATGTAGACGACCCCGAGCGCGAAGACAAAAGCCTCGCCGCTTTCCTACAGGACATTGCCCTCGTGACGGACTCCGACCTGAAGGATGCCGCGCAGGATGGTGAGGCCGTGACGCTGATGACCATTCACTCGGCCAAAGGCCTGGAATTCCGCAACGTGTACATCGTGGGCCTGGAGGAAAACCTGTTTCCAAGCCAGATGATGATTACCTCGCGGGCCGATTTGGAAGAGGAGCGCCGGCTGTTTTACGTGGCCATCACGCGGGCTGAGAAAAAGCTCACGCTCAGCTACGCCACTTCGCGCTACCAGTGGGGCAACCTGCGCAGCTGCGAGAAAAGCCGTTTCCTGGACGAAATCGACCCGCAGTACCTCAACGTGAAATTCTCGGCCGGGCCCGGTGCGGGCGAAGGCTCGCCGTTTCAGCACGTTTTTGAGCGCCGCTCGAACCTCATTCCCACCCCGCCCCGTAAAGTACAGGCTACGAAATACGTGGCCCCGGCCGATTTTACGCCTTCCGATACTTCCAAGCTGCAAACCGGCCAACGTGTGGAGCACGCCAAGTTCGGCTTCGGTGTGGTGAACGCGCTGGAAAACCAGCAGGGCACCACCAAAGCCACCATCCTCTTCGAGGAAGTGGGCGAGAAAGTGCTCCTGCTGAGCTTTGCCAAGCTGCGGGTGCATTAGGCCATTTATTTGTCATCCTGAGCGTCGCGAAGGACCTTCTCACGCCAACCGCAGTAATTGTGGCTAACTATTCAGGCTTGAGAAGCTCCTTCGCGACGCTCAGGATGACGAACGACTTGTTTCAGCACACAAAAATGCTTGGCAGCATTGAGCCTAACGCGTTAGAACGTTACGTCCTGCCTCAACCCTAGGCCGTATCTTTGGCCGGAGCGCTGCCCCGGCGGCCTCCCCTATTGTTTCTTATGACTGATATTACCAACCTGCCCTTCCACCTGCAACTGCTGGTGCGCGAATATGGGCAAAGCACCTACCAGCTCATCCAGAGCCTGAAGGATGTGGAAGATTTGGCCGAGCGCACCAAGCGCGCCAGCCAGATTGTGCAGCTCATGCTGCGCCTGCAGCCCGCGCTGCGCGACTTGCCCGAGGTGCAAACCCGCCTCTGGAACCACCTGCACGCCATGGCCGGCGAAGAAGTGGCCCTCGACGCACCTGTGCCGCTGCGCAGCCTCACTGTGCGCACCGAAAAGCCCGCCCGAGTACCCTACCCGCGCACCGCGCCCCGGCTGCGGGCCTACGGCGCGGGCATCGAGGCCCTGATTGCCAAAGCCCTGACGCTGGAAGACGCCGCCGAGCGCGAGCAGGCCACGGTGCAGATTGGCCGCACCATGAAATTTCTGTACCGCCAGCATAACAAGGAAAACGCCAAGGACGTGACCATCTTGCGGCACCTGAGCGAGCTGTCGGGCGGGCAGCTGCGGCTCGACCCGGCCGTGGTGGATGCCGAAAACCTGTTTGAGATGGCGCCCGGCCGCACGCCGGCCTTCATTGTGCCGCAGCCCTCGCAGCCGCGCGACCGGCGCGATGGCCGGGGCGGTAACAACTTCGGGGGCAAAAACGGCAAGAAGCGCAAGAAGGGCCGTAGCCAGGAGCCGCAACAGCCGCCCCAGTAACTTACTTTTTTAGAACGTCATGCTGAGCGCAGCCGAAGCATCTCTACCGCAGCAGTAATTATTTACTTCAGCAGTAGAGTTGCTTCGGCTGCGCTCAGCATGACGTTCTGATTATCTGAACACCTGACTTTTAAACACCTCCTACATGGCAGCATTTGAAGTACGCGGCGGCAAGCAATTGCGCGGCGAAATCACGCCCCAGGGCGCTAAAAACGAAGCTCTCCAGATTCTTTGCGCGGTATTGCTCACGTCCGAGCCCGTTACCATCAGCAACATCCCCGACATCCGCGACGTCAACAAGCTTATTGAGCTGCTGCGCGACATGGGCGTGAAAGTGGGTAAGCTGGCCACCGACACCTATATTTTCCAGGCTGAAAACGTCAACCTCGACTACCTCGACACGCCCGAGTTCGTGGCCCAGGCCGGTGCTTTGCGCGGCTCGGTGATGATACTCGGGCCCATGCTGGGGCGCTATGGCCGCTGCCAGCTGCCCAAGCCGGGCGGCGACAAAATCGGCCGACGGCCCATGGACACGCACTTTCTGGGCCTCGAAAAGCTGGGCGGCAAGCTCACGCTCGAAGGCACCGATTTCTACCGCATCAAGGTAGACGGCAAGCTGACCGGCACCCACATGCTATTGGACGAAGCTTCCGTGACGGGCACGGCCAACATCCTGATGGCTGCCGTGCTGGCCGAGGGCACCACCACCATCTACAACGCAGCCTGCGAGCCCTACTTGCAGCAGCTGTGCCGCATGCTGGTGCGTATGGGCGCCAATATTCAGGGCATCGGCTCCAACCTGCTCACCATTCAAGGCGTGGAGCGCCTTGGCGGCACTGAGCACCGCATGCTGCCCGACATGATTGAAATCGGCTCCTTTATTGGCCTGGCGGCCATGACAGGCTCCGAAATCACCATTAAGGACTGCCAGATTCTGGAATTGGGCCTCATCCCGGACACCTTCCGCAAGCTGGGCATCCAGATGGAATTCCGCGGCGATGACATCCACATACCGGCCCAGAAGCACTACGAAATTGCCACCTACCTCGACGGCTCCATCCTCACCGTGTCAGACCATACTTGGCCGGGCTTCACGCCTGATTTGCTGAGCATTGTGTTGGTAGTAGCTTGCCAGGCCAAGGGCACGGTGCTCATTCACCAGAAGATGTTCGAGTCGCGCCTGTTCTTCGTGGACAAGCTCATCGACATGGGCGCGCAAATTATTCTCTGCGACCCGCACCGCGCCACCGTTATCGGGCTCGACCAGCAGAAGCAGTTGCATGGCATCACCATGACGTCGCCCGACATCCGGGCCGGCGTGGCCCTGCTCATCGCTGCGCTGAGTGCCGAAGGCAAGAGCACCATCCTCAATGTGGAGCAAATTGACCGCGGCTACCAGTTTATTGACCAACGTTTGAACGCACTGGGGGCTGACATTAAGCGCCTGTAATTCAAAAGCTCCATCAAACTTGAGTGTAACAGCCCGGCCCGCACAGGTCGGGCTGTTTTTTTATCGATGGGTTACCCCGATGCGAAAGCTGGATAAAGAGTCAGCCGCGCAGCTGTTCGTTTTCACTTTCAGCTTTCCCCTAAATCTTCCGATGAAAAATCTGATTTTTCCGGTCCTTCTTGGACTCGGCTTGGTAGGTTGCGCCCAATCGGCAAAAGATGAGCAGGTGGAAACCGGCCCGCAAACCGTCGCCTCTCAACAACAAAATGAGCCGGCAGCAGGCCCGGCCACGACGCAGGGAACTAACGTCTTAGCTGCTGCTTCCTCCGGCGCCGCGGCTTTGCCCAGCCCGGCAGCACCGGCCCGCACGGTAGTGTATGAGGGCAAAATGGAACTAGCCGTCAACAATTTCGAGCGCGCCAGCACTGGCATCGACAGCCTGCTCAACGCACACGGCGCCTACCTGAATGATGCCCACGAGACGCGGCACGACGGCCGCCCGCACCAGCAAATGACCATCAAGGTGCCGCCCGCGCACTTTGCGCCTTTAGTGGCAGCCCTGGGCAAGCTGGGCCGCGTCGAGAACAAAGACGTGGCGTCGGCCGATGTCACGGCCGATATCTTGGCTGCCAGCACCACCCTGGCTGACCAACAAACGGCCCAGGCCAAATACCAGCAGCTACTCACAAAAACTACCGACGCCAAACAGGTGCAGCACCTACTGGAGCAAGCCCGTCAGGCCCAAGCCAATGCGACTGCAGCACAGGCTCGGCTGCAGGCATTCGGCGCGCAACGGGCGTGGGCCACGCTGGCACTGCACTACTACCAGCTCCTGCCATCGCCCGAGCCGAGTGAGCCCTTGCCAGCGTTTGCACCGCAGTTTTTGGAGTCGTTCAATCGGGGCTGGTCGGTGGTGCTTAGCGTGCTGGTTTGGCTCACCAACCTATGGCCGCTGGTGCTGCTGGCAGGCGCTGCCGTGGCCGGGCTGCGCTGGTGGCACCGCCGTTCGCAGTTGCCGGCTTAGGCCGGGACCGCAAGCGCGGTCTTCCGTGGCCAATTCTTTACACTGGATATATCAGCTTACGCTAATGACGCGTTAGCCGCAAACCTGCGCCGGTCTCATTCCCAACTTCACCTTCAAATTCAGCCATTATGAAGCGTTATTTCGGAATCATTCTTGGGCTCACGGTTCTGCTGGGCAGTTGCAGCCAAGCGCACAAGGAGCCCGCCGCATTGGTGATTCAACCCGATGCGCTTATGGCGCCTCCGCCCCCGGTGGGTTCACCGGATGCAAACGCCGAAGCAGGTCCAACGGCCGATTTAACGCCGGTCGCCGGTACCAAGGCGACGCCACAACCTGCGCTTAGCACCGCAGCGCCGGCCCGGCTGCTCATTTACCATGCTGACCTGCGCCTGAAAGTGGCCAACGTCCGGCGTGCCAGCGCCAGCCTCGACAGCTTGGTGCGCCGCAACGGCGGCTACCTAAGCGCCGCCACCGAAGTGCGGGAGGAAGGCGAATGGCGTCAGGCCATGACTATCCGGGTAGTGCCCAGCCGCTTCCAGCCCCTGCTGGCTGCTCTTAGCGGCCTGGGCACCGTGGAGGAAAAGAAGCTGACCACCGACGACGTGACGGCCCAGCACGCCGACGTAGCCGCCCGCCTCGCCACCAAACGCACCGTTGAAAAGCGTTATGTTGACCTGCTGGCCCGGGCTCGCAAAATCAGCGAAATCCTGGAAATTGAAGAGAAGATTGGCGAGGTGCGCGAGGAGATTGAAAGCACCGAGAGTCGTCTCAAAACCCTGAACGATGAGGTAGCTTACTCCACCGTTTCGCTCGTTTGCTACCAGCCCATTGCCCAGCCCGTGCACGATGCGCCGGTGGTGTCGTTTGCCAGCCGGCTGGTCGATTCATTTTACGGAGGCTGGACGCTGCTGACCGGCTTGCTCATTGGGCTGGTTAGCATCTGGCCATTGCTCTTGCTGGGGGCCGCTGCCTGGGTGGGCGTGCGGCGGTGGCGACGCAGAATGGCCTAGTACCCTTCATAAACAACCGGCCCCGTTGGCAACCCCGACCGCATTTAGTCAGGGCCGCCAACGGGGCCGGTTGTTTGTGAAACGCAGTTGGTTAGTCAACCACCAAGTCAACAATGGCATTCACCACCGAAAGTGCCAGACTAAACAGCAGGGCGTTGATAAAACCGTCGACGCTGAAGCTGCTCATGAGGAAATCGGCCAGCTTCACGATGATGACGTTGATGACCAGCAAAAACAGGCCCAGCGTGAGCACCGTGATGGGAAAGCCCAGAATTTTAAGAATGGGCTTCACCACGGCATTGAGCAGGCCCAGCACCAGCACCAGAATCAGTGCGCTGCTGAAGCCGCCCAGCGCCACGCCCGGCATCACCATGCTCAGGCCGTAGACCAGGCCCGCCGTGAGAACGAATTTGAGAATAAAACCAAGCATGGAAACAAGGAGGTTGAAGTGAGAAAAGCTTACTCAGCTGCGACGCCGCGCGCCGTCAGCCGTCCTTGCGATACGGCCATCCAGTTGCAAAGTTGGTAGAGCAGGCGCGCGCCCACAATGGCGTTCCACTCGGTGTCGCCGGGTGCCACTTCGTTCAGGTCGCAGCCGATGATTTCGATGCCTTCGCGCACGATGGCACGCAGCAGGTACGTGGCTTCTTCATACTCCAGACCGCCGGGCACGGGCGTGCCGGTGCCGGGGCACAGCTTGGGGTCGAGGCCGTCGATGTCGAAGCTGATGTACACCTTCTTGGGTAGCTGGGCGATGATTTTGCCGCAAATCTTCTTCCACGACTTCTTGGCATACTTCTCGTCGCTGATGAACCGCTGCCCAAACAGCGCCACCCGTCCGTGCGAAGTATCGATAAACTCTGCTTCCTGCTGGCAGTAATCACGAATGCCAACCTGCACCAGTTTCTTCACCTGTGGCAGTTCCAGCGCATTGTACATGATGCTGGCGTGCGAGTACTTGAAGCCCTCATAAGCCGGGCGCAGGTCGCAGTGGGCGTCGAATTGCAGAATGGCGAACTCCTCGTGGCGCTCGGCCAGGGCGTGTAGGTAGCCCAGCGGCGTGCTGTGGTCGCCGCCCAACACCACCACGCCCTTGCCCTCATCGAGCAGGGCGCCGGTTTTTTCCTTCAGCCACTGCAGCATCTTGTCCCCTTCGGCCGTAACCTGGGCGGGCACGCCGCTCATCTTCGGCTGGTCGGCTTCGGGCTCGCCGTCTTCCAGCCAACCGATGTAGTCGGCAGCTTGCGGGCGTAGCTGGCGGCTGGTTTCGGCGATGGTTTCGTCGGCTTCCTCCATAGCTAGGCCCAGCTTCCAGGCGTCGGGCAAGTCCGGGTCGTAGAGGTCGACTTGCAGCGAGGCCTCGTGGATGGCGGCCGGGCCTTCGGCAGTGCCGGCCCGGTAGCTCACCGTCACTTCCCACGGCACGGGCACCACCACCACCTGGGCTTCTTCGGGCGTGAAGGGCAGGCCAAACAGGCCGCCGGCCGAATCGCCTGGCGCGTTGGGGTCGAAGGAAGCTATTTTCTTGGCTAAGGCCGCATCAGAAGATTTAGACATGGAATGGGTAATTGGAGTAAAATTGAAATGACAAAAAGAACGTCATGCTGAGCGAAGTCGAAGCATCTCTACCGCTATAGCAAATGAATTACTGTCGCGGTAGAGATGCTTCGACTTCGCTCAGCATGACGTTCTACAAAGCTTGAATAGCGTTTTTACGCCGACATCTGGCTACCCAGGAAATCGTAGCTGCGGATGATTTCCAGAATCTTCGCAAACGTGACCCGGTCGAAGAACAGCATGAGCGGCAATTCCACCATGTTGTCTTTGTCGGAGAACTGTGTAATCACCGAGAAAATCAGCGGCTGCAGTTGCTGCTGAGGCAGCAAGGTCTGCATGGCAGCGGCAATGTCACCTTTGGGAGCCATGGGCGGTGCGCCGTAGATGTTGGCTTTCAGAATGTTCGCTAGCTGCGTGACTAAAGCACCGGTGATGATGTTGCTGATTTCCAGCAGCAGCGACTCCTGCAGCTCGTTCACTTCCAACGACTCGGGGATTTGCATGCGCAGGCACACCCGCGACAGACGCTGGATGTGCTGCCCAGAGAAGAACATCAGGGTGGTGCCGTTGAAATCGCCGCGGATGTCGGACTGAATGGCTACGTGCTTCGCCTGGTACTCCCGCACCTTGCGCATGATGTCGTCGCTCATCAGCAGGTCGATGTTCGGCACCTCCAACAGCACGCGCTCCTGGGCAATGACGGCGAACGAATCGGCCGCCCGGGCAAGGCCGATGTTCAAAATCTCGCGGATTATATCTCGCTCTAAATCTGTCATCGATAAATCCATAGCGGTGAAGAAAGGGGGAAGTGCAGCTGCGAGGACTGGGTGAGTAAAAGAAAAATTAGGGGCGTTTGTTCAAGAACAAGCGGGTCAGGGCGGGCACGTCGAGCACGAGGCACACTTGCCCACTGCCCAACAGGGTCACGCCCCCAAACAGGTCAATGGTATCCAGAGGTTTGCTAAGAGGCTTGATGACAATGTTTTGCTGCCGGATAAACCGGTCGACCACCAAGCCCAGGCGGCGGTTGTTGTAGTTCACCACCAGCACCTGTTGGGGGCCGGAGATGTCGTCGCGGGTGGCCAGGGGCAGGGGCCCGTCGCCTTCGTCGTACAAAAGCAGGCGCAAGGGCACGAGCGGCACCGTCTGCTCCTGGAAATAAGTTACCAGCACCCCGCCCACGACCGAAATCTGGCCTGGGTGCAGCGAAAGCACCGTGTCGGTGTGCAGCAGGGGCACGGCGTAGGGCCGCTCCTCCACTTCCACCAGCAAAGCGCCTTTCACGGCAATGGAAGTGGGCAGCACCAACGTAAACGTGGTGCCCACGCCTAATTCGGATTCAACTCGCAGTTGCCCGCCCAACGAATCGAGGGCTAGCTTCACCACGTCGAGGCCCACGCCGCGGCCCGAAATATCGGTCACCTGCTGGGCCATCGAGAAGCCGGGCTCGAAAAGGAAGGCCCACACGGCCTTTTCATTCAGAGTAGCGGCAGTGCTGGCGCTCACCAGACCCCGGTCGATAGCTTTGCGGCGCACGGCTTCGGTGTCGATGCCCCGGCCGTCGTCGCGCACCTGAATGAGCACGTCGTCGCGCTCGGTCAGGGCCGAAAGGGTGAGCTGCCCCACAGCCGGCTTGCCGGCTTTCAGGCGTTGCTCAGTGGTTTCGAGGCCGTGGCTGACGGCGTTACGCACCAAGTGCAGCAGGGCGTCGGTGATGATTTGCAGAATGTTACGGTCAATCTGCACGTCCTGCCCGCTCAGCGTCAGTTCCACTTCCTTGTGCTCGGCCGAGGCCACGTCGCGCACCACGCGCGGGAACTTGTTCAGCAGCACGCCCACGCCTACGAGGCGGGCGTCCATCACGCTGTACTGCAAGTCGTCGGAAATGCGGAACAGGTGCTGGGCGGTAGCCAGCAAAGCGGGATTGTCCAGCTCCTGGGCCAGGGTCATTATCCGGTCGCGGTCGATGACCAATTCGCCCACCAGGTTCAGTAGGTTGTCGAGCTTCTTCACCTGGATGTACACCAGGTCCGACAGCTCCATCTTCTTATTGGCCTCCTCTTCAGATTCAGGAGCTTCTTCGGCTTCCAACACGGGCTCCTCGCCCCGCACCAGGCGGTCGAGGTTGTCGAGCAGCGCGGTGGCATCGGGCAAGGGTTGCCCCGCTCCTACTGCCCGAATCATGTTGCCCAGCGCATCCACGCCGGCAAACACCACTTTGGTGAGCGGGCCGCTGAACGTGCGCTGCTGGTCCCGAATCAGGCCAAACAACGTTTCGAGGTGGTGCGCCACCTCGCCCAGGTCATTAAAGCCCATGGCGCGAGCGTTGGCCTTGAGGTTGTGCATGAGCCGGAACAGCTCATTGAGGGCCGGGACAGCGTCGGGATTGCGTTCCAACTCGCTCAGGTGCCGGCTCATGGAGTCGTAATACTCCAGCGCTTCGGCCATAAACAGCTCCCGGTACTCCTGGTCGCGCGTTTTCATTGGCCGGGTAGAATAAAGGGTGAAGGGCTACACGCTCCGGCGCGCGCGCACCACCCGCCGTTTCGGGCAGGCTGGCAAGGAACGACGAAGCAGCGTGACAACACCTTAGGCAGATTGTTCAGAATCGTTGTTTTGCAACGCCGACCCTACGATTTCCAATACTTTCTCTTCGGAGAAGGGCTTCACGATATAAGCCAGGGCGCCGTTTTCGATGGCTTCGTTTACAATTACTTCCTGCCCTACGGCGCTGCACATCACCACTTTGGCAGCGGGTTGAATCTGACGCAGGTTTTTGAGCACGTCCAGGCCGGTGTTGTCGGGCAGAATCACGTCGAGAGTGATGAGGTCGGGCGTGGTTGAGGCAGCCATTTCCAAGGCCTGTGCCCCGTTAGCAGCTTCGCCAACCACCTCATAACCGGCGTCGGTGAGCATGTTTTTGAGCATCGTGCGCATGTAGAAGGAGTCGTCGACGATGAGAATGCGCTTGTTCATGGAATTGGGAGACATGAGAATAATACGGGAGAACCGCCGAGCTGGCGTAGCCCGGCAGGCTTAGTACGGGCTAGGGCTTATGAAGATGCCCCTTTGCCCGGCAAACGCAGCACTTCGCTCGGCGTGAGCAGCTTGCGCATGTCGAGCACAATGATGATGCCGCCCTCCGGCAGCTTGGCAATGCCTTCGAGGTACTTGTCGCGGGTGCCGGCGTCCTGCACGAACTCCGGCGCCGGCTCAATCTGGCTCAGCGGCAGCGTGAAGGGCCGGGGCACTTCGCGGACCATCAGGCCCAGGGTGTAATCGGCCGCTTCCACGGCCACCGTGTAGCTGCGCTCGGGAATGGGCCGGCCGGCCGGCCGCAGCCGGAACCGCTCCTCCAAATCCAGAATGGCGATGATGTCGCCGCGCAGGTTGGCGATGCCTTTAATAAAGGGCGGCGTTTTGGGCATGCGCGCCACCTCGGGCGTCACGGTCACCTCCTTCACCTGCTCGATGCGGATGCCATAATCCTCATCGCCGAGGCGAAACACGATAAGCTGGACCAGCTCAGCGGGTTTGGCGCGCTCGGTTTTGGGGGTGGCGGCTAGTTCAATCTCGGCCATGCGATAGAAACAAAGAAGCTATGCGGGTGGATTGAAAACTATTTCTTGGCTTTCGCCTTCGGAGCGTTGGCCTTAGCGGCCTGGCCGTTGCCATTAGTCTGGCTGGCTTTCGACTCATCGGCCGCGGGCTTGGCGCTGGCGCGGGCTTGGCGCCGGGGTGCCGGCGCCGGGCTGGGTGCCGGGGCATCGGCCGCCCGCGTGGGGCGCGGAGCCCGGCGGCCCGGCGTTTCTTCCGTCACCGTTTCCGCTTCCGGACGGGTAGCCCGCCGGGCCGCGCCATTTTGCCGGCCATTGGTTTCAGCCGAAGCTGCTGCGGCAGGTTGGCTGCGCCGTGCAGCCGCACCGTTTTGCGGAGCCGCGTAGGCGGGGCTGCGGTAGGCGTCGCGGGCCACCGGACGGCGTACAGGCAGCGGCTCGGGCTCCGGCTCGTAGCTGTAGGAGCTGAGCTGGAATGTTTCGAGGCCGGCCTGCAGGTCGTCGGCAATGTCGGTGAGGCGCTGCGAACTGGTGGTGAGCTCTTGCATGGCCGTGGAGAGCTGCTTGGCGGTGCCGGCTACCTGCTGCGTGCCGGTAGCCGTCTGCTCGGCAATGGCTACCACTTCTTCCACATATTTCACCACGTCGCCAATCGAAGTTTTCTGTACCTCGGTGGCCGTGAGGATGTCGCGCGAGGTGCGGAGGGTTTCGCCGGAGCTGGTGGCAATGTTTTTAAAGGCCGAGCTGGCTTCGAACGTGGCGTTCTTGCCCTTGAGTACTCGGTTTTCCATGGTCGAAATAGCGGCAGCGGCCGACGACGTATCTTTTTTCACGTCTTCCACCAGCGTGGCAATTTCGTTGGCCGACTTGCGGGAGCCTTCGGCCAGCTTGCGGATTTCTTCGGCTACCACGGCGAAACCACGGCCGGCTTCCCCGGCGCGGGCGGCTTCGATGGCGGCGTTCAGAGCCAGCAGGTTGGTTTGCGAGGCGATGTCGGTAATTACGCCCAGCGACTTGCTGATTTCACCCGAACGGGTGCTCAGTACTTCGATGGTGCGCGAAGTCTGCGAAGCGGCGCTGGATATTTCTTCCATGTTTTTCACCACTTCGGCCACCGTTTTCAGACCAAGCTGCGAGGTTTGCTCACCCAGGATAGCCGATTTGTTCACCACGTCGGCTTTGTTGGCCGTTTCCTTGGTGGCCTGCATGATTTCTTCAATCAGCTTAAAGGCCTGGTCGGTTTTCAAAGCCTGGTTCTGAGCGCCTTCAGCCATCTGCTGCATGGCCAGGGCCACGTCGACGGTTACCCGGCTCATTTCCTGGCCTTTGCCGGCCATTTCTTCCGAGGAAGTTCCTACTACCTGCGACGAATCGTTGATTTCGCCAAGCAGCTCGTTCAGGTTGTCTACTGCTAGGTTAAGCGCGTTAGCCATGGCGAGGATGTCGCCGGTGGTAGGCACTTCCACGCGCTGAGTCAGGTCGCCTTCCGAGATGGCACGCACCACGCGGCTCACTTCGAGCACCGGCGAGGCGATGCTTTCGATGAGTTGGTTGAGCGTGTCTACCAGTTCTTTCCACGAGCCTGACACGCCACCTACTGTCGCGCGCTCGGTAAGCTTGCCCTCTACCCCGGCCACTTTGGCCACGCGGCTAACTTCCGAGGCAAGGCGGTTAAGGTCGTCCACCATGCTGTTGATGGTGTCGGCCAGGTCGGCCACTTCGCCTTTGGCTTGCAGCGTCAGCTTCTGGGTCAAGTCACCTTTCGATACGGCGGTTACTACCTTCACCAGGCCCCGCACCTGCGTGGTGAGGTTGGAAGCCATGTAGTTTACGTTGTCGGTCAGGTCCTTCCACACGCCGGCTACGCCGGGCACGGAAGCCTGGCCGCCGAGCTTACCCTCGGTGCCCACTTCCTGGGCCACGCGGGTAACCTCGCCGGCGAAGATGTTGAGCGAGTCTACCATTCGGTTCAGGTTGTCCTTCAGGTCGAGCAGCTCGCCGTTGACGTTTACCGATACTTTCTGGGACAAGTCGCCGCGCGATACGGCTGTTGCTACGTTGGCAATGTCCCGCACCTGCGAGGTGAGGTTGCTGGCCATCGTGTTTACGTTGTCCGTCAGGTCTTTCCAGGTGCCGCGCACGTTAGGCACTTTGGCTTGGCCGCCGAGCTTTCCTTCGGTACCTACTTCGCGGGCCACGCGGGTTACTTCGTCACCGAAGGTGTTCAGCGAGTCCACCATTTCGTTGAGGTTTTCCTTCAACTGGAGCAGCTCACCACGCACATTTACAGTAATTTTCTGGCTCAAGTCGCCTTTTGCTACGGCCGTTGCCACGTTGGCAATGTCGCGCATCTGCGAGGTCAGGTTCGAGGCCATCGTGTTCACGTTGTCGGTCAGGTCTTTCCAAGTACCCGATACCTTCGGCACATTGGCTTGGCCGCCCAGAATCCCTTCGGTGCCCACTTCACGCGCCACGCGGGTTACCTCGCCGGCGAAGATGTTGAGCGAGTCCACCATCTGGTTCAGGTTGTCCTTCAGGTCGAGCAGTTCGCCTTTTACGTCTACCGTAATCTTCTGCGAAAGGTCACCTTTCGATACGGCCGTTGCCACGTTGGCAATGTCCCGCACCTGCGAGGTGAGGTTGCTGGCCATCGTGTTTACGTTGTCCGTCAGCTCTTTCCAGGTGCCACCTACGCGGGGCACAACGGCTTGGCCGCCGAGTTTGCCTTCCGTACCCACTTCGCGGGCCACGCGGGTTACTTCGTCGCCGAAGATGTTGAGCGAGTCCACCATCTGGTTAAGGATGTTCTTCAGCTCCAGGATTTCGCCCTTCACGTTCACCGTCATCTTCTGGCTCAAGTCGCCGCGGGCTACGGCGGTTGCCACGTTGGCAATGTCGCGCACCTGCGAGGTGAGTGCCGCGGCCATGTCATTTACGTTGTCGGTGAGGGCTTTCCACACACCGGCCACATTCGGTACAGAGGCCTGGCCGCCGAGTTTACCCTCCGTTCCTACTTCTTGGGCCACGCGGGTTACTTCGCCAGCAAACAGGTTCAGCGAGGCCACCATCTGGTTCAGGTTCTGCTTCAGCTGCAGGAACTCCCCTTTTACATCAACGGTCACCGTCTGGGTCAGGTCACCTTTTGCTACGGCGGTTGCCACGTTGGCAATGTCACGTACCTGGCTGGTAAGGTTACTAGCCATGTAGTTTACGTTGTCGGTCAAATCCTTCCACACGCCGGCCACATTCGGTACCACGGCCTGACCACCGAGGCGGCCTTCCGTGCCCACTTCCTGGGCCACGCGGGTTACTTCGCCAGCAAACAGGTTCAGCGAGTCCACCATTTGGTTCAGGTTCTGCTTCAGTTGGAGCAGCTCGCCTTTCACGTCTACCGTTACCTTTTGGCTCAAGTCGCCTTTAGCTACGGCCGTGGCCACGTTGGCAATGTCCCGCACCTGAGAAGTCAGGTTGCTGGCCATGTTGTTCACGTTGTCGGTCAGGTCCTTCCACACACCGGCCACGTTCGGCACGCTGGCTTGGCCGCCGAGTTTACCCTCCGTGCCTACTTCCTGGGCCACGCGGGTTACCTCGCCAGCGAATAGGTTCAGTGAGTCCACCATCTGGTTCAGGTTCTGCTTCAGCTGCAGGAACTCACCCTTAACGTCTACCGTGATTTTCTGCGAAAGGTCACCTTTTGCTACGGCCGTGGCTACGTTGGCAATGTCTCGAACCTGCACGGTGAGGTTCGAGGCCATGTTGTTCACGTTGTCGGTCAGGTCTTTCCAGATACCGCCTACGTTCGGCACACTGGCCTGGCCGCCGAGTTTGCCCTCGGTGCCCACTTCCTGGGCCACGCGGGTTACCTCGCCGGCGAAGATGTTCAGGTTGTCAATCGTCTTGTTGATGGTTTCAGCCATCAACTTGAAGTCGCCCGACACCGGAATCTGGAAGCTTTCGTCGAGGTTGCCGCGGCTGATGTTTTTCAACACCTTGCCCACTTCGAGTACCGGTACGGCAATGCTGTCGACGAGGCCGTTGATGTTGTTCACCATGTCGCGCCAGAAGCCGGCGGCACCTTCAGATGAGGCGCGGGCTTTCAGGTTGCCCTCCACACCGGCCACTTTCGAGATGCGCGACACCTCGCCGCCCACGCCGGCAATCATGTCCACCATCGAGTTGTAGGCCTCGGCGATTTCGGCGAAGATGTCGTCGTTCTGCTTGGTGAGGCGCACCGACACGTCGCCCTTCTTGAAGGCGTCGAGGGCGTAGAGCACCCGGTTCAGCTGGTCGTTGACGTAGCCGGGGTCCTGGGTATCGACGGAGCCACGCGAGCCGCCTTTTTTGCGCGTCAGGTCGTTAGGGGTGCGCACCACGTCGAGAGCCGACACGGCGCCGGCGTCCGGCTTGCCACCGGTGTCAGCGTCCGGAGCCTCCACTTCGGGGTTGCGGCGTGGCTTAGATTGCGAGGACTTGGGGGAAGCCATATAGTATAGGTATCAGTCGAAGGGGGAAGGAGGACAAACGGGAGGCGAAGGTACGTGCGGGCGGCGGCAATAAACAAAGACAGATTTTGGCCTTTCGGGCAATGAACTCAGCCGTTGGGTGGCGATGTTAAATCGACCCAGATGCGGCCGGATTATTGCTCGCTGCGCATTGGCTGGGAATATTCCGACATCTTTGCGGCCAATTTAACATTTCGCTGCTGCCGGCCGTTACATTCCCAACTCACCCACTCCGGCCCCTCGCCCCCTTCCTCCGCCCACATGGTCAAGAATTTAGTAATCGTCGAGTCGCCCGCCAAAGCCAAAACCATCGAGGGCTACCTCGGCCAGGATTTTGTGGTGCGCTCGAGCTATGGGCACGTCCGCGACCTGCCCAAAGACAACAACGCCATCGACATTGCCAATGGTTTCAAGCCTACCTACGTAGTTTCGGCCGATAAGCGCGAGCTCATCGCGCAGCTGAAAAAACTCGCCAAGGAAGCCGAAATGGTGTGGTTGGCGAGTGACGATGACCGCGAGGGCGAAGCCATTTCGTGGCACCTGGCCGAAACGCTGAACCTACCCGGCGCCAAAACCAAGCGCATCGTGTTTCGCGAAATCACCAAGCCGGCCATCCTAGGCGCCATCGCCAACCCGCGCGAGGTGAACCAGGACTTGGTGAACGCCCAGCAGGCCCGCCGCGTGCTCGACCGCCTCGTGGGCTTCGAGCTGAGCCCCGTGCTCTGGAAAAAAGTAAAGCCGGGCCTTAGCGCCGGCCGCGTGCAAAGCGTGGCCGTGCGGCTGGTGGTGGAGCGGGAGCGCGAAATCAGCCAGTTTTTGAGCGCCAGCGCCTACCGCGTGGTGGCCCGATTCGACGCCGGCCGGGGCGCCGTGCTGGAGGCTGAACTGCCCACTCGCTTCAAGACGCGCGAGGATGCCGAGGCGTTTCTGGGCCGTTGCGTGGGCGCGACGTATAGCATTGAAAGCCTTGATAAAAAGCCCGGCAAGCGCAGCCCCGCCGCGCCCTTCACCACCTCTACTTTGCAGCAGGAAGCTTCGCGCAAGCTGGGCTACTCGGTGGCTCAGACCATGAGCGTTGCCCAGAAGCTGTACGAGGCCGGTAAAATCAGCTACATGCGGACGGACTCGGTGAACCTCTCGCAGGAAGCCCAGGCGGGCGCGCAGGCGGCCATCACGGCGGCTTACGGGGCCGAATACCATCAGCAGCGCAATTTTAAAACCAAATCGGCTTCGGCCCAGGAAGCCCACGAAGCCATACGGCCCACCGATTTTGGGGCGGTGAAAGCAGGCTCGGATGCGTCGGAGCAGCGGCTGTACGACCTTATTCGCAAGCGGGCCATGGCCTCACAGATGGCGGAGGCCGTGATTGAACGCACCACAGCCGTTATTGGCATCAGCACGCAGCCGGGCACCACGTTCACGGCTACCGGCGAAGTCATCACCTTCGAGGGCTTCCTGAAAGTTTATGCTGAAAGCAAGGACGACGAGGACGAGGAAGAAAGCAAAGATGGCGAATCGAGCTTCTCGCGCGGGCTGCCGCCGTTGAGCGTGGGACAGGTGCTGCCCTTGCAGCGCCTGAGCGCCACCGAGCGGTTTTCGTCGCCGCCGCCGCGCTACACCGAGGCGTCGCTGGTGAAAAAGCTGGAGGAAATGGGCATTGGCCGGCCTTCGACCTACGCGCCCACCATCAGCACGGTGCAGAAGCGCGGCTACGTGGAGAAGGACACCCGCGAGGGTAAGGAGCGCAAGTTCAACGTGCTGACGCTGGACGGCGACCAGGTGAAAACTGAGGTAAAGACCGAGAACTACGGCGCCGAAAAAGCCAAGCTGTTCCCGACGGATACGGCCATGGTGGTGAATGACTTTCTGGTGGCCCACTTCCCCACGGTGATTGACTACCAGTTCACGGCCAAGGTGGAAGACGAGTTCGACCAGATTGCCAACGGCCACGAGAACTGGACGCAGATGCTGACCGGCTTCTACGACAAGTTCCACGCAACGGTGGAGGCCGGGCAGGACATCGAGCGCAGCACCGTGAGCGGCGCGCGCGAGCTAGGCGTGCACCCCGAAACGGGCGAGAAAATCACAGCCCGCCTGGGTAAATACGGCCCCTATGTGGCTCTGGGCGATACCACGGACCCCAACGTGAAGCCCGCCTACGCCAACCTGCGCAAGGGTCAGTTCATTGAGAGCATCACGCTGGAAGATGCGCTGGACTTGTTCAAGCTGCCGCGCATCGTGGGCCAGTTCGAGGACAAAGACATGACGGCCAACCTCGGCCGCTTTGGGCCTTACATCCGCCACGACAGCAAATTTTACTCCCTCACCAAAGAACAGGACCCGCACACCATCACCGCCGAAGAAGCGGTGGCCTTAATTGAGGGCAAACGCAAAGCCGATGCCGAACGCCTCATCAAGTCGTTCCCCGAAAACCCCGACATTCAGGTGCTGAACGGCCGCTTCGGGCCTTACATCGTGGCGGGCAAGAAGAACGTGAAGATTCCCAAGGGCGAAGTGCCCACGGAGCTGACCCTGGAGCGCTGCATCGAATTGGCCGACGCCACGCCCGATAAGCCCGCCAAAGGAGGCCGCTTCGGCAAGAAAGCCGCGCCGACCGCTGAGGAAAAGGACGCTGACGCGCCTACCAAAAAGGCCGCCAAAGCCGCCACGGCTAAGAAGCCCGCTGCGAAAAAAGCCACAACCAAAGCTGCGGCTAAGAAGCCGGCTGCAAAAACCGCCGCGAAAAAGCCTGCGGCGAAAGCAAAATAAAAAGCTTCATATAACGTTATGAAAAGCCCGCCCCTCGCGGGCTTTTCTTTTGCCCAATACCATGCGCCGCCTTTCTTTTTTATGGCTGAGTGCCACCTTTTGCAGCTTCAATAATCCGAGCCCAGTGCCGCAACGGCCGGCCGGCTTAGTCTATGCCTGGCAAGCGCAGCCTGGCCCCGCCAGCCAGACCCTGGCGGCGCGGTTTGCAACACCGGCCGGCTGCCAGCGGTTGCCGGTGGCAGCGGGAAGTTGGGGAGAGTGGCTGCGCTACTTGCCTCTTAAACCTGCGGGGACAAAAGCCCGGCTTTACAATGGTGGCCTGAAAAACCGGCAGGATGTGGTGGCCGCCGTGGCCGACATCGACGTGGGAACTCAGGACTTGCAGCAGTGCGCCGACGCTGTGATTCGCCTGCGGGCCGAATACGTGTTCAGCCGCGACCCCAACAAGGTACATTTCCACCTCACCACGGGCTACGATTTCTGGTTTTCGGATTTTGTGGCGGGCCGCACGTTTCGGGTGGTAAATGAGGAAGTGCTGCCCGCTACCCGGCCTGCTGAGGCCCCCACGCATGCAGCGCTGGGCCGCTACCTGCTGCCCACTTTTGGCTATGCGGGCACCAAGTCACTGAGCCGCGAGCTGCGCGCGGTGCCGCTGCCGCAGGTGCAACCGGGCGATGTGCTCGTCCACGGTGGTGCGCCCGGGCACGCGGTGCTGGTGGTGGATGTGGCTGAAAATCCCACTACGCACCAGCGATACCTGCTGCTGGCCCAAAGCTATATGCCGGCCCAGAACATTCACGTGTTGCGCAACGTGGACGCGCCGGCTTTGGGCGCGTGGTTTGCCGTGCCGGGGCCAGCTGAGACGCAAGTCGATACGCCGGAATGGGTGTTTGGCCGCGATGAGCTGAAGCGGTTTGAGCTGTAACAACGGAGCCGCGCCCAACTGAGCCTGCCCCGCCCCTACCTCGTTCAGCCGATGGACTGAATACTCGCCGCGTTCAGCTCTGCAAAATCCTGAATCACGCGGTCGGCCTGGTGCAGGTCCTGGCTCTGCGAATGGGGACTAGCGTAGGCGATGCAATAGATGCCGGCCGCCTTGGCCGCCGCAATGCCGTTGGCGGCGTCCTCAATGACGATGCACTCGGCTACGGGGGTTTCGGCCAGTTCGGCGGCTCGCAGGAAGATGGCGGGGTGGGGCTTGGATTCGGCAAAGTCCTCGCCGCTGACAATGTGGGCGAAGTAAGGCCGCAGTTGGAAGCGGTCGAACACCCGGGCGATGGTGGCCTTCGAGGCCGAGGAGGCCACCACCAACAGCACGTTGTGACGGCGGAGGTCTTCGATGAGGGTGCGCACGCCGGGCAGCAGGTCGAGGCCAGCGTCTTCGTCGAATGACTTGTTGAATAGCTCGCGCTTGCGGTTCACCATGGCTTCTACGTCTTGAGCCAGGTGGTATTTCTCCTTCAGGTGCTGAAATACGTTGCGCGTCGACTTGCCCAGGAAGGTGGCGTACTCGGCCTCCGTGACCGGGATGCCCAGTTCGGCAAACTCAGTAAAAAAGGCATGGTGGTGAATGGGCTCGGTGTCGATAATGACACCATCCATGTCGAAGATGACCGTACGAATCATGCAGACAAAGCGGGAAATAGAGTCGGGCAAAGGTACCGGCTGGCCGATGGCTGCCATACGCCTGCAGCGAAAAATGAAAGTGATAAAACTTTTTTTCAACAAATGATGTATCAACATTAAATGTACATACATTTGTACCGTTAACACCCTAAACAAACGCCCCATCATGGCCCGCACCATTCTGCACCCCGCCAACACCCGCGGCCACGCCAATCACGGCTGGCTCAATTCTTACCACACCTTTAGCTTCGCCGGCTACCAAAACCAGAGCCGCGTGCACTTCGGCGCCCTGCGCGTGCTCAACGACGACACCGTGGCCGGTGGCATGGGCTTCGGCCGCCACCCGCACGACAACATGGAAATCATTTCCATCCCGCTCTCGGGCGACTTGGAGCACCAGGACTCGATGGGTAATAAAACGGTCATCCGCCAGCACGACGTGCAGGTGATGAGCGCCGGCACCGGCGTGGCCCACTCCGAGAAAAACCACAATGCCAATCAGGAAGTGAAATTCCTGCAAATCTGGGTGTTCCCGAAGTCGCGCGGCATCAAGCCCAACTATGGCCAGGAAACCTTCGCCCCGGAGGCCCGCCACAACCAGCTGCTGCAAGTGGTGTCGCCCGAAGGCGACGGTACTAACCCCCACATTCATCAGGACGCCTGGTTCCACATCGGCAACCTCGATAAGGGCTTCCGCACTGACTACGACCTGAAAAAAGCTGGCAACGGGGTTTACGCTTTCGTGTTGGAAGGCGATGTAACCATCAACGGCCAGGCCCTGCACCGTCGCGACGGCTTCGGCATCTGGGAAACCGATAAGCTGGAAATCAGCGCCGACAGCAACGCCGAGTTGTTGCTGATGGAAGTACCCATGGAGTTTTAACTTTTATGACAGTAGTCGGTATTGGGTAGTCAGTAATCAGATGTAACGTCTGTCATCCTGAGCGCAGCGAAGGACCTTCGCACGTTAGCCTGACGTGAGGAGGTCCTTCGCTGCGCTCAGGATGACAGACGCCCCCAACCAAATCCGACTACTGACTACCCAATACCAAATACCCAAAGAATGAAACCCGCCACCACCACCTACCCCGTTCACGAGCTCATCCGCAACCGTTGGAGCCCACGCTCCTTCTCGGCCCAGCCCGTGGAGCCGGACAAGCTGAACCACGTGTTTGAGGCCGCCTCCTGGGCCTTCAGCGCCATGAACCTGCAGCCCTGGCAGTACATCTACGCGCATAAGGCGGACACCGAAGCTTTCCAGAAGATTGTGGATTGCCTCGTGCCCGGCAACCAGCCCTGGGCCAAAAATGCCCCCGTACTCATCATTGCCCTGGCCCGGACCACCAACCCCGACGGCACCCCCAACGGCGCGGCCCTGCACGACCTGGGCGCCGCCAACGCCAACCTCATGCTCGAAGCCACAGCGCTGGGCCTCTACGGCCACCTCATGGGCGGCTTCGACCGCGAGAAGACCCGCCGCGAATTCAACCTGCCCGATTCTCTCACACCGGTGGTGGTGATGGCGCTGGGCTACCTCGGCGAGGCTGAGCAACTGGAAGAGCCTTTCCTGAGCCGCGAGAAAGCCGCCCGCAGCCGCAAGCCGCTGGCCGAGTTTGTGTTCCAGAACGAGCTGCCCGCTGCGCAATGAAAACCCGCCTCACCCGCGCCGCCGACCGTGGCCTCAAGGACATCGGTTGGCTGAAAAGCAACCTCTCGCTCAGCTTCGGCCCGTATGCCGACCCGGAGCGCAGCGGCTTCGGCCTGCTCCGCACCTTTAATGACGACGTGGTGCAGCCCGGCGGCGGCTTCGGCATTCACGGGCACGCCAACATGGAAATCATCTCAGTGATGCTGGCCGGCAGCATGAACCACAAAGACACCCTGGGCTACACCGAAGTGGTGCACCAGGACTGGGTGCAAATCATGAGCGCCGGCAGCGGCCTGCGCCACGAGGAGCACAACGTGGGCGACACCGACGTGAACTTCCTGCAAATCTGGATTGAGCCCAAGCTTCAGAACATCGGCCCGCGCTACCAGCGCCGCTACTTCCCCGAAGCCCAGCGCGCCAACCAACTCACCACCATCGTGAGCAACGAGGAAGGCACTGCGCACTGCTGGATTAACCAGAATGCCAAGCTCTCGCTCGGCTACTACCCCGACGCCCAAACCGTGGATTACACCTTCAAGCCGCTGAACAAGTTGCTGTTTCTGTTCGTCATCAGCGGCTCGGTGACGGTGGCTGGGCAGGCAGTGCAAGAGCGCGACAGCCTCGGCATCTGGGACACGGACAGCGTGAGCATCGAAGCCGCTGTCGGTTCACGGTTTTTGTTGATTGAGTGCCCCATTAACCATTAGCATGTAGCGCGGACTTTGTAATCCGCGCTACATGCCGTCAATCCAACGTTCCGTGGCGCGGACTAAAATGTTCGCGCTACATTTTACCAACCCAAACGCGCCGCTGCTCCGGTAACAGGAGCAGCGGCGCGTTTTGCATTTCCCTCTTCTGATAAACTACTACCGCCCACCACACGTACGCCAAGCTCATCCTTTCCTTCCTTATCATGGCCGAAACCACACTCAAAGCCGTCGCCGCCAAGATGGCGAAGCTCGACATCACCCTGCTCTCCACACACACCAGCCGGGGCCAGCTCAGCACCCGCCCCATGAGCAACAACGGCGACGTGGAATACGACGGCAACTCCTACTACTTCACCTACGAGGGCTCGCGCACCGTGCGCGACATCGCCGAGAACCCGCACGTCAGCTTGGGCTTTCACGGCCCCGACTACCTCTTCGTATCCGTGGTGGGCAACGCCACCCTTATCCGCCAGCGCGCTACCCTCGAAAAGCACTGGCTGCCCGAGCTGAAACGCTGGTTCAAGGACGGCATCGACACGCCCGGTATCGTGCTGGTGCGGGTGCAGGCCAAGCGCATCAAGTTCTGGCACGGCGATGAAGAGGGCGAGCTGGTGCTCTAGCTGCCCCCGTCCGCGTGGTTTCGCCCGCCATTTATCCTAGGCCCGCTGCTCCGGCAGTGGGCTTTTTTGTTGTTGCCTTGGCCAGGGCTTGAGCTTTTCAACAAACCAAACATGAGCTTTTCAACAAAGCGCCTGCTCTTTGTGAGCAGGACCTTTGTCATGAACTTTAATCATAAGAACTCATGAACAACGTTTGGTTTATCACCGGTAGCTCCCGCGGCCTGGGCCGCAGCCTCACCGAAGCCGTGCTGGCCCAGGGTGGCCGCGTGGCCGCTACTGCCCGCCGCCCCGAGCAGCTGGCCGACCTCGTGGCCCAATACGGCAGCCAAGTGCTACCCCTGGCCCTCGACGTAACCGACCACGCTCAGATTGCGGCGGCCGTGGCCGCCGCCGTGGCTCATTTCGGCCGCCTCGACGTGGTGGTGAACAACGCCGGCTTCGGCATCACCGGCGCGGCTGAGGCCTACACCGAGGAGCAGGTACGCAGCCAGCTCGAAACCAATCTATACGCCCCCATTGCCGTCACGCGCGCCGTGCTGCCTTATTTGCGCCGGCAGGGCAGTGGCCACATCCTGCAAATCAGCTCCATTGGCGGGCGTGTGGGCAACGCCGGCGTGAGCATCTACCAGGCTGCCAAGTTTGGGCTGAGCGGCTTCAGCGAGGCCCTGGCCAAGGAAGTGGCTTCGCTGGGCATCCGCGTGACGGCGGTGGAGCCCGGCGGCTTCCGCACCGACTGGGCCGGCGCCTCCATGGCTTACGCCCCCACCATCGACGGCTACGAACTCGTGAATCAGCGCGCCGAGTATTTCGCCAGCGGCAACTTCGTGCCCCTGGGCGACCCGGCCAAAGCCGCGCAGGCAATGATTGACCTCGTGCAGCACCCCCACCCGCCGGTGCACCTGGTGCTGGGCAGCGAGGCCGCCGCCTTCCTCCGCCAAGCCGATGCCGACCGCCGGGCCGAGTTTGAGCAGTGGCTGCCCGTCACCCTCTCCACCGACCACGACGAGGCCGAAAACTTCTTCGCTACCGAAGTGGGTAAGCTCTACCAGGTGAAGCCCCAAAACCAGCAAGCCGCGGAGTAGCGCGGCGCGGGACCTTATATTCCGTGTTTCGCTCGAAAGTGCCCATGCCCAACATCTCGCCCCGCCCGCCCATCCTCTACTCCTGCTACCACAGCCGGAGCCGGGAAGGTGAGCAGTTCATCCCCGAGCATGTGCTCAGCTACCAGCTGGCCGGCACGCTCACCACCTACGACGGGACCCGGGAGCAGGTGTTTCGGCCCGGCGACCTGCGCCTGACCAAGCGCAACCATTTGCTGAAGTTCAACAAGCAGCCACCCGAAAACGGCGAGTTCAAAACCCTTTCCATTGCCCTCGACCAGGACACGCTGCGCAGCTTCAGTATCGAACACGGCTACCAGGCTCCGCCGCATCCCCCGGCCGCTGGCCCCGCCATCGTGGAGCTGCCAACTACGCCCCTTTTCCAAAGCTATTTCGATTCTCTGCAGCCCTACGAGCAGCTGGCTGAGCCCGGCAATGAAGCCCTGATAACCCTCAAAGTGCGCGAAGCCCTCCTGCTCCTACTCAAAACCCGGCCCGAATTGCAGGATGTGCTGTTCGACTTTGCCGCCCCTGGCAAAATCGACCTCGAAGCCTTCATGCACCGCAACTTTCATTTCAATGTGCAGCTGCCCCGCTTCGCCTACCTCACCGGCCGCAGCCTCGCCACCTTCAAGCGGGATTTCGAGAAGATATTTCAGCTTTCGCCCAGCCGCTGGCTGCAGCAGCGCCGCTTGCAGGAAGCGCATTTTCTAATCAAGGAAAAAGGCAAAGCCCCCTCTGAGGCCTACCTCGAAGTGGGCTTCGAAGACCTGTCGCACTTTTCCTTCGCCTTCAAAAAAATGTACGGCGTGGCGCCGTCCCGCATCTGACTGCCCCTCTCAGGCAGCTACCGACTTACGCTGGTGCAATCGGTTTGTTGCTCAACAAAAAAGGCCTTTCCGCTGCGGTGGAAAGGCCTTTTTTTATTTTTTTAAATAAATTACTCGCCCAGTTCGCGGTATTTGGGCATTTCTTCTGGCTCCGAAAGCAGGCCGGTGGTCAGCAGCGTGGCCCCAATGGCCAGGAAGGTATTGCGAGCCTTTTTGTTCTTCGAGAAGCCAAACAGCCACGGCGCGCTCAGGCTGGTGAGGGCCGTCACTACATCGAGGGCGAGGTGGGTTTTGAAGGGCACCGATTTCACCAGGCCCCACTCGGCGCGGGTGCAGGCCGTGAGGGCCAGAATGCCGCTGCCCAGCACATAGCTCAGCACGCTGGCTTTTTTGTTGTCGGCAAAGCCAATGAGGGCGGGCGCAGCGGCCACCAAAGGGGCGGCTGAATAGTCGAGGACGCCATGCATCTGGCGGGAAATAGGCTTGCTCATTATAAGAAAACAATAGAAAAGTGGAAAGGAAAAGGAACGTGAATCAGTGAGAGGCTAACGGCAGCCCGATGGCAAAGGATATGGCCCAGCTTAGTCAGCAGCGGCTTTTTTAAGCCGTTTCAATGGCTGAAGCTATTCCTGAAAAACGGCTGAATAGTGCTGATATTCCACGGCCTTTCCCGTTGCTTGAATATATTTGGCAACGGCCATGAGGCCTTTTTTTACCCTTTCCTCCCCTTTTCTTATGGCCGACAAACACCTCGTGGTGCTCACCGGCGCCGGAGTCTCGGCCGAGTCCGGCATCCGCACCTTCCGCGACACCAACGGGCTTTGGGAAGAGCACCGCGTCGAGGACGTGGCCTCGCCCGAAGGCTTTGCCTGCAACCCGGCTTTGGTGCTCGAATTCTACAACCAGCGCCGCGCGCAGGCCCGCACCGTGCAGCCCAACGCCGCCCACCTGGCCCTGGCCGGTTTCGAGGAAGCCCCCGGCTGGCGCGTGAGCATCATCACCCAGAACGTGGACGACCTGCACGAGCGGGCCGGCTCCAGCCACGTGCTGCACCTGCACGGCATGCTGAACGAGATGCGCTCCGTGGCCGACGAAGCCACCGTGTACTACTGCGACGGCGACATCCACGTGGGCGACCTGGCTCCCGACGGCACCCAGCTGCGCCCGCACATTGTGTGGTTTGGCGAGATGGTGCCCGCCATTGAGGAAGCCGCCGAAATTGTGAGCACCGCCGACGCCCTGCTCATTGTGGGCACCTCGCTGCAAGTGTACCCCGCCGCTGGCCTGCTGCACTACGCCCCCGCCACCTGCCCCGTCACGGTCATCGACCCGCACCAGCCCGAAGCCGGCCGCCGCGGCGTGCGCTACGTGGCCGAGCCCGCCAGCACCGGCGTGCCTAAGGTGCTGCGGGAGTTGGCTGGGTAGAGGAACAAACCCTGTCATCCTGAGCGCAGCGAAGGACCTTCTCACCGAAGAACTATTGTAAGTTATTACTGCTACTGACGTGATAAGGTCCTTCGCTGCGCTCAGGATGACAGACAATTAGTTACGTATCACTCTCCCCCGCATGAACCCTCCCCCCGGCCGTAGCTTCTGGCGCGAATTCTGGCCCAAAGCCCTCATCCTCGCGGCCATCGTCGCGGGCCTGTGGCTGCTGGAGCATTTTGGCTACATTCGCCGCTGGTAAACTGCTCCTATGGCCTCAGCCTTTGCCCACGCCGCCTTGGGTGCAACCCTCGGCAAGCTTATTCTGCCCCAACGCCAATACTGGCCCTATTGGGTGGCCGCCGGCATCTGCGCCGCTCTGCCCGACGTGGACTCCATTGGCTACCGCTTGGGCGTGCCCTACGACAGCCTCTGGGGCCACCGGGGCCTCACCCACTCGCTGCTGGCCGCCGTGGTGGTAGCAGCCGTGGGCGTGCTGCTCAGCCGGTTGGCTCGCCCTGGCCAGCGTCCCAGCGCCGGGCGGCTGGCGCTTCTGCTCTTTCTGGCCACCGCCTCGCATGGTTTCCTAGATGCCATGACCACCGGAGGGCTGGGCGTGGCCTTTTTCAGCCCATGGCACCTGGAGCGGTATTTCTTTCCCTTGCGGCCCATCAAGGTGTCGCCGCTGAGCATCCGGGCTTTCTTCGGGGCAAAGGGGCTAAGGGTGCTGGCCAGCGAGGTCATCTGGGTGGGCCTGCCGTGCCTGTTGCTGCTGGGCGCACAGCGCTGGGGCAGTCCTAAATCGCTGGCTTCGGCCGAAAAATAGCGGCGAGCTTAAGTTACGCATACTTTACCCCGCGTTCTGCGTACTCCGGTGCATATCCATACCTTATGCGCCTACAATTCCTCTCCGCGCTGGCCGCGCTCGGGCTTTCTGCCGGTACGCTTGCGGCTCAAACCACTTCGCCAGCCCACACCGTTTTCCTACTCGGCAACACCGCCCAAGCCGATATTCCGCCCGCCCGCCTGCAGCAGCTGCGCCGGGTGCTGGAGCAGCAAACCGGCCCCTTCACGGTGGTGCACCTCGGCGATATTGTGGGCAATACGGGCCTGGTTTCGAAAAGCGATACCGCCCTGGCCCAGGCCCAGCGCGACCGCGCCGACCAACTCATTGCGCTGGTGAAAGGCCTGCCGCAGGGCAAAATCTACTTCCTGCCCGGCGACAAGGACTGGGCCAACTCCGGCCCCGACGGCCTGAAAACCGTGCGCCGCCTCGAAAAGTACATCGAGAAGCAGCTACCCGGCCAGAACGCCTTCATCCCCACCAACGGCTGCCCCGGCCCCGAAGTGGTGGACGTGGCCCCGCAAGTGCGCCTCGTGGCCCTAAATACCCCGTGGTTCACTCACCCCTTCGACCGCCCCGAAGCCCCCGATACCGACTGCAAAACGCTAACGAAAGAGGAGTTCCGCGAGCAGCTGCAGGACCTGATTGACGACTCCAAGAACAAGAACGTGCTGCTGCTAGGCCACCACCCCGTGGTGAGCAACGGCGTGTACGCCGGCCACGAGCCGCTGTCGCGCCACTTGAGCCCGCCGGTGTTCGGCACCATCTACGCCGCCTACCGCCAGAACGTGGGCACCCCGCGCGACCTGGCCAGCCCCGGCTACCAGGAGCTGAAAAAGGAACTGCTGAATACCCTGCAAAGCAACCCCGGCGTGATTTACGCCGCGGCCCATGACTATAGCCTGCAGCTTACCCCCTTCCAGGGCAACTACCATGTGGTAAGCGGCAGTTTTCTCAAAGATGAGCACGTGGGCGCCAAAGGCCAGTCGCTCTACAGCAAGAGCGAGGAAGGCTATACCACCCTCGAATACTTCGCCGATGGCACTGTGAAGACGCACATCTTCACCTTTGGAAGCGGCGACCAGGCCGTGAAGGACGCCTACACTGGCACACTGTTCCGCTCCGCCTGCGCCGGGGCAGCCGATTCCAAGGCCCCGCAAAACCCCTTCATCACCACCTGCCCCGGTGCCACGCAAGCCGCGGCCGAGGCTAAGCCCGATACCCCCTTCCAAGCCACGACCACCGTGGTGCCCGGTCCGGAGTACAAGCCTACGGTTAGCAAGAACTTCTTCATTGGTAAAATCTACCGCTCCTCGTGGCTTCAACCCGTTACGGTGAAGACGCTGGACTTGGGCACTGAGAAGGGTGGCCTGCGCCCCACTGGCAAGGGCGGCGGACGCCAGACCACCTCGCTCAAACTCATTGCGGCCGACAGCTCGGAGTACGTTTTCCGCTCCGTGGACAAGGACGTGACCAAGATTCTGCCGCCCGAGCTGCGCAATTCCATTGCGGCCGATGTGCTGCGCGACGTGACGGCCACGGCCAACCCGTACAGCAACCTGCCCATCAGCTACATGCTCGACCAGACGGACATCTTGCATGCCCGCCCGCGCCTGTTCCGCCTGCCCGATAACCAGCAGCTTGGTGCCTACCGCGCCGAGTACGCCGGCCTGCTCGGCACCCTCGAAGACTCGCCCAAAGACCCCAAAGCCAATCTGCCCGGCTTCGGCAACTCCGATGAGGTGACGCGTAGCTTCGGCCTGTTCCGCAAGCTGTACAAGGACCACGACAACCACGTGGATGCGCCCGCCTTGGCCCGCGCCCGCGCTTTCGACATGCTGGTGGCCGACTTCGGCAAGCACGAAGACAACTGGAAGTGGGCCGGCTACAAGCAGGCCAACGGCGGCACGCTCTACCGCCCCATCCCGCGCGACCGGGACCAGAGCTTTACCCTTTGGAACGGCTTCCTCACCTACCTGGCCAACCGCGAGTGGGCCGTGCCCAGCATCGAGGGCTTCAACACCGAGTTCCAGGACATGAAAAGCCTGAACTGGCCCGCCCGTCACCTGGACCGTTTCCTGCTCCAAGGCCTCACCCGGGAGCAGTGGCAAGAGGCTGCCAAGTACCTGCAAGGCAAAATCACGCCCACCATTATCGACGGTGCCACCGCTCAACTACCCGCTGAAATTCAGGACAAATCGGGCAACGACATTAACCGTAAGTTGAAAGCCCGCATTCAGGAGTTGCCCAAGGCCATCGACGAGTATTACCTGCTGCTGGCCCGGCGCGTGGATGTGGTGGGCTCCAACAAAGGCGAGGTATTCCAGGTGAACCGGCTGCCCGACGGGCAGGTGCGCGTGCAGATGTTTGACCGCGCCGGCGACACCGACAACCCCAAGGGTTCGGCCCTGTTTGACCGCACTTTCAAGCCCAACGAAACCAGGGAAGTGTGCCTCTACGGCCTCGGCGGCAAGGACGTATTCACGGTGACGGGCGACGGCGGCAGCCACAGCATTCTGGTACGCGTCATCGGCGGCGACGGCAAGGACAAGATTACCGACAGCTCCAGCGCCGCCGGCCTGCGCACCCTCACCAAAGTTTACGACCTGCCCGATACCGAAATGCAACTCGGCAAGGAGGCGGACAACCGTACCAGCACCCGCCCCGGCGTGAATGCCTACGACCGGGAACAATTCGAATTCAACTCCTACAAGCCAAGCATCGGCTCGGGTTACAACCGCAACGACGGCTTCACGGCCAGCGCGGGCATCACCTTCCTTACCCAGGGCTTCCGCAAGCCAGGCTTCAAAAACCAGTATTCCGTGCTGGGCGAAGTGAGCACCGGCGGGCAGCGCCAGCTCACCCTCAGCACCCGGCACCGCTACGCCATCGGCAAGATTGATGTGGGTGCGGCGGCCAGCTACGGCAACTACTTCCCCTTCTACAACTTCTTCGGCCTGGGCAATGACACGCCGCTCGACCAGAACAAGTACGACGTGAAATTTTACCGCGCCCGCTACCGCGGCGTCACGCTCAACGGCTTCCTGGAGCGGGTGTTTCTGCAGCGCAGCGTGCTGCGTGTGGGCCCCACTTTCGAGTACTACGTCACCGATTTTGCTCCCGACAGCTACCTGGGTCAGCTTCAAAATGCTGACGTCGAATTATTTAATGTCCCCAATGCCAGCACGCAGCGCTTGCTCGGCCTCAACGGCGTGTTCGACCTCGACCTGCGCGACCGCCAGGCTTTTGCCCGCCGCGGCGTGCGCCTGCGCGCCCAGCACGACACCTACCGCCAGCTCTCGGGTCCGCAACGCACCTTCGGCCTCACCCAGGGCTTTGCCGAATACTACGGCACGGCCAAAATTGGCATCCCCATCACACTGGTGGTGAAAGGCGGCGGCGCTAAAAACTACGGCCCCGACGCCGACATTCCCTTCTACAAATTCGCCTCACTAGGCTTGCGCGAGGGCCTGCGCGGCTACTACCGCAACCGCTTCAGCGGCGACGCCAGCCTCTACTACAACACCGAGCTGCGCCTCGCCCTGGGCCAGGTGAAAAACGGCTTCCTGCCCTTCTACTACGGCGTGTTCGGCTTCTACGACCAGGGCCGCGTGTACTACCAAGGCTCCTCGCCCACCGGCTGGCACAGCGGCTACGGCGGGGGCGTATACATCGCGCCGGTTGTCGAGACGTTGGCCTTCGCCATCTCCTACCAGAAGTCGGTCGAAAGCACCCTAATACAGTTCGGTCTGGGCTTCCGCATCGACAAGTAGCCCGGTATGCTGGCGCGCGTCTCGGACGCGTGCCGGCATACCCAGTACCCAAACGCAATGCTTAGGCTTACCTTTGGGCTTTTATTTAATCCGTAGTTTCCTGCATGAATTTTCCCCTCCGTAAGCTCGCCGCCATTGACATTGGGTCCAACGCCGTGCGGTGCCAGATTTCGGCGGTTTTGTATTACGAAGGCCGCTACCGCCTCAAGCGCGTAGAGTACGTGCGCTTTCCCATGCGTCTGGGCGAAGACGTGTTTGCCACCGGCGAAATTTCGGCTGCCAAAGCCGACCAATTCGTCAAGTTTCTACACTCGCTTAAGCTGCTGATGGAAGTGCACAGCGTGGCCCACTATCTGGTGTGTGCCACCTCGGCCATGCGCTCGGCGGCCAATGGCGCTGCCATCGTGGCCCGCGTGCGCGAGGAGCTGGGCATGGAAATCAAGGTGATTGACGGCCAGGATGAGGCCTTCTACATCAACCGCGTCATCGAGCACGTGCTGGAAGACAAGCGCCACTACCTGCACATCGACGTGGGTGGCGGCAGCACCGAGTTCAACATCTACCACGACCGCCGCAAGGTGGCCGCGCAGTCGTTTGAAATTGGCTCCATTCGCCGCATGCAACAAGAAGAGAGCGGCAACGTCGGTACCGAAGCGCAGAACGAGCTTTGGGCCCGCATGGAAGCTTGGGTGCGCCACAACGCCCGCCAATACCACGTGACCCGCGCCATCGGCACGGGCGGCAACATCAACAAGCTCTACAGCCTCACCTCCGCCGCGCCTGACAAGCCCGTAACGCGCCGCAGCCTCGTTACCACCCTCGACCGCCTCGCCGGCCTGAGCATGAACGAGCGCGTGAACGTGGCCATGCTCAACCCCGACCGGGCCGACGTCATCGTGCCGGCCGGCCACATCTACCTCTCGGCCATGCAGTGGGCCAACGTCAACAACATGGTGGTACCCGACATCGGCCTGAAGGACGGCATGCTCCAGGCCCTATTCGAAGACTACTTCGATGAGCTCAGCCCCGACGGCCGCCACCCCGCCCGCCTGCCCGTGCCCGACGTGCAGAACAGCCCGGCGGAGATGGAATAGCGAGCCGCGAAACGGAACTGTCATCCTGAGCGCAGCGAAGGACCTTATCACGTTGGAACGAATTGTTCTTGGTTGATAAGGTTCTTCGCTGCGCTCAGGATGACAGTTCTGTTTTTAGTTCTGTATAGCTCCTATGCCCGTGCCACCGTCGGCGCCACGGCACCTTCGTCTACGTGCCCAACCGGGGTGGTGATGTCTTCGCAGGCATCGTCCGGCTCGCCTTCGCCAAAGGCTTCATCCGCTTCGGCTTCCTGGGCTTCAGCTAGGGTCTGCGCCGCTGCTTCGGCTTCAGCCTGCTGGGTGGCTTCCATCTCCCGCCGGCGCTCCGCTTGCACGCCTAATAAGGCCAGCATGCCGTCGGGCGTGGCAGTCGCTAGTTGGGCTTCGTCGCGCTTGAAGAAGTCCTTGTGCACGTTCACCACGGGCTCGCCGGGGGCCGGGCGCTGCCGGATGTAAGCGCCATCTTCGCGCATGAGGTAGCTATTTTGATTGTCCATCATATTCATCATCAGAATATTGATGGCCTCGCGCTTAAGCTGCGGATTAACAATCAAAAACAAGGCTTCGATGCGACGGTCGAACGAACGTACCATGATGTCGGCCGAGCCGGCGTACACCCGGGCGTCGCCGCCGTTGTGGAAATAGAACAGGCGGGTGTGCTCCAGGTACTCGCCCACGATGCTGCGCACCTCAATGTTTTCGCTCAGCCCTGGCCGGCCCGGCCGCAGACAGCAGATGCCCCGCACGATGAAGCGGATGGGCACGCCCGCCTTGGCAGCCTTGTAAAACTCGTCAATCAGCTCCTTATCCTCGAGCGAATTCATCTTCATCACGATGCCGCTGGGCAGGCCCTTTTTGGCGTGCTTCACCTCCTCACGCACCAGGTGGATGAGCTGCTGCCGCATGTCCTTCGGCGCCGTGATGAGGTATTCGTAGTCGTCGGGCTGCGAGTGGCCGGTGATAACGTTGAAGAATTCCGACACGTCGTGGCCGTACACGTCGTTGGTCGTGAGCAGGCTCACGTCGGTGTAGAGGCGCGAGGTCTGCTCGTTGTAGTTGCCCGAGCCGATGTGCACGTAGCGCGTCACCTTCTCGCCTTCCTTGCGGATAATCATGAGCAGTTTGGTGTGCGTCTTGTACTTGCTCACGCCGTATATCACGAAGCAGCCGGCTTTTTCCAGCTTGGCACCCTCGCGGATGTTCTTCTCCTCATCGAAGCGCGCCTTCACCTCAAACAGCACTGATACGTGCTTGCCGTTCTCGGCCGCCTTCAGCAGCGCGGCGCTCACGCGGGAGTCGTCGGCCAGGCGGTAGATGGTTTGCTTGATGCCCAGCACGTGCGGGTCGACAGCGGCCTGCTCCAGCAGGCGCACCATGGGCTCGATGCTGTTGTATGGGTGGTGCAGCAGCACGTCGTGGTGCTTGAGGTACTCGAAGAGGTTTTCCTCGGCGCCCTCGGGCAAGCTCAGCGGCTGCACCGACGACGGCATTTTAGCCGTTTTGCCCCGGAAGTTGGGGTGGCGCACTATCTGCCACAAGCCCTTCAGGTCAATCAGCGAGTTGATGACAAAAACGTTGCCGTTGTCGATGTTCCACCGCTCGCGCAGCACCTGCATCAGCGTGGGCGAGGCGTTGGGCTCTACTTCCACGCGCACCACGCGGCCACGCTTGCGGGTTTTGAGGCCCACCTGAATTTCCTTTATGAAGTCGTTGTCGATGTCATCGGATTCTTCCAGCGTGAAGTCGCCGTTGCGCGTAATGCGGAACAGGTCGGCCGACACGATTTCTACGTTGCGAAACAGCCGGGGCAGAAACTCGCGCACCACTTCCTCGATGGGCACAAAGATGACCTTGTCCTTGCGCGTAAGCTCGAAAAACCGGGTCAGGTTCTGCGGAATCTGCACGAAGGTGAGGCGCTCCTGCCCTTTCTCAGCCTCGCCGTCGAGCCCCACTGCAATGCCGCTGCCAATGCGCGTCACCACGCCAAAGATGAGCATCTGGTTCATCATTAGCGGGAAGCCGTGGTAGGAGTCGTACACCATCGGCGTGAGCAGCGGGAACACCGTATTCTTGAAATACCCGTCGGCCTTCTTGATTTCGAGCTCCGTCAGGTCGCTCATCTTCAGAATATTAAAGCCGTTCTTCTCAAAGTTAGGCTTTAACTCGTTCAGATAAGTCAGGCTCTGGTCATTTACGAAGCGGTGCGCGAAATCCAGCAGCTTGCGCCGGAACGGCAGCTCGCGCAGGCCCGAGTAATCAATTCGCTCCTTGCCGTAGTCGAGGTAGTTGTACAGCGAGCCCACGCGAATCATGAAAAACTCGTCGAGGTTCGAACTCGTGATGGCCAGAAACTTCAGCTTGTCAAACAAGCCCCGGCCGGCGTCCTGCGCCTGGTCGAGCACACGGTAGTTGAAGCGCAGCCAGCTCAGGTCGCGGCTGATGTACTTGCTTTTGCGGATAAGGTCGGCGGACTTAAATAGCTTCATGAACCACGGATTTTCGGATGTAAACGGATTTTGCGGCCTTGGGGGTGCCGCATACTCGCTCGTCTGCCGACAAATTAACGGCAGACCATCCCTCAAAACCGCGCTATTAAGGCATTATTAATGCAGCTACCTCGCCTGCGGCCCCAGATACAGCCGGAACGTGGTGCCCTGCCCCTCCTGGCTGGTCACCTCAATGCGGCCGCCCCGGGCCTGCACCAGCCGATTGACCAGAAACAAACCCACGCCCGTGCCCGAAGAGGCCTGCGGATGGAAGCGCCGAAACAGTTGGAAAATCTCACCCCCGTGCCGCTCTAGGTCAATGCCCAGGCCGTTGTCGCGCACTTCGAGCACCGGCTGGCCGGCGTCATAATAGCTACGCACTTCCACCTGGGCCGGCCGTTCGGGGTGGCGGTACTTCAGAGCATTGCCCAGCAGGTTGAGCAAGATGGTGCGCAGGCTGATGCGCTCAAATTGCAGCGCCGGCAGCGCCGTAAAATCGGTCTGTACGCGGCCTTCGGCTGCCGCTATCTGAGGCTGTAGAAGGGTCAGTATTTCGTTGGTCAGGTCGGCCAGCACCACTTTTTCGGTGGGCTGGCCGCCGGTCATGCGCTCGGCCTGCACCACGGCCGAAAGGTCGTGAATGGTTTTGCTCAAGTCCTGCAACGACGTATCAACCAGTCGCAGCACCGTACCGGCTTCCGCGTCGTGAAACGTGGCAGAGTTGCGCAGTTCCTCAAACAAGCCGCGCAGGTTGTCGACAGGCTGCTTGAGGTCGTGCGAGGCCGCGTACACGAAGTTGTCGAGGTCAAGGTTGGCGCGGGCCAAGTCGGTGTTGGCGGCCGTAAGCTGAGCGTTTTTAAGGCCGATTTCGTGGCGGGTTTCGGTCAGGGCATCCAGGGAGTCGCGCAGCTGCTGGTTCACGGCCCGCAGCTCGTCGTGGTAGCGCGACACGTATTGCCGCCACTCGTTTTTCTCAATGGCGTGCAGCACCGTCTTGGCCAGCAGTTCCTGGTCAAACTGCTGCTTCACCAGGTAGTCGAGGGCGCCGTTGTTGAGGGCGCGCACGGCCAGTTCCTCGCTGCCGCCACCGGTCACCATTACCACGCAGAGGCTATCGGGCGGGGTGAGGCTTTTCAGGTCGGCCAGGATGTCGAGCCCGTCCGCGTCGGGCAGGTTGTAGTCGAGCAGCACGCAGTCGGGCCGATGGTCTAGGAACTGAGCCCGCGCCTCAGCGGCCGTGGCCGCTTCTTCAAAGCTGATGCTCTCGAAGCCCAGGTGGCGCCCCAAAAAACGCCGGTACAAGGCGCGGTCTTGCTCGTTGTCATCAACGAGTAGTATTTTCTTCATGTGCCCTGCTCCTACAATGCCTTCGGCAGTTCCGAGGTTTCCAGCCAGTACTGAATGGCGTGGCGGACTTTCTCCTCCAGCGCTGCGTACTCGATGGGTTTGGCAAGGTAGCTATTGGCGCCCATTTGGTAGCAGTCGGCAATGTCGCCGGCGCTGGTCGAGGTGCTGAACACGACGACAGGAATGGACTGCAGCTTGGGGTCCCGCTTCATGATTTCGAGCACGGCGCGCCCGTCGGTGCCGGGCATGTTCAGGTCAAGCAGCACGAAGGCCGGCAGCGTTTGGGGCCAGCCGGAAGCTTTGCCGTAGCCCTGCAGGTAAGCCAGGGCCTGGTCGCCGTCTTCGCAGCGCAGCACCGGGTTTTGCAGGGCGTGCTTCCGAAACACACGGCTCAGGGCCATGAAGTCTTCGGCGCTGTCCTCTACGACAAGAATGGGTTTAAGAGGCGATAAAAGCACGATTACCGGCTGATTTTAGGAATAGTGAAGTAAAACGTTGCCCCCTGGCCGGGTTGTGAATCAACCCACAAGAGGCCGCCATGTTTTTCAACCATCTTTTTAACGATGGCCAGGCCTGCTCCGGTACCTCCCCCGTATTTGTCGGGGGTGTGCAGGCGCTTAAATAGCTTGAAGATGTTCGTCTGGTGGCGCGGGTCAATCCCGATGCCGTTATCTTGTACGTAAAATACGTACAATTCGTCGCGATTTATCGCGGGAAAAAGCTCAATGGCTGCTTCCCCCACCCGAATGACCTTTTCCGGCCGGTCGTTGTACTTCATGGCGTTCGACAACAGGTTGCTGAATACCTCCTGCATCCGAATGCGGTCGGCCATGATGGTGGGCAGCTTGTGCCGCACAATGAGCTGCGTCTGGGTTTCTTCGAAGCGCAGTTGCAGCAGCTCGCTCACTTCTTCCAGCACTTCGTTCAGGTTCACTTCTTCGAGCTCCAACTCGGCCCGGCCCACGCGCGAGAGCTGCAGCAACGACTCAATCAGGCTTTCCATGCGCTGGCTCAGGCGCACCAGGGTTTGCAGCCGGTGCACGCCTTCTTCGTCGAGCTTGTCGGCGTAGTCTTCGAGCAGGAAAAGCGAATAGTTGTGAATGCCGCGCAGGGGCTCCTTGAGGTCGTGCGAGGCCACGTAGGCAAACGAGTCGAGGTCGTCGTTGCTGCGGGCCAGCTCGGCGTTGAGACGGGTCAGGCTTCGGGCCCGCGACTGCAGCTCGTTGAACACCTTGAGGCGGATATCGGAGATGCGCAATCGGATTTCCTTGGCCGCTTCCAGCTCCACGGGCCGCCACGGGGCCGCGGTGTTTTCCACCAGCTGCTTCCAGGCCTCAAACGACTGCCGGGGCGATAGAAAAACCTGCCCGTCGACCAGGGTCTGGTTTTTTTCGTGCTGGCCGGCCCAGGTCACCGTCCGCACCTGCTCGGGCCGGAACCACAGCAGGTAGTTGCCGGGCGCATCGGCCAGCGAAGCGGCAATGATGCCGCTGGCCGAGGCCCGTATGGCCAATCCAGCCGGGTTGAGCGCGGCGTAAGACGAAGTCGAAAATACTTCCTCCGGGACATGAACCTGCAGCCAAACCAGTAGGTCTCGAATTTGGTCGGGCGTGGGCGTGGTGCCCAGCGTCACGATTTCGTCGTTGAAGCACACGGCCGCCCCGCCGCAGTCGAACACGTCCTGGAGCGTGGGAGTATAGCGGCACAAGCCGTCCACAAAGTTATTCTGGCCCGACACCGTGACGTGCTCAAACAGCTCGCTCTGCCGCTCGGTGATGCGCAGCTGGTACTCCGTATTATCGAGCTGCTCCTTGCTGGCCAGCAGGGCCGAAAACGTCTTGCCAATAAACTGGCACAAGTCGCGCAGCTCGTAGCTCACCAGACGGGGCGAGAGGTGGTGGCAGGTCACCATGCCCCACAGCTTGCCGTTCTGAATAAGCGAGATGGTCATCGTCGCCGCCGAGCCCATGTTGCGCAAATACTCCAGGTGAATTGGCGACACGCTCCGCAGCACGGCGTAGGTCATGTCGGGCGGGCGGCTCGACACGGGGTTGCGCACCGGCACCAGCGGCACCGGGGCGTAGCCGGCGTCCGGTATGAAGCGCAGCCAGTTTTTGAGGTACATGGCCCGCGCCTGTTGCGGAATGTCGGTGGCCGGGTAATGGATGCCCAGCCAGGGGTCGAGGTCGTCGCGCTTGGCTTCGGCAATGACTTCGCCGCTTTCATCAGCCGCGAAGCGGTAGATGGCCACCCGGTCGAAGCCGGTAAGAGCCCGCACTTGGTCTACGGTATGCTGGCAAAACTCAAGCACCGAGCCCGCGGCCAGCATCTGGCCCAGGGCCGCATTCAGAAACGGCAGGTCGAGCGGCGCTCCTTCAAGATGGTCTACCGGTTCAAATTCCAGCCACAGTACCCCGTCGTAGCGGTGCATGATGATTTTGAAGTACGGCCGCCCGGCCACCGGGTCGAGGCGCACGCCCAGCAGTTGCGGGGCCGTGCCAAGCGAGCCGAGCAGCGCTTCTACTTTGGCTTGCTGGTCGGGAGCCAGCACCCGGTCGAGGCCACCACCTATCAGGCTTTCGGCCGGCTGGCCGAGGTATGTTTCGGTGTTGGCGCTGGCCTGCACGATGCGCTGCGTGTACTCATCGAGGCACAGCAGAAAACCGTAGGGCTGGATAGCGCCCGGGATATGAATGGGCTCCCGGTCGCAGTTGTTGAGGGTGATGGTTTTGCCCAGCAGGCTTTCGTCGGTATAGCTCAAGGTTTGTTTATCCACGCAGCAAGGCATTGAAAAGTACGGGCGGCCGAAGCCACGATTTCATCGGCCGTAGCCGGAGTGGCGGTTTCGGTCAGCAGCTGGCCGAACGCTTTCCACATCGGTCCGGTTCGCTCGCCGTAGCCTGCAAAATAGCGCCGCTGTGGAATACCTGCCTTTTCCAGCTGCTTGGTGATGACTTGCCCACCCAGTGTCGAGCCTTCCAGCACGTACATGGCCCCCAGCAACTGCGGCAAGGTGTGTAGCAGCGGCATGGCCGGGCATAGCGGTAGGCCAGGGTCCGCGGCCGGCCGCTGCAAGTCCTCCAGAATCAGGTGCGCCCGGTAGCGCTTCGGCAATTCCCAGGCCGGGCCAAATTCCGCTTCGTGCTGGCGCAGGGCCGTTTCATACGGCTCCAAAAAACCAAACATTCGCTCCAGAAACTGCACCGTGCCAGCCGTAGTGGGGGCGCCTGCCCGCAGCGCTTCATTGAAAGGCCCAGCCTCGAGGGCATCGTGGTACGGGCGGGTTTCGGCGCGCAGCCGAGCCAGGATAGTGGGCGCTGCCGGCGCTTCGGGCGGGTGAGGAACTGTGGGCATCAGGAAGGAACGGGCGCCGAATAACCAGACGCGTGGAACTACCAAAATTAGGGCAGACCAACGATTTCCGCATTTCAGCGAATGCTAATTTCCGGTGGAAGGAGCATTACCCACTCCGGTGATGATAGCAGTCGCCTCAATCTCAACCAATAACCGTGAGTCAATCAGCGCCTTTACTTCCAGCATGGAAGCTGCCGGCCGAATTGCTCCGAACACTTCGCCATGCGCCCGCCCCACGGCTTCCCACTGCGAAATATCGGTGACGAAGATGCGCGTCCGCACCACGTCAGCAAATGAGGCCCCGGCCGCTGCCAGGGCCTCCCCTATTTTTTCCAGCGCCCGTTTGGTTTGAGCGTATACGTCGCCTTCGCCCGTTATCACGTCACCGTCCTGCGCCGTGGTGCCGGCTACTTCCACTACGTTGCCCACGCGCACGGCACGGGAGTAGCCTACAATCGGCTCCCAAGGGGCGCCGGAGGAAATCAGTTGTCGCATAAGAATCAAGTTAACCAACCACAAAAAAAGAGGCAGCCGAAATCGACTGCCTCTTCCCATTCACGAAATCTGCGAAATCCGTTAAATCCGCATAATCTGCGGTTTTAGACGTCCAGCTTGGCGTACTTGGCGTTGCGCTCGATGAAGTCGCGGCGCGGGGCCACCTCGTCGCCCATCAGCATCGAGAACAGGTGGTCAGCTTCGGCAGCCGATTCTACCGTCACTTGCTTGAGCGAGCGGGTAGCGGGCTGCATGGTGGTTTCCCACAGCTGCTCGGCGTTCATCTCGCCCAAGCCTTTGTAGCGCTGCACGTTCACCGTTTCCGGCTTGCCGCGGCCGAGGTCCTCCTGCGCCTGCGAACGTTCTTCCTCGGTCCAGCAGTAGCGCTCCTCCTTGCCGCGCTTCACGAGGTAGAGCGGCGGCAGGGCGATGTAGATATAGCCGCGGTCGACCAACTCGCGCATGTAGCGGAAGAAGAAGGTCAGAATCAGCGTGCGAATGTGCGAGCCGTCGATGTCGGCGTCGGTCATGATGATGACCTTGTGGTAGCGCAGCTTGTCGAAGTTCAGCGGGCCGGTTTCGGTGCCTTCCTCGTCGGTGGTAAACGCCAAGGACTTACGCTCGTTGAACGTGACGCCCAACGCGGTAATCATGTTCTTGATTTCCTCGTTTTCCAGGATTTTGTGCTCCTGGGCCTTCTCCACGTTCAGGATTTTGCCGCGCAACGGCAGAATAGCTTGGAACGCGCGGTTGCGGCCCTGCTTGGCGGTGCCGCCGGCCGAGTCACCTTCTACCAGGTACAGCTCGCAGATTTCCGGGTCCGAGTCGGAGCAGTCGGCCAGCTTGCCGGGCAGCGAGTTCGAACCCAGCACGTTCTTACGCTGCACCATGTCCTTGGCCTTGCGGGCGGCGATGCGGGCCTTGGCGGCCAGAATCACCTTCTCCATGATTTTGTTGGCCTGGTTGGGGTTCTCGTCCAGGTACTCGGTCAGGATTTCGCCCACCACCGAGTTCACGGCGCCGCTCACTTCGGAGTTGCCCAGCTTGGTTTTGGTCTGGCCTTCAAACTGCGGCTCGGCCACTTTCACTGAGATAACGGCCGTGAGGCCCTCGCGGAAGTCGTCACCGGTAATTTCCACCTTGGCCTTCTCGAAGTGCTTGTTCTTGTCGCCGTAGCCTTTCAGCACGCGCGTCACGGCCGAGCGGAAGCCCGCCACGTGGGTGCCGCCCTCGTGCGTGTTGATGTTGTTGACGTAGGAATAGACGTTTTCCTGGTACGAGGTGTTGTACTGCAGGGCCACCTCCACGGGCGTGCCGCCTTTCTCGCTTTCCACGTAAATGGGCTCGGCCAGCAGCGAGGGCCGCTCCTTGCCGTCGAGGTACTGCACGAAGTCGCGCAGGCCGCCTTCGGAGTAAAACTCCTCGTAGCGGAACTCGCCGCCTTCCACTTTCTCGCGGCGGTCGGTGAGGGTGATGCGGATGCCCTTGTTCAGGTAGCTCAGGTCGCGCAGGCGGCCGGCAATGGTGTCGTAGCGGTACTCGGTTTCGGCGAAAATGGTGGGGTCCGGCAGGAACTGCACCTCGGTGCCGTGCTCGTCGGTGTCGCCGATTTCCTTCACGTCGTACTGCGGGAAGCCAATCTTGTATTCCTGCTGGTACACGTGGCCTTTGCGGCGCACGGTCACCTTCAGGTCGGTGCTGAGTGCGTTCACGCAGCTCACGCCCACGCCGTGCAAGCCACCCGACACTTTGTAGGAGCCTTTGTCGAACTTGCCACCGGCGTGCAGCACGGTCAGCACCACCTCAAGGGCCGAGCGGCCTTCCTTGGCGTGGAAATCAACCGGGATGCCGCGACCGTTGTCGCGCACGGTGATGGAGTTGTTTTCGTTGATGGTGACGTTAATCAGGTCGCAGTGGCCAGCCAGGGCTTCGTCGATGGAGTTGTCGACCACCTCCCACACCAAGTGGTGCAGGCCTTTGAGACCAGTGTCGCCGATGTACATGCTGGGCCGCTTGCGCACGGCCTCCAGTCCTTCGAGTACTTGAATGCTGTCAGCGGTGTATTCCGGCTGCGGGGTTTTTGCGGTTGTTTCGCTCATGTGGGCGGGATTAAATCAGGTCGTAAAACAGCCGATTAAGCTGCCAGTTACTGAACACTCAAAAGTACATATTTAATCCCATTTTCGGGAATTTTTGCGGTTTTTGTCCCCGGATTTTTTCATTTCCCACGCCCTAAAAAAGAAGTGCAAAAGCCAGCGCTGGAATGCACAAAAAAAGGGCCTTTCCCGGTTGGGAAAGGCCCTTTTTAAGCAAACTAAAAAGCCGGATTAGTTAATCACCAGCTTTTGGGTAGCAATGCCGCCTTCACCGCGAAGCTGCAGGGTGTAGACGCCGGTTTTCTCACCGCTCAGGTCGATGGTAAAGTTCTTCGAGCCCACGGTCGTGGCGTTCAGCGTTTGCGACTTCACCACGCGGCCCATGGCGTCAACCACCGTGAGCTGAGCGCCAGCCTTCAGGGTCGAGCCCAGGTTCACGTTGAAGATGCCAGCGGCGCCGGGGTTGGGGAACACGCTCAGGGAGCCTTGCAGAACAGCGTCGCGCTGGGCAAGCAGCGTTGCGGCTTTGTAAATGCCGCCCACGCCGTTGGCATCGGTGGATGCGCCTGCGTAGCCAGTTGCGTTGCTAGTGCCGGAAGGAATTACGTCGATGGCAAAGAAACCCTGGCTGCTGTTCAGGTTGGTCCAGTTCACACCATCGGTGCTGTAGGAAGAACCAAAGTCAGCCGACGTTTGGGTGGAAGGGAAACGCTGGCCCACGCTGTAGTAACGGCCGTTGGCAGCGTCGATGTCGTACCAGAAGAAGCTACCGTTAGCGGTATTGTTCGGGGTGATGGGTTGCCAGGTGGCGCCGCCGTCGCTGGTGCGGATTACGTTGACGGCCGTGAGGGCACCGCCCGCCGCCTTGGTGTTGTAGGCAATGCCGTTCAGCGCGTCCTTGAAAGCGAGCTTGCTGATGGTTTCGGTGAGGGGCGTGGGCGCGCTTACGGTCCAGGTCACGCCGCGGTCCGTGGATTTATAAACCCGCTCCTGGTCGGTAGCTGCACCCGAGGCGCCGCCAAACCAAATGGTGTTGCCCAGCGCAAAGTACGAGCGCACCAGGGCTGCCTCGCCGGCAAACGGCGTGATGGAGGAAGTCTGGGGAATGCGCGTCCAGGTAACGCCGCCGTTGGTGGTGCGCAGAATCTCGAAGTAGCCATTGGTGGGGTCGCCCACGGCCACGCCTTCGTTGGCATCAAACATGTGCACGAAGTCGAGGAAGCCGCCGTTGGCCGCCACAAACTGGGTGGCGGTGTTGGTGGTTTTGGTCCAGCTCAGGCCCCCGTTGGTAGTGCGCAGGATGTCGCCCCCGCCGGTCGCGCCGTACTTTGCTACCACGGCCGTCGTGGCCGATACACCGGACACGTTTGCCGTTTCGTAGGCAGAGTTGGCACCCGTAGCCGAAATGGCATCGAAATAGAATTCGGTGCCAGCCGCGTTATTGGTTACAAAGAAATAGTTGGCTACGCCGTTGGTGAGGTCTTCGGCCACTTCCCACGCCACGTTCGGCGCAACAGTGCTCAAGTGAACGGCGCGGTAGCCGGGAGAAAACGAAGACGTGTTAGTCGTATTTACTTGTACCCACGGACCCAAGTTGACGGTGGTCTGGGCGTAAGTAGTGCCGGCAGCACCAAGCAAACCCAGGAAAAGTAAGAATTTTTTCATGGTTGAAAAAAGTTTTTAAGGGGTGGTTATTGAGGGGGAATGGTTAAAAAGAAGTTTGTTTAAGAGGCTAGGCGGGCAACTCTAACCATGGTTTGGGGGCCAAGATAAGGACCATGGCCGGTTTTTGTCACCAAAACGCTTCCAGCAAGCGACGACAGCGCGTCTTTTATCGACCAAACCAGCAATTCAGCATACCGCCGGGCGGCGCGAATAGTTACATGGGGTTGGCCTCAGGGCCCGGCATGCAAAAGCCCTCCCCTGAAGCAGGGAAGGGCTTTTATGTGGCCCCGTTTGGATTCGAACCAAAGACCGACTACTTAGAAGGTAGTTGCTCTATCCAGCTGAGCTACGGGGTCGAAAACGGGGCGGGAAAAAATGTCGGGGTGGCAGGATTCGAACCTACGACCTCCTGCTCCCAAAGCAGGCGCGATACCGGGCTACGCTACACCCCGAAAAAAATAATGTTGGGCTTAGAAAGCATTCTACTGGGTGGAGCCCCAAGCGGAAGCTTTCGCAACCCAACATTATTGGTGGAGAAGGGGGGATTCGAACCCCCGGTAACCTTTAGAGCTACGGCAGTTTAGCAAACTACTGGTTTCAGCCACTCACCCACTTCTCCGGCTGGTTGTCGCTTCCGTCCGAAGCGGGTGCAAATATACTAGCCGAACTGAAATGGCCATGCCGCCTGCGAAAAAAATTATCTTTGGGCCTGTTTCGTGCCCAAAGCCGGTTCGTGTTGTTGCTTTGGGCCGGCGCTGCCTTTCTGACATTTAACCCTTGTACTTGCTAACCTGGGCATATCCTGATTTTCTTGCCGTGGCGGTGGTCCTGACCCTGACCTTGTTGTTGCTGGGGCGGCACTGGGTGCGAGTGGGGCGGGCCGGGCGGGCGCTGGGCAGCCGCGCGCGGCACCGCGGCTGGAAGCTGGCGCTGCGCCTGGCGGCCGGCGTGGCCCTGCTGGTAGCGGCTATGGGCCCCTCGCTGGGCGTGAGCCAACGGCCGGTGCGCACGGCCGGCAAAGACGTGTGGCTGCTCGTGGACGTATCGCGCTCGATGGACGCGCCCGACGTGACGCCCTCGCGTCTGCTGCGGGCGCAAGATGAGTTGGAGGAGTTGGTGGCCCAATTTCCGGCCGACCGGCTGGGCTTAGTAGTGTTCGGGGCCGAGGCCACGGTGCAATGCCCGCTCACATACGACCAAGCGGCGGTGCAGGTGTTCATCCGCACGCTGCGTACCAGCTTGCTGCCCCCCGGCCCCACCACCCTGCGCGAGCCACTGGAGTTGGTGCTGAAGCGCCTGAGCACGCCGGCGGCCACGCCGCGGGCCACGGCCCTGGTGCTGGTAAGCGACGGCGAGGACTTCGGCGAAAACCTGGAACCGGTGCTGCGGGAGTTGGGCCGCACCGGCGCCCGCATTTATACCGTGGGCGTGGGCACGGCCAAAGGCGCCCGCATTCCGAAACCGGGCGGGGGATTTGTGCGCGATGGCAAGGGCCAGGTGGTGGAGAGCCGCTTGCGGGAAGCGACGCTGTTGCAACTCGCAGCCCAAACGGGCGGGCAATATGTGGAGCTGAACGACCAGCAGAACGGCTTTGACCCGCTGCTACGCCTGCTGCGCAACATGCCTGGCCTGGCCGAACAGGTGCGCACCGTGAGTGTGGCCGACAACCGCTACCGCTACTCGCTGGCGGCCGCCCTGCTGCTGCTGGCGCTGGACGTTGCTTTGACTGTAACCACCATTCGGCTATGAAGTATTTGGTGATGGTTGTGCTGCTGTTGAGTGGCCCCGGCTTGCAGCTGCTCACCCGGGTGCGCGACCGCAACGAAGCGGTGGCTACCGGCGCCGCTGCTTACCGGCGGGGCGAAGCGGGTCTGGCTGTGTATGCATTTGAAAACGCGCTGGCCGCCAAAACCCGCCACCCCGACCCGCGCCTGCTGCTGAACCTGGCCCACGCGCAAACCCGCGCGGGCCTGCTGGCACCCGCACAGGCCACGTATGGGCGCCTGCTCACGGGCTCACCGGCAGCCTTGAGCAGCGTGGCACGGCAGCAACTGGCGGTGCAGGCAGCCCGACAGGGCCAACTGGCGCAGGCAATTAGTCTGTTGCGCCAAGCATTGATACTGAACCCGCACAACGCCGGAGCGCGCTTTGATTACGAAGTGCTGAGCGAGTACCTGGCCAAACGGCCGAATGCGCCGAAGATTCCGACCCCGCCCACGCCCCAGGAAAAGAATGCAGCCGACGAAAAGACAGCGCCGGCAAAAGACGGGGCAGCCCAGAACCAACCCGCCGAGAAAGCCGGCACCGCCCGCCAAGGCGAAGTGAATGACCAGAAGCCCAGCCCGGTGCCGCCCGCCGGCCCACCCGACGCCCGGCCCGACCCGGCCGGCCAGCCCGACCCGCGCCAACCCAGCGCCGCCCCCGGTAGCACGGCCGCTGGCGGCCGTACGCTGGGCAACGGTGCCCAGCAACCACTGCCGTCGGGCGAGGAGCCCGGCCAACAGCGCGGCCTTGACCGCAGCGCCGGCGCCTCCTCCCCTTTGCCCAATGGCCGCAGCAACCGCCCCGGCACGGAAGCGGCCACGCCGGCCGACGTACAGCTCCAGACCCAGCGCGAACGCCTGCAAGCCATGAACCTGAGCCCTGCCCAGGCGCGCCAGCTGCTGGAAACGCTGCGCGCGCAGGAACAGCAATATCTGCAGCAGTTGGCGCGCCCAGCGGCGCAGAGGCCCGACCCGAATAAGCCGACTTGGTAATTCGGGGCTGGGAATAAGCCATTTATATCAGTAACTAAAACCGGCTAACGCCTGTTAGGCTGACTGCTCGCCGGGGGACGGTAAATCCGTACTTTTGCGGCCAGATTCAACCTCCCACCCCACTTCATTTAACATCGGTATGCAAACCAAAGAAGTTGTCATTATTTCCGCTGTCCGCACGCCCATTGGGTCGTTTGGCGGGGCGCTGGCGTCGTTGTCGGCCACCGAGTTGGGCGCCATTGCGCTGAAAGGTGCCCTGGACAAGGCCGGCGTGGCGCCATCGGAAGTTGAGCAGGTGATTATGGGCAACGTGATTTCGGCCAATTTGGGCCAGGCACCTGCCCGGCAGGCGGCCAAGAAAGCCGGCTTGCCCGACACCGTGGAGTGCACCACCGTGAACAAGGTGTGCGCTTCGGGCTCGAAGGCCATCATGTTTGCGGCCCAGGCCATCATGCTGGGGCAGGCCGATGTGATTCTGGCCGGCGGCATGGAGAGCATGAGCAACGTGCCTTATTACCTCGACAAAGCCCGTTTCGGCGCCAAGTACGGCCACGGGCAGATGATTGACGGCCTGATGAAGGACGGCCTGTGGGACCCCTATAACGACTACGCCATGGGCAACGCGGCCGAAAACACGGCCAAGGAAATGGGCATCACCCGCGAAGAGCAGGACGCCTTTGCCATTGAAAGCTACACCCGCAGCGCCGCCGCTGCCAAGGCCGGCAAGAAGAAGGATGAAATTGTGCCCGTCACCATCGAAAGCCGTGGCAAAACCACTGTTATCGAAGACGACGAGGAGTACCTGAAAGTAGACTTCGCGAAAGTGCCCGGCCTCAAGCCGGCCTTCATCAAAGAAGGCACCGTGACGGCCGCCAACGCCTCCACGCTGAACGACGGCGCGGCCGCTGTGCTGCTGATGAGCCGCGAAAAGGCCGAGGCCCTGGGCCTCACCCCTATTGGCCGCATCCTGGGCTTTGCCGATGCCGAACAGGCGCCGGAGTGGTTCACCACCTCGCCCTCCCTGGCCATTCCGAAAGCGCTGAAAAACGCCGGCAAGACGGCCTCCGATGTCGATTTCTACGAAATCAACGAGGCTTTCTCGGTGGTTAGCCTGGCCAACAACAAGCTGCTGAACCTGGAAGGCACCAAAGTGAACAAGTACGGCGGTGCCGTGAGCCTGGGCCACCCGCTGGGCGCTTCGGGCGCACGCATTGTGACCACGCTGATGAATGTGCTCAAAAACGAAGGCGGCAAAATTGGCGTGACCGGCATCTGCAACGGCGGTGGCGGGGCCAGCGCCATTGTGGTGGAGGCGCTGTAGAGCACTATGTCTTGTGACTATTAGAACGTCATGCTGAGCGCAGCCGAAGCATCTCGCGTGCAGTAGTAAATCAATCATTCAACGGTTTTGATTACTACCACATGCGAGATGCTTCGGCTGCGCTCAGCATGACGTTCTTTTATTTCAAGAAGCCTCGCCAAATTGGTGGGGCTTCTTTTTTGGCCCGAATTTTAAGTGCTAACCGGCTACTGCACGGAAAACGCTTTTCCTGCGTTCTTGCGCCTATGAAATACCTGGTTCCTTTTTTCTTTTTGTTGCTGGCACTGCCGTCGCACGGACAGCGGCTGCGCCGTTTTATCTCGTATTACGATTCGCTGAAAACAAACAAGCGGGAAGTGTACACGGCGCTGGTGGCGGCCGATACCGTGCCGCAGGGCACCTACAAACGATTCTACCGCAACGGCAAGCTGGAGCAGCAAACCAGCTTCAACGGCGGCAAGCGCGACTCGGCCTACGTGGAGTTTCACCCCACCGGCACGCGCCGGCTGGAGGCCACCTACCATGACGGCATTCGGCAGGGGCCCTTCAAAACCTATTATGACGACGGCCACGTGGCCCAGGCTGGCTTTTTCGAAAACGATGAGCCGAATGGCGAAATCACCTACTACCACCCCGACGGCTCGGTGAAGCTGCGCACCACGCTGGTGAAAGGCCAGCCCAACGGCGCCCTCAAGGCGCTGTATCCGGATGGCAAGACGCAGGCCGAAATCACTTACACCGACGGGCAGCCCAACGGCGCCGTAAAATTTTACTACCCCAATGGGGTGGTGCAGAGCGAGGGCAGTTTCACAAAAGGTTTGTTGTCGGGGCCGTACAAAACGTATTACCCTAACAGCCAGATTGAGGTAGAAGTGCTGGCCGACAAGAATGGCCGCGGCCGCTACCGCAGCTACTACCAAAGCGGTAAGCTGCAGACCGAGAGTACCTACGCCCCTGCCCCACTGGCCCAGCGCACGGTGAAAAACCCATTGGGCGACGACCTGACCAAGCGCGCCGCCCCGGTGAGCGGCACGGCCAACCTCGACGGGCCGGCCACCAGCTACTACGAGAGCGGGCAGGTGAAATCGAAGCTCACTTATAAGAATGGTGTGCCTACCGGCCACGGCCAGGAATACTTCGAAAACGGCCATCTGCGCGAGGAAACCGACTACGGCAACGGCGGCAAGGACCGCAAAATCACGCGCTATCACGACGTGGCCGGGCAAGTGAAGCAGGCCGAAGAGCAATACAAGAGCGGCCGCCCGGCCGGCACCTGGCGCGAGTTTTACCCCGACGGCAAGACGCCCCGCAAGGTGGAAACCTACGGCCCACAGGGCAAGCTGGTGGGTGAGCGCCTCACTTACTTTGAGAACGGCGTGGTGCAGAGCCGGCAGCCCTACCTGAGCGGTTTCATGGCCGGGGTGGCGCAGGAGTACTTTCCCTCGGGCAAGGTACGCAAGGAAACCACTTACGTGCGCAGCCAGATTCAAGGCCCCTTCAAGGAGTACCGGGAGGATGGCACGCTGGCCGTAAACGGACTCTACCGCAACAGCAAGCAGAGCGGCGTGTGGACCTACTATAAGGAAGATGGCAAAACTGTGGACCGCACCGTGACTTACCGCAATGGCGTGCTGGTGGCCGACCCGGTGCACCAGCCCAAGCCGAAACCCAAGGCGCCGGTGAAGCGACGGTAGCCCGCGAAACCTGTTCGATTTGCACAAGCCCCGGCCTATTGGTCGGGGCTTTTTTTATGGCAACCGGGAAAATTTTTGTCTTGGGGCAACCCCACTTACGGTGCTTGCATCTAATGAGCAAGCACTACGCTCAGCCACTCTTCTGCCCAAGAGAATACGCAGGCCTGTTCGGTCGTAAAAATTTCTTTCTGTCTATCAGTGGGTAGCAATTTCAAAAGCTTAGCTTAACACAAAATATTTGAAACAGTACCTTGCGTTACAAAGTACCTGCTTTACATTTGTTCCATACAACGCCAAGTAGCTGCCGTTAGCGTGTACCAAAGACGGCCCGCTACCGAACCGTAACCTCCCACTCACCGGGACTAACGGGTGTCTGAGCTTCTCTCCCCCGCAGCGGAACCGCGGCCGCTGCCTGACCTGAGCAAGCCCCTTCGCCTCCCCATTTCTCTTTTCTGCATCATGAAAACCTTTCTCACCCCCGCTTCGAATTCCCGCGTTGGCCGTGTGTTGCTCGGCCTGACTGTGGCTGCGCTAGCTCTGCCGCTGGCGGCGGCTGCCCAAACCGGTGGCCCCGGCGCCGTGAGCGGCAGTCTGGTGGAAGCGGCTTCTGGCCAGGCCGTGCCCTTTTCCGACGTGCTGCTGTTGCGCGCCGCCGACTCGACGTTTGTGGCCGTGGCCCAAACAACGGAGCAGGGCACTTTTAAGGCCAGCGCACTGCCGTTGGGAGCCTACTTGCTGCGGGTGCAGGACTTGAACTACCAAGTGTTGCGGCGCCGCTTCACGCTCACGGCAGCGGCCCCGGCCGTGCAGTTCCCGGGCTTGAAAATGGCGGCCGCTAAGGCAACTAAGCTGAATGAAGTGGTGGTGACCGGCCAGAAGGCCGCCGTGGTAGAAGAGCTGGGCAAACGCGTGATTAACGTGGAAAAAGACCTGAGCAGCGTAGGCGGCACAGCGGCCAACGTGCTGCAAAACGTGCCCTCGGTGAGCGTGGACGTGAACGGCACGGTTTCGATGCGCGGCACCTCCAACGTCACCATCCTCATCGACGGCAAGCCGGCCGGCGTGAGCAACGGCGGCTCGGGCGGCGGCCAGCGGCTCGACCAGATTCCGGCCTCGCGCATTGCTCAGGTGGAAGTTATTACCAACCCCTCGGCCAAGTACGACGCGGCCGGCGGCGGCGGGGTTATCAACCTGATTACGAAGAAAGAAACCCGCCCCGGCACCAACGGCACCGCGTCGGTTAACCTGGGTACCAACGACAAGTATAGCGGCAACATCAGCCTGAGCCGCAAAGTGGGCAAAGCCACTTGGAGCGGCGGTTACGACGGCCGCGACGTGACCTACGCCAGCAAAGGCCACTCGGAGCAGACGGCCCTGCTCGGCACCGAAACCGTGCGCACCACCCAGGTGGCCGGCGGCAGTGAAGGCCACCGCAACCACTCGCTGCGGGCCGGCGTGGAGCTGGAACTGCCCAAAAGCCAGACGCTGGGCCTGAACGCCAGCATTGGCACCGAGCGCAACCTGGAGAGCGAAGGCCAGGAGCTGACCCAGCAAACCAACAACGGCCCCGTGCAACGCGCCCGCGGCCAGCAGGACCTCGACGTGCAGGTGAAAGTGTATAACTACGGCGGCAACTACCGCCGCACCTGGGCCGAGCACAAGGGCCGCGAGCTGACGGCCAACTTCGGCGGCGTGGTGATTGACGCCACGGTGCCGGTAGTGCAGCGCCAATACGCCGAGGTGGGCACCATTGCCCAGCCCGGCACCCGCCAACAGCTTGACTTGATAGGCAACGTGCAGTTCGGGCAAGTGGACTACACCCGCCCGCTGGCCGACGGCAAGGGCCGCCTCGAAATGGGTGCCAAAATCGAACACCAGGGCAACCGCGGCAGCAACAGCTTTGGCTTCGCAGCCAACGAAAACCGCCCCAACGACTTCGAGAACGACCCCGCCCGTTCGCTCACCTACGCCTCCGACCAGCTGGTGCCGGCTGCCTACGTGACGGCGCAACACAGCCTCGGCAACAAGTGGAACGCCCAGGCCGGCCTGCGCACCGAATACACCTACCTGAGCGGCAGCATTGCAGGTGGCGTGGGCATTGCCCAGCGCGGCAGCCTGCAGCAGGACTACCTCAGCTTCTTCCCTTCGGCCCTCATCAGCCGCGACTTTGGCAAGGAGCCCGGCCAGAACCGCCTGCAGCTGAGCTACGCCCGCCGCCTCAATCGCCCCAACTTCATGCAGCAGCTCCCGCTGGCCATTTACCAGGACCCGCGCAGCTACCGGCTCGGCAACCCGCGCCTGCAGGCCGAGTTCAGCAACAACATTGAGCTGGGCCACCAACTGACCGTGGGCCAGGCCACCATCACGAGCACCGTGTTTGCCCGCATCACCACCAACAGCATCCAGCGCCTGCGCTTCGTGGACACCACGGCCACCCGCTTAGCCGGCAACTCGGGCCTGGTGATGGGTGAAACCTACGGCAACCTCGGCACCACCACCAACCTCGGCGCCGAGCTGAGCCTCAACCAGCCCCTGGCCAAGTGGTGGCGCCTGAACGCCAGCACCAGCCTCTACCGCGCCCAGATTGCCGGCAACGGCATCGCCAACAACCGCACGGCCCTGGTGGGCACCGCCCGCCTCACCAACAACTTCACCATCCGCCCCACCCTCGACCTGCAGCTGAGCGGCAACGTGCGCTCGGCCTCGCTCACCGCCCAGGGCCGGCAGCTGGCCTGGGGCCAGGTGGACCTGGCCCTGCGCCAGCGCCTGTTCTCGGACCGCGCCGCCCTCACCCTGCGTGTGTCGGACCTCTTCAACATGAACGCCTACCGCACCGAAATTGCCACTGCCGACCTCACCAGCACCCGCTACGCCAAAGACGAAACCCGCGTGGGCTGGCTGGGCTTCACCTGGTACATCGGCGCCAGCAAGGCCAAGCCGGGCCGCATCGAGGCCGCGCCTCAGGGCGGTGGCGGCTTCGGTGGCTGAGTAGCCTCCAAAGCCCGTCATGCCGAGCGGAGCCGAGGCATCTCGCTCGCTTCGTTTATCGGACTTGAATACTGCCGCACGCGAGATGCCTCGGCCGCGCTCGGCTGACGAACATAGAATACCACCCCCACTTTTCTCTCCTTTTTTCTGCAATGCAACCCCGTCGTCGGCCCGGTCCGGCGGCGGGGTTTGTGCTTTATCAAAATGACCTCGGAACGTCCTGCAGAGGCAGTGAAGCATAAAAGCCATTTTACGGGTGGGCCTGAAACGGGTGTTCTAAATAAGGACTGCCCGAATGCTTGTAATGCCAGCAGCCGTGCCGCGAATCATCCGTCGAATTTCAGCCCCCGGCCTGAGTGAAGCCGAAAGCGTAGCTTCGCCGCTGAACTCAAAATTCACCTGTTTCTTCCATCTTTTCTGCACACCTTTTTTCCATTCTTTCCGAATTCTATGTCAAAACAACTCCCCCTGGCGGTTGCGCTTCTACTGGCCGCAGGTACCGCTTCGGCCCAATCGGGCAAGGTGAAAATCAAGACCAAGCCCGGGCGCAACCCCGAAACCACCGCTGCCCCGGCGCCGGCCGCCGCACCCACCGATTGGTCGGTCACCTACGCCAACACCATCACGCCCGCCGGCCTCAAGGCCGACCTCGACGTGCTGGCCTCGGATGCCTACGAGGGCCGCGAAACCGGCAAGAAAGGCCAGAAAATGGCCGCCGACTATATCGCCAAGGCCTTTGCGGCCGATGGCCTGACCGGCCCCGTGACGGGTTCCGACAACCCCTATCTGCAGCACTTCACTATGAAGCGCACCACCCTCGACCTACCCGCCAGCACCGTGAAGGTGGGCGGCCAGACCTTCGAGGGCAAGCGCGACTTCTACGCGGCCCTGACGAAGGCATTTGCTACGCCCGCGCCGCTGCATCCGGTGTTTGTGGGCTACGGTATTAAGGACGATAAGTATTCCGATTTTGCGACGGCTGCCGACTACAAGGGCAAGGACCTGATTATGCTGGCCGGCGAGCCCCTGAATGCCCAAGGCAAGTCCTTGATTGGTCCCGACGGCAAGCCCAGCCAGTTTGCGCCGTCTTCGCTGGCGGGGTTGGGAGCACGGCGGTCCATTTTCGGGCTGGGCGCACGTTCCCTCATCATCGTAATGCCGACGGCCGCAGCTTATGCAGCTGCACCAAAGTCCTACGACCAGGTGATGGGCCACGAGGAGCTGGAGTTTGACGACGCCAAAAACAAGGAGTTTCAGTTCAACATCTTCGTGGTGTCGCCCGAGATGGGCGCCAAGCTGCTGGGCACCACCCCGGCCGGCCTCGACAAATACCGCCAGAGCGTGGGCAAAGCCGGCAAGCCGGTAGCCTCGCCCTTCAAGCCCGCCGCAGCCACGGTCCAGGCCAAGCTGAACTCCGAGCCCTTCACCACCGAAAACGTGCTGGGCTACCTCGAGGGCACAGACAAAAAGGACGAAGTTCTCGTGGTGTCGGCCCATTACGACCACCTCGGCGTGAAGGACGGTGTGGTGTTCAACGGGGCCGACGATGATGGCTCGGGCACGGTGAGCGTGCTGGCCATGGCCCGCACTTTTTCGCAGGCCAAAAAGGACGGCCACGGCCCGCGCCGCAGCATCCTGTTCCTGGCCAATACCGGCGAGGAAGAGGGGCTGCTGGGCTCGCAATACTACACCGACCACCCTGTGTTCCCGCTCGAAAAGACGGTGACCGACCTCAACATCGACATGGTGGGCCGCGTGGATAGCCTGCACATGGGCAAGGGCGACTACGTGTATTTGGTGGGTGCCGACCGCCTCAGCAGTGAGCTCAACACCCTGAGTGAGGCCACCAACCAGCAGTACAACCCCGTGGCCCTCGATTACAAATACAACGACCCGGCCGACCCCGAGCAGATTTACTATCGCTCCGACCACTACAACTTCGCCAAGCACAACGTCCCGATTATCTTCTACACCAGCGGCCTGCACCCGCAGTACCACAAGGCCACCGACGACATCGACCTCATCGATTTCCCGGCCATGGCCCGGCGCGACCAGCTCGTCTTCCACACGGCCTGGGCCCTGGCCCAGCGCGACACCCGCGTGGCCCTGAAGCCTGAGTTCATCTCCACCGGCTTCACCCCCGCCGCGGCCGACCTCGACCGCTACGCCGGCACCTATGCCAGCGCCCAAATTCCGCTCAAAATCACCTTCACCCACGAGGGCAACGCCCTCAAGGCCCAGGCCACCGGCCAGCCCGCCTTCACCCTCGAAGCCGTGAGCCCGGGCGTGTTCAAGTTCGACCCGGCCCAGCTCCGCGTGGAGTTTTCGCCCGACCAGCCCACCTTCAAGATGAAGCAGGGTGGCGCAGAGCTGGAGTTTAAGAAAGAGTAGCCTTGCGCCTTTCTTTCCGCCAGAAAGCCCCGTCGTCGGTTAAGTCCGGCGGCGGGGTTTTGTGCTTTTATCCATATTATTTACATATATTTCAAAAAATTTCAACATTCATCTTTTTTTATATGCCCAAACACTTTACTCTCTATTCCGCGGCACTGTTTTGCTTGGGCAGCTTCTCAACCTGGGCCCAGGAGTTCAAGCCTGCGCAAGTCGATAGCCTGCTTAATTCGCTGGTTGCTAATAAAAAGATGATGGGGAGCCTGGCCGTTTCCCACGATGGCAAGGAACTGTACAGCCGAGCCTTTGGCTACACGCAAACCGATGGAGCCACCACCATCCCGGCCGCCGCTACCACGCGCTACCGGGTGGGTTCCATCAGCAAGGTGTTCACGGCTACGATGATTTTCCAGCTGATTGAGGAGAAAAAGCTTACGCTGGAAACCCCACTGGCGACCTTTTTTCCGCAGTTGCCCAACGCCCAAACCATCACCATCGACCACTTGCTCAGCCATCACAGCGGCTTGCACAATTTCACCAACGACGCTGCGTACAAAGGCTACATGACCCAGCCGCAAACTCGGGCCCAGATGCTGGCCCGAATGGCAGACATGAAGCCTGACTTTGAGCCCGGCACCAAAGCCGCTTACAGCAACACCAATTTTGTTTTGCTCGGCTATATCGTGGAGGACCTTACCAAAATGCCTTACGCGAAAGCCCTGGAAAAGCGCGTGGTAAATAAGATTGGGCTGAAAAACACCTACTACGGCGGCAAAATCACCCCCCGCAAGCAGGAAGCCCTGCCGTATGAAGCCAGCGACGGCGTCTGGAAGTTGGCGCCCGAAACCGACATGAGCATTCCCGGCGGCGCGGGCAGCGTGGTTTCCACGCCCACCGACCTAAATCATTTCCTCGAAGCACTCTTTGGCGGCCAACTGGTGTCGGCCGCCAGCCTGGAAGCCATGAAAACCGTGCGCGACGGTTACGGGCGCGGCTTGCTTAAAAGGACGCTGGGCGACCGGGTGAGCTACGGACACGGCGGCGCCATCGATGAATTTCGCTCCGACATGTTCTATTTCCCCGCCGAGAAGCTCACGCTGGCCATCACTGCCAATGCCCAGAGCTACCCCGTGAGCGAGGTAGCGCGGGCCGCGCGGTGGAGCTACTTCGGGCAGCCCTATGCCCTGCCCCATTTTGAGGCTTCCACCTACGTGCCGGCCGCCGCTGACCTTGACCGCTACGTTGGCACCTACGCCAACCCAAAGGTGCCATTGAAAATCACCATGACACGCGACGGCAATACGCTCAAATCACAGGGCACCGGCCAGTCAGTGCTTACCATGGAGGCCTTGCGCAAAGACGTATACAAATTTGACCGGGCTGGCATCGTGGTCGTATTCGATGCAAACAAGCCCAGCTTTATGCTGAAACAGGGCGGCGTCGAAACCGAGTTTGTGAAGGAATAGCCGGCGCTCTCGGCGGAAATAGCCGCAGTTGCATTTGAAGCAAGCGCCGCTTTCCTCCACCGAGGGAAGCGGCGTTTTCGTTCTCAGCCCTGCCTACCTTTGCCCCGTTATGCAAAAACCGAGTATTCCCAAGGGCACCCGCGATTTTGGCCCCGCGCAGGTGGCGCGCCGCCAGCACATTTTCAACGTCATCCGCCGCACGTTTGAGTCGTTTGGCTACGCGCCGCTCGAAACCCCGACGCTGGAAAACCTGTCGGTGCTCACCGGCAAGTACGGCGACGAGGGCGACCAGCTTTTGTTCAAAGTGCTGAACTCCGGCGATTTTGCCAAGGACGTGACGGCTGACGACCTGGCCACCGGCTCGAAAGCCCTGCTGCCCAAAGTGGCCGAAAAAGGCCTGCGCTACGACCTCACCGTGCCCTTTGCCCGCTACGTGGCCATGAACCGCGGCACCCTCACTTTCCCCTTCAAGCGCTACCAGATGCAGCCCGTGTGGCGCGCCGACCGCCCGCAGCGCGGCCGCTACCGCGAGTTTTATCAGTGCGACGCCGACGTGGTGGGCACCGACTCGCTGCTCTGCGAAGCCGAAATTGTGCTGATGATGGCCCAGGTGCTCGGCGGCCTCGGCCTGCACGACTTCACCATCAAAATCAACCACCGCGGGGTGCTGCGCAACATCTACCAGGCGCTGGGCGGCGAGGGCCGCGAAACGGACCTGTTCGTGGCCATTGATAAGCTCGATAAAATCGGCCGCGACGGTGTGAGTAAGGAGCTGCTGGAACGCGGCTTCTCGGCGCCGACTATCGAGACGCTGTTTGAGCTGCTGACAGTGGAAGGTACCTACGAGGAGAAGCTGCAGCGCCTGCTGGCCGGCTTCGTGACGGCTGGCGTGGAGCCCGACGGCGTGCGCCCCACCGCCCCCGATGTGGAGGCCGACTCGCCCGAGCCGCTGGCCAACTACCGCGGCCTCACCGAGCTGGCCGAGGTACGCGACCTGCTAGTGGCCTCCGGTTTTCGGCAGTTCGACCGGCTGGAGTTTGACCCCACGCTGGCGCGGGGCCTCTCCTACTACACGGGCTGCATTTTCGAAGTCAAAATCAACAACGTGCAGATGGGCAGCGTGAGCGGCGGCGGCCGCTACGACAACCTCACGGGCTCGTTCGGGCTACCCGGTGTATCGGGCGTAGGCTTCTCGTTTGGCGTCGACCGGCTGTACGACTGCTTAGAGGCCCTGGACCTCTTCACGGTGACGGGCGAGACGCCTACCCGCTGCCTCATCACCCACTTCGACGTGGCCAGCGGCCGGGCCGCCCTGCCGTTGCTGGCCGAGCTGCGCGCCGCCGGCATCCCCAGCGAGCTGTACCCCGACGCCAGCAAGCTGCAAAAGCAGTTTAAGTACGCCGATGCCAAGGGCATTCCGCTGGTCATCATCATGGGCCCCGAGGAAGCAGCGGCCGGCGTGGTGAAAGTCAAAATCATGCAAACCGGCGTGGAGCGCGTGCTGCCCGTAGGCAAAGTGGTGGCGGCCCTGACGGTGGAATAGTAAAGTGTGTGAGTAGGTGTAAGAAACACGAAAGCTCCTGCCGTGCGGCAGGAGCTTTCGTGTTTTAAAGAAGGCAGAGGCGGATAACTGTGCCGCCTCACCGGATAGGGGCCTTGCTTGCACTACTTCAACGGGAGGCGTACACGCGCTGCACGCGGCGGTCGGCGCTGAACTGCTGGGCCAAGAGGGTCGGGTTTTGAGCCGCGGCAGCGGGGTTGCTGAGCACCTGCGCCAGGGATTGGTTGAGCTGGGCCATGGTGCGGCGGCAAACGGGGCGGTTGCTGGTTAGGTTCAGGCATAGGTTGTCGATGCGCTCTTCGTACACCAGCTGGTCCTGCGAGTTGTAGAAGCGCACAGTGGTGTAGTCGTGGGTAAGGCGGTTGGTTTCGACGTTCCAGTAGCCGGCGGGGGCGGTGGAGGGGGTGGGCGTTTGGGCCTGGACCAGCGTCGATGCAAAGACAAGCAGCAGCGGGCTGAGGCGGAAAAGAAGGGGGGCTTTCATGGCTTATGGGAACAAAGGGCGGATGATGAGAATGGCTGAACCAAGCCGCGACCAGTGCAACCGGCCGTCGACTAAGCCAAAGGTGCAGTAGCTGGAAACCCATTGCTGGCCTATTCGCCCGGCGGCAGCGGGCCGCGGAAACACAGCGCTGGGCCGTCGACCAACTACGGGTTGGTCGTTGGTCGATGAAGCCAAGTAGTTGGTCTACAAAGCCAATTTGCTACTTGACAGCCACTCAAGAATGGTTACATTTATATTCTTATTAACTCTTTCTCGCATCATGACTCAGGCAATCCCTCCCCGGCTGGCGCGTGCCCTGCAGCTCATCGACGAACGGTGGTGGCTGCGGCATGGCCTGTTCTGGCTGGCCAGCGGCTCCTTCATGCTGTGGCTGTACCTCTACGGCCTGCACATCACCCCAGAATGGCGCGTGGGACTGGTGAACACCGTGCTGCACCAGGCTTACTTCGCGCTGCTCACTTACGCCTTGCTGTATGGCGTGCTGCCTGCGCTGTGGCAAGACCAGGGCCGGAACCGATTTGTGGCCAGACTGGCGGCCTGGGCCGTGGCAAGCTGCGTGGTGCACTATGCCTTCCGCTACTTTGTGGTGGTGCCCTGGAATCGCGGCGTTAGCTCCGAATATCAAGAGCTGCACAACGCTTTCACAGTGTGTTGCATTCTACCCCCGCTGTTCACGGCGGCCATCGCGGCCAGCTTGCGAGTGTACCGGCAGTGGCAGCAGCAGCGCTTGGCCAACTCGCAGCTCATGCGCGAGAACTTCCAGGCCGAGCTGCAGCTGCTAAAGGCCCAGATTCACCCGCACTTTCTGTTCAATACCCTCAACAACCTGTACGCCCTCACGCTGCGCCAGTCCGACGAAGCGCCCGACGTGGTGCGGCGCCTCGCGGGCCTGCTCCGCTTCGTGGTGGAGCAGAGCCACACCCCGCTGGTGAGTTTGCGCGCCGAGCTGAACCTGCTGCGTAACTACCTGGCCCTGGAGCAGCTGCGCTACGGACCCCGCTTGCAACTGGGGCTGGAAGTGGGCGAGCTGCCGGCCTCGGGTCGTATTGCGCCGCTGCTGCTGCTGCCGCTGGTTGAAAACGCGTTTAAGCACGGCTCGGCCGAGCAGGTGGGCCACTGCCGCATTCACATTCGGCTGGCCGCCGCCGCCGGCTGGTTTACGTGCCGCATCACCAACACTAAAAACGCCGAGCCGGCGGACTCCCGGGCCGGCATTGGGCTGCACAACGTGCGGCAGCGGCTGGCGCTGCTCTACCCGCAGCGGCACCGGCTGACCGTGGAAGCCGGCGAGCATACGTTCTGCGTAGAGGTGGCCCTGCCCTTGCAACCCGCCGCCCGCCGCCTTTCGCCCTTGGCCCGCCGCACCGCGCGGCACGTGCGGGCGCGCCGTTCCGTTTCACTGGCCCAGCCGTTGCACGTATGAACCGCGCGTTGGCCTGGCGGGTGGCGCGGCACGGCCTGTTCTGGTTTGGCCTGTGGGGCTTCATGCTGCTGATTCAGCTGCCGGAGCACTTTGCCAACGGCCGCAATATCTACTGGCGGGAGTACCTGTTCATTCAGGTGCCCATTTCGCTGGTTTGCATCTATCCGCTGCTTTATTTCATGATGCCCCGGCTCCTGCGCGGGCAGGTGGCTCTGTTTCTGGGGCTGCTGGCGGTGTGGCTGGTGGCGGCCGCGGGCCTGGCCGGCCTGCAGTATGCTTTCTACCACCATGTGATACAGCCCCAATTGTTGGGCATGCCACCAGCCCCTCCTTTTCGCTGGCAGGAAGTGACAGGAGGCCTTACGTTTGGCTTCTTCGCCCTGGTGGCCACCGGTGGCATCGTGGCCTTCATCAAAGGCGTCAACCATTGGTACGAGCAGCGGCAGCTGAGCACCCAGCTGCAGCAGCAGCGCCTCCAAACCGAGCTGCAGCTGCTCAAGGCCCAATTGCAACCGCAGTTTTTATACCGCACCCTGCACACCCTGTACGAGCTGACCCTAAATAAGGCCGCCTCGTCGCCCGCGGCGGTGCTGCAGCTCTCGGCCCTGTTGCGCTACATGCTCTACGACAGCCAGCTCGACGCCGTGCCTCTGGCCGACGAAGTGGCCATGCTGCGGCACTACGTGGCCCTGGAGCAGCTGCGCCTCGGTACCGGTGTCGACGTGTCGCTGAGTTTCAGCGGCGACGAGACAGCGCATGACATTGCGCCGCTGGTGCTGCTGCCGCTCGTCGAAAACGCGTTTCGGCACGGCACCGGCCCGGCGCTGGAATGCCCCTGGATAAGCTTCGACCTGGTGGCCAAGCCGCATCAAATCACCATCAAGGTTATTAACAGCCAGGCCCACGGGGCCGAGTGGGGCGGCGAAGGCCTTGGCCTGCGCACCCTCCGCGCCCGGCTGGCGCGCCTCTACCCCACCCGCCACGAGCTGAAAATAGTATCGGAGCCCGACACCTTTCTGGTGATGCTGAATTTACGAGCTGCGCCCCTGGCTGCTGCCAGGCCAATGGACCAGCCGGTGCCCTCAACGCCTACTTACGCCACGGCAATATGAAAACTCGCTGTTTATTGGTCGACGACGAACCGCCCGCCCTGGAAGTGCTGGAAACCTACGTGCGCGAAGTGGCGCACCTGGAGCTGGTGGGCACCTGCGGCAACGCCCTTGAGGCCTTTGGCTTGCTGCAGCAGCACCCCGTCGACCTGCTGTTTCTCGACATCAAGATGCCCAAAATGTTGGGCACCGACTTTCTGCGCAGCCTGCGCCACCCGCCCCAGGTTATTTTCACTACCGCCTACCGCGAGTATGCCTACGAGGGCTTCGAGCTCGACGCCGTGGATTACCTGCTCAAGCCCGTGTCGTTGGAGCGGTTTCTTAAAGCCGTGGCCAAAGCCAGCCCGGGCGACGCCCCCGCCCTGCCGGCGCCCCCCGCCCCCGCCATTTCGGAAGCCTTCCTCTATTTCCGCATCGACCGCAAGATGGTGAAGGTGGTGCTGCGCGACATTCTCTACATCGAAGGCCTAAAGGATTACATCAAGATTCATCTGGTGGCGGGGCCGGCGCTGGTGGTGAAGCAGACCATCAGCGGCATGGAGGAAAAGCTCTCCGAAAGCAACTTTATGCGCATTCACCGCTCCTTTATAGTGGCCCTGGATAAAATTCGGACTTACAGCTCCCGCCACATCGAAGTGGCCAACCAGGAACTCCCGATTGGCCGCCTGTTTCACCAGCGGGTGGAAGAAGTGCTGGGCTGACGATTAAAAAGCAAAACGTCATGCTGAGCGAAGCCGAAGCATCTCTCCCGCGTCGCTAATTAGATTTAGGGGCGCGGTAAAGATGCTTCGGCTTCGCTCAGCATGACCGTTCAACTGAAATTGAAACCGACCTATTTAAACCCCAGCTTGGCGTTAATATTCTGCGCCACTCGCTTGCCCTGCACCAGTCCTTTTTCGATAGAAGGCCGGTAGTGAATGCCGCCATAAAGCCGGGAAAGGCCAGCTTCGGCGGCAGCATCTTCAAACGAAGCATAGGAGCGGGTGCCCAGGCCAAACTGCGCTTGGTTTTGGTCGGTGAAGGCGTAAGGAGAGCCGAAAACCTCAGTCAGCGCCTCCGCGGCAGCGCTGGACACTGTGGCGTGGCCCGCGCTGTACTCGGGGTGGCCGGGCGTCGTAATGAGCGGGCTCCAGCTGGCCTGGCCCGGCAGCTGCCGAATGTAGGACACCGGCCGCATCAGGTTGTAGGTGTACTTGGTTTTGAAGCAGCTAATGGTGGCGTCGTTCATGGCGATGCCCAGCTTGGCAAAGGCCAGCGCCGCTTTGTCGAGGGTAGAATTTTCGCGGGTCAGCACCTGCGCCAGGATGGAAATCCAGTGGCCATGGGGTGTGAAGCTGCGGCCATTCGGCGCGTCGTTCCAAAACAGCGCAATGGCGGTTTGGTCGGTGGTGCGGGAAGTGGCTTGGTTCATCACCTCTTTTGCCATGAGGTCGAAGGGCGAGCCGTCGGCTTGCGAGAAGGCCACGGGCGGACCGGGGTCGGCGTTGGCGCCGCTGCCGGCCACCAGCGGGCGGTTGCTGCCCCAGAACGGAAAGGCAGGGGCGCCAAACGCCGGCGGCGTGGGCACCCACGCGCCCGTGCCGGTGGGCGCCGTGTAGGTGGCCGGGTTGTCGTAGCCATCCGATTTCGACCAATCAAATACGGCCCCGGCCACTTTCTTCCCAAAGTCGATGGAGCGCGCTACGGCGTCGGCGTCGAGTCCGGCTTGCAGGGCCGTTCGGTTGGCGTTTTCCAGCGAGTCTACCGTTGCCAAGTTGGCCGCCGAGGTCGTGGCAAACATGGCCCGGCTGATGGCAGCCAGGGCCGCGTTGGCACTCAGCGGCCAGCTGTACTGCTTGGTTTTATCGGGCGAGGGCAGGGCACTGAGCCCGTTCAGCTGCCCGGCCAGAGAGCGGTAGCCGGCCATGCCGGGCATCACCGCTTCGTAGCCCGCCACACCGGCGTAGGCAAACGGCCGTCCTAAGGCATTGGTCGTGTTCACGGGGGTGGTGCGAGCCAGTTTCATCTCCAGGTTCAGCCACGAAACTGCAACCCCGGCGCGGTACGTGGCCGTAGCGGGCGAAGGGTCGGCCGGCTCAGTCGTATCGGAGCTGGAGCAGGCAGCCAGGGCGGGCAGGAGGGCCAGGGGCAGCCGCCGCAACACGTGGCCAATGGGGTACGAGCGAAGCGTTTGTAATGCGTCTTTCATGGCGATTTGGGCTGTGATGAGAATGGCTAACGCCTCGTTTGGAGGCAGTAATAATTCGTTCGGTACAATCCAAAATTGTCAGATTTGATGAGGCAGTGCTTGAATTGTAGCCCGGCTACCCGCGAGTGTCGACATACAACCGCAAACGACGGCCAAACGACAGGGTGGCTCAGCTGCTAGCCGAGCTGGAGCGTGGCAAGCTTGGCACAGCCGGGGAGTGCGCGCATCCTCAGCTCTGCAAACTCCGGAGTTGACCGGGCAGCCGGGGTACCGAAATGCCCCTATTTTTGCAGCCACCCCCAACCGCCCCTCACTCCTCTTTTAATGCCCACCCATACCATTTCGCCCGCGCAGCCCCTCACCCTGGCCGCGCTGGGCGCCGTGCTGGCCGACGGCCGCACCGTGCAGCTCGGCGACGACGCCAAAGCCCAGATTGCGGCCTGCCACGAGTACCTGCACCAGCGCCTGGCCCACGACGATAAGCCGATTTACGGCATCAACACCGGCTTTGGCTCCTTGTACAACGTGGGCATCGCGCCCGAGGAGCGTGCCCAGCTGCAGGTAAATCTGATGATGTCGCACGCTTGCGGAACCGGGGCCGAAGTGCCGCCGCACCTGGTGCGCCTCATGCTTTTCTTAAAAGCCCAGAGCCTGAGCTACGGCCACAGCGGCGTGCAGGTAGCCTCTGTGGAGCGCCTGGTGGCCATGTACAACCGCGAGCTGCTCCCCGTGGTGTACGAGCAGGGCAGCCTGGGCGCTTCCGGCGACCTGGCCCCGCTTGCACACTTGTGCCTTCCGCTGCTGGGCCTGGGTGAGGTGAACTACCAAGGGTACCGACTGGCGGCGGCCGATGCCATGAGCTTGTTTAGCTGGCAGCCCATTGCCCTGCAAGCCAAAGAAGGCCTGGCCCTGCTCAACGGCACCCAGTTCATGCTGGCCTACGCCGTGGACGGCGTGCTGCGCGCCCAGCGCCTGGCCAACGCGGCTGACGTAATTGGGGCCCTCTCAACAGAAGCCTTCGGGGGGTGCGACGACCCGTTCAACGAGAACCTGCACCGCATTCGGCCGCACGCCGGGCAGGTGACGGTGGCCCGGCGCCTGCGCGAGCTGCTGGCAGGCTCAGAGCTGCAAACCCAGCCGCGCCACGCCGTGCAGGACCCCTACTCTTTCCGCTGCCAGCCGCAGGTGCACGGTGCCTCGCGCGATGCCCTGGCCTACGTGGCCCAGGTAGTCGAAACCGAGTGCAACTCCGTGACCGACAACCCCAATATCTTCCCCGACGAAGACCTGATTCTGAGCGGTGGCAACTTCCACGGCCAGCCCCTGGCCCTGGCCCTCGACCACCTGGCCGTGGCTGTGGCCGAACTGGGCAGCATCTCGGAGCGCCGCACCTACCAGCTCATTTCGGGCCAGCGCGGCCTGCCCACCTACCTGGTGGCCGAGCCTGGCCTGAACTCGGGCCTGATGATTCCGCAGTACACCGCCGCTGGCATCGTGAGCCAGAATAAGCAGTTATGCACCCCCGCGTCGGTCGACAGCATTGTGAGCAGCAACGGCCAGGAAGACCACGTGAGCATGGGCGCCAACGCCGCCACCAAAAGCCGCCGCGTGCTCGACAATGTGGAGCAGGTGCTCGGCATTGAGCTGCTCACGGCGGTGCAGGCGCTGGCTTTCCGCCGGCCCGGCCGTACTTCGGCGGCGTTAGAGCGCGTGGTGCAGGCCTTTGGTGAAGAAGTTAAGTTTGTGGTGCGCGACCGAGTGCTTTACCCCGACCTGCACAAAGCTGCCGCATTTGTACGCACGTTTGATTGGCAATAAATAGGTAGGTGGGTTCGTCAAGGAGGGCAATTGTATTGCTCCAACCTGTGCGGCCTGAATTTTGTGCGTTACGGGCCTGTTGTGCTTTTCCTGCGATTTGAATGTAGCTTATGAATTGGGTTTACCGCTTTTGCTTGTTTCTGGCTTTGGGATTGAACCTGACAACAACGCACGCCCAATCCCCCCCGCCATCCCGTTGCGTCAGCACACCGCAGCCCGACAGTACTTTCTACGCGGTTGACATCCTGTCCAGCAGGCGGGTCACTTCTTTATGCGTGGGTCGGGCCGTCAGATTCGACCAGACTGTTGGCCGCAACATTCCCAACAATTTCCTCTACTACGGCGTGAAGCCCGGCGTCGGAGCGGCCGCCGACTTTCCGGCCTGCACCCCGGCCTCCGCGCCGAATGCACCTTTTGTGTACACGCCCACACGGGCTGATATCGGCATAATCACTGTTTCGGAGCTAGCCGCGGCCGATAACACATTGACGCCACCGCGCGGCTCAACTTACTACACCCGCACCTTCCGCGTCTACGACAACGCACCGCCCACTTTCACTGTGGCGCCATGCCCCGGCAGCAATGCACTGGTTACCATCACCGACGCTACTTACGACAGCTACACCGTCCAGGCCGGCACCGGCGCGGTCCTGACCATTGCAGCCGGCCAGCCGAAGGCAAATAGCATTCCCTTGAACGGAGCCACGTCCATAACGGTTCGGGGATTTTACACCGCCCCCAACTTGTGCGAAAGCCAGCCCTCGACGCAGACCGTACCGGCGCTGGCGGCTCCGCAAACTCCGCTTCTCTCTTCGTTCACGCTGCAAGCGCCCCTGCCCAGCGGCGCGGCCACGCTGGCTGTGGGCCAGCTGCCAGCTGGCTATACTTATACTCTACAACGTACCGATGCCAGCGCGCCCGGCGGCTACGCCACGGTGGCCAGCGTGCCGGCCGGCAGCACCAGCTTCGCGCTGGCTACTGTTACGAACAGCGGCTACCGCCTGCTGCGCACCGACCCATGCAACGGGCCAACGGACGCCTCTGAGCAGCTTTACCCCATCAGCCTAAGCGGCAATTCAACTCAGAACCGCAACCAACTGCTTTTCAGCGACGGCGGCGCGCCCGGCACGACCTATACCGTGACGCGCGATGACATTCCCTTCACTGCCTTCACCGTCATTCCCGGCGGCCTGGAAGATGCTACCGGAACCTGTAAGACCCGTTACCGCTACCGGGTGACGGCCACCTACCCGCGCGGCGGCAAGTCGGTTTCCAACGAAATCAACATCCTCACGCAGTCCAACCTACCGCCGCCCCAGCCCAAACTGCTGGCCAGCTTCAACGTGCGCAACGTAGTGGAGCTGACGCCATTGCTCACTCCCTCCACGCTGCCCGCCGGCAGCACGCTGTACTACCGCAAGGCCAGCGGCGGGGGCACACCGACCGACCTGGCCACCACCACCACTGCGCGCCCCGCACGCGACTCTACCGCTCTGGCCGACCTACGCGCCGCGCCACCTTGCTACTCGCTGCGCCAGACCGATGTATGCGAAAACCCATCGCCTGAAAGCGCCACCACCTGCCCGGCCCTGCTCAGCGCCAGTCCGGCCGATGCCGATGGCAGCACCGCCGTGCTGTCCTGGACGCCCTTCACCGGCCCCGACCCCAGCCAACCGGCCACCTACGTGCTCCTGCGCCTGGACTCCGACAACAATGTGCTGCCCGGCAGCGTGACCGTCACGGGCAATACTTACACCGACCTGACGCCGCCCACCGACCGGCAAGCGTTGCGCTACCGCCTCCAAATCAGTGGCGCGGGGCTGCCGGCGGGCATGTATAGCTATTCTAACATTGCCACCGTTACGCGGCAGCTGTTTCTCACCATTCCCACGGCTTTCACGCCCAACGGCGACGGGCTGAACGACGTGCTGGAAGTGAAAGGCAAGTACCTGAACAACTATAACTTTGTGGTGGTGGACCGCAACGGGCAGGAGGTTTTCCGGGGCACCAAGCGGGCCGATGTGTGGGACGGCACCATTCGGGGCCACGCCCCCGCCATGGGCTCCTACGTGTGGCGCTTCAGCCAGAACAACGAGGACGGCAGCCCCTTCACGGCCACGGGCACGGTCAACATTCTGAAATAAAGCGCGGGCCGGCTTCGGCGCGGCAACAAACCTTAACGCCCGTTTGGGCGTCTTGGGTAGGCAATGCGCCGGGTGGCACTGTTTCTGGCTGCCCCGCTGTTCATTGCTCATTGATAACTGATAACTGAAACCATGGCATTCGACATTACCGGCATGATGGGCAAAGTGAAAGAGCTGCAAGACAAAATGCAGCAGGCCCAGCAGGAAATTCAACACATTACCGCCACCGGCGAGGCCGGTGGCGGCCTGGTGCGCGCCACGGCCAACGGCCACCGCAAAATCCTCAAGCTAGAAATCGACGACACCCTGCTCACGCCGCAAGACCGCGACATGCTGGCCGACCTCGTGGTGGCCGCTGTGAACAAGGCCCTCGACGAAGCCACCGAGCTGGCCGCCCAGGAAATGAAGCGCAAAACCAGCGGCCTGATGCCCAACGTGCCCGGCCTCGACCTGAGTGGCTTTGGCGCCTAGTGCGGCCAATGTCGGCGTGTGCGCCGACGTGGCCATCGTCATCCTGAACTGGAACGGCGCTGCTTTTCTGAGCCGCTTCCTGCCCGGCGTCATCACTCACGCCGACGGCGCCCGCATCATCGTGGCCGACAACGCCTCGACCGACGACTCGGCCGAGGTGCTCTCGCGCGACTTTCCGCAAGTGGAAATGATGCTGCTGGAGCGCAACTTCGGCTTCTGCGAGGGCTACAACCAGGCGCTGGCGCAAGTCGACAGCGACTTTTTTGTGCTGCTCAATTCCGACGTGGAGGTAACGCTGGGCTGGCTGCGCCCGTTGCGCGCCCTGCTCGAAGCCCAGCCGCGGGTGGCCGCCGTGCAACCCAAAATCCTGGCCGCCGCCGACCCCACGTATTTTGAGTACGCCGGCGCCGGCGGGGGCTACCTCGACCGTCTGGCCTACCCTTTCTGCCGCGGCCGCCTGTTCGACACGCTCGAAAAAGACCACGGCCAGTACGACGACCCGCGCCCGGTGGCCTGGGCCACCGGCGCCTGCCTCATGGTGCGCCGCAACGCCTGGCAGGACTTGGGCGGTTTGGAGCCCGCCTTTTTTGCCCACATGGAGGAAATCGACTTCTGCTGGCGCCTGCAGAATGCCGGGCACGAGGTGTGGTACCACGGCGGCAGCGCCGTACACCACGTGGGCGGCGGCACGCTCCCCAAAACCAACCCACGCAAAACCTTCCTCAACTTCCGCAACGGCCTGGCCCTGCTCTACAAAAACGCCGCCCCCAGCGAATTGCTCTGGGCCATGTGGCAGCGCCTGGTGCTCGATGGCGTAGCTGGGGTGAAGTTTTTAGCCAGCGGCGAGTTTGGCAATTTCTGGGCGGTATTGCGGGCACACTTCAGCTTCTACGGCAGCTTTGGCTACTGGCGCAAGCGGCGGCGCGCGGCCCGGCCGCACCTGCGCGTAGCCCAGCGGGCGGGCGTGTATAATGGCAGTCTGGTGTGGGCTTACTTTGCCCGGGGCAAACGCAAGTTTTCCGAGTTGGGCATTCGCTAGGAACTCCTTGAAGCTAACCAAAACGGGCACCCCGCAGCGGTGCTTCGGCTCGCGCCTGCGTCGTTAAACAAGCCAAAGCACCGCTGCGGGGTACACGTTCTGGGTTTAACTTGCCACAGAACCAAACTATTTTCCTGCTTTGCGATGAAAAAATCGCTGCTTTTGCTTTTGTCCAGCTTGCTGCTGGTTCTGACCTCGCCGGCCCCCGCGGCCGCGCAGATGTTTCATCGCCTGGGCCACGCCAACCGCTCCCGCACCAAAAAAGCGGAGCACTCCAACAAGCACGTCAAGCACCGCGACAAGAAGAAGGTGAAAAAGAAAAAGCCCGAAAATGACAAGGCACGACGCCGCAAGGAAGCCAAGCTGCAGAAGGAGCGCCGCGAAGGAGGCGGCAGAACTCCCTCGGAGGCAACCGAGCCGGACAAGTCGGAACCAGACAAATCGGAATCAGACAAAAAAGACGAATAAAGCTCAGCAGAGCCGGCCACGTGTGTAAACGAAAAAGGGAGCCCCGGCGGGGCTCCCTTTCTTATGAAGCAACCTGAATCAGGTGAAGGCTACGGTTCTTTACAAATCCCACACGGTGCTGCGCTGTTGGCGCATGGCCCGGCGCACATTCATCCAGAAAGCCCCGGCGAAATAGAGCACAATGGGCGAGCCGAACGTGAAAAATGAAGCGTACACGAACGAGAGCCGCACGCTGCGCGTGCTGAAGCCCCACTTCTGGGCCAGGGCCGAGCACAAACCAAAAGACTGCGTTTCGAGGTAGTCGGTGAAGCGTTTCATGGGCGGTAGCGGCTAGCGAAATACAGATTGTCTGGGCTAAGATAAGGCGTTGGCGAGCCGAGGGCAAGCCAGTCCGCGTAATTTCGCCGGGCCGGGCCCGACTAATTGGACGCCTTTTACGTTGAAAGGGCAGGCTTTCGTTTTCCGCCGTTGCGTATTTTGATGAATTATTTTTTGCAGCCGGTGACCCGTGGATTGCTGGCAGCCACCTTGTTACTATCGGCCTGCGCCCTGCCGCGGGTGCTGAAACAGGCCGAAGCCGGGCGTACCGTGGCGGCCCGGCCCACCCCCCTGCTGGCCTCAGGCGATGCCGTGCCGTTTGAGGTAACGGCCCGGGTACCAGCCAACCACCTGCACAAGGGTGTCGCTTACGAGCTGCTGCTGCGCTACCGCTACGAGCATGGCCTGCGCGAGGACACGCTGGGCCGGCTCACCTTCACGTCGGGCAACTATGTGTACGACGACGAGCACAAAGGCCAGCTCGTCGCCACCCAAAAATTCAGCATCCCGAACACGCCCGGCCGCAACCCCGGCGAGCTGCTGGCCCACGGCCAGGTGCGCGAGCTGAAAAAGAACGGCAAAGTGCTGCGCTCCACCGACGATATACTGGTGGCCCGCGGCATCGCCGACCCGGCCCGCCTCGTGACGCGCGAAGACACCACGCTGACGCTGCTGCCCGAACACGCCAACAACACCATGAGCGGCACCCGCGTGCTGCCCTTCTACTTCGACGAGGACAAGTGGTTTATCCGCGGCTACCTGGGCACCAACGTACAGGCCCTCGAAGACCTCATCGACGCCAACCAGCACACCAAGCAGGTGCTCATCATCGCCGGCCACTCGCCCGACTCGACCGACGCCCACAACCGCGCCCTGGCCAGCAAGCGCGTGCGCATGCTACTCTATTACTACAAGCAGCGGGTAAAAACTTTCTCGTATCTCAATAAGAACGAGAACATTCACTACGACACGTTGGCCTACGTGCGCAAGTGGGACACCTTTCTGAGCAAGGTCACTTCTTCGGCCCTCAAGCCCGACCAGATTGATTCCGTGGTGTCCATCATCAACGACACCCGCGGCACCTTCGAGCAAAAGGAAAAGGCCCTGCACAAGCTCTCGTATTTCGATTACATCGAGGATTACATTTACCCCGTGCTGCGCTTCGGCACCGTGGCCGTGACCTACACCGCCCCCAAGCGCTACGACTCGGAGGTGTATTTGCTCTCGAAGAAAATTGTAGAAAAGCAGGTGGAGGCCGACGCCCTCACGCCCGAGGAACTGCGCTACTCCGCCACGCTCACGCCGCTGCTCGCCGAAAAGCAGCGCATCTACGAGGTGGCCGCCGCTAATAACCCCAATAGCTGGGAAGCCTTCCACAACCTAGGCGTGGTGCTGCTGCAGCGCGGCGAGAAAGAGCCTACCGCCAAAACCCAGAAAGCCTACTACCACCGCGCTGCCGTCAATTTCACCCTTGCCGCCCACCGCAACCCCACGGCTGAATTCTTCTACCACGCTGCCACGGCCTACCACCGCGCTGGCGACCGCCTCGAAGCCCTGCAGAACTACGACTACGCCATCAAGCTGGGCGGTCCGCGCCCGCTGCTGCGCAAGATTTTCTCCGACCGCGCCGCCCTGGAAATTGAAGTAGGCCAGCCCGATGAGGCCCTGCGCAACCTGCAATACGCCGGCCCCTCCTACCAGAATGCCCTCAACAAGGGCCTGATTCTGGTGGGCCGCGAGGGTTACGACCTGGCCTTGGAGCAGTACCGCCTGGCTCAGGCCTTGCGCCCCACGGCCGCCGCGCCCGTCTACGGCATGGCCGTGGTGGCCGCGCGCCAGAAAAACGAAGCCGAAATGGGCCAACTGCTCAAGCAAGCCGTTAATCTCGACCGCAGCTACGCCCAGCGCGCCGTCGAAGACTTGGAGTTTCAGGACTACGCACAGGGCAAAGTGTTTCGGGAGGCGTTGAAGTAAGCGGCAATTAGCTTTGGCCTAACGCCGCCGCCTGTCGTAGCTTTGCCGAACGGCTGAAAACCGGCTTTACCCTAAAGAAAACCATGCGTCAAATTCAATTTCGTGAGGCCTTGCGCGAGGCCCTGTCCGAGGAAATGCGCCGCGACCCGCGGGTGTTCCTCATGGGCGAAGAAGTGGCCCAGTACAACGGTGCCTACAAAGTGAGCCAAGGGATGCTCGACGAGTTCGGCCCCGAGCGCGTGATTGACACCCCGATTGCCGAGCTGGGTTTTGCTGGCATCGGTGTGGGCGCCGCCGCCAACGGCCTGATTCCGGTCATCGAATTCATGACCTTTAACTTCTCGCTGGTGGCTATTGACCAGGTAATTAACTCGGCCGCCAAGCTGTACTCGATGTCGGGCGGGCAGTACTCGTGTCCCATCGTGTTCCGCGGCCCCACGGGCAACGCCGGCATGCTCAGCAGCCAGCACTCGCAGAACTTTGAAAACTGGTACGCCAACACGCCCGGCCTGAAAGTAGTGGTTCCCTCGAACCCCTACGACGCCAAGGGCCTGCTGAAATCGGCCATCCGCGACCCCGACCCCGTCATTTTCATGGAGTCGGAGCTGATGTACGGCGACAAGGGCGAAGTGCCCGAGGAAGAGTACCTGCTTGAAATTGGCAAAGCCAACGTGGTGCGCCAGGGCAAGCACGTGACGCTGGTGAGCTTTGGCAAAATGATGAAGGTAGCCTACGCCGCTGCCGACGAGCTGGCCAAAGAAGGCATCGAAGCCGAAGTAATCGACCTGCGCTCGGTGCGTCCGATTGACTACGACACGCTCATCGCCTCGGTGAAGAAAACCAACCGCATGGTGGTGATTGAGGAAGCCTGGCCGCTGGCCAGCATTTCGAGCGAGCTGAGCTACATCGTGCAGCGCCGCGCCTTCGATTTCCTCGATGCGCCCGTCATCCGCATCACCTGCGCCGACGTGCCCCTGCCCTACGCGCCCACGCTCATCGAAGCCTCGCTGCCCAACGTGGCCCGCGTGGTGAAAGCCGTGAAGGAAGTGACCTACGCCAAGGCCTAATCTTGTCCTCGGCTACTTATAAAAAGCCCCGTTGGCATGGCCAACGGGGCTTTTGTTTTGATTGCAATTGGCACCAAAGTGGGTTCGGCGAAGCGAACTGTTGCGTTTAATTCTTTAGCGCGAGCTACCTATTCCGAAAGTTCACGTACCTTTTCCGCAATCCCACCAACCTCAATTCCCACCGCCATGAACCACCGTTTGCACCTCAAACTTGAACAGCTGGAACGCGCCACCGAGCACCTGCTGGCCTCGGCTGAGGCGCTGGGGGCGGATAGCGAAAAGGCACCGGCACCGGGCAGTTGGTCGGCCAAACAGGTGGTGCACCACTTGCTGTTTATTGAGGGCAATATCATCCAGTACATCCAAAAAAAGCTGCAAGCCGAAGAGGCCCTGCCAAACGTAGGACTGCTGACCCGGCTGCGGGCGCAGGCGGTGCGCTTCCTGCTGCGGCTGCCGGGCTTCAAAGTGAAGGCGCCGCGCGGCGTGGCCACCCTCACCGACGCTGGCAACCTGCCCGCCTTGCCGGAGCTGCGCGACACCTGGGATGCCTCCCGCCGGCAGCTGGAGCGCCTGCTCAACGAATTCCCGAGTCGGCAGCTTAACCGGGCCATTTTTCCGCACCCTCGCTCGGGACGGATAAATATTTACCAGGTGATGGAATTCCTGCTCGACCACCTGCTGCACCACCAGCAGCAGATGGACCGCATCACGAAGGCGCTCCGGCCAGGCGCTGCGGTGAGAGCCACGGCTGAAGCGTAAAGGCCAAGCACTCAAAAGCTCCTGCATAAGCCCGCCCGAACAACTGCTGTTCAAGCGGGCCGATGCAGAAGCTTCTTAGTACTCGGGCCAAGCGAGGCTACTTGCTCGGGGCCTCGTACACCGGCATCGACTTGAAGGCTTCGGCGAGTTCAGCCGGCGGCACGGTGAGCTTGCGACGGTCGAGGTCGAGCCAGGCGCCGTCGACGGTGACGGTGGCAGCCACGCGGCCGTCGGCTTTGAAAATGGTGTGCACGATGGTCCAGCGCGAGCCGTCCTCGCTGGCCGAAGCCAGGTGGCCATCCACGCGAATTTCTTCGCCAATGTTCACCTCTTTCAGGTACTTGGTTTCCTCGCGGAACAGGATGGGGCCGAGGCGCAATTGGGCAAAGCGTTTCACGTCGAAGCCCCACTGGGCCAGTAGCACCACGCGCTGGTCGGCGGCAAAATCGGCGTAGGCAGAGTGGCGCATGTGGCCGTTAGGGTCCATATCGGCCCAGCGGGTGCGGTAGGTGATGTCGTTGGTCATTTAGTTTAAGGGAGTCAGGCGTACCAGATATTGTTCGTTTTCGTCTTCGCCAATGAAATCGGCGGTGTAGCCGGCGGCTTCGGCGGCGTCGTTGAGCAGGGCCGCGTCCACAAATAGCCACGGAAAGGGTTCGCCGGTTTTGCCCTTGTAGCTTAGGGTGTACTGTACTTCGCCGTAGTAAGGTCCGTTGAGGTTGATGAGCAGGGCGCCGTCCTCGTCTTCATAGAGGTAGCGCACGTCGGAGGATGTGGCCAGAATCTGGCCGCCGGGCGCCAGCAGCGTGCGGGCGTGGCCCAGGAATTTGTCGAGGCCTTCGAGGGTACCGGTCAGGCCGAGGCCGTTCATGAGCAGCAGGATGGTGTCGTAGGGCAGCTCGGTGGCGGGCTTCGGGGCGAATAGGTCGTGGCGGGCCACGTTGCGCACGCCGCGTTCGGTCATTACCTGCACCGCGCCGGCCGATACGTCCACGGCTTTCACCTCGAAACCACGGCTCTGCAGCTCCAGGCTGTGGCAGCCGGCGCCGGCGCCGAGGTCGAGCACGCGCCCCCGGCTTTCGTCGAGGGCCTGGCGTTCCAACTCGGGCATTTGCAGCACGGTGCGGAAGAAGTAAGCGGCGGGCAGCGGCTCGTCGTCGGCCGCGCTGCAATGCACGGTAACGATGGCGTCTTTGACTTTGCCGTGGTGGTAATCGAGCAGGGCTTGGCCCAGGATATCAGGAGCGGAAGTGGTGGTCATAAATCAGAAGGGCCGCGAATGAGCCGCAGCCAAACAGCTGCCGGGGCACTTACGGCTTTAGAACCGAAAAGTACCCAAAACTTCGTGGGGCGGCGTCCGTTTTCATACGTGCCTCCCCTATCCTAACCGCTCATGCTGCCCGCCAAACTTCGTAAAGGCCAGTTGCCCACCAAAATCTGCGTCACCTGCGGCCGCCCGTTTGAGTACCGCAAAAAATGGCGCGCCAACTGGGACGAGGTGAAATATTGCGGCGAGAAGTGCCAGCGCAACCGTCCGGCCAGCAACCCGGAGGCCGCCGCAGCTTGAGTTGCGCACCGTCAGGCTGCATCTTTTTGCCGGTGTGCCCCGTTTTGCTGAAAAACCATTCGCTTAGCTTACCCCACTCATGGCCTCCAACCTCGATTACCTGGACCCCGCCCTCAAACCCCTGGAAGAAAAAGTAGACGCTTATCTGGAAGCTGAAAAAGCGTTGAACCGCGCCAAGGTGGCGCACGAAAACGGCGAAAGCACCCAGGATGTTGCCGGCCTGCAAGCCGACTTAGCCCGCCTGGAGCAGGAAATCATCGGCATGCTGCCCACCCGCGACGAGTGGCTGAAAGTGAATCTCGGCTACGGCCCCAGCCGCGTGGGCGCCTGGCTCGTACCCGCCCTTCACGGCGCCCCCGAGCGCTACGAGCTGCGGGTGATTCACTAAATAAAAATCACCCTACAACGTCATGCAGAGCGCAGCGAAGCATCTCTACCGCAATACTAAACGATTAGTGCTGCGGTAGAGATGCTTCGCTGCGCTCTGCATGAAGTTCTTTTATTTCACCGCTTTATCTAGTGTCCTGAGTCCCAATCATAGCCCATCTCGGCCCATAAGTCTTTCGGCCTTGTATCAGTAAAGGCAATGGTACCAATGCGCTTGAGGTGCTTGATGCCGTATTTGAGCGGCGTGACCAAGCGTAGCGGGGCACCGTGCTCGGGCGTGAGGGGCTTGCCATTCATTTCGTAGCACAACAGCGTCTGAGGGTGCAGTACGGTGTCCATGTCGAGACCCACGTAGTACTTGCCGTCGGGCGTGACGATACCAGCGTAAGGCGCCAGGTCAGCGGGTGGGTTGCGCGGGTCGAGGGGTTGGCCGCTGCGGGTGGCCAAGGGGTATTTTGCCAGGAAGTCGGAGAAGCGGGCACCAGCCCAGTGCACCACTACGCTCCAGCCCTCAATGCATTTCAATTCGGTCACCATTTCCACCTTAGGCATGGCTTGCACATCGGCCAGGGTGAACTCCTGCACATTACTGGTGCCGTAGCCCTGCACGCGCATGCGCCAGGTGGCGGGGTCCAGCTCACTTTTGAGCCCGTAGGTACCGTTCTTGCGAGGCGTGCGGGCGCGGCTGCGGGCAAACTCCGGGGCCAGCCGTGTTTGCTTGTAATAGGCGTGGCTAAGCCGGCCGTTGGCGTCGAGCACCTTGCGCAGGGGGCGCGGGATGCCGTCGTCTTCAGGCTGCGAAATAAGCCATTTCCAGCCGCCCAGGCCCGCCAGCCCGGCCAGCCCCAAGCCGATGAACGAGCGACGGGAACGGCGGCGGGCCTCGGCCAGCACCTCGGCTTCGGGGCGCAGCGGCGCTTGGTTTGCAGTCGTATCGGGAGTTTCGTCAGGCATTTCGGGAGCGGCTACTTGGTTGACGAAAGGGAAGCATCGGCGGCGGGACCCGAAGTGGGGCCAGACTTGATTTCGTGGGTTGTGGGGTCAACTTCTACTATCTCAAAACCCGCCACCATGGCCCGGAAGTTATTCCAGCCGGCGCGCACCACTTGCGCAATGTGCACCACGAAAAACAACACGTATCCGATGGTGAGGGCAAAGTGGATGATGCGCGCAAACTCGTAGCCGCCCAGCAGCTGCGTGAGCCAGGCAAACTGCACCGGCTTGTAGATGGCCAGCCCGCTGAGCACTGAGCCCACGCCCATGAGAATCACGCTGGTGTAGGCTATCTGCTGGGCGCCGTTGAACTTGCGCACCGGCAGTGGCTTCTTCGACATGCCCAGGTCGTGCAGCACTACCTGGATGGCTTCTTTAAATGAATGCCGCGTGGGCAACAGGTAGCGCCACTCGCCCGAGAAGAGGGTGTAGAGCACGTAGAGCAGCCCGTTCAGAAAGAAAACCCACATTAGCACGAAGTGCCAGCTCATGCCTTTAGCAAGCTGAAAGGGAATGTTGAACGCCTCGTAGAACGACTGCGGGAAGAACTTAAGCAGCGTGGTATTGCCCCAGCCGAGGCGGTACACGTCGTTGGCCCAGTAAATCCACAGCCCGCTCCAAATCATCAGACTGAGGACGGGAAAATTGACCCAGTGAAACCAGCGGATGGCCAGCGGGTGCTTTTCAACGAGTTGCTTCATACACAGCGGAGAGCGGGAATGCGACGCAAGGTACGCCGGGCAACCGGCCAGCCTCGCCTCCATAGACGCCCTCAACCGCGCTGCCTTACAGGCGGTTTTGGCAAATAAAAAAAGGACGACGCAGAGCGCCGTCCCTTTCCATACCAAAACACCTTAAAAAACTATTCTTTCACGATGAGGCTAACAACAATTGCACCAAAAGATTCCACCGAAGCTAAAATTTCTCTCAACTATTTTGTATTGTGCAGTTTATCCTAGTTGAACTTGCTAAAGCCCAAAACAACTACCGGCCCCAGCAAAAAGGCCCCGACCAACGCCGGGGCCTTTTTGCTGGGGCCGGTAAGTGAAATGGGCCGGACCTAGCGGCCCATCATGCCGCCACCGCCGCCGCGCATGCCGCCCATCATTTTCTGCATCTGGGCTAGGCCGCCTTTGGTTTGGCTGAGCTTGTTCATTTTGCGCATCATCTGGCGCATCTGGTCGAATTGCTTCATCAGGTCGTTCACCTGCTGCAACTCCGTGCCCGAGCCCTTGGCCAGGCGGCGCTTGCGCGAGGCGTTGATGAGGTCGGGGTTGGCGCGCTCCTGCTTGGTCATGCTCCGGATGATGGCCTCAACCGGCTTGAAGGCGTCGTCGTCGATTTCCACATCCTTCATGGCCTTGCTCATGCCCGGAATCATGCCCATCAAATCCTTGATGTTGCCCATCTTCTTGATTTGCTCGAGCTGGCCGAGGAAGTCGTTGAAGTCGAACTGGTTTTTGCGGATTTTCTTCTCGATGCGCTTGGCCTCGTCCTCGTCGAACTGCTGCTGCGCGCGTTCTACGAGCGAAATCACGTCGCCCATGCCCAGGATGCGCTGGGCCATGCGGTCAGGATAGAACAGGTCGAGCGCATCCATCTTCTCGCCGGTCGAGATGAACTTGATGGGCTTCTCCACCACCGCGCGAATGGAGAGGGCCGCACCGCCGCGGGAGTCGCCGTCGAGCTTGGTGAGTACCACGCCGTCGAAGTTCAGGCGGTCGTTGAAGGTTTTGGCGGTGTTCACGGCGTCCTGGCCGGTCATCGAGTCCACCACGAACAGCGTTTCGCTGGGGTTGATGGCCGACTTCACCTGCTCAATCTCGCGCATCATCTGCTCGTCCACGGCCAGGCGGCCGGCGGTGTCGATGATGACCACCTTCTTGCCGTTCTTTTTGGCGTAGTCGATGGCGTTGCGCGAAATCTCGACAGGGTTCTTGTTCTCGACTTCCGAGTACACTTCCACGCCAATTTGCTCGCCAAGCACCTTCAGCTGGTCTATAGCAGCGGGGCGGTACACGTCGCAGGCCACAAGCAGGGTGTTGCGGCCGCTCTTCTTGATGTGGCTGGCCAGCTTGCCGGCGAAAGTGGTTTTGCCCGAGCCTTGCAGGCCCGAGAGCAGCACCACGGCCGGCTCGCCCTTGATGACGATGTCCTTCTTCTCGCCGCCCATGAGCTCGGTCAGCTCATCGTAGACGATTTTGACCATGAGCTGGCCCGGCGACACGGCCGTGAGCACGTCGCGGCCCATGGCGGCGTCCTTGATTTTGTCGGTTACTTCTTTGGCAACCTTGTAGTTAACGTCGGCATCGACCAGGGCGCGGCGAATTTCCTTGATGGTGGACGCCACGTTGATTTCCGAGATGCTGCCCTGACCTTTCAGGGTTTTGATGGCCCGGTCGAGCTTATTGGAGAGATTGTCGAACATTGATTCGCTGAGTTGGCAGGAGAGCTGGGGCGCTGACTGCCGGCGAGGAGCCGCGCAAAATCAGGCAGTTATTGAACCCCAAAAGTAACCACAAAAGCCCGAAAACCGGCAAACCGCGTACCTTCGCGGCCCGCTTGCCCTCCCCTGTTTCCCGTGTCCGCCACTCGCCCGCTGCGCCTGCTCGTCATCACCTATTACTGGCCGCCTTCGGGCGGGGCCGGCGTGCAGCGCTGCCTCAAGTGGGTGAAGCATTTGGGTTATTTCGGCGTGGAGCCCACCGTGATAACCGTGGACCCCGCCCAGGCCACCTACCCCGTGCGCGACGAAAGCCTGCTGGCCGAGGTGCCGCCGGGCGTGCGCGTCATCCATACCGGCACCACCGAGCCGTTTGAGAGCTACAAGAAGCTGACCGGGAGGGCCGTGCCCTACGGCGGTTTCGCCAACGAGGGCAAGCCGGGTTTGATGCAAAAGGCCCTGCGCTTCGTGCGCGGCAATTTGTTCATTCCGGACCCGCGCCGCGGCTGGAACCGCCACGCCCTGGCCGCCGTGGAAAAGCTACTGGCTGCTGGGGAGCAGTTTGACGCGGTGCTCACGTCGTCTCCACCGCATTCTACCCAGCTCATTGGGCTGGAACTGAAGAAGCGCCACGGCCTGCGCTGGCTGGCCGACCTGCGCGACCCCTGGACCGACATTTACTACTACAAAGACCTGCACCACACGCCATTTGCCGCCTGGCTGGATGCGCGCTACGAGCGGCAGGTGCTGACGCAGGCCGATACCGTGCTGGTGACCTCGCCCGAAACCAAGCGCCTGTTTCTGGCCAAGCTGCCGGAGCTGCCTTCCACTAAGTTTCATGTCCTGCCCAACGGCTACGACGAAACGGATTTCCGGCAGCCCTCGCAGCCGCCGACGGACTGCCTGCGCATCACCCACACCGGCACCATCACCGAGCTGTACCACATCGACTGCCTGCTGGAAGCCGTGGCTAGCTGCGCCACCCGCCATCCCGACGTGCCGCTGCGGCTGCGCTTTGTCGGGCAGGTGTCGGCCCAACTGCGCGGGCAGATTGAGCAGGCCGGGCTGCTGGCGGCTACAGAGTTTATTCCCTTCGTGCCGCACGATAAATCGGTTGAATACCTGCTGCAATCCTCAGTGCTCCTGATGGCCATTCCCGACGTGCCGCGCAACTTCGGCATCCTGCCGGGCAAGATATTCGAATATCTGGCGGCTAATAAGCCCATCCTCTGCGTGGGCCCGGCCGGCTCCGATGCCGACAACATCCTGCAGGAGTGCGAAGCAGGCCAAGCCCTGCCCTACCGCAACTCAGCCCTGATGCTGAGTACCCTGGAAACTCTGGTCGCCCAGTGGCGCCAAAATCCAAATCTGGATTTGCCAGCCGTGAGCCACAGCCGCTACTCGCGCCGCGCACTTACGGGGCAGCTGGCTAGAATTGCCGCCAACTAAAATGGAAGGAAGCGCGACAAGAAGTGGTAGCCCTTTGCTACGGCCGCTGTCCCTGGCGTTGGGGGGCCTGCTGTTGTTTCTGCTGCCCTTTCTGCTGCTGGGCAGCCACAGCTACCTCACCATTCACGACAACCTCGACACCGAAATTGGCAGCCCCTACCTGCTGAACAAGTTCCGGGTGGTATTCGACTACCGCCCCACGACAGTCATCCCCAGCATCATGAACGGGCTGCCGCGCAATGCCCTGCGGTCAGGACTGAACCCAACGGTGTGGCTGTTTGGGATATTTCCACCTTGGGCCGCGTATGTGGTGAATCAAGCCTTGGTGCGGTTGCTGGGCCTGCTGGGCATGTGGGCCCTGCTGCGGGCGCGCTGGCTGCCCGAGTCCCGGCAACGCGGGCTGGCGGCCGGGCTGGCATTGGCCTGGGCCACGCTGCGTATTTACTCTATTTACGGCCTCACGGTGCTGGGCCAGCCGGCGCTGCTGCTGGCGGTACTGCGCCTGCGCGAGGGCCGCGGACGCTGGTGGGACTGGCTGCTGGTGGCGGTATTTCCGGTGTGGACGTTTTTCGTGTTCGTGGGGCCGTTCATTGGGGCGGCTCTGGGCGGGCTGGCGCTGTACGACTTCTGGCACGGGCGGCGGGCAGCGGCTTTGCGCGTGGCCCTAGCTACTGGCTTGCTCATGGCCATGTACGTGGTGGTGGAATGGCCGCTGTTCAATTCGTTGCTGGTGGCGCAGCAGTTTGTATCGCACCGCACTGAACACGACTTGCTGCGGCAAATGTCGCTGGGGCTGGGCGCCGGGCTGCGGCAAGCACTCAGCTTTCTGGCAATAGGCCAATATCATTCCAGCCAGTTTTTTCGGGGTGCCGTGGCCTTGGCGGTGCTAGCGGCGTTGGCTTGGGCGCCGGGCGGCTGGCGAGTGGCGGCGCGCAAGCTGGCGCCGTGGCTACTGGGTATTTTGGGCGTGAGCGTTTTCTGCGGCTTTGTGCTGCAGGGCGTGGCGCTGGTGCAGCACCAACTGCCCTTGCTGCACGCCTTCAACCTCACACGGCTGGGGTTTCTGCTGCCACTGGCCTGCTTTGGCGTGCTGGCGCTGAGCTTGCGCCTGCTGCCCCCGGGCCGGCAGACGGTGGCCGCTGGGCTGGTGGGCTTGCAGCTGCTCATCGGATTGGCGATGAATACGGAGTGGACCAACAACCTGCGCGAGCTGGCTGGGCATGCTAAAAAAGGCCAGCCCAACTACGCGCAGTACGTAGCTAAGCCGCTATTTACTAGCGTCAAACAATATCTCGCCCAGCGCACTGGCCTGCCACCCAGCGGCTACCGTGTAGGCTGCCTGGGCTTCGCGCCGGCCGTGGCGCAACTCAACGACTTCTACACTCTCGACAGCAACCAGAACAATTACCCCCTCACCTACAAGCGCCAGTTCCGCCCGCTCATCGCCGGCGAGCTAGCCAAGGACGCCGACCTGCGCGCTTACTTCGATGCCTGGGGCAACCGCTGCTTTTTCTACTCGCATGAGTTGGGGCGCAACTTCCTGGTGCCGGCCACGCCTATCCGCACGGTGCAGGACTGGGCGCTTGATGCCGCTGCTTTCCAGCGGCTGGGCGGTCGGTTCATCCTCAGCGCCGCCCGACTGGCAAACCCTGCCCGCAGTGGCTTGCGTCCGGTGGGCGACTTCGTCAATTCCGACGCGTATTGGCACATCTATGTGTACGAAGTAGCAGAATCTGCTAAGTAGCCACGGCTACTGTGCCGGCACTATTAAGGCCAAGTCACTAGCCAGCTGCTGACTAAAAGATGCGCTGGCGTCGCGCTGCAGGTGGTTGCCGTCGGTAGTAGCATAGGGCGCGGTGCTGTAGTCGAGGTAAGGCACCGTTTGTGCCTTCGCTAGCTGCCGCATCAATTGCTCGAAACCAGGCTGATAGGTTTGCTCCAGGGCCAGCAGCGACGGGCCTACTGGTAAGCGCACCAGCACCACATGGCCATGCGGCTTTAAAAACCGAATGGTTTCGCGCAGGGCCTGCAGGCGACCGGCTGAGAGGTGCTGCGTGGCGGCCAGCTGGCGGTAGTCGTGCAGTTTGCGGGCGGTGCGAGCGCGCACCTGGGCGCTGTCGGTGCCGATGTTGACTTCGAGCCAGCCGTCGGGGTGCAGGCGTTCGGTGGCGGTGGCGTAGTCGAGCAGCAGCCGGTAGAGCGGCTTGGTTTGGTAGCGGGTGAGGTAGGGCAGGTTGGGATTTTGGCTGACCTGGTTGAGTTGGCCGACGAACGACTGGTCTTCGGGATAAACGCCTTCGGCTCCTGTGAGCGATAACGACCACGGGTCGACGGCCACTACAAACAGGCCATTTTTCACTTCCGGCCGCAGCTTGCGCCCGATGCTGCGCAAATACGCCGGACCGTAGGGTGAGTGCGTGAGCGTGAAGGCATAATTCAGCAACGGCCCCTCAAAGCGGCCGCCCAGCCGCGCCGCCAGCATAGCCGGCCGGATGCCCTGCGCCGCCCGCGAGGTGCCCAAAATCAGCGAACCCGCCGGCGCACTCGTAAATCGGCCATAAAACGCATCGACCTGCCCGCGCCGCAATACTGGCCCTAACGCCAGCGCCCCCAACGCCAGCGCCCCCACCAGCAACGCCAGCCGGCCCAGTAGCTTCAGAACCGTAGTTTTTTCGGGGCGTTTCAAAATTGGAAGTAGATAAAGGACGTGCTGTTGAACACACCCAGGTATAGAATCAGCAAGGTTAGCCCCGCGTAGCCAGCCCAGCGCACCGAGGCCCTTTGGGCGGAAACCCAAGCTTGCAGGCTACGCGCCTGGCCGAAATACTCAAGCCCCAACATGATGAAGACGCTGAAAGCCGCCACGGCTAGCTCGGGCCGGTAGTGCTGCGAGAATTCGAGCAGCAGCGTGGCCGTGCTGCGTCCGCCCAAGTTTCCCCACCCGCTGAGCAGGTGCCGGCTGATGAAGACAGCATCACCGAAGGTGTTGGCCCGGAAAAAAATCCAGGCATATGCCACCAGAATGAATGTAACCAGCACCCCTATGGTGCGGCGCAGACGCGGGTGCGCGGCCAGCCCGGTGAGGCACGCCAGCCGCTCGCGCGTGGGCCGGGCCCAGGTACTCAGTACCAGATAAAGGCCGTGCAGGCCGCCCCACACCAGAAATGTCCAGTTGGCACCGTGCCAGAGGCCGCTGATGAGAAACACAGCCAGCAGGTTTAGGTAGGCGCGGGCGGGGGCTACGCGGCTGCCTCCCAGCGGAATGTACACGTAGTCGCGAAACCAGCTGGAGAGCGAAATGTGCCATCGCCGCCAGAACTCGGGCACCGAAGCCGAGAGGTAAGGCTGCCGGAAATTGAGGTTAAACTCGAAGCCCAATACCCGCGCTGCGCCGCGAGCCATGTCGGTGTAGCCTGAGAAGTCGCCGTAAATCTGGAAGGTGAAGGCCAGGGTGGCCAGCACCAGAAGCGGGCCCTCGGGATGCTGCTGCGGGTTGTTGAACACAGGGTTCACGAGTAGGGCCAGGCGGTCGGCAACTACCACTTTTTTGAACAGGCCCCAGGCCATGAGGCGCAAGCCGCTAACTATTCGCTGATAATCAAACGCATGCTCCCGCCGAAACTGCGGCAGCATGTGCCCGCCTCGCTCGATGGGCCCAGCCACCAGCTGCGGAAAAAATGCCACGAACAAGGCAAAACGCCCAAAATTTCGCTCTGCTTCCAGTCGGCCTTGGTACACATCGATGATATAGCCCACCGACTGAAACGTGTAGAAAGAAACGCCCACCGGCAGCAGCAAGCCCAGCGCCGGCCCGCTGCCGTGCGGCAGGTGGAAGGCCTCGGCCAGCTGTAGCACCGAGTCCCGAAAGAAGTTGAAGTACTTGAAAACGAACAGTGTGCCCAAGTTGCTGGCCAGGCTGAGGTAAAGCCAGGGCCGCCGCGCCCGCTTGGTGGGCGCCTGGCTCATGCGGTAGCCGCTGTAGTAGTCGAGCACCGTGGTGGCCAGCAGCAGCAGGGCGTAGATGGCCCGCCAGCTCATGTAGAAGTAGTAGCTGGCGATGAGCAGCAGCGGGTTGCGCCAGCGCGGCGGCAGGCTGAAGTAGAGCCCGACGACCAGCGGGAAAAAGACGAGGAAATGAAGCGAGTTGAAAAGCATGCGCGCGGCGGCCGGGGCGTGGCGGGCCAAAGGTCGGCAGCAAAAGGCGTTTCACGAGCGGGCCTGTCATCCTGAGCGCAGCGAAGAACCTTCTCACGTTTGAGTTGCTTACTCTGACGTGAGAAGGTCCTTCGCTGCGCTCAGGATGACAGATGACAGCAGCGCCAACCCTAATTCAACTACTTTTGCAGTCTTGTTTCGGCATCTCCTATTTCATGGCTCTCGACCTCAACCACAAATCCATCCTTGTCACGGGCGGCACCGGCTCTTTCGGCAAGCAATTCGTGCGCACCGTTTTCGAACAATTTCCGCAGGTGAAGCGCCTCGTGGTGTTCTCGCGCGACGAGCTGAAGCAGTACGAAATGAGCCAGGAGTTCAGCCCGGCCAAGTACCCGGCCATCCGCTATTTCATTGGCGATGTGCGCGACCCGCAGCGCCTGCACCGTGCCTGCGAAGGTATCGACATCGTGATTCACGCCGCGGCCCTCAAGCAGGTGCCCGCCGCTGAGTACAACCCGATGGAGTGCATCAAAACCAATATTTTCGGCGCCGAAAACGTTATCAACGCCGCCCTCGACTGCGGCGTGAAAGACGTGGTGGCCCTGAGCACCGACAAGGCCGCCGCCCCCATCAACCTCTACGGCGCCACCAAGCTGTGCTCCGATAAGCTCTTCGTGGCCGCCAACAACATGAAGGGCGCCCGCGACCTGCGTTTCTCGGTGGTGCGCTACGGCAACGTGATTGGCTCGCGCGGCTCGGTGGTGCCGTTCTTCTTGCAGGAGCGCCACAAGGGCGTGCTGCCCATCACCCACCCCGACATGACGCGCTTCAACATCTCGCTCGAAGAGGGCGTGGACTTGGTGCTATACGCGTTGGAACACGCTTGGGGCGGCGAGATTTTTGTGCCGAAAATTCCGAGCTATAAAATCACGGAAGTGGCCCGCGCCATTGGGCCGGAGTGCGAGCAGCGCATCGTGGGCATCCGTCCCGGCGAGAAGCTGCACGAGGCCATGATAACGGAAACCGACGCCCTCAGCACTGTGGAGTTGGACCGCTACTACGTCATCCTGCCCTCGATGCCGACCTGGGACGTGGAGAAATTCATCAAAGAGTTCAACGGGCAGCGCGTGCCGCTGGGCTTCTACTACGACTCGGCCAACAACGAGGAATGGCTCGATGCGGAGCAGATTCGCGAGGAAATCCGCCTGCACGTGGACGCCGATTTTACGGTGTAATCTTGTAGACTAGTGACTGACCACAGCTCCTAGTCAATTTTCCTAGGAACAAGCTAACAGCTAACAGCCAATGGCTAACAGCTCATCCATTTCAACGCCCTCTCGCCCCCTGCCCTACGGCCGGCAGCACATCACCGACGCCGACGTGGCCGCCGTGGTGGCTGCCCTGCACGCCGACTACCTCACCCAGGGGCCCACGGTGGGCAAGTTTGAAAAACACTTCGCCGAGTACATCGGGGCTAAGTATGCCGTGGCCGTGAGCAACGGCACGGCTGCCCTGCACCTGTGCGCCCTGGCTCTGAACGTGCAGCCCGGGCAGAGCGTCATCACCACGCCCCTCACCTTTTCGGCCTCGGCCAACTGCGTGCGCTACTGCGGCGGCGAGGTGCACTTTGCCGACATCGACCCGGCCACCGGGCTGATTGATTTGCAGAAAGTGCGGGCCCTGCTCGAAGCGCACCCGAAGGGCTATTTCACGGGGTTGATTCCGGTGGATTTTGCCGGGCTGGCCGTGAACCTGGAAGAAGCGCGTCGGCTGGCCGACGATTTTGGCCTCTGGATAATTGAGGATGCCTGCCACGCGCCGGGCGGCTTTTTTATCGATTCCCAGGGCCGGGAGCAGCGCTGCGGCAACGGCTACTTTGCCGACCTGGCCATCTTCAGCTTTCACCCCGTGAAGCACATTGCCACCGGCGAGGGCGGCATGATTACCACCAACTCTGAGCAGCTGTTCCACCACCTGCTGCGCCTGCGCACCCACGGCATCACCCGCGACCCGGCCGACCTGGTGCGCGAGCCCGATGGTGGCTGGTACATGGAGATGCAGGAGCTGGGCTACAACTACCGCTTGCCCGATTTCAACTGCGCCCTCGGCCTGAGCCAGCTCGCCCGCGCCGATGAAGGCCTGGCCCGCCGTCGCCAGCTGGCCGCCCGCTACGATGCCGCCTTTGCCCCGATGCCCGGTGTGACCGTGCTGGCCCCAGCCACGCCCGGCCACGCCTACCACCTCTACGTCATTCAAGTAGAACGGCGGCGCGAGCTGTATGACTTTCTGAAAACCAAGCAGATATTTGCGCAGGTGCATTATATCCCCGTGCACCGCATGCCTTACTACGAGGCGCTGGGCTGGCGCGCGGGCGACTTCCCCCTCGTAGAAAACTATTATGCCCACTGCCTGAGCATCCCCATGTTTCCGACGCTGACCGATGCGGAGCAGGACTACGTGGTGGCGTGCATCCGGGAGTTTGTTGAAGCGCCCCATGCCCGCTGATATAGTTGCCACCGATGCCCGGGATTTATCCGGCCGCCTCGCGCTGGGCACCGTGCAGTTCGGCCTTGACTACGGCATCAACAACACCGCCGGCCGGCCTGACGACGCTACGGTGGCCGAAATCCTGCACACCGCCCAGGCCGCCGGCATCACCTTACTGGACACGGCCTCTGCGTACGGCGACAGCGAAACCCGCTTGGGTCACTGGCTAAGCCAAGCCCAGCCGGAGCAGAAGCCGTTTGAGTTGGTGACCAAGCTGGCCGCGGGGCCAGCCGGGCACGTGTGGCATGCGTTGCAGACCTCGCTAAAACGCTTGCGGCAGCCGTCGGTTTATGGGGTGCTGTTCCACCAGTTCGCGGGCTTTCGCGACAAGCCGGCGGCCTGGGAGGTATTGTGCGATGCGCAGACGGAGGGGCTGGTGCAGCGCATTGGCGTGTCGCTCTACCATCCGGAGGAAGCCGAATGGCTGCTGGCCAACCCCATGGGCGTGAGCCTGGTGCAACTACCTTTCAATGTGCTCGACCAACGGTTTGGGCCATTGCTACCGGCTTTGCAGCAGGCGGGGATTGAAGTGCATGTGCGGTCGGCTTTCCTGCAAGGGCTGCTGCTGCGCGACCCAGTCACGCTGCCGGCATTCTTTGCGCCGCTTGCGCCGAAAATCCGGCAGTTGCGGGCGCTGGCCCAGCGCGCAGGCATCCCGCTGGCGAGCTTGCTGCTGCTGTTTGCGGCTTATGCGCCGGGCGTGGCCCGCGCAGTTATTGGGGTTGATACCGCGGCCAACCTCCGTGAAAACCTGGCGGCGGGCGCTTACACGGCCCCGGCCGAGCAGCTTCGGCCGGAACTGCAGCAGTTGGCCGAAGAAACCACCAAATTTATTTTGCCCTACACATGGCCGCCTCGCTCCTAGCCTCATACGCCAATATTTTCGACCTGACCGGCCGGTTGGTTCTTATTACCGGCGGCTATGGGCACCTGGGCCGTGGCGTGGTGCGTGGCCTGCTGGCGCATGGGGCCACGGTAGTGGTGTTGGGGCGCGACGAAGGCCAGTTCAAAGAGACGTTTGCTGCGGAAATTCAAGCCGGAGCGCTGCATTTTGAAAGCTGCGACGTGGCATCCACGCCATCGGTGCAGGCGGCGCTGGCGGCCTGCCGGGCGCGGCACGGACTACCGCACGTCCTCATCAACAACGCCGTGTACGGCGCCGGCCAGCAGCCCGACGCGCTGACCGATGAGCAGTTTGCCCGCAACCTCGACGGGTCGGCGGGCAGCGCCTACCGCTGCCTGCGCGAGGCGCTGCCCTACCTGCGCGAAAACGGCGGCGGCAAAATCATCAACGTGGCCTCGATGTACGGCATGGTGGCGCCCGATTTTGCCGCCTACAACGAGTACCCGCAGTTCCTAAACCCGCCGCACTATGGCGCCGCCAAAGCGGCTGTTATTCAGCTCACCAAGTATTTTGCCTCCTACCTAGGCCCCGAAAACATTCAGGTGAACTGCGTGTCGCCGGGCCCGTTTCCGACTGAAGGCGTGCAGGCCGAGGCCGGCTTCGTGGCGGAACTGCAAAAACGCAACCCCCTGGGCCGCATCGGCCGGCCCGAAGACCTGGCCGGGGCTTTTGTGTACCTGAGCGCGGCAGCTTCCGATTACGTTACCGGCCACAACCTAGTGGTGGACGGCGGCTGGACCATTCGTTAATCTTGCTATGACTTCTTCCTGGCCCGTGCGTGTCGTCGTTGTCATTCAGGCACGCATGAACTCCTCCCGTCTGCCCGGCAAGGTGTTGCTGCCTTTGCCACTTTCTTCCGAAACCACGGTGCTGGGGCACGTGGTGGCGCGTGCCAAGCGAGTGGTGCCGAGCCCGCAAGTAGTGGTGGCCACCTCCACCCTGGCGGCCGACGACGCCGTGGCGGCGGCCGCACTGGCCTTGAATGTAGGTGTGTTTCGGGGGGATGAGCAGGATGTGCTGGCGCGTTTTGTGGGCGCCGCGGCGGCCCATCAGGCCGAGGTAGTGGTGCGCATCACGTCTGACAACCCGGCCCTCGACCCGGCCTTCATGCGCGCAGCCGTAACCCACCACCTCGCCACCCAAGCCGATTACACCCTCACCACTGGCTTGCCCCTGGGCACCAACGTGGAAGTGATTACAACGACTGCCCTGCGCCAGGCCGCGGCCGAGGCTACGCGCCCCGAAGAACGGGAACACGTGACGCCCTACCTGCGCCGCCACCCCGAGCTTTTTCGGCTCCAAACGCTGCCGCTGACCGTGCCGCCCGCCGTGGCCGACCTGCGCCTCACCGTCGATTACCCCAGCGACTATGCGCTGCTTCACCTACTGTTTTCAGAATTGCCGGCCGATTTTTCGCTGACCGACCCGGCCGGCCTGCCCGCGCTGCTGGCCCGGCATCCGTGGCTGGCCGCCATTAACAACGCCAACGCCCAGGTGCAGCCCTAAGCCGCTCAGCGGGGTTGCGTGAAGGTTAAAAGCGACGGAACGCGGCAGGCTCAGAATATCGTGGCATTTTTGCACCCCGATTCATTCCGATTTCGCCCTCATGTCCTCCCCTTTTTCCGTCCTGAGCGGGGCCCCGGCCGCCGAGCAGACGCGCCGCGAAAACTTCGCCCAAACTCTGCGCGAGTCGCCGGTGCCCAACACCGAGTTGCTCAACAACCTGGGCCTGTACCTGAACCGGCAGACGCTCTCGCGCCTGCTGTTCTTTACGGAGCTGTACCAGCAAATCATTCCGGTGCACGGCGTGGCCATGGAGTTTGGCGTGCGCTGGGGCCAGAACCTGGCGCTGCTGCACGCGTTGCGAGGCATTTACGAGCCGTTCAACTACAACCGCAAAATCATTGGCTTCGACACGTTTGGCGGCTTTCCGTCCGTTGATGCCAAGGACGGGGACCGGGTGAAGGCCGGCGACTACGGCGTGACCGAGAACTACCAGGAATACCTGACCCAAATACTGGCCCAGCACGAGCAGGACAGCCCCATCCCACACAAGCGCAAGTTTGAACTGGTGGCCGGCGACGCCTCCGAAACCGTGCCCCGCTATCTACGCGACCACCCCGAAACCGTCATTGCCTTCGCTTATTTCGATTTCGACATTTACGCTCCCACTAAGGCCTGCCTCGAAGCCATCCGGCCGCGCCTGACCAAGGGCGCCATTGTGGCGTTTGATGAGCTGAACTGCCCGGAGTTTCCGGGCGAGACACTGGCTTTTGACGAAGTGTTTGGCGTGGCCAACTACGCTCTACGCCGCAGCCCTCTCAACCCGCTGATTTCATATCTGGTGGTGTAAGCGCTTCATGATGATTTAAATACGTCATGCTGAGCGGACCGCAGCATGACCGTTTCATAACTACTGTCATGACCACCTACCGCCCCCTTTCCCAAGCTGAGTACCGCTGGCAGGACTACCAGCTCGTGCCCATTCGGTACGAAGACCGGGAGCCCATTCGCGCCTGGCGAAACGCCCAGCTGCAAGTGCTGCGCCAGGCCGCCCCACTCAGCGCCGAGCAGCAGGACGCTTATTTCAAGCGTGTGGTGCTGCCTCTATTTGAGCAGGAGCAACCAGGTCAGCTACTGTTTTCGCTGCTGCACCGCGGCGAGTTGGTGGCTTATGGCGGCCTCGTGCACATTTCCTGGGCCGACCTGCGCGCTGAAGTCTCCTTCCTGGTAGAACCCGGACGGGCGGCCGATGCCGCGACTTATCGGGAGGACTTTCGGGCGCACTTGCGGCTGCTGGGGCAGGTGGCATTTGAAGGCCTGAAATTCAACCGCTTGTTTACTGAAACCTACGACATCCGGCCGGCGCACGTGGCCATTCTCGAAGAATGCGGCTTCCGGCTGGAAGGGCGGCTGCGGCAGCACGTACAGCTCGCGCCGGGTACTTTTGCCGACTCACTGATGCACGGCCAACTGGCCACCGACTATGCCAAAGCCTTTAGCTCTGCCTTTTAAACGAATTTTTATCAGCGGCGGAGCCGGCGTTATCGGCCAGGAAATGGTGCGCCGGCTGGCCACGTTGCCCAACGACATCGAGGTGCTGGTGGGCGACCTCAAGCCCCGGCCCGCCGATTTTCCGGCCCGCTTTAGGTACCGGCAGGGCGACCTGAACTTCCTCACCGAGCAGGAAATTGGCGCGTTTGCGCCCGAGGTATTCATTCACCTGGCCGCCACCTTTGAGCGCTCGACGGAAAGCTACGGCTTTTGGGAGGAGAACTTCCGTCACAACGTGCAGCTCAGCCACCACCTCATGACGGTGCAAAAGGACCTGCACTCGCTACGCCGCGTGGTGTTTGCCAGCAGCTACCTCATCTACGACCCCGAGCTCTACAACTTCGCCGAAGTGCCGGCCCAGCCCCGCAGCCTGCGCGAAACCGACCCCATCCTGCCCCGCAACCTGACGGGCATGGCCAAACTGGCCCATGAAATTGAGTTACGCTTTTTGCAAACCTTCCGGGGGGAGCAGTTTAGCACGGCCATCCCGCGCATTTACCGCGGCTACGGGCGCAACGGACGCGACATCACCTCGCGCTGGGTGCGCATGCTGCTGGCCGGCGAGGAAATCACGGTGTATGGCGCCGAGTCGTTCTTCGACTACCTCTACGCCGCCGACACGGCCGAGGGCCTGCTCCGCTTGGCCGCCGCCGAAACCGTGACGGGTATCATCAACCTGGGCACCGGCCGCGCCCGCCGCGTGTCCGACGTCGTGGACGTGCTGAAGCAAAACTTCCCAAACCTGCGCGCCAAATACGTGGCCTCGGACATTCCTTTTGAAGCTTCGCAGGCCGATATGACGCTATGGAGCAGCCAGATAGACTGGTTGCCGCCGACCTCGCTGGAGGAAGCCATTCCCGAAATTATTGCCTTTGAGCGCGCCCGGCAGGAAACGCCCGCCGCCAAAGCACCGGGCCACGTGCTCATCAGCAGCGTGGCGGCCAAGGTGCCGCTGGTGCAAGCCGTGCGCGCCGCCGCGCAGCGTCTGCACCCCGATGTGAAAGTCATCGGCGGCGACATGAACCCCGCTTGCCTGGCCCGGCACTTCACCGACGATTTCTGGCTGATGCCCGCCACCGCCGACGCCCATCTGGAAGAAATTATTACCCACTGCCGGGCCCACGGCATTGCCCACGTCATCCCCACGCGCGACGGCGAGCTGGCTTTCTGGAGCCGACACCGTGCGGCGCTGGCCGAGGCCGGCATTGCCGTGCTGGTGAGCGAGCCGGAAGCGGTGACGCGCTGCCTCGACAAGCTTGAATTCGAAGTGTTTGGCCGCGAAAACGGCTTGCCCGTCATTCCTACCGCGTTGGGGCTCGATGGGCTGGCTGCTAATGCGCAAAGCCTTGGCACTACCGGCTTCGTGGTGAAGGAGCGGCACGGCGCTGGCTCGCTGAGCCTGGGGCTGAACCTGCCCGAGGCCGCCGCCCTGGCCCACGCCCGCTCGCTGGAGGAACCGGTTTTTCAGCCCTTCATCAGCGGCCAGGAAATCAGTGTGGATGCCTACGTGGACCGCACGGGCCAGGTGCGTGGCCTGGTGCCGCGCACCCGCGATGTAATTGTGCGCGGCGAGTCGCAGGTAACGACGACAATTTCCGACCCGGCATTGGTGGCCCGCCTTATTCCCATCGTGGAGAAGCTTGGCTTGTATGGTCCGCTGGTGCTGCAAGCCCTGCTCACGTCCGATGGCGGCCTGCACCTCATTGAGTGCAACTGCCGCTTCGGCGGCGCCTCCACGCTGGGCGTTGCGGCCGGGGTCGATTCGTTTTTCTGGTTTTTGCAGGAAGCCGCCGGGGCCGATTTGAGCCAGTTTCCGTTCCGGCCGGCTGCTGGGCCTTTGCGCCAGGTGCGCGCCGCGGCCGATGTGGTAACCGCAGTGTAAAGACGCCATGCCCGTCCTCGTTTTCGACCTCGATGATACCCTCTACCCCGAGCTCAGCTATGTACACAGCGGCTTTCGGGCAGTAGCGGCGTTTCTGAGCCCGCTGCTGGGCGTGCCGGCCGAGACGCTGGCGGCCGGCATAATAGCCGAGGAAGCCGCGCAGGGCCGGGGGCAGGTATTTGATAATGTGCTGCGCCAGCACGGCCATTGGAGCAAGGCGCTCGTAGCCGCCTGCCTGCGCGCCTACCGCCAGCATCTTCCTACATTCAGCCTTTACTCCGACGCCGAGCGTTGCCTAACGCGCTTCGCCGACTGGCCGCTCTACCTCGTCACCGATGGGCACAAGGAAGTGCAGGCCCGCAAGGTGGCCGCACTGGGGCTGGCCGGCCGGGTGCGCCACGCCTACCTCACCAACCGCTACGGCCGCCACCGCGCCAAGCCCGACCCGCACGTGTTCCAGCTGATTTGCCGGCGCGAAAAGGTCGAACCCAACCAGGTTATCTACGTGGGCGACAACGTGCGCAAGGATTTCGTGGGCATCAAGCCATTGGGGTTTCGCACGGTGCGCATCCTGCGCGGCAACTACGCCCACTACGAAGCCGATGCGGCCCATGAAGCCGACCGGCGCATTCACTCGCTGGATGAGCTGACGGCGGAATTCGTAGCTGATTTATTGCGCTAAACCGCCACCACTGCCTACTGTGGCAAGGGGCTGTGGCCAGCGTTGCCGGGTGCAGGCCCTGCGGATGCTCACCGAGCAAACAGGTCGCGGAAGGCGCGCTTGCAGCCCAGCCATAAGCCGAGTTCGGGCATTAGCTTGGGCCCCAACGTGAGGCAGAGGCGGTCGGGCGCGGAGAGGTCATGCTCCTGTACCGAACGGTCACGGCCCACTCCCGTTCAGGCAGTTAGGGCTGCTTGCTCAGGTATATGCGGTAGTTGGTTTTCGTTGGGCCATAGCGCAGGTACAGGGTGTCTTGCCGCGAGGTAGGTACGTTGTATTGATAGAAACCATCGAGCGCCGTGGACTGGGACGACTGCTCGTCTTTGAAATAAGCAGTTTCGCCGCCCAAATTCAGCTGCATGTATTCGTAGCCAAACTTGCGAAACCCGGGGCTCCAGGGCTCACTGGGCCGGCCCACGTCGTTGCCGCTTCCCCAGAGGTGAATGTGAATGTCCGAATCAAATTCATTTTCCGTCACCTGAAAGCCAACCGAGCGGATATTTTTCAGATTGCGGCGGTAATTGTCATACAACTCCCATCCACTAGTTATTTCTATATCTACGGCACTGTCTATCCCTGTCAACCTCCCTTTCCTGACAACATAACCGCTGGTTATTTCCACCGTTGAATCACTGTCCATCCCCACCAATCTTCCTCGCCTAACGACCATGGCCGCTTCGCTTGGGTAGGGGAAGCGGTGGTTGTACCGTTGCGCAAAGGTGAAATCGGGGATTTCCTCCACCACGAAGTGCGGGTTGCTGAGCGCCGGAAAGCCGCGCCAGTCGGGATGGCGGTCTACGTAGGGCAGGCGGTAGCCCAGCGCAAAGCATATTGCTATCCAAACCATTAGCCCACCCGCCAACCGCCACATCGTGCGCGGATGGGCCCGGGCCACCCGGGCCACGAAATGTAATAAGGAGCGCACAGTCATGGTATAGGCCGCAAAGTAAATCATTGCGAAACAGCCTTGCCTAGCCAAAGTAGTACCTTTGCGCAGCATATTGGCTTTACCTGAACATGACCGAAATCACCATCGGCGGCCGCTTGGTCGGCCCCGCGCACAAGCCGTTTATCATCGCCGAAATGTCGGGCAACCACAACCAGAGCCTCGAACGCGCCCTGGCCCTGGTGGATGCCGCCGCTGCGGCCGGCGTCGATGCCCTCAAGCTCCAGACCTACACCGCCGATACCATCACCATGGACACTGGCTTCGCCATCGACGAAGAAGGCCAGAGCCTGTGGGAAGGCAAAAACCTCTACCAGCTCTACCAGGAAGCCCACACACCCTGGGAGTGGCACGCCGAGCTATTTGCCCGGGCCCGGCAGCATGGCATGCTGGCCTTCAGCTCCCCGTTTGACGAGACGGCGGTGGATTTTCTGGAAACGCTGGACGTGCCAGCCTACAAAATTGCCTCCTTCGAAAATGCCCACTGGCCGCTGCTGCGCAAAGTAGCCGCCACCGGCAAGCCCGTGATTGTGAGCACTGGGGCCGCCACCCTGGCCGAGATTGACGACGCCGTGCGGGTGCTGCGCGAGGCCGGCTGCCGCGAGCTGGTGCTGCTGAAGTGCACCAGCACCTACCCCGCCTCCCCCGCCAACACTAACCTGCGCACCATTCCGGTGCTGGCCGAAACCTTCGGCTGCCCCATTGGCCTAAGCGACCACACCATGGGCGTGGGTGCCAGCGTGGCGGCCGTGGCTTTGGGCGCCTGCGTCATCGAGAAGCACTTCACCACCAGCCGCGCCGAGGGCGGCGTGGACTCCGCCTTCTCCCTGGAGCCCCACGAGCTGAAGCTGCTAGTGGAGGAAACCGAGCGCGCCCACCAGGCGCTGGGCGGCGTGCAGCTCTGCATCCAGACTGGCGAGGAAAAAAGCCGGCTCTACAAGCGAAGCATCTACGTGGCCAAGCCCATTGCGGCAGGCGAGGAATTGACGACGGACAACCTGAAAATCATCCGCCCCGGCGACGGGCTATGGCCGCGTCACTGGGAAACTGTGCTAGGCCGCAAGGCCACACAAGCCCTCAAGCCCGGCACGCCGCTCACGTGGGACGTTATCTAGGGTAAGAGGGGTTAGTTTAGCTAGGATTTCAGGTTTCGAACGCATGTCAATTACGCCAACAGAAACGACTCCTACCCCCATACCCTCTTACCCTCCTACCCTAACCAAGCGCCTGCGCGATATCCTGCAGCTGCGCTTTTCCGACGTGTATGCGTCGTTGCCGGCGGCGGCTATGGCCAGCATTTCGCCCGCCAACCCGCTGAAGCGGCTGGCGCGGGTGCTGGGCTACGCGGGCCTGCGGTTGCTGGGCAACGTCTTTCGGCCCATCCAGAACCCCGAAAACCTGCACGACAAGGTGTGGCTCTACGTGGTGAGTGCCAACAACTACGACGCACTCTCCTTCCTCAAAGAAGCCCGCCCCGACGCTGTATTGCTGGCCGGGCAGGCCAAGAACATCGGGCGCTACAACGGAGCCGTGAATCGGCTTTCACTGCGTCGCAAACTGCTGTATTACTGGCAATTTCCGCTGGTATTCATCGGGCTGCTGCGCTCGGAGGGCCGGCGGGCGTGGCGGTATTTCGACTTTATTTTCTACGCCATCGGCTACTACGAGGTGTACCGGCGGGCCTTGCGCCACTACCGCCCGCGCGCCGTGGTGTTTTCCAACGACCACAACGACGACACCCGCTCGCTGCTGCTGGCCTGCCGGGCCGAGGGCGTGCCCACGGCCTACATTCAGCACGCCAGCGTGAGCACCAGCTTCCCGCCTCTGGGCTTCGACCTCAGCCTGCTCGAAGGCCAGGACGCCCTGGACAAGTACCGGCAGTGTGGTCCGGTGCAGGGCCGTGTAGAGCTAGTGGGCATGCCCAAAGCGGATGCTTTTCTGGGGCAGAAGAACATAAAGCCGTCGGTGGCGCGGGTAGGACTAGCCTGCAACGTGCACGACCCGCTGCCAGCTCTGACCGAAACCCTTGCCTACCTCATAAAAGAGTTGCCGGACTTATCCTTCACCCTGCGCCCGCACCCGAGCGACCCACGCGATTTTGGCCCGTTGGGCCGGGCGTTGCCCACGCTGCAATGGTCTGATTCGAAGCGGGAGAACGTGTTTGCATTTTTGCAACAGCACGATGCCCTGATTGCTGCCGACACTTCCACGCATCTGGAGGCCACCCTCCTCAACCTAGCCAGCATCTATTACCGCTTCAGCGCCCACGCTGCTGTCAACGACTACTATGGCTATGTGGCCCACGGCCTAATAGATGCGGCCCAGAGCCTGACCGAACTTAAATCCTTACTGCTTCAATATCAGGCCGACAAACCTACCGACCTATTCCGACGCGCTGCCTACTACAACGCCACCATCGGAACACAATATGAAGGTTATAGCCAAGTGCTTGCGCTTCGGTACATATCCGAATGGCTGGCGTAGCTTTGCTATCTTGATTCAATTCAACTTAGTTCTGTTATGCCTATGTGGTCTACTTTTACGCGTGTTCTTAATACGTGCCCATTATGCAGAGTTGTTGTAGCTTTTATACTTCTGACAAACTGCATCTCATCGGCCCGCGCGCAAACATTACCTGGCCCAGGCAACACCTTGTCTTTCAACGGTTTTAGCAGCTATATTAACTGCGGCACCAACAACCGAGGTGTTACTAATCAGGTCACGGTTGAGGCTTGGATAAAAACAACCAGCAGCGCCTACCAGTGGATAGTGGGAAAATACTATAACTCACTGTTAGAAGAGAAAGGCTACCACCTCGCCATTCTGGGTGGTAATGCTTACTTCAATGGTCGCATCGGCATCGGACAATACATGTCTTCAGGGGCCTCCACGGCCCGTATCGACGACGGCAAGTGGCACCACCTGGCTGGGGTGTGCAACTTCAGCACTTGGCAGATTTACGTGGATGGCGTGCTGGAGAACTCAGCAGCCTTTCCGGCGTCTCAATCGGACCTTACCACCAGCACGTCCTTAGTTATTGGCTGCTACGATGTGCAAAGTGGGCAGTATTTTAACGGCGACCTCGACGAAGTGCGGGTGTGGCGCACAGCACGCACGGCCACCGAAATTCGGGACAACATGTGCCGCAAGTTTGCCACGGCCCCGGCTTCTCTCGTGGCCTACTATCGACTCGACCAAAACAGTGGCCTTGCAGCCATCGACAATGGCACCGTGCCTACTAACGCGGCTCTGCTTAACATCAGCGGGTCTTGGCACCTCTCTGGTGCGCCGCTGGGCGACGCCAGCGCCAACCTCTACCCTAGCACCTGGCTGGCCGGCAGTAAGGTGGCCCTGGGTACGGCGACCGGTGATTCAGCCATTGTGAGCGGGGTGTCTGCGCAGGCCCGCGGCGTGCATGTTTATGCTATCAATAGCGCCCCATCCATTGCGCCACCGGGCCAATCGGCGCCGCCTTACTTTGGAGTGTTTACGACCGGTACATCCAACGCCACCAACACTTACACGCTTCGACTCCGGCCCAGCACCGGCCCGGCCTGCCGCAATGCCTTCACTCGCATCAGCAACGAATTGGCTTGGACGCTGCCGCCCCAGCTTCCCGCCACGGTCACTTCGCTGCTGGTTCCCAATGCACTGTACCGGGGCGAATATATCTTCACGCAAGGCACCGCCATCCCAGCCTCTATCATAGGCGATTCGGTGCTGTGTGCCGGCACGAGCAGCACGCAGCTGAGCGCCATCGCCCCTTCGGGTGCCAGCTTTTTGTGGAGCACAGGTGCTACCACTGCCACGCTGTCGAACGTGGTTCCGGGCACCTACTCCGTCACCATTACTTTCGCAGGAGGGTGCTCACGCGTGTTGAGGCGCACCGTGCAAGCCGTGCCAACCCCAACGGTGACTATCACGGGCGACTCCCTGCTCTGCCCTAGCACTTCTACCTTGTTGACGGCGGCCGCTCCCGGCGCCACGGGCTACCGCTGGAATACCGGTGCTACCACGGCCACGCTCGCTGTGCCCCAGGCCGGAACTTACACCGTAACGGTCACTTATGGGCAAGGGTGCACCACCACCAGCCGCCGGCAGGTGCGCTTCATTGCCTTACCGTCGGCGGCCATCATCGGCGACTCTGTGCTGTGCGGCAACGCCACCACCCAACTTACTGTTAGCACCACAGGGGCAGCCACCTATCTGTGGAACAATGGCGCCACCACGGCCACGCTCCTCAATGTCCCCGCCGGTACATATACCGTCACGGTCAGCTTCGCCACGGGCTGCGCCCGGATTCTTCGGCGTACCGTCCGGGCACTGCCCATTCCTGCCGTAGTCATCACCGGCGACTCAGTGCTTTGTGCCGGTGCCACTACCAGCCTGACAGCCACAGCGAATGGCGCAGTTGGCTACCTTTGGAATACCGGTGCCACCACTGCAAGCATATCTGGGACATTGCCAGGCATTTACACGGTTACGACTACGTTTGCTACCGGCTGTACCCGTGTGGTACGACGCACGGTGCGCGCGCTAGCTGTACCGGCCATCGCCATTACTGGCGATTCTACCATCTGTCCCGGGACTAGTACTCTGATTACCGCTACTGCCCCGGGCGCAACCGGCTATCGCTGGAGCAATGGCGCCACTACGCCGGGTCTGACCATCTCGCAGCCCGGTATGTATACCGTGACCGTAAGCTATGGTACGGGTTGTACCACATCTGCACGCCGCGAGGTGCGCCTCAACGCTGTACCGAGCGCCACCATTACTGGCGACTCCCTGATATGCGCCGGCGGCACCACGCAGCTCAGCGTGGCCACTGCTGGCAGCGCGGCCTATCGGTGGAGCACGGGGGCTACCACGGCCGCGGTAAGTGTGGTACCGGGCACGTATTCGGTTACCCTCACTTTCAGTAATGGCTGCACACGCCTGCTTCGCCGCACGGTGCGGGCGGTACCTGTGCCCGCGCTGGCCATCACCGGCGACTCGGTGCTGTGCGCCGGCAGCAGCACCACCCTCACCGTGGTTTCCAGCGGCACGGCCACCTTTCGGTGGAGCACCGGCGCCACCACGCCGGGCATTTACAACGTGCTGCCGGGCACCTACAGCGTGACCGTCACTTACGGCTCAGGCTGCGTGCGCGTGCTGCAGCGCACAGTGCGGGCCTTAGGCGTGCCAAGCATTGCCATCAGCGGCGACTCAACTGTGTGCGCTGGCAATACCACGACCCTGACAGCGACAGCGGCTGGCGCTATTGCCTACCGTTGGAGCACGGGCGCTACCACGGCATCGGCTTTTATAGCCCAGCCCGGTACCTACACCGTGACGGCTACCTACGGCACCGGCTGCATCGTTTCGGCCCGCCGCACGGTGCGGCTCAACGCCATTGGCGCACCAGTGGCTTTCACCCTCGGCGCCGATACCACCCTGTGCGAGGGCGACCAGGTGCTTCTGCAGGGGCCGGCTGGCGCGGCGTACCGCTACCAGTGGTCGGACGGCTCCACCAACCGCCAGCTTGCGGTGCAAACGGCGGGACGCTATACGCTGCGGGTGAGCACGGCCTGCGGCGAGCAAAGCGCCAGCCGCACAGTGGCCGTGACCTCCTGCCTGAAAGTGCCCAATATTGTGACGGCCAACGGCGATAAGCTCAATGACCAATTCAAGGTGCAGGGCCTGAAGGGCGAGGGCTGGGCGCTGGACGTGTACGACCGCTGGGGCCGCGCCGTTTTCCAGACGGCCAACTACCACAATGAGTGGGGCGCCGATGCCGCCCCTGGCGTGTACTACGTGCTGCTGCGCCGGCCCGCCACGGGCTTCGTGTACAAGGGCTGGCTGGAAGTGCTGCGCTAGCGCGCCATCCGAACGGCTATCTTCGCGGCCTATGGTGGCTCCGAGTCTCCCTGCATTGCCAACTCCGGCCACGGCGGTGGTCACACCCGTGGCGCGGCTGGCGTATGTGCTGCAGCATTTCTGGCAAGCGTACCCTAGCGCCCGGCAGGTGGCCATCGGCTACGAGCCTGCGCCGGCTGGCGTGACAGTGCTGGTCGGTGCGGGGTCCTTTTTTTCCGAAAAGGCCCCCTACCCGCCTGCGCCCACTTGGCGCAACTGGGGCGGCCAGCCGGTTCCTTTCTTCTTCGATGCCGCCCCAGATGCGCCGCTGCTGGCGCTGCTACCCGGCGCTGCCACGATTAATGTTGACGTCATCGCGGCAGCTTTTTACCTGCTTAGTGGCTGGCAGGAATACTTTTCGCCGGAGCGCGACTGGCACGGCCGCTTTCCCTACGCCGCTAGCGTGCAGAAACTGTTTGGCTTCGTGGCTGTGCCGGTGGTCAACTATTATTTCGAGGTGCTGAAAACGGCAGTGGAGCATGTATTGGGGCAGCCATTGCCACCGCGCCGCTGGCGGGGAGCCGCTTTCGCCGGTTTTATCACGCACGACATCGACAGCTTGCACGGCGGCTGGGGCACGGCCCTGCGGGGAGCGCTGCGGCGGGGGAACCCCATTGAGGCCGGGCGGACGCTTCTGGGTAAGGCTACGGGCCAGCCCGCTCCTTGGAACAATCTGGAACAGGTGCAGGCGACCACGGCCAGCTTCGGAGCGCCGTCTACCTTTTTCATGCTTGGCAGTCCGCAGCCTGCCCCAAATGGGACGGCCAATGCGGACTATAGCATCAATTCAGCCCTGCTCTACCGGCTCCGCCAGCTGGAAGCCAATGGCTCCGAAACCGCCAGCCACGCCAGCTACGGCACCGCTACCGATACGGCGCGCTTACAAGAAGAAATTGGCCAGTATGATGGGACCAGACCCAACGGCAACCGGTTTCATTATCTATGCTGGGAGCCGCGACATACCCCCAAAGTGGTGGCTCAAACCGGCTTTCGCTACGATTCCACCCTGGGCTTTGCCGAGCATTATGGTTTTCGAAATTCATATTGCTTGCCTTTTTTTCCGTTCGATTTTGAGCACGGCCAAGCCCATACCTTCCTGGAAATTCCGCTCAATGTGATGGATGCCACCTTGCACCATCCCAACTATTTGCAGCTGCAACCGGCCGAAATTCTGCCCGCCCTACGCCCGATGTTTAGAGAAATTGAGCGTTTTGGCGGCGTGGCTACGGTGCTGTGGCACAACGACCATTTCGACCCCGCCAACACTACCACCGGCCCGCGCCAATTCGCCGAAATCATGGGCTACCTGCGGCAACGGGGCGCGGCCTTCTTCACCGGAAGCCAGATTGTAGCCGAACTTTGCGACTTGTAGCATATGCTTTCGCTTGTGCTTTCGTTTGTATCACGAGCGAAAGCATATGCTACCCTCACTTACACCTTCGTTTAATTGGGCATCGTTCAGCGCCAGGGCATCCGCAACACCCTGATTTCTTACGTCGGGCTGGCCATTGGCTTTGTCAATACCATCCTGATAATGCCGCGGCTGCTTTCGCCGGCCCAGATTGGCCTGACGGCCAGCGTGCTGCTGCCGCTGGCCACCGTGGGGGCGCAGGTAGCATCGTTTGGGTTTGCCAACATGGGCATCCGGTATTTCCCGTTTTTCCGGAACCAGGGGCGCAACCACGCGGGCTTCTTCCCGCTGCTGCTGGGGCCGCCGCTACTGGGCTTCATCGTGGTGGCGTTGGCCTTGCTGGTGGGCAAGCCGCTGCTGCTGCGCTGGTACGAGGCCGATGATGCGGCACTGCTGGCCCCGCACTACCTGGCGGCCATTGCGCTGGCGGGCTGCATCATGCTGGGCTCCTTGCAGGATGCGTACCTGCGTTCGCTCTACCACACCTCGTTTTCTTCGTTTTGCCAGGAAATTTTGCTGCGGCTGGTGCTGGTGGGCGCGGCCGTGGCCTACAGCCAGGGCTACCTTAGCTTTCACGGCTACGTGCTGGTGTACGTGGGAGCGTATGCGCTGGTAGCGGTGCTGCTGGCCTTTTACCTGGCGGCCATCGGCGAGCTGCACCTGCGGCCCACGCGGGCGGCCTTGCGCATCAAGCCCTTGCGCGAGATGCTGGGTTTCGGGGCGTTTGTGCTGCTGAGCAACATCTCGGGCACGGTGCTGCTCAACATCGACAGCCTGATGGTGGGCGCCAAGGTGAGCCTGGCTGCGGCCGGTATCTATCTGATTGCCACCAATGTGAGCACGGCGCTGGTGCTGCCCTTCCGGGCGCTTTACAAAACAGCTTTTTCGCTCATTGCCGAGTATTGGAAAGAAGGAGACATGGCCAAGATGGCCGACTTCTACCGCCGCAGCACCCGCATCAACACGCTGTTGGGCTGCTACCTGGCGCTGGGCATTGGACTAAACCTGCCGTTTATCTACGGGCTTATTCACCGGCCCGAGTACGCGGCCGGCACCGGGGCCGTGCTGTTGCTGCTGGCCGGCCGGCTGTTCGACGGCATCACGGGCGTCAACGGCATCATCGTGGCTACCTCGCCGCGTTACCGGTTCGATTTGGTGTTTAACGTCTCACTGGCCGCCGCCGTGGTGGTGCTCAACTGGCTCCTGATTCCGCGGATGGAACTGGCCGGTGCGGCCCTGGCCTACTGCATTGCGCTGGTCAGCATCAATACGGCCCGCACCTGGTTTGTGTGGCGGAGCTACGGCATGCAGCCGTTCGACGGAAGCACCTTGCGCATCCTGCTGGTAGCCGCCGCTGCTGGCTTCATAGCCTGGGTCTTGCCCAGCACTGGCAACGCCTGGCTGACGCTGCTGCTGCGTGGCGGCGTGCTCACGGTGCTGTATGGCGCGGGCGTGCTGCTCACGGGCACTGCACCGGAGGCCGTGGCGCTGCTCAACAAAGCGCGTCGCCGTTAAGCTCCCACCAGCACCGGCTCGGCCCGGCGCCGACGCTTCGGTGACGGACCATTTTGATTCATCTCGCGGTAGAAGAAGGCGAAGATGAGCGGGAAAATGAGCAGCGTGAGCACCGTGGCCGTCACCAGTCCGCCGATGACCACAATGGCCAGCGGCTTCTGCGTTTCGGAGCCAATGCCCGTGCTGAGGGCGGCTGGGAACAGCCCAATCATGGCCATGAGGGCCGTCATCACCACGGGGCGCACGCGCGAGGCCACACCGGCCAGCAGGCTGTCGGTCAGGCTCATCTTTTTGCGCAGGTTTTCCTTGAACACGGTGATGAGCACAATGCCGTTCTGGATACATATCCCCAACAAGGCAATGAATCCAATGCCGGCCGAAATCGAGAAGTTGACGCCCGTGATGTGCAGCGCCGCAATGCCGCCGATGAGGGCGAAGGGCACGTTGGCCAGCACCAGTGCGGCATCCTTGCCGTTGCCGAAGGTGATGAACAGCAGGATGAAAATGATGACTAACGATACCGGCACAACCTGGCTCAGGCGCTTGGTGGCCCGCACCTGGTTCTCAAACTCGCCGGCCCACTCGATGCGGTAACCTTTATCAAGTTTGATGGCTTGGTCCATCTTCTTCTGCGCTTCGGCGATGGTGGAGCCCATATCCCGGTCGCGGATGCTAAACTTGACGGCAATGAAGCGCTGACCGTTGTCGTGGTACACGAAGGCCGGGCCGTTGCTGGTGCCAATGTCGGCTATTTCCTTCAGGGCCACCTTGCTGCCGCGGATGGTGGGCACCCGTAGCTCGCCAATTTTACCTTCGGTGTCACGGGCTTCCTTGGGGTAGCGCACCGTTACGTCGAACTTGCGCTCGCCCTCGTAAATCTGGGTGGCGGCCTTGCCGCCCACGGCCATTTCCACCACGGTTTGGGCGTCGGCGGTCTGCACGCCGTAAGCGGCCATGCGGGTCTGGTCGAGGCGCACGCTCATTTCGGGCTGGCCCAGGTTGCGCAGGATGCCAAGGTCTTTCACGCCACGCACCGTGCTGAGCACCTTCATCACTTGGTTGGCCTTGCCGTCGAGCTCGTGCAGGTCGTTGCCGAAAATCTTGACCGCCAGTGCCGCGTTGATGCCCGCCACGGCCTCTTCCACGTTGTCGATAATGGGCTGCGAGTAGTTGAAGATGATGCCCGGGTACTCCTTCAGCTTCTTGTCCATCTCGTCAATCAGCTGTTCCTTGGTGATGTTGCGCTTCCACTCCTCCTTGGGCTTGAGGTTGACCTGCGCCTGCACGTAGTAGATGCCCGAAGGGTCGGTGCCATCGTTTGAGCGCCCGGTTTGCGAAAGCACCGACACCACCTCCGGGAACGAGCGCAGGATGCGCCGGTAGTTGGCCGCCATCTTGTTGGTCTCCGTCAAGGAAGATGACATGGGCAGCTTGGTTTCTACCCAAAGCGCACCTTCGTTTAGCTCCGGCAGAAACTCCGAGCCGAGGAATTTAAACGAGTAAAGCCCAGCCACCACCAGCCCCATGGCCACGCCGAAGCTCAGCAGCTGGTGGCGGTAGGTGAAGCCAAAGGCCTTGGTCACGATGTTGTCGAAGAAGGTCACGATGGGGTTGTGCTTCTCCTTCACGTTCTTGTTCAGCAGCAGTGAGCACAGCACCGGTACCAACGTCAGCGTCAGAATAAGGGCGCCAACCAGCGCAAAGCCCAGCGTGTACGCCAGCGGGCTGAACATCTTGCCCTCCACTTTCTCGAAGGCAAAAATGGGTAGCAAGCAAGTCAGAATGATGAGCTTGGAGAAGAAAATGGCCTTACCCAGCTCGCCGCCGGTTTTACGAATCAGCCCCAGCTTGGCCAGCTTGTTGAACTTCTCCATCCCCACCTTCTCCGCCTTGTGGTCGAGCACCACAAAGATGCCCTCCACCATCACCACCGCGCCGTCGATGATGATACCGAAGTCAATAGCCCCCATGCTCAACAAGTTGGCGCTCATGCCCTTCAGCCGCAAGCACACGAAGGCAAACAGCAGCGCCAGCGGCACCACCACCCCTACCGTGAGCGTGGTCCGCCAGTCGGCCATGAACAGCAGCACGATGAGCGTCACCAGCACAATGCCCTCAATCAGGTTGTGAATCACCGTGTGCGTGCAGTGGTCCATCAGCACGTCGCGGTCGTAGAAAGTTTTGAGGTACACGTCGTTGGGCAGCACCTTTTCATTGAGCTCCGCGATTTTGGCTTTCACACGGCCCAGCACCTCGGCCGGATTTTCGCCCTTGCGCATAATCACAATGCCCTCCACCACGTCGCTTTGGTCGTCGAGACCCGCCTGGCCCACGCGCGGGGCGTTGCTCTCGGTCACTTTGGCCACGTTGCGCACCAACACGGGCACGTTGTTGATGTCCTTGACGATGATGTTGCCGATATCCTCGGGCTTGGTGAGCAGGCCGATACCGCGCACCACGTAGCTCTGCGAGTTCTTCTCAATCACGTCGCCACCCACGTTCAGGTTCGACTTCTGTACGGCGTCGTACACCTCCAGCGGAGTCATGTCATACTTGGCCAGCATGGCAGGATTCACGCTGATTTCGTACACCTTACGCGTACCGCCGAAGGCCGCAATGTCGGCCACACCGGGCACCGATTTCAGCTGCCGCTCCACGGTCCAGTCCTGAATGGCTAGTAGCTCATTGGTGCTGCGCCCGGTGCGGCTCTGCACCGTGTAGCGGAAAATCTCGCCCGTCGGGCCGTAGGGCGGCTGCACGTGCGAGTCGCAGCCGGCGGGCAGGTTCACGCCGGCCAGCAGGTTGTTCACCTGCTGCCGGGCGAAGAAGTCCTCCACATTGTCTTCGAAGTTTATCTTGAGCACTGACAGACCGAACATGCTGATGCTTCGCATGTTGCTTTTCATCTGCACCGAGTTCATGGCCACCTCAATGGGCGTGCTCACAAAGCGCTCCACTTCCTCGGCCGAGCGGCCCGGCCAGAGGCTTACGATAATCATCTGCGTGTTCGTAACGTCCGGAAAAGCCTCGATGGGCGTGTGCACGTAGCTATAGGTGCCCCCGGCCACCAACAGCGCCGTCATGAAGAAGATGAAAAAGCGGTTCTTCAGCGAGAAAGCAACAATGCCGGAAATAAACTTATTCATAAAAAAAAGCCGGGTGGGAAGGGGCAGAAGATGAGAATCTGGTGAAAAGTTGATGAAGAAGCCGTGAGGGTTTGATGAAGTCGCAAGACATAAAAAAAGCCTGCTGCCTAATAGGCAGCAGGCTTTTCTATAGCCAGACATTGTACTTCTGCGCTTTGTGCGAGCTGGGTATGAACTCGCAGGGTTCAAATTGCTTTAGTGTGCCCCTACCGGCTCCTGACGAGCCGTGCGTTCCGCCGCCAAGTCGTCGCCGTAATGCGTGTGTTCGGCACGGTAGAAGCGCTCAAATACCAGCGGGAAGATGAAGAGCGTGAGGATGGTACCCGTTATCAGGCCGCCAATCACCACGATGGCCAGCGGCTTGCTCGTTTCCGAGCCGATGCCGGTGCTAATGGCGGCCGGCATCAGGCCGATGGTGGCCATGAGAGCCGTCATCACCACCGGGCGCACCCTCGAAATCACGCCTTCGTTAATACTGTGGTCGAGCGTATGCTTCTTCACCAGGTTCTGCTTAAAGACCGAGATGAGAATCACCCCGTTCTGAATACATATACCGAACAGCGCGATGAAACCGATACCGGCCGAAATCGAGAAGTTGGTGTGGGTGAGCAGCAGCGCCGCAATGCCGCCGATGATGGCAAACGGCACGTTGAGCAGCACCAGCCCGGCGTCTTTCAAGTTGCCGAAGAGGATGAACAGGATAAAGAAGATGAGTCCCAGCGAAATGGGCACTACCTGCGTGAGGCGCTGCGTAGCACGGCGCTGGTTCTCGAAATCGCCGGTCCATTTCTGCTCGTAGCCGGCGGGCAACTGCACGTGGCGGTTCACTTTCTCCTGCGCCTCGGCGATGGTCGAACCCATGTCGCGCCCGCGGATGCTGAACTTAACGGCGGCGAAGCGGCGGTTGTCGTCGCGGTAAATCAGGCTGGGGCCCGTCACGGAACCGATGGTGGCGATTTCGGTGAGCGGGATGGTTTTGCCCGACTGCGTGGGCACCATCAGTCCACTGATTTCAGTGGGCGTCTGGCGGAACTGGGGTTCGTAGCGCACACGGATGGGGAATTTGCGCTCGCCTTCGTAAAGCTGGGTGGCTTCTTTGCCGCCCACGGCCATTTCCAGCACTGCGGCGGCGTCCGACTTGCTCACGCCGTAGCTGGCCATGCGGCTTTCATCGAGGTCGACGTGGAATTCGGGCTGACCGATGTTGCGCAGCACGCCCAGGTCGTCGATGCCCTTCACGGTTTTCAATACCTCGTACACCTCGCGGGCCTTGGCTTCGAGCGTGGCCAGGTCGGTGCCGTAAATCTTCACGGCAATGGAGCCCTTCACGCCCGAGGCGGCTTCCTCCACGTTGTCGGTGATGGGCTGCGAGAAGTTGAAGTCGACGCCCGTGAAACGGTCGAGCTTCTCCTTCATGTGCTCCACCAGCGCCTCGCGGTTAGCCTTCGATTTCATCTCCTTTTCCACCTCCGGCGTGTGCTTGAGCTGCACCAGGAACTCATTATTGTAGAAGCCCGTGGGGTCGGTGCCGTCATTAGGGCGGCCGGTCTGGCTCACCACGTCGCTCACCTCCGGGAAGCTCAGAAACACCCGCCGCATCTCGTTGCACAGCTCATTGCTCGACTGCAGGCTGATGCTCAGCGGCAGTTGGGCCCGCACGTAAATCGAGCCTTCGTTCAGCTCCGGCAAAAACTCCGAGCCCAGGAAGGAGAACGAGTACATACCCACGGCCGTCACGGCAAAGGCAATAATCAAGCTGACCGTTTTGCGGGCGTAGGTGAAGGCGAAGAAGCGCGCCGCGCCCCGGTTCACGGCCCGCACGAAGAAGTTTTCCTTCTCCTTCACGTCCTTTTTCAGCAGAATGCTCACCAGCACCGGCACCAGCGTGAGGGTGAAGAGCAAGGCGCCCAGCAGGGCAAAACCCAACGTCCAGGCCAGCGGGCTAAACACCTTGCCTTCCACTTTCTCGAAGGAGAAAATGGGCAGCAAAGCCGTGATAATAATAGCCTTGGCGAAGAAGATGGACTTACCCATGTCGCGGCCCGACTTCTTAATCAACCCGAGCTTAGAAAGCTTGTTAAACCGCTCCATGCCCAGTTCATGTGCCTTGTGGTCGAGCGCTACAAATAGGCCTTCCACCATTACCACCGCGCCGTCGATAATGATACCGAAGTCAATGGCGCCCATGCTTAGCAGGTTGGCGCTCATGCCGCGCAGGCGCAGGCAGATGAAGGCAAACAGCAGCGCCAGCGGAATAATCACCGACACAATCACCGTGGTGCGCCAGTCGGCCATGAACAGGAACACAATCAGCGTCACCAGCACAATGCCTTCCAACAGGTTGTGAATCACCGTCTCCGTAGAGAAGTCGATGAGCTGCTGCCGGTCGTAGAAGGTTTTCATCTTCACGTCGGGCGGCAGAATCTTGCTGTTTAGCTCGTTCACCTTGTCGTGCAGGCGGGAGATGACTTCCGAAGGGTTTTCGCCCTTGCGCATCACCACGATGCCTTCCAGCTTATCGTCTTCGAAGCCACGGCCCACCTGGCCCAGGCGGGGCAGCGCGCTTTCGGTCACCTTGGCCACGTCGCGCACCAAAATGGGCACGCCGTTCACGTTCTTAATCACCGTGTTGTTGATGTCGCCGATGTTGTTCAGCAGGCCGATGCCACGCACCACGTAGTTCTGCTGGCCCTGGTTGATGACGTCGCCGCCCACGTTGATGTTGGAGCGCTGCACAGCATTGTAGAGGTCGAGCGGCGTGAGGCCGAAGTCCTGCAGCTTGCCGGGGTTCACCGCAATTTCGTAGTCCTTCACCTCGCCGCCGAAGCTGTTCACGTCGGCCACGCCGGGCACGGCCTTCAGGTTGCGCTCAATCACCCAGTCCTGCAGGGTTTTCAGCTCGCGTACGGTTTTGGTTTTGCTTTCCAGCGTGTAGCGGTAGATTTCGCCAGTGGGGCCATAGGGCGGCTGCACATCGGGCGTGATGCCGTCGGGCAGGTCCACCTCGCGCAGCAAGTTGTTCACCTGCGGGCGGGCAAAGGCGTCGTCCACGCCGTCGTCAAAAATCACCTTCACCACCGACAAGCCAAACAGCGTGGTGCTGCGCACCGAAGCCTTCTTCTGCACCGGGTTCAGCGCAATTTCAATCGGCACGGTCACGAACTTTTCCATCTCCTCGGCCGAGCGGCCGGGCCACTGCGTGATGATGGTGATTTCGGTATTGGTCACGTCCGGAAACGCCTCAATGGGCGTGTTCCGGTAGCTCACCACGCCCATGATGATGACGGCCAGCGTCAGCAGAAATACAAAGCCTTTGTTCTTGAGCGAGAAAGCAATGATGCCTTGAATGAACTTATTCATTTTCAGTTCCTAGCAATGAGGATTTGATGAAGTCAGGGCCGACTTTTACGGCAACAGTGACCCCAAACACGGCCGTAAAGCGCGTGCCCGGTGTCACTGCCGGATGGAATTGGGCTAGTCGTTCAGTTCGTCGTACACGAGCAGCTGGTCTTTGGCAATCACCACGTCGCCGGGCTTGATGCCGGTGCTCACGTAGCTGTAGTCGCCCACGGTTTTGGTGATGGTCACAGGCCGGGTTTCCACGTGGGTACGGTCCTTGTACACCATCACAAAGTTGCGGTCCTTATCAAACACCACCGATTTGGCGGGCACGGCCAACGCCTTGGCGCCTTCGGTGTTTTCAACGCGCACTTGCGCATACATCTCCGGCTTCAGCAGGTAGCCAGGGTTTTCGAGCCGCACGCGCACCTTCATCACCTTGCTGTCCGGGTCCAGCACGTTGAACACTTTGTCGATTTTGCCGCGGAAGTGCTTATCGGGGTAGCTCAGCGTGGTCACGTCGGCGTCATAGCCCACCTTCACCTTTGAGATATCCGACTCAAACACGTTGGCCATAATCCAGACATCGTCCAGGTTGCTCACCGTGAACAGGTTCTGCACGTTGTCGTTGTTGAACTGCTCGTGCTCCGTGGCATTCTTCTCGGTAATGAAGCCCGAGATGGGTGCTTTCAATTCGTACACGCCGTCCTTGCCCACACCGTACACGCTGAGCTGCTTGATGTTCTTGCCCACCGTGCCGCGGGCCTTGGTCACCTCGGCGCGGGCCAGCACCACATCGCGCTCCGAGTTCAGGCCAGCCTTGAACATGTCTTCGGCCACGGCCAGGTTTTTCTTAGCAATGTCGTAGTCCGACGTGGCCGCCGTGGTCTGGTTCTGCACGTCGGCAATCTCGCTCGATTTGATGACGGCCAGCACCTGGCCCTTGGTCACCTTGTCGCCGAGCTGCACTTTCAACTGCTCCACCACGCCGCCCACCAGCGGGTACACCTTAACGGTGTTGTCGCCGTCCGACTGGATTTCGCCGGTCAGCACCAGCTCGTCCTGCACCGGGCGCAGGCGCACCGTGTCCAGCACAATCTGCGACATCATGGTATCGGAAAGCTTGAAGCCCTCCTTCTTTTCTTCTTTGACTTCGGGTTTGGAGCAGCCCGCCAGGGCCACCGCGGCCAGCAAGGCCAGAAAGGTGCGGTTCATGAGTGTGGGGTAATATCGTCGGTAGAACGTCGTGCGGAGCGCAGCCGAAGCATCTTGCCCACGCAACTGACTCTATTCTGTTGAATTGATTATTGGTCGGCGCGGAAAATTGGCTTGCCCACCGCAAAATTGAGTTGCTCGAAAGCCCGCACCCGGTTAGCACGCAAAGTATTGAGCTGCACAAGGTTGTTCTTGTATGATTCGAAAAAGTCGAGGTACTCCACCACGCTCAGCAGGCGCTTGGCATAGCTCTGCTCAATGCCTACCATCAGCCGGGCGAAGGGAGCCGTGTCGCGGTCGGTGTTTTGAAACAGCTCGTCGTTGCGGGCCGCCAGCTGGTAGGCCTGGTGCACTTCGTTCTGCACCACCAGCTGCTGCTGGTCGACTTGCAGCTTGCTGGCTGCCACCTGGGCCTTCGCTGCCTGAATGTTGCCCTGGTTGCGGTTGAAAACCGGCACGGCCATGCCCAGCGTCAGGGCATTGTAGTTGTTGATGTAGTTGCCGGCCTTGTCGTAGGTATAGCCCACGGTGAGGTCGGGCGTGGCCAGTTTTTGCTGGAGGCGCAGGTTCAGGTTTTGCTGCTCCAGGGTGGCACGGCGGGCGTTCAGGTCGGTACGGCGCACGAGGGCCGTGTCGACTAACGCTTGCTCCGGATAGCCGTTCAGGCTCAAATCGCGGGTTTTGGTTATGTCCACCAGGGGCACATACTGGCTGCCCGAGGCATCGCGCAGCAGCACATGCAGGTCGGTTTGGTCCGAGGCCACGTCGTTGAGCAGGTTTTGCCGCTCGCTTTGCAGGGTGAACAGGAACGCCCGCAGACGAATTACTTCTTTGAGCGCAATGTTACCCTTCTCGTACTGCGTCTGATACAAGCCCACGGTGCGCGTCAGCGAAGCTATTTCGGTAGCATAGGCGCCCAAGCTCCGCTGCTTGAAATACAAGTCGTAGTAGGTGGTGCGCAGCTGGTAACGCAAGTTGCGCAGCAGGTCCTGCAGGTTATATTGCTCCACCACCGCGCCCTGCTGGGCCGCCTGGCCTGCCGCCTTACGCCGCCCGGCCAGCGAGAACAATTGCTGCACGCTCACCACCGCCTCGCTGGCGGCCGTGCCCTCGGGCACCGTGGGCCGGGTGATGCGCCGCCGAAGCACATCCTGCTCCACGTAAATGGTCGGGTTGTCGAGGAGGCGGGCCTGCACGGCCTGGGCTTGGGCCACCGTCACGTTGTACTGTTGGGCCAGCACGGCCAAGTTATTCTGGAAGAAGCGCTGCTCGGCATCGGGCAACGAAAGCCGCACGGTGTCGGCCGGGGCAGCGGCCGGAGTCTGGGCCTGGGCAGCAGCCGCGCCGGCGGTAAGCAACCCAGCCCCGAGAAGGGCTATAAAACGTAGACGGGACATACTCAGCGTTGATTTCCCGACAAAGATGAAGGGAGGCGCATGAGGATAAAATGAATGATTATGAAGTGCCGCGAACGGGTCCAGATTCTCGGTGAACACCCTCCTTTACGGGGCCAACGCTTAGCTTAGAACAAGCCCAACTCTTTTGTCTCAAGGGGCCGGAGGCCGGTTTCAGCCTCCATTTCCTGGCTTACGGCAGTGGCTGGTAGTCGTATAGGGGCCGGTTGCACGGGCGCTTCGGTGCCCGCTGCTGTGCCGGCCAATGCGAAGCACAGCATCACTACTCCGCCCACCAGCGCCACCAGCATACTGTAGCGTTGCACGGTCCAGTCCAATACCGATACCATCCGCTCCCGCACCACCGAAGTCAGGCTGCGCGCGGGCGCCGCCGGGTGGCTCAGTCCGGTTGCCAACCCACTCCACCACAGCAGGCCCACCAGGCCCTGCAGGCCGGCGGGGAGCAAGGCGCGCACGGCGCCTTTACTAGCCGCCAGCTCCGAAGCCAACCCAGCCGCCTGGAGTTGACGGCCGGCGGCGTATTGGCCCAGCAAAGCCGGCAGCACGGTGCCCACCAGACGGAGCAAGGTGTCGGCCGATTCCTCCCGGATGCCCGCAAAGTTTTTAATCGGTTCAACCAGCACGTGGCTTCCGGTGCCAAACAGCTTTTCCAACACCGCCTGGCCCGTTACCAAGCCATTGCCACTGGCGACGCTGCTGCCCAGTACGCCCAGCATGCCCGTGGTTGTGCTCACGTTATAATGCGTGCTCAGCCAAGCTTGGCGGCTCATGGTAAAAACTGCCTGGCTGGCACCAGAACCGGCTTGGTTTATCAAGCCACAAAGCACCATGGGCACTATTCCACTCACCGCTTTGCTCACGCTCGATTCTGCCTCCCCAAGCCGGCTCGCCACATGGCGAACAAGCTCGGGCGAAAATGCAGCTCTTACAGCGTCGAGCAAGCTGGGCATGCAGCGTAAATTAGAATGTACCGGGATTGATTTTGACCAAACTTATTTAAAACAAAATAACTACGCAAAAAACCTATATTCTATTGAACACCGCTGAAATGCCCCTTTTGCCGGCTCAACGATTCACTTCACTCGTTTAAGCATGTTATTACCCGGTCAAAAAAATAATTACATGCATTAAATTAAGCTCCTATGCTGGAGTCCGAGCCACAACTATTGATGACTTATCATCGAATGAGCCTCAGTCGTCTTCATAATCCAACCCCAGGCAGCTATTCAATGCCTGCAGAAGTTCGCTGGCAGCGTGCTGCTGCCCCCCTTTTTTAGCCACGACCAAGCCTGTGCGGTATACTTTTTCGGCCTCATCCTTGCGGCCGAATTGCTCCAGCAATTTGCCAGCGTGGTAGTAAGTACCTACGTAATCGGGGTGCTCGGCAAGAAGTTTTTGGTAAAATTCCCAGGCGCGTTCGGGTTCTTGGGCGCGGTATTCGGTGGCCAGCGCGTAGATGGTGAAGGCGTCGGTGGGGTCGTCGGCGTAGAAAGCAAGCAGCTGCTGTAAACGGGTGGGTGCGGTGTTCATCAGGGAGGGAGTTTTGTTTACCTTTGGGGCAAAAATGCGGCTTTTCTACGGCAATTCTGCTTTATTGATTGGCTTTTGGAAACCGTAGAACCCCTGCTGCTTGTTATGCATGCAGCCTTTTTTCGCTGATTTCGCCACCCAAACCCTCTTTCAATGAAGTTTCTGGTTTGTATTTCCAACGTGCCCGACACGACCACCAAAATCACCTTCACGCCCGATAACAAGGAGTTCAACAAGGCTGGGGTGCAGTTCGTGATTAATCCCTGGGACGAATACGCCCTCACCCGTGCCATCGAGCTGAAGGAAGCAGCCGGCAGCGGCACCGTCACCGTCCTGAACGTGGGCGAAGCCGACACCGAGCCCAACATCCGCAAGGCCCTGGCCATTGGCGCCGATGACGCCATCCGGGTGAACGCCGCGCCGACCGACGCCTACTTCGTGGCCGAGCAAATTGCTGCCATCGCCAAAGAAGGCGCTTACGACGTGATTCTGATGGGCAAGGAAAGCATTGACTACAACGGCTTCCAGGTGCACGGCATGGTGGGCGAAATGCTGGGCGTCCCCACGGTGGCCCCGGCCATGAAGCTGGACATGAGCGGCAACACCGCCACGCTGGAGCGCGAAATTGAGGGCGGCAAAGAGATTGTGAGCGTAAACACGCCCTTCGTGGCCTCGTGCCAGCAGCCCATGTGCGAGCCGCGCATCCCCAACATGCGCGGCATCATGACGGCCCGCACCAAGCCCCTGAAAGTGGTGCCCGCCGTGGGCGAGCCCGCCCGCACCCAGGTGCAGGAGTACGCCCTCCCGCCCAAGAAGCAGGGCGTGAAGCTCATCGATGCCGAAAACGCCGGCGAGCTCATCAAGCTGCTCCGCAACGAAGCCAAAGTCATCTAGAAATGTTAAGTGTTGAATGTTGAGGGTTGAATGCTCATCTAAAGCGCATGCCTTCCTTCAACCAATAATTCAACACTCAACTCTCAACATTCAAAACTCAAAGACATGTCTGTATTAGTTGTAGTTGAATGCGCCGACGGCGAAGTAAAAAAGTCGTCGCTGGAAGTGGCCTCGTATGGGGCGCAAGTGGCCGCGCAGCTGGGCACTACCGCCACGGCCATTGCCGTGGGCGAAGCCAATGAAGCCAACCTGGTCAAGCTGGGCGAGCAGGGCATCACGAAAGTGCTGTACGATGCTGAGCCCCGCCTCAAGGACTTCGTGAACAACGCCTACACCAAGCTCATCGCCACGGCGGCCGAGCAGGAACAAGCCAAGGTAATTGTGCTGGCCAACAGCAACATTGGCGCCGCCGTGGGTTCGCGCCTGTCGGTGCGCCTCAAGGCCAGCTTGGCTACCAACGTGGTGGAGCTGCCCAAGACGGACGGCGGCCAGTTTGTGGTGAAGCGCGGCGCCTTCTCGGGCAAGGCGTTTTCGGACGTGGTGCTGAGCGGCGACCGCAAAATCATTGCCGTGAAGAAAAACTCGACCGAAGCCCAGCACGACGCCGGCAAAACGGCCGAAGTAGCCAGCTTCTCGGCCCAGCTTTCGGATGCCGACTTTGCTGATGCCCCCAAGCAGGTAGTGATGCAGGACCAGGCCGGCGGCGTTCTGCTGCCCGAAGCCGAACGCGTGGTATCGGGTGGCCGCGGCATGAAGGGCCCCGAGAACTGGGGCCTGATTGAGGACCTGGCCAAAGCCCTGGGCGCGGCCACGGCCTGCTCTAAGCCGGTAAGCGACGTAGACTGGCGCCCCCACCACGAGCACGTGGGCCAAACCGGCATCACCGTGTCGCCGAACCTGTACATTGCCTGCGGCATTTCGGGTGCCATCCAGCACCTGGCCGGCGTGAACAGCTCGAAGGTTATCGTGGTTATCAACAAAGACCCCGAAGCTCCGTTCTTTAAAGCCGCCGATTACGGCATTGTGGGCGATGTGTTCGACGTGCTGCCCAAGCTGACGGCTGCGGTTAAGGCGCTGAACTAAATCGCATTTGATGGATTTGGGGGCTTAAGCCGCTGCGTTTCGTAAGAAATTCAGGGCTTGGGCCCCCAATCTTTTTTTCACTTTCGCGTATTACGAGGCAGGTTTTGGGCGGCCAATGCCCGGACTTTTCTTTATTTGCACGTACATCCTTCCTACCGGCCGCGGCCGGGCTACCCGCCCCCTCTCCTACGCCCTCGAAGACACACCGCACCATTCCCTTGAAAAAAATCCAGCTTGAAATCCTGGGCCTGTCGTCCAGCCAGTCGCAGTCTGGCTCCTTCGCGCTGATTCTGGGCGAGAAGGGCGGCAACCGCCGCCTGCCCATCATCATCGGCATGTTCGAAGCCCAGAGCATCGCCATCCAAATCGAAAAAATCAGCCCCAACCGGCCCCTCACCCACGACCTGTTCAAATCGTTTGCCGAGCACGTGCACGTGGTGATTCTGGAAGTGATAATTTCTGATTTGAAGGAAGGCGTGTTCTATTCGCGCATCGTGTGCTCTGATGGCGCCACCACTTTCGAAATTGACGCCCGGCCCTCCGATGCCATTGCCATCGGCCTGCGCTTCGGCGTGCCCATTTACACCGTAGAAAGCGTGCTCAGCGAAGCCGGCATTATCCTCTCCGACCTCGACGAGGCCGACAGTGAAGCCGACGAGGAGGACGATGAAGACGAGGAGGACGACGACGATACGCCGCGCTCGGGCAGCCGCGCGCAGCCCGAGCCGCGCGACCCCAGCGGCCAGGTATCGTCAGAAGAACTCACGAAGATGCTGACCCAGGCTTTGGAAAAAGAAGATTATGAGAAAGCTGCCAAGATTCGCGACGAGTTGAACAAGCGCAACGGCTAGGGTCCGTGCCTTTGCCATTCCATGAATTGAAAGCGCCGCCTCGGACTGAGGCGGCGCTTTTGTTTTCTTTGCGGCTATGAATCCAACTGACGACTCCCTTAAATACCCCATCGGCCGGCCCCAGCTACCGACGGCGCCCCTGACTGCTGATGAGCGCACCGCGCTTATCCAGCAAATTGCCGATTTGCCGGCCCAGCTTACGGCCGCGGCCAAGGCCGTGGGCGGCGTGGGCCTGGAGCGCCCCTACCGCCCCGGCGGCTGGAACGGCCGCCAGGTCATTCACCACGTAGCCGACTCGCATATGAATGCCTATGTGCGCTTCCGGCTGGCCCTCACGGAGGACAACCCTACCATCAAGCCCTACGAGGAAGCAGCCTGGGCCGAGCTGCCCGATGTGGCCGCCTCGCCCGTCACCGTTTCGCTTACGCTGCTGGAGGCAATGCATTCTCGCTTTGTGACGCTGTTGCACCACCTCACGGACGAGCAGTGGCAGCGCACGTTTTATCATCCTGGCAATCAGCGCACGTCTACTCTCGAGCAGACACTAGCGTTGTATGCCTGGCACGGGCGGCACCACCTAGGGCATTTGCAGTTGTTGCTGCCGTAGGAATAGGCACAGATAAGAGAATAAAGAAACGTCATGCTGAGCGCAGCCGAAGCATCTCTACCGCTATACTAATCATTTAGTCTTGCATTAGAGATGCTTCGGCTGCGCTCAGCATGACGTTTCTTTAATTGACTGGCCTAACGGCCTCTAGATGCCCCCGCCCGACTCGCTTTCTTCGGCGAAAGCGGCCATACCGCCTTCGGTTTCTTCATCTACGCGCTTGGCGGCGCGCACCAGGCTGCTGCTGAAGATGAAGTCGCGCAGTTCGGGCACGGTGGCGTTGAGGATTTCGTCTTTGGTGCCGTCCCAGAGTTTTTTGCCCTGGTGCAGGAAGATGATGTGCTCGCCGATTTCAATCACCGAGTTCATGTCGTGCGTCACGATGACGGTGGTGATGTTGTATTCGTGCGTGATTTCGTGAATCAGCTCGTCAATCTTGATGCTGGTGGCAGGGTCGAGGCCGGAGTTGGGTTCGTCGCAAAACAGGTAGGTACACTGCGGGGCAATGGCGCGGGCAATGCCGACGCGCTTTTTCATGCCACCCGAAATTTCGGCGGGCATCTTGTTGCCAGCCTTTTCCAGGCCCACGCGCTTGAGGCAGAATTCGACCCGCTCGCGGCGCTCTTCGGGACTCATTTCGGGCGTAAGCATCTGCAGCGGAAACTCCACATTTTCGGCCACGGTCATCGAGTCGAACAGGGCCGAGCCCTGGAACAGCATCCCGATTTTGCGGCGGATTTCCTGGCGGATATCAATCTTGCTGTTGGTGTACACGGTGCCATCGAAGGTGATGGAGCCGATGTCCGGCTTCATCAAGCCCACGATGCACTGCAGCAGCACGCTTTTACCCGTGCCCGAGCCACCGAGCAACAGGTTGCACTTGCCGGTTTCGAACGTGCACGTCACACCTTTGAGCACGGGAGTGCCGTTGAATGACTTTTCGAGGTTGGATACTTCTATCATGGTAGTTGTCAGTTGTTCGTTGTCAGTTGGTAGAATCGACTGTCTGTTGTCGATTCACTGACAACTGACAACGAACAACTGACAACCCAATCAAAGCAGAATGGCCGCCAAGGCGAAATCGGCGATGAGGATGGCGATGATGGAATTGGTCACGGCGCCGGTGCTGGCCGCGCCTACTTCGAGGGCGCCGCCGGTGGTGAAATAGCCTTTGAAAGACGAAATGCCCGACACCAGGAAGGCAAACACCACGGCTTTGATGAGGGCGAAGACGATGTTGTAGGGGATGAAGTCGGTGCGAATGCCTTCGATATAGTCCTGGGCCGTCATCACGCCGGTGAGAGTGCCGGCCAAGTAGCCGCCCATGATGGATAGCAGCATGGCCATGATAACCAGCATGGGGAACATCAGAAGCGCCGCCAAGATGCGCGGCAGCACGAGGTAAGAGGTTGAATTGATGCCCATTACTTCGAGGGCCGAAATCTGCTCGGTGATGCGCATGGTGCCCAGGCCGCCGGCGATGCTGGAACCTACTTTGCCGGCCAGCACGATGCTGGTGATGGTGGGCGCAAGCTCCAGAATGGTCATTTCGCGCACCATGTAGCCGATAGTGGACTGCGGAATGAGCGGGTTGGTGAGGTTGTAGGCAATCTGCACGCAGGTTACGGCCCCGATGAAGGCCGACACGATGGAGACGATGAACACGGAATCGACCCCGATGAGAATGGCTTCGTCGATGGTGCGATTCCAGAGCACCCGGAACCGCTCGGTGCGCGTGACCATGCCGCGCAGGAAAAGGACGAACGAGCCGAAAGTTGTTAGCATGAGGGTTTGTTAGGGATTAAAAGCCGAAGTTTGGGGCCCGGGGCTGCTGTTAGAGACGATTTAGTCAGCCCGGGACTTTACGTAAAAACCAGCGAAAACAGTGCAAACGAACGAAAAATTAATTGTCGTCACCGGTGGCAGCAAAGGTATTGGGCGCGCCGTGGTGGCGCGCTTCCTGCGGGCCGGCTACCCGGTGGCTACCTGCGCCCGCTCGGCCGACGACCTGGCCGCCCTCACAACCGAAATGGCCGCCGATGTTCCCGGCGCGGCCCTGCACACCCAGGCCGCCGACCTCAGCCAGGCCGCCGACTGCGCCCGTTTCGCGGCTTTTGTATTGGGCCTGGGCCTGCCTGTGGAGGTGCTGGTGAACAACGCTGGGGCCTTCGTGCCCGGCCGCCTGCAAGACGAGCCCGCCGACGGCTCGCAGCTGCGCCAGATGCTGGCCGTAAACCTGCTCAGTGCCTACGACGTGACCCTGCCGCTGCTGCCCGGGTTCATTGCCCGCGGGCGCGGCCACATTTTTACCATCTGTTCCACCGCCAGCATCACGGCCTACCCCAACGGCGGCTCCTACGGCATTGCCAAGCACGCTCTGCTGGGCTTCACCAAAAACCTGCGCGAAGAGTTGAAGCCCGCTGGCGTGCGCGTGACGGCCGTGCTGCCTGGCCCCACCCTCACGGCCAGCTGGGCCGGCGTGGAGCTGCCGCAGGAGCGGTTTGTGCAGGCCGAGGACGTGGCCGAAGCGGTGTTCGGCACCTATTCGCTCTCGCCCCACGCCGTGGTGGAGGAGCTGTTGATTCGGCCGCAGCTGGGGGATTTGTAATTCGCTAACCGCCCAACTTTACTCCGCCTTCTTGCCGCCCCGGCCCGTCAAACGGATGTCGGTGGTGGCAGGTGGGCCGCTGTAGTAGAGGGTGCCGTTGCCGGCTACGGTGCCGCCCACAATGTCGGTGGCGCGCACGTGGGCGTCGCCGTCGCTGTCGCGGGTCATGGTGAAGTAGCAGCGGCGGGCCGTCAGCCCTTGCGCAAACAGACGGCCCGAGCCGCCGAGGGTAAATTGGGTTTCGGTGGTGGAGCCGCGCACCGTGAGGTCGCCCAGCTCGTACTGGTCGAGAAACAACTGCTTGGCGCGCACGGTGAGGTCGTAGTCGCCAGCGCCGATGAGGTGGAAGAAAATGGTGTCCTGCACAAACTCGCCCACGGTGCTGCCGTTGCCCTGGCCGCGCAGAAACACATTGGTGATGTGCGGCAGGTGCAGCGTCACTTCGCGGGGCGAGTCGTAGCTGCGGGTCCAGTTACACTTGCTGGTGTTGGCAATTTCGAGGCTGTTGCCCTTGCGGGTAAATTCAATATCGCCAATCAGGTTTTCACCGGCGCGCACTTCGGCGTAGGTTTGAGCATCTTGCACGAGGCGCAGGTCCACGTTGTCGAAAACCGTGACGGTGATTAGCCCATCGGCCACCTCGCGGCGCTCGGTGATGATGGTGCCGGTACTTTTCAGGCAATCGGTGGCGTGGCCAGGGCCGCAGGTGCTCAGGCCGCCCGCCAGCGCCACGCCCAACACGCTTCTCATCAGTCCGCGCATTCTCCCAAACCCACCCAGGCCGCTAACTTGCGGCCGCAAACTCACGTTGCGCATATTTAGCCTTACTTTTCCCAAAGATAAATGGACCTCACCGGTAAAGTTGCCATCGTGACCGGCGCCAGCAAAGGAATTGGCCGCGCCACCGTCGACGCCCTGCTGGCCCGCGGCGCGGCCGTGGCTGGCTGGGCCCGCACCGCGCCCGAGGGGCTGGTGCACGACCGTTTCCAGTTTTTCGAGTGCGACGTGCAGGATGAACATTCCATCGCCGAAGCCTTCACCAACACCCAGCGCGAGCTGGGCCCCGACATCCACGTGCTGGTGAACAACGCCGGCCTGGGCATCATGGGCGACGTGGACGGCTTCCGGACCGAAGACTGGAAGACCATGTTCGACACCAACGTGCTGGGCACCTTCCTGTGCACCCGCGCCGTGCTGCCACAGATGAAGCGCCAACACGCCGGCCACGTCGTCAACGTGGCCTCGCTGGCCGGTACAGCGGGCACGGCCGGCATGAGCGGCTACTGCGCCACCAAGTTTGCGGTGCGTGGCTTTTCGGATGCCTTATTTAAGGAGGTGCGCCCGGCTGGCATCCGCGTGACGTGCGTGATGCCCGGCTCGGTGGAAACCAACTTCAACGGCAAGGAGCCCGGCACCACGCCCGACCCGCACAAGATGCAGCCCGAGGACATTGCCGCCGCCATTGTGCATGCCATTGAGGCACCGGACACGACGATGATATCGGAAATTCAGCTTCGGCCGGCGCAGGTTAAATAAATGAACGTCATGCTGAGCGCAGCCGAAGCATCTCTACCTCAATACTAATTAATTACTTGCGTAGTAGAGATGCTTCGACTGCGCTCAGCATGACGTTCTTGCGTCAAACAGTTTCAGAATGGTAGAAATAGAGCACCTGACCAAAACCTACGGCACGCAAAATGCTGTGGACAACATCAGCTTCACGGCGGGCAAGGGTGAAATCGTGGGCTTTCTCGGGCCGAATGGCGCGGGCAAGAGCACCACGATGAAAATTGCCACCGGCTACCTCCCTCCCACCGCCGGCACCGTGCGCGTGGCCGGCCACGACGTGCTCACCGACAGCCTGGCTGTGCGCCGCCACGTGGGCTACCTGCCCGAGCACAACCCGCTTTATCTGGATATGTACGTGCACGAGTACCTCGAATTCATCGGCTCGGTGCACGGGCTGAGCGGCTCCGGCCTTCGCAACCGCGTGGCCGAGTTGGTGCGCCGCGTGGGCCTCAGCCGCGAGCAAAACAAGCAAATTGGCGCCCTCAGCAAAGGCTATCGGCAGCGCGTGGGCCTGGCTCAGGCTCTGATTCACGACCCCGATGTGCTTATTCTCGACGAACCCACTACCGGTCTCGACCCCAACCAGATTCTGGAAATCCGCCAGCTCATCCGCGAGGTTGGTGAGGATAAAACCGTCATTTTCAGCACTCACATTCTGCCCGAAGTCACGGCCCTCTGTTCGCGCGTGCTCATCATCAGCCGCGGCAAGTTGGTGGCCGACAGCCCGGTGGCCGAACTGGCCGCCCGCGCCGCTGGCGAAACCATCGTCCGCGCCGAGTTTGAAGGCCCTGTGGATACCACCAAGCTGGCCCAGCTCCCAAACGTGCGCCACGTGGAAGCGGCGCCCGACGGCGCCGTGCTGCTCCGCACCGCGCCGGGTGTGGACGTGCGCGCCGCCGTGTCGCGCCTTGCTGGCCAGGAAGGCTGGCTGCTGCTCGGGCTACGGCAGGAGCACCAGAGCCTGGAAGAGGTGTTTGGCGAATTGACGAAGTAGCTAATGTAACCATCTGTCATTCTGAGCGCAGCGAAGGACCTTATGACAGCTGAACAACTTGCAGTAAATCATTAGATTTAGCCGATTCCAATAGCCAATAGCGGACGTGATAAGGTCCTTCGCTAAGCTCAGGATGACAAACGAGAATAGATGCTTACCATTCTAAGAAAAGAATTCAATGCCTTCCTGAACTCCCCCGTGGCCTACGTGGTGCTGGGGGTTTTCCTGGTGGCGACGGGCCTGTTCGTCTGGGTTTTCCCCGATAGCAGTGTGCTCGATTACGGCTACGCCGACCTGCAAACGCTGTTCAACCTAGCGCCGTGGATTTTCCTGTTCCTGATTCCGGCTCTCACCATGCGCACGTTTGCCGAGGAGAAAAAGGCCGGCACTATTGAGCTGCTGCTCACGCGGCCGCTGACCGACGGACAGATTATCGGCGGCAAGTACCTGGCCTGCCTGCTGCTGGCGCTGCTGGCGCTGGTGCCCACGCTGCTCTATTACTACTCTGTGTACAAACTGGGCAGCCCTGAGGGCAACATCGACTCTGCCGCCACGGTGGGGTCTTACCTGGGGCTGGCGCTGCTGGCGGCGGTGTTTGCGGCCATTGGCGTGCTGGCATCGGCCCTCACGCGCGACCAGATTATTGCGTTTCTGGTGGCGGTGGTGGGTTGTTTTCTGGTGTATTCGGGGTTCGATTCGCTGGCCTCGGTGCTGCAAGGCAGCTCGGCCTACTACGTGAGCCAGCTGGGCATTGCGGCGCACTACCGCGACCTGAGCAAGGGGCTGGTGGACTCGCGCGACCTGGTTTATTTCTTTAGCGTGGTAGCGGTGGCGCTGCAAGCCACGCGCCTCGCCCTTCGCAGCCGGAACTGGTAATGGAAAATACGTTGACTACTCCATCGGCTCCTGCAGCGGCCCCTTCCTCGCGCAAGCAGCGCGACTTGCTGACGTTTGCCGCCATCATCGGCGGACTGCTGCTGTTCAATTTCGTGGCCCAACGCCTGTTTTTCCGCCTCGATTTGACGGAGGAGAAGCGCTACACCATGTCGCCGGCCACCAAGAAGCTGCTTCGTGAGCTCAAGCAGCCCGTTACTGTCACGGTGTACCTCACCGGCGACTTCCCGCCCGCCTTCCGCCGGCTGGAGCAGGGCGTGCGCGAAACCCTGAACGAATTTCAAGTGTACGGCGGGGCCAACCTGAACTACATTTTCATCGACCCCAGCGCCGGCAGCACTGAGGCCGCCCGCAATGCCTTCTACACCTCGCTCTTTAAGAAAGGGCTGAAACCCACCAACCTCGGCGCCACCGAAAACGGCAAGCGCGTGGAAAAAATCATCTTCCCCTGGGCAGTGGTGAGCGTGGGCGGCAAGGAGAAAAACGTGCTGCTGCTGCGCGGCAACCAGGCCGCGCCGGCCGATGTGCGCCTCAACCAAAGCATCGAAGGGCTGGAGTATGAGCTGGCCAGCACCATCCGAGCGCTTGTGCCATCGCTGCGCAAGCGCATCGGCGTGGTGGAAGGCCACGGCGAGCTGAGCAACGTGCAAGCGGGCGACATCCTCGGTACCTGGCAGCAGCAGTACGACGTGTTTCGCGTCACGCTGAGCAAGGTTAAAGACCTGAGTGCCCTCGACGCCATTGTGGTGGCCCAACCCAAAACTCCCTACTCCGAAGACGACAAGTTCAAGCTTGACCAGTTCATCACGCAAGGAGGCCGGGCGCTGTTTTTCGTGGATGCGCTGCGGGTGGACCTTGACAGCGTGAGCCGCAACGGCGCCGCGTTGGCCACGCCCTACAACCTGAACCTTGACGACCTGTTTTTCAAGTACGGCCTGCGCCTGAACCCAAACCTGTTGCTCGACCTCAACAGCGGCCAGATTCCGCTCGTGACGGGCATGGAGGGCAACAAGCCTAAGATTGAGCCCATGCCCTGGCAGCTCTACCCGCTCATCAACCGCTTCAGCCCCCACCCCATCACCCGCAACCTCGACGCGGTGTACATGAAATTCGTGGGCAACCTGGACACGGTAAAGGCCGCCGGCATTCGCAAAACGCCGCTCCTCACCACCTCACGCTACACCCGCGTGTTGCCCGCCCCAGTGCCCATCAACTTCAACGACGCCCGCCTGGAGCCCAACCCCAAGCTCTACCAGAAAAGCTTTCAGCCGGTGGGCTACCTGCTCGAAGGCCAGTTCACCTCGCTCTTTGCCAACCGCGCCCGGCCCGGCACCCTGCAATTCCAGCCCGAGAAGCCAGCCAACGCCCGGCCCAGCAAAATCCTTGTCATTTCCGATGGCGACTTCATCCGCTCCGATGTCGACCCCAAAACCGGCAACCCTTACCGCCTGGGCTTCGACCGCCTTGCCAACACCGAATTCGCCAACCGCGAGCTGGTGCTCAACGCCACCGACTACCTGCTCGACGAAACCGGCCTCATCGCCGTGCGCGGCAAGCAAATCACCCTCCGCCCTCTGGACAAGGTGAAGCTGGCCGAGCAGCGCCGCCGCTGGCAGCTACTCAACATCGGGGCGCCGCTGGCGCTGCTGGGCGTATTCGGGGCCGTGCGGGCGTGGCGGCGCAAGCGGCGCTACGCGTCGTTTGCGGCGTAGGCTCGCTGTAAATTAGCTACAATAGACGAGCTATTCAGTGCTTTTTTCGAGGATGCTGTCGGAGTTCTGCTATTTGCCCCGATTGGGATGGCGTACCTGTATTTGCGCTACCGGAGCCGGGTGCGGGTCAAGCAGGTGCTGATAAAAGAATACAAAGGGCATTATTCCAATGCCGGCAGCGCGGTTGTACTGAACACTTTCGCGGCTTTTTTAGCCATTGCCATGTTCGGGCTTGTCCTTGGCGCCCTTATATCGCCTGTGGTACAATGGCTTCGCAATTAGCTAAGGTTTCAACCCGCAGCTCAGCTAACCTAGCTACTTATTCAGAGCCGGATTACGTCGTCCACTACAAAACCAGCCAGCACCGCATGCAAGCCCCTATCAGGTTGCAGGGATTGTTCGCTTAGATAGCCAGGCGACTGGGGATTCACATAGCCTTGCAGGTTCGTAAACTCTTCCGGTTTCAGGGCTTTAAAGCCCATGGACCACTGCGAGAAACGACGCGCCGCGATGGGCCCGTCCGACAATTTCACCACCCGGCCGTGTCTCGCATCCTGCGCAATGCGGTTGAAGATGTAATACACTTCTTCCTTTGGGCCTTCCAGCACCTGCATGATGTCGCCGTTGCTGTAAAGCAGGAGCCCGGTCAGCTCGTGCCCATGGTTCCAGTTGCGCGACTGGGTGAGCAAGGCAGTGAGCTCAGCTTCGTTTAGCCCGGTGGTAGCCGAGCTCTGATAGACTAAATGGTGTAGCGATTCCATAATAAGGTCAGGATTGAAGCAACAAAGAACTTCGCTTGCCGGAATGCGCACAATGGCTGAGTTTAAATTAGTGGCTCAACGAACTTCTCAGCAGCCCAACGTAAATCCGTTATTGATGGTCATTTTTCAGGCTGTTTTGTGCCCTAAAACGTCTTCCCTCAATCTTGCGACCGGCTTCCAAACGCCAACCCCGCCGCGTATCTTTGCCCTCCCCCAACCCCAACCAAGGCTCTGCTTATGAAATTCATTGTTTCGTCCTCCGCGCTGCTCAAGCAGCTGCAAAGCATCAACGGCGTGGTTACGAACAACCCCGTGGTGCCCATTCTGGAGAATTTCCTCTTTGAGATTGAGGCCGGTAAGCTCACCATCACCGCCTCCGACCTGGAGACGAGCATGATAACCGAGCTGCCCGTGGAGGCCCGCGACACCGGCCGCATTGCCGCGCCCGCCCGCATCCTGCTTGACACCCTCAAGAACCTGCCCGACCAGCCCGTGACCTTCACGCTGGACGAGGAAACCTACACCATCGAAATCAGCTCCTCGAACGGCCGCTACAAGCTGGCCGGTGAGAACGCGGCCGACTTCCCCCGTGTGCCCGTAGTGAAGGGCTCGGCCCCCATTGAGATGCCCTCGTCGTCGCTGTCGCGCGCCATCAACAAAACCATCTTCGCGGTAAGCACCGACGAGCTGCGCCCGGCCATGACCGGCATCCTCGTACAACTTTCCGATGCCCAAGTGACTTTCGTGGCCACCGACGGCCACCGCCTGCTGCGCTACCGCCGCCAGGACGTGGGCGCCGGCCAAACCGCCAACCTCATCATCCCGCGCAAGGCCTTCAACCTGCTGAAAGGCACGCTGCCTTCCGAGGCCACGCCGGTGAAGATGGAGTTCAACCAAAGCAATGCTTTCTTCTCCTTCAACCAGATGCGCCTCGTGTGCCGCCTGATTGACGAGCGGTACCCGGACTACGAGAACGTAATTCCGGTAAGCAACCCCAACAAGCTGGTTATCAACCGGGCCGAACTGCTGAATTCGGTGCGCCGCATCAGCATCTACTCCAACAAAACTACCCACCAGGTGCGCCTGCGCCTGGCCGGCTCGGAGCTGGTGGTTTCGGCCGAGGACCTGGATTTCAGCAACGAAGCCAAGGAAACGCTGGCCTGCCAGTACGACGGCGAGGACATGGAAATCGGCTTCAACGCCCGCTTCCTGATTGAGATGCTCTCGAACATCGACTCCGAGGAAATCACCCTGGAGCTGAGCACGCCCAACCGTGCCGGCCTGCTCATGCCCACCACCCCCGACGACAACGAAAGCATCCTGATGCTGGTGATGCCGGTGATGCTGAACAACTACGTCTAACTTTTTGCCCTCTGAACTGTCATCCTGAGCGCAGCGAAGGACCTTGTCACGTTGGAATTTTCTAGCGTGAAAAGGTCCTTCGCTATGCTCAGGATGACAACTTTTTACCTATTATGAAAAAATCAGAAATCCGCTTCAGCATCGCGCTGGATGACAATAAAGTACCCGAGGCCATCAGCTGGTCGGCCACCGACGCGGGGCCTGACATTCACTTCGCAAAGGCCATCAACATCGCGCTGTGGGACCGGGAGCAGGTAGGCACCATGAAAATCGACCTCTGGACCAAGGACATGCCCGTGGACGAAATGAAGCGCTTCGTGGTCGACAACATTGGCTCGATGGCTGAGAACATCGTGACGGCCACCGACGACAAGGAAATGGCCACCCGCATGCGGGCGCTCTGCAAAGAGCTGTCGGAGTACCTCGACAAGCAGGAACAAGGACAATAGCGCGGCAGCGAATGCTTTCGCGCGGCAGACTCTCGCGCAAAAAAGCCCCACCGGAAACTTGCGGTGGGGCTTTTTAAATAAGCGCATTCCAAAGCGGCTGTTCTACCGGGCGTTGCGGCCCAGGTTGCCAGCCGGCCGGTTGGCCGGGCGCTCGGCAGTAGGCACGATGGTCGCATCGTTGGCACGCGCCGGGGCCGGGTTCTGCACCGAGTTGGTGAGCAGGATGCTGGCCGATTGTGCGGCGTAATCTTTATCGTACTTGTAGTAATTGGCGCGGGAGCCGAAGTAGCTGCTGTACTGGTCGTTGCTGAGCACCGCCATCAGCTCTTGGTCACGCTCTTTGCACACGCCGTTGCACTCCTGGTCAATCAACTTCTGATTGCCGGCGTTTTTGCGCTCGATGGCGGCCATCTTGGCTACCTTATCGGCGTTGATGGCGCGGAGCCTAGTAGCCTGGTAGTTGTTGAGGTGCAGGTCGCGCACCATGTGGGTGCTGAGGCGTTCGGCGCGCTCAGCCACGGGGTTGAGGCGCGGGCTGGACTGCGTTTTGTCCTGCGGCTGCACGGTGGAAGCACGGGGGGCCTGCTGGGCAGTAGCAGCGCCGGCCATAAGGGCCAAAAACAAGGAAGCAAATGCTGTTTTCGTAGTCATCGTCGTAGGGGTTTTGGTAACACTTACGCAAGGACCGGGCCAGAGGAAAGGAAGCCCAGCGTGGGTTTTAAACGCAGCTTTCGCGCTTCCGGTTCGGTTTTGCCCGGCCTACATAGCCCTTTCCGAATATGCTACCATTGGTTTTTCCACATCATCGACTCCACCGGTTTGTCGCTGCGGTCGTTGTATTTGGCGTTCTGCTTGCGGTTGTAAAACGTCTCCACATTGCCCTGCACGGTGAAATAAATGAGCTGGCCAATGGGCATGTTGCGGTACACCCGCACCGGCATCGACACGCTGATTTCCAGCGTCCAATGGTTGCAAAAGCCCACGTCGCCCTTGCCCGCCGTGGCGTGAATATCGATGCCCAGGCGGCCCACGCTGCTCTTGCCTTCGAGGAAGGGTACGGTGGCGTGGGTTTCGGTGTACTCCTGCGTCACGCCGAGGTAAAGGCGGCCGGGTTCCAGCACGTAGCCTTCGTCTTCGGGGATTTCGAAAGTTTCGATTTCGTTGTGCTTGCGGGCGTCCAGCACTGCATCGCGGTAGGTGGACAGGTACTTGCCCAGGTGCACGTCGTAGGAATTGGTACCCAGGCAGCTACGGTCGTAGGGCTCGATGACGATGGTACCTTTTTCGATTTCCGCGAGGATTTGCTGGTCGGTAAGAATCATGTAATTGCGTGGTTGCTATTTCAAATCTGTTTTAAGGAGTTCATGCTGAGCGCAGCGAAGCATCTCTACTGCGCGACTAATTCTTTCGATTGAATTACTCTCACGGTAAAGATGCTTCGCTGCGCTCTGCATGACGTTCGTTTTGTGAATGGCTGACGGACAGTGGCAATTCACTTAGTCATCGTCGTGGTGGCGGGCCGGGCCGTTGGGTTCGAGGTCATCCTCGTCATCGTCCTCGTAGCTGTCTTCGCGCAGTCCTTGCGAGCGTTCGGGCCGAAATCGACTCGCAAAGCTGCGCGGCTCGGGTTCGGGCTCCGGGTCGGCAGCCAGGTTGTTGATGCGGCGGCTCATGGCCGGCAACACGCTCGTGGTGAGATACAACAACGTCAGCAGGCTGCCTAGGCTGAAGAGCAGCGTAAAGTAGTCGAGCCAATCGTGGCGGGGGGCCGCGCCGGGTGCTTCGGCCACCACGGGCGCACTGGTGAGGGGCGCTTCCTCGGAGCGGGCGGGGGCCTCCGCTTCTTCGCTGCCGGCGCTGGCCGTGGTTAGCGGGGCCGATACGGGTGCTTCGGGTTGGGCTTCGGTTTCGGCGGCTTCGGCGGCGGGGCCGGCGGGCTGGCCGGAGTCGTTGAACTGGGCGCTGGCCTGCTGAATGAGACGCTGCTCGGCTCGAATGAGGGCCACTCGCTCGTCGCGTGGCAGGTTGTGGATGAAGAACTCGAAGTTCTTATCAAGCAGCACCGACTTGAGCTGTTTCTCGAACTCGGCCAGCGTCATAGGGCCGTTGCCGAAGCGGTTTTTGTACCGTTCGGCAATGCCGTTGTAGTTCATGAACAGCTGCTTGAGCGCAGCATTGGTACCGAAGCCGTCGAACTGGCGGCGCGCGGCAGCAGTGCGCAGCGTGAGCGGAAATTTGCCCCGGGTGAACGACTTGTCGTACACCGTTTCCATGGTGCGAAAATTCAGCTCGTCGATGGTTTTGTCGAAGAGGCGCTTGTTGGCCTGAGCAGGAGTTTCGGCCTGCGCCAGCGGCCCGAGCAGCAGCAGAATAGCTAGAAAAAGCTGTTTTACCATGGGGCAAAGGTATAGCGCGGGGTTTGGCGAAGTTTAAAAAAATAAGTTTCGCTAAGCCTTAAAGTCACGGAGCGCGCAACGAAGCCTCTTTACCGCAGTAGTAATTATTTACTCTTGCGGTAAAGAGGCTTCGCTGCGCGCTCCGTAATGGACGTTTTGCCTTAAGCGGCGCGGTGGGCCTCAATCAGCGACTCGCGGCATGCTTTGAGGTACATTTCTACCAGCTCGTCGGTGATGGCCGTCGATACAAACAGCGCCTCAAACTGCGAGGGGGCCAGGTAGATGCCGCGCTCCAGCATGGCGTGGAAGTAGCGGCCAAAGGCGGCCGTGTCGCACTTCTTGGCGTCGTCGAGGTTGGTGACGGGCTCGGCAGTGAAGAAGAGGCTGAACATAGAGCCCACACGGTTCACGGTGTAGTTCAGGCCCAGCTCGGCGGCAATCTGGCGGGTGCCGTCGGCGAGGCGGGCGCTGGTAGCTTCGAGGGCGGTGTAGAGCTCAGGGTGCTCGTGCAGGTAGCGCAGCTGGGCCATGCCAGCGGCCGTGGCCATGGGGTTGCCGGAAAGTGTGCCGGCCTGGTACACCTTGCCGGCGGGGGCCACGCAGTTCATAATGTCTTCGCGGCCGCCGTAGGCGCCCACGGGTAGGCCACCACCGATGATTTTACCCAGCGTTGTCATGTCGGCCTTGATGCCGTAGAGCTCCTGCGCGCCGCCTTGGGCAAGGCGGAAGCCGGTCATCACTTCATCGAAAATGAGGACAATGCCGTGCTGGGTGCAGAGGTCGCGCAGGGCCTGCAGGAAGTTTTGGGCGGGAGCTACCAGGCCCATGTTGCCCACCACGGGCTCCAGGATGAGGGCGGCAATCTGGCCGGGGTTGGCGGCGATGAGGGCCTCTACGGCGGGCAGGTCGTTGTAGGGGGCAGTGAGGGTGTCCTGGGCCACGCCCTGGGTCACGCCGGCCGAGTCGGGCTCGCCGGCGGTAAGGGCGCCGCTGCCGGCTGCAATCAGGAAGGCGTCGCCGTGGCCGTGGTAGCAGCCTTCAAACTTGATGATTTTGTTGCGACCGGTGTAGCCACGGGCGGCCCGGATGGCCGACATGCAGGCTTCTGTGCCCGAGTTCACGAGGCGCACCTTCTCAATGCTGGGCACCATTTTCCGAATCAGCTCGGCCATTTCCACTTCGCGATTAGTGGGCGCGCCAAAGCTGAGGGAGTGCGGCAGCGCTTCCCGCACAGCGTCGAGCACCACGGCCGGAGCGTGGCCCAAAATCATTGGGCCCCAGGAGTTGATGAAGTCCACGTAGCGGTTACCATCCACATCGGTGAGCCAGGCGCCCTCGGCACTTTGCATGAACACCGGCGAGCCGCCCACCGAGCGAAACGCCCGCACCGGGGAATTGACACCGCCGGGAATGAGGGTTTTGGCGCGTTCGAAAAGGGCAGCGGAAGTGGTGAGGTTGAGCATTTAAATAAATAAGGGTTGAGTTTTGAATGTTGAGGGTTGGGTTTGAAGGATGAGTTTGAAAGCGGAGTGAAGGCGGGCACAGCCGTAACCGGCCGCATAACTCAACCCTCAACATTCAAAACTCAACCCTTCAATCACCGCAGCACCTGCAGCTCCAGGTTGCTGAGCTTCACGATGGGCACCACTTGGTTGTCGTGGGCGCCGTTGGCGTAGCTCATGCCGTCGAAGATGACGCCGGGCGTGGCGCCGGCACTGGATAAGTTGGACTGGAAAGCGGGGCCATACTGGAACAGGGCCGTGCCGAAAAACATCAGCAGCTCAAACCCTTGGCTGGCGAACAATGACGGCGGCAGGTGCTGCTTTTGCAGGTAGAGCTGCCGGAAGCGGCGGAAGCCGGGGCCTTGCTCGTTGTAGTACTTGGGCTGGATGAAGTACACGCCCTGCATTCCCAGCTGCGACACGTCGAGCCGCGGGTTGTCGAGCCAGGAGCCGGGGGCCAGCAGCGGCACGCGCGTGGCGGCGGGCTGCTGCTGCCACTGCGTGAAGGTGTAGGGCCCGAGGCGGCGGTTATCAGAAAACACCATTAGGTGGCTGGCGCTGGGCAGGTCGAGGGCAGCAAAGGCGGTGCTCAGGCTTTCATCCACGTCGGGGTTGAAGCGCCGGAGGAGGCCGATTTTGCCGCCCTGGCTTTCATATTCGGACTTGTAGGCATTAGCAAAAGCGGCGTCGTCCTTGCTGTCTTCGTGCAGCAACACGCCCGGCTTTCCGCCGCCAAACGATGTGAGGGCAAATTGCGCCGCTACCCGGCCCTGGGTGGTGGTGCTGGGCGAAAACAGGTAGTGCCAGGGGTTGTCAACCACGAGGTCGCCGTCCTGCGAAAGCGGGTTCACGCACACAATTTGGTGCTCGCGGGCGTAGCGGCCCAGCAGCTTGGCGCCCGACTTGTAGATAGGCCCGATGAGCAAATCCATGCCGGCCAGTTCGGGTAGGGCCAGTACTTGTTTGAGGGCCAGGGTATCGGCGCCGGTGTCGTAGGCGAACAGCTGAAGCGGGCGGCCGGCGCGCTGCAGGCTGTCCTGGGCTACGCGCAGGCCGGCGTAGAGGTCAGTCACAAACTGGTTTTTGCGCACCGTTTGCCAGCTGGGGTCGCTGAGCTCGAAGGGCAGCAGCACGGCCACGTTGTAGCTGCTTTTCTTGGCGGCTACGCGGGGGCGCGGCGTGTAGCGGCTGCGGTCGAGGCCGAATTTGGTGATGAGGTCGTTGAGCTGGCCCTGGTCGGCGTCGGTGTAGGCGCCGCCGAACACGAGGCGGTCGGCGTAGGCGCGGCCCAGGGTGGCGTCGTCGGGGTAGCGGCGCAGGTTGCGCACCCAGGTGCTGCGCTCCTTGATGCGCGGCAGGTAGGTGGCCTTCATGCCTTCGCGCTCGGCGGCAAATTTGCCGGGCGGCAGCAACGACAGCGTTTTGAGGGCCGTGTCGTAGTCTTCCTGCTCGAAGGAAACCTGGCCTTGCAGCAGCAGGGCGTCGGGCAGGTTGGGGTAAGTGGGGTACTCGGTGCGGAGCAGGTTGAGGAGCTGTTCAGATTCGGGCCACTGCTTGAGGCGGGCGGCGGCCACGGCGGCCAGGTAGGCGGCGTCGGCGCCGCGGGCAAAGCGGGCGGTGGGCTGGGCCAATGGCTCCAGCTGGGCCAGGGCGGCGGCGTAGTTGCCCAGGTCGAGTTGGGTTTTGGCGTTGCGGTAGCGCGTGGCGGGGTCGGCGGCCGGGGGGGCAGCGGGCCGGGGTTTGGTCGGCGTCTGGGCCAGGGCGGGCGCGCTCAGCAGCAGGCCGGCCACCAGCCACTTAAATCTAGTATGCCGCGTAAAAGGAAATAACATCAAGCCAGGGAAAGCGCTTTCTTACATGGAAAGCAACGCAAAATTAGCCACAAATGCGGGCGTCCGGTCCGGCGGACCATTGTGGCATATACGCAACCCCGGGCCCGAGGCGTTATCTTTCCTCACCTAACCCATACTGCCTGCCGTGTTGCTTACCTCTGCCCTCCCCCTCTCGCGCACCCGCATCACCCTCATGTTCGTGCTGGCGGCCTCGCTCACGCTCAGTTTCCTGCTGGTGGTGGGCCGCGTGGTCATGACGGGTCGCGTCACGTTTCTATTTCTGCTCTGGAACCTGTTTCTGGCCGTTATTCCCTTTGCGTTGAGCACTTTGCTGGGTCTTTCCAAAGGCCCGCTGCAAACGCGCATGCTGGTGCCCGTGGGTGCGGCGTGGCTGCTTTTCTTCCCTAACGCGCCCTACATCCTTACCGACCTGTTCCATCTCGACTCGCGCCCCGGCGTGCCGCTGTGGTACGATTTGGCCCTCATTCTCACTTGCGCCTGGAACGGCCTGATGCTGGCCTACGCCTCGCTGTCGGACATGCAGCGGCTGGTGCAGGCGCGGCTGGGGTTCTGGTCGGGCTGGGGGTTTGCCACGGTGGCGCTGCTGCTCAGCAGCTTCGGCATCTACCTGGGCCGCTACCTGCGCTTCAATTCCTGGGACGTGCTCACCAACCCGCTGACGCTGTTCTACGACATCGTGAACCGCATTCTGCACCCTTTTTCCTTTCCCGGCACTTGGGGTGTGACGCTGGTATTCGGGTTGTTTCTGCTGGTGGGCTACGGCACAGTGCGGCTGCTGGGCCGCGCACAGGTGGAGGCGTAAGCGTGCCGAATATCTACTAGTCAGCAATTATTCCTGCCCCTTAGCCACCGTCCACCCATACAACAGGACTGGCGACCCTACCATTAACACCAGTGACACGGGCAACGACCACTCCCCCAGTCCCGCGGCCTGCCCGGCGGCCACCTGCCCCGTTTCATACAGCAGCTGCAGAAACACCAGCATCAGCCCAATCCTGAAGCCACGGGCCACCCGGATGGCGCCGCGGTACTGCCGCAGCGCATTAGCGGGCGTGATGGCAAAGGGAAAGCTCATCATGTGCGGATACTTGCTTACGGCGTTCGTTACCGCCGTCATGGCCGCGAATAGTGCGGTGGTCACCAGCGCCAGTACCGCCAAAGTGCCCTTTTCGCCGTAGCGGTCGGGCTGCCCCGCGCCGTTGAAGTGCACGGGAATGATGTCGGGCAGTTGGATGAGGTACCAGACGGTGAGGGCCCAGAGCAGGGCCAGCGCGGCCCAGGCCAGTATGTCGACGGCCTTGTCGGCTGGAATATACGGTACTTCGATCTGAGGCCTTGGTTCCATGCAGCGGGCCGAAACGGAGTGACTGTTGGTATGAGCATGACTTATCGCCGCAATCTGCCGGACATTACAGTGGCAGCGGCCTCGGTGGCTCAGCTACCCAGCAGGCGCAAAGTCTTCTCGTCCTGCGCCCCGCCATAAAACTTATCCAGCACCTGCTGAAACACCGGCGGCGCACCGGGCAACGACGCGAACAAGGTCATCGAAGATTTGAGCTTCATGTCATCGGGGCTGCCGAAAATGGCGTTTGCGTCGTTCGACTTCAAGTCCAGCAATGCCGCGCTGATTTCTCGAAGCCGCGGGCCCAGCACCGGATGTGCAGCATATTCTTCCGCTTCGCCCCGGCCGTTGATGGCGTAAAACCGGGCGGTTTCGCTCAGGCCCAAGCCTTGAATTTGGGGGAAGACATACCACATCCAATGGGTGCGCTTGCGGCCATTTTTTATTTCGGCCAGCGCGTCGGTGTAGTTGTTGGCCTGCGCATCGAGGAAACGATTCAAGCTGTTTTGGCTGGGCATGAGGATGCTAATGGGTAAGACAAGGCGTTAAACGGCAGCAGCTGGCCTAATGATGCAAGGCAAATACTCGGGGCAGCCGGTTAAATTTTAGTCGGTTTTTAGGAAGGCCTACGGCCGCCGAGGCCCTTTCCTTCGTTCTCTCGTTGGCCGCGCCGTAGTTTCGCCCCTGACGCGGCGCTACCCACCGTTCGCTCTCACCCACATGACCAAACGCTTATTCTTCGGCCTGCTGGCCCTGTTGCCGGGCCTGGCCCTGGCCCAACGCCCCGCCAAACCAAAGCCCAAGCCGGCCGCCCCGCCCAAAGCCGCCAGCGGACCTTATTTCCAGCAGGAAGTCAACTATTCAATTGATGTGAAGCTGGACGACCGCACGCACCAGCTGCGCGGCCACGAGGAGCTGACTTACCTCAACAACTCGCCCCAGGCCCTAACCTTTATTTGGTTTCACCTCTGGCCCAACGCCTACCGCGACAACAATACCGCCTTCGGCCAGGAGCAGAAGCGCCAGGGCAGCCGCAAGTTTCTCTTCGCCAAGCCCGATGAGCGCGGCTTTATCGACAGCCTCGCTTTTCAGGTGAACGGCCAGCCGGCCAAGCTCGAATTCGACCCCGAAAACCCCGACATCGCCAAGTTGGTGCTGCCACAGGCGCTGGCCCCGGGCGCCACGGCCACCATTGCCACGCCGTTTCGGGTGAAGGTGCCGGGCTCGTTTTCGCGGATGGGGCACGTGGGGCAGAGCTACCAGATTTCGCAGTGGTACCCCAAGCCCGCGGTGCTGGACCGGCGCGGCTGGCACCCCATTCCCTACCTCAGCCAGGGCGAGTTTTACTCGGAATACGGCTCCTTCGACGTGAGCATCACCCTGCCCAGCAACTACACCGTGGGAGCCACCGGCGTGCTGCAAAACCCCGACGAACAGGCGCGCATGGCCGGCCTGGCTGCTGCCACGGCCGCCAAGAAAACGGCCGACGATTTCGGCAAGGATATGGCCTTCCCGGCCTCGGCGCCCACCACCAAAACCCTGCGCTACAAGCAGGACCGGGTGCACGACTTCGCCTGGTTTGCCGACAAGCGCTTCAACGTGCTGCGCGAATCGGTGACAATGCCCTCGGGCCGCGTGGTCACGTCGTGGGTGCTATTCACCAACCGGCAGGCCGAGCGGTGGATTAAGGGCCTGCAGGAAGTGAACGACGCCCTCATCAACTACTCGAAATGGGTGGGCGAATACCCCTACGCCAGCGCCACGGCCGTGGACGGCGCACTCACCGCCGGCTCGGGTATGGAATACCCCATGGTGACCGTGACCGAGCCCGACGCCATTGTGCACGAGGTGGGCCACAACTGGTTCTACGGCATCTTGGGCTCGAATGAGCGCGACTTCCCGTGGATGGACGAGGGCGTGAACACATACGAGCAAATCCGAGTCGAGGAGCTCAGCAACCCGCAGGCCGGCATGCTGGCCGTGCTGCAAAAAATCAAGCCCGTGGCTAACACCTTCGGCCTCGAAAACCTGCCCGGCACCGCCCTGAGCCAGCTGCCCTACCAGGCCCTGGCCACGCGCGGCCTGGCTCAGCCGGTGCAAGGCCCCACCTCGGCCGACTACACGCAGGTAAACTACGCGGCCACGGTGTATGAAAAAACCGGCGTGTCGCTGAAGTACCTGGCCGGCTACCTGGGCCAGGAGAAGTTCGACGCGGCCATGCACCTCTACTACACGCGCTGGCAGTTCAAGCACCCATACCCCGAGGACATGCAGGCCGTGTTTGAGGAAAGCACGGGGCAGAAGCTGGGCTGGTTTTTCCGCGACTTCCTCACCACGGCCCAGCCCTACGAGGCCGACCTGGCCGCCGTGGCCGTGTTCAACGACGTGGTGAAGGTGCTGGTGCGCACCGAGTCGGAGCGGCCCTGGTCGGTGCCCGTGTCCACGGTCGACGCGCAGAACAACATCCTCGAAACTCTCTGGACCACGCCCTTCGGCAACACCGACCCCAACGCCGATGAGGAAGTGACCAGCCAGCTCAACTTCAAGCGCGACAACGTGGTGGCCGTGGTGGTAGATGCCGGCTACTTGGCCCCGCAGCTCAACCGCCGCAACGACCGGCTGCGCCTCGAAAACGGCCCGCGCGACCGGTCGGAGCCGCTACGCCTGCGCCCGCTGTTCAGCGTGGAGCGCTGGGACAAAGCCACCGTAAACTGGCTGCCCGTGGTGGGCGCCAACACGTCGGATAAGTTCATGCTGGGGGCCGCGTTCCATAACAGCCTCATTGCGCCCAAAAAGCTGCAGTACCTGGCCATGCCCATGTACAGCTTCAATCGCAACGAGCTCAACGGCATCGGCCGCCTGCAGCTGAACTCGCGGCCCGAGCGCGGCGCCCGGCAGTTCATCACGGCCCTCACGGTGCAGCGCTTCGAGCGGTATTTCAAGACCGAGCCTAGCTTCACCTTCGTGCTGCCGCACCGCATCGGCTACCTGCCTCAGCACCAGCTGCAAGTGGCCTTCACCTCCGTCACAGACCAGGACCGCAACCGCACCAGCAGCATTACCACGGCCGAATACTCGGTGCGGCACGACAACGCCATCAACAGTTGGTCGGCCAACGTGGAGCTGAACCACCTGCTGGCCAACTCCACCGAAAGCAACGACCGGGGTGCCGTGCTCCTACGGGCTTCGGCCGCCTTGCAGCATTTCTACGCCAAAGACAAGCGCGTACAGCTGCGCCTGTTCGGCGGCCGCTTCCTGCAAAGCAGCACCAACACCGGCTTCGTGATGGGCCTGAGCGGCAGCCCCGATTACCGCCGCCAAACCCCCTTCCTCGACCGCCAGCAGATTTCGCACACCGTCACCGCCCAGCTGCACCAAACCGACAACCGCGACGGCGCCTTCAAGGCTTTCCTGCCCGTGGCCAGCCAGCGTTGGCTTAGCGCCCTCAATGCTCAGATTGACGTGCCCGGCCTCCCATTGGCGGTATTTGGCGACCTCGGCGCCACCAGCGAAACCCAGTTCCTGGCGGGCCGCAGCACCTCGCAACGCCTGTTTTATGACGCTGGCTTCACGCTGCCCATTGCGCGCAGCATTTTCGAGATTTACGTGCCGGTGGCTGGCTCGCAGTTCAATAATGGCCTGCCCGGCAGCCGTCAGGAATTCACCGATGGCATCCGCTTCGTGCTGGCCCTGAACAAGCTCAGCCCCTTCCGGCTGCTGGATGAGAACTTAACGCGGTAGTGTTTGGCCCCACTATTCGGGTGCGCAGCCGTGAGTGCGCACCCGAACGAATAAGAATTATGCTTTTTCGGCTCTGTCCAGAAACAAATACAGCCCTTTAATCAGGCCGTTTTCAACAATAGCCACGTCCGCACCGGTGGCCACGGGCAGTGCCCCGTCGGCCCCCAGTTGCCAGGTAATGAGCTGCACAGCCTTGTTGGCCTGCGCGGGCTTGGTCAATTTAAACTGAAATTCTACGGGCCATTCGGCCTGCAGCTTGGTAATCAGCTCATTTATTGCCTGATGCCCGGTGATGGGTTCGGCACCGTGGCCTTCAAAAAAGGCGATGTCGGAGGCGTACACGCTGGACATGGCTGCCAAACGGCGGTTGGCATCCCGGTCATTCCAAATCACCAGTAAGCTGTCTTCCAAGAGCTGGGCTGCATTCATGTTCATTTCAAATAATTAAGTCCGCGTTTTGCCAGCGGCAATATAGCAAGGCGAATTGCTGGTCTGCAGCGATTAGCTGGCGGCATTTCGGGCCGAGGCGGGCCAATCTTCCCGTTATTACGCCTTGCTCGGCTGCTACTTTTGCATCATGCCCGCTGATATGCCGATGACCTGGCCGCGCCTGCTCTCGCAGCGCCGCTTCCCCGACCAACAACTGCCGCCCGCCAGCGCCGCCCCGGTGCGCGGCGCCTTTGTGCAAGACTATGACCGGGTGGTATTCAGCTCGGCTTTTCGGCGCCTGCAGCGCAAAACCCAGGTGATGCCCCTGCCCGAAACAGACTTCGTGCACACCCGCCTCACCCACTCGCTCGAAACCGCCGTGGTGGGCCGCTCCCTGGGCCGCCTCGCCGCCCGCCACCTCATGGAGGCCGATGCTGAACTGGCCCAACAGCTGCCCAACCTCGACCAGGACTGCGGCGACATTGTGTCGGCCGCCTGCCTGGCCCATGACATCGGCAACCCGCCCTTCGGCCACTCTGGCGAAGACGCCATCAGCAGCTACTTCCTCAGTGCCTCCGCGATTCCGTACCTGGCACAGTTGACAGCCGCTGAAGTGGCGGATTTGCAGCATTTTGAGGGCAATGCGGCCGGCTTTCGCATCCTCACGCACACCTACGCGGCGCACAGCTCTGGCACGGCTGGCCTGGGCCTCACCTACGCCACACTGGGTGCCTTCACCAAGTACCCGCGCCCCAGCCTGGTGCCCGACGCGGCCAAAGTTGGGGGCGCTTCAGAGAAAAAATACGGCCACTTCCAGACGGAAGCCGCCCGCTTTCAGCACGTCGCCGCCGAGTTGGGTTTGCTGCCCAAAGATGCTGCCAGCGGCTTCTACCACCGCCACCCGCTGGCCTTTCTGGTTGAAGCTGCCGACGACCTCTGCTACCGCATCATCGACTTTGAGGATGGCCTTAAGTTGGGCCTCATCGCACCCGAAACCGGCCTTCCCCTACTCAAAAAGATGCTCAACGACCCCGCTGGCCGCAAGGGCAGCGTGCAGTGGCACGACTGGCGGGAGGAGCTGGGCTACATCCGCGCCCGCCTCATCGGCAAGCTCGTGGCCGAGCTGGCGGGGCTATTTGCCCAGCACGCCCCCGCCATTCTGCGCGGGCAGTACGACCAATCCCTCATCAAAGAGCTCAGCTGCTGGGCCGACCTGCAGGAAGTGCAGCGCCTGAGCATCAACCAGCTCTACCGCAGCCGGCCTGTGCTTGAAATCGAAGCCGCCGGCTTCGACGTGCTCGGCGGCCTGCTCGACGCCTTCCTCTGCGCCATTTTCGACGCCGGTCAGGGCCACCGCAGCCGCAAGCTGCTCCTGCTGCTGCCCGAGCAGTTCCGTGCCGGAAGGCACCAGGCTAATGTGTCGGTTTACGAAAAAATCCTGTTGCTCACCGACTTCGTGGCCGGCATGACCGACCAAAACGCGCTGAGCTTGTACAAGACCATCAAGGGAATTGAATTGCCGAAAGGTTTTTGAGGCGGGCGCGGGCCAGCATGCCTGTTTCCTATTTTTTCATGGTCAGCACCGGGTCAACGGCTTGTTTGTCAATGGATGTGTTTTGGCCGTCGATGACCAGCCACTTGTTGTTGCGCTTTTCCATCAGCATGGTCATCACGCCGGTTGAAACGGCGCTCATGTCCCGGCCATCGGGCATCACCCAGCCATCGAGCTTCCAGTGATGCCGCACCAGGGCCAGGTCGGGCCGCAGCATTTTTACTTCCTCGCGCAGCACGGTGTGCGTGGTTTTGTTGAACATCACCTGCATAAAAATATCCAGGGCATAGCGGTGTTCCGCCACATTGTGCCACCACATTCCTACCACGTTCACCCATTGAGCCTCAGGGGCAAAGTAGCTGAAGTAGCGGCCCGTGTCATGCTGGTTCCAGGCCTCTACGGTACCAGCCAACACCTGGCGCACGGCTTGTTCGTCGGGGGAGGTGGGCCGGACGGCTTGGCCGTGGGCAGCCCCGACTAGGGCCAGGCCCAGAGCCGAAATGACTAATGTTTTCATCGCTTTCATCGGTTAAGTGATGAAGCAAAGGTGGCGCGGTGGCCCAGCGATGAATAGTAAAAAATCGACGTTATGCAGGGCCGCCCGCATAAATATTCAAGCCCGCATTTTCATCCTCTTTCAGCAAGGCCGTGGGACTGACTCCCGCAAAAAGCCGAAAGTCCTTAATGAGGTGGGTTTGGTCGTAGTAGCCGCATTTGTACACCACGTCTTGCCAGTCCAGGCCCGGCTGCTGGTCTTTCAGGCGGTAGGCCTGCGCAAAACGCACCACCCGCAGGAAAAGCTTGGGGCTCATGCCCACGCGTTCCAGAAACTTGCGCTCGAACTGCCGCGGGCTGAGGCAGGCCTGCCCCGCCAGCCAGTCGAGCGATACCCGCTGGCTGGCGCCGCGCTGCTGCATCAGCTGGGCCACCTGGTCGATGCCATGGGCACCGGCCTTTAGCGCCGCCACCTTGCCAAGCAAATACGTTTCGACCCGGCCAATCATGCGCGAATACTCTTGCATCTCCCGGAGTTCCTCATTGATTTGCCGAATTTCTGCCCCGGCCACAAAGGTGCTGTCCACGGTTTGGTCGAGCAGCTCCCACATGGGCACGCCGAAAAGCCGGAACAAGCCCCCCGGCCGAAACCCCACTTTGATGGTGATTTGGTCGTGGCCCATGCGCAGGTTCACCCGAGCCAGCTGAGGCCCTAAAATGATGCTCGGCGGGCTGGTCAGCGCTTCGTTTCGGGCGCAATGGAACACTTCCACGGCATCGCGGGCGTAGAAGAACAGACACTGCTCCGGGGTGGCCGGAAAGGGTTTTTCTACGCGGGGCAGGTGCGGCGGCAGCCGCAGGTGCATCAGCATCACGTTGGCCACGTAGGGCTGTAGCGCCGGATGGGGCCGATAAAACTGACAGAACGGAGCTTCCATGACGTTGCGCTTGGCCTGCTGCCACAAGGTAAAGCGCGGCGCAGAAATTTGCTACCCGGCCTCGCTTTCGTGCAGGGCCACCAGGTTTGCCAGCAGCGCCTCCAGTAACTTGCGGCCCTTCCACACCGATTTCAACTTGCCGCGAATCTGCTCGGCAGTCTGCACGAATTCCTGCTCCTCGGCCTGCTCGTGTCCTTCCAGCTCCATCAGCTTCTCCACCATGGGCACCGTCATTTCCGGGTGAAACTGCAACCCAATCACGCCATCGCCCCACACGAAGCCCTGCGTAGCCGTGGCCGCCGACATGCCTACGCGCACCGCCCCCGGCGGCACCGTAAAGGTATCGAGGTGCCAGTGCAGCACCGTGGCCTTCTCCGGCCACCCGCGCAGCAACGGGTGCTCCAGTGACCGAGCCGAAAACCGCACCGTCCAGAAGCCAATTTCCGGCGCGTGGTTGGGCCGCACCTCGCCGCCCAGTGCCTCCGCTACAAGTTGCGCCCCCAGGCAAATAGCCAGCGTGATTTTGCCCGCCCGCAATGCTTCTTTGATGAAGGCCTTTTCTAAGCGCAGCCACGGCAGTTGGTCCTCATCGTGCACGCTCATAGCCCCACCCAGAATCAGCAAGCCATCAAAATCTGACAGCACCGGAAATATCGGTTTGGGCTCAAACAGCTTGGTAAAGGTGAGCGAGTGGCCATGCGCCGCCAGCCAGTCCGCCGCGTGGCCGGGGCCTTCGTCAGGCATGTGCTGTAGGCAGTGGAAGCGCATTGCGTTTCGGTTATTGATGATAAAGTAAGAACGTCATGCTGAGCGCAGCCGAAGCATCTCTACCGCGCAAGTAATTATTTACTACTGCGGTAGAGATGCTTCGACTGCGCTCAGCATGACGTTCTGGTTTTTGGGCTATCGATTATCGACTACTCCCACTCAATCGTTGCCGGCGGCTTGCTCGAAATATCATACACCACGCGGTTGATACCGCGCACCTGGTTGATGATTTTATTCGAGACTTCGGCCAGGAAATCGTATGGCAGGTGGGCCCAGTCGGCGGTCATACCATCCACGCTGGTCACGGCGCGCAGGGCTACCACCCGCTCGTAGGTACGTTCGTCGCCCATCACGCCCACGCTTTGCACGGGCAGCAGCATGGCCCCCGCCTGCCACACGTGCTCATACAAGCCGTGCTGCTTGAGCAGATTGATAAACACGCCGTCGGCGCGCTGCAGCAGGTCTACCTTCTCGGGCGTAATGTCGCCGAGGATGCGGATGCCCAGGCCGGGGCCCGGGAAGGGGTGGCGGTTGAGGATTTCGGCCGGCAGCTCCAGCGCCGCGCCCACTTCGCGCACCTCGTCTTTGAAGAGCATGCGCAGCGGCTCCACAATCTTGAGGTTCATCTTCTCGGGCAAGCCGCCCACGTTGTGGTGGCTCTTGATGGTCACGGCCGGGCCCTTCACCGATACCGACTCGATTACGTCGGGGTAGATGGTGCCCTGGGCCAGCCAACGCGCGCCCGTCACTTTCTGCGCCTCGCGGTCGAACACCTCAATAAACGTGCGGCCGATGGCCTTGCGCTTGCCCTCCGGGTCGCTGATGCCGGCAAGCGCGGCGTAGAACTCGGGCGCGGCGTTCACGCCGGTCACGTTCAGGCCGAGGCCCTCGTAAGCTTTCAGCACGGTGGCAAACTCGTCCTGCCGCAGCAGGCCATTATCCACGAAGATGCCGTGCAGGCGGGGGCCGATGGCCCGGTGCAGCAACAGGGCCGCCACGCTGCTGTCCACGCCGCCCGAGAGGCCCAGAATCACCTGGTCGTCGGGGCCGATGGTGTGCTGCAGCGCCGCCACGGCCGAGTCCACGAAGTGGTCGGGCGTCCAGCTTTGCGCGCACTGGCAAATGTTCACGACGAAGTTGTACAGCAGCACCTTGCCCTCGGTGGAGTGCGTCACCTCGGGGTGGAACTGAATGCCGTAGGTTTCCTGGCCTTCAACCTTGAAAGCGGCCACGTCCACTTCGGGCGTGCTGGCAATGATGTCGTAACCGGCCGGCAGCACCTTGATGGTATCGCCGTGCGACATCCACACCTGCGAGTCGGTGTGCATGTCGGTGAGTAGCGGCGAGCCGCCGTCCAAAGACGAAAGGCGGGCACGGCCGTACTCGCGGATGGTGGCGGGCAACACCTCGCCCCCACCCTGCTGGGCCAGCAGCTGCGCGCCGTAGCACACGCCCAGCACCGGCACGTGGCCCAGCAGGTGGCTCAGGTCGGGGTTGGGCGCGCCTTCCTCGCGCACCGAGCACGGCGAGCCGGAAAGAATAACGCCCCGAATATCGTCGCTGATGACGAGGTTCGGGGCGTGAGTGTAGGGGTGAATTTCGCAGAACACGTGCAATTCGCGGATGCGCCGGGCTATCAATTGCGTGTACTGCGAGCCGAAATCAAGGATGATAAGTCGTTCCATGGTGCAAAGCTAACCACGGATTCGAGCGGATTTTTCGGATTTCACGGATTTTGTAGCCGCCACCGTTCGGCTTCCCTGTTTTTTCTACTCCTGCCCGGCTGCGTCATTTTCTAAATAATCAACCGCTTAGCAGCTCTGCCCGGCACAACAGGCACAAAATCCGAGCAAACCGTGCTGAATCCGACGAAACTATGCTTACCTTTGCACCGGCAAGTCAGAACGACCAGCTCCTGCTGAACTCCCCCAGGACCGGAAGGTAGCAAGGGTAGGTGGTTGTAGCGGTGCGATTTTGGCTTGCTTTTTTTTGTCTTTTCGCGTCGGCCCCGATGCTGCTCCATTCCGCACTTGGCGGGCCAATGAGTAGCTTTGGGGCCGATTCTTTTTTGTCGGTAGCCAGTATCAGGTAGTCCGTATTCAGACGAAACTATCTAACTACTGACTACTTAATACTGACTACTTTTTCCCATGAAATTCTTCCTCGACACCGCCAACCTCGACGAAATCCGCGAAGCTGTGGAGCTGGGCGTCCTCGACGGCGTGACCACCAACCCCTCGCTCATGGCCAAAGAAGGCATCAAAGGCCTCGATGGCGTGATGGCCCACTACCGCCAGATTTGCGAGTTGGTCGACGGCGACGTGTCGGCCGAAGTCATTGCCACTGACTTTGATGGCATCGTGCGCGAAGGCGAGGCCCTGGCCGACCTGCACCCCAACATCGTGGTGAAGGTGCCCATGATTAAGGATGGCATCAAGGCCATTAAGTACTTCGCCGACAAAGGCATCAAAACCAACTGCACGCTGGTATTCACCGCCGGGCAGGCCCTGCTGGCCGCCAAGGCCGGCGCCACCTACGTGTCGCCCTTCGTGGGCCGCCTCGATGATATCGGCCACGACGGCCTGCAGCTCATCGAGCAGATTGTGCAGATTTTCAGCAACTACGGCTACCCCACTGAAGTACTGGCTGCTTCGGTGCGCCACGTCCCGCACCTCATTCAGTGTGCCGAAATCGGCGCCGACGTGGTGACTTGCCCGCTCAACGTCATCACCGGCCTGCTCAACCACCCGCTCACGGACAAGGGCCTGGCTACTTTCCTGGCCGACCATAAAAAAGTTAACTCTTAGGGTTAAATGTTGAGGGTTGAGTTGTCCATCAAGAATATTGACGAGCATTCAACCCTCAACATTCAACCCTCAAAACTTCTCGCCGTGTACATCATCAAAGTAAAAGGCAAGGCCAAAATTCCGGATTACATCCAGCTGCGGGACGAGGCTTTCGTGCTGATTGCCTACTTCCGGGCCGACCGGCCCTTGAAAGACCTGCACCGCTACGGCTTGGAAGGCAAAGAAACCGAGCTGGCGGCGGTGATTTCGGGGTTGGAATTTGGCAAACTGCAGCCGCTGAGCTTGTAAGAACATGACCGAAAATGTGATTGAGCTGCACGACGCCACCATCATGCAGGAGGAGCAAGCCGTGCTGCAGGGCGTAACGTTCTCGCTGGAAAAGGGCGCTTTCTGCTATTTGGTAGGCCGCACGGGCTCAGGGAAGTCGTCGCTGCTGAAAACGCTGTATGCCGACTTGCCGCTGCAAAGCGGCATGGGCACCGTGGCGGGCTTTCCGCTGGCCAAGCTGCCGGCAAGCAAGGTGCCCTACCTGCGCCGGCGGCTGGGCATCGTGTTCCAGGACTTCCAATTGCTGAGCGACCGCACCGTGGCCGAGAACCTGATGTTCGTGCTCAACGCCACGGGCTGGAAGGGCAAGGCTCAGAAGCAGCAACGCGTGAGCGACGTGCTCACGCAAGTGGGCCTCAACGGGGCCGCCAACCGCATGCCGCACCGCCTCTCGGGCGGCGAGCAGCAGCGCGTGGTTATTGCCCGCGCCATGCTCAACGAGCCCGTGCTGCTGCTGGCCGACGAGCCCACCGGCAACCTCGACCCGGACGTGTCGGACAGCATCATGCGTCTGTTTGCTGAAATCAACAACGCCGGCACCGCCATTCTGATGGCCACGCACAACTTCCAGCTGCTGGAGAAATACCCGCACCGCGTGCTCACCTGCAAAGACGGCGCGCTGCTCGATTCGGCCCGGGTTTGACGCAGGCCCATGGAACCGGAAAAGCAAGCCCCAGTACCCTACGCCCCTCCTGCCACCTTCACGCTAAAGGGCTATAAGCCATGGGTGGTGACGGGTGCCGCGCTGGTGGCCATCGTGCTGTTTTGCGGCTTGAACACGGAAGCCACCCCCGTCACTTGGGAAAGCTACGCTCGCTGGGGAGCGCCGAGCAGCGTAGACATCCTGAACGGCGCTTACTGGGGGCTTATCAGCAGCAACTTTGTGCATCTGGCTTTCTGGCACCTAGGGTTTAACCTGTACTGGTTTTGGATACTCGGCCGGAAGATTGAGTTTGAGCAAGGGGCTGGTTTTATGGCCGTGTTGCTGCTCACGGCGGCCTTCGTTTCATCGACGGCAGAGTTTGCGCTGGGACAGAGCACTGGCATGGGATTGTCGGGGGTAGTGTATGCCTTTTTTGGATTCATCTTCACCTCTGGGCTTACTAACTCACGCTATGCAGGCTTTTTGGTTTCCAAACTGGTCTGGCAATTCGTAGGGTGGCTGTTTTTTTGCCTCCTGCTCACGGCTACCAACGTGTGGCAGGTGGGCAACGCGGCCCATTTTGCCGGCCTGGCGTGGGGCGCAGCTGTGGCGTGGCTTTATCAGCGGCGCAAAGCCGTGCGGTACGGGCTGGGCATACTGGTGCTGGCAGGCCTGAGCGTGCCCTTGTTTTGGGCGCCTTGGTCGGTGCTGTGGCTCAGCAACAAAGCTTATACTGCGCACACGGCCAACGACGTGCCTATGGCGCGACACTACTACCGCCTGATACTGCAGAAAGAGCCAGCAAATCAGTTTGCTCTTTCAAACCTGAACTTCCTCCGGATTGATGAGCTCTCCAAACAGGCCGAACTGGCTTTTAAACAGCAACAGATTCCGAAAGCGCAGCAGCTGTGCCGTCAGATTTTAAAGCTACAACCGGCCAACGAGTGGGCCCTGGCTATGCTGTCGGCCAGTGCTGGCTCGCCAGTGCAACAATAGTCGCCCGATGGACAAACCCCTGACCAGCGCGGGTTTATCGGTGCTGATTCCGATTTACAATTGGGACGTGCGCGAATTGGTGCACACGCTACTGGCCCAACGGGCCGGCTGGCCCGGCCCCGTCGAAATCTTGCTCTTTGACGACGGTTCTCGTCCCGAATTTTTAAATACCAACCGACCGCTGGGCGCGCTGCCCGGCGTGCACTACCAGGAACTGCCGCGCAACGTGGGCCGCGCCGCCATACGCAACCGGCTGGCTGCCGCGGCGCAACACGAGTGGCTGCTGCTACTCGACAACGACAGCTTGGCGCCCGATGGGCAATTTCTGGCCCGCTACGCGACAGCAGCGGGCCGGGCGGACGTCGTAATTGGCGGCACCAGCTACCGCGCCAGCCCGCCGGCCGACCCGGCCCTGCGCCTTCGGTGGCTGTATGGGCAGGCGCGCGAGGCGCGTCCCGCGGCCGTGCGCCAGGCCGCCCCATACGGCCAGCTCACCATTAACAATGCGCTGATGCGGGCCGACATTTTCCGGCGGTTTACGCTGGATGAGCGCCTAAACGGCTACGGGCACGAAGACACCAAATTTGGCCTGGCGCTGGCAGCGGCGAGCATACTGCTGCTCCACATCGACAACCCCGTGCTGCACGAAGGCTTGGAACCAGCCACCGTTTTCCTGCAAAAGAGTGAACAGGCGGTGCGCAATCTAGCCCAATTGTACCGCACTGAAAACCTGGGTACCGAGTCGCGGCTGCTGCAAACGGCACTGCGCCTGCGTCGGCTGGGGCTGGGCGGGGCCACCCGCGCTGCGCTGGAGGTGGCTGCCCCGGCCTTGCGCCGGCAATTGTTATCGGCGCAGCCCCGATTGCGGGCTTTCGACCTGCTGAAACTGTATTGGCTACTGCGGGAACTGGCCTGAGTTTGCCCAGTATCTTTGGCCGCCCCGTTTCCCGTGCTGCTTTGATACTTCCCGCCCCGCCCTCCCCTATTCTGTTGCTCGATTTGGCTGCCGAGCACGCAGCCCTGCAACCCGCTCTCAACGACGCCATGCAAGAGGTGCTGGACTCAGCCGCCTTCATCCAGGGGCCGGCCGTGGGGCAATTTGCGGCGGAGTTGGGGCAATACCTGGGCGGCGCGCACGTAGTACCCTGCGCCAATGGCACCGACGCCCTCACTCTGGCCCTGATGAGCCTGGACTTGCCGGCCGGGGCCGAAGTCATCACTCCCGCTTTCACCTACGTGGCTACCTTGGAAGCGGCGGCGCTGCTGGGTTTGCGCCCGGTGCTGGTTGATGTGCGGCCCGATACTTTCAACATCGACCCGGCCGCGGTGGAGGCGGCCATCACGCCGCGTACCGGCGCCATCGTGGCGGTGCATCTGTTCGGCCAGTGCGCCGATTTGGCGGCGCTGCAGGCCATTGTCCAACGCCACGGTATTGCCCTGATTGAGGACAACGCGCAGGCTCTGGGTGCCACCTTCCAGCTACCCAACGGCGAAACGGCTTTTGCCGGCGCGGTGGGCGAAGTGGGTACCACCTCCTTCTTTCCGTCCAAAAACCTCGGCTGCCTGGGCGACGGTGGCGCCCTGCTCACCCGCGACCCGGCTCGCGCCACCCAGCTGCACCAGCTCGCCAACCATGGCCAGAGCCAGAAGTACCACCACCAGCGCATCGGCCTCAATTCCCGCCTCGACACCCTGCAAGCCGCCCTGCTGCGGGTGAAACTGCAGCAGCTGCCCGCCAACACTGCCGCCCGCCAGGCCATGGCTGCCCGCTACGACGCCGCTTTAGCTTCGGTACCAGGCATTAGCATTCCGGCTCGTGACCTGCGCAGCACGCACGTATTCCACCAGTACACCATCCAAGTGCAGGAAGCCAGCCGCCGCGACGACCTGCAGCATTTTCTCAAAAGCTGCGGGGTGCCGACCATGATTTACTACCCGCTGCCCGTGCACGCGCAGCCGGCGTATGCCTATCTGGGCTACCAGGCGGGGCAATTCCCGGTGGCCGAGCAGCTATGCCAGTCGGTGCTGTCGCTGCCTATTCATCCGCTGCTGACGAGCGAGCAGCAGGAGTATATTGCTGCAAAACTGAGCGAATGGTAGCCATTTTTCAACCCAGGTTACTTATAAGCCAACAGCGCATTAAAGCTAAAAATGGATACTTATGCTCGCGTGAAATGGTGGCGCTACGTTGAAGGGCAACTGTTGATAGGCCAGTTGCTGATTCTTCTGGGGTTTGCCTGGCTGGCCGCGCGCATTTATTACTCAGCATTTTATAGCTACGTTCCGGCCAAAAACGAGCAATGGCGGTGTGCAACCGGCGAAACCATCGCCTTGCTTTTTACGGTGCTGACGACCTGTTATGTATTACTACTTTGCTTGTGGCAGTTCGGCCTTATGAAAAGGCGGCTCTTTGGAAAGCACGCTAGTATCTGGAGCCTTATTAGCTTCACGGCGTCGCTGCTGCCCGTTGTGCTGCTGATTTACACTTTCTGGAAACCTTGACCAATCCCCCTGCTCCCGTTCGCTTCGTCATATGCGGCGTGGGCCACATTGGCCGCCGCCACGCCGCGCTGGTGGCCCGCCACGAAGGCGCCGCGCTGACGGCTCTCATTGACCCCCGCACCGACTTGCAGCCGGGCCTCGCCACCGAGTTTCCGGGCGTGCCGTTTTTCGCTTCGCTCGAAGAATACCTGCAAGCCGGCCCCGCCGCCGACGTGCTCACCGTGGCCACGCCCAACGGCCTGCACGCCCCGCAGGCAGTGGCTGGCCTGCGCCACGGCCTGCACGTCGTCATTGAGAAGCCCATTGCCCTGCACAAGGCCGACGCCGAAACCATTGTGCACACGGCCCTGCAAACCGGCCGGCTGGTGTTTGGGGTGATGCAAAACCGCTACTCGCCCCCGGCCGCCTGGCTGAAGCAGGTGGTAGATGAAGGCCGCCTGGGCCAAGTGTTTCTGGTGCAGCTCAACTGCTTCTGGAACCGCGACGCGCGCTATTACAAGGCGGGCGGCTGGAAAGGCACGCAGGCGCTCGACGGTGGCACGCTTTTCACGCAATTCAGCCACTTCGTTGATTTGCTGTACTGGGTGTTCGGCGATATCACCAACATTGCCGCCCGCTTCCGCGACTTCACCCACGAAGGCCTGACCGAGTTTGAAGACAGCGGCCTCATCACCTTTGACCTCCTGCGCGGCGGCAGCGGCACGCTCAGCTACAGCACCGCCGTGTGGGACCGCAACCTCGAAAGCTCCCTTACCGTGGTGGCCGAGCGCGGCAGCCTGCGCATCGCCGGCCAGTACATGGACAAGGTAGAGTACTGCCACATCGAAGGCTACCAGATGCCCGAGCTACCGGCCACCAACCCCGCCAACAACTACGGCGCCTTCCAGGGCTCGGCTGCCAACCACGTGCAAGTCATCGAAAACGTGGTGGACACCGTGCAGCGCCGCAGCTTTGCCACGACGAATGCGCTGGAAGGCTTGAAGGTGGTGGAAATTATTGAGCGGATTTACGCGCTAAAACGGGCGTAATGCGATTGGTTTCGTGCGTGCCAGCTTACTCGATTTCCGGGTTTCGGCTTTCGTAATAGGGAAGCTGGCGAATGAGTCCGAAGCTCAGCACCAGCCCCATGGCCGCCCCTACCACCAGCCCTCCCACGTGGGCAGCGTTGTCAACGCCCGGCATGATGAAGCCAAACAACAGGTTCAATCCGCCCAGCACCGCCACCAGAACAAGCACGACCGAACGCATGCCGCTGGGCAAGGCCCGGCGCGCAGCCAGCACCACAGCGGCCCCCATCAGGCCAAATATGGCGCCTGAGACTCCAACGCTGACAATGGCCGGATGCCAGTACACGCTAACCAAACTGCTTCCGATGGCGGCCACCAAATAGAGCAGCCCAAACCGCAGGGTGCCAAGAGGCTTTTCCATAAAGCCGCCCAGCAAACCGAGTATTGCCAGGTTATTGACCAGATGCATAAACCCGCCGTGGAGAAAAGCACTGCTCAACAGGCGCCACCACTCGCCGGCCCCCACGGCCGCCCCGTAGTTTCCGCCCCAAGCCCTCAAATCGGAAGCGGCAAAAGATTCGATGCCGGACTGCGTTGCCAGGGCCATCACCAGGTACACCGCGGCGTTGGCGAGCAGCAGCATGGGAGTCAGCAAATACCCGGGGCGGGGCGTGAGCCAGTCCGGCCAGGCCTGGGTGCTGCGTCCGGCCCGAAACTCGATGACGTTCATGGTAATCAGCCTCGGAATCAGCAACAGCGCCAAAAACACGCCGGAACCTACCCCCACCCACCCCATGAGCCACTTGGCAGAATCGAGGCCGCGCAAGGCAAACGTTTCCTCTCCGGGCTGGAGCACCACCACGGCTTTGGTGGTATCGGTGTTGGCCAGTGCGGAGCGCCGCGCGGCCTCGACATAAGCATCTCGTTCCTTGGTGTTGCCCAAGCGGTAATAGTAGCCCAGCGGGTTCTCAAATTTCTCCGCCCTGAAGAGCTTTTCGCTGCGCTGGAGAAAGGCCCGATAGGCGGCTTCCTTTTCCGAATCAGATGCGCTGGTGCGGACGTCATCGGTATAGTGCAGGCCCAGCCACACCGGCACCCGCTGCAACGTGTCGGCCGGCGAGGCCAGCAGCGGGGTGCTGATGTACAGGTGAAAATTGAGCCTGCTCCCTTTGTTGGAGGTATTCATCCGCACTGCGGCTGCCGCATACCGGGCGTTGGTGTGCTCGGTGCGGAACCGATAGTAGCGCCCCAGCGGCTGCGTCGGGTCCACGCTGGCCGGCGATGCCAGCTCCACCATCTTACTTCGGGTTGCCGCCAGGTAGCCGTGCAGGCAGTTGGCCCCGCAGGTCATTACCGCCAGCGCAATCATGGCCAGAAACAGCCGCGCATCAAAATTGCCGGGCCCCTCGGCCAGCAAGCGCAGCCGGGGCCACAACAGGAAGGCCACCGCTCCGGCACTCACCACCAGCGGAAGCCCAAGCTTCCACAGCTCCTCGGGGGGCTCGAAGGAGGGCATCCAGGTCAGCAGCGCCCAGTCCAGCAGCCCGTAAGCGGCCAGGAACAACAGCGCCAGTCGCAGATAAGGCCAAAAAATGAGCTCTATCTTGTCCTTTAGAGGTTCGTAGCTTTTTGTCATGCACCATATCAAATTGCGGCCAAAGCTATGCTTTGCCTTGCCACGCGCGCTGCCTGCTCATCCAACCGGCTTACCTACTTCTTCGTGTCCGTAAAATTCTGCACCGCGTAGGCCACCCCAATGGTGAGGCCCTGCGAGTACTGCAGGCCGCTGTCCTGGTCGTAATCGTAGAGGGCGATGCCGGTGAGGGCCACGTTCACGTACTTGCCTACTTTGGCGGTGAGGCCGAGGTCGAGGCGGTGGTCGATTTCCTGCGGGTTAATGTTTTTGTAGTTGGCAAACAGCAGGTAGCGGGCCTTGAGGTTGACGTTGGGGCTGATGTTTTTGTCAAACTCGGCCAGAATTTGAGCCGCCAGAATTTCCCAGCGGGTGCTATGGCCAGGGCGCACGCCATACGGTGTGTCGCCGAGGGTGGCCACGAACCGGTCGGCGCGGTTCACCACGGTGAGGCGCGGGGCAAAGGGCGCCAGGCGCAGGTGGAAGTAGGGCGCAGGGCGGTACTCGAAGCCGTAGGCAGCGGTAAGGAAGGCGGGCGCGAAAAAATCGGAGGTCAGGCGGGCACGGTCGAGGCCGGCGGCGTCGGTATCGTACTTGTAGCCGGGCGCGAACTGGGAGAGCAGGTTCAGCGACACGAACATGTTCCATTTCTCGCTCATGGCCCAGCCGTACTTGGTGTCGAGAAACAACCGGTCCTGGTTTTTGCGGTAGCCCAGACCCTTGGTTTGGGAAAAGGCGAACAGGAAGTCGGCCTCGTTATCGAAGCTGTGGGCTCCGGTTTTGCGGTTGGCTTTGGCATTGGCCAAAGCGTTGAAGCCGATGGTGTTGACGCCCCCGCCGCGCCAATTGGTACTTAGCAGCGACTCATTCAGCCCGAGCCCGGTTTTGAGGCTCTTGCGCCAGAGCGGCTCGGGCGCAGGCGCGGGCGGAGTGGGCTCGGGAATAACTGTAGGCGTAGTCTGAGCACGAGCCGTGGCAGCCAGAAGTAGCAGCCCCAAGGCAATAGGTAGCAGTTGTTTCATATTAGAGATAGAACATTTTAGAGCGGAAAAACGCTATAAGTACAGCAAGGGATTGCCGTGTGCTTGAATAGCGGTTTTAAGCCGAAAGATAGTAGCGGCGTTTCCAGTCCGCTTCTTCTTGCGGCTTCGTTCACCCAGACTTATTGCCCTTCCGCCACGCATGGGACTTTATCAACTGCTGTATCAAAGCGAAGCACTCATGGCTTTCGACACGCCGGAGCTGCTGGCCCTGCTGCATCAGTGCCGCACCCGCAACGCCACCCATAACATGACCGGGCTATTGCTTTACGCTGCCGACGGGCGGTTTTTACAGCTGTTGGAAGGAGAGCAGGCAGCGGTGCACGACCTTTACCACCAGCGCATTGCCCGCGACCCGCGCCACTTCAACTGCCGGGTGCTGCGCGAAGGCCCATGCGAGGCGCGCACGTTTGGCGCCTGGGCCATGAGCTTTCGCCCTGCGTCGGGCCACGACTTGCGGGACCTGCCGGGCTACGTCTCGCCCGACGACCCCTCCCGGCTGGTGCCCCAGCCGCATACGCAGCTGGAGCTCATTGCCTTGCTGCTCGACTTCCTCATCGAGCACGAGCCGGTGCCCTGGCTGAACAAGCCCTGAGCATCGGGGCCGGCCTGGGTTGCCGCGCGCCGGGTGGGTATCTTTACGGAAATGACTGCCCGCCCTGCCTCCTACCCCGTTGTTGCTCCCGCGGCCGCCCCGGCCGCGTCCGTTTCCTTCCTGGCCACCATTGCCCGCGAGCTGCTGGACCGCTACGGCTCCGGCCCGCTCGATGAGCTGTCCGACATCGTGGTGGTGGTGCCCACGCGCCGCGCCGTGGTGTACCTGAAGAACGAACTGGCCCTGGCCCTGCCCGGCGCGGCCCCGCTGTGGGCCCCGCGCGTGGCCGCCATGGAAGACTACATGGTGGAGCTGGCCGGCGTGCAGGTAGAGGAGCCCATTGCCCTGCAATTGCTGCTCTACGACATCCTGAAAGGCATCGACACCAAGCTCGATTTCGACCAGTTTGTGGGCTGGGCCGGGCTGCTGCTCAACGACTTCTCCAACCTCGACCAGAACCTGGCCCCCACCCACGAAGTCTTCGACTACCTCACCGAGGCCAAGGCCCTGGAGCGCTGGGACATCAGCGAGCTGCCGCCCAAAAGCCAGGCCGCCGCGCACTCCTTCGGCTTCTGGAACCAGCTGGAGCGGGTGTATCACGAGTTGAAACGCCGCATGCTGGCCAACCACCTCGCCTACCCCGGCCTGGCCTACCGCCGCGCCGTGGAAAAGCTGGAAAAAAGCCTGAAAGACCCCGCCAAGCCCGAGCCGGCCCGCCACGTGTTCGTGGGCCTGGGCAATTTGTCGGCCTCGGAAGAAAAGCTCATTCGCCTGCTGCTCAACGCCGGCCGGGCCGAAGTGCGCTTCGACGCCGACCCGTTCTACCTCGAAAAAAACTCGCCGAACCGCGCTGGCCAGCACCTGCGCCGCTACTTCGAGAAGTGGAAGCTGCCGCTCGACAACTTCGGCGGGGGCGTGGAGTACCTGCGCGGCCTGCCCCGCCACGTGCGCTACCTGGGCGTGGCCAACCCCAGCATGCAGGGCAAGCTGGCCGGCCAGCTGCTGGCCGAAGCCCGCCGCAACCACCCCGACGCCACCGTAGCCGTGGTACTGCCCGACGAAACCCTGCTGCTGCCCGTGCTGCACGGCCTGCCGCCCGACGAGGTGCCCGATTACAACGTGACCATGGGCCTGAGCTTCCAGGCCACGCCCTTGTTCAACCTGGTCGATTTGCTGTTCGAGGTGCACCTCACCGGCATCCGGGAAGGCAGCCCGGAATCCGGCTATGGCGTGCCGCGCTACCACCACCTGGCCGTGAGCAAGCTGCTCTCGCACCCCTTCCTGCGCCGCTACCAGCAGTGGCAGGACCGCCAGGCCGACCAACCCCAGTACCACGGTATTCTGGACCAGATTTGCCGCGAAATCGTGCGCGTGAACGCCGTGTTGCTGCCCGCCTCGGAACTGCTGAAAATGGGCGCCCACCACCCGCTCATCGAGGCCCTATTTAAAACCTGGAACAACTGCGACGACATCATTGCCGCCTGCAACACCCTCATCGACCTGCTGAAACAGGTGTACGCCGACCAGCAAGGCGGCATCGAAGCCGAATACCTCTACCTGTTTTACACCCTCGTCAAGCAGCTCGATTCGGCCTTCGACTGCCGCGAGCAGCGCCTGTCGGTGCGCTCGTTCCGCCGCTTTCTGTACGAGCAGATGGGTCGCACCCGCCTGCCCTTCTCCGGCGAGCCGCTGGCCGATGTGCAGGTGATGGGCCTGCTCGAAACCCGCGCCCTCGATTTCGACCACCTCATCATCCTCAGCTGCAACGAAGGCGTGCTGCCCGCGCCCAAAAAGCAGCAGTCGCTCTTCCCCTACGACGTCCTCACCGAGTTCAAGCTTCCCACCTACGCCGACGCCGAGGCCATCACGGCCTACAACTTCTGGCGCCTGCTCCAGCGCGCCCAGCGCGTCGACCTGGTACACGTGCTGCCCGGCGCCGAGGGCATCAAAAGCGGAGAGCGCAGCCGCTTCCTGCTGCAGTTGGAAAACGACCTGCTGCCCCAAAACCCACAGCTCACGCTCGAAGACCTGACCGTTTCAGTAGAAGGACCTGAAACGGAAACGGGCGTCGACCAGTACGAAGGCGACCTCATTCTGGAGAAAGACCCCGAGATGCTGGCTTCCCTACGTGGCGTCCTGGAGCGCAACATCTCGCCCTCGCGCCTCAACGATTTCCTGGCCTGCTCGCTACGCTTCTACTTCTCGAAAGTGGCGCGCTTCCACGAAAACGACGCCGTGGAGGAAACGCTGGAAGCCAGCAGCTTTGGCACCATGGTGCACGAGGCGCTAGAAAAGCTAATGGAGCCCTTCGCCCAGGATGGCCGGCCCATCACGGCCGACGACATACCCGAGCTCATCAAGCAAGCCCCGGCGGAGGTGCAAAAGGCCCTGCGGCAGGAAGAAACCGAAAAGCACGCCCGCGCCGACGAAGGCCTCAACCACGTCTACGGCCAGGTGGCCAGCCGCTTGGTGGTGCGCCTGCTCGAAAGCCTGACCGAACAGCCCGGCATGCTGCCCATTCGCCTCTTCGGCTTGGAAAAGGAGCTGGCCGCTACCGTTTTTGTGGACGTGCCGGGCCAAACCGAACAACTGGCTGTGCGCCTGTTTGGCTACGCCGACCGTGTAGACGAGCTGCCCGACGGCCGCCTGCGCGTGGTCGACTACAAATCGGGCAAGGTGGAGCGTCGCGACTTGCAGCTTCGCGGCTACGGCAACAAGCTCAGCCCTGCCGAAGCCGTGGACCGCCTCCTGCACGAGGCCAGCAGCAGCGCCGACAAAGTGCGCCAGCTCTGGCTCTACCGCCTTATGCTGGCCCACACCGCCCACCGCGAAACGGCCGATACCTCCATCCTCTCCCTGCGCAACATCAACGAAGGCCTGCTCGCGGCCGACTTAAGCTTCCTCACCGATGGCGGGGAAGACTTCGTGGCCGTTTCCGAGGACCTGGTGCGTAAGATTGTGCTCCGCATCCTCGACCCCGCCGAGCCCATCCGCAAAACCGACGACTTCACCAAGTGCGAGCATTGCCCCTATAAAGGCATTTGCGCCCGCTAGTGCCCGCCCGCTCACCCCGTATGAAGTACCTGCTGAGTTGTTTGTTGTGCCTGTCGGCGTTGCTCACGCTGGCGCAGAAACCGTCGTTCACGGTGCGACAAATTTCGCTGCCCAAGGAGCTGGAATACTACGACAACCAGTTTTCCGGACTCGCCATCAGCCGGGGCAAACTGTTCCTCCTCTCCGAAAGCCGGCTGCAGGACCAGGCCGAAGCCAAGCTTTACACCGTGCAGCTCAGCGACCTGGACCGCAAGCTCCGGGACACTACCTACGTCCTGCCCTACCAGAAAATTAAGCTTCTGGGCCTGCCCGCGTTGCGGGCCCGCATGAAGACCGCCGGACAGGAATACGAAGGCCTTGAAGCGCTGATGATAACCAAAGACGTCGTCTACTTATCCGTAGAAACCGCCACTCCCTCCAGCAACTGCTACCTACTCAAGGGCCACCTGCAAGCCAACACTGTGGCACTGGACACTACCTTTTTGCTCGCGCTGCCCAAGCCGCCCGCCCCCAACGGCTCGCACATCTACAACGCGGGGTTCGAGGCCGCCGTCACAGCGAAAAAGGAGTTGGTTGCTTTCTTCGAATACAACTCTTTTTCCGGCCAGAATTACGCCTATGGCTTCCGCAAGCCTCACCTTACGGCCAATTCGACCATTGATAAGCTGCCTTTCAGCCCCTTGCCCTTCCGCATCACCGACGTTACGCCGGTGGGCCGCAACCACTTCACGGCCATTAACTACTTTTTCAAGGGTGCGGGCGGCGACACCATTTACCGCCCCCCGGCCACCGACGTGGCCAATACCCGACTCGTCACCGGGCCGGAAGGCTTCAAAAACTACTGCCGCCTGGTCGATATTAACCTGAAAAATAACCGCTTCACCTGGCAGCCTTTGTGGGAATTTCCCGAGCAGTACATGGGCTACAACTGGGAGGGCCTCGTGGCTTACAAGCAGGGCTATTTCGTCATCAACGATAAGTACACCCCCAGCCGCCCCTACCGCACCACGCTGCTGTACCTCCAAGGCAGCCATTAAGCATCACCAACTCCCACTCCCAAAAGCAATTATGCAAACTCCTGACTCCTCCGCCCGCAAAGACGAATTCATGCAAGCCGCCATCGACGAAGCCCGCCTGGGCCGCTCGCAGGGTGGCATCCCCATCGGCTCGGTGCTTGTGCGCAACGGCAAAATCATCGGCCAGGGCCACAACAAGCGCGTGCAGGAAGACAGCGCCATCAAGCACGGCGAGATGGACTGCCTCACCAACGCCGGCCGCCAGCGCAGCTACCGCGACACCGTCATCTACACCACGCTGATGCCCTGCTACATGTGCGCCGGCACCATCGTGCAATTCAAAATCCCGAAGGTGATGGTAGGCGAAAGCCGCACCTTCGGCGAGTCGCGCGCTTTCCTGGAAAGCCACGGCGTGGAAGTGGTGGACCTCGACCTGCAGGAATGCGTGGACATGATGAATGAATTCATCGAAGCTGAGCCCACGCTGTGGAATGAAGACATCATGGAGCTATAAATTATTCACTTGAGATTAAGTCTAGTGAGTATGCACTTACCGATAGTGAGCTAACACTTATACGGCCTTAGTACCTCCTCACCTACCTTTGTTTCGCAATCGGGCAAAACGTTGTCTGATTTGCCAATTCCCACGTCCTCTTTCGCTAGGTGTATCCCACCCCACCTAGGAAAACATCGGTTGAATACGTCCGGGTCTCCGCCCTAGGAGCTACGTAATGCGGAATTCAACACGCTACAGCCGGTTAAGTCGACTTCGCTCGATTTAACCGGCTGTATTGTTTTAGTTCTTTGGGGTTTGCAGCCTTTCCCAGCACCGTAGCTAAGGCGTGGGGAGGCCTACCGGCAAGTGCCCTGTAGCACCTAAAAAAACATAAATGCTTGCCGTTGGCCTTATCTTGCCGCAACTCTGCGCCCGAAACGGGCCTATCGAAGGAGTTTTAGCAGTTTCAGATTATTCGGTTGGGCGATGACCAGTCATTCCAAGATAGAGCAGGCGGCCCTGCAACTTTTCGGCGAGCGCGGCTACGACAGCACCTCCACCCTGCTCATTGCCAAGAGCGCCGGCGTGTCGGAGGCATTGCTGTTTAAGTATTTTCAAAGCAAGGAAAAGCTGTTCGAGTATCTCATCAAGCAGGGCTTCCGCCGCATTGTGGAGGCCAACCGCGGCATCCTAACCGAGCAAAACCCGCGCGTGCTGATTGAAAACGTCATCGACCTGCCCTACAAACTGGTGCACGACGAGCCCGATTTCTGGAAGATGCAGGACAAGGAATTCAACCGGCCACTGGTGCAGAAGTACTTTCAGCGCTTCATGAGCCCGATTGATAACCTGCTGCAGCAAGCTTTCAAAGACGTGGGGGCAGATGATGCAGAAATGACCACGCAGCTGCTGCTGCTCATCATCCAGAGCCTGTGGCGCAACCTGTTGTATGAGCACGACCCCCACCTCCAGAAGCTAGGCGACCACCTCAAGCGCACCTACCTGCAGCGCACGCCGGCCAAATAAAAGAGTTTTGCGGCTCTTTCGCATAGCAAAAGGCCTGGCTTGGCAGGCCACCCTAGATTCGGAATTTCTTCAATAGAAAGGTTGGCCTGGCCATACAGGTGAGCTTGACTGGAAAGCACGCATCTGCTGGCCTTTTTTTTGCGTTGGTATCATTGCGCCACCTTTTTGCTGCCGTCTATGTCCCACCACGCCGTTCACCGCTTGTTGCGCCCGTTGCTGGTTTGGCGGGCCCGCCACGTCAGCGAACGGATGTATATGCTCATTCTGAGCGTGTTGGTGGGCGGAGCAGCCGGCCTGGCGGCGGTGCTGCTGAAAAATGCGGTTCACTGGGGGCAGGAAATGCTGCGCGAAGGCATTTCCGAGCCCAGCCAGGTATTTGCGCTGTCGGTCTACCCGGTGGTGGGCATTGCCCTCACGGTGTTGTTCACGAAGTTTTTTCTGGGAGGCCAGCTGGGCCGGGGCATCGGGCCCATCATCTACAACACGGCCCGGGAGGGCAGCGTAGTACCGCGCTCCAAGCTGTATTCGCAGCTGGTGACGGCGTTTCTGACGGTCACCTTCGGCGGCTCGGCCGGTACCGAGGCACCCATTTCGGTCACGGGCGCGGCGCTGGGCTCCAACGCGGGCCGGGTGCTGCACCTCGACCGTCGGCGGCGGCGTTTGCTCACGGGCTGCGGGGCGGCGGCGGGCGTGGCGGCCATTTTCAACTCGCCCATTGCGGGCGTGCTGTTTGCGGTCGAAACCATTTTGCTGGAGCTGCCGGCGCAGTATTTCATTCCGCTGCTTATTTCCTCGGCCACCGCCACGGTGGTGTCGAAGGCGCTGTACGCAGGGCAGCCGTTTGTGCTCATCACCACGAGTTGGCCGGTGGATGCGGTGCCGTTTTACGTGTTGCTGGGCTTGTTCACGGCCTTTTTCTCGGTGTACATGATTCGGACCTACCATTGGTTCGACCATTTCTTTGAGCGCTGGCCGGGGCTCGACTGGCGCAAGGTGGTGCTGGGCGGCGTAGCGCTGGGCGGCCTTATCTTCCTCTTCCCCACCCTCTACGGCGAGGGCTACAACACGGTGGAGCTGCTGCTGCGCGGCCACTCCGAGCACCTCACCGACGGCAGTATTTTCTCAGTTTACCAAGACAACAACCCTTGGCTTCTGCTGGTGTTGGTGCTGTTCAGCATGATGCTGAAGGTGGTGGCCACCAGCATCACGGTGGGCAGCGGCGGCAACGGCGGCATGTTCGGCTCGTCGCTGTTTTCGGGGGCGCTGGCGGGGTTTTTCTTCGCCCGCCTCATCAACCTAAGCGGGCTAGTCCACATTCCCGAGGTGCATTTTATTGTGCTGGGCATGGCGGGCACGCTGGCGGGCGTCATTCACGCGCCGCTCACGGCCATCTTCCTCATCGCCGAAATCACGGGCGGCTACGCCTTGTTTGTGCCGCTGATGGTGGTAACCAGTTCTTCCTATCTGATTACCAAGTATTTTGAACCCTATTCGGTATACACGCGCAAGCTAACCCTGAAAGGGGTGGACGTGTATGCCAACCGCGACCGGGGCCTGCTGGCCCAGCTCGACCCGCGCAAGCTGCTGGCCACCGACTTTATTCCCGTTCGGCCCAGCACCACGCTGGGCGAGCTGGTGGATATTTTCCGGCACTCCTCACGCGACCTGTTCCCGGTGGTGGCGGCCGGCGGCCGGCTGCTGGGCGTGGTTAGCCTGAATTCGGTGCGCGATGCCCTGTTTGACGACGCCCATTACAGCACCACCCGCGTGCGCGAGCTCATGAAGCCAGCCCCCGTGGTGGTGGGCCCGGCCGATGATTTGGAGCACACCCTTGCTTTGCTGGACCGCTACGGCCACTGGGCCTTGCCGGTATGCGAGGAAGACGGGCGCTACCTGGGTTTCATTCTGAAAACCGACATTCTGGCCCGGTACCGTCGGCAGCTCATCCAGGAGAGCGAAGCGTAGTTTATGATGAAAGATAAAGACTCTGTCATCCTGAGCGCAGTGAAGGACCTTATCTAGCCTGAACTAATCGTTCGCATTTGATAAGGTCCTTCACTGCGCTCAGGATGACAGAAGACTTTTCAATTCAATACTCCCTCAGTTCCGGCGTTTTGCGGGCCATCTGCAGGCCTACCATCATGAGCAGGCCGGTGAGCAGGATGACCACGAAAAGCATGTTTTCGCTCACTTCGCCTATCAGCAGGCGGGACGGGATGCTGTAGAACAGCAGCACCGAAATAAGGCCTTTGGGCGCAATGAACAGCTCGGGCACGAGGTCGGTTTTGGCCACGTAGCGCAGGTACACGTAGCGCACCAGTGTGAGCACGCTCACAATGAGAATGCCTTGCAGCAGCAGGCTCACGCTCATCAAGTGGCTTAGGGTGATGGAGTAGCCGAAGAGCAGAAAAAAGAAGGTGCGAATCAGGAAGGCTGATTCGGCGGTGATGCTTTTGAGCTGATGTAACTGGCCGGCCAGCTCCTCGGGGTGCAGGAAGCGGCGCAGCAGCGGGTGCTTCAGCAGCTGGTCAGCGTTGTTGACGGCCAGACCGAAGGCCAGGACGAGCACGAGGGACGAAAGGTGCAGCTTCTTGGCAATGCTGTAGATGAGCACCAGAAAGGCAAACAGCAGGAAGAACTTTACGCGCGAGCGCAGCCGGCCCAGCAGCCAGGCCAACAGTGCGGTGCTGAGCACGGCCACCACGGCCACCGCCAGCACGTCGCGCCCGAAGGTGACGATGGACCAGCCCTGGGCGAAATCATCTTGCAAAATGAAGTTGAACAGCATGATGCCTACGATGTCAGAAAACGTGCTTTCGTAGATGATGAACTCCTGCTTGGTGCCCCCCAGGCCTGCCACGCTGGGGATGGCCACAGCGCTGCTCACCACGGCCAGCGGCACGGCATTGAGCAGGCAGCTTTGCCAGCGCGCACCCACGTAGAAATGCAGCAGCGCCGCAATGGCCACCACCTGCACCCCCATGATGAGCACCGCCGCCAGAAACGAGCGCCGGATGAGCGGGGCCTTGTCGCGGGTGAGGCGCAGGTCGAGCGAGCCCTCCAACACAATAAGAATGAGGCCCACGATGCCAAAGATTTGCAGCAGCACCGACGGCACGGCCACCGCCACGTTCCAATATGCAGCCGCCTGGTTCAGCGCGATGCCCGCCAGCAGCAACAGCAACACCGACGGCACCTTGGTGGCACGGGCCGCGAGGTCGAACACGTATGACAGCAGAACGGCCAGGCTCAGGCCGATAAGAATGGTATAAGGTCCCATAGATGGTAGGGCTAACGGACGAGCTAGGGCCGGGGTTAAGCCCGCGCGCCCCGGAGCCGTAACTTTGATGGCTTTTTTAAAGGCGGCAATGGTCAACCCTTTTTCCCTCACTGTATGCATAAACGCCCGGGCGTAGTGGCCGTTATTGGGGGCGGGCCGGCGGGCCTCATGGCTGCCCAGCGCCTGGCCGAAGCGGGCCTGGCGGTGCAGGTGTTTGAGGCCCAGGCCACGGTGGGGCGCAAGTTTCTGGTGGCCGGGCACGGCGGTTTCAACCTGAGCAATGCCGAGGACCTGGCCCGTTTCGCCAGCCGCTACGGCGCCGAGGAAACGCGCTTCCGGTCGCTTCTGAGTCATTTTTCGCCGGCCGACCTGCGCGCCTGGGCGGCCGAGTTGGGCATTGAAACATTTGTGGGCACCAGCGGCCGCATTTTCCCGGTGGCTGCGCACAAGCCGGCCGACTTGCTTCGCGCCTGGCTGGGCCGGCTACGGGAATTGGGCGTGGAAATCCATACCCGTCACCGGTGGCTGGGCTTTGCGGGCGCCGGGCTGCGCCTGCGCGAGGAGGCATCAGGCCGCGAGTTTACTAGCGAGCCCGCCGCCACGGTGCTGGCGCTGGGTGGGGCCAGTTGGGCCAAAACTGGCTCCGACGGCGCCTGGGTGCCATTGCTGCAGGAAATTGGAGTGCCCGTGGTGCCCTTCGCGCCGGCCAACTGCGGCGCGGAGGTGGTGTGGTCGGATTTTTTTAAAGAAAAAGTGGGCCGCGCACCGTTGAAAAATATCAGCTTACGGGTGAACAGCGGCCCCGCCGTGCGCGGCGAAATCATGCTCACCGACTACGGCCTGGAGGGCACGCCCGTGTATGCCCTGACGCCGCAGGTGCGGGAGGCTTTGGGCCACGGCGGCCCCGCTACCCTCTTTCTGAACCTAAAACCAGATTTGGCGCCGTCGGCTTTGCGGGCCAAGCTGCAGCAGCGGCGCAGCGGCGCTTCCTTGCCCGATTTCCTGCGCAAAGCTCTGGGGCTGACGCCTCCCGTGCCCACGCTGCTCCGCGAACTAGTGCCCCAGGTTGCCACGGCACCACCGGAGGAGCTGGCGGCACTGCTCACGGCCCTGCCGTTGCCCGTGGCGGGCCTGCGCCCGCTCGATGAAGCCATTTCCACGGCCGGCGGCATCGCCCTCGCGGCCGTCGACGAGCACCTGATGCTGCGGCAGCGCCCCGGCACCTTCGTGGCCGGCGAAATGCTCGATTGGGAGGCTCCCACGGGCGGCTACCTGCTACAGGGCTGCTTCAGCACCGGCGCCTGGGCGGCGCAGGGCGTGCTGCAGCATTTGCGGTGAGCGGTGAGCGGTGAGCGGTGAGCAGTGAGCAGTGAGCAGTGAGCAAAAAGAACGTCATGCTGAGCGCAGCCGAAGCATCGCTACCGCAATACTAAATGATTAGTACAGGAGTAGAGATGCTTCGGCTCCGCTCAGCATGACGTTCTATTCCGTCAGCAGGACCGGCTATTTCATTTGCTGATTTTTTCTCGCTACCCCTCCTTCTTTGCCTTGCCCAAGGCTTTTTCCTTCTCTTCTGCCTCGCGCAAAATCTGGCGCGCTTCGCCGAGCAGGCGGCGGCCGGGGTTTAGCTCGTCGCGGGCAATGAGGGCGAAAAGCAGAAAAAACGACGCCAAGGGCACCAACCAGCCCAGCGCAAACCACAGCCAAAACGAGCGGCCGCGGCTGTGGGCGCAGTAGCCCGTGAGGATGGGAATAAAGGAGATGGCCACCGCCATCACGAAGAGCATGTCGACGAAAAGCATAGGCGGATGGGGTGGACGGTGGGGCGGCTACGAAGGGAGTGGCCGTTGCCCGAAGATACGATTTTTCGGGTCGGCAGAGAAGTGCGGAAACAGGAAATTTGTTTTGAAACGCCACTTTTCAGCGGTTTTTTCCGTAGTTCGGCCTGAAGTCGGGGCCGCGACGAGGCCCGGCCGTCTTGAATCTGCCCATGTGGGAACACCAAAGTTTGTTTCGCGTTTCGGCCCAACTCTTTGCCGAGGGGGTGTTTAACTTGCTCGACCGCAACCTGCGGCCCGAAGTTTTTCTCCTGGGTTTTGCCTCGGCCAAAGAAGCCGACGAACCAGATGCCGTGGTGGTGGAACCCCCCACGACCCGCTACACCCCGGCCGATTTTCGGGATGTAAAACACAACGCCGCCGCCCTCGAAGCCGACAACGGGCCCCAGGGCTCGGTGTACCACCTGCACCCCAACGACCACGACCGGTTTGAAAAGCAGCACTGGTACGAGCTGGTGTGCCGCGCCACCGAAACCACGCTCAACACCCTCACAGCCGAGCGCCACGAAAACCGCCGCTCCTTCTGCTCGGTGCCGGTGAGCTTGCAGGGCTACTTGGTGACGGTGGTGCTGCAGCTCTCGGCCGACTGCTACGACGGCTACTACTCCCTGCCCAAACCCAGCAGCGGCCGCCCCGCCAACCTGCCCCACGCCACGGTGATGGAGTTTCTGCACGATTGCGGCCGCGCCCTGCGCGAGGCCGACACCGCCGACAACGACCAGCCCGTGCTCGACCGCGACTACAACGAGCTGCTGCGCTCGGCCGGCCGCCGGCTGATGCTGCGCGTGGCCCCAGCCGGCACCCACGGCCTCTACGACGCCTGCAACGGCGTGGCCGCCCTGCGCCACGAGGGCGACGAGGGCATTGGCACCATGCTCATCAGCCGGCGCTTGCACCCGGCCATTGTGCCCGTGCTCACGCTCGAAACACCCGTGCCCATGCGCGACCACCGCTCCATCCGCAAGCTGCTGGAGCTGAGCGAGGGCCACACGGCCCTGATTTCGGACGCCTCGCACGTGTTTGGCCTGGGCCAGCTGGTGCCGCAGTCCGACGCGCAATTTGAGCCCCTCGTGACGGTGCACTTCACCAACCACTACAGCTGGGAAATGAGCCACGCCGGCCAAGTGCTGATGCGCGTGGTGAGCAACACGCCGCGCCTGCCCCAGGGCCGCGTGGCGGCTGAAAACTTCGCCCGCGTGGTGCGCATCGTGTTTCCCAACCTCGACGTGGACAGCACCGACTACCTCTGGGACTTGGCCCAGAAAGCCACCACCCAGCCTAACGGCACCATCCTCGTCATCACCACCGGGGCGGCGCAGGAGGCCCAGCGCCTGGCGCGGCAGTGCTTCCGGGTGGTGCCGCGCATCATGACGCCCTCGGTGCTGCGCCTCGTCACCAACATCGACGGCGCGGTGCTCATCGAGCCCAACGGTATGTGCCACGCCATCGGTGCCATTCTCGACGGCCTGGCCACCGAGAAGGGCGACTCCTCACGCGGCTCGCGCTACAATTCGGCCCTGCGCTACGCCCACAGCAGCAAGTACCCCGTGCTGGCCGTGGTGGTGAGCGAAGACGGCTGGATTGATTTGCTGCCCAGCTGATGCCGGCGGGGGAAATTGCAGCTGACCTCGCCAAGCTCGAACAAGACCTGACGCTGCGCGAGCAATTGAGTTTTGCCGCTCGGGCCGAAGCGCTGGATTTTCTGGACTTACATGTCATTGAGCGGTTGGCGAATCTGGACCCGGCCCTTGGCATCACGGCCGATTTGCGGCTACTTCAGCAAAGAGCGGAGCGCCTGAAGCAGCAATTAGAAGCCGTTGATACGGCGCTATTTCAGCAGCTGCGGGCCGGTATTCGGAGCGGGAACTACCGCGGCCCAGCTTTCCGGGCGCTGGCGGAACAGTACGTGGGCTTTACCAATGCGGGCAGCCAGCCACCGGTCCTGCCCGTTGGGTACGATTTGCTTGACGATTTTACCAACGGGCTGTTTCCCTTGCGGGAGTTGCCGGTGGAAACGGCGGCCCCGGAACCGGAAATGGTGTACTACCAGAAAACGCCGGCTCGCGTTATTTTCGAACTCGCTGAAAAGGCCATGTTCGGTAGTGAAGACGTTTTCGTGGATGTGGGCGCGGGCCTGGGGCACGTGCCGCTACTCGTCAACCTGCTGGGCGGAGTGCAGGCCCGGGGTATTGAGATAGAGCCGGCTTACGTAGCAATTGCCACCGGTTGGGCCGCCGACTTAGAGCTGTCGGATGTATCATTTATCCAAGCCGATGCCCGCTACGCCGACTATTCCGGGGGCACCGTCTTCTTTCTCTACACGCCTTTCAAAGGCCGCATGCTGGCCGAGGTGTTGGAGCGACTGCGGGTGGAAGCGCAACGCCGCTGCATCACGCTGTTCACGTATGGGCCCTGCACGCTACAGGTAGCCCGGGAGCCCTGGCTGCAGGGCGTCGGCACCCCGGAAATAAACGCCGACCGGTTGGCGCAGTTCCACAGCTGAACACGCCGCCCGCCGTGCCCGTGCTGCATGTGGGCCGTACCTTTGGGGCGTGAAAACCTACTGCAAAACCTCACTGCCCGCCGTGCTGGCCGCTTCCCTGGCGTGCCTGGCGGCCTGCTCTTCGCCCAACAAGCCGGTTTCGGAAAACGGCGCGCCCTCGCCGGCCACCGCTGCCGAAATAGCCCTCATGAGCAAGCACGACTCGCTGATGGCTCAAACCGACCAGGTTATGGGTCTGAAAAGCAAGCTCTCGGGCTACCACACCGAGGCCGCCGCGCCCTACATCCGCGGCCTGCAAGCCGCCGATAACGCTATGATGGGCTGGATGCACCAGTACAAAGCCCCCGACAGCACGGCTACGCCCGAGGCCCGCCTGGCTTACTTCCAGCAGCAGCAGGAGAAGCTCAAGGCCGTGCAGGGCCGGTTCCGCTCGTCGCTCGACTCGGCCACTAGCTTCGTTACGCAGCACCCACCTGCCGGCGAAGTGGCCCCTACTTCTTCCAAATAATCCACGGTTAGCATGTTATTGAATCGCCTTTTGCTGCTGGCTGGGCTGGCGGCCACGCTGGCCGCCCCGGCTTGCACCGAAAAACCCAAAGAAGCGGCCCGCCTCCCCATTCTGGGCGAGCGCGACGTGCGCCCCCGCGCCGACGGCGGCCCCGCCGACACGGTGTTCGCCGCCGTGCCCCGCTTCCGCCTCGTCGACCAAACCGGCCAGACGCTTACCAACCAGAGCTTTGCCGGCCGGGCCTACGTGGCCGATTTCTTCTTCGCCACCTGCCCCGGCATCTGCCCCAAAATGCAGGGCGAGTTGCTTAAGGTGTACCGACAGTTTGAGAAAGACCCGCGTGTGGTGTTCCTCTCGCACACCATCGACCCGGCCCACGATTCCATCCCGGTGCTTAAGGACTACGCCCAGCGCCTGGGCATTGCCGACGCCAGCCGCTGGCACTTTGCCACCACCGGCGCCCACGGCGAGCCCACGGCCCGCGACACGGTGTTTCAGCTGGCCCGCGCCTACTTTACCGCCGCCCAGCCCGACAAGGAGGCACCCGGCGGCTTTGCCCACAACGGCACCTTCGCGCTGGTGGACGACCAGGGGCACATCCGTGGCCTCTACGACAGCCTCAACCCAACCGAAGTGGCGCGGCTGCAGAAAGAACTGCCTGTATTGCTGGCCGAAATTGATGCGCGTAAGAAGGGCGTAGCCGGCAGGTAGTTTAAGCAAAACCGTCTGTCATCCTGAGCGCCGCGAAGGACCTTCTCCCGTCAGAAAGCCTAACGGGAGAAGGTCC
>NZ_JADQDP010000004.1 GCF_015694735.1 Hymenobacter properus | reverse complement strand
TCCGAACAGAGCCGTTAAGCCCCGGTGCGCCCATGGTACTGCCTTCACCGGTGGGAGAGTCGGTCGCCGCCAACCTTATCAACAGGAACCCCCCTTCTTGCCCGCTTTCGCCAGCGGACCAGATGGGGGGTTTGCTTTTTTAGCCTCGCTTGCTCAATTCAGATAGAGACTATGGAATAAATTCACTTGTGCGAACAGAACACGTCACGGAGTGGAGAAAGTAATTTTGTTGGCGAATGTTAAATTGAATTAGCTGTGCAAGTATCACCGGCACGTTATAGTCGAAGTGTTGATTGGATTACCGTGCTGCTTTATGCGGTGCTGGTGGGGTTGGGTTGGCTCTGCATTTATGCGTCCAGTTATTCGCCAGACGCACCAGCGAATCCGTTGGCCACCTTAAGCTTTGACAAGCTGATGGCATTTAACTGGTTCAAGCAACTGCTGTGGATTGCAACGGCGGTGGTATTGGTTGTGGTGCTGTTGGTGATTGATTATAAGGCTTATGATACTCTGGCATATGCCTTATATGGGGGGATGATTCTGCTTTTGATCGTGACTATGTTTGTAGCGCGGCCCATTGCAGGTTCGCGCTCGTGGCTGGAGTTGGGGCCGGTGCGATTACAGCCAGCTGAATTCGCGAAGTTTACTACGGCGTTGGCAGCTTCTCGATTTATGTCGAGTATCAACTTGCGCTACCAGGATTGGAGGGACCAGTTGGTGCTGGCGGGCGTTACCCTGCTACCACCTTTGCTGATTGTGGCGTCAAATGAATCGGGCCAAGCTTTGGTGTTTGGGGCGTTGCTGCTAGCTTATTTCAGGGAAGGGATGTCGCCACTGATACTGTTGCTGCTGGCGGCGGCAGGGGTTATTTTATTGTCGGCGCTGTTGGTGCCGAAATTGTGGCTAGTGGCAGCGGCTACGCTCATATTGCTGGCAGTGTTGGGCTTGAACCGGCGGGTGCTACGGCATCACCTGCCACTGGCGTTAGGGGTGTGGCTGGTGGTAATCGGGATGGTCGTGGGGATGGATTTCTTTTATAATAAGGTCCTGCAGCCGCACCAGCGGCAGCGTATTGAGATATTGATAAACCCGTCAGCTGACCCATTGGGCAAGGGCTGGAACGTGACGCAGAGCAAAATTGCGATAGGGTCGGGGGGGCTCGCAGGCAAGGGATTTTTGCAAGGCACGCAGACCAAGTTTGATTTCGTGCCGGAACAGAGTACCGACTTTATTTTTTGTACCGTTGGCGAGGAATTTGGGTGGTTGGGAAGCCTGGTGGTACTGGGATTATATCTGACGCTGCTTTGGCGCATCATTTATGTTGCAGAACGTCAGAAATCGGTGTTTGGGCGCACGTACGGCTATTGTGTGGCCAGTGTGCTATTTTTTCACGTGACCGTGAATGTGGGCATGACCATTGGACTGGCACCAGTGGTGGGCATCCCACTGCCCTTTTTCAGTTATGGCGGGTCGTCGTTGTGGTCGTTCACAATATTGCTGTTCAGCCTGCTGGCCATTGATGCCTACCGCAAGCAGGACCTAGTGCGCTGAAACACGCTGGAAGCACTTAAGGCTATCGCACGGTCAAGCGCCGCCAATGCGTAAAGCATAGCGCGAGGAGCACACAGAACGCGGGAGCAAACAGATAACCCATGCGACCTAGGTCGCCGGACAGGAGCATGTGAACTGCAACTACCGCAGCTAGCCCTGTTTCAGGCGGACCTATGTGGGCAAAGATGGATGGTTGCCACTTGCCTTGCCGAGGTTTTTGCAACCACAGGGCCAAGGCCGGAATTAAGGTGAAAAACCCAAAAACACTGAGTAGTTCGCCTAAGCCTTTGGGGGAGGCGGCACGTCGGATGGAATAACTGACGTTCTGAAAATGCTCAAAGGCATTGGAAACGGCTTGGTTGGTGGCAGCCCCAATCTGCGCGTCGACCCAGCGGTGCACGACAAAAAGAGCCCCTACGCCAAGCAACAGCGCAATGAGCTGTTTGGGCCACGACAAGGCAGGGCGGCCAAACCAAAGCAGCCAGGGCACCACGAAGACGAATGACTCTTTGGCCAATGGCCCGAGGAGCAAAGCCAAGACTAAGGCCCAGCCTCCGCCAAGTTTGCGCCGGATGGCATAATAACCCAAGCTCACGACGAGCAGATACAGACTGTCGGTGAGGGGCAGGCCAGCCCCGTAGACGGCCCACCGACTGGTGAGCAAAGCCAGCATGCCTAGCAAAGCAGCCTCGGGGGCAGCGCCGCTGTAACGTGCTGCGTTAAACCAGCAGGCGGCAGCGGCGGCCAGCAGCAGGCAGTTTACCAAGTAGAAAGCAAAACGCAACGGCCATAGCCCGGCGGGGCGCTGGGGCCACACGCGGGCGTACAGCTTTGCCACGGGCACGGCCACGGCCGCGGCGGCGGTTGGCACGAGCACGCGGTAGCGGTGGGTGACGCGTGCGCTGTCGAAACGGCCGGCGGCCATGTGCAGGTAGCTACGAGTGTCCGAGGAGTGCGAAAAATCGTAGTGCACGTACATCGGGTAGGCCAGATTGGCTAGGGCAGCTACGGCCAGGAGCCATGGCAGAAACCACCGACGTAGCCTGGAGCCCAGCCAAGGGCTTGCCGATGAGAGGCCGGGGCTATGCAAACTTGCGCTCAATGAGCTTTAGCAGCTTGTTGACGTGTTCTTCTTTGCGGCTCCAGTCATAGCGTTGCGATAAGTCGGCGGTGATGTAGGCGCGGGCTTGTTCGGCGGAGGGAAGGGAGTCGAGGTGCTGAATGGCGGCGTGGTAGTCCATGTTCTCGCCGTTGAACAGTTCGTTGATGAAACTGAAGCGCTGGTTGATGGAAATGGCTTCGCGCAGTGTTTCCACTTTGGGGCCGGTACGCTCGGCCAAGGAAGGCGTGGTAGCAGTGGCGCGGAGGGTTTCGGCTAGCGGAGCGGCGGTGGGCTGCACAGCGCGTAGCTTTTCGTGAAGCGGGACGCTGGCGTTATCGGTGCTCGGCAGCGGACGAGCAGGAGCAGCAGGTGCGGCAACCGGCGGAGTGGCAGGGGCCGGGGGAGGCACAAAAGTGGGTGGCGTCACGGCGACCGGCTCGGCGGGGGCGGGCGGGGGCGTAGCCGCGGCTGGTGCCGGTTCGGGCGCCGCGGTGGGGGCGGCGGGCGCCGCTACGGGGCCGTCTTCGAGCAAATCGGCTGTGGTGAGGGGCAGCAGGGCGCTCAGCTCGCCCACGAGCCGCTGCATGGGCTGGTGGGCTTTGTAATTGGCGGCGTGGTAGAGCTCGAAGCGGTGCGAGAGGAAGTCGCGACTGAGGTCTTTGCTGTCGGGCAGGCTGTCGACAAAGCCTTGGTAAAACGGCTTATCTACATCGATGTAGCGTAGGCTTTCGCGCAAGCCGGCGAGGGTGGGCTGCTCGGTGGTGCCCAATAACAGTCGCTGGAAGCTGCCGATGGGGTCGGCCACCAAGCCGAGGGTATCGGTGGTGGCTTGGGCAAGCAGGGGTTCGTAGGCCGTGCGATTGAGGCTGATGTGCCGTGAGAGCACATTCATGAACTGTGTAAGTGCCGCCTGCACGGGAGCAGCTTCAAAATCGAAATAAGGGCTGCGCAGGCGGGCTGTTTCGGCCTGCCACTGGCCCAGCAGCTGGCGCACCACCAGCAGATTTAGCTGGCGCACGGGGGTGAATTTGAGCACCGCCGCTCCGTCGAGCGCAGGCGCGGAGGCGGCCGTGAAGTACTGGTCGCAGAGCCGGGCGGCCAAGCGGCGGCCGTATTGAGCGCACTTGGCGAGGCTATATTTGTCGTTCATAAAAAGGCCGGTTTCGGTGGCCGAAGTTAGGCACAAATGCCCCTGTTGACGATTGAAAACTTGCCCGGCGCCCGCGTGGAGGTGCTCCCCGGCGCCACGCTGCTGGCCGCGCTGCAAGCTGCGGGCCACGACTGGATGCATGCTTGTGGCGCCAAGGGCCGCTGCACCACCTGCCGCCTACAGGTGAGCGCCGGCCTCGAAAACCTGACACCTCCCACCGACGCTGAATTGCGCTACCGCACCGCCGGGCGCCTGCTGCTTCACGAGCGGCTGACCTGCCAGGCGCGGCTGCTGAGCGGAGATGTAACCGGCCGCGTGCCCGCGGCCACTCAGCTGCCGCACGTGCGGTATGTCGACATGGACCAATAGCCCGCCAAGCCAAGGCCGACTGCTTTAACGGAGAAAAAGAGCCGCCCGTGCAAGCGCCTGAGAGCGAGCCGCGGGCCTTAAAAGAATTGGTTTTGGGCTTGAGCCAACCCGGCGCGGGGCGTACTTTAGAGGTTCGGTAGGGGCAATGCTGCCTCATTTCCTCACTTGTTTTTCTCCGCTTGTGTTTATTGAACCCCGCGTTGGCAACCGCCACAATGCCCCCCGCCGGGGCTGGATTGAAGTGGTGTGCGGCTCCATGTTCTCGGGCAAAACCGAAGAGCTGATTCGCCGCCTCACCCGCGCCCGCATTGCGCGGCAGCAGGTCGAAATTTTCAAGCCGGCCCTCGACACCCGCTACCACGCCGAAGATGTGGTGAGCCACAACGCCGCCCGCATCCGCTCCACGCCGGTGGCTGTGCCGTCGGAAATCCTGCTGCTGGCCGCCGGCTCCGACGTGGTGGGCATCGATGAAGGCCAGTTTTTCGACGATTCGCTGGTGGACGTGTGCGAGCAATTAGCCAACAATGGCACCCGCGTCATCGTGGCCGGGCTCGACATGGACTACCTCGGCCGGCCCTTTGGCCCCATGCCGGCCCTGCTGGCCACGGCCGAGTTTGTGACCAAGGTGCACGCCGTGTGCGTCTGCTGCGGCGAAATTGCTTCGTATTCCTACCGCATTGCGGCCAGCGAAAGCCAGGTGCTGCTCGGCGAAACCGACTCCTACGAAGCGCGCTGCCGGCCCTGCTTTCTGGGCGGCCTGCAGGTGGGGCGGCCGGCGCCGGAAACGCGCTCTACGGCCGCGCACTAAATTGGCAAAACGGGCGTTGGCATTGGCACAGCCGGCCCCGGCTTCGCATTCTACATTCGATTTTTGCTGCGCGTATGACCCATCTTTTCCGTTGTTTGCTCGGCTTGGCCGGGCTGTTGCTGATGGCCGGTTCGGGGCACGCCCAGGGCGTGGGCTACGGCGACTGGCAGTTGCACTTGCCCACCAACCGCCCGCTGAAACTGGCCGACGCGGGCGACCGGGTTTACGTAGCTACCGAGCAGAAGGCGTTTTATTTCCTCGACAAAAAGCAAAACACCACGCAGGTACTATCGCGCCGCGACGGCCTGAACGCGGCCGGCGTGGTGGCCGTGGCGTACGATTCGGTGACGCAGCAAACCGTGCTGGCGTACAACGACACCAACATCGACGTGTTGCAGCCCAACGGCAAGGTGCGTAATATCGGCGATGTGTACCGGAAGGTGGCGCAAGGCGTGGTGCAAGCCGGCGCTAACCCTATTAACCGGGTTTCGATGGGCGCGGGCAAGGCGTACGTGAGCACCAGTTTTGGTTTGGTGGCCATCGACCTTAAAAAGCTGGAGGTCAGCGACACATATACCAACATTGGACCGGGCGGCACTGTGGTTACCGTGTACGACGCCGCCGTGGCCAACGGGTACTTGTTCGCGGCCACGTCGGCGGGCATTCTGCGCGGCTCGTTGGCGCTGAACCTGCTCGACTACCGCAACTGGACGCTCTATCAGCCGGTACCGGCCGTTGCGCAGCAACTGATATACCCTTTCCTGGCAGTAGACAACGGTCAGGTGTACGCTGCCATTGCGGGCGGGGCCAACGCCGTGTTCCGGTTTGTGGCAGGCAACAGCACGCCGTGGCAGGCGGTGCCGGGCTCCTACACACTGCAGTTTCGCAGCCTGCGGGGCAGCGGCGCTGGTTTGCTTATCATCGATGACGCTTTTGGGGTGCGGCGCCTGAATCGGACCACGGGCGCAATCACCACTGAGGTGCCGCCCACGCCGGGTACGAAAACCCAGGACGCCGTGCGCTCGCGCGACGGCTATTACTACGTGGCCAATTTCACGAAGGGGCTGTTTCGGGTGGCACCCGGGGCGGGGCAAACCCCAGAGTATTTCGAAGCCAATGGCCCACAAAGCGCTTCTTCGTTCAGCATTCTGGCCGATGCGCGCTTCAACAAGGTTGACGTGTTTTCGGGCGGTTACGCCGAGCGGTACGGCCCCAACGGCTCCGGGGAGGGCTTTTATGAGTTCTTCGATGGTCAATGGACCAACATCACGGCCGAAACCCAGCCCAGCGCGGCTTATCCTAACCCGACGCGGCCGGTGCGGGGCACGCGCACGCCCGACGGCACGCTGTACATCGGGCACTTCGGAGGAGGTTTGCTCGAATGGAAGGGCCCGGGCAATTTCCGGCTCTTCAATCCTAACTCGCCGCCGGGCACGCCGCTGTTAAGTGTTATTCCCGGTCGGGTCGATATAACCGACCTGGCTGCCACGCCCGAAGGCAAGGTGTGGGTGGTGAACCGGCACTTGCAGGCCGGCAATTCGGGCTTGTTCCTGTTCGACCCCGCTGCCACCTCGTGGCAAGCCGTTCCTTTCACCCTCGGCCTCGACGTGCTGGAACGCATCACGCTCGACGACAACGGCAACCCTTGGGTGACGGTGTCGCGCAAGACGGACGCCAGCAGCGTGGGCGGTCCTGCCATTGGCCTCTACGCCATCGACCCAACCGGGGCCAACCCGCCGCGCCTTTTCAATTCGTCGACCGGCTTGCCCGACAACCAGATTTACGAGCTGGCCAAAGACCGGCGCGGATACATCTGGGCCGCCACCATCAGGGGCGTGGCGTATTTCCGCGAGCCGGAAGGGCCGTTTGCCACCACTGCGGGCTTCACGCAGCCTTTCGTTACGCGGGGCGAAGGCACGGGCTTCAACACCCTATACAGCGAGGCCGTGCGTTGCATGGCCGTGGACGGAGCCGACCGCAAATGGTTCGGCACCGACCGGGGGCTGTGGCTGTTCAGCCGCGACGCCGACGAGGCCCTGCTGCACTTCACCACGGCCAACAGCCCGCTGCCTTCCGACCGCATTGTGGACGTGAAAGTGAACGACAAAACCGGCGAAGTGTGGGTGGCCACCGATGCCGGCGTGGTGGCCTACCGCGGCTCGGCCACCGTTACCGAAGGCAAACCCGACTGCACGGCGGTGTTTCCAAACCCTGTGCGGCCCGACTTTGCCGGTACCTTGGGCATCAGTGGCTTGGCCAACAATGCACTGGTAAAAATCACCGATGTGGCGGGCCACTTGGTGTACGCCACCACCGCCACCGGCGGCACCGTGACCTGGAACCTCACCAATCCCAATGGCGAGCGGGTTCGCTCCGGCGTCTACATGGTGCTTTCGAGCGACGCCGACGGCAAAAATGGCTGCGTGAGCAAAGTAGCCGTACTCAGTAAATAATGTGAGAATGGGCTGATGCGGAAAATGTGAAAATGCGCGTGACGTAAAGCAAAAAGGCGCGGCCAAATCGCCTGCTGCGGAGGATGGAAGCATTTTTACATTACCCACATTCTCGCATTTATCACATCTGAAACCATGCTAATCAAAACCCGGGGCATCGTCCTCAGCTACCTCAAATACCGCGAGACCAGCATCATTGCGCGCATCTACACCGAGCGGCTGGGCGTGCAGACGTATGTGGTGAACGGCGTGCGCAAAGCCAAGCCGCCGGGGCGTATCGCGCTGTTTCAGCCCTTCACGCTGCTGGAACTGGTGGCCTACGTGGCGCGCGGCAGCAGTGGCCTCACCCGGCTGTCGGAGTACCGGTGCGCCGAGCCCTTCCAGAGCCTGCCTTACGAGGTGCAGAAAAGCAGCGTGGCGCTGTTTCTGTCCGAGATAGTGGGGCGCGCCGTGCGCGAAGAGGAGCAGAACGAGCCGTTGTTCCAGTTTCTGCACGATTCGATGCTGGCGTTTGACCGGCAAACCACGGGCACGGAAAACTTTGCGCTGGTTTTTCTGCTGCAGCTGGCCATGTACCTGGGCTTTGGGGTGAGCAGCGGGGCCGAACTCACCGACCAGGTCATCATGGCCGGGCACGCGCCGGTGGCGCCCGGAGCCACCAATCCGGCCACGCTGCGGCTGCGCGAGTTCGAAGGCTACTTCGATGAGCTGCTGCGCGACCCCAGCACCAGCACCATTCCCAACGGCCGCGTGCGGCACGAATTATTGAATGTTCTGATTCGCTACTACCAGCTTCACGTGGAGCAGCTGGGCGAGATTCGTTCGCTGGATATCCTGTCGCAGGTGCTGAATTGAGCCCTCTGTTGCTTCAGCCAACAAAAAGGCCCCGCTATATGCAGCGGGGCCTTTTTGTTGGCTGAAGCAAGCTTGCAGCGGTTTTATTGAAAATCCACCAACTCTACCTCGAAGCGGAGCACGGCGTTGGCCGGAATGTCGGCCCCGGCGCCGCGGGTGCCGTAGGCCAGCGGGGAGGGAATGAGCAGCACGGCCTTGCTGCCCTTGTTGAGCATGGCAATGCCTTGGTCCCAGCCCGGAATCACCTGGCCGGTGCCCAGGGCAAAGGCAATGGGTTCGTTGCCGTGCTTGGCCGAGGAATCGAACTCCTGGCCCGTGGTGAGCACCGTGCCGCGGTAGAGCACGCGCACCGTTTGGCCTTTTTTCGGCGTGGGGCCGGTGCCCAGCTTTTTGAGGATGTAATAGGTGCCGCCGGTGGTTTTGCGGGCCGTGGCGTGGTTCTTTTTCAGGTAGGCCTGGATAATGGCGTCGTCCTTAGCCAACTGCACGGCCGACTTGGCTAGCTCTTGCTTGGCAAACTCGGCCTGCATCTTCTCGTGGCGGGCTGTCATTTCGGCCATGGTCACCAGTTCCTGGGCGCTGGCCAGTACCACCAGCGTGTTGCCGCTCTTGCGCAGAAAAGGCGGCACCGCTTGGTGAAAGGTGTTGGCAAACACCGTATCAGCCGGGAAGCGAAACACGGCGCTGTCGCCGGGCAGCAGCAGGCCCAGGGCTTCTTCCAGGCTGCCGTGGGCGGGCTGCGCGGGCAGGGCCACGGGCTGCGGCAAGGGCTGCATGGCGCGCGATTTCATCAGTACCGAGTCTCGCCCGGTGCGGAATTCCATGAATACGGTGAGCACCTGGCCGGCGCGGCTGGCATAGGGCGCATCGCTGGGGGCTAGGGCGCGGGGCTGGTAGCGGCCGCTGGCATCTTTGCGGAAAAGGCGGTACTCGGTGCCCGTGGGCAGGCGCGAAAAATTGCCATCCGAGGTTTGGGCAACAGCGGATGACCCGAGGAAAAGCAAGCCAACAACCAGCGCAAGCAGAACAGAACGCATCAATATCAGAAAATGGCCGGGTAGCCGATGAGGAAAAAAACGCAAGCAGGAGTTGGCTGATAGCGCTTCAGCGCACGCTCAGCACCTGCAGCTCGAACGTGAGGTCCGTATTGGGGGCAATCATAAACCGGGAGTCGTCGTCGGGGTGGCGCACGCCTTTGGCCCCGTAGGCCAAGGCGGCTGGTATCCAGACCCGGACGCGGGAGCCGGCCGGCACAAAGGGCATCAGCTCTTCCCAGCCAGCAATGGTTTCGTGGCGCCCTACCCGGAAGCGAAACGCCGAGCCCCAGGCCTGGGTGGCGTCGAAAATGCGGCCATCGGGCAGAAAGCCGGTGTAGCGCACGGCCACGCGGCTGCCCGGCACGGCCAGCGGCCCGGTGCCGCGCTCCCGAAACGCGTAGCGCACCCCGTTGGGGGTGCGCTGGTAAACGAGGTGCGTTGTATCGGCGCCTTTCACGGGGGCGCTGGGCGCGGTGGGCACCGTTGGCTTGGCGCCGGGCTGCGCATGGGCGGCCGTGGTGGCCAGCAGCACTAGGCCCCAACCCGCGCAGTGGCGCCGAAAACCCCAGGTTGCTGGCATGCGCATTTTAGTTAAAGAATGTCGAGGATTTCCACGTCAAACATCAGCGCTGCATCGGCCGGAATGCCGGAGGCACCGCCGGGGCCATATGCTAGGCGCGACGGAATCAGCAGCAGCTTGCGGTCGCCCTTGCGCATGAGCAGCAAGCCTTCGTTGAAGCCAGCAATGGCCCCGCTGCCGCCCGTGAAAACCACGCAGCCGCACTGCGTCTTGTTGTCGGCCGAATTGTCGAAGATGGTGCCCTGGGGGTAGCTGGGGTTGCCCAGCGAGGCGGGGTAGCCAGACGACTCGGGGTGTGCCCCGTTGCTGAGGAACCGGCCCACATACTTCAGCTGCACCTGCGCGCCCTTGGTCACCTGCGGGCCCGTGCCGTTGGTTATCGGCACCAGGTACAGGCCCGAGTTGGTGCGCGTGGCGGTGCTCAGCAGGTTGTTGCGTTTCAGATAGTTCTGAATGGTGTCCTCGTCGATGGCCCGCATCTGGCTGTCGTGTTCGGCCAGCTGTTTTTGGTAAACGCTTTGGGAGTTGCAGCTCCACAGAGCCGGGGCAGCCAACAGCAGGCACGCCGCCAGCACCCAATAGCGCGAACGAAGCAGAAGATTAGTCATGGCGGGGGTAAAAAAGATTCCGGCCAACGGAGCCCGGGCAGCTGTGCCGCGATGCCCGTTGGCCGGAAATAGGAGCTACTAAAATAGTTATTGCACGTCAACAAGTTCCACTTCGAAGCGCAGGGGCGAGTCGACCGGAATGTCGGCGCCGGCACCGCGGGGGCCATAGGCCAGCGACGAGGGAATGAGCAGAATGGCGCGGCTACCCTTGTTGAGCAGGGAAATGCCTTCGTCCCAGCCCGGAATCACCTGGCCGAGGCCGAGGGGGAAGTCAATCGGCTTGCCCATCTTGTCCGACGAGTCGAACTCCTTGCCGCTGAGCAGCGTGCCTTTGTAGTTCACGCTCACCATCTGGCCGGTGTTGGGCTTAGCGCCGGTACCGGGCTTCAGCACTTGGTAGTAGATGCCCGACGGCGTTTTCTGCATCGTCAGGTTGTTTTTCTTGATGTAGTCCTGCAGCACAGCGTCGTCCTTCTTGAGCTGGGCCTGCACGGCGGGCTCGGCCAGGGCCTTGGCCTGGGCGGCTTTCTGGGCCTGCATTTGCTTTTGGAACTCGGGGTCGGCCATGCGCTTCTTCATCTGCGTCATCATCGAGCGCTTCTGCAACTCGGGCTGCATGGCCTGGGCCTCGGCTTCGGTGAGGAGCTTGGGCGTGGTGGCCACGTACATCAGCACCACGTTGCCGCCTTTCTTGATGAAGGGAGGCGCGGGCTGGCCCATTTTGGGCTTAAACAGCGAATCGGCCTGGAAGCGGAACACGCCGCTGTCGCCGGGCTGCAGCAGGGCAATGGCCTCGTCGGGGGCGCCTTTTTGCTTGAGCTCTTTCAGGGGCAGGGGCACGGCCATGCCCACGTCGCGCAGGCTGTTTTGCCACACCGAGTCTTTGCCGGTGCGCACTTGCACGTTGCCCAGCATCACCTTGTTCACCCGGTCTTTGTAGGTGGGGTCGCCCTCGGCGTTCACGTCGGTGCGCCGCTCGTAGCTGTTGCCGACTTTCTTATAAATCTTGTACTCGATGCCGGACTTGGTTTTGGCAAATTCGCCGTTGTCCTTGTTGCAGGCCGTGAGCGAAGCGAAGCCCAGCAGGCCGGCCGCTAGGGCCAGCTGCCGCGCAGAGCGGGAGGTAAAACGCATGAAAATAAAAGAAGTGAAGAATCAGAAACGGTTCAAAGTTACGCCACCGGCGGCGCTACGGCGGCGGGCACGCCCGTTAATTGTTCCTTGTATTCGGGTAGGATGCTCAGGAAGCGCTCCACGGTTGCATCCAGCGTGTCGTAGCTGATGCCACCGGCCGCATTGTGGTGCCCGCCCCCGTCGAAATGGCGGCGCGAAAAGTCGCTAACGGAGAAGCTGCCCACCGAGCGGAACGAAATCTTGACGGCCACGCCGCGGTCGATGAACACGGCCGCAAACTTGATGCCCTCGATGCTCAACGCGTAATTCACCAGGCCCTCGGTATCGCCGGTTTTGCTCTGGTACTCGCGCAGCTCTTCCTGCGTGATGGCAATGTAGGCGGTGTTGTACTCGCGGTTCACCACCAACTTGTCTTTCAGTACGAAGCCCAGGAAGCGCAGGCGAATTTCAGAGTGCGAGTCGTAGATGAGGCGGTGCACCTTCGAGAGGTCCACATTTACTTTCAGCAGCTCGGCAATGATGAGGTGCACGTTGCGCGAAGTGCTGGGGTGGCGGAACGAGCCCGTGTCGGTCATGATGCCCGCGTAGAGGGCCTCGCCGATGCCGGTGGTGATGAGGTCCTGGTCGCCCAAGTCGCGGATGATTTCGAAAATCAGCTCGGCTGTGGCCGCCGCCGTGGGCACCGAAAACACGATGTCAGCAAACTCCTCGGGCTGTTGGTGGTGGTCGATGAGGACCTTCACGCCCTGAGCCTGGCGCACGTACTCGCCCAACTCGTTGATGCGGCCGAGGCAGCTGAAATCGAGGCAGCAGATGACCTCTGCGCGGTTCACGAGGTCGCGCACCTGGCGGTCGTTCTGGCGCTTTTCGTACACGATGACCTCGTCGTTGCCCTCCATCCAGTTCAGAAAGGCGGGGTAGTCCGACGGGGTGACGACCGTGACGTGGTGGCCCTTTTGCTTAAGGTAGCCGGCCCAGGCCAGCGACGAGCCCAGCGCGTCGGCGTCGGGCTTGTGGTGAGTGGTGATGACAACCTGCTTAGGTTGGGCCAGCAACGCCTGCAGGGCGGAAATGGAACTAGACATCGACAACATGAAGGGCCCGGCGCCGAGTGAATGAGAGCGGAGGGCCGGTGGCTTACAAATATTTGGGCCGGCAAAAGTCGGAAGAAATCTTTTCTTAACAGTCAAGTCGGTCCCGAAGGTTCGGGCAAACCGGACGAGTGCTCCAACAAAGTCGGCCAACAAAATGGTCCATTTTTACCCATCATTGTCTTTTCATTGATGAATAAAATGCGCGTTGATTTTTCGGCGGGTCGGGAAAGAAAATACCGGTGGGTAGCGCCCGGGCTGCTGCTAGGGCTGCTGCTGGCACTCAGCGGCTGGCTGTATGCCGGGTTTCTGGGTCTCTACCCGTCGTTTAACCACGCCTGGGCGCAGGCCGACTGGCTGGCCATTGCGCTGCAGTTTCGGGTCCGGGGCTACGATTTTTTTCACCCCGCCACCTTCAACCTGCTCACCACCGATGGCGTGACTGGGGCTGGATTTCCGCTGCCGGCCTATGTGTCGGCCTTGCTCATGGGCATCACGGGCCAAGCTGCGCCGGGGCTGATGCGGAGCGTAACGCTGGCTGCCGGTTTGGGCGGGTTGCTAGCACTGTTTGAGCTGGTGCGCAGGGCCAGCGGCTCGGCCTGGAAAGGGACAGCGGCTGCGCTGTTCGCTTTTTTAAGCCCGATTTATCTGTTTTACCAGGCGAATTTTTTGCCGTCGGTGCCCGCTGTCGCGGCGGCGCTTGCGGGGTATTGCTGCTTTTACCGGGCGCTACAGGCCGGCACCACCCGCGATGCCCGGCGGTGGCTGGCGGTAGCGGTGGCGTGGCTGGCACTGGCGGGGGCCATGCGTACGCCGTTGGCTCTGCCGCTGCTGTGCACGTTGGGGCATTTGGTGGTGCTGCGGCCCCGGCGCACGGCGGCCGGTCTGGGTTGGCGGGCCGTCGCAGCACTATACGGCGCGGCTTTCCTGTTCTTAGGAGCTGTTTTTGGGTATAACGAGCACCTGAGTCATGTTTACCAGGGCTCTATGTTTCTGGCACGGCCCCGCACGTTTACCTCTTGGGCCGAGTTTCTGAGCGTGACCAAAACGGTGCGCGAATACTGGCTGTGGAGCATCCTGAGCAAGCCGCAGTGGCTGCTCTTGCTCCTAGTGGCGGCGGTGGCGGCGCAGCAGGGGCGCCGCCTGTGGCGCAGCGAGTGGCTTTGGCATTGGCTGGCACTGGCGGCGGGAGGCGCAGCCTACTATGGCCTGATGGGGCCGTTGTTTGCCATTCACGACTACTACTTGCTCGATAGTTTTTTCCTGCCGCTGGTGCTGGCATTTGGGGGCTGCCTGGCGGCTTGGCAGGTGCCAAGCGCCCGCGTAGCCCGTTTGGCCGTTGCGGCGACGACACTGCTGCTCGGTGCCATCAGCGTCTGGAAAGCGCAGGCCGAGCAGCACCGGCGCACCAATCCGCCGATTACCGACAAAAGCGTGCTTACCCGCGACAATTTCCTGACCAGCGCCCGCTGGCTCGATTCGTTGGGGGTGCCGCGCGCTGCCAAGCTGCTGGTGCTTGATGCTTATTCCTACAACCTGCCCCTGTTGCTGGCTCAGCGCCGCGGCTGGACTATGCTGCAAAACCGCAACTCGCCCGAAAACCTGACGCCGGAAAACCTAGCCCGCGCCCTCGCCACGTTGCCGGCCGACTACGTGGTGACGCAAAACGCGACGTTTGAGCAGGAGGTCGTGCGCGTGTACCCGGCCATTGTGCAGCGCCTGCAGCCGGTGGCGAACAACGGACGCCTGAGCCTCTGGCGCATTCGTCGCGTGCCGTCGAGGCGCCTTTAAAAAGCGCAAGCGCAGGGTTATTGCTGACTTCTGCCGTCACCGCAAAGCAGAAAAACCACGGCTGCTTAATCTTCGGGTTGGGCGCGGGCCGCTGATTGTGGTAGTTTTGTGCCTTCAAATCTTTATTTCAAATTCTGAATTCCTTTAAAATGGCCACCAACCGCACGTTCACGATGATTAAGCCCGACGCCGTCCAGGAAAACCACATCGGTGGTATCCTGAGCATGATTGAGGCCGGCGGCTTCCGCATCGTGGAGCTTCAAAAAGTTAACCTCACCCCCGAGCGCGCCGGCGAATTCTACGCCGTGCACAAAGAGCGCCCCTTCTACGGCGACCTGGTGAAGTACATGTCGAGCGGCCCCATCGTAGCGGCCATCCTGGAGAAGGACAACGCCGTGGCCGATTTCCGCACCCTCATCGGTGCCACCAACCCGGCCAACGCCGAGGAAGGCACCATCCGGAAGAAGTATGCCAAGAGCATCGAAGCCAACGCCGTACACGGTTCCGATTCCGACGAGAACGCCCAGATTGAAGGCAATTTCTTCTTCGGCTCGAAGTAATTTTAGCCGCCGAAAGGCAGCAAAAGGCCCGCCCTGCTAGTGCAGAGCGGGCCTTTTCTTTGTGCCAAAAGTCGACTTTTTTTGTGCTAATCTTGTATTGACGAGCTTAAGTTAAGCTTGTTCAACCGAGAGCAGCGGGGCAGCAGGAGCCGTTTCCTCAGCAGGCTGTGGTGTGTGCTTGTGCTTGAAAATGAACACAAACAGCACCGCGATGGCCAGTGCATAGCCCGCAAAAGTGAGCCAGATGCTGTGCCAGTCCTTATTGCCGGCGGCATCGGTAAAGTAGAGTTGGATGATGAGGCCGCTCAGCGAGCTGCCCAGCACGGCGCCAAAGCCGTTGGTCATCATCATAAACAAGCCCTGGGCGCTGGCCCGGATGCTGGGCTGGGTCTGGGTTTCGACAAACAGCGAGCCTGAGATGTTGAAGAAGTCGAAGGCCATGCCGTACACGATGCACGAGAGGATAATCATCCAGAGGCCCTCGCCGGGGTTGCCGTAGGCAAACAGGCCAAAGCGCAGCACCCAGGCAATCATGCTGAAGAGCATCACCTGCTTGATGCCGAAGCGGCGCAGGAAGAACGGAATGGCGAGGATGAACAGCGTTTCGGAAATCTGCGAGATGGACATGATGATGGCCGGGTGCTTCACCGAAAAAGTGTTCTGGTAGGCTGGGTCCTTGTCGAAATCGTGCAGGAAGGTGTCGCCGTAGGCATTGGTGAGCTGCAGGGCGGCGCCGAGCAGAAGCGCGAACAGGAAGAAGGTGAGCATCTTGCGGTCGCGCAGAATGGCGAACGACTTAAGGCCCAGGATTTCGGCCAGGTTCTGGCTGGAGGTGTTGGCCGACTGCGGCGGGCAGGCCGGCAGCGTGAACGAGTAGATACCAAGCAGAATGGCTGCGCCGGCCGCCACGTAGAACTGGCTGGCCGATTTTTCGAAGCCCAGCAAACTCACCGTCCACATAGCCACGATGAAGCCTACGGTGCCCCACACCCGGATGGGCGGGTAGTCCTTCACCACGTCAAGGCCCTGCCGCTTCAGGATGGAGTACGACACGGCGATGGACAGCGCCAGGGTGGGCATGTAGAAAATCATGTTCAGCAGGATAACCCAGAAGAACGTGCCGGGGTCTGTCACCTGCGGAATGGCACACAGCACTAGGCCGCCCAGGATGTGCAGGATGCCATAGAGCTTTTCCGCGTTCACGTACTTGTCGGCCACGATGCCCATGAGCGAGGGCATGAAAATGGACGCAATGCCCATGGTGGAGAAAATGGCGCCGAACTGCGCGCCGGACCATTGCTTGGTTTGAAACCAATAAGCGCCGATGGTGATGAGCCACGAGCCCCAGATGAAAAACTGGAGAAAGCTCAGGATGGTAAGGCGCAGCTTTGTATTCATGCGGGGAACAAGAAGAGAGGGTGGGATAAGGCAAAAGCAAGCGCGGCGCAGGGGCCACAGCCGTCAAAGATAAATAAAAAAGCCCCTGCGAAGCGCCCCGTTAGGGGCAGGCTTCGCAGGGGCTTTTTGAGGGGTGTTAGGTGCTGGGTGTTTGGTACTAGGTGTTCGGTACTCGGCGCATTAACTGACGAAACCTAGCCAATACTGAACACCTAACACCGAACACCTAACACCGCCCTACGCCTCGTAGGTGGGCGAGAACGTGCCGGCGGGTTGGCCGTCGGCCGTGGGGTAGTCGGTATAGCCGTCGGCAAAGCCGTTGGGGCCGGGCGCGTAGAAGGTGGCGAAATCGGGCTGGGCCAGTTCCTGGCCGTTGCGCAGGCGCTCCACCAAATCCGGGTTCGAGATGAAGGGACGACCGATGGCCACGAGGTCGGCTTTGTCGGCCAGGGCAGCCTCAATCTGGTCTACGGTCTGGTAGCCGCCGGCCAGGATGAGCGTGCCGGTAAACTTCTGGCGGATGGTGGCTACCGTTTCGGCCGGCACGGCGGGGGCGCCCATGCTGGAGTGGTCGACGAGGTGCACGTAGACCACGCCAATTTTTTGCAGCTCCTCGGCCAGGTAGGCGTAGGTTTCGTCGATTTCGGGGTAGTGCGGCATGTCGGAAGCCACGCCCCAGGGCGAAAGGCGGATGCCGGTGCGCTCCTTGCCAATGGCCTCGGCCACAGCTCGGGTCACTTCGAGCACGAAGCGGGCGCGGTTTTGCACGCTGCCGCCGTACTCGTCGGTGCGCTGGTTGGAGTGAGGGCTCAGGAACTGCTCCAAGAGGTAGCCGTTGGCTCCGTGCAGTTCCACGCCATCAAAGCCGGCTTCGAGGGCCAGCTTGGCGCTGAGCACAAACTCGTCGCGCACGCGGGCCAGCTCCTCGGTGCGCAGCGCGCGCGGGGTGGCATTGGGCTGCATCTGGGCTTGGTCGGTCCACATGTCGCCGGCGGCGGCAATGGCCGACGGGGCCACGCCCTCGGCGCCCTCGGGCAGGTTGTGGCCGTGGAAAATGCGGCCGGCGTGCATCAGCTGCACGAAGATGTGGCCGCCGTGGTGGTGCACCGTCTCGGTGATGCGCTGCCAGTTGGTGACCTGCTCCTGGTTGAACAGGCCGGGAATGCGGGCGTAGCCCAGACCGTCGGGTGAGGGCGAGGTGCCCTCGGTGATGATGAGGCCGGCGGTGGCGCGCTGGCGATAGTACTCGGCCATCAGCTCGTTGGGCACGTTGCCCAGGGCGCGGCTACGGGTCATGGGGGCCATCACGAGGTGGTTGGCAAGGGTGAGGGCGCCTAGTTTGGCGGGCTCAAAGGCTTTGCTGGACATGGATGCTACGGAAACAAGGGCGCGCGTGAATCGCCGGGTTTGATGAAACGCGGTGATAAAGCAGGTAGGTACACGAATTGTTTTTCAGCTAGCTTTTCTCGTCGTTGAGAAAGGTCCTTTTTTGTAAAATGGGCAGTTCACAGAACTTATCTCAACCATGTATTTGGTAAACTTTGATTGGTGAACGAGTTTATTAAACTCGATAGAAACTGTAAGCGTGCTTTAAAACCACCAGAATTAACCCCCAAGTCAATGTTTACCAAACGGAGGATTAGTGATACTATAGGAAAAACGCTGATGAAACCGGTGCGACAGGTTACTCACCTTGGAAGGCAGGAGTAGGTATATTACAGGAAATTCTACCTTGCCCCGGTGAAGCCTGCTCCTGTATTTCCCCAGAGTGCCTCCACAGCTGCCCGTCCCTGGGGCGTGAGCAGTCTAGTACTGTTCCTGCTGTGCCTGCTGGGGAGCGGCGCCGTTGTCGTAGCCGTCATCGGCATCGAGTTCACCCACTTCTCCAAAAGCAACAATGGCTGGCAGGCGGGCTCCTACCAGTTGCTTGCTCTTAGCCTCTTCTTGGGGTGCTGCGGGCTGGTTGCCGGTTGCTTATCCCGAAGCCTGGGCCACGTGCTCGCCATCTTGTTGGGCCTAGCCCCGGTTGAACTGCTCGCCTTCTTGTTCTACCAAGTGGAGAATCACGGCACCTCCGTCGCTTCGCCCGCTGCGCAGGAGGCCGCCCTGGTGCAGGAAGAAGCGCGGGTCGAGGCCCGGCGAGCCGCCCTCACCCGCGCCCAACTCGCTCAACAAGCAGCCATCGCCCGGACGCACCCGTACACGGGCCGCGACTCCACGCAGCCGTACGAGGCGGCCGAACAGATGCCCAGCCTCACCGGCAGCCCGGAGTTCGCGCCGACGTCGCGCGCGTCGTACCGCGCGTTGGCTCACTTACTCAGCCGCAACGCCACTCCCCACCTGGACCCCACGGAACCGCGGCCCGATACGATTCCGGTCGGCTTCACCGTTGGCCCCTACGGCGGCACCTTTCACGCCCAGATTCAATACGGGGAAATTCCTGAGCTCGGCGCCCACACGCGGGCCGAGGCCGCGGTGTTGCGGGCGGCGGCCGCGTTGCCCCGGCTGCACCCCGGTCGAATCAACGGTCAGCCGGTGCCGGTGCGCATTGTGGTGGCTGTGCCCTTGCCAGTGGCTCGGTGAAGCAGTTGCACACCGGCGCCCTTCTGCTGGCTGCCCCGTTAGGACAATCTGTGACCACAGGGGAGCACTAGCCCGCTTGTTGACGCGAGGAAGGAGAATTCACGCAAACGGTCATATGCGTAAAAGCCAACCCAGTTCAAAGCCTAAAAAAAGGCCCGCCTCCAACCGGAAACGGGCCTTTTTAATAACAAATCTACCGAAGCTTACGCCGGATTGGCTTCAGCGTAGCGGCGATTAACCTCGTCCCAGTTGATGAGGTTGAAGAAGGCGGCGATGTAGTCGGGGCGGCGGTTCTGGTACTTGAGGTAGTAGGCGTGCTCCCACACGTCGATGCCAAGGATGGGCAAGCCTTTGCAGCCGGAGTCCGGCATCAGCGGGTTGTCCTGGTTGGGGGTGGAGCAGATTTGCACCGAGCCGTCGGCCTGCTTGCACAGCCACGCCCAGCCCGAGCCGAAGCGCGTGGTGGCGGCTTTGGTGAATTCCTCCTTGAACTTGTCGAAGGTGCCAAAAGCCTTGGTGATGGCCTCACCTACTGCGCCGGTGGGCTGGCCGCCGCCGTTGGGCGAGAGGATGGTCCACCACAGCGAGTGGTTGTAGTGGCCGCCGCCGTTGTTGCGCACGGCTGCAGGAGCCTTGGCAATGTTGTGCAGGATTTCCTCGATGGACTGGTTTTCCATCTCAGTGCCGGCAATGGCGGCGTTCAGATTGGTCACATAAGCCTGGTGGTGCTTGCTGTGGTGGATTTCCATGGTTTGCGCGTCGAACGTGGGTTCGAGTGCATCGTAGGAATAAGGAAGTTTCGGGAGTTCGAAAGCCATCAGTGAAAAGGGTTTGGGTGGTAAAGAGTCGAAATGGTGACGGTATTGAAACAGCCGCTGCCGCGTAGGGTTACGGCCGCCGTTCACTTAAGGCCAAAAGTATAGGATTGCCACGGAATTTCGAAAGCGCTCGAATTCGTTGGCCGCCGAAACCTAGCGCCGTTGCCGCGCCAGGAACTCCATTGTTTCGCGGTGCCGCTTTTCCGCCAAATCCTCCCGGTAGGAAGCCACGGCCCAGATGGCGGCCGGAATCCAGCCGATGAGCGTGATGTGCAGAATGCCGCACAACAGGCCTTTAAGAATATGACCCCGAAATATCATTGAGATGCCGGGCAACAGAATGGCAAACAACATAAGTGCAGAAGAAAGTGGTGAGGGAGAAAGGGTTGGGGCTTGAATCTATGAGAACGTCATGCAGAGCGCAGCGAAGCATCTTTACCGCGCAACCTCTATCGCATGAGTAAAGATTTTGTTACGCGGTAAAGATGCTTCGCTGCGCTCTGCATGACGTTTTTTATATTGTCTACTACCGCCGCTTCGCGCTGAAAAATTGCCGCATCAGTGCGGCGCACTCCTCGGCGCGCACGCCGCCGCGCAGTTGGGTGCGCGGGTGCAGTAGCTGCCCGTGCCGCCGGTAGCCCACCTTGGGCTCATCAGCCCCGAACACCACGGCCTTCACCTGGGCCCAGTAGCTGGCACCGGCGCACATCACGCAGGGTTCAATGGTGACGTAGAGCGTGCAATCGGCCAGGTATTTATTGCCCAGGTAGTTGGCAGCGGCCGTCAGGGCCAGCATTTCGGCGTGGGCGGTTACGTCGCGCAGGCGCTCGGTTTGGTTGTAGCCGCGGCCAATGATTTGGTTGTTGAAAACGACCACCGCGCCGATGGGAATTTCTTCGGCAGCCAAGGCTTTCTCGGCCTCGACCAAGGCTTGCTGCATGAAGTAGTCGTCGGTCATGGGGTAGGGCGAACGAACAAGCCAAATGTCATCCTGAGCGCAGCGAAGGACCTTACCACGGCCGAACGATGAGCAATAATTACTCACCATTTGGCCGTGGTAAGGTCCTTCGCTGCGCTCAGGATGACAACTGTTTTTTTTACGACTTATTTATTTCTTCATCGCAATAGCGCCCATAACGGCCTGGGCCGTAGGCTGCCACTGGGCCTGCTCCTCGGCCGGGGCCACGAAGGTGAAGACGTAGAGCTGCGTGCCCTCAATGGCGTATTGCACTGCCTGGTAGCGCTTGATGGGCGCCATTTGAGCACCCGTGCGCCGGGCGTCGGTCACGGTCGATACGAACTCGAAATAAATAAAATCGCGCCCGTTCACGGTGCGGATGTCCTCTTTCAGGAAGTCGACTTTGGTGTAGAGGCGCTGGATGCTGGCCTTGTAAATCTTAATCAATACGCCGTAGTCGAAGCTCTCGAAGGTGGTGGGACGCACGGCCACGCTGTAATCGACACGCCCGCTGGGGTTAGAAAACACCGCCAGCGGCTTGCGCGGTGAAGGGTATTTCACAGCAATGCCATCGTCGGGCAGCGGCGCGAAGCCTGTTGGCACGCCCACGCTCAGGTTTGAGGCCAGCTTAACGGTGGTGAGCTTGGGCTTGGGTGCGAAGGCCGTGAGACTCAAAAACAGCAGCAGAAACGACAGAATTCTCATAGGAATCAGGAATAATAGCAATAACAAAGAACGTCATGCTGAGCTTGCCGAAGCATCTCTCCCGCGAGAGTAACTAATTACTGCTGCGGGAGAGATGCTTCGGCAAGCTCAGCATGACGTTCAACTAATCAGTTATTTTAGAAACCTAGCGGCGGATGGTGGGGTATTTGATGCGGACCTTTTTCCAGTACACGTAGTTGCCGGTTTTGGCCTCCACGAGGTAGGTGCCGGCCGGAATCTTGCCCAGGCTCACCGGGGCGCCGGTGTTGTTCTGGGGGTCGAGGTCGGTTTGGTATATCACCTTGTTTTTGTAGTCGGTCATCACCAACGTGCCGGGCTTGGTGAACTGCTGGGTGAAGCTCAGCATGATGTCGGTGGAGTTCGGCCGGGGGTACACGTCGATGCCCGACAGCGTTTCAATGCGCTTGATGGGGCCGTCGAGGGTGACGGCACTGGCCGTGCCTTTCGATTTAATCTCGGCCCCGTCAGTTTTGGTTTTGGTCTTGATTTTGGTTTGGGCCTGCGCGGCGCCAGCGCCCAGCAAAGCGGCGGCCAGCACGAGAGAGGGGAGGAGTTTCATGGGAAAGTTGAAGGGATTGAAGCGACAAAGGAACGCAGTTGCCGTTGGCCTTTGCATACTCCGTACCAAATTTTGGGTTTCGCCCCGCCGCTGTGGTGGCTACCTTCGCAGAAAAAAGCGGAGCCAGAACCACGCTATTCGAATCCGTTCTTATCCGTCAAATCCGTTAAAATCTGCGGTCCATGCTACGTACCCACACCTGCGGCGAACTCCGCGAAGAACATATTGGTCAAACCGTCAGCCTCTGCGGCTGGGTGCAGCGCACCCGCGACAAAGGCGCCATCCTCTGGATTGACCTGCGCGACCGGTACGGCCTCACCCAGGTAACGCTGGAAGAAGGCGTGGAAGCCGAGGCCGTGCGCGAAACCGCCCGCCAGCTCGGCCGCGAGTTTGTGCTGCAAGTGACCGGCCAAGTGGTGGAGCGCCACTCCAAAAACGACAAAATCCCCACGGGCGCCATTGAGGTGCGTCCCACGGCGCTGGAAATACTCAACCCCGCCAAGCTGCCGCCCTTCCTCATCGAAGACGAAACCGACGGCGGCGACGACCTGCGCATGAAGTACCGCTACCTCGACCTGCGCCGCACCCCAGTGCGCCAGAACCTGGTGTTGCGCCACCGCATGGCCCAGGCCGTGCGCCGCTACCTCGACGGCCAGAACTTCATCGAAGTAGAAACCCCCGTACTCATTAAGAGCACGCCCGAAGGCGCGCGCGACTTCGTGGTGCCCTCGCGCATGAACCCCGGCGAGTTCTACGCCCTGCCCCAAAGCCCCCAAACGTTCAAGCAGCTGCTCATGGTGTCGGGCTTCGACCGTTACTTCCAAATCGTGAAGTGCTTCCGCGACGAAGACCTGCGCGCCGACCGTCAGCCCGAATTCACGCAGATTGACTGCGAAATGGCCTTCGTGGAGCAGGAAGACGTGCTCGACATGTTCGAGGGCCTGGTACGCTACCTGTTCAAGGAAATCAAACACCTCGACTTCCCCACCGTGCCCCGCATGACCTACGCCGAGGCCATGCGCGACTACGGCAACGACAAGCCCGACACCCGCTTTGCCATGAAGCTCACCGACCTCACCGCCACGGTGCAGGGGCAGGGATTCCCCGTGTTTGATAATGCCGAAGTGGTGCTGGGCATCAACGCCGCCACCTGCGCTGCTTACACCCGCAAGCAAATCGACGAACTGACCGAGTGGGTGAAGCGCCCGCAAATCGGGGCCACCGGCCTCGTGTACGCCCGGGTGGAAGCCGACGGCTCGGTGAAATCCTCGGTCGATAAGTTCTACTCGCAGGAGGAGCTGCAGAAGTGGAAGGCCGCCTTCCACGCCAACCCCGGCGACCTGCTGCTGCTGCTGGCCGGTGCCGAGGCCAAAACTCGCAAAGCGGCCAGCGAGCTGCGCCTCGAAATGGGCCGCCGCCTGGGTCTGCGCGACCCGCACTCGTTCTCGCCGCTGTGGGTGATTGACTTCCCGCTGCTTGAATTCAGCGAGGAGGAAAACCGTCACTTCGCCATGCACCACCCCTTCACCTCGCCCAAGCCCGAGGACCTGGCCCTGCTCGACGACCCCAACACCATCGGCCAGACCCGCGCCAACGCTTACGACCTGGTGATAAATGGCGTAGAAATCGGCGGCGGCTCCATCCGCATCCACGACCGCGCCGTGCAGGCTCGCATGTTCTCGCTGCTCGGCTTCACCCCCGAAGAAGCGCAGGCCCAGTTCGGCTTCCTGCTCGACGCCTTCGAGTACGGCGCCCCGCCCCACGGCGGCCTGGCCTTCGGCTTCGACCGCCTCTGCAGCCTCTTCGGCGGCTCCGACAGCATCCGCGACTTCATCGCCTTCCCCAAAAACAACTCCGGCCGCGACGTGATGATAGACTCGCCCTCGCCGATTGCCGACGCACAGTTGAAGGAGTTGAGCATTAAGACCGACGTGGTGGCGAAGTAGGGAAACCGGGGTGTCACAGCAAGACTATCCGCATAAGTTCTTCGGCTCCCGGTTGTACGCTTTTTTAAGTGTATTAATGGGTGCCGGATTATTTATCTTCATAATAGCTGGTGTATCAAAAGGCCATGTAAATGAAGGAGCTATTTTATTTATGCTAGGCATTGCGGCCTTTTTTTGCATAATGGGTTGGCGGCAGATGACGAGTAGAACGCCTCATTTGCAATTTGGACCTACTGGATTTTGGACGCCGAAACTAGGGCATCTGCCGTGGAACCAAATCACGCTACGGCTAGGAAGTGTGTACGCGGGCAAAGCGGGGAGCATGGCTACCATATATATCCTCGAACGTCAGACTCGTCGACATATGGAAGGCATAGTAATCGGTGGTCTCGACCATTCATCTAGGTATATTGAAGAGGCTTTGAGAAGCTATAAAAAAGCTGATATAATTAATTAGCAAAGCTATAGCCGGCATTTTCGAGCAAACCGACAACACCACTGAGCGTCTGCGCGTCCACTTGGATAAGAAGTAGAAATCTTAGAAACAGAAGCGGCGACGGATGCATCCGTCGCCGCTTTTTATTTAACGCTACAGCAAAAGCACTTATCGGTCTTTACACTTGCTCAAAAATATAAGCTCCTCTATGAGAGTAAAAATTGACCCCATATCTAGAATCGTTCGCCGGGCAATCAGCAAGACTTAACGAACAACGGACCCAGTTAGACGAAGCTCAAAATCCGGCCGTGCCCCCACCTAGTAGGTTTGTATCAGTTAAACACTTCAAGCCCCGCATACATGTCTAAGCTGTACATCTTCGCCGCCGTTTTTCTGTTCTGGAGCGCCCTTGCTGCTTCCCTGATGCAAGTGCAGCTGACCGCCTCGCCGGTACACAAGATGCGGGTTGCTACCTATCGTTCCATGTCTATGCGCGCCACCGTAGTGGCCCAGACCAATACCACCGCTACTACGGTTTCCTATAATTAAGCCGCTGCTTGTTAATAATTCTATTCGATAAATAAGGTTGCTATCAATAATGCTAGGCTAAAACAGCCGTGCCGAACCCGCAAGGTTCGGCACAGCTGTTTTAAAACACAAAATGGTCTATTGGCTATCGCCAAGCCATATTTTCTTTAAACTCGACCGGGTACATGTTCAGGTACTGCACAATGCGCGGGTAGGTGCCGTGGTTGGGGCTGCTGCCGTGCGGCAGCATGTGGTGCCAGATAACAAAGTCGCCAGCTTCGGCGGCAATGGGTACAACCTGCGCCTGCAAATTCACGCGGCGCGGGTCGGTGCCGGCGGGCAGGCCGGCCAGCCAGCTTTCCAGCCGCCGATGGAAGCCCGGCACGCAGCTAAAAGCGCCCTGGTGGGCGGGTGTGTCGCAGAGGTAGAGCAGGCCTTGGGTGCCAAAGTGAAAAGGCGGTTCCAGGCTCATATCCCAGTGCAGGGGCGTGCCCTGGTGCATGTAGTTGTCCGTCTCGGGTGGGTTGAAGCTGGTGCGGTCGGTGGTTTTCCAAAGGTCGCCGGTTTGCCAGAGCTGGGCAAAAGCTTTTTGAATTCGTTTCGACTGCCTGTTGGCCCGCAGGGTAGGATGATGATAAAAATCCATCATCATTCCTTTGCCAATGGCTTTTTGATACCACGTGGCCGGGTCTTGCGGGTTCATCCCTAGCTTTTCCCAAACGGCATCTTCCGTAGCCCGTGCTTGCTCTTTAGACACCGCCGCCCGCACGATTACGTAGCCATGCTCGTCCCAGAAAGCCAAATCCTGGGCGCTCAGCACGTCCTCCATTTGCTCTATGTCGCGCAGGCTTTCCTGTAAGCCTTCCGGATAGGGCTGACCGGACAATACACTGTTGAGCCGGGCCACATCCAGCGGGTCGAGCTTTCCCTGATGCTTGTCCAGAATCCAGCCTTCAAACTCCGGAAAACCCGGAGCGGAGTTCATTAGGTATTGCAGAGTTTCTTCAAGGGACAAGCCCAAGCCATTCAGAAGCAAATTATCGAGGCGCCAGTCTCGCTCAGTTTGCTCCACGAATACTCCATTGCGCTTGGCCAGCACCGTTGACCAGAAATGCTTTAGATACCTCACGCCCAGGCTCCCGACTTCTTCAGGGCCAGCGACAATTTCTTTTGCTTTCGGCTTGAAGATATTCTGGAGAAACATAGAAAAAGATGATTGGTAGACGTTCAGTTGTTGCCAGCAAGTTAGCAGTAGCGCATAAAAAAAAGCGGCAGCTGAAATCTCAGTTGCCGCTTGTAATACAGGTTGTTGCTTGCGCTTAAAAATTCCGCTCGCCCGTTTCGCGCTTACCCAGCATCACCGAGCCGACCATGGCGGCCAGCAGTAGCACCGACGCCAACTCAAACGGCAGCGCGTAGTCGCGGAACAGCACCATGCCCAGCCGGTCCACCATGCCAATCTGCGAATCGAAATTGGCCGGGTCGTAGCCCGCGGGGCTCACGTTGCGCAGCGCCGCCACTAGAATCAGCAGCAGGGAGCCGCCGGCAATGGCGGCCGCAAACTTAGCCAGGGCTGGCTTGTGGGGCTCCGTATCCTCGTTCAGGTTCAGGAACATAATCACGAACAGGAATAGCACCATAATGGCCCCGGCATACACGATGATGTTCACCGCTGCTAGAAACTGCGCATTGAGCAGCAGGTAGTGGCCCGAAAGCGTGAAGAACGTGAGGATGAGGAACAGGACGCTGTGTACCGGGTTTTTGGCCAGTACCACGCCCAATGCACTCAGAAGGGCCACGAACGAGAGAAAGAGGAAGAGAGGAGACATTTAAGTGTCATGCTGAGCGAGCGAAGCATCTTATCACGCTTTCGCCGCAGGGATTAACATATGCTGATGAAGGGAGCGGTGATAAGATGCTTCCTTCGTCAGCATGACAGGCGTATTAAGCCGTTTGCGTGCGCAGCGTAGCGGCCTGCTCGGGCGTGAGCTGAATGCCACGCTTCGAACGCAAGTCCGGCGAGACGGGCTCCACCAGCCGGTCCTTGCCGTAGATGAACTCGTCGCGCTCGAAGCGCGGCGGGGCCATTTTATCGGCTTGCAGGTACACAGCGGCTTTCGGGCAGGCTTCTTCGCACAGGCCGCAGAAAATGCAGCGCAGCATGTTGATTTCGTAGCTCACCGCGTATTTCTCCTCGCGGTAAAGCCCTTCCTCGCCCTTCTTACGCTCGCCGGCCACCATCGTAATGGCTTCGGCGGGGCAGGCCACGGCGCACAGGCCACAGGCCGTGCAGCGCTCCCGACCTTTCTCGTCGCGCTTCAGCACGTGCAGTCCGCGAAACACGGGCGAGAAGGGGCGTGTCTCCTCGGGGTAACGAATGGTAACTTGTTTCTTGGTAGCAGCCCGGAAAAAGTGCTGCATCGTAATCGACAAGCCTTGGAAGATGGCCGGCAGGTAAGCCCGCTCAGCCAGCGTCATCGGCTTTTTGGTCAGGACTTTGGCGCGTTTGCTTAAGGATTCCATATAGGTTATTTAATTACGCCGAACGTAATCAGGCCGCCCGTCAGCAGGATGTTGAAGATGGCCAGGGGAATGAGGATGGTCCAGCCCAGGCGCATCAGCTGGTCGTAGCGGAAGCGCGGAAGCGTCCAGCGCACCCACATGAAGAAGAAAATGAAGGCGAAGATTTTCAGGAACACGCCCACCGCTCCGAGAATGGTGATGATGTTCTGGGCCGTCACCAGTTCCATGCCGCGGCTGCTCACCAGCCAGTCGCGCAGCTCATACTGGAAGGGGAAGTTGAAGCCGCCGAAGTAGAGCACGCTCATCACGGCCGAAGCCACAAACACGTTGATGTACTCGGCAAACAGGTACAGGCCCAGCTTCATCGAGCTGTACTCGGTATGGTAGCCGCCTACCAGTTCAGTTTCGCACTCGGGCAAGTCGAAGGGCGTGCGGTTGGTTTCGGCAAAAGCGCAGACGATGAAGATGATGAAGCCCAGCGGCTGCTTCACCACGTTCCAGAAATGCCACTCGCCGGCCACCGACTGCTGCAGGGTGATTTCGCGCAGCGACAGCGTGCCCGACATCATCAGCACCGCAATCAGGGCCAGGCCCATAGCCAGTTCGTAGCTGATGTTTTGCGAGGCAGCCCGGATGGCGCCCAGCAGCGAAAATTTGTTGTTTGAGGCCCAGCCGCCAATCATGATGCCGTACACGCCCAGCGACACAATGCCGAACACGTACAGCATCCCAACATTGATTTCAATGCCCTGCAAGTGCACCACGGTGCTGCCGAACTGCAGGAAGTTGCCGAACGGAATCACGGCCGACGACATCAGGGCCGTAATCATGGCCAAGCAGGGGCCGAAGATGAACAACGCCCGGTTGGCCCCGGCGGGGAAGAATTCTTCCTTGGTGAACATCTTCACGGCATCGGCCAGCGGCTGCGCCAGGCCGAAGGGGCCGGCGCGGTCGGGCCCCACCCGGTCTTGCAGGAAGGCGGCAATCACGCGCTCGGCGTAGGTGCAGTAAGTGGCAATGAGCAGCGACAGGCCAAAAACGACCAGAATGACGAGGCCTTGCCAGCCCAGGGTTTCGAGAGTCATAGGGGAGTAGCTTGTGTCATGCCGAGCGGAGTAGAGGCATCTCGCTCGAATCGTTGCCACGGTTGAATTCCCGCGGCAAGCAAGATGCCTCGGCTATGCTCGGCATGACGTTCTATGTAGTGTCGGGCTAATTATCCATTCAGGCCGCCTAGTTTCAACGGCGGGTTGCGTTCCAATTCGCGGGTGGTGCTTTCGGGCAGGTCCTGAATCACCTGCGGGTTCACCACCGGCAATTCGTAGTGGTTTTGGGCGATAACCGAGGCGCGGTTGATGTGCGCCGGGCCTTCGAGCACCCAGTCAGCCGTTTCTTTCTTGTCGAAGCGGCACTCGTTGCAAATCCACTCCTTCACCTCGCCGTACTCATCCTTGCGGGCAGTTACGCGCAGTACGTCCTTGCCTTTGTACCACAGCGTTACGCGGCCTTCGCACTTCTCGTGCGAGCAGTTGCGGTGCGCATTCACTGGCTTGGTGAACCACACGCGCTGCTTGAAGCGGAACGTCTTATCGGTGAGGGCGCCCACCGGGCACACGTCAATCACGTTGCCCGAGAAGTCGTTGTCGATGATGTTTTCGATGTAGGTACCGATTTCGGCGGCATCGCCGCGGCCCAGCACGCCGTGCACGCGGTTGTCGGTAATCTGGTTGGCCGTGTACACGCAGCGGTAGCACAGGATGCAGCGCGTCATGTGCAGCTGAATGAGCGGGCCGATGTCGATTTTCTCGAAGGTGCGGCGCTCTTCCTCGTAGCGGGTAGTGCTCACGCCGTGCTCGAAGGCAAAATCCTGCAGGCTGCACTCGCCGGCCTGGTCGCACACCGGGCAGTCGAGCGGGTGGTTGATGAGCAGCATCTCCACGATGCCTTTGCGCACGTCGAGCACCTGCTGGTTGATGGTATTTTCCACCACCATGCCGTCCTGCACCGTGGTGATGCACGAGGCCACCAGCTTGGGCATGGGCCGCGGGTCTTTGGCCGAGCCGGCCGATACCTTCACCAGGCAGGCACGGCACTTGCCGCCCGAGCCTTTCAAAGGAGTATAGTAGCACATGGCGGGCGGCACCACGCCCCCGCCGATTTGGCGGGCCGCGTTCAGGATAGTGGTGCCGTCCGGAACCTCTACCTCAATGCCGTCGAATGTTATTTTAGCCATTGTATGGGAGGATAATCGTCAAGGATATTAAGCCAGCACGGCCGTGCCGCGGTAGGCCGCGCCGGGAGCCGTAGCTTCTTTGGGGTTGGTCACGTGCCACTCAAACTCGTGACGGAAGTGGCGCACGGCGGCGGCTACCGGCCAAGCGGCCGCTTCGCCCAGCGGGCAGATGGTGTTGCCCTCAATCTGCTTGGCTACGCTCACCAGCAGGTCGATGTCGTGCATCGAGCCGTGGCCGTGCTCCAAACGGTGCAACACCTTCTCCAGCCAGCCGGTGCCCTCGCGGCAGGGCGAGCACTGCCCGCAGCTTTCGTGATGGTAGAAGCGCGAGAAGTTCCAGGTGTTCTTCACGATGCACGTCGTTTCGTCCATCGCAATGAAACCACCGGAACCGAGCATGGTACCCGTCACGAAGCCGCCGTCGCTCAGCGACTCGTACGTCATCAGGCGGTTTTCACCGGCCGCGGTTTTCAGAATCAGTTCTTTCGGCAGAATCGGCACCGACGAACCACCAGCCACTACGGCCTTGAGGTCACGCCCTTTCCAAATGCCGCCGCAGTACTCGTCGGAGTAGATAAATTCCTCAACGGGAACCCCCAACTCGATTTCGTAGATGCCTGGCTTATTTAGGTGGCCGCAAGCCGAAATCAGCTTGGTGCCGGTGCTCTTGCCCACACCGAGCTTGGCGTACTCGTCGCCACCCTCGTTGATGATGGGCACCACGGCTGCGATGGTTTCTACGTTATTCACCACCGTGGGGCGGGCGTAGAGGCCCTGCACGGCTGGGAACGGCGGCTTGTTGCGCGGGTTGCCGCGCTTGCCTTCCAGCGACTCCAGCAGCGCGGTTTCCTCGCCGCAGATGTAGGCGCCGGCGCCGGGGTGCACGTGCAAATCCAGGGAGTAGCCCGAGCCGAGGATGTTCTCGCCCAGAAAACCGGCGGCGTAGGCTTCGGCAATTGCTTTTTCCAAAATGCGCAGCACGTACAACAACTCGCCGCGGATGTAGATGTAGCTGGTGCGCGCGCCCAGGGCGTAGCTACCCGTAATCATGCCCTCGATGAGCAGGTGGGGCAGGCGCGACATCAGGTGCCGGTCCTTGAAGGTGCCGGGCTCCGATTCGTCGGCGTTGCACACGAGGTAGCGCGGCACGCCCTCAGGCTTGGCCAGGAAGCTCCACTTCATGCCCGTGGGAAAACCCGCGCCGCCGCGGCCGCGCAGGCCCGACTTCTTTACTTCTTCTACCACTTCGTCGGGCGTCATGGTTTTGAGCGCCTTTTCCACGGAGCGGTAGCCGCCGTGCTTGCGGTACACTTCGAAGGTGTTGATGCCCTCGACGTCGATATGTTCAGTTAATAGCTTGCGGCCCATAGTGGTAAGCGTTGTGCTGATGGCCAGCTTTTAGTAATTCTTCAGCGAGTTCGGCAAAGTGCTGTTTTCCTCCCAAGGCAGAATGGGGCGGTGCAACAGGCTCTTCAATTCGTTCAGCATGGCGTCCACCGCTTCGGGGGTGTCGAGCTGCTCGTAGTATTTCTCGCGCACCTGCACGATGGGGGCAAAGCCGCAGGCGGCCAGGCACTCAACTTCTTTCAATGTGAAGGTACCGTCGGGCGAGGTGCCGCCCACTTTGGCGCCGGTGATGCGCTCCAGGTGCTCAGTCAACTCGTCGGAGCCACGCAGCATGCAGGGGCCCGTGCGGCAGATTTCCAGCACGTGCTTGCCTACCGGCTTCAGGTTGTACTGGGTGTAGAACGTGGCTACCTCGTACACCTCAATCGGCTTGATGTTCAGCGTTTCAGCAACCAGGTCCTGCACCTCGGGGCTCACCCAGCCGCCGAACTCGGCTTGCGCGATGTGCAGAATCGGCAGCAGGGCCGACTTGCTCCGGTCTTCCGGATAGTGCGTGAGCAGGCGCTTGATTTCCGCCTGGGCAGCAGGGGAGAATTGCGGTTTGGTGGGCGCGGTGGTCGGCTCCATAGCAGTCAATTTCAACAAAAACTAAGCGTCCAGCTCGCCGGCGATGACGTTCATGGACGAGAGAATGACAATGGCGTCCGACAGCGTCGTGCCCACGGCCATCTCGGGGTAAGCCTGATAATAGATGAAGCAGGGCCGGCGGAAGTGCAGGCGGTAAGGCGTGCGGCCTCCGTCCGAAATCAGATAGAAACCTAGCTCGCCGTTGCCGCCTTCCACTGAGTGGTACACCTCGCCCACGGGCGCATCAATTTCGCCCATCACGATTTTGAAGTGATAAATCAGCGCCTCCATGTTCTTGTACACTTCGGGCTTGGTAGGCAGGTAGTAGTGGGGGGCGTCGGCGTGGTATGGGCCGTCGGGCAGGTTGTCGAGGGCCTGGTTGATGATGCGCAGGCTCTGCCAGATTTCCTCATTGCGCACCAGGAACCGGTCGTAGGTGTCGCCGTTGGTGCCCACCGGAATGTCAAACTCGAAGTCCTCGTAGCTCGAATACGGGTTCATCACGCGCACGTCGTAGTCGACGCCGGCAGCCCGCAGGTTGGGACCAGTAAAGCCGTAGCTCAAAGCCTTTTCCGCCGAAATCGGGCCCACGTTCACCACGCGGTCCATGAAAATGCGGTTGCGGGTGAACATGGATTCAAACTCCTTCATCACCGCCGGGAAGCTTTTCAGCCAGTCGCGCAGCTTTTGCAGGGCCACGGGCGAGAGGTCGCGCTCCATGCCGCCTACGCGGCCCATGTTGGTGGTGAGGCGGGCGCCGCACACCTCCTCGTAGATTTCGTAAATCTTCTCGCGCTCCTGGAACACGTAGAGGAAGCCCGTGAAAGCGCCGGTGTCCACACCCAGAATCGAGTTGCAGATGAGGTGGTCGGCAATGCGGGCCAACTCCATCATAATCACCCGGATGTACTGCGCGCGCTTCGGTACGGTCACGCCGAGCAGCTTCTCCACCGTCATGTGCCAGCCCAGATTGTTGATGGGCGACGAACAGTAGTTCATCCGGTCGGTGAGGGTGGTAATCTGATAGAACGGCTTGCGCTCGGCCAGCTTCTCGAAGGCGCGGTGGATGTAGCCGATGGTGGGCACGCCCGACACAATTCGCTCGCCATCCATTTGCAGGATGTTCTGGAAAATGCCGTGCGTGGCGGGGTGCGTGGGGCCCAGGTTCAGCGTCGTCAGCTCCTGGCTGAAGTCGTTGAGGATGGGCATGAGCTGGCCGGGGCGCTGGGCGGCGGCCTCTTCCTGAATCTTGTGGGTGCCTTCCAGCGTGTCGTTTACTGCCATTTTTAATTCTTGTCGTATTTGTCGTCTGTCATCCTGAGCTTGCGAAGGACCTTATCAAGCTGGAACGAGTTACAGTAATTAGTTAAATACTGCGCCGTGCTGTCGTCATAAGGTCCTTCGCAAGCTCAGGATGACAGATGGGCGCATGACAAAAGGCCTAGCGGCCGAAAAACAGGTCGGTTTTGTCTTCGCGGGTACCGTCTTCCACCGGGTATTCGCGGCGCATCGGGTGGTAGTCCATGTCCTCCACGTTGAGGATGCGAATGAGATTGGGGTGGCCGGTGAAGATGATGCCGAAGAAATCGTAGGCCTCGCGCTCCATCCAGTTGGCGGTGTTGTAGAGGTCGGTCAGCGTCGGCACCACCGGGTCGGCGATGGGGAAGAAAATTTTAATCCGCAAGCGGATGTTCTGCGTCAGGCTATGCAGGTGGTAAATCATGCCCAACTCCTGGCCCTCGTTCTCCGGGTAGTTGATGCCGCACATAGTGGTCAGGAAATGAAACTTGATTTCCTGGTCCTGCTGCAGGCCGGCAATGATGTCGTGGATTTTCTCCCGCGTAGTGGTCACCGTCAGCAGGCCGTGGGGCTCGTGCACATCGGTAAAGGTGGCCTCGCCAAAGAGGCGGTGCAGCAGCGCCAGCACTTTCGCGTTTTGGGCCTTTATCGGGTCTTCGGCAACGGGTGCTTCGGGAGCAGCAGCGGATTCCTGAGGGGACATGTATTCTGGGTTTCGGTTCTGGTTGGTTGTTTCCGGATGGTCACGCAAGTGTCCAAAAATCAAAAACAACCAACCGAAAACCAGTCAATTACTTGATGTTGTAAGACGCCAGCAGGGCCTGATACTCAGGCGCGTTGCGGCGGCGGAAGGATTCGTTTTTGGCCAGGTCCTGCACGCGGAGCAAGCCGTCGAGCACCTGCTCGGGGCGGGGTGGGCAGCCGGGCACGTACACGTCGACCGGGATGATGCGGTCGATGCCCTGCAGCACCGAGTAGGAATCGAAAATGCCGCCCGAGCAGGCGCAGGCGCCCATGGCCAGCACCCAGCGGGGCTCGGCCATCTGCTCGTACACCTGCTTTACGATGGGTGCCATTTTCTTGGCAATGGTACCCATCACCATCAGCAAGTCGGCCTGGCGGGGCGAGAAGCTCGGGCGCTCGGAACCAAAGCGCGAAATGTCGTAGTGCGAGCCCATGGTGGCCATAAACTCGATGCCACAGCAGGACGTGGCGAAGGGCAGGGGCCAGAGCGAGTTGGCTCGGGCAATGCCCACTACCTTCTCCAGCGAAGTAGCAAAAAAGCCGGCGCCCTCAATGCCCTCGGGCGCCTCGACCGTTTTAATCTCAGGAACTCTATTATCAGCCATGATAAGTCGTCAGTGGTTAGCGGATAGTGATTAGTGGTGAGTTGATGGCCGTATTAAACGCTAACCATTAACCACTAATCACTAAGAATTACGCGGCCTTCGCTACTTGGGCGGGCCGGTTTTCCAACATCGGCGCGGCGGCGAAAGTTTGCCGCGAAGGCTCTTCGTTCCAGCGCAGAATGCCCTTTTTGATGATGTAGAAGAAGCCGGCCAGCAGCAGGGCCATAAACACCAGCATCTCGATGAAACCGGCGCGGCCCAGGGCGCGGAAGTTCACGGCCCACGGGTACATGAAAATAACCTCTACGTCGAACAGCACAAACACGATGGCCGTGAGGAAGTACTTCACCGAAATGGGGGTGCGGGCATTGCCCACGGACTCGATGCCGCACTCGAACGACTCGTTCTTGACCTGGCTGGTGCGCTTGGGGCCCAGTAGGTGCGAAACAATCATGGCGAAGGCCACAAAAGCCAGCGCCAGGCCGAACTGAATGACAATGGGGAGATAGTCGGAAGGCTGATAATTGGCAGCCGGCAGGGCTAGGTACATAGGAGTCAATTATATAGCAAACAGGCCTCACGGGCGCTGAAGGGCAAAGGTAGCGCCCACGGGGTTGGGGCGCAATGTTGGGGCGAAACAGTAAGCCGCGACCAGAGCAAGGCAAGCTCGACCATCTACTACGTACTCAATGTGCAAAGCGTGGCAACGATGAATGAGTAGCCCGACGTAATCTAAATCGGATGCTATGTTGGAGAATTGAACCTGTATGCAGCGCTGTGATTTGTTGAGGTTAAGTAGAATTTATTCCGTAGATTAACTTAACAATACCGTTTCGGCAGCTTTCGCGCTGCGACTTTGTATAACAATACCATCCCATGCCGCCAAGCGCCAAACCTGCTCCTGAATCGACGTTGACGTACGCGGACCTAGCGAAGCGGGAGCATCAGTTGTCTGTTATCTTCAATACGATTGCCGACGTAACGTTTGTGCTGAGCGTAGAACCGGATGGTCGGTACCGCTTCATTTTCGCCAATAAAGCGTTTGAGAAAGCCACCGGTGTGCCGGTAGATAAAGTAGTGGGCCGGGAGGTGCGTGAAGTCATTCCCGAGCCATCCCTCAGCCTGGTGCTGACGAAATACCAGGAGGCTGCCACTACCCGGGAGCGAGTGGTGTGGCAAGAGGTTTCTGATTACCCCACGGGCCGCGTGACGGGTGAAGTGAGCGTGGCGCCCGTGTTCGACGAAGCCGGCCGCTGCTCCCAGCTGGTGGGTGTGGTGCACGACCTGACCAAGGAAAAGCACGCCGAAGAGCAGCAACGCTTGCTGACGGAGCGGCTCATGCAGCAAAATTCCGATTTGCAGCAATTTGCTTACATCGTGTCGCACAACCTGCGAGCTCCGCTGGCCAATGCGTTGGGCTTTACGGATTTGCTGACGCGGCTCGATAAAGACTCCGAAGCGTATGATACTTCGGTGCAGCACCTGCGCACCAGCTTGCAGCAGCTGGACCAAGTGATGACGGATGTCAACGACATTCTTTCGCTGCGCGACACACAGGCGGGGTATCGGCCCGAGCCGGTGGCACTGGCAGCGGTGTGCCAGCTGGCGTTGGAGGGCTTGCAAGAGGCACTGCAAGCCTGCGGCGGCCACTTGCACAACGCCATTACGGAAGGCTTGCGGGTGGCGGGCAGCCGGGCATATTTCCACAGCATCTTTTACAACCTGATTTCTAACGCCATCAAGTACCGCTCTGACGCGCGGCCCTTGCAGATTGATGTGGCTGCAAGTGAGGTACCTGATGGCAGCCTGACCATTACCGTGCGCGACAACGGCTCGGGTTTCGACCTGGAGAAGGCGAGCCCGCACGTTTTTCAGCTTTACCGCCGTTTCCATAGCGCCGCTGTGGGCCGTGGCATCGGGCTGTTTTTGGTAAAGGCCCACGTAGAAGCCATGGGCGGGCACATTTCGGTTCGGAGCCAGGTGAACGTGGGCACCGAATTTACCATCCACTTCAAGCCTGCAGCAGATGAAAACCTACCTCATTGACGATGACTACCTCGCCATCTACCTCACCGAGCAGTTGTTGCGCGCCGAGGGCTTTTCCAATACCATCTGCACCTTCCAGTCGGCCAAAAAAGCCCTGGACAAGCTGCTGATTCGAGCAAGGGAAAACCAGGTGCCCCAGGTGGTTTTTCTCGACCTGAACATGCCTGAGATGAACGGCTGGCAATTTCTGGACGCGCTGGCGCCCTACGAGGAGGAATTGCGTGGTAGCTGCTCCATCTACATTCTCACCTCGTCTTTGGCACTGAGTGATTTGGAGAAGTCGAAGGAGTATGAGTTGGTAGCGGGGCTGATTCACAAGCCGCTGGACAGCGGCGAAATACGGGCTATTCAGTCGCAGCTGGGCGATGGGCCGGAGGCGGCTTGAACCACTTCAGGCATTCGGTGTGGTCCGAGCCATTCGGCTGTGCGAAGACACGGCCGTGACGCAGATGAGCATGCACCCCGATGCCAAAGAATAAAAAAGGCCCGCATCGGAGGATGCGGGCCTTTTTGCTTACAAACCTTTGTCGCGGTTCAAATCCTCCGCCGGCTCGGAGCCGAGGAAGGGGTAGCGGTAATCGGTGACAGGCACGAAGGTTTCCTTGATGGCACGGGGCGACACCCAACGCAGCAGGTTCAGCATGGAGCCGGCCTTGTCGTTGGTGCCGGAGGCGCGGGCGCCGCCGAAGGGCTGCTGGCCCACCACCGCGCCAGTGGGCTTGTCGTTGATGTAGAAGTTGCCGGCGGCGTGCACCAGCTTCTTCGAGGCCAGGTCGATGGCGTACCGGTCTTGCGCGAACACGGCGCCGGTGAGGGCGTAGGGCGAAGTGCTGTCTACCAGTTCCAGGGTTTCCTCGAATTTGTCGGCGTCGTACACGAATACCGTTACCACGGGGCCGAACAGTTCCTCGCACATGGTCACGTACTTGGGGTCTGTGGCACGAATGACGGTGGGCTCGATGAAGTAACCTTTCGACTTGTCGTAGCCACCGCCGGCAATGATTTCGGCGTTGGGGTCAGCTTTGGCACCGTCGAGGTACTTGGCAAGCTTGTCGAACGACTTCTCGTCAATCACGGCGTTGATGAAATTGCCAAAATCCTCTACGTCGCCCATCTTGAACGAAGCGAGGTCTTCCTTCACATAGCCCAGGATTTCATCGGCCAGGTTGGAGGGCAGGTACACGCGCGAAGCGGCCGAACATTTCTGGCCCTGGTATTCGAAGGCACCGCGCGAGATGCCCACGGCCACCGCCTTGGCGTGGGCCGAGCGGTGGGCCAGGATGAAGTCTTTGCCACCGGTTTCGCCCACAATGCGGGGGTAGGACTTGTAGTTGGCAATGTTCTGGCCGATGGTTTTCCAGATGCCGTTGAACACGCCGGTGGAGCCGGTGAAGTGGATGCCGGCAAAGTCGCGGTGCGAGAAAATGACGTCGCCGGCCGTGGGGCCGTCTACATAAACTAGGTTAATGACGCCATCGGGCACGCCGGCTTCCTTGAACAGCTCCATCAGCACCTGGGCCGAGTAGATTTGGGTGTTGGCGGGTTTCCATACCACCACGTTGCCCATCATGGCCGCCGAGGAGGGCAGGTTGCCGGCAATAGAGGTGAAGTTGAAGGGCGTGAGGGCGAACACGAAGCCTTCCAGCGGGCGTTGCTCCAAGCGGTTCCACATGCCGGGCAGGCTCTCGGGCTGCTGCTTGTAGATTTCCTGCATGAAGTACACGTTGAAGCGGAAGAAATCAATCAGCTCGCAAGCGGCATCGATTTCGGCCTGGAAGGCGTTCTTGCTCTGGCCCAGCATGGTGGCCGCGTTGATGCGGGCGCGGTAGGGGCCAGCCAGCAGGTCGGCGGCTTTGAGAAACACGGCGGCGCGGTGCTCCCAGGGCAGCGCGGCCCAGGCGGTGCGGGCGGCCAGGGCAGCATCGATGGCCAGCGTCACGTGGCTGGCATCGCCCATGTGAAAGTGGCCGATGGTGCGCTGGTGGTCGTGAGGCGGCGCAATGCGCTCCAGCTTGCCGGTGCGCACCTTCTGGCCGCCGATGTACATAGGGATATCAAGCTCCAGCCCGCGCAGGCTCTTGAGCTGCTGCTGCAGCTCGAGCCGCTCCTTGGAGCCGGGCGCGTAGCCTTTAACGGGTTCGTTGACGGGAGGGGGGACGTTGAAAAAGCCAGTGGCCATAGGGTTTCGGGTTAGGTTTTGGGAAGGGTTGGGGTGGGAGAGGGCAAAGGTAGCTTGGGTAGTCTTCTTCCAATTCTTCAATAGCCTGTGTGGCGTAGTAAATACTCCCCAGTGGTATCAACAACTTGCCACGGCTTTGAAAGAATACTATCGCCTGAAATAGGCGTAGCCCATATTAAACCGGGCACTATAGGCGCTATAGCAACCCGTCGTCGGCGACTATACCCGTATGTGGGATGCCATAGCCATTGCCTTCTGACACGCAACAACCCTTGTCGATATTCAGGTTTACTTCTCGACCACTGTTCTTGCTTGGCAAATACATATTCGAATGGCGCCCGCGCATCGCGCCAAAAATTGCGCTGTAAAATGTGAGGAAACCTGTACACGAATAAAGCAGCTGCCCATAACATCTGTATGAGTAGCACACCTCCCCAAAGCATTTTGGGCATGAATACCCACACCCGACGAAGCTGCTTTAGCTGCACTTGCAATAGTCCCGAAACAGGAAAAGCAAAGCCCCAAACCACCCAATGAACAGGATTGCCAACCCATAGGGGAGCGAATTCCAATGGCGTCAATTCCGTCAGGATGGAAACCAGTAGGCACAGCAGCCAGATAATGCTTATGGACCAAGCGAAAGACTTAGAAATTAGCATAAGCAGCCCAAGCCATTACAGCCGCCCCAGCAGCGCCTGCACCTGCTGCATGAGGTCCTCGCGCGAGCCAGTGTTGTGCAGCACAGCATCGAAATGCGGGTAGTCGTCCATGGCGGTTTCGCTGGGGTGGTTGTCGTCGCGGGTGCCGTCGCCGCGCTGGTGCAGGGGGTCGCCCTCCACGCGCAGCATGAGGCCGCCGCGGGCCCGGATGGGGTCGGCCTCGTTGGCGAAGCGCACATCGGGCACCAGCACGAATGCATCGGCCGGCAGGCCGGCAAAAAAGGCATCGACCCACACCAGCGGCTCCCAGGCGCGCAGGGCGCTGCCCACCTGCTGCAGCATCTCGCCCCGCGTGCGGCGGAAGGTGGGCACCAACTCGGCCTTGCCGCGCTGGGTGTAGTAGGGGGCCACGTCCTCGCCCGTGAGGGCGGCGCAGACGGATTTGATGGAGTCGCCGAAGGAGCGAATCTGCCACTGGCGCTCGGGCTGGAGCTGTTGTAGAATGCGGGCCACGGTGTCTTTGCCGCTGCCCCGGCGGCCGGAAAGGCCAATGAGCTGAATCATGTTGGTGCTTGGGTGGCGCCTGTCATCCTGAGCGCAGCGAAGGACCTTATCACGTTTGCATCGATTCAATTACTGCGAACCGTTCAAACAAGATAAGGTCCTTCGCTACGCTCAGGATGACAGATGGCTTACAAAATGTCTTTCAACTCGCTCAGGCAGCTGATTTCGTGCGTGGTTTGGGCGAAGTGGCGGCGCTTGTCGGGGTTGAAGTACACCTGGTCGATGCCGGCATTGCAAGCGCCGAGCACATCGCATTCCAGGTTATCGCCAATCATCAGGCTTTCGGCAGCGGTGGCGCCGGTGTGAGCCAGCGCGTGGGCAAACATGCGCGGGTCAGGCTTGAGGTGGCCGCTGTGCTCCGAGGTAATTACAGCCTCAAAGTAGTGCGCTAGGTTCGACGACGCCAGCTTGATAGCCTGGATGTCGTTGAAGCCGTTGGTAATGAGGTGCAGGCGATACTTGGTCTTCAGGTAGTCGAGCACCTCGTGGGTGTAGGGAAACACGGCCGACTTCAACGGCAGCAGGTCGGTGAACTCATCCGAAATGTTAGCCGGAATCTGGTCATCGGGCACACCCAGCCGGGTAAGCGTGCGCGTGAACCGTACCTCGCGCAGCTGGGCCTGTTTGATTTTGCCGCTCTGGTACATGCGCCACAGCGCGTGGTTAATGTCGCTATAGACCTGGATAAATTCTTCCGCCGTGAAAGTGCCAAACCGCGCGAAGTCATGCCGCTCGTACAGCGTGTGGAGCGTGTCGTTGGCATTTTTCTCAAAGTCCCACAGCGTGTGGTCGAGGTCGAAGAAGAGGTGACGATATTTCATTAAAGTAATTAGCTGCACGCGGTCAGCTGTTAGCCAAAATGGAGAAGCTGTTAGCGCTGACAACTAACAACAAGCAAGTAGTAAGGAGAATCACACCGTGCCCGCCAGCGCCATGCTCAGCACGCCCGCCAGCATAATGCCCTTGCACAACGTGCTCAGCGCATGAAAATGCCGGCGTCGGTCGGCCCGCAGGAGCAGACGCGCCAGCTGAGCCATGGGCAGCAACACCAGGAGCGCCAGCCAAGTGCCTAGCGGCCAGTGCCCGCTCATGAACAAGCGCGCCGTAGCGCCCAGAGTGAGCAACGCCAGGCAGGCCAGGAAAAAGCCCGTCACCCACTTGGTGCGGGCCACGCCCCACACGAGCGGCAGCGTGCGGCAGCCGTGCTGGGCGTCGCCGCGCATGTCTTCAATGTCTTTCACAATCTCGCGCACCATGGTTAGCAGGAAGGCGGCCAGCGCGTAGGGCCATACCACGCTGTGGCTGTCGTGGCGGGCCAGCTGCCACTGCAGCTCGGGCAGCAGCACCAGTGCCGCCGTGAGCGTGGCAATGCTGGCATTGCCCACCAGTGCCACCCGCTTGAAGCGCGCCGAATAGCCCCACAGCAGCAGCGCCGTGCCCAGCGTGACCAGCCCCAGGACTGGATGCAGCCAGCCGGCCAGCAGCACCCCGGCGCCGCTCAGCAGCATGTGGGCCAGCATGGCCTTGCGGCGGTTCACCACCCGCCCCACCACCAGCCGGTCGGGCCGGTTGATGGCGTCAATTTTCACGTCGTAATAGTCGTTGATGATGTAGCCCGCCGCCGCCACCAGCAGGGCCGCCAGCACCAGTGCTCCGAAGCGCCAATCGAGCAGCGACTCGCGCAGCGGCGTGCCCGGCAGCAGCAGGCCCGCCCGCACCAGCGCCATGCACAGCAGCATAATGAGCAGGTTGGGCCAGCGCACCAGCGTGGGCAGGGCCGTGCGCAGCCGCTCCGGCGCGGACGGGGCCGGGGCAGCGGCAGGCGATGGCGGCTTGGGCAGGGGCGGGTTCATGGGCGGGGCAGCGAGGTGCAAAGGTCGGGGAAACCGGCGGCCCCGCGCCATTTCGCCCGCGGCGGGCAATAAAAAAGCTTCTCCGGCTGGGAGAAGCTTTTGAGGCGGAAGATTCCGCCAGTTTGGAAGCGGCAAAACTCAGATTTTGCGCACGTTTACGGCGTTGATGCCTTTGCGGCCTTCCTGCGTGTCGAATTCCACCCGGTCGTTTTGCTGCACCGTGAGGCCGTTAAGGCCGGTTACGTGAACGAAGAAATCCTGTTTGGTTTCGTCGTCGGTGACGAAGCCATAGCCTTTGGCCTCGTTAAAAAATTTGATGGTGCCGGTTTTCATGCAAAAACAACTAAAAATGGAAAGGTGGAATAACTGCCGGGTAAAGGCGACGGCAAGGCCTGAACCGGGGCGGCGCGTCCGGTTCAGGGCAGCTTACGCGGGAAAGTGGCCCGGGGTTGGGGCCAAATGGCAACCTGAGCCGTAGGCTATTGGTTATCGCGCCACTCGTACACCCACTTGGCCTGAATCTGCTCCAGGTGGCCTTCGTTGGCCTGCTCGCGGGTGCCTTCAAAATTGTCCAGGCTCAACACCCAGTCAATCAGGTCGGTGAAGCGGATGCGGTAGATTTTGGCCTCGGTGAAGTCGTCGCCGAACTTCTCGTAGAGTGCCATGGCAATGTCTTCGTGGTCGGCCCAGTGCATGGGCGGCTCAAAGTGGTTCATTCTAGAAGGGTTGAGTTTTGAGGGTTGAATGTTGAATGAAAAGAGGAGTAGGCTGAGACCTTAACTTAATAGGTCACTTTGCAGCCCAGAAGCAAGAGCCGATAATTCAACCCTCAAAACTCAACATTCAACACTGCAAAAATTAGTGCCCGAGGAAGTGCTGGGGCGGGATGGTGACGGTCACCTGCATGTCCTTCTCCAGCACGCACTGGCAGGCCAGGCGGGAGTTGATGCGCGGGTTCTCGGCACGGTCGATGAAGTCTTCTTCCTTGTCCGAAATCTCGGGCAGGTCGTCGCCGCCGGCGTTCACGTAGATGTGGCAGGTGCTGCAGCCGCACACACCGCCGCAGTTGTGCTGGAGCTGAATGCCGTTGTTGAGGGCCACGTCGAGCACCGATTCGCCGGCGGCCGCCACGTGGGTTTGGGCCGGCTGGCCGTCGCTGAACTGGAAGGTGATGGTGGTGGCAGGAACAGACAAAACGAGAAACTTATAAGTCGAAAAAAATGCTGCGTTTGAAGCCGCAAAGGTACTCCGCCCGGCTCCGGCATCAAAGCTGCGCCTGAATGCTGGCCGTGAGCTGCGCATACAGCGCCTGCCAGGCCGGGTGGGCCGCCAGCGCCGCCGCGTGGGCGGCCAGCGTGGGCGCGTCGCGGCGCACGGCAGGCCCGGTTTGCACCGAGAAAGGCGGGTGAGCGAGGGCTTTGTCCACAGTTTCGCGCACCAGCGGGGCCAGCAATTCCGGTGGCAGGGCAGCTTCGGCCAGCAAGGCATCGGCAATGCCCAACAGGTGGTTGGTGAAATTGTTGGCAAACACGGCGGCCACGTGCAGCTTCAGGCGCTGGGCCGAGTCGAGTTGCCGCACGTGCCGACTGAGGCTGTGGGCCAATTGCAGCAGGGTGGTTTCCGAAGCCGGGTCGCCGGCCTCGACGCACAGCGGCACGGTGGGCCAGTCGATGGCCCTGCCGGGGCTGAAGGTTTGCAGCGGATAGAGCACCCCGCCCCGCACGGTCGGCTGGGCTTCGAAAATCGATAGCGGCAGTGCCCCGGCCAAGTGCACCACCAATGCGCCCGCGGGCCAGGATACGGCGGCCAGCAATGGGGCCACGGCAGCATCGGGCACGGCCAGCAGATACACGTCGGCGGGTGGCAGCGGGGCTGCGAGGGAGGGTAGCACCTGGGCCCCGGGCAGATGGGCCGCCAGCGCTTGGGCCGCCGCAAGGCTGCGGTTCCATACGAACGCTAGCTGATGGCCGGCAGCGGCCAACGCCGGCCCCAACTGATTGGCTACCCGCCCGGCACCCAGCAGCCCAATGCGCAAATTGAACCGAATAGGATTCATTAAAGATAAATTTTGGTACAAGGGGCTTCGCTGTCTTAAAGCCACATTAATTCGCTATGAAAAGGAGCAGAATTACATCACCTGGAAGGACTGTTTAGGTTTTTATGCTAAATAATTAGCAACTTGTACCCTCAAAACTACCATGCAAACGGGCAGCTGGTTGCACGGCTTTTCATTCATTCCCCTTCTGTTTTTTATTCACCCACTTTACCCTTTTTTATGAACCACCAATACGACCGCACGGGGCCGACCTCGCGCCTACGGCACTGGGCTTTGGCGGCGTTGCTGGCGACCGGAGCCGTGGGCTCGGCGCACGCGCAGCTGGGCTACGCTGCTGCCAACGTCACCAACACGGCCGGTACCTACACCGACCTGGGCACCACCGGCACCGCCATCAGCACGGCCAACACCGATGACGCCAACTCGGCCGCTACGCCCATCGGCTTCAACTTCGTGTTCAATGGCACGACGTTTACCAACTTCGTGCTTAACACCAACGGCTTCATCAAGCTGGGCGGTACGGCTCCGACCGGCGCGCAGTATACCGACGGTGGCCAGAGCACGGTGAACGGACCCATCGACGGCGCCGACACCAACCTGATTCTGCCCTTCAACCAGGACCTGGGCCCCGGCTCGGCCGGCGGCACGGAGTACCGGGTGACCACCACGGGCACCTCGCCCAACCAGGTGTGCACCATTCAGTGGAAAAACGTGTCGGATAAGGCGCGGGGCACCATTGGTACTCAGTACGCCAACTTCTCCTTCCAGGCCAAGCTATACGAAGGCTCCAACCAGATTGAGTTCGTGTACGGCACGGCCACGCCCGGCGCTGCCAGCGCCGACATTGCCAAGTTCTGTTTGGTGGGCATTAAGGGTTCCAACGCAGCGGCTACCGTACTGGGCACCAAGGCTTCGGCCACGCCGTGGTCGGGTACCGTGTTCGCCGCCGGCGCTTACACCGGCAACGGGCACAACGTGCGCGTGACCGTGCTGCCCGACCCGGGCCGTACTTACCGCTTTAGCATTCCGGTGGCCAACGATGCCGCAGTGTCGGCCATTCAGGGCTACGCTTCGGTGATTGTGCCGGCTAACAACCCCATCACCCTGCGCGGCGTGGTGCGCAATGCGGGCACCACTGCCCTGACGGGTACGGCCGTGACGCTGACCATCAGCGGCGCCAACACCTACACCGCGACGCAAACCATTGCCTCGCTGGCAACGAATGCGTCGGGGGTAGCCACGTTCTCGGGCATCACGCTGCCCAACGCCGGCCAAAACACGGTGACCATCAGCGTGGCCAGCGACGGCAACAACGGCAACAACTCGGTGTCGCAGCCCATGGAAACCAGCGCCACCACGTTCTCGGCCGCTACGCCGGGTGCGCTGGCTGCCAACAGCGGCTTCAACGCCGGTGATGATTTCTTCTACGCCACCAAGATGACGCTGAACACCCCGCGCAGCATCACGGCCATTACGGCTCTGCTGACCGACGTGGGCAACCAGGCCACGGCCAAGACTTCTGTGGGCGAAAGCGTGTACGGCGTGGTGGTGAACGCCACGACTGGTGCCGTACTGGCCCGCTCGGCGAACTACGTCATCACGGCGGCCGACTTTAACGTCTTCCACACCTTCACCCTCACTGCCCCGGCCACGGTGCCGGCCGGCGACGTTCTGATTGGCATGGCCCAAACCGCTTCGAGCGGCACCCTGCCTTACTATCCCTTCGGCGTGCAGCCCGAAGACCCCACCCGGCCGACTACTTACTACCGTGGCTCGGCCACGGCTGCCGCGGCTCCGGTAGAAGCCCTGACCGCAGCCGGCCAGAGCATCTACAAGTTTCCGTTCGGCGCTGTGACGGCTGCTCCGGCCAACAACGACGTGGCCGTGAATGAAATCCAAGGCTACGGCTCCATCGCCGTGCCCGTGGGCAACCCCTTCAGCATCCGCGCCGTGGTGCGCAACGGTGGCGTCGCCGCCATTACCTCGCCTCTGACCGTGACGCTGACAATCAGCGGGGCCAACACCTTTACCCAGACGCAGACCCTGACCTCGTTGCCCGTGAGCGGCACGTCGGTGGTGACCTTCACCAACATCAGCCTGGCTAACGTAGGCGCCAACACCGTGACTGTGACCGTGCCTAACGACGACAACAACGCTAACAACACGGCAAGCCAGCCCATGACCACCAGCGCCACGCGCTTCTCGTTCGAGACGCCGGGCGCCACCAGCGGCGGCAGTGTTTTCACCGCCGGCGCTAACAACTATTACGCCGCCAAAATCACGCTGAACGCTACCCGCGATATCACGTCGGTGACGGCCCTCATCAGCGATGCTGGCAACCAGGCCGGCGCCGCGAAGACTTCGGTGGGCGAAACCGTGTACGGCGTAGTTATCAACGCCACGACGGGTGCCCTACTAGGTCGTTCGCCCAACTACGTAATTACCGCTGCCGACGTGAATACCTTCCACACCTTCACGTTCAGCGCGCCGGTGAACGTGCCGGCTGGTGATGTGCTCATCGGCATGGCCCAAACCGCGCCTTCGAGCGGCACGCTGCCTTTCTTCCCGTTTGGCGTACAAAACGAGAGCCCCAATCGCCCGAACACCTACTTCACGGGTTCGGCTACCACGGCCGCCGCTCCCACGCCGGCACTAGCCACGGCTTCGGGCAGCGCGTTCAAATTCCCCTTCGGGGCCGAAACCGCCGCTCCGGCTACTTGCCTGGTGCCCACGGCCTTCACCATCACGGGCAGCACGTCTTCGTCGGTATCGTTCTCGTTCACGGGCCGCGCTGGCGCTCAGGGCTACCAGATTGTGTACGGCCCGCAGGGCTTCACGCCCGGCGGTGCTAACAGCACCACCACGCCTACCTTCACCGGCACTACCTACACGCTGAATGGCCTGTCGGGCAGCACGGCTTACGAGTTCTACATCCGCACCATTTGCAGCGCTACCGACCAAAGCGCCCCGGCTGGTCCGGTGGGCATCACCACGGCCTGCACGCCGCCGGTTATCAGCACCTACCCCTACAACCAGAACTTCGACGTGATTTCCGCCGGTCAGGCACTGCCCTGCGGCATCACGGTGGTAGACAGCAACAACGACGGCTTCACCTGGCGCGCCACGGGCACCGTGGATGCCAGCCTGGCTACGGGCAACATCTCGCGCTCGACCCCGAACGCCATGGTGTACTCTTATAACTCGGCCGACGTGACGGTGGGTGCCAACGACTGGTTCTTCACCCCGGCCCTGACTATGACCAACACGCAGCGCTACCGCCTGCAGTTCTACTTCCGCGCCGCCGCCGGTTACCCCGAGGGCCTGGAAGTGAAGTACGGCACGGCCGCCACGGCCGCTGGCCAGACCACGACCATCTACACGAACACCAACATCACGAGCACGCTGTACCGTCCGGCCAACAACACCACCACGCCGGTGGTGGCCGACATCACGCCTGCTAACGGCAACTACTACATTGGCTTCCACGCCATCAGTGCCGCCAGTTCGGGCTTCCTGGCCGTGGACGACCTCACGATTTCGGCCGGTCCGCTGGCTACCTCGGAGGCCCTGAAGCGTGCCGTGAGCGTGTTCCCGAATCCGTCTGCTACGGGTGTGTTCAACCTCGAAATCCACGGTGCCAACGCCAAGCAGGCAATGGTGGTGGAAGTGACCAACATGCTGGGCCAGCGCGTGTACACGGGCACGGCCAAGGACAACTTCCAAAACAGCGTGAACCTGTCGGGCCTGCAGTCGGGCATCTACTCCATCACCGTGCGCAACGGCCAGGAGTACACCCAGCAGCAGATTGCGATTGTGAAGTAAGCTGAGGCTGACTTTCAATTAAGGCAAAAGGGCCGCCCAGTGGGCGGCCCTTTTTGTTTGGCCTGCCTTATAAGCTTTTGGGGCATTTGCGCCCGGTTGGAACCAGGCTTTGCCGTATCAGAAGTACTCCGCAGGGAAGGGGTGTTTCGCAACGGCGCAAAAGCAAATGCTTATCCTAATGCGCTTTTGCATCCTCGGAATCGTACCGAGGGTTAAAGCATTTTTGGCCCGTACCAAAATCTTGCCTACAGGTGCAGTTATCCCTAAAGCCTACCAAACTACGGAATGACGCATATTTAAACTTCAGAAGCCCGCCTGACTGCCGTTCGGCGCTTGTTCAAAACGGCAAAAGCCCATCGGACGGAAGTCTGATGGGCTTTTGCGATAATCAAGGATGCAGGTCCTTAGCTCACCGGCTGGGGCCGCACGGCGCGGCGGCCGGCTTCTTCGGTGGCTTCGGTTTCTGGGGTTTCTTCGGCTACCACGCCCTTGCCGCCGCGCTGGCGCACGCTCAGGCCAAAGCCCAGGGCCATGAGCAGGGTGCCGCTCCAGAGCAGGTTGATGAAGGGCTTCTCCATGGCCTTGAGGATGACGTAGTCCTTCTGGGTGGTGCTCACGCCGAAGGTGAACTTGCCGGCCGTGGGGTCGATGGCGTTGAGGGTAAGGCGCACGCCGAGGTCTTCCACCTCGTCGGGCACGCGGCCCACCATGCAGTTGCGCACCACAAACACGGGGTGGGCGTGGTACTGGCGCTTCTCGCCGGTCACAATCATGTCGGCCTGCAGGGCCAGGTCGCCCTTTTGCAGGTTGAGGCCGGCGGTTTCGTGGGCCGGCTCAATGGCCCGGAACACGGCGAAGTAGTCGTTGAGGAAAATGGTGTCGCCCACGGCCAGCACGTGTTCGGTGGCCTCGCTCCACGGCTTCTCTTTGCGCGGGTCGAGCACCGAACTCACGTGGGTGTAGATGTCGTGGCCCCAGAACTTCTTGATGGCCGGCGAGGCCAGCAGGCCGCCGCCTTCGCCGCCGCCCATCTCGTCGTTTACCTGCGCGCGCGGGTAGAGCGCAAACTGCTCACCCGACTTCGCATCCTTGTAATTGATGCGGTAGTAAGTGTTTTCGGGCAGGATGTTCACCGTGTCGCCGGTTTTGTAGTACGTCTTGCCGTCCACCGTGATGGGCGCGCGGGCCAGGGCCTTGTACTCGTCGTCGGTGCGGTAGAGGAACTGCTTATCTACGTAGCCGGGCACGCCGGGCACCTCGAAGAACTGGCCGGTGTAGGTAAGCTGGTAGCCGTGCATGGGCGTGGTTTCGTTGCGCCACAACAGCACGTTGTCGCGGTTCAAATCCTCACTGAACTCCCGCGAGTACAGCAGGCCCGATACGTTTCGCGAAATGATGTTGGAATAGCCCGCTGAAGCCAGGATGCCCAGCAGCATCAGGGCAATGCCCAAGTGGGCCACCGCCCCGCCCGAGAGGCGGATGCCACGCCGCAGCAGCGTGAAAATCATCCCGAAGTTGGCTAGCACCCCAAACAGGCCCGCCAGCGTGAGCACCACGTAAGGCGCCGAGATGGTGAGGCCGTTGTAGCGCACCAGCAGCACCACCAGCGCCGTGCCCAGCAGCGCCAGCAGGGTGGGCGCCGTGAGGGAGTTGATGACGGTTTCGCGGTTGTTGCGCTGCCACCACATAATCTGGGCCACGCCCGAGAGCAGGGCCACGCCCACGCCCATCCAGAGCTGCAGCTTGGAGTAGTGGGCAATCTGGTCGGCGGGCAGGGCCACGTTGGTTTTGATGCCAATCAGCCCCATAAAGGAGTTATACACCGGAATGCTGGTGGTAAACAGCACCTGGAATGCCCCCAGACATAGCACTGTAGCGCCTACAAATACCCACAGCTCGGGGTTGTAAGCCGTCAGCTCTTTGGGCGACACCGGAATCTCCTTCCAGCGCGAAATCAGCAGCGCCACCGCCAGCACCGCGAAGGCTGCCAGGTAAATGAACAACTGCCCGCTCAAACCCAAATCGGTGAAGGAGTGCACCGAGGCATTGCCCAACACGCCCGAGCGGGTGAGGAAGGTGGCGTAGAGAATGAGTACAAACGTGGCCACCACCAGCGCAAAGGCAGTGCGCAGGCCGGTGCGGCGCTTCTGCCACAGTACCAGCGCGTGCAGCGAGGCCACCAGTACCAGCCAGGGAATGTACACGGCGTTTTCGACGGGGTCCCAGTTCCAGTAGCCGCCGAAGTTCAGGGTTTCGTAGGCCCAATAGGCGCCCATTACCACGCCCACGCCCAGCACGCCGCCGCCCACCAGTGTCCAGGGCAGGGCCGGCTTCACCCAGGCGGTCAGCTCGCGCTTCCAGAGAGCGGCAATGGCGAAGGCGAAGGGCACTAGCGTAAGCGCAAAGCCCAGAAACAGCGTGGGCGGGTGAATCACCATCCAGTAGTTCTGCAGCAGGGCGTTGAGGCCGGTGCCGTCTTTGGGCACAAAGTCGGGGTTCATCTTCCACACCGGCAGGTCGGTGAGGAACTCGCGCAGCAGGATGAAGGGGGAGGAGCCCACCTTCACGCCGCCCAGCACCACGCCCAGAATCATGCTCACCAAAAACAGCTGCACGCCACTGAATACGGCCATCACCGGCGCCTCCCAACGGCGGTTAAATTTCATGATGCCGAAGCCCAGCAGCACCTGCCAGAATATCCAGAGCAGAAACGAGCCCTCCTGCCCTTCCCAGAAACAGGAAATCATGTACTCCACCGGCAGGTGGTTGGAACTGTGGCTCCAGGCGTAGTAGTACTCGTAGCGGTGGGCGTGAATGATGTTAAACAAGCACCCGATGACCACGAAAATGGCTACGCCGTGCACGAAAAACGCGCCCCGCGCCAGCCGCCGCCAACTGGCGTCTTCCTCGCCCAGCGCCCGGCCCTGCGAAGCCTGGAAGTAGCCGTACGCGGCCACCAAAGCCGCCGCAAACGCCACGATGACGCTCAGGTGGCCGATTTGTCCTACTAATAAGTTCATAAGCTAAAGAATATCCGGCAAATTTACAGCCGCGCCGCCGGAGCCGGGAGATTCAACAACAACCGGTCGGTAAAAAAGGCGCCCCGCGGCGGGTGGCAGGTGATTTCAACGGCAATTTTTTCCAGGCCTGCGTCCTGCCATTTGCGCACGGGCACCTCGGCCTGGCGCACATCGCCGGGTTGGTTGACGAGCTGGCGGGCCAGCAGCACCCGCCCGGTGCCCGGGTCGGTGATGATGACCGACAGGCGGGCTTTGATAGGGTATTTGCGCAGGGGCAGCGTCACCACGTCGGGGCGCGGGGCGATGCCAGGTAGGGGCATGGTGGCGGCCGTGTTGTAGGCGTACCACCACTGGCGCAGGCGGGCAGCGGCCGGGCCGGCGTCGGCGCGGGTGGTCACCACTTGGTAGTCGTAGATGCCGGGGCCAGGCAGCGTGTCGGCCACGGCGTAGCTGGTTTCGGGGTGGCCGTAGGTATCGCGGCGCACGGGCACGTAGCGCACCTCGGTGCTGCGGTACTGGTGGATTTCGCGGCGCATCACCCGGCAGCCGGGCGTGCTGGCCAGCGAATCGGGGATGGTCCAGCTCAGCTCCACCACGCGGCTGGCGGTGGGCAGCAGGCGGGTGGGGCTGGGCGGAAAATAGCTCACGGGCATGCCGCTGGCCGTTTGGCTCACTTGTAGGGTGAACTGGCAGAAGTCTTTCAGATAGCCGTCCACATCGAGCAGGTAAGGCTGACCGGCGCGCAGCGAGTCCAGCGTCACAAACACGTCGTCCTGCGTGCCGAGGGAGGTGCAGCTCAGGATGCGGTAGGTGGCCGGCTGGCAGGGCGTGCCCGTGAGCACCACCAGCTGCACGCCGCGCACATCGCGGCACTTCTGCCCGCCGATATTGATGAAGTAGCGCCCCGCCGTTTTGGGTGTGAACTCAAACCACTGGTCGTTGTGATACTCAATGCACTTGCCGGTCAGGCGCTCGTCCACGCAGTTGCGCTGCACGGTGCAGCCGGTGGTGCTAGAAGTGATGGTTTCCTCCAGGCGCAGCACGCGCCGGTTTTCAATGTTGTCGTTGGGCACCTGGGCCACAGCGGCAGCAAAGAAGCAAACCACTAGCCCCAATGAAAAAAGCACCCGGTTTCCGAAGCGACGTATCGTTTCGGAAACCGGGTGCCTGAGTGCTTGCGGGCGGGCCAACTACTACTGAACCGAAGCCGTGGCGCCTTCCAAATCCTTCTTCACGTATTTGCTGGGGCACTTCAGCAGAATTTGGTCGGCCATGAACACGTCGCCTTTCATGGCGCCGGTGATGACAACCTGCTCCGAAGCATCGAAGTCCTGGGGCTTGGGGTTGTTGTACACCACGCGCTGGGCTATCTGAGTGCTGTCCACGAGCGTGAAGGCGAAGTAGTTGGGGTCCTTCAGCGGGTCGTATTCCAGGCCGACGGGGCGCTTCTGTGCATCGCGGGGCAGGCGGCCCACTACGTGCACCTTGGTGGTGTTGCCCTCGGCGGCGCGGGCGCGGGCTTCGCCGAAGCCCACGTACATGCTGGCGTCGGCCGTAGTGCTGAGGATGATGGCAGCAGCCACCGCAATGATGGCAATGATAAACAGGCTAGACTTTTTCATTGTGAATCAGCAACAGGTTTAAGGCGCCGGTGGTGCCGCCCGGCGTCGAAAAAATCAGGAATTAGCTTCTTTTTCCAGCTTGCTCACCTTCCGGTCGAGCGAAAACAAGTACACCAGCAGGCCGGTCACGATGATGACTACAACGGCCACCACCACGTAAATCTTGCCGTTCTGACGCAGGGTATCGGCCATGTCCACGCCGTCGGCTGCGGGGGCCTGCGCCGCCGCCCGTTGGGCAAATTGGAACAACAAAACCAGGAGGGCGCACAGGCGCAAAACGCTATTTTTCATCGTTGCGAATTTTCAGGAATTCCAGCCGGCTGCTGATTTGGGTCAGCCAGAAGGCAAAAAGTATCCACCCAATCACGGCGGTGTAAAACACGGGCCGCATGGTGCTGTCGAGGTCGTATTGATTGAAGCCAGGGTTGCCGGTCTGGCCGGGGTGCAGGCTGTTGCCCGACACCCGCGGCAGCACAAACAGCAGCGGAATGGCCGCCGCGAAGGCGAAAATGTTGTAGATGGCCGACACCCGTGCCCGCTGCTGCTCGTCGCGGAACGAGCCGCGCAGTATCAGGTAGGCACCGTAGATGAGCAGGGCCACGGCCGCTCCGTTGAGGCGTGGGTCTTCCTTCACCCACCACGAACCCCAGGTGAAGCGGGCCCACAGGCTGCCCGTCATCAATCCCAGCACGCCCAGCACGATGCCGCTTTTCACGGCTTCGTGGGCCAACACGTCTAGGCGCGTCGACGGATTGCGCAGGTATAAAATGGAGTACCACACCGACACCATGAGCACCATGAACATGGAAAACCACATCGGCACGTGGAAAAACAGGTTGCGGATGCTCTCATTCACGATGGGCAGGCGCGGCACCGGAATCAGCAGCCCGGCCACCGAGCCGGCCAGCAGCAGCACGGCCGTCAGCACTTTCCAGCCGGTGCCGGCGCTTCGCTGCTCAATCAACTTCTGGCCGCCCCAGATGCCCCCCACCGTGAAGGCAAGGCCCACAATACTGCCAATGATTTTTGCCGTGGTCATACTACTTCAACTGCTTGCAGCGGGGCTAGCCCCGCCATAAAAAAGGAAACAACACGTACGACGCCGCGCCTACTATCATGTTCAGCGCCAGCAGCGTCAGCAGCGACTGCTGGCTCACGCCGCGGTCGAGCCCGTCCAGCGCATTCTTACTCACCTTGATGAGCAGCAGCAGCATGGGTATCATCAGCGGGAAGCCCAGAATGGCCATGAGCGTAGCGCCGCTGCCGCCCGCCTTGGCCGCAATGCCCGATACCAGCGTGAGTGTGGTGGCAAAACCCACGGCCCCCAGCAGCAAGTTCACCACAAACAGCGCCGGGTCCTGAATAGGGTTGCCCAGAAACACCGTGTAGAGAAATAAGCCTAGCAGCGCCACTGCCGTGAGCAGCAAGGCGTTGTAAATGATTTTGGCCAAGATAACCGCTTGGGGACGCACCAGCGTGTAGTAGTACAGTCGCTGGCCGGGGCTTTCCTGCATGAAGCCTTTGGCCACGGCGTTGATGGCCGCAAACAGCAGAATCACCCACAGCAGGGCGTTCCAGGCCGGGGGCGGGGGCGTGCCGCCGCGCAGGCTGAAGCTCAGGAAGCACACAAACACCGTGCTGCCCACGTAGAGCAGCAGCCCACCCAGCGCCGCCCGCTGCCGCCATTCCAGGCGGAAGTCTTTGGCTAGCAGGGTGGAAATTTCGCGGAGCAGGGGCACAGTCGAAGGCTACGGTTCGGGCCGCAAAGATACGCCCGACCTGCCCCGAATTATTCCCCCACCCGCACTTTTGCCGTGACCGTCCGTCCTTGCTGGCTCACCGTCAGCACGTACAGTCCCGGGGCCAACTGGCCCACAGGCACCGCAAGCTGGGCGTTGACGGGCGTGGTTTCGGCCACGTACACCGCTTGCCCCAACGCATTATGCAGGCTCACACTGGCCAGCGCGCTGGCGGGCAAGCGCAGCATAAGCGCCTCACGCACGGGATTGGGGTAGGCGGCCAGCTCCAGCGCCGCTGCGGCCGGGCGGGCAGCCAGCACGCTGGTGGTGCGCATGGGCATGAAGTTGAGCAAGCCCAGTGCCGCCTGGTCTACCTGATGCACGATGTGGCTTTCGGCCACGGCGGCCGAATTGGTGCCCCAGTCGTTGTTCTGGGCCAGCATATTGTCGGGCATGTTCAGGTAGAAGTCGTACACCTGGCCGCCGTTGCCGTTGTTGTAGAGTTGGTTGAGGCCCACGTTCAGGCTGTCGCTGCTGCTCACGTCGCCGAAGCTCATGGTAGGGCCGGGTGTGGTGCTGGTGGTCGAGGTGCGCAGCACCGTTACGCCCCAGAGGTTGCCGCGCAGCACGTTGCGGCTGGCCACGCCCGTAATGGTGGCACTGCCCTGCAGGTTGATGCCGCTGCCGCCGGTGAGGGCGTTGGGGTTGATATTATTGTTCTCGATGATGTTGCGCGTCACGGTGGCCGTGATGCCCGCGCCCAACAGGGCCAGGCCGTAGCGGTTATTGGCAATGCGGTTCTGCCGGATGCGCACCGTGGTGGTGCCACTGGTGCCGAGCAGGTTCGATACCGACACGCCGCCGGCCATGTTGTAAGGGCCACCAATCACCTGGCAGCGTTCTATCACGATGGGCGTAGCGCCGCCAATGCCCAGGTTAATCTGCGGGTAGTTGCCATTCTCGGTGTCGTTATTGCGGAACACGCAGTTCTGAATCACCGGTGAGGTGTTGCGGTTGGCCGGGCTCAGCACACCGGAGCGCGCATTGGCATATATGCGGCAGTTGAGAATGCGCGGCGCCCCACCCGAGGGACTGATAGCCCCGCTATTGGTTGAGGTAGTGCCAATGCGCGACACCTGGTAGCGCACCACGCAGCTGTCGAGCAGCAAGTCATTGTCCAGTACCCGGATGCCGCCGCCGTACTCCACAATGGTTTTGCGCAGCCGCGAGCCTTGGCTGGTGGCCGAAAACGTGAGCCCGCTAAACGGCGCCGTGCTGGTCTGGGCCGTTATCTTCACCGAGTCGCGCGGGTTCACTAGCAGCACACCGTCCACCGTCACCAGAGCCGCTGCGGCCACGCGCAGGGTCGCGTTGGTGCCGATGACGAGCGTATCGGTGGGGCTGAGGCGCAGGTTGCCGTTCACGGCGTAGGTGCCCGGGCTGGTGAGCACCACGTTGGAGCCGGTGGCGGCCGCCAGTTGGGCCAGCGTCCAGCGCACGCCCGTGCCGGGCGTTTGGTACTGCGCAAAAGCGCTGGATGCAGCCAGCGAGAGCAACGCGGAAAGTAACAGCTTTTTCATAGCAGAAAGGGCTTGGCTGATGGGCGGGAAGAACGAAAATAGGGGCTTATGGGGCCGGTGCAATATACAAAAAGGCTCCCGGCCAGGAAGCCGGGAGCCTTTTATAAGCTGTTGTAGAATAAGGGCTAACTACTAAAAGTCGTAGCCCAGGGTGAAGTAGAATTTCGGGCCGTGGGTCACGTAGTCTTCCTGGCCCCAGGCCACGTCTACTTTGCCATAGAAGCCGAGCAGCGTAGTGCGCGCGCCCACGCCATAGCCAATCAGCAGCGGGTTGCGGAAGTTGATAACCGTGGCCGTGAAGTAGTTGCCGTTGCCGCCCGCCTTCACGGTATTGGCCGAGTTGTCGACGCCGAAGGGATTGGTACCCGAGTAAGCCGTGCCGGCATCGGCAAAGCCCGTGAGCTGCAGGTTGCGGAAGAAGCCCGAATAGATGGGCCGGTGCGCGAAGTACTGCACAATGGGGATGCGCAGCTCACTGTTGAACAACACGTAGCGCGGGCCACTGCGGGCGCTGTAGTTGAAGCCGCGCAGGTTGGTCACAAAATCCTGGTTCATAACCTGGTCGGCAGCCGAGTAGCCGGGCAGGAAACGTGCCTGCGTGTAGTCGGCGTTAATCAACCAGTCGTCCATGCCGCCGATGCGGAACACTTGGGCCCGCGGGCCAAAGAACTGCCCGTAGCTGGCCCGGTTGGCCCACACGATGGAGCGGCTGATTTTCTGGTAATGCCGCAAGTCAATTACAAACTTGCTGAAGCTAAGGCTCTTGTCGCCCAGGCTATTCAGGCTTTGCAGGCTGGCTTTCAGGCGCGTGCCCACCACCATGTTCACGCCGGTGTTGATGCTGTTGTCGAACACCAACTCGCCTTTGTAGCCAATATAATTGGTGCTCTGGTCGTTGGCCGTCGACACATCGCCGAGCTGCGTGCTGGAGATATTCACGAAGCGGGGCCCGCCGCGCACGCTCAGGTTGTGGGTAAGCGGGTAGGCAATGGTGGGCGCTACTTCGTGGCGGCCGTAGCGGTAGTTGTAGGAGCCGATGCCGAAGAAGTAAGCCTGCTTCTGATAAGCCACGCCCCAATCGTAGCGCTTGGTCAGGTTGGTGTAGCCCACGCGGATGTTGCTGGTGCGCAGGTCGAACAAGCCAAAGATGCTGGCGTCGATGCGCTGGTTTTCCAGCACATCGGTCAGCGCTGCCTTAAACTGCAGGCCCAGGCCCAGCAGCGGGTCCACGTACAGCGCCGTCGACACATTATCGGCCATGAAGCGCGTGTCGTACCGGAAAGGCCCCGTCAGCGGATTGTCAATCTGAGCTTGTGTTTGTGCGGCCGCGGCCGTCGAAGCCGCTGTGGGCGTCAGGCGCCGCCGTTTGGTCGCTGCCGTCTGGGCCGGCTCGTCTTCCTCAAACTGGTAGTCGCTGGTGTTTACCTGGCCGGTCGATTTCGTATTAGCCGGCGCCTTGGCGGGCGCACTGGTCGAATCGGCAGCAGCGGCGGCTACAGACGTTGTCGCTGGCGCAGGTGCAGGCGCAGGCGCAGGTTTGGGCGGTGCCAAGGTGCGCGGCGGGGCCGAACGGTCTTCCAGCGTTTGCTGGCGGCTGGTTTTGGTGAGGGGCAGAGCCGTGGGAGGCAGCGCGTATTCGGGGTAGAGGTACAGGATGTCGCGCGACTGCGCGGGCGCCACAAACACCAGGGCCTTTGTCACGGCGCTGTAGTCAAAATCCTGCGTGTTGGGCAGCCAGCTGGTGAGAATGCCGCGCTCCTTGGTTTTAAGCGAGTAGCGGTAGATGGCCCGCACGCCGCTTTCTTCGCCCAGGTACAAAATCTCGTCGTCGGAAATGGCGCGGGGCCGCGTCTCGTTCGAGATGGTGCTCACCAGCGTTTCCACCGGAATGGCGCGGCCGTCGAGGTGATATTCAAACAGGTCGTAGTTGTTCACCACGTTCTGGAAGGTGGCCGGCCGGGCCCGCCCCGCCGAGTCGAGGTAGCGGTTTGAACTGAACACGATGCCCTGCCCGCTGGGCAAGAACACGGGCTGCACGTCGTCGAACAGGTCGTTGGTGAGCTGCTCGGCTTGGCGGCTGCCAGCACGCAGCACATAAATGTCATTCTGCCCGTTGCGCACGGCGCTAAACGCCAAGGCTTTGCCGTCGGGTGAGTAGCTCATGCTTAGCACCTGGTCGTAGGGCTCGAACAGCGAAGTAGGCCGCGAGAAGCGAATGGATTCGGCCACGCGGCGCACCAGGCCGCGGCCATCAGCATCGCGCAGGCGCAGGGTCATTTTGCCCCGGCTCATTTCGGCCACGGCCACCTGCGCGTTGCCGCGCCAGGCTATCACGGGCAGGCGGGTTTCAATTTGCTGGTCGGGGGTTTTGTAGCCGCCGCGGCTCAGGGTGCGGCGATGCGAGCCGTCGCGGTTCATCACCACCACGCGATAGCGGCCCTGCTCGTTCTGGGCGTAGGCCACGAGTTGGCCGTTGGGGCTCACCACGGGCTGCGAGAATACGTCGGCATGGCGGTTGCGGCCCCCGAGGCGGAATTTCTTGTCGGGTTCCGTCAACGAAGCCACTGCCGCGCCGTTCTGCTCGCGGTAATACGCCAGCCAGTCTTTCAGAAACACCTTAAATGGCACGTTCAGCGAAGAACTGATGCCCACCTCAATGTCGCGCGTGATGCGCGTCAGGTTCAGGATGTTTTGAATGGTGGTGTAGCCGTAGCGCTCGGCCACGTAGTTCCAGATGCTCTGGCCGGCCAGCGTGGAGTTGCGCAGGAAAAACGGCGCCGTGCGGTTGCCGGTGGGGTACTGCTTCACCATGTCGCGCATGTAGCCGTCCATGTCCACGCTCCAGCCTTCGGCCGCGTAGGCCGACGCCCCGCCGATAAACCAGTCGGGCAGCTGCAGCAGGTAGCTGCTTTGCAGCACTTCCTTCAAGGAGCCGCCGTACATCATGTCGTTGAGCAGCACCTGGGTTATCTGGGTGCTCAGCTCGCGCTTGAACTCGGTTTCCTGGCCCTCGAAGGCAATTTGCACCTTGCTCATGCGGGCCAGCGGGGTTTCGCCGCCGTTAATCTGCTGCAGCGTAGCCGTAAGGCCGATGTTGCTCTGCCGCAGGTCGCCCACCGAATTGTAAAACAGCAGGGTGGTCTTTGAGTAAGGGTAATAGCCGATAAGGGCCGTGATGCGCTGCAACTCCTTCTCGGCGTACTCGGCGGCGCGGCGGGCGCTGGCCTCGCCGCCATCGTAGTACATCACATTGAAGTTCTGGGTGCTGAGCTGCTGCCAGTTGAACTGCTTGTATTGGATGCGCACCCGTCCGAAAGGCTCCTGCGCCGTCTGGGCCCGGGCCGCGGGGCTATGAAGCAGGGGCAGCAGCAGCGCCAGAGCTCCCAGCGTGCGCTTGGCGGATAATGGAATGGTCATAAAGTAGACAACGAGCAAAAGCAGATTTTAGTCCGCGGTAACGCTTAGAAGTTGGCGGAGCCGGCGAAAGGTTCCGCCCGTCTACACTGCCGGGCGGGTCCGTTGAAGTAAAGGCATTTAGCCCGAAATTGTTCCACTTCCGCGCCGGGAATATCGGGACTTTCCGCCGTTGCTTCCATACTGTTCAAATTACGCCCACCGGACGCAGGGCGTTGTAGCGTTGCAAGCTGGCATCAGGCCATATTTCGGCGCGGCCTTCCAGGCAGTCAGCCAGCAGCGAGGCCAGGCGCGGGGCCAGCATCACGCCCTTCGAGCCGTAGCCACCGCAGAAGCTCAGCGCGGGCACGGTAGGGTGGGGGCCCAGCAGGGGCCGGCGGTCGCGCACGGCGGGCCGCACGCCCGCCCGCTGCCCCAGCACCGCAAACGGCAGGTCAGTAATCACGCTCAGGCGGGCCGCCAGCTCCTCGCGCCCCACCGCCGTGATGCCCTCGCTAAACGGCGGCCAGCGGTAGGTGGCGCCCACCCGGAACCGCCCCGCGCCCATGGGCACCACGTAGGCGCCGCGGTTGAGCACTTGCGCGTCGCTCAGCCCCACGCATTCCACGTCCAGCACTTCGCCCTGGTTGGGCGTAAGGGGTAGCCAGTCGAAATAGGGGTTGCGCACCGCCGCCGCGCCCTCGCAGCAAATGACGTGGCGGGCCCGTACCTGCCCGGCGTAGGTGGCGCCGTCGGCACCGGTTTGTAGTTGATGCCAGTCGAAAGGCTCGGCCCGGAGCCAGCCCGCGTCGTGGCCCTCGGCGGCCAGGGAGGCCAGCAGCTCGCGCACGGCCACGTGCCCGCCGCCGCGCAGCCAGGCCCCACCAAAGGGGACGTGCACGCCGGGCAGGCCGGGGTCGGCGGTCGTCAGGTCAGCCATGAAGTTGCCCCAGGGCCGGTCGGCGCTGCGGGCCAGCACGGCGTTCTGCTCTTCGAGGGAATTGAAGAGCTTGAAGATGGGGGTTTCGTAGAAGAATTTCTGGCCGTAGCGCTGTTCCAGTTCGCGGTAAAACGCGCCCGCAAACGGCAGTAGCTCGGCCGCACGCCACGAGAGGGCGAAGCGCTTGCCCGCCACCGGGTTCATCAGGCCGGCCGCCACGTTGGAGGCGGAGTTGGTTTGGCCGGGGTCGAACACCAGCACGCGGTGGCCCCGCTGGCGCAGCACGTAGGCCAGCGTGGCGCCCGCAATGCCGTGGCCCACTACCAGAAAATCATAGTCCGTCATGGCCGGCAAGGTAAGGATGTTGCGTTTATTACAAGGATATGAATTTTATGGCATGTGGCGTTAGGCGCAAGTGACTAATCGCAGGTGCCTCAACGCCCGAAACCCAAACCCAACGGCCTTTCCCCATCGCGCCGTACCTTTCCGCATTGCTTCGAAACCCCGTGCTGTATGACCGTTGCCGGCTTTGCCTTCAATCCTTTCTCCGAAAACACCTACCTGCTGATTGACGAGGCCACCCGGCAGTGCGCCATCGTGGATGCCGGCTGCTACACCCCGGCCGAGCAGCAGGCCCTGCGCAGCTACATCGAAACCCAGCAGCTGCAGGTAGCCCTGCTGCTGAACACGCACTCGCACATCGACCACGTGCTGGGGGCCCAATTCGTGCTCGATACCTGGCCCGACACCCCGTTCCTGGTACACCGCCTCGACCTGCCCACGCTGCGCGCCGTGCCCACCTACGCCGCCAACTACGGCTTTCCGCAGTACCGGCCGGCCGAGCCCACCGGCGAACTGGTGGCCGGCCAGCCCGTGCGCTTTGGCGAAACTGAATTGGAGGTGCGCTTCACGCCGGGCCACGCGCCGGGCCACGTGGTGTTCTATCATGCGCCCACGGCCACCGTTATTGGCGGCGACGTGCTGTTTCAGCGCAGCATCGGGCGCACCGACCTGCCGGGCGGCAACCACGCCGAGCTGATTCATAGCATCGAAACCGAGCTACTGACCCTGCCCGACGACACGGTGGTGTACCCCGGCCACGGCCCGGCCACCACCATCGGCGACGAGCGCCGGTACAACCCATTTTTGCAGTGAGCAATTATCAGTTAGCAGTGAACAGTAGCTCATCCGTGTGCTGCGTCTCTGCTAACCATAGCTGCTCCCTGTTCACTGTTCACTGATAACTGCCCTTTGAAACGTCACCTGCCCAACGCCATTACCTGCCTCAACCTGCTGTGCGGCTGCTTGGCGCTGACTAATATTTTTGCCGGCGACCTGGCCACGGGGGCCTGGTTTGTGGCCGCAGCGGCGGCGGCCGATTTTGCCGACGGGCTGGTGGCCCGGGCGTTGCGCGTATCGTCCGCCATCGGCAAAGACCTGGATTCGTTAGCTGATATGGTGTCGTTTGGCGTGGTGCCGGGCGCTATCCTTTTTCACCTGCTCTACAAATCGATGGTTTCGCCCGAGCCCGGCTTTCACACCTTGGTGGGATTGGCTGGCTACGTACCCTACGTCGGTTTTCTCGTCAGCATCTTCTCGGCCTTGCGCTTGGCCAAATTCAACAACGACACCCGGCAGACGACTTCCTTTATTGGCCTGCCTACGCCGGCCTGCACGCTGGTAGTGGCTTCGTTGCCGCTCATTTTGGCCTACGACCAGTTTGGGCTGCATGGCGTGGTGCTGAACCCCTTGGTGCTATTAGGCCTCACGGTGCTGCTCTCGGGCCTGCTGGTGGCCGAATTGCCGCTGTTTGCGCTGAAGTTTAAAACCCTGCGCTGGGCCGATAACCGGCGCCGGTTTATTTTTCTGCTGCTGGCGGCAGGGTTATTGCTAGCGCTGCGGGCTGCGGCTGTGCCCTTGGTGGTGCTGCTCTACGTGTTGCTGTCGGTGCCGAAGACGGCGGCCCGTAGCGGTTCGTAGCGGCCGGCGCAATAAATAGACTATTTGATTGTTATGATAGCACTCCCGGGTGAACCTGAAGCCCGGCCGTGCTGTTGCCGGGCCAGGGAGGCGGCCGGACGTCAGGCAGGTATTTTAACGTAGTGTGTATGCGTCTTTTTTTTCTCTTCGTTGCAGTTGCGGGAATGATGGTAGGGGCCGCTGCCCCGGCGCGGGCCCAGTCCGGAGCCCTCACCACCACGCACGGCACCATTAGCTGGGGTGGCTATACTGAGGTGCCGAGCCGCAGCACCCGCAAGCAAAAGGTGCCCACCTTCAGCGAAGCCAACCACGGCATGGACGAGCAGGTGGGCTGGTTCACTTTGCGCCTGGCGGGCGGCGCCGTGAGCCAGGGCGAACTGGCGAACTTGGTGTATGAGCCCTTCTCTGCCGCCGACGCCAAGATGTTCGACGCCAGCCGGCTGCCCACCGGCCCCGACCCGCGCCTGAGCACCGGCACCGAAATGAAGCGCCCCGTGACGCGCCTGAGCCTGCGTGCAGCCCGCCGTAACCCCCAAACCGGCCAGCCCGAGCGCCTCGTGTCGTTCGATTACCAGTACGTACCCGATGGCAAAAATGCCGCGGCACGCAGCACCGGTTTTCACACCTACGCCAGCCACTCGGTGCTGCAAAACGGCGACTGGTACAAGATGGGTGTGGGCGAAAGCGGCATCTACAAGCTCGACAAAGCGGCCCTGGCTGACCTGGGCCTGAACACGCAAACGCTCAACCCCCGGAACCTGCACATCTACGGCAACGCCATGGGCATTTTGCCCCAGGCCAGCTCGGTGCGGCGCCCCGACGACCTGGCAGAGAACAACGTTTTGCTCGTAAACGACAACGGGGATGGCGTGCTTGATAACAATGAGTTTTTCCTGTTTTATTCGCCGGGCCCCCACACCTGGGAAGCGCAGGGCGGCGTGTTTCGGCATCGCAACAACATCTATACCGACACGGCCTACTACTTCGTAACGGTGAACAACACGCCCGGCCGGCGCGTGGCCCCGGCCCCGACGCCAGCAGCCGGCGCCACGCCCGCCAATATCACCACCTTCACCTACCGCGACTTTTTGGAGCACGACTTGGTCAACCTGCTGCACTCGGGGCGCACCTGGGTGGGCGAGGGGTTCCGGCCCAACGGCACGAATCAGTTCTCGTTCAGCGGTATTCCTGATTTGGTAGCCAATGCGCCGGTAAAGGTCACCAGCTCGTTGGTGGCGAGTAGCTTTTCCCCCAGTTCTTTTCGGCTCACGCTAAATGGGGCAACGTTGGGCACGGAGACGCTGCGGGAATTGAGCACCCAATCCTTTACCGCCATTGCCCGGCAGGCCGTCACCACTTGGCAGCTGGCCCTGCCCAACCCCGGCACTGACCTCAACGTGGGCCTGACTTATAGCAGCGGCGATGGCAGCGCCACCGCCTACCTCGACTACCTCGAAATCAACGCACAGCGCCAGCTCCGCCTCAGCGATGCGCAGCTGGAGTTCCGCTCGCTGAACAACATTGGTCCGAACGCCCTCAACCAGTACATGCTCAGCAACAGCACCGGGGCCGTGGTGTGGGACGTCACCAACCCGCGCCGGCCGGCCTCTTACACGCTGACCGGCGGCAGCTTTTTGGCCCCGGCCGATACGTTGCGCGAGTTCGTGGCGTTCTTGCCCAACGGCAACCTGACCAAGAAACCCCGCAAGTTTGGCCGCGTGCCCAACCAGGACCTGCACGCCTACACGTCGGCCGATTTGATTATCGTGACCTACCCGACGTTTCTGGGCCAAGCCCAGCGCCTGGCCGACCACCGCCGCACCCACGACAACCTGCAGACGGTGGTGGTGACCACGCCGCAGATTTACAACGAGTACGGCTCGGGCGGGCAGGACGTGACGGCCATTCGCGACTTCGTGAAGCAGATTTACGACCGGTCGCCGGCTGGCAAGCAGATGGAGCTGCTGCTGTTCGGCGACGCATCGTACGATTACAAATCGGACCCTTACAATCCGGAAAAGACCGAAGCGGTGTGGCCCGCCTGGTGGCGGAACCGGGTGCCCTTCCGCAACGACGCCGATTTTGACAAGTTCAATCAGAACTATGTGCCCACCTACGAGTCGCGCGAGTCGTTCGGGCCGTTTTACGACGGCGTGAGCTACGCCTCCGACGACTTCTACGTGCTGCTCGACGACGACGAGGGCGAGTGGCCAGAAGGCAACAGCGGCGAGCTGCTGGACATGGGCGTGGGCCGCCTGCCCGTGCGGATGCCCAAAGGCCAATTGACCGACGTGACGCAGGCCCGTGAGGTGGTCGACAAGATTATTTCCTACGACTCGCCGCAGTCGTACGGCAAGTGGCGCAACCGCATCACGCTGGTGTCGGACGATGGAGAAGGCGACCTGTTCGTGGGCGCGGGCTCGGAGATTGTGGCCACTAGCCTGCAGCGCAACTACCCGGTTTACAACGTGCACAAAGTGTACCTCGACCTGTACCCGCAGGTGGCTTTGTCGGCGGGTCAACGTTCGCCCAACTGCGAGCGGGCCATCAACCAGGCGGTGGAGCAGGGGTCGCTGATTGTGAACTACCTGGGCCACGGCGGTCCCAAGGGCTGGGCCGATGAGCAGATTCTGACCGATGCGTCGGTGAGCGTCCTGCACAATCCCAACAACCTCACGTTCTTTACCACAGGCACCTGCGACTTTAGCTATTTCGATAACCCCGACTTTACCTCGGGCGGCGAGAAGGCCCTGACCGACAACGCCACCGGCGGCGCCATTGGCTTGTTCACGACTACGCGCGTGGTAGATGCTGGCAAGAACGCCACCCTCAACCAGGCGTATTTCAACCGCGTGCTGCAGCCCATCAACGGCAAGATGCCCAGCATTGGCGCCATCGTGATGATGAGCAAAAACGACCACCACGGTTCGGTTGCAACGTATGACCTCAACGACCGCAACTACACCCTGCTGGCCGACCCCAGCATGACACTGGCTTACCCCGAGCAAACCGTGGTGCTCGACAGCGTGCGGCAGCGGGTGCGGGGCCAGTGGCAGCAGGCCGATACGCTCCAGGCTCTGGCCCGCGTGCGGGTACACGGCAAGGTGCTGAACGGCGGCGCGCTGAATACGAATTTCACTGGCCAGGCACAGGTCACGATTTACGACAAACCCGCCACGGTGATGACCTTGGGCGACGAAATCAACGGCCCGCTCGGAGCGGCCGACGGGCCCAAGCCCATCGTGGTGCAGGAAAGCGTGATTTACAGCGGCCAGGCCAATGTGGTGAATGGTATGTTCAACCTGTCGTTTGTGGTGCCGAAGGACATCAACTACAACGTGGGCCTGGGCAAGGCCAGCCTTTACGCCTACGACCCCACGCGCCGAGTAGACGCCAACGGCTACCAGCTGCACCGGGTGGGCGGCGCCAATAGCCTCGCGCCCGCCGATGACACGCCCCCGGAAATCCGGCTGTTCATGGACGATGAATCTTTTGCCTTCGGCGGCCTGACGGCACCCAACACCACGCTGCTGGCTTTTCTGACCGACGACAACGGCATCAACACCACGGGCGCCGGCATCGGCCACGACATCACGGCCACCATCGACAACGACGTGAACAAACAGCTAGTGCTAAACGACAGCTACGTGTCCAACCTGGGCGACTACCGCTCGGGCAAGGTTACCAACTTGTTCAAGGGCCTGGCTAATGGCCCGCACTCGCTGCGCCTCAAGGCCTGGGATACGTATAACAACTCTGCCGAGAAGGAAATTGAGTTTGTGGTGGCCACCAATGAGAAAATAGCCCTCGACCACGTGCTCAATTACCCCAATCCGTTTGCCAACTCCACTACGTTCATGTTCGACCACAACCAAGCGGGTGGCGGCGATGGCATGCTCGACGTGCAGGTGCAGATTTTCACGGTGGCGGGCCGGCTGGTGCGCACGCTCACGGCCACGTTGCCCAGCTCAAAGGCGCACCAGGACGGCATCACCTGGAACGGCCGCGACGATTTCAACGACCAACTAGCCCGCGGCGTGTACGTTTACCGCCTCAGCGTGCGTTCTGCCAACAACGGCACGGCGTCGAAATTCGAAAAACTCGTCATTCTTAATTAATCCAATCCGCTTTTATTTGCGCCCGGGCCGCCAATGGCCTTTTCTCCCACCAGTATGCAGTCACTCGTTTCGCGTTCGCGCCTGGCCCTGGTTGCCGGCTTGCTGGCATCGGCCGGCACGGCCCACGCCCAGCTCGACCCCCACGCCATCACCACGGCCGTGCCCATTCTCACCCTCAGCCCCGACGCCCGGGCCTCGGGCATGGGCGAGGCCGGCGTGGCCACTTCGCCCGATGCCAACTCGGCTTATTTCAACCCGGGCAAGCTGGGCTTTCAGCAGTATAAGTACGGGGCTTCGCTGTCGTACTCGCCCTGGCTGCGCAACATCACCGACGACATGAGTCTGTCGTACCTGTCGGGCTACGCCAAGGTGGGCCAGCGTTCGGCCTTCGGGGCCTCGCTGATGTATTTTGACCTGGGCAACATCGACTACCGCGACGGCCAGAACCTGCCCAACGGCAACTTCAACCCCAAGGAATACGCCCTGACGGTGTCGTATGGCCTGCAGCTGACCGATAACTTCGGCATCGGCGCTTCGGCCCGCTACATCCGCTCCAACCTTATCGGGGCCATCGGCAGCAGCGACGCCAAGCCCGGCCAGTCGGTGGCCGTCGACCTGGGCGCCTACTACTCCAAGGACGTGACCATTGGCACGGGCCTGTACAATCTGGCCTTCGGGGGCACGATTTCGAACATCGGCAACAAGATGACCTACTCGGACCCCCAAAATCCGAGCTTTTTGCCCACGCAACTGAAGCTGGGCACGGCCATCACCCGCGAAATCGACCAATACAACAAAATCACCCTGGCATTTGATGCCACCAAGCTGCTGGTGCCCTCGCCGTACTACGAGGATGGCGTGAGCCAGAACGACCCGCGCATCAAAGCCCTGAACACGGAGCGTAACAACCAGCCCATTATCGGCGCCATCTTCTCATCGTTTAGCGATGCGCGGGGTGGCTTCAAAGAAGAGCTGCGCGAAATCAATCTTTCGACGGGCCTCGAGTACAACTACAACGACCTGTTGTATGCGCGCGGCGGCTATTTCTACGAAGCGCCCGACAAGGGCGACCGTCAGTACGTGAGCCTGGGCCTGGGCGTGCGCTACCAAGTGTTCGGCATCGATGGTACCTACTTGGTGCCCACCGGCAACAACTCGCAAAACAACCCCCTGGCCCAAACCATCCGGGTGTCGCTGCACTTCAACCTAAACAAGCTGGCCGACGCTTTCGATGAAAACGGCGCTGGCGGCACCAGCGGCGAAGTACCGTCGAACTAAACTTCCGAGGGGTTCAGCCTCTTTTAGACGTCATGCTGTGGCTCTGCCCGGCATGACGTTTTGCTTTTCCTCTTATACTTTTTTGAATCCAGAATGCTTGACCGTACCATAGCGCCTCCCATTCAACCCCTGGCCCGTGTGGCGCTGCCCGCAGCTGCCCTCATGGCGCTGCCCAACGGCGCCCGTCTGCACGTGTTGGCCAACGACGCCCAGCCGGTGGTGCGCCTGCAGGCCGTGTTCCGGGCCGGCAAGCTGGCCGAGCCCAAGCCCGGCCTGGCCACCCTCACGGCCCGTATGCTGCTGGAGGGCACTACCACCCGCACAGCCCGCCAAATTGCCGACGAGGTGGCCTTCTACGGCGCTTCGCTGGAGTGCGACGCCGGCTTCGACCGTTCCACGCTCACTTTGTATTGCCTCACGCGTCACCTGCCGGCCTTGCTGCCGCTGGTGCTGGATGTACTCACCAACCCTGCTTTTCCGGAGTCGGAGCTGCAGCAGCTTAAAACCCGCACCATCCAGAACGTGCGCGTGGAGCGGCAGAAAACCAGTTTTCTGGCTTCCGAGCGTTTCAATGAGCTGTTGTTCGGAGCCGAAACGCCTTACGGCCGTGCCTTCGACGCCGAGGCCTACCAGGCCCTGACGGCCGACGAAGCGCGGGCGTTTCACCAAACGGCCTATGCTGGGGCCAACGCCGAGCTTTTTCTGTGCGGCGATGTGGCCGCCGAGCAGCAGCTGGTAGCCGAGGCATTCGAAGCGCTGCCCGCAGGCGTTGCGCTAGTCGCCGCTCCAGCTACGGATGACGCTACGGCGCTAAGCGGGCCCAGCCGAGTGCCCGTGGCGGGCAGCCTGCAGGCCTCTATCCGCATGGGGCGGCTGTGGCCCAGTCCCACTCACCCGGATACCCACCGGCTGAAGCTGCTGGTGAACGTGCTGGGCGGCTACTTCGGCTCGCGCCTGATGCGCAACATCCGCGAAGACAAGGGCCTGACGTACGGCATCTACTCCAGCGTGGCCCCACGCGAGGCGGCAACGTCGCTGGTTATTGGCACCGACGTGAAGGGCGAAAGCGCCGACTACGCCGTGAGCGAGATTGAAATGGAGCTGCGCCGGCTACAGGAAGAATTAATTCCGGCCGACGAGCTGGAAACAGTGAAAAGCTATATGCTGGGCAAGTTCGCCAATGAACTGTCCACGGTATTTGAGCAGTGCGATAAATACAAAAACCTGGTTTTCCTGGGGCTGCCCGCTGATTATTATACCGAATACGTGAGCCAAACCGAAGCGACCGATGCCGAAACGCTGCGGGCTTTGGCGCAGCAGTACCTGGCGCCGGAAACCATGCAGGCCGTGGTGGCTGGACCAGCTTTATAGACAGCACTGGGAATAGTTGTGTTGTCGCGTTAGCATCGGCAATGGGCATAAAAAAAGAGCCGGGAAACTCCCGGCTCTTTTCGTTTGGGGTGATGTGCGTGAATGAGGATTTACTTCACCACGTTGATGCGCTGGTTTTCCACCTTGCCGTTTGAGATGAGGCGGCAGAGATACACCCCAGCAGCCAACTTTTCGGTTTGTACCGGCACGTAATACTCCTGGCCGCTTTGCACCTCGGCGTTGTAGAGCGTGGCCACCAGAGCCCCGAGTTGGTTGTAGAGGTACACCTGGGCTTTGCCACCCTTCTCGGTGTGGAAGTGCACGGTGCCCTGTGCAGCCATTGGGTTCGGGTAGAGCTCTAGCAAGGTGCCGTTGCCAAGCTTCGTGGTGTTAGCATCTGCAGCGGCTTCGCTGATGGTTTGCGTGATGCTGTTACCCGTCGTGTTGGAAGGCGAAGAAGTCGAAGAACTGTCCGTTGTAATAGCATTTCTTGCCGCGAGCGTGCCGCTATTCACTACCAAGTTGCCACCCTGCAAGTACAACTCGCTGGTGCTGGTAGTGGCCCAGTTGCTCGAGTAGAAAATGCCACCGCTGTTATCAAACACCGTCACGCCAATCTGGTCGTTGGTGCCGGGGGTTCCGCGGTCAGTCATGGTCACCTGGAGGGTCATATTGCCCACCACTGACACAGCCTGCAGTGGGTTGGTAACATCCTGCATGTTAGCCTTGCCGTTGAAAACAGCAGTTTTGGCGAGAGCGTTTTGGCTGTTCACTGTCAGCGACGTCATGGCATTGCCCTTAATCTGATAGGTGTGCAGAGTCCGCACGCCCGTCACGGCATCGGTTTCAGTTCTTCTGAAAATGATATTGATAGTACCCTGAAGGCTCTTGCCCGACTTGTTGTACCGAACGTTGAAACCGAAGTTGGTCCGCCGGCCGGCATCGGAAGCATAGCTGCCCGACGAAGCCGTTGGGGCCACGTAGCCACCACCGGTGATGAAGTCGTTGAGCGGCTTGTACACGTTAATTACTGTGCTTGCTTCATCAGCAGTTGAGGCAACGGTGTAGTTGCCACTGCCAGCGGTGGAGCCGCCCACTTCGATGCTCAGCGTATAGTTACTGGCGTCGGCGGCGCCGATGTCAACATTCTTCTTCACCAGCACCGTGCCGGTTTTGGTATCGGTGCTGTTTACGAGGCCAACCGTAGTCCAACCTTGGGGGTCGGTGATGGCGCCGTTCGAACTGGAGGTATTTACTACGGGGAGGCCGTCGAGCAGGAAGCGAATTTTAGCTGTGGTGATGTTGCCGCTCGAAGCCGCCGCCACATCCCGCAGGGTGGCGCTGAGCGTGAGCACAGCCGCGCCGCAAGTGGTGCAGGAAGTAGCCACGCTTTCAAGCCCCGTGTACGTCAGCTCGGCCGTTTGGCGAGAAATGGTCAGGGTGCCGTTGGTCTTGGTCAGGTTATAGTTGGCCAGCACGGCCGGAGTTGCCGTCACATCGGCCACGATGGCGTAGGTGCCTACGCCCGTGGTAACTGTGGCGGTGGTCGAGTACGCCTTGGTGATGTTATCGCCGTTCATCACGCCGGTCAGCGTGCCGGTGAAGGTCGGGTTGGCTTGGCCGTATAACTTCCCCTTATCGTCGGCACTCACCGTCAAGGGGGCCTTGCCGATGGTCAGCGTACCGTTGGCGGGGGCGAAGCTGTAGTTCGTGGCCGTCAAAGCAGTTACTACCGGTGTGAGCGTGTAAGAAGTGGCGCTGGCGTCTATGGCCGTGGTGGCCGCGCCGGTGTAGGTCACCGCGCCGCTAATCACGCTGGCGGTTTCGTTATTCACAAAGCCCGAGGGCGTGTAAGTAAAGGCAGTGTATACCTTCCCGTCGTAGGTTTTGCTCTTGTTGTCGGCAGTGATGGTTAGTTGGGCCTTGTTCACCGTTAGCGTGCCAACGGGGTTACTTGCCGTATAGTTGCCGAGCTTGTTGTTAGGGTCCACCAAGGCGCCGATAATATCGTAAGTACCTACGTTCGAGGTTGCTAATGAGCCCGTGCTAGAGCGGGTGACGGTGATGCCATCGTTGTTGAGCACACCCACCAGCGTGCCGGCGTAATCGGCGTTAGCCAAAGTCTGACCGTAGGTCTTGCTGCGGTTGGTGTTAGCCACCGTTAGCATAGCCGGGGTCACTGTCAACTTACCTGCGTCAGAACCAGTGGTTACGTAGGTGATGGCGTAGTTGCCCAACGATGTAGCAAGTCTGGTTATGGTGTTCGTTCCCGCAACAGCGGTACTCGGGGCGATGTCGTAGCTGCCAACCGAGGCCGTGTTTATAGTTCCTACGCTGGTCAAAGCTACGCTAGCAACTACGTCGCCATTGACCAGACCCACCGGAATAAAAGCCGAATTGCCAAGCGTCAACGCATCACCATATATCTTGGTGCGGTTGCCTGCCGTGATAGTCAAACCTTTCTGGCCGATAGTAAGCGTGCCGTCAACGTAGTTGATGATGTAGTTGTCCAAACCGGTGCCTATTGCGGCCGAAGCCATAATGGGTGAGGTTCCTACTGAAACGGTAGCGGCAGCGCCAGCGCTAGCCAGCGTGACGTTGCTAATCACGTCGCCGTTGACGAGCGCACCTACGGGCGTGGTGAACTCGGTGCCAGCAAAGGTGACAGCGTCGCCGTAAGTCTTGGTGCGGTTGCTAGCCGTAATGGTTAAGCCCTTCCGACCAACGGCTAGCGTGCCGTTCACGTAGTTAACGGTGTAGTTGCTCAATCCCGTGCCAGATGCGGCCGATGGCTCAACGTCGTAACTGCCCACGGCTGCCGTGACGGCAGCACCTGTACTAGTGAGCACAACGCTGTTAACAGCATCGTTATACACTAAGCCGGAGGTCGTGAAGGCGGAAGTGCCGAGCGTCAACACATCACCGTAAGTCTTCATGCGGTTGCCGGCCGTTACAGTCAGCGTGGCTTTATTCACGTTGATGGTAGCATAAGCCGTAGCGGGCGTGTTGTAGTTGGCCAGGTCCGTCGGTAAGAAATTTACCGACATGGTTTGTCCAGCGCCGGCTGAGAGCTTAGCACCTGCTGCGGGCGAGTAAGTGAATACACCAACAACAGGAGTCGAAGCGTTAGCAGCCGTGGCGTTAAGCTGCGTTGCGCTCAAGGCCGTGCCATACGTAATGTCAGCCGGGTTGTTCCACGTCAGAACCGGGGTAGCCTTGGTGATGGTGAACGCAGTGGCGTTGTGCGGAGCTTGGCAGAAATTGTAGTTGGCAGCACTCAGTCCCGAGCCGGTAATGGCGTACGAGCCCACATTGCTGGCGCTGGTAGCTGTGGTGGTGAATGCCAACGTACCAGTGGTAGCCGAAGCCTGCGTGTCGTTAGCTACAAAGCCGGTTACAGTGCCCGCAAGGGCCGGGTTCGTTGTGCCGTAGGTGCGCGTTACAGCCGTGGCAGCATACGTCAGCAGAGCTTTGTTGATGGTGAGCGTGGCGTTAGTCTTGGTTAGGGTGTAGTTGGCCAGCACGTCCGAAGTAGCGTTGACATCGGCCACGATGGCGTAAGGGCCTACGCCCGACGTAGCCGTTGCGCTTGTCGAGTAGGCTTCGGTGATGAGGTCGTTGTTCATCACGCCGGTGAGGGTGCCGGTCAGGGTCGGGTTGGGCTGACCGTAGGTCTTCGCCTTGTCGGCCGCCACCACGCTGAGCGCGGCCTTGGTCACTTCCAGCTTGCCGCTGGCCTGGTAGGCGATGTCGTAGTTGTCGAGCCCGGAACCAACGGCCATGCTCGGGGTGATGGCATATCCGGGCGTGTTCACGCCGGCTGCGGCGGCTTCGCCGGCGCTGGCCAGCGTGACGCCTGTCACCGTGTTGCCGTTGACCAGGCCCGTCGCCGTGAAATCGGCCGCGGTGATGGTGGCGCCCAAGGGATAGGCCGTGCCGTACACCTTGCTGCGGTTGGTTGCCGCAATAGTCAGGCTCTTCTGATGCATGGACAGCAGCCCATCTGCATAGGCGATGTCGTAGTTTTCTAGCCCAGTGCCAACGGCAGCCGATGGGACAATGGCATAGCCCGTGGCGCTGTAGGCTGCGGAAGCCGGTGCACCGGTGCTCGTAAGCGTCACACTGGTCACGCTATTTCCATTCACCAGACCTGAGCTGGTGAACTCCGTGCCCGTAAAAGTTACATCGTCGCCATAAATCTTGGAGCGCGAATTAGCCGTTATTACCAGCTGAGCGTGGTTCACCGTGAGGTGAACGGAAGCATTGGCGGCGTTATAGTTGTTGGTAGCAGCGGCATTCACGCTCAGCGACTGGGGGCCAGCGCTCAGCACCGTGCCGGCTACAGGCGAATACGTCAGGGCGCCATCGCCGCTGGTGCGGGCGTTGAGCTGTCTGCCCGACAAAGCCGTGCCATAGAAGATGGCCGCGGGGTCCGTCCACGTAATTGCCTGGTTGGCTTTGCCAATGGTAATGTTAGCAGAGTTGTTCGCCGTGGCGTAGTTGGTGCTGCCCGGGTAGGTAGCAGTCACGATATAGTCGCCTGCGTCCGTGGGAGCCACCGTCGAGTGGTAGCTGTTGGGGGCTGTGCCATTGGGCGTGCCGGTGTAGTCCAGCGTCACTGCCGACATCAGTTTGAGGCCGGTGGCGCCAATAGCAGAGTAGGCTGTTGCGCCGTGCGGCAAGCCATTGTAAGCGCCGCTGAAGCCGCTAACAGTTACGGTCACGCCAGCTTGGTCGATGTGGAGTGTGCCCGTGGCATCGGTAGCGGCGTAATCATCATTGGATAGCGAGGCGGTTACTTGGTACGTGCCGGCATCGGTGGGGCTGGCCACGGGCGAATAGTTCACGCTCACGCCACTCAGGCCGTCCGGATTGGTGGTAGTCCCAACTGTTCTGGCTGAGCCGTTATAGGTCTGCTGCAAGTCGTCTTGCACCAAAGCCAGCGTAGCGGATGCCTTCGTCGCCGCGACCGTAGCTTCAACCATAGTGGCAGGTTCGTAGTTGTCGTCGCCGCCTTGGCTGTAGGTCACCTTGCCGGAGCCCGTGCCGCTGGTCATGGTGTAGGTGGCGCCAGTATTAGTCAGCTTGCCGGTGCTGCCGTAGCTTACGGGTAGGCCTGAGCTTGCACTAGCTGCTACGGTAAAGTTCGTGTTGTACACAGCCGTGTTCGGCGCGGGCGTCACAACGGTAATCGTTTGTGAAGCCTTGGCAATTTCCAGCTTAGCGGTAGCCGAGCCCACGTAGTTGTCGTTGGTCAGGCTAGCATCCACCGTGTACGACCCGGCGTTGATGGGCAGGGTTGCGGAGCCATTATACGTAACGTTCACCGTGCTCAGGCCCGTAGGCACCGTGGTAACCGTGGCGCCTTTTGCAGTGCCGTTGAACACATGGGTCAGGCCCGTGATGTTGAGTTGCGCCACGGCCTTGTCAATGGTAAAGGATTGGCTAACCGAGGTTGCGGCCTGGTAGTCGTTATCGCCGGCCTGTGTGGCCGTGATGGTAGCCTGGCCGGCGCCCGTGATTTGCACAGTATTGCCGCTAACGGTAGCGGCGCCGGTAGCCGAGAAGGTGATGGGCAGCGGAGACGTGGTAGAGGCGCTTACCGTGAAGTCAGCGTCGCCATAAGTTTTGTTGCCCAGCGCCGTAAACGTAATGGTTTGCGCGGCCGGCATCACCTGCAAGTCAACCGTGGTGGTTGCCTCGTTGTAGTTGGTAGTAGCGGCGGCGGTCACGCTCAGGGTGTGGGTGCCGGCGCGCAACACGGTGGCTGCTGCCGGGGTATAGGTTAGGGTACCCGGAGCCGAGCCGCCATTCACGCCCGTTACGGTGGCGTTGAGCTGCGTGCCCGACAATGCCGCGCCGTAGGTGATGGCCGTCGGAGCCGACCACGAGATGTGCTGGTCGACTTTGCGCACAGTCAGTGCGTTGTCCATGCCGGCACTGCCATAATTGCTGCTGCTCGGAGTGAAGGTTACACGCAGCGGGTAAGCCGAGGAGTTGGCATCCAGCACGGTGGCATCGGTAACAACGGTAGCATCTTGCTTGTACTCGAAGCTGCCCTGCACCGGTGAACCTGCAAACGTGGCCGTGGCGTTGAGCAGACCGGCCAGGCTGGTGCCGTAGTTGATGGCGCTGAGCGGGGCCCAAGTAACGATGGGCGTAGCCGGCGCCACCGTGAAGGTTTGCTGCACCGGAGCAGCCGCCACATAGTTGGCATTGCCGGCTTCCGAGGCCGTCACCGTCACGTTGCCCGCGCCGGTAATAGTGAGCGTGTTGCCACTGATGGTAGCCGGGCCGCCAGCCACCGTAAACACCACATTATCACCTGAAGTAGCGCTGGCCGTCAGGTTGAACGAGGCATCGCCGAACGTTTTGTCGCCCAGTGGACCGAAGGTGATGGCGTTGGATGCTTGGGCTATAACCAGCGTGCCGTTGGCCGAGCCCGAGAAGTTGTCGTTGTTCAGCGTGGCTACCACGGCATAGGAGCCTGCGTTGGTCGGAGCCGTGGTCGAACCGTCGTATGTGAACGTGTAGGTGCTGGTACCCGTGGCACTGGTCGTGGCAGTAGCCGCCTTAGCCAAACCATCGTAGGTCGGGTTCAGGCTGCCGAGGGTAACGGTGGCCACGGCTTTCCCGATGCTCATGCTGCCCTGGGTTTCAGCCGGGTTGTAGTTGCCGTCGCCGTCGAAAGCACCTTTCACGTCATAAATACCCACCGTTACGGGAGCAGTGGTACCGAAGCTGCTCGCACCAGCTGCTTTGTACGTGACATTAGCGGCGCCCAGGCTGGTATTTTGCACGCCCGTCACGGTGCCGGTCACCGGCTGTGCTGAGCCCGTGTAAGTGTAAGAAGGCGCCAGGTTCAGGGCCACCGTAGGCGTGGCCTTGCTGATGGCCACAGCAGCCGTGCTGGTCTTGTCCTTGTAGTTGGTGCCACCGGTGAAGGTCCAGGTAGCGGTACCGCCGGGTACGTTGGTGAAGCTGGTGCCAAACGAAAGGCTGTTGTTCAAGCTTTCGCCGCTCACGCCGGTGGCCGTGCCCGTCAGGCTGTGGGCTGCGCCGTCATACGTACCCGAGTAGGGGGTAATATTAACTGTAGCGTCGGCTTTGTTAATGGTCAGCGTGCCGGTTTGTGGCGCGGCGGCAGCATAGTTACTGTTCCCTGCAAAAGAAGCCGTCACATCATACAATCCCGCATTAAGCGGCGTTGCCAGGGCGTTGTTCTGCTGGTAGGCCACGGAGGCATTGCCCAGCGAAGCGCCGCCCACGCCCGTCACCGTGGCGCTGCTCACGCCGTGCTGGTTGCCGTCGTACAGATAGGGGCCGCCCACAGTCAATGCAATGGTAGGCGTGGCTTGGGTGATGCCGACGGTGGCGCTGCCGCTGGCGCTGTTGTAGTTGTTGTCGCCGGCAAAGCTCCAGGTGGCGCTGCCGCCGGGTACGTTGGTAACCCCCGCGCCGTAGGAGAGCAGGTTGCTCAGGTCAACGGAGGCTTGGGTGGCGCTGTTGATGCCCGAGGCCTGGCCGCTGGCGGCGTGTACCTGGCCGTCATACGTCACGCTGTAGTCTGGCACATTTATGGTCGCATTGGCCTTCGTGGCGCTGACGTTAACCGTCACATCGGGGGCGGCATTGTAGTTGTTGTCGCCGGCTTGCGAGTACGTGACCGTGCCGGTGCCTGTGCCGCTGTTCATGCGGTAGGAAGCTGCCGCGTTGCTCAGAGGAGTCGTGCTCCCATAGCTCACCGGCAAGCCCGAGCTGGCCGTGGCCGCTACTGTGAAGGTAGTGTTGTAAGTAGCCGAGGCCGGAGCGGGCGTGCCAACCGTAATGGTTTGGTCGGCTTTGTTGATGACCAGTGTGCCGGTGGCATCGCTGGCCTGGTAGTTTGCATCAGTCAGCGCAGCTAGCACAGCATAGCTGCCAGCGTTGGTAGGTGCTGTAGAAGCGGCGTCGTAAGTGAGGGCGACGCCCGTGAGGCCGACCGGGTTGGTGGTAGCAGTTACGGTTTTAGCCGAGCCGTCGTAGGTTTGGGTCAGGTTGCTCAGCGTAATGGTAGCTGAGGCCTTGTTAATGGTGAGTGAACCATCAGCCGGGGCGAAGCTGTAGTTAGCGGCCGTCAGGGCCGTTACCACTGGCGAGAGCAGATAGGGAGTGGTGCTGGCGTTGGTAGCCGTAGTGGCCGCGCCGGCGTAGGAAATCGAGCCGCCAATCACGTTGCTGTTATCACCATTCACGAAGCCTGAGGGCGTGTAGGTGAAGCCCGAGTATACTAGACCATCGTAGTTCTTGATCTTGTTGTCGGCCGTGATGGTCAGCACCGCTTTGTCCACGTTGATAACGGTGGAAGTTCCGATAGGCGAAGTGTAGTTGGTCCGGTCCATCGGTACAAAGCTTGCCGAAAGGTTTTGCCCGGCCCCGGCCGGGAGCTTGGTGTCAGCTGCTGGTGTATAGGTAAACGTGCCAGCAACAGTAGCAGTGGCATTGAGCTGGGTGGCCGAGAGGGCCGTGCCGTAGGTAATGTTGGCCGGATTGTTCCACGTCACAACGGGCGTAGCCTTGTTAATAGTCAAGGTGCCATTGGTGTATGTGAAGCTATAGTTGGCGGCTGCCAACGTGCCCGCACTGGCGGTGATGGGATAAGCGCCCACCGAACTGGCGGTGGTCGCGGTGGTGCTCACCGCAGGAGCGCCGCTCACGCCGCTGGTGGCAAGCGTTTCGCCATTCACGAAGCCCGAGTAGGAAGCGGTGAAAGCCGGATTGGCATCGCCGTAGGTCCTGCTCTTGTCGTCGGCCGTCACCGACAGGGCGGCCTTGCCAATGACGAGTTGCTTGCTGTTATCCGAAGCCGAATTGTAGTTGGCATTACCGGCGTAGGAAGCATACACGTCGTAAGCACCGGCATTCACCGGGCTCACGGCCGAGCCGTTTTGCTGGTAAACCACGGTGGCATTGCCCAGCGAAGCACCATCCACGCCCGTCACCGTGGCGTTGCTCACGGCCTTGGCTGTATTGGAGTAAGTGTAAGGGCCGCCTACCACAACAATTACCGTTGGGGTAGCTTTGCCGATAGCAAAGGCTGTGGCGGCGGTGGTAGCGGCATTGTAGTTAGTATTGCCGGCAAACGAGGCGGTCACCGAGTAGGTACCTGCGTTAGCAGGGGCCGTGGCTGAAGGACCGTAGGTGGTTGAGCCCGTACCGCTGTAGCTGAGCGTGGCCGTGGCCGAAGATAAGTCGGTTCCCACGCCGATGAGCGTGTATGAGCCGTCCTTGGCCGTGGCGTTATAGGTAAGGTTGGTGGCGGCCGTGGCTGTCAGGCTCGGATTAGCTCTGTTGATGGTTAGGGCCTTACTGTCTGAGGCACCGTTGTAGTTGGCCGAGGCCGTGTAGGTGGCCGTAACTGTATAGGTCCCGGCGTTGGTCGGAGCTGTAGCGCTAGCAGGGTATACCGTCGGACTCACGCCGGCGTAGCTGAGGCTCGCCGTCAGGTTCTCGGCCGGCGTACCCACGCCCGTGGCCATGTAGCTGCCGGCGTGCGCGTTGGCGTCGTAGGTGAAGCTGCCTCCCGTAGCTAACACCGTCGGCGTGGCCTTGGTGATGGCGAAGGTGCTGCCGGAGGCCAAGCTCAGCGAGTAATTGCTACCGGCCGAGAGCGTGCCCAGGGTGTAAGCGTACGAGCCCACGTTGGAGCCGGCCACGCGGCTCAGGGCGCCGGTGAAGGTGTCGGTGCCGAGCAGCGTGCCCGAGTAGGTGTAGGTCGGGTCGGTTTGACCGTAGACCTTGCTCTGATTGGCATCCGCGGTTACCGTTACCGACTTGGCCGTGATGTCGGCCAGTGAGGTGGCCGTGGCGTTGGCCGCCAGTACGTAGTTGCTGGCGGCTGCTCCCGTCAGGGACAGGCCGGTGGCCGTTACGGTCTTCCCTGTGCCCACATTTTTGGTGTCGAAGGTGGCGGCCGTCACGGCCAGGCCCACTTGCTCGTTGTTGACCATGCCCGTCACTGTCTGGCTATTTAGCGTGGCCGTGGCGGTGCCGTCGTAGGCTTTGCTGGCGGCCACAATAGCGGGCGTCAGGGTCTTAGCCGTTATGGCAAAGGAAGCCGGTACAAACGTAATGTCATAGTTGGTGTTGTTAGCGTTGGTCACCGTACCTTGGTTGATGGCGTAGGTGCCTACGTTCGAACCGGCCACGCGGGTAAGGCTGCCAGAGAGCGTTTCTGTGCCCACCAAAGCGGTGGTGGTGTAAGCGAAGGCAGTCGGGTCGTTCTGCCCGTAGACTTTGCTCTGGCCGGCGGTGGAGGTTACCGTCACCGGCTTTGGGCTTATGTTGAGGCTGTTGGTGGCATTGCTCAAGGTGTACGAAGCATCACCAGCAAAGCTGGCAGCCACTCCAGAAGCATAAGTTCCTGCCGTGATACCGCTCAAAATAACATTGGATATAGTCGCAACACCCGAAGCATCCGTTGTAGCCGTTCCAGCCGCAGTCCCATTAAGGGTGAAGCTAATGGTTTTACCACTTAATGCTGGAGTCAGAGCAGCCCTGAGATTTGTTGTTCCTCCATAAGTGCCAGACGCCGCATCTACTACAAGTGCGGTTGCAATCTTAATTGATGAAACTGTTAATGTGCCGGTAGCATTGCTTCCATCGGCGGATACAGTGAAATTACTTGTACCCTGAAAAGTTGAATTAGTAGTGTTTAATGTAAGTGTTGAGGTTACAGGTGTTGTTGAATTTTGCGGTACTCCAACACTTGATGGGCTGAAAGATGCCGTTACACCGGTTGGAAGTCCAGTAGCGGACAGAGCAACAGTAGAATTTGCCGGCGTGCTTTGTTTTCCTGTTATACTTACAGTGTATGTAAAGGTGGATGGGGTGTTGACATTATTTGATTGAGTACTAATAGAGATGCTACCAACAACATTACCATCCGTAAATGTTGTGTTAGCTGTCTGCCCTGAACTAGCTCCCGTAGCCGTTAGCGTAAATGACTCTCCCAAGTGGATGGGTTGAATCACAAACTGATTGTTATAGATGTGTCCTGTCCCATCAGCAGTTGCATATAGCACAGTGTTACCGTGTGTCACCTTGGAGTGGTCAATTTCAAGGCGAACCTGTTCGCCAGGTTGCCACCCATCCCCTTCTATCACGACTATATCTCCTGGCAGATAGTCTGCCATATCGGTACTAACGGTTGCAGTACCGCTATTTACTTGAGCATGCAGCGTTCCTATGGAACCGATTAGGCTCATGAGCAACACCAATAAGACCCCGAAGGCCCTATAATGCTTAGCTCGCGTTGCAAAAAGTAAAATTTGTTGCATACGGTGGGTTTGAAAAAGGTTTAAACGGGCAAAAAGTGGCGAAATCAGAAATGGAATGAGCAATCCTGCTTGAGATGAGCAAGCTTACTAATGGACAACAAAATCCCTAATAAATTAAAGTATTGCAAAAATAGATGAAATATTCCTGATAAAAAATTACACTTTGCCTATCCAGCCCTTTTTTTATTTATTCTTTTATTTCTTTATTCATAATGGTCCAACTTATCTGAAATGGAAAGAGCCTCAAGTGTCCTTTTAGCCGGAGCTAAGGGGCACTTGAGGCTCTTCGGGGTAAGAGCTGATGGGCTTTATTAGCCCGACACAGGTGTCTGAATCGCCGGTGGCGTCGGATTGTAATCAGGGGTAGCAGTGCGGTGCTCGGCGCTTTTCTTGCCCTTGTCATCTTTCACGTCGCGCCGGCTGAAGGGACGGATGATGAGGCGCAGGGCCTGGTCGGTGCTGAAGTAGCTGAAGGCCCAGTCGATGAAGGCCACCACCTTGTTGCGGAAGCCCACCAGCGTCATCAAGTGCACAAACAGCCAGGTAAACCAGCCGAAAAAGCCGTTGAAGTGCACGTTTTTGGGCAAGTCGACCACGGCCTTGTTGCGGCTCACAATGGCCATTGAGCCCTTGTTGTTATACACAAAATCCGTGGGCGTTTCGCCGCGCAAGATGCGCTGCAGGTTCTTGGCCAAGTGGTCGGCGTGCTGTTGGGCCACGGGCGCCAGCATGGGCAGGCCGCGGGGCATGTCCTCGGTCACCATGTTGGCCACGTCGCCGATGGCGAAGACGTTGGTCAGGCCCGGCACCTGGTTCCACAGGTTCACGTTGATGCGCTTGTTGCGGGTCACCACTTCGGCGGGCAGGCCGGGCACTTCGGCGCCGTTCACGCCGGCGGCCCACACCAGGTTTTCGGTCGGGATGAAGTCAGTATCGGTGTGGTAGGCCCGGCAGTTCTCAAATTTCTTGATAGACGTGTTCAACAGCACCTTCACGCCTAGCTCGTCGAGGTAGCGCTTGGCATCGGCCTGCGAGGCCGGCGACATAGGGCCGAGCAGCGCCGGCCCGGCTTCCACCAGGAAAATCTGCATGTGCTGCAGGTCCAGCTCCGGGTAGTCTTTGGGCAGCACGTGCTTGCGCATCTCGGCCAGCGAGCCGCTGATTTCCACGCCCGTGGGTCCGCCGCCCACCACCACGATATTGAGCAGGGCCTGCCGCTCCTCCGGGTTTTCAGTGAGCAGGGCTTTCTCAAAGTTCTGGAAAATGAAGCTGCGCAGGTTCAGGGCATTCGGGATGCTCTTGATTTGCATGGCATTGCGCTCAATGCTTTCCAGCCCGAAGAAGTTGGTGAGCGAGCCCGTGGCCAGCACCAGGTAGTCGTAGCGAATATCGCCCACGCTGGTCACCACGGTATTGCTGGCTGGCTCAACGCTGTGCACGTCGGCCATGCGGTAGAAGAAGTTTTTCTGGCCCGCGAAAATCTTCCGGATGGGGTAGGCGATGCTGTCGGCCTCCAGGGCGCCGGTGGCTACCTGGTAGAGCAGCGGCTGAAAGTTGTGGTAGTTGTTGCGGTCGATAACCACGACCTGAACCGGCGCCTTGCGCAGCGCCTTGGCTAGGCGCAGGCCCCCAAAGCCGCAGCCGATAATGACCACGCGGGGGTGCGCCGAAGCGGGAAGATTCGTATCCATAAGCTAGGAGTAAAGCAGCGTGCAAACCCTAGCTTTACCCCAAAACCGGAGCAGAAGTTGCCCCAAAATGCCCGCAATGGGCTACCGACGAGGTATTAATCGTCGTTGTATTTCTTCTTGAACTCGCCGTTTTTCACCTGCTGCACCAGCTTCAGCCAGCTGAAGGGGTTGATGAGCGGGTTGTTGGCATACACGCTGGGCCCGAAGCCAGCGCGCACGTCCTGGTTGTACTGCTGGTTCTGCATCGTCTGCCGGAAGTTGGCCACCGCGCCCATGGGCTGGGTGCGGAAAATGCGGTTCATCAGCTCCTCGTTGAGGTTGTCGGCGGCGGCGCTGCCTTTCTCGGTGGGCAGGCGCAGGGCCAGAAAGGCCTTCTTGAAGTCGCGCTCGGTGGTGTAGGGGAACACGCGCACCTCGGGTAGCACGGTGGCGTCCTCCACCAGCTGCACCACCACGGAGTAGCTCAGGCGCTGGTAGTCGGCCGGAATGATGATGGTTTGGTTGGCGTAGCCCAGCGAGCGGATGACGATGCTGTCGCCGGCCAGCACAGCCATGGAGAAGTAGCCGTAGGCGTTGGAGGAAGTGCCGCGCCCGGCCCGGGGCACGTAGATGCTGGCGCCGGGCACGCCCAGCAGACTGTCGCCGCTGGCCACAATGCCCGTGAACTGCACGATTTTGCGCTTGCCTTGCGCGTGCGCCGAGGGGGCCGCCAGCAGCAGCGTGCCCAGCAGGGCTACGGCAAAAAAGAAGGAGAAGCGACGAAAGCGCAAGAAATCAGGCATGTTCAAAAGTCAAGTAAACAAATATACGGCTTGGGGGCCAGGGCCGATGGTAACTTTGGCCGGTAGCCGTTGAGGCAGCCGTTCCTCACCACCAGACAGCAGATGCGCTTGAAACATTTCACGGTTGCTTTTGGGCAGCAACTTTTTAAATCGTTGGGCGACGAAAGCCGCGTGCGCATCCTGCATTTGCTGTGGCGCAACAAGGAAATGGTGGTGGCCGATTTGGAACAGGTGCTCGACTTCACCCAGACCAAAACCAGCCGGCAATTATCGTACTTGAAGAATGCAGGTTTGGTGAACGTGCGCCGGCTCGACAACTGGATGTACTACTTCTTGAAGGAAGAGGCGGCCGAGCTGCTGCAAGAGTTGCTTGGCTTCATGGAAAAAGACCCGCAGCTGCTGCGCGACCAGCAGATATACCAAACCCTGTGGTCGAACCGCGAGTTGGCCGCGTATAAGCTGCAGAACCGGCATTGGCACGGGCCGAATTAGGGTAGGAGGGTAAAGAGGCAGGAAGGAAAGCGCTGCATTTCTTGGCTCTTATGCTGTCAGTCCGCGTTCTGTCAACTGTTACCCCCATACCCGCCCGCCCTCATACCCCTTCCCATGAGCACCTCCCGCCGCCTCTTTGTGTGCACTCACCAAAAGTCCGGAGTGGGGGAGGACGTGGCCAAAGCCCTGAAAAAAGAACTCAAGCACCAGGGGCTGAAAAAGCAGGTCGTTGACGGCCAAAAGCTCCGCACCCAGGTGCAAACCTGCGACTGCCTCGACCTGTGCCGCAACTGCAAAAAGGGCCCCGGCGCCGCCCTTATCGCCTACCCCGAAGGCACCGTGTATGGCAACGTGCGCCCCGCCGATGCCGCCGAGCTGGTGACCGAGCATGTGGGCCGGGGCAAGGTGCTGAAGCGGCTGCGCGTAGAAGGATAAGCTCATCATTGGGGCCACCTCCAACCGTAGCGCGCTGTAATCCGTTGATAGCACAATTCATCCGTTACTCATTCGTCGCTCCCATGCGCTTTCCCCTCGCAGCCCTGCTTCTGACCGGGCTGGCTTTCTCCGCTGCCGCCCAGCCGGCGGCCCCTTCCGATACCGATTCTGTTAATACCGCCCCCCGCACCGGGCTGGTGCCGCTGGCCACCCGCGCCGCGGCGCAAGCGCAGGGCAGCAAGTCGTTTGGCCAGCTGGGCAAAAGCGGCCGCCTGAGCTTGCTGCCCATTCCGGTGCTGTTCTATCAGGCCGAAACGGGCTTCGGCTACGGTTTGGGCGCCCTGCTCAGCGGCCGCTTCTCCGACGACACCCTCACGCGCCCGTCCAACGCCCGCCTGCAGTACTGGACCACTCAGAAGGGCCAGTCGCTGCTGCAGCTGGTGCACTCCGTGTACACGCCCGGCGAGAAGTTTTACCTCAACGGCGAAATCAGCGCCTACGACATTTTGCTGTACTACTACGGCAAGGGGCCGAACTCGCTCAGCGCCGATGAGTCGGAAACCAACTACAACCTGTTCATCATCAACCAGCGCCTGCAGAAGCAGATTGCGCCCAAGTTGTTTTTCGGCGCTCAGTACCGCTTCACCTCCATCTCGAAGCTCGACGTGCCGGGCAATAACCTGGACAATAACCGGCCCAATATCTTCTACACCGAGCCGCGCATGACCGAGCGCGAGCGCCAGAATACCCGCGTTTCGGGCCTCGGCCCGGTCATTTCCTATGACACGCGCGACGTGCCCCTGGCCGCCTTCAAGGGCAATTTGCTGGACTTTGGCGTCACTTTCAACGGCACGGGCCTGGGGTCTGACTACCGCTTTGTGCGTTACCAGCTCGACGCCCGCCACTTCCAGCCCTTGGGCTCCAACCGGACCATTCTAGCCGCGCAGTTCCTCGGGCAGTTCCACACCGGCGACGTGCCCTTCCGCGAGCTGGCCGGCATCGGCGCCAACCTGGGCGGTACGCTCTACAACAACGCCAACCTGCTGCGCGGCATCTACGAGCAGCGCTTCCGCGACCGGCAGATGATTATGTTCCAGGCCGAAATCCGGCAGAAGCTATTTCCCAATGGCGGCAAAGTGCTAAGCCGTTTTGATGCGGCCGTTTTTGGCGGCGTCGGCAACGTAAACAACTACATCGACAAGTTTGCCCTGAAAGACACCAAGTATGCCGGCGGCGCCGGTATCCGCTTCAACTTCATCCGGCGCGACCGGGTGAACCTGCGCCTCGACTATGCCGGTGGTACCGGCAGCTCGCCGGGTATTCTTTTCGCCATTGGCGAAGCATTCTAGCGCGTCGAGCCAACCATTGCCAAGGCCTTGCTTCAACCGGAGCAAGGCCTTTTTTCTAGCCATTTATACGTACTTTTTTCATGCATTTATACTTAAAAACAACAGGCTGCTTTACGGCGGAGTAGGCTTGCGTTTTACCGAAGGAAAAAAACACGCATGTAAATGCTACATCTTTAATTAGTTAAACCTATCATAGCGAACGCCGCAATCGGGAGAATAGCTGAACCGTTGATAAAGGCTGTTAAGCTGAGCCCTATCCTTATGCTGAAGGCTGGCGTACACCGGCTCGATGAACCACGCTACGCCCGCTCGTTTTCTGGCTGCTAATGAGGCTACCGCTACTGCCCCCGCCCCCCAAGCAGCCGACCGGCTAATGCCGCTGCTGCGCCGGGGGCGCAGCGCGCGCTTGCTGCATCAGCAGTTGCCGCCGCCGCACCCTGCGCTGCGCATGAGCGTCATCATCCCAGCCAAAGACGAAGTGGCCAACCTACCGGCCACCCTGGCGGCGCTGGCGGCGCAGACTGATTTGCACGGCCGGCCCTGGCCAGCGGGCAGCTTCGAGGTGATTGTACTGGCCAACAACTGTACCGACCATACCGCCGACCTGGTGCGGGAGCAGGCCCGGCGCTTTCCCACGCTGGTGCTGCACGTGGCCGAGCTGTGCCTGCCCACCGCCAAAGCCCACGTGGGCCGGGCCCGTCGCCTGCTCATGGACGAGGCCTGCGCCCGGCTAGAGCTGCTGGGCCGCCGCCACGGCATCATTGCCAGCACCGACGCCGATACGCGCGTGGCCCCCACCTGGCTGGCCGCCATCGAGGCCGAAATAGCCGCCGGGGCCGATGCCGTGGGCGGCCGCATCCTCACCGAGATGCGCGGTCCGGCGCTGCGCCCGCTCCGCCGCATCCAAACGGCCGACGCGGCCTACCGCTTGCTCTGCGCCCGGCTCGAAGGCCTGCTCGACCCCGCCCCGGCCGACCCCTGGCCGCGCCATCACCAGCATTTTGGCGCCAGCCTGGCCCTCACCGCCCACGCCTACCGGCTAGTGGGTGGCTTGCCCGAAGTACGCTACCTGGAAGATGAAGCCCTGTGCCAGGCCCTGCGGCGGCACGATTTGAAGCTGCGCCACAGCCCCGCCGTGCAGGTGCTAACGTCGGCCCGCCGGCAGGGCCGGGTGGAAGTAGGGCTCTCGTGGCAGCTGCGCGAATGGCTGCACCTGAGCCGGCAGCAGCGCGAGCCGCAGGTAGAAAACCCCGTGCAGCTGGCCCGGCGCTGGCAGCTGCGCCGCCAGCTGCACGCCTGCTGGCGCAACTGCCCCGGCGCCGAAACCGCCGCGCTGGTTACCCGTCTGGGTTTGCCTAAAATGCTGGTGCTGAAACAACTGCGACAGGCTGCCACCTTCGGCGTGCTTTGGGAATGGGCACTGGCAAATAGCCCGGCCTTGGCCGTGGCATCGGTGCCGCTGTCGCAGGCTTTGCTGCTGCTGCCGCGCCTCATTCAAAGCCATTTGGTGGCCGCAGGAGTTGGCGTGGCGGCCGGCTAGCGTTTCTCCAGCAGGTCGAGCCGGTACTGCTCGTGCCGTTGGCCGGTGAGGTGCCGCAAGGGGCCACCCTCCACGGTTTTTGCTAGAAAAAACGCGTGCACGTCGTCGCCCGTCAGCGGGTAATCGTGCACCGGCGGCGTCCAGTGCACCAGCAGTAGCTGGCCGCCGGGCTGCAGGGCGGCAATGAATTTTTCGGCCGCCCGGGCCAGGTCGGCCGGCGACCAGTAGTAACCGACTTCTGACAATAAAATCAGGTCGAAGCTCTGGCTGGGAAATTCGTCCGGCACCTGCATCTGGCGGATTTCGACCTGCGGCAGTGCCGCGCAGCGGGCGCGGGCCTGGGCCAGCGCGGCCTCGCTCACATCCACGGCCAGCAGGTGGCCGCAGCGCGGGGCCAGCTGCGCCGTGAGCACGCCCAGCGAACAGCCCACTTCAAAAACTTCGGCGTAGTGCGTGCGCGGCAGCGCGGCCAGCGTGGCGGCGTACTTCTCGCGCTCGTAGGGGCTGGTTTCAAAATTCCACGGGTCGCGGTTGGCCTGGTACACGTGGTCGAAATATTCCGGCGGCAGGGTGTTGGGCTGGTTCTCGTTCATGGTGCTACAGCTTCAAAAAAGACTTCATACGGCACCGCGAAGTGCGCCAGCATTTCCTCGGACAATAAAAAACCCGCGGCATCGTCGGTAAATACGCCCGGCGCCACCTGCGAGCGGTGCGCCGCAATGGCCCGCTGCTTCTGCGCCACGGCCGCTTCAATGTTCACGCGGAAGCCCTGCACTTGGTCGGCCCCGGTGGGAACGTCGTCGGAAGCGGCGCGCTCCCAGGCCCACACCACGTATTCGAGTCGGCGCGGCGGGTACGGCATTTCGGCCAAAGCGGCCGCCACCAGCTGGCTGGTGGCGCGGTGGTCGGGGTGAGGGTCGCGCCGCCAGGGCACCAGCACCGTGGCTGCGGCGTGCTGCTGCAGAAACTCCCGCAGTTGCGAGGCTGCAGCGGTAAAGCCTGGTTCGGCGGGGGAGCCGGGCACGCGGCTGTCGGGCAGGTGCAGCAGCAGCGGCTCGGCTTCGTCAATTCCCAAGAGGGTGAGGGCGTGCCGGAACTCGGTCTCGCGCACCGCCCGCCGGGCTTCGGGTGAGAACAGCCGGGAATTGGGGTGCGACATCGTCCCGTCGCTCACCAGCACCGCCGCCACGGGCAGGCCCGCCTGCCGCAGAAGCGCCAGCAGGCCGCCGCAACCCAGGGCTTCGTCGTCGGGATGCGGCACTACCACTACAGTGGTGCCCAGCGAGGCAGCAAAAGCGGCCGGCCGCAAGGGATAATTCTCGAAGGGAAGGGTGTTGTCGGGCAAGGGAATGTTGCAGAGGCGGAAAAGCTAGCTTACGAAGCTTTTGCCTTCAAGTACGAAGCGGCCCACATCGGCCAGGGCTCCGTCGGGGGCGGGCTGGCGCAGGTAGTGGGTGAGGTCGCGGTGCAGCCGTTCGAAAGGAAGGGGCTCGAGCAGGCCGCGGGCGCCCACGCAGCGCTCGGCCAGCTGCAGCATGTCGAGGCAAATAGTTTCAATGGCGGTGCGCACCATGTTGGCGTAGGCCACGGTGGCTTCGGCGTCGGCGGGGGCGCCGGGGCGGGCGGCGTGTTCGGCGGCGCCGCGCAGCCAGTGGCGGCCGCTTTCCAGGGCAATGCTCATTTCGCCCAAACGCTGCCGCTGGTAGGGGTCGTCGATGCGGCCCAGGCCCTGCAGGAAGCGACGGGTTTCCTCAAATACCGCTTCGGCCCCGCCCAGTTGCACCGCCGCAAACCGAATGGCCCCGCCACTAAAGCCCGGCTGCCGGTAGTAGGCATCGGGCGGCCCGGTAAGGTCTTCGGGCCCGATTTCCAGCCCAGTCAAATCGGCCCGGAAGCTGGCCGTGGCCCGCATTCCCAGCGGCCGCCAGAAGGAGCGGTCCAGCGTCGGCGGCTGGCTGTCGGCCGGCAGCACAAACAGCTGCCAACCCTGCCCGCCAGGCAGCGCGCCGGTGATGAGCGGCCGCGCCAGGTGCCCCGCGCCCGAAGCAAATGTCTTGGCCCCGCGCAGGCGGTAGCGGCCGTTGGGCAGGGCCTCCAGCCGCACCCCATCGGCCGGAATTTCGGTATTCCACACCCCGAACAGCTTTCCGGCGCGGGCATCAGCGGCGTAGCGCGCCACCTGCGCGGCCGTGCCCAGCTGCTGAATGAGCAGTAGTGCATTGAGGTGGCCTTCGTAGATGCGGCCCACGGCCAGATTGCCGCGCCCAATGTGCTGCAACGTGTGCAGCAGCGGCAGCGTAGCCGCCGGGGCGTGCAGCCCGGCGCCGCCCAGGGTGGCGGGAAGCGCAGCCGTGAGCAGTCCCGCCGCCTGCAGCCAGGCAAATTCCTGAACCGGAAATGCGCCTACCTCGTCGGTGGCGCCAGCTTGCGCAAATAGCCGGGGCGCTATTTGAGCCGCGGCAGTTTCGGCCTGTGCGGGTGTCGCCAGTCGGGAGGAAAAGGCTGCCGTGGGAGCCGAGGAACCCGTTTCGATAGCGGCGGTGTCCGGCTCGGCGCTAGGCCCAGGTATAAAAACGGCTGACATACACTTACGGATAGGGAGAGGAAGGAATAAGCTATACCGTAAAAAACCTCCTATTGTTCAGCCTGCCCCTGAGTTACGGCCGGGCTGCGAGTGGATAACAATTCGGTAACATTGGGACCGGGAGCGCGGCGTACGCCCGCAGTACCTTTGCGCTGGCAATAGTGCTACGCTCTTTCCCTGCAAAAACAATTCGTTTATGTCGTCTCGCCCCATTCGCGCCGCTCTGCTTTCTGTGTACCACAAAGACCGGCTGGCGCCTTTGGTGCAGGTGCTGCGGCAGCACGGCGTGCAGCTGTATTCAACGGGCGGCACCCAGAAATTTCTGGAGGAAGAAGGCGCCGAAGTAACCGCCGTTGAAGACCTGACGGGTTTCCCGGAGGTATTCGGCGGGCGGGTGAAAACACTACACCCCAAGGTGTTCGGGGGCATCCTGTACCGCCGCCACGAAGATGGCGACCTGGCCCAAGCCGAGCAGCACGGCATTCCGCCCATCGACCTGGTGGTGGTCGACCTATATCCCTTCGAGGAAACCGTGGCCAGCGGCGCCGCCGAGCAGGAGGTTATTGAAAAAATTGACATCGGCGGCATCTCGCTGCTGCGCGCCGCCGCCAAAAACTTCCGCGATGTGCTGGTAATCAGCAGCCGCGAGCAGTACGAGGCCGTGACCGAGCTGCTGACGCAGAAAAACGGCGCCACCGACCTCGAAGACCGCCGCCACTACGCCGCCGCCGCCTTCGCCACCACCTCGCACTACGATACCGAGATTTTCAAGTACGTGAGCCAGGACACCGCCGTGGCCGGTGCCGCCCTGCGCCTGAGCGCCCAGCCCGCCACGCCCCTGCGCTACGGCGAGAACCCCCATCAAGCCGGCACCTTCTACGGCGACTTGTCGGCGCTATTCGACCAGCTGCACGGCAAGCAGCTTAGCTACAACAACCTAGTAGATGTAGACGCTGCTGTGGCACTCATGGCCGAATTCAGCGACGGCGCACCGGCCTGCGCCATCCTCAAGCACACCAACGCTTGCGGCGTGGCTCAGGCCGCCAGCTTGCGCGAGGCTTACGTGAATGCGCTGAGCTGCGACCCGACTTCGGCTTTCGGGGGCGTCATCATCGTGAACAAGGAAGTGGACGCGGCCACCGCCGAGGAGCTGAACAAACTGTTCTTCGAGGTGCTGATTGCACCTGGCTTTGCCGCTGAGGCGCTGCCCGTGCTGCAAAGCAAGAAAAACCGCATCCTGCTGCGCCAGAAGCCGGTGGAATTCCCGAAGAAGCAAATCAAAACCCTGCTCAACGGCATCATTGAGCAGGACGCCGACCGGCAGACCGAGACGGCCGCCGATTTCCGCACCGTCACGCAGTCGGCCCCTACGGCCGAGGAAACGGAAGCGCTGGTGTTCGCCGCCAAAATTTGTAAGCACACCAAGAGCAACACCATTGTGCTGGCCCGCGCCGGCCAGTTGCTGGCCTCGGGCGTAGGCCAGACCTCGCGCGTGGACGCCCTGCGCCAGGCCATTGAGAAGGCCGGCAGCTTCGGTTTTGACTTGAAAGGGGCCGTGATGGCCTCCGATGCCTTCTTCCCCTTCCCCGATTGCGTGGAAATTGCCGGCGCGGCTGGCATCCGCGCCGTGGTGCAGCCCGGTGGCTCCATTAAAGACGCCGACAGCATTAAAGCCGCCGACGACCTGGGCATGGCCATGGTCCTCACGGGCGTGCGCCACTTCAAGCACTAAGAGTAGCCGTCTGTCATTGCGAGGCCGTAGGCCGTGGCAATCCGTCCTGCTCTCAGCGACCAACTTAATAATGTGACAAAGCCCCGGCTCTGCGAGAGCGCCGGGGCTTTTGCTTTAAAACAAAAGAAGGAGACTTTATCACAATTTAGGGCTGGCCGCAATAGAGGACGGATTGCCGCGTTCCGCTGCGTTCCACTCGCAATGACAGACGGAAACCGTTCAGCGACCCCGATACATTCCTTAGCAGAATCCCATAATCCCGTTCACCAACCCGGCCCAAACCTTCCGTACCTTTGCCCATTATTTTGCTTCGGCCCCCGCCGGTGCTTCGCCTTATTGCATATTAATCAATGGGTTTCTTCAATTTCCTGACCAGCGACATCGCCATTGACCTGGGCACGGCCAATACGCTCATCATTCACAACGACAAAATCGTGGTGGACGAGCCGAGCATCATCGCCAAAGACCGCACCACTAATAAAGTCATCGCCGTGGGCCGCCAGGCCCAGCAGATGCACGAAAAAACGCACGACAACATCCGCACCATCCGCCCGCTGAAGGATGGCGTGATTGCCGATTTCCACGCCGCCGAGGAAATGATTAAGGGCATGATTAAGATGATTGACACGCGCACGCGGCTGTTTCAGCCCTCGCACCGCATGGTCATCTGCATCCCCTCAGGCATCACGGAAGTGGAGAAGCGCGCCGTACGCGACTCGGCCGAGCACGCCGGGGCCAAGGAAGTGTGGATGATTCAGGAGCCCATGGCTGCCGCCATCGGCATCGGCATCGACGTGGAGCAGCCCGTGGGCTCGATGATTATCGACATTGGCGGCGGCACCACCGAAATTGCGGTTATCGCGCTGTCGGGCATCGTGTGCGACCAGTCGATAAAAACCGCTGGCGACGTCTTCAACCAGGACATTCTCGACTACATGCGCCGGCAGCACAACCTGCTCATCGGCGAGCGCTCGGCCGAGCGCATCAAGATTGAAGTGGGCGCCGCCCTCACCGAACTCGACTCGCCGCCTGCCGACCACGAAGTACGCGGCCGCGACCTGATGACTGGTATTCCGAAAGTTATCAAGGTCACGTTCTCGGAAATTGCCATTGCCCTCGATAAATCGGTGGCTAAAATCGAGGAAGCTGTATTGAAAGCCCTCGAAATTTCGCCGCCCGAACTGTCGGCCGATATTTACGAAAACGGCATTCACCTCACTGGCGGCGGCGCCTTGCTGCGCGGACTCGATAAGCGCCTCGCGGCCAAAACCAAGCTGCCCATCCACATTGCCGAAGACCCGCTCCGCGCCGTGGTGCGCGGCACCGGCAAGGCCATCAAGGACATTCAGGCCTTCCGCGGCGTGCTGCTGACGTAGTCTTAGCCCAAAAATGCCAGCCCGTCATGCTGAGCGCAGCCGATGCATCTCTACCGCGCCGCTTGTCATGTTGAGCGCAGCGAAACATCTTATCGAGTTAGAACTACTAATTCGACGTTGATAAGATGTTTCCTTCGTCAGCATGACAATCGGTGCCCGCGAGATGCTTCGGCTGCGCTCAGCATGACGTTCTTTTAGCAGTTGCTTTTCTAAATAATTAATTACCACCCGTGCGGAATTTATTTCTTTTCCTATTTCGCTTTCGCGGGGCGTTGGTATTTGGCTTGCTGGAAATAATTAGCATTTATTTATTCGTTACCAATAATTCGTACCAGCGGGCGGCATTTTTCAATTCGGCCAATGCCTATGCGGGCGTGGTGCTGGAGCGCCGCACCCAGATAACCGACTATTTCCACTTGGCCGAATTGAACAAGCAGCTGGTGGCTGAAAATGCCGTCCTGCGCCAGCAGCTCTACCCACCCGACACGGTGCGGCGCGAGGCCGACTCGGTGGCTGTGCCCCCGGCCCGTACCGATTCGCTGCAGCGCGTGCGCTACCAGCGCCCCGCGACCCGGCCCGATACCTTGCTGCTGGGCCTGCAGCGCCTGGCCGCCCGCGACCCGAGTTATCCCCTGATTCCGGCGCGGGTTATTAACAACCGCCTCAGCAACGTGGATAACTTTTTCACCCTGAACGTGGGCACTGCCAACGGCGTGCAGCGCGGCCTGGGCGTGGTGGCGGCGGGCGGCGTGGCCGGCCGCGTGCAGGCCGTGACGGAGCATTATGCCACCGTGGCCAGTCTGCTGCACTCCAAAACCACCATTGCCTCCAAAATCAAGCGCGACGGCACCTTCGGCACCATCAAGTGGCTGGGCGACGACCCCACCCACGCCGTGCTCGACAACGTGCTGCGCGAAACTAAACTGGTGAAGGGCGACACGGTGGTGACGTCGGGCTACAACGCGGTGTTCCCGGAAGGCATTTTCATCGGCACTATCGAGTCGTTCGTGAAGGAGCCGGACAAGAACTTCTGGACCATTCGGGTGCGGCTGGGCGTCAATTTCTCCAACCTGACCTACGTGTACGTGGTGACGAGCCGGCCCAAGGCCGAGCGCGACACCGTGGAAGCGCGCGCGGGCATGCTGCCGGAAGGAGGGAAGCGCAAATGAGTGGCCTGCGGTTCATATTGGTTCAAATTCTGCGGTTTGCCGTGTACGCAGGCCTGCACGTGATGCTCATCAGCCGGTTGGTGCTGTTCGAGTTGGGCTGGTGCTTTTTCTACCTAGGCTTCTTGCTGTTTTTGCCTTTGCGCACGCCCATCGTGGTGCAGCTGCTGCTGAGCTTTGCCATGGGGCTGACGATGGACATTTTCTACGACACGGGCGGGCTGCACGCGGCGGCGGCCGTGCTGCTGGGCTTCCTGCGGCCGTGGGTGCTGCGCCTGCTCACCCCGCGCGACGGCTACGACTCGGCCGACACCGTGAACGTGCACCAGATGGGCTGGCAGTGGTTTAGCGTGTACCTCACGCTGCTGGTGCTGCTGCACCACGCCGCTTTCTTCATTCTGGAGCTGGGCAGCTTCCGCCACATCGGCCTCACGCTGGGAAAAATACTGGTGAGCGCACTCTTTACCGGGTTGGCGTTGTTGATTGTGCAGCTCTTGTTTTTCCCGGTGCGAAGGGGGCGGAGTTAGGGTTATTTAAATCCTGTCATGCTGAGCGCAGCGAAGGACCTTATCACGTGCGAACGAATAATGTTCTTCGGTGATAAGGTCCTTCGCTGCGCTCAGCATGACAGAGAAGAGTGAATTATGCAATACTTAGAAGGCCGTAAATACGTCGTGCAGGGCATCTTCCTGGTGGTGGTACTCGTCTTCCTCACCCGCTTGTTTTTCATGCAGGTGATGGACGGTACCTACAAGCTGGCGGCCGACAAAAACACGCTGCAACGGCTGGTGCAGATACCCTACCGTGGCCTGATTTACGACCGCAAAGACCACCTGCTGGTGCAAAACGAGCCGGTGTACGACCTCATGGTGGTGCCCCGCGAAGTGAAGCAGCTCGATTCGGCCCGCTTCTGCCAGCTGCTGCAGATTCCGATAGAGGACCTGCGCAGCAGCTTGCTGGCGGCTAAGAAATATTCGCGCAACAAGCCCTCGCCCATTGTGCAGAACCTGTCGACGCCCGACCTGGCTGTCATTCAGGATAATTTGATGGATTTTCCGGGCTTCCGCATTCAGGCACGCATGGCGCGGGCCTACCGCACCTCCAACCTGGCCCACGCCTTGGGTTACGTGGGCTCCATTACGCCAGCGCTGCTCGAAAAACCGAAATACGCCAAGTACCAGCCGGGTGAGAATATTGGTATTTCGGGCCTGGAGTCGTACTACGAGCCCATCCTGATGGGCCGGCGCGGGGTGCAGTACAAGATGGTAAACGTGCGCGGCGTCGAGAAAGGCAAGTTCCGCGACGGCGAGTTCGACACTCTTTCGGTGGCCGGGCGCGATTTGCATTTGAGCATCGACGCCGAGCTACAGGCCTACGGTGAGCAGCTGCTGGCGGGCCGGCGCGGCTCCATCGTGGCCATCGAGCCCAAGACGGGCGAGATTCTGGCCTTCGTGTCGGCCCCGCACTACGACCCCAAGCTGCTGACGGGCAAGGGCTCGGGCAACCGCTACATGGCCCTGCTCAACAACCCCGACCGCCCGCTGTTCGACCGCCCGCTGATGGCCACCTACCCGCCCGGCTCGGTGTTTAAGCTCGTGAACGAGTTGGTGGCCTTGCAGTTGGGCGTGGTGCAGCCCGGCACCGGCTTCGAGTGCAACCAGAAGCTGGTGCGCTGCACCCACCGCCACGAGCGGCCGTCCAACGTGAGCATTGCTATCAAAAACAGCTGCAACCCCTATTTCTATCAGGTGATGCAGGCGGCGGTGCTGCGCGGGCAGGCCAACAACAAGTACGACGACACGCACATCGGCCTGGGCCAGTGGCAGAAGATGGTGAAAACCTTTGGCCTGGGCGAAAAGCTGGGCGTGGACATGCTGCAAGAAAAACGCGGCCTGATTCCCTCGCCGGAGTTCTACGACAAGAAGTTCTTCGATAAAAAGCGCAACAAGCAGCACCGCTGGAGCTACCGCAACGTGTACTCGCTCAGCATCGGGCAGGGCGAAATCGGCATCACCGGCGTGCAGATGGCCAACGTACTGGCTACCATTGCCAACCGCGGCTGGTACTACACGCCCCACTTCGTGCGCAGCGTGGGCAACAGCGGCCCGCTGCCGCAGTTCCGCCAGAAGCATTACACGGCCGTCGATACTGCGCTGTTCAAGTACATCATCCCCGGCATGCAGATGGTAGTGGACGGCAACGGCGGCACCGGCAACCTGGCTTCGCTGGCCGAGCTGGGTATTTCGGTGGCCGGCAAAACCGGCACCGTGCAAAACCCCCACGGTTTCGACCACGCCACCTTCGCCGCCTTCGCCCCGGTAAACGACCCGAAAATTGCCATCGCCGTGTTCATCGAAAACAGCGGTTTCGGGGGCACCAGCGCCGCCCCCGCCGCCGGCCTGATGATTGAGAAATACCTGCGCGGCAAAGTGGCCGGCTACCGCCACCGCTGGGAAGACTGGGTGATGTACGGCGACTTCACCAAGAAACTGCACTAGCTGTAGGTCAGAATAATCGTCTGTCATCCTGAACGCAGCGAAGGACCTTCTCACGTCGGAACAACTCGTTCTAACGTGAGAAGGTCCTTCGCTGCGTTCAGGATGACGAGTATTAGGCAACCTTTCTAAGCTAGCTCAGTTTTATTTCCTCAACATCCGAAACCGAGCAATCAAATTATGGAATCCCTGCAAGGAAAAATTGCCCTCGTCACGGGCGCCGGCAAAGGCATTGGCCGCGCCGTGGCCCTCGCCCTGGCTGCCGAAGGCGTGCAAGTGGGCCTGCTGGCCCGCACCGATAGCGACCTGCAAGAAGTAGCCGCCGAAATCATTGCTGCCGGTGGCAGCGTGGCCACCGCCGTGGCCGACGTGGCCGACCGTACCGCTGTGAACGTGGCCGTGGCCAAAATTCACCAGGAACTGGGCCCCATCGACATCCTCATTAACAACGCCGGCATCGGCAGCTTCGCCAAGTTTCTGGAGATGGAGCCCGATCAGTGGGAGCACATCGTGCAGGTCAACGTGTTCGGCACTTACTACGTGACGCGCGCGGTGCTGCCCGACATGATACAGCGCCAGACCGGCGACATTATCAACATTTCCTCCACCTCGGGCTTGCGTGCCGCCGCCGGCAGCAGCGCCTACAGCGCCTCCAAATTCGCCGTGATGGGCCTCACCGAAGCCCTTATGCAGGAGGTGCGTAAGCACAACATCCGCGTGTCGGCCCTCACGCCGAGCACCGTGGCCACGCCCTTGGCCTTGAACAATAACCTGACCGATGGCAACCCCGATAAGGTGATGCAGCCCGAAGACCTGGCCGAGTTTATCGTGTCGCAGCTCAAACTGAATCGCCGCATCTTCATCAAAGAAGCCGGTATGTGGTCGACGAATCCGTGATTAGTAGAGCTGCTTAGAAAGCAAAGCGCCCCCGCAACCTGTGTTGCGGGGGCGCTTTGCTTTCTAAGCAGATGCTCCCGGAGCAGTGATTTCTTCTAATACCAGAGCGGTTTCATTACCATACCAATCATTCGCAAACGGCAAACCCGCCAGAATAGAAACACCGCTTCCTAGTAGCCTAAAAGCACAAATAGTTTTCCAGCCATGAGGAATCGCATCCATTGGTTTATCAAATTGCTGGGTTGCTGCGGTTAGTTCAACAATGTTTGTCGTCGTTCCTTGACAAATGCAGAAAGTTGTACCAATTGGAAAATCATGCTCTGGACGCATGACGAAGACAATGCTAATGTCTTGCTCGCCTTTTATTGCGGACACGAAATGTGGCAAGTGCCTTAGTACTGATGCAGAGGCTTTCCCAACTACTGTGACGCTTCTCATATCGTGCATATTAGCCAAGCCCAGTTAGTTCTACAGCTTCTCAAACGGTACGTCCTGAATCGGGTACGCCTTCCAGTCTTTGAAATCGAAATGCCACCACTCGGCCGGCAGCACTGTGAAGCCGTGGGCTTCCATGCGGGCGCGTAGCAGGTCGCGGGCGGCGCGTTGGGCCGGGGTCCCGCCCGCGTAGGCGGCGTAGGAGCGGGGGCTCATCTCGTCGTATTCACCGGGCATGGGCACTTCATGGTTGGCAGCAATGTCCCAAAGGCTCAGGTCCACGGCGCAGCCGCGGTTATGGCGCGAGCCCTTGCGTGGGTCGGCTACGAATTCCTTTTTATCGGCCGGGGTGTGGTCCCACATCTGCTTGGTGATGCGCCAGGGCCGGTAGCCGTCGAACACTAATAGGCAGTACCCCTGCGGCTTCAGTTCCGCATTCACCTGCGCCAGCGCCTCGGCCGCCGGCCGCTGCAGAAACGCCCGCGCCTGCGGATACAGCACCCGGCCCATGAAATTCTGCGCCGTAGCGTAGCGGATGTCTAATCGGATGGTGGGGTCGAGCTGGGTCAGCTCCACCAGGTCGGTAGGGCGGAAGCTGCCGGTTTCGCGCGGCGGCTGCGCGGCGCAGCTACTGAAGAAACCAAGGACGCAGAGCAGCCAGAGGCGCCGATGAAAGCGGTTTATCATGGCCAAATAAACAAAGAAGGCAACCCACTGGGCTGCCTTCTCATTATTCGATACTTCAAAACCAATTACAAAAGCCCACTCATGAAGCTAGGCGCAATGCCCAGCACAATGGTGAGAAGCGCCAGCACCACCAGCGTGGCCGACTGGATGCCGTCTACCGGTACGGGCGTGGCGTTGTCATCAGCCGGGCGCAGGTACATGGCAATGAGCGGGCGCAGGTAGTAGTACAAGCCTACCATGCTCATAATAACGGCAAACACTACGAGGCCGATGTAGCCCTGGCCCACGGCCGCTGCCAGCAGGAAAAACTTACCAAAGAAGCCGCCCGTGAGCGGAATGCCCGCCAGCGAGAGCATAGCCACCGTCATCACAAAAGCCAGCAGCGGGTTGGTACGGCCCAAGCCGTTGAGGCCGGCGTAGGAGTCGTTCTGGCGGTGGTCGTTAACCAGTTTCAACACGCCGAAGGCTGCCACCGTGGCGATGGAGTAAGCCAGGGAGTAGAAGAAAATGGCGCTGGCCGCTTCGCTCGTGGTGCCGTTGGTGCCCAGGATGATGCCTTTGCTGGCCACGAGGCCAATGAGCAGGTATCCGGCGTGGCTCACGCTGGAATATGCCAACATGCGCTTGGGGCTGGTTTGAACGGCCGCGCCCACGTTGCCGAGCAGCAGCGTGAGGGCGCACATGGCTTGGATGGTGGGCATCCAGAAGCCCTGGGCGGCCGGCAGGGCCACGGCCAGCAGCTTGAGGAAGGCGGCAAAACCAGCCGTCTTCACCACCGTGCTCATGAAGGCGGTGAAGAAAGTAGGCGTGCCTTCGTACACGTCGGGCGTCCAGAAGTGGAACGGCGCGGCCGACACCTTGAAGCCGATGCCGATAATCATCAGCAGGATGCCGATGTAGAGCATGGGCTGCAGGGAGGCATTGGTCGGGGCGGCCACGGCAGCGGCCAGTTGCGAGAGGGCAAAGGTGCCCGTAGCGCCGTAGAGCAGTGCCACGCCGAAGAGCAGGATGCCCGTGGCAAAGGCGCCCATCAGGAAGTATTTGAGGGCGGCTTCGTTGGAGCGCGAGTCGCGCTTGCTGCTGCCGGCCAGCACATACATGCTGATGCTCAGAATCTCAATGCCCACAAACAGCATCAGCAGGTGGTCGTAGCCCACCATCATAATGGCGCCTACCAGCGAGAAGAGCAGCAGCGCGTAGTATTCGGCCAAGTTGGGCTCGCCCGAGGTCACGTAGCTGCGCGAGAAGGGCAGCAGCACAATGGCCGTGAGCAGCACGATGCCGGTGAAGGCCACCGTGTAGTGGTCGACCACCAGCATGTGGTTGAAATACGACGCGGGCTCGCTGTTCCAGTCGGCGTAGTTGGCCCCGAACACGGCCAGCAGCAGCAGCATGGCGCCGGGCAGCAGCACCTTGTTCGAGCGCAGAAAGCCCAGGAACAGGTTGACGATGCCGAAGACGGAGAGGAGAATGATGGAGGTCATGGGCTTGCTTAAGGCAGAAGGACAGGCTTGGTAACTGTCATCCTGAGCGGAGCGAAGGACCTTAGCACGGCCGCTTCGTTGGATAACTACTTCAAATTTGCGCGAGCTTGATGGGGTCCTTCGCTGCGCTCAGGATGACAGCCGTTGGCGGCCGCCTTCTGGTAAAAATTACCGCCCGGCCAGCGTGAGGATGTTCGTCACGGCCGGGTCCGACAGGTGCAGGAAGGAATTGGGAAACAAACCAATCCAGAACACCAGCGCGATGAGGGGTACCAGCACCAGCAGCTCGCCGCCGGTGAGGTCGGTGATGGTTTCGGAGTAGGCGGAATCGGGACCGAGCATCACGCGCTGGAACATGCGCAGCAGGTACACGGCCGAGAAAATGATGGTGAGGCCGGCCACGGCGCCCACCCAGGCGTTGTACTGGTACACGCCGGCCAGCAGCAGGAACTCGCCCACGAAACCGCCGGTGAGCGGCAGAGCCACTGTGCTCAGCAGCATCACCAGGAAGCACACCGACAGCACCGGCGTGCGGCGGGTGAGGCCGCCCAGGTCGGGGATGTAGCGGGTGCCGGTGCGGCGCTCAATGGCGTCAGCAATGAAGAACATGCCCACCACGTTCACGCCGTGGGCCAGCATCTGCACCACGGTGCCCTGCAGGCCGGTGGCGGTGAGCGAAAACACGCCGGCGGCCATCAGGCCCACGTGGCTCAGCGAGGAGTAGGCGATGAGGCGCTTCACGTCGCGCTGGCGAATGGCGATGATGGCGCCGTAGATGATGCCAATGACGGAGAGGATGATAACCGGCTTCTGCCACTGGCTCACGCCCAGCGGCACCACCGGCAGCAGCCAGCGCATGGTGCCGTAGATGCCCATTTTCAGCATGATGCCCGAGAGCAGCATAGTGGCGGGGGCGGGGGCGTCGGTGTAGGTGTCGGGCTGCCAGGTGTGGAAGGGGAAGATGGGCATCTTCACGGCGAAGGCTGCGAAAATCAGCCAGAACAGCCACGACTGCTCGGCGGCACTCAGCTTCAGATTGTAGAAGGCTGACAGCTCCGAGGAGTGCGCGGCCAGCGAGCCGGCGGCGGGGCCGGTTTGCAGGTAGAGGTACACGAAGCCGGCCAGCATCAGCAGCGAACCCACTACGGTATAGAGGAAAAACTTGAGGGTGATGGCCACACGGCGCTCGCCGCCCCAGGCACCGGCCAGGAAGTAAATCGGAATCAGGGCCACTTCCCAGAAGAAGTAGAACAGGAAGGCATCGAGCGAGGTGAACACGCCCAGCAGGCCGGTTTGCATGAACAGCACGAGGGCGTAGAAGGCCGTCGGGTTGTCGAAGTTGCGCTTGAAGGCGCTCAGCAGGATGAGCGGGACCAGGAAGGTGGTGAGCAGCACCAGCAGCAGGCTCAGGCCGTCGAGGCCGAGGTGGAAGTTGATGCCGGCCGAAGGAATCCAGCTATAGTTGAGGTCGAAGGCGGCGGCACCGCTGCTTTTGAAGGCGAAAGCGGTGTACACCGCGAGGCCAAATTCGATGAGTGAGGCACCCAGCGCGAGGGCTCGGGCGGTGGCTCCCTTGGTGAGCAGCAGCAGCAGCGCGGCGGCCAACGGGAGGAAAAGCAGAACAGCAGTCAGCATCGGCAATAGCAGAAGGGCAGCAGCGGCACCGGGAAACCGGCCCGCAAATTGAGCGCAAACTTACGCATTGACCCGCAAGGCTGCACTGTATTTTTGGAACTTCTGCCCACGGGCAGGGGGGCAGGCGCGTGGCCATTACCGTTTGGGCGATGCGGAAATGTCGCGTAATTGGGTCACATGAGCAAAATCCAGTGCCGATTGCTGCGGTGGGGCGGCAGCTGCTTGCTGCTGCCGTTGGGCAGTTGCCAGCCGGCTCCCTACACGTGCGTATTTCTGCGCAACACCGAAGCCAGACCGGTCGTGGTGTGGCTAACCGGGCCCGGGGAAACCGTAGGCGGGGTGTTTCGCGCACCGGGGCAGTATCGCCGGGGGTACCGCAACACCTTGCTATACGCGCCTACGTTGGTGCGGCCCACGTTGAAAAATGTTGACCGAATGCATGATTCGTTGGCGGTGAGCAGTGGCGGTGGCGCTACTATAAAATTCACGGTGCCCGCGCACGCCACCGTTTGGCTGGGCGTTTACAACCGGTGGGGCAAACAAGCCTTTCGGCCGGAACTCAACAACCGCCGTCAAGCCAGGGTCGGATTGGGCAATGCCGGCAGCGTCGGGTTGCGCCCTGAGTTAAAGTTGCAACGGGCCGATTCGTCTATTGCCGTGCTAAACGGGGCGGCCCTTGCGAAAGTGGCGCACACCAGTTTTGCAGGCGCAAACCGGCGCCTCTGGCTCGACATCTAGCGGGCCACCCGGCGGCTGGCCAGCACGCGCCCGCCGGCATCAAGCCACTGCGCCGTGTAAAGCCCCGGCGCCAAGGTCACTACCGAAACAGAAGTCTCCATCCCGGCTGCCGGCTGCTGACGCACCACGCGGCCCAACGCATCGAGCAGGCGCACGCTGGCAGCGGCTAAGGCGGGCTGGCGCAGGGTGAGCGTTTCGGCGGCGGGGTTGGGGAAGGCGCCGTAGCCAGCGGCTTCGGAAGCCGGCGCCGCAGCCGTGGGACGGCAGAATACGGCCATTATTTTTTTCCAGAGCTCGTTGTCGAACGACGAAACGGCCAGCGTGCGCGGCCCCGCCGACTGGCCCTGGCGCACCACTACCAGGCCCAGGCTGGGCACCACGAAAATCTTCTGGTCGTTTTTGCCGAGGGCGGCAATCATGTCGGCAGGCGCAGCCGGCGTGAAAGGGCCGGAAAAAGTCAGCTGCGAACCGGGTAGCTTGTAGCTGGCCTGGCCATTGAGCCACCAGAGGTAGCCGTAGCTACGGTTCAGCGCCTGGCTGGGCGTGGTCATGGCCTGGAAGTAGGCGGCATCGGTCATTATCTGGGTGCCGTTCCAGGCGCCGCGGGCCAGGATGAATAGGCCAAAGCGGGCCATGCTGCGCGCTTTGCTGTAAAAAACGTCGTTCACCCACACGCCCGTCATGCCAATGCGGTTGCCAAGGCGCTGGTTGGTGTATTGTGTCATGCTGGTGGCGCCGTTGGCCTGCGTCAGCACGTCCTGCAGGGTGCGGTAGGCGCCGGTGTGGTAGGCCCAGCGCGTGGCCGGCGGGGCCAGGTAGAGCAGGCAGCCGGGCGTGGTGCTTTCGTTGTCGCAGGGCGCGGGCGGGGTGTCGTCGAGCCCACTGGTCATCGTGAGCTGGTGCCGGATGGTAATCAGGCGCTGCTGGGCGCGGGTGGCGCTGGTCCAGCGTCCCAGGTAGCGCGAGGTGCTGTCGCCGAGGCTGAGAACCCCGTCTTGCTGGGCCAGGCCCACCAATGTGGCCGTGAGCGACTTGCCCGCTGAGGCCCAGTACCAGGCCGAATCGGCGGTGTAGGTGCCGTAGTACTGCTCCACCACCAGGCGGCCGTCCTTCAGGATGAGCAGCGACTTGCTGCCCTTGCGCCCGGCAAACGCCAGCAGCGAATCGAGTTGCGGCTGACACCAGCCCAGGCTGGCGGGCGTGGTGCTGGCCCAGGTGCTGCCGCTGAGGGGCGGAAAGTACAGTACTGGAGTTTGGGCCTGAACCGGATTATCAATTGCAAGCAAACCGAACAGGCAGCAACCAGCGAGTATTAGTTTTTTCATCGGTGCAAAGGTCTTTACCATCGAATATTTACCTAGACTTGCTGACCAGCTGCCAGTTTAAATGTATAGAATGATTCAATCAGCGGCGACTTTTAAGAATATGAACCATCCCGTCCTGCGCGTGGCCCGGCCCACCGATAATTTACCCGCTCTGCTGCGCTTCTATTGCGACGGCCTGGGCCTGCAGAAACTCACATCTTTCGCCGCGCACAACGGCTTCGATGGCGCCATGCTGGGCCACCCGCAGGCGCCATATCATTTGGAGTTCACGCACCAGCCCGGCCACGTAGTGGGCCGCGCGCCAACAGCTGATAATCTGCTGGTTTTCTATCTGCCCGATGCAGTGGAGTGGCAGGCCGCTGTGCAGCGCATGGAGGCCACCGGGTTCATGCCGGTACCATCCTACAACCCCTACTGGGACCAGCAGGGTCGCACGTTTGAAGACCCCGACGGCTACCGCGTGGTGCTGCAGCAAGCCGCCTGGGCCTTGTAATCTGGTAATTCGAGGGCTGTAGTTGCGGATATGGAAACAGGTAGTAATTTTGTGTAAGTACTTACATAAAATTACTATGGATTTTTTACAGCAGCTCGGGCCGGTGGCGTTAGGCAGCCGCTTGCGGCGGTTGAGCGAATACCTTACGGGTGAAGCCACCAGTATCTACGCCGATTACGGCTTGAGCTTTCAGCCGCGCTGGTACCCCGTGTTCTATTTGATTGCGCATCGGCCCGGCATTTCCAGTAATGAAATTGCGGAGCAGATTGGGCACACGCATGCCTCAGTGAGCCAGATTGTGAAGGAGCTGGTAGGCAATGGCTTGCTGGCCATGACGCCCGACCGCCAGGACCAACGCCGCCGCCTGCTGGCCCTGACGCCCCTGGGCCATGAAGTGCTGCCGCAGCTGCGCGCCCAAACCGACGATGTGCGCCGTAGCATGCAGGCTTTGCTGGACGCGGCCGAAGTAAACCTTTGGCAGGCGCTGGACCGCTTCGAACTGCAGCTGCAGCAGCAGAGCCTGCGCCAGCGCGTAGCCGACGCCCGCCACCAGCGCACGGCCGCGCCGGTGCAACTGCGCGACTTCCGGCCCGGCGACCAGCCCGTTTTCCGACAGCTCAACGAGGAGTGGATTTCGCGCTACTTCAAGCTGGAGCCCGCCGACCTGAAGGCGCTCGACCATCCCGAAGAATACATCCTGGAGCCGGGTGGCTGCATTTTGCTGGCCGAGTTAAACGGCCAGGTAGTGGGCACCTGTGCCTTGATTAAGATGGAGGACGGCCACAGCTACGAACTGGCCAAAATGGCCGTGTCGCCCGCCGCGCAGGGCCAGCAGATTGGCTTCCTGCTGGGCCAGGCGGCCGTGCAGCGGGTGCGCGACCTCAGCGGTACCCGCGTGTACCTGGAAAGCAACGCCATCTTGAAACCGGCGCTGGCGCTGTACCGCAAGCTGGGATTTCAGGACTTGGCTGAGCCCAATCCGTCGCCCTACGCCCGGGCCGACGTGCAAATGGAGCTGCTGCTGAGCTAAACCGAACAACGATGCCTGCTCCGTCCCCCGTCATTTCGCGTCTGGCACCCACCCCCAGCGGCTTTCTGCACCTCGGCAACGCCGTAAACTTTGTGCTCACCTGGCTGCTCACGCGCCAGGCCGGCGGCACGTTGCACCTGCGCATCGACGACCTGGACCGCGCCCGCCTCCGCCCCGCTTACCTCGATAATATCTTTCGCGTCATCGACTGGCTGGGCCTCGACTACGACCACGGCCCCACCGGTCCCGACGACTTCCTGCGTCGTCATTCGCAGCTGCTGCGTCTGCCCGAATACAACCGCGTGCTGCGTCGGCTGGCGCAGCAGCCCAGCTTGGTGCACGCCAGCCAGCGCACCCGCACCGGCGGCCCCGAGGCGGCCGTGCCGCTCGAAACGCCCGGCGCAGCATGGCGGGCGCACGTGCCGGCTGGCACGGAAATCCGGTTTGAGGATGCCTGGCAGGGTGAAACCGCCGTGCCGCTCGGCGCACTGATGCCGGACTTTGTGATTCGCAAAAAGGATGGCGTGGCCGCTTATCAAGTGGCGTCGGTGGTGGATGACTTGCGCCTCGGCACCACGCTCATCGTGCGCGGGCTCGATTTGCAGCCCAGTACCGCCGCGCAGCTGTGGCTGGCCAGCCAGCTCTCGGAAACTTCCGCTTTTAAAGCCGCGCGAATCCAGTTCTACCATCATCCGTTGCTCACAAACGAAGCAGGGCAGAAGCTGTCGAAGTCGCAGCAACTACCGGTTGATGCGGGCATTCTAGCGCAGCACGAAGGCAAACGGGCCGTTTTCCAGGCGGCAGCTAAGTTGCTAAAGCTACCGGTTGATGCGCAAGAAACGTTGGCTTCGTTGCAGCAGGCCTTCAATCAAGGGAATCACTTTTTGCTTGCTTAAGGGCCTGTTGCGAAGAGCTACCGCACTTCCTTCTTGAACTCCTCCGCCCAATGGTCGGCCAGGCGGGTGGGCTCGGGCAGCTTGTAGCCGCGCAGGCAGGCCAGCGTGAGGCGTGTGGCAGTGGCCTGGTCGCAGCGGTGGCCGGGGCTGACGAACAGCGGCAACACCTTGTCCTTGCTACGGATGACTTCGCCAATGACCTCGCCCGATTTCGTGTCGAGCAGTTCCGTAATGCTGCCGCGCGTGATGCCGGGTTCCTCAAAAGCGCCGGTGAGCTTCTGCTTGGCCACGCCGAAGGTGGGCATGTCGAGCAATACGCCCAGGTGGGCGGCAATGCCCATGCGGCGCGGGTGCGCGATGCCGTGGCCGTCGACCATGATGATATCGGGCTTGTTCTGGAGCTTGGCGAAGGTGTGAATGACGTTGGGCGCCTCGCGGAAAGAGAGGAAACCGGGCATGTAGGGCATATCCACGGGGCCGTAGTTGTACACTTTTTCCACCAGCTCCAGCGAAGGGAATTTCAGCACCACAAACACCGACAAAATGGTGTCGGGCGTGGGAAACGACGAATCGCAGCCTGCTATCAGGCGTGGCTCATGGGCCAGCGGCTCGTGGCGCACGCGCTGGCGCATGTCGTGCTGCTGCTGGGTGAGGCTCTTGACAAGGACCGGGTCGGGTGGGGGGCCGGGCGGGCGGTAGTAGGCCATAAGGAAGTGGTGAGGGTTGAATGTGGAGGGTTGAGTTTGCAGTCAGGCGTTTTTCCCATCGGAAAAGCCCGGCCGTAGCATCCTGCGGCGGCGCGGGGCGTATGAAGGGCCATACGATTCTTCGCCTGCCATGTCTGAACCCACTGCCGAGCAACCCGCCGCCACCGGCTCCGGCCCGCTGCTGGAGCGGCGCTATTTCATTGATGTTGCCCGCCCTCGCCTCACGCCCGCCCAGCTTATGGCCGAGGTGCAGGCCGACGTGCCCCACTTCTCGCCCGAGCTGCTGGCCGATTTCAAAAAGAAAGACGGCGACGACAACCTGAAACCCGGCGACGAGTTCAGCATCAAAATTCTAGGTCCCTGGAACGGCTGCGTGCGCGTCACCGAAGTCGGCGCCACTTCGTTCGAGTTTATCACCCTCGAAGGCCACCCCGAAGCCGGCCGTATCCGCTTCGAGGCGCACTACCGCGACGAGGCACCCGGCGTGCTGCGGTTTGAAATCCGCTCCCTGGCCCGCTCGCGCGACGGGCTCGTGGCTTTTGCCTACGATACCCTCGGTGGCGGCAAGCTGGTGCAGGAAGCCACCTGGGTAGAATTTTGCCAGCGGGTGGCGGCGGCCAGTGGCGGCCAGGCCCTGGGTAACGTAGTGGTCGAAACCTTCCGGCACGACGAGGCCGGCCACGTGCAGCACACCCGCCATGAGTAACCAAGTTGCCGCCGTGCCGGCCACGGCCAAACCGCCCGCCTGGGAGCAGTACCGCGCCCAAATTGAGTCTTACAGCAAGGCCAAAGTCAACTACGACTTCGCGCGCCAGAGCGAGTACACCAGCGAAACCGGCTGGCGCCTCGACGACTACGCCACCGACCTGCCCGCCGAAGCCCCCGGACCGCCCGAGGCCGCCGGTTCGTTCGCGGCCGCGCAGGAGGTGTTGAAGCGTTATGCCTTTCCGCCGCCCGACCTTATCACCGGCTACTTCGACCCCGAAACGCCGCTCGAAAAGCGCATCATGGTGCTACGGGCGCACTTTCTGGTCTTCAACTTCTACTTCGGCGTGCGCGTGAGCGAGGTAACCGACGAGGCCGCCCGCGCCACGCCCAACGGCCCCGAGCGGGTGTGGGGCTACGGCTACCGCACCCTCGAAGGCCACTTCGAGCGCGGCCAGATTGACTTCACCATTCACAAAAACCTGACCACCGGGGCGGTGCAGTTCCGCATCCACGCCGTGTCGCAGCCCGGACAGATTCGCAACCCGTTCTACTGGCTCGGCTTCAAGCTGTTCGGGCGCATGCTGCAGCGCAAGTTTGCCCGCGAGTCGCAGCGCCGCATGCGCGAGTTAGTGGCCACGCAATTGGCGGGCCAGCCGCTGCCGCAAACCTTGAACGCGCCGGGTGGTTAGGAAGCATCGTCATGCAGAGCGCAGTGAAGCGTTTTGCCCACGCCGTCTGTCATCCTGAGCGTAGCGAAGGACCTTATCAAGTTTAGGCGAGTTGTTCAGACATGAGAAGGTCCTTCGCTGCGCTCAGGATGACAGACGAATCCGTTCTGCATTCAGCCCGTCATTCAACCCTCAACATTCAAAACTCAACCATTCCCCAATATGCTTTCAACGAAAGCTTACGCCGCACCGGCCGCCAGCGTCCCGCTCGAACCCTTCAACTTTGAGCGCCGCGACGTGGGCCCGCACGACGTACTCATCGACATTCAATTCTGTGGCGTGTGCCACTCCGACCTGCACCAGGTGCGCGACGAATGGGGTGGCTCTGTGTTTCCGATGGTGCCGGGCCACGAAATCGTGGGCCGCGTGACCAAGGTAGGCGACCATGTGAAAAACTTCAAAGTGGGCGATATTGCCGGCGTGGGCTGCATGGTCGACTCCTGCCGTACCTGCCCCAGCTGCCAGGAAGGCCTGGAGCAGTACTGCGAAACCACCGGCATGGTGGGCACCTACGGCGGCGTGGAGAAGGAAACCGGCCGCCCCACCTACGGCGGCTATTCCTCGCAGATTGTGGTGGACGAGAAGTACACCCTCAAAGTGTCGGAGAAGCTCGACCTGGCCCGCGTGGCGCCGCTGCTGTGCGCCGGCATCACCACCTACTCGCCCCTGCGGCAGTGGAAGGTGGGCCCCGGCCACCGCGTGGCCGTGATGGGCCTCGGCGGCCTGGGCCACATGGCCGTGAAGCTGGCCGCCGCCATGGGCGCCGAAGTGACCGTGCTCAGCACCTCGCCCAACAAGGAAGCCGACGCCAAAGAGCTGGGCGCCCACAAGTTTGTGGTAACCAAAGACGCCGCGCAGCTGAAATCGGTGCGCAACTACTTCGACTTCATCATCAACACCGTGTCGGCCCCGCTCGACCTGGCCGCCTACCTGAACCTGCTACGCCGCGATGGCACCATGATTCTGCTGGGGGTGCCGCCGGAAGCCCCACAGGTGCACGCCTTCAACCTCATCGGCAAGCGCCGCCGCATTGCGGGCTCGCTCATCGGCGGCATCGCCGAAACCCAGGAAATGCTGGACTTCTGCGCCGAGCACAACATCATGTCCGACATCGAGCTTATCGATATCAAAGACATCAACGAAGCCTATGAGCGCATGCTGAAAGGCGATGTGAAATACCGCTTCGTGATTGACTTGGCCACGCTGGACAATTAACTCGGTCGGTACTTAATTATTCAAAAAAAGCCTCCTGCCATTCGCAGGAGGCTTTTTTTATTTAGTGAGCTGCGGTACCTGGTTTAGAGCATCGCGCCGTTGGCCGTTCACGGTGGCTTCTTTGCGGCTCACGCGCGGCGCGGAGCAGCGCCCGCTGCCGGCCGTTTGCTCCAGCACCACGTTGGTGATGTCGTAGCTGCGGTTGGCGAGGGGCACCACCAGCCGGAAGCTACGGGCATTCACGTTCTGGCGAACGAAGGCAGGCACCACAAACTGCGCCGGTTGGTCCTTCATGTAGTAAACCGGGAAAAGCGCAGTGGTTGATTTGGCCGTGGCGGGCGTGGGCTGGCGCAGCGTATCGAGCATCGTCTGCAAGTTCGCATCGTCATAGCGCACTAAGTAGGCCGAGCGAATCTCGACCCGCCGGAAGCCCACGCCCGCGCTGGTGAGGGTATCGGGGCTGAACGCCAGCATGAACTGCGGTGGGGGCGGCTCATTGTAGCCGCAGGAGCAGCCCGTCAGCGCCGCGAGGCCGGCGGCCAAGGCAAAAGTGAAAATGGTAGGAGTTGCGCGCATGGTGGAGAATGGAAAGAATACCCGAATCTAAACCAAACCGGAGGAGAGCATGCCGCCAACAGACCTTTTTGCTTGAAAATGAGTAGCAAACCCGCTTTGCGGACGGCTAGCTTCTTCTACACAAATCCATTTTGAGGAATTGCGAAGCTTGTCAGCTAGTTTTTCGTGAACACGTACGGGTCCTGCTCCAGCCCGTCGTTCACGCGGATTTCCAGCGCTTTCACCTGTCCGCTCTCCACGGTGAACGGTGCCGGAAAAATCCCATACGCTGCATTCGAGAAAGTGCTGCGGAAGGTGTCGCCGTCCATGTAGTCGAGCGTGGTGGTGAGGGTGGGGTGGTGCGAGAAGCGTACGAGCAACTGCTTGCCCCTGGGTTCTACCGTAATGGTGCCGTATACCGGGTGCGTGTAGGTGCCGGCGTAATCTTTCAGGGGGCGGGCGGGCTTGCTCTTCTTGGCTACGCGGGCGGCGAGGTCGGCCACGTTCTTGGCGGTTTCGGCGTTGCCGGCTTTAGCGAAGCCGTAGAGCTGGCGGCTGCGGTCCACGTAGGGCATGCCCAGGTAGGTGTCGAGCAGCTGGTAGCGCAGAGCCTCGAAAAAGCTCTGGTTGTCTTGGTTGGTGAGCACGGCAATGCCCAGGCCCTCTTCGGGCACGAAGCACACGTTGGTCACGAAGCCGTTGGCCCCGCCGGTGTGCCAGTAAATCTGGCGGCCGTTGTAGTCGGCCGAGTACACGCCCAGGCCGTAGGTACGGAAGTGGCTGGGGTAGATAGGCGACTTGGTGCTGCCCACCAGCGAGTTGCCTTCGCGGGTGCGGCGCAGCGTGGCCCAGGGCATGATGCGCTGGCCGTTGTACTTGCCGCTGTCGAGCTGGAAGCGCAGCCAGTGGCCCAGGTCGTTCACGTTGGAAACCAGGCTGGCGGCCGGCCCAAAGTTGTCGACCTCATCGAATGGCACCCGCGTGAGCGGGCCGAAGGCCGTGGTGTAGGGCAGGGCAATGTTGGCCCGCTGGCTGGCGCCGGCCGTGCTGGGCGAGGTGCTGCTCATGCCCAGCGGGGTGAGGATGCGCTGCTGCACGAAGTCCTGCCAGGTGGTGCCGCCCGTGGCCGCCGGAATGACCTCGCCCGCCGCCAGGAAGCCGTAGTTGCTGTAGCCGTACTGCTGCCGAAACAGGCCGGTGGGCTTCAGAAAGCGCACTTTCTGCAAAATCTCCGCCCGGTTCAGGTTAGAATCCCAGAAGGTAAAGTCGCCCTGAAAGGTTTTGGTGCCGAAGTGGTGGCTGAGCAGGTCGCGCACCGTGAGCAGGCGCGTGCTGGTGGAGTCGTAGAGCCGGAAATCGGGCAGGTACTTCCGGGCCGGGTCGTCGAGCTTCAGCTTTTTCTCTTCTACCAGCTGCGAAATGGCCGTGCCCGTGAACAGCTTGGAGTTAGAGGCAATGAGAAACAGTGTGTTGGCATCCACCGGCTCGGGCTTGCCCACGGCTCGCACGCCAAAGCCATCGGAGGCCACCACTTTCCCGTCCTTTACAACCACCACGGCCAGGCCGGGGATGTTCCAGAGCTTGAGGCCGCGCTGCACGTAGCGGGCCAGGCTATCGCGCACGAAGGCATTGCCGGTGGCCGCCGGCGCGGTTTGGGCGTGGGCGGAAAAGGAGAAAGCCGCGGCCGAAGCCAAGGCCATTAGGAATAATGGAGCGCGCATCAATGGTTGGGAAGAAGCTGAAAAGAGAGCCTGTTTCGGTAATTCGAGTCACCAAAACCGGCCCAAAGCTACGCTCCCCAACGGGCTGGCTACGCCACTACGCGCATGGTTGGCGCAGCGCGCCAGGGCGTGGGCGTAAGCGTTATGTCGTCCCAAAGCGCCTGCTGGCCGCTGTAGTGCAAGAAAACGCGGGCCGTGGCAATAATGTCCTTCTCGCAGTATGACACGATGCGCGCGAGGTCTTTTTTCACCCAGTAGGTGTGGCCCACGTCGGTGCCGTCGATATCGTCTTTGGGCGACGGAATACCGAACACGCCCGCCAGCAGGGCTAGGGTGATGTGGCCTTTGTTATCGCCGAATTTCCACAGCTCCATGGTGTCGAGCAGGTGGGGGAGGTCCCAGGGCCGGTGGCCGGCCACGTCGAGCATGGGCGGAATGGGTTGTCCGCAGATGAGCAGGCGCCGGCCCAGGAAGCCGTAGTCGAACTCGCGGCCGTTGTGGGCGCAGAGAAAGTAGCCATCGGGGCGGGCCGTTTCGAGCTTGGCGTAGCGGCTGGGGCCGTAGGGCGCGTAGCGCTGCAAAAACTGGCTGAAGCCGCTCAGCACGGTGCACTCGTCCTCGTCGGCGAAGGACTTGGTGCGGAATTCCAGGGTGTCGTCCTTCAGCAGGCGAAAGTATCCCACCGAGATGCACACCACCTTGCCGAACTCCGCGTAGAGGCCGCCGTTGCGGAACAGGTCTTCGTGGCTGCTGCCCTCGGCCAGCTCGCGGGCGTGGCGCTTGTCGCAGAACGTTTTCCAAAGCGACTGGTGGGTCTTCGGCAGCTCGGCGTGGGTGGCGTGGGCCGGCACGGTTTCGATGTCGATGAAGAAAACCCGGGTGAGGTTGACGTGGCGGAGGATGTTCATGGCAGGCGGGCAGCAAAGAAGCGTCTACCCCAAAGCTAAACCAAAAAAGGCGGCTCAACTGCGGGTCAGCGCTGTATTTTCGTCGCATGTTGTTCACCTTTGGCCCTCATAGCGGGTTGCTGCTGCCCTTTGTGGTGCCCGGCGCGGCGGCCACCTTGTGGCTGCTGGTGCGGGCCTGGCGGCGCGGCAGCCCGCCCGATGCCCTGCTGGCCCTGCTCATCCTGGTGCCCACCCTGAGCGTGAGCCAGTGGATGCTGGGCTACGCTGGCTGGTTCGACAGCCACGACGGGTATTCCACGGTCATGTTCTACGTGCCGTGGCGGGCCGGCATGGTGCTGGGCGGGGCGTACTACCTCTATTTTCAGAGCCTCACCAACCAGGACTTCCGCTGGCGCCCGGCCCTGAAACACCTGCTGCCGGGCCTGCTGGAATGGGGCGCCTTCGCTGCTGTGGCGCTCTATGACTTGGTGTGGTGGCGCGGGGTGAGGGGCCGGCCGCTGCCCGACTTCTTCGGCACCAAAGGGGCGGGCGCCACCCTGCTCGATGAAACCGCCCTGCCTGCCGCCCTGCTCAGCTCGGCGCTGCTGCTGGGCTATGGCCTGCGCCTGCTGGCCGACTACCGCCGCTACCGCCACTACCTCAACGACAACTTCTCGGACCCCGAGCGCCTTCGCTTTGCCGGGCTGCGCCAGCTGCTGGCCCTGCAGGCCCTGGTGCTGGTGCTGAGCGTGGTATTCACCGTGCTCAATCAGATTTATGATTTCAGCTACGACGCGGCCTGGTATTTCTTCGCTCTGCGGGGCGTGCTGATTTACGGGCTGATTGTGGTGGGCATTCAGGCCAACTACGCGGCTGCCACCAGCTCCTTGCGTTTCGGGGCCGCGCCAAAGAGTGTGGCCGAAACTGAACTGTTCATGGCGTCTGCTCCGGTGCCTGCAGCCGTTCCAATGGCCCCGGCCGCAGCGGTCGACACCCCGGTTGCCAGCGCTGCCCCCGTGGCTGAAGAAACCGCGCTGCCCATTACCACAGAGCCGGCAGCCTCCGTAGCCGCTCCCGCCCCGGAACTGACTCCGGAGCTGCTTCCGTGGCGCGAAAAGCTGCTGCGCCTGATGGCCGAGGAGCAGCCCTGGCTGGAGCCCGAGCTTACCCTCACCGAGCTGGCCCACCGCCTGCGCACCCACCCGGCGCTGCTGTCCAAGGTCATTAACGCGGGCTGCGGGCAGAACTTCAACGACTTCGTGAACACCTACCGGGTGCAGGAAGCCCGCCGCAAACTGGCCGACCCGCGCTTTGCCCACTACTCGCTGGTAGGAGTGGCGTTGGAGAGTGGGTTTAACTCTAAGTCAACATTTAACCGCGTGTTTAAGAAGCTGCTTGGGCAGGCACCCAGCGAGGTAGAAAGGCCCAAATCATAAGTTGGGACGGGCCAGATAATGGTTTGGAGCGCCGGGGGCTACGTGGCGAAAGACCTTTGACCCAGTCTTTCACCAACGCACTGGCGGTTATGAAAAAGCATGTGACAACAGCCCCGACGGGGCAGGTAACGACCCCATCATTGGGGCAAGGGGCACTGTTCACGGATAAGCAGCCGGCAAATAATCAGGGGGCTTGTAACGTTTGGGAGCCGGCGCCAGTAACCGCAGCACTAGCGGCTAAAAAGTCTCATACTGTAAGCAACCCACGGGGCCCGGTCCGCGTCTATTTTCCCGCACTCACCTCCTTTCTGCAAATGAAGTCTTCTGTTTTTTGCGCGCTCGTCGCGCTGATGGGCTTGGCATGCGTTGCCCCGCAGGCCGCGGCCCAAGCGCCCGCTGCCCCAGCGGTGGCCGTTGGCACTGGTTCGCTAACCGGCGTAGTGCTCGATTCGCTCAAAAAAGAGCCCGTGCCCTACGCCACGGTGGTGCTGCTGCCGCCGGCGCCCAACGAAAAGCCCATTACCGGCGTGGCGGCCGACGACAATGGCCGGTTTTCGCTCGTGAAGCTGGCGCCCGGCCCGGCCCGCCTGCGGGTGAGCTACGTGGGCTACGGCACCCAAACCAAGGACGTAACCATCACGGCCGGCGCCACCGACGCGGGCACCTTCCGGCTGCCGGTGGCGGGCACGGCCCTGGCCGAGGCCGTGGTTATCGGCACCAAGCCGGTGGTGGAGGTGAAGCCCGACCGCATTGTGTACAACGCCGACCAGGACGTGACCAACGCCGGCGGCACCGCCTCCGACGTGCTGCGCAAGGCCCCGCTGCTGGCCGTGGACGGCGATGGCAACGTGAAGATGCGCGGCTCCAGCAACTTTAAGGTGCTCATCAACAACAAGCCCTCGCCCACGCTGGCCAGCAACCTGGCCGAGGCCCTGAAGGGCATTCCGGCCGAGCAAATTCAGAGCGTGGAAATCATCACCACGCCGCCGGCCAAGTACGACGGCGAGGGCACTGCCGGCATCATCAACATCGTGCTAAAAAAGGGCTCGACGCAAAAGCTGAACGGCCGCGTGAGTGCCTCGGGCGGCAACCGCAACTCAAACGCCAACGCCTCGCTCAACTTCAAAACCAAAAAGCTGGGGTTCACCTCCTCGGCCGGCACGGGGGGCTGGTACGGGCCCAACGAGTCGGAGCGCATGCGCTTTGGCAAGCAGGACAACTCGACCCTGACGCAGCGCGGCGTGGGCGATTACGGCGGGCGCTGGTACTACGCCTCGGTGGGCCTCGACTACGACATTACGGACAAGCAGAGCTTTTCGCTGGCCACGTCGTTCAACCGCTACGCCGGCCACGATTTCAATAATATGCTGAACGACTTGGTGGTGCCCGGCGCGCCGCAGAACAACCAACTCTTCACGCGCACCACCAACAACGTTTTCAGCGGCAACAATGGCGAGCTGACCGGTACTTACACCAAAACCTTCGCCACGGCCCGCAAGGAGTGGAGCGTGCTGGGCCAGTACGCCAACAACAGCGGCACCTTCGGCTACGATTTCGACCAGTACGCCGACTCTTACGTGAACTTGGAAACCAACCGGGCCAGCTACCGCGAGCGCAGCCGCGGCCGCACCCCGGGCAGCGAGGTGACGCTGCAAACCGACCTCGTGCAGCCCTTTGGCGAAAAGCAAACCCTCGAAACCGGCCTGAAAAGCATCTGGCGCCGCACCGGCTCGGTGGCCACCGTGGACGGGCTAACCCGGGGCCAGGCCGATTTCAGCCCCCTGGCGGGCCGGGCCACCGACTTCAGCTACGACCAGAACGTGCAGGCTGGCTACGCCACCTACACCAACAAGTTGAGCAAGAAGCTGACGCTGAGCGTGGGCAGCCGCCTGGAGCGCACCACGCTGGCGGCCGATTTCCGCACCACGGGCTCGGAGCTGCCGGCGCGCAGCTACCTCTCGTGGCTGCCCAACGGCAACGCGCAGTACGCCTTCAGCGACAACAACAGCCTGCGCATGGCTTACAGCCGCCGCATCACCCGGCCCTACATCGACTACCTCAACCCCTTCGTGGACCGCTCCGACCCGCAGAACATCGTGTTTGGCAACCCCAACCTCGACCCCGAGCTGACGGACTCTTACGAGCTGAGTTTCAACACCAACGGCAAGGCCGGCTCGCTCAACGTGTCGGGCTCGGTGCGGCGCACGGGCAACGCCATCGAATCTATCCGGCAGACGGCGGCTGAAGCAGGTTTTACCGACGCCGCGCCCGGCACCACGGTGCGCACCTACGCCAACGTGGCCTCCAACGCCTATTACCAGCTCAATTTCTACGGCACGGCCAAGCCCGTTGAGGGCTGGGACATCAGCGGCGGGCCCGACATTCAATACATTGTGCGTCGCAGCCCGACGCTGGGCATCGAGCGCCGCGGCTTCACGGCCGGGCTCAACCTGAACACCTCTTACAAGCTGCCCAAGAAGTTCACGCTGCAGGGCTTCCTGTACAGCTCGCTGCCCTCGCCGGAGCTGCAGGGCAAGGGCTCAGCTAACCTCTACTACCAGATGGGCGTGAAGAAAACCTTCCTGAAAGACAAGGCCGACGCAGTGCTGAACTTCGGCTCGCCGTTCAACAACTCCTGGACCTACCGCAGCACCACCGACACACCCTACTTCAGCGAAACCAGCGAAAACCGGGCCTACCAACGCTCGTTCCGCTTCAGCCTGGCTTACCGTTTCGGCACCGAGCAGCAGAGCAAGCAGCGCAAGTCCGTCTCGAACGACGACGTGAAAGGCGGGGGCGGCAAGCAGGGCGGACAGTAGGAGGGAAGAAGGCCAAAACAGCCTATTTGCTGCCGGAGATGCTGGCCAGTTCCTTCGTGCCTTGCGCCACGCTCACTTGCTGCAAGTGGGGGCGGCCAACGAGGGCGCCCATGCCGATGGAACATTGCACGTAGTATTCCCGGCCGGGCTCCACGGTGAGCGTCAGTTCAGAGCGGGCTTCCGTTTTGGCCGATAGCAGCACCGGGCCCGGCTTGCTGCGTTGCAGGTCGAGGCGGCTGCTGTTGCGGGCCCGGTACACCACCGAGTCGTTGAGGCGCACGTCGTAGCCAATGGCAAAGCCCGTCATGCGGCCCGGCCGGTAGAGGTGCACCACGGCGTAGGGCGTGCCCGCCGGCAGGGCCGCGGAGAGCTGCTCAGCCGTTAGGCTTGCTCCCATCTTGGGGCTGCAGCCGGCGAAACAAGTGGCAACGGAAACGGCAAACAGCGCGCAAAGCAAACGAGGCATTAGGGGAAAGGAAAAAGGGTGGGAGGCAATAGGCCGGCTAAATATAGAGGTGGCCGGCAAGTCTGCTCCCATCGGAAGCGCGCAATAAGGGTTGGAATTGTCGGGGCGCGCAGCCGGCTGCAATGGCGAGGCAACTCCAGAGGGCAAATACGCATCTGTCTGCTGCATCCAAAGTCGCTTTTAATGCTTTGGTTACTATGCCGGTTCATTGGCAAACAGTACCTTGCGCCATCTCTAACCCTGCAAAAAAGTATGCCCCTCACCATTACCAACCTTTCCAAAACCTACGCCAACGGGGTGCAAGCCCTGAAAAACGTCAACCTTGACATTCCCACGGGCATGTTTGGCCTGCTGGGCCCCAACGGTGCCGGCAAAAGCAGCCTAATGCGCACCATTGCCACGCTGCAGGACGCCGACACCGGCTCCATCATGCTCGACGAGCTGGACGTGCTCAAGGACAAAGACGGCGTGCGCCGCATCCTGGGCTACCTGCCGCAGGAATTTGGCGTGTACCCACGCGTGAGCGCTGAGGAGCTGCTCGACCACCTGGCCGTGCTCAAAGGCATCGGCAACAGCAAGGAGCGCAAAGAGATAGTGGAGGCCTTGCTCCAGCAAACCAACCTGTGGAATGCGCGCAAGAAAAACTTGGGCGGCTACTCCGGCGGCATGAAGCAGCGCTTCGGCATCGCCCAGGCCCTGCTCGGCAACCCCAAGCTCATCATCGTGGACGAGCCCACCGCCGGCCTCGACCCCGCCGAGCGCAACCGCTTCCACAACCTGCTCAGCGAGATTGGCGAGCACATTATCATTATCCTGAGCACGCACATCGTGAGCGACGTGACGGACCTGTGCCGCAACATGGCCATCATCAGCCAGGGCCAGGTGCGCCTCACCGGCGACCCGCTTTCGGTGATGGAGCAGCTGCGCGGCCGCGTGTGGCGCAAGCTGGTGAGCAAAGACGAGGTGGCCGCCGTGCAGGCCACGCACCACGTCATCAGCTCGCGCCTGTTCGCGGGCAAAACCATCGTGCACGTGCTCAGCGACGAGCGGCCGGATGCCGGCTTTGAGGAGGTGAATCCGGATTTGGAGGACGTGTATTTCGCGCAAATCAGCGAGCAGCCGGCAGCCGTGGCGGTCTAAACTGGCATCCGCAACAGCCCGAAACGTCATGCCGAGCGCAGCCGAGGCATCTCGCGTGCCGAAGTAATTCAATCGTTCAGCAGTCCGAGCGAGATGCTTCGGCTGCGCTCGGCCTAACGGCCAATTCCTACTTCACCTTCCTCCTCTGCAATCATGTTTTTACCCATATTCCTTTTTGAACTCAAATACCGCCTGCGCCGGCCGGCCACCTGGATTTATTTCGGCGTGCTGCTGGTGATGGCGGCGTTGCTGTCGGCCGCGGCGGGCGGCATCTTCGGCTCGGGCGCCAACGTGAGCCTGGGCGGCGATGGCGGCCGCGTGCACGTCAACTCGCCGCACTCCATTGCCGGCACCGTCACCATTCTAAGCCTGTTCGGCGTCATCATCACCTCAGCCCTCATGGGCAACCCCGTGTACCGCGACTTCGAGCACCGCACGTTCTCGCTGTTCTACACCAAACCCATCAGCAAGCTCGGCTACCTGGGAGGGCGCTTTCTGGGGTCATTTGTGATTTGCCTGCTCGTGTTCAGTGGCCTGGCATTGGGCTTGTTCATCGGCGGGCTGCTGCCGGGCGTGGAGGCCGACAAGTTTGGGCCCTATCACCTGAGCTACTACCTGTGGCCCTACGTGGTGTATGTCATTCCCAATCTGCTGTTCACCGGCGCTCTGTTTTTCACGCTGGCTACGCTCACGCGCAACATCTTGAGCACATACATCGGCTCGGTGCTGCTGCTGGTGGCCTACCTCATTGCGCAGTCCTTCATCCGCGACCTCGACAACGTCAACCTCGCCGCGGCCCTCGATACCTTCGGTTCGACGGCCAGCTACTACACCACCCGCTACTGGACGGCGGCCGAAAAGAACACCCTGCTGGTGCCCTTCAGCCGCTACCTCGTGCTGAACCGGGCCTTGTGGCTGGGTGTGGCCGCGGCGCTGCTGGGGCTGTGCTATGTGCGTTTCCAGTTCTCGGCCTTCGCTTCGGATAAAGCCCCCTCGAAGAAAGCCCGCGCCGCCGCGCAAGCCGACTTGCTGCCGGCTGCGGCCATGGGCGGGCGGCTGGTGCTGCCGCGTGTGGCCCAGTTCTTCACCCGCGGCATGAACCTGCGTCAGTACTGGAGCCTTACCAAGCTGGAGTTTCGGGGCATTGTGCGCAGCGTGTATTTTGCGGCCATCGCGGGAGCGGGCGTCATTTTTATCCTGGCCATCGGCTGGCAGGTGGGCAAGATGTACGACACCAGCACCTACCCCGTGACGGCCGAGATGGTCGAAATTCTGAGCGGCAACTTCAGCCTGTTCATTCTCATTATCATCACTTACTATTCGGGCGAGCTGGTGTGGCGCGAGCGCGACGCCGGCGTGGCCCAGATTACCGACGCCTTGCCGGTGCCCAACTGGGTGCCGTTTTTGAGCAAGCTTTCGGCCCTGGGGCTGGTGCAGGTGGTGCTGCTGCTGGTGGTAATGGCCTGCGGCCTGCTGCTCCAAACTCTGAAAGGCTACTTCCACTACGAGCCCGGCCTCTACCTCGAAAGCCTGTTTGGCTTCAAGCTGATTGATTTCCTGCTGCTGTGCGTGCTGGCCATGCTGGTGCAGGTGATTGTGAACAACAAGTACCTGGGCCACTTCGTGATGCTGGTGTACTACCTGTTCACGATTTTCCAGAGCCAGCTCGGCATCAACCACCACCTGCTCGACTACGGCGGCAACCCCGGCACACCCTATTCCGACATGAACGGCTACGGCCATTTCGTGACGAGCTTCAGCTGGTTTAAGCTGTACTGGGCAGCCGGCGCGCTGCTGCTGGCCTTGGCGGCCAACGTGTTCTGGGTACGCGGCACCGATGCGGCCTTCGTGCGCCGCCGGGCCGAGGCCAGCCGCCGCTGGGGCCGCCCCGCCTGGACGGCCCTGGCCCTGGGCCTGCTGGTGATGCTGGGCGCCGGCAGCTTCATCTTCTACAACACCAACGTGGAAAACGTGTACCGCACGCCCAAGGAAATCGAGAAGCTGCAGCTGGGCTACGAGCAGAAATACCGCCGCTATAAAGACCTGCCGCAGCCCCGCCTTGTGGCCGTGAACCTGAAAACCGACCTTTACCCCGCCACCCGGCAGGTGCACATCGACGGCCGCTTCTGGCTGAAAAACCGCCACGCTCAGCCCCTCGATACCATCATCGTCAACGTGCCATCGCAGGCGCGGGTGCGCAAGCTGGCCCTTGGCCGCCCCGCCACTTTGGTGCTCAACGACACCACCGTCAACCTGCGTTTCTATCGCCTGGCCCAACCCCTGGCTCCTGGCGACTCGGTGGAAATGACGACCGTGCTCGATTTCGGCGAAACCGGCTTCCCCAACTCGGGCTCGAACACCGACATCGTGCAGAACGGCATCTTCATGAACAGCCAGGCTTACCTGCCCGGTATTGGCTACAGCGAGCAGGGCGAACTGGGCGACGACGACGTGCGCAAGCGCAACGGCCTCAAGCCCAAAGACCGCCTGGCCCCCGCCACCGACCTCAAAGCCCGCCAGAACTCCGGCCTGGCCCAGGACGCCGACTGGATTCGCTTCGAAACCGTGGTAAGCACCAGCGCCGACCAACTGGCCGTGGCCCCCGGCCGCCTGCTCCAGGACTGGACGCAGGGCAACCGCCGCTACTTCCACTACAAGATGGAGCAGCCCATGCTCAACTTCTACACCTTCCTCTCGGCCCGCTACAAGGTGTATAAGGACGCCTGGCAGGACTCGGCCGGTCACCGCTCGGTGCCCATCGAAATCTATTACCAGCCCGGCCACGAGTACAACCTCAAGCGCATGGCCCAAGCCGTGAAGGAGTCGTTTGCCTACTACACTAAGAACTTTGGCCCTTACCAGCACCCGCAGGTACGCATCTTGGAATTTCCGAAGTACGCCAGCTTCGCCCAGAGCTTTGCGGGCACCATCCCCTTCTCCGAAAGCATCGGCTTCATCGCCAAAGTCGACCCCAACGACCCCGAGGACGTGGACTACCCCTTCTACGTGACGGCCCACGAGGTGGCGCACCAGTGGTGGGGCCACCAGATAGTGGGCGCCAACGTGCAGGGTGAAACCATGCTGGTCGAAACCATGGCCCAGTACTCGGCCCTGATGGTGATGAAGCACCACTACGGCCCCCACACCATGGGCAAATTTCTGGACTATGAGCTGAACAGCTACCTTTCGGGCCGTGCCTTCGAGCGCAAGAAGGAAGTGCCGCTGGCCAAGGTGGAAGGCCAGGGCTACATCCACTACCGCAAGGGCTCGGTGGTGATGTACGCCCTGCAGGATTACATCGGTGAGGACAAGGTGAACGCCGCCCTGCACAGCTTCCTGGAGCAGCACAAGTACGAAACGGCGCCCTACACCACTGCCCCGCAGCTGGTGGCTGAGTTCCGCAAAGTGACGCCCGACTCGCTGCAAAACCTGGTGACCGACCTGTTCGACCGCATCACGCTCTACGAAAACCGCCTCACCGATGCCTCGGTGAAAAAGCTGCCCAACGGTCAGTTCCAGGTGAGCATGACGGTGCAAAGCAAGAAGCTGGTGGCCGACAGCCTCGGCACCGAGCGCCCCGGCCCCGAAAACGACTACCTGCCGGTGGCCATTTTCCCCGCCCCAGGCAAGGACCAGAAGCCCGTGCCGCCGCTGCTGCTCACCAAGCGCCGCTTCCACGCCGGCACCAACAAGCTGGAATTCGTGGTGGCCCGGGAGCCCGCCAAAGTCGCCATCGACCCCTACCACGAGTTCGTGGACCGCGTGCAGAAGGACAACAGCAAGGACGTGAAGCTGTAGCCAATTAGCCACCCGGCAATAAAAAAGCCCCGACCAACAGGCCGGGGCTTTTATTTGATAGCGAGGCTGGATTAGCCTTTGCGCACCTGCTTCAGTTCGCGCTTCACCTGCTTCTTGGCGGTTTTGAGGTATTTCTTGAGTTGGTTCTTCCGCGACACCACAATCACCCGCGCATTGGTCAGGCTTACCGTCGATTCCTCGGCGTTGGTGTTTAAAGTCATTTTTTCGTCGGCGTAGCCGGCGTAGGTCACCACGGCGTCCAAAGAACCGGCGTTGGCCGGCACAGTGAATTCAAACTCGCCATCGGCGTTTGTTACTGCCATTTGTTTGGTATCCTTGAGGATTACCACTGCGCCGGGCAGTGGACCAGAAGGGTTCGTGATTTTGCCCACCAGCACCACTTTCTCGGCCGAAGCGCCGGGGCCCGTCGTGGGGCCATTGTCAGCAGAGGCAAATGCCGCATTGCTGGCAACTACCTGAGCCTGGCTGGTCAGATTGGCGATAAAAGAAAGGGAAAAGGCAAGAAAGAGAGCAGAGAGGCGCATGAGCAGTAAAAAGGTCAATATTGGTTGGGCTGTCGTTGAATGATACAAATGTCGACTTGTACCGAACCTAGTTTTTGCCGGCTTCGTCCAACAATGGGATTTCGCCGGTGAACGACAGTGTTTTTGCTAGTGAGTAGCAAAAGAGCGATTTACCAATAGCAGTAAAAACGAAGAACCCCGACCGTGTGGGGTCGGGGTTCTCAATTCGGGACTGGCTCTGCAGAAAGGAAGGTGGTGCGTGAAGCCGGGAGTGGCATGCGGTTTAGAGCCGCCCAACCCGAGCTTATTTGTTGGCTGTATGCTTGGTCTGCAACAGGTAGATGGAGCCCATGGCTTGCACGGGCGTGAGCGTCAGTTCTTCTTCCTGCAGGCCGCCGTAACCGCAAACGAGCTTCACAGATTTGGCATTGGCCGGCACCTGCAGCTCAAATGCGCCTTCCGCATTTGTGACAACGATGGTACGGCTTCCTTTCAGCCAAACCGTTGCCCCTGGCAAAACTCCTTGCTCGTTTTGAATGACCCCGTGTATCAGTTTCGTCGCCCCACTAGCCGGTGCTTTGCCCACTTCAGGGTCCGCTTCGGCGACTACTTCCCTCGCCGGCGCATAATTGAACGCATACTGTGCGTGGCCCTTAACAGGGGCTGTTAAGAGAAACAACGCTGCTACAGCAGCAAAAGGGCGGAAGCGGGAAGTGTGTTGCATTAATACAAGTATTAATTGACTGATGCAAACATACAACGCTTTAATGCCATTTAGCAAATTATGGACTCGTTTAATTCACTTTATTTCTGTGATTAGGACAAATAATGAGGTTTGGGTATTGTAACAGCCTAAAAAATATGTGGGTTGGTTGAAAAAGATATAAGGCTATCTATTAGATGGTTGAGTATGCATAAAATAGTTTGGATATAAAAAACGCGGCCCTTTAGTGGGCCGCGCTCATGAATTTACTCCGGGGTAAAACGCGAAGTCCGGTTAAGCTGGCTGTTGAACAGTGCTTTCGGTCGGTTGCTCGGCCGCACGGCCCCAGCCTGCACAGCGGCTACGCATTTGCTGGCGGAATTTCTCGCGGGCCTCGGGGCTGAGGTGCTCCATGCGGCCGGCCATGCGTTGCTGCCATTCGCGGCGCTTGCGTGCCCAGGCGGCCGAGCGTCCGCCGGGTTTGAAGCCGAACAGAATACGGCTGAGCAGCAGCAGGCCATAGGTTTGCGGCAGGCTGATGGCAGGCAGGTGGAACAGTTCCGGCATCAGCCAGTTCCAAAGGGCTTGGGTGACGAAGCCGATGACGACGAGGAAAAGCGCCGCGAAGAAGAAAAAGCGAAGGCCGCGGAGCAGCCAGAATTTACGGTCCATGATAGGTGGGTTTCTGGAGTAGTGAATTGGTGGATTGGGACAGGTTAATTAAGTGAGCGTGTTGGCGGAAACTCAATCCACCAGCCCACCAATTCGCTAATCCACTACTTAGTCGGTGAATAATTCGGTATACAGGGTTTGCAGCCGCTTGCGCAGGTGCAGCACGGCGTAGTGCTTGCGCGAAATCAGCGTTTTGAGTGGCACGCCGGTTTCTTCTTCCATTTCGCGGAAGGTCTTGTCTTCCAGCTCGTGCCAAATGAATACCTCGCGTTGGGCGGCTGGCAGCTCGGCCAGCGCATCGCTGAGGGCTTCCATGAGGGTTTCGCGCAGCAGGCGGTTTTCGGGCGAGTCGTCGGGGGCGGGCAGCAGGTCGGCCAGCAGCAGGCCTTCGCCATCGTCAGATGCTTCGGCCGCGCCGAAGGCTTCTTCCAGGCTCACTGGCCGCTTGCGGCGGTAGAGGTCGGTGATGCGGTTGCGGGCCACCCGGAAGAGCCAGGCCGCCGCCTGCTCCACGGGCTTGAGCAGCCGGTAGCTTTCCACGAGCTCGGCGAAGACGTCCTGCAGCAGGTCTTCGGCCTCGGCTTCGTCGGGGATGCGGCGCCGAATGAACTGCAGCAAGCGCGGGCGCTGCTGGCGCACGGCTTCGGCAATCTGGCGGTCTTGCTGCGAAGCCGTCATCGGCAGGAGAGGGGTGGGGAGCGAAAGTGCCAAGGGTTCCATTGTGCCTAAGCAGACGCCGGGCCTTCGAAAATACTTTAAGAAATTTTGCGATGAATTAAACTGCTATTATTGAACGTCATGCAGAGCGCAGCGAAGCATCTTGCCCGAAGCAGTAAATCATCATTGCTGCAACGAAGCGGGCAAGATGCTTCGCTGCGCTCTGCATGACGTTCTGAATAGAAGTCTCAAGTAGCAAATTCACCCCCGTATTTTTCGTTTTTCAGGGTACCTTTGCCGGCCGGCCGGCTGCACAGTGCCCATTCGCCGGTTCATTTGCATGGACCCTACCGTTTCTCAGACCGTTCCCGAAGTCATCCGGACCGTTCCGCTTCAGTACTACGTGTTTTTTGCCTCGGCCCTGTTTGCCATTGGCGTCACGGGCGTGCTGGTGCGGCGCAACGCCATCATCATCTTCATGTGCATCGAGCTCATGCTGAATGCCGTGAACATCCTGCTGACGGCCTTCTCGGCCTACCGCGCCGATGCCAACGGGCAGATTTTTGTCTTCTTCATCATGGCTGTGGCTGCCGCCGAAGTTGCCGTGGGCCTGGGCATCATCGTCATGATTTACCGCAACTACCAAACTACCGACGTCAACCTGCTCAGTAGGTTGAAATGGTAAACCGGAGCTGTCATTGCGAGCGGAGCGAAACAACACGTCCTGTTCTCAGCGACCAGCCTACTAACGTGACACGCCTTTTATAGCGGCAAGTCATATCAAATGTGTCACAACTCCAAGTGACCGAGTTTCAGAGGACGGATTGCCGCGTTTCGCTGCGCTCCACTCGCAATGACAAATTGCCCCAAGTACAATGCAAGAAACCGTTCTCCCCGGCGCCAACGCCCCGTATTCTACGTTTCTCTACGTTCTCATTCCGCTGCTGCCCTTCGTGGGCTTCCTCATTAATGGCTTGCTGAACAAGAAGCTGTCGGGCACCGTGGCCGGGCTCATTGGCAGCGCCACCGTGCTGGGTTCGTTCCTGATTTCGGTGATGCTGTTTATGAATTTCCAGTATCAGTACACCGTGCAGCTGTTCGACTGGATTTCGGTGGGTTCGCTGCAGATTCCCTTCCAGTACCAGATTGACCAGCTCTCGCTGATTATGCTGCTGCTCGTAACGGGCGTGGGCTTCCTCATCCACGTATACAGCATCGGCTACATGCACCACGACGAGAACGTGGGCAAGTTCTTTAGCTTTCTGAACCTGTTCGTTTTCAGCATGCTACTGCTGGTGATGGGTGCCAACTTCGTCATCCTGTTCATTGGCTGGGAAGGCGTGGGCTTGTGCTCCTACCTGCTTATCGGCTTCTGGAACAAGCATACCAACTACAACAACGCCGCTAAGAAAGCCTTCATCATCAACCGCATCGGTGACCTTGGCTTCCTGCTCGGCATCTTTCTGATTTACCTCACCTTCAACTCGGTGCAGTACGCCGAGGTGTTCCAGAAAGCCTCACTCGGCCAGTTCGGTACCTATGGGGTGGGCATCTGCACGGCCATTACGCTGCTGTTGTTTGTGGGCGCCATGGGCAAATCGGCCCAACTGCCGCTCTACACCTGGCTGCCCGACGCCATGGCCGGCCCCACGCCGGTATCGGCCCTTATCCACGCCGCTACCATGGTGACGGCCGGCATCTACATGGTGCTGCGTGCCAACGTGTTGTTCACCCTCTCGCCCGATACGCTGCAAGTGGTGGCCATTGTGGGCGCGGCCACGGCGCTGTTTGCCGCCACCATTGGCCTGGCGCAAAACGACATCAAGAAAGTGCTGGCTTACTCCACGGTGTCGCAGCTGGGCTATATGTTCCTGGCGCTGGGCGTGATGGGCTACTCCACGGCCCTGTTCCACGTGCTGACGCACGCCTTCTTCAAGGCGCTGATGTTCCTCGGGGCCGGTTCCGTGATTCACGCCATGAGCAACGAGCAGGACCTGCGCCGCATGGGCGGCCTGCGCAAGGCGCTGCCCATCACCTTCCTTACCTTCCTCATTGGCTGCCTGGCCATTTCGGGCATTCCGCCGTTTTCGGGCTTCTTTTCAAAAGATGAAATCCTGAGCCACGCTTTTGAGCACAATAAAGTACTGTGGGCCATGGGCTTGCTCACGGCCTTCCTGACGGCATTCTACATGTTCCGCCTGCTGTTCCTAGCCTTCTTCGGCGAGTTCCGCGGCACCGAGGAGCAGAAGCACCACCTGCACGAGTCGCCGGCTTCGATGACGCTGCCACTCATCATTCTGGCGGTGCTGGCAGCCGTGGGCGGCTTCATGGGAGCGCCCATGTTCACGGGTGGGCACCACTACCTGGCCGAGTACCTGGCCCCAATCTTCACCTACTCGCAGCGCATCATGCCGGCCGCTTTCTCGGCCGAACCCGACCACAACACCGAGTTGATGCTCATGGGCTTGTCGGTGGCTGCTGGGGTGCTGGGCATTGTGCTGGCCTACGTGATGTACGTGGCCCGCGCCACGCGCCCGGCCGAAGACGAGGCCCAACGCTCGGCCCCCGAAAGCCTGGTGTACCACAAATACTACATCGACGAGCTGTACGATAACCTGTTCACCAAGCCGGTGATGTGGCTGTCGACGGGCCTCTACAAGTTTGTGGAAAACGGTATCATCAACCCGGCCGTGGGCGTGTTTGGCCGCGCCGTGAACGGGGGCGGGGCCTTGCTGCGCTACGTGCAAACCGGCGCCGTGGAAACCTACCTCATCCTGATGGTAATCGGCATCGTGCTGATTCTTGGGTTGAACTTTGGTCGTTTTTAAGCTCAAAAGCCTGTGAAAAACGTGCGCAAGATGAACGCCTGGGCCAAGCAGGCGCTGGTGGTTTTGCTGGCCGGCGCAATGGGCAGCTGCGGTTCGGACAAGCCTAAAGCGGCAGAGGCGAACCCGCGTGACCTGTTCTTGGGAGAGTGGAAAAGCGACGATACCAACTCCACGACCCACACCGTCATCCGGCGCAAGGGCGACACTTACTTCATACACGAAGGCCTGAATGACCTGACGGGCATCTACGATTCTACTGCCCAAGTCATCATGATAGACAACGGTGTGAATAAAGTGCCCGTCAAGTACCTGCCCGAGACTGGCCAGCTGCTGGTAACCGGCGGCAGCCGGGACGCTAAATTTTCGCGGGTTAAAAAGTAGCGGTCTGTTAACCGTAAGCTAGGGCTGTGCCAGGGCAAAAGCCCTGGCATTCATAGCCGTGCGCTTAGGCAAAAGAGGTCGCAAAGCTGCGCATTTGGCCGCGCTACGTAGTCTGAGCAATAAGGGTTTAATCTAAGCAAAAATGCGATTGAGCTAAGTAAGGCAAACAACTTTTTTATGGGGATGGGGTATAGCAGCACATCCAAAACCGGCCTATGGGCGAGGATTGGACTCTTGCTTTTTCTCCCACCATCACCTAAAAAATATGCGTCTGAAACCTCAACTCCTGCGGGGAGCTGCGCTCGGGGCCGTCGTGCTAGGCATGGCCGCGCCGCACGCGCAAGCCCAAACCGCCGATAAGAAAACAGCCCTCAGCGGCTGGGTAAGCTCGCTGCAATACACCGGCAACTTGGGCTCCGACTTCTGGAAGCGCAGCGGCGTCGACATCGAAGTGGGCGGCGGCGGCGGCATCACGCGCTACCTCTCCCCGTCGTTCGACCTGGGCGTGTACGGCAACTACGAGACCTACAAGTTCTCGTCGAACACCAAGCCGGGCGAGAACTTCGAGGCCCGCGTGGGCATGATTGATTTGGGCCTCAAGCTTAAAATGAACAACGGCAAGATTCTCAAAGAGGATTTCTTCCTGCAGCCCTACCTGATGGCGGGGCCGGGTTTGTTCATTACCAACAGCACCGGTCGGTCAACCACCCCTGGGCAAGCCGGGCCCACCGACTTCTTCCGGCAGATTCGTCGTGGTGAGGTATTTGGCGCAGGTGGCCTGCGCTTCCGCTTATCGCCTTCGGTGTTTGCCGATGTGCAGCTGGGCTACTTCTACCCCTTCACCGACGAGGTGGACGGCGTGGTGCAAAACGATGTTGACAGCCGCAACGACCGGTTTTTGCGTTCGCAGGCAGGCCTGACGGTAGCCTTTGGCCAGGCCAAAGACGAGGACAAAGACGGTGTGCCCGACCGCAAAGACAAGTGCCCCGGCACCCCCGCCGGCGTGGCCGTAGACCCCAACGGCTGCCCGCTGGATAAAGACGGCGACGGCGTGCCAGACTACCAGGACAAATGCCCCGACGTGAAAGGCCTGGCCGCCCTGCAAGGCTGCCCCGACCGTGACGGCGACGGCGTGACCGATGCCGAAGACGCCTGCCCCGACACCCCCGGCAAAGCCGAACTGCGCGGCTGCCCCGACTCGGACAACGACGGCGTGATTGACCAAAACGACAAGTGCCCTGGCACCCCGGCCGGTGTGCAGGTAGACGCCAATGGCTGCCCGCTCGACCGCGACGGCGACGGTGTGCCCGACTACCAGGACCGTTGCCCCAACCGCCCCGGTCCGGCCAGCAACAAAGGCTGCCCCGAGATTAAGGTTGAAACCAAGAAGCGCCTGCAGGAAGCCACGAAGTTCATCAACTTCGAATTCAACAAGGCCGTGCTGCTGCCCAGCTCGTACCCGACGCTGAAGGACCTGGCCAAAATCATGGAGGAGTACCCCGACTACACCATGAGCATTGCCGGCCACACCGACAGCAAAGGCGCCGACGATTATAACCTGCGCCTCTCGTACGACCGCGCTGCCTCGGCCCGCACATACATGCTGAGCCAGGGCGTGCCGGCCGACCGCATCGAGTCGCGCGGTTACGGCGAAACCAAGCCCATTGCCGACAACGCCACCGACGCCGGCCGCGCCGTGAACCGCCGCGTGGAGTTCGACCTCTACCTCACCGGCGACCCCAACTCGGCCGAAGTGAAGTATGGCCCGGCCCCGACCATCGCGGAGCTGCAGAAGACTCCCGAAGGCCGGCCCACCGCAGGCAAGGCGCCCGTGAAAAAAGCCCCAGCCAAAAAGGCTCCGGTAAAGAAGGCCCCCGTTAAGCGCAAGTAGGCGGCCAAGCTAGGTAAGGAAAAGGCCCGCTCTTATCGAGCGGGCCTTTTTTGCGTTCTGTAGTGGCTGTTGTGGGCGCATCAGATGACGCTTATAAAACGGAGTAGGTCACGGCCAGGTAGTAAAGCCCGCCCACGCTCGGCCCACCGAGGTAACTCACGTAATAGTTATTCAGCACGTTGCTGGCCCCGAGCTTGAAACGCACCGGCGCGGCGGGCACGGCGTAGCTCAGCTGCGCGTCGAGGGTGCCGTAGGCGGGCACGTTGCCATTCACCAGAAAAGTTTGGGAGTAGTAGCCTTGCTGCCAACGGTAGTTGAGGCCGAAACCCAGGTTGCGGTAGGCGTTTTCGCTGGCCAGGCTCAGGTTGTAGGTCCAGCGCGGGGTGTTGAAGCCGTCTTCCAAGCCGTCGCCGTTCTCGGTGCGGTCGAGGCGGGTGTAGGTGGTGTTGGCCCCAAGGAGGTAGCCGCGCGCCACCTCATAGCGCAGCCCGGCCGAGCCGCCGTAGTTGTATACCTGGCTCTGGGAGTTGGTCCAGAGGCGGTAGCGGGCCTGGCCGCTGCGGGCATTCAGGGCCGTGGCAATGGTGTTGAGGTCGGAGCCGGTGCTGAGGGCCACGCCGGCCGCCGTTTGAGGCACGTAAGCTTCGACTTGGGCAATAAAGTCGCGGTAGGAATTGTAGTAGAAATCCACGTCGAGCAGCAGCCGGCCCGCGGTGCCGAAGGCCGCTTTATAGCCTACTTCAAACGAGCGGATGTACTCCGGCTTGAGGTAGGTGTAGGGGTTCTTCACCAGCATGCTCTGGTTTTGGGCAATGGCCTGCTGGCGCTTCTGGGCAGCCGTGGCGCTTGAGGTATTGGCGTTGATGGCGGCCGTCACGGCGTTGTTGAAGGCATCAATGCTGGTGCGCAGATAGCTGTTCTCAAACACGCCGTCCGACATCACCCGCAGCCCGCCAATGCGCTTCACCTGCCCGCTGTTTACATTCGAAAACCCCTCAAATAAGCTTGGGAAGCGGTAGCCGCTCTGGTAGCTCACCCGGAAATTTTGTTGCGGCGTGGGCGAAAAAACCGCCGTGAAGCGAGGGTTGAATTTGGTATCGAAGTAGTCGTTTTTGTCGGCCCGCAGCGTGGCAGTGAGGCGCAGCCGCTCGCCCAGCAGCCGCCCGCCGGCCTGCACGAAGCCGCCAGTTTTGGAGTAGGTGAGATTATCAGCCAGCGGGTCTTTGCCGGGATTGGGATTGATGAAATAGTTGCCGTCGGGCACCACGATGTAAGTGCGGTGGTCGGCCCCGGCCAGCAGGTCGAGCTTAGTGGGCAGGATGTGGCCGCCGCGCCGCAGGGCCTCGGCCAGGTTCACCTGGGTTTCGCCGTGCAGCAGGTCGGCGCGCACGCGCAGGGCCGCTCCTTGGTCCCAGTTATTGATGCCCTGCAGCTCGCTCAGGCGCTGGGCGAAGGCCTCGGTGCCGGGCTGTAGGCGGCCGGCGTCGGCGGCGGTGCGGGCGCTGGCGTGGGCCGTGGGCACGGGCTGGCCGGCGGCTACGGCGGCGTTCCAGGCGGCAGTGTAGTCGGCGTTCCACTGCGCATCGGGCTTGAAGCTGCGGTCAATGTTCTCGCCCATCGAGCGCAGATTGTAGCTCTGGCCGGTGTTTTCGCGGGTGAGATAGGCGCGGGCTTGCACCACGGGCGTCGTCAGGGTGAGGGCGTGCTGCTGCAGGCGGTAGTCCTGCAGGCGAAAGCGGTTCGAGCGCTGGTACACGTTGTCGAAACCCGCCACGCGGTAGGTGTAGGCCAGCTCCGCACCGGGCCGGAAGCGGTAGTGCACGGCCGCGTCGGCTTTGAGGGTCTTGAGGTTATAGTCTACTAGGTCCCGCTCATCGTAGCCGGTGCGGGCTACCGAATACTGCTTGCCGCCCAGCGTGAGCGTGCTCCGGTCCGACGACTCGTTGCCGTAGCGGTTCACCTGGTCCGGGGCCGGGTTGTCGGCCCCGAACAGGCCAGTGGTGGCGTTGCCGTTGGGGTTGAGGTCGGTCTGGTCGTTGGCCACCCAGTCGTAAGCCCGCAGGTAGGTAGCATTGACTTTAAACGCCAGCTTGTCGGCCAGCAGCACCTTGGCGTAGCGCACGCTGGTTTCGGAGTAAATTTTCTCCGGCGAGCTGCCCGCGCCCAGCGTCTTCACATTCGGGTCGCGGAGGTGGTTGAGGCCGGTTTGCTGCCGCACGCTCAGCCCCTCGGAGCTAAATGGGTTTTTCGTTTGAAAATTCGCCAGCCCGTTGATGGCATTCAGCCCGTACAGCGCCGAAGCCGTGCCCGGCACCACTTCCACCGAACTGATGTCTAGGTCGCTTGGCCCCAGCACATTCCCAATCGGTCCGCCAATGTGCGGTGCCTGATTGTCCACGCCATCTACCAGCTGGGCGAAGCGCACGTTGGTGGTATTGGTGAAGCCCCGGGCATTAATCACCTTGAAGCCGAGGCTGGGCGTGATGACCTGCACGCCCTTCAAATGCTCGATGGCGTCGAAAAACGACGGCGCGGGCGTGAGCCGCAGGGCCCGTGGGTTGAGTTTCTCCACCGTCACGGGCGACTGCAAAAAGCTTTCCTCTACCCGCGAGGCCGACACCACTACTTCTTCCAAATCCAGGCTCTTACGAGTGGTGTCAGCCGGTGCTGAGGATTGACAATGAGCAATTTGCGCGCCACCCAGCAAAGTCAGTGTAATAACTGGAATGCAGAGGCGACGAGGGGCAGCGAAGGTAGCAGCGTGTTGCAAAGCGGCAAAAGCTAAGTAGCGTTATGTTGGCGAAGATATAACGCTTCGCTGACTGCTAACTGCCGTGTAGCCGCGTTGTTTCGGCGGCCATGAATTCCTGAAAACGCGCTTGCAGCGCTTTAAACTCGGCAATGGCTTCACGGCCAGCTTCGGTCACGGCTGCACCGCCGCCCTTTGTGCCGCCGGTTTGGGTGCTGACCAGTGGGACGGTGGCCTGCGCATTCATGGAGGCCACCAGGTCCCAGGCGCGCTTGTAGGACATGCCCATGGCTTGCGCCGCCTTTGAGATGGAGCCCAGCGCGGCAATGTGCTCCAGCAGCTCTAGCCGGCCGATGCCGAGGAAGCGCCCGTCTTCGGTTTCGAGCCAGAGGCGGCCGTTGAGGCGATAGGTTTTGGTGGGCAGAAGCAGGGCTTTCATGGGGTAAAGATGCGGCCGCGGGCTATTTGCCCAAATCTTACACGGGGGAAATGGCCAACCGCCGCCCGAAAACACCGTTGAGAGAAGCTCCACATTTTCCACTTCTATCCTTCTTTCCTCAAACCACATGACAGCGTTCAAAACCAAAGCTTACGGTGCCAGCAATTCTATTTTCAACGGACTCTCCGAAATGGAGATTGAGCGCCAGGCGCCCAAAGCCGACGAAGTGCACATCGACATCCTTTACTGCGGCGTGTGCCACTCCGACCTGCACCAAGTGAAGAACGACTGGCACAACACCATCTACCCCTGCGTGCCGGGCCACGAAATTGTAGGCCGCGTCATCGAGGCCGGCAGCGCCGTCACCAAGTTCCGGGTGGGCGACATTGTGGGCGTGGGCTGCATGATTGACTCTTGTGGCACCTGCCCCAGCTGCCGCGAAAAGGAGGAAAACTACTGCGAAGGCCCCGTGAGCTGGACGGCCACCTACAACGGCTACATGAAGCCGCAAAACAAGGATTTCAACACCTTCGGCGGCTACTCCACCAACATCACCGTGAAGGAATCCTTCGTGCTGCGCATTCCCGATGCGCTCGACATCAAGGCCGCCGCGCCCATTCTGTGCGCCGGCATCACCACCTACTCGCCCCTGAAACACTGGAACGTGGGCCCCGGCAGCAGCGTGGCCGTGGTGGGCATTGGCGGGCTGGGCCACATGGGCGTGCAGCTGGCGCGGGCCCTGGGCGCCACCGTCACGGCCATCACCCGCGACAAGGAGAAGCAGGCCGACGCCGAACGCCTGGGCGCGCACGAAGTCCTGATTTCGAGCGACTCGGCCGCCATGAAAGCACACGAGCTGAAGTACGATTTCATCCTCATCACAATCCCCGATGCCTTCGAGGTGAACGACTATGTGACGCTGGCTAAGCGCGACGGCGTTATCACGACGGTGGGTTTGCTGGGGCCATACAAAGCCCCGCTCAATAACCAGGAAGTAGCCATGCACCGCCGCTCGGTGGCCGGCTCCATCATCGGCAGCATTGCCGAAACGCAGGAGGTGTTAGAATTCTGCGCCCAGCACAACATTCTGCCCGAGGTAGAAATGATTGAGATGCAAGACATCAACAAAGCCTTCGACAAGATGATGGATGAAGAAGTCCGCTTTCGCTATGTGATTGACATGGCGTCATTGAAGGAGAAGGAATAGGTAGACTGGTTTAAATTCGGAACGTCATGCTGAGCGCAGCCGAAGCATCTCTACCGCAGTAGTAAATAATTGCTTTGCGCGGTAGAGATGCTTCGGCTGCGCTCAGCATGACGTTCTTTTTATGATTCGATATTGGGCTTTCAGCACTATCCTCCCACCATCCCCAACATCTGCTGGGCATTGCCGATGGCCGAGGCGTCGATGTCGTTGTTGAAATACAGATACGCCTCCTGCACGTCGGGCTGTGCTTTCACTTCATCCATTACGCGGCGCAAAAAGCCTTCATCGTAGGGCGAGCGGTAGAGGTCGGGCACGCCATGAAAGCGGTAGTAGAGCGTGGTGGCAGTGACAACCACGGCATCGGGTAGTTGCGGGTGGCTCTGGCCGCAGAAAATGACCTGTCGGCGTGCAAGCTCCTCGTACACGTCCGGCTGCCACCAGCTGGGGTGGCGAAATTCGAGCACGTTCTGGAAGCTGGGGTCAAGGCTATCGAGGATGCGGGCGAGGCGATCGGGCTCGTAGCTCATGCGGGGCGGCAGCTGGAACAGGACGGGGCCCAGCTTTTCGAGCAGGCCGCGGCTGGTCGTGTCGTAGAAATCGGCCAGCAGTTGCTGCACGTTGTGAAACTGCTTATAGTGCGTGATGAGCTTGGGCGCTTTCACCGCAAAGCGAAAATCCTCCGGGCTCTGCCGGTGCCAATTTTCAAGAAAGGACAGCTGCGGGAAGCGGTAAAACGTCACGTTCAGCTCCAGCGTGCGGAAGTGCTGGCTATAGAAGTCGAACCACAGCCGCATGGGCATCTTTTCGGGGTAGAAGCGGCCGCGCCAGTGGCGGTAGTGGTAGCCCGAGCAGCCAATGTGAAACGTTGCCATAGCCCGTGCAAACGCGGGCCCCGACTGCGAGGTTAAGGCCGAGCTTGTAGCAGTTGCTGCATTTGGCTGCCTACCTTTCAGCTTTAGTGGGAGGCGGCAGTGGCAGAACCTGCAGAAATCAAGCATGACGGACGCTAAAAAAGACTACTTCCCTGCCCTGACCGGCCTGCGCGCCGTGGCCGCCGCGCTGGTATATGTGCATCATTACAATCCGTTTTCGCCGGCGCGGTTTGGCTGGCGCATCCACAATCTGGCAGCCGAAACGCACATTGGGGTCACGGTATTTTTTGTACTCAGCGGCTTCCTAATTGGCTACCGCTACCTGGGGCGCCGGGTGGCGCTGCGCACCTACTTCGCCAATCGGGTAGCCCGCATCTACCCGATGTACTTGCTGCTGACCACCCTCGTTTTCGCGCTGCTGCACTACCGGGAGGGTCTGCCGTTTTCCCTGGGCGAGTACCTGCTCAACATCACTTTTCTGCGGGGGCTATTCGAGCAATATGTGTACTCTGGCATCGCGCAGGGCTGGTCGCTAACGGTCGAGGAAATGTTCTACCTGTCGGCGCCGCTGGCGTTCGGGCTCCTTCAGCGCAGCCGGCAATGGCTATGGGCGTTGCCGCTGGCGTTGGTGATGCTAGGCGCGGGGCTGGTGGTGCTGTGCCGGCCGTTGCAGTGGCACGGGTTTTTCGGCTCATTCGATTTTCTGTTTCAGTTCACTTACCTCGGGCGGGCTATAGAATTTTTTGTGGGTGTGGGACTCGCGTGGTGGCTGCGGCGCACGGGCACCGCGCACGCGCCACGAGGGCTGACCTCCGCTGGAATGGTGGGCATGCTGTTCTGCCTAGGCGTCCTTAGTTTGCTACACGGCCCCACTGAAGGCAGCTTTGGCGTGTTCACGCCCGCGGGTATGTTCATTAACAACGTGGCCCTGCCCGTGCTCGGTATTGCCCCGCTGCTGTGGGGCCTGGTCGGTGAAGCTACCTGGGTGCGTCGCCTGCTCAGCAGCCGGCTTTTGGCGCTATTGGGGCGTAGTTCTTATGTCTTCTACCTCATTCACGTAGGTGCTGTGCGGCATCTGTTGTACCAGTGGATAGGCAGCAGCGTCCTGACGGCGTTGTCGCTATGGCTCGTCTCCATTTTGCTATATAAAATGGTGGAAGAGCCCCTCAACCGCTGGCTACGGTGCGTGTTGCAAGGCTCGCCAGCGACCGCACCCGTGCTAATGCCGCAATAAAGTGCGCCGTGCTTCTGGTTCAATTGAAAAGCAACTCATGCCCATCATCGACAAAATAGCCTGGCTACACCTGCACGATGGCGAAATCCTAAGCACGCGCAGCCACGGCAAAGACCGGTACTACTTTCCCGGCGGCAAGCGCGAACCCGGCGAAACCGACGCCCAAACACTGCTGCGTGAAATCCGGGAGGAGCTGACCGTGGCGCTCGACCCCGCCAGCCTGGCACCGGCGGGTACCTGGGAAGCCCCCGCCCACGGCCACCCGGCTGGGGTGCTCGTGCGCATGACGTGCTACTACGCCCGCTATACCGGCCAGCTGCAACCGGCGGCCGAAATTGCGGAAGTGGCATGGTTGCGCTACTGGCACCGGGCCGAAGTCTCAGCCGTCGACCAGCTGATATTTGACTGGCTGCGGGCGCAGAATTTATTGGCTGATTGACGCGAAGGACGGCGCAGGGCTAAGCTTAGGTGCAACTAAATCTGGTTAGGGAAGTAAAGCCAAAGGCCCGCTGGTAGTATGGCGGGCCTTTGTGTGCTTATTCGTTTCCGCCCTTTATGACGTTGAATAATTCCCGCTGGCTGCTGGCCGGCCTCGGCCTGCTGGCAGCCTGCGGCGGCCCCAGCAAAGAAGAAAAGCAAGAAGCCCAAGCCAACACGCCGGCCCAAACCGTGGAAACGCCCGTGGCCGACTCGGTGCACCTGCCGGCGCCCTACGCGAGCAAATCCGTCACGCACCGCGTCGACATCGAGCCCTGGCCCGCCGGCCGCACGCCCACCGCGCCCGCCGGCTTCACCGTGACCGAGTACGCGGGGCAGTTTCAGAGCCCGCGCTGGATGTACGTGGCACCCAACGGCGACGTGCTGGTGGCAGAAGCCAACACCATCCCGACGACGATGACCAAGAAGGTGGCCGCCGAGCTGAAGCTGGACAAGTCCCGCTCGCTGCGCGACGAAAGCGCCAACCGCATCACGCTGCTGCGCGACACCAACCACGACGGCAAGCCAGATGTACGCACTACTTTTCTTTCGGGATTGAGCCAGCCCTTTGGCATGCTCATCATCGGCAACAACTTTTACGTGGCCAACACCGACGGCGTACTGCGCTTTCCCTACCAGCCCGGTGCCACCAAGATTACCGGCGATGGGCAGCGCATCCTCGACCTGCCTAAAGGTGGGTACAACAACCACTGGACCCGCAACCTGCTGGCCAACGCCGACAACTCCAAGATTTACGTGACCGTGGGCTCGGGCTCCAATGTGCAGGAACACGGCTCGGCCAACGAGGTGCGCCGGGCCAACATTCTCGAAATCAACCCCGACGGCACCGGCGAAAAAATATACGCCAGCGGCCTGCGCAATCCCATTGGCCTGCAGTGGCAGCCCGGTACCCAAAAGCTGTGGACCGTGGTGAACGAGCGCGACGAGCTGGGCGATGAACTGGTGCCCGACTACTTCACCAGCGTGCAGCAAGGCGGCTTCTACGGCTGGCCCTACGCTTACTACGGCCCGAACGAAGACCCCCGCCGCAAAAACGAGCGGCCCGACCTGGTGAGCAAAACCCGGGTGCCCGATGTGCCGCTGGGCGCCCACGTAGCGGCCCTGGGCCTCGCATTCTACGACAAAGATGCCTTCCCTGCCAAGTACCGCAACGGGGCCTTCATCGGCGAGCACGGCTCCTGGAACCGCTCGCAGTACTCGGGCTACAAGGTGGTGTTTGTGCCCTTCGAAAACGGCAAGCCCGGCCAGCCGGAAGACTTCCTGACCGGTTTCCTGGCCGGGGGCGACTCCAAAACTGCCTACGGCCGCCCCGTGGGCGTAACCACCCTGCCCGACGGCTCCCTACTGGTGGCCGACGACGCGGCCGACCGCATCTGGCGCGTGAGCGCGGCCAAGTAGGAGCAGGCCGAAAGGAAACAAAAGAACGTCATGCTGCGCGCAGCATGACGTTCTATTTTTATTCGTCTCTTACCTATTATCCACCCTCCCTAAAAAGCGGCCCGGCGCACCCGGTGGCGAATGCGCCCGCTGTGCACATCTACGTAAAACGTGGCTTGCGTGCCCATTTCGGTTTCGAAATCTACCCGAACTTCGGTAGGACGCTGGGGCTTACGGAACGAAGACAGCTGGCGTAGGTTGAGGACGCGCAGCTGAGTGGGCTGGTCGCGCGGCACCACGGCCAGGCGGTTGTAGGTTTCGTCGTAGAGGTAGTGCGTGCGGGTGCGGGGCAGGTAGGTGCTAAGCATGTGGTTGCCCAGGCCGCCGTCGATGCTGTAGAGATGGAAGGATTTTAGCACGCGCCCGTCGACTGTTATTAACTGGGCATTGGGGCCTCGTAAGGGCACTTCCTCGCCGTACTGGTCATAGCCGGCGGCGTACACCACCAGGGCCGTCTCGTTGTTCACCAAGAGGGTGCCGGCTACTTCGCGGCCGGGCTTTTCGAGGTTGGTGACGTGGCCGTTGGCCTGCAGCAGCTCGCAGCTGGTGAGCAGCGTGCGCCCATCGGCCGAGAGCACCGAATTGGAGTTGCAGCCGCCCGTCCAGCGGGCCAGCGCCAGGTGCCGCACCTTGCCCGTGGCGGCGTCGAGCAGCAGCAGGGCCTGACCACCGGCGTCGCTTTCGGGCGGGTAGAAATTAATTTCAAACGCCAATGCCTTGAAAGCGGGCAGGTAGCCCGAGAAGATGGGCGGCGTGGCCTCGGCTTCCACCGCCAAATCGGGGCTCACGGCGGCCGAAAAGCTCGTTTTTTTCAGCTGCCGCGCAAATTGGGCTTTGCCATCGGCCCGCAACAGGCGGAAGGTATAGTAGCCTTCAAAGCCCGTCACGGTGTCGGCTTCGGGCGAGTCGGCGGCGGGGCTGGCCGGCAGGATGTGCCGCAACGGCCGGGCGCTGTCGGTGCGGGCCCCCACCTGCACGCGGTAGGCAGTGTTGTTGATGCGCACCAGGGCCGGGGCCTGGATGGAATCGCCCACGCCCGGCAGGCGCAGGTAGGGCAAGGCCGTATTAGCGGCAACCAGCGTCCGGGGCGCCGTCTGGGCCACCGAAACGGGGCGCCGGGTGTGCGCGGCCGTTTCCTGCAGGCTGGCGGTGTTTTGGTCGCAGCCGGCCAACAGTAGCAACCCGGCAGCCACGAAACAGGCACTCAAAAGCAAGGAAGCGAAGGAGCGGATTGGCGGAGCGTATTAGTTTTCGATGCCAAATTACGACATTGAACAGACGTTACCGGTCTCAGGCCCGTTTTCACATTCACTTTGTTCCCATGAAACCACTGCGCTACACCTTCCTGGCGGCCGTACTGGTCGGCGCCGCCGCTCATGCCCAGGCCCCGATTAAAACGTTGCCTTACCCGCAGCCCCGCAAGGTCGATACCGTCACCACTTATTTCGGCACCAAGGTGCCTGACCCCTACCGCTGGCTCGAAAACGACCAGGCGCCCGACACCAAAAGCTGGGTGCAGGACGAAAACAAGGTGACGCAGAACTACCTCAGCCAGATTCCCTTCCGCGAAACCATTCGCAAGCGCCTGGAAACATTGTGGAATTACGAGAAGTACGGCGCGCCCTTCAAGGAAGGCAAGTACACCTACTTCAGCAAGAACACCGGCCTGCAAAGCCAGTCGGTGCTGTACCGGCAGCTGGGCGCCACGGGCACGCCCGAGGTTTTCCTCGACCCCAACCAGTTCTCGAAGGACGGCACCACCTCGTTGGCCGGCATCAACTTCACCAAGGACGGCAGCCTGGCCGCCTACCAGATTTCGGAAGGCGGCTCCGATTGGCGCAAGGTCATCGTGCTGAACACGGCCAACAAGGCCCTGGTGGGCGACACGCTGAAGGACGTCAAGTTCTCGGGCCTGGCCTGGCGCGGCAACGACGGCTTCTACTACAGCTCCTACGACAAGCCCAAGGCCGGCAGCCAGCTGGCCGGCAAAACCCAGATTCACAAGCTGTACTACCACAAGCTAAACACGCCCCAAAGCAGTGACAAGCTGATTTTCGGGGGCGAGAAAACGCCCCGCCGCTACATCAGCGCCAGTGTGACCGAGGACCAGCGCTTCCTAGTGATTACGGGGGCCAACACCACCACCGGCAACGAGCTCTACATCCAGGATTTGAGCAAGCCGAACAGCCCCATCGTGCAGGTGGTGGACAATGAAAAGAACGAGGCCGACGTCATCGACAACGTGGGCAGCAAGCTTTACATTTTCACCAACCTGAACGCGCCCAACAACAAGGTGGTGACCGTAGACGCCGCCAATCCCAAGCCCGCCAACTGGAAAGACCTCATTCCGGAAACCCAGAATGTGCTGAGTGCCACCACTGGCGGTGGTAAAATCTTCGCCAACTACCTCAAGGATGCCACTTCGCTCATCGAGCAATATGATATGAATGGCAAGAAGGAGCGGAGCATCACGCTGCCCTCGGTGGGCACGGCCGGCGGTTTCGGCACCAAGAAGGAGGAAAAGGAGACCTACTACGTGTTTACGTCCTACATCTACCCGCCCACCATCTTCAAGTACGACATTGCCACCGGCAAATCGACGGTTTTCAAGAAGGCGGGCGTGCAGTTCGACCCCAGCAAGTTTGAATCGAAGCAGGTGTTCTATAATTCCAAGGACGGCACCCGCGTGCCCATGATTATCACCTACAAAAAGGGCACCGTGCTCAACGGCAAAAACCCCACGTTGCTCTACGCCTACGGCGGCTTCAACTCCAGCTCCACGCCGGGCTTCAGCACCTCCAACATTGTGCTGCTCGAAAACGGTGGTATCTACGCCGTGGCCAACATCCGGGGCGGCGGCGAATACGGCGAAAAGTGGCACCTGGCCGGCACCAAGCTGCAAAAGCAGAACGTGTTCGACGACTTCATTGCCGCCGCCGAGTACCTAAAAGCCAACAAATACACCGACACCGACCACCTGGCCATCTCGGGCGCTTCCAATGGCGGCCTGTTGGTGGGCGCCACCATGACGCAGCGCCCCGACCTGTGCAAAGTGGCCTTCCCCGCCGTGGGCGTGATGGACATGCTGCGCTACAACCAATTCACGGCCGGCGCCGGCTGGGCCTACGACTACGGCACGGCCCAGGACTCGCCCGAGATGTTCCAGTACCTCTACAAATACTCGCCCTACCACGCCATCAAGCCGGCCAGCTACCCCGCCACCCTGGTCACCACCGCCGACCACGACGACCGGGTGGTGCCCGCCCACTCCTTCAAGTTTGGCCAGCGCCTGCAGGATGCCCAGCAGGGTCCCGCGCCCGTGCTCATTCGCATCGAAACCAAGGCCGGTCACGGCGCGGGCCGCTCCACCGCCCAGGTTATCGGCGAGCAGACCGATAAGTGGGCCTTCATGTTCCAGAACATGGGTATGGTGCCTTACCAGAACAACTAGGCTCGGCGGGCGTTGCGCGTCAACGCGCTGCCCATTTGGCGATTCTTTCAGCAGGCAGGTTTTCCGCCCGGAAAGCCTGCCTGCTGTGCTTCTGGGCTAACTTTTTAACCAAGTCAATCCGTAAACAAACCGTCCGATGACGCCGCGGTAACTCGGCCGCGCACTTACCTGATGGCTATGGATTCCTCGTTTGTAGCAGAGTTTTTCCGCAACCCGGCCACGGTGGGCTCTCTGATTCCCAGCTCGCGCGAGCTGACGGAAAAGGTGATGGCGCCCATCAACTTTGCCACGGCCCGGTGCATTGTGGAATATGGCCCCGGCACGGGCGTGTTCACCGACATCATCATCGGGCGCCGCCGGCCCGAAACCGTGGTGCTGCTGGTGGAAGTGAACCGACGGTTTTGCAAGCTGCTGCAAGCCCGGTATTCCAGCCAACCCAACGTGCACGTGGTGCACGGCTCGGCCGACAAGACGGGGGACTATCTGAAGGAACTAGGCGCTCCCCCGCCCGACTACGTGGTATGCGGGCTGCCATTCTCATCGTTGCCGTGGCGGCAGGGCTGGCGCATTCTGGAGCACACCCGGCAGCTGCTCTTGCCCAGCGGCCGGCTCATTCTCTTCCAGTATTCACTGCAAAACCGGAAACTATTCGAACGATTCTTCCAACCACTCGACCATGCCCACGTGCTGCTGAACCTGCCCCCGGCGCACGTGCTGGTGTACGCCCCCACACCGGAGGCGTCGACGTCAGGGCCGCCCCCAGCCGCTGCAGACGCGGCCGACTCCCGCTAGCACCAACGCGTAGCACTGTTAACACAGCCAGGCTCGGCTCTGGCGTTGACTTTGGGGCCATATGCAGCTTTTGGGTCTCGTAGCCCTGGTTAAGAGCTGCACGACAGTGTGGCCGCGCCGGGCTTGTCGCGGGCCCAGTCGGGCCGCTTGGCCGCCAGTGCCTCGTATTCGGAGTGCTCGTCAAACGGCGTTTTCAGCACGTGCATGAGCCGCTCCAATACCGATAAGTCGCCGGCTTCGGCCGCTTCAGCGGCTTGCTGGGCCAAGTAGTTGCGCAGCACGTACTTAGGGTTGGCCGCCAGCATGCCAGCCCGAATGGCTTCCTTCTCGGCCGGTTCCTGCCGCAACCGGGCCGTGTAGCGGTGCAGCCACTTCAATAGGTTCCGGTCCTCATCGGGCGCCACCGAGTAGGCGGCCTTTGCAATCAACTCCGCAAAAAGTGCGTCCTCATTGCCAGTGCCTGCAATCAGCGCCGGCGCCAAGTGCGAAAGCTGCCGGAAGAACCACGTCATGTCAATTTCCGGCTTCGACAGCGCCTGGGGCAATTCCCCAGTCAGGGCACGGTCTTCGTCGGGAAATTGAGAGGTGAGGCCCAACTTGCGCAGCATCAGCTCGTGCTGGGTATCGGCCAGGGTGCGGGCGTAAATGTCCAGGCCCCCACGCAGCACCTGGGCATCGGGCAGCAGCGGGCTCAGGGCCTGGGCCAGCGCCATTAGGTTCCATAGAGCCACGCGGGGCTGCTGGCCGAAAGCGTAGCGGCGCGAGCCGAAATCGGTGGTGTTGGGTGTCCAGTCGGGGTCGTAGGGCTCCAGCCAGCCGTAGGGGCCGTAGTCGATGGTGAGGCCGAGGATGGACATGTTGTCGGTGTTCATCACGCCGTGCACGAACCCCACCGTCATCCAGTGCGCCACCATCACGGCCGTGCGCCGGGCCACTTCTTCAAACCAGCGCACGTAGGCGTCGGGGCCGGGCGGACCCAGCTCCGGGTAGTGGTGGCGTAGCGTGTAGTCGGCCAGCGCGCGCAGATTGTCCATTTCGCCGTGCGCAGCCATTATCTGAAAGTTGCCGAAGCGGATGAACGTGGGCGCCACCCGCGCCACAATGGCGCCCGGCTCTTCCTGTGGGTTGCCGTTGTAAAACATATCCCGCACTACGGCCTCGCCGGTGCCCACCAGGCTCAGGGCCCGTGTGGTGGGCACGCCCAGGGCGTGCATGGCCTCGCTGCACAAAAACTCCCGCAGCGAGGAACGCAGCACCGCCCGGCCGTCGGCCCGGCGCGAGTAGGGGGTAGGCCCGGCTCCTTTCAGCTGAATTTCCCAGGGCGTGCCATCCACAGCGGCCACCTGGCCCAGCGAAATGGCGCGCCCGTCGCCCAACTGCCCCGCCCAGTTGCCAAACTGGTGCCCGCCGTAGCGCGCCGCAAAAGGCTTCATGCTGGCCGTGACGAGGTTGCCCGCCAGCGCATCCACCGCCGGGCCTTGTGCGGCGGGCTTGGCTATGCCCAGATACTCACCCAACTCCTCTGACCAGGCCAGCAGGCGCGGGGCTTGCACCGACGTGGGCTGCACCCGCGAGTAGCAATAGCCCGGTACCTGCCGCGAGCCTTGAATGGCAGAGTCTTCGCCGCGCAATTCATCGACGAAGGGATTCTCGAACGGGATTTGTTCCAGGGAAGAGGCACTCATAGCAGCATCGTTTTCGGGGGTGGAAGCGTTGCGCACACTTCTATTGGCGCGCAGACCGGCCCTCTCCAAACGGTCTGCCGCCTCGCTTGTTTTGGCAGAGCTTGGCTGCTTGCGGCGCTACTGTTGCGGATGGTTGGCCCTCAGGCCCCTGCAAAAAGCATTACGACAACGCCTGCGGAGCAGGCGAGCCGCCAGTGCCCGCTGGCCGGGTGCGGTCCGAGGGCAGGGGCACAAACTCGGCGTTGTCGTTGGGCGGCAGCACAATGCGGCCGGCCTGCCAGTCGGCTTTGGCCTGCTCAATCCGCTCGCGGCGCGACGACACGAAGTTCCACCAGATGAACCGCTCGCCTAGCGGCTCGCCGCCTAGCAGCATCAGCGTGCTTGGCTCCAGGGCCACCAGCACCGGGTCGAGGCCGGGCGTGAACACCAGCAGCTGGCCCGGCGTGTAGACGCGGCCGTTCACTTCCACGCGGCCCTTGGCCACGTAGGCGCCGCGCTCGGGGTAGCCGCGCGGCAGCCCGAAGCGGGCGCCGGCTTGTAGCACCACGTGCAGGTAGAACAGCGGCGAATGGGTGCGCACACCGTTTTTCAGCCCGAAGGCCTCGCCCGCAATCAGCCGCATCCACACGCCCGTGTCGGTAAAGATGGGCAGCTCCTGCGGCTGATAGTTGGCGAAGGTGGGCGCCTGTTCCTCGTCGGCTTCGGGCAGGGCCACCCAGGTTTGAATCATCTCCAGCGCCCCGCCCGCCAGCGCGGCCGGGTCCTCAAAGCGCTCCGAATGGGCAATGCCCGAGCCGGCCGTCATCCAGTTCACCTCCCCAGGCCGAATAATCTGCTCCACGCCCAGGCTGTCGCGGTGCGTCACCTGCCCGCCAAACAGGTAGCTCACCGTGCTCAGGCCGATGTGCGGATGGGGCAGAACATCAAGGCCGTGCATCTGGGCCGGCGCCACGTTCACCGGCCCCGCGTGGTCCATAAAAATGAACGGGCCCAGCATGCGCCGCAGCCGGTAGGGGAGGATGCGCTGCACCGCAAACCCGGGCGCCAGAGCCGCTGGGCGGGCATCAATAACAAGGTCGAGCATGGGAAAGGCTGGTTACCAACGCCGGCAAGGGTTTCGTGTTCCGGCGATGAAAAGTACTCACCAGGGGGATTTCGTGGCCGCCCGCGCCCATAAAAAAACGCGGGCACAAGCCAGTGGCTCGTGCCCGCGTCGGAGCAGTGTCTAGTTGCTAAACAGGCTATTCAACCACCAGGCGGGTGGTTTGGGCCATATCGGCAGTTTCCAAACGCAGCAGGTACAGGCCGGCGGCGATGCCGGTCAGCGGCAGGGCCTGGCCCTGGGCGCCCACGCCCTGGCGAACCGGGGCAAACTGGCGTACCGTCTGGCCCAGTGCGTTTTGCAGCGTCAGGGTGGCGGTGCCGGCGGTGGGCAGGTTGTAGTTCACGTAAGCGGTGCCGCTGGCGGGGTTGGGGGCAATGGCCAGCTTCAGCACGGCATCGAAGCTGTTTTTAGCAGCTGCGGCAATCGAGAACTGGTAAACGCCCGTCGAGCTGTTGAAGCGCACGGTGTAGCGGCCGGCCGTGGCAATAGGAATGTTGGGGCCGCCCTGCGTGCCAGTGCCAGTGGGGAAGGTGTTGGCGCCCCAGTTTACGGTCCAGGCGTTATCGGCGCGGAATTTCACTTCGCCAACGGTCAGCGGCAGGGTAATGGTCCAGTCGTTGCCGGTTGCCGTGGTGCGGGTCATCGGAGTCGAAGCATCCCAGCCCGTCGGGTTGGTAGCGGTGATAGGCGTGGCCGAGCCAATGATGCCCACGGTGGTAATGGTCTGGGCCATCGACATCGTGGCCGAGAGCAGGAAAGCTAGCAGGAAGCTTAACTTAAGAGTAGAGTTTTGCATGATTGTGGGATTTTGAAAAATGTTGGTTAAGAAATTATAGCCCAAATTTAAAATGTTTTTATTGGTTATGCACCAATTTGGATGCATTTTTCACAAGAAAAAACGTTTGCCCATCCGCATAGCGTCCCGGAAGAGTCACGGCTTCACTGCTGGGCTTTAAATTTCAATAAACTAGGAAATGAATGGCGCTGCCGTGAGCGCAACCGGACTGGTGTTCTGCGCCAACTTCTGTTAAGGGCAGCTCGCAGCTCCAGCACGATGAGAAATATGGGCAACTGCTATGGCGAAATGCGAGCAGAACCTGAATGCGTAAATAAACTTTGAATTACAAAGTTCTTTTACTTCCTTTGTGATGTTAATGCCAGCACCGGTTTCAGTAGCTCGGTCCGGTGGGCATGTTTCCCGGCGCTAGCCGTGGGTGCCAAGCATCCGGCCCGGCAATTTTCCATTGTTTTCTCAAATTCTTCAACCCTTAAATCTTACGGTCATGACTCTTCTCCAAAGCATTGCGCGCCTGGCGCTGGTGGTAGCGCTACTTCTGCTCATTCCCCTGGTGGCCATGCAGTTTAGCACGGAAGTAAATTGGTCGGTGTTTGATTTTGTGGTGGCGGGCGGCCTGCTATTTGGCGCCGGCCTGACGTTCGTGCTCATCGCGCGGAAGTGGAACAACACCGCCTACCGGCTGGGCGTGGGCGTGGCCGTGGCGGCGGGGCTCTTGCTGGTGTGGGCCAACCTGGCCGTGGGCCTGGTGGGCAGCGAAGACAACCCGGCCAACCTGCTCTACGGCGGCGTGCTGGCGGTGGCGCTCATTGGGGCTTTTGCAGCTCGCTTCCGGCCGGCGGGTATGTCGCGGGCCATGTTTGGGGCGGGGCTGACCTACGTGCTGGTTACGGCCATTGCGCTTTTTGTGTGGAAACCCACCGGCGCGGCCGCCGAGCCCTCGGTGCACCTGCTGAATGTGCTGGTGGCGAACGGGGTGTTTGCGGCGCTGTGGGTGGTGGCGGGGCTGCTGTTTCGGCGCGCCGGCGCAACGGCGAATCGGCAACTGGCCTAGCCCGAAAAAACGTCGGCGCGGGGCTGGGCCCGGGGCTGCCTTGCCGGGCCCTGCCAGCGGCCGCCACGGCACACGCTCCCTTATTTCTGCAAGTTCATGCACGTTTTTGCTACGCTCGACCTCCTGCATGCGCAGGCCAAACACAACCGCTGGATGCGGTATTTCGCGGTGTTCTGCCGGGTGGCGCTGACGGCCGGCTTCCTGCCGTCGGGGTTCGTGAAAATCATGGGGGAGCGGTTTACTTCCCTGTCCGACAACCAGCCCATGGGGCACTACCTCGAAGCCCTGTCGCACACCGGCTACTACTACACCTACATCGGCATTGCGCAGATGACGGCGGCCGTTCTACTGCTCATTCCGGGCACGGCCGTGCTGGGCGCGGTGCTGTATTTCCCCATCATCCTCAACATCTGCATTCTCTCACTGGCGGTGCGGTTTGAGGGCTCGCTCATTACCTCGCCCTTGATGGTGGTGGCCAACGTTTTTCTGCTCTGCTGGTACTACGACCGGCTGAAGTACCTGCTGCCCTTCAGCCCACCGCCGGTTCCGGCAACGCTGGAGCCCGCCCGCATCAGCCAGAAATTTCCCAAGGCCTTTTTCGCCGGGGCTGCGGCCACGGTGGTGCTGGTGGTGCTGGCCGTCACCAACGTATTCGACGTGATGCCGCGCAACACGCTGGCCGATTGCCGCTCGCAGTTCAAAGGCCGCCGCGGCCACCGCACCCAGGCCGGCTACCAGTTCTGCGACTGTATTCATAGGCAGGGCCAACCCCTCGACCAGGCCCTCGACGCCTACCACAAGGCCCCCGACGACACTCCCTGAGCCCGCGGACCGGCAGAGACCGACGATGCGTCTGGCAATAAAAGCGTAAATTTGCCCGCAACAGCACCCAAGCCCGCTTTATGTAATAGCTGATTTCATCCAAAAATCGAGTAGCCCACCCGCCGAGCGGGCGGCTATATCCGTTCGCTTTTTTGAGAATGAAACCATGCTATTGCTGCAAAACCTGGGGTATGCACACCCCAACAAAGACGTGCTGTTCGACGGCCTGAATCTGGCCGTCGGCGCCCACCAAAAAATGGCGCTGGTGGGCAACAACGGGGTAGGAAAATCCACACTGCTGAAAATTATGGCGGGCCAGCTGGCGCCGTCTGTGGGGCGCGTGCAGGCCAGCGCGCCGCCGTACTACGTGCCGCAGCACTTCGGTCAGTTCGACGACCTCACCGTGGCCCAGGCCCTGGGCGTGGAGCCTAAGCTGAAAGCCCTGCAGGAAATCCTGAACGGCGAGGCCACCGAGGCCAACCTGGAAACGCTGGACGACGACTGGACCGTGGAAGAGCGAAGCCAACAGGCGCTGCAGCATTGGGGCCTGGCCGAGCTAAGCCTGACGCAGCCTCTGGCCAGCCTCAGCGGGGGCCAGAAAACCAAGGTTTTCCTGGCCGGCCTGGCCATTCATCAGCCCGAGCTGGTGCTGCTGGACGAGCCCAGCAACCACCTCGACCACGCCGGCCGGCAGCTGCTGTACGATTTCATTAGCAGCAGCGCCAGCACCTTGCTGGTGGTGAGCCACGACCGGAAGCTGCTGAACCTGCTCGACGCGGTGGCCGAGCTGAGCAGGCGCGGCATTGCGCTCTACGGCGGCAATTATGACTTCTACGCCGAGCAGAAGCAGCTTGCAAGCACCGCCCTGCACCAGGAAGTGAAAAGCCAGGAAAAAGCCCTGCGTAAGGCGCGCGAAACCGAGCGCGAAGCCCTGGCCCGCCAGCAAAAGCAAGACGCCCGCGGCAAGAAAAGCCAGGATAAAGCCGGCCTGCCCACCATTGTGCTGGGCATGATGCGCAACAGCGCCGAAAACAGCGGCGCCCGCCTCAAAGGCCAGCACGCCGAGAAAGTAGGTGCCTTGGCCCAGAAGCTAAGCGAGCTACGGAATGAGCTGCCCGAAGTAGACAAAATGAAATTTGGCGTGGCCGATTCGGCCTTGCACCAAGGCAAAACCCTGTTTGAGGCCCACGAGCTGAACTATGGCTACGGCCCGCGCCCGCTGTGGTCCGAGAGCCTGAATTTCCAGATACAAAGCGGAGAGCGCTGGGCCCTGCACGGGCCCAACGGCGCCGGCAAAACCACCCTGCTCAAGCTGCTGACCGGGGAGCTGCAGCCCACGCAGGGCACGCTCTACCGTGCCGGCGGCCCCGCGGTGTTCATCGACCAGGACTATTCGCTCATCAACGGCCAACGAACCGTTTATGAGCAGGTGCAGCAGTTCAACACCGCGGGGCTGCAGGAGCACGAAGTCAAGATTCGCCTGGCGCGCTTCCTGTTTCCCAAAGAATACTGGGACAAGCCCTGCCGCACCCTGAGCGGCGGCGAAAAGATGCGCCTGCTGCTGTGCTGCCTCACCAGCAGCGCCCAGGCCCCCGACCTGCTCATCCTGGACGAGCCGACCAACAACCTCGACCTGCAAAACCTGGAAATCCTGACCACCGCTTTCCAGGACTACCGCGGCACCCTGCTGGTGGTATCGCACGATGCGTACTTCCTGGAGCAACTGCGCGTGGAGCATACCATTCGGCTGGGCTAGGTGCTGACCCGCGCGGCTTTTCGTGCCCGGGCTGCTGAACAACAGCTAGTCCTGGCGGTGCATGGTGCGCTGCTCCATCCAGCGCCAAGCCGCCCGCAGGGAGTAGAACCGCTGAAACTCGAATTCCTGGTTCAACTTGTCGAGCAGCAATAAGTTGGTGTACGGCGCTGGCGTGTCGGCATCGGATAAGAAACCGATGCTGCGCAGGCTCGCGCAGTGGGCCTGGATGCCCGGAATCCACTCGTGCTCCACCCACGGGGCCGCGTCGCCCCAGTCGCCGGAGGTGCCGCGGATGTCGTGCATGAGGCCCAGCGGCTGCAGCTGCTGGTTGATGCGCAGGCCCACCTGAGCCGCGCGCACCAGCTCGTCTGCCGTGACGTGGCCGTGCCAGCGCACATAAAGCACCCGCATGAGTGGGAAAAAGGTGTATTCAGCGGCTACCGCGCCGAAGGAGTCGTACGTGACGTGGACTGGGCGGCCGCCTTCGCGCAGCTTCGTGCTGGCGTACGGCAACTGCAATACGCTCTTCTGTCTGGGGCTAAGCTTGCTCACAGCCAATAAAATAATATTTTGCAAATATAAAAGCACAAGCAGGGGAGGAGAGCCGTTGCAACCAGGCAGCAGGTTCGGGACTCATCAACAACGTGGGTGCCTGCGCTAAGGCCCTGCCCCGCCCGCAATGGAAGATGCGAAAGCATCTGGCGCAACTGCGGGCCCGCAGGCAATAGCAGCACGAGTTGAACGTTTGGCCCAGGCAAATACATATTTCCTCCTTCCTATGAGACTGACCTTTCTCTCCATCGTTCTCGCAGCCGCTACCACGGCCGCTTCCGCCCAAAATGTACGGTTCGGCCTCAAAGCCGGGCCTTCCTACACCAAGTTCCGCGGCGTCGACCCGCAGCAGCTTAGCTCGGCCAGCAATGCGTATCGCCTGGGCTTCCATGCCGGCGTGATGGCCGACATCAAAGTGACGGACCGGTTTTCGGTGCAGCCCGAGCTGTTGTATTCGCAGAAAGGGGCCCGCAACAAACTGGTATCGGATATAAATACGGTTGTTACCTACCTGGATTTGCCGATAATGGTGAAAGCGCGCCTGGGTGAAACCGGTTTTTTCCTGGAAGGAGGTCCACAATTTGGCTATTTGCTCAGCGCTAAAGCAACGTTTAAGAGCACTACTTACGATGACCGGGACTTGTATGAAAAGGTAGATGTGGGCTACGCTGCCGGCATCGGGTACCAGTTTGCCAGCGGCCCTCTCCTCGGCTTCCGCTTCAATGGCGGCCTCGCGCGCCTCAACAAGCCTTATATTTTTAATGGCCAAATCAGACCCACCGAAGACATGTGGAACAATGCGTTCCAGCTGTACGCCGGCTACTTCCTGACGCGCAAGTAACCCACCCCCGCCCCGCGCGCCCGCTGTCTCCGCCGCTGAAGAAACAGCCGCTTCTGTGTAGCAACACCGAACCAGCCAAGTTGTATCTTCGTTTTGCAAGACACCACCGTTTATAACTCTTATGTCGACGCTGCCGCTCAACACCGATTACGAGAAAATAGCCGAAGCTGTGCTGCGCTTCTCGCCGCGTCAGCAAGCGCTATTGGCGGGCCGCATTCAGAGGAATTTGGGTAAGTTGGTAGACGTAGCCAGCAAGCAAGTCAATCGCCGGGCAAGTGCTGCCACTTCAAAATTGACCGAGGACGACATTGCGCGGGAAATAGAAACGGTACGCACCGAGCGACATGCCCGGCGCAAATAAGCTGCGCGTCATAGCCGACTCTAATGCTTGGATAAGCCGTTTCATCTTGCCCAATAGCCTCACTGGCCAGCGGATGAAGCGGCTTGCGGCTGATAAACGGATAACCCTCGTGTTTAGCCAAGCCCTCAAAGACGAGCTGCGGGCGGTGCTGCAGCGGCCCAAGTTTCGCAAGTACATCACGGCTGAAAACCTGGCCGTATTTCGCGCCTACCTAGACGCTTTTCCCACCACGCCGGTAACGTCGGCGGTGGCGCTGTGCCGCGACCCCAAAGACAACTTCCTGCTCAACCTCGCCTTGGACAGCCAAGCCGATTATTTGCTTACCGGTGATGAGGACCTGCTGGTGCTGGGCCGCGTTGGTTCCACCAGCATACTGACTTTGGCAGATTTTGCGCAGCAAATGGGACTGGGTGAATAACCCACCCCCGCCCCGCGCGCCCGCTGCGGAAGAAACGGGGGCTTCTCAATTAGCCTTTGTTACTCTACTCGTTACGCGTGAAACAAAGCTTCTGCGGTACGTATGAGCATTGCTATGTTTAGGCTAGGCGAAAAAAATCAACTCCTTGAAGCAACAAAGTTCGGGAAAGCTATTACATTTAGCCTGCCATGCTAGTTAGCATGAAATAATAACACCGGTCAAATGGTTAGCGTATTGCAAGAAGAGTTGATACAAAATCCAAATACCATGGTAAATAAGGCTGAAATCGAACGCAAGGTCGACGAAATACTTCGCAATAATGAAGCGAATTCTATTCCTGTTGACCCCGTTACCTTAGCTAATAGGCTTGGTATCAAAATCCATAACGCTGAGTTTTCGGATGGAAGTCTTTCAGGAATGATTTCTAAACGTGGCGACAATATTATGATTCTAGTAAATCGACAGGACTCGGATACTAGGAAAAGATTCACAATTGCACACGAATTAGGTCATCATTTCCTTCACCTAATGGAGGAGGACGGAGAATTTGTTGACGATACAATGAATTTGTTTCGCCAACAACTGCCAGATGGCGAGCAAAGGTCTTCCAAGAGAAAGGAAGTTGAGGCTAATAAATTCGCTGCTGCTCTTTTGATGCCTAAGCGTCTAGTAAAGAAAGAATTTGAGCGTAATAACGATTTGACCTATTTGGCATGGAGATTTGGGGTTTCTGAAGCATCCATGGGGTACAGGATAAATGAATTAGGACTCAATTAACATGCCAGATTCTCTTGATTCATTGCCGCCTGAAATAAGGGCACAGATTGAGGAAATTGGGGAGGCGGTTCATTCTGATTCAGAATTAGATGAAAAGAAAATATCGGGTTATGAAAGAGTGACTAAGGCCAAAGACCAAAGTTTCAAACTGCAAACTTTGGTAGGTGCTTGGCAACGTCAAAATAAAGCAGAAAGAAAGCTGCGGCAAAAGGTGGCGTGGTGTATTCTCGTAGCATTAGGTATTCAGATAATATTGGTGAATACGACTTTCTTTTTAATAGGGTTTGGCGTCATTAAAGCAGAGGAAAATTTAGCTAAAATATTTATATTAGCTGTTTTTGCTGAAATAGTGGCAATGGTACTGATTGTTTTGCGTTACTTGTTTCCAAGAACAGGCAATGAATTTTTGCAATTAATAAAAGAACTTTAAACATGGCTTCAATAAATCTTCGAGAAGCATTAAATGCATTGTCTGAAGTAATAACAAACAGACCAGTCGCTTTACGAGAATTTGACCAGATTTATATGAAAGCTGGGGATATGATTCTTCAGACTGAACATATAAGCAGAATTTTTGATAAAAAGGACATTGTGTTAATAGGTGATGGGGATGCAATAGGTTTAAGTTTAGCCCACTTGCATAGCTTAGGAATTTTGAGCTCAGGACCTAACTCTATTCTTCTACTAGATTTTGACGATAGAATAGTTTCTTCAGTAAATAGATTCGCTAAAAAATATGGTATAGAGAAAAAATCAAAGCTCAGTTATACAATGTTGCTGAAGCACTGCCCGAAAATTTGTGGCAAAAATTTGATGGGTTTTATACTAACCCCCCATACGGGGCTAGTAATGAGGGGAGGAGTATTGAGGCGTTTGCTCAGCGAGGTATTGAAGCATGCAAGGAGAATGCTGTTGCTTGTTTAGTGATTGCTGATTATCCTGAGTATTTGTGGACTAAGCAATTAATGTTCAGTACTCAGCAGTATATGTTAATTAATGACTTTTATGTTTCGCAGCTTCTACCCAAGTTTCATCATTATCATTTAGATGATAGTCCAGAACTCACGTCATGTTCAATGACTTTTGATAGAATAGAATTTATTCCTTTGCCATATGGTTCGGAAGATTTGAAGCCTGATATGCTGGCAAATTTTTACGGTAAATTTTCTCCCTTAACTGTGCGATATGTAACAGATAAGACAGGTGGTGGTAAGATGCCATCATTCGATTACGAATTCGTTCCTTTTGAATAACAAAAACATGGCACAAGAAGACGCTTTTATATTCATGAAAGTAGGCGCTCACGCAGGTGAGACGTTTGAGCAAATCTTAGCAAGGAAAAACGAGGAATTTGAAAGAACTGGGAAGGTGTTTTGGGGCTATGGCGGCTCGGCGTGCCATCCAATTCAACAAGTTCAGCCTTTTGTTAAATCAAGGATTCAGCAGAACTCTAAAGGAGTGTACCTCTTGATGCAGTCAGTTATTTCTAATGCTGACCCAGACATTTTGCCCGCTGAGGAGTACTCAGAAGATGGTGTTAATTGGAAGCCCGTTCCTGATGGAATTAGGGTAACAGGGTCCAGATATGCACTTGTATTGGATGAAATAACTCCAGAATCTTTCTTCATAGATACCAGCAGTACCATAGTTGGAATAGGTCCGAGTAGGGGTAAAGCAGGAGACAGCTACATGAAGGGAAGAACGGATAAAGCGTGCCTCATTGGTGATATTGATAAATCACACATTACAGATGAAGAGCCTGGTAATAAAGCTATTAAAAAAATCAGCTTTGCCGCTAAGCTACAAGCTCCATACGCCGTAATGCTTCGTGGCAAAAAGTACAATGACTTTGGAGGTGCGGCTGAAACTTTGTCCAGTTTCGAGTAATTTATCTGCTGGTTTCCCGCCAAAAAGTCCGAAAAACCACTCTTGCACCCCCTTTGCTAGTCCCCTCGTACAAACTTCCTAACCCGAAGCACCTACCTAAAGAGACTACGCAACATGGACTTTAAAAACTTCACCATCAAGGCGCAGGAGGCCGTGCAAAAGGCCACCGAAATCGCCGGGGGCAACCAGCAGCAGGCTGTTGAGACGGGCCACCTGCTGAAGGGCCTCTTCCAGAGCGACGAGAACGTCTTCTCGTTTCTGGCCAACAAGCTCGGGGCCAACCTCAACATCCTCACCCCGCGCCTCGACGCCATCGTGGCCGCCTACCCGAAAGTGAGCGGCGGCTCGCCCTACTTCGCCAACGAGGCCGCCGCCGCCGTGCAGCGCGCCAACGCCGCCATGAAGGACATGGGCGACGAATTCGTGTCCGTGGAACACCTGCTGCTGGGCCTGCTCGGCGGCCGCGACGCCGTGGCCACCCTGCTGAAAGACACCGGCTTCAACGAGAAGGACGCCAAAGCCGCCATCCAGGAGCTGCGGGGGGGCCGCAAGGTCACGAGCCAGAGCGCCGAAGACCAGTACCAGAGCCTGAACCGCTACGCCCGCAACCTCAACGAGCAGGTGCGCAGCGGCAAGATGGACCCCGTGATTGGCCGCGACGAGGAAATCCGCCGCGTGCTGCAAATCCTCTCGCGCCGCACCAAAAACAACCCCGTTCTGCTCGGCGAGCCCGGCGTGGGCAAAACCGCCATCGTGGAGGGCTTGGCCCAGCGCATCGTGGCCGGCGACGTGCCCGAAAACCTGCGCGACAAAACCATCATGAGCCTCGACATGGGCCTGCTCGTGGCCGGCGCCAAGTACAAGGGCGAGTTTGAGGAGCGCCTCAAGGCCGTCATCAAGGAAGTGACCGATTCCGACGGCCAGATTGTGCTCTTCATTGACGAGATGCACACCCTCATCGGGGCCGGCGGCGGGGGCGAGGGCGCCATGGACGCCGCCAACCTGCTCAAGCCCGCCCTGGCGCGCGGCGAGCTGCACGCCATCGGCGCCACCACGCTCAAGGAATACCAGAAGTACATCGAGAAAGACAAGGCCCTGGAGCGCCGCTTCCAGGCCGTGATGGTCGACGAGCCCTCGCAGGAAGACGCCATCAGCATCATGCGCGGCATCAAGGAGAAGTACGAGCTGCACCACGGCGTGCGCATCACCGACGACGCCGTGATTGCGGCCGTCGAGCTGAGCTCGCGCTACATCACCGACCGGTTTCTGCCCGACAAGGCCATCGACCTCATGGACGAAGCCGCCGCCAAGCTCCGCATCGAGCTGAACTCCATGCCCGTGGAGCTCGACGAGGTGCAGCGCCGCATTATGCAGCTCGAAATTGAGCGCGAGGCCATCCGCCGCGAAGACAACAAGGACCGCGAAACCGTGCTCAGCAAGGAGCTGGCCGAGCTGGGCGAGAAGCGCGACAGCCTCAAAGCCCGCTGGGAAAGCGAAAAAGGCGTGCTCACCGGCATCCAGGAGCAGAAAGAAGCCATCGAGCGCTTCAAGCTGGAAGCCGAGCAGGCCGAACGCCAGGGCGATTACGGCCGCGTGGCCGAGCTGCGCTACGGCAAAATCCAGGAAGCCGAGCAGAAGCTGAAGCAGCTGCAGGACCAGGCCAACGCCAACAAAGATGGCGGCTCGATGCTGCAGGAAGTCGTGACCTCCGAGGACATCGCCGAAGTAGTAGCCAAGTGGACCGGCATCCCGGTGAGCAAAATGCTGCAGTCAGACCGCGAGAAGCTGCTCAACCTCGAAGCCGAGCTGGGCAAGCGCGTGGCTGGGCAGTCCGAAGCCATCGCGGCCATCTCCGACGCCGTGCGCCGCTCCCGCGCCGGCCTGCAGGACCCCAAGCGGCCTATCGGCTCGTTCATCTTCCTGGGCACCACCGGCGTGGGCAAAACCGAGCTGGCCAAGGCGTTAGCGGAGTATTTGTTCAACGACGAAAACGCCATGGTGCGCATCGACATGAGCGAGTTTCAGGAGCGCCACGCCGTGTCGCGGCTCATCGGCGCGCCTCCCGGCTACGTGGGCTACGACGAAGGCGGCCAGCTCACGGAGGCCGTGCGCCGCAAGCCCTATTCGGTGGTGCTGCTCGACGAAATCGAGAAGGCCCACCCCGACGTGTTCAACATCCTGCTGCAGGTGCTCGACGATGGCCGCCTCACCGACAACAAAGGCCGGGTGGCGAACTTCAAGAACACCATCATTATCATGACCTCGAACACCGGGGCCGACATCATTCAGCGCAATTTCAAAGAGCTGAACGAGTTCAACCACGACGAAGTGGTGGACCAGACCCGCGAGGAAGTGGTGGAGCGCCTGAAGCAGCACATGCGCCCCGAGTTCCTGAACCGCATCGATGAAATCGTGATGTTCCAGCCGCTCAAGCGCAAGGAAATCCGCAAGATTGTCGACATCCAGTTCAAGCAGATTCAGCAGCGCCTGGCCGAGTCGGGCATCCAACTCGAAGCCACCGACGAGGTGCTCGACTTCCTTGGCGAGCAGGGCTTCGACCCGACCTTCGGCGCCCGCCCGCTCAAGCGCGTGCTGCAACGCCTGATTCTGAACGAGCTATCGAAGGACATCCTCGCCGGCAAAGTCAGCAAAGACGCCGTGGTGGAAGCCGAGTTAGAAGACGGCCAAGTGCGGTTTGTGAACGTGGAACTGCCCACGGTGTAAGTAGGAGTTGAGGTTGTAAATGCGAAAGCCCCGCCAGCACTGTGCTGGCGGGGCTTTCGCATTTTTTGCGAATGGAGTTACCTAGGCTCTATCAGTGCTGGGTATTCGCGCATCTTTTCCATAGACTCAATAACAAAGTCTTGTATTTCATAATCCCTTTCTGTACCGTCTTCCTCTGTATAATTGAACCCTGCACAATATTCCATTACTTTCTCGCACGCTGAAGTGTACCTCCCACTAGATATAGAATTTGTGATTAAAATCTTTTCCGTTAAAGCATAAGTCATTGTGTACTTATCAAAAGGGACTGCTTCATCTTGATAAACAGACCAGATTAATCCACTAGCAATTGCCAGTCCTATGCCCTCGACTGCATCCAATCCTGCAAGCAATTTGTCGAAGTCGTCAGGCCATTTTTCAAAACTTTTTTTAATCTGTGAAAATTGGCGAATACAATTTTGTTTGTGAGACTGGCTGCCATGCATCATCGGCCATAGTTCGTCAAATAAGGTACGGATGTTAGCAAGTTCTATCATGCAGTTAATTTAACGTGTCTTTAGAAACCCCCGCTACCCCGGCCCCGGCAGCCACGGCGGCGGTGTAGGCAGATAGCAAAAAGCCCCGCCAGCACGAAGCTGGTGGGACTTTTGTCTTTTGAGCTCAATGCATCAAAAGCTGCTCAGAAACTCCTGCAAGCTAACAACGGGCACCCGTGGGAACTCCAGCCCCTTGAGTACCTCAAAGTGCCGGTCGTTGGTGACCAAGTAGTCGGCGTTGGCGGCAATGGCTACGTCAGCAAACTTGTTGTCGTCGGGGTCAGCTTCAATCAGTTGCCATTTGTAGTAAGCTTCTTGCAAATAAGTGTTGGAGGCAGTAAGCAGTACTTCGTGAACTTGCTGCGCGGTGGCGGCTGAGTAGCGGCGCGTTACTTGCTCCTCATATTCCGTCAGAATTTCGTTGCTGATTACCCATTCGAATGCCTTAGAAATGAACAGTTCATATAGCTTGAAATAAGCGCCGCGCGGGTTGATGGAAGCCAGCAAGCAATTGGTGTCTACAACCAAGCGCTGCATCAGGAAGGGTCGTTGAGCATGGCGTCAACGTCGGCCCCAGTGTAGCCACGTTCTTCGTTCACGCGCTCTACTTCGGCTAGTAGTTTCTTCGACATGTGCGCGACAACTAAATCCCGGATTTCCTGGGTGTCCTCGTCACTCATACCGCGCTCAAATAAGCGAAGCAAACTAATTTGTAGGCTATTGAGCTTAGTGGGTTGAATAGGGGCGGTGGAAGACATGGCAATAAGGCGGCTGGTGCTGTAGCAAGTTAACGCCAAAGGGCTCTAAAATGGTGCAAGCCGCTTGCGCTCAAGGATACGCCCGCGAGAACCCCCCGCCACCCCGGCCACGGCGGCGGGGAAGAAGACAAGTGCAATAGCAACTAAAGGAACCGCCTTTACCTTTGGCCGGGGCCTCCTCCCGCCAAAGTTCTTCTTTCTTATGCGCTTCAAATTCTGGTGTCTGCTACTCAGCAGCGTGTTGTGGCGACTGCCGGTAGTGCAGGCGCAGGAGTGCGGGCTGCTAGGCATCAATGAGTCGTATGGCCTGCGGCACAAGCGCGACGACAACGGGAAGTGGGGAGTGCTGGATGAGCGCAACGTCCTCATCATTCCCTTCACCTATGAGTTTACCAACCCCATGACCCCGGACCTGATAAAGGTAACCATGTCGCCGGGCGCCGTGAAGATGTGGGGAGCCATCGACCGGCAGGGCAAGCAGGTGCTGCCCATGGAGTACGACGAGCTTGAAGCGGCGGGCTGCCAGCATCTGCAGGGCCGAAAAGACGGCATCACCTACCTCTTCAACGCACAGGGCAGAGTGCTGTACAAGGAGGCGGGCACCCTGCGCTTTGAAATGTACCCTGGCTTGCACCGGCTGGTGGTGAGCAAGCTGCACCTCGACCCAGTGCATCCTTCCGCCATCATCAGCGCCGTGCTGGACACGCGCACATTCAGCCCCGCTGTGCCGGCGTCAACCCTGGTCGGAGAGGCAGGAGCCAACCAGCTTTTTGCAACCGTCGTGCCCAACCTAAAGCAGCAGCCGGTGCGCAAGCTGCTGCCATTCTTCATGGTGCCTTACAGAAACCAAAGCAGCAACGGGGTCCAGCCACTGCATCGAATTACAGACGTGCAAGGCCACACCCTGGTTGATTCTGTCATTGGCTACAGTTACGCGACCACGCAAAGCGTCGTTTTCATCAACCGCAGCCTGGGCTCCCCAGAAATTGTAACCGATACACTCTTGCGGCCCATTAAATGGCTAAGCGGGAAGTACGCCTTTGTACAACCCACGGGGCCCGGCAACCGCTGGTGGCTGGTGGGCAGCCGTGAGAAATTTGGGGTGCTGGATGGGACGGGAAAGGTGGTAGTACCCATCAAGTACAAAGGAGAGGGGTTTGACTACGTCGGCAACAATTGGTTCCGGCTGCATACGCGCAACCGCGGAGACACGGACTTTACGTTTATCTCCACGGCAAATAGGGTGGTTGACCTGCCGGGATATTACCTGGAAGGGAGTTCGTCGGAACTAGGGGCTCATCCCTTTGTGGTGAAGAACCGGACCACGTACAAGGCGGGCATCTTCGACTTGCGCGAAGGGTTCATCGTGCCGGCCCGCTACGATGCGCTGGTGCCAACGGCCGACGGCGTCGTGTTTTTCCAAGGCGATAGTGCTGGCTACATGGACCGCCGCGGCCGCATCACGCTTCTCACCTCCAATTGCCAGTCGCTCTCTACGTTCACCAACGGGTACGCTGTGTGTGGAAAACTCGTGCCCAACGCTAGCCGCGACCAGTTTCCCTCCGCCCAGATAATCTACACAACCCATGCCTACCCCGTGGCCGTGCAATATGCATACATGGACGCCACGGGCAAACTCCTCACGGGGTATTTCGACTGGGTTGGGCCTTTCAAAGACGGGTACGCCATGGTGATAAAGAACAATGAAACCTTCATGATTAACGCCAAAGGCCACAAGGTGCAGGCGGCTAACGGTGGGTTATTGGTATCGTATTTTGCAGCGGGAGTGGCGGTGGCCAAGCTGAACGGTACGTATACTTTGGTGAACAAAGCCGGCAAGCCTGTGCTGCCCGGGCCTTACAATGCCATTACCACAGAGCGGATAAGCCAACCCAATAGCACGATTTTTACGAAAGACCACCGGGGCAACCACATGCTCGCCCTTGAAGTGCCGAAGTTGGAGGATGGCGCAGTAGAGGTCGTGACCATGAACAACCAGAAGCAACGGGTTAAACTCGCCGGGGCAAATCAGTGACCCGAATGCTATAGTTAGGGCCTCCGCTCGCCCCCACGGCGGCCGGGCCCGAAGACAAAAAAAGCCCCGCCGGCCATGCGCCAGCGGGGCTTGTCTGGTTCACTGAGCAGCTTAGTCTCTAAAATACTTGGCGTTTCGCAGGCGGCGCTGCACGTAGTGTGGCAGGCCTTTGCCAGCCTCCAGGGCGCTAATGGCCGCCGCCTCGCGGCTGCCGCTGAAGCGCACGAGCTTGCCCACACCGATGCCGGCCGGCACGCCGCCCAGGGCCAGTATGCCCACCACCGCGCCACCGGCATTGCCCGAGCCACTAGCTGCGGCGCCCGCAATGCGCCCAGTGAAGGCCGCGCCAATAACCGCCCACACGATGCCGCCGGTGCGGTGTTTACTAAACAGGCGGTGCACGGCCTGCGCGCTATCGGCGCGCGACAGGGTGGCGGTAGGAACAGCCTGCTGCGCAAAAGCAGGCAAGCCCAGGCCCAGAAGCAAGCCTAGGCAAAGTATTTGTTTTTTCATTAAAAGTAGATTGGAGGAATGTTGAAGGCAAAGTGCGGCCAATGCGCCTTACTGACGCCGGGCGGCCCGGCGCTCCAAGCGCTCGGGGTATTTGCGGCTGGCGGCCAGGTGCTGGGGTTTCAGCTTGGCGCGGATATTGGGCGGTAGTGGTGTGCCGGCCAGGTAGCTGGTGCGCAAGGCGCTGAATTGATGCCCAGCGCTGAGAACCCCGCGCCAAAGACAACGCCCGGCGTCCAGACGCCGGCGCTGGTGACCTGCTGGGCCGGGATGATGGAGGCCGCCATGCCTGCCCCGCCAAACGCCAGCCAGCCAAACCCGCCGCGCCGGCTCTGAAACAGCTCGTGCACCGCCCGGGCGGTATCCTGGCGGGTGAGGGGCACCCGGGCAAAATTGCTCATTGGGCCGGGCGCAGTTTGGGCCATTGCGGCCCCGTGCGCCAATAGGGTAAACAGTAGAAGCAGAGGGTAGCGTTGCTTCATAAAAAAGACCAGGGTAAATTTCTCGCTAAGTTACCGGACTTTTGCGCGGCTTTGCTTCTCTCCATGTCCGTTTTCCAAACCTACCTGCAGCTCGGCTTTTTGCACATCTGCACGCCGCGGGCGGCCGACCACCTCACGTTCCTGTTGGCGCTGTGCGCGCCCTACGTGCTCAACGACTGGCGGCGGGTGCTGGCCCTTGTCACGAGCTTCACCGTGGGGCACTCGCTCACGCTGGCGCTGGCCACGCTGGGCGTGGTGGCTTTCAAGCCGGCCGTCATCGAGGCCCTGATTCCGATAACCATCATAGTAACGGCCTTGGTGAACCTGCGCGGTGCCGGGCGGCTCATCACGCGGCGCGCGCCCATGTTTGCGGCTGCGCCCAACGCGTTGGCGCTGGGTTTCGGCTTGATTCACGGGCTGGGGTTTTCGTCTTACTTAAAGTCCTTGCTTGGAGCCAATAGCCGACCAGTTGAGGAGTTGTTTGCTTTCAACGTGGGCGTGGAGCTGGGCCAGATTCTGATAGTGAGCATCATCTTGCTACTGGGTGCCCTGCTGCTCGGCAGCCTGCGTGTGAGCCGGCGCGACTGGCTGCTGACCACCAGCGGCGCGGCCCTGGGCATTGCTACGGTACTGCTAATGCAACAGCTGTGGCCATAAGGGCAAGGGTGAGGCTCCGCATTGCCGCAACCCTGACGTAACTTTAGCGACTTTCCCAGCTTTCGCTTTTTCTGATTTTTAACCAACGCTTTTTCTATGCGTCGTTTTTTATTGGCCGGCCTGGGGTTGGCGCTGACGGGCCTGCTGCCTGCCGCCGCGCAAACCACCAACTCCGGTACTGACAAATTCGCGCAGCTCGAAACGATGCTGCCGACCCCTAATAGCTACCGCACCGCCAGCGGCGCCCCCGGCTCCGACTACTGGCAGCAACGCGCCGACTACGACATCAAAGTCACGCTCGACGATGCCAAGCAGGCCCTCACTGGCCGCGAAACCATTACCTACACCAACCTTTCGCCCGACACGCTGCCCTACCTCTGGGTGCAGCTCGACCAGAACATCTGGGACAAAAACTCGATGACGACGGCCACCGAGGTGAATTCGCTGAGCGACAAAATGCCGTTCCGCACCCTCGAAACGCTGGTAGATGACTTCGACGGCGGCTTCCGCATCGAGAGCGTGACCGGCAAAGACGGCAAGGCCCTGCACACCGTCACGAACCATACCATGATGCGCGTGGACCTGCCCACGCCGCTGCGGCCCCACCAGTCGGTGTCGTTCAACGTGAAGTGGCACTACAACATCAACGACGCCACCAAGGGCGGCCGCTGCGGCTACGAGTACTTCCCCGCCGACAAGAACTACCTCTACGAGATGGCCCAGTTCTACCCCCGCATGGCCGTGTACTCCGACAACCAGGGCTGGCAGCACAAGCAGTTTCTCGGCAACGGCGAATTCACGCTGCCCTTCGGCGACTACAAGGTGAGCATTACCGCACCGGCCGACCACGTGGTGGGAGCCACCGGCACGCTGCAAAACGCTGCCCAGGTGATGAGCGCCACGCAGCTGAAGCGCATGGAGCAGGCCAAAAGCGCCAAGAAGCCGGTGGTCATCGTGACCCAGGATGAGGCCATAAAAGCCGAGGGCAACCGCGCCACCGGCACCAAAACTTGGAACTACGTGGCTAAAAACGTGCGCGACTTTGCCTGGTGCAGCTCGCGCAAGTTCATCTGGGACGCCATGCAAATCACGCAGAGCGGCAAGCCCGTGCTGTGCATGAGCTACTACCCCAAGGAAGGCAACCCGCTGTGGGGCCAATACTCGACCCAGGTGGTGGCCCACACCATCAAAACCTACTCGAAATACACCATTCCCTACGCCTACCCGGTCGCCATTTCGGTGCACGGCGCCATCGGCGGCATGGAATATCCGATGATTTGCTTCAACGGCGGCCGGCCCGAGAAGGACGGCACCTATTCGGCCGAGCGGAAATACGGGATGATTTCGGTGATTATCCACGAAGTGGGCCACAACTTTTTCCCGATGATTGTGAACTCCGACGAGCGGCAGTGGACCTGGATGGACGAGGGCCTGAATTCGTTTACGCAGTTCCTCACTGAGCAGGAATGGGAGCGCAACTACCCCAGCCGCCGCGGCGAGCCCCGCAACATTGCCGCCTACATGGCCACCGACAAGAGCCTGCAAACCCCGATTATGACCAACTCGGAATCGGTGCTGCAATTCGGCAACAACGCCTACGGCAAGCCCGCCACGGCCCTCAACATCCTGCGCGAAACTGTGATGGGCCGCGAGCTGTTCGACTATGCCTTCAAAACCTACGCCCAGCGCTGGGCCTACAAGCACCCCACGCCGGCCGACTTCTTCCGCACCATGGAAGACGCCTCGGCCGTGGACCTCGACTGGTTCTGGCGCGGCTGGTTCTACACCACCGACCACACCGACCTGGCCCTGGAGTCGGTGAAGAGCTACAACGTGAACACCAAGAACCCGCAGGTAGAAAACGCCCGCCTGCAGCAGCAGAAAGCTGCGGCGCCGCAGTCCATCACGGCCCAGCGCAACGCCACCGATATCAAGCAAACGCTGGTAGACGAGAAGCCCGAGCTGAAAGACTTCTACAACAGCTACGACCCCTTGGCCGTGACGCCCGCCGACCAGCAGCGCTACACCGCCTACCTCGGCACCCTCACCGACGACCAGAAGCAGCGCCTCGGCGATTCGCAGAACTTCTACGAGCTGAGCCTGCGCAACGTGGGCGGCCTGGTGATGCCCGTGGTATTGCAGATGACCTACGCCGACAACACCCAGGAAATCCAGACCATCCCGGCCGAAATCTGGCGCAAAAACAACGCCCAGGTTACGAAGGTCATCGTGACGAAAAAGCCCGTCATCAGCTTCGTCATCGACCCCTTCCAGCAAACGGCCGACACCGACTTGAGCAACAACGCCTTCCCGCGCCAGCCCGCCGCCTCGCGCTTCGAGCTGTTCCAGCAGCAGTTCCAGACGCCGCCGAACCCCATGCAGCAGCAAACCAGCCGCAGCAGCAGCCCCATGCAAAAGCTGGAGCAGAAGCCGGTCGGCAGCGGCCAGTAAGCAGAGACAGAACGAGGCGCGTCAATGTGGAGCGTCAGTCATTGCAAGGGCGTAGCCCGCGGCAATTCGTCCTCTCAGCCGCGACCAGCCCTAAGTTGTGACAACGCTCTTTTAGCTGCGACAACCCTTAAAATGAAAAGCCCCGGCACTGCGCAGTGCCGGGGCTTTTTGCTTGAATAAATGACTTCATCACAGCTCAGGGCTGGTCGCGGCTGAGAGGACGGATTAGCTACGCTGAACTTCGTTTGTCGCGTTCCGCTGCGCTCCACTCGCAATGACAGGCGACTTGTTAGGCCTTGCTGTTCTTCGCCTCACCGCCCACCATGCGCGAAATCAACCCGGGGTCTTCTTTCATTTCGGCCCACACCACGCCCACCACGTGAATGAGGATAAAGCCGATAATTAGGAACATCGTCACGTTGTGCGTTTCCTCGGCCAAGTGATGAATCCCCCGCAGCCAGGACACGTCCTCGAAAATCAGAATGAGGCCTGTCACCACCATAATGGTGATGAAGAGGTAGAACAGCGCGTAAGTCGTTTTGGCAAATAGAATCTTGCCCGCTTTGCTTTTGTCGGCGGGGGGAGCCAAGCGGTAGCACCGCAGAATTTCCATCAGCCGCGCCGAGAACCGTAGCTCCGACGGGCCTGACAGCTGCAGGCCCAGCCGGAACACCCACAGCGCCACCAGCGTCCAGCCGAAGTAGATGTGCCAGGCCCAGATGCGCTCGCTGATGATGTGCGCCAACTCCCGCGCCTGCGGCACCGATACCTCCTTGCCCGACGACTGCAACTCCGGCACCGCCGTTTTGGCCCGCACTATTACTTTCTGAAACAGAATGGTCATCAGTTGCAGGCTGATGAGCAGCGCATTGGCCCAGTGCCAGAACCGCAGCGTGCCGCGGTAGTCTTTGGTCGGAACTTCAACGGCGGGGGCAATGCGGGCGTCCATTCGGAATTAAAAAGGGATTAAAATCAGGATGCAATGGCAGCTTCTACGCGGCCAGCTGGTTGAGGTTCGACGCGGCCCGGGTATTCCAGTAGGCCCTGTGCCAGGCAGGTGAGGGCGGCGGCCAGGTCGGTTCGGTTGATGACGTAGGCCAGGCGTACTTCCTGCCGGCCCAAGCCCGGCGTGTGGTAGAAACCGTTGGCGGGCGAGAGCATCAGCGTCTGGTTATCAAGCGTGAATGCTTCGAGCAGCCACTGACCAAATTTCTCAGCGTCGTCCACGGGCAGGCGGGCGATGACGTAGAAAGCGCCACCCGGCACGGGACACACTACGCCGGGCATGGCCTGCAGGGCGGCCACGGTGAGGTCGCGCCGGGCCTGGTACTCGGCGCGGGTGCCGTCGAAGTAGGAGGCAGGCAGGTCGGCGGCGGCTTCGGCGGCCAGCATTTCGAGCACCGGCGGGCAAATGCGCATCTGCCCGAAGTGGAAGGCCGCCAGCCACACGTCGGGGTTGCGCGTGACGAGGGCACCCACGCGTGCCCCGCAGGCGCTGTATCGCTTCGAGATGGTGTCGAGCATTACCACGTGCTTTTCGCCGCCGGCCAAGCTGAGGGCGCTGGTGGCCTGGGCGCCGTCGTAGCAATATTCGCGGTAGGCCTCGTCGGACAGCAAATACAAGTCGTGCTTTTTGCACAAGCCCAGCAGGGCTTCCAGCTCGTCGCGCCGGTACACGTAGCCGGTGGGGTTGCTGGGGTTGCAGATGAGAATGGCGCGGGTGCGCTCCGTTATCACCGCCTCAAAATCAGCCAGCGGCGGCAGGGCAAAGCCGTCTTCGATGTGGGCGGTGACGGCAACAATGCTCACCCCGGCCGCAATGGCGAAGGCCGTGTAGGTGCCGTAAAAGGGCTCGGCCACAATGATTTCATCGCCGGGGTTGAGGCAGGTGAGCATGGCGAAGTGAATGGCCTCGCTGCCCGCCGTGGTCACCATGATGTGCTCGAAGCGGGCCGGAATGCCAGCGCGCTGGTAGTAGGTTTCGAGCTTGCGGCGGTAGCTGTCGGTTCCCGCGCCGGGGGCGTAGCCCAGCACTTTCACGTCGGCGTGGCGCACGGCGTCCAGCATTTCGGGCGGCGTCAGCACGTCGGGCTGGCCAATGTTGAGGGGGTACACAATTTTGCCCTGCTGGCGGGCGGCCTCGGCATACGGCAGCAGCTTGCGAAACGGCGAAACGGGCATGGCCTGCCCACGCTGGGAAACTTCTAGCATACAATTATTTTACTTGGTCCGCCCGCCTCGAGGTACTTCTACCGGCGAAATATAAAGGCCTTAGGCCGCCTACAAGCACTTCTTATACAGGTTGTACAGAATGCGGTTATCGGCTTCTGTGAGCGGGCCTGCCACGTTTGTCTGGATGAAATGCAGCTTAAACGCCCGAATGGCCGCCGGTAAATCCTTGGTGTCGTAGCCGATGATGCGCAAGGCATCCTTTGGGTTAAAACTGGTAATCGGACTGTTGAGCCGGGCCAATTGCGCGTCTACTTTGCTGGTATCGGCTGGCTGCGGCTGAGCGACGGGCGCTACTTCTTCCGGGGTGGTGACAGTAGGCGTGAGCAGGCGGCTGGCCAGGGCGGCTGCGCTGTCGGCCACGAAGGGGCTAGGCAGCGGCCCGGCATCGTACCACAGGCCAAAGCCGTTGTCGGCCAGCCGCTTCCAGGGGAAGAGGGCGCTGGGGTCGTTTTTGCGGGTGGGGGCGATGTCGGCGTGGCCGATGAAATTGGCGGCCGGAATGCCGTAAGCTTTTTTCAGGCCCACCAGCACGCGCAACAAGCTGGCAATCTGCGGCTCCGAGAAAGGCTCGGTGCCGTTGTTGTCCAGCTCGATGCCGATGGAGGAGGAGTTGATGTCGGTGGTGTTGCCCCACTTGGCCGCGCCGCCGTGCCAGGCCCGCAGGTAGTCGTTCAGCATGTGAAACACGCGGCCGTCGCGCCCAATCACGTAGTGGGCGCTCACCTGCGTGCGCGGCAGCGTGAAGGTCTTGAGCGTCTGGGCTGTGGAGTCCTGCGCCGTGTGGTGAATGACGACGTAGTTGGGCTTGCGCAGGTTGAAGTTGGTGGTGCCCACCCAGTAGGCGCCCTGCAGCAGGCTGTCGGCGCCCGGCGTGGGCACGGGCGTGGCGCGCAGGGCCTTGGCGTAGGCCTTCACCTGTTGCTTGTAGGACTTATTGGTGGCGGCGTAGGGGTTGCGCTGGGCGGCGCAGGCGGCCAGGGCGAGGGCAAAGCCGAGGTAGCTGAAAGTGGAAAGGCGTAGCAAGAAATACGGGGTTATCTTCGAAAGCAATTTACGCATTTCACCTTCTACCCATTGCTGTATGCGGCATTCTCGCTTCTTTTTCGGCTTTCTTCTTTTCGGCGGCGCTGTGTTTGGCAGCTGCAAAAAAGAAGTAGAAACCCAGATTGAAATCAAGGAAGTAGAAAAGCAATCAAGCTGGGCCGAAGTGCCTAGCCTCTTCGGTTTGGCGCGGGTAATTATGAGCAGCGGCACTGATGGCCAGAACCTCTACCTGCAGCAGCCCGGTTTATTCAGCCAGTTCACCGGCCGAAGCCAGCGCAATGGCCTGACCACCACAGCGGGGCGGTATCCGGCCGATGTGCGCGTGCGGCTGCCCATTGGCCCCAGCTTCTTTGCGTATCCGGACACGGATACGTCGCTGGTCATTGCCCGCAACCGGGAGCAGCTGAATAACCTGTTCTATTTCAACCTGCGTCAATTCGACCCGGCCGCCACACGCTTCAACACGCAAGTATTTTCGCTGTCGAAATGCATGGCCATTACCCCCACCAACTACCTGCTGGCGCCCTACGACAACAAGCGCGCCGACCGGGCCTTCACGTTTGTGCTGGCGGCCGTTGCTCCCGGTGCGTTGGGTGGGCCGGCGCCCGTCGTCACCACACGCCAGGTCACCATTCCGCGCATCAACTCTTCGGGCGCCTACGTGCGCAACCTCGAAGCCATCGACGACTACTTCCTCGTAAACCTGGCGAGCAACGGCATCTACAAAATCAAGGCAGACGGCACGTTCCGGCAGGTATACGGGCCAGCGGCAGTCGATGCGTTTTACAAGTGGGGCAACACCGTTTACGCCCCAATTGAGTACAACGAAATACTGACCTCAACCGATAACGGCGAAAATTGGCTAAAATCGACGGGCACGCCGCTGGACTTCACGCTGGCCAACTATTATCCGGTGCACGACTCGTTGGTGGGCGTGTATGGCAGCAAGCTCTACACCCTGCGCTGGAACGGCCCCCGCTACACATTGCGCACCCTTAAGAATGACGGCCTGGAGCGGGCCACCATCACCGGCATCGAATACCTGCGGGGTACCGTGTATGTGGCCACTACCAACGGGCTGTTTGCCCGGCCTGTGAAATCTTTTTTTGAAACAAAACCCTAATTTTTTGCTGCGAGGCCTCCGAAACGCTTTGGGAAGCGGTGCAACCAGAATTGCAACGGACCTAAGCGGCATACTTAGCGGCCCGCCCCGGGCAGTTGGGCCTTGCGGAACAGGCAGTGCGGAAAAAGGGTGATGCCGATGGTGGTGTAACCCCGGCCTTGTTTCAGGTCGCGCACGCCAGCTGGGTAGGTGATGTACGAATCATTTTCCACGTAGCCGAACGTGGTCGAGCTTCCCCACGCCGCCTGCAGCTGCACTGGGCGGTCCTCCGTGGGGCCATCGCCCAGCCGCACCCGGAAGTAAATCATGGGCTCGCTGCGGGTCATGCTACTCAAATCCACGGGGCCGTGAAGGTCGGTCAGGGACGTAAAGTTTACCTGAGTAACGCGGTATGCCGCCCCAAACGACACAGCCTCGCTGGCCTGGAAAGTGCCATACACTTCTCCAAATACTTTGTTGTAGCGCGCATCGTACTCGTAGTGGGTGGAAGGAAAAATAATTCCCGACCGGTTGAAGGCCGCGTTGCTGCGCGCCTGCCCGAAGCCGCCCAGCCCGCCCACCAGCCACCGGTGGCCCAGCAGCCAGTAAGTGCCCACACCAAGGTCGTACTGATGCCCGCGGTAGTAAGTGGTATCCTTGGGGTTGCTGTTGTCGCGCAGATTGCTGATGGCGGCCCGCACCAGCAGATGCCGCACCGGCGAGTAGGTACCGGCTAGCTCGGCCCGCCCGTTCAGGTAGGTGCTGAGGGTTAGTTCGCCCTGCTTTTTGTCGGTAATCTGCGGCGCGGCGCATTGCATGGGCATGTACACCACGCAGCCAGGCAGCAGCAAGCCGAAGCCGGCACCTAGTAAGAACAGTAACCGTTGGTTCATAAGCTGGGCTGGAAGAAGGACAAGCTGCGAGTACGAGCAGGAAGTTAGGCACAAAAAAGCCCCCGCCACATGACTGGCGAGGGCTGCTTTGGGTTGCTTTCGGGCGCGAGCCGAAGCACGCGCTACACGTTACTTCGCATACGCTACGGCGCGCATCTCCCGAATCACGGTGATTTTAATCTGGCCGGGGTACTGCATCTCCTTCTCAATTTTCTGCGAGATTTCGTAGCTCAGCTCGTTGGCGCGCTCGTCGGTCACGTTCTCGGCGTCCACCATCACGCGCAGCTCCCGGCCGGCCTGAATGGCGAAGCACTGGTTCACGCCCTTGAAGCCATTGGCGGTTTCTTCCAGCTGCTTGAGGCGCTTAATGTAGCTTTCCATCATCTCGCGGCGGGCGCCGGGGCGCGAGCCCGAAATGGCGTCGCAGGCCTGCACCAGCGGCGAAATCATGGCCGTCATCTCAATCTCATCGTGGTGAGCCCCAATGGCGTTTACCACATCGGGGTGCTCTTTCCACTTCTTGGCCATCTCCATGCCCAGAATAGCGTGGGGCAGCTCGGGCTCCTCGGTGCTCACCTTGCCGATGTCGTGCAGCAGGCCGGCGCGCTTGGCTTTTTTCACGTCGAGGCCCATCTCGGCGGCCATCGTGGCGCAGAGGTTGGCTACTTCGCGCGAGTGTTGCAGCAGGTTCTGGCCATAGGACGAGCGGAAGCGCATCCGGCCTACCATCTTAATCAGCTCCGGGTGCAGGCCGTGAATGCCGAGGTCGATGATGGTTTTTTCACCAATCTCCACGATTTCTTCCTCGATGTTCTTGCGCGTTTTAGCCACAATCTCCTCCACGCGGGCCGGGTGAATGCGGCCGTCCTTTACGAGCAAGTGCAGCGAGAGACGGGCAATTTCGCGGCGCACCGGGTCGAAGCCGGATATGATGATGGCCTCCGGCGTGTCGTCCACGATGATTTCGACGCCCGTGGCGGCTTCCAGCGCCCGGATGTTGCGGCCCTCGCGGCCGATGATTTTGCCCTTCACGTCGTCGCTCTCGATGTTGAACACCGACACGCAGTTCTCGATGGCGTGCTCCGAGGCCGTGCGCTGAATGGTTTCGAGCACAATCTTCTTGGCGTCCTTGGTGGCCGTGAGGCGGGCCTGGGCCACAGTGTCCTTCACGTAAGAGCTGGCCTGAATCTGGGCCTCGTTCTTGAGGCTTTCCACCAGCTGCTCGCGGGCCTCGGCGGCGGTCAGGTTGGCAATGGTTTCGAGCTGGCGCTGCACGTTGTGGAGCTGCTCGTCGGCCTCACGCTGCTTGGCTTCCAGCTCGGCCATGGTTTCCTCGTGGTCGAGGCGGCGCTTTTCGGCTTGGGCTTCGAGCTTGTCGCGCAGCTGCTGGGTGTCGACCTGGTTTTTCTCGCGCTGGCGCTCCAGGTCGGCTTCTTTCTTCTGCAGTTGCTCCAGCTGGCGCTGGGTGGTTTCGGTGAGCAGCTTGATGCTTTGCTCTTGCTCGGTCACGCCCTGGCGGCGCTCGGTCAGCTCCTGGTCGAGGGCCTGCTTGAGGCGCTTGCTTTCCTGGTCGAACTCGTTGCGCAGGCTCTTGAACTTGTTCTTGCTCTGCTCCAGGCGCTCGTCGGCCTGCTTTATCTTTTCGTCGCGAAGGCGGTTGCCTTTCTCCTCTGCCTCGCGGAGGATTTGCTGGGCGCGGGCCTGGGCCTCGCCTTCATGGTCGAGCCGGGCTTTGCCGGCCAACTGTTTACCTACCAGGTAGCCCGCCACAAGGGCGACCACCGCGGTAAGTAAACAGTATAATATGGTGGGTGACATGTAATTATGGTTTTTGGGGTGGGTAAAAAACCATAACTAGGTAGAACAGTAGTGCCCGGGCTAAGCGGTAGCGGCCGATTGCCGCGCCGCCCAACCGGGCCAACGAGTGTGTGGGTGCCGCGGGTAGTAGCAAGAAGTAAGTATCAAGTAATAAGAGTCAAAGCTCTGTACTCGAACAAGCAGCAACTTGTCTTGCTACTTGCTACTCACATCTATCTACTCAACCAGCCAGCACCACGCCTGATAGCAGCTCGTCGAAACGAGCCAGCCGTTCGGTCAGCGCCGCATCGGTGCCATCCTTTTCCTTGCTCACTTTCAATTGGTCGGCCATGGTGGCAAGCGCTACCATGGCAAGCAAGTCCTGCTTGTCCTGAATGCCGTAGCCTTCCCGGAATTCGCGCAGCTTGTCGCCCAGCAGCCTTCCGGCTAGGCGCAGCCGTTCCTCATCCTGCACGTCGACGCGCATGGGATAGTCCCGGTCAGCAATACGAATTTTGATGGCTAGTTCGCTCATACGGCGGAAGTTACGACGGGGGAGGGGGAGGGTTGGTGGGTTAGTCTCTCAAATAGGCAAGACACTTGTCCAGTTCGCGGATGTATTCGTTGAGGCGTAGTTTAAGTTCGTTGGCGTGGGTGGGTTCCCCAGCTATGGTGTGTACAAGTTTAACAATATTTTCCTGGTTTTGTCGCTCCTTCAGCTGCCGGTCTTTCTCGCGCACGTCGGCCTTGAGCTGCTGAATGGTGGTGGTGGCATCGGCCAGCTCCTCGCGCAACTCCTGATAGGCAGCCACTAAGGTGGTAATCTGCCGCTCCAGGCGGTCAAGTTGCGCAAGCTGTTGAGAAGAGGCCACGGGCAGGAAATTTTTGCGTGAAGATAAAGCCGCCGGCCGAAAGCTACGCTTTACCCCGCGCTTGCTCGCCGCTTGTGCCTCAGAGCGGTTTGATTAGCAAGCACCCATGGGTACAAATTAAAACTGTCCGGAAAAGCAGAACGTCATGCCGAACAAAGGGAAGCAGCTCCACCGCGCAAGCAAATAATTACTGTTGCGGTAAAGATGCTTCACCTTCGCTCAGCATGACGTTCAAGTGGCTACTTGCTTATTAGCAGTAGCAAGTGGTTTCGGCTACGACTTGCCCTTCTTGGTTTTCACCTTGAGCTTGCTGCCGTCGTCGGCTTTGTCCTTGATTTTCTCGTCGGCGGCGGGCATGGCCATCTGCGCCGGAGCCGACATCTTCGGCATTTCGGCTGCGGCCACGGGCTTGCCTTCCACGTCGAGCTGCACCACGGGGTAGCCCAGGGCCTGCAGCGAGGGCAGCTGCTTCTCGTCGCCTACCACCACGATGTACATCTTGTCGGCGGGCAGGTACTTCTTGGCAATGGCCTGCACGTCTTCCTTCTTCAGGTTTTTCAGGATGTCCGTCTGCTGGTTCACGTAGGTCGGGTCGAGGTTGTACTCCACCAGGCGCGAGAGGAAGCCGGCTTTCTGCTGGCCGGTTTCATAGCGCAGAGCGTCGCTCTGGCCGATGGACGACTGCGTGAAAGCCAGTTCCTCATCCGAAATACCGTTGGGGTAATTCGTGATTTCGTTCATAAATTCCTTCACCGACGCGGCCGTGGCATCGGCGCGCACGCCGGCCGAGGCCGTGAACGGACCCGCGTAGCGCGTGCCCGCGAAGCCCGAGCGGGCGCCGTAGGTGTAGCCTTTGTTCTCGCGCAGGTTCAGGTTGATGCGCGAGTTGAAGGCCTGGCCCAACACGTAGTTCGACAGGTAAGCTTTATAGTACGGGCCGGTGGCGTCATACTTCATGTCCGTCAGGTAGCCCACGCGGATTTCCGACTGGGCGGCGCCCGGCTTGTTCACGAAGTAGATGGTGGTCTTGTCGGGCTGCACGCCGGCCATGTCGGTCGGGATGGTTACGTCCTTTTTGGCCCAGTTTTTCAGGAAGCCCAGGTTGGCATCGAGGGTGGCCTGGTCCACGTCGCCCACGGCCACAAGGTAGCTCACGTTGGGGGCGTAGTAGGTGTTGTAGAAGCTCTTCACGTCGTCGAGCGTGAGGCTGCCCACCGAGGCCGAGGTGCCGGCCACCGGTGTGCCGGCGATGTTGCCCTGGCCGTAGAGCAGACGGTTGTAGGTCTGGTCGGCAATTACCGTGGGCTGGTTCACGGCGTTGGCGATGGTTTCGAGCTGCTGCTTTTTCACGCGGGCAAAATCGGCGGCGTCGAAGCGCGGGTGCAGCAGGCGCTGGTCCAGCAGGGCCATGGTGGCAGGCAGGTTCTTGGTCAGGCTCTGCACAAACACGGTGGTTTCGTTGTCGCCGGCAAACACCGACACCGACGAGCCCAGCTTATCCAGCGCGGCCGAGAACTGCTCGCCGGTGTATTTCTCCGAGCCCTCGTTCAGCATGCTGGCCGTGAGCTGGGCAATGCCGGCCTTGCCGGGCATGGTCTGCTCCAGGCGGTGGCCGCCGCGAATGGTCAGGCGCATGGTCACGGCCGGAATCTCGGTGTTCTTGGTGCCCACCACTTTCAGGCCGTTGGGCAAGGTTTCCTGGTAGAGCGCGGGCACCTTCACCACGGGGTTGGCGCCGGCAGCGGGCTGCTTGCTGCGGTCGAAGTTGTCGGTGGCCTTCACGTACTTCAGACCCTCGTAGCCATAGTCGGGGGCTTTGTAGCCCGACTTGTCGATGGTGTAGTTGTCGGGCTTGGCAGCGGCCACGCTGCCAGTTTTGGGCAATACGCTCAGAATCACGGCGTGCTTGCCTTTCACGTACTTGTCGTACACGCGCTGCACGTCGGCTTTGCTCAGGGCCTTGAGCTCCTTTTGCTCCACCACAATGTGGTTGGGGTTGCCGAAGAAGGTCTGGTTGGCGGCCAGCTGGCTCACCTTGCCCTGCACGCTGGCCAGGCCGCTGATGGTCTGGGCCTCGGTCTGGGCCTTGAAGCGCTGCACGTCCTCGTCGGTCACGCCGCGCTTCTCAAACTCTTTCAGGGTATTGCGGATGATAACCTCCGTGCTGTCCAGCGTTTTGCCGGGCAGGGGCAGGGCCACGAAATCGAGGAAGCCGCCCAGCTCCGAGTTTTGCTGGTAGGCCTGGGCCTGCACGGTTTTCTGGTTTTTTACCAGGTTTTTGTAGAGCAGCGAGGTTTTGCCGCCGCCCAGGATTTCGGCCAGCGCGTCGAGGGCCATTTCGTCGGGGTGGCCGTGGGGCACCGTCGGAAACACCATCTGCAGCATGGGGAAGCGCACGTTGTCCTGGTAGCTCACGTACCGGTCGGTAGCCAACACCGGGGCGGGCAGCTTCTGCACCGGCACAGCCGGGCCGCGCTTGATGGAGCCGAAGTACTTCTCAGCCAGCTTCACCACTTCGGCGGGCTTCACGTCGCCGCCCACGGTCAGGGTAGCGTTGTTGGGGCCGTACCAGCGCAGGAAGAAGTTTTTCAGGTCGTTCACGTCCGAACGGTCCAGGTCTTCGAGGTAGCCGATGGTAAGCCAGGAGTAGGGGTGGCCGTAGGGGTAGAGCGTCTTCGAGATGTACTCGCTGGCCAGGCCGTAGGGGCGGTTGTCGTAGTTCTGGCCCCGCTCGTTTTTCACGGTCGAGCGCTGGATTTCGAACTTCTTCTGGCTCACGGCATCCAGCAGGAAGCCCATGCGGTCGGCTTCGAGCCACAGGCCGGTTTCGAGCTGGTTGCTGGGCAGGGTCTCGAAGTAGTTGGTGCGGTCCTGGTTGGTGCTGCCGTTGAGGGTGCCGCCGGCGGCCGTCACAATTTTGAAGTGCTGCTGGTCGCCCACGTGGTCGGAGCCCTGGAACATCATGTGCTCGAAGAAGTGGGCAAAGCCCGACTTGCCAATCTGCTCGCGGGCCGAGCCCACGTGGTAAGTCACGTCGACGTGCACCAGCGGGTCGGAATGGTCTTCGGCCACCACGAGCGTGAGGCCGTTGGGCAGCACATACTTCTCGTAGGGAATGACAAGCTGCCCGGGCTGCTTGGTCACCTTCTCAACGAGCTTGGTGCCGAAGGGCGTCGTCATCAGGGCCGTGGTTTTGGCGGCCGGGGCCTTAGCGGCTGGTTTTTGCTGGGCGTAGCCGGCGGTCGTCAGCAAAGCCAGGCCCAGGGTTGAAAGGAAACGAAGATTCATTTTTGGAGAAAAGGTGAAGCAATTAGAAATGAGCGGTGAAGATTCAAGCCGCAACTTACGGCTTTGCACGCAACTACCCATCAAGCTCGGGGCGGTTGAGCTTGCGCCGCAAGGTCAAAAAATAAATCAGCGGGGTTGCGTCGGGATTACGCCTCGTTCAGATAAAAATAAAAAGCCCCCGCCGCCTGTCATCCTGAGCGCAGCGAAGGACCTTATCACGTTGATACGCCTCGTTCGTGCGTGACAAGGTCCTTCGCTGCGCTCAGGATGACAGGCGACGGGGGCTTACTTCCGAAAAGCCGAAAGCGCTACTTCCGAATCAGCGCGCCGGCCTGCTTCTCAAACTGCTGAATGAGCTTTTGCATCACCTGGTCGATGGCCTGCTCGCTGAGCGTCTGGCCGTAGTCCTGCAGCGTGAAGCTCACCGAGTACGACTTCTTGCCTGCGCCCAGGTTCTCGCCGGCGTACACGTCGAACACGTTGATGCTTTGCAGCAGCTTCTTCTCGGTCTTGCGGGCAATCTGCTGGAGTTGGTCGAAGGTCACCGACTGGTCCACCACGATGCTCAGGTCGCGCCGCACCTCGGGGAACTTGGGCAGCTCGCGGGCCACCAGCGTGGGCTTGTATTTCTTGCTCAGCGCGTCCCATTCCAGCTCGGCGTACCACACCGGCTGCGTCACGTCCAGCTTCTTCAGCACCGAGGCCGATACGGCGCCGAACTGGGCCAGTGGCTGGTTGTGCACCAGCAGCGTGAGGCCGCCCGCCAGGTAAGCGTGCTGCACCGGCTGCGAGGCCGCCCCGCCGAAGCCCAGGGCCGCCAGCACCTGCTGCACCGCGCCCGCCAGGTCGTGGAAAGCCACTTTTTCCGACTTGTGCTGCCAGGTCTCGCCGCTGGCGTTGCCGGTTAGGTATAGCACGAGCTTGTTTTTTTCCTGGTACTTGCCGTTCTCATTCTGCGAGTACACCTTGCCAAACTCATACAGCTTGAGGTCGCGCTGGCGGCGGTTCAGGTTGTGGCGAATCACCTCCAGGCCCGAGTGCAGCAGCGTGGGCCGCATCACGTTCAGGTCGATGCTGTTGTAGTTCAGAATGCGAACCAGCGCGGCATCCGCTTCGCCCTCTTTCTCGAAATACTGTGAGTTGGTGAGCGAGTTGGTCAGAATCTCCGAGAAGCCCTGGCCGCTGAGCAGCGAGGCAATTTTTACCCGCGTCACCTCGGGGTCGGGGTTCGGGAACTTGGCCAGGAAGGAGGCCGAGTTGTTGGGCCGCAGGGCCACATTGTTGTAGCCGTAGATGCGCAGGATTTCCTCAATCACGTCGGCCTCGCGGGTCACGTCCACCTTGTGGGGCGGCACGGTCAGCGTCCAGGTATCCTGGTCGCCGGCGTCGGGGTTGGCTTCGCTGATTTCGATGTCGAGGTCGGTCAGAATCTGGCGAATGCGCTCGGGCGCGGTGTACTGGCCCACCAGCCGCTCTACGCGGGGCAGACGCAGGCGCACGGTGGCCGGTGGCACGGGCGCGGGGTACTCGTCCACCACGGGCGCGGCCACGGTGGCGCCGGCCACTTCCTGCAGCAGCAGTGCGGCGCGCTTCAGCGCCACGGGCACCATGTTGGGGTCGGTGCCGCGCTCGAAGCGGAACGAGGCGTCGGTTTTGAGTTGATGCGCTTGGGAAGAGCGGCGCACGGCGGCAGGACCGAAGTAGGCGCTTTCCAAGAATACGCGGGTGGTACCCTCGCTCACGCCCGAAACCTGGCCGCCGAACACGCCGGCCAGTGCCATTGGCGCGCCGTTCGCGTCGGCAATCACCAGGTCTTCGGCCTTGAGGCTGCGCTCCACGCCATCCAGCGTCACAAATTTTTCGCCCGCCTCAGCCCGCTTCACGCGGATGTGGTTGCCGGTAATCTGGTCAGCATCGAAGGCGTGCAGGGGCTGGCCCAACTCGTGCAGCACGAAGTTGGTCACGTCCACCACATTATTAATTGGCGAGAGGCCGATGCTGCGCAGGCGACGTTGCAGCCACTCGGGCGAGGGGCCCACGTGCACGTTTTCCAGCAAGAGGCCGGCGTAACGCGGGGCGGCTTCCGTGTCCTCAATGGTCACCTTAATATTCGTCGCTGCCGATTCCGGCGCCGCGAAGGCGCTCACGTCGGGCAGGTGGCAGGGCTGGCGCAGCAAAGCGCGCAGCTCGCGGGCCACGCCGTAGTGCGAGGCGGCATCGACCCGGTTGGGCGTGAGGCCGATTTCGTACACCGTGTCGGAGCCTAAGCCGAAGTAGTCGGCGGCGGGCGTACCGTTGGGCAGGTTGGTGTCGAGCACCATGATGCCGGCGTGCGACTGGCCCAGGCCGATTTCGTCCTCGGCGCAAATCATGCCTTCGGAGGCCGCGCCGCGAATTTTACTTTTCTTGATTTTGAAGGGCTCGCCGGAGGCGGGGTGCAACTCGGCGCCTTCGAGGGCCACCACCACGCGCTGACCGGCGGCCACGTTGGGGGCGCCGCACACAATCTGGCGTGCCGTGCCGTCGCCCACGTCCACGGTGGTCAGGCTGAGCTTGTCGGCGTCGGGGTGGCGCTCGCAGGTGAGCACCGTGCCCAGCACCACGCCGCGCAGGCCGCCGGGGATGCTTTCCAACTCCTCCATGCTCTCCACTTCCAGGCCCGAGCCGGTGAGCAGGGCGCCAATCTCGGCGGCGGGTTTGTCGGTCGGAATGAGGGTTTTAAGCCAGTCGAGGGAAATACGCATCTTCAGTGAACAGTTAGCAGTGAGCAGTTATCAATGGGATTGATAAGCGAGGCAAAGGTACGGCGGGGCAAAATGACTGAATCGGAGGGTGCTGGCATATATTTGCTCGAGGCCGGTTTGTAACGTTCAGCGTCTATAAGAACGTCATGCTGAGCGGAGCCGAAGCATCTCTACCGCAGAACTAATCCAATCGACAGGTTTACTGTTGCGGGAGAGATGCTTCGACTGCGCTCAGCATGACGTTCATGATAAACGTCCTGCGGATTCACATCATCTTCTTCCACTTATGCCCTTCGTCAACAAAGGATTCCACGCCAGGCGGCCCACCGACGGTGCCCACAAGCTGCCGCCCGGCCAGTACGAAACCCAGGATTTTCCGGTGCTCACGGCCGGGCCCACGCCGCGCATTCCGCTGGTAAATTGGGAATTTCGACTCGAAGGTTTGGTGGAAAGTCCTGCGAAATGGACCTGGAATGAGTTCAACGCCCTGCCTATGCAGTCGTTCAACCCCGACATCCATTGCGTCACGAAGTGGTCGAAGTTCAACACCAAATGGCGCGGCGTCAGCCTCGATACCTTGCTCGAGCACGTGCAGCTCAAGCCCGAGGCGAAGTTTGTGATGGCCTTTTCCTATGGCGGCTATACCACCAACCTGCCGCTGGCCGACCTGCGCGACGGTAAAGCCTTCATCGGTCTTGAATACGAAGGCAAGCCGCTGGCGCCCGAGCACGGCGGCCCGGCGCGGCTGGTGGTGCCGCACCTCTACTTCTGGAAAAGTGCCAAGTGGGTGCAGGGCCTGCGCTTCATGGCCGACGACGAGCCCGGTTTCTGGGAAGACAACGGCTACAGCATGCACGGCGACCCGTGGAAAGAGGAGCGATACCGCGCCGATGACGAGCCCACGCTCGATAACGCCCGTTTCCGCCTGTGAGCCGGCTTGATTGGCAACTGGCCACCGTAACTGCCATTCGGCCCGAAACGCCCCGCGTCAAAACCTTTGTGCTGACCCTGCCGCAGTGGACGCCCCACCGCGCCGGCCAGCACTACGACCTGCGCCTCACCGCCCCCGACGGCTACCAGGCCGAACGCAGCTACTCCGTGGCCTCGCCCCCGGAACAAACCGGCGAGATTGAGCTGACCGTGGAACTCATTGACGAGGGCGAGGTGTCGGGCTACCTCTTCGACGGCGTGGCTGTGGGCGACCAGCTGGAAGTGCGCGGGCCCATCGGCGGCTACTTCGTATGGCCCGCCGGCGCGACCGATGCGCCGCTGCTGCTCGTGGGCGGCGGCTCGGGCGTGGTGCCGCTGATGGCTATGCTGCGCCACCGTCAGCGGGCCGGGCTGCGCAATCCGACCGCGCTGCTATTCAGCGTGCGCACGCCGGAGGAGGTTATTTACAAGCAGGAATTAGAGGCGCTGGCAGCGGCCGACCCGACCTTCAAGCTGCTCATCACCTACACCCGCCAGGCACCGGCCGGCTGGGCCGGCTACCAGCGCCGCCTCGATGCTGCTATGCTGGCCGAGGCGGTGGCGCAGCTGCCCGGCGCGCCGCAGTGCTACGTGTGCGGCCCCACGGGCCTGGTCGAAACGGCCGCCACGCTGCTGCAGGCCCAGGGGCTGCCGGACGCGGCTATTCGCACCGAGCGGTTTGGGCCTACGGGCAGCTGAGATTGAAGGAATAATAAAGAACGTCATGCTGAGCGCAGCCGAAGCATGACAGGTGGCTACTCGTGAAACGACTTCTCGCCGGCTGGAATGGCCACCGTCAGGCGGTTTTCGGCGGGGGGCACGGGGCAGCTGTACTCGTTGTTGTAGGCGCAGTAGGGGTTGTAGGCGCGGTTGAAATCCAGAGTGATTTCCGACTCGTTGAGCAACGGCAGGGGGGCGTCGAGGTAACGGCCGCCGCCGTAGGTTTCGTGGCCGTTAGTGAGGTCGGTGAAAGGGATGAAAAGGGTGGAGTCGCGGCCGTTGGCCTTAAGGTAGAGGCGAAGCTGCTGGGGGGAGTTGTTGATACTGAATTTGACCACGCCCCAGTTCAGGTACTTTTCGGCCTTGTTGTCGCTCATTTGCAGTAGCGTAGTGTCGGGGGTGGCGTTGCGCGCAATGTCGGCGTGCGGCACGAAGGTTGGGTCGCCGGGATAGTATTTCAGGCTATCGAAGGCGGCTTTTTGTGCGGCGGGCAACGGTGATTCTTCCGACTGTCGGAACGACAGATTTTTGTCGCGCCGGAATTTGTTCAATTGGGCCAGATAGGCGCTGTTGTTGGGCTTCGCATCGTTCAGCGAATACCAGATGATGCCAATGAGAGCCGCCGCCAGCGCGAGTTTTTTAATCATAACTGGTAAATAATCGAAAAAAATGTAACCAACCCGCTGCACCTCGGGTGTATCATGCAGCTCAAGTTCCGTCGCCTTCCTGTTCTTCCCTATCCAATGCAAAAAAGCTTATTCCTGATTTTGTTGCTAAGTCGCGCGCTCGTTGGCTCGGCCCAACCAACCAGCCCCGCGCCCTACCACGAAGCGGCCCGCCGGGTGAACGATTTGGTGCATACCAAACTGAATGTGCGCTTCGACTACGCCAAGCGCTACCTGTACGGCGAGGCAGAGCTGACGCTGAAGCCGCACGGCGTGGCCACCGATTCGCTGCGGCTCGATGCCAAGGGCATGGATATTAAAACCGTGAAACTGGTGCAGGGTGGCAGCCGCACTCCGTTGAAATACGACTACAACCGGCGCCAACTGCTCATCCACCTGCCCCAAGCGGTTGCCGCCGGCCAGGCCTACACGGTTTACCTCGACTACACGGCAAAGCCCGATGAGCTGGACGCCAAAGGCAGCGCGGCCATCGGCCAGGCCAAGGGGCTGTACTTCATTAACCCCGACAGTGCCGTGGTTGGCAAGCCGGTGCAAATCTGGACGCAGGGCGAGTCGGAATCGAATTCGGCCTGGTTTCCCACCATCGACAAGCCTAACCAGAAAACTACCCTCGACCTCAGCCTGACGGTGCCGGCCAAGTACATCACGCTCAGCAACGGCCGCCTGACCCGCCAGACGCCCGCCGGCCCCGGCCTGCGCACCGATACCTGGCAGCTGACCGAGCCCTGTGCACCCTATCTGGTGATGATGGCCGTGGGCGACTTCCGCATCACCAAAGACTCCTGGCGCGGCAAGGAAGTGAATTACTACCTCGAACCCCGCTACGCGGCCCAGGCGAAGCAGATATTTGGGCAGACGCCCCAGATGCTGGAGTTTTTCTCGCAGCGCCTCGGCGTGGACTTTCCGTGGAACAAGTACAGCCAGATTGTGTGCCGCGACTACGTGGCCGGGGCCATGGAAAACGCGTCGGCCTCGCTGTTTGGCGAGCAGGCCCAGGGCACGGCCCGAGAATTGCTCGACTGGGAGTATGCGGGCGTGGAGCGCGAAATTGCCCACGAGCTGTTCCACCATTGGTTTGGCGACTACGTGACCTGCGAAAGCTGGAGCAACCTGACCGTGAACGAGTCGTTCGCCAACTTCAGCGAGGTGCTTTGGGCCGAGCACGCCCACGGCCCCGACGCCGGCCAGCAGCAGGCCGACGCCAGCCGCCGCACCTACTTGCGCACCCCCACCAGCTACACCCGCCCGCTGGTATATTTTAACTACGCCGATAAGGAGGACATGTTTGACAACGTGACCTACCAGAAGGGCGGCAGCATCCTCAATATGTTGCGGGCCTATTTGGGCGAGGACGTATTTTTTCAGGGTTTGAAGCGCTACCTCACGCAAAATGCCTTTGGCACCGGCGAGGCCCACCAGCTGCGGCTGGCGCTGGAAGAAGCCTCGGGCAAGGATTTGAACTGGTTTTTCAACCAGTGGTACTTCGGCGCCGGCCACCCGGTGGTGACAATTGATTATGCCTGGGACGCAGCTAAGAAAGTACAGTCCGTGACGGTGAAGCAGACCCAGGCCGGAACGGTTTTCCAGCTGCCGTTTACCATCGACTACTACGTGGGCGGCCGGGCCGTGCATCAGCCCGTGATGATGACCGAAGCCACCCAAACCTTCACCATGCCTCTCGCTGCTAAGCCCAACCTGGTGAATGTGGATGCCGAAAACGTACTGCTCTGGCAGAAAACCGACCACAAGTCGCTAGCTGAGTTCGCCTACCAGCAGCGCCACGCCGCCCACTACCTCGACCGTCGCGAAGCCCTGCGCGCCGCCGGCGACCAAGCCGCCGACCCCGTGGCTCAGCAAATCCTGCTTGCTGGCCTCACCGACAAGTCGCCCGCCCTGCGCGACATGGCCATCGAACTGCTCGACCTCAAAAACGCGCCACTGCGCAAGGCCGCTACGCCGCTGCTGACCCAGCTGGCTGCCACCGATGCCACTCCGCGCGTGCAGGCCAGCGCCCTCGCTGCGCTGGGCACGCTCAAAGAGAAGCGCTATGCGCCGCTCTTCGCCAAGGCCTTGGGCAGCCGCTCGTACCAAGTGCAGGGCGCGGCCTTGGTAGCCCTGCTGCCCCTGAACCCCGCGCAAGCCCTGGCCCGCGCCACCGCCTTCGAGGCCGACAACAAAGGCGCCCTCACCAGCGCCCTTGTGACGGTGTATGGCACGGCCGGCGGCGCCGCGCAGTGGCCGCTGGTGCGCGCAAAATACGATGCCGCCGACCCCAACGGCCGTTTTCAAATGTTCACCGGCCTATTTGAAATGCTCGGCCGCCTCGACGACCCCACGGCCCTAACAGAAGGCATCGCCCGCATCCGCGACTTAGCCGTGAAATTTAAGCCCTACGTGGACGCCCCCCGCATCGTGGCCCAGCTGCGGCAGGTGCAGCAGCGGCAGGCCAGCCGCCCAAATGCGGCGCTGGTGGCGGGCCTGGTAGAGCAGGCAGCGGGGGCCATTGAGGCGGCGAAGTAGCGGCGCTGCGGCTTGCAAACCCGCATGTCTGCCTCTTGAAAAGCAAAAACGCCCTGCCGAGCTAGCTGCTCGGCAGGGCGTTCTGGTGGCGTTTCGGCGTTCTACTGGGCCGTGGGGTACCAGTTGCGCAGGCGCACGTCGATATTTTTATTGGCCGCGTTCACGGTTTTCTTGAAGGCGGCCACGTCGCTCAGGCCGTTTTGGCCGCGGTAGTGGTAGGGATACACAATGCCGGGCTTGAAGGCCAGTACGGCCTGCGCCGCTTGGTTCACGTCCATGGTGTAGGGCAGGTTCATGCACACAAAAGCCACGTCGATGTTTTTGAGGGCGCGCATTTCTGGAATGTCTTCGGTATCGCCGGAGAGGTACACGTTTTTGCCGCCCAGGTTCAGCACGTAGCCGTTGCCGCGGCCTTTGGTGTGCATGGCATCGGGCGCTTCGGGCAGGTTGTACATCGGAATGGCCGTTACGCTCATGCCCAGCGTGTCGAGTTTCTGGCCGTTGCGCAGCACGCGCACGTGCCCTTTGTATTCGGCGGGCAGCTTTTCGGCTACGGCCGGGGGCACTATCATCAAGGCCTTGCCCACGGAGAGGCCGGCCAGCGTTTTGGGGTCGAGGTGGTCGGGGTGAATATCGGTGATGAGGACGACGTCGGCCGGCGCCAATCCGGCGAAGCCCGCGGGGCCGCCGTAGGGGTCCACGTAAATGGTTTTACCGCCCCAACTCAGCACCACGCTGCCGTGGGTGATGGGCTGCACCGTAAGCGGGCCTTTTTTGGTGGCAATCTTGTCAGCGGCGGCGCGCGAAGCGGTGGCAGCCGTTTGGGCTTGCGCCTGCACGGTGAAAGCTGCCAGCGCAGCCGCAAGAAGGAAGGTAAATTTCATGGGTTTTTGGTGTGTGGAGTGAGAAATAGTGGTGAATGCTCTCGGTAACTGAGCGCCATTAAGAAGCTCACCTACCCAAAAGCGTGACCATAACCCCATTGCCCCGCACAAGTTTAGAGTGGGAAAGCAGTGCCTGTACGTATGCCGAGTAGCCAGTGCCTGCTACAAAATCCCCTCGTCCGCGAAGCTATAATACCCTTGCTCGGCAAAAATCAGGTGGTCGAGAATGGGCAAATCCAGGAAATTGCCGGCTTCTTTCAGCTTTTTGGTGAGCTGGATGTCGGCGCCGCTGGGGTTGCGGTTGCCGCTGGGGTGGTTGTGCACCAAGATGACGCTGCTGGCCAGCTGCTCCAGGGCTTCCTTGAAAATCATTTTGGGGTCGGCCACGGTGCCAGCCACGCCGCCGCGGCTAATAGCCGTTTTGCGCATTACCACATTGGCCCGGTTCAGCAGAATCACCCAAAATTCCTCGTGGGGAAGGTCGAGCAGGTGCGGGCGCATGAGGTTGTAGATGTCGCGCGAGCAGGTGATGGTGGTGCGCGGGGCAGCGTCGGCTTCCTTGCGGCGGCGGCCTAGCTCCAGCGCGGCCACCACCGTAATGGCCTTGGCTTCGCCGATGCCGGGGTGGCGGCAGAGCTGCTTCACGCTTTCGCGGGCCAGGGCGTTAAGGTCGTTGCCCACCCCCTGCAGCATGAGCTTACCCACATCCACGGCCGTGAGCTTGGTGGTGCCCGAGCCGATGAGGATGGCCAGCAGCTCGGCGTCGGAGAGGGCGGCGCGGCCCTTGCTCATCAGCTTTTCGCGGGGGCGGTCGTCCTCGGCCCAGCTTTTGATGCCAGTGGCGGGTGTGGGGTAGGAGGCAGCGGATTCGGGCAGCTGGTCAAGCGGTTCCATGCAATGGGGCCGGGGTAGAAGGTAAAAAGTAAGCTAAATGTAAAGCAAAAGCTCGCCGGGCGCGTTTAAAGCCGGAGTCCGCGGCGATGCAGTGTTGCCGGGGCATTTAGCGCTTTATATTAGAATATGCGAAATCCGTTGGTGTTGTGGTTGGTGTTGGGGCTGGTGGTATTGGCTGAATGGTATGGGTATCAGGCCGCGCGCACGCTGGCGCAGCACTTGTCGCCGGGGGCGCGGCGCGGGGTGAGCATTGGCTATTGGGTTCTGACAGGGGTGGTTTGGTGGCTGGCCATCTGGGCCGGCGTCACCCGCCAGGCGGGCCATACGGTGCTCAAGAGCTACCTCATGAGTCTGCCGTTGCTGCTGCTAGCCGGCAAGCTGGTGATGCTGCTGCCGCTGCTGCTCGAAGACCTCACGCGGCTGATGCGCTCGTTCAGCGCGCCGCGCGCGGCCGATGGCACGAGTGCCGCTATTCCGCGTAGCGAGTTCATTGCCAAGCTGGCACTGGGGCTGGGTGCCATCCCTTTTTTCGGGTTGCTGTGGGGCATGGCCAAAGGTGCCACCGACTACACCGTGCGCCGCGTCACGCTGAAATTCCCCAACCTGCCGGCGGGCTTCGACGGCTTCAAGGTGCTGCAGATTTCCGACCTGCACACGGGTAGCTTCAACTCCACCGAGCCGCTGGAACGGGCCGTAGCCATGATAAACCGCCAGGGCGCCGACCTCATCCTGATGACCGGCGACCTGGTGAACAACCGCGCCGAGGAAGTGGAACCGCACATTCCGGCCCTGTCCAAAATCAAGTCCGACCTGCCCATCTTCTCCAGCCTCGGCAACCACGACTACGGCGACTACGTGGCTGAATTCCGCGACGACCGCGCCCTGTGGCGCCAGAACCTGGAGCGCCTCATGCAGAACCACGCCAAAATGGGCTGGACGCTGCTTAATGACACCACCCACTTCATCGAGCGCGGCGGCGATAAAATTGCCATTCTGGGCATTCAGAACAGCAGTTCCCACCTCAACTTCCACACCTACGGCAACCTGCCCAAGGCCCACGCCGCCAGTGCCGACGCGCCCTTCAAAATCCTGCTCTCGCACGACCCTTCCTACTGGGAAAGCCACATCCTGAACTACCCCGACATCGACCTCACCCTCAGCGGCCACACCCACGGCATGCAGTTCGGACTGAACCTGCCGTTTCTGAAATGGAGCCCCGTGCAATATGCCTACAAGCAGTGGGCCGGGCTGTACGAAAAAGGCCGCCAGAAGCTGTACGTTAACGTGGGGCTGGGCTTTTTGGGCTATCCGGGGCGGGTGGGCTTCCTGCCCGAAATCACGGTATTTGAGCTGCGGCGCGCCTAGGCAGGAGTAACGAAATATACCGTTGTGGTAACATCCGCCGCGACCTGCCCGTAAAGGCCCCTCATCCGTTCAACCACTGACGGTTGACGCCTTTTCAATTCCTTTCTCATGAAAAATTCCTTGTTGATTCTCGCGGGCGCTGCTGCCCTCTCGCTGGCTTCCTGCTCGCAGGAGAAGACCACCGAAACCACTACTACACCCGCCGAAGGCACCACCACCACGACCACGACGACCACCACCGGCCCGATGAGCGACGCCCAGATTGAGGCCCGCGCCCAGCAGATTGCCGACAAGATGGTGGCCAACATGAAAATCACGGACGAGGCCACCAAAACCAAAATCCGCACCGTGTACGTGAACCGCTACAAGCGCATGAACGACATGCGCAGCAAGTACGCCACCGACACCACCGGCATGGCCGCCGCCATGCGCGACGAGCGCGCCGCCGAGGACCAGGAGTTCAAGGTGATTTTCGTGGAGCCCGCCCAGTACCAGGCCTACCAGTCGAGCCGCTCGGACTACGACGACAGCAACTACGCCAGCACTGACGACAGCAACATGTCGTCGATGTCGGATACCACCGGCTCGGCCATGAGCGGTTCCAACGGTTCGACCACAACCACCACGGAAGAAACGACGACTACCACGACCGATAACGGCATGACCGGCACGGGCGCTGGCGTTTCGAAAATGAAAGCCAAAGCCGACGACGGCAGCAAAATCAAGGTGAAAGACAACGGCAAGGTGAAAACCAAAGATGCCGACGGCACGAAAGCGAAAAACTAAGCGTTTGGTCGATGCAATCGGCCGAACCATCGTAGAAAAGCCCGCGCCTGCAACGGTGCGGGCTTTTTTTGGCTCATTGGGTTGCTACTTTGTAGTCAGGTTGTGTGTTAGTAATTAATGATTGTTGAAGTAGTGTCTTGTGCGCGTGGCGGTTGGGCCAGGCAAAGCCCGCGGCAGTGGCTGCTGGTGCTGCTATGCCTGCTGGCGGCTGGCGCAGCGCGCGCCCAGGCGCCCAACACCGTGCGCCTGACGGGCACCGTGGCCGAAGCCGGCTCGCGCCAGGCTGTGCCGGGTGCCACCGTGCAGGTGCAGCGCACCCGCCGCGGCGTCGTCACCGATGCCAACGGCAGCTTTGGCCTCGACGTGCAGCCCACCGACACGGTGCTGTTTCGGGCGCTCGGCTTCAAAACCCAGCGCCTGCCCATGGGCGGCACGGGCCTTTCGCAGCTGGTGGTGCGTATTCAGCTGGTGCGCGACAGCGTGCAGCTGGGCGAGGTGCAGGTGGTGAGCGACCGCGCCGACCGCGCCATCATCAACCGGGCCCTGCGCAACATCAAGCGCCCCGCCCCGCCGGTGGTGAGCGGCGTGAAGCGCCCGCCCAAGCCCAAACCGCTGTTTGCCGTCGACTCTACCGCGCCCAAGGCCCCGGTGCCCACCATCCAAAGCCCGGTGAGCCTGATTTACGACCAGTTTTCGCGCGAGGGCAAGCAGCGCCGGAAAATGGAGGAGATTGAAGCCGAGCAGCGCGCCGAGAAGCTTCGCAAAGCCCGCGCGCAGTACAACAAAGCCTTCAAGGACAACCGCGGCTACGAGCCGTAGGGCACGAGAAGCCGAAACGTCATGCCGAGCGCAGCCGAGGCATCTCGCGTGCGCAACGCAACTCAATCGTTATGGTTTACTTCGGTACGCGAGATGCCTCGGCTGCGCTCGGCATGACGTTCTTTTAGGTTCGTCAACCCGGCTCAACTGCTTCCCGTAAGCCCGAGTATGAAAATCGGGTATCCCTGCGTGAACGAGGCGATGGACTGCAGCGCGGCCAACACCTTCCGGCTGGCCTCTTATTCGGAGGAGCGGTTGATTGCGGCCGTGACGGCCAACCTGACCTGCCTGCGCCGTATGCTGGAATGGAACGTGGCCCAGGGGCTGCTCTTTTTCCGGATGGGCTCGGGCATTGTGCCCTTCGGTTCGCACGAAATCAATACCTTCCCCTGGCAGACGCATTTCGCAGCCGAGTTCCGGGCCATTGGCGACTACATCAAGGCCAACAACCTGCGAGTGAGCTTTCACCCCGACCAGTTTGTGGTACTCAACTCGCCCAGCCCCGACATTGTGCGGCGCAGCATCCAGGAACTGGTGTACCAAGGCTCGATGCAGGACTTGATGGGGCTGGACGGCACGGCCAAGCTGCAGATTCACGTGGGCGGGCTCTACGGCGACCGGGAAGGGGCCATCAGCCGGTTTGCCGAGGTGCACGCCACGCTGCCCGAGGCGGTGAAGGCCCGCGTGGTGGTAGAAAACGACGACCGGCTGTTCTCACTGCGCGACTGCCTGCACCTGCACGAGCTCACCGGCGTGCCCATTCTGTTCGATAACTTCCACCACGAGTGCCTCAACCACGGCGAGCCCATGCCCGAGGCCCTGCGCCTGGCCGCCGGCACCTGGCACCCCACCGCCGACGGCGTGCCCATGATGGACTACAGCTCGCAGGCCCTAGGTGAGCGCAAAGGCAAGCACACCGACGACTTGGTGGATGACCTGTTCAGCGAATTCCTGACCAACTTGAACGGCCTCGATTTCGACATCATGCTTGAAATCAAGAACAAGGAAGCCAGCGCCCTGCGCGCCGTGGCCATCCTGCGCGAGCGGGGCCTGAGCGCGCCCGCGCCCAACCTGCCCGTGCCGCCCCTCAACCTGCCGCCCGACCCCAACGCGCCCGCCAAAGCCAAACGCGCCAAGAAAGTTGCCGGTTGAGTGCCGCCAACAACCCACCAATTCACCACTCCACAAACCCACCATATGCCCTCCGACCACCTCAACGCCACCATCAGCGCCCTGAAAAACGGCCTCACCAGCCTGCCCCTGGGCTCGGCCATGGACAACACCGAAACCTGGCAGCAGCAGTTTCTGCAGAGCGGCCTGCCCGGCTTGCAGGACATTGCCCGCGAAATCGGCAACCTGCAGTCGCTGCTCACCAGCGGGGCCCTGAGTGCCACGGCCATTGGCAACTCCCTTTCCCTGCTTGGCGACCAAACCAGCCAGGTGAGCCGCCAAGCGGCCGATGACCTAAAAAAACCGCTGCAAGAGCTGGCCGACCTGCTGCGCAAGCACGGCAGCGACTTGCTGGCGCATGCCGCGAAAAAGGAGAAGAAGTAACCAGCTACTTCCGCTAAAATGAAAAGCCCCATCCTTTACTGGATGGGGCTTTTTTTACGTGGTAGCAGCGGTAAGACTGCCACATCTGCCCCTTGCATGGCCTCGGCAGAGCAGGCTGCTAGGGCCGCGGCACGGTGCTGCTGTTGCTACGGCGCGAGCGGCTGGGCACCACGTCGGTCGACTGGCGGGGGCGGTTGTCGCGCATGATGGGCTGCTCGCGCACGTCGGGCACGGCCGTGGGCGACAGCTCCGGCGTACCGGCCGGGATGATGGTACCGCTGGTGTTGTCCAACGGGCGGCTCATCTGGGCGTCGCGGTTGGTGGGCGTGCGCTGTATTTCGGGCGGGCCCTGGATAGTGCTTTGGTTGAGGGCCGGATTGACGGGCGGTATGTTGGTTTGGCCCTGGCTGCCGCCGCGCACTGGCGCCGAGGGGTCGAGGGGAACGGTTTGGGCCTGGGCGGCGGCGCTCAGCAGCAGGCCGGCCAGCAGTAGGAAAGATTTCATGAGGAGGAAAGGAAGGGGTGGGAAACAAAAAACCGGCTGCTTCGAAAAGAAACAGCCGGTTTCTACACTATATACGGCGCTGAGCCGCAAAGTGTTACTACATCGATTTCGACTTCATTTTGCCTTTGCCGCCGTTCATGCTGCCTTTGCTGCGCATGCGGCCCGAAGTGGTGCCCGACGTGCTACCCGAAGTAGAGCCCGACGTGCTACCCATGCGGCCGCTGGTGGTGCCCATGCTGCCCGAGGTGCTGCCCATCGAACCCGAGGTAGAGCCCATCGAGCCCGAGGTGCTGCCCATGGTACCGCTGGTGGTACCCGAAGTGGTACCCATGGTGCCGCTGGTAGTGCCCGAGGTGGTCATGGCGCCGCCGGTCGAGCCGGAGGTGCTGCCGCCGGCGGTGGTAGAGCCGGCGGTGGTTTGGGCGAAAGCGGCACTGCTCAGGCCGAAGGTCAGGAAAGCAGCGAGGAGGATTTTGGTGGTTTTCATGATAAAAACGGGTTGGAAATGTGGAAATGTGGAAAGGGGGAGATACCGGGGAAGGCCGCGGCTGGCGCGGGTTTGTCGATACGGATAGGCATAGGGTAGAGGTTGTCGAAATCGAAAGACAATATTCATTATATCAAGTGTTTGGCTTTTGTGCTAGCGTTTGATTATCAGCAGTAAAGGCGGGTGAGACAGGAGGTGAGTGGCCACGTAATAAAAAATAATGTTCACCTTCCGGTAACCTTCCCGAGGTGGCGCGGTGTCCACACCCGAATACGCTTACAACCCCCTGCTATCAGCTTGGACTCGTTCTCGGATAATGCCTTAATGCTGCGCGTGAAAGCCGGCGATGTCGACCGGATGGGGCTGCTCTTTGAGCGCTACCACCGCCCGCTCTTCGGCTTCCTCTATCACATGCTGGGCCGGTCCGACACCAGCGAGGACCTGGTGCAGAACGTGTTCTACCGCATGCTGAAATACCGCCACACCTTCACGGGCGAGGGCGAGTTTCGGACCTGGATGTACCACCTGGCCCGCAACGTGCTGGCCGACCACGTGAAGAAAAACCGCCACGCCAAGCACCACGCCGACGTGGCCGACGTGGCCGAGCACCTCGGCGGCGGCGCCGCTGCCGATGCCGGCCTGGAGCGCGCCCAGGAAGTAGCCACGCTGCACCAGGCCCTGGCCCGCCTCAGCCCCGAGCACCGCGAGGTGCTGGTGCTGAGCCGTTTCCAGGAAATGAAGTACGGGGAAATTGCCCAGGTGCTGGGCACCACCGAAGGCGCCGTGAAGGTGCGCGTGCACCGCGCCATGCACGAGCTGAAAAGCACCTACCACCGCATCGAAAACTGACCAAACCAATGAATTGTGAACACGCCAAAGACCAGCTGGTCGACTACCTGAGCCGCCAGCTTTCCGACGCCGAGCAGGCTGCCCTCACGGCCCACCTGGCCGAGTGCGCCGACTGCCGCGCCGAGCTGCAGGCCACCCAGCGCCTGTGGCAAAACCTGGGCGCCGTGCGCCCGCCCGAACCCAGCGAGCACCTGCGCCCCGAGTTCTACGCCATGCTGGCCAGCTTCAAGGAAGAAGTAAAAGCCACGCCCGATTATTCGCTGAAAGGCTTGTGGCAGTGGTGGCTGAACCTGGAAATTCCGCGGCCCATTTTGCGGGCGGTGTACAGCCTGTGCCTGGTGGCCGTGGGGCTGATTGGGGGCTACTGGCTGAACAACAAACCAGCCGCGCCCGCTGGCGAGCAGGAGCAGCTGGCCACCCTATCGGCTCAGGTGAAGCAGATGCGGCAGGTGATGGTGCTCTCCCTCATCGACAACCCCTCGGCTACCGAGCGGCTGCGGGCCGTGAGCTACACCAAGGACATGAGCGCCCCCAATGGCAAAGTGGTGAGCGCCCTGCTCAGCACCCTCGACAACGACCCCAACGTGAACGTGCGCCTGGCCACCCTGGAGGCCCTGGCTCCGTTGGCCGCCGACCCCACCGTGCGCCTGGGCCTGGTGCACTCGCTGCCCAAGCAGGACTCGCCGCTGGTGCAGGCCGCCCTGGCCGATGTGATGGTGCAGCTGCAGGAGCGCCGCTCGGTGCAGCCGCTGCGCCAGCTGCTGGAGCAGCCCAACCTCGACGAAACGGTGAAAGACAAGATTGAACAAAGCATCCAAACCATTCAAACCGGCCGGCCCGCCGCGCCCCAATCCTCCCCGCGCCATGACCAAACCCGCACTTCCGCGCAGCCTGAGCTTGCTGCTACTCTTGCTGTGTAGCGCTGCCGCCTGCCGCGCCCAAAGCAAGGATGCCACCGAAAAAATCAGCAAGGAATTTACCCTCACGGCCGACGCCGGCCGCAGCACGCTAGCCCTCTACAACATCTTCGGCTCGGTGCGGGTGGAAGGCTACGCCGGCAACAAGGTGCTGGTGGAAGCCACCAAAACCATCCGGGCCGACGACGCCCAGACGCTGGAAACCGGCAAGAAGGAAGCCCAGCTGGGGTTCACGCAGCACGGCGACAGCGTGGTGGTGTACATTGCCGGGCCCTACGACTCGCGGCCGCACAACAACCAGCGCAACTGGAATCACAAGGACATCGACTACCACTACGCGTTCGATTTCGTGGTGAAGGTGCCTTATGCCATGAATCTGCACGTGGGCACCGTGAACAACGGCTCGATGACTGTAGCGGATGTAACCGGCCTGCTGCACGTCAACAACGTGAACGGCCCCATCACCCTCACCAACGTGAAGGGCACCACCCGGGCCCACACCGTGAACGGCAACGTGGACGCCACCTACGCCGCCAACCCCGCGGGCGCCTCGTCCTACCACACCATCAACGGCAAAATCCGGGTGCATTACCCCGCCAGCCTGGGGGCCAACCTGCATTTCAAAAGCATGCACGGCGAGTTCCTGACCGACTTTCCGAACGCCGAGGTGCTGCCGGCGCAAGTCACCAAAAACAAGGAGGGCTCTGGCAGCGGCACCGTCTACAAGCTCACCAAAGACACGGCCGTGCGCATTGGCAAGGGCGGGCCGGATTTCCGCTTCGAAACCCTCAACGGCGACGTCATCGTGTCCAAGATTTAGTTAATCAACTCATTACCATGAACCATTTCCTTCGATTATCCCTCGCGCCACTGGCGCGCCAGGCTACCCTTGCCCTCGCCTTGCTCGCCAGCGCCTTGCCCGGCCGGGCGCAAGACTCCAAAGAGTCGCTCACCGTGCCGCTGAGTTCCCCCGGCAAGCCCGGTGTCCTCGAAGTAGGCCTCGTTTTCGGCTACATCCACGTGACGGGCTACAACGGCAAAGAAGTGGTGGTAGACGCCGCCTTCCGCCCCAGGCAGGGCGGGCGCCGCGCCGAAACCCCGGCCCCCGCGGGCATGAAGCGCCTCTCCTCGGCTGGCGGCCTGAACCTGACGGTGGAGGAAAAAAACAACCACGTGGAGGTATCCACGGAGGTGCCCACCCAGCCGGTCGACCTCACCATCAAGGTGCCGCACAACTTCTCACTGCAGCTCACCACCGTCAACAACGGCGACATCACCGTGGATAACGTGAACGGCGAGCTGGAAATCTCGAACGTGAATGGCGCCATCCAGCTCACCGACGTGTCGGGCTCGGCCGTGGCTACCACCGTGAACGGTAACCTCACCGCCAATTTCAAAAGCGTGAGCAGCGGTACGCCCATGGCCTTTTCCACCCTCAACGGCAAGGTGGACGTGACCTTCCCCGCCAACCTGAAAGCCGCGCTAAAAATGAAATCCGAGCGCGGCGAGGTGTTCAGCGACTTCGACGTGGCCGTGGACAAAACCTCCAATAAGGTGACGCGCACCTCCCAAAACGGCCTCACCCGCCTCAGCACCGACGACTGGACCTACGGCAAAGTGAACGGCGGCGGCGCCGAGGTGATGATGAAAACGATGAACGGTAACATCTACCTGCGCAAGGCGAAGTAGGGCAGAGGCTGCTTAGCCAAGCAAAAAGAACGTCATGCTGAGCAAAGTCGAAGCATCTCGCGTGCAGAGTAAAATAATTACTGCTGCACACGAGATGCTTCGACTTCGCTCAGCATGACGTTCTGGTTTTGGGCTAAAGCCCTACGTCAGGCAGTTTCTACCGCACCAACAGGCGGCTGGTAGCGCCATCCGTGGCACGCAGCAAGTACAAGCCAGCGGGCAGCCCGCGCACATCGAGTTTATCCGTTGCCACGGGCAGCTGACGCACCACGCGGCCCAGCCCATCGAGCAGCGTGCCGGCCACGGGGCGGCTGAAGCGCACCGACGCATCAGCAGCAGCTGGGTTGGGGAAACAGTAGAGGGCTTCGGCGGCAAACTTCCCGTTTTTCAAGGCCGTCACGGTGCCGCGCAGGCCCACTTGATATACCGCCACGGTGCTGCTCACTTCGTTGGCCAGCAGCAGGAGCGGGGTGCCGGTGGGGCTGTTGGCGGCCGAGATGAATACGATGCCCTCAGGGCCCTGGTCGCCGGTGCCGGCGGTGAGGCTGCGGTTGTTGATGTATTGCACCAGACGCGGGTTGGCCGGGTCGTTCACGTTCAGGACCACCACGCCGCCCACGCGCTCCATGCTCACGAAGGCGTAGGTGGTGTCGCGAATCATGCCGATGGTGGTGCCTTCGGGCTCGGGGCCTTTGTCGTCGGAGCGGTTTTTCCGCACGGGGTTGCCGGTGGTGTTGCTGGCGTTGAAGATGCTGCCGAAGGCGGCGTCGGTGCTGGTCACGCGCTCCAGCAGGTCGCCGCTGTCGTGCACCAGCGCGCCGGTATTGGCGTTGAGAATGCTGAAGGAGCGGCCGCCGTAGGCATAAATCTGGTCGAAGTCGCCGTCGCCGTCGGTGTCGCCCAGCTTGTTGGTCACGTTGAGGCGGCCCAGGGCGCTGGTGTTTTTCAGCATGGCCGCCTGCGGGAAAGCGGTGGGGTCGAGCACGTAAGCGGCATCGCCGAGGCGGTTTACCTCGCTCATGCCGGTGTATTCGCGGGCGTCGCCCTCGTTGGCCGTGATGAGGTAGCGGCCGCCGCCCAGGCTGGCTGGCAGCTCAAACGAAGCAATGGCATCGGGCTGGCGCATGCCGCGGATGGGCCAGTTGGCCATCAGCACCTCGCCCGACTGGTCCGACGCATCGAGGCTGAAGCCGGGCTGGCTATGGTCCTGGAAGCCGAGAGGACGCAGGCTGGTGAACTGCAGCGTGGTGAGGTCCAGCGTAGCAATGACGTTGTTTTCCTGCAGGCCGATGTAGGCCGTGCGCGAGTCGGCTGAAACGGTCACATACTCCGGCTCCAAATCCTGGGCTACGCTGCTAGGCGTGCCGGCCGGTCCGCCGTAAATACGGATGCCGGACGTACGCAGCGCGGCCGCCTGCGAGTTGTAGGCGCTGAAATCCAGCGTGGTAACGCGGGCCTGCGTCACGGCCGAGATGCCGCCGGTCATGTCCACCACCGATACCGAGCCGATGGGGTCGTCGGTATAGGCCTGGTTGGGTTCGCCTTCGTTGGCCGTGATGAGGTAATGCCCATCGGGCGAGAAGGTTATCATGTCGGGCATGGCGCCCACCGTCACCTGCTTGATGAAGGTGCCGTTCTGGTCGAAAAACACGATACTGCCGTTCTGTTGCGGGGCCGCGTTTTCAATGGCACAGGCCACTAGCCCGTTGCGCACCGCCACCGAGTTGATGCCGCCGTAAGTGCTGATGTTAACCGAAGCCACCGACGTAAGCGCGCCGGGCGTGCTGAAGTTGAGAATATCCAGCTTGCCGCCCACCGAGTTGGCCACGTACAGGCGCTGGGTGCTGGGGTCGTGGGCCACAATTTCGGCCGAGTTGGTGCCGCTGGTGCCGTTTTGGTAGCTGCCCAGCAGGTTCAGGCGCAAGTTGTTGGTGCGGGCGGGGGCCTGCGTGTCGTTGTCCTTAATGAACACCATAAACTCCGTGGCGCCGGCCGTGAGCGTGGCGTTGCTGGGGTTCTGCAGGCGCACGGTGAAGTATTCGGCCGCCTCGGCGGTAGCGTCATCGAGGATGGGCAGCGTGAGCGTGGCCGTGGTGCTGCCCGGCGCGAAGGTGATGGTCTGGGCGCTGGCAAAGGTGAAATCCGAGCCAGCAGTGGCCGTACCCAGCGGGGCCACCACGGCCTCTACTGTGCTGGCCGTGGTGCCCGCGTTGCGGATGCTGAGCGGAATGGCTACCGTGCCGGCGTTCTCATTCACGATGAGTGGGGTGGTGCTATTCGCGAAGCCCAGGTCGGGCGTGACGGCCGTGGCCACGCGGCTCAGGCTGACTTCGTCGAAGGCCACCCAGTCGTCGTTGCCGTTCTGGCGCACGGCCAGGCGCAGGCGGGCGTGGGTGCTGCCGGCGGGCACCGTGGCCGTCACGGTGGTCCAGGCCTGGGTGTTTTTGTTGAGCTGGGTGTAGGTGCGCGGCAGGGCCCAGGTGGTGCCGTTGTCGAACTGCACTGTATAGGCCAGCGAGTCAGAAGCGTCGAAGGCGTTGCTGAAATACTTGAACGTAACCGTGTTGGCCGCCGTGCTGCCGCTGGCAATGGCTACCGGCGCAAAATCCAGGTAGTGCCAGATGCTCACGTTGTTGGTAAGCGGGCCTTCCAGGTCGCGTCCGCCCCACAGGTTGGCGCCGGCCGAGGGCGTGGCCACCGTGAGGCCGGTGCCGGCCGTGCCAATGGTAGTGAGAATTCCCCACTGGTCGGTAGCGGCGAGGTCGTTGTAGGTGGCCGGAGTGGGCGTGAAGCTCCAGGTGTCGGCCGCACTGTTTTCAAAGCCCTGAGTGACGGTTTGGGCCTGGGCCGAGGTGCCGGCTACGCCAATTGCCAGGAGCAGAGCTGCCGAAAATTGAGAAATGTAAGCGTTTAAGCGCATGAAGATTTGATGAATGGAACAATGAGCCAAAACTATCGGGAGCCTATTAGCTCAACGTGACAGGCAGATTACCGAATTGCGACGCGTCGAAAAGACTCTGCTAAGGCCCTCGAAGCCCCGGCCCACTCAACTGTCCGTTAATTTCGCCGCCGTATCATCACCCATTCCTCTTATGAATCCCACGCCCACTGCCTCAGTCTCCAATCAAGAAGCTCAAAAGCGCCATGCCGCCGCCACGGCCCTGCGCTGGGTGCGCAGCGGCATGGTGCTGGGCCTGGGCAGCGGCAGCACCTCGGCGGCATTCATTACCCTCCTGGGCGAAAAAGTGCAGGCCGGGGAGCTGCAGATTCAAGCCACCGCTACCTCCCGCGCCAGCGAGGCCTTGGCCCGCCAGCTCAACATTCCGCTGCTGGAACCCCGCCGCGGCCTGCGCTTCGACCTCACCGTGGACGGCGCCGACGAGCTCGACGCCCAGCTGCGCCTGATAAAAGGCGGGGGAGGAGCCCTACTGCGCGAAAAGGTGCTGGAAACCGCTTCCGACTACCTGCTCATCATCGCCGATTCCTCGAAGAATGTAGCCCAGCTCGGCCGCTTCCCGCTGCCGCTGGAAGTGGTGCCCTTCGCCCTGCCCTGGGTACTGGATGCAGTGGAGAAGCTAGGCGGCGCCCCCGCCGTGCGCCCCAACGCGCAGCTGCCCGACGGCCTCTACCGCTCCGACCAAGGCAATCTGCTGGTCGACTGCCATTTCAACGTGATTCCGGAGCCCGAGCAGCTGGCTTTGCAGCTGCAGGCTATTCCCGGCATCGTGGAGCACGGCCTGTTCCTGGGCATGGCGCAGGCAGCCATTCTATCGCACGGCGACCGGGCCGAGGTGCTGCGGCCGGGCGTGGCCGCGGTGAATGCAGACAGCTTTGCAGAACTGCCGTAAAATCGTTCAGTGCCTAATAGACGTCATGCCGAGCGCAACCGAGGCATCTCGCGTACAAGAGTAATTGATTTACTGCTGCACGCGAGATGCCTCGGCGGCACTCGGCATGACGTTCTTTAAGTAGCCTGGCCGCCCCTAATTGCTGGCAAGCTCCGCGGCCGCTTCATCCAGAAACCAGTGCAACTCCCCATTGCGAGGTGCGATGAGTTGGGCAGGAAACTGCTCCACATTGCGCGCATCTCGCAGCACATGATGCACTGCGGCGGCCTTGTCGGCCCCGTACACCAGGAAGGCCACGGCATGCGCGAGGTTCAGCAGCGGGGCGGTGAGGGTGATGCGGTGCGCGTCCAATTCGGGTACGAACACCGCGCGGGCGCCTACCGTGGCATCGTGCAGCACAGCGGTATGCGGAAACAGTGAGGCGGTGTGCGAGTTGTCGCCCAGACCCAGCAGCACGAGGTCGAAGCGCGGCTCGGCTTCGCCGAAGAAGTCTTGGATAGTTTGGGTATACTCGGCCGCCGCCTCGTCCGGCGGCAGAGCGGTATTCACCGCGAAAACCTGCGCGGGTGCGATATGCAGCGGCGCCAGCAGCGCCTCGGTAGCCATGCGGAAATTGCTCTGCGAATCAGTAGCCGGCACGTTACGCTCGTCGCCGAAGAAAAAGTACACCTGTTCCCAGCGCACCCGCGCGCGGTAGGCCGGCGAGGCCAGCAGCTCGTACAGCTTCTTGGGCGAGCCGCCGCCCGACAGCGCCACCGAAAACCGGCCCTGCGCCGCCGTGGCGCGCGCGGCCAGTTCTACAAACAAGTCGGCCAGGCCGTGGAGGACTTCCTCCACGGTGGCAAAAACGTGCAGCTCGGGTTGGCTATTTCTTTCCATTGAGCGGGAGGGTGAACCAGTGGAAGCCGTCGCGGGCAATGAGAGCTTCGGCCGATTCCGGGCCCCAGGAGTCGGCCGAGTAGTTGGGGAAGTTCTGGCTGGTGCGGCCCTGCCAGGAGTGCAGAATGGGCATCACCAGGTCCCAGGCGGCTTCCACCTGGTCGCCGCGCATGAAGAGCGTCTGGTCGCCTATCATGGTATCCAGCAGCAGGGTTTCGTAGGCTTCGGGGGCTTCGTTGGTGTAGGTGCCTTTGTAGTCGAACACCATGTCCACGGTGTTCAGCAGCATGTCGAGGCCGGGGCGCTTGGCCTGCACCTGCAGCCGGATGCTCATCTCGGGCTGAATGCTGATGATGAGGCGGTTCTGGCGGTGCGACTCAGCTGCTTCGGCCGGAAAGATGAAATGCGGTACGTCCTTGAACTGGATGGTGATGACCGAGGACGAGCGGTGCAGGCGCTTGCCCGTGCGCAGGTAAAACGGCACGTCCTGCCAGCGCCAGTTGTCCACAAAAAACTTCACCGCCGCGAAGGTTTCGGTGTTCGACGTGGGGTTGGCGTCCTTTTCCTCGCGGTAGCCGGGCACCTTTTTGCCCTCAATCCAGCCGCTGGCGTACTGCCCGCGCACGGTGGCCTCGCGCACCTGCTCGGGCGTGAAGCGGCGCATGGCGCGCAGCACGTCCACCTTGCGGTTACGCACCTCGTCGGCGTTGAAGTTCACGGGCGGCTCCATGGCCACGAGGCACAGCAGCTGCAGCAGGTGGTTCTGAATCATGTCGCGCAGGGCGCCGGCGCCGTCGTAGTAGCCGCTGCGGTCGCCCACGCCCAGCTGCTCGGTCACCGAAATCTGCACGTGCTCGATGTAGTTGCGGTTCCAGAGCGGTTCCATCAGCGCATTGGCGAAGCGGAAGGCCATGATGTTCTGCACCGTTTCCTTGCCCAGGTAATGGTCGATGCGGTAAATCTGCTGCTCCTCAAAGATGCCCGCCAGCAGCTTGTTCAGCGCCCGGGCCGATTCCAGGTCGTGCCCGAACGGCTTCTCAATCACGATGCGCGTGCGGTCGGCATCATCGGTCAGCTTGCTCTTGGCCAGGTTGGTGGCGATGATGGGGAAGAACTCCGGCGCCACCGCCAGGTAGTAAATCACATTGGCTTTGGCGTTCCAGTCCTTTTCCAACTGCGCGATGCGCTGGCCGAAGGCCTTGTAGCTGTCCGCATTTTTCACGTCGGCCAACTGGTAGCCCACGTGCGGGGCGAAGGTGCTCCACACTTCCTTTTTGGCCTTGCCGGTGCGCGAAAACTGGTTGATGTCTTCCAGCAGCTTCTCCTGAAAAGCCTCGTCGGTAAACTGGCTGCGGCCCGTGCCGATGATGGCAAACTGCTCAGGCAGCCAACCGTCGAGAAACAGGTTGTAGAGCGCCGGGGCCAGCTTACGGGCGTTCAAATCGCCGGTGCCGCCAAAGATGACGAAGATGGTGGGGTCGACTTGTTTATTGTTGTTCATGCCTAATTAGGTGCAATTGCAGAATGTTGTAAGCCTGTCATGCTGAGCGCAGCGAAGCATCTCTACCGCAGTAGTAAATAATTGCATTGTGCGGTAGAGATGCTTCGACTGCGCTCAGCATGACGGCCATTTTAATGGAAGCCTCTAGCTGTTCGGCGTCACCGGCTTTTCGGTCTTCACTTCCTGGCCCACTTCCACGTCTTTCTTATTAGCCGCGTCCTCGTGCTCCGGCGTCCATTGGGTGTGGAAAACGCCTTCCTTGCCAATCAGCTCGTAGGTGTGCGCCCCGAAATAGTCGCGCTGCGCCTGAATGAGGTTGGAAGGCATGCGGGCGGTGCGGAAGGTATCGAAGTAGCTCAGCGCCGAGGAGTAGCCCGGCAGCGCCAGGCCAGCCGTCACGGCCGCGGCCACCACGGCGCGGCTGCCGGGCACGGCGGTGCTCACCACATTGCGCACCTGTTCATCCAATAGCAGGTGGGCCAGGTCGGGTGCCTTCTGGTAGGCATTGAAAATCTCGGTGAGGAAGCCGGAGCGGATGATGCAGCCCCCACGCCAGATTTTGGCAATCTCATCCAGCTTCAGGTTGTAGGAAAAGTCTTTCGAGGCTTTGGTTAGCAGCTGCATGCCCTGGGCGTAGGTAATGGCCATGCTGAAGTAGAAAGCCTGCTCCAGCTGCGCCAGGAAAGCGTCCTTATCAACCGAAAGCTGGCCCGCGGCCGGGCCATACATCCCGGCTAGCTGCTCGCGCAGGGCCTTGTATTTCGACAAATCGCGCATAGCCACGGCCGTGTCGATGGTCGGAATCGGCAGCTCCAAATCCATGGCTACCTGGGAGGTCCACTTGCCGGTGCCCTTCGAGCGGGCCTCGTCCTTGATGTCGTCGAGCAGCAGGTGGTCGGTATTGGGAGCGATGAAGCCGAAAATGTCCTTCGTGATGTCTAGCAAAAAGGACTGCAGCCGGCCCGCATTCCATTGCGTGAACACCTGGCCAATGGCGGCGTTGTCCATGCCCAGGCCGGTTTTCAGCACGGCGTAGGTTTCGGCAATGAGCTGCATGAGGCCGTACTCGATGCCGTTGTGCACCATCTTCACGAAGTGGCCGGCCGCGCCGGGGCCGATGTAGGTCACGCAGGGCTCGTCGCCCACACGGGCCGCAATGGCCTCGAACATGGGCTGCACCACGCGGTAGGCCTCTTTGTCGCCACCGGGCATCATGCTGGGGCCGAAGCGGGCGCCTTCCTCGCCGCCGCTCACGCCCATGCCGAAGAAGTGCAGGCCCGCCGCTTCCAGGGCCACGGCCCGCCGCTCGGTATCGGTGAAGTGGGAGTTGCCGCCGTCGATGATGATGTCGCCGGGGGCCAGCAGGGGCTGCAGCTCGGCAATCACGCTGTCCACAATTTTGCCGGCCGGCACCAGCAGCATCACCGAGCGCGGCGTTTGCAGGCTGTTGATGAAAGGTGCCAGCTCTGAAAAGCCCACCACGGGCTTGCCGGCGCCTTCCTTGGCCAGCAGGTCTACTTTGGTGGCGTCTTTGTCGTAGCCAGCCACGCCAAAATTGTGGTCGGCCAGGTTCAGCAGCAGGTTGCGGCCCATGGTGCCGAGGCCAATCATACCGAAAGAATACGCGGGGGGAGGGGTGCTCATGTCAGGTGTTGGGGTGAAAAGAGGGGCTGAGTGAAAGGGGCAATTAGGTCAGAAAAGAAGCGGGGCGCCGCTAAAGTTTTGATGAGGGCGGTGGGAAAAGGCAGCTGTTTTGGGCATTCGCCCCATCCGATACGGGAAATATTATGCTTGGGGCGGGTTTCTGCTTTGTTCTGACGTGGCGCCTCAGCCCCGAAGACTAATGAACTTCGTCCAATTCAGTAAATAGTTTGATTGCTCTGCAAATGGCTTATTAAATGATTGTTACTTGCCATTAAACCGGACTTGCTGCTCGCCCCAATAATTTTTTTACACCCCCGTGTAACGAAAAGCCCAACTCCCGGTACTCCTCCCAACTCACCTCCCAAACCCTTCACCCGTGACCCTCACGAGTACGAGCGACGAAGAACTGATGGCAGCCGTGCGGGCCGATGACCTCGACCAGCTCGTGCCCCTGTTCGAGCGCTACCACGGCCCCTTATTCAACTACCTCACCCGTCTCACCAACGACCGCGACCTCAGCGAAGACCTCACCCAAACCGTGTTCGAGCGCATCCTCAAGTACCGCAGCAGCTACCAGCCCACCCAGCCCTTCAAAGCCTGGGTGTACCAGATGGCCCGCAACGTACACGCCGACCATTGGCAGCGCCAGCAGAAGCTGCGCGTGGCCGACTCCGACGTGGAAGACGTGGAGCGCACCGGGGCCCTGCGCGGCGGTGCCTTCTCCCAAATGCGCATCAGCAACAGCCACGACGACCTGCACGAAGCTCTGAACCTGCTGCCCGTGCCTCAGCGCGAAATCCTGGTGCTGAACCGCTTCCAGGGCTTCGGCTACGAGGAAATCGGGAAGCTGCTGGGCTGCACCGCCGAGGCCGCCCGCGTGAAAGCGCACCGCGCCCTGCAGGCCCTGCGCAAAATCTATTTCGCCAATTAAGTCCATGAAAACGCCCGAACTATCTGCCTGCCACGAACTAGAAGCGCTGCTGCCGGCCTACGTCGAGCGCAGCCTGCCGGCCGCCGAGGCCGAGCGCGTGGCCGCCCACTTGCCCGACTGCCCCGGCTGCCAGCTGCAAGTCAACCAGCTCCGCGCCCTCTCCAACGACTTGGATGCCGCCCTGCCCGAAACGCCCCGCACCGCCCTGCGCGCCAACTTCATGGCCATGCTGGAGGAGCAAAAGCAACTGCTGAAACCCGAAGCTGCGGCCCCTACGCCGGTTCCGACAGAAGCCAAAGAAGCCAAAGTGGTATCGATGTGGCCCACGGCTGGGCTCAACAACTGGCTGCGCGTGGCCGCCAGCGTCGTGCTCATTGCCACGGGCGTGCTGCTGGGCCGCAACCTACACTGGGGTTCGCAGGGCGGCACCGCGGGCTTGGCTTCCAATGCTACTCCCAACCAGGAAGCTCACGCGCAGCTAGCCCGGGCCCTGACGCCCGCCAACGGCCAGGTGGTATCGGCCAGCGACCGGATTCAGCTCGTGACCAATACAACTAAGGAAACCGAGCCCGGCGACGCTACCGTGCAGGTGCTGCTCAACACCCTCAACTTCGACCCCAACCCCAACGTGCGCCTGGCCACCTGCGAGGCCCTCTACCGCCTGCGCGACGACCCGCGGGTGCGCGAAGGCCTGGTGCACGCCCTCAGCGTGCAAACCGACCCCAACGTGCAGATTACGCTGATTGACATGGTGGTTTCGATGCGCGTGCGCCGCGCCGTGCCCCAGCTCGAAAAGCTGTCTAAGCGCCCTGATGCCCTGCCCGTGGTTCGCGCCCAAGCCACGGCCGGCATCGGCAAGCTGATATGATGGCAATACGCGAAGAATATAGAACGTCATGCTGAGCGCAGTCGAAGCATCTCTACTGCATTAGTAATCCAATCGACTGCAACGAAGCAGTAGAGATGCTTCGACTGCGCTCAGCATGACGACCTAAACAATAGGTTCGACCTCCCTTCAGTCTTCAACCACTCCTTTTTTTCTCTCCTTTTTTCTGCACGCGGCGCCGCCCACCCCGGCACCGCGCTAGGACCTCACTTGCTTAATTCTTACAACCATATGAACAAGTTCATCCTCTTAATCGCGACGGCCGCTTTGGCAATTCAAACCGCCAACGCCCAGGAATTCAAGACCAAGCTCGGCGGCAAAGACCGCAAAATCGTGCTCGAAATGCAGGGCAGCGACGTGACCGTGGAAGGCATCGACGGCACCGACCTGGTGATAAAAGGCAACGGCTTCGAGCCAGCCCCCAAGCGCGCCGAGGGCCTGCACCCCATCTACAACACGGCCGTGGATAACACCAACATCGGCCTTTCGGTGACGCAGACCGACAACGTGGTGCGCATCGTGCGGGCTTCGCGCAAGGATGCTAATTACGTGGTGCAGGTACCCAAGGGCTCCAGCGTGCAGTTCAACCAAACGAACTGGAACAACGGCGACCTGGTGGTGCGCGACGTGGCCGGCAACCTGGAAGTGACCATGAAATCGGGCGACATTAAGCTGCTGAACGTGGCCGGGCCCGTGGTGGCCACCACCGTGAGCGGCGACATTCAGGTGAAGTTTACGCCCATGCGCCAGGGCCCCAGCTCCATCACCACCGTGAGCGGCGACGTGGACGTGAGCATGCCTGCCAGCACCAAAGCCACGCTGAAGCTGCGCTCGGTGTCGGGCGAAGTGTACACCGACTTCGACCTGAGCATCCCCAAAAACGGCGACGACAGCATGCGCCACATCGGCGGCCAGGTGGTGGACGGTACCATCAACGGCGGCGGCAATGCCGTGTCGCTCAAGACGGTGAGCGGCGACATCTACGTGCGCAAAGCCAAATAACGGCTGTAGCGTGGACGCTGCGAGTCCGCGCTTGGGCGAACGGCCTGGAGGCGCGCAAACTCGCAGCGTCCACGCTACTGCCGCCCCGCTTGCATGCTGCTACCTACAAATCCAACCTTCCACCTTTCTGCAAAAAACTCCCATGCGCCGCTTCCTATTTTTCCTCCTGCTAGCCCTCGCCACGGCCGCCAGCCTGCCCGCCGCTGCCCAAAAGGTCATCGAAAAGAGCCTGGACCTCGCCAAAGGCCAGCGCCTGTTTCTCAACCTGAAACAAGCCAGCAACATCCGCGTTCGGGCCGGGGCAGGCAACAAAATGACCCTCAAAGCCACCGTCAGCATCAACCAAAACCGGCTGAACGATGCCCTGCTGCTTAATACGGAGCAAAGCGGCGACGAAGTGAAGCTGACCGCCGATTTCGACAAGGCCCTGCTGCACACGGCCCAGCCCGGCGACTGCCCCAGCAGCGGCACGCGCCAGGGCCACGTGTACATCAGCGACGGCCGCAACGACGAGGACGGCAGCTACCGGGTGTGCGCCGAGATTACCTACGAAATCACGGTGCCGGCCGACGCCAACCTGCGCATCTATACTTACAGCGGCGACATCGACGTGGCCGGGCTCACCGGGCCCCTGGAGGCCAAGTCGCTGAGCGGCTTCGTTGACGTGGCCTGGCCCGCCAGCCAGGGCGCCGAGCTGGCCTTGAAAACCATTACGGGCGAGGTGTACACCGACCAGGACATCGCCTTCACCTCGACGCCGAAGAAAAACCCCATCGTGGGCTACCAGCTGCGCGGCACACTCAAAGGCAGCGGCCCGCTCGTCAAGCTCGAGTCCATCAGCAACGACGTGTATTTCCGCAAGCGGAAGTAACCATTCTCAACTCGGGCAGTTTCCGCGCAAAAGGAAGCCGTTTTGGCGCCTTGATGGAATGATGCTGCCTAAAAATCAGGGCAATAAGCTGGTTTTGAGCAAAAGGATAGGGGCGCCGCAGGAGTGGCTGGTCTGCAAGCTGGCCCGCCCGCGGTAGTGGTTTCGAAGTGGTTTTGGTGAGTGAAACAACGCCGAATAGCCCGCCCCATCCTTTTGCTTTTCTGGCTCGGCTTCATCGGTTTTCTGCTGCCTACTCCTAACCCACACTCTTATGCCTCCCACCTTTTCTCTGCGTCTTTTTGGAATACTGTTGCTGCTGATTCTGGGCCACTTAACGGTCCGGGCTCAGACGGATTCCGTAGCTCCCGCCGCTGCTACCGCCGCGCCCAAGCGCCAGCTAGCAGCTCTGCGTATCAGCCAGCCCGTGAAGCTCGACGGCGTGCTCGACGAAGCTATGTGGCGCGAGGCGGCCGTCACGGGCCAGTTCACCCAGCAGCGGCCCAAGCCCGGTGTGCCCGAAAAATTTCCGACCGAAGTGCGCGTGCTCTACGACGACGCGGCCCTGTACGTGGGCGCGGTGATGCACGACGTGGCCACCGATTCCATTCCGCGCGAGCTGACGGCCCGCGACAACACCGGCAACTCCGACTTCTTCGGCATTTTCCTCGATACTTATAACGACCACCTCAACGGCTACGGCTTCATCGTGACCAGCAGCGGCGTGCAGCTCGACTCGCGCTACTCGCCGGCCGGGGGCGAAGACTTCAACTGGAATGCCGTGTGGGAAAGCCGCGCCGCCCTGCAAGGCACCGATTGGGTGGTGGAAATGCGGATTCCGTACTCGGCCATCCGCTTCAGCACGGCCGACGTGCAGCACTGGGGCTTGAACTTCATGCGCCAGCGCAAGCGCGACAACGCCGCTTACTTCTGGAACGAGGTAAAGCCGCAGGTCAATGGTTTTGTGAACCAGTGGGGCGAACTCACCGGCGTGCAGGGCGTGAAACCGCCACTGCGCCTCTCGCTCACGCCCTACGTGAGCGGCTACGTGAACGACAACCCGCTCAGCGCCGCCGGCACCAAGCGCACCACCACTAGCTTCAACGGCGGGGCCGACATCAAGTGGGGTATCAACGAGAGCTTCACGCTGGATGCTACGCTGGTACCAGATTTCGGGCAGGTGCAGAGCGACAACCAGGTGCTCAACCTCTCGCCCTTCGAAGTGCAGTTCAACGAAAACCGCCAGTTTTTCACCGAAGGCACCGAGCTGTTTAACAAGGGCAATTTGTTCTACTCCAGAAGGGTAGGGGCCACGCCCATCGGCTTTTATGGCGTGACGGCCGGCAAGAACGAGCGTATCGTGCGCAACCCCTCCGAAACGCGCCTGCTGAATGCTACCAAGGTATCGGGCCGCACCAAAAGCGGCCTGGGAATCGGCGTGTTCAACGCCCTGAGCAACGACATGTACGCCACCATCCGCAACACCGAAACCGGCCAGGAGCGCGAGGTGCTCACCCAGCCCTTCGCCAATTACAACATCGCCGTGCTCGACCAAAGCCTCAAGCACAACTCCTACGTCTCGCTCATCAACACCAACGTGACGCGCGCCGGCAGCACCTACGATGCTAACGTGACCGGTGGCCTGTTCCGCTTCGCCAACGCCAAGAATTCCTACGCCGTGGACGGCCGTGTGGTGTATTCGCGCCGCCGCGGCACCGAGTTCGGTAGCACCCGGGAAGTGTCGGACCGCGACGGCTACAAGTACCAGGTGGGCCTGAGCAAAATCTCGGGCAATTTCACCTGGAGCTACAACCACGGCATCGAGTCGGACACTTACAACCCCAACGACTTGGGCATCCTGTTCGGCAACAACAACATCAGCAACTCACTGGACCTGGCCTACCGCCGCTACAAGCAGTTCTGGAAGGTGAACAATCTGTACGTGTTTGGCAACGTGAGCCATTCGCTGCTCTACAAGCCCACACTCTACCAGGCGCTCAATTTCTACTTGGGCGCCAACACCACCTTCACCAAGAGCTTCTGGCAGCTGGGCTTCGACCTGAACGTGGACCCCGTGACGCACGACTTCTTCGAGCCGCGCACCGCGCCGCTGGGCGACTACTACGTGCGCGTGCCGGCCAACACCCGCTTCGTGTTCTTCTTCAACTCCGACTCGCGCAAGAAATTCGCCCTGAACTGGAACGCCGGCTTCCAGCGCTACTCCCAGGACGAGCGCCTGGCCTACCGGCCCCGCCGCACCGGCTACAGCCTGGGTTTCTACCCGCGCTACCGCGTGAATGACCACCTCACCTTCCGCTACAGCGTGGACTGGAGCCTGCGCCAAAACCAAATTGGCTATGTGAACGGCGGCCTCTCGGCCAGCGAAATCCTCGACCAGCCTTTCATGGGCCAAACCATGCTGGGCCGGCGCGACGTGGCCACCATCGCCAATGTGGCCTCGGTGGCTTACACTTTCACCAACCGCATGTCGTTCACGCTGCGCCTGCGCCACTACACCAGCAACGTGCGCTATTTCGATTTCGCCACCCTGGGCAAGGACGGTGTCGAAACCCCCGCCGCCTACCAGCGCAACCGCGACAACACCTACAACGCCTTCAATATCGACGCCGTGTACTCCTGGTGGTTCGCGCCAGGCTCGCAGCTGAGCATCGTCTGGAAAAACGCTGGCTCGACCTACCTGCTGGCCGAGGAAGCAACCCCGCAGTTCTTCGACAACTTCAACAACACAATTAACACGCCGCACAATAACTCGGTATCGGTGAAGGTGCTGTACTACCTGGATTATCTGGCTTTGCGCAAGGGGCGGACTGTGCTGCCCAAGTAAGTATCGAAGCGAGTTAGCAAGTCAAAATCTTTGTCATCCTGAGCGCAGCGAAGGACCTTTTTACATCGGCCTTTTCTGACGTGAAAAGGTCCTTCGCTGCGCTCAGGATGACAGACGGCGCTTGACTCATTAAACCGCTGCATTCGATAAGTTGAATTAGCCATAAAAAAGCCCCCTGAGAAAACTCAGGGGGCTTTTTTCGAAGCAGTCGATTAACTAGCCACTATTTGTTCACCATCAGGCGCTGGGTGCTGGTTTGGCCCTTGCCCACGAACTGACAGAGGTAGAGGCCCGCGGGCCAGGTAGCGGCGTTTACTTCCAACTGGTACTCCAGGCCGCCCACGGCCTCGCCCTCAAACAGCGTGGTCACGAGCCCGCCCATCTGGTTGTACACCCGCACCGAAGCGGGCATGGTGACGGGCGTCCGGAAATTCACCGTGGTAGCGGTGGCCACCGGGTTGGGGAAAGCCGACATGGTCACGACGGGCGCCGGGGCCGAAACACCGGCGCAGCTGCCCAGGTAGTCGTTGTGGTTGGAGCCGGGGCCGATGTGCGCCGCCACCGCGTTGGGCGAGATACAGATTTCGTGGCCGTTGTGGCACACCAGCACCTTGGGATTCTTGGGGTTGTTGCCGCAGCTGGCGTTCACCACCGTCAGCGTCACGGTGGCCGAGGCCGTGCAGCCGCTGGCGTTAGTAGCCGTTACGGTGTAGGTGTACTGGCCGGCGGCCACGGTCGCAAATACCGGGTTGGCAACGCTGGCATTGCTCAGGCCCGCAGCCGGGCTCCAGGTGTAGCTCACGCCACCGGTAGCCGTCAGGGTGGCCGTTTGCGGGCCGTAGCCCAGGAAAATAGTGTTCGGCTGGTCAGCAAACACCGGCGCGCTTGCCAGCGTCACCGTCACAGTGGGCGCCTTGGTCGGCGCGGGTGCCGTCAGGGTGGCTTGGGTGGTGGCAGTGCAGCCATTGGCGTCGGTGGCCACCACGGTGTAGGTGCCCGCGGGCACCCCGGTCAGGTTCTGCGTCGAGGCCTGAAAGCGGTTGGGCCCCGTCCAGGCGTAGGTGACGGGGGCCACGGCGCCGCTCACAGTCAGCGCAATGCTGCCGGTACTGCCGGCGCAGGCGGGCTGGGTAGGCGTGGCTACCGCGGCGGTGCTGCAGCCCACCACGTTAATGATGAACGACTGCAGCACGGCGCCGTAGCTGTTGCCGTGGTGGTAGATGTCCTCGGCCGCCAGGGTTACGGGGTGGGCGCCAATCTGAGCCGCGGTGGGCGTGCCGCTGAGCGTGGCCGTGCCATTGCCGTTGCTCACGAAGTGCAGCCACGAGGGCAGCGTCGGGGCCAGCACGTCGAGGCGGTCGCCGTAGGGCAAGTCGGGGTCGGTGGTGGTGATGGTATACGCAAAGCTGCGCCCTACCACCAGCGTCAGGTTGCCGGGCTGCGACGTGAACGACGGCGCCGAGTTAATCAGGAAGTTCAGCTGGTGCGTGGCCTGGTCGCCGTGCGTATCGCGGGCCACAAACGTGGCCGCGTGCGGGCCCCAGTCAGCAACAGCCGGCGTCCAGCTCAGCTGGGTGCTCACGGGGTTGGCGGCCGCCGTCGGAATGGCGGGCCCAAAGCTGGCGCCGGTGGGCATGCCCGTCACGCTGGCCAGGGTCACCCGGTCGGTGGCGTCGGGGTCGGAAGCCTGGATGGTGTAGCGCAGCGCCGTGCCCGGCGTCACTTGTACCGTGCTGCGGTTGGCGGGCGTGGGCGGTACGTCGAAGCGCGGGCGCTGGGTCACTTCCACCGTCACCGAGGTCACGGCCTGCACCCCGGACAAGTCCTGGGCCACAAAAGTGATAACCGTGGTGCCCAGGTTGGCCGCCGTCGGCGTCCAGGAGAAGGCAGTTTGTACCGGGTTGGCGTTGAGCGGCAGGGCCGGGGCCGTGCCGGCGGCCGAAGGCGCTCCGTAGGTTTGCAGGTTCACCACGTCGCCGGCGTCGCTGTCGAGGGCGCGCACACTGAAGTTCACCGCTTGGCCGGGGGCCACTTGGTACACGTAGCCGTGGGGCGGCGTGATGCTGTAGTCGAACATCGGCGGCGTCGAGCTGGCCGTTACTTTCACCAGGAAATCCACCAATATGCTGGTGCGCCCGTCGCTCACCTTTACTACGGCATTAAACATCTGGCCTACTGTCAGGCCCACGGTGTTGAAGGACACCACGCCCGTGCTGGCATTCACGGTCATGCCCGGGGCATTCGCGAAGGGATTGCCGTTGAAGTCGCTGGCCGTGGCCATTGTATAGGTGAGGGCGTCGCCGTCGGGGTCGCTGGCCGGCAGCCGAAATGTAGCCGCCGTTTGTCCCACCGCCAGGTTCATCACCGGCACCAAGGTCGAAACCGGCGAGCTGTTGCCTGAGCCCGCGTTTACCAGCGTGCTCACGTACATCACGCCGTTGGAATTGTTGGTGAGGGTGCTCAGGCGGCAGCAGTCCGTGTAATAAGCCCCAAAGTCACCGGCAGCGGCGTAGGTGTGCGTAATGGTGGCCTCGCCGTAAAAGCTGTCGCCCACTACGTCCACCGACGTCACGCCCAGGTTGATAGGGGCGTTGGTGCCGTCGCCAAATTCCAGCTGGCCCGTCACCACCGATGAGCCCACGCTGGGGTTCAGGCCCCCAAAGCTGGCGCGCCACGCCTGGCTCACCCGAAACTCCACCGTGCGCTTGCTGGGGTCGGCAGCCACGGTGCGCCACGTGAGCGAGCCATAGCGGAAGTGCGAGGCCTGGGCCGGCGCCGCAGCTGTCATGCCAAACAGCAAACAAAGCACCAGCACCCGCCATCCAGCAAACCGGGACCACGAGCTCAACCCCCAAGTACGGGCGTTGAAATTCCTTCCTACAGAGTCAAATTGTTTCATAAGAGTAAAAAAAATGAAATTATTGGGAAATATGGTTTTTTAAAGTAAAAGGAATTATAAATAGCATTATTGCCAATAATTTGATTTTGAAATAATGCTATCAATTTCCTTTTTAAATGCCAATATGGCGAAATAGAAGTCGTATAGTTCAAATTTAGATAAATGTTTAAGCCGTGCAATCGTTTGGAATATAATAATTAAATATTCTTCGGATTGGTATTTGGCTAATAGGTTTTGTGCTATTGAGGGATGGTTTCACCCGTCTTTGGTCGTTGCACTGGTGCCTTGATTGAAACTGCCCGGATTGTTCGACCTTTGCCGGGCGCTTCTCTCCTTAGCTATATGTTGCCTACCGTTGCCCCCGAACTCCGCACCGTCGTGCTCACGCGCTACGTGACGCCGCTCCGCGAGGGCGGCTCCCTGCCCGGCCTCATGGAAGGCGATGACGGCTTCCTCTACGTGGTGAAATTCCGGGGTGCGGGGCAGGGCGTGAAGGCGCTTATTGCTGAACTGATTGTGGGCGAGCTGGCCCGTGTGCTGGGATTGCGTGTGCCCGAGCTGGTGTTTTGCGAGCTGGACGAAAGCTTTGGCCGCACCGAGCCCGACGAGGAAATCCAGGACCTGCTGCAAGGCAGCACCGGCCGCAACCTGGCCCTGCACTACCTCTCCGGCGCCATCACCTTCGACGCGCTGGTGAACACCGTGGAACCCGCCCTGGCCTCACTCATCGTGTGGCTCGATGCCCTGACGCTGAACGTAGACCGCACCGCCCGCAACACCAACATGCTGATGTGGCACAAGGAGCTGTGGCTCATCGACCACGGTGCGGCCCTCTACGTGCACCACGCCGGCCCCGACTGGGCCGCGCCGCGCCCGCGCCCCTTCCCCCAAATCAAGACCCACGTGCTGTTGCCCCAGGCCACCGAACTGGCCGCGGCCGACGCCCTGGGCCGCGCCCGCCTCACGCCCGAGGTCATCCGCGGCATTGTGGCGCTGGTGCCCGACGAGTGGCTGGCGCACGCCGCCGGCACGCCCGCCGAGGAACGCGCCGCCTACGCCGGCTTCCTCGAAGCCCGCCTGGCCCAGTCCGAAACCTTTGTTCAGGAAGCCGAAAATGCCCGCCATGCACTTGTTTGAGTACGCCGTGCTGCGCGTGGTGCCCCGCGTGGAGCGCGAAGAATTCCTGAACGTGGGCGTCATCCTCTACTGCAAAGACCAGCGCTTTCTGCAGGTGCAGTGCGCCGTGCCCGAAGCCCGCCTGCGCGCCTTCGCCCCCGACCTGGATTTAGAAGAGGTAGCTGCCCGCCTGCACGCCTTCGAGCGCATCTGCGAGGGCCGCACATCCGGCGGCACCATCGGCCAGTTGCCCATTGCCGAGCGGTTTCGCTGGCTCACGGCCACGCGCAGCACGGTGGTGCAGTGTTCGCCGGTGCACCCCGGCCGCTGCGCCGAAGCCGCCGAGACGCTGGAGCGACTGCTGGCTCAGTTGGTGCTGTAAGATGAATGCTGCCAGGCGCTAAAACGAAAAACCCCGTCTGCGAGCCGCAAACGGGGTTTAAAGTGGAGATGCAGGGATTCGAACCCTGGTCCAGACAAGGAAATCAACGTGCTTTCTACGTGCGTATCCGAACTTGAATTTTCGAGGCCGCTCAGGCGTCCGTCAGGCCCTTGAGCTTCCCTTAGCTGCAGTTGGGTTTCGCCCCCGCATCACAGCTCTGCGAAGGCTATTTTCTACTTACGACGCTCCGAACTCCCAGGTGTAGAAACTTACCCAGGCGGAACGATGGCAATTACCTAATTCTGAATTAGGCAGCCATGGCGTACGAATAGTCGCCAGTTGTTTTTCGATAGATTTTTTGACAGGAGAGCTTCCATCAACTCCTGGCACGCTTACCCGCAATTTGCGCAAGCTGTCAATTCCGGTCATCCCCAGTTGGTAAAGAACGATTTCCGCCGAAGCGGGCCGCGAAGGTACGCGGTTATGTGAGAAACGCCAGGGAAGGAGGGAAGGTTTCCGGCGTTTTGGGTGTTTAGAGTATAGAAGGCAAGCAAAAAGAACGTCATGCTGAGCGTAGCCGAAGCATCTCGCGTGCAGCAGTAATCAATCTTAATAAAACGATTGGATTAGCTACGCAAGCTAGATGCTTCGGCTACGCTCAGCATGACGTTCTGATAACCTGAAGGTAAGCCAATCCCTGCCCCGCCCGCTTCCAAAGCCGCCCGTTTCGGGGTAACTTTGTAGAGAGAACTTATGGATAATTTCGTCGTTTCGGCCCGCAAGTACCGTCCTTCCACGTTTCGCAGCGTGGTGGGGCAGCAGCACGTCACCACCACGCTGCAAAACGCCATCCAGAGCCACCACCTGGCCCAGGCGTTCCTGTTTTGCGGCCCGCGCGGCGTAGGCAAAACCACCTGCGCCCGCATCCTGGCCAAAACCATCAACTGCACCAACCTCACGGCCGAAACCGAAGCCTGTGGTACCTGCGCCTCCTGCGTGGCCTTTCAGGAGAACGCCTCGTTCAACGTGCACGAGCTGGACGCGGCTTCCAACAACTCGGTCGAAGACATCCGCTCGCTGGTGGAACAGGTGCGTTATGCCCCGCAAGCCGGCAAGTACAAGATTTACATCATCGACGAGGTGCACATGCTCTCGAATGCGGCCTTCAACGCCTTTCTGAAGACGCTGGAGGAGCCGCCGAGCTACGCCATTTTCATCCTCGCCACCACCGAGCGCCACAAGATTATTCCCACCATCCTGTCGCGCTGCCAGATTTTCGATTTCAGCCGCATCCGCGTCGAGGATATGCGCGGGCACCTGCGCTACGTGGCCACCCAGGAAGGCATCACCGCCGAGGAAGATGCCCTGCACCTGCTGGCCCAAAAAGCCGACGGCGGCCTGCGCGACGCCCTGTCGATGTTCGACCAGATGGTGACCTTCGGCGGCAACAACCTCACTTACAAGGAGGTGGTGCAAAACCTGCACATCCTCGACTACGACTACTACTTCCGCCTCGTCGACAGCCTTCTCACCGAAAACCTCTCGGCCGCGCTGCTGCTGCTCGATGAGGTGATGCAGAACGGCTTCGACCTGCACAACTTCGTGGTGGGCACCGCCGAGCACCTGCGCGGCCTGCTCGTATGCAAAGATGCCGTGACCGTGCAGTTGCTGGAGGTGTCCGAAGGCATCCGGCTGAAGTACGTGCAGCAGGCCCAAGCCGCGCCGCTGGCTTTCCTGCTCTCGGCCCTCAACCTTATCAGCCAGTGCGACCGGGAGTTCAAGCAGGCCAAAAACCAGCGCCTCCACGTGGAATTGGCGTTGATGAAGCTGGCCTACCTGAACGGGGCCGTGCAATTCGTGCGCGAACTGAGCCCCGCCAACGGCGAGGCTAAAAAAAAAACTAGCAGCCTAAGCGAGGGCGTTGCCCCGGCGGCTGGGCCAAGCAACAACGGCAACTACGACGGAAGCAATGGTCACGCCCAGCCTGCGCCCGTAAATCCCGCCGCAGCTTCTCAAGCCACTCCGGTTGCTTCGGCAGCGCCCGCCCCAGCCGTTTCGCACGCCGCGCCGGCTGCTTATGCTACTGAGTCGCCGGCTGCGGCTTACACGGCCGCCCCGCGCCCGGCCGCCGCGCCTGCGCCGCTGCCCATGCCCGCCGCGCCCGTAGCCACCGGTCCGGCCCCGGCCGACGGCCCCGACCCGCTGCCCGTGGAAAATGGCGTGGACGAGCTGCACGACACGCCCAGCATCGAGGACGACCCGGCCGCGCCCGTCACCGAGCGCCACCAGATGCGCGACACGCTGCCGCACGTCGAAATCGGCGTGCCCAGCTTTGAGGGCATCGAGCCCGCGCCGCGCCCCACGCCGCAAGCTGCCTTTGCCAAGATTCCCAGCCTAGCCAGTAAAATCCCGAGCCTGAAAGACCTGAGCAGCCGGAACGCTGCCGCCGCCAGCCAGGCCGCAAAAGATGCGGCCGCATTGGCTGAGCCGCAGCACAGCGGGCCCGTTACCGCCACCGACCCTGCCGTGCTGCAACGTGTGTGGAAAGAACTGGCCGAGGAACGCCGCGCCCAGGACCGCATGAGCGAATTCTGGGTGCTGAACCGGCCGGTATCCGCCAACGAAGAACACGTTATCGACTTGGCCGTCGACAACCCCATTCAGGTCGACCAGTTCAACGAGATGCGTGTGGAATTCCTGGCCGACCTGCGTCGCCGCACCGGCAACCCCCGTCTCAATGTACTGCCCTTCGTGACTACTGCCGCGCCCACCGCTCGCAAGCTCTACACGTCCACCGACAAGTTTGAGTACTTAGCCGAGCGATTCCCGACCCTGCGCGATGCCAAGCAGCGGTTGGGGCTGGAGGCCGAGTTTTAAGCACGGAAAAGCACGTCATGCAGAGCGCAGCATCTTGCGTGCAACAGTAAATCAATTGTGAGAACGATGCGAGCGAGAGGGTTTGCTGCGCTCGGCATGACAGGTGAGGCCGTTGGTTTCTTTGCAACCCCTTGCCACTTACTGTGTCTTTACGGCCACGCATGAGTCAACCACGGCCGCTGTAAAATCAGCTGTTAGCGGTACTCATGTCTGCAAACGATTGGGGAAAACGGTTGGGCAGAATCAGCCTCTTCGCTGAGCACGCCGCAACCTTGCAAGATATGGCGAAATTTTGTTTTTTATTCCTCTATCACCCAGCTACCTTTGTTTTTTGAACCGCCTTCTGCTCCCGCCTACGCCTTTCGTGAAAAAGAATTTTTTGCTGTTGATTCCGGCCCTGACGGTATTAGGGGTTGCCACTCAGTGCCAATCGAGTAAAACGGCCAGCACGGCTTCGACGCCCCCCGCGGCTGCTCCGGTTACCGCCGCTGCGCCGGCCGCTCCCAAGGAATACCGCTACGAATCGGTGCCCGGCGACCCGCTCGGCGTGCGCATCTACCACCTGGACAACGGCCTGACCGTTTACCTGTCTGATTACAAAGACGCGCCGCGCATCCAGACCTACCTGGCTGTGCGCGCCGGCTCCAAAAACGACCCCGCCGATGCTACCGGTCTGGCGCACTACCTGGAGCACATGGTGTTCAAGGGCACCTCGCAGCTGGGCACGCAGGACTGGGCCAAGGAGAAAGTGGAGCTCGACAAGATTGAGGCGCTCTACGAAGTGTACCGCGGCCAGCGCAACGACCCCGCCGCCCGCAAGCGCACCTACCACCAGATTGACTCCATCTCGGGCGTAGCCGCGCGCTACGCCGTGCCGAACGAGTACGACAAGGTGATGGGCGCCATCGGCGCGAAAGGCTCCAATGCCCACACCTCGAACGAGGAAACGGTGTACCAGGAAGACATTCCCAGCAACCAGCTGGAGAAGTGGGCCGCCATTCAGGCCGAGCGCCTGCGCGAGATGGTGCCGCGCCTGTTCCACACCGAACTGGAGGCCGTGTACGAGGAGAAAAACCGCGGGCTGGACTCGGACTTCAACAAGGAGTTTGAGGCCCTGAATGCGGCGCTTTACCCCACGCACCCTTACGGCACGCAGACGACCATCGGCACGATTGAGCACCTGCAAAACCCGTCCATCACGGAGATTAAGAAGTATTTCGGCCAGTACTACGTGCCGAACAATGTGGCGCTCTGCCTGAGCGGCGACCTGGATTACGACCAGACCATCCGGGTTATCGACAAGTATTTCGGCGCCATGCCGAGCAAGCCGGTGCCGGCCTTCAACGCGCCGGTTGAGAAGCCGCTCACGGCTCCGATTACCAAGGAAATCCTCGGGCCGCAGTCGGAAAACGTGATGCTGGGCTTCCGCCTGCCGGGCAAGGCCAGCAAGGACGGCGTGCGCCTGCGCATGCTGGATAAAATCCTGACCAACGGCCAAGCCGGCCTCATCGACCTCGACCTCAACCAGCAGCAGAAGGTGTTGGAAGCCGCCTCGTTCACGGACCTGAACGATGACTACTCCACGCACGTCATCTACGGCACGCCGCGCCAGGGCCAGAAGCTGGAAGAAGTGAAAACCCTGCTGCTAGGCGAGCTGGATAAGGTGAAGAAAGGCAACTTCCCCGACTGGCTGATTCCGGCCATCATCAACAACGAGAAGCTGACGCGCACTAAGAGCTACGAAAGCAATGAGGCCCGCGCCAGCGCCATGTACGAGGCGTTTATCGAGCGCGTCGACTGGAAGGACTACCTGCAACAGCAGGAGGATTTCGGCAAAATTACGAAGGCTGAAATCGTGAAATTCGCCAACGATAACTACGGCCCGAACTACGTGACCGTGTTCAAGCGCACCGGCGTGGACCCCAACAAGGTGAAGGTGGTGAAGCCCGCCATCACGCCCGTACCGGCCAACCGCGACGTGGCTTCCGCCTACTACAAGCAGCTCACCGCCATGCCGAGCACGGAGCTGCAGCCGGTGTTCGTGGACTATAAGAAAGATATTCAGGAAACGGAAATCAAGCCGGGTCTGCCGCTGTACTACACGCACAACGACGAAAACGGCCTGTTCAACCTGTCCTACGTCTTCGACCTGGGCAAGAACAACGACCCGCGCTGGAGCCTTGCCACCGACTACCTGCAATACCTCGGCACCGGCAATTACACCGCCGCGCAGCTGCAGCAGGAGTTCTACAAGCTGGGCTGCTCCTTCAACGTGAGCAGCGGCCCCGACCGCATTTTTGTTACGCTCAACGGCCTCGACAGCAACCTGGAGCCTGCCTTGAAGCTGTTCGAACAGCTCATGGCCGCGCCCAAGCCCGACGCCGTGGCTCTAAAAGACATGGTGGCCGGCGTGCTCAAACAGCGTCAGGATGCCAAGCTCGAAAAGCGCGTGATTCTGAACCAGGCCATGGTGAATTACGTGAAGTACGGCCCGAAAAACCCCTTCACGAACATTCTGAGCGAGAAGGAGCTGAAAGCAGTGAAGCCCGAGCAACTCACGGCGCTGCTGAAAAAGCTGCCGACGTATCAGCACCGCGTGCTGTACTACGGTCCCCGCGCCCAGGATGCAACGGTGGCTGTTATCAAAACCGAGCACCGCACGCCCGCCAAGCTCACGCCCGCCCCGGCCGCCAAAGACTTCGCCGAGCAGCCGCTTAAAGATAAAAAGGTGTACTGGGTGGACTACAACATGGTGCAGGCCGAAATCCTGTTCCTGACCAAGGGCGACCTGTACAGCAAGGAGTTGGCCCCCACGGTGGCGCTCTACAACGAGTACTTCGGCGGTGGCATGGGCAGCATTGTTTTCCAGGACCTGCGCGAAAGCAAGGCGCTGGCCTACTCGGCCTACTCCGGCTACAACAACGCCGACAAGCTGGGCCGCTCCAACTACAACCTGAGCTACATCGGCACCCAGAGCGACAAGCTGCCCGAGGCCATGGCCGGCATGGAAGCCCTCCTCACCGACATGCCCGTGGCCGAAGCCAACCTGGAAATCGCCAAAAACGCCATCCGCAACAGCATCAGCACCGAGCGCATCACCAAGGGCAACATCCTGATGAGCTACGAGCGTGCCAAGCGCCTGGGCCTGGACTACGACATCCGCCGCGATGTGTACGCCAGCACCCAGAAAATGACTTTCGACGAATTGAAGAAGTTTCAGCAGGCCAAAGTGAAAGGCCAGAACCAGGTCATTCTGGTCATCGGCTCGAAAGACCGGCTGAATTTTAAGGAGCTGGCCAAGTACGGCACCGTGCAGCAGCTCACGCTGAAAGAGATTTTCGGCTACTAATCGCCCTTATCACACTGCGTGGCGCGAAGCACCTTATCCCGCCGGCGCGCAGTTGAATTTTACCTACCACCCCTGACGCGATAAGGTCCTTCGCGGCGCTCAGGATGACAGATTTATAACATACACGACCCACATGCCAGAGCAAAAAATCACCATTAAAAACGGCAAGCTGACCGTTCCGGACAAACCCACCATTCCCTTCATCGAGGGCGACGGCACGGGTCCGGACATCTGGCGCGCCTCCAAGCTGGTGTTCGACGCCGCTGTTGAAAAAGCCTACGGCGGCAAAAAGCAGCTGGTGTGGAAGGAAGTGCTGGCCGGCGAAAAAGCCTACAAGCAAACCAACAACTGGCTGCCAAACGATACACTCGACGCCTTCCGCGAGTACCTCGTGGGCATCAAGGGCCCGCTGACGACGCCCGTGGGCGGCGGCATCCGCTCGCTGAACGTGGCCCTGCGCCAGGAGCTGGACCTCTACGCCTGCGTGCGCCCCGTGCGCTACTACGACGGTGTGCCCTCGCCGGTGAAGCACCCGGAGCTGACCGACATGGTCATCTTCCGCGAGAACACGGAGGACATCTATGCCGGCATCGAGTACATGAACGGCACGCCCCAGGCCCAGAAAATGCTCGAATTCCTGCAGGACGAGATGGGCGTGAAGAAACTCCGCTTCCCCGATTCGTCGTCGTTCGGCATCAAGCCGGTGAGCAAGGAAGGCACCGAGCGCCTCGTGCGCGCCGCCATCAAGTACGCCCTCGAAAACAAGCTGCCTTCCGTGACCATCGTGCACAAGGGCAACATCATGAAGTTCACCGAAGGCGCCTTCAAAACCTGGGGCTACGAGCTAGCCGAGAAGGAATTCGGCCCCAAAGTCTTCACCTGGGCGCAGTACGATAAAATCGTGGCCAAGCAGGGCGTGGAAGTGGCCGAGGCTCTGCAGAAGCAGGCCGTGGAGCAAGGCAAGCTCATCATCAAGGACAGCATCGCCGACGCCTTCCTGCAGCAGATTCTGCTCCGCCCTTCGGAGTACTCGGTGGTGGCTACGCTGAACCTGAACGGCGACTACGTGTCCGACGCCTTGGCTGCCATCGTGGGCGGCATCGGCATCGCGCCGGGCGCCAACATCAACTACCTCACCGGCCACGCCATCTTCGAAGCCACCCACGGCACGGCTCCCAAGTACGCCAACCAGGACAAGGTGAACCCCGGCTCCGTTATCCTCTCCGGCGTGATGATGCTGGAGTACATGGGCTGGAAAGAAGCCGCTGCCCTCATCAACAAAGGCCTCGAAGCCGCCATCGCCAGCAAGCGCGTGACCTATGACTTCGAACGCCAGATGGAAGGCGCCACTCTCCTCAAAACGAGCGAATTCGCCCAGGAGATAGTGAAGAATATGTAGTAGCTTGGCCCCGGCCTAAGCACCAACAGAAACCCCCGCGTCGGCTGAAAGGCTGGCGCGGGGGTTTTAAGTTGATTACCTAATGAATACTGGTTCAAAACGAATTGCCCTATATCTTGGAACTGCTGTCCTAACTAGTTGTAATGCCGGTTTTGCGCGGCTTAATAAAGCCCATTATTACCACGTCAGCAGCCAGAACTACGAGGCTTTCGTCAGGTTGCGCAAACAGCTTAACGCAGGCGCTGGCTACCGCGGTTATAAGCACAGTCAACTGCATTTTAATCCTTCTGAGATACGGGGAGGCTACGGCCTATATTATGCTGAAATGCCTGGCAAAGGCACCCGCTTTAATGTTGAAATTCCCTGTCTTATTTCTCCCAATTTCTACCTGATAAACACGAGCTATTTTGATGGCGAACTCAAAGGTGACACATTAGGACTTGCAATGCGCATTGATAGCACGCTGCATGATATGGAGGGAGCGTTTAGCGTAACGGCTAGCGCCTTCACAAAAACTGAATTTGACTCCTTGCGCAAAGTATTTCTTTATGGTGGATTCGTAGAACCGAAACAAGGAGTGTCTATTGACTTCCGCTAAATACAAAGCAGTTCACAACATATCTATGCATACCTTCATGGCTTTCGTATAGGCTCAGAAGGCGGTTAAAACTAGCGTTTACATAAAGAAAAGTTGATTGCTGTCTGCTGCTTGAACTTACAGTTACTCCACCATGCCCATTAACAGCCACGGTTTCCGCCTGCTCCTCTTGGTATCCGCCTGCATGCTGCTCAGCGCTTGGCTACCGACGCATTTCAAGCTGTGGTTCGTGAGCGAAACCGGCCACATCAGCTCCGGGCAAACGCTGAATCTGCTGATGATTCTGCTGCTGTTTGGGCGGTGGCGGCACGCCATCACCCTGGCCTTGTTCCTGAACGGGCTGCAGTGCATGATAGGCGTGTTGATGCTGTACCTGAATTGGAAAAACGGCGGCCCGCTGCTGGGCTACGGCCTCATGCTGCTGCTGCACTTCGTGGTGCTCAAGGTGCTGAACGATTCCCGCGCCGTGCGCGCGTTCATGCAGGACAAGCAGCTGGCTTAATAAATGTTGAGCTGGCGCTTCTCCGACGCGTGTCGGTTGGCGTCGAGCCTCTGGCTCGGGAAAGAAACAAATACACCTGACGGACGCACGCCCCGAGCCAGAAGCTCGACGCCAACCGACACGCGTCGGAAACGCGCGCCAGCGGTGCCGGCAGTTGCTTCATACTTACTCTCCCGGTTTCAGCCGTTGGAAGGCGTTGTTCAGCACTTCGGCCCAGGTGGGGTGGGCCAGAATCATGTCTTCCAGTTCCTGGTAGCGCAGCCGGCCGGCCATCGCCAGCTGGAACATGGTCATGATTTCGCCGCCTTGCTCGCAGAACACGGCCGCCCCCAGCAACCGGTCGTCGTCGCCTACAAGTACTTCCGCGAAGCCGTCCGTCTCGCCCGTTTGGATGGCCCGGCCGATGGTGCGGGCCGGCAGCCGGCTCACGCGGTAGGGGATGCCCTTTTCCTTGGCCTGGTTCTTCGAGAGGCCGATGCGGCCCAGTTGCGGCTCGGTGAACACCACGTAGGGGAGGGGGCGGTGCTCGGTGTTGCGCTTGCCGTGGTGCAGCAGGTTGTCGCGCACCACGCGGTAGTCGTCGTAACTGATGTGGGTAAACTGCGGGCCGCCCTTCACGTCGCCCAGCGCGTACACGCCGCGGGTGCCGGTTTGCAGCTGCTCGTTCACTTCGATGTAGCCTTTCTTATCGAGGGTGATGCCGGTGTTTTCGAGGCCGAGGTCGTCGGTGTTGGGCGTGCGGCCCACGGCCACCAGCAGGTGGCTGCCACGCAGGCGGCGCTCGCCGTCTTTGGTAGTCACGGTGAGGGTGATGCTGCCGTCTTCGGCACGGCTCACGCGGCGGGTTTCGGCGCCAAGTACCAGCTCCACGCCCGCGTCGGTGAGGCATTGCTCTAGTGGGTGGCTCACGTCGGGGTCTTCGCGGGCCATGAGGCGCGGTTTGCTGTCGATGACCGTGACGTGGGTGCCCAGCCGCTTGAACATCTGGCTGAACTCGACCCCAATGTAGCTGCCGCCCAAAATGAGCAGGTGCGCGGGCTGCTCGGTCATGTTGAGCAACAGGGAGTCGCTGGTGTAAAAGCCGCTGTCGGCCAGGCCATCGATGTCGGGCACGGCGGCGCGGGTACCGGTATTGATGAAGACGAGCGGGGCCGTGACCTGCTGTTCGCCGCCGCCCACCAGTGCTACTTGCAGCGTGTGCGGCGCTGTGAATCGGGCCCGCCCGCGAATGAGCGTAATGCCTTCGCGGTCTTCGGTGAGCTTACGGTGCAGGCTGTCGCGCGAGTTTTGGCGCAGGCGGTGCATGCGCTCAATCACGGCCCCAAAATTCACCACCGGCTCGGGCGCCTCAATTCCCAGGTCGCCGGCCAGGCGCACGTGGTGGGCGCGCTGAGCCGATGCCAGCAGGGCCTTGGTAGGCGCGCAGCCGTAGTTGATGCAGGAACCGCCCAGCGAGGCACTCTCAATCATGGCCACTTGGCGGCCGGCTTCGGCCAGGGCGTAGGCGAGGGGCGTGCCGGCCTGGCCGGCCCCGATAATGATGGCATCAAACGAATCAGCGGGCATAGCGGCGCAAAAAGAAAGTGTAGTAAGCCATACGGCCGGCACGGGTAGGAGGCTGGTTTTACGGCCTAAAAAGCTGCGCCGTAGCACTGCGCCACACGGAACTAGGCCCCTGCGCGTTAGCCAGCGCCGCCGAATGCCGAATATTGCACCATGAAGTCACCCTTGCGTTTGTTGTGGGCCCTCGGGCCGTTGGGATTATCGGGCTGTGCCTCGCTGTATTTTCCGCCGCCGCCGCACGCGCCCATGCTCACGCACCAGGGCGAGTTCTACGGGGCCGTGAGCACCAACCAGCACACCAACTATGCCCTGCAGGGCGCCTACGGCCTTACCAACCACCTGGCCGTGGCCGGTACGTTCTCTTCCCTGCACCGTAAGAAATCCGACAAAACCGAAGACATTGATTTCGGCGAAGCCAGCCTGGGCTACTTCACCCGGCTGCCCGACAAGCGCGTGCTCGAAGTGTACGTGGGCGGCGGGGGCGGCGCCACCCAGCGCATCGAGCGCAACGACGCTCAAATTACCACGCGCACCCTCGACGGCAGCTTGTCCAAGTTCTTCGCTCAGGTGAACTACGCCAAAAAGAAGCAGAAAACCCTTCACCTTTTCAACCGCGACTTCCCGCTCACCTATGGCGCGGCCATGCGCCTGAGCTACATGCAGCTCAATAACTTCACCATCGACGGCCTGCCCGCGCCCGGCGAAAACAACGTGTTTTTCGAGCCCATCACCTTCACCCGCACCCAAATTGCCGGGCCGGTGCAGCTGCAGCTCATCAGCGGCCAAATCTTTGGCTTACGCCACAACGACTATTTGAAAGCGGCGAACTCGGTGTTTCAGATTGGCATTGTTATCAACTTTGACAAGAACACCACGCTGGACGATTAGGGCAAGCCCACAGTAGATGGACATGAAAAAAGCCTCAGCCGAAGCTGAGGCTTTTTTCATGCCGGCAAGCTCCCGCTAAAACCAACTGTGCCGCGGCTCCCAGTACGCACGGCACCGAGGGCACCGCCTATAGGGTGGCCAGCCGCAGGGTGCGTCGGCCTGTCGGGGTTTCTACCTGCAACAGGTAAAGGCCCGTGGGCAAATTGGCTGGCAGTGCCAGGTTGCCATCGGCCGGCAACGCGACCGGGGCCGTTAGCTGCCGCCCGGCCAGGTCGCGCAGGCTACACCACACGGGGCCCGCGCCGGTACCCTGCACCGTCACGCGGCCTTGCGCCGGGTTCGGGAACAGGCTCAAATCCGACAGGCTTTGGCCCGGCTTGGTGGCAGTGCCCACCCGGTAATCGGTAATGCCGATGTCGTCGAGGTTGATGCGCGGGTTTGTTGCGCCAGCCGTATTGGTGCTGCTGAAGCGCAGGCGCACGTTGCCCGTCCGGTTGGCCGTGAAGGAATAAGGCGTGAGCGTGCTGGTGAGGGTGGGAGCGGGGCTGCCGCCCAGCAAGCTGGTGTAAGTCACGCCGCCGTCGGTCGAGATTTCGGGCACGAAGGAAGCTCCGGTTTCGGTAGCATAGGCGGCCGCGCTCACCGTCACCACGCCCGCGCCGTTGGGCTTGTCCACGTCCATCTCCATGAAGCCCCCGCCGCGCAGCCGCGCCGATTTGAGACCGTTAAACTTATCGGCGCCGGCCGTGGTGCCGATAAGGGATTCGCCCAGGGTCCAGCCACCGGTTTGCAACTGCACCGAGGCGGCCGCGTAGCTGGTTTTGGTGCCGGTTTCGAAATCCTCGAAAAACGGTGGGCGGGCGGGGGGCACCACAAATTGCGTCGGACTCACGGCCCCGCCATTGCCATTGGTGAGCGTGATGTAGCCGGTAGTTGCCCCAGTGGGCACCCGCACATAATACGCGCCCACGCTTGGCGTCTGCGGCACTACAGTAACCAAGGTACCGTTGAAGGAAATGACGGTGCCGGTACCCCCTGGCACATCCAGATTGCGCCCCGTGATGGTTACGAGCGTCCCGGGAGGGCCACTAGCCGGCGAAAAACCGGTGATGACCGGCGGACTAGGGTTGATGGTGAAAAACTTCATTCCTCCCACCGAACTGCCTCCTCCGCCCGGCGGCGGATTGGATGCGATGAAGTAGGTAACTAACGGAGCGGCTACACTAGGCAGTGTAATCAAGGCGGTGAGTTGCGTAGAAGAAATGTAAGTGGCTGTAACAAAGCTTGCGCCTGCCTGGAGGCCAATAGTGGCCCCCGGCACGAATCCGCTGCCATAGAAAGTGACGAGCACCTGTGTTCCGCCAGGGCCGGAGGTTGGGGAAATGCTCGTGAGCGTACTAGCCGGGTTAGGAGTAGGGGCTGCCGTGGCCGTGCCGGACACGGCCACGTTCTGAGTCGTGGTGCCCGGGCTGGCAATGGTTACCACGCCACTCACAGGACCCAGCACCGCGCCCGTCATTCGCACATACAACGGGATATTGGTGATGCTGCCCGTCGACTGGGTTAGCACTTGGCTGGTGGTAAAATTAAAGCCTGACGTCCACGACACTTCGAAGCCCGCTGGGGCTGTTGCCGTTACGTTGTTGGTCAGGCCGCTGCCGCTCACCAGCACGCTTTGCTGGGCCGATGGCGTGCTCACCGCCGTGGTAAAGCCGCCCAGACTGGTTGGCGTTGCCGTTAGCGTTTGTCCGTTGGCTGCCCAGGAGGCAGCCAGCAGCGCCAGCAGAATGTAACAATGAGTAAAAAGCTGACGCATAGGCTTGCCGGAGTAAAGATGAAGATTGGATGAAGGTAAATAAAAAAGCCCCGACCGCAACGGCCGGGGCTTTTTTATTTTGCTATTAATGAAGCGGGTGCGCAGCTTACTTGTTGCCCAGCACGCGCAGCATGGTGTCGCCAATCTCGGCCGGCGAATCCACCACGTGGATGCCGCACTCGCGCATGATGGCCATTTTGGCGGCAGCCGTGTCGTCGGCACCGCCCACAATGGCGCCGGCGTGCCCCATGCGGCGGCCGGGAGGCGCCGTCTGGCCGGCGATGAAGCCTACCACGGGCTTCTTGTTGCCGGTTTCTTTAATCCAGCGGGCAGCTTCGGCTTCCATGCCGCCGCCGATTTCGCCAATCATCACGATGCCTTCGGTTTCGGGGTCGTTCATGAGCAGCTCCACGGCCTGCTTGGTGGTGGTGCCAATGATGGGGTCGCCGCCGATGCCGATGGCCGTGGTCTGGCCCAGGCCGGCCTTGGTGAGCTGGTCCACGGCCTCGTAGGTCAGGGTGCCCGACTTGCTCACGATGCCGATTTTGCCTTTCGAGAAGATGAAGCCGGGCATGATGCCCACTTTGCACTCGCCGGCAGTCATCACGCCGGGGCAGTTCGGGCCAATCATTGTGATGCCCGGCCGGTCTTTCAGGTAGTGCTTCACGGCAATCATGTCCTTGGTCGGGATGCCTTCGGTGATGGTGATAATCACCTTGATGCCGGCGTCAGCCGCTTCCAGGATGGCGTCGGCCGCGAAAGCCGGGGGCACGAAAATGATGCTGGTGTCGGCGCCGGCCTTCTCTACGGCCTCGGCCACGGTGTTGAACACGGGACGGCCCAGGTGCTCGGTGCCACCCTTGCCGGGCGTGACGCCGCCCACCACGTTGGTGCCGTAATCCATCATTTGCTGGGCGTGGAACGAGCCCTCGGAGCCGGTGAAGCCCTGCACGATAACCTTGGAATTTTTATTGACCAGAACGCTCATTCGGAGGTGTTTTTGAGGAATTTGGTGGGTGGGACGCCCTGGCCCGGTCGGGCAACGGCGCTGCAAAAGTAGGGCATTTTGGGGCTAGGGCAAGCCGCTCATCAGATAGAAGCCTTATGTGCAGGGAAAAGCAGCGGCGGCTGGGGCCAGCGCGGCGTGCCGGGGCCCAAAAAAGATGCGAGGCCTGCCAGCGAACTGACAGCCCAACGGCCGCACCTTGCCTTTCGCCGCCCGGGTGCTCCGCAAGGCTGCGTAGCCGCCGGGTGTATATTAGCGGCGCTGCCCCGGCGGCGCCCCGCTTTGCTTCACGCCCTTTCTTTTCTGCAACTTGGCTACCACCCCGTTTTCCAACCTGCCCGCCGACGAAGCCGCGCGCCTGCGCAGCTTGCGCGCCGCCGAACTGCTGCCGGCCCTTACTGAGCCGGTTTTCAACGAGTTCGTGGCCCTCACGGCCCGCATTTTCAGCTTGCCCATCTCGCTGATTTCGGTGGTGGAGGAAACCGACGTGTATTACCCCGCCAACGTGGGCATGCCCGAAAACAAGCAGCAGCCGCGCGCCGAAGCCTTGTGTGCAACTGCCATTGAGCAGGCCCAGGCCGTGGTGTACCACGACTTGGTGCTGGAAGAACACCCGGAAATTCCCGAAGAAGCCTTGCGCGCCGCCGAAGCCAACGGCCTGCGCTTCTACGCCGGTGCCCTGCTGCGGCTGCCCGACGAGCGCCCGCTCGGCACGCTGTGCGTCATCGACCGCGCCCCGCGCACGTTCACGGCCGAGGAGCAGCGCATTCTGGAGCTGCTGGCCGCCCTGGTGAGCCGCACGGTGGCCGTGCGCCACCTCTGCCGCCTCCACCCCGAAACCGGCGACGCCCAGTGGGCCCGCCTCAGCGCCGAGCTGGAAGAAGAAGTGCAGGCCCTCAATGCCCTGGTGCGCTACCTCACCGCCCGGCACGGCGCCCTGGTGCCGGTGCCAGCGGCCTTCCTGACGCAGGTGGAAAGCCGCCTGCACGACCTGCAGACCCTGCTCGACGATTTCCACCCCGACGCCTGATAGCGGCTTAGGCAATTGTAGGGAATGCCATGCGGAGCGATGCTTATGCAAGGCGGCGCCTTGCCGCCGGGCGGGCGTGCGTACCTTTGCCGTCTCACCCAAACCCATCCCACCCAGTAAAATTCGATGTATTTCAACCACGTCATTGAGGCCGTTGGCCGCACTCCCCTCGTTAAGCTCAACAGCGTCAGCGCCGGCATTAAAGGCACCATTCTGGCCAAGGTGGAGTATTTCAACCCCGGCAACTCGGTGAAAGACCGCATGGCCATCCGCATGATTGAGGACGCCGAAAAGGCCGGCCTCATCAAGCCGGGCGGCACCATCATTGAGGGTACCAGCGGCAACACGGGCATGGGCCTGGCCCTGGCCGCCATTGCGAAGGGCTACAAAACCATCTTCGTGATGAGCGACAAGCAGAGCAAGGAGAAGCAGGACATTCTGCGTGCCGTGGGCGCCCAGGTGGTGGTGTGCCCCGTCGACGTGGCCCCCGAAGACCCGCGCAGCTACTATTCGGTGGCCAAGCGCCTCAACCAGGAAACGCCCAACTCCTTCTACCCCAACCAGTACGACAACCTCTCGAACGCCGCCGCGCACTACGACACCACCGGCCCCGAAATCTGGCAGCAGACCGAAGGCAAAATCACGCACTGGGCGGCCGGCGTGGGCACGGGCGGCACCATCTGCGGCGTGAGCAAGTACCTGAAGGAGCAAAACCCCAACATTTTCACCCTGGGCCTCGACACCTACGGCTCGGTGTTCAAGAAGTACAAGGAAACCGGCATCTTCGACCAGAACGAAATTTATCCCTACAAAACCGAGGGTATTGGCGAAGACATTCTGCCCAAGAACGTCGACTTCGATGTTATTGATTTGTTTCTGAAAGTGACCGATAAGGACGCGGCCATCATGACGCGGCGCCTGGCCAAAGAGGAGGGCCTGTTTGTGGGCTGGAGCTGCGGCTCGGCCGTGCACGGCGCCCTGGAATATGCCCGCGAGCACCTTAAAGAAGAAGACACCATGGTGATTGTGCTGCCCGACCACGGCACCCGCTACCTCGGCAAAATCTACAACGACGACTGGATGCACGCCCAGGGCTGGCTGTAAAAAAGCTGAACAATTGCCGGGGCAATCCGTGTTCGGTATCTTCGTGGAAGCTAGAAATAACTCCTTTATCGATGTCCGCTAATTTGAATCACATTGTACTCGTTGACGACAACGAAACAACCAGTTTTCTCAACAACCGGCTGCTGGGCCGGTTGGCTGTGGCCGACCGCGTGAGCACGTTTTCGCGGGCCGATGAAGCATTCGAGCAGCTTTGGGGCAGCGCCAATGGCGGCAGCTCGGCGCCCGACCTGGTGTTTGTCGATTTGAAGATGCCCGGCGTGTCGGGCTTCGAGTTTCTGGAGCTTTACAACGCCCTGCCCCAGCCGGTGCAGGACAAAACGGTGATGGCCGTGCTCACCACCTCCATGCACGGCGCCGACACGGCCCGCGTGGCCAAGTACCCCAACGTGGAGTACCTCACCAAACCCCTCACCGAAGAAAAAATGCTCAAGCTGCTCGAAAAGCGGTTTCAGTAGTTCCTGGTCCCTTTCTGAGCTAAAAACAAACAGTAAAAAGCTCCGGCTCGTCATGAGTCGGGGCTTTTTATTTGCCTTTGACTTTGTCGAAAATGCCTTGAAAAATGCTGGTATTTTTCTGCTTGAGAATAATGTAGCGCACCGAGAAAGCCGTCGGGAAACGGTTCCAGTCGGCAGAGTGGAACTCGATGGTGGGCTTGAAGTCGAACGAGAGCACAATGCGGGCAAACGGAATTTTGTACTCGGCCCCAATCATGCCGTCGAAGCCCCAGAAGTTGCCGTCGTCTTTGTGGGTGCCGAAGTGCCCGCCGGCCCCGAAATAGTAGTTGAGGCTGGGCCCGAGAATGCCGAAGTGCCGCTCGGCCAGCAGCGTGGCGCTGCGCTCGCGCTCGGCCAGCATGCCCAAGCCTTCGAGGGTGGTTTTGGGCAGCACGAGCTGCTGCACGGTGAGGCCGTAGCTGCCTCCGCCGCTGCGCAGCCCGGCGGCGGTGCGGTACTTCTGGGCCGCGGCCGGTTGGGCGCTCACGACCAGCAGCAAGCCGCAGGCAATGCGGAGAAAAAAGGGTAACGGCAGCAGCTTCATAACCAGTAAAAACAGAAAAGGAGGCAAAGGCAAGCCTTCGCCTCCTACGCAGAAGCCACGTAAAAAATTGCGTTCTGTTTATTCTACGGCGTCCACAAACGTGAACTGCTGGCCATCAAACAAGCCTTTATCGCTCAGCTTCAGGCTGGGAATGACCAGCAGCGCCATGAACGAGAGCGTCATGAACGGCGCCCCCAGCGGTGAGCCCAGCTGCTTGGCCAGCGCATCGACGGCGGCGTAGGCCTCGGCCACGGCGGGTCCGGGCTGGTCTGACATGAGGCCGGCCACGGGCAGCGGTACCAGGATTTCGCGGCCGTCGGCGCCCACGGCGGCCAGGCCGCCCTTGGCCTCGATGACGAGGTTGACGGCGCGGGCCAGGCTCTCGTCGTCGCAGCCCACGGCGGTGATGTTATGCGAATCGTGACCCACGCTGCTGGCCAGCGCGCCGTGCTGCAGCCCAAAGCCGCGGATGAACGCCAACGCCGGGGCCACGCCCGGCTGGTAGCGGTTGATGACGGCCAGCTTCAGCACATCGTCGGCCACGTTGGAAACCACCAAGCCGTTTTCAATTCGGGCCGGCAGGTCGACGCGGGCCGTGATGAGCTGGCCATCGAAGCACTCAATGACGCGTGCCGTGGGCTGAGCGGAAGCCGGTGCGGGCAGCTGGAAATCGGCCGCTGTCACGGGCTGAGCGTGGAAGTTGTTGACCACGGCCACGGGCGCAGCCGGCAGCAACGACTTTCCGTTTTCGGCCACCAGCACGCCGTTGAGGTAGGTTTGCTGCACCTCAAAATCGCGCAGGTTTTTCACCACGATGAAGTCGGCCGGGTCGCCTTCGCCCAGCAGGCCCACGGGCAGGTTGTAGTGCTTCACGGGGTTCACGCAGGCCACGCGCAATACGTGGAACACGTCGTTGCCGAGCGCCACGGCCCGCTGCACCAACTGGTTGATGTGGCCCAGCACCAGCGTATCGGGGTGCTTGTCGTCGGAGCAGAACATGAGGTGGGCGTAGTGCTCGGGCAGCAGCTCAATCAGCGCGTCGAAATTGCGGGCCGCCGAGCCCTCGCGGATGAGCACCTTCATGCCCACAGCCAGCTTATCGAGCGCCTCAGCGGCCGTGAAGCACTCGTGGTCGGTGCTGATGCCGGCGCTGGCGTAGTGGGCGGCATCGTCGGCGCGCAGGCCGGGGGCATGGCCGTCCACGGGCCGGCCGGCGGCTTGGGCAATGGCAATTTTCTGCATCACGTCGGAGTCGCGGTGCAGCACGCCGGGCCAGTTCATCATCTCGGCCAGGTAGCCGATTTTGGGGTTCTCGAACAGCTTGGCGATGTCCTGAGCCGTGATTTCGGCCCCGGCCGTTTCAAACGGCGTGGCCGGCACGCAGCTCGGTGCGCCAAAGCAAAACTTGAACGGCGAATGCGCGGCGTTTTCAAGCATAAACTCCACGCCGGCCACGCCCAGCACGTTGCCGATTTCGTGCGGGTCGCTCACGGTGGCCACGGTGCCGTGCGTCACGGCTAGGCGGGCGAACTCGGTGGGCACCAGCAGGGAGCTTTCCACGTGCACGTGAGCGTCAACGAAACCGGGCAGCACGTAGGGCAGGGCGGAGTCGGCCTCGGCTTCGGCAATGGGCGCGATGCTGGCAATGCGGCCGCCCTCGACGGAAACAATGGCGGGCTGAATGGAACGGGCAAAAACGTCGACGACGTTGGCAGTGAGCGAAAAAGCAGGAGTCATGCGTTGGCGGAAATTAGAAGCGGCGGCCTATGGGCAGGCGCGCAAAGAACCTTAACTTTGAGTTAAAATAGATTGGCTATGAAAATATCTTCGTCGTGGCGGCTCCTGCTGATGGTACTGCTCGTGCTGGGGGGCAGCCTCTTGGGCGGCTGCGCGCGCCGCACCGCGCAGCAGAAAAAAACCAGCTGGTACAAGCACCACAGCGGCGGCAAGAGTGTGCCCTGCCCCTGCGGGCACTAGCCGCTATTTTGCGCCAATGAGCGACTTCGCAACTTCCCGAACGCATTGGCGGATATTCATTTTTAGCATCCTCGCGGGTGTTTTAGCCACCACGCAGGTCTTGGCGGCCGGTCCTAAACCCAAGCCACCGGTATTCGCCCCGGGCCACTACCGGCTGGCCGATGGCATTTCCCGCACCGGCATCCTTTGCTTGGTGAGCGACAATGAGCTGTTGGTGAAGGACGAAGGCGTTGCGGAGCCCCAGCACTTTGCGGCTGTGCAGGTCAAAAACTTTGTGATTGGGGTCGACTCATTTACTGTGCTGCGCAAGTTTGATGTGGTGATTAACGGCGTGGTGGCCCATTACCCTTGCGCCATGGTGCGCGTGTACCAGGCCGCCCAGGGGCTGGAGCTTTACGGCCTGAAAGGCACCATGGACGTGTATAGTGCGCCGCCCGGCACGCAGGCTTCGATGTTGCAGGGCGCTGGCGCAAACCTACGCTACGGGTTACTAGGAGTGGCTGTGGGCGCCGCGGGGGGCGCCCTACTTGAAAAAAAGACCGGCACCTACGAAGAAAAAGTCTAGGCGATACTGCTGCTTAAAACCGCTGCTAACCCGGGTTTCCAAACGCTGCAGCCCCATACAAAAAGCGCCCACGACCTGCTGGAAGCCCTGACGGCCGACCAGCCTGAGCTCAGCAAGAAAATACACCGCTTATTCCCCTCGGCCTTCACCATCGAAAAAATGGTGGAGCTGATGGCGCAGTACACGGCCGCCCGAAAAGGCTAAAGCTGATAGCCCTGACCTTTTCCGGAAAAATGATGCGTGTGCTGCTTCGTAAACACGGGGGCATGCTGACAATGGGTTTAACTTGTGCGGCACAAAGAGCAGGCCATGACAAAAGTTTTATTCCATCTCGCAGTAGCCATTATTGGCCTGGCGGCTGGCGCCGGGTACGCCCAAGCGCAAACCAATGCTTTCGGCCAGAAAAAGAACACCTACAACTTCAATAAATCGGCGGCCGACGTGCCCGATAAGCTGCCTGAGGCCGTTCCGGGCCGCATTCACCTGCTCGATGGGAGCACGCTGGAGGTGCCCATTGCCTACATCGACTACAACAAGATTGTGGCCGTCGGCCTGACCGATAAAACCGCCTACACGCCGCTCGACGTCAGCAGTTTCGTAATGAAGCAGGACTCGTTTGTGGTACTGAAGGATTTCAAAGTAGTGGTGGGCGAGGACGAGCAGGAATACCGCATTGCCTTTGTGCGGGTGGGCGCCGTGGGAGCGGGCCTGGGGCTCTACCACCTTAAGGGCACCATGCGGCGCGACGATGCCGTGCACCAGGGCAGTTATGCCACATTCAACGGCGCCAGCTGGGGCAGCGCCGGGGGCAGCTACAAGTCCAACGTGACCGAATACGAGATGACGCAGGCCTGGGTGCTCAAGCGCGACGACAGCCCGCAGTGGGTGAGCCTGCCGAAGTCGGGCGGCCGGCTGCGGGCCATTGTCGAACCCCTAATTGCCGACGATGCGCGCCTGAGCCAGGAAGTAAAATGGGGTTCGCTGACCACCGAAAAGCTGCCCAAGGTGCTGAACGAGTACATTGCCGATAAAAAGGGAGCGCGTAACTAGCCGCCCGGCGACCTGCCGGTTTCGAGCCAGCGGTTTGAGCAGAAAACGCCGGAGCAGGCATCCTTGCCACAACCCCGGCGCCCTTAAGCGTGTTAGCTTACAAACCAGCCGGCCGCGCCCGGCCCTTTCGCCACCAGCTTTGTTCCTATGCCCGATACCAGCCCCACGCCCCTCGAATCCATTCAGCAAGCCGCCGAGCAGGTGCGCCAGCAGCTCAATCTGAAAGCGTTTGACGCCGAAGCCGTGGCCCACCTCGACAACTTTATCGAGGCCCAGCGGGGCATTTTGCCGGCCGCCGAGCGCGAGGGCGTGCTCATGGCGCTGGGCTGCTTTCTGGGGCAGTGCCTGGTGCAGGTGTACGGCGGTGAATGGGGCACGGGCAAGGACGGCAGCACCGGCGTGGGCATGGCCGGCAGATTTTTTTTCAACCCCTTTCATTTGGTCAATTCCCAACTAAATGAGGGAGAAAGGGCATCGGTAGCCGCTTTTTTTGCCTCGGTGCCCCAACGCTTGAAGACGCCGCCGGCTGCGCGTAAGACTTGGATTTCGTAATCTTGCGGGGCCAATGGCCGCCCGCGTCGTTATGAAACAACTCGTTATTGCCATTGACGGCTACTCTTCCTGCGGCAAAAGCACCACCGCCAAGGCCGTGGCTCAGCTGCTGCACTATGCCTACGTCGACACCGGGGCCATGTACCGCGCCGTGACGCTGTACCTGCTCGAAAACCAGATTGGCTTCGATGACATGCCCGGCATCGAGAAGGCCCTGCACGACATCCACATCAGCTTCCGCCGCAACCGCCGCACCGGCCGCAACGAGCTGTTTCTGAACGGGGTGAACCGCGAGGACGACATCCGGCAGATGCGCATCTCCAACGCCGTGAGCGAGGTGTCGGTCATTCCGATGGTGCGCCACGCCATGGTGGCCCAGCAACAGCAAATGGGCCGCAAGCGCGGCGTGGTGATGGACGGCCGCGACATTGGCACCACCGTTTTCCCCGATGCGGAAGTGAAGATTTTCATGACGGCCGAAGTGGAGCTGCGCGCCAAGCGCCGCCAGGAGGAGCTGGCTGAAAAAGGCGAGATTGTGCCCCTCGAGGACATCATCGAGAACCTGCGCAAGCGCGACCACCTCGACTCGACCCGCGCCGAGAGCCCCCTACGCCGCGCCCCCGACGCTGTGTTGCTCGACACCACGCACATCACCATCACCGAACAGGTCGATTTTGTGCTCGATAGGGCTTCGTCGGCGCTGTTTGCGGCGGGCTGGGATTAAAGCGGGATTAAAGACGCCGGCAATTTGTACGCCATGCCGCCGGGCTACTCCGTAACTTTGCCCTGGCGAACTCCTCGCCGCCGCAGGGATGTTAAGGGCTCAGCATGAAGGTCACGATTGATAAAAATTCCGGTTACTGCTTTGGCGTCGAATTCGCCATCCAAATGGCCGAAGACGAGCTGGCGCAAGGCCACAGCCTCTATTGCCTGGGCGACATTGTGCACAACCGCATGGAAGTGGAGCGCCTGCACCAATTGGGTTTGCGCATCATCGACCGCGAGCAGCTGGCCGAACTGCACGACACCAAAGTCCTCATCCGGGCCCACGGCGAACCGCCCGAAACCTACCAGCTGGCCCTCGAAAACAACCTGGAGCTGATTGACGCCAGCTGCCCGGTGGTGCTCAAGCTGCAAAACCGCGTGAAGCACGCCTTCGACCTGAGCCAGCGCCAAAACGGCCAGATTGTGATTTACGGGCAGCCCGGCCACGCCGAAGTGGCCGGCCTCACCGGCCAGACCGGCAACCGCGCCATTATCGTGATGAACGAGGCCGACCTCGACCAAATCGATTTCTCGCGCCCCGTCACGCTCTTCAGCCAAACCACCAAAAGCACGGCCGGCTTCTACAAGATGAAGGCCCTGATGGAAGCCCGCATTGCCGCCGCTGGTGGGCAGCTCGACAGCTTCGACGCCAACGACAGCATCTGCCGGCAGGTGAGCAACCGCGAGCCCGCCCTGGCCAAATTCGCTACCGAATACGACGTGGTGCTCTTCGTGAGCGGCCGCAAAAGCTCCAACGGCAAGGCCCTGTTCTCGGTGGTGAACGCCGTGAACCCGCGCAGCTACTTCATCGAAAACGCCGACGAGGTGGATGACGAATGGCTGGCCGGCGCCCACACCGTAGGCATCTGCGGCGCCACCAGCACCCCGCTGTGGCTGATGCAGCAAGTAGCCGAGCGCGTGGAAGGCGTGGGCGAACTGGCGTAACCAGCGTTTTTACATAGATTTCAACGCCTGTCATCCTGAGCGCAGTGAAGGACCTTCTCACGTCAGTATGTTCTAGCGTGATAAGGTCCTTCGCTGCGCTCAGGATGACAGGCGTTTGCCGTTAGTTGGCCAATTCCTGCTCGTACAGCCGCCGGTTTTCCTCGTCAAACACCACGAACACCACCTGTTGCGGCCACGCGTGCGCCGCCAGCCACTGGCGCACCTCGCGCACGGCCACGGCCGCCGCTTCGGCCTTGGGATAGCCGTAGATGCCGGTGCTGATGCCGGGGAAGGCCACGCTTTCCAGGTGGTTTTCTGCAGCCAGGCGCAGGCTGTTGCGGTAGCAGTTGGCTAGTAATTCTGGTTCGCCCTTATGGCCGCCATTCCAGACGGGCCCCACGGTATGGATGACGTGCGCGGCCGGCAGCCGCCCGCCGGTGGTGATGACGGCTTCGCCGGTGCGGCAGCCGCCCTGCCGGGCCCGGATGGCGCGGCACTCCTCCAATATGGCGGGCCCGCCGGCCCGGTGAATGGCCCCATCGACGCCGCCCCCGTCGAGCAGGCTGGAATTGGCTGCGTTGACGATGGCGGCGACGTGTTGCTTGGTGATGTCGCCCTGCACGAGTTGAATACGGTTGGGAAGGGGAGTAGACATAAGGATTTCCGGGCGGGTGTAACGAAGCGTGCCACCGCACGATTCATGGCCTACGCTTCGGCCGTGGCAATTGATGCTTGAGCCGCCGCTTACGACACTTGGGCGACGGGAAGTGGCGCGCCCCTCGACCTAAAATGTACCTTTCATCATCAATTTCAACCAATCCCAACCCCCAAGCTCATGGAACCCCTGCAACGCGACCCCTACCTGTGGCAAAAAGCGAAAGCCCGGGCTAAGTTTCAATCGCACCTGGCCACCTACCTGTGGGTGAACGCCCTGCTCTGGGTGATTTGGGCCTTTACCGACCGTTACCACACCGGCGAAATTCCCTGGCCCCTCTGGAGTACTGCGTTCTGGGGTTTCGGGGTGCTGATGAGCGGGCTGGCGGCCTACGGCGGCCTGAGCCGCGAGCACCGCACCCAGCGCGAGTACGAGCGGCTGCTGCGCGAGCAAGGCGCTGCGGACCCTTTAGACAAGTACCGCTAGGCGTTCAATTTCCTGTAACTGTACCTTTTTTCTGCAATCCACAAGTGAAACCCGCCCGGCCGATGCCGGGCGGGTTTCAACGGATATATAGTCTTCCAATCTATTCTGAGGCTTACTAATCGATTTTCTGGTGTCCAAGCCGGAGCCGGCTGACTCGGCACGGGCATGACAGGCGGAGCGGCCCGGCTCGATAAGCGGCCGTCGCACCTATCTTCACCGCCATGAACCGCCCTCGCTCTTCCAAGCGCCTGCTCGGCCGCCGCGAACTGGTCGATTTTCCGGCTTTTGCCCTCGGTGGCATCGAGGCCAAGGTGGACACCGGCGCTTACACCAGCGCCATTCACTGCACCGACATCCACATCGAAACCGATGCTGCGCAGCGCCCCGTGCTGCTCGTGCGCCTGCTCGACCCCGAGCACGCCGACGCCGACGGCCGGCCCCTGGCTTTCGCCAATTTTGTGCTGCGCGACATTCGCTCGTCCAACGGCGAAGTGCAGGAGCGCTACGTCATCCGGGCCGTGGTGCAGCTCTACGGCGAAGATTTTGAAACAGAGTTTTCGCTCTCCGACCGCTCCGACATGAAGTACCCGGTGCTGCTGGGCCGCAGCCTGTTGCGGCAAGGCCGCTTCGTGGTCGACGTGGCCAAGCGCAACCTTTCCTACAAATTCCTGGCCCATGCCGCCGCGCGCCGCGCCCGCACTTGAGTAGTTTTGCGGCGAAATTCTGTGGAAAATCTGTCATTGTATAGCGTAACCGACGACCTTCTCACGTAAGAGCGTCCGCAACTGTCGTCTTTCGTCGCTGCTTTGCTCACGAAATGACTTTGATGACAGGCGCCTCCACCCGCCGCTCCGCCCATCCCACCCGCCGCTTCCATCCACCCCCTCACCACCTCCCCCAATCCACCACCCGATGAAACTGGCCATTCTCTCGCGTGAGCCGAAATCTTATTCCACCCAGCGGCTGGTGGAGGCCGCAGCGGCCAAGGGCCACGAAGCCGTGGTCATCGACCATCTGCAATGCAACATTGTGCTGGAAAAAGGCCAGCCTGGCATCATTTACCAGGGCGCGCGGCTCGAGGGCTTCGACGCCATCATTCCGCGCATCGGCGCCTCGGTCACGTTCTACGGCACGGCCGTGGTGCGGCAGTTTGAGATGATGAAGGTGCGCACGGCCATCGACAGCCAGGCCATCGTGCGCTCGCGCGACAAGCTGCGCTCGATGCAGATTCTGAGCCGCGCCGGCGTGGGCATGCCCAAAACGGCCTTCACCAACTTTTCCGAAGACGTGCCCGCCATGATTGAGCAGGTGGGCGGCGCGCCGGTCATCATCAAGCTGCTGGAAGGCACGCAGGGCCTGGGCGTGGTGCTGGCCGAGTCGGCCAAGGCCGCGCAGTCGGTCATCGAAGCCTTCCACAACCTCAAGGCGCGCATCATTGTGCAGGAGTTCATTGCCGAAAGCAAGGGCGCCGACCTGCGCGCCTTTGTGGTGGACGGCGAAGTGGTGGGCGCCATGAAGCGCCAGGGCAAGGAGGGCGAGTTCCGCTCGAACCTGCACCGCGGCGGCTCGGGCACGCTGGTCAAGCTCACGCGGGCCGAAAAAGCGGCGGCGCTGCTGGCCACCAAAGCCCTGGGCCTTGGCATTGCGGGCGTGGATATGCTGCAAAGCAAGCGCGGCCCGCTGGTGCTCGAAGTCAACTCCTCGCCCGGCCTGGAGGGCATCGAAAAAGCCACCAAGCAGGATATTGCCGGCCGCATCATTGATTATTCGACCACGCTGGCCACGAAGAAAAAGACGAAGCCAAAAGCCAAAAAAGGCGCTGCCCACGGCGTCGATGCGCAGTCGGACGTGCCGGCGGGGAAGTAGGGGAGAGGGCCGGCTAAGCCGGTAAACGTCCGTCATGCAGAGCGCAGCGAAGCATCTTTACCGCAGCCGCAAACCCTGTAGGTTGGATTGCGTTGCGCGGTAAAGATGCTTCGCTGCGCTCTGCATGACGTTTCATTTTATTCTGTTCCCGACCCATGCCCGACCCCGCCGCTCCTGCTCCGATGTACCTCAACGACCTCACCATTCAGCCGGGCGAGCGGGTGCTCACGCGGCTGGTGATTTCGCGCCTGCCCTCGGGCACGGTGATTGACGTGCCGGTGCACGTGCTGCGGGCCACGGAGCCCGGCCCCACGCTGCTGCTCATGGGCGGCATGCACGGCGACGAGGTGAACGGCATCGAAACCATTCGGCGGCTGGTGCGGCGCGAGCTGCTCACGCCTACGCGCGGCAGCATCATCGCCATTCCCATCCTCAACATCTACGGCTTCCTGAATTTCAGCCGCGAAGTGCCCGACGGCAAGGACGTGAACCGCTCGTTTCCGGGGTTTCCGCGCGGCTCGCTGGCCGGGCGGGTGGCCCACCGCTTCATGCGTGAAATAATGCCGCTGATTGACTACGGCATCGATTTCCATACCGGTGGCGCGGCGCGGGCCAATTACCCGCAGGTGCGAGCCCTGCTGGGCGTCGACGCCGAAGTGGACGCCATGGCGGCGGCTTTCGCGGCGCCCTTCACGCTGCACGCGGCGCTGCGGGCGGGCTCGCTGCGCGAGGCGGCGCAGGGGCTGGGCAAGCGCATTATCGTGTACGAAACCGGCGAGAGCCTGCGGCTGGATGAGCCCGGCATTGAGGAGGCCGTGGCGGGCACCCTGCGGGTAATGAATCACCTGGGCATGGCGCCGGCCGCGCCGGCGCCGGCGCGGCCCAGCATTGTGTGCCGGCGGCATACCTGGCTGCGGGCGCGCTTTGCGGGCTTGTTCCGGGCGCACGTCGAAAACGGGCAGTTTCTAGAAAAAGGCCAGATTTACGGGTCCGTGGCCGACCCCTACGGGCAGCAGGCCGTGCGGCTGGAGTCGCCGCTGAGCGGTTATGTCATCGGCCTGAACCACATGCCGGTGGTGAACCAGGGCGATGCGCTGCTGCACATTGCCGTGCCGGAGTAGCCTTTCGTCATTGCGAGGCAGAGCAATTTGTTCTCAGTAAGCACCATAAGGGCGTGAAAAAGCCCCGGCTCTGTGCGGAGCAGGGGCTTTCTGGCACAGGCGCGTGACTGGTTTTGACAGCACGGATTGTTTCGGCTACGCCTCGCAAGGACAGCCCCCGCTTTTTCCTTCAGGCAAAGCCTTACTTTTGTTTTTTCCTCATCTGTGCTTTTCAATGAAAAACCCCATTCAATTAACCATTAACGTTGTTTTGGCCCTGCTGGTGGCGGGCTTGTATTTCCTGCATTTCAACCAAAAGCCGGTGGCACCGGCCATTGCCACCGATAAATCGACCGCCGTGGTGGCCTCGCCCGAGCTGAACACGGCTGACACTACGGCCGCTGCCACCACTGAAACCGCCGCTGCCCCCGTGGCCGAAACCGGCACGCCCGCCGCCGCTGCAGTCAGCAGCGAAGGCAAAATCGCCTACGTGGAGTCGAGCAAGATGCTGGACGGCTATCAGGGCATGAAAGACGCGCGGAAGTCGTTCGAGGCCAAGGCCCGCGGCTGGGAAAGCCAGAACCAGAAGCTGATTGCCAACTTCCGCACCGCGGTAGAAAACTACCAGAAGCAAGCCCAGGGCATGACCGCCGAGCAGCGCGCCGCCACCGAGCAGAAGCTGCAGGCCCAGCAGCAGGAGTCGGGCCAGGCCCAGCAGCGCATCCAGGCCCAGGCCCAGGAAGAAGAAGCCAAGCTGACCCAAACCGTGCTCGAAAGCGTGAACAAGAAAGTGGAAGCCTACGGCAAAGCCCACGGCTACAAGCTCATCCTGATTGCGGCCCCCAGCGGCACCATTGCCTACGGCCAGAAAGACCTCGACATCACCGCCCCGGTGCTGGCCTACCTGAACGCAGAATACCGCAAGAAGTAGGCGCTTGTATTCGGTTGCCAGCTGAGTTTCAGAACGTCATGCTGAGCGAAGTCGAAGCACCTTTACCGCGCAAGTAATCTGTTTACTACCGCAGTAGAGGTACTTCGACGTCGCTGAGCGTGACGTTCTTTTTTGCCGCAATTTTTTGCAAGCACAAGCAACCCCAACTCCCGAAATCTGCTCTCCAATAAAACTGCCCTGGCGGCCGTTAGGCCGCCCGAGCTGGCTTTTCTCTCCTTCCCTTCTGCATGAAGTCATTTTTACGCATGGCCGCCATGGGCAGCGCGGCGCTGCTAACGGGCGCTACCGCCCACGCGCAGCAAAACAACCGCTTCACCATCAGTGGCTACGTGCGCGACGGCGCCACCGGCGAAAGCCTGCCGGGCGTGGCCGTGGTGCACCCCGCCAGCGGCCAGGGCACCACCACCAATACCTTCGGTTTCTACTCGCTCACCCTGGCAGCTTCTGATTCGGTGAAGCTGTTGGTATCGGCGCTGGGCTACGAGCGGCAACGGCTGGCCGAAAAAGCCGACCGCAGCTTCACCCACGATTTCCGGCTGAAGCCGGCCTCGGCCGAACTGGAAGGGGTGGAAGTGGTGGGCAGCCGCGAAGAAAAAGTGGCCGAGAGCACCCGCATGGGCACCATCAACATCCCGGTGAACCAGATTAAGCTGCTGCCCGCGCTGTTTGGCGAAACCGATGTGCTGAAGGCGCTGCAGCTGCTGCCCGGCGTGCAGGCCGGCGGTGAGGGCAGCAGCGGCCTCTACGTGCGCGGCGGCTCGCCCGACCAGAACCTGCTGCTGCTCGACGGCACGCCCATTTACAACGCCTCCCACCTGTTCGGCTTTTTCTCGGTGTTCAACGCCGATGCCATCAAGAACGTGGAGCTCATCAAGAGTGGGTTTCCGGCGCGCTACGGCGGGCGCCTGTCGTCGGTGGTTGACATCACCATGAAGGAGGGCAACATGCAGAAGCTGCACGGCGAGGGCGCCATTGGCCTCATTGCCTCGCGCTTCACGCTGGAAGGGCCCATCAAGAAAGACACGGCCTCGTTCATTTTCTCGGCCCGGCGCACCTACATCGACATTCTGGCCCGGCCGCTCATCATGGCCCAAGCCAACGGGCTGGTGGCTGGCTACTACTTCTACGACCTCAACGGCAAGCTGAACTGGAAGCTGGGCGCCCGCGACCGCCTCTACCTGAGCGGCTACCTGGGCTACGACGAGTTTTACGCCAACGACGACGACAAGCGCGACAACGGCGACACCTACAAGCAGCGCAACGCCCTAGGCTGGGGCAACCGCATTGCCGCCCTGCGCTGGAACCACGTGGTGAACGACCGGCTGTTCATGAACGCCCACCTCACCTTCACGCGCTACCAGTTCGACGTGGGCTCGACCCAGGAAAGCCACTACCAGGACAACGGCCAGACCCGCGACGAGAAATACAGCCTGAGCTACCTGTCGAACATTCAGGACGTGAGTGCGAAGGTTGATTTTGACTACGTGCCCAACCCCAGCCACTACATCCGGTTTGGTGGGCAGACCATTCGGCACCAGTTCCGGCCCGGCGCCATGCAGAGCGAGGGCAACGCCGACCCCACCCTAAACCAGGCCGTGGGCCGCCGCATTGGGGCCAGCGAAGCCAGCCTCTACGCCGAAGACGATGTGAAGCTCAACGACCGCCTGAAGGTGAACGTGGGTCTGCGCCTGAACTCGTTTTTGGTGGAGAAAAAGCTGTACCCCAGCCTGGAGCCGCGCCTGGCCGCCCGCTACCTGCTCACGGAGGACTGGGCCCTGAAAGGCGCCTACGCCCGCACCACGCAGTACGTGCACCTGCTCACCAACAGCAGCATTGGCCTGCCCACCGACCTATGGGTGCCCGCCACGGCCAAAACCCTGCCCCAGAAGGCGCAGCAGTTCAGCCTGGGCGCGGCCCGCAACGTGCGCCTCAAGAGCGAGGACTTTGAGTTTAGCGCCGAGGCCTATTACAAGCCCATGCAGAACCTGATTGAATTCCGCGAGGGCGCGGACTTCATCGGGACCACCGACGACAATTACGAATCCAAAATCACCAGCGGCCGGGGCTGGGCCTACGGTGCGGAGCTGTTTTTGCAGAAGAAAACCGGCAAAACCACCGGCTGGATAGGCTACACGCTCTCGTGGAGCAAGCGCCAGTTTGCGGCCCTGAACCAGGGGCAGACCTACCCCTACAAGTACGACCGGCGGCACGACTTTAAGCTGGTGGTCATTCACGAGTTCAGCCCGACGCTCACGCTTTCGGGCACGTTCGTGTACGGCACCGGCAACGCCATCACGCTGGCCCAAGGCCGCTACCAGCTGGGGCCCTACGACACCTACGACGACTACGGCTCGCGCAACAGCTACCGCATGGCCGCCTATCATCGCCTCGACCTCGACCTGAGCCACACCAAGAAAAAGCGCTGGGGCGAAGTGGTGAACAGCTTCAGCGTGTACAACCTCTACAACCGCAAAAATCCCTATTTCATTTACCTGGGCCGCGCACAGGGCAGCCAGCAGCTGAGCTACCGCCAGGTGTCGCTGTTTCCCATTTTGCCGTCCTTTAGCAAAACGTTCCGGTTTTAGGCCATGACGCCGCCTGTCATCCCCATGAAAAACCTATCCCTCGCTCTGCTCCTCGCCGCCGCGGCCCTGGCCGGCTGCGAATCGGACGCCGGCCTGCCCGAGCCGCCGCACACGCCGCGTGTGTCGTTGTTCTACGTGCTCACGCAGGCCCCGCAAGATTCGTCGTATCAGGAGCTATTTCAGCAGCGCCAGCTTTACGTGAGCAACAGCCAGCACGTGTTCAGTACCGAACGCCCTCAGGGCCGGACCGATGCCGCCGTGGAGCTGCGCGACGCCGCCGGCCGTGTGGTGGAGCGCTACCGGCCGGTGGGCAGTAATTTTTCGGCCAGCTACCGCGGCGACCCCGGCTACTACCGCCCGGTGCTGGGGTTCCGGCCCCAGCCGGGCCAGCCCTACACGCTGCGCGCCACGTTGCCGGGCCTCGAAACCGCTGAAAGCACGCTGACCCTACCGGCCGCGCCCACCATTGAAAGCGTGTCATTTCAGAAGCGAGGGGCCACCGTTTATGGCACCGCCACGGGCCGCCTCAGCGTGAGCGTGCGCGACGATGCCGGCGCCGATAATTACTACCTGGTGTTTGCGCGTGCCCTCAATGCGCAGGGGCAGCCCACCGCTTATGGCGACCTGCGAACAGACGAGGACGACGACAGCGGCATCAGCATCGACCAGTTTCAGTTGTCGAGCGCCCAGCAGCAGTACAGCCTCGGGGCCTACGGCATCCACCCCTACGCCGACACCAACCACAACGGCGAGCGCCTGACCCTCAACGCCGACGTGCGCTACAATACCGGCTGCTACACGCCGGGCGTGTGCCCGCCGCCGGCCTTCATCGAAGTTACGGTGAGCAGCCTCACGGCCGATGCCTACAACTTTTACCTCTCCAACCGCCGCTACTACGACGCTGACGGCAACCCCTTTGCCGAACCCGCTCCGCTGGCCGGCAACATGCGCCAGGGCTATGGCCTGTTTGGCGGCGCCACCAACGCCACCTACCGCGTCCAGATTCCCTAGCCGAACCATTAAACCCGGCGCCGCTGTTTTCGTCTAAAGCCCATAATTTGTCTTTCTTCATTCACTAGCGCGCTTCGGCGCACCATGTATTATGCGGACCAAGTCATTATTTCTCGCTTTCGGCCTCTGCCTGTTGCTGCTGAGCAGCCAGGCCGCGCAGGCCCAGGTTCGGGTTAACGTGGGCATTGGCTACCCGCCGCCCGGGGTCTACTACGGCCCGCGCTACTACGCGCCCCGCCCGCCGGTGGTGTATGCCGTGCCGCCGCCTCCTCCCGTGTACTACGCCCCCGCGCCCGTGTACTATGCACCGCGGCCGGTGTACTACGCCCCCCGGCCCTACGGCTACCGGGGCCGTGGCTGGGGCCACGGCGGTCGCCGCTGGTAACACAATTCGTCTTGCTCAAAGCCCCGCCCATTTCGGCGGGGCTTTTTGCTGCCCGTAGCGGTGGCGATGGTAGGCCACGGCGCGGTGCGTTAGTTTAGCGTCCTCTTCCCACCCTGCACTTCATTGAGTTGAAAACCTTTCCCCCGCCGGCTAGCCGGGTGCTGCCGTTGGTGGTGGCCGCACAATTTGCCTGTACTTCGCTGTGGTTTGCAGGCAATGCCGTGCTGCCCGGCCTGTTGCACGAGGCTCGCCTCGTGGGCACGCCGCTGAGCACGGTGGTGTCGGCGGTGCAGTTTGGCTTCATTGTGGGCACGCTGGTTTTTGCCCTATTCGCGCTGGCCGACCGTATGTCGCCCTCGAAGCTGTTTTTGCTGTGTGCCATTGCCGGCAGCCTGTTTAACGCCGGCCTGTTGCTGCCGGGCCAGACCACGACTACGCTGCTGGTGCTGCGGTTTGCGGTGGGGTTTTTCCTGGCCGGCATCTACCCCGTGGGCATGAAAATCGCCGCTGATTACACCGAAGGTGGGCTAGGCCGGGCGCTGGGGTACCTGGTAGGCGCCCTGGTGCTGGGCACGGCCTTGCCGCACCTGCTGCGCCTGCTGGCCGCGGGCGAGGGCTGGCGCGGCGTGGTGCTGGCCACCTCGGGCCTGGCCCTGTCGGGCGGGGTGCTGCTGTGGTGGCGCGTGCCCGATGGGCCTTTTCGCCGCCCCGGCAGCCGGCTGCAGCCAGGCGCGGTCTGGCAGGTGTTCCGGGACAGGCCGTTTCGGGCAGCCGCGCTGGGCTACTTCGGGCACATGTGGGAGCTGTACACGTTCTGGGCGTTTGTGCCGCTGTGGCTGGCGGCGTATGCGCAGCGGCACCCGGGCAGTGGCTTGCTCGGGCCGGGCTGGGCGTTTGGCATCATTGCGGTGGGGGCGCCGGCCTGCGTGGCCGGCGGCTACCTGGCTCAGCGCGTGGGAAGCCGCCGCACGGCCCGGCTGGCGTTGGCCATTTCGGGGGCCTGCTGCCTGCTAAGTCCGCTGCTGCTGGCGCTGCCCCTGTGGGCCTTTGGCGCCCTGATGGCCTTGTGGGGCATGGCCGTGGTAGCCGACTCGCCGCAGTTTTCCACGCTGGTGGCGCAGCAGGCACCGGCCGCCACCAAGGGCACGGCCCTGACGCTGGTTACCTGCCTGGGGTTTGCGCTCACCATTGTGAGTTTGCAGGCGTTTGCGGCGCTGCACCCGCAGCTGGACGCGCGCTATTGGTTTTGGCTGCTGGCGCCGGGGCCGTTGCTGGGTTTATGGGCCACGCGCCGGGCACCCGCGCCGGAAGTGGGCTGATGCGCCTGCTTTTGCTTAATCTTGCTTTTCCGAGCCAATCGGTTGGCCGGAGCAAGCCGTTTTTATGAAACGTACCACCTTGTTTTTGAGCGCCACCCTCTCGCTCCTGGCCGCGAGCTGCAACCAAACGGCCCCTGTTACCTCGGCGCCCACCGCTAACACCGCGCCCGACGTCCCCATTGCGGTCGATTCGGCAAAAGCGGAAGCAGCTACGGCTCCCGACGCCGCGGCCACTAGCTCCGCGCCAGCCGCTGCGCCCCAGCTCAAGGATGCCGAAACCCTCAAGCTGGCCTTCGCCTTCAAGCCCGCACCCAACCCCGACGACCCCGCCCACCCGCGCACCAGCGCCCACCTGCTGCTGCAGGGCAGCAAGCCACAGGACATCGACCTAGGGAAATTCGCCGGCAAGCCCGACGTAGTGGATGCTGCCAAGGCCAAAGCCGCCAATTTCCCGGCCGGCACGCTGCTGGGCTTCCGCAGCTACCAAGCGGCTACTGGCATCAGCCAGGACCTGGCCGTGCTGAACGAAGACGGCCGGCACCTGCGCATTGTTCAGCGCCGGGTGGAAGAAACGGCCACCGAGCCCGGCGCTTTCGAAACGGCCCGCGAAATTCCGTTGGCCGCCAACACGATGGTGGTGGTAGCGCCTGCGAAGAAATAAGGCAAAATGCGTAGGTTAGGGCATGGAAAACTCCTCCCTACTCGGCCCGATGAAGGGCGCCACGCACCGCGAAGTCGGTGGCGTACTCGTTGACGTGGTGCCCACCGGCAATGCCCGCGTGAAGCGCATTGTGTATCCGGTGGGCTTTCGCTGGTCGAAAAACCTGAAGGACATTGTGGGCACGCCCTTGTGCATGCACGCGCATGTGGGCTTTCTGGCCAGCGGCCGCATCAGCATTCAGTACGCCGACGGCATGGTGGAAGAGTTTGTGGCCCCGCAGGCCGTGGCCATCGCGCCCGGCCACGACGGCTGGGTGGTGGGGGAGGAGCCCGCCATTCTCATCGAGTTCGACTTCGAAGGCGAAACCGTGGAGCGCCTGGGCTTGCGCCGCGGCTAAGCCGACCGAGCAAATGCCCCGAAGCCCCTGCTTTGGCTCATTGAATGACTACCGTTCTAATGGCCGGGGTAGGCATTTGGGGCATTTTGGCCTGTGCCAAACCGGGCAGCGGTAGCTTTGATGGGCCCAAACCCATTAAATCTGCCCATGCCGACCGGCACCCTGCTGCTCATCGACGACGAAGCCATGCTGCGCCAGGCCGTGGCCCGCACCTTGGAATTGGAAGGCTACTCCGTGCGCCAGGCCCCCGACGCCCGGCGCGGCCTCGACCTGTTGCGCGAATACTCCGCCGACATCCTCGTAGTGCTCAGCGACGTGAAGCTGCCCGACGGCCGTGGCCTCGACCTGCTGCCCCGCTACAAAGCCCTCGCCCCCCTGGCCGAAGTGGTACTGATGACAGCCTACGGTACCATCCCCGACGGCGTGCGCGCCATGAAGGAAGGCGCCTTCGACTACCTGACCAAAGGCGACGCCGACGACCAGCTGGTGGTAGTGGTGGAGCGCGCCGCCGAGAAAGCCCGCCTGCAGCGCCGGGTGGCCGATTTGGAGAAGAAAGTGGGCGCCCAGTACAGCTTCGACTCGATGATTGGGCACGCGCCCGCTCTGGAGCAAGCCAAGCGCCTGGCCCAGCGCGCCGCCCCCACCGACTCGACGGTGCTGCTCGAAGGGCCCACCGGCGCAGGCAAGGAGCTGTTTGCCCAGGCCATCCATCAGGCCAGCGCGCGCCGCAGCAAGCCCTTTGTGGCCGTGAACTGCTCGGCGTTCCCGAAGGATTTACTGGAATCGGAGCTGTTTGGGTATAAGAAAGGGGCTTTCACAGGGGCGCTGGCCGATAAGAAGGGGCTGCTGGAAGAAGCCAGCGGCGGCACCCTTTTTCTGGATGAGATTGGGGAGCTGGAATTGAACGTGCAGGCCAAGTTTCTGCGGGTGCTTGAGATGCGGCAGTTCACCAAACTGGGCGATACCCGGCCCACGAGCGTGGACGTGCGCATTGTGGCCGCCACCAACCGTAACCTGCGCCAGGAGGCCGACGCCGGCCATTTCCGCCCCGACCTGTACTACCGCCTGGCCGTGTTCACGGTGCCCGTGCCGGGCCTGAACGAGCGCCGCGCCGACGTGCCGGAGCTGGCCAATTACTTCCTGCAATTCTTTGCCGCCAAGTTGCGCCGCCGCCTGCGCGGCCTCGAGCCCGAAGCCTTGGAGCAGCTCGTGCGCCACGACTGGCGCGGCAACGTGCGTGAGCTGAAGAACGTGCTGGAGCGCGCCGCCATCCTGGCCGATGGCGACACGCTGACCGTGGACGACCTGCCGCCCGAGTTCCACCACCTGCCGCCCGCCCCCGGCCTCGACGAGGCCGCCGACCGCACCCTGCGCACGATGGAGAAGCGTCAGATTCGGCAGGTGCTGCTCGACACCGGCGGGAATAAGATGGAGGCAGCCCGCCAGCTCGGCATTGGCACCAAAACACTCTACCGCAAGATTCAGGAGTATGGGCTGTAGAACATTGGCCTGTGCTGATGTACTGTTCAAAGGTAGTTGAACGTTAGCGCTCTGTTCGGCGGCCTGTTCGCTCTGTACACATTTCACCTCCATCCTTCGCTTTCATGAAAAAGACTCTACTAGCTGCGCTGCTGGCCCTGCCGTGCCTGGCCCAAGCGCAAACCCCAGCGCCGTTTTCTTACACCATTAAAGGGAAATTGGGCAGCCTGAATGCACCGGCGAAGCTGTACCTTGTGCGGGGTATGCAAATAGCCGATTCGGCGACGCTGAAAAACGGCGCGTTTGAGATGAGAGGTACCGCCGACGCCCCCGTTACCGCCGACCTGGTGTTTCGCCGCAAAGGCCGATTGACTACCTTGTTTGGGCCGATGGGCGACCGGGCCCGCATCTTCCTAGAGCCCGGCACGCTGGCCATCACCAGCCCCGATTCGCTGGCGCACGCCACCTTCAAGGGCGGTCTCGCTATGGCCGACTACCTCCGACTAACGGCGGCCGTGCAGCCGGTAATGGACCGCATGAAAGCCGCTGGGGCCGAAAACCGGAAAGCCACTGAAGCGGAGCGCAACGACCCCGCGTTTAGGGAGCGTATGCAGGCCCAATTTGAAGGTTTCAGCAAGGAGATGACGCAGGGTTACTATAAATTCATCAAAGCCAACCCTAACTCCTGGGCAAGTCTGGATGCTCTGTTGGGATTGCGCAGCATGGAAGTGCCCCAGTATGCCACCGTGGGCCCGCTTTACGAGGCGCTAAGCCCGGCACTGAAAAACAGCCCGCAAGGGCATGAATATGGCGAAATAGTGCAGGGCCTGAAGGAAACGGCCGTTGGGCAGCCGGCTCCGGCCTTCAGCCAGAAAACCCCCGATGGCAAAACCGTGAGTTTGGCCGACTACCGCGGCAAGTACGTGCTGGTTGACTTCTGGGCCAGCTGGTGCGGTCCTTGCCGTGCTGAAAATCCGAATGTAACCAAGGTGTACAACGAGTTCAAGGGCCGCAATTTTGATATCTTGGGCGTGTCGCTCGACGACGAAAAAGGCCGGGCCAAATGGCTGAAAGCGGTAGAAGACGACCACCTCGCCTGGACGCAGGTGTCGGACCTGAAGGGCTGGCAGAACGAGGCTGCCCAGCGCTACCACGTGCGCGCCATCCCGCAGAATTTTTTGGTTGACCCCACCGGTAAAATTGTAGCCGCTAACCTGCGCGGCGAGGAGTTGAAAACGACACTGGCGAAGCTGATAAAGTAGCTCATCGCCGCCGGCTCCTGAGCCGCTGCTGACACTTAAGAAACCGGGTTATTCTGACCGCCGCACCGGGTCAGAATGACCCGGTTTCTTGCGTTCGGGGTATTTGTGAATTGATTATTTTAAAAAATTACTATCTGATTAACAAAGAATTGTATTGGCAAAGACAGCCGACCGGAGACTTCGGGCCGGCGTTGGCAATGGCCTGCGCAACCAATTATTCAACCTCGGTATGCCCCCTCTGCTGCTTGCCCCCATTCTGTCCGCCGCCGGCCTTGGCTGCTTCTGGCTCTTCTACAAATCGGTGGACTTTTTCGACCACATCTAATCCCCTTATCGCCATGATGACCGCTTTGCTTGTGCTCTCCATGACCACGTTCGCCTACCTCTGCTACGTGCTGCTGAAACCTGAGAAATTCTGATTGAACAATCCCAGACCGTCATGCTGAGCGAAGTCGAAGCATCTCTACCTCATTAGTAATCAGAGCTGACCCAACGAAGCGGTAGAGATGCTTCGACTACGGCTACGCCACCGCTCAGCATGACGGTCTGAGCTCCCAATTATCCCCTACAAAATGAACAAAGAACTTCTCGGCCTCCTCGTCATCTTCGGCAGCACCATGCTGCTGCCGCTGCCGCTGGGCCGCTACCTGGCCACCGTGTACCGGGGCAACAAGAGCTGGACCGATTTCCTGGCGCCGCTGGAGCGTCTGCTGTTTCGGGCCGCTGGCATCGACGCCAACCGGGGCATGACCTGGCAGCAGCACCTCGTGGCCCTGCTCACCATCAACCTGGCCTGGTTCCTGTGGGCCATACTGGTGTTTTGCCTGCAAGGCAGCCTGCCGCTCAACCCCGACCACAACCCGAGCATGACGCCCGACCAAGCGTTCAACACGGCCATCTCCTTCCTGGTGAACTGCAACCTACAGCACTACTCGGGCGAGTCGGGCGCCACGTACTTCTCGCAACTGTTCGCCATCACTTTTTTGCAATTTGTGACGGCCGCCACCGGCATGGCCGCCTGCGTGGTCGTTTTCAACGCCCTGAAAGAAGGCACCACCGAGAAGCTGGGCAACTTCTACAACTACTTCGTGAAGAGCATCACCCGGGTGCTGCTGCCCATTGCCACGGCGGTGGCGCTGGTGCTGGTGTTCCAGGGCACGCCCATGAACTGGGGCGGCAAAGCCAGCATCGTGACGATGCAGGGCGACTCGGTGAGCGTGAGCCGCGGCCCGGCCGCCGCCATGATTGCCATCAAGGAGCTGGGCACCAACGGCGGCGGCTTCTTCGGGGCCAACTCGGCCCACCCGCTCGAAAACCCCACTTACCTGACCAACGCGGTGGAAAACTTCGCGCTGGTGCTCATTCCACTGGCCATGGTATTTGCCTTCGGGTATTACCTGAAGCGGCCCAAGCTCTCCTACATGGTGATGGGCGTGATGACAGTGGGTTGCCTGATGCTACTGGCGCCCACGGTGTACTATGAGATGCACGGCAACCCCGCCATCGCCCATATAGGAGCCGACCAGCGCTTGGGGGCCATGGAAGGCAAGGAAGTACGCTTCGGCGCGGCGGCCTCGGCCTACTGGGGCATCACCAACACGGTGATTTCCTGCGGCTCGGTGAACTCCATGCACGATTCGCACATGCCCATCTCGGGCATGGCCGAATTGCTGGGCATGATGACCAATGCCTTCTATGGCGGCGTGGGCGTAGGCTTCCTCAACTTCTTCGTGTTCGTCATCATTGCCGTGTTCATTTCGGGGCTGATGGTGGGGCGCACCCCGGAGCTACTGGGCAAGAAGATTGAGGCGCGGGAGATGAAAATTGCCGTCATCGTGGCCCTGCTGCACCCGCTGCTCATCCTGGCCGGCACGGCCATGTCGGCCCACCTCTACGCCGGCAACCCCACCGAGTACGCCGGCTGGCTGGCCAACCCCGGCTACCACGGCTTCTCCGAGATGCTGTATGAGTTTACGTCCTCGGCCGCCAACAATGGCTCGGGCTTCGAGGGCCTCGGCGACAACACGCCCTGGTGGAACATCAGCACCGGCCTCGTGATGATACTGGCCCGCTACCTGCCCATCATCGGCCCGGTGGCCATTGCCGGCCTGCTGGCCCGCAAGAAATTCATCCCCGAAAGCGCCGGCACCCTGCGCGTCGACACGGCCACCTTCGGCGTGATGGTCTTCTTCGTGATTTGGATTATAGCCGCGCTGGCCTTCTTCCCCGCCCTGGCGTTGGGGCCGCTGGCCGAACATTTTACGCTGTATTAACCTCAATCATCTGTCATCCTGAGCGCAGCGAAGGACCTTATCAAGGCTGCACTCATCAATATGACTAACCCTTGCGGCGCGGACGTGATAAGGTCCTTCGCTGCGCTCAGGATGACAAATCAAGCCATGGCTTCCCAATCCCAATCCCTCTTTCAACCCGCGCTGGTCCGCGAAGCCGTCGGCCAGGCCTTCGTCAAGCTCGACCCGCGCACCATGTTCCGCAACCCGGTGATGTTCACCGTGGAAATCGGCACGGTGGTGATGTTCTTCGTCACCCTCGGGCTGTTGTTCAAGCCCGACGCGGCGCAGGGCAGCTTCGGCTACAACTGCACGGTGTTCGTTGTGCTGTTCCTGACCCTGCTCTTCGCCAACTTCGCCGAGGCCATTGCCGAAGCACGCGGCAAGGCCCAAGCCGATTCACTGCGCAAAACCCGGCAGGATACGCCCGCCAACGTGCGCCTCGACAACGGCCAGATGCAGCAAATCAGCTCGGCCCAGCTCCAGAAAGGCCAGATTTTCGTGGTCGAGGCCGGCGAGATTATCCCCACCGACGGCGAGATTATCGAAGGACTGGCTACCATCGACGAATCGGCCATTACCGGCGAGTCGGCGCCGGTGATTCGGGAAGCCGGCGGCGATAAATCCAGCGTGACGGGTGGCACCAAGGTGCTCAGTGACCGCATCGTGGTGCAGGTGACCACGGCCCCCGGCGAGTCGTTTCTCGACAAGATGATTGCGCTGGTAGAAGGCGCCTCGCGGCAGAAAACGCCCAACGAAATCGCCCTCACCATCCTGCTGGCCGGTTTCACGCTGGTGTTCGTGATTGTGTGCGTAACGCTGCAGCCCTTCGCCGAATACTCGCACACGCCCATTGCGGTGGCTTCGTTTATCGCGCTGTTTGTGTGTTTGATTCCGACCACCATCGGCGGGCTGCTTTCGGCCATCGGCATCGCGGGCATGGACCGGGCGCTGCGGGCCAACGTCATCACTAAAAGCGGCAAGGCCGTAGAAACGGCCGGCGACGTGGACGTGCTCTTGCTCGACAAAACCGGCACCATCACCATTGGCAACCGCAAGGCCACGCACTTCTGGCCCGCGCCGGGCGTGCCCATGCCGCAGTTCGTGGAGGCGGCCACCATCAGCTCGCTCACCGATGAAACGCCCGAGGGCAAAAGCATCGTGGAGCTGGCGCGCGACAACAAGGTGGACCCCGCGCAGCTGCAAAGCCGCCTGGCTGGGGCCGAGCTTATCAAGTTCACGGCCGAAACCCGCAGCAGCGGCGTGACGCTGGCCGGCGGCACCCGCCTGCGCAAAGGCGCGGCCGACGCCATGCGCCGCCTGGCCGAAGCCGCCGGCCAAACCTACCCCGGCGAGGTGGCCGAGCGGGTGCAAACCGTGGCTAAGAACGGCGGCACCCCGCTGGTGCTGAGCGAAAACGACCGGGTGTTGGGAGTGGTGGAACTGCAGGACATCATCAAGCCCGGCATTCAGGAGCGGTTTGCGCGGCTGCGGGCCATGGGCATCAAAACGGTGATGGTGACCGGCGACAACCCGCTCACCGCGAAATTCATCGCCGAAAAAGCCGGCGTCGACGACTTCATTGCCGAAGCCAAGCCGGAGGACAAGATGCAGTACATCCGGGCCGAGCAGCACCAGGGCAAGCTGGTGGCCATGATGGGCGACGGCACCAACGACGCTCCCGCCCTGGCCCAGGCCGACGTGGGCGTGGCCATGAACTCGGGCACGCAGGCCGCCAAGGAAGCCGGCAACATGGTCGACCTCGACAACGACCCCACCAAGCTCATCGAGGTGGTGGAAATCGGCAAACAGCTGCTGATGACGCGCGGCACGCTCACCACGTTCAGCATCGCCAACGACGTGGCCAAGTACTTCGCCATCGTGCCGGCGCTGTTCATGGTGGCCATACCGGCCTTGGGTGCCCTCAATGTGATGGGCTTGAAGTCGCCACAGTCAGCCATTCTCTCGGCCGTGATTTTCAACGCCATCATCATCCCGGCCCTGGTGCCGCTGGCGCTGAAAGGCGTGGCCTACAAACCGGTGGGCGCCTCGGCCCTATTGCGCCGCAACCTGCTGATTTACGGCCTGGGCGGGGTGGTTGTGCCCTTCATCGGGATTAAGGTGCTGGACTTGATTGTAGGGGCGTTTTTGTAAGAATGATAGTAGCAAATAAGGCCGTCATGCCGAGCGCAGCCGAGGCATCTCGCGTGCCGAAGTAATCAAAACCGCGTGAACGAAGCGAGCGAGATGCCTCGGCTGCGCTCGGCATGACGGTCTAAAAAAACTCCAACCCCCATGAAAACCCAACTCCTTCCCGCTCTGCGCCTCACCCTGGTAATGCTAGTGCTGTGCTGCGGCCTGTACCCGGCCCTCATTACCGCCGCCGCGCAACTGGCACCCGGCCACGGCGAGGGCGAGCAAATCTCGAAAAACGGCCGCGTGGTGGGCTTCGCCAACGTGGGCCAGAAGTTCGACAAGCCCGAGTATTTCAACTCTCGTCCCTCGGCCGTGGACTACCACGCTGACGCCAGCGCCGGTTCGAACAAAGGCCCTAGCAACCCCGAATACCTGGCCGCCGTGAAAGCCCGGCTCGATACCTTTTTGCTCGAAAACCCCGGTGTGCGCGCCGCCGACGTGCCGGCCGAGTTGATTACAGCCAGCGGCTCGGGCCTCGACCCGCACCTGTCGCCGGCCGGGGCGCTGGTGCAGGTGCCCCGCGTGGCCCGCGCCCGCCGGCTAGATGCCGCCCGCGTGACCGCGCTGGTGCGCGCGCAAACCGAAACCAACCCCCTCGGCCCCGACCGCGTGAATGTGCTGAAGCTGAACCTGGCGCTGGACGCGCTAGTAGGTAATTAATAGCCGAGGTTAACCCACGATATAGTGACCTTGCCGCTACGGCTCGCGTAACTCTTCTCTTATTTCTTTGGCCGCGCCCGATGCTGGCCAGCTTTCCATGAAAAACCTGCTAATTCTGCCGCTCGTGGCTTTGAGCATGCGCGCCGCCCTGGCCCAAACGGCCCCCACCACTCCCGACCCGGCCTTGGCCGTGCCGCCACCCGCCGCCCCGGCCCCGCCGGCCCCCGCACCCGGCCCGCTCAGTACCTACGGCTTCGTGGATGCCTACTACGGCTACGATTTCAACCACGCCAACGGCAACAACCGGCAGGCCTTCCTTTACTCGCACGGCCGCCAGAACGAGTTCACCATCAACCAGGCCCTCATCGGCCTGCGCTACGACGATGGCCGCGTGCGCGGCGCGCTGGGCCTGCACGCCGGCACTTACGTGAGTGCCAACTACGCCAACGAGGACCCGGTGCTCCGGCACGTGTACGAGGCCTACGCGGGCTTCCGGCCCTTCGCCAAAGCCTGGCTGGACATGGGCATTTTCGGCTCGCACATCGGTTTCGAGTCGGCCATTTCGAAAGACAACTGGACGCTGACGCGGTCCGTGATGGCCGAGAATTCGCCCTACTACGAAAGCGGCGCGCGCTTCACCTACGAGGTGAGCCCCAAGCTGACGCTGACCGGACTGGTGCTGAACGGCTGGCAAAACATCCGCGAAACCAACCAGGCCAAAGCCCTCGGCACCCAGATTCAGTGGAAGCCCTCGGATAAAATTCTTATCAACAGTAGCACCTTCTACGGCAACGAGCAACCCCAGGACTCGCTCATTCGCCGCCGCTTCTTCCACGACTTCTACCTTACCTACGCCGCTTCCGAGCACACCAGCCTAGCGGTAGTGTTCGATGTGGGCAAGCAGCGCGGCGTGGGCCGCGAGAAGTACGATACCTGGCACACGGGGGCCGTTTTCATCAAGCAGAAGCTGGCAGATAAGCTCTCGGCCACGCTGCGTGGCGAGTACTACTACGCCGAACGCGGCATTATCATTCGCAGCATCATGCCCCGGGCGCTGGACCAGGATTTCCGGGTAGCCGGCGGCTCGCTCAACCTCGACTACGCTCCGGGCGCCAACGTGCTGTTTCGGGTAGAAGGGCGGTATTTGAACGGGATGCGGGGCGTGTTTGCCCGCGCCGACAACGCCGACAACCGCAGCTACGGCAACGTGACGACGAGCCTGGCGCTGTCGTTTTAGTCTCCTGTCATGGCGAGGCCGCAGGCCGTGGCAATTTGTCCTCTCAATGTGACAAGCCCTGAATTGTGATGAAGCCTTTGAAAGCACGTTCGATAAAACTTGTCACATTGTTAGGTTAGTCGCTAAGAACAGGACGGATTGCTTCGCTGCGCTCGCAATGACAAACCCCAAACCATGAACCCCATGCAGCCCGACCCCCGCGACCAATCCGCCGAGCGGTTCCTGCGTCTGGTGCAGGCCAAGCGGCGCGGCACGCTCAAGGTGTACCTAGGGCTGGCCGCGGGCGTGGGCAAAACCTTCCGCCTGCTGCAGGAAGCCCACGAGCTGCGCCAGCACGGCGTGGACGTATTGCTCGGCTACATCGAAACCCACGGCCGCCCCGGTACGGTGGCCGAATTGAAAGACCTGCCACTGCTGCCGCGCAAGCAGCTATTCTACAAAGGGCGGGCGCTGGAGGAAATGGATTTGGACGGCATCGTGCAGCGTCGGCCGCAAGTCGTTGTTGTGGATGAGCTGGCGCATTCCAACGTGCCCGGCTCGCGCCACGAAAAGCGCTGGCAGGATGTGGAATACCTCGTGGCGCAGGGCATCTCGGTGATTACGGCCGTGAACGTGCAGCACCTCGAAAGCCTGCACGACCAGGTGCTGCGCATCACGGGAACCGACGTGACCGAGCGCATCCCCGACCAGCTCCTCAAGCAGGCCGATGAGGTGGTGAATGTGGACCTGACCGTGGGCGAGTTGCGCACCCGCCTCGAGGAAGGCAAAATTTACGACCCCGCCAAGGTGCCCACCGCGCTGGCCAACTTCTTCCAGGCCGAAAACCTGCTGCAGCTGCGGCGGCTGGCGGTGCGCGAAGTGGCCCAGTTGCTGAGCCGCCAAGTGGAATCCGACGCCGGGGGCGCGCCCGCCGTGGCCGCGCCGCGCCGCAACGACGACCGCCTGCTGGCTTGCATCAATTCAAACAGCCAGGCTGCCAAAGAAATAATCCGCAAGACCTCGCGGCTGGCCGACCGGTTTTCGGCCGCTGCCTGGTACGTGCTCTATGTGCAAACCGGCCGCGAAACCGCCGACCGCATCGGTCTGGCCACCCAGCGCCACTTGCTCAACAACCTGCAGCTGGCCACCGAGCTAGGTGCCCAGATTCTGCGGGTGAAGGACGACGACGTGGTGGGCGCTATCCGTCGGGTGGCACAGGAGAAAAACGCCACGCTGCTGGTCTGCGGCATCACCCGCGAAAAGGGCCTATGGGAGCAGCTAAGCCGCCGCGGCGTGACGGCGGATTTGCTCCGCGCCGTGGCCGATGATGGGCGGGACGTGGACGTGTATTTGGTGACGTATTGAGCCGCGATGAATAAAATCAGAACGTCATGCCGAGCGCAGCCGAGGCATCTCGCGTGCGCAACGCATCCAATCGGCCCAACGATTTTAATTACTGCCGCACGCGAGATGCCTCGGCTGCGCTCGGCATGACGCCCTTCTAGACCGTTCAACTCCATGAACCTCAAAACCAAAATCACCACCGGTTTCTTGGCCATGCTGCTGCTGGTGCTCAGCATCGGGGGCTACGCGTACTACTCGTTGCGCCAGCTCGACCGCAGCTCGCGCGATGTACTCAAGGCCAACCTCTACTCGATAGAGCTGGGCCAGCGCATGCTCAAAAGCCTCGACCAGCTGGCCCGAAAGCCGCTGGCCGACACGGCCGGCACGGCGGCCTTCGTAGCGGCTCTGCAAGAGGAATCCCGCAACGTGACCGAACCCGGCGAGCAGCAGGTGGTGAGCGACTTGCAGCGCCTGACGCAGCAGCTGCAGCAGCACCAGCAGCAGGCGCAGGGCGCCACCAAGGCAGGGCAGGCCAGCCCGTTGGGCATCGAGGCTGAACCGTACCAGTTGGGTGGCCTCACCTATCAGATGATGGCGCTGAATACCGATGCCCTGAACCGCAAAACCGAAGCCGCCAACCTGCGCGCCGACCAGGCCAACCGCAACCTGCTGCTCTTCGCCACGCTGGCCGTGCTGTTGGGCCTGGCTTTGGTAGGCAGTGTGCCCGAAGCCGCGGTGCAGCCCCTGCGCAAGCTCACCGCTGCCCTCGACCACGCCACCGAGCGCAACTTTTCGGCCAGCATCCCGCAGGAAAGCCACGATGAATTCGGCCAGGTGGCCCGGGCCTTCAACCGCATGCTGGGCCAGCTGCGCGAGTACCGCACCTCCACCGCCGCCGAGCTTATCACGGAGCGCAACCGCGCCGCCAGCATCGTGAACACGCTGGACGAGGGTCTGCTGCTGCTCGATGAAAACCGCACCATTTTGCTGGCCAACCCCGTGCTGTGCGAGCTGCTGGGTATGCCCCCCGAAAAGCTGCTGGGCCGCCCCGCCGCCACCGTGCGCCTCGAAAATGACTTGTTCCAGGCCATGCTTCGGCCGCTGGACGCGCCCAACCGCGAAGCCGCTGTGGCCGAAGCGCCGCTGCTGCATATCAGTCAGCGCGGCGAGGAAGCCTTTTATCAGTTAGCCGTGCAGGACCTGGTGTCTTTCAACGAAGCCACCGAGAAAACCGAGTTTGTGGGCCACATCCTCACGCTGCGCAACGTGTCCGATTTCAAGAAGCTTGACCAGGTAAAGTCGAACTTCCTGGCCACCGTGAGCCACGAGCTTAAAACGCCGCTTTCCAGCATCAACCTCAATACCAAACTGCTGCAAGACGAGCGCCTGCCCGCCGACGAGCGCCAGCGCATCACCGGCTACATCCGCCACGAAACCCAGCGCCTGCAGCGCATGGTGGCTGAATTACTCGACGTGTCGCGCCTCGATGCGGGCGCAGGCATTCAGCTTGATGTGGAGCCCACTAACCTGGCCGATGTGGTGAGTTTCGCCACCGCCACCGTGCAGCCGCAGCTGCACGACAAGCAGCTGCGGCTGGAATTCCATCAGCCCCCGCGCCTGCCCGAGGTGCGCGCCGACGTGGAAAAGACCACCTGGGTGCTCATCAATTTGCTGGCCAACGCCATCCGCTACTCGCCGGTGGGGGCGGCCCTCACGGTGCGGGTGGCAGTGGCCGGCGCCTTCGTGCGGGTGAGCGTGCAGGACCACGGCCCCGGCATCGCGCCCGAGCACCACGACCGCATCTTCCAGCGTTTCGCCCAGCTGCCCGACAAAACCGGCTACCGCGGCGGCTCGGGCCTGGGCCTGAGCATTGCCCGCGAGTTCATCGCCACGCAAGGGGGCCGGCTGTGGGTGGAAAGTGAGTTGGGCAGCGGCAGCACCTTCAGCTTCACGCTGCCGGCGGTGGCTTGAGTTTAGTTAGTTGAAAATATAAACGGTCATGCTGAGCGCAGTCGAAGCATCTCTACCGCAACACTATTCCTGTCGATTGGGATTAGTTGTGCGGTAGAGATGCTTCGACTGCGCTCAGCATGACCGTATTCTTGACTTTCTGTTACTTCCGGCCTGGAATCTCCTGCAAGGTCCAGGTATTGCCGTCGGGGTCTTTGAAAGCGGAAAACTTGATGCCGCCCATGTCCTGAACCGCCCCCATCGGCACGCCCCGGCCGGCCAGTTCGGCGCGGGCGGCCACGATGTCGGCTACCACCAGGTGCAGGCCGCGCAGCGAGCCCGCTGGCATGGCCAGGCCCGCTAGGCCCTCGGCCAGCACAATGGAGCAACCCGAGCCGGGCGGCGTGAGCTGCACCACCCGTACCGGGCCGCCGGGCCGCACGTCGTGGTCGAGCCGGAAGCCGACTTGCTGGGTGTAGAATTGCTTGGCGCGGTCGATGTCGGCTACCGGCACGGGAATGAGTTCTAGTTTCAGGTCCATAAAAACTTAGGCAGTGGCCGATTGGTAGGTGAGCACCAGCACGCCCGTGCTGGTAGTATGCGACGATTTTAGCTTGAAGTTCGTCGGCGCTTCGGCAAACAGGCGCTTGCCGCTGCCCAGCACCACCGGAAACACCATGAGGCGGTATTCGTCAATCAGGCTGTGCTGGCGCAGGTATTCCACCAGTTGGGCGCTGCCGTAGATGAGCAGGTTTTGGCCGGGCTCGCGTTTGAGGCGGGCCACGGCGGCGCCCACATTGCCCTCAATGATTTGGGCGTTCCATTCGGCCGTTTGCAGCGTGCGCGAAGCCACGTATTTGGGCAGGCTGTTCATGCGGGCGGCCCCGGGGGCATCGGGCATGTGGGGCCAGGCACCGGCAAAGGCCTCGTAGGTGAGGCGGCCCAGCAACAGGGCGTCGCAGGAGGCCATGAGCTCGCCCTGAAACTCGCCCAGCTCGTCGTTGAAATAGGGCGCCGTCCAGGCCGGGCTTTCCATCACGCCGTCCAGCGTCAGGTATTCGGCGGCTATTACTTTGCTCATAGGTTTTCGGCGCGTTCAAACGTGAGCTGTGCCACGCTCGCAGCCTTGTCGAAATTGAGCATCCACTCCGTACCAAAGCGGTCGATGAGCGTGCCGAACTTGCCGCCCCAGAACATGTCGTTCAAGGGGTCGACGACGGTGCCGCCCTCGCTCAGCGCCGCGTAAAGGGTGTTGATTTCCTCGTCGCTGCTGCAGTTCAGGCACATGGCAATGTTGTTGCCGGGGGCGTAGGGGCTGCGCGGGTCCAGGGCGTCGCAGGCCATGAGCACAAATTGGCCGGTTGTCAGGGTGCCGTGCATAATCTTGTCCTGAGCGTCGGCGGGCATTTGGTCGCACATGGCCGAATCGCCCACGCGCATCAGCTTGAGCTCGCCGCCAAGGCAGCTTTGGTAGAAGGAGAGGGCTTCGCGGCAGGTGCCGTTGGGAAATGCGATGTGGGGGCTGAGGAGTGCCATGGGGTTGGAGGGTTTGGGGTTTGAAAATGGAGGATTCTGAATGAAATTGAAAAGAGAGGAGCAGCCGGGTATGACCTTGCTGCGACAGGATGGCAGTTGGCCCGATTACAGCGCGGCCGCAACCGGCTCAGGAAGCGCTACTTCTGCTTCCGGCGTGCTGGCTGCAAGGCTGCGGCCAATGAGGTAGCGCTTCCAGAGGAAATACAGCCCCAGCACCACCGCCAGCATCACCAGCGCCGGAATGGCGGCCGCCGCACCCATGCCGGCAAACAGCACCGAGGCTGCCGCCCCAGCAAAGTCGAACACGAAGCCTGCGAAAGCCCACTCCTTGAGCGTGCGGTACTTGTTCTGGAGCAGGGCCAGGGCGCCGAGGATTTTGGCCGCCCCCGTGATGTCCATGATAAACACCGGGTAGCCGAGCTGCCGCATGGCGGCCACGCCGTTTTGCTCGTGCAGCAGGCCGGCCACGCCATCGGCCAGCATCATGAGGCAGAAGAGGATGGTGAGCGTCCAATAGAAGCGGGCGGTGGTGCGGAGCGTCATGGCGAAAGTTTTTTTGAGGTGAAAAATGCGGGACCGGCGCGGCAAATGCTAAAAATTTGATTGCCTAACTGGTTTAGCAAAGGTATTAGCAAAGCATAAGGATGCAAGGGGGGTAATTGTGCCCAAATACAGGGTGGAATGCGGCAGCCTGCTGCCTACATTTGGGCTATGAAGCACGTTTCTATTCTGGTGCCGGCCGGCGAGGCGGTGGTAGGCAGCATCGAGGGGCCGCACAAGGTGCTGAGCCAGGTGAATGACTTTCTGGCGGGTGCCGGGCAAGCGCCGGCCTTCCAGATTGAGCTGGTCGGCCTCACCCGCGATAAGACCTTCAACCAGGGCCTGTTCACGCTGCATGCCCACCGCACCATTGCCGAAGACTTCCGCACCGACCTCATCATCATCCCGGCCCCGCACGGCGACCTGGCCGAAGCCGTGGCCCTCAACGCGCCCTTTGTGCCCTGGATACGGCAACAGCACGCGGCCGGCGCCGAAGTGGCCAGCCTGTGCCTGGGCGCGTTCATCCTGGCGGCCACGGGCTTGGTCGACGGCCGCAAGTGCGCCACTCACTGGCTGGCCACCCAGCAGTTTGCGGCCATGTATCCGGCCGTGCAGCTCGTGCCCGAGCAGGTCATCACCGACGAGCAGGGCCTCTACAGCAGCGGCGGGGCCTATTCCTACCTCAACCTAGTGCTCTACCTCATCGAGAAATACGTGAGCCGCGACCTGGCCGTGTGCTGCGCCAAGGTGTTTCAGATTGATTTCGGGCGCCGCAGCCAGTCGCCCTTCGTCATCTTCCAGGGCCAGAAAGACCACGCCGATGCGCCCATCAAAAAGACGCAGGAATTCATCGAGCAGCACTTTGCCGATAAATTGACGGTCGACGACCTGGCCGCGGTGAGCTGCCTGAGCCGCCGCAATTTTGAGCGCCGCTTCAAGAAAGCCACCAGCAACACCGTGGCCGAGTACATCCAGCGCGTGAAAATTGAGGCCGCCAAGATGAGCCTCGAATCGTCGCAGGAAAACGTGAACGAGGTGATGTACTCGGTGGGCTACTCCGACACCAAGGCCTTCCGTACGCTGTTCAAGCGCCTCACGGGTGTGTCGCCGCTGGCCTACCGAGAGCGGTACAGCCGCAAAGCGCCGGCGCTGGCGGCGTAGCAGGTGCCGTAAAAAACGACTCGGCCCCCGGCAGCGCAGTGCAAGGCACTGCGTCGTCGGGGGCCGAATCACATGCGGCGGCGGGCCTCGTCGCTAAGCCCACCGCTTGGATTGGAGCGGTTAGCGGGTGGCCGAGGCCACCACTTCCGGGGTTTGGGCGGGCGTCAGTTCGGGCACCGAGATGGTGGTTTCCTGGCCTTTGCGCACCTCCACGTTGTAGCGGTAGTGCTCGCGGCCCACGCGCAGCATCACGGCGTATTTGCCGGCCGGCACGTCGCGGAAGTTCAGCTGGCTGCCGTAGGAGGGCTTGCGGTTGGTTTCGGTCATCAGGCAGGTATCGTGCGTCAGGCACACCACATCCAGGCGCATGCGGTCCTGCTTGGGGTTTTCAACGGTGAGCCACAGGGCTTGGCCGTCGGCCTGCTTGGCTTTCACCGAGGGGGCATCCTGGGCCAGGGCAGCGCCGGCGGTGCCCAGCACGGCCAGGCCGCCGAGCAGCAAGGCCCGCAGAGCCGAAGTGGAGGTGGTGGCGCCAGTCAGTTGCTGGGCGGGGCGGAGGGAGAAGGAACGTTTCATGGTACTTACAGAAAAAAGGTGAGGATGAAAATTTTGCAGAAAAAGGTGGGGCAGGTAGGAGGAGAAGAGGGGCGGCTTATAGTACTGTGCGACGAACAGTACAAATGTATGGTAGGTACTTTGTAAAGCAAGGTACTGTTTCAATTAAATTACTGTTTTCATATTGTTATGTCCGTTAGTGGTTGATTATCAGCGTGAAAATTTTACTTAAAAATCTTCAATAAGAAGCTTCGTGGTAGGAGAAGCGCGTGGGGGCTGAGGTGGAGGGAGTCAGATTGACGGAAAAAGCCAGGGTAGCGGGAGGCGAGAGTATCAAATCGTAACCGTTGTCCTAAAGATGCGCCGATGGTGCGGCGGGTTGCCTGGGGAGCTTTCGAATGTGGATACCGCCGATGTCGGCGAACGTTACACGCCCGCGAAAACTTTTTTTAGACGCTTCATTATTAGAGGCTGGTTTGGGCTTCAACACGGGTAAAAGAGGCAGAAACAAGCGTTTAGCTGCATAGGCAGGGGCCCAGTGCAACCGGCTGGCCCCACCGCCGGTCAGGCGTACGGGCATTACCTGTTCTGCACACCGTTTAATTTTTTTCTGCTTTATGGTCACCTTCACCCCCAAACCTGCCCTGCTGGGCCTGCTGGCCGGCGCCTTGCTTTTCACCGCTTGCCAGAAGCACGATGTAGCGGCTCCCGACCCCGTGGCCCAGCCCACGCGCCCGCTCACCAGCGCCGAGCGCAGCACGGTGAGCAGCGCCAACGACTTCGCTTTTCAGGCTTTCGACAAGCTGCGCACGGCCGCCCCGGCCGATAACATGTGCATTTCGCCGCTGAGCATTTCGGCCGCCATCACCATGGCCTACAACGGCGCCGACGGCAGCACCAAGGCCGCCATGAAGCAAACGCTGGGCTTCCAGCCGCTCACCGATGTCGAAATCAACGAGGCTTACCAAAGCCTGTTTGCGCTGCTGGGCGGGCTCGACCCACAGGTGACTTTTACCACGGGCAACTCTATTTGGTATGGGCAGCAGTACCGGCTGCAGGCGCCGTTTGTGCAGGCCAACCAGCAGTATTTCGGCGCCACGGTGCGGCCCGTCACGTTTGGCGTGCCGGCTACGACCACGACAATCAACGATTGGGTGAATACCCAAACGCGCGGGAAGATTTCCACCATCCTCAACAGCACCACGGCCAACGACGTGATGTACCTGATAAACGCCCTCTATTTCAAGGGCGCCTGGACCTACCGCTTCAACCCCCAAAACACCCGCCCGGCCCCCTTTTATCTGGAAAACGGCACTTCGGTCAACGCTGACTTCATGAGCCTGACCACCGGCCGCTACCGCCGCTACCAGGATGCCCAGCAGCAGGTCATCGACCTGCCCTACGGCAACCGCCGCTTCAGCATGACGTTTGTGGTGCCGCAGGGGCAAAGCACGCTCGCCAGTGTGGCCAGCCGCCTCACCCGCACCCAACTCAGCACCTGGCTGGCGGCGGCCGACTCGACCGGCCTGGAGCTGCGCGTGCCCAAGTTCAAGTTTGCCTACGAAAACCAGCTGAACGACATGCTCAAGCAGTTGGGCATGAGCGAGGCGTTTACGCCCCAGGCCAACTTCAGCCGCATGCTCGACGGCGGCCCCAGCACCTTATTCATCAGCGAGGTGAAGCACAAGACCTACCTGGAAGTGAACGAGGAAGGCACCGAGGCGGCCGCCGTCACGTCGGTGGGCGCGGTTACCACGTCGGTGCCCTCGCCCACGATGCTCAACCGGCCCTTCCTGTTTCTTATCCGCGAAAAATCGTCGGGCGCTATCTTGTTCATCGGGCAGCTGATGAACCCTTAAGCGGGGCAATAAAAAACGCCTTTGTCATCCTGAGCATTCCGCGTAAAGCAGGATGCTCAGGATGACAAAGGCGCAACAGAAGCGCGACGACTGCGCGCGGCATGACGCCATCCCTCAGCAGGGGCGCTGGCGCTGGTAGTGCAGCTGGAGCAGAGTGTCCACCTTCTCGGCGGTGAGGGGCTTGTTGATGCAGCCGGCAGCCGGCAGGCCGTCGAGGCGGTTGAGGTCGCGCGCATCCATGGAAGTGGTGAGCACCACCACGGTGGTGGCGTGCCGCTGGGCCGGCGAGAGATGCTGAAACGCCTGCAAAAACTCGATGCCGTTCATGATGGGCATTTGAATATCGAGCAGAATCAGGGACGGGTAGCTGGGCTGCGCGCCCTGGCTGGCCTGCTGCAGCACGGCCAGCGCATCCTGGCCATTGGCCGCTACTACGATGTTTTCGGCCACGTCGAGGCGCTTGAGCAGGCGCTCGTTGAGGAAATTATTCGTTGGGTCGTCGTCGACCAGCAACACGCTGGTAAGTTTGGGCATAGCTGTGGCCTACGCGAGACCGCCCGGCCGGGTTCAGGCGCCTGTGGGCAGCCGCACCGTGAAAAGGCTACCCACGCCGGGCGCGCTGCGCACCCCAATGGTGCCAGGGGGCGAAACGACCCGCCCGGGCGCGCGGGCTACAGCTGCTGCTGGGCGGCGGGGGCGACAGGCGAAAGTGCGGGATGTCCGCGCCGGCTGCGTTGTATACGGGCCGTGCGCTACCGCCGCTCCACAAACGTGAGGCGGTTGCCGAAGGGGTCGGTCACGGTCATTTCCAGGGCCGTGGGGTCGTAAAAGGGGGTGTCGAGGCCCGGCCGGTTGTATTTATAGTCCTGGGCCAGGAGCTGCTGATGGAATGCGGCGAGGTGCTCAAAGTCGTCGATGAACACCCGGGCGCCCGGCGAGCAGTCGCCGTGGTGCTCGGAGAGGTGCAGCGTCACGTCGCCGCGGCTGATTTGCAGGTAGGCTGGGCTGTCGGCGGGCCGGTGCTCCCAGTCGAGGTGAAAGCCCAGCCAGTCGAGGTAAAACGTCCGGGCTTTGTCGTAGTCGAAAATGCGAAGGATGGGTTTGACGGTGGCCATCGGCAGCAAGGTGAGGTACGCCGGCAAAAGTAGGCCCACGCGCGGAGTCCCGCGCAACCCCGCTGCTGTCTTGCCGGTCAGGGCTGCGACAGGGGCTGTTGCTCCGCAGGTTTTACCTTTCATTTCGTTGCCATATGCGCCTTTTTCCCCTTTTTCCGGTGGCCGTGCTGGCCGCGGCAGGCCTCCTGACCGGCTGCACCGCCAAAACCGACATAGCGCCCGAAGCGCCCTGCGGCACCTACGCCACCGTGCGCCTGTGCTACGGCATGACGGCCGTGTGTGCCACCGAACACACCACCCTGGAACTGGCCGACGGCACCCGCCTGCACCCCACCGGGCCCCTGTGGGCGGCTTATCAGCCGCATCAAGCCGAAGGGCAGGTGCTCCACATCGGCTATTCGCAAACCAACCCGCCCACCGATGCGGCAGGCAGCGCGCGGGCCAACATCACCTGCCTTGAGGAGGGGCTTCCGCGCTGCCCGCCCATGGCGCATGACGGTAACTAGCACCAGCGCCCCGTGCGTTGGAGCCCCAAGAAGCCCCGTCAGCTACTGACGGGGCTTTTTTATGGCCCACCCCAAGCCGCCGGCAACCCCCTGGCGCGCAGTACAGTATGCTCAACGGTAAGCCTTCCACATTTCAAACCGTTTCAGCATTATGGCCACTGCCAAGCACTCCGAACCCGCCGACGTTTACGCGGCCTTCAAACAAGACGTGAACATGACCGCCAGCGAGCTGGAGAAATGGCTCAAAACCGACGAATCCAAGTCGGTGGGCCAGGACAGCGGCGACGGCCAGAGCATCGGCCACCACTCCGGCGAGCGCATCGTCGAAATACTGCACAAGAAAAAGGCCGACCTCACGCCCGACGACGAGGCCCACATGCACAAGGTGCACAGCTACGTGGCGCGCCACTCGGCTCAGGGCCCGCACCACCAAAAGGACGTGGAAACCTCTGCCTGGCGCTATTCGCTGATGAACTGGGGCCACGACCCGCTGAAAAAGTAGCCCGGCGGGCTGCGCGCAGCGGTTTTCTTGCTGGCGCGTCTTCGCATGCCGACCGGATTTGGTAGGGGAAACATCCAGGCCAGCCGATAATCCGGGCCGGTTCGGCGGTGAAACGCCGGAGAGCAGCCTATGCCCCTGGCTCGTGGCACAGGCGTTGCAAAGGGATAGACAAGCGCTTAAACACTCATCACAGCGCATCACCCTTTAAAAAACCACTGCCATGAAAACCAAGCTTTTTTCGTTCGTCGCCGCCCTCGGCCTGTTTGCTGCCACTGCTTCTTCGGCCACGGCCGCCACTTATCCTCCCATCAAAGACCGCCGCGAACTGGCCCGCATTGAGCGCGAACGGGCCATTGAGCGGGCCCGCCGCGAAGCCGCCCAACGGGAACAGCAACGCCTCGCCGCCGAGCGCGCCCGCCTCGAAGCCCAGCGCCGCGCCGAGCAGCAGCGCGCCGCCGAACGCGCCCGCTGGGAAGCCCAGCACCGCTACGATGGCCACGGCCGCCGCTAAGTAGATGCCATTTTGAGCAAAAAAGCCTCGCCATATACTGGCGAGGCTTTTTTGTTGGCGAAAAGGGCCGTCATGCTGAGCGCAGCCGAAGCATCTCTATCGCGCCGTTTGTCATCCTGACGAAGGAAGCATCTTATCACCACTGAACGACAGTCGTTCTTACTTGATAAGGTCCTTCGTCTCTGCTCGAGCCGCAGAATGCTCAGATGACAGATGGCGCAGTAGAGATGCTTCGGCTGCGCTCAGCATGACGTTCGAATGGTCATCTGCCCATGAGCTCAATCCGGCTTCAGGGGCGTAGCGGCTGGGGCGGTTTGGGTGGCAGCGGTGAGGGGGGTGCCGTTGAGGGTGACGTTTTGGAATTTGATGTCCGGGTACTTATTTGGGAAAGCGGCCTGGTCGGCGGTGGCGTCCACGTTTTTGAAGGTGATGTTGCTCACTTTGTCGGTGGGGTTGCCGTTGAGCACGGCGAACTGCTTGCATTTCACCTTTACGTTCGACACGGTGATGTTGCGGATGGTGCCAAAAGGCTTTTCGGTGCTGCCGGCCATGTTGAAAAACTGCGTCCAGGGCGAAAGCGTGACGATGGTGCCGCACTTGCCGGTGATGCCGTCAACGGTGATGTTTTCGTAGACCTGGTAGGTGTCGGGGCGCATCTTGAAGAGTAGCACGGGCCGCTCGTTGTCCATTTTGCAGTTGCGCATGGTGATGCGGTTGGCGTGGATGCACTCGCTGCCGCAGGTGAGGGCCGCGTGCACTTCGCCGAAAGTGCAGTTCTCAATCAGCACGTCTTCGATGGGGCCGTTTTCAGGCAGCTTCTGGGCCGTGGGGCCTTTGCCGCCCTTGATGGCGATGCCATCGTCGTTGACGGAAATGTAGCAGTTGCGGACGGTGACCTTGCGGCACACGTCGATGTCGATGGCGTCGGTGCTGGGCGCCTTCACCGGGCGGAAGGGCGAGCGGATGTCGCAGCCCTCGATGAGGACGTTGTTGGACTGGTAGAGGTGGGTGGTCCAGAAGCCCGAGTTGTGCAGCTTCACGTTCTTGATGGCCACGTTGTCGGAGCCCCAGATGAAGACCAGGCGGGGGCGGTGCACCTCTAGATTGGTGGCATACTTGCCCAGCTTCGACATCGAGTCGCGGTAGAACCAGAACCGCTTCCAGAAATTCAGCCCGTTGCCATCGATGGTACCGGGGCCGTTGATGGTGAAGCCGTTCACCTTGGTGGCATTCACCAGCGCGGCGTAGTAGTCGAGCTTCTGGCCTTCCATGCGCGAGGGCACCAGCGGGTAGTCGGCAATGTTATCGGAGCCTTTGAGCTTGGCCCCGGCCTGCAGACGCAGGTGGGTGCCCGGCTTGAAAAACAGCGCCCCACTTAAATACACACCCTTGGGAATGACGATGGTGCCGCCACCGGCCGCGCTGGCCTTGTCGATTACCTTTTGGATGGCCTGGGTATTCAGCTTGGTGCTGTCGGTGCTGGCGCCGTACTGGGTAATGACGTACTCTTTGGGGGCAGCAGGCGCTTTCGGCGGGGCGGGGGAGCGGAGCGAAAAGGCCGCCAGGCAGGCCATCAGCGGCGCTAGGAGGAGTTTCATGGGGCGGGAAATAGGTTGAACAACGCAAAGAAGCGCCCACCCGCCGGCCGCACTGTTCTGTAGTTACCTGATGTAGGCGTTTTCGATGTTAAGAAGAACATCATGCTGAGCGCAGCCGAAGCATCTCGCGTGCAGCAGTTATCATTTACTCTCGCGGTAGAGATGCTTCGGCTGCGCTCAGCATGACGGTCAATTTTACTCAGGTATTGGCCTTCAGCCGCTCTAGCTCTTCGTGCCGCACTCGGCGCAGAACTTTTGCTCGGGCTGCAGCTTGGTGCCGCAGCCGGTGCAGTGGCGCTCCTGCGGCTTGGCGGCGGGGTTGGGAGTGCCGCAGCTGCCGCAGAACTTCTGCTCGGCCGTGAGCTTGGCCTGGCAGTTGGGGCACTGCAGCAGGGCGCCGCGGTTCAGAAAGTCGATGTGCTGGGTGTAGTCCTGCTCGCGGGTTTTGGTGCGAATTTGTTCTTGCGTGGCCTGGGCCTGGTGGGCGCGCAGCTCTTCCTGCTCGTCGGGGGCGCAGTCTTCGCAGAGGCCGGCGCTATGGTTCCAGCAGGCATCGGGGCACACCCAGTGGCCGCAGCGGGTGCACTGCTTGAACTGCTGCTTGCCCTCGGCCACGGCCTTTTGCAGGGCCTCGTCGTGGGCCTTGCCGCCCACGGCGCGCTGGATGTGGTAGGCCGCATTTTCGGCCCCGCCTAGCCCGCCAAACAAGCTGCCCGCCGCTTGCAGCAGGCTGCCGGCAATGCCAATGGCGTTGGGCTGGAAGCGCGACATGTAGCCGTTGTAGCACTTGTCGCAGTGGAACTTGAACTGGAATCCTTTGTCGGTGGAAAGGTCGTCGTAGTTGGCAACGAATTGAATTAAGTCGCTCATAGCGGAACGGGGAAGGGTGTGGATGGGCAAAAATAGAAGCAGCTCCGATTTGGCTGCTAGGGGAGCCAACGTGCTCATTTCATCGCCGCCCGGCATTTTTCATTACTGCAATTAAATGGCACTGCCATCACACGCATTGCCCTGCGCTCGAAGCCTTGCCTGGTGAAATTTGGTCGTTTGATTTGCGTAGCTTCGGCCTATGCCCCAGCATCACACCCTCGAAGACTTTTACCGCGTCAAGGTCAACTGGCTGCCCGACAACCTGCGCCAGGACCTCGGCCATTTCAACGTGTTCCGGCTCGACGACTTTGTGGGGCCGGCCGCTAGGAGCCTGCCGTATAGCCGCAAGGATTTTTATAAAATCACCTTCGTGGTGGGCCAAAGCACCTACCACTACGCCGATAAAAGTGTGCGCGTGGAAGGCAATGCACTCTTCTTCTCTAACCCGCAGGTGCCCTACCACTGGGAGCCGTTTGACGCGCAGCAAAGCGGCTTTTTCTGCATCTTCACCGAGCATTTCCTGCAGCAGCACACCAGCATCCGGCTCGCTGAGTTCCCCGTGTTTCAGCCCAATGGCCAAGCCATTTACCTGCTCAATGAAGCCCAGCAGGCCAATGTGCGCCAGCTCTACCAAAAGATGTTCGACGAGCTTGGTTCGGACTATGCCTTTAAGTATGACCTGCTGCGGGCCTACGTGCTGGAGCTGATTCACAGCGCCCAGAAGCTGCAGCCGGCCACCACGCTCTACCGCGGCAGCACGGCTGCTACGCGCATTGCCTCGCTCTTCACTGAGCTTCTGGCCCGGCAGTTTCCCATCGAAGTGAAAGGGCAGCAAGTGAAGCTGCGCACCGCGCAGGACTTCGCTACGCAGCTGGCCGTGCACACCAACCACCTCAACCGCGCCCTCAAGGAAGTAACCGGCAAAACCACCACCCAGCTCCTGGCCGAGCGCCTGGTGCAGGAAGCCCAGGCCCTGCTCAAGCACACCGACTGGCCGGTGGGCCTCATTGGCTACAGCCTGAGATTTGAGGAGCCGGCGCATTTCAACAACTTTTTCAAGAAGCACACCGGCCACACGCCCACCGCCGCGCGGGCTGTTTGATTTTCGTAAGCATTGGTTTGAATGGGGCAAACGGGCGGGCCGTGGCTTGCCCAACCTTTGTGCTGTACTAACCGCACAGTTTATGAATTCTCCTCAAACCTGGTTTATCACCGGCGCCTCGCAGGGCCTGGGCCTGGGCCTGGCCACCCAGCTGCTGGCCGCCGGGCACCGCGTGGCGGCCACCTCGCGCCACCTGGCCAGCCTCACCGCTGCCATTTCCGAGCCCACCGAATCCTTCCTGCCGCTGGCCGTCGACCTGCCCAGCGAGGCCAGCGTGGCGCAGGCCATTGACGCCACCATTTCCACCTTCGGCCGCCTCGATGTGGTGGTGAACAACGCCGGCTACGGCATGGGCGGCAGCATCGAGGAAATGAGCGATGCCGAAACCCGCCACAGCTTCGAAACCAACGTGTTTGGAGCGCTGAACGTTATTCGGAAGGCCTTGCCTCACCTGCGGGCGCAGGGCAGCGGACACATCATTAACATTTCCTCCATTGCTGCCATGGCGGGCGCTACGGGCTGGGCTATTTATGCCGCGACGAAGGCAGCGATGAGTGCCTTCACGGAGGTGCTGGCCCAGGACGTGGCCGATTTCGGCCTAAAAGTGACGGTGGTGGAGCCCGGCGCGCTCCGCACCAATTTCCTTGCGCCCGAATCCTTGGTGATGGCCCGCCAGCCCATTGCCGAATACGAAGCCGTGCGCGCCTCCCACGCCCGCTACCTCACCCTAAACGGCGCCCAGGCTGGCGACCCGGCCAAAGCCGCGGCCGCCATCATTCGCCTGGCCCGTGAAAAAAATCCGCCGTTGCACCTGCTGCTCGGGGCCGATGCCTACGAGCGGGCGCAAGCCAAACTGACCTCGCTCGGCCAGCAGTTTGATACCTGGCAGGCCGTCTCGAAATCCATCGCCTTCGACTAAAGCCCGCGCCAAGCCACCGACAGCCTTGCGTAGCCGCTCTATTGCCGCACCAGTTTCCAGTTCACCGATAGGTTGAACACGCGGCCTTCCACCGGCGCCCAGAGCTCGGGGAAAACGGGATTGGCGCGGTTGCCGAAGGCCACGGCCTCGCGGCGGGTCTGGCGGTAGTCGAGCAGGTTTTCGCCGTTAAGGATGAAGGTCCAGGGGCCGGTGGTGTAGCGCACCAGGGCCGCCAGAATGGGATAGCCGGGGCGGGTGGAGCCGTCGTCGAGGTACTGGCGGCCGGTGTAGCTGGCCTCGATGCCCAGGGCCAGGTGCTCACCCAGTTCCTCGGTGGCCACGGTGGAGAGCTTGTGGCGGGCGGCCAGGGGCACGTTGGGGTTCGCGGCGTCGTATTGGCGGCGGGCGTAGGTGTAGAGGTAGCCGAAGTAGATTTCGGTTTCGTCGTAGCGCAGGCGGGCGTAGCTTTCCAGGCCCTGGCTCACGGTGGGCGCGGAGGCGTTGTACCAGGTCAGGGGCTCGGTGTACTGCAACGGGTTGGTGTAATCTATTACCGGCTGGCTCAGCACCAGCGGGTCTTGCAGGCGGGTGTAGAAAAAGCCCTGGTTCAGGTTCAGGCTGAGGCCGGAGGCAAAGCGGTGCAGGTAGTTCACGTCGCCGTTTAGGCCTTGGCTGCGCTCGGCGCTGAGGCCGCGCAGGGGCTGCACCAGGGGCATTTCCCGCTCGTCCAGCTCGTTCACATAGGGTACCGGCACACGGTAGCCGTAGCCGCCGTTCAGGCGCAGCGTGAAATCGGCGCTGGCCTTGAACAGCACGGCGGCGCGGGGCAATAGGAAGTTGCCGTAGATGTTGTGATGGTCGAGGCGCAGGCCGCCCTGCACGCTCAGGGTGGGCGTGAGCTGCCAGTCGTCTTGCACAAAGCCACCCACCGTGGCATAGGTGTAGTCGTTGAGCAGGGACGTGCGGCTCGCGGCCGGCAGGGGCTGGAAGTCCTCGCCCAGCACGTTGAGGCCGCCCACCAGCGTGTGGTGGCCGTAGCGGTGCAGGTAGCTCACTTCGGAGTAATAACTCAGCTGCCGCGCGGCGTAGTCCACCGTGTTGGTGCTCACGCCGCGCCGAAACCAGCTGGCCGTGCCCTTCACCGTGAGGCTGCCGCCGGCCAGGCTGTCCTGGGTGTAAATGAGGTCGGCGGAGTGCCGCTGGGTGCGGTTGGTGACGAAAAACTTGGGCACGCCGGTGCTGATTTGGTCCTGCACCACGGCCACGTCGCCACCCTGGCGGTTTTCCACGGTGCCGGTATAGCCAAGGGCCAGCTGGCCGTTTTTGGGGTAATAGAACAGGCGCGGGTGCACCATGAAGTTGCGCAGCTGGGGCACGTCCACGAAGCCGTCGCCGTCCACGTCGGTGCTTTGCTGGCGGGTGCCGCCCGCAAACAGCGTGTAGCCCACTCGCTGGTTGCGCCCGCTGGCGAAGCCGTTGAGGTTGCTTTCCTTCAGCGTCGATTGGTTGGCCGTGAAGGTGAGCTGCGGGGTTCCCAGCACGGGCGCCTTGCTCACCAGGTTCACCAGGCCCGCAATGGCACCGCCGCCATACAGCGTAGAGCTGGAGCCCTTGATGAGCTCAATCTGGCGCAGGTCGAGCGGCGGAATCTGCAGGATGCCGAACGAGCCCGAGTAGCCGCCGAGCAGCGGCAGGCCGTCGCGCAGAATCTGGGAGTAGCGCCCCGGCAGGCCCTGAATGCGCAGGTCGGCGTTGCCGGTGGTGGGGGAGGTGGGCTGAATCTGTGTGCCGGCCAGGTCGCCGAGCAGCGAGGCGATGTTGCCGGGCTTGATGCCGTTTTCCTCGGTCAGCTCCTCCTCGCCAATCACCTCCACGCGGGTGGGCAGGTCTTCGAGGCGCGAATTGGTGCGGGTGGCCGTCACCAGCACTTCTTCCTCAATGGCCTGGGCGCTGGCGGCCAGCTGCAGGGTGAGCGGGGTGCCTGCGGCCGGGGCGGCCACCAGCCGCGTGCGGTAGCCCAGCGCCTCCACGCGCAGGCGGGTGCCGGCGGCCGGAGCGGGGGTAAGCACGGCCTCGCCGCGCACGTCGGTGGCGGCGCCCACGCCCGTGCCCGGCACGCTCACGCTGCCCCCAATCACGGGCGCCTGGCTCAGCGAATCGCGCAGAATGACCGTGAGCGACTGCGCCCGGCCCGCCAGCGGCAGCAGCAAAAACAACACGACCAGCAGCCCGCCAGCCCGCCGATTCAACAACTCAACACAAAAGCGCATGCCACAGAAAGATTTGGTGAAAGCCCAACCGGCGTCATACGGCCGGGCGCGGCGAAGGTAGGCGCCTCTTTTGTAGCAAATCTGTAGCGCAGGGGCTTCAAATCGGTACGGCGGCGCTCGCGCACCCAACGACGCAGAGGCGGGGCTTACTGGAAAAAAGCCGGTTTGCGACCAAGTAGCTCGCGGGGCCAAATACCGCGCCCGGGGGTGAAGGCGCCGTGAAGCACGAGGCCGGGCCGCGTTGCCTGCTTTAGAAGCCGCGGCCAACTTATTATTTAATGCGCTCCAGCAGCCAAGTGCCCAGCGGTGGGCCGTCGGGTGCGGTGCCCTGGGCGGGAGGCAATTGCAGCGGGGCTACCACGCCGGCCGGCAGGGTGGGCTGGTCGGGGGCGGTGAAGGTAGGGCCGCTGTCGGTGCCGGCGTCGTAGGCGCGGGCGGGAACCCGGCGCTGCGCTACCCATTGGCCCTTGGCGTCGAGCAGGTTTTCGGCTTCGAGCGCCACAAACCAGTCGGGGCTCGGCGCAATCATTGTGACCAGACTCAGGCGGGGATGGGCGGCGTCGAGGCGAATGGTGTCGGCCACCATGCCGGGCGAGTAGAAGTAGGGAGCTTCCAGCAAGCGGAAAGCGACCCCGCTACGTTGCAGCGCCGCAATTTCGGCGCGCAGGGCGGTGTTGTTGCCCCGCTCGGCCATGTCCTTGATACCGAGACTGGCCGCCTGACCGGGCCGAAACAGCAGCCCATCGGCTGCGTGCGAGGCGCCGATGACGTTTGAAAAGTGCGCGCCAGCCGGGAAGTTGGCGTGGGTACCCGCGCTCCAGGTGGCCTCAAATGTGACGCGATAGAGGGCTGGTTCCGGCATAGGCACAGGCAAAATTTCGCCGGTGTCTGGGGCTTTGGAGCAGGCGGCCAGCCCAACGACAAGCAACAAGGGATGGAGCGAACGAGGCATGGCGCAAAATGATAAGAGCATCCGGGGTACTTGCCAGGCCAGACGCCCGCTAGCTCTTGTCCTTACGGCCATAACGGTTTTTTATTGTGGGGCTGCAGGCAATAGCTGCTGCTCTGCTCTGGCAAGGCTACCCAGGTAATAACTGGGCTTTTTTACGAAACCATTTTGGGCAGAGTAGTGCGGGTAAAGCGCCGGATATACCTCTCGAATGAAGCCTGGTTGTAGATTGGCTTCACGCCAGTTAAGTAAGCGAAGCGAGTTGATAAGCATTTGTTTGTCAGCGCAGCTGAAGAGTCTTACATTGGCCGACAGTTGCCCCGCTGGAAATACTTCGCTTCCTCATCCCTTTCCGCATGAAGACATTTTTTACTGTTACCAACTGCTTTCTGCTGGCGCTGGCCGGACTACTGGCACCCCGAACGGTGGCAGCTCAGGGGCCGCTCTTTTCCCGCGTAGCAAACTATTCCTCGGGTGCGGGATTTGTGAAGGCGGTGGCGGTGGGCGATGTTGACAACGACGGCCAAATGGACATCGTGACAGCGAACAAGTACTCCGGTACGGTGACAGTGCTGCTGGGGCAGGGCGGAGGGGGCTTTACCTCGAGCATGCCGCTGCCCAGCGGCAACGGCACCTGCGACGTGGCGCTGGCCGACGTGAACGGCGACGGGCGGCTCGATATTTTCACCGCTGCCGATTACGCGAATGCCGTTGGAGTGCTGTTAAGCCAGGCCGGGGGAGGGTTTGCCCCGGTGGCACTGTATTCGCAGGGTGTGGTCAGTGGTCCGCGGAACCTGGCGCTGGGCGACGTCAACGGCGACGGGTGGCTCGACTTGGTTGTGGCCACCATCAGCGACGTCGTGGTGCTGCCCGGGCTGGCCGGGGGCGCGTTTGCGTCGGCAATACACTATTCTACGGGTGTGGGCAGCAGTCCGCTGGGCCTGGTGCTGAGCGACCTGAACGGCGACGGCCGCCTGGATGTGGTCACGTCCGATTTTGCCGGCAATTCGGCCGCAGTGCTGCTGGGGCAGGCCAATGGCACCCTGGGCCCGGTGACGAAATACCCGGTCGGCACGAGCCCTACCTCCGTGGCGCTGGGCGACCTGAACGGCGACGGGCGAACCGACTTGCTGCTGTCTCACGACGCAACCGGCAACTACAGCGTCAGCGTGTTGTACGCGCAGGCCGGTGGCGGCTACTTGCTGCAGCAGTACTATAACGATGGGAGTAGTTTCGACGTGGGAGCGGCCGATTTCAACGGCGACGGCCACCTCGACATTGTAGCGGTGCACCACGGCTATCAAGTCCATGTGCTGCTTTGGCAGGCGCCCAATACTTTTTCTTACCCCACGCAGTACATCGCCGGAAATTTCCCCGTGGGCGTTGCCGTGGCCGATGTGAACGGCGACGGCCAGCCCGATGTGGTGACGGCCAACGACAACGGCGAAGCGGTGGGGGTGTTGCTCAACCGGAGTCCGGTGCCGCCCCCCGTCCTCCGCAGCGTAAGCCCGGCCAGCGGCCCGGTGGGCGCCGTCGTCACGCTTACAGGCAGCTATCTGGCGGGTGCCACGGCGGTGCAGTTTAATGGCAGCGCCGCGGCCCAGGTCACGTCCGTTTCGGCGTCCCGGCTCACGGTGGTGGTACCGCCCGGCGCCGTTTCGGGGGCTATAACGGTGACCACGCCCAGCGGCGCGGCCACTTCGGCGGGGTCGTTTACGGTGTCGGCGCCGTTGGCTTCGGCCACGCCCCGGCTGATGGCGCTGGGCCTATATCCCAACCCGGCCCGGGAGGCCGTCACGCTGACCATGCCTGCCGCTTCCCACGAACGGCAGCTTTTAATAGTCGACGCCGTAGGCCGAACCGTGGGGCAAATGCTGGTGCAGCCGCGCGCCACCGCCGTGGTGCTGCCCCTGGCGGGCCTGTCGGCTGGCGTCTACTCGGTGCAGTGTGAGGCAGCCAGGGCGCGGCTGTTTGTTGAATAACACCGCGTGAGCTTGCTCATACTCCGCTACGCAGTGAACACCTGTGCCGGCATGGAGAGGTGCCTGCGCATCCAGCCCCAGAACAAGCGCATTGCCTTCGGCAGAAGCCGCTCCTTAGGCAATACTGAAGCTAAGCAACCCGCCTAAGCCGCTAATCAAGAAACAAAAAGCCCCGCCAGCTACTGGCGGGGCTTTTTGTTGGCGGCGTGAGGAGGCGCGCCGCTTGTTACGTGAGGGCCTGCTCGCGGGCGAGCTGCTGGTACTTCGCCACGGCCGCGTCTTTCCCCGCCCGCAACTCTTCCAATAAGCCAGGGGCCACCACGGTCGGGCCGTGCTTGGCTCCCCACAGTAATAGCTCCACAATGATGGGAACGGTGTCCAGCCCTTTTTCCGTGAGGCGGTAGGTGAATTTCGATTTCTTATCGGCGGCCACGGCCTTGGTCAAGATGCCTTGCGCCTCCAGCACGGCCAGGCGGTCGGCCAGCACGTTGGTGGCTATTTTCTCGGCCGACTGCAGGAATTGCCCATAGGTTGACTTCCCTGCAAATACGATGTCGCGGAGAATGAGCAGGGTCCATTTGTCGCCCAGCAAGTCGAGCGAGGTGCTGACCGGGCAGGTAGAGCGCTGTTTTAGCTCTTTCATAACAAGAAAATTATTCCACTTGCTTTTTGCAAGTAATGTATTATACATTTGCACTTGCAATTTGCAAGCAAATATACACGCTTTTACTCCTAACCCCATCATGATATTAGTAACTGGAGCCACCGGTGGCCTGGGCCACGAAACCATCGAATGCTTGCTTAAGACCACCCCGGCCACGGAAATTGCCGCCTTAGTGCGCGATGTGAGCAAAGCCGCCGACCTCGTGCAGCGGGGCGTCGACGTGCGGCAAGGTGACTACTTCGATTACCCCACGCTGGTGCGGGCCTTCCAGGGCATCGAGAAGGTGCTGCTGGTATCGGCCGTGGCGTTTACCGACCGGGTGCAGCAGCACCGCAACGTCATCGACGCCGCCAAGGAAGCCGGGGTGAAGCACCTGTTCTACACCAGCATCCAGCGCAGCTCCGATTTTGTGCTGCCGCAGGTGACGGAAAGCGACCTGGCCACCGAAGCCTACCTCAAAGCGTCGGGGCTGGTGTACACCATTCTCCGCAACGGCTACTACTTCGAAGGCCTGGGCTACCTGATTGGGAGTGGGGCGCCGGCCGCGGAAATCCGTTTCCCGGCGGGCGAAGGCAAAATAGCCTTCATCCAGCGCACCGAGCTGGCCGCCGCCACGGCCGCCCTGCTCACCAGCGAGGGGCACGACAACCAGGAATATACCCTGACCGGGAGCGAAGCCTATTCATTTCACGACGTGGCCCGGGAGCTCTCCGCGCTGGCGGGCCGGCCCATCGTGTACCGCAGCAGCGAGCCGGCGCCCTATATCGCGCAGACGGTAGCCGCCGGCTTCCCCGATTTCGTGGCTACCTTCTTTGCCCAGTGGGGCGACGCCGCCAAGCACGGCATGCTGGCCGGCACCGACGATACCGTGGCGCGCCTGCTGGGCCGCAAGCCCACGTCGCTGCGGGAGTACCTGAAGGCGGCTTATTTCCCGGGGGCCTGACCACTTGTGGCCACGAAGAGGCCTTTGGGTTTTGCTGAAACACTCCCCCGAAACGTCATGCTGAGTGCAGTCGAAGCATCTCTACCGCGCAAGTAATTGATTGCGTTGCGTGATAGAGATGCTTCGGCTGCGCTCAGCATGACGTTCTTTTAAACACCCCAATGACATTTTTTTAAACTCTCAAACTGTTTTATGCCGCCGGAGAAAAAGCCCCGCCAATAGCTGGCGGGGCTTTTTTGTAGGGACGGGATGTGGCCAAATCATAAGCCGCTTCAGACGCTTTTTAGCGCCTCGGAAGCGGCTTAATTTGCACAGCGCACCCGCCCTCAATGATTACGCCTGTTTCATGAATCGCATCGACCGCCTGTTTGGCATCACCACCCTGCTGCAAACGAAAAGGCACGTTTCGGCTGAGCAGCTGGCCGAGAACTTTGGCATCAGCGTGCGCACGGTTTACCGCGACATTCGGGCGCTGGGCGAGCAGGGCATCCCCATCAGCTTCGAGCCGAACCGGGGCTACTGCCTAGTGCAGGGCTATTTCCTGCCGCCGGTGTCCTTCACGCCGGAAGAGGCCAATGCCCTGGTGCTGCTGGAAGCCATTGCCGCCACCCTGGCCGATACCACCGTGCAGGCCCATTACGCCTCGGCGCTGCGTAAAGTGAAAGCGGTGCTCCGCACGCCGGAAAAAGACCGACTGGAGCAGTTTGCCAGCCGCATCGAGCTGCACGTGCCCGAGTACGCGCCGGGGCCGGCCGACTACCTGGCCCCCCTGCAGGCGGCCATTGCCAGCCGGCACATCGTGGAGCTGGAGTACCGCGACAAAAGCGGCAGCGCCAGCCAGCGCCGGGTCGAGCCCATTGGGCTGGCCTTCTACAATTTTTCCTGGCACCTGGTGGGGTGGTGCCACCTGCGGCAGGACTACCGCGACTTCCGCCTGACGCGCATTGAGCAGCTCACGGCCACTACCAGCCCGTTCACGCGGCCGCAGCACCTCACCCTCACCGAGTACGTGGCCCGCCTGCCCCGGCCGGCGGCGGTATAATTTTTTTTTCGGGGCGAAAAACGGACTGCCATAGGGCTGTCAGTGGGGGGCGTGTGCTTTGGGGCATCAATTCCAACCCCCATTTTTTAACCCTTTTCCGATGAATTTCGCTTCTGTTCGCGTCATCACCGCCGACATCGACCGCCTTCTGCCGTTTTACGAGCAGGTGACCGGCCTGCCCGCCACCCGCTACACCCCCGATTTTGCCGAGCTGCGCACGCCCACGGCCACGCTGGCCATTGGCAGCACGCGCACGCTGCAGTTTGAGGGCGGCCAGGGGGCCCGGCCTGCCAGCAACCAATCGGCTATTCTTGAATTCCGCGTGGCGGACGTGGATGCCGAATACCAGAAGCTGGCCGAGCAGCTCCGCGACGCCATTGTGCAAGGCCCCACCACCATGCCCTGGGGCAACCGCTCCTTCCTGTTCCGCGACCCTGACGGCAACCTGGTCAACTTCTTCGCGCCCGTCACGCCCGAAGCCATTCAGCGGTTCGACGGATAGGGGAACCCGCCTAACGCGGGGCAGCCGCCTGCCTGAGCCGCATAAACAGAAAGCCCCGCCAGTAGCTGGCGGGGCTTTCTGTTGGCTGGTATTAGCCCCTGCTCCTAATTCGCTACGAAAGGACACTGACGCAGGAACTTGTCGCTGGAAAGCTGCCCGAGAAGAAATTGCGCCAAATCGGCGGCGGCGATTTGTGGGCCCGGCCGGTGCGTGAGGCTGGTTTGCACGATGCCGGTGGCGGGCGCTTCCACAACGAGCGGCAGCCGCACGCAGGTCCAGTCCAGCGGGCTGCTGGCCAACAGGGCCAGCTCCCGGTGCCGGTCGGCCATGAAGGCGGGGAAATGCTGCTCCATGTAAGCGGCGGCTTGCCGGGTGGCCGCGTCGGGCTGGGGCTGGTCGGTGTCGTAGAGGCTGGTCACGGTGATGTAGCGGCGGATGCCCAGCTCCGGCAGCAGCGCCAGCAGGTGCGCGGTGACGCTGCTCAGGATGGGCACGCTTTCGCCCCGCGGATTGCCAAGCGTGCTGATGAGGGCTGAGCTCCCCGCCAGCAGCTGGCGCAGGGCGACCGGGTCGCGGGCGTCGCCTTCGAGGATGGTTAGCCGCTCGTGCCGCACCGCGAACTGCGCCGGGTGCCGGAGCAGCACGCGCACACGGTGGCCCGCCTGCAAAGCGGCCTGCACTACCGGGAAACCGGCCTTGCCGGCCCCGCCCAATAAGGCAAGGGAAGAAGAATTAAACAGATTCATGCTACTAAACGGTTGGGGCCCGCACCTGGCAGTGCCGGCACGGACCAATGAAAACGGACCTGGGCCGACACGCCAGGCTTGTGGCCCGCGGTGTCGGTTTCCCAGTACCCAAAAAAGAAAGAGGTGGCCCGATGCGAGCAGGTGCCCGCTGCCGTTTGGGCGCACAAATGCGCCGGGCCCCGCGCGATGGCGGGGCGCCTGGGAAACGGCGGAGGGGATGTTTAGCAGCGTTTGATGCAGTGAAGATAAACGCCAACCTCATCAAGGAGATGCGCACCCAGCTCCGGGCCTACGAGAACTCGCCCACCAAGCACGAGGTGTGGCTGCGCTTCCAGGGCTACACCCGGCTCATCGTGCGCGGCGGGTGCGGCGCACCGGCGAGGCCACCCCACCCGCCGGCCTCTAAGCCGCGAGAGAAACAAAAAGCCCCGTCAAGTAGCTGGCGGGGCTTTTTTGTGAGTTTAGTGGTTATGTTTGTAAACTACACAGTCTTGAAACTTTACTTATGACCGCAGTAAAAATCTTCTGTTCCTACAGTCACGCTGATGAGGGTCTGCGAAAGAAATTAGATGAGCATCTCGGGTTTTTAAGACGCGAAGGTGTTGTTACCTGGCATGATAGAAAACTTCTGCCAGGTCAAGAGTTTGATAAAGTAATAGACAGTGAAATAAATAGCGCAGATATTATTCTGCTGCTAATCAGTGCTAGTTTTATAAATTCAGATTACTGTTATGATATAGAGTTGAAAAGTGCAATCGAAAGGCATGAGCGAAATGAAGCATTTGTTGTACCCATATTACTGGCTGATTGCGTTTGGGACAGGGCTCCATTTGCTAAAATAGTAATGGCAAATGAAGACGCAAAACCAATTAACAACGCAAAGTATTGGACTATGGACGAGGCTCTTTCTAGAACCGCGGCTAATATTGGTAGACTCGTTGACAGCATCAAAGAGCGTAACCACAAATTAGATTCTCAAATTGATGTGTTAACGACTGATGATGTATTGCCTTCTGACGCTATTGAGCAGTCTGCTGCGGCGAAATCAATTGATATAGATGGCGCAATTGAAGTTTTTAATCAGGAATTCGATAAAATTGATTACAAGAGCTCTTCTGAAGAGTTTGGTGGTTTTGAAGAATTGAAGCGAAAATTAATAAATGAAATACTTCTGCCATTTGACGAAAAAATTAAAAATATTCCATCACTAAGGGATAAGATGGCTCAAATTATTTTTGAGAGAGTATATGCCTTAGAGACTTTAGATATGGCTACTATTCTGGATATCCAAAAGGTAAGAGATGATAAAAATTTGTATAACTGGTATGAGCGTAAGGTAATAACTAATGCAATAGCGCTATCCCTAATATCTAATAAAAAGTTCGACCCTAAGAAGGCGAACGTTTTGATAGATTTTTTAACTGACTTTGAGGACGGGGTGTGGGAGAGTGCTCTTATTGGCCTAGTGTTGTCTCTGTTGCACCATAAAAATAAGTGGGATAGATTCAGTGACCTCAAAAAACGCCTAGGTACACTTAAAGGAGTGCCTGCAGTGCAAGATGGACTGACCAATATTGATTTTGTATTGCGTCTAAAGCTTTACGATACCGAAGATATTAATGAAGGCCTTTATGCATTAGAGTTCTTCAAATCTCCTATAAACTATTTTCTTCCATTTTTTTCAGATAATCCCATTCTGGATAGTGCTTTGGATAATTGCAGTGACGATGTAGAACCTGAATTTTTTGAGAAATACGTAATGGGGTTACCTCTATTGGACGGGTATAAATACGCTTTATGCTTGGCTATGGAGGGAGGGGGCGTTCAAGTTAAGAAAGTTTCTGGAAGAGAATTGGAGGAGTTTAAGCGGAAATTAAATTTAGCAGCGCACCTCTATCCATACCAAAATATGTTGGCTGAGTATTTTAATTATTTTAAATACTTTACTAGGGCGTATATTCAAAATATTTTTGATGCTCAATTGAGTATATCAAAAACTAAATTAAAAGATATTATTCTTGATAAAATTCATCAGCTAGAAATGGTGGGTGACATGCAAACAGAAGAGAAAAACTTCAGGGCTGCAATTAATAATTTTATTGATGCAATAAAAATCTCTCCAGATAACCACCGTTTTAGTTGGAAATTAGCTATTTGTTACCTGAGCCTAGAGCGGCCAGAGCCTGAGAATAGCCTCAAACACCTTCTTGTTCTTGAAAGAGTAGACGATAAGGATGTAAAAGTATTATGTAAGATTGCGCAATGCTATGAACTTCTTGATAAGCAAGAGGAGTCGTTGATTTATAATCTTAAGGCATTGTCTGAGGCGCCTGCCAATAAAACAGCACTTTTACAAATTAGTAAATTATTGGCTGATATGGGTAGAATTCCTGAAGCTATTGAATTTGTGTTAAAGGGGATTTCGATGAAGAAAAATGATTGCCTGCTGCTTTTAAGATTAGGGCAATTATATTCAAATGATAACCAAAATGACCTTGCCTTAAATGCTGCTAATGAAGCTTTGGCTGTTTCCGATGAAGAAAATAAGACACATATTTATTCTGTGTTGTCGGACGCATATTTTAAGCTGTATCAATTTGATGAAGCATTAAAATATGCAAAAATGAATTATGATATCGATAAGACAAAATGGTTGACTAATACAGCTTTAGGTCGTGTGTACCTGTTAGGTGGTTTCGATATGCAACAAGCTAGAAAACATCTTGAAAAATCAATAAATAAGAAGGGTCACGATGTGTCTTATGGAAATTTAGGCCATTTGGAGCTATTGAGTAATCGTCGAGACAAGGCTATTGAATACTACGTAAGGTCTTTAAAACTCTTTAAAGATGAAACTGAGTTTAGGAAAAGTATGAAAGTAGATGCGCCTTTTATGGCTAGATTGGGTATAGACAAGGAAGAGTACGAGCAAATAACGGAGGAAGTAGTATCTACTTTTAAGGGGGAGCTTTAGTCAAGATTTGTTTCTCAACCATCAAAAAAGCCCCGCCAGACACTGGCGGGGCTTTTTGTTGCTCGGGTTTCGGCGCTTACTCCTTCACCAGGCGTTTCACCACCGTGCCTTCCTGAGTGTGGATGCGGACGGTGTAGACGCCCGTGGGCAGGCCGCTCAGGTTCAGGGTTTCGGTGAGGAAGCCTTGCTTGGGGCGGGCGGTAAGGTGCTGCACGGTCTGGCCCAGCACGTTCACCACGTCCACCGCCACGGGGCCCTGCTCGCGCAGGCCGGCCAGCTCCAGGGTGGCGCGGTCGGTGGTGGGGTTGGGGTAGAGGGCCGTGCGGGCGGCCAGCTGGCCGGTGGTCACTGCGGTTACGGTGCCGGCCACGAAGTTGAGGTAGAAGCGCGGGCCGGAGTAGCTGGCCAGCATGCTGAAGGCGTAGGTGGGGTTGGCGGCCAGGTTCTGGCGGCGGTTCAGCACCCGGTCTTCGAGCCACACCTGGGTGCCGGCGGGCGCATCGGCCAGTCCGGTGAGGGTCAGCTCGTGGGCGCCGTCCTGGCTCACGCGCACCCCGAGGGGGATGACGGGGGCCGTGGCCAGGTCGGGCAGGCCGTTGATGGCGAAGCTCTCGGCGCCGGCCTGGCTCCAGAGGCTGGGGCGGCCGTCGCCGTTGAGCTGCACCTTGTAGGCATCGTGCTGGGCCGAGAAGCCGAGCGCCGCGCCGGGCTCGAAGTACACCACCGTTTCATCGGCGGTGGCGGTGGCCAGGTTGCGGGCTTCGAGGCGGAGGACTGGTTTTTGGGTGTTGGTTATTGGTTGTTGGTTTCTTGGGTCGGGGTTTTGGCGGTTAAAGGTGGGGGAGAGGTAGCTGGTGGCACGCACGGCGTTGGTGAGGCTCACGCTGGCCGTGGGGGCGGTGGCCCGCACGAAGAAGCCCTGCATGGCGGCCAGGTCCTTGGTGCCGCCGTTCTGGCCAATGCCGTTCACGTAGCTGCGGTAGGTGCCCGTGTACTGGCCGCTGGGCTGGAACACGTAGAGGGCATCGGCCACGCCGCTGAGCATACCGCTGGTGGCGCGCACCACGTCCCAGTCGATGGGCGCGGGGTAGGGGTTGCCGAGCAGGTGCCAGCCGGCGTTGGCCAGGCTGCCGCGGCCCAGGGAGTAGCTCACCGGCCCGGTTTGGAGCAGGCCCGCGATGTCCACCGTGGTGGTGGGCAGGGTTTGGGCGGTGTAGCCGCGCAGGGGCAGCAGGTCCTGGGTGGCGGTGGGCACCATCCAGCCGTCGTCGAAACCGGGTTTGGAGGCCGTGAGGCGGGTTTCGTCGTACTGGAAGAAGGTGGGGAAGGGCGTGACCGTGTTGCCGGCCGTGTTGTAGGCCGGGTTCAGTTCGAACACCGGCAGGTCGTCGGCAAACTCCTGCACGGTGGTGCTGATGCCAGCGGCGCTCAGCTTCATGGGCGAGGAGTAGTGGCGGTAGCCGGGCGCCCCACTCAGGCCCGTGATGAAGCGCTCCATGGTCGAAACGCCCGTCACCACGCCGCCGCCCACGGGGTTCACCACCATGGCCGTGCCGGTGGCGTTGCTCGTGAGGGTGAGGTGGCCGTTGGAAGCCAGGTTGCCGGTGTCGAGGCGCAGCAGGTGGGTCACAAACCAGTTGTCGGTGGCCGTCACGCCCGCGGCGTTCTGGATGTAGAGGTCGTAGAAGCGCGTGGGTGTGGTGCTCACGCCGCCGATGGTTTGGGCGGCCGTGCCGATGCAGTACCAGCCGTAGGCGCCGCAGTTCACCAGGCCGGTGTTCACGAAGTTGCCTAGCAAGTACACCGGGCCGCTGTATGTCACGCCGGCGGGGTTCGAGCAGTTCAACCCGAAGAAGCGGAGCTGCTGGCTGCCGCCGCAGGTCTGGGCCACCGTGCCGTTGAAGTACACCGTGTAGGTGGCCGGGTTGAAGGGCCCGTTGCAGAGCCAGTTGCCGGCCACGTAGATGTCGCCGGCCAGCACGCAGCCCACCGCGTTGGCCCAGGTAAGGTGGTGGAAGTAGCTGCGGGCCGTGGCGCCGGTGGTCGTGATGGTTTGCAGCGCCGTGCCGTTGAAGGTGACACCGAAGCCCTGACCGTGGAAGATGCCGGTGTTGTTCCAGGAGCCGGCCACGGTGATGTCGCGCAGCAATTGCACGTCCACCGCGTTGGTGATGCCCACGTTGTAGAAGGCCGAAGCCACCGTGCCGCCGATGGTTTGCAGGGCCGTGCCGTCGAAAATCACCGTCTGGCTGTTGGCCAGGTAGCCGCCGTTGTTCACCCACAGCCCGCTCACGTAGATGCCGTCGAGCAGCGTCACGCCGGCCGCGTTGGCAAAGGTGATATCGTGGAAGTGCGTGCGGCCCGAGGTGCAGGTGATGCTCTGGGCCACCGTGCCGTTGAAGCGGGTGCGGAAGCCGCAGCCGCAGTAGCCGCCCTGGTTCACGAAGTGGCGCGTCACGTCGATATTCTGGCCCAGGCTCACGTTCACCGCGTTGTTGAAGGTCACGTCGTAGAAGGTGGTCAGGGCCGTGCCGGCGATGGTTTGGAGCGCGGTGCCGTTGAAGTACACCAGCAGGCTATTGGCCAGGAAGCTGCCGTTGTTGGTCCAGTCGCCCAGCAGCGTGATGCCGAGGTCCTGCCGCACGCTGGCGCCGCTGGCAATGGTGAAGTGGTGGAACACCGTGGCCACCGAGCCGCCAATGAGCTGCAGCGCCGAACCCGAGAAGAACACCCGGAAGCCGTTGGCGACAAAGCCACCGTCGTGGGTCCAGTTGCCGTTCAGGTAGATGTTCGAGAGCAGCGTGACGGTCGTCGGGTTGTTGAAGCGCAGGTCGAAAAACCGCGTGCTCAGCCCGGCCGTGATGGTTTGGGCCGCCGTACCGTTGAAGTACACCAAGTAGCCGTTGCCGAGGAACACGCCCGAGCCAGCCCAGTTGCCGAGCACCGTCACGGCCTGCAGCAGGCTCACCGAAACCGCATTGCTAATAGTGACGTGGTGGAACACGGTGTTCACCGAGCCGGCTATGGTCTGGGCCACGTTGCCAATGAAAGTGACGAGGTAGCCGTTGGCGATGTAGCCGCCGTTGTTCAGCCAGTTGCCCCACACGCTGATGTTCTGGCCCAGCGTGATGCCCGCCAGATTGTTCCAGGTCACGTGCCAGAACTCGTACACCCCGCCGCCCGTGAGGCTCTGCGCCCCGCTGCCGCCGAAGGTGAACGTGTAGCCCGTGTACACGCCGCCCACCAGGTTGTAGCCGTAGAACGTGCCCAGGTTGGCGAAGCCACCCAGCAAGGTCACGTTCTGAATCAGTCGCACGTAGGCGCCGCTCACCACGTTCCAATTATAGAAGTTGAGGGCCGTGTAGCCGCCCACCGTCTGCACCACGCCGGGGCCTTCGTTGCCGTTGAAATACACCGTGTAGGTGCCGGGGCTGAAGGTGCCCGAGTAGAGGTAGTAGTTGCCGGCGATGTAGATGTTGGTGGCCAGACTCACGCCCGCCACGTTGTCGGCGTAGAAATGGTAGAAGTAGGTCGTGGCATTGGCCGTAATCACCTGCGCCGCCGTGCCGCCGAAGCGTACGAAGTAGCCCAGGGTGCTGCCGCCATTCAGGTACCAGCCATAAAACACGCCCGTATTCACGAAGCCGCCCAGCACGTAAATGTTCTGGTGCAGCGTCACGCTGGCGGCAGTGTTTTGAAAGGTGACGTTGTAGAAATTCGTAACAGCAGTGCCACCGATAATCTGAGCGACAGTACCGGCGAAAATCACCGAGTTGGTGCCGCCCGAGAACAGGCCGTTGTTTATCCAGTCGCCGAGCACCGTGATGTTGCTCACCAGCGTCACGCCCACCGGGTTGTTGATGGTAACGGTGTAGTAGCTGCTGTTGCCCGTGCCGCCGATGGTCTGGGCCACCGAGCCGCCGAACACCACCCCGTAAGTGACGGCCGAGAAGGTACCGTTCACCACGAAGTTGTTCAGGAACACCGCGTTCAAACCAAGGTTCACCACTGCGCCGCTGTTCACATAAGCGTTGTAGAAAGTGGTAACGGACGTGCCGCCAATCACCTGCGTGGTGCCCGTGCCGTTGAAGTACACGTTGTAGGCCGCTCCGCCGAGGAAGGTGCCGAAGTTGTACCAGTTGGCGTACACGTTCAGCACGTTGTTCATGGTCAGGGTCGAGCCGCTGCTGATGTACAGGTTGCCCACCTGTAGCGGGTTGGTGCCGTAAATGAACTGCGTAATGCCGCCCGTGAAGTACCAGCTGGAAGTGCTGCTGGCCAGTACCGTGCCGTTCACTGTCACGTTGCCGTACAGGTTGAAGATGCCGTTGTTAGTGAAGGTAGCGCCGTTGGCAATGGTCAGGTTCAGGGCCAAAGCTGCCGTGCTGCCGCTAATGACGGGGTAGTTCACCGTGCCGCCCGAAAGCTGCGGAATGGTCACGATGCTGCTGGCCGTTGGCGCTTGCCCGCAGCTCCAGTTGCGTCCGTCGAACCAATCGGTGCTCACCGCACCGGTCCAGGCGTAGGTGAGGGCGCCCACGGTCAGGTTGCTGCCATTATCAGAGCCAATGGTGGCCGGCGCACTGCCCACTACCCGAATGCGGTAGCCCGTGCCAGCCGTCGTATTCAGCGGAATAGTGGCCGCGATGTTGCCGCCGCTGGTGCCGCTCAAGCTGCCAATATTCACTGGCGCTGCAAAAGAACCTGCCGCGTCCGACAGCTGGGCCGTGAACACGTTGCCGCTCGTGAAGCCCGAGGCCGTGAAGGCCACGCTCAGCGTGGAGCCGGGGCAGAACGAGCCGCTGAAGCCGGTGGTGGCCAGCGAGGTCGTTCCCGCATTCACGACCACCACGGCCGAAGTCTGCGACTGGCAGCTGCCCTTGCTCACAAACAGGTCGTAGGTACCGGCATTGGCCAGCGTGGCGTTCGGAATGGTCAGGCTGGCCCCCGTGCCCACCTGCGTTTTGCCCAAAAACCACACGTAGCTGGCACCCGTCACCACTTGCGCGTTCAGCTGGATGGTGCCGCCCACGTTCACCGGCGAGTTGTTGGCCGTGATGGCCGCCACCAGCGGGTCCGTAATGGCGATGTTGCTGCCGTTGTCGGCCGGGTTGATGGTGGCGGCGCTGCTCGAAACCAGCCGCACGCGGTAGCCGGTGCCGGGCGGCGTGCTCAGCGGGTAAGTGCCCGCCAGGGCGCCATTGCCCGTGCCGCTGAAGGTCATGGAACCAAGGGTGACCGGGCTGGCAAACGAACCGCTCGCATCCGACAGCTGGGCCGTGATGACGTTGCCGGCGGGCAGGGCTGAACCCGTCACCGAGAAGCTGACGCTGATTCCGTTGCCGGCGCAAGTAGTGAAGCCACCAAACTGGCTAATGGCAACTACCGGCTGCTGCGCCGAGTTTATCAGCACGCGCACGGAGGCCGAATCGGTGCAGCCGCCCTGCGTCACAAACACGTAGTAGAAGCCCGACGAGGCCGTGGTTACGTTGTTGAACGTGGGGTTCTGCTGGTTGCTGATGAAGCTGGTGCCGCCGCTGGTGTAGTTCACGTACCATTGGTAGCTGGCAGCGCCGGTGGGCCCGGCAAACAGCTGCAGCGTGCCGCCCGCCGCTACCGGCGAGTTGCTGCTGGCTGAGGCCACCAGCGTGGTGGGCACCGTCAGGTTGGCGCCGTTGTCGGTGGTGCTCGTCACGATGGGGTTCGAGCCCACCAGCCGGATGCGGTAGCCCGTGCCAGCCGCCGTGCCCTGCGGCACCGTGGCCGCAATCGAGCCCGAACCTTGTCCCGTGAAGGCCGCCGAGCCAATGGCTACCGGTGCGGCAAATGAGCCGCTGGCATCCGAGAGCTGCGCCGTAATCACATTGCCCGCGCCGAACACGTTGCCCGTCACCGAGAAACCGATGTTCAAGCCCGTGCCGGGGCACAGGTTGCCGCCAAACTGCGCAATGGCCAGAATGGGCTGCGCCGAGGGGTTTACCGTTACCTGCGTGGCCGTGCCGGGGCTCTGGCAGCCGTTCACCGTCACGTAGAGCGTGTAGGTGCCGCTGTTACCGGGCGTGGCGTTGGCAATGGTTGGGTTCTGCTGGTTCGACGAGAAGCCCGGGCCGGTCCACAGATACGTGGCGCCGGCCACCGTGGCAGCCGTGAGCTGAATGGTACCGTTGTAAGCCACCGGCGAGTTGCTGCTCGGCGTGGCCGTGGGCTGGGTCGTGATGGTAATGTTCGAGCCGTTGTCCGTCGTGCTGGTCACGGCCGGGCTGGAGCCCACCAAGCGAATGCGGTAGCCGCTGCCCGTGGGTGTGTTAGTCGGAATCAAGGCCGCCACCGAGCCGCCGCCCTGGCCCGTGAAGGCCGCCGAGCCAATAGTGGTGGGCGCCGCAAACGAGCCGCTGGCATCCGACAGTTGCGCCGTAATCACGTTGCCGCTGCCGAAGTTGTTGCCCGTCACCGCGAAGCCGATGTTGAGCGTAGCGCCCGCGCAGCCATTGAAGCTAAACTGGCCCATGGTGAGCACCGGTACCACATTCGGCTGCACCAGCACCCGCACACTGGCCGAGTCCTGGCAGCCGTTGGCATTCTGCACGTACACGTAGTACTTGCCGCTCTGCGTGGGCTGGGCGTTGGGCAGGTTTAGCGTCTGGCCGCTGCCCACGTAGGCCGTGCCGCCGCTGGTGTAGTTCACATACCACTGATAGCTGCTCTGGCCCGTGGGCTGGGCCGAGAGCTGAATGGTCCCGTTGTAGGGCACCGTGGTTTGGGTGGCTGCGGCCGTGGCCACGGGCGTGGGGTAAACGGTCAGGTTCGTCCCGTTGTCGGTGCCCGAAATGGCCGGGTTCGAGGCCACCACACGCACGCGGTAGCCGGTGCCGGCCGGGGTACGGAACGCCACCGAGTCGCGCAGGATGCCGCCGCTGGCGTTCGAGCTAATCAGCGAGCCGTACAGCCGCGAGCCCGCCGTAAACACGCCGTTGGCATCCGAGAGCTGGAAGCTGAACACGTTGCCCGTGCCGTAGCTGGCCATGTTGGTCGTGAACGGCACCTGAATGAGCGTGCTGCTGCAAAATGCCGTAGCCGACACCGTGCCCGTGGCAATGGTGGGCGGATACGCGAAGCTGCCCGCCGAGCAGGCCGTACCGGCCGGCGTAGTCACGCAAATCGGGCCCGTGGTGCCGCCCGCCGGGGCCGTCACCGTCAGGCCGGTGCTGGTGTTGTTGGTAATGGTGCCCACCACCGCCGGCACGCCGTTAAACGTCACGGCCGTGGCGCCGCTCAGGTTGGTGCCGGTCAGCGTCACCACCGTGCCCGCGCCGCCACCTGCGGGCGTGAAGCTCGTGATGCTCGGGCTGGCGCAGTTGAAGTAGTAAGCGCCCGCGCCGCTCACCAGCACGTAGGTGCCGGCCGAGTTTTGCAGCACCAGCCGCAAGGCCCGCACGTTGGTGGCCGGCGTAGCCAGGGTGCGCACCACCGAATAAGTGGTGTTCGCGTTGAAGTTGGCCGTGTAAGTATCGATGGTGGTGTAGGGGCCGGCCACCGCTGCGGCCGTCTGCACCTGCAGGGTGAAGCTCAGCAGCGCAGGCGCCGTAAACTTGGCCCGCACCTCGCTGATGGTCTGGGCCGAACCCAGGTCGGCCTGTAGGTAGCCGGTGTTGTACACGTAGGGCGCGTTGCCCGTGGTGGGCGTGGCGGGGTCCGAGTTGAAAGCCAAATCGGCCGGGTTGCCCGTGTTGTAAGCTGTGTAGCTGGCCGCAGGCAGTGCCGCCGCCACGTTGGCCGACGAAGCACAGCCGTTTTTCACGAAGCTTTTGTTGCTCACCAGGCTCCACTTTCCATTCGCATCGCGCGAGCGGAAGAAGATGCGGTGGGCGCCATCGGCCAGGGCACTGGCATCGGCCAGAAAGCTGAAGTTGGCCAAATCCTGGGCCGGCGTGGGCACCGGCACATCGGTGGCCGCGCCAAAGCCGGGGTCGTTGTCAAAGTAGTACTCAATTTTGTTGATGTTGGGCGCTGCGGCCAGCACGGGCTCGTAGTAGAAGCTGCGCACGTTGGTCAGGCTCCACTTGCCTTTGGCGTCGCGCGAGCGCACGCTCAGGCTGTGGAAGCCCGCACTCAGGCTGCTCAGGTTCACATTGAACGCCAGCCCGCTGATGTCGGTAGCGGCCGTCACCGGCACGTCAACACCGTTGCCCACGCCCGGCTCTGTGTCAAGGAAATACTCCACTTTGGTCACGTTGGGCAGCGCATTGAGGGCCGCCGGCTCGTAGTAGAAGGTACGTCGGTTGGTCAGGCTCCACTTGCCATTGGCATCCAGGCTGCGCACGCCCAACTGGTGAAACCCAGCCGCCAGGCTGCTGATGTTCACGTTAAACGCCACCCCACTGACGTCGGTAGCTGCCGACACGGGCACATCTACCGCCACCCCAAAGCCGGGGTCCGTGTCGATGAAGTACTCCACTTTCGTGATGTTGGGCAGCGCATTCAACGCCGTGGGTTCATAGTAGAACGTCCGCCGGTTGGTCAGGCTCCACTGCCCGTTGGCATCGCGCGAGCGCACGCCCAGCTGGTGGAAGCCCGCACTCAGGCTGTTCAGGTTCACGTTGAAGGTTACCCCGCCCAAGTCAGCGCCGGGCGTCACGGGCACATCGGTAGCGGCGGCAAACCCCGGGTCGGTATCAATGAAATACTCCACCTTGCTTACGTTGGGCAGCGCGCTGAGGGCCGCCGGCTCGTAGTAAAAGGTGCGCCGGTTGGTCAGGCTCCAGGCGCCGTTGGCATCCTGGCTGCGCACGCCCAGCGTGTGGAAGCCGGCCGTCAGGCTGCTGAGCGAAACGTTGGCCGTAAGGCTTGGCACGTCGCTGGCCGGCGTGGCCGGCAGCGTAAACGCCGTGGCCGACCCAAAGCCGGGGTCGGTGTCCACGAAGTACTCGGCGCGGGCAATGCTGGCCTGGCCGTAGCTGCGCGCAATGCCGCCGAGCAGCAGCAGGAGCAGCAGCGCCAGCGGCAACAGCCAGCCGCCGTGCCACCGCCTGCCGCCCCGCGTGGGGCGAAAGTCGTAAAAGCGGTGCATAAAACCCGGTCCGTTTAGTTGTTGGAGCGGGTGCCCAGGGTCACGTTCAGCGTGTTACCCGTCACGGCCTGGTTGAGCTGGTAGATGGACGGGATGGCCGGCAGCCCGCCAAAGTGGTAGCCGTAGCCGGTGGCACTGCCCGTGGCCCCGATATCTACGCCGCCCTGGCCGGCGCCCACGGCCGGGTTGGTGCCGGCTTTCAGCTTGTACCAGGCGTCAAACTGACCGGGCGCGGTGGGCGCCAGCACGAAAATCGACGCCTGCGGCACGTTGGCCGTGTTGTGCGTGCCAATGGTGCCCAGCGTGGGCAAGGTGGTCTGGGCAAAGAAGTTATAGTCCCAGTTGGTGTTGGCTGTGGGCGTGAAGGTGCTGGCGAAGTAGTTGTTGCGCACCGTGAAGTTGTTGAGGCTGGTGCCACCGCCAATCACCGAGTTGTTCGAGAATTCACCCGATGCGCCCACGGCGTTGATGCTGGTGCTGTTGTAAATGATGTTGTTGGTGATGAGTGAGTTGGTGCTGATGCTTGATTCCTGCACGCCGTAGAAGTAGTTCTGGCGAATGACTGCGCCGCTCGTGTTCGAGCCGTAGGCCAGGTAGATGTAGCCCGTCAGCTTGCAGCGCTGCACCGTGATGTTGTTGGCGTTGATGTACCAGGTTGTGTTCGACTCGATGCCCGAGATGGTCGAGCCGGCGCTGCCCGGCGCGAAGGTGATGGTCGACACGTTGGCCGTGATGGTGTTGGCCTGCAGCGCGGGCGGCTGGTTTTCACCCAGGAAATAGCCCGGGCCCACAATGGTGAGCTGCTTGGAGCAGGAGAAAGCCGGATACTGGGTCGTGGAAGGCTCTACCTGAATGATGTCGCCGTTGCTGGCCGCCGTCTGGGCTGCCGTCAGGTCGGCGTAGATATTGGTGCCCGTGATGCCCGAGTTGTTTACCCGGCGAATGGTTTGGGCCGAAGCCAGCTGGGCAGCCAGCGCCAACAGCAGAAAAAAGACGGAAGCGGAGAGGTTTTTCATAAAAAGAAAAAAGGGTGAGGTTGGAAAAAACACGACCAGGCCCTGCGACTCAGAACCTGCAAAACCCCGCTGCCGTCCTTGCAAACACAGGATTTTGCAAGGGTAAAATTTGATTGTGAATAAGAGGCGGACAATCCGTGCCAGCCCCGGTTTTTCCCCGATTACCTCCTCCGTACCAGCACGGATGCGGCTGCCCCTTTCTATCCGTGCCAGCACGGAGAACGCCGGGCCGGCCACCGGCCGGACACAGAGCTTCAGGCCGCCGCGAGGCGGTTTGGGTTCCCTGCTTAATTGATAGGTGCTAGCGCGGCGTTAGCTGCTGAGTTGCGCCTGCGTCAGCTCCGCCGACTCGTGCACGCGCACGCCGCCGCCATCGTCCTGGGCGGCCTTGAGCATGGCGGCGGCCACCGCCGCGCCGGTCACGGGCCGGTACTTCAGCAGCGGGCCGCGCAACAATGGGGCCAGGGCCTTCAATACCACGGCGCCAATTCGCTCGCCCAGGCGGGGGTGCTCCCGTTCGCCCAGCAGCAGCGAAGGCCGAAAAATATGAATGGCCCGAAACGGTGTCTGGCGCACGGCGGCTTCCATCTCGCCCTTCACGCGGCTGTAGTAAATGCGGCTTTCCGCGTCGGCGCCCATGCTGCTCACCACCAGCAGCTGCGAGGCAAAGTTGCTGGCCGCCACCGCCGCCAGCTGCACCACATACAGAAAATCAACCTTGAAAAACGCCTCTTTCGAGCCGGCCTGCTTCATGGTGGTGCCCAGGCAGCAGTACACGTCATCGGCAATGAGCTTGAGGCGCACGTCTTCCAGCTTGTCCAGCTCCGTGGTCACCTGCACCAGCTTGGGATGAATGACGGGCACGGCCCGGCGCCCCACCACAATCACCTTGGCATACCGCTCCGACTGCAGCAGCAGCGGCAGCAGTTGCGCCCCTATCAGGCCCGTGGCCCCGGCGAGTAAAGCGGTTTTCATAAGGTGGGAAAAGTGTTCAACTGAGCCGTCTGTCATTGCGAGGCCGCAGGCCGTGGCAATTCGTCCTGTTCTCAGCGACCAGCCCAGTAAAGAGACTAAGCCCATTACTGCGCCGGTACTTAATATGAATGACGCAATGCAAGGCCATATACCTTACGCCAGAAAAAGGGTCTGGTTCTTCAGAATGTGTCGCGCTTAAAGAGGACGGATTGCCACGGCCAGCGGCCTCGCAATGACAGACGTTATTTCAACACCGTTGCTTCCGGCTCCAGCGTCACCAATCCCTGCCGAAACAAGGCCCCCACGGCTTTCTTAAACACCTTTTTGCTCATGCCCACGCGGCGGTACACGTCCTCGGCCAGGCTCTTGTCGCCCAGCGGCAGGCGCCCGCCGGGGGCGGCGCGCAGGGCGGCCAGCAGCGTGTCGGTAGCCGATTCCACTTCGCCGTACCCTTCCTTATGCAGCCGCACGTCGAGCTTGCCGTCAGGACGGATTTGCTTGAGGAAGCCGGGCAGCGTTTCGCCCAGGCGCAGGGGCCGGAACACCTCGTTGTGGAACAGCAGCCCCTGGTGCGTGCCGTTCACGATAACGGGGTAGCCCAGCTCGGTTTCGTCGGCCACCAGCAGGCGCACGGCGTCGCCGGGCTCGCCGTCGAAGGGCTTATTGCTCAGAAATTGCTTCCACTTGGCCGAAGCCACCAGCCGGTCGCTTTCCTCGTCGAGATATACATACACCAACACCCGCTCGCCCACGCGCAGGTCGCGGCGCTGGTTGCGGTAGGGCAGGAGCAGGTCTTTCTCCAGGCCCCAGTCTAGGAAAGAGCCGGCCGGGCCGTGGTCCTTCACAGTAAGGGCCGCGAAGCTGTCGACGAGAGCCAAGGGCCGCAGGTTGGTTGCAATGAGGCGGTCCTCTGAGTCGCGGTACACGAACACGCGCAGCACGTCGCCCACGCGGGTGCCGGGCTCTACGTATTTATTAGGCAGCAGCAGGTCGCCGTCGTCGGAGGTCAGGTAGAGGCCGACGCTGGTTTCGCGGGCTACTTCGAGGTCGTTGTAATCGCCGAGGTTGAGGCTGGCCATCTGAAAACTGATTTAGTAGGAAAAGGCTGCAAAGGTAGGGCACTGGCAAACCGAGCTTCACGAGTTCATTCCCAATAGCCCGCTGCATTTCCTTGTCTACTTATCCGGCTTGTTTCGGTTGCTCCGCTAGCGCCACCCCCGCCTCCGCTAGCAGCGCCTGCACCTGCCGCTTCACTAGGTCGCGCACCGCGCGGAACTCGGCCGGCTCCAGGTGTTTGGGGTCGGGAATTTGCCAGTCGCGGCGGTGCCGGGCGGCCACGAAGGGGCAGGCATCGCCGCAGCCCATGGTCACCACATAGTCGAATTGCTGGTCGCGCACCTCGTCCAGGCTTTTGCTGGCGTGGGCGGTCAGGTCGTAGCCCAGTTCGGCCATGGCTGCCACGGCTTTGGGATTGATGACGCCCGAGGGACGCGAGCCGGCGCTGTAAGCCTGCACTTGGTCGCCGCCGAGCATTGTAGCAAAGGCCTGCGCCATTTGGCTGCGGTTAGCGTTTTCGATGCAGACAAAAAGGAAGGTTTTCATGTAAAAAGAGAAAAAAGAACGTCATGCAGAGCGCAGCGAAGCATCTCGCGGGCCGCCACTAATTCAATCGGGAAAATTGCGTTGCGCACGCGAGATGCTTCGCTGCGCTCTGCATGACGGGTTGAAAATCAAGTAGCATTTGTTGCAGCTAGCGCCTTCGGCTGCAACACCCGGTCCACTGCCACGGCCAGCAGCGCGCCGGCCACCGGCCCCACCACGTACAGCCACCAATCGGTCCAGACGCCGCTGAGCAGGGCGGGGGAGAGGGAGCGGGCCGGGTTCATGCTCGCGCCCGTGAGCGGGCCGCCCACCAGCGCCTCCAGTCCCACTGTGGCACTAATGGCCAGTCCCGCCAGCATGCCCACTTCCTTCGAGCCCGCCGTGACGCGCAAAATCACCAGCATCAGCCCGAAGGTGAGGAAGGTTTCAATGCCCAGCGCCTGCATAGCGCCGTGGGCCGGCAGCGTAGCGCCCAGGTTCGAGCCCGGCGTGGCCACCAGCTTCACCAAGCCGCTGCCCAAAGCCGCGCCCAGCAGCTGCGCCGCTGCGTAAGGCAGCACCCGCCGCCCCTCAAACCGTCCCGCCGCCCAGAAGCCCAGCGTCACGGCCGGGTTGAGGTGGCAGCCGCTGCTCTCTCCCAAGCTCTGAATCAGCAGGAATACCACCAGACCGAAGGCTGCCGCCACGGCGCTGTGGCCAAGCGCGTGGGTCTGCTCGTCTACTACGGCCGCGCCGGTGCCAAAAATCAGCAGAATGGCCGTGCCCAGCACCTCGGCCAGCAGGCATTGGCGTAAGGTTAGCGGCATGCGGCGGTCTGTTCACAAGGTTCCGGTTCGACCCCCACCACGGCACTGCGGCGCTCCAGCAGCAGCGTGTCGCGCCACTGCCCGCGCAGCTGGCCGATGCGCTCGCGCCGGCCCACCAGCCGAAAGCCAGCCGTCTCGTGCAGGCGCACACTGGCCACGTTTTCGGGGAAGATGCCGGCCTGCAAGGTCCAGAGGCCGTTGTCTTCCGACTCACGCACCAGCGCCGCCAGCAGTGCCCGGCCCACGCCGCGCCCCCGGGCGGCCGCGGCCACATACACGCTCACCTCGGCTACGCCCGCATACACGCAGCGCCCCGATACCGGCGAGAGGGCCGCCCAGCCCCGCACCGTTTGGCCGTCATCGTCCACGGCCACGAGGCGGCACGTGGGCAGGTGGCCGGAGTCCCAGTCGGCCCAACCGGGAACATCGGTGGCAAAAGTGGCGGTGCCGGTGGCAATGCCCTCGGCGTAGATGGCGCTGGCCGCGGGCCAGTGCGCCGCGGTGAGCGGAACAATTTTCATGCGGTTAAATAACGGCAAGCCAGCAAAAGCGGATTGCCCGCGGACCAACATCCTGTGCAAGGTGGGGCGCGCAGGCCTCGGCTCCCAACAACATCAGCAGCACCCGCCGCCCGGGGCGCAGGCGGCCGTCGTGGTATCGGCCAGCGTGAAGGCCATGGGCGCAGTGGTCAGCACTTCGGCGGCGGCCGGCGCCATGCAGCACTGGCTGCTGTCGCTGGCCGCGTCGTAGTCGTCCTGGTAGCGCGGGTCGTTGAACTCGGCATCGGCGTGGAAGTAGTACACCTCCCATTCCACCCCGTCGGGGTCGAGCACCCAGAACTTGTCCTGTTTGGCGTAGCAGCAGTTGGTGCCCATTTCCTCGCGGCTCACCAGGCCGGCCCGGCGGGCAGCAGCCAGGCGCTCGTCCAGTTCGGCCACGGTTTCTACCTGAAAGCCCAAGTGCCCGAAGTGGCTTTGCACCCGCGCCGCATTCTCCACGAAGGAGATGATGAGCGAAGGCCGGTCGAGCACATACTTGGCGTAGCCGCGCTTGATTTTAGTGGTTGGCTGGCCAAAAAAGGCGGTGTAGAAGTTGACCGTAGCGGCCAAATCAGACACGTACAGCGAAACGTGCATGCGGGGGAAAACAGCAGTGTCCATGGGTTTGGGAATGTTGGGGTGAGGATGTTACCGATACTAAATGAAGCGGCCGGACTGGGGAGGGACTAGCAGCCGCAGCTGGCGGCAGTTGCCAGCAGCTCGGCCAGCAGCCCGCCCAGCAGCTGCCGGGCGCGGGCCCAGCCCGTGGGCGAAAGGCAGTAGCACACGCGAGGACCATCTACTTCGCCTTGCACCAGCCCGGCGGCTTTCAGCTCCTTGAGGTGCTGCGACACGGTGCTTTGCGACAGCGGCAGCGCCAGCACCAGGTCGCCGCACACCCAGGCCTGCCGCCGGGCCAGCAGCCGCACAATAGCCACCCGCGCCGGATGCGCCAGCGCCTTAGCCAGTGCCGCCAGCTCCTGGGCTTCCGCGTCGAATTCTTGGTGTTTGTGAATAGCCATGTTCTTTATTGCTTATCGCAAATTAACGATGAAAGAAACGTAAGAACAACAGTCATGAAACCAGTAAGTATGATTGTTCTTGAAATAATTACATGAATGCCGACGCATTCTTAATCTTAAGAACATTTGTAAAATCATAAAACGAATTAATTTTGCATCCGATAGAAGCGGATTAAAGGCTTTAAAAGGCCTATTGCAAGGGGGCATGCTGGTATAAGTGCACTATCCATGCTGTTTCACGAATGCTCCGAAAAATTTTTTTTTCTGACGAAAAGACAATTTTTAAAAAACTTCTTGTACCTTTATTTCGTTAGAAGTTAGTAAGGCGCTTAGCTGAGTCAATCGATTATAATCTCACCATAACTCATCTGCACGTGACCCATTCTCTACGATTCCTTTCTTTGCTGAGCCTGCTCGGGCTACTGGCCACCGGCCAAAGCCGGGCCCAATCGGGTCCCTACGCCTCGACGCAGGCCCGCACCGCGGCTCTGGTGACTACGCCGGCTGCTGCACCCGTGCCGCCCATGGTGCCCGCCGCGCCCGCCATCAGCCCCGACTCGGTGTTCATCAACCCCGAAGTACGGCCCCAGTTTGTGGGTGGCGACAAGGCTTTTAAAGCCTACTTGGCCAAGTCCATCCGCTACCCGCAGCAAGCCCTGCAACGGCACGTGTCGGGCCGGGTGCTGGTCAACTTCGTGCTCAACGCCCAGGGCAAGGTCACCGATGCCCACGTCATCAGCGGCCCCGGCAGCGGCCTCAACGACGAAGCCCTGCGCCTGGTGTGGCTGATGCCGCCCTGGGAGCCCGCCCGCGTAAACGGCCAGCCCGTGCGCGTGGCCTGCACCGTGCCCATCTCCTTCACCACCGAACGTTAATATCCGTCATTCCTGCCGGTCAGCCCTCGCGGCCCAACTGGCTACTATAGGTTGCTACTAAGATTCCTTGTCCGCCTATTCGTCTTTATCCTTATTAAGCGTGTTGTTGTAAAGTGCTTTATTTTATGTGAATGCCAGGCCCCGCCTCAATTAGAGGCGGGGCTTGGTGCTTAATAGAGGGGTGTTTTTGTACTAGCAGGGCGCCTCGCCGCCTACTGATACGGTGCAGTGCCGGGTGCCCCCAAGCCAAAGTCGGTGAACGTCACCGTTTCGCGGGTCGACTCAAACATGCGGATGCCGTTGGGCGCGGCAATGCCCCGCGGGTAGTAGCCGATAAGCAGCTGGAACGTGCGCAGGGCCGTGAATTCGTTGCGGAAGCGCAGCCCTAGACCAAAGCCCGTGTAAGGTGCGCCGCCGAAGGGGGAGCCCCCGCCGGGCCGGTCGCTCACCCAGGCGGCATCGGCAAAGGCCACGCCGGCCAGCCGGAAGCCCAGCAGCGAGAGCGGCGTAAACAGCGTGGTTTCGTAGTTCAGCACGAAGCGGCTGGTGGCCAGCACCGGCGAAGCCGGCGAGAAGCCGCGCAGGCCCCGGTCGTTGGTGATGCCTTGCAGCAAGTCGCCGGGCCGCCGGTCGATGCCGATGGTGCCGCGGCTGCTCAGGAAGTGCCGGTATTGCCAGTTGCCCACGTGGTAGAGGCGGGTGAAGGACGTGAACTCGGTGCTGAGCACGCCCTGCTCCCAGCTGCGGCCTTGGTCGAGGCGCTGGAAAATGCCCAGGTCCAAGGCCCCATAGAGGTAGCCGCTGCGGGGCCCAAAGCCAGCGGCGGCAATGCGCCCGGCCAGGTAGCGGCGCGGCACCACGCGGTTTACGTCGACGCCGGCGGTGAAGCTGAGCAGGGTGCCCGCCGGCACGTCCTCGGTGCGGCCAAAGCCAAACAGGTACCGGTCCTTATAATAGCGGCGCACCGAATAGCCGACGGTGCCCAGCAGCAAGGTGCCGTTGTGGTAGTCGGGCGTTTCGATGCCGGTGCCGGGGTCGGGCCGGGGCACGGCGCTGAACTCGGTGCGCAGCGCGCGGGCCGCCACAATCACGCGGCCGGGGTTTTCGTAGCCCAGGTCGTAAGAGCGCAGGCGCAGTGAGCGGCCCACCCACACATCCTGCACCAGCGAGCGCAGCGGGTAGTACACGTAGGGCTGGCCGGGGGGCGGCACCACCAAGGCAATGTTCTGGTCGTAGCTGTCGAAGCTGATGGCGCCGGCGTAGCGGGCGCTGGGCGAGTAGAAGTCGCGCCGCAGGCTGGCGCCGCCCGAGCGGTAGTTGTACTCGTTGCGGTAGCGCGCCTGGCCATACACGAAGTTGCGAAACGGGGCCGTGTAGCTGCCCACGTAGGACCATTGCTGCGGGTTTTCGCCGTTGTCGGTGCTCAGGCCCCGGCCGTAGCGGTATTCGTTGGAAAGCTGGTGGCCCAGGCCCAGGAAGTTTTCGTCGCCGAGGGTGATGAGGCCGGCCGTGGCCGAACCCAGCTCGGCGCCCGCCGTGATGCTGAACACGTCGGTGGTGAGCACCGTGATGTCGACGCTGTCGCGGGTGCTGCTGCGCTCGTTCACCAGCACCCGGGCGTCCAGGATTTCGGGCGTTTGGCGCAGCAGGCGTTCCGACTCGGCCAGGGCCTGGGGCTCCAGGGGCTGCCCCGGCCGAAACAGCAGCACCTGCCGCACCCGCGAGCGGGCCGTTTTGAGGTGCAGGGCGTTGCCCGATTTCTCCCAGAACGAGCGCGGAATCCGGGTCGAGTCGGAGAGGCTGTAGCCGAAGGCATCGAGCGTGCGGATGTTGATGCGCCGCACAATCTTGAAGTTGTGCTGGTCGAACTGCCGGTTGAGCAGCACCGCGTCCAGGCCGGCCTGCTCTTCCTGGCGCTGCGTGAAGTTGAGCAGGCTGGAGAGAGCCTTGCCCATGATGGTTTTGCGGCGCGAGTAGGCCTTGAGGCGGTTGAGAATGCGTTCCTCGTCGAAGCGGCGGCGCAGGGAGTCGGGCCGGTAGGGTAGGATTTCGTCGGCCGCCTTCAGCGAATCGGGCGGAATGGCCGAGCGGGGGTCGAACGTCTGCGCCCCCGCCGGCCGGGTAGCCGAACTCAGCAGCACAAACAACAGCAAAAACCAACCGCGAAAGCTCATAATGGGGCGCAACGCTGCAAAATACGAAAAGGAGCCCGGGCTGTTGGCAGGTGCCCCAGACGTGGTCGACACAATGTTGCTGGTGCGCGCCTCCGACGCATGCCCCCTGGGTTCGAGCCTCTGGCTCGGGTATGGTTGCAATGGTATGCCCAGCCGCTCATCGTCCGGCTTCGAGCCAGAGGCTCGAGCCCAGTCGGCACGCGTCTCCGACGTGCGCCAGCAGGCCCCGGCCCTGGCTCGTTTCGAGGGTGCAGGGTTCCCAAACGGCTCTAGTCCTATTCCGAACCCAGCACCGTCCGGCGAAATCAGCGCAGGCTCAACGCAGGAGCATTTCTGCTAAAAAACGGGTGCAAATCACAGCGCAGCTTTTCTTGAAAAAGGAAACTATTTCCAATAAAATTAGCTTAAAAGCTTGTGCCTATTTGGCCGCTGTATATTATTTTTAAGCCCGAAAGCCAGCCCTTCCTCATGAACGAGCGCATTCAAGAGAAACTAAGCATTTTAGCTGATGCCGCGAAGTACGATGCTTCGTGCAGCAGCAGCGGTGCCAAGCGCAAAAACGAGAACAAAGGCCTGGGCAATGCCGAGGGCATGGGCATTTGCCACAGCTACACTGAGGACGGCCGCTGCGTGAGCCTGCTCAAGATTCTGCTCACCAACCACTGCATCTTCGACTGCGCCTATTGCGTGTCGCGTCGCTCCAACGACGTGAAGCGCGCCGCCTTTACCGTGGAGGAAGTGGTGGACCTGACCATCAACTTCTACCGCCGTAACTACATCGAAGGGCTGTTTTTGAGCTCCGGTATTTTCTCCAGCCCCGACTATACCATGGAGCGCCTCGTGCGCATCGTGAAGAAGCTGCGCACCGAGCATAAGTTCAATGGCTACATCCACGTCAAGACCATTCCGGGTGCCTCGGAGGAGCTGATTCAGGAAGCCGGCCTCTACGCCGACCGCCTCAGCGTGAACATCGAGCTGCCCTCGGAGCTTGCCCTCACGCAGCTGGCGCCCGAAAAGAACTATCAGGAGATTCTGACCCCGATGAGCCAGATTCGGGACAACATTATTCAGAATAAGGAGGAGAAGGCGCTGTTCAAGAAAGTGCCCAACTTCGCTACCGCCGGCCAGACGACACAGCTCATCGTGGGCGCCAGCGCCGAGACGGACTTGCAAATCATTAAGCTCACCGACTCGCTCTACCAGGGCTACGGGCTGAAACGCGTGTACTACTCGGGCTACATTCCCGTGACCGACGACGCCCGCTTGCCCCAGGTGACGCAGCCGCCCGTTATCCGGGAGCACCGCCTGTACCAGACTGATTGGCTGATGCGCTTCTACGGCTTCCAGGCCGACGAAATCCTGGACCCCGCGCACCCGCACCTCGACCTCGAAATCGACCCCAAGCTGGCCTGGGCCCTGCGCAACCGCCACGTGTTTCCGGTGGATGTGAACACGGCCGACTTCGAGATGATACTGCGCATTCCCGGCGTGGGCGCGCGCTCGGCCAAGAAAATGGTGTCGGCCCGCCGCTTTGCTCGTCTCAACATGGAAACGCTGCGCCAACTGGGCGTGGTACTCAAGCGGGCCAAATACTTCCTCACCTGCGACGGCGAGCACCAGCCCCTCATCGGCGAGCTGACCGAGCAGCAGGTGCGCCGCCAGATTTTGTTCGGGGCCGGCTCGGTGCGCTCGGCCCTCGTCACTCAGCAACTCGACCTGTTCGCGCAGGCTTCTTAATCAGCATGAATTACGACGCTCTTTTTTCTAACGGCCCTTCTTCGCTGTCGAAAAGCAGCCTGGGCGGCATCCAAAACGATATCTTCTTTTCTGTCATGAAAGTCATTCACCGCCAATCCCAGCCCGCCCCCGTTCCGCAATCCGACAATAAAGTGGCGCGCGTGGCCTGCGTGTGCCGCATCAGCGAGCTGATGCCGCTGGTGCGCCAGATGCACGAAGAGGCCCGCGCCCGCTACCAGGCCGAATTGAGCGAGCAGCGTCAGCAAGCAGCGTAACACCCGCTGTAGCGCGGACTCTGCGAGTCCGCCGCCCGCTGGGTTTCGTTCGGGCCGGCGCGGACTGGCAGAGTCCGCGCTACATGCAACCCCCGTCCGGCCGTAGCGGTACAGCCTGGCATGCCTTACGCCCTCGAGTACCATCACGTGCCCACCAACGGCCTGCGCCTGCACGTGGTGCAATGCGGGCCGGCGGCGGGGCCGCTGGTGGTGTTGCTGCACGGCTTCCCGGAGTTCTGGTACGCGTGGCGCCACCAGATTGAGGCACTGGCCGAGGCCGGCTACCGCGTATGGGTGCCCGACCAGCGCGGCTATAACCTGAGCGACAAGCCGCGCCGGGTGCGCGACTACGTCATCGACGAACTGGCGGCGGACATCATAGGACTTATTGACGCCGCCGGGCGCGAAAGGGCCGTAGTCATGGGCCACGATTGGGGCGCGGCCGTGGCCTGGCACCTGGCCGCCCACCACCCCAGCCGCATCAGCCGGGCGGCAATATTAAACGTGCCGCACCCCCGGGTACTGGGCCGGGCCCTGCTCCGCAAACCGGGCCAGCTGCTGAAAAGCTGGTATATTTTCTTCTTTCAGCTGCCGTGGCTGCCCGAGATGCTGGTGCAGCGGCGCCGGTGGCGGTTTGCCCGGTGGGCTCTGCGCGGAACCAGCCGCCCGGGCACCTTTAGCAACGAAGATTTGGCTCGGTACGAAGCGGCCTGGGGCCAGCCCGGGGCCGTGCGCAGCATGCTGAACTGGTATCGGGCCGCCGTGCGATTTGGCAGCCGGTTGGGCAAAACGGGCCGGGTGTCAATACCCGTCCGCATTATCTGGGGCGAGCGGGACGCTTTTCTAAAGCGCGAGCTGGCCCGGGAAAGCCTGGCTTTTTGCGATGATGCGGAGCTTACCTACCTGCCCGCCAGCCACTGGGTGCAACATGAGATGCCCGCCGAAGTAAACAAACTACTTCTCCAATTCCTGAAATAGCTCATGGCCAACATTCGTCCCCTGCGCCGGCCTGCGGCGGCGCCTGCCGCCCGCGGCGGTGCGCCGCGTCGGCCGGCGCCGGTGCTCAACGCGCCCGCCCGCGACTACACCTACGACGGCACGTTTGAAGGCTTGCTGACGGTGCTATTCACCATTTACGACAGCAAAGCCGCGCCCAACAGCATTCAGCCGGAAGCGGCAGTTCAGGGTGGGCTGTTTGCCGCGCCCGCGCCCACCGAGACCAACGAAGCCCTGGCCGCCCGCGTGTGGGAGGGCCTGCTGAACACGATGGACCCGGAAGCCCGCACCCGCCTCTACCACGTGTTTCTCAGCGAGGACGCCGACCGGGAAATGCTGATTTTTCGCTACGTGGACTTGGCCCTGCGCTCCAATCAGGACATTGCCGAAAACTACGCCAACGCCGACGTACGTCGCGTGCAGCGCCTGGCTCAGATGATGTTTCGGGAAAAGCACCGCATGGAGGCCTTCGTGCGCTTCGAAAAAACACAGGACGAGCTGTATCATGCCACCATCGAGCCCGACATGGACGTGCTCCCGCTCATTGCCGCGCACTTCACCAAGCGCTACGCCGACCAACGCTGGCTGATATATGACCGGCGCCGCCACTACGGCCTCTACTACGACCTGACGCGCACCGACGTGGTGCAGTTTGAAGCCGGCGCGAACCGGAAAACCACTGATATTTCGGCCACTGTGCTCGATGAGCGGGAACCCCTGTTCCGGCTACTGTGGCAGTCGTATTTCGACCACGTAAACATTCCGGAGCGCAAAAACCTGAAGCTGCACCGCCGCCACATGCCGCTGCGCTACTGGAAATACCTCAGCGAAAAGCAGCCCCGGGAGCAGCGCTTCGTGCCCATCGATAATAAACGCCCGCCCGGAGAGGCTAACTTGCGGCTCGAAAAAGAATAAGCAAAGCCGCGTTTTTATGAGCAGTGTATTGGTTTTTGGCGCCTCCGGGCAATTGGGGCAGTGCCTGGCGCGCGTGGCGCAGGAGCGGAACATGAGTGGCCTGGTATTTCTGCCCGAGGAGCAAGCCAATATTCTCAATCCTGAAGGGCTGGCCAAGCTGTTTGCGCAGCACCAGCCGGCCTACGCCATCAACTGCGCCGCCTACACGGCTGTGGATAAAGCCGAAGACGAACTGGAGCTGGCCCGCCGCATCAACCGCGACGGGGTGGAAAACCTGGCCCGGCTGTGCGGCGAGCACGGCACGGTGCTCATCCAGATTTCGACCGATTTCGTGTTTGCCGGCACCGGCAACCAGCCTCTCACCGAAACCGACGAGGCCACGCCCATCAGCACCTACGGCCTCACCAAGCTGGAAGGCGAGCAGGCAATTGCGCCCCACACGGACAAATATTTTACGCTACGCACCAGCTGGCTCTACTCAGAATTTGCGGGCAACTTTGTGAAAACCATGCTCAAGCTGGGCCGTGAGCGCGACGAGCTGCGCATCATCTGGGACCAGGTGGGCACGCCCACCTACGCCATCGACTTGGCCGGCGCCATCCTCAGCATCATCGAGAGTAGGAGCCAAGCCTATGGCCTCTACCACTACAGCAACGAAGGCCTGACGTCTTGGTACGACTTTGCCACGGCTATTTTTGAGCTGAGCGGCACGCCGGTACGCACCGTGCCCATCCGCACGGCCGAGTACCCCACCAAAGCCACCCGCCCCGCCTTTTCGGTGATGGACAAGACCAAGGCCAAAACCCAGCTGGGCCTGGCCATTCCGCACTGGCGCGAAAGCCTGAAGGTGTGTCTGGAACGGCTGGCCGCCGCTGAATAGCGCCCGGGCCGGAGCTAGCGGCCGCGCCCGTAGAATCGGCTCACCAGAAAAGCCGCGCCCGTGAGGCCGGCGCCCAGCAGGCACACGCCCGGCCAGCCAAAGTTCGTCCAGGCCAGGCCCCCGAGCACCGAGCCCAGCGAGCCGCCGGTGAAATAGCCCGTCATGTACACCGTGTTGAGGCGGCTACGGGCCTCGGGTACCAGCGAGAAAATGAGCGACTGGTTGGAAATGTGGGCCGATTGCACCCCCACGTCGAGCACGATGACGCCTACCACCAACCCGGCTACGTAGAGGCCGCCGAAGCCCAGCACCGCATACGCGGCCAGGGCCAGCAGCACGCCCAGGCCCACGGTGTAGTCGGGGCCTTTGGCATCGGCGGTTTTGCCGGCCAGCGGCGCGGCCAGCGCCCCAAAGGCCCCAATCAGCCCGAAGAACCCGGCCACGTCGGAGCCGTAGCGGAAGGGCGGGCCTTCGAGGTAAAACGCCAGCGTGGTCCAGAACACGCTGAAAGCGGCAAACAGGAAGGCGCCCACCAGCGCCGCACGCCGCAGCGCCGGCTGCTCCCGGATGAGCGTGCCCAGCGACTTCATGAGCGAGGCATATGAGCCCGTGAAGGTGGGCTGGTCCTGGGGCAACTGCCAGGCCAGCAGCGCCACCAGCGCCACCATCAGCCCGGCCCCGATTTCAAACATGGCCCGCCAGCCCAGGTGCAGCCCCACGTAGCCGCTGACGGTGCGCGAGAGCAGAATGCCGATGAGCAGGCCGCTCATCACCCGGCCCACGATGCGGCCGCGCGCCGCCTCGGGCGCCAGGTGGGCGGCCATGGGCACCAGCAGTTGCGGCACCGCCGACAGCACCCCGATGAGCACGCTGGCCACCGCCAGCAGCCCAAACGTGGGCGCCCAGGCGGCCAGGGCCATGGCGCCGGCCGCGCCCAGCAGCATGAGCAGCATCAGGCGCTTGCGCTCCAGCATGTCGCCCAGCGGCACCACAAAGAGCATGCCCAGCGTGTAGCCAATCTGGGTGGCGGTGGCGGCCAGGCTGGCGCCGCTGTCGGTTTTGTGGAAGGTGCGGCCGATGGCGGCCAGCAGCGGTTGGTTGTAGTAAATATTGGCCACCACCAGGCCGCAGGTCACGGCCATAAGCCAGACGAGGGCGTTGCTAAGCTGCGGCGTATGATTGGCGGAGGCGGCCGGTAGGGGGGAGGGTAAGGAGTTGGAAGTAGCTGTTTTCATGCAGATAGCGCGCAGCTGCCACGCGCCGGAAGGGCGGGGCCGCGCAAAACGGTAGGTCTTGCCTAACCAGCAAATGCCCCGCATGGTTGCACGCGGCCTTGCACAACCTGCCCTCGCGCCCTGCGTTCAACCCCGCATGAGCCGTGGATTTACCAAGGAAGACGACGCGCAGACCCCGCCCATTATTCCGCCCCGCGCGGCCCTGCCGCCAGGCACGCCCAATTACGTGACGCCCGCCGGCCTGGAGCAGCTGCGCGCCGAGCTGGCTGCCCTCGAAGCCGAGCGCGCCCAGGCCGAAGCCAACCGCGACAACGACACCGACCGCACCCACCGCCTCTCGTTTTACAACGGCCGCATTGCGCTGCTGCTCGAGCGTCTGGGCAGCGCCAAAGTGGTGGACCCCGCCGGCCAGCCGCCGCAGGAGGTGCGCTTCGGCGCCACCGTGCGGCTGCGCACCGTGCGCGGCGGTAAGGTGGGCTTCGAACGCAAATTCACCATCGTGGGCGTGGATGAGGCCGATATTGCGCTCGGCAAAGTGGCCTTTGTGGCGCCTATTGCCCGGGCCGTGCAGGGCGCGAAACTCGGGCAGCAAGTGCCGCTGAAGCTGGGGGCGCAGGAAGAAACGGTGGAAGTGGTTGGGGTTGGGTATGAGTAGGCTGCGGCGGTGCTAAACGTCATGCAGAGCGCAGCGAAGCATCTCGCGTGCTTAAGTAATCTAATCGATTGAGTCACTATTGCACGCGAGATGCTTTGCTGCGCTCTGCATGACGGATGACGGATATGTTCTACCGATTCGCCTCCGACAGCCAGTGAAACTGCCGCTCGGCCAGTTGGAAATGACGCTTCTGCCGCCGCAGGGCCACAAAGACGGAGTCGTTGCGGATTTTGCCGCGCAGCACCACGTGGTTGGTATCGGGCTGGGCGTAGCGCAGGGTGAAAGCGGGCAGCGAATCGGAAGCCATTTTCTTGAAAGCAATGGTGTGCTGGGCCGAGTCGAGGGTGTAGGCGAAGTAGCCGCGCCGGTAGCGCTGGCGCAGCAGCGTGTCGGTGGTGAGGATGCTGCCCGTTGGGCTGGTTTCAAAAATGACGTCTTTCCAGCGTAGGCTGTCGGGCAGGTTGGCGTCAAACTTTTCTACCTCGAACACGCCCGTGGTAAGCCGGCCTTCGGATGGGCCACCGGCCATTGTGGCCTTCTGCTGGTAGAACTGGTAGAACGGCAGCAGGGCAAACAGAATAATAAAAATGGTTTTCAGCGTGAGCTGGGCTATGCGCCAGCGCCGGGGCAGCGGGGGCGGCGTCCAGTTGGGCTGCGTGGGCCGGTCGAAGACGAAGAAATTGAGCAGCCGCTCGGCGTCGCCTACCAGCAAGAACAGGCTGAACGCAAACAGGTGCATCGAAAATAGCTTCACCGGAATGTCGTAGCACAGGTTCATCATCATCACGTTCAGAAACACACTGGCCGCCACCACGGCCCCCAGCGTGCTGGTGCGCCGCCACAGCAGCAACACGCCCGCCAGCACCTCCACCGCCCCGGAAAACATCTGATAGGGCTGGGAGTAGCCAATAAAATACCACGACAAACGCATGGGCAGCAAGTCGCCCAGCGGGGTGGCCAGCGCGCTCAGCGGCGGAAAAATCATTTGCAGGGCAAACAGCTTGAGGATGCCGTAGCTCAGGGCGCTCAGGGCCACGAAGTAGCGCACCAGCACCAGCAGCCAGTAGTAGGCCAGCGCGTAGTTGCGGCGGCGGCGGTCGAGCAGCACCCACAGCGTGGCGCCCACCATGGCCGCCAGCGCATAAAAGCAGAGCTGCGCGTAGCCGTAGGAGGTGTCGCCGCTGCCGTTGAGCGGCACCAGCACGTCCTTCACATGGAACAGGTGCGCGTTGCCCTGATGCACCAGCCAGCTTTCGGCGTCGTCATACAGCCCGGCCAGCGTGGCAAAGCCTGGCATGCTGCTTAGCCACGTCCAGGGCGACATGAACAGCAGCAGGTAGAGGCACGAAAAGCAGAAAAGCCACTTGCGCCACCAGGGCCAGGCAAGTGCAGACGGAGCATGGGTTGTTTGCATAAGGTGAGCAGGAAAGCGGAGTAAGTCGCTTAAATATAGCAGTGCTTTGATGCTATAGCCCTAGGGTAGCCTTTTGGGGCGGCCCCTTCGCCCCGGCGTAAGAGGCCTCCCTGGAGGGGGCTTATGGGGTTAACCCTATCTTGCGCCCATTCCTTTTGCCCTGCCTTCGCTTATGATAGTCTACAAATCGACCGACTGGTGGGAGGCCCTGCGCCACCTACGTTCCTCCGGCGTCATTCGCCAGCTGCTGAAACGGGTGCTATGGGTGGGCCTCTACGCTAGTATCGTCACGGCCTTCGTCATCCGCTTCGACACCATTAATGTGGTCGTTGACAAAGAGTTTTTCTCTTTCCTGGGCATTCTGCTCAGCCTGCTGCTGGCCTTCCGCACCAACACCGCCTACGACCGTTTTTACGAAGGGCGCCGCCTCTGGGGCCAGCTCGTGAACAACTGCCGCAACCTGGCCGTGCTGCTGCACCCGCGCCTCGCGCCCGACGACCACGCCACCCGTACTTACCTCGCCCGGCTGCTGTCCAACTTCCCCATCGCCCTCGACGGCCACCTGCGCAAAGGCGTGCGTTTCGAGAAGCTCGAAGCCGTGGAGCCGGGCTTCATCGAGCAGCTGCAGACTGTGCGGCACGTGCCCTCGCGCCTGGCCGCCCTGCTCCAGGAGTTCTACGAGCAGCTGCTGCGTGAAGAGCGGATTCTGCCCACGCACCTGCTCACCATTCAGCGTCATCACGAGGCCTTGCTCGACGTGGCCGGCGCCTGTGAGCGCATCAAAGGCACGCCCATTCCGTTCTCCTACAGCTACTTCATCAAAGGCTTCATCACGGTGTTCATCCTCGTCATGCCCTTCAACCTGCTCGATTCCTACGAGTGGCTTACGGTGCCCATCACCATGCTTGGGGCCTACGCGCTGCTGGGCGTGGAGATGATTGGCGACGAGATTGAAGACCCCTTCGGCAAAGACAGCAACGACCTGCCGCTCACCCAGATTTCCAACCGCATTCGGGCCAACGTGCACGAAATCCTGGGCGTGGAGCTGCACGAAGACGTGCGCGGCCTGGCCGATGCACCGTACAGCGTGGTGTTTTAAGAACGGCAGACGGTTAGCCCGTCATGCTGAGCGCAGCCGAAGCATCTCTACTATATAAGTAATCCAATCGATAGAATTTACTCTCGCAGTAGAGATGCTTCGGCTGCGCTCAGCATGACGTTCTTCTTTGTGCCACCAACACCCTTTGGCCCAAGTGCCGGAGTGGTGCTGCCCTACTTTTTCAGGTACGGGAACCCGCCCCGCATGTCGCGCGCCAGGGCTTTGGCCAGCGCCACCGGGCTGGTGCTGGGCTTGCCGCGCAGCTCGTGGTCGAAGCGCCACACGAGCTGGGCGCTCTGCGTGTCGTAGATGTCGAGGTAGGTGTGCACGGTGTTATCGGCCATGGGGTTGGTGCTGTTGCTGAGCACGAACACGGCAATGCTCACGCCGCCGGGCAGCAGCTGGTGCATGTAGGTTTGCCCCGTGAGCACGGCGTCGACGCCGAGGGCGGTGCGCAGCTCAGCCATCGAGCGGGTGGGCAGGCTTTCGTAGGTGATGCCAGCTTTTGCCAGACGCTGGTTGGTTTCGGCGGGGTTCTGGAAGGTGCTGCTGGTGGGATGCTCGGCCTGCTGGCGCGCCAGCTCGGCCTGCAGGGCGGCTTGCAGCTGGTAGCCCATCTGCTGGCGTTCGGCGGCCAGCGCGCCCTGGAGCGGGTTGGCGCCGGGCGTGTCAGGATTGGCTTTCCACACTTCGGGGTGCTTCACCACGTCGCTCAGCCGCTCCAGCTCCACGGCAAAGGGCAAAATGGCCACCGTGCGGTGCGTGGCCAGCGCGGCCGGGGCTAGCGCCTGCCCCTGAAAGGTGTGCCGAGCACAGCCCGACGAAAAAGCACCGGCCAGCAGCAGAAAACCGGACAGAAAATAGGTGAAGGAGCGTTTCATGGACAGGAGAAGCAGCCGGAAAGGTGAGCCCGAACCGCCCTGCAAAGGTAAACGCCCTTAAAATGACGATTTCGGCCGCGCGGTAAATCAGTTCTTTGCGCCTGCTTTTCAACTGCCAAACGCCCGTGGCCTACGCCGCCAGCTGTTTCTTATAGGCGCCCGGCGTCAGGCCCTCGTGCTTTTTAAACAGCGCCTGGAAGTAGGACAGATTATTAAACCCCACCCGCAGGCCCACCTCGGCCACGCTGGCCAGCGGGTGGCGCAGCAGGCGCTTGGCCTCGCTCAGCCGCTCCCGGATGATGAATTCGACCGGCGTGAGCCCGAACTCGCGCTTGAACACCCGGAAGAACGTGGCCTTGCTCATGCAGGCCAGCGCGCTCAGCTTGTCGATGCTCAGGTTTTCGGCCAGGTGCTCTTTGATGTAGCCCACCACGGCCGCGAAGCGGTGGGAGGTGAGGTAGCGGGCGTAGTCGTGGAAAATGAGCTGGCGGGCCTGCGTCTGCATCAGGCGCACCAGCAGCTCCTGCAGGGTGAAGCCGGCCAGCACGTCCTTGTTCACGTCGGAAGCGCGCGACACGGCCACGAGGCGGCCCAGCGTGTCGGTCAGCTCGGGCGTGTTGGTGAGGTGGGCGTAGTCGGGGGCCGTAATGGCCCAGGGTTGCTGGGCTTCAGCTTTGGGGTACCGCTCGTTGAGCAAGTCCACGGTGTGGCGGATGGTATCGGGCGCGATGGCCACGGCCAAGCACTGCGTGGGCTGCCCCAGGCTGGCGTCGGGAAAGTCGATTTCCATCAGCTCGTCCTTGTCCACCACCACGCTTTCGCCGGGCAGGTAGTCGAAGGCGGCGCGGCCGGGCAGGTGCATCACCTTGCGACCCCGCATCATGGTGGTCAGGGCCAGGCCTTCGAGGCGCAGGGGCACGCGGGCAGCGGCGCGATGTGTCTCGAATACGTTCAGCTCAAAGCCCTCCAGCGCGTACACCGTGCGGTTTTCAACTAAGGAATGGAGGCGCTCCACGGCGAGCGGAGCTACGGCGGCGGGCAAGTGAACGCGTGATAGCATGGCGCAAGATAGGTGAGGGAGTACCCACTTTCAACAGCGACGAAGCTCGACAAGTTGCGACGATTCTTACACACCTTGATACAATACCACAACCTGCCAGCTTCGGGAAAAGGGACCTTTACACCATTCTCAGTTCACCTAATTCCCATCTCAAAAGCCATGGCTGAAACCTTAGAAGCAACCACCACCGTGGTGGCCCGCCCCCAGTTCAAAAACCACTACGACAACTTCATCGGCGGCAAATGGGTGGCGCCCGTGAAGGGCCAGTACTTCGACAACCCGTCGCCCATCGACGGCAAAGTCTTCACCAAAGTGGCCCGCAGCACCAAGGAGGACATCGAGTTGGCGCTTGACGCCGCCCACGAAGCCTTCGCCACCTGGAGCAAAACTTCGGCCACCGAGCGCAGCAACATCCTCAACAAAATCGCCAACCGCATCGAGGAAAACCTGCCCCTGCTGGCCGCCGTCGAAACCGTTGAAAACGGCAAAGCCCTGCGCGAAACTACCTACGCCGACATGCCGCTGGTCATCGACCACTTCCGTTACTTCGCCAGCGTCATTCGGGCCGAGGAAGGCAACGTGACCGAGCTGAACAGCACCACTGTGTCGATGAATATCAACGAGCCGCTGGGCGTCATCGGCCAGATTATTCCTTGGAACTTCCCGCTGCTGATGGCCACTTGGAAGCTGGCTCCCGCCCTGGCCGCCGGCTGCACCGTGGTGATGAAGCCCGCCGAGCAAACCCCCGCCAGCATCATGGTGCTCATGGAGCTGATTCAGGACCTGGTACCGGCCGGCGTCATCAACATCGTGAACGGTTTCGGGCTGGAAGCGGGCAAGCCGCTGGCCTCGTCGCCGCGCATTGCCAAGGCCAGCTTCACGGGCGAAACCACCACCGGCCGCCTCATCATGCAGTACGCCGCCGAAAACCTGATTCCCGTGACGATGGAGCTGGGCGGCAAGTCGCCGAACATCTTCTTCAAATCGGTGATGGATGCTGATGATGACTTCCTCGACAAGGCCATTGAAGGCGCCGTGATGTTTGCCCTGAACCAGGGCGAAATCTGCACCTGCCCCTCGCGCATGTTGGTGCACGAAGACATTTACGACGAATTCATTGCCCGCGTCATCGAGCGCGTGAAAGCCATCAAGCTGGGCAACCCGCTGGATATGGACACGATGATGGGCGCCCAGGCCAGCAACGACCAATTCGAGAAAATCCTGAGCTACCTCGAAATCGGCAAGGCCGAAGGCGCCGAGGTGCTGGTGGGCGGCGACGCCTACGCGCAGGAAGACGGCGCGCTGGCCGAGGGCTACTACATCCAGCCCACCATGTTCCGGGGCCACAACAAGATGCGCATCTTCCAGGAGGAAATTTTCGGGCCGGTGGTATCCGTCACCACTTTCAAAACGGTGGATGAAGCCATCGAAATTGCCAACGACACCCTCTACGGCCTCGGCGCCGGCGTGTGGACGCGCGATGCGCACGAGCTGTACCAGGTGCCCCGCGCCATTGAGGCCGGCCGCGTGTGGGTGAACTGCTACCACGACTACCCCGCCGGCGCGCCCTTCGGCGGCTACAAAGCCTCTGGTTTCGGCCGCGAAAACCACAAGATGATGCTGGCCCACTACCGCCAGAACAAGAACATGCTCATCAGCTACAGCCAGAAGCCGCTGGGCTTCTTTTAGGCCGTAGAAAATTGAAAAGGCCGTCATGCTGAGGGCAGCCGAAGCATCTCTACCGCAAGAGTAAATCCAATCGAAGGGGATTAGTTGCGCGGTAGAGGTGCTTCGACTGCGCTCAGCATGACGGTCTGATTCAAAGCCTCGACAAAGCATCCTTTCAAAGGTTGGCGCGTCTTATTTAAAACCCAATGCGCCAACCTTATGAAAGCTTTGCTTCTGCCTCTTGCACTGTATTGCGGCATCTCGGCCGTGCATGCCCAACTGCTGCCAGTACCCGGCGCTAAAAACCCGGACTGGAAAGTGGAAACGCCCGAAGTAGTGCCGGAAGCCGTTCCTTTTGGCGAAGCCCCGAAAACCGACCGCATGCCCAATGCCGTGCAAAAGAGCATTGCGAGCAAAGGCAACCTGCACCACTATTGGGACGCCGAACGTCAACTGACCTACGAATGGCGGAGCCGCCCCGGCTCGGGCACCGTGGCCCCCGATAAGAAGGTGGTGGTACGCGAAGACCGCACCGGCCTCACCTATACTTTTATTCGTCGACGCTAGCCGGCACTATTCCTTTACTAACCCATGTCCACGCCCCGCGTCCTCGTCACCCAAGCCGCCGAAGCCACCATCGACCTGCTCCGCGACGAGCACGGCCCGCTCATGTTCCATCAGAGCGGCGGGTGCTGCGACGGCTCCTCGCCCATGTGCTTCGCCAAGGGCGAGTTTCGGGTGGGTGCGAACGATGTGTGGCTGGGCCGCATCCACGGCTGCGACTTTTTCATGAGCGCCAGCCAGTTTGCCTACTGGCAGCACACCCAGCTGACCGTGGATGTGGTGAAAGGCCGCGGCGCCAGCTTCTCGCTGGAAATCCCGCTGGGCGTGCGGTTCTTAATTCGCTCGCGGCTGTTCACGGAGGACGAGGAAAAGGACATGGCGCCGGTGTACGCTGGCGATGAATACCCCGACATGCAGCCGGCCTAAGGCCGCAACTGCCACAGGTCCACGGTAGCATCGGAGCTGGCGCTGGCCAGCCACCGGCCGTCGGGGCTGTAGGCTACATCGTAAGCGTCGTCGGCGTGCTGGGCGAAGGTGTGCAGCAGGCTGCCTGTGGCCACGTCCCAAATGCGCACCGTCACACGTTTGCCGGTGGCACTGATGCCCAAAAAGTGCTGGAAAATCTCGCCCACGGCAGTTTGGTCGCGGTAGGCGGCGACCAGCTGTTGATTGTCGGGGCTAAACTCAAGCGAATAAACGCACTCTCCATCGCCGCGAAAGGTGCGCAGGGGCTGCCCGGTGCGCAGGTCCCAGAGTCGGATGGTTTTGTCGTCGCTGGCACTGGCCAGTTTCTGGCCGTCGGCGCTGAAATCAATGTTCAGCACGGCCTCGGTGTGGCCTGTCAGGGTGCGCAGCAGCCGGCCCGTGGCCATGTCCCACAGGCGAATGTCGTTATCGAAGCTGCCGCTGGCCAGCTGGCGGCCATCGGGGCTGAATTTGACCGCCCACACGTTGAGCCGGTGGCCGGGGAAGCTGCGCATCAACGCGCCGGAATCCAGGTTCCACAGTTTCACGAGCTTGTCTTCGCCGGCGCTGGCCAGGGTTTTCCCATCCGGACTGAACGTGACGGCCCAAACGGTGCCATCGTGCCCCGGCAGGGTCTTCACCAGCTGCCCATCGGCCACGCGCCACAGCCGGATGAACTGGTCGTAGCCGGCACTGGCCAGGATGCGGCCGTCGGGGCTGAATTCAATGGTTGTCACGCCAATCGGATGTTTCAGCACCTGCCGCACCCGGCCCTGCTTATCCCAGAGCAGCACCGTGCTGTCGATGCTGGCGCTGGCCAAGAGCCTACCGTCCGGGCTGAATTTAACTTCCCACACATGGGCCTTATGGCCCCGGAATTCGGTGTGTAAGCGTGCCAGGCCTAGGGGCCGCTGTGCTACCCGGTGGCCCCACCGCACGTAGGCAAATGCGCCCGCGACAAACAAAAGCAGAATAAAAAGCGCGCTAATAATGCGCCTGAAGGCGCCAGGTTTTCTAAAAAAGGTGGGCATAAAAACTTAGGTTTTTGCAGAAAGAAAAAGGAGGGAAGTATGCAGCGCCGACAACTTCCAAAGGAGTTTTGGAAGGACGGAACGGTGCGAGAAGCCAACAAAAAGCCCGGCTCCGAAGGGCCGGGCTTTCTGTTGAATGTTGAATAAGAGTTACTTCACGTTCGTCTGGGTTGCCAGCTGCACCGTTTTCGGGTCGACGGTGATTTCCTGCAGGCGCTTGGCTACCGCGGGGCTCATGCTTTCCTGGTAGCGGCCTTTCAGCTGGCTGGCCAGGAACTTCTCGGAGGCGGCAAACATGGCCATGTTGTTGACGGGTCGAGCAAAACCGTGGCCTTCGTCGGGCGCGCAGAGGTACTGCACGGGGTAGTTGCGGTCGCGCAGAGCCACCACTATCTGGTCGGCCTCGGCCTTGTTCACGCGAGGGTCGTTGGCGCCCTGCACCACCATGAGCGGGGTTTTGATTTTATCGGCCGCCGTGAGGGGCGACATGCGGGCCAGCGCCGCCCGGCCTTCCTCCGTGCCAGGGTCGGCCATGCGGGCATACATCTGCTTGCGGCCGGCCTCCCAGTAGGGCGGAATGGCATTGAGCAGCGTGGTCAGGTTAGAAGGCGCCACGATGGCCACGGCCGCGTTGTACACGTCGGGCGTGAAGGCCACGCCAGCCAGTGTGGCGTAGCCGCCGTAGGAGCCGCCCATGATGCCCACGCGCTTGGGGTCGGCAATGCCCTGGCCCACGAGGTACTTCACGCCCCAGGTCAGGTCGTCCTGCATTTTGCGGCCCCATTCGCCATTGCCGGCGTTCAGGAACTGCTTGCCGTAGCCGGTGCTAGCCCGGAAGTTGGGCGAGAGCACCGCGTAGCCCCGGTTAGCCAGAAACTGGTGCATGGCGTTGAAGCCGTAGCTGTCGCGCGCCCAGGGCCCGCCGTGCGGCAGGATGATAACCGGCAGGTTTTTCGCGGCCAGCCCCTTGGGCAAGGTCAGGTAAGCCGGGATTTCAAGGCCGTCCGACGACTTGTAGCGCACCACTTTCATGTCGGCCAGGTCGGCGGCGCGCAGCTTGGGCCGCGTTTCGTACTGCTTGGTGAGCTTCTTGGTCTGGCGGTCGAAGAGGTAAGCTACGCTAGGCTGGGTGGCCGAGGTGGCCGACAGCAGCCACAGCCGCTCGTCGGTGGTGTGCGAGGCGGGGTACACGTCGAGGCCCGGCAACTGCTTGGTCACCACAGCGAAATCCTGCTCCATGGCCTTGTCTTTCCACACGCGGCGCATGCGGTCGTCCTCGAAGCTTACAAACACCGGCTCGTGCGTTTTCTCCGATACCTGCAGGCTGCCCACGTCCACGCGCTTCAGCGGGTCGGCCTGATAGGGCTGCTCCTGGCCGGTGGCGGGGTCCAGCAGTACAATTTCGGCCAGGTTGCGGCCGGCGCCCCGGTTGGTGGCCATGTACACATGCTGGTTGTCTTTTGCAAAGGCAATGACGCCGCTCTGCTCGTCAATGCTCGTTTTGTAGAAGGGCACCAGCTTGTCTCCCTCCACGCGCAGCCACTCGGTGCTGCCGTCGGGGTTCGAGCGCGAGGCCAGCCGCAGCTGGTCGTTCCAGTCGAATTCCCAAGCGCCGATGCGGTCGTTGTTCTGGCGCACCAGGGTTTTCTCGCCGGTACTCAGGTTCAGCTTGTAGAGGTCGTGCCAGGCCTTGTCGCGGTCATTGAGGCCGATATAGAGCGTGTTCGGGTCAGAGAGGGGCGCGTTGAGCAGCTGCACGCGCACGCCCTTCAGGCCGGTGAGGTCGCGGGCGGTGGGCACGGGCTGGCCGGCGGCGGGGGCCTCGGCCGGGTTCACGGCGTAAATGTTGAAGTTTTCGTCGCCGCCCTTGTCCTGGCTGTAGAGCAGGTACTTGCCGTCGCGGCTCCAGAAGTAGCTGCGCACCGGGCGGGCCTGGTCGTTGGTTATGGGCCGGGCCTGGTCGAAGGCCTCGTTCAGACCCTTCACCCAGATGTTGCGGGTGCCGTTGTAAGGCCGGATAAAGGACAGGAACTTGCCATCGGGCGAAAGCTGGGCGCCCGAAATCTCAGGGTCGCCAAACAGCAGTTCGCGGTCGATGATGGGCGGCTGGGCCCCGCCTTTTGCGTTTTGCGCTATACTAGCTTGGGGGACAGCCAGGGCGAGCATCAGACCCAGGCCAGAAAGTAATTGTCTCATCAGTATGCAGAAAAAAGAGTGAATGGATGCCGCCAATGTAAACAAAAATGCCCGGGCCGCAAGCGCGGTCCGGGCATGTATTAATATTATTGCGAATTAGAATGTTGCTACGCTTCCAGGAAGTGATACAAGAATGTCACTACCCCCGTGTAGGCCGGCTTTTTCTGGCCGTCAATTTCCAGTGTCACGCCCACGCGGGCTTTGGCAATGCCGCGCAGGTTGGCCACTGTGAGCAGGCTGGCGCGCAGCCGCACCTGGCTGTCCACCGTCACGGCCTGGTTGAAACGCAGGCTTTCGATTTCGTAGTTCACCTGCATTTTCAGGTTCTCGATGGCCACAATCTGCTCCCAGAGGTAGGGCAGGAGCGACACCGTGAGGTAGCCGTGGGCAATGGTGGCCTTGAACGGCGACTCGGCCGCCGCCCGCGCCGGGTCGGTGTGAATCCACTGGAAGTCGAGCGTAGCAGCGGCAAATTGGTTTATCTGCTCCTGCGTGATGGTGTGCGGCTCGGACACGCCCAACTCCTGGCCGGCGAGGGCTTCGAGTTCGGCCAGGCTGCGAATGGTAATTTTTGACATAGTGAATAGGGTCGTATGGTTGCGGGTGGGGGCCGCAAACATACGCTTAGTATGCAGAGTGTGCCCTCGCAGCACTGCCGCCTGCAACTTGCGCCCGCAAAATGGATGGTCGCTACCGAAGTGGTTAGCTCAGGTCAGGAAGCAGCTAAGATGCTATAGCCCGCGGCAGTGCCTATGGATAGAAATTGCGACTGCTTTATTAGAGGCGCTTTGTGCGCTGCTTCTTCTCACTCCGTCTATGACTTATTCTCTCGCTTTTCACTTCCGCGCCTTGGCGCTTGGCTTAGGCCTGGCGGCGGTGTTGCCTGCCCGCGCGCAGCTGGTGGCCTTTCCCGGGGCTGAGGGCTACGGCCGCTTTGCCACCGGTGGGCGCGGCGGCCAGGTGGTGGAAGTGACTACCCTGGCCGACGCGGGCCCGGGCAGCTTCCGCGATGCCTTCAATCAATACCCCGGCGAGCCCATCACCATTGTGTTTCGGGTGGGCGGCCTCATCGAGCTGAAATCGGCTTTGAAGCCCACGCGCTCCAATGTCACCATTGCGGCCCAAACCGCGCCCGGCGACGGCATCTGCGTGAAAAACTACAGCGTGAAACTGCACGGCCAGAACATCATTGTGCGCTACCTGCGCTCGCGGCCCGGCAACCTGTCGGGGGCCAACGTGGCGGGGGTGTACGGCCTGAACCTGGAAAACAGCCGCAACTTTATCGTGGACCATTGCTCCATGAGCTGGTCGATAGAAGAAGCGGCCACCTTCTACGACAACAAGTACTCCACCGTGCAGTGGTGCCTGGTGAGCGAAAGCCTCAACTCGTCTTTCAACGGAAAGGGCGACCACGGCTACGCCGGCGTGTGGGGCGGCCAATACGCCTCCTACCACCACAACCTGGTGGCCCACCACCACAGCCGCGCCATTCGCTTCAATGGTGCCCGCGCCCACGACACCACCGCCGTGGTCGACTACCGCAACAACGTAATCTACAACTGGGGCAACATGCACGCGGCCTACGGCAACGAGTTGAACATCCGCGGCGGGCGCGGCGAGCTGAACATGGTGAATAATTACTACAAAGGCGGCCCGGCCACTCCGCCCGACAAAGCCGCCATCATTTTCGACATCACCCAGGCCTACGACCCCGCCGCGCCCGACAAGCCCGTGGCCACCGTGTATGCGGCCGGCAACTACGACGCCGGCCATCGGGCCGTGACCGCCGACAACTGGCGCGGCATCCGCCTGCACTACTACCCGAACACGGCCGCCAACCTGGCCCGCTTCCGGCAGGCGGCCGTTACGCCCAACCTGGCCCCCATCATCACCGAAACGGCCGAAGCGGCTTACCAAAGCGTATTGGCCGGGGCCGGGGCCAACGTGCCCGTACGCGACGCGGTGGATGCCCGCATTGTGCAGGAAACCCGCACCGGTACCGCCACCGGCAGCAGCCCCGGGGGCAGCGCCACCTATGGCCTGCACCAGGGCATCATCGACTCGCAGGCAGACGTTGGCGGGTGGCCCGAGTACCGCGGCGCCCCCGCCCCGCCCGATGCCGACCACGACGGCATGCCCGACGCCTGGGAAACCGCCCACGGCCTGAACCCCGCCGATGCGCGCGACCGCAACAGCACCGGTAGCAGCGGCTACACCCACCTCGAAGAATACCTCAACAGCCTGACCAACCCTGCCCCGGCCACCGCCTCGCCGGGCCCGCGAAAAGGCAAGGCTGGACGAGGCTAGGAGCTAATTAGTGAATCTACGAAAAAGCCCCTCCGAATGCGTTCGGAGGGGCTTTTTCGTATTGGTGTATTATTCATTTTGTTAGCTGTTGCCGCGACCAAACACGCGGCGCAGCAGCTCGGTGGTGCGGGCCACCGGGTTTTCACGGATGTTGGCTTCCTCCTGGGCGATGAGCGTGAACAATCCGTCCACGGCTTTGCCGGTGGCGTACTGGTTCAGGTCAGGTTGTACCTTCTGCACCAGCGGCAACTGGTTGTAGGTGGTGGCCAGCTGGGTGTAGTAGCGGGTAGCGCCCACCTGGTCGAGACTCTTCTGCATGATGGGGGAGAAGGCAGCCACCAATTGCGTAGAGGTGGTACGCTTCAGGAATTGCGTGGCGGCGTCTTTCTGGCCGGTCAGGATATTCCACACGTCCGAAAACGTGAGGCTTTTGATGGCTGAAATGAAAATAGGCTTGGCACTTTTGGCGGCATCCTCGGCGCCGCGGTTCAGGCTTAGCTCAAACTTATCGACCTGGCTACCCAGGCCTATGCTGCGCAGGGTGGTGGCCACGCGCTGGGCATCGGGCGGGAAGGGGATGCGGATGAGGCGGTTGAGATAGAAGCCGTCGGTTTTTGAAGCCTGGTCGGCGCCTTTGCCGATGCCTTGCAGCAAGGCTTCCTTGAGGCCGCTGGCCGCTTCGGTGCTGCTCAGGCCGCCTACGCTGCCGCTGCTGGAGTTGGTAGTGCGGGTGCCGGCCTGCTTGGTGAGAATGTCTTTCAGGTCGGACAGGCGGAACTGAGCGGAGGCGCTGAAGGAAGTCAGCGACAACAGTAGCAGGGCGGCGAGGGAGTAGGTTTTCATAACGCGGGGAAGCCCGGCGGAATAGGCCGGCACCCAGCGTTATGCAAGCAGCGTGCCGAGGTCGGTTATCAAGTAAAAACGCCTGTCATCCTGAGCGCAGCGAAGGACCTTATCACCTGTGAACGGTTCGCAGTAATTCTTGCAGTCGTGGTAAGGTCCTTCGCTGCGCTCAGGATGACAGGCGTTTTCTATTCTGCACCACAACTCAACTACAGCCGGTCGAGCCGGCCGCCGTCCACACGCACCTCCGCGCCCTGCACGAAGGCGGCGTCATCGGAGGCCAGGTAGGCGATGGTGGCGGCCACGTCCTCGGGGCGGCCCACGTCGGCTTTGTCGATGACTTCGACGCCGGATTTCACGTTGGGGTTGTCCCAAAGCATGGGCGTGTCAATGGCACCGGGCAGAATGACGTTGGTACGGATTCCCTTAGGCTTGCCTTCTAGGCTCGACGAGCGGGTGAGGGATAACATGGCTGCTTTCGCTGCCGCGTAGGGCGCCACCAGCGGGCTGGTTTCGATGGCGTGAATGCTGGCCACGTTCACAATGCTGCCGCCCGGCTTCATGTGCAGAAAGGCCTGCTTGGTGAAGAAGAAAGCGCCCAGTAAATCCACGTTCAGAATACGCGTCCAGTCGTCGCCGGTCAGTTGCTCAAGCGGTTTGAACTGCATCAAGCCGGCGTTATTCACTACCACATCGAGGCGGCCGAACTTCTCCAGCGTGCCGGCCACGGTGGCGGCCACCTGGTCTTCTACCGACACGTTGCAGAGGCTGCCCCAGGCATCGGGGGCGCCGGCGGCTTTCACCTCGGGCACGGCGGCGTCGAGGTTGGCCTGGTTGTAATCGGCAATGACCACGCGGGCGCCTTCGGCGGCCAGGCGCTTGCACACGGCCAGGCCAATGCCGCTTGCGCCACCGGTCACGATGGCGACTTTATCGGTAAAACGGGTTTCCATAGGGTTGGGGAGGGTTAATGCGAATGGAAGAGAAGAAAGGTCATGCAGAGCATTCTGCGCATCAAGCAGAGACGAAGCATCTCGCATGCTTAAGTAACTCTGCCGGTTTGATTTACTTAAAGCACGCGAGATGCTGCGCTCTGCATGACGGAATTTTATGGCTACAGCCTACGACTCCGGCGCCGCATTTGCGGCGGTAGTCGATTTGTCGGCAGTGGCTTCTTTTACTTCTTGTTTTTGCTCGCGGGCCCACTGCTCGTTGCTTTCCTGGGGCATCACAATGGGCACTTGCAGGCACACGCTTTGGGAAGGCAGCACCTGTCGCCAGTCCTCTATGATTTGCTTGTAGGCCGTGCCCACAGGGCGGATGTTGCGGTCTAGGTCGTAGAGGCCCACGGGGTTCATGCGGTTGTTGTTTTCGCGCAGGGCGGTGTCCCAGTCCACCTGGTCGGTGAGGGAGTACCAAGTAAAGCCCACCATGGGCACGCCGTCGTTGCGCACGCGCAGCACGTTGGCCCATTCTTTCCAGAGCCAGTTCACGGCCTCGTCGCCGTGCGGGCCCTGCCAGATGTTGGTTTCGGTGTGCATCACGGGCAGGCGGTACCGGTCGTGGTACTGCGAGGTGATGACGTGGTAGCCGAATATTTCGCCCGACGCGCGGGTGCTGCCGTCGGCCGACACGCGGTGCTCGTTGGTGTAGTAGTAGTCGTTGCCCATGATGCAGTGCCGCTTCATCTTGTTTTCCAGGAAGAAGTGGTACTCCTCGCGCGTCATGCCGTTGTCCAGCAAGAACTCGTACATGCTGCTGTTCACCCGCTTGCCGTAATTGAGGTCGAGCGACAGAAACCGCTCGGCGTTCATGGTTTCGGCGGGTTTGATGGCGGCCGGGTTTTCGGCGTGGAAGTATTCCGACGACTCGCTCTGAATGAAAATGGCGTCGGGCCGCACCTCCAGAATGCTCTGCATGGCCAGCACGTTGGCCTTCACGATGTATTTCAGGGCCGTCACGAAGGCCTGGTCGGAGCTGAGCTGCTCGTTCCACCAGCCGTAGCGGGCCGAAAACTGCGCGCAGATGTACATCTCGTTCACCGGCGTGTAGAGCTGCACCCACGGAAACCGCTGCGCAAACGCCTTGGCGTACTGCGCAAACAGCGCTGGAAACTCGGGGTTCTGGAAGTTGCCAATCCAGTCGGGTACCCCAAAATGGCACAGGTCTACGATGGGCGCGATGTTGCGCCGCAGCAGGTCCTGAAATGTCACGTCGGCGAAGCTCCAGTCGTACTTGCCGGGGCCCAGAAAGGTGGTGTGGATGGGCGGCCCATAGCGCAGGAAGCTGATGCCCAATTCTTCCACCAGGTCAAAATCCTTCTGCCACAGCTTGTAGTGGTTGCATTTCTCCAGCTCGTCCACGCGCAGCTTGCCGTTCTGGATGGTGGGGTTGCTGTTTTCGATGCCGGTGGCGAAAAGGAATTGAGGGCCCATGTTTTAGGGGAAGAGGGGAGGAGGGAATAAGGGCAGGAGGAAGCAGTCCGCCAGTAGGTGCGTTACTCCATTAGCCCCGTCGGTGTTGCGTAGCCCCTGTGCGCAGAGAGGACCGGAGAGGCGGCCTAATACTCGGCCGCACCAGATGAACTTAACCTGAATTCGTGCTTCTACGTTGGCAGAAGGCAGCATTGCCCTTGCCTTTTCCTCCCGCTATGAATCCGCTGGCTCACATCCTCGAACACAAAATCGTCGCCATCGTGCGCGGGGCCAACTCGCCCGACCTGGTCAAAATTGCCCAGGCCGTGCACGCAGGTGGCGTCCGCATGATGGAAATCACGCTCAACTCGCCCGGCGCGCTGGCCTCCATCGAGGAAGTGGCGCGCGAGATGGAGGGCAAGCTGCTGGTGGGCGCCGGCACCGTGCTCGACCCCGAAACGGCCCGCGCCGCCCTGCTGGCCGGGGCGCAATACATCATTTCGCCTACGCTCAACAAGAAAACCATTCGGATGACCAAGCGCTACGGCGCCGTCAGCATCCCCGGCGCCTACACCACCACCGAGATTCTGAATGCTTACGAGTACGGCGGCGACATTATCAAGGTCTTTCCCGCGGGCAGCAGCGGCGCCAGCTATTTCAAGGACATTGCCGGGCCGCTGCCGCACATCCCGCTCATGCCCACCGGCGGCGTGTCGCTCGACAACATCAAGGGCTTTGCCGAAGCCGGGGCCAAGGCTTTCGGCCTCGGCAGCTCGCTGGTCGATACCAAGCAGGCCGTGACGGATGAGTACCTGGCTAAGCTCACGGAGAAAGCACGGGCATTTGTGGCGGCCGTGGCGGGGTAGTTTTTGAACGGTGGGACGAGAGAACGGTCATGCTGAGCGCAGCCGAAGCATCTCTACCGCTGGAGTAACTAATTGCGTTGCGCGGGAGAGATGCTTCGGCTGCGCTCAGCATGACGTGCTGGATAGTTAATTTCCACCATAACCAACTCATGAAAATCACCCGCTTCACGCTTTTCCAGGTGCCGCCGCGCTGGCTGTTTCTCAAAATTGAAACCGATACCGGCCTCGTGGGCTGGGGCGAGCCGGTGATTGAGGGCAAGGCCGCCACCGTGGCCACCGCCGTGCAGGAATTGATGGAAAACCTCATCGGCAAAGACCCGCTCAACATCGAGGACCATTGGCAGGTGATGTACCGCGGCGGCTTCTACCGCGGCGGCCCTATCCTGATGTCGGCCATTGCGGGCATCGACCAGGCGCTGTGGGACATCAAAGGCAAGTACCACAATGCCCCCATTCACCAGCTGCTGGGTGGCCGGGCCCGCGACACCATGCGCGTGTACTCTTGGATTGGCGGCGACCGGCCCCACGACGTGGGCGCGGCGGCGGCCGACATGGTGGCCCGCGGCTTCACGGCCGTGAAAATGAACGGCACCGACGAGATGGGCTACGTCGATTCCTACGTGAAGATTGACGCCGTGCTGGCCCGCGTGGCCGCCGTGCGCGAGGCCGGTGGGCCGGGCCTGGGCATCGGCATCGACTTTCACGGGCGCGTGCACAAGCCCATGGCCAAGGTGCTGGCCAAGGAGCTCGAAGCCTACCGCCCCATGTTTATCGAGGAGCCCGTGCTGCCCCAACACAACGAGGCCCTGCGCGACATCGCCAACCACTGCGCCATTCCCATTGCCACCGGCGAGCGCATGTTTTCGCGCTGGGATTTCAAGCAGCTGCTCATCGACGGCTACGTCGACATCATCCAGCCCGACCTTTCGCACGCCGGCGGCATCACCGAGTGCAAGAAGATAATCAGCATGGCTGAGGCCTTCGACGTGGCCGCCGCGCCGCACTGCCCGCTGGGTCCCATCGCGCTGGCCGCCTGCCTGCAGGTAGACGCCACCTGCCACAACGCCTTCATTCAAGAGCAAAGCCTGGGCATTCACTACAACAAGGAAAACGACCTGCTCGATTACCTGGTTGATAAGTCGGTGTTTTTCTACGAAAACGGCTACTGCAAAATTCCGGAGGGGCCGGGCCTGGGCATCGAAATCAATGAAGAGTACCTGCGGCAGCGCGCCGCCATCGGCCACAACTGGCACAACCCCGTGTGGCGCAATACCGACGGGAGTGTGGCAGAGTGGTAGCAGAAGGGAAGTACAACTGAACGAGATAAAAAGCCGTCATGCAGAGCGCAGCGAAGCATCTCGCCTTCGCCAACTAACTACTGCCACAAGCGAGATGCTTCGCTGCGCTCTGCATGACGTTTTCTATTTAGAACCTCACTCGGCTTATGGACCTCTCCAACCTTTTCCTCAGCTGTGACTGGGGCACCTCTGCTTTTCGCTTGCGCCTTGTGGAACGGGAGTCGCTCAAGGTACTAGCAGAGGAAAGCTCCAAAGAAGGAAATGCCGCCACTGCCGAGCTTTGGAAGCAGGCCGGCCAGCCGGCAGAGCAGCGCGTGGCGTTCTACCTGGCCATTGTGCAGGCGCATGTGAGGAAGCTCGAAGAAGCCGCGAAAACCTCGCTAGATGAGGTGCCGGTGGTGATTTCGGGCATGGCCTCGTCAACCATTGGCATGCTGGAAGTGCCCTATAAACCGCTGCCGTTTGCAACGGACGGTTCCGATTTGGCCGTTAAAATCCTGCCGGCCACGCCGGAGTTTATGCACGTCGTGCTGCTGATTTCGGGCGTGAAAAGCGACGATGACGTGATGCGCGGCGAGGAAGTGCAGCTGGTGGGCTGCGGCTTTGAAAACACAGCTGAAGCGCAGCTATTCCTGCACCCTGGCACGCACGCTAAGCACGTGCTGGTGCAAAACGGCCAGGCCACCACCCTGAAAACCTACATGACTGGTGAGTTTTTCTCGCTGCTTTCCACCAAAGGCATATTAGCGGCATCGGTGGAAGAAGGCGGCAAGCTGGACGAGGGTGCCAATCGAGAGTGGTTTGAGAAAGGCGTGCACGCCAGCCAGGAAACCAACCTGCTGCACAACGCCTTTTTGGTGCGTACCAACGACTTGTTCCAAAAAGCCAGCAAAGCAGAAAATTATTTCTACCTAAGCGGGCTGCTCATCGGCAGCGAGTGCGGCGACTTGCAAGCCAACCCACCCGCCCGCATCACCCTGGCTGGCGAGCCCACGCTAGTGGCGCTCTACCAAGCCGCACTGCGCACGCTGGGCCTCGACCGCCAAAGCGCTGTGCAAACCAAAATGGCCGAGGAAGTGACCCTGACCGGCCAAGCGGCCGTATTGCTACACCACCTCGGCGAATTGAGGCAACCATAACCCCATCCCGCCATGCACGCCACTTCCATTTTGCACGCCCAAGCCACCCTCGGCGAAGGCGCCCTTTGGAACCCGGAGATGGAACGGCTGTACTGGGTCGATATCGAAGGCAAGGAATTCCACGTCTTCGACCCCGCTACTGGCCACGACCGGTGCTACCCGGTGGGAAGTTGCATCGGCACGGCGGTGCCCATGCACGGCGGCCACGCCTTGGTAGCCTTGCAATCCGGCATCCACAAAATCGACCTGAACACCGGCCAGCTCACGCTTCTGGCCAACCCTGTAGCTGACGCCGACCAGCGCTTCAACGACGGCAAATGCGACCCAGCGGGACGCTTCTGGGTGGGCACCCTCGACCTAAAGCAGCGCGACCGCACCGCCACTCTCTACCGATTTGACCCCGACGGCAGCACGCACGTCATGCTTCGCCACGTCACTAACTCCAACGGTTTGGTTTGGTCGCCCGACCGCCGCACGATGTACTATATCGACACGGCCACACAAGCCGTGCAGGCTTTTGACTACGACGATGCCACGGGCAGCATCGACAACCCGCGCGTCATTATCCGCATCGGCGAAAAAACCGACGGCGAACCCGATGGCATGACCATCGATGTTGAAGGCAAGCTCTGGATAGCCCTGTTCGGTGCCGGGCAGGTGCGCCGTTACGACCCCGAAACCGGCGCTCTGCTCCAAACTATTCACGTGCCAGCGCCGAACACGTCCTCCTGCGCCTTCGGCGGGCCGGAGCTTAAGACACTGTTCATCACCACGGGGCGGGGCGGCCTCACGGCGCAGCAGCAGCGAGAGTTTCCGCTTAGTGGCAACTTGTTTGCCGTGGAGCCGGGGATGGCGGGCGTGCCAGCGTACTTTTTTGGCCAAGGGTAAGCAAGAGCCTAGCCATAATTGTTCGCCTAACTCTGCAGGCTCTAAAAACGAAGGGGCGACCAAGTGATTTGACTTGGTCGCCCCTTCGTTTCATTAAGGTGTTGCCTTTATGCAGGACTTGGCGCGGGCGCGGGGCCTTTCTCTTCCTTGTGGCCGCCGTGCTCCTCGTCGGGCTTGTAGTTCTTCTCCAGCTCGGCCAGCTTCTCTTTGCCATAGGCGAAGCGGGTGATGATGACGTAGAGTACCGGCACGATGAAAATGGCCAGCGACGTGGCCGCCAGCATGCCGCCGAGCACCGTCCAGCCCAGGGTTTGGCGGGCCAGGGAGCCGGCGCCGGACGCGAACGTGAGCGGCGCAATGCCCAGGATGAAGGCCAGCGAGGTCATGATGATGGGGCGCAGGCGCAGGCGCACGGCTTCGAGCGTGGCCTCCACCAGTGGCATACCTTTATCAACCCGCTCCTTGGCGAATTCGATAATCAGAATGGCGTTTTTGGCTGACAAGCCAATCAGCGTAATCATGCCAATTTGGGCGTACACGTTGTTGGTGAGCTTGGGCAGGAAAAACAGCGCCAGAATGGCCCCGAAGATGCCCACCGGCACCGCCAGCAGCACCGAGAACGGCACCGACCAGCTTTCATACAGCGCGGCCAGGAACAGGAACACGAAGGCGATGGAAAGCGCGAAAATGTAAATGGTCTGGCCGCTGGCTAGCAGTTCCTCGCGGCTCAGGCCTGAAAATTCGTAGCCGTAGCCCTGCGGCAATGATTTCGCGGCCTCGTCCTGCAGGGCCTTGATGGCATCGCCCGAGCTGTAGCCGGGGGCGGGGTTGCCGTTGATTTCGGCCGAACGGAACAGGTTGTAGTGCGAGATGAGGGGCGCGCTTTCGGTGCGCTTGTAGCTCGTCACGCTACTCAGGGGCACCATGGTGCCGGCCGAGTTGCGCACGTAGTACTGGCCAATGTTCGAGATGTCGCCGCGGTAGCTGCTGTCGGCCTGGGCCAGCACGCGGAAGTTGCGGCCGTAGAGCGTGAAGTCATTCACGTAGGCCGAGCCGAGGTAGGTGCGCAGGGCGGTGGCGATGTCCGAAATGCTCACGCCCAGCTTCTTGGCCTTTTCGCGGTCAATCGTGAGCTGGTAGCCCGGCGTGTTAGCCGTGAAGAACGAGAAGCCGCTGGCTATTTCGGGCCGCTTGCGAATGGCGCCGAGGAAGCCCTGCAGGTTGGCATCGAAGGTTTTCACGTCGCCACCCTGGCTTTCGCGCTCCTGCAGCACGAAGGAGAAACCGCCGGTATTGCCCAGGCCGGGGATGGCGGGCGGCGAAATCACCACCGTGGTGGCCTCTTTGAACTTGGCCATGCGCTGCTGCACAGTGGCGATGAGGCCCTGCAGGCGCAGCTCCGTTTCCTTGCGGTCTTCCCAGGGCTGCAACTGGCAGAAGATGGTGCCGGAGTTCGATTTCGAGGAGAAGTTCACGGCGTTCAAACCACCGAGAGCGGCGTAGTGCGCTATGCCTTTTACCTGCGAAAGCTCTTTCATCATCTCCTGCAAGGTGGCCACGGTGCTGGCCGTGCTGGAGGCCTCGGGCAGGTTGAAGGTGATGATGATGCGGCCTTCGTCTTCGGTGGGAAGGAAGCCGCTGGGCTTGTTTTTGAACAGCAAAGCGGCGCCGGCTACGATGCACACCAGCACTACCACCACCAGCCGCGAATGCTTGATGCTGCTGGCCACACCGTTGCCGTACTTATCCGTGACGCGGCCAAACCAATTGTTGAACTTGAAGAAGAACTTGTCCAGGCCCTTCGAGTTTTCGTCGCGCTTAGTAGGCTTGAGCAGCAGCACACACAGCGCCGGCGTGAGCGACAAGGCCACGAAGGCCGAAATCAGCACCGAAATGGCAATGGTGACGGCAAACTGCTGGTAGAGCCGCCCCGTGATGCCCGGAATGAAGCCCACCGGCACAAACACCGCCGCCAGAATAAGCGCAATGGCAATAACCGGGGCCGAAATCTCGCGCATGGCTTCGAGCGTGGCATCCAGCACGTTCAGGTTACGCTCGTTCATGTTGTGCTCCACGGCCTCCACCACCACAATGGCGTCATCGACCACAATGCCAATGGCCAGCACGAAGCCAAAGAGCGTGAGGGTGTTAATAGTAAATCCCAGCGGGATAAAGAACATGAACGTGCCCACAATAGACACCGGAATGGCCAGCACCGGAATGAGCGTGGAGCGCCAGCTTTGCAGAAACAAAAACACCACCACCACTACCAGCGCCAGGGCTTCGAGCAGCGTATGCACTACCTCGTTGATGGACACCTTCACCACGCTGGCGGCCTCGAAGGGAATGACGTAGCTCAGGTCGGAGGGGAACTGCTTTTTGAGTTGCTCCATAGTGTTTTTCACGTTCTCGAAGGTTTCGAGGGCGTTGGCGCCGGGGGCCTGATACACCAGCAGGTAGGCGGCGCGCTTGCCGTCCACGTAGGAGTTGTTGCCGTAGTTGAACTTGCCCAGCTCCATGCGGGCCACGTCCTTGAGGTACACGATGCCGCCGTCCTGGTCGGGCCGCGTTTTCACGATGATGTCGCCGAACTGCTCGGTAGTGGCCAGGCGGCCCTGTACCTGCACGATGTACTCAAACGTCTGGCCCATCTGCTGGGGCGGGGCGCCAATGGAGCCGGCCGCAATCTGGGCGTTCTGCTCCTGAATGGCTGCCAGCACATCGTTGGCCGTGATGCCGAGCTGCGAGAGCTTGTCGGGCTTCAGCCAGAGGCGCATGGAGAAGTCGTCGGCTCGGCTCACGATGTCGCCCACGCCCTTGGTGCGCAGCAGGGCGTCCTTGATGTAGACGTTGGCGTAGTTGTCGAGGAAGGTAGCGTTGTGCGTGCCCTTGGGGGCAAACATGGCCACCAGCATCAGGATACTGGGGTTGCGCTTGCGCACCGTGAGGCCGAGGCGCTGCACTTCCTGCGGCAGGGTGGGCAGGGCAATGCCCACCCGGTTCTGCACGTCGAGGGCGGCGATGTTGATGTCGGTGCCGACTTCAAAGTTCACCGTCATGCTCATCTGGCCGTTGCTGGTGCTGTTGCTTTGCAGGTAGGTCATGCCGGGCGTGCCGTTCACCTGCACCTCCACGGGCGTGGCCACGGTCTGTTCCACGGTCTGGGCATCGGCGCCGGTGTAGGTGCCGCTCACCGACACCGTGGGCGGCGTGATTTCGGGGTACTGCCCAATGGGCAGCTTCAGCAGGGCCAGCAAACCCACCATCACGATGACCAGCGAGCTGACAATGGCCGTGACGGGCCGGCGTATAAAGGTTTCTGCTATCATTTGCTATAGCTGTTAGCGGCAGGCGGGTAGCCGTTGGCTTTTAGGATTCAATGGGTATAAAGTCCGTCATGCAGAATGTAGCGAAGCATCTCGCATGCTTCCACTAACTCAATCGTTCTGCGGTTTTGATTACTGCCGCACGCGAGATGCTTCAGCTGCGCTCAGCATGACGTTCTGGTATTTGCGAGATTCACCGTTCCCGCTTACTTCCCCGGCGCGGCCGGCGGAGCCTTGGGCACTTCGGTGGTAATCTTGCCGCCGTCGCGCAGCTTCTGCACGCCTTCGGTCACCACTTTGTCGCCGTCTTTCACGCCGTTCATCAGCACAATCTGGTCTTTCAGGCGCGGGCCGAGCGTCACTTTGCGCTGCTGGGCCGTGCTGCTGTCGGTGGCCACGTACACGAAGTTTTCGCCCATCTGCTCCACAATGGCTTTGAAGGGCACCACCAAGCGCTGGCCCGATTGGGTGTTCAGCACTTTCACCACGGCGCTCATGCCGTCCTTCAGCTCCCGCTTGGGGTTGGCAAACTCCACGCGCACCGTGATAGTACCGGTCTGGCTGTTCACGCCCCGGTCGATGGTGCGGATGCGGCCGGGCTGCGGGTAGGTCACGCCGCCGGGCAGCACCAGGCGCAGGGTCGAGTCGGCGCGCGAGGTCTTGGCGTTTTGCAGCGCAATGAAACGCTCAATGTCCGTCTGCGTCACCACAATGTCCACGCCCATCGGGTCCTCGCTCGAAATGGTGTTGAGCAGTGTGGTGCCCGCGCCCACCTGCGAACCCAGGCGCACCTCCGAGATGCCGATGCGGCCGGTGAAAGGCGCCGTCACCCGCGAAAAGCCCAGGTTGTTGCGGGCAATGTTGACGCTGGCTTGCGCGGCGGCCACCTGCGCGCGAGCGGTGGCCGCGGCGGTGTTGGCGTTGTCTACGAGCTGCCGGGCCACGGCGTCTTGCTGGGCCAGGCGCTGGTAGCGGCCAGCATTTACTTCGGCGTTGGCGGCGTTGGCCTGCACGCTGCGCAGGTCAGCCAGGGCTTGCTGATAGGCGGCCTGGTACTGGCGCTGGTCGATTTCATAGAGCAGCTTGCCCTTGGGCACCACGTCGCCTTCCTTAAAATACACCCCGGTCACGAAGCCGGTGGCCTGCGAGCGCAGCTCCACGGTATTCAGCGCCACCACGGTAGCCGGGTATTCGTCGTAGTAAACCGCCTCGGTGGTATGCGCGGCCACCAGCGTGACCGGCGTGGGCGGTGGGGCCGCGTTTTTCTTCTGCTCGTCTTCTTTCTTACCGCACGAAGCCAGGGCCAGCAGGCTCAGGGAATAGGCCAGGTATTTCTTGTTCATCATCATAGCTTAGGCTTCCTTAGGCTGTCATGCAGAGCGCAGCGAAGCATCTCGCTCGAAGCAGTAACTCATTAACTGATTGCGTTGCGCACGCGAGATGCTTCGCTGCGCTCTGCATGACGTTCTCGGAACTTTGGAATTCTTTAATAATCGGTCGGCAACGAGCCCAGCGCGCGTTGCAGCTCCACCTTGCTGCCCAGTACCTGAAACAGCGACGTGTAGTAGTTGAGCTGGGCCGTACGCAGCGTGGTTTGGGCCACTAGCAGGTCGATATAGGCCTTGATGCCCTCGCGGTACTGCAAATCGACCACCGTGTACACCTGCCGGGCCAGGTCGAGGTTGCGCTTGCCCACGAGGTAGTCGTTGAAATTGCTCTTGTAGGAAGCCAGGGCCGACGCGTATTCAGTGGTAATCTGATTGCGGGTGCTGTTGATGTCCTCGTCAATGCGGTTGTCCTGCAGGCGGGCGCGCCGCAAATTCTGGGTGCGCCGGAAGCCCGTGAAAATGGGCAGCGCTGCCTGTAAGCCGGCGTAGGAGTTGGGGAAGCGCTGGGCGTAGAGGTTGCCAAACTCGTTGTTCTGGTACACCGCGTTGTAGTTGCCAAACGCGCCGATGGACGGCAGGAAGCCCAGCCGGTAGTAGTCGATGGTGAGCCGCTGCAGCGACTTCTGGGTCAGGAGCTGCTGGTACTCCAAGCGGCTGGACACGTTCAGGCCGGTGGTGGTGTCGAACACCGCTTCGGTTTCCAGCTTCAGCGTGTCATACTGCAAGGCCAGCGGGCGCTCGGCCGGCAGGCCCATGAGCTGCTGCAGGTAGGCCGTTTTGGCCTTGATGCTTTCCTGGGCCTGCTTGCGGCCGGCCAGCGAATTGTTCAGCGAAATCTCGGCCTGCAGGTAATCGGTTTTGTCCACGATGCCGGCGTCGTAGCGCGCCTTGGCATCCTGGTAGTTGCGGCGCAGCCGGGTGATGTCCTCATTGAAAACATCGAGCTGGCGCTGCGAGAGCAGCACGTCGTAAAACGCCTTGCTCACGTCCGACACCACATTGATGCGGGTGTTGGCCGTGTTCTGCCGGGCAGCCTGCCGCGAGAAGCGGGCGCCGCGTGAGGCCAGATTTACCTCATTGTTGTAGATGACCTGCGTGCCTGCCAGCCCAATGGTGGAAGTGTTGCGGACACCAATCTGGCGCGGCTCATTCAGGCCCGTAGCCGGATTGGGAAAAAAGGTGGTCGGCAGCTCAAAATAGTGCTGGCCCGACGCCGTGAGGCCCAACTGCGGCAGCCAGGCCGCGCGCGCAATGCGAATGTCGGCCTCGGTGGTTTCCTCGTCAATGCGGGCCTGCCGCACCACGGGCTGGTTCACCAGCGCGTAGTTCAGGCACTGGGCAAGCGTCAGGGTGCTAGTGGGTGGAGGAGGGGCAACAGGTTGGGCAAAAGCGAAATAAGGAACAAATAATAGTAATCGAAACAGCGGTTTTAACGCCAGTTGTGTTTGTTTCATAGATAGATATGCAGAGGCAGCTCATCCTTTGCGCATTAGCACCCGCGCGCTTGGCCCCATCAGAAGCTGCTTAAACCAAGATTCGTTAACCCCTTTTAAAGTGAAAGGTTTTGGACGGTTAGCAGCTGCGCACTATTTATCTATCAACACCGAGATGTTGCCTATCAACAGCCGGATGTTATCTATTAATAATGGTGTGGACCTTATAACTCGGCCACCTGCAATTGGATGTCCACGTTACGGCCGTGGTCGTCGGCGCAGGAAATCTTCACCGTGCCGCTGGGCGGGCGGAAAAACACCCGTTCCGTAGCCGCCGCTGCCCGCAGGAACCGGTCGTTCACGTACCAATACACCTGGCGCACCTCGCTGCCCGCCGCGCAGCTGAGCAGCATCTGCTGCTTGTCGTGGCGGTCGAGCACGTACTCGGCGTGGTCGAGGGGCGAGGTGATGGCTAGGGCGGTGCCCGCGCCGTCGTCGGCGCGCACCAGGCGGCAGGTGGGGTTGTGCGGAGGCAGGCGCGAAGAAGGCAGGCCCTGCGCTTCGCGGAAGGCCAGCACCTCGGGCAGTAGGTTCGGGAAAAGCTGCCGCCGAAACCCGGTCGCGGGCACGCAGGCCCGGCAGTAGGCCACCGCGCCATCGGCCGAAACCAGCGCTTCTTTCTGATGCTCGCAGCGGCGGGCCGAGGACGTGCCCGGCAGGTAGTAATCGATGAGCTGATTGGGGCAGTGCTCGCCGGGAACCAGGCCGGTTTCGGCACACACCAGCCGGAAGTCGAGCGTGGCCGGCGGCACGGCCCAGCGGTTGGGCGAGTTGTAAGCCAGGGCGTTGAACAAGTCAAAAAGCAGGGGCGAGGCCACGTCGGCCCCAGTCAGGGCCGGGCTGCCCTGGCCATTGAAGTTGCCCACCCACACCCCAATGGTGTAATCCTGGTTATAGCCGATGCTCCAGGCGTCGCGCCGGCCGTAGCTGGTGCCGGTTTTCCAGGCAATTTTGGGCAGGTGGCGGCTGTTTTGGTAGCCCATCGGCAGGTCGGGCCGGGTGCGCTGGGCCAGGATGTCGGTGATAAGGAAAGCGGCAGCGGGGGAGGTCAACGAGGTGTTCGTGGCCGGCGACTTATCCTTGGTTGGCTTGGGCCCTTGGTTAAGCACTAGGCTCGGTGGGGCGTACCGCCCGCCATCCGCCAGCGCCGCGTAGAGGCCCGTTAGCTCCTCCAAAGTGGCGCCGCAGCCGCCCAGGATGGTACTTAGCCCCAGGCGCGGTGCCACTTTTGCCACGCTCCTGAAGCCAGCCGCACGCAGCTTATCCGTGAACGCGGGCACGCCCACCTCGGCCAGCACGCGCACCGCCGGGATATTGAGCGAGTAAGTAAGGGCGCGCTCCACCGTCACTTCGCCGGCGCAGCTTTTGTCGAAATTCTCGGGCCGGAAGCCGCTGAAGTTGGTGGGCACGTCGGGCAGCTTCAGCTTGGGCGTGACGATGCCCTTATCAACGGCCAGGGCGTAGAGAAAGGGCTTGAGCGTGCTTCCCGGCGAGCGCACGGCCCGCACCCCATCTACCTGCCCGGCGCTGGCCGCGTCCCCGAAATCAGCCGAGCCCACGTAGGCCTCTACGGCACGGGTGCGGTTGTTGAGCACCAGCACGGCGGCCTGCGAAATGCCTAGCTCGCGCAGGCGGCGCACGTAGTTGCGGGTCAGGTCCTCGGCCTTGGCCTGGGGGCTGCGGCGCAGGGTGGAACGGATAATAGGCTGGCCCGGATACTGGGTAACCAAGCGCCGCGCCAGGTGCGGGGCCAGCGTGGGCGCCGCGTGGCGCTGCACCTCCAACGGCTCGTTGATGGCATCCTCAATGTCCTGGTCCGGAAACAGGCGTTGGCTCTGAAACTGCCGCAGCCAGCGGTTGCGCTCGGCCAGAATGAGGGCGTTGTTCTTGCCCAGCACCAGCACACGCGGCTGGTTCGGTATAATGGCCAGCGTCACCGTCTGGGCGAGGGAGAGGTAGTCGGGCGGCTGCTGGAAATACAACAGCGCGGCCGACTTCACCCCCTCGATGTTGCCGCCGTAGGGCACCAGGTTGAGGTAGAGCTGCAGGATTTCGGCCTTGCTGTAGTGAACTTCCAGCTGCACGGCGCGCAGCATTTCCTTGAGCTTGTTGCCAAAGGTCCGCTCCTTGGGCTCCAGCAGGCGGGCCACCTGCATGGTGATGGTGCTGGCCCCGGTGGTACGCCCGGTTCTGAACAGGTTACGGCCGGCGGCCTGCACGATGGCCACCGGATTCACCCCAAAATGGTAGCGGAAATACCGGTCCTCTTTGTTGATGATGGCCTGCTGCAAGGCGGGCGTGATTTCGGTCAGCTCGGTTTTCATGCGCCATTTCTGCGTGGGGTTCAGAAAGGCGTGGAGCACGCTGCCGTCGGCGGCCAGTACGATGGGGGAGTAGCGCGGCGTGGATGGGAGGGGGAAAAGGCGGTCGAGGGCCAGGAGCAACAGGGTAACCATGAGCACGCCCATTCCCAATCGCAAAAGCCTCCATCTGTTCATAGGCTAAAGATATCGAGCGTCATTTGGCTAACCGGCTTAAGCAGCTCACTGGATATGGGGCGCCGCTCAGCAGGAAATTTAGCGATACCAATCCTGCCCCTGTTATAGTAGCCAATGGATAGGCAGGTACCATGACGCCAAACGGCCCAGCTAAGCTGAGCAAAGAGGACTGCCTTTGAGTGCGTAGCAAACGTCTCCAAAAACAACTTGTCAAAAGAACAGAAAAAAAATGAAAATATTTTGTCAATGCTAAAAGCCAATTCTGCGCAGCTAGAGCGCTTCTTAATTGGATTAGTTATATAATTTATACGAATAGAAAAAATATTTTGATGAAATCTTTTTTAATTGAACAAAGCATATAATCTTTGTATCACTCAACAAAAGCAAACTTAAACAAATCAAAATCCCATTCTCATGAAAGCTTTCAACTACTTCTCTACTGCTGCCATCCTTGCTGGCTCCCTGCTCTTCGCTACCGGTTGCGAAAAGGCTTCCGTAGCCCCCGAACTAGCTGCACCTTCTACTTCGCAGAATGGTGTTGTGAAGGACCGTGCCATCGAGACCCGTGTCACCGGCACATTCAATGACAACGGAGTAGAAAAGCCATTCGTTGCAACGCTGCGCGTTGAGCACTTCGAAGGCGACAACACCTCCCAGCTGGTTCGGGCTATCTGCAGCCTCCAGCAGGTTGCTGGGGGCTTAAAAAAGGCTGATTCAGACATTCTAGAGGCTGGGAATGTATTGGCCACTGAAGCGCAGTATCAAGGCAAGTCTACTTTTAACATTGTTCGTACGGACCCGAATAATCGTACCGCGACCGGGCTGACCATTATTGTTGGCGGCAGCGCGTATATCGGAGCTGGTAAAATGGTTTACATAGACCCGGTTTCGGTTGTGATTGACAGCAACGTGCGTGGCTACAACCAAATGATTGCAAACGGCACTTTGGCCGCAGTTGCAAATTGGTATGATGCTACCGACCATACGGATTTGGTGGGTCTGGGAACGCTGCTTGACAATGTAGCTGATTATGCTGGCCGTTTTTAGGAGTCAGTAGAGTTAAAATATCTTCAGTAAAAAAGGCCCATGCACATATCAATGTGTATGGGCCTTTTTACGCTAGACTGAGTTGTGAATTTGCACGCCAAACTGACGGGTATATTACTTCCCTGCGCATATTCAGCCGGTGTCAACGAATGCGCGTTTCGTTGCTAAATCAGCTGCGGATGCATGAAGGAATAGGGAAGCTTAACCGCCTCTTGCGAGAGTAATTTGTCCCTGCCAGTTATCGCACACGCACCACGCCGGCCCCATTGTAGCTGTGGTACTCCGCGTTGTACATCGCATCCGCATTCACCGGCCCCAACTTAAACGTTCCTTTCGAAACCGCCCGGCACAAATAGTAGAAATGCTGCGGCGTGCTAGTAGCGGTGGCGAACAGATTAATCCGGTCGTCGCGCACATCCGAGTAATCGGGCTGGGGCGCATCCTTCGCCCAATCTGCTCGCGCAATGCGCCGATGCTTGGGTGCTCGATTTCGAGGCCGGCGGGCAGCAGGTCGGTCACGGCTGCGTTCTTGATGACGCCAGCGGCTTCGCTGGCTTCCAGGGTTAGCTTCACCACCACCAAGTCGTTCTGGCGGAAGGTGGGGGTGCCGAGCGGGGCGCCGTCGCGGGTCAGGAACTGGCGGCGCACTTTCAGGTAGGCGTCTTCCTCACGCCCCTGGCCGCTGGCCAAGATGTCCTCGGTTTCCCAGAAATAGTAGAGGCTGCCTTTGCCTACGCTGCGGATGCTCAGGCTGCGGCTTCAGGGCGTAACTGGCAATGAGCGCCCGGTTCGGGAAAGGCTGCCGGATTTGGCCTGCTAGGGGCCGGTTGGTTTTGCCATGCCTTGGTTGCGAGGGCAGCTTCGTCTCCTGCCGGGAAAACGGCGCCGTCCGGTTCGCCTGCCGCTGGTGTATTCAAGAATGGTAGTGCAGCGAGCTTCACCGCCACGGAGCTATTTGCTTTAAGTGTTCAGAAAGCGCACCAATTATCCAATTGAAAACAGTTAAAATGTAAAATGATAATTTCAGTGCTTGGCCTTTTTTACTATGGTTATCATATTTTATACTGTTGAAAGCGAATGATAATTAAGTAAAAAGGCTTTTTTAATAGAAAATTAATTTTTTCATGTGAATCCGATGAAAGTTGATGGACGTAGGTTGGGCACGGCGTAAAAGCGGCGTTGATTACCAAAGGCCTTTGGAGTTAACGCTTGTCACTGGTCGGCGAATTGCAGCCGCCGGATTTTGTGGCCCGCCGTGCCTCTCACCCCATTTCCATCTATTATTCTAAACATCTACATGAAAAACAAATTTTTTGCTACCCTCCTGGTGGTGGGCCTCGCTTCGGGCGCCTCGTTCGGACAAGCCACGGTAGACCCCGCTCTGCGGACGGCTTTTGCCACCAGCCCCACCGCCCAGGTTATCGTAACTTTCAACGGCAGCGGCGCCCCCAGCTTGTTGCAAACCGGCCTGCTGCGGCAGCTGGGCATCCTCAACGGCGTTACCCTGCAGGCCCTGCCCATTGCCGGGGTGCTGGCCACCCAGGCGCAGGTAGACGCCCTGGCCCGCAACCCGCAGGTGCGCTCCATCTACGTCAACAAGCGGCTGGACTATTACAACTACGACGACACCAACCTGACCGGGGTGCGCCGCCTGCGCACCGACGCCCAAGTCACGGCCCGCAACGGCGGCACGCCGGTATCGGGCCGCGGCGTGGGGGTGCTGGTGAACGACAGCGGCGTTGACGGCACCAACACCGACATTCAATTCGGCTCGCACCTGGTGCAAAACACCCTGGGCTCCACCAACCTCAACTCGCTGAGCTCGTTGCTGCCCGTGACCTATGTGGAAGGCGTGCCGAACACCGACAACAACTCGGGCCACGGCACGCACTGCGCTGGCATCATCGGCGGCAACGGCGCCCACTCAGGCGGCAAGTACGAGGGCGTGGCCCCGGGCGCCTCGCTGCTGGGCTACGGCTCGGGCGGCGCCCTGCTGGTGCTCGACGCGCTGGGTGGCTTCGACTACGCCCTCACGCACCAGTTCCAATACAACATCCGCGTTATCAGCAACTCGTTTGGCTCCAGCGGCGCTTTCGACCCCAACGACCCGCTGAACGTGGCCTCGAAGCGCGCCTACGACCGGGGCATGGTGGTGGTGTTTGCCGCCGGCAACTCCGGCCCCGGTGCCGACACGCACAACCCCTACGCCGTGGCTCCCTGGACGATTTCGGTGGCCGCCGGCGACCGGTTCGGCCTGCTGGCCGACTTCTCCTCGCGCGGCGTGAAAGGCCAGCAGGGCACCTTCGTGGTGGACGGCCAAACCTGGACTTACAAGAACGAACCCGTGATTACGGCCCCCGGCGTAGACGTGGTGTCGACCCGCGCCGTTGGACCGGTATCGACCCTGGGCGCCCAAACCGACGCGGCCGTGCTGCAACCCGGCGAGCTGCCTTTCTACACGGTGATGAGCGGCACGTCGATGGCCACGCCGCACGTGGCGGGCATCGTGGCTCTGCTGCTCGAAGCCAAGCCTTCGCTGTCGCCGGCTCAGGTGAAAGACCTGCTGACGAAAACGGCTTCCAACATGCCCGGCCATGAGTCGTGGGAAGTGGGCGCCGGCTACGTAAACGCCTACGCCGCCGTCGACGCCGCCTTCCGCGGGTCGGCCTTCGGCAGCACCGTGAACTCGCAGCGTACCTTCAACAGCAGCGTGAACTCGCAGGCCACCGAAACGCCCTTCACCATAAACTTCAACCCCGCCACCACGGCCACCAACCAGATTACGTTCCAGGTGGCGCCCGGCGTGAACAGCCTCGAAGCCAAGTTCAACTCGCCCGGCGTGATGGGCCAGACCGGCAACCTGACCAACCTGATTGTGCTCGACCCCAATGGCGTGCAGTACCGCTCGGGCATTCCGGTGGAGTTTGCCCTGACGCCTGACCGCAGCATTGCCGTGGCCTCGCCCATCCCCGGCACTTGGACGCTGAAAGTGGAAGGCCTGCAAGGCGTGGCCCTGCCCGAAACCATCAGCGGCAAAATCACGCAGCAAACGCCGGCCGGCACCACCAACCTGAACGACATCGCCGGCGACCCCGCCGAGGCCGCCATCAAAATGGCCGTGACCAACCGCCTCGTCGATGGCCTTCCCAACGGATTCAAGCCCAGCCAGCCCCTCACACGCCTGCAGCTGGCCAACTACCTGCTCATGGGCCAGGGCATCCGCCAGTACCTGCCCACCGATGGTTCGCGCACCTTCACCGACGTGTCTTCGGTGAATGACATCCTACTCACCGAGTCGGTGGCCGCCCGCGGCGCCGGCCTGCGCGACCGGTTCTACCAGTTCAATGGCGTGATGCTGCCCACCGCGGCCGGTACCTTCTCGCCCAACGCCAACGTGAGCCGCGCCTCGCTGGCTTACTCACTGGTGCAGGGTCTCGGCTTCCAGCAGCAGGCCCAGGCCCGCAACGGCAAGCCCGTGACGGTGAACGTGAACGGCACGGCGGTGCCGCTGGATGACGCCGCCCAGATTCCGGCCGGCCTGGAAGGCTACGTGAGCATTGCCGTTGAACTGAACCTCATCAACGCCTACTACTCCATCACGCAGGGCCCCTACGACCTGCAGCCCACGGTGCACGCCACCTTCAAGCCGAACCAGAACGTGAGCCGCGGCGAGTTTGCCGTCATCGTGACGCGCACCTTCCCGCAGTTTAACGCCCAAACGCAGCCCGCCGCGGCCCGCAACAGCGGTGTGGCTACCTCCACAGCCCCGGAACTGGCGCTGCAAGAGGTGTCGGCCTTCCCGAACCCATTCTCGGGCAGCACCACCATCAGCTACTCGCTAACCCAGGAAGGCCCCGTGAGCGTGGAGGTGTTCAACACCCTGGGCGCCAAAGTGCAGACCCTGGTGGTGGGTAACGAGGCCGCTGGCCTGCACCAGGTGAAATTCGACGCCGGCAAGCTGGCCCGCGGCACTTACCTCTTCAAAGTGAAAACCGGCGAGACGGTATCGACCAAGCGCCTCGTGGTGCAGTAAGCACTGGCGCAACTGCCTGCAACAAAAAGGCCTGCTCCGTTTGGGGCAGGCCTTTTTTGTGGTGAAGCTGAAAAGCTGCGGTGCTTCATCGGGCTATTTTGTCAGGGTGGCTGTGAGGTGCCGGGCGCGAGCTTGGGTGCCGGTATATTCCAGCACCCAGAACGAGCCGTCTGGGGCTTGGGTAATGCCGGTGGGCTGCCAGGGCTCAGGCGAGCGGAAGAGCGTGCTCACCTTGCCATCGGCAGCCACGCGCAGGTAGCGGTGGCCTTCCAGGTCAGCTACGTATACGTTGCCGCGCGCATCGGGCCATATGCCCATCAGCGCATGCCGGCCATTGCTGGGTGCCAGGTTGCGGGCCACCACGCGCACCCTGCCCTGCGACGCTATGCGCAGCAGCTGCCCGCCAGAGGCGACGTAGACGCTGTTGTCGGGGGCTACCGCCAATTGGTTTACGATATAGGGAAATGCGTAGTCGGGAGCCAAACGGCGCAACTGCCCGCCGGGTGTGCGCTGGTACACCTGGTTGTTTTGGCCCTCCACATGGTGCAAAAAATAAGTAGCGCCATTGGCGTCGCGCGGAATGCCATAGTCCTCGCGGAAGCCATCTGTCCAGGGCCTCACGTCGCTGATGCGGCCGGCTGGGCTGCGCTTCCAGAGGCGGTGCCTCCACTTGCCGTTTTCGTAGCGGCTGTCTTCGCCATACAGGTTGCCAGCCTGGTCGAAGGCCAGCTCGTGGGTGTGCACGTGGGCCACGGCAATGGTTTTGTGGCCGGCGGCATCGAGGCGCCACACGTTCTCTAAATCGGTGTAGTACACATTGCCCTGCCGGTCGAGCACGATGCCCCAGCCGGGGTGGGCCTGGGCTGTAGCGGCCGCTAGTACGAAAAGAGGCAAAGCAAACAGCCGGTGTAAGGTACGCCTCCGCATGGGTGTCTTAGGGTTTTGTTGAGTTGCTCCAGTACCGGTAGGCGACCTGTGCGGCTTGCGCAATGACGTCTTCGCGCACTGCTTCCGATGCTTTGGAATCGGCTATGAAAACGGACATGGCCAAGTGGCGGCCGTTGGGCAGCGTGATAAGCCCAACGTCGTTGGTAGCGCGGGTGAGGCCATCGTGCGTGCCCGAGGCGCCGGTTTTGTGGGCCACCACCGTGCCAGCGGGCAACCGGCCTTTCAGCCGTTTCTGCCCGCGCGGGGTGCTGGTGAGGTAGCCCAGCAGCAAGGCGCGGTTGGCGGGCTGCAGGGTGCGGCCTTTATGCAGCACCACCAATAACTGATTCATGCCGACGGGAGTAGCCCAGTTCCGGTATTGAGCTAGCTCATCCTGGGCCATGCCGCCTTCGGTGGTGGCCACTACCACTTGCGTCAGGCCGAGGGTGCGCAGGTAGCGCGTCACGGCTGCGGGGCCACCCAAGAGGCTCAGTAGCTTGTCGCAGGCCGAGTTATCGCTCTCGGTCACCATGTAACGGATGAGTTCTTGCAGCGTCAATTCTATTCCCTGGGGGTGCTGGTCGTGCAGCGGGCTGTGGCCGCCGCGCATGTCAGCCGGCATCAGGCGCACCGGCTGAGACCACCGAAAACGCCCTTGCTCCACTTCGTGAATGACAGCCAGCGCAATGGGCAGCTTAAACACGCTTTGCATTGGAAAACGCTCGGCGCCAGCTAAGGACACGGTTTCGCCGGTTTCGACCAAAGTAGCTGCCACGCCTACCCGGCCGACGGCAGGCACAGCCAGCTTGGCAAATTGCGAAGCCAACACAGTTCTTGCGCTTGGTTGAGCTTGAGCTGGACCGGTTTGAAACAGCGCCGCAAGCAGCAGTAGGTGAGGAAGAAATAGCATCAAAAATCAGGAATTAGACCTACCGCACCCGCACCACCCCAGCCCCATTGTAGCTGTGATACTCGGCATTGTACATGGCATCAGCATTCACCGGCCCCAGCTTGAACGTGCCTTTTGACACGGCGCGGCAGAGGTAGTAGAAGTGCTGTGGCGTGCCCGTAGCGGTGGCGAAGAGGTTAATCCGGTCGTCGCGCACGTCCAGATAATCCGGCATGCTGGCGTCCTTGGCCCAGCTCAGCTCGCGCAGGGGGCCGATGCGCGGGTTTTCAATCTCCAACCCAGCTGGCAACAGGTCGGTCACGGCCACGTTCTTGATGACCCCGGCGGCTTCGCCGGCTTCTAGGGTTAGCTTGACTACCACCAGGTCGTTCTGGCGGAAAGTGGGCGTGCCCAGCGGGGCGCCGTCGCGGGTGAGGAACTGGCGGCGCACTTTCAGGTAGGAATCTTCCTCGCGTACCTGGCCGCTGGCCGAGATGCCCTCGGTTTCCCAGAAGTAGTAGAGGCTGCCCTTGCCGGCGCTGCGGATGCTCAGGTTGCGGTTGGCCACGTTGCGCAGGGTCAGGTCTTTGCCGGTGAAGGTGCCGGCCGGCTTGCCGTCGAGGAAGAGGCTGGCGGTGGCGGTGCTGCGGGCGTTCTGGCGGGCGATTTTGCCCAGGGCCAGCAGGGCGAATGCGCGCTCCTGGGTGTTGAGCCAATACGCCTCCTTTAGCTGGCGGCTGAGCTGGCGGGCCAGGGCTGGCACCTGCGGGTGGTTGGGGTCGGTGCTGACGAGGGCGTTGAGAATCAGCCCCTCGTCGCGGATGGGCGAGTAGAACGAGCCGTCGAGGGCGCGGCGGGTGGGCCGCTCGCTGCCGAAGCGGGTGGGCAGCAGCTCGCGGTAGGCGCGTTGGTTGCCGAGCAGGCTTTGGGTGCAGGCCAGCAGCACCTTGGAGTCTTCGGTGAGCAGGGGGCGGTTGGCGCGGTAGTAGTTCAGGGCCACGGGGTCTTGGCGGCCGGCCAGGGCCAGCACGTAGAGCGAGTATGCGATTTCGCGGCTGGCGATGGTGCGCTGGCGGGCGATGTTGCTGGCGTCGAAGTACTGGTAGGGCTCGGTTTCGCGCTTTTTGAGGCGGAAGGCCAGGTATTTCAGCACCTTGTCGAGCACAGATTTATTCACCGCGAAGCCGGCCTGCTGGGCTTCCTGCAGGAAGTGGGCGGCGTAGGCGGTGGCCCACCAGTTGTCGTAGTCGCCGCCCGGCCAGTAGCTCAGGCTGCCGTTGTAGAGCTGCATGCTCTCCAGCTTGCGGATGGCTTCCTGCACGTGGAAGTTGGGGTTGTAGCGCTGGGCCTTGGCGGCGGCCCCGGTTTTCTGCTGCAGGGTGGCGGCCAAATCGGCGTAGTAGAGCTGCGGGAAGGCGGCCGACACGGTTTGCTCCAGGCAGCCGTAGGGGTATTGCAGCAGGTAGCGCAGGTCCTTGCTGAACTCGGTGAGCGGCGAACGGCTCACCACCAGCCGGCTGGTGAGCGAGGCGGGTAGGAAATCGGTTTTCAGGTTGAGCGGAAGCGTGGTGCCGCCGGCCAGCACGCCGCTGCCGGTGCGCTTTTCGAGCGAGGCGGCGGGGCGCACGGGCATTTCAACGGTTTCAATAAACTTGCTAGGCGGAGCAGCATTGCGGGATTTGAAAGAGCCATTGACTTCCGTGGATAACCGTGCTTCGCCGATATGACCCGCCGCTACTCTGAAAACTATTCGCTGTTCCGTATTTGGCGCAATAGTCACCCGACGCGCGTTTAGCTCGTTCTCATAATTGCCAACGCTGTTTTTAGGGTCAATATCTGCTTCTGTTTGAATCCTAATCAAAGGGTCTTTCGAGGGACGAATAGAAGTAGAGATTCTGACGCTTCCACTAAATAAGTCCTTCGTCGTATTCGTCAGCGTCACCGGCACGTCAATCGTGTCGCCCGGGCTCATGAACCGCGGCAGCGCCGTCGAAATCACCACCGGGTCGGCCACCTTCATCGTGGCTTCGGCCGAGCTGAAGGCATCGTCCTTGTAGGCCACGGCCATGATGCGTAGCGCCCCGCTGAACTGCGGCACGCGCACCCGGTAGCGCACCTTGCCGTCGCCGTCGGCGGTGAGCACCCCGCTCCATTTCGACACCAGCTTCACGCGGCGGTTGGGCACGGGGTTGGTGCGGCGGCGCAGGTCGGCGGCGTCGCCGCCGCTGCTGCTCGTGCCCAGCTCCGGCAAGATGAACGGGTACACGTCGAAGGCCGCCACTTCGAGGGCGCGCTTCTGGTAGAAGTAGGCGTGCGGGTCGGGCGTCTGGTAGTTGTTGCGCTGCAAAATGCCCTCGTCCACCACGGCCAGCGTGACCTGGGCGCGCGGGGCGGTGCTGATTTCCACGGTTTGCCAGGTTTGGGAGCGGCTGGCGGCCGGCGCGGCCAGGGCCAGCGGCAGGCGCGAATCGGCCTTTTCCACCGTGAGGGGCAGGAAGCCGCGGGCCACGGTGAGGGGCAGGTGGTCGCGGCCGTCGAGGGCGCGCACGGCCGTGGCCGTCACGTACACGTTGGGCACGTGCTCGCCCTTGATGGGCACCTTCACCTCGGCCGCCTTGCCGTCGGTGCTCACGTAGAAGTGGTCGAGCACGTTGGCCCGCTCCACCGTGACGAGGATGCGGCCGGCGAAGGGCGCTTTCAGCAGCAGGCGGGCGGTTTCGCCGGGGTTGTACTTGGGCTTGTCGGCCTCAATGGTGACGGCGCCCTCGTTGTTCACCTCGAAGGAGTTGGCCTGCGTGTCGCCGTAGCCGTAGGCGTAAAATTGCTGCGTGACGTAGGTGGCGGCGCCCGGCCGGCTCACCCGCACCTCGTATTCGCCCGAGTACACGGGCGTGAACGAGAAGCTGGTTTCGGCCCCCACCGGGCGGGTTTGGCTCAGAATGGTTTGCTCGCGGCGCTGCGACTGGTACACGTAGCGGCCGCCCTGGCGCTCCAGCACCGTTTCCCAGAGCTTGCGCACCACCTTGATTTCGGCCGGCGCCGTGGTGGGGCGGCCGGTCGGCGTGAGGGCCAGCAGCTTCACCGTGAGGGCCTGCCGGGTGCTGATGAGGTCGGGCAGGTTGCCGATGCCGAACATGGCGGCCTGCGTCTGCACATCGAAGGTGGCGAGGCGGTTCACGGGCCGGCCGGTTTCGTCGAACACCGTGGCGAAGGCCACGCCTTCGAGCGTGCCCAGGTCGCGGTAGTCGGGCACGGTGTAGGTGGCGGTGCCGCGGCCGGCAGCGTCGGTGGCGCCCTCGCGCACGGTTTTCTCGAAGCGCGCGGTGAGGGCGCTTTCGCTGCTTTCCTCGCCGTCTTCGTAGGTGCGGCGTTTCTCGCCGCTGTTGATGGTGAAGCTGTAGTTGGGGTAGTTCTTGGGCGCGAAGGTCTTCTGCTTCAGTGAGAATTCGACCTCAAACTTGCGGTCGGCCGCCGGTGGGCCAAACAGGTTTACGGCCGCGATGGTGGCCGTCACGTCCTGCCCGGGCCGGAGCATGGCGGGGGCAGCCGTCACGGTCACCTTCAGGCGGTCGGGGATGAATTCTTCCACGCTCACGGGGCGCGAGGTCAGCAGCACGTCGTTGCCGGTCAGCACCTCCAGCGTGTAGAGGCCGGTCATCACAGTAGGTGGCAGAATGAAACTGCTCTCGAAGCTGCCCGCTGCGCTCAGCTTCTGGCGCAGGCTGCTGTACTCTTTGCCGCTGGGCAGCAGCAGGCGGATTTTCACGGGCAGGCCGGTGGGCGGCGTCTTCCAGTCCTCGGTGCGGATGACGGCGTTGGTCCGCACCGTGTCACCGGGCCGGTACAGGTTGCGGTCGCCGTACAGAAACGCCTGGTAGTGCGCTGCGTTCGAGGTCAGCCCGCCCACCTCGTAGCGCGAGGTTTCTACTCGGCTTTTGGTCAAATCCAGGAAGGAAAAGTCGGCTTCCTTCGTGGCCGTGGCCATGCCCAGCGTAAACCGCTTCATGCTGGCCGCCGAGTCGAACTGCGCCACGCCCGATTTGTCGGTCGTCGTACTGCCAATCACCTGATTATTCGAGCTCACGAGGTTCACCGTCACGCCCGCCATCGGCTCGGCCGAGCGAATGGAGTTGGCGAAAACCACCGTGCCGCCCGTGGCGCCCTGCTTCACAATCAGGCCGATGTCCGTGACGGCCACCAGCTTGCTCACTTGCAACCACTGGCGCTCGGTGTCCTGCACGCGCACCACGTACAGCCCCTTCATCGGCCCCTGGAACTCCAGCGCCTTCAGGTCGAGGTTGAGCAGGCGCATACCGTCGGCCTTGGGCAGCCCGTCCACCGAGATGGTGCGCTCCGACAGCACGTTGCCGATGTTTTCGGTGTCATAATATTGAAAGCTGCGGTCGATGTAGTCGCCGTTCTCGTCGGTGTTCGATTCGCGAGGCTCGTCCTCGTCGTATTCGGGGTAGCCGTACTGCTTCTCGCCGCGCAGCAATTGCTGAATGTTGTTGGCGTACACCTTGGCAATGGTCACCTTCACCTTGGCCACCTGGTTGATGCGCAAGCCCAGGTTGCGGGCGCCCAGCGCGTCGAGGTACATAGCCTTATCGGAGCTGGTGAAGGTGAGGCTCGGCCGCTCATCCCCAAACGACACGGCCTGGCTGAATGCTTCGCCCAAACTGCCGCCTAGCACGCCCCGCGTGCCGGCCGCCAGCGAAATCTGGTAGGTTTTGCCCACCTCGAAGCCGCCGCGCAGGGCCAGCCCGCTTTCCAGCGCCTCCACCGAAAAGGCCACCGCCGGCTTCACCGTGAGGTAGGGCTGCACGTCGGCCACCCGCACGGGCTGGTTGAGCAGCACCGTTACCACCGGCTGCCCGTTCAGCAGCGAGCCCGTCAGCTCGCGCACTTCCAGCGTGCTTTGGTCGGGAATCTCGGCCTGGGCCGATAGGGTTTTATCGGTGGGTTTGGTGCCGGCCGCCGGGCGCAGACCGGGCGCGATGTCAATCTGCACGGGCGTGCCCGGCTGCACGTCCTGCATGAACGTGACAGCCACTAAATCATCCGGCTCGGCCGAGTTGACTTCCACCGCCACCGGCTTGCCGCCCTGCGTCACCTTCAGCCGCGCCTTCACATCGGCAGGCCGCACCGGGTAGTTAAAAACTAGGTTGGCGCGCAATTCCGCCGTGCCCGCCGCCCGCTTCGAGCTGCCGTAGAACACCTGCGGCGCGGCCATGCGCAGGTAGGGCGTGTGGAATTTGGGGCGGTTCAGAGCCAGCTTCTGCTTGTCGCTGGGCAGGGCTTCGGGCCGCAGCGAGGCCGAGAAAACCGTGCTGGGCCGGAAGGGCTCCAGCGGCGAGAAGGTCAGCTCCCGGTCGCCGGTCCACTTGAACTTGCCGCGAATGTTGGGTGAGAACGTGACGTAGCGCGTGGTGTCCCAGCGGTTCTGCTTGTCCTCGTCCACCACCTTCTCATCGAAGGTGAACACGAGGTTGGAATACGGGTCGATTTCGTCGCCGTCGGTCTGGGCCGTTTCGGCGGCTTGCTCCTGGGCTGTTTTTTTTGAGCACGAGGCAGCCGCCAGCAGCACAAGCAGCAGGGGCAAAAAGCGGTAACGGGCCAGCATGGGAGAGGGGGTGTGGGGAAAGCCGGGCGGAAGGTAGCGAGCAGCTTGGTTTCTATTGCAACGCGGAAACAGAACGGTAATTTCAGGCCTTTAATGGAAAAATTACTGCTTAAGCTGCGCCTGATATTCTGGCCATTTGTGCGCTTGGTGCTGCTGGTGGCGGGCTGCTACGCACTGCTGTGGGCGGCGCTGGTGTGGGCGTTGGGGGCCACGCTGGGCGTGCAGTTGGAAATAAGTGGCGAACGGCAATTTCTGCTGCTGGCCGTGCTGGGCGGCGTAGCTACCCTGGTGGGCCTGCGGCCACGGCTTCACCTGCTGAAAAGTGGGCCCCGGGGCGGCTGGCGGTCATTGTTCTATTACATCGGCACCATTACTATTGGTATCGCAGCCGGGGCTGCCGCTTCGGCGCTGCAGGAAGGCCTGTTGCAGCAGGTGGTGCTGCGCGACGCATCCGAGGTGCCGCGCTATCCCGCCAACACGGCCTACGTGCTGCGCCACGCCTACCTGGCCCGCCCCCAAACCACGTTCGCAGACGAATACAGCACCATCAAAGGCGGCTCGCGGCTCACCATCTACGCTGCCACGCCTGTGTTCCGAAGCGCCGCCGATACGGCCCGCGGCCCCGTGCTGGCCTGGGTAAGCAGCACTTTCAGCACCACCAGCAACTCCCGCGACGATACCGACGCAAAATTCGCCCACTTTAAGGAAGAAATTGGCGCCCTCACCCGCATATCAGGGCCCGAAAACTTCACCTATCTGGTGGCGGCCGCGCCCTCGACCGGCCTGCTGACAGCCGTGCATCGCAGCCAGTGAGCAGTCGTGCCGCCTGCACGGCCCGTTCTGCTCGAAGCGCGCTACCAGCCCTATGAGCAGCGGCTCGATAAATCTCTGGAAGTCTTGCGTCTGGACTTGTTGTGGGGCGGCGGGTTGTTTCTGGGGTTTCTGCTGCTGCCGAAGCTGAACGAGCGGCGCGTGCAGCACTACCACGAAACCGGCCAATCTGCGCCCGACGACGAATACGTAAACAAAGGGCTGGCCTGGCTGCGGCCCCGGTCGGGCTTTTTCGTCACGCCCCTGTTGCTGGGCCTGCACGGCGCCTGTTTTCTGGTGCTGACGGTGGGTGGCCTGGGCCCGTTTGAGGTCGAACCTGCCGACCTGCTGCGGTGGGGCGCCTCCACCGGTCCGGCGTTGCGCGCCGGGCAGTGGTGGCGCCTGCTGGTCAGCCCGCTGCTGACTGCGGGCGTGTTGCCTTGGCTTAATGCGGCTTGGGCCTTGGTCTTCGCCGGGCGCACGCTGGAGCCCTTGGTGGGCCGACGTTGTTTGCTGGCTACCTACAGCACGGCAGCGCTGGCCGGTGGCCTGGCCAGTGCCTTGTTCCAGCCTGGCAGCCCAGCCGTAGGGGCCGACGGCACCGTGATGGGGCTGTTCGGCCTGGGGTTGGCGCTCGCCATACCGGCGCGGGCCGGCGGCGCGGCGGTTCGGCTGGAAGTGTTTGCTACGCTGGCTGCCACTTTTGGGGTGGTTAGCGTGCTGGTCGGCGTGGCCAGCGAGCACCTGAATCTGGCCGTGCCGTTGGGTGGGCTTGGCGCCGGCTTGCTGCTGGGCTGGTTGATACGGAGCCGAAGTCAGCGCCCGATTTCAAGTCGGTAGGTAGTATTTTATATTTTTCGCGGCTTACCGTGCCGGCAGTGGGCAGCGCGATACGTAAGCAGCTATTTCGGCAGATGTTAGCTGCTCCAGTTCTAACAGCGCCGCATAAGCGTCGCCTGGCAGCCGAAGCAGCTTGGCAAACGCCGGCTCCGTTTTCATCCCTTGTTTCTTCAAACGCCGCACGGCTCGGCGCCACCGCTCGCCGCCGGCCGCCAGCACAGCCGCTTCCACCAGCAGGTGACGAAAGCCGTTCTGTCGCGCGGTGGGCACAGGCTGCCCAAATAGCTCGATTTCCCGATTCCAGTAGCGGAAATTGCAGATGATAGAAGACTGTCCGTTGACAATGGGCTGCGTCAGACAGAAGCCGTTGCGGCGGCCGTAATGCTTCTGCAGTAGCTCAATGAAGCGTTGCGTTTCGGTTACTTGAACTTCGCACAGCACGTCCAAGTCGCTCCCGATAATGTCGATGTTCAGTGGGATGGTGCCGGCCAGCACCGGCTTGAAATCGGCCAGTACCTTCCACAAATCCAACGCCGCTAAGATGGAATAGGCCCGTTGCTGTCGGTGGTTGCCGTGTTGGAGGTAGCGTAGGTTAGTGAAGTCATACATGGGGCAAACCAAATAGTAACTACCCCACCAGCTCCAGCACCTCCCGCAGCCGCTCCACCGCCCGAAACTCCACGCCCGCTAGCAGCTCGGCCGGCACGTGCTCATGTATCCAGTTGGCGTGGTAGGGCACGTGGATGGCCGGGAAGCCCAGCTTGGCCACCGGCAGAATGTCTGATTTCAGGGAGTTGCCAATCATCACGAAGTTCTCCGGCGTGGCGCCGAGGCGGGCAAACAGGCGGCGGTAGGTAGGCTCGTCTTTCTCGCTCACGATTTCGACGTAGGCGAAGAAATCGCCCAGGCCGGAGCGGGCAATTTTGCTTTCCTGGTCGAACAAGTCGCCCTTGGTGAGCAGAATGAGTTGATGGCCGCGCTCCTTCAGCTCCGTCAGTACTTCCACCACGTCGGGCAGCGGCTCGATGGCAAAGCGCAGCAGGTCCTTGCCCAGGTCCAGAATCTGCTGGATTTCATGGCCTCTCACTTCGCCGTTCGAAAGCTGAATGGCCGTTTCTATCATTGAGAGCATGAACGACTTGGCCCCGTAGCCGAACAGCTGCATGTTGGCTCGCTGCACGTCGTAGAGCCGGGCGTTGCCGGTGGGCGCGTCGGCATAGCGAGCCAGGATGGGCAGCAGCTGGGCCTCTACGTGGTCGTAGTGCGGCTGGCAGGGCCAGAGCGTGTCGTCGGCGTCGAAGGCGATGAATGTTTGGATAGGCATGGGGCGGGTGAGGCAATAAGTAGAACGTCATGCCGAGCGCAGCCGAGGCATCTCGCATGCCGAAGTAATTAACACCGCGTGAACGAAGCGAGCGAGATGCCTCGGCTGCGCTTGGCATGACCGGATGAAACCGTTCAACAACCCTACAAAGCTACCGACCTTTGCCTGCCATGAAGCACCTCATCGACCTCGAAACCTGGCCGCGCCGCGAGCATTTCGCCTTCTTCTCCGCCTTTGAAGAGCCCTTCTTCGGGCTCACGGCCAACGTGGACTGCACCGCCGCCCAATCAGAAGCCAAGCGGCTGGGCGTGTCGTTTTTCCTGTACTACCTCTACCACGCCCTTGAGGCCGCCAACGAAGTTGAGGCCTTCCGCTACCGCATCGAAAACGGCCAGGTGTACCTGTACGACCGCATTCACGCCTCCGCCACCCTCGGCCGGCCCGACCACACGTTTGCCTTCTCCTTCATTGAGCAAAACGATTCGCTGCCGGGCTTCGTGGCTGCTGCGGAGGCCGAAATTGCGGCTGTGCAAGCCAGCACCGGCCTGCGCCTGAACGACACCACTGGCCGCCCGGACGTAGTGCATTGCTCGGCCCTGCCGTGGGTGCGCTTCACCAGCCTCTCGCACGCTCGCAGCTACTCGCACCCCGACAGCTGCCCTAAAATCTCCTTCGGCCAGGTTTTTCAGGAGGGCGAGACGCGGCAAATGCCCGTGTCGGTGCACCTGCACCACGGCCTGGGCGACGGCTACCATGCGGGGTTGTTTCTGGCCGCGTTTCAGCGGCGGCTGGCTGGGCCGGCCAGAAGCTGAGCAGCGCGCAAGCTTAGGGCGCAAAAGGGCGATTTTTTATAAGCTCAGCCAAGCCACCGCAGCCCCTCAGGGCCGTATAGCCCACCGTCTACTTTCGCCTTTCGTCATGCCAGCCGACCAAACCCGCCTGCGGGCCGATGTGCAGTTCTTGACCGCCCTGCAGCCCGCCCGCAACTGCCACAACCTACAGTCTCTCAATAAAGCCGCCGATTACATTAAGGCAGGTTTTGAGCAGCTAAATGGCACCGTGGCCGAGCAGGAATTCACGGCCGACGGGCGGCGCTACCGCAACATCATCGCCTCCTTCGGCCCGCCCGAAGCGGCGCGCATCGTCATCGGGGCGCACTACGACGTGTGCGGCGACCAGCCCGGCGCCGACGACAACGCCAGCGCCGTGGCCGGCCTGCTCGAAACGGCCCGCCTGCTGCACCAAAGTCAGCCCCCGCTGCGTCACCGCCTCGATTTCGTGGCCTACCCCAACGAAGAGCCGCCCTATTTCGCCACCGACTACATGGGCAGCGCCGTGCATGCCAAAAGCCTGCACGCGGCCCAGGTGCCCGTGCGCGCCATGCTCTGCTACGAAATGATTGGCTATTTCAGCGACGCGCCCCACTCGCAAAGCTTCCCCAATGAAGCCCTGGCCCAGCGCTACCCCAACACCGGCAACTTCATCGTGGTGGTGGGCAAAACCGGCCAGGAGGCTTTCACCCGGCAGGTGCAGGCCCTCATGCAGCCCCACGCCGGCACCCTCGACGTGCAGCACATCAACCTGCCCGAAAGCATGGGCCTGGCCGGCCTTTCCGACCACCGCAACTACTGGCGCCACGGCTACGACGCCGTGATGATAAATGACACCTCCTTCCTGCGCAACCCGCATTACCACCAAAAAACCGACACCATCGACACACTGGATTTCGCCCGCATGGCCCAGGTAGTGGATGGTGTGTACGGCGCAATTCTAGGACTGTAAGGTGGGAATGAGGGTTGAACTGGGTTGGGGACAATTAATTACGTTTTTATTTTCCGTCATCCTGAGCGCAGCGAAGGACCTTATTACGCTTGAGTTATTTGCGCGGACGTAATAAGGTCCTTCGCAGCGCTCAGGATGACGGACTTTTTCACCCCAAAACTTAATTACTGCCTTGCTTTCGCACCCGCACGAAGTCTTTCTGGAAGTAGCCCAGCGGTTAAGCTTCACCAAGGCTAGCCAAGCACTGTTCACCAGCCAGTCGGCCGTGAGCAAGCAGGTAAAAGCCCTGGAGGAGCACTACAAAACCGGCTTGTTTGAGCGCCTAGGCAGCAGCATTCAGCTCACGCCCGCCGGCCGCAAGCTCTACGAAAAGCTCTTGCAAGCCAAGCAGCTGCAGCAGGAGCTGCACCAGGAGATGAGCGCGCTCAGCCCCGATTTTGCCCCTAGCCAGCACCTGCTCATCGGGGCCAGCACTACCATCTCGCTCTATGTGCTGCCGCCTGTGGTGTCGGCCTACCTGCAAAAACACCCCAACCACCAGCTCAGCCTCAAAAACCGCAACTCCGACAACATCCTGCGCGCCTTGCTCGACCACGAAATCGAGCTAGGCATCATCGAAGGCATTCACAAAGTGAGCCACGTGACCTACACGCCCCTGCTCACCGACGACGTGGTGGCCGTGTGCGCTGCCGCCAATCCCTTGGCCAGCCGCACGCTCGACGTGCCCGACCTGCTCACCACGCCACTGGCCCTGCGCGAAGCCGGCTCGGGCACGCTGGCCGTGCTGGAGGAGGCCCTGGCCCGGCACCGCATCAAGCTGGCCGCGCTGCCGGTACGCGTGCGCCTGGGCGGCACCGAGGCCCTCAAAAACTTCGTGCGCGTCGATACCTGCCTGGCCTTCCTGCCCCGGCAGGCGGTGCTCAAAGAGTTGGCTTCGGGCGAATTTTCGGAAGTGAAAATTCGAAATTTCCCGCTCAAGCGCGAGTTCAATTTCATTCAGCGCAAGGGCACCGAGAACAACGTGCCCTACAAAGATTTCCTGCAGTTCACGCGGCGCTACTATTCCGGGAAGGCATAGGCTATTCCAAATGCCCATCCCTGCAAGGCATACCCCGGGCGGAGCCATTCCGTACTTCGCCTCATGAAAATAGTCGCCTCCGATTCCCTTTCCCGCCTCGCCACGCTGCACTGCTCGGCCTGCGGCTCCGAATATTCGGCCTTCTACTTGCAGCGCGTTTCGGCCTGCTGCCAGGTGCCCCTGGTGGCCGACTACGACCTGCACGAACCGCTGAGCCGCGCCGTCATCGACCGAGCCGATGCCTCCATGTGGCGCTACGGTGCCCTGCTGCCCCTGCTGCACGAAGAAAACAAAGTCACCCTCGGCGAAGGCTTCACGCCGCTGCTGCGCCTGCCGCGCCTGGCCGCGCACCAAGGCCTCGCCAATTTGCTGCTTAAAGACGAGGGCCAAAACCCCACCGGTTCCTTCAAGGCCCGCGGCCTGAGCATGGCCGTGTCGAAGGCCAAAGAACTGGGCGTGGCAGGCTGCATCATCCCCACGGCCGGCAACGCAGGCGTGGCCATGGCCGCCTACTGCGCCCGTGCCGGGTTAAAAGCAGTGGTGGTGATGCCCCGCCACACGCCCGCCGCCTTTAAAGAAGAGTGCTATTGGTACGGGGCTGAGGTAGAGCTGGTCGACGGCCTCATCAGCGACTGTGGCGCCCGCGTGCGCCAGCGCAACGCCGACGGCGCCCTGCTGGATATTTCAACCCTGAAGGAGCCCTATCGCCTCGAAGGCAAGAAAACCATGGGCTACGAAATTGCCGAACAGCTCAACTGGACGTTGCCCGACGTGCTGCTCTACCCCGCCGGCGGCGGCACCGGCCTCATCGGCATCTGGAAGGCGTTTCAGGAAATGAAGCAGCTTGGCTGGCTGGCGCCCGAAGTACGCCTGCCCCGCATGGTGGCCGTGCAGGCCGAAAACTGCTGCCCACTGCTCGAAACTTACGAGGGCCGCCAGCCCAACTGCCACGCCTACCAGGGCCGCGCCACGCTGGCCAATGGCCTGGCCGTGCCCCACCCGCTGGGCGAAAGCCTGATGCTGCGCGTGCTCCACGAATCGGGCGGCACCGTAGTGAGCGTGAGCGAGGAGGATATGCTGGCCGGCATGCGCGCCCTGGGCCAGCACGAGGGCTTGTTTGTGGCCCCCGAAGGCGGGGCCGTGTGGGCCGCCACCCGCCAGCTGCTGGCCAATGGCGAAATCCAGCCCCACGAAAACATCCTGCTGCTCAACACCGGCAGCGGCCAGAAGTACCTGGAAAACGTGGCCGGCCGGGCTTGGGGATAAGTTGAAAGGGTGGGAGGGAAGCTATGGGAGCCTCTGTCATCCTGAGCGCAGCGAAGGACCTTCTCACGCCAGAACCATTCGTTCCAGCGTTGATAAGGTCCTCCGCCACGCTCAGGATGAGAGAAGCCCTTAATGCCCTGCTACCCCCAGCCCCGCGCCCAGCAATACCTTTGCTGCATGCGCATCCTTCACGTTCTATCGGCTGAGTTTTTTGCGGGTTCGGTGGCCTACGCCGTGCAGCTGGCCGAAGCGCACCGCGCCCAGGGCCATCAGGTGTGGATAGTGGCCGATGCCGACGCGCTGCCCACCGGGGCTACGCTGGTGTGGGCTGGCATCAGCAACCGCCGCTACGGCCAGCGGCTGCGCAATGCGCGCATCATCCGGCAGGTTGTTCGCAGAGAAAATATCGACGTGGTGCACTGCCATTCGCGCGCTGCCAGTTGGGTAAGCTATTTCGCTTTGCGCGGATTGAGTGTGCCGCTGGTGAGCACCGTGCACGGCCGCCAGCACCTGCACACGTCCACGTCGCTGTTCGATATCTACGGCGACAAAGTCATTGCCATTTGCGAAAACCTGCGCGAACACCTCGCGGTGGAGGTGAAGATGGCGCCCGCCAAAATCGTGGCCATTCCCAATGGCGTCGCCTTCGGCCCGCCGCAGCCAGTTGATGAGGCTGCCCTGCGTGTTTCCTTCATCGGGCGCTTCAACGGGGGCAAGGGCGAGCGGGCCGCCGCCTTGCTACAGCAGGTATTTCCGGCGCTGCTGCGCGAGTTTCCGACGCTGCGGGTGGCCCTCATCGGCGGCGAGCTGGAACACTTGCCGGCGGCGGGCAAAGCGGCGTTGGCGCAGCTGCAAGCCGAATTTGGCGCGCGGGTCGAGGTCGTGGGTTTCACCGACGACGTGGCGGGCTGGATGGCCCGCACCACCCTCGTAATCGGGGCCGGGCGCGTGGCCATTGAGGCGCTGGGCGCGGGCCGGCCGGTACTGGCGCTGGGCGAGGCCAACTACGCCGGGCTGGTGACGGAAGCGACATTTGCCACGGCGGCGGCATCCAATTTCGGCGATATTTCGGCGCGGCAGGCAAGCACGGCAGTAGATTTTGCTGCCTTACTAGCCGATGCGCGGGCTGTTCTGCAAACACCTTTGCGCGTCTCAGAACCGGTGCAACAACAGGTGCGGGCCCACTATGACCTGGCCCGCGTGGCCGCCCGCGTGCTAGAAGTGTATCAAGGCGCCCGTATGCAAAAGGCCGGCATCGGTTACATTCCGGTGCTGATGTACCACAAAATCCCCGACGCGCCGCTGGCCACCAAGCACCAGATTTACGTCACGAAGGAGAATTTTGAAAAGCACCTGGCTTACTTCAAACAGCGCAAGCTGACGTCCCTCACCTTCGCCGACTACCTGCAGTTTGCCCGGGGCGAGCGGCCTCTGCGTGATTTTCCGGCCCGCCCCATCATCCTGACTTTCGACGACGGCTACACCGACAACTACACCAACCTGCTGCCCCTCATGCAGCAGTACGGCTACCGCGGCGTGCTCTACCTGCTCGGCGATTTCGACGTGCGCTACAACCAATGGGACGTGGCCGCCGACCCCACCGAACCGCGCTCCGACATTATGAGCCTGGAGCAGAAGCGCGCTTTCGTAGAAGCTGGCTGGGAAATTGGCGCCCACACCATGAGTCACCCGCGCCTGAGCGCTCTGCCGCCGCCCAAAGCCGCTGCCGAAATCAGCCAAAGCAAGGCCGCCCTGGAAGCTGTGCTGCAAACCGAAATTGTCAGCTTCGCCTACCCCTTCGGCGACCTAAACGAGGACGTGAAAGCGGCCGTGCGGGCCGCCGGTTTTGCCCTGGGCGTGGCCACCGATACCGGCGGCCTCACGATTGAAGACGACCGCATGCAGGTGTTTCGGGTGAACATGTTCCCCAACGAATCAACCAGCAGCCTGTTCAAGAAAACCTCGCCCTGGTATCGGAAATACTACCGCTGGAAGCGGAAAAAGTAGAGTTAAGCAGCAAGCTGACCAGTGAAGCAAAACGTCATGCCGAGCGCAGCCGAGGCATCTCGCATGCAGTAGTGAATCCACTCGTCAGGATTATTTCGGCACGCAAGAAGCCATGCCTGCCCTCGATGTGACCGCCTTCTGCACTGCCGAAATATTTATTTACCGCAGGGCGAAAACCCAGTTGTAGACCACGGCGCCAATGATAAAGGCGCTGAAAACCAGGGTTCCGCTCGTGAGGCCCAGCGCGGTCAGGGCCACGCTGAGCAGGCCGAGGGCGGCCAGACCGAAGCCGGCCCAGCGCGAGCGTTGCCAGGCGGGAGAGCCCGGACGCAGTCGCCAGGTGCCCACCAGCGGAAACGTGAGCCCCAGCGCCACCAGGCTCAGGGTGCCAAAGCCCGGCAGCTCGGGCCACGCCAGCCGGCCCAGCAGGCCCAGCAGTGCCACTCCAAGCAGCGCCAGAAATTGGTTGGATTGCTGCGTTTGTCGCTCGTTGAGGGCAATGCGACCGTAGGCATTGAACCGCAGCAAGCTCTCAAAAATCACATCCGAAAACCAGCTGAGAAACACAAAGACGAGGTATACCGGCAGCAGCACCGGCACGAAGCGCACCACTACCCACGCCCCCAGGAACATGCCCCGACGCACGCCCTCGCCCAGCGTGCCCGACCAGTACACGAAGCGCATAAACACGCGGTACACCCAATAGTGGGCCTTCAGGGCTTCCACTAGGCCCTCGCGGGCAAAATCGGAAGTCGGGTCGAGGCGCAGGGCCTCGCGGAAGTGCCCGAGGGCTTCGGCGTGGCGGTTGGTTTCGAGGGCTACCCAGCCGGCCTGGGCCTGGGTGTGGCTGCTGCTGGCATCGTAGCTCAGGGCCGAGCGGGCCGCCAAGTCGGCCTCGTCGGACCGACCCTGGCGGGCCAGGGCGCGGGCCTGCAGGCCGTGCAGGCCCGCGTGCTCGGCATCGAGGCTGAGGCCGTTTTGGGCGGCTTGCAAGGCGGCCTGCCACTGCCCGCCTTGCAGGCGCAGCTGGCCCAGCAGGTGGTAGTAGTCGGCGTCGTTGGGGTCGAGGGCCAGGGCTTCGTTGATGGCGGCCAGGGCTTCCTTGGGCCGATGCTGCCGGTGCTCAATCAGGGCCAGCGCGTAGAACGCGAAGTCGTATTCGGGCGCGAGGTGTATGGCTAGCTCGGCTTCGGCCTTGGCCTCGGCCAGCTGCTCCTGCTCCAGCAGGCACACGGCCAGCAGGGCGTGTGCCATGAAATCGTGCGGGTCGTGCGTGAGCTGGCGGCGCAGCTCCTGGGCGGCCAGGGCGTGGCGCTGCTGGCTCAGCAGCAGCTGCACGCGGGGGAGGTAGTCGGAAGCGGAAGGAGTCACGGGGGGAAGTAGTGCGGGCGCTGAATTCACAATGTGGAATTCGCCTTTTTGCCCAGCAAGTGAATAACAAGTTGAAAGAAGCCGCCCGCCGCCAGCAGTACCAGCATTTGCGGGATGGTCAGCGGCTTGCTGGCATCGAAGAACTTGAAATAATCGCCAACAAATATTAGAACGGGCACCACGATAATAAGCGAAACCCACAGGAACTGCCAGCGGCGCCAGCGCTGGGCGGGCGTCAGGGCAAACAACGGGTCGTGCCGGGTGTGCCACCACGCCCGGGCCACGGCGCCCGTGGCCCACACCCGGCGCAGGAGTGAGCCCAGGCCGGGGTCGAGGCCCAGGGCGCGGCGTTCGGCGTGCTGGCGCTCGCTGCGCAAAAACCATTCGGGCCACCGCTGCCGGCGGCGGGCCAGGCGGAGCAGGGGCACCAGCTCGGCCTCTCGGTTGGGGTTTTGGCGCAGGGCCTTGGTGAGGTGGCGGTCGGCCCCGGCGGGCTGGTAGCGGCGCAGCAGTACCCGGCCTAAGTGGGCGTGCACCAGCTCGCTTTCGGGTGCCACGCGCAGCAGGCGCTGGAAGTCTTCATTGGCGGCCGTGGGCTGGTCGAGGCTTTCCTGGGCCATGGCGCGCCATAGCAGGCAGTCGGCGTGCGCGGGGGCCAGTTTCAGGCCTTCTTCGGCACTGCCAATGGCCGCGCGGTAGTTGTGCAGCAAATAGAAAAGCTGGGCCCGGAAACCGTGGTAGCGGGCCACACGCGGGTTGAGTTGCAGGGCCTGCCGCACCGTGGCCTCGGCCTGACGCAGCTGGCCCTGGCTGCCGAGCACCTGCGCCAGCGCAAAGTGCGCCTGGTGGGCATTGGCCTCGGCTTGAATGGCGGCCAAAGCCGCGCCGTGGGCTTCTTCCAGGCGCTGTTGTTGGCGCAGGGCCTCGGTAAGGGCCAGCAGGGTTTGCCAGTCGGCGGGGTCGGCGGCCAGGCGCTGCTTCGCCGCGGCTTCGGCCAGCGCTGGCCTGCGCAGTTCCAGCAATTGCCAGATGCGGGCCAGCGAAGGAAGGCTTGGCGAAATGGGAGGTTGCACTGCGGAGCGGCGGGAAAAGAAAAGCTAAAAGGTACGAGGCTGATGCCGGGGCCCCTCGGTTATGTTGAATGACCGCACCCAAAGGCTATACCACGAAGTAATAATTACTTGTATGATATTAGCAGACAAGAACTGTAATGGCTTGAAGTGGCAAGTGCAGGATTAGTTGTCGTTAGAATAGAAGCCCTGCAAAACGCGCGCTTGCGCTGACTGCTAACACTCCCAGGCCGGCAAGAAAACAGTTGCTGGCCAGGATTTCCTTGCTGGACAAATAGGGCCGCGCCTGCGGGTTGCAGCGCAACAGCGTGAGGGTGATGCTCTGTAGCAGCGCCCCCGCCAGTGTCAGAATGATAATTACACCCAGCGGCGTAAGCAGTAGGAGCCGAAAGCCAATGCTGAGGTAGCCAATGTTGCTGAAGAAGCCGTGCGCAAAGGCCCACCCCCAGACGAAAAATAGCAAGGGAATTTGCAGGACATAGGCGATGATTTTACGGGTGTCAGCCTCAAGGGCGAAAAAGCCTGTGCGCCGCACCAGTCGGGTTACCCAACGCCCTCCTTGCCAGAGAAGACGGTAGTACCAGAAGGAGTTCTTCAGTGCCTCCACCAGGCCGGCCCGGATTTGCGCATTGTCGGGCTGTTGTTGCAGGGCCGTGTGCAAGTGTAGCTGCGCCGCGCGAAAATTGCCGGCATCAAGATAGTTAAATCCCTGATTTGCGTGAGCGAAGGCATCCAGCGGGTCATCGACCAACACGGGGGCAAACAGGGGCGCGCTGACGTTTGTCTGGCCAAGGTCTGCCAAAGCCCGGGCCTGAACGGTGAGGCATTGCTTGTGCGCCGGGTCGAGGCAAAGGCCCGTGCGCGCGGCGCGTAAAGCTTGTTTCGGCCGGTGCTTGCGCAGCAAAACCATGCCTGCCAAGCCGTGAAAGTCAGCCTGCTCGGGCGCTAGCCGCAACGCTTCGCGGCTGGCGGCCTCTGCTGCAAAGAAGTCTTTGGCAGCTGAGTATGATTCGGCCAGCCACCCATGCAGCTGCGGGTTGAGTGGGGCGTGGCCAATGGCGCGCTGCAGAATAGGAATGGCTTCGGCCGGGCGATGCTGGTTGAGCAGGCACACGCCCAGCCAGCCCAACATCACGGCATGGGTGGGCTGCTGCGCCAATGCTATCCGAATCAGCTGCTCAGCTTCGGCATAGTGTTGTAAGTTCAGCAGCAGCTCTATGCGCCTCGTTTCGGGGGCCAGCGCGTCAGGCAACATCACGCCCCGCCCGGTTTCTTCACCCCCAAGTACACCAGAATGTCGTCGTAGAGCCCGCCCTCGTTTGAATACAGCGCGTAGTTACGGGCCGTGGCAAACCATTCCTTGGTACTGGGTTTCACCAGCTTGGCAGCATCCAGCAGGTGGCTTTGCTCGATGGGCAGGGGGCGGCCGCTGCGCATGGAGGCGCGCAGGCACACGTCCACGGCCCCGTCCACCAGCGCCATTAGGTCGGCGCCGCTGAGGCCGGCGGTGCGGGCAGCCACGGCGGCCGTGCTCACGCCGGGAGCCAGCGGTTTGCCGCGCAGCAAAATCTCGAGGATGGCGGCACGGGCCGGCTCGTCGGGTGGCGTCACCAGCGTGATGCGGTCGAAGCGGCCGGGGCGGCGGAAGGCGGGGTCGAGGTGCCACGGCGCATTGGTGGCGGCCATGATGAGCACGCCCTCGTTGGAGCGCGTGGCCCCGTCCAATTCCTCCAGAAACTGGTTGATGACGGTGCGCCCGGCGCTCTGGCGCAGGTCGTGGCGGTTGGCGGCCAGAGCGTCAACCTCATCAAAAAACAGCACGCACGGTGCCTGACTGCGGGCCAACTCGAACAGTTGGTGCAGGTTTTTTTCGGAGTTGCCCAGCCACATATCCAGTATTTCGGCAATGCCTACGCTGATGAAGCTGGCCTGCACCTCGCCGGCCGTGGCGCGGGCCAGGTGGGTTTTGCCGCAGCCGGGCGGGCCATAGAGCAGCAGCCCGCCGCCGCTGGCCTTGCCATAGGCTTTATAAAGGTCCGGAAATTGCAGCGGGTGAATGATTTTCAGCCGGATTTCATCCTTCACCGCCTCCATGCCGCCCACGTCGGAAAAGTTGATTTTCGGGCGTTCCAAGCCCAGGAGCTTGGCTTGGGCGCTGGGCTCGTCTTCGTCGGGCGCGGGGGCGGGACGGTAGCCCCCGCCGGCGGGCGTGGGCACGCGCTTGGCCGGCGCGGCGGCTTCCAGGGCCTGGCCCAGGTCGCGGTCGGCCAGGCCGGGGTTGATTTCCAGGGCGTGGGCGTAAGCCTCGCGGGCCTCGGCCGCCTGGCCGGCGGCCAGCAGCAGACGGGCGTGCAGCAAGTGAGCGGCGGCGTTGTCGGGGTGCTGGTCCAGCAACTCTTCTACCACCACAAAGGCTGCCGAGTGCTTGTTGCTGGCGAAGTAAGCATCGGCCAGGCTCAGGCGCAGGGCATCGTCGGTGGGGTGCTGGCGCAGGCCTTCGCGGCATAGGGTTTCGGCCTCCTGGTGGCGGCCGGCAGCGTTGAGCTGGCGGGCCAGGTGCTGGCGCAGGGGCAGGTTATCGGGCGAAAATTGCAGGGCGTCGAGCAGCGGTTGGAGGTCGGCAGACATGGCGGTGGGGGAGGGCTGGGAAATCCGAGCGGGAAGTTAGCACCCAGCGGCGGCCCGGTTGCCCTGGTTTCATTTCTGCAAAGGCAGATGCGCCAGTACCTGCCCGCCTTCCGCCTCACTCACCCCTTCAATTTCCACCTTCTTAAATGGCGCGGTGTGGCCACTCAGCAGCGTTACGCTGCTCTTGGAAACGCCAAAAGTCTCGGCCAAAAATGCCAACAGCACGGCGTTGGCCTGGCCTTCCTGCGGCGGGGCTTTCAGCCGTACGGTCAGGCTGCCATCGGCCGCGCGCAGCAGCTGGTTGTGGCGGGCATTGGGCTTGGCGCGCAGGTGGAGAATCATAGGTGGCAATTAGTTTGAATACCAAAAGAACGTCATGCCGAGCGCAGCTGAGGCATCTCGCGTGCGCAACGCAATTCTTTCGATTGAATTACTAATGCACGCGAGATGCCTCGGCTGCGCTCGGCATGACGTTCTTTTTACTAATCCACTAATCCGTCACTCCGTCCAGCCTCGCCTGCCCAAACGGGCACTGGTCCAGCACCACGCAACGGCCACAGGCGGGCCCGCTGAAGTAGCAGCACTTCTGCCCATGGAACATGAGTGCCTCGTGGTGGTCGTACACCTGCTGGGCATCCCAGCCCGGTGGCAGCAGCGCCTCCAGCAGCTTGTGTGCCGCAGCCTCGCCCACTTTCGGCCCAATGAGACCCAGGCGCTGGGCCACGCGGTGGTGGTGGCTGTCGACGGGCATGGCCGGGATGCGCAGGTTGCTAAACAGCAGGGTGGCCGCGCTGGTCTTGGGCCCCACGCCGCTGATGCTTTCCAGCCAGGCGCGCGCTTCGGGCACGGGCATGTCAGCCAGAAAATCAAGCGAGCACGGCGCGTCCGACCCGCAGCGCTGGCTGATTTCGCGCAGCACTGCCTGAATGCGGGGCGCCTTCTGCTCGGGCCAGGTGCAAGCCCGGATGGCGTGCTGCACCGCCTCGGTGGGCGCGTCGCGCACGGCCGCCCAGTCCAGAAAGGTAGCCGTCAGCTCCTGGTAGGCGCGGTGCGAGTCGGCGTTTTTGGTGCGGTGCGAGAGCAGGGCGCTTACCAGCTCGCTCAGCGGGTCTTTGGTGCTGAAAAAGCGGAAGGGCGCGCCATACTCGGCGCACAGCCGCTGGTGTACCAGCAGGGCCTTGGCCTGGCGGGCAGCAAAATCGGTGGCCGAAGCATCGGTAGCAGGAGCGGGCAGTTTCATCCTTGCCCTACGCGGCCGGGCGGGGTAGGGGTTGCCACCGCTATGCTCGTAATGCCAGAGCCGTGCCTATGCCCTCACTGCCCGGCGTTATACAGGGAAATGGCCTGGCGCTGGTTGTTGGCTTGCTTGCTTTGCAGCACAATGGGCACGATGAGCACCGGCAGGGCCGCGTACACCAGCGGCGAGACGCTGCGGCCGGCATCCGTAGGCCGTATGCTTTGGTAGAGGCCCGCTAGCAGCAAGCCGCCGCCCACCACGTAGCTCACCACGCTGGCTTGTTGGTAGCGTTGGGCGTCGTTCAGCAGCTGCTGGGCACCGGCGTTGTCGGTGGTAGCCAGCATCAGGTTGCGCGCCGTCAGGTTCTGGATGGGGCCGTTATCCTTCGAGAAATACTCGGTTTTGACGGTGCGGTAGCCCCCGTAGGGGTAGCCTCCAAAGCCGCCGTAGCCGTAGCCCCCATAGCCATAGCCCGGGTAGCCGAAGCCGCCCGGCCCCGAAGCGTACTGCGTGGTGGTGATGGAATAGAGGCTGATGCGGCCGGTTTTCTCGCGGCGCAGAGTGGTTTCGCGCGACGAGCCCGGCAGGTTGGTTCGCACGTAGTGGCCCGTTTCGTCCTCGTAGAAGCCCACTTCGGCTAGCTCAAACTTGCGCTGCCCGTCGAGCAGCAGGTAGGAACGGCCAAACAGCGGGTTTTTGGTTTCCACGTCGTTGGCGCTGTACACCATGCCGTTTTTCAGGCCTACCTGGAAGCGCTGAGGGCGGTTGTTGCTGCCCGGCAGCTGGCCGGCCGGCGTAGGCGCATACACCGGCGCGGGGGCGGGCTGCGGAGCCGGTGCGGCCGCGGCTCGGCGCGCAGTGTCGGGCGGGGCCACGGGCACGGCGTCGAGCTGGCGCGGGGCCGGCACGGGGCGAGGCTTGGGGGCGGTGGGCACGGTGGGCGGCGCGCCCAGCTGGCGCGGTCCATCGTCTTGCGCGCGGGCCGCCTGCCCGCCAAGCAGCACCACAACCAACGCCGGAATAGCAACGGGAATTCTCATAACAATGGCAGTAGAAACGGCACGGAGTCCGAACAAGGTAGCACGGGCCGGCCAATATCCCGAACCCGTCCCCAACAGTCTTCAATTCCGCAGCTTGACAAAAAACGAAACCACGGGAATCGAAGCCAAATTCAACTTGCCCCGGTGAAGGCCGAGTGAATGCTGCCGCGCCGCCGCTGCCCTAGTTCAGCAGCTTCTCCAGCAGGCTGAGGCTGTCGGAGAGGTCGGTGCCGGTTTCGAAGTCCAGGGGCTTGAGGATGTAGCCGCTGATGCCCAGCTTCTCAGTGTTCAGCCGGTCCACGTCCATGCTCGACGTGGTGGTGATGAATACCGGAATGTGCTGGAACTCGGGGTTGGCGCGCAGCTCGGTCAGAAATTCGACGCCGTTCATGCGGGGCATGTTCAGGTCGAGCAGAATGACTTCGGGCAGCGGGCGCAGGGGCTCGGCGCCGTTGCGGCCCAGCAGCAGGTCGAGGGCTTCTTCGCCATTGAAGGCGGTGTGGAGCTGGTGCGGTACGTTGAATTTGGCGAAGGATTTCTCCGCTGTCATGGTATCAAAAAGGTCGTCTTCGACGAGTAAAACAGAACGCATAATGACAAGCAATAAAACCGGCCCAATGCATAAAAGCCGTCTCTGAATAAGTGTAAAACAGGGCAGACTGGTTCCCGTGCGCCGGGGTTTACTTCGGCCACGTAAAGATAAATCCGGCGCCCTGGCCCGGCGCCGATTCTACCCGAATCGAGCCCTTGTGCTCATCAATGATTTTCTGCACAATGCTCAGGCCAATGCCCGTGCTTTCGGCCGTGTGCCGGTCGCGCAGGGTTTGAAAGAGCAGGAAAATTTTCTGGTGGTACTCCGGCGCGATGCCCGGCCCGTCGTCCTGCACCCGGAACTCGTAGCAGCGGCCAATGTCGCGGCAGGTCACTTCCAGGTGGCCGGCGCCACGGTGGTGGTACTTCACGGCGTTGGAGAGCAGGTTGGTGAACACCTGCTGCAAGCCCAGTCGGTCGGTAACGAAAGTGGGCATGTCGGGGCCGATGCGCAGCGTAAAGTCGGGCGGCACTACCAGTTCGGCCACTTCACCCAGCAGCTGAGCCACGTCTACCGGCGTGGGGGGCTGGGCCGTGCGGCCCACCCGGGCGTAGGCCAGCAGGCCGTTTATCAGGTCTTCGAGGCGGCTGAGGCGGCCTTTCATCTGGTCGAGGTAGGTGCGCAGCTGGGGCGAAATCTCGGCCGACAGTTCGTCCTCAATCCACTTCACAATGGTGGTCACGCCCCGCAGCGGCGCCTTCAGGTCGTGCGAGGCCACGTAGGCGAACTGGTCGAGCTCCTGGTTGCGCTTTTCGAGGGCGCTGAAGCTTTCGTCCAGGGTCTGGGTCATGCGGTTGAGCGAAGCCGCCAGGCCGCCGAGGTTGTCCTCGGCCGAGTCGGTGATTTTCACGGTGTAGTCGCCCTGCACCACCTGCTCGGCCAAGGTACGAATCTGGGCAATGCGCCGGCTCACCTCCGCGTTCACGCTCGCTAGCTCGCCTTGCAGGCGGCGGTTGTCGGCCAGCTCGCTCACAATTTTCATTACCAGCCACACCACAATCAGGACCGCCAGCACCGCCGACACCAGCACCACAATGGGCGTGGCTTTCTCGAAAATGTCTTGCAGCTCGGTGCGCTGGGCCAGCAAGTTCAGCTCGTTGCGCTTAATGCGGGCATACAGCATCCGCACCTGTTTCAGGGTCTGGCGGTCGGTGTCGAGCAGCGTCTGCATGGCCGACTGGCTCATAGATGTCCGAATTTCGGTGAGCGGCCGCAGAATGCGAAATTCCTGCTCCACCAGGGCCTGCAGCGAGTCGAGGCGGGCGCGCTGGGCGGGGTTGTCTACCGTCAGGGCGTGCATGCGGGCCAGCGACTCGGGCAGCTGGTCGGTGGCCATGCTGTAAGGCCGCAAATACAGCGTGTCGCCGGTGAGGAGGTAGCCGCGGGTGCCGGCCTGTGCATCTTTGAGCACGGCCGTGATGGCTTCGGCTTCCTGTAGCACCTGGTAGGTGTGCTCCACGCGCTCGGTTTGCACTTTCAGGCCCCGGATGCTCCAGAACGAGGCGGCCGCCGTGAGCAGCAGCACGCCCACGGCCAGGGCCAGGCCGACGACGATTTTAGGGTCTATTTTCGATTTCATTGGCAGCGAAGGTACTCGGCCGCCCTACGCCTGTGTTGGCGCCAAGGTTGGCCCGCGCCCGCCACAGGGTATCTTTGCGCCCATGCCGTTTGCCCCCTCCGACCGCCTCAGCAGCCCCCAGAACCCCCGCATCAAGCAGTTGCTCAAGCTGCAGCAGAAGTCGGCCGAGCGCCGCGCCTTGGGCCACACGCTCGTGGAGGGCCTGCGCGAGCTCAGCATCGCCGTGGAAGCAGGCGTGGCCGTGGCCACCATCTACACCTGCCCCGAGCTGGCCGGCGAAACCGGTCTGGCCGAGCTGCAAAGCCTCTTCTCCGGCAAGAAAGACGCGCCCGAGTGGTTCGAAGTGACGCGCCCGGTGTTCGAGAAAGTAGCCTACCGTGAAGGCTCCGATGGCTTGCTGGCCGTGCTCAAAACCCCCGCCCGCACCCTGGCCAGCCTGCGCCTGCCCGCCAACCCGCTGGTCCTCGTGCTCGAAGCCGTGGAGAAGCCCGGCAACCTTGGCGCCATCCTCCGCACCGCCGACGCCGCCCCCGTCGACGCCGTCCTCATCGGCGACCCTCGCACCGACCTCTTCAACCCCAACACCATCCGTTCCAGCATCGGCTGTGTGTTCTCGGTGCCGGTGGTGGCCGCCCCCATGGCCGATGTCATGGCTTTCCTGCGCGAGAAAAGCATTCGCAGCTACGCCGCCGCCCTCACGCCAAAAGCGCATTCCTACCTGGAGTGCGATTTCCGCCAACCCACCGCCCTCGTCCTCGGCACCGAAGCCGACGGCCTGACGCCCGCCGCCCAGGCTGCCTGCGACGAAACCATCATCATCCCCATGATGGGCCGCATCGACTCACTCAACGTGAGCGTGGCCGGCGCCGTGCTGGCCTTCGAAGCCGTGCGCCAGCGCCGGTAGGGGAGGGGTTAGTAAACCGTTAGTTTAAATCCTAGCTCCTGGGCCAGCTGGCGGGCTTCCTCGGCCTGCGCATCGTCTACTACCCCCAGCGGGTAGGAGTCACTGTCCAACGTGTACAACACGAGCGCCAGCCCTTTTGCCTCCAAGGCATCTTGCAAGGCATCCAGGGCTTCGGCGTTGCGGTTGCGCCCGCCGGGTAGGGCGCTGGTTGGCAACGCGTAGCCGCGCTGCTGCCGCGTCAGTATCTCATTGAGGCCGTCCGCCATTTCGGCGGCATCTTCCTTCCAGTCGTTTTCCCAGGCCAAATCTTCCAGCGACAGCGCATCCACGAGCGCAATGTCGCGCAGTTCCTGCTCCGGCAACTTCATGGCCGCTGTGATACCACGCTCGTCAAGCTCATCAGCGAATTGCTCCCGGTAAGCAGCCGCATCGCGCAGCACCAGCGCCAGTCGTTCGCTCACGCGCTGGGTAGCTTCGGCATCATTTAGGGTGAAAAGCTGCACGAAGGGCTGGATTTTATCGGTATTCATCGGGAAAACTCACGTCGTAATAATGAAAAAGGTGCAACAAAAGTCGCACCTTTTGAGCTTTCACTCCTTGGCTGTTTCCTTATGCAGGCTAAGCCTATTCCTTGACCATGCGCTCCAAGAAGGCCTCGCGAGTTGTTTTTATCTGCATAAAGTAGACGCCGGCCGCCAAACCAGATATATCGAATCGGGCATTAGTGGGCGAGAAAGAACCCGAAAGATGCACCTTGCCGAGGGCATCGACCACCGTAATCTGCCCACTGGTAGGAGTTGGGGGCTTAACGGTAACCCATGCAGTGGCCGGTATCGGCGCCACCTGCCAGCCTGCGGCCGAGGCCGTCCGTTGGGCCAGGGCAAGGTTGGCCAAGGCATAGTCCTTCACTACAATCGTGGTCGAATTGGTTGAATTGGTTATGGCTTGAATTCGTACCCATCCGTAGCGCCAGCTACCGGTTGTGCTACTCCGCAACCGGATGCCCAAGTAGCCATCTTGGCCATCGAGCCAGTAGCCAAAGCTCTGAATGCCCGCCGGATTATTGCCTGCCCTGGTCAACCAAGAAGGCCCGTAAGCATAGATGGTGCTACGACTTCCCCACGCATTGGGCGGCAATGGTGGGTTGGGTTGCGGGATGCGTTGCTGAATGGTGTCATTGCCAGCAAAGCGCAGAATAGCAGGTGCTTGCGAAGAGGAGTAAATGCTCACATTGTCGTGGAGTGGCATTACCCGGGACTCCGAGAAACTGGGAAAATTTACGGTACTCACCACCGCATTGATTCGCAAGTCGTAACGGCCGTCTGCGTCTAAATCCAAGGAGTCTTTCGCCTCTGTTGTGCCCGGCCGCTGGGCAGCCACCGTTTTATCCGGGATGAGGTCTACATAGGTGGCACCAGCTCTTTGCCCAGGCAGAATGTATTGCGCACGAACACCCTGAGGCATTGCCAGAGCCACTGTTATCAAGCAAAATAGTAGAAGTCGCTGATGCATGGGACTGGAACTACACGTCGAGTATACGGCAATATATAAAGCAAGAAGGCACGGCTACTGAGTAGCCGTGCCTTCTTTTACAAACCAGCCAGAATTAGTCGGCTTGCTTAGCGTAGCGCAGACGCTCGTTCTCGTCGAGCAGAATTTTGCGCATGCGCACCGATTTCGGCGTCACTTCCAAGTACTCATCCTTCTGGATGTACTCCATGGCTTCTTCGAGTGAGAACTGGCGCTTGGGCACAATTTTCACGTTGTCGTCGGAGCCCGAAGCGCGCATGTTCGTCAGCTTCTTACCTTTCTGAATGTTGATGGTCAGGTCGTTGGGGCGGGTGTGCTCACCAATTACCTGGCCAGCGTACACTTCCTCGCCCGGGTCCACGAAGAACGAGCCACGGTCCTGCATCTTGTCGATGGTGTAGGCGGTGCCGGGGCCGGTTTCCAGCGAAATCAGCGAACCAGCGATGCGGCCCGGAATCACGCCCTTGTGCTCTTCAAAGTCGATGAAGCGGTGGTTCATGATGGCTTCGCCACCAGTAGCCGTCAACACGTTGTTACGCAGGCCAATCAGACCGCGGCTCGGAATACGGAATTCGAGGTGCTGCAGGTCGCCCTTGGGCTCCATGATGGTCATCTCGCCTTTGCGCATGCTCACCAGCTCAATCACCTTACCAGCAGTTTCCTCGGGCACGTCTACCACGAGCAATTCCATGGGCTCGAGGCGCTTGCCGTTGTCATCTTCCTTGAAAATAACCTGGGGCTGACCCACTTGCAGCTCGTAGCCTTCACGACGCATGGTCTCGATGAGTACAGACAAGTGGAGAATGCCGCGGCCGAACACCAGGAAGGAGTCCTCCTTGTCGGTCGGCTGCACGCGCAGCGCCAGGTTTTTCTCGGTCTCCTTGAACAGACGGTCGCGCAGGTGGCGCGAAGTCACAAACTTGCCTTCCTTGCCGAAGAACGGCGAGTTGTTGATGGTGAACAGCATGTTCATCGTCGGCTCGTCGATGCTGATGCGCTCCAGAGCTTCGGGGTTCTCGAAGTCGGCCAGCGTGTCGCCAATGTCGAAGCCTTCGATGCCCGACACGGCGCAGATTTCGCCGCTGCTCACTTCAGTCACCTTGTTTTTGCCCAAGCCTTCAAATACGTGCAGCTCGCGGATTTTCACCTTCTTGATGCTGCCGTCGGCCTTCATCAGGCTCATGTTAGCGCCTTCGCGCAGGGTGCCGCGGTGCACGCGGCCGATGGCGATGCGGCCCACGAACGACGAGTAGTCGAGCGAGGTAATCTGCATCTGCGGGGTGCCTTCCAGGCTCGGTGCCGGCGGAATCGACTCCAGCACGGCATCCAGCAGGGGCGTGATGTCGTCGGTTTTTACTTTCCAGTCGGTGCTCATCCAACCTTGCTTGCTCGAGCCGTACAGGGTCACGAAATCCAGCTGGTCCTCGGTGGCGCCGAGGTTGAACATGAGGTCGAATACCTGCTCGTGCACCTCATCGGGGCGGCAGTTTTCCTTGTCTACTTTGTTTACCACCACAATGGGCTTCAAGCCCAGGTCGATGGCTTTGCCCAGCACGAAGCGGGTCTGCGGCATGGCGCCTTCGAAGGCATCCACGAGCAGCAGCACGCCGTCGGCCAGCTTCAACACGCGCTCTACCTCACCGCCGAAGTCGGCGTGACCAGGGGTGTCGATGATGTTGATTTTAACGTCTTTGTAGCGTACCGATACGTTTTTCGAAACGATGGTAATGCCACGCTCGCGCTCCAGGTCGTTGTTGTCGAGGATGAGGTCGTCGAACTGCTGGTGGGCGTCGAAAATTTTGGATGCGTGGATAATCTTATCCACCAGGGTGGTCTTGCCGTGGTCAACGTGAGCGATGATGGCAATGTTCCGGATATTCTGGGCCATAAGGGTTGGTTTTGCGGGTGCAAAGGTACGGATAAATTAGCGCAAAGCCTTGTGGTACTCAACTATTAACACGAAGCCGGCCCGGGTAAGGCCCCGACGGCGCTGCGCTGAAGCCAAGCACGTCGCCCTAAATGGCTTAGGCGGGGTGTAAGGTTCCCGCCGGGTTTTCGTCTACCCCACCGACCGAAGCACGGCGTACGTCGTATGTAGGCCACTCCTCACTTAAGCCCGTCCCCAATCCATGCGTTTCTCCCTGCTGTTCCTGTTTATTTCCGCCTTCACGCTCAACGTGGCCTGCTCGCAGAAGCGCGACGTGGCCGCCAACACCGCGCCGCCGGCCCGCACCGCAGCTGGCAAAACCTACTTCCAGCCCAAGCCCGTGACCGGCAAGCCCGACGAATTTCCGGTGCGTCATACCGAAGCCGAATGGAAAAAGCTGCTCACGCCCGACCAGTACTACATCCTGCGCGAAAAAGGCACCGAGCGTGCCTTCACCGGCAAATACCACGACAACCACGCCGCCGGCACCTACTACTGCGCCGCCGACCACAACCTGCTCTTCACCTCCGACACCAAGTTTGAATCGGGCACCGGCTGGCCCAGCTTCTACGCCCCGGCCACCGACAATAGCGTGAAAGTGGCTGCCGACAACACCTTCGGCATGAGCCGCGACGAAATAGTGTGCGCCAAATGCGGTGGCCACCTCGGCCACGTGTTCGATGACGGCCCCAAGCCCACCGGCCAACGCTACTGCATGGACGGCAACGCGCTGGTGTTTGAGAAGAAAAAGTAGAGTGCTCTGTATTATTCTGGGAAAATTCACAAAAATGAGCCCCTGCGAAAACCATTCGCAGGGGCTATTTCGTTGTTATACAATTACTGCGTGCACCCATTGGCGGCAGGCTGGCGCAATAATATTATTGAAATAGTTATAAACGCCTCTTCTTTTGACTATGGAAGCAGCCTCCGACCCCATCGAATTCTTGCAACAGCAGCTAGCATCTACGCGCCAACTGCTCTTGAATAATAGTTTGTACGACAGCCTGGAAAGCTTGGCCGACCTGAGGCGGTTCATGGAGCACCACGTTTATGCGGTCTGGGACTTCATGTCTCTACTGAAAGCCCTGCAGCAGGAGTTGACTTGTGTGCGAATGCCCTGGGTGCCCAGCGCCCGTCCGGCGCTGCGGCGCCTCATCAACGAAATTGTGCTGGAAGAAGAAGCCGACCTGGACCCACTGGGCCAGCCCATCAGCCATTTTGAGCTCTACGTGCGCGCTATGGAGGAATGCGGGGCCGACACCGGGCCCATTCGCCGGCTGGTGGCCGCCGTGGCCGACGGCCGCTCCGTGGAGCGCGCGCTGGAAATAGCCAATGCGCCCGCCTCGGTGCGCGAATTTGTGCTGACTACTTTCGACGTCATCGGCACGGGCAAGCCGCACGTGATGGCCGCCGCCTTCACTTTTGGCCGCGAAGACCTGATACCGGATATGTTCCGGCAGCTGGTGAGCGACCTGCACACCCGCTTTCCCGGCCAGCTCGATACTTTCACGTATTACCTCAACCGCCACATCGAGCTCGACGAAGACGTGCACGCGCCCCTGGCCCAGCAAATGGTGCGCGAGCTGTGCGCCGACGTGCCCGAGCGCTGGCTGGAGGCCCAGCAAGTGGCCATCCGCTGCCTGGAGGCGCGCATGGCCCTCTGGGACGGCGTGAAGCTCAGCCACCCGCGTGCGGCATTGGCTTAAATTCAGCCAACCACCGGCGGCCCTGTCGCGTTTGAAGCAGGCAGCCCGTTCCGGCTGTCTTTTGCAAGCGCAGCCATGACATGTATTCTGAAAACAACGGGCCGCCCGGGGCTGGCCTTAGGCCTGTGGCTGGCGCTTACCGCCTGCACTGCCACCGAGCAATCGGCCGAAACGGCCGTGCCCACCACCGTTAATTCCGACGCCGACCGCCGGGCCATTTACAACAGCAACGGCACGGGTGCCGTGGGCGGCCGCGAACTGCCCGACGCCACGCCCAACCGCGTGCGCCTAGGCGAGCAAGCCGCCGACATCAACCGGCAAAAGCGCATCGAAAACGTGAACACCAACGACCCCAACACTACCACGCCCGAAACGCGCATGCAGCGCCTCAACTACGACGCCCCCGTGGACACTACCATACGCCGACCGTAAATAAATTTTACAAGAAAAAAGCCCGCTTCAATTGCTGAGGCGGGCTTTTTTCTTGTGGGTGAGGGCAATCCTCTATTCGCTTACCTCGCCGGTGCTGGGGCTATCGGCTGAGTTGAGCAGACCGGTCGCTTCGGGCTCGGGGGCAGCTTGGGTGCGGGGCTTGGGGCCACGCTTGGCGCCGGTAGCGGGCGTGCCGGGCTTGGGGCCGCGGCGGGCGGGAGCCGCAGCGGTAGCAGGCTTACGGCCGCGGCTAGTGGCTGCAGCAGGTGCCGTGGTTTCGGCAGCGCTATCGTCGGCATCGGCATCGGAACGGGCCGAGCGCGGCTTGCGCGGCGTGCCGTCTTTGTTCAGTGTCTGGCTTTTTTTGCGGCCACGGCCCGAGGTATCAGAGCCGTTGGCGGAAGAGCGACTGGTGCCAACAGCGGGGCCGGGCACGGAGTCGTAGTGGCGCACAATGGTGTGCAGCGCCTCTTCAAACATGCGCTCGGTGTCGCTGTCGAGGCGGCGCGTGGCCTCCTTAACCACTTCCTTCAGCTTGGCTTTCGTTTCTTTGCGGATGCGAGCCACCACTTCGTTCATGCGGTTGTTCAACTCTTTCTGCAATTGCTTGGCGGCCGATTTCAGCGTTTTTTTCTGGCTGGCTTTTTTGCTGGCCCGGTCATCGCTGAGTTCGGCGGAAGCGCGCCCGGCTTTTTTTGCCGATTTACGGGCCGCTTTTTCTTCCGGCGTGCGCTTGGCGGATTTTTCCGCTTGGGGCGGAGAAGCAGGTTTTTTCATGTGAAAAAAATTGGTTGAATGAAGGTGAAATAGGTAGAGCGGAAGGCTTATTTGCAAACCCATCTTATTTGACGACGGTCAAATATAAAATGAATTAAGTGTCAAACGTTTTCGTCAGTTTTTAGGTTGAATTAATTCGGCCTATTTTTCTTCTAATTGCTTATTGCTTGCAGCCGGCTAATTCGTTTTTTGAAAAATAGCGTTTTGTCAGCCGTTTTCTTTTTTGTTTTGTATGGCTTCACTTCCTAAGCGTTATACCGTCACCGCTGCTTTGCCTTATGCCAACGGACCGGTGCATATTGGCCACCTGGCCGGGGTTTATTTGCCGGCCGACATCTACGTGCGTTATCTGCGGTCAGCGGGCCGCGACGTGAAATTCATTTGTGGTTCCGACGAGCACGGCGTTCCCATCACCATTCGCGCCCAGAAAGAAGGCGTGACGCCGCAGCAAGTGGTGGATAAATACCACGCCTTGATTCGTGATTCGTTCAAAGAATTCAACGTGTCGTTCGACGTGTATTCGCGCACGTCGTCGGCCACGCACGCCGAAGTTTCGAGCGGTTTTTTCACCAAACTCAACAACGACGGCAAATTCATTGAGCAAACCACCCAACAGTATTTCGATGAAAAGGCCCAGCAATTCCTGGCTGACCGCTACATCGTGGGTACTTGCCCCAACTGCGGCAACGAAAATGCCTACGGCGACCAGTGCGAGCGTTGCGGTACCTCGCTCAGCCCCACCGAATTAATTAACCCGCGCAGCATGCTCAGCGGCGCGCAGCCCATTTTGCGCGATACCAAGCACTGGTTTTTACCCCTCGACCAGTACGAGCCCTGGCTGCGCGAATGGATAATTGAAGGGCACAAAAACGACTGGAAAACCAACGTGTACGGCCAGTGCAAGTCTTGGATTGACCAGGGCCTGCACCCCCGCGCCGTGACGCGCGACTTGGACTGGGGCGTGCCCGTGCCGGTGCCCGGAGCCGAAGGTAAAGTGCTGTATGTGTGGTTTGATGCGCCTATCGGCTACATCTCGGCCACCAAAGAGGCCTTCCCCGACGAGTGGGAAACCTACTGGAAGGACAAGGAGTCCAAACTGGTGCATTTCATCGGCAAAGACAACATTGTTTTCCACTGCATTATTTTCCCGGTAATGCTGAAGGCGCATGGTGATTATGTGCTGCCGGATAACGTGCCCGCCAACGAATTTCTGAACCTGGAAGGCGACAAAATCAGCACCTCGCGCAACTGGGCGGTGTGGCTGCATGAATACCTTGCCGACTTCCCCGGCCAAGCCGATGTGCTGCGCTACGTGCTGTGCGCCAACGCGCCCGAAACCAAGGACAACGACTTCACCTGGAAGGATTTTCAAGCGCGGAATAACAACGAATTAGTAGCCACGCTTGGCAATTTCGTGAATCGTGCCGCCGTGCTCACGCACAAATTCTTCGAAGGAAAAGTGCCGGAATTGGGCGAACTAACGCCTATTGACGAGGATGCCTTCGCGCAACTGGCCGAATTCCCCGCAAAAATTGGGGAGTTAATTGAGAATTACCGATTCCGCGACGCTTTGGCCGAAGTATTGAATCTGGCGCGTTTGGGAAATAAATATCTGGCCGAAACGCAGCCCTGGCACCTCATCAAAACCGATGCAGCACGCACCGGCACGGTGCTGCACGTGGCCCTGCAAATTGCGGCCGCGTTGGCTCCTTTGCTGGAGCCCTTTCTGCCCGAATCGGCGCAAAAATTAGCCAATATGCTCAACGTAGAATTGGGTAATTGGGCGAGTGCCGGCCGTCGCGATGCGCTGCCGGCTGGTCACCAACTGCGCGAAGCAGCGTTGCTTTTTGCTAAAATTGAGGATGCCGTGGTTGAGACGCAAGTGCAGAAGCTGCTCGATACCAAAAAGGAAAATCAACTGGCCAATACACCGGTCACGCCAGCCAAAACCGATGTTTCCTTCGATGATTTTGGCCAGATGGATTTGCGCATTGGCACCATTGTAGCAGCCGAAAAAGTAGCCAAAACCAAAAAGCTGCTCAAACTCACCGTTGATGTCGGCTTGGAGCAGCGCACCATCGTGAGCGGCATTGCGGAATATTTTATTCCCGAGGCCCTTATCGGTCAGCAGGTGCAAGTGCTGCTAAACTTGGCGCCGCGCGAAATCAAAGGCATTCAAAGCCAGGGCATGCTGCTCATGGCCGAAAACGCCGATGGCATGCTGGCGCTCATGCAGCCCAGCACACCCGTGCGCAACGGCAGCGGCGTGGCGTAATATCGGCGTGTCGTAGCCGTTACTTGTCATTGCGAGCATTCCGCGAATCAAGCGGCGACGAAGCAATCCATCCTGTCAGCGCCAGACACGCCTTTTTACCAGAAAGCCCCGGTACCGCAATGGCGCCGGGGCTTTTTGATTGACTTTGTCACATTGGTAGGCTAGTTGCTGACAACAGGAAGGATTAGCTTCGCTGAACTTCGTTTGCCACGGGCTGCCCCCTCGCAATGACAGGCAGCTACTTCACGTTCACCACGTTCATTGCTCGTTCCAAGCCCATTGAGCCAAATGCCAGCACAGCGTCACCTGCTTTTTCAATTCGGGTCGGCAATTCAATTTGCTCATCCGCTGAAAAAGGATTCAGCACGTAATCTACCTGCCGTCCTTTTGGGAAATTGGCATCCACGCCGAAGCGCAGCCGGGCATATACATCGGTGCCCAGCGTAGCCTGAATGTCTTTTAGGCCATTGTGCCCGCCCGCCGAACCCTGGCCTTTCAGCCGCAGCTTCCCAAAGGGGAGGGCTAAGTCGTCGGTTACCACCACCATGTTTTCAACTGGAATTTTCAGCGTAGCCAGCCAGTGTGCGGCGGCTTTGCCGCTCAAATTCATGTAAGTGGTTGGCTTCACCAGCACGTAGGTATGGCCTTTGTGCTTGAACTCGGTGGTGAAGGCGTGGCGGCCTATTTCAAAGCGCGGCGCGTCGAATTTTGCAGCCAGATAATCGGCCACCATAAAGCCGATGTTGTGGCGCGTGTCGGCGTATTCGGGGCCAATGTTGCCGAGGCAAAGAACGAGAAACTTCATCTAGACCGCAGATTTAACGGATTAAACGGATTGCACAGATTCGAATGCCGGTTTTTGGAATCTGTAATTATTAGCAATGGTGAGATGCACCATTCACTTGGTACAAATAAAAAGCCGCCCCACGGTTGGAGCGGCTTTCTGATTGAATCGCCAAATTTGAGGACTAAAAGAATCTGTGCAATCCGTTTAATCCGTTAAATCTGCGGTTCAGACAAATTAGCGGTTAGCGGCCATTTCGCCTTTCAGCGCACGCGGGATGGTGATGGTGGCAATGGGAGCCGCCGCGTTGGTCAGGATGGTGTAGTTGTTGGTTTCAACTGCACCCACCTTGATGGATTTGCCGAGCTCCAGGCCGCTGATGTTTACTTCCACGTAGTCGGGGAGGTTTTCGGCGGCGGCGCGCACTTTCAGCTTGCGCAGCTTGCTCACCAGCTTGCCACCGGCCAGCACACCGGGCGAAACGCCCACGAACTTCACGGGGATTTCCATTTTCACTTCCTTGCCTTCCTGCAGCTCCAGGAAGTCGACGTGCAGCAGCATTTCGTTCACGGGGTGGAACTGGGCGTCCTGCACGATGGCGCGGTAGTGCGTACCTTCCACGTTCAGGTCCACGATGTGAGCCTCCGGCGTGTACAACAATTCGCGGAACAGGATGGCGGGCACCGAGAAGTGCACCACATCTTTGCCGCCATACAACACGCACGGTACCTGAGCGTCCAAACGCAAAGCTTTGGCCTCAGTCTTACCGAGATTCGCTCTTTTAAACCCTACAATCTCGAGGCTTTTCATAAAAAAGTGTTTTTGAGAAAATAAAAAAATGGCCCGCCTGCTCCCAACGTCGGGGGCAAACGGGCCGCAAAGGTAGGGCGAAATCGGCCGAAAAGCCAAGCTGTTACCAAGAAAAACGGTAGGCTAGTTGGCCACAGGCACGCTCTTGAGTTGCTCTTGCACCAACTGTTGCGCCTGCATCCGGTCGTTGAGCACGCGCAGGTAGGAGCGGGCCTGCCCGTTGTTGCAGGTAAAGGCCGACTTCTTGGCCCAGTCGATGGCACCGGGCAGGTCGCCGCGCACTTCGCTGGCCACGGCCAGGTTGTAGAAGGCCCGGCCGGCAATTTTGGGGTCGAGGTGTCGGGCCGACTGCTGCCAGAGCGTGGCCGCGCCGGCCCAGTCGCCGGCCTCGGCGCGCTGGGCGGCTTCCTTCATGCGGGCGTCCTTCTTGGCCGAGGTGAAATAGTCGCGGTGCAGGTCGATGTAAGAAGGAGCAATGCGGCGGGCATAGCCGTCGCCGGCCCGCTGGGCCACCCGCCGAATGCACTCCTGGGGCGGCGGCAGCTGGCGCAGGGCTTGCTGGTAGTTATCGCCCTCGCCCCGGAACACTAATTGGTCTTCCTGCCGGGCCTGGTCGAGCACGAAGCCCTGCGCTGCGCCATAGGTGCGAAAGCCGCTCACAATTTTCATTATCATTTCAACCTGCACGGTGGGCACCTTGTGCTCCTTGCCTTCCTTGTCCTTATAAGTGCGGAAGCCATTGGTGTGGCTCAGCGCCATGTCGGAATCGAAAGCTTCGAGCACCACGAGGCCGTCCACTTGGGTGCGGCGGCATAGGTCCTGCACGTAGCGCGGGGCCAGCGGCGGCAGAAAAAACTCGCGGCTACGGCCCAGCAGTTGCAACTGCGCCTGCGTCACCTTGAAGCGGTAGCTGTTGTTAGCTAGGGCCTGCCTACCACATTCACGCACTCGTCGGCACCGGCGCGGTCCACGCCCAGGCCCTCGCCGGTGAAGGCACCTTCGAGCACGTCAAAAAACTTGTCGCGGCGCGACTCTGGAATAATGCGGTTGGCCGTGGCCACGCTTTGCAGGTTGGCCGGCATGGGCACTGCCGCCGGCGCCAGCGCCTTGATGTGAACCGAAGAAGCGCAGGCGCTGAATAGTAGCGCGGCTATAAGGAGTAGAGCGGAAGTGTAAAGCTTGTGCATCACGTTTGCAGAAAAAGGTTCCAGTTAGGAAGGTCGTTCTACAAAATTGTGCCAAAGTCGTCTGTCATCGCGAGTGCAGCGAAGCGAAACGCGGCAATCCGTTCTCTCAATGCGACTAACTCTGAGTTGTGACAAAGCCTGAAGTTGGGCCTCACTCTCAGCACCTCTCCCGCGGACAGAGGCTAGGGGTGATGCCCAACTTCAGTCTGATAAATGAAAAGCCCCGGTACCGTAGTGGTGCCGGGGCTTTCTGGGAGCAGGAGGTGTCTGGTGCTGACAGGACGGATTGCTTCGGCTCCGCCTCGCAATAACAGACGACTATGCGAATGACGCTTACACAAACAGCGAGCTGATGCTCTCGTGCGTCACCACGTTGCGAATGGCGGCCGCGAACAGCGGGGCCAGCGAAATCACGCGGATTTTCTCGTTTTCCTCGCGCAGCGGGATGGTGTCGGTTGTAATCAGCTCGGTGAGGGCAGAGTTGCGAATTCGCTCGTGGGCCGGGCCACTGAGCAGCGGGTGCGTGATGACGGCGCGCACCGAGTTGGCGCCGCGCTCCATCACCAGGTCGGCAGCTTTGCAGATGGTGCCGGCTGTGTCCACCATGTCGTCTACAAACACCACATCCATGCCCTTCACATCACCGATGACTTGCATGGAGGCAATTTCGTTGGCCCGCAGACGCATCTTGTCGCAGACCACGATTTCGGCGCCGAATTTCTTGGCGAAGGCGCGGGTGCGCACCACACCGCCCACGTCGGGCGAGGCAAAAATCAGGTTTTTCAGGTCCAACGACTTGATGTAGGGAGCCGTCACAGTGGAACCGTCGAGGTGGTCGACCGGGATGTCGAAGAAGCCCTGAATCTGGCCGGCGTGCAGGTCGCAGGCCATCACGCGGTCGGTGCCCACGCTCTGAATGATGTTGGCCACCACCTTGGCCCCGATGCTCACGCGCGGCTTGTCTTTGCGGTCTTGGCGGGCGTAGCCCATGTAGGGCATCACGATGTTGACCTTGTAAGCCGAGGCACGCTTGCAGGCGTCTACCATCAGCATAAGCTCCATGAGGTTTTCAGCGGGCGGAAAGGTGCTTTGCACCAGGAATACGGCGCAGCCCCGCACGCTCTCGTTGAAGCTTGGGCCCAACTCGGAGTCAGCGAAGCGCTGCAGAGTAAGGTCACCGAGTTCGGTGCCGTAGGCGTGGGCAATTTTCTCAGCCAACTCGCGGGAGGCGCTCCCAGCGAAAATTTTAACCTGTGAATCCATGACGAAGGGGATGGTAACGGGGTGAAGCAGTGGGAGAGAGCGGGGCGGCCGGGCCGAAGCGGGGCCAAAAACAGGGCAGAGCGAAAAAGCGAAAGGCGCTGACCTCTCCGGGAAGTGGAGAAGCCAGCGCCTTTCGTTTGCTATGCGAGCGGTGTCGTTGTCCGACCAGGGCTCGAACCTGGACTTTCTTGAATCAAAATCAAGCGTGTTGCCGGTTACACCATCGGACAATTTCCCAGCGGGCTACGTGCCGTTTGGGAGTGCAAAGGTAGGAAGGGAATAATTCAGCGCAAGGTTTCGCTGAAAAATTTTTGCAAGAAAAAGGCCAGCCGAGGGGCTGGGAAATTGCCTCGTAGCGGTTTTTGCCTGATTTTCATAGGCTAACAAGCCAAAATAAATTCTTGGCTGGCGCCGGCTGCTGCAAACGTTAGGGTTGGAAAAGCGGCGCTCCTGCCGTAATTTTGCGGCCTGAAAAACTGCATAACTTCATCATAAATACAACCAAATGGCCAATACCGGCAAAATCACTCAGGTCATCGGCCCCGTCGTTGACGTGAGCTTCGCGGGCGAGAACACGAAGCTGCCCAACATCCTCGACGCCCTCGAAGTCACGAAAGACAACGGCCAAGTGGTAATTCTGGAATGCCAGCAGCACTTGGGCGAGGACCGGGTGCGGACCATCGCCATGGACTCGACCGAGGGCCTGACCCGCGGTGCTGAAGTGCGCGACATGGGTGCTCCCATCTCGATGCCCACTGGCGACGGCGTGAAAGGCCGCCTTTTCAACGTGATTGGCCAGGCCATCGACGGCATTCAGCAGCCCAAGAGCGACGGCGGCCTGCCCATCCACCGCAACGCCCCGGCGTTCGAGGACTTGGCTACCTCGTCGGAAGTATTCTTCACCGGCATCAAGGTAATCGACTTGCTCGCTCCTTATGTAAAAGGTGGTAAAATTGGTTTGTTCGGTGGTGCCGGTGTAGGCAAAACCGTACTGATTCAGGAGCTTATCAACAACGTAGCTAAGGCTTACGAAGGTCTGTCGGTGTTTGCCGGTGTAGGCGAGCGTACCCGCGAGGGCAACGACTTGCTGCGCGAATTCATCGAAGCCAACATCATCCGCTACGGCGAAGCCTTCAAGCACTCGATGGAAGAAGGCGGCTGGGACCTCTCGAAAGTGGACCTCGCCGAGATGGAGAAGTCGCAGGCCACCCTCGTGTTCGGCCAGATGAACGAGCCCCCCGGAGCCCGCGCCCGCGTGGCCCTGTCGGGTCTGACCATCGCCGAGAGCTTCCGCGACGGCGATGGCACCGGCGCCGGCCGCGACATCCTGTTCTTCATCGACAACATTTTCCGCTTCACGCAGGCGGGTTCGGAAGTATCGGCTCTGCTGGGCCGTATGCCTTCGGCCGTAGGTTACCAGCCCACGCTGGCCACCGAAATGGGTGCCATGCAGGAGCGCATCACCTCGACCAAGCGCGGCTCTATCACCTCGGTGCAGGCCGTGTATGTGCCGGCCGATGACTTGACTGACCCGGCTCCGGCCAACACCTTCGCTCACTTGGACGCTACGACGGTACTGAGCCGCAAAATCGCCGAGCTGGGCATCTACCCGGCCGTGGACCCGCTGGACTCGACCTCGCGCATCCTGTCGGCCGACGTGCTGGGTGCTGAGCACTACAACACCGCTCAGCGCGTGAAAGAGCTGCTCCAGCGCTACAAGGAACTGCAAGACATCATCGCCATCCTTGGCATGGACGAACTCTCCGAAGAGGACAAGCAGGTAGTAAACCGCGCCCGTCGCGTGCAGCGCTTCCTGTCGCAGCCCTTCTTCGTGGCCGAGCAGTTCACCGGCCTGCAAGGCGTGCTCGTTGACATCAAAGACACCATCAAGGGCTTCAACGAAATCATCGACGGCAAGTACGACCACCTGCCCGAGGCTGCCTTCAACCTGGTGGGCACCATCGAAGATGCTGCTGCCAAAGGTGAGCGTCTGATGGCTGAAGCCAAGTAGTTTTAGTTGTCAGTTGCTGGTTGTCAGTTGTTAGTTTGTTCTAACGGCTGACAGCCAGCCGCTGAAGCCTAACAACTGACAACGAACAACTGACAACTAAAAAATGCATTTAGAAATCATCACCCCCGACCGCAAGGTTTTCGAAGGCGAAGTGTCGTCGGCCCAGTTTCCGGGTGCCGATGGCTCGTTTGAAGTGCTGAACAACCACGCGCCGCTCATTGCGGCCCTCCGGGCTGGCGACGTAACGCTGACCGGTGGCGCGGGTGGCCGTGAGGTTATCCGCATCGAAGGCGGCGTGGTGGAAGTGCTGCGCAACAACGTCATCGTGCTGGCCGAAGGCGCTTTGGCGTAAGCGCCGGCCGCATTTAGCAAGCCAACTGCTATAAAAGCCGCTCCTGTTTGACAGGAGTGGCTTTTTTTGTGCCCGATTACGGGCCGAACGGCAGATTAGCCGTATAGGCAGATACTGCTGTCGCGCTTAACCACTTTCTGATGAAAAAACCGATAAACGACCCTTTCATTGCCGTCGAGAACATTTACACGCCCCGGCAACGCTACGTGCTGCTTGTGGCTTCTCTGCTGGCGCTGGCGGGGCTGATGCTGTTTGGGCTGGCGCAGTATCTGACGTCGTTTCTGGCGGCGGGCATTCTGTTTGTGGTATTTCGCCCGTGGTGGGTGGCGCTAGTGCACGCCCGCCGCTGGAACCGCCGGCTCGTGACGATAGGGATTTTGCTGGTGACGGTGGTGGTGCTGGTGATTCCGTTTTATGCCCTCAGCTCGCTGCTGCTCGACCGGCTGATTGCCTTCGCCCAGAACCCCGAGCAAATTCTGGAGGTGGTGCACAAAGTGGAGCGGGCCGTGGGCTTTAAAATAGCCGAGCAGCTGAACGTGCGGCAGCTGCTGCTGCAAGGCGGCGCCAAAGTGAGCGGCTGGCTGCCTACGCTGGCCAGCAGCGCGCTCAATTTTCTGGTCATCGTGGGCTTGATGCTGTTCACGATGTACTACATGTTTATGCAGGAAACCTACTTCCTGCTGGGGCTGCACCGCTACCTGCCGTTCCGCAACGAAACCTTGCAGGAGCTGGGCGAATCGCTGAAAAACAACGTGAACGCTAACGTGCTGGGGCAGGTGCTGGTGGCCTTGGTGCAAAGCATTCTGACGGGGCTCACGCTATGGATTTTTGGCGTGCCCGATGCGTTGTTCTGGGGCGTGGTGGCGTTTTTTATGGCGTTTTTGCCGGTGCTGGGCACGCCTTTGGTGTGGGGGCCGGCGGCGCTGTACCAGTTTTCACAGGGGCACAACGGGCAGGCCATCGGCATTCTGCTGGTGGGCTTCATTCTGATAATCAACATCGATAACCTATTGCGCATCATGCTGGCCAAGCGCATGGGCGACATTCACCCGCTCGTTACGCTGGTGGGCCTGGTGCTGGGCGTGGAAATTTTTGGGCTTATCGGACTGGTGGTGGGGCCGCTGCTGGTGTCTTACTTCCTGGTGCTGATGGAGGTGTTCCGGCGCGAAAACCGGGCGCACAAGGCCGCGCAGGCCGATAGCAGCAAAGCGTAGCCGGCGCGACCTTTGCATTCTATTCCCAGCTTTCCCACCCTCATGAACCAGCCCAACATTCAGCCCAAAATCACGCCCATCTACCAAACCTCCGTTTTCAAGTTTGAAGACCTTGATGCCGTGCAGCGGTACTTCGACGAGCCCGGTAGCCGCTACCTGTACTCGCGCAACGGCAACCCCAACTCCGACGAGCTGGCCGAGGCCGTGAGCCACTGGGAAGGCGGCGCGGGCGCCGTGGCCACGGGCTCGGGCATGGCGGCCATTTTTGCAGCGCTGCTGACGTACTGCCAGGCCGGCGACCACGTGCTGTGCGCGGCCGACATCTACGGCGGCTCGGCGGCGCTGCTGAACCTGGAACTCTCGCGGCTGGGCATCAGCGTGAGCTACGTGCCGTTTGAAGACCTGTACGACCTAGCAGCTTACGTACGGCCCACTACCAAGCTGCTGCTCTGCGAAACCATGAGCAACCCGCTGCTGCGTGTGGTCGACCTGCGGGCGGCGGCGGCCGAATGCCACCGCCACGGCATCAAATTGGTGGTCGATAACACATTTGCGACCCCCGTTCTCACCCGGCCGCTGGCGCTTGGGGCTGATATGGTGCTGCACAGCGTGACCAAGTACCTGGCCGGTCACTCCGACGTGACGGCCGGCGCTGTGGTGGCCGGCACGGCCGAAGACGCCGCTCGCCTGCGCCAAATCGGTACCGTATTTGGGCTCACGCTGAGCCCCATGGAAAGCTGGCTGAGTGTGCGCGGCCTCAAAACCCTGCGCCTGCGCGTGGCCGCGCACAGCCACAACGCCCAGCAGATTGCCGAGTTTCTGGAGGTGCACCCGGCTGTGGAAGCGGTGTACTACCCGGGGCTGCCCACCCACCCGCAGCACGCGCTGGCGGTGGTGCAGGGCCACGGTCTGTTTAGTGGCATGATGTCGATTCGGCTGGCCGATGATGCCGCGGTAGTAAACCGGTTTATGCAGCGGAGCCAGCGGTTTCCGTTTGCGCCGTCGCTGGCGGGCGTGGATTCGTCGTGCTCGCACCCGCTCTACACTTCACACCGGGCCCTGACGGATGCGCAGCGCGCGGAGCTGGGCATTACCGTGGGGCTGGTGCGGCTGAGTGTCGGCATTGAGCCGGTGGAGGAGCTGCTGGCCGATTTGGCGCAGGCGCTGGATTGAGTTGGGTCGGGCCTGGCAAGCGTAAGTTGACCGTAGCTAGGTGCGGTGCGTATGCCGGTTGGTGGAGGAGCTATGTGTTGCGCGACGAAACTTTTAAGCCTCTTGTGCTATGAATGCCACCTGGGTTCTCGTGCTATTTGCAGGGTTTCTGCTCGGCTGCCGGGAGAAGCCGGCGCCCACGCCAGAGGTGGCCGCGCCGCCGGCCGTGCTGGTTTTCTCAAAGACGAATGGCTTTCGCCATGCCTCCATAGGCACGGGCATTGAAGCTATTCGGCAGCTGGGCAGGGAGAATAAGTTTCGGGTGGATACGACCACCAATGCCAACAAATTCCGGCTTGATACGCTGCGGAAATACCAGGCTGTGGTTTTTCTGAGCACCACGCAGGATGTGCTGGATGCTACCCAGCAAACGGCTTTTGAGCAGTATATCCGGCTGGGCCGGGGCTTTGTGGGCATTCACGCGGCCACCGATACGGAATACAGCTGGCCGTGGTACAACGGCCTGGTGGGAGCGTATTTCGACGGGCACCCGGCTGTGCAGCAAGCCACCGTGCGCGTGACCGACAAAACCCACATTGCCTCCAATTTCCTGCCTGATAATTGGGTGCGCACCGATGAGTGGTACAACTTCCGCAATATGGTGCCCGGCCTGCACGTGTTGGCTACGCTGGATGAAACCACCTACACCGGCGGCACCAACGGGGCTACGCACCCCATTGCCTGGTACCACAGCTACGACGGGGGGCGGGCTTTCTATACCGCCGGCGGCCACACCGACGACAGCTTCCGCGAGCCTTTGTTTGTGCGGCATTTGCTGGGCGGCATCCGGTATGCCATGGGGCAGTAGGAGTTGGTTTGGCGGCAGTTCAGCGAGGCATTTGAGGCTACAAAAGCCGACAGATGCGGAATTGTTTGCCTTTCGTTTTCGCCGGATGAATAAGCGGAAATCTACAGCATAAAAAAACGCCTCGGGTAGCTGGTTTTCTTGGTTTTTCGGTGCTAATCCACTGGCTGGTATGTACCTTCATAAGACCAATGAAGAGGCCCTCGATTTACGTAGAAACCCGCATCCGCAGCAGCATGGAGCAGCTGTGGGCGCACACTCAGCGGCCCGAGCTACACCAGCAGTGGGATTTGCGCTTCACCGAGATTGAGTACCTGCCCCGCGCCTCCGAAGCCGTGCCGCAGCAGTTTCTCTACGCCACGCGCATCGGGTTTGGGCTAGGGGTGGCTGGCTGCGGCGAAAGCCTGGGCACTCGAGAGAAAAACGGAGAGCGTACGTCGGTGCTCAAGTTTTGGTCCGATGAAAAGGTGTCGTTGATTCGGGAAGGGGCAGGCTTCTGGAAGTACGTGCCCACTGACGACGGCCTGCGGTTTTTCACGCGCTACGACTACCAAACGCGCTTTGGCGTGGCAGGCGAGTGGCTCGACCGGCTGGCGTTTCGGCCGCTCATCGGCTGGGCCACGGCCTGGAGCTTCGACAGCCTGCGGCTGTGGCTGGAACAGGGGCAGCGCCCGGCCGTGTCGCGGGCGCTGGGGCTGATAATGGCGCTGGTCCGCTTCACGCTGGGCTTCGTGTGGATATACCAAGGTGTGGTGCCCAAGCTGCTCTTCCCGGATACTGGCGAGCTGCGCATCTTGCAAGGCGCGGGTTTTTCGGCCGGAACCGCACACGGAGTAGCGGCGGCCGTGGGCGTGGGTGAAATTCTATTTGGATTGCTATTCTGGCTGCTGCCGATGGACAAACTGCGGCCGGTTTACTGGCTCAACATGTTGGGGTTGCTGGTGCTGGGCGCTGGGGCGCTTTTTAGCCAACCGGCGGTGTTTGTGGCGCCCTTCAACCCGCTCACGCTGAACCTGGCGTTGATGGCACTGGCCGCTGTGGCTCTGGCTATTCCGGTAGAATTGGTGCCCAGTGCCACGCGCTGCCTGCGCCGCCCGCCCGAGGGCGCCCGCACGGCCGATAAAATGCTGCAGGAAGCACCTGCGGCCGTTGCCTGATTATTCTTCCCAGTCATGCCTTCCATTTATCAACAGCAGCTCGGGGCTGATTTTGCGAAGCTCCACCCGCGCATTCAGGAGCGGCTGGCGTTTAGCAGCCACGACCACCGGGCCTTTGTGGGCGAGGGCGTGATGGAGTGCGTATGGCACGGGCCTTTTTTCACGCGGCCATTTTTGCGGGCGGGGCTGGGGCGCCAAATTACCTTTCCCGAAACCGGGCAAAACGTGCCCTTTCGCATCGAAAACTACGCCTACCTCGACCCACTGGGCCGCGAAACGGTGACTTGGATTCGGCGCTTCCACTTTCCGGAACATACCCGCTGCTTCGATGCGACGATGGTGCGCAGCGCCGCCCGCCAAACCATTGTCGATTACCTGGGCACGCACCAGCACGTAGCCGTCGACATTGCCATGGCCGTGACGGCGCGCGGCGGGCTGCGGCTGCGCGCCGGCGCCCAGCGTTTTCGGGAAGGGTGGGTAGCGTTTCGGCTGCCAAATGTGTTTGCTGCGCTGGCCGATGTGGAGGAATGGTACGACGAGGCGGCCGCCTGTTACCGCATCGAAGTAGTGGTGCGCAATCCGCTTATCGGCAAGCTGTTTGGCTACAATGGTTCGTTTCAATCCAGCTGGCGCGAGGTAGCGCCGGAACAGATTCCGGCGTACGCGCTGCCGCTGCGGTACGAGGCGCGGGAATGATATAAGATGTCATCCTGAGCGCAGCGAAGGACCTTCTCACGCCCAAACGACCAGCACTAGTGGCAAACGGCATGAACGTGAGAAGGTCCTTCGCTGCGCTCAGGATGACAGACGTATTCTCGCTGCGCATATTACCTCTCATTCCCCCTTCCCATGAAACTCGAACTAACTCCGACCCAGCGGCGCGTTGAGCTGGCCCGGCCTTGGGTATTGCTGGCGCTCTACATTGGGTTGGCGCTGGCTGGTTGGTGGTGGCTGGCCGTGCCGTTGGCCGCCGTGGTGTGCCTGGCCGCCTTTGTGATGATGCACGACGCCATGCACAACTCCCTGGGCTTGGCCAAGCCCGCCAACGAGCGAGTGCTCACCCTGGCCGGCCTGCTCATCCTCAAGAGCGGGCACGGCTTGCAGGTGACGCACCTGCGCCACCACGGCCGCTGCCTCACCGAGGCCGACCCCGAAGGCGCGCCCGCCACCTGGAGTTTCTCGCGAGTGCTGTGGCAGGGGCCCTGGCACACGCTGATGCTACGGCGCGAGTCGTTGCGCATCGCGCCCCACACGCGCCGCATTCAACTCATCGAAACCGGGCTGACGCTGGCATTGCTCCTCGCATTTGTGGCGCTGTACGCAGCTACGGGCTCTGTGGTAGGGTTGGTGTATTGGGGTGTGGCATTTGTAATGAGTGCCACCATGCCCATCTGGGCGTCGTACGTGCCGCACCACGTGTCGTCGCGCAATCCGGCGGCGCGCACGGCCGCCGCCCTGGCCCAGGCCTGGACGCCCATCACGGCCTCGTTTGCCTTTCACCACCTGCACCACCACTACCCGCGCGTGCCCACGGCCCTGCTCTACCGCGCCGCGGCCGAGCTGCCCCCGCCGCCCGAGGAAGAGCACCATCATTAAGAAAAAAGGCCCCTGTGCATGCACAGGGGCCTTTTAAATAAATAGCTTGGGACTGGAAGCGCCACAGGGCGCTGTGGCGACTCGTTAAAGCTTATCCGACACCGAGTCGGAAATCTGGCGGCCGGTGCGCAGCGCCTGGTACTCGGCCTGCTGCGCGCGGATGTTCACCTTATCATCAAATGAGAAGTTACTCCGTAGCTGGTCGTAACGCTCGTTGAGGCGACTGAGCACGGCCGAGGCAGTGGCCCAGTCACCGGCTTTCCAGCCCTGGCGGTCGTTGTGTACGCGGTCCATGAAACGGCTGTAAGCGTCGAGCAGGCCCGTCGTGGTGAGGGTAGAGACGGTGGTTTTCTTGCGCAGAAACGTGGTGACCTGGGCATCGGTAGCGGCCGTGGTGGGAGCTTCGGTGGCGGTGGTTGTGGCGGGCGTAGTGGTTTTGGAAGTGGTAGACGAGGGGGCCGTGCCCACCGGCACGTAAATGGTGCGGGTGGTGCGCCGAATGACCTTGCCGGTGGCCGGGTCCAGGTCTTCGGTTACTTCGGTTTGGGGTTGCATGCCGGGCGGCACTGTGGCGGGGGCCGGCGTGGTGGTTGTGGTGGTGGAAGGCTTTGAGGCCGGCGTGGTTTGCGCGGCCGCCGCCAGGGGCAGGGCCAGCAACAGGGCGGCGAGGGTGCGGAGATTGGTCATGGCAAAAAGAAGATGGATGCGCCTTTAACGGCAAACACCGTGCTACGGTGTGCCTTTTCAGGCCAGAGGCGTTGTGCTCGCGGCTGCGGAGGCCGTACTTTGGGGCCTTAAAGCCCTCTTTCTCATTAATTGCTTCTGGTGGTTCACGTTTTTTCGGGCGCCGACCAAAAGTGCTAATGGCCATCTGGCTAGGTGCTTGGTCGCTAAGCTTGGGCTTACAGGCTCCTTTCGCCTTTTAATCCAAACCCCTAAAGGGTCCCGCGCCAACGTCACCCCGACCGGCCCCGAGGAAACGCAGATTCACCACCTGGCCGAAGCCAGCCAATACCATCGGCTCAACACCGATTCCCTTTCGCACATGTACAAGGCCTTCGTCAAACCCGCCCTCTTTTCGCTCGATGCTGAGCGCGCCCACCACCTGGTGTTTGATAACCTGCGGCGGCTGGCCCGCCTGCCGGGGGCCAAAGCCATGCTCCAGGGCCTGTATGGCTTTCAGCACCCGAGCCTGGCCCGGGAGGTGTTCGGGTTGAAGTTCCCGAACCCGGTGGGCTTGGCGGCCGGATTGGATAAGAACGCAGTACTCACCGATGAACTCGCGACGCTGGGCTTTGGCTTTGTAGAAATTGGCACCGTGACGCCCCGGCCGCAAGCCGGCAACCCGCAGCCGCGCCTGTTCCGTCTCCCGCAGGACGAGGCCCTGGTGAACCGCATGGGCTTCAACAACGACGGCGCGGCGGCTGTGGCCGCGCGGCTGGCGCGGCGGCGCAACCGGCAGCTCATCATTGGCGGCAACATTGGCAAGAACAAGGACACGCCCAACGAGCGCGCCGCCGAGGACTATGTGGCCTGTTTTGATGCGCTGGCGGAGCAGGTCGACTATTTCGTGGTGAACGTAAGCTCGCCCAACACGCCCAACCTGCGCCAACTGCAGGAGAAAGAACCCCTGATAGACTTGTTGCAGCAGGTGCAGGAGCGCAACCTGCGCCGGGCCCAGCCGCGCCCCCTGCTCCTGAAAATAGCGCCGGACCTGACTGATTCGCAGCTCGACGACATTCTCGACATTGCCCGCGAAACCAAGCTCAGCGGGCTGGTGTCGACCAATACCACCATCAGCCGCGAGGGCCTGGCCACAGATGCCGGACAGGTGGCGGCGCTGGGAGCCGGGGGCCTGAGCGGACGGCCGCTGCGCGCGCGGGCCACCGAAGTCATTCGCTACCTGCACCGGCGCAGCCAGGGCGAACTGCCCATCATCGGCGCTGGCGGCATTCACTCGGCGGCCGATGCGCAGGAAAAGCTGGCCGCGGGCGCGTCGCTGGTGCAGCTCTACACGGGCTTTGTGTACGAAGGCCCGGCGCTCGTGAGCCGGATTAACAAAGCGTTGGCGCGGGGATAGCCGGGCGGGCGGGCTGCCTTGCCAAATCGTAGCGGGAATGCCGCTGAAACCGGCGCGTAAATGCCTTGAACGGGGCCGGCCAAAAACGAATCAGCCCCTAAGATACTGAGTAATACAGGGGCTGTTTGCTGTCGGAAAATAGTGGCCCGCCAGCCGATGCGGGCGAAATAAAGAGCCAAAGTTAAAGCCGATTGTGCTTGCAAAGCAATTGGTTACGCCCGCCATGATTTTTTCTGATGGCCGGAAGAATGACAAAGAGCGCGTGGTTTAGCCCGTTAGGCCGAAAATAAAATGTGAGGGAAAGGGCGCAAAAAAAACTTAACGTTACCCGTGAGTTGCCAGGCGTAACAATTCCGTAGTTTTGCGTCATGCTTCAACCAAAACACCAGTTGCTGAAGCGCGGGACCCTGCTCGGCCGGGAACCGCGCGAGGACCGGAAGGTCTTCGCCGCCGCCGGTTTTCCCGATTTTACCGCGGGTATTTCCGTTATTCTTTCTGCCTGTTGCCCCGCCACCGTTTCGGATTCCGAAACGGTTTTTTTATGCCCGTTGAGTTCGCCGGACGCCCATGGCAGAAGGCTGCTTCCTCTCCTGCATGCAGCATAAACGCTTCGAAAACAGCTAGTCTACTGCGTCTCTCTTTCTAACCATTTATACATTATCCTCCGCTTCGGTATGGCACGTAAAGACCTGCTCGACATCGCCTCGCTGCACCGTGAGGAAATCGAGTTTTTGCTCGACCAATCCACGTCTTTTAAAAAACTGTTCACCCGCTCGGTGAAAAAAATCCCGGCGCTTGAGGGCAAGTCGGTGCTCATGCTGTTCTACGAGGCCAGCACCCGCACGCACTCGTCGTTCGAGGTCGCGGCCAAGCGCCTCTCGGCTGAGGTCACGAACTTCAACGTCGACCACTCCTCCATCACCAAGGGCGAATCGGTCCGCGAAACCATTGAGACGCTGCAGGCCATGCGCACCGACTACATCGTGGTGCGCCACAGCCACTCCGGCCTGCCCGGCATGATTGCACGCCAAACCACGGCGGCAGTCATCAACGCCGGCGACGGGGCGCACGAGCACCCCACGCAGGCCCTGCTCGACGCCTTCACCATCAAGGAAAAATTCCCTGACCCCCGGGGCAAAAAAGTCCTCATCATCGGCGACATTCTGCACTCGCGGGTGGCGCGCTCCACCAGCACGCTGCTGCAAAAGCTGGGTGTGGAGGTGGCCTACCTCGGCCCGGGGTCGCTGGTGCCGAAGTACGTGCCGGCCAGCATCCCGCGCTTCACCGACTACGAGGTGGCCATGGCTTGGGGGCCCGATGTAGTGTACCTGCTCCGAGTACAGATGGAGCGCCAGGACGTACAGTTTTTCCCCAGCGTACGCGAATACCACCGCGTGTACGGCATCACCAACACCCGGCTGGCGGAAATCAGCGACCGGGGGATCTACATCATGCACCCTGGCCCCGTGAACCGGGGCGTGGAACTGTGCGACGCTGTGATGGACTACGAGCGCAGCCTCATCACCAACCAGGTTGAAAACGGCATATCCGTGCGCATGGCCGTGCTCGACTGGCTCACGCCGGGCGGCGATTTTCCAAAGCAGGAATCGTACGTGGCACCGCAACGCGCCAGCTCAACGGTGATAATGCCCTGAGCGCCGAACGTAGCGACTGACTTCACCTCTCAACTAAAATTCCCCAGAACCTTAGCCGGTTTACAGCAATTATTACTTTTTACAGCAATTATTACTTTATGATTCTCCTTCAAAACGCCCGCATTGCCTCCGAAACTTCACCCGAGCTTGTCGAGAGCGATGTTCTCATTGTCGAAGGAAAAATCCAGGACATCGGCCAAAACCTAACGGCTCCCAAAGGCGCCCGCGTCGTCGACGCGCGCGGCCGCATCCTGATGCCGGGCATGTTTGATGCCCACGTGCACTTCCGCGCCCCCGGCTTCGAGAATAAGGAAACCATTACCACGGGCAGCGAGGCGGCCATCAACGGCGGCGTGACCGGCGTGGTGATGATGCCCAATACCCGCCCGGCCCTCGATTCGGCCTCGGCGGTGGATGCGGTGCTCGAAAACGCGCGGCACCGCTCGCGCATCCCGGTTTACACGTCGGGCTGCGTGACGAAGAACCGCGAGGGCAAGGAACTAGCCGAAATCGAGGGCATGCGCGAGCTCGGGGTGAAAATGCTCACCGACGACGGCGACACCACGGCCGACCCGGCCGTGCTGCTGCGGGCCATGCAGTACGCCACCGAGTTTGGGATGTTTTTCGCCAGCCACTGCGAGGTGCCCGAGCTGGCCGGGCCGCGCGCCCTCAACGAAGGCGTGATGAGCTACCGGCTGGGCATCAAGGGCTCGCCGGCCTGTGCCGAGGAAATCATCATCGACCGCGACATTCGGCTGGCCCGAGCGGCGGGCGCGCACGTGCACATCCAGCACGTGTCGAGCAAGCTGGGCATGGAAACCATCCGCTGGTGGAAATCGCGCGGCGACGTGAAGGTGACGGCCGAAGTGGCCCCGCACCACCTGCTGTTCACCGATGAGCACATCGGCGACTATGACACCAACTACAAGATGAACCCGCCGCTGCGCACGCAGGCCGACTGCGACGCGCTGCTCGAAGGCCTCAAAGAAGGCGTCTTCGACCTCATTGCCACCGACCACGCGCCACACACACCGTTTGAGAAAGCCCAGGATTTCATCAACGCGCCCAACGGCATCACCGGCCTCGATACGGCTTTGGTGTCGCTCTACCATCACTTCGTGGAGCCCGGCAAATTTGGCTGGGACCTGGTAGTGAAGCGCTATTCGGCGGAGCCCCGCCGCCTGATGGGCCTGCCGGTGGCCGCCATCGAAGTGGGCCAGCCCGCCGATTGCGTCTTGTTCGATACCGAAGCGGAAACAACCTTCACGAAGGAATTTATGAAATCTAAATCCCAGAATACTCCCTTTATCAACCAGACGCTGAAAGGCCGGGTGGATATGGTGGTTTTAGGGACTGAGGTTCTGCTCGAACGCTAGAATAACTGAAAAAGAACGTCATGCTGAGCGCAGCTGAAGCATCTCTGCCGCGCAAATAATCCTTACGATTGAGCTTGCTGCTACAGTAGAAATGCTTCGACTGCGCTCAGCATGACGGCCAATTATTGTTTATGGATAATCATCCTACCTCCAACATTCCCAGCGCCGCCCCGGTCAAACCCCTAGTCGGCGTGGTGATGGGTTCCAGCAGCGACTGGGACACCATGCAGCACGCCGTGCAGATTCTCACGGATTTTGGCGTGGCGCACGAAGCACGCGTGGTGTCGGCCCACCGCATGCCCGACGACTTGTTTGCCTATGCCGAGCAGGCCGGCCCGCGCGGCTTGCAGGCCATCATAGCCGGTGCGGGTGGGGCGGCCCACCTGCCGGGCATGCTGGCTGCTAAAACCACAGTACCTGTGCTAGGGGTGCCGGTGGCTAGCCGGCACCTGCAGGGGGTCGACTCGCTGCACAGCATCGTGCAAATGCCCAAAGGCGTACCTGTGGCCACGTTTGCCATTGGCACGGCCGGGGCGGCCAATGCCGCGCTGTTCGCCGTCAGCCAATTGGCCCTGCACGACCCCGGCCTGGCGGCGAAGCTGCAGGCCTTTCGCGCCGCGCAAACCGAAGCCGCTCGCGCCATGACGCTGCCGGTATGAGCGATACAATGCAAGCCATGAGCCCAATTTACCCCGGCAGCACCGACGCTGCGGGCCAGCAAGCCACCCTGGGCGTGCTGGGCGGCGGGCAACTGGGCCGGATGTTTGTGCACGCTGCCCAGCGCCTGGGCTACTTCACCGCCGTGCTGGAGCCCGACGCGGAAAGCCCAGCCGGGCTGGTGAGCCACCACCACATCCGGACCGACTACGACGACCCGGCTGGCCTGGCGCAGCTCGCCCAGCTCTGTCAAGCCGTCACGACCGAGTTTGAAAACGTACCGGCCCAGGCCCTGCAAACGCTGGCACTGACCCGACCCGTGGCGCCGGGTGCGGCCGTGGTGGGCATTGCCCAAGACCGCATCGAGGAAAAAGCCCACTTTGTGGCCTGCGCCGACCAGTCGGGGGTGACCTGTGCACCTTATGCAGTGATTGAAACGCCGGCTCAACTGGAAGCCGTGCTGGCCGAGCGCGCCGATTTGCTGCCCGGGATTCTGAAAACCGCGCGCCTGGGCTACGACGGCAAGGGGCAGGTTCGCGTCCGGACCGCCGCAGAGCTGACGGCTGCCTGGGCAGAACTGGGCGGCGTGGCCTGCGTGCTGGAGAAGATGCTGCCGCTCACCGCCGAGTGCTCGGTGCTGGTGGTGCGCGGCTGGGATGGGCAGGTGGTCAGCTTCGCCCCGCAGCGCAACGTGCACGTCGAGGGGATTTTGGCCGTGACTTACGCCTACGAGGGCAATATGCCGCTCGCCTTGGCCACCCGGGCCCGCGAGGCGGCCGTTGCCATTGCGCAGCAGCTTGGCTACGTTGGGGTGCTGTGCGTGGAGTTTTTTGTGGTGGACGACGGCAGCGAGCACGGCGGCTTGGTGGTGAACGAGATGGCCCCGCGCCCGCACAACAGCGGCCACTACACCCTGGATGCCTGCGACGCCTCGCAGTTCGACCTGCAGGTGCATGCCATGGCCGGCTTGCCCTTGCCGCAGCCGCGCCAGCACTCCCCGGCCATTATGCTCAATCTGCTGGGCGAGGTATGGTTCGACGCCAGCGGCCAGCGGCATGAGCCGGACTGGTCGGCCGTGTTGCGCCTGCCAGGCACGCACCTGCACCTATACGGCAAGCTGCACGCCCGCCCTGGCCGCAAGATGGGCCACCTGACCATCACCGGTCCGGACGAGGCCAGTATCAAAGCCGTGGCCCGGCAGGCTGCTGAATTGCTTGGCTTGCCAGGCTTGGACGTTGACTAGCCGGTGTCCCGAGTGGCCAAAGCGGCCCGTATGCTGCCGTTGGGCGTACCTAAAACTGTGCCCATAAATAGGGCGCTGCGAAATAGAGCGCGGCCCCTTGCAGCAACGTTAGCACCAGGGTAACGCTCCAGAAGGCGGCTTTGCGATTTTTATGGTGCAGGAGCAATATGGCTGCCCAGGCACCCGGCGCCGCGCCCGGCAGCGTGGCCAGGTGAAGCGTTTTTTCAGCAATGCGCCGCTGGCTGCGTTGGGCTTTGCGCTTATCGATGGCAAAAAGCAGGAAGCACAAAACGTTGAAAAACAACAAGAAAATTAAGAGTATTTTCATGGTGTAGGCGGCCCTACCTGAGTAGCTGTTTAAGATTTCAGCCAAATGAACCGCTCTTTTTGTCGGTCAGACTAATTGAGTAAACGCGGGGTTTCAAGATGCGTGGGTAGTGCTGGTGGCTACCCCAGCGCCTCCGTCAGCGCTTCTTTCACGCGGCGTAGTTCGCCCTCGCCCATAGCCGTGCCGCTGGGTAGGCATAGGCCACGGGCAAAGAGGTCGGCGCACACATCGCCGCCGTACCGGGGCGCGTCGGCAAAGAGCGGCTGCAGGTGCAGGGGCTTCCAGAGCGGCCGGCTTTCGATGTTGCGCGTTTCGAGGTGCAGGCGCAGGGTTTCGGGGGTGAGGGCGCGGGCTAGGGCACCGTCAGTGTTTGGGTCGGCGGGGTTAATCAGGATGGTGGTGAGCCAGCGGTTGGAGCGGCTGCCGGCCGGCTCCGGCGCCGGGGCCACCGCGATGCCGGGCAGCGCAGCGAGGTGCTCGCAGTACCAGGCAAATATTTCGCGGCGGCGCTTCACACGCTCAGGCAGCAGCTCCATCTGGCCGCGGCCGATGCCGGCCAGGATGTTGCTGAGGCGGTAGTTGTAGCCCAGCTGCGAGTGCTGGTAGTAGGGCGCATCGTCTTTGGCCTGGGTGGCCAGGAAACGGGCTTTTTCGGCCAGCACCCGGTCGTAGGTAACGAGGGCGCCGCCGCCGCTGGTCGTCAGAATCTTGTTGCCGTTAAACGAAAACACGCCCACCCGCCCGAAGCCACCCAGCGGCTGCTGCTGCCACTCCGAGCCCAGCGCCTCGGCTGCATCTTCGAGGATGGGAATGTCAAATTCTTGCGCCACGGCCAGGACTTCCGGCAGTTTCGCGGGCATTCCGTACAAGTGCACCAGGATAAGGGCCTTGGGTTTTTTGCCCTTGGCCAGGCGGTCTACAATGGCTTCGCGCAGGCGCTCGGGGCAGAGGTTCCAGGTGTCGGGCTCGCTGTCGATGAACACCGGGGTGGCGCCGAGGTACACTACGGGGTTGGCCGTGGCCACGAAGGTGAACGAGGGGCACAGCACTTCATCGCCCGGTCCCACGCCCAGCAAAATCAAGCCCAGGTGAATGGCTGCCGTGCCCGAGCTCAGGGCCACGCAGTACGGCACACCCACCGCCGCGCAGATGTCGGCCTCAAACCCCGCCAGGTTGGGCCCGGCCGGCGCTACCCAGTTGTCCTCCACGGCTTTGTGCACGTAGTTGAGCTCGTGCCGGCCGAGGTGGGGAGGGGAGAGGTAAAGACGGTCGTAGTCCTGGCTGCGCAATTTGAGTTAAGAGTTAGTTGAAGGTAGGGTTTGAGGAAGTAGGCTGTCATCCTGAGCGCAGCGAAGGCCCTTATCACGTCAGCAGTTTGTGATTACTGCGAATCTTTCAGCCGCGATAAGGTCCTTCGCTGCGCTCAGGATGACAGGTATATTTTCACGGGTTGCTAACTCTTAACTCTCTCGCGGGTACACCCACGGCTGTCACCCCAGCCGGCAGGTCGCGCACCACCACGGCGCCGGCGCCCACGGTACTGCCCGCGCCCACGGCCACGCCTTGTATCACCGTGGCGTTGGCGCCGAGGTAGCAGCCAGCGCCCAGCTGCACCGCGCCGCTCACGTTGGCGTGGGGCATGAGGGAGCAGAAATCGGCCAGCACGGCATCATGGCCTACGGTGCAGCCCAGGTTGAGCAGCACGAAGCGGCCCAACGAAATATCGCAGGTGAGCAGGCAGCCCTGCTGAATGATGCAGCCCTCGCCCATGGTGATGCGCTGGTAGGTGGCGGGTTCGGCCTGAGGGTGCACCAGCGGCGGGAAAGTGAGTTTGTCGGAGGTGAGGCGGCTTACCACGGCGGCCCGGCCGGCCGAACTGCCCACGGCCACGGCCACCGCCAGGGGCTCGGCGGTGGCGTTGAGGTCGGCGGCGGTGCCGAGGTAGGGGAGGCCGGCCACGGTGGGCGTGGCGGGCGGCTGGTCGTCGTAGAAGCCGCGCACGTCCCAAATGGGATGTGCGGCGTTGAGCTGCCGCAGCAGCAGCAGCACCTCGCGCCCCAGCCCACCGGCCCCAAAAATGACGAGCGGCGCGCCGGTTTCTTCGGCTTCGTATTCGGAAAAAAACAGAGAGGTCATAGGCGTCGTCTACGAAGAAACGGATGGGGGCGGACTACCCCGGAAGGCGGTGGTGGTGGCCTGCCCGGGCGCCGTGATGCCGCTGCCGCGCAGCACGCGCCCGGCCGTGCGCCACAAAATGGCCAGGTCGAGCCGCCAGCTCAGGTGGTCGACGTACCACACGTCGTAGGCAAATTTCTCTTCCCAGCTGATGGCGTTGCGGCCGTTCACCTGCGCCCAGCCGGTGAGGCCGGGCCGCACCTCGTGGCGCCGGGCCTGGGTGGGCGAGTACAGCGGCAAGTACTCGGGCAGCAGCGGGCGCGGGCCCACCAGGCTCAGGTCGCCGCGCACGATGTTCCAGAGTTGGGGCAATTCGTCGAGCGAGGTGGCGCGCAGCCAGCGTCCCAGTCGGGGCAGGCGCTCGGCGTCGGGTAGCAGGTGGCCAGCGGCGTCGCGCGCATCGGTCATGGTTTGCAGCTTGTAGAGCGTGAACAGCCGCCCGTGCAAGCCCGGCCGCTGCTGCCGAAACAGCCAGCGCCCGCGGTTCTGGGCCGCTGCCAGCGCCGCCGCGCCCGCCAGCAGCGGCAGCGTGAGCAGCAGCAGCGGCGCGGCCAGCGCGAGGTCGAGCAGGCGTTTGCCGCAGCGGGCGTAGAAGGAGTTTTGAGCGTTAAGGGTTGAATGTTGAGTTGCCTCAGCCATAAACAAAGGTAGGACTCGGTACTTTGTGGCCGGAACGGGGGCGTATTGAGGTTTCAAAACAGAACTCAACCCTCAACCCTCAAAACTCAACCCTCTCAAGGATGCTCGTTTTTCCAAACGCCAAACTCAACCTCGGCCTCTACATAACTCAGCGTCGGCCCGACGGCTTCCATACCCTTGAGTCCGTATTCGTGCCCCTGCCCTGGACCGACGCGTTGGAAATGCTGCCCGCCGCGCCCGGCCAAGCCACCAGCATCACACTCACCGGCCGCCCCATCCCCGGCGACCCGGCCACCAACCTCTGCCTGCGGGCCTATGAGTTGCTGCGGGCCGATTTTCCGCAGCTGCCTCCAGTACAGTTGTATCTGCACAAAATCGTGCCCATCGGTGCCGGCCTGGGCGGCGGCTCGGCCGATGCCGCTTTTGCGTTAAAGGCAGCAAATGACTTGTTTGGTTTGAATCTTTCGGCCGAGACTTTAGAAAGCTACGCCCGCCGCCTGGGCTCCGACTGCGCCTTCTTCATTCGCAACAAGCCCGTGTTAGCCGCGGAGAAGGGCGATGTATTCGAAGAAATTGAGTTGAAGCTGAGCGGCACGGCCTGCGTGGTGGTATACCCTAATCTGCACATCAGCACAGCCGAAGCGTACGGCCGCATTGTACCCCAGTCGCCTAGATTTGCGCTACGCGAAGCTCTGGCCAAGCCTATGAGTACCTGGCGCGAAACCGTGAGCAACGATTTCGAAACGGCCCTCACGCCGGCGCACCCGGTGCTGGCTGAAATCAAGCAGCAGCTCTATGCCGCAGGGGCTACCTATGCGAGCTTATCGGGTTCGGGCTCGGCCGTGTATGGCTTGTGGGAAACCGGCGAGCCGGCATCGGTAGCGTGGCCGAGTGCACATACCGTGTGGCAGGGCAGGCTCTAAACCGGCATGGCTGGCTCCAAATCGGGCTCTTTATCCTTCATTAGCCTCGCCACCAACGGATGAATGAGCACACTGAGTACGATGAGCAGCGTGCCTACATAGAAGCCCGTACTCATGCGCTCCCCGTTGAATTGCGGCGCGTGCAGCAGGCCTTTGGTGTGCAGCCAGTAGATGCCGGCCGCCATGCCAATGCCGTACACCGGCTCCAGGTTGATGGTCAGGTTCACGGCGAAAGGGGAGAGGCGCTTCATCAATTCAACCGAGGTGGAGAAGGCATAGACCGTGCACACGCCGGCCAGCAAACCCAGCCACAGCCAGTCGTAGCCGTGCCAGGCCAGCTGCAGTCCCCGGCCCTGCGTGAAGTAGTGGCTATAGAGAGGGAAAAACAGCACGATGCTGAGGCAAGCCCCCAGCATCTCGTAAAATGTGAGCCGCAGCGGGGGATGCTGCTTGATGAGCTTGGAGTTCAGTACACTGAACAGCGCCGACAAACCCGCAGACAACACCGCCACGCCCAGGCCCAGCAGCTGGTCCAGCTCGGCTTGGCTCACCAAATACAGCCCCACCATCGTAATGAGGCCCAGCCCCACCTCGTAGCCGCGCACCCGGCGCCAGAGCAGCAGCGGCTCCAGCAGCGAAGTCCACAAGGCCAGCGTGGCCAGCCCGGCCAAACAAACGCTCACCGACGACAGCCGCGCCGCAAGGAAAAAGGTAATCCAGTGCGTGGCCACCAGCGCGCCCACCGCCAGCAGCCGCAACACCTGCCCCGTTGGCACACGCCAGGGCATGCGTCGGGCCACCAGCAGCACGGCAAGCCCGGTAGCCGCCAGTAGCGTGCGCCAAAACACCAACTCCACCGACGGCAAACTCAGCAGCTTGCCCAAAATGGCCGTGAAGCCCCACAGGAGCACAATAAAATGAAGCTTGAGGTAGTCTCTTAGCAAGGGTAGGAGGGTATGGGGGTGGGAGGGTAGGAGTTGAAAGGGTGAGGATGGTAGAAACGCAATCAACTCTTGCCCTCCTACCCCCATACCCTCCTACCCTAAATTACTTCGGCACGTACCGGTACAACGCCAGGCCGATGATGCTGAACACTGTGGTGGGCACCCAGGCCGCCACCAGCGGCGAAAGGCTGCCCACCTGCGCCAGGTTGCGGCTCAGCATCACAAAAATGATGAAAATGAACGCCAGCACGAAGCCCAGGGCAATCTGCCCGCCCACGCCGGCGCGTGACTTTCGGGCGCTCAAAATGACACCAATCAACGTGAGCACCACAATGGCGAAGGGGTAGGAATACCGCTCGTATTTGTCGCTGAGGTAAATCTGCGTGTCGTCGGCCCCGCGTTCAATCTTGGTGCGAATAAAGGCGTTGAGCTCCGGCAGCGTCAGGGTTTCGGCAATTTTATAATTGCTGGCGAAATCCTTCGGGAAGAGGTTCAGCGTGGTGTCGCGGGCGGGGATGGTTTGCAGAGTTTCGTCCTGCGCGCCGCGGAAGGTGCGCACCAACTGCGGCGACAAATGCCACACGTGCTTGGTCGAATCCCAGTTGATAGCATCGGCCGTCATGCGGCGGCGCAGGATGGTGCCGTCCACGGTTTCGAGTGCAAAGCGAAAGCCCACGTTGCTCGTGTTGTCGTAGCTTTCCATGTACACGTAGCTTTTCGGGCCAATCTTGATGTGCACGTTGCGCCCCTGAAACCGGTACGGCAGCTTGATATACGCCCGCTCAAATGCCACGCGCGACTTGCTGCCCACCGGCAGCACCCAGCCAATCAGCCCAAATATCAGCAGCCCCACCACCGAGCCGCCCAGCGCATAGGGCAGCATCAGCCGCTTAAAACTCACTCCACTGGCCAGAATGGCCACAATCTCGGTGCGCGCCGCCAACTGCGCCGTCACGAATACCACGGCAATGAAAATGGTAATCGGCGACAGCAGATTGGCGAAATAGGGAAACAGGTAGATGTAGTAGCCGAAAATAATTTGCCCCATCGACAAATTATGCTGGATGAAGTCGTCGTTTTTCTCCGTGAAATCAATCACGCAAATCACCGACACGAGAATCACCACCGAGAAGAAAAACGCGGAGAGAAATTTCTTGATGATGTATTTGTCGAGGATGTTCATTCTGGGGATATTACGATTAGAACGTCATGCTGAGCGCAGCCGAAGCATCTCGTGTGCTGAAGTAATTAATTGCATTGCGCACGCGAGATGCTTCGGCTGCGCTCAGCATGACGGCCTTTTATTATTCTACAGTATCGTTCTACAAACGTGTCATCACCTGCTTCACCATGCGCTCCTTCCAGGGGCCAAACGTGCCGGCCAGGATTTCCTTGCGCGCCTCCTTCACCAGCCACAGGTAGAAGGCCAGGTTGTGGGCCGAGGCGATTTGCGGCCCCAGCATCTCCTTGCTCTGGAAAAGGTGGCGAACGTAGGAGCGGCTGTAGAACGTGCTGGCGTGCCCACCCAGTTCGGGGTCGAGGGGCGAGAAGTCGGTTTCCCACTTCTTGTTGGTGATGTTCACGATGCCTTGCGTTGTGAAGAGCATGCCGTTGCGGGCATTGCGGGTGGGCATCACGCAGTCAAACATGTCCACGCCCAGGGCAATGTTTTCCAGAATGTTGGCCGGCGTGCCCACGCCCATCAGGTAGCGCGGCTTGTCCTTGGGCAGGATGTCGCACACCAGCTCGGTCATCTCATACATCAGCTCGGCCGGCTCGCCCACGCTCAACCCGCCAATGGCATTGCCGGCCCGGCCCTGCTCGGCAATAAACTCAGCCGACTTGATGCGCAGGTCTTTGAATGTGCTGCCCTGCACAATCGGGAAAAGGTTCTGCTCGTAGCCGTAGAGGCCCTCGGTGCTGTCGAAACGCTGAATGCAGCGTTTCAGCCAGCGGTGCGTCATCTCCAGGGAGCGAGCGGCGTAGTCGTACTCACACGGCCAGGGCGTGCACTCGTCAAACGCCATAATAATGTCGGCCCCAATGACGCGCTGAATGTCCATCACGCCCTCGGGCGAGAACAAGTGCTGGCTGCCATCCACGTGCGAGCGAAATTTCACGCCTTCTTCCTTAATCTTCCGGGTGTTGCTCAGCGAATACACCTGGTAGCCGCCCGAGTCCGTCAGAATGGGCCGGTCCCAACCGTTGAATTTATGCAGGCCGCCGGCCGCCTTTAGCACATCGAGGCCCGGCCGTAGGTAGAGGTGGTAGGTGTTGCCTAGAATAATCTGAGCGTTGATGTCGGTTTTCAGGGTTTGCTGCGACACCGCTTTCACGGTGCCGGCCGTGCCCACAGGCATGAAAATGGGCGTTTCAATCGTGCCGTGCGCCGTTTCGAGGCGGCCGGCGCGGGCTTTGGTGGCGGAATCCTGAGCGAGAAGGTCGAAGGTCATGCGGGCTGAACGGTCATTGGACATCTGTCATCCTGAGCGCAGCGAAGGACCTGCTCACCGCTGAATAGCTTGCAGTAATCAACTGCTCCAAGCGTGATAAGGTCCTTGCTGCGCTCAGGATGACAGACGCACACAACTAAAGCACAAAGATACCCCGGCCGCCCGGCGCCGCGTACTTTTGCCGGTCCATTCACGCCGCCCCTCCCTTGCCGATACCCATACCCACTTCCCCGATTTTCTGGTTGCTGCTGGCGTGCGTGTTGGTACAGCTTTTTTACGCCGCCTACTATTTCTGGCCCTTCGCCCGGCGCCCCCTAGAAGCCCCGGCCGACGCCCCCGGCCCCGACGCGGAGCCGGTTTCCATCGTCGTCTGCGCCCACAACGAGCTCGACAACCTGCGCCGCCTGCTGCCGCTGCTGCTTCAGCAAGACTATCCAGCCGGCTTCGAAATCGTCCTCATCGACGACCGCAGCGACGACGATACCTATTTATACGCCCAGCAGCTCGCCCAGTACTACCACGAAAAAGTACGCTTGGTAACGGTGACGCGCACGCCGCGCGGCTTCGCCCCGAAAAAATACGCCCTCACCCTCGGCGTCAAAACTACCCGCTTTGCCCGCCTGCTCTTCACCGATGCCGACTGCATTCCGGCCACCAACCAGTGGCTGCGCCTCATGCAGCGCGGCTTCGCGCACGCCGATGTGGTGCTGGGTTTTTCGGCCTACGTGCAGGCCCCGGGCTTTCTCAACCAGCTCATTCGCTACGAAACGCTTCTTACAGGCGCTCAGTACCTCAGTTTCGCTTGGCGGGGGCGGCCCTACATGGGCGTGGGCCGCAACCTGGCCTACACCCGCGCCTGCTTCAACACCACTAAGGGCTACGCTTCACACATGCGCCTGCTCTCCGGCGACGACGACCTCATGGTGCAGGACGCCGTGCGCTATGGCCAGCGCGTGGCCGTGGTGGCCGACCCCAGCGCCCACACTCTGAGCGAACCCGCCGCCTCCTGGCGCGTATGGTGGCATCAGAAACGGCGGCACCTCTCGGCTGGCCGGGCCTACCGGATGCCCGACCGCCTGCGCATCGGCACGTTTATCATGGCCAACGTGTTGTTCTATTTGGCCACCGCCGCGCTAGTTTTTTCGCCAAACAATTGGGTACCTTTGGCGGTGGTATGGGTTCTCCGAACGATGTTCGTGAGCGCCGTGTATGCCCGTTTGAGCCGCCGGCTCGGGCAGCCCGTAATCGTCGGGCTCCTGCCGGTGCTCGATGTGGCTTATTTTTTCCACTACCTGGCCCTGGGAATCTCGCTGTTCCTCAACCGCACCCTTCGATGGAAGTAAACAATCAAGATATCCAAAAGCAGTTTTCAGCCAAAGCCAAGCACGACTTCAAGCTGATTCGGGCCGCTGTGGACCACGGCGACGAAAAAGCCTACGCCGAGCTGATGCACATCTACAAGAAGCCCGTGTACCACGTGGTGCTCAAGATGGTGCGCAATCAGGACGACGCCGAAGACCTCACCATCGAAGCCTTCGCCAAGGCCTTCAAGAACCTGCACAAGTTCAATCCGGAGTACGCCTTCAGCACCTGGCTGTTCCGCATTGCCACGAACAACTGCATCGATTTTATTCGCAAGAATAAAATCAAAACCATGTCGATTGACTCGGCCATTAAGGTCGACAACGGCGACGAAATCACCATCGATTTCCGCGACAACGACCTGAACCCGGCCGAGCACGCCGTGCGCAACCAGAAAATCGAAATCATGCGCCACGTGGTGGCCCGCCTGCCCGACAAGTACCAGCGCCTCGTGAGCCTGCGCTACTTCGACGAGCTGAGCTACGAGGAAATTGCCACCGAGCTCAAAGCCCCCCTCGGCACCGTGAAAGCCCAGCTGCACCGCGCCCGCGAGCTGCTCTATGACATGGTGAAGCACACCAAGCAGATTATTTAAGCAAGAAAAGCCCCGATGCGAGTCGGGGCTTTTTTGTTGAAAACTGAGATAGTAGATAAAAGTATGGAACGGTCATGCTGAGCGCAGTCGAAGCATCTCTACCGCACAACGCAATTAATTTACTGCTGCCGTAGAGATGCTTCGACTGCGCTCAGCATGACCGTTCTATTTCGTAGCAAAGGACTAAACCGTGCACCTTTGCACCTATGAATCTTTTGCAGCACTACTTCCCCGCGCTCACGCCCGAGCAGCTTCGGCTTTTTCAGCAGCTCGAGACCGAATTCCGGGCCACCAACGAAGCCATCAACCTCGTGTCGCGCACCGACATGGATAATTTCGTGGAGCGTCACGTGCTGCACTCGCTGGGCATTGCCAAGGTCGTTCAATTTCCAAAGGGCAGCGCAGTACTCGACGTGGGCACCGGCGGCGGCCTGCCCGGCCTGCCCTTGGCCATCATGTTCCCGGAAGTACATTTCCACCTCGTGGACAGCATCGGCAAGAAAATCCGGGCCGTGCAGTTCATGGCCGCCGCCCTGGGCCTCGACAACGTGACCGCCGAGCAAACCCGCGCCGAACAGCTGCGCCAGAAGTTCGACTACGTGGTGAGCCGCGCCGTGGCCCGCCTCGCCACCTTCCACCCCTGGATTGCCCACCGCTTCAAGCCGCAGGGCGCGCCCGGTTCGGGCCTATATTATCTGAAAGGCGGTGACTTGGCAGAGGAAATTGCCGAATCCGGCCTCAAAACCCGGGTGACGGATTTGAGTGATTTTTACAAAGAGGAGTTCTTCGAAACGAAGAAGGTCGTTTTCGTGCCTGCGAAGTAGGGGAGTGGTAGGCGGAGCGTCTGTCATTGCGAGCGCAGCGAAGCAATCCGTTCTGTTCTCAGCGACCAACCTATTAATGTTAATGTGAAAAGCCCCGGTGCCGAGCGGTACCGGGGCTTTTCACATTAAGCCTTGTCACAACTCATGGCTGGTCGAGGCTGAGAGGACGGATTGCCGCGGGCTGCGCCCTCGCAATGACAGGCGCCACATATGCTTACCCCGGCACCTCCGCCGTGAGAAACTCCACCGCCCGTCGCTCCGAATAATACTCCCCATTGCTCTCCGCAAAGCCGACGTGCCCTCCATCGGCCGGCGTTTCCAGAAACACGAACGGCGACTGTGCCGCCACCTCCCGCGGGAAGCACGAGGCCGGCAGAAACGGGTCGTTCTGCGCGTTCACCAGCAGCGTGGGCACCCGAATGCCGCTCAGGTAGCGGCCCGAGCTGGCGTATTGGTAGTAAGCATCGGCCGAGTCGAAGCCGTGCATGGGCGCCGTGTACTTGTCATCGAACTGCGGGAAGTTGCGCAACGCTTCCAATCCCTCTAAATCGACCGCGCCTGGGTTCTGGGCCGCTTTGTCGCGGATTTTCTGGCGTAGCGACTTCAAAAAGCGCCGCATATACACCTGGTTCTGGGGCCGGCCGATATGCATGGAGCTGGCCCGCAGGTCGGTAGGCACGGAGAATACGGCCGCCCGTTTCACCTCGGCCGGTACGCGGCCAGCGTCTTCGCCCAAGTACTTCAGTGTCACGTTGCCACCGGCTGAGAAGCCTAGCAGGTAGGCGCGGCGGTAGCGGCCGGTGGCCAGGGCGTGTCCTAGCACCGTATGCAGGTCTTCCGTATCGCCGAGGTGATAGGAGCGGAGCAGGCGGTTCATTTCGCCACCGCAGCTGCGGTAGTTCCAGGCTAAGGCGTCGAGGCCGGCGCGGTTGAGGGCTCGCACCATACCTCGCACGTAGGGCCGCGAGGCATCGCCTTCGAGGCCGTGCGACACGATGGCGAGGCCATCGGTGGGGCGCATGTCGGGCAGGCGGCTCCAGTCCAAGTCCAGGAAGTCGCCATCGGGCAACTCCAGGCGCTCGCGCTGGTAGGTCACATCGGGCACGGTGCGCCACAGGCTGGGCACAATGGTTTGCAAGTGCCCGTTGAACTGATAAAACGGCGGCTGGTAATGCGATTGGGCAACAAGTGGCATGACGCGCAGGGGAGATTGGGAACGCGGTGAAAGGCCGGGATTAATCGGCATGCATACCAAATTTAAGGCCGTTAAAGTGAAATTGACATGAGCCTGAACGGTTCTGGCCCTTTCGTACGCCGGTTGCTGAGTAAAACGAACCGGCTTGTCATCAATATTTTTGCCAGCAGATTTGAATTTATCAGACAGATTCGTACCTTTGCCCTCCCAAACACAGAACTCAAGCATAAAGCTTTAATATATCTCCTGCTCATGGCAAACCATAAGTCGGCCCTCAAACGCATCCGTAGCAACGAAGCCAAGCGCGTGTTGAACCGTTACCAGCACAAATCCACCCGCACGGCCATCAAGAAGCTGCGCGGCACGACCGACAAAACGGCTGCTCAGGAGCTGCTGAAAAAGGTGACTTCGATGCTGGACCGTCTGGCCAAGAAGAACATCATCCACAAAAACAAAGCTGCTAACAACAAAAGCAAGCTGACAAAACTCGTTAACGCGCTCTAGTGCGACTACGAGTCTAGGAAGGCCAGACTGCGCCGCCCCAAGGTCTGGTCTTCCGCTCATCACAGAAGCCCTGCTCGAAACCGAGCAGGGCTTCTTGCGTTTGGCTGGGCGCCACGGTTGGTAAATTCATTGGAGTGTGTACCTTATGGCACTTTTCCACTGCTAACTGCTCTAATAGCATGAAACACCCCTACCGTTGGCTGCAGTCCCTGCTGGCCGCCTCTTTATTAACTGTTGGCTTTGGCGCCCACGCTCAACAAGCTTGGCGGCCGTTTCGGCCAGGGCTGATATATACATTTGGCGCATCGCCGGCAGGCACTGGCGCATCCTATGGCTACACCTTGCGTCTCGATTCGGCCTACGTGACGGCCGCTGGGGATTCGGCCTGGGCATTCAACCGCGTGATGCGGGACATGACGGGCAAAACGCCGGGCGACAACAGTGCCTACGCCTTCCGCAAGAGCCGCAACAACTTGTTTGGGCAGCGCTTGCTGTGGCAGCCTGGCTCGACCGAATTCACCCTGGAAACCGTGACCGAAGGCACCGCGCAAATTGGCGCCGCGCTGCGCTTGCGGCCGCGGGCGGCCGTGGGCAGCACCTGGCTGGCCAGCGGCACCAGCACCATGGCCACGCTCACCAGCCGCGGCCCCCAAACGGTGAACGGGCAGCCCGATACCGTGGCCGTCATCACCCTCAGCACCGGGCCGGTGGTGCGGCTGAGCCGGCGCTTTGGTCTGCTCGAAGCGCCGCAGTGGCTGACCTTGGGCGGCAGCCCGGCGCAATGGGTAGCCACGCAGGTGCCCCAAACGTTGGCACAGTCGCCGTACTACCCTACCACCCTATTTGGCCTCGTGCCCGGCGATGAGTTGGGCTACGTATGGGACCAGTTTTCTTACGGGCCGTTTACTTGCGCCGATGGGGTAGTGCTACGCCGCGTGGTATCGCGGCAGCTTACTTCGGATAGTTTGGTTATTCAATACCGCGAGCAGCGAAAGGGGCAACGATATGGGGCGCCTGGATGCAGTGGCCCTGCTGGTGCCTACACCGACCCCGTGATGACGGGCCGCTGGGCCTTTTCGCTGCGCACCGGCAAATCGCCGCAGTTTTCGGCGCTGCCCTTGCTCACGGGCGAATACGCGCCTGCTTATGCCGGTACAACCCAGGCGCTGGTGATGGGAAAGGGGCTGATGGGCCTCGCAGTGAGCGGTAGCTGCCAAACGCCGATGCAAATTGGGTATCAGCGAGTATACATTTATCAAGCAGCCACGCCCACCCAGTACCGGCCCGGATTGGATGCCCAGGCTTGGCAGCAGGCCTTCGCCGTAGCCGATGCCGCCTTGCCCGGCCCCAGCGGCATCGGCGATGTAGCCACCTATGATGTCGGCCTGCGCTATGTGCGGCGCACGATGCCTAGTGGCGTGGTTTATACCTGTGGCTCCGCTACCAACTACGGCGGCTTGCTGCCCACCCGCGCCGCCCAGGCCGCCGCGCTGGCCACGCTGCACCCCAACCCCGCCACCGAAGCCGCCACGCTCACCCTGGCTCAGCCCGCCCGCGCCGGCCAAACCCTGCGCCTGACTGATGCCCTAGGCCGCCCTGTGTGGCAGGCCCCCGTGGCCGCCGGCCAGACGATGCTAACTATTCCCCTGGCTGGGCAGCCAGCTGGGCTCTATTTGCTGCACCTGAGCGGCAGCGAAGGCAATGTAGCTACCTGGAAACTCACTCACGAATAGACCCGCCGACAAACAAAAAGCCCCCGCAGCATTGGCTGCGGGGGCTTTTTGTATCTATTATTATCTGAATTTAGGCAATGCTCACCTTCACCATGTTGGCCTTGCCTTTGTCTTGCAGCGGCATCGAACCGGTGGTGATGAACACGTCGCCGGTTTCGAGGTGGCCGGTGGTGGTCAGCACGTAGCGGATGTCGGTTATGGTGCTGTCGGTGCTGATGAGGCGGTCGTAATAGAACGCGCGCACGCCCCACACCAGGCTTAGCACCGTGAGCAGCGGGCGGTTGTCGGTGAAGATGAAAATGTCAGCTTTGGGGCGGTACTTAGCCAGTTGGAAGGCCGTGTAGCCGTGGTGCGTCATGCCGGTGAGGGCCTTGGCGCCGGTGTTTTTGGCCAGGTGGCAGGAGGCTGACAGGATGCTGTCGGCCATAAAGTTGGGCATATCGGGCCGCACGGGCCACCACTTGTGGAACAGCTGCGGGCTGCGGCTTTCCACGCTCAGGATGGTGCCCACCATCGAGCGAATCACCTCGGCGGGGTAGGCACCCACGGCGGTTTCGGCCGAGAGCATCACGGCGTCGGCCCCGTCGAGCACGGCGTTGGCTACGTCGCTGGTTTCGGCGCGGGTGGGGCGGGGCGCCGTAATCATCGATTCCATCATCTGGGTGGCCACGATAACGGGCTTGCCAGCCGCATTGCACTTGGCAATAATCATCTTCTGGGCCATGGGCACCTCCTCCATCTTCACCTCCACGCCGAGGTCGCCGCGGGCCACCATGATGGCATCGGCGAGGGCAATGATTTCGTCGATGTTGCGCAGGCCGTCGGGCGTTTCAATCTTGGCCACCACGCGGGTGTTTTTGCCCGCCTCGGCAATCAGGTTTTTGATGAAACGGATATCATCGGCCTTGCGAGCAAAGCTTAGGGCCACCCAGTCGACGCCGTGCTCCATGCCGAATTTCAGGTCCTCAATGTCCTTCTCCGTCATGCTCGGGGCTGATACTTCGGAGTCGGGCAAGTTGATGCCTTTGCGGGGCTTCACCAGGCCGCCGTACACCACTTCCACGTCCACTTCCTTGTCGCGGTCGGTGGCCAGCACTTTCAGCTCAATCTTGCCGTCGTCAATCAGAATCATGTCGCCAGCCTTCACATCGCGGGCCAGACCCATGTAGATGGTGCTCAGGCGCGTGGCCGTGCTGATTTCTTTCTCGCCGCACACCAGCTTCAGCTTGTCGCCGGGCTTGATTTCGACGCCGCCGCCTTCCACTTCGCCTAGGCGAATTTTGGGGCCCTGCAAGTCCTGCAGCAGGCCTACCGACGTTTTCATGTCTTTGTTCAGCCGCCGTACCGTGTTCACAACGGCGAGGTGGTCCTCATAAGAACCGTGCGAAAAATTGAGGCGAAATACATCCACACCCTCGCGCATGAGCATGCCGAGGCGCTCGTAGGTGTTAGAAGCGGGGCCCACCGTGGCCACAATTTTGGTCTTGTTGAAAACGGGATGATTTTCCATGCGGGAGTCGTCGGAAACTAGCTAGCAGAACAAAAAAACTCCCCTCCTTAATAATGAGGAGAGGAAATTTTGCCAAAGGCTAAATGGAATGAGAGTATACTTAAACAGGCGCCTCAGGGGTAAACCAGAAGGCCCGCCAGCGCAAAAGTCGTTTAATTAAATGGAAATGCCTATTCAAATCGGGCAGGTCATGTGAAAACGTTTGCTCAATACGGTGAAAGATATTCTCCCTGCTGTTACCGCTAAGTAAAATTTTAACTTGGGCGGGCTGCCGGCTGCAAGCCGGCTGTCCGCTCGTCGTTGCAACAGCACCGTTCTCACAACGAGCGGACAGACGGCTTGCAGCCGGCAGCCCGCCCAAACGTCACAGAATCAGGTTCTCCTTGTACTTGAGTGTATTCGGGTCGAACTGGCACACGTACTGCACGGCGTCGAGGGCGGCGAGGCGTTCGAGTAACGCCTCGTCGGCCAGGGCGCCGGTGCCGTTGCTCACCGCCAGCAGGTAGTCGTATTCCTTGATGTCGGGGGCCAGGAAGGGCTTTTTTAGGTTCGAGGGGTCCACCGAGCGGTTGCGCAGCAGCCGGAAAGTGAGGGCCTCGGTAGCGTGCAGGTAGTGCGTGAACACCAGCCGGCCGCGGCTGAGCAGGTTCAGCAGCAGCTCGGGCTGCCGCACGAGGCGCAGGCGCAGGGCGCGGTTCAGCGTCCAAGCCAGGGTGTAGTCGCGGGTGCTGCTCACCAGCCCAAAAAGGGCAAAGTCGCACTCGTAGTCAACGTCGAGGGTGAAGGTCTTCATAGGAGCCGCCAAAAGGGCACCCGCGGGGCGGGCAGGGGCAAAGCTACGGCCCGCCGGGGCCCCTTGCCAGCCGCGCGGCCATAATGTTGTACCCGCAAATGAAAAGCCCCGCCGTGGGTTAGATGAAAATTCTCTCGTTACTTTGTGCCATAGTTTTCCTTAAACCCCCCACGGAGATGTCTGAAATCGCAGAAAAAGTAAAGGCCATTATTATTGACAAACTGGGCGTTGAAGCCTCGGAGGTGACTCCGGAAGCAAGCTTCACCAACGACCTGGGTGCTGACTCGCTGGATACCGTTGAGCTCATCATGGAGTTCGAAAAGGAGTTCAACGTGAGCATCCCCGACGACCAGGCCGAGAACATCGGCACCGTGGGCCAAGCCATCAGCTACCTCGAAGAGCACGCCAAGTAGTACACCTTTCATCCTGCGAAGCGAGAAATTTGAGTTGTAGCCTTTACGCTGATTTCCTGTTTCGTGCGGCATGACCCCCATACTGCGCATACCGGCCGGCCCGCCGCCGGCCGGTTTTGCCGTTTTATCCCGCTTCATCTTTCGCGCCGCTGGCGCTAACATCGTATGACGTCCATCCGACGGGTTGTTGTCACCGGCCTCGGGGCCATTACGCCCCTGGGCAACACCGCCCCTGCTTATTGGGAAGGCCTGCGCGCGGGCACCAGCGGCGCGGCCACCATCACTCGCTTCGACCCCAGCAAGTTCAAAACCCGCTTTGCCTGCGAGGTGAAGGATTATAACCCCGACACCTATTTCGACCGCAAAGAGGGCCGCAAAATGGACCTGTTCACGCAGTTCGCGGTGATTGCCTCCGACGAGGCCATTGCCGACTCGGGCCTGCTCGAAAGCGGCGTGGACAAGGACCGGGTGGGCGTGATTTGGGGCTCCGGCATCGGCGGCCTGAAGTCGCTGCAGGAAGAATGCTTCCAGTTTGAGCGCGGCGACGGCACGCCCCGGTACTCGCCCTTCTTTATTCCGCGCATGATAGCCGACTCCTCGTCGGGCAACATCAGCATCAAAAACGGCTTCCGCGGCCCAAACTTCGTGACGACCTCGGCCTGCGCCTCGTCGAACGACGCCATCATTGCCGCCTTCAACAACATCCGCCTCGGCCTGGCCGATGCCGTGGTGACGGGCGGCTCCGAAGCGGCCATTACCGAGTCGGGCGTGGGCGGCTTCAACGCCCTCAAGGCCATGAGCGAGCGGAATGATGACCCGGCTTCGGCTTCGCGCCCTTACGACAAGGACCGCGACGGCTTCGTGCTGGGCGAAGGCTCCGGCGCGCTGGTGCTCGAAGAATACGAGCACGCCAAGGCGCGCGGCGCCAAAATTTATTGCGAGCTGATTGGCGGCGGCATGTCGTCGGACGCTTACCACATCACGGCGCCCGACCCGAGCGGCGAAGGCGTAGTGCTGGTGATGAAAAACGCCCTGCGCGACGCCGGCATTCAGCCCGAAGAGGTTGATTACATCAACACCCACGGCACGAGCACGCCGCTGGGCGATGGCGCCGAAATCAAGGCCATCGAAAAGGTGTTTGGCGCGCACGCCGAGAAGCTGAACATCTCCTCGACCAAGAGCATGACCGGCCACTTGCTGGGCGGTGCCGGCGGCATCGAGGCGGTGGCCTGCATCCTGGCCATGCAGCACGGCATGGTGCCCCCCACCATCAACCTGCACACGCCCGACCCGGAAATCAACCAGGCGCTGAATTTCACGCCGAACGTGGCACAGGAGCGCGACGTGCGCGTGGCCATGAGCAACACCTTTGGTTTTGGCGGCCACAACACGTCGGTGATTTTCCGCAAGCTGTAGGGCTTGTATTTAAAGTAAAAGGGGCGTCATGCTGAGCGCAGCCGAAGCATCTCTACCACGCAAGTAATTCTCTCGATTGAATTAGTATTGCGGTAGAGATGCTTCGACTGCGCTCAGCATGACGTTCTTTTTTGGCGCTGCTTTTCTGCCATTTTTTTCTACCGAAACCTAAGTTTCCCTTCCCTTGCTCAGTTTCGTTTCCCGTTTTTTTGCTTCTGATAAGGCGTTTCGGCAGGCGGTGGCTACCGTGACGGGCCAGACGCCCAAGAATGCCAAGTTGTATCGGCTGGCGTTTACGCACTCTTCGGCGGTGCGGCAGCAGCCCGCCATGGGCCGCCACCAGACGAACGAGCGGCTGGAGTTTCTGGGCGACGCTGTGCTGGGCACGGTGGTGGCCGAGTACCTGTTCAAAAAGTACCCCTATGAGCAGGAAGGATTCCTGACGGAGGTGCGCTCGCGCATCGTGAACCGCGAAAGCCTGAACGGCATCGCCCTCAAACTAGGCCTCGACAAGCTGGTGCAGCTGGACACGGGGCAGGGCCGCGCTGCCCGCTCGCGCTCGGTGAACGGCAATGCGCTGGAGGCGCTGGTGGGCGCGGTGTACCTGGATTTGGGCTATAAATCGGCGCGGAAATTTGTGCTCACGCGCCTGGTGAAGGGTTTTGTGGATGTGCACACGCTCACCACTACCACGGCCAACTTCAAGAGCAAGCTGGTGGAATGGGCGCAGCGCCAGGGCAAAACCGTGCGCTACGACATCACCGGCGAGGCTCGGCCCGGCGGCGCAATGGAGTTTACGGCTAATGTGCTGCTGGATGAGGAAGTCATTGCCACGGGCATGGGCCTGAGCAAGAAACAAGCAGAGCAATTGGCCGCCGAACGGGCGCTGACGGAGCTGGGAGTGGCTTAACAAAAGGGTTGGGTTTTGAGGGTTGAATGTTGAGCGGGAAGCTTGGAAGGAAGTAGCTAAAAGCGACGAAAAGCCGGCTTTGAGCAAAACTATGTGCCTTAGCTGCCGTTGCTATTGTTGAAGCGTTTGACCAGCCTCACTCAACCCTCAACCTTCAAAACACAACCCTTCTAATGCGCATCGCAGGAGCCGCCCTCAACCAGATTCCCATCGATTGGGAAAACAACCTTCGCAACATCAAAACCGCCATTGAGCAAGCCAAGGCAGCGGACGTGCAACTGCTTTGTTTGCCCGAGCTGTGCCTGACGGGCTACGCCTGCGAAGACCTGTTTCTGAGCGACTGGATGCCGGAGGCGGCGCTGACGCACCTGCAACGGGTGCGGGAATGGACGCAGGGCATCTGCGTGGTGGTGGGGCTGCCGGTGCGGCTGCAGCACCGCACCTACAACACGGCGGCGGTGCTGCGCGACGGTCAGATTCTGGGCTTCGCGGCCAAGCAGTTTTTGGCCAATGACGGGGTGCACTATGAAACGCGCTTCTTTGTGCCCTGGCTGGCGGGCGAGCAAACCACCGTAACCTGCGACGGCGAAACCTGGCCGCTGGGCGACCTGATTTTCGAACACGAGGGCGTGCGCTTCGGCTTTGAGATATGCGAGGACGCGTGGCGGGCTGATAACGTGCGGCCGGCTTGCCGGCTTATGGGCAAAGTCGATTTGATTGTGAACCCCTCGGCCAGCCATTTTGCAATGAGCAAAACCGACGTGCGCTACCAGCTGGTGATGAAAGCCTCGCGCACGTTCGATTGCACCTACCTCTACGCTAATTTGCTGGGCAACGAGGCCGGGCGCATCATCTTCGACGGTGAAATCCTGGTGGCGCGCAATGGCCATTTGCTGAAGCGCAACCAGCTGCTGAGCTTCAAAGAGGTGGATTTGGAATGGGTGGACGTGGATTTCAGTGCCAAGCCGGAGCCGGCGGCGGAAATTGTGCCGCTGCCCACGCCGGATGAGTACAAGGAACTGAACCAGGCCATGAGCCTGGGCTTGTTTGACTACCTGCGCAAGGCGCGCAGCCGCGGTTTCGTGCTGAGCTTGAGCGGCGGGGCCGACTCCTGCTTCTGCGCCGTGGGTGTGGCCGAGATGGTACGGCTGGGCGTGGCCGAGCTGGGGCTGGAGGAGTTCAAGCGTCGCAGCGGCTGCTTCCCGGCGGCCAGCGAAAGGGTGAAGCAGGAGGGAGCCGGCGGCAAGGCCGAGCAGGTGGTGGAAAGCCCGGCGCCTGAAGGTGGTTTGAGCACCAACCAGCAACTCGTTCAACAACTGCTCACCTGTGCCTACCAGGGCACCGTCAATTCATCCGACGACACCTTTAACTCAGCCAAAGAGCTGGCTGACAGCCTGGGGGCGCGGTTTTACAACTGGACGATTGACGAGGAGGTGACCGGCTACGTGGGCAAAATCCAGCAGGCGCTGGGCCGGGAGCTGACCTGGAAAACTGACGACCTGGCCTTGCAAAACATCCAGGCGCGGGTGCGGGCCCCTGCCATCTGGCTGCTGGCCAACGTGCAGAACTGCCTGCTCATCACCACCTCCAACCGCTCCGAGGCCAGCGTGGGCTACTGCACCATGGACGGCGACACGGCCGGCAGCATCTCGCCCATTGCGGGCGTTGACAAAGACTTCGTGAAAAAATGGCTGCGCTGGGCCGAAACCGAGCTGGGCTATACCGCCCTGCGCCACGTGAACGCCCTGCAGCCCACCGCCGAGCTGCGCCCCCTGGAGGACAAGCAGACCGACGAACGTGACCTCATGCCCTACACCCTGCTCAACCGCATCGAGCGGCTGGCCTTCTACGACCGCCTCAGCCCCAAGCAGGTGCTGGCCATGCTGGAAGGCGAGGGCACGGGCTTCGACGAGGAGCAGCTGAAAACCTACGTGCGCCGCTTCTACACCCTCTGGAGCCGCAACCAGTGGAAGCGCGAGCGTTACGCCCCCAGCTTCCACCTCGACGATTACAACGTGGACCCACGCTCCTGGCTGCGCTTCCCCATCCTCAGCGGCGGCTTTGCAGAGGAATTGGCAGGGCTGTAGCGGTTACCTTCGTAGTTTGCTGACGGCTTATGAAACAACTGCTGCTGAGCGTTCTGGGTCTGCTGTGCGTGGAAGCGGCTCGAGCGCAAACGTGCGATTGTGCGGCCGACCTGCGCTTTGCGCGGCAGGCGTATGAGCAGAATTACGCGGGCTTTGCCCATGCGCTGGCCCGGCGGGGGGCGCCGGCTTATCAGCATTTTGCCGACTCTCTTCAGCAGAACACACAACCCATCACCGACTTGGCGGGGTGCGAAAAGGCGCTGCGACGCTACCTGCGCTACTTCGGCGACGGCCATGCCACCCTGGCCCACACCGGCGCCTACCAGCGTCTGAATAATTTGCAGCTGGCCCGCCGGAAGCGCCCGAGCCTGGAAGTGCTAGACGAGCATGCCGTTCTGCTCACCATTCCGAGCGCTGATTCTTCGCAGCAAAAACTAGTGGATAGCCTGCTGACGGCTAACAAAGCACGGCTGGCCCGCACGCCGTACCTGCTGGTGGACGTGCGCGGCAACGGCGGGGGCAACGCCCGGGTCTTTCTTTCGCTATTGGAGTTGCTTTACACGCGGCCGGTGGTGCTGGATGGCGTCGCATTCCGCAGTTCGCCGCGCAACCTGGCCATGTTTCGCGCTGGGCTGGCCACGCCTGGCCTGCCCGCCGACGTGCGAAAGCGGATGAGCAGCATCATCGCCCGGATGGAGGCTTCGCCCACGGGGTTTGTGCCCGGGCAGCCCGGCCGCACCATCACGCTGGGCAAGCACCGCGTGCAAGCCTACCCGAAACGGGTGAGCATTCTAATGGACCACCGTTGTGCCAGCGCCACTGAAGAGTTTCTGCTAGCCGCCCGGCAAAGCAGCAAGGTCACCTTGTTTGGCCAGCCCACCGCCGGCACCCTCGATTACGCCGACCTGTACCTGGAGCCGCTGCCTTCGGGCCTGTTCGCCGTTTCCATTCCCATGTCGCGCTCCCTGCGCCTGCCCGACCGTCCCTTCGATGCCAATGGGATGAAGCCCGACGTGCCTGTGCCCGGCTGGGAGTTTGATTGGGCAGATTTTGTGCGCCGCTACTGGCAAGAGAAAAGCTGAGCTGCCTTTTGTTTAAAAGTCTGCGGCTTACAGCCAAGTATTCGCTTGTTATTTATCGTGCTGATAGACAGGTAAATTTAAAGAAACATAGAAGCCGGCCGCAAGTTTTGGCCGCATATAGTCCCTAACTTCTCGAAAACCTGCCAATGGTCGTTATAAGCCAGGGTGGCAGGCAGTAGTTGAATTTCAGTGTTCCCTGATTGTGGTATGTCCCCTGCCAATGCCTTTTGCCCCTGAGGCCTGTGCCGAGCTAGCCAAGCCGCTGGCTGCCGATGCGGAGACGGACTTGGTGGCGCAACTGCAGCAGGGCAGCGAGGCGGCGTTTCGCACGCTGGTTGAGCGGTATCAGGACCGGATTTACCAAGTAATCCTGTCGCTGCTGCGGAATCCGGAAGAAGCCGAGGATGTGGCGCAGGAGGTGTTTGTGGAAGTGCACCAAACCATCGGCCGGTTTCGAGGCGAGGCCGCATTGAGCACCTGGCTGTACCGGCTGGCCACGTCGCGGGCGCTGAAAAGCCTGCGCCGGGCCCGGACTCAAAAGCGTTTTGCTTTCTTCACCAGCCTGCTGGGTTTTGGCAACGAGGTGCTGCACGAGGCGCCCACCCACGCGCACCCCCAAGCCTTGCTGGAAGGCCAGCAGCAATTAGGCCTGCTGCTCGACCACATTGCCCGCCTGCCCGACCAGCAGCGGGTGGCCTTCACGCTCCGCCACGAGCAGGAACTGAGCTACGAGCAAATCGCCGCTGTGCTCCATACCACCGTGCCTGCGGTGGAGTCGCTTTTGTTTCGGGCTCGCAAAACCCTTCGCCAGCACCTGCAACCTCATTTTCGCCATGACTGAGCCCAACCGCCACCCCGATTCTGATGAGGCCTGGAGTGATTTGCTAAGCCAGTTGGCGCGCCAGCCCCCAGCCCAGCCCCGGCCCTTTTTCTACGGCCGGGTGCAGGCCCGCCTGGCCGCCCAGGCCGCGGCAGAAAAGCCGCTAGTGCCCGGCTGGCTGCGCCGACCGGCCTTCGCGGCCCTGCTGGCAGCGCTGGTGTTAAGCTTGCCCGGCGACGGCGCGGCGGTGGGCGCTGCCCGCGAAGCAGCCGGCCGCGCCGGCGAGTCCGCACCGCACCTGCTGCCGCGCTAGGCTGCATCGTTTTCGCACCCAATCCAACCAAGCCCCTGCGTCCAGTGCCGCTTCACTGGCCGGGCACCGAGCCCGGGGGCTGAGTACCTTTGAACCCATTAATCATTCTTGCCTGCCCTGCATGTCGCCTTTTCTTGCCGCCATTTTCTGGAACGTCAACCCCATCATTGCCCATTTGGGGCCGGTCACGCTGCGCTGGTACGGGCTGTTTTTCATGCTGCCCTTCGTGGTGGGCACGTTCATCCTCACCCACATCTACCGCTCCGAGCGGGTGTCGCCGCAGTGGGTTGATGTGATTACCATCTACATGCTCATCGGCACCATTGTGGGCGCGCGGCTGGGGCACATGCTGTTCTATGATTTGGACGCGTTGCTGGCCGACCCCATGGTGGTGTTCAAAATCTGGCAGGGCGGGCTGGCCAGCCACGGCGCCACCATTGGCATCTTGCTGGCTTGCTGGCTGTTTGCGCGCAACAACAAGTTCGACTACCTGTGGGTGCTCGACCGCATTGTGATTGTGGTGGCGCTGGGCGGCGCCTGCATCCGCACCGGCAATTTGATGAACTCCGAAATTGTGGGCAAACCCACCGACGTGGCCTGGGCCTTCACCTTCCCGCGCGATACCGAGCACCTGCTGCCGGCCACCAGCCCGCTGCCCGCCGGGGCCGTCCTCGTCGACCGTGTGGCGCAGGCCGATGGCACCTACGCCTACCCGCTGCATGCTGCCGGCCAGCCCACCACGGCCGCTACCCTCATGGCCGTGCCGCGCCACCCCACCCAGATTTACGAGGCGCTGTTCTGCATTTTCCTGCTGGCGCTGCTCTACTCGATGTGGAACCGCACCAAGGACCGCACCCCGCGCGGGCAGCTGTTTGGGCTGTTTGTGGTACTGCTGTTCACGCAGCGTTTTCTGGGTGAGTTTCTGAAGGAGAACCAGGTTAAATTTGAAGATAACAACCTGCTCAACCAAGGCCAGCTGCTGAGCATTCCGCTCATTCTCATTGGGGTGTGGGTGCTGTGGCGGGCCGGCAAAGACCCGCAAAACCCCTACGGCTATGCCCCGCGCGACCTGGGCAAAGAAGGCGACGCGGAACATTCGACGATTAAAGCCTAAGCGCGCAGTTTCGCGAAGCGTAAAAAGGGAGGCCTTGCAAAGGTTGACGTACCACGTCCTGCCTTTGCAAGGCCTCCCTTTTTAATCCTTGTGACACCTGGCGCGCCTACGGCAGCGTGTACTCAAACAGCCCGCCCTGCTCGGTGCTGATAAGCAAGGTTTTATTGTCTTTGAAAACGGCACCTTCGGTTTGGCCGGCGCCGGTGAGGGCTACTTGGCGGGGCGTGGCTTTGAGGATGTCGGCCCAGGAGTTGCCGTCGAGAATGAACAGCTCACCGCGGCCCAGCAGCACCAGGCGGCGGCCGTCGGGGCGCAGGGCGGCATCGGTTACCTGGCCGGGAATGGCGAGGGCGGTGACCTTTTTGGCGGTGTAGTCGCCGGGCTGGTCGGGCACGGTGTACACGTTGCTGGTGCGGGACTGGCCCCGGTCTTTGGTGAAAAGCCATACCTGGCCGTCGTGCCAGAGGCTGGCTTCGCAGTCGAAATTGCGTTGCTTTTTCTTGGGTGGAAACTCGTTTTGGTCGGGGTACTGGAAGGCGATGGTACCCACTTTGGTGGGCGCGTCGGGGCGGAACTTGTAGATGCGCAAGTCGTGGCGCAGGCTTTCGTTGTTGCCGCAGTCGCCGATGTAGTAGTTGCCCTGGCCGTCGCGGCTCAGGCTTTCCCAGTCGATGTTGTCGGCGGGCACGTCCAGCTTGCCCACGCCTTCGCCGGTGCCCGTGATTTCATAGAGAATGGGCCGGTTGCCATCGTCGCCGAAGCTGTAGTAGTGGCCCGCTGTGGGGGCCGCTGCCAGGCCGGAGCTTTCGGGCACCACACCCTTCAGCGAACCTACTTTGGTGAGGCCCTGGATTTCGGAAGCGGCGTTTTTGTCTTTGCGGCGGTCGCCGCCCTTGGAGCTTTTGGCGTTTTTGCCGCCTTTGTCAGAAGTGTCGGATTGGGCCTGCGAGCAGGAGGCAGTGGTGAGCAGCAAGGCCAGTGCGGCCGGCAGGAGGGGGGTAAAGCGCATCGAAAGAAGTTCAGACGGTGAACTCCGCCTATACGCAGGCCGCAGCCTAAGGTACGGGGTCGTAGCCGTGGCCGCCCCAGGGGTGGCAGCTGGCAATGCGCCGCAGCGCCAGGCGCCCGCCCCGCCACGGCCCGTGCTTGCGGATAGCCTCTGCCGCATACACCGAGCAGGTGGGCACGTACCGGCAGCTCGGCGCCGTGAGCGGCGAGATGAAACGCTGGTAGAACCAAACGAGGCTGAGAAACAGGGCGCGGAACAGGCGGGACATGGGGATTAGTAGAAAGACGTGAGTAGCAGGTAATAAGACGAGGTAGAGAATAATATCTTGTTACTTGCTACTTACGTCTTGCTACTCAAGGCTACTTCGGCAGCGCGTTCAACTCGATTTTCCACCGCTCCCAATCGGGCAGCAGGCGGGTTTGCAGGTCGTAGAAGGCCTTGGAATGGTCGCCCACCAGCAGGTGGCAGCACTCGTGCAGCAGCACATAGTCGAGGCACTCGGGGCGGGCGCGCACCAGCTCGGGCGAGAGGCGGATGCGGGCCGTGCGCGGCGTGCAGCTGCCCCAGCGCGTGCGCATCTGCCGTACTGAGAGCGTGGGGCGCGTCAGGTTGAACTCCGCGAAGCGTGGCCACACCCGGGCCAGCGACTCGGCAAAGAGCGGCCCGGCCTGGCGGGCGTACCAGGTATGCAGCAGGGCTTCGGCTTGCGCTTCAGTGAGCGGGGCGCGGCTGCTGAGCACCAGATTTTCGCCTTCCACAGCTACGTTGGGACGCGGAGCTTCGGCGAAGCGCAGGGCGTAGGCTTGGCCCTGGTAGAAATGCTGGCTGCCGGCCTCGTAGCGGCGGCTGGGTGCGGGGGCCGGGCGGCGGGCAAAGGTTTCTTGGTGTTTGAGAATCCAGTCGGCTTTGCGCAGCACTTGCTGGGCCACCCACTCGGGCGAAGTGCCGGCCGGCGCACTGATGTGCACGCTGCCATCGGGCCGCACGGCGAAGCCGATGGTGCGGCGCGAGCGAAAAACCAGGGTGTAGTGAAGCGGTTGGTTGCGATAGAGCAGCGTTTCGCGGCGGGGCGCGGCAGAGAAGGAGCGGGGCATACGGCGGCAAGTTCGGCAAGGGGGCCGGAACGGATAACCGCGCCGCCGGCCAAAATAATTTCGAAAGCAAGCCCAGCCATTGCCGACCACGTGCTAACTTCCCGGCATGCAACACTGTTTACCCCGGTATTTTTCAATTTTTAGTTTCGTTTGGGTTTGTTTGGTTTGGCTGCCGGCCGCAGCGCAGGGCAACGGCCCGGGCGTGCGCGGCGCCCGCGCGGCGGGCCTCAGCAATGCCTCGGTGGCCTTGTCCGGCGAGGTGTGGAGCATGGGCAACAACGTGGCCGGCGTCGGGGAGATTAAACAGCCCAGCGTGGGTTTTTACGCCGAAAACCGTTATTTCAGCTCGGCCCTAAACGTGGGGGCACTTACAGTGGCCCTGCCGCTGGGCCGCCAGCCCAGCGCTGGCACGCCCACCGACGGCATGGCCGCCCCCCAGGTAGTGGCGCCGGTGGCCCGCACCTGGGCCCGCCACGGCGTCGTGGCCTTCGAGGCACAGCGCTTCGGTGGCACGCTCTACAACGAAACCCGCGTGGGCGCCGGCTACGGCTACCGTTTCGGCCAAATCAGCCTTGGCGCCCGCGTGGATATGCTGCAAGTGAGCATCGAGGGCCTGGGCAGCCGGCGCGTGCTGCTGGGCACGCTCGGCGGGCAAATTGAGATACTGCCCAACCGCCTCACCTTCGGCGCCTCGCTCTACAACCTAAGCCAAACCAAGCTGGCCAGCTACCAGGACGAGCGGGTGCCCACTGTGCTCAAAGCCGGCCTGGCCTATCGGCCCGGCTCGCAGGTGCTGCTGGTGGTCGAAACCGAGAAGGACGTGGAGCGCGACGCCAATTTCAAAGCGGGCCTGGAGTACCGGCCGGTGCCGGTGCTGGCCGCGCGCCTGGGCCTGGCCTCGCTCACCGAGCAGGCCAGCGCAGGCATTGGCGTGGCGGCCGGGACGTTTCAGATTGACTACGCGGCAGCGTTTCAGCAGGCGCTGGGCTTCAGCCACCATCTGAGCATCAGCAAGTCGTGGGGGAAAAATCAGTGAACAGTTAGCAGTGAACAGTGAGCAATCGGCCGCGCGCCGCTAACCGAATTCGATGAAAAAACATTACCCTCATGCAAGTTGCGTGCTGACTGGCTGGCCTAAACGACTGCTGAAACGCGGCGTCGGGTGCTTGGCGGTCCTCACTGTTAACTGCTCACTGCTCACTGCTCACTCAGCGCAAGCGCAGGATTACGTGCGCCGAGCGCCTGATTTGGACCGCCTGACGCAGGAGCTATTTGCCGAAATTCAGTCGGACCAGGTCCCGTACGAGGACCTGTACGAAACGCTGCTGCAGTACTACCAGACCCCCATCAACCTCAACACGGCCACCCGCGAGGAGCTGCGCGGTCTGCTGCTGCTTAACGAAAACCAGATAACCACGCTGCTCAAGCACCGCCAGGAAAACGGCGACCTGCTGAGCGTGTACGAGCTGCAAAGCATAGAGGGCTACGACCTGCGCACCATCAACCGCATTCTGCCCTTCGTGACGGTGCAAAGCAGCAACGCCAACCGCAGCCGCGGCACGCTGTGGCAGCGCATTGCCCAGGAAGACAACAACGCCCTGTTTCTGCGCTACGAGCGGGTGCTGCAACAGCGCCAGGGCTACACGCCGCCCACCATCTACCAGGGGCAGCCCACCACGCGCTACCTCGGCTCGCCCGACAAGATGCTCATTCGCTACCGCGTGAGCCACACCAAGGATTTCAGCCTGGGCTTTTCGATGGAAAAGGACGCCGGCGAACAATTCATCTGGAATCCGAAGAACGGGCAGTTCGGGGCCGACTACGTGTCGGCGCACTTCGTGCTGCAGGAGCGGGGCCGGCTGAAAACCCTGGCCCTGGGCGACTACCAGCTGCAGTTTGGGCAGGGACTGCTGCTGTCGTCGGGCCTGGGCGTGGGCAAAGGGGCCGAAACGATTACGACGCTGCGGCGCTCGTCGCTGGGCGTGCGGGCGTATTCGTCGCTGCTCGAAAACACGTTTTTCCGGGGCGGGGCGGTCACCGTGCAGGTGTCGCCCACGGTGCAGGCCACGGCGTTTGTGTCGCACAAGAACGTGGATGCCAACCTGCAGCAAAGCCAGGACTCGCTGGCGCAGTTTGACGAGTTTACCTCGGGCCTGCTTTACACGGGCTTCCACCGCACGGCCTCGGAGCTGGCCAACCGCCACCAGCTGCAGGAAACTATCGGGGGCGGCAACGCCACCTACACCAGCCGCGACGGCAACCTGGCCATTGGGGCCACGGGCGTGTTCACGCACTACGGCACAGCCCTGCTCAAGCGCCCCGAGGTGTACAACAAGTTCGAGTTCAGCGGCAAGGACAACCTGGCCCTTAGCCTCAACTACAGCTACGTGTACCGCAACTTCCTGCTATTTGGCGAAACGGCGCGCAGCAGCGGGGGCGGCCTGGGCACCGTGAACGGCCTGCTCGCCAGCCTGGGCCCGCAGGTAGATGCGGCCCTGCTGGTGCGCCACTACGATGCCAACTTCCACACGCTCTATGGCAACGCCTTCAGCGAAAACACCCGCAACATCAACGAAACCGGTGTGTACCTCGGCCTGAAGGTGCGGCCCATTGCGCAGTGGGAAATTTCGGCCTACTACGACCAGTTCCGCTTTCCGTGGCTGCGCTACCGGGCCAGCGCGCCCACCGACGGGCATGACGCCCTGGTGCGCGTGGCCTACTCACCCACCAAAACCAGCCTGCTCTACGTGCAGGCCCGCCAGCGCCTCAAGCCCCGCGACCTGGCCACCACCGACCTCACCAACCTGGCCGCCAACCGCGTGCTGCCCCTGCCCGGCGAGCAGCTCCGCCAAAGCCTGCTGGTGTACTACAACACCGACATCAGCACCGCGCTAAGCCTGCGCACCCGCCTGCAGACCTCGCGCCTGCGCGACGACACCAACCTGGCCTGGCGCAGCGGCTACGCCCTGGCTCAGGACGTGAGCTACCAGCTCAACCGCAGCCTCAAGCTCACGGCCCGCTACTCGCTCTTCGACGCCGACGACTACGACACCCGCCAGTACGTGTATGAGCAGGACGTGCTGCTGGCCGTGTCGGTGCCCGCGCTCTACGGCCAGGGCACCCGCGTGTACGGCATCGCCGAAATCCGCCTCAACCGTTCCCTCACGCTCTGGCTGCGCTACGCCGAAACCCGCTACCGCCACCAGAACACCGTCGGCAGCGGGTTGGAGACCATTCAGGGCCAGCTGCGCAACGAGGTGAAGGCGCAGCTGCGAGTTAAGTTTTAACCGCAATTGCAGGGCCCAGTTGAAGCAAACGAAGTTCAGTGAATCTGATTCGTCTCGTCCTCAGTGCCCAACCCTTAGATGATATAAGCTCCAATAAAAAGCCCCGGCACTGCGCAGTGCCGGGGCTTTTTGCTGAAGAAAGCATCATTTTAAGGCCGCGTGGCCGGCTGTGCCCCGGCCTTTTCGGCGGCATCGGCCTGCTCCCGGATTTTCCGAAACCGCGCCTGAATCATCAGCCGGCGCTCGTACTGTTCGGGGGTAAGCGTGGCCTTCAACTCGTTTTCAAACTTGTTGGTAATGGCTTCGCCTTCCTCTTTCATGCCGTCGTGGTTGGTGCGGGCGTTGTGCTTTTTGAGCAACGCCAGCCGCTCCTGCGACTCTACCAGCGCGGCGGCCCGCACCCGGGCCGTTTGCTCGGGGGTGAGCGAAAGCTGCCCGGTTAGCAGGGAGGCCTTTTGGTCGGCTTCCTTCTCGGGGTTAATGTCATTAACTCCCATGCGCACGCGCTGAACGGCGATGTGCGAAGTTTCTACGCCGGGCGTAGCAGGCTGGGTTTGGGCCGTGGCAGCCGTGGCAGCGCTTAGCAACAACCCCAGGAAAAGAAGATTTTTAGTCATATGTCTGGAAAGGAAAGCCGGAAAAGCCCGGCGCGACGAAGATAAGAAACTCAGCTCTCCGTCTTCAGCAGCACCACCTGGGCCTTGTCGGCGGCGCTGATTTTGCGGCGGAACTCCAGGTAGCCGGCGTAGGCGGTGGCGGGGAATTGGCCGCGCTTCATTTCGAGGCGGCGGATGTATTGGACGCCGCCGTCGGGCAGGGCCGCGTACTGGCTGGAGTAAATGCCGTAGGCCGTGCTGAGCTGCACCGGCGCCGGCAGGTTTTCGGGCCGGAAGCCGGCGGGCAGGTGCAGGCGCACTGTGTCGGCGTGCAGGCAGGCGTCGGACAGCCACACCGGCGTTTGGCGCTCGCCCGCCTGAGCGGGCAGGGCGGGCAGGCGGCTCAGCAGGTTGGGCGCAATGAACACGCGCTTGCCGCTGGGCGCCGCAAAGCCCGGCAGCGCCAGGCCCAGGGTTTCGACAATGCCCGGCGCGCCCGTGGCGGGCGCAGCGGCCAGGTTGCACTTGGTGAGCGTGAAGGTGGGCAGCTTCAGGTGGTCGGTGATGTACTTCTTCTGGTCGGTGGGGCCCAGCTCGTGCATCAATTGGGCGTACAGGTCCTGCTCCTGGCCGGTGCGCAGGGTGCGCGCCGTGGCCGTGGCGCCACCTTTATCGTCGATGAACAGGTCGAGGCGGCGCTGCAAGCGGTTTTCGGTGGCGCCATAGCGGGGCGTGGCCACCAGCTGGCCGCCTTTGGGCGTCACGAGCAGCGCGTGCCGGTTGCCGGTGAAGCTGCCCATGTAGCCGAACGGGGCCGTCTGGCTGGTGCATTCCAGCCACAGGGTGTCGGGCTTGCCGGCCTGGGCCAGGGGCACGCACACGATGGCGTGGTTGAACTGCGAGCTGGGGAAATCGGCGCGCAGGTCGGGGCGGTCGGAGCCGGCGCCCACCAGGGCCACGTAGGCGGGCACACCGGCGGCGGCCAGCAGGGCCGTGGTGTAGTTGCTCAGGGCCTTGCAGTCGCCGTAGCCGTTGCTGGCCACCGAGCTAGCCGGGAAGGTTTGCCAGCCGCCCAGGCCCAGCTGCACCGAGATGTAGCGGGTGCTGCCCTGCAGCATTTCGTACACGCGCCGGGCCTTGGTGCGGGCGTCGGGCGCGTCCTTCACCAGGGCCTGCACCTTGGCCACGGTGGCGGGCGGCAGCACGTCGCGGCCGGCGTTCAGCTCGTAGCTCCACTGCCCCAGGCCCTGCCAGGTAGCGGCCGTGCCCTTGTAGCCCTGCACCTCAAACGCGCCGGGCGCCAGCACCACGGCCGGCGTGGTGTAGGCCAGCGGCGGGGCGGCTTCTTCCTCTTCCACGGCGGGCAGGTTGGTTAGCTCCCACTGGTACACTTCCTGGCCTGCTGCGGTGCTGCGCGCCACGGCCGCGCCTTTGGGCAGCTGCCGCTCCTGGTAGCGCAGGGGCAGGGCGGCCGGCGTGGTTACTTTGAAAGTAGCGCTTTGCACGGCCAGGCCTTCCTCGTCCTGCGGCTGAAAGTCGGGGTAAAACAAGGCGTTGTCTACCGTCAGCTCGTAGTCGAACTCCACGGTGTAGGGCGTTTGGGGCTGGCGCAGGTCGGCGTAGCGCACGCGCACGTCGGTCATGAAGTTGCCGCCGGCGTCGCCCACGCCCTGGTCGTGGATTTCGGCGGCGCGCAGCTGGTGCAGCAGGCGGCCGTCGGCGTCGTACACGGCGCCGCGCAGGTAGTTGAGGGCGTGCAGCGCGTCGTAGCTCACCGAGTGGCGGCCCTGGTCGTCGCCGGCCGCATCCAGCACCGTCACCACGCGGTGCACGGCATACACCAGGCGCCCGGCCGATTTCACCGTCACCACCTCATCGTCGGCCCGCAGCACGGCGTGGGCGCCCTCGCGCAAGGCCGCCGGGATATCGGCCACCGCATACTTGGGCGCAGGGGCAACGGCAGGCAGCAGGAAGCTACTCAGCGGCAGGGCGGCCAGCAGGGGAAGTAATGCTTTCATCAGTTAAAAGGAAAAGCGAAAGGAATGGAAAATGAAACGTCCTGCCGAGCGCAGCCGGGGCATGACGGCCTTGATTCGTTGATTAAACTAGGCCTTCTTTTTGATGACCAGTTTCTCGCGCTGCTTTTCCAGCATGAGGCGGTAGAGCTCGCGCAGGTGCACGTATTCTTCGGCCGCATACACGGGTTTTCGCAAGCTCAGGCGGCTGGTGATGTTGACGGTGCTGCCCTCCACGGCCACGCTGTAGAAGAAGCGGCCGCCGCCATCGGGCAGCTCCACCTGCGAGGGCTTGGGCCGGTCGGCCAACTCGTAGTCGGCGGGCAGGTGCAGGGTAATCATGAGCGTTTCGTCCTGCTGCGTGCCGAAGTCGACCGGGAAGGTGCGGGTTTCGAGCCGGAACGGGTTTTGTTCCGCCAAAAACTCACTTACCGGGCTCAGGTACAGGCTGCCCGGCGTGGCCGCGGCGTCGGCGGGCTGCTCAAATGCGTAGTCCAGCGTGAGCGGCTTCAGCAGGTTGGTGCGTTGCGAAACGGCGAACTGCGGCACCGTCCAGGCCCCGTGCTTGCTGGCAAAATGCGTGCGGTACTTGGGCTCGCCGTCTTTCTCCAGCTCGGCGCGGGCCGTGGCGCCGGCGTAGCCGCTGAACTCCTCGTGCACCTTGCCGCTGAGGCCGCCCTGGGGCGTGAGGTCAAGCTGGGCTTGCTGGAAGTGCACGCGGCGCTGGCTGGGCGTGAGCTCCACCCAGCGCGAGTGCTGCGGGTTGGCCATCACCAGGCGGCCCACGCCGTTGAGGCAGCGCTCGGGCAGCATGCCGCAGGGCAGCAGCGGCTCGGTGGCGTCCAGCAGCAGGTCTTTGCCATCGGGCAGGGCCACGTGGGCCACCACGTAGTTGAAGCGCGAAGCCATGGGGAAGCTCGCCGCCACGCGGCCGTGCTCGCGGGTGCTCAGCAGCACGGGGTTGGCGTCGAGCTTGGCGGCGCGCAGGGCGGCAATCAGCAGCAGGTTGATTTCGGCCGCATTGCCCCGGTGGGTGTCGGTGTACAGCTTGCGCAGCGGCGTGCTGGCATAGGTGGTGGCCAGGCCGTCGTACTTCACGGCGCCGCGCACCAGCGCGTGCACGGCGGCGGCCCGCTCCTCCACGGTGGCAGTGGCGGGCAGGGCCAGTTTGGCCAGGTCGGCGGAGAGGAAGCCGCCTTGGTTCAGCAGCTGGCCCAGGTTCGGGTCGTGCAGCAGGTCGGCATCTACCTGCTCCCAGCTGCTCAGGAAGTCCTTCACCACCCGGCCGGGCACGTTCACGCTGGCCAGCTCCAGGTCGAGGCGGGCCACGTAGTCGTTCATGGTGGTCACGTAGGGCTCCTCGCGCAGGGCCGGCACGTCCTTCATGGCCCAGCGGCTCAGCATCACGCGGGCGGTGCCTTCCTTCTGCTCGCGCACGGCCAGCGGCAGGTAGCCCTGCAGCACGGTCTTGAAGTTGAAGATGTCGGGGTAAGCAATGCGAAACTCGCTCCAGCGCACCGGCACCTCGTGCTGAAACTGCCAGTCGGGCAGGCTCACCCGGCCGCCCGCCGTCAGCGAGTAGGCAAACTCCACCACCGAGCCTTCGCGCACGTTGGGCAGGGTGCACTTGAAGACGCGCACGTGGGTGGCAATTTCCTCCGTGAACTCGCCGGCGCTTTCCAGCTTTGTTTTTTCCACCACACCGTTCACCAGGTTGTAGGTGAAGCCGCGCAGGCCGGTGAGCTTTCGCCCGCCCACCAGCGGAATTTCCAGCGAGGCATAGCGGTAGCCGGCTTTGCGCAAAATCTTCACCCGCGTCATGCGCTCGGTTTCGCTGTGCATCGAGCCATCGGCGCCCCATTTCACCTGGGCCGCGCCGTAGTCGCAGAGCACCACGGCCGCGGCGCTGTCGGCCCCAAACGGGGCGGCCGTGAGGTCGGCTTGGTTTACCTGGCCAAATTTGATGGGCTCGGGTTGCGCCTGGGCCGCAAAGGGGCTCAGCAGCACCAGCGCCAAGGCCGCCCAAAAGGGGTGCGGTTGTGGCATAAGGCTTACGCTTTCTTTTTAATGACCAGCTTCTCGCCCTGTTTTTCCAGCATCAGGCGGTAGAATTCGCGCAGGTTGGCGTACTCCGCGGCGGCGTAGGAGGGCTTGCGCAGGTTGAGGCGGCTGGTGAGCTGCACCACGCCCGGCGACAACGTGGCCACGCTGAAGAGGAAACGGCCGCCGCCATCGGGCAGCTCCATCACCGTGGGCTTGGGCAGCTCCGCCAGCTCGTAGCCAGCGGGCAGCGTCAGGGTTATCATGCGGGTGTCGTCCTTGGCTGCTCCAAAATCAACCGGAAAGAGGCGGTTGTCGTGGCGGAAGGGGTTTTGCTCGCTGATGAATTCGCGCAGCGGGCTCAGGTAGAACGTGCCAATGGTGGCGTCGGCGTCGGCGGGCTGGGTAAACTCGTAGTCCAGGCCCAGGGGCTTGTCCACGTTGTCGCGCTCGGCCACGGCAAACTTGGGCACGGTCCAGCCGCTGTGAGGGCGGGCCAGCTCGCTGGCGTATTTCTTCTCGCCCAGGTTGGCCAGCTCGCGGCGGGCATCGGCGGCGGCGTAGCCGGCGTGCTCCTCGTGCACCTTGCCGCTGAGGCCGCCCCGCTCGTCCATGGTCAGGGCCACTTGCTGGTAGTGCACGTAGCGCTGGCTGGGGGCCAGTTCCACCCAGCGGCCCTCGGCCGGGTTCTTCATGATGAGGCGGCCCGCGCCGTTGAGGCAGCGGGTGGGCAGCACGCCGCAGGGCAGCAGCGGCTCGGTGGCATCCACCAGCAGTTCTTTGCCGTCGGCCAGTGCCACGTGGCCCGCCACGTAGTTGAAGCGCTCGAGCAGGGGCTGCGTCTGGTTCACGCGGCCGTGGCTGCGGGTGCTCAGCAGCAGCGGGTTGGCCGGAATGTCGGCCTCGCGCAGGGCAGCAATGAGCAGCAGGTTCACGTCGGCCGCGTTGCCGTGGTGGGCGTCGTAGGCCTTGCGCACCGGGCCGCTGCTGTAGAGGCTGTTGGCGCCGTCGTAGCGCACGGCGCTCATCACCAGCTGGCGCACGGCGGCGGCGCGGGTGGCCAGGTCGGGGTGCTGGGCCACCAACGCCTTCAGCTGGTCTTTCAGAAACCCGGCGCGGCTCAGCTGCTGGCCAAAGTTGTCGTCGTTCAGCAGCTCCATGTCGATTTTGGCCCAGGTGCCGCCCACGTTCTGGTAGCCCTGGCCCGGGAACTGCAGGCCCGCCAGCTGGAAGCTGATGCGGTCCACGTAGTCGTTGGCGGTGGTCATGTAGGGCTCGTCGCGGAAGGCGGGCACGTCCTTCATGGCCCAGCGGTAGTTGGTGACGCGGCTGTTCACCACGTCGGTGCTGGGGCCTTCGCGGGTGGCGCCAAAGCCACTGCCCACGTTGCTGCCGGCCGTGTGAATGGCGTACTGAGCGGCGGCCTCGGTCTGGTTTTGCTCGGCCAGGGCATGGTAGCCCTGCATCAGCATCTTGTACTTGAAATACTCGGGAATGCTGGCCCGGAACTCGCTCCAGCGCACCGGAATGTCGCGCTGAAACGTCCAGTCCTGAAAGTTGAAAAAGAAGTCCGACGTGACGGAGTAGGTATACTCAATCACGGAGCCCTCGCGCACGTCGGGCAGCGTGAACTTGCGCACCTTCACGTTGGGCGTCAGGTCTTCTATGAAGATGTTGCTGCCATCGAGCTTGGTGGGAATGACCCTGCCGGCCACCAGGTTGTAGGTGGTGCCGCGCAGGCCGGCAATCTTTTCCGCGCGCGTGTCGTGGTGGTAGAGCGGCACCTGCACCGTGGCATTTTCAAACCCGGCTTTCTTCAGGATTTTAATGCGCGTCACGCGTTCCGACACCAGCTGGAAGTCGTTGCTGATGAACTGAATGCTGGTGCGGCCAAAGTCGCAGAGCACCACAGCCGCCGCGGCGCTGTCGCCCGCAAACGGCGCTGCCGTCAGGTCTCTGGGGTCAATTTTCCCAAACTTGATGGGCTCGGGCTGGGCGTGGGCTGCGGCGGCGCTGAGCAGCACCGCGACCAGGGCGGCGGGCAGGCGTAGAAGTTGTTTCATGCAACTGGTTGTTATAGAATAAGTTGAAAACAAGAAAAGGGGGGCACGGGCCGCCATTGGCCAGAGGGATGTGCTGCGCACCCGTGGGTGCTGAGGCTTGAAGTGCCGCCGGCGCTTAGCCGCCGGCTTTCTTCTGAATGACCAGCTTTTCGGCCTGGCGCGCCATGAGCTGGCTGTAGAGCTCGCGCAGGCTGGCGTATTCGGCGGCCGCGTACACGGGCTTGCGTAGGTTGAGGCGGCTGGTGAGCTGCACCACGCCCGGCGACACCGCAGCCACGCTGTAGATAAAGCGCCCGCCCTGCTCGGGCAGGTCCACCACGGCAGGCTTGGGCAGGGCGGCCAGCTCGTAGCCGGCGGGCAGCGTCAGGGTCACCATCACGGTTTCTTCCTGCAGCATGCCAAAGTCCACCGAAAAGCTGCGGTCTTCGTGTCGAAACGGGTTTTGGCCGGGGCCAAAGTCGCTCAGCGGGCTCAGGTAGAGGGTGGTGGCCGCGGCGTTGTCGGTGGCCGGCTGGCGGAATTCGTAGTCCAGGGTGAAGGGCTTGTCCACGGCGTCGGTCTGGCCCACGGTCAGCTTGGGCACGGCCCAGCCCTCGTGGCGCTGTAGCAGGCCGGCCAGGTATTTTTTCTCGCCCAGGCTGGCCAGCTCGGCGCGGGCGTTGGCGCCGGCATAGCCGCCGCGCTCGTCGTGCACCTTGCCGCTGAGGCCGCCCTGGGCGTCCAGCGTGAGGTTGATTTGCTGGAAGCGCACCTGCCGGTGGCTGGGCGTGAGGTCGACCCAGCGGCCGTCGGCGTCTTTTTTCATCACCAGGCGGCCCACGCGGTTGAGGCAGCGGGTGGGCAGCACGCCGCAGGGCAGCAGCGGCTCGGTGGCGTCCACCAGCAGGTCTTTGCCATCGGCCTGGGGCACGGCGGCCACCACGTAGTTGAAGCGCTCGAGCAAGGGAAACTCCTGGCTCACGCGGCCGTGGTCGCGGGTGCTGAGAATAAGCGGGTGGGCGTCGATGCCGGCGTCGCGCAGGGCGGCAATGAGCAGCAGGTTCACGTCGGCGGCGCTGCCGCGGTGGGCGTCGTAGGCCTTGCGCAGGGGCTCCTGGGCAAAGCACCGGTCGCGGCCGTCGTAGCGCACGGCGGCCATCACCAGCTGGCGCACGGCGGCAATGCGGTCGGCCACGGCGGGGTACTGCGTGGTGAGGGGCAGCACCTGGTCTTTGAGCGGGCCCGAGCGACTGAGCCGGCCGCCAAAGTCTTCGTCGGCCAGCAGGCGGGCGTTGATTTTGTCCCAGGTGCCGGTTAGGTCGTGGTAGTCGGTGGCCGACCACTGCTCGGCCGTGAGCTCAAAATCGAGGCGGGCTACGTAGTCGCGGGCCGTGGTCATGTAGGGCTCTTCCCGGAAGGCGGGCACGTTTTTCAGTACCCACTGGTGCTCCTCGGTGGGCGCCGTGATGCCCACCGTGCCGCTGGATATGCCGCCCGACAGGCCCGCGCTCAGCGGAATCTTATTGTCGATGGTGAGGCTCGTCACGCCGGCCTTGGCCACGTCCACGTCGAAGGGCCGGCCGCCCTGGTAGATAATCTTGTACTTGTAGAACGCCGGAATGCTTACCCGGTACTCGCTCCAGCGCACGGGTACGTCGCGCTGAAACGTCCAGTCCTGGAAGTTGAACAAAAAGTCCGAGCGCAGGGTGTAGGCGTACTCTATCACGGAGCCCTCGCGCACGTTGGGCAGCGTGAATTTCTGGATGTTGATGGTCGGCGTTCGGTTTTCGAGGAAGGCGCCGGTGGGCTCCAGCTTGGTTTTCTCCACCACGCCGTTCACCAGGTTGTAGGTGAAGCCGCGCAGGTTCGACACTTTTTCCTGGTCGGCCTCGCGGTGGTAGAGCGGAATCTCGACGGTGGCGTTTTCGAAGCCGGCTTTCTTCAGAATCTTGATGCGCGTCACGCGCTCAAACACCACCTGCAGGCCGTCGCCCTTGCCTTCCATGCGCGAGCGGCCGAAGTCGCAGAGCACCACGGCCGTGGCGGCGCTGTCGGCCACAAACGGCGCCGCCGTGAGGTCGGCCTTGTCGACCTGGCCAAATTTGACGGGTTCGGGCTGGGCGCGGGCGGTGAAAGCGCCCAGGCAGGCAGCAGTTAGCAAGGGAAACACCTGCTGCCCGCGGCGCAACAGTAAAGATGTTGGCATCAATAAAAAAGAATGGGGTAGACAGTCTTTGAAACCCTAAAAATAGAAGAATCTATTTGAACTTCACCAACTATTCACCTTTTCTTTTTGGTTGCGGCGCCCCGGCTTTACACCACTTCTTCGGCCGTTGGCTCGGGCGTTGAGAGCGAGGCGTTTGCGGGCGCTATGGGGCCGGTATGCTTGATGCTGAGCAGGTAGGCTATGGCCGCCAGCACGCACAGCAAACTCAGGCCGTGCACGTAGGGCAGGCGGCCGGGCTGGTTGGCGAATATCCAGCCGGCCAGCAGCGCGCCCAGGCCGATGCCGATTTCGAGGGCGATGTACATGGTGGCCACGCCGCGGCCGCGGCGCTCGGCCGGGCTCAGGTCGATGGTCCAAGCGTAGAGCGTGGGCGAGTTCAGGCCCGTACCCAGCCCAAACACCACCGCCCCGGCCAGAAACACCGGCACCGAGGGGCACCACACCAGCAGCGCCAGCCCCGCGGCCAGCATACCCGCCGACCAGCGCAGCACCGGCACCCGCCCGTAGGTGTCCGACGACTTGCCCGCCACCAGCCGCACTGCCAGCGAGGCCGCCGTGTAGCAGATGTAGAACAGGCCCTTGGTGGAACCGGCCAGCCCCAGCAGCCGGCTTTGGTCGGGAATGACGGTGAGCACCGCGCCGTAGGGAAACAGACACAGGGCCGTGACCAGCGAGGGCGCCAGCACGCGCGGCTCAAACACCTCGTCGGATTTCAGCCGGAGCAAACCCAGGCTGAAGCGCCGCCGCTGGGCGCGGGGCAAGGTTTCGGTGAGGGTACCCTGCACCAGCACCGAGAGCAGCGCCGCCCCGCTGGAGCAGTAAAACATGGCGTTGAGCGAGAACGTCTCGGCCACCCACGAGCCGAAGGCCGGCCCGAAGGCCATGCCCAGCGCCCCGGTCACGCCCAGCAGGCCCATGGCCTCGCCGCGCCGCTCCACGGGCACGATGTCGGCCACGTAGGCGGCGGTGCCGGTGGGCTTGAAGCCCGTGCTGAACCCGTGCAGCAGCCGCAGCGTGAGAAACCCCGACACGGTGAGCGCCAATGGGTAGAAAAACCCGCACACAAAGCACACCAACGAGCCAAACACCATCACCGGAATGCGCCCCACGGTATCGGCCAGCTTGCCCGAAAACGGCCGCGAAATGGCCGCCGTGAGCGTAAACAGCGAAATAATGAAGCCCTTATACTCGGCCCCGCCCAGCTGCGCCAGGTGCTCGGGCAGCTCGGGCAGCAGCAGGTTGAAGCTGGCAAAAAACAAAAAGGACGAGAGGCACATGAGCCAGAAGCCCATGCTGTAGGTTTTGGATGCGGCCATATGAGGCCGCAAAGGTCGGGAGAAACGAACAGGCGACGGCAGGGAGGACTTCTCTAATGCCGGCGGCCGACCTTGCGCATGAATTTTACCACATACCGCAAGAGCAGCAGCCCGGCCGGCAGTAGCAGTAGCCCCAACACAATGAAGACGGTGGGGTCGTAGTAACCGAAGGATGAATAAGAAAGGGCTTCCCAGCCGGTCCTGACGAAGCGGACGGCCAGCCGGCCGAGAAAAAGCAAGCCGGCCACCGCCAATAACATGCGAAGCAACCGTATAGTACTTTTCATTAAAACCGTGCTAAAAAACTGCTTTTGTTAAAGATAACCACGCTTGACCTGGCTGGTAGCCGCAATACAGAGTAACTTGCCTAAATACCCTGCTGAAGCACAGTCGGCTGCACTTGCGGTATGGCTGTCGTATGCAGTACCAGCAGCACGAATCTATACCTCCTGCCTTGCGACTATGAAACTTTCCTACTGCTTTTTATTGGCTGGCCTGGTGGCCGCCGGGCTGCCCGTAGCGGGCCACGCGCAAAATGCCGCTGCCGCCCTGGCACCCGCACCAGCAGCTAAGGCAACGGCTCAGCCGGGCGTGCTGCGCCTGGGCGTAGGTCGCACCGAAGTCCCGAACCGTCCCTACTACTGCCTGCGCGTAGCCGTGGAGTACACCAAGCCGCTGGGTAGTCACTGGGGGGCGTCCGGGCGTTTGGTGGGCATCGGCGGCGCGCCGCAGGACGGCCTGGAAAGCTAGCTGCCCAACCAGAACTACAAAGCGGGCTACGCCGAAGCCGAAGCGCTGTGGTACCCCTTCGGCAATGCCCGCCGGGTGCTGTTTGCGGTAGGTGCGGGCGGCTTTGGGGGCTACTACAAACACAACGGCTTCAGTTTCTTCGGCAACTACCCCGACGCCCCCTACGTGCGCTACAGCCTGGCTTCCCGGGAGGGCATGCACGCCGGTCTGCTGGGCTCGCTGAACCTGGAAGTGGGCCTGGGCGCCACGCAGCGCTGGCGCGTGGGCGGCAAGGTGATGAAGGAAACCGGCCTGGGCGGCGTCACTTCTTTCACCTCCCACAACCTAACGCTGGCCCGCCGCTTTTGAGCCAAAGCAGCTGCGCGAAAGCTGATAAAAAGTGAACCAGCGTTTCCAATGCTTCGCCCGTAGCCGCTGCGCCGCCGGTCCGTCACTGCTTTCGCACCAACAAAAAACCCGCAGCCACAGTGGCTGCGGGTTTTTTGTTGACCCAGGGTATTCAGCAAACGACGGACAAGCTTATTCCACCACCAGCTTCTTCACCACGGTGCCCGCCGCCGTGCTCAGGCGCAGTGAATACACGCCCGGCGCCACGTCGGCCAGCGGCAGCGTGTGGGCAGCCAGGCCGGCGGGCAGCACCTGCTGGCCCACCACGCGGCCCAGGGCGTCTACCAAAGCGGCGGCCACGGGCTGGCGGCTCAGGCTCAGGGGCAGCTCCACCACGGCCTGGGTACGGGCCGGGTTGGGGTAGAGGGCCACTTGCCGGGCCACCTCGGCCGGCGCGGTGGCCAGCACCTGCAGGCCAAATACCAGCTCGAAGCGGGTGGTGCTGAGCGCCGCGTTGGCCACCGTGAAGCGGTAGCTGGGCTGCTGGCGCAGGTCGGTGAGGGTGCCCAGCTGCAGGTCGCGCAGGTACACGGGCACGTTGGGCAGGTTCAGCAGCTGGCTGGCGGTGAGGGTGTAGGCGCCCGCAGCGGGTACGCCCACAGCCAGCGGCAGCACGCGCGGGGCGGTGCCCGGCACGGGCTGGCCGTCGATGCTGAGCGGCTGGGCGCCGGCCGTGGCCAGGTTCAAGCCGGTGGGGTTGGGCAGCTTGGCGGCGTCGTAGGCAGCGTCGAAGCCGCTGCTGGCGCCCGGCTCGAAGTACACGGTAGCCTCATCCACCAGCGGGCTGCCGGTGCCTTGCAGCTGCAGCTGCACCAAGGGGCGCACCTCGGCGGCGCGCTGGAAGGTGGTGCCGTCGGGCGCGGTCAGGCGCTGGCTGTTGCGGAACGTGAAGCTGACCGTGGCCTGCCCGGCCGCCGCGCGGGTAAAGAACGCCTGGCCCACCGGCAGCACCGGGTTGCCCACGTTGTTGACGTAGCTGCGGTACTGGCCCGCGTACTGGGCCGTGCTGCCGTACACGTACATGGCCGCATCCAGGCCCGCGCGGTCGGCCGGGGCCACCAGCGAGTAGTCGAGCGGGGCGGGGTAGGGGTTGCCCAGCAGCTGCCAGCCGCCGTCGGCGTAGCTGGGGCGGGAGCTGGTCAGGGCCAGCGTTTGGTCGCCGTTGGTGAGCGTGCCCACAAAATCGACCACTTGCGAAGCGCCGATGTTCACGGTGTAGCCCCGGCCCACGGCCAGCGGGTCGCTCAGCGCCGCGGGCGAGTACCAGCCTTTGTCGAAGGGGCTCAGGTTATTGGTCAAAGCCAGGCGGCTGTCGTCGTAGCCGTACACCGTCGGGAAAGCTGTTACGGTCAGCGGCGCGGCGGCCGAGTTGTAGGCCGGGTTCACCACGGGCGTGAAGCCCGCCGTGGCCAGGTCGGCCACCGTAGTGTTGCTCACCGGCGCGGCGTAGTGGCGGTAGCCGGTACCGGGGTTCTGGCCCGGGTCGATGGCGCGCTGCACCGTGGCCGCGCCCAGCACCGCGCCGCCGCTGTTCACCACCAGGGCATCTGCCGCCACGCCGTTGCTCACGGCCGAGAGCAGCGTAAGGGGTTTGCTGTTGGTGGTCAGGTCGCCCAGCAGCGTGAGCACGCCGCGCAGGCTGGTGGCCGTGCCCAGCGTGGCCCCGCCCGCGCCCACGGTCAGGCTTTTGAAGGCGCCGGCGCTGCTGCCACCGAGCAGTTGGTTGGCGGTGCCGCTGGTCAGCAGCGTGCCGTCGGTGGCGCTGAAGGTGCCGTTGTTGGTCAGGTTGCCCGTCAGGCTGAGTGTGCCGCCGCTCTGGCTGAGCGAGGCCCCGGCGCCGATGGTCAGGTTTTGGGCCGTGGCCGTGCCGGCGGCAATGGCCGGGTAGCGGCTTGCTACCGGAGTCAGGGCATCGGTGGTGGCCGTGGGCACGCCGCCGGCCCAGTTGGCGGCGTCAAACCAATCGGTGCTCACCGCGCCCGTCCACACGCTGAAGCTGCCGGTTTCGAAGGCGCCCAGGTCGGGCGCGGCGCCGTTGTAGGGCAGGCCCACATTCACGCCGGCGTCGATGAGGCCGCTGCCCGGCGCCAGGCGCAGGAGGGCGATGACGGGCAGGCTGCCATCGACCTGGCGCGGGGCGCGCAGCTGGGTAGTGTCGAGGCTGAGGAAGTCGGCCGCCGTCACCGCTGCCCCAATGGCGTTGTGGTCGAAGGTGCTGGCCGAGCGGCTGATGCTCAACGTATCGGGGCTGGAGGTGGAGCGGCCGCGGTAGCTGATGTTGTTGCGCAGGATGTGGCCGTAGCCAGGTACGTCGACGAGGTAGCCGCTGCTGGTTTTATCCTTGCGGTTCACCATGTTGTAGTTGGTGGCGTTCTGGTAGGCCGTGTTGTTGTACCAGTAGCTGCCCGCCTGGTGGTGGTTCGAGTAGAAGCCGTTCGAGCGGTTGCGCACCGACAGGCACTGCTGCACGGTGTTGTTGGGCACCACGGCCGGGAAGGAGGTGGAGGTGCCGTAGCCGCCGGCCTTGAAGCCGTTGCCATCGCCGCGGTTCCCAAACTTCGGCGTGTAGCCGTTGTAGAAAGCCCAGCAATTCTCAAACGTGGTGGCCGTGAAGGCCGAGATGCAGTCGTAGCCGTCGTCGCTGTTTTGCCAGGCCCGGCAGCCGCGAAACACAATGTTGGTGTAGTTGGCGTTGTTGGGGTGCGAGCCGAAGCCGTCCACGTTGCCGCCGTTGGCGGTGCCCGTGGAGTTCGTCACGTTCACGTTGTCGTTGTTGCGGTAGGCGTCGCAGTTGAGCACCAGCGTGTTGCCCCCGCGGGTGAGGTAGAAGCCAATGGCCTGCCCGTCGTGCATGCTCAGGCGCTCGTAGATGTTGTTGCCGCCTGCTCCGCTCTGCGAAAAGCAGATAGACAGCGTGTTGGTGCTGCTGCTCACCAGCGGCACGCGCACGCCCACCACTTCCAGCCCCCGAATGTGGAGGTAGGAGCCCGTAATCTCAAACGCGCTGACGCGGAACGGGGCGTTGGCGCCCACGTTGGGGTTGAGGTTGGAATAGTCGAACACGGGCTGCTCGCCCGGGTAGGCCCAGTAGTTGATGCGCCCGCCCGCCGCCGAGCCGCTGCGGCTCAGCTGCGTGACGTAGGAGTACGGGGCCACGTAGTTCGCAATCTGCGAGTTCTGCATCATGTACACGCCGCCGCGGATGTACACCGTGTCGCCGGGCACCACCAGCGCCTGCGTCCGCTGCACGGTGAGGAAGGGGGCCGTGATGGTGCCGGCGTTTGCGTCGTTGCCCGTGGGGGCCACGTAGTAGCGGGTGGCAAAAGCCGGGCCGCTGCTCAACGCCAGCAGCAGGGCCAGAAAGTAGTGTTTAATCATAGTGTGCGGGATGGGAAAAGTTGATGCGACGAACCTACGCGCCGCCTTTTCCCACACTCTCCTGCACTGTTCTGGCCCGCCAAAATAATGTTGCCCGCGCTATAAGCGTTGATATTTAGCGCGTTAAACTCGGCTGTGCCAGGCGCGGGTTTGCTAGCCCCGAGCCGTGTGCGTGGGCTTTCCAAAACCCGCTTTGCTGATAGCAACTCAGGCCAATACCGGCCCCAGGGCCTCATCCAGCGTCACGGCCCGGCGCAGCGAGCGGCGGCAGCAGTCCTCGCGCAGCAGGCAGGCCACCAGGCATTCGGTGAGCTCAATGGCCCGGGCGGCCGACACCCGGCAGCGGCACTGCACCGAGTGCTGCACCCGGCTCCAAAGCTGCTCCAGGCGGCGCTGCACGGGCACTTGCTGGTTGGCCAGCAGCTCATCGGCATCGTCGTGGGTGAGCAGCAGGCGCACCAGGTAATAGAGTTGCGTGGGCAGCGGCTGGCTTAGCCGCTGGTTGCAGCACGAGAGGGGAGGGCACATGGCATAAAAGCTGGGAATGAAGCGTGAAATGAAGCGCCCTGCGTGGCAGGATGCCAACCCCCTCTGACATAATGATACCAAGCTGCCCCGCATGGCCGGGCATATGAAAAATATATTTTTAGTTCCGCAGTCACCTGCGGTTTAACGGGCACTTTTGCGTCGCCATTCGGGGCCGCCGGGAGGTAGGGTACTGTTCTGAAAATGCTGCTCTCCACCCCGCCAGGGCCATTTAGCGTGCGGGGCTGCCAGCGTCGGGCAGCGTGCTCAGCACGTAGAGCAGGCGCATCACCACGGGCAGCACCCGCGCGGCCTGGGCCTGCGTGGCCGGCCAGTCCAAGGCGGCGCCCGGCCGGGTGCGCAGGTCCTCGCTGGCCGCAAAGGCGTCTTCGGTCAGCTGGTCGGGTAGGTACGGGTGGGCCTGATGCTTCCGGAGCACCTCGGAGGCGCCGCGCTGGGCAATGTGCGCAATGGACCAGTCCTTGTCCAGCGTTCCATCGGCGCGCTTGATGTGCGCCAGGCAAGCGGCCATGAGCAGGCGTTCTTCCATGCCAGGGCTTACGGCTGTGGCAGCTCAACCGTTGGCGGTGGGCTGGTGCCGCGGGTGCGGGCTCTGTTTGGGGGGCGCTGCGGGTGCGCGTCGGCGACGGTGGGCGGCAGGGCCAAGCTGAACGCTAAGCGCGGCCGCTGTGTTCAGGGCGTTATTCTTTCGCCCACGCACCAGATTCCTTCATGCATCACATCATTTACATGAGTCAGGCCACCACGGCCCTGACCGACGACAAGCTGGCGGCTCTGCTGGCCCAGGCCCGCCGCGACAACGAGGAGCGTGGCGTCACGGGCCTGCTGCTGTACGGCGACAAGCAGTTTATGCAGGTAATGGAGGGAGAAGCCGAAGTTCTTGCCCCGCTTTACGACCACATTGCCAAAGACCCACGCCACACGGGCCTGATTAAATTGGCCGACAAGGCCGTGGAGCAGCGCAGCTTCGCCGATTGGTCGATGGCCTTCCGGGCGGTGCCGGCCGAGCAGTTTGCCAGCCTGGCGGGCTACGTCAGCCCGGAAGCCCTGCGCCTACAGGTGCCCGGCCTCAGCGGCGCCGACGCTTTGCTGTTGGAAATGGCCCGGCAGTTTGTGCTGCCTTCGAACGAAAGCTGAAGCCGGCGCTTGTAGTGGTCAGCGACATGAAGAAGCCCCAGCTGCTAAGGGGAGCGGGGCTCATTTGAAACACCTCACCTTTGACTTCAATGTAGCGCCATAGCTTGTGGCTCTGTTTTAACTGGGCCAAACGCCTGCCGCGGCTGCGGCAGCAGGTGATACTTAGGGACCCCGTGGAGATGCGCCTGGGGTAAAACGCCGGGGCTACGTGGCACGTTATACCACGAAACTCCCGTCTAATTCCTTCCCATGCCTGCCCACCTTGGCACCCTGCGCACCGGCACCAGCGGCATCGTCGTGCCCGGCCCCAAGGCCACCTTTCCGGAGGCCTACCAGAATACGAGCCGCCTCACCTACTACGCCACCCTGTTCAACTCGGTGGAGATTAACAGCACCTTCTACCGCATACCCCAGCCCAAAACGTTTGCCGCTTGGGCCGCGGAAACCGGCCCAGGGTTTGCCTTTACCATCAAGCTGTGGCGCGATATCACGCACACCAAGGCGCTGGCCGAGGACCTCTCCGGCATTGCCCGCTTTCTGGATGCCGCACGGGAGTTGGGCCCCAAAAAGGGATGCCTACTCATTCAGTTCCCGCCCAGCAACACCATTCGTCAGCTCAAGGCGGTTGATGCCCTCTTGACTGCGCTGGCGGCGGCAGACCCCGCCCAGGAGTGGCGCAAAGCGGTGGAGTTTCGCCACCCAAGCTGGTATACCGATGATGCGCTTGACATGCTGGACCACCACGGCGCCAGCCTGGTGCTGCACGACAAAGGCCCCGCCCGAAACGCCCAGCTCAACGAGGGGGCTGACTTTGTATATATGCGCTTCCACGGCCCCAAGGGCAACTACCGCGAGTCCTACGAGCGCGACTTTCTGCACGACACGGCCGAGCAGATACACGACTACCTCCAGGAGGGGAAAGACGTGTATGCCTACTTCAACAATACCATGGGCGCCGCGTTTGAAAATGCCCAGGACCTGTACCGGCTGGTAGCAGAGCGGGCGTGAGCCGTACTACTCTTAGCACGGCCCGGCCGTGGTTTCCGCTGAGCCATGACAGGCAAAAGCCCCAGCCGCTGGTGGGGCTGGGGCTTCTGAGAAAATAGTCTTACGTTGTATTCAGCGCGGGTTTGGTGCAGCGCCACTTGCATCAGGGCTTCACGCTTCGTTGTGGCTTTTCGTAGGGCACTATGGAGAATGGTTGTTTGCGGCAGAGCTGCGCACTTTAAGCGTGATGACCACGCCAGCGCTAAAAGTCGCTCTTGTCTTTGGTCTGGCCTTTCATGTATTGGTCCAGGTCTGCAATCAAGGCCTTGATTTGGCCGTCGGTATCGTTGCGAATGCTGTTCCAAACCCGGTGCAGCAGGTAGCCCATCACCACCATTTTCCGAGGGGTTTCGTTCTCAAAGGGGCCCAGCGAGGCATCGCCGCCCTGTGCACCAGCGCCGAGGTAGTCGTGGCGGAAATTGGTGAAGTCGTACTTGTACTTGCCGTTCTTCACGTAAATCGTAAACGTGTGCGAGACGGTGCCGAACTCGTTGCCGTTGTAATGCGGATGGGTGGTGCCCTGCACCGTGATGCGGCCCTTTTCTTTATCCATCAGGCCGTTACCAGCAGCGGGGTATTGTTTGGCTACCCATTCGAAGGCGCGGGTGTACAGCTGGTCTTGGGTGCTTGCGGGGATTTCTACCACGCCGGTGTAGTCAACCAGGTGCGATTCGGCGTCGATGGGCAGCACCGGCGTTTCCTCATTGTCTTTGACTTTGGCAGCCTTGGCTTTAACAACCCGCGGCGGGTAGCCGGACAGCATCTTGTTATTTATCAAGTAGTAACGCCCCTTGAGCTCTAGTTTCACCCAGCTTGCGTTGTACTCGCCTACGGTGGTTACGGAAGTTCCGGGAGGCAGAAATAACGGAAATGGCTTAGCCGTATCGGCGATGCTGGAATAAATAGGGGCCTGGGTGTTGCCCACTACATAAGTGCGCGGCCGGCCGGAGGGTTCGAGGGTTTGGGCGCGTAACGCCAGCGGGAAAATTGCCAGCGCAGACAGTAGAAGCAGTTTCATGTGTTAGCGTGTTGCATGCCTGAAGCCTAAATAATTGGCCAAGGTCAAATGCTGGCAAAGGTAACGCCTCTCGCAAGCTCCATTTTATCCTTCAGGCTAAAGTCAGGTTAGATTCATCGCCCGTGTGCCGAGGTTTCCGGTGGGCTGTGACAGTAAGAAGCCCCAGCCGCTGGTGGGGCTAGGGCTTCTGGAAGCTCCCCCGCTAAATGGATACCCCATCAGCAGTGCGTTGCGGATGCGCCAGCAGGAGTCTTTTTCAAGAAGTATTTTAAAGGCCTTTGCCCTCAAGTAAAACAACCCCTTAAATAAACTTTTGAGCACTTGGTTGAGAAGCTCCGCAACTGGCTGGGCCCGTACTTCCGCCATACGGCACGACCTAAATAATTAAGAATTATCGGGCGGCTTCGTTTTTGATGATTTGACCTTCCTTCATCACGAAACGCACCTTTTCCAGGGCCGTGATGTCGGCCAGCGGGTCGCCGTCCACGGCGATGAGGTCGGCGGCCATGCCCGGTTCCAGCGCCCCGATTTTGTCCTTTAACCCCAGCAGTTCGGCCCCGTTGACGGTGGCGGCCCGGATGATGTCCAGCGGGGCCATGCCGGCCGCGGCGTAGGCCCGGAACATGAGCAAACTGCTCTGGCCGCGCGTCATGCCCGAGGCCTGGTAGTACGAGTCGGAGCCGGCCGCAATGCGCACCCCGGCTTTCACCGCTCGTGCGAGGCGCTTACTGTTGCTGGCGGCAAAGTCTTGAGCGCCTTTTTCGGCCCGCTTGCGCTGTTCAGGCGTGGCGTTGCCGAGTGCGCCGCTGGTGTAGTACTCGGCCGGGAAGTCGGTGGGAACCAGGAAAATTTGCTTGGCCTTCATCATTTTCAGCACGTCGTCGGGGATGGTATATGCGTGCTCGATGGAGTTGACGCCGGCCTGCGCGGCGAGGCGCGTGGCGTCGTCGCCGATGGCGTGGGCCGCCACGGCCTTGCCCTGCCGGTGCGCTTCCTCGACGATGACCATCAACTCGTCGAGCGAGAGCACCCGCGGGCCAGTGTTAACAATAACCTTGATGCAGTCGGCGCCGTCGTAGAGGGCTTGGCGCACGGCCCGGCGGGCTTCCTCTACGCCGCTGACGGCCACGTACTCCTGCGCCACCAGGGCCTGGGCCTCGGGCGTGAGGCGCCCGAACTGCCCGCCCGCCGCCGCCAAGGCTCGCGTGGACGCCACAATGCGCGGCCCCACCACCTGGCCTTTGGTGATGGCGTCGCGCAGCGCCACATCGCCGTTGACGCCGCTGTTGCCCAGGTCGCGCACGGTGGTGATGCCGGCTTCCAGGTCTTCGCGGCCCAGGGAGGCGCCCAGCAGGGCCCGGCGGGCGGTGCTCATTGTGGCCACGGTTAGCACCATGTTGGCGTCGTCGCCGCCCAGTTCGGGCTTGTAGTTTTGCAGCAGGTGAGTGTGAGCGTCAATCAGGCCCGGTAGCACCAGGGCGTTGCCCAAGTCGAGGACGTCGGCGCCGAGTGGAATGGGGAGGTTGGCACCGGCTTGGAGAACCGTTTTGCCCTGCACCAGTACCACGCCGTTGGGGATAACTCGGCCCGTGCGCACGTCCAACAGGCGGCCGCATTTAATGGCGCGGACCGGCGCGGCCGGTACTTGGGCGTGAGCGGCCGGCGCGTGGCTGAGCAGAATCAAACCGGCACAAGCCGTTAGCACACGGGTTAGAAAGAATATGGAATTTTTCATGTGGCAAGATAGGGCAGCCGGTGTACCGTTTAGCTACCTATCAGCCACGATTGTTAAATCCTCCTTTTCGTAAACCTTGCTGGCGCTCCTCTGCGACGCGCTGCTCACTGGCATCGAGCCTGAAGCTCGCCAATAAACACCAGCAATACGATTGGTCACGCTGCCACGTAATAGACGCGAAACCAGTAAGCAACGCGTCACAGACGCGCGCCAGGGACCATCAGTGACATGAAGAAGCCCCAGCCGCTGGTGGGGCTGAGGCTTCTGCATGTTACTGCATTTTACTTTTTAAAACATGCTCTAGTTAGTGGTCATGTTTCAAAAGGGCAGCTTATGAAGAAACTTATTCGGCACTTTCGATGGATTGCTAATGCCATTTGGTAGCTGAAGACCGTGCGAAAAGAACATTACTTCACCTCCCTGACGGCGTTCTTGCGCACTATAGCTTAGACCATATTCTAGTGGCCTGAACTGTTGATACAGGTCCAGTATCTGAGGAGCATTATCATATGATACAAGCCATGGCTTTGTAAGAGCGGCAACGTCGGCCGCAACGGCTGCATGGTCATCCGGCCCGTAGGCGTTGGCATATAATCCTTGGCCCTTCACATAATAGGGCGGGTCGAGGTACGTCAAGCTACGATTGTTCATCGTGGGCACTACTTGTTGTAGAAATACTTGCGCATCATAATTCGTTACCGATATACGGTCACTATGGCGAGCAATTTTCTCAATGCGTTGAGTTAACTCAGCACGGTTGAAACGTGCATCTAGCTTCCAATTTCCAGTTTGCTGCTTGCCTCCGATAACGCCGCCAAGAATGATACCAGAACGATTGGCCCTATTGAGATAGAAAGTGGCAAAGGCCAGTTCTAGTGGGCTTGAATCTGGCGACAAGAAGGTTCTGCGCTGATTATACCACTCGTCCATTGTCATGGGAGTATCAGTTATCAGTCGTTTGAGACCTTCTGGATTGTCCAATACCGTTCGCCAGAATGTGTAAACTGCCGGGTCTAGGTCATTGATAAAAATCCGAGCAGCGTAATGGTCAAACAGCAATGCCAAAGCAACGCTGCTTCCGCCAGCATAAGGTTCTGCGTAGTCACCATCAAGTAAATTGTTTCTTTCAAACAACAGCTTGACGTAGTTAGCTACTTTCAGCTTGCCACCAGGGTAGCGTAGAGGCGAGGGATAAGGTCGAGTTGGCATCGTGACCACGAAGTTATGCCCAGATTACTTTCATGAGGGACTCAATGTTGTTCCAATGAGCATGAAGGTCGCCAACGAGAGGTGTATGTGCAGTATGAACATACGAATGCATTGATTTAACCCGTGGGGCTAAAAAATTGTCCTTGGAAGTACCTTCCTTCACCACCTCGACCTGTTCAGGGGTCAGTAGACTATTATCGGCCGCATATGTGGCAATTGCCCACAATTTATCGCCAAGTGAAGCTCCCAGTCTGTCACCATTCTTACTGTTTGAAATAGGGATGGTGGAGTTGCGAGTTAGAAAGTCGTCGGCGCTGAGCTCAATGAAGACGCGCATAAGAACCGCGCAAGCATTGCGAGTTACTTCGGAGTCTAATTTTTTCTTCAGTTCATCATAAATATCATGTATTCGCTGCTCGGTAATATTGAGCGTACAGTCCTTAGGAATAATTTTCTTCCTTTCTAGGGTAGTTTGCTTGCTTTCCTTACTACTGTTCTGCGATTTGCTACTAGCCTTTTTTGCCGGGGTTGCGGACTGATTCTTCTCTCCTAAGGCATGAGTATTGACAGCTGGTGCTGTCGTAGAGGGCAAATCACTTTCTGTAAATTTTTCGAAGTACTTCTCCTGAAGCTCCCGGTTTTTAATGCTATCAACCTTCACCCGTTTTTTAGTATCGGGATTGGTCATGTCCAACATCATGCGTTTGAAAGGCTTTACAAACTCGTCGTCAGCAATACTGGTAACAATTTTACCATCTATAATCTTATAACCGAATTTCTCTTTAGCAAGGTCAGTTGTCACAACCCGCCGAAGTGTGGTAAGAGGAAATTTGCTGAGCTGTTGCCGCTCATCTTCAGTTAGGCTGCTGTGTTGCCGCACAAACTGGAGCAACTGATACTCCGGTGTGCCGTCGTCATCGTTGCGCCAAGCATCGAAGCGTATTTTTTCTTCGTTTCCCCAACTGTCTTGCCCACGCCCTTCTAAGCCACTTGCATGGCGGCGAGCAACCCACGGTGTACCTACTTCGCGGTCTGGATAAATTACAATCTCAACTTCGTCAATTGGGTCTTTTGCAAATATGTCTGCCTCTTTCTTGAGCGCTTTCATCTGGCTAGCGTTCAAAATTCCATCGGCGAGCGAAGGATTTTCTAATACTTTGAGCGCTACCAACCGGCGGTTGCCATCGACAGAGATATAGGGCTTTTTTTTATCATCTGGCTCAATAACCATGAACCGCTCGCCTTGGCTCAAACCGTCAGTATTCACGTCGATAGCCAGATTTACTATTTTCCCTCCTTGCTGCCTGATGAGCGCGCGTATAGCCTCTCGCTGACCATCTTGTGGAGATTGCCGAGGATTCTGTTCATCAACTGCGATATTTTGAAACTTTACAAATTGAGTTGGAAATTTAGTGCGCGGCATGAGAGTAGACGATTGGAAAAATTGGGTTTCAGAACAGAGTGTTTACAAGATGATGCCGCAATATAGGTGAATATCATACCTGTTTCCTGCCAAAACGGCCGCCCCGCCTCCCCGGCCCCAACTTTGCCATCTGCCTGGCAATGTTTGAATTCCTGAAATCCATCTCCGCCAAGAACCCCAACGGCCGGCGCGGCCCCGAGCAGCCCGCCGTGAGCGTGCGCGAGCGGGTATCGGCCCTGCGCCACCTGCCCGCCTTCCTGAAACTCATCTGGGCCACCAGCCCCCGGCTGGCCCTGGCCAACATCGCCCTGCGCCTCGTGCGCGCCGGCCTGCCGCTGGCGCAACTCTACGTGGCCCGCCTGCTGCTCGACGCCATCGTGCACCTCACCCGGCTGCCCGCCCCCGAGCGCCAGCTCACGCCCGTGCTCACCCTCGTGGCCCTGGAGTTCGGCCTCGTGCTGCTCACCGATGCCCTGGGCCGCGCCGTGGCCCTGCTCGATTCGCTGCTCGGCGACCTGTTCGCCAACCAGTCGTCCATCCGACTCATGGAGCACGCCGCCCGCCTCGACCTCGACCAGTTCGAAGACAGCACCTTCTACGACAAGCTGGAGCGCGCCCGCCGCCAAACCCTCTCCCGCACCGTGCTCATGAGCCAGGTGCTCAGCCAGGGCCAGGACATCGTGACGCTCGTGCTGCTGGCCGGTGGCCTCGTGGCCTTCCAGCCTTGGCTGCTGGGGCTGCTGCTGCTGGCCGTGGTGCCCGCCTTCCTCGGCGAGTCGCACTTCAACGAGCGCAGCTACTCCCTCTCGCACTCCTGGACGCCCGAGCGCCGCGAGCTCGACTACCTCCGCCAAACCGGCGCCTCCGACGAAACCGCCAAGGAAGTCAAGATTTTCGGCCTCTCCGATTTCCTCATCAACCGCTTCCGCGAGCTCTCCGACGACTTCTACCGCCAAAACAAAAGCCTCGTGCTGCGCCGCGCCGGCTGGGGCACGCTCTTCGCCGCCATCGGCGCCGCCGGCTACTACGGCGCCTACGTCTACATCATCGCCCGCACCGTGGCCGGCAGCATCTCGCTGGGCCAGCTCACCTTCCTGGCCGGCTCCTTCGCCCGCCTGCGCGGCCTGCTCGAAGGCATCCTCAGCCGCTTCAGCTCCGTGGCCGACGGGGCCTTGTATCTCCAGGATTTCTTCGACTTCTTTGCGCTGCGGCCGCGCATTGTGCGCCAGGAGCTTACCGGCGAAAAACCGCTACCCTTCCCCCGGCCCATTCAGCAGGGTTTCGAGTTTGAAAACGTCGGCTTCCAGTACAAGAATGGTACAAAATGGGCCATCCGGAACCTAAGTTTTAAGCTTGAAGCCGGCGAAAAGCTGGCCCTCGTAGGCGAAAACGGCGCCGGCAAAACCACCCTCGTCAAGCTCCTGGCCCGCCTCTACGACCCCACCGAAGGCCGCATCCTACTCGACGGCTACGATTTGCGCGAGTACGACCCCGCCGAGCTGCGCCAGGAAATCGGCGTCATCTTCCAGGATTTTGTGCGCTTCCAGCTCCCCGCCGGCCAGAACCTCGCCGTGGGCCGCATCGACGAGCGCCACAACCAGCCCCGCATCGAAACCGCCGCCCAGCAAAGCCTCGCCGACACCGTCATCGCCAAGCTCCCCGGCGGCTACGACCAAATGATTGGCCGCCGCTTCAACGGCGGCGTGGACCTGAGCGGCGGCGAGTGGCAGAAAATAGCCCTCGGCCGCGCCTACATGCGCGACGCCCAGCTCCTCATCCTCGACGAGCCCACCGCCGCCCTCGACGCCCGCGCCGAGTTCGAAGTCTTCGAGCGCTTCAAGGAGCTCACCCAGGGCAAAACCGCCGTGCTCATCAGCCACCGCTTCAGCACCGTCCGCATGGCCGACCGCATCCTCGTCATCGAAAACGGCCAGTTCGTGGAGATAGGCTCGCACGAGGAGCTGCTGGCCAAGGGCGGGCGCTACGCGGAGCTATTCCAGCTGCAGGCCGCGGGGTACCGGTAGGCTTGGGAAGAAAAGCAAGTCTTGCCGAGTGCAGCAGAAGCGGCTATGCCATTGGGGCAGTCCAATCGAAAGAATAAGGCTGGCGGGCTGCAAACGCACTAGTCATAATTTTTTCAAGCTGAGCATTCCCTAAGTGCCTAAGGTTTCGTAAATTGGTAATTCCATCGCCATACGAGAATTCCCATCTATATGAAACCTACGATTACGCTTTTGTTGCTAGCAGTACTGTTTCTGGCGGGCTGCATGACCACCCGCGAAGCCCGGGTTGATTCCGATTACAGCTACCGGGGTAATTTCCGCCACTACCGTACCTACGACTTCGTAACCGGCACCGGCCTCACTTCCGACAGCAGCCGCCTGGGCCAGACACTGCGCGAGGCCATTCAGCAGCGCTTCCTGGCCCAAGGCTACCGCAAAGCCTCCCGCCGCCCCGACATGCTGGTGAACTTCCGGGTGTACGAAGGCGACATGAACTTCCACGGCTTCCAGCAGGAAGACCTCAGCCAGTGGATTAAGCGCAACATCGAGGAAACCGACGACACGCCCAAGGAAGACCGCCAGGGCTACCAGCCCGTGCGCCTGCTGCTGGCCGAAGGAACCCTCCTGGTCACGCTCATCGACGTGAAAACCAACCGCGCCGTGTGGAACGGCTACGCCTCGGGCGTGACCGTGCCCGAAGGCCCCATGGGCGAAATCGTGCTCAAGCGCTCCGTGCGCTCCATCCTCGACCGCTACCGCGTCTTCACCGAAGAATTTGCCAACGGCAACGTGAGCCCCACCGGCGCCAGCGACGCCGAGCGGTAGGGGCGCGTCTGTCATTGCGAGCGCAGCGAAGCCATCCGTTCTGTTCTCAGCGACCGACTTAATAATGTGACTAAGCCATAATAGCAAAGCCCTGTTACCATTGTGGTGCCGGGGTTTTCTGGTAAAATGGCGTTCCTGGTTTTGACAGGACGGATTGCTTCGGCTACGCCTCGCAATGACAGGGCGTCGTTATCCCTCCCGCCGCACCTGAATCAGCTCCGCCGCGATGCTGATGGCAATTTCCTCCGGCGTTTGGCTGTGGATGGGGAGGCCGATGGGGCCGCGCAACTGCGCAATCTCTGCATCTGAAAACCCCGCTTCTTGCAGGCCGCGTCGCAGCTCGGCTACTTTGGCTACGCTGCCCATCACGCCCAGGTAGCGGTAGGGGCGGCCCAGCAACTGGCGCAGCACCACGGCATCGGTGCGGTAACCCACGGTCATCACCACCACGTAGCGGTGCGGGCCGGCGGGCACGGCCGCCGCCACGCTTTCATAGTCAACCAGGCGGCGGTAGTGGGCCGAGTGGTTGTTTTCGAACGTGGGCAGGTCGGCGCGGTCGTCGAGCACGGTCAGCTCAAAATCCAGCGTCGCTGCCACGTTGGATAGCGCCAGACTCACGTGCCCGCCGCCCACAATGGTGAGCTGGTCGCGGAAGCCCAGCCGCTCGCGGTAGTACCACGCCGGGCCGGGCTGGCAGTCGTAAAACGGCGTTTCGGCAACAGCTGAAACAACTGCCGTGGCAGCTGGCGCCAGCAGGAGGCCGGCAGCCGGGCTTAGCTCCAAATAACCGCCGGCATTGGTTTGCAAAGCGTTTTTGATGGCCTCGATTGTGGGCAAGTCGGCCGCCGTGAGCGGCCATAGCAACACGTCCTGTTCGCCCGAGCACATCATGCCGGAACGGTCGGCTGGCGCCTCCCGCCGGTGAATCTGGGGGCGCAGCAGCGGCTCGGCGTCGGCCTCGCGCAAGCGCTGCCGGGCCAGTTCCACCCACTTGTGCTCCATGATGCCCCCGCCAATGGAGCCCGCTACGGCATCAGCCGTCACAGCCATTTTGAATCCCTGGCGACCGGGGCTGCTGCCTTCGCTGCGCAACACGCAGAACAGCGCCACCGGCGTGCCCGCCCGCAGGCTGGCCGCCGCGAGGGTCCAAACGGGGAGGTCGCGGGGAGGGGAGGGCATTAATACAGGAAAATGAAAAAGAACGTCATGCTGAGCGCAGTCGAAGCATCTCTACCGCAGTAGTAATTCAATCGAAATAATTACTGCTGCGGTAGAGATGCTTCGACTGCGCTCAGCATGACGTTCAAATAATTGTCAACACTCACTACTTGTTCTGCGCCCCCTGGCTAATCCAGCAGGCAATAAGGTCCCGCTCTTCCTGGGTAATCTGGGTTTTATTGTTCTGGGGCATGGTTTTCGTCACCACCACGCGCTGCATGATTTTATCTTTCAGGCGAATGATGTCTTCGGGCGTGTCATATACCACGCCGTTGGGCGGCGACTTGAATACGTCGTCCGTCGGGTGGGCCGAGTGGCACTGAATGCAGCGCTTCTGCACTATCATGTTCACCTGGCTCATGCTCACCTGCTGGGTGCAGGCATTGGCGGCAGCGGCGCCAGCCGCGCCGCTGCCACCCGACTGGGCCGGCGGGGCCGTCACGAACACCACGCCCAGGAGCAGGGCCACGGCGGCGGGCAGCACCCACACCGCTGTGTCGGTCTGGTGCTTTTCGCGCAGGTTCAGCCAGTGCTTCACGCCGGCCGTGCCCAGCGTGATGGCCGCCAAAATGGCCCAGGGGTAGGAGTGGCCGAAGGTGCTGGGAAAGTGGTTGCTGACCATCACAAACAGCACCGGCAAGGTGAAATAGTTATTGTGCAGCGAACGGGCCAGCGCGTTTTTGCCCAGCGTGGGGTCGAGGGGCGTGCCTTCGGTGGCGGCTTTCACCATGGCCTTTTGGGCCGGGATAATGGTGAAAAACACGTTGCCCACCATGAGCGTGCCCAGCATGGCCCCGAAGTGGATGTAGGCCGCCCGGGCGCTGAACACCTGCGCGTAGAAAAACGCAAAGCCCGTGGCCAGGATGAAACCAACGACTTTAAACCAGGGGCTGCGCACAAACTCGGTGCGGCACAGCCCGTCGTAGAGCAGCCAGGCCGCCACAAACGAACCCACGCCAAGACCCACGCCCGCCAGCGGCGAGATGTCGAGGATGCGCGGGTCAACCAGCATAGAGCTGGCGTTGAAATAATACACCACAAACAGCAGGCTGAAGCCCGACAGCCAGGTGAAATACGCCTCGTACTTAAACCAGTGCAGGGCTTTGGGGATTTGCTTGGGCGCCGTCTTGTACTTCTCCAGGTAGTAGAAGCCGCCGCCGTGCACGGCCCAGAGGTTGCCGGCCAGCTCCTCGCGCACGTTGTCGGTGCGATTAAGGGCGTTTTCGAGGAACACGAAGTAGAACGAAGCGCCAATCCAGGCGATGCCGAAGGTGATGTGCATGAGGCGCACCACAATGTTGAGCCACTCCATGATGTGGCCCGACCAGGGCGAGTCGCGCGCCAGCACGTAGGCAATGCCCACCGCCGCAACGACGGCCAGCAGAATCAGCGCGTAGGAGTAGCCTTCCAGCGTGAAGCTGCCGTCGCCCACAGCGCCGCCGTTGGGCCGCGCTTTGGCCACGCGCTGCAGGGCGAAGATGACGCCCAGCAACAGCAGAAACGCAAGAATGAGGGCAAGCAGGGTAACGTATTGGAGCATATGGGAAAGCGGGGTGGGGCCAAATGAAAGTAGCGCGTCATGCAGAGCGCAGCGAAGCATCTTTACCGCTTCGTTGCGAACGTAAGGAATTACTGGCTGCGGGCAAGATGCCTCGCTGCGCTCTGCATGACGTTCTTTCTTCGTTCAATTCCCCAAGCTTCAATTTAATTGAACCGGGAAAAAGCCCCCAATTTAGTGTCAAATTCCCGACCCATGCCAACACTAGCCTTGCGCAGCCAGCGCGTTGTCACGCCCGAGGGCGAGCGCGCCGCTACCATCATCATAGAAAACGGCCGCATCAGCGCCATCCTGCCGCCCGAAGCCGATGTGCCCGGCGCTACCCTGCTCGACGTAGGCACCCGCGCCGTGCTGCCCGGCGTCATCGACCCGCACGTGCACATCAACGAGCCCGGCCGCACCGATTGGGAAGGCTTCGACACGGCCACCCGCGCGGCGCTGGCCGGCGGCCTTACTTCGTTGGTCGACATGCCCCTAAACTCGGCCCCGGTCACTACTTCGGTGGCCAATCTGGAAATCAAGCGTGCGGCCACGCGGGGCCAGTTGCACTGCAACGTGGGTTTCTGGGGCGGCGTGGTGCCGGGCAATGCCGACGAGATTGAGCCGCTGATTGCGGCCGGCGTGCTGGGTTTCAAGGCCTTTCTGACGCACTCCGGCATTGATGATTTTCCGAATGCGACCGAAGAAGATTTGCGGCGGGTGATGCCGATTCTGGCGCGGCATAAGTTGCCGCTGCTGGTGCACTGCGAGCTGTCGGAAGACGATGACGCATGGAAGCAGAACGACCACCGCTCATACTCCAATTACCTGGCTTCGCGGCCCAAGGCATGGGAGGATGAGGCCATTGCCATGATGATTCGCCTGTGCGAGGAAACCGGCTGCTGGGTGCACATCGTGCATCTGTCGTCGGCCAATTCCATTGCGCCCATCGCGGCCGCCAGGGCCAAGGGCCTGCCCCTGACGGTGGAAACCGGCCAACATTACCTCTATTTCAACGCCGAGGACATTCAGGACGGCCAGACGCAGTTCAAGTGCGCGCCGCCCATCCGCGAGAAGGCCAACAACGACCAATTATGGGCGGCTTTGGAAGCCGGCATCATCGACTTCGTGGCCACCGACCACTCGCCCGCGCCGCCCGACCTCAAGCAGTTGGCCAGCGGCGACTTCACCACCGCCTGGGGCGGCATTGCCTCGTTGCAGTTTGCCCTGCCGGTGCTCTGGACGGCCGCCCGCCGGCGCGGCGCCAGCCTGTCCGACGTTGTGAAATGGCTGAGCACCAACCCCGCGAAGCTGGCCGGCCAAAGCGGGAAAAAGGGCCAGATTGCGCCCGGATTCGACGCCGATTTAATTGTGCTTGACCCCGAACAGACCTTTGAGGTGACCGAAGAACTGATTCTGCACAAACACAAAGTATCCCCTTACATTTGCCAGGAATTGGCGGGAGTCATCGAATTAACTTTTCTCCGCGGCGAACAGGTTTTCCAGCGCCCAGATTCCCTCCGCCTCAACCACGGCGAATTTTTAACCCGGTAGCTGGATGCAGCAGGAATACACCGCGCGCGCTGAGCGAATCATGCAGCGCATTCAGCAATTGGCTGCCATCAGCGATGACCCCGACGGGGTGACGCGCACCTTCGGCACGCCCGCCTTCGTAGCGGGCCGCGACCTGGTGCAAAGCTGGCTGGAAGCCGCCGGCCTGCCCACCCGTACGGACGGCATCGGCAACCTGCGCGCCCGCCTCGAAAGCCCCAACCCCGACGCCAAAACCTTCGTGCTGGCCTCGCACATCGACACGGTGGTGAACGCCGGCAAATTCGACGGCCCGCTGGGCGTGCTCATGGGGCTCGATTTGCTGGAAAACCTGCTGGCGCAACAGGTCGCACTGCCTTTTCACATCGAGCTCATTGCGTTCAGCGACGAGGAAGGCGTGCGCTTCCACACCACCTACCTGGGCAGCAAGGTGGTAACCGGTGCCTTCGACCCCGCCCTGCTGGGCCGCTGCGACGCCGCCGGCATTTCCCTCGACCAGGCCCTGGTGGCCATGGGCGGCGATGCTTCTACGTTGGCTTTGGATGCCATTCCGGCCGCCGAGTGGCTGGGTTACTTTGAGCTGCACATCGAGCAGGGGCCCGTGCTCTGGGAGCGGAATGTGCCGGTAGCTCTGGTGACGGCCATTGCCGGCCAGCAGCGCGTGGAGCTCACCTTCCGCGGCATGGCCGGCCACGCCGGCACCGTGCCCATGAACATGCGCCAGGATGCGCTGTGCGCGGCGGCCGAGTTTGTGCTCACCGCCGAGCAGTTTGCCCAGGTGCACGGCCGCGGGCTGGTAGCCACCGTGGGCAAACTGGCCATCAGCCATTCGGCCAGCAACGTCATCCCCGGCGAAGTAACCTGCAGCCTCGACCTGCGCAGCCCCGACGAAGCCCAACTCGCCCAAGCCTACGACTACCTCCGCAGCCACGCCGAGGCCGTGGCCGGCCACCGCAACGTGGCCCTGGACTGGAACCTTGTGCAGAAAACTGCCCCCGTGACCTGCGACGCCGGCCTGAACGCGCTGCTGGCCCAGGCCATTGCCGCCAGCGGCTACGAAACCATTGCGCTGGTGAGCGGCGCCGGCCACGACGCCGTGCCCGTGTCCTTTGTAGCGCCGGCCACCATGATGTTCATTCGCTGCTACAAAGGCATCAGCCACAACCCGCTGGAGAACGTGGAACTGGCCGACTTAGCCGCTGCCGTGGCCGTGGCCGACCAGTTTATTACCCTTCTCCGCACCCAAAATCCCACCCGTTAACATGGAAATGTCCGCCCTGACGCGCTCAGTTGTGAAGCGCAACCACGCCATCATTGCCCCCGACGGCTACATCAACAGCAACGTGCCCGGCTGGACCGGTTGCACCACCAACGTCATCATCAACGAGCAAATGGGCGCCCGCCTGTGCCAAACGCTCATCACCCTCACCGAAGCCGGCCGCGTGCAGGGCGAAACTGAGGCTTCACAGATTTTCTTCTACGTGGTGCAGGGCAACTGCACGGCCACCGTGGGCGGCGAAACCCGCGCGCTGAAAACGGGCGAGTACGTGTACGTGCCTGTGGGCCAGCGCTACGATTTCAGCCAGCCCGAGGCCGGTACGCAGCTGCTCACCTTCCATAAAGTGTACGAGCCGCTGTCGGGCCACGCCACGCCGGGCGTCTTCTGGGGTGAGCGCGACTACAGCAAAGCGCCCATCTACATGAACGATGAGGCCCTGCGCATCCAGGAACTGCTGCCCAACGAGCCAGGCTTCGACATGGCCGTGAACATCTTCACCTACGGCCTCGGCGGCAACCTGCCCATGGTCGAAACCCACATCATGGAACACGGCCTGATGTACCTCGAAGGCCAGGCCATCTACATGCTCGACCAATGCTGGTACCCGGTGAAAAAAGGCGATTCCATCTGGATGGCGCCTTACTGCCAGCAGTGGGCCACGGCCATGGGCCAGGAGCCGTCGGTTTATATCTACTACAAAAACGTCAACCGCTTTCCGACGGTGATTTAACGGCTTTCGAAACGCACTTTTATCAGGGCGTCATGCTGAGCGCAGTCGAAGCATCTCTACCGCAGCGGTAATTAGTTGCATGGCGCGGTAGAGATGCTTCGACTGCGCTCAGCATGACGTTTCTTAGGTAATTCAAATGACCATCCAAGAATTAAATAACCTCCCCAAATCTGTCCTCGCCGAAGCCCTGCAAAAATGCTGCGGCTCCACGGCGTGGGTGGAAAATATAGTGGCCCGTTTCCCCGTCGCCGATGCAGAAGCGCTGATGCAGCAGGCAACCACCGTCTGGAATTCCCTGAGCGAAGCCGACTGGCGCGAAGCTTTCACGCACCACCCCAAAATCGGTGGTGATGTGGCCGCGCTGCGCGAGAAATTCGCCAGCACCAGCACGTGGGCCGAGGGTGAGCAGGCCTCCGTGAAACAGGCTTCTCAGGCTACTTTAGAGGCTTTGGCCACGGGCAACGAGGAATACGAGCAAAAATTCGGCTACATTTTCATTGTGTGCGCCACTGGTAAAACGGCCGACGAAATGCTGGCCCTACTGCAAGCACGCATGCCCAATAACCCCGAAGATGAAATTCTGATTGCTGCCGGCGAGCAGGATAAAATCACCCGCATTCGCCTCGAAAAACTATTAGCCGCATGAGCCAGATAACCACGCACATTCTCGACACCACCAAGGGCAAGCCGGCGGCGAATGTCAGCATTGCGCTAATGCAACAAGTTGGCGACAGCTGGCAGGAAATAGCGCGCGGCAAAACCAACGCCGACGGCCGCATTCCCGATTTATTGCCGAAAGAAAAGCAGGTGGAATTGGGCGTGTATAAAATGAAATTCTACACCCAGGAATACTTCGCGCAGGACGGCACCGCCAATTTTTATCCCTTCGTGGAAATCGTGTTCAACGTGGCTGAAAACGCGCATTACCATGTGCCACTGTTGCTGAATCCATTCGGGTATTCCACCTACCGCGGCTCGTGAAAAATTGCCGGATAAAAAGAACGTCATGCTGAGCGCAGCCGAAGCATCTCGCGTGCAGCAGTAATTAATTACTTGCGCGGTAGAGATGCTTCGGCTGCGCTCAGCATGACGTTCAGATTTGGCGCATAAATCGACAACGAACAATCAATTCCCACCATGAAACTCAGCTTACAAGATTCCGATAAAGCCGCCCTGCTCGACCAGCTCGGCGTGGCCAATATTAAATTCCAGCAAACCTACCCCGGCGACCGGCCCGACCGCCAGCCCGTGCACACCGTGTACGGCGGCGCCAACCTCTTCAAGGCCGATACCTGCGTGCGCATGGGCGAAATCGCCCTCAACAACCTGCTTACCTACGCGCCCAACTTCGTGGAGTTGGCCCGCGCCCTGCAGTTTAAAAACCACGAGCAGCTGCCCACCCTCGAAGCCGACGTAGCCGCCCTCACCGCCAAGCTCGATGCCCTGAGCCCGGAGGACCGCAAGCAAGAGCCCGCTTGGCTGGCTTATTCGGTGTACAACAAGATTGTGGCGAAGCTGAAGCGCGAAGCGGTAGAAGACTTCCGCGTCGATTTTGAAGACGGCTTCGGCAATCGGCCCGATGCGGAGGAGGATGAAACCGCCGTGCGCGCCGCCAAGGAAGTGGCCAAGGGCATGCAGCAGGGCACGCTGTCGCCGTTCATCGGCATCCGCATCAAGCCATTCACTGAGGACTTGAAGCAGCGGGGCGTGCGCACACTCGACATTTTCCTGACCACGCTGCTGGCCGAAACCGGCGGCAAGCTGCCCGACAACTTTGTGGTGATGCTGCCCAAGGTGACCATCCCGGAGCAGATGACGACGATGGTGCGCCTGTTTGAGCTGCTCGAAAAGGCCAATGGCCTGGCCCCCGGCACCCTCAAAATGGAGACGATGGTGGAGGCCACGCAAATCATCATGGACGAGGAGGGACGCAACCCGCTCATGCGCATCATTCGGGCCAGCGAGGGGCGCTGCATCGCGGCCCACTTCGGCACCTATGACTACACGGCCAGCTGCGGCATCACGGCCAAGTACCAGACCATGGCGCACCCCGTGTGCGATTTTGCCCACCACATGACCAAGGTGGCGTTGGGCGGCACTGGCATCTTCCTCTCCGATGGCGCCACCAACGTGATGCCCATCGGCCCGCACCGCGGCGAAAACCTGACGTTTGCCCAGCTGCGCGAAAACCGCGAGTCGGTGCACAACGCCTGGCGCCAGGCCTACCACCACACCACGCACTCGCTCATCAACGGCTTCTACCAGGGCTGGGATTTGAACCCGGCGCAGTTGCCCATGCGCTACGCTGCCACTTACAATTTCTTCCTCAGCAGCTACGACGACGCCGTTTTTCGCCTGAAAACCTTCGTGGAGCGCGCGGCCATTTCCACCCTCACCGGCGACATCTTCGACGACGCTGCCACCGGCCAGGGCCTGCTCAACTTCTTCCTGAAAGCCCTGAACTGCGGTGCCATTACGGAAGAGGAAATTCTCGCCACCGGCCTCACGCTGGAAGAGGTGCAGACCCGCTCTTTCTACCGCATCCTGCAGGGACGCCGCGCCAAAGCGGCGTAGAGTCCGGCTGGTTCAAGCAACAAAAAAGGCTTCTCGTCAGGAGAAGCCTTTTTTGTTGCTTGAAGCGGTGATTTACAAGTGGTTAATACTGGGTTTGGGTGCTGGAGTATATTTTCTGTTCGCCCGCCATGCACTCCGTGTAAAGTTTGTAGTACTCGGTGGCTTTTGCCGGTCCGTAGGCTTTTTTCAGCAGGCTTTCGACTTCGTAATCGGCTCCTTTCTGCACGGGGTCCATGATGAACATATACGCGTAAGTACCGTCCGCCTGGGGCTTGGTTGGATTGAGCACCCGCGTGTGGTGAAAGGCCTGCTGGTCGGCGGCCCCTACTTTGGCCGCGCACGGCCAAAAAATCTCGTTAACGAACCGTTCGTACTGCGTCCGTTTGTCGGCCTTCACCGGCGTCAGGATGACCCACACCGTTTGGCCGGCGGCGGCCATGGCGCGGGGCGGCGTTTTGGGAGTAGTGGCAGTGCTGCCCAGCAGTACGCTGAGGGCCAGAACGACCAGCGCAGCGATGCTGCCGAGCCAATGTTTTGATTGTGTGAGGCGCATAAAGTTTGTTTGAAGGTGATTCTGTTCTGCAAATCCTGCCGGAATTGCAGCGCAAGCAAACATAGATATTATTGATTGATATTAGAAGTGATTTTATAAATACATTGGCTTGCCTGGACGCTTGGTAACCCAATAAATTAACTGCCATGAAATCTTATTATGTTTTTGTTCTGGCATTATCTCTTGCCGGGCGGGCCTGGGCTCAGCCTGCCCACCCGGACATGATTTTGACTGGGGGTAAAATCTTCACCGCCGACCCCTCCCGGCCTTACGCGCAGGCCCTGGCCGTGCGCGGCGAGCGGGTAGTGGCCGTGGGCAGCACTGCCCAAATCAGCAAGCTGGCCGGCCCGCGCACCCGCCGCATCGAGTTGCGCGGCCGCACCGTGGTGCCAGGCTTCAACGACGCGCACACGCACCTGCCGGGAGGCAGCCCGCTGGGCCGGTCGTTTCACTTTCCCAAACTGCCGCTGCTGGCGGGCCCCAGCACGGCGCAGGTGCTCGATACGCTGGCCAAGCTGGCGCGGCAAACGCCTGCGGGTACCTGGCTGCAGGGCGAAATAGGCTTGAGCGTGCTGCAAGACCCGCAGGCGCGGCGCGCGGCGCTGGATGCCGTGGCGCCCCGCCACCCGGTGCTGTTGCACACCCCGTGGGGCCACGGCTGCGTCGTCAACTCCCTGGCGCTGCAACAGCTGGGCATCGGCGAGGCCGACCCCGACCCGCTCGGCGGGGCCTATGAGCGGGACTCGGGCACAGGCCGGCTCACGGGCTCGCTGCTGGAATACGGCAGCTGGGGCCCGCGCCGCGACCTCAATGGCCACCTGCCCGACAGTGCTTGGGTGCGGCTGCTTAGGGCTTATGGGGCCGAAGCGCTGCGTTTTGGCATCACCAGCGTGCAGGACATGGCCGGTACGCTGCCGCCGGCTCAAACTGTGCGTGTGGTGCAGGCGGCCCGGCTGCCCCTGCGCCACCGCATCATGCCGTATTTCATGACCTCGCCCCGCGGTTTCAAGCACGGCGAATGGGCCGGGGTGAACCACCAGCCCACGCCGCTGGCGCGGGTGGAGGGCCGCAAATACGTGCTCGACGCCACTCCGCTTGAAGGCGGCGCCCTGATGCGCCGCCCGTACCCGGGCCGCCCCGGCTGGTATGGCCACCTCAATTTCCCCGCCGACACCGTGCGCCAGTTGCTCCGCCACGCCCTCGCCACCTCTGACCCGTTGATGCTGCACATTGTGGGCGACAGCACGGCCAGCCTGGTGCTGCACCTCATGGGCCAGCTGGCCGACGACGCCACCTGGCGGCGCAAGCGCGTGCGCTTTGAGCACGGCGACGGCCTGGCGCCCGATTTGCGGCCCCGTGCCCGGGCCATGGGCATTGTGGTGGTGCAAAACGCATCGCATTACGTGGCCGACATGGACCAGCAGCACGGCGCCGCCACGCACATACCCGCCGGCTTCCGCTCACTGCTGGACAGCGGCGTGCTCTTCGCGCTAGGCTCCGATGGCCCGATGAATCCGTTCCTCAACATCCTTTTCGCCGCCACCCTGGCCGACCCCAAAGAGGCCCTCACCCGCGAGCAGGCCGTGCGCGCCTACACCGCCGGTGCCGCTTACGCCGAGTTTCAGGAGCAGCAAAAAGGCACGCTGGCACCCGGCAAGCTGGCCGATTTGGCGGTGCTCTCGCAGGACATTTTCACGGTGCCCCCGCCGGCCTTGCCCGGCACCGTGAGCGAGCTGACGATGGTGGGCGGCAAAGTGGTGTATGAGGCAAAGGCGGCCGTGAAGCGGTAGTGCGGAACGGATGGGCTATAGGTCGAAGCGGGCCATGGCGGCCCGAAGCTCGGGCACCGTCACGGGCCGGAACTCCAGCGGTGGCTCCACGCGCTGGCGCACCACCACATCGCGCAAGCCCAGGTAAAGCTGGCCCTGTTCGCGGCGAATGGCGACCAGTGTGGCAACCGTGCTATCAGCCAGTTGCTCAAACGTGACCCGGCCTGCCTTGGCGTCGCCGCGAATCACGCACCGCTTGTCGTGCAGCACCAGGCTAATGTCGGCCGGCTGGGCGGCGGGGTGTTCGAGGCCCAGGTGCACCAGCGCCAGCTTGGCCAGGCCACCGGTGGGGCGCCCCACCCGCGACGAAGACGACATCACCAGCCGGGTGAGCAACGGCGGGGCCGGCCGGTCGCAATTGTACCAGCCCATGGTGCGCGGCGCGGCCACCACCTTCACCCGGAACACGGCCAGCTCCTTCACATAGTTCAGCTGCTCGCCCAGAAATGTGCCCACCGAATACCGTTTGGCATTGGCCTGCCGCTTTTTAAACAGCTCACCGGTCACGGCCTCCAGCGGGGCGGCCTGCAGCTGGGCATCGGTGAGGCGCCCTTTGCCCGTGGCGCGGCGTTCCTCGTCGGCCCGGAAGAGGGAAATGGTGGTGGCCTGGTCCCAGCGCAGGTGGTCGACGAGCACGCGCCGGTCGGCCGTGAAACGCACGTCCACCTTCATCAGGCTGCGGGTGGCCCGGCGGTTGTTGCGCACGCCGTGCGAGGCGGGGGTAGCTTTCAGGCGGCGCAAGGCCTGCACCACGGCTGCTTGCAGGGCCGAATCGGCCGGGCCGGCGCTGCGGAAATAAACGTCGTTGAGCTGGCCGGTTTCTGATAATTCAAAGCTGGCATTCACCCGGCCCACCACCGGCACGCGCTTGTGGTTGCGGCGCATTTCGCGGCGCAGCTGCCCGGGCGCCTGGTAGCCGTTGAGGCGCATGGCGGTGGCAGCATCGTAGTCGATGGCTTTGCTCAGGCGATGACGGGTCACCGCGTAGCCGCCCTTGAAGCGGGGCTTTTTCCAGTACTGCCAGCTAATCCAGCGTTTGGCCGGCTTCGTGGCCTCGTGCTGGGGCGCCAGCTTCCAGTTGAGGCCGCGGGTGGCGGTGGACTGCCCGTTGTAAAGCTGCATGCCGTCGATGGGCCGGGTGGCCGGAAATCCCAGCTCAAACGCGCTGCCGGGCTTGAGCTTGCACTCCCTGCCATCGGCAGTGGTAGCGCTGAGCTGCACCATGCCGCCGGTTTCGAGCAGCCTGGGGCCGGCCATGGTGCTCAGGCGCTCCAGCAAGATGTCGGCCATCGAGTAGAACTCACGCAGCTTGATTTCGACCAAGCCTTCGGGGGCGGTGCCCTGGCGGGTGTTGCCTTGCACAAACGTGCCGGCCGGCACCCGCATCACGGTGCCTTCGGAGCCGTAGAGCACGGTGTCGCGGTCGGGCCGAATGCGGAAAACCTGGGCCGTCTTGGGCCGGTCGGTAGGGGCAGCAGCCGCGGCCGCAACCGCAACGTCCGTATCTGGTAGCACGCCGGCGTTGGTTGGCGTCGGCTGGGCCGAGGCCGGAGCGGCAGGAGCCACCCTGGTCGGCGCCGGGGCCGCTGCTGCTGCCCGGCTAGCGGCGCGCTCCTGCCGCCGCACCAGCCGGGCGAGCTTCCGATTAGTTCGCTTCGAAATTACCCGTGCCGGGCCGGCCTGTGGGGCCGCTGGTGCCAGCACCATGTTGCGCCGGCGGTCGGTTTCGGAGGTAGGTTGGCCGTTGGGCTGGGAGCCCAGCCGGCGTGTGGGGCCAGGGGCAGATGCCGCAGTAGCAGCTGGGGCTGCTGGCTCGCGCTTCTGGCTGGCGCGGGTTTCTGATTTAGAATCCGGCGAACAGGCCGTAAAGCTTAGGAGTACCCCAAGGCCAACCGTGAAAAGCGTGTAGTGATGCCGCATAGTGTGAAGCTATTTGGCCACGCTCTCACAGAAGCAGTGAGAGGGCCAACGCTTCAGCAATGTAGCACGATTAGCCGTCAAAATTGTATAAGGGAGCTTTATAAGCCGCCTGCAACAGAAATTGTTACGTCTGGTTTCTTCACCATTGCCCCTTCCGGGTATAAGCTCACCAGCACCTTTTCCGGCGTCATCGGCGCCGAGAAGGGCAGGGCGGTGTGGCCCTGGAAGGCCCGCACCGCGTCGCGCAGGGCAAAGTAGGTGCCGATGCCGTACATGAGCGGCGGCTCGCCCACGGCCTTGGAGCGCAGGATGGCCTTGGGGTGGCCCGGGGTGTCGAGGAAGTGCACGTCGAGCACCTTGGGCGCGGCGTAGATGTCGGGGATTTTGTAGCTATTTAGTGAGTTGCTAAGCAGGCGGCCTTCCTCATTGTAGGCTACTTCCTCCATCGTCATCCAGCCGATGCCCTGCACGGCGCCACCCTCAATCTGGCCGCGGTCGATGACTTCGTTGAAGCTCTGACCGAAGTCGTGGGCAATCTGCAGGGCATCCACGGTGTAGGTGCCGCGCAGGCAGTCCACCGTTACGGTAGTCAGGGCCGTGCCGTACACGTGGTAGGCGAAGGGGTGGCCCTGGTTCACGGTGGCGTCGAAATGCAGGTCGGGCGTGGCGTAATGGGCGTTTTCGGTGAGGGCGATGCGCTTCCAGAACGCCGACGATACCAGCTTGTCCCAGGTGGTTTCGGTGCGAATGCCGGCGGCCAGCACCTCCTCGTCGCGGATTTCGAGGCCCTCGTAGTTGAGCGTGTACTCCACCTCGGCGTGGCGCAGCAGGCGCTCGCGCAGGGCACGGCAGGCCATTTCGGTGGCCTTGCCGTTGAGGTCGGCGGTGGCGCTGGCGGCGCTGGGGGAGGTGTTGGCGACGCGCGTGGTGTTGGTGGTTTCGATTTTGATGCGGTTAATCGAAATGCCCAGCGTGCGGGCGGCCACCTGCGCAATCTTGGTGTTCACGCCCTGGCCCATTTCCACCGCGCCCGTGCTGATGCCCACCGAGCCGTCGGAGTAGATGTGCACCAGGGCCCGCGTCTGGTTCATGGGCGTTTTGGTGAAGCTGATGCCGAAGCAAATGGGCATCACCGCGAAACCCTTCTTCTTGAGCTTGTTCTGTTGGTTGAACTGCGCTATCTCGGCCCGAATGCCGGCCAAATCGAAGTCCGATGCGGCCGTGTCCCAGGCCTGCTCGGCGTGGCAGCCCTCGGCCGCCTGCCGGTATGAGAACAGGTCGCCCTCGCGCAGCAGGTTGCGGCGCTGCAGCTCGTAAGTGGGCACGCCCAGCTCCTCGGCCGCTTTGGCCAGGGCCGATTCAATTACAAACATGCCCTGCGGCCCGCCGAAGCCCCGGAAGGCCGTATTCGGCGGCAGGTTGGTGCGGCACGAATAGGCCGTGGCCGTCACGTTGGGCACGAAATAGGCGTTGGTGGCGTGGAAGAGCGTGCGCTCCATCACGGCCGGCGAGAGGTCGGCGGCAGCGCCCGCGTTTTGGTAGAATTCCACCTCGTAAGCCACGATTTTCAGGTCGGCATCGAAGCCGATTCTGAAATCGGACGAGTAGGGGTGGCGCTTGCCGGTCATCCGCATATCGGCCATGCGGTCGAGCACCAGCTTCACCGGCTTTTTGGTGAGGAAGGCGCCCAGCGCGGCCAGGGCGCCCCAGGGCGTGGCCTGGTCTTCCTTGCCGCCGAAGCCGCCACCGAGGCGGGTCACGTCCACTTCTACCTGGTGCATGCCCAGGCCCAGCACGTGCGCCGTGTGGCGCTGCACGGCCGTGGGGCCCTGCGTGGAGGAAATCATCCGCACGCCGCCCATCTCAGTGGGGAAGGCGTAAGCGCCCTGCGTTTCGATGTACAAGTGCTCCTGCCCGCCGTTCTCGGCCACGCCCTCGAACACGTGAGCGCACGACGCCCAGGCCGCGGCCGAATCGCCGAGCTTGAAGGTGCGCGGCGGCACGATGAACTCGCCCTGCGCCGCCGCTACCCGCGGGTCGGTGATGATGGGCAGCGGGTCGATTTCGACCTTGATGAGCTTGAGGGCGGCGTGGGCCTGTGCCTCGGTGCGGGCCAGCACCAGCGCCACCGGCTGCCCCCGGAAATGCACGTGCCCCTCGGCTAGCAGCGGCTCATCGGGCACGATGCCACCAATCTGGTTTTCGCCGGGAATGTCGGCCGCCGTGAGCACCCGCGCCACGCCCGGCGCGGCCAGGGCGGCGCTGAAATCGAGGCTGCGGAGCACGCCGTGGGCCAGCGGGCTTTCAAACACGGCCGCGTACAGGGTGCCCTGCTGCACAGGTACGTCGTCGAGGTACTGCGATTCGCCGCGCACGTGGCGCTGTGGGTCGAGGTGGTTCATGTTGGTATTCTTGAACGTCATGCTGAGCGCAGTCGAAGCATCTCTACCGCGCCGTTTGTCATGCTGACGAAGGAAGCATCTTATCCCTGCTGAACGTTAATCGTTCTGGCATGAGAAGGTCCTTCACTTCGTTCAGGATGACAGATGGCGTAGTAGAGATGCTTCGACTGCGCTCAGCATGACCGTCTAATATTTCTAATTAAATTAACTCATCCACCGCCAGCTCCGGCGCAAACTCCAGGAAGTGGGCCCACAGCAACTGCCGCAGCAACAGCCTCTTGTATTCGCTGGTACCGCGCACGTCGGAAATCGGGCTGATTTCCGATTGCATCACCTCGTTGGCGGCCGTCACGGTTTCAGCCGTCAATTCGCGGCCCTGTAGAAACTCGCTGGTGCGAGCCAGGTACAGCGGCACCGGCCCCACGCCGCCGGCCGAGACGCGGGCGGCCTGAATGATGCCGTTTTCGACGCGCAGCCAGGCGGCGGAGTTCACGCTTGCAATGTCGAGGTGGGTGCGCTTGGAGACTTTCTCGAAGTGGAAGAAGTCGCCAGCCAGTGGGGCGGGAAAGCTGATTTCGATAACCTGCTCGTCGGCCGCTTTCGCCAGCTTTTTGTAGCCGAGGTAGAGGTCGGGGAGGGCCAGTTCGCGGGTGGCGCCGGCGGCGTCAAGCAGCGTGATGGACGCGCCTAAGGCCAGGAACATAATGGTGAGGTCGCCAATGGGCGAGCCGTTGATGAAGTTGCCGGCTACCGTGCCCATGTTGCGGATGGGCGTGCTGCTCACCAGCTTCAGGTACTGCGGCAGGCGGGGCATCAGGCCGCGCATGAGTTCCGAATCGAGGAGCTGGCTGGCGGTGGTGGCGGCGCCCAGCACCACGCGGCCGGTGGTTTCGCGGCGGATGCCGCGCCGGCCAGGCTGGTCAAAAATCAGGCGCACGCCGGGCTGCTCGCGCAGCTCTTCGAGGCGTTGCACCAGCAGGTCGGTGCCGCCGCCTACAAGGGCATGCGTAAATGGGCGGTTGCCTTCGTGGCCGTGGTCGTTCTGGTTTTGGGCGTGGCCGTTGGGCGAGGTCGATACGGAGCCGCCGTTGGCGTGGGCCGTAGCAGAAGCTGCCAGGGCCTCTGCAGAAGCATTCGATGCGTTGGTTTCCGTGGGGCGCAGCTTGGCGAGTTTGGCCGGAACCTCTGCGAAATAACCGGGCACAAACTGCTTTTCGCTGAGCCAGGCCAGTGCGTTTTCAGCGGGACGCTGCTCCAGCTCAGCGGTGAGCCGGGCGGCGGCGCGCTCCAACGATTTGTAACCGGTGCAGCGGCAAATGTTGCCGTCGATGGCCGCAATGGTGCTTTTCTCGGTAACGGGCGTGCTGCTCAGGCTGTGGCCCGTCAGCGACATTACGAAGCCCACCGTGCAGAAGCCGCACTGCGAGCCGCCTTCGTCCACAATAGCTTTTTGCACGGGCGTGAGCTGGCTGCCGGCCGCGTTGATGCCTTCCACCGTCACGATGTGCTTGCCGTGGGCATTGCCCAGCGGCGTGAGGCAGCTGGTCATGCTTTGGTAGCTCACCGTCTGGCCGTCGGGGGCCAGCTCGCCTACCAGCACGGTGCAAGCGCCGCAGTCACCCTCGCGGCAGCCGATTTTGGTGCCCTTCAGCTGCTCGTGGCAGCGCACAAAGTCGAGCAGCGCGCTGGCTGGGGCTTCGCTGGTGCGAATGGACTGGTCGTTGAGGAGAAATTCAATCATGGGGTGGGCTATACTGATTGAGGAAGCAGGTCATGCAGCGCGCAGCGAAGCATCTCGGGTGCTGCAGTAACTAATTGCGTTGCGCAGGCAAAATGCTTCGCTGCGCGCTGCATGACGTTCTTTTAAGCAGTCGACTTATCCTAATATTCTGTCTTGCCTTCCTTATTTTCCCAGGCCCGGAAGCCGGCCAGCGCTTCCTCGCGCATGAGCTGCGTCATGGGCAGCTTGCGGCTGTTCATGGGCTGGTCCAACTCTTCGTAAATGAACTGGTCGTCGAAGCCGATGGCGGCGGCGTCGGCCTTGGTGTTGCCGTAGAATACACGGCGCGGGCGGGCCCAATAGATGGCGCCCAGGCACATGGGGCAGGGCTCGCAGCTGGTGTAAAGGTCGCAGCCGTCGAGCTGGAAGGTGCCCAGTTCCTTGCAGGCCTTGCGAATGGCGTCGACCTCAGCGTGGCAGGTGGGGTCGTTGGTGCTGGTTACCTGATTGAAGCCGCGGGCAATGATGTGGCCGTCCTTCACCACCACCGCGCCGAAGGGGCCGCCGTGCCCGGCCTGCATTTTCTCAATGGACAGGCGAATGGCTTCGCGCATGAATTCGGGGTTGGGAGCTTCCATAGGGTGGGAGAGTGGATTGGCTGAGGCGACTTAAAGTTTTGAAAAACGGGCAACAAAGAAAGCCATAGAATGCCAGATTAGCAGCGACTGCCCCGGCCGGCCGGAAATGCCTGCTCATAACCCCAAAAAAACCGGGGCGGTGCCACGCTCCCGAAAGTCGTGGTACCGCCCCGGCCCGTTTTATTTTTGGCCCAGTCGCTATTTCGTGAAATTGGGGATGCGCAGCTGGAAGCCCAGCGAGGGCACCACCGTCACGCCGCTGAGCGAAGTGCTTTGGCCATTGAGCAGGGCGTAGTCGCCGTAGTTCTGGTAGAAGAGCGATACGGCCGGAACGACGTAGAAATAGCGGTAGCCAAGCTTGAGGTTGACGAAGCCGCCGAAAGAGGAGAAGTTGCGGCTCTGCAAGGGCAGCTCCGGCACCTGCACCGAGCCGCTGTAGATTTTGGTGGGCGCGAAGCCGTAGCTCACCCAGCTGTGCGCGTACACCAGGCCGTAGCTAATGGCCCCGATTTCTTCTTCGGGCCCGAAGGAATTGCTGAACGTGAGCGGGATGAGCAGGTCGTTGCGGGTGGCCCGGAAGTTGAGCAGCGAGTTGATATCGGACAGGAAGGCCAGGCTGGGCAGCTTGGCGCGCTGGGTGGCAAACTGCAGGCCGATGCTGGCGTAGGTGGTGCCGGTGGTGGCGCCGGCTTCGGGGTTTTCGGGCGTGCCCGTGGGGCCCAGCAGCTGGTAGGCGGCATCGAACACGTGCGAGCCGAAGGCGTACTTGTAGCCGGCATCAAGGCGCGGCACGATGCCGTAGCGCACGTTGAGGTCGGCAGTGGGCTGCACCGGGTCGAGCACGTAGGCCAGGGCGGCGGCCTGCAGCTGGGTGGTGGCGTCGGTGTAGTCCACTTTTTGCTGGGTGATGGCCTGGGCGGCGGCCTCCTTCACGGCGCTGCCCACCTTGCTGAGCGAGGCGGTGGCCACGTTGAAGCCCTGGTTGTAGCCTACCCGAAACTCGCCCTGGGGCGTGACCTTGCCGGTGGCCACAATGGCGCGCGGCGCCGTGCAGGAGGTGGCCAGCAGCAGGGCCGAAGCGGCCAATAAGCCGGTAGGAGCAAAGAGAAAAGAGGTTTTCATAGAAGACAACATTAGCGGAAACGCGGTAAAAACGAAAATCAGGCCGAAAACGCCGGAATCCGGCGCCCAGTCGCCGTATCTGCTTCGCTATTGGCTTTCACGGCCGGCCGCCGTATCTTCGCGTATGCCCTTGCTTTACTTGCTAGTCAGTTACTTAAGCGCCTTGGTGGCTGGGCCGGCGCCGCGGGCCACGGTATACGTTTTTCTGGCCGATACCTGCCCCATTAGCCAGGCTGCTACGCTGCCCTTGCGCGAGCTGCACGGCCAATACGCGGGGCAGGGCATCCGCTTCGTGGGCGTGTTTCCGGCGGCCGATGCCACCCCCGCCGCGCTGGCCGCCTTCGGCAAGACCTATCAGATTCCCTTCCCGCTGCAAGCCGACCCCGGCCACCAGCTGACCAAAAAGCTGCGCGCTCACGTGACGCCAGAAGCCGTGCTGCTGGCCGCCGACGGCAAAACGGCCCTCTATCAGGGCCGCCTCAACGATGCCTACGCCGGCCTGGGCCAGCACCGCCCCACCACGCGCCATCACGAGTTGGCCGATGCTTTGGCCGACGTAGTGGCTGGCCGTCCGGTGGCCGTGCCGCGCACCGAGCCAGTGGGGTGTTTTATTGAGTAGATTTATAAATATTAATTGATTAATATTGGACATTCCGCTGAGCGGAGCCGAAGCATTGGGCACGCAGTGGTTATCCAACAAATAGAGTTAGTTGCGCGGTAGAAATACTTCAACTGCGCTTAGCAAGACCGTTTTTCTTTTGTTCATGAAACACCTTTTCTCCCTTCTCCTGCTCACCGCCCTGCTGGCCGCGCCCCGTGCCCAGGCCCAGACCGGGGCGCAGGTCACGTTCAGCCAGCACATTGCGCCGCTGGTGTACCAGCATTGCACGCCCTGCCACCGCACGGGCGAGGTGGCGCCCTTTCCGCTCACCAACTACACCGAGGTGGCCAGCCACGGCCAAACCATCAAGTTCGTGACGGGCACCAAGTACATGCCGCCGTGGAAGCCCGACGCTAACTACCGCCACTACCTGGACGAAAACACGCTGACGGCTACCGAAATCCAGCAAATTCGGGATTGGGTGGACAATGGCATGCCGCAGGGCAACCCCGCCCAGACGCCGCCGACGCCCACCTTCCCCAGCGGCTCGCAGCTGGGCACGCCCGACCTGGTGATTCCGATGGCGCAGAAGTTCACGCACCAGGGCAATGGCCAGGACATGTACCGCATTTTCGTGCTGCCCGTGAACCTGCCCACCGACCGCGACATCGCGGCCATTGAGTTTCGGGCCGGCAACAAGCGCATTGTGCACCACGTCATCATCGGCATGGACACCACCCAGCAGGCCCAGGCCCTCGACGCCGCCGACCCCGGCTACGGCTACACCCGCTTCGGCGGCTTCGGTTTCAGCCCCCTCGAGGACGTCTTTGCGGCCTGGGTGCCGGGCATGCAGGCGCGTTTCTACCCCACGGGCATGGGCAAGAAGCTCTACCGCCGGGCTTCGCTGCTGCTGCAGGTGCACTACGGCCCCAACTTCGTGACGCAAACCGACTCGTCGGTGGTCAACATCTTTTTTGCCCGCCAGCCCGTCACGCGCTTCGTGCAAACGGTGCCCGCCGTGTCGCCCACTTTCCTCACCAACGGGCCGTTCGTGATTCCGGCCAACCAGGTGAAAACCTTCCACACCCAACTCACCGTGCCGGCCGATGTGACGGTGCTCAGCGTGTCGCCGCACGCCCACTACCTCAGCAAGCGCTGGAAAGTGTCGGCTGTGAAGCCCAACGGCGACACCATCCGGCTGGTGAAAATCAACGACTGGGACTTCCGCTGGCAGGGCAACTACCGCTTCACCGGCCTGCAGCGCGTGCCGGCTGGCTCGCGCCTCTTGGCCGATGCCACCTACGACAACACCACCAACAACCCGCGCAACCCCAACACCCCGCCGCAGCCCGTGACCTGGGGCGAAAGCACCACCGCCGAAATGCTGCTCACCTACTTCGAGCTCTTGCCCTACCAACCCGGCGACGAGAACGTGGTGCTCAGCACGGTGCCCGGCGTGGCCACCACCCCCGGCACCGTGCAAATGGCCGTGTTTCCCAACCCAAGCAGCGGCAGCGCAGCCGTGAGCTTCCAGCTGGGCAAGCCCGGCCCCGTCACGGTGACGTTGCTCGACGCCACGGGCCGCGTGGTGAAAATGTTGACGCGCGAGAAAGTCTATCCGGCCGGCCCCCAGCAAGTTCCTGTACCGCTGGAGAACGTGGCCGCCGGCATCTACTTCGTGAAGCTGGAATCGAACGAGGGGACGCGCAACGAGAAGCTGGTGGTGAAGTAGGAGAGGGCCATATCGGAAAAGAAGAACGTCATGCTGAGCACAGTCGAAGCATCTATACCGCAGCAGTAATCCAATCGATAGGATTGCGTTGCGCGGTAGAGATGCTTCCACTTCGCTCAGCATGACGTTCTTTTACTTTTCATTACTCTTTCTATTCCCTCATTCAAAAGAATGAACATCCTATACGGAGTGCCCGGCGAGGGCCTGGGCCACGCCACCCGCAGCAAAGTTGTCATTGGCCACCTGCTGGCGCAGGGCCACCAGGTGTGCGTAGTGAGCAGCAGCCGCGCCTACAAGATGCTGGCCGCCGCCTTTCCGGGGCGGGTGCACGAAATCCGGGGTTTTCATTTGGCCTACAATGGCTTGGCCGTGAGCAAGCTGCGCACCGCCGCCCTCACGCTGCGCACCGCGCCCGAAGACCTGCGCATCAACTTCGCCAAGTACCGCGAGCTGCTGTGCGACTTCGAGCCCGAGGTGGTGGTGTCGGATTTTGAGTCCTTTACCTACCTGTTTGCCAAGCTGCACCGGCTGCCCATTGTCAGCATCGACAACATGCAGATTATCAGCCGGGCCAAGCTGAACGTGACCGTGCCCAAGGCCGAGCGCGGCAACTACAACCTGGCCAAGCGCATTGTGCGGGCCAAGTTGCCGCACAGCCGCCACTACTTCGTCACGACCTTTTTCGAGCTGCCGCTCGAAAAGGAGCGCACCACGCTGGTGCCGCCCATCATCCGGCCCGAAATTCTGGCTGCAAAGCCCACCAAAGGCCAGCACGTGCTGGTGTACCAATCGGCCACCACGCAGCAAAACCTCGTTCCCCTGCTCCAGCAGCTGCCCGACCAGGAGTTTCGCGTCTACGGCTTCAATAAGCAGGAAAGCCACGGCAACGTGCAGCTCTGCGCCTTTTCCGAAGCCGGTTTCATTGCCGACCTGGCCAGTGCCCGCGCCGTGGTTACCAACGGCGGCTTCTCGCTGATTTCGGAGGCGGTGTTCCTGCACAAGCCCATTTGTGCCATTCCCATTCCAGCCCAATTTGAGCAGTGGCTAAATGCGGCCGAAGTAGAGAAAATGGGCTACGGCCGCCATTTCGAAGCCATCACGGCCGACAACCTCCGGGCCTTCCTTTACGGCCTTGCCGATTTTGAAAAAGCCTTGGCCGGCTACCAGCAGCAGGGCAACGAGGTGCTATTTGCGCAACTCGACGCAGAGCTAAAGGAAATTGGCAGCCGCCACCTGCCGGCCGAACCGGCGGCACAGGAAGCCTCCTGGGGCGGCGAATAGCGGGTAGCGAAGGGTTGGCGTCTGTCATCCTGAGCGCAGCGAAGGACCTTATCAAGCGAGAACGGTTTTCGTTGGGCGGTGGTAAGGCCCATCGCTGCGCTCAGGAAGACAGACGCCAACTCTTAACGGAACAGCCAAGCACTTCCTGCTACTTTTACCGCATGCCCCACCGCTCCCTTCGTTCCTGGCCGCTGCTGCTGTTGCTGGCTGCCTGCGCCCGCACGCCCCGCCCCAGCGCCAACCTTGCCAACAAATACCACGACGCCACCATCCGGCAAATCGGCACGGCGCAGGATGAGCGCAACACGCCCGCGCTGCTGCCTTTCCTGAGCAATGCCAACCCCAGCTACCGCCGCGAAGCCGCCCTGGCCTTTGCCTCGGTGCAAGCGCCGGCCGCCGTGCCCGGTCTGCTGCCGCTGCTACGCGATGCCGACCCCGAAGTGCGCCGCGCCGCGGCCTACGCCTTGGGCCAAATCGGCGACAGCACTGCCGTGGACACCCTGCGGGTGCGGGTGCTGAAGGAAAACGACCCCGTGGTGCGCCGCTACGTGCACGAGGCCCTGGGCCGCACCGTTACGCGCCACAGCCTGCCCGAACTGTGGCGCGTCGAAACCCTGACCGACACCGCCCGAGCAGCTGCCCTGGCCTGGGGCCTGAACCGCGCCGCCTTGCGCGGGCTGACCTCGCCGGAAAGCATCCGGCGCACGGTGCTGGTGCTGAACTCGCCCAAACTGCCCGAGCGGGGGCGGCTGGCGGCCGTGGTGGGTTTGTCGCGCACGCGGGGGCTCGATGCTGACTTGCAGCGGCTGGCCGGCGCCACGCTGGTGCAGGTAGCGCAAAAAGACCGGTCGTATGCCGTGCGCGCGGCAGCAGCGGCCACGCTGGGCAAGCTGGCGGCGCTGGGCCCTGCTGCAACGCCAACAGGCGCGACGGCCACCCCGCCTGCTCCTGCCAATAGCAACCCGGCGGCGGTACTGACCCGACTCGCCACCAAGGACCCTGATTACCGGGTGCGGCTGAGCGCCATTCGGGCGCTGCCGTTCGGCTCCGAAACATATGTTGCCAGCCGCAAAGCGGTGTTTGCGGCGCTCAATCGCGACCAGCCAGCCGTGGCCCTCACGGCGGCCGAGTGGCTGCTGGCCCACGCCAAAGGGGAGAACGGTGCCGCCCTTGCCGCCCTGGCCGATGGCAACAAGCAAGCCTCGGCACGGGTGCGGGCCACTTTGCTGCAAGCCGCCGTGCGGCACGCCAGCCCGGCCGCCCGGCCCAGTCTGGTCGAAACCTTGCAGAAGCGGTTCAATGCAGCTGCTGATGCCTATGAGGGCTCTTTTCTGATTCAGGCAATGGGCGAAGACCCGGCTGCTTTTGATTTCGTGCGGACGCAGGCCTTTGCGCCGCAGCAGGTGCCCGTGGTGGCCGGCGCGGGCACGGCGGCCCTGCTGGCCATGCGCCGAAACCCTGATTTCCCGGCCGCCCGGCAGGCCGACTTTGCCGCTGCCATGCGCCAGGCGCTGGCCGGTGGCGACGTGGCCCAACTCGGCATCGCCGCCGAAGCTTACGCCGACCCGAAGCTGTTTCCTGAGCCCCAGGCGGCCGACATGGCGGCGCTGCGCGAAGCCCAGGCCAAGCTCCGCCTGCCCCGCGAGATTGAGGCCTGGCAGGGCTTGCAGCAGGCCCTGGATAAGCTCGAGAAAAAGGCCACCCCAACGCCCTCGCCCGTGGCCACGGCCCGGCAGCATCCTATCGACTGGGCGGTGGTGCAGGGCGTACCGCTGGGCCAGCAGGTGCGGCTGCGCACCAGCAAGGGTATTGTTCTGCTCGAGCTGAAGCCCAACGAGGCGCCCGGCGCGGTGGCCAGCTTTGTGGCGCTGCTCAACGAGCATTTTTACGACAACCTGTATTTCCACCGCGTGGTGCCCAACTTCGTGGCCCAGGGCGGCGACCCGCGCGGCGACGGCAACGGCAGCGCCCCCTACAACCTGCGCTCCGAGTTTGGCGACCTGCGCTACCAAGAAGGCAGCGTGGGCCTGGCCTCGGCCGGCAAGGACACCGAGAGCTGCCAGTTCTTCATCACCCACACCCCCACACCGCACCTCGACGGGCGCTACCCCATTTTTGCCCAGGTAGTGGGGGGGATGGACGTGGTGCACAAGCTCGATATTGGCGACAAGATTTTGGGCGTGGAACTGGTGCAGCAGGCCATTGTCAGCAAGTAATAGGCAATAAAGCGCGTTCTGCTGCGCGCAGCCGAAGCATCTCTACTGCGCTAGTAATCCCAACGATTGGGTTAGTATTGCGGGAGAGATGCTTCGGCTGCGCGCAGCAGGACCATTCCTTTTCGTTTATGCCCTCCGCTTTTCTGCTATGAACCAAGTTGCTACCTACGCCCAACAGTTGCAAAACCTTGTCATTCTCTACCTGCCGCGCGTGCTCATGGCCGTGGTGGCGCTGGTGGTGGGCTGGTGGCTCATTGGCTGGGCCAGCCGGCTGATTGCGGCGGCCACCACGCGGCTGGATGTGTCGCTGGCTTCGTTTCTGACCAGCCTGGTCAACATCGTGCTCAAGGTGCTGCTGCTTATTACGGTGGCGGGCATGGTGGGCTTCGAAACGACGTCGTTTGTAGCCATTCTGGGGGCGGCGGGCCTGGCGGTGGGGCTGGCCTTGCAGGGCACGCTGGCCAACTTCGCGGGCGGCGTACTGATTCTGATTTTTAAGCCCTACGTGGTGGGCGACAGCATTGAGTCGCAGGGCAAGGCGGGCGAGGTGAAGGAAATCCAGATTTTCAACACCATCCTCGTCACTTCGCAGGGCGACACCATCATCCTGCCCAACGGGGCCACGTCGAACAACGTCATTGTAAACAAAACGGCCCAAAACAAGGCCCTGGTGGAGATTGTGGCCGAAGTTGACAACAACACCAAGCTCGACGAGCTGCGCGGCTGGGCCGTGCCCCTCATGCAGGCCGACGAGCAGGTATTGCCCGCACCCGCGCCGCAGGTGGTGGTTACGGGCCTCAAGCCCGGCGGCATGACGGTGGCCTTCCGGGCCTACACCGCCGCTGGCCACAACGGCGGCGCCCAGGCTCGCCTCATCGAGCAGATTCAGCAGGGGCTGGCGCAGCAGGGCGTGGGCAGCCCCGTGCCGGTGCAGCACAGCTACGTGCGCACGCTGCCGAGCTGAGGCCAGCTAAATGACGGCCCCGTGCCTCCCACTTCCGGCTTCCGGCAAGTGGTTGGAACAGAGACGAATCTTGAGGCATCCACCGACGCCGCTTGTTCGTATTTTAGGGTAAGCACAGCACTGTTGGCGGAGGTTCTGCGGTAGCCCGTGCGAGCCGTTCGGGGCGGAGCCGCAATTGTTTTGAGTGGTAAACAGCAACCTCCGTGACCATGCCCATCGCCCAAGAAGAGCTAGAACGCGCGCTGGCCGAGCAACAGGCCGAAAACGCCTTGCTGCGGGCGGCGCTGGCCCAGGCCCAGGCTGCCGGACCGGCCGGCGGGCCGGCCCCGGCTTTGCCCAACCAGCAGGAGTGGCTGCAACTGATGCAGGAAATGTACACTGCCGTGGTGCTCACCGATGCCGACGGCCGCACGGTGTGGGTGAGCAAAGGTTTTACCACCCTGTGTGGCCTGGAGGCGCACGAGGTGCTGGGGCGCCGGCCGGCCTCGTTTCTGCGCCCGGACCTGAACGACGGGAAAACCCTCAGGTACATTGAAGAAAGCCTGGCGGCGCGGCTGCCGTTTAACTACGAAGTGCACAACCCCGGGCCCAAGGCAGAGGCCTGCTGGATTCGGGTAAAGGTGCAGCCCCTCCACAACGAGCGAGGCGAGGTGGTGATGGCGGGGCTGCTGGAAGACATTTCGGACTGGAAAGAAGCTCAGTCGAACTTGGCCGACAGCGAGAACCGCTTCCGGGCGCTGGCCGAAAACGCGCCGGGAGCGCTCTACGAGTGGCGCAAAAACCAGGACGGCAGCTTTCAGTTCATCTACGTCAGCCCCAAGCTGCTGGAGATATTTGGGCTCCGGCGCGAGGAAATCGAGCGCATGCCCGAGTTCATTCATCCCGACGACCGGGCCCGGTTCATGCAGTCGATGACCGAGGCCGTGGGGGCCCGGCAGCCCTGGGCTTTTGAGGGGCGGGTGGTGGTGCCGGGCCAGCCCCTGCGCTACCTGCAAGCCAATTCCACCGTGACCAGGAGCGACGAAAAGGGCGTCGTTTACAGCGGCATTCTGCTGGATATCACGCCCCTGAAGCAAGCCCAGACGGCCCTGCGCGAGAGCGACCTGCGCTGGCAGCTGGCCGTGGAAGGCTTCGGCGACGGCGCCTGGGAGCGGGACCTGCGCACCGATACGGTGATTTACTCGCCCGACTACCGGGCCATGCTGGGAGGCTACACCGAGGCGGAGTTTCCCAACCGCTACGAGAGCTGGCTGACCCACGTCCACCCCGACGACCTGGAGCCGACCGAGCGCAAAGTCTGGGCTTGCCTGCGTGGCGAAACGCGCCTGATGGCCGTCGAGCTTCGGATGCGCTGCAAGGACGGCAGCTACAAGTGGGTGCTGAGCCGGGCCATTGTGACGCAGCGCGGCCCCGGCGGCGAACCCCAGATTCTCACGGGTACGCACACGGATATTTCGGAGCTGAAAAAGGCCCAGGCGGCGCTGGATGCGTCCACCCACCGCCTGTCGGCCGTGCTGGCCAACTTCCACGAAGGCGTGGTACTCGAAGACGAAGACCGGCGCATTGTGCTGGCCAACCAAGCCTTTGGCCGCTTGCTGGGCGTGGCCACGCTCCCGGCTGAGCTGGTGGGACAGGAGGGCGCCGCGTTGGCCGAGGGCGCGCGCAACCTGGTGCGGCACCCCAGCCAGTATGCGGCGCGCATCGCGGCCTTGCTGCGCCGGCGCCGCCCGGTGGTGGGCGACGTGCTGACCCTGCGCGACGGCCGCATCCTGCGCCGCGACTTCGCCCCAATTTTCGACCAGCACCGCTACATCGGCCACCTGTGGAAGTACGAGGACATCACGGCCCGCGCCCGCGCCGAGGAAGACCTCAAGCGCCGCGAGGAAAAGTACCGCGGCATCATCGAAAATATGTCGCTGGGGTTGGTGGAGGCCGATTTGGACGACTTCCTGCTCTACGCCAACCAGAGCTTTTGCGACATGACGGGCTTCTGCACCGACGAGCTGAAGGGCCACAAGCTCTCGCCGCTGCTGCTCTCGGGCGACGACCTGGAACTGGTGGAAGGCAAGCTGGAAGCGCGCCGGCAGGGCGTGGCCGATTCCTACGAAATAGCCGTGACGACCAAGGGCGGCGAGGTGAAGTGGCTGCTGGTGAGCGGTGCCCCGCTCTACGACGACGACCAGCAGCTGGTGGGGTCCATCGGCATCTACCTCGACGTGACGCCCCAGAAGCACCTCGAAACCAGCCTGCGCGAAGCCAAAGCCCTGGCCGAAATCAGCACCCGCGCCAAGCAGGATTTCCTCACCAACATGAGCCACGAAATCCGCACGCCCATGAACGCCATTCTGGGCATGAGCCAGCTGCTGGCCAAAACCGAGCTCAACGACTCCCAAGCCAGCTACCTGCACGCCATCACGGCCTCGGCCGAAAACCTGCTGGTCATTATCAATGACATTCTGGATTTGTCGAAAATCGAAGCCGGGCGGCTGGCCGTCGAGAAAATCGGCTTCAGCGTGTGCGGGGTGTGCGCGCAGGTGGAACAAACCCTGCGCTACAAAGCGGCGGAAAAAGGGCTGGATTTTGGCACGCACTGCGACCCCGCCATGCCCAACGTGCTGCTCGGCGACCCCTACCGCATTACCCAGGTGCTGCTGAACCTGGCCGGAAACTCCGTGAAGTTTACCGAGCGGGGCCGGGTGCACACCTCTTGCGCGCTCCAGGGCTATACCCCCGGGGGCGAGGCCATTGTAGAGTTCACGGTGGAAGACACCGGCATTGGCATCGATGCCGATTACCTGACGCGGGTGTTCGACGAGTTCAGCCAGGAAGACTCGTCGGTCACGCGCCAATTTGGGGGCACAGGTTTGGGGCTGGGCATCAGCAAAAAGCTGGTGGAGCTGATGGGCGGCGAGCTGCGCATCGAAAGCCAGAAGCACCACGGCACCACCAGCCGCTTCCGCCTGCACCTGCCCGTGGGCACCGAGCATGACGTGCCCCAGAAAGAGGGCCTCGATGTGAGCGGCCTGCAACACGCCCTGCGCGGCAAGCGGGTGCTGCTGGTCGAAGACAACGTGTTCAACCGCATGCTGGCTTCCATTTTCCTGAGCAACGCCGAGCTGGAGGTGGTGGAAGCCAGCAACGGTGGCACCGCCGTGGAGCTGGCCCGCACCCAGGCTTTCGACCTGATTTTGATGGACGTGCAAATGCCCGTCATGAACGGCTACGAGGCCACCATCCTCCTGCGCGAAGAGCTGGGGCTGGCCGTGCCCATCATCGCCCTCACGGCCAACGCCATTCAGGGCGAACGCGAAAAATGCCTGGCCGTGGGCATGAACGACTACATCACCAAGCCCTTCCAGGAAGCGTCCTTGGTGACAATGGTGTACGACTGGGTGCTGGGGCCATTGAAGCAGCGCGTGACTGCAATGGGAAAGGGCTGAGTCAGAAATTAAAACGCCTGTCATCCTGAGCGCAGCGAAGGACCTTCTCACGTCAGAATGTTCTAGCGTGATATGGTCCTTCGCTGCGCTCAGGATGACAGGCGTTATATGCTACCTAAACGGCCAGCTCCTTACTTCTCCTCGCGTCCGTGCACCTGCGCCGGGGGCGACGTTGCCTCCACGGCCGTGAAGGTTTCCAGAATCTTATAGGTGTGTTCGGCATCCTTGGGTACCACCCAGGAGTTGCCGGGCTCTAGCAGCACCATCTGGCCGGCCAGGTGAAATTCGGCGCGGCCGCTGAGCACGTAGCCCACGGTTTCGTAGGGGCGGGTGGCGGGGGCTTTGGCTTCGCCGGGCTGCTCGTTTTCCCACATGCGCATGGACACGTGCTTGCCCGAGGCCAGGTATTTTTCGCCGTCGGCGCCCTTGGGCGAGTGCTGCGAATCGACTTTGATGATGGTGGTATCGGCCATGAGATGTTTGGATTAAGAAAGGGGAGGAGTATCTTTTGGCCGGTAGCCGCGGGGCTACCGGCCTTGTTCCTAACGGCCCAACCAGCTCCGCCGTTGCTGCTGCCGCCGAAAACCTTCACCGGCCGGGCTGGTTGCATTTCTCTGTTCGTCACCTCTTTTCTGTTTCCGTGCTTCCCGAATCTTTCGCTGCCGAGCTGGCCCAGGCCCACGCCTCCGTGCCCGACGCCCTGCCCGGCGCCGCTTTCTGCGACCTGGCCGACGGCCTGCTGGCGCTGTTGTTCCCCTATCGGGCCGAACGGCCGCTGCCGAATACCGACGTGGTGGCCGCCGAGCTTTACCACTTCCGCTCCGAGCTGGCCGCGCTGCTCACCAAGGTGCCGCAGCTGCCGGCCCCCGCCGCCGCGTTGGCCGACGAGTTCACGGCCCAGCTGCCGGCCTTGCGCGCGGCTCTGCTGCGTGACGCCACCGCCATTCTGGCCAGCGACCCCGCTGCCCAGGGCCTAGCCGAAATCATCGGTTCCTACCCCGGTTTCTACGCCACGGCCCTGTATCGCATTGCCCACGCCTTGTATGAGCGCGGCCTGCCCCGCCTGCCTCGCCTGCTCAGCGAGCACGCCCACCAGCGCACAGGTATCGACATTCACCCTGGTGCGCAAATCGGGGCGGCTTTCTGCATCGACCACGGCACAGGCCTGGTCATTGGCGAAACGGCCGTTATCGGGGCCAACGTGCAGATATACCAGGGCGTGACCCTGGGTGCCATGAGCGTGACCAAGGGCCTGCAGGGCCAGAAGCGCCACCCCACCATCGAAGACCACGTGGTCATTTATGCCGGCGCTACCATCTTGGGCGGCAGCACGGTAGTGGGCGCGCACAGCGTCATCGGCGGCAACGTGTGGCTCACCGAGAGCGTGCCCTCGCACTCGCGCGTGTATCACCGCGCCCACATCAACATCTCCCGCTCCGTGGACCCCGCCGCGGAGCTGGTGTTTTCCATTTAAATAACTAGTAACCAAAGGAACGTCATGCAGAGCGCAGCGAAGCATCTCGCGTGCAATAAGTAATTAGTGACCCCAAGCGAGATGCTTCGCTGCGCTCTGCATGACCTTCTCTTAACTCGCCATTTCACCAACACACTATTTCACCGCATGAAAGCCAATACCATTCTCGACACCATTGGCAACACGCCACTGGTGCGCCTCAACCGTTTATTTGTTGCTACCCGCCCCGACGTGGAGGTGTGGGTGAAGCTGGAGCGGGCCAACCCCGGCGGCTCCATCAAAGACCGCATTGCCCTGAGCATGATTGAGCAGGCCGAACGCGACGGCCTGCTGGGCCCGGACAGCCTGATTGTGGAGCCCACCTCCGGCAACACCGGCGTGGGCCTGGCCCTGGTGGCCGCCGTGAAGGGCTACAAGCTGACGCTGGTGATGCCCGAGAGCATGAGCATCGAGCGCCGCCGCCTCATGGCCGCCTACGGCGCTACGCTGGAGCTTACGCCCCGCGAAAAGGGCATGAAGGGTGCCATTGAGAAAGCCCAGGAGATTGTGAACAGCACGCCCGGTGCCTGGCTGCCCATGCAGTTCTCCAACCCCGCCAACCCAAAAATTCACGCCGAAACCACGGCCCGCGAAATCCTGCGCGACGCCCCCGAGGGCTTCGACTTCCACATTACCGGCGTGGGCACCGGCGGCCACATCACGGCTGTGACGGAGGTGCTCAAGCCGCACTTCCCCGGCATGAAGACCTTTGCCGTGGAGCCCGAGGCTTCGCCCGTCATCAGCGGCGGGGCGCCGGGGCCACACCCCATTCAGGGCATCGGCGCGGGCTTTATTCCCGATAACCTGCACGTGAACGTGCTGGACGGGGCCATTCAGGTGGGCCAGCAGGAAGCGTACGAGATGACGCGCCGTGCCGCCCGCGAGGAAGGGCTGTTTGTGGGCGTGTCGTCGGGCGCGTCGTTGGCGGCCATTGCCAAAAAGCTGCCCGACATGCCGCAGGGCAGCCGCGTGCTCACCTTCTGCTACGATACCGGCGAGCGGTATTTGTCGGTGGAGGGCTTGTTTGTGTAAGGACACCGCCAATGCTGCCGTAGCAAGCCGTTGAAGGCCGCTCCGTTTGGGGCGGCCTTTTTTGTGGCCGTGAGTTGCCGCGCAGCAGGAGCGGTGGGGCAACTCGTTCAGGTGCTGGTTTGGCGAAGTTATCTGGCAACCCGGCCGGTCCCAAGCTTTTCTGCGCGTGGCACTTGCCTAGCCGGCGCGGCTGCCTGACCTTTGGCCTTGACCTCTTCTTCTAACACCAACCCTCTTACCAACACCCAATGAACCAAAAATTTACACACTATGCCAAGCTGGCGCTGTGCGCCCTGGGGCTGGGCGCGGCCCCGCGGGCGCAGGCGGCCTACGTGCCGGTGGCGCTCACGGGCTACAACCACGACGTGGTGGCCAACGGCACGGGCGTATCCACCAACTCGACCACGGTGGGCGTCGATGACAGCAACTACGTGTTTATGGCCCAGGACTACAACCCCACCGGCACGTCGTATCTGCCCAACAACGGCCTCATTAACAGTGCTGCCACTACGGGCCTGACTTACCAATTGGCGCCCTACAACGCCAACAACTCGCTGCGCATGCCGGCCACCCCCACGGGTACCGGCACCGGCTCGGGCACGGTCACGTTCGTGACGCCGCAGGCGGCGGGCGAGGTGTACGTGCTGGCCACCTCGGGCAGCGGGGCCAGCACCGTCAACATCACGGTCACGTTCACCGATGGCACCACCCAGGTGTTCAACAACCAAACTGTTTCGGACTGGTATGGCGGTGGTAATTACGCCATTCTGGGCCTGGGCCGGGTGCAGCGCGGCGTCGAAAACCGCGAGAACAACGCTACCAACCCCCGCCTCTACCAACTGCTGCTCACCCTGGCGCCGGCCAACTTCGGCAAGCTGGTGCAAAGCGTGGGCTTCGCCAAAACATCTGCCACCGGCGTGCTCAACGTCATGGGCATCACCATCAACTCGGTGTGCAGCGGCACGCCGTCGGCCGGCGTGCCCGCCGCCAGCACCCCCAGCGCCTGCACCAACAATAGCTTCACGCTCAGCCTCACCGGCGCCTCGTCCGGCTCGGGCGTGAGCTACCAATGGCAGAGCAGCCCCGCCGGGGCTAATACCTTCACCAACATCAGCGGCGCTACCGCTGTGCCCTACACCGTGGCCAGCCAGACGGCCGCCACCGACTACCGCGTGGTGGTTACCTGCTCGGGCAGCGGCCTTTCGTCGACCTCGCCGCTCGTAAGCGTAACGCAGAATACCTTCCTGAACTGCTACTGCACGCCCAGCGGCGGCAACTGCACCAACGAGTGGATTCGGGGCGTGACCCTGGCCGCACTGGGCAATACCAACACCACCTGCACCACCGGCGGCTACGCCAGCTACACCGCCAACGCGGCCCTCACCACCAACCTGAGCCAGGGCGCCACCTATCCCGTCACGCTCGATTTGCGGGTGAATGCCGCCAGCAGCGCCGCTGGCCTGTGGATAGACTACGACCACAGCGGCACCTTCGACGCCTCCGAATACACCCTCATTGGCACCGGCCCGGCCACCGGCTTTACGGCCCTCAACCTGAGCCTGACCGCCAACGTGACCATCCCCGCCACGGCCCTCACCGGCCCCACCCGCCTGCGCGTGCGCTCCAACAACGGCAGCGTGGTGGGCAATCAGGCCTGCTTCAACAACTACTTCGGCGAGGTGGAAGACTACCTCGTCACCATTGTGGCACCCACGGCCTGCGCCGGCACGCCCACCGGCGGCACGGCCACGGCCTCTAGCACGTCGGTGTGCCCGGCCACGGCTTTCACTTTGCGCGCCAGCGGCTACTCCAGCGGCGCTACCGGCCTCAGCTACCAGTGGCAGAGCAGCCCGGCCGGGTTCAACAACTACACCAATATTAGCGGCGCGACCACCGTGCCTTATACCGTAGCCAGCCTCACGGCCGCCACCGACTACCGCCTGCAAGTAACCTGCTCAGGCAGCAGCGCTACGGCCGTATCGGCCCCGGTGAGCGTGACGCTTGCGCCGTTCCTGCAATGCTACTGCACGCCTACCTACGTGAGCGGTGGCAACAACGACATTATCAAAACCGTCACCATCAACTCGTTTGCCAACAACACGAGCACGCTGGGCAACGTGGCCCCGTACTACCACGACTACAGCGCCCAGCAGCCCGGCACGCTGACCATCCCGAACTTACCCGCCAACGTGGTGCTGACCTTCGGGGCCGACAATTTCCAGTACAGCGCCCTGTGGGTCGATTTCAACCACAACGGCAGCTTCGAAGCCAGCGAGTACTTCACCTCGGGCACCAACGCCGGCGCCAATGGCACCGCCACTATTCCGGTAACGGTGCCCGCGTCGGCCCTGATGGGCCAAACCAAAATGCGCATCCGCGGCGGCGATGACCTGGTGCCGCTGGCCGGCCAAGCTTGCGGTGCTTCGCAGTCCGATTATGGCGAAGCCGAAGACTACCTGGTAAGCATCATCAATGTTTCTGCCAGCCGCACCGGCCAACAGGAGGTGGCGCTCAGCGCCTTCCCGAACCCCGCCACCAACGCCCTCACCGTGACGGTAGCCCGCACCGGCGCCCGTGCCGAGGTCAGCCTGACCGACCTGACCGGCCGCGTGCTCCAAACCCAGTCCCTGACTAGCCAAAACGCCCGTTTCGACCTGAGCAGCCTGGCCGCCGGCATCTACCTGGTGCGCTACCAGGATGAAAGCCGCACGAGCACTATCAAGGTAAGCAAACAATAGTTACTTACTTACGACCAACAAAAAGCCCCCGCAGCACGCTGCGGGGGCTTTTGCATTTAAGGTGTGAAGGGTATGGAAAGAGAGAATTGGGTAAGAGGAAATGGAGAGCGGTAAGTAAGGAGTAGGAATCGGGAAGCGCACTTCCCAATTCCCACTTCCTAATCAATCACCAGCCGGCGGTTCAACGTGGTGCCATCGGCCAGGCGTACCTCGAGGGCGTACACGCCGGGGGCCACGCCGTCGAGGGCGAGCTGCTGCACGGTGGCTTTCACCTGGGGCAGGGCACGGGCCCACACGCGGCGGCCCAGGGCATCCACCACGCGCAGCTGCACGTCCTGCGTGCTAGGCAGGTTGAGGTCGAAGGTGAAACGGCCGTCGTGGCTGGGGTTGGGGTACACGTCCAGCGCGTTCAGCAGTTTCTGATTTGCGGCGCTCGCCAACGGGCCGGCCACCTGGAAGTTGAGCGTGTACTCGCAGCCAAAGTCGCCGTTGATGGTGTTCAGCACGCTGCCGGCCGAGTTCAGGATGCGCATGCTGCCCACGGTGGCCGGCGAGGCCCACCACGAGAAACCGTCGCAGCCCAGGTCGGTGAGGCGCAGCGAATAGCAGCCCGGCACCAAGCGCACGTTGTCGTTGAAGGTGGTGCTGCTGGCAGCATTCACGCGCTGGGCCACCACGTTGCCGGCCACGTCCACAATTTGCCAGCTGGTTTCATTCCAGAGGCCGTTGCGGGCGTTGTTGGTGGTCATGTTCACCGTGATGGAGCCGGGCAGCTGAATCGACGGCGCGAAGCGCGTGGTCAGCGTGTCGTTGTAGGCGTTCTGGTCGCGGGTGCCGTTGGGCGAGGCCGTCCAGGCCTGGAAGCGGCCGCCGGCGGTGTTGTTCATCAGCGTGCTCAGGGGCGGCAGCGCCACTAGCGTGTCGCGTCCGTAGGCCAGGTCGCCGGTCCAGTTGTAGGTTTGGGTAGGGCCGCGGCCCTGCACGCGGTAGGCAATAGCCACGGCCGTAAGGCGGTTGCTGCCCAGGTTGCGCAGCCGCACCTGCGGGCCGCCGCAAATCGGGTTTTCGCGCACATAGTTCTCGTTGGAGTTCGGCGCAATGATTTCATCCAGCGAGGCATCGGTCCGGAAATTAATGGCGCCCGACGTCACCAGCTGGCTGCTCCAGATGTACTGGGCCGAAGCCGACGTCTGGTTGTTGGCCGTGTAGGTTTGCATGTCGATGTCGAGGGTGAAGGGCTGGCCGGGCGTGGTCAGGCCGTTGAGCGGCTGCACAATGCGGCGCACCACCGCGCCGGGGCACCAGTTGCCGCGGTCGTACACCCAGGTACCGGTTTGCGGGTACACCTCGTTCTTGCCGCAGTCGTCGCGCCACAGCGAGGTGGTGCTGGTCCACTGGTTATTTATCAGCAGCTGGTAAAACTTGCGGCAGAATTCGGCGCAGCCCGCGGGGTCGGAGCCGTGGCCCGAAATCAGGCTTTTGAGGGCAATGGTGCCGGCCGAGGGGGCCACCAGCGAGCGAGCCGGCAGGTGGGCTTCGATGGGGTCGGAGGTGCGGCCGAAGGCGAAGGTGCCATCATATACGTTGCGCACGTCCACGGGGTCCTGCGGCGGCGTGCCCTCAATGAAGTCGAGCCGCACCGTCACCGTAAAGCCCCAGGAGTAGCCCTGGTAGTCGAAGCGGAAGCCGGGATTGCCCACCAGCAGGGGCGCATAGTCGGTCACGTCCACCACGTAATCGTGGGTTTTATTGCGGACCAGCCAGTCGGTGGCATAGGGCGTCATGATGCGGGCCATTTCCAGGGTGTCGTGGGCCGGCGGCTGCAAAATCACGCGCGTGGTGTAGTCCCAGGAGCCGCAGTACTGCGTGCCGGGCGGGCAGGGGTAGCGGCCCAGAATGTAGTGCATCAACACCTTGCGGTAGCGCCGACCAGCCGCGGGCATCACCGCCGTAGTATCGTAAAAGCCGTAGTGCGTGAGCTTGCGCTGGCTGAAAATGGTGACGCGGGTAGTATCGCCCGGCGCGGCCTGCGCCCGTTCCGACAAAGCCAGGCCCGCCAGCAGAAGCAGTACCAGAATACGTAATCGTTTTAGCATTGAGCAGTTGGTTGATTTTCTGCTCAATATAAACCGATAAATTCCTACCAACCTATTCTATAATCAGCCGGTGCGCCGCGCTGCCCTCACGCCCTAGCCAGGCCTCGTGCAGAAGCTTGCAAGCTTCGCCTGCTTTGGCCGGCTTTTGCGGCAAGCTGGCAATGAATGGGCGTGCTGGCTGCTAATATTCTCAATTCCGCCCTGCCTCCCAATTTTACTTCCGGTTTTGCTTTTTCTACGGAAAGCACAACCGCCTGAAAACAAAACAGGCAGCCGCAACCAAAGTCGCAACTGCCTGTCTGTGGGTGTATCAGTGGAGAATATCGGAGTCGAACCGATGACCTCTTGCATGCCATGCAAGCGCTCTAGCCAGCTGAGCTAATCCCCCTGATTTTTGTTGTTACCGCCGTGCCTATTGCGCTTTGGTTCGACAAAAGTACGGCTCGCAGCCGGTTTGGCAAGCCCTGGGCGCACTTTTTTTGTTGAAATTGCGCAAGGCCCAAACAATCAGTCACAAAAAAATAGGGCAGGAATTACTTCCTGCCCTATTTCGGGAGCTATGCGAAGCCAGCAGGCTTAGTTGAAGCTGTAGCGCACGCCCAATTGGCCCTGCCAACGCGAGAGGAAAGCCGCGTAGTCGTAGGAGCGGTTGGTCGTGGCAAACGTAGCGGGGAACGAGAAGGTCGGCTGCACGTTGGCACCGGTCGTTTCCTGGCGCAGCAATTCCACGGCGTTGTTGCTCACGAAGTACTGACGGCCCCACTCGTTGTTGAGCAGGTTGCCCACGTTCTGGATGTCGAAAGTGATTTGAACGCTGTTCTTTTTGCCACCGGCCATGAAGTTGAAGTCTTGGGCCACGCGCACGTCAATCTGGTGCGTCCAGGGCAGGCGGGCGGCAAAACGCTCGGCTACTTGGCCGCGGTGCGTGCGCAGGTAGGGGTCGTTCTCAATGAAGGCATCCAGTTGGTCCTGAATCTGGGCCACGGTACGCGTGTCGCCGGAACTGGGCACCAGCTTGATTTGGTTGGGGTCGCGTACGTTGGTGGGGATGTAGAGCAGGTCGTTGCTGTTGTTGCCGTCGTTGTTCAGGTCACGGCCCTGGCCGTAGATGTAGGTTAGGGGCTGGCCCGAGCGGCCTTCGTAGAACAGCGTCAGGGTCGTGGCCAGTGCATCGTTGGCGTAGCGGAAGGTGTAGCCGGCGCTGCCGATTACGCGGTGACGCTGGTCGTTGCGCGAGTAGCCCAGTTCGGGGTTGTTCGGGTCGTACTGCACCTGGTTGAAGCCGAAGTTAGACGAGGCCGTGCTGCTTGCGCCGCTGTTGACTTCCTTCGACACCCCGTAGGTGTAAGCAGCCGTGGTGTTGAGGCCGTTGAGGAAGCGCTTCTGCAGCTGGAACGTGGCGTTGTAGCGGTAGCCTTTGTTGGTGTTGTCGAGCAGGTACACGTTGGTGTAGCGGGCGTCAACGCGGCGGGCGGCCGTGGTAGGCGCGTAAACCGGGCGCTGGTCCGGACCGGCCAAACGGCCAACGGGAGCCGTCAGGTTGATGTCTTTGTAGTAGATGTCGTTGAGCGTCTTCGAGTAAACGCCTTCCAGCGTTGCCACGATGTCGCCGGGCAGGCGGAAGTCCACGGCCAGGTTCGAGCGCCACACCTGGGGCAGCTTGAAGTCTTTGCCGGTCAGGTTAATCTGCGAAGTGGACACCGGCGCGTAGGGAGCCGAGGTATATACCTGCTGAATGGCAGCCGGCGTGAGCGGAATAGAAGGCAGGTAGGTAACGGTCGGCGTCGTGGGAGCGGTTTGGCTCACACCGCCTTGCAGCAGGCCGCTGTTGGTGTAGCTATTCGAAATCCACACGAAAGGCACACGGCCCGAGAAGATGCCCGTACCACCGCGCAGCTGCACTTTGGCATCGTTGTTCACGTCCCAGTTGAAGCCCAGGCGGGGCGACCACAGCAGTTGGCCGTTGGGCGTGTTCGTGGTTTTGTAGTCGCTGCTAAAGCCGGGGCGGCTGGCATCCACAAAGGTGTTGAAGGCGGTGTTGTCGCCCGGCTTGTCCAGGAACAAGGGCACATCCAGACGCAGGCCGTAGGTCAGGCGCAGGTTCTCGATGGGCGTGTATTCATCCTGGGCGTAGAAACCCAGCTGGGCTGCCTTGAACTCCGCCAAACCACCGTTGGAAGTGGGGTAGCTGGACGTGATGCTGGAAGCGCGGCCGTTCACGAAGTTGTCGATGGACGTGAAGGTGTACAAGCCAGCCCCGTTGTTGAGGAAAAGGTTTTGGAATTTGAAGCCTTCGTTGTGGGTACCGATGGTGACGGTGTGCTTGCCGAACGCCTTGGTCAGGTTGTCGGTCAATTCCACGATGTCTTGGTTCAGGTAGTTGGCTACCGAGCTGGTTTCCTGGCCCAGGTTATAGGTGTTGCCGTTGTCCACAATGCGGAAAGCGGGGCCTTGGGCGCCGGGCACGCCGCGCGAATCGCGGATGGCCGTGTAGGTCAGAATGAGCTTGTTCGAGAAGCCGCCCGCAAAACGGGAGTTCAGTTCGGCCACCGTGCTGTTGGTGAGGTTGTCGAACCGGTAGGCGTTGTTGCCGAAGCGGATGTTGTTGGCGGCCCGGCTGATGTTGTCGTCAAACGCTTTCACGTAGTTGTGACGCAGCGTAAGCGTGTTGTTTTCGGAGATGTTGTAGTCCAGACGCGCGAAAATCTTGTTGCTTTCGGTGCGGGCAATGATGTCGCCGTAAGCCCCTACGTCGTAGTTGTTGTAGAGCGGGGTGTTGGCTGCTGCCGCAATGCGCTGCAGGTCCTCCACCTTCACCCGCGAGTCGGCGCTGCCCGGTAGGAAGCCCAGCGGCGTGCTGTTGCGCGCAATTTCGCCGTTCAGGAAGAAGAACAGCTTGTTCTTCACCACGGCGCCGCCCACGCGGAAGCCGGTCTGGTAGTTGTAGAAGTCGGCCGCTTTGGTGCGGGGCTCGGTCACGCTTTTGCCGATGGTGTTCTGGTTACGGCCGAAACCGTAAATCGAAGCCGACAAATCGTTGGTGCCCGAACGGGTGATGGCGTTCACGCCGGCACCCGTGAAGTTGCCCAGAGTCACGTCGTAGGGCGCCAGCACCACCTGAATCTGGTCAATGGCGTCGAGGGCGATGGGGTTGGTGTTCGACTGGCCGCCGGGGGTGCCCGAAGCCGCCAGGCCGAATACGTCGTTGTTCACGGCGCCGTCGATGGTGATGTTGTTGTAGCGGTTGTTGGCACCGCCAAACGACGAGCTGCCACCACCGGCCGCCTGCGGGGTGAGGCGGGTAAAGTCGTTGAGCGAGCGGGTGAGGGTGGGCAGCTGGTTAATCTGTTCGCGGCTCACGTTGGTTTCAGCCCCCGTGCGGCCGGCATTGATAACCGGGTCGCGGCGGCCACTCACCGTCACCTCGGTCAGTTCCGTGGTCGAGGCGCTCAGGGGAACGTCGAGGCGCAGGTTCTGGCCTAGCGACAGGAAAATGTCGCCGCGGTTCACGTCCTGGTAGCCCACGAAAGTAATTTTCACCGTGTAGGGACCGCCTACGCGCATGCCCTGAATGTTGAAGCGGCCGTCTGCGTTGGTCGGGGCCACGTACTGGGTGTTAGTAGGCGTGTGCACGGCAATCACCGTGGCGCCGGGCAGGCCCGCGCCCGTCTGGTCCGTAATCAGGCCGCTCATGGCTGCCGTGGTGGCGCCCTGGCTCCAGCCGGCGTGCGCGCCGAGGAGCATCAGCGCCAGCAGGAAAAAGTGGCGTAATCGTAAATTATTCATACAAAAAAGGGTTGGTGAAACAGTGGGACAAGTGAAATGAATGTGAGGGCACAATTCGAAGGCAAAGGTACAACCGAGCCGAAAGAGCCAATATTACGGGAGTTTTACCATTATTCCGATGGGACACACCGGACCATTACGACCACAAAGGTAGCGGCGGAATATTACAAACGCGGCCGTACCGCCCGAATAAACCGGCTGAGGTAATAATCCGACTCCAGGCTGTTCTCCACTACGCCTAAGGAAGTGGAAGCGTGTATAAAATCGATGCCTTCTTCATCGGCCACCGTCACCATGCCCACGTGGGTGATGGTGCGGCTGCCGGGCGCGGCTCCAAAAAAAATTAAATCGCCGGGCTGCAGGTCGGTGGTCTTCACCGGGTCGCCCCACACGGCCTGCTCGTTCGACGAGCGTGGGATGCTCACCCCGGCCTCGCCAAATGCGAGCTGCAGCAGCCCCGAGCAGTCGAGGCCCAGGCGCGTGGTGCCGCCGTAGAGGTAGGGTGTGCCCTGGTAGGAGCGGGCTGCTTCGATGACCGAAGCTAGCGTGCCGGTGGCGCTGCCCACGCGGGCCGGGCGCTTCACCACCACTTTGGTTTTGGCGCCGCTGGGGCTGACGCCCACCGCTTTTGCTTTGTTGCCGGGGCGGGTGGGGGCGGCGCGGCCGCCCTTTTTGAGCCGCACCATTTCGCGGGCCGAGCGGTATTGGCCGTCGCGGTAGTTGAGTTTGCGGTGGCAGCTGGCCAAGCCTAGCAAAGTCAGCAGCAGCACCGGTAGTATCTTCGTTGTCGCCCTCCTCATTGGCCGCAAAGATAGTTTGTGCGGCCTGTTCCGTTTAACCGCTCATGTCCTTCAACGCCCTTACCCCCGAATTATTGGTCGCCTTCGAAGCCATCGTGGGGCCTGCCCACGTGCTCACGGCCCAGCGCGCCGAAGCCGCCGCCACCGCCGATGCCTACGCCGACTACGGCCGCGACCACACCGAAGACTTCCACTTTGCGCCCGATGTGGTGCTGCGCCCCGGCTCGGCCGAGGAAATTGGCCAGATTATGCGCCTCTGCCACGAAAACCGCCTGCCCGTAACGCCCCGCGGCGCCGGCACCGGCCTGAGCGGCGGCGCCCTGCCCATCCACCACGGCGTGGTGCTGAGCACCGAGCGGCTCAATAAAATTCTCGAAATTGACGAGCGCAACCTGCAGGCCACCGTGGAGCCCGGCGTCATCAACGAGGTGTTTCAGAATGCGGTGAAGGAAGTGGGCCTGTTCTACCCGCCCGACCCGGCCAGCAAGGGCAGTTGCTCGCTGGGCGGCAACCTGGCCCACAGCAGCGGCGGCCCCAAAGCCGTAAAATACGGCACCACCAAAGACTACGTGCTGAACCTGCAAGTGGTGCTGCCCACCGGCGACATCATCTGGACGGCGGCCAATACCCTCAAAAACTCCACGGGCTACAACCTGACGCAGCTCATGGTGGGCTCGGAAGGTACGCTGGGCATCATCACCAAAGTGGTGTTCCGGCTGCTGCCTTTCCCGAAGCAGAACATTCTGATGCTGGTGCCCTTCCGCAAGGAGGAAGAGGCGGCCGACGCGGTGTCGGCCGTGTTCCGGGCCGGCATCATCCCCTCGGGCATGGAGTTTATGGAGCGCGAGGCCATCGCCTGGTCTTCCGATTACCTGAAAATCCCGCTCACGCTACCCGAGGACATCCGGGCCCACTTGCTCATCGAGTTGGATGGCCAGGACTTGGACGAGCTATACAAGGAAGCCGAGCAGGTGTACGGCGTGCTGGAGCACTACGACGTGGGCGAAATTCTGCTGGCCGACACCGCCGCCCAGAAGGATGACTTGTGGAAGATTCGTCGCAACATCGGCAATTCGGTACGCTACAATTCCGTGTATAAGGAAGAAGATACCGTGGTGCCCCGCGCCGAACTACCCACGCTGCTGAAAGGCGTGAAGGAAATTGGGGCCCGCTATGGGTTCAAGAGCGTGTGCTACGGCCACGCGGGCGACGGCAATCTGCACGTCAACATCATCCGCGGCGAGCTCTCCGACGAAATGTGGAATGTGGGCCTTCGCCAACCCATCAGTGAGATTTTCGAGCTCTGCGTGAAACTGGGCGGCACCATTTCCGGTGAACACGGCATCGGCTTGGTGCAGAAAGGCTACATCGGCATTGCCTTGAAAGAAGCCAATATCAACCTCATGCGTGGCATTAAGCAGGTGTTCGACCCGCATGGGATTCTGAATCCGGGTAAGATTTTCTAACTGTCATTGCGAGCGCAACACGGCAATTCGTCCTGTTATCAGCGACCAGTTTGAAAAAGTAATAAGGCTCAAATAATAAGCCCCGGTACCATTGCGGTACCGGGGCTTTCTGGTAAAAATTATGAGTCTGCAACTGACAGGACGGATTGCCACGGCCTGCGGCCTCGCAATGACAGGCGACACTACGCTTGCACCGTTGGCAAAAACTTTGGCGCAGCCCGCTTGTGCGTGGCCTGCTCATATGCGTAGCCCAGCCCCAGCAACCGGCCTTCCTGGTAGGCCGAGCCCACAAACGAAAGGCCCACCGGCAGCCCCAGCACCTGCCCCATGGGCACGGTAAGGTGCGGATAGCCAGCCATGGCGGCAGGGGAGGAGAAGTCCACTCCCGTCGAATAGTCGCCGTTGGCCCAGTCAATGCACCACGCCGGCCCCGTTGTCACACCGATAATAGCTGTCAGCTGATGCGTTTTCATTAGCGAGTCAATCGCCTGGCGGGCGCCGGCCACGGTTTTTTGCACGGCTGCCTTGTATTTGGCATTGCCCAGCCCATCGGTAGCCTCAGCCCGAATAAGGGTTTCCTGCTCGAAAATGGGCATGGCTTCGGCTGCGTGCGCTTTGTTATAAGCAATGACGTCGGCCAGGTTTTTCACGGTGGCCCCAGCGCCGGCCAAGTACTTGTTTACGCCATCTTTGAACTCATAGAGCAGCACTTCAAACTCGGCCTCGCCCAGCGGATTCACCAACTTGTTTAGCTCGATTTCGACCACTTTGGCCCCCTGTGCCTTGAGCGCCGCCACCGCTTCGCGCAACAGCGCGGCCACTTTGGGCGGGCCGTTGAGGTGCGCTTTCTCCACGCCCAGGCGCTGGCCTTTCAGCGCATCTGCTTTCAAAAACGACGTGTAATCAGTCGGCGTATTGGCCGGAATGGGCAATTTGGCCGGGTCGGCGGGGTCGGTCCCCTGCAAGGCGGCCAGCAGCAGGGCCGCGTCGCGCACGGTGCGCGTCATCGGGCCAGCCGTGTCCTGTGTACTCGAAATCGGAATGATGCCGCTGCGGCTAAGCAGGCCAACTGTGGGCTTGAGACCCACTAGCCCGTTGCACGACGAGGGCGACACCACCGAGCCATCGGTTTCCGTGCCAATGGCCACGGCGCACAAATTGGCCGCCACCGCCGCGCCCGAGCCAGAGCTGCTGCCGCTGGTGCTGCGGTCAAGAGCGTAGGGGTTGCGGCTCTGGCGGCCCCGGCTGCTCCAGCCGCTCACCGAGTGCGAGGACCGAAAATTAGCCCATTCGCTCAGGTTGGTTTTGCCCAGCAGCACGGCTCCCGCTGCCCGCAGCTTCTGAATAATGAAAGCGTCTTGCCTGGCCTTGTGCCCAACGAGGGCCGACGCGCCAGCCGTCGTCATCATCTGGTCGCCGCTATCGATGTTGTCCTTTATTAGCACCGGAATGCCGTGTAGCGGCCCACGCAGCTTGCCGGCTTTGCGCTCTTTGTCTAAGCCATCGGCAATGGTCAGAGCGTCGGGGTTTGTTTCTATGACGGCGCGCAGCATCGGCCCGGCCTCATTCAGGGCCTTGATGCGGGCCAGGTATTTTTCGCTCAGGCTGCGGGCAGTTTCGCTCCCTTTAGCCATGCGGTCTTGCAAGTCGGCCACAGTAGCTTCGTGCAGGGCAAAGGCTTCATCGCCCGGGGCGCCAGCCGTCGGAGGTCCTGCCACTTCAGCGGCCTCCTGCGTCATTTTTTTGTCGGTAGCGGTTTGGCAAGCCACGGCTGCGGGCAGCAGCGTGGCCGTGAGGGCAGCACGGGTGCCCTGCTGCAGGAAAAGACGACGATTCATCGGAAGTTTGATAGGGGAAGAAGCAAAAAAACGTCTGTCATCCTGAGCGCAGCGAAGGACCTTCTCACGACAGGAGCAGTAAATTAACTTACTGCAGACTGTTCGCTCGTGAGAAGGTCCTTCGCTGCGCTCAGGATGACAGACGTCTTAGTTCATCAACAGATGAACTACTCTTGCGCCCCTTTCAGCTTGTCTTCGCCGCCATAGGGCGCGCCAGCCGTGATGTCGCCGCGCAGCCCGCCGGCCGTGCGCTGGCCCGGGCCCAGGTCGGGCTGCTGGGCCGTGGTCGTGTTTTCGATGTCGCGGCCAGGCGCGCCGGTGGGAGCGCCGGTCAGCCCATCGGTGGGAACTTCGCTGGCCTCGGTAGCGGTGCCCTGGCCGGTTATCTCGGCGGCGCGGGCCACGTAGCGGCGCTTGGCTTCCTCTTCCGACACGCCCTTGAACTGATTCCACGAGTCCCACTGGGCCTGCGAGAGGCCGGCGGGGCCGCTGGCCTTGTCGGCGGCGTTGGGGTCTACTTCGCCGGGTTGCATGTTCACGTCGCCCTCGGTGGCTTGCTTGTAGAGGCCGTAGAGCTCGGTCATGTGCTTGGCGGCCTGGTCTCCGGGCAGGTTGTTTACTTTATCGGCCGCGGCCTGAAATTGTGCGTTAAGGTCCATAAAATGGGTGGGCTGAAAATGTGGGAATGATGGCAAGAAGAAGCGTTGGGCGCTTAAGCAACTGGCGTTTCGGCTTTTGCCTGAAACCGAATGGCCACCTACGAAATCCGCGGAATCCGATAAATCCGACGAATCCGTGGTTCAGACAATACCCCGGGGCTGCGCTTTAGGTTGCGGGGTCGTACTTTTGCGCGCGACTATGTGTGGAATCACCGGACTATTTGCCTTTACCGAAACGGGTCGCCAGTCGCTGGCCAACCTGCAGGCGTCGACTGACGCCATCATCCGCCGCGGCCCCGATTCGGAGGGCCATTTCATCTACGACCAGTGCGGACTAGGCTTTCGACGCCTGGCCATCCTCGACCTCTCGGCCGATGGCAACCAGCCGATGACCGACGAATCTGGCCGCTACACCATCGTATTCAACGGCGAAATCTTCAACTACCGCGAGCTGCGCGAAAAGCTGCTCAAGCGCGGCTGTAAGTTTCACTCGCAGACCGACACGGAGGTCATTCTCCAACTATACATTACCGAAGGCCGCAGCTTCATCAAGAAGCTCAACGGCTTCTTCGGCTTCGCCATCTACGACAAGGAGGAAAACTCTCTGCTCATCGCCCGCGACCGTTTTGGTGTGAAGCCCCTGCTCATTTACCGCGACGAGGATAAGCTGTTTTTCGCCTCGGAAATGAAGTCGATGATGGCGCTGGGCGTGCCCCGCAAGCTCGATTACGTGGCCTTGAGCCAGTACTTGCAGCTCAACTACATTCCCGGTCCGGCCAGCATTTTCAAGGGCGTGAAGAAGCTGCTGCCCGGCCACTACCTGTATATCAAGGACGGGAAAGTGGTGGGCAAAGCTTGGTACAAGATTCCTTACGACCCCAAAAAGGTCGCTAAAAACAAGCTCAGCTACGAGCAGCAGCAGAAAAAGCTGGTCGAGCTGATGGACGGCGCCGTACAGCGCCGCCTCGTGGCCGACGTACCCCTTGGCGCCTTCCTTAGCGGTGGTATCGACTCCAGCGTCATCACCGCGCTGGCCGCCCGCCACACCCCACACCTCAACACGTTCAGCATCGGCTACAAAGACGAGCCGTTCTTCGACGAAACCAAGTACGCCAACCTTGTGGCCGACCGCCACAAGACCAACCACACGGTTTTCTCGCTGACGAATGACGACCTCTACGAGCACATCCACGACATGCTGTCGTACCTCGATGAGCCGTTTGCCGACTCCTCGGCCCTTGCCGTGTACATCCTCAGCCAGCGCACCCGCCAGAAGGTAACCGTGGCCCTGAGCGGAGACGGCGCCGACGAAATGTTTGGCGGCTACAACAAGCACATGGGTGAGTTCAAGGTGCGCCAGGGCGGCGTGGCCGCCGAAGCCGTAACGGCCCTGGGATTTGTATGGGATGCCCTGCCCAAGTCGCGCAACGGCTTCTTCGGCAACCGCGTGCGCCAGCTCCAGCGCTTCGCCCGCGGCATGACCGCCGGCGTAAAAGACCGGTATTGGGACTGGGCCAGCTTCGCCTCGGCTACTGACGCGCGCAACCTGCTCAGCGCCGAGAGCCGACGCAAGGTGGGCAAGAAAGCCGCCGCCAAGCGCCGCAAAGACATTCTGGAAAACCTGCACGCCGATGGCGACCTCAACGAGGTGCTGCTGACGGACATGAAACTGGTGCTGCCTTACGACATGCTCACGAAAGTGGACCTGATGAGCATGGCCAACTCGCTGGAAGTCCGCACCCCATTCCTCGACTACAAGGTGGTGAACTTCGCCTTCTCGCTGCCCGTGAGCAGCAAGGTTGACGCCACCATGAAGAAGAAAATCGTGCAGGATGCCTTCCGCTCCGAGCTGCCTGCCGAACTCTACGACCGGCCCAAACACGGTTTCGAAGTGCCCCTGCTGAAGTGGATGCGCGGCGAACTGCGCGGCCTTATCGAAAACGACCTGCTGCGCGACGACTTCATCGAAGCCCAGGGCATCTTCGACGTGGACGCCATTCGGGGCCTGAAAGCCCAACTGTTCTCGCGCAATCCTGGCGACGTGCACGCCCGCATCTGGGGCCTCATCGTGTTCCAGACCTGGTGGAAGCAGTACATGGCTTAAGCCGGTGCTAGCGCGCCTGCGCCACCGCTGGCAACGGCTGGGCCGCCCGCAGCGCTGGGCCCTGCTGGTGGGCCTAGCCGTCACCCTCATCCGGCTGAGCCTGGTGGGCAAGGGGACTATGGCTTTTATCGACGAGCGCCGCTACATCACGGCCATGCTGGGCCTGCGCGAGCTGTGCGCCGGGCACGGCCTGGCGTTCCTGCAAGCCATTCATTCGATGGGCGCCCGACCCGGCGACGGCCTCTGGCGCGTCATCCCCGGGCTGGGGCAGGCCGCGTTACTGCTCGGTTTTGGGCTGAATCCCAACGCGCCGCCGTCGCTCCAAGTACCGCAGGCATTCAACGTACTGGTCATTAGCCTAAATGCCCTGCTGCTGTACAAGATTTATCGGCGGTTTCTCGGTGTGGGGCTGGCCTTGCTTGGCGTGGCTTTGTATTCCAGCCTGGTCAATACCAATGTGTACCTGCGTCACCTGCTGCCCTATGACCATGCCCTGTTCTTCTTCCTGTGGGCGCTGTGGCTGCTGCTAGTAACTCCCCAAAACGGTCGGCTACGCCGCTACGTGTTGGTAGGGGTGTTGGCCAGCATTAGCTACGCTGTGTACCCGGGCTATTTCATGGGGCCGGCGCTGCTGTTAATGGTGGGCGCAACGCGGCCATTTGGTCAGCAAGCTAGACCGGCGCAACCCCGCCATTTGGGGGCCGTATTTGGGCAGTTGCTGGGCTTGCTGGGCGTGCTGGCTTTTCTGGAGCTCACCGCCCGGGCCGCAGGCACTTCCTATTTTGCCAGCAGCCGCTACATTGCCGGCACTATTTTGCAAGGCAGCTTTGCGGAGGGCTTTAGCTTCATTGGCCAATACTATTGGGAGGTCGAAAAGTGGTTGGGCGCGGGTCTGCTGCTGCTGTTTGGCGCCGGGCTGCTAATGTGCGGGCGGGTCCTGCCGGCTTTTTTTTCCTCGGCTGACCGCACTTCGGCGGCTTCCATCGAGGTGCGGACGTTAGTAGTGGGGGCATTTGCGACATGGCTGGGCTATGCCTGCTTGGTTGCGCTAGGGCACCAGTTGGTTTTTTACGGGCGCATTCTCCACTTTTTTGCCCCATTTGTGGTGTTGGGGGCGCTGGTGGCGCTGCAAGCCACGGCCGCCCGGCCGCTGCTGGCCCGATGCATGGTGGGCGTTGGTCTCGGCGTGGCCGCTGTCAGCTTTGCCGATTTCGTGCGTGCCTACCGCCAAGTCGATTATCCCTGCGATTTTGTTTACCGGCACGGAATTCTAGACGTTCGCCAAATCGCTGCCATTCAAACCAATGCTTGTGAGCAGAATGTGCTGACCTACCGACTGTTCGGCCCGGCCATTCGCAACCAGCCCACCCGGCCCACACCCCGCTACCGATTGGTAAACTTTGCCTACCTCTACCCCCTGACCTGTTACCGGCCTGTGGCGTTGCATACCGGGCGGGTAGTTGCCGCCACACCCTATTTTATGAAGTATACGCCTTACCAATTCGAGGGGCATAGCAAAGCGGAACGGGAAATGGTTCGACAATATGTAATTGATTTTGTGATAGTTGGTCGGTAGGGGCGTGTCGCTCCTGAGCGCGCTGGAATTGAGCAGCCGGGCGGGCGCGTCTAGGCGTTGTATAGATTGTTTGCCGGCGCGCTACCGGTCGGTCACCGATGATTACCTAAATTTGCCAGTAATTCATCTTGCACCAAACCGGCTAAGACCAGAGGTTAACATTTCCAAAAAATATGAAAATCGCAATTGTAGGCACTGGTTACGTGGGCTTGGTGACGGGCACGTGCTTTGCCGAGGTTGGCATTGACGTGACATGCATCGACATCGACCAGAAAAAAATCGACAACCTGCACCAGGGCATCTTGCCGATTTATGAGCCGGGCCTTGAAGAAATGGTAACGCGCAACGTGGAGAAAGGCCGCCTGCACTTCTCCACCAACCTCGGCGAAGCCATCAAGGATTGCGACGTGGCCTTCATTGCTGTGGGCACGCCCCCTGGCGAAGACGGCTCGGCCGACCTGAAATATGTGCTGGCCGTGGCCCGCGGTATTGGCGAAAACATGAACAGCTACGGCGTCATCGTGACCAAGAGCACGGTGCCCGTGGGCACGGCTGCCAAAGTGCGCGCCGAAATCGAGCAGGCCCTTGCCAAGCGCGGCGTTGACATTGAGTTCGACGTGGCGTCCAACCCCGAGTTCCTCAAAGAAGGTGCTGCCATCGACGACTTCCTCAAGCCCGACCGCATTGTAGTTGGCGTGTCGTCAGAGCGCGCCGAGGACGTGATGCGCCGCCTCTACAAGCCCTTCCTGCTCAACGGCCACCCCATCATCTTCATGGACATTCCGTCGGCGGAGATGACGAAATACGCCGCCAACTCTATGCTGGCCACCAAAATCAGCTTCATGAATGACGTGGCCAACCTGTGCGAAATCATGGGCGCCGACGTGAACAAGGTGCGCCAGGGTATTGGCTCCGACGCCCGCATTGGCACCAAGTTCATTTACCCCGGCATCGGCTACGGCGGCTCTTGCTTCCCCAAAGACGTAAAGGCCCTTATCAAAACCGCCGCCGAAAACGGTTACCAGATGCAGGTGCTCAAAGCCGTGGAAAGCGTAAACGACAGCCAGAAATCGGTGTTGTTCAATAAAGTGAGCAAGCACTTCGGCGGCGACCTGCGTGGCCTGAGAATCGCCGTGTGGGGCCTATCTTTCAAGCCCAAAACCGACGATATGCGCGAGGCGCCCTCGCTGGTCATCATCGAGAAGTTGCTAGCTGCTGGCTGCACCGTGACGGCCTACGACCCCGTGGCCATGAAAGAAGCCGAGCACATGCTAGGCGACCGCATTACCTACGCCAAAGACGAATTTGCCGCTCTCATTGACGCCGACGCGCTGCTGGTTGTGACGGAATGGCCCGACTTCCGCTCGCCCAATTTCGAAGTGGTAGCCCGCCTGATGAAGCAGAAAGTGATTTTCGATGGTCGCAACATCTACGAAGCCAGCGAATTAAAAGAGTTGGGCTTTGCCTATCACTGCATTGGGGTGAAAACCGACCACCCGGAACCGGTGTAAGCTTAAACATTACAACAACTGTCATCCCGAGCGCAGCGAAGGACCTTATCACGGCTGCACCTTTCAGGAACACTATTAAAACGAACGGCGCGGACGTGATAAGGTCCTTCGCTGCGCTTAGGATGACGAATACTTATGGCTGAAGATAAAAAACGTGTCCTCATCACCGGCGGCGCCGGGTTTCTGGGCTCGCACCTCTGCGACCGGTTCCTAAAGGAAGGCTATCACGTAGTGGCCATGGACAACCTGATTACGGGTTCGCTCCAGAACATTGAGCACCTGTTTGGCCGGCCTGATTTTGAGTTCCACCAAGCCGACGTGAGCAAGTTCGTGTTTGTGCCCGGCAAGCTGGACTACATCCTGCATTTCGCCTCGCCAGCCTCGCCGATTGACTACCTCAAAATTCCGATTCAAACCCTGAAAGTGGGCTCGCTCGGCACGCACAACCTGCTGGGACTGGCTCGCGTGAAGGGCGCCCGCATGCTGATTGCCAGCACCTCGGAAGTGTACGGCGACCCGGAGATTCACCCGCAGGTAGAAGAGTACTTTGGCAACGTGAACCCCGTGGGCCCGCGCGGTTGCTACGACGAAGCCAAGCGTTTCCAGGAGGCCATAACCATGGCCTACCATAACCACCACGGCCTCGAAACGCGCATCATCCGCATCTTCAACACCTACGGCCCGCGCATGCGCCTCGACGACGGCCGCGTGCTGCCAGCGTTCCTCTCGCAGGCCCTGCGCGGCGAGAACCTCACGGTATTCGGCGACGGCTCGCAGACCCGCTCGTTCTGCTACGTGGATGACCTCGTGGAAGGCATTTACCGCTTGCTGCTTAGTGATTACCACTTGCCTGTGAACATCGGCAACCCGTCGGAAATAACCATTAAGGAGTTTGGCGAAGAAATTGCCCGCCTCACTGGTGTCGAGTTCAAACCAACCTACCAGGCGCTGCCCGAAAACGACCCCATGAAGCGTCGGCCTGATATTACCAAAGCCAAGGAAATTCTGGGCTGGGAGCCCAAAGTAGACCGTGCCGAAGGCTTGCGCCGCACACTGGAGTACTTCAAGGAGCACGTTAAATAGTATCGGTTTATGAGCAAATTTCCCTCTCCTTACCTGATTGAATTTCCGAAGTTAGGGGCGCCCGAAATCGGTTATATCTCGGTTACGGAACAGCAAAAGCTAATTCCTTTTGATGTACAGCGCATTTTCTGGACTTACTACACCCCTGAAAGCATTGTGCGGGGCCGCCACGCCCACCACCAAACGCAACAAGTGCTGGTGGCCGTGTCCGGGCGCATCACGGTGACTACCGAGATGGCCGATGGCACTATCCAAACTTTCCGGCTCGAAGACCCCAACGTCGGCCTGTATGTACCGCCCCATGCCTGGCACACGATGCAGTACTCACACTCGGCGGTGCAATTGGTGATGGCTTCGGCCGCTTACGATGAGGCCGACTATATCCGCCAGTATGAGCAGTTTCAAACGGTATGGAAGGCCCAGCAATAAATTCTGCGCCAACCGGCATTGACGAAACCCTGCTCGCTGAGCGGGCGGAAATGCTGGCGCTGCACTCGCCCTACCATTTCCTGCGCGAACTGCCGCGGGAGCCGCAGCAGCAACGGTTTGGCACAGGCGCCGCACGGCGCTTTGCTGCCGAACCCCACGCGGAAGTGCTGCCCATGACGACCGGAACCGGACAATGGCTGGTGCAGCAATTGGCTTGGGACTCCGAATATTTTGGCACGCCCACCTACCGCCTCTTCACGGGGCTGTTTGCGGAAAACGCGCCGCCGGCCGATTTAGTGGCCAGCGCCACTGCCCTGCGCGAGCAATTGGCCGCCCGCGGGCCCTTCTACGCCTTCAGCGTGGTGCCGGCCGAGGACATCGCCCTTTTGCAGGCGCTGACCGGGGGCGGCTGGCGGCTGGTGGAAACCCGGCTGAACCTGCACTGTCCAACGAACGCGGCCACCTTGCCGCCGCCCTCGCTAGTGCGCCTGGCCCGGCCGGATGAGGCAGCGCACATCGGCCGGATTTCGGCTACGGCCCGCAATCCCTACGACCGATTCCATGCCGACCCGTGGTTTGGTCCGGAGCAGGGCGATGCCTTTTTGGCGCGCTACGCCGAAGCGGCCGTGAGCGGCAGCTTCGCCGATGCCGTGCTGGTGCCTGCTGAACCAAGCCTGCCCGTCGATTCCTTCCTGGCTATTGGCGACCTGCAGGGCGATGCGGAGGCGCTGGGCATGGGCTTTTCGCGGGTGTTGCTCACGGCCGTGGGGCCGCTCAATCGCGGGTGGCATTTGCGATTAGTCGCCGAAACAGTGCGCCGGGCCCAAGAACTGGGCTTTGGGCAAGTGCTGATGACCACACAGGCCACCAATCGGGCTGTGTTTAGGACTTGCGAAAAATTGGGTTTCCGTTTGGGGGCCACAAGTCACGTTTTGGCTTGTCATTTCTCTTGATATTTTTTCTAGTTGTATGAGTGTTTCCTTTTTGTCTTTCCAGCCCCAGCACGTGCCGGCGCGCGAGGAAATTATGGCCGCCATTGGGCGTGTGTACGATTCGTACTGGTATGTACTAGGCGAGGAAGTGCAGAAATTCGAGCAAGCCTACTCGGACTTTAATCAAGTGAATCATACCGTGGGCGTGGCCAATGGCCTTGATGCGTTGGTTCTGGCTTTGCGCGTATTGGAAATAGGCCCGGGTGATGAAGTCATCGTGCCTTCCAATACTTACATCGCCACTTGGCTGGCCGTAACGCAGGTGGGCGGAACCCCCGTACCCGTGGAGCCCGACCCCGCCACTAGCAACCTCGACCCTGAGCGCATTGCGGCCGCCATCACGCCCCGCACCCGCGCCATCATGCCGGTGCACCTCTACGGTCAAGCCTGCCGCATGACAGAAATCATGGCCCTGGCCAAGCAGCACAACCTGCACGTGGTAGAAGACAACGCCCAATCGCAGGGTGCGGCGTTTGACGGCGGACTGACCGGCAGCTTCGGCGCGGTGAACGGCACGAGCTTTTACCCCGGCAAAAACCTGGGTGCGCTGGGCGATGCTGGTGCCGTGACCACCAACGACGCTGACCTGGCCCAGAAAGTGCGCGTGCTGCGCAACTACGGCTCGCAGCAGAAATACTACAACGAAGTGGTGGGCTATAACTCGCGCCTCGATGAATTGCAGGCTGCCGTTCTCCGCGTGAAGCTGGATTACCTGCCCGAATGGACGCGTCAGCGCCAGCAGGTAGCCGCTTGGTACGACCAGCATCTGGCCGGCATCGAGGGCCTGCGCCTGCCGGTGGTAGCTCCTGGTGCTACCCACGTTTACCACCTTTATGTGGTACATACCCAGCACCGCGCCGCGCTGCAGCAGCACCTCACGGCTCAGGGCATTGGCACGCTCATTCACTACCCGGTGCCGCCCCACCTGCAGCAAGCCTACGCCGACATGCGACTGCCGGCAGGCGCCTTCCCCATTGCCGAAGAACTAGCCGCTACTTGCTTAAGCTTGCCCATGTGGCCCGGCATGACCGAGGAGCATGTGGCTACTGTTGCGGCGGCCATTCGCCAATTTCCGCAGCAGTAGGCTTTCATGCGGCTCCCCTAGTAGGGGAGCCGCTTAGCCACAGAGGTCTTCTGCTCTGGTGGCAATTTCCAAATGCCCTTCCCCATGCCCAAGCTTTCGGTTGTAATACCCTGCTACTTCAACGAAGACAATATTCCCGTCACGGCGCGCGAACTCGTGGCCAATGAGGCCAACTTTCCGCCGGAAGTGAGCTTTGAGTACGTCTTTGTGAACGATGGCTCCGGCGACGATACCCTTGGGGCCTTGCAGCGCGCGCAGGCCACCTATCCCGGCAAAATCCGCATCGTAGACCTAGCTGCCAACGTGGGCTCCTACAACGCCATCGTGGCCGGTATGGCCCATGCCACCGGCGACTGCCTGGCCGTCATTACCGCCGATATGCAAGACCCGCCGGAGTTGATGGTGCAGATGTACAAGTACTGGAAACAAGGCTTTAAGCTCGTCATTGGCAACCGCCAGGACCGCGAAGAAACGGGCCCTTCACGCTGGTTTGCACAAACATTTCATTGGCTGATGAAGCGCTTGGCCCTGAAAAACATTCCGGACGGAGGCTTCGATTTCGTGTTCTTCGACCGCATCGTGAGCGAAGAGGTGGTGGCGCTGCGCGAACGCAACTCCAATGTATTTTACCTGATGGTATGGCTGGGGTTCCCATACGTGAACATCCCGTACGTGCGCCGCAAGCGTGAGATTGGCAAGTCTCGGTGGACGCTATCTAAAAAAATCAAGCTGCTCATCGATTCGCTACTGGCCTTCTCCTATTTCCCGGTGCGGGCCATTTCAGCCGTCGGCCTGGGGCTGGGCGCCGTAGCGCTCATCTACGGACTCTATATCATCTTGCTTAAGATAGTGAGTCCGGCCGAACCCGCTGGCTGGACCACCCTGATGGTGGTGCTGCTCTTCGTCTCTGCCTTCCAAATGGTAGCGCTGGGAGTTATCGGCGAATACGTGTGGCGTGGGCTTGACGCCGCTCGGCAGCGCCCTCTGTATGTGGTGAAACAACTGCATGAGCCGGCCGCGGCGCCGGTTAGTCCGGCGCCGCGCGCTGTCTGATTAGCCCCCGCGCCTGTCCACCCTCTGATAAGCAAATCTGAAAACCGCTCCATGCTTCCAAATCATACCGTAGCCCCGCCGGAGAATGAATCATTAGTCGATAAAATCTATCGGTCGCCGATGTGGGTCTTTTTGCTGTTTTCGACGGTGCTATCGGTGTGGTACTTCATCTTCCCCGATATTATTCCGTTGCACCACGGCTTTGCATGGGAGGGCGATACATATTACAAACCCGTTGCTACTGGATTTCCGCATCAATTATTCGATGTGGGTATCAACAGCTACACGATACAGCGCATTCTGCCTTTTGCCTTATTATACGGCTTTTTCAAAACTTTTAATATTCCGTTCCTAGACCAGAATCTGATTCTGTGGATGCAGGGCTTCAACCTGCTGCTAGGCGCCATCATTGTGTATGCCTGGCACCGCATTGCGGTGCAAATGCGCTTTTCGCTAGCTGCCGAGTGGGTGGGGTACCTGGCGCTCATGGTCAATTTCGCTTTTGCCAAATACGACCTCTACATACCCTTCACCACCGACCGGCTGAGCACCACCGTCGGACTAATAAGTTTGCTGCTTTATCTGCGGGGCAAGACCCTGGGGCTGTGGCTGAACGCATTGATTTCACTGGCCATCTGGCCAACGGCTTTGTTCTATAATGCGCTGCTGCTCTTCATTCCGCGAGAGGAACCGCTGCCCCGCACCCAAAATCCGCTTTTGAGTCAGCTGTGGGCCGTGGGCATCGCCGGAGCTTTCAGCTTGCTCTTCATTGGTGTGCTCTACGTACGCCATGTTCCGGTACCGCCCCGGATGACGCCTGATGTGCATCCCCTGTTGCCGGTTAGCATCGCCCTCACGGCGCTATACCTGTACTACACCCAACTGACGCTGGCCCGTCGTGTGCTGCCCGGCTGGGCCGATATGTGGGGACTAATAAAGCGACTGCTGCGCCCGCGGATTGAGTGGTTATACGTACTTGGGCTATTTGCTGCCTACGTGGCCCTGACGCGCGGATTGGGCGACCCCTCCCGCCCGTACCTTCCTTTTAAAACCTTTCTGATTAATACCACCTTCGCCGTGCTGCAGCGGCCGCTGCAATTTCTAGTAGCGCATGGAGTGTATTATGGTTTGTCATTGCTGCTGATGATTTTGTTCTGGCCGCGGGTATTGGCTGCTTTGCAGCGGCTGGGCCTTGGCCTCGGCCTAATGTTGATGGTGGTGATGGTGCAGAGCATTAACAGCGAAACCCGGCAGTTGGCCAATGTACTGCCGCTGTTGGCCTTGGTTACCGCAGTGGTGGCCGATGCGCTGCCCCTACGCCGTGCCGCCATCGTCTGGACGGCCGCGTTGCTGCTCCTTGTTTCCAAGTTATGGCTCCCATTCAACTGGTTCGACCCCACGTTTGGGCAGTCGAACGACCGGTTTCCTTCCTTCTCCTTCGTCCATACCGGTATTATGCTGCACTGGCCTTTTCAGGTATATTTCATGAATCAAGGCCCTTGGATTAGCAATGAATACCTGCTAGGGCAAGCAGTCGCATTGGTCATTGTCGGATTTGTCGTCTACCGGCTTTTCGGCGCGCACCGGTCAGGTTCCGAATCCGCGAATTGATTTACTTCATTTGCACACCTTTTCTGCTACTTAACTCTCCACCGTGGTTTCTTCGACAACCGATTCATCCCGGGAAACTTTGGCGCCCATCCGCCACTCCTGGTCTTTGCACCAGCCTTGGCCGGTGCTGCGTTGCGTGCTGCTGGTATTGGCGCTGTACGCTGTGTATCTGCCGCTCAGCGGCTATAGCGTATTGCCCTGGGATGCAGAGCAATATTGGCAATTGGTTTCGCGCTTTTTTATCAACAAGAAGGATTTCTCGATTCTAAACTATGATGCCAACCTGCGGGGTTACATTGGGCCACTGCTGATAGTGCCGGTGCGAGCCGTGTGCATGGTGATGGGCTGGGCACCACTTCATGGGTCGCAGTTCATCGGTGTGTTGTGGGCCGCGCTGCTGTTTGGTTTCACTTTGCCAGCGTTCTGGAAGTGCGTTACCGGGCACGCCCTGATGGCCAAACAGTGGCTGTTGCTGGTAGGCCTGAGCTTTGTGCTGTGGGGCGACTACTTCAACTTTTGCATCCAGGATTTTCCGGCTTTCACGGCCCTGCTGCTGGCACTCATCGCGCTGGCGCAGCCTGGCTGGCGGTGGGCTGGTGTAGGCGGTCTGCTGCTGGCAATGGCTTTGAACATGCGCCCCATTTACTTGGCCAGCCTGCCCGGTGCCCTTGGCTGGTTCTGGTGGCAGCAGCGGCGCTTTGTCGCCGGCGTTGGCCCGAAGACCGGGGTAGGTGGTACTGCGTTGTCACTGCTGGCATTGGTGGCTGGGGCAGCGCTATTGCTGTTTCCTCAGGTTCTCATCAATTATCGGCATTTCGGCCATCTTTCGCCCTTGGTGCTGGCCACCGACAATGGGCACATGTCCTTTTACCTCAAGCAGCTTAACTGGGGCACGGCTTTCCAACGCTACGATTCCAGCATCGACCCCAGCCATTACGGCGGGGTACTATACGCCGACCGCGCCGGAACTCAGTTATTGGCCGCCCAGGCAAAGGGTTATTTTGAAAGTTACCAGGCACTGTTGGGCTATTACCTGCGGCACCCATTGGAGGGTATTGGCCATTACCTGCACCATACTTTCAACGGGCTCGACCTCTGGTATGCCACGCCCTATCCGATGAAGGTGGCTAAAGGTGGCCCCACGCTGGTGCAACTGTTCAACTACGTCGTGCTGGCTTTAGGCCTCGGCTACGCCTTAGTGGCCCTCAAACGAGTGGCCCTCAAACGCGCCGCAGTTCAACCCCGCGCCTTTCTCTATAATATCGGTTGGGCATTACTCGCCGCGATGCTGCCCGTGTGCGTAGCCATTCCCACAGCTGTGGAGTGTCGCTTCCTGCTGCCCCTGCACCTACTGCTAATCAGCCTGATAGCTGTGCAGTTTAGGCCTCGGCAGTTGTTGAGGCTGGGGCCAACGAAATCTATACTGGCGGTGCTGGCCATTGCCATAACTGTGTGGGGCGGTACTGCGCTATCGGCCGATACGAAACAGCAAGTCCTTCCAGCCGGTACTCAGCCCCCCGGATACTAGGAGCTGTTAACAGTGACGCAACCAGAGGACGGTCGCGCCCAGGTGGATGAAGGCCAAAAAATGGGCGTCTAACTTATCGTAGCGCGTGGCCACGCAGCGAAACTGCTTCAGGCGGCTGAAGAGCCGCTCGACGGGGTGGCGCTGGGCGTAGCGGACCGGGTCGTAGGCCCGCGGGTGGCGGCGCTTGCGCCGCGGCGGAATCACGGCGCAGGTGCCATGGGCGGCTAGGGCCGCCACGAGCGGGTCAGAATCATAACCGCGGTCGGCAACGGGGTAGGCCGGGGCCAGCCCGTCGAGCAGCGGCAAGGCTTGCGGCGTGGCGCTGGCCGTCCGTCAGGCCGCCGCGCACGAACTGGCCGCGGGCGTCGGCCACGGCATGTACCTTCGTGGTCAAGCCACCGCGGCTGCGCCCGAGGGCTTGCGGCCCGTTTTTTGCGGGCCCCGCTCGCGTGCTGGTGCGCCTGCACCGTGGTCGAATCGACCAAAAAGGTGGGCAGCGCATCGTATGCCTGCACGGCGGCCAGCACCCGGGCCCACATACCCGAGGAGGTCCAGCGCTGCAAGCGCGTATACGTCGAGTGCAAGTTGCCCCATGCCGCCGGCAAGGCCCGCCAGCGGCAGCCGTTGCGCAGCAGTCAGAGCACGGCCTCCACAAACCGGCGGTTGTCCTGCCCACGGCCGCTCTTCGTCCCCTCCCGGCCCGGTAGCAGCGGCGCAATACTCGCCCGCTGCGCATCGGTCAACAAATAGTCCATGCTCAAACATAATAGCTATTGTTAACACCTACTAGTCTATAGTTTTAGGAAAGAAATGGGTCGCTAATTTTCTTAATCCATGGCTGGAACTTTTTTTCTAATATAAAGGAGCCTGCCCACACAATTAGAAGAAAAATGGCTAGCCGAATAATATATGTTAAAGGGCTGCCAGTGAATAGGGCAGTGTGACCAAAAGAGTAGAGAATAGGGTAATGAACTATATATATCCCGTAAGATAGACTGCCAGTATAAATCAATGATTTGATGAAGCGCTGTGAGTATTGAGCGAGTTGATTCGATAGAAAGAAAAAGCATAGGGAAGAGGTATAAAAAATAGTAGGAAACAAAATGAAAGAAATATCTCTGACCTTCGATTCAGTATAGTAGTGATAAAAGGTTAGTGCAGGCACCAGTGATAAAATAAGTAACGCATATTTGAAATATTTGGAGTGCTTGTCAGTAAAAGCCATAATGATAGCGGAGCAATAGGGTAAATAGCCAAAGTCTTGAAAAGTAACGCCTTGGTAGTTTAAAATATCAGAGATTTTTTGACCAAACACCAAGACGCCAATTTTGTGCATAATGGCAAGTGGCGCATCTAGCATGCCCAATGATAGAAAAAGCAAAAGGCAGCCAGTCATTAGTGAGTAGTCTGTCGTGCTCGGGCTTTTCGGCATGTACCTAGCTAATGATAACCCCGCCAACCAAAAAGCAAACCCGAATCCGTAACTAGGTAATAGTTCAGTGTAAGTGTTTTGTGGGAGCAAGCTGAATAAACAGCCTAACACTATTGATACAACCATTAACAGTGTTGGCGATAATCGGTAGAAGGAAATTGGAATAAATAAAAGATAGAAAATGGCTTCGTAGTTCAGTGACCAAGCAGTTGGAATGGCGATTATTGTAGGAGAAAGAAATGCCTGCGCCATTATTAAATGGCTAAATATTATCTTGGCTGAATAGGTTGTGCCAGTGAAAAAATTGCTGGCTATCAGCGCTAGCAAAAGCGATACAAGGTAGATAGGATATATTCTTAAAAATCTTTTTTTAAGATATGTACTAATTTTTCCACCCTCGCCGCCGAGGGGCTTTTTGTGGGCAATGCCGATGACGTAGCCAGATAGCAAAAAAAATACAAGTACACTCAGGTGCCCGGGACCAGCAAAAGACCAAACCCCTTTGGGATAGTAATTAGGGTCAATCCAGCCATTCTGAATAGTAGAATGGCCCCATACTACGGCTATTGCGGCTACACCTCTAAGTGATTCTAAATTAAAATTAAATATCTTTTTTGGAGCAGGTAACTGGGTGGAATCCGGTTGTGCGGAGGAGACTTCTACAATCATCAAATTTTATTTAAACTTCTTTTTGGTATGATAAAGCACATCTCGCCAGAATTTTCGGTCATTAGGGCACTTCATTAGATAGCCGAGAGCCGCGCGGTAGCCGGCGGCGTATTGCCCGGCATTGAACGAGTTGATGGCGTGCTCCTTCAGGCCAATTTCGCGGTGTTCCGCCAGATAGGCCGGAATGGCCGTTGGCAGCTGCGCCACCAGCTGTTGCACCTTGGCTCGTTGGGCCGGAGCCGGGAGGCTGACAAACCCGTGGTCGAACGTGTGCGCGAGCAGGGCGTCGGCGGCCATTTTCTTGCTGCCTTCCCAGTAGTGGTACACGTAGTCTTCGGCCGGAAGGATGGTATCGCGGGTTTGCAGGATGAGCGAGAAGGCAATCTGCTCGATGATGTGCCAGTGCGACGCCGCGTATAGGTAGTCGATGAGCTGGTACACGTCGGGCAGGTAGGGTATCACGCTCGGTGCCAAGCCCAGCACGCCGGAGTTCCAGCACTGCTGGGTGCCTACAAACCGTTCTTCGCCGCGGGAGGTGTGGAAGGGGTGTGCTTCGAGCGCGGTGATGAAGTCACGCACCGTTTTGCTGCCGGGCAGCGCCATATGGGCATTGTCCTCGAAGGTAAACTCCACGGTGTGCATGACGCTGAAGCCTGGCTTTATGCTGGCCAGCAGCGGGCCGGGGTGGCGGGTGAAGAACGTATCAGAGTCGAAGAATAACAGATTGTTGGTCGGGTGCTGCCGCAGCACGTCGCCTACCACCACTGCCTTGATGCGGTGGCGGTAACCCACGGTTCCCATCATCTCGGTTTGCTGCTCGGGCGTGAGAATGACGTACTCGACCGGCAGGTGCCCCAGGTATTGCGAGAAGTAGTCGGTGCGGTCGGTGAACAACAGCACCCGCACCGGCGGCAGGGGCTCGTCGGCTTCGTAGTAGCTAAAGAAGCTTAGCACCGCGAACACCGCCCGGCGGTATTCGTTTCGGCTCCCGTAGGAGAGAATGACGAGGTTGGTCATAGGGGAGAAGGCCGGCCCGGGCAGGGCGCAGCGTTGCTGCCAGCCCGGGCCGCCTGGCAAAACTACTCGGCATTTGCCACAGTAGCCTAGCGCGTAGCGGAAAGGGGCGGCCGGCCGCTGCAAAACGAGCGGTTGGGCCGGTCAGCATTTGACCGGCCCGCAAGGCGCAGCGCTTCCGCAGCAGGAAGCAAAGACCAGCCCGCGCCGCTTAATCGGGGCAGGAAATGGGATGGCGTGGCCTTTAGCCTGGGCCGGAAATGCCAGCCGAAGCGTCCGGCTGCCCGGCCGGGCCGGGCGCTTTTTGCTGGGTTATTCGCCGACCGGCCCTTAAGGGCAAATTCGCCGTGGTATCTTTGCCCATTCACGATAATACCATGACCGATAGCACCAGCACGCCTCTTGCGCCAGGCGAGAAGCCCATTTCAATGTTTTCCACCTTCGTACATCCCTCGGCGCCTCAGCGGGTTGCCGAAGTGCTGGCCAGCACCATGCTCAGCGAAGGCAAGCAAGTTAAAGCGTTTGAGGAGCAGCTAGCCGAGCGGTTTGGGCTGGTGCACCCGGCGGCGCTCAACAGCGGGACCAGTGCCTTGCACCTGGCCCTCGAAGTGGCCGGGGTAGGCGCCGGCGATGAAGTTATCCTGTCGGCCCAAACCTTCATTGCTTCGGCAATAACCATTGTTCAAACCGGGGCCAAACCCGTTTTTGCCGACATTTACTACGAAAACGGCAACATCAACCCCGCCGACATCGAGCACCGCATCACGGCGCGCACCAAGGCCATTATGGCCGTGCACTGGGGCGGCTACCCGTGCGACATGGACGAAATCCGGGCCATTGCGGCCCGCCACGGCCTGGCGGTCATCGAAGATGCGGCCCACGCCATCGGCGCCACCTACCGGGGCCAAGCCATCGGCGCCATCTCCGATTATACCTGCTTTAGCTTTCAGGCCATCAAGCACCTGACTACCGGCGACGGGGGCGCCCTGTGCGCTCTCGACCCGGCCAAAGCCCGCGAAGTCTTTCGGCGTCGCTGGTTCGGCATTGACCGGGCCAACTCGCCGGTATCGGAAACCGGCGAGCGGGTGTACGACCTGACCGACGTAGGCTACAAGTACCACCTGTCGGACTACGCGGCCACCCTCGGGCTGGCCAACCTCAACGGGTTTGAGGAGCGCATGGCGCACCGGCGGCAGCTGGTGGCGCAGTACCAGCAGGGGCTGGCCAACGTGCCCGGCCTGAAGCATTTCGAGCACCAGTCCGACCGAGAGAGCGCCAACTGGCTGTTCGGGTTCCACGTCGAAAACCGCCCTGCCTTTATGCGCCACCTGAAGGCGCACGGCATTGCATCCTCGGTGGTGCACGACGGCATTGACCGCAACACCCTGTTTGGCGGCAAACGAATGGATTTGGTGCAGCAGCGCCGCTTCGACGAAACACAGGTGCACGTGCCGCTGCACGACGACCTCACCGCCGAGCAGGTGGACTACATCATTCGCACCATCAAACAAGGCTGGTAAGCCCCTGTGCCGTTTATGAAAGTTGTATTGTTTGGGGCCCAGGGCTTCGCCGGCCGCAACGTGGCCAACGAGCTGCGCCAGCATCAGATTGAAGTCATTGAGAGTTCTCTCCGCGACGGTCTCGACCTGCGCGACGCCGATGCTGTCACCGCGTTTCTGCGCGTGCATCAGCCCACGCACATCGTCAATTGCGCCGCCCACGTGGGCAGCCTGAATTACGTGACCGAGAAGGCCGCCACCGTAGTAGCCGATAACTCGCGCATGATTCTGGGGATGTACGAGGCCATCGCCACCGCCTGCCCGCAGGCCCTGGTTATCAATCCGATTGCCAATTGCGCCTACCCCGCCAAAGCCGACCTCTTCCGCGAAGACGAGTGGTGGGACGGCCACCTGCACCGCTCGGTGCTGAGCTACGGCGCCACCCGCCGCCTGCTGTGGGCTACTGCCGAGTGCTTTCAGATGCAGTACGGCATCCGCAGCATCAACCTGCTCACGCCCAACATGTATGGGCCATACGACTCAACCGACCCGAACAAGGCGCACGCCCTCAATGCGCTGATTTCGAAGTTCGTGAAGGCTGAGAAAATTGCGCAGCCCGAGCTGCCCATCTGGGGCACGGGCGTAGCCATCCGCGAGTGGCTCTACGCCCCGGACTTTGCCCGCATTGTGCGCGCCGTGCTGGAGCAGCCCGACCGCTCCGGGCTGGAAACTCCGCTCAACGTGGCCCAGAACGATGGCCTCAGCGTAAAGGAGCTGGTGGACATTATCCAGAGCAAGTTCGACTACCAAGGCCGCGTGGTGTGGGACCACACCAAGCCCGACGGTGCGCCCAAGAAAGTGATGGACGATACCCGTTTCCGGCAGGTATTTCCGAGCTTTGAATTTACCGACTTCGAGCAGGGTATTGCCAATACCATTGCTTACTACGAATCGGTATTCCCGTACTAAAGTCTTGGCCATTAGCCGCAATGCGAGTAACGGCGCTGTTGCTCACGTTGCGGCCATTATCAACCCAATCGTTTTTTATCCATGGCAGCCATTTCCGGTTCGGCCCAATATGACCAGACACTGCTCAAAAGCTGCGGTGAAGACGTGTTCATCAGCGCCAATGTTGAAATACGCCGGCCGCATCTGGTGACCGTGGGCCGCCACGTGGCCATCGATTCGGGGGTGTACCTGACCACGGCCGCGCAAATCGGCGACTACGTGCACCTCTCGCCCTACATCACCTGCATCGGCGGGGCCCAGAGCACGCTGATAGTGGAAGACTTCGTGACCATAGCCGCCGGCAGCCGGCTCATTTGCGGCTCCGACCGGTTTATGGGCGACGGGTTTACCAGCGTGACGGTGCCCGATGAGTTTCGGGACTCCGTTGATTTTGGCACCATCCGGTGCGGGCGCTTCGCGGGAGTGGGCACCAACGTCGTCATCATGCCCAACGTGACGTTGGGCGAGGGCAGCGTGGTAGGCGCCTGCTCTTTCGTGACGGAAGACACGGAGCCGTGGACGGTGTACGTAGGAGTGCCCGCCCGGCCCATCAAGGTGCGCCCGCGCGAGAAGATGCTGGAGTATGCCCGCCGCCTGGGCTACTGATACGGCAGCACTGTTCCGGCGGCCCCTTTCCTAACTCCTTTTCCCTTATGTACACGCTTTCCTACGTTCTGACAACTTACAACAAGCTGCCTTTTCTCCGGCAGGTGACCGAGCGGCTGATTGCGGCCCGGCAGCCCGACGAAGAGATTGTGGTGTGCGACGGAGGCAGCAGCGACGGCACCAAAGAATACCTGCAGGCCTTGTTTGAGGCCGGGAAAATTCAGCAATTCGTTTCGGAGCGCGACAAAGGCGAGGCCCACGGCTTCAACAAAGGCTTTATGCGGGCCCGGGGCGTACTGCTTAAGCTCATCACCGACGACGACGCTTTCTGCTACCCGGCCATTGCCGAGGCCAAGCAATTCATGCTGGCCAACCCGGAAGTAGACGTGCTGACGGGCAATACCGGCCTGATTCATCTGGAACACCTGGAAACCGTGAGCCTGTACGACGACGTGGCCGATAATTTCCGGCGCTGGCTCGACCAGAAAGAGGTGGTATGGATGATTGGCCTGCCCCTGATTATCCGGCGCGAGTCGCTGGCCCTGACCGGCTTGCTGCACACGGGCAGCGTTCAGGTTGACACCGAGTTTACTTATCGCATCACCAGCCTCAACGTAAACCTGGCCTGGAGCACAGCCATCATAAGCGTACGCTTGGAGAACCCGCAAAGCAATTTCCGGCTGATGAACAGCGGCAAGAACGGACGCCGGGCCAGCGACGAAGAAGCCGACCGCATTCGCTACTACTACGACAAACGCTACAGCAGCCTGAAAAACGTGCTGAAACAGCGCGTTCCGCTCGACATGTTGAAAAAGCCTTTGCGGCCCCTGAAGCGCATTCTATTCGACGTACTCAAGCGGCCTCAATACCAGGGCAATAGTAGCATGAGCACGGGTTACACGGGCGGTTCGGCTCTCGACGACGCCACGCGCCTGTCGGTCGCTTTTGAGGTGGCCGATAAGTTTATGGCCGCGCACAACGCGGCCAATCCGACTCAGTTTCTCTTCAAAGCCAATCAAATCACGAAGGCGCTGACGGCCGAGTAGGCCGCCAGACCCCAGCTACGCCAGAAAGGCCAGACGACAAGCTTAGGTATTGGGAAGCAATTTCGGGGGAGCCCGGCGATGGCGGGGCCAAGACCTGGGCCATACTATCCGGTTGCCGGGTGAGCACGTCATGGGTGCTGATTGTCAATTATTAACTTGATTATCAGAATATTATTTGGGTGTTGAGTGATGCCATAAACGGGGCGAAGGGGCGTTGGCCGGCGAAATGAGTTGCTTGCCAGTCATCATTTTGAGTTACCTTTGCTCCGTCGATTGGTTTGTGCCATCGCCAGGCTCGCGGAGAAGCGTTGCGTAGAAGACGCCGCATCTGTACACAATCAATTAGCCTGCCCGCGCCACATCGTACCCCAAATAGGGATGGTGCGGCGGCTTGGTGCGGGGTGGTTAGAGCGTTGGTGAATAAGTCCCGTAAACCAGTCAGCGAATCTGGACCCGTTCGGGGTGCATTGCGAGTTTATCATGGTGTTGAGCGTTGATTTGGGAAGATATTTCTCTTCATGTCAATGCGATAACAAAAGTGATATAACCACTTCCCCAGTTTTTTCTTCTATTCCTTTTGCCCTGTACTTGTTTGCAGGATTAAAAATTTTACCCCATCGTCTGATATGAAAGTAGCCCTTATCACTGGAATTACTGGCCAGGACGGAGCTTATTTGGCCGAGCTTCTCCTTGGAAAAGGCTACGAAGTGCATGGTATCAAACGCCGTTCGTCATTGTTCAATACCGACCGCATTGACCATCTGATTGCAAGCGACCGCGGCGAGAAAAACCCGCGCTTGACCAACCATTACGGCGACCTGACCGATTCTACCAACCTGATTCGCATTATTCAGGAAGTGCAGCCGGATGAGATTTACAATCTGGGGGCCATGTCGCACGTAAAGGTGTCTTTCGACTCGCCGGAGTATGTCGCCGACGTGGATGGCATTGGCACGCTGCGCATTCTGGAAGCCGTGCGGCTGTTGAACCTGACTAAGAAGACGCGCATTTACCAAGCCAGCACGTCGGAGCTCTACGGCCTGGTGCAGGAAGTGCCTCAGTCGGAAAAGACCCCCTTCTACCCCCGCTCGCCCTACGCCGTGGCCAAGATGTACGGTTTCTGGATTACGGTAAACTACCGCGAAGCCTACGGTATGTATGCCTGCAACGGCATCTTGTTTAACCACGAAAGCCCGTTGCGCGGCGAAACCTTCGTGACCCGCAAAATTACCCGCGGCGTGGCGCAGATTGCGCTGGGCATGCGTGATGATATCGCCCTAGGCAATCTCGACGCCAAGCGCGACTGGGGCCACGCCAAGGACTATGTGGAAGCTATGTGGCTGATTCTGCAGCAAGACACACCGGAAGATTTTGTCATTGCCACTGGCGTAACGACAACCGTACGCGACTTCGTGCGCATGGCCTTTGCCGAAGTGGGAATTGAAGTGGCGTTTGAAGGCGAAGGAGTAGCGGAAATCGGCCGTGTAGTAGCCTGCGCCAACCCCGAGTTTCAGGTGCCCGCTGGGCAAGTAGTGTGTCGTGTCGACCCGGCCTACTTTCGCCCGACTGAAGTAGACTTGCTCATTGGCGACCCCGCCAAGTGCAAGGCCAAATTGGGCTGGGAGCCCCGGCACGACCTGCCCGCCCTGGTACAGGATATGGTGCGGGCAGATGTCGCCTTGTTCCAGCGAGATGCTTACCTGCTAAGGGGGGGGCACAAGGTCAACTACCAGCACGAGCAACACCAATAAAAAGGGTGGGAATGCTCCTGAATTTTTGTGTCAACACTTCTTGCAAAGCAAACCTAAGTTTGTTAGCTATTAACAGACAAATATGTCTGAGATGATTAGGAAGGTAGGTGGATTGGCAAAGGGTTTTGTAATGAGCCTGTATGCACTATACGATAAAAGCCAAATAGCTGATAGCTCTGCAAAATTAAGACAATTTTATTTTAGCTTATTCCTTGATTCATGCCAATTGCCGGATGGCCTTCCGAGCGAAGCGGTGGCAATCAAGCAAAGCTTGGATAAAATTGGCAAAATTCCTTTGCTTCCTCCCCTCGTTGAGCCAACGGTTTCGGTAATCATTCCTCACTACAATCAACCTGTCTTTTTGCGTGAAGCTTTAGCTGCGCTAGCCACGCAAACAGTCAAGCCAGAGGAAGTGATTATTGTTGACGACATTTCCACCAATATTTCCAAAAGCGGATTAGAAACTCTTGTTGATGAGTTTAAAGCTCATCTAGAAATCAAGCTTGTAATTGCTAATCAAAAGCTTTATGCTGGAAGAGCTCGGCAGCTAGGTGCTGATGTAGCATCTGGCGCCATTCTCATAATGCACGACGCCGACGATGTTTCGCATCCGCAGAGAATAGAATTCACTAAAAAGCTATTCAAGTTACATGATAATTTGTATCATTTGAATATAGGTTTTGTTCAGTTTAGAGGGGGGTTCTTTCCGTATATTCGACAGTTCGTTACGTCTGAATTGATGCAGCGTATTTACACTCCAGATAAACTAAAAGAGAGACAAGCAGCAATGTTTGAGCATCAGCTTTTCTCGACTCGTAAAATATATGGAATCAATTTTGGAGACTATTCAATAGGAGATTTCCAGGCTTCTGGAGGACATGTAGCATATCGAAAAGAACTGGCCGCGTATGTTAAGTGGCCTTCTCCTGATAATTTTTATTTTACTGCTTACGAGGACTACGATTTTAATTTTATTCTATTCCTAGCCCTCAAAGGAAGTGCCTCTTATACGATTGATTTGCCCCTTTTTTATTATAGGCAAGGCAGTACAACTAATCAGGTTTATTATTGAGGGAATGCTAGATAAAAGCATAATTTTCTTGTGCAATAATTTAGTCGATCTGCTGTACTTGCCGAAGTGAGGAGGAATGGATATCAGAGCATAGTGAAAGTGTTTATAATACTTTGCGATGTATTGCAGGCTGTATGATATATGTTTAACTTATTCTTTTAATCGTTTGGCAGTTTGCATTGCAGTATATCTATTTTGGTGGCAAGTCTAGCTATTATAATAAATATATAAAATACTGTTGGTGTGACTCAATACTTCATTGATATACAGTGTAGTGTCTATAGCGTACTATGTCGAACCACGTAATTATTTCATATTAAGCTTACCTGCCTGCCTAAACCTAATACATCTGTTAATGAAAAATATTGTTAAAAATACTTTTGCTCAAATAAAGCAGGAAGGGTCTTTTACACGAAATTTTGCTGTTTCTTTCACCGGCACAACGCTGGTAACGGCAATCGGACTCCTTACGACTCCCATCATATCCAGGCTGTACTCACCGGTCGAATACGGCCAGTTATCAATTTTCAACTCTGTTATAAATAATATAGTTGCTATATCAATGCTTGCTTATACTAATGCTATTCCCTTACCTAAATACAAGGGTGTAGCTCTTCTTTTGGCGAAGATGTGTTTCATTCTTGCGCTATGCACATTTTTGTCGGCAACAGGGGTCTTGGTATTGTTTATAGACCCGATTGCGGCTTGGCTAAATGTTGAAAATAATAAAAACTGGCTGTATATAATACCTGTTTCGGTGTTTATATACAGTATTAATATGATTTTCAATAGTTGGCTTACAAGATATAAGAAATTTGAGAAAAAGACTGTATTATCTATCTCAACATCGATTATCAGCAGGGGGTTTACTATTTCCTATGGCTTTTTCATAGCTGGCCAGTTGGTAGGATTACTTTTAGGAGATTTTATAAATAAAATTTCAGAATTATTCGGATATTTATTATCTAGAGAGAGTAAGCTACTTAGTGCCCGCAATGCATTGCGGAATCTATCAGTTAAGAACTTGTGGCGGGTAGCAAAGTGGTATCGAGAGTTTCCACTATACATGATGACAGGTGGGTACATAAGCATGTTGTCATATCAATTTCCTATTTTTATCTTGAATCGTGGCTTCGGCTCTGCAGTTGTTGGGTTTTATTCTTTTTCAATTAGCCTGCTTGAATTGCCTATCAATCTTATAGGCTCTGCAATCGCTCCTGTATTTTATCAGAAAGCATCTGAAACTCAGAATAATAACCCTGAAAGGTTGTCTGAGATTACATTGTCGCTTTATTATAAGATGCTGTATTTAGGGCTGTTCCCATTCGGCGTTATTACTATTTTTGGGGATTTGCTTTTTGGCTACGTATTTGGCAAACAATGGATTACAGCTGGGTTATTTACTGGCTATCTAGGGTATTATTATGTCTTTAAATTGACATCTCAATCCACTAGTTACATTTATACAATCCTCAAACGGCAGCGCTATCAGCTTATTGGTAATATCATACTGATGGCTGCTAGGGCAGTTGGACTTGCAATTGGTATTATGAGGGGCGATGTAAATGAGGCAATGCTGTTGTTCGGCCTGAGTAGTTTGGTCTGTACATTCATGATAGATATGCACATACTTCACCTGCTGAAGCTCCCTGTTCTGCGTATTGCAGCTCGGAGTATTTTTTTGCTGTCTGCAGTCTTGTTATTGTTAAAACTGCTGCGATTAGGGTTGGAAAATTATGTTTTTTAACATGCGTAATTACTGAGCCAACAGGTTTTTAATTCAACAAAGCTTTACTATGCCCACTATCCGCGGATTACAGTTTCGAATAGCGCAGGCGCTGCACGCCTCGGCCGATAGAGTATTTCGGCCCGATGGCAACGAAATACTCGACATTGGGGCCGAACGTATCGGGCCGACGAGCAAGCGGGCACTCATCAGCTACGTGCACCGTTCCATTCCGTATTACGTGGCGGGCGACGTGCAAAAATTTCCCCGCATCAACGAGCACACCATGTACTGGGAAGCCGCAGAGATGGTACGGCAACTCAACGAGGCTGGCTACGTGGTCGATTTTTATGATGCCTTCAACCCCAGCGCCGCCCCCATCAATTGGGACAAGTATGAGCTGGTAATTGACGAGCAGGACCGCATGGCAGGCGTTGAGAAACGCCGCTCCGATCTGACCAAAATATATTACTGCACCGGCAACCATTGGCTGTTTCATAACCGTGCCGAACTGAACCGCATTTGGTCATTTCATGAGCGCCACGGTATTTACGTGGCACCCGAGCGGCAGATACCAGCCAATTTTGCTGACCAGACTGCCGATTACATGACCTATTTTGGCGCGCCATTTCAGGTGCAAAACTTCGATTCGCGCCCGCACAAGCATTTACTTGATATTTCAGCTGTATATGAGCCCGAATTCCGGCGCAAGAACTACGATGTAGCTCGCCGGAACTTTATCTGGTTGGGTAGCCACGGCCACCTGCTAAAAGGGCTAGATGTGGCGGTTGAGGCCTTTATGCAGACGCCTGAACTGCATCTCTACATCTGCGGTAATGCTGAGCGTGAACCGCAGTTCTGGCAGTGGCTGAAACCGATACTTGATACGCACTCCAACATTCATTACCAGGGCTGGACCGACGTGAGTAGCACTAAGTTTGCCGAACTAGCCCATAAGTGCGTTGGAACGGTGTATGCTAGCTCGACAGAGGGCGGGGCAGGGTCGGTGGCCCAGCTTACCCACTTCGGGCTGGTGCCAATCGTGACAGAGTCGGCGGCCGTGCGCTCAGCCGAGGCCCACGGCACCGTTATTCGCAGCCAGGAGCCGCTGGAAATCGTGCCTCAGTTGGTGCGGGCTATCCGCGAGCTGGCCAGCTTGCCTGATGCCGACTTGCACGCGCGGTGCGAAGCCGTGTACGCCTTCGGCCGGGCCCACCATACCCGCGCAGCCTACGCCCGCAGTTTTGCCGGCCTGCTGGAGAAAGTCGTGCGCTGAGGCTGTCCGTATTCGTTCGATTGTTTCCTTCTGCTGATGCCTGTTACCATTCTCGTTAAATCATTTAACCGGCCCTATTACCTCGACCGATGTCTGCGTAGCATTCAGGAATGCCTAAGAGGCGAATATGAAGTGGTGGTGTTGGACGATGGTACTCCTCCAGCATATCTCGACGAAATTCGTCGCCGCTACCCCGCCGTTCGCATTGAGTTGTCAGAGGCTTACGAAGCCAAAGTAGCCCAGATTGAGGCGCACGCGGCCGGCGGGCCGGCCTTTAGCCTGCGCAATATTCCGACCAAGCTGTGGCGCAAAGGAGTAGAGCAGGCTTCAGCTGTGGTGTGCATGCTGGAAGACGATATTTGGGTGACGCGCCCCTTCGACCTAGATGCAGCGACTGCATATATGCGCGAGCGTCAGATTGTACTTACCAAGATGTATTGGGGCGGCGACCCCAGTAGCTTCGAGGGCAAGCTGGCCGAGGCTGGCCCCGACCTGCGGGAGTACCGCCCGGCCCTGCCCAAAGGTCCGGAATGGTTTACACGTCTAGTGCTGCTCAACCAGTTTAAAGCCCATTCCATTCTACACCGCCTGCGGCTGGTGCCGGAGGGCATCTACTACCAACTGCCGTTCTACGGGCTGTACTCGGTGGCTTCGGCGTTGTTCGACCGCGAGTTCTGGCTGCATCTGTGGCCGGCCACGCAGCAGCGGGCCGATGAAGTCCACCAATTGGCCCGCGCGCTGAACTGGACTAAGCGAAGGCCATCGCGTTTTGCTAAAACCGAGCAGGAAATTACCCAAACCTCGTTTATTACATCGGCTACCAATGGCTTTCCCGGTGTAGAGTTCGACGTGTTTGCCTTCAACCACTACCTCAACCAGGCATGGCTGCGCGGCGAGTTCGACGCGATGCAGGCCTACCCCCGCGACTTTACCCCCGAGTATCTAGGCCCGGTGCTTGACCGGGCCGCCGACCCGCGCTGCACATTCGCCAACTGGTTGCGCTGGATTGAACACTTCAAGCAAGTGTACGCCAGCATGGGCGTGGTGGTAGAATAGCCGCCGCGCGGCCCACTTCCTCCGATACTCACCTTATTGCGCTTTATGGCTGCTACGTTTTTCAGCATTGTTACTCCCATCTACAACCGCGCCGACCTCATCGGCCTGACGCTGGAATCGGTGCTGGGCCAAACGTACCCGCAACTGGAAATCCTAGTGGTGGACGATGGCAGTAAGGACAATATCGCCGAAGTGGTGTAGCGCTACGCCGCCGACCCGTGCCTGCGCTACTACCCCAAGCAAAACGCAGAGCGCAATGGTGGTGGGCAAATGGCCTGTTGATAGCAATAAACTCAGGCCAAGAAATAATTATGATTAAACGACTCACCAGCGTAGTTAAAAATAACTTAAGTGCGCTTCAGCAAAAGGGTTCGTTTACTCGTAACCTTGCCATTACCCTGTCCGGCTCAACGCTGAGTACACTAATTGGCATTCTGCTCACGCCGGTGGTGTCGCGAATTTACTCGCCTATTGCCTATGGGCAATTTGCTGTGTACAACGCACTGGTCAGTAACCTCAATTTGCTGACCACGCTGTCGTATCCGGGAGCATTTCTACTACCGCGGCGGCGCCTGCATTTTCTGGCGCTGGTTCAGTTAACGCTGTTGGTTACGCTGTCGAGCTGCATCATGCTAACCATCGGGCTGGGATTTGCAGGGCCTTGGATAGTGAAGCAGTTGCACGTAGAAGGGTTGGGTAATTGGTTTTATACCCTGCCACTAATGTTGCTGATGTTTAATATAAACGGTGGCCTCAGCTTGTGGTACATGCGAGATAAGCAGTTTGGTAAGCGAGTAGGTGTAGAAATTGCAACTAACATGGCAACTAAGGGCTTTACGGTCGGCTACGGCTTGCTAATACAGGGCAACGTGGTTGGGTTGCTGTTAGCGGATTTCTTTAATCGCCTTTCGGCCACCATCATGTTGGCCTTGGGCAGCATTCGGCAAGAGTTCAAGAGCGTATTGCGAACATTCTCCTGGAGAAGGCTGTGGCTGATAGCTTATAGGTATCGGAAATTTCCTTTGATTTACATGCCAGGGGGGTACGTTTATGTAGCATCAACGCAGCTACCTGTTTTTCTGCTCGCGCCGGTGTTCGGTGCTGCGTCGGTTGGGCTTTATTCGTTTTCGATGAGCCTGCTGGAGATGCCAGTCAACGTACTGGGCGCGGCCATTGTACCAGTATACATGCAAAAGGCCACGGAAACTTACCGGGAGACCCCCGAGCGGTTGCCCAGCATTACGCTAAGCTTGTATTATAAGCTGTTGTATATCGGAGTAGTACCGTTTAGTATTGTGACGGTTTACGGCGATGTGCTGTTTCGGGTCGTGTTTGGGGCTAAGTGGGAAATGGCAGGTGTTTTCACCGGCTATTTAGGCTTTTATTCGCTGTTCAAGCTGCTATCGCTTGGTACTTCGGGAATTTACAACATCATGGAGCGGCAGAAGTATTATCTGTACGCCAACATGCTGCTTCTCGCCATCCGGGCTGTCGGTTTGGGCATTGGCGTATCTACCCATAACCTCGACCTGACGCTACTTCTATTTGGGGCGGGCAGCCTGCTCGCCACGTTTGCCGTGGACTTACACGTGCTGTACCTGCTGAAGCTGCCCGTGGTACGTATTGCGTTGCGCACGCTGTTTCTCATCGGAGCCACAGTGCTGCTGGTTAAGCTGTCACGTTGGGGGTTTACCCCACTCTTTCCTAAGTTTCTGGCTGTGACGCCACGGCCTTGAACAGCCCGGCCGGGCCTTGCTAATTTTGCGCAGCTGCGCTGTGCTATTCGTTTGTCATTGCCTGCCGGGGCTGCCGCGGTCAGGCCGAAATAATTACCATGTCGACTGCCGTTTCTATCCTCGTCAAATCTTTCAACCGGCCGTATTATCTCGACCGTTGCCTGCGCAGCATTTACGAGCAGGTGACCGGAAATTTTACTATCACGGTACTCGACGATGGTACTCCCCCCGCGTACCTAGCCGAAATCACGCGCCGCTACCCGCAAGTGCACATTGTGCGCTCCGATTTGTATGACGCCAAAGTGGCGCAACTGGAAGCTCATGCAGCTGGCGGACCAAAGTTTTCGTTGCGCCTAATTCCTACTCAACTCTGGATTGCAGGAGTTGAGGCCGCAACGCCCATTTTTTGCTTGCTAGAAGACGATATCTGGATGACCCATCCGGTCAACCTTACCGAACTGGCCGACTACATGCAAGCGCGCCAAGTGGTGATGACCAAGTTTTACTGGGGCGGGAACATGAATACGTTCAAAGCCGACATGGGCGTGCGCAGCAATGGCTTACAGGAATACTCGTTGACGTTGCCGGCCGGCCCGGGGTGGTGGTTACGCGCGCTGCTGCTCAATCGGTTCAAGCTGCATTCAGTGTTGCACCGGCTCGGGCTAGCCAAGGAGGGCATTTATTTCCAACTGCCGTTTTACGGGTTGTACTCCGTAGCCTCGGCCGCTTTTCGTAAAGACTATTGGCTGAATTTGTGGTCGGCGGGCCAAAAGCAGGCCGATGAGGTGCACCAATTGGCCCGCGCTCTGCGCTGGACGCGGCAGCACCTCGCGCGCTTCGCCAAATCGGAAGTGGAGCTGACGCAAACCTCGTTCACCTCGTCGGCCACTAACATGTTCAAGGACGTGGACTTCGACGTCATCACGGCCAACCACTACCTCAACCAGGCGTGGCTGCAAGGGCGGTTCGACGTCATGCAAGGTTACCCGCGCGACTTTGACCCCGCCGCCCTGAAATTCGTTTTCGACGATGCCAATGACCCCCGTTGTACCTACGCCAACTGGCTGCGCTGGATTGAACGCTTCAAGCAAGTGTATGCCAGCATGGGCGTGATAGTGGACTAACCCCGATGCCGGCTCCGATTGACTTTTCAACCCACTTCATGGCTGCTCCTTTTTTCAGCATTGTAATCCCCACATACAATCGCGCCGACCTTATCGGCCTGACCTTGCAATCGGTGCTGGGCCAAACCTTCCCGCACATGGAAATCCTAGTGGTGGACGATGGCAGCAAGGACAACACTGCCGAGGTGGTGCAAGGCTACGCTGCCGACCCTCGCCTGCGCTACTACCCCAAGGAAAATGCTGAGCGCGGCGCTGCCCGAAACTACGGTTTCGTCCGCGCCGCAGGCGAATACGTACTGTTTCTGGATTCGGACGACCGATTTCATTCCGAGCACCTGGCTACACTGCACGCCAAGATTCAGGAATTAAAACAGCCCAATTTTATTGCCACTAAGTACAATTTCGACCGCGCCGGCGTCATTGCCCCCAGCGACACGGCGGCCCTGGCCGAGGGCTGGTATGGGCTCGATACCTTCGTGCACGGCAATGCGCTGGCCTGCAACATTTGCATCCGCCGCCAGAACCCGAGTCTGCACCTTTTCGAGGAAGACCGCCGCTACGCCGCCGTGGAAGACTGGATGTTCATGTTGGAAAACACGCAGCAGGACCGGATTTACCTCGTCGATGCCGTGACGCTCACCATGAACGACCACGACCAACGCTCCATGCGTTCGGACAACTCGGCCCTGGTTCGCCGCCTGGAACTGGCCCTGGAGTGGATGCTGCGGCGGGTAGCCCTCACGGCTGAGCAGCGGCGCACGCTCACGGGGCGGGTGTACTACCTGTGCGCCATCCACGCTTACGCCGACCGCCACCGCGGCCAAGCCTGGGGCTACGCCCGCAAGGCCGCGCCCTATTTGCCTCTGGGCACCGCGGCTGTGCTGCTGGCCCGATGCCTGTTAGGCGAGGGGGTGGTGCAAGGCCTGAAAAAATTTCGCGCATAACCCCGGCTCACCGCCGACGACTTATTTCTTTCCACTTTCTTTTATCGTTGCTATGCGCATTTTGTTTTTAAGTTATTGGGGCCTACACGACGGCTTGACTACTTCGACCGTTTTTCCGCACCTGCGCGTGTTGCAGAACCGGGCCGATGTGAGCGCCGTGCGCCTGGTAACCATCGAGCGCGGCCCCGATGCCAAGACCGAGTTAAATTTTGATTTGGGCAGTTCGGCTGACAAAATCAGCTTTGAGCCGCTGCGTTCCAAGCCTTCGGGCAACGTGATTCTCAATAAGATTGAGGACTTCACCCGTTTTCCGCAGGAGCTTATCCGGCAGGCGGCTGAGTTCAAGCCCGATTTTATCCTGGCCAGGGGAGCTCCGGCGGGAGCCCTGGCTTACCTGGTGTGGCAGAAAACTAAGCTGCCATTCTACGTTGAATCTTTCGAGCCCCACGCCGCCTACATGCTGGAATCGGGCGTGTGGCGGGCCTATGACCCGCGCTACCTGTTTCAGCGGCACTGGGAAAAGCGCCAGAAGCAGCTCGCCAAGGGCCTGATGCCCGTGGCCGAAAACTACCGGCAGCAGCTCATTCGCGAGGGCGTGCCGGCCAGCCGCATCGTGACGGTGCCGTGCTCGGTCGACGCCCAGGCGTTTGCCTTCGATGCAACGGCGGCCCAGCGGGTGCGCCAGCGCCTGGGCTATCCGGCCTCGGCCGTGGTGGGCATCTACGTGGGCAAATTTGGGGATATCTACTACGACCAGGAGGCGTTCGACCTGTTCCGCGCCGCTGCCGACTATTTTGGCCCTGACTTCCGGCTCATCGTGCTCACGCCTAACAACGAAGCCGACGTGCGGCGCAAGCTGCAAGCTGTGGGCCTGGGGCCCGACCAGGCCTTCGTGACCAAGGCCCCGCACGCCGAAGTGCCCCATTACCTGTCGGCGTCCGACTTTGCTTTTTCGCCTATCCGCCCCGCGCCTTGCCGGCTGTTTTGCTCGGCCATTAAGATTGGGGAGTACTGGGCCAGCGGCCTGCCCGTGCTAGTCACGCCTGGGGTGGGCGACGACTCGGCCATCATTGAAGCCGAGCGCGGCGGCGCCGTGTTCGACTTGAGGCAACCCGGAAGCGTACCCGCGGCTCTGGCCCGCCTCGCGGCGCTGATGCAGCAGCCCGATTACCGCGCCCGCATTCACGAACTGGCGGTGCGCCACCGCAGCCTTACGCGCGTGCAGGAGGCCTACAAGCAATTGCTGCCGTAAGCAAACTGGCCATGAGTGATAAAGCCGTGGTTGAGTCTTTGGCTTGGGACAGCGCGTGGCTGGGCTACCCCGTAGGGCGTGTCGGCGCTCAGAGCCCGCGGCAGGTGGCCGAAGCCGTGGCCGACAGCCAGGCCAGGGGGCTGCGTTTGCTGTACTTGGTAATTGATTCGGCCGCCGAAGCCGCCATCGCCGGTGCGCAGGCCGCGGGGGCGTGGCTGGCCGATGTGCGGCTGACTTATCATAAACCTCTGCCGGAGGCAATATTGTCTGACCAAGCACCGCAGGCGTCTGGCATCGAATATCAGCTAATGACCGAGCCCTCCGCCGCGCTCGACCAACTAGCCCTGCAAAGTAGTCAGTATTCCCGCTTTCGGCGCGATGCCCGAATTTCGGTCCAGGCTTGCAACCTGCTGTATGCGGAATGGCTGCGGCAGGCCCTGGCTGGCGGCGGGGCTTGGGTAGCCGTGCGGAAGGGCACCACGCTGGGGCTGCTCACGCTCGGCACGCGCAATGCGCACGCCAGCATCGAACTGCTGGCCGTGAGCGCCGAAGCCCGGCACCAAGGCCTTGGGCAAGGGCTGGTGCAGGTAGCCCAGCGAGAGGCCAGTCGGCAGGGGCAGGCGTTGCTCCAAGTTGTCACGCAGGAAACCAACCGGGCGGCGCAGCTTTTTTACGAGCACTGCGGTTTTCAGCTGGCTCGGCGCGAGCACGTGTTTCATCTGTGGCAACAACCCGAGTAGGCTGCCGCGCGCCGTATCTTTGCGGACCCGATGAGTGACCTGATTCCTTTTAACAAACCTTATTTTTCCGGCAAGGAGTCCCGCTACATCGAGGAGGCGGTACGTTCCGGCAAAATTTCCGGGGATGGCATGTTCACGCAGCGCGTGCACCGGTTCTTTGAGGAGAGCCTGGGATTTCGCAAGGTGCTCCTCACCACTTCGTGCACCGACGCCCTCGAAATGGCGGCTTTGCTGCTGAACGTGCAGCCCGGCGACGAGATAATCATGCCCTCGTTCACGTTCGTGAGCACAGCCAATGCCTTCGTGCTGCGCGGGGCCACCATCGTTTTTGCAGACAGCACCGCGCTCAACCCTAACATGAGCACGGCCGATTTAGAGCAACTCGTGACGCCGCGCACCCGGGCTATTGTGCCGGTGCACTACGCAGGCATTGCCTGCGATATGGACGCCATCCAGCAAGTGGCCACGCGACACGGCTTGGCGGTGATAGAAGATGCCGCGCACGCCATCGACAGCTACCACCGGGGCCGGCCGCTGGGCAGCCTGGGCAGCCTAGCCACGTTCTCGTTTCATGAAACCAAGAACATTATTTCCGGCGAGGGCGGCATGCTGGTCCTCAATGAAGGCCGGTACGACGCGCGGGCCGAAGTCATCCGGGAAAAAGGGACCACCCGCTCGGCTTTTCACCGGGGCGAAGTGGACAAGTACGGCTGGGTGGACGTGGGGTCCTCATTCTTGCCCTCCGACATCATCGCCGCCTATTTGTGGGCCCAGCTGGAGCAGATGGACGACATTCAGCGCGTGCGCCGGGCCATTTGGCAACGCTACTACCACGCGCTGGCGCCGCTGGTGGCGCACGGAATCGGCTTGCCCGTGCTGCCAGACTATGCCACCAACAATGGCCACCTGTTCTACCTCATGTGCCGCAGCCTCGCCGAGCGCACCGCCTTGCTCTCCTACTTGAAAGCGCGGCAGGTGTGGGCAGTTTTTCATTACCTACCGCTGCACCGAAGCGCTTACTACGCCGCCAAACATGACGGCCGCGCCTTGCCCTGGGCCGAGCACTACGGCGAAAGGCTAGTGCGCCTACCTCTGTTTTACGAACTAACCGAACCCGACCAGCAAAGGGTCATCGAGGCTGTGCTGGAATTTTACTCCAGCCCAGCCAGTTCGGATTAGCCTTAAATCAATCCTTGCCGGTTCAATGCGGTGCTGGCTTATTCCCGCTATCCTATGCGCATTCTATTCATCGTTCCCTATCCAATTGGCCGGGCACCATCGCAGCGGTTTCGCTTTGAGCAGTATTTCGATGTGCTGACCGCGGCCGGACACAGCTACGAAGTGGCACCATTTATTTCGGTCGATACCTGGAATATTCTTTACAAGCCCGGACATACCTTCCGCAAGGCTAGTGGTATTCTGATGGGCTTTTTGCGCCGATTTGCGCTACTGTTTTCGGTGCCATCCTTTGACTTTGTGTTCATTCACCGGGAGGCGGCCCCCGTGGGTCCGCCAGTGTTCGAGTGGATGATTAGTAAATTGCTAGGTAAAAAATTTATTTACGATTTTGACGATGCCATTTGGCTGGCCAACACATCCGAAGCCAACAAAATAGCCGCTGGGGTGAAGTGGCACCACAAAGTGGCCGACATCTGCGCCTGGGCTTACAAGAACAGTTGCGGCAACGCCTACCTGGCCACTTACGCCCGGCAGTTCAACCCCGCGGCCGTAGTCAATCCCACTACCATCGACACGGTGAACCTGCACAACCAGGTGCGCGACCAAGCTGCGCCTGGCCGCCTCATCATTGGCTGGACTGGTACGCACTCCACCCTCAAGTACCTCGACCAAGTGGTGTCCGTGCTGGCCAAATTGGAAGCCGAAGGGCTTGATTTTGAGTTTCGCGTCATATCCAACCAGCCCCCCCAATTTCCGTTGCGCTCCCTGGTTTTCATGCCCTGGCGCAAGGAAACGGAAATTGCTGACCTGCTGGGCTTCCATGTGGGGCTGATGCCGTTGGAGGACGACCCCTGGGCTAAAGGCAAATGCGCTTTTAAAGCCTTGCAGTACATGGCTTTGGGTGTGCCAGCGCTAGTGTCACCCGTGGGCATGAATACCGAGGTGGTGCAGCACGGCTACAACGGCTTTGTGTGCGCAACGCCCGCCGAGTGGGAAACCAGCCTGCGTAAGCTGCTAGCCGATGCTGGCTTGCGTCAGTGCCTAGGACAGGCCGCACGCGCCACCATCGAAGCCCGTTACTCAGTGGTGGCCAACAGCCCCAATTTTTTGGCGCTGTTTCAATAGCAGGGACAGAAACGGCTTTCCTGCGATAACAGACAGTAGGGTAGGTGATACCTACGCCGCTACTTGTGGCCGTAACCGCGCGGCCGGGCGGCTAACTGCGGCCGCGCCGGAAGCCCGCCCCGTTGCCATATTCTGAAGGATATACAACCCGCTGAGGTAGAAGGGAATCATCGGGATTTTGTAACGCACCAGCGTACCAAAGTTGGAGCTTGTAATACCCACCGAAGCGGCAAACACCAATGAAAACACAAAGCAAAGCAGCAAAATTGGATTTCTTCCAATTATGCCGAATGTCTTGAGCACGCCCGTGCGCCAGAAAATGCGCAACGTAAAAAATAGGAAAAAGCCCGCTTCTAAAGCTGATAATAGCATTACCGGGTTGTGTGCTTCCCAGAGGAAAGGGCGGTAAATGGCCGTGCCGATGGCCTGTGGCGCGAGCTTCACCATGCTGCCGATGCTGCCGTCGAGTTCGCCCAGGTAATAGCCCGAGCCTTCCTGCCGCATGCTTTGTTGGTAGAGGTAGTCGGCTGTAATCTTGCTGCGTTCCCCAATCTTGTCCACATCGTATTTGTCATCGCCCTTGGTAAGATTGGTAGCCGCGTAAAACGCAGCTGCTGCCCCTAGCCCCAGAAACAAGGGGCGGGCCACCAGCCGCAGCCCCTTGCTTTTGATGCGGTCGTTGGTTTCGTTGAATATCCAGAGCAAAGCCGCCGGTAGGAAACAAAGCAAAATATACACCTTAATAGATAAGAGTGAATATATAGATATTGTGCCTATAATGAGGCATTTGAGCACCGCTTGTCGCTGAATAATACCGCGGTACATGGCGTAGAATAGCCAGCCCAAAGCCCCTAGGCACAGGGAGTCCTTTAATAAGCCCGAGCCCCAGAAAAACATGGATGGCACGTAAAACATAGTCCAAGCCAACTGCTTGTAAACCTGCGGCCTAATCTTGGCGAAGGCGACGAACATGGCCCAAACGCCGCTGAAGCTGATGGTGGCAAAAAATAGCGCAATCGCCGTGTAGCTGTTGAAGCACAGAAACCCCAGAGCGGCCGCAATACGGGCCACCAAATATTCGGTGGAGTTGGGCTGGTGCCAAAACATTTTAGCGACGTAAGGTGCGATGGCAGGCAAGTTGCTGCCACCATCATCAAGCATTAGTGCCATACCCGTCGAAAACGACTTACTGAATGCATCATGAATGATAGTAGCGTGCCAGTAGTAATTGAATGTATCACCTCCAGAGTAGTAAAATTGGTAAATCAACCCCAGCGCAATGGCCCCAATGAACTTGAGCGTAAGCGCCGGAATGAAAAAAGGCTTGGTGAACTGGTTTGTGACGGCCGGGCGCACGGCAAACGCCAGCCCGTAAAGAATGGCCAAATACAACGGCGCCAGAAAAAGGTCACTGAGTTCCATCTTATGCTTTTCCGTTCTTTTTAAGCCAGGCTTTGGCTTCCTTGTACTGCTCCGATTTGTGGTCGGCTTTGTCAGCCACCACGCCATAGTAGCGTTTGGCGGCGGCAACGTCCTTCTCCTTGGCGGCCAAGCGGGCCAGGTTCACGTTGGCGAACAAATAAAAACCGCCAGAAGTGTCGCCTGTGCTTTCCGAAAACACAATGCACCGCTGGTAATAGTCCTTAGCCTTGGCCATGTCGCGGTAGCGGTTCTGCATCAGGTAGCCTAGGAAGTAGCTGGCGTAGCGCCCACTGATGCCCTCGTAGCCCGGCATGCCCTTATTAATCTTGTCGAGAATTTCGCGGCTCACCCGCTCGCAATCGGCAAATTCGCCCTGGTCGTAGGCCAGCAAGGCGTAGAAGCGCTGAAAGTACCCGTTATCGGGGTAAGTGGTGGCCAGGTAACGCGCCACCGGAATGGCTTCTTCGGCGTTGTTTTCCTCGTTTTTCAGGATGCGCATGAGAAATACCCGCGCTTCGGTGCCGGTGTAGAAGCCATTGGCGGCCACGCTGCGCAGCTGCTGCAGGCCCAGTTTTTTGTCGCCCTTCGGGAAAAACAGCAGTACCGGCTTGAGCAGTGGGTAGTTGTCTGGAATCCAGACGGCGTAGTAGTTAAACAACGCTTGGCCGAACTGAAACTCCGGGCTCAGGCCATTGGCTTCCTGGCTTTTCTTTAAGTAGTTGAGGGCGCGGCGGGCGCCCACCGTGGCTTTGCGCCAGTCGTGGCGCTCGGCGTGGAGGCGGGCATCGAATCCGTAGGCGGCCGAGAGGAAGAAGCTGGCTTCGTAGTTGTTGTTGTCGGCGTCGTAAAGCTTCTGGGCCTTGGTGGCCGCCGTGTCCATGTAGGCGAAGAAGGTCTTATCGTACTGCTGCGTCTGGAAGTTGGTGGGCATAATTTTCCACCACGTGCTCAGGCCCAGCAGGAAATAGGGCATGGGGTGGTTGGGATAGCGCCGCCGTAGCGACCGGAACTGCTTCTCAGCCCGGTCATACTTGAAGTTGTATATGTTGCGCACGGCCCCGTCGAGCTCCAGCTGAATGTCCTTGTCGAGAAGCAGCCAGCCCTTGGTGTCCACGGCCGAAGGAAGTACACCCACCGTGTCCAGTTCCACGGTTTTAATCGGCGGAGGAGTGCGTGTTGTATCGGGCTTCTGGGCCCTGGCCAGGTGTGGCAGCAGGAGCAGGCCCCAACAGATACAAAACAGCGAACGCAACATAAGTGGAAAGTCGAAGGCAGGCCCGGGGAGGGGCCCGGGTAGAAATTGGCCAAAGCTAACAGGCCTGCTAAAGTACGGAGTTTGGCCTAGCTTTGGGCGTAATTCCCTTTTCTTATGCAACTGCTGCATTCGCTTTGCCGCGTGGCGGCCCCGGCTGGCCACGAAGCCCCGCTGTCCCGTTTCGTGCTCGATTACGTGCGTCAGCACCAAGGCACCTGGCGCCACCAGCCCCAAATCATTGCCGACGAACGGTTTCAGGACTGCATCCTGCTGGTGTTTGGGGAGCCGCGCACGGCCGTGTTTGCCCACCTCGACAGCATCGGCTTCACCGTGCGCTACGGCCGGCAATTGGTGCGCATCGGCGGGCCCCAGGCCGAGGCCGGCTACCGCTTGGTGGGGAACGATTCGCAAGGAGAGATAGACTGCACGCTGACCATAGACGAGGAAACGGGCGAATTGGGCTACGCGTTCCACCGCGACATCGACCGTGGCACGGAGCTTACCTTCTACTGCGACTTCCGCGAAACCGAAACCACCGTCCAAAGCTGCTACCTCGACAACCGCCTCGGCGTTTGGAACGCCCTGCGCCTGTGCGAAACCCTGGAGCACGGCATCATCGCCTTCTCGTGCTGGGAAGAGCACGGCGGCGGCTCGGTGGCCTACCTGGCCAAATTTATTTATGAAACCTACGGCGTGCGCCAGGCACTCATCTCCGACATTACCTGGATAACCGAGGGCGTGCATGCTGGCCAGGGCTGCGCCATTTCGCTGCGCGATTCGCTTATCCCGCGCCGCGCTTACGTCGACCGCATCCGGGCCATTGCTGCCGCCTCGGGCATCCCGCACCAACTTGAAGTAGAAGGAAGTGGCGGCTCCGATGCCAAGGAGCTGCAGCACGCCGCCGCGCCCTGGGACTGGTGCTTCGTGGGGGCGCCCGAAGACCACGTGCACTCACCCGATGAGTTGGTGGACAAGCGCGATATCGACAGCATGCTGGCGCTGTACCAAGTGCTGATGCGCGAACTATAAGTCAATGCGGGCCTAGTGGGCCGAAGGCAACTCGAACTGCTTGTAATTCTGCAGAAACGAATAGGGGAGAAGCAGGAAAAAGCCTAACAAGTGGCGGCCAAATGCTGGAAACTTGGATTAGCTCCAATTTCCGCTATTTTGCGAGCCGAAAACCGCTTAACTCACTTTTTCCCACCCTTTCACGTTTTTATGACGAATTACCTTTACGCAGTGCCCGCGTTGGGCATTTTTGCCTTGCTCTATACTTGGCTGCGCGCCGGTTGGGTGGGCCGGCAAGACGCCGGCGACGCCCGCATGACTACCATTGCCGGCTACATCGCCGACGGCGCCATTGCCTTTCTCAAGGCTGAATACAAGGTGCTGGCCTTGTTCGGCCTCATCGCCGGGGCCTTCCTGTTCTACCTGGGCAGCACCAGCGGCAACTCCAGCCCCGTCATCGTCATTGCCTTCGTGATTGGTGCGGTGTTCTCGGCCCTAGCCGGCTTCATCGGGATGAAAATTGCCACCAAGGCCAACGTGCGCACCGCACAGGCCGCCAAAACCAGCCTCAGCGGCGCCCTGAACGTGTCGTTTTCGGGCGGCTCGGTGATGGGCATGGGCGTGGCCGGCCTGGCCGTGCTGGGCCTTGGCGCGCTGTTTATTGTGTTCTACAAGATGTTCGTGCCCAGCGGCCTGGCCAATGGTACCGAAATGGAAAAAGCACTTGAAGTCCTCACCGGATTCTCGCTGGGGGCTGAAAGCATTGCCCTGTTTGCCCGCGTAGGCGGCGGCATCTACACCAAGGCGGCCGACGTAGGCGCCGACCTCGTGGGTAAAGTGGAAGCTGGTATCCCCGAAGACGACCCCCGCAACCCCGCCACCATCGCCGATAACGTGGGCGACAACGTGGGCGACGTGGCCGGCATGGGCGCCGACTTGTTCGGCTCCTACGTGGCCACCATCCTCGCTACCATGGTGCTGGGCCGCGAAGTAACCGTGACGGGCGACCAGTTCGGCGGCCTCTCGCCCATCTTCCTGCCGATGGCCATTGCGGGCATGGGCATCATCGCCTCGCTCATCGGCATCCTCTGCGTGCGGGTGAAGGAAGGCGGCAACGTGCAGGGCGCGCTGAACCTGGGCAACTACATTTCGGTCATCGTGTCGGCCGTGGGAGCTTATGGCCTCATCAACTGGATTTTGCCGGCCGGCACCTTCACCATTCGCGGCATCAGCTTCGACGCCATGCACGTGTTCTATGCCGTAGTGGTGGGCCTGATTGTGGGCACACTGATGAGCATCATCACCGAGTATTACACCGCCATGGGCAAGCGCCCGGTGTTCAGCATCGTGCAGCAAAGCAGCACCGGCCACGCCACCACCGTCATCGGCGGCCTGGCCGTGGGCATGGAGTCGACGGTGCTGCCCATTCTGGTGCTGGCGGCCGGTATTGTACTTAGCTTCAAAGCTGCTGGCCTCTACGGCGTGGCCATTGCCGCCGCCGGTATGATGGCGACCACCGCCATGCAACTGGCCATCGACGCCTTCGGCCCCATTGCCGATAACGCTGGTGGTATCGCCGAAATGAGCGAATTGCCCAAGGAAGTGCGCGAGCGCACCGACATTCTTGACGCCGTGGGCAACACCACTGCTGCCACCGGCAAGGGCTTCGCCATTGCCTCGGCTGCCCTTACCTCGTTGGCGCTGTTTGCTGCTTTCATGGGCACGGCCCATATCGACACCATTGACATCTCGAACGCCGAAGTGCTGGCTGGTCTGTTCGTGGGCGCCATGATTCCGTTCATCTTCTCGGCCCTGGCTATTGCGGCCGTGGGCCGCGCGGCCATGAGCATGGTGCAGGAAGTGCGCCGGCAGTTCCGCGAAATTCCGGGCATTATGGAGGGCACGGGCCGGCCGGAATACGAGAAGTGCGTAGCCATTTCGACCACCGCCGCCATCCGCGAGATGATTCTGCCGGGCGCTATTGCCCTGCTCACGCCCATCATCATCGGCTTCCTGTTCGGCCCGAAAGTGCTGGGTGGCCTGCTGGCCGGCGTGACGGTGAGCGGTGTGCTGATGGCCATGTTCCAAAGCAACGCCGGCGGCGCCTGGGACAACGCCAAAAAGTCCTTTGAGAAGGGCGTGATGGTGAACGGCAAGATGGAATTCAAAGGCTCCGACGCCCACAAAGCTTCCGTGACCGGTGATACCGTGGGCGACCCCTTTAAGGACACCTCCGGCCCAAGCATGAACATCCTCATCAAGCTGATGAGCATCGTGTCGCTGGTTATCGCGCCCCACATTGCCGAGAAAGGTGGCGAGCGGGGCATGGCCCCCGTGCAACTGGAAAAAGACCGGGCCGAGTTGGTAAGCCGTCCGCACGTGCGCTACGCCTTCGCCGATGCCGCGCCGGCCGCAGCTCGCTTCATCTTTTCTGCACTGGTGAAGTAGCCTGAACCGCAGATTTAACGGATGAAATGGATTGAACGGATTCCGTTCATCCTGGCTTTATAAAACAAAAAGGCCGCTGCTCATCGAGCAACGGCCTTTTTATTGGCACAGCCCCCGTTTGGAACGTGGACATGGAAGCGAATCCGTTCAATTCGTTTCATCCGTTAAATCTGCGGTTCAGACAATCCGGCCGTAGCTTTGTACTCCCATCACACCCCTTCGCGCCGCATGGCCCTTGCCAACGTAACCGTCCACAACAAAGAATTTCGGCCGTATCTGTCGGCTAATCAACTGGATGAGGCCGTGACTGGGCTGGCCGCCCGCCTGAGCGCCGACTACGCCGGGCGCCGGCCGCTGTTTGTGGTGGTGCTCACGGGAGGCTTCATGTTTGCCGCCGATTTGCTGAAGCACTACCAAGGCGAGTGCGAGATTGTGTTCATCCGCGTGGCCTCCTACGAGGGCACGGGCAGCACCGGCGTGGTGCAGGAAGTGCTGGGCCTGCGCGAAGAAGTGCAGGGCCGCGACATCATCCTCGTCGAAGACATCGTGGACACCGGCACCACCATGCATCATTTGCTGCCCACGCTGCAAAGCAAAGGCCCGGCGTCGGTAGAGATTGCCACGCTGTTTTTCAAGCCTGAAAGCCTGCGCCACGAACTGAGCATTCGTTACGTGGCCAAAGAAATTCCCAATGATTTTGTAGTGGGCTACGGCCTCGACTACGACGGGCTGGGCCGCAACCTACCCGATGTGTACGTGGCCGTATAGCAACAATTCCGCCTTTGATTGCTTAACTTGCTCAACCCACCTTACCACTTGCCATCGCGCAACTCTTCCCGTTCATGTTGAATATCGTGCTGTTCGGCCCCCCCGGCGCCGGCAAAGGAACCCAGAGCCAGAAACTCATCGCCCAGTACAACCTTGTGCACCTGAGCACCGGCGACCTGCTGCGCGCCCAGATTGCCCAGGGCACCGAACTGGGCTTGCGCGCCAAAAAGCTGATGGATGAAGGCCTGCTTGTGCCCGATGAAGTTGTCATCGGCATGATTGATTCGGCTCTGCAAACCCACAAGGCCACGGCCGGCGGCTTCATCTTCGACGGCTTCCCCCGCACCGTGCCCCAGGCCGAAAGCCTCGACCAACTCATGGCCCAGCACGACAGCGGCATTAATTGCATGATTGCCCTCGAAGTGCAGGAAGAAGAACTGGTGAAGCGCCTGCTGGAGCGCGGCAAAACCAGTGGCCGTCCCGACGACCAGGACGAGAGCAAAATCCGCCGCCGCGTGACGGTGTACAACACCGAAACCGCCCAAGTAGCCGGTTACTACGCCGCCCAGAAGAAATTCCACGCCCTCAACGGCATCGGCCCGATTGAAAGCATCTTCACCCAGATTTGCGGCATCATCGACCAAAACAAAGCCACCGCGCCCGAAACGCCGGCTGAGGCCACCAAAGAAGTAAAAGCGTAAATTTGCGCTTTCAATAAGACCGTCTGTTTCTAATACGGCTGTCATCCTGAGCGCAGCGAAGGACCTTATCACGTTAGATAAACTGACTTTAGGGCGTTTGCTCTGCCGTCATTCCTACCGTGACAGGGTCCTTCGCTGCGCTCAGGATGACAGTTCTTTTACAATCCAATTCCAATCCCTGTGGCTTCCAATAACTTCATCGACTACGTCAAACTCATCTGCCGCTCGGGCAAAGGCGGCGCGGGCTCGCGCCACTACTTCCGGGCCAAGGGCCTGCCCAACGGCGGCCCCGACGGCGGCGACGGCGGTCGCGGCGGCCACATCATCCTCGAAGGCAACTCGCAGCTCTGGACGCTGCTGCACCTGCAATACCAGAAGCACGTTTTCGCCAAAGACGGTGAGGGCGGGGGCGAGAACCTGCGCACCGGTGCCCAGGGCGAAGACATTGTGTTGCAAGTGCCCCTCGGCACCATTGCGCGCAATGCCGAAACCGGCGAGAAAATGCTTGAAATCACTGAGCACGGGCAGCGGGCCGTCTTGGTGCCGGGCGGGCGCGGCGGCTGGGGCAACGACCATTTTAAGAATTCCATCAACCAGGCGCCCGAGTATGCCCAGCCCGGCGAGCCCGCCGTGGAAGCCACCGTCATCCTGGAGCTAAAGCTGCTGGCCGACGTGGGCCTCGTGGGCTTCCCCAACGCGGGCAAGAGCACCCTGCTCTCGGTGGTGAGCGCGGCCAAGCCCAAAATTGCCGATTACGCCTTCACCACGCTGGTGCCCAACCTGGGCGTGGTGGCCTACCGCGACTACAAATCCTTCGTGATGGCCGACATTCCCGGCATCATCGAGGGCGCGGCAGAGGGCAAGGGCCTGGGCACCCGCTTCCTGCGCCACATCGAGCGCAACTCCATGCTGCTCTTTATGATAAGCTGCGACTCGCCCGACATCGCCGCCGAATACCAGGTGCTGGTGAACGAGCTGGAACAGTTCAACCCCGAGCTGCTGGACAAAAAGCGCCTGCTGGCCATCACAAAGTCCGACATGATTGACGAGGAGCTAGAAGCCGAAATCCGCGCCACGCTCCCGGAGGAGGTGCCGTCCATCTTCATCTCCAGCCTCACGAATAAGAACATTGTGCCGCTGAAGGATATGATTTGGAAGGCGCTGCACAACTAAGATTATTCGTCGGTTAGCTGTCCATAAGTGTTGTTGTAAATTTCTTGAAGCAGTTGCCCATCAAAAGACCAATAAGGACTTGGAGCAACACTATAATCAATATTCAACACTTTGCGGGTAGCCGCTGTCAAAGACATCTCTTCTCCATTCAACTGTACTCTTTTGGAGTCTAACACAATTGCTACTGCTGCATTGACTTTGCAAATGAGTTCGGAGTTTGGCGGTATCTGCATCTCCGTAAAGTTGAGCGGCGGACGTTTCTTTTTTAGTTGTGTCCCCGCATTGACTTCTGATTGGCTAATGCTAATGGCGGTTGGTTGATTCTCAATTTCAACTGTTGCATCTTGAACATGCAGCAACTTCAAAATCACAATTGCTTGACTCGCTTCAATCGTAAAGAATTCACGCTTAGGATTAACACGATGAGGGGCAAATGCTTGGTGTAATGCTTTCTCAACTTCTTCGGAGTTCGGTACTTTGCAGACGAATTCTAGATTGAATGGAACAGGGACACCTGTTGTATAAAGCTGGTCAATTCGAGTCTTCGCATCATCGTGACTCGTGCGTCCAATCTTTACCATGCCGGGCATAGCTGGATTTGTGAGTACATAAACAACGCTTAATTGAGTAGGCTGTTGAGAAGAAGGGCTCATTGTATGGTAGTTTTTGAGAATCGTAAAACTAATGATTCTTGTGCCACTATGGCAGCCCTGGCCGCTTTGGCCCACTCCTTGCGCCCGCCACGTGACTAACCGGCTAACCCCGTGAAAAACCCCTTCCGACGAATATTTCCGCAAATGGCTAACGAGAATAACTTGCCGCAGGACGACAACCTGTCCGCCGACCCCAACCACGTAGCTGGCGAAATGGCCGACGCCGACGGCGAAACCACCGACCCGAACATGACGGCCACCGGTGCCCCGCAGCCCGCTGCCTCGCGCACCGACGCCGAGCTGGCCGACCTTAAGGACAAGTACCTGCGCCTGGCTGCTGAGTTTGAGAATTACAAGCGCCGCACCACCAAGGAGCGCATCGAGCTGTTCAAAACCGCCAACCAGGAGTTGATGACGGCCCTGCTGCCGGTGCTCGACGACTTCGACCGGGCCCGCGCCGCCACCGCCAGCACCACCGATGCGGGTGCTGTGCGCGAAAGCATCGATATTATTCAGAACAAGCTGAACAAAACCCTGCAACAAAAGGGTTTGACCCAAATGGAGGCCAAGGGCGGCGACTTCGATGCCGAGCTGCACGAGGCCATCACCCAGATTCCCGCGCCCAGCGACGACCTGAAAGGCAAAATCGTGGACGTGGTGGAGCAGGGCTATTATTTAGGTGATAAAGTAATTCGCCACGCCAAAGTGGTGCTTGGGCAGTAATTTTAGGGTTTGGATTTAGAACAATAAATAAGACGGTCATGCTGAGCGAAGTCGAAGCATCTCTACCGCGCGAGTAATCTATTTACTATCGCAGTAGAGATGCTTCGGTTTCGCTCAACATGACCTTCAGATACAACCACGCAGATGGCTACGAAGCGCGATTATTACGAGGTATTAGGAGTTGCCAAAAACGCGGAGGGCGACGTTATCAAGTCGGCCTACCGCAAGATGGCCATCAAGTACCACCCCGATAAGAACCCCGACGACCCCACGGCCGAGGACAAATTCAAGGAGGCAGCCGAGGCGTACGAGGTGCTCAGCAACGCCGACAAGCGTGCGCGCTACGACCGGTATGGCCACCAGGGCATGGGCGGCGGCGGCGGCGGCCCGCAGAACATGGAGGACATCTTCTCGCAGTTCGGCGACATCTTCGGTGGCGGTGGCTTCGAGGGCTTCTTCGGGGGCGGGCGCCAGGGTGGCGGCCGGCGCCAGAAGAAGGGTTCGAATCTGCGCATCAAGCTGAAGCTCGACCTTGAGGAAATTGCCAACGGCGTCGAGAAGAAAATCAAGGTGAAGCGCTATGTGGCCTGCCAGCCCTGCAGCGGCACCGGTGCCAAAAACGGCACCGACCTCAAAACCTGCCCCACCTGCCAGGGCCAGGGCCAAACCAAGCGCGTGGTGAACACCATGCTTGGCCAGATGGTGAGCAGCAGCACCTGCCCCACCTGCCACGGCGAGGGCAAAACCATTGTGAGCACCTGCGACGTGTGCAAAGGCGAAGGCCGCCAGCTGCATGAGGAGGTGATTCCCATCAACATCCCCGCCGGCGTGGCCAACGACATGCAGTTGAGCATGAACGGCAAAGGCAATTTCCCCGAGCGCGGCGGCGTGCCCGGCGACCTGCTCATCCAGATTGAGGAGGAGCCGCACGAGTTCCTGAAGCGCGACGGCAACAACATCATGTTCGAGCAGTACATCTCGTTCGTGGATGCCGCCCTGGGCGCCAGCCTGGAAGTGCCCACCATCGAGGGCAAGGTGAAAATCAAGGTAGACCCCGGCACCCAGCCTGGCAAAATCCTGCGTTTGCGCGGCAAGGGCATCAAGGACATCAACGGCTACGGCCGCGGCGACCAGCTCATCCACCTCAACGTGTGGACGCCCAAGAACGTGAGCAGCCAGGAGCGCGAGCTACTGGAGAAGCTGCGCGACTCGGACAACTTTACGCCACACCCCGGCAAAAATGAGAAGGGCTTCTTCGAGAAAGTGAAGGAGTATTTCCAGTAGGCCTAGACGTGAATAGTTGAAAAGCCCTGTCAGACCAGAGGTCAGACGGGGCTTTTTGTTTACTAACTAATTAGCAGAACGTCATGCTGAGCGCAGCCGAAGCAGCTCTACCGCGCGAGTAATCATATTTACTGCTGCAGTAGAGAAGCTTCGGCTGCGCTCAGCATGACGTTCTTGTGGGTTGTTGGAAAATATTTTAATCGGGCGTGTAATGCTGTATTGTCGCGACCGATTCACTTCCCGAAACCCTTACCCGCCGCATGGCCTCCGCCGCCCCTTCTGCTGATTTTGTTGCCGCGCTGCACGAGTACCAACCGCTGCTGCGGCGCGTAGCCCGGCTCTACTGCCAGGACGCCGACGACCGGCAGGACCTGTTTCAGGAAATGGTGCTGCAGCTGTGGCGGGCGTGGCCGCGCTACGTGCCCCAGGCCAACGCCAAGCTCAGCACCTGGCTCTACCGCATTGCCCTGAACGTGGCCATCTCGAACCTGCGCCAGCGCACCCGCCGCCCGGCCCCGACCGAGCTGGACGCCGAGGCGCTGGCCGTGGCCCAGGCCCCCGAAACCGGCTACGACGCCGACGACCGCGCCCAGCTCTACCGCGCCATTGGCCGGCTGTCGGACGTGGACAAGGCCTTCATTCTGCTTTACCTCGAAGACCGGCCCTATGAAGAAATGGCCGACATTCTGGGCATCACCCAAAACAACGTGCGCGTGAAAATGCACCGCGTGCAGGAAAAACTCCGCGCCTTTTTAGTCCCCGCCGCCCGATGATGGAACTCGATGAACTCCGCCGCCAGTGGCAGCAGCCTGCGCCGGCCGATGCGCCCGCTCCGCTCGACGCAGCGGCCCTGACGCGGCTGCTGGCCCGGCAGTCCGATGGCATTATTGACAAATTGCGCCGGAGCGCCCGGTGGGAGTTGTGGGCCAATATTGGCATCCTTGTGGGGGCGCTGGCGCTGGCCGGACTAGCGCAGGTACTTTGGCTGCGGGTGGCGGGCGGCGTGCTGGCGGCCATCGGGGCCGTGTGCATCGTGTACCTCTACCGCAAGCTGCACCTGCTGCGCCGCATGGCCGACCCGGCCGGCGACCTCCGCGCTCACCTGCTACGCCTCGACGGTGGCCTGCGCGCGCTCATCCGCTTCTACTACCGCTTCACGCTGGCCATGCTGCCGGTTGGCGGGCTGCTGAACGTGCTAATGGTGGTGTCGACCTCGAAGCGCGAAATCGCGCTGACTTCGGGTTTCGGCATGGTGCTCATCGTGGGCCTGGTAGTGGTGCTGCCGGCGCTGCTCTACCTGCCCGTAGCCAGTGTGACGAAGCGCTACCTGCAGCGCCTCTACGGCCAGCACCTCGACCGGCTGGAAGCCAGCCTGCGCGAACTGGCCGAGCCCGAGCCCGCCGCTCACTAAAGGCGCCCGGCCCCGCTTATCGGTCTTATTCGCCGTTTGGGGCCGCTTTGCCGCCGCTTGGCGCCCAGCCACTAGCAGCAGCGGGCAGCAACTGATATTTTTGCTGAGCGACATTCCTCTACATTTAACCCGCCAACCAAGCCTTCTTTCTGTGAAACCAATTTTGGAAGCCATCGACGTGCGCAAGGCATACGCCAACCACGTCGCTCTCTCAGGCGTGAGCCTCGCCATTCCGGAGGGCAGCATCTTCGGCCTGCTCGGGCCCAACGGCGCGGGCAAAACCTCGCTCATCCGCATCATCACCCAGATTACGGGCGCCGACGAGGGCGAAATCCGCTTCCGCGGCGAGCGACTGAACCCTGCGCACATTGCCGAAATCGGCTACCTGCCCGAGGAGCGGGGGCTGTATAAAAAGATGAAAGTGGGCGAGCAGCTGCTCTATCTGGCCCAATTGCGCGGCCTTAGCCGCAGCGATGCCACGGCCCGCATTAAGCAGTGGCTGAACCGCTTCGAGATAAAGGAGTGGGCCGGCAAAAATGTGGAAGACCTCAGCAAGGGCATGCAGCAGAAGGTGCAGTTCATTGCCACGGTGCTGCACGAACCGAAGCTGATTATTCTCGACGAGCCCTTCTCCGGCTTCGACCCCATTAACGCCAACCTGCTGAAAGACGAGATTTTGCGTCTGAAGCAGGAGGGTGCCAGCATCATTTTCTCGACGCACCGCATGGAGTCAGTGGAGGAGATGTGCGACCACATTGCTCTCATCAACCGCTCGCGTAAGGTGCTCGATGGGCCGGTGGGCCTCATTCGGGACCAGTTCAAAACCAACACCTATGAGGTGGAGGGTAAAGGCAAGCTGATGGTGGTGCACCCCGATTTTGAGGTGCTGGAGCAGAAAGAGCGAGAAAACGGCCACTTCTATGCGCGCGTGCAGCTCCACGCCGGTGTGCGGCCTAATGACCTGCTGCGCTACCTCATCGGAGCGGTGGAGGTGGAGGCCTTCCGCGAGAAAATCCCGAGCATCAACGAGATTTTTATCCGGCGCGTGCGCGAAACCATGCCTGAAACGCTGGTGGAGGAAACCGTAAACTAGTGTCTGTCATCCTGAGCGCAGCGAAGGACCTTCTCACGGCTGCTTTCATCAGGAGATAATTCATTAGAGCGCGCGGACGTGAAAAGGTCCTTCGCTGCGCTCAGGATGACAAAGTAGAAAACAACATGGCTTCTAAATTTTTACTCGTTGCTCAGCGCGAATACCTCACGCGGGTACGCAAAAAAGCATTTATCGTCCTCACCCTGGCCGTGCCGCTACTGCTGGCGGGCTTCGGGGTATTTGTGGCCAAAATTGCCAGCTCCGACAATGACACTACCGACGTGGTGGAGGTGCGCGATGACTCCGGCCTGAATGTGGCCAGCCGCCTCGTGAGCACCCCGCAACTGCGCTTCGAAACCGCCGCCGGCACGCTGGCCGAGGCCAAGAAGGGCTTCCAGAAAGCCAAGCACGACGGCCTGGTGTATTTGCCCGCCGGCCTCGACGTGGAGAAGCCCACAGGCGTGCAGTTTTTTGGCAAGGGCAACATCAGCCTCAAGAAGCAGTTGGCCGTGGAAAATGCCCTCAATAAGGCCTTTTCGGAGCTGAAAATGCAGAAGTCGGGCCTCTCGCAGGAGCAGCTCGACCGCCTGCGCTCGAAGGTAGACCTGCAAGCCATCAGCCTGGATGAAACGGGTAAGGAAGCCAACAGCAACGCCCTGGCTACCTCGGGCATGTCATACGCGCTGGCGCTGGCTATCTACTTGTTTATATTCATCTACGGCGTGCAGATTATGCGCGGGGTAGGGGAGGAGAAGTCGAGCCGCATCATGGAAGTGATGCTGTCGTCGGTGAAGCCGTTTGACCTGATGATGGGCAAAATCATGGGCATTGCCGCTGTGGGCCTCACCCAGTTTCTGATGTGGGGGCTGCTGTCTTTTGGGGCCAGCTCGGTGCTACTGCCACTGGTGACAAAAGATGACCAGCCCAAAACCGAAGTTGCCGCTACGCCTGCTTCGGCCTCTGGTGCTGCAGCTGCGTCCGACGATGAGCCGCGCTCAGCCGCGGCTACCTTCGACAAAAACATGCAGCAAGGCACTAAGCAAGCTAATCCGGCCAGCCGTCTGAACATCTTCGAGACGCTGGCCAACCTGCCGCTGGGCACCATCTTGTTCGGCTTCATTGTGTATTTCCTGGGTGGCTACTTGCTGTACGGTGCGCTGTTCGGCGCTGTGGGCGCGGCCGTGGACGACCAGACCGACACCCAGCAATTCATGATGCCCATTACCATGCCGCTCATTCTGAGCTACATCGTGGGCGTGTCGGTGATTTTGCGCAACCCCGACGGACCAGTGGCCTTTTGGATGTCGATGATACCGTTTACCTCGCCCATTGCTATGGTCATCCGGCTGCCGTTTGGGGTGCCGGCGTGGCAGCTGGCGCTGTCCATCTTCCTGCTTATTCTGGGCTTCATTGGCACGGTATGGGTGGCCGCCCGCATCTACCGCGTAGGCATTTTGATGTACGGCAAGAAGGTGACGTACAAAGAGCTGGGCAAATGGATGTTCTATAAAGGCTAGGAAGCAGTAGAGAAATAACAACGTCATGCCGAGCGGAGTCGCAGCAGCTCGCTTGTGGTAGGAATCCTGACATTAGGGTTTACTGCTGCACGCAAGATGCCGCGGCTCCGCTCGCGGCATGACGTTCTTTGTTGATACCACCCGCTAATTGTTTCCATGCGCTTCCTTCGCCGCCTCAGCTTCTTCCTGCTGGTCATTGGCCTCGCCAGCTTCACTGGCGACCGGCCGGCTTACCGTCTCTTCAGCGCCACCGGCCAGCCGGCCGACTACGACCAGATGCTGCAGGAATTAACCCAGGCCGATGTGGTGCTCTTTGGTGAGCAGCACAACGACGCCCTGGCGCACTGGCTGGAGCTGCAAGTGGCCAAGGACCTGCTGAAGCTGAAAAAGCCCGGCCAGCTGGTGCTGGGCATGGAAATGTTTGAGCGCGACGTGCAGCCGCTGGTGTCCCAATACGCCGCCGGCACCTTGGCCGACACTGCCTTCGAGCGCCAGGCCCGCCCCTGGCCCAACTACGCCACCGACTACCGCCCACTGCTACAGCTAGCTCGCGAAAACCACCTGCCCGTCATCGGCACCAATGCTCCGCGCCCCTTCGCCAAAGTAGTGGCCCAGCGCAGCCTCACGGCCCTCGACAAGCTGCCGGCCGTGGACCGCGCTCTGCTGGCCCCGCTGCCGCTGAAGGTCGATTATGAGTTGCCCGGCTACAAAAACATGGCCGCGATGTTTGGCGGCAGCGGCACTGCCCACGGTGGCGGGGCCCAGAACATCATCCAGGCTCAGGCGCTGAAAGATGCCACTATGGCCCACTTCATCCAAGTCAGCCGCCAGCCCGGCCAAACGCTGCTGCACTTCAACGGCAGCTACCACTCCGACCATCACGACGGCATAGTAGCTTACCTACGCCAGTACGCGCCCAAGCTGCGCGTGAAAACCTTAAGCGTGGTGACGCAAGAGCAGCTGCCGACCCTGGACAAGGAGCAGGTGAATATTGCCGACTTTGTAGTGGTAGTGCCGGCCGATGCGCCGAAGACGTATTAGGGGGGCCTCTTTTCTCGCTTCGTTATGATTTCCACGCAAGACTATAGCGCGCTGCCCGATGCGGCGGCCCTGAAAACCCTCTGCAAGGCCCTGGCCGCGCTCGATGCTATTAACTCCCCGGATTGGGAGTACCGCTACTATTCTTACAGCCCCGACTGGGCCGAAGGCGAGGAAGTGCTGACCATGCGCGACGGCGAAGGCGACGAGATGCTGATTTTATTCCGCGCCGAGGGCTGCGTGATAAACGGCTTTCTGCAGGAGTACGACCAGCCCGAAAAAGCACAGATTACCCGCGGCCTCCCCGCTTATTTCGACGATTTCATTTTCGGCGAACCCGTCAATTCCATCGGCACCACGTTTTGCCTGTGGCACACGCCCGCCCACGGCTGGCAGACCGGCGTTTTAGGGGATGAGGAAGACGGCTCGGAAGAACTGCTGTCCATCTTCGATGGCAACCCCGAAACTTACGCGGAGTGGGCCGACGAATACTACGGCGACGAAACTGACCGCTCGCCCATCGACGTGGCGGCCGTGGCACAGGTGTACCAGGGCGCCACCTTAACCAAGGAGTTGGTGCTGCGCATTGTGGATGAGGTGGAAGACTGGCAGCAACTAGCGGAAGACCTGCAGGCCATCGGCTACCCCTACAATTTCGGCTAGCTACACCCAGCGTCGGGGAGATGGTTGGCTGAATCAGTACATTTAGCCATCTAATTGCTTCTGCGCCATGCTAATCAGAGAAGCCCATATTGAAGATATTCCCCGCCTGTCAGAAATTCGGCTGGCGGTGCGGGAAAACCCGCTTAACAATCCAGCACTCGTCACCTACGCCAACTATGTGGACCACCTCACCCGTAGGGGCAAAGGCTGGGCGGCTGAAGAAGAGGGCCGCATCGTTGGTTTCGCCATTGCCGATTTGCAGGGCCACAGCATCTGGGCCTTGTTTGTGCACCCGGACCACGCCCAACGTGGCATCGGCCGGGCCCTGCATGATACCATGCTGCGTTGGTACTTCAGCCAAACCGATGAGCCGGTGTGGCTGAGCACCGCGCCCGGCACGCGCGCCGAAGGCTTTTACCGCCGCGCGGGCTGGCAGGAAACCGGCCGCACCCAGAGCGGCGAAGTACGGTTTGAGCTGGTGAAAGCAGGTTAGGACAAGCCATGAGGCTGGCAGCAACCGTACCTCAAGATGTATGAAGCGGATTTCCTTTTTGTCGCAGTAGTCAGGTTTGTAACTACTGTTTTGGCAATGCGCCGTGGCTGGCTCTCTCGCCAGTTTAAGCCCAGCCAGTTGCCGCTTGCAAGCTAGTTAGGCATTCGTGCCGATGCAGGGATACCTGCTATTTTTGCCGTTCGCTAAAAACAGAAATACATTTCATGTCCGATACCGATAGCCAAAAAAAGGCTCTATTTCAGCAAGTTGCCGCCACGCTGCAGCAGCAAGGCTTCGCTATTGCCAAAGAAGACCCGACACGCCCTTGGGGTGGCTTTTTCGTTATTGATGAAAACCAGGCCCAGCAATTTGCCGACACCTATTTCAATGGCTTGTCGGTTGAGAACCTGCGTATTTCGGGCAAGCTCAGCCCGAAGATGCTGCTGGTGGCGCCCCACCAGCGCCTAAGCTGGCAGTACCACCATCGCCGGGCCGAAATATGGCAAGTGGTGCAAGGCCCCGTGGGCGTGGCTACCAGCGACACCGACGAGCAGGGCGAAGTGAAAAGCTACCAGGTGGGCGAACGCATCGTGCTCCGGCAAGGCGAGCGCCACCGCCTCGTGGGCCTGAAGGACTGGGGCGTGCTGGCCGAAATCTGGCAGCACACCGACGCCGACAACCCCTCCGACGAGGACGACATCGTGCGCGTGCAGGACGATTTCGGTCGCTAGCCGTCTGGCTGCCTCTATTGGTCACGCCTCCTTCTCTACTCATGAGCCCTTCCGAAACCAACGCAACCTCGGCCTTCGATAAAGCCCGCACCGGCCTCTGGACCAGTCTGCAAAAGCATCTGGCCAGCGTGTACGAGGCCGAAACTGCTTTTGCCCGGGCCACGGCCTTTGCCGAAGCGTTTCCCTTTGCGGCATCGGCGGCCAGTGCCGAACAACTGGCCGAGTACCAAGCGGCGCGCAACGCCTTGCGCGATTTGTTCACTGACGAAACCAACCAGCTTGATACGCTAAACAAAGCCATTCGCACCAAGGGCTACGCCGAGGCAGAGAAGAAGCAATTGTACCTGCTGTTGCTGGGCTACATGGACATCGCCGCGGCCGTGTTCGAGCGCCTGCACACCGAGGTGCCCAGGCCGCTGCCCAAAGACGAAGAGCTAGAGGAAACCACCGCCCGTTTCGACCGCGTGCGCAAGTTTGCCCGCCTCAACGTGAAAGGCATGGCCGGACTACTTGCGCTGCCAGGAAAATAGGTGGTGTGCCGTTGTCAAAAAAGGGAAGCCGGAATAGCAATTGCCTATTCCGGCTTCGCCTTTTTCAGCGCGTTGGTTAGCGACTGTTGTAGCTGGGCCCCTGAATCGGGCGGAGCCTGCTCGGTGATGTTGTATTGCTTTTGCAGGCGCTCCCATTCTTCAATGGGAATGAAAACACCGGTGATTTTGCCTTTGTCGTCGGAGAGGTATTTGATGTCCATTTGGGGTTATACTTAATTGTAAGGAAAGGTCCTGCGAATAAAAACGTCATGCTGAGCGCAGCCGAGGCATCTCGCGTGCCGAAGTAAACAGTGCCGTTGCTACGAAGCGAGCGAGATGCCTCGGCTGCGCTCGGCATGACGTTTTCTGAATAAAATTCTCATTGCCCCGGATGATACGTCTTCTCAACGTGTGCTTTCACATCTTCCGGGTAAAAGCGCACTTCTTTGAAGCGGCCGCTGCAGTATAAATCGGCCTGGTCGGTGAAATGCGGGGTGCCGGGCCGGCTGCTTTGCCCACCCGTGACGACGGAGCGCGCCACCACGCGCGGGCCAAATTCCACCACCGCCACGAAGCTGTTGCCTACGTTGCCGTAGCGCTTTTTCGTGCCGGGGTAGGCCCGCGCCCCAAAGGCGGCCAACGAGCCCCAGGCCGATGACGTGAAAGCTACCGGCAGGCTGGGCTGCTGGTCGTCGTACTGTTCCTCGATGCGGCCGGTGAGGCGCTGGTAGCGGTTCACTTCGCCCCAGGGTTTTTTCCAGGTGCCAAAGTCGCGGGTCAGGTCGTCGAGGGTTTCGGCCAGCGTGGCGACTTTTTCTGTGGGTGAAGTATTTTCCAGGGCGAAGTGCACGAAGCTGATGTAATCGAGCTGCGGCTGGGCGGCGGGCACGCGGGCGCGCGCCTTGGCCAGCAGCCGCTCGGCCCAATAAATCGCCACCGTTTGGGCCACTGAGGTTTGAGCGTAGTTGTGGTTCCAGGCACGTAGCAGGCCAATGGCTTCGGCCAGGGCGGGCGCGTCGGCTTTTTCGGCCGAGGTGGGCTGATAGGCAGCCAGCAGCGGCGGCAGTAGCTCGTCGAACGCCGTGAGGTGCGGGTCGTTGGCCGCTGCAATCAATGTGTCGAGGGTGAACGCGCCTTTGCGGCTGAGCACGCGCACGGCATTCAGGCCGCGGTAGTTTTCGGCGTCGGGCGCTTCGTATTTTGGAAAGCGGGCTTGACTGGGGCTGCCGGGGCCGCTCACGGTGTAGGGCGTCGAGTTGCAATTCTGGATGAAGCCGCTGGCGGGATTACGCACCTGCACCAGTTCACTCACCGGGTGGAAGCCCTGCCACTCAGTGGCCGAAGTGCTGCCGTCCACGGGCTGGCTCCATTCGAATTTTGGGTCTCGCCGGGGCATGAAATTGCCGTGCCAGTAGGCGATGCTGCCCTTGGCATCGGCAAAAACGGTGTTGTTCGAGGCGTTGCCGTTCAGCTTCATCACTTGCTGGAAGCTGGCATAGTCGGTGGCCTTAGTGCGCAGGTACGACTGTTGCAGGGCGGCCAGTGGCGCGTTCATCATGCGCACCGCCACCCACTGCTGGTCGGTTTTCTGGCCTACAATGGGGCCGTGGTGGGTGCGGTAGATGGTGAAGGTCTTGCGCAGCATTTTATCGCCCACCTTATAGGGCAACGACACTTTCTGCATTGTCACGGCGCGCAGCTTGCCGTCGTATTTGTAGTAAGGTTTGCCGTCCTTTTCCTCAATGGTTTCGAGGTATTCGTCCATCGAATCAGCTTGGCTGGAGGTGTGCATCCAGCCGCAGTGCTCGTTAAATCCCTGGTAGATAAAGAACTGGCCCCAGGTCACGGCCCCGTAGGCGTTCAGGCCCTGCTGGCTCACCATCTGCACCTCGGAGCGGAAGTAGAACGAGGTGTGCGGGTTGATGAGCAGCAGGGCGTGGCCGCTGGCGCTTTTGCTGGGCGCGATGGCGAAGCCGTTGGAGCCCACTGGCTCCCGGTCGGTGCGGCCAAAATCATTATCAATCCACGAGCTGGATTTCTTCAGGCTGTAAAACGCCTTCAGCCGCTCCAAGCTCACCACGCTGATGTTGCCGCCAATGCTGCCCTCGCTGAACATGAGCGGCATCCAAGGCTGAAAGCGCCGCAGCAGCCGCGGCTGCACGGTGGGGTGGGTGGCCAGATAGTAGTTGGTGCCGGCGGCGAAGGCATCAAGCAGCGCTTTCATGTCGGCCGGGCTCTTTTTGTAAATGGCAATGGCCTGCGTGCTGTCCAGAAACAGACGGGCGCGCAGGTCGTGGTAGAGCTGGGCTTCGCCCTCCACCTCGGCCAGCCGGCCAATGGCGTCGAGATAGTTGGTTTCAACGCGGTTGAAATCGTCCTCGCACTGTGCGTAAAGCAGGCCAAACACTGCGTCGGCATCGGTCTTGCCGTAGATGTGGGGCACGCCGTAGGTGTCGCGCGTGATGCTTACTTGCCGGGCTTGCTGCTGCCAGCGTGCCAGCTCGGCAGGGCTGAATTTCTGGGCCCTAGCGGTTGTAGCGGAAAGAAACAGGAGCAGCAACAGAAGCAGGCGCATCGGAGTGGCGGTGGGTGGCACGGTGGGCGCGAAAGTAAACGAAAAAGCCCCGGCCGGTGGGCCAGGGCTTTGCTTTACTATTGTCATCCTGAGCGCAGCGAAGGACCTTATCACGTTAGAACGGTAGTCGTTCAGCGGTGATGAGGTCCTTCGCTGCGCTCAGCATGACAGGAAGGGGTTTACGCAGAGAACGACGAGCCGCAGCCGCAGGTGCTCTTGGCCTGGGGGTTGTTGAACACGAAGCCGCGGGCGTTGAGGCCGTCCTGGAAGTCGACTTCCATGCCCAGCACATACATGGCGTGCTTTTTATCCATGATGAGCTTCAGCCCGTCGAGGTCGTAGGTTTCGTCGGCGTCTTTGGCTTTGTCGAAGCCCAGCAGGTAGCTCATGCCCGAGCAGCCGCCGCCCTGCACGCCGATGCGCAGGCCGTAGTCGGCGGGCACGTTTTTCTCGATAATGATATTTTTCACCTCCTGCACAGCGCGGTCGGTGAGGCTTATGGGGGCGAGGGTGGCAACAGAAGCCATAGTGAAAGACGATTTAAGAGGGATGGATAACAAAGATACTGCCGCCGTCGATGTTACCGTTAGTGGGCAGCAGGAAGGAAACAGTAGTTGGGGCCCGGCGGTTCACGGCGTAAGTTTGCGCGCCATGTGGTTTGCTATACAATCATTAAGTACGTCATGTTTTGCGGCGCGCCGTGTGACGTTCATCGCCATCATCTGCTTCTAATTAAAATGGATTCAACCACCTATTTCTACGACCTGCTCAAGATTATTCTGCCCGCTCTCATCGTGGCCGGGGCCATTTACCTGCTCTTCAAGCAGTTTTTGGAAAAGGAGCAGCAGCGCCGCCTGATTGAGCTACGCCTCGAAACCAACAAAACCACGTTGCCTCTGCGTCTGCAGGCCTACGAGCGGGTGGTGCTCTTTCTGGAGCGCATCTCGCCCAACAACATCCTCGTGCGCCTGAGCAGCGCCGGCTCCACCGCACCCGAGTTTCACCGCCTGCTCCAGCAGGAAATCCGGGCCGAGTACGAGCACAACCTCTCGCAGCAGCTCTACATCTCGGCCGATGCCTGGACGCTGGTGAAGGAAGCCAAGGAAAACGTGCTCACGATGGTAAACCGCGCCTTCCACGGCATCCAGAACCCGGCTCAGGCGCGCGGCACCGAGCTGGCCAAGCGCATTCTCGAAGGCCTGATGATGGACGGCGCCGAACCCACCGCGCAGGCATTGGCTGTGGTAAAGAACGAGGCCATTGGCTTGTTCTAAGCGCATGAAACGCCGGCGGCTGGCAGCGGGACTTGGCTTATCGTTGCTCTTGCCCGGAATGGCCGCGCAGGCCGAAGCCTTCAAGAGCAGCTCTATCTCGGTAGGGCAGGTGCTCGGGCTGATTTTTCTGTTCGCAGCAGGCATTCCGCTGGTCGTGGCTTTCGGCATGTACTGGCTGGTGTTTGCCGTAAAAGGAGCCCGGCCTTCCGCGGTAGCGGTTGCAGCAGTCAGCTTGTTGGCCTGGTGGCTGGGGTTGCTACTCCTCTGGCAAAGTGGCTCCGGGGAGTATTGGTTGCTGATTGTTGCCCTGGTAGCCGCTGCCGCATTTGGCGTTGGGTACGGCAGTGTGCCCAACGACGAACAGAACCACGACCTTTACTTATAGCAGCCGGCCTTGCTACACCGACGCTGCTACCGCTTCAATAGCCCGCTGGTAGCAGTCCTCGTAGCGCGGCACAATGTTTTCCACCGCAAACTCTTGGGCGCGGGCCAGGGCAGCGGCTTTGAAACGGGGTAGGTTCTCATCGTCCAGCACGTAGAGGGCATTTTTGACCATGTCCGCCACGTCGCCAATGTCGCTAATCATGCCGGTCACGCCGTGCACGTTCAGCTCGGGGATACCGCCGGCGTTGGTGCTCACCACCGGCACTTCGCAGGCCATGGCTTCGAGGGCGGCGAGGCCGAAGCTCTCGTTTTCGGAAGGCATCAGGAACAGGTCGCCCACGCTGAGGACTTCCTCTACGGCTTCGAGCTTGCCCAGAAAGCGCAGGTCGCGGTGTACGTCGAGGTCGCGGGCCAGCTTTTCCATGCGGTTGCGGTCGGGGCCGTCGCCCACCAGCAGCAGCTTGGCCGGAATCTGCTCGCGCACGCCCACGAAGATGCGTAGCACATCTTCCACCCGCTTCACCGTGCGGAAGTTGCTGGTATGAATGAGCAGCTTCTCGCCTTCCGGTGCAATAGCAGCCCGAAAATGGCTCTTCTCCTGCTTTTTGAAGCGGTGCAGGTCGATGAAGTTGGGAATGACGGTAATGTCTTTCTCGACGGCGAAATATTGGTAGGTTTCGCGCTTCAAATCATCAGAAACTGAAGTTACGCCGTCGCTCTGGTTGATGCTAAACGTCACGACCGGCTCGAAGCTGGAATCCTTGCCCACCAGAGTGATATCGGTGCCGTGCAGGGTCGTCACCACCGGAATGTGAATGCCGCGCGAGCGCAGAATCTGCTTGGCCATGAAGGCGGCCGAGGCGTGCGGAATGGCGTAGTGCACGTGCAGCACGTCGAGCTTCTCGTTCTGCACGATGTCGACCATCTTGCTAGTCAGCGCCAACTCGTAGGGCGGAAACTGAAACAGCGGATAAGCCGGCACATACACCTCGTGGTAGAAGAGGTTTTCGTTAAAGAAATCGAGCCGCACCGGCTGGCTGTAGGTGATGAAGTGCACGCGGTGCCCGCGTTGGGCCAGGGCTTTGCCCAACTCGGTGGCCACTACGCCGGAGCCACCAAAGGTGGGGTAACAAACGATGCCGATGTTCATGAGAAAGTGCTGTTGCGCTTAGCCAACCGGAAAAGGCGGCTAATGTTGCGGTGGCCTCAAGGTAGCTCGGCGCGCGTGAACGCAGTAGTTTTACCTCTGCTCAATGCAGCTATGCACAATGGAAAATAAACTAATTCGACAGCTTGAAGCGGTTATGCTGGCAGGGGTAGCTGTGCCGTTGCCAATAAAACAGCTCTATGAGTGGATAGAAGCTAACGGGTTCTATATTGATAACGACGGCGGAAGAATTGGCTTTCTTTATCCTGAGCAGGATTTACAGGAAAGTTGGACCGACGAAGGCCGACGCGGCGGAACGAACATTGAATTTGCCGCATCCGGCAACGCAAACCTGAAATATTGGTTCGGCGCCGAGCACGAGGAGGTGAACCGCCGGGTCTGCGTCTTTGGAAAAACCGGCGGCGAGGGCTCGGAATGCGCTTTTTGGATGAGTGACACCGGCGAGTTGAAAATTGTGCACATGGGCTCGGGTTCGGGCTCGGTGCTGAACTGCGTGCTGGCCGACAACGCCGTGGATTTCCTGCGCTTGCTGGCCATCGGCTACGACGAAATTTGCTGGTCAGAGGAGTTTGTAGCTCCGCCGAACGAACTGAATGAGGATTTTAAAGTCGAGCCCAACGTGGAATTTCAGGAATGGGTGAGAAGCACGTTCAAAGTAGAAATCCCAAAAATGGCGCTGGAAATCGTGAGGCACCCATCCGATATGGGTGACGAAGATTCCGAAGACGAATTCTGCCGCTGGTGCCAGCAATTCATTGCCTAAAAAAGCCAAAGGCCCAACGTTACTGCTGCGCCTTTGGCTTTCAAGCAAATAATCTAATAAGAACTATTTCTGCGCTGCGCTAGCCGTGGCTAATTTCTTGGCCTGCTCCGCCGCCAACGATTTGTAAATCACCTCGTGGATGCGCGTGCGGATATTGTACTGGCGCAACTTGTTGTTGCCGGCGTCGGGGTACACGCGGTTGGAGAGGAAGACGTAGAGAATCTGGTTGTCGGGGTCCATCCACACGCAGGTACCCGTGAAGCCCGTGTGGCCGAAGGTGCTGGCCGGCGAGAGGTTGCTGGTGGGGCCTTCGGGCTTGCTGGGGTCGCCGTGGTCCCAGCCCAAGCCGCGCCGGCCGCCGTTCTGGGGTCGGGCAAATTCGCTCACGACGGGGTTTTGAAAGTAGCGGGTGCCGCCGTAGTTGCCGTTTTGCAGGTTCATCTGCATCAGCACGGCCAGGTCGTTGGCCGTGGCAAAAAGGCCGGCGTGGCCGCCCACGCCGCCCACAAGGGCAGCGGTTTGGTCGTGCACGGTGCCTTGCAGCTGCTCGCGGCGGTAGTAAGTATCTTTTTCGGTAGGTGCGATGCAGCTTTTGGGGAAGCGCTGCAGCGGATTGTATGTCATGCTGCCCAGGCCCAGCGGACGGTAGAAGTTGGCCTCGAGAAAGTTCTCAATCGGCTGATTGAGAATCTTTTCGCACACCCGCTTCATCACGATGAAGCTGAGGTCGGAATATTCTGTCGGGTATCTGCCTTTCACTTTCGGCAGCAAGCTCGAGCGCATGGTCCAGGCCCACACCGAGTCGTCGGCGGCTTTGGTGCTGTACTCGCCGGGCGCCACTTCGTTGGGGAAGTCGTCGGAGCGGATGCTGGCGTAGAAGGTGGGCTTGAGTTGGCCGTCGCGCATGGTGCGCTCCCACGTGGGGATGCCCGGCTTGAGGCCAGCCTGGTGCAGCAGCACGTCGCGAATGGTCATCTCGCGCTTGTTGGTGCGGGCCAACTCGGGCAGATAAGCCGATACTTTCTCCTCAATGTTCAGCTTGCCCTGGTCTTTGAGGTACATCACGGCCTGCAGCGTTCCGGCCACCTTCGTCACCGACGCCAAGTCGTACAAGGTGCTGCTGGTCACGGGTTGGCTCTCGTCGTAAGTGCAGTAGCCGTAGCTCTGGTCGAACACCACGGTGCCGTTCTTGGCCACCAGCACCTGGCAACCGGGAGCCGCGGCGTAGGTCTGGCTTTCGAGGGCAATGTTATCAATCTGGGCCAGTACCCGCGAGCTCAGGCCCTGGCTTTCGGGCACAGCGTAGCGCAGGCGGTGCAGGTCGGGGGTGGCAATGCCGGTGGCCACGGGCATGGTGGGCGACACCGTGACGGGCAGCTTACCTCGCGCCGGCAGCGCGCCAAACAGCACCTGCGGCACCACAATCTGGGCCGCGTAATGGTCTTCGTAGCCGCACACCAGCGTGCGGGCGCCCTCCAAAAACTTCAGCGAGTAAGCGTTGCCCATGGCCACCACCACCGTCTTAAAGCGCTTGTTGGCCTGCAGCTGCTTGATGAATTTCAGTGCCCCGTCGCCAATGCCATAGTTGTGGCTGGGCGTATTGTTCATGGCGTGCAAGCTCACCACCACCACGTTGTAGCCATTCAGCCGGCTGCCAATGCGCGCAAACGTGCTGTCCGGGGCGTAGCGGTCGGGCACGGCATACACCGGGCCGGGCTGGTACTTGTTAAAGATGGTGGCGTAGGGCCCCTCGGGCTGGGTGCCGATGGTGATGGCCGCCATGCGCAGAGTATCGAGCCGCTGGAAGGGGAGGAGCTTGTCCTCGTTTTTCACCACCGTCACGGCGTGCTCAAAAATCTCCTGGGCCAGTACTTTCGACTTGGGCAGGTTGAGGCTGTCGCGCAGGGTAGCCAGGTTCACGGGCTTGTAGTTGGCCAGGCCGGCCCAATACTTGGCCCGCAAAATCTTCTTCACGCGCAGGTCCAAGTCTTCCTGACGGAGCGTGCCGGCTGCCACGGCCTCCCGAATGCGGAGCAAGGCCGACGGCACATCTTCCGAAAACAGCAGAATGTCGTTGCCGGCTGCCAGGGCCATGGCATCCAGCTCGCCGTCTTTATAAAGCTTGCTCACGCTCTTCATGTTGAGCGCATCGGTGAAAACCAGGCCTTTGAAGCCCATTTTGTCCTTGAGCAGGTCCGTAACGAGGGCGCGGGAAAGGGTGGTGGTTTTAGCGTTCGTGGTGTCGAAAAGCGGCATGTAAAGGTGGGCCACCATCACGCCCATAATGCCGTCCTCAAACGACTGCTGGAAGGGCACCAGATCCACTTTGGTCAGCCTGGCCAGGTCGGTGTTGATGACCGGTAAAGCTACGTGCGAGTCGGTATCAGTGTCGCCGTGGCCGGGGAAGTGCTTGGCCACGGCCATCACCTTGTTATCCTGCAAGCCCTTGAGATACTGCGAGCCGAGCGTGGCCACGCGGTTCTGGTCTTCGCCAAACGAGCGGTTGCCGATGACGGGGTTGCCGGGGTTGGAGTTCACGTCGAGCACCGGCGCGAAGTCGATGTGCACGCCCAGGGCCCGCATCTTGCGGGCAATGTCTTGGCCCATCTGGTACACGTACTTGGGGTCGTCCATGGCCCCCAGCGTCATCTGCTTGGCGAAGTGGGCCGAGGAGTCGAGGCGCATGTCGAGGCCCCACTCGGCGTCCATGGCCATCAGCAGCGGCACCTTGGCCGCGGCCTGCAAGCGGTTGGCCATGAGGGCCTGGCGCTTGGGGCCGCCCTGCATAAACATCACGCCGCCAATGTTCTGGTTGCGCACCAGCCGCTCGATGCGCTCCACGTGGCTGCGGTCCTTGTTAGAGTAAGCCGCCACCATGAAAAACTGGCCCAGGCGCTGCTCCGGCGTGAGCGAGTTGAACACGCTATCCACCCAGGCCACTTCGGCCGGGGTGTTGGTGAACGGGTCAGCGGGCAGCTTTTTGACCTCCGAAAACGACAGCAGCAAACCCGCCGTCAGCAGCAGGGCCGCCGTGCTCAGCAGGAAAGGGATGCGCATCAGCCCCTTGGGGTTGGTGGGTTGGTTCAATGGGCAAACGGGCCGCGGAGGCCGTACTTTTGTCGTGGGTAGCAGCGGAACCCCCGGGCCGGGTTCGGAGGTTCCACTGCTAGCAAAAGGGAGTCGGTGCTTGATAGGCAGTAGTCGGAAGAAAAAGCTCTTAATCTGACTACTAACCAGCAAACACCGATTACGTGCAGTCGGTCATTTTGGCCGCAAAGGTACGCAAAAACTCCCGCTACGGGTTTATAACGCGGCCGATTTTTGCTTATTGTCGGGCACGGTTTCGCTTGTCTCCGTGCCGATTAGCTTTCTCAAGTTCTCCAAGCGCCAGCTGAAGCGTGCGCTACCTCCTATGCCTGATATTATTCACCTGCTTCCCGAATACCTCGCCAACCAGATTGCGGCCGGCGAGGTGGTGCAGCGCCCCGCCTCGGTGGTGAAGGAACTGCTGGAAAATGCCGTCGATGCCGGCGCCACTCAGGTTCAACTCATTGTGAAAGAGGCTGGCAAGCAGCTCGTGCAGGTAGTCGACAACGGCGCGGGCATGAGCCCCACCGACGCCCGCATGAGCCTGGAGCGCCATGCCACCAGCAAAATCCGCTCTACCGAAGACCTATTTAAAATTCGCACGCTCGGCTTCCGCGGCGAGGCGCTGGCCAGTATCGCGGCCGTGGCCCAGGTTGAAATCCGCACCAAGCAGCGCGAGCACGACACCGGCACGCTGCTGCTTGTAGAGGGTTCCCAAATCACCAGCCAGCAGCCCACGGCCTGTCCCGACGGCACCAGCATTTCGGTGAAGAACCTGTTCTTCAACGTGCCCGCCCGCCGCAACTTCCTAAAGAGTAACGCCGTGGAAATGCGGCACATTCTCGACGAGTTTCAGCACGTAGCCCTTGCCAACCCGCAGATTGCCTTTTCACTCTACCAAAATGATTTGGAGGTATTTGGCCTGCCGGCCGGCAAGCTCAGCCAGCGCATTGTGGCCCTGTTGGGCAACGGCTATAAGGAACAGCTGGCGGCCTGCGAGGAAGTAACGCACGCCATTTCGGTGCGCGGCTTCGTGGGCAAGCCGGAGTCGAGCAAGAAAAGCCGGGGCGACCAGTTCTTCTTCGTAAACAACCGCTTCATCCGCTCGGCCTACCTCAACCACGCCGTACTGGCGGCCTACGAAGGCCTGCTGGCCCGCGACACGCACCCCTTCTACGTGCTGTTTCTGGAGCTTGACCCCAAGACCATCGACATCAACGTACACCCCACCAAAACGGAAATCAAGTTCGAGGACGAGAAAACCGTGTACGCCGTGGTGCGCGCCGCCGTGAAGCAAAGCTTGGGCATCCACAACATCGCGCCCTCGCTGGATTTCGACGGCGACGTGAATTTTGCGCCCATCCGGCCGCTGCGGGCGGGCAAGGGCACGGGCGAAGCGCCCACTACCGCCAACGACCACCTGCCTGCCGCCACCCCCGCGGCCCGGGCCGCCAGCGCCGCCGACACCTTCCGGCCCGATGCGCTGGCTGCTGCGGCTGCGGCGGCCACGCGCAGCCCCGCCGCCAACAACTCAGGCTTCTCGAACTTCTCGCCCGAAACCCGGCGCGACGGCTACGAGCGCCAGCTGCCGCCCCGCCCCACCGAGCAGGCCCGGCGCGAGCTCGAAGCTTTCTACCGCGAACTGGGCCAGCCCGTGCGCGAAGACCGCACCGTGGGTGCCGACAACCCCGTGGTGCGCAGCTTCGAGGCCGATGCGCCCGCCGAACTGGCCGCGCCCCCGGTCGAAAAGCCGGATTTCTCGCTGGGCCTGACCATGCCCGACGCGGGGCCCACTGCCCCGGCCGTGCCCGCCCGTGAGGGCGGCGCGGCCAGCCGGGCGGTGCAGGTGCAGCAGCGCTATGTGCTGGTGCCGGTGAAGTCGGGGGTGCTGCTGATTGACCAGGAGGCGGCGCGCGAGCGGATTCTGTACGAGCAGTACCGGCAGGAACTGGGCCAGGCTGTGGGCTCGTCGCAAACGCTGCTGTTTCCGCGCACGGTTACGTTTTCGCCCGCCGATTTTGCCGTGCTGCGCGAGCTCACCGAGCCGCTGCACGCGCTGGGCTTCATTTTCACGGAGTTCGGGCCCAACACCATTGCCGTGGAGGCCATTCCGGCCGGCATGCCAGCCCAGAACGAAAAGGAGCTGCTGGAAGGCCTGATTGAGCAGTTCCGCACCACGGCCGGCCCGCTCAAGCTCGACCAGAGCGAGCGCCTGGCCCGGGCGCTGGCCCGCCGCGTGGCCGCCGGCACGGCCGGCACCCGCCTGCCCGAAGCCGAGCTCAGCGCCCTGGCCGACCGCCTGTTTGCCTGCCAAACGCCCGGCTACACCCCCGACGGCCGCAAAACCCTGGTGCTGCTGGACGGGCAGCAACTGGCCGATTTTTTCCGTAAGTGACCCGCCGGCCATGCGGTGGGCACGGCGTCTTACCTTCGCTTCATGTTTAATCTCACCCCCACGGTTCGCAACCTGTTGATTGCTAACGTGCTTTTTCTCGTTGCCCAGCAAAGCCTGCTGCCATTGCTCACCCAGATAGGCAGTCTGTATCCCATTGGCACGCCGCTCTACTATCCCTGGCAGTTTTTTACTTACATGTTTCTGCACAGCGGCTGGGGGCACCTTTTCTCCAATATGCTGGCCCTGCTCGTGTTCGGGCCCCGGTTGGAGCAACTGTGGGGGGCGACGCGGTTTCTGACCTTTTGGCTGGTGTGCGGGGTGGGGGCCGGCCTATGCTACGACGGCGTGCGTGCCGTCGAGATTTATCGCATGGAACAGTCGCAGCGGGAGTTCCGGCAGGCACCGAGCGGACCGGACTATGTCGGCTTCTTCGAAAAGCACCTGCCCGAAGCTTCCGGCTACCAGGACCTGGCTGTTGCGCTGGACCGCGAGCCCCAAAACCAAGCTTACATCGCCCAGGCCAACCGGGAAATTGGCGAAGCGGTGGCTTACGTGCGCGATTCGCGCGCCGCGGGCATGCTGGGCGCGTCGGGCGCAGTTTTCGGGATTCTCTTCGCGTTTGCCTACCTGTTTCCGAACCTGGAGATGTACCTGCTGTTCATCCCCTTTCCCATTAAGGCCAAGTATCTCGTCTTCGTCGACATCATGTACGAGCTTTACCGCGGCACGCACCGGGTGCCCGGCGATGACATTGCGCATTTTGCGCATTTGGGCGGGGCACTGGTCGCCTTTATTGCGCTCAAAATATGGGAAGGCGGCAGTGGCCGGGAACGGTTTCGCTAAAACGCGGTTGATGCTATAGCCCGCCGCAGCACCCGCGGCCCGCTATTTTTGTGCACCTGATTTAATTGCTGACACGAGCCATGAGCATCGTTCAAGACATTCGCCTCGCTTTCAGCCGGCGCGACAACGCCCTCGTTAAGCTCATCTGGCTTAACGTGCTGGTGTTTGTGGGCGTGGTGCTGCTCGAAGCCGGCACCTACCTTTCGCAGTCGCCCGGTGTCCTGTTCCGGGTCATGAGCCAGCTGGAGCTGTCGGCCAACCTCGGCGAGGTGGCCCGCCACCCCTGGACGGTGCTCACCTATGCCTTCACTCACCAGGGCTTCCTGCACATCTTATTCAATATGCTGCAGCTGTACTGGTTTGGGCAACTACTGCAGGAATACCTCGGCGACCGGCGCCTGGTGAGCGTCTACGTGCTGGGCGCTCTGGTGGGGGCCGCCACCTGCCTGCTCGGCTACAACCTCATTCCGGTGCTGATGCCGTACGCTGCCGCCGGCCAGCTGGTGGTGGGAGCTTCGGGCGCCGTCACGGCAGTCATCGTGGCTGCGGCCACGCTGCTGCCCGATTATACCTTCATGCTGATTCTCATCGGCCCGGTGCGCATTAAGTGGATTGCGGCGGTTGTCATCATTCTTTCCATCGCCGGCCTCTCGGGCAACCCTGGCGGCATGCTGGCCCACTTGGGGGGCGCTCTGCTGGGCTTCGTGTTCATCAAGCAGCTGCAGGCCGGGCGCGACCTGGGCCGCCCCGTGCAGGCCGTGGGTAATTTTTTCAGCCGCCTTACCAGCAGCCGGCCGGCCATGCGTGTGAGCAGCACCACGCGCCGCCCCGAAACGGTGACCACTGCCTCGGCCAGCGGCGCCAAGAAGCCCGTTGCCCCCGGCCAGCCCCTGCAAGACGAAATCGACACCATCCTGGATAAGATTTCGCGCTCGGGCTATGAGAGTCTGAGCAAGGAGGAAAAGCAAAAACTGTTCCGGGCCAGCCAGCAGTAAGTTTTTCGCAGCAATTCGCGCATGTTCTCGGCCGCCCGCATTCAAGCCCTGCGCAAAAGCAAAGGCTATTCGCAAGAGCTTTTGGCCGAACAGTCGGGCGTGAGCTTGCGCACCATTCAGCGGGTGGAACAAGGCGAAACTGTGCCGCGCGGCCACACTGTGCAGGCCCTGGCCACGGCCCTCGACGTGCCGCTCGAAGCCTTGCTCATGGTGCCTGAGCCGGGGGCCGAGCTAGATGCCGGAGAACCCACCCGCGTGGGAACTGAACCGCTACTTGCCGCCGCGCCTTCTGCACCCGCTCCACCTGCGCTGCGTTCCGACCCGCATTTGCTGGAACTGCTCAACCTGAGCGCGCTGTGCCTGTTGGTGTTTCCCTTTCTCAACCTGCTGGTGCCCTACCTGCTGTGGCGCAAGCACCGCCACCACACCGCCCACGCTGCGGAGGTGGGCCGGCGGGTGCTGGGGTTTCAGGTACTGTGGCAGGTGGCCAGCTTCTTCAGCTACCTCATGGTGCTGCTGCTGCAAGCGGCCATGTTCTTCTACTTTGGGGTGGTGCTGAAGGGCGTGTTTCTGGCCGTTTTTGTGCTCACTTATCTGGTCAATGTGGTGACGGTGGGCTACAATCAACTGCTGCTACGGCGCGGTCGGCTCGACATTTACCCCATCCGACTGTAGGTAAAGGTTGAAATGTTGCTATCTGATGGTCAATAGGTTAATCTAAGTGGCGTTAAAATGTCGTTACAATGGCGCCGGGAATGGGGGAGGGGGCCGGGTAGTTTTGACCCAGTCTTCCACCCCTTATTTCTGCAGCCATGAAAGTCCTGTTTAAAGTCCTGCTGGCCATCTTTGCCCTGTTTGTTTTAGCCGGCATCGGTGGCTACTTCTACTTCCGCCAGCAGTTCCAGGCGCCCGCCAATCAGCTCACCGTTTCGCAGCTGCCAGCCACTACCCGCTTCGCGTGGCGCGCCGATACCACCGCCACTCGTATCACGCCCCACGCCGTGCTGCTGGTGCCCATCTTGCTGCCCAACTGCCCGCGCACCTGCTACCTGCAATTCGACACCGGCGCGCCTTACACACTGCTCTACTCACACGCGCTGGCGGCTCTGCAGGCCAGCTACCCCGCTGCCAGCCCAGCCCTGAAACCCCAGGCTGGCGCCCTCCAGAACTTTCCGTTCACCATCGGTCAGGGCCAGGTAGCAGCGCGCACCATTCGGGTACGGGAAATGGGCGCCCGTACGCTGCCAGCCGACAGCACCGCGCCCTTCGTCATCGGAACATTAGGCACCGACTTGCTGGAAGGCCGCGTATTGGTCATCGACTACGCCCGCCAGCGCTTTGAACTGCGTACCGACGTACCCGATAGCTTGGCCCGCCGCGCTGTGTTTGCTCCGCTGGCGTTTGAGCAGCGGCGCGTGCTGCTGAGTGCCGGCCTGCAAGGCACCGATAAACAGTTGCTTTTCGACTCAGGCAGTAGCGCCTTCGCCTTGCTCACCTCGCAGGCATCGTGGCAGGAACTAGCCCAACCGGGCGCCCCCGACCAAGTCACGCCGGTCAATTCCTGGGGCAAAACCCTGACGGCTCACACCGCGCCCACCGCCGCCCGGCTGCAAATTGGCGCCACAGCCCTGCCGCTCGGCACCGTCACCTACATAGATGGCACCACCTTCATGCAACGCACGCTAATGCGCTTCTCGGGCATGGGCGGCATGCTTGGCAACAAAGTGTTCAGCCAGCACACGCTCATTCTGGATGTGAAGGGCGGGCGGTTTGGGGTGGTCGTAGCGCCCAGGCGTTGAAATGCTTAATAGATGTCGTACTTGATATCAGGCCGGTTGTGGGTGTAGAAGTAGGCATAGTTCGAGCACATTTCTTCCCAGCCCGTTTCGGTGGCAAACTTCTCCTGCATCACGTCTTCCCAGGCCAGGCGCATTTGCCGGGCGCACACCAATGGCCGGACTTGCCCGACGCCCGTTCCCAGCCCCGGCACGGCCAGCGTCTTCACCACCTCACTCACGGCTTGGCCCGAGGCCAGCTTGCCGTAGCGCACCAGCTTCAGAATGGCTTTCATGGCCAGGTACACGTTGGGGCCGCGCGTGATAGTCATGGGCGTGCGCATGGTGGGCGCCGCAATCAGGTAGGGGAAATCGGCGTGGCCGGTGGCAATAATGTCGGCCTGCCCTACCAGCAATTCCCCGTAATATTTTTCGCGGATGAGGCGCTGTAGGTCCTTCTCCAGGTGCCAGCCCAGGTTTTTGGAGATGGCAAAATCCAGCCCGCCGTTCATGTATCCGAAGCTGTTGGCCGGGCTGATAAGCGCATCGGCGGGGTAATCGAAAATGGAGCCGAGGTGAATGGTAACCTGCGGCACGTCGGCAAAAACTTTTTCCCAGGCGTCGGTCACCTCGGGGTTGGTGTCAATCAGATTTAGGTGCATGAAGTGGTGTTGGCCCGCAAGATACTGATTCCCAATAGTACTTGGGCTTGTGCCTGCATCGTTCCGTTCTGGTTAGCTTTGCGCCACACCCATAAGCTGGCTTAGCACGACATGTTTTTCTTCCTGGGAGTTATGTTGGGGCTGCGATTGATAGTGTGGCCTCTACTTATTGTGCTGCATGAGCTGGGGCATGCCTTGCCGGCGCTGCTGTTCACCCGCGCCAAGGTGACGGTGTACCTGGGTTCCTACGACGACAGCGCCAATTCGTGGCGAACGCAGCTCGGCCTACTGGAAATTTACGCGAAGCGAAGCTTTTTTTGGAACGTCGGGCGTTGCGTGCCAAGCAGCCAGAACATGACCACCACCCAGCAGATAATCATGGTGTTGGGCGGAGCGGTAGGTGCGTTCGCGGTGGCGGCGCTCGGGTTCTGCGGTGCGTTGGTATTTGACCTGCACGGGGCCCTGAAACTATTCATGTTTTCGTTGACCCTGGTGGCGGCCGCCATGTTGGTGGGCAACCTGGCGCCCCGCGAGCGCAACGGCATGGCCAACGACGGCTGGCTGTTGAAGCAGTTGCTTGCCAACCGTATGGTGCAGAATACCTTCGCGCCAGAACTGGAGCAGCTCATTGCCCGGTCCCGCGAAGTCGCCATCGATTTGGGCTACGACTACATTTCAACCCGCCATCTCTTCCTGGCCGATTGCCTGATGCCCTACCGGTATTCACTGGCCAATGTGTTCTTCCCCGACCCGGCCGCGCGCGAAGCCTACTACGAGCAGCACCGGGTGGGGCCAGCCAACCCGGCTGCTGGCTCCCTGCCGCTCACCCAGGAGTTCGACCAGGCCCTGCGAAGGGCCCCAGCTGCCCGCCGCCACGGTTTGAGCAAGCAGCTGTACCCGTGTCATGTGTTTCTGGCCGCCACCGAAGTGGCTAACTCCGAGTTCAACCGAGTCGCGATGGATGCCGCCACCCTGCCGCAGACACTGCTCTCGCACTACCGGCTGTTCGACGAGTTGTGGAAACGCTGACGCTCTATAAATGAAAAAGCCCCGCCGGCACTGGCCGGCGGGGCTTTTTAGCAAAACAATGAATTAAGCCGGCTGGGCGGCGGTCATTTTGTCGAGTGCGTCCATCACCTCTTTCACGTGGCCGCGCGAGGTTTCGAGCAGAGCTTTCTCCTCGTCGTTGAGCTGCAGTTCGATTACTTTCTCGATGCCGTTTTTGCCCAGAATCACCGGAGCGCCCAGGTACACGCCGTCGATGCCGTACTCGCCTTCGAGCTTAATGCACACCGGGAACACGCGGCGCTGGTCGCGCACGATGGCTTCCACCATTTGGGCAGCGGCCGCGCCGGGGGCGTACCAGGCCGAGGTGCCCATCAGCTTCACCAGCTCGCCACCGCCGTTGGTGGTGCGGGCCACGATGGCGTCCAGCTTGTCTTTGTCAATCAGTTCCGTTACGGGGATGCCGCCTACGGTGGTGTAACGGGGCAGGGGCACCATGGTGTCGCCGTGGCCGCCCATCAGCACAGCTTGAATGTCTTTGGGGCTCACGTTCAGGGCCTCAGCCAGGAAGGCGCGGTAGCGGGCCGTGTCCAGAATGCCGGCCATGCCGAACACCTTGGTGCGGTCGAGACCCGAGGTGAGGTGGGCCTGGTAGGTCATCACGTCGAGCGGGTTGCTCACGATGATGATGATGGCGTTGGGCGAGTATTTCACCACCTGCTCGGTCACCGATTTCACGATGCCGGCGTTGGTCGAAATCAGGTCGTCGCGGGTCATGCCGGGCTTGCGGGGCAGGCCCGAGGTAATCACCACCACATCGGAACCAGCCGTGCGGCTGTAGTCGCCGGTCACGCCCACCGTGCGCGAGTCGTAGCCGATGATGGGCGCCTTTTGCCAGATGTCGAGGGCTTTGCCTTCGGCGAAACCTTCTTTGATGTCAACCAGAACAATTTCGTTGGCAATTTCACGGGTGGCAAGCACATCGGCGCAGGTAGCGCCCACGTTGCCGGCTCCGACTACGGTAACCTTCATGGGGATGGGAGTTGAATGAGAAAACGATGTCGGCCGTAAAAGTACGGCCGAATGCAATTTGTGCGGGCAGAAAATCCGGGTTTTTACTAGGACAGTTGATACATCGCCGCGCCCGCGCTACATCCGCTGCACCGTCAGCACCCGCTCAGTAGCATCCTCCACCTTAAACCGGTCATCGACGCGCCAGCCCACCACCCAGCAGATTTTGCCGTCGGCCGAGGTCAGCACGCGCACTTCGTCTTTGAGGTTGAGTGGCACTTTCTGGTCGATGAGGAAGTCGCTGAGCAGCTTCTTGCCCTTCATCCCCAGCGGCATAAACCAGTCGCCTTCCTGCCAGCGGCGCAGCGTGAGCGGGAATTTTAGCTTGTCGGCATCCAGCGCGGCCGTGCTCTTGGAGCGCGGAATGATAAAGTGCCGGGCGTCGTCGTGCAGCTCGGCCTTGAGGCGCATGCCGTCGGCCAGCAGGTCGGTTTGGCCCGCCGCCAGTTGGAAGGTGCCGTACTGCGACGTGCGCCGCGGGGTAATGACCAGGTTCTCCCGGTCCTTCACCAGCCGGTGCGTGGGCGAGTCGAAGCGCCGGCCGCTCTCGCCGCCAAACGCCGCCACAATGTCCTTCACCATCAGCCAAGAGAAGCCGAAGGGCCGCAGCAGCTCATGCAGCACCACCGTGGTGGCGGCTGTCTTTTGCAGCGTGCTGATGTTCAAATACGTCACCTCGGCCTCGTCGCGGCGGGCCTGGGCGGCGGTTTCTTCCACGTAGCGGCGCACAATTTCCTCGGCCCCGCCCACGCGCTCGGCGGTGGCGGCCATGGTTTGGTCAAGGTTGGGGTTGATTTCGCGCAGCACGGGCAGCACCTCGTGGCGCAGCAGGTTGCGCTGGTACACGGGGCTGTCGTTGCTGTCGTCTTCGCGCCAGCGCAGGCCGCGCTCTACCAGGTAGTCGTGCAGGTCGTCGCGGCCCAGGCCCAGCAGGGGGCGCACCACATGGCCGTTTTTCACCTGAATGCCGTGCAGGCCGGCTAGGCCGGTGCCGTGCGTAAGGTTCAGTATCATGGTTTCGGCCTGGTCGCGCTGGTGGTGGGCCGTGGCAATGGCGGCCAGTTGCTCCCGCTCCCGCACCTGCTCAAACCAGCGGTAGCGCAGCAGGCGGGCCGCCATCTGGGTCGAGATGCCTTCCTGCTCGGCAAATTCCTTGGTCCGGAAAAACTCGGCGAAGTAGGGGAGGCCGTACTGCTTGGCCAGCTTGCGCACAAACTGCTCGTCGGCGTCGGCATCCTCGCCGCGCAGGCCGAAGTGGCAGTGCGCCACCGCCACCTGAACCTTGAGGCGATGCAAAATGTCTAACAGCACCACCGAATCGAGCCCGCCGCTGACGGCAACCAGAATGGGGTCGTTTTCGATGGAAAAAAGGTCGTGCTCCTCAATGAAGCGGCGGACGGCGTCGAGCATGTTAACAGAAGTGAGCTAAGAATAAAGGCTGTCATGCTGAGCGCAGCCGAAGCATCTCTACCGCAGCAGTAAATAATTGCATTGCGCGGTAGAGATGCTTCGACTGCGCTCAGCATGACAGCTTGGATAATAACCTGGCCGGCGTACCGCGCCCGTACTACACCGCAAAGATGGCCGTTAGCGCGGGCCCCGTCCGTACCTTTGACCACCGAATGTCTGTCTTCCGCTTTTTAGTTCTGCTCTTTGCGCTGGGGCCGCTGCTGGGCCGAGCCCAAACCCCGAACCTGCCGCGCCCCGCAGCGCCGGGTGCGCCTGTGGCTGGGCAGCGCCCGGCCCCGGGCACGCCACCGGCCAAGGGTTCGCCCATCAAACTGCTGACCTCGGGCCAGCTGGTGGGCGGCATTTTCAATGGGGTGAAGATTCGCAAGCTGATTACCAACGTCAGCTTTCAGCAGGACGACGTGTTTCTGTATTGCGATTCGGCCTATCAATACATTGATAACAACCAAGTAGAGGCTTTCAGCAACGTGCGCGTGGTGCAGAGCGACACCATGACCATCACCGGCGACCACGGCTTTTACGACGGCGCCAAGCGCACGGCCCGCATGACCGGCAACGTGGTGATGCGCGACACCCGCATGACCCTCACGGCCCCCTCGCTGGAGTACGACATGAACCGGAAAACGGCCTATTACACCGAAACCGGCCACCTCACCGACCCGCAAAACACCCTCGACAGCCAGGAGGGCTTCTACGACCGCAACTCCAAGGTATTCCTGTTTAAGCGCAACGTGCACCTCGTCACGCCCGACTCGGAGCTGAACAACGACACGCTGCGCTACAACACCGTCACCAAAATTGCCTACTTCAACGGCCCCACCCGCATTAAAGGCAAGCAGGGCAACCTTTACGCCGAGGGCGGCAACTACAACACCATCACCCGCGTCTCGGACTTCAAGAAGAACGCGAAAATTGACACGCCCAACTACCTGCTGGGAGGCGACAACCTGGTGTACGACGAGCTGAAGCTCTACGGTGTGGCCAAGGGCCACGTGTCGCTCACTTCCAAGAAGGACAACCTTGTGCTGCGCGGCGACGCCGGCAAGTACTGGCGCGCGCTGGGCCGCACCAAGCTCTACGGCGGCCGGCCCGTGGTGCGCAACATTGGCAGCCAGAAGGATACGCTCTACATGGCCGCCGACACGCTCATCAGCATCGAGGCCCGGCCCGGCCAAACCACTACCCGCACCGTCCTCTACGCCTACCCCAAGGTGCAGATTTTCCGGGGCAACCTGCAGGGCATCTGCGACTCGCTGACCTACGACCGGCAGGACAGCATCATCTACCTCAACCAGGACCCCGTGCTGTGGCAGGCCAAAAACCAACTCACGGCCGACTCCATGGAAATTCGCTCGAAGCGCGGTAAAGTGGATGAGATGCGCCTCTACGCTAATGCATTCGCCGTGAGCCAGGACACGCTCCTGAACTTCAACCAGACCAAGGGGCGGAACATGATTTCGTATTTCCGCGACAATAAAATCCGGCGCGTCGATGTGCTGGGCAACGCGGAAAGCATCTTCTACGCCCTCGATGGCGACACCGCTACTACGGGCATGAACCGGGTGCTCTCGGCCAACATGCGGCTGCTGTTTCTGGACAGCAAGCTCAACAAAATAACGGTGCTCTCGAACCCCGAGGCCAAGTTCATCCCGCCCCACGAACTCAAGCCCGACGACGAGCGGCTGAAAAACTTCCGCTGGCGCGCCAAGGAACGGCCCACCCGCCGCCAGGTGTTGGGTAAGCAATTCGACGACCGACCGAAAAAGCCCAAGGCCGTTAAGAAGAAAACCAAAGCCGTACCCAAGAAAAGCCCCAAGGCCAAGCCCGCCCCGAAAAAGATACCGGCCAAATCGGCAAAGCCAGTGGCCAATGCCACGACGCTGCCTGCTAAGCCCGTACCCACCCCAGTGGCACCCAAAACCCCAGCCGCGCGGCGCTAGCTGCAACCATTGGCCGCAGCCGCGCACTCTAGTGGCCGGTGGCCCGGCCCGATTCGGCGCCCTGTTTGCCTTCGCCGGCTCAAATCGTTACCTTTGCACCCCTTATGCCGATTTCCCGCCTCACGGTTCTGTTTCTGCTGGTTAGCACGCTCTTGCTGGGCGCCTGCGCCAGCGGCTACCAACGCTTGCTGAAAAGCACCGACGTCAATAAAAAGTACGCGGCTGCCGTGCAGTACTACGAAAAAGGCGACTTTTTCCGGGCTGGCACCCTGCTCGAAGACCTCATTCCGCTGCTCAAAGGCCGCCCTGAAGCCGAGAAAGCGCAGTTCTATTTTGCCAATACGAACTACAAGCAGCGCAACTACGTGCTGAGCTCGTTCTACTTCAAGCAGTTCATCGATACGTACCCGAACTCGGAATACACGGAAGAAGCGACTTTTTTGAATGCCAAGTCGCTGTTTCTGGACTCGCCCGGCTTTGAGCTCGACCAGACCAACACGGTGTCGGCCCTCGAATCCATCCAGGATTTCCTGAACCGCTACCCCGACAGCAAGTTCAAGGCCGAAACCGAGAACATGGCCCAGGAGCTGCAGAAGAAGCTGGAGAACAAAGCTTTCGAGAGTGCCCGCCTCTATTACCAGTTGCGCTACAACCAGGCGGCTGTGGTGGCCCTCACCAACTTCCAACTGCAATACCCCGCCTCGGCCTTTGCCGAGCAGGCTGCTTTCCTACGCCTCACCGCCCAGTACTCCTGGGCCAAGGAAAGCGTGGAAGCCAAGCAGCGCGAGCGGTACCAGGAAGCGGTGAACTTCTACCAGCAGTTCATCGACGCCTACCCCAAAAGCAAAAGCCTGAAGGCCGCCCAGGACATGTACGATTTCAGTCAGACTGAAATTGCCCGTTTGAAATCCGTGCCCACGGCCGCTTCCAATTAATCTTTAGTTGTTACTTGCTTGTTAGCAGTCATCGGGCTTGGTCCGGAAGCTGCGCAAAGCCTAACAACTGACAACGAATTACTAACAATAATACACTGCCCATGAAACCCAATCCCAACGCCGTATCGAGCTCCATCGTAACGCGCAACATCGCCGACATCACCGGCGACAATGGCAATGTGTACGAGGCCATTGCCGTGATTTCGAAGCGCGCCAACCAACTGTCGGTCAAGCTGAAAGAAGAGCTGAACGACAAGCTGGCTGAGTTTGCCTCCACGGTCGACAACCTGGAAGAAGTATTCGAAAACCGCGAGCAAATCGAGGTGTCGAAGCAGTACGAGCGTATGCCCAAGCCCACCAGCCTCGCCATTGAGGAGTTCCTGCAGGGCAAAATCTACTACAACACGCCCGAGCCCGAGGAAATCCAGATTCCCCGCGAGCTGTTCTAAGGCTAGAACTAGCCTGGTAGTCAATTAAGAACGTCATGCTGAGCGTAGCCGAAGCATCTCGCGTGCAAGAGTAAATCCTTACTACTGCACGCGAGATGCTTCGGCTACGCTCAGCATGACGTTCTTTTGCTGAAAGCAATTTCATCGTTATGGCCGACCCAACCCCGCTCCCTAACGCCTTGCACGGCCGCCGCATTTTGCTGGGCGTGAGCGGCAGCATTGCGGCCTACAAGGCCGCGCCGCTCACCCGCTTATTGGTGAAGGCTGGGGCCGAGGTGCAGGTAATCCTCACCGAGGCGGCCTCGGCTTTCGTCACGCCGCTCACGCTGGGCACGCTCTCCAAAAAGCCCGTCCTGACAGGTTTTCTGCGCGATGCCGCGGCCGGTGAGTGGCACAACCACGTGGAACTGGGCCTGTGGGCCGATGCCTTGTTGATTGCGCCGGCCAGCGCCAACACCATTGGGCAATTGGCCAATGGGCTGTGCCCAAACCTGCTGTGCGCGGTGTATTTATCGGCCCGCTGCCCGGTGTTTCTGGCCCCGGCCATGGACCTGGATATGTACGCCCATCCGGCAGTGACGCAGAACCTGGCGCGGCTGCGAAGCTTCGGCAACCACGTTTTCGATTCGCCCAGCGGTGAGCTGGCCAGCGGCCTCAGCGGCCACGGCCGCATGCTGGAGCCGGAAGACATTGTGGCAGAGCTGGAACGGTTTTTCGCCGGACGAGAGCTTCAGTGACCTTCATGCAGAGCGCAGCGAAGCATCTCGCTTTGGGTGACTAATTACTTGAGCTCGCGAGATGCTTCGCTGCGTTCTGCATGACGTTCTTTGATTCCTATTCCAATTGCTAACCGAATGCACGTCCTCCTTACCGCCGGTCCCACCTACGAACCGCTCGACCCCGTCCGCTTCCTCGGCAACCGCTCGACGGGTAAGATGGGCTACGCGCTGGCCGAAGCTTTCGCAGCCGAAGGCGCGACGGTGACGCTGGTGAGCGGCCCCAGCCAGTTGCCCGACCCGGCCAGTGCGCTGATTGAGACGGTGCGGGTAGAAACTGCCGCTGAGATGTTTGCGGCGGCGTCAGAAGTGGCCGCGGAGGCCGATGTGTGGGTTTTTGCGGCGGCGGTGGCCGATTACCGGCCGGCGCAGGTAGCGCAGGAGAAAATCAAGAAATCGGGCGAAACGCTGACGTTGGAGCTCGTGAAAAACGTGGACATTGCCGCCACGCTCGGCCGGCAGAAAAGGGCTGAACAATTTGCTGTGGGTTTTGCGTTGGAGACTACGAACGAGCTGGCCCACGCCCAGGACAAGCTGCGGCGCAAGAATTTCGACCTGGTGGTGTTGAATTCGCTGCGCGACGCGGGCGCAGGCTTCGGCCACGACACCAACAAGGTGACGGTGCTGGATGCGGCGGGCCAAATCGTTAATTTTGAGTTGCAGTCCAAGGCCGACGTGGCCCGCGGGCTGGTAAGCCTGATTCTGGCCCGCCGGGCCGCAAACCATTGATGCTCATGCTGCGAAAGTTTCTCGCCCTCCTGCCTCTTTTTGCCGTGCTGCTGGCGGGCCCCGTCCGCGCGCAAGAGCTGCTGGCCGAAGTGCAGGTAACCACCCAGAACGTTACCATCACCGACCCGACCCTGGTGACGCAGATGCAGAACGAAATCCGCAACCTGCTCAACACCACGGCTTGGACCTCGCAAGCCTACCAGCCCGGTGAACGCATCAAGCTGCGCGTGTTCATCGGCATCACGGCCATCCCGCAACCCGGCACCTACAACGCCACTATGCGTCTGATTTCGACGCGCCCAGTGTATGGCACCGGCTACGAAACCAACGTCATCAGCCTTACCGACCGCAGCTTCAACTTCAACTACTCGCCCCAGAACCCCATCGCCTTTTCGCAAAACAGCTTCACGTCGAATCTGGCGTCGCTGCTCGGGTACTACGCCTACCTGGTGATTGGCATCGACCGCGACACATTTGGCCGTTTGGGAGGGACGCCGTACTACGAGCTGGCGCGCAACATCGTGAACTACTCGGCCAACCAAACCCTCACCAACGAGCCCGACGAAGGGTGGCGCGGCACGGGCTCGCGCGAGCGCCACTTCCTGCTCGATAACCTCACCGACCCGCAGCTCGAAGCCTTCCGCACCGGCCTCTACAACTACTACCGGCTGGGTATGGACGTTTTTATCGAGAAGCCCGAAGAGGCCCGCGCGTCGGTGATGACGGCCCTCTCCGGTATTCAGAAAGCGGTGATAACGCGCCCCGGCGCGCTGCTCACCCGCGCTTTTTTCGATGCCAAAGCCGACGAAATTGCCAACATCTTCCGCACCAGTCCCGATGCGAGCCAGAAGCAGCAGTTGGTGGCCATGCTCACGGAAGTAGACCCCGGCAACTCGGCGAAGTATCAAACAGTGTTACAATAGTTTGGAATAAATAACAAAGAAAGAACGTCATGCCGAGCGCAGCCGAGGCATCTCGCCGCGGGATTCTAATTATTGTTGCACGCGAGATGCCTCGGCTGCGTTCGGCATGACGTTCGGGTTTCTTTATAAGGATATGCTAGTCGATTTACGAATTAAGAATTACGCGTTGATTGAGCAGCTGGAGCTGCGTCCGTCGCCACTGCTGAATATTATTACGGGCGAAACCGGGGCCGGCAAATCCATCATGCTGGGCGCCATTGGCTTGCTGCTGGGCAACCGGGCCGACTCGCGCATGCTGTTCGACACCGAGCGCAAGTGCGTGATTGAGGGGCAGTTTGATATCAGCAATTACCAGCTGCAGGATATTTTCGACGCCGAGGATTTAGACTACGACACGCACTGCATTTTGCGGCGCGAAATCAGCCCGAATGGCAAGTCGCGTGCCTTCGTAAACGACACGCCCGTGACGCTGGAGGCGCTGCGGAAAATCGGGGCCAACCTGATGGACATCCACTCGCAGCACGACACGCTGCTGCTGGGCGACGGCGTTTTTCAGCTCAACCTACTCGATTTGTACGCCGGGCTGGTGCCGCAGCGCACCATGTACGGCAGCGCCTTCCGCACTTACCGCAAGCTGGAAGTGGATTTGCAGGCCTTGGAAAGCCAGGCTGCCCAGGCTAGCAAAGAGCTGGACTATAACAGCTTTCTGCTGAATGAGCTGGAAGAGGCCCGGCTCGACAATGAGGACCAGGAAGCCCTGGAGCAGGAGGTGAAGCAGCTGGAGCACGCCGAGGAAATCAAGTACAAGCTGAGCCAGGCCCTGCACGGCCTGCGCGACAGCGAAACCTGCGCCACCGGCACCATGAAGGAGGCCTCGACGCTGCTGGGCCAGGTGGCCAGCTACGCCGACAACTTCAAGGAGCTGCGCGAGCGTCTGGAAAGCTGCCTTATTGAACTGCACGACATTGCCGACGAGGTGGAAACCGCCGAGCGCCACACCGAGGGCGACCCCGCCCGCGCCGAGGAACTGCAAGACCGCCTCAATGTGCTCTACACCTTGCAGCGCAAGCACCAGGCCCGCGACCTGCCTGCCCTGCTGGCCGTGCGCAATGAACTGCGCCAGAAAGTAAGCTCAGTGCTGAACCTGGACAAGGAAATTAGCCGTCTGCGCAAAGACTCCGACGCCGCCCTGGCCGCCGTGACCAAGCAGGCCGCCAAGCTCTCGGAAAGCCGCCGCAAGTCGTTTCCGCACTTTGAGAAGCAGCTGGGCCTGCTGCTGGCCGACCTGGGCATGCCCAATGCCCGCATCGTGATTCAGCACAGCACCGGCGCGCCGGCCGCCAGCGGCACCGACGTGGTGAGCATCCTCTTCACCGCCAACAAAGGCGCCCAGCCCCAAACGTTGAGCAAGGCCGCGTCGGGCGGCGAGTTCTCACGCCTGATGCTCTGCATCAAGTACATGCTGGCGGATAAGACGGCGCTGCCCACGATAGTGTTCGACGAAATTGATACCGGCATCAGTGGCGAGATTGCCGTGAAGGTGGGCCGCATGATGCAGCAAATGGCGCACAAGCACCAACTGGTGGCCATTTCGCACCTGCCGCAGATGGCCGCGGCCGGCGACGTGCATTACTTCGTGTATAAGGAAGACCGCGCCGACCGCACCGTGAGCCGCATCCGCGAGCTGAGCCAGGAGGACCGCATCAAGGAAATCGCGCACATGATTGCGGGCGCCAAGCCTAGCGAAAATGCCTTCCAGAGCGCCCGCGAGTTGCTGGCCATGCGGGGCGAGGTGGCGGCGTAAGTGGACCCGTCCGTCACTGCGAGTGGAGCGCTGCGCAACGCGGCAATCTGTCCTCTCAATACCAGACACCTTGAGTTGTGACAAACCCAACCGCTAACTTGCCGCCTCAAATCCAACGGTTGGGTTTGTCACATCTTAGAGCCAGTCGCTGAGAACAGGACGGATTGCTTCACTCCGCTCGCAATGACAGACGATTCCATCACACCATCTAAAACTCATGGCTAACAACCTCCTCGCCGGCAAAGTCGGCATCATTTCCGGCGCTCTTAATGACCAATCCATTGCTTGGAAAGTGGCCCAACGCGCCCACGCCGAAGGGGCCCGTTTCGTGCTCACCAACGCGCCGCTGGCCATGCGCATGGGCGAAATCAACAAGCTGAGCGAGGAGTGCAACGCCCCCATCATCCCGGCCGATGCGACCTCAACCGAGGAGCTGGAAAAGCTGTTTGCGGGCGCCCAGGAGCAGCTGGGCGGCAAGATTGACTTCGTGCTGCACAGCATCGGCATGAGCGCCAACATCCGCAAGAAGAAGCACTACGGCGAACTGGACTACAAATTCTTCCAGCAAACCATCGACGTATCGGCCCTCTCGCTGCACAAGATGCTGGCCGTGGCTGAAAAGCAGGATGCCTTCAACGAGTGGGGCTCGGTGGTGGCGCTGAGCTACATCGCGGCCCAGCGTGCCTTCCTCGACTACACCGACATGACGCAGGCCAAGGCCATGCTTGAGAGCATTGCGCGCAGCTACGGGCAGCGCCTGGGCAAGCTGAAGAAAGTGCGCGTGAACACGGTGTCGCAGTCGCCCACCAAAACCACGGCCGGCACCGGCATCAGCGGCTTCGACGCCTTCTACAACTTTGCCGACATGATGTCGCCGCTGGGCAACGCTCCGGCCGAAGCATGCGCCGACTATTGCATCTCGCTGTTCTCGGACCTGACGCGCTACGTGACCATGCAAAACCTGATGCACGACGGCGGCTTCAGCACCACCGGCATCTCGGCCGAGATTGTGGACGTGCTGACGCAGGTATCGGGCCAGCAGGGCTAGGCGCTGCCAGTTATGGAAAGAAAAAGCCCGGCCGGTTGGTCGGGCTTTTTTGTTTCTGGGCCTCAATAAAAAAAGCGGCTCACCGACAGCGACACTTCCGCGTAGCTGCGAAACTGGTTCAACGCCACGGCTGCTTGCAAGCCGGCCATGTTGCGTGCCAACCGCCCCTGCCACTGCCAGAAGCCTGGCCACCGGGTGGCCTGCACATACCCGAAGCAGCGAAGCGGCAGGCGGTAGCTGCGCAGCCCCAGCGTGTATCCATAGCCCGAACTGGTGAAAGCAGGTTCGGAAGTGGCCGCGCGTAGGCGGGAGTGCCCTACACCCATCAGCAGGGAGGGCAGAAGGCTATAGCTGACGGGGGCAAAGCTGAGGCCAACTTTGGCAGTGTAGCTTTCGAGTGCCGCATTGGCCGGGATGGACTGCACATGCTGGTATTCCACCGCTTCGGTGAGGCTGAAACGGTGGATTGGGATGCCCGGCAAATCGAGGGTGAAGCGGAGGGCGTGGTTACGGACCAGATTGGTTTGGTAACTGGCGGTGACGGGTATGGGCAGCTGCCGGCGTGACCATGTTTTAAAAACCTGTACCTCGGCGCCAATGGGTGCATAGCGTAGCCCACTGGCCAAGCCCACCAACAGGGTGGGACTGGTTGTTAGGTCAGAATCAAACCGGTGCTCATCGCGCGGCAGACGGATGATGATAGCCGTGCCTGCTGCCACGCGCCGCTGTTGGGTGATAGAGCCAATGAAGGAAAAGGTAAGGGCGACACTGTCCAGCGTTTCCGGCACGGTGAGACTGAAGTTGCCATATACATCGCAGGTAGTGCCGTTGGTAGTGCCTGTTTGCAACACGCTGACGCCCGGCAGGCCATATCTAGATTTTCCGTCAAACACTCGGCCGGACACGGTGGTTTGGGCAAATGCGAGGAATGGAAACAGGTAGGAGCAGAGGAGTAGGAGTAAGCGCATAAGGGTCCGCTAAACGGAGTGACAGCTTTTAGATGCCCGCCCCAGCCTAATTGCACAGGCTTAAAGGAAGAAATGAGTGAACCGGTCGGGAACGATTGCGCAGAAAATCCGTGCTTTCGGCCCGGGCAGCCGCTAGGTTTGCGGCCGACTTAGCGCTTAACCCATGAAGCATCTCTTGTTCCTGCTGCTGCTGTGCAGTGGCAGCTTGCACCGCGCCTTTGGCTACGATTTTGTGGTGGCGCAAGACGGCAGCGGCCGGTTTCGGACGGTTCAGGAGGCGTTCAACGCCGTGCCCGATTTCCGGAAGAAAGTCACGACCATCTTCATCAAAAAGGGTACTTATAAAGAAAAGCTGGTGCTGGCCGGCTCCAAGCAGTTTGTGAAGATAATTGGCGAAGACCGGGACCGCACCATCTTGACCTACGACGACTACAACCAGAAGAAAAACATCTTTGGCGAGGACAAGGGCACCTCGGGCTCAGCCAGCTGCTACATCTACGGCGGCGATTTTTCGGCCGAAAATCTCACGTTTCAGAATTCGTCGGGGCCGGTGGGCCAAGCAGTAGCCATGTGGGTGGATGGCGACAAGGCAGCCTTCGTGAACTGCCGCTTCCTCGGGTTTCAGGACACGCTCTACACGTATGGGCGCGGCAGCCGGCAGTTTTACAAGAATTGCTACATCGAAGGCACGGTAGATTTCATCTTTGGCTCCAGCACGGCGTGGTTTGAGGATTGCGAGATTTTTTGCAAAAAGGGCGGGTTTGTGACGGCGGCCAGCACGCCCGACACGGCGCGGTTTGGCTACGTGTTCAGCCGTTGCCGCATAGTTGGCGACGCGCCGGCGGGCAGCTTCGGCCTCGGCCGGCCCTGGCGGCCCTACGCCAAAACTGTGTACTTGAACTGCCAGTTAAGTGCCGTGATTCGGCCCGAAGGCTGGGACCCCTGGGACAAGGAATCGAACAAGAAAACGGCTTACTACGCCGAGTATAAATCGACCGGGCCCGGCGCGGCGCCCACGAAGCGGGCGCCGTGGTCGCACCAGCTGACGGAGGCGGAGGCTCGGCAATACACCCGCGAGAACGTGCTGCACGGCTGGCAGCCAGAAACGAAATAAATGTAGCTTGGACTCTGCGAGTCCGCGCGTTATAAAACATTCATTACAGGCGCGGACTCACAGAGTCCACGCTACAACTCACAATGAAAATACTGTTCACGGCCATTGCGCTGGCCACTTGCGCCGCCCACGCCCAAACGCCTGCTAAAACCGGCCCCATCACCGTGGCCCAGGACGGCACCGGCACCTACCGCACCGTGCAGGAAGCCGTGGATGCCGTGCCCAACCAGTCGCAAAAGCTGGTCACCATCCGCATCAAAAAAGGCACTTACCGCGAGAAACTGGTGGTGCCTACGCTCAAAACGCACATCCGCTTGGTGGGCGAAAGCAAGGACAACACCATCCTCACCTTCGACGACCACACCGGCGACGCGGGCGGGCACAACACCTACACCTCGCACTCGGTGCTGGTGCAGGGCAACGACTTCGCGGCCGAGAACCTGACATTCGAAAACACCGCGGGCTACACGGCCGGCCAGGCCGTGGCCCTGCACGTAGAAGCCGACCGCGCCACCTTCACCAACTGCCGCATGGTGGGGAACCAAGACGTGTTGTTCCTGGCCACCGACCACACCCGGCAGTATTTCAAAAACTGCTACATCGAGGGCACCACGGATTTCATTTTTGGCGCCAGCACGGCCGTATTCGACCACTGCACCATCCTCAGCAAGAAGAATTCTTTCATTACGGCCGCCTCCACGCCGCCCCAGCAGACGTTTGGCTTCGTATTTCTGAACTGTAAGCTGCTGGCTGATACGGCCCGGGCCAAGAAGGTGTACCTCGGTCGGCCTTGGCGCCCCAATGCCCGCGTGGTGTACATCAACACCGAAATGGGCGGCCACATCGCCGCACCGGGCTGGGACAACTGGAAAAATCCGGAAAACGAGAAAACCGCCTATTTCGCCGAGTACCATTCCACTGGCCCTGGTGCGAACCCACAGGGGCGGGTGAAATGGTCGTATCAAATGACGGCCGCCGAAGCCAAATCGTACACCCTCAAGGCCATTTTCGCTGCCAAGGAGCCGTGGATGCCGAAGTAGTGGATTGAACGCACGTTTGTCATTGCGAGCGCAGCGAAGCAATCCGCCCTGTCAACACCAGACACGCCCTATTACCAGAATGCCCCGGTACCGCAATGGCGCCGGGGCTTTTCATTTAGGGCCTTATCACAATAGTAGGTTTGTCGCTGAGAACAGGACGGATTGCTTCGCTGCGCTCGCAATGACAAACGTGCGTTCAATCCACCAACCCACTTAATACCCCTTGCTCAGCTCTACCAGGTTCTCCAGGGGCTGGCCGGTGCGGAGCTGCTCCACATTGTGCAGCAGCACGTCGACTTTGCTTTCGTCTTCAAGAGCCTGGCCGCCGCCGGTGTGCTGGGTGAGCAGCACGTTGGGCAGGTGCCAGAGCGGGTTTTCGGCGGGCAAGGGCTCAACGGCCGTCACGTCGAGCACGGCGCCGCCGAGGTAGCCGGCTTGCAGCAGCCGGATGAGGGCTGGCTCGTCGGTGGTGTTGCCGCGGCCCACGCTGGCGTAAATGCTGCCCGGGCGCATGGCCTCCACCAGGTCGGCCGAGAAGTAGCCCTCGGCGCTGCCGGGCAGGGTGTTTATCACCACGTCGGTTTCGGGCAGCACGGCTTTCAGCTGCTCTTTGGTGTGGAGCTGGGCCGAAGGGTCGGTGCGGGCCAGGAGCTGCACCTGGCACTCGAAGCCACTCAGCTGCTGGCGCACAGCTACGCCAATGGCGCCGGCGCCCAGCACCACCACGCGCTTGCCGCGCAGCAGACCCGCGCGATTGCGCACGAAGGCGCCGCCCACCCATTTTTTCTGCGATTGCAGCACCGCCAGCTCGGGCAGGTGGCGGTAGAGGGCCAGCAGGCCGCCCACCATGGTTTCGGCGCAGGGCCAGGAAAAGAAGTCGCCCATGTTGGCCACGGGGATGCGCAAATCGAGATGGCGGTAGCGCTCAAAGCCGGCCGAGTCGATTTGCCAGAAGCGCAGCATCGGCGGTGGCCCGGCCGTGAACCAGGCCGGCGGCGGGTTTCCCATCAGCACCTCAGCCTCCTGGAAGGCGGGGAACTGCTGCTCGGTGGGTAGGTCGTTGCAAAAAGTAATTTCCAGCTCGGCCGGTGCCAGCCGCTGCAAGTGCCGGCGGGCCGAGGCGCTGAGGGGAGAATAAACAAAAAGACGCATGCGGAAGCCGTTTCAAAAGCGGCAAAATGAAAGAAACGCCCAAAACGTAAGCGACGCCGCAAAGTTGCCGCCCGCTAAGCGTAGGTTCGATGAAGCCAAAATATCCCGGCCGGAAAAGCGCGCTGGCGCCTCTGCCGACCGGGATATTCAATGGTTGCGAAGCAAGCAAGCGGCCTGCTGGCCGCAATGCCGTGCTAGCGGGCGCTTTCGTCGCCGTCCACGGGCTTGCTCTGCTGGTGCACCTGGGCGGCCACCAGCGGGTCGGGCATCACCTTGCTGAAGCCGACCTGCACATTGTTCATGACACCGGCAATGATGCGGTTTTCGCCCTTCATCAGCGCTTTGTAGCCTTCCTTGGCCACGTCGGCAGCTTCCATGCCCTGGCCCTCGGCCACGTTCTTGGCCTGCGTCATGTGGGCTTTGTTGAAGAAATCCGTCTTCGTAATGCCGGGCAGCAGGTTGGTGAGGGTGATGTTGGTGTCTTTGTTTTCCTCTTGAATTGATTCGACGAAGGAATTTACAAAGGCCTTGGTGCCGTGGTACACGGCTTGCAGCGGGCCGGGCAGTTCGCCCGCAATGCTGCCCACAAACAGGATTTTGCCCTCGTTGCGGGCTTTGAATTCCTTCAGGTATAGCTTCGTGAATACCACGTAGGCCCCGATGTTGAGCTGAATGATGTCCAGCTCGCGGTTGATGTCGGTGGTGTCGAAGGTGCCGTACTGGCCCTGGCCAGCGTCGTTCACCAGCACGTCAATCTGCCGGCCTTGCTGCTTGACTTCGTTGTACACCTCAAACGGGGCGTCGCGCTTGAACAGGTCCTTGACAATGGTCGTAACCTCGACGCCGTATTGCTGGCGCAGCTCCGACGCAGCTTGGTTGAGCAGGTCGGGCTCCAGGGCCACGAGAATGAGGTTGTATTTGTCTTGCGCGAAGCAGTTGGCCAGCTCGCGGCCAATGCCGCTGCTGGCGCCCGTGATGAGGGCAGTTTGTTGGGTTGCCATAAAAAAAGGAAATGTGGAAAGGAGCCTTTTCTAACGGCGGGGGTAGGGTTTGGTTGTGCTTGAATTTATTATGATTAAGCGCCTTCGTAGCGGTTGCAGTAACTGAACGGTAGCATTCCGGCGGGCGGCGGGCCTTTCGGTCAGTCATCAGTGCACCCAGATACACAATTTGCTGTTCTGCCTGCACCAAATTTCATCAGTACACCGGCCGTGCCACGCCTCGCGCTTCGCTGAACGGCGCACTTCAAGCCTGCCTCACCAAACCTGAATTTGCTGATTGCAGGTTTACTTTTTGACTAGCGCAATGGTACGTTCCTGCACCACCACGGTGTCGCCGGCAACCATTTGACCCGGAATGCCGGCGTTAAACAGGTTCCAGGAGCCGCTTGCGGTATAGCCGCAGCTGTTGTACAGCGGCCCGGACTGCACCAGCCAGCTCAATTGCGGAATGAAGAGTTGGCCCGCGTTGATTTTGAGCAGGCGGACTGGACGAAATTTGCATTGCCGCGAATATCCCGTTGCCAGCGACATCGGCACGCAGCGCTTTACGGGCTGTTCCTTTTCCATTTGGCCAATCAACACTTCGCAACGGCCCATGCCACTCGCCGGACTCAGAACGGTCAACGAATCGCGCCCGGTAAGCACGGCATAGTCGGGCCGTTGCGCGGTAATGTCGGTTTTGACCGTGTCGCTGCGGCCCGACGACGTAGTAATAAGGTTGGCCTGGTTATTCCCCCGGATAATGATTTTAAACGAAGCGGTAGTTGGGATAGGCGTGTCGGTGCGCGGAAAAAAGCCCGCCGCCCACGACCGCCGGCTCAGAAAGCGGTCTATCAATGCCGGGTTGTTAACCTCGCCATCCTTGGTATACATTTTAATGGGAGCCGTGGCAATGGTAGCGCCGGCTTGGTATTCGCCATCCAATACCGTTTTAGCGGCTTCAGGGGCATCTTTGCTGCAACCCGTGAAAAGCAGCAGGCTAAAAGCCAGGGGAAGGAAAAGGTGCTTCATGCAAATAAATCGGTAGGACTGAAAAGGAACCTAAAGGTAACTGCCTCTAACCATCCCGTGCGCCTTCACAATTTCAGTTGCTTCTACACCTTTAGCGGCTTCACGGCCAGAGGACCAGTAGTAAAACCTTCTCCCGCGTGCGGCTGCGCATCGTCGACTGTCGCTCAAAAAACTCTACGAACCTAGCAGCAACCACTTACCGGGCTTTTCCTGCTGGTAGTCATCAATAATCTGCAGCAAAATCTGCATGTCCTTGGGGCAGGCTTGGGCGAAGGTTTGCCAGTGCTCCAGCACTACGACATCCGGCATCTCAACCACGGCAATGATGGCATCCCAGAAGGCGTCCCAACTCACGCCGTACCAGTCCGGAAAGCCCAACTCGCGCTTCATCAGCATATGAAAGGCAGCTTTGGTGTCGACGTGCGTGAGGTCGATGGTCATACATGAAATACTGCCTTAAGAGGAGTTATTGCTGCGCGAGGTGCCGAGGTACATTTTGCCGCCCACGCTAAAGCACAGATGCACGCCCCATTTCAGGTCCTCGGTGGTGCCGGGCAGGCGCAGGCAAATGTCTTGGAGGTCTTCGATGGTCATTAATCAAAGAAGAGATTAATTGAGTAATTCCTTGACTTTTTCGAACTCATCTTCGCCATCTATTATGGCTCTTAAAATATCTGGTGCGCCGATAGATGTTTTCTTATGGCCCATATCTTTTCTAATCAGTACACATAGTTCTAAAAATATTTTTAAGTGCTTAGGGCTAATGTTAGTAGATGAAGTAGAATTCGTCCAATCAAAAAACTTATTAACTATTCGGTCAGGAGCATATATTATCAAGTCTTTTTTCACATCGAGCATTCGTAAAGCTAAATCGTCATTTGATGTATTTATGAGTTTTTTCTGCGCTTTGAAAACATCAAAGAAAATAGAAAAAATTTCATGATAGACTCTGTATTTTTTCTCTGAGAGTTGGTTCTCAATGCTTTTAATTTTCTCTCTCTGCTCTTTTATAATATACCCAAGGCTGCCCGTGAGAATAACAAGTATTGCTACTAGTATTTCTGAAAGGGAAATCGAAACTTCTGTGATTTTTAGCGCTTCCATTTTGGATAGGGTTCGAGTCTATTTATTTAAAGCTGATTCTGCAACCCAGATTAAATATCTCTGATAGTCACGAAGTGCTGGTGTACGGCTTTTGTATATCTGGCTGAAATCCTTCTTGCTCAGTGACGTCTTGTCAAGAATGCTTTCGTTGTCAATAGCCACTTTGGCGACTGCTGCACCGTACTCTTCAGGTGACATAGTGTCTAAATTAAACTGGTACAGGTCTCTCATTCCGACCAATGTTTCGGGATACGTTGAATTTCTTTTGTTAATACGGAGCCATTTTGCAAAGCCTTCGTTGTCAAATTTCATAGTCGAGAAATCGGTTTAAAATCGGTGATTGACGCTTATAAAGCTACGAATCACGAAGCCGTATCCAGCACGTCATCCCCGTCATCAGCCAGCGTTTTGGCCAGCTTCTCGATGTTTAAACTCCGCGCCTAGGCATCGAAAATCTCGCGGTAGGTGCCGTGCTGGGCGTAGAGGGCGTCGTGGGTGCCGTGTTCCACCATGCGGCCTTTCTTCATGACGTAGATGCAGTCCGAATCCACGATTTGGGCGAGGCTGTGGGAGATGATGACCACCGTGCGGCCCTGCTTGATGGCGTCGAGCGAGTTTTTGATTTGCTCGGTGGCGATGGCGTCGAGGCTGGCGGTGGGCTCGTCGAGGAAGATGATGGGCGGGTTTTTGAGGAAGAGCCGGGCGATGGCGATGCGCTGCTGCTGCCCACCGCTGAGCTGCTGGGCATCGGACTGATACTTGAGGGGCAGGTCTAGAATCTGGTCGTGCAGGTAGGCCTGCTTGGCGGCAGCTTCAATCTGGGCCTGGGTGGCGGCGAAGTCGCCGTAACGAATATTTTCTTCGATGGTGCCCTTGAAAATGTGGTTTTTCTGGAGCACCAGGCCGATTTCCTGGCGCAGGGCGAAGGTGTCGTAGTCGGCCAGCGGGCGGCCGTCGAGCAGGATGTCGCCGCTGTCGGGGCGGTAGAACTGGCAGAGCAGGTTGATGATGGTGCTTTTGCCCGCGCCGCTGAGGCCCACCAGCGCGGTGGTTTTGCCGGCCTCAATGGTCAGGCTCACGTCGTGCAATGCCGCCGTGCCGCTGGGGTAGGTGAAGCCCACGTGGCGCAGCTCGAACTGCCCGCGCAGGTGCTCGCCGGGGGCCAGCGGGCCGGGGCGTTCGCGCTGCTCGTCGGCGTCGAGGATGGCGAAGAAGCCTTCGGAATAGGTGAGGGCCTCGTTCATCTCGTCGTAGATGCGGTGCAGCTGCCGGATGGGCGCCGACACGTTGTTGAACAGCAAAATGTGAAACATGATGGCCCCGATGGAAATCTGGCGGCCCAGCACCAGGTAGGCCGTGAGCACGATGATGGCCACCACGCCAATCTGCTCCACGAAGGTTTTGAGGCCGTCGAAGCGGAAGTTAGTTTTGCGGGTGAGGAGCTGGGCGTCTTCGAGGCGGCCTTGCACTGCTGCTTGCTTTGTGCCTTCGTATTGCTCACGCACGAAGCTTTTGATGACCACAATGCTGTCGATGATGCTGATGAGGCCGTGGTTTTTCTCCTCACGCAGGCGCTGCAGGCCGCGCCGCACGCCCTGCAACTTCTCGGCCTGGGCGTAGCTGAGCCAGAAATACACCGGCAGCACGGCCAGCGCCACCAGCCCCACCCACTTGTTGTTGAGGAAAATGACCACCAGCGCCACGATGGCGTTGGCGAAGAGCGGCAGGATGTCGATGAAGAAGTTTTGCACCAGCTTCATGAGGCTTTCCACGCCGCGGTCGATGCGGGTTTGGAGCTTGCCGGTCTGGTTGCCGTCGTCGGAGAAGAACCCGAGCTGGTAGCTCAGGATTTTGCTCACGGCCGTTTGGGCCAGCACGCCGGAGAGCTGGATGCGAATTTTCTCGCCGTAGTATTTCTGCCCGAACTGGATAAAGGTGTTAACAATTTCCTTGCCCAGCAGCAGCCCGCTCACCCAGGCCAGCAGCGTCCAGCCCTGGGCCAGGCCCTGCCCGCGGTCGAGCATCCCTTGCACGGTGTCGACGGTGTAGCGCAGCACGAAGGGGTTGACCTGCGCGGCCAGCGAGCCCACCAGCGTGAGCAGCAGCGTGGCAATAACCAGGCGGCGGTAGGGCCGCACAAACGGCAGCAGGCGTTGGATAATCTGCCAGAGGCTCATCAAAACGGGCGGAAGGAGTGGAGCCGGTTAGACGAGCGGGGTGGGGGCGGGGTTGAGCTATTCTATTTTTCCCACGTCCCAACCATCATACAATTCAACGGCACAATGAGCCGCTAGTTCATTAAAGGCAACATTGCGCTTGTGTAGTTTCTCAGGAGTAAGAATATCAAGTTTGGAAACTTGAAGCACCCAGTCCCCATCATCAGCTTGATGCATTCCTTCATTCTTGTAGGAATGCTCTTCTAATTCAGAAAATACATCCAGCAGTTTGCCCTTGTCCTTATCGGAAAAGAAGAATCCCCACTTCAAAGTGGAAGCTGTATCCCATCCGTTCGCTTCCATTTTGCGAAACATTTCTTTTACGCTGTCAAACGAAGCATTCATGTTAGAAATATAGAGGCTGATTTTCGCTGGCGCGCTGCCGACTGGGTTCGGGCCTTTGGCTGGGCGTTGCACGGCGACCATACGTGCGGCCCACCCCGAGCCAGAGGCTCGAACCCAGTCGGCACGCGTCGGAGACGCGCGCCAGCCTCACAGGGTCTGACCCCAACCGGTTGGCCTTTTCAGGCAGCTACCTCCGTTCCCAAGTCGCTCCAGATGCCCAGCGCCAACTTTCCCGGCGCCCCGCGCCCCGCGCCCCGCTGGCGCTGTCGCCAGAACGAACCGCCGGCGGCGCCCGTAAAGTCGGGCATCACCCTGCCTTTTATGGAAAACTCCCGCTCTGCCCCGCCCACTACCGGCGAACCGCTCAGCCGCGTCGATGGCCGCCAGAAAGTGACCGGGCAAGCCCGCTACGCTGCCGAGCACGCTGTGCCGGGCTGCGTGCACGGCGTGCTGGTGTGCAGCGCTATCGCGCGGGGCCGCATCCGGCGGCTCGATGTGACGATGGCCGAGCAGGCGCCCGGCGTGCTGCGCGTGGTATCGCACCTGAATGCGCCCAAGGTGCCGGGGTACCAAAAGGCCGAAACTGCGAAGAACCCGCGCGTGGAAGGGGAGGAAATCAAGGTTTTCTACGACGACCAGCTGCACTTCAGCAACCAGCCGGTGGCCCTGGCCGTGGCCGAAACGCTGGAGCAGGCCCAGTACGCCGCCTCGCTGATTAGGGTAGAGTACGAGGCCGAGACGCACCAGACCGATTTAACCAAAAACCTAGCCCAGAACTTGGCGCCGAAAAAGGAAGGCGAATACCTGCGCGGCCAGCCCGATGCTTACAAAACGGCCCCGGTACACATTGAGCAGGAATACCGCACGCCTTTACAGGTGCACAACCCCATGGAAATGCACGCCGTGGTGGCGCTGTGGGAGGGCGAAAAGCTGACTGTGTACACCAAAACGCAGGGCCCTAAGCTGGCGCAGCAGGACCTGATGCGCATGTTTCAGCTACCAGACGAGAGCGTGCAGGTGCATTCCGAGTTTGTGGGTGGGGCGTTCGGGGGCTCGTCGCGCATTTGGCCGCCGGAAGTGGCCGCCATTCTGGGGGCGAAGCTGGTGGGCCGGCCCGTGAAGCTGATGAACCGGCGAGACCATGAATTCAACCAGGTGGGCTACCGGCCGCAGTCCGTTCAGCGCATTGGCCTCGGCGCCCAGCCCGATGGCACGCTGGTGGGCCTCACGCACCGCGCTTACGGCAGCACCTCACGCTACGAGCAGTTTGTGGAGCGCATTGTGCACCCCACCAAAACGGCCTACGCGGTGCCCAACCTAAACACGCACTACCGCCTCGTGCCCCTCGACCTGAGTACGCCCGCCTGGACGCGAGGCCCCGGCGAAACCAGCGGCTCCTTCGCCCTGGAATGCGCTATGGACGAACTGGCCGTGGCCCTCAACCTGGACCCGCTGGCCCTGCGCATGAAAAACTACGCCGACCGCAACCCCGAAACCGGCCAGCCCTGGAGCAGCAAGCACCTGCGCCAGTGCTACGAGCGCGGCGCGGCGCTCTTCGGCTGGAGCAAGCGCCCGCCCGCGCCGCGCGCCATGCGGGCCGATGGCTACCTGGTGGGCTGGGGCATGAGCACGGGCATCTACAAGGCCGAGCGACAGGCCGCCAGCGCCCGCGCCCGCCTGCTGCCCGACGGCACCCTGCTGGTGCAAAGCGCCACCGCCGACACCGGCCCCGGCACCGCCACCATCATGACCCAAATTGCTGCCGACGCCAGCGGGGTACCGGCCGCCAGCATCCGCTTCGAACTGGGAGATGCCGCCTTTCCGGAAGCGCCTTTACAGGCCGGCTCGCACACCGCCACCTCGGTGGGCTCGGCCGTGCACGAGGTCTGCGCCGCCCTGAAAAAGCAGTTGCTTGAGTTGGCCGTGGCGGTGCCCGGCAAATCACTAGGAAAAGTCAAGCCTGAAGAATTGACGACCGAAAAGGGCTTCGTCATTTCTACCAAAAAGCAGGGCCGGCGCCTGAGCTACGGCGAGGTGCTGAAGCAGCACGGGTTGCCAGCGCTGGAAGTGACGCAAAAAGCCGAAGAATCGGCGGAGATGAAAAACTACTCAGGCAAGTCGTTCTGCGCCAACTTCGTGGAGGTGCGGGTGCATCCGCTCACGCGCGAGGTGCGCGTTAGCCGCGTGGTGAGCGTGGTGGATGCCGGCCGCGTGCTCAACGCCAAAACCGCCCGCAGCCAGGTGCTGGGCTCGGTGGTGTGGGGCATTGGCATTGCGCTGATGGAAGAAGCCCGCCTCGACCACCGCTACGGCCGCGTGGTGAACCACGACCTGGCCGACTACCACGTGCCCGTGCAGGCCGACGTGCCCGCCATCGAAGTCGAATTCATCAACGAGCCCGACCCGCTGCTCGACCCCATCGGCGCCAAAGGCTTGGGCGAAATCGGCTTGGTCGGCTTCAGCGCCGCCGTGGCCAATGCCGTGTACCACGCCACCGGCCGGCGCGTGCGCGGGCTGCCCATCACGCCCGATAAGCTGCAGGGGGCGCTGGTGTAAGATGATGTAATGCTGCTTCGCTTTTGCATAGGGCTGAGGAGGCACTATGCTGGAACGAAACACCCGCAAAAAAGCCCCGGCCTAACTGGCCGGGGCTTCTGCTTTGCTGATGCTGAAGGCTTAGTTGTCGGTTTTCACCTTCACCTTATCGGCTTTGGCTTTCACTTTGTCGCCTTTCACTTTCAGTTTTTCGCCGTCGTCGGTTTTGGCTTTCATCTTTTCGATGCTCTCGCCATCAACGGGGCGGCCCGAGTCGGGGCCACCCATACCGGGGCCGCCCATGCCACGGCCACCGCGGTTCATGCGCTCGGTTTCCATGCTGGTGTACTTCGTATACTGGTCCGCGGTCAGCACTTCCTTGAATTGGGCGTCGTATTTGGTGCGGCTGGCTTGCATTTGCTCGCGCATTTTGTCGCGGTCGCCGCCGGCCTGGCCGCGCATGGCCTGCATTTCCTGGCCGCGGGCCAGCAAGATTTGCTGCACTTTGGCCGTCTGGTCGGCGTTGAGGCCGAGCTCCTGGGTCAGGCGGTTGGCCTGGCGCTTGGCCATTTCGTCGGGGGAGCCTTGCATACGGCCGTAGCCGCCGCCACGCATCCCGCCAGCATCGCCCGAAGTGGTTTGGGCAGCGGCGCTACCGAGGGTGAGGGCGCTAGCGGCCAGCAGGAGCAACAGGGACTTTTTCATAGGTTGGGTTGGAATGGTTGGGGGTGAGAAATGAAACGGCTAATCAGGCCGGCTTAACGTCTTTGCATCAAGCCCAAACGGCGCGCGAATCAACCGCTTGGGTACATAGACGAAAAAAAAGAGGCATCGGGTGATTTTGGCGTGAAGGCCCCCCGACACACGGGTATCGGGGGGCACATCAGGCCGGGGGCTCTACGCAAAAACGCTGGCAAACGTGCGGCGGAAAGTAGCGGCCGGGAAATACCCTGGACCGAGAGGGCAGAATCGTCGCCCAATTCCGCTTTTTTCCAGGACCAGCCGGTTAGCGGTGGCCATACTGGCGGTGGGTGGCCTCGTAGCGGGCGCGCTCCTGGGCCTCACGCTGGGCCCGGAATTGAGCTTCGCGCTGGGCCCGCTCCTGCGCCTCGCGTTGGGCGCGCTGCTGGGCTTCCCAACGGGCTTTTTCCTGGGCCGTGACGCGGTGGTTGCGGTCGAAACCGTAGTTCTGGTTGCGGTCGAAGTGGTCGTCGTCGCGGCGGTCGTTGCGGTGGGCGGCTTCCCAGCGGGCTTTCTCGGCGGCGGTCACGCGGTGGTTGCGGTCGTAGCCGTAGTTGAAGTCTTTGCTGTTGCGGTCGTCGCGGCCGTCGTAGCGGTGGTCGAAAGGCCCTTCGGCGGCAAAAGCAGTGCTGGAAGTGAAGAGGGCAGCGGCGGCAAGGAGGGAAAACAGGGAGGCTTTCATGGTTTCTAGCAAGAAGAGATGTGAAGAAAGGGCTTGAAAAAAGCCGGGCTCGGGTGCTGCAGGCTGCGGGCGCCGGGGATGAAAATCGGCTCATCCTGCCAGGGTATTTGCAAACCACCGGCCGGGAATGCAGCCAAAAGCCCCACGGTGGACAAGCAGGCGCCGGGCACCGACCAACCGGCGCAATTGCCAGACCGAGCCGCGGAAAACAGCGGGTAGAAAAACGCTGAAAGCCGCTCTGGAAAGTGTTTTGGCACAAAGTCCAGCATCTACGCGCCTCTTGTTTGCCTTATCTTTAGCAAGCAAAAAACTCCCACCAAAGCCCTGATTTAAATGAACAAACTTGTGCTCCTGACTTTGGCCGCCTCCTTGGCCAGCACGGTGCCCGCCCTGGCTCAACAGACCGAAAAGCTCGACGCCGCGGCCCTCGCCAAAATCCGCGATGAAGGAATGAACCGCTCGAAGGTGATGGAAACCGCCTTCTACCTCACCGACGTGAACGGCCCGCGCCTTGCCAATTCTGACGGCCTGAAACGCGCCAACGAGTGGACCAAAGCCCAGCTTGCTAAATACGGACTTGTAAACGCCAACATCGAAGCCTGGGGCGACTTCGGCCGCGGCTGGGACGTCGAGAAATCGTACGTGGCCATGACGGCGCCCTATTACCACGCCATGGTGGGCATTCCGAAGGCCTGGACGCCCAGCACGCCCGGCCCCGTGCGGAAGCAAGTGGTGGTGGTGAAGGCCAATACCGAAGCCGACCTAGCCAAATACAAAGGCCAACTGCGCGACAAAATCGTGGTGATGAGCGTGGCCGCGCCGCTCAAGCCGGCCACGGAGGGTGCCATCCGACGCCTATCGGACGAGGACCTGAAAAAGATGGCCGAATGGACTCCGGCGCCGCCCACCCGCGACGTCCCCACCACCACAGCTCAGGACGGCCGCAAAGCCATGGCCGCCCTGCGCGCTGCCATGGCCGACATGCTGGTGAGCGAAGGTGCGGCCGGCGTGCTCAGCGCCCGCGGCGGCATCTACGGCACCTTCAACACCAGCAACGGCGCCCCCTACGCCGCCGATGCCAAGCCGGTACTGCCCGAAATCGAAACCGCGCCCGAAGACCAGCTGCGCCTCATCCGGCTGGTGGAGGCCGGGGTGCCGGTGGAAGTGGAGATGGAAACAAAAACCCGCTTCCAGACGCAGGATTTGAAGGGCTACAACGTGGTGGCCGAAATCCCGGGCACCGACAAAAAGCTGAAATCGGAAGTCGTCATGCTCGGCGGCCACCTCGACTCCTGGCACGCAGCCACCGGCGCCACCGACAATGCCGCCGGCTGTGCCGTGATGATGGAGGCCGTGCGCATCCTCAAAGCCACCGGCCTGAAGCCGCGCCGCACCATCCGCATTGCGCTGTGGGGCGAGGAGGAGGAAGGCCTGCACGGCTCGCGCGGCTACGTGAAAAACCACTTCGCCGACCCCGCTACCATGCAGCTCAAGCCCGAGCACGAGAAGCTGGCGGCCTACTTCAACCTCGACAACGGCGCCGGCAAAATCCGTGGCATCTACGCCCAGGGCAACGAGGCCGTGGCACCCATTTTCCAGCAGTGGCTCGCGCCCTTCGCCGACCTCGGCGCCGGCACCGTGACGCTGCGCAATACCGGCAGCACCGACCACATTGCCTTCGACGCCGTGGGCCTGCCCGGCTTCCAGTTCATTCAAGATGGCCTCGACTACTTCCCTACCACCCACCACACCAACCAAGACACCTACGACCGCCTCATCGCCGACGACCTCAAACAAGCATCCGTGGTAGTGGCCAGCTTTGTGTACGACGCCGCCATGCGCGACCAGAAGCTGCCCCGCAAGCCGCTTCCAGCGCCGGCAAAGGCGCAGTAGGGTCAAAACGTTCGTCCTATAATCGTCTGTCATGCTGAGCGCGGCGAAGCACCTTATCACGTTCAAACGAATGTCGTTCAGCGGTGATAAGGTGCTTCGCTGCGCTCAGCATGACAGACGATTTTTCTTAGCGCCTACTCCACTAGCCCCAGCGTCCGGGTCAGCCCGTTCTTCGGAATACTCACTCTCAGGCTTTGGTCGCCGGTTTCTGAGCGTTTGTGGCGGCGGTCCAAAATTTCCTGCACCTTGCTTTTGCCCTCGGGGCTGCGCGAAAACAGCACCGAGGCCACGTCCGTCACCAACGACACGGCGCGGGGCACCGGCACCGTGAGCTGCTGATAGTCAGGGTCGGGCGTCGCGGGCCGGGCCGGCGTGGGCTGGCTTTGGGCCAGGCTGCTCGTGACTTTAAAGGCCAACGCAGCAAAGAGAAGGGGTAGCTTCTTGTGCGACATGAGTACCGGTCGATACTGCAAAGATGCCGCAGAAAGCGCCGCGGTTGTCCGCTTAGCCCAGTTTTTCCTTGAATAGTTTCAGCGTGCGCGCCCAGGCCAGTTGGGCAGCTTCGGCGTTGTAACGGGCCGGCGAGGTGTCGTTGTTGAAGGCGTGGTTGGCGCCCTCGTACACGTACAGCTCGTACTTGGTGCCGGCCGCTTTCAGGGCTGCCTCGTAGGCCGGAATGCCCGTATTGATGCGCTGGTCGAGCCCCCCGTAGTGCAGCAGCATCGTGGCTTTGATTTTGGGCACGTCCTCGGCCTTGGGCTGGGCGCCGTAGTAGGCCACGCCGGCATCGAGCTTGGGGTCGTGCACGGCCAGCTGGTTCACCAGGCCGCCGCCCCAGCAAAATCCCACGGCGCCGGTGCGGCCGTTGCTATCGGGCCGGGCGCGCAGGTAGGCGAGGGCGGCCAAGCAGTTGTTCAGGTTTTTGAGTGGGTCGAGTTGGCCAATCAGCTTCCGGCCCTCGTCCTCATCGGCCGGCGTGCCGCCCACCACGCTCAGCGCGTCCACGCCCAGCGCCAGATAGCCGGCCTGGGCCACGCGCCGCGTCACGTCCTTGATGTGGGGCGTGAGGCCGCGGTTTTCGTGAATGACCACAACGGCGCCCCGCTTTTTCTTGCCCTTGGGCCGCGCCAGGTAGCCGCGCACGGTGGCACCGTCGCCGGGCCAGCTCACTTCCTTTATCTCCAGATTCTCGTCCTCCGGCGCTACCGTGGCAGCGGCCGCATAGCCGGGCTCCAGAATGGAAAGGGCCGAAAACGCCAGCGCCGTGCCGCCGGCCAGCTTCACCAGCCGCTCCATAAATTCCTTGCGAGACAGCGGCGCGTGGGTATACTCGTCGAAGAGGTCGATGATGCGTTGGTCCATAGTGCGAAAGGTACTGGCTTGATGGATAATTGGAACGGTTACGCTTCCTCCCGGTTTACCGTGTCGGGGCTGAAGGCCGGCACGCAGATGGACCAGTACTCGCACTCTTCCTCAAACGGGTTGGAGTAGCGCACCCGGGCGCCACCTTTTATCAGCAAGGCCTGCCCGGCCTGCAATTCCACCACGTCGCCATCGATTTCAAACCGCTTCCGGCCGCGCACCACAATGGTGATTTCATCGAAGCTGGGCGTCTGGTGCGGCTCGCTCCAGTGCGGCGGCGCCACCATGTGGGCCAGGCTGTAGGCCGTGGTGCCGGTGCTGGCGCCGCCCACATGCTCTTCAATGAGTTTGCCGTCGGTGGTGGGCACCACGAAAGGGGAGGGGTTGAGGACGTAGCGTTTTTCGGACATGATTTGAGAAAAGGGAAGTTGATAGCAACAATTGGAACGTCATGCAGAGCGCAGCGAAGCATCTTTACCGCGCAAGTAATCTCATTTAGTATTACGGTAAAGATGCTTCGCTGCGCTCTGCATGACGCCTGTTGCATGTAGTTCTACTACGGCTTCAGCTTCTCCAGCAACTCAAAAGCGCGCGAGTTGTACTTCCACACAAAGAAATACGGCGTTTGCACCGCCCCAAACTGCACCCGGATGCGCTCCACCGCCGGCAGCATGCTGCCTTCGAAATCGAAGCAGTCCAGCCCTAGCACCTCGCTGGTGTAGCGAATAGCTTCCCAAATCAGCAGGATGCCCGCGCCGCTGTCGCGCAGGGTCGGGTCGTCGCCGGCCAGGTGGTAATAAGCCGCTTGCTTGTCCCAAATCAGGTAGGACGCCGAGTGCACCCGTCCCTGCGTATCTACGGCAAAGAAAAACCGCCGGGCATCATGGGCCGCCAGCGCCGCATCGTGCCGCTGGAATTGCGCCCAGGAATAAGGCATCGCCAGCTTCTGCCGGTCGAAGCTCATTTTATTGAGTTCGTAAAACTGCTCGGGGCCCAAGTCATGCACTACCTGCACCTGCTCCCGCGCCTTTTGCAGGTTGCGCCGAATGTTGCGGTTGATGCCGGCCTCCACCTGCGCCAAATTTTGCAGGCCGTGGAGGCGGTAGGTGTAGTAGTTTGTTTGCCGGTATTGCTGCCAGTAGAAAGGCAGCCAGTTGGTGCAGGTTGGGTAAAAATTCTGCTTGAACGCAGCCAGCGGCGGCAGCTGGTTTATCAGTTCCTCCAGCAGCAGGTGCTCCTTCTTGAGCACGCCCCGAAACGCGGGCAGCAGATATGGCCCCAGCCACTTCACAAACGGTGGCATGGTGGCGTAGCGAAACGGCCCTTTCTGCTTGTAGAAGTACGGCAGCGCGGCCACCACGCGGCCGTTTTCTTCGGCAAGCGCCACGTCCCAACTCCCACCCCCGGCGCAGGCATCCAGAAACCACGGCTGCGCAAACACCGGTACGTCGGGCGCGGTGAGGCAAAAGTCGCGGTAACGGTCGGTAGCGGCTGGCAACGGAGCGGCGGGCTTATTTAGGCTGGGACCCGGGGCAGGGGCCCTTGGTGAAAGTGCGCACGCCGGCATTGCCGGCCACGCAGGCGTTGGAGTAGGTTTTGCCGTCGCAGCCGCACACCGGGTCGTATTGCATGGTGCAAATGCCGTCAGTCTTCACTTTGGCCGGGTCGATGCAGTCGGCTTTAGTAGCCGTGGCCGGGGCGGGCTGTTGGCAGGCCGAAGCCAGCAGCAGGGCCGCATACAGTAGCAAAGTCGGTTTCATAAAGCAGGATAGGAAAGGGGCGAATCTACGCCGGGCTGCGCAGAACTGCGCCGGGGCCAAGCGGGCGGGTTCTTTTGTTCGGGTCCGGTTGGGAAAATTTATTCCTAAGCTCAACCCCTGGCCCGGGCCTTCGTATAGGCAGCCAGACCAAACGCGGCGCTAAAACCGAATATTCCGTTTTCTGTGCGGCCCGCGCGCCCTCTGAACCTCTTTCACCATTCACCCTTCATTACCCATTACCATGTCGTACCACGAAGAAGAAAACAACGCCGGTAAAATCCTTTTGGCTGCCCTTGCTGGCGCTGGTGCTGGCATCATTGCCGGCATGCTGCTGGCCCCCGACAAAGGCTCGGCCACCCGCGAAAACTGGAAAGGTGTTGCTTCCAAATACAGCGGCCAGCTTGGCGAACAAGCTTCGAAGCTGGGTTCCGACCTCGAAGCTAAATTCAAAGAATACGCCGGCAAGCTCGAAGACCTCGGCGTGACGCTGCCCGGCAGCAGCCTGAAAATGAAAGGCAACTGGGACGAGGCCAAAGGCAAGCTGAAGCAGCAATACGCCCAGCTCACCGACGAAGACCTGACCTATACCGAAGGCAAAGGCGATGAGCTGGTAGGCCGTCTGCAAGACAAGCTCGGCAAAGGCAAAGCCGAAATCACCAAAATGCTGAACGACCTGTAGGTCTTTCGCGATGACCAAAAAAGCCCCGCGCCCCTTGGCGCGGGGCTTTTTGTTGCGCCCAACATCGGGCGCTGTTTTCGCGTTATTCGGTCATTAGTAAAGGGTGGTGTGCGCTGCGCATGCCGCTGAAATACCTCAGACAGAACTCGTTCATCTCTAAAATTTCTCACCATGCAAGACGACAAAGGCAAAGTCATTCTCTCGCTACTAGCCGGCGCTACCGCCGGCATTGTGGCCGGCCTGCTGCTGGCCCCCGAAACCGGCGACGATACCCGCGCCAACCTCAAACGCTCGGCTTCCAAGTGGGGCGGCGACCTGAGCAAACGCTTCAAAGACACCCTGGCAAAAGCCCAGGGCCAGGAGCCCGGCCACGTGAACACCAACGCCAGCCTCAGCGAAGACAAACAAGCCGCCGACCGCCTCCTGGCCGGCCTCGACGCGCCCCGTAGCTACCCCGACGCCGACACCGACTACGACGGCAGCGGCGACGATTTCCGCCATCAGCCCTTGCTTTAGCAGGGTGGGGTGAAACATAATTATGGCATTTTCGCCGCCGCCGTAACATCCACTCCACCACCCCGTAAAACTCCTCACAACTGACTTGAAAGAAGGCCGAAACGTATTATCTGTAAAATTGCCGGTCGTAGGAGCTTCTGCTGAAATTGGTCAAACACTTCAGCAGTAAAATCAGACGAATCCATCGCAAGCTTCTGATAAAAACAGCGGTTTGAAGGGTAAGAAGGTTGTAAAAAGAAAAGCCCCGCACGACATTTTCGTGTGGGGCTTTTCGATTTTAACTATCTGTCATCCTGAGCATAGCGAAGGACCTTATCAAGTCAGAACCTCTCGTTCTCGGGTGATAAGGTCCTTCACTGCGCTCAGGATGACACAATGAGCTATTCCTTCTCCTGCTTCTCCTTCTGCACGTTTTCCGGCTTCATCTGCGGGAAAAACAGCACGTCCTGAATGGAGTGGGAGTTGGTCATAATCATGCTCAGGCGGTCGATACCGATGCCCAGGCCGGCTGTGGGCGGCATGCCGTACTCCAGGGCGCGCAGGAAGTCCTCGTCGAGCACCATGGCCTCGGTGTCGCCGCGCTTGCCCAGCTCCAACTGGTCCTCGAAGCGCTTGCGCTGGTCGATGGGGTCGTTGAGCTCGGAGAAGGCGTTGCAGATTTCTTTGCCGTTGCAAATGGCTTCGAAACGCTCCACCATGCCGGGCCGGTCGCGGTGCTTCTTGGCCAGCGGCGACATCTCCACCGGGTAATCGGTGATGAACGTGGGCTGGATGAGCTTGGGCTCCACATGCTCGCCGAAGATTTCGTCGATGATTTTGGCCTTGCCCATGCTGGGGTCGAGGTGCACGTTCAGCTCCTGCGCAGTTTCACGCAGGGCGGCTTCGTCCATGTCGCCAATGGCCTTGCCCGTGTATTTCTCAATAGCCTCGAACATGGTGTAGCGCTGCCAGGGCCGCTGGAAGTTGATGACGTTCTGGCCCACCTGCACCTCCGTCTGGCCGTGCAGGGCCATGGCCACGCGCTCCACCATTTCCTCCACCAGGTCCATCATCCAGGCGTAGTCCTTATAGGCTACATACAGTTCCATCTGGGTGAACTCAGGGTTGTGGAAACGGCTCATGCCCTCGTTGCGGAAGTCCTTGCTGAACTCGTACACGCCATCGAAGCCGCCCACAATCAGGCGCTTGAGGTACAGCTCGTTGGCAATGCGCAGATACAGCGTCATGTCCAGCGTGTTGTGGTGCGTGGTGAAGGGCCGCGCCGCCGCGCCGCCATACAGCGGCTGCAGAATAGGGGTTTCCACCTCCAGGTAGCCCTTGTCGTTGAGGAAATTCCGCATCGACTGCACCAGCTGCGTGCGCTTGATAAAGGTGTCGCGCACATGAGGGTTCACCACCAGGTCCACGTAGCGCTGGCGGTAGCGTTGCTCGGGGTCGCTGAATGCGTCGTAGGTCACTTTCTCGCCGGTGGCCTCGTCTACTTTCTCCTTCACCACAGGCAGCGGGCGCAGGGCTTTCGAGAGCAACTTTAGCTCCGTTACATGCACGGAGGTTTCGCCCACCTGCGTCTTGAACACGTGGCCCTTCACGCCGATGAAGTCGCCCAAATCGAGCAGCTTTTTGAATACGTTGTTGTAAAGCGTCTTGTCCTCGCCGGGGCAAATTTCGTCGCGGTTGATGTAGAGCTGAATGCGGCCCGAGGTATCCATCAGTTCCGCAAAGGAGGCCTTGCCCATCACGCGCGACGACATCAGCCGGCCCGCCAGCGCCACTTCCTGGAAGTTGTTCAGCTCGGGGTGGTAGTTGTCGTGAATCTCCTTGGCGTAAAACGTCACGTCGAACAATTCCGACGGGTAAGCTTCGATGCCCAGCTTTTCCAGTTCTTCAAGTTTCTGGCGGCGCTGTATTTCCTGTTCGCTGAGGTGCTGCATAGTAATGTCTGAACCACGGATTTGCTCGGATTTTTCGGATTCCACAGATTTTGTGGAGGATTCAAACGGGCCAATCGAAGCACTTAGAAGCCAAGTGCTCAGACGCGGTAAGTAAAATGTGAACCGCAAAAGTACGGCACGAAAAAGCCGCTCCGAAACCGGAGCGGCTTTCCATTCACAAAATCCGTGGAATCCGAAAAATCCGAGCGAATTCGTGGTCTTAGGCAGCCATGCGATACTGCGTGGCTTCGGCGGCAATGGCCGGGGCCGTGGGCGGCATGGGCGCCAGCACCGGCTCGACGCGGGTGCGCAACCGCTCCTGCACGAAGCCCGACTGCAAATGCGCCGGCAACTCGGCTACCAACTGGCGGTAGCGTTCCAGGCCGAGGGCCTTGGCCACGTAGGTCTCGTGCACACCGTTGAGGTAGCTCACAATGTTCAGCAGCGAGGCGTGGAACAGGCTAAAGTCGATGTCAGCTTCCACGTAGCGCTCAATCTCACGGGTGCTCTCCGAGATGCGCAGGCGGCCCAGGAGGTCGAAGATGGTGGTGTAGCCCAGGCGCCAGGTAATCTGCTGCCAGTGCGCGGCCGTCCATTTGTCGAGCGGGCGGCCCGTCTTCTGGCTGCGGATAGCCGTGTTGGGGTTGGCCTGCACCTGCGCGCGGGTCCACTGCGCCTTCATCTTACGCGTGGTGCGCAAGAACTGGCCAATCTGAGCTTGCGCGTCAATTTCCTTGCTGGCAATGTGCAGCCCGGCCTTGTAGCCAGCCAGCGGCAGGCGGTGAATGCTGAAGTCGCCGTAAGCACCGGCCGCATAGAACGACACCGGCCGCGGATAGGCATTCTTCACAACCAAGCGCCCCACCTCGCGGCGGATGAGCTGGCCGTTGTTCGAGCGCACACCCGTGGTGTACAGGAAAGCCTGCAAGCCCGACAGGATGGCGTGGTAGGCCTGCGGGAACGTCCAGTGCAGGGCGTTGCGCAGGAAGTTCTCATCGCCCAGCTCGGCTGTGGCGCGCAGGGCATACTCGGTGCTCCAGCTGGTGTGCAGCAGCTTGGTCAGCGTGGCCACGTCGGCGTCGTTCAGCTCGGCCGTGTGGCTGCGGAAGAACGGCAGGTTCTGCAGGCCGCCGAGCACGTCGTCGTTTTCCTGAATGTGATAGTTGATAGCAAAGAAATAGTTGAGGAAAACCTGCGCTGGAATGGATTTACGCCAGTTTTCATCAGCCAATTTCTGCTGCAGCTCATCGGCAGGAGCTTCTACCTGCGGATTGAGCGGAATGATGCGGGTTTCCTCTTTAGTCGTCATGCTAAGTAAACAGGAAGGAGGGTGCTAATAGTTGCATGTTTGCTAAGTTTTTTGTCAATTTACACATGGCATCTTGCTACTGATAGCCAAGGTTTTAACACTAATTAGCTAAATATTAGCAAAAGAATTAATACGGGCTGTTTGCTATCGAGGTTGACATTCAAAAACGTGCCAAAAAAGCCCCCGCGCCAAGAGGTGCGGGGGCTTCGTTCAACTGGGTGCCTTTGTCGGCCAACGGGCCATTCCCGGCCCCGAGCCTTGCGGCTACTTGCTCTTGATTTCGTCTTGAATAACCGCCACGGCCTCGGCAATGGTGATGTCTTTCTTGAGGCCCTTGGTGAAGCGGGCGGCACGGTTGATGCGTACCGTGTCGCCGCCCAGCGCCCGCACGTCAGCCGAGAGGGGGGTGAAGGCCAGCGCCGAGGTGGTTTTCTGGGCGGCTTCGTAGCGGTCCGAAATGGCCTTCGATTCCCGCTGCTCGGCCTGGTAAGCGCTAAGCTTCAGCGAAACAGTAGTTTCGTCTTTGCGCTTGCGCATGCTCTTCACCATCTCCTCCATCACCTTGAAGCTGGGGTTGGTAGCCACACGGGCTTTGCTTTCGGCGCGCAGTTTTTCAATGTTGGGGGCATCACCCCAGGGCTTGTAGCGGGCGGGCTGAATCTCATCCCACTTCAGCGGGTAGTCCGATTCCTTTTCGCCCTGGTCGAGGTAGGAGTACAGGTCGGGTACCACAATATCCGACTGCACGCCTTTGAACTGGGTCGAGCCACCGTTCACGCGGTAGAACTTCTGTGTGGTCAGCTTCAGCGAGCCAATCGGCTTCACGCTGCTCAGTTCGGCCGGCAGGGCCTCGTCGAGGTCGAAAATGCGCTGCACGGTGCCTTTGCCGTAAGTGCTGGTAGAGCCCATGATGATGCCGCGGTGGTAGTCCTGAATGACCGCCGCCAGAATCTCCGAAGCCGAGGCACTGTACTTGTTCACCAGAATCACGAGCGGGCCGCTGTACTGCACGCGCGGGTCATTGTCGGTGAGTACCTGCGTGCGGCCCTGGCCGTCGCGCACCTGCACCATGGGGCCGCTGTCCATGAAGAGGCCAGCCATCGATACGGCATCGCCCAGCGAGCCGCCGCCATTAAAGCGCAGGTCCATAATCACGCCCTTCACGCCTTCGGCGTTGAGCTTGGCCAGTTCCTTGCGCACGTCATCGGCCGAGTTGCGGCCGCCGTTGTCGTTGAAATCGGCGTAGAAGCCGGGCAGGTGCAGGTAGCCGATTTTCTGGCCCTTATCGGTAATCACCGACGATTGCGCGTACTTGTCGTCAACCACCACCACGTCGCGGATGATGGGAATCACCTTGGTGCTGCCATCGGGCTTTTTCACCGTCAGGCGCACTTCCGAGCCTTTCTTGCCCCGAATCAGCGTCACGGCCTTAGCCGTGTGCCAGCCTTCGATGCTCACTGGCTCAGCCGCGCCCTGGGCCACACGCAGCAGGGCATCGCCCTTCTTCAGGTCGCCCTGCCGGGCCGAAGCCGAGCCGGGAATGATTTCATCGACGTAAATCAAGTTATCCTTCTCGCGCAGCGTGGCCCCGATGCCTTCAAAGCGGCCGGTCATTTCGTAATCGAAATCTTCCTTGGCCTTAGGCGCGAAGTATTCGGTGTGTGGGTCGTAAGTGTTGGCAATGGTGTTGGCGTACTCGGCCAGACGCTCATTGGCATCAGTTTCATTGATTTCCTCAAACTGCTCGTCGTAGTACTTCAGCACGCGCTTGCGGGCCTCGGCTTCCATCTGGGCCGGAGTGCGCACGGGCTCGGCGGCGGTGGGGGCAGCCGCGTTGGCAGCGCTGGGAGCAGCGGTAGCGGTGCTGGGTTTGGCTTCTTTGGCCTTCTCCTGCGCTTCCATCATTTCCGAATACCGGCTCAGGGTCTCGTATTTCAGCAGCTTGCGCCACAGCTCACGCTGCGCGGCTTTGTCGGCTGGGAAGGCGGCTTTCTCGAAATCGGACTGGAAGGTCTCGTCGGTGGTGAAATCGAAGGGCTTGGCTAGGATTTCGCGATACAGACCCTGCATTTCCTTAGTGCGCTCGGTCATGAGCTTGGTGCTCAGGTCGAGAAACTCGTGGCTTCCGCGCTTCACCTGGTCGTCAATCTGCGACTGGTAGCGGCGCAACTGCTCCACGTCCGAGGCCAGCAGGAACTGCTTGCGGTAGTCGAGGTGCTTCAAATACAAATCAAAAACGCGCTTCGAGAATGCGTCGTCAATGCGTTCGGGCTGGTAGTGCTGCGAAGTGAGGCCACTCATCATGAGCCCAATCAGCACCTGGTCCTTGCTCGGTACCGCCGAGTCGGCCCGGCGGAACAGCCGGTAGGAAGCCAGAACAAATACGGCCGTCACCAAAAAGGCATACAGGCCGACCTTCAAGCGGGAGGGAGACATGGGCAAAAACTAAAACGGATGAAATTCAAATATACGGCCGGTGCCATACGGCGCCAGGACTTTCGGCCTACGTCGGAAACGCCCCGGCGGGTGCAATAAGTGCCCCCGGCCGAAACCGGCTGAGCTCTACTAGCTAAGAACTGCCCGCGCCCGCCTAAGGTTGCAACAAAAAAGCCCTCCCCGGACGGGGAGGGCTTTTTTCAGGATAAACAGGCCGGAACCTGCGACGGAATTAGTACTTGTAAATCTTGTCGCCGTTGTGGCGACGGAACTCCTCTTCGAAGTACTTGGCGTCTTCCTCGTTGCGGGGCTTCACGCCCATCACGATGCCGCCATTCTTGATGCCTTCTTCGTACTCGGCAGCGTGCTCCTCGGGGATGCCCGAGCCCACCAGGGCGCCTACCAAGCCACCCGTGAGGCCACCGGCACCGGCACCGGCCAGGGCGGCGGCCAACGGACCGGCGATAATCAGGCCCAGGCCGGGCAGGGCTACCGACGTACCGATGGCGGCAATAGCACCGATGATGGCACCGGCCGTGCCACCGATGGCCGAGCCTACGCCAGCACCTTCCATGGCTTTGTCGCCGAGGTCGGTGTGGGCGGTGTTGTCACCGAAGTGAGTTTTGCGGGTTTCGTCCGACATGAGCAGGTTCACGTCGTCTTTGCCGTAGCCACGCGACGAGAGCGACTGGTAGGCCTTCTCGGCACTGCTGCGGTCGCGGAACATGCCGGTCATGCTTACGTCGCGGCTCGAATCGTAGGGGCGGCCAGTTACGGCGTGGGCAGCCTGGTCGGCCGTGTTTTGCACGCCATCGACAGCGCGGCCTACCACGGCACCGGCGGTGCCGGCCATTGCGGCGCCTTTAGCAGTGGCGCTGAAGTCGTCGCCGTCGGTCGAGTTGGTAGTGCTGCCCAGCGAGGCGCCGGAAGTCGACGAAGTACCCGTGCCGGACGTGGAGCCGGTGCCAGCGTTGTAGCTGGTGCCTTCGTTGCTCAGGCCGGTGCTATTGCCCATGCCAGTGCCGGTGTTGCTGGTGCCGTAGTTGGCGCCTGCGCCAGTACCGGTATTCTGCGGGTTGTTCGAATCGTTGGTGTTCATGCTAGGGAAGGAGGAAAATGTGGAAAGTATAACCAACCTCCTGGTTGGTTGAGGCTCTTAACGGGGCCTCTGCAGCAGAGGTTACATCCTGCTTACTTTCCATCTATTCCCAGCCTGCATCCTAAATGGTCCGCCGGGCCGCCGCCCTACTCCGAATCGCCGTGCGAGGCGAACTGCTGAAAGTTGGCTTCGTCGCGCCAAAACGCACGGCAGTCGCGGATGAGGTTTTTCAGAAAATCCTCGTCCTGCTTGAGGCTGCGCCATTCGCCCATGCCCATCTTTTCGCAAAGCTTGTAGAAGTTGTCGCCCTGGCCTTTAGAGCCTTGCACTTTCACCAGGCAGCTCAGCGGCGGGCGGCCTTCTTCGTGTTCGGTGGTGGATATCTCCGCCAACATTTCGTTGAGCCGAGATTTTTCATGCGAGATGTCCAAATTGAGCCCCAATTCGGCTTCCTGCACCAGCGTGAGGTAGCTGACGGTTCCGGTTTGTAGCCGGGCATAACGAATCAAATACGTGCGAATGCGACCAATCATGGCGGGGGTTTAAGGGAACAAAAACCGTTTTGGGGGCTGAAAATTAGCGAATATTAATTGCACCGCGGCAGCTCTTGCGAACCCCAGCGGCGGCTAATTCTCAGTTCCTTAGGGCGGGCTGCTACCCACAATCATTCCAATCTGACCACGCTCGACCGTAGGCCGCTGCTATTATTATGATTGTTAAATATTTAAAAATTTTACAAAGGCCCGCCTTACTTGCTCTGACGCCGGCGAATTTCTTTTTGGATAAGTAGAAATTCGCGGCTGCTCTGGCCGGCAATGGCGGTGTTTTCGTCGGCGCGGCGCAGCAGGTAGGGCATCACGGCGGCCACCGGGCCATAGGGCAGGTACTTGGCGGTGTTGTAGCCGGCGTGGGCGAGGTTGTAGGTGAGGTTGTCGCTCATACCGTAGAGTTGGGCAAACCAAATGCGCGGGTCGCCGGGGGCCAGGCCGGCCTGCTGCATGAGTTGGGTGAGCAGCAGCGAGCTGGCCTCGTTGTGGGTGCCGGCGCAGATGCTGATTCGGTCGATGTGCTGCACGCAGTAGCGCAGGGCTTCGTCGTAGAGGTCGTCGGTGGCTTGCTTGCTGGGGTTGATGGGATTGTTGTAGCCGCGCTGCTTGGCCACGCGGGCCTCCTTTTCCATGTAGGCGCCGCGCACCAGCTTGGCGCCGATGTAGGAGCCGGCTTCGGCCGCGGCGTCGTGGGCGGCTTTCAGGGCGTCGAGGCGGTCGTGGCGGTAGAGCTGATAGGTGTTCCACACGATGGCCTTCTCGCGGTTGTACTTGGCCATCATGTCGTAGGCCAGCAGGTCGATGGTGTGCTGAAACCAGCTTTCCTCGGCGTCGATGAACAGGCGGATGCCGTACTGGTGGGCGCGGGCGCAGATGGCTTCTACGCGGGCCACGGCGCGGGCGTGGGCGGCTTCCTCCTGAGCGGTGAGCAGCTGGCCGGCCTGAATTTTCTCCAGAATGGCCACGTCGGCCACGCCGGTTACTTTGAAGACCGAGAAAGGAATGTGCTGCGAGCGGTGGGCCTCATCGATGGTGGCCAGGATTTCGTCGCGGGTGTGGTCGTAGCTGGCGTCGCTGCCTTCGCCCTCCACCGAGTAGTCGAGGATGGTTCCGATGTTGTACTTGCCCAGCTCGGCCGTGACGGGGCGGCACTCGGCAATGGTTTCGCCCCCGCAGAACTGCTCAAAAATGGAGTGCTTGATGAGAAACTTGGTGCCGGGGATGCCCCATTTCAGAGCGGTTTTCATCAGGCCGCTGCCGGTTTTCACGAGGCTGCCGTTGTTCATGGCCGCGAACAACGCGTAGACTTTGCGCAGCTGGGCGTCAGATTTAGAAGCGAAAGCCACGCGGGTATCCTCGAAGGAAATCGGCGGGGCTTGGGTAGGGGCGTCGGGCGACATAGACAGGAAGTGAGAACGTGGGAATTTGAAGGAAAGAAGAACGGTGGGGCGAAGGTAACCGGTAAACAACGTTCCCTTGAAACGAGTTACGTTTGCCGGGCTTTTCGGCCGCTGGCCGGAAAACCCGCCTCATTTTGCTCCTTGCCGATGCCCGCTGCTGCTAATACGTTCTTCACCCGCCTGTTGGCCCAGAAAGGCCAGCCCATCCTCATCGCCGGCCCTTGCTCGGCCGAAACCGAAGAACAGGTGATGGCCACCGCCCGCGGCCTGCAGGCGCTGGGCAACATCGATTTGTTCCGGGCCGGCATCTGGAAGCCGCGCACCCGGCCGGGTTCCTTCGAAGGCATGGGGGCGGTGGCACTGCCCTGGCTGCAGCGCGTGAAGGCCGAAACCGGCATCCCAACCACCATCGAAGTGGCCACGCCGCGCCACGTGGAAGAAGCCCTGGCCCACGGCATCGACGTGCTGTGGATTGGGGCGCGCACCACCGTGAACCCCTTTGCCGTGCAGGAATTGGCCGACGCGCTGGCTGGCACCGGAGTGCCCGTGATGGTGAAAAACCCCGTGAACCCCGACGTGGCTTTGTGGGCCGGCGCCTTGGAACGCCTGGAGCGGGCCGGCATTCGGGATTTGGCGGCCATTCATCGGGGGTTCAGCACGTTTGCGCCCAGCCGCTACCGCAACGCGCCCACCTGGGTGCTGCCCATTGAGCTGAAAACACGCTTCCCGCACATTCCGCTCATCTGCGACCCCAGCCACATTGGCGGGCGGCGCGACTTGCTGCTGCCCATTGCCCAGAAGGCCCTCGACCTCGACTACGACGGCCTCATCATCGAAACCCACCCCGACCCCGACCACGCCCTGAGCGACGCCGAGCAGCAGGTGACGCCCCAGCGCCTGGGCGAAATCCTGAACGAACTGAAATACCGCTACCGTTCCAGCAACAACGCCGATTACCTCAACAAAGCCGAAGACCTGCGCCACAAAATGGACGTGGCCGACCGTGAAATTGTGGAAGCGCTGGCCCGCCGCATGGCTTTGGTGGAAGAGCTGGCCGAATACAAGAAGGAAAACGACGTGAAAATCCTGCAAATCGACCGTTGGCAGGAGATATTCAGCACCCGGCAGGAGTGGGCCCGCAAGCTCAACGTGAACGAGAAGTTTGTGGCCGAGCTCTACAAACTCATTCACATCGAGAGCATTCGCAAGCAAACCGAAGTGCTCAACGGCCGCCCGCAGGTGGATGGCGTGTCGCACCTCGGGCCTGGGCTGTAGCCCTAAGCACTAGGGCAGCCGCAGGTAGGTGTCGACGGGAGCGTCGCAGGGGCCGCCGTAGTTGAGCACCAGCGAATCGCCCCGCAGGGTGATGATGGCCTCGCGCGGGCCCAGGGTGGCATCAACCAGGCGCAGGCCGGGCGCCGGCGTAGGAATGCCGCAGGCCTTTACCGATGCGGCGCTGTAAGTGCCGCTGGAAACCGACTGGTTATTTTTGAAAAACGTGTAATTAGTGTCCGTGAAAGTAGCCGTTTCGTTGGGCGGCGGGCCGGGAACGCAGTAGCACTGGCGGTGTACCAGGCGCCAGTTGCCGGCCAGGCCTTCGTGATGGGGCGTTGCTTCTTCGTCAACGGGCGCACAGCTGGCCAGGCCCAGGCCGGCAACCAGCGACAACAGCAGGGAGAGGCGAAGTGGCGTGTTCATGGTTAGCGTTTTTTTAAAATTATTGGCGCGTGTAGTAGTAGCCCCGGCCATCGGTGTAGTCTTCCACGATAACTAATTCATTAGGCGAAAGCCGTTCGATAAATTCTTTCTCAGAGCCGTTGCGGTGGCCATAGGCCAGGAAGGTTTGGGGCCGGCGGTTGACGAAAGAGTTGGCCTTGAACAGCACGTACCGGGCCTTGTTGCTCACCGCGCCATTGTGCAGGAACGTGGCTTGCTTGTTGTCGTCGAACACAATTTCCTGGCGGTGAGCCGGGTCGGCCGGATGCACCTGGCCGGAAAGGCCCCCGTCGATTTGGGTGAGTTGCCAGCGGCCTACCAGCAAGTTGGCTTTTTGGTCTTCGGGCGAGATGGCGCCTTTGGAACAGCCGGCCAGGCCGCTGGCGGTAATGAGCAGAAAAAGGGCGTAGTAGCGAAAAGAGTGTTTCATAGTAGGGAGGAAGTATAGCAATGCACGGCCGGCAAAAAGCGCGCCAGCCGTCCACTTATCCGCATGACCGGCGTCCGGGCGAAATGGTTGCTCGGGTTGTTGCGGTTAAGCTGAAAAAATTTATCCTGACTTTTGCCCCATGGAGAATTCCGTCATCATTGGCCCCGACGCGCTGCCTGCGCTGGCCGAATTGCTGTACCGGCCGGCCGTGAGCCGGGTGTTTGTAGTAGTCGACTCGCACACCGCGCGCGCCTGCCTGCCCTTGCTCGAACCGCATTTGCCGGCCAATTATTGTCTTATCGAAATCCCAGCCGGCGAGGAGTACAAGTCGCTGGCCAGCTGCGAGGTGGTGTGGAGCCAACTCACTGCCCAGCGCGCCGACCGCCACGCCGTGGTCGTGAACCTGGGCGGTGGCGTGGTCACAGATTTGGGCGGCTTTGCGGCGGCGCTCTACAAGCGCGGCATCCGCTTTGTGCAGGTGCCCACCACGCTGCTGGCGCAGGTGGATGCCAGCGTGGGCGGCAAAACCGGCATCGACTTTCAGGGCTATAAAAACCAGCTGGGCGTGTTTCAGGAGCCGGCGGCGGTTTTCATCGAGCAGAAATTTCTCGAAACCCTCGACCCGCGCCAGGTGAAATCCGGCTACGCCGAAGTCATCAAGCATTGGCTCATTGCCGATGCCGACGCCTTCAATACCAACCGCCGCCTGGGCTGGCTGACGGACGACTGGACTCCTATTATCCGCGAATCGGTGGCTCTGAAGCAGCGCATCGTGGCCGAGGACCCCCTGGAGGCCGGGCCGCGCAAGCTGCTCAACTTCGGCCATACCGTGGGCCACGCCATCGAAAGCTACCTGCTGCTGCAGGCCGGCCGCGAAGCCCTGCACGGCGAGGCGGTGGCCGCCGGCTTGGTGTGCGAAAGCTGGCTATCGGTGCAGCACGGGCTGCTGAGCGCCGAGGAGCTGGATAAAATCGAAACCTTCGTGTTTTCGGTGTTCGACAAGCTTTCCTTCGTGCTCATGGAAACCGCCGCCATTGCCGAATTTGCCCTGCAAGACAAGAAAAATGCGGGCACCACCATCAATTGCACCTTGCTAGAAGGCATCGGGAACGGCGTGTATGACCAGCCCGTGACGGTGGCAGAAATAGCCGAGTCGCTTCGGTATTACCTCCGGCTGCAGTCGTAGCACCTGCTTGCGCAGGCGTTGGCTTGCGGCCCGACGGCAGATTATTGTTTTAAACGCGTTTGTAGTGCAGGCGCTTCCCTAATACTGCGCAGACTTCAGCCTGCGCTACAATCCTATGCACCTTTCCTGGCCCGGCGGCCCGCTCAGCGGCACTGCCCAACTCCCGGCTTCCAAAAGCGAAGCCAATCGCGCCCTCATCCTGCAGGCTCTGGCGGGCGGTGGCACCATTGATAACCTATCCGATGCCAACGACACGCAGCTCATGCAGCGCCTGCTGAAAGAAGCTCCCCATACAGATGTGCTCGATGCCGAGGATGCCGGCACGGTGATGCGCTTCCTCACAGCCTATTTGGCTGTGACGGGTTGGAAAGGCCGCCTCACCGGCACTGCCCGCGCGCAGGAACGGCCCATTGCGGTGTTGGTTGATGCGTTGCGCAAAGCGGGGGCCAGCATTACGTATTTGAAAGCGGAGGGCTACCCACCGCTGGAGTTTGGAGGCTTCTCAGCAAGTGCTAGCCCCACCGAACTGTCGGTACGCGGCGACATCAGTAGCCAGTACATATCAGCGCTGCTGATGTTAGGGCCGATGCTGCCCGGCGGGCTGCGCCTCACCCTTACCGGCCAAGTAGGCTCGCTGCCGTACATATACATGACAGTGGCCCTTATGAGACATTTCTGCACCGCTGTGTTGTATGAAAATCGTACGCTTGAGGTGCTGCCCGACCGGTACCGGCCGGCTGATTACACGGTAGAAGCCGACTGGTCGGCAGCCAGCTATTGGTACTCGTTGGTGGCATTAGCCCCAGCCGGTTCCGAAATTACCCTGCCGGGCCTGCGCCGCTGGTCATTTCAAGGCGACCAAGCCATTGCCAAAATAATGGCGCAGTTCGGGGTAGAAACCACTTTCCTGCCTGATGCGGTTCACCTTAAGCAACAGCCGCTCTCGCTTCAAGCCGAAATTCAAACTATCGATTTCACCGACTGCCCCGACTTGGCTCAGACCGTAGCCGTGGTGGCCGTCGCCCTCAAGCGCCCCGTGGACCTGACTGGCCTCGAAAGCCTGCGCATCAAGGAAACCGACCGCATTGCGGCCTTGCAAACGGAACTGGCCAAATTCGGCGGCGACCTGCGCGACTTGGGCGATGGGCGCTTTCGGGCTGAATCGAACGGCTTTTCTGTGGCTAATCAATCGGTGGCTACCTACCACGACCACCGCATGGCTATGGCTTTCGCGCCGCTGGCCTTGCGCGGGCCGCTGCACATCGAAGCACCCACAGTAGTACGGAAATCTTATCCGCAATTCTGGAATGAATTAGCGAAAGCAGGTTTCATAATTAGTGAAGGTGGCTGAAATACGCTGCCGATTTGCGCAACCGGCTGCCGTACCAGCTAAATAATTCGCCGTCGACAATTTCAATTTTGGCAGCGGGGCAAATAGCCTGAAATTCGGCCACGTGCTTTTCGCCAAAAGGGTAGGGCTCGGAAGAAAGCATGATGCGTTGCGGCGCGGCAGCCGCCAATTGCTCAGCGCTTATTTCCGGATAGCGTGTCTGGCCTGCAAATGCATTACGAAAACCCGCACGGAGCAGCAGGTCATCAATGAAGGTGCCGGTGGCGGCCACCATGTACGGCTTGCGCCAGATAAAATAAGCAGCCGAAACAAGGGCGTCAGCAGTCGGGGCTTTTAAAGCAGCAAAAGAAACTTCAATTTCTGCGGCCAGCGCCGCGGCCTTTTCCCTGGCGCCCGCAATAAATCCAACGCGCCGAATCATATCCAATGCTTCCGATAAGTTGCTGATGTCGCTCAGCCAAACTGGGTAATCAGCGGCTAATTGTTCGATGCCGGCCTGGTAATTCTCTTCCTTATTGCCAATAATTAAATCGGGTTTTAAGGCCGCTATTTTTTCAAAATCAAAATTCTTCGTGCCGCCAATTACCGTAGCTTTTGTGCGCGCTTCGGCTGGGTGAATACAGAATTTGGTAACGCCCACAACTTTCTCGCCCAGCCCCAAATCAAATAATAATTCCGTTTGCGACGGCACCAGCGACACAATGCGCTGCGGCGGAAACGGCACCGCCACGCGCCGGCCCATCTGGTCGGTGATGCTGAGCGGGAGGGAAGGAATGTTGGGTAATTCCATTTGAAAAATTAATAGCCAGAAAAAAGGGCATCCTGAGCGCAGCGAAGGACCTTCTCACGTTGAACTACTCTAACGTGAGAAGGTCCTTCGCTGCGCTCAGGATGACAGGCAATTCTTAAACCTTAATTAAAATACCGGAAGTCGTGGCCGTCCTCAATGCGCAGCAGCGTCTCATAAATTAAGCGCGTCACGCTTTCCACGTCCTCTTTATGCACGGTTTCCACGGTCGTGTGCATGTATTTCAGCGGCAGCGAAATCAGTGCCGAGGCCACCCCGGAGCCTGAATAGGCAAAGGCATCGGTATCGGTGCCGGTGGCGCGGGTAGCGGCGGCGCGCTGGAAAGGAATTTCAGCTTGCTTGGCCGTTTCAATGATGAGGTCGCGCAGGTTGTTCTGCACGGCTGGGCCGTAGGTAATTACTGGGCCCTTGCCGCAGGAGATGTCGCCGGCCGTCTTTTTCTCGTACATCGGCGACTGGCTGTCGTGCGTCACGTCGGTGATGATGGCAACGTCGGGGTTGATGCGGTGGGCCACCATTTCGGCGCCGCGCAGGCCAATTTCCTCCTGCACCGCATTCACGATGTAGAGGCCAAAGGGCAGCGTTTTGTTGTTCTCCTTCAGCATGCGGGCCACCTCAGCAATCATGAAACCGCCCACGCGGTTGTCGAGCGCGCGGCCCACGTAGAACTTGTCATTCAGCACCGTGAACTCGTCCTCAAACGTCACCACCGAGCCCACGTGGATGCCCATTTCTTCCACTTCTTCCTTTGAAGTAGCGCCGCAGTCCAGAAATACGGTTTCGATGGTCGGGGCTTTGTCCTGCTCCACCTTACGCACGTGAATGGCCGGCCAGCCGAAAATACCCTTCACGATGCCCTTTTCGCCGAAAATATTGACGCGCTTGCTCGGGGCCACCAGCGGGTCGGAGCCGCCGTTGCGGCGCAGGTAGAGGTAGCCTTCTTTGGTGATATAATTCACGAAATAGGAAATCTCGTCGGCGTGGGCTTCGATGACGACTTTGTATTTCGCTTCGGGGTTAATGACGCCCACCACCGTGCCGTAGGTATCCACGAAGTATTCGTCGATAAAGGGCTTGATGTATTCCAACCACAGCTTCTGGCCTTCTTTTTCGAAGCCAGTGGGGGAGGGGTTGTTGAGGTATTTCTGGAGGAATTCGAAAGACTCGGGACGCATGGTAACTGTCATTCTGAGCGCAGCGAAGAATCTTATCACGTCAGCGCTGCCAGGTAGAAGAAGTGACAAAGGCCGCCGTGATAAGATGCCGCCTTCATCAGCATGAGCAATAATTTTACAGCGGAATGTTGCCGTGCTTCTTACGCGGCATGGTATCTACTTTGTTCTCCAGCATCTTAAAGGCGCGAATCAACTTCTGGCGCGTCTGCGAGGGTAGAATTACTTCATCCACAAAGCCGCGGTGGGCAGCACGGTAGGGCGTGGCGAATTTCTCTTGATACTCGTCCACCTTTTCCTGCAGCTTGGCCTCGGGGTTTTCGGCCTGAGCGATTTCGCGTTTGAAAATGATTTCTGCCGCGCCCTTGGCACCCATCACCGCAATTTCGGCGGTAGGCCAGGCGTAGTTCATGTCGGCCCCAATGTGCTTACTGTTCATCACGTCGTACGCGCCACCATAGGCCTTGCGGGTGATGACGGTGATGCGCGGCACGGTAGCTTCGCAGAAGGCATAGAGTAGCTTGGCACCGTTGGTGATGATGCCGCGCCACTCCTGGTCGGTGCCGGGTAGGAAGCCGGGCACGTCTTCCAGCACCAGCAGCGGAATATTGAACGAGTCGCAGAAGCGCACGAAGCGCGCAGCTTTGGTGCTGGCGTTGATGTCGAGCACGCCGGCCAGCACGGCCGGCTGGTTGCCTACAATGCCAATGCTGCGGCCTGCCAAGCGGGCGAAACCGACCACGATGTTCTCGGCAAAATTCTGGTGTACTTCCAGGAAAGAACCCTCATCAATAATGCCTTCAATCACCTCGCGAATGTCGTAGGGCTGGTTGGCATTCTCGGGCACGATGCCGTCGAGTACAGCGCGGCTTTCGTCGCCGCTGGCTTCGTAGGGCTGGTTGGGAGCGGTTTCTTCGCAGTTCTGCGGCATATAGCTCAGCAGCTGCTTGATGTGGTTGATGCACACCACTTCGTTGGCGCAGCTAAAATGCGTGACGCCGCTCTTAGCCGAGTGGGTGCTGGCGCCACCCAGTTCCTCGCTGGTCACGTTTTCGTGGGTCACCGTCTTCACTACGTTGGGGCCAGTCACGAACATATAGCTCGTGTTTTCCACCATCAGAATGAAGTCGGTGATGGCCGGTGAGTACACCGCGCCGCCCGCGCAGGGCCCCATGATGGCCGACAGCTGCGGTACCACACCCGAGGCCAGCGTATTCTTATAAAAGATGTCGGCGTAGCCGCCAAGGCTCACCACGCCCTCTTGGATGCGGGCCCCGCCTGAGTCGTTCAGGCCGATGACGGGCGCGCCGTTTTTCATGGCTAGGTCCATGATTTTGACGATTTTCTCAGCGTGGGTTTCGCTCAGCGAGCCGCCAAAAACCGTAAAGTCCTGCGAGAAAACGTACACTAGGCGGCCGTTCACGGTGCCGTAGCCTGTTACCACGCCGTCGCCGAGGTAATGCTCCTTGTCCAGGCCAAAGTCCTTGGAGCGGTGCATCACAAACTTGCCGATTTCTTCAAAAGAACCTTCGTCGAGCAGCAAGTCAATCCGCTCGCGAGCGGTGAGCTTGCCCTTTTTGTGTTGGGCGTCGATGCGGGCCTGGCCACCGCCCAGCAGGGCTTCTTCGTTTTTGCGGGCCAGCAATTCGGTTTTGGAGAGGTGCGCGTGGGCGTGCGGGTCGGGCATAAGTCAGATTGGGCGCGCGGGTGGGAGTAGCGCGAAAGTGAAAGGCCAAAGGTAGGCCACAGGCCGATTATGAACCACCGGATTTGCAGCAGTTGCAGTGCAGATGATTACCGACGGCTTTTAATAAAAAAGCCGGCCCTGTTTGGGCCGGCTTGGGTGTGTTAGAGAAAGCAGCTAGTTCTTCTGCAGCGTCACAGAGGTGACCTTTCCGGTGTCTGGGTTTACTTCCGTAAAGGTTCGTTCGCCTACCCGCACAAAAATGGTGTTAGAGCTAAGCACCACATTTTGAATGGCACGCGGGCCAACCACCGTAGGACAAGCGCCCACTACGTCGGTTTTCCAAGCCAGGCGGTTGCCCTGGTACGCCAGCAACTGTCGGTTGTCGGTCGATACCCAATAAACCTTGCCGTCTGCCAGCGCCTTCATGCCCCGGACTTTAGGCGAGGGCACAAACGAGGGGTTGCCTTGGCCTATTTCGGGCTGCCGCACTACCAATTGGGCGTTGTAAGGAGACTCAGGCTTCTGGTCCTGGGCACTGGCCGCCACGGGCAGGGCCAGCAGTAAGCCCAAGGCGACAGGATAAAAAGCTGTTTTCAGCATAGGTGATGGCAAGGTGAAAGAATGGAGGCAAAAAAAGGGCTGGCTCCCTTGCGGAAACCAGCCCTTTAACGTCAACTAGCGGCTACTTATTTCTTCGTGTCAGCATCGGGTGCTTCCGGCGTTTCGGCCGGGCGCTCGTCGCTGGCGAGGTTCTGGGCCTCGCCGCTCTTGCTTACCGAAAAAGACAGCTCGTCTTTGCCGTCCTCGTAGTCGGCGGTAATCACGTCGCCGTGCACCACTTGGGCCTTGAGGATTTCCTCGGCAATCGGGTCTTCGATGTACTTCTGGATGGCGCGGTTCAGCGGACGGGCGCCGAACTTGGGGTCGTAGCCTTTGTCGGCCACGAAGTCCTTCGCCTTCTCCGTCAGCTCGACACGGTAGCCCAGGGCCTGCACCCGCGAGAGGAGCTTGCTGAGGCTGATGTCGATGATGCGGTGAATGTCCTTCTTCTCCAGCGAGTTGAAGACGATGACGTCATCCAAGCGGTTGAGGAACTCAGGCGAGAAGGTTTTCTTCAGGGCGTTGGTAATGGTGCCCTTCGTAATCTCGTCCATGTTTTCCTGACGGGCCTTGGTGCCGAAGCCGATGCCAGCGCCGAAGTCCTGTAGGTCACGCGCCCCGATGTTCGAGGTCATGATGATGATGGTGTTACGGAAGTCCACCTTACGGCCGAGGCCGTCGGTCAGGATGCCGTCGTCCAGCACTTGCAGGAGCAGGTTGTACACGTCCGGGTGCGCCTTCTCAATCTCGTCGAGCAGGATAACCGAGTAGGGCTTGCGGCGGATTTTCTCCGTCAGCTGGCCGCCTTCTTCGTAACCCACGTAGCCGGGAGGCGCGCCCACCAGGCGCGACACGCTGAATTTCTCCATGTACTCCGACATATCGACGCGCACCAGCGCATCTTCCTTGTCGAAGAGATAGGTAGCCAGCACCTTGGCCAGCTCCGTCTTACCCACACCCGTCGGGCCGAGGAACACGAATGAGCCGATGGGCTTCTTGGGGTCTTTCAGGCCCACGCGGGTGCGCTGAATGGCCTTCACCAGCTGCTTGATGGCTTTGTCCTGGCCAATTACTTTGCCTTGGAGCTCCTCGTTCATGTTGAGGAGTTTCTGGCTTTCGTTCTGGGCCACGCGCGAAACGGGGATACCGGTCATCATGGCGATTACCTCGGCCACGTTTTCCTCTTTCACCGTGTAGCGCTTCTTCTTGGTCTCTTCCTCCCAATTCTTCTTGGCAGTGTCGAGCTGGTCAAGGAGCTTCTTCTCGGTGTCGCGGAGCTTGGCGGCTTCCTCGTATTTCTGCGATTTCACCACGCGGTTTTTCTCGCCCTTGATGTTCTCAATCTGCTCTTCGAGCGTGAGAATGTCCTCGGGCACCACGATGTTGTTGATGTGCACGCGGGCGCCGGCTTCGTCAAGAATATCGATGGCCTTGTCCGGCAGGAACCGGTCAGACATGTAGCGGTCCGACAGCATCACGCACTGCTCTATCGCCTTGTCGGTGTAGATGACGTGGTGGTGGTCCTGGTACTTGTCCTTGATGTTGTGCAGGATTTCAATGGTTTCCTCAGGTGAGGTGGGGTCCACCATCACCATCTGAAAACGACGAGCCAGGGCGCCGTCTTTCTCGATGTACTGACGGTACTCGTCCAGCGTGGTGGCACCGATGCATTGAATCTCGCCGCGGGCCAGGGCCGGCTTGAACATGTTCGAGGCATCAAGCGAGCCAGAGGCACCGCCGGCGCCCACGATGGTGTGCAGCTCGTCGATGAACAGAATCACGTCGGGCGACTTCTCCAGCTCGTTCATCACGGCCTTCATGCGCTCCTCAAACTGGCCGCGGTACTTGGTACCGGCCACCAGCGAAGCCAGGTCCAGCGTCACCACGCGCTTGTTGAACAGCACGCGCGATACCTTCTTCTGGATGATGCGCAGGGCGAGGCCTTCGGCAATGGCGGTTTTACCCACGCCGGGCTCGCCGATGAGGATGGGGTTATTCTTTTTGCGACGGCTCAGGATTTGGGCCACGCGCTCAATTTCTTTCTCACGGCCCACTATGGGGTCGAGCTTGTCTTCCTCGGCCAGCTTGGTGAGGTCGCGGCCGAAGTTGTCGAGCACCGGGGTGCGCGACTTTTCGCCCGGCTTCTTGGCCGCGCCAGCGCCGGCGCCGCCGCGGCCACCACCGGGGCCCGAGGCCCCAAAGAGGCGGTCGTTATCGTCGTCGTCCGTATCGGGCGTGCGGTTTTGCGGGGCTGCGCCGGCATTACCGTGGTAATCCAGCGAGTCGCGCACAGTTTCGTAGTTCACGTTAAACTTGGAAAGAATTTGGGAAGATATGTTGTCCTCGTCCCGGAGGATGGACAACAGCAGGTGCTCGGTGCCAATGATTTCCGACTTGAAAATCTTGGCTTCGAGGTAGGTGATTTTGAGGACTTTCTCGGTTTGCTTGGTGAGCGGAATCGAGCCGGTGATGCTGGTGCCTTGGGTGGCCGTGTTGCGGGTGGCCTGCTCCAGCGAAAACTTAAGCTCGTCGATGCTCACGCCCAGCTTACGCAAGAGGCCGAGGGCGGTTCCTTCGGCTTCGCGAATCATGCCGAGCAGCAGGTGTTCGGTGCCTATGTAGTCGTGGCCGAGACGGATGGCCTCCTCCCGACTCAGAGAAATAACCTCTTTGACGCGGTTTGAGAATTTAGCTTCCATGCCAATAAACGTAGTGAAAAATCAGATAAGCCCCGCGTCGGGCATGTAAACACGAATGACGGGTTGGGCCGATGTAGCTTGAAAACAAGCTGGTTCGGGCGAAGGTTCGGGCCGGGTGAAGCCCGCAAGCAGGTAATTCTTAACGTCGGCAGAATTTAGCAGGTTACGGTAATTACTACCGATTTACTGCAAAAAAGAGCCGGCCGCCGGACCCTGCGAAAACAGCAGGTCCAGCACACTTAAGCCGGGCTCAAAACCTGGGCCAAACACCTGCGGATAGGGCCGCACCCGGGCCGAGGCTGCCGGAGTGTCAGGTTCGGACGGTTTTACGCCGGTTTTGGGTGTCAGCCAGTCGCGCTGGTCGGCCACGACGGGCAGGGTAGAAGCAAGACCCGGGAAAGCGGGGGATGGTTGCGCGGGGTAATGAGCGTGGTATTCGGTGGTGAGCTGTACCGGTAGGGTGAGCCGGAAGCATTTCAGTAACAAACGCAAAAACTGCTGATTTAGGTCAAAAAGCAGTACGGGTTTGCCTACGTAAATATCGTGCAGGTAGTCGGCGTAGTACTCAAAATACGGACTGTTGCCGTAGGCAGTTTGCAGCGTGCGCCAGTGGCGGTGAATCCAGTTTTGGCGGTAGTCAATTTCGATTTCCGCAATGCTGACTTTCTCGGCGCGGTTGCCGTCGATGACGGGCACGGTGAGGGGCTGCACGCCCTGGGCCGTTTTGATGAGGCAGCGGTTGCGGAAGGTTTGCTTGCGGTAGTGCTCGTGGGCTTCGAGCAGCAAGCCGTCGGCGTGCGCGAGCGTGGCGAAGAAGGCGGCGGGCGGGTGGTAGTGCAGCTCGGAGAGGATAATCATAGGGTGCATTCGAGGATAACCCAACAAAAGAACGTCATGCCGAGCGCAGCCGTGGCATGATGTTTCTGCTTAATCATTATCATCCCCGCCCTGTCCTTTGCTGCGCTCGGCGTCGAGGAAATAAGCCCCTCTGATAACCAAACGAGTGGTATCGGGTAGCTTATCGAGCAACTGCACGGCTACCTGACCCTGGTCGGTGGCACCGGGGCGGAGGCTGAAGCGGCGGAAAGTGCTGCCGTTGGCGTCGGATTTTATCTGGTAATAGCCGTAGCTGACTTCGCCGCCGGGCACGAGGGCGTCTTCGGGCAGGGTGCGCTGCAGAGTGCGGCCGGTGAGGATGCGTGCACTGACGTATTGGCCGGGTAGGAGGGCGGCGGTGGCCGCAGCGTCGGGGCCGGTGTCGTGCAGGTGGGCGTGCACGGGCACGGTGCGGCCGTCGTCATCGAAGGCTTTGCCGACGAGGAAAACGGTGGCGGGCAAGGGCCGGGCACTGACGCCCTGCGATGGCACGCGGAACAGGATGTCCTGGCCCACTTTTACTTTGGTGATGTCACGCTCAAATACTTTCAATTCTAAGTGCAAGTCGGAGCGGTCGACCAGCTCAATCAGCACGTCCTGCGGGTTTACGAACTGGCCGGGATTGACCAGCACGGCCTTCACGTAGCCGCCGATGGGCGCTACGAGCGGCACGCTGGGCCGGATACTGGTGGCGCTGAGCGACTCCGGTTTCAGGCCGATGAGGCGGAGCTGGGCGGCGAGGCTGCCGGCGGCAGCCTGCTCAGTGCGCAACTCGGCGGTGGCCTGCTGGAGCTTGCGGCGGGCGCCCACGTCCTCGTCGTTGAGGACTTGCTGGCGGGCGGTTTCCTGCTTCAGAAACACGATGCGGGCCTGGCTTTGCAGGTAGTCTTGTTGCAGCTTGAGGTACTCGGGGTTGCGCAGGGTGGCCAGCACGGTGCCGCGCGTCACGTGCTGGCCGGGCAGCGTCGGCAGCTGCGCTACATAGCCGCCCATAACCGCCGTGACGGACACGCGGTGGCTGGGGGGCACGTCAATCTGGCCGGTGGCCTGCACCTCGGTGCCGAGGTCGCGCCGGGTGAAGGTGCCCAACTCGATGCCAGCGGCTTGCAGTTGGGCTTTGTTGAGGAAGACTTCGTCGGGGGCGCGGGGTGGGGCGGCGGGCTTTTTCTCGGCGGCTGTTTCGTCTGCGTTTTTGCCGCAGGCGATGAGCAATGGGAGTAGAGCGAGGTAGGCGAGGGACTTCATGAGATTTCGACTGTATTCTTTTTGCCGGTCATGCAGAGCGCAGCGAAGCATCTCGCATGCTATGATTAATCAAAGCGGTTGCAACGAAGCTGGCTAGATGCTTCGCTGCGCTCTGAATGACGTGACGTTTATTAATTATTGTGCATCCGCCCCGGCCAAGGCCTGGATGTTGGCTGCCAATTCATTGTATTGCCGCAGCTGCTCGAAGTATGCCTCCTGAATCTGCCAGGCGGGCTGGGTGTTCACCACGTATTCCACGTACTCGATGTCGCCAGCGCGGAAGCTTTTTTCGGCTGTGGTAAGTATGAGGCGGGCTTGGGGTAGTGCGTAGTTTTCGTAATAAAGCAAGGAGGCCTGGGCGCGTGCCAGCTGCTGCCGGAACGTGCTGAGCTGGGTGCCGAATTGAGTATTGGCGTAGGCCAGCTGCACTTCGGCGACCTGCTCGCCCAACTTGGCGGCGGCGATGCGGCCGCGCTGCACGCCGCCTAGCAGCGGCACGGCCACGCCGGCCTGGGCCACTTGGAAGCCGCGTTCCTGGTTGATGGTTTGGTTGAAGTAGCCGGCGCGGAGGTCGGGCAGGCGGCGCAGCTTTTCGACCCGGGTTTGCTGCTGGCTGAGGGTGAGCTGCTGCTGGTAGAGGGCCAGCGTGGGGTTGGTGGCGGGCGTTATGGCGGCCGTGTCGGCGGGTAGCAGCACGGCGCGGGGGCTGGCGGAGGTGTCGATGTCGGCCAGGCCAGGCTGGCCCAGCAGCAGGCCCAGCTGTCGGCGCTGAACCAGCAACTCGGAGCGCAGGGTAGCGAGGCGATTTTGCAGTTCACGGGCGCGGGCTTCGGCCGAAACCTGCTCCAGGCGGTTGGTTTCGCCCACTTTGTAGCGGACGGTGGCGGCGCGGGCGGCGCGCTGGTAGAGGCTGTCTTGCCGGCGCAGCAGGGCGGCTAGGCGGTAGGTTACCAGCAGATTGTAGTAACCCGAACGGATGCTGCGGGCCAGCTCGCGGCGCTGGGCTTGGGCGCGCAGGTTGGCGCCCTCGGCGGTGGTTTGCAGCACTTGGCGCTGGGCTGCGTACAGGGTAGGCAGGGCCGATTGCTGCAGAATATTGACCGTATGGTCGCGCAGGGGCCCCTGAATCTGGCCGTACTGGTAGTCGATGGTCAGGCGCGGCACGTCGTAGCCGGTGCGGCTGAGGGCGGCCTGCTGCTGGGCCTGCAGCGTGGCCGCCTGCACCAGCGGGCTCTGGGCCAGGCCGGTGCTGAGGGCCTGCGAGATGCTGAGCGGCGCCGAAAACGGGGCCCGCGTGGCCTGCGCCCGGCTGGCAGCCGGTGCCAGCGCCAGTCCGCCAATAAGCAGCAAAATCGCTGTAGCTGCGCCAGTAGTGCTACCGGTTTCTTGCTGTACTTTGGCTTCGTAGGCTGCTTCGGCGGCATCGACGGGGCTGGGCTCATCGTCTTTTACGAAGAAGGTGTAGAGCACCGGCAGCACCACTAGCGTGAGCAGCGTGGCTGTAATCAGCCCGCCGATGACGACGGTGGCCAAGGGCTTCTGCACCTCCGCGCCAGCCGAGTTCGATAAGGCCATTGGCAGAAAGCCCAGCGAGGCCACCGAAGCCGTGAGCAGCACCGGCCGGAACCGCTCTTCAGTGGCGCGTAGCACCCGTTCGCGGATTTTGCGCACGCCGGCCGTGGCCAACTCGTTCAGACTAGCCACTAGCACGATGCCGTTCAAAACGGCCACACCAAACAGCGCGATGAAGCCCACGCCGGCCGAAATGCTGAACGGCATCCCCCGCAGCCACAGCGCCAGCACGCTGCCAATGGCCGCCAGCGGAATGCCCGTAAAAATCAGCAGCGCCTCTTTTACTGAGCGGAAGGCCAGGAACAATAGCATGAAAATGAGCACCAACGATACTGGCACGGCAATGGCCAGCCGGTCTTTGGCGTGGTTGAGGTTTTCGAATTGCCCGCCGTACACGATGCTGTAGCCGGCGGGCAGGCGCAGGCCGGCTTGCAGCTTGCCCTGGATTTCCTGCACAAGGCTTTGCACATCGCGCCCGCGCACATTCACGCCAATGTTGACGCGGCGGCGGGTGTCGTCGCGCGAGATTTGGGCGGGGGCGGGTTTCAGAGCTACAGTGGCTACTTCGGCTAGCGGAATCTGGCTGCCGTCGGGCAGGGAAACCAGGAGCTGGTTGAGGTCGTCGGCCCCGCGGCGGTGCAGGGAGTCGAGGCGCAGCACGAGGTCGAAGCGGCGTTCGCCCTCGTATATCTGGCCGGTAGTCTGGCCCGCGAAGGCGGTTTGCAGCAGGGTGTTGAGGTCCTGCACGCGCAGGCCGTACTGAGCCAGCCGGGCGCGGTCGTAGCTCACCCGTAGCTGGGGCAGTCCGATAATCTGCTCTACTTTGAGGTCGCCCACGCCGGCCAGCGGGCGGATGAGGGCCGCCGCTTCGTCGGCCTTGGCTTTGAGCAAATCGAGGTCGTCGCCGTAAATCTTGACCGAGATATCCGACTTCACGCCCGAAATCAGTTCATTAAACCGCATCTGAATAGGCTGCTGAAATTCCAGGCTCACGCCGGGCACGTCAGCCAGCGCTTTTTGCATCTTATTAGCTAGCTCCTCGCGGGTGTGGGCACTGGTCCAGTCGGCATGGTCTTTTAGAATAATCATGACGTCGCCATCTTCCAGCGACATGGGGTCGGTAGGAATTTCGGAAGTGCCGATTTTGCCCACCGCTTGAATGACTTCCGGAAATTGGCTTTTTAGAATGCGCTGAATTCGCCCCGTGAGCTGCAGGCTTTCCTCCAGCGAGGAGCCCGGCGCCAGCGTCACGTTCATGGCAAAGTCGCCCTCATCGAGCTGCGGAATGAACTCGCCGCCCAGCCGCGAAAACACCAGGCCGCCCAGTGCCAGCAGCGCCGCCGCGCCGCCCACTACCAACCAGCGCGCGCCCAACGCCGCCCGAATAATGGGCTCGTAGCCGCGGTGCAGGAAGCCCACGATGCGGTCGGCAATGCTGGGCTTCTCGCTGATGTCTTTCTTCAAGGCCCAGGCCGTGACGGCCGGTACGTAGGTGAGGCACATAATCATGGCGCCCAGGATGGCGAAGCTCACGGTGAGAGCCATGGGCCGGAACATTTTGCCCTCCACGCCGGTGAGCGAGAGGATGGGCAGGTACACGATGAGGATGATAAGCTGGCCGAACAAAGCCGATTTCATCAGCCGGTTGGTCACGCCCTCGGTGATGTCGTCCATGGTTTCGTGGGCGGCTTTCAGGCGCTCGTGCACGAGGTGGGCGATGACGGCCTCCACGATAATCACGGCCCCGTCCACGATGAGGCCAAAGTCCAGCGCGCCCAGGCTCATGAGGTTGGCCGACACGCCGAAGGTGCGCATCATGCCCAGCGCGAAGAGCATGCACAGCGGAATCATGCCCGCCACCACTAAGCCGGCCCGCAGGTTACCGAGCAGCAACAGCAACACTACCACCACGATGACGCCGCCTTCAATCAGGTTTTTAACCACCGTGTGAATAGCCTTGTCCACCAGCTTGGTGCGGTCGAGGAAGGGCTCAATTTCCAGGCCCGGCGGCAGGGTTTGCTGGATTTCGGCCACGCGGGCCTTCACGTTTTTGATGGTGGCCTCGGAGCTGGCGCCTTTCAGCATGAGCACCACGCCGCCCACGGTTTCGCCCTGGCCGTCGCGGTTCATGGCGCCGTAGCGTACGGCGTGGCCGAAGCGCACGGCCGCCACGTCGCGCACCAGAAGCGGGGCGCCACCCTGGCCTGGCACGCCCACGGGCTTCACTACGATGTTGCCAATGTCCTGTAACGACGTGGCCCGGCCCTCGCCCCGGATGAAAAACGCCCGTGGGCCGCGCTCCAGGTAGCTGCCGCCGGCGTTGCCGTTGTTAGCTTGCAGGGCCTCGTAAAGCTCAGCCATGCTCACGCCCGCACCGGCCAGTCGGGCCGGGTCCACGCTCACCTCGTACTGCCGCACGTAGCCGCCGAAGCTGCTCACATCGACCACCCCGGCCACCCCGGCCAGGCGGCGCTTCACCAGCCAGTCCTGGATTTCGCGCAGCCGGGCCAGGCCGTAGCGCTTCTCGTAGCCCTTTTTGACTTTGATGGTATACTGATAAATCTCGCCCAGGCCGGTGGTAATGGGCGCCATGCCCGGGGCGCCCAAGCCCTGCCCAAGGTCGGCCTCGGCCACTTTCAGCTTCTCGGCCACCAGCTGGCGGGTGTGGTAGGTGTCCACGTCTTCCTCGAAAACGACGGTAATCACCGACAGCCCGAAGCGCGATATGGACCGAATTTCTGTGACGCCCGGAATGGTACGCAACTCCAGCTCCAGCGGCACGGTGATGAGCTGCTCGACCTCTTGGGCCGCCAGCGCGGGACTCTGGGTGATGACCTGAACTTGGTTGTTGGTGACGTCCGGAATGGCGTCGAGCGGGAGGCTGGCGGCCGAGAAAACGCCCCAGGTGATGAGGCCCGCCAGCATCAAACCCACCAACAGCTTGTTGCGGATGCTAAAATTAATAATCGCCGAAATCATGCGAAACGGTGCAATACAGCCCGGCCCAAACGCGGCCACGAGGCCGCGCCGGGAGGCGCTATCAATCCAATAAGAAAGGGGGGAGCCCAGAAATCGGGGCCGGGACCAGCTCAGGTCCGGGCACACTGCGTCCGGGGGCGCGGGCGGGCTAGGCTCGGGGCGGCTGGCCCAGCGAGCTGCTAAAAGTGAAGGCGTAGCGCGGTGCGGCGGCCACGCGGTAGACACGTACTGGCGCCGACACGGGGCGGGCCACAAACACCAGCCGCGTCACGGGCGCCATCACGAAACTGAGCGTCACGCAGCCGTGATGGCAGCGCAGGGGCAGGTTGTGATGGTCTTGCTGATGCCGCTGTGAGAGGCTGCAACCCGCGTAGTGCTTGGTGCCTGCGCCGTAGTGCTCGGCAATGAATTGGCCGAAGTTCAGCCCGCCGCCCGCCGCCGAGTGGTGGTAGTCGTAATGCTCCACCAAGGATGGCAGCTTGGCCAGCTCGCCCAGGTCGTTCTCGGGAATGAAGCTGCCCAGCAGCATCAAGATTCCCAGAAAGAAGGCGACAGTAGCACGCATAGCGGGGGAGAAACGAGGCAGGTGCGGCAAATGTTTGCCGAAATGCTGGCACAAAAATAGAATATGAATCAGTAGAACGTCATGCCGAGCGCAGCCGAGGCATCTCGCTCGCACTGTTTGTCCTCCTGAGCGCAGCGAAGGACCTTCTCACGATTGTGCTAACGTGAGAAGGTCCTTCGCTGCGCTCAGGAGGACAGATGATTTATTTGCTGCGGCACGCGAGATACTTCGGCTGCCCTCGCCATGACGTTCTGCTATCTCCCCAACACCTCCCCCGCACCCATTGTACTTTTGCCCCATGCGTTACCTCCTGACTCTCCTTGCCGCTTTCGCCACGCTGGCCGCCCAGGCCGGGCCGCCCCAGCTCCTGCTCGACGTGGCCCGCTTCCGCAACCTCGACCGTGTGGTGAAGGGCGCCGAAGTAGAAATCTACGTGACCGTGCCCACCCAGCCGCTCACCTATCGACAGCGGGCACCGAAGTCGTTCCAGTCGTCGGCCGTGGTTACGCTCGATGTGCTGAAGGCTGACGGCACCTCGGCTTACCACGAAGTGGTGACACTGAAGCCGCCGGTGCTCACCGATACCACCATTGCCATCAAAAACCCACAGAGTTTCCTAAAGCGCATCCTGCTGCCCGATGGCAAATACACCCTGCGCGGCACCGTGAAAGACCAGTACCGCAGCGCGGGCGGCGAAACCACCGTGGAAAAGCCGCTGGTACTGGAAGCGCCCGCCGGCCCCTTCCTATCGGATGTAATCCTACTCTCACGCCCAGCGGCCAAGAGTGGGGGCGACGACAATTTTGCCCGCGGCGGGTACCGCCTCGCCCGCGCGGCCAGCGGCACGTATGGCCGGGGTGCCGACAACGTCTTCTTCTACACCGAGTTGAACAACGCGCCGCAGGGTCAGCCCCTGCGCGTGCACTACCACCTCACCACCCCCGACGGCTCGGCGGCCGACGCTGACGCCTCGCTCACCCCGCAGAGCGGGCGCCCAACCACCATTGTGGGCCAAATCCCGCTGGGGCCGCTGCCCGACGGGCCGTTCACGCTTTTCATTGAAGTATACGGCGGGCCGGGCAATAAGAAGCTGCTGACTGGGCACCGCGCTATTGGCCAGCGCGCCTCGGCCGAATTTGCGCCCGGCAATGCGGCCGTGCCCCGTTAAGCATGGCCACTAAAGGCGCTATTTCCGGCTCCGGTCGGCCTTATGCCTGGTACTTTGAGCCGATTCGCTGGCTGCTGCTGGGCCTGGCACACCTGCCGCTGGCGGTGCTGTACCTGTTTGCGGAGGTGATTTATTTCCTGCTGGCCTACGTAGTGCGCTACCGCTGGCGTGTCGTCACGGAAAACCTGCGTAACTCTTTCCCGGAGAAAACGCCGGCCGAGATTGAGTACATCGGCAAGGCTTTCTACCGCCACTTCTCGCAGGTTATCATCGAAATCCTGAAGTTAGCCGCTATTTCGCCTGAGGAATTGCGGCGGCGCATGCGCTTCGTAAATCCTGAGCTGATGACGCGCCATTTCGCCGAGAAGCGCCTAGTTCTTTCGCTCGGCTCACACATGGGCAACTGGGAGTGGATTCTGAGCGGCGCGGCGCTGGAGTTTCCCGGTCGGGCTGCTGGCGTGTATAAGCCGCTGAACAACCTGTTCTTCGAGAGCTTCATGCGACGCCTGCGCACCCGCCTTGGGGCCGATGCCGTGCCCATGCTGGCCACCCTGCGCTACCTGGTAGCTCACCGCGGGGAAGGCCGCACGCTCAGCCTGCTCACCGACCAGGCCGCTGGCCCCGAGGACCGGCCTTACTGGACCGATTTCCTTCACCAGGACACCAGCTTCTACACCAGTGCCGACCGCCTCGCCGTGCAGCTCGACTGTGCCGTGCTCTACGTGGGCATCCGCCGCATGCGGCGCGGCTACTACGAAGTCACTTTCACTGAGCTACCCGACGGCCGCGAGGCAAAACTAGCTCCAGCCGGTACCTTCCCAGTCACGGAAGCCTTTGCGAGGCAACTGGAAAAGGACATGCGCGCCTCGCCGGAGCAGTATCTGTGGACGCACCGGCGGTGGAAGCACAAGCGGAGCTAGGTGGCGCCTGTCATTGCGAGGCGCAGGCCGTGGCAAACGAAGTTCAGCGGAGCTAATCCGTCCTCCCAGCCGCGACCAGCTATGAGACGTGATAAAGCTTTTCCTATAACAGAAAGCCCCGACTCTGGAAGGAGCCGGGGCTTTGTCACATTATAGGGTTGGTTGCTGAGAACAGGACGGATTAGCTCCGCTGAACTTCGTTTGCCACGGCCTGCGGCCTCGCAATGACAGACGAATTGGCCGCCTACAGATATTGCTCAATATCACCAGCGCCGTCGCGCACGATGTCGAAGTCGTCGTTGGTGCAGTCGACGATGGTGCTGGGGGTGTTGCCGCCGAAACCGCCGTCGATGACGAGGTCCACGAGCAGGCGGTATTTTTCGTAAATCAGGTCCGGGTCGGTCACGTATTCTTCCAGGGTTTCCTCGCTCTCGCGCACCGAGGTGCTCACGATGGGGTTGCCCAATTCTTTCACCAACTGGCGGATAATCTGGTTGTCGGGCACGCGAATGCCGACTTGCTTGCGCTTCACGCCGCCAAAGCGGGGGGCCTCGGCGCTGGCTTCGAAAAGGAAGGTGAACGGGCCGGGCAGGGCTTTTTTGATAACCTTATAAGTCGAAGTGGAGATGCCGTGGGCGTAGTCGCTGATGTGCGACAGGTCGTAGCAGATAAAGCTCAGGTTGGCTTTTTCGGGCTTGATGCCTTTGATACGGCACACGCGTTCCACGGCCTTGGCATTGGTCACGTCGCAACCGATGCCGTACACGGTATCGGTGGGGTAGATAATAACTCCGCCCTTGCGCAACACCTCAACGGCTTGCTGGATACGGGCTTGCGGCGGATTTTCGGGGTGAATGCGGAGGAGGGTGGCGGGCATAAGGGAATAAAAAGATTAGATGGTTCGAAGAAGCAGTGGGGGCCGGCAACCGACGGGCGGCGGTGGCCCGAGGTTGCAGGCCGGGCCCGAAGGCGCGGGCAAGGTACTACGCCCGGCCGAAATGCGCCATGAACCCCCGCCGTTGCGGGCCGGGTTCCCGGGTTTCGTACTTTTGGCGCCGCGCTTCTGCAATCCGCTTCTCATCCCATGGCCAAACCTGCCCAAAAGTCTGTCATCGAACGCCGCGACGCGGCCCTCAAGCGCCGCAAGCGTTGGGGCATCGTCAGCATTGTGTTCACGCTCACGCTGGTGTGCTTTTCGTATTATTTCTACCAGGTGTTTTTCACCGCCAACATAGAAACCAAGGGCAAGCCCACCTACGTGGTGATTCCGCGCGGCGCCACTTGGAAAGATGCCCTCAACGCCATTGACCGGTCCGGGGCGGTGGTCGACAAGCTCTCGCTGCACTTCGTGGCCCGGCTGATGAAGTACGACAAGCCCGGCGCCGTGAAGCCCGGCAACTATGAGCTCAAGGATGGCTTCACCAACCGCCAGCTCATCAACGTGCTCAAGAGCGGCGCCCAGTCGCCGGTGAAGCTCACCTTCAACACCGTGCGCCTGCGCAACGAACTGGTGACCAAGCTGGCCAGCCAGGTCGACTTGCCCGCCGCCCGGCTCGATTCGTTGCTGCGCGACCCGGCTTACACCAAGAGCCTGGGTTTCGACACCACCACGGTGCTCACCATGTTCATCCCGAACACCTACGACGTGTACTGGAACACCTCGGCCAAGCGCCTGATGCAGCGCCTGAAAACGTCCTACGAGCAGTTCTGGACGCCCCAGCGCGACGCCGAGCGCGAGAAGCTGCACCTCACCCGCGCCCAGGTGAGCACCCTGGCCAGCATCGTGGAAGCCGAGCAGCAGCAGCACGCCGACGAGCGGCCGCGCATTGCCGGCGTGTACCTCAACCGCCTCAAGCGCGGCATGAAGCTGCAGGCCGACCCAACCGTAGTGTACGCCAACCATGACTTCACCATCAAGCGCGTGCTCAACGTGCACCTGCAAAAAGACTCGCCATACAATACCTATAAGTACGCCGGCCTGCCGCCCGGCCCCATCAACCTGCCCAGCATCGCCAGCATTGATGCCGTGCTGAAGCCGGAAAGCAACAAATACCTCTATTTCTGCGCCAAAGAAGATTTCAGCGGCTACCACGCCTTTGCCACTAACGAGGCCGAGCACATTGCCAACGCCCGCCGCTACCAGGCGGCGCTGAACCGGGCGGGAATTCGATGAAGGGTTGAATTTTGAGGGTTGAATGTTGAATTAATCGTTTCGCCATCAAAATGAAAGTTGAAAACCCAATTGCTGAGCGAAGCTTCGCTTTTGCCTTACAGATTGTCGAACTGTACAAGCTATTAAGTGCGGAAAGAGAATATGTATTGTCGAAGCAATTGCTGAGAAGCGGAACCAGCATTGGTGCAAACGTCGCAGAAGCTACAGCGGCTATATCGAAGCGAGACTTTGCTGCCAAGATGTCAATTGCGTCAAAAGAAGCTCGTGAAACGAAATATTGGTTGATGTTGCTTTCGCAAGGAAGAATGACCCAAGTTGATATGAGCGCTGCTCTGAACGAAGTCAGCCAACTCATCAATATCCTAACCGCTATTGTTAAAACGGCCCAGGCTAACATGGAATAATGTTGAATAACTCAACATTCAACCCTCAAAATTCAACCCTTGTATACTTCCGACATCCAAATCCGCGTGCGCTACGCCGAAACCGACCAGATGGGCTACGTCTATCACGGCAACTACGCGGCCTATTTTGAAGTGGCGCGCACCGAGGCGTTTCGCAAGCTCGGCATCAGCTATAAGGAACTGGAGGCCGATGGCGTGGGCATGCCGGTAGGGGAGCTGCGCACCCGTTTCCGCCGCCCGGCGCGCTACGATGATTTGCTCACCGTGCGTCTGCTGCTGCGTCAGCCGCCCGAGGGCACGCGGGTACTGTTCGAGTACGAGATATACAACGAAGCCCAGGAGTTGCTAACCGAAGGCCATACGCTCATGGTGTTTGTGAAAACGACCACCGGCCGGCCCGTGCCCATTCCCGAGAGTATCCAGCAGCAGCTGGCGCCGTATTTTAGCGAAGACGACCTCGAAAGCCCCGTGCTGCCCAAACCTGGCGCCATCTTGCCCGATGCGCCCGCTCCGGCAGCATTTCGGAAGTAGGAAATCAGATAACAGTTATCAGTGAACAGTTAGCCAAACGCTTCTGGTAGCTGATGTTGTTAACTGCTCACTAATAATTGTTAACTGTCGATTGAAAGCCCCCGCCGCCATCAGCCGTGCCCGCTTCCCCGATGTGCGCAAGCAGCGCACCTACCGGCGGATAATTGTGGGCTTGCGGCGGTTGCGGCTGCCCGGCGGCCACGCCTCGCTCTACGACGTGCTCGACCGCATGCTGCACGAGCTGCGCCTCGACTCGCTGGAAAAGCGCGCCGCCTACATGGCTTTTAACCTCACGGTGGCCCTGTTTCCGACCATCATTTTCCTGTTCACACTCATCCCGTTCATCAGCGACTACCTCAACATCCCGAATCTAAACGTCGACATCCTGCAGTACCTGGCCGATTTCATGCCGCCGGAGCTGTACGCCGCCACAGCCACCACCATTGAGGACATCGTGAACATTCCGCACGGCGGCTTGCTCTCGTTCGGTTTTGTGACGGCTCTGGTGCTTAGCTCCAACGGCATCATGGCCCTGCTCGATGCATTTGAGAAGAAATATCCGTGGTTTAAACACCGTAGCTACTTGCGCAAGCGCTTAATAGCTACTTGTTTGACTTTTGTGCTGGCACTCATATTGCTCCTCTCGATTGCGGGCATCTTCTTCGGTACTTACATGATGGATGCGCTGGTGTTCTATGAAATCGTGCCGGAGCGGTTCACCGATTTGGTGCTTACACTCATCCGCTACGGCTCACTGGTAGGGCTGTTCCTGAGCACGACCTGTGTGATTTACTATTTCGTGCCGCCCGTGCACGACAAGTGGCCGCTGCTTTCGGCCGGGGCGGTGGTGGCCACGCTGCTCATCTTTCTGGTGTCGTTTCTCTTCACGCTCTACGTGCGCATCTTCAACTCCTACAACACGTTCTACGGCTCCATTGGGGCGTTGGTGGGCTTCATGGTGTGGCTCGAGTTCGTGTGTATGACGCTGATTATCGGCTTTGAAGTGAACGTGAGCATGGACGCCATCACCGGCCGCCGGCGCCAGATGATGCGCGAGCAACTGGCGGCGCAGCGGGAGGGTTCGAGCCAAAAATGAGGCCTTGAGATTCAGGGACGTAGCAAAAAGTTTGGAGTTTTTTTGAAAAGCGGGTTTTTCCATTCCGCTTTCCTTTTTACTTTTGCACTCCCCAATCACTCGGGGGCCTGTATAGAGAGGTGGCAGAGTGGTCGAATGCGACGGTTTCGAAAACCGTTATACCGGCAACGGTATCGGGGGTTCGAATCCCCCCTTCTCTACAAAAAGGCTTTTCTGCGCTGGAAAAGCCTTTTTTGTTGACTACATATTCAGCGCGACAACACAATTGACCCAGAGAAGTGGCAGAGTGGTCGATTGCGGCGGTCTTGAAAACCGTTGAGGGTTAAACCTCCGGGGGTTCGAATCCCTCCTTCTCTGCAAGCAAAACCCCGTTTCCAAATTGGAAATGGGGTTTTTGCTTTCTCACGCATTACCAAGCAACCGCCTTGGATGGCAAAACCTGGAAATAGGGGTGATGCTGGCATTGGGGCTTGATTCTGGCAGCCATTGCTGCACGCTTGCCGGCAAGGGTAGCTTGCGCGTACGCCGTGCGCACCACTCCCGGGGCTTTGCCCGTATCATCGGCCAACGCCTCGTGAACCTTCGTTCTACCTGCTTGCCGGACCTTTGCCCCATGTTTATGAATCTTTTTACCCGCCTTCGTGTGGGTGCCTGCGCGGGAGGACTGTTGCTGGCTGCGTGCCAAAAGCAGGAGGCCACGCCCGCAATGCCGGCGTTGCCCGAGCACCTGACTTTGGGCAACCCCAGCGGCGCCACTGCCGATGCTGCTGAACCTGCCAACTACCTGCTGCTAAAACCGCAATACGCGCTGTCGTATCACCGCGACCGCGGCATCCCGAATTGGGTGAGTTGGCACTTGGATGCGGATTGGCTGGGCACGGCGCCGCGGCAGGACGACTTCCGGCCCGACCCCGAGCTGCCAGCCGCCTGGTACCACGTGGGCGCCGGCAGCTACAGCGGCTCGGGCTTCGACCGGGGGCACAACTGCCCCAGCGCCGACCGCACCCGTACCGTGGCCGATAACTCGGCCACTTTCCTGATGAGCAACATGATGCCCCAGGCCCCGCGCCTCAACCAGCAGACCTGGGCCAACCTGGAGGACTACTGCCGGACGTTGGTGGGGCAAGGCAACGAGCTGTACATCATTTGCGGGAGCTACGGGCGCGGCGGCACGGGCACCAACGGCTTCATGAGCACCCTGGACCAGGGCCGGGTGACGGTGCCGGCCCGTTGCTGGAAAGTGGTGGTGGTGCTGCCGGCAGGGGAGGAAGATGCCCGCCGCGTGGCGGCCACTACGCGCGTCATTGCTATCGACACGCCGAATGATAATGCGCTGGGCACAGGCTGGGGCCCGTACCGCACCAGCGTGGATGCCATTGAAGCCGCTACCGGCTACGACCTGCTTTCTGCCGTGCCCGCGGCAGTGCAGCAGGTGGTGGAGGCGCGGGTCGATACTGGTCCGCTCAATTAGGCTGGTGGAGCCAGGGTGGCGAGATGTAAGGCAAGGGCCTGAACAGCAGATAGAAGCAATGTGTGCGGGGACGCCGGAAAACAGAAGCGCGGCCTTTGCCGTTGCAAGACCCCGAGGCTGCTCCCAGCTTCGGGCTTACTCATTTCTGCATGTCGCGCATTTCTTTTCTGTTGCTGGCAGTACTGCTGGCTTTTTCGGCCCGTCCGGCGGCGGGCTACGCCGTGCTCACGCACGAGGCCAACATTGACTCAACCTGGGAGCGTTGCCTGGTCCCGGCTATCATGAAGCGCTACCCCGGCACCACGCCCGAGCAACTGGTGGACGCCAAGGCTTATGCCTACGGTGGGGCCATCATCCAGGACATGGGCTACTATCCGTTCGGCTCGGTGCTGTTTACTAACCTGACGCACTACGTGCGCTCGGGCGACTTCATTCGCAACCTGCTCATGGAGGCCGAGGACCGCAACGATTACGCCTTTGCCCTGGGCGCCCTGGCCCACTACTCGGCCGACCTCAACGGCCATGCCGAAGGCACCAACCGCGCCGTGCCACTGGTGTACCCCGACCTGAAAGCCAAGTACGGCGATGTGGTGACCTACGAGCAGGGCAAGTACCAGCACGGGCAAATGGAGTTTTCGTTTGATGTGGTGCAGCTGGCCAGCGGCAAGTACCACAGCCAGGACTACCACCAGAAGATTGGCTTTCAGGTGAGCAAAGCCGTGCTGGAGCGGGCCTTCCTGAAAACCTATGGCCTGGAACTGGGCCAGGTGATTCTGAACGTGGACCTGAGCATTGCCAGCTACCGCTTTGCCGTGAGCCAGCTCATTCCGCAGGCGGCCCGGGCGGCCTGGCACTACAAGCGCAAAGACATTCTGAAGCTAAGCCCCGGCGCCCGGCGGCGCGACTATATGCGGCGCAACAGCCCGGCGGCGTTTCGCAAGGAGTACGGCAACGACTACCAGCGGCCCGGCTTCGGGGCGCGCATTTTGTCGTATTTCATCCGGGTGTTGCCCAAAATCGGGCCGCTCAAACCCTTTGCTTTCCGGCTGCCCACGCCTGAGGCCGAGAAGATATTTCGGGCCAGCTTTCAGAAGGTGATGGCCAGCTACTGTGCGAACATCGGCCGCCAGCCCGCCGACACCGCCGCCGCACCTCTGACGTTGGTCAATTCCGACTTCGACACCGGCAAGCCCACCCGCGCCGGCGAATACGGCCTGGCCGACGAAACCTACGGCGACTGGCTGCGCCGTCTGGCCAAGCACAAGTTTGAGGGCCTGAGCCCGGCCGCCCGCCAAAACATTTTGGCTTTCTACGGCTCAGCGCCCAAAGCACCGGCTTCGGCAGAGGAGAAAGAAGCCAGCAAGCAAAAGGAAACGGCCGAGGCCCTGCAGCAGCTTCGGGCCTTGCGCTAAGCAACGCCTGGGTAAGCAAAATATTAAGGTTTTAAGACTGGTTTGGGCCCGCTGATTTTTTGCCTACCTTGGCTATTCGTGGCTGGTAGAGCGGCTGTAGCCGGGTGGCGGGCCGGCTCGGTTTGACGGCGTAAAGAATTACATAGTTGGTCTTACATTTATCTTTCTTCACTTTTCACTCTCTTTTTTCGCTTATGTTTCAAACTTACAGGAATAGGCAGCCGCGCCATTGGACGCGGCTGCTGACACTATTGGCTTTGCTGCTGCCTCTGGCGGGCAAGGCGCAGTTTGGCACCAACAACGCTGTGGTGGTGCGCATCGGCAACGGCACAACGAGCTTATCGGGCTCGGCTGCGCCGGTGTCGCTGTTGGAATACAGCAGCACGGGGGGTACGCCCGTCAGCACCCTTAACCTGAACAGCGGCAGCACAGGCACGCGCCTCACCTTAACGGGTAACAGCACTACCGAAGGCGCCCTTTACCGCACCCCCGATGGGCAGCAGCTAACTATAGCCGGTTACGACGTCGCCGCTGGCGCGACCAGTGTGACGGGCTCCTCAATTCCGCGCACCTTGGCCACCATCGACGTCAGCCGGACGGCCACGGTGCAGACGGCACCTTCTACGCTGGGCAGCACGGGTAACCACCGCTCGGTGGCCGCCGTGGGCACGGGCTTCTACTCGGGCACTTCGAGCGGGGGCGTGCAGTACTATGACAACCCCAGCGCCAGCACCAACTCGGCCGTGCAGCTGAGTTCTGCCCCCACCAACATTCGCGTGGTGGGCGTGTACGGTGGCCAACTCTACGCCACTTCTATGTCGGGCTCAAACGTGGGCCTGAACACAATTGGCACGGGTACGCCCACCACCAGCGGCCAAACTACTACCCTCATCATTCAGCCCGGGGGCACTGCCTCGACCAGCCTTTACGGCTTCGTGCTGCTCGACCAAAGCGCTACGGAAAGCGGGTTTGACGTGGCCTACCTGGCCGACGACCGGGGTTCGGCCGGAGGCGGCATCTATAAATACAGCAAGGTGGCGGGCACCTGGACATTCAACGGGTTGATTGGCTCGACGTTGGGCACGCGCTACGTGGCGGCCCGGCTCACCGGCACCGGCGTGGAGCTTTACGTGGCCACCACGGGCGCGCTCTACACTTTTTCGGACAACTCGGGTTATAACACGGCCCCTACGGTTACTTTTCCTTCGGCAAGCATTGCCACGGCTGGCACCAACTACGCCTTTCGCGGGGTAGCCTTCGCGCCGTCGGCTAACCCGGTGCCGACCATCACCAGTCTGGCGCCCAGCTCGGCCACGGCCGGCGACCCGGCCCAGACGCTGACGGTGAACGGCACGAACTTTATCACCTCCTCGGTGGTGAATTTTAACGGCACAGCCCGCACCACCACCTACGTTTCGGCCACGCAGCTCACCATTCAGCTCACCGCGGCAGACTTGGCTACAGCAGGTAGCTACGACGTGACGGTGACGAACCCCACGCCCGGCGGCGGCACCACCGCGCCCGCGACCTTCACCGTAAACCCGGTGCCTGCCACCAACCCGGTGCCGACCATCACGAGCCTGTCGCCTAGCTCCGTCATTGCGGGGGCGGCTGCCCAAACGCTCACTGTGAACGGCACTAATTTTATCGCGTCGTCGGTGGTAAATTTCAGCAGCACAGCCCGCACCACCACCTATGTGTCGGCCACGCAACTCACCATTCAGCTCACGGCCGCAGACCAGGCCACGGCTGGCAACTACGACGTGACCGTGACCAACCCCGCACCGGGCGGCGGCACCTCAGCTCCGAGCACTTTCACGGTGAACCCGGTGCCGAACAACCCGGTACCCACCATCACCAGCCTCGCGCCCAGTTCGGTGATTGTAGGAGCAGCCGCGCAGACGCTGACGGTGAACGGCACAAACTTCCTGGCTTCCTCGGTGGTGAACTTTAACGGCGCGGCCCGCACCACCACTTATGTATCGGCTACACAGCTCACCATCCAACTTACGGCCGCCGACCAGGCCACGGCTGGCAACTACGACGTGACCGTGACTAACCCTGCGCCGGGCGGCGGCACAAGCGCCCCGGCTACGTTCACCGTGAACCCCGTGCCTGCACCCACGCTCACCAGCATCAACCCAACTACCATCACGGCAGGAACGGCCACTACGGTCACGTTCACGGGTACCAACTTCGTGAACGGCGCCACGGTGAACTTTAACGGCGCTGTCCTGAACACGACGTTTGTGAGCAGCACCACTGTCCGGGCCAGCATCACGGCGCCGACGCAATCGGCCACGGTCACCTACCAAGTGTCGGTAACGACCCCGAGCGGCACCACCACCACCCGGACACTAACGGCCACCGGTGTGTTTGTGTTGGTGCCGATTAGCATTTCCGCCGTCAATACAGCCGTTACGGAGAACTTCAATACGCTGGCCAGCTCTGGCACCGACGATAAAATCAGCTTGCCGCCGGGCATCGATTTTGTGGAAACCGATGCCAACGCGGACGATACCTACACCGCCGGCACCGGCTCGTCCACCTCGGGTGACACCTATAGCTTTGGCAGCGCCGGCTCTACCGACCGGGCTCTGGGTTCGTTGTTAACGGGCAACTTGGTGTCGCGCTTCGGCGCCCAATACGTCAACAACACCGGCCAAACCATTACCAGCCTGCTCATCGGCTACAACGGAGAGCAGTGGCGCCTGGGCTCGCAAAACCGCCTCGACCGACTCGACTTCCAGTACAGCCTCAACGCCACGAGCGCCAACGCTGGCACTTTTGTTGACTTCGACGCGCTCGACTTCGTGACGCCGAACACCGTGACCACCGGCGCCAAAGATGGCAACCTGGCGGCCAACCGGACGGCCCTTTCGGCGGTCATCACTGGCTTGTCGATTGCGCCCGGCGCCACGTTCTTCATTCGGTGGGTGGATGCCGACGCCGCGAATGCCGATGACGGCTTGGCCGTGGACGACCTCTCGGTGACGGCCAACCCCCCGCAGGTTGCTTGCGCGGCGCCCAGCGCGCCCACGTTCAGCAACATTACCCCGAACTCGGCCGATGTGACCGTGGCTGCCGGTGCCAACGGCACCGGCCCCTTCACCGTGACGGCTACGCCCACGGCGGGCGGCACGGCCATTGTCGCCACGGGCACCTCGCCCGTGAGCCTCACGGGCCTTGCGGCCGGCACCAGCTATTCGGTGACGGTGACTTCGAATTGCAACACGGGCTACTCCAGCCCCAGCCAAGCATCTACCGCCGTGACGCTGACCACTAGCGCCGCGCCCGCCCCCACGCTGGCCGTGACGCAGGGTGCTACCAGCTACCCCAGCGGCGGCACGGCTTACTCCTTCGGCAACCGGACGCTGGCTACTACCAGCGCGCCCGTCACGTTCACGCTAACCAATAGCGGCAATAGTGCGCTGACAATCAACAACATCAGCACCACCGGCGACTTTGCCGTGAGCGGCACGGCCCCGACCACCATTGCGGCCGGCGGCACGGCCACGGTGAGTGTAACCTTTACGCCCACGGCGCTGAATACCCGCACAGGCACGCTGGTAATCAACTCGGACGCCACCAACGGCGCCGCTTACACCGTGAACCTGACGGGCAGCGGCTCGGCCGTGCCGGTACCGCTTATCAACGTGGTGCAGGGCACCACGCCCTACGCCAACGGCAGCACGTTCAGCGGGTTTGCTCCCACCACGGTGGGCAACTTCAGCAACGTCACGTTCACCATCCAGAACACGGGCACCGGGCCCCTCACCATCACCGGGCTTGCACCGGGTGGCACTGATTTTTCGACTTCGTTCGGCCCGGGCGGGCCCACGCTGCCTTTTGACATTGCGGTGGGAAGCTCGGCTACGTTCCTGGTGATTTTTGGGCCCACGGCCCCCGGCACGCGCACGGGCTCCGTCACCATCAGCAGCAACAGCGCCCTCGATGGTAGCTACGTTATCAACTTGAGTGGCCAGGGCACAGCCGCCACGCTGCCGGATTTGACGGTGACGACGGGCACGCCCACAGCACCAACGCCCATCTCGGGCAACTACAACAACGTGACCATTGCTCCCGGCGGCAACGCCATTGTGGCCGGTGCTCTCACGGTGGCCGGTACCCTCACGGTGCAGCCCAATGGCCTGCTCATTCAGAACTGCCAGTCCATCACGGGCACGGGCAGCTTTGTGCTGCAAGCCGGTGGGGCATTGGCTATCTGCGACCAGGCCGGCATTTACACCACAGGTGCCCTGGGTGCCATTCGGGTTTCGGGCTCGCGCACCTATAGCCCGGGGGCTGCCTACATATACAACGGGACGGTGGCCCAGGTGACGGGCCCCGGCCTGCCCGCGCAAGTGGCAGCCTTGGGTGTGACCAACGCCGCCGGCGTAACCCTGAGCCAGGCGCTATCCGTGGCCCAGCAGGTGACCTTGCAGCTCGGCAACCTGAACACGGGCGGCCAGACCTTCACGCTGCTGTCGTCGGCCAGCGGCACTGCAGTGCTGGATAACGGTACCGCCGGCAGTGTAGTGAACGGCACGGCCACCGTGCAGCGCTACATCGACAACGCCAACCCCATTGGCTACCGCCAATACTCGGCCCCGGTAAGCAACACTACGGTGAACGACCTAGCCACGAGCAACTTCACGCCGGTCTTCAACACGGCTTACAACACTAGTCCAACGCCGAGCACAATCCCAAATTTCCCCAACGTGTTTGGCTACGACGAGGCTCGCGTGGGCACCGTTACCTCTACCTACGGGCCTTTCGACAAAGGTTGGTATGTGCCGGCCTCGGGCAGCCCCATGCAGGTGAATCGCGGCTACACCGTGAACGCGCCTAACACCGCCATAGTAGATTTCGTGGGTTTGCTGAACAACGGTAGCCAGAACTCGGGCGCGCTGGGCTTCACCAGTGCTAACGGCGGCTGGCAGTTCCTGGGCAACCCCTATCCGGCCCCGCTGGACTGGAGCACCGTAGTGGCTGGCCAGCGCCCCGGCATGGAGGGAGCCATGTACGTGTTCCAGAGCAGCGGCCAGTACGGCGGCAGCTACCGCAGCTACACCAACGGCATCGGCGGTGCCTCGCCGCTGGTGCCCACGGCGGCCGGCTACTTCGTGCGGGTGGCCACGCAAGGCAGCACCGGTTCGGTGAACCTGACCAATGCCAACCGTGTAACCACCTTCGGCCTGCAGCCGGCCTTCGGGCGCGGCGCTGCCGACACGCGCCCGCAGCTGCAACTGCAGCTGAATGGCGCCACGGCCGGCCTCGACGAAGCCTACATCTACTTTGAAGCCGGTGCCACCACCGCTACCGATGCCGAGTATGATGCCCGCAAGCTGGCCAACCCCAGCGGCCTGAGCCTTGCCTCGCTGGCCGGCGGTGTGGAACTGTCCATCAACGGCCTGCCCGCCCTCACCAATGCCACCGTGCTGGTACCCCTCACGGTGCAGGTGCCGCAGGCTGGCAGCTACCGCCTGCAGGTGGGCGAGCTGGTCAACTTCACCGGCACGGCCACGCTGATTGATGCGCTAAGCGGCACCCGCACGGTGCTGAGCACCGGTACCAGCTATGCCTTTGCGCTGACGGGCACTGCGGCCCCGGGCCGTTTCTCGGTAGAGTTCCGTTCGACCAACGCGCTGGCAACTACGCCGGCGCAGGCCCTGGCCGCGCAGGTGCAGCTGTTCCCCAATCCGGCTTCGGGCTCGTTCCGCCTGCAGCTGCCGGTGCTCCGCAGCAAGGCGGCCGTGTCGGCCACGCTGGTAAATGCCCTGGGCCAAACCGTGCTGACCCGCGCCTTGAGCGCACCAGCCGGTCAGGCTATCGATGCTGCATTTGACGTGCACGGGCTGGCTGCTGGCGTTTACACCCTGCGCCTGAACGTGGACGGCACGCCGCTGGTCCGCAAAGTGGTGGTGGAGTAAGCCGCCCCGCTTAATGGCAAAAAAAGCCGGCCCAATGCGGGCCGGCTTTTTTTTGCTTTCAAAACAACTCGTATGTGCAAGATGCTCCGGCTGAGAAGCGGGAGCATTTTTATTTGGCCCATCGTCGAGGCACTGCGCCGCAAACGCTGCGAAACGCCTCAAGCGGCACCCCGGGGCTCATAAAAAAAGCGCCTGCCAAATGGCCGGCGCTTCTGATTTGGCAGGAATTCGCAAGAAGGCTCGCTACTCTACGGCCAGCGTGCGGCTGGCACGTTGGCCGCCGGCTTGCACTTGCAGGTGGTAGAGTCCCGGCGCTAAGCCCTGAAGTAGCAATTCGGCTACCAGCCCGGCGCTGCTCAGAGGCAGTTGCTGCGTGCGCACCGTGCGGCCCAGCGCATCGAGCAGGCGCAGGGTGGCCTGGGTGGCGCCGGGCACGGCGGGCAGGCGCACCGTGGTGCTGGCGTGGGCCGGGTTAGGGGCCAGGCTGAGGCCCGGCAGCGGGGTGGCATTGGCGGCGGCCAGCAGGGCGGCGTCATCAATGCCGGCCAGAAACGGCACGTAGCTGGTAGCCGGGTAGGTGAAAGGAATGTTGCCGAAAGTGGCCGCCGTGTACACGAAGCCGCCTAGGTAAAGCGTAGTGTTGCTGAGCGTGGCCACCTGGGCCTGGTCGTTGAAAAGACCGCCGGCTTTCTGGGCCCAATCGAAACGGGCGCTGGAGCCGAGGTCGGTGAGGCGGGTGGCGTAAATGTCGGGGTAGCCGTTGCTGCCGTTGTTGAACAGCGTTAGCGTGCCAATGCGCATCGTACTGCTGATGAAATTGCCCACCAGGTATACCTTCGAGCCGTTTGTGGCCAGGGCAGTGGCTTCGTCGCTTTCGCTGCCGCCCAGGCTTTGGGCCCAGGTCACGGAGCCGCTAGTGCCCGCGTCGGTGAGCTTGGCCAGGTAAACCTCGCCGCTGAATGGATTGCCCGAATTGGAAACAGTGTAAGCCCCCAAACGCAAAGTGGGCGAGAAAAACCCGCCCGTGACGTACACATTGCTGCCGCTGGCCGCCAGGGCGCTCACGTACTCGCCCGTGCCATTGCCGAGGCTTTGCACCCAGGCAAAATCGGGCGCCGTGCCGGTATCGGTAAACTTGGCTACGTACACGTTAAAGTCGGAGCCGGCATTCGGTAAACTCAAGCTGCCGAGGCTGAGAGTCGGGCTGCTGAAGCTGCCGGTGAGGTATACGTTGGGGCCGCTCACGGCCAGGGCCCGGCCGTTGTCGTTGTAGAGGCCACCCAGGCGCTGGGCCCAGGCAAAGGTGCCGGTGCTGCCCGCATCGGTGAGCCGGGCTACGTAGCCGTCGAAGGTGAAATTAGTGGGCGCGGCCTTGGCCAGGGTGGTGGCGCCGAAAGTGGCGGTAGGGCTCTGGAAGCTGCCCGTCAGGTAAACGTTGCTGCCACTCACTGCCAGGCTGTAGAGGTAGTCATTTTCGGCGCCGCCTGCTTGTTGAGCCCACTCAAAGCGGGCGGTGCTGCCGGCATCGGTCAGCTTGGCCACGAAAACATCGGCTATGCTGGTGCCCGGGGTGAGGGTGGTGAGCGTGGAGTTTCCGAAAGTGGCATTGAGGTAGAAACTACCGCCCACGTACACGCTGTTGCCGCTCACAGCCAGGCTGGATACTTCGTTGATGTGGCCGGAGGAGGCCGCCACCCACACGAAACTGCCGCTGACAGGGCTCCACTTGGCCACAAAAGCGTTTTCGCCGCCCACATTGGTCAGCGTGAACGCACCAAAGTTGACTGTGCCCCGAAAGCTGCCGGCCACGTACACGTTGCCGCTGCCATCGGCCGCCGTGGCCGACACATAACTGGAGTTGGTGCCGCCCGATGATTCTGAAACGGCAATGGCCGACTGCCAGTTGGGCGCCGTTTGGGCGCAGGCACTGCGTGTGCCCAGCCACAAGGCCAGCAAAAGCGCGAAGCGCAGCGTGAGTGAAGCCGCTGCGCCAGAACGTAGAGAAAGAAGCATAAAAAAGAAAGGAGGGTTGACCTGCAAAGATACCCTTGCCCCTTGGAGGGGTTGCCTGGGATGCGCTAGCGCTGTGTTAATAAATTAGTAATAAGATAATTGGAGTGCGGCAGGGACTTAGGCGCCTCATGGCAATACCACTTTACTGGCTGCTCGTTGGGCAGGGAGCGGTTGGGTTTTGAGCTTGGCACGTCAGCAGCACCATGGCGCTGCCGAAGCAGGCTGGTTTAGGTAAGTTGTTCGATAACTGCCGCCTGGTCTGGAAATTCCTGGGTGAGACGGGCGCGGTCGGCTAGCTCAAAATCTGCAAAATCGAAGCCGGGGGCCACCGTGCAGCTGACCAGTGCAAAGCCTGCGCCGCCCTTCACCCGCGCACCGAACCAGGTGTGCGCTGGCACCACGGCCTGGGGCAGTTCGCCCCTGGCCACATCATGGCCCAGCGTAAGGATGGTTAGCTGGCCGTTTTGCAACATCAGCACTTCCAGCGGCTGGCCCTGGTGGAAAAACCAGAGCTCGTCGGATTGGATGCGGTGGAAGTGCGAGCGATTATCGTTTTCGAGCAGGTAATAGATGGCGGTGCTCACGTTGCGCCGGGCGCCGTTTGCAGCTGTGGTTTGCAGCTCGGCCCGGTAGGTTTCGCGGTAGTACCCGCCCTCGGGATGGGGTTGCAGCTGAAGCTGCTGGATAAGGTCTTGGGCAGTGGTCATGGGGCCGAAGGTAAACAGGCGGTGGGGGAGGGCAGGCGGTGAACAAAACGGGGCACTGTTACAAAGGCTTTGGGAACGTTCCCGGCAACGATTGCGAGGATTTAATCGGGGTTTTCAGCACGGTGCAGGCTACTTGGCCGCGTATCTTTCTTCTGCTAAGAAGCACCTTTCAACCATCATCCCACCCAAGTTCATTCGTTCAAACTATGAACCCAATTCCTACCCTACGCGCCTTACTTACCGGCGCTTTCACGCTGCTACTGCTGGCCTGGTGCCCGCAGCTGTATGCCTACGACCTGACCGTGGCCAAAGACGGCACCGGCAACTACACCACCGTGCAAGCCGCCATCGACGCGGCCCCGACCGGGCGCACCGCGCCGTTCACCATCTTCATCAAGAACGGCCGCTACCGCGAGGTGGTGAACGTACCCGCTACCAAGCCTTTCATTCAGCTGGTGGGCGAAAACGTGGGCAGCACCGTCATCACCTACAACAACTCGGCCGGCACCATTGTGAATGGCGTGGCCCTGGGCACCCAGAACTCGGCTTCGGTGACCATCAACGCCGCCGATTTCTCGGCCATGAACCTGACGTTTGAAAACTCGTTTGGCGAGGCCGCTTCCAACGGGCAGGCCGTGGCCATTCTGGTGAACAACGACCGGGCGGCCTTCCGCAACTGCCGTTTCCTGGGCAACCAGGACACCATGTACCTGAAGGGCAACGGCACCCCGCGCCAGTATTTCCTGAACTGCTACATCGAGGGCAACACCGACTTCATCTTCGGCAGCGCCATTGCCCTGTTTGAGAACTGCAACGTGTACGCCAAGAACAAGGCCACGGCCTCGACCTCGTACATCGCCGTGCCCAACACGCCCACCGGACAGGCGTTTGGCCTCGTGTTCAAGAACTGCAACGTGACCGGGCACTCGGTGGCCGGCGGCACCCGCTACGACCTGGGCCGGCCCTGGCAGGCCAACCCCAAGGCCGCTTTCCTGAACTGCAACCTCTCAACGCCCCTCATTCTGGACGAAGGCTGGTCGCCGACCAGCTCGGCCGGCACGGCCACCATCCGCGACTCGTATTTCGTGGAATACCAAAACACCCACTTCAACGGTCGGCCCATCAACGTGAGCAGCCGCGTGCTGTCGGGCCAGGGCCTGACGCCCGTACAGCCGTCGTCGCAGCTCACCGCTGCCGAGGCTGCCACCTACACCAAGGCCAACATCCTGGGCACCTGGGACCCCTGCACGCTGATTGACTGCGCCACGCCGTTTGTGAAAACCGTCATCGTTAACAACTTCAAAGGCGTGAAGGGTACCAGCACCACCAACTCGACCTTCACCTGGAACACGAGCTGGCCCATCAGCGGCGACATCCTGAGCATCTTCCGCGCCACGGCCACGCCGCCGGCTGCCCTCGGCGCCTTCGCCGTGGTGGGCACCCAGACCGAGCCCAGCGACACCATTTTCAACTATTCCTTCGCTGATGCCATCCCGGCTTCGGGCAGCCTGTACAAGTATTTCGTGCGGGGCAGCAACGCCGTGCGTCAGATTTCGTCGGACACTGTGACCATCAGCAGCGCCCCGGCCATCGTGACGGTAGGCACCATCGGCAACTTCACGCAGCAGCTGGGTTCGGGTTCGCCGAGCCAGAGCGTGGCGGTTTCGGGCACCGACCTGGCCGGTAACGTGACGGTAACTGCTTCGGCCAACTACCAGGTTTCGCTCACCTCGGGTGGCACCTACACTAGCAGCGTGACGCTGACGCCCACCAGCGGCGCCCTGGCCAGCACCCCGGTATATGTGCGCCTGAACGCCACCACGGCCGGTACCTACCCCGGCACGCTGACGCTGACCAGCACCAACGCCTCCACCGTGGTGCTGAGCCTAAACGGCACGGCCATTGTGGCACCCACCGTTACTTCCAACATCCTGCAATTCTGGCCGCTGCGCGTGAATGCGGCCGATAGCGTCCAGGCCCGCAACTCTCGCCTGACGGCTTCCCTGCCCACACTCAAGCGTTTGTACCTGTCGAACGGTACCACTGCGCCCGCCATTCCGTCTTACTCGAACCAGTACGGCCAAGCGTTTGGCGCTTCGGCTAACGGCGACGGCACCTGGACCGCCGTGGGCGGCACCCTGAACCGCATGTACTACGAGCAGTTTACAATGACGGTAGCCGCTGGCGCCACCAACGTGCGCGTCGACTCACTCCTGTTCAACACGGCCTTTAATAACACCAGCTCCAATACCAAAATGGCCGTGGTGTACTCGCTCAACGGCTTCACCTCGCCGGCCGACTCCACCGAAATCACCGGCGTGACCGGCCCGGGCGGCGCCCAGGCCCTCACGGCCAGCGGCAACTTCAACCGCTCGTTCCCGCTGCTGAACCAGACCAACGGACCAACGGCCCTCTACCGCGTGGCCCTGAACGGCCCCAGCACCGCCAACCCCAGCGGCGGCGTGCTGGTGAATGCCGGCCAAACGCTGACCGTGCGCCTGTACTACGCTTGCGGCAGCACCGGCACCCCGCGCTACGCCATGCTCAAGAACTTCCGCATTAAGGGCGACGTGGTAGCCGCGCCGCTCGTGTCGAACGTGCTAGAGCACTGGCCGCTGCGCGTGAACAACACCGACAGCACCCAGATTCGCAGCAGCCGTGTAGTGCCCACCACGCCCACGCTCAAGCGCCTGTATTTGTCGAATGGCGCCACGACGCCCGCTTTCCCGGCATACTCGAACCAGTACGGCCAGGCCTTCGGCCCCAGCGCCAACGGCGACGGCACCTGGACCACGGTGGGCGGTACCCTGAACCGCGCTTATTACGAGCAGTTCACGCTGACCATGGCGGCTGGCTCGACGGCCCGGGTGGACTCGCTGCTGTTTAACTCGGCGTTCTATAACACCAGCTCCAACACCAAGATGGGGGTAGTGTACTCGCTGAACGGCTTTACCTCACCGGCCGACTCGACGGAAATCGCGGCCGGCACCGGCCCCAACGGCGCCCTGACTTTCACGGCCAGCGGCAACTTCAACAACTCGTTCCCGCTGCTGAACCAGACCAGCGGCCCCGTGGCCCTCTACCGCCTGGCCCTGCGCAACGGCGGCGTGACCATCCCCGGTGGCCAAACGCTGACCGTGCGCCTGTACTATGCCTGCGGCAGCACGGGCACCCCGCGCTACGCCATGCTCAAGAATGTGCGCTTCAAAGGCCTTGCTTCGGCCGTGCTGGCCACCACGTCGCAGGCCCTGAACGCCCAGGTGCAGGTGTTCCCGAACCCGGCTTCGACCTCGTTCTGGGTGCAGCTGCCGGCTGCTAGCAGCAAAACCGCCGTATCGGCCTCGCTCATCAACACGCTGGGCCAAACCGTACGGACGCAGCTGCTGAGCGCTGCTCCCGGCCAGGGCATCAACGCGGAGGTAAACGTGCGTGGCCTGGCTGCCGGCGTGTACACCCTGCGCCTGAATGTGAACGGCACGCCCGTGACGCGCAAAGTGGTGGTGGAATAACCCGCCGCGAAACGCAAGGAAAAGGCCAGCCCGGACGGGCTGGCCTTTTTTGTGCATGCTGTCAGCAGAAGTGTGCTAAAGAAGTAAAAAATATGAGATTTGCTTAAACTCCGCTGCGCCGGCTGCGTCTATGAGGTATTCGCTGACAATCCACTATTTAACCGCAGATTCATATGAAAACACCTCCACTTAAGTTGCTTTGGTTCTTGTTGCTCGTGTTGCTTTCAGCTCCCATGCCTAGCCAGGCGCAAGGTGGCCCCCGCCCACCCGAAGGCCGCCCGGGCGGCCGCGAGGTGAAAGCTTATTTTGAAGCCAGCGTGCTGCCCGTGCTACGCCAGCAGCGCCAGAAACTGGAGGCGCAGCTCGCCGCCGATGACCGCGCCCAGCTGGCCACCTACCGCAGACAGCTGCAAACGCTCAAGGAGAAAGGGCAGGCCCTGCGCCAGAGCCTTATGGCCGCCGATGCCCCCCAAGGCCGATTCCCGGAACTAACGGATGCGCAACGGGAGCAGTTCTTTCAACTTCGTAAGGAAACGCGCTCCATCATGACCAACGTGGCGCAAATAGCCCAGAAGTACGAAGCCAACATCACCAAGCTGGCCGAGGAAGTGCAGCCGCAAAAGGAGAAATGGACCGCTGACATCAAAGCCATAGTGGTGAAAAACGCCACGCCTGAGCAGCAGGAACACCTGGCAAAATTTGCCGGGCACTGGCGCGGCTACAGCGAAATGCACCGCTTCCTCCGCCCCGTGATGTTTCTGCTGATGGAGCCCGCCGCTACCGAGAGTACCGAACGCACCCTGGGCGCTACCAGCTTCTATCCCAACCCCGCCGCCGCCACCAGCCAGCTCGACTACGAGGTGAAAAAAGCTGGCCCCGTGACCGTCAACCTGCTCGATAAAAACGGCAACCAGCTCCGCACCCTCCTCAACGAGCCAAACGCCGAAAAAGGCGCCCACACTCAGACGCTCAACCTAAGCGACCTGCCCGCTGGCACCTACTACTATCAGATTATCACCACCGGCGCCAAGGAAACCAAGCGCTTCGTGAAGGAGTAAGGGCAAACTCGTCTGTCATTGCTAGGCGAAGCCTAAGCAATTTGTCCGGTCAACACCAGGCACGCCCTTTTAGCAGAAAGCCCTGGTACCGCAATGGCACTGGGGCTTTTTGTTGCTTGCCTGAATCGCGTGGTTGACACGAAACATGCTCACGTGAGCTCTATTACTCGCCATGCTCAGCCGGCTGCTGCTTGCCCGAAAGGGTAGCCCCCACGCTGGCTACCACGATAAAGCCCACCGCCAGCCATTGCCCCAGCGTGAGTTGCTCGCCGAGCAGCAGCCAGCCCGACAGGGCTGCCGCCACCGGCTCCAGGCTCATCAGGATACTAAAGGTGCGCGTGGGCAGGGTCTTCATGGCCTGCATCTCCAGCGAAAAAGGCAGTACGCTGGAAAACAAAGCCAGCAACGCCCCCAGCAGAAACAGGTGCGGCGTAAGTTTCAGCAGGCTGCCCCCGGCCGTCCCAAACGGCAGCACCAGCAAGGCCGCGAACAACATGCCCACCGCCACGGCCTGCGTGCCCGGCAGCACGGCGGCCGTGCGCCGGCCTAGCACGATATACACTGTCCAGCAGCCGCCTGCCGCCAGCGCCAGAGCCATACCCGGTAGGTCGAGGCCAGAGCCGCTCCACGGAGTAATGAGGGCAATGCCAGCGGCCGCCAGCAATGCCCACACCACATCGGTCCAACGCCGAGAGCCGCTAAGCGCCAGCCCCAACGGTCCCACGAATTCGAGCGTAACGGCCAGCCCGAGCGGAATGCGAGCCAGGGCGCAGTAAAACAAGAAGTTCATGGCCCCCAGGGCCAAGCCGTAGGGCACTACCGCCCGCCACTGCGCCGCCCGCAGCTGCCCCAGCCGGGGCCGCACCACCGCCAGCAGCACCAGCGCCGACAAGCCAATGCGCATGCTGGCCGTGCCCGCCGCGCCCAGCACCGGAAATAGCCCTTTGGCAATAGCGGCCCCGCCCTGCACACTCACAATGGCCAGCAGCACCGCGGGCACGGCCGGTACCGAGACGCGCGAAACAGAAGAAGTTGTCTGCATTAGATAGGGCCCTGCACCAAGTCGCCACTGAGGCGGCGGAGCTGAGTTTCGGCCTGCTTGGCCGAGTAGCGAATGTCGATGAGCCGGGTTTCGGCGTCGAGCTGGTTGCGCTGGGCCTCGCGTAGGGCCAGGGGCGTGAGCAGGCCCAGGCGGTAACGCTCCAGGGCAATGTCCACGTTTTGGCGGGCCAGGCGGATGTTGGCTTCTTCGAGGTCGAGCAGCTGCAGGAAGTTTTGATACTGCGCAAACGCCGTGGCCGCGTCGGCGTCGAGCTGCAGGTTGGTTTGGGCCAGACTGAGCTGGCTTTGCTCTTCTACCACGCGGGCGTTTTGCTCCTGGCGCCGCAGATTGAAGCCGTTAAAAATGGGCACCGAGGCCGTGATGCCGTAGTTCAACCCCTGCACCTGGTTGGTGCTGGTGGTGAGCACGGTGCCGGCAAATGCCGCGTTGTTGATGTTGCGCGTGAGCCCATAGCCCGACACCAGCCCGATTTGCGGAAAGCGCGAGGCCCGCACCAGCCGTCGGTCATACGTGGCTACTTCCGTGCCCAAGCGGGCCTGGGCCAGCCGCGGGTTGCGGGCCTTGATGCCTTCGGTGATGGCCGTTTCCTGCAGGTCACGCGTCACCACGAGGCTGTCGCTGGGCTCGAAATCGACGCGCGGCGCCCGGCCCAGCAGGTTGTTGAGCGCGATTTTGGCAGCCGACAGCGCCTGCTGCTGCTGCAGAAACAGGCTGCGGTCGGCGTTGTAGTCTACCTGGGCAGTCAGCACCTCCACCTTAGCACTCACGCCCACATCTACCTGGGCTTGGGTGAGGTCGATGCGGGCCTGGCCGATTTTCAGGGCTTCTTCCAGCGAGGTGATTTTACCGGCCTGCCGCACCACGTCGAAGTAGGCGTTGGTTACGGTTTCGATGGTTTCCTCCACCGTGGCGCGCGTGATTTGCTGCTGCTGCTGGCGCAGCGTCTTCAGCCGGTCGTAGGCAATGAACATGCCCAGGCCGTCGAACACCGTCCAGCCCAACGTCACGTTGGTATTGAAGGCGTTGGACGTGGCCCCGTTCACGATGCGCGGGTCGGCCGTCCCAAATTTCTGGTTGATGTTGTTGTTGTTGAACGTGCGGGTCAGGTTGCCCGTCAGGCTGGGCAGCTGGCCAGCGTTGCCGCGCGTCACGTTGTTCTGCGCAATCTGCTCATCTTGGCGCGACAGCAGAATGCCATAATTGTGCTGCAAGGCCTCGGCAATGGCCTGCTGCAACGACAGCCCCGGAGCCGTGGCCACCGAAGCCGGCCGTTTGAGCTGGCTCGGGCGGGCCGTGGGCACCTGCTGCGCCAGCGCGGCGAAGGGGAGAAGGGAAAAGAAAAGAAGCTGGGGGAATTTCATGGAAGGAGTAGCTGCCTCGAAAGGCAGTCATGCAGAGCGTAGCGAAGCATCTCGCGTGGGGTAGTAAATCAATCGAAGGAATTACTGCTGCAGGCGAGATGCTTCGCTGCGCTCTGCATGACGTTTTATCAAATTATGCCGTGACCGTTACAGGCTCGGCTTCCGCCGCGGCCTTTTTGGCCGAATGCTTCTTGGCCGTGGCGAAATACGAGTACATCACCGGCACCACAAACAGCGTGAGGCCGGTGGCAAACAGCAGGCCGCCCACCACGCCAATGCCCATGGCCCGGCGGCCCAGCGCGCCCGCGCCCTGTGCCATAGCAATGGGCAGAATGCCCAGCACGGCGCACAAACTCGTCATCAGAATGGGCCGGAAGCGGGCGGCCGAGCCTTCAATCAACCCGGTCATGTAGTCGGCGCCTTTTTCCACGCTCTGGTTGGCAAATTCCACGATGAGAATACCGTTTTTCGTCACCAGGCCCACCAGCATGATGATGCCGATTTGCGAGAACAGGTTCATGGTCTGGTTGAAATACCAAAGGCTGAACAAAGCGCCCGAGAGGGCCAGCGGCACCGTCACCATGATGATGCCGGGGTCGCGGAAGCTTTCGAACTGGGCCGCCAGAATCAGGTAAATCAGCACCAGCGCCAGCCCGAAGGCGAACAGCACCGAGGAGGAGCTTTCGGCAAAGTCGCGCGACTGTCCGGTGAGGGCCGTCGAGAAAGAGTCGTCCAGCAGCTTGTCGGCAATGGCCTGCATGGCCGCAATGCCCTCGCCCAAGGTCTTGCCTTTGGCCAGCGAGGCCGAGAACGTGGCCGCGTTGTAGCGGTTGAAGCGGTAGAGCTGCGGCGGCGTGCTCTTCTCCACCAGCGTAATCACGTTGTCGAGCTGCACGAGCTTGCCGGTGCGGCTTTTCACGTTCAGCGTGCGCACGTCGAGCGGCTGATTGCGGTTTTCGCGGGCCACCTGGCCGATAATCTGGTACTGCTTGCCGTTGCGAATGAAGTAGCCGTAGCGCTGCCCGCTGAGGCCGGCCTGCAGCGTCTGGCTGATGTCCTGCACGCTCACGCCCAGCGTCTGGGCCTTTTCGCGGTCAATTACCACGCGCAGCTCGGGCTTGTTGAACTTCAGGTTCACGTCCACGAAGCTGAAGGTTTTGTCGGCCAGCGCGGCTTCCAGAAACTTGGGCACGGCGGCCGTTAGCTTCTCAAAATCCTGGGTTTGCACCACGAAACCTACCGGCAAGCTGCCGCCGCGCCCGCCGCCCCCACCGGAGCTAATGCTCTGGTCCTGCGACACCGACACGCGGGCGCCGGTGTATTTCTTCACCGTAGCCGTCAGAATATCGGCCAGCTGCTGCTGCGAGTGCGGCCGCTGCTCGGGGTCTTTCAGCAGCACGCGGGCAATGGCCGAGTTGGCCGCGCCGCCGCTGCTGCCGCCGCCCGGCGAGGTCACCGTCAGGATGTTGTCGGCGTCCTGCTTCGAGCTGTCGGTCAATACAGCCGTCAGCGTCTTCATGTAGTCGTCCATGTACTCAAACGACGCGCCTTCCGGCGCCGTGGCGTTGATGCTGATGCGGTTGCGGTCTTCCACCGGCGCCAGCTCCGAGGGCAGGGTTTTCATGAAAAACCAGATGCCCACGCCCGTCAGGGCCACCAGACCCCAGGCCATCCAGCGCCGGTCGAGGAAGGAAATTAGCGCGCTGCGATAGCCGCTGGTGAGGCTCTGGAAGAAAGGCTCCGTCTTACGGTACAGCCAGTTGTGGCCGCCCTCGCGCTTGAGCAGCTTCGAGCACATCATGGGCGTTAGCGTGAGCGACACGAAGGCCGAAATCAGCACCGAGCCGGCCAGCACGATGCCAAATTCCCGGAACAGCTTGCCCGTGATGCCCGTCAGAAATACCACCGGCAAAAACACCGCCGCCAGTACGATGGTGGTCGAAATAACGGCCATTAGAATTTCCTCCGAGCCATTCTTGGCCGCTTCGAGCGGACTTTCGCCTTCCTCGATGCGACTGTAAATATTCTCTAGCACCACAATGGCGTCGTCTACCACCAGGCTGATGGCCAGTACGATAGCCAGCAAGGTCAGCACGTTGATGGTGAAGCCCATCAGGTCCATCACGAAGAAGATGCCGATGAGCGACACTGGGATGGCCACCACCGGAATGATGGTGGAGCGCCAGTCGCGCAGAAACAGGAAAATCACGACCACCACGAGCACGAAGGCCTCAATAATCGTGTCTTCTACTTCCGCAATCGAAGCTCGGATGAATACCGAGTTGTCGAAACCAGTGCTCACCTTCAAGTCTTTCGGCAAGTCGTTCTGGTATTGCTTCATCCGCTTGTTGAACTCGTCGGTGATGGCAATCTGGTTGGTGCCCGGCTGCGGAATGGCCATGATGCCCACCATCGGAATGCCGTTGCGGCGCAGGATGGTTTGGTCATTTTCGGGGTAAAGCTCGGCGTAGCCCACGTCGCTCAGGCGCACCAGTGAGGTGGGGTCGTTGCGGATAATCAAGTTGTTAAAATCCTCCACCGTGGAGAGGCGGCCCATGGTGCGCAGCGAGAGCTGGGTGCTCTGGCCCTGCACGGCGCCGCTGGGCAGTTCCACGTTTTCGCGGGCCAGGGCCTGCTGCACGTCCACGGGCGAGATGCCCAGCGCGGCCAGCTTCACGGGGTCGAGCCAGAGGCGCATGGAGTACTTGCGCTCGCCCCACACGCGGATTTCGCTCACGCCGGGAATGGTCTGGAGGCGCTCCTTGAGCACGTTGTTGGCGTAGTCCGTCAGCTCCAGCAGCGTGCGGGAGGAGGAGCTTAAGTAGCTCAGGATGATGGGGGAGGAGTCGGCGTTGGCCTTGCTCACGGTGGGCGGGTCCACGTCGCGCGGCAGGCGGCCCTGCGCGCTGCTCACCTTGTCGCGCACGTCGTTGGCGGCGGCTTCCAGGTCCACGTCGAGGTCAAACTCCACGGTGATGGTGCTGGCGCCGTCGCGGCTGGTGCTCGACAGGTTGCGGATGCCCGCAATGCCGTTGATGCCTTCTTCGAGCGGCTCTGTGATTTGTGATTGAATCACATCGGCCGAGGCGCCGGTGTAGCTGGTTTGCACCGTGATGATGGGCGGGTCGACGCTCGGGTACTCGCGGATGGCGAGCGAGCGGAACCCGATGACGCCAAAAATCACAATGAGCAAACTCATCACGATGGCGAGCACCGGCCGGTTGATGCTGACGGAGGACAGACTCATTTTTAGTTTGGTCTATAGCTAATGATTGCCTGTCATCCTGAGCGCAGCGAAGGACCTTCTCACGCAACAACGACTGGTCTAGCCGTGAGAAGGTCCTTCGCTGCGCTCAGGATGACAGGATAGAAATATTACTTCTGAATGGCCACTTTATCCCCGGCTTTCACCTGCAGGATACCGGTGCGAATGATGGTGTCGCCCACGGCCAGGCCCTTGGTAATCTGAATCACCTTATCCGAGCGCACACCGATGTTGACGGGCTGGATGGCAGCCTTGCCGTTTTTCACAGTAAACACCGTGTAGCCACTGGCCACGGGCACCACGGCTTCGGTCGGAATCTGCAGGGCTTCATCGGTTTCACCCAGCTCCAGGTTCACCTTCACGAAGCCGCCGGGGCGCAGCTCGGTATTCTTATTTGCATAGATGGCCCGCACCGGCAGCGTGCGCGACACCGGGTCAATCTGTGGGTTGATGGCGTACACTTTGGCCTCAATTTGCTTGGCGCTGGCCTCGTCGGTCACCATCACCGGGTCGCCCACCCGCACCGATTGAGCAAAGCGGCTCGGCACGTTGAAGTCAATCTTCACCGGCTGCACCCGCGAGAGCGTGGTGATGGCCGTGCCCGGCGACACATACGCGCCAATCGACGTGTTGCGCAGCCCCAGAATGCCGTCGAACGGGGCCCGTACGTAGGCCTTGGCCAGCGTCACGCGCAGGGCGGCTAGGTCGGCCTGGGCCGTGAGCAGGGCGTTTTGCGACTGCTCGTACTCCTGGCGGCTGATGTATTCCTTGGCTAGTAGCGTGCGTTGGCGCTGCTCCTGGTCGCGGTAGAGCTTGATGTTGTACTCCTGCTTTTGCAATTGGGCCTGCACGTCGGCCGCATTGATGGTGAACAGCAACTGGCCCTTGCGCACCGGCTTGCCTTCCTGAATGTTGAGGCTGGTGATTTTGCCGGATATCTCGCTCTGGATGGTCACCGACTCATCGGCAATGATGGAGCCGGTGGAAGCCACTTCGTCGGAGAGCTTGGTGGCGGCCACTACATATACCTGCACGGGCACTTTAGCGCCGGGGCCGCCCCCGCCGGGGCCTCCTTTGCCGCCCTTTCCGCCACCGGCCGCACCGCCTTTGCCGCCTTTCTCTCCGGCAGTCGGGCTGGGGAAATATTTCACCTTGGCCCAGGCCATGCCACCAATAATGAGAGCCGCCAGCAGCCAGCCTATCCAGCCGCGCTTGCGTTGCGGGGGCGTTTCCGGGGCGGGGGCGGGAGGCGGCGTTGCAGTAGGCGGCGGGGTAGCAGTGGTTTCCCAGTTTTTGGGCGGGGCAGTTGTTTGGTTTTCAGCAGGCATAGGGGGACAGAACGCACAAGCGGCGGCAGATGTTCGGTAGCTGGCTCGGCAGTAAGGAAATACAGGGAGAGCAGAGCCCGGCAAGAACTAGCAATAGGGCAAATTTGGCCCAAAAGGTTGCTTCGTCGGCCAAAAAATAGACGTAGAAGGCTGCCACGCTGACCGAAACTATCTTCGTCCCGATGAAGCCAACTGCCGACCCCAGCCCCGAACCGCGCAATTTTTTTCAGGACGTGCACGAAGTGGTGCGCCTCGTGCCCCGGGGCCGTGTCACCACCTACGGCGCCATTGCGCACTACCTGGGTGCCCGCCACGGCGCCCGCACCGTGGGCTATGCCATGATGGCCGCTCACACCGCCGACCAGTACGTGCCTGCCCACCGCGTGCTCAACCGCCTGGGCCACCTCACCGGCCGCCTGCACTACGCTACGCCCACGGCCATGCAGGAAGCCCTCGAAGCCGAAGGCATTCGGGTAGAGGAAGACCGGGTGGTCGATTTTGCGAAGTTGTTCTGGGACCCCAGCGTGGAGCTGGCTTAGCGGGCTTCCTGGCGCCGTTTTTCTAGGGCGTCTACCTCGGCCTCGCCCTGTTGGGCCGGCATGAGCTGCCAGGGCGTGAAGGCCGAAGTGGGCCACAACCGGATATAGGTGGCTGTGGCCGTGCTGGGCGTCAGCAGCAGGGCAGGGCCGCCCGGCGTGCCCAGCCCAATGCGCATGGCGCGGCCAAAGTGCGGCCAGGGAATCTCCAGGGTTTCGCCGGGCTGCAGCTGCCCAATCTGGTGGTCGTTCAGCAGCACGCGCTGCGGCTCGGCGCTGCCGCCCAGCGGGCGGTACACGTACACAAAAGCGGTGTCGCGCTTCACCACCTGGCCAGGGGCCGGAAAAGGCCCGGTTTGGCCCGTGCGCAAGTCGAGCGAATACACAATGGGCTGGCCCGTGTTGCCGGCCGGGCCGTAGTCGTAGAAGCCCCCGGAGGCGGCCCCCTGCATCGCATTGTTCAGGGCGCGGCGGTTAGCGGCCGTCACATCAAGCGGCGCGGCCCCTACAAACGTGTAAAAGTCGCTTTGCCGGGTGAGGGGGCGGTAGTAGTTTATCTGGCGGAAATAAGCCTGGCGGCCATCCGAAAAGCCCCACACTTCTTTGCTCGGAATCCGGTCGCCTTTGGCCGTGCGCATGCGGGCGCGCAGCACGGGGGTGCCCTTCCATTCTGAGCTGTTGCCGGTGGGCACGCCTGGCTCCAGCACCGTCGTCACGCCGTGCACCCCCACGGTGTCGATGTGCAGCTCGGCGGTGGTGTCGGGCTGGTTGGCCAGGAACTGCTCGATGGTGAAGTACAAGCCGCGCCGGGGCGTGGCGGCCCGCAAGATGGCCGGCCGGGCCATGCCGCGCGGCTTGTCGCTGGCCAGCTGGGCTAGGCTGCGGGCGGGCTGGGGCCGACCCCAGTCGGTGGGCAGCACCTGCAGCAGGCTGATGCACAGTGCCGAAGCCAGGTGCTCGGCGTGGTCGCTGTTGTCGCCGATGCCCCGGTCGCTGACGCGGCCGGCCACGGTGCGCACAAAGTGGTAGCCATCGGACTGGTGCTCGTAGATGTCGGCCACCAGGTCGGCGCTGGCAATGGCCCCTTTGGCGGTACCCCGCACGGTTTCATTCACCCCCAGCTGGCGCACGCACAGCACCACCGTGTGGTCGGTGGGCCGCTTCGGGAACTGCTGTTGCAACCAGGTGCCAAGCTCGGCCTCCAGGCTCTGACGGAAAAGCACGGGGGCTTGCTTGTCGTACATGCCCCGGTATATCATGCCGATGGGTGGGCGGCCGGCGCGGCCGTCCACCACCTGCTCAATGTAAAATGTGCGCTCCGGCAGCGTAATGCGTCGCTGGCTCAGGTCGAGAATGTAGGCTTTCGCGCGCAGGGCCGAAGGGGCGGTTTGCGCCGCAGCCGGCACAGCTCCGGCGTAGGCCAGCAGCAGGGCCAGCCCGCGCAAGGCCCGCCACCACTTGGCCGCGGCTTGCTGTTTTGCGCTTTTGGGGGCTGGGTAGAAAGAAAGCGTGTGGCTCATCTGCCAAAACTACTGACTTTGATTGGCCTTGAAAAGAAGCTGCGACAATGCTGCTCAGCGGGCCGCGCGTTGCTGTGCCGGAATGGGCTTCAGCAAACTTTCATGCAGACTTAAATAAGGCGCCTCATAGCCAGCCCCGGCCGGCTGATTATCTTTGTAGCCCCCGGCGTGTGCCGGTAGGTCTTTTATTAGATATGAAGCACTTTATTACTGCTCTATTTGCCGTGTTGCTGTCCTTGCCGGCACTGGCTCAGAACACGTTTTCCATCCGGGGGCGCGTGCTTGACAAAGTGACGGGTGAAACCCTGCCCGGCGCCACAGTGCAGGTTTCGGGCAACGGCCAGAACACCGGCGCCGGCGCCGACACCGAAGGCGGCTACAAAATCGGCAACCTGCCGGCCGGCACCTACACCGTGCAGGCCAGCTTCATCGGTTACAAGCCGAATACCCAAACGGTGAAGATTTCGACCCAGAGCGTGGTGGTCACCTTCTCCCTCAGCTCCGACAACGCCAGCCTGGAGGAAGTGCAGGTGGTGGCCAGCCAGGCTCAGGAGCGCCAAACGCCGGTGGCCTTCTCGGCCGTGAACGAGGTGAAGCTGCGCGAAACCCTCTCGAACCGCGACCTGCCCATGATTCTCAACGAGACGCCCGGCGTGTACGCCACCCAGGGCGGCGGCGGCACCGGCGACTCGCGCATCAACGTGCGCGGCTTCGACCAGCGCAACGTGGCCGTGCTCGTAAACGGCGTGCCCGTGAACGACATGGAAACCGGCCAGGTGTTCTGGTCGAACTGGGATTTGGGCGACGTCACCAAGTCCTTGCAAGTGCAGCGCGGCCTGTCGGCCTCGAAAATTTCCGTGCCCTCGGTGGGCGGCAGCATCAACGTTCTCACCCGGGGATTCGACGACAAAAAATCGGTGCTGGCCCGCGTGGAAGGCGGCTCCAATAATTACCAGAAGTATTCGCTCATGCTGAGCTCGGGCCAGCTGAAGGGCGACTGGGCCGTGACCGTGTACGGCTCGCGCCGCACCTCCGACGGCTGGGTTGACAAAGCTTTCGACGACGCCTGGACCTACTTCGGCAACGTGAGCAAGCGCATTGGCAAGCACAACTTGTCGCTCACGGGCATGGGCTCGCCGCAGCGGCACGGGCAGCGGGCTTTCCCTGTAGCCGTGAGCACCATTTCCTACGAAAAAGCCCGTGAGCTGGGCGTGCCGGACATCTTGCTGGACCGTACCGGTGACCGTGGCTTCAAGTACAACCCCTACTGGGGCACCCTGGACCGCTATACCCTCAACAACGGCGTGAAAACCAGCAACGGCCAGGAAGTGCTGAACGAGCGCACCAACTTCTACCACAAGCCCCAGATTAACCTGAACGATTTGTGGCAGGTGAACGACCGGTTCTTCATTTCCACGGTGCTTTATGCCTCGTATGGCAACGGCGGCGGCAGCACCGGCCTCACCAGTGGCAACTCAAGCACCTTGGCCCAACGCAACGGCCAAACCGATTTCCAGGGCATCTACAACGCCAACATCCGCAACTACCCTACGCAACGCAATGCTACCACTGGCCGCATCGATACCCTGTATGGCCAGCCCCGGGCGGCCACGGCCATGCTCGTCAATGCCGTGAACAGCCACCGTTGGTACGGCTTCGTGTTGGGTGGCGACTACTTGCTGACCGACAAGCTCACGCTGTCGGCCGGCCTTGACGGCCGCACGTACACGGGCCTGCACTACCGCGAAGTCCGCGACCTGCTCGGGGCCGACTACGCCGCGCCTATCAACAACGCCAACGCGCCCGCCGGCACCCGCCTGGGCGTGGGCGACAAAATCAGTTACAACTACGACGGCAACACGCGCTGGCTGGGGGGCTACTCGCAGCTGGAGTACAAAACCCCGCTGGTATCGGCCGTGGTGAGCGCCACGCTGTCGCAGGTGAGCTACCGCCGCATCGATTATTTCCAGAAGACGCAAGCCGACGGCAGCCCTGTGCAAACCGACTGGGCGCGCTTCAAGGGCTACAGCGTGAAGGCGGGCGTTAACTACAACGTCACGGAGCACGACAACCTCTTTGCCAACGTGGGCTACAACAGCCGGGTACCGTTCTTCAACCAAGTGTACACCACGCAGGGCATCGCCTACCCCAACGTGCGCCCCGAAGGCATTACCAGCTTTGAGGTGGGCTACGGCATCAATTACCCCAGCCTGAAAGCTACGTTGAACGCCTACTACACGCTGTGGAACAACAAGTCGACCAACTCCTATAACTCGACCGACCGGATTTATACCACGGTGCGCAACGTGAACGCCCGACACGCCGGCATCGAGCTGAGCGTGGCCCAGGAAATCAGCCGCCGCCTGCAGCTGAACGCGGCCATCGCCCTCGGCGACTGGCGCTGGACCGGCCAGGGCCTGGCCAACTACACCGACGAAGCGGGCTTCCTCATTCCCGGCCGCCCGGTAGACCAGCCGGTATACCTCAACAACGTGCACGTGGGCGACGCCGCCCAAAACCAGTTCCAGATGGGCCTGCGCTACGAGCCCTTCCGCGGGGCTTACATCCGGCCGTCGTTCCTGCTGTTCACCAAGTACTACAGCAGCTTCAACCCCGAAACCATCCTCGACCCCACCACCAGCACCGACTCGTACCGCCTGCCCACCTCCCGCAACCTCGACATTCACTTTGGCTACGATTTCAAGCCCGTGCTCAAAGAGCGGGTGCGCCTCGGCTTCAAGGGCTCCGTGCTGAACGTGTTGAACGAGTTCTATTTCACGGACGTGTCGAACCGTTCGAGCTCCAACACCAGCAGCCTGAACCTGCTGCAGGCATTCTTCAACCGCGGCCGCACGTTCACGCTCGGCCTCTCGGCCACGCTGTAGGGTAAGAAAGGCAGATAGAAAGAGGGGGAGACGGGGAGTTTGATGTTCAAATGGCGCGGTCAGCGTCGCCAAAACATCAAACTCCCCGTCTCCCCCTCTTTCTATCTGCCTTTTATTATTTACCTATTTCCGGCTGCAGCAGCGGCCAGAACGGCGCTGCGCATTTCTTCGGGTGAGGTGTTTTTCACCAGGTAGCTGTGGGCGCCTTCGGCCAGCACGGTGCTCACCAGCGAGGGGTCGTCGTGCATGGAGATGATGACGACGCGCACGTTGGGAAACTGCGTGCGGAGCAGGCGGGTGGTTTGCAGGCCGTCGAGGATGGGCATTTGCATGTCCATGAGCACCACGTTGGGGCGGCTGCCCTGGTCGAGCAGCTCGAGCAGCTCCTGGCCGTTGCCGGCTTCGCACACCACCTCGATGCCCGCGTAGCCGCTGAGCAAGGCGCGCAGGCCTTTGCGAAACAGGATGTGGTCGTCGACGATGGCTAGCCGTACGGTACCGGCCCCGGCCGCGGAAGCAGAGGAAGTATTCATGAGTTAAGCGTAAAAGTGGGGGTGGGCGTGCCGGCTGGCAGCAGCGTCACAGGCAAAATGGCCTCGACGCGCGTGCCGGCGCCCGGTTCGGAATGATAATGCAACTGGCCACCCAGTACGGCCACGCGGCTGCGCAAATTGATGAGGCCCATGCCCACGGGCTGGCCGTGGGGCCCGGGCGGCGGCATCTCTTCCAGCGCCGCCAGGTCGAAGCCCCGGCCGTCGTCGGAATAAGTGAGGGTGAGCAGGCCCGGGGTGGCGCCCACTCGCAGCAAAATATGCGGCGCCTGGGCGTGCGTCAGGCCGTTGGTGAGCAGCTCTTGGGCAATGCGGTACACCATCAGCTCGTGCGGGGGGATGAGGCGGCCGAGCTGGCCCTCCTGCTCCAGGCGCACCTCGGGGCCGTGGTCGGCGGGCACGGCCTGCACCAGCGCACGTAGCGCCTGAGCCAGGCCTAGCTGCTGCAAGGTGGCCGGCTGCAGGTTGCGCGAAATGCGGCGCACTTCGGCCACGGCCTGGTCGATGAGGGCGCTGGCTTCGGGAGCCGGCGGGCTGCCCGGGGCAAATAAGTGCAGCTTGGCCAGCGCCAGAATAGTACCCACGCCGTCGTGCAACTCGCCGGCAATGCGTTGGCGCTCATCTTCCTGGGCTACCAGCGCTGCGGCTAGGGCCTGCTGCTGCGCAGCTTCCTGCAGCTGGGCCAACTCTTGCTGCTGCCGGAGCTGCCCGCGTTGGTAGCGTACCACGAACCACACCAGCCCGAGCACGAGCAAGAGTAAAGTAGGAGTAAGTAGCAACAGCGGGAAAAATGAGTTCACATGAAAGCTCCGTAGCGAGCCGGACGCGCAAAGTAGTAGAAAAAAGCCACCAAACCGTCGGGCCCTGCCCAAGCTCCGGGATTTGTAGCGCAGAGGCCAAGGTAGAGGTTGCAGCGAAAGAATATTCGCAAAGCCAAGCCTCCTTCCCCTCGGGGGAGCGAAGGAAAGAAAGGTTATAAATAAATCTGCTTATTAATAAGCAGTTATGCCCGCGCTGGCTGCACCGCCAGCGCGGGCCGTGTGGCCGCCTTGGCCGCCGTGCGCCTGGCGCGCCGGAAAGCAAGGGTCAGGAACACGTTGAATACCAGGCCCAACGTGGCAGATACCAAAGCCTTGGAACTCTGGTCGTAAATAGTGACTGAAAAATAGTCGAAACTAAATGCCGTGACTGTGCCTGCCGAGTAAAGCAGCTGCCCCACGCTGAGCAGCCAAATGGGGTCTTGCCAGGTCCGGCGGAGAGCTGGGCGGATGATGGTTTGCTCCAGGTACAACATGGCAAATCCCGCTAGCACCGCGCATTGGGTCAGCCGGGCACAGGTGACACCGGCGTAGGTATCGTAGCTGAATACGGAGAGGACGCACAGCATCGCCACCAGCGAGGTGTTGAGCACCACCCGCCGCAGAGGCGCCGACTCCATTACTAAATAGTAAACCGCTCCCAGCAGCAGCGTTTTACCGAGGTTGAACCCAGCAAGAAACCAATAATTGGTTGCAAAAACCGATGGGTAGAGGAAATTGATGCCAAACGAGCAAAAAGCCGACAGGTACACGTAGTTGCTCAGCAGCTTCACTGCGGGAGCAAAGTGCTTTCGGCGCATCCACACCATGGCCATGGGCACAATGATGCTGGCCTGATTCAAATGCATCAGCCATTTGCTTAACGCATTAAGTTGTTCGGGACTCATAGCAGGTCAAGCAGGAAAAGGCGTTGAGTCAGCTATTGAGCACGTTGCTTATGCCCATGGTCGGCGGGCCAGACGTTCCTTCGTCTGCCACTAAGTAGCCATCGCCAATCAGGTCGTCTTCCTGCTCATTGGCACTCACTGCCACCAGGCTGGTTGTTTCGCCATTTAGGGCGAAGTAAAAGCGAATGCCCTGTGAGTTTGGCTGTTCCAGCAGCTTGCGCAGGATGTTTGCTCCCACGAACGTGCACTGCGTCTTGCCGGGATTGGCCTCCCGATAAGCCTTGGTCATCTCAGCTGCTCTGCTCAAGGAAATCTCGTTGCCTTCGGTACCGTTAAATGGCATAAAACCGTGGGTGATTTTATTGAATTAAAAAAAGTTTGATTTGGATGTACGGGCCAAATATAGAGAGTTGATTTAATAAAAAAAGGCGATATAGAAAAAATTACCACGCGCGGCCGGGCCCGCCAGTCAGGTGGTCGTGGTCGTCCTCGTCGCTCTCTTCAAACTCGTCTTCCGCTTCGTCGTCCGTCCGTTCGTCGGCATCGTCTTCGTCGTCAAGGGTATCGAATACGCGGTCGAGGGAAGCCTCGGCGTGACGGAGCTTGCGGCGGCACAGCCGGATGAGTTCGGCCGAGCGCTCGACGCGGGCCGTGAGGTCGTCTACGTCCACGGAGTCGGTTTCGAGGGCGCGCAAAATGGTTTCTAATTCGTCAATGGCTTCGCGGTAGGTCATTTTTCTCGGTGAGCAGTTATTAGTTAGTGATTTTGGTCTATGCGCTGGGTTTGGGATGATGCCGGCCAGCACTCAACTGCTCATTGTTAACTGCTAGCTCATAAAGCCGCAGCTCGGCACGGTGCAGCCGGCGCTCCAGGGCCAGCTGCAGCTGGTAGCGCCGGCGCAGCAAGGCCTCGCGGCGGCGCTGGTGGTGGCGGGCAAAACGCTTGAGCAACACCCGGCCCCGCTGGCGCAGGCCGCGCTGCTCGTGGGCCAGGGCGCGCCGCGCGGCCCGGGGCAGGAGGTGGCGAAACCGCTCCAGGTCGTGCCCCAGCTGGCGCAGCTGCTCGCGCGGGCCGGCGGCGGCCTGGCGGGTGCGGGCCCGCAGGGCATCGCGGGCGCCGTCGAGCTGGCGGTGGGCGGCGTATCGGCTCTGGCCGCTGAGCTGGTCGAGGCGGGCGTGGCGCTGGCTGAGCTGCTGGCGGGCCGTGTTGATGATTTGTTCGCCCAAGCCCAAGATGGCGGCCTCGAGCCGGGCCAGGCGCTCTACCAGGAAGGCAGCCACGGCGGTGGGCGTTTTGAGGGCGCGGTGGGCGGTGAGGTCCACCACGGCCTCGTCGCGCTCGTGGCCGATGCCCGTGAGCACCGGCAACGGAAACGCGCCCACCGCGGCTGCCAGGCCGTACTCGTCAAAGGCCAGCAAATCGGTGCGGCTGCCCCCGCCCCGGATAATCACCACGGCATCAAACTGCCCGCGCCGGGCGCGCACGCCATCTAGGGCGGCCCGAATACTGGCCGGGGCGTCGTCGCCCTGCATGGCGGCCGGAAAAAGCGTGAGCGCAAAATCATACGGCGCCTCGTCCAGCTGCTGCACAAAATCCTGGAAGCCGGCGGCGGTGGGGGAGGAGATGACCGCCAGGCGCTGCGGTGCCAGCGGCAGCACGAGCTGCTTCTGGCGCTCCAGCAGGCCTTTTTCCTCCAGCTGACGCAGGGTTTTCAGGCGCTGCAGGGCCAGCTCGCCCACGGTGTAGCTTGGGTCAATGGCCACCACGTCGAGGCTCAGGCCGTACTGCTCGTGGTAGCGCACCTGCACGCGCAGCAGCAGCTTCAGCCCCGGGCGCAGCGTCTGGCCGGTGGCGCGCTCGAAGGCGGGCGCCAGCTGCTGGTAGCGCTGGCTCCAGAGCGTGGCGCGGGCCTGGGCCTTCATGGGCATGCCGCGGCTGTCGGTGCCCTGCTCGGTGAGGGTGAGGTAGCAGTGCGCGCCGGCAAAGCGCGGCACCGTCAGCTCGGCCACTTCGGCCACCACCCAGTAAGAATCGGCCAGCTGCTGATGCAGCACCTGGCGCACGCGGCCCAGCAGCTCGGCCAGCCCCAGCGGCGGAGGCGGGGCGAAAAGAGGAAGCTCGGGGCGGCGGTTGTAAAGCGGCATAAGGCGCAAGTTACGGGTTGCGGTTTGGGCTAAAAGGGAATATGTGCTTGGAAAGTCTGTCATCCTGAGCGCAGCGAAGGACCTTCTCACGATAGGCAAACAGTGCAGCTGTGAGAAGGTCCTTCGCTGCGCTCAGGATGACAGGCAGTTCTCTCGTGCAACCCCGGTTAAGGCGCCGTGTCCCTAACTTCACGGCATCATTTACCCATCCCACTCATTTAATTCATGACTTCATTTTCAATGGCCCGGCGCCTCAGCCTGGCTGTGCTAGGCCTCGGCAGCTTGGTAGCCACCAGTGCTTCGGCCCAAACCACTAAAACCGCTTCGGCGCAAAAAGGCGTCGGCATCAACATCGCCAACATCGACCCGTCGGTGAAGCCCTGCGAGGACTTTTTCCACTACGCCTCGGGCAACTGGCTCAAAAACAACGCCATTCCGGACGCCCAATCGAGCTGGGGCGCTTTCAACGAGCTGATTGACCGCAACCAGGCCACTTTGCGCACCATCCTGACCAACGCAGCGACCAACGCGGCCAAAGCCCCCAAGGGCTCGAACAACCAGAAAGTGGGCGACTTCTACGCCTCGGCCATGGACTCGGCCGCCATCGACGCAGCCGGCCTGAAGTACCTCAAGCCGCACCTCGACCGCATCATGGCTATCAACAGCCTGGCCGACGAGCAGAAGTTTCTGGCCGACCCCAAGGCCCACGCCGGCAATGTGTGGCTGAGCTCGGGCGTGGGGCAGGACGAAAAAATCAGCACCCAGTACGCGGTGTACCTGAACCAGGGCGGCTTGGGCCTGCCCGACCGCGACTACTATCTGAAAGACGACGCGCGTTCGAAAGCCATTCGCGCCGCCTACCGCACCTATCAGGTCAACATGTTCAAGCTGTTGGGCGATGACCAGGCCACGGCCGAGAAAAACGCCGATGCCGTGACGCGCATCGAAACCCGCTTGGCCAAGGCCAGCAAGAGCCGCGTAGACCTGCGCGACCCCTACGCCAACTACAACAAGATGACGGTGGTCCAGGCCAACGCCGCTTTCCCGAACCTAGCTCTGCCCACGATACTGAAGCAGCAAGGCCTCGGCGCGGCCAAGGAAGTAATTGTGGGCCAGCCCGATTACCTGAAGGAAGTGAGCGCCGCCATGCAGCAGGAGCCCATTGCCGACCAGAAGCAGTACCTGCGCTGGCACCTGGTGAGCAGCGTGACGCCGGCCCTGCCCAAAGCCTTCGGCGACGAAGCCTTCAACTTTAACAAAGTATTGAGCGGTGCTAAAAAGCAGCAGCCTCGCTGGAAACGCTCGCTCGTCGCAACGGACCGCTACTTGGGCGAGGCCTTCGGCCAGTTGTACGTCGACAAGGCGTTTAGCCCCGCCGCCAAGGCCAAGGCCAAGGAAATGATTGAGAACCTGCGCAAAGCCTACGCCGAGCGCATTCAGGCCACCGACTGGATGAGCGCCGCTACCAAAAAGGAGGCCCTCACCAAGCTCAACGCCTTCACGGTGAAGATTGGCTACCCCGATAAGTGGAAGGACTACTCCAAGCTGAACGTGAGCCGCGAGAGCTACCTGAACAACCTGTTTGCCGCGCAGGAGTGGGCCAATGACGACGAAATCAAGAAGTTCGGCAAGCCGATTGACCGCAACGAGTGGGGCATGACGCCGCCCACAGTGAACGCCTACTACAACCCGCCGATGAACGAGATTGTGTTCCCGGCCGGCATTCTGCAGCCCCCATTTTATGACCCCAAGGCCGACGACGCGGTGAACTACGGCGGCATCGGCGCCGTGATTGGCCACGAAATGACCCACGGTTTTGACGACCAGGGCCGCCAGTACGACGCCAAAGGCAACCTGCGCGACTGGTGGACCAAAGAAGATGCCGACAAGTTCAACGCCAAAGCCGACATGGTGGGCAAGCAGTACGACGCCTTCACGCCCCTGGACTCGGTGCACGTGAACGGCAAGCTCACGATGGGCGAAAACCTGGCCGACCTGGGTGGCCTCACCATTGCCTACCAGGCCTTCATGAAGACGCCCCAGGCCAAAGCTGGTCAGAAAATCGACGGCTTCACGCCTGAGCAGCGCTTCTTCCTGGGCTACGCCCAGATTTGGCGCACCAACATCCGCCCCGAGGCCGTGCGCCAGCAGGTGCAAACCGACCCGCACTCGCCGGGCCAGTTCCGCACCAACGGCCCGCTCATGAACATGCCGGAGTTCTATAAAGCCTTCGGCTGCCAGGACGGCAACAAGATGATGCGCGCCCAGGCCGACCGTTCCAAAATCTGGTAGGTCGTTATTGGTTAGCATGAAGTAGAACGTCATGCTGAGCTTGTCGAAATAGCTCTACCGCGCAACCAGTCATTGCGTGAGTAGAGCTGCTTCGACAGCTCGGCATGACGTTCTTTTTTTATCAAACCCAAATTGCCAAATTCGCACCGTTTCTTTTTGTTCGTTGAATTGTTCAACACCAACGGGCCTTTGTAACTTGCACTTCTTAACATTCCCACTTTAATATTCCACATGACTCAATTCTCATTTGTGCGGCGCGCGGCTTTGTCGGCGGCGGTGCTGGGGCTGGCGGCTGGCGCAGCCCAGGCCCAAACCAAGATTAAAACCAAGAGCAGCAGCGAGGGCAAAACCAAAACGACGGTAAACACTACCGGACAGTCGGGCGTGGGCATCACCCTGGCCAACCTGGACCGTAGTGTGTCGCCCTGCGACGACTTCTACCGCTTTGCCAACGGCAACTGGCTGAAAAATAACCCGATTCCGGCCTCCGAAACGGGCTGGGGTGGGTTCAACGTGCTGCGCAACCGCAACCGCGACGTGGTGCACGGCATTCTGGAGAAAGTGGCCGCCGACCGCACCGCCAAGCCGGGCTCGAATGCCCAGAAAGTGGGCGACTTCTACGCCGCCGCCATGGACAGCGTGGCCGTAGAAAAAGCTGGGTTGAAATACCTGCAGCCCCGCCTCGACAAGATTAACGCCATTCAGGATGTGGCCGGCATGCAGCGCTACCTCGCCGACCCCCGTAACTTCGGCAAGGGCTGGTATGGCCTGGGCGTGGGCCAGGACCCCAAAAACAGCACGCAGTATGCCGTGCAGATGAGCCAGGGCGGCCTGACCATGGCCGACCGCGACTACTACCTGAAGGACGACGCCCGCTCGAAAGCTATTCGGGCCGCCTACCGCACCTACCAGGTAAACACCTTTAAGCTGCTGGGCGACGACCAGGCCACGGCCGAGCGCAACGCCGATGCCGTGATGCGCATCGAAACCCGCATGGCCCGCGCCAGCCGCGACCGTGTGGCCCTGCGCGACCGCGACAAGAACTACAACAAGATGACCGTGGCCCAGGTGGCCGCCGACTATCCCAACCTCGACATTCCGCTGCGCCTGAAGGAAAGCGGCCTGAGCGCGGCCAAGGACATCATTGTGGGCCAGCCCGAATACCTGAAGGAGGTCAACACGATGATAAAAGAAGAGCCCATTGCCGACCAGAAGCAGTACCTGCGCTGGCACCTAGTGGAAGGGGTGACTTCGGCGCTGCCGAAGGCGTATGTGGACGAAGCCTTCAAATTCTCGCAGGTGACGAGCGGCGCCAAGGTGCCGCAGGCCCGCTGGAAGCGCGCTTATGCTGCCACCGACGGCGCGTTGGGCGAAGCCTTTGGTCAGATTTACGTGGACCAGGATTTCAGCCCCGCCGCCAAGGCCAAGGCCAAGCTAATGGTCGAAAACATGCGTCAGGCTTATGCCGAGCGCATTCAGGCCACCGAGTGGATGAGCCCCGCCACCAAGGCCGAAGCGCTCAAGAAGCTGAACGCCTTTGTGGTGAAAATCGGCTACCCCGACAAGTGGAAGGACTACTCCAAGCTGACCGTGAGCCGCGAAAGCGCGCTGAACAACCTGTTTGCCGTGTCGGAATTCAACACGATGGACCGCCTCAGCAAGTTTGGCCAGCCCGTCGACCGCACGGTGTGGGGCATGACGCCGCCCACGGTGAACGCCTACTACAACGCCAGCTTGAACGAGATTGTGTTCCCGGCCGGCATCCTGCAGTCGCCCTTCTACGACCCCAAGGCCGACGACGCGGTGAACTACGGCGGCATCGGCGCCGTGATTGGCCACGAAATGACCCACGGTTTTGACGACCAGGGCCGCAAAGTGGACTCGGAAGGCAACCTGCGCGACTGGTGGACCAAGGAAGACGGCGAGAAGTTCATGGCCAAGGCCGACGTGGTGGGCAAGCAATACGACGCTTTCTCGCCGCTCGACTCGGTGCACGTGAACGGCAAGCTCACGATGGGCGAAAACCTGGCCGACCTCGGCGGACTCACCATCGCCTACCAGGCCTTCATGAAGACGCCCCAGGCCAAAGCCGGCAAGCTGATTGACGGCTTCACGCCCGAGCAGCGCTTCTTCCTGAGCTGGGCCCAAATCTGGCGCATCAACCAGCGCCCCGAAACCACCCGTCAGCTCGTGCAAACCGACCCGCACTCGCCCGGCCAGTTCCGCACCATCGGGCCGCTGCAGAACTTCCCGGAGTTCCATAAGGCCTTCGGCTGCAAGGATGGAGACAAGATGGTACGCCCGGCTTCGAACCGCGCCAAAATTTGGTAAGCCGTTTGCATAAGCTTTCCTGAATCAAGCACGGGAAACTGTTTCCGCGCCCGATACGAGAAGGTCCGCTCCCCCTGGGGGCGGGCCTTTTTACATTCTGGAGGGCGTATACAGGGCTTTAGTCATTGCGAGTGGAGCGCAGCAGAACGCGGCAATCCGTCCTCTCAGCCGCGACTGGTTTGCAGATGTGATAAAGCCGTTTTCAAAACGAAAAAGCCTGGTTCCTGCGCAGAACCAGGCTTTTTCACATCTCAGGGCTTGTCGCGGTTGAGAGGACGGATTGCCGCGCTTCGCTCGCAATGACAGGTGAATTATTTCACCACCTCCACCTTCATCGGAATATCCGTCACCGGCCATTTATCCGACTCCACGGGCTCTTTGGAAATCTTGTCCACCACATCCAGCCCCTCTATCACTTCGCCGAAAACCGTGTACTTGCCATCGAGCGAGGGCACGCCGCCTTCGGTGGCGTACACTTTCTGCTGGGCAGGCGTGAGCTTGCGGCCGGCCATGGCCTGCGACTGGAACGGGGCCATTTTCTCGCCCACCACGAAGTAGAAATCGGTGTTGGAGGACAGGTGGCCGGGGTTCTGCTCGTCGTCGTAGCGGGCCATGCCCAGGGCGCCTTTGTGGTGGAAATGCTCGGCTCGGAACTCAGGCGGCAGCCGGTAGCGCTTCAGCCGGATGGTGCGGGCCAGGTAGGTTTGGCCGCCCTGCACGGCAAAATCCTTCACCACGCGGTTGAACATGGTTTCGTCGAACACGCCCTTGCGGGCCAGCAGCAGGAAGTTGGCCTTGTGAATTGGCGTATCGTCGTAGAGCTTCACCCGGATGTTGCCCAGGCGCGTCTTAATCAGCACTTCGGAGCCGGGGTATTGCTTGCCGTAGGCCAGCAGGGCGGCCGGGGCGGTACTATCGGCCAGCGCGGCCAGGTCGGGGCCGGGAATGACGGGCTTGGCGGGGGCGGCCTTGGGCGGGGGCGTTTGGTTGCAGGCGGCCAGCAGCGCCAGCCCGAGGAAGAGGAAGCGGTTCATACCACAAAATAAGCCCGGCCCCGCGCATTGCGGAGCCGGGCTTAAGCCAACGGTGCCGGAAAGCTTACTTCTGGGCGTCGCCCTTCAGCTTCACTTTTTCGCTGCCGTCTTTGCCTTTGGTTTTAATTTTCACCTTGTCGGCAGCCGGATTCACTTCCGGTGCCGGCGCCGGGGCGGCCGGGGCCGCGCCTACTTCGGTGGCGTTGGCCGGGGCCGGCTCCTCCATGTCTTTAGCCGATTTGATTTCGTCGGCGGCTTCGGCCTTCTTCACTTTTTGCTGGGCCAGCAGCAGCTGGTCCTGGGCCAGGGTGTTCTTTTTCCAGGCCGAAAGCTCGGTGCTCAGCTTGGCTTTCTCTTCCTTGCTGGGCTTGCTGGGCGTCATCAGGGCGTTGAGGTCGGGCTTGCCGGCGTCTTGCCAGGCCGAATACCACAGCGACGACACCAGCGTGGGCGCGCCCTTGAGGCGGTAGTCTACCATGCCGCCCACGGCCTTTTCGTACTCGGCCGCGAAGGCGTCGGAGTAGCGGCGCGAGGTTTTGCCGTACTTGTGCGAGAACGTGAAGCGCACCTCCGGCTTCATCACCTTCTCAATCTTGGTGGCGCGGTCAAACGTCTCTCCCAGGAAGCCGTAGCTCTGCTGAATAACCTCCCAGATGGCCGTCAGCGGGTCTTTGATGTACTTGGCCGGCTCGCCGTCGAGCTTGTAGTCGTTGATGTACTTCTCGGGCAGGGTGCTTTCCCAGAGACTGTGCAGGCCCTTTTGGTCGGTGAGCTGGCCGTCGTAGTTGATGGTAGTGTGCAGCGGCACGAAGGCGTCGCCTACGTAGTGGCTCAACTCGGCCGAGAACTTCACGATGGCGGCCGTGTCGCGCGAGCGGAAAGCCTCCGTCAGGTTGTCTTTCATCTCCATCACCACCCACGGCACGGTGCCGTATTTCTTGAGGGTGTCGGCCTTGAATTTCTCCACCGCCTTGTCGTACTGCCGGGGCATTTTGCCGAAGGGGTTGTCTTCGGAATAATGGTCCATGTCGATGTAGTGCTTGGGCGCCTCGGTGGGGTCGTCGTTGCGGCGCTCGTCGGGGGCCGTGCTCAGGCGCACCAGCTCGGGCATGTGCCGGTAGTAGAAGGCCTGCATCGAAGACGGCAGCTCGTACACCGCCACCTGCGAAATGACGCGGTGGCCGAAGAAACCCCAGGCGCCGGCGGTGCCGTGGGCAAGCATAAGGGCCGCAAGCAGCAGCGGCAAGATGGTTTTTTTCATGAAAAATGGAAAGATGGCGGGAGGGAAAACACGGGGCCTGCCCAAAGTTCGGGAATGGTTTGCACATTCGCTCGTGTTGCCGCTTCCGAACCCTGTGGGCGGCCCCAGCCGGCCCTACCTTTGCCCGAATGGCGGGCTCCTGCCAACTCTTGCTTATGCGTTTTTCCTGTTTTTCGATTGTGCTGTGGAGCGCGCTGCTGGCCGGTCCGGCCATGGCGCAAGTGCCGTCTGTATCGCGTGCACCTGGGGCCTACCGCACGGCCGCGGCCTACCACCGCCGCCAGCCCCAGCCCGCCGGCTCCGATGCCTTTTATCCCGACAAGCGCGGCATGGTGGTGGTGGAAGTGCCCCAAGGTGCCCGCACCACCAAGCTGCGCTTCGCCCCCGACAGCGTGTGGGGCTTCGTGAATGGCAAGGGCCGCACCACGCGCCTGTTTCGCGGCAACGAGTACCGCCTCGAATACGCCGACACGCTCTGCGTGTACAGCACCAGCAACATCACGGCCGGCAACGACCGCAACGGCAACAACCTGCTGGTGCCCGGCGCCAACTCCATGGGAGCCTACACCAACGCGCGCTACTTTTTCAGCCGCGGCCTCACCGGGCTCATTTTCCCGCTCACCGTGTCGTACCTGCGTCAGGCCTATGCCGCCAGCAACCCCGCCTTCGTGGCGTCGCTAGGCAAGCTGCGCGTCGACCAAAGCCTGGTTGATTTTGACCGCAACACGGGGCTCTTCCGCGTCACCACGCTCTATCACGAGGCCAGCGGGCATTAGTCGCCCGGGTGTGTGGTGGCGCCGGCCTTGCTGCGCACCGAGCTGGGCTGGGCCGCTACGGCCGCTTCCTTGCGCCGCTCCAGCAGCTCGCTCAGCTTCTCGTAGATAAACGCCGCCGCTTGCTGGCGCAGGCTGTCGGCATCGCCGGTCAGCTCCACGCGGTACTCGTGGGCGTGGCCGTCGAGCAGGATGGTGACGAAGGTGGTGCCCACGGGCTTGTCGGGCGTGGCCGAAGCGCCCTCGCCGCAGAGGCCGGTCACGGCCACGCACACGTCGGCGGCCGGCAGGTTGCGGTGCAGGCCCAGGGCCATTTCGTTGGTGGTTTGCTGGCTTTCGGCCGAGTAGGTGGCCAGCGTTTCTTTTTTCACGCCCAGCAGCTTTTGCTTGGCGTCGGTGTGGTAGGTCACCACCGAGCCCAGCAGCACCTCGCTCACGCCGGTGGCGGCGGCCATTTGCGCCGCAGCGAGGCCGCAGGTGCAACTTTCGGCCAGGGCTAGGGTAAGCTTCTGCTGCAGAAACTGCTGCACTAGGCCTTCAATATCGGGTTTCTTCATAGCGGGAAAGGTGTGTGCCGTCCCTGCCATACGCTACCTGTTGCCGCCTGTGTTGCAGAGGAGCTTAGGCACTCAATGCCTAATGGCAACAGTCTGCAAAGGAAAGAACGTCATGCTGAGGGCGGTCGAAGCATCTCTGCCGAGAGTGTAAATAATTACTGCTGCGGTAATGATGCTTCGGCAAGCTCAGCATGACGTTCTTTTTCTCCCTTCTCCCTTCTCCCTTCTCCCTTCTCCCTTCTCCCTTCTCCCTTCTCCTTTCTCCCCAATTACTCATTCCGGTACGCTACGCCTGCCTTCATCACGAAGCGAGGCCGCATCAGGGCCGAAATATCCTGCAGCGGGTCGCCGTCTACGGCCACGATGTCGGCCAGCTTGCCGGCTTCCAGTGCGCCCAGGTCGGCGGTTTCGCCCAGCAGTTCGGCAGCGTTGAGCGTGGCGGTGCGAATGGCTTCGAGCGGCGGCATGCCGGCCTCGGTCATGTAGCCAAACTCCTTGGCGTTCTGGCCGTGGCGGTACACGCCGGCATCGGTGCCGAAAGCTACGCGCACGCCGGCCTTGTAGGCGCGGGCGAAAGTGCCCTGCATCTTGGTGCCCACGTTCAGGGCTTTCTCGGCAATGACGGGCGGGAAGTAACCCGGGTGCGTGCGCGTGGTGTCAGCTACTGACTTGCCGGCAATGAGCGTGGGCACGTACCAGGTGCGGGTTTTGGCCATGAGCTTGATGGCCTCGTCGTCCATCAAAGAGCCGTGGTCGATGCTGGTCACGCCGGCCCGCACGGCCCGCTTGATGCCTTCGGCACCGTGGGCGTGGCAGGCCACGCGCAAGCCCAGGTCGCGCGCGGTTTCCACCACAGCCCGGATTTCCTCTTCGGTGTACTGGGCGCCGGTGCCGTCCTTGCTCAGGTCGAGCACGCCGCCGGTGCTGGCAATTTTGATGAGGTCGGCGCCGCGCTTGAATTGCTCGCGCACGGCCTGACGGCACTGGTCCGGGCCGTTGGCGAGGTTGATGGGGTTTCCGGCGTGCGCCATCTGCTCCAGACTGAGGCCGTCGGTTTCGTCCATGTGGCCGCCGGTGGCCGAGATGGGCATGCCAGCCGAATAGATGCGCGGCCCCGGCACCAGGCCCTGGGCCACGGCATTGCGCAGGCTGGTGTTCACGCCCGAGCCGCCGCAGTCGCGCACGGTGGTGAAACCGGCCCGCAGCGTGGTCAGCGCGTAGCCCTGGGCGCGGTAGGCGATGTCGGCGGGGTTGAGGGTGAACTGCTCGCGAAACTGGTTGCGGCTCGATTCTGATTCCAGGTGCACGTGGCAGTCGATGAGGCCGGGCAGCACGGTGCGGTTCTCAAGGTTGATGACCTTATCCTGCGGGCCGCTGGCGGCCGTGTAGCCGGTTTGAATGGCGGTTATCCGGTCCTTTTCCACCACGATGGTTTGCTGGGCTAGCAGCTTGCCGCTGCGCACGTCGAGCAGCTTGCCGCAGTGCAGGTAAGTTTTCTGGGCGAAAACGGCAGGGGAGGCCAACAGCAGCGCGGCTGTGGTCAGGGCGTGCGTAAATTTTTTCGTCATGCGAAAAAGCGGATTGGTGAGTTGGCGGATTGGTGGAGTTCTCGCAATAAAAGAACGTCATGCTGAGCGAAGTCGGAGCATCTCTACCGCTTCGTTGAATCAAATGAATTACTTCCGCAGTAGAGATGCTTTGGCTGCGCTCTGCAGCGCGTTCCTTTGCGCGGTACGGCAGAGCCAAGCCACCAAATCCATTCATCCACCAATCCACCATCGCATGACCACCCAGGAAGAGTTTGAAACCGCCAGCCAGCGCGCCCAGCAGCTGCCTTCGAAGCCCAGCAACACCGTGCTGCTCCAGCTCTACGCCCTCTACAAGCAAGCTACCGAAGGCGACCTCACCGGCGACCGCCCCGGCGGCTTCGACTTTAAAGCCATTGCCAAGTACGACGCCTGGAACAGCCTGAAAGGCACCAGCAAAGAAGCCGCCCGCCAGCAATATGTGGAGCTGGTAGCGGAATTGGCAGGGTAGAATCAGGTTCAATTTAGAACGTCATGCTGAGCACAGTCGAAGCATCTCTACCGCGTAAGTAATCAGATTTACTGCTGCGGTAGAGATGCTTCGACTGCGCTCAGCATGACGTTCTTTATATCTGATAACCACCTCGCCATCTCACCACCATGGACATCTCCCGCAAAAAGCCCGCGTACCCGCTCACGCCCGCCCTGCGCGAGTACTTGCGCGACTACGACCGCGCCGTGGCCCTGCCTGTGGCCTACGCCGACCTGCGCCGCTTCAGCAACTCGTTTCCGCTGATTGACCGTACCGGCAAGGACACGCTCTGGCAAACCATCTATTTTGAAGGGCCTGAGATGCAGGAGCTCAGCACAGCCCTCACGGAGGTGTACGCGCTGCTGAAAACGGCCGGCGACCTGTCCTTTTCCAAGCACCTTGTGGCCGACCGCATCGACTACTGCGAGTTCGGCAACTCGCAGCCCTTCCGGGTGCGCATCGTGAACCTGCTCAACGACAACTACGACTACTTCTACGTGAAGCAGGCCGACGCTTCGCGCCTCTACGGCCTGGAGCTGGAGCACCTGCTCTCGCCCAATTCCATCAACTTCCTGGTGAGCGGCGACACGCTCATTGAGGAGCACATCGTGGGCATCCCCGGCGACGACTTCATCGAGAAGCACCTCAGCCGGCCCCACCTCAACCAGGTGCGCATCGCCAAAGAGTTTGTGAAATTCAACGAGCGCTGCTTCGTGCGGCTGCTCGGCGACATGCGCGCCTACAATTACGTCATCGCCGTGACGCCCGACTTCGAGGACGAACAGTACCGCGTCCGGGCCATCGACTTCGACCAGCAGAGCTACGAGGGCCGCCGCAGCATGTACCTGCCCCGGTCCTTCAAAGACAACGCCCCGGTGGTGGACATGTGCGCCCACCTGCTCAAGCCCGATACCGTGCGCCAGTACCAAACGGAGGAGCGCGCCCTCATGGCCGGCCGCGCCCGCGCCGAGCGCCACCGCCTCAAGGCCCTGCTCGACGTGATGCGCGCCCACGACTTGGCCCCGCTGGACAAGGTGGAACAGCTCAAAACCGAGCTCAACCGCTACCACCACACCCAGGCCTTCGACGCCTGCGACTCGATGGGCGACCTCGTGCGCCAGCACTTGTGGCAGATGCTAGGGCCGAGTGCCAAGCCGGCGGCGGGGTAGGGGAGGGCCGATGCTAATATGGACTGACTTACGGCCGCGAAACAAGAACCTGCAGTCGCACAGAAACCGAAGTTGGGTACGAGTAACGACCTGGAGCGACCATAATGCTAACGCATTGCTTTTGAAGTCCCTGGCGCGCCATGCCAGGAATTTTTTATGCCTAATTTTCCACTTCAGCAGTTACTTGTCACGCATTGCATGAAAAACCTTCTACGCTACCTTTTTCTGTTGCTGATTGGGCTGAGCCCCGTGCGTCCGGCCCGCGCCACCGCTCTGCCTGCCCCGGGCCGTCCACTGGGCGAAGCTCTGAACCCCGACGGCACGCTGCGGCCCGGCGCGAATGGCTCGTTCGATGCCCGCGCGTTTCGGATGAGCACGGCGCCCGACGGGCGGCCCGTCTTTCGGCCGGCGGGCACCACGGGGGCGGGGGATGAGCGGTGGGCCGACGGGTTTGCTGTGCGCGACGGAGTAGACGGGTATGTGGCCGCTATTGCGAAATTTGGTGTTCATGTATACATCGGGGGCAGTTTCACGGCCGCCGGGAACGTGCCGGCCAATTGCCTGGCCCATTGGGACGGCACGGCTTGGAGCGCAATGGGAACCGGTGTAGCCACGAACCCCAGCGGGGCGCTGAGCGTGACCGCGCTGGCCATGGCGCCCAACGGGGATGTGTATGCCGGTGGGGCATTTAGCCAGATTGGCAATGTGGCGGCCAACAACGTGGCCCGCTGGGACGGTACTGCCTGGAATGCCTTGGGAAGTGGGGCTGCCAACGGGACGGATGGCCGGGTGAGGACATTAGTAGTGGCCTCTAATGGGGATGTGTACGCCGGGGGGACGTTTGGCAACGCTGGCAATGTGGCGGCCATCAACGTGGCACGCTGGAACGGTGCCACTTGGAGTTCCTTTGGCACGGGCGCTGCCAACGGGGTGCGGTTAGGGTCGGTGTGGTGCCTGGCGTTGGGGCCGAACGGGACGGTGTACGTGGGAGGCGATTTTTTACAGGCGGGTGGCCTGCTGGGTACCACTTGCGTGGCTAAATGGAGCGGTACCGCGTGGAGCGGCTTGAATAACAGCGGCGCCGGCACGGGCCTCAACGCGGTGGTGTACGACATGGCCGTGGCGGCCAATGGGGACCTGTATGCGTGCGGCGGCTTTAGCCAGGCCGGGGGTGCGCCAGCCAACTACGTCGCCCGGTGGAATGGCACCGCCTGGAACAGCCTGGGCGTGGGAGGGGCCGTGAGCTTTGGCTACGGACCGGCGGCGCTTGCCATCGCCGCTTCCGGCGAGGTGTACGTGAGCGGGGCACTCGTGACGGTAGGGGCCACGACCAGCAACACCGTGGCGATGTGGAACGGCACGGCCTGGAGCCTAGTGCCCGGCGCACCGTTGGCGTCCGTCGGCGAAATGGTGACCACGCCTGCTGGCGACCTATACGTGGGCGGATACGTTTCGCAGGCCGGTGGAGTGCCCGTAAACAATATTGCCCGGCTATCGGGCGGAACATGGCGGGCCTTGGGCCCGGGCGTGGGCCTTGGCTTGCACGGGTACACCGTCTTCGATGTTTCCGTTTCGGTCGTGGTGGCGGCGCCCGGCGGACTGGTATACGTGGGCGGTACTTTTCGTTTGGCCGGGGGCACGTTGGCTAATAACGTCGCCTGCTGGGACGGCAACGACTGGCGGGCGTTAGGGGCGGGGGCTGCCAATGGAACCAACGGACCCGTGAAAGCGCTGGCCGTGTCCTCCAGCGGCGAAGTGTATGTGGGCGGAGAATTCACACTGGCCGGCGGGGCGGCGGCCAATCGGGTGGCCCGCTGGAATGGCATGGCCTGGAATTCGCTGGGCGTTGGGGCTGCCAACGGCTTCAATTACGGGGCGGTGAACGGGCTGGCCTTGGCCCCAACGGGGGAGCTCTACGCAGGCGGCAGCTTTGACCGGGCCGGCAACAACGTCTACGCAAATGGCATCGCCAAATGGGACGGAACCGCCTGGAGTGCGATGGGCACGGGGCTTGGCAGCGGTGGAACCTATTCAACCGGAGAAGTAGCGGCTGTGGCGGTAGCTCCTAATGGGACTGTGTACGCGGGGGGCAGCTTTTCCCGGAGCAAGCGCGGCCCCACTGATTTCATCGCCCGTTGGAGCGGCACCGCTTGGGTGGCCTTCGCGACAGGAAGCTACTACGACGTAAGCGGCCCGGTCAGTGCGTTGGCCGTGGCCACGAACGGTGATGTGTATGTAGGCGGAGATTTTACACTGGCGAATGGAATACCCGTCAATTACCTGGCCCGTTGGAACGGAATTGGCTGGAGCGGGGTAGGAACGACTACGCCCAGCGGTATCAACGTTGCGGTCACCGCGCTGGCCTTGGGAGCGGCTGGGGAACTATATATAGGCACGAGCTTTCGGCCGCTGGCCGGCATCACAGTGGCCAACCGCATAGCTAAGTGGAACGGGACAGCATGGAGCAACCTGGGCACCGGACTGAATGGGTTGGTTGGTGCCCTTGCCGTGGGAGGTAATGGGAAGCTGTATGCCGGCGGCAGCTTCACGGCCACCGGCGACGGCAGTAAGTTTACCGCTCGCTTCGCCATCTACGACCCCAACGCTCCCCTCGCCACCAAAGCCGCCCGCACCACCCCAGCCGCGCAGCTTTTCCCCAACCCGGCCCACGGCGCGGCCACGTTGCGCCTGCCCGCCGGTGCGCCCCGCCTGCCGCTCACGCTGGTCGATACGCAGGGCCGCACCGTGCGCCGCTACCCCGCCCCGGCCAATGCCGAAACGAATTTGGACTTGCGCGGCCTACCTGCCGGCACCTACGTGGTGCGCTGCGGTGAATATTCGCAACGTCTGCTGGTAGAATAGCAACCGTTTGGGACCAGCGTGGCAGGGTTTTTGGGCGAGGTTATTTTCCTCGATTTCCACTATTCTCCTCCCGCGCCCTGCATGAAAAAAACGCTACGTTACCTGTTGCTCTTGTTGCTGGCGCTGGGCCTGATGCGTCCGGCCCACGCCACCGCTCTGCCCACAACCGGTCCCTCCCTCGCCGAAGTCCTCAACCCTGATGGTACGCTGCGGCCGGGGGCCAACGGCTCATTCGATGCTCGCGAGTTTTGCGTGAGCACGGCGCCCGACGGGCGGCCCGTGTTTCGGCCCGCCGGTACCACCGGAACCGGCGATGAGCGTTGGCAAAATGGCTTTGGCCTCAACGGCGCCGAGCGCCGCATCAACGTCGTGGTGCGCGTCGGCAACGACATTTACGTGGGCGGAGCCTTCCGGCTTATCGGCAACCTCGCAGCCAACTACGTAGCCAAATGGAACGGCACGGCCTGGAGCTCTTTGGGCACGGGCGCCGCTAATGGAACCGATAGCGAAGTGGTGGCCTTGGCGGTTGCCGGCAACGGCGACGTGTACGCAAGTGGATTTTTTAGCCTAGCGGGTGGCATACCGGCCAATGGCCTGGCGAAGTGGAATGGCACGGCTTGGGGCCCGCTAAGCCCGGCTGCCGGCAACGACTTGGATGGCTTCGCCTCTGCTTTGGCCATTGCCCCGAACGGCGACCTGTACGTGGGCGGCGCGATTAGTCGGGCCGGCGCTGTGCCGGTCAACAACGTGGCCCGCTGGAACGGCACGGCCTGGAGTGCCCTGGGCGCGGGCGTTAGCCTCGGCACCGCGAGTGGGCGTCCGGTCAACGCGTTAGTCGTGGCCGCCAACGGTGACTTGTACGCCGGAGGAAGCTTCACAGAAGCTGGTGGCGCGCCTGCCTTTGGGGTGGCGCGCTGGAACGGTACCAGCTGGAATCCTTTGGGCACGGGCACAGCCAACGGCGTAAATGGCGCGGTGGCGGCGCTGGCCATTGCCCCCAACGGCGACCTGTATGTGGGCGGCAGCTTCGCCCAGGCGGGCGGCGCGCCGGCCAATAACGTGGCCCGCTGGAATGGCACCGCTTGGAGCGCCGTGGGCACGGGCACCACGGGCACGGGCGTGGCGGTGCAAACGCTGGGCGTGGCTGCTAACGGCGACCTGTACATCGGCGGCAACTTCACGCAAGCGGGCGGAGCCACCGTGAGCCGCGTAGCGCGCTGGAACGGCACCGCCTGGAGCGCCGTGGGCACGCCCCCGGCCAATGCCATCGGCACCACGGTATTGTCGTTGACCGTAACCACCAACGGCGACGTGTATGCGGCCAGCAGCGACTTCAACACCATTGCAAGTACCGCCGCATATTACTTGCTGCGCTGGAATGGCACTGCCTGGAACACTGTGAGCACCGGCTTGAACGGGGTGTTTGGCATAAATTACAATACCCCAATTTATGCACTGACAACTGCCGCCAACGGCGACGTGTACGCCGGTGGGGAGCTGCGCATGGCCGGCAGCGCCATAGTGAACTCCGTGGCCCGGTGGAACGGCGCGGCCTGGAGCCCGGTGGGTCCGGCGGTGGGCGGCATCATCAACAGCGCCGTGCGGGCCGTGGCTGTGGCCCCCAATGGCGACGTGTACATCGGCGGCAACTTCACCCAGATAGGGGGGGCGGCCATCAACTACGTAGCACGCTGGAACGGCACCACCTGGAGTGCCCTGGGCACCGGCACGGCCAATAGCGTCAACAACACTGTGAATGCCTTGGCCTTGGCCCCCAACGGCGACGTGTACGTGGGCGGCAATTTTACCCAGGCTGGCGGCGCCTACACCAGCTACATCGCCCGCTGGAATGGTACTGTTTGGAGCGCCGTAGGAAATAACAACGGCGCCGACGGTCCGGTGCACACGCTGCTGGTGGCCTCGAATGGCGACTTGTACGTGGGCGGCGGCTTCAACCAGGTTGGCGGCGTACTGGCCAACCACATTGCGAAGTGGAACGGCAGCGCCTGGAGCGGCATGGGCGCCGGGCCGGCCAACGGCGTCGATGCTTACGTGAGTGCCTTGGGCCTAGCCGCCAACGGTGATTTGTACGTGGGCGGAGGCTTCACGCAGGCAGGCGGGGTGCCGGCCAGCCGGGTAGCGCGCTGGAACGGCACGGCCTGGGGCCCAGTGGGCACGGGCGCAGCCAACGGAACAAACGGCGCGGTGAGCAGCCTGGTGGTGACCGGCAACGGAGACATTTACGTGGGCGGCGACTTCACGCAATTCGACGGCGTGGCCGCGGCCCGCACCGCACGCTGGAACGGCACGGCCTGGAGCCCGCTTGGCACTGGCCTTAACAACGCCGTTTTTGCCTTGGCCCTCGGCACGAATGGCAAACTGCACTTCGGCGGCAGTTTCACCGGCGTTGGCGATGGTAGCAAGGTCATGTCTCGTTTCGCCATCTACGACCCTGCTGCTCCGCTGGCTGCCACCGCGGCGAAAGCCGCACTCGCTGCGCAGCTCTTCCCCAACCCGGCCCACGGCGCGGCCACGCTGCGCCTGCCCGCCGGTGCTCCCCGCCTGCCGCTCACGCTGGTCGATGCGCAGGGCCGCACCGTGCGCCGCTACCCCGCCCCCGCCACGGCCGAGGCCGCGCTGGACCTGCGCGGCCTGCCCGCCGGCACCTACCTGGTGCGCTGTGGCGAATACACACAGCGCTTGGTGGTGGAATAAAGCGACTGTCTGAAAAAGAAAAGCCCGCTGGCCAATTTGGGCAGCGGGCTTTTTACGTTTGAAGCAGACGAACTACACCGCCGGCTTAGGCGCGGGCAGGTCAAACGCAGTGGCATCGTGCTCGAAGTGGCCTTTGTGCGAGCCGTCGCAGAAGGGTTTCTGGCTCGAAAGCCCGCAGCGACAGATGCTGATGCGCTGCCGGCCGCCGAGGCCGTAGGGGTTGCCTTGGGCGTCTACTAGTTCAATTTCTTCGCCCTCTACGCGGAGGGAGCCGTTGGAAAGCACGGTGAGTTTGGTGGCCATTTTAGAGGGGTTGGTTTTTAGGGTTGAGTGTTGAATTGCGGAAAGACTGCGTTAAGAGAATAGAGTGCCGAGGTCGAACTGAATTGATAACTCAACATTCAACCCTCAAAACTCAGCCCCTTTACAGCGCCTTGCGCATGATGTAATCGTTCATAAAGTACGGCCCGATAGGCACGTCTACCTCACGCTGGCGCACGAAGCCGCGCCGCTCGTAGAAAGCAATGGCGGGGTTATAGCGGTTCACGTTCAGGTCCAGAAAGCGGCCGCCAGCTGCGCGGGCAGCGTTTTCCACGGCCTCGATGAGGTGCACCCCCAGGCCCTGGCCCTGCCGGGTGGGCAGCACGTAAATCTTGTGCAGCTTGTAGCCATTGTCGCCGTTTTCCTCGGCCGGCAGCGGACTGAACGACGCGAAGCCCACGGGCTCGCCCTCCACGTACGCCAGCAGAAACGTGTGCTGCTGCTCCACCATCTGCCGTTTCAGCGAGGCCGAGGTGTAAATCACGCGGTACATGTACTCCAGCTGCTCGCGCGAGATGATGAAGCGGTAGGTGGGCTCCCAGGTGGCCTCGGCCAGGCCGATGATGGTGGGAATGTCCTTGAGCGTGGCGGGCTCGATGCGCGGCGGGGCGAGTTGGGCGTCGGAAGTCATAGGCGGCAAAACACGAAATTGCGGCGAAAAACCCGAACCGGCCGCCCGCTTTGATACGGTTGGCGCGCTCCTTGCGTTAAAAGGTCGATTCCCGTTTCAAAATTGACTCTTCTATGAAAGCTTCTGCCTTCGTTTTACTGCTGATTTCCGGCCTGCCCGCTGCCGCCATCGCCCAACCCAACACCGCCCAAGGCGAACTGCTGCGTCGCGGCGAACTCACCGGCTCCCGCCCTTCGGCCAAAGCCCAAATGCAAGCGGCCTCACGCCCCGCTAACCACGCTTCCGACCCCGCCCAGCAGCACCTGCTCCAAACCGACATCAATCTGGCCCAGGCCCGCGCCGAGGAATTGCCCAACCTCTACGAGCGGTTTATGGCCACCACCCGCGACGAGCGTCGCACCTGGACCGCCCCGCAGTGGGACGCCGCCGGCGAAGTCCTCGCCCGCCTCAACCAGCGCTACGAACAAGTCCGCACCGACCTGCCGCTGGACGACCGCCTGCGCGTCCGCAGTTTGCAGGGCGAGTTTCACACCCTGCGCGGTGCCCGCAACGTGAAAGAAAAGCTGGAGTAATGGCCTTGAAAACGAACGTTGCGCCGGGCGCAGATGCTCTGCTGTGCCCGGCGCAACGTTCGTTTTATATTTTTTGGCTCTTTCGTTCTGCCCTTACTGCGCCGTGGGCTGCGGCACTTGCTGCGCTAGCCACTTCATGGCCAGTTCGGGGTCTTCAAATTGTTCAACGATAATGTGGGGCCGCAGGGCTGCAATGAACTCGTGGCTGGCAAAATGGTTGTCGCGGTCGGGCGAGAACAGGTAGGCCATGGCCCGCACCCCCAGCTTCACGGCTTGGGGCAGCCACTCGTATTGCAGCCAGGGCACGGCGTCGCTCCAGTCACCACTGGTGTCGCTTTTGTCGTTCAAAATAAGTGGGTAATCGAGTTGCCCACGCCACTGCCCGCCCTGCTGCACGCCCCGGATGACCTCGCCCCCCGTGAGGTGCCCGTGCCAACGCACGTACAAGATGTGCTGGTCAGGGTAATAAAGGTATTCGGCCAGCGGAGCGCCATGCGAATCCGGCAGGCTGAGCAGATGGGTAGGAGGGGAGGAGAGCATGGCAGGAAATTGCAATAATTTCGCAGGGTTTCCAAATATAGTCAGCCACGCATAAAGGGCAAGTAATAGCGTGGCCCTGCTACCTTTGGGGTTCTGCTTTTCCCTCGCCTTTATTCGTTCGTAGCGCATGCACATTGCCATCGTCGGCAACATTGGAGCCGGTAAAACCACCTTGGCGCACAAGTTGGCCCAGCATTTTCGGTGGGAAGTATTTCTCGAAGACGTGGACGACAATCCTTACCTGAAGGATTTTTACCACGACATGCCCCGCTGGGCCTTCCACCTGCAGGTGTACTTCCTCAACGGCCGTTTCCGCCAGACGCAGCGCATCAAGGAGCTGCAAAAGGCCGGCCGGGGCATCATCCAGGACCGCACCATCTACGAAGACGCCCACATCTTCGCCGCCAACCTGCACGAGTCGGGCCTGCTCGAAACCCGCGACTACAACAACTACTACGCGCTGTTCGAGTCGATGATTGACCTCGTGGCCCCGCCCGACCTGCTGCTCTACCTCCGCGCCGACCTGCCCAAGCTGGTGAGCCAGATTGAGAAACGCGGCCGCGACTACGAAAACAGCATCAGCATCGAGTACCTCAAAAGCCTCAACGAGCACTACGAAAAGTGGATTAGCGGCTACACCGCCGGCCGCCACCTCATCGTCGACGTGAGCGAGTTGGACTACGTGCGCCGCCCCGAGGACCTCGGCACCATCATCGATAAGATTAATACGACGCTGTTCGGCCTGTTTTAAGCAGTTAATTGCAGGAATAAAAGCACGTCATGCTGAGCGCAGCCGAAGCATCTCTACCGCGAGAGTAAATGATTAGTACAGCGGTAGAGATGCTTCGGCTGCGCTCAGCATGACGTGCTTTTTGTCTCGTCCAGTACGCTACTGCCCGCCCGGCAGCGCTTCATTGAAAAAATCAACCAGCGGCCGCGCGGCCGCAATGGCCGCCACCAGCTGGTCCACAAAGTCCGGCGCCAGCACCTCCACATCGGTGTAAAACCGCCCGGCCCCGAACGTCTTCAGCCGCAGCCAGGCCAGGTCCGGGTCGTCGGCCGTGTAGCCGCGGGGCGGCCGCGTCAGCTGCGGCCCCGCGGTGTCGAGACCATCCGGAAAGTAGCGCAGCAGTTCCGGCGCCTGCCGCAGCCGGTGAAACTCGTCTGAACTGTAGTGGATTTCCTGCCGAATGGCCGCCAGCATTTCCGGGGTGGGGTGGAAGGTGCCCGCCCCCAGCCAACTTTTGCCCTCGGGCTGAATGGCGATGAAGTAGCCCGCCCGCGGCGCATGGCGCCCGCCCAGCTTGAGGCCGGCGCCCATGCGGCGCTTGTAGGGCTCGGGGTCGCGGTGGGCGCGGTCGTTCTTATGCAGCCGAAACATCACGTCAGCGGGCGTCAGGTTGGCCAGGTCGGGGTCGGTGGCGGCTACGCGGGCGAGCACCTGGCGCACCAGCTCGGTGCAGGCTGCGCGGGCGCGCTGGTAGTCGGCGCGGTGCTCGGCCATCCAGGCGGTGGTGTTGTTGGCCGCCAGCCGGGCCATGAAGTTCAGCAGATAATCCAGTTCCATGCGCAAACCAGGCATTGGGCCCGGCCCAGCAGAACGCCACGGCCGAGCCAAGAGTTGCGCTGGACTCCGGCCAGCCGCTTACTTGTAGCTGAGCACCGTCACGGCGTCGCCCACGCGCAGGCGCCCCTGGCCGGGACCGGTCACGTTCTGGCCGAAAAGCGAGCTGTTGTCAACTTTGCGGTAAGCGGCCAGGGTACGCAATGGGTCGCCCACGGGGTTTTTCTGAGCGGTGACCTGGTCGATGGTCGTCATCACGCATCGGCCGCAGCCGCGCACCGCCCGAAATGGCAATTCGCCGATTTGGAACCGCTCCCACCGGTCGTCCTCGTACGCCTCGCCGCCGCCAAATACCAGGTTGGGCCGGAAACGGTTCATGGGCACGGGCTGGGCCAGGCGGGTGTTGAGGTCGGCCAGTGCCGCCTCGCCCGCCAGCAGAAAGGGGTAGCCGTCGGCAAAGCTCACGAGTTGGCCTTCGGGGTTGAGGGTTGGCTCTACGTCGCGCCGCACCATGTCCGACATGTACACCAGCCGGCAGGGGCGGCCCAGGGCTTCGGCTAGCCATTCATCGGCCTCCGGCGTACCGCGCCAGGCCCACAGAATATCATCCCACACCGTCACAAACAGCGTGCGGTCGGGCGTGGCTTCAAAGGGAATAAACAGGGGCAGCAAATCGGGCCGCTGGCGGTGGCTGATGAGGAAGCCGTTGTAAGCCGGGGCCACGGTTAGCAAGGCCAGTTCAGGCTGCTGCCGCTGCGTCATGAAGCGGTTGCGCTCATCCACCAGCAGCCAGCGCCGGTCATAGCGCAGGCCGCGGGCCGTCACCTCGGCCTCGGGCACAGCATAGCCGCCCAGCGACTTGACAGGGTAGATAAATAAACCGGAAAGCGTAAGCGGTGCAGACATGGGCGCAAAAGTACCGCCCCCTGCCTACTCCACCACCAGCAAATCCGTTGCCCGCACAAACGCCGTCTTGCGCTGCCACTCCACCCGGCACCAAATGTCCTGCTGCCCCAGAACCAGCAGCCGGTCGCCCAGCGCGGCCGTGCTCAGCCAGGCAGCGCCCGCGCTGGGCCCGGCCATCAGCGCCGCGCCCGAGCGGGCCACCAGCCCCACCGGCGCTGGCCGCAGCCAGTGCAGGTAAGCCCCCAGTAGCGCCACGTAGGCCGCGTAGCCCAACCAGGCACCCCGCGGCCCGCGCCGCCACAGCAACCAGATGGCGCCCACCACCGCTCCGGCCAGCAGCGCCTGCAAGCCGGGGTAGTAGTAGCGCTGGGCTTGCACCCGTAGTTCCTGCTGCCAGGTGGCCGGGTAGCCCACCAGCCGGTGCCGGGCCGCCACCGCCGCCATCTGCCGCCAGGTGCGCACCCGTGGCTGCCGGGCCTGGGCCATGCTCAGGTACAGCAGTGCGGCTGGTGCGTGTCCCAACTGCTGCTGCGCGTAAGCCATTTTCAATAAAAGCTCGGTCGAAGCTTGTCTTTTTTGCCACACCTGGGCCCGAAAAGCCGGAAATGCCGCTGCATATTGCCCTGCGGCGAAAAGAGAATCGGCCTGGCCAAGGTTAATGGGGAGGGCCAATGAGCCGAATGTTAATTTTTTTTTAACGGGTAGCTGCGAACTCAAGCCACAGATAGGCAGGAAGATTAGAAGGAGGAAAAGGGTCCGCACAGTAAGTAGAACGACTTTTTTTTGGAGTCGTGTTTGTGTAGTTCGGGAGGCTGTAGTACTTTTGTACCACCAAAGCAGGAAACGCCTCGCCAAGGTAAAGATAACCGATTCTGTAGCTCAGCTGGTAGAGCAGTACACTTTTAATGTACGGGTCCTGGGTTCGAATCCCAGCGGGATCACAGCAAAACGCCCCAATCTGGAAACAGGTTGGGGCGTTTTCGTTTTGATGGGTCCAGTTGCAGCAAGGTGCGGTGGACTGGGAAGAAAAAAGTCTGTCATCCTGAGCGCAGCGAAGGACCTTCTCACGTAAGCACTATCGTGAGAAGGTCCTTCGCTGCGCTCAGGATGACAGACTTTTTAATGTATTGCTTGTGGCTAACGCTACTTCAGCAGCTCGTGTAGCACGGTTTGCATGGAGATGGTGCGGTTACCGGCTTCTTGGATAATGAGCGAGCCGGGCGCGTCGAGCACAGCATCGGATACCTCCACGTTGCGGCGCACGGGTAGGCAGTGCAGGAATTTGGCGTTGTTGGTTAGGGTCATGTGCTCGGGGGTGAGCATCCAAGCGGGGTCATTGGCTAGCACCTGGCCGTATTGGAGGTAGCTGCTCCAGTTTTTGGCCTGCACGTAGTCGGCGCCTTCCAAGGCTTTACGCTGGTCGTATTCGATGCGGGCGCCTTTGGTGAACTTGGGGTCCAACTCATAGCCCTCGGGGTGGGTGATGACGAAATCGACCCAGTCAATTTCCGAGAACCAGTCGCAGAAGGAATTGGGTACGCATTGGGGCAGAGCGCGCACGTGCGGCGCCCAGGTGAGCACCACTTTCACGCGCTCATTCTTCTTGGTTTCGGCCACGGTGATAAGGTCGGCAAACGACTGCAGCGGGTGTAGGGTGGCGCTTTCAAGGCTGATGACGGGCACAGTAGCGTACTGCAGAATCTTGTTGAAGACGACTTCGCCGTAGTCTTCAGCCTTGTCTTTGAGGGTGGGGAAGGTACGCACGCCCAGCACGTCGCAATACTGACTCATCACCGCAATGGCGTCCTTGATGTGCTCTTGGGTGCCGCCGTTCATCACCGCGCCGTCGGCCATTTCCAGGGTCCAGGAGTCGGCGCCGGCGTTCAGCACCCAGGCTTGCGCGCCCAGGTTGTAAGCTGCCTTCACCGAGCTAAGGCGGGTGCGCAGGCTGGGATTGAAGAAGATGAGGCCCACCGTTTTGTTGCGCCCGATGTGCTGGTAGCCGTAGGGGTTGGCTTTGATTTCGAGGGCTTGCTTCAGGAGGGCGTGGTAGTCGCCCGCATCGGCGAAGGAGGTGAAATTTTTCATGGGCTATGCAGTGATTTAAGGCCCGGGTAGGCCTTGCGAAAAAAGGAAAATAATATCCTACTTATTTCCGACGCTTGAATATTCTCCGTTAAATAGGCGAGCTACGCTGTCAATAACGCACCGGCCATTCTCTTTTTTAGTGTAAAGCAGAAAGCTGGATTTTTCGTCTCCGGGCAATTCTACCGGCAACTCGTAAATACCGTCGCGGATTTTTGCATTCGGCACTCGATAAACTCGTACCCTGTCAATGTCCGATGGGGCGTAAAGCTCCATCATCCAGAATACTTCATCTGCCTCAAATCCTTCTGGTTCGCCATCTTCCATTTTGGCGGCATCCAGCGCTTTGCCCCGGCGAAGAAGTGATGCGCGCTTCTCCTGCAAATAGCTTTTTGAGAAGTAGCCAGATTTACCAAGCATTGCCAAATAGCTGTCGACGCTGTGCCAATCTATTTGATAATACTTCGTTGAGCTTCTTTGCTCTGGAGCCACGCGTGCTGCTAAAGCTGAATCAGTTTCCGGACTGATAGGGATTTTGAAACGCACACTTGAGTACTCAGAGCTAGGCTTCTCATAATCCATAAGGTCCAGATACCACCGCAGAAACTCTTTCATTCGCTCACCACAGGCATCCAGATGTGTTGTAGCCGGTGTAGCAGCAACTATGGAATCTTTAGTAACCGCCTGCTTTGCTACGGTGGCGACTGCTTGCTGCGATGCCTTGTCCGAACCGCAGGAAAATAAATTAATGCCAAGTAGGGCTGCTGTAAACGCATTAGTAAGCCGCATTGAATTGAGCATTGAAGACTGATTACGCGGAAACGAAAAGAACGTCATGCTAAACTGCAACGAAGCGGGAGAGATGCTTCGGCGGCGCTCAGCACGACGTTCTTTTTCGCTTATTCAGCTAATTAACCAGCCTTGTATTCATTCCAGCTCTTAATTTTCAAGTCCTTCATCTCCAGCGTGCAGAAGGCCTGAATAAATGCCTTTGCCAAGCGTGCATTCGTCAGCAGCGGCACCCCAAAATCGATGGCCGTGCGGCGGATTTTGTAGTCGTTGTCCAACTCGCCTTTCGACAGGTTTTTGGGAATGTTGATAACCAAGTCGATTTTCTTTTCCTTCAAATACGTCAGTACGTTGGGCTCCACGTGGTCATCGGGCCAGAAGAGGAGGCTGCTGGGCACGTTATTTTCGGCGAAGAAGCGGTGCGTGCCCTGGGTAGCGTAAATCTGGTAGCCTTTTTTCACGAGCAACTCCACGGCCGAGAGCAGGGCCAGTTTCGACTTGATGGGGCCGCCGGAAATGAGCACCGATTTCTGCGGGATTTTGTAGCCCACGCTCAGCATCGATTTCAGCAGGGCCTCCTGGGCGGTATCGCCCAGGCAGCCCACTTCGCCGGTGCTCACCATGTCGACGCGCATCACCGGGTCGGCGCCGGGCAGGCGGGTGAAAGAGAACTGCGGAGCCTTCACGCCCACGAAGGGCAAGTCGTACACCCGCTCGCTTTCGTCGCGCGCTACGGGGCGGCCCAGCAGGATTTGCGTGGCCTTCTGGATGAGGTTGTTGCCCGAAATCTTCGACACAAAGGGGTAGCTGCGCGAGGCGCGCAAGTTGCACTCAATCACGCGGATTACTCCGTTTTTCTCCAGGAACTGGATGTTGAACGGACCGCTGATTTCGTAACGCTTGGCAATCTTCTCGGCAATGGTTTTCAGCTTGCGGATGGTGCCCACGTACACCCGTTGGGGCGGGTAGTACATGGTGGCGTCGCCAGAGTGCACGCCGGCAAACTCCACGTGCTCCGAAATGGCGTAGCTCACGATGTTGCCATGGTCGGCCACCGCGTCCAGCTCAATTTCCTTGGCTTCCTGAATGAACTCCGACACCACCACCGGGTATTCGGCGCTCACTTCCTTGGCCGCTTTCAGAAATTCTTCCAGCTCGAAGTTGTTGGAAACCACGTTCATGGCCGCGCCCGACAGCACGTAGCTCGGCCGGATGAGCACCGGGAAACCCACTTCCTGCACAAAGCCGTGCATGGCCTCAAGCGAAGTCAGCTCCTTCCAGCGCGGCTGGGCAATGCCCAGCTCGTCCATGATGCTGCTGAATTTGTGGCGGTTCTCGGCCTCGTCGATGCGGGCGGCCGAGGTGCCGAGGATGGGCGCGTGGGCTTCTTCGAGGCGGGTGGCGAGGTTGTTGGGAATCTGGCCGCCGGTGCTCAGAATCACACCGCCTGGCTGCTCAAAGTCCAGGATGTCCATCACCCGCTCAAAGCTCAGCTCCTCAAAATAGAGCCGGTCCGACACGTCGTAGTCGGTGCTCACGGTTTCGGGGTTGTAGTTGATGATGATGGTTTTGTAGCCCTCGGCCGCCGCCGTTTGCACGGCTTGCACGCCGCACCAGTCAAACTCCACCGAAGAGCCGATGCGGTACACGCCCGAGCCCAGCACCACCACCGACTGCGCGGCTTCGCGCGCCAGGTCGCTTTCGGTGCCGTGGTAAGTGGTGTAGAGGTAGTTGGTTTTGGCCGGAAACTCGGCCGCCAGCGTATCAATCTGCTTGATAACGGGCACAACGCCCAAGGCCTTGCGGCGGGCTCGCACCCGCAGCTCGTCGGCCTTCACGTCGCCCTCGCCCAGCAATTTCACGGCAATCTGCTGGTCGGAGAAACCGGCCTTCTTGGCTTCGCGCAGTAGCTTGGTTTCCAGTCCATCCACGCCTGCGCTGCGGCCGGCGGCCAACTGATTGCTCAGCTCAAAAATGCCGTAGAGGCGCTGCAAAAACCAATGGTCAATCTTGGTCAGCTCGTGCACCTGCGCCACCGAGTAGCCGGCCTCGAAAGCATTATTGATGGCGAAGATGCGCTCCTCGTTCGGCTCGCTCAGGAGCTGGTCGATGGCCACGTTTTCCAGTTCCTCGTCGGGCTTGTTAGCCACGAAGCCGCGCTTGCCGGTGTCCAGCATCCGCAGGCCTTTCTGAATGGCTTCCTCGAAGGATTTGCCTATGGCCATTACTTCGCCCACGCTCTTCATGGCGCTGCCAATCTGGCGGTTAACGCCCGAGAACTTGCCCAGGTCCCAGCGCGGCAGCTTCACCACCACGTAGTCGAGGGCCGGCTCAAAGAAGGCCGAGGTGGTTTGCGTCACGCTGTTTTTCAGCTCGGCGAGCGAGTAGCCCAGGCTGAGCTTGGCGGCTACAAAGGCCAGCGGGTAACCCGTGGCCTTGGAGGCCAGCGCCGAGGAGCGCGACAGGCGCGCGTTCACCTCAATCACGCGGTAATCCTCGGAATGCGGGTCCAGCGCGTACTGAATGTTGCATTCACCCACAATGCCCAGGTGGCGAATGGTCTTGATGCCGATGCTGCGCAGCTTGTGGTACTCGCGGTTGCTAAGGGTCTGCGACGGGGCCACCACAATGCTTTCGCCGGTGTGGATGCCGATGGGGTCGAAGTTCTCCATGTTGCAGACCGTGATGCAGTTATCATAAGCATCGCGCACCACTTCATACTCCACTTCCTTCCAGCCCTTCAGCGATTCTTCCACCAGAATCTGGTCGGAAGTGGTGAAGGATTTCTGGGCCAGGGCCCGTAGCTCGTCCATGTTGTTGGCGAAGCCGCTGCCCAGGCCGCCCAGCGCAAACGCCGCCCGCACGATAATGGGGAAGCCGATTTTCTCGGCCGCCGCCAGCGCGTCTTCCATCGTGGTCACGGCCACGCTGCGGGCCGAGAGCACGCCAATCTGGTCGAGTTTCTCCTTGAAAATATCCCGGTCCTCGGTGTCGATAATGCTTTGCACGGGCGTGCCCAGCACCTTCACGTTGTACTTCTCGAACACGCCAGCGCGGTACAGGGCCACGGCGCAGTTCAGCGCCGTTTGGCCACCAAAGGCCACCAGAATGCCATCGGGCTGCTCTTTTTTGATGACTTCCTCCACGAAGAAGGGCGTCACGGGCAGGAAGTACACGTCGTCGGCGATGTTGTCCGACGTTTGCACGGTGGCAATGTTGGGGTTGATGAGGATGGTGCGGATGCCTTCCTCCTTCAGCGCTTTGAGGGCCTGCGAGCCGGAATAATCGAACTCCCCGGCCTCGCCAATTTTCAGCGCGCCGGAACCAAGGATGAGAACTTTGTTGGGTTTGTTCATTTCGTATTGTGCTGGCAGGGGCCGCGCCCCCTGCCCCTTGCGCCTCAACCCGAGGAGGGACTGAATTTTAATATTAAAGCTTGACTTAAATTAGAAAGCTAGTTTTCCGCCTCTCTTTAAGGAAGAAAACTAGCTTTCCGGTCTAGTTTGCGGTGGTCTTGTATTCTTCGACCGCTTTCAAAAAATCATCAAATAGGTATTCGGTGTCTTCTGGTCCGCCGGCGGCTTCGGGGTGAAACTGGGTGGAAAAGAACGGCTTGGTCTTGTGCTTGATGCCTTCGCAGGTGCCGTCGTTCAAATTTTCAAAGAGCATTTCCCACTCGGCGGGAAGCGTAGCGGTGTCTACTGCAAAGCCGTGGTTTTGGCTGGTGATGTAGCAGTGCTGGGTGCCGGTGAGCTTCACGGGCTGATTGTGGCTGCGGTGGCCGTATTTCAGCTTGAAGGTGTCGCCGCCCGCGGCCAGACCCATGAGCTGGCTGCCCAGGCAGATGCCAAAAATCGGCTTGTCCTGCTGCAAGGCTTTGTGCAGGTTCTGGATGGTGGGGGCGCACATTTTGGGGTCGCCGGGGCCGTTGCTCAGGAACAGGCCGTCGTAGTCGAGGGTCGTGAAATCGTAATCCCAGGGCACCCGAATCAGCTCCACGTCGCGCTCCAGGAAGCAGCGGATGATGTTGGTTTTGGTGCCGCAGTCCACCAGCACGATTTTGTGCTGCCCGTGGCCGTAGTGCCGCACGCCGGCCGGGCTCACCTGCGCCACCAGGTTGTCGAGGTTGGGGTCGTGCAGGGGCACGTCCTCCTCGGCCACGATTTTGCCCAGCATGGCGCCCTTTTCGCGCAGCTTCTTGGTGAGCAGGCGGGTGTCGACGCCGAAAATGCCGGGGATGTTGTACTCCTTGAGCCAGTCGCCGAGGCTTTTAGCGGCGGCCCAGTGGCTGTGCTCCTCGGAGTAGTAATTGACCACGAGGCCGGCAATGTGAATTTTGTCCGACTCGAAAATCTTGGAAATCGACTCGTACAATTCCTCGCCGGGCACGCCGTAATTACCCACCATGGGGTAGGTGAGCACCAGAATCTGGCCGGCGAAGGACGGGTCGGTCAGGTTTTCGGGGTAGCCAGTCATGGCCGTGCTAAACACCACTTCGCCCGCCACCGAGGTGTAGGCGCCGAACGATTGGCCTTGAATTTCGGTGCCGTCTTCGAGGACCAGCTTTACCGGTTTCGTATTTTCCAATGTCTTCTTTAAGGTTGAAAAACGGATGATGGCAGGAGCGCCTATATGGGTTTGCGATTAAATTTTACAGACCGCACGGTGTCGTGGCGCAGCTTGAGCAGCAGCCGCTTGCCGTCGGAATTCTCTATCTCATACATCATGACTAGCAGCGAATCGTTTTTCGACTTTTCCCAATAAGTGGAGTCGGGCTGCTGCATGGCCGCGATGACCTGCTGGCGCGACATACCTTTCTCAGCCTCGATGAGGCGGGAAAAGGTGTCGTAGCTTTTTAGATAAATCCCGTAACCCACCGAGAGGCAGCAGCAAGCAACAACGGCAACGGTGGAAGCTTTCATCGCGCGGGCTTTTACATCAAATCCGACGGGGAGCCGCAAGCAGGCGCCACCGTCGCAGATGACTTAATCGAGCGCCGAGGCTTGCGGTATGGTTTCTACCGCTTTCGCCGTCAGCGCGTACAGCGCCTGCAAAAATAGGTCAACTTCGGCCTTTGTGATGTTCAGTGGTGGCAATAATCGTAGCACAGTGGGGTCGGAGGCGTTGCCCACGAAGATGTGGTAGTCGCTCAAAAGCTGGTCGCGCACGTCCTTGATGGGGAAATCGTACTTGATGCCCACCATCAGGCCGCGACCCCGAATTTCTTCGGCACCGGCGTGGGCCAGTAGCTCGCGGCGCAAGTAGTCGCCCATTTCGGCGGCGTGGGTGAGCAGGTTTTCGTCTTCGATGACTTCGAGCACAGCCAAAGCAGCGGCACAGGCCAGGTGGTTGCCGCCGAAGGTGGTGCCCAGCAGGCCGTAGGAAGCCTTCAGATGGGGCGCAATCAGGATGCCGCCGATGGGGAAGCCGTTGCCCATGCCCTTGGCCACCGAAATGATATCGGGCCGGATGCCGGCGTGCTGGTGGGCGAAAAACCTGCCGCTGCGGCCGTAGCCGCTCTGCACCTCGTCGGCAATTAGCAGCGCGCCGTACTGCTGGCACAGCGCCGCCAGCCCTTGCAGGAAAGCATCCGAGGGCATGATAATGCCGCCCACGCCCTGGATGGGCTCGATGATGGCGGCGCACACGTCGCCGCCTTGCAGCACGGCCTCCACCGCCGCCAGGTCGTATTCCAGGAAGCTGATGGCGTGGTTCGCGTTGAAGGGCGCCACGATTTTGGGGTTGTCCGTAGCCGCCACCGCGCCGCTCGTGCGGCCGTGAAACGCGCCTTTGAACGCCACCACCCGCGTTTTGCCGGTGTGGAAAGAGGCCAGCTTCAGCGCGTTCTCATTGGCCTCGGCGCCCGAGTTGCACAGAAACAGCGCGTAGTCGTCGTAGCCCGACACCTTGCCCAACTTGTGTGCCAGCTGCGCCTGAATCGGAATCTGCACCGAGTTAGAGTAGAAGCCGATGTTTTGCAGCTGCTCGGTGAGGCGCTGCACGTAGTGCGGGTGGCTGTGGCCGATGGAAATAACGGCGTGGCCGCCGTAGAAATCCAGGTATTCCTGGCCCTTATCGTCCCACAGCTTGGCGCCCAGCGCCTTCACGGGCGTGATGTTGACGAGGGGATAAACGTTGAAAAGCTCCATTAGAAAAGCACCGATTTGAGGTTAAGGCCTGTCGTTTCCGGCAAGCCAAAAATCAAGTTCATATTCTGCACTGCCTGGCCCGAGGCGCCTTTCACCAGGTTATCAATCGCCGAGGTAATTAATAGCTGCTTGCCCTGCTTCTGCACGTGGAGCAGGCATTTGTTGGTATTTACTACCTGCTTGAGGTGAATTTCCTTGTCCGAAACCGTGGTGAATGGCGCGTCGGCGTAAAACTGCCGGTACAGCGCCCGCGCCTCGTCCTGCGTCAACTCCGACGGCGTGTAGACGCTGGCGAAAATGCCTCGCGAGAAATTGCCGCGGTAGGGGATGAAGTGCATCTCGGCATCGGACTGCGGCTGCAGCTGCGCCAGGCTCTCGCCGATTTCGCCGAGGTGCTGGTGCGTGAAGGGCTTATAGATGGACACGTTGTTTGTGCGCCACGAGAAATGTACCGTTTCAGACAGGCTTTGCCCCGCGCCGGTGGAGCCGGTGATGGCCGACACGTGGATGTCGTGGGTTAGGCGGCCGGCCTGGGCCAGCGGCAGCAGCGCCAGCTGAATGGCCGTGGCGAAGCAGCCTGGGTTGGCAATGCTCTGGGCTTGCTGGATGAGGGATTTATTCAGCTCCGGCAGGCCGTACACAAACTCGCGGCCTTCAAACTCGGCGTCCGCATGCAGGCGGAAGTCGTTGCTCAGGTCGATGACGTGCGTGGTTTCGGGCAGGGCGTTTTTGTGCAGCCACGCCTTGGAATTGCCGTGGCCCAGGCACAGAAACACCACGTCCTCATCCCCGGCCAGTTCGGAGGCGAAAACCAAATCGGTTTCGCCCACCAAGTCGTCGTGCACCTGGTACACGGGGTTGCCCGCGTTCGAGGAGCTGACGATGCCGCCCAACTCCACGAACTCGTGGTGCAGCAGAATGCGGATGAGCTCGCCGGCCGTGTAGCCGGCGCCGCCCACGATGCCGGCCTTAATTTTCATCGTGCAGGCTGGCGCTAATTTTCAGCTGGTTGCCGAAAATCTTGATGAAACCTTTCGCGTCGCGCGAGTCCCAGGCGTTGTTTTCCTCGCCGTAGGTAGCCACTTTCGATTGCATCATGTCGTACTTCGATTCTACGCCGAGCAAGTCGAACTGGTAAGGCTTGAGCTGCACGAACACCTTGCCCGACACGTGGTTTTGCGACGACGTGAGGAAGGCTTCCATGTCGCGCATCACCGGGTCGAGGTACTGCGCCTCGTGCAGCAGCGTGCCGTACCAGTTGGCGATGTAGTCTTTGTGTAGCAGCTGCCAGCGGGTGCTGGTGTGCTTCTCCAGCAGGTGGTGCGCCTTGATGAGGATGAGCGGCGCGGGCGCCTCAAAACCCACCCGGCCCTTGATGCCTAAAATGGTATCGCCCACGTGAATGTCGCGGCCTACGGCAAAGGCCGCGCCCAGCTCGTTCAGCTTCTGAATCAGGGCGACGGGCTCCAGCGTCTCGCCGTTCAGCGCCACGGGCTCGCCTTTTTCAAAGGTGATTTCCACACGCTCCGAATCCTGCCGCTGCAATTGCGAGGGATAAGCGCTTTCGGGTAGGGCCTCGTGCGAAGTCAGCGTTTCGACGCCGCCCACGCTGGTGCCCCAGATGCCTTTATTAATGGAGTATTTCGCCTTTTCCCAGCTCATTTCGAAGCCCTGTTTCTGCAGGTATTCAATCTCGGCCTGGCGCGACAGTTTCAGGTCGCGGATGGGAGTGAGGATTTCCGTTTTCGGTGCAATCACCGCAAAAGCCACGTCGAAGCGCACCTGGTCGTTGCCGGCGCCGGTGCTGCCGTGCACAATGTAGTCGGCCTCGTTGGCGCGGGCATATTCGGCAATGGCAAGCGACTGAAACATGCGCTCGGCGCTCACGCTCAGCGGGTAGGTGTCGTTTTTCAATACATTGCCAAACAGCAGGTAGCGCAGGCAATCCTGATAGAAGCGGGTGGTCACGTCAATCACCTCATGCTTCACCGAGCCCAGCTCGTAGGCGCGCTTCTCGATGGCGGCCAGCTCCTCGGCCGTGAACCCGCCCGAGTTGACAATGACGGTGTGAACTTCTAAATCAAGCTCGCGCGACAAGTACACGGCGCAGAACGAGGTGTCGAGGCCGCCGCTATAGGCGAGAATGGCTTTTTTCTTCATTATTACTGTGCAGAATCGGTTTCAGAAGGAGTAGGGGCGGGGTCGGTGCCGATGGGCAGCGGGGGTGTGATGTGGCTGGCAAAGTCGGGCACTTGCACCTGCACGAGCTGCTTCTCGGGCGTATCATAGAGCATGCCGGTGCAGAGGCACATCTTGCGCTCGTTCTCCATCAGGATGCCGTAGTTTTTGCAGCTTTTACAGCCTTTCCAGAAGTCCTCGCTGGTGGTGAGCTCCGAGAAAGTGACGGGCTCGTAGCCGAGGTCGGTGTTGATTTTCATCACGGCCAAGCTGGTCGTGATGCCGAAAATCTTGGCCTGCGGGTACTTGGTGCGCGAAAGTTCAAACACCGCTTGCTTGATGGCCCGGCCCACGCCGCCCTTGCGGATTTCGGCGTTTACAATCAGGCCTGAGTTGACCACAAAAGTCTTGTCGTCAAAGGTTTCGATGTAGCAAAAGCCGGCCAGTTCATCGTCTACGAAGGCGATGATGGCGTCGCCGCTGGCCATCTTTTTAGCCACGTAGTCGGGCTCGCGCTTGGCGATGCCGGTGCCACGCGTTTTGGCCGACTCGATGTACCATTGGCATAATTGTTCAGCGTACTGTGCGTCCGCCTCCGTTGCAACCCGAATTGTCATTGTTGAGTTAGAAAGAACTTAGGGATAGATACGCGGCTTCTGCCCATCCGCTGTGTACGGATGTTGGGGGAAAAAGCCCAAACCTGTCTGTAAGTTGAGCGGATACTGGCCCGGCTCAAAGGGCTGGCCAAGGGGCCAACATGCGGCTGCTGAAGCCGCTAGGGTCGTCGCACCAGGGCGCACGTCATTTCGCGCACGTCAGCCACCACCGGTTCGAAGGCCGGAGCAGGCATTAAAGACGTGGAAACGAGGAGGGGCATGGTGAAAATCAAAGTCGATTCGGCGCTCTAACGAAGCCGCGAACCAAGAGGTTCAATTCTGCCGCAAAGGTAGAAGTCGCTACTTTTGCCCACAACAGTTCCCGCATTATTTTTGAATGAAGCGCCGCCGGCTCCCGGGTAGGCGCCAGCAGGTGAAGCCGTGATGAAGCCCGAATTACACGTATTTAAAATTGGCGGTGGCATAATTGACAACGAATCCGATTTAATGGAATTCGTGCGGCTATTTGCCAAAATAAATGGCCCGAAAATTCTCGTGCACGGCGGTGGCAAAGGCGCCAGCGAGATGATGAAAAGCCTGGGCATTGCGCCCCGGATGGTCAACGGCCGCCGCATTACCGACGCGGCCACGCTGGATTTGGTGACCATGTTCTACGCCGGCAAAACCAATAAGCAAATTGTGGTGGCGCTGCAAAGCCACGGCGTCAACGCGCTGGGCCTCAGTGGTGCAGATGGTAATGTAATTCAAGCTACGAAGCGTCCGGTGCGCGAAATAGACTACGGTTTTGTAGGCGATTTGAGCGAGGCCAGCGTGAATACAAACCTCATTCAGCAGTTTCTGACGCTGGGCTTGACGCCGGTATTCTGCCCGATTAACCACGATGGTCAGGGCCAGTTATTAAATACCAACGCCGATACCATTGCTGCCTCAGTAGCGAAGGCGTTGAGCAGACAATACGCCGTAGCACTGCATTTCTGCTTCGAAAAGCGTGGAGTATTAACGGATATTAATGATGAAAATTCGGTAATCTCTACAATTAATCTGGCAAATTATGCTGAGCTAAAAGAAAGCGGGGTAATTGCCGATGGAATGCTGCCCAAATTGGAGAATGCATTCGAGGCTTTGCAGTTCGGCGTTGAGAAAGTAATTATTGAGCACGCGCTGCACATCAACGACCCACTCAAAACCACGTTATGTCTGACCTGATAGCTCAGTTAAGCGACGAAGCCGTTGAGCTATTAATCCGGCTAATTAAAACTCCTTCTTTCTCCCGCGAAGAAGCCGGCACGGCCACGCTGATTGAGGAGTTTCTGACGGCACATGGCGTGAGGCCGAAGCGGCAGCAGAACAACGTATGGGCCGTTTCACACGATTTCGATGCCAGCAAGCCTACGATACTGCTCAATTCCCATCACGACACGGTGAAGGCCGGCGCGGGCTGGGTGTACGACCCTTTTGGAGCGGTGCTGGAAGGTGATAAATTAATTGGGCTAGGTAGCAACGACGCGGGCGCTTCAGCAGTGAGCTTGCTGGCGACGTTTCTGTATTTGCAAGACAAGCCTAACGCATTTAATTTAATTTGTGCTATTACCGCTGAAGAAGAAATTTCAGGCGCTAATGGTATTCGCAGCGTACTGCCGGAATTTGGTAAAATTGACTTAGGCATTGTGGGTGAGCCCACGGGCATGAACCTGGCCATTGCCGAAAAAGGCCTGATTGTACTCGACTGCACTGCGCACGGCAAAACCGGTCATGCCGCTCGCAACGAAGGTGAAAATGCCCTCTATAAGGCTCTGGATGATATTCAGTGGCTTCGCAGCTTTCAGTTTCCGGAAGTGTCGCCACTGCTGGGGCCGGTGAAGACGACGGTGACACAGATTAGCGCCGGGACACAGCACAACGTAGTGCCGGATAGGTGCCAATTCGTGATTGACGTGCGTACGAATGAACTGTATCAGAACCAGGGAATTGTTGATTTCCTGCGCGGGAAAATGCAGTCTGAAATTGTGCCGCGCTCCACGCATTTAAATTCTTCACGCATCAGCGAAAACCACCCGCTTATTCGTAAAGGGATTGCAATGGGGAAGACAACTTATGGCTCGCCCACGCTGTCGGACCAATCGATGATGCCGTTTGAAACGCTGAAAATGGGTCCAGGAGAAAGCGCCCGCTCGCACACGCCAGATGAATTTATTCTGGTAAGCGAAATACGGGCGGGTATTCGGGATTATATTAAGCTGCTGACAGATTTGCAACTTTAATGCAACGCTGCGGCGCAAACGACGACTGCACTTTGCGAAACGTATTTTAACTCTGCGAAACCTCGCGCTATGAAAATCTGGGAGAAAGGCATTGCCGTTGATAAAAAAATAGAGCAGTTCACCGTGGGACACGACCGGGAACTGGACCTTTATCTGGCCAAGTTTGACGTGCAGGCTTCCAAGGCCCAAGCCAACATGCTGGCCAAAGTGGGGTTGCTAAACGAGGCTGAGAACCAGCAGCTGCAACAGGGGCTGAGTGAATTGGCTGCTGAAATTGAAGCGGGCACCTTCACCATCGGTGAAGAATTTGAGGATGTGCATTCCAAGATTGAGTATTACCTAACCGAAAAGTTTGGCGACGCGGGCAAGAAAATTCACACCGCCCGCTCGCGCAACGACCAGGTTTTGACCGCCATTCAGCTGTTCATCAAAGACTACACCGAGCGCACGGCTGCCCGGATGGTGGCGCTGACTGAGGTGCTGCTACAAAAAGCGGAGGCGCACCAAAACGACTTGCTGCCGGGCTACACGCACTTTCAGGCGGCCATGCCGAGCAGTTTTGGGCTGTGGTTTTCGGCTTACGCCGAACATTTGCTGCTGGATTTGGCCTTGTTTGAAGCGGCCCACACGGTGGCCGACCAGAACCCGTTGGGCTCGGGCGCGGGCTTTGGCAGCAGCTTCCCGATAGACCGCGAAATGACAACTCGCGAGATGGGTTTTGGCAGCGTGGCGGTGAGCAGCGTGGGGGCCCAAATGCTGCGCGGCAAAACCGAGAAAACGCTGGCCTTCGCCATTGCCGGCGCGGCCGGTACGCTGGGCAAACTTGCGTATGACCTGGTGATGTACAACAGCCAGGATTTGGGCTTCGTGACCTTGCCCAAGGAGTTCACGACGGGCTCCAGCATCATGCCACACAAGAAAAACCCCGATGTGTTTGAACTGGTGCGCGGCCATACCAACCGCCTGCAGGCGTTGCCCAACGACATTATTCTGGCTACCAGCAACCTGCCCAGCGGCTACCACCGCGACTTCCAGCTGCTAAAGGAGCTGCTGTTTGGGCCCATGATGCAGTTCTCCGATTTGCTGGACATGCTGCTGTTTGCGCTGCCCGAAATCAAGATTAAACCCGGCGTGATTGAACAGGAGAAATACGACCCGATTTTTTCGGTTGAAAATATTAACCAACTAATTATTGCTGGGGTGCCGTTTCGCGATGCTTACCAGCAGGTGGGCCGGGCCGTGGAAGATGGTAGCTACGTGCCGCACCGGGCGTTTCAAACCACGCACCTGGGCAGCATTCACAACCTGGGGCTGGCGAAAATTGCGGAGAAAGTGCAAGCCTTGAAGAACAGAAGCGCGCTGCTGCGCTAATTGCTTGCTTCTGGCAATTAGTGCCACGCCGAGTAGCCAGGCAATAAAAAAGCCGTTCCTGACTGGCAGGAACGGCTTTTTTTATTGCCTGGCTACTCAAAGCATTACTGCGCGATGCGCTGGCTGAAGGTGCCGGCTACCGTCACGAGGCGCACGATGTAAACGCCTGTGGGCAGCGGGCCCAGGTCGAGGGCCCAGCGGCCGGTTTGGGAAGCGTCGGCTACGGGCGTGGCCTTTTGGAGGCGGCCCACGGCGTCGAATACTTGCACTGTGGCAGGCGCAACCAGCGCCTCGGCGGGCAGGGTGCTGAGCACCACCCACTGGCGGGGCGTGCTACCGGGGTACACGGCCAGGGTTTCGCTGCTGGCGCTGCCCAGCTTCACGGTGCGCACGCCTGAGTAGGTGGTGGTGCCGTCCAAATCAACTTGGCGCAGGCGGTAGTAGCTGACGCCGGGCAGGGGCTGCTCGTCAATGAAGTTGTAGGCTTTTTGGGTTTGGGAAACGCCGGCTGCTTCTACCGTGGCAAAGCTGCTGAATGTCTTGCCATCCATCGAGCGTTCGACCGCGAAGTTGCGGCTGTTCTTTTCCGAAGCCGTCACCCAGTGCAGGGCTACTTGCTTTTTATCGGTGGCCGTAGCCGAGAAGATGACCAGCTCGACGGGAAGTGGCTTGGGGCAAGCCGTGACCAAGGCGTCGCAGGCCCGCTCGTTGGCGTTGGCGCCGGCCACGGGGCCGGGGCAGCCGGTGGTGGCCTGCTGGGCGCACACGGTAGTCACGAGTGAGGCCGCGCAGTTGTTGGCCAGCTTATTTACCGCGCCGTTGCCGCCGTACACGCAGCCCGTGATGCGCACGCTGCCGGTGCCGCAAAGGGTGTTGTTGGCCCCGCCGCCGGTTACGTCCACGTTGCCGTTAATCATCACGCGGCTGTCGTCGGTGATGTTGGAGTTCATTAGCACCAAGTTGCAGTCGGTGGCCAGGGTGGTGGGGGCGGCGGCGTTGAGGGGGGCGTCGACATTGACCGTGGCTTTGTTGACGGTGAGCTGCGCCACCCGCACGGTGCTGCCGGGCGAAACCGTGAGCCAGGTATTCACCTGCGCGCCGGTGCCATCGCCCACTATCAAGTCGGCGCCGCCCACCAGCGACCCGGCGTTCAGCACGCTGATGGAACCGTTTTTGGCCACTTTGTAATTGGTGTCGAGCGATACGTCGAAGCCGTCGATGATGATAATAGCATCGCTGTCAGAAGTAGGCGCGCCGCCGCAGTTAGAATTCCAAGTGCTGGGGCTGGAGAACAAACCACTGCTAACGGCCCGGTAAGTGCATTGGCGCTGAGCAAAAGCATTAATAGTAATAATACTATTTATTGCTATAGCTAATAGGAGGAGTGAAAAAATCTTTTTCATAGTAAAAACTGGATTATTGCGATAGTAATGCAACCCTCCTTTTACAACGAAATCGAATTAAAGATTCGTGAATTATATAATAAGCCAGTAAAGTCCAATTTCATGAACTGGTCTATCGGGCTTGCTGGCTTTGGCAAGGGGGGCCTCGGTTAAAATCGATTTGGTCACTAGACGTGACGTACCGGCGCCCGGCTGACCCGCAGATGGTCGTCAGGCAGTTACCAGGGGTGGTTTGTTGGGAACTGGAAATGGGCTAGGCCCATACCAGTACCACGGCACCGGCCAGGATAAGACCTGCGCCCACGGCACCGCGCATTGAAATCGATTCTCCTAAAAACACTACTGCCAAAAGCAGTGACAGCGCCACACTTAGTTTATCGACTGGGGCCACCCGGGTCACGGGGCCTAGCTGCAGGGCCCGGAAGTAGCACAGCCACGACGCTCCCGTGGCCAAGCCCGACAGCACCAGAAACAGCCAGGTGCGCTGCGTGAGGGTCGGTAGCCCGGCAGTGGCCCCACGCGCTAGGGCAATGCCCCAGGCCAGGAGCAGAATGACCGTGGTGCGAATGGCGGTGGCAAGGTCGGAGTCGACGCCCTTGATACCGACTTTGGCAAAAATGGCGGTGAGGGCGGCAAAGAAGGCCGAGAGCAGCGCGTAGGGAATCCACATGGCAAATGGGGGAGGGGAGAGCGGGTGAAAGGCAAAAAGCCGGATTTAGCTCGTACGACAGGACCCAGAAACCGGCTACGAATGCGGTGGGTTGGTCGATGTTAGTTGCCGGTTTGGGGGGATGAAAGCGTGGTTTGGGCCGAAACAGAGGAGGCCGGACAAGTGGGGTTGCAACTGGAGTTCGTGCTGCAGGCCTCCTCTAGGCATATTTCACCATCCCTTTTTGTATGAAAAAAACACGCTTGCTGGCAGTCCTGCTGCTATTGCTGACCGGTGCCCTGAGTAGCTGCACCAAAGATTCTGCCGATGTAGACTACGTGGTAGGCGCCTGGTACAAACGCTCCCAATTTGAAGGCCTGGCCCGCAACGGCGCGGTGAGCTTCGTGCTGAATGGCAAGGCCTACGTGGGCCTCGGCACCGACGGCACCGACAAATTCACCGATTTCTGGGAATACACCCCCAGCACCAACACCTGGAAGCAGTGTGCTTCCTTCCCGGGCGTGGGGCGCTACTTCGCTATCGGCTTTGCGGCCAACGGCAAAGGCTACGTGGGCACCGGCTATGACGGCCTGAACCGCCTCAAGGACTTCTGGGAATTCGACCCCGCGGCCAATACCTGGACGCAGAAGGCCGACTTTGCCGGCAGTGCCCGCTACGGGGCCGTGGCCTTCGCCATCAACGACAAGGGCTACGTGGGCACGGGCTACGACGGCAACTACAAGAAAGACTTCTGGCAGTACGACCCTCTGACCAACGTCTGGACGCAGAAACCCAGCTTTGGTGGCAACAAGCGCCTGGGGGCGGTGGCTTTCGTGGCCAATAACGAGGGCTACATCTGCACCGGCCTCGACAACGGCGTGTACGAAACCGATAACTGGAGCTACAACCCCGCCACCGAAACCTGGACCGAGCACCGCAAGCTGGAAGGCACCGACACCAACGGCACGGGTTTCGACTTCAGCGCCGTGCCGCGGGCCTACGCGGTGGCCTTCACCATCGGCAACAACGGCTACGTGGCCCTGGGCAACAAAGACACCGCCCTACTGAGCTGCTGGGCCTACAGCCCGACGGACGACAACTGGTACCAGAAAACCGATTTCAGCGGCGCTACCCGCATATCGGGCGTGGGCTTTGGGTTGGGCGATGCGGGCTACGTGGCCCTGGGCGCCAGCGGTAGCACGCGCTACGACGACCTTTGGATACTCGACTCCAATGCCGATGTGGACTAAGGCCTCGGCTACCCGCGCCGCGCGCTGGTTGCGGGCCGGGCACTGGCTGCTGGGCCTGCTGGGACTGCTCTGGGCCTGCGCTGCCTGCGACCCCGTGGGCAACATCACCGTGGATGCCCCCGCCACCGGCGTGGCCAATGATGCCTTTTACGTGGATACCCTGACGGTGCGCGTGGCCACGGTGTGGCACGACTCGGTGCTGACCTCGGCCAGCGACAACCTGCTGGTGGGGCGCTACCAAGCCCCGCGCCTGGGCACCATCACGGCGCGCAGCTACTTCCAGGTAGGCCTGGGCGCTGCCTACATTCCGGCCAGCGACGAGGTGTACGACTCGCTGGTGCTGGTGCTCAAGCCCGACGCCTACCGCTACGGCGACACCACCCAGCTGCAAAACCTGGAAGTGCACCGCCTGCGCGACGCTCTGGTGCCTACGAAAAACTACTACGCCTTCAGCCAGCTGGGCTACGATGCGGCCGCGCTCAACCAGGGCCGCAGCACCCGGCCTTTTGCGGCCCGCCCCAGCGTGCGCACCCTGCGCCTGCGCTTGGCCGATGCCCTGGGCCGCGAGCTGCTGAGCGCCGGCCTGGCCGGCAGCCTCAACACCGATGCCGAGCTGAACAATCGCCTGGCCGGCCTAGTGCTCGCGCCCGGCTCCACCGACGATGCCGCGCTGCTGCGCACGCAACTCAGCACCGAGGGCGGCGCCCTTAATCTTTACACGCACTCGCCCATTGACCCTGGTACCGTCATCACCAAGGCGTTTACGCTGGCTTCGGGCGGCAAGCATTTCTACCAGGTCACGTCCGACCGTACCGGCACCTTGCTAGCTCCGCTCAGCGCTTCGTTGCAGGCGCTCGACGTGGCCCGCACGGCGCAGGAGGCCTACATCGACGGCGCCCTGGGCTGGCAGGTCAAGCTCGAAATACCGTATCTGAACGACTTGCGCAGCTTTGGCTCGCGGCTCACCATTGTGCAGGCCAACCTGACGCTGGAGGTAGTGCCCGGCTCGGCTACCCGCTACCTGGCGCCGCCCAACTCGCTGGTGGCCTACTTGAGCACCCGCGGCAACCAGCAGGGCAGCACCATCGGCGGCAGCACGGCGGCACTGGCCATTCCGTACCAAAGTGGGGTCTCGAACGTGACGGGACTGGAAACTGCCAGCTACACTTTCGTGGCTACCGATTATTGTCAGGCCGTGGTCGACCACACGCTCGACAACAACGGCATCCTGCTGGCCTCTGGTGCCGGTGCCAGCCCGGAGCGGGTGGTGCTGGGCGGCCCCAAGCGCAGCGAAAACCGCCTGAAGCTGGGGCTGTATTTTCTCACGCATTAAAGGAAGGGCCAACTAAATAGCGGGGCTGGTTGCTGTTCGGCGGCAACCAGCCCTTTTCTTGTGGCAGCGGCGCCACCAATTGGGGCGTTTTGCTGTTTAAGGCCTATGCCCACTCCTTCTGCTCCGCGCCCCGACCTGCTGCGTCTCGACTACGATACCTACCGCGCCCTGCCCGCCGTGGCCAACTCGGACCTCTCACGCCTGCGCGATGCCCTCGACGGCCGCCCCGCGCGCGCCCAAAGCAGTGCCAACGACGGTGCCCTGAGCTTCGGCACCGCCTTCCATACGGCCCTGCTGGAACCCGACGACTATGTGGCCGGCCAGCCGGGCCTCAACGACACGCTGGTGTGGTGGCTGGTGGATGGCGTGAAGATGGATACTCGGTTGAACGAGCTGCTGGCCGTGGGCCGTCCCGAAATGAGCGCCCTGTTCACAGAGCCAGAGACCGATACGCTCTGCAAGCTGCGCGCCGACCTCATCGTGGACAACCCGGAGCACCCTTTTACCATCATCGACTTCAAAACCACCATGGCGCGCGATGCCGACCACTTCCTCTGGCAATGCTCGGCTTATGATTACGACCGCCAGGCCGCTTTCTACACCGATGCCCTGCAGGCCGAACGGTTTCTGCTGGTGGGCGTGCAGAAAGTTGAGCCCTTCGGCGTGTTCACCATTGAGGTGAGCCCGCAGATGCTGGCCGAAGGCCGCCAGAAGTACCAGCGCCTGCTGCGCCTGCTGAAGGCGCCCGCCACCGCCCCCGCCTACCGTGCCGACGCCGTGCAGGCCGCGGTTGATGCCCTGGGCCTGGGGCCGGAAGAATAGAGAATCTAATACCCATCGGTTTATAGAAAAGCCCCTTCTCCATGCAGATAAGGGGCTTTTTTTATTTTTATAAAGAAACTTACTAATTAGTAAGTAAGTATTATCTTTGTTCCGTAATGTCAAATCCAGCACATCAAGCCGCCCTCGCACCGGACACCCGCACTCGCATTCTCGACCTGGCCGAAACGCTGCTGCTGGAGCGGGGCTTCAATGCCTTCAGTTACCAGCACCTGGCTAAGGAATTGGGCGTGAAACCAGCGGCCATTCACTATCATTACCCCAGCAAGGACGACCTAGGCACGGCCCTGGTGACCCGCCAGCTGCGGCGCCTGCGCAAGTGGCGCGACCTGCCCCGTGTGGCCGACTTGCCACCGGCCGCCCAATTCGAAGCCCTGCTGGCCGTGTATGACAACCACCTGGGCCACGACCGCCGGGTGTGCCTGTTCGGCGCACTAGCGGCCGACTTCCGCACCCTGCCGCCCGCCATGCAGGCCGAACTGCGCACCTTCAACCGGGAACTGACCGAGTGGCTGGCCCAAGTGCTGGCCGTGGGCCGCGCCACGGGCGGCCTGCGTTTTGTGGGCAGCCCGGCGGCTAAGGCGGCGCAGGTGCTCATCACGCTGGCCGGGGCGCTACAGGCCGCCCGCGTGCACGACGAAACCCCGTTTCAGGTCATTGTGGGTCAGCTGCGGCTGGAGCTGCTGGCCTGATATAGCGGCAACATGCCGGTTTTACATTCTTTTTCACCTGCGCTATGACCAACACCTTCTCGCCCGCCCACGACTATTTTCCGCTCGAAGCTCCGGCGCGCCCTGCCGCCCCACGGGTGCGCTACCCCTCGCCGCCGGCGGGCTTGCGGCTGTTGCGCGGGCAGCTGAAGGTACTCTCGGTCATGGCGCCCGGCCTGGCGTTCCGGCGAGCCTGGCAGGTGTTTTGCACGCCGCGTCGGCTGCCGCAAAAAGATTGGGAGGTGCCTGCACTGGCCGATGCCCGGCGCCGCACCGTTGCTTCCGGCGCCGGCTCTGTGGCGGTGTATGAATGGGGCCCAGGCGCAGCGCCGGCCGTGGTGCTGGTGCACGGTTGGGAGCACCGGGCCAGCTTCTGGCGGGCCTGGGTGCAGCCGCTGCTGGCGGCGGGCTACCGCGTGGTGGCCCTCGACGGGCCGGCCCATGGCGCTTCCAGCGGCAAGATGACTACGCTCACGGACTTTGGCGGGGCGGTGCAGGCCGTCGTTGATGCGGTGGGGGAGGTGCGCGCCATTGTGGCGCATTCGTTTGGCGGGGCGGCGGTGGCGGGCTTGCCGGTGCGCCTGCCGGGCGGGCAGCCGCTGCCACGTCTGGTGCTGCTGAGTACGCCCATCGGCCCGCGGGCCGTGGCTGGGCGGTTTGCGGATTTTCTGCACTTGCCTCGCACGTTCGTGGAGCAGTTTGCCCGCTACGTGCAGCAGGCCACGGGCCGCACGGCCGAGTCGTTTGGGGCGGCCGTGGCGGGTCCCACGGCTGGCACCGAGCGGGTGCTGGTGCTGCACGACGAGGACGACGAAATCATTCCTTTTGCCGAAGGCCGTCAAATAGCTGCTGCCTGGCCGGGCGCAACGCTGCAGGCTACCAAAGGGCTGGGGCACAACCGCATTTTGCGCGATGCCGCTGTGGTGCAGGCGGGCGTGGCCTTTATTGGGTAAAAGGCGACGGCGGGCATCTTCAGTGCGTGCGGGCGCGTAAGCAGCACCGTTCACGCACCCTAAAACCACTTTGTTTTGGCTCCATCGCAAGCTCCCATTCCGCCCGCTCAACATCCTACTATTGTATTGGCCGGCGCCACCGGCGATTTGGGTCTGCGTATCGCCCGGCACTTGGTGCAACGTGGGGCCGCGGTGCGGGCGCTGGTGCGCGGCGGCAACACCGGTCCGGCCATGGCTGTCCTGCGCGAGTTGGGCGCCACGGTGGTGGAAATTGATTTTAACAGCGTAACGGCTCTGACGCAGGCTTGTGCCGGCGCCGACTGCGTAGTTTCGGCACTGTCGGGCCTGCGTGAGGTGATTGTGGACGCCCAGAAGCGGCTGCTCGATGCGGCGGTGGCGGCTGGGGTGCCGCGTTTTATTCCGTCGGACTACTGCATCGACTACACCAAGCTGCCCGCCGGCGGCAACCGCAACCTCGACCTGCGCCGCGAGTTCAACCAAAGGCTCGACCAGGCGCCCATTGCCGCCACGTCTGTCCTCAACGGTATGTTCACCGATTTGCTAACCGGGCAGGCTCCGGTGGTGCTTTTTGGCCTGAAACGCGTGGTGTACTGGGGCGATGCCAATCAGCCGCTGGACTTCACCACCATCGAGAACACCGCCGAGTTTACCGCCGCGGCCGCCCTCGACCCGCACACGCCGCGCTACCTGCGGGTAGCTGGCGAAGTGGCCACCATTCGCGACGTGCAACGGGCCGCCAGCGCCGCCACGGGCCAGCCGTTCCGCCTGCTATGGGCCGGCAGCGTGGGCGTGCTGGGTGCCCTCAGCAAGCTCACCAAGGCTATGATGCCCAAAAGTGATGACGTGTTTCCGCCCTGGCAGGGCATGCAGTACTTGCACGACATGTTTACCGGCCAGTCCAAGCTGAGCCCGCTCGACAACGCCCGCTACCCCGAAATCCGGTGGACTTCGGTGCAGGAAGTCCTGGCCACGCGTCCGCGAGAGGAGAAGTAAAGGCCGTCATGCAGAGCGTAGCATCTTGCTTGATTCGTCGCAGAAGCAGTGATTACTGCCACAAGCGAGATGCTTCGCTGCGCGCTGCATGATGTTCTAACGGGGGTTGCTAACAGACCCTACAATTATTCACAGATTCAAGCTTTAAATACTCGTTAGGCCTTCGGCGGCCAACTGCCGCAGCACCTCGCGCAGCCCGGCGGCTTCGCTTATCATGCGCCCGATGTGCTGCACGTATTCCGCCTCAGCCCGCAGGTCGCGCTTGAGTTGGCGCAATTCCAATTCTTGCTTGCGGCCCGAGCCCGTGACGAAGCCGTTGGGGCCGTATTTCAGTTCGTTCATTTGCTGCTTCAGCTGGGTTTGCTGCTGGAGCAAGGCGCGGGTGTAGCGGGCCAGCACGTCGTCGGCCTCCGCGTCGGCGGGGCCCGATTCGGCCAATAGCTGGAGTAGCGTGTACAGGTCGTCGGCCTCGTAGGCTTCGGTGATGCGCTGCATCAGGGCCGTGCGGGCGGCTTGCTTTTCGGGGTCGCGCTCCAGGTCGGGATGGTGCTGGCGGGCCAGCTGGCGGTAGATGGTTTTGGCGTTGGACTCGAGTTGCTGCTGGTCGGCGCGGGCGGCTTGGGCGGCGGCTTCCTGCTGGCGTTGGGCCTTGGTTTTGCGGCGGGCGCGGGCGGCCTGGGCGGCTTGCTCGTGCGGTGGCAGGGTGGGGTCGGGGATAAATTCGGGCGCAGCCTCCGCCTTGGTCTCGTTTGGTTGTTTATCGAACTGCGCTCCGGGGCCACGCCCGTGGGGCGCATACTTGCGAATTATCTCGCCCTCGTCCTCCCCAAACCGGTCTTCTAGGGCCCGCGCGTTGCCCAGAATTACTTCTGTAATCTGCTGCTCCTCCAGGCGGCTGAAGTAGCCCAGCAGCAGGGCTTCTTCCAACGCCGGAAATAGGTCGCGCCGGGCTGCCACCACGGCCGCAGCTGCCGGCCCCACCTGCTGCCAGTAACGTCGCCGGGCCTCGGCTTGCTCGGCACGCAGGTCGCGCAGCCGCTCGCGCAGGTTTTCCACGTCCAGAATAGCTTGCCGGAAGGCCTGTTGCGCAGGCGTGCCGGTGGGCTGCTCATCGGTGCGAACGGGAACCGTAATGCGGTTGGGATGCGCGGAATTGGGGTTTTTCATCGCCGGCAAAGGTACGCCCGGGGCCTAGGGCCACAGTTCAAACGCTACTCGAAACGTGTTGCAGTGCGCGTCTACGATGTCGGCCAGCCGCTCGGAGTAACCGCCGCCCATGCTCACGGCCACCGGCAAATGCTGCGCCCGGCACAGGCCCAGCACCAGTTCATCGCGCTGTCGGCATCCGGCCGGCGTGAGCGCCAGCTTGCCCAGCTTGTCGGTTGCCAGCACATCCACGCCGGCCTGGTAAAAGATGAAATCGGGCCGCACCCGCGCCACCAGCGGCGCCAGCGTAGCGGAGAGCTGCGCCAGATACTCGGCATCGCCGGTGCCCAGCGCCAGCGGAATGTCCAGGTCCGACTGCTCCTTGCGCAGCGGATAATTGGCCCCGGCGTGCATCGAAAACGTGAACACGCGCGGCTCATCCCAGAAAATGCTGGCCGTGCCGTCGCCCTGGTGCACATCCAAATCCACTATCAGAATCTGCCGGGCCAGCCCGTGCGCCAGCAGGTGCGCGGCGGCAATGGCCTGGTCGTTCAGCACGCAAAATCCCTCGCCTCGGTCAGCAAAGGCGTGATGGGTGCCGCCCGCCAGGTTCAGCCCGATGCCATCGCGCAGGGCCCGCAAGGCCGATTGCAACGTGCCCGCGCTGCTGCTCAGTGAGCGGCGCACTAGCTGCGGGCTTTGTGGCAGCCCCAGGTTGCGCACCTCGCGGGCCGAGAGCTGCAAGTCGCGCACCTTGTGCCAGTACTCGGCCGTGTGCACCCGTAGCACATCTTCCTCGGCGCACAGCCCCGGCTCATAAAAGTCCTCCGGCGCCGCAATGCCCTGCCACAACAGCTGCTCCCGAATCAGGGCGTATTTGGCGATGGGGAAGCGGTGGCCGGCGGGCAGGTCGAGGGTATAGTGGTCGGAAGTGGCGAGGCGGGGCATGTAGCCGTAATACCAGAAAGCCGGGGTCGGAGTTCTTGTTTTTGGATGAGGGCGAAAAAAATATTTATTGATAAAATCTGCTTAATTCATTTGAATTCGCGGGTTGAGAAAAATATTTAATAATTAATTTGAAAATAATTTGCGTGATAAAAATTAATTACAAACCTTTGTCGCACCAAAAGCAAACAACCATGTACCGCCACACATTCCTCACCAGTAATTCGGATAAGAAACAGCTAGGTTGGCTGTCTCCGCTCGGTACGTTTGCCTGATTTCAGCACCCCGCTGAAACCCGACACCGCCCGAGCCCATAAGCTCGGGTTTTTTGTTGCTAGCCGGTTTTCAACCGCTTGCCTCATTCAATCCATGCGCAATATCCGCCCCAGTTACCTGCCCAAACAGTTCCAGCTCCGGCCCGATGGTGGCTTGCTGGATGGGTGCGGCCGTGCTTCTCTTCTTTGTTGGAAACGCTGATAACCTCGGCGCAAACTCCCGCGAAATAGAAAAGCCCGGCCCTCAAGGCCGGGCTTTTTCGTGTAATTAATTGCCAAATAAAAACACGTTTTTATTTGAACAGGAAAGGTGCGCCTAATCCAAATCGAGTAAAAACTGAATTTCGGTTAATTAATTATTGCGCGATAATTCCGCTGCGTATTTCTGCATTTCCACCTTTTTAATTTCTGTTTTCACCATGCGCTTCTTAGCTCCTCCTCCCGCTCATCGGCCCCTTGCAATGGGCCAGCCGCTCCAGCCAGCGGCCCACCGGTTGCGCCCTGCGCGAAACCAAAAACGGCTGAAACCGGGCCGCTCCCTGCGGGCGCCCACTTCTCCCTATCGAAAACCTAGCTAGGCACTGTCTGCGGGCAGGCTCCCGCTTTATGGCAAACCGTAACAAACCGATTCCGGCGGCAACCCTCCGCTGGCAAGAGGCTGGTGCCGCCCTCGCGCGGCACGTCGACTGGCGCAAATGGCCCCTGTCGAAGAAAGTTGATTATATGTTTTCCTTTCCCTCGCCGCGCGACTTGTACAATGCCGTGGGCGTGCACTCGGAACTGGCGCACCTCTACGCGGCTTGTGTGATGGGCCGGCCGGTGGCCGTGCAACACAGCATCCGCAAGGCGCTGCAGCTGCTGGCCACCAAGCCAATGGCGCTGCTGTTCCGGCCCGAGCTGGGCCCGGCCGTGGCGGCGCTGGCCGAACGCTACCAGCAGCGGGTGCGCGAACTGGCCGACTGGAAGCCGAAGAGCAACAACGCTTTCCGGCAGCTGGTGAGCCTGGTACAGCACCTCTTCGACCAGTACGGCAACCTGCCGGCTTGGCTGCTCAACGCCTGGACGCAGCCGTCGTTGGTGGAGGATGGCGTAAACCTGCCCGACCTGACGCTGCACTTGGGCTGGGGCCGCTCGCTGCGCAGCTTCGCCGGCCTGCCCGTGAAACTCAGCAAACGGCTGGAGCACGGCATGCGGCAGGCCCCCGCTGGCTGCACGTTTCGCGAAGCCTTGCGCTACGCCCAACTCGCGGCCCGCGACGCGCTGGAATGGTGGGGCTTGGTGATGGAGTCGCGCTTGGGCCGGGCGCCGCTGCTCGACGATGACTTCTGGCTGAGCGTGGTCGACTTTTTCGTGGCCGCGCCCATGGTCGACCCGCGGCACTTTGGCCCCGTGTGCGACTGGATTCACCAGAAGCGCAGCGTGGGCATCGGCCCCGAGCCGCCGCAGCCGGGCTTTTCGCTGAAGGGCCGCAGCATGGCGTCGGTGCTGGCCCAGGCCGAGCGCTGGCACCAGGGCCAGGCCCGCGAGCGCCGGCGCCTGGGCGAGGTGGAGCCGGACGCCAACCACCGCTGGACCGGCCTGCCCGTGGCCGATTTCGTGGACGGCCCGGTCCGCATCGAGCAGCTCCTTACCTACGGCCAGTTGGTGGCAGAGGGGCGGGCGCTGCACCACTGCGTGGCCACCTACCTGCAATCGTGCCGGCAGGGCCGCTGCGGCATCTTCTCCCTCACCGTGGACGGGGCCCGCGCCCTGACCCTGGAAGTGGACGCCAGCCGCAAACTGGTGCAGGTGCGCGGCAAGCACAACCGCTGGATGACCGCCGCCGAGAGCAAGTGGGTAAACCAGTGGCTCGACGAAGCTCGTCTGGTGCTGTCCCGGCACGTTCACGTTGCCGGATAACACAGTCTATTCAAAACAAGAGCTAATGCTCTTACTGCTTGTGCGCTAAATGCCTGCTCGCTTAGCGCTCATTTCAAAATCAATCCTTCTAATTCCCACCACTATGCGCTTCAACTTCTTCTCCCGCAAAGCCGCTCCCACGGTAAACCACGAAGGCGCACCCGCCTTCACGCTCACCCCGGCGGTGGAGCTGTACGCCGCCGTGGCTACCGCCGCGCTCAGCGACCAGTTCTACGAAAAAGCCGACACCCGCTTGGCGCGCCTGCGCGAACTGGTGGCGAAGAACGAGCCGCGTTTTGTGGCGCAGCTGGCGGTGTATGCCCGCGAGCGGTTGAACCTGCGCTCAGTGCCGCTGGTACTGTGCGTGGAACTGGCCCGCCTGCACCGTGGCGACAGCCTCGTGAGCCGCCTGGTGGCCCGCGTGGTGCAGCGCCCCGATGAAATCACAGAATTGCTGGCCTTCTACGCCCAGGCCAACACCCGGAGCGGGACCAAAATCCTCAACCGCCTTTCCAAGCAGCTGCAGAAAGGCTTGGCGCTCAGCTTCAACCGTTTCGACGGCTACCAGCTGGCCAAGTACGACCGTGACGGCGCGGTGCGCCTGCGTGATGCCCTCTTTCTCGTTCACCCGAATGCGAAAGACGAGGCCCAGCAAGCCTTGTTCGACCAGCTGGTGCGCGGTGAACTGCCCACGCCCTACACTTGGGAAACCGAGCTTTCGGCGGTAGGGCAGGGGACCTACGCTTCCGATGCGGACCGGCAAACGGCCGTCCGCCAAACCTGGGAAACGCTCATTGGCAGTGGCAAGCTGGGCTACATGGCTTTGCTCCGCAACCTGCGCAACATCATGGAAGCCAATATTTCGGCGGCCACGATGGAGCAGGTGTGCGACACCCTGGCCGACCGGTTTGCGGTGGCGCGCAGCAAGCAGCTGCCGTTCCGCTTCCTGGCCGCTTACCGCGAGGTGAAAGCCTTGCAAAGCGGCCACGTGGCCGGCGTACTGGCAGCCCTGGAAACGGCCATTGCGCACAGCGCCGTGAACCTGCGCGGTTTCGGGCACGACACCCGCGTGGTGCTGGCCTGCGACGTGTCGGGCTCGATGCAGCAACCCATTTCGGCTCGCAGCAAAGTGCTGCTCTACGACGTGGGTCTGGTGCTTAGCATGTTGCTGCAGAGCCGCTGCCAGAACGTGATTACCGGCATGTTCGGCAACATCTGGAAGCGCATCAGCCTGCCCCGCGGCCCGGTGCTGCGCAACGTGGATGAACTCTACCAGCGCGAAGGCGAGGTGGGCTACGCCACCAACGGCCACCTAGTGGTAGAGGAGCTGTTGCTGCGCCGCGAGGTGGTAGACAAGGTGATGATTTTCACCGACTGCCAGCTCTGGAACAGCACCGGTGATGGCGGAGTGTTCGGTCGCATCTGGGCCGACTACCGTCGCACCGTGGCGCCAAATGCCCGCCTCTACCTCTTCGACCTAGCCGGGCACGGCACCGCCCCGCTGGAGGTGCGCCCCGAAACGGGCGTGGCCCTCATCGCCGGCTGGTCCGACAAGGTATTTGACGTGCTGAGCGCGCTGGATAACGGCGGCTCGGCCCTGACGGAGATTGAGAAAATTGATTTGTAACTGTCTAATGCAGATATAAATCATCTGTCATCCTGAGCGTAGCTAAGGAGCTTATCACGGTCGCGTTTAACAGAATTACTGCGAACCGTTCTTCGTTAATAAGGTCCTTCGCTGCGCTCAGGATGACAGAAAAACAACAAAAACCGGCCGGGCAATAAAGCGGAACCCCCGGCCGCTGCGGTGCAAGGTGGCGTAGGCGTGGCCTACTTCGCGGGTGCTGGGTGGCCGCTTCGGCGGCGAGGGTTCGAATCCCTTCATCAAATGTGGCCCGCCGCTCATTCCCCTTGCTTTTGGGAACTGCTTTAAAATAAAAACTACATGACTCACGTTTAAAAACTGCCGACATGAGGAAGACGGCTGCCCACTCGGGGTAGTCGCCGACCGGGACGGGGCCACTGCGGTGACCCGTCCCACCCCGGCAGAATCCGCTTGGTTCGGGTGCCGTAGGCGGGCGTTACTTCGTTGGTTGAAATCTGACTGTTAATCAGAGAGACTGGGTTCGAATCCCCCTCCGCAGCCCCGGCTGCGGTTGACACGCCCGCCGCTTGTTGCCCTGAATTTTTCGGGAGTTAAGTTAAAAAATACGTTTCTGGATGGGTGCCGTAGCCGGGCCGTTCTTCGCCATTCCCAGGTATGGTCGCGGGTTCGACTCCCGAAGTGCTGCCGCAAGGCAGGGCGTAACTGCGTAACGGTAGGGCCATACCGACTGGCCCGGCGCCTGTTGCCCCGCCCGGAAACAAAAGCTTGCATTGGGTGCCGTAGACTGGTGATACTTCGGAAATCAGTTCTGTAAAGAATTGCGGGTTCGAGTCCCGTCTTGCAGCGTGAAAACTGCAAGTGGCGAAATTGGTAGACGCGCTATTTAATAGACACCAGTCGCTTTTTGCCCCAATGCATTGAATTCAATTCCTGTCCGGGTGTCGTAGCCCGGCCATACTTCGCACTCCTAATGCCCAGGTCGCGGGTTCGAATCCCGCCGGAAACTGCGCAAGCAGTAGCCGTAGCTCAGTTGGTAGAGCAGGAAAGGCCGGGCGCATGTTGCCCCGGACAGGTTTTGTTGATGTAGCGTGGACTCTGCGAGTCCGCGCATTGCAAAACGTTCACCCAGGCGCGGACTCGCAGAGTCCACGCTACAAACCTAACCGGATGCCGTAGTCTCGCGCTACTTCGACATGCCACGTCGGCCCTGCGGGGCCACCACGCGAGACGCTTATTGCTTCGGTTTTTCTGGATAAAACGGGCTGGTGCCGTAGCACCGCCATACTTCGTTAAGGACGATGGGGTCGCCGGTTCGAGGCCGGCCCGTGGGCTTCGGCCCGCGGTAGCTCAGTTGGTTAGAGCACATATGTAGGCGCTGCGCCTGTTGCCCGGCCCGTTTTATTTCTTTTTCATCAATCAACGACGGAGGCCTACTTAAGCGCCCCCGCCTCGTGCCACAACCATTCTCATGGCCTCACAACTACGCGGCAACGACCTCCGAAACCTCGGTTTCCCCGAGGGCCGTGCCATCGGGCTCGCGCTGGCCCAATTGCAGCGCAAGCACCTCAAGAAACTCTCTCAAACCGACCAGCTGGCTTTGCTAGGTCAACTTTTAGCCAACCCCAACGACTACCTCACGCACCTGGATTGGAGCCACACGGCCGCGGCCCTGCTGCCCCCGCCCAACCGCCACATCGGCCTGGTAGAGCGCAAGGATTACGCCGTGTTCGGGGCCGAGCACATCGACCCTAGCGCCATCCACCAAATGGAAACGGCCATGAAACTGCCCGTGACCGTGGCCGGCGCGCTCATGCCCGACGCCCACCACGGCTACGGCCTGCCCATCGGCGGCGTACTGGCCACGGATAACGCCGTGATTCCCTACGCCGTGGGCGTCGACATCGGCTGCCGCATGGCCCTGTCGGTGTTCGATTTGCCACCCAAATACCTAGCGCAGCGTACCCAGGAGCTGCGCAGCCTGCTGCTCGAAAACACTCGTTTCGGCAGCGGCCGTGGCTTCGAGCGCGGCCAGCGGCTGGACCACGCCGTGCTTGACCGAGCCGAGTTCCGAGAAATTCCTTTCCTGAAAAACAAGCTCGATAAGGCTGCTGAGCAAGTAGGAACATCCGGCTCCGGCAACCACTTCGTAGAATTCGGCATTGTCGAAATCACCGAGGCGGAAAACGAGCTGGGTGTGCCCGTAGGCCAGTACCTGGGCGTGTTGTCGCACTCCGGCTCGCGGGGGCTGGGCGCCGGCATCGCCGAGCGCTACACTAAGCTGGCCAAGGACGTGTGCCAACTGCCCGGCGAAGCCCAGCACCTCGCCTGGCTCGGCCTCGACACTGAAGCCGGCCAGGAATACTGGGCCGCCATGACGCTGGCCGGCGACTACGCCTCGGCCTGCCACGAGCAGATTCACCGCCGCCTGGCCAAAGCCCTGGGCGAAAAACCCCTGGCAAAGGTGGAAAACCACCACAACTTCGCCTGGAAAGAACGGCTGGCCGATGGCCGCGAGGTCATCACCCACCGCAAGGGCGCCACGCCGGCCAGCGCGGGCGTGCTGGGCATCATCCCCGGCTCGATGACAGCGCCTGGCTTCATCGTGCGCGGCCGGGGCGTGGCCGAGTCGCTGGCTTCGGCTTCGCACGGAGCGGGGCGGCTGTTGTCGCGCACCCGCGCCAAGGCCGAACTGGGCGAAGGCCAGGTGCGCAAGTACCTCGCTGAGCACGGCATCGAGCTCATCGGCGGCGGGCTCGACGAGGCTCCGCAGGCCTACAAGGACATCCGCGCCGTGATGGCTAGCCAGCGCGAATTAGTGGACGTGCTGGGTTCGTTCACGCCCAGGATTGTGCGGATGGACGGGGCGTAAAACCTCATTCGCTAGCTTCTTATCTCAGAGGTGTTTAGCAGTGCAAGGTGAAATGGAATAGCTTTGCTTTATCGTATTGCAACTAATGCACATGAGCTCATGAAACAATGCTTCCTACTCCTCACATTAGGCCTTGGTTTTACGTCGCTGGCCCAGGCCCAATCGGCCGATGAAACGGCAGTGAAGTCGCTCATAGAAAGCTTTAATGCCGCCTTCAATGCCCACGATACAAAGGCTTTTGCGGCTGCTTTTACGGAAGATGCGGACTTCACCAATTGGGTCGGCCAGTCGGCACACGGACGCGCTAACATTGAAACATTCCATGTGCCGATACTCACGGTCGTCTACAAAAACGGCGCCCAGAAAATAGCCAATACCAAAATCCGGTTTATTCGGCCCGATGTGGCTGCCGTCGACGTTCAGACCGATGTAACCGGTGGCAAAACCTTCGACGGCAAAGACATGCCACCAATAAAGTTTTTGATGAACTGGGTCGCAACGAAAGAGCCCGATGGCCGCTGGCTAATCAAAGTAATGCACAACTCGAAGTTGCTCGATACAGGAATACCGCCAGTATACAAGAAATAGCCAAGCGGAGCCAAATGGTAAACCGCTTGGTCAGCAATCCGATTCTGGTACTGAAAAGCCTCAGCTGCTACAGCTGAGGCTTTTTTATTTGTGCCGGCCATTCTCAAACATCGCCATTCCTGCGGCGTAGAGAAAGACTCACACCCTTTCCCGACTCCTGCTATGGCAAACCAACTCCGCGGCAACGACCTCCGCAAAATTGGCTACCCCGAAGGCCCGGCCATCAACCGCGCCCTCGACGTGCTGGCCCGCAAGGAATTCAAAAAGATGGACAAAGGCAGCGCCCTGGCCCTGCTCAAGCAAATCAAGGACGACCCCTTCAAATACGTGCGCGACGAAAACTGGCGCCCCGTGGCCCAGGAACTCGTGCCCCAGCCCAGCCGCGACGTGGCCCTGAGCCCCGCCATCAAAGACTACCGCCGCTATGGCAACGACTTCATCGAGGACGGCGCCCGGCGACAGATGGACGTTGCTATGCAACTGCCCATCACCCTGGATGGCGCGCTCATGCCCGACGCCCACCAGGGCTACGGCTTGCCCATCGGGGGCGTGCTGGCGGCCGACAACGCGGTGATTCCCTACGGCGTGGGCATGGACATTGGCTGTCGCATGGCTCTGTCGGTGTTTGAGCTGCCGCCCAAGTACCTGGAGCAGCGGCGCGACGAGTTGCGCAAGCTGCTGCTACACCACACCAAGTTTGGCAACAAAGAGGTCTTCAAGCAGGTAAACATGGACGACCCCATTTTTGACCGGCCCGAATTCCGGGAAATTGCCGTGGCGCGCCAGAAGCGTGAGTCGGCTGTGAAGCAGCTGGGTTCGTCGGGCTCCGGCAACCACTTTGTGGAGTTTGGCCTGGTGGACATTACCGATGCGAAAAACGACCTAGGCGTGCCTGTGGGGCAGTACCTGGGCGTGCTTTCGCATAGCGGCTCGCGCGGGCTGGGCGCGGCCATTGCGCAGCACTACACTAAAGTGGCCATGGACAAATGCCCCCTGCCGCCCGAGGCGCGGCACCTGGCCTGGCTCTCGCTCGACTCGCAGGAAGGGCAGGAGTATTGGGCCGCCATGAGCCTGGCCGGCGACTACGCCTCGGCCTGCCACCACGACATTCACCGCCGCCTGAGCCAGGCGTTGGGCGAGAAGCCATTGGCCCAGGTCGAAAACCACCACAATTTTGCCTGGAAGGAAGTGCTGGCCGACGGGCGCACGGCCATTGTGCACCGCAAGGGCGCCACGCCGGCCGGGGCAGGCGTGCTCGGCATCATTCCCGGCTCCATGACGGCCCCGGGCTTCATCGTGCGCGGGCGCGGCGAACGGGAGTCGCTCAACTCGGCCTCGCACGGGGCCGGGCGGCGCCTCTCGCGCACCCAGGCCAAAGCTAAAATCACCGAAGGCGAGCTGCGCCGCGAACTGCGCGACCACGGCGTGGACCTGCTAGGCGGCGGCCTTGACGAAGCCCCGGCCGCCTACAAAGACATCCGGCAGGTGATGGCGCACCAGCAAGACCTGGTGGACGTGCTGGGTTCTTTCACTCCCAAAATAGTGCGAATGGATGGCGCCTAAAATCCAAGTTTTACAAACCGACTACCTGAGTTTCAACGTAAATGTCCCTATGTCTTCTACAGGAGACAGTTGTTTTCATAGCTAGGAAAGCCTCCCGTCTTTGGCGGGAGGTTTTTTATTGCCGCAGAATCAACGTCCATAAAATCAGCTGCCGTCCAGCTTTTGTGGTGTAGCTATCAACAAAAAAGCCCCGCCTGTAATCAGGCGGGGCTCTTCATTCGGGGCGCTGCTAAAGCGCTTTCCGCAGCAGTGGCTTATTCCACCACGAGGCGTTTCACCACGAGGCCGGAGGCCGTGCGGGCTTGCACCGAGTACACGCCCGGGGCCAGGCCGCTCAGGGGCAGCTCCAGCGTTTCGGCGGCACCGGCGGCCAGCGTCCGGGTGAGCACCGTGCGGCCCAGGTTATCAACCACCGACACATTGGTGGCTTGCTGGCCGCGTAGGGCCACCGGCAGCAGCAGCGTGGCCGAGCCGTGGGCCGGGTTGGGGTACACGGTGGCTAGCTTGGCCAGTGCGGCCGGGGCCGTGGCCAGCACGCGGGCCTGCGGCGTGAACACCACGGCATAGCGCCCGCCGGGGGCGGCGTTGGCGGCCAGCGTCAGGTTCACCATGGGCGTAGTGGCCAGGTCGGTGTAGGTGCCGGCAAGGGCGTCGCGCAAGTAGGCGTGGTAGCCGGCGGGCAGGTGGGAGAGGTCATCCACGGCCAGCGTGTAGGTGCCGGCAGTAGCCACGGCCAGTTGCAGGGGCAGCACCACGTCGGCACCCGTCAAGGTCGGCTGGCCGCTGATGGCGAGGAACTCGCCGGCGGGCGTTTCGGTGGCCAGCGTCAGGCCGTTGGTGGCCGGCAGGTAGTGGGCGTCGAAGCGGCTATCGAAGGCGGCCGTAGCGCCGGCCTCGAAGTACACCACGGTTTGCGCGCGCAGGCTGGCCGTGCCCAGCGACAGGGTCAGGCGCGGGCGGGTGTCGGCGGTGGTGCGCTGGAAGGGCGTGGTGTCATAGGTAGTCAGGCGGCTGCTGTTGGTGAAAGTCACTGCCCCGCCGCCGACCTGCGCCCGCATGAAGAAGCCCTGGGCCACCGGTACCAGGTTGGTGCCACCATTCACAGATTGCCCGTTCACGTACCCTGCGTAAGCGCCCGTGTACTGGCCGCTGCTCTTGAATACATACAGCGCGTCTTCCATGCCCGTCGAGTTGGCCCGCACGGTAGTGAAGTCGATAGCCGAAGGATAGGGGTTGCCCAAAAACTGCCAGCCGGCGTTGGTCTGCGCGCCGCGGGGCAGCGTGCCCGTTGCATACGTGCCGGTGTTGAGCGTGCCCTGGAAATCGACCAGATTGTTGCTGCTGAGGTTCACGGTGTAGCCCCGGCCCGTCACCAGTACGTCGGTCAGCGCGTTCGGCGAGAGGAAGCCGTTGTCGAAATCGCCCACCGCGTAGGAGGCGTTGCTGGTGGCCAGGCGCGACTGGTCATAATAGAACACGTTGGGGTAGGCGGTCACCAGGCGGGGAGTGTTGGAAGTATTGTAGGCCGGGTTCACCACCGGCGTGAAGTTGGTAGTAGCCAGGTCAGCCACCGTGTTGCTGGTGGCCACGGTCGTGTTGCGCGTCACCGGCGAGCTGTAGTGGCGGTAGCCCAAGCCCGGGTTGGTGGGCGTGATGTAGCGCTGCACCGTGGCCAGGCCGCTCACCACGCCGCCCGTGTTGTCCACAATGGCCGTGCCGGCAGCCGACGAGAGCAGCGTCAGGGCTTGGCTGTTGGTATTCAGGTTGCCGGTTTGCAGGCGCAACACCTGAGTCACGCTCAAGGCTTGGCTCAACGTAAGGCCGGCCGAGTTGGCCACCACCAGGTTGAGCACGCGGCTCGGTAGGCCCGAGCCCGTCACCTGCGCCGTGCCGGGGTTGTTGTAAGCGTAGCTGGCATCGGGGCTGAAAGAACGGGGAGTTAACTGAATAGCGCCCGTAGCGCCCGAGGCCGTGATGCCGGCCGGGTCGCAAATCACGAGGTTGGCGCCGGCCTGCAGCACGAAGCTGCCGGTGCCTGTCACCAGCTGGCAGTTTTGCACCAGGCCGCCGCCCGTTTGCACGGTCAGGGTGCCCGCTACGTTCAGCGTACCGGTAAGAATGGCATTGCCGGAGCCCGTCACGGTCACGTTGTTGTAGCTGCCCTGCACGTTTTGCGTCGTACTCACGGTCAGGTCCGTCAGCGGTGCGGCCTGAGTGGTGAAACCAACCGTGGCCGCGCTAGACGTAGCCCCGCCGGCGCAGTTGCTCACAATACTAACCGTGTAAGACGTGCTCGGCGTCAGACCGCTGAAGCTCACCGAAGTAGCCCCGGCGGGCAGCGTCTGCGTCGTGGTAGCCGGCGAGGTGGTCACGGTGTAGCCCGTGGCCGTGCCACTGCCGGTAAACGTGACGGTGGCCGAGTTGCTGGTTACGTTGGTGGAGGCCAGGTTCGAAGGCGCATTGCAAGGCGCCGCATTCACGGTGAACGTAGCCGGGGCCGAGGTGCCGCCGCCCGGAGCGGGCGTGGTCACGGTCACGTTGTAGGTGCCGGGCGTGGCCTGGTCGGCGGCCGTGAGCTGAATGGTAAGCTGCGTGGCCGATACAAACGTGGTAGCCCGCGTGGTGCCGTTGAAGCTTACCGTCGAGCTGCTGATGAAACCCGTGCCGTTTACCGTCAGGGTTTGGGCGGCGGCCCCAGCCGTCACCGCCGCCGGCGAAAGGCTGGTGATGGTGGGCGCAGCGTTGTTGGTAGTGAAGTTTACCGTGGCCGGGCCGGCGGTGCCGCTGGGGCAAATGGTGGTGATGCTCACCGTATAAGTGGTGCTGGGCGTGAGGCCGGTAAAGTTCACCGAAGTAGCCCCGGCGGGCAGCGTCTGCGTCGTAGTGGCCGGCGAGGTGGTCACCGTATAACCGGTGGCCGTGCCGCTGCCCGTAAACGTCACGGTGGCCGAGCTGCTGGTCACGCTGCTAGCCGCCAGGCCCGAGGGTGCGTTGCAGGCTGCCGCGTTCACGGTGAAGGTGGCCGGGGCCGAGGTGCCGCCGCCCGGAGCGGGCGTGGTCACGGTCACGTTGTAGGTGCCAGGCGTGGCCTGGTCGGCGGCCGTGAGCTGAATGGTGAGCTGCGTGGCCGATACAAACGTGGTGGCCCGCGTGGTACCGTTGAAACTCACCGTTGAGCCGCTAATGAAGCCCGTGCCGTTCACCGTCAGGGTTTGGGCGGCGGCCCCAGCCGTCACCGCCGCCGGCGAAAGGCTGGTGATAGTGGGCGCGGCGTTGTTGGTAGTGAAGTTTACCGTGGCCGGGGCGGTTGTGCCGCTGGGGCAGGTAGTGGTGATGCTCACCGTGTAAGCCGTACCAGGCGTGAGGCCGGTGAAGTTCACCGAAGTAGCGCTAGCGGGCAGCGTCTGGGGAGTAGTGGCCGGCGAAGTTGTGACGGTATAGCTCGTGGCCGAGCCATTGCCCGTGAAGGAAACCGTGGCCGAGCTGCTGGTCACGTTGCTGGCTACTAGGTTGGTGGGAGCCGCGCAGGTCGGCGTCACGCGGAAGATGGCCGGGGCCGAGGGCACGCCGGGGAAGGGCGGATTGGTCACGGTCACGTTGTAGGAGCCCACCGTGGCCAGGTCGGCGGCGGTCAACACGGCCCTGAGTTGCGTGGACGATACGTAGGTGGTCGTGCGGTCGGAGCCGTTGTATTGAACCGTGGCCCCAGGCATAAAGCCTGTACCGTTGACGGTGAGCGTGAGACCGGCGGTGCCCACTTCGGCCGAGGGGGGCACGAGGCTGGTGATGGTGGCCTGCGGAACGGCTGCAATGGCCAGCAGGTTGAACGGCGTAAAGCTAAAAGCGGGCACCACATTTCGCTTGTTGGTTGCGGCGCCGGTGGTCAGCGAAAAATCGTATATGTTGCTGGAAGAGTAGCCACTGGCATTGGGAGCGGTTAGTTCCAGCAAATAACCCGTGTTGACTCCCGGCCCGTTGGAGTAAATATCCAGATTCAACACCGCCTGCGCGGCCACGCCCGCCCCTAGCAGCCGAATGTCAGCGGCCTTGTTCAGCGTGCCGGCATAGCCAGGGTCCAACGTCGCCAATACGCCGGGAGGCGCACTCGGGTCGGGACGCACGTCCACGGTGTAAGCCACTGAGCTCGTGCTGCCCGGATAGGAATTCGTGTAGGCGATGCCGCTCACGCGGGCTGGGTTCAGCGCGGCGTCGGGGCTGGCATAATTCAGCGGGCCAAACGGCCGGGGCGTGGCGGTACCAGCCACCAAGGGGCTCTGGCCGGTTAGCACACTCAGACGGTAGTTGCTTTCGTTGGAGCTCACCACCCGCACCGAATCGGTATTCGGCTCGATGGCAAACCCAATGCGCGCCGTGGGGCCGCCCAGCAGCAGCGTCACCGGCGTGGTGTTGACCGGCGCGGCAACGGCGCGTTGCGGGTCGGCCGGGTCCGCCAATAGCATATAGAGCTGCACGTCATTGGTCAGAGAATTATATCCCAGGCCGTACAGCTGGCCCGTACTGGCGCGGAAATCGATGCCCACCAGCTTCTGGCCGCTCGTGACGCCAAAGATTTTCCGCAACTGCAAATTCGGGCCGCCCAAAACCGCGTCGAACGAGGCCAGGCCCTGGTCGCCAGTGCTGCCGCCCGGCGGGAAAATCGGGTTGCCTGCCGAAACGTTCTGCGTGAGCGTGCCGAGGCCAATAATGGACGTTTGTGCCTGGGCAAGGAAGCTGCCCGCTAAAATCAGCAGTGTACTCAGAATGATACTCAGGCAACGACTTGGGCTCAGTAGCCGGCCCGCGTCCGGGCGCGAAAGTAGGCGTGTGTACATAAGATGAAAGGGAAAAAATAATGAACAATCACCAACGAGGACGGCAGCGCCGCCCGTGGCGGCTCATACGACTTCGGCCCATTTTAGGATGAAAATGCACGAAAAAAGTGCATTCCTTTGTCAGGGCCTGGGCACCCGAATGCATCTAAAAATAAGAAAATTCCCGCTACAAGTCAACCCAACACCCGCACCGCATCGCCCACCCGGATGAGGCCGCCCTGGGCAATGTGGGCCGTGAGGCCGCCGTGGCCGCGCATGGCGTTGTAGCCGCCGGGGCCCAGCTCTTCTTCCATGCGCGAGCAGGGGTGGCATTCGCCGGTGATGTCAAGAATGACCTCATCACCGATTTGAATCTGGCGGTTTTTCAGGGCCAGCAGGTTGAGGCCGCTCACCGCCAGGTTGCGCCGCAGGCGGGCCGGGTCGAGCGGCGCATCGAGGCCCAGAAAGCCGGCCACCGCCGCCAGGTGCTCGTGCTGAATGAGCGTGACCTGCCGCTTGCCGCCGGCTTTGGGCCGGGCATGGTCGCCGAGCAGGTGCGAGTCGGTTTTTAGTTCGGCTTCGGGCACAGCCAGCAGCGGCTGGCGGCGCACCGGCCGTTGGCCAATCCACTCCAGGCGGCCGGTTTGGGGCAGGGTGGCCAGCAGGCGGGCCACGGTCGACTTGTCGTCGCCGAAGAAAGGGAATGCCATGGCAGGAAGGTTTTGGAAGTCTGGTTAATGCGTTTTCGTCGTTGACTTTTGGCTTAGCCTACGAAAAAGCCCCTGAATCAATCACAAAAAGCCAAGCGCTGAGGTATTACAGCTAAATGGGCCTGTCGAGGCCCTCCCGAATTTCGGTGTGCCGGATGAGGCCGCCCATGCTACCGGCCCGCGCCAGCAGCCCAAAGCTGAGCAGCGCGGCCCCCAGCGTGGCCCAGGCCAGCAGGCGGGCTTTGGGCGAAGCATTCTTGAGCAGCAAGAGCCCGAACAAAGCCAGCGCCGCCGTGGCCTCCAGCGTCCAGAAGGCCAACTCGGCCGCCGTGGCGTGGGCCTGGACGAGGGCAGGGCTTGTGCCAGACAAGCCCTGTACCACGGCCGCCGCGCCGTCGCCCGAGAGCTGGGCGGGCCAGCACAGCAGGCCGGCCGCCAGCACGGCCACCAGCCCCGCTTTCGACAGCGACGCATCGCGCTTAAGTAACCCCACACCCAGCAGCACGGCGGCAAACAGGCTGCCCGCGATGGGCAAGTGGTTGACGAGCAGGTGAATGTGGGCTTGGTTCATGAAAAAGAAACTAGAAGGGGGCCCGGCCCAAGCGGCAGGGGCCACAAAGCTACTGCAGTGCCCCACAGCAGTGCCCCGCGACGCAACCGTAAGCGGCGCCGTGCGACTCTTTGCAATTGAACTGCTACGCCGGCGGAATCGTTATTTCAACAGCCGCCGGTACGTTGTGCGAAGCGGCCATCGGAGGGGGCTGCGGCAATGAAAACCGAGCTTACTCGTTGTAACAATAACAAGGCGCATGCGCCGCTGCGGGTTGCCGGATGAAGGCGCCGTGTCACATTTCTGGCATCCCGCTTGCCTTAGGTTTCGCTACTAGTCATTCACTTTTTCGATTGCCTGCTATGACTTTGTTCTCACGTCTTCTGAGCCGGCTGGCTGCTCCGCTGCTGGCCCTTCCCTTGGTCCTGGCAGCGCCCGCCGCGCAGGCCCAATCCGCCCCGGCGCCCACCGATGTCATCCGTGAGATTACGGACGCCGTGGGCCTCAAAGCGCGCTTCGAGTTGCGTTCCACGCGCGAGGTTGATAACGCCGCGGCCGTTATTTACGACGGCAAGCGCTACCTGCTTTACAACCCCGATTTCCTAAACGAAATCAACCGCGCCGGCCACACCGACTGGGCCGGCATCAGCATCCTGGCCCACGAAATGGGCCACCACCTCAACGGGCACACCCTGCGCGGTGGTGGTTCGCAGCCGGCCGACGAGCTGGAGGCCGATGAGTTTTCGGGCTTCGTGCTGCGCAAGCTGGGCGCCAGTCTGGCCCAGGCTCAGGCCGCTATGGCCACCGTGCCCGACGATGGCGGCTCGGCCACCCACCCCGGCCGGGCGCCGCGCCTCGTGGCCATCGGCCAGGGCTGGCAACGCGCCAACACGCAGATTGTGGCCAGCACCCAAGTTAAAGCCCCGTCGGCCGCGCCGGCCGTGGTGGCGGCCAGCAAGCCCCAGCCGGCCTCGCGCCCCAGCTACGACAATACCTCGGTGCGCTTGTTCCCGACCGTGCAGACGGATAGCGACGATTCGCGCGAAATGGTGGCCGTGAGCCAAACCAGCGGCGACGCGGTGCGCCTCGTGGGCCAGCTCACGTTCCGCAACGACCCCAGCCGCCGCTACTACCTCACCAACGCCCTGAAGGTGGTCCGCGTCGACGACGAAGACAACGCCGAAGTGGTGGGTCGCATCAGCCGTACCGGCAGCGAAACGTTTCCCTTCGTGCTCACCGATACCCAGCAGCGCCGCCTGTTCATCACCGCCCGCGGCGATGTGTACGACAAGGCCGGCCAGCGCGTAGCCAAAGTGCACGATACCATCTAAAAAGCGCTTAGTCCTGTTCAAAAAAGCCGGCCTGCTGCATAGTAGGTCGGCTTTTTTGTGCGGTTACGGGGCGGGTTTTGATGGGCTGTTGTTCCTTCGCGGCCGTTTCCTCTTTCACGGTTCCCTTTAACCATGCTCCATTTGCCTTTTCTGCTGGTCGATGCCTTCACCGCCGAGCCCTTGCGCGGCAACCCCTGCGCGGTGGTGCTCGACGCCGACGACCTCGACCCCGAGCGGCGCCAGCGCCTGGCCCGCGAGTTCAACCAGTCGGAAACGGCTTTCGTGAACCGCGCCGCGCCCGGCAGCGCCGAGTTTACGGTGCGCTTCTTCACGCCGGCCGAGGAAATTCCGCTGGCTGGCCACCCCACCATTGCCGCCGTCACGGCCCTGCTGCACGCCGACCGGGTGGCGCTACCGGCGGGCGGCGCGGCCCTCACCCTTACGCTGCACTTGCTGCACGGCCCCATCCGGGTTGATGTGCTGCCGGGCGCCTCGGGTGGGCCGGCCCTGGTGTGGATGACGCAGCGCCGGCCCGTTTTCGGCGCCACGCACGCCCCGGAAACCGTGCTGCCGCTCTTCGGCCTCACGCCCGACGACCTGCTGCCCGGCGCGCCCATCCAGACGGTGAGCACCGGCACGCCGCAGCTCATGATACCCCTGCGCGACCACGCTGGCCTGCGCCGTGCCCACGTAGCCGATGCCGCCGCGCTGGGCCGCTACCGCGCCGGCAGCGACTTCTTTAGCCCGCACCTGTTTTGCCTGGGCGGGGCCACGCCCGCGGGCCACACTTTTGCCCGCCACTTCGGCACCCCGCCCGACGTGTCGGAAGACCCCGTGACGGGCTCGGCCACGGGCGGCATGGCGGCCTACCTTTGGCACCACGGCTATCTCGATTCAGCGGAATTTATTGCCGAGCAGGGGCATGATATGGGTCGCGCCGGCACCGTGCAAGTACGGGTGCACGGCCCCCGCGAGGCCATTGAGTCGGTACAGATTGGCGGTACTGGCGTGGTGGTGCTGGAAGGCGGCCTGCGGGCGGATTTGTAGCGCGCTGGTGCAACTACGACGGAAGTTGGGCTGTTTAAAGCAATAGCAGAACGTTGTGTTATACTGTCATGCTGAGCGCAGTCGAAGCATCTCTCCCGCGCAACTAATTGATTTTAGCAAAGCGGGAGAGATGCTTCGACTGCGCTCAGCATGACGTTCATTATAAACGCAGCATTCAATCCGTCAACCCAACCACTCCGTCTGTGCCCGAATTACCCGAAGTCGAAACCTACCGCCGATTTATTGACGAGCTGGCCGTGGGCCAAACCATTGCCGCCGTGCAGGTAAACGATGCCCACGTGCTGGCCACGCCCGAAGCTGAGCTGCGCGCCGGCCTTGTGGGCCGCACCATCACGGGCACTTCGCGCCTGGGCAAAAACTGCTTTGTGGAGCTGGACAATGGCAAGGTGCTGGTGCTGCACTTCGGCATGACCGGCGACGTGGGCGCCTACCGCGACGAGCCCGACGCCCCGCGCTTCACCCGCGTGGCCCTGCACCTCGCATACTCCGGCCTGCGCCTGGCCTTCATCGACCCGCGCAAGTTTGGCCGCATTCGGCTGGCCGATAGCGCGGCTGCCCACCAGAAAGCCAAAAAAATAGGCCCCGATGCGCTGGAAATAACCGCCGCCGAACTGCACCAGAAACTTAGCCGCCGCAAAACCTTGCTGAAGCCGCTTCTGCTCGACCAGGGCATTACGGCCGGCCTCGGCAACTGGATTGTGGACGAAGTGCTGTTCCAGGCCAAAATTCACCCTGAGCGCATTGGGGCCACGCTCACCGAGAAAGAGGGCAAGGCTCTGCACGACGCTGTGCAATTGGTGCTGAACACGACCATCAACCAGGATGCCAACTACCGGCATTTCCCGGCCAGCTTTCTCATTCACGCCCGCGAGTGGGACACCTCGGCCACGCCGGCCAGCGACGACGCCCACACGTTTTGTCCGCGCCACCAAAACGTAAAAATCGACAAATACTACGTGGGAGGACGCGCTACCTACACCTGCCCCAAGTGCCAGCCTGCCCCCGAATCAGTGCATGTTGCCAAGGCTGCCGGCAACAATAAAAATGCCTGAGCACGCCCCGAAGCCCACGATGAGCACCAGCAGCATGCTCACGAAATAAGGCGCGGCGCCCACACCTTCGGGGCCGCGGCCACTGTGCGCAATGGCCAGAATTAAATTATATAACGCCTGGCCCAGGTAAAAAAAGCCAAACAAGAAAATACCGGCATCGAATCCCATATTGGCTGCTGCACCCAGCACCACGGCCGTAGCCAGCAGAACCAGCAGATTGTTGCGAACAATGCTGCCGAAGGTGGGCTTATTCATAAGCGGATACAGATTTTAGTGAATTTGTGCTGGGTCTTCGATAACTTCTACCTCTTGGTGGTTACGGGATTCCCTGGCGCACATGCCAAACCCGATAATCAACAGGAGCAGCAACGACAGAAAAAATCCACCCGCGTAGCCCGCACCGCGCTGCCGCCTAAACAGAAGCCGCTCAAACAGTAGAAACACTAAGCCAAGGAAGCCATTAAATAAGGCCAAAGCCAATGTGAATAAGCCCAGGCCGGGACCATTATGCCGGTTGAATGCCACCATGAATAGCAGGAACGCTAGGTTGATGCCCACGGGCCAGGCGTAAGGATGCTTTCTCTTGTCAGGTGGGTTGGTAGCCATTTTTTAGAACATTTAGTACCCCCCACCGCACATACTCCAGCCAATCAGCAGCAATACGAGCCCGACGAGCGCGGCAATGAGGCAACCGTTGGATTTGGGCGGTTCGCCGCGGGGCGGGCCAACTGGCTTAAACGGCTCCATTACACAACGCCCACCCGCTCGGCCCGCAGCTCTTCCAGCCGCGCTAGCTTTTCCTGGTCGCGGTAGAAAATGTTCATCGTTTCAAACGGGATGATTTTCAAATCCTTGCTCACAATGTGGACGCAGGACTTCTTCACGGCCCGCACGTCGAAATTCCACGGGTCCATGAACTGCAGGATGATGATGCGGAACAGGTTTTCGTAGCTTAGGTTGGGGGCCGACACCTGCGGCAGGCAGCACAGCAGCTGGTTGATTTCGGGCACCACCGTGTCCACCGTATTGGCCGTGCTGAAGAGCTTGAGCATGTGCTGGCGCAGGCGGGGGTCGCGCTCATACACAATGGTATTGCCAGCGTTGGTGAGCAGGTCGGCAGGGTCGACGTAGCGTGTTAGTGGGAAAACCTCGCCGTCCAGTTTCAGCGCATAAGCCATAGCCAGGGCGTCGGGGTTGCAGGGCACGGGCAGCAGGTCGTCGGCCGTAAACACTGGGCTTTGGTCGATGATGCCTTGGCGCACTTCCGTGAGCGAAAATGAGTCGATTTCGGGCCGGAAATTCTCGATGCGCCCGGCCGCCTGTGTGGGCTGGAATGTGACGCCGCGGATGCACTTCTGCTTGAGGGCGTAGTCGATGATGGCGCCCATCTCGTCGTCGTTCAGGCCCTTTTGCAGCGTCACCACCAGCGTGGTGCTCAGGTTGTATTTGTTCAGGTTTTCGATGGCCTTTTGGCGCACTTCGCGCAGGTCGCGGCCGCGCATTTGCAGCAGCACGTCTTCGCGGAAGGAGTCGAACTGCAGGTATACCTCAAACGCGCCTGCATAGGTAGCCAGCCGGGCTACGAAGGCTTCGTCCTTGGCCAGGCGCACGCCGTTGGTGTTCACCATCAGGTGCTTGATGGGCTTACGCTTGCACATATCCAGAATTTCCCAGAACTGCGGGTGCAGCGTGGGCTCGCCGCCGGATATCTGCACCACGTCGGGTTCGCCTTCGTTGGCCACCACCAGGTCCACCATGGCTTCCACTTCGTCCAGGGAGCGGTGGCGGCCATGGGTGGGGCTGCTTTCGGCGTAGCAAGTGGGGCAGGTGAGGTTGCAGCGGTCGGTTATTTCCACCACTGTGAGGCAGCTGTGCTGCTCGTGGTCGGTGCAGAGGCCGCAGTCGTAGGGGCAGCCGTAGTGCGTGGCCGCGTTAAAGCGCCGCGGCGTTTCGCTGGGCTTCACGTAGTTGCGGATGCTCTTGTAGTACTCAATGTCGGTGGCAATGCGCACCTTCTGCCGCCCGTGCTCGGGGCAGCGCTTGAGCATGAACACGTTGCCGTCCTCAAAAACAATCTTGGCCTCGATGCGGCGAAGGCACTGTGGGCAGAGGCTGAGGGTGAAATCGTAGTAAGTGTAAGGCCGTTCGGGCATGGCGGACGCGGGGAAAGGAAGTTCGACAGTGGAAGATAGGGGAGGAGCTAGCATTATTTCTGTCATCCTGAGCGCCGCGAAGGACCTTCTCACGCTTAGACTGCTAGCGTGAGAAGGTCC
>NZ_JADQDP010000003.1 GCF_015694735.1 Hymenobacter properus | reverse complement strand
TGCAAAGGTAAGAAGAAGTTTTGAAGTGGCAAGCAAAAAGTGAAAATTTTTATTTTTCGTTTGCTTCGCTTTTCAACTCCTGCCCGCTTCCTTTCGAAGCGGGGTGCAAAGGTAAGGCCCTTTTTTCGACTCTCGCAAGCGGCGCTGAAAATTTATTTTTCTAGCACTTTGCCCAGCCGGCACGGGAAGCAAGACAAGCGCCACTCCCGGCAAGTTCCCGACCCTGTCATTTTTTTTGCTGCAGCGGTTGCGTTGGCAAAACCCGAGGCCCTGTTGGCGATTGGGAGTGCAAAAGTAGTGGGATTTTTTGAGAAGACAAGAGGGGATTAAAAAAATTTTCATGCGGTCATAGCTCGCCGCATACTCATACTATTTAGAAGAGGAGTCTATATGTTCTAAATGTTCTAATCATAAATAGACCTTAGGCCAAGTGTTGGCCAAGTCGCGCTTTTGGAAGCGCTGACGACCGATTCTCTTTATTGACTGGCTGAGGCAGTTGCTCACTTACCTGCTCGATGGCTTCGGGAAAGGTTACCACGGCCAAGTGGACGCGCATGGCGCATTGTTACCCAGACACGGCCGGTCGCGATATCGCCGACTTCGAGGCATAGGCCGTGCTGCGGTATGAAGGCGCAGGGGGGCGAAGCACCAGCTTTCGGTTGGTCACCGGAGCGTAGCCATTCCCAGCTTGCTGGGAACTTGCAAGTATGATTCTAATAAACCGAACGGGATAAAGGCTAGAGGAGAGGCTGTGCATTGCAGCTAGCGTCGGCACTAGCAAAATCAATATCTTTGGCGTTATGGATTGGCAATCTGTGAATGAATAGGCTATATGTGGTTCTGGTTCTGCTATTGGGATGGGCGCGCCCTAGCCAAAGCCAGCCGGCTAACCTCTACCTCGATAGCCTAACGCACCGCCTGACGGCCACGCCCGCCGATACCAACCGCGTGCGCCTGCTCGAACAGCTGGCCAAAGCCACGGCCGGCGAAAACAGCGCGCAAGCCCTTCGCTATGGGCAGCAGGGCCTGCAGCTGGCCCGGCAACTGCACGATGCTTACGGCGAAGCAACATTGCTTAACCAGCTAGCAGACAATTATTTTAGGCAGACAGACCTGGTGGCGGCGGTGCGTTACTACCAGCAGGTGGTGCGCCGGGCAAAGGATTTACCCCGGGCGCAGCGCCTGCTAACTCGGGCGCTGCTGGGGCTGGGCCGAATTGCCAGCCTGCAGCAGGACTTTGTTGGCGCTCAGCAATATTTCCAGCAGGCGCTACAGCAACTACAGCGACCACAGTACCGAGCCGAGCCGGAAGAACTGGGCGTGGCGCACAACAACCTGGGGATGTTCTATCTCAGTTGGCTGCAGTCGGGCCGGCCGTATCCGGACTCTACCAAGCGGTTGTGCTTGTACCATACCAGGCTAGCCCTGACCATTCTGCGCACCACTCGACTGCCAAAGGCCAATATGGCCCAATACCTCAATAGCCTGGGGCTGGTGCATGCCTTTTACCAACAGATTGACTCAGCTTATTACTACCATCGTAGCGCCCTGCGCCTGTTTCAGCGTGCGGGCAAATCTTATGGTATTGTCGTCACCCGCATATTCATAGGCAACCTGATGCTGGAGCAGCGCCGGTTTGCCGATGCCCTGGCCGTGACGCAACCTGCGCTGCCTATTGCCCGGCAACTCAATCTAAACTCGTTGGTGGTGGGCTGTCTGAACATTATTGCCGACGCGCTGGCCGCCCTCGGGCGCGGAAACGAAGCCTTTCCCCTGGCCAAGCGGGCCCATGAGCTGCGTGACAGCCTGAACCTGGTGGAGCGCGAAGCCAATCTGAGCCGACTGCGCTTGCAGTTCGATACCGAGCTGGAGCGGAGCCGGGTGCGGGAGCTGACCAACCGCAACCAGTTGCAGGAGCTGCAGGCCCGCAAGCAGCGCCAGTACCTATGGGGGCTGAGCAGCTTTTTAGTGGCCGTAGTGGCCGGACTGGTGGTGGCGGGTGTGCTGGCCGGGCGGCTGCGGCGGCAACGCACCGAGCTGCAGGCCACTCGCGCTGAGCAGGACCGCCTCTACGCCCTTATTGCCCACGATTTGCGCAGCCCGGTGATGGCTTTCGGCGGCTTGGCCGATTTGCTGACGACCTATAGCGAGCGGCAGGACACCATGCGCCTACTGCGCTTGGGCGGGCGCGTGCGGCAGGCGGCCGAGAGCCTACGGGCTCTGCTTGATAACCTGCTGAACTGGGCCTTGTCGCAGCGCGGCGAACTGCGCCCCGTGCCGGAGCCCCTGCGGGTAGCGGACCTGCTGGCCGAAATTGTGACCCTCTACCAGCCCAGTGCCCACACGGCCGGCATCGCGCTGGAAGTGCCCCCCGCTACCGAAGAGCAACTGGTGCAGGCCGACCGCAACATGACGCTCACCATTCTACGCAACTTGGTCAACAACGCCCTGCAGGCCACGCCCGCCGGGGGGCGAATCACGGTCAGCGTGGCCGATGCCGACGCCCACCAGCTGCAGTTGGCCGTGGCCGACACCGGACCGGGCATGGACGCGCCGGAGTTGCGCCTTGTCATGAGCGACCAGCCGCTGCCGGCTGCCGGCCCCTACCGGGGCCGGGCCGGGTTGGGGCTGCGGCTAAGCCGGCTTTTTGCCCGCTTGCAAGGCGGGCAGCTGGACCTGCGCAGTAAGCCCAGCCAGGGCACCACCGCCACGCTTTCGCTGCCGCGCCCCGGCCAGCCGGCTGGCCCGACACCACGCGGCTGACACCCGGAATTTTCTCACTTACACCCCAAAACCGTCTTCTCGCGCCGGGACGGAAGGACGGGTGAGAGGCACGGGTTACTATTGCCTTACTGTTACCCAGCGCGGGCTCACGCTACAGGAGCCGGGGCGCAGCGCGGGTAAAGTGGCTGGTAACCAATTGAGATTCATTTTATGAGTTCTTCGCTGCTGTTCGCTGACATTGACCAACAGCCGGCCCTGGCGGCCGTGCGGGTGCTGGTGGTGGAAGACGAGCCGCTGTATGCCGACCAGGTTGAGTCGATGCTGCTAGGCATGGGCTACGAAACGGTAGGCCCGGCCGCGAGTGCGCAAGTGGCAATGGCCCTCTACCGCACTGAGCCCATCGACCTGGTGCTGCTCGACATTGGCCTGCGCGGCCCTACCAATGGGTTGCAGCTGGCCGAGCAGTTGCTGGCGCACAGTCCCGTCCCGCTCATCTTCCTCACCTCGTTTAGCGACGAGCAGACCTTTCAGCTGGCGCAGGCCGTGGGCCCGGCGGCCTACCTGACCAAGCCCGCCGTGGCCGATACGCTGCACCGCGCCATTACTCTGGCTGTGAAGAACTTTGCCAGCAGCACTTGGCCCGCTCCCGATGCCTCCCCGCAGCCGGGGCCAGCTCAGGCAGCCGCCGATTCCGTCTTCGTGAAGGAGAATGGGCTGTTGGAAAAGGTGCACTTGCGCGACATTTTCAGCATTGTGGCCGACAATAAGACGTGCAGCCTGACGCTGGCCGAGCGCAGCATACCGGTGCGCATGTCCATGCGCGAGCTAGCTCGCATCCTGCCCGCCGAGCGGTTTGTGCAAATTCAGCGCAGCTACTTCGTCAACGTTGAGCACATCGAGCGGCTCGACCCCACCCGCCTGCTGGTGCAGGTGGGCAAGCAGGTGCTGCCAGTGGGCCGCCTCTACCTGCCCGAGCTCATCAGCCGCCTGCGCACTATCGGCTAGGCGATTCCAAGCAGTTGCTCCACCCGCTGCGGAGGGGTTTGCCGCATTCCGGGGCCCTGTTCTGCCCACACTCTGCTGCTATTCCTACCCTAAATCCACCTGAATGATAAAGCTTTTACATAACGCTGTCTTGGCTGTGCGCTGCCCCCGGCGGCGCTGGCGCGAGGCGGTGGCGGCCCCGGCTATTGGTCGGAATGCGGCATTCTCTCCATCACCCATTTTTTTCTTCCAGCACATGCAAGGAAATTTACTTCTGGAACCGCAGGGTTTGCTGTTCCGGCTACTGTCGCGCCGGGCCAGTCTGGCCAAGGTCTTCGGGACCGGGCTGCTGCTGCTCGGCAGCCTGGGCGCGCAGGCGCAGCTTAGCGGTGCCAGAGCCATTCCCGGCTCGGGCAGCACCGGCTATGCTAGCCTGGCGGCGGCCATTACGGACCTGAACGCGCAGGGCGTGGGCCCGGGCGGGGTCACGTTCAACATCGCGGCGGGCTACACCGAAACCTTTGCCTCGCCCACGGCAGGGGCCATTACGGCTTCGGGCACGGCGGCTAATCCCATCGTGTTTCAGAAGGCGGGCACCGGCGCCAACCCCACCATTACGGCGGGCATCGGTGCCTCGCCCACGTTGGACGCCATCATCAGCCTGGCGGGGTCTGACTATGTGACCTTCGATGGCCTGACGCTGGTGGACCCGACCTCCAACACCGGCACGAACCCCCAGATGGAATGGGGCTTCGCGGTGCTGAAAGCCGGCTCGCCGGCCGTGGATGGTGCCCAGAACGTGACTATTCGCAACTGCACCATCACGCTGCAGAAAGGCATCGTGACGTCGGGCATCTACTTAAACAACCACACGCCCACCGCCATTTCGCAGCTGACGCCCACTACGGCGGCCGGTACCAACTCGAACAATAAGTTCTACGGCAACACCATCAGCGGCGTCAACAACGGCATCTACCTGGCCGGCTACCTGGCCAGCAGCCCATACGCCCTCTACGACCAGAACAACGAGGTGGGCAGCATCGTGAGCGGCACCGCGGCCACGGGCAATACTGTTTCGAACTTCGGTACCACGGCCACGGCTTATGGCATCTACGCCATTTATCAAAATGGGCTGAAGGTGCAGGGCAACAACCTGGATTCGACCCCGACGGGCTCGGCCGCCGCTTCTACCAGCACGCTTTACGGTGTTCTGGTGAGCACCGGCGGCAGCGCCGACCTGCTGGGCAACACGGTGAACTTGGTGTCGAACGTTGTGAGCACCGGCTTTACTACGATTTACGGCATCCAGAATGGCAGCGGCGCCAACACCACCAACGGCACGGTCACCATCGCCAACAACAGCGTGACCATGTCGTCGGCCACGGCTAGTGTGGCTACTTTTTACGGCATCTACAATACGGCGGCGGTGACTAACCTGACCATCTCGGGCAACACCCTCAGCGGCTGGAGCCGGCCGACGGCTACCACGGGCTCGACCTACTTCGTGTATGTGGGCACCGGGGCCACGGCGACGGTGAACGTGTTTGGCAACACCATCAGCAACTACAGCGGCACAGCCACGACGGCGGGCGTGTACGGGTTCTACGGTTTCCACAACTCGAACTCGGCGGCGCAGTACTACGACAACACGATGCAGAACATTAACGGGGGCGGCAACAACCTGTGGGGCACGAACCTGTTCGGCAGCAGCACCCTCGACGTGTACCGCAACCGGATATCGGGCCTGACGGCGCTAGGTACTTCGCCCATTGTGTACGGCATTTACGCATCGGGCGCGACGACCAACGTGACCAACAACCTCGTGGGCGACATCAATGCCCCCGCTGCCTCCAGCGTGACGGCCATCTCGGGCCTGTTTTTGGGCGGCACCGTGGTGAATGCCCAGTACAACAGCATTTACCTGAACGCCACCAGCACGGGCACCAACTTCGGTACCTCGGGCATTACCTACAACTCGCTGAATACCTCGCCCATCACCCTGCGCAACAACGTGGTGGTGAACACCTCGACGGCGAACGGCACGGGCGTGACCGCAGCGCTGCGCCGCACCGCGGGCACGGCGGGCGTGGTGCCCGTGAACCTGACCACTACCACCAACGCCAACCTGTACTACGCGGGCACACCTTCGGCCACCAACCTGATTTACGTGGAAGGCCAGAGTGTCCCCTACGTCAACGCCCAGCAGACGCTGACGGACTACAAGAACTTCATGGCCGGCCGCGAAGCCAACTCGGTGACGGAGAACCCGCCCTTCGTGAGCACCAGCGGCACCAACGCCAACTTCCTGCGGGTGAGCACCACCACGCCCACCCAGATTGAGAGCGGGGGCGTGCCCATCAACGGCATTACGACCGACTACGCCAATGCCACGCGCAGCACCACCGCGCCCGACCTGGGCGCTTACGAGGGCACCTACCAGCCGCTCGACCTGACCGGCCCCACCCTGACGTACGCTCCCCTCAACAACACCAACAGCACCGCTGGCCCCGCGCTGGTCGTGACCATCTCGGACCCCAGCGGGGTGGCCACGGGCGCCAATGCCCCGCGTCTGTACTACCGCAAGGGCACCACGGGCGCCTTCGTGTTCGTGAACGCCACGAGCGTGAGCGGCAACAGCTACACCTTCAACTTCAACTACGCGCTGCTGCCCGGCGGCGTGACGACGGGCGATGTGATTCAGTACTACGTGTCGGCCCAGGACCTGGTGGCCTCGCCCAATGCCAGCACCAGCCCCGGCGGTGGCGGCGGCACCACGCCCCCCGGTACCACCGCACCGGCCTCGCCCGCCTCGTTCCAGATTGTGGGCACCCTGAGCGGCGCCTACTACGTGGGTACCTCGACGCCGCCCGCCGGTACGCCGGCCAACCGCATGTTTGCCACCCTCACGGCCGCGGCCAACGCCTACGCCATCAACGTGCTGACGGGCCCGACGACGTTCTACCTGCTCGACGCCGCGTACTCGGGTACGACGGGTGAAACCTTCCCCATCACGTTCAGCAATATTCCTTCGGCCTCTGCTACCAACACGCTGACCGTAAGCCCCTACACGGGCGTAAGTGCTACCGTGACGGGCCCGAGCACGGCGGCAGCCGTGGTGCTGTTTAACAACGCCCGCTACATCACGCTGGACGGCGCCAACACCGCTGGCGGCAGCACCCGCAACCTGACCCTGAACAGCACCAACGTTGCGGCTAACGCCGTGGTGTGGGTGGGCAGCCAGGGCGCCAACGCCGGCTCGACCAACATCACGTTGCGCAACCTCAACCTGGTGGGCAGCAGCTCGTCCAGCAGCAACTCGTTCAGCAACAGCAACTCGTTCGGCATTTATGTCTCGGCGGGGCTTTCGGTGTCCCTTCCCACGCCCAGCTCTTTCATCTACGGCGACGACAACGACAACCTGGTAATCCAGAACAACGCCATCACGGCCACCTACGACGCCATTTTTGCCAAAGCCAACGGCGTGCCCACGTCCTACGACGGCCTGCAGATTGTGGGCAACCGCATCGGGGCGGTGCCGTCGGGCACGAGCACGGCGGCGTTCGGCAACGTGCTCTTCCGCGGCATCGACCTGCAGGGCGCCACTGCCCCGCTCATTTCGCGCAACACCATTCTGGGCATTGACGGCTCGGCCGCTGCGTTCAACATTGCCGGCATCGAGCTGGGTGCCAACGTGACCAATGGGGTGATTTCGCGCAACGCCATTTCGGGCCTGCGCCAGCAAATCTCCAGCGGCTACGGCGCCTACGGCATCTTCCTGAGCAGCACCACCAACCTGACCAACACGGAAATTTCGAACAACCTGATTTCTGATATTCTCACGGGTGCTTATTCGAGCAGCAGCATTTATAACCCCTTCGGCATCTACATGACGGGCGGTACGGGCACCAAGCTGTACTACAACACGGTGAACCTGTTCGGTACGTTCTCGCCCAATGCGAGCTACGCCACGCCGAGCAACATCAGCGCGGCCCTGGCCGTGACGTCGGCCTCGGTGACCGGCCTGGATGTGCGCAACAACATCTTTGCGAACACCATTGCCAGCGCAGCCACTACCAACACGGTGAAGTCCTACAGCGTGTACTACACCAACGCCAGCGTGCTGGGCACCAGCGACTACAACGACTACTACGTGGCCGCCCCCAACGGCGTGCTCGGCTACGTGGCTGCTGACGTGGCCACGCTGGCGGCCCTGAAAACGGCCACTACCAAGGACGTGAACTCCATCAGCGCCGACCCGGTATTTACCTCGAACACCAACCTGCTGCCGGTGTCGCCGGCCGTGGCCGCTGCCGGTACGCCGCTAACCGTGACGGTGGACTATACGGGCGCCACGCGCCCGGCTACCACGCCCAGCCTCGGCGCTTACCAGTTCACGCCCGCCGTGACGGACCTAGCCCCGGGCCGCCTGGTGTCGCCGCTGAACAACAACACGGCTACCTGCTTCGGCGCCAATACGCCCGTAACGGTGCTGATTCGCAACAACGGCTCGGCCGCGCTCGACTTCGCTACCACGCCCGCCACCGTGACGGTGGTTATCAGCGGCCCGAGCAGCTCGACCCAAACCCTGACCCAAACCATTAACACGGGCACGCTGGCCTCGACGGCCACGCAGAACGTGACGCTCACCAGCCTGGCCGACTTCACGGCCCTGGGCACGTACTCGTTTGCCATCACGGCCACGGTGCAGGGCGACGGTAATACCACCAACGACCTGCTGACGCCCGCCCCCACGCTGAACGTGCTGGCCCCGGTAGGCGGCACGCTCTCGCCGGCAACGTCCTCGATTTGCGTGAGCGGTACGGCCTCGCTGAGCCTAGCTGGCCCGGCCAACGGCAGCATCCAGCTGCAGAGCAGCAACAGCGCCACCGGCACCTTCACCGATGTGGCCGGCGCCACGGCCACTACCTACACCACGCCGGTGCTCACCAGCACCACCTACTACCGCTACAAAGTGACCTGCGGCGCCAACGTAGCCTACAGCAACGTGGCCACCGTGACGGTGAATAACCCGGTGATTTCGGCCGCCCCCTCGCCGCTGAGCGTGTGCGCCGGCGGCACGGCCTCGCTCTCGGCCACGGTGCCGACGGGCATTAGCGTGCGCTACTTCACCACCGCCACCGGCGGCACGGCCGTGGGCACGGGCAACCCCTACGTGACGGCTCCCCTCACGGCCAGCACTACCTACTATGCCGAAGCCTTTGCCAGCGGCGCGGAGCGGGTTGGCAAAGCGACATCCGTTCAGACCAACGGCGGCTACAGCGGTACCAACACGGGTATAGTGCTCACGACCAACGGCCCCACGACCATTCAGGAGGCTACGGTGTACAACGCCACCGCCACCGCAGGCAGCCTGACCGTGGAGCTGCGCGACAACGTAACCGGCACCCTGGTGGCCACCGCAGGTCCGTTCGCAGTGGCGGCCGGCAGCACCAGCTCGCTGATTCCGACCGTGCTGCCCCTGAACCTGGCTGTGCCGGCTGCCGGCACCTACCGCCTGGTAACCGCCACTACCGGCACCCCGCCCACGCTGTACCGCGACAACGTGAACAGTTTCCCTTACACCACTCCCAGCGGGTCGGTGTCAATTATCGGGGGCTACATCGGCGGCGCCAGTTCGAGCTACTACTTCTTCTTCAATCTGCTGGTGGGCAATGACTGCGTTAGCACCTCGCGCACGCCGATTCAGGTGAACGTGACGCCGGGCCTGGTGGCTATGCTGGGCGCTGCCACGGCCAGCAGCTGCGGGAGCACGCCGTATCAGCTGAACGGCACCGTCGCCGGCACGGCCACGGGTGGCACCTACACCAGCTCGGGCACGGGCACCTTCTCGCCCAACGCCACCACGCTCAACACCACCTACACGCCCTCGGCCGCCGACGTGGCCGCCGGCACCGTGACGCTGACGCTGACCCCCACCGGCCCCTCGGCCGCCTGCACCCAGACGGCGCAAACCGTTCTATCGCTCTCGACCCCGCCCAACGCCTCGTTCAGCTACCCAGCTGGTACGTACTGCACCAACTCGCCCGTGACGGTAACGCCCGTGCTGGCACCAGGCGCTGTGGCCGGCACGTTTGCTACCACGGCACCCGGCCTGCGTATCGACCCGGCGACGGGTGTCATCACCCTGGCCACCACCAATATCGATGGCACCTTCACCATCACCAACACGGTGGCGGGCACGGGCGCTTGCAGTGCTGGCTCTTCGGCGACCACGACGTTCACGGTCATCTTCGGCATCGGCCAGCCCACGCTCACGGCCACGCCGCAAGCGGGCGGCGCCGTGGTGCTGAGCACGCCGGCCACGGCGGGCGTGACCTACCAGTTCTACCGCTCGACGGGCGGCGGGGCGCCTGTAGCCGTGGGCACGCCCACCGCCACCGGCACGCTGCAGCTCACCGCCGGCGCGCAAAGCGGTTCCTACACGGTCGTGGCCATCTCGTCGGCCGGTTGCTCATCTATTCCCTCGGCGGCCGTCACGGCCACGGTGCTGGGCACTGGCACGGCCACGCTGGCGGGCGTGAGCCTGCGCGTGTTCCCCAACCCGACGGCCGACGGCCAGCTGAGCGTGGAGCTAAGCGGCATCAACGCCAAAGCCTCGCAACTGACCGTGCTCAATGCGCTGGGCCAGGTGGTGCACACCGGCACGGTGGCCGCCGGCACGGCCCAGCTCCAGCTCAGCCAGCTGGCGGCGGGCGTCTACACCTTCCGGGTGCTGACCGCGCAAGGCGTGCTCACCCAGCGCGTCGTTCGCCAGTAATGGCGTAGCACTTCGCTTCATTTAAAAGCCCCGGCCTGACAGGCCGGGGCTTTTTTGTAGTTGCGTAACACGGCTGAATGCATCCATTACGTGGCTAGCCAAAGCCTATCGCCCCAGCTGTGGCCGCGGGCGTTAGACTGGCCAGCTCGCCTGGCCCGAACCGCTCATCGGCCATGTGCTCGGCCACGCGCTTTCCTAACTGGTCCCGCTGCCTATGCGGCCTGCGTAAACGAGGGTATTTTTCGGCTCTAATGTCCTTGTCCGATTCAATCCAATGAATATTTTTCGTTTTCCAGTCGAAATGCCTGGCGGAGGTTGGCAAAACTGGCGCATCCGGTGGGTGCCCTTAGTAGTGTGGGTGCTCTTGCTAAACCTGGTGCTCATGCTCCTGATTTCCATACCCAGAAAAGACCGAGTGATTCAGGACGCATGGCCAGTTCATGCGGCGGAAGATTGAAACACAGGGTTGGAGGCGTTCAACGAAACGGTCCGAATGAAATAGGGAGCATTTACTTTTGATTCATGGCGTTCCAACAGCCGCGCGAGAGCCGCCGATTAATCAGCCGAAGTTCGCTCACACTCAACCTCTTGTATTGCATTGCCGGCGTGTTGTTTGGGCTGGTAGGCGTTGCTTGCCTGCTTTTCACTTGGTACTGGCCGGGGCTGCTCTGCCTGTTCGCGGTGGGGTATCTGGCCCGCATGGCCTGGTTGCACGAAGTACGGGCCGACGCCACGCATTTTTACCTGCGTCATGCGTTTAAACGCCCGGTTTGGCTGGCGCGAAACGAGTTGCTCGCCATCGAGGGGAAGGGCTCTTTGTTCGGGGCGTTACGGCTCCGCTTCCCAACGGCTACCTATGCCTTTTCCCCGTTGCTGGAGGCATCCTGGCCCGTTGATTTTGGAGCAACGGACCGTTTCATTCAGATGTGGAGCACCCCGAAGGGTTAGCCAATTCCGTTTATGGGGTTTGCCGTATAACATTCTTCCCAACCGTTCAGCGAAAGGGTCCGGATGGAAGAATGAGGGTAATTTCGGACTCCATCGGTCCAGATTGCGTCTCGTTGCCAACAGGGCCGGTGGGACTGCCCGCCAACGCCCTGCCCTCGCCTCCGATGCGCCCGTACCGTGAAAGCCGCCTGAAATACTTGCCCCTTGCCTTGAGCGTGTTGCTGCTGCTGTGCCCAACCACCGGGCGGAGCCAAAGCCCGTACCTTCGCTCTTTTCCATTTTACTTGGACGAACGCATCATCCGTTCCCTCCAAGACAGCCTCCGGCGGGAACGGCGCAGCGCCCAGTTCCTGACGTTTCTCACGCACCAGCGCGGTCAAGACATCACCTATTTTCTCTGGGTGGAAAACAACCAGTGGCGGGTCGTGCAGCTAACGGACTCGACCATTTCCACGCCCTTGCCCTGCCCGCAGCCCCGCTTTTTAGCGGCCCGGGACCTGCCCCGCTTGGCGGTTCGGCAGTCCGAAGACCGGCTCCGGTTCATGCCCCCGCTCAACCCGCAGGCCACCAACAGCGCCTTGGTTGAAATGGCCGGCCGCCGGTACTTGATTCAACAGGGCGTCTACAGCAACTACGTGCTGGACAAAACCAAAGACCACGCGCGGGCGGCTTTTTTTCGGCAGCTGGTTGAGGACTTGGCCCCTTTGCACGGGCACTGGCACGTGGCCCGCGCCTACGAGCGCTACCCCAAGGAATAGCCCCGGCCCGGCAGCCTATTCGCCCAGGAGGACCGGTTTCGGTGCGGTGGCCAACGGGACAAGACGCCGGAACGAGGGGATGCCCGCTAAAACGGGCGTGGGTTCAGGGGGCATCATTTTCCATATTTTCTGTGGGAAGCCTGTGGATTGTGGGTTCCGTGCGCATCACCCTAGCCCCCTCCTTTTGGGGCCTGACGCCATGAGTAACCAAACAAGTGTGCCACAGCAGAACCGCGGGCAGGTCCCAGCGGCGTGTCCGTCCGTTGCGCCTGACGGCTACCCGTGCCACCCGGCCGAGCCGTTGCCCTGCTCAAGTCTCGAACGTTCCCGGGTCCGCTTTCTGGGCAAGGCGCGGGGGGTACTGCTCGTGCTCGTGGCGTTGCCGGGGCGGGGCCAAGCGCCCCAGTCGCGGCAGCCGCTCCAGGCGCAGCGCGCAACCGTCCGGACCTATCACCCGCCCGCCCGAAAACCGCATATGTGGGTCGACCCCGCTGTTTTCAAAGGCATCGCGTTCAAGATTGAAACGGGCCAACAGGACACGCTGCAGGTGTATGTGGGCGAGCGGTGGGTGTACGAATACATTGGGCCGAATGGCAAAAACCGGTACGGGGCCGTGTTTCACTTCTTACTGCACGCCGACAGCGTCCGTCGCCAACCCATTACCCTCATCGACCGCCCGCACGGGGTCTACACCACGTTTTCTCTCAAGCCCGCGTGCCGGTGTGTTTGGATAGCCCAGCTGCCAACCGGCCGCTGGTCGGTGGTGCAATCCCGGTTCGCGGTGGATTTCGAATAACTCTGACCGGCTTAGAGCTTATTTAAAGGGTCCGGATAGCGAAAGGAGCTATTCCGATAACTGCTTTGCCAAGAAGTCGAAGAAGCTAGCGGCATACAATTGCGTCTCTTCTCCAAACGACACATACACCGGTGCCTCGGAAGCGGCATTGGCCCGTGATAAATCTAAGAAGTATTCCTGCCCCAAGTAGTCGTTCATAATCATTAAATGCTCCGGCGGCAGGCCTTCCCTCGCTCGGTCCAATTCGTTTATGTGCACGACGTCGCCCCCAGAGACGGTGTCGAAATCCAGTCCGTACACGCTGTAGACTTCGTCCCCGTAAATCGTCCCGCTGCCGTACTGGCGCAGCCACCAGCAGTACGAGGGCGGAAACGCGACGCCCAACCGCGCTTCGGCCCGTTGAATCCATTCTTCCGAGGTACCGTCCCCAAACTCGGCGAAATCGACCGCGTCGGCACGCGTGGCAATCAGGTGCCGGATGGCAGCCGCTTGGCGGGCAAAGTCGTTCATCGGGACGCGCAACGCATGGGAATTAGTGGCAAGGGATAAGGTAGCGATATGACACGGACTTGTTCAAGCAAAGGGTCCGAAGAGCAAAAAGAGCATTTGTAAAAAGGGCTCTACTCGTTCGTTCCTGCCTGACGATTGGCTTGTAAGGTTAAGCTGAGCAAGCCGCCAGCGACTAAAATGGCTCCGCCCACGAACGGGAAGCCTGCCCCAACTAAGTCCGCCATGTTTGCGGACCACAGGAACGGAAAGCAAAACAGCATCCCGAATAGGCCCGCAGCCACGAGTACATAACTGCCGATTAGGCTCACCTTCTGGTGTATGGTGGGTTTGCTCATGAATGGGGTGGCTGAATGACGATTTTCGAAGCTACTAGTAAAATTTACTTTAATGGTCCGAAGAGCAAAGGGAGGGTCTATTTGGCTGTTTCGGCCGAAACGGTCCGAATAACAAGCGCCGTTACCGTCACCGGTTCGGCGCCGAACCGGTGACGGTAACGGCTACCAGTGTCGCGTCGGTTCGGCTACCGGTTAGGTGAAAGGCGCGTACGATTTGCCCTCGGTAGGCAGACGGGATTACGGAAAAGGGATGGTCAACTGTTCGTCCCGAAATTGTGGTTTATCCGACAAGCCGGGGTCTGTGAACCAGTCGTTTTCCGCCCCGTACATCACCAGGCCCCCGTACAGCAGGTAGAGTGCCGCCAGCGCCCGTCGCAAGGGGGCGTTGCGCGCGCGATTGACGTAATGCCAGCAGAGCCAGGCGAGCGGCGGCAGGCCGAACAGTAGCCATTGCCACGTTTGCTCGCCTTGATACGTGGGGACAAACGTGCTCGGGTCCGTGCGCATAAAGCCGGAAGGGATTTCCTCGGTTCCGATAATGTGTTTCTGCTGCCACGCCACCAGGCGCGACCCACGGGCGCACATCAGCACTACCCCGTACAATACCGCGACGACGGCGAGTGCAGAGCGCCACGTCCAGGTGCCCGGGGGAAGCAGGGCCAAGGCCAAATAGCCGAGCGAGAATACCGGGAAATAAAGCATTGTTCAAGAATACGGTCCGAAGGAAAGAAGGAGCATTTCAAGTAATGGGCTGTGCTCCGCGGGCCAATAGTCTTTCCTGCATGGGGGGACCAACTCCGAAAAGCACGTCGTGGTGATTCAAGCACAGCAGCCACGCATACTTTTTCGACACTAAGTAAATCTCATCGAGGTAGTAACACTCTGCCAACACGCGGCCGATGGCGCGGGGCGTGCCCTGGTAAAACCAGAATTTATCCCCCATGTTGACCGTTTCGTTGAGCACGAGCCAGACCACTTCTCCCGGGTCCACCAAGGAGGTCAGGCGGGTGTGGCACTCGTCGTCGCACACCAAGCCCACGGCGCCCGGCCGAAACCGTTCCCATAACCACACCGGGCGGGCAGTAGGGTGGTCCAAGCGGCAAAACACGTGGTAGAGGTTCTCCTCCAACTTCGCCCAGTTGGTCGTGCAGGGCAAGGGCGCAAAGTCCTGCTCGGAGAGCTGCAGCCGTTGGCGGGCTTGGTCAATTTCAGCACGGAGGTCGCTCCACATGAAACGAAAGTACTGTGCAGGCCGAAAGCACTTGCTTAACGTTCAGCGAAAGGGTCTGAGTAGAAAAATAAGGACCACATATTCTTCTTTCATCTGACAGCGTCGTCCGCGGCTGCGCTCTACCAGCTTGCCCTTCCGACTTTTGCCAGCATGAGAGCCGAAATCAAAGCCTACGAGCGCGCCGATAACGAAGACGTGTCAAGCTATGAACCCGACGACAAGCAGGTGTTCGGGTTCACCTTGCTGTTCTCGATTGGCATAAAAGGCCAAGTCGGAGCCGACTACTTTGAAGTGGACGTCGCTTCGCCCGGGTATTTGGAGCACCTGATGCCACAACCCTTTTTCCTGCGGCACGCCATCTTGGCAACGGATTACAATATTCCCGCGGTGGTCGCCTTGATGACTCGGTACGTGGACGCGTTGGAGGAGGACTCGTGGGAAGCGTTAGCCAGCAAAATCAGTCGGGTGGCCCGGTGGGAGTTCGAAGACTACAAAGCCTAGCACGTTCACTGTAACGGTCCGAATAGAGAAATGAGGTTTTTAATCAACTATTTAGAGATGAAGAGTCGAATCGTGTATTGCTCTTTCGGAACTCTATTCACCGTACTTAACTCAGTCAAGTCGATAATGCTGACCGTGTAGCCTTGCACTGCCTGCGGGTCGTCAATGGGCCGGTCCATGGTCTGGGGCGATTTGGTCAAACAGGAGACGCAGTGAAAATCCAGGTTTTGCGTACTGTTGCCGTTAAATTGCACCTGTACGGTGACGGTCGCGTACCCGCCGAAACAGCGGGAACAACTTTCTTTCGCACATCTTCCTTCTATGACATTGGAGAAGGAGACGCGGGCAACCCCGCCGTCCACACTGATCCTCTGCTGCTCTCCGTATTTCAACGTGACCTCGGCAACGCTCCCGCTGGCCAGGGCAGGCAGTTCGGGCTCCTGTTGTTGGGGCGCCGGCTCTTTTGTGCAGCTAGCAACACCGAGCACGAGGGCTAAACCAAGCGTAAGTAATTTATACATGGGTTCAACCGGATGGGGAGAAAAGAAAAAGGCGGGCCCAGGCGCCCGGTCATTCCTTAATAGTCGGTAATATAGCAGATGTAAGTAGTTTCGCTTCATCGATTCAGCGACGGCTCCCTTTTCTAAAACCCCTGGCGCTGCCTCGGGCGGAAGAGGGCGTTGCGGCGGCGGGCTTGGGGCAGCTCGTGCACGCGTTCACGGCCACACTTCTTTCCCTGTTGCTTGCATGAAACGCTATCTGTTCCCCCTGGTCCTGCTCTCGCTCACGGCCTGCGGCAAAAAGGACAACCCACCGCCGGCCGACCCCGCCTCGATTGTGGGCACTTGGCACCTGCAAACCCGCCGCCAGCAACAGCTGGCCCTGCCCGGAGCCGCCGTGCCCAGTTCGGACCGCACCCTCGCCTACGCCACCGTCACGTACGGAACCGACGGCACGTACACGGGCCAGGTCGAGGGCGTGGCCTTCTCCCCGGGCGGCACCTACGTCCTGAACGGCACGGCCCTGACCACGGCCTTTCCCGTCGTCGGGCCCATGACGGCGCAAGTCACCGAGCTCTCGGCCACCCGGCTGGTCGTGGAGCAAACGGACCTGAATTACAACAACACCGTCCGCATCATCACCACGACCACCGCCACGCGCTAATCTCGCCCGGCCCACGTTTACCAAAAGGGTCCAAATGAAATTAAGCCATTCCATATGGATGCTATTTTTGAAGCACTAATCATGGCTGTTCTGGCCGTCCCGGGCATTGTGATTAGATGGGTGCTTCATCGGGGCAAGGTGCCACTGAAAAAGCTGGCCCAGGACAAGGAGGCCGGGTACAATGCGACGTATACGGTCCTGTTGATGATTGCCCTTATCGCCTTCTATCAGTTTGTAATGAAAGCGTAGTTAACCGGTCACGCCGACCTTAACTCATCTATTCCTTCCGCCAGTAATCGGTGAGTAGCAAATTTTAAATTGTCCGTTCTGGGAAAGGATCCAAAGAGCAAAAGGAGCGTTCACCTTTAATCATCTCAAGCCAGCCGCCAGTCGTGCTACTCCGGGTTCACCGAAGAAAAATGCTGCCCGGGGGATACTTGCTGTAGTCAGTCTTGGGCGGTAACACCAGCCAAATGTCCACTCGGGTCGTGGGCACCTCCGCGGTGGGCCTACGATGTGTACCTGCCCGATGGCTGCTGGCGCAATCCGCAGGACGGCGAGGGCTTGCGCGTCCAACGGATGGCCATTGAGCGCAAAGACAAGCGGGCCGCGCAGGCCCAAGCGGCGGCCCAGCCGGGCGAAGGCCTGGCCACGAATGCGCCGGGGAGAAGCGAAGTCAATGACCCCGACGCCCAAGTGCTGCAAGTGCGGCGCTTCGGCCCGGGCAGCGGGCGTGTCCCCGCTTTTGTACACCACCACTTTGGTAATCTGCTGGACCGGTAACTTGGCCAACAGCCCGTTGACGATGACGGTGGAGTTGAGTACGTAGACCGGGTCGGGAATTGGGCCCTGGGGCCGGCTGTAGGCCGGTGTTTCTTGCGCGTGGCCCACAAGGGCGATGCCGCAGACGGTCAGCAGGCAGAAGAAGCGAAGCCAGCAATGCATCGTGGGGCAGAAAATGGGTATATGGTAAAGGCAACCAGCTGATGCTCGTATTCCTGCTTTTACACACAGAAAATAAATCGTGGCTACCGTTGTTCAGCCAAAGGGTCCGAATGGAAAAACAAGCGTTTCAATGATTGCCTGTTGTTTAATTTCTTAGGACGTTAGTCCCCGTCAGCTTGCACCTTTACTTGGTGCTGTTGCAAGTCGCTCACGATTTCATCGAGCGTGTCATGCTGCCACCCGCTAAAGCCGGGCGCTAAAATGGCGCGCAGGGCTCCTCGTTCGTAGACCCGTACCCTACGTTGGAAAATGCCTTTGCCCGCAAGCTCTTTCCGGTAGGTGACTTCCAAGTCAGCGTACGGCACTCGGCATTCCTTGCGGTACTGGCCAAAACGAAACGTGTACAGCACCAGCGCCTGCGGCTGCACCTGCACGCGGTAGACCCGCCTAGCGAGGCCAAATGCAAGTAAAATCCCCGCGTTGACGCTGGCCATTAACCAGCACAGGACGGGAAAAGACAACTGTGACGAACAGGTCAGCAAGAGCAGATTCACGGCCGCGAATTCTAAAGCAATTTTGCGGGAGCTGATGGTGTACATCCGAACGAATACGCTGGCTGGAATCAGGAGCAATGAGAGCCCAAGGTAAAGATGCAGCCCCACGATGCCGTATTTACACGTAGGCGGATGTGTTCAGCAAAAGGGTGACAAGGTAAAGCCGCTGTTTGATGAAGGGAGACTATCTTTTGGTCATGTTTCCTTGGAAAAAAGCATTGCTTGCTGGTAGAATCTTGCTAGTGGATTTGGTCGTCCTGCTCGGGTTGGGCGTCCTGATGATGGACTACGACGATTCGTACGATGGCCCGCCTTCCGAGTATGGCGCTTGGCACACCATGACTCCCTTTCAACGCGGAGTATCCGTGAGCCACAGCCTGTGGTTATGCGCGAATACGCTGGCTCTGGTTGCCTTGGTGTATTGGCTGATAAAGAAGCGCACACAGCCTTCTGTGAGCCACTAACCCACTGCAATCGGACGCTAGTAATGGTTTAGCGAAACGGTCTCGACCTGTCCCGCGCAACGCCCCGTTCAGCCCCCTATTTTGCCGGGGATGTTGTTGCCCACGAAGTCGCGGAGCCAGAAAAAGGCCACGGCCAGCAGCGCAAAGGACAACCCGTAGAGGACCGCTTGGCGGAAGCGGTAGCAGACGGCGTTCGAGAAGAACAACCCCAAATTCGCCACCATGCCCACGCCCGCCACAACGGGCAGCAGCAGAAACGCTGCCAGCCCTCCATAAGCGCCCCACCCAAAGGCCGCCAGCGCGAGCAGAAGCAAGAGGCCCCAAACGATGCCGTTCAGGCGCCAAACACCAGCATAGGCAGTTGAAGAGGACGCCGGTTCAGGGGGAGAAGACATAGCAGGCAAGAAAGGTACAGCTTACAAGATAACCGCCGTATCGTGCTAAACACATGTGCGTTCAGCGAAAGGGTCCAACGGGCCGAATCGGTGCGAACGCCGTGACGGTTTCCGTGGCGAAACGCGTGCGACACTCGCCAGGGAAATCGTCACGGCGTTCGCGTAGCCCCAACCGCGACCTGTCCAAAAGAAGTAGCTTTTCATTACCCTATATTTGGTTTTTGCGTCTGTCAAAGAGGGAAACAAGGACGAGCGTGCTCACCAATAACGCGAATATGTTGAACCCTTCCGTCGCGGGGGCGGGCATCCGCCACACCAGTTGGGAAGCCACGTCGGTGGGGTCCATCGTCCAGGTCACCACGCCGTCGAGGTAGTGAACGTTGACGGCAAAGCCGCAGCGCAGCCGCAGGAACAAGTCCCCCAGCTGCAGGTCCGCGAGCTGCACCAATTGCAGCGGCAGCACCAGTACGGGCCACCCCGGCCACTGTCGGAACTGGGCCAGCCCTGCCAGGAGCACGCCCACGCTAAATCCCAGCATCGCGAGAATAACCAAGTACACTTGCACGGTATGGGCGCCACGGGTGCCCGCTGTGAGCAGATAGTAGGTGTTCAAGCCCAAACCCAATACTCCGTAGAGCAGCTGGTAGCGACCCAAAAGACGATTCATATGCAAGAATAGCTCAAGCAGGTGTAGAAGCGCGCAAACAGACCAGTGATAGCGGGAGTATGCTGGACTAGATACTAATTAGCCTAGTTCAGCGAAAGGGTCCGGAGAGCAGAACGAGCGAAGTTAGGGAAGCACTTGTGGTGCTTCTGGTAGGGCGTCAAAAGCCGCCGTTGTCCTCCGAAAGCTAAGGAGCAAGCACACCGCCACCGCGGCGCACAGTCCCCATTGAAACAGGCCGTGGGCAATCCCCCATCCACCGTACATCCGCTGGTGGCCCTTGCTGGCTTCCACGAGGGCAAACACGGCTCCGCCCACCAAAAACAGCAACAGCAGGGCCTTGGCCCAGCGTTTCCCGTTCCACACCAGGTACGCGTGCCCGAACATCAAGGCCGACAAACACGCCGCCTGCCCCATGGTCACGGGCACGGGGCGGCCCGGGTCGTAGTTCCCTGTGTGGGTGAAGTACTGAAAGGCCGTGCTGATGAGGTGCCCGCTGCCGTACCCAATACCGGCCCAGTGTTCGTATCGTTTTTGTTGCGCTGGGTTCATGGAAAGAGGAAAGGCAATAAGGGCTACAAGCGACCAACCGCCGCCACAGTGCGAAGTCAACAGCAAATATGGCGTTCAAATTAACGGTCCGAAGGGCAACGCCGTTACCGTCCCCGCTTCGGCGCCGCATCTGCTTTAAATCAGTCGCCGGTTCCGCGCCGGTTTGGCTACCAGTTCGGTGAAAGGATCGTTTTATTTGTTCCTTCGCTACATCTTCCATCAGTTATGTCCTCTGGCGTATTACTTGGCCCTACCCACCTGCAAGGCCACACGATTCCCGTTGAAGCCCTTCAAGCCGTAGAGCCTTTTGAATGGCGGAGGAAGCTGCAGGGAGCAACCGGCAATGCGTGGTTTCGCCTCAAGTACGCCGGCCAACGGCATCACAAGCACACGAGCCTCCTGGTTGGGACGAACAGCCCGGTCGTTGTGGTGGCGGTGGATGTCGAGACCCAAGAAGAAATTCTGTTGTTTGACGGCAGTCAGCACGGGCACGAAGCCCTGTTTGGAGATACCTATGCACCGCCGTCGGACCGGGAGGCGTGGGCCTTTTACCAGGACCCTGACGGGGAGGGCACCTTCGGCGTGGTGCTGTCGGCCTACTATCAGATAGATTACGAGGACGAGGAAGAAGGCTACTTGAATGAAGTAGACCATCAGGGCAACCTTGCCCTGACTGATGGGCGGCGAATGCCGTTTGCCGAGGCGCAGCGGAATGGGTTCGATTGCTTTCAGATTGCCGTCACGAACCGCCTTGGCCGTACCACCGAAGTCGTTTCCGAGGAACTAGCCTAAGGTTAAGAAAACGGTGGGCAAGGCGAACAGTTGTTGGCGAAGACAGTGTGGCGCTACTTCTCCTTCAAGGCGCGGAAAAAAGCTGGCACCAACCGGTGTTGCTTCGTGAAGGAGGTGCATTGATTGGTTGTGATGGCCGGAAACCGCCGGGCCCATTCCCGGTACTGCTGCACGGCCGCGGCCCCGCTGTCTTTATAAAAGACTTGTTTTGCCTCCTCAAAGTAGGAATAGGAGCGCTCGTCGTGCCGGGGCAGTGCTTGAACCCCGCGGATGGCGCGCGCAAAGACGTACACCGTGTCGCCCGCGACGAACGGACGGTTGCAGTTCCCGTCTGCTTGCAGGACCACGACGGTATCGCGCCGAACCGGACCTTTCTTCCAGGCGATGACGCGCACCAGGACGTCGTCGCCCAAAAAGCGGGGGCTCCGGCGCGCGTCCCGCGGGCCAAGGGCCGCGACGGCTTGCCCCACCAAGACGGCGTCGGATTGCGCGTACAGTTGCTGCAGTTGCGCTTCGGTGTCGAACCACCGGCACCCACACGCCAGGGAGATGGCCGCACACGCGAACAGGCACAGCGGTGGGCCACAGGCCCGTTTCATGGCGGCGATGTTCATGGCGGGTTTTGCATCGGCCAAGATAGCACCGGCAGGGGCACCGGTACAAAGCAGCCGCCAAGCAATCAAGCGTATACCAAAAGGGTAGTATTTCAGCGCGGGGTTCCTAGCGGTCCGTGCGTGGCGGTTCTGGGGCGTCGGGTTGCCAGGCGTTGCCGAGCAAGCTCACTTGCCCTTGTTCGGGGGTGCCGGACCCGCGGGCCCGGCCGGTGGGGGCGAAGAGCAGCTCGTAGACCAGGGTGACGCGCTGCCCCCGCCACTGCACCCGGCCGAAGCCGGCGGGCTGTTCGGGCCCGTAGAGTGCCCGCAGCACGCGCAGCATCTCCGGGGCGTAGGCCTCGCTGGTGGGGGCGAAGGTGAGCCGGGCCAAGCGCCCGTCGCAAAAGCCCAGCCGCAGCCCGCGCAGGATCAGGCCCCCGATGACCACCGGCTCGCCCGGCAGCCAAGCCGTGAGCTGGCCCCCGCGGGCCGCGCGCAGGCCCAGGCCCGCCAGCGGCGCGGGCCAGTCGACCAGGCGCGTGCCGAAAGCGAAGCCGTGGAAGCCGTTGGCCGAGTCGAGCGCCGAGAGGCGGGGCGGCAGAGTGCAGGCGGCCTGGTATGCGCTGACCCCGTGCCCCGGCGCGGGGCCCTGTGCGGGCTTCTGTGCGGCGGCAGGGCCGAACCGCAGGGCCCCCAGGAGCCCGCAGGCCAGGGCCCGTGCTGTGGAGTGGCGCATGAACGAACGCGTGGCCAGTGGAACGGGTGCAAGATAACGCCCGGCCGCGCGGCGCCAACTTCGTGGCGCCAACCGTTTCAGGGCGAATCGTTCAGCGAAATGGTCCGAATGCAATAACGAGGATTTCAATTTAACCTAACGTAGCCTTCGAAGCTGCTAGTACTAGCCGCAGACCCGTATTCGTTACAGCAAACGACCACAAAACCCTCCACCGGTAAAAGAAGGACTTGTGGTCGTTTGCGTTTTGTAACGTGGACGGCTGCTTGGCAACCAGGGCTGCTTTACTCCACCGTCAGGCGCAGGGCCTTATTGCCCACGCGCACCACGTACACGCCGGTGGTCAGGCCGTCGGGCAAGGCCAGCACGGCCGTGCCGGCGGCATCAGCCGGGAGGCTCAGCACCAGCCGGCCCACGGCGTCGAACACCGAGACAGCCGAGCCCGGTGCCGCGCCGGTGAGTGTGGCGGCCCGGCTGGTGGGGTTGGGAAACAGGGCCAGCCCGGTCGATGCCGCCGACACGGCCACGGTGCGCACGGCCGAGTAGGCGAACGTGCCGTCGCGGTCTATCTGGCGCAGCCGGTAATAAACCAGTGGGCTGCCGTAAGCGAGGAGCTTCGGGTCCCGGAACTCGTAGTTCGTGCGTTGCGAGGTGGCGCCTGGGCTAGCCACGGTACCTACTTGGCTGAACTGTCTGCCGTCGGTCGAAACCTCCACGGCAAAATGGTCGCTGTTGCGTTCCGAGGCCGTGGTCCAGCGCAGCAGGGCGACGGAGCCGTCGGGCTCGGCCGTGAACTGGACCAGCTCCACGGGCAGCGGTGAGGAGCCCAGCGTGCCAATCACCGTCTGGCCGAAGGAATTGACCGGGAACGTCACCGTGCCGGCAGCGGCATTGGCCGCATTGGCCGCAATCACTTCAAACGGCCCGTCCTCGTTGCTGCCGCGCTTGAACAGCCGCAGCGTGGTGGCAAAAGCAGCAGCGTCGGTGGGAGTAATATCGGTGGCGCTGAGCGTGTAAGTGATGTTGGCGGCGAAGGCACTCGTGCTGTAGCGGTCCACTATCCAATAGGCCGGGGTGTATATTTTCTTCAGGCCCGGGGCACTGGGCTGGGTGCCCAAGGGCAGACCGCCGAGGCGGCTTACCACCACGTCGTAGGGCGTGCCGCCGGCCGTGCTGAAGTTGATGGCCGCATTGGTACCGGGGAAGGTGTAGTTGCCCGCCCCCGTTACCGACAACAAACTGCTGGTGCCAAAGCCCACCGGGGCGGTACTGCTGGGGCGCGTGGCGCCCGTGAGCGTGCCCACCGAACTGCTGACGAAGTCGGTGGCCGTGGTGCCGTTTTCGTTGAACTGCAGGTACGACACCAGGTCTTGCTCCGAGCCGCGCAGCGTGAGGTGGCGAAGCTGGCGGATTTCCGACTGGCTCAGCGGCCGCTGCCACTGGCTCACCTCGTCGATGTCGCCGGGGAAAAAGTTGGCGCCGGTGGTGCCCGCACTGCCCACGAAGCTGACGCGGGTGCCGCTGGCGCCAAAATTGGAGGCGGTGCTGGTCACCAGTTCCCCGTCCAGGTACACCCGCAGGGTGGCCGCGTCTTTGGTCGCGGCAATGTGGTGCCATTGATTCGGTGTCACTACGTTTGCCCCCGTTTGCGCCAGCACCGTGCCGCTGCCCGTGCCGAAGCCGGCCCCGAGGCGGCCGTCGCCGGTTACGGAGAGGTAAGCGGCGGCCGTGGTGCCGGTGCCGTTGCCCAGCACGTAATACGTGGCACTGCCCGTGCCAATGGCCGGCTTAATCCACGCCATTTGCGTGTAGATGCCGCTCAGCTGCGCCCCTGCGGCCGTGCCGAAGGCCACGTAGCCGGGCGTGCTGCCGCCGGCGAAACGCAGCGCCGTGCCCGCCACCCGGCTCGCTTGCACAATGGGGCGGGCGCCCGCCGGGTCCGGAACGGTGGCCGCGTAGGTTTGCCCGCTTATGGTCACGCTGCTTAAGGTGGCGTCGAGCACGTTGCCGGCTGTGGCCGTAGAGGCCACGTTGTACGTCAAATAGTAGTAATACGTGCCGGGCCCCAGATTGGTGGCCGAGCTGCTGCTAAGCCCGATGGTAATGCTGCCGTTGGGGTTCGAAACCGCGCCAATTGCCCCAAACAACGGGTTGAAGGAGGAAGCGTTGCCATAGTACAGGCGAGCGGCCGTGATGTCGGCGGGCGAGGTGGTGCCGCCGGTCGTGAACGTGAACGATTGCAAGGTCAGCCGGGGGTCGAGGATGTTGGAGCCCCCGGTGATGCTGATGGCGACGCGCAGAATCACTTGGTCGACGCTGCCCTGGATGACGGGGTCGGTGCTGGCCTGCACGGTGGTGTTGCCGGCGTACACGGCTTGGTTGATGGCCGTGAACCGATTGGTGTTGCTGTTGGAACTGACCAGCAAGCCACTGCTCTGGGCCGTGACGTAGGCGTTGTAATCGCCGGTGGCCAGCGGGGAACTAGGCGTAAAGCTGAAGGTGCCGCTGCTCGTAGCTGTGGTGGTGCCCAGGTTTCGGAGCGTGCCGCCGGCAGCGGGCGTGACGTAAACGGTCACGGTGCTGCCGGCCGGGGCCGTCCCGGTGAACGTGTGGGGGGCGTAGAGGTCAGCCAGGGAGCCTGGCGTAACGAGCACGGGAGTGGCCGTGTACCCCGCCACGTAGGTGAGCGAGTACGGCGCCGCGGCCGCACTCGGGTTGCCGGCCCGGTCGCGGAACGCCCCGGCCACCAGCGTCACCGTCGTCACTGTGCCGGGGGTGGTGGGCGTCACCGTGAACGAGTAGGGGCCAAAGCCGCTGCCGGTCGGCCCGCTGGTCACCACGCCATTGGTCACGATAATGTTGCTCGCCGAACCGGTTACGGCCTCATTGGTATACACCTCGAAGGGAATAGGCGTGGCATGGGTGGTGCCGCCACTGCCCCCGGCAGGTGAGCTAAGCAACACCACGGGCGCCACCGTATCCACGGTGAAGGTATTGGTGGTGGAGGAGGCACTCACAACCGCGCCGCTGCTCTGGGCGGTGGCCCGCACCGTGTGGCTGCCTGATGCAAGCGCCGTGGGCTGGGTCAGCGTCCAGGTGCCGCTGGCCGAGGCCGTGGTGGTATTCGAGAGAAGCGCGCCGTCCACGTACACCCGGATGGTGCTGTTGGCCGGAGCCGTGCCGGTGTAAAACGGCGTGGTGGTGTTTACAAAACCACCGTCGGCCGGGGCCGTCAGCACCGGGGCCGCCGTCACGGGCTGGGCGTAGGTGAAGCTGTAGGGGCTGGCGGCGGTGTTGCCGGTGTTGTTGGCGTCGGCGGCGGCGTTGGCCGGCACGCTCACCGTGACCAAGCCGTTGGCGACGGGCGTCACAGTAAAGGTGTACGTCGTGCCCGAGCCGCTGACGGTGCCGCCCGTGATTGTGCCGTTGGTCACGCTCACGTCCGCGGCCGCGAAACCGGTTACGGCCGCCGAGAAGGTCACGGTGAAAGGAATCGGGGTGGTGCCCGTGGTGCTGCCGCTGGCGCCCGCCGAGGAACTGAGCGTCGCCGTCAGGGCCGGGGCCGTCACGGCAAAGGAGGCCGAGGTGAAGGTAAAATACGCGTTGTTATTCGCGGGCTGAATGGTGCCGATAAACACGCCGTCGAGCAACACGTTCAGCGCCTGGTTGTACGACGAGTTGCAGCAGTTGCGTTGGCTAGTTTGGAAGCTTACCTGGTAGCCGCTGCCCGTGGGCAGAGCCAGGTTTTGCTGTAGCTGGCCCAGGCCCTGCACCACGCCCACGGCCACCCCGTTGGGAATGGGGAGCACCGGGTTGAAGGCGCTGCCGCCGTTGGCAATGCCCGACTGGCTGTTAAAGGTCCAATTCGCTCCGGTGGGGTTGTAGCCGTAGGTGCCGTTGCCGCTGCCCAAGGTGTTGTGGGTCTCAAAGCTGCCGTTCTGCAGCGCGTTGGCGAAGGGCGCGCCGCCGCTGAGTACCTGCACCACGTCTACGAATGCCGTCACGTCCCCGCCCGTGCCGCCCGTGCCCACGATGGTGAGCTGCGGCTGGGCCGCGAAGCTCTTGGTGATGGTATACTGTTCGCCCGCCGTGTAGGGCACGTTCGTTATCGAGGGGGAGGCGCCCGTGCTGTTGGCCACGTCCAGACGCAGGGTACTGGTGCTGGTGCTGCTGCCCGTGTTTACCACCACCGTGTAGGTCGTGCCCGAGCCGCTTACGCTGACCACCGTAGCGCCGCTGATGCTCCCGCTAGTCACGGTGGGCGTGAAGTTGCCGGTCGTCAAGCCCGCCACGCTTCCCGAGAACACCACCCGGTAGTTCACCTGGGACATGGCCGTGGGCGAAAGGTCCAGGCGCGTCACCGAGACGACGGTGACGTTCTGGTTGATGGTGTAAGTCTGGCCGCCGATGAAGCCGCCGCTCAGGGCGTTGCCCACCGCGTCGGTAATGCCCGTGCCGCTGCTTTTCACGTCGAGGCGCCCGGTGCCGTTGCCGTTCACGCCGGTCACCGTCACGTCGTACTGCGTGCCATTGCTGCCGCTCACCGAGGCCGCGCTGAAAATGGTGCCGGTGACGCCGCCGGTGGTCGTGAACGCAAAGCTGCTGGTGGTTATGCCCGTCACGGCTTCACTAAAGGTCACGCGGTACGTGAGCGCGGTGGCCGCGGTGGGGTTGGCCGCCGGGTTCTGGCGGTTGCTGCTGCTCACCGTCGGGGCCACCCTGTCGATGGTGTAGGTTTCGCCCGCAAACGGTAGCGCGGTGGTGATATCGACCGAGAGGTTGGTGTCGTTGGTTAAGCTTAAGGTGAGCGTGCCGCTGCCCGTAATCCCGGTCACTGGTACTGTCCAGGTATTGCCCGCGCCGACTACCGGCGTGCCCACGGTGCCGCTCGTGGTGCCGGTGGTGGCCAGCGGGGAGAAATTGGCCGCCGTCAGGCCCGTTACCGGCGCCCCAAACGTCACCGTGTAGTTCACAGCGGCGGCGTTTGTGGGGTTGGCGCTGGCCCGCACGATGGAATTGACCGTGGTGGTCGGCGTGCCCGTTACCTGAAGCAGGTCGAAGGCAAACTCGGCCTGGGTATCGTCGGCAATCAGCTCCAACTTAAAGTCTACCAATTGCCCGTTTGCGTCGGCCGGAATGTCAAAGTTGAAGTTGGTCAGCGCAGGAGTCAGCGTGGCCGTGCCGGCGGGGAGCGTGGGCAGGTTGGCGAGGTCCTGCGTCCGGTCCTGCTTCAGTTCAGCGTTGCCGTTGATGCTGGTGGTGTTGCCGCGGAACGAGCCAAACAACTTCCAGGCGCCGCTGCTGCCGCCCGTGCGGTAGTACATCTTGAACGAGTCGGTGTTCTGCCAGGCCGCACTGCTGCCCGACTCGGCTCCAAGCCGGATGGAAAACCTCAGGTTGCTGAAGGCGGTCGCGTCTACCTGCTGGGTTTCCAGCCGTCCGACTCGCTCTGGGTTTTGCAGGATGGCGTTGGTATTCACCCCGTACCAGTAGTACCCGTTGCTGATGTTGGTGAACGTGAGGCCCCCCGTGGTATTGGGAAAGGGGGTAGCGTTGGTGCGGGTAAAAGCGAAGCCGTTGCTACCTACAAACGAGTTTGAGGCATAGCGGGTACCCTCCTCGTCGTTGGTGAAGTCTTGCGTGTACGGCAGCGTAGCCGGGCCGCTTAACAGGGCTTTTACTAGAACATTGCGGGTCACCGTAGTACTGGTGGAAGTGCCGTTGCGCACCACAAACTGTATTGCCCGATTGCCCCCCCTGGCCGTAGCGCTATTGCTGTTGCGGTAGCGCACCGATTGCAGCACCGTTTGGTACTGGGCAGCCGAGGCATTGCCCGTAAGGTTCAAAACACCGTTGAGATACGACCCGCTGATAACCCCGGTAATGGGGCTGAATGTCAGTTCATCATTGCTCGAGAGTACATTGCTGACGATGGTCACCGTCGCGCCGGTGAGGCCCGTTGCGCTACCGGCGGCAATGGTGCTGGTAATCTGCGTGGCCGGGTCGCCTTCGTTGTAGTTGATGGTCGCAGTCTGCGCATCGCTCAGGGTTGGCGGCTGCACCGAAGTGGGAATGCCCGTGACGCGGATGTTATCAAACGCCAATTCCTCGGAAGCGCCGCGTTCATCTACCACTACCCGAACCATGAGCGAAGCCGGGGAGCTAGGAATGGTTGCAAAGGCACTATTACCAAAGGTGTAATCGGTCATCTTATAGTTAAGCGTAGGCTTAACCTCATCGTTGACGTCTCCGTCCAGGTCTTCATCCAACTCCATGAAGCCAAAGGAGCCGTTGTTATTATTGCCCGAGAACCGCCCGATGGTGATGTAATTGGCGCCACCGTCAACGGAATATTGAATTTCAATTTTGTCGGCGGCGTTGAATGAGCCAGCTGACGGGGTAGTGGGGTTGCCGGCGGCAGTAAACGACCCCTGGCCACGCGGGTCGGCCAGCGACACCGTTACCTCAATGTTGTCGTACCCACGCGCGTCGAAAGACGTCAGCGTTACGTTGCCCGGGTCACGTCCGCAGGTAGTGCCGGTATTGCTGGTGCAACGCACCCCTTCCGCAATCCAGAACCGGCCCGCGTAGTTCGCCGTCCCAGCGCTGTTTTTAATGGCAACAGGGTCGGCAGAGGAGCCGAAAGAATAATTTGTAGGGTCAGCAGGATTCTGCGGCGGATTCGTAGAGGTAATGGTAAAGTACTGGTTGCTAGCCAGCGTCACGCCCGAGCCGCGTAGGTCGAATGTGTTCGACGAGTAATTGACCGCCTCGTTAAGTTCAAACGACTGGCTTCGGATGGTAGCCCGCTGAGCCCAAGTGTCCGGGCTTAATCCCAGCAGCATGACTAGCCAGAGCAGTATGATTTTTTTCATATAATTATTTATTTTGCACATATAAAGATACACCGCATTGACGGTGGCTCTTTACAATACTGAGGTGCTAAGGCAAGAAATACTTACTGATGTCCAAGCAACCGCAAAGCCTAAGCTAGGCGGCGAAAAAGCAGGCGACAGGTGTTTTTAGGGCAGCGGAAACTAGCGAGCTGGCAGCAAGCCCGCCAGCGTCACAAATATCCCGTCCTTTCTAATCTTGATTTGTCACATTTTTATGCGACATCCAAACTACTTTTCACTCGCTCTCTTCAGCTCCGGCCGACGCGTCAGACCCGGCCCGCGCGGTGGCGGGCCAGCAGTTCAGTTCGAGAACTGATTTCCAGCTTTTCGTACACGCGCCGGATGAAGGTGCGCACAGTGTTGATGGAAATGCTCATGCGCTCGGCCACCAAGCGGTAGCTCAGGCCTTCCTCAATGGCCTGCACCAGTTGCATTTCGCGCGGCGTGAGGACCTCGGTGAGGGAAGGCGCGGGCTGGAAGTGCCGCACCACGTGCCGGGCAATGGCCGGCGACATGGGCGAGCCGCCGTCGAGCACCTCCAGCAGGGCCGTTTTCACGTCGCGCAGCAACGTGGTTTTCACCAGGTAGCCCACAGCCCCGGCGCACAGAGCCTGAAACAGCCGCTCGGCGTCGCTGTACACGGTGATGAGCACCACGTCGGCCTTGGGCAGCACCCGCTTGATGCGCGACACGCCTTCAATGCCCGAGAGGCCGGGCAGCCCGATGTCGCTCAGCACCAGTCGCGGCGGACGGGTGGCACTGGGCAACTCCGCCAGAAACTCTTCCACCGAGCCCACCACCAGCACACAGTCAAACTCGGGTTGGGCGCAGAGGTAGGTAGCGTAGGTCTGCCGAATGGAAGGCTGGTCTTCGATGATGGCGAGGGGCACGGTGCTGAGCATGGGGCAAAGGTACCGGCCCGTGCCGCGGGCCACTAGCGCATTTTGATGCGACAACAGCCCCCCGTTACCAGCGCACCGGCACCTGCACGCGCACGGCAAACGCGCCCTCGCGCGCGGTCGCCGTGGCGCTGCCGCCCATGGCCTGCGCCCGGGTCTGCATGTTGCGCAACCCGTGCCCCGAGTTGCGCTCCGGAGCCACAGCCGACGAAACCGGGCCGTCGTTCACAACTTCCAACACCAAGTGTGGGCCCCGGCGGTGCAGCCCCACGGTGACGGTAGCCGACGCCGGCGCGTGCTTTAAAATGTTGTGCAGCGCCTCTTTGTAAATAAAATAAAGATGGCGGCGCACGGGCGCAGGCAGCTGCGGGTTTTCCCACGGCACGTCCGTTTCGAAGCGCACGTCGCGGCCGGTGGGCACCAGCACGTCGTGGGCGTAGTCGCGCAGGCGGTCGAGCAGGTTGGGCACGGTGTCGTTGTGCGCGTCCAGGTTCCACACCACGTCGTTGAGCTGGCGCACGGCCATGCGGCTGTTGTCGGCCACTTCGGCCAAGTAGCCTTGCTGCGCATCGGGCGGAGCCAGACCCTCCTGCAGCAGGTCGGTTTGCAAGGCAATCTGGCTGAGCAACGTGCCCACGTCGTCGTGCAAGTCGGCGGCCAGCTGGCTGCGCAGCTTCTCCTCGCGCCGCTGCTGCCGGCGGCGGTGGAAGTTCAGCCCCGCCAGCCCCAACAGCAGGCTTGCCAGCACCGCCCCGCCGAGCAGCAAGCGGTTGCGCGCGGTGCGGTGCGCATTCTCGAGTTCGGCAATGCGCCGCTGCTGCTCCAAGGCCCGAATCCGCGCCTGCTGGCCTTCGACATTGAAACGGGCCTGGGCCTGGGCCACGGCCTCGGCGCTGGTCTGTCCCACCAAGGCATTCAGCATCCCAACGTAGCGGCTCAGGGTATCGAAAGCGCCGGGTCGGCGCGTGGCGTGCAGGGCGCGGGCCAGCACCAGGGTGTTGTCGGTAATCTGGGACTGATTGCCGAGTTGGCGAGCCAGCCGCATGGCTTGCTGGGCGTAGGCCAGGGCGGCGTCCGGCTGGCCACGCTGCAGGCAGGCGGTGGAAAGGTTGGCGGTAGCGTAGCTCTGGGCCCGGCGGTTGCCCACTTGGTTGGCCAGCGCCAGTTCGCGTTGCCACGTCACCACGGCCGAGTCAAGGTGCTGCTGGTGCTGTTGTAATAGGCCCACCAAGTCGAGTAAGTTGAGAACAGTGGGCGCATCTACTGCGGCCGTAACCCCGGCCATGGCTTGCCGGAGCGGCTTTTCGGCCTCGGCAAATTGTCCGCTTTGGATGTAGGTGTTGCCGATGTTGGTCAGCAGCAGCGCTTCATTGCGCGGATGGATGGGCAGGCAAGCCGCGTATACCTGGCGGGCCTTGTTGAAGTAAGCAATGGCCCCCTGCACGTTGCCCAGCGCTTGCCCCACCAGCCCCATGCCGTTGTACGCTTTGCCTGCCACGTCGCACAGGCGGGTGCGCTGCGCCAGCCACACCGCCGCTTCGTAGGCCTGCCCGGCGGCTACGAATTTCCCAGCGTTGTAGAGGTCATTGGCGACGGCCACCTGGGCCCGGGCCTCGCCTGTTTTGAATCCTAAGCGGCGGGCCAAGCGCAGGGCCTGCTGGTTGTAATAGAGTGAACTATCAAGGTTGCTGTGTCGCACCGCCATGCCATGGGCCAGGTAGCTACGAATCTGGCTGGTATCAGGTATCCCCGAACCGTGGGGAGCAATGGCAGCAACCACTGGTGGCAGTGGTGAACGCGGCGATTGGAAAAGACGACCGGACTGCGCTTGAACGGGCATCGGCAATACCCACCAGAAGATGGCGATGAAGAGCACGCTGCCAAACGAGTGCATAAGGAGTAAAACGGGGAAGCAGGAGCAAGGTCTGAAAAAAGACTTGTAAGTCGAAATGTTCGTATCGCTAGTAGTCCTGCTCTCGAGTTCACGCAAACGGTCATTTGCCTCGACCTTGCCGCGCTACAGACCGCGTCCCCCTCGTTCCTTGCGCAGATGCATAACAGGTTTCGACTTTCTGGGCCTCGTGCTTCTGAAGAAAGGAAGTCACAGAGCCATCTCGTTTTGTCGACTTGATATGCTGCAAAGCGCCTGCACTTAGACAACTCCATGTGGGGCTTAAGCAGCGAACCGCACCAAGAGACTTTATCAGAACACTTGCATAACCCATAGTATAATCCAAAACCAAAACAGCCACCTAGCAACGAAGCTAAATGGCTGTTTCTGAATGAGCGGGAAACGAGGCTCGAACTCGCGACCCTCAGCTTGGGAAGCTGATGCTCTACCAACTGAGCTACTCCCGCGGGGTGACTTGGTGGGCCGAAATTACGCCAAAGAACCGGATTTGCAACGGCCGCTAACCCCGGCTCCGGCCGCCGCGTATGACGGGGGAACATGGCTTCTGCTCCCCTCCCCCCTGCTACGCGCCGCCTGGTTGGCTTCCTGCTCATGCTGAGCGGCGGGCTGCTGGGCCTCGGCATGCTGCTGAAAGTATACGTGACGGTGATGAGCTGGAACACGACCTACCAGAGTTCATACGCCATGCTATCGGTATACTTGGTGGGGCTGCTGGCCAGCGGACTGCTCATGCGCCTAGGCCGGCGCATGCGGCGCGGCGATGATTTGTCGCGCCGCGACCCCGATACCGAAGAGATACTGTAAATCGGCCGCCGCGGACCGACCTTTGCCCCATGTCATCTCCCCTGCGCATTTCGTTGGCCAAGGCCAACGCCGCCACCGCCGCCCAACTCGCCGACCTGGGCCGCCAAACGTTCCAAGACACCTTCGCTGCCACCAACACGGCCGCCGATATGGCCGCGTACCTGGCCGAGAACTTCGGCCCGGACATTCAACTGGCCGAGCTGCAGGACCGCGAAAACACCTTCCTGCTGGCCCACATGCAGGCTGAGCTGGTGGGCTATGCCAAGCTGCGCGACAATTCAGCCATAGGGCTGGCCGAAGGGCAGAACCCGGCTGGCCGCCTCGAAATTGAGCGCCTCTACGTGCGCGACGATTGGCAGGGCACTGGCCTGGGGGCAGCCTTGATGCGCGGCATTCTGGCCCTGGCCGAGCAACTGCACTGCACCGCCGTGGTGCTGGGCGTGTGGGAGAAAAACGACAAAGCGCGGGCCTTTTATCAGCGCTTTGGCTTCCGCGAGATTGGGCAGCACGAGTTCCGGCTGGGGCAAGACGTACAAACCGACCTGATTTTGCGCAAAGGGCTGGCGGGGCGCTAAACCACCTACTTTTGGGAATGCCTATACCCGCTTTGCTGCGATTGTTGAAGGGACGTGCCACCGGTCTGAGGACGGCGCTGGCCCTACTGGCCGCGGCGGCCTGCCAACCGCAGCACGACGCCGCCAGCAACCCCACGCCCCCGCCCGTGGGGCATTACGAAGGCAGCCTGGCCCAAGCCGGCCGGCCCGATGTGCGCGCGGCCCTTGACATCCGCCATCCCAGCCCGGGCCACTACGAAGCCGAACTAACCGTACCGACGGCGCCCGGGCTCAGCTTCGTGGCCGATACGGTTGTTTTCGGCGACAAGCAACTCCGCCTCACGCGCCCGGCCCGGCCCGGCCAACGCCTGACGCTCACGGCAGAGGGTGATTTTTGGCGGGGCACGCTGGAAGTCGACTCGGCCAAGGCGACGACCGTGCTGCTCAAGCGCGGTAGCCCTTCGCCCAGCACCTACCATGTGGAGGAAGTGCCGCAGGGCAATGGCTCAGCCTGGCTTTTTGCCCCAGCCGATGTGAGCACCCTGGGTCCGGTGTTGGCCTTGCTGCCCGATTCGGCCACGGCGGTGGCCGCGCCGCTGTGGGCCGATGCGCTGGCCCGCGAGGGCGTTATCGTCTTGGTGCTGCCCATGGCCCATTCGGCCACGCCCGAAACCGAAACGCCCCGCCTGCAAAAGGCCTTGCGCCTGCTACACAACACGCCGGGAGCCGATACAGCCCACGTGGGCCTCTGGGCCGCCGGGCCGCGCGCGGCAGCGCTGGCGCAGGCCCTAGCCGCGCCGGGTGGGCCGCGTGCAGCTTACCTCATTGCCCAGAATCTAGTTGTTGACCCGGTCACCCGGGCCGCCATTCGGGAATTAAAAGACCGGAAGGTACCCCTACTGAGCTTACATGGCGGGGCCAGTGCTACCACGCAAGCCGCCACGCTCCGCAACGCTGTGGGTGGGCGGCGTGGAGCCACGGTGCGCACCTATCGCCAGGCCGGAACCAATTTGCTGGTGGCCGGGGACCTGGGCCCCCAACTTGCCCCAGGTGTGCCAGCAGAAGTTCTGGAATGGCTGCGGCAACAGTAGCGGTCAGGGCTAATGAAACCAAGACCGGCCAGCCGCTTACAAGAGCAGCAAGCCCTTTTCGCGCAAAAGCTGCCAGGCCGGGGTTTGTAGAAAAGCCTCAAACGAGCCCTCTGTTTTAGGAAAGCCAGCCGCCGCGTCTTTCAACAATACTTTGGTATCGTAATCGTGGCTGAGCTGGGTGAGCAGCTGGTGCAGCCAACGGCCAGCGGCTTCGGTGGTTTTCACCTCAAAATCCTCGGCCTGCTCGTAGCAGGTGAGCACGGCGCGGGGGGTCTTTTTGCCGGCTTCGAGGCGGATTTCAGGGGCATTGCCGAGCCAAAATAGGCGCTGGTTCTGGCGGGCAAAATCGGGCTTTTCGGGAGCCTGCAGGGCCTGCTGCACGAGGTGCCGCGGCGTGGTGGGGCGTGGCGTTTTGAAATCGAACCAACGGGCCAGCGGCTCGTCGAGAGCCACGCCGTGCAGGTAGTTATAAAGGCTTTTGGCCAGGCCGGGGCCGAAGGCTTCGTGGTCGGTGCCCAGGGGGTCGTCGTGCCAAAGGTCGTTCCAAGCGAAGCCGGCGGGCTCGGGGCCGATGGCTTGCACCTGGTACTTCGCCGGGTTTTTGCCCACAGGCGAGTGCGCCGTCATGGAAAAGCGATGCCAGTAGCCGCTTTGCACCACACCGGCGGCAAAGAGCTGGCGCACCACTTCGAGGCTGTCGATGGTTTCCTGCGCGGTTTGGGTAGGAAAGCCATACATCAAATAGGCGTGCACCATGATGCCGGCCTGGGTGAAACCCTCCGTGACGCGGGCCACCTGCGCAATGGTGACGCCCTTTTCCATAAGCGCCAGTAACCGGTCCGACGCCACCTCCAGCCCGCCGCTCACGGCAATGCAGCCCGAGGCAGCCAGCAGGCGGCACAGGTCGGCCGAGAAGGTTTTTTCGAAGCGAATGTTACCCCACCAGGTGATGGGCACGCGGCGCTTGAGTAGCTCGATGGCCAGGTCGCGCAGGGCCAGAGGTGGCGCGGCCTCGTCCACGAAGTGAAAGCCGGTCTGGCCGGTTTGCTGAATAATCTGCTCGATTCTATCCACCAGCAGGGTGCTGGGCGCGGTTTCGTACCTACTGATGTAATCCAGCGTCACGTCACAAAACGAGCAGCGTTTCCAGTAGCAGCCGTGGGCCACGGTGAGCTTGTTCCAGCGGCCGTCGCTCCAGAGGCGGTGCATGGGGTTGAGCACTTCCAGCACCGAGAGGTACTCCGTCAGGGGCAGGTCGGAGTAGTCGGGCGTGCCCACCTCGGGGTGCGGTACATCGGGGTGTGGGTGGTTGATGTACTCAATCTGGCCCTGCTCATTGCGGAGGAAGGTGCGCTGCAGCTGGTCGCGGGTGGGCGGGCTGTAGAGGACGGTCTGCAGGTCGCAGTGCACTTCGTCCTCTGCCTCGCTCACTTCCTGGCGGTCATGCAGAGTGAAGCGAAGCATCTCGCCTGCGTCGTTGCTATTTTTAGGCGATTCATTGGTTAGTAGCGGCACGCGAGATGCTTCGCTGCGCTCTGCATGACGTCCTTTTTGCTCGTTCAATCCGCCCAGATACTCCAGCAGCCGCAGCCAGGGGCCCTCGCCATCGTCCAGCGTCAGGTAGTCGATGTAGTCGAAAAAGCGGGGCTCCTGAATGGTGCGCAGCTCGGTGTTGGGGTAGCCGCCGCCCATCACGGTCACGGTGGCAGGGCTAAGGTGCTTGATGTGCTTGGCCAGCCGCAGGGCCCCGTAGAGGTTGCCGGGGAAGGGCACGGTGAAGCCCACCACATCGGGCTGCACGCGCGCCAGCAGCGGCTCCAGTTCCTCCAGCAGCATGCGGTCCAGCAGGTTGGGGGCCGCTTCCAGTTCGCGGTGCAGGGGCTCGAAGGAGGTGGCCGAAAGGGCCAGCTTCTCGGCGTAGCGTGAGAAGCCGAAGTGCGGGCCCACGGTTTCCTTGATGAGGTCGGCCAGGTCTTCGAGATAGAGCGTGGCCAAGTGGCGGGCCTGGTCGGTGAGGCCCATACTGCCGAAGGCGGTTTCAAGGTCGGCCACGTTATCAAAGCGGCTGGCTTCGGGCAGGAAGCGGCCGTGGCAGATGCGCGGGGCCAGCGTGAGGTCCTTGTTCTGCAGAAACCGGATGACCGGACCGATGGTGGCCAGGTAGCGGCGTTGCAGCCGCAGCATGCGCCGGGCGTTGTCGCTCAGGTCGAAATTTCCGGCCTCAATTTCCTCAAATACGCGTTTCAAGCCTGCTTCCGAAAACAGGCGCAGCACTAGCTGCAGGCCCATGTCGGCCTGCGTCACGGCGTAGCCGCGCCCGCCCAGAAAGCCTTTGATATAGGCCGTGGCCGGGTACGGGGTGTTGAGCTGCGTGAGCGGCGGCGTGAGCAGCAGGATGCGGGGCGAAGCAGTAGGCACAGTGGCATCTAACCCGGCAAGGGGCGCCGGGGTTCATTTCCCGGCAAAGGTCGGCACGGCGCCGGCTTACATCTTCATGCCACCCATGCCCGAGCTGCCCATCCCCTTCATGCTCATCCACGGGGCCGTGAGGCGCAGATATACCGAGGCCGAAAGCGGCAGCTTGCCGTAGCCGGGCCCCACATAAGCGATGCCGTAACGGTCATTCTGCAGGCTTTCGGGAATAAAGTAGCCCGTGATTTGCCCGCCCAAGCTCAGCTCCGGCCCGCGTGGGCCGCCCAGGCTGGCCAGCCGGTAACTGCTGCCCAGCGTGAGAGCATGGATGTTGAACACCTTAGCATCCAGGCCATCATAGAGGCCGGTGGCGTAAAAATTCAGCTCTTCGCTGTCCTTCTGCACAAACTCGTAGCGCCCGTAGAACGTGGGCCGGCCCAGCGTAAGGTTGGTTTCGGCCAGCACCGCGTGCTCGCCGTGGTGGCCGTCGCCGTGTTCATTCAAGCCCCACACCAGAGCCGAGGCCAAGTAGCGTCGCTCGCCCCAAGTGCGGCTGTGCAGCACCGAAGCGGTGGTGCGCGTCACGTTTTCGTCGGGGTGCAGGTCTTCGGGGCTTTTAATGAAGGCGCGGCTCACCTGCAGGGCCAGGCTGCGGCTGGGGTTCCAGTTGAGGCGGCCGGCCCAGGAATCGGCGCGCGGCTTGTCAAAATCGTAGCGGTACTGGTCGGGCTCGCGGCCCGTGAAGTTGCTGCCTTCCAGCTTGAACTGCTTGTAGCGCACGCCCAGCGTGGCCACCCCAAAGGTGATGTGCGTGGCATCGGTCCAGTGGTGCGAGAGGGGCGCGTCGGGGTTGGGCATGGCCGAGATGCGGTGCATGAAAGCCACCGGCCCGATGGCCGGCTCGCCCGGGTAGCCCATGTAGAGGCTCACGTCTACATCTTCATTGATGGCGTGCGTATAGCTGGCCGTTAGCCCCGAAATCAGGTCGTGCGGGTGTTGCTTGTCGATGAGCGGCCGGCCCTGGTAGCTTTCGCCGGTCTGGAACAGCAGTGGGTAGCCGCCGTTGGTTTCCGTCAGTGGGTCGAGGCTGACCATTAAGCTCAGGTTCAGCAGGCCCCGCGCGCCGATGGTGCGCTGAGCCATGGCCATGCCCCAGTTTGGCCCGTCGATGGCGTTGGCGTGGCCGCGCTTGCCGTTGTTGTTGAAGTTCTGGCTGGTGTAGCGGCCATAAGCGGCGGCATGGTACATCAGCATCCAGGGGCCCTTGTGCTGCATCCACATGTACATGGGCGTGGCATCAGGGTGCCAGCTGGTGCCCGAACCGTTGCGGCTCATGGGCAGGTTGCGCGAGAGCGAGTGGCTCATGCCGTCCATGTGCATAGCGCTGTCGTGGGCCATGGCCATGCTGCCCATGTCGTGCCCGGCCCCCGACATGTCCATGCCGGGGGTGTGCTCGTGTGGCGGGGCCGGATGGGCGGTTTGGGCAGGCTTGGCCGGGTCCATGGGCATGCCTTCCATCGAGTGCATGGGGGCCGCGTGGTGGCTGGTATCGGCCGGCGTAGAAGTGGCCGGCGTGCCTGGCGAAGCCGGTTTTGCGGCGGGTCGGGCGGCCCTGGGGCCAGCCGGCTTGGGCGCAACCGGGCGGGGCTTCGCTGGCTTTGGTTTGGGCGGCATGGGCATGTTCATGTCCATGTGATTATGGTCCTGCGCCAAGGCCGCCCGGCCTGGCGCGGCGGTAAGTAGCGCCGCCGCGACAATGCCCGCCACAGACGGCACGGCTAGCCGATTGAGAAAACAATGCTTCATGCCGCTAATACCCGAAATCTAGGCCTTGGGTTAAGGCAGCATTTTGCCGAAAACGTACAGCACCCGGGCTGGCACCGAATTGTGTAAGCCACGAGCGTAAATTCTACACCTTCCTATAGCGGTTTTCTGCGTAGAATCAGCTAGTTGTTTACAGTTGTTCACCTAACATTCTTGCCATGCAAATGCCCGCTGCCGCGCCCCGCGCCCGCCAAAACAACCAAACCGTTCTAGACGCCCTGAGCCGCTGCATTGCAGCTTGCGAGCTGTGCGCCGACGCCTGCCTCGATGAAGAAGATATTCACATGCAGGTCGCTTGCATCCGCCTCGACCGCGACTGCGCCGACATCTGTCGCCTCACCTCCGCCTTCATCGCCCGCGGCTCTGACCATGCCCAGCATGTGCTCAAGGAGTGCATCGAGATTTGCCAGAAATGCCATGATGAGTGCGCTAAGCACCAGCACGACCACTGCAAGCAATGCGCCGAAGCCTGCCGCGCCTGTGTGGAGGCTTGCAAAAGCTACGCGGCATAACGCCTGTCATTGCGAGGAGGCACGACGAAGCAATCCGTCCTGTTCTCAGCGACCCAACCTAATATTGTGACAAAGCCCAATAGGAAAGCCCCGGTGCCGTAGTGGTACCGGGGCTTTCTGGAGTAAGAGCGTGTCGGGTTTTGACAGGACGGATTAGCTACGCTGACCTTCGGTTGCCACGGGCTTCGCCCTCGCAATGACAGATGCCCCCTTACGCCAGCGCATCAAGCGACATGCGCTCGGGCAGCATCAGGCGGCGGAACTCGCTTACGGAATAGCCCGTCACTTGGCGGAACTGGTTGCTCAGGTGCTGGCCCGAGCTGTAGCGCATCTGGTCGGCTATCTGGTTCAGGGTCAGCTCGCCATAGCTGAGCAACTCCTTCACGCGCTCTATTTTGAGGCGGATGAGGTATTTCTCGATGGTGAGGTGGGCGGTGCGCGAAAACACCTTGCTCAGGTGCGAGTAGGTGGCCGCAAACCGGTCGGTGAGGAAGGCCGAGGTGGTGAGCGGCGAGCGCGCCGTGCGCAGGTGCTCCAGGTACTCGGCCAGAGTAGCTTTGATTTGCTCGGTGAGCTGCTCGGCCCGGCCGCGCAGCAGCTCGAAGCCGGCGGCGTGCAGCAGCGGAGCCAGGGCTTCAGGGTCGGCGGGGGTGGTTTCGTCGAGCTCGGCCACGCCCAGGCTCACGGCTTTGGGCCGGTAGCCGGCGCGCTCCAATAGGTTTTGCACTGCCTCCACGCACCGGGGGCACACCATGTTTTTGATATGCAGTAGGTTGGTTTTCAAGGTCGTTAACGTGTTTCTGGCCGCCGCGAGGGGGCCGGTGAGGAATGAGAACGCGCCGCTGCAGAACCGGCAGAAGTCCGGCGCGGGCGAGGCGCCGGAGTGGAAACTTCGGCCCACCCGCGTCCGAACCAGTGCCCGGTGGCCCAGGTCACGAATGGCACCACGGCCAGGAACGTGACGGCCAGCAGCCAGACGAATACGAGAAAGGCAAAAAAAAGTCGACTGAAAAAATGGTCCCCCGTGCCGAACAAGTAACCGACCAGCGTCAGGGCCAGCACGAAGCTCACGCCGGCCAGCACGCCCACGCGCCGCCAGGGCCAGGCGGCAACGTGTTTTTGGAGGCGACGGCGCAACGGAAGCAACATAAACAATGGGCAAAGAGGCGGTGAAAATAAGCGAAAATTTATTGAAGCCAATGACTTAGCCCAGCGCAGCCAGCAACTCGTGCTGCAAAGCTGCGCCGTTGTCGGCCTCGTACCAGGCGTTCATTTCTTTAATTATTTGATTGACATGCAACGATTTATCGGCGTGCAACCGGTGAGCCAATTCCTGCGCCGCCGCCGGGCGCGGGCCCCAGTCGCCGAGGTCGGTGCCGGTGGCCGCGTCGCGCCGCACGAGCTTGGGAATGCTGTTGCCGCCATTGGTCTGGTGGGCGGCCATCAGGGCGGGGTGGTCGGAGCGCAGCAGCACGTGCAGCGTCACACGGCCGGCGCTCACCTCGGCCAAGTGCGCCAGGATGGGCAGGGTGTGGGCGGTGTCGCCGCACCAGGCTTCGGCCAGTACCAGCCACTGCTCGGGCCGGGGCAGGTTGGCGAGCTTCTCCACCAGCTCCGGCAGCAGTGGCACAGCGTGGGCACGGTCGAGGTGGGCCTGGTTTTGGTCGGTGTAGCGAATGAGGCCGGGCGTCTGCTCGGGGCCGGTGGTGCGGCGCTCGGCGGCCAGCGTGGCCACCAGGGCCCGGAACTCGGCGTAGGTGTAGGCAGGCTGCGGAACGGCAACGGGCGAAATAAGGGAACTGGACATCAGGAACAAACGGAGTGAATGGAGGCGCCGGGCCGCGCCGGGTGCAACCCCAGGGCCGCGCCCACCGCTACAACCGTATCCGGCCGCCCTGGTTCGGGTTGCGCCGCGGGAGGTTATTTCTTTACCTTGCGGCATCGCTCATTTCTCACGCCTTCACCTTCACGCTTTCATGCTTCTGAAATCCTTCCTCCGCCCCCTCGCCGTGGCCTGCGCCCTCACCGCCACCTTTAGCGCCTGCAGCTCGGGCACCAAAGAAGGCGACACCAACGTGGAGCGCGGCTACACCAAAAAAGGCCCCGCCGCCCCGCAAGATGGCGTGGCTGGCGGCGACTCGGCCACCGCCGGCCTCGCCCGCGACACCGCCCATCGCCCCACCGGCAAAGAGCTCTACAAAGCCGCCGAAAACGCCACCGACCGCAACCACGACGGCATTGCCGACTAACCCTGTGGAGTTACCACAAATAAAAAGGCCCGCACCTAGGTGCGGGCCTTTTCCTTTTTTGCAGGTAGAAAGGTGGAAATTCAGGATGGCGCCCCGAGCAATGAGCGGTAAGGCAAGGCATTAATAGCTAACGCTTCGGTGCCATTACGTATCATCGTCCCCTCACAGGTTCAGGGCTTAGTAAAACACGAAGCCGTTCGGGCCCACTTTCACTTCAAACGAATCGATGGGGGCACCGGTAGCCTGGTAGCGAATGAAGCGGCCGTTGCTGCTGTAGCTGGGCGAAACGGCGCCGAAAATGGAATTGTCGCGCGGGTCGATGTCGAAGCCCGAGAAGTTGCGCCGAATAAAGGGTGCCCTGGGCAAGGCCGTGGCCGCGGTGCTCAGCTGGTACTCAGCCCCGCCAAAGCCGTAATACAGTTGGTCTTTGGCCGCGTTGATGCGCAGCTTGCCCGGGCTGGCCGTGCCGGGGAAGTTCAGCTTGAGTTGGGCGGTAGGGTTGCCGGGGTTGAAGCGCACGAGGGTCCCGTTCGATACGCGGGTGAGGGTGTAGGGGGGCACGCTCAGGTAGCTCACGAAGCCGCTGCACAGCACCCACAGGTTGCCGTCTTTGTCGGCCACCATGCTGCTGGGCCCGTCGGCCACGGTGATGGTGGAGGCCAGGGTGCCGGTAGCTTCGTCGATGACGGAAACGGTATTGTCGAGGCTGTTGGGCACGTAAATTTTGCCGCCCAGCACCAACAGCTGCTCGGGGTTGCGGCCCACCGTCACCCGGCTGGCCACGGTGTTGGTGGCCAGGTTCAGAATGCTGAGCACGCCGGGCAGGTAGCCAGTGTAAGGCCCGCGCCACTCCGTGACGTAGCCGCGCCCGCTTGAGCCCGCCGCGAAATAGCGCGGCTGCGAAAGCCCGCTGATGGTGGCCACCGACTTGAAATCGGTCAGGTTCACCACTTCAATCTTGTTGGAGGCATTGACCACAACGTAGCCGCGGCTGCCCTGCACGCCCATGCTTTGCACCACGTCGCCGAGGCGGCTGCCATTGTTGGCGCTCCCAAATGCGTCCACCGTCAGGGCCTTATTGGCTTTGTTGAATACGCTCACGGCGCCATCGCCAACCCCAAACTGACCTTCGCTCAGGATGTACACGCCATAGGTGGCGGGCGGCGTGGGCGCGGGGGTTTCTTCTTTTTTGGGGTCGCAGGCGGCCAGCAGGGCCAGGCCAGCCAGGAAGGGCAAAATTTCTTTTTTCATGTAAAAACACGCCGGTAAAACCGGTCAGGAATTGATAAAAAGTTTAAGAAATGGTGAAGCTTCCCGCGGCTAGCGCCAGCCCAGGCGCAGGCTGGCGCCGATGGCGCGCGGCGGCGCCGGCCGGCCGGGGTAGCTGAAGTAGGCTTGGTTGAGCAAATTGGAAGCTTGCAGCAGCACAAGAAGGCTGGTGTGGGCCGGCCCCTGAATGGTACGCCCCAGCGTGGCGCTCAGCAGACGGGTGCCGGGCAAAAAATCGGTGCCCGAGGCATTGGTGAAGCGGTAGCTGGTGAAAACCAACGTTGTGCTCAGCTGCCAGCCGCGCCACTGCTGGTCGGCGCCGAAACTGGCCTGGTGCGGGGGCACATAGGCCAATTGCACGCCCACCGGGTCGGAGTCGGCCGCCGAGCCCTGGGTTTTGCGGGTGTCGGTGTAGTGGTAGGCCACCTGCACCCGGCCCGTGTAGCGGCCTTGGCGCAGGCGCAGGGCAGTGTTGGCTTCCAGGCCCTGACTGCGCACCCGGCGCAGGTTGCGCGGGCTCCAGATGCCAGTGCTGGATTCGGGCAGCCACTGCACCCAGTCATCCACGTCCTGCCGGAAGGCCGTCAGCTCGCTTTCCAGCGTCCAGCGGCGGCCCCAGGCGCGGCGGTGGCGCAGGCCGCCCTCGTAGCCCACGCCCGATTCGGGGCGCAGCTCGGGGTTGCCGCCCGGCAGCCAGTACCGCTCGTTTAGGGTGGGGGCGCGGTAGCTGCGGGCGGCGCTGGCTTTTAGCGTTAGCGCCTGCGCCGAATCGGGCACGGCCAGCAGGTCCCATTCCAGCCCTAGCGTGGGTGTGAGCGGGGCCAGGCCGGCGGGTAGCACCGCCTGGCGCAGGTTGGCCGAGAGGCGCAGGGCCGGGCGGGGGTCGTAGCGCAGCAAGGCAAAGGCAGCAGCGCGGTTCTCGCCGATTTCGGCGGTACCGTAGCCATCTACCTGCGCCGCGAAGTGCTGGGCCTCGGCGCCCAGGCGCAGGCTGCCCCGCGCGCCCAGGGCCGTGGTGCGCTCGGCCTGGGCCTGGGTGGTGCGCACGCGGGAGTTGCTGGGGGCGCCGCCGTCGCGGTAGTTGAGGATGTCTTCAAACCACGCGCCGCGCACGGCCCACTGCTGGCGTGCACCCACGTGGCGGTAGCCCAGCGTGAAGCGGCGGCTTTGGTCGCGCTCGCGGGCCTGCGTGCCGATGATGTTGACGCCGGACTGAATTTCACGGTCCACATCGGTCAGCCAGGCAGCGGCGGTTAGCTCGCCGGCCTGGCCCAGGCGCCAGGCCACGTCGGGGCTTATGCTCCATTGGTGGCGCAGGGCGGCGTTTTGCAGGGTATAGCGCACGGGGCCTCGGGCTTCCTGCAGCAGGTAGGTGTAATTGTTTTGGGCTTCGCGGTAGCTGGCGGCCACGCGCACGGCCACGTTGGAGCTGGCGGCGCGGGCCTCCACGCTGCCGCCGGCCAGGCCAAAGCTGCCGGCATCGGCCTGCACGCTACCGCGCAGGCCGGGGCGCCAGTCGGGGGCCGCATTGAGCAGCACGGCGCCGCCCACTGCCCCGCTGCCGTAGAGGGCAGCCGCCGGGCCGGGCTGAATAGCCACGCTGGTGCTGGCGCCCACGGTCAGCAGCGAGAAGTCGTTCTGGCCCAGCGTGGGCAGCATGATGTTCAGCCCGTTCCAGAGCACGGCGGTGTGCTGGGCCGAGGTGCCGCGCAGGGCAATGGTGGCCAATTGGCCAGGACCGTAGTATTTGAGGGCCAATGGGGTACGGGCCTGCAGCACGTCGGCTAGGTTGCCGCCGCGGTACTGCGCCAGCGTGGCCGAATCGAGCTCCAAGCGGGTGCTGCCCACAGCAAACCGCTCGGGGCCCACGGCACGCACCTGCACCTCGCCCAGCCGGTGCTGCCGCTGGCTGAGGCGGGCCGAATCGGGCGGGGCCGTCTGGGCGCGGGCGGTGCCGGCGAGCAGGCACAGCAGCACCACTCGCCGTAGCGGAACTGGATGGAGGGAAATAAAACGCAGCAGAATCAAATTCTCAGTCAAGAAAATTCGATTCAAAATCCGGCGCCAACCAGCTGCCATTAGCAGCCAGCTACCGTCAGACCGAGGCCGAAAAACAGGGGTAATCTGGCCGCCCGAAGGTGGCCGCTGTTCTCTTTCTCCATCCGTCCTCCGCGAATGCTGAACCTGTGAATGCTCGGGCAGGTCTCCTGGCTTGCTCCGCCGAGCGGGCCGCCTTCCCATTTTATTGCTTGCTATTCAAGCAACAAACAGTGGCATTGTGGCCCGCTCCGATGTGAAGCGTACAGTTGCGGGGACAGCTCCGGCTTCGAACCGGATTCCCTTTTCAGCCGCGCCCCACGATTGGGGGGTTGGCACCAAAGCAGGGCAAAGGTACGGAGGAAGAACCGAGAAAGTCTCTGTCATCCTGAGCGCAGCGAAGGACCTTGTCACGTCAGAGTTTTCTAGCGTGACAAGGTCCTTCGCTGCGCTCAGGATGACAGACAATTATGCGGGTTTACCGGCGGAAGGTGAGGCCCACAAAGTATTCGTGGTCGGTCAGGCGGCTCAGGGCCAGATGGGTGCCGAGGTCGAGCTGCAGGTTGGGCGTGAGCTTGAAAATGGGGGCGATGTTGGCGGAGGGCTGCCAGCGGCGCTGCTCCGTGTTCCACATGGCCACGGCTTCGGTCACAAGCCCCACCTTCTCTGTGAAATCGTACTCGAGAGCCACTGAGGGCACCAGGCGCACATAGCGCTGTTCGGTTTCACGGTCGTAGTTCAGGTCGGTTTCGAGTTGGGCTTCGAGGTTGGCTTTGTCGCTCAGCTCGACGTCAATGGGCAGCACCACACCGTATTCGGTGGCACCATCGCCTACATTGCCACCAGTGGGCAGCCGTACGTAGCCAATGACCGACATGGCAAATTTGCCCAATTGGTCGTCGCCTATAAAGTTGTGCTTCAGGCGCAGGGTCAAGTCGCCAAAGCCGGAGTGGCGCTCCTGCCAGTCGTCGGCGTCCGAAGTTCGTTGCTTGGCCACACTGTAGAGGGGCACTTCCAGTTGCACGTCGGTGCGGCGGCTGAGGCCCAATTTCAGCATGGAGTAGGCCAGGTGCAGCTCGCGGTTTTTATCATCGTTGCCCGAGCCGCTGTTGATGAGGCGCAGGGCGTCCATTTCAAGCTGGAAATGGCCGGCATCTACCGTGAACGGGCTTTCGGTCACGCCGGGCCGGTCGGGCTGCAGCTCGCGCAGGCGGTTGCGCGGCACGGGTTTGCGCCAGCTGAAATGGGCCGAGTCGTAAGGGGAAGTTTTGGCCGGGGCCTGTGCCCAACCGAACGCAGGCAAGAGTAGCAAGGATAGAAAAAAGTGCTTCATGGCGCCCTGTACGCAGAAAATCAGATACGGTAACGTTGCCCAAATCCTATATAGCAGCCCAAGCCCAACGGTCTGAAGGGCTACTAAAACGGCACCAGCACCTTCACCCCCACGTTGCGCCCCGGATTATAAATGCCACTGCGGCCGTTGGGCGTACCGGCGTAGTATTCGAAGTACTTCAGCCGGTTAAGATGGGCCTGGTAAGCGGTGTCGAAGAGGTTATCGACCTGCACAATGAATTGGGCCACGGCCCGCCCGTCGCGATTGGTGTAGGTGGTGCCTGCGCCCAGGCCCAGCAGCACGTAGCCCGGCGTGGCCGTTTCGGTGTTGTCGAGGGCGTAGAAGCGGTTTTGGCGGGCGCTGCCGTCCAGCGTGACGCGGCCATAGGTGCCGGTGAAGCGGCCGGCACGGGCTGGCGCGGTGGCCCGCAGCTCGGTGCGGCCGCGCAGGGGCGGAATCAGGGGCAGGTAGCGGGCGGCTTCTATCTGATGGTCGGGCAAATTAGTTTGGGCGCTTTCGCCACTCACGTAGGCCGCGCTGCTGCTCCAGGCCAGCCAGGGCAGGGCTGCCGGGCGCCAGTTTAGGCTGGCTTCGAGGCCGTAGAGGCGGGCAGCAGCCTGCTGGAATTGGTATGTGACATTGCCGGGCACGATGACGACCGGCTGGCCGCTGGCGTCCTGCAGGCGGGCCTGGTAGATGAAGTTCTGCACATAGTTGTGAAACAGCTCCACCGACGCATCCACTTCGGACTGGTGCCAGAGCACGCCCACATCCTGCTGCCAGCTGAACTCAGGCTCGAAGCCCCGGTTGCCGAGGTACACGATGTGGGCGCCGGGGTCGAGGCCGTTGGAGCCGATTTCGGGGATGTTGGGGGCGCGGTAGCCGCGGGCCAGGTTGGCGCGCAGCGTCAGCTGCTCGGTAGCCACGTAGCTCGCCCCCAAGCTGGCCGACCATCCTTGGTAGCGCCGCCGAAACGCCGGAAACTGCAGCACCGCATCGGGTTGCGCCGGGCCGGCGGCCTGGTCAAACCCCGTAGCCGGGTTGGGCGCCACGTAGAAGTCGGCCCAGTTCACCAGCCGCGTGTCGTAGCGCAGCCCGCCGCTGACTTCCAGCTTGCCCAAGGGCTTTTTCAGCAGCACGAAGCCCCCCGCGTCCAGCAGATTGTAATTGGGAATGGGGAAGTCGGTGGCGTTGAGGTGACGGTTGAGCTGGCCCATGCCGTTGCTGCCCACGCTCACTTCCAGCCCTTGCCACTCGGGCAAATGGTAGCGCACGTCGTAGGTAAAGGTGCTCAGGCGCAGAGCCAGGCCCGGCTGGGCGGGCGCCGTGGGGTGGTTAAATTCCTCACGCTGGTTTTGCTGGGCACCCAACAGCAGGTGCAGCTCGCCCCCGCCCAGCGCCACCTGCGTTTTGCTGAACACACGGTAGTGCCGGATGCGCTGGTGCAGCGGGCCAATGGCGTAGCTGCGCAGTTCCTCATCAGTCACCAAGGGCCGGTTCTTCACGTCATCGAGCCCGCTCTCTGCCACCTGCCGCGTGAAACAACGGCTGAGCGAGTCGCGGCTGCCGTCGGGAATTTCCTGCTGGTTGTCGTAGAGCGTGAGGTACCAGTGCGAGCTGCCCCAGGCTTTGCGCACGCCCGCCATGCCCGTGAGCGTCAGTTCGCGAAAGCCAGTGTTATACACCAGCCCATCCACACTGTTACGGTAGTCGCGCGCCAGACGGTGGCTGGCCCGAAAGCTGGTTTGGAAGCCATTTTTTTGATAGTTAAGCCCCAGCGAATTGCCTACTAGGCCGTTGTTCGACTGGTATTCGGCCAGCGCCTCGCCGCGCAACCGGCCTTCGGGTCCGCTGGGCAGGGCAGGCAGTAGGTTCACCACGCCCGCCACGGCATCGGAGCCGTAGAGCAGGCTGGCGGGGCCTTTCACCACTTCCACGCGCTCGATGTCGTAGCCGTCTACCTCCACGCCGTGTTCGTCGCCCCACTGCTGGCCCTCCTGGCGCAAGCCGTTGTAAAGCGTTAGCACGCGGTTGTAGCCCAGCCCCCGGATGAAGGGCTTCGACACATTGGGGCCCGTCGTCACGGCGCTCAGGCCCGGAATGCCGCGCACGGCCGCGTCGATGACGTTGGTATTGGCGTTGAGGCTGATTTCGCGGCGGCCCAGGGTGGCAATGGGCACGGGGCTGCGCCGGATTTCGGTGGCCCGGCTCACACCCGTCACCACCACGTCGGCCAGGGCGGCGGGCGCGGCGGCCAGGGTCAGCGGCAGGCTCAGAGTTTCGCCCGGCCTCAGAGTTAAGTTGCGACTCACAGCCGTATAGCCCACTGCACTGGCCAGCACCCGAACCGCGCCGGGAGGTACGTTGGCAATGGTGAAAGTGCCGTTTGCATCGGCCGTGGCACCCAGGCCCGCAGCAGGCACAGCCACGCTGGCGTAGGGCACCGGCCGCTGCTGCTCGTCGCGCACCGTGCCCGCGACCGTGCCCGTTTGAGCCAGCAGGCCGCCCGGCAGCAGCCACAGCAGCACGAGTAGGAGAGACTTCATACGCAGGTTAATAATTATGTATGAATGTTTAAGGGTGCAGCTTCAACCAGCGCCGCCCGAACGACGCAGGATGGCGCTTGACGCGCCTCTACGCCGTTCGGCTATGCAAAACTCTACCCCTCCCCTAACGCCGTTTCCCAGAGCAAGTAGCCGTTCAGGGCAATGATGACGGCCGACACCGACCAGGCCAGCACACGCACTATCGGCCGGTTCACAAACACGCCCATCTTGGCCCGGCTGCTGGTAAACAGCACCAACGGCACCACCGCAAAGCTGAGCTGCATCGAGAGAATGACCTGGCTGAAAACCAATAGTTTTTCCGTCCCACTTTCGCCATAGATAAGGGCCACCACCAGGGCCGGCACCACGGCCACCAGGCGCGTGATGAGCCGCCGCACCCAGGGCCGCAGCTTGAAATCGAGGAAGCCTTCCATCACAATCTGGCCCGCCAGCGTGCCGGTCAGGGTTGAGTTCTGCCCTGATGCCAGCAGGGCCACCGCAAACAGCACGCTGGCCGCGCCCGCGCCCAGCACCGGCGCCAGCAGCTTGTAGGCATCCTGGATTTTGGCCACCTCCAACATGCCGTTGTGATGGAAAGCCGCCGCCGCCAGCACCAGAATGGCCGCGTTGATGAAAAAGGCTAGGAACAGCGCCACCGTCGAGTCGATGGTGGCAAACTTGATGGCCATGCGCTTGCCGGCCTCTGTCTGCTCAATCTGCCGCGTTTGCACAATGCTGGAGTGCAGGTAGAGGTTGTGCGGCATCACCGTGGCGCCCAGGATGCCAATGGCCACGTAGAGCATGCCCGGCGTGGTCACGACCGCGCGCTGCGGCACCAGCCCGTGGGCCAGCGCCACCCAATCGGGCCGCGACACGATGAGTTCGTACACGAAGCAGCCGAAAATCAGCACCATCAGCCCCGCCACAATGCTTTCGATGATGCGGAAGCCCTTATTTTGAAAAAACAGCACTACCAGCACATCCAGCGTGGTCAGCACCACGCCCCAGGCCAGCGGCAAACCAAACAAGAGGTTCAGGGCAATGGCTGAGCCAATGACCTCGGCCAAGTCGCAGGCGGCAATGGCGATTTCGCACAAAAACCACAACATCAAGCTGATGGGCCTTGAGTAATGGTCGCGGCAGGCTTGGGCCAGGTCGCGGCCCGTCACAATGCCGAGCTTGGCCGCCAGATGCTGCAGCAGCATGGCAAACAAGTTAGAAATCAGCACCACCGACAGCAGCGTATAGCCGTACTTGGAGCCGCCGGCCAGGTCGGTGGCCCAGTTGCCGGGGTCCATGTAGCCGACGGCCACCATCAGGCCGGGCCCCCAGAAGGCGAACAGCTTGCGCCAGAACGAGGCATTGGCGCCCGGCACCCGGATGCTGGCGTACACCTCGCTCAGCGAATTGCTGCGGCGCGGGTGTCGCCAGCCCGTTTCGGCTTGGGGGGGCGTTTCGGTAAGAGTAGAAGGAGGCACGTTGAATAATTGTTTCAATACAAATCTATAAAATTTAGACTTATCTAAAAATTCATTTCGACCGCCTTAAATACTGTTTTCTCCCCAAAAGGTTTCGCCGTGAGCGCGCATTGATTTAAAATCTCCTGGGCCCTGACGTTGCGCCCCACAACTGCTGGCGTTGTTGTGACGAAACATTCCGCCCGATTGGTTGCCGCCCGCCGCCCGACCTTTGCGCTGAAATCCCGTTCGCATGACTTCTTCGCAAACCAAACGCCGCCTCGGCCTGCTTTCCCTTCTGGTGAGCGTAGGGCTGGTGGCCATCAAGTTCTACGCCTACCACCTCACCCGCTCGCAGGCGGTGCTCACCGACGCGCTCGAGAGCATCATCAACGTCTTCACCAGCGGGTTTGCGCTTTATAGCCTCTACCTGGCCGGCCTGCCCAAGGACGAAAACCATCCTTACGGGCATGGCAAAATAGAAAACCTCTCGCTTGGCTTTGAGGGCGGGTTGATTTTTATGGCCGGTGCCTTCATTCTCTACCATGCTTCCCAGGGCCTGCTGCACCCGCAGCCCGTGGCCCGGCCCGATTGGGGCGTGGCGCTGCTAGCCAGCACAGCCTTCGTGAACCTGGGTGTAGGCCTGGTGCTGGTGCGCGCGGGCAAGCAACTGAAATCGGTAGCGCTGGTGGGCGACGGGCAGCACCTCTACATCGATGCCCTCACCTCCATCGTGTCGTCGCTGGCGCTGGTGCTGGTAGCCGTCACGGGCGTGGTGCGCTTCGACACGGGCGCAGCCCTGCTGCTGGGTGGCTTCATCCTGGTGAACGGCTGGCGGATGCTGCGCCGCGCCGTTTCGGGCCTGATGGACGAGGCCGATACGGCCACCGTCACGGCCGTCATTGCCGAGCTGCAAGCCCAGCGCCGCCAGCAGTGGATTGACGTGCACAACCTGCGCGTGCAGCGCTACGGCGCCAACCTGCACATTGATTGCCACATGCAGATGCCCTACTACTTCACGCTGGAAGAAGTGCACTCCCAGTTGTTTGATATCGAGGAGCTCATCAAGGAGCGTTTCGCAGTAGATGTAGAAATGTTTGTGCACGCCGACCCCTGCACCTTTGCGGCTTGTTCGTTGTGCCTCATGGCCGAGTGCCCGGTGCGCCTGCATCCTTTCCGCCAAGAAGTGGTTTGGGACATTCACAACGCCGTGAAAAACGAGCGCCACCACTTAGCCTAAACGCGGTGAGGCGAAGCTCAGCCAAGCCGTAACCATTATTCTGCATAAGCCTAAACGCAAAAAAGGGTGCCGCGATAATCGCGGCACCCTTTTTCTGGTGGAGTAAGCAGGAGGCGCTTAGCGCACTACTTCTACCCAGCCTTTGGTTTGAACGCCTTTGCTGTCGGTCAGCAAGTAGTAGTATACGCCAGCGGGTTGGTTGTCGCCGCCCCAGTTATTGGCGTAGTTCGACTGCTCGTACACCTTACGGCCCCAGCGGTTGTAAATCTCGATTTTGCTGTTGGTTACATTAACCGACGAGACACGGAAGTAGTCGTTCTGGTTGTCACCGTTGGGAGTAATAATGTTCGGCACCTTCAAGTCCGGCACGAAGACAATACGCTCCGAAAACAGCGTGCTGCAGCTGGCTGAGGCGGCTGGCACCGTCACGGTCAGACGCACCCGGTAGTAGCCGGCCTCCGTGAGCTTGAGCGGGCCAGGCGAAGCCGAGTTGCCGCCGAAGGCTACTGCCGGGTCGCCTACCGGTGCCTCCTGTACGTCCTTGAAGCGCTGATACGTCCAAGCATAAGCCGTGGGAGCACCTGCTACGCCAACGCCAGGAGTGGTTTGGTTGGTGAAGGTGAAGGTGATGGGCGGGTTGTTGGTGTACTTACCATTGGTACCCACCGAGTCGGCGGTAATGAACTTGGTCGTTATCACAGGTACAACTAGTACCTGTACCGTGGCAGTGGCCGTGCAACCATAGGGCGAAGCGCCGTTGGCAGCTACCGTATAGGTATTGACCCCAAGCGTGGTGGGACGCGCCGTGTATGTGGTGCCCCGAGTGTTTGCCGGTACACCGGCACCCGTCCACGTATAGGTATAAGTATCGTTCAGATTGCTCCCCGTGCCGGTCGGCCGGGTAGCCGCAGCCGTCAAAGTAACGGGCGAACCTAGGCAAACGGTGGGCAGCGAAGCCGTGGCCGTTACTACGGGCTGGGGAACCACGCGCACCAGCACCGACGTCGTGTCGCCGCACAAGCCTTGGGCAAAGCCCAGCTGCGGCGTAATGCGCAGCAGGTAGCGGGTGGTCACGGTGGGGTTCACGGAGATATTCTGGGTGTTCGTCACGGCCGGCAGGCCGTTGCCGCCCGGAGCCACGCTCCACTGGAAGGAGTAGGGCTGGAGCACGGTGGTGTTGTTGGCAATGCGGCGGATGGAGTCCGGACGGAGCACGTTGCCTTGGATGGTCAGCGAACCGCCGGGGCAGATAGAAGCCGGCGTTTGGGCGCCGATGCCGGGGCTGCCGATGGTGGCAGCGGCCGTGGCGAAGTTGCCGCGCAGCACGCGAATTACCAGCACCCGGTTTTGCACACCCTTGATGGGGCAGGCGTTGTCTTCAATCTTGAAGCTCAACAGGATGGTGCGGCCCACGGTGGTAGGCGAGGGCTGGAAGAAGAACACGCCCTTGGGGTTGGTGGTGCCGTTGCCGCTCAGGCTGAAGGTACCCACGTCGCCCGAATCCAAGTAGCGGGGGTCGGTGTTGATGTTCGGGGGCAGCGTCACAGTCAGCAGCTGGCCGGCGCTGGGGGTACGCAGGTTGTCGGGGTCGGTGAAGTTGAGCTCCACGCGCGAGTAGTTGCAGCTGCGTACGTCGATGCGGGTCGTGTCGGTCGTGTTCACCGTCGTCGTGTTCGAGTTCGTCGTCACGGCGTTGGCCTGCACGGGGTTGGGGGTGCTGTTGTTGCCGCAGTCAATCACGATGATGTTGGCTTCGCGGCGCACCGTGCCGATAATGCGGCGCACGCCGTTGATGCGGCGATACTCGGTGATAAGCACGGCAATCTGGTACTTGTTGCCCCCACCAGCAGCGCCGGCAGCCGGGTCGTAGTAGCCAGGCGTGAAGGTGATGGTGCGCGACTGCTGGTTGAAGTTGAACGTGCGGGCTACACCGGTCCGCAGGGGGCAAGTGCCCACCGTGTCGAGGCCGAGGCGAATGGGGTTGGTGGGGCTATACAGGCTGGAGGGCATGCCCGGGAAGCTGAAGAAGCCTTGGCCACCGCCGGGGCAGTTGATGGGAGCCAGCACTGCGCCGCTACCGGGCATCGTGTTGTAAGTAGCGGGCGTGCCGCAAGATTGCAAGGGAGCTGCCAGCGAGTACACCAGGGAGTCACCGTCGGCCTCGGTCGAGGAGAAGGTGATGGTTTGGCGCTGCTTCCAGCAAGCATATTGAATCGGAATATCCTGCGGGTCGAACTGGGGCGAGTTGTTGGCCACGGCCGTGCTGCCCTGGTTGCGGTTGTCGAGGGTGGCTTCCACGTACAGGTCGCCGGCTTGGATGTTGGCCAGGGCCGGACGAGCGTTTTGGTCGGTGCTCAGAATCCACTGCCCAGGGGTCAGGGTCACCGTGGCCGTGTAGTTATACACGTCGTAGTTGGGAAGGCCAACAGGGCCTTGGCAAGGCCCGGCCGATACGGCGGCGCAGAACGGGTTACCGGCTTCAACAGCCCCTTGCTGCACAAAGGGAGCGGTTACGGAAGCGGCGGCACTGCAACCTCCGTTTTTGCAGCTCAGCGTGAAAGCGCTGGGCGTGATACCGGAGCAGTCGCGATAGAGGCGGAATTTCACGCGGTACTGGTTGTTGCCCAGCGACACGTAGGTCATATCACCGCCCAGCAAGTGGGAAGCGCGTGCTTCCTGCGCGCTGCCCATAAGCAGGCCACACGCAAAGAGCAGCATGGTGAAGGAATGTAAGATTTTTCTCATGGGTGAAAAGGGGTGAAGTGAAGTAAAAAACGCAGCAGGGGTGGGTACTGTCGAATCAGCGGCCCAAGATACAGGCGGAAAAACGGAGTGCCAAGAAGTACCCACAAAGGCTTCAAACCAAGAGCAAATTACGGGCCAGACTTGACGAAATTTTGATATTATGGAACTTATTCGTGATATTTATTTAGTTCCTTTTGCCTGCATGTTTTAAAACTTCCTCGGGCCCGCATATCTGCAACGTGATGCCGGTGCCACGTCCCTGATTCCCATTCGTTCGCACAGCGCACTCCTATATATTGAAAGACGTGCATCAATGCTTGGTCGCGCTTCGACGCGCCTTTCGGATTTACAAGGGTTTCATAAATAACCTGATAAAGTTTTTTATAGCGCAAAAACCATCATAAGCATGTAATTGACTGCCTTTTCAGCTCGGCAGCCCGTTTTCATTTGGCTTAAAATGCGGTTGATTTTTTGTAACTGCCCGAGCTTTCTTTCTACATTACATTGCCAAAAGCATGTACCAGGGCCCTTTCGATAGGCTGGTTTTGCTAATTTTCCACCCTGCTCCACCCGTATTGTTCAACCTTTTCCCTCTTCACCCCATGCACACACCTTTACATGCGCGACAGCGCGGGCCCCTGAACTGGGCGCTGCTGCTGTTGGCAACCCTGCTGCTCAACGGCGGCGCTCTGCGGGCCCAAACGGCCGACACGTATAGTTTTACGCCCAGCACCGGCACCTACACGCCCCTCACGGGCGGCACACCCGTCACCACCATTCTGAGTGATGATGCGTTGTCGGGGACGATACCGCTGCCCTTCTCCTTTGTGTTCGACGGCAACACGTACACTTCCTGCAAGGTGTCGTCAAACGGCTGGCTGACCTTCAACCCCAACGCCACCGCCAATAGCCTGACCAACGATTTGGAAAATGGCACGGCCTCTGAGCGGCCCCGGGTGGCTCCTTTCTGGGACGACCTCACCGGTACCAATGGCACGGCCAGCTACCTCACCAGCGGTACGGCGCCCAACCGGGTGTTCACGTTTGAGTGGCGCAACTGGGCGCGCCTGAGCGTGACCGGGTCTTTTTCGATGCAGGTGCAACTAGTAGAAGGCACCAACGTGGTGCGCTTCGTGTACAGCCAAGGGACTAGCCTTGCTTCGGGTGTGACGGCTTCCATAGGCTTGTCGGGCGCCGGCTCGGGTCCTAACTCGTACCTGTCGTTGAGCAACTCCAGCACCTCGCCGGCGGCTAGCTCCACCACCGAAACGGACAACATCTCGACGTTTCCGGCCACCGGCCAGATATACTCGTTCACGCCTCCCATCATCACGGCGTGCCCCACGCCGCGCATTCAGAACTCGGCCACTACTACCAACTCGGCCATTATTCAGTTCAACACGACCAACACTCCCTCGGGGCCGTTCACAATATATTATGGACCGGCGGGCTTCAACCCGGCGCAAGCCAGCACCAGCACCAACTTCTACACGACGGTAACGACGCCCTCTTCACCCTATATCATCAATGGCCTGACCGCGCAAACCACCTACCAGTTCTACGTGGTGCAGAACTGCGGCGGCGCAACCGGCAACAGTAGCTTCTCCAGCGTGGGCTCCTTCACTACTAATCCCAACCCGGCTACCAACGACAACTGCGCCCAGGCCGTGGCCCTTCCCGTGGCCAACACGTGCACCACGCCTACCAACGGCACCGTGTTTGGCGCTACGCAGAGCACCGCGCCCACTTCCAACTGCACGGCCACTACTGCCAACGACGTATGGTACTCGTTTGTGGCCAACGGCAGGACGCAAACCATCACCTTCACTCCGCAATTTGCCGGCGTGCTGGACGTGCGCGCGGGCAACTGCACCTCCGCTACCAGCATTTTCTGCACTTCGGCTTCGGCAGGGTCCACGGCCACCAGCAACGTTGGGGGATTGACGAACGGCCAAACGTACTACGTACGGGTGTACCCCTCGGGCAGCACGGCACCGACGGCAGCCAACAGCACCTTCACGCTGTGCGTGACCACGGGCCCGGCGGTGCCGGCCAACGACGAATGCACGGGCGCCATCGCCCTGAGCGTGGGCAACACGTGCACCTCGCCGGTGCTTGGAACGGTGCTGGCGGCAGCACAAAGCCTGCCCCCGACGTCGGGCACGGGCTGCGCGGCCACCAACGCCTACGACGTATGGTATTCGTTCGTGGCCACGGGTTCTTCGCAGATTATAACCTTCGCTCCGTCGTTTGACGGCATTATGAACGTGCGCTCGGGTGCCTGTGCCACTTCTACCAGCATCTTCTGCGCGGCCACGGCCGCGCAGGGCACCACTGCCAGCACGATTACCGGCCTAACGAACGGCAACACGTACTACGTACGGGTATATCCTTCGACGGCTACGCAGCCCGCGCCCAGCTCCAGCTCGTTCGTTCTGTGCGCTTCGGGCCGTCCGCTGGGCGCCCGTGCCCAAGCTGACACGGAGGCACTGGTGGTGTATCCCAACCCGAGCAACACCGGCCAGCTCACCCTGCGCCTGAGCGGCCTGGCCCACGCCGGCCAAGCTACCCTGCTCAACGCCCTCGGCCAAACCGTGCGCGCTCAGGCCCTGAGCACCGCCGCCGAGCAGACGCTGGCCACCCGCGGCCTGGCCGCCGGCGTGTACACCCTGCGCGTTACCAGCGGCGAGCAGGTGCTCACCCGCAAGGTAGTCCTCGAATAAAGAGGCGAATGCCATTAAGAGGTTGGAAAAAGCTGGCGACTGTCAGCTTTTTCCAGCCTCTTAATGGCAATGCGTCGGGCTGGTTAAAAGGGCCACACCGCCTTTTTATGCTTAGTCCTCTTGGTTGTTTGCGAGGCACTGCGCTACCAACCGACGCTATTAGTGGATAAGCTTTTTGCATGCCCCAGCGGCTTTCAATGCGCAGGTCGCTAAACACTTCTTTCATTCTTCGCCCTTATTCTTTCATAACATGCAACACCTCGTACCAAACAATCCCCCATTTGTCACATCGGCTTCGCGCCGGTGGCAGCTTTCTCTGTTATTGGTGCTGCTTCTGATGGCGCCAAAAGCGTGGGCACAGACCTACCTCATCGGTACCAACCAAACCGCCTGCGCCGGCACCATCTACGACTCGGGCGGCGCCAGCGGCAATTACTCCAATAACGAAGACCTGACCAGCGTGCTCACGCCGGGCACGGCCGGCTCGAAGGTGTCGCTCACCTTTGCATCGTTTGCCACCGAGAACTGCTGCGACTACCTGCGCATCTACGACGGCCCCACGGCTTCGGCTCCGCTCATTGGCGAGTATAAAGGCGCCACCAGCCCCGGCACGGTGTACGCCAGCAACAGCACCGGCCAGCTCACGCTGGTGTTCCACTCCGATGGCTCGGTGGTGCAAAGCGGCTTCGAGGCCGCCATTTCGTGCCTGACGAACGTGCCCAGCATCACCAGCTTCACGCCCGCTAACGGGGCCGTGGGCACGAGCGTGGTCATCACGGGCACGGGCTTCACGGGCGCTTCGGCCGTCAGCTTCAACAACATTGCCGCCACTTCCTTCGTGGTAAACTCAGCCACCCAGATTACGGCCGTGGTACCCGCCGGCTCCACCACGGGGCCCATCCGCGTGACGGTCAATTCGCTAACGGCTTCCAGCTCCACCAACTTCACGCTGCAGGCGCCCACCATCACCAGCTTCACGCCCACCAGCGGCCCCGCTGGCACCAGCGTGGTGGTAACGGGCACCGGCTTCACCGGGGCTACGGCCGTTACCCTTGGCGGCACGGCTGTGCCGACTTTTACCGTTAACTCGGCCACGCAGCTTACCCTCACGGTTCCTGCCGGTGCCTTCTCCGGTCCCATTTGCGTCACTACGCCCGGCGGCACGAACTGCTCGACCGGCAGCTACAACACCGGCACCCAAGGTTACCTCATCGGCACCAACCAAACGACGTGCACGGGCACCATCTACGACTCGGGTGGCCCCACGGGCAACTACGCCAACAGCGAAGACCTGACCACTGTGCTCACCCCCGGTACGGCTGGCTCTCGGGTAGCGCTCAACTTCACGTCGTTTGCCACCGAAAGCTGCTGCGACTACCTGCGCATCTACGACGGGCCCACGGCCTCGGCTCCGCTCATCGGCGAGTATAAAGGCACCACTGGCCCCGGCAGCGTATTTGCCACCAACGCCACGGGCCAGCTCACACTGGTGTTCCACTCCGACGGCTCGGTGGTAGCGAGCGGCTTTGAAGCCACGGTGTCTTGTTTCACCATTTTGCCCACCATTACCAGCTTCACGCCCACGAGTGGGGCGGTAGGCACAAGCGTGACCATCACGGGCACGGGCTTCACCGGCGCCACGGGCGTGAGCTTTAACAACGTGCCGGCCACGACGTTCAACGTCATCTCGGCTACCCAGATTACGGCTGTGGTGCCCACCGGCGCTGCTACGGGCCCCATCCGCGTGACCAACGGCGTGACGGTGGCCAGCAGCACCAACTTCACGGTGCCTGCACCGACGGTGACGAGCTTCACGCCCACCAGCGGCCCGGCCGGCACTAGCGTGGTGCTGACGGGCACGGGCTTTGCCGGTGCTACGGCCGTAACCCTCGGCGGCACCCCGGTGACGACGTTCACCGTCAACTCCGCCACTCAGATTACCCTTTCGGTGCCGCCCAATGCTTTCTCGGGCCCCATTTGCGTGACCACCCCGGCCGGCAACGGCTGCTCGACCGGCAACTACGCCACCGGCAACCAGGCCTACCTCATCGGCACCAACGTGACCGCCTGCTCGGGCAGCATCTTTGACTCGGGTGGACCGACGGGCAACTACTCCAACAGCGAAGACCTGACCAGCGTGCTCACGCCCGCCAACGGCTCGAAAGTGGTGCTCACCTTCTCGTCGTTCTCGACGGAAAGCTGCTGCGACTACCTGCGCATCTACGACGGCCCCACGGCTTCGGCCACGCTCATCGGCGAGTACAAGGGCACCAACAGCCCTGGCACGGTGCAGGCCTCGGCCAGCAATACCACGGGCCAGCTCACGCTAGTGTTCCACACCGACGGCTCGGTGGTGCAAAGCGGCTTCGAGGCTGCCATTTCGTGCCTGGCCCCGCCCACCTGCACGGCGGTAACCAACCTGACGGTGACCAACGTGACGGCTACTTCGGCTACGCTGAACTTCACGCCCGGCGTGGGCAACAACAGCTATGTTGTGACTTACACGCCCACCGGCGGCACGGCTCAGACGGTTACGGCCTCGGCCTCGCCCATCACGCTGAACAACCTGATTTCGTCGACCCCCTACACGGTTAGCGTGCAGCCGGTGTGCACCGTAGGCACCTCGCCCAACACGACCACCACCGCCACCTTCACCACGCAGCTGCCCAACGACGAGCCCTGCGGCGCCCTCACCCTGGGCAACACGAGCATCACGTCTTCGAACGTGAACGCCACCACTAGCCTCCAGAACGGCATCAACCTGCCCGCTTGCTCGCCGGCCGCTGCGCCCAAGGACGTGTGGTTCACCTTCGTGGCCACTGCCACCACCCGTACGCTGACCCTGACCGGCACGGCCGCCGGGTCGGTGCGCGTGTACACGGCAGCTAACTGCACGACGGGTCCGTTCGCGCAGGTGTTCTGCCAGGCCGCGCCCGGCAACAACCAGAACGTGGGCCCCGTGAACCTGACGGGCCTTGTGGTGGGCACCCGCTACTACATTGCTGTGAGCGGCTACGGCAGCTCCGATGCCACCGGCACTTTCACCATCCTGGGCTCGCCCCTGGCTGCCCGTGCCCAAGCTGAGACGGAGGCGCTGGTGGTGTACCCCAACCCGAGCAACACCGGCCAGCTCACCCTGCGCCTGAGCGGCCTGGCCCACGCCGGCCAAGCCACCCTGCTCAACGCCCTCGGCCAGACGGTACTGACCCAGGCCCTGAGCACTGCCGCCGAGCAGACGCTGTCGACTCGTCGCCTCGCAACTGGCGTTTACACGCTGCGCGTGACGGTGGGCGAGCAGGTGCTCACCCGCAAAGTGGTGCTGGAATAGCCTTCCACTTCGTTACCAGACAAAAAAAGAGCCGGCAGCTTGCCGGCTCTTTTTTTGTGCGCGTTGGTGAGCAACAGGCAGGGTCATTCAATCACCAGCTTGCGGGTGACGCGCCCGGCGCTGCCTTCCACCTGCACCAAATAGGTGCCGGCCCGCATGCCGTTTAAATCCAGCTGAGCCGCAAGGCCAGTAGGCCGCAGCTCGCGCAGGGTGCGGCCGGTCAGGTCGCAAACGGCGAGGCGCGTGGTCAGAGCAGACAGTTGCACGGTGGCTTGGCGGCGTGCGGGGTTGGGGAAAATATCGAATGAAGGTGCGGCCGCGGAGCGGGTGGCCGAAGGCGCATAGGCGCGGTTTTCGAGTACCAGAATCCGGTCATCGGTGGTGGCGGGAGCCCCGCGGCCGTCGCGGTTGCTGGTCCCGATGTACACTTTGCCCTGCGGCGACACGCAGATGGCCCGCAGGCGGCCGAAGGTGCTGAGGTAGCCGGTGGAGGCGCCCACCGCCTGGCCGCCGGCAGCCAAGGGCAAGTGCAGCAGGGTAGCATTTTTGAGCACGGCCAGCAGCAGGCCGCCGCGCCAGGCCGGAATGGCGGGGTGGTTGTAGTAGGCCAGGCCGGCGGGCGCAATGGTGGGCGTCCAGGTGGTGAGGGGCTCGCGCACGTTGTTGGCGGCGCAGAAGGTGGCCTCGGCAGGTAAGTTGCAGTAGCCTTCCACGTTGGGCCAGCCGTAGTTGCGGCCGGCTTCAATCTTATTGATTTCGTCGTCGTTGTTAGGGCCGTGCTCCGAGCTGTAGAGGCTGCCGTCGGGCAGTTGCACCAGGCCCTGCGGGTTGCGGTGGCCGAAGGTGTAGACCGGGCTGCCTGCAATCGGGTTGTTGGCCGGGATGCTGCCGTCGAGGTTCAGGCGCAGGATTTTGCCGTTGAGCGAGGCCGTGTTCTGGGCCTGCGGCTGCTGCTGGGCGTCGCCGGTGCTCATCAGCAAGGTGCCATCGGCCAGCACCAGCAGGCGCGAGCCGCTGTGCGAGGTAGTGGCGTCGATGTTGCCCAGCAGCACCAGCGGCGCCGTGAGCGTGCCCGCCGCGGCCGAGTAGGTGTAGCGCACCAGCTTTTCCTTGAGGGCGCCGCTGGCCGTGTAGTTATACACCACATACACGTAGGGCGAGGTGGCAAACTGCGGGTGCAGGGCCAGCCCAAGCAGGCCGCTTTCGCCGGTAGGCGTCACGTCGGGCAGCGTGAGCAGGGCTTGTACCTGGCCGGTGGCCGGGTCGACGCGGCTGATGCGGCCGTAGCGCTCGGTCATCCAGATATAGTTATCGGGGCCCCACACCAACTCCCACACGGTGTTTAGGTTGGTGGCCAGGGCTGAGACGGTGACGGTGGCGGTGCCCACCGGAAACGTGGTGAGGGCCGGCGCTTGTCCGCATGCGGCCAACGGCAGCGCAGCCGTCCAAAAGGCCAGCGTGGCCGAGCGTAAGTAGTTCATGGCGATAGGCTAATGGCAAAGAAGTGACGGAACAAGAATGATAGATAGCCTAACGCAACCCGCGCCTTGCCGGATGCCGCTCCTACTGCTTTTGTAGCTTGCGGCTGCATCAGCCCCCCTCCTACTCATGTCCGACGTCCTCACCGAAACCCATCCCAGCGGCTACACCCTCAGCACCGACCCGGCCCGGCTCGACATCACGGCCATCCATCAATGGTTGAGTGAGGAGTCGTACTGGGCCAAGAACATTCCGCGCGCCACCGTGGAGCGGGCTATTGCCAACTCGCTAAACTTCGGTCTCTACGCTCCCGACGGCGCCCAGGCCGGCTTTTGCCGCGTAGTGACGGACAAGGCCACTTTTGCCTGGCTCTGCGACGTGTTTGTGCTGCCCGCGCACCGTGGCCACGGCCTCTCGAAGTGGCTGGTGAAGCAAATGCTGGCCCACCCCGACCTGCAAAACCTGCGCCGGCACCTGCTCGCCACCTTCGACGCGCACACGCTCTACCAGCGCTTTGGCTACGAGCCGCTGGACCGGCCGGAGCGCTGGCTGGAGATGAAGAAAGACAAGCCGTATGGGTGAAATCAATTTTAATCAAAGCTTACTTAGCATCGCATTTCAGCTTTATCCGATAAGAAGGATGACTGATTTTGATGCATAAGCATGACGACCTTTTAACAGTGAGCCCAGCTTTTTCTTCTTTTCTCCGCACCTATGGCAGCCTGCTAGCAACATGGCTTTTGCTTGGAATTACGCTTTGGTATGAATACTCACCCGGCACCTACCTGTTGGGTAACTCAAATACGGTTCCCCTTTTTGTGCCGGCCTTACATATTGTTCGGAACTTCCACCTGCTGCTGTTCCTCGTAATCAGTACTGGCTTACTCTTGCTGAAGAGCCGCTCGCCGAATCGACGGACATTGGTGTTATGGATTCTATTAATAGGTGTAGGGTATTGGTTAGTCGAACGCGCGTTTCGTTATCAATCAGCAGTTGATTATTACACAATTTGGAAATATCAAATTACTGAAAAGCTTAAGTATGACCCATTTTCCAATCCGAAGTTGGTGCCCTTGGCGCTGAGAGATGTGCAGAATCCAGCCGAGCCATTCCGCGTACGCATGAAGTTAGTGTTTGCATTAGGCCAAGCAGGAGTACAATCTGCTTTTCCGGTACTGCAGTCTATCGCACAAGCCCCTGACCAAAACCCAGACCTTCGTTATTATTGCTTTCTATCAATGCGGCAATTACAACCGCAACGTTTTGCTGCGCTATTGGCTGCTATGCCTGCAGATTCTGCAGTGGCTTTGTTTCGTCAGTACGAGCAACGCTAGCCAGAATAATTCATTTGTAGTCAACCAGCACAACTTATTTCGCCGGGCTTATCCACGCACTGCCCCTGATGTAAAAGCGCCACGGTAACCCCGCCGCCTCGGTCCCGGCGTACTCACGCCCTACGCGGGCGCTAGCCCTAATTGCTTCATTTCAAGTATTTCTCGGCAATGGCGGGATACACGTCCAGCAGCTCATTGGCTTTGCCAGTCCGGTCGAATACTGCCTCCCAGGTGTTCAGCGGTTCCCAGATGAAGGAGCCGATGCCCTTGCCGCCCGGCACGCTGAAAGCAATATCGTTTACCTCCCGCTTCAGGTGGGTGTATTCGGCCACCATAATCTGCTTGTCGTACTTCTTGGCGAGGGCGGCAATGTTGCTTTTCAAGTCGGCAAGGGTGCCGTGCCATTTGGGGTAGTACGACAGGCCAATGATGTCGTAGGGCACGTTGCGCTGGCGCAGGGCGTTGTAGAAAAACTCAGCTTCTTCGGCCTGGCCACCCAGCGCCACGTGCACCATTATCAGGGCCCGGGGGCTCACGGCCTTCACGCCCCGGAACCCGGCGTAGAGCAGCTGCGACAGGCTATCGAGGTTGTTGACGTGGCCTTCGGGCCAAATCATGCCGTGGTTAATTTCGTTGCCTATCTGCACCATGTCCGGCTCTGTGCCCTGGTTTTTGAGCTGCTGCATCACCCGCTGGGTGTAGGCTTGCACCGAGTCTTTGAGGGCACCGAACCCCAGGCCAACCCACGCGGCCGGCTTGTTCTGCTGCTGCGGGTCGGCCCAGTAGTCGCTGTAGTGAAAATCGAGCAACAGCTTCATGCCGGCGGCTTTCACGCGTTTGGCCATTGCTTTGGTATGGGCCAGGTCGCAAAAGCCCTGCTGGGGCGAGTAGCCCTTGGGCTGCGCCGGGTTGTTAAAGATGCGGAGCCGCACGTAGTTGAAGCCGTGCTCTTTCAGAATGGCAATGGCGTCCTTTTCCACGCCGTGGTCGGAGAACTTGATGCCGCGCGCTTCGAGCTGGGGCAAAAAGGAAATGTCAGCGCCCAGAATCTTGTCGGTGGTGGTTTGGGGGCGGTACCGTTCCCGCGTGACCTGGTGCGCTTGGCCCGGCCGAATCAGGTGGATTTCGGTGGCACCCGCGCCCAGGCTATCGGCTTTTGCCTCGAATTTTATGGGCCGGCGAGTGGTGCCGGCTCGCAACATAATCCGGGCCGTGCCGCTTAGCGGGGCTTGCCAGGTGCTGTCAGTTTTGCGCAGGCTTTGCGCATCAGTGCCGTTAATGCTGACCAGCTTGGCATCGCCCAACACTTTGTACGTCACCAGCCGAGCCAACCTGGGCACATCCTGCCCCTTGCGGTCAATCAACTTCGCTGTTATCAACACCTCGTCCTTGCCATTGGCCAGCATGGTGGTTTTGTAAGGCGTTACCTGAATTTCGGTCGGTTTGCCGGTCTGTGCCTGCAGGTTTCCGGTGCCCAGCCCAAGTACCACGAAGGCCCCGGCTAGCTTTTTGAATAGGTTATTCATCGGCGTAAAGTAACAGCGGCTGGAAGGGCTACGATTGGTCAGACGCCCTTTGCACGAACAAAAACCGCCCCGCCTCAACCCTGCAGATTCTGACTAAACAGGGCCATTTCACAAGAGTTCGGCGGAGGCCCGCTTCTATTTTGCCGGGCTCGTCCACTTGCTGTCCTTAATCCGAAAGCGCCACGGCAGCCCCGCCGCCTCAGCCCCGGCGTACTCCAGCCCCACGCGGGCGCTGGCCACCACATCGGCATCGGCCACCTGCTCGCCGTGGTCTTCAAACCAGATTACTTCACCCGTGACGGGCAAACCACTCAGCGCCGGGGTGATGCCCAGCGCCTGGCTCAGCAGGCCCGGGCCGGCGGTGAAGCCGCGCTTGGTGGCAGCCAGGCCGCGGCGGCGCAGCATTTCCTCAATGCCCTCGGTGGGCTCGATGGCCCGGATGAGCACGGCATCAGGATGCTGGGCATCGTGGGTAGCAATGTTGAACAGAGCGTAGCGGTTGTAAACAGTATAGATGTAGGCCGCGCCGCCGGGCACGTGTAAGCCTTGCGCCTGGTGGCGCTTGCGCTGCAGGTGCATCGTGAGGGAGTTGTCGCCCTCGTGCCGGTAGGCCTCGGTTTCGACCACGCGACCGGCCGTGATGATGCCATCAATATTGGTGCAGAGGTGCTTCCCGAGCAGGTCGCGGGCAATGGCCAGCACATCGGGGCGCTGGAAAAAGGAGGCGGGCAGCTTGGAATGCGGCATGGGCTCTAGCGGACGCGGTAACGCAGCCCAAGGGTCAGCAGCCAGGGTTGCTGCTGCCACGGCAGGCGCGTGGTGGGCTGGTCGTTCACGCGCAGGTCTACGTCGGCCGCTGGCAAATCGACGGTGCTACTGCTGCGGAACAGGAAAAAGCCACTCTCCTCATCCAGTTGCAGCTGCGTTTTGCTGCTCAAGGGCACCAGATAGCTGGCATCGGCAACCAGCTCAAACCGGTGGCTCAGCTCCAAGCCCAGGCCCAGGCTGGGGCGCAGGAAGTCGCTCACGGTTTGGATGCGGGCGCTCAGCTCGTCGGCGCCGAGGTGAGTGCCGGCCACGCGCAGGCCGCTGTCGGGGTTGTCGAAAGTGCCCAGCGGCAGGCCCGTCGTCTGGCGCAGGTAGCCCAGGCCGGCGCGGCCGTAGAGCGGCCGGTGGCGTGGCGTGAGATTGTGCTGGTAGCTCAGCCCCACTTCCCAGCCGTCGCCCTTGAACTGCCGGTGCAGGCGCTGCGTGGCCACGCTCACAGCCAGCTCCCGCGTCAGGGCGTATTGGTATTCGAACTGCGTGAAAACGGTCAGGTCCTGGGCGCGCACCGAGGCGGCGCGCTGCATCTGCAGGCCGTAGCCGGCCGGCGCATACGCCACCGTGAGGCCGGCGGCCGGCACGGCCAGCGGCCAGGCGCCCAGGTGCGAGCCGTAGCTGAAACGCTTCAAAAAACGGTCGAAGGCACTGAGCTTTTTCTCCTGCGGGTCGGTGCCGGCTTCCGAGGGCTTGAACAAAGAGTCGGCCTGCTGCTGGCGCTGTTGGTCGAAGATGCTTTTTTGCAGCGCCGCCGGGGGCAGCAGCGTGGTGTGGCCCTGCCAAAAGGCCGAGTCATAGGCCACCGTGTTGCGCAGAAACACGTCGTAGAGCTGGGCCCGCTCCAGGTAGCTGGGCCGCGCCGTCTGGGCCGTGTCGATAGCCGTGGTGAGGAATTCGCCGAAAAATTTCAGCGGCGGCCCCACCGGCAGTTTGGCTTCGGTTTGCCACCACACGGTTTTCAGGTGCCAGCGGCCGGCGTAGGGCTGGTACGCCACCCGCAAACTGCGCGAGTCGGCGATGTCGCGCGCGCCGTGGTTGAGGCCGGCGGGCGTGTAATGCCACTCGGCCCCGAGGAAGGCGTAGCTGTCCTGCTCAATGTACATGCGGCCTTCAAGAGCGGCGCGGCGGTTGCCATTCTTCGGCCCGAAGGTGATGACGTACACCGGCCGGTCCTGGAACGTGCTGCCCGGCGCCAGCCGGTAGTCGTAGTCTTTGAAGTGGGCAGGGTCGATGAACTGTGAGCGGCGGTGCACAAAATCGCCCATGTGCGCAATGAAGGGCCCGCCGGCCCAGTCGATGCGAATGGGGGTGCGGTCGCGCCGCAAATCGACCTTGCGCGACTGCTTTATCTGAATCTCGCCCTCGGCCGTGCGCCGCAGGTACGACTCCTTGAAGGCCAGCACCAGCCCCTCAGCCAGGTAGCGCGGCTGCCCGGCCGGGTCGTTGTCCGACTCGCGGTAGAAGCCCGTGAGCTGGGTGGGCCGCGTGGGGTAGTTGCGCGGAATGCGGGCGATGGCCTCCTTCACAATGCCCAGCACCGAGCCCGTCACCTGCACTTCGCCCAGCGCCGCCGGGCTGATGCGCAGCTCAACGCGCAGCTCCGGCCCCGGCAGCGGCGGCAGGGCGCGGGTGTATTTGCGGTAGCCCAGCAGGGCCACCTCCAGCTGCTCGCCCAGCAGCGCTGCCGGCACGCTCAGGGCAAAGCGGCCGTCCTCGTTGGTGCTGGTGCCAATGCGGTTGTTGGCCACGCCCACCTGCGCGTTCGGGATGGGTTGGTGGGTTTCGGCATCGATGACCTGGCCGCGTAGCACTTGAGTGGTTTGGGCCAGCGCAACTTTTGGTAGCCACAGCAACACAAGCAAGAAACCCAAAAGCCTCATCATACTGATTTTTAGCGCAATTTATGCTTACACAGGCAATGAATACCTTGTACGGCTCGACCAGTAACGCAGACTTTTAGGCCGTGCGTATTCCTCTTGTTGGCAACTGCTTACGTGCGGCCTGAAAGTCCGTGCTACAAGGCAATAGTTGCGCTTACCGCAGCCGGTATTGTATGCCCAGCGTGAACATTGGCCGGCCCAGCGACCAGGGTGCCGCGGCCGGCGTGTTGTTGACCAATACCGTGGCTCCGGTAGCCGGCAACGGCAAATCGACTTCGCTGCGGGTCAGAGAAAACCCGCTTTCCTCGGCCAGGTGCAGCTCGCTGCGCGTGTGCCAGGGCAGCAGCCAGCCGGCATCGGCCGCCACGGCGAGGCGGTGCGTCACTTCCACGCCCACGCCCAGCCGCGGCAGCCAGCCATCGGTAAACTCCTGTACGGCCACGCTGATTTTATCGGCGTTCAGCTTGGTGCCGGCCACGCGCAGGCCCTCGTCGGCGTTGTCGAACGTGCCAAAGTCGTAGCCCACCCGCTGCATGCTGTAGGAGATGCCTAGCCGGCCGTAAATGGGCCGGTGGCCGCGGTTGAAGTTGTGCTCGTACGTCAGGCCCGTTTCCAGGCCCCGGCCCTGGTAGCTGCCCGACACCTTCCGCGTGAGGTAGTAGGCCGATACGTTTTTGGTGAGGTTGGCCTGAATGTTAAAGTTGAAATAGCCGCTGTTCCAGAACGCATAGTCCCGGGCGGGGGTGCGCCGCTGCGCCTCCGCCCGAAACGACGAGCCTTCCGGGGCAAAGGTCATCTGCACATCGGCGGCCGAGGCGTGCAGGGGCAGCAGCCCGCCCGAGGGGCCGTAGCTCAGGCAGCCCAGCAAAGCCAGGAAAATGCTCTTGGCACCGGGCTTGGCCGCCGCTGCCGCCTTCGACGTTGGCCCGGCAAAGAGTTGCTCGGCCTGCGCCTGCCGCGCCTGGTCGCGCAGGGCGTGGCGCAACTGCTCGGGCGGCAGCAGGGTGGTGTAGTTTTTCCAGAAAGCCGAGTCGTAGCGCACCGCGGTTTGCCGGAACACGTCCTGGAACTGCGCCTTTTCGGTGTAGCGCGGGGCCGGCCGCTGCGCCGTATCGATGGCCGTGGTCAGGAACTCGCTCAGGTGGTGCAGGCGCACGCCGCCCCCCGTTTTGCCCACCGTGTTGTACCACACGCTTTTCAGGTGCCAGCGGCCCGCATAAAACTGGTAGTCGGTGCGGTAGGCGCGCTCCTCCGAATCGAAGGTGATGTATTCGCGCTTAATGCCGGCCGGCGTGCGGTGCCACTCAGCGGCCAGAAAGGCGTAGCTCTGTTGGTCGATGTACAGGCGGCCCGCAAAGTCGGCGCGGGTATTATTCGGCTTCGGGCCAAACTCGATGACGTACACCGGCCGGTCGTTGTAGGCGGTGAGGTCGGCCAGCTTGTAATCGTAGTTTTTGAAGTCGTTGGCATTGATGAAAGCCAGCCGGTTGTGCACAAAGTCGAAGCGGTGCGGAATGAACGGCCCGGCGTACCAGCCGGTATTGTCAAAGCTGGTCTTGCTTTGCAAATCCACCTTCCGCACTTGTTCAATTACGATTTCGCCATCGTCTTTCGGTTGCGTGTAAGGCGCTTTCAACACCTTCAGCACGGCCTCGCCCAGGTAGCGGTACTGGCTTCTTTCCAACTCCTCGTCCGACTCCCGAAAGAACCCTTCCAGCCGGGTGGGCCGCACTGGGTAGTTCTGCGGAATGCGCGCCACAGCTTCCTGCACAATGCCCAGCACCGAGCCCGTCACCTGCACTTCGCCCAGCGCCGCGGGCGCAATTTTCAGCGCAATGCGCAGCTCCGGGCCCGGCAGCGGCGGCAAGGGCTGGCTGTAGTTTTTGTAGCCGATTAAGGCCACCGTCAAACGCTCCTGGCTGTATGCCGGCGGCACGTTGAGGGCAAAGCGGCCGTCGGCGTTGGTGCTGGTGCCAATGCGGTTGTCGGCCACGCCCACCTGCGCGTTCGGAATGGGCTGGTGGGTTTCGGCGTCCAGCACCTGGCCGCGCAACACTTGGGTGGTTTGGGCCCACCCCTGGCCCACCAGCAGCACCAACCATCCCAGCAACAAGCAACGTAGCGTACTCATCATAGCTTTTCTGCGAAATAGCGGCCGGCTCATCCTGGCCGGACTCACAGGCAGATGCACGACCGACGCGGGCGGTTGCTTCGGACGTCGCGCATTTTTCCCGGGCCATTGCTTAGCTATCCACCGCGCCTTCCAAGGTGGGCGTCAGGCCTTTCTGCATGCCAAACGGCCCCGGCCGGGCATTGCTGCTCCGCCGGGGCCGTTTGGTGTTTTCCGGGCCTTAGTTTTAGCTATTCTCCGGCGTCAGCTTGCCCACCAGGTATTCGGCAATTTGCACGGCATTGGTGGCGGCGCCTTTGCGCAGGTTGTCGGCCACCACCCACATGTTCAGGGTGCGGGGCTGGGTTTCGTCGCGGCGCAGGCGGCCCACCAGCACGGCATCGCGGCCGTGGCTGTCTTTGGGCATGGGGTATTGGTTGGTGCTGGGGTCGTCCACGAGTTCCACGCCGGGCGTGCGGGCCAGGATGTCGCGAACCTCGGCCAGGTCAAATTCCTTTTCAAATTCCACGTTAATGGATTCGGAGTGGCCGCCCATCACCGGGATGCGCACGCAGGTGGCCGTAACGCGGATGCTGTCGTCGCCCATAATTTTCTTGGTCTCGTTCACCATCTTCAGCTCCTCCTTGGTGTAGCCGTTGGGCTCGAACACGTCGATGTGGGGCAGCACGTTCAGGTCGATGGGGTGCGGGTAGGCGGGGTTGGCGGCGGGCTGGCCGGCGCGCTCCTCCAACAGCTGGTCCACGGCTTTCTTGCCGGTGCCGGTCACGCTCTGGTAGGTGCTCACCACAATGCGCTGCACCTTATAAGCCTTATGCAGCTCGTTCAGGGCCACCACCATTTGAATGGTGGAGCAATTGGGATTGGCAATGATTTTGTCCTCGGGCGTGAGGGTGTCGGCGTTCAGCTCGGGCACCACTAGCTTCTTGGTAGGGTCCATGCGCCAGGCCGAGGAATTGTCGATAACGGTGGTGCCCACAGCGGCAAAGCGCGGGGCGTGCTCCTTGCTCACCGAGCCACCAGCCGAGAAAATGGCGATTTCGGGCCGGGCCGCAATGGCATCGTCCATGCTCACCACGGGGTATTTCTTTCCCAGAAACTCCACTTCCTGGCCCACCGATTTGGCCGAAGCCACGGGCAGCAACTCCGTAAGCGGAAACTGACGCTCGGCCAATACTTTCAACATCTCGGTGCCCACCAAACCGGTAGCACCCACAACAGCAATTTTCATGGAAAAAGCAGAAATATAAAAAGCTACACCCTTGACGGGCACGGAACTACAAATGTCGCCACAAATGGACTACTTTAGACGTCGCATAGGCTTAGGTTACGCTTATTGAGTCGTCTGTCATCCGCATTGGTTTCAATGAAACACCTTTTACTGCTCCTACTTCTGCTGCCGGTTTTCGCCCACGCCCAGCTGCGCGACGATTTCGCGGATGGCAACTTCACTGCCAACCCCACCTGGAGCGGCGATGCGGCCAGCTTCCAGGTCGTCACGCAACAGTTGCAAAGCAACGGCCCGGCCACCACGGGCACGCTGCTCTCGCTCAGCACGCCCTGTCAGGCCAGCACGGGCACCGTGTGGGAGTTTTGGGCCAACCTCAAGTTGTCCACTAGTGCCAACAACTTGGCCGACGTGTGGCTCATGGCCTCGCAAAGCGACCTTAAAAATTACGCAGGCTCTCCCAATACCGGCTACTTCGTGCGCCTGGGCGGCACCGACGACGAGGTGAGCCTCTTCCGCAAAGACTCGACCCGCGCCGCCGTGCTCGTCATTGATGGCCAGAATGGCACACTAAACAGCACCACCAACAACCTGGTGCGCGTGCGCGTGACGCGCACCACCGCCAACCGCTGGACCCTGGAGCGCGACCTCACCGGCGGCCGCAACTTCACGGCCGAAGCCGCCCAGCCCATCGACGGCACTTATCAGCGCAGCGCCTACTTAGGCGTGTCGCTGGTTTATTCCTCGGCCAACTCGCGCAGCTTCGCTTTCGATGACTTTGTGGTGACCGATGCCACTGCGCCCACGCTGCTGCGCGCCCAGCCCATCGACCCGCGCCTGGTAGATGTGGTGTTCAACGAAGCCATGGACCCGGCCACGGCCACCAACCCGGCCAACTACCGCCTGCAAAGCGGCGCTGTGCCCACGGCCGCGCGGTTCTTCTCCGCCACCAATACCCAGACGGTGCGCCTCACCTTCGGGTCTGATTTTGCGACCAGCAACGTGCTGGAAGTGCGCAACGTGGCCGACCTCTACGGCAACGTGGCCGCTGGGCCGCTCACGGCTGCCTTTGCCGGGCCGCCCGTGGCCCCACAGTTTGGCGACTTGATTATCAGCGAAATTTTTGCCGATGAGACGCCGCAGGTAGGCTTGCCGCTGTCGGAATACGTGGAGATTTACAACCGCAGCGCCACCAAGGTGCTCAGCTTGGGCGGCGTGAAGCTGGGCAAACCTACCAGCACCACCACTTTCGCCGTGTTTGCCGATACCGCTAAGCTGCTACCCGGCCAGTACGCTGTGGTGTGCGGCAGCACGCGCACGAGTCAATTTGTGCAGCCCGGCATCAAGGTGTACGGCCCCACCAACTTCCCTTCGCTCAGCAACGGCGGCGACCAGCTGGTGCTGCGCGGGCGCGACGGCCGCACGCTGTTTGAGGTGACGTACTCCGACACCTGGTACCGCGACGCCAAGAAGAAAGACGGCGGCTGGAGCCTTGAAATGATAGACACCAACAACTACTGCGCCGGCGCCAGCAACTGGACGGCCAGCAACGACCCGCTGGGCGGCACTCCCGGCAAAGCAAACTCGGTGCGTGCCGCCAATGCCGACGCCACCGCCCCCGCCCTGTTGCGCGCCGTGGCCCTGAACGCCACCACCGTGCGGGCGTATTTCTCGGAAAAGCTGGATAGCGCCGCCGCGGCAAATGTTGCCCGCTACGCCCTGGCCGCGCCCGCCCCAGCCGTGCTGCGCGCCGCGCCCGTAGCCCCCGATTTCCGGCAGGTGGACCTGACCCTGGCCGCGGCCCTGACGCCCAGCCGCACCACCACCCTCACCGTGCAAACGGCCACCGACTGCGTGGGCAACGCCAGCGGCCCCTTGCAATCGGCCGCGCTGGCGCTGCCCGAGGCCGCAGTGACTGGCGACGTGGTGATAAACGAACTGCTGTTTAACCCGCGCACCGGCGGCGTGCGCTTCGTAGAACTGCTGAACCGCAGCAACAAATTCATCGACCTGCAAGGCTGGCAAATCGGCAACCTGCGGCCCGACAACAGCGTGGACGCCGACGTGCTGAGCGCGGGGCCGCTGGTGCTGGCGCCGAGCCAGCTGCTGGCCTTCAGCACAAGCACTAGCAACCTTGTTTCGTACTACCCCACCAGCAGCGACGAAGCCAACCTGGTACAGCTGAGCAGTTTTCCTACCTTCCCAGACGCTAGCACGGCGCTGCTGTTCAATGGGGTGGGCAGTGAAATTGACCGCTTTGCCTACAACAAGAACATGCACCTGAGTTTGCTGGCCTCGCAGGAAGGCGTGTCGCTGGAGCGCATTCGGGCGGCGGGGCTGAGCAACGGCAGCAACTTCCACTCGGCGGCCAGCGCGGTGGGCTACGCCACGCCCGGCCGGCCCAACTCGCAGGCGCAGGACGCTGTGGGCGGCGACCAGGAATGGACGGTGCTGCCCGAGGTTTTCACTCCCGACGACGACGGCCAGCAGGATTTCGCCACCCTCAACTACCACCTCGACCAACCCGGCTACGCCGCCACCGTGACGGTGTACGACGCCCTGGGCCGCCTCACGCGCCGCCTCGTGCGCAACGAAACCCTGCCCACCACCGGCTTCGTGCAGTGGGACGGCATCGACGACCGGGGCCACAAGGCCGCCGTGGGCTACTACATTCTGCTGGTGGAGCTATTCCGCCCCAGCGGCGGCGAGAAGCGCGAGTTCAAGAAGACCGTGGTGCTGGGCGCGCGGTTTTAGCGGAGGGTTGGCCTGCGCCGCCTGTCATTGCGAGGCCGCGGGCCGTGGCAATCCGTCCTCTCATGCGCGACCAACCCTGAGTTGTGATAAAGCCATTAAAAAAGCCCCGATACCGCAGTGGTACCGGGGCTTTCTGGTAAAGGAGCGTGTCTGGTTTTGACAGGACGGATTACCGCGCTGCGCTCGCAATGACAGGCGGCGCAGGCCAGCATCACGTTAAACCCCTGCCGCTGTTTCGTATCTTAACCAATATGAACAGCGCCCAGCAACTCCAGCACCTGTACTGGCGCGCCGGCTTCGGCCCGCGCCCGCAAGACGTGGCCGCCGGCCTCAGCCCACGCAAGGCGCTGCGCCAGCTGCTGCACGATTCGGAGAAGTACGAGCCCTTGGTCGGCCCCAATCTCAACTACACCGACCCGCAGGGCATGGCCATGACCGACCCGGCGTCTATTAAAAGCAACCCCGTGCCCAATGGCATGGTGACCACGCCCGACCAGCCCGCGCCCCCCGGCGCGCCCGTGCCGCCGGTGGCGGCCATGCGCCCCCGGGCGGTGTTTCGGGGCGGCACCATTGCGGCGGGGGTGCCGCGCCTGCGCCGGGCCGACCTCACGCCCGAGCAGCGCAAGATGCAGAACGAGGGCATCCGCGACGCCTTCAACAACATGAGCACGGCCTGGATGGACCGCATGGCCACCTCGCCGGCCCAGCTGCGTGAGAAAATGGTGCTGTTCTGGCACGGGCACTTTGCCTGCCGCGTGCGCCAGCCCGATGCGGCCCTGAGCCTGCACAACACCATGCGCCAGCACGCGCTGGGCAAATTCCCCGACCTGCTGCTGGCCGTGAGCCAGGAGCCGGCCATGCTGCAGTTCCTCAACAACCAGCAAAACCGCAAGGAGCACCCCAACGAAAACTTCGCCCGCGAGGTGATGGAGCTCTTCACGCTGGGCCGCGGCAACTACACCGAAAACGATGTGAAAGAAGCCGCCCGCGCCTTCACCGGCTGGGGCTACGACTACCAGGGCCGTTTCAAGTTCCGGGAACGGGAGCACGACGCGGGCACCAAAACCTTTCTGGGCAAAACCGGCAACCTGACCGGCGAAGACGTGCTGACGCACATTATGGCCCAGCCGGCGGCGGCCACGTTTTTGGTCACCAAAATCTACCGCTTCTTCGTGAACGACATGCCCAACCCAGCGCACATCGAGCCGCTGGCGGTGGCCTTCCGCCGGAGCGGCTACGACCTGGCCGATTTGATGGAGCGCCTGTTTTCGGCCGACTGGTTTTACGAGCCAGCCAACGTGGGCACCCACATCAAAAGCCCGGTGGAACTGCTGGCCGGCATTCGGCGCACCCTGAATGTGAAAGTTGACAACAGCCAGCCGCTGTTGGGCTACCAGCGGGCGCTGGGCCAGAACCTGTTTCAGCCGCCAAACGTGGCTGGCTGGCCCGGCGGCCGCAACTGGATAGATTCGTCGTCGCTGCTGCTGCGCCTGCAGCTGCCGTCCATTTTGTTCAAGAACGCCGAGTTTGCGGTGGCACTCAAGCAGGACGAAAACGACATTGCCCCCAACCTGAGCAAGGCCGAGCGCACGGTGCGCCCCGGCGCAGGCGCCCACCTGCCGCTGGCCCCGCTGCAACAGCTGCTGGGCACCACGCCCGCCGCCCAGCAACCCGAGAAGCTCAGCGCCTTTTTGCTGCAAGCCAGCATCCGGCCCGAAAACCTGCAGCTGGTGCAGCTGGCCGCGGCTCAGAAAGAACCGGCCGAAGCCCTGCGCGCCACGCTGGTGAGCTTGCTGAGCTTGCCGGAGTACCAACTGGCGTAGGCTATAAATCAGAACGTCATGCAGAGCGCAGCGAAGCATCTCGCGTGCTCAAGTAATCAAGCTCGTTGAACCAAAGGTCAGCGTAGCCAACGATTGAGTCACCATTGCAGGCGAGATGCTTCGCTGCGCTCTGCATGACGCTCCAGCTTGCCATCCCCCTCCTTCCCACCCCTTTCCCTGAAAACAAACCATGGCTACCACCCGCCGCGAATTTCTTCGCAATTCCGCCCTGGCCAGCACGCTGCTGCTGGTGCCCAAATTCCTGCACGCCCTGGACAGGGGAGAGGGCCTGGCGCGGCTGCGCGATGCCACCAGCGCCCGGCGCCTCATTGTAATGCAGCTTAGCGGCGGTAACGATGGGTTGAATACCGTTATTCCTTATAAAAACGACCTGTACTACAAGGCCCGGCCCACGCTGGGCATCAAGGAAACCGCTGGCATTCTGGCCCTGGACAAGGACTTGGGCCTGCACCCGGCCCTCACGGGGCTGAAAGGACTGTACGACCAGGGCCAGCTGGCCGTGCTGAACGCCGTGGGCTACCCCAACCCCGACCGTTCGCACTTCCGCTCGATGGATATTTGGCAATCGGGCTCGGGCTCCGACCAGGTGGTGAGCACCGGCTGGCTGGGCCGCTACCTCGACTCGAACTGCCCCGACTGCCAGCGCCCCTACAACGGCCTCGAAATCGACGACACGCTGAGTCTGGCCATGAAGGGCGCCCAGCGCAAGGGCCTGGCCCTGAAAAACGCTGATAAATTCCACCAAATCACCCAAAACCGCTTTCTCTCGAAGGTGAGCAAGGAGGCCGCGCCTGAGCACCAGGACCAAGTGGACTACCTCTACAAGACGCTGGCGGAAACCGCGTCCTCGGCCGACTACCTCTACGACAAGTCGAAGATTTATAAGTCGAGCGTCGCGTATCCGAACTCCGATTTTGGCAAGAACCTGAAAACCACCGCCGAGCTGATTAACTCCGGCGTGGAGTCGCGGGTGTACTACCTGGCTCTGAGCGGCTTCGATACCCACGTGCGGCAGCAGGAGCAGCAGCAGCGCCTGTTCACCGACCTCGGCAACGGCCTAGCCGCCCTGGCCGACGACCTGCGCCAGCACGACCAGTGGAACAACACGCTGGTGCTGGTGTTCAGCGAGTTTGGCCGGCGCGTGGGCCAGAACGCCAGCAACGGCACCGACCACGGCACGGCCAACAACCTCTTCCTGGCCGGCGGCGCCCTCCAGAAAAAAGGCGTCCTCAACGACGCCCCCGACCTCGCTAACCTCGACCAGGGCGACCTGCGCCACCAGGTCGATTTCCGCAGCATCTACGCCAGCGTGCTGCATGACTGGCTGGGCGCCGACGACACGACCATCCTCGGCACCGGCTTCGAGCGCATGCCGGGGCTGGTGTAGGAGGCGAATTGGTGAGTTGGTGGGTTGTAGCTTGCGCGCTCATCGTTTAGCTACCCATGAATCGATTCTTCAGCGCCGCCTGCCTCTTGGCAAGCCTGGCAATTGCGCCCATTTCTAGCCGGGCCCAAACCACCGAACCCACAGTAGCCTACACCGGCCCGCGCTATCCCGGTGGGCCCGATTCGCTGCGGGCCTTGGCGTACCGCAGCACTCGGCTGGTCAGCCCTGCCCCGACCGGGAAAACCATGCTTTTATTCGAGATTGGCAACGATGGCCGGCCCGTCAATTTCAAACTTGTTCCCCCGCCCGGCCCCGTCAATCCGACCTTGCTAAAGGCCGCCGGTGAGGCCACCGAATATATTCGCGAGCGAATGCTGCCTTGGCAGCTCAGCGCCCCCGACCCGAAAGCCAAGCATACCACCGAACTGGCCAAGAATGCGTTGTTATTGGATTTCAGCAATTTGCCCCTCGGCGCCCGGCCCTATAGCTACGCCGAGCAGCAGCCACGGTTTTCGGCGCTGGCCAAGGTGCTGGGCAGCCGCCAGCTTCAGTACGTCAAGCCGCCGCTCACTGACCCCGCTCAGCGTGCGGCGTACATCTCCTCCGTCAAAGGGCTCGTGCACTACACCCAAATGCAGGTGCGCTACCCCGCCGAAGCCCTGCGTCGCCAGCAGGAAGGCCAGGTGTACGTTTCGTTTGAAGTGGCGGAAAACGGAGCCATTGAGCACCCCGAAATTCTGGGCACCGCCGGCAGCGCCCTCGATGCCGAGGTGCTGCGCGTCGTGCAACAGTTGCCCGCCGCCGATGCTCCCGCCCTGTTAGATGGCCGCCCGGTGCGCGTGCATTACGCCCTGCCCATCACCTTCAAAATTCAGTAGCCCGTTACCGCCCAAACACGGCCTCGGCCAGCGCCAGTACGGCGCGGCGCGTCACCTCGGGCTGCTCCAGGTACGCGAGGTGCCCGCTGCCTTCCAGAAACAGCGCCGAGCCAATGGCCGGCAGCGCGGCCTGGCGCACGGCGTCGTCGAAATGCACGGCCACGTCGTGCTTGCCAGCCACCATCAGCACCGGGTAGGCGGCTTTGCTGAGCACGGCGGTGCGGTCGGGCCTTGCCGCCATACCCCGCAATGCGCTGGTGATGGTGCTGGCGGGCGTGGCCTTGCCTATTTCTTCGAGCAGGCCGCGGGCGTCGGTGAGCTTGTCGCGGTTAATCGGGGCGAAGAGCGGGCGCACGAACGATTCCATAAATTTGGCTACGCCGTACTTCTCCACAAAGCCGATGTTTTTTTCGCGGTTCTGGCGCTTCTCGTCGGTGTCGGCCAAGGCGGTGGAGTTGATGAAGGCCAGGCCGGCCACGCGCTGGGGCCAGCGCTCGGCCAGGGCCAGGGCCACGTAGCCGCCCATGCTGTGGCACACCAGCAGCACGGGCTCGGGGCAGCCTTTCTGGTTGAGGTAGTCGATGACGTGGCGGGCCTGCGCTTCCATCGAGAAGTCGGGCACGGGGGCCAGGTTGGTGCCGTGGCCGGGCAGGTTGGGCGTCAGCAGCCGGTATTCTTCAGGAAAGGGGCGAACAAATTCGGTCCACACCTCGCGGCTTTCGGCAAAGCCGTGGAGGAAAACGATGGTGGGCGGGATGGAGGCGGGCGTCATAGCGGCAAAAGTAGCGTCAGGCGAGGGGCTGCGCATTGTGCAACTCCTCAACGCCGCTGTGCAGCGACGAGGCCCGCACGAACAGCTGTGGCTGCAGCACCACTTGCCGGGGCGTCAGGGCCCCGCCATCAGCCTCCACCAACTCGGTGAACAGGCGGAAGGCGGCCTGGCCCATTTCCTCGCAGCGCTGGTCTACCGACGTGATGTTGGGCTCGGCCACCGAGGTCAGGGCTTCATTACTGAAGCCGGCCAGAGCCACGTCTTCGGGCACGCGCACACCCTGGCTTTTGAGTACCTGCAGGGCCCCCAATGCGGCCGAGTCGCCGGCCGAGAACACGGCATCGGGTGGGGTGGGCAGGGCCAGGAGCTGGGCCATGCTCTCGCGGCCGCTATCCACGGTGAGGCTGCTGTGGAGGATGAGGTTTTCTTCGAGTTCGAGGCCGTATTCTTGCAGGGCGTCGAGGTAGCCCTGGCGGCGGTTCTTGTAGATGTTGAGGTGCAGCGGGCCGCCCAGGTGGGCCACCCGGCGGCAGCCCTGCGCCAGCAGGTGGCAGGTGGCCTGATAGGCCCCGGCGCGGTCGTCGAGCAGCACGGCGTTCACGCCGTCGCCGGCCGGCACGCGGTCAAAAAACACCAGCGGCACCTTGTGCTTGCGCACCTTGTCGAAGTGCTGAAAATCGGTGGTAGTGCGCGATACTGACACCAAAATGCCGGCCACCTGGGCCCGCAGCAGCGTTTCGATGTTGCGCCGCTCCTGGGCCACGTCCTCGTTCGACTGGCAGATGATGACGCTGTAGCCCGCCCGGCTGGCCGCCGTTTCGATGCCGTGCACCACCGAGGCAAAAAAGCGGCCCTCGATGTAGGGCACCATCACGCCCAGCAGCTGGCTGCGGCCCTTGCGCAAGGCGGCGGCCAGGTGGTTGGGCTGATAGTTGAGCTTTTTGGCCAGCTTGAGCACGGCCTGCTTGGTGGCCGGCCCGATGCTGTGGTGGTCGCTCAGGGCCCGCGAAATAGTGGTCATGGACACGCCCAGTTCCCGGGCCAAATCGGCCATAGAAACGGGGCGGGCGGCTTCGGACGAAGCAGCGGGTTGGGGTCGACGGGCAGCCATGGGGCAATGGGGAAAATTCTGCTGTAAAGCTACTTCGATTGCGCGCCTCTTGTCATCCTAAGCGCAGCGAAGGACCTTCTCATACCAGCGCCACTTGTAAACTACTGCTAATTGTTCTGGTGTGATAAGGTCCTTCGCTGCGCTCAGGATGACAGGCGAAGCGCAACGCTGCTAAGCACAGCCATCATTTTCTTCCGGCTTTCTGCATTTCTCCCCGTATAGGTTGAAACCAAAGCCGTTCTTTCCTGACCTTTGGCGCACTAACCCAATTGCACCTTTATGAACCCTCTCGTTGACATCCGTCAGTTCGACCAAAGCCTGTGGCTGGACTTCATCAGCCGCCCCATCATCACCGACGGCAAACTGCGGCACCGCATCGAGCAAGAAGCCCTGCGCGGCGTAACCTCCAACCCTGCCATTTTCGCCAAGGCCATCGGCGACTCGGCCGACTACGACTCGGCCATCAAGGCGCTGGCCCTGCAAGGCAAAACCACCGACGAGATTTACACCAGCCTAGCCGTGGCCGACGTACAAGCCGCCTGCGACCTGTTTCGCCCGCTCTACGATGGCGAAGGTCACGGCTCCGACGGCTACGTGAGCCTCGAAGTTTCGCCGGAGCTGGTGAACGACACCGAAGGCACCATCGCCGAAGCCCTGGACCTGTGGAAGGCCGTGGACCGTCCTAACGTGATGATTAAAGTACCGGCCACGCTGGAGGGCCTGCCCGCCATCCGCCGCCTCATTTCGGAGGGCGTGAACGTGAACGTGACCCTTATTTTCGGCCTGGAGCGCTACCGCCTGGTGGCCGAGGCCTTCATCGCCGGCCTCGAAGACCGCGCCGCCGCGGGCAAGCCGCTGGCCCGCATCGACTCGGTGGCCAGCTTCTTCCTCTCGCGCATCGACGTGCTGATTGACCCCATGCTGGAGAAAATGGCGGCCGAAGGCGGCGAGAAAGGCCAGCTGGCCCAAAGCTTGGTGGGCGAAGTGGCTATTGCCAGCGCCAAGCAGGCCTACCAGATTTATAAGGAAACCTTCGCCGGCCCGCGCTGGGAAGCCCTGGCCGCCAAGGGCGCCGAAACCCAGCGCCTGCTGTGGGCCAGCACCGGCAACAAGAACCCCAAGTACGACAACTTGCGCTACGTCGACGGCCTCATCGGCCCGCACACGGTGAACACCGTGCCCGTGGAAACGCTGGACCTGTTCGGCAAGAGCGGCAAGGTGGCCACCACCATCGAAACCAACCTGGAGCACAGCAAAGACGTGCTGGCCCGCCTGCCCGAGCTCGGCCTGAACCTGGAGGAGCTGACCCAGCACCTCGAAGAAGACGGCGCCCAGAAATTCAAGGAGCCCTTCGGTAAGCTGATGCAGTCCATTGAGAAGAAGCGCGCCCTGGCCGCGGCCGAGCAGGTAGACGAAGCCAAGATGGAGCTGGGCCAGTACCAGGCCGACATCGACGCTCAAATCAAGAAATTCCAGGGCAGCAACTTCGTAGCCGGCTTCTGGGACAAGAAGGCCGACCTCTGGGTGCAGGATGAGGCCGGGCAGCAAAGCATCCGCAGCTTCATGGGCTGGCTGCGCGTGGCCGAAACGATGGTGGGCCGCGTAACCGAAATCGAGCAGTTTGTGCACGAGGTAAAGGCCGCCGGCTTCAAGCACGTGGTGGTAATGGGCATGGGCGGCAGCACCATGGCCCCCATTGTGTTTAAGTCGTCGTTCGCTATGGGCGAAAACGGCCTGCCGATGTCGGTGCTCGACACCACCGACCCCGGCACGGTGCGCGAGATTGAAGCCTCGGTGCCGTTGGCTGAGACGCTGTTCATCGTGGCCAGCAAATCGGGCACCACGGCCGAGCCGCTGGCTTTTGGCGACTATTTCTACGCCAAGGTGAAGGAAATCAAGGGCGACAAAGCCGGCGAGAACTTCGTGGCCATCACCGACCCGGGCTCCAAGTTCGTGACCGATGCCACCAACGCCAAGTACCGCCGCATCTTCCTCAACTTCCCCGAGGTTGGCGGCCGCTTCTCGGCCCTCACCTACTTCGGGCTGGTGCCGGCCGCTCTCTACGGCCTGCCCATCGGCGAAATCCTGGAGCGCGCCATCCTGATGATGCGCGCCTGCGGCGCCTACGGTGCTACCGACAAAAACCCCGGCCTGGAGCTGGGCGCCGCCCTCGGCGTGCTTGCCGAGCAGGGCCGCGACAAGCTCACGCTGGTAGTGCCTGATTCGCTGCACGACCTCGGCCTGTGGCTGGAGCAGCTGCTGGCCGAAAGCACCGGCAAGGAAGGCAAGGGCATCCTGCCCGTGGCCGGGGAGCCGCTGGGCGAGCCGAGCATCTACGGCAACGACCGGGTGTTTGTGTACGTGGGCTACAAGGACCAGGCCGATGAGGCTAACACCAGCAAGCTGCAGGCGCTGGCTGCCGCAGGTCACCCCGTCATCACCCTGCTGATGAAGGACGCCTTCGACCTCGGCCAGGAGTTCTACCGCTGGGAAGTGGCCACGGCTGTGGCCAGCGCCGTGTTCCACATCAACCCCTTCGACCAGCCCAACGTGCAGGCCGCCAAAACGGCTACCGACAAGCTGATGAAGGCCGTGGAAGCCGACGGCAAACTGCCTGAGGGCGAAAAACCTGCCGCCAGCGAGAATGGTGTAGACTACTACACCGCTGCCCACGGCGAAGGCGCCGCCGGCGTGCTCAAGGCCTTCTTCGCCCAGGCCAAGCCCGGCGACTTCATGTGCCTGCAAGCCTACCTGACCGAGACGCCCGCCGTGAGCGCCAGCCTGCTGGAGCTGCGCCAGCGCGTGCAAAAGGCCCTGCACATTGCCACAACCTCGGGCTACGGCCCGCGCTTCCTGCACAGCACCGGCCAGTACCACAAGGGCGGCCCCAACACCGGCCTGTTCGTGCAGTTCACCGACGACAACCCGCAGGACCTACCGCTGCCCGGCCGCTCCTACACCTTCGGCACCTTCAAGAATGCCCAGGCTCTGGGCGACCTGCAAGCCCTGCACGACAATGGCCGCCGCACCCTGCGCGTGAACCTCGGCAACGATGCGGAAGCCGGCTTGAAGACCATGCTGGCAGCCCTGGCGCTGTAGTCCCTGCGCCTGTTGACGTTTTAAAGAACGTCATGCTGAGCGCAGCCGAAGCAGCTCTACCGCTGAAGTAAATAATTACTCCTGCAGTAGAGCTGCTTCGGCTGCGCTCAGCATGACGTTCTTTTTTGTTTCCTTTTGCTGAATCCCTCGCTTCTTACTTCCGCCCCGGAATGCGCAAAACGGTCAGCGAATTCGGTGCCAGCGTATAGCTCACCACCGGGCCAGACACAGCAAATTTCACTTCTTGCGGCACCAGTTTCTTGGGTTCCTGCAAGCTGTTCTGAGTATTCAAATCGTCGGCCGCCATCACCAGCGCACGGCCGGTTTTGCCCAGCTTCTTGGCGCCGACCATATTCACTGCCACGGCGCGCGGAGCAGCGGAGTAGTTCACCAATTTCACCACCAGCTCGCCGGCCGCGTCGTCGGCCACGGCGCTAGCGAAGAGGTTGTCGGTGCCATTCTTGGCATTTGCAGGCAGCTGTAGGGGTAGCATCGTGGTACCCTTGTTCTGGCTGAATAGCTGCTGCACATAGTAGTTCACCGTGCCGTAGGCGTTCAAGTTGTCGAACCAAATCAGGTTGGGCGTCCACTGCCAGGCATCCACGTGGGCCAGCATGGGCGCGTAGGAAGCCATGCTCACCACGTCGGCGTTGCGCTCCAGGCCGGTCATGAAGGCGGCTTCGGAGAGGGCGCAGTCCCAGTTATTTTTGTTTTCGTTGTTGGCAATGCCTGCGCTCTGCGCTGCGTACTCGCCGGCGAATATTTTGGAGCCGGTGCGGGGGTAGTTGTCATAGCGGCCCACGTTCTGGCGGAACCACTCGGGCTTGGCATAGTAGTGCTCGTCGATGTACTCGGCATTCAGCTCGCGCATGCGCTTGGTGGCCAAATCAAAGTTGGCGCCTTCCGGCGAGGGACCAGCGCTGCTTACCAGCTGGATGTTTGGGTATTTGGCCTTCAGGGCTTTCGCAAATGGCTCGTAGCGCTCCAGGTACTGGGGCCCCCATTGCTCGTTGCCGATACCTAGCATTTTCAGGTTGAAGGGTGCGGGGTGTCCCATGGCTACGCGCCTGGCACCCCAGGGCCTGCTGGCCGGGCCGTTGGCGAATTCTACCAGGTCCAACGCGTCCTGAATGAAGGTATCAAGCGTGGGTTCAGCCGCATCGGCCGCATTGGGCCCTTTAGCGGCGCTGGCGCTAATGGGCGCCAGCTCGGCTGAGTTGTACTGGCAGGCCATGCCTACGTTCAGGATGGGCAGTGGCTCGGCGCCGATGTCCTCGGCCAACTGGAAATACTCAAAAAAGCCCAGCCCGAACGACTGATAATAGTCGGGGGTGTAGCGCCACTTAAACTCTTTGTTCCAACGGTTTATCATGGGCTGCCGAGAGGCCACGTCGCCGATAGTTTGCTTCCACTGGTAGCGGTTGTCGAGCGTCATGCCTTCCACGATGCAGCCGCCCGGGAAACGCAAGAAGCCCGGCTTCATGTCTTTGAGCAGCTGCACGAGGTCGGGCCGCAAGCCATTCTCGCGTTTTAGCCAGGTGTCTTTCGGGAAGAGGGACACCACATCAAGGTCCACAGCTCCGGCGCCGTCCAGCGTCAGCTTGAGGCGGTCGCGGGCGGCCGTGGCCGAGGGCTTCAGCACTACCGCGTACTTTTTCCACTCGCCAGTGAGGCCCGTGATTTGGCCCTGGGCTAGGGTGCGGTCGCCATCCTGCAGCGTCACGGTCAGGCCGCTCACGTTGCCGGCACCTTTGCGGGCGTAAACCGAAAATGTGTATTCCGCGCCGTCTTTCACGCCCATGCCCCGGAATCCTTCGTTCACGAAGCCGGCATCCGGCCCGGCAGTTTTGGCACTCAGCCGCAGGAAGTGGCTATTGGCGTTGCTGATGGGCCGGTCGCCCGACACCACGTAGCTTTCCAACCCCGCCGCGCCCCTGATGGCCTTCCAACCGATGAGGTGGTCGTCGTACTCAAACGACTTGTTTTTCACCAGTTCCGGGTACAGCCCGCCGTCGGCCGCGAAATTTATATCCTCGAAAAACAGCCCAAACATGTTTTTAGGCACCGGCGCAATCGGCTTGTTCACCTGCACGGTAATGGTGGCTGGCGCAGCGGTTTGGGCGCGGGCGCTGGGGTAGCCGGCAAGCAGCACACCAGCAGCGGCGAGGATGGGTTGCGAAGAGCGCATGAAATAACAGGCGTTGGTTAGTCAGGGAATAAAGAACGTCATGCTGAGCGCAGCCCGAGCTTCTCTACCCCGTGCAATAGTTAGTTGCGCGGGAGAGTTGCTTTGGCTGCCCTCAGCATGACGTTCTTTTTTTATCGCTCAAGCAAACGTAGCGCCTAGCGTCCGCCAAACGCTACCTCGTTGTAGCGCAGCTCGTTCTTGAAGGTGCGCAGCTTGGTATCGGCGTCAATCACCACAAACTCGATGCCGGCCATTTCGGCGAAGTCTTCGAGGTATTCGGCAGTCAGGTTCTGGCTGTAGCCGGTGTGGTGGGCGCCGCCGGCCAGAATCCAGGCGGCCGCGCCGGTGGCCAGGTCGGGCTGCACTTTCCAGAGCACGCGGGCTACGGGCAGCTTGGGCAGGTCGGCGGCGGGCAGCACGGCTTCCACCTCGTTCACAATCATGCGGAAGCGGTTGCCGAGGTCCACGATGGTGGCGTTCAGGGCCGGGCCAGCGGGGCAGTTGAACACCAGGCGGGCCGGGTCGGCCTTGCCGCCGATGCCCAGCGGGTGCACTTCCACGCGCACCTTGCCTTCGGCAATGCTGGGGCAGATTTCCAGCATGTGTGAGCCGAGCACCTGCTCGTTGCCGGGCTCGAAGTGGTAGGTGTAGTCTTCCATGAAGGAGTTGCCGCCGGGCAGGCCGGCGCCCATCACCTTCATGGCGCGCACCAGGGCCGACGTTTTCCAGTCGCCCTCGCCGCCGAAGCCGTAGCCCTCGGCCATGAGGCGCTGGGTGGCGATACCGGGCAGCTGGGCCATGCCGTGCAAGTCCTCGAAGGTGTCGGTGAAGCCCTTGGCACCCTTGTCCTGCAAGAATTTGCGCATCCCGGCCTCAATGCGGGCCGCTTCGCGCAGGCTGTCGCGCTGGGCGCCGCCGGCTTTCAAGTCGTCGGCCAGCTCGTACTCCTGCTCGTAGGTGCGCAGCAAGTCGTCAATCTGCGCGGCGCTCACCTCGTTCACCACGGCCACCAGGTCGCCGATGCCGTAGGTGTTCACCTCGTAGCCAAACTTGATTTCGGCTTCCACCTTGTCGCCTTCGGTCACGGCCACATAGCGCATGTTGTCGCCGAAGCGGATGAACTTGGCCGACTGCCAGTCGGCCCAGGCGCAGGCCACGCGGCTCCAGATGCTCAGGCTCTCATGCACGGCGGCGCTCTGCCAGTGGCCCACTACCACCTTGCGCTTCAAGCGCATGCGGGCTCCGATGAAGCCAAACTCCCGGTCGCCGTGCGCCGATTGGTTGGTGTTCATGAAGTCCATGTCGATGTCGGCCCACGGAATGTCGCGGTTGAACTGCGTGTGCAAATGCGCCAACGGCTTTTGCAGGATTTTCAACCCGTTTATCCACATTTTGGCGGGGGAAAACGTGTGCATCCAGGCAATCAGACCCACACAGTTTTCGGCTTGGTTGGCCTCCTGCATGAGCTGGTAAATCTCCTGCGGCGTTTTCAGAATGGGCTTGTAAACGATTTTAATAGGCAACTTGGAGCCCAGTGCCTCTGCAATTTCCTGCGAGTGGCGGGCCACTTCTTCTAGGGTTTCGGGGCCGTAGAGGTGCTGCGTGCCGGTGATGAACCAGGCTTCGTAGTGCGAAATGTCAATCATGTTTCAGGCTAAAAAGAACGTCATGCAGAGCGCAGCGAAGCATCTCGCGTGCAGCAGTAAATCAATCAAAAGAATTTAGTGGTGGCACGCGAGATGCTTCGCTGCGCTCTGCATGACGGGCCGACTACGACTGCCCGTAGTAAGAATTCGCGCCGTGCTTGCGCTCGTAGTGCTTGCGGATGAGGGCATCCTTGAGGCGCGGCACCTCCGGCCGCAACGTGCAGCTCAGGTAGGCCATGCGGGCTACCTCTTCGAGCACAGCGCTGTTGTACACCGCTTTTTCCACATTTTTTCCCCAGGTGAAGGGGGCGTGGTTGGATAGCAGCACCATTTCTACTTCGCTGGGCGAGAGGCCCCGGCGCTGGAACTCGTTCAGGATTTGCCAGCCGGTCTGGTGCTCGTAGTCGCCGGCAATCATGGCGTCGTCCATGGGCGGGGCGCACGGAATGTCTACGGTGAGGTGGTCGGCGTGGGTAGTACCCAGAATGGGAATGTCGAGCTGGGCCTGGGCCCAGGCCGTGGCATAGGTGCTGTGCGTGTGCACGATGCCGCCGATGTGCTCCCAATGGCTGTAGAGCACGGCGTGGGTCTTGGTATCCGAAGAAGGCCGCTTCTCCCCTTCCAGCACGTTATTGGCGAAGTCGAGAATGACAATGTCTTCCGGCTTCAGCAGCTCGTAGGGCACGCCGCTGGGCTTGATGGCGAACACGCGCTTTTCGCGGTCCACCACGCTGGCGTTACCGAAGGTAAAGAGCACCAGCCCGAGCTTGGGCAGTTGCATGTTGGCGTCGTAGCACGCCTGTTTCAGGGCTTGGTATTGGCTCATGCGGTGGTGATGGCGGGCGTTTCGGTTTCCATAACGGGCTCGTCGGGCTGGCCCACGGTGGCGGCCTCCACGTACTTGCCGAAGGCCTGGTACTGCGCGTAGCGGGCCGCGTAGTCGGCCACGCGGGCGGGGTTGGGCGTGTAGGTTTCGGCAAAGCCGTTGCCCATGGCCTTTTGGGCCGACAGCACGTCGGCGTGCAGGCCGGCGGCCACGGCCGCGTACATGGCCGCGCCCAGTGCCGGTGCCTGCTCCGACACCGCAATGCGGATGGGCCGGTCGAGCACGTCGGCCAGCGTCTGCATCACGAACTGCGACTTCTTGGCCACGCCGCCGATGCCGATGACTTGCTTAATGGCAATGCCTTCCTCCTCAAACCGCTCCACAATCTGCTTCGAGCCGTAGCAGATGGCCTCCACCAGCGCCCGGAACACCTGGGGGGCGCTTGTGCCCATGGTCAGGTTCATAAGGGCGCCTTTCAGGGCCTGGTTGGCATCGGGTGTGCGGCGGCCGTTCACCCAGTCCAGGGCCAGCACGTGTGACTCTTCGGGGTTGACGGCAGCGGCGGCTTCGCTGAGCTTTACCAGCAACGTGTTACTCATTTCTTCACGCAGGGCCGCCTGCAGCTCCGGCGTGAGCACCTTGGAGTGCGGCAGCACCTGTTGCAAGGGCCACTCCAGCATCTGCCGGAACCAGGCCAGCAAGTCGCCGAAGGCCGACTGCCCGGCTTCCAGTCCCAGCATGCCCGGAATCACGGAGCCATCCACCTGCCCGCAGATGCCGGCCACGAGGTGGTCGCCTACTTCAGCAAAAGGCGCTACCACGATGTCGCAGGTGCTCGTGCCCATCACCTTCACCATCGAGTAGGCTTCGATTTCGCCCGCCACCGCGCCCGCATGGGCATCGAACGAGCCCACTGCTACCACTGTATCGGTGCTCAAACCAAGGCGCTGGGCCCACTCTGCGGAAAGATGGCCGGCCACCTCATCGGCGGTGTAGGTTTCGGTGAATAATCGATTGCGTAAACCGGCCAGTTTTGGTTCGAGGTGCACCAGAAACTCCTCCGACGGCAAGCCGCCCCAGCTCTCGTGCCACATGGCCTTGTGCCCGGCGGCGCAGCGGCTGCGCTTGAAGCTGGCCAGTTCGCCGCCGGTGAGCAGCAATGTTATCCAGTCGCAGTGCTCCATCCAGGAGTGCGCGGCCTGGGCCACGGCGTCATCCTCACGCACCACGTGGGCTATTTTCGCCCAAAACCACTCCGAGGAATAGATACCGCCCTCAAACTTGGTGTAGTCCTCGCCGCCCCAGGTGCGCGCCTTGTGGTTGATTTCGGCCGCCTCGGCCAGGGCCGTGTGGTCTTTCCAAAGCACGAACTGGGCGTTGGGGTTCTCGGCAAACTCAGGTAGCAAACCCAGGGCTACGCCCTCAGCATTCACCGGGCCGGGCGTGCTGCCGGTGGTATCCACAGCCAGACCTTTTATCTGGTCGGCGGGCACGGCCTGGGCCACGCGGCGCACCACGCCTTCCAGCCCCTCGATGTAGTCGAGCGGGTGCTGGCGGAACTGGTTTTTGGCCGGGTTGCAGTACTGCAAAGTTTTCCAGCGCGTGTAAGGGTGCACAGCCTGGGCCTTTTCGGCGCCAGTGCGGGCATCGATGAGCACGGCGCGCACCGAGTCGGTGCCGTAGTCGACGCCGATGACGTAGGCGGGGGTGGTGGGTTGGTCCACGGGGGTATTGAATTAATAGTTAATTGTCATGGCGAGCGCAGCGAAGCAATCCGTCCTGTCAAAACCAGACACGTGCTTTTGCGACAAAGCCCTAGACGCTGTGTGGAATTAGGGCTTTACCACAATAGAAGGCTGGTCGCTGAAAACAGGACGGATTGCTTCGCTGCGCTCGCAATGACAGACAAAGTCTTACTTCCGCACCCCGAACTTGTAGGTACTCACGGTGTGGTAGGTCTCGCCCGGCTTCAGCTCGGTGCTGGGGAACTTGGGCTGGTTGGGCGAGTCGGGGAAGTGCTGAGTTTCGAGGCAGAAGCCGGCGTGCTTGCCGTACACGGTGCCGCCCTTGCCCTTCAGGGTGCCGTCGAGGAAGTTGCCGGTGTAGAACTGGATGCCGGGCTGGTCGGTGGTTACTTCCAGAGTGCGGCCGGTGGCGGGGTCGTACACGGTGGCTGCGGCGTGCTCGCCGGTGGCGGTGTTCAGCACCCAGTTGTGGTCGTAGCCGCCGGGCACTTGCGCGATGCGCTCCCCGATGGCGTGGGGCGTGGTGAAGTCGAAGGGCGTGCCCTTCACCGGACGCAGTTCTCCGGTCGGAATCAGGGTGGCGTCCACCACGGTGTAGCGGTCGGCGGGCAGGGTCACCTCGTGGTTCAGCACATCTTTGCCGGCGCCGTGGTTCAGGTTGAAGTAGGCGTGGTTCGTCAGGTTGACGACGGTGGCCTTATCGGTGGTGGCGGTGTAATCAATTTTCAAGGCGTTGTCGGCCGTGAGGGTGTATACCACGGCCACGTTCAGGGTGCCGGGGTAGCCTTCCTCGCCGTCCTTGCTCACGTAGGTGAGTTTGAGACTCTGGCCGTCGGCGCTGCTGCCGGGCTCGGCCTGCCACACCACTTTGTCGAAGCCTTTGAGTCCGCCGTGCAGCGAGTTTGGGCCGTTGTTTTTGGCCAGGTTATATTCTTTGCCTTCTAAGGTGAATTTGCCGCCCTTGATGCGGTTGCCGTAGCGCCCAATCAGCGCACCGAAGTAGGGACCGGCTTTCAGAAACTCGGGGCTCTGGTAGCCGCTCACATTATCGAAACCCAGGATGACATCGCCCAGCTTGCCATCCTTGTCGGGCACGAGCAGGCTGGTGAGCGTGCCGCCGTAGTTGGTGATGGTGGCCTTCACGCCGTTGGCGTTGGTAAGGGTATAAAGTTGCACTTCGGTGCCGTCGGTGGTTTTGCCGAAGGAGGCGGAGGTGGGCATGGCAGTGGATTTCGTTTGGGCAGTATCGGCCGGGGCCGACGCCGCTGAAGTGGAGGTTTGCTCAGCGGAGGGGTTATTGCCGCAGGCGGCCAGCAACAGCAGGCCGGGCAATGTTACGGCCAGCAGCCCGGAACGGCGAAGTGAAATCATATAGGCGAGTTGAAAAAGTTTGTGCGGTGGGAAATCAAGGTGCACAAATCTACACAATCGATTGTGCGAAGCAAGCGGTATAGCCTGCAAAAACATTAGAAAGCCATAATCTTTAACTAGCAGTCGGTGCCGCGTTGGTGCCTTCGCTCCTGCCCTAAAAGCAAAAGCCCAGCACCGTTTCCGGCACTGGGCTTTTCAATCGATGCTTCACTGCAGCGCTGCCTGAGCGCCGCCAGCGGCTAGCGGTGGCTCAAACGCAGGACTTGCTGCGTGTTGCCTTGGCGCACGGTCAGGTAGTAGATGCCGGCAGGCAGGCGGTCGGCCAGCGGCAGCACCACTTCCTGGGTGCCCGGCGTGGCAGTCAGGGTGTGGGTGAGCACCGTTTGGCCCATCAGGTTGTGCAGCGTGAGCGCAACGTCGCCGGCCTGGGGCGTGAAGAGTTGCACGGCAACTTTCGAATCGAAGGGGTTGGGGTAGGCCGTGGCTTCGAAAGCAGCGCCTTCTTTGGCCGTGGTCAGGGTCTGCACAGGCGAGTAAGTGCGCTCACCCGTCACGTCCACCTGGTTCAGACGGTAGTACACCTGGCCGGCGGCCGGCAGGCGCAGGCTCTGGTCGGCAAACTGGTAGTTGATGCGGGCGTTAGCATTGCCGGCAGCCGTCACGCGGCCCACCGCTTCAAAGCCTTCGCCGTTGAAGCTGCGCTCAATGTCGAAGTAGGCGCTGTTCTTTTCCGAAGCCGTGGCCCAGGTGAGCACCGGCGTCTTGCCGGCCCAGGCGGCCTCAAAGCTCACCAGCGTCACGGGCAGCGGGCGGCTAACGGTAACGAGGGCTTGAGCCGTGGCCGAGCAGCCGGCGGCGTTGGTGGTCGTTACGGCGTAGGTGGTAGTGTACTTCGGCGATACCGTGATGGAGGCCGTCGTAGCCGCCAGCGGAATAGTGTTGCCGCCAGTGGTGGCAGTCCAAGCGTAAGGTCCGCTGCCGCTGGCCGTCAGGGTGGTAGAAGTAGTCGGGTCCGTGGTTGCAGAAGTCGGCGAAACCGACACAGTGGGCTTGGCATTCACCGTCACGGTCACGTCCTGGGAGTTATTGCCGCAGGGCGTGGCGGTAATAACACGGTAGGTGGTATTGGCAACAGGTGCTGGGGAAAAGGTAGCCGAGGAGGACAGCAGGGTGCCCAGGTTTGTGGTGTTATACCACTTGTAGGTCGTGTTGGTAATGCCGCCCGAGCTGGCCGTTAGCGTAACGGCGTCGCCGGCGCAGGTGCTGGGGGTGCTGGGCGTAACGGCGAAGGTGGGCGACACAATGCTCACCGTCACCTGGCTGGTGGCGGTAGCGCCGCAAGGGGTGGTGGCCGTCACGGTGTAGGTGGTGTTGGCAGTGGGGCTGGCCGTCACGGTGGCGCCCGTGGTGGTGTTCAATCCCGTGTTCGGCGACCAAGTGAAAGTAGCGCCGGGGTTGTCCGAAGTAGCCGTGAGGGGAACGGAACCGCCAGGGCAAATAGCTGCCGAAGGACCAGTCGATACGCTAATCTTCTGCGGGCCCACGGTCACGGTTACATCGCGGGTAATGGTGTTGCAGTCGGCCGTAGTGGCCACCACCTGGTAGGTAGTCGTGGTGGCGGGCGTCACGGTGAGGGAGCTGCCGGTAGAACGGACCGTGGCATCGCCTTTTATGAACCACTGATAGGTAGCGCTGGTACCGCTGTAGCTGGCCGTAAGCGTAGTGGATTGGCTGGGGCAAATAGCCGGAGCGGCTGGCGCAATCGTCACGTCTTTCACCGGAATGGTAATCTGCTGCGAGCTCTGGCCGCAGGAAGTAGTTGCTTCCACCGTATAGGTAGTGGTAACCGCAGGCGTCACTGAGAGTGTAGCACTGTTTTGACCGGGTACGGTCACGCCGTTGGCTTTCCAGGTGTAGCCGCCGCTGCTGGCGCCCGAGGCCGTGAGGGTGACACTGGAGCCAGCGCACACGCCCGTAGTGCTGCTCGTGCCCGACGAAGACAGCGACAGGGCCGGCGTGAAGGTGAAGTACACAAACCCGTCCTTGTTGCAGCCGCCGTAAGCATTGGCATCAGATTCGAGGCGGTACTCGGTAGCCGTCGTAAACGACACCGTGGTGCTAAGCGTGTTGCCCGCCGTAAGCGGCGCCGAGTTGATAATCTCCACCACGTCGGCGCCCGGAGTAGCCCCGTGGGTAATAACCCTAGCCCAGGTCAGCACCGCATTACTTGTAGAGCTGCCGTTGAATGTGTATTGCGCGCCGGCCGTGGGACACACGCTGGCGCCGGTGCCGCTCTGACCATTGTTGATGGTCTGCGAAGTCAACACTCCGTTGTTGTAATAGTTGACTGTAATTTGATTGGCGCACTGTCCGTAGCTGGCTAGCGGCACAAGCTGCAGGAAAAAGCTGAGGCAGCCCAGCAAGGTAAATAGTTTTTTCATCGTAAATCTAGTTTAAAGCGTAGGTATAAATACAATTTACTTGAAGACACTACAAAGTTACGAAGGTTTTTAATCAATATGATAATTTTTATTTTTCAATGGCAAATTAACTATTAATTTGGATTATATTAACTTTCTATAAAATATACAGCTCTTGAAAGGCCCAATTCCCACCCGCTGTTTTATATAATAAATCATATTAATAAGCTAACGGTTGTTCGTTTTCAAATTGCTATTACGCCCGAGTTTTATAGTTTGAAAAAGGGCCGGTAGAACCAGTTGTTCTGGCCTGCTTATGCCATGTGGGTACATCAAAAAAAGCCCCCAACCGTAGTTGGGGGCTTTTTAATTGACTATGCAAAGCAGATACTTATGCGGGACTGATGGCATCAAGTACCGCCATATCCTCAGCCGATAGCTGAACGTCGGCGGTTTTCATATTCTCTTCCAAGTGCTTCACCTTCGACGTGCCGGGGATAAGCAGGATGTTGGGCGAGTGGTGTAGCAGCCAGCTCAGGGCAATTTGCTGGGTAGTGGCGCCGTGCTTCTTGGCCGTAGCTTCGAGGGCGGCCAGTGCCTGGGCATTGCCGCCAGCCAGCGGATACCACGGGATGAAGGCCATGCCCTGCTCGCGGGTGTAGGTCAGCTCGGCCTCCCACTTGCGGTTGTCGACGCTGTACATGTTCTGCACCGACACGATTTTCACGTATTCCTGGGCTTTCTTAATCTGCTCGACGCTAACCTCCGACAGGCCAATGTGCTTAATGAGGCCTTGCTGCTGGGCGCGCTGCAGAAACTCCAGCGTCTGCTCAAACGGTACTTTGGGGTCGACGCGGTGCAGCTGGTAGAGGTCAATTTGCTCCAGCTTTAGCCGCTTGAGGCTTCCGTGCAGGGCTTCTTCGAGGTGCTCAGGGCTGGAATCAATCGGCCACTCGTTAGGACCAGTACGCAGCAGCCCGCCCTTGGTGCCGATGACGAGGCCGTTCGCATATGGGTGCAAGGCCTCCGCAATCAGCTCCTCCGACACATTGGGCCCGTAGCTGTCGGCCGTGTCGATGAAGTTGACACCGAGCTCCACGGCACGCTTCAGTACGCGAATAGATTCGGCATGGTCGCGGGGCGGGCCCCAGATGCCATCACCGGTGATGCGCATAGCGCCGTAGCCGAGGCGGTTCACGGTCAGGTCGCCGAGGGTGAAAGTGGGATTGTAGGTTGACATAAATTCGGGGTTAAAAGCGAAGCGCGCCACAACCGAGCAGAGCCGCCGCGGGCGCAGGAGAAGACAGCCCACGCCGGCAAATGGTTTTGGCGGCGCGCCATGTCGCCATGGAAACACCCAGCCACGGGGGCCGCCGCGTGTTACTTTTGGGCCCCTCCCCTTGTTAAGCAGGTTATGAACGAGCAGCTAATGGTCAAGAATTTTGGCCCCATCAAAGACGCCACGGTAGACTTCAAGCGCGTCACGGTTTTCATTGGCCCAACGGGCGGCGGGAAGAGCACGCTGGCGAAGCTGTCTGCGATTTTTAGGGATGTCGAATTTTATACTTCGTCAGAGGGAATAGCCCCTTTTCTTGATTATTATGGATTAACAAATTTTCTTAGTAGAGCGAGTGAATTATCATCGCAACGCGGTGAACAAGGTGTAAAAGTTACTGGCAAGCGCATCACTTTCAACCAAAAGACAAGGCAGCTTATAAGATATCAGACCAAAGAAGCTGCTAAAGGGTTTGTTGAGCATTCAAAAGCTAAAATGCCTAAGCTTTTGCAAACAGTTCGTCAAGCCGGCAAAATCGCATCACGCGAGGACAGCCTTGCATCTGACGCAGCTGAAAAGCTTATGGAAGACGTAAGGTCTCTTGTAGACAACCTAGTTGACGACACTAGCAATGAAATTATTAAGCTAGTTTTTGCTAAGCTTTTTCTTCAAACCAATCCGGCATATATACCATCGGAAAGGATTTTTTTATCATCAATAAGTAATTCTTGGGCTGGATTGATGAGAGACGATATAGGATTACCCCAACCATTACTTGCGTTCGCAAATAACTATGCGCAAGCGCGCCTGAACGTTACCGAACTCGATATCCCGCTCTTTAACGTGCATTATTCGCATAAGAACGATGAAGATTATATAAGTGTAGAAGGCGAGAAAAAACCTCTTAAGCTTTATGAGGCCGCAAGTGGTATCCAATCAGTTACACCGTTATTAATATTACTTGAGCGACTTAGCAAATACAATACAATACCTCATAGCTTCATCATCGAAGAGCCGGAGCTGAACCTCTACCCCGCTGCCCAACAAGGATTGCTAAACTGGCTGGTAGAGAAATGCACCAAGGACGAAAACGACCTGACGATAACCACACACAGTCCCTACATTTTGTCGCACTTCAACTTACTGCTTTATGCTTACCAAGTAGGCAGTAAAGACGAGGAAAAGCGGGCCAAAGTGAAGGCCATCATTCCCGAAGAATACTGGATAAACCCTGATGAGTTTGCCGCTTATTATGTGAACGGCCCGGAAGGAGAGAAAGGTGTTCGCTCGCTGGTTGATGCCGAAACCAAACTGATATCACGGAATGGTCTGGACACGATTTCAGGCATTCAGGCTGACCAGTTCGACCAATTGCTGGACATCAACAGCGGGTTTTAGGTAATGATAAACGGCGTACGTGAAGCATTTCGCGACTTAATGCGCGGCAATGCGTGCCAGGATGCTTTAACCCATTCTGAGTTTTTTATTCAAGACCCGCCCAGTCCCAGTGAGGAACCTTGTTTCCACTACCTACCACCGGTTCGTTCTCGATTCGATTTGCAGGTAGTAAATCAAGCCGAGCGGTTGGTTCACTTAGTCAAGATAGACAAGTGCCTGTACAAAGCCGGAGATGCTGCCCGCTGCGACTGTGCTCTTTTTACCAGCAACCAAGCTTATTTCGTCGAATTTAAGATGACGGATACAGACGCTACCTCAGCAGGCAATGAGCGTTATGCCCGGGCCAGTGACTGCATGCGCCAGTTGGAAGCAAGCATCAAGGCTTTTGTTGAGCAAGGCGCTATTCCACCGGGGTCCTTGGTCATTGCTTACGCCTGTGTAGGACGCACTCAGCAAACCCCATATCCCGGAGCCGACTTTTTGAAGCTCAGCGCCTCTTTCCGCGAAAGGTTTGAGGGCATCCCTATTCGGCCCCGCTTAGTCGTCGGCAACACACTAGATTTATCATAAAAGAAGCCCCCGCAGCACGCGCTACGGGGGCTTCTTTTGTTCCTAAAGCTACACGAGCAACCTACCGCAGCACCGTAGCCAGCGTGTCTGTGGCCACTTTGGCGCTGAGCTCGCGCACAGCGGCGGCGATGCCGGCGGCGTCGAAGCCGCACTCTTTGTAGAGTTCGTCCTGGGTGCCGTGCTCTACCACGCGGTCGGGGATGCCGAGGCGGCGCACTGGCAGGTGGAAGCCGTGGTCGGTGAGGAATTCGAGCACGGCCGAGCCGAAGCCACCGGGCAGGCAGCCGTCTTCCACGGTCACGATGGCGCGGTAGCGGCGGGCGATGTCGCGCAGCATTTCCTCGTCCAGCGGCTTGCAGAAGCGCATGTCGTAGTGGCCCGCATCGAGGCCTTCGGCCAGCAGGGTTTCGGTGGCCTTCACGGCGTAGTTGCCGATGTGGCCGATGCTGAGGATGGCCACGCCGCCCTCTTCGCCCTCGCGCACCACACGGCCCGTGCCGATGGCCACGCGCTGCAGCGGCGTGCGCCACTGCGGCATCACGCCCTCGCCGCGCGGGTAGCGGATGCTGAAGGGGCCCGCGTTTTCGGGCAGGGTGGCGGTGTACATCAGGTTGCGCAGTTCCTGCTCGTTCATCGGGGCGGCCACCACGATGTTGGGGATGCAGCGCATGTAAGCCAGGTCGTAGCAGCCGTGGTGGGTGGGGCCGTCGGCGCCCGCAAAGCCGGCGCGGTCGAGGCAGAACACCACGTGCAGGTTTTGCAGGGCCACGTCGTGCACCACCTGGTCGTAGCCCCGCTGCATAAACGAGGAATAGATGTTGCAGAACGGAATCAGTCCCTGTGTGGCCAGGCCGGCCGAGAACGTGACGGCGTGCTGCTCGGCAATGCCCACGTCGAAGGCGCGGTCGGGCATGGCCTCCATCATGATGTTCAGCGACGAGCCCGAGGGCATGGCCGGCGTCACGCCCATGATTTTGTCGTTGGCCTCGGCCAGCTCCACCAGCGTGTGGCCGAACACGTCCTGGTACTTAGGCGGTTGCGGCTTGTCGGGCGTCTTCTTGTAAATCTCGCCCGTGATTTTGTCGAACAAGCCCGGCGCGTGCCACAACGTCTGGTCCTTTTCGGCCAGCGCGTAGCCCTTGCCTTTCACCGTGACGCAATGCAGCAGTTTGGGGCCGGGAATAGTCTTCAGGTCGTTGAGGATGGTGACGAGGTGCTGCACGTCGTGCCCATCCACGGGGCCGAAATAGCGGAATTTTAACGCCTCAAATAAATTGCTTTGCTTGAGCAGCGTGGCCTTCATGGCCGCCTCCACTTTGCGGGCAATCTGCTGGGGGTTAGGGCCGAACTTGCTGAGCTTGCCCAGCACGTTCCACAGTTCGTCGCGCACCTTGTTGTAGGTGCGGGAGGTAGTGATGTCGGTGAGGTATTCCTTGAGCGCGCCCACGTTGGGGTCGATGCTCATGCAGTTGTCGTTGAGAATAACCAGCAGGTTGGAATTGGCTACGCCGGCGTGGTTGAGGGCCTCGAAGGCCATGCCGGCCGTCATGGCGCCGTCGCCAATTACGGCGATGTGCTGCCGGTCTTTCTCGCCTTTGTAGTCCGACGCCACGGCCATGCCCAGCGCCGCCCCGATGCTGGTGCTGCTGTGGCCCACGCCGAAGGCATCGTACTCGCTCTCGCTACGCTTGGGAAAGCCCGACATGCCGTGGTAGCGGCGGTTGGTGGGAAACCGGTCGCGGCGGCCGGTGAGGATTTTGTGGCCGTAAGCCTGGTGGCCCACGTCCCACACCAGCTGGTCGTAGGGCGTGTTGAAGACGTAGTGCAGGGCCACGCTCAGCTCGACCACGCCCAGCGAGGCACCGAAGTGCCCGCCGTAGATGCTCACCGAATCAATGATAAACTCGCGCAGCTCGGTGCTCAACTGGACTAATTGCTCAGGAGCAAGCTTTTTGAGGTCGTCGGGCGAATCAATCGCCGCGAGCAGCGGGCCGGGTTCAACTATCATCGGGGCAGGCGTGGTGGGATTGGTGACGGTATGTAACCGCCTGACCCGTTAAAAGATTGTGGGGCCGGCACAAAGGTACGACGGCGAACGAAGAGCGGTTGTTGGGGAGCGGCAGAATCAGCCCCTTGGTCGGGATTTAGCTGTTGATAATCTAGTTTTTGAATATCGCCCTAGCCTTCGTGGGGACCTTTGCGTATCGGCAAGCCGATGGCGTGAAAACGTCAGGCCGAGATAAGAAGACCGTCATGCTGAGCGAAGTCGAAGCATCTCTACCGCAATAGTAAATGAATACTTGTGCGGTAGAGATGCTTCGACTTCGCTCAGCATGACGGTCTGAATTGACTTATTAATTCAAAAAGAAAATAGCCGGATGCAACCTCCGGCCCCCTCAACGGCACTTTGGCCGTTATGCATTGTATGAAACGAAATATACCGGCTACGGCCGTCCTGTTTACTGCCCTGTTGGGCGCTTCTCACCTGGCCGCCGGCCAACAGACACCCGGCGGGGGCAGCCGTCCCGCCACGGCCGCAGCCCCGCGCGCGGCTGCGGGCCGCGTGTCCGGCACCGTGCTGGACGCCAGCACGGGCAAGCCCGTGTCCTATGCCTCGGTGGCGGTGCTGGACGCTAGCGGCAGCCCCGTGAACGGCGGCGTGTGCGGCGATGACGGCAAGTTTGTGCTGCCCGGCATTCCGGCGGGTACTTACACGGTGCAGGTGAGCTTCGTGGGTTATAAGAACGAAGACCGGACCGGCGTGGTGGTGACGGCCGGCAACGCGACCGATTTGGGCACGGTAAGACTGGCCGTATCGGCCCAGAAGCTGGGCGAAGTGGTGGTGACCGGCCAAAAGACCCTGATTGAGGAGCGGGTAGACCGCACCGTGTACAATGCCGAAAACGACCAGACCACCCGCGGCGGCGACGCCACCGACGTGCTCAAGCGCGTGCCCATGCTGAGCGTGGACCTCGACGGCAACGTGAGCCTGCGCGGCAGCTCCAGCATTCGGGTGCTCATCAACAACAAGCCCTCAACCATTGCCGCCAACAGCATTGCCGACGCGCTAAAGCAGATTCCGGCCGACCAGATTAAGACCGTGGAGGTCATCACCTCGCCCTCGGCCAAGTACGACGCCGAAGGTTCGGGCGGCATCATCAACATCATCACCAAAACCAACAACCTGAAGGGTGCCACGCTGGGAGTAAATATCAGCGCGGGCCTGCGCAACAGCAACCTAGGCCTGCAGGGCAGCCTGCGCACCGGCAAAATGGGCTTTTCGCTGAGCGGCTTCGGCCGGGGCCAGTACAACACGCCGGGCGAGTTCAGCAACACGCAGGTGACCCGCAGCCTGGGCACCGGCGCGGCCACCACCACGGTGCAGAGCGCCGATACGCGCCAGCAGGGCATTTTCGGGCGCTACTCTCTGGGCTGGGACTACGACATCAACAAGTTTAACTCGCTGCAGGCCTCGGTGAGCTACGGCACGCGCAGCGGCAACAACTACCAGGACGGCCTTTCGCGCCTCACCTACAGCGGGGCCACGGTGGCGGGCGCGCCCATTGGCACCGACCTGCGCGACACCTACGCCAAGGACCTGTCGGGCACCGTGGACGCCAGCCTGAATTACACCCACAGCTTCGAGAAGCCGCAGCACGAAATCAGCCTGCTGACCTTGTTCAGCCGCAACGACCGCACCAATAGCTTCACCAACACCATCTTTCAGTCGAGCGACCCGCGTAGCCCATCGCGCATTGTCAACGACAACCCCAGCTACAACGAGGAATACACCGTGCAGCTGGACTACCAGAATCCCGTTAGCAAAACTCAGATGCTGGAGTTGGGCGCCAAAAACATTCTGCGCCTGGTAAATTCCGACTACGCTACCACTTCGTACGGCGCCAACGGCGAAGTGCTGCCCGCGGTGGGCCTGCTCTCGGCCAGCAACGTGTTCAACTACCGCCAGAACGTGACGGCCGGTTACGCGGCCTACACGCTGCAGCTGCCCAAGGGCTTCACCCTGAAACCGGGCCTGCGCTACGAGTACACCACCATTGAGGCCAGCTTCGCCAAATCGGAAGCGGCCGATATTCCGAACTACGGCGTGCTGGTACCCAGCGTGAACTTCTCGCGCAAGCTCGACAACGGCAACGTGCTTAAGCTGGCTTACAACCGACGCATTCAGCGCCCCTCGCTGCAGTTCCTGAACCCCAACGTGAACGCGCAGAACCCCAAGAACGTGAGCCAGGGCAACCCCTACCTCGAGCCCGAATACACCAACAACTACGAGCTGGGCTACAACACGCTGGTGAAGAAGGTAAACCTGAGCATGAGCGCATTTGTACGCAACACTACGGGCTCAATTGAGGCCCTGCGCACGGTGCGCGGCGCCGACACCGTCTCGACCAACTACGCCAACATTGGCCAGCAAAACGCCTACGGCGGCAGCCTTAACGCCAACCTCAACGGCGCCAAGCTCAACCTGAACGCGGGCACCGATTTTTACTACACCACGCTCACCAACAACGTGCCCGACCGCAACTTCAATGCCTCCAACCAGGGCTTTGTGTTCAGCGGCCGCCTCGGGGGCTCCTACAACTTTACCCCGGTGTGGGGCGTGCAGGCCTTTGCCTTTTACCGCGGCCGCCAGGTGCAGCTGCAGGGCGACCAAAGCGGCTTCTACTTCTACACGCTGGGCATCAAGCGCGACTTTGCCGAGAAGCGCGGCAGCCTGGGCTTCGGGTTCGATAACTTCTTCACCCCTAAAATCACCATCCGCAACACCGTGGTGTCGCCGCTTATCGACCAAGCCAGCCGCAACCAGCTTGCCACGCTGGGCTTCCGCGTCAATTTCAGCTACCGCATTGGCAAGCTCACGGCCGGCCCCACGCGCCGCGGCAAGAGCGTGAACAACGACGACTTGAAGAGCGAAGGCGAAGGCGGCGGTGGCGGCGGCCTCGATGCAGGCGGCGGTGGCGGCCAGGGTGGCGGGGGCGGCGCTCCCGGTGGCGGCGGTCGCCCGGGCGGCGCGGGCGGGCAGCGGCCTGCTGGCGCCCCGGGTGCCGCGCCCAGCGGCTACCCCGGTGCTCCGGCCGGCGCTCGGCCGGGCGGCTACCCGGGCCAGCGGCCCGGTGCAGCACCGGCTGATAGCACGCTCAGCCGGCCCGCTACCGACAGCACCAGCGCGCCGGCCAACGGCCAGCGCCCGGCTGGCTTCCCCAACATGCAGCGCCCCACGGCCCAGCCCGCCGACTCGACGCGTCGTCCGGCAACGCCGGCCCAGCCCACGAGCCCCATCAACGCGCCGTCGCCCGGTACCGCCACGCCCAACGGCACGGTGCCGGCGGGCAGCCCCGGCGGCCGGCCCTAGCCAGTAGCTACCGAAACCGGATAAAAAGAACGTCATGTTGCGCAAGCCGCGGCATGACGTTCTTTTTATCACCCAACGCTGCTCTTAATTGATTTTTAACGCGGCGCCTGTGGGCCAGCCTCTACTTTTGTTCAGCTGCTACTTTTCCGCCTGATGACCAATAAGCTCCCCGCCGCTCTGCCCGACGCCGACGATGCGCACTTCCTGCAGCGGCTGCGGCCCTCGCGCCTGATTCTGCCGGTGGTGCTGGGGCTGCTGGTGGTGGGCTACCTGTTCTGGCACAGCTACAAGCCCGGCGAGCTGGCCCCGCTGGCCAATGCCGACTGGCGCTGGCTGCTGGTGGCCGTGCTGGTATTGGCCGCCCGCGACCTGGGCTACATCTACCGCATCCGCCACATCGCCGAAACCGAGCTCACCTACCGGCAGGCGCTGGATGTGATTATGATTTGGGAGTTTGCTTCCTGCGTGCTGCCCTCGGGGCAGGGCGGCACCGGCGCGGCCCCGTTCATTCTCGAAAAAGAAGGCATCCCGCTGGGTAAAGGGCTGGCCTACATTATGGTCACGGCCCTGCTCGACAACCTCTACTACGTGGTGATGGTGCCGCTGGTGGTGCTCATCGCCGGGGCGGGCCTCTACCCGCACGAGGCCCTGCAAACCGGCTTCGTGGCCACGCTGCGGGTGGCGTTTGGGGTGAGCTACTTGTTCGTGACGCTGTATGCGGGGCTGATGCTGTACGCCATTTTCGTCAATCCGAAGTCGGTGCGCCGGCTGCTGGTGCGGCTGTTCTCATTCCGGCTGCTGCGGCGCTGGCGGCGTGCGGCATACCGCCACGGGCAGGAGCTGGTGCGTGCCTCGCAGCAGCTGCGCGGAGCCGGCGCCGGCTACTGGTGGCGCGCCAGCGTGAGCACGGCCTTCGTCTGGACGGCCCGTTATGCCATCATCGGCTGCCTCATCGCTGCCTTCGTGCCCATGGATACGGGCACGTTCCTGTTCATTTTTGCCCGCAACATCACCTACAAAGTCATTTTGCTGGTGGCCATCACACCGGGCGGCGCGGGCATCGCCGAGGGTGCTTTCCCCACCTTCTTCGGCAAGTTCATCGGCACGGCCACCATGACGAGCTTCGTGGTATTGCTCTACCGCATTGTTACCTATTACCTCTACCTGGTATTGGGCCTGATTTTCCTGCCGCGTTGGGTGGCGCGGGTGTTTGGCAAGCAGCCAGCACAGGCTTAGAATGACCGTCATGCCGAGCGTAGCCGAGGCATCTCGCATGCGCAACGCAATTCAATCGGCGTAACGGTTTTGATTACCACCCCACGCGAGATGCCTCGGCTACGCTCGGCATGACGGTCAACAGAACCCAAACAAAAAAGCCCCGAACCACAATGGCTCGGGGCTTTTTGCAAGCAAAAATTCGCGCTTATTCCTTTTCCAGCATCAGCGTAGCGCCGTCAGCCGACTTCAGCGTGAGCTTGTCGTCGGTGAGGGTTTCAACCGAAAACTGGTTGGACGTAGCGCTGCCTTCGGGGGTGAAGGTGATGGTTTTGGCGGCCTGGTCGAAAGCGTATTTACCCGACACAGCTCCGGCGGCGCCGTCGGTCATGGTGTAGTTGCCGTTGGCAAAAACGTGAAGCTCCTGCTGCTTTTGCGCGTCGGTTTGCTTTACTTTGTCGCCGGTGGCATCGGTTTCTTTGGCAGTTTTCCAAACTTTGCTATCGGTACCATATAGCATATTCACGCCTTCTACCTTTCCTTTGTCGTTGCCGCAGGCGGTTACGAACAAAGAAAGCAACAGCAGCAAGCTGGCTACATAACGAAGCGAAAACAGGGACTGAGGTTTCATGAGCACAAAAAAGAATGGTGAAAGAATGAGGTTGTCTGCGGTTGCAAACTCGTCGGCTTACGGCGGCTAAGCAAAAGAGTTTAGCGCGAAACCCGGCCGAAGCTCGCCCGTATATGGGCCCTGTTAGCCGGCTCGCGGGTCAGCTATTCCACATTTTTTTCCATCTTACTGAACTAATCCATGGGACTCTTTGATTTTCTCAGCGACAAAGGCGAGCAAAAACCTGCAGAGCCCGCCGCAAAACCGGCTGCTGGCGGTACTGATTTCTTCGGAAACGCAGCCGATGCCAAACCGGCCACGGCCGGCGATTCGTACACCGTGGTAAGCGGTGACTCGCTTTCTAAAATTGCTAAAAACCACTATGGCGACGCTGCCAAGTGGCATCAGATATACGAGGCCAACAAGGCCACCATCGGCAGTAACCCTGACCATATTGAAGTCGGTCAGGTGTTAACCCTACCTAGTCTCTAGGTACTTTTTTGCAGAAAAAAGGTGAGAAAAGCCACTCTGTTTCAGGGTGGCTTTTTTGCGTTTGATGGCTCACAATCGCCTGTCATCCTGAGCATAGCGAAGGACCTTATCATGTTCGTGTCTTTTTGAATTACTGCAAACTGTTCATCGGTTGTAAGGTCCTTCGCTACGCTCAGGATGACAGGCGATGGGGCTAGCAAAAAATATTTTTCGCATCCACCGCTTGCCCGTCCGAAAATTTCTCCCGTACATTTGCCCTACCAACGCGGTACTCCCTGCTAACGGCGGGAAGTTTTAAGTTTTATACAGAAGCGGCGAGAGACTAGGCTCCCTGACCCGCTGGCAACCATCCTTCGCGAAAGGTGCCAATTCCTACCCACGGCGGCTTCGGCTACCCTGGGGCATATGACTCGAGTGCCATGGAATACCCCGCTGAATCCGCTTTTTTGAACCCGACTGCTCCGGCTGCTTTGCGCGCCGTGGTTTCGGGTTTTTCTGTTTTGGCCCATGGCGGCCAACTCTTCACCACGCGCCCGGCACGAATGCGAATGTGCTGTTGCCGCCCGTGTTGTTGCTAAGCTGATTTCAGCTTAGACTCCCCTCCCTCCTTTCTGGATTTTCTGGTGGCTTGCCATGGCCGGCGCGTACCCCTTCGGGTTCGGGCGGCTAGGTTCAGTCCGCCGCTTCAACACGGGCTACCCGGGGGTTTAGCATGTCACAAAGCGCTTACTAAAAGGCTTTTGACAAATCCAAAGTATTCATCATTAAGGGTTTTCAACCTTCCAAACGCAATAGCATCATGTCCGCTCCTTCCCTGCACTTCGAAACTTTGCAACTCCACGCCGGCCAGCAGCCCGACCCCGTCACCGGCTCGCGCGCCGTGCCCATTCATCAAACCACCAGCTACGTGTTCAAGAGCGCCGAGCACGGCGCCAACCTGTTTGCGCTGAAGGAGTTTGGTAATATTTACACCCGCCTGATGAACCCGACCACCGACGTGTTTGAGCAACGCGTGGCGGCGCTGGAAGGCGGTGTGGCAGCGCTGGCCACCAGCTCGGGCCAGGCGGCCCAGTTCATCGCCCTCAACAACATCCTGCAAGCCGGCGACAATTTCGTGAGCACGGCCTTCCTCTACGGTGGCGCCTACAACCAATTTAAGGTAGCATTCAAGCGTTTAGGCATCGAAGTGCGCTTCGCTGATGGCGACAACCCGGCCTCGTTTGAGGAGTTGATTGACGAGAACACAAAAGCCATTTACCTGGAAACCATTGGCAACCCGAGCTTCAGCATTCCAGATTTTGAAGCCATTGCGGCCATTGCCAACCGGCACGATTTGCCACTGATTGTAGACAACACCTTTGGTGCGGGCGGTTACCTGTTCCGGCCGCTGGAGCACGGCGCGCACATCGTGGTGGAGTCGGCCACGAAGTGGATTGGCGGACACGGCACCAGCATCGGCGGCGTGATTGTAGACGGCGGCACCTACGACTTCGGCAACGGCAAATTCCCCCAGTTCACCGAGCCCAGCGAGGGCTACCACGGCCTGGTTTTCAACGATGTATTCGGTAAAGGCGGCCCGTTCGGCAACATCGCCTTCATCATCCGGGCCCGGGTAGAAGGCCTTCGCGACTTCGGCCCTTCGCAGAGCCCGTTCAACGCCTTCCAGCTGCTGCAAGGCCTCGAAACCCTGAGTTTGCGCGTGGACCGCACCGTGGAAAACGCCCTGAAAATCGCTACTTGGCTGGAGCAGCACCCGCAGGTAGAAAGTGTGAACTACCCCGGCCTAGCCAGCAGTCCCTATCAACGCCTGGCCCAGAAGTACCTCAAGCGCGGCTTCGGCGGCGTACTGAGCTTCCGCATCAAGGGCAGCAAGGAAACGGCGACGCAATTCATTGACAACCTGAAGCTCATCAGCCACTTGGCCAACGTGGGCGACGCCAAGACGCTCATCATTCAGCCCTCGGCCACCACGCACCAGCAGCTGAGCGACGCTGAGCAGCTAGCGGCGGGCGTCACGCCCACCTCGCTGCGCCTGTCGGTGGGCATCGAGCACTTTGAGGACATCAAAGCCGACCTACAGGCCGCCTTCGATGCCGTGGGCAATTCGGCCAGCCAGCCCACGGAGGGCGAGGAAGTAAGCGAGCCCGAACTGGAGCACGCCCAGCCGCTGGAAGTATAAGCTATAGGTGTTGTGCCTGTCATCCTGTGCGCAGCGAAGGACCTTTTCACGTTTGGGTGAACTGTCAGTAAACGCTACTGACGTGGTAAGGTCCTTCGCTGCGCTCAGGATGACAGGGCCAACATCCGACACCTAATAAAAACCGCCGCCAGCGGGCCACCTCTGGTGGGCCGGCGCCAGCCTCGCTGGCGGCCTAAGCATTTGGCAGGGGTAGAATCGGCCCACGGGCTCACTGGCTTTCCTGATTTACAGTTGGAGAAAGATGGGGGTGAGATACCAATGGCGGGCCTTGTGGCCCGATTCTACCGCTGCCTTTAGTTGTTAGAACCCATGTCAGACCAGTTTTTTTACATCCCCGAGCTGCCCCTCGAAAGCGGCGAAACGCTGGCCGATGCCCGCGTGGCCTACCGCACCTGGGGCCAACTCAACGAAGACCGCGACAACGTGGTGTGGGTGTGCCACGCCCTCACCGCCAACGCCGACGTACTGACCTGGTGGCCCGGCCTGGTGGGTCCCGGCTGCTATTATGACCCGGCCGACTGGTTCATCATTTGCGCCAACGTGCAGGGCTCTTGCTACGGCAGCACCAGCCCGCGCGACCGGGACCCCGCCACAGGCCAGCCCCGCTACCAGCACTTCCCGCGGCTCACCATTCGCGACCTGGTGAAGGCCCACGAGCTGCTGCGCCAGGACCTGGAGCTGACGGACATCCATACGCTTATCGGGGGCTCTTTGGGCGGACAGCAGGCGCTGGAATGGGCCGTGCAGCGGCCCGATTTGTTCGACCACCTGGTCGTTATTGCCACCAACGCGCGGCATTCGGCCTGGGGCATTGCCTTCAACGAGGCGCAGCGGCTGGCCATCGAGGCCGACCCAACCTACGCCGCCGGCCAGCCCGGCGGGGGCGACGAGGGCCTGCGCGCCGCCCGCGCCATGGCCCTGCTCAGCTACCGCAGCTACGCGGCCTACGCCGAAACTCAGACCGACCCCGACGATGACGAGCTGCCCCGCGAGCACCGCGCCAGCTCCTACCAGCGCTACCAGGGCGACAAGCTGGTGGCCCGCTTTGATGCCTACAGCTACGTGGCCCTCAGCCGCAGCATGGATTCGCACAACCTCGGCCGCGGCCGGGGCGGGGTGGCGAAAGCTCTGCGCCGCATTGGGGCCCGCACACTGGTGCTGGGTATTACCTCCGACGTGCTATTTCCGCTGAGCGAGCAGCGGGAACTGGCCGCGCACATCCCCGGCGCCATGTATGGCGAGTTGGACTCGCGCTACGGGCACGACGGCTTCCTGCTGGAAACTGGGGCCATCACGCACTTTCTGGAGCGCTTTTACGCGCCCACGTTTGTGCACTAAGTGTTACGTCGAGCGTAGGCCAAGCTTTTCAGTAGCCAAAAGTGGCTTCAGAAGCTGGAAACGCCCTTATCAAGCACAAACCCAGGAAATAGGGCATAAAATCCGATTCGGAAGCACAAAACCAAAACACACAGTACAAAACTGCTTGTGCGAGCACAAGTGCTGGCCGGGTGTTGCAGCACCGCAGGCCAGCAAATTTAACTCTACAGTGATGAATGAAAACACTCCTCTTCGCATTGGCCTGATTGGGTTTGGCTGCGTTGGGCAGGGCTTCTACGACATTGTGCGGCAGCAGCCAGAGCTCAATCTGGTTGTGGCGCGCATCGCCGTGAAAACGCCCGAAAAGCCGCGCCCACTGCCCGCTGCGCACTTCACTTACCACGCCGATGAGCTGCTGGCCGACACGACGCTGGACGTGCTGGTTGAGGTAATCGATGATGCCGCCGAGGCGTTCCGGCTGGTGAGCGCGGCCCTGCGCCAGGGCCGCCGTGTGGCCACGGCCAACAAAGCCATGCTGGCCCAGCACCTGCCCGAACTGGTGCAGCTGCAGGCCCAGTTTGGCGGCACGATGCTGTACGAAGCGGCGGTGTGCGGCAGCATTCCGGTGGTGCGCACGCTCGACCAGTACTTCAGCCACGAGCCGCTGCGCGCAGTGAGCGGCATCTTCAACGGCTCTTCGAACTACGTGCTGACGCGCATGAGTGAGGAAGGCTCCGATTACGCGGCGGCGCTGGCCGAGGCCCAGCTGCAAGGCTTCGCCGAAACCGACCCGGCGCTGGATATGGGCGCCTTCGACCCCCGCTCTAAAGCGGTGATACTGGCCGCCCATGCCTACGGCACTTTTCTGGAAACGGATGCTGTGCTGAACCTCGGCATCGAGGGCATCTCAGCGGTCGATATTGCCTACGCGACGGCCCAGGGACAGAAAATCAAGGTAGTGGCTAGCCTCAGCCGCCTGCCCAATGGCCACCTCACGGCCCTGGTGACGCCGCAGCTCGTAGGCCCAGAGTCGCCGCTCTACGGCGTGGAGCGGGAGTTTAACGGCGTGGTGCTCGATGCAGCGTTTGCCGGCAAGCAGTTCTTGCAGGGGCGTGGCGCCGGTGGGCACCCCACCGGTTCGGCCGTGCTAGCCGATGTGCTGGCTTTGCGCCGCGGGCTGCGCTATCAGTACGCCAAGCAGTCGGCCCGGCCCGAGGCGCAGTTGACGCAGGGCCTGGAGCTGGATGCGTACGTGAGCCACCCGGACGCCGGCGTGCTGCGCGAGGTGCTGACCTGGCTGGAGCTGCCCGCGGAGGCCTTGCGCCTCACCGAAGCGGGCGGCGCCTATGCCACCGGGCCTGTGGCCGTGCAGCAGCTGTGGGCCTGGCGCCAAGAGCTGCGGGCCAATGGCGTGTTTGTGGCCCGCGCGGGCGAGGCGCGGGTAGCCGCGCCGGTAGCGGAGGCGGAGGCGGCCGTGCGGGCCTGACAGCAACAGGCCGTCATGCTTCGGCTTCCCTCAGCATGACGGCCTGTTGCACCATCCGTAATGATTCGTACTTATTTAAACTCGATGCGCACGGGCACCTGTCCGGGAACTTTCAATAAATAAAGCCCCGCCTTGAGTGACCCACGCAACACGGTGAGGTCGCGGGTGCTGGTGGGGTCGAGGGTACGCACCACGCGGCCGGCGGCGTCAAGCAACTGGGCCTCGGCCAGGTTCACCCAGGCCTCGGGCAGCTGAAGGCGAATGGCGTCGTTGGCCGGGTTGGGATAGGCGTGGGCGGTGGGCTGGGCGCTGGCTCCGGTGCGGGCGGCCAAGGTGGTGCCGGCCTGGGCCAGCGCCGGGCGCAGAAAGTCGCGGATGGCGCGGAAGGTGGTGTCGGCATAAGCCGTGTTGCTTTCGAAGGGAATGTGGCCAGCACGCGAAAGGCGCACCAGCGTGTTGCGCACGCCCACTTGCGTGGCACGGGGGTTCAGGCGGCCGCTGCCGTACACGTACTTGGGCGGCAGCAGCGAGCCCACCCGCCCTTGCAGGTAGGGCACGGTGCCGTCGGAAGTGCCGTGCACGCTCAGTAGGGGCGCGTTGCCGGCCTCGATGACGCTGGGCTGCTCGGTGGCACCGCTCAGGTTGAGCACGGCCAGCACGGCGCTGCTGTAGCCGGGGTTGCCGCTGTTGCCCTCGATACCGCCCAGCCCTGCCAGGCCCACGTAGGTCGGTACTTCCGTGGCTTTGTCGATATACCCCACGGAGAGGGCCATGAAGGCGCCGGCCGACGAGCCGCCCACTGCAATGTAGCTGGGCTGGATGCGGTAGGTGTTGGTGGTAGCGGCATCCTTGCGGAAGAAGCGCACGGCCGCGCGTAGGTCCTGCATGCCGCGAATAGCGGCCTGGGCCACCCCCACGGTATCGGCGGCGGGCGGCGGGAAGCCGGTGATGGGGAAGCCCAGGCGGTACTCAATGCTGGCCGTGACGTAGCCCAGCCGCGCAAACTGGGTGCACACGTTCACCATGTAAGCATCGGTCTTGGAGCCCGTGAGGAAGCCGCCCTGGTGGGCAAAGATGATGAGGGGGCGCCGGGGGAGCACGTCGCCGGTGGGCTGGTACACGTCCATGACCAGCGTTTGGGTAGAACCGGTGTAGGTGGTGGCCGAGCCGTAAGTGACGTTTGATGTCACGGTAACGTTCGGGAAAATGGGCCGGTAGTAGCGCCCGCTGGTGGTGTCGATGAACGTTTGGGCACGGGCGGCCGGCACGGCGGCCAGCAGCAACAGCAGGATGCGGAGAATGGATTTCATAAGGCTGCAAATTAAGTCATTGACAAGGACTTATTCTACCACCACGCGACGCACCAGGGCCGTGCCGGCCACGGTGAGGTGCAGCTGGTACACGCCCGGCGCCAGGCCGCGCACGTTCACCTCACCAGCTGCCAACGAACCCGCGGTTGCGGACAGCGGCAGGCGGCGCACCGTCTGGCCCAGCGCGTTGGTCAGCACGGCAACCGGGGCAACGGCGCCGGCCGGCAGCGGCAGCATCACGTGGAAGCTGCCCGAAGCCGGGTTCGGATACACCTGCAGCTGGGCCGCCAGGGCCTGGGCTGGGCTGGTAGCCAGCACACCGGCGCTCAGCTCCAAGGCAAAGCGGCCAGGTGCGGTGGTGCCGACCAGCGTGAAGGCGTAGCGGGTGCCGGCAGCCAACGGCGTGCGGGTGCCCGTTAGGGCATCAGTCAGGACGAGGGCACCGGGGGCGTAGTTAGCCAGTTGGTCGGCGGTGAGGACGTAGGCGCCCGGGCTGGGCACGCCCAGGTCCAATGGCACGGTAGTGGGTGCCCCCACCACGGGCAGGCCGTTGATGGCAAGCTGCTGGCCGGCAGCCAGGGTGGCGAGGTTCAGGCCGCTGGGGTTAGGCAGTTTCACGGCATCGAAGGCGGCATCCACGCCATTGGTGGCACCGGCTTGCTGGTAGACGTAGGCCTCATCGGTGGTAGCTGGCGTGGCCGCGGCAGCCAGCGTGAGGCGCAGCTGCGGCCGGGTATCGGTAGCGGTGCGCTGCAGAGTGGCGGTGTTAGACGTCGCAAAGTCGGGGACGCGGGCGCTGACCGGGAAGGTAAAGGTGACGGGATTGGGTGACAATGAGCGCACGAAGAAGCCCTGCCCGAGTGGGATGATGCGGCCGGCACCGCCCACGCCGTTCACGTAGGCGCGGTAGTTGCCGGCATACTGGCTGGTGCTCACAAAAATGTACATGGCACTGCTCATGCCCGTAGGTAGGGTGACATTATCCCAATCCAGGGCAGAAGCAAAAGGGCTGCCGAGCAAGTGCCATCCTGCATCGGCAGCAACAGCGCCGGTGAGTGTAAACGAGATGTCCCGGTCGTTGGCTAGCAGTGCGCCAGTGAAGGATAGGGTCTGGCCAGCGGTGATGTTCACGGCGTAGCCATGGTTACCAGGCAGGTAATTGGGAGCACCGGGACGCGATACCGGCACAAACCAGCCTCTGTCAAAGGTTGAATAAACGGTGGCCGTGGACAAAAGTATCCGGGACTGTTCGTAGCCAAATACATTGGGGAAAGGCCGTACTAAATCAGGCCGCGTGCTTGTGTTGTAGGCTGGATTGATGATGGGGGTGAAGGCAGGGGTGGCCAGGTCATCGGTAGTAGCACTTGCTACTGGCGGAGCGATGTGCCGGTAGCCCAGCCCCGGGTTGACGCTTGGGTCTAAGTAGAGCTGTACGGTCACGAGATTGTTCTGCGTACCAGCGCCCGGTCCTACCAGGGCCGTACCAGATGGTCCCGATAGCAACGTCACGGTCTGGAAGCGGTTATCCAAGAGCCCGCTGGTGGGTACATACCTTTGCCGGATGCTCACCGCTCTGGTTAGGGTTACCCTGTTATTTAAGGGCACGGCAATTTCCAACTCGCGCGCAGTAGTAGGCAGGCCGGTGCCGGTCACTTGGTCGGCCGTGCCGTTATAGACGTACACGGCGTCGTTGCTGAAGCTGCGCGCGCCCGTGTTGCGCACGGCCCCCGTGGCCCCACTGGCACTGATACCATCGACGTCGCAGATGCGCAGGGCGCCCCCGGCCTGCAAATCGAAGTTGCCCGGCCCATCCACTACAAAGCAATTGGTGTTCAAAGCGCCAGCCGGCTGACCACTCTGGCTTTTGATAACCAGCGTGCCATACACCGTCACATTGCCGCTGAGGGTGGCCGTGCCGCTGTTGATGGTGATGTCCTGGTAGGCACCGGGGGCTACGGTTGTGTTCGTGTTGATGACTAGGCTCGGCAGGGCCACGAAGGGCGCCAGCAGCGGGCGCAGAAAAGCCCGGATGTCGCGGTACGTCGTGTCGGCGTAGGCTGCCGAGTTGGGGCTGCCGGTGTCGGCGCTCTGCACCGGGTATTGCGGGATGTGGGGGGCCTTGCTGAAGCGACGCAGCACGTTGGGCACGCCCACGCTGCTGGCGTAGGGGTTCAGCAGGCCGCTGCCGAACACGTACTTGGGCGGCAGGCCCGCCCCCACGCGGCCCTTGAGGTAGGGCACCACGGCGTCGGCGGTGCCGTGGGCGCTGTAGAGGGGGGCGTTGCCGGGCTCGATGATGGCGGGCGGGTTGGTGGCGCCGCTCAGGTTGAGCACGGCCAGCGGGAAGCTGTTGTAGCCGGCGTGGCCGCTATTGCCCTCGATGCCGCCCAGCGCAGCCAGGTTCACGTCGGAGGTCACTTCGCTGGCTTTGTCGAGGTAGGCCACTTGCAGGGCCATGAAGCCCCCGGCCGAGGCGCCGCCCACCACAATGCGGCTGGGGCTTACCTTGTACACGTTGGCGGTGGCGGCGTCTTCGCGGAAAAAGCGCACAGCGGCGCGCATGTCCTGCATTCCGCGAATGGCCGCCCGGCTTACGTTGGTGGTGTCGAGGGGGAAGAACAGCAGCCGGTAGTCGATGCTGGCGGTGACGTAGCCCAGCTTGGCAAACTGCGTGCACACGGCTGTCATGTAGGCATCGTTGCGCGTGCCCCGCACGAAGCCGCCTTCGTGGGCAAAGATGATGACCGGCCGCTCGGTGGCCAGGTCGCCGGCGGGTTGGTACACGTCCATGAGCAGCGGCATGGCCGTGTTGAACACGGGGTTGGTGGTGTTGCCGTACACCACGCCCGTAGTCACGGTCACGGTGGGGAATATGGGCCGGAAGTACCGGCCCCCGGTGGTGTCGATAGGCGTTTGGGCCGCGGCTCGTTGCCAGGTGCCCAGCACCAGCAGCAACACCAGGAGTAAAGAAGCTTTCATAGAGAATCGGGGTGGAAAGGTGAAAGGGACTGAGCCAAAGGGCTGACGTAGAAACGGGGCGCAGGGTTGGGCCGGCTTTCAGGCCACCGCTCCGAAAGTACAACCTGCGTTATTTGCGCCTTCAACGCCTGCTTCCCCATGTCCGTCATCTTCCCCCCTGCCCTGCGCGCCGGCCAGCGCGTGGCCCTCGTGTCGCCCGCCCGCAAAATCTCAGCCGCCGAATTGGCCCCCGCCATCGCCACCCTCGAAAGCTGGGGGCTGGAGGTCGTTCTCGGCGACAGCATCGCCGGCGACTTCCACCAGTTCGCCGGGCCCGACGACCTGCGCCGCGCCGACTTCCAGCAGCAGCTCGACGACCCCGGCATCCGCGCCATCCTCTGCGCCCGCGGCGGCTACGGCACGGCCCGCATCGTGGATGGGCTCGACTTCGCCGGCTTCCGGGCCGCGCCCAAGTGGGTGGCCGGTTTCTCCGACATCACCGTGCTCAACAGCCACTTGCTGGCCCTGGGCTACGCCAGCATCCACGGCGTGATGCCGGTGCTGTTCCATCAGGAAGGCGGCGAGCTGGCCCTTGAAACCCTGCGGCGAGCCTTATTTGGCGAAGCCTTCCAGCCCATGACGGCGCCAGCCCATGCCCTCAACCGGCCGGGCACGGCCACCGGCGCGCTGGTGGGCGGCAACCTCAGCCTGCTTCAAACCATCACGGGCACGGCCTCGCAGGCGGGCTTTGCGGGCCGCATCCTGTTTCTGGAAGACCTGGACGAGTACCTCTACCACGTCGACCGCATGATGCTGCACTTGCACCGTAGCGGCCAGTTGGCCGGGCTGGCTGGCCTGGTGGTGGGCCACTTCTCGCAGATGCGCGACAACGCCATCCCCTTCGGCGTCACGGCCCAGGAAATCATCGACCGTTACGCCCGGTTGTACGACTTCCCTGTGGCCTACAATTTCCCTGTAGGCCACGAGGCCGATAATCTGGCCCTGGTGGTGGGCCAGACCGTGACGCTGACGGTAGACGAGGCGGGCGGGCGGCTGACAGTGTAGCCGGGCTGTCGCGGCGCTGGTAATGATTTCATTTTCAGCAAACTTTGGTTACCGTACGCATCCCAAGTCCCCTGACTTAGTCTTGTGCCGGCCGGTTGCGAGCCGTCAGCAAACATGCAGCAGGAACAAGTCGATATTCTAACACAAATCTTACTCACTGCCTTGTCTGGGTTGGCCTTTGCCGTTGGCCCCGACTGCGCTTGTGAGACCACGGGCGTGTGCGTGGTGCGCGTCAGCAGCAAAACCTTAAAGTTGACAGCCTAGCTGCTCGCTGCCGTCTCTGCTCCCTGTAAGGGCGGGTCCATGGGCCCGCCCTTTTTTGGCTGGGCATAGAGGCCGAATCTGCTTCAACCGCCATGGTAACAGCGGTGGATGCAGCCCCGGAATTGTAAGCTTTTCCACTATGTAAAAGAAAAGCTCAAATAATCATATCAACACCCTTTTAATATTGCTAAACAAGTATAAATTTGTACCTAGGCCAGCTGGCTTTCGGTTGGCAACATTTTTTATGCCCATGAAACAATTCTATTCACGCTACCTAGCAGCCTTGGGGTTGTTGGTGGGCACCTGGCTTCCGGCCAAGGCCCAAACAGAAGTCAGCCGGCAGGCCGCCGAGTTGGCATTGCAAACTCGCGAGCAGTGGGCTGGGACCGGCGTGGCTGCGGCGGACCTTCGCATTTCCAGCGCCCGTACTGAGGGCGCGGGCCTGCTCTACGCCTACCCGCAGCAGCTACAAGCTGGCATCCCGGTGTATAACCAGGTGGCCACGCTCGTCTTCAAGAGTGGCAAGCTGGCTCACCACGCGGGCAGTTTCGTGCCGGCCAAGGCCTTTGCGGGCTTGTCGGCCGCGCCTCGCGTAACGGCGGGGGCGGCCGTGGCCACGGCCGTGGCCAGCCTGCCCGGCCACCCTGATTTCAGCCCCGCCAGCCTGGGTGCTGCCAATGGCCCCGACAAGCAGCAAAGCTTTGCTGCGGCGGGGGTGGCGCGCCGGCCTATCGAAGCCCGCCTAGTGTGGGCTATGGGCCCCAACCGGACGCCCCGCCTAGCCTGGAACGTGAACGTGGACGTGAAGGCCTCGGCCGACTGGCTTAACATCCGGGTGGACGCCAACACCGGCCGGGTGCTGGAACAGGACAACTGGACCGTGAATGAGAAGGCCGAGCACATGGCCGGCCCCGCCCATTCGGATGAGACCAGCGCCAGCCCAACCCGCGGTGCTGCTTCCACCTTGAGCCGCCCAAGCGGTGCCAAAAAGGTGTCGGCCGTGACGCCGGCCAGCTACATCGTAGTGCCCTTCCCGGGTGAGCGGCCCGACGTGACCACGCCCGTCGCCGATACCAACCCCTGGCTGCGGGCCGGTGCCGGCAACGCCGCCACCACCCACGGCTGGCACTTCGACGGTACCACCAACTACCTCGACACCCGCGGCAACAACGTGTGGGCCTACGACGACAGCCTCAAGACCAACGCCCCGGGCCGCTTTGCCACCTCTACCGGCACGGCTAGCTCGCTTGTGTTCAACTACGCGCCCGACTTCACCAAAGCGGCCACGCTGGGCAAGAACCGCCGGGCCGCTACGGTGAACCTGTTCTACTGGAACAACCTGATGCACGACGTGATGTATCAGTACGGCTTCAACGAAGCCAGCGCCAACTTCCAGACCGATAACCTGGGCCGTGGCGGCACGGGCGCCGACCACGTGCGCGCCGAAGCCCAGGACGGCGGCGGCACCAACAACGCCAACTTCAGCACCCCGCCCGACGGCACCAGCGGCCGCATGCAGATGTACCTGTTTTCGGCGCCGGCGAAAGTGAACGTGACGGCCCCGGCCGCCGCCGTGGCCAGCTACAATGCCGTGGAGGGCGCCGTGAGCACTAACAACAAGCTCGCCGCCGTGGGCGCGGTTACCGGTCCGGCGGTATACTTTGACGACGCGGGCACGAGTCCTTTCACCCACTTGGCCTGCGGCGCCAGCGCCACCAGCCTGACCGGCAAAATTGCGCTTATCAGCAGCCTTGGCTGCACCGGTGGCTACGTGACGAAGATAAAGTCGGCCCAGACGGCAGGAGCCATTGGCGTTATTATGCTGCGGGGCATAGCGGGTGGCCCGGCCATCGTGATGGGCGGCACCGACAACAGCATTACCATTCCCGCCGTGATGGTGTCCAATGCCGACGGCATTACGCTGGGCAACCTGGCAGGCTCCGGCTTGGCCGTCACCATCCCGGCTCTGCCCTCGCTCGATGGCGACAACGACAGCGGCATCATGGTGCACGAGTACGGCCACGGCATTAGCAACCGCCTGACCGGCGGGGGCAGCAACACCAGCTGCCTCTACAACGCCGAGCAGGCCGGCGAGGGCTGGAGCGACTTCTTCGCCCTGATGATGACCACCGACTGGGGCAACACCCCCCTCACCGACGGCCCCCGGGCCCGGCCCATGGGTACCTATGCCCAGGGCCAAGCCGCTTCGGGCGGTGGCATCCGGCGCTACCCCTACAGCACCAACATGGCCGTGAACCCGCTGACTTACGCCAACATGGCTACCAGCACCGAGGTCCACAACATCGGCGAAATTTGGGCCGTCACGCTGTGGGACATGACCTGGAACATCATCCAGCAGCAAGGCCGCATCGAACCCAACCTGTATAATAGCGCCAGCACCGGCGGCAACGCCGTGGCCCTGCAACTCGTGATGCAAGGCCTGAAGCTGCAGCCCTGCCAGCCGGGCTTCCTCGACGGCCGCGACGCCATTCTGGCGGCCGACTCACTGCTCTACGGCGGGCGCTACCACTGCGCCATTTGGGGGGCCTTTGCCCGCCGGGGCATGGGCGCCAGCGCCCGCGAAGGCGCCTCCACCAGCGCCACCGACCAAACCGTGGCCTACGACCTACCCGGCGTGCGCCTGAGCAAGAACCTCACGCCCCTGGTGGGCAACCAGTTTGCCATCAACCTGACGGCCACCTGCGAGTGCCAGACCCAGGCCCCCGTTTCCCTCACCAACCAGCTGCCCACCGGCCTGCAGTACGTGAGCAGCACGGGCGGCACGCTCAGCGGCAGCACCGTCACCTTCCCCGCCCTAAGCTTTACGCAGGGCCAGCAGCGCACCTTCCAGATTGTGGCCCAAACGGCTACCGGAGCCGGTTGCGCCATTGTGCGGCCCGTGAACGACAACCGCGAAACCAGCACCACCGGCGGCCTCACGCCGGCCGTGGTGACTAACGGCGGCGGCAATGCCTGGGCCGCTAGCACGGCCCGCGCCCACAGCGGCACCACGGCCTGGGCCTGTATCGACCCCAGCGCCAGCTCGGACGTGACTCTGACGTCGGCCGCTTTCACGCCCACGGGCTTCTCGGTGCTGTCCTTCTACCACTTCTTCAGCACGGAGAGCATCTACGATGGGGGCATGGTAGCCATTTCGGTGAACAACGGCGCCTGGCAGGACGCAGCTTCTTATTTCCTGCTGAACGGCTACAACTCGGTCTTTGCCAGCGGCACGGCTTCGGTGGGCAAGCCCTGCTTCTCCGGCATCTCGTCGAAGGCGAGCGGTTCGGCCGCCTTCCAGCAGTCGCTGATTAACCTGACTTCGTTCAGTGGGCAATCCATTCGGGTGCGCTTCCAGTTCCAGTCCGATGCGCTCAACGACTACGGGGTCCTGCCGGGCTGGTTCGTGGACGACATCGAGGTGATGAACGGCTGCGGCGGCTTGCAGCAGGTGCAACTGCTCGACAACGCCAATGCCGTGGTGGGCAGCTACGCCCGGGCCACCTTCCTCACCCCGCTGCCGGTACCGGTCATCACCCTGCTCAGCCCGAACAGTGGGACCGTGGGCACGAGTGTGACCATCACGGGTACCGACCTGACCGGCGCCACGGGCCTGACCCTGAACGGCGCGGCCATTGCCGTGGGCGCCATCACGGCCAACACTGCCACCAGCCTCACCTTTACGCTGCCCGCCGGTGCCACCACCGGCCTGCTGACCGTGACCACGCCTTACGGCACCAGCAACGGCCTGACCTTCACGGTGACCTACCCCGACCTGACCATCAGCACGGGCACCACGGCCAGCCCCACCACGGTGGCGGCCGGCACGTATAACAGCATCACCGTGACGAACACGGGCGTGGCGCAGCTGAGCGGCGGCACCGTGGTGAACACGGCCCTAACCGTGCAGAACGGCGGCACCTTCGACACCAACTGCCAGCCCCTGACGGGTGCCGGCAGCTTCACGCTGGCTGCCGGCGCCACGCTGCGCATCTGCGACCCGGCCGGCATCAGCGCGAGCGGGGCCACGGGCGCGGTGCAGACCACCGGTGCGCGCAGCTTCGCGGCCGATGCCTCTTACGTGTACACCAGCCCCGCCGCCACGGCCCAGGCCACCGGCTCGGGCCTGCCCGCCACGGTGCGCAACCTGACCAATGCCACCACCGGCGGCCTTACCCTCACGCAGGCCGTGGGCATCGTGCAGGTGCTGGCCCTGCCCACCACCAGCAACCTGAGCCTGAACGGCCAGGCCCTCACGCTGCTGAGCGATGCCAACGGCACGGCCCTCATCGCCAACACCGGCGGTGGCAGCGTGACCGGTAGCACCGGCACGCTGCAGCGCCACATCGAGACGAACACCGCCGCCAGCGGCTACCGCCACTACGCCAGCCCCATGGTGGCTGGCGTGGGCGCCGAAACCCTGGCCACGCTGGCCACGACCGGCTACACGCCCGACTTCAGCGGGGCCGCCCCCTACAACAGCTCGGCCACGCCCGGACTGGTAACGCCCTTCCCCACGGTGTTCAGCTACAACCAGGACCGTATTGTTGGCCTCAACAGCACCTACGGCACCTTCGATAAGGGCTGGCAGGCTGCCCTGGGCACCGAGGTGCCGCAAGTGGGCCGCGGCTACTCGGTGCAGGCGCCCGGCGCCGCGCTGGTCGACTTTACCGGCACCTTCACCACCGGCAGCGTGAGCCGCGCCAACCTGCAGCGCGCCAACTCTGACCCGGCCACTGGCTGGCACCTGCTGGGCAACCCCTTCCCCAGCCCCCTGGACTGGAGCACCATGACCGTAGGCACCGCCGCCACCAACAACCTGCAGAACATGGACGGCGCCGTGTATGTGTACCAGAGCAGCGGCCCCTACGCCGGCAGCTACCGCACCTACCTGGGCGGTGCGCCCGGCGCAGCCTCGCCCATTATTCCGGCTGGCGCGGGCTTCTTTGTGCACACCACCTCGGCCGCAACGCCTGGCACCGTGCGCATGGCCGGCAACAACCGGGTGACCACCTTCGGGGCCCAGCCCGCCTTTGGCCGCAATGCCGCCGACCCGCGCCCGCAGCTCACGCTGGAGCTGCGCGGCACGGCTGGCCGCGACGCCCTGACGGTGTACGCCGACCCGGCCGCCACGGCAGGTGTTGACGCCGCGCTCGACGCGCTGAAGCTGCCCAACCCCACGGGCCTGAACCTATCAGCCCAGGCGGGCACCACTCAGCTGGCCATCAACGGCCTGCCGGCCTTCACCACGGGCACCGTGGTGCCGCTGACGGTGGGTGCGCCCGCTGCCGGGGCCTACACCTTGGCTGTGAGCGAGTTGCTGAACCTGCCCGCCGGCGTGGCCGCCGTGCTGGTCGACACTCAGCTCAACACCCGCACCGACCTGGCCACCCTACCCGCTACCGGCTACGCATTCAGCGTGAGCGCGGCCCAGGCCACGGCCGGCCTCTCCGGACGCTTCTACCTGAACCTGAGCGCCGCGGCGCCGCTGGCTACAGCCGGCGCCCATGGGGCGGCCACGCTGGCCCTGTTCCCCAACCCTGCCCACGGTGGCACCGCTACGCTCACGGGCGCTGCGCCCGGCACCGTGGTAACGGTGTTCGACGCCGTCGGCCGTCAGGTGACCTCGGCCCCGGCTGATGCCAAAGGCACCGCCACGCTGGCCCTGCCGGCCGGCCTGGCCACCGGCGTGTACGTGGTGCGCGCCGGCGCCCAGGCCCTGCGCCTGACGGTAGAGTAAGTTTCCGTTAGTCCGAACACGCAAAAGGGCGAGCCAATTGGCTCGCCCTTTTTGTTTGTAGCGAATTCTTGGCCTACGGCCGGCCTAAGAATTCCAGCACCGTCGCGTTGAACACAGCAGGGTTTTCCTGGGGGGCGTAGTGCGTGAGGCCGGGCAATATTTTCACCTCCCCCTTCGCAATGCTACTGGCAATGAGGCGGGTGTGCGCAGGCTGAATCAGGTCTTTCTCGCCTGCCAGCACCAACGTGGGGGCCGCGATGCCGGCTAAGTCAGCGCCCTTCATGCGGGGGTAGTCCAGCAGCAGCGTCATGAGCGGACGCACCTTGCGAGCCTGCTTGTTGATGGGGTAGAGCAGCGTGGTCATGGTTTTGCCTTTGTGTACTTCCTTCAGGGTAGCGGGTGTCACGGCCAGGGTATCGGCCCAAAGGTTGGCGCCCATGGTCACAAGTTTCTTCACCTGCTGCGGGTGGTGCAGGGCCAGGCTCAGGCCAGTATTGCCGCCGTCGCTCCAGCCCACCACGTTTGCGGCCGGGATGTTGAGGGCCTTGAGCAGTGCGCTCATATCGTCGGCAAACAGGTCGTAGGTCAGCGTTTGCTTGCCATTGGTGCTCTGGCCCTGGGCGCGGGTGTCGACGGCAATTACCTGGTAATGCTTGGCCAGTTCGGGAATCTGCCCGTTGAAGGCCGAGATGGACTGGCCGTTGCCGTGCAGCAGGAGCAGGGGTTCGCCGCTGCCGTAGGTTTCGTAGTAAAGCTTGATGCCATTGAGGGCCACGGTATGCCCCGCCGCTGCATTGTGGCCGTAGTTTACCACGCCCTGGCCCATGATTTCGAGGAAGTGGTTGCCGGCCGGCTCCTGCGCCACGCGGTAGCGGTAGGCATTGTTGAGAAACAAAGGCCGCCAGCCGTTGGGAAAGCCGTTGGCGCTATCGGCGCGGGTGGCTTCGAAGTCGCCGTTGAGTAGCGGCACGGGCTGCCACTGGCCTTTGCTTACAGCTACTTCCAGCTTGAAATCATCGTAGCCGAAAGTGCCGTTGAGGTACACATTGGCGTTGACCACAAGCTGTGCGGCCGCCTTGGGTAGCGTGCCAGTGAGGGAGAAGGTGCGCCACTGGCCGTCGCGCCGCTTGGCCCGCATCTGGCCGGGCTTGCTCATGGCCAGGTACTTCTTGTTCTTGTCAAACACCACCGTGAACACGTTGGCATCGGCACTGTCGCCGGCCGGGGCTTCCACTTTCATGCGGGCCGAGAGGCGATAGGGCTTGCCGGCGTAGGGCTGCACTTCGGCCCGCTGCCGGAAGTAGAACACGGGGCTGACCTGGGTTTTGAGTTTGGATTGGGCGGCGGCAGGCAGGCCGAATGCCAGTAGGGCGAGAAGGAAGAAAAGGTGTTTCAAGAAAGGAAGGAAATGGATGAGCTTACTGGATACAAAAAAGGCCGGCAAGTTGCCCTGCCGGCCTTTTTTTGTGCGTGTGCTTTAATCAATGTACAGCACCTGCGTCATGGTTTGGCCCACGGCCTTGAGCGTCTTGCGGTCGATGATGCTCATGTTATCCGTAGTGGCGTGGTGGTAGGCCGGGAAGTAGTCCTGGCCGTAGCTGGGGTGGTCGTAGATGTCCAGCGTGGGAATGCCCGCCTTGTTGGTGTACACGTGGTCGTCGGTGATGCCGCCGGTGTCCTGAAACAGGAAGAAGTCGGAATAGCCCAGCGTGGCGGCCGTGTTCCAGATTTTGTCGAGCGGGCCGCGGGCATAGGTGCGCGAGGTTTCTTCGCGGGTGAAGGTGCCGCCCTTGGCGCCCACCATGTCGAGCAGCACGCCGTACTCGGCCTTGTAGCCGGCGGGCAGCAGGTGGGTAGTCCAGTACTGCGAGCCCAGGCACCAGGAGTCGGTGCCGCTGCCATCGAGCTGGTTTTTCAGGTCCTGCTGGGTAGTGTCGTCGTGGCCCCAGTCTTCGGCGTCGAAGAAAATGAAGTCGACGCCCACGTTGGGGGCCAGTGAGTCGGGCTGCTGGCCGAGTACGCGGGCCATTTCCATGGCCACGGCCACGGCGCTGGCACCATCGGAGGCGCCGTCCATGGGGGCGTTTTTCTTTTTCGGGTCTTTGTCGTTGTCGGCAAAGGGGCGGGTATCCCAGTGGCCGAAGATGGCCACGCGCCGCGCCGCCGTGGGCTGGTACTGGGCGATGATGTTGCGGCAGCGGATGTTGGTGCCGTCAAACGTCATCGCGCTGAAGGGCTGTTCCATCACCTTCAGGCCGAAGCCTTTCATCTTGCGCACTATCCAGTCGCCGCAGGCCACGTGGGCCTTGGAGTTGGGCACGCGCGGCCCAAAGCTCACCTGCTTCGCCGTGAAGGCGTAGGCCGAGTCGGCATTGAACACCGGCGCCTTGGGCAGCTTGGGCGCAGCCGGGGCGCTACTGGTGTCGGTGGTTTCGGTGGTCTTGGTTTTGTCCGGGCAGCCGGTGAGGACCAGGAGGCCTGCCAGGGTGGCCAGGGGGAGGCGAAGGGTGCGGAAGTTCATATTCTTTATGTCATCCTGAGCGCAGCGAAGGACCTTATCACCGCTACGCCTTTACTAATTGCTGTAAGTTATTCAACGGTGAGAAGGTCCTTCGTCTTTGCTTGATGCGCAAAACGTTCAGGATGACAGACGGTTTTATCTGTTTCTATTCCTCGCTGTAGGCCCACTCCACGCCGGCCTTGGTATCTTTTATCACGATGCCCTGGCTTTTGAGGGTGGCCCGAATCTGGTCCACCTTGTCGTAAGCTTTGTCGGCTTTGGCTTCGGAGTAAAAGCCCAGCGTGAGGGTCAGTAGGTCTTCCACGTTGGCGCGGGGCTCGTCGCCGAGGCCCAGCACATCCTGCACGAAGGTGCGGTAGGTGCCGGCCGCCTGCGCCAGGGCCGCGGGGCCCACCTCGGCCAGCGCAGCCGGGTTGGCGGCCAGGGTGTTGAAGCGCTTCAGCAGGTCGAACAGCGCGGCCACGGCGCGCGGCGTGTTCAGGTCATCGTTGAGGAATTCGGCAGGCTTGGCGGCGAGCTGAAGCAACTGCGTTGCTTCGGTTGTCAGTTGTTGGCTGTCAGTTGTCAGGGCTTGGGCCTCCTTATTACTAGCAACTGACAACGAATCACTGACAACCAGCTTATCGAGCAGGCGCAGGCCGTTCATCAGCTTGCGGTAGCCTTTGCGGGCGGCTTGCAGGGCGTCGTCGCTCACGTCCACAGGCGAGCGGTAATGGGCTTGCAGCAGGAAGAAGCGCACCACCATAGGCGAATAGCCGAAAGCCAGCGGCCCGGTCGGCCCCTTGAACATATCGCCGAGCAACACGAAGTTACCCAGGCTCTTGCTCATCTTGGTGCCGTTCACGGTTATCATGTTGTTGTGCACCCAGAAGCGGGCCTCGTCGGTGTGCGAGTGGCTGCCCTGGCTTTGCGCAATCTCGCACTCGTGGTGCGGGAACATGAGGTCGAGGCCGCCGCCGTGAATGTCGCTCAGGTCGCCGAGATACTTGCGGCTCATGGCCGAGCATTCCAGATGCCAGCCGGGGAAGCCGTCGCCCCAGGGCGAGGGCCAGCGCATGATGTGCTCGGGCGCGGCCTTTTTCCACAGGGCAAAGTCCAAGGGGCTGCGCTTTTCGCTTTGGCCCTCCAGGTTGGCGCGGGTGCCGGCCAGCTGGTCCTCAATGCTGCGGTTCGAGAGCTTGCCGTAGCGCTTGCCCTCCTCGTTGTACTTGGGCACATCGAAATACACCGAGCCATTTACCTCGTAGGCCAGGCCGTTCTTGATGATTTCCTCAATCACCTGAATCTGCTCGATGATGTGGCCACTGGCCTGGGGCTCGATGTCGGGCGGCAAGCAGCCCAGGGCCAGCATGTGCTGGCGGTAGCGGTTGGTGAAGTGCTGGGCCACCTGCATGGGCTCGATGCGGGCCGCGCGGGCGGCTTTTTCCATCTTGTCCTCGCCGGTGTCGGCGTCGCTTTCGAGGTGGCCCACGTCGGTGATGTTGCGCACGTAGCGCACCTGGTAGCCCAGGTGGCGCAGGTAGCGCGTGAGCACGTCGAACACCACCGGGCCGCGGGCGTTGCCCAGGTGGGCTTCGCTATACACCGTGGGACCGCACAAGTACACGCCCACCTGGGGCGCGTGCAGGGGCTGGAATTCTTGTTTCTTGCGGGAGAGGGTGTTGTAAAGACTAAGCGGCATGACGCAAAGGTAGCGGGAGGAAAACTCCCCTCCTCTGATGAGGAAGAGATGTTCGAGCTTTGGCTCAAATGGGAATGATTGAACTCGTTGAACGATGTCCGAACAGGCGTTAACGTGGTTTGCAAGCCAGCCGTTCGGCAATAAGTAGTGGGAAACTCAAGACTGCCATTGTGGTTCGGTGCGGTCTCGTTCAACTACCTCCCTCAAGTGGCACCACTCTCGGTTTTGCTGCGCAAAAACGCCCTCCTCGCCTGAGGAGGGAAGTATCGGTCAACGGCGCAGGCGGTACAGCCCTTCCACCGGGAAATGGTCGCTCCATTTCATTTCGCGGTGCACCTGGCAGCCCAGCACCTGCCACTGCTTGCTGGCGAACTGCTGGTCGATGCGCAGGCCGGGCAGGCGCCCGTTGTAGGTGGCCCCAATGCCCAGGCCCACGGTGGCCCAGGCATTTTGCATGTGGTCGGCCAGCTGGTCGTATGGGTAGGAATAGGGCAGGTCGTTGAGGTCGCCGGCCAGCAGCACAGGGTAGGGCGAGCGAGCCACGCGGGCCAGCACGGTGTCAATCTGAGTGCCGCGGGCCACGGCGCCGTTGCGGAAGCGGCGCAGCAGGTTGGGGGCTTTCTGGCGCAGGCCGGCGCGGCTCTCGGTAGCGGCCGCAATGTCGGCGTCGGCCATGCTCATGCTTTGCAGGTGCAGGTTGAAGACGCGAATGGTATCGGGGCGGCCGCGGCCGGTGCGGGCGGCGGGGCGCACCACGTCGGCCCACATGGCGTGGTTTTGCGAGATTTTACCGAACGTGATGGTGCCACGCCGCACAATGGGGAAGCGCGAAAAAATGGCCAGCCCAAACTCGGCCCCGATGCCGTTGGTGAGCGTGACCGACACGAACGAGTGGCGGCCGCTGCTGCGCCCCAGGTATTCTTCGGAACGAAAAACGTCTTTGTCGTTGCGCGAGCCGTGGGGTTCGTTGTAAAACTCCTGCAAGCATAGCACATCGGCCGGGCTGGTAGCCAGCCAGCGAATCAAGCCAGTAGAAGAGGCATTGTTGGGCTCGCGCAGCTGGGCATACACGTTGAAAATGCGCACATTGGCCGACAGCAACGATACCTCGTGCGGATGCACTGCGAAGAAACGCGAGCGGGGCAGCGCCACCTTGGGCAAGGGCACGGGGCGGCCCCCGGCCGGCGGGGTTTCGCCCTGCATTTCCGGAAACACGAAGTGCAGGGCCAGGCCGCGCTGCACGTGCGGCCAGGTGAGGGCCAGTGCCACAATGGGCAGCACGGCCACCCGCCAGTTGCGCCGCAGCCAGTACAGGGCCAGCAGCGCCGTGCACACCAGCGCCACCGGCGTGGTGAGGGCCCCGAACACCACCGGCCAGAAAGCCGCCGCCGGCACCTGCTCGCAGGCAATGGCCAGCAGCAGCCACCCCAGGGTGAGCAAGGTTATTTTGAAAGCAAAAGAGCGGCGCACGGCACGGTAAAACGAGCCCGCAAAGGTAGCAGCCCGGGCCGAAGGCCGCGGCGATTCTCAACCTCGACTATCTTTAGCGGCATGAGCCGAATTCTACTCCTTGCGCTGCTCTTGCTAGCCGGCGGCCTTGTCCGCGAAAGCATTGCCGCTCCCTCTCCGCCCGCCGATGCTTCGCTGACTTTCTACGAAAACCGGGGCCAGTGGCCGGCCGCCGCCCGCTTCGGGGCCGCGCTGCCCGGCGGCACCCTATTTGTGGAGCCAGCCGGCTTCGTTTACTCGCTGCGCGACTCGGCCGCCCGGCCGTTGCACGGCGCTCCGGCCGCCGCGCCCGGTCCTCCAAGCCGGGGCCACGCCTATGCCGTGCACTTTGAGGGAGCCAAGCCCGCAGCGCCGCAGGGCGCCGAGCAGCTGCCCGGCCACCGTAACTATTACCTCGGCGCCGACCCCAGCCACTGGGCCACCGGGGTGCTGGGCTTCCGGCAGGTGCACTACCCTGAGCTGTACCCCGGCATCGACGCGATGCTGTACGAAAACGAACGGCAGCGGCTGGAATATGATTTCGTGGTGGCACCTGGAGCTCGGCCGGGCGCCATTGTGTTGCGCTACGACGGCGCCGCGGGCCTCACGCTGGACGCGGCCGGCAACCTGCGGGTGAAAACCAGCGTGGCCACCGTGACCGAGCTGGCCCCACGCGCCTGGCAAACCTCACACGACGGCCGCCGGAAGGCCGTGCCGTGCGCCTTTGTGCTGCGCGAAAACCAGGTGAGCTTCCGGCTGGGCGCTTATGACCCCGCCCTACCGCTTACCATCGACCCGGAAGTGATATTCAACTCTCATTCCGGCGCCACCTCGCTCGACTACGGCCTCTCGGGCACCTACGACGCGGCCGGCAACGTGTACTCGGCCGGCTGCTCATTCTCGGCCGGCTACTATCCCACCACGCTGGGGGCCTACGTGCAGACGTCGCGCCAGTCGGATGCCGATGTGGTGGTGAGCAAGTTTGCCGCCCAGGTCCAGGGCCAGGCCTCGCTGCTATACTCGGCCATCATCGGCGGCGGTGCTACCGACGTGCCCACCCGCGTGGTGGTGAACAGCCAAAACGAGCTGCTGATAATCGGTGCCACGGCTTCCAATAACTTTCCGACCACTACCGGGGCCTTCGACACCAGCTTTGGCGGGGGAGCGCCGGGGTCGGTAGCCGGGCCGATTACGTTTTCGGCGGGCTCCGATGTGTTTGTGCTCAAGCTGGGCGCCGTGGGCGAGCTGCTGGCGAGCACCTACTTGGGCGGCTCGGCCAACGACGGCCTGCTCAACCCGCCTGGCACGGCCAGCCTGTTCCACAACTACGGCGACGCCCTGCGCGGCGACGTGGCCGCCGACGCCGCCGGCAACATCTTCGTGGCCACCTACACGGCCTCGGCCGACTTTCCGCGCGGCAGCAGCGCGCTGCCCTACCACGGCGGCGCCCACGATGCCGCCGTGTGCCGCCTCAGCCCCGACCTGCGCCGCCTGGAGTGGACGGCCCTGCTGGGCGGTGGCGGCGACGATGCAGCCTACAGCCTGGCCCTGGCCCCCGACGGCAACCTCTATGTGGCGGGCGGCACCTTGGGCGGCGGGGGCCTGCAAAACACGGCGGGCGGCTACGTGAGCGCCCCGCCCAGTGGCGCCAGCAGCCAGCCCGATGGCTTCGTGACGCGCCTGACCTCTGCTGGCGTTGTGCTGCAAAGCACCTACTTGGGCACCAGCGCCTACGACCAAGCCTATTTTGTGGACGTGGACGCCGGCGGTAGCGTGTATGTAATGGGCCAAACCCTGGGCGCCTACCCTACCACTGCCGGGGCCCTGGCCACGGCGTCGGGCAGCCAGTTCATTCAGCAGCTCACGCCGGCGCTCACCGGGGCGGGCTTTGCGGCGGTGTTTGGCAGCGGCCGGGCGGGCATCACCGACTTTTCGCCCATGGCCTTCGGGCTCGATGCCTGCGGCAAGCTTTACGTGGCGGGCTGGAGCGGCAACAGCAATGCGCTGGGCACGATTTCGAGCACCACCACCCTAGCCAATATGCCCGTCACCCCCGACGCGCTGCGCTCCACCACCGACGGGTTTGACTTGTACTTTGCGCGCCTGGCCGTGGGTGGTGCGAGGCTCGAATACGGCACCTATTACGGCGCCCTGCAAGGCATCGGGGCCATAGGCGAACATGCCGACGGCGGTGCCTCGCGCTTCGACCGGGCCGGCCGGCTCTACTACAGCGGGTGCGCCGGCTGCGGCGGCTTGACGTTTCCGATGGTGCCTGGCGCGGGCTATTACCAGCTCACCAACGCCGGCGGCTTCTTCTGCAACCAAACTACGCTGAAGCTGGACATGGGCGACGGCAGCGGCGGCACGGTGGGCGCCCCCCTCACGGTGTGCGACAATGGTACGGCCGTGGCCCTCACCACCGGCCGCCCGGCGGGCGGCACCTGGAGCGGGCCCGGGGTGTCGGGCTCGTTGGCCGGGGGGTTCTTTTTTACGCCTACGGCCCAACTGGTGGGCACGCAGCAGCTCACCTACACGCTGCCGGCTGCGGCCGGCGTGTGCCGCCTGCCCGCCAGCCAACTAGCGGTGCGGGTGCTGGGCACGGGTCCCGTGCAGGTGGGGCCGCTGCCCGCCCGCTTGTGTTCGGGGCCGGGGCTGGCGCCCATTCAGCTCACGGGCATGCCGGCCGGCGGCACGTTCTCGGGCCCCGGGGTGGTTGGCAATGAGTTTCGGCCGGCCACGCTGGTACCGGGCACCTACACCATCCGGTACACGGTGCCCACTACGACTTGCGGCGGGGGCACGGCCTCGGTGGTGGTGCAGCTGGTGTCCCAGGCGCCCCCGGTGGCCGGGCTCGACACGGTGCTGTGCGCCAGTCAGACGCGCAGCATCCGGTTGCTCGGCAACCCGGCGGGCGGCATCTGGAGTGGGCCCGGCGTGAGTGGCTCAGTAGCCACGGGCTTCGTGTTCACGTCGCCGGGCACGCCGGGCACCGCGGTGCTCACCTATCAGGTCACGAGCGGCAGCTGCGCCGGGCAGGCCATCCGCCTGTTTACACTGGTGGCCGCGCCGGTGCCGGTGGCGCTGCTGGCGCCCACGCCGTGCAGCTTCGTTGGGCCGGGCACGGGACTGGCCACGGCCACCGGCCTGGCGCCGTTCACGGTGCAAACCGTCAACAACACCCCCGCCATTGCGGGCATTGCCACCTCCTATGTGTGGGACTTTGGCGACGGGCAAACCAGCACCGAACGCGCCCCGGCCCATACCTATGGGCAGCCGGGCACCTACGCCGTGCGCCTCACGGCGTCGCTGAACGGGGGCTGCGCCAACACGGCGGTGGCCAGTGCCGTGACGGTAGTCGACCCGCTGGTGCCCAACATCATCACGCCCAATGGCGACGACGTGAACGACTACTTTGTGCAGCACTTTTCCTGCCTGCCGGTGCAGCTGCGGGTGTACTCGCGCTGGGGCCAGGAAGTATTCCGGGCTGAAGAATACGCCAACAATTGGAACGCGGCCGATGTGTCGGCGGGCATCTATTACCTGGTGCTGCTCGACACGGCCGGGCGCCGCTACCGCGGCTGGCTGGAAGTGGTGAAATAAGCGCGACCAACCTCGCACGAATTTTGCGTCGCTGCCGTTCGGGCAGAAACCGGGCGGGCGCGGGCCGTGGCGTCATTTCCGGGGTTGCCTTCATCTTCATTCTGCTTTTGGTGCTTCTATGCCCGTACCTTTTCGCTTGGTTAGCCGGCGTTTACTTGCAACGCCGCTATTCTTTTTTTCGCTGCTCTCCGCCCGGGTAACCCTGGCCGCCGAGGGAGCACCTGGCAAGCCCAGCCTGGAGTTCATTCAGAACCAGGGCCAGTGGGCCAGCCCCGTGCGCTACGAAGCCGCGTTGCCCTCGGGCCGGTTGTTTGCGCTGCGCGATGGCCTCACCTACACCTTTGTGGACCCGGCCCTGCTGAGCCACCACCACAGCACCGTAAAGGGGGGTGCCGCGCCGGTCCCACAGCCCGTGAGCGCGGCGGCGCACGCCTATACCGTGCATTTTGAAAAGGCCAACGCCCGCCCGCGCCTCACGGCCGAAACGCGCACCGAAGGTGAGCGCAACTACTTTGTGGGCGCCGACCCCAAGCGCTGGGCCAGCCACGTGGCGGCCTTCCGCCGGCTGCGCTACGAGGAGCTCTGGCCCGGCATTGGCCTGACCTTGTACGAAAACAGCCAGCAGCGCCTGGAGTACGACGTGCTGCTGGCCCCGCGCGCCAACCCGGCCCGCGTGGCCCTGCGCTACGACGGCGCCAGCAGCCTCGGCCTGGATGCGGCCGGCAACCTGGTGGTGAAAACCACCGTGGCCACCATCACCGAAACCGCCCCGCAGGCCTGGCAAACCGATGCTGCCGGCCGGCACCAGGCCGTGCCCTGCCGCTTCGTGCTCACCGGCAACACCGTCACATTTGCCCTGGGCCAGTACGACCGCACCCGCGCCCTCACCATCGACCCGTCGGTGCAGTTTTCGACGCTCACCGGCTCGGCGGCCGACAACTGGGGCTTCACGGCTACTTATGATGCGGCCGGCAACCTCTACTCCGGCGGCATTGCCTTCGGAGCCGGCTACCCCACCACGAACGGCGCCTACCAGGCCAACTTCAGCAGCATGGAGGACATGGCCTTTATCAAATACAACACCAGCGTTTCGGGGGCTTCGGCGCGGGTGTGGGCCACCTACCTGGGCGGCAACAGTGCCGACTTTCCGCACAGCCTGGTGGTGAATGCCCAGAACGAGCTGGTGATTTTGGGCAGCACGTCTTCCACCAATTTTCCCACCTCTGTTGGCGCAGCCCAGCGCAACTTCGGCGGGGGCACGGCCCTGAATCCCTTCATGGCTCCTGCCAGCGCCGTGCAGTACATGATGCCCAACGGGGCCGACTTGGTGATAACGCGCCTCAGCGCCACCGGCAGCGCCCTGCAGGCCAGCACCTACTTGGGTGGCTCCGGCAACGACGGCGTGCAGCGCGACGGCTCGCAGCTGGCCGTGAACTACGGCGACGTGTTCCGCGGCGACGTGCTGCTGGACGGCGCCGGCAACGTGTACCTTGCTTCCAACACCACTTCGCGCAGCATTCCCCTGCTGAATACCGGCTTCAACCTGACCTCGGCGGCGGGCGGCGACGCGCTGGTGTGCAAGCTCAACCCCAACCTGAACACCGTGCTGTGGGGCGGCTACCTGGGCGGCGCCGGCGAAGACGCCGCCTATTCCATTCAGCGCGACGCGCAGGGCCGGGTGTACGTGAGCGGCGGCACCACCTCGGCCTCGCTGCCGGCCACGGCCGGGGCTTATCGGCCCGGCCGGCCGGGCGGCACCGACGGCTTCGCGGCCCGCATCAGCGCCGACGGCCTCACGCTGGACCGGGTGACGTACGTGGGCACTGGCGGCTACGACCAGGCCCAGTTTCTGCAGCTCGACGCGGCCGGCAACGCCTACCTGTTTGGGCAAACCATGGGGCAATTTCCGGTGACGCCGGGCCTGTACGGCAGCTCAAGCGGCTCACTGTTCATTCAAAAGCTCAACCCCGACCTGACGGGCAGCATCTACAGCACGGCCTTTGGCAGCCGCAGCGGCTTCCGGATAGGACCCAGCATTGTGCCCACCGCCTTTCTGGTGGATGACTGCGAGCGGGTGTACGTGAGCGGCTGGGGCGGCGACGACAACGACCAGGGCCAGTGGCTGGGCGGCAGCACGTTCGGCCTGCCTTTCACGGCCAACGCCGTGCAGCGCACCACCGACGGCTCCGACTTTTACCTGGCCCAGTTTGCGGCCGGCATGACGGGGCTGGAGTACGCCACGTTTTTTGGGCAAACGGGTGGCGCGGCCGAGCACGTAGACGGCGGCACCTCGCGCTTTGACAAGCGGGGCGTGGTATACCAGGCCATGTGCGCGTCTTGCGGCGGCGGCCAGGCCTTCCCGGTGCCGCCCGATGCCGGTTCCTACACCACCCGCAACGGCAGCCTGAACTGCAACAACGGCGCCTTCAAAATGACCTTCGACAAAATCACGGCCGACCCCGGCCCGCGCCGCTTCGTGTGCGTGGACGGCGGGCCCGTGGCGCTGGGTGGCACGCCCCTTGGGGGCACCTGGAGCGGGCCCGGCGTGCAGGCCGTGGCGGGCGGCGGCTACCAATTTGTGCCCGCTGCGGTAGGCCCCGGCCAGTACGGCATCACCTACTCGGTGGCGGCTACGGGCATTTGTGTGAGCACCCGCAGCGTGCGCTACGTGGTGGCGCCGCCGGTGGTGCCGGCCATGGCGCCCGTGCCGCCGCAGTGCACCAGCGGCGGCGCCGTGGCGCTGACGGCCACGCCGGCCGGCGGCTCCTGGAGCGGGCCCGGCGTGAGCGGCAGCAGCTTCCTTCCGGCCACGGCGGGGCCGGGCACCCACACCATCACCTACACCGTGAGCGACTCGCTGGGCTGCGGCACCACCACCCGGCAAATTGTGGTGACGCGCCCGCCCACCGCCACCCCCGGCCGCGACACCACCCTGTGCGCCGACCAACGCCAGCCCTTCCAGCTGCGTGGCTTTGCGCCGGCGGGTGGCGTGTGGAGCGGCCCAGGCGTGTCGGCCAGTGGCTTTTTCACGCCGCCCAACACCAACAACCGCGGCGGCGTGTTCACCCTCACTTACACCGTGACGGAAGGCCCCTGCCAAACCGCGGTGCAGCGCACGGTAGTGCTGGCCCCTACCTCCACCCAGAACGTGGACCTGAACCTGCCGGTGTGTGCCGCCCTGCCCCAGTACGCCGGCCTGGCACCCTTCAATTGCCTCCTGACGCCGGTGCTGCTGGCCCCCAACGCCACCTATCGGTGGGATTTTGGCGACGGACAAACCAGCACCGAGGCCACCCCCACCCACCGCTACGAGAAGCCCGGCTCCTACCACGTGCAGTTGCAGGCCCGCTACGGCAACTGCGAGGTCCTCACCGGCTTCGCGCCCGTGGAAGTGGGCGAAGTGCTGGTGCCCAACATCATCACCCCCAACGGCGACAACCTGAACCAGACCTTCCAGCCGCGCATTGGCTGCCTGCCTACCTCGCTGGAAGTGTACTCGCGTTGGGGCCAGCGCGTGTACCAGAGCAATGACTATAAGTTCGATTGGGACGCCCAGGGGCTGCCCGACGGCATTTACTACTACCTGTTGCGCGACACCGACAACCGCCAGGTGAAAGGCTGGGTGGAAGTGCACCGCTAGGGGTGCCCATGAGCCGGCACGGGTTCGGCTGGCCGCGCTTTATCTTTACGGAGGGGCCTGTTTCGCCCGGTTGTTGGGGCCGTTTCAACGGTCTTGTTCAGCCACCGGGCGGGGCAGGCCCTGCCCTAGCCGGGCTCTACTTATCTCGTTCCTTTCGCTATTGATGACAACTCAGCTACGCCTTGCTACTTCCGCGCTTTTCCTGCTGACTGCTGTTCCATCTTTTGGCCAGACAGCTGAACACGCCGGGCCCGCCAACCACACCCTCGAATTCATTGAAAACAAGGGCCAGTGGGACGCCCGCGCCCGCTACGAAGCCCAGCTGCCCGGCGGCCGCTTGTTTGCCGAGGCCAATGGGCTCACCTTCTCGCTGCTGGCCGATGGCGGCCCCGCCCGCCGGGGCCACACCGGCGGCAAGCGCACTGTGCCCCCAGCCGACAGCGCCGCCCGCGGCCATGCCCTGAAACTGCGGTTTGCGGGCGCCGCACCTGCCACCGTGACGGCCGAAACGCCCACCACCGAGCACCGCAACTATTTCCGGGGCAGCGATGCCAAGCGCTGGGCCTCCGACGTGCGCAGCTTCCGCGAGCTGCGCTACGCCGGGCTGTGGCCGGGCGTGAGCGCCCGCGTGTATGAAAGCGCCGACCAGCACCTGGAGTACGACTTCGTGCTGGCGCCCGGGGCCCGGCCCCAAGCCATTGCCCTGCGCCACGACGGCGCCAGCGGCCTACGCCTGGACGCGGCCGGCAACCTGCTGGTGCACACCAGCGTGGGCACCGTTACGGAGCGGGCCCCGCAGGCCTGGCAGGCCGATGCCGCCGGCCGGCGCCAGGCCGTGCCCTGCCGCTACGTGCTCACGGGCCAGACCGTCACGTTTGCCCTGGGCAAGTATGACAACCAGCGGCCGCTAACCATCGACCCGGTGGTGGTATTCGCCACTTACACCGGCGCCACGGCCGACAACTGGGGCTTCACGGCTACCTACGACACGCAGGGCAACCTCTATTCCGGCGGCATCGTGTTCGACCCGGGCTACCCTACCAGCCTGGGAGCTTACCAATCGGCGTTCTCGGGGCTGTTCGACATTGGCATTATCAAGTACAACCCCAGCGCGACGGGGCCGGCGGCGCGGGTATGGGCCACCTACCTGGGCGGCAGCGGGGCCGACTTTCCGCACAGCTTGGTGGTGAACAGCCAGGGCGAGCTGCTGATTCTGGGCTCGACGGGTTCGGCAGATGGGGCGTTCAGCACGGGGTTCCCTACCACCACCGGGGCGTTGCAGCGCACGTTCAGGGGCGGTAGCAACGCGGCGCCGTTTGGCTACAACTATTCACCCTACAACTCCCCTACTGGCTCCGACCTGTTTATCAGCCGCCTCAGCGCCAACGGCTCGGCCCTCCTGGCTTCCACCTACCTGGGCGGCAGCGGCAATGACGGCCTGCTGCCGCTGAATGTGAACAACTCGGCCTTTAGCAACACGCCGCAGCTGCCGCATAATTACGGCGACCCCTTCCGGAGCGACATCATTGTGGACGCGGCCGATAACGTGTACATCGCCACGCACACGACTTCGATAGATTTCCCGGTGGCACGGGGCCTCAACAGCACCTACCGCGGGGGTACTTCCGATGCCGTGGTGTGCAAGCTAAACCCCGGCCTGACGGCCCTGACCTGGGGCAGCTACCTGGGCGGCTCCGGCGCCGATGGGGCCTACTCCATTCAGCTGGAGCCCACCAGCGGCGACGTGTACGTGGCCGGCGGCACGCTCAGCCCCAATTTTCCGACGACGACGGGCGCCTACCGCACCACCCGGCTTGGCGACGTGGACGGCTTTGTGACGCGCATTGCGGCCAATGGCACCAGCGTGGTGCGCTCGACCTACGTGGGCACAGCCGATTACGACCAAGCGTATTTCCTGCAGCTGGGCACCGACGGCGGGGTGTACCTGCTGGGCCAGACCACCGGGCAGTTTCCGGTAACGCCCGGCCTCTACACCACGCCCGGGGCCACGCAGTTCATCCAGAAATTCGACGCCAACCTGGGCCAGAGCCTGCTCTCCACTGTTTTCGGCAGTTCTGACCCCTCGCAGCGCTTTCTCGTCAACCTCGACCCTACGGCTTTTCTCGTGGACCAGTGCGACCGGGTGTATGTGTGCGGCTGGGGCGGGCAGGTGAACGGCGGCTACCCCTATCAGGACTTCAACGGCTTCACCAGGGGCCTGCCCACCACGCCCGGTGCCGCCCAAACCACAACGGACGGGTCCGACTTCTACCTGGCGCAGTTTTCGGCTGGCCTCACCAGCTTGGCCTACGCCACCTTCTACGGCGACACCACGCCCGGCACCGAAGGCGAACACGTGGACGGCGGCACCTCGCGCTTCGACCCGCGCGGCATTGTGTACCAAGCGGTTTGCTCCTGCTTTTCAACCAACGGCTTTCCCATTCCGCCGGGCGCCAACTACTATTCGGCCATCAACAACAGCTACCTGTCAGGCTTCGGCACGGCCTGCAACAACGCCTCATTTGTTCTCAACTTCCAACCCAGCATCGCCAACGCCGGCTCGGCCCAGACGGTGTGCGCCACGGCCGGGCCGATGACGCTGGTGGGCCAGCCAGCCGGCGGCGTGTGGACCGGGCCGGGCGTGACGGGCTCGGCGGCCACAGGCTTCGTTTTTACGCCTTCGCTGGCGCTGCTGGGCGTGCAAACCCTCACCTACACCGTGCTCAGCACGGGCGCGTGCACCACTTCCGACACCCGCCGCGTGACGGTGACGGCCCCGCCTACAGCTACTTTCAACCCGCTACCGCAACAGGCCTATTGCCTGCCCGCGCCCGGTGCACCCGCCCTGGCGCCGGTGCGGCTCACGGGCACACCGGCGGGCGGCACGTTTAGCGGACAGGGCGTGACGGGCTCGGTGGCGACGGGCTTCTTCTTTACGCCCAATCTGGCGGCGGGCACCTACCAGCTGACGTACTCGGTGACGGCCAACAACTGCACGGGCACGGCCACGCAGACGGTGACACTAGCAACCATTCCCGCGCCCACCGTGCTGGCCGATACTGCTATTTGCCCGGGCAGCACCCAGGCCTTCCGGCTGCGGGGCTCGCCGGCGGGCGGCGCCTGGAGCGGCCCGGGCGTGACGGGCTCGACGGCCACGGGCTTCTTCTTTACACCGCCGGCCGGGTTCACCGGCCCCGTCACCGTCACATATAACTTCACCAACAGCTCGGGCTGCGGAGGTACCGCCTCCCAGCGCATTTCTACGGCCGCAGTGCCGCAGTTGGCGCCTACCTGGGCTCCCGTGTTTTGCCCCGAAACCCGCTTTGCGCCGCTGTCCCTGCGCTTCACGCTGGCGGGCACGGGCATCCCGGCGTCGCCCAGCGTGGTGTGGGATTTTGGCGATGGCACGCAGTCGACCGACGCCAACCCCACGCACACTTACGCCGCAGTAGGCTCCTACCGCCCGCTGCTGCGCCTGCGCTACAACGACAGCAAGTGCGAAACCCAGGCCGCGCTGCCCGTGGTGGAAGTGCTGGAACGCCGCATTCCCAACATCATCACGCCCAACGGCGACGACCAGAACCAATTTTTCCGCCTCGGCCCCGACTGCCCGCCGCGTCTGCAAATTTTCTCCCGCTGGGGCCAACAGGTGTTCGACTCGCCCGCCTACCGCGACGACTGGAAGGCCGAGGGCCAGCCCGATGGCGTGTATTACTACCTCCTCACCTACCCCGACGGCCGCAAGCTCAAAGGCTGGGTGGAAGTGGTGCGGTGAGTTAATTAATTGTCATTGCGAGGCCGCAGGCCGTGGCAATCCGTCCTTTTCTCAGCGACCAGCCTTCCAATGTGATAAGCTCAATAAAAAGCCCCGGTGCTGCACAGTGCCGGGGCTTTGTGGTAAAAGGGCGTGCTTGGTCTTGACAGGACGGATTGCTTCGTCGCCGCTTGATGCGCGGAATGCTCGCAATGACAGGCGTCTTATCCCTCCTTCATCCTCAAACCCAGTGTCAAGTCTTTCCAATCGGGTAGCAAGTCGGCCCAGGAGGCGCCGATGGCGCGGCGGTAATGGTAAAGCAAATAGGATGCACTAGCCGCATAGGAAGCCGACATACCCAACGCCGCGCCTACCATGCCCAGGCGCGGCACCAACAGCAGGCAGGTGGGCAGCGTCAGGGCCAGGCCCAGCAGGGCCGCGCGGTTGTTCACTCCGTAGCGGGCCATGCCACTGAAATAAGTGCTGGCCTGCATGCCCGCCCCGTTGAACAAAATGCCCGGTGCCAGCGCCACAATGACATTGTGGGCCGCCCCAAACTCGGGGCCGAAAATGGCGGCCAGCCACGCTGTGGGCACCGCCGCCAGCACCAGCACCGCCCCGGCCGTGGCCAGCAGTGTGAGCCGGCTGCTGCGCAGGGCCGCGTGCGTCTGGCCGTGCTTGTCGGCAGCATTTACCAGGGCCACATACTGAATGAGCGCCGTGCTGCGCGGAATCAGCCAGATGGCTTCGGCCAGCGCCACGCCCACTGAGAGAATGCCTAAGGTTTTGTTGCCCGATAGATAAGCGACGGCATAGTAGCCGAAGCGGTAGTTGGCAAAGGTGACCAGGTTGGAAAAGTGGGCGCCCCGGCTGTGGCGGGCCAACTCGCGCACCACGGCCCGGCGCCGGCCGCGCGGGCTGCTCCAGGCATCGGGCAGGCGCAGCAGCAGCATCGTGCTGACTAGCCAGGGCAAACCGTTGGCCAGGTAGTTGGCATAGTAATAGGCGTCAACGCTCAGCCAGTGTGCCGCCGCAAAGGCCAGCGCCAGCGCCCCGGCCAGCAGCGCCGCCTGCACAGTGGTGAGCACGTTGTAAGTCTGCTCGCGCTTGCGGCCCAGCAGCAAAAACAGGTTGATGGACAGCAGAATCTGGACCAAGGTGACACCCGCCAGGTGCAGCACATATTCCGTTGAAACCGGCCGCAGCAGGCCCACCGCGACTGCCCCCACGCCGCTCACCACCAGCGCCCAGCCGTAGGCCGGCGGCAGCAGATGCCAAACGTTGCGCCGCGGCACCAGATAGATGAGCGAGGAACCGCCCAGCAGCCCGGCCAGCAGCACCAGCCCCGACATATCGGTGTAGAACAAACTCACCTGCCCGCGCCCCGCCGCACCCAGGTAGCGCGCCGTGAGCCACACCACCGCAAAGCTCAGCCCCGCCGTGAGGACGCGCGACGCGAAGTGGTGAAGAATGCGTTTGAGCATGAAAGGGAAAATGAAAGCTGGCAACCAACGAACAAAAGAACGTCATGCCGAGCGCAGCCGAGGCATCTCGCCTGTGGCAGTAATTTAATCGCCTGTCATCCTGAGCGCAGCGAAGGACCTTATCACCTCAGAAAGCTCTGGTGTGATAAGGTCCTTCGCTGCGCTCAGGATGACAAACGGACCACACGCGAAACACCTTGGCCGCGCTAGGCATGAAGCTTTTCCGGACCTCAACTAATGGCCCAGCACCTGCCGGTACACTGCTCCAAACGCCGCGCCCACCGCCTGCGGCGCGCACCGCGCTGCCACATCGGCCCGTAGGCGTGCGGCATCGAACTGTTCCGAACCGCTGAGCACAGCTGTAAGGGCCGCTTCCAGGCCGGCTTCGTCGTCGGGGGTCACCAGCAGGCCGAAGGTGTTTTCGGGCTGAAATAATTCGGGCACGCCGCCGGTGCGCGTGGCCACCACCGGGCAGCCGCAGGCTCGCGCTTCAAGCAGCACGCAGCCAAACGTCTCGGCCCGACTAAAGGAAACAAGGGCGGTAGCACGGGCCATTTCGGCGGCTACGGCCTCGTGCGGCAGCTTACCCAGAAATTCCACCGTGCCATCAGTCAGCACGCCGAGCGAAGTGGCGTAGTCATGCAGCGCCTGCTCATCGGGCCCGTAGCCGGCAATGCGCAGGCGCAGGCCGGGCCACGCGTTGCGAAGCCGGGCCACTACCCGCAGCACGCCCGAGAGGTTTTTCACCTTGTTGTGAAAGGCAGAAACGTGCAGTAAGGTGGGCTGGTGGATTGGTGGATTAATGAATTGGTAGTTTGGCTGAAATAAGTCCGTATCGACCACGTTGGCAATGACCACCGAATTTGCATTCACAAAGCCCAACGCCGCCATGGCATCGCGCAGCCCACCCGATACGGTGTGCAGCGCCGCCGCCCGGCGCACCACCGCCCGCGTGAGCACTCGCCGCAGCCAGGTAATACCGCCCGACCGCTGAGGCAAGTACAGCGTCCAGTGCTCGGTGATAATGTATGGGATGCCGCGCACTGCCTTCAGTGCCCAGGCAAACAGACCCGTGCGCAACAGCACGTGCACGTGCACCACATCGGGCCGCTGGCCGCCCCAGTGCCGCCGCAGCCGCCGGTAGCCGCGCAACAGGCACCAGAAATACAACAGCAGCTTCAGCGGTTTATCAACGAAGCCCAAGCCCGTAGGAGCGGCGCGGTAGTAGTAGCGCAGCGTAGGCACGGGGCCGCTAAAGTCTTCCTCTGCCTCCGTTAATGTCGGCAGCGGCCCGCGCGCCACGGCGGCAAAGAGTACCGCCGCATCCACCCCGCCGTGCGCCGCAATGGCCGCCACGTGCCGGCCCACGAAATCGCCGTCCTGGTCGTCGAAGCGGTTGGGGTACCACTTGGGGAGGTGTAGAACGCGGGGCGTCTTCAATGATTAACGGTCCGTGATTAATGATTAATCCTTTTACAAAGCTAGGCCGCAACCTTCAAGCCCTGCCCCAACAAAAAAGCCGGCTCTGATTGTCAGAGCCGGCTTATCAATTTTGCACAGTCAGTGGCTATTAACCACTAACCGTTAGTCATTAACCATTAGAACGAGTAGCGCAGGCCCAGCTGGCCCTGCCAGCGCGAGGCCAGCTGGTCCACCGAGTAGGTGGCGGGGGTGCCGTAGGTGAAGGCCGGGCGGTTGTAGGTGGCAGCGTTGTAGCTGCTGCTCACCGTGCCAGCGCTGTTGATGTAGCCCACTTGGGTGAGGCCGGTGCCCAGCGTCGAGTTGAAGGTGTTCGGCACGAAGTACTGGCGGCCCCAGTTGCTGTTCAGCAGGTTGCCGAAGTTGATGATGTCGAGCGAAATCTGGATAGTGTGGCCCTTAGGCACGATGCCGGCCTCGTTGGCTTCGAGGCTGCCGAGCTTGGCTTCCAGCATCAGGCGGATGTCGGCCTGGTTGTTCCAGGGGGTGCGGCCGGCGTTGCGCTCGGTGTACTGGCCGCGGCGGGTGCTCAGGTAGCTGTCGCCGTCGATAAAGCTGTTGAAGGCGGCGTTTTTACCGGCGTCGAGCAGGTAGGGGCTCTGGTCGTTCGCGCGGCTCACGATGGCGATGTCCGAGGCCGTGGCCGGGATGTAGGCCAGCTGCACGTTGTTCTGCTGGCCGTTGCCGAAGTTGTAGTTGGTGTAGGTCCAGGTGAAGGGCGAGCCGCTGGCATAGGTCAGCACCGAGGTGAAGTAGCCGGTGAAGCGCTGGGCGAAGTTCTTGTGCACGTTGATGGAAGCCACCACGCGGTGGCGCAGGTCAAAGTTCGAGTAGGCCAGGGCCGGGTCGTTCACGTTCAGGGCCGGGTTCAGCTCCCAGTTCGATTGCGGCGAGTTCCGGATGCCGTTGCTGATGTCGTAGCTCTTGCCGTAGGTGTAGGCCACCGAGGCGTCAACCAGGTTGTTGATGGTCTGGCCCACCGAGCCGGTGAGCTGGTAGCGGTAGCCCTGGGTGGTGTTGGTCAGGAAGAAGGCGTTCGAGAAACCCGAGTTTACGCGGGTGCTGCCACCGGCCGGGGCCGAATACACGGGCGTCTGCGTGGGGCCGTTGGCCAGGTAGGTCACGTTGTCGGTCAGGTTGATGTTCTGGAACTTCACGTCCTGCAAGGTCTTGGTGTAGAGGCCTTCCACCGAGAAGCGCGTGCCGGTTTTCAGCTTGAAGTCCAGGGCCAGCGACGAGCGCCACACCTTGGGCATCTTGAAGTTGTTGTCAATCAGGTTGACCTCCGTGGGGCCGTTCTTGGGGTTGGCGGCGTTGTAGTTGGCGGCCGGCAGCTGGGCGTAAATCAGGTTGGGGTCGGTGTTCAGGTACACGGTTTTCACGCCGGTGTTGGTCGAAGCCTGAATGTTGTTGTAGTCCACCGAGTTGAAGTTCACGCCGTTGTTGTAGTAGGCGTAGCCGAACCAGGCAAAGGGCACCCGGCCGGTGAAGATGCCCGAGCCGCCGCGCACCACGAAGCTTTGGTCACCTTTCACGTCGTAGTTGAAGCCCAGGCGGGGCGAAAACTGCACCTGGCCCAGGTAGTTGTTGTTCAGCTCGGCCCAGGGCGTGTGGGTGTAGGTCTGGTTCAGCGTTTTGGCGTCGTTCTGCGGGTTGTTTACCAAGGCCGTGTTCAGGGTGGGCTTGGTGGGCAGCGAGGCGATATCGAAGCGGATGCCAGGCGTGATTTTCAGGCGGTCGTTCACGTTCCACTCGTCCTGCAGGTAGGCGCTGTAGAAGTTGATGTTGAAGGCCGCCGAGGGGTTGTTGTAGTTGTAAGCGTACGAGTTGTCGCCCTGCGTGCCGTTGTTGTAGGTACCGCGGATGCGGCTGGGCCGGTCGTTCAGGAAGTCGTTCACGTTGTTGTACTCGATGCGGCCGTTCCAGGAGTTGATGAAGCCGTAGTCGATGTGGTAGAACTCGTTGTGCGTGCCCAGCGTGAGGGCGTGCGCGCCCACGTAGTAGGTGAAGTTGTCGGTGAGCTCAAACGTGCGCTGGCGGGTGTTGAAGATGCTGGCCTCGCGGTCCGAACCCAGCAGAATCTGGTTCGAGCCGGCGTAGTAAGTAGCCGTGCCGGGCGTGCCCAGGCTGGTGCCCACGCCGTTAATCTGCACGGCCGGGTAGAGGTTGGCCTGCCCGCCGATGAGGTCGCGGTAGTCGTGGATGTTGGTGTAGCCCAGAATCAGGTTGTTCGAGAACTTGCTGCTGAAGTTGCTCTTCGCTTCCAGCACCGTCGAGTTCTGAATGTTGTGCTGCGTGTAGTCCTGCGAGCCAAACTTGAACAAGCTGCCCGAGCGCTCCAGATTGGTGGCTTCCGACTTAATGTAGTTGTGACGCAGCGCAATGCTGGTTTTCTCGTCCAGGTTCCAGTCGAGGCGGCCGAAAATCTTGTTGCTGTTCGCGTGGATGTTGTAGTCGTTGTAGTCGCCTACGTTGTAGCGGGCAGTGCTCAGAACCGGCGTGCCGTTGGTGTTGCGCACCACGCCGCCGTTGCCGTCGCTGGTCACGGTGTTGTAGTTGTTCAGCTTGGCCGAAATCACCTGAGCCAAATCCTGGGTCACGGGCGAGCCAGCCGTGCCAGCGCCGTAGAACTGCGGCTCCTGGCGGCGGGCAATTTCGGCGTTCGTAAAGAAGAACAGCTTGTTCTTAATGATGGGCCCGCCGATGCGGAAGCCCGTCTGGTAGTCGTGGTAATCGGAGCCAATGCGGGCATTATCGCCGTCGATGCTGCGGCCGGTCACGTTCTGGTTGCGGCCGTAGCCGTACACCGAACCCGTGAATTCGTTGGTGCCCGAGCGGGTCACGGCATTCACCGAGCCGCCGGTGAAGTTGCCCAGCTTTACATCATAAGGGGCCACCTGGGCCTGAATTTCCTGAATGGCATCCAGCGAAATGGGGTTCGAGCGGGCCGAGCCGCCGGGCAGGCCGCTGGTGCCGCTCTGGCCGCCCAGCGAGGGCGAGAAGCCGATGGCGTCGTTGTTCACGGCGCCGTCCAGCGTCACGTTGTTGTAGCGAAACGAGCTGCCGGCAAAGGAGCCATTCGAGTTGCGCGGGTCGAGGCGGGTGAAGTCCGACAAGCTGCGCGAGATGGTGGGCAGCTGCTGAATGGCGGCCGAGCCCACGTTGGTGCCGGCGCCGGTTTTGGTGGCCTGGGTGTTGCCGGTCACTACCACTTCGTTCAGCTGCTGGGTTTCGGTCACCAGCACGAAGTTGAGCCGGGTGGTATTGCCCAGCGTCAGGAATACGTTGTCAACTTTCTGCTCCTTGAAGCCTACATAAGTTACCGTCACGGAGTAGGGTCCGCCGGGCGCCAGGTTCGGGATGGTGAAGCGGCCGTCCATTTCGGTACCGGTGCCGCGCTTGGTGCCGGTGGGCAGGTTGGTGGCCACCACCGTCACCCCAATCAGGTCCTCGCCTTTGTCAGAGGTCACCTTGCCGCTCAGCGCGGAGGTGGTTACCTGGGCCATGGCGAACTGCGAGCAGCCCAACAGCACCAGCAAAAACAACTGCGTAAATGTGTGTCGAATCGACATAAAAATGAGGGAGTTGATTAACGGTACAAAGGTCCGGCCCCCTAACCGCGGCCTCACCCTCGGGCGCGTTTCCGAATTGTTGTATTTCACTTTTTCCCATAACCTGCCGGTAACATAAGGCCTGAAAACCTCGCTTTTCGGACCACTTTCGGCCCGTTAACCATTTCATAATTCAGAGGAAATTTCACCGCAACTTCATCCGGGTAGTTTTGCTGCCCGAATGGAAAACACTATTAATTACCGACATTTATTAACTATATTGCTGAGCTTATTTTTCAGCAATAGCGTCTTCGCCCAAACGACCGGCACCATCAAGGGCCTCGTAAAAGACGCCGCCACCCAGGAAGCCATCATCGGCGGCACGGTCCGCCTCGAAGGCACCACCCTCGGCACCCAAACCGACGTCGACGGCAGCTTCCATCTCGAGCGCGTGCCCAAAGGCACCTACACCCTCGTCATTTCCTCGGTCGGCTACATCAGCACCTCGCTGCCCGACGTGGCGGTAGAGCCCGGCAAAACCACAGTCATCAACACCACCGCCAAATCAGACAGCAAGGCGCTCGACGAAGTGGTGGTGCGCGGCGTGCGCCGCACTAACACCGAAATCTCGGTTATCACCGAAATCCGCCAGGCCAACGTGGTGGTGAGCGGCATCTCGTCGGAGCAGATTGTGAAATCGCAGGACCGCGACGCGGCCGAGGTAGTGCGCCGCATCCCCGGCGTCAGCATCATCGACAACCGCTTCATTCAGGTACGCGGCCTCAGCGAGCGGTACAACACCGTGTGGCTGAACGACGTGACCGCGCCCAGCTCCGAAACCGACAAGAAGGCCTTCTCTTTCGACATCGTGCCCAGCGCCCTCCTGGACCGCGTGCTGGTGTTCAAAGACCCCTCGCCCGAGCTGCCCGGCGACTTCGCCGGCGGCCTCGTGAAGGTGTACCTGCGCAAGCCCGCCCTCGACGAGCGCAGCTTCACGGCCAGCTACGTGAGCGGCTACCGCGACGGCACCACCTTCAGCAACTTCAACACCGACAAGGGCAGCAACGGCGATTTCGCCGGCTTCGGCGCCCCGGCCCGCGACCTGCCGGGCAACTTCCCGGTGCTGAACTCGGCCAGCTCGGTGGCCCAGCGCGACGCCTCGGCCCGCGACCTGGGCAACAGCTTCGGCATCCGCAGCATGACGGCCATGCCCGATGTGCGCTTCAACGCCTCCTACCTCGACAACATCAAGCTGGGCGAAACGCAGATTGGCTCGCTCACCTCGCTGAGCTACACCAACGCCTTCACGCGCTTCAGCATCGGCCGCAACGTGTACGACGCCGACGGCCAGCGCACCGACCGCCTGCAGGACGAGCAAGCCACCAACAACGTGCGCCTGGGCCTGATTCAGAACTTCAGCGCTCTGCTGAAAAACGGCACCAAGCTGGAGTTCCGCAACTTGTTCAACCAGTTTGGCCGCAACCAGATTACGACCCGCGACAACTTCTCGGCCGGCGACAACACGCTGGTGCGCAAGGCCTACGCGCTGGGCTACCAGGGCCGCACCACCTACACCGGCCAGTTGGCCGGCACCCACGTCTTCAACAACGAGAAAACCAACTTCGACTGGGTGGCCGGCTACGGCTACTCGGCTAAGAACGAGCCCGACCTGCGCCGCGTGGCCTACCGCAACGTGCCGCTGAGCGACGGCAGCTTGGGCCAGGAAATCCTGACCCCGGCCCCCGGCCAAGTCGACGTCATCAACGCCGGCCGCCTCTACCAGAAGCTAAATGAGCATGTGTACACCCTGAACGCCAACGGCAAGCACAAGCTGCTGGGCTTGGGCGAGCGGGAAATCGAGCTGGCCGCCGGCACCTATCTCGAATACAAGAAGCGCGACTTCACGGCCCGCGCCTTCGGCTACTCGCCCACTGACGGCACCCGCTTCCAGCAGTTGAAAAACCTGCCACTGAATACGGTGTTCGCGCCCGAGAATGTGGGCGGCACCGGCTTCCAGCTGCGCGAAGACATCAACTCGACTTACCGCTACACGGCCAGCAACGAGCAGGAGGCGGTGTACGCCTCCATCAACGTGCCGATTACGCCCAGCCTGAAGCTGCTGACCGGCGCCCGCTACGAGCGTAACGTGCAAATCATCAACACTGGTCTGAACGGCGCCCCCGTCAACCAGACGGTGACCACCAACTACCTGCTGCCCTCGGCCAACCTGAGCTACAATTTCACCGAAACCAGCCTGCTCCGCGCCTGCTACGGCCGCAGCCTCAACCGCCCGGAATTTCGCGAGTCGGCCCCGTTCTACTACTACGACTTCGACTTCAACGTGCTGAACTACGGCTCGCTGTACCTCAACCCGACCAACCCGCTGAAAGTCGCCACCATCGACAATTACGACCTGCGCTACGAGTGGTACCCCACCCCCGGCGAGCAGGTGCACCTGGGCGTGTTCTACAAGAACTTCACGAACCCGATTGAGAACGTCGTCATCCCCAGCACCAACCTGGCCTACTCCTTCGCCAACGCCCCCAGCGCCTACTCCTATGGCGTGGAGCTGGACGTGCGCAAGAGCTTCAACTTCCTCGACGACCTCATCGGCACCCGCGGCCTGAAAAACCTCACCGGCGTGTTCAACCTCTCGCTCATCAAGAGCCAGGTCGACCTCGGCCCCGGTATTGTGGCCTGGGACAGCAAGCGCGCCCTACAGGGCCAGTCGCCCTACGTGGTGAACACCGGCCTGTATTACCAGAACGAATCGGGTAGCTGGCAGGCCTCGGCCCTCTACAACGTGTTCGGCCCGCGCATCCTCTTCGCCGGCTCCGACCAGTACCCCGACGTGATTGAGGCCCCGCGCCACACCATCGACCTCTCGCTCACCAAAAGCCTGACCAAGCGCGTGGCCCTCAACCTGGGCGTGCAGGACCTGCTGAACCAGCGCGTGACCCTGCTCCAGGACTTCAACAAGGACAAGAAATACCAGCGCGACCTCGACCCCAGCCTGGCCGACTACCGCCGCGGCACCTACACCACCATCGGCGTGAAAGTGGCTTTCTAACGGCAGAACCTCACCCCCGGCCCCTCTCCACAGGAGAGGGGAGCCAGACAATTCAAAACCGCGCATGACCGGTGCCCCCTCTCCTCGAGGAGAGGGGGTCAGGGGGTGAGGTCTCGCCCGGCGGACTCCCCCAAAAACAAACTTCTCAATACCACACCCCAACCAATTCTTAGCATTCCTTATGCAAGTTCTCAACCCGTTCCGTCAGCGTGCCCTGCTCGCCTTCGCCCTGTTCTCGCTGAGCCTGGCGGCCTGCAAAAAAGACGAAGCCACCGTGACGCCCGACACCAACACCGGTACCACCACGGGCCAGACCGTGGAAGTGACCGAGGTGAAAACCAGCACTACCTGGAAAGCCGACACGAAATACCTGCTGAAAGGCTACGTGTACGTACGCTCCGGCGCCACGCTCACCATCGAGCCCGGCACCATCATCAAGGGTGACAAGGATTCGAAGGGCGCGCTCATCGTGGAGCCCGGCGCTAAGCTGATTGCCGCCGGCACCGCCGCCAAGCCCATCGTCTTCACTTCCAACCAGCCTAAAGGCTCGCGCAACTACGGCGACTGGGGCGGCGTGATTCTCTGCGGCAACGCCCCGGTGAACAGCATCGTGAACGGCGTGAAGCCCGTGGTAGAAGGCGGCCCCACCACCACCTACGGCGGCACCGACGCAGCCGACAACTCCGGCACCCTGCAATACGTGCGCATCGAGTTCGGCGGCATCGCCTTCTCGCCCAACAACGAGGTGAACGGCCTGACGCTGTGCGCCGTGGGCACGGGCACCACGCTGGACCACATCCAGGTGTCCTACTCCGGCGACGACTCCTACGAGTGGTTTGGCGGTACCGTCAACGCCAAGTACCTCATTGCCCACCGCGGCTACGACGACGACTTCGACACCGACAACGGCTACTCGGGCAAGGTGCAGTTTGCCGTATCGCTCCGCGACCCGCTGCAGGCCGACCAGTCGGGCTCGAAGGCCTTCGAGAGCGACAACGACGCCAACGCCTCCGACAACCTGCCCAAGACGAGCGCCACTTTCTCGAACGTGACCGTGATTGGGCCGCTGAACAACATCAGCAACGTGGGCGGCATCAGCTCGCAGTACGTGGCCGCGGCGCACATTCGCCGCAACTCGGCCCAGAGCATCATGAACTCGGTGCTGGTGGGCTACCCCGCTGGCATCCTGCTCGACCACGCCAAAACCGCCGCCAACGTGGCCGGCAACGACCTGCGCTTCCAGAACAACATCATCGCGGGCATGGCCGCCGGCACCGCCGCCACCCGCAACCAAAAGAACATCATCTACATCGGCCCGGCCGGCGGCGCGGGTTCGCTCACGCCCACCACGAGCATGAGCTCCGACACGGCGGCCTTTGGCGCAGCCATGGGCCCGCTGAGCTGGCTCTACAAATCGGGTAGCGGCAACAAGCGCTACACCAACGCCGACGAGGCCCGCCTGCTCAACCCCTTCAGCCTCACGGCTCCGAGCTTTATGCCCCTCACCACCTCCCCCATCGTCTGGACCTCGGCCACCAACACCAACCCGGTGGTGCCCCCGGCTTTCACCGACAGCAAGGTTTCGGACTCCTTCTTCACCCGCACCAGCTACATCGGCGCCTTCAGCGGCTCGGGCCAAAGCACCGACAACTGGGCCAGCGGCTGGACCAACTTCGACCCCCAGAACACCGATTACTAGCCTTTATCTACCTGCCATGAAAAAGGCTCCCTGGATTCGGGGAGCCTTTTTTGCGTTAAACCGAAGCTATTTAAACCAAAAAGAGCCTGTCATCCTGAGCGCAGCGAAGGACCTTTTCACGGCTGGGCAATTGCCGTTCACAAGTGAAAAGGTCCTTCGCTGCGCTCAGGATGACAGACGTTGTTGCCGCTTTCCTGGTCCTACTTGCTCAGCCGAAAAATAATCGGCAGCGTGCGCTGCACCCGCACGGGCTGGCCAGCCATGCGCCCAGGCGTCCACCAGGGCATGAGGCGCACCACCCGCAGGGCTTCCTCGTCGAAGCCGTGGCCGCAGCCTTTGGCCACTTCGGCGTCGCGGACGCGGCCCTGCTCGTCCACCACGAAGCGCACGTACACCGTGCCCGATAGGTTCTGTTGGGTGGCGGCTTCCGGGTACACTATTTTCTTCGCCAGGTATTGGTGCATGGCTGCGTCGCCGCCAGGGAAAACAGGCATCTCGTCGGCAAAGGTGAGCACGGCAGGGGCGGCGGGTGTCGCCTCCGAAGCGGAGGTCGGCACGGCCGAACGGCTGGCCATTTGGGCGTGCCCGGTAGTGGCCGTTCCAAGCAGCACAGCGCAGGCTAGCGTAAGTGTTTTGTTCATTGACACGTCGATATAAGAATAGCTCTGGCAAAGCTACCCGGCCGCATCAGCCAGTATATAAGCGCCGCAGTTATGCTTTTATCACGGTTTTATTAGCTGTGGCTGCGCAAGGGTTCAGCTCTGCGGCCGGGCAGTTTGCGCAGCTACCGGCCGAACGTTTGCTTCGTTCCTTTGCAGCCTCCAATCAGACTTTGCTCCCATGCTTATTTCCATGACCGGCTTCGGCCAGGCGCACCGCGAAACCGACACCTACACGGCCACCGTCGAGCTGCGCTCCGTCAACTCCAAAACCCTCGACCTGACCCTGCGCCTGCCGCGCTTCCTGATGCCGCACGAGCTGGAAATCCGCAACACTGTGGCCAAAGCCCTGCTGCGCGGCAAGGTCAACCTCAACCTCGACTTCGTGCGCCCGGCAGCGGTTCGCGCCGCCACCACGCTCAATAAGGAGGCTTTCCTTGCCGCTTTTCAGGAACTGAAGGAGTTGGCCCAAAGCCTGGGCGTGACGGCCGGTGAAGAAACCTTTGCCGCCGCCTTGCGCCTGCCCGGCGTCATTCCCACCGCCTCCGAAATGCGCGACGCCGAGCCCGCTGCCGAGGAAGTTGCCTGGGCCGAGCTGCAGCCGCTGCTCACCGAGGCGCTGGCTGCCATGCAGCAGTTCCGCCACGACGAAGGCCACACGCTGACCACCGAAATCTTGGGCTACGTGGCCACCATCCGGCAGCAGCTGGCCGCCGTGGAGCTGCACGACCCAGCCCGCATCGAGCACGTGCGCCAGCGCCTGGCCGGCCACTTAGCCGAGCTCACCAGCCACGAGCATTTCAACGAGACCCGCTTTGAGCAGGAAGTGCTTTACTACATCGAAAAGCTCGACATTGCCGAAGAAAAAGTGCGCTTGGCGGCTCACCTGGCCTATTTCGAGCAAGCGGTGCACCAGCCCGACGAGGCCGTGGGCAAGAAGCTGGGCTTCCTGGCCCAGGAAATTGGCCGCGAAATCAACACCATCGGTTCCAAAGCCAACGACGCCACCGTGCAACACCTGGTGGTGGGCATGAAAGAGGAACTGGAAAAAATAAAAGAGCAGCTGAACAACATTCTTTAGCAAGGCTTTTTTCGCTCAATGTGGCCACAGCCCAGTTGGTCGAGCCGGAGCCCTACTTGAGCGAAAAGAGGCAATAAATAGGATTATACTTGCAAATTTTACAATCGAACAAACATAAAATAGCGCTTTTCAATTGGATTTGTTATTGAAAAAATTAACCCCACACACTGTTTGCAACTTATAGAACCTTAGTACGTTATTCAAATAATTTTAAGCTCGGCTACAAACCTTTTAAAAAATAAAGCCATATTTGTGGCACCAAAGTTGGATATCTGATTATTGTATCTAACTTGGGTACTTAAATAGCGTTTTGTTACCCACCTCTATCCCCGATTAATATGAAATCTACATTTTTACTCTGTATTCTGGGAGTGCTGTTGATGGCCGCGCGTCCCGCATCCGAAATTGAATTGGTGAAGAAGCGCGTGCTCAGCGAGCGAGTGGAAATCCTGATTCCCAAGGGCTTCGAAGTGATGACTGAGCAGCAGATGGACTTTGCCTACGCCAAAGCCCAGAGCCGCCCCAGCGTCATTTTCACCAACAACAACCTGGTGAGCCTCGCCTTCAACTACTCCGACAACGACGCTGACCAGGACATGGTCGATATCTACTCGGCCTCGTTTGGCAAGACCTACCACAAGCAGTACAAAGACGCCACTTGGTTTGGCGACGGCGTGAAGAACATCAACAACCGCAAGGTGGGCTACCTCGAATTCATGAAGCCTGAAATGGGCCACGAGGTGTACACGCTGGTATTCTTCACCGACGTGGAAGGCAAGCTCATGATTTGCACCTTCAACTGCGCCGACCGTCAGAAGCCCGAGTGGGAGCCCATTGCCAAGCAAATCATGCTCTCGCTGAAAGCAAAAGGTTAGGCCTGATTCGCTGTTAGCCACAAAGCCGGTAGTCGAACGCAGGTTCGGCTACCGGCTTTTTTTTGCGCGGGGCGCTGCACCCTCTTCGTTCAGGAAATCGCGCACCAGGCCAAAGGCGCCCGCGAAGCCAGCCAGCGACAGCGCCGCGGGCTGGTCGTTCACGTCGTGGTAGGCAGGACTGCCGCCGCGGGTGTAGATGAAAAAGGCGGGCACCCCGGCTTCTGAGAAGGGATAGTGGTCGGAATTGGCCGCCTTGCCGCGGGCGCCGAGGGCGGGCAGGTAGTGGTGAGCCTCATTCAGCGCTACCAGCCGCTTGTAGGGCGCTTCGAACACGCGGCCATTCACCACGGTGGCGCCCTGCTCGCCGGTGCCCAGCAGGTCGAGATTGACCAGGAATTTAATGCTTTTGAGCGGGACCAAGGGATGGGTCACGAAGTAATTAGAACCCACCAGGCCGGCTTCCTCGGCCCCAAAAAGCAGGAACACTACCGAGTAGGCCGGCCGGTTTTCGGGGCGGGCGTAGTAGGCCGCCAATTCCAGCAGCAGGGCCACGCCGCTGGCGTTGTCGTTGGCGCCGGGGAAGTAGGCTTTGGGGCCCATCATGCCCAGGTGGTCGTAGTGGGCCGACACCACGAGGAAGGAATCGGGCTGGGCGGTGCCGCGCACCACGGCGGCCAGGTTCTGAGTTTGGTAGTTGGCCGCCAGCTTGGCGCCCACCCGCACGGTGCCCCACACGGTGTGGCCTTTAGCCGCGCCGGTGGCCGTGTCGCCAAAGATGGCTTTGTCGAGCCACAGCGGCACTTTCTCAGCCAGTACCTGCACGCGGGGCTGCGGCGCCTGCTCGGCGGCCAGCGAGGCCGTGAGCTTGGGCACCACGGTTATCATGGCCGCGGCGGAGTTGAGGCGTTGCTGCAGCAGCGACGGCAACTGGTGCAGGCGGGCGGCATCGGCGGCGCGCAGCAGGAGCACGCGCTTGCTCCAGGGCACCAGCAGGTAGCGGGCCTGCACCGTGGTTTTCGTGAACACCAAGGTGTCGAGCAGGAATATCCGGGCCTTCACCTCGCCGGCGGCGGAATTGGGCGCCGCAATGCAGGCGGTGCCGGCCCGCCAGGCCGTCGTCAAGGGGCTGCCATCGGCCTGAATGGACGCCGCTACCTCGCCCGGAAACGTGTTTACATCCAGCGTGAAGGGTTGCGTGAAGTTGGGCGCCAGCGGGGCCAGCTTCAGTCCGCGTAGCCGCTCACGCAGGTAGGCGGCGGCTTCGTGCTCACCTTGCTTCACGTAGCCGCGGCCGTGTAGCTCGGGCGATGCCAGCTTCTTGATAGTGGTGCGGGCACGGGGCAAATTTTGCGCGCGGGCGGAGCCGGCAGCCAGCATGGCGCCGGCCAGCAGCACAGCCGCGGCCTGCACCGCCGCGCTGGTTTGGCGCTTTTGCCGCAGGCTCCACATGGCAGCCAGCCCCACGGCCAGCACCGCCCCGATGCCGTCGCTTAGCAAGTCCGTCCACTCGCCGTGGCGGCCGAGGCGCATGGTCATTTGCAGCACCTCGATGAGGGCACCAAATGCGATGCTAGCGGCCAAAACGCACCAGCCGGCGTGGCGGGCCAGCCAAGGCCAGCGGCGCTGTCGGTGCGCCGAAAACCAGCTCAGCCCGGCCAGCACAAAAAACACGCCCGCGTGGGCGGCTGTGTCGAACGACAGCAGCTCCCACACGGGCGTGCGCGGCATTTCATTGGCCGGTGTCAGGGTGAGCACCAGCACGACGGCGGCCCAAGCCAGGGGCAAGCCGAAATAGGGACGTGGGGAAGCAGGAGGCAATGGGTCGGGGAGCAAAGAAACAAATGGCATTGCCGCGCCCTAGCCAAAACGGTGCTAGCTTTTTAGGCGCCCACCAGCTCGCCGTAGGCTTCGGCAGTCAGCAGCTCGTCGAGCTCGGCGGGGTTGGCGATGGAAATTTTCACCATCCAACCGTCGCCGTAGGGGTCCGAGTTCACGGTTTCGGGAGCGTCGGCGAGCTTGTCGTTGACTTCGAGCACCGTGCCCGTGATGGGGCTGAACAGGTCCGAAACCGTCTTCACGGCCTCCACCGTGCCGAATACGTCGTGCTGGGCCACTTCTTTGTCGAGGGTGTCGATATCGACGTACACGATGTCGCCGAGCTCTTTCTGGGCGTGGTCGGTGATGCCCACGTAGGCAACGTCGCCTTCAACGCGAATCCATTCGTGGTCTTTGGTGTAGTGCAGGGTGGCGGGCAGGTTCATATTATGGTGGAGTGGTGAGTTGGTGGATTTGCCGGTCAAAAGTACGCAGTGAACTTCGCCAACCTACCAATCCACTACTCCACCACCCCACCCTACTGGGCCAGGCTGTAGCGCAGCTGCACGCCGGCTTCGGTGTTGGAGTTGCGGAAGGCGTTGCTGATGCGCGGCGTGGTGATGGTCTGGCTGTAGTAGAGCTGCAGGTTGAGGCGCGTGTTGAGCAGGTAGTCCACCGTGGGGCGCAGCTGCATGGTTTTCGAGCCGTTGGTGATGGTGCTGGTGGGGTTGCCCACGCTAGGCGTTTGGCCCTGGGTGTTGCCGGGGTCGTAGGAGTTGTTGATGCTGCGCTGCACCGTGATGTTGTCGCGGATGCTGAGGTCGAGGCGGGCAGTGAGGTTGTTCTTCAGCACGCGCTGCTCGCCGCCCACCCGGAAGGGCAGTTTCAGGCTGTTGGTGGCGTAGCCGAAGCCCACCACAATTTCGTTGGTGTGCAGCTCAGTCACCTGGGCGTTGGTGGTGTTCAGCACCACCGAGCGGTCGGTGCGGTACTCCACGCGGCCGGTCACCTTGCTCACGGTTTGGAAGTTCACCCCCACCAGCGGCGACAGGCGCTCCACAATGCTCACCTGGTTCACGATGTAGTACGGGATGTACTGGCCGCTTTCGCCCACGATGGTGGGGATGCTCGGCTCGCCGGTGTATTGGTTCGACGTGGTGTAGCTGCCCACGTTGTAGAGCGACGAATAGGCGTGGTTGAGGGTGAAGGACGTGAAATAGCGCTTGATGAGCGGCAGCTGGGCAAAGCCGTTGTAGTCGACGCGCCAGTTGGGCAGCGGCAGCATGGCAAACGGGTTGTACTTGCCGGCCGTGTAGCCGTCCGACGACTTGCCGTGGTAGGCGTCGTTGAAGCTCTGGATGAGGACGGCCTGCGAGTTGTAGCCATAGCCCACGAGGCTACCGGTGGGGTTGGTGCCGGCATCTCCTGCCAGCCGGTCGCGCACAATACCCCGGTTTTTCACAAAGCGGTCGAAAGCTTTCGATGTTTCGCCGTTGGCCCCCAGGTCGCCAAACAGCGTCTGGATGGTGACGGTGGACGTGCTGAACGAGCCCGAACCCAGCGACTGCGGCACGATGGGGCCACTCAGGGGCTGCAGCGTGTTTTCATCCACACGGCGGCGGTAGTACGACTCGTTGTTGCGGGCCAGCTGCCGGCGCGCATCCACCTGAATGTTGAAGTCGCGGAAGGGCTCCAGGGTGGTGCGCAGCGTCAGGGTTTCGGTCAGCAGCGAGCTGAGGGCCGTGTTGAGGTACTGGCTCTGGTCGGTGTACCAGCCGCGGCTGCTGGCGATGCCGTAGAGCTCGGCCAGGTCGTACTGCTTGCCGATGATGAACGGGATGCCCGGCGCCAGGGAGCTCTGGTCGCCGCTGCCAAAGCTTTCCAACCCGAAGAACTTGGTTTTGGGCAGGTATCCGGGCAGCAGCGTGCCGTTGGAGCGGTTGTAGGTGAAGTTGATGGAACGCGCCGTCATCAGCGAGCGCAGCACGGCCTTCACAAAGCGGTTCTTCTCGCGGGTGGTGTCGGCCGCAGGTTTCTCCACGTTGCGGCGGGCTTCGCCGGGGGCGCCGCGGCTCTGCAGCTCTTCGCGCGGCCCGCGGGCCTTGGCGCTGGGCGGCGGGGCGTTGTTGATGATGTTGAGAAACTTCACCTTGTTGTAGAGCTTCACCAGGTCAATCTTGCCGTTGGCGCTCAGCTCGGCGTTGTTCTGAATGGTGTTGCCCAGGTCGAGCACGTAGGTGGTGGTGTCGGTGGGGTCGGTGGGGTGCAGCAGCGCCCGCTGCCCGCGCGAGGCCGCCTGCCAGTTGTAGTTGGCCGAGTAGCGGGTGTCGGCGCTCAGCCAGTCGGTGAGCGGGAACTTGTCGAGGGGCAGGCGGTAGGTGAGCGAGGCCGTTTGGGTGAAGTTGGTGGTGCGGCCGCCGCGCAGCAGGTTTTGCTGCACCTGCTCGCGGTTGCGCACGGCCTCGTCGCTCACCCCGATGGTGCGGCCCGGGCCCTCGTCCACCACGCCCCGGTTGGTGGCGGTGTAGTCGAAAATCAGGCTCTTGGTCAGGTCCCACTTCAGGTCGTAAATCCGGCTCACGTAAAACGACTTCTGAATGACGGGCGCAATGCCGTCGGTGCTGGGCACCTCGCCGGGGTTCAGGATGCGCTGCAGGAACCGTTCGTTGTAGCGCCGGTCGATGTCGGTGCGGAACGAGAAGCGCGAGGGCAGCGGCGTGAAGTTGATTTCCTTGAAAATCTTCAGGTACGGGTTGTCCAGGGCCTTGAAGCTGGCCAGCGGCATGTAGTTCTTGGGCGTGGTCTGGTACACGTAGGCCACGGCCGCGGTGTAGGAACGGGTGTAGTCGCGGTCTGTCCGGATGTCGGTGTGCAGGCGGTCGGTCAGCGAGTAGCTCAGGGCGATGTTTTCGAGGTCCCAGGGTCTGGGCTTGGCCAGGGGCGCGCCGGGCTTGGGCTGGGCCCGCTCCTTGCGCGCGTTCAGCACCGAGATGCTGCGGCTGGTGGTTTGGTCGATGACCTTCTTGCGGTACTCGGCCTTGGCCGCGGCGTTTTCCGCGTCAGTGCCTTTGTTAAACTTCAGCAGGCTCTGCTCCAGCTTGGTATCGGGGTCCAGGGGGTCGTAGAGGGGCGTGCGGGTTTCCTGGCCCACTTGCAGCAGCACGGGCAAGCGCACGTTCAGCTGGGGCGGCAGGAATTTCTCGGCCGCCACGGTGGCGTTGAGGTCGCCGCGCAGCACGTTGTCGGTGGAGCGCTGCTGCACCTTGTCCTGCAAGCCGCCGAAACCCACGCTGGTGAAGCTGCCCGTGGCCGTCACGTTGGCCACATCGGCCAGCTTCACGTTCAGGCGAGCCGTGGCGGCGTAGCCGGCCTGCTGCTCGAAGTCGAACACCCGGAACTCGTCGGCCCACAGGTTCACCGTCTTCGAGGAGGTGCTCGGGTCGGCCCCGTCGTTGAAGGGGTTCAGCACGCCAATCATCACGCCCTGCACGGCCGAGAAGTCGGGGTTGCCCACCACCGTGATGGAGGCGCCGTTGGGCAGCTTCACCGTGAAGGGCACGTTGAGAGGGGAGGTTTGGTTACGCTTGGCCTTGGCGTCGATGAAGTCCTGGAACGACACGTCGAGGCGGTTGGCTTCGGGCCACACCTGGTTGGCCTTGTCAGCTTCCGAACCCGTCACTTGGGTGGCATCGGTCAGCTGCAGGGGCAGCGAGTACTCGTAGTAGTTCTGGGTGTAGTCGGTGCCGATGCGAACGAACGCCCGGGTATCGCCGCTGCGGGTGGTGGGGTCGTCGGTGTCGCCGTGCAAAAACAGCCGCAGGCGCTTGTAGCGCAGCATGTTAATGGTCAGGTTCTTATAGGCCGCCTTGGCATAGCCGTCGCGTAGGTTCACCACGGCCAGGCGCAGGCTCTGCTCGTTTTGCAGGCGCGAGGTGCTGCTGCTGCCGTACTCTTTGTCACGCAGGATGCCGGGGGGCGACACGTACGGAATCTTGGGAGTAGAGCCGCTGGCCACGGCGATGCCGTTTTCCTCCACACTCACCGTCGAGATGTTGAAGGCATCGGCGTCGGTGAGCTGGTTTTGGCCCAGCGCGCTGCCGGCCGCCGCATCCACAATGCTGTAGTTGAAGCGGCGCCACTGGTTGGCCACAAACTGCGGCTGCACCATCCGCAGCACCACCGGCTCCTGCCAGCCGGTCATGTACATGCGCAGGAAGCGGATGGACTTGAAACCGAACGGCTGGTTGTTGTTACCCCGCACCGCCGTGAAGCCGTCCCGAATCGGAATCCGGAACTGATACCACGTCACCTGCTCGTTGTTGACGGTATTCGTTACCTTGTCGATGATGTAGCGGGCGTCAGAGTTACCCACGTCCAGTTGGCCCGGCTTCAAGTGCATGCGGTACTCATAGTACCGCTCCACGTCCTGCACCACATTGTCGCGGTTCAGGTCTTCCTTGTCGGGGTAGGCCGTCGAGCTAAGCTGGCTGTTCTCGGGCGAGTTGCCTTCGTAGCCGTCGTAGTTCTTGTAGCGGCCCAGCAGCTTGGTGTTGCTTTGGTCGTAGCTCGGGTCGAGATGGTGGCGGAAGTCGTCGCCCGAGGGGTCGGGCAGGTTCTGGTAGGCCGGACCGTAGCCCACCTGGGGCGCCGCAGCCACCGCCTTGGCCCGCTCAGCGTCGTTGTTCAGGCCGTCGAGGCCCACGTCCTGCCGCTGCCGGGCACCCGGTGTTGCGTTAAACGCATCGGTCAGAAACTGCTGGCGCGAGACGAGGCCATAGGGCGTAGTGTTGGTATTATCGGCAATGTCCTGCGGGTTGTCCGTCACGGGCAGGCCGTTCTCGAATTCGTACTGGTTGTTGTCCTTCAGCACGTCCTCGCTCACGTTGCCCAGGTTCACAATCAGGTCGCCGCCGGTGGTGTTGGACTTAGGCGTGGGGTTGTCGGGGTCTTGCACCACGCCATTAGCCGTGTTGATGAACGGGTCCATCATCCAGAACTCCAGATACTCGACGTTGGCGTTGTCGAAATCGGTGTCGAAGGTAATGGCGCGGCTCACGCCCGCGAAGTTGTTGATGTTGGCCGCCGGATTAGCCGTAAGCTGATTGGGACGCAGAATTTTACCATTTTGGTCGACGTCCGGATTGTAATTGTAAGGCCCCCGCTCGTTGGGATAATAAGCCATGTCGAACGTATACTCGAAGCCGTTACCGGTCGAGCCCAGGTCCTTGTTCGGAAATACCTCGTCGCGCCGCACCCCGCGCACGTAATGATTTGCCAAGTCGGTGGCGGTGATGTTGGCGGGCACGTTGGGGCCGCCGGTGTAGTAGCTCTGGTCGATGGTATACCAGGCCAGTTTGGCGCGTTCGTAGTTGTAGGGCAGCCCCACGGCCGAGCTGCTCCTCTGCGGCAACGGCGTGCTGGCCAGGCGCCAGGCCGGAATGCTGGCCAGGCCGCCCAGCGTGTAGGGTGTGCGCGCATTCTCGAAGTCGTCGACGTACGACACACCGTTCTCGCCGTTGCCCAGCTGCGAGCGGCCCGGCAGCAGCTTGGCAAACTCGCCGCTAAACGCAATGGTCGAAATCTCCTTGGTCGACACAAACGGAAGCATGTCGAGGTACTTGGTCAGCACCCGGCTGTCTTTCCGAATGGCGCCGTCCAGCCCAATCAGGGTGTTGTTGCCCGGCTCGTCGCCAATGTTCACGCGGTTGATGCCCGGCGCCTGGTTTTCGAGCAGGTGCAGCACCGTGCCGCCAATGGTCACGTCGTTGTTCAGCTTGTAATCAAGGCGGGTGCCCACCAACTTGCGGGGCTGCACCTGCACCAGTGCGTTCTTCTCGAAGCTCACCCGCAGTTCGTTGGCCGAGTTGAGGTAGGCCGGGTTCAGGATTTTCACCTTGGCCTGGTCGTAGAACACTTGGTAGTCGACGCCCTCGGTCAGCAGCGTCGAGCCCGACGTCACGCGCACCGAACCCTGCGCAATGCCGATGCCCGGCAGGTTAATCTCATCAGAGCTGGAGCCGCCCTGGAAGCGCCCGCGCAGGAAGAACTTGTCCTTCTCCTGCACCTGCTGGGCGTCGCTCTGCGTCTGGTTGTACAGCTCCGAATACACGTACTTGGTAATCAGATTGACCTCGCCCGCCAGCTGCGTTTGCAGGTAGTTGCCGAATGGCTGCACATTCGGGAAAATGATTTTGCCCAGCTCCGGGTCAATGGTCACGCCCGGAAAATAGTCGAAGTTGCCGTCGGGCAGCTTGTCGTTGTTCGAGTTCACGTGGTCGAGGTTCAGCACCTCAATCAGCGGGCGGTTGGCAATTTTGGCCCCCTCCTTCAGCGAAATCAGGTCGACGCCGGTCTGGTCGTCCTTGTAAATGATTTGCAGCTGGAAGTTGTCGCGCTGCAATTGCGAAGCGTTCAGGGGATAGATGTTTTTCATCATCAAATCCCAGGTCGGCGTGTTGCGGGTTTGCAGGTTGGGGTTCTGCGGGTTTTTGGCGGGGTCGGCCAGGCCCACGCCAGGATTGCTGGCGCGCAGCATCTTCAGAAACAGCACCTGGTCGGGCCCCACGCTGCCGCCTTCACCCGCCGCCAGCTCGCCCACCTTGTAGGTTTGGCCGTTGTAGATGTACTCGTAGCTCACGCCCAGCACCTGGTCGGGCAGTAGGGCTGTGTTCAGCGAGAGGTAGCCCAGCTGGGCATTGAAGGTGTATTCGCGGGTGTCGAGTTTGCGGGCCCGCACCCGCTCGAAGTCGATGTTCTTGGTCAGGCCCTGGGCGCCCTGCAGGTAGTTGTCCACGCCCAGGTTGTCGCGGGTGCCGCCCGCCCCGGCCACGGCCGTAAACAGCGAGTTAGCGTTGTTGTCGGCCGGGCTCTGCTGGGTTTTCCCACCGAGGCTGTACTTGCTCTGGTACAGCCGGAACGGCTCGGCGATGTCCATCAGCGTCACCACGTTGCGCAGGCTTTCGGTGGTGCGGTTGTCGTTGGTCACGTACACCTCCAGGCGGTTGATGGTCACGCCGCTCTGAATGGTGGGCAGGTTGCGCAGGGCTTGGTCGTACCGGTCGCGGAAAAACTGCGACAGGAAGAAGTGCCGGTCCTTTTCGTACTGGCTGGCCTTGATTTCGTACTGCCGGCTCTGCGCCCCGTTCTGAATGCGCACCTCGTCGGCGGTGCCGCGCACGGTGGCGGCCACAGCCGTCACGCCCAGCCGCCCAAACTGCAGCTGCGTCTTGATGCCGAACAGGTTCTGCCCGCCCTGCACCAAGGAGTTGGTCAGCGGCAAGCTCACGTTGCCTAGGTCCACCTTCTTGATGATGTCAGTTTCCTCGCCCGCGTAGTCGAACTTCATCTGGTTGTCGAAGTCGAACGAAGCCTTGGTGTCGTAGTTGAACACCAGCTTGAGCTTGGTGCCGATGGCGCCCGTTAGGTTGACGTTGATGTTCTGCTCGAACAGGAAGTCGCCCACGCTCTGCTGGCGCAAGGTCAGGGCCGGGTTTTCGTTTTTGTTGAAGCGCGCGCCAAACTTGAGCGTGACGGAGCCCGCCGGCCGGATATCGACGTAGCTGCCGCCAAAAATGCGGTTGGCAATGGGCCCAAGGTAAATCTTGGGAATCAGGCGCTGGGCCTGGGGAGTGCCCGGCGCAGCGGCCGGGCCCGTAATGCCGCCTTTGGCCTTCTGGCGGTAGTAGTCGGCCACGGCCTGGCGGCGCTGGTATTCCTCGTACTGCTTGTAGGTGAGCGCGCTGGGGTCGCGGTAGTCAATGTCGGACCCTATTTTTTCCTGCACCTGCACATTTTGCAGGCTGTCGTCAACCGTGACGCCCAGTTTTACGTTCTTGGGCAAGGGCAGCACCAGCGGCGACTCGCGGCGGTGCGGCCCAAAAGGGCTGCCCGGCCGGTCGTGGGCCCGCACCCGGGGGCGCTTGCTGGGCTTGTAGGGGCCCGTGGTGTCGGCCACCGCGCCGCGGAGGCGCGGGGTGTCCTGGGCCAGGGCCCGGCTGGCGCGCAGCCACAGGCGGCCGAGGCGTGGCGTGCCCGCCGGTGCGGCCTGGGCCCACCACGCCAGCAACGACGCAACCACAACTACCGACGCGGGGAGTAATTTCTGACCGGATTTCAAGCAGGGTAAAGGGATGAAGCCAGGGGCGCAATGAGCCCCAAGCTGTTAGCTGTTAGCCGATTGAATGACCGGCGATACTCTCTCTGGTGGCTCTTCAAACAATGAAGCAAAAATTGGGCCCGCTCCCGGCACCAAAGGAGGCGCAGGAGCTGCTAGCTAGCAGCGAAAGGCCGCTGGCTAACAGCTAAAAACGGTCCGGACTCAATGCGACTTCAAAGCAAATTTAATCAATTCCTCCACGCTCAGCTCCCCACCGTGCTTCTGCTGAATCTGGTCCAGCTGCTTCTCGGCGGCGGCCCGCGCAAAGCCGAGGGTCACCAGGGCCTGCAACGCTTCGGCGCGCCGCGTATTGTGCTGGCGGGCCAGCGGCACCGTGTCGACGCCGGCCTTGGCCAGCAGTTCGTCCTTCCGCATCTTGTCTTTGAGCTCCAGAATCACGCGCTGAGCCGTTTTCGGTCCCACGCCTTTGATGGCCTGAATGGCGCGCACGTTTTCGTGCACAATGGCGTCGCGGATTTCGCCCACGCTCATGCTGCTCACCATCACGATGCCCGTGCCCGGCCCGATGCCCGACACCGAAATCAGCTGCAGAAACAGCGCCTTCTCGCTGGGGTCCAGAAAGCCGTACAGTGTCTGTCCGTCCTCCTTGATGTGCTGGTAGGTATAGATTTTGGTGGCCTCTCCCTCCGCCGGCAGCTTGGAGAAAGTGGCTAGTGAAATGCGGACTTCGTAGCCCACACCTAAAATATCAACAATGGCCAGTGTGGCGTCTTTGTAGGCAAGTTTACCGTCGAGGTAGGCAATCATAGAGCGGGAAAGGAGAAACGGAAAAAGCGCTTCGGTAGCGGGTCAACACCGGCAAGGGGGTTTTCCCTCCCAAATTTACTGGCTTTTAGGCCAAAATTTTTGGGCAAAATGAAGAAGTTGTGAAGCTTCAGGCAACAAGGTAAGAAGCACGACATGCCGAACGCAGCGAAGCACCTTTACCGCAGCAGTAAATCAAATTACTCTTGCGGTAAAGATGCTTCGCTGCGTTCGGCATGTCGTTCGGCTGCTCTTTCCTAAGCCCCGCTCCTACAGCGCCTTGCTGCCCATCTGCGCATCGACCACGGCAATGGAAGCCATGTTCACAATGTCGCGCACGCTGGCGCCGAGCTGTAGGATGTGCACCGGTTTGCGCATGCCCATCAGCACAGGCCCAATCACCTCAGCACCACCAATTTCCTGGAGCACCTTGTAGGCAATGTTACCCGATTCCACATTCGGAAACACCAGCGTGTTGGCGCCCTTTTCCGCCAAGGGCGAGAAGTCGTAGTGCTCCTGCAGCAGTTGCGGGCTCAGGGCCACGTTGGCCTGCATCTCGCCGTCAATCAGCAGGTTGGGGAAGCGGGCCTTGGCCAGTTCGGTGGCTTTGCGGGTTTTTTCGGGCAGCACACCGGCGTTGGAGCCAAAGTTGGAGTAGCTGATGACGGCAATGCGCGGCTCGGTGTCGAAGAACTTCACGGCGCGGGCCGTGAGGCCGATAATCTCCACCATTTCTTCGGCCGTGGGGTTGATGTTCACCGTGGTATCGGCAAAGAAATACGGACCCTTCTTGTGCTGAATGATGTACATCGAAGCCACGCGGCGCACGCCTTCCTCGGTGCCAATTACCTGCAGCGAGGGAATGATGCTCTTGCCGTAGTCCTTGGTGAGGCCGGTGATGCAGGCGTCGGCCTCGCCGGTTTCCACCATCATGGCAGCGAAATAGTTGCGCTCCCGCATCAGGCGGCGGCCTTCGTAGAGCGTCATGCCGCGGCGCTGGCGCTTGCCGTAGAGAATGGCCGCGTACTCGTCACGCTTGGCGTCTTGCTTCAGAATGTTGATGATTTCACAACCTTCCAGGTCCACGCTGTTTTCGCGGGCAATGGTTTCAATCTTCTCCTGCGGCCCCAGCAGAATGGGCCAGCACACGCCTTCGTCGCGCAGAATCTGGGCGGCCTTGAGAATCTTGTAGTTGTCGGCCTCGGCAAACACCACCCGCTTAGGATTGGCCTTGGCGGCCGAGGTGATGCGGTTCATCAGCTTCTGGTTCACGCCGAGGCGCGCACGCAGGTGGTCTTCGTAGGCCGCCCAGTCTTCGATGGGCGCCTTGGCCACGCCGCTTTCCATGGCCGCCCGGGCCACGGCCGGGCTGATGCTGGTGATGAGGCGTGGGTCGAGGGGCTTGGGGATGAGGTAGGTACGACCAAACGCCAGCGTGTTGTCGCCGTAGGCCTTGTTCACCATCTCGGGCACCGGCTCCTTGCTCAGCTCGGCCAGGGCGTGCACTGCGGCCAGCTTCATGGCCTCGTTGATTTCGGTGGCGCGCACGTCCATAGCCCCCCGGAAAATGTAGGGGAAGCCCAGCACGTTGTTCACTTGGTTGGGGTGGTCGGAGCGGCCGGTGGCCATGATGAGGTCGTCGCGCGTGGCCATGGCCAGCTGGTAGCTTACCTCGGGGTCGGGGTTGGCCAGGGCGAAGACGATGGGGTTTGGCGCCATTTTCAGCAGCAGGCCGGCCGGCAGCACGTTAGCCGCCGAGAGGCCCAGAAACACGTCGGCGCCTTCCAGGGCCTCTTCCAGATTATTCACGGCCCGGCTGGTGGCAAACTGCATCTGAATGGGTGCCAGGTTGGTGCGCCGTTCGTGAATGAGGCCGTCTTTGTCGAACACCACCACGTTTTCCTTTTTCAGGCCCAGCGCCAGGTACAGCCGCAGGCACGACACGGCCGCCGCGCCCGCGCCGCTCACCACCATCTGCACCTCTTCAATCTTTTTGCCCACGATTTCCAGCGCGTTCAGCAGCGCGGCCGACGAGATAATGGCCGTGCCGTGCTGGTCGTCGTGCATCAGCGGGATGTTCATCTTCTCGCGCAGCTCTGTCTCAATGCGGAAGCATTCCGGCGCCTTGATGTCTTCCAAGTTGATGCCGCCGAAGGTGGGCTCCAGGGCCTTCACAATGCGGATAAACTCGTCGGGGTCGGTGGCGTCAATCTCAATATCGAAGCAGTCGATGCCGGCAAACTTCTTAAATAGTACGCCCTTGCCTTCCATCACTGGCTTACTAGCGGCGGGGCCAATGTTGCCCAGCCCCAGCACGGCCGTGCCGTTTGAAATCACGGCCACCAGGTTGCCCTTGGCGGTGTATTTGTACACGTCGTCGGGGTTGGCGGCGATTTCCTTGCAGGGCTCGGCCACGCCCGGCGAGTAGGCCAGGGCTAGGTCGAGCTGGGTGCTCACCGGCTTGGTGGGGATGACCTCAATCTTGCCGGCGGGCTCCTGCGAGTGGTAGTTGAGGGCGTCTTGCTTGTTTATTTTCAGCATCGGGGAATTCTTCGGGAAATGGAAACGGCCGCGCGGGCAGCGCGGCCGTGTAAGGCGAAATTAGGACGAAAAGCGCGGCAATGCCGGTTATTGCCTTTAAAAACCGCCTACGGATGCGCTTAGCTCTGCGGCACCAGCAGCTTCTGGCCCAGCTTCACCTCGTCGGACGTGAGGTGGTTGACTTCGCGCAGCTGCTGCACGCTCACCCCAAACCGGCGCGAGATGTTGAACAGCGTGTCGCCGGGCTGCACCAGGTGCACCTTCGAGGCCAGGTCCTGCTTGCCCGGCGTGGCTTTGAGCTTGGTTTTAGGCGCAGCTGCCAGTTCTTTTGCCGCAGCCTTGCCCGATTTGCGCGAGGCCTCAGCCACCGCCTCAGTTTCGGCCGGAGCGCTGAGGGCCAGTCGCTGGCCCAGCACTACATTTTCAGAGGGCAGTTTATTCCAGGCCACCAATTGCGCCACGGTCACGCCGTGCTCGCGGGCAACCTTGGTGAGGTTGTCGCCCTTGCGCACGGTGTAAGGGCCGTTGTTCATGGCCTCGTCAGCTGCCGAGGTGGTTTCAGCGGCTGCTTCCGGCTCGACGGCTACGGCAGCTTTGGCTTCGTTGCGTCTGGCCTCGGCGGCCTGCGACTGGGCCAGGCGGCGGGCGGCCACGCGGGCCTGGGCATCAGCAGCGGCCTGCTGAATGGCTTGCCGCTGCCGGATGGCCACCAGCCGGGCCTCCTGCTGCTTTTCCTGCTTAATCAGCTCCTGCACCCGGGCCACTTCCCGGGCGTTGGCCTCAGCCTGCTCCTTGCGGGCCAATACTTCCTCCTCCGAAACCAACGACCGCACCGGGCGTGGCGCGGCCGCAATGGCTTCCACCGGCGCTTTCGGCGTGCTGGGTGCCGCGGCGGGCAGGGGCACAAAAACGACCAGCTGCTTGCCAGGCTTCAGTGCCTTGCCCTTGGGCAATTCGTTCCAGCGGCGCAACTGGCTTTGGCTTACTTCAAACCGCTCGGCTAGGCTGGCCAGGGTTTCGCCTTTTTTCACCTTGTGCGGCACCCGCCGGAAACGGGGTGCCGCCGCTTCGTCTTCGGTGCGCGGGCCGCCGGTAGCGGCCAGCATTTGCTTGCTCACCCAAGGCTCCACGCCCTCCAGGCGCGGCGGCAGCGCGGCCAGCGGGCGCGGCAGCTCCGCCACCGGCTGGCAGTAGTCCAGCAGGGTATTGCGGTCCACATCGCCCAAATGCTCCGCCGCCGAGGCCGGAAACCGCACCGTGTAGGAGCGGTAGCCAGCCGGCAGGGCCGCGCGGCGCAACTCGGGGTTGAAGCGGGTGAGGAACAGGGAATCCTCGTAGCCACAGGCCCGGCTTAGGCGGCGCAGGTCGAAGGCGCGGCCGCGCAGGCCCAGCGTGTCCATGGGCTCGGCGTACTGGTAGCGCAGCTTGTCGGAGTGCAGGCCGTGGGACTCGGCGTATTTCATGCTGTACATGATGGCCGTGAAGGTGGGCACGTAGTTGCGCGTTTCGGCCGGCATGTGCGGGTACAGGTCCCAGAAATTCTTTTTGCCGGTGCGGCGCATCACGCGCTGTACGCTGCCGGCACCCCAGTTGTAGGCGGCCAGTACCAGCTCCCAGTCATGAAACACGCCGTAGAGGTAGCGCAGGTGCTTGCAGGCTGCCTCGGTAGCTTTTTCGGGTGCCATGCGCTCGTCTATCCACTCGTCGCGCACTAGGCGCAGGTCGCCGGCCGTGGGGCCCATGAACTGCCAAAGGCCGGTGGCGCCCACCGGCGACTTCGCGGTCGGAATCAGGGCCGATTCCACCACGGCCAGGTACTTCAGGTCGACGGGCAGGTTGTATTTGGCCAGGTATTTCTCAAACAGGGGGAAGTAAAGATTCTCGCGCTCCAGCACGCGCTGCAAGTAGCTGCGGTTGCGGGCCGTGAACAAGGTCACGTAGGCCATCACCGCGTTGTTGAACTGGTGCGGCACATCGGTTTCGAAGCAGCCCACCCGGTCGCACACCAAGTCGCGCAGGGTAGGCGGAGTGCGCAGCCACTCCAGCCGGGCCGAATCGACCTGCACGGGTGCTGCCACCAGCGAGTCGGGCTGCAGCTCCAAGCGCACCCGCACCGTGTCGCCCAACAGCGCTGGCATCGTGGTGCTTACGCGGCCGGCGGAGTCCGGGGCGGGCACCTGTTGGGCCATGGCTTTGGGCAGCGGCAATAGCAGCCCCAGCAGCCCCAGGCTCAGCCAACGGTGGTGGCGACAGGGCATTTTTGCGTGCTTAATCCCTTGCTTCATAGCACTAAGATATGTATTAGATAAAGAAGTTGTAGAGATGAAAGCAAAAAATTCCCATACGCAGCCCACTACCTTCAAGGTGACATCCAAACGAAAAAAGCCCCGGCCGTTTGGCCGGGGCTTTTTCTGGTTTTGAAAAAACTTACTTTTAAGCAGGTACTTCCTCCGTGATTGTGGCAGCAAAAGCCAGCAAATCAGCCTCCCGGAAAGCGCCGGCCATCACCTGCAAGCCAATGGGTAAACCGGCGGCATCCTCCCCTACCGGCACCGAAATGGCGGGCACGCCGGCCAGCGAGGCCTGCACCGTGAAAATATCGGCCAGGTACATCGAAACCGGGTCTTGCTTCTCGCCGATTTTGAAGGCCGTGGTGGGTGTGGTGGGCAGCACCAGGAAATCGTACTGGCGCAGCAGCTCGTCGGTTTTTTCCTTGATGAGCCGGCGCACGCGCTGGGCTTTGGTGTAATAAGCGTCGTAGTAGCTGGCGCTGAGCACGAAGGTACCAAGCATGATGCGGCGCTGCACCTCAGCCCCGAAGCCCTGGGCCCGGCTCTTCTTGTAGAGCGACTCCAAATCCGTAGCATCCGGGGCGCGGTAGCCGTACTTCACCCCGTCGAAGCGGCCCAGGTTGGAGCTGGCTTCGGCCGTGGTGAGGATGTAGTAGGTCGGAATCATGTAGTCGAGGTAGGGAAACTCCACCGCCTCCACCACGTGGCCCTGGCCGCGCAGTAGCTCCAGTTGCGTTTCCAGTGCCGCTTTGATTTCCGGGTTCAGCCCTTCACTGTTCACGGCATCGGCGATGTAGCCGATGCGGTAGTGCGGCGCAGGCGCGAGCAGCTGGCTATAGGCAGGCACCTCGCGTTGGCTGGCGGTGCTGTCCATGCCGTCGGGGCCGGCCATTATTTCCAGCAGCAGGGCGGCATCGGCCACCGAGCGGGTAATGGGCCCTATCTGGTCGAACGACGAGGCGAAGGCCACCAGCCCATAGCGCGAAATGCGCGAGTATGTGGGCTTGAAGCCCACCACCCCGCAAAATGCCGCCGGCTGGCGCACCGAGCCGCCCGTATCGGACCCAATTGAAGCCAGGCACATATCAGCCTGCACGGCCACCGCCGAGCCGCCCGACGAGCCGCCAGGCACCCGCGCCGGGTCGGCCGCGTTGCGGGCCGGGCCGAAGTAGGAAGATTCGTTCGAGCCCCCCATGGCAAACTCGTCGCAGTTTTGCCGGCCAATGAGAATGGCGTCGGCATCGAGCAGGCGCTGTACGGCCGTGCCGGTGAACAGCGACTTAAAGCCATCTAGCATCAGGCTGCTGCTTTGCAGCGAGTGCCCGGCGTAGGCCAGCACATCCTTCAGGCCGATGACCATGCCGGCCAAGGGCCCGGCGGTGCCGGCGGCCAGTTTAGCATCCACGGCGTCGGCCTGGGCGCGGGCCTCGTCGGGCCACACTTCCAAGAAGGCGTTGAGGGTGGGGTTCTGGCGCTCGATGTTGCCCAGATAATACTCAACGAGCTGCCGGCAGGACGTGGTGCCCGCCGCCAGCTCGCTACGAACTTCGGATAAAGACTGAAAACGCTTCAAACTACTTGCAGATTAGGTGCGCCCAAAGTTAGGCATCGGCGCTAGGACTGGCGTTGGCCGGAATGTAAGGCTGCCGGGGCTGGGTGCCCTCGGGGGCCAGATTGGGCGGCAGCTGCGAGGCCACAGGCGGGGCCGGCTCCTCGGTTTTGTGCGTGAATGCCTCGTCGGCAGCAGCCGTGGCCGCGGCAGCCGTGGTGGGCGCTACGTAAGCCGGCGTGGCCCAGGGGTCGAAGCCCGAGGCAGGCTCGGCATCAGCTACCGGCAGCGGGGCCGGGTACTGGTTTTGGGCGCCGTATTGCTGCTGGGGCGGGTAATTGTTGTTTTGCTGAGCGTAGTTGTTGGGCTGGGCTGGCTGGCCGGCCTGCTCAAACTCGCGTCTGATTTCTGTGCTGGCGTCCTTAAACTCACGGATGCCCTTGCCCAGACCCCGGGCCAATTCTGGAATTTTATTGGCCCCAAAGAAAATGAGGATGACCACCATAATCAGTATCACCTCGGAACCACCAATATCACCAAACATAAAGAGGACAGTTTAAATACTTAAAAACAGAAAAACAGCGTGTGGCGCTACTGACGCGGCTGCGAAGCGGGGTCGTTGGGATTATAGGCCGGCGGCGTGGGCTGCTGGTAGCCCTGCTGCGGATAACCCTGCGGGGGTTGCTGGGGATATCCCTGCTGGGGCTGTTGCGGATACCCATGCTGCGGATAGCCCTGTTGCGGCTGTTGGGGGTAGCCCTGCTGTGGGTATTGCTGCTGGTAGGGCGGCTGCGTGGGCTGGTCGCGGTACTGCGGCTGCTCTTCGGCTGGGGCACTGGCGTTCTTAAACTCACGCACCCCCTGGCCCATGCCACGGAAGAGCTCTGGAATGCGCTTGGCGCCAAACAGCAGAATAATGACGAACAGAATAAGCAGGATTTCGGTGGTGCCGAAGCTGCCAATTAGAAACAGGGGATGGTGCATGAGCGCATGGGCGCCAGGGCCCGATTAGGATGATAAAGGAGGATATACGCAGCCAAGCGCATTTTGGAGTGCCAAAGATACCCGATTGCAAGTGTTTGCTGAATGAAGCCGTTGCTTCGCAGGTAAATCAGTGTTATTGGACGGGTGAAAATTTGAGTTGAACGGATTGGCCTCAGCTGAACATGAACACTTCGTTAGTTTTGTTAAGTTTGTCACTTTGAGCTTTATTCTTTCCGATTAGCTTGAAGCTTCCTTTACTTCTTGCCAACTTCTGCTGTGAAATCTCCCAAAAACGCCACGCCCGCCGATGCCGACCTGCGCCAGGTAAACGAGACGGAACGCCTGGAATCGCTGCACAGCTACCAAGTGCTGGATACGGGTCCGGAGCAGGTGTTCAACGACATCGCGCAGCTGGCCGCCTTCATTTGCGGCACGCCCATTTCGCTGGTTTCCCTGATTGATGGCGAGCGGCAGTGGTTCAAAGCCCGGGTGGGCCTGCAAACGCAGGAAACCCCGCGCGAATACGCTTTCTGCCAGTACGCCATGCGGGCCGACAACGTGTACGAGGTGCGCGACGCCACCACCGACGCCCGCTTCGCCGACAACCCCCTGGTGACCGGCGACCCCAACATCCGCTTCTACGCCGGCGCCCCCCTGCTTTCGCCCGAGGGCCAGCCGCTGGGCACCCTTTGTGCCATCGACACCATTCCGCGCGAGCTCACCACCGACCAGCGCGACGCCCTCCGCATCCTCGCCCGCCAGGTGATGGCGCACCTGGAGCTGCGCCGCATTCGGGTGCAGCTTGAAGACGAACGCCAGAAACTCGACGGCGTGCTGCGCATGGCCAACAACGCCGGCGACGGCCTCTACGCCAACACCCGCGCCGAAATCTTCGTGAAGCAGGACCAGCGCCTGGTGCGCGTGCCCACCGCCGACCTGCAATACGTGGAGGCCCTGGGCGACTACGTGAACTTGCACACCAACCGCGAGCGGCTCACCATGTACGGCACCATGAAAGACTTGGAAACCAAGTTGCCGGTGCGCGATTTTGCCCGGGTGCACCGCAAGTACATCGTGCGCCTCGACCGCATTGTGGCCATTGAGGGCGATGTGGCCTTGCTCGATGGGGTGCGCGACAGCAGCGCGGCGCGCGGCGCTGTGCGCGTGCCCATCGGCAGCTCCTACAAAGCCGGCTTGCTGGGTCGCTTGAACCTAGTGTAGCCAGCGACTGCTTGTCGCATTGGCTTGCGCCTAGCCAAGCGGTCCGTTCGCCGGGTCAAAGGGTCCGTTCACCGAGTTGCCCAGATTTTAACCCCCGGCATTCGCCAATTTTGAATCGGTTATCGGTTGCAGCAAGCTCCAAAGGCCGCTTCTGCCGACAGCTAAGTTTGTTTTCATAGCTCAGAAAGACACCGCGCTTTGCTCGGTGTTTTTTTTTGCCCAAACGGCCGCGCCTGTCACTGCGAGCGCAGCGAAGCAATCTGTCCCGTAAGAATCAGAAACTCTCTTTTACCAGAAAGCCCCGGTGCTGCGCAGTACCGGGGCTTTCTGGTAAAAGAGCGTGTTGGATGTTGTACAGGACGGATTGCTTCGTCGTACCTCCTCGCAATGACAGGGGTTTTTATTTATGTCCCAGCCAGTTTTCAGGGTTGAGGTTGGCCGAGTTGTGCCACACCTGAAACTGCACTTCGGACGTGCCCTCGGCGTTGGTGGCCACCGTGCCGATGACTTCGCGGGCACTCACGCGCTGGCCCTCGTGCACGTTCACGGAGCGCAGCTTGGCATACACCGTGAAGAAGTCGCCGTGCTGAATCATGACAATGGTGTTCATGCCGGCGATGTTGGCGATGGTGAGCACCTTGCCATCGAAGCAGGAACGCACTTCCTCGCCGGCTGCAGTCTGGATGTCGACCCCACGGTTTTCGACGGTCACGTGCTTGAGCACGGGGTGCGGGTGGCGGCCGAAATGCTGGCTGATGAAACCCCGGCTCACGGGCCAGGGCAGCCGGCCCTTATTGCCGGAGAAGGACGACGAGGCCAGCGCTGTTTCGGGCGTGAGGGCAATGCGCACGGCCCGGCGGTCGGCGGCCGCTTCTGCTGCCGTTTCGGGAGCGTCCGACTCGGGCGCGGCGGTGTCGTTGTTGGCGTCGTTGGTTTCTTCGCTAGCTGCTGTTTCGCGGCGTGGGCGCGCAGGGCCGGCGCCACCACCCGCATTGCGCGCGGCGGCGGCCCGGCGGGCTTCGCGGGCAGCGGCCAGCGCGGCTTGGCGGCGCGCGGCCAGGCGGGCAGCCCGGGCGGCGCGGGCTATTTCCTCGCGCACCCGCTCGGCTATCAGGTTGTCGAGGCGGTTCACGGCTTGGCGGCGCTCTTCCAGCTCTTGGCGCAGGCCCTGCTCCTGCTGGCTGAGCTGCTGCACCATCTCATCTTCCTTCGACTTGAGCGTGAGCAGGTTTCTATTTTCGTTCAGCTGGTTGTTCAGCAGGCTGCTCTTGCGCTTCTGCTGCTGCGTGAGGCCCGAGAGCTGCTGGTGCAGCCGGTACTGCGTGCCCATGATGCGGGCCGCCTGGCGCTGCCGCTCCTCGGTGTATTGACGGATGTAGCGCAGGCGCAGCGCAAACTGGTTGAACGACTCCGAGGCAAACAAGAACATCAGTCGGTTGAAGCCGTTGGCCGTTTTTGAAGCCGTGTAGAGCAACCGGGCGTATTCGCCTTTTAGCTCGCGTAGGTTCTTCTGGGTTTGCAGCACCTGCGTGGCCGTTTGCTGCACGTTGGTTTCGATGCCGTGCAGCTGGGTCGAAATTCCTTGGATGACCTGCTTCTTCTCTGTCAGCTTTTCCTTGATGACGTTGAGCTGGCCCAGGCTCACCTTCTTTTTCTCCTGGGTTTGGTTCAGGGCTTGGCTGGTGGCTTGAATCTGGCGCAGGTTGGCCTGGCGCTCGCGCTCCAGTTGCTCCTTGGTTTTGGTGCGGGCTGAGCTGGTGGGGCGGCGGGCCTTGTTGGTTCGGGTTTTGGTGCGGGCCGGGGCAGTTTTGGCCGGTTGCTTCTTCTTGCGTTGCTGGGCAGCTACCGGCAGCGCCAGCCACACGCTGAGCAGACACAGCAGCACCAAGCGACCCCGGGCTATTTGCCGCGGCTCGCACGCTGTCTGCACCAGACCACTAGCCTTCGCTAAAAATTTACCACTCACCGAATACCCGTTCAAAGCCACTGTTTATTTCTGGCGCTTATAGCCCTTGGGCACGGAGAAGGGAAACGACAGTCGCTCACGCCCCACGTTCACCTTGCTATAGTTGATGGCCGCCGTGACGGCCCCCGCCGATGGCTGCTGCGCTTGGATAAAGACCGAGTTGGCAAAAGGCAGGTTGCCGGGCTCTTCCAGCGGCTTGAAATCGGTATAGTCCACGGTCAGGTTGCGCTGGGTGGCGGCGTCGCTCACCTTCATCTGCTGCACGCGGCCGGTGCCGGGCTGCAGCAGGCGCTCCACCAGCACGCCGGCCAAGGGGTAGCTCACGCGCTGGCGGTCGGCTTCCTCGGTGGCTATGGTGGGCGTGGTGCCGGCGGGCGCGGGCAGGTAGTCGCCCAGCAGAATTGCCTGCATCTGGGCGAAGCTCACGGGCACGTTCAGCAGCTTGCTCAGGTAGTCGTAGCCGCCGGTGAAGTAGGTTTTTTCCAGCTTGTTCACCACCCGCACCGAATCGGGCGTGAGCACAGCGCGCACGCCCTCCACGCCCAGCAGCCCGGCCGTCACCCAGATGACGCTGTCGCGGCGCATGCGTAGGGAAATGTTGGCGCTCTGCTTGTCGCCCTTCATGTTGATTTGGGCCTTGCCCTTGGCGTTCAAAAACAGGAACGACGTGTTGGTGGCGCGCACCGTGGGCTCGGCCACGGGCACCGAAGTTTTCGGACCGGTGGTAGAAACAACGGGCGTCGCTTTGCGGGCGCAACCGCCCACAAGCAGCCCTAGGGCCAGCAGCAAGGAAATTTTATTCATAGAGTTTGTGGTCTTTCAGTTTGCGCTCCAGCAGGTTGGAGGTGCCACCGGCTTTGTGGGCGCGCTGCCATTCGGCCACGGCCTTGTCCTTCTCGCCGAGCTGGTACAGTACGTCGCCGTAGTGCTCGATGATGGAGCCGTCCTTGGTGGTTTGCATGGCTTTGTCCAGTGCCGCTTTGGCGCCGGCATAGTCTTTCTGCTTATAGAGCACCCAAGCGTAGGTATCGAGGTAGGTGTCGTTGTCGGGATACTGCTTCACCACCTTGCCCGCCATTTGCTTGGCCTTGTCGAGCTTCTCGCCACGCAATGAGAGGAAATAGCTGTAGTTGTTCAGCACCTGCACGTTGTTCGGGTCGCTGTTCAGCGCCGATTCATACGCCGCGTCCGATTTCTCATACAGCCGCAATTCGTGGTAGGCATCGCCCAATTGAGCGTCGAACTGGCCCAACAGCTCCGGGTTGCTCACCACCAGTTTGCGGCCGTGCTCCAGAGCTTTCACGCCCTTCTGCGGCTGCTTTTTCAGCAGGTGTGCCGCGCCGTTGTAAAACCAAAGCGACGACTGGTTCGGAAATAGCTCCAGCGCGCGGTCGGTATGGGCCAGCAGCGAATCCGTCTGGCTTAGCTCCGCATCAATCAGCACCACCTGCTGCCAGATTTGAAACTTGGAATTGTCGAAGCGCAGGGCCTTCAGGTAGGTGTCGCGGGCGTCCTTTTTGTGGTCGGTCAGGGTTTGAATGTCGCCGGCCACGGCGTAGGATTTCGCGTCCTTGGGGTATGTTTTGATGGTTTCGGCCGCCAAGTCGCGGGCCAGCTGGTTCACCGATTCCTTGGGGCTGGGCAGCTGCTTGATGTAGCCCACCAGAATGCGCACCCGCTCGTCGATGTCGAGCGCAGGGCTGGCGAAGGCCTGCTTAAGCTGCTGGCCAGCCTCGTCGGGCTGGTTTTGCTGCTGATACACCTGGGCCAGAATCATGTGCGCCTGCGGGTTGTCGGGGTCGAGGCGCAGGGCCTGTTGGGCCACGCGCACGGCGTCGGGCAGGCGGTTGTTGCTGGCGTACATCTCGGCCTGGGCCAGCACGTAGCGGCTTTCCGTCGGGTTGGCCTTAATGAGCTTTTCGCCCTCGGCCAGGGCCAAATCCAGCTTATTCTGCTTCAGGAAAATCTGCTGCTTCTTGAACGAAATCTCGTCTACCTGCCCAAACTCCTTCTCGGCCTGGTCGAGCGTAGCCAGGGCTTCAGGTAGCTTGTTCTGGGCTAGGTACAGGTCGGCCAGATTGAACAGGTAGTTGCCCGAGTTGGGCACCTGCTTGATGAGGGCCGCGTAGGTTTTAGTGGCGTTGTCGTACTGCTTCTGGCTGGCCTGAATCTGGGCCAACAGCAGGTAGTAGTAGGCGTTTTTCGAGTCGAGGCGAATGGAGGCCTCGGCGTAGTTGGCAGCGTCGCGCAGGTTGCCGCTCAGCAAGTTGGCCTCGGCTATCTTGTAGTTGACGGCCGCGTTGTCGGGGTTCAGGGCGTAGGCTTTTAGCAGCTGCTCCAGGCCCTTGTTGTAGTCCTCCAGCAGCACGTACTTCACCCCTTCCACAAACAAGGCTTCGCTCATCTCGCGCTCGCGCTCGGTGAGGGGCGGCGCAGCCGCGCGCTTGGCCTTGGCTTCGGCCAGTTTCTTGTCGAGGTCGCGCTGTTCTTTTTCCAGAGCCCGCTGCTCTTTGCGGCTCAGCTTGGCCGGCGGCTGGGGCGCACCCGCTGGCGTTTGGGCGTGGCCCACGGCCACCGTCCCCATCCAAAGCAACAGACTAAGAGCAACTTGACGCATATACAACAAAACCGGACCTCGGGCCCGGCTCACGAATTTACGGGTAATACGAACGAACGACGCGGCCCTCTGCCGAAGGCCGCGTCGCTACTAACGCATTTCCGCTTTAAAATGTCACACGCGCAACTGGTTATAATCGCCGAGGCTCAAGTCATCGGGCGTACCGGTTACGCCGGCGTGGTTGCCAATCATCGAATTGGTGATGACGGCGTTCAACACCGAGGCCGACTGCTGCACGATGGAGTTCGACAGGCGCGAGTCGCGCACATTGGCGTGGTCGCCTAGGCTCACGTGCGGGCCCACCACCGAGTCGGTTACAATCACGTTTTCGCCAATATACACCGGCTCAATGAGCACCGAATTGGTGATTTTGGCTGATTGCGCCACCAGCGACTCGCCGCGCTCCTTGAGGTACTCCAGGTAGCGCTGGTTGGTAAACACCGTGGCGTCCTTATTGCCGCAGTCGAGCCACTCGGTCACGCGGCCGGGCACGAACACCGTGCCTTTGTTTTTCATGTTTTCGAGGGCGTTGGTGAGCTGGTACTCGCCTTTGTCCTTGATGTCGTTATCGAGCAGGTATTGCAATTCGCTACGCAAATACTCGCCGTCCTGGAAGTAGTAGATGCCGATGATGGCCAGGTCCGACACGAATTCCTGCGGCTTCTCCACAAACTCCGTAATCTGGCCCTGCTCGTTCAGCTTCACCACGCCAAAGGGGCGCGGGTCGTCTACCTTCTGCACCCAGATGGTGCCGGGCACGCTGCTGTCTAGGGTGAAATCAGCTTTGAACAGCGTATCGGCAAAGGCCACCACTACTGGGCCAGTCAGCGCCTGCTTAGCGCAAAGAATGGCGTGGGCAGTGCCCAGCGGCTCGTCCTGGTACACGATGGTGCCCTTGGCGCCCACCGATTCGGCAATTTTCACCAGGTTTTTCTCCACCTCGGCGCCAAAGCGGCCGATGATGAAAGCCACTTCGTCCACCGGCTCACCGCACACTTTGGCAATGTCCTCCACGAGGCGCTGCACAATGGGCTTGCCTGCAATGGGAATGAGGGGTTTGGGAACGGTGAGGGTGTGGGGGCGCATGCGCTTGCCCATGCCGGCCATCGGGACGATGATTTTCATGTGTTGTGTAGTGGTCAGGTATTTATAAAGTTCGTTCAGGGTGCACAGGACAACGGCCGCGCCCGCCCGGCAGCCATTCGGCGGCCCGAAGCTAGGGCCTGCCCGCCAACAACCGATTGCCGGATATTAGCTTTTTCCTGTACTGCCATACCCTCCCGCGCCGCGTTGGGTTGCGCTCAGGGTTTCGGCGGGCTGCCAAGCTATGGTTTCGTGCTTGGCAACCACCAGTTGGGCAATGCGTTCGCCGTCGTTCACCACGAAGGGTTCGTTCGACAAATTCACCAGCAGCACCCGGATTTCGCCCCGGTAGTCGGCATCAATCGTGCCCGGGCTGTTCACAATGCCAATGCCGTGCTTCACGGCCAGCCCACTGCGGGGCCGCACCTGCGCTTCATAGCCCACCGGAATTTCCAGGCTCAGGCCAGTAGGAATAAGCTGCCGCTCCAAGGGCTGCAGCGTCACGGGGCCGTCCACAAGGTGGGCCCGCAAGTCGAGGCCGGCGGCATGGGGCGTCTGGTATTCGGGCAGTGGGTGGCCCGAGTTGTTAATGACGGGGATTTGCATGGTCGAAGGAATGTTGAGCGGCGCCGCTGGCCCGCAAAGGAAACACAAGGCTTTCGCCCGATACGCTTGTTTCTAGGCAGCTTTGGTTGCTAGCGCCCGTTGCGGCCGTTCTACCACATACAACGCCGCGAGGAACAGTACCGTCAGGCCTGCGTGCCAGGCATGGCGCGCCCACCAGTCCTCCGGAGATATGAACCAGCCCAGTGCCACCAAGCCCACGGCAAACAGCAGCCACAGCCCCAGCCGCAGCGCCGGGTACGGCACCGGGAAGTGCTGCTCGCCCAAGCGCCAGCACAGAATGGCCATCATAAAGTAGCAGGCCAGCGTGGCCAGGGCCGAGCCCATGTAGCCTAGCACCGGAATCAGCAGGAAGTTGAGGGCAATGGTGAGCACCGCACCGCCTGCGCCGATGTAGGTGCCGAAGTAGGTTTTGTCTGTGAGCTTAAACCACACCGACAGGTTGTAGTACACGCCCAGAAACAGGTTGGCCAGCAGCAACACCGGCACCACTGCCAGCCCTTGCAGGTACTCGGGGCGCCGCAGAAACAACCGGCCGAAGTCTTCCACGTTGAGGCTGATGCCCACGAAGATGACCGCGCAGCAGAGCGTAAACCACTTCAGTATCATGGCAAACGTGGCCGGCGAATTCTTCTCGGTGCTTTGGGCAAAGAAGAAAGGCTCGGCTGCGTAGCGGAATGCCTGAATCACCAGCGACATGAAGATGCTCAGCTTGTAGCAGGCCCCGTAGATGCCCACCGCCGTGAGGCTGCTCTGGCCTGGGTAGAAGTTATCGGGCAGCCACTTGGGTAGCAGAATGCGGTCCAGCGTTTCGTTCACCATGCCCGCCAGGCCCATCAGCATCAGCGGGAAAGCATAAGCCAGCAGCGGCTTGAGGAAATCAAAATTCAGCTTAAACCGGAAGTCCAGCAACTCGCGGCCCAGTAGCAGCAGGGTGAGGCCACTGGCTACCAGGTTGCTCAGAAACACGTAGCCCACGCCCACCGTAGGGTCGTACACACGGGCCACCAGTGGCTGCAGAATGGGCAACCATTTTCCGCTCATCACCGCCGGGCAGAACACGATAAAAAACAGGTTCAGCACCACGTTACCTACAATGCCGGCCAGCTTGATACCGGCAAACTTGCGGGCCTTATTTTCCAGCCGCAGCCGGGCAAACGGAATAGCCGTCAGCGCGTCCAGCCCTAGAATAAGGGCCACCCAGATAGCGTATTGTTTATTCTCGTATGGAATTTCCAGCAACGCCAGCAGCGGCCGCGCCAGCAGCATGAGCAGCACCGTGAGGGTAGCCGTGCTCAGCAGCAGCAGGCTCAGCACCCGGTCATACAAATCCTTGCGGTCGGTACCCGGCCGGTTGGCAAAGCGGAAAAATGTGGTTTCCATGCCGTAGGTAAACACCACGTTCAGAAACGACACGTAGGCGTAGAGGCCCGTCACCACCCCATATTCGGCCGCCGCAAACGCCCCGGTATATATCGGCACGAGCAAATAGGTGAGCACCCGGCCCACAATGCTGCTCACGCCGTACACCGCCGTTTGCGAGGCCAGTTTTTTCGCTACACTCATTCGTTGTTAATCAAGAGCGTTTGTGAACGTCTGTCATCCTGAGTATTCCGAGCATCAAGCGGAGACGAAGGACCTTATCACGGCCGAATAACTATCGTCCGAACGTGATAAAGTCCTTCGCTGCGCGGACGCCAAATGAGGATGACAGATGCTTACCCTTCACACTACTATTTACCTGTGAACACGGCCGCGCGCTTCTCCACAAACGCCGTGGTGCCTTCCTTAAAGTCCTCACTGTCGAAGGCCCGGCCGAACGCCTCGGCTTCGGCCTTGTAGCCGTCGGTGCCTTTGTCGTAGTGGGCGTTCACACATTCCAGCACCATGCCCACGGCCAGAGGCGCTTTGCCCAGAATCTTGGTCAGCAGCTGCTGGCAGAAGGGCAGCAGTTCGGCCTGCGGCACCACGTGGTTCACCAGGCCCAGGCGCAGGGCCTCGTCGGCCTTCACCATGTCGGCCGTCAGCAACAGCTCAATGGCCTTACCCTTGCCGATGAGCTGCGGCAGGCGTTGCGTACCGCCGTAGCCCGGCAGCAAGCCCAGGTTCACCTCAGGCTGGCCGAAACGAGCGTTGTCGGCGGCCACGCGCATGTGGCAGGCCATGGCCAGCTCGCACCCGCCGCCCAGCGCGAAGCCGTTCACGGCCGCCACCACCGGCTTGGTGCTTTCCTCGATGCGGCAGAACGCCTCTTGGCCCCGTTCTGAAGCCCGGGCAGCCTGTGCGGGCGTGAGAGCGGCCAGCTCGGCAATGTCGGCCCCGGCCACAAACGCTTTTTCGCCGCTCCCGGTCAGGATGATGCCGCGCACGGCCGCGTTGTTGAGCGCCTGCTGCACCGCCGCGTCGATGTCGGCAATGGTAGCCGCGTTCAGTGCGTTGAGCTTGCTGGGCCGATTGATGGTGAGGGTGAGGATGCCGCTGGCGGCGTCGAGGTCGTAGAGCAGGTTTTCGAACGAAACAGACATAACGAAAAGAAGGCGGGTTTGACTTGGCCCGGCCAAAGATAGCGCCCCCGGCCGCTGGCGCCGGTCGTGCCAGCGCCGGGGTTCGTCGCCTTTCGGCCTCAGCTAGCCGAAAGCCAGGCCCAATGCCTGTCCCTTTCAGGCAATTTTGCCGCCGCAAGCAGGCTATTGATTTGACTATAAATACATAGCTTTAGCGCAAACTCATTTTTTCACCTTTCATTACCAACTACTATGGGTCTTGTTTCCGAATTTAAAGAGTTCATTTCCAAGGGCAACGTGCTCGACCTCGCCGTCGGTGTCATCATCGGCGCTGCGTTTGGCAAAATCGTCACGTCGCTGACCGACGACGTCATCATGCCGGTAGTAGGCCTCTTCCTGGGGCACACCGACTTCTCCACCATCATGGTGGGCCCGATGAAGGTAGGCTTGTTCCTCAACGCCGTCATCAACTTCCTCATCATTGCCTTCATCATTTTCATGATTGTGAAAGGCGCCAACAGCATCAAGAAAAAGCCGGTAGAAGTGACGCCCGTGCCCGCCACGCCCCCGCCGCCCACCACCGACCAGCAGCTGCTCATGGAAATCCGCGACGCCCTGCGCGCCGGCCGTATCTAACAAAAACGGCGCAGCCGTTCAGCCAGAAAAAACCGCTGTCCACCGTGCTGTGGGCAGCGGTTTTATATTTTTAGCTAAAGTTTAGGTTTTAAAACCGGTCAGTAATTTGCCGATTCAAAATAAGTTACGAACTTAGGCCCAACATAACGGACGAATGCGCAAAATTGCATCATTCAGTGAACCACCCCTCGCTCCCAACCGTTAAGTCGCATCCTCCCTCCACCCACCTCCTTTCACCTCATATGAAATTCTTCTTTGCTGCCGCCCTGCTCAGCGGGCTAAGTTTCGGTGCAACTTCCGTTGCTCAGGCCCAAACCGGCCCCGCTTTCCCCACCCCCAGCCAGGGCAGCAGCGAAGCCAACGCCCGCAGCACCTCGGGCACCAACGCCCTGGAACTGGCCCGCAACCAGCGCCGCGCCGCCATGACGCCCGAAGAAATCAAGCGTGACCAGCAGTTGGAGCTCCTCGAAGCCCGCACCGGCAACACCAGCTTCGGCGGCCGCAACGGTGGCCCCGAGCGCCAGTTCGATTCCAACCGCAGCGGTAGCGGTTTCATGGTGAAGAAATTCAAAGGCAAAAAAGGCTTTATGGAGCAGAAGCGTGGCCAAAGTCACCCCATCGGCGGTTCCAACCCGGCTGGCAAACCACTGGTGCACAAGCACAAAAGCAAGCACAAATTCCTGTTCTTTTAAGACTTGGTTTAATAAAAGAAAGCCCCGACTGCAGCTGCATTCGGGGCTTTCTTTTGTGGTCTATTGCCTGGCACCTTGGAATTAGCAGCGCGCCCTGTTCCACTGAGTAAATGACTGCGTAAAGCGACTGGCCAAAAAGAAAGCCCCGGCTGCATTGTGCAGCAGGGGCTTTTTCACCTTTGCAGGTTGCGCGTGCCTTACAGCGTACGCTTGATTTCCTTTTCTTCGAAGCCTTCAATGTTGTCGCCTTCCTGCAACTCGTTGAAGCCTTTGATGGAGATACCGCATTCGTAGCCTTGGCGCACCTCGCTCACGTCGTCTTTAAAACGCTTGAGGTCCTGAATGTCGCCGGTGTGTAGCACGATGCCGTCGCGCACCACGCGCACCTTGGTTTTGCGGGTCATGGTGCCTTCCGTCATCATACAGCCAGCAATGGTACCCACCTTGGTAATGTGGAATACCTGACGCACCTCGGCGTTGGCCACCACCACTTCTTGCACCGTCGGGGCTAGCATGCCTTCCATGGCATCCTTCACCTCATTGATGGCGTTGTAAATGATGGAGTACAAGCGGATGTCAATCTGCTCCTGCTCGGCCAAGCGGCGGGCACTCTGCGAGGGCCGCACCTGGAAGCCGATGATGATGGCGTCGGAAGCCGAGGCCAGCAGCACGTCGCTTTCAGAGATGGCACCCACGCCTTTGCTGAGGATGTTCACGGCCACTTCCGGCGTGCTCAGCTTGAGCAGCGAGTCGGATAGTGCTTCCACCGAGCCGTCCACGTCGCCCTTCACCAGGATGTTGAGTTCCTTGAACGAACCGATGGCCAGGCGGCGACCAATTTCGTCGAGCGTGATGTGCTTCTTGGTCCGGATGGTTTGCTCGCGGGCCAACTGCAGGCGCTGCGTTGCGATTTCGCGGGCTTCGCGCTCCGTTTCCATCACCTGCAGGCGGTCGCCGGCCTGCGGGGCACCGGTGAGGCCGAGCACCTGCACCGGCGTAGCGGGCGGCGCCGACTTCATCTTCTTGCCGCGGTGGTCGGTCATGGCCTTCACGCGGCCGAAGTGCGGGCCGGCCAGAATTACGTCGCCCACGCTCAGCGTGCCGGTTTGCACCAGCACGGTAGTCACGTAGCCACGGCCTTTGTCCAGCGAGGCTTCAATCACGGTACCAATGGCATTGCGGTCGGGGTTGGCTTTCAGCTCCAGCAGTTCGGCTTCGAGCAACACCTTCTCCAGCAGTTCTTCCACGCCGATACCCGACTTGGCCGAAACTTCCTGGCTCTGGTACTTACCGCCCCATTCTTCCACCAGAATGTTAATCTGGGAAAGCTCCTCGCGGATTTTCTCGGGGTTGGCAGCCGGCTTGTCAATCTTGTTGAGGGCGATGATAATCGGTACCCCAGCGGCCTGCGCGTGGTTGATGGCTTCCTTAGTCTGCGGCATCACCGAGTCGTCGGCCGCCACCACGATGATGGCAATATCCGTCACCTTGGCACCGCGGGCACGCATAGCCGTAAAGGCTTCGTGACCAGGGGTATCGAGGAAGGTGATGGGCTGGCCCGACTTGGTTTTCACCTCGTAGGCACCGATGTGCTGCGTGATGCCGCCGGCTTCGCCCTTGGCCACGCTCGCGTCGCGGATGTAGTCAAGCAGCGAGGTTTTGCCGTGGTCGACGTGACCCATGATGGTGACAATGGGGGCACGCGGCTTGAGGTCTTCCTCAGCATCGCCGGCATCCACATCAATCTCCTCTTCTTCGGCCGACAGGAATTCCACGTCAAAGCCGAATTCATCGGCAATCACGGTAATGGCTTCGGCGTCAAGGCGCTGGTTGATGGACACGAACATGCCCATTCCCAGGCACACCTTGATTACCTCGTTCACGTTCACGTCCATCAGCGAAGCCAAGTCGTTGGCCGAGATGAATTCCGTGAGTTTGAGGGTCTTGGCGTCGAGCTCGTTCTGGGCGCGCAGGGCCTCGCGGTCCTCCGCCAGCATGCTGCGCTTGTCGCGGCGATACTTAGCGCGGTTGGCCTGGCCGGTGGCTTTGTTACCGCCGAGCTTGGCCAGCGTGGCCTTAATCTGCTCTTGAATCTGCTTTTCAGCCTGCTCCGGCGTGAGGGCGGGTGCATTCGGCTTGGGAGCCGACTGACCGCCGCGCTGACCGGGGCCGCCGGGGCGGTTGCCCTGGCCTTGGCCGCCACCGGGGCGGTTGCCCTGATAGCCGCCACCCTGCCCACCGGCCGGACGGTTGCCCTGGTAGCCGGGGCTGGGGGGCGATGTGGTGCTGCCGGGAGGGCCAGGCAGGCGCGTGCGCTTTTTCTGGCCGGGGCCGGCGGGCAAGCCGCGCTTGCTCACGTCCGACGATGCGATGGGGCGGGGGCCACGGCCACCCGGCCCACGCCGGTCGTTGTTAATCGAAGACAGGTCGATTTTGCCGAGCACCGTGAGGCCCTTCAGCGTGTCCGACTTGGCTACTATGGTGCTGTTGTCTTCTGCGGCTGGGGCTTCGGCCGGAGCCGGGGCGGCGGTCGTAGCGGGGGCCGCAGCTGCGGGGGCTGCAGGCGTAGCCGCCACAGGGGCTGCCGGCGCCGGAGCAGGTGCTTCAGCCTTGGGAGCAGCCGGAGCGGGCTCGGCCTTGGCAGCGGGCGCCGGAGTTGCGGCCGGTGCTACAGGAGCAGCGGCGGGTGCCTCTGCTTTGGGAGCAGCCGGAGCTTCAGCCTTGGGGGCGGCTGGCGCGGGCGCCGGAGCGGCCGTGGCAGCAGCGGCCGGAGCCGGAGTTGCCGGGGCAGCGGGACGGGGCGGTATTACGCGGCCTTTGCTGTCCAGCTCAATTTTACCCAGCACTTTCAGGCCGGGCGCCAATGAGGGCGTTTCGGCTGCGGGTGCGGGAGCCGGCGTGGGGGCCGGGGCTGGCGCGGCGGGGGCAGCCGCCGGAGCGGTTGCTACCGGAGCCACGGGCGCGGCCGGCTTGGGAGCCGGCGCGGCGGCCTGCACCGGACGCGGCGCGGGGGCTGGCGCCGGCTTGGGCGCAGCATCCAGCTCACTCTGGCGCTTGGCCTGAATGACTTTTTGCGCCTCTTGCCGGTCGTGGGCCGAGGACGCGAATTCTTTCTCAAGCATCGACACCTGGTCGCCCGTGAGCTTGGTAGTCGGCTTGTTTTCTACTTGTATGCCTTTTTTGGCCAGGGCCTCGACCACCCTGTCCATACCAATATTCAGGTCTTTGGCCGCCTGTTGTAGCCGTTTCGGGGTTGCTTCCGCCATTCTATCTATCTCGCGTAACGATACGCTTCTAATTGCAAAGGTATTACATTAAATCTTGCCAGCAGGACGCAAACCGCACCTGCTGGCACGATTTGTTACCCTCGCCGTGGCGGCCGCCCGGCCGTCATTGGGCCGGCGTGGCGGGAGAGCTGGCGCCCGCATCCTCATTTTCGGTAGGCAGCACCGCGTGTTCGGCCGCCGTGGCGGTGGCCGAAGCGTGCGTTACGGCTGCTTCCTCGTCGGCCACTTTGCCCGCAGCAACGCGGTTTTTAGCAGCTTCCAGGGTGCTGTCGTCAAGGTCCTCGTCGTCGGCAAATTCCTGACGGATGATGCGATACACATCATCCACGGTTTCCTCTTCGAGCTCGGTGCGGCGCACGATGTCATCTTTCTTCACAGCCAGAACAGCGCGGCCAGTGTCGAGGCCAATTTTCTTGAGCTCGGCCAGTACCCAGGGCTCGATTTCGTCTGAGAATTCTTCCAGCGAGATGTCTTCCTCGTAGTCGGTGGCTTCGCGGAACACGTCGATTTCCATGCCCACCAGGCGGCTAGCCAGCTTGATGTTGGCGCCGCCACGGCCGATGGCCAGGCTCACCTGGTCGGGCTTCATGAATACGGACACCCGGCCGTTTTCCTGGTTGATTTTCATAGAACCCACCTTGGCCGGCGATAGTGCCCGCGCAATGTAGAGCTCCAGGTTGTCGGTGTAGTTGATGATGTCGATGTTCTCGTTTTCGAGCTCGCGCACCACCGGATGAATGCGGCTGCCCTTCATGCCCACGCAGGCGCCCACGGGGTCGATGCGCTCGTCGTAGCTTTCCACGGCCACTTTGGCGCGCTCGCCGGGCTCGCGCACCACGTTTTTAATGGTGATGAGGCCATCATAAATCTCGGGCACTTCCAGCTCAAACAAACGCTCGAGGAAAGCCGGTGCGGCGCGCGAGAGGATGATTTTCGGCGTGCCGTTGATGACTTCCACGCGGTGCACTACGGCACGCACGGTGTCGCCTTTGCGGAACCGGTCCTTGGGGATTTGCTCGCCCTTGGGCATCACCAACTCGTTGTCGTCTTTGTCCATGATGAGGGCCTCGCGGCTCCACACCTGGTACACTTCGCCGGTCACGATTTCGCCCACCTGGTCCTTGTATTTCTGGTACAGGTTGTCGCGCTCCAGGTCCTTCACGCGCTGAATCAGCGTTTGACGGGCCATGAGTACGGCGCGGCGGCCAAAGTCTTCCAGCTTCACAGCCTCGGCCACCGATTCACCTACCTCAAAGTCGGGCTCGATTTTCTGGGCTTCGGCCAGCGGAATTTTGTCGTGGTCCCAGATATCTTCCGAGTTGTCGTCCACGATTTCGCGGTTGCGCCAGATTTCAAGGTCGCCGTTGTCGGGGTTGATGATGACGTCGAAGTTCTCGTCCTGGTCGTATTTCTTCCGAATCATGGTGCGAAACACGTCGTCCAGGATGCTCATCATCGTGGGCCGGTCGATGTTCTTGCTCCGGGCAAATTCGCCGAAGGATTCAATGAGTTCGTGGCTGTTCATAAGAGGCAGAACTGTATTTATTTAAAAGAGATAACAACCTTGGCCTCTTTAATGTCCCCGAAGGAATAAAAAGCGGCGGGCAGGGTGGTTTTCTTGGTTTTTTGCTTGATGACTTCTTCAATTTCGACGCCCTCGGGGGTGGCAGCGGTGAGGGTGCCGGTTTTCTCGGTGCCGTCGTTCAGCTTCAGGGCCAGCGAGCGGCCGATGTGGCGCGCGTATTGGCGCGGGTCGGTGAGGGGCTGGTCGGCGCCGGGGCTGGTGACTTCGAGCGAGTAGGCAGCCTCTTCGCCGTAGTGCTCGTCGATGCGGCGAGCCAAGCGGCGGCTGATGGTAGCGCACTCGTTGATGCCCAAGCCGTTGGGGCCGTCGAGCACGACGGTGACTTTGGGCAGCACCGAATCGGAAACGGTGAGGCCGACGAGAAACAGCTCCTGGTCGCCCATGGCGTCGTGGAGCATTTCCAGCAGCAGGTTACGGTCGAAACGCATAGTAGTTGAGCGAAGCGGGCAAAAAAAGAGGGGACTGTGCGTCCCCTCTTTATCAGATTGAATACCAACTTCGGGGCAAAGGTACGATAATACGCGGCCGAATGCAAGATGAGGCTACCCGCCCCAAGCCACCCTGTGCCCCGGACGCAACGCTTGCCGTAATTTACCGCCCTTGCCTAGCTGATGCGACGAAGCAACGCCTCGAGCGGCAGCGCAGGCTTCATTCCTCACTTATTAGTTCGTTTGCTCATGAAAGTTTCTTCGCGCCTTCGCTACCTAGGTTTCGGACTGGCAGCAATCCTGCTTAGCGGTGCCGCCCACGCCCAAACTACTCCCGCCACCTCCGGCCAGCCGCTGCCTGACCCGCAGTCGCGCGCCCTGATGCAGCCGGCCAAGCCCAGCCCTGCCGCCACGGCCACCGGCAAAGTAGGCAGCACCGACGTTACGGTGAACTACAGCAGCCCGGGGGTGAAAGGCCGCAAGATTTTCGGTGGCCTGGAGACTTATGGCAAAGTGTGGCGCGCTGGGGCCAACGAGGCAACGACGGTAGAATTCAGCAAAGACGTGAAGGTGGAAGGCAAAGCGCTACCGGCCGGCAAGTACGGCTTCTTCGTGATTCCGGCCGAGAGCGGGCCGTGGACGGTGATTTTCAACAAAGTGCCCAACCAGTGGGGCGCTTTCAAATACGACGAGAAGCAGGATGCCCTGCGCGTGATGGTGACGCCCCGCAAATCGGCCACGCTGACGGAACGGCTGGTGTATGAGATAAAATCGCCGGGGCTGGTGCTGCGTTGGGAAAACATTGAGTTGCCGGTGGCGATTAAATAGCAACCTTTGACTACTTGGCTTTGAAGCGGGCGGCCCAGGCGGGCCGCCCGTTTACTTTTGCGTCTCTCGCGACCTACTCAACTCATGGACTACAAACTCACCCAATACAGCCACGGCGCGGGCTGCGGCTGCAAAATTGCGCCAGCCGTGCTCGACCAGATGCTGCACACCAGCATTGCCCAGCCCCAGCACCCCAAGCTGCTGGTGGGCAACGCCAGCCGCGACGATGCGGCCGTGTACGACATCGGCGGGGGCCAAGCGGTGATTTCGACCACCGACTTCTTCATGCCCATCGTGGACGATGCGTATGACTTCGGCCGCATTGCCTCGGCCAATGCCATTTCCGACGTGTACGCCATGGGCGGGCGGCCGCTGCTGGCCATTGCCGTGCTGGGCTGGCCCGTAGATAAGCTGCCGCCCGAGGTGGCGCGCCGCGTGCTGGAAGGCGCCCGTAGTATCTGCGCCGAGGCGGGCATTCCGCTGGCTGGTGGCCACAGCATCGACTCGCCGGAACCCATTTTTGGGCTGGCCGTGACGGGCATGGTCGACATCAAAGACCTGAAGCAGAACGACACGGCCACCGCTGGCTCGGAGCTGTTCCTGACCAAGCCGCTGGGCGTGGGCATTCTGACCACAGCCCAGAAAAAAGGCATTTTGCGGGACGAGGATGCCGCCCTGGCGCCGGCTCAGATGATGCAGCTCAATAAAATTGGAGCCGAGCTGAGCAAGCTGCCCGCCGTGACGGCCCTGACCGACGTGACGGGCTTTGGCCTGCTGGGCCACTTGGCCGAGGTGTGCGAGGGCAGCCACCTCACGGCTGAAATCGACTTTGCGAAAGTGCCGCGCCTTGCGGCGGCTGAGTCGTATTTGAAGCAGGGCAGCGTGCCCGGCGGCACCAACCGGAACTGGGCCAGCTACGGCCATAAGGTGGGCCAGATTACCGACGAGCAGCGCGCCTGGCTGTGCGACCCACAGACGTCGGGGGGCCTGCTGGTGTGCGTGGAGCCCGGCGGGCAGGCGGCGGTGCGGGCCGTATTCGAGAAGCACGGGCTGGCGCTGGAAAGCTTCGGGCGCTTGCGCGAACACGCGGAAGGCGAGGCCTGGGTGCAGGTAAGCGCCTAAGGCAGGCCGTTTGAATGAAGCTTTCCTTCCTTCGCCCGCTGCTCGAAGCAGCCGTGGTTCTTTTGCTGGTGCTGGGGGCAGCGCGCTGGGTGAGCGGGCTGTTCTCGAAGCGTACACAGGTTTACCAAACCACGGCGGCAAGACAGCTGAGACTGCTATTCTGGCCGCTGCTGGCATTGGGCGCGGGGTTGAGCGTGCTGCCCGCCGTGGCGATGGGCAACCAGCCGGCCAGTGGGTTTGAGTGGGCGCTGACGGGTGGCTTCGTGCTATTCACCTTGCTGCTCAGTGGCCCGGCGCTGCTGCTGCACCTGCGCTACTGGACGCTGAACCACGACACAACGTTGGTATTTCAGCCCGCTGACAACCGGTTTGAAGTGTATGAAGCAGGACTGCGGCTGCCGTTTGCCCGGCGCGATTTGGCCCGTATCGAAGGGGTGACGTGCCGGGCCCGCCGCACCTTCTGGGCGAAGTACGACTACCTGCGGCTGCACCTCGTGGACGGCCGCGTTATTGTTCTCACCTCTTTGCTCACGGAGCTGGAGCCGCTGGCCAGCTTTCTGCGAAGTGTCCCCACTGAGCGCCGTGCTGTCTATTGGTGCTGGGTATAGGCAGCTTTTTATCATCCGTCATCCTGAGCGCCGCGAAGGACCTTCTCACCATGGAACTAGTCGTTCTTGGGTGAGAAGGTCCTTCGCGGCGCTCAGGATGACAGATGATTCCTACTTCCGCTTGTATAATCCTGGCGTCCCGGTCGGCTCGTACGGCCCGAAGATGCCGGGGAGCAGCTGCTTGAGGCGCGGCATGTGGCGGCCCTGGTCGAGCAGATAGGAAGGCGGGGTTTCGCCCATTTTCTGGGCCACGCGCACCACGGCGGCGTACTCGTTGAGGTGGCCGAAATCGGCTTGCGAGAGCGACCAGTCTAGGTAGGGCGTGGCGGGGTGGTTGTGGAAGTAGGCGCGGTCGTCGGGGCCGAGGATGAACAGCGTCTGGCCACGCAGGGCGGCATAGCGCGGGTCGGGCGCCAAGCCGAAGCGGCTTTCGGCGGGCATGTGCAGCAAACTTTCGAGCCGCGGCACGTGGGCCCGGTAGCGCAGCACCACGGCCGCATTGATGATGAGCAGCAGCAACAGCTCCTGCAGCAACGGCCGCGGGCCGCGCTGCCACAAAAACAAGCTGAAGTAGGCCAGCGGCGTGAGCAGCAGCACCAGCACGCCCGGGGCCGTGCCGCGCTCCACGGCGGCCGTGGCAATGGCCACCGCCAGCCACACCAGCATCATTTGCCGGAACTTGGCCTGGAACACCAGCCCCAGCGACGTACCCAGCGAGCGCAGTAGCGCCAGCGCCAGCACCACACCCGGCACTATGAGCAAGCGCAGCTGCAAGCCCGCCGGCAGGCCGCTGGCAATCAAATCGGTAAGGCCCGGCTGCAAATGAAACTGCACAAACCCCGGCAATGCTCCAGTGTAGAAAAAGAACGTGGCCACCAGCGCGTACGGAAAGAAAAACCCGCACAGCAACAGCAGGGAGCTCCGAAAGGAGTTGGCCGCGAAAATGACCACCGCAAACAGGCCCACTATCAGAAACAAGGCCAACGGCAGGTAGCACAGCGCCCCCAGCCCCACCAGAAATCCAGCCCGGAAGAGGCGGCGGTTGTCGTAGCCCTCGCGCGAGGTGGGTAGCAGCGCGCTCAGAGCAAACGCCACGAACGTGTTGCCGAGCAACAGCGGCGACAGCGCATCCAAATCGGTGCTGATGCTGCCCACCAGCAAGTAGGTGAGGGCGGCCAGATAGCCGCGCTCGGGGTGCACGTCGTAGCGGTTGAACACTAGGTTGAGCCGCAGGGCCTGCACCAGCAAGAGCAGCAGCGCCACCACCCGGTAGAGCCAAACCGGCCGGGCCACCACCGCATCGAGCCCGCCGAAAAAAGCCGCTGCCAGCGGGGCGGTGCCGTCGTAGAGGTCGCGGTAGGGCAAGGCTCCGCCGTGCAGGCGCTCGCCCACCAGCAGTGCACGCAGCTCAGCGGCCGTCACGGGCAGGCCCGCCCAAAGCAGCGGCAGGCGCAGGGCCAGCACCAGCACCAACAGGGCCAGCAGCTGAGCGGGCAAGGAGCTTTTGAAAAAGCGGAGCAAGCGTTAGGGTATAAGGGAAGGAGGGTCTGGGGGCAGGAGTTGTTGGCAAAGGTATTCTTTGGCCGCAAGCCTGGCCCGCATTGTGGTTGTTCAGGGCCAAACTCCTCCCCTCCTCCCCCCATACCCTCCTACCCTAAATCGCCGCGTATCTTTGCTAGTCATTATGGAAAGCAAACGACAACAAAAAATGGCCAGCCTGCTGCAGCAGGAGTTGGCCGCTGTGCTCCAGCGCGACTTGCCGCACCTGTTTGGGGGCGGCCTGGCGCCGGCCATCAGCACCGTGAAGGTGACGCCCGACCTGGGCCAGGCACGCGTGTACCTCAGCCTGCTGCTGGGCAACGACGCGGCCGACCGCCTCGAAATCATTCGCGACAACGCCAAAGAAATTCGCCACGCCCTGGCCAAGCGTATCCGCCAAACTGCCCGCGTGGTGCCCGAGCTCATCTTCTTCCACGACGACAGCGCCGCCTACGCCGCCCACATGGACCAAGTGCTCGGCACGCTGCACATCCCGCCCGCTCCCAAAGACGATAAAGGCGAGGACGACGACAAACCGGCTCGCCCGCGCCTTTTCAAAGGTGAATAATTTTTAAGGGCAGGAGGGTGTAGGGATAAGAGGGTAAGGGTTGGTAACTCTTGCTTCTTCTGAACCCACCCCCTCCTCTCCTCCTACCCCCATACCCTGCTGCCCTCCCTTGTATTACGACCCGATTAAAAAGACGCTCGGCCAGGTATTCAACCGCACGCCGTGGCTGCGCCGCCTGTTTTACCACCTGCTCGACCTGCTGCTGCTGCGCACCTGGCACGTGCACCGCGAGTTGCGCCGCTGGGCAAAGGGCCGCACCCAGGAGCCGCTCAACATTCTGGACGCCGGCTCTGGCTACGGCCAGTACACCTACTGGCTGAGCAGCCTGAGCAGCAAGTGGAACATCCTGGCCGTGGATGTGAAGGAAGAGCAAGTAGCCGACTCGAACGCTTTTTTCCGCCAAATCGGGCGGCGTAACGTGCAGTTTGCGGTGCAGGATTTGGTGCTGTACCAGGAGCCAAACTCATTCGATTTGGCTTTGTCGGTCGACGTGATGGAGCACATTCTGGAAGACGTGGAGGTGTTTCGCAACATCCACGCTTCGCTGAAAGATGGCGGCATGTTGTTGATTTCGACCCCCAGCGACCAGGGCGGCTCCGACGTGCACGACGACGGCGAAACCAGCTTCATTGAGGAGCACGTGCGCGACGGCTACAACATCCGCGAAATCCAGCAGAAGCTCACCACCGCCGGTTTCGACCGCGTGGAGGCCCGCTATTCCTACGGCGAGCCGGGCCAGGTTTCGTGGCGCCTGAGCATGAAATACCCCATTCTGATGCTGGGTAAGTCGCGCCTGTTTTTCATCCTCCTGCCGTTCTACTACCTCGTGGTGTTTCCTTTTTGCCTGTTGCTAAACTGGTTCGACGCCCGCACCACCCACGACTCCGGCACCGGCCTCATCGTGAAGGCTTGGAAGTAGGGCCAACGCGCCGGCGCCGACCAGCGTTAGCCCGTATTCAATAGTTTTACCCGAAATTGCTTCCTTCCCGACGGCCTGCTTCTCTGCCTGCTAACTCCAATTTGTGAGAGTCCCCATCCTCATTGCCCGGCGCTACTTCCGCTCGAAGAACAAGCGCAACATCATCACCATCATTTCCAACATTTCGATGATTGGCGTGGCGGTGGGCACCATGGCGCTCATCATTGTGCTGTCGGTGTTCAACGGGCTGGAGGACTTGGTGCGCACGCTTTACGGCAAGTCGGACCCCAACCTCGTCATCTCCGCCGCCAAAGGCAAAGCCTTCCCGGTTGACCGCGCCTTTCTGGTGAAGCTGGAAAACACGCCCGGCGTGGCCCTGCTCACCGAAGTCATCGAGGACAACGCCTTGCTGCAATACCACGACCGCCAGATGGTGGTTAAGATGCGCGGCCTGAGCGACAATTACTTCGGCCAGAGCCAGATTGATGCCAACATCCGGGAAGGTGACCACCGCCTGCGCCGCGACAGCTTGGAGCTAGCCCTGGTGGGCGCCGGGGTGCAGCACGAGCTCAGCATCACCCTGAACAACCGCCTGGCGCCCATGCGGCTGCTTTACCCGCGCAACACACCCGGCAAAAAAGCTCTCAGCACCGACCCCAGCAACGCCTTCAACGAGGAAGACCTGATTGCGGGCGGCGTGTTCCTCATCGAGCAGCACATCGACGACAGCTACATTTTCGTGCCGCTCGAATTTGCCCAGCGCCTGTTGGGGTATGGCGACCGCCGCACCGCCCTTTACGTGAAGGTGGGCCAGAGCTTCGAGATAGAGCAGGTGAAAAACGAGCTGCGCAAGATGCTTGGCCCAAACTTCAAGGTGCAGGACTCGGATGAACAGCACGTGAGCTTGTTCAAGGCCATTAAGGTGGAGAAGCTGTTCGTGTTTATCACCTTCACGCTCATTCTGCTCATCGCCTCGCTCAACATCTTTTTCTCGCTCTCAATGCTGGTCATCGACAAGAAAAAGGACATTGCGGTGCTGCTGGCCATGGGCGCCAGCCAGAAAACGGTGCGCCGTACCTTTCTCTACGTGGGCGCCATCGTGGCGCTGGTGGGCGCGGCCACGGGCCTGGTGCTGGGCGTGACCTTGTGCTGGCTGCAGCAGCGCTTCGGCTTCGTGAGCATGGGCATGGCCACGAGCGTGGTGGACGCCTACCCGGTAAAAATGCAGGCTTCGGACATCATTTTTACATGTATGTCCATCATTCTCATCACGCTGGCCGTGAGCATCCGGCCTGCGCTGAATGCCAGCCGCCTCGATGTGCGCGAGAATTTGTAAGCCCGGCCGCATCCTGGCGGGTTTCTGGCCGTAAGCGCTAAGCCGCCCCCGAAGCGCAAAATTCTGCCGTGCACATTTCCGCTTTCGGCCCTAACTTGCGCCTTCCGCGTGCCCGGCTATGAAAGTATCTACCGCAGAACCGTTTCAAATCGTTTACTCGCTCTTCGAGCACGAGTTCCTCGGGCACTTGTTCGCGGCCTATGTGGTGCAGCTCGGGCCCCGGGGCCAACTCACACTGCAGCACCAAACGGTATCAGGAAAAAACGCTCACGAGTTTGCTGCCGGCCTCGATGCTACTGATTTTGAGCTAGTAGAGCTTTGCGACCAGATTCAGCAGGAGGCTGTGGTAAAGGAATTCTGGCCCCGCAAAATCGCGACGGCCGAGTTTTTCCTCAAGACTTACCATGCCGAGAAGGGCGACAAGCCACTGCAGGAACTCATTTCCAAGCACGTGCAGGCGCGTATGGGTGCCATTCTGGCGCGACTTTCGGGCAAATGCGTGTTCATCATGGGCCGCGACGGTGAGCCTACCTGGAAGGAAATTGGCCTGGCGCCGGCCAAGGCGTCTATCCTGTTCCACTTCCGCCGCAACGAAGAAGGCACGCACTACTTCCCTACCATTCAGTACCAGGGGCAGAAACTCGATTTTCAGTACAAGGACGCTGTATTGGTGTGTTTGCAGCCCGCCTGGTTGCTGCTGAACGACTTGCTTTATTCTTTCCGCACTGAGGTGGACGGCAAGAAGCTGCTGCCGTTTTTGAAAAAGAAATTCATTGTGGTGCCCCGCAACGTGGAAGAAAGCTACTTCCAGAAGTTCGTGGCGCCACTTATGGAGTCGTTTGAGGTGCACGCCCGCGGCTTCGACATTCGCTCGGAGCGCTACGTGGCGCGGCCCCGCCTCACGTTCAGCGACACCCTGCCGGCTGCGCCCGCGCCCGAGGCGCCGGTGCGCCCGCCCGGGCCCCCACGTCGGGGCCGCATCCCGCTGCCCAAGCCCGTAGCGCCCCTGCTCACCGGCGCCGAAACCGAGCAGATTCACTTCGAGCTAAGTTTCCGCTACGGCCCGCACCTCATGCCGCTGGGCACCAACAAGCCCGTGAGCGTGCACCTGGAAAAAACGGCCGACAGCTACGTGTTCCACCGCCTGCTGCGCAACCCCGAGCAGGAGCAAGCCACGGTGGAGGAGCTGCGCGCCCGTCACCTCACCGTGGAAAACGGCCACGCTACCCTGCCCAAGGCCGAAGCCTTCAAGTGGCTGCATGACAATACCTCGGCCCTGGCCGAGCTGGGCTACACAATAGAGGCGGCCGACTCGGCCACCAAAAGCTATTTCATCGGGCCCACCAGCGTGCACGTGGGCATTCAGGAAGCCGGCGACTGGTTCGACGTGCGCGGCACGGTGCGCTTCGGCGACATTGAAGTGCCGTTTATCAAGCTGCGCGGGCACATTCTGCAGCGCCGCCGCGAGTTTAAGCTGCCCAACGGCCAGATTGCCATCATTCCCGAGGAGTGGTTTACGGACTACCTGGAGCTGTTTGCCTTTGGCGAAGAAACGCCCGAGGGCCTCAACCTGCGCCGCCACCACCTGGCCCTCGTGGCTGATTTGCAGAGCAACGAGCTGGCCACAGTGCGCATGGGCCGCAAGCTGGAAAAGCTACGCGACTTTGCCGAGGTGGAAGACCACCCGCTGCCAGTGGGCTTTCAGGGCGAGTTGCGTCCTTACCAAAAGGCCGGCTACAACTGGCTGCGCTTCGTGCAGGACTTCCATTTCGGCGGCTGCCTGGCTGACGATATGGGGCTGGGCAAGACCATTCAGACGCTGGCCATGCTGCAGCACCGTCACGAAAGCGGTGAAAACCAAGGTGCTGCTTCGTTACTGGTGTTGCCTACGTCGCTGGTGTTTAACTGGCTGACGGAGGCAGAGAAGTTTACGCCCGACCTCCGCATTCTGGCCTACACTGGTACCTACCGCGACAAAAACCCCGACCGGTTTGCCGACTACGACGTGGTGCTGACCAGCTACGGCATCGTGCGCCTCGACACGGAGTTGCTGGCCAGCTACAAGTTCGACTACGTGATTCTGGATGAGTCGCAGGCCATCAAAAACCCATCGAGCACTACTTCGCAGGCCGTGCGGCAGCTGCGCTCCAAGCACCGGCTCATCCTCACGGGGACGCCGGTGGAAAACAGCACTATGGACTTGTGGTCGCAGATGTCCTTCATCAACCCCGGCTTGCTGGGCACGCAGGCGTTCTTCCGCAAAGAGTTCCTCAAGCCCATTGAGAAGCACCAGGACGAAGGCCGCACCCGGCGCCTGCACGCGCTGATTAAGCCATTTATTCTGCGCCGGCACAAGGCCCAGGTGGCCAAAGAACTGCCCGAGAAAACCGAGCAGCTCAGCTACTGCCCCATGACGGAGGAGCAGGCCCACGCCTACGAGGAAACCAAGAGCTTCTACCGCAACAAAATCCTGCAAAACCTCGACGAGCATGGCCCGGCCAGCACGCAGTTTCTGCTGCTGCAGGGCCTCACGCGCCTGCGCCAGATTGCCAACCACCCGCGCCTGGCCGACGAGAATTACACCGGCGAGTCGGGCAAGCTGCGTGAGGTGTTGCGCATGATTCGCAACGTGGTGGCTGAGGGACACAAGGTACTGGTGTTTAGTCAGTTTGTGCAACACCTGGCACTGGTACGCGCGGCGCTGGATGAGCGGCAACTGGAGTACGCCTACCTCGACGGCGCCACTCGCGACCGGCCCGCCGAAGTGGCCCGCTTCCAGGAAGATGAAAACCTGCGCATCTTCCTCATCAGCCTGAAAGCCGGCGGCGTGGGCCTCAACCTAACTGCGGCTGATTATGTGTTCATCCTCGACCCGTGGTGGAACCCCGCCGTGGAGGCCCAGGCCGTGGACCGCGCCCACCGCATCGGCCAACAGCGGCCGGTATTCACCTACAAATTCATCACGCAGGGCACGGTGGAGGAGAAAATCCTGGCTTTGCAGCGCCGTAAGCTGGCGTTGGTGAGCGAACTGATTGCCACCGACGAGGCCGTGATAAAGCATCTGACGCGGGCCGACATTGAGGAATTATTGGGATAGGCCGCACAGGGTTCTGGGCCGGCAAACACCTGGCAACGGCCGGTTCGGGGGTTGACTGCATCGCCTGCGCTCAATTTTTCAAAAAGAAGGGCGTTTCTTTGCTAAAACAAGGATTTTTTGGCCTCCCCCGACGGGTTGTCGACGTCAGAGCTGTGCTTATGAAGGCCTTTTGGGCGCTGGTGCTGGTTATGTTTCCGTATTGGCTGCGCGCGCAGCCGGAAACGACCGTGCCCACCGCCACCTACACCGATGCTGAGGGCCGCTTCACGCTGACTTACCCGCAGACTTGGCAACTCCGGTTCAGCGCCGGAATTGCCGACGCAGCCTTCTACGCGCCGGCCACCGGGCAGCCCGTGCCGGCCGTGGTGACGGTGACGGCCCGCGCCCTGCCCGATGCCATAAAGGACCGGCCGCTCACCGGTCCCAGCACCCAAGACACGCTGTGGCAGAGCATCCGCCGCCTGCCCCAGGCCCAGGTCATTCGGCTGGACCAGAAAAACTACGGGCGCTACGAAGAAGTGCGCTACGATTACAGCTACGCCCCTGGTCCGGGCCAGGCCGGCCGCCTGCACGTGGCGGGCCGCCGCCTGTGGCGTGTGGGCTACGAGTTTGTGGTAGAATACCGGGCGGCCACCAATCAGGATGCTCGCACCCTACCCGAAGGCCAACAGCTGCTTGACTCATTTGCCTTTACCGATAAGTCCATCACCAGCCGCCGCTACGCCGACCAGGTGTGCGACGGCAAGATGTACGGCATTGCGGCCATGAGCCACCGCACCGGCCAGTGGGAAGACGACTGCCGCACGATACACGAGTTTTCGACCGACGACCTGTCGGACGGCGCCGTGGTGCACCGGAATGCGTTGCCCTTTCAGTCCTACGCCCTGGCCAAGGGCTTCGACAATTGCCTGTATTCGGTGACGAAAGCGCCCACCAACCAGCCCGAGCCCGTGTACCGTTACGACCCCGCCACCCGGCGCGGGGCCTACACCACTTGGCAGCTGCCGGCCCAGGGCATCAACAACATCTGGATTTCGGCGGCGACGGACGAGCGTGGCGACCTGTACTTCCTCACCTCCGACGCCGATAAATTGGTGAAAGTGAGCCCTGGCGACGGCGGCACCGTGACAATGGTCTGGAGCAAAGACCCCACACGCCAGGCCACCTACTACCCCGACATTGCCTTCGACGGCGCCGGCACCCATGGCAACTTCTGTCTCGACGATGCCAACACCGTGTACATGGTGTATAGCACCGACGGCTCGCTGGTGCGCGTGGATGTGAAAACCCAGCGCGTGGCCCCCGAGCTCTTGCCCATCACCGGCCTGCCCAAGCGCGGCGGCTACAGCGACGTGCTGTTTCAGAACGACGAAGCGGGCCGGCGGCGCCTGTTTCTGGCCGGCCCGCACGGCCTTTACAAAGTGAATCTGGCCCAGCGCAAGGCCAGCTACGTGCGCCGGGGCACTTATACGGATTTGGCTGGCTGCAACCTGTTTCGGGTGACGTACCGGTCGGCCCTGCCGCTGCCCGCGGCCACCGTGCCGTGGCGCGGGCGCGTGCTAAACGCCGCCACTTACCAGCCGCTGACGGCCGCCGAGCTGCGCATTGGCCGCGAAACGGCTTCGGCCGTGGTGCCACTTTCTACCGACGGCAGTTTCTCCTATGGTGCGGCCGTGCCTGGCAAACCCTATTTCTACCGGGCGCAGCTGGCCGGGTTCATTGAGGCCGACAGCAGCTGGACGGTGGGCGCCGGCCCCACGGTGCACGACATTTTGCTGCGGCCCCTGGCTGTGGGCACCACCCTGCCGCTGGCCAACGTGCAGTTTGAGCAGGGCCAGGCCGTGCTGCTGCCCGGCTCGGCCCGCGCCCTCAACCAGCTGGTGGAGCTGATGACTGAAAACCCGCGCCTCACCATTGAGGTGCGCGGCCACACCGACAACGTGGGCGAGCCTGCCAAAAACGTAGCCCTCAGCGAAGCGCGGGTAGCGGCCGTGAAAGCCTACCTCGTGGCCCACGGCGTGGTCGAAACGCGCATCACCGGCATCGGCTTTGGCGGGGCCAAACCGGCGGCCAGCAACGCTCAGGAAATCACGCGCAAGCTCAACCGGCGGGTAGAGTTTCGGGTGACGGGGATATAGGGTTTGTTTGTTGCTAGTTGTTAGTTGTCTGTTGTCAGTAACAATTCTGGGTCGCTTGGCTTCTGAATCCTGACAACGGACAACCTGCAACAAACAACCAAAACCATGCTTCTCACCCTCCGAACCACCGTGCCCAAGTCCCCGGCTCAGGTAATGGCCGGCTTTACGCGCGCACTGTTTGAGGCGCTGGCGCCGCCGTTTCCCACCATGCGCGTGCTGCGGTTCGACGGCTGCCGCACCGGTGATGAGGTGGAGATTGAACTGAACACGGTGGTGAAGAAGCTACGTTGGACCTCGCTGATTGTGGACGACGGTGTGCTGCCTGACGGCACGCATTTCTTCATCGACGAAGGCCAGATTGTGCCGCCGCCGTTACGCTACTGGCGCCACCGCCACCTGTTACAGCCGGGGCCCGGCGGCTCTTGCATCATCGTGGATGCGCTGGAGTACCGCACCGCCTCGCCCTGGCTCGACCGGCTGCTGTACCCGGCCATGTGGGCGCAGTTTGCCTGGCGTCGGCCTATTTACCGGAGGTGGTTTCGATGAGTAGCAAGACTTAAGTAACAAGCAATAAGATGCTATACGTCAGCCTCATTCCATGCCATACGCTGTCTTGCTACTTATTACTCACGTCTTACTACTTTAATTACAAATCCAGCACCATGCGCACGTCGCCAGGCTGCTCGGGCATGAGCGAGGCGGCGCGGAAGCCGAGCTTGTCGTAGAGCTTCAGGGCCGGGAGCAGGGTTGAAATGGTGAGTACCTCGACGCGGCGTGCGCCCAGTTGGCGGGCTTTGCCCAGCATGGCTTGTCCCAGCGCCCAGCCGATGCCGCGGCGCTGCGCTGCGGGTGCCACGGCCAGCCGGGCCAGCTCATACACATTGTCGTGTTCCTTTACCAAGGCGCAGGTGCCCACGATTTCGTCGTCGCACACGGCCATCAGGATGTGGCCGCCGCGCTCCACAATGTATTGCTGCGGGTTGTCAACCGGCTGGCGGTCGGCGCCTTCAATGTAGAAGTAGCGGGTAATCCATTCGTAGTCCAGTTCGGCATTGAGGGCTTCGAAGGCGGCCCGGTGCGCGGGCTCAAAATCAATAATGGAAACGCCGGTGGGCATTGGGTGGGATTGGGGAAATAGCGGACAGCGGATAAGTAGCTGCAAAGTTCGCACACAGCGGGCCGTACCTTTGCAGTATTATGCTGAATCCCGCCACTATCGTCCTCAAAAACGGAAAAGACCACAGCCTGCGCCGCCGCCACCCTTGGGTGTTTTCGGGCGCCATTGCCCGCGTGCACGGCGACCCACGCGAGGGCGACCCCGTGCGCGTGGAAACCCCCAGCGGCGAACTACTGGGCGTAGGCCACTTCTCGGGCGGCGGCTCCATTGCCGTGCGCATGCTCGATTTTGGCACTAATGCTACCCTGCCCACGGCAGCCTATTGGGAAGAAAAGCTGGGCAACGCCTATCGCCTGCGTCAGCGCCTGGGCCTGACCGGCACGGCCGACACCAACGTGTTCCGCCTCGTGCACGCCGAGGGCGACGGCCTGCCCGGCCTTATCATCGACGTGTACGGCGACGTGGCCGTGGTGCAGGCCCACAGCATCGGCATGTACCGCGCCCGGCCCGACATTGCGGCGGCCCTGCGCGTGGTGTTTGGCGACCGGCTGCGCGCCATTTACGACAAGAGCGCTGAAACCATTCCCGGCAATGCCGCGCCCGACGCCAAGAACGGCTACCTCTTCGGCGAGAGCAACGGCACCGAGCACGTGGTGCAGGAAAACGGCCACCGCTTCGCCGTGGACTGGGAAACCGGCCAGAAAACCGGCTTCTTCATCGACCAGCGCGACAACCGCGACCTGCTGGCCCGCTACTCGCCCGGCCGGCGCGTGCTGAACACTTTCTGCTACACCGGCGGCTTCTCGGTGTATGCCCTGGAGGCTGGTGCCGAACTGGTGCACTCCGTGGACAGCAGCAAGAAAGCCATTGCCCTCACCGAGCGCAACGCCGAGCTTTCGCACCACGCCGACCGCCACGCCGCCTACGCCGATGACGTGCTCGGCTTTCTGAAAAACCACTCGGCCGAGTACGACCTGCTGGTGCTCGACCCGCCCGCCTTTGCCAAGCACATGGGCGCCCGCCACGCCGCCCTCATGGGCTACAAGCGCCTGAACGCGGCCGGCATTGCGCACCTGGCCCCGGGCGGGCTGCTGTTCACGTTCAGCTGTTCGCAGGTGGTAAGCCCCGAATTGTTCGAGGGCGCGGTGCTGGCAGCGGCCATCGAAGCGGGGCGGCCGGCGCGCATCCTGCACCGCCTCACCCAGCCAGCCGACCATCCGGTAAGTTTGTTCCACCCGGAAGGCGCCTACCTAAAAGGGCTTGTGCTGGCGGTGGAGTAAGGAGTATTAAACAAAAAACGCCTGTCATCCTGAGCGCAGCGAAGGGCCTTCTCACGCTAGAAAATTCTGACGTGAGAAGGCCCTTCGCTGCGCTCAGGATGACAGGCGGGCAGTTTATTCAATAGGTTTTCCCGCTACTTATTCCCCGCCGCGCCCGGCGCGGGCATTTGCAGCAAAAACTGGCTGCCACCGGCGCCGGAGGTATAGGTGGGCACATTGCTGCCGCCTTTTTCCCAGGCTTCAATCCAGCGCATTTGCACCAGTAATGGCGTGAGCGACTGTTGCTGCTTTTCGTTGGCGTAGGCCTGGGCATCGGCGGCGATGCGGATGGCTTTGGCGCGGCCCTCGGCCTCGGCAATATTGATACGGGCCTGGGCTTCGGCCTGGCGGATGCGGTTTTCGGTTTGCAGGCCGGTCTGCACGGCGGTGTTTTTGGCGTCGATGGCGGCTTTGAGGCTGGCGGGCGGTTCCAGCTTGGTGGTAATTTGCTGCACGATAAAGCCCAGCGCCTGTAGCTGGCCCACGAGGTTGGCCTTCACCTGGGCCTCGTAGGTGCCGCGGTTGCTGATGAGGCTGTCGGCGGTGTAGCGGTTGGTGGCCACGCGGTAGGCCTCGTACACGTCGGTTTTGAGGAAGCCGTCTTCGATGGCGGGCAGCGGCCGGCGGTACTGCCGGAAAATGTCGTCTACCTTGTCGGACTGGATGTAGTAGTTGAGGCTGGGTGCTACGCCAAAGCTGGAGCCGTCCTTGCTTTGCACCTCAAATTCCTCGTACTCTTTGTGCTGGGTGTAAATGGGAAACTCGTGCACTGCCGTGCTCAGCGGGCTGTAGAACACCCAGCCCGTGGTGTAGGTGATGTCGTCGACGCCGCGGCTCGCCCCGGCCAAATTGACCTTGATACCCACGTTGCCCGCGTCTATGCGCTCCACTTTAATCAGGCTGCAGCCGCCCACGAGAACCAGCAGGAAAAGTCCCAGGAACAGCAACGGTTTCAGCCAGTTTCGCCCGGGAGTAAATTGATAATCGGCCATTTAGGTTATTGCAGGTAAAAGGTGTAAGTAAGGTAAATTCAGTAGCGCCAGAGCGCGCGGCTGGCTTGGCGCAGCGAAAGAACGACACCGGCGGCTAATAGCAGCAAGCCTAGCAGGCCGCAACCCAGCAACCAGTCAGAAGGCCGGCTTAGCCAGTCCAGGCAGCGAGTGCCGGCCCAGGGCAGCAGGCCGAAATAAAACAGCAGCCAGAACACAGGCCGCAGCGAGAAGGCAGTTTTGGCGGGCATGGCGCGGAGAGTTGAAATGAAAAGTCGTTTCATTGACTTGTATCGCGCGTTCTTGCCGGGCATTACAAGGCTCGTCCTTGCTTTGCGCAGTGCGCTATTTTGCACGGCTTCAAAACATCTGCCCACCAGTTGCGCGTTATGCCCGCAGTGTTTCGCAAAAACAAACCTTCTGCGCCCAAGCAGCCCGTGGCCGTCATTGGCGCGGGCATTGCCGGCATTGCGGCGGCGGCGCGGCTGGCGGTGGCCGGGCACCCGGTCACGGTGTTTGAAGCCGGGCCCACGTTTGGGGGCAAGATGCACCAATTCACGCTGCCGGGTGGTTACCGCTTCGATGCGGGTCCGTCGCTCTTCACCCTGCCGCAGCTGGTGGACGACATTTTCCGGCTGGCGGGCCGCAACCCGGCCGAGTACTTCCGCTACGAGCGGCTTGACCCCATCACCCATTACTTTTTTGCCGACGGCACCCGCCTTCACGCCTGGGCCGATGCTGCGCAATTTGCCGCCGAGGTACAGGCCAAGTTGGGCACTCCGGCCACAGAAGTCACCCGGTTTCTGCAGCGCGCGGGCCGGGCCTACGACGCCACGGCGGGCACCTTCCTGCACAAATCACTGCACAAAGCCGGCACCTACCTCAGCCCCGAAACGCTGAAAGCCGTGGCCGCCCTGCCGCAGTTGGGCCTGCTGGGCACCATGCACCAGCGCCACGAGCAGGCGTTTGGCCAGGACCCGCGCCTCGTGCAGCTCTTCGACCGCTACGCCACCTATAACGGCTCCGACCCCTACCAGGCGCCCGCCACGCTGAGCATGATTCCGCACCTGGAGCACGGCATTGGGGCTTTTTACCCGGAGGGCGGCATCTATGCCATTGCCGAAAGCCTGGTGCGGCTGGCGGAGGAGTTTGGGGTGAAGTTTCGCTACAACGAGGCGGTGGAGGAAATCATTGTGGCCGAAAAGCGCGTGACTGGCCTGCGCACGGCGCACGACGTGTACGACTTTGGCCGGGTGGTGAGCAACATGGACGTGGTGCCCACCTACCGGCGCCTGCTGCCCGGCCAGCCCGCGCCGGAACGCACCCTTAGCCAGCCCCGCTCCTCCTCGGCCCTGATTTTTTACTGGGGCATCAGCCGCGCGTTTCCCGAGCTGGACGTGCACAACATCTTCTTCTCGACCGATTACAAGGCAGAATTCGACGCCATTTTCCAGCAGAAAACGGTGGCCGACGACGTGACGGTGTACGTGAACATCACCTCCAAAAAAACGCCCACCGACGCCCCACCCGGCCACGAAAACTGGTTTGTGATGGTGAACGTGCCCCACGACCAGGGTCAGGACTGGGCCGCCCTCACCCAAAAAACCCGCGCCGCCGTGCTCCGTAAGCTGAACCAGGCGCTGGGAACCGACGTGGCGCCACTCATCGCCGCCGAAAAAGTGTGGACGCCGCCGGGCATTGCCGCCGATACGTCGTCGTTCGGGGGCGCGCTTTACGGCAGCTCCTCCAATAACGCGCTGGCGGCTTTCCTGCGCCACCCCAATTTTTCGGGGCGGCTGGAGGGGCTGTACTTTTGCGGCGGCTCGGTGCATCCCGGCGGCGGCATTCCGCTCTGCCTGCTGTCGGCCAAAATCGTTTCGACTTTAATTAATGAGGGATAAAGGAAAGGAAACAAGGAATAAGGAACGGGCCCCGATTCCGTCGTCCCTCCGTTACCGGCCAGCTTATCCCTTATTCCGTTTACCCTTGTATGCCTGATTCCAACGAGCCGCTTGCGGCCGCTCAAACCCGCCGGCTCCGCATTGCGCAGGGGCTGGTGTTGCTGTTCCACGTCACGGGCTTCATTGGGCTGGCCTTTTCGAAAGACCCCAGCTTTTACCTGCAGTTCACGCCGCTCACCCTACTGCTTTCGGCCCTGCTGCTCCTGGGCTTCCAGCGGAAGCGCAACGCCAGCTTCTGGAGTTTTTGCATCACGGTGCTGTTGCTGGGCTTTGCGGTCGAGTTTATTGGGGTGAACAGCAACGGGCGGCTGTTTGGGCACTACACCTACGGCGATACGCTGGGCTTTAAGCTGTTTGAGAAGGCCTCGCTGGGCGGCATGCCGCTCAACGGCGTGCCACCCCTCATCGGCCTCAACTGGCTGGTGATGACGTATGTGTGCGGCATGCTGGCCGGCTACCTGCCCCTGCCCGAGCTGCCGCGCATCCTGCTGGCCGCCGGGCTCATGGTGGGCTTCGATGCTTGCCTGGAGCCGGTGGCCGGCACCTACGACTTCTGGCATTGGACGGCCAACGTGATTCCGCTGCAAAACTTCCGCGACTGGTTTATCGTTGCTTGCATCCTGCAGATGTTTTTCAACCGCGCCCAGTTCCCCAAGTACAACGCCTTGGCTCCTACGGTGTACCTCACGCAGCTGTTGTTCTTTTTCTTGCTCGGCGCTTTTCAATAAGCCAAGGAATAGACGCGGCAGGAGGCAGATTTCAGCGTCTAATGGGAATTAATGCGCGGGCTTCTGCGGTTTTCGGGCCTTAATTCGCGTTCCTTTCCGCTTACCCATGTCCGATTTTACGCTTACCGCCGCCTCGCTCGAAGCGGCCATGCCCATCTTCCACCGCTACGGCCTGCACACCGCTTCCGATGAAGTGCTGGCCACGGCATTGCACACCAGCGAGGCCGGCCTCACGGCGCAGTTCCCCAGTCGCGAGCTACTGGTGCACCATACCATTCTGGCCGACATGGAGCGGCAGAAGCGCGAGCACAAGGAACTGTATGTGCAGTACACCACGGCCGTGGAGCGCCTCTACGGCCTGCTGCAGCTGGGCCTGCGCGACCTGGCCTCGGTGCCCGGCCAGTTTTACGTGGACCTGCAAACCGGCTTTCCGCAAACCTGGGACGCGGTGATGGACCACCTCAACAGTTACTCGGCGCCTCAGCTGCAGCAGCTTCTTAACGACGGCATTCGTAGCAGGCTCTTCCGGTCAGACATTAACATTCAGCTGGTTACCAAAATTCTGATTGAGCAGCTGAACCTGTTGCTCAACCCGCAGGTGTTCCCGCCCGACCGCTACAACATGCGCGAGGTGTTCCGCAGCATCTTCCTGTACTACATTCGCGGCATCTGCACCGACGAAGGCGCGCGGATTGCGGCCGAGCATTTTGCCCGGCTGTAGGCGTCCCGGCCCCGGTCGGGCCTAATCGACTGTACACATGCGTTTATCCTCATGGGGCGGCTGGCTGGTGCCGGCCGCGGCGGGCCTGCTGCTGGCGAGCTGTCAGGGCAAAAAATCGACGGACTCAGAAACGGACTCCCGCACCGTTATCCGCAACGAAACGGTATCGACGGACACGGCCAGCGTGCCCGCCCCGAACGACGGCATCACGCCGGCACTGTTGGCCCGGCACATCAAGGTGCTGGCTTCGGATGAGTTTCAGGGGCGCCGGCCGTTCACCGTGGGTGAGGAGAAAACGACCAACTACCTAGCGGCGGAATTCAAGAAACTGGGGCTAAAGCCGGGCGCTAACGGCAGCTATTTCCAGGCAGTGCCGCTGGTGGAGATTGTGGGCACGCCCGACCCGGTGGCGACGGTGACGGGCAACGGCAAGAACCTGACGCTTAAGTATCGCGACGACTTCATGTTCCTGACGGAGCACGAGCAGCCCACGGTGGCCATCAAGAATTCGCCGCTGGTGTTTGCCGGCTACGGCGTGACGGCGCCCGAATACGGCTGGGACGACTACGCCGGCCTCGACGTGAAGGGCAAAACCGTGGTGGTGCTCATCAACGACCCCGGCAACGCGGGCAACGACACCACCATGTTCAAGGGCAAGGCCATGACCTACTACGGCCGCTGGGGCTACAAGTACGAGGAAGCCGCCCGCCACGGCGCCACCGGCCTGCTCATCATCCACGACACGGCCCCCGCGTCTTACCCCTGGACGGTGGTGCAGAGCAGCAATGGCGGTGCCAAGCTGCGCCCCCAAACCGCCGACCACGGCGCCAGCAAAGTGTCGCTGGAAGGCTGGATAACGCTGGACGCGGCCAAGCGCCTGTTCACGGCCGCCGGTCAGAACTATGACCAAGCCTATGCCGCCGCCAATAAAAAAGGCTTCAAGGGCACAGCGCTGGGCCTGAACCTGACCACCACCATCCACAACAAAATCACGCGTAAGGCCTCGAAAAACGTGGTGGCCGTGCTGCCGGGCGCCACCCGGCCCCAAGAGTACATCATCTACTCGGCGCATTGGGACCACCTCGGCATCGGCAAGGCCATCAACGGCGACTCCATCCACAACGGCGCGCTGGACAACGCCAGCGGCTGCGCGGCCCTGCTGGCCATTGCCAACGGCTTCGTGCAAGCCAAGGAAAAACCCGGCCGTAGCATTGTTTTCCTGGCCGTGACGGGCGAGGAACAGGGCCTGCTGGGCTCCGATTACTACGCCCAGCACCCGTTGTTCCCGGTGAAGAATACCGTGGCCGACATCAACATGGACGAGCTGCTGGCCTTCGGACCGATGCGCGACGTGACCATCACGGGCTACGGCCAGTCGGAGCTAGACGACTATGCCCGCGCGGCCGCCAAAGAGCAGAATCGGTACATCATCCCCTACCAGCACCCCGAAACCGGCAGCTTCTACCGTTCCGACCATTTCAGCTTTGCCAAGGTGGGCATCCCGGCCCTCTACGCCAGTGGGCAATACGACAGCCGCCTGCACGGCAAGGCCTACGCCGAACAGCAGCGCAAGGACTTCGAGGAGAAAAACTACCACCAGCCCTCCGACGAGTACGACCCTAGCTGGGACCTTCGCGGCGCCGCCCAGGACGCCCGTCTCCTTTTCCGAGTAGGCCAGAAGCTGGCCGGCGAAACCACTTTCCCCAAGTGGAAAGAAGGCTCGGAGTTCAAGGCCACGCGGGAGAAGAGCATGGCCAGCAAGTAATCCCCTGGTTCTGTCATCTTGAGCGCAGCGAAGGACCTTTTCACGTTTAAAACACTGAGTTCTGACGTGAAAAGGTCCTTCGCTGCGTTCAGCATGACGGGCTTGCTAGTTCAGCTCTACCAGTGGCGTCTTCGCATCCAAGTGCCCCTGTTGCTCCAACAGCTTAGCCGCGGCGGTGAGCTGGGCGGGGCCGTGGGCGTTGACGAGGATGAGCGGGCCGCTGGGGCCAGTAGTGCTCAGCAGGAAACCCTGCTCGGGGCGCAAGCGCTGGCGGCGCAGGGCCGGCAGGTTGTCGCGCAGGTAGCGCAGGGTGGCTTTGTGCTCGCGGGTGACGAGAATGACGGGCAGCACCTCGCCGCTCTGGGCCCGGCTCAGGGCTTTGGCCGAATTCAGAATGGGTGTTGTGGAATAGGTGAATGTGCTCCGGAACCGGTCGCGGAAGGGCTGTACGGTGGCCTGAAAGTCGTCGGCATTGGTCCAGTATAGCACGTTGCGAAACAGGTTTACATAGCTTGTAGCAGCCTGCGGAAATGTTTGGTCGAAGAGGCCAACTGCTTGGTTAACGAAGGCGCTGTCGATGGTCTGGCCGCGCTCCACGTAGCCTGTCATCAGCGGGTAGAGGGCTTTGGCGTAGCGGTTGATGTAGTCGTCAAAATACCACTCGCCGCTTTCGGGGCGGCCCTTTTGCTGGGCGTAAATCCATTCGCCGGCCACCGTGGCCAGGGCTTCTTCCATCACGTTGTAGGCGTAGCGGCCGTTAGGCGAGGGGTGGTGCAGGTACCAGCCTTCGAGCTGCTGCTGCAATCCCAGCCGCTGCTGCGTGGAGAGGGTGTGGCTCATTTCGTGAAACACCACGGCCGTGCCGTCCACAAACGTGCGCGACCTGGGATGGCAGTCCAGTAGCACCAGGTTGCCGGTGGCGGTGGCGTGGTTGGTAAAGGTCAAATCGCCCATGCCCGGCTTGGCGTCGAGCTGCGGGGTGAGCAGCACGCGGTAGGGCAGGTCGTCGGGCCAAACGCTGCCGTAGAAAATGCGCAGCTGCCCGAACTTATCCATGAGTTGGCTTTTGGCCAAAAACTCGGCGTAGGCGGGGCGCAGGCGACCCAGCTCCGCGGCGTAGGGTTGCCAGGCCAGGGTGTCGAAGGCCGGCGTGAAATAGCGGTACACGCTGTCGAGGCTCACCAGCACCTCGTTGGGCAGCAGGCCGGCGGTGCGGCGCTGCAGGTCGGGCAGGTCCTGGGCGTCGGCGCTGGCGGCCAGGTAGCTGGGCACAATGGAGCCCACGCTGCCCAGACGCCCGGCGGGGTAGCCGTCGCGGTCGAAGCCCGGGTCGCGGTCGAGGCTTTGGTAGCGCCGCAGCCAGCGACGGGCGGCGGGAGTATTGAAGCGACTGGTTTCGAACACTTTCCTACTTCCCCGGTAGCTGTTGCTGCCGCCAGCCAATGTTTCCACAAAGCGCACCAGCGCGTGCGTGCGGCTCACCTCGACGCTGACGGCTGGACCGGAGTTGGCGGCTGTAGACTGTTGGGCGCAAAGAGAAAAACTTTCCAGCAGAAGAACGAGAGACAAGAGCAGCTTCATGCTGCTAAAAATAGCGCTGAATTCGCCTGTCATCCGGAGCGCCGCAAAGGACCTTCTCACAACTGCGCGCGATGGAAGCTGCTGGCGCGCGTCTCTGACGCGCGCCAGCTCATCGTTACACTGTCATTACACCAGCAGCCACCCAAGCAACACTGCCCGCGCCGTCCAGGCCAGCGTGCGCAGCCAGTTGGTGCGCGTGAGGCCGTCGATGGCGATGTAGTCGAACCCTTTTTCTAACCGGTTGTGGAAGGGTACTGAAATGAAGAAGGTGGCCGCCCAAACCAAGGCCACCAGCCCCAGGCTCCACCAGCCGACCCCGCCGGGCAAGGCGGCGCGGCCGGCCCAGGCCAGCCAGATGGCCAGGACCAGCTCCAGCACCATGGGTGCCATCACCACGTGGCCTATGCGCCGGGTGTGGGCATGGTGAAAGGCCACCCAAGCGTCCTTCGGCACCAGCCCGAAGCTGGGGTAGTGCACCACCTGCACCATCCAGATGAGGCCGGTGAGGCAGGCGGCGACGGCGAAATTGAGCAGCAGAAGTAGGTGAAGCGACATGAGCGGAAAAATAATTTCGAGAAAAATAGAGCCGTTTTTACGGGCAAGCGCGCCACGCAAACGTTCCCGTGGAAAGGCGCCGAAACGGCCAACATTTCCGTGCCTATACGCTTGTGCGTAGGTTCGCACCGCACTTTTTGCCCCGATTATGGCTGTAAGCACCGAAACCCTGACCCAACTGTTCCCGCCTGATGCGGCGGCCATTCCCGACGCCTGGCGCCGCCCCGAGCCCCTGCACCAGCGCCAGTACCTGCTCGACGGCGAGCTGCGCGAGTGGGCCGGCCCCACGCAGGAAGTGGTATCGCCCTTGTTCGAGCGCCAGCCCGACGGCTCCCTGAAGCCCCGCGTCATCGGCTCCTACCCGCTGCTCGATGAGGCCGAAGCCCTCAAGGCCCTCGATGCCGCTGTGCGCGCCTACGACCACGGCCGCGGCGAGTGGCCCACCATGAGCGTAGCCGACCGCATTGCGGCGGTGGAGAAATTCACCCGCCTCATCGTGGCCCGCAAAACCGAAATCGTGCAGCTGCTGCTGTGGGAAATCGGCAAGTCGGCCGCCGACTCCGAGAAGGAGTTCGACCGCACCGTGGATTACATCCGCAACACCATCGACGCCCTCAAGGACATGGACCGCGACTCTTCGCGCTTCACCATTGAGGAAGGCATTATCGGCCAGATTCGGCGCTCGCCGCTGGGCGTAGTGCTGTGCATGGGCCCCTTCAACTACCCGCTGAACGAAACGTTCTGCATGCTCATCCCGGCCCTTATCATGGGCAACACGGTGCTCTTCAAGCCCCCGAAGCACGGCGCCCTGCTGCACTACCCGCTGCTGCAGGCTTTCACCGAAGCCTTCCCGAAAGGAGTGGTGAACACCGTGTACGGCCGCGGCAACACCGTGGTGCCGGCCCTCATGGCTTCGGGCAAGATTGACGCGCTAGGCCTCATCGGCAGCAGCCGCGTGGCCGACTCGCTCAAGAAAATGCACCCCAAGAGCAACCGCCTGCGCGCCATCCTGGGCCTCGACGCCAAGAACGCCGCCATCGTGATGCCCGACGCCGACCTCGACGTGGCCGTGAAAGAAGCCGTGCTGGGTGCCCTCAGCTTCAACGGCCAGCGCTGCACGGCCCTGAAAATCTTCTTCGTGCACGAGACCATTGCCGAGGATTTTGTGCAGCGCCTCGCCACCGAAATCAACAAGCTCAAGCCCGGCATGCCCTGGGATGCCGGCGTGAACATTACGCCCCTGCCCGAGCCGCAGAAGCCCGACTACCTGGCCGAGTGCATTGCCGACGCCCAGGCCAAGGGCGCCCGCGTGGTGAACGAAGGCGGTGGCACGGCGGCCGGGCCGCTGGTGTTTCCGGCGCTGCTGTTTCCGGTACAGGAAGGCATGAAGGTGTGGCGCGAGGAGCAGTTCGGGCCCATCGTGCCCGTGGCTTCGTTCGCCCATGTCGACCAGGCCATTCAGTACATTATTGACTCCGACCACGGCCAGCAGGTGAGTATTTTCGGCTCCGAATCGAAGGAAGTGGCCGACCTCATCGACCAGCTGGTGAACCAGGTGAGCCGCGTCAACATCAACGCCCAGTGCCAGCGCGGCCCCGATACCTTCCCCTTCACCGGCCGCAAAGACTCGGCCGAGGGCACCCTCTCGGTGTACGACGCCCTGCGCTCGTTCAGCATCCGCACCGTGGTGGCAACCAAGATGACGGACGCCAACAAGCACCTACTGAACGAAATTGTGGACGGGCAGGAAAGCAGTTTTCTGAGCACGCGCTTTATTCTGTAAGCAACGGGCTACTTAAGCAAAAAGCGGGGGCTGTGCAGGAATCGTTTCTGCGCAGCCTCCGCTTTTTTTATGGCTGTGAGCTAAAGGCGGCGGTAATCGTCGGCGTTGCTTCAATACCAACAAGCAACGCCGAACCGTTGTGCTGCATCTGCCGCTCATTATCTTGTGCAATAGCTTTTTCAACCGCCAATCCCATGCGCCGCCTCCTACCCTTCCTTGCCAGCTTTCTGCTACTTAGTTTGACGCTGCGTGCCCAGCAGGCCCCGTCCACCGCCGCGTTTGATGCCTACTGCACGGTCTTCTTTAAGGAAATCCAGGGTTTGTCGGCGGCCAAGGATTACCGCCAGATTCTGAGTCGCTATCCGGAGTGGGAAATGAAGTACAACGCCCTAGGACCATCTGACAAGCAGCTCTTTCGAAGCGCTCTGGCCAGTGTGGATTACAACCGCGCCTGCTACTACGCCCTGCTGAAGGACAAGCCCAACGCGTTGCTCAGCTTCCGGCACGCGGTGGCGCACGGCTACCAGAACTACAGCCACGCCAAGGTAGACAGCGACCTGGACCTGATTCGGAACGACAAAGATTTTCAGCAGCAAATGGCCCTCATTCGGGAGCACGGCGATTTCATCTACGTGCTGCAGCAGGCCCGGAGCTACGCCTCCAACGAGGGCCGGCCGCTGCCCACTTTCACTTACCAAAGCGCCGAGGAGCCGCACCTAGTGGCGCTGCGCAAAACTCACAAGCTCGATTCCATTGCCGGCCAGGGCAACGAAGTGTCGCGCTTTATCAACTTGCTGCACTGGGTGCACGAGCAGGTGCCGCACGACGGCAACCACGAAAACCCGGCCGTGCGCAACGCCCAGGATTTGCTGCGCGTGTGCCGCGCCGAAAAGCGCGGCCTGAACTGCCGCGGCCTGGCCACCATCCTCAACGAGGCCTATTTGGCCATGGGCTACAAAGCGCGGTTTGTGGGCTGTATGCCCAAAGACAGCACCGACTACGACAGCCACGTCATCAACGCCGTGTACTCGACAACCCAGCAGAAATGGCTGTGGATGGACCCCACCAACGACGCCTACGTGATGAACGAACAGGGCCAGCTCCTGAGCATCGAGGAGGTGCGCGCCCGGCTCATCGACGGCCGCCCCCTGCTGGTGAACCCCACCGCCAACTGGAACCACAAAGTATCGAAAACGAAAGAGGATTACCTCTACCAGTATATGGCCAAAAACCTCTACAAGCTGCAATGCCCCGTGAGCAGCCAGTACGACCTAGAAACCCGCACCGGCAGCAAAAACCTGCAGTACGTCACGTTACTGCCAGCGGCCGTGGGCACCACCAAGCCGGCCGTCCGCCACACGCAGGACGGCCCCACGAGCTTCACGCTTTACAACACCAGCAACGCGGCGGCCTTCTGGCAAAAGCCCTGACCAATCCGCTATTTCGCCGCCGGCAGGCTGACGGTCACGTTGGTGCCGGCGCCGGGGCGGCTCTGGATGACGAGGGTGCCGCCGTGCCGGTGTACGAAGGCGCGGCTCAGGGCCAGGCCGAGGCCCAGGCCGGTGGCGCGGGGCTTAGGCGTGGGGGTGGGCTCGGGCAGGGCCGGGCCGCTCATGAGCGAGGCCACGGTGGCCGCACTCATGCCGGGCCCGGTGTCGGTGCAGCTGATGAGCACCATTTGGGGGTCGTCGGGGTCGGGGGCTGCTTCGAGGTGGACGTGCCCGCCGGTGGGCATGAACTTAAGCGCGTTGCCTACCAAGTTGCGCAGGATGGTGCGGGCCATGTTGCGGTCGGCCATCAGGCGCAGGCCGTCGGGGGAGGCCATGGTGATGTGCTGCCAACTCGCGGCGGCCGTGGTTTGGTACAGGGCCTGGCATTCGGCAAACAGCTCCGATACGAGGATGGGCGCCGGGCGGCACTCCAGCTCGCCGGTCTGGCTCACGGCCCAGTTCAGCACGTTGTCGAGCAAGTGGTTGAGGCTATCGGCAGCCTGGCGCACCATGGCGGGCAGGCGGGCCAGGCCGGCCTGGTCGTTCTGGGCGATGTATGAGTCGATGAGGCTGGTGACGCCGGCAAAGGCCGTGACCGGGCCGCGCAGGTCGTGGGCCACAATGGCGTAGAGCTTGTCTTTAAACGAGGCCACGCTGCGCAGCTCTACCGATACCTTCTCCAAGTCGCGGTTTTTGGCGGCCAGTTCGGAGCGGCTGCGGCGCAGGTTGCGGTAGAAGTACGCGGCCACCAGCAGCGCCAGGGTGAGCACCACCACGGCCCCAATCAGCACGCGGCTGTATTCCACTTGCACGTCGTGCTGCTCGGTGAGCTGGCGCAGGCGCCGGGCCCGCTCCTGCGCTTCGGAACTGACCTGCGCCGCAGCCAGCGTTTGGGCGGTTTGGCGGTTGTTGAGCGTGTCGTTCAACTCCACGTAGCGCTGGTTCCACTCGTAGGCCTGCTTGTAGTTTTCACGGTCGGCGGCCTCGGCCGAGAGGATGCTGTAGGCGTCGAGCACGCGCTCTAGGTAACCGCTCTGCCGGGCCAGCTGCAGGGCTTCGCGGGCCGCGGCGTCGGTGCGCTCGGGCTCGCCCATCTGGATGTAGTACATCGCCAGCATCACAAGCTGGTTGGCCTGGCTGCGTAGGGCGTGCTGCCGGCGGCTGATGGCCAGTGCCTGCGTCAGCAGGCGCTTCACGCGGCCCATGTTGCCCACCCGCATCTGGTAGGTGGCCAGGCTGGAAAGGTAGTTGGCCTCGGCCGTCGAATCGGCTTCGCGGCGGGCCAGGCCCAAGGCCAGCGAGTCGTAGTGCAGGGCCTGCGGGAATTGCTGCCGATAAAAGAACAGCCCGCCCACGTTGCCCAGCAGCCGCATGCGGGTGCTGGGCCGCACGCCCGGCTGGTTGGCCAGGCGCAGGGCCTTGCGGTAGTGGCGCCAGGCCGTAGTAGAATCGCGCCGCTCGTGGTACACGCTGCCCTGCGCGGTATACGTGCGGGTGAGGCCGTCCACGTCTTTCAGGCGGCGCGCTACCTCCTGCGCTTCGCTGAGTAGGCGCAGCGCCTCGGCCCCGTTCGATAGGTTGGCGTAGCAGCTGGCCAGCACCAACAGGCTCCGCAGCAGCGGTGGCCCCTGCTCGTTGGCTGGCAGCGTGCGAGCCAGGGCCACTGCGGCTTCGCCATAGGGCAGGGCGCGTGCTGGCTGCTCGTTGTGCAAGGCATAGCACAGGGCGTTGAGCAGGCGCAGCCGCGTGGTGTCGGGCAGCGGAGTTGAGAGCTTTTGCCGCAGGGCTTCGGTGCGCGCCGGCAGGGCCTGGTCGGCAGCCTGCGCACGGACAGGCAGCGCCAGCCAGCCAAAGGCGAGTAGCCAAAACAGCAAAAATCCGGGCCGGGTCATGAAGGGCTGCATAGTGCTAGTCAAAGATACGCACAAGTCAGCCAATATTCATGCTTTAATGCTATTTCAAAATATTTCAGGTTGTAAATTTTTGAGAAGCGCAATTGGCAAAATTAGGCCAAAACAGGCCCAGGATTTCATTTTAGCCATATAATGCATACAGCCTCCCCCTCTAAAATTTATTTTTAGAAAGACTGATGCAATTTCCCGAGTTTAGGCCGCGCCCCTATGGTGGGCAGATGCGTACAACTTAGGGGTGCTTTTAGCAGCGCTACTGCCCAGCCTGCTCGCGGGCCAGCTTGGCGTTGAGGCGGGCGGCGTCGCCGCGCCGTACCACGCGGGCGATGTGAATGCTGAGCTCGTAGAGCAGCATGATGGGGATGGTGACGATGATTTGGGCCGAAATGTCGGGCGGGGTGATGATGGCCGCGATGATGAGGATGACCACAATGGCGTGCTTGCGGTACATCTGCATGAGCTCGGGCGATACGAGGCCGGCCTTGGCCAGGAAAAACACTATCATGGGCAGCTCGAACACGAAAGCGCACGAGAGGCTCATGGTGCTTAGGGTGCTCAGGTAGCTCTGCATGTCAATCTGGTTTTCGATGGTGGGGTCTACCACGTAGCCGGCCAGAAAGTTGATACTCAGCGGCGCGGCGATGTAGTAGCCGAACAGCAAGCCCAACGCAAACAGCACCGACACAAAGAACACGGCCCCCTGCGAGTTGGCCCGCTCGTGCGGGTACAGGCCGGGCTTCACAAAGCGCCACAGCTCCCAGAACAGGTACGGAAACGTCAGGCAGATGCCCGCCATGAATGAGGTGCTGATGTGCATGGTGAGCTGCCCGCTCATTTGCCGGTTCTGAATCACGAAACCGATTTTATCGATGCACAAGTCCGGCGCATGCACCCAGTTGCCGAACTTGCAGAACATGCGGTAGGTCCAGAAATCGGGCCGCGATGGGCCTAGAATCACGTCGTGGAACAGGAAGTCCTTGGCAAAAAACGCGGCAGTCGTGAACACGACCACCGCAATGGCCGACCGGATGATGTGCCAGCGCAACGCCTCCAGGTGGTCGATAAAGGACATTTCGTGCTGTTCGCCCGAGAGGTTAGGTTGTTGAGGTTGCACGGAGGGAAATCAGAGGGAATTAATGAGGGGAAGCAGTGAGCCGAAAGAACGTCATGCAGAGCGCAGCGAAGCATCTCGCTCGCGTTGTGCCAGCAGTATTGGTTACTGCGGCACGCGAGATGCTTCGCTGCGCTCTGCATGACGTTTTTGGCGCAGCTCGCCTACTTACGTAAAAAGCTACGCAAACAGCGGGTAGTCCTGCAGCCAGGCGTTCACGCGCTGGCGCACCTGGCCGATGCGGGTGTCGTTGTCATGGTTCATCAGCGTTTCGTCAATCAGCTCCACGATGCGCTGCATGTCCGACTCGCCCAAGCCGCGGGTAGTTACGGCGGCCGAGCCGATGCGGATTCCGCTGGTCACGAAGGGCGACTTGTCGTCGAAGGGCACCATGTTTTTGTTGATGGTGATGTCGGCGCGCACCAAGGTGTTTTCGGCCAGCTTGCCGCTGAGGCCCTTCGAGCGCAGGTCAATCAGCATGAGGTGGTTGTCGGTGCCGCCCGAGATGATGTCGTAGCCCAGGGCCACGAAGCCCTTGGCCAGCGCCTGGGCGTTGCGGGCCACCTGCTGGGTATAGGTTTTGAAGTCGTCGCCCAACGCTTCACCAAAGGCCACGGCCTTAGCGGCAATGACGTGCTCCAGCGGCCCGCCCTGGGTGCCGGGAAACACGGCGCCATCCAGCACGGCCGACATGGGGCGAATTTCGCCTTTTGGCGTTTTCAGGCCGAAGGGGTTTTCGAAGTCCTTGCCCAGCATGATGAGGCCGCCGCGGGGGCCGCGCAGGGTTTTGTGCGTGGTGGTGGTCACGATGTGGCAGTGCTCGAAAGGCGAGTTCAGCAGGCCTTTGGCGATGAGGGCCGAGGGATGCGAGATGTCGGCCAGCAGCAGGGCGCCCACCTCGTCGGCGGCTTCGCGCAGCGCTTTGTAGTTCCAGTCGCGCGAGTAAGCCGAGGCGCCGCAAATAATCATTTTGGGCCGCTCGCGGCGGGCCGTTTCCTTGATTTTGCTCCAGTCGATGAGGCCGGTTTCTTTTTCAACGCCGTAGAAGCTGGGCTGGTAGAGCTTGCCCGAGAAGTTCACGGCCGAACCGTGGGTGAGGTGGCCGCCGTGCGAGAGATCGAAGCCGAGGATTTTGTCGCCAGGCTGCAGACACGCCAGCATCACGGCGGCGTTGGCCTGGGCACCGGAGTGGGGCTGCACGTTGGCCCACTGCACGCCGAACAGTTCCTTCACGCGGTCGATGGCCAGTTGCTCTACCTGGTCCACGATTTCGCAGCCGCCGTAGTAGCGCTTGCCGGGCAGGCCCTCGGCGTACTTGTTGGTGAGCACGGAGCCCTGGGCGGCCATCACCTGCTCCGACACGTAGTTTTCGGAGGCAATGAGCTCAATCCCGTGGGTTTGGCGGGCTTTTTCCTGGGCGATAAGGTCGAACACGGCAGTGTCGGACAGGCGGGCGGGGGCGGCAGTTTGCATGGGCGTAAAGGTAATAGGGAAGCGGGGGAGATGGGTAAAGGGAAAGTGGCCGTCGCGCTGTCGTTCTGGCGTGGCACCCACCCAATTCCCCGTTTTCGTTGTTACTTGCTAGTGCCTTTGCTTCTTGCCATGTCTGCGCCCCTTGCCGAAACCCTTACCCAGCTGCGCGTCGGCAATCAGAAGTTTCTGATTGACTTTTACCAGCGCAGCCGGCACTTGTTTGCCCGCTGGGCCCAGCGCCAGTACCGACTCGATGCCCCGCGCGCCCACGGCCTGCTGCAGGACACGCTGCTCGATTTCTACGACCAGGTGGCCGACGGCCGCATCACCAAAATGCCCGACGACCTGCGCGCCTTCCTCTACGGCATGGCCCAGCAGCGCCTCGACGCCAACGTGCCCGCCCACGTGCCCCTGCCCGCCGCCGAGGCCGGCCGCCGCCAGCGCCTGCTGGCCCAGTTCAACCAACTCGGGCCCGACTGCCAGCGCGTGCTTACCTTCTTTTATTTCCGCGGCTACCACTTCGAAAAGATGGGCGGCAAAATGGGCTTCCCCAACGCCACTGTGGCCCGGCTCCAGAAAAGCGCCTGCCTGCGCAAACTTTACGACCTGCTGAAATGAGTCCTGCGACTCCGCCCCGCCCCGACCTCCGCCCCTACTTCGACGAGCTGGAACGCTTTGCCGACGGCCAGATGACCCCGGCCGAGCAGGAGGCCTTCGAGCTACGCCTGGAGCAGGACGAGGCCCTGGCCGAAGCCCATGCCGCCTACGAGCAGCTCACCGCCGACCTGCGCTGGGCCGCCGGGCACGACACCCTGCGCCTGCGCCTGCAAGCCCTCGACGAGCGCATGAACGAGCGCGGCAACGCCCTAGCCCGCACCGAGCAGCGCACCAAGCTGCGCCAGCGCCGCGGCACCATCCTCACCGCCGTGGGGGTGCTGGTGCTGCTGGCTGCCGGGGTGGCCGCCTGGTACCTGAGCCGCCCCAGTGCCGCCCGCCCCGCCCGCAGCTGGGAAGCCTACTACCAACCCGACCCGGGGCCGCTGGTAACGCCCGCGCTGCTCCAAGACCGCCCCCTGCTGGCCGAAGCCCTCGACCAGTACCAGTCGGGCCACTACCCGGCGGCGCTGCACTCGCTGGGCCGGCTCTCGCCGCCCAGCGTGGGAGCCGACACCCTGCAGTACCTGCGCGGCCTCATCTTGCTGCGCCAGGGCCAGGGCAGCGCCGCCCAGCTCTACCTACGCCGCGTGGCCGAAGACAGCGGCATCGGCGAGCTGCCCCGCCGCGCCCGCTACCACCTGGGCATGGCATATTGGCAGGCCCGGGAGTGGGCGCCCGCCCTGGCTGAGCTGCGCGCCGTGGCCGCCGACTCGCTCAACCCCTACCGCACTACCGCCCGCCGGGCCGTGGCCGCCGGTGTGCTTGAAGGGCGGTAGCTGCATATGGCTATGGCCTGATACCATCAAACACAACGCCCCGGCTACGCGCGTAGCCGGGGCGTTGTGTTTGGGTTCGGAACTGGTCTAAAATGGTTAGAACCGGTCGAGACCGGTTTCAGACTACTCCCCTACACAAGAAGCCCCAGCCACTCTCGTAGCCGGGGCTTCTCCATCAGGCGGGGCGGCGCGGACGCGCGGTCCTCGGCCTCAGTTTTTCACCACGCGCTGGCGCATCACCTGGCCGGCCACGGTGGCGGTGAGGGTGTAGGCGCCGGCCGGGGCCACGGGCTGCACTTGCTGCGGGGCCGCGCCGGGGGCCACTTCCTGGCGCCACACCTCGCGACCCAGGCCGTCGAGCAGGCGCAGGGTGGCGGTGGTGGCCGTGGGGTGCGCCAGGGCAACGGTCAGGTCGGAGCCGAACTGCGTGGGGTAGGCGGCGAAGGTGGGAGCAGCGGCTTCGAACACCAGCTTTTGCGGGCCGAAGTAGTGCGCCTCACCGGGGGTGCGGTCGTCTTGGCGGAGGCGGTAGTAGCGCAGGCCTGCTTTGCCCGCGCTGGCGTCCACGAAGCGGTAGTGGCGCGCGGTGCTGCTGTTGCCCGCCTCGGCTGCCACGAAGCCGATTTCGCGGAAGTTCTGTCCGTCCGTCGAGACTTCGATGCCGAAGCCGCGGTTGTCCTGCTCGGTGGCGGTGGCCCAGGTGAGCACCGCGTTTTGGCCCTCGCGCACGGCCTGGAAGGCGGTGAGGCCTACCGGCAGCGGGGCGTTGATATCGCCCAGCGTCCAGCGCGAGAAGCCGTCCACGCGGTCGAGCACGGCGTAGCCGGTGCCGGCGGGGCTGCCTGCGCCGGCGCTACTCACGCCTTTGTTCACCCAGGTAACGCCGCCGTTGCTCGACTTGAAGAAGCGCAGGTTGGCGCGGCTAATGCCGTTGAGCTCGTGGTCGAGGTAGCGCAGGGTCAGGGCCAGGTCGAGGCCGGTGAGCACGTCGGCGTCGATGTCGAAATAGCGTAGGATGCCCTGGCGGCCGCCTGCGCCCACCGGCGCCGTGCCCGTGATGCGCGTCACGAAGGTGCTGCCGGGCAGGGTCGAGTTGGCGGCGGGCAGCATTTCGAGGCCCACGCCGCCGAAGTCCTCCACGGTGCCGGCTGAGGGCGTGCGGTTCACTTCCACCCGGCCCAGCACGTAGCTGGCGTCGGTTTCGCTCAGGTTTGCCAGGCGGTCGAGGGTGAGGGCGTAGCGGCCGGTGGCCAGCACGCCAGCTAGCATTTGCACGCCGTTGTAGATGGTGGCGTTGTTGGTGAGGGTTTTGGTGCCCGTGCCGTTCACCTCCAGGTTGAAGTAGAGGCCGCCGCTCACAGTCTGGGGGCCGTTGCCGGTCAGCTTCACCTTGCCCGTGGAGCAGGTGAACTGGCCCGTGTTGGTCATGTTGCCCTTGATTTCGATATCGCCCAGTGTCTGGGCAAAGGTGCCGGAATTAACGAAGTTGCCGGTGATGAGCATGTCGCCGCCGGTGTGGTTGAGAATGCCCGCGTTGGTGAGGTTGCCCTGCACCACGGTCAGGCCGTTTTCTACCACCATCAGCTGCCCGCTGCTCACCGTGAACGAGCCCAGCACGGTGGTGGCCCGGCTCACCAGGCTGTTTACGCCGCTGGTGCCCGTGTTGCTCACGCCCGACACGGTGTTGCCGCTCAGCTCGTTGCGCCCGGCATCTACGCCGAAGGCGGTGAGGGCCGCCGAGCTTGTGCCCGTCAGGCTCACGTTGCTCACCGTGTTGCCCATCACCTCGTTGGTGAGGCTGGTGCTGCTGCCGCAGCTCATCACGATGCCGCGGAAGTTTTGCGTGCCGGCATTCACCCAGGTGCCACCCGTGGCGCCCGCCGCCTGCCCACCAATGGCGTTGTTCGACACCAACGCATCGTTGGCACCGGAGCCGGGGCCAAAGTCGATGCCCGTTTGGGCGCTGGTGGGCGTGGCCGAGGCGTTGTAGTAGATGCTGTTGTTGCTGATATTCCAGCCGTCGCCGTTGCCACCGCTTACCAGCACGCCGGTGCGGGTGAAGTTGAACAACTCGTTGCGCGTCAGCGTGAAGGCATCGTTGGCGCCGCCGGCCGCGTTGGCCGCATACACCAGGTTGGCGGGCAGCTGCGAGGGGTTGGCATTATAAACCCAGCTTTGGGTGAGGGTGTTGTAATCGTTGCCGGCGCTGGCGCCGTCGCCAATGACCACCACGCCGCTGGTGAACGAGGAAGCCGCACCGCGCACCAGGATTTCGCTGGCCGTGTTGTGGGTGGCATCGTCGCTGAACACCAGTGTGGGCGCCAGCTGGCTGTTTTGGCGCAGGGTGAGGGCACGCGTGCTGCCGTTGTTGCCGCTGAGCGTGACGTAAGCACTGCCCGCTCCGAACGTAAACGTACCGTTGATAATCGGCGTCACGCCAGTTGCCGGCTTGATGGTGAGGGTGTTGGTGGCCGTGCCGGTTTTGTTTATCAGCACATTCTCGCTATAGGAGCCGCTGAGTAGCTGCACCTCGTAGGCCTGCGTGAGCGGCGAGGGAATTGCCGCCAGCGCCTGCGTAATGGTGGAGTAGTCGGCCTGCCCGTTGCCCACCGTGATAATGACTGCCGCTTGGGTGCGGATGCCCAGCAGCAACAGCACCGTCAGCAATAGCGCCACTACTTGCCAGCGCCGCCGCTCCCACCAAGGCAGGGCTGGCAGCGGCCCGAAAGAGTGAGTGGTTGAGGGTAAGGAGTGTTTCATGACAATTAACAAAAAGAGTTTGACGATGGCAGCTCGGCTTTGAAAAGCCAGCCTACTATCTGCTGCTTGCCAAGCATCCAGCCAACCAGGTATAATTCAATTTATACCCTGATTCGTCTGTCCTGACAGCTTTGTCTGCCGATTTCGGCAAACCGAACAAATAGCATTTATCAAACCTATCCCCTTACCCATCCGAAGCGCAATAGCACTGTCAATGACTTATCAGCACAATCCTATAAATCCGCTATTTTGTTTGCACGTTTCTATACTTTTCTAACTATCTTACAATTAAATTTTTAGTAAACGGAATAATTTATTTAATTTTTAATAACGCCCTATTAATTCAAAAATAACTACCAAAGCAGAAGCGCATATATAACTTTAACAATAAATCTACCGCACAAAATATAATTCAATTTTAAAACTGTTAAGCTTTTCCAAAAACAGCCCTTGTAATAATTCAAAAGCCCGAACCTTTCCTGACAGGAAGGGTTCGGGCTTTGTGCATTTAAGCTCCAGCCGCAATTAGCGTTTGCCAATAGCGTAGGCAGGCTCGCAGTTCGGAACCAAGGTCAATTCCCAACTGTTCAGATTCAAGGCAGCGAGGTGGGCTAGTTCGGGGTTGTGACGGTACACGCAGCCGGTGTCGAGGCCCAGCGCGCCGGGGTGCGTGGCGGCTTTGCTGCGTACCTGGGCCGCGGGCGTGGGCACGTGGCCGTGCAGCAGGCGCCGCCCACCCAGCCGCGAGGCGTCGTACACAAATTTCTTGGTGTTCATCATGGTGTCGTGGTCCTGGCGCATCTCATCCGGCGGCAGGGCGAAGTTGTAGCCCGCGTGCACGAGCACGAAATCGGGCAGTTCAATTTCGAAGGGCATGGCGGCCAGCCAGTTGAGATAGGTGGCCGGGATGTCGGCCATGCGCCGCACGCCAAAGCTGCGCAGCGTGGGCTGCCGCCCGCGCGGGCCCAGCCAATCCCAGCGCCAGCGCTTGCGGGCGGCATCGAGCAGGGCCTGGTCGTGGTTGCCGCGCAGGCAGCGCACGCGGTAGCCGCGGGCCTGCAGCTGCATGAGGTAGTCGAGCACGCCGCGGCTGTCGGGGCCTTTGTTCACATAGTCGCCAAGAAGGTAAAGCTCGTCTTGGGGCGTCAGGCGCAGCTCTTCTTCTACTAAGCGGCGGAAGGTGTGCAGGCAGCCGTGCAGGTCGGTGGTGGCAAAGCGGCGCATAGGTTGAGGTAGTGCGTTTAGAGCAAAGAGAAACGTCATGCTAAGCGAAGCCGAAGCATCTCTACTGCGTAACTAAATCTTGACGATTGGATTACTGCAGTAGTAGAGATGCTTCGACTTCGCTCAGCATGACGTTCTGGTGTTGTTCTAATTCTAAGGCCTAATGCCCGCCGCCGTACGATGGCCGGTCGAGTTCCGGCTTGTCGGTGTTGCGGTTGGGGTGGCGCTGGCCGGCGTCGAGGGCCTCTTGCTCGAGGCGGGCCTGAGTGGCCTCGTCCAGGTCGTTTACGGGGAGGTCGCCGGTGCCTTTGGGCAGGCCTTCGCCAGCAGGCGCGCCGTGGTTTTCGCCAGACTGTTGGTTGGTGTTATTGCTCTTGTACGGCATGATGAAGGAAGTTAGAAAGTGGAAAATGTGGAAGGTTTCTTACTTCAATCCCGTGCTACCAAGCGGGGCGGCCGTTATTGGTCGATAGCCGTGTCGGAAGCGTTGGGGTCGTTGAGTTCGGCGTTGGTATCGGTGCCGGTGATGGGCTTGATGGGGCGGGGCTCCATCTGGCCCATGCCCACGCGGGAGTTGGGGTTGAGCATCTCGTCGACGCCGGGGCGACGGTCGTGCAGGTCCAAATCGTCGACCGGGCGGCCGCTGGGCTCAATGGTGGCGGTGAGTTCGTCGTCGGCGGGCAGGTCTTGGTTTTCGCGGCCGGCGCGGCCCTCGTCGTTCGAGCGGATGTTGTCTTTGGGCGGGCTCATGTTGTCGGCGGTTTCGTTCACGCCGAGGGCGGTTTCGCCACCGGCCGTGTCGGAGCCGTAGCCCTCCTTGCCCTCGCGGTTGCCGAAGCCGCCGCGGGCCGCCTCGTTCTTGGGGGGGTCGGCGTTGGGAATGTGGTGGCCGGCCTCCATTTCTTCATTGGTAGTGTCGTCGTTGATGACGCGGATGGGGCGGTTGTTGGGGTCGATGGCCATTTGTTTAGGGATGAGGGTAAGGGAAATGAGGGTGGGAAGTGCGTAGGAAAGGTTTACTTTGGTTTGGGCGTTTGGGTTGTGCTTTGCCTTCCGTCCGGTTTGTGTCTCTCCTATCCCCCACACCCTCCCGCTCCAAGCCCATGTGGACCGAAACCGCTAACAGCCTTTGCCGCAGCTTCCGCTTCGCAGATTTCAAAACGGCCTTCGCCTTTCTCACCGACGTGGCCGCCGAGGCCGAGCGCCTCGACCATCATCCCTGGTTCAGCAACGAGTACAACGTGGTGGAATTCCGCCTGCGCACCCACGACGCCGGCAACACCGTGACCCGACGCGACCACCGCCTGGCCGCGGCTATTGATGCCGTGGCAGCGCGGTATGGGGGTTTGCTCAATGAATAATGAGGAACCAGAAACGTCTGTCATCCTGAGCAAAGCGAAGGACCTTTTCACCGAAGAACGATTTGCGACCGTCTGACACGCTGTGCCCCCCTGCATTGGGATAAGGTCCTTCGCTACGCTCAGGATGACAGACGCTCCCGGTTCCTCATTCCACCGCCTCACAGGCTACCTTTGCCCCATGCCCAACACGGTTCTGTACCTCGTGCCCACGCCCATCGGCAATCTGGAGGATATTACCCTGCGCGCTATCCGCGTTCTGGGTGAGGTGGGCACCGTGCTCTGCGAGGACACCCGCACCAGCGGCCGCCTGATGCAGCACCTGGGCTTGAAAAAGCCGCTTCTCTCCTACCACCTGCACAACGAGCACCAGCAAGTGCCGCGCCTGCTGGCCCGCCTGGAGCAAGGCGAAACCATGGCCCTGGTATCGGACGCCGGCACGCCCGGAATTTCCGACCCCGGGTTTCTGTTGGTGCGCGAGTGCCTAGCCAAAGGCCTGGGCGTGGAGTGCCTGCCCGGCGCCACCGCCTTCGTCCCGGCCTTGCTGAAGTCGGGCTTCGGGGCCGAGCGGTTCACATTCGAAGGCTTTTTGCCGGTGAAGAAGGGGCGGCAAACGCGCTTGCAGCAACTGGCCGCCGAGACGCGCACCATGATTTTTTACGAGTCGCCGCACCGCATTGTGAAGACCTTGGGCCAGTTAGCCAAAGTACTGGGGCCGTCGCGCCCGGCTTCGGTCAGCCGGGAGCTCACTAAATTGTTTGAAGAAACCGTGACCGGTACGCTGGCCAGCCTTGAGGCTGACTTCGCCGCCCGGCCCGCTATTAAAGGAGAAATTGTCGTTGTCGTCGAAGGAAACCTTGCCCCGCCCGCCCGCGAGCCCCGCCCCGGCCGCGAAGACCGAACCCGCCGCTTCGCCGACGCCGACGATGACGAGCCCGACGGCGACGACTAGCCTGCTGCGCCTGCGCACGCCAGTGCTGGCCGTGCTGGGCGCCCTGCTGCTGAGCGGCGGCTGGGCCCCCTGGCCCACGGCCTGGCTGGTGCCGCTGCTGTTCGTCGGCTGGCTGCCCTACCTCGTCATGGAGCGCAAGCTCACGCTGGAAGGCGCCCGCAAGGGCCGCGTGTTTGCCAGCACCTACCTCATGCTGGTGCTTTGGAACGCCCTCACCACCTGGTGGGTGAGCTACGCCGAGCTAGCCGCCGGCATTGCCGCCGTAGTGCTGAATGCGCTGCTGATGTGCCTGCCGCTTATGGCCTTCCGCCAGACCAAGAAGCGCCTGGGCAACCGCTGGGGCTACCTCTCCCTACCCGTGTACTGGATTGCCTTCGAGCAAGTGCATTTGCACTGGGACATCACCTGGCCCTGGCTCACGCTCGGCAACGGCTTCGCGGCCGCGCCGCAGTGGGTGCAGTGGTACGAGTACACGGGCTTTCTGGGCGGCTCGGTGTGGGTGTGGGCGGTGAACCTGCTGGCGTTCTGGGCGTGGTTTGGCCGCGGCGGCGTGGGCCCCTGGGCGGTGGAAGGGCCGGCCCGCTTCCGTTGGGCGGCGCCGGTGCTGACAGTAGCCATGCCGCTGTTCGTTTCGGCGCTCATCGGCCGCAGCTATGAGGAAAAAGGACCGAAGGCCGAAGTCATCGTGGTGCAGCCCAACCTCGACCCCTACGTAGAGAAGTTTGAGGGCGGCGCCCAGTTTGTGCCCTACGACGAGCAGCTGACGCGCCTGCTGAAGCTCTCGGAGCAAAAGCTGACGCCCGAGACTCGCCTCATCCTCTGGCCCGAAACGGCGTTGGAAGAGCCTTATTGGGAAAATACGATTGAAAGCCACCCCAAAATCCGCCGCGTGCGGGCCTGGCTGGCGCAGCACCCCGGCGTAGCCCTGCTCACGGGTATTACCACCCTGGGCTCCTACCCCAACAAGGAAGCGGCCAGCGAAACAGCCCGCTACCGCGACGACCTCGGCTACTACGACTTCTTCAACACCGCTGCCTACTTTGCCAACGCTACGGCCCCTGTGGCCCTCTACCATAAGTCGCGCCTGGTGCCCGGCGTGGAGAAGATTCCGCCCGTGCTGGTGTCCATCGTGTCGCACATCGACCTGGGCGGCACCGTGGGCAGCGTGGGCAGCCAAGCCGAGCGCACGGTATTTGCCGCCCCGGCCAACGCCCCGGCGTTGCGCGTAGCCCCTATCATCTGCTACGAATCCATCTACGGCGACTTTGTGGGCGAATACGCGCGCAACAGCGCCACGCTGCTGGGCCTCGTCACGAACGATGCCTGGTGGCACGACTCGCCCGGCTACCGGCAGCTGCTGAGCTACGGCCAGCTGCGCTGCATCGAAACGCGCCGCGACCTGGCCCGCTCGGCCAACACCGGCTTCACCGGCTTCATCAACCAGAAAGGCGAAATCACTCAGCGCGAAACCGCCTGGATTCCTACCTCCAGTCGCGCCGCCGTGCACCTCAATACGGAGACGACCTTCTACGTCCGCTTCGGCGAGCTGATTGGGCGCGGGGCGCAGATTGCGGCGGTGCTTCTGCTGGTGGTGGCTGTGGTAGTGGGCTGGCGCCGCAAGCAGCTGCCAGCGTAGAGACCCAATAGTGTGCGGCTTGCAGTTGAACGTCCGGTGCCGCGTCGTTCGCACAAACGCTTAAATAACATCAGCTAACGAAGTTCAGCGAAGCTGACAACGAGACGCAACTTGTTGTGTGTCTACATCTTGATTATGCCCATCGACCTCACTCAACTCTCTCACGACGTAGCCGCCCTGTGCCGCCGCACAGCCGAGTTCATTCGCCAGGAAGCTACCTCCTTCGACCGCGCCAGGATTGAGCACAAGGGCCTGCACGACCTTGTGAGCTACGTGGACCAGGAAACCGAGCGCCGCCTCGTGGCCGGCCTGCGCGAGTTGCTACCCCAGGCCGGCTTCATCACCGAGGAAGGCACCGCCGGGCCCGACTCCCAGACCGAGGAGTTTACCTGGATAATCGACCCCCTCGATGGCACCACCAACTTTGTGCACGGCCTGCCGGTATACTCCATCAGCGTGGGGCTGCTGCACGGAGCCGAACTGGCCGTTGGCGTGGTGCACGAGGTAAGCCGCGACGAAAGCTTCCGGGCCGTGCGCGGCGGCGGCGCTTTCTGCAACGAGCGGCCTATCCGTGTTACCGACGTGGCTGAGCTGAGCGGCTCACTCATTGCTACTGGCTTTCCCTATAAAGACTTCGGCAAGCTCGACGGCTTCCTGCAAATCCTCGGCGCCTTCATGACGCGTACCCACGGCGTACGCCGCCTCGGCTCCGCGGCCGTCGACCTGGCCTACGTGGCCGCCGGGCGCTGTGAGGCCTTCTTTGAGTTTAACCTTAATTCCTACGACGTGGCAGCGGGCATCCTGCTGGTGCGCGAGGCCGGTGGCCACGTCACCCAATTTCTGACCGACGGCGACCCGCTGTTCGGACGCGAAGTGGTGGCCAGCAACGGGCATTTACATGCGCAGATTCAGGGAGTGATTGGGGAGTTCTGGCAGCAATAGGCCGTGTGCCACGGCAAACTATTTCCCGCACAACGTAGTTTTCCTCACATGCTGCTCGCCCTCACCTCCGTCGAAATTCAGTACTTCCTGATTGCCGCTGCCTTCCTAGCGGCGGCGTTTTACGTGGGACGCATCTTCTGGCGCGCCTTCTTTAGCCGCACGGCGGCGGGCTGCGCCAAGGGCTGCGGCGGCGCTTGCGGGCAGTTGGACGTGGACCGGTTGCAAGCCACCATTGAGGCGCGGGCGGCCCGCGAAAAGGCAGCCGTCTGAGCCGCTAAACTTTCTGCTTAGCCTGCATAACCCGCCCCCGCCCCGGCTCCGTATAGCCGAGGCGGGGGCGGCGGTTTTAGCCCCGTTCCGCGCTTCCTTCCATTACCCCAAAACACCCCACCGCCATGCAGGACAAAGAAGAAGAACGGTCGCTTGTCAACGTTGAGAACCGACTGACCAAGGACGGCTTCACCCACGATTTTAAAGTAACTGATGGCCGCCTCCACACCCTCGACTCGGCCTCGCCGAAAAGCTACACCCCCGACGAAGTAACCATCGTGGACTTCTACCGCTTTGAGGGCGAAAGCAACCCCGACGACATGTCCATCCTCTACGCCATCCAAGCCAACGACGGCGTGAAGGGCACCATCTCCTCGGCCTACGGCACCTACGCCGATTCCGACACCGACGACTTCCTCAAGCAAGTGGAAGACCTCGGCAAGAACCTGGACAAGAAGGACAAGTAGTCCGGACGTTGGCCTAGCAAGAACGTCATGCTGAGCGTAGTCGAAGCATCTCTACAGCAGCAGTAATCATTTACTATTGCGGGAGAAATGCTTCGACTGCGCTCAGCATGACGTTTTTTTATTGCTGATGCTTCATCCCCACACTTTCGTGCCTTCCGAGCAGTTGCGGCACATCTCAATCTGGTCGCGGCCTTTGAGGAGGCTGCTGCGGAAGCGCTGGTACTTAGGGCCGCGCCAGAGCTGCGCGAAGGTTTCGGTTTTGAGGTCGCCCTGCCGGTACTCGGCGTCTTTATCAAAGCAGCAGGGTACCACCAGCCCATCCCAGGTGATGACGCAGGAGTGCCACATTTTCCAGCAGTGGTCCACCAGCTTGTTTTTCAGGCTCCAGGTGCCGTTGCCGTTGTTCTGGTAGCGCGAGTAGTAATCGATGGTAGGAATGAGTGGCGAGCCGTGCTGGTGGTCGTAAATCTGGGCGGTTTTAAACCACACGTCGTCCACGCCCAGGGCATCGGCCAGCTGCCGAGCGTCATCAATCTGGTGCTCGTTGGGCCGCACCACCAGAAATTGGAAGATGATGCGCGGCGTGGCCGACTTCAGTTCCTTGCGCCACTTCACCACGTTGCGGGTGCCTTCGAGCACCTTCTCCAGCTTACCACCCACGCGGTACTGCTGGTACACGTCCTGCGTGGTGCCATCGAGGGAAATGATGAGGCGGTCGAGGCCGCTCTCCACGGTTTTGCGGGCGTTTTGGTCGTTGAGGTAGTGGGCGTTGGTGCTGGTGGCGGTGTAGATGCCCTTGCTAGCCGCGTATTTCACCAGCTCCAGAAACTGCGGGTGCAGGTAGGGCTCGCCTTGGAAGTAGAAAATCAGGTACCACAGCCGACTGGCCACCTCGTCGATGGTACGCTTGAACAAATCCCCTTGCAGCATGCCCGTGGGGCGCGTGAAGGAGCGCAGGCCGCTGGGGCACTCGGGGCAACGCAGGTTGCAGCTCGTGGTGGGCTCAAAGCTCAGGGCCATGGGCAGGCCGCGCAGCCGGGCCTTGCCTGTAATCTTGCTCAGGATGTAGGAGCCCACCACCTGCACGGTATTCCACACACGCAGCGGCGTGGCTTTGGAGAGGAGGTTGAGGCTATCGGTGAGCGTAGACATGGGCAAATGAGGAAGGCCAAAAATACGTCATCCTGAGCGCAGCGAAGGACCTTATCACGTCTGAACAACTAACGCCAGGAATGTTCTAGCGGCTGCTCTTGCGTAATAAGGTCCTTCGCTGGGCTCAGGATGACAGATAACTCCTGGTTGGCTACTTTTTCGTGGCCGGGAAATCAATGGCGCTGGTGTAGGTGCTGGCCTTGCCAAACGACTGGTTGATTTCGTCGATAGCGGCGCGGCTGCTCAGGCGCTTGGGCTTGGTGTTGAGGAAGGTGCCGTCTTCGCCCACCAGCATGTAGGTGGGCACTTCCTGCAGGGCGTATTCCTTGGCCAGGGCCGAACGCAGCCCGCCGCCGGGCACGCGCGCCTGCACGCCGGGCAGCTTTTTCACCGTTACCAGCGACTTCCAGGCCTGCTCGTTTTCATCGAGGGCGATGTTGATGAAGGCGATGTTTTTGCCCTCAAACTTGCGCATCATTTCCTGGGCATACGCCAGGTCGCGCAGGCAAAGGCCGTTGGTGGTTTTCCAGAAGTTGAGGTAGACCAGCTTGCCGGCAAAGTCGTGCAGGTGCACCGTGTCGCCGCTGGCGGTGGGCAGCTTGAAATCGGGCGCCGGTGCGCCGATGGCAAACTCCTTGTGCTGGTCGAAATCGGACTGCAGAATGGGGAAATACTGGTTTTTGGGGTCGTAGTTGCGGAAATCGGCCAGCATGGCGGCCGACTGCTTCACGTGCCCAAAACGGAACGACTCCTGCAGGATGCGGCCCAGGATGATGGCGCGCGTGGGGCCGGTAAGCTTCTTGCTGGCCAGGGCGTAGGAGGCGGGATAGAAGTCGGGGTCGGTGCGCTGGTGGTGGTCCTGGGCCACGGCGAAGTGCACGTAGTTGAGCAGGAACTCGTGGTATAGCTCGCTCATGGCCGCGTTGGGGTCGTTCAGCAGCCCGGGCTCACGCAGGAAGTTGTAGTAGTCGGGTGCCATTTTCAGGCGACCTTCGGTGTTCACCACCTGCTCGCGCAGGTCCTGGAAGGTCAGCTTGTCGTTGGCGTAGGCATATACCACTTCGGCGTGGGCGTAGTTGTAGAAGTCCTGCGTGAACGACTGCTTGGCCGCGTGGTCTTCCAGAAACTCAAACTCGTGCTTGCGGCGGTACTCCAGAAAGGACAGAAACGGCGCCTCGTAGAGCTGAATGTTGTCGGGCAGTACCTGGAAACCGTCGTTTTCCACGAACTGGGCATCGGCTTCCACCAGGTAGTTGTTGGCATTGGCGCCCTGCTGGCGGTGGCGCTGCTCGTCGGTTAGGTTGTTGCCGTTGCGCAGTTTGGTGGCCAAGCCGGTGGGCACGTCGTTGGCCTTGAAGCGCAGCGTGCCCGACATGTCGTTGCCCTTGAAACGGGCCTCAATGTCGGTGCCGGGGTCGAGGTAGAGCGGGGCCACGTCGTCGCCGTACACCAGGTCGGCCTTAGTGGGTCCGCTCACGGGTATAGTCAGCTTGAACTCTCCTTTCTCACCGATTTTAGCCCGATACAGCTTCTCTTTAGGGTCGAGCGGGTTTTCGCGCAGCGACACGGCAACGGAATCGGTGGTGGGGTTGCTGATGCGGCCGGTGAGCGTGGCCGTGCCGCCGGTGGCCCCAGTTTCGGCCGGGGCTTTGCGGGCGGCGGCGCCCACCACGGTGGTTGTCATGCGCCCTTGCCCGTGGCCCAACAGGGGCCCCAGCACCAGCGCCACGCCCAACAACCGACGCGCATGTAAAAGGAAAGTAGATGTCATATCTAATAATAACCAGCTGCCGACAGCTGCCGGCAATTGCTAAAATCGACTAAACCAGCACTTGCTTGGGGCCGTCTTACCTAGTCATTCGCGGTAAAAGCCTATCAGCACTCCGAAGATACGGCTTTTTAATTTATAAAGTCCAAAAATGGTTTCATAATTCTTATTGCCTTTACCGGGGCAGTACTCGACGCAGGCTGCTATATCGGTTCCGGGCCGGCTGATTATCAGAGCACTTTTCGAGTCATTAACCTCGAATAGAAGGACAATAAGGTTGCGCTATGTTCGTTAAAGCAGCTTGTTTACCCATCCAGCGCGGTTTCGTGGCCGGCCGCTGCAAACGGCCTGCACTCATATCGTTCAATGGCGGGCGGGGGTGGGCCCCGCCCCTTCACCATTGGCCGTTACCCAAAAAGTCCATTCAGCACCTCGTCGAGCCTGCTCACGGGCTGCACCTTGAGGCCGAAACGGGCCATGTCGAGTCCCTTGCCGTTGAATTGCGACACGTACATCTCCCGGAAGCCCAGCTTCTCGGCTTCGGCCAGGCGCTGGTCGAGGCGGCTCACGGCGCGGATTTCGCCGCTCAGGCCCACCTCGGCGGCCAGGGCCACGTTGCCGGGAATGGGCAGGTCGTTGAGCGACGACACCACGGCCGCGCACACGGCCAGGTCCAGCGCGGGGTCATCCAGGCGCAGGCCGCCGGCGATGTTGAGGAACACGTCGGACTGGCCCAGGCGCAGGCCGGCGCGCTTTTCGAGCACGGCCAGCAGCATTTGCAGGCGCTTGGCGTCGAAGCCGGTGCTGCTGCGCTGCGGGGTGCCGTAGGTGGCGGGCGTCACGAGGGCCTGCACTTCCACCAGCAGGGGGCGGTTGCCCTCTAGGGTGGCGCCGATGGCCATGCCGCTCAGGCTTTCGCCGCGCTGCGAGAGCAGGATTTCGCTGGGGTTGCTCACCTGGCGCAGGCCGTCGCCCTGCATCTCGTAGATGCCCAGCTCGGAGGTGCTGCCGAAGCGGTTTTTAGTGGTGCGCAGGATGCGGTAGCTCAGGTGCCGGTCGCCTTCGAACTGCAGCACGGTATCCACCATGTGCTCCAGGATTTTGGGGCCGGCAATGCTGCCGTCCTTGGTGATGTGGCCGATGAGCAGCACGGGCGTGCTGGTTTCCTTGGCAAACTTGAGAAACTCGGCGGTGCACTCGCGCACCTGGCTCACGCTGCCGGCGCCGCTTTCCACCAGCGTGGAATGCATGGTCTGGATGGAATCGACCACGAGGATGTTGGGCTGCACCTGGTCGATTTGGCGGAAGATGTTCTGGGTGTTCGTCTCCGTCAGGATGTAGCAGCCCGACTGCCGGCCCTCGGCCATGCGCTCGGCGCGCATCTTAATCTGGGCCTCGCTTTCCTCGCCGCTCACGTAGAGCACTTTCATATTGCGCAGGCTGAGGGCAATTTGCAGCATGAGTGTGCTCTTGCCGATGCCCGGCTCGCCGCCGATGAGCACCATAGAGCCCGGCACCAACCCGCCGCCAAGCACGCGGTTCAGCTCGCCGTCGGGGGTGATGATGCGGGGTTCGTCTTCCACCAGGATGTCGCCCAGGGCCACGGGCCGGGCGGCTTTGGTCAGGTTGCCGCCGGGCACGGTGCTGGCGGGCTTCCACTGGCCGGTGGTGGTGGCCGCGGTTTCTTTCTGGACGACTTCTTCGACGTAGGTGTTCCACTCGCCGCAGGCCGGGCAGCGGCCTATCCATTTGGCGCTCTGGGCGCCGCAGTTCTGGCAGAAAAAGACGGTTTTGGCTTTGGCCATGCTGGTTTTTATAGGGAGATGGGGGTGTGATTTATAAGGCCAGCGGGGGCAAAAAAGTTGCCTCGGAAACGGGGGCGGCAAGGTAAGGCGGGGGCGCTGCTGGCGCGCGTGTCCGACGCGTGCCGGCTGGGGTCGAGCCTGCGGCTCGCCATAGGGTAGTGGCAGCAAAGTCGTTCAAAGCCCGAGCCGCAGGCTCGGTGCCGGTCGGCTCGCGTCGGAGACGCGCGCCAGCGGGCTTTCCCCGCAGCCCCACTACCCGCCACGACCCGGCTCCGGATAACCAAAAGCCCACCGGACCGGCGTCCGATGGGCTTTTCGGGGTTTGGCAAGGGCAGGGAACCACGCTCGGGCCTGGTTTTGGGCGGTAGCCACGCGTTTGGAGTTGCGCTGCTTAGCGGCTCTCGATTCGCCCGGCTACAAATTGCCGCAGGCGGGGCACTTGCTAGGCAAGAAGGTGCGGCTCACGCTCACGAAGTTTTCCACCGGGTCGCCGCCGCAGCTCGGCGTCACGCGCACGCCCAGCGTGGCCTGGGGCCGGCAGCGGTTCAGCGCCACGCTCACGGAATACTGGCCGTCAAAACTCGAATCGTACACCCCGTCGACGGTCCACTTGTAGTCGGTGCCCAGGTTCGGTCCCGACACCGACGCCGTGGCCGTGGCGTTGCAGTCGTCGTCCACGGCGTAGGCCGTGGCCAGGTCGGGGGTGCCGGCGCAGGCGCTGGGCCCAATCTGCACCACCTGCCCCTCCGAGGGCACGCCCTGGCTGTTGAGTACGAACAGCCAGTAGTGGCCCGGCGGGCACACGGTGCCGTCGGCCGGGGCCGTGAGGGCCACCGATGTGGCCCCCTGCGCCGTGGTCAGGCCGCTTTTGTTCAGTTCCAGAAAGCGCTGGTTCATGTTGAAGGAGTGCGTGACCGAGGAGAGGCGCACCAGCGTGACGCGGGCCACCGTGCCGCTGCCCGCCCGGGCCACCACCGTGAAGGGCTGCCCGTAGCCCACGTGCGCCGGCGCTCCCGTGATGGTGGGCCGCGCCCGCAAGTTGCCGGCGGCGTCGAACAGGTAGGGCGGGCTGTAGATTTCGGCCGTGCAGTGGTTGTCCTGGTTAGGGACGAAACGTGGCACGTAATTAATAACTTCCTCGCCCCCGGCCGAAAGCACGCGCCCGTCGGGCAGCAGCACGGCGGTGGAGTGGTACATGCGTGCTTCCTTCATGGGTGCCACCGTGGTCCAGGTGCCCGGGCCGGTAGGGCCGTTGGGGCCGGGCGTGGGCGTCCAGATTTCGGCATCGAGCACGGCCTGTGCCCGGTCGCTGCTGCCTGTTACGCGTGAGCCGCCGGTGATGAGCACCGAGCCGTCGGGCAGAATGGTGGAGTTGACGTGGTGCCGGGCGTTGCGCATGGGCGCGGCCGGCGTGATGACGGGCTGGAGGAAGCTCGAATTGGTTATCGTGCCGTTGGCCCCGCTGGTCAGGTCGATGACTTCGGCGGTATTGGTCACCGTCTGGCCATCAGAACCGCCCGCTAGCAGAATGCGGCCGGGCCAGAACATGGCCGCCGTGCCCTGGCCCCGGAGACCATAATTGCGTGTTTGCGCATCGGCTGCCGTCCAAGCGCCTGCCCGGGGCGTCGTACTGCCGCTGCCGGGCAGCGGCGGGCTACTGCCTGCGGGGTCGATATAACCAATGTAGGGGTCTGGGCCCGCATAGAACACCTTGCCATTGGGCGCGGCAAACGTCCAGGGATAGGTTGGGAACGGTCGGAAGTCTGCTGTGTATGGTATGCTCCGCAACACACCCCGCAGCTCGGTCCAGTTGCCATTGTGCCAGAGCTCTGGAAATCGTTCTTCGTTTTTTAGTATTTGGGTAGGTTCGGTTTCGCCGGCCGTGGTCAGCACATCGCCATTATAAAGCGTAGTGTTGGTGGGGTACCAGCGGTTACGGGTCATTTCATGCTCCCTGTTCCAGCTTACTGGGTCCTCTACGGTTCCTGGCCTAATGGCAGTAGGGTTAATTCTGTAATCGTAGGTATTGGCATGGTTCAGCCCTTTGATGTATTCGGGCACATATTCATTCTGTGGAGTATTTCTATCATCCTTCACCTCGGCAATTGTTTCGTCATGCCCACCAGTCATCAACAGCTTTCCATCGGCGAGGAAGCTGTGGCCGGTGCAAAAAGCGTTAGTCCAACGGACATGAAATATTGTTGAAGAGAGGTGGTTAAGATTGGGCTCCCAACGGTAGATATCGGTTCCAGGATGAGAAGCACCTGGAGTAGAAAACTGATTGTCGTTATGCCCTTGCCAGGAAAGCACTATCCCGTTGGGCAGCACGCTGGTATGAATACCGATAAAAACACGTTCAAGCTGAGTCGTGTCCTGGCCCTCAAACCCCCACGAGGCCTTCCGCCACCAGCCGGCTAAACCGCGGTTTGTCGTGATAGTGATGTCAATCTCGCTCGTGCTGGAGAAGTTGTCGCCCAGCTCGATGCAGTTCGCGTCGCGCACGGGCTGGGTGCGGCCAATCGTGTTGGAGAACGTACAGCTTTGCCCCCAGCCGGGCTGGGCCAGGGCCCAGCAGCCGATGATTAGTAAAAGTTTGTACATGGTGAAATGACCCTAGAGTGTTTGTTTAGTTTATGCGGTTTTTCTCCGCTATTCCACCACCAGCCGCCGGGTTTGAGCTCCGGCCCGTACCAAGTACACGCCGGGGGGTAGCCCGGCCGGCAATGCCAGTTGCAACGTGCCCTGCGGCGGCACCGTACCCGCCAGCACCTTACGGCCCACGATGTCGAGCACCTGCACCACCTGGCCCGGTGGCAATCCGGCCACGGTCACGGCCGTATGAGCCGGGTTGGGGTACACGTCGAATGTATCGTCGCGGCCGTTTCGCACGGCCAATGGGCCATTGACGCCCAGCCGGGCCTCAAAAAGAGAATACGTACTGGAAGCGTTACCCCAAGACCCGGGTAACGCGGTTAGAGTGAGTGCGCCCAGCGGCAGCGTACTCCCATAGAACGACCCGGCCACGTACACCCGGCCTTGAGCATCGAGGCGGCGTGGCGCGCCGCCTTCATTGTCCGGCCCGCCGGCCCGCCGGGCCCACAGCCACCGGCCGGCCGTGTCGAGCTGCGCCACCACAATGTCGTCGCCGCCGGCGCTGAACAGCGTAGTGCTGCCGAACTGGCTGCCCGGGCCCGGCCCGCTGGCCCCCGGCGGCGGGCTGAAACCTCCGCCCACGTATAGCTGCCCCTGCGCGTCGAAGAGAGGGCCGCCCAAGCCTTCATCGCCGTCGCCCCGGCTTTGCGCGGCCCACCGCCACCGGCCCGTCGCCACGTTCAGCTTGGCCACGAACGCATTATACGTGCGGCTGGTGTAGGCCGGCGGCTGGCGCGGCCCGGTGTTGGTCAGGGTCGTGCGGTCAAACTTAAGGGTATCGGACGTGAAAACGCCCGTGGAATACGCATTGCCGTACCTGTCCAGCACTACCCCGAATTGCTGGCAATGCCCGTTGGTGAGCACGCCGGCCTGGATGGCCGTGGCCCACTGCCAGGCCCCGGTCGCGTCGACCTTGGCAATGTAGGCGGTTTGGGCGCCGTTCGAGGCCGTGACCAAGAAAGGGCCGTAGTGGATACGCCCGCGAAAATGCCCCGACAGGTAAGTATTGCCGGCCTCGTCGGTCGCTACCGCCGTCGCGCTGCTGCCGAAATCCTCGTTATTGCGCACCCATTGCCAGATGCCTCCTGAACTGAGCTTGGCCACAAAAGCAATGTCCCGCCCGTTTCGGTCGGGGCTGGGCACTTGAATACTACCAAAGAAAGCCACCGAACTGGTGAACGTGCCGGCCACGTAGGCGTTGCCAAACAGGTCGACGCCCACAGCCGTGCCGTAGTCGTCGCCATTGATGCGCGTGCCCCCGCCCGCGCTCACGGCCCAGTCCCAGGCCCCAGCCGCCGTCACCTTGGCCGCGAACACGTCGCTGGTGGTCGTGCCCGCCGCTGCCCGGTTGGTGAGCACCGTGGCCCCGAACGTGGCCGTAGCCGTGGGGAAGGAGCCGGTCACATACACGTTGCCCGCCGCGTCCACGGTCAAAGCCTTGCAGCGCTGGTCACCGGCCCCGCCCCCGGCAAGGGCCCACTGGTACGTGCCCGTGGCGTTGCGCTTGGCCACCACTACCTCCATCTCGCCGGTCCCGGTGGCAAAGGTGAAAGAACCGAAGTGAACCGTACCGCTGAATGTGCCGGCTTGATAGGTGTTACCCTGCGCGTCGGTGTATTCGCTTAAATCGTAGATGATGCCACTGCCCGGCGTGGCCAGCGAAGGCAACGTGGCGGCTTGGTCGATGACTAATTGGGGGTTCTGGGCCCGGGCCGGGCGGGTAAGCGTGGCGGCCAACGCGAGCAAAAAGAGAAGCGTTTTCATATCAGAAAGAATGATAAATCCTGCTTACTTGCCCACTGCTGGCGCAGCATTCTGATTCATCTTTGCCGCCAGGGCGGCTACTTCGGCTTGCAGCCGCGCGTTCTGCTTGTTCAGTTCGATGACGTGTAGCGTCAGCTCTTCCAGACTTTGCAGCAGCCGGGCATTCATCTCGCCCACGTCGATGCCGTTCTTCTCCACCTCGGCCGCCGAGGGGATGGCGGGCAGGTGGCGGTTTTGCTTTAGGTAGGCTTCCAGTTCGGGCAGGGGTTGCAGGGCGTAGGTGGGGGCAAACACAAAGTCGGCCCAGTTGTTAACCTGCGTCACGAAGATGGACTGGGCCACCAGCTTGCCGTCCACAGCCAGGCGGTAGTCGGGGTGATAGGTGGGTTCATAACGGCCGATTTGCACCCGCCCGCCGGTGGGCTGCGCCGTTTGCCCGGTAGCGGCCGGCATGATTTTCATGACCCGATAGCTGGCCACATCATCCGGGTGATACCACTGCGTGCCCACGGCGCCCGTGACTTGCGTGCCTTTGTTGGTGGGAAACGCCGTGAAGTTGAGCGTGCCCTCGTCCTCGGCCCAGATAAGCGCCCCGCCGTTGCGGCTGCCGGCGGCGTTGGCGTCGCAGGCAATGTCCGCGTCCGGCTGGCGGGAGGCGTTGAAGCCCACGCAGGCGCCGCCTTTAGCAACTCCGGGGATAAGTGCGCCCTGATTGTTGCGGCGCTCGCTGCCCACCTCGTCCATCGAAACGGCGTAATTACCCGTGCCCACGTTGAGCATGGAGCGAGGGAATTCCGCCACGTTATAGCCTATTCCTGTGCGGCCATTTCTCATTATCCTCAGTAGGGAGGTCCACCCCAGCGCGTCACGCACCATAAAATAGTGCGCTACGCCAGTTGCTGGTGCGTTCATGCCGGCTATGTAACCAATGGAGGCTTTGCTGGGCGATGAGCTTAGCTCCAGATAGGCGCTGGAGTTGCTGTTCGCGTCGGCATTCATGAAGTGCGTACCGCCGTTGACAGCTGCCCCATTGTAATTAGTGTTTGTTTGAGCTTGCGCTTCATGGCCGCTCATGGTCATGATTGTGGCACTCGTAAGTAAGTAAGTAAGTAAGTGTTTCATGGGGGTGACCGGGTTTGGTGAGTGGAAGCGGAACTGCTTGTCCTGTTAAATGTATGAGAAAGAGAACAGCTTCCCGCATCCCAACTATATAAACACGTAGAAATACCTGGGTGCCGCCGCGCCCGTTTCCGGCGCTTCGCCCGGCACTCCGGCGGCCTCAACATTGCGCCCCGCATCGGGTTATAGGGCTATGGCTATAGCTCCTCCCCTCACCCCCGCCGACCTGGCCGCCGTCACCGCCTTCGCCGGCCTGCCCGCCGAAACCATTGCTTGGCTGCTAACCCACGGCGAAGGCCGCGCCCTCGCCCCCGGCGAAGTCCTCTTCGAGCCCGGCGCCCCGGCCGAGCTGATGACGGCCGTCATCCGGGGCGGCATCCAGTTCTACCAGGTGAAGGGCGCCCAGCGCGAGCCCGTGTTTCGCATCGAGGCCGGGCAGGTGTCGGGCGTGCTACCCTACTCGCGGCTGCGGGTGCTAGCTGGCCAGGGCGTGGCCATCGGCGACACCCTGCTCTACACCCTGCACCGCGACCAGTTTCCGGCCCTGGAGCAGGCCAGCCCCGAGCTCACCCAGCGCCTGGTGGCCGTGATGAATGACCGCAGCCGCGACCAGGTGCGCGTGCAGGAGCGCGACGACAAGCTGCGAGCCCTAGGCAAGCTTTCGGCCGGCCTGGCCCACGAGCTCAACAACCCCGCCGCCGCCATTGCCCGCGCCGGCCAGGCCCTGGCCCGGCGCGCGGCGGCCAAGCCCGCCCTGTTTGTGGAGCTGGTGGGTTACTGCCCCTCCCCCGAGGCCATGCGCGCCCTCACCGGCCTGGCCGTGCCCGCCGAGGCGCCCCCCGCGCCCCTCTCGGCCCTGGAGCGTGCCAACCGCGAGGACGAACTGGCCGACTGGCTCACCGACCAGGGCTCACCCGATGGCTACCACCTGGCGCCGGCCCTGCTCGAAGCCGGCGTGACCGTGGAAGCCTTGGCGCCGGTGGCCGCCCTGCTGCCGCCTGCCGCCCGCCCGGCCGCCTTTGCCTGGCTCGAAGGCCAGCTCACCACCATGCAACTGGTGCACGACGTGCAGGAGGCCGGCGGCCGCATCAGCAAACTGGTAGCCGATGTGAAAACCTACTCGCACATGGACCGCGCCGGCGGCTTTGAGCTGCTCGACGTGACCACCGGCCTCGAAAGCACCCTCAACATGCTGGGCTTCCAGCTGCGCCAGAAAAACGTGCACCTCACCCGCGACTACGCTCCCGACCTGCCTCAAATCCGCGGTCAGGTCAGCAGCCTTAATCAGGTGTGGACCAACCTGCTCGACAATGCCATTGACGCCCTGCCCGCCCAAGGCGGCGAAATCACACTGCGCACCCGCCGCGAGGGCGACTTCGTGCGCGTGTTCCTGATTGACAACGGCACCGGCATCCCGCCCGAGGTGCTACCGCACATCTTCGAGCCCTTCTACACCACCAAGCAGGCCGGCGACGGCTCGGGCCTGGGGCTGGATATTGCGCAGCGCATCATTCACCAGCACGATGGCCGGCTGGAAGTTGATTCCAAGCCCGGCCGTACCGAGTTTTGCGCCTGGCTGCCGGTAGCGGGTAGCCAAGCATAAAAAGAACGTCATGCAGAGCGCAGCGAAGCATCTCGCCAGCAGTAGTAATTAGCTGAAGCACGCGAGATGCTTCGCTGCGCTCTGCATGACGTTCTTGTCATCTCTTATTGAAAACAACACATGGCCATTGCTAAACCGATTATTCTCGCCGTCGACGACGACCCGCAGGTGCTGGCCGCCATTGCCCGCGACCTACGCCAGGAATTCAGCCAGGAGTACCGCATTCTGCGCGTCAACTCGGGCCCCGAAGCCCTCGAAACCATTAAGGAGCTACACGCCAAGGAAGAGCCGCTGGCTCTAATTCTGGCCGACCAGCGCATGCCCCAGCTCGAAGGCGTGGAGCTGCTCACAGCCTCGCGCGAGTTCTTCCCCGACGCCAAGCGCGTGCTGCTTACCGCCTACGCTGACACCGAAGCGGCCGTGCGCGCCATCAATTCGGCTCGGCTCGACCATTACCTGATGAAGCCCTGGGACCCACCCGAGCAGCTGCTCTACCCCACCCTGCACGACCTACTAGCCGCCTGGCAAGTCACCAACAAGCCGCGCTTCGACGGCGTGCGGCTGATTGGGTTTCAGTGGTCGCCGCTGTCGCACGAGCTCAAGGACTTTCTGAGCGGCTACATGGTGGGCTACCAGTGGCTCGACTACGAAACCAACCCCGAAGCCCAGGCCCTGGTGAAAGCCCGCGGCTTCGAGCCCACCGACCTGCCCGTCATCATCTGCGCCGACGGCAAGGCCGTGGCCAACCCCAGCAAGGCCGACTTGGCCAATAGCCTCGGTATTGCCAACCAGCCTCTGCAGGACATGTACGACGTGGTGGTGGTGGGCGCCGGCCCCAGCGGCCTGGCCGCGGCCGTGTACGGCGCCAGCGAGGGCCTGCGCACGCTCATCATCGAGCGCCAGACGCCCGGTGGACAGGCCGGCACCAGCTCACGCATTGAAAACTACCTGGGTTTCCCCACCGGCCTGAGCGGGGCCGAGCTGGCCCACCGCGCCTGGACGCAGGCCGTGCGCCTCGGGGCCGAGTTCCTGGCCCCGCAGGAAGTAAACGACTTGTGCATTCAGGACGGCTACAAAGTGCTCACCCTTAGCGACGGCCGCGAAGTGAAAACCAAGGCCGTGGTGCTCACCACCGGCGTGAGCTACCGCACCCTCGACGTGCCGGGCATGGACCGCCTCAGCGGCGCAGGCGTGTACTACGGCGCGGCCCGCACCGAGGCCCGCAGCTGCGACGAGCAGGACGTGTACATCGTGGGCGGCGGCAACTCGGCCGGCCAAGCGGCCATGTATTTGGCCACCTACGCGCGCAACGTCTACATCGTCATCCGCGGGGCCAACCTGGCCGCCAGCATGTCGGCCTACCTCATCGAGCAAATCCGCAACACCCCTAACATCGTCCTCATGCCCTTCTCGCAAATCAAGGAAGTGTGCGGGCAGGACCACCTCGAAGCCGTGATGGTCGACATTAATGGCACGGTAGAAAAGCGCCCGGCCCGGGCCCTGTTCGTCTTCATCGGGGCCAAGCCCAGCACCGAATGGGTGTGCGACCAGGTCCTATGCGACGGCAAAGGCTACGTCCTCACCGGCCGCGACCTGGTGGCCGACCCGCGCTACGCCCAATCGTGGAAAAAAACCCGCGAGCCTTACCTGCTCGAAACCTGCGTGCCCGGTATCTTCTCGGCCGGCGACAGCCGAGCCGGCGCCATGGCCCGCGTGGCCTCCGCCGTGGGCGAAGGCAGCATGGCCATCAAGTTCGTGCACCAGTATCTGGACGAGTAAGGTGTCGGACAGCCGGGAGGGTGTCTGTCATTGCGAGGCCGCAGGCCGTGGCAATGACAGACACCCATGCGCGACCAGCCCTGAGTTGTGATGAAGCCAATTAAAAAGCCCCGGTACTTCGCAGTGCCGGGGCTTTGTGGTAAAAGTACGTGTCTGGTGTTGACAGGACGGATTGCCGCGCTTCACTGCGTTCTGCTCGCAATGACAGACGACGCCCCTCCCTACTACTCCTCCAGCATCAGCTGCTCAGGCAGGTGCATGAGGTAGTCGCCGTAGCCGCTCTTGCGCAGCGGGGCGGCAATGGCGCGGAGCTGGTCGGCATTGATGAAGCCCTGACGGTAGGCAGCTTCTTCAATGGAGCCCACTTTCAGGCCCTGGCGCTGCTCAATCACCTTCACAAATTCGCCAGCCTGCATCAGGCTCTCGAAGGTGCCGGTGTCGAGCCAAGCCGTGCCGCGGCCCAGGATGCCCACTTTCAGCGTGCCGCGGCGCAGGTACTCCTTGTTCACGTCGGTGATTTCGTACTCGCCGCGCGGGCTCATCTCCAGGTTTTTGGCGATTTCTACCACGTCGTTGTCGTAGAAATACAGGCCAGGCACGGCGTAGTTGCTCTTAGGCTGGGCCGGCTTTTCTTCAATGCTAAGGGCCTTCTTGTTCTCGTCGAACTCCACCACGCCGTAGCGCTCGGGGTCGTGCACGTGGTAAGCAAACACCACGCCGCCCTGGGGGTCATTGTTGGCCTTCAGCAGCTCCGAGAGGCCGGCGCCGTAGAAAATGTTGTCGCCAAGCACCAGCGCCACCTTGTCCTTGCCGATGAAATCGGCACCCAGCACGAAGGCCTGGGCAAGACCGTTGGGTACCTCCTGCACTACGTACTGGAAATCGCAGCCTAGGTTTTTGCCGTCACCCAGCAGCTTCTTGAACTGGGCCTGGTCGTGCGGCGTGGTGATGATGAGCACTTCCCGGATGCCGGCCGACAACAGAATCGACAGCGGGTAGTAAATCATCGGCTTGTCGTAAACAGGCATGAGCTGCTTCGAAACGGCCAGCGTGAGCGGGTGCAAGCGGGTGCCGGAGCCGCCGGCGAGGATAATGCCTTTCATGGGTTGAAGTACTAAAACGTCATGCAGAGCGCCGCGAAGCATCTCGCGTGCAATGGTGATTCAACGGTTTGATTTACTGCGGCACGCGAGATGCTTCGCGGCGCTCTGCATGATGTTCGGACTAATTTCTTTCCTGAATGAAGCTCTGGTTGGCCTTGAACCACTCCAGCGTCTTCCGCAGCCCTTCGCGGATGCGCACCTGCGGGTTGTAGCCCAGCAGGTTACGCGCTTTGGAAATATCAGCCAGTGAGTCGCGAATGTCGCCGGCACGGTCAGGGCCAAACTTCGGCGCCAAATCGGAGCCTGCTTCCTCGCGCAGGATGTCGTACATCTGCACCAGTGAGGTGCGGTCGCCCACGGCGATGTTGTAGACCTGGCCCAAAGCCTCAGGGTTCTCCACCAGCGCAGCGCGGATGTTAGCTTCCACGCAATTCTCCACGAAGGTGAAGTCGCGGGTTTGGCCGCCGTCGCCGTTGAGCGTGGGTGCCTCGTTGCGCAGAATGGCATCGATGAACAGCGGAATCACGGCCGCGTAGGCTCCGCCCGGGTCCTGGCGCGGGCCGAAGATGTTGAAGTAGCGCAGGCCAATGATTTCCATGCCGTAGGTGCGGGCAAACACGTCGGCGTAGAGCTCGTTGGCGTATTTGGTCACGGCATAGGGCGAGAGGGGCTTGCCGATGCGGTCTTCCACCTTGGGCAGGCCGGGGTGGTCGCCGTAGGTCGAACTGCTGGCCGCGTACACAAAACGCTTCACGCCCGCATTTTTTGCGGCCGTCAGCATCTGCACGAAGCCGCCTACGTTAACGTCGTTGGTCAATACGGGGTCTTTGATGGAGCGCGGCACCGAGCCCAGGGCGGCCTCGTGTAGCACCACGTCCACGCCCTCGCAGGCGTTGGCGCATACGGCAGCGTCCCGGATGTCGCCGTCCAGGATTTCAAGCCGGTCATCACCGGCAAACAGCGCCAGGTTTTTGCGGAAGCCGTTGGAGTAGTTGTCCAGCGTCCGCACTTTCTTGACGCCGTATTTCAGCAAATACTCCACGATGTTGGAGCCGATGAAGCCCGCGCCGCCGGTTACGAGGAAAGTCAGGTTGTCGAGCGGCCGCTCATGGAAGGGGGATTCGTACACTTCGTTGAATTAAGAGTAAAAAGTTAGGAGTTAAGAGTTGAGTCCTGGCAGCTTGAGTGGCCTAAGCAACAACTCTTAACTCCTAACTTTTAACTCTTAACTGAAGCGCTGCGCTACCGCCCCGCGTACTGCTTGGCGTTGTACTCTTGGTAAGCGCCGCTCGTTACGCTGTTCAGCCACTCTTCGTTGGCGAGGTACCAGTCTACAGTCTGGGCCAGGCCCTGCTCGAAGGTCACGCTCGGCTTCCAGCCCAGCTCGTTCATGATTTTCGAAGAGTCGATGGCATAGCGCATGTCGTGGCCCGCGCGGTCCGTCACGAACTTGATGAGCTTGCGCGAGGTGCCCACTTCCTGGCCGGTTTTCTGGTCTACCACGTCGCAGAGCAACTCGATGAGCTTGAGGTTCTGCCACTCATTCACGCCGCCGATGTTGTAGGTATCGCCGTTTTTGCCCTTGTGAAACACCGCGTCGATGGCCGTGGCATGGTCCTTCACAAAAAGCCAGTCGCGCACGTTTTCGCCCTTGCCATACACCGGCACCGGCTGGCCGGTGCGCAGGCGGTGGATGGCCAGCGGAATGAGCTTCTCAGGGAAGTGGTTGGGGCCGTAATTGTTCGAGCAGTTGCTCAGCTTGATGGGCAGGCCGTAGGTGTGGTGCCAGGCGCGCACAAAGTGGTCCGACGAAGCCTTAGAAGCCGAGTAGGGCGAGCGGGGGTCGTAGGCAGTTTCTTCCGTGAACATCTCGGGGCCGAAGTCCAGCGAACCGTACACCTCGTCGGTGCTCACGTGGTAGAACACATGGCCCTCGTAGCCCTTGGGCTGCCACAAATGACGCGCCGCGTTCAGCAAATTCACGGTGCCGATGACGTTGGTTTTTACAAACGCCATGGGGTCGGTGATGCTGCGGTCCACGTGGCTTTCGGCCGCGAGGTGAATCACCGCGTCGGGCTCCTCGTGGGCAAACAGCTGGTCGATGAAGTTCTGGTCGGCAATGTCGCCTTTGATGAACTTGTAGTTCGCGGCGTTTTCGATGTCGCGCAGGTTCTCCAGGTTGCCGGCGTAGGTCAGCGCATCCAGGTTGAGAATCTGGTATTCGGGGTACTTTGTAACGAACAGCCGAACAACGTGGGAGCCGATGAAGCCGGCGCCGCCGGTGATGAGGATTTTCATGTGTTTGGATGGTTGGTCATGCTGAGCGCAGTCGAAGCATCTCTCTCGCGCAACGCAATTAGTTACTCTCGCAGTAGAGATGCTTCGACTGCGCTCAGCATGACGTTCTTTTCGTGTTTACTTCGCCAAAGTTTGCTGCCACTTCCAGGCGCTGGCCAATGCATCGGCCAGCGAAGTTTCGGTTTTGAAGCCCAGCACCTGCTCGGCCTTGGTGGCATCGGCATAGATGGCGGGCACGTCGCCGGGGCGGCGCGGGCCGATGCTGTAGTTCAGCTTCTGGCCGCTGGCTTGCTCGAAGGCCTGCACCACTTCCAGCACCGAGTTGCCGTGGCCAGTGCCCACGTTGAAGGTTTCCACGGTATCGGTGGCCTTGCGGTCGAGCAGGCGCTGCACGGCCACCACGTGGGCCTTGGCCAAATCCACCACGTGGATGTAGTCGCGGATGTTGGTGCCGTCGGGCGTGTCGTAGTCGTTGCCGTAGATGGTCAGCTTCTCGCGGATGCCAGCCGCCGTCTGGGTGATGAAGGGCACCAGGTTGTTGGGTACACCCAGCGGAAGCTCGCCAATCTTGGCCGAGGGGTGGGCCCCAATCGGGTTGAAGTAGCGCAGGAGAATGGTGCGAATCTGGTTGTCGGGCGCACCGGCTACATCGTGCACAATGTCTTCGCACATCTGCTTGGTGCGGCCGTAGGGCGAGGAAGCCGGCTTGGTGGGCGTGGCCTCCGTCACGGGCAGTGCATCAGGAATGCCGTACACGGTGCACGAGGACGAGAACACCAGGTTTTCAACACCCTTTTCTTTCATCACCTCCAGCAGCGTCAGCAGCGAGCCCACGTTGTTCTGGAAGTAAGCCAGCGGCTTCTGCACCGACTCTCCCACTGCCTTAAATGCGGCAAAGTGGATAACGCCCTTAATATCTTTTTCGGTTTCGAACACCTGGCGCAGGGCAGCCGCATCGCCGCAGTCGATGCGGTGCACGGGCACCTTCGTACCCAGAATGGCCTCAATGCCCGCCACGGCCGACTCCTGCGAGTTGCTGAAATCGTCGACGATAACGGGCTGGAAGCCAGCCTGCGCCAACTCCACCACCGCGTGGGAGCCGATATACCCGGCACCGCCGGTCACGAGAATCTTCATAGTCAATGGGTGAATGGGTGAATGGGCGAATGGTTGACTGGCTTAAATAAGTGCGTCATTCAGCCATTCGCTCATTCGCTCATTGAATCAGAGGCTCCAGTACTGCAGGTCCTTCATCTTGCCGCGGTACAGGCCTTTGATGTCGACCAGCACGGCGTTGTCGGAGGTGATGGATTTGAAGTAGGCTTCATCCTTTTCGGCGTAGGGCGTGTGGCTCACAGCCACAATCACGGCGTCGTAGTCTTTGCGCACGTCGTCGTTGTGCGTCAGGCGGAAGCCGTACTCGTGGTGCAATTCGTTGGAGTCGGCGTGCGGGTCGATGATGTCGACGTTGACCGAGAAGTTTTTCAGCTCCTGAATCACGTCGGCCACTTTCGAGTTGCGGATGTCTTCCACGTTTTCCTTGAAGGTGGCGCCCATTACCAGCACGCGGCTTTTGGCTACGTCCTTGCCCTTCTTAATCATCATCTGCACCGTTTTGCGGGCGATGTAGGCCCCCATGTTGTCGTTGGTGGTGCGGCCGCTCAAAATCACCTTGGCGTCGTAGCCCAACTCCTTCGCCTTGTAGGTCAGGTAGTAGGGGTCCACACCGATGCAGTGGCCGCCCACCAGACCGGGACTGAACTTGAGGAAGTTCCACTTGGTACCGGCGGCTTCCAGCACCTCGTAGGTGTTGATGCTCATGCGGTCGAAAATCATCGACAGTTCATTCATCAGGGCGATGTTAACGTCGCGCTGGGTGTTTTCGATGATTTTGGCGGCTTCGGCCACCCGGATGCTGCTGGCGCGGTGCACGCCGGCCTGCACCACTAGCTCGTATACTTTGGCAATCACATCGAGGCTTTCCTCGTCGCAACCAGCCACCACTTTCACAATGCTCGTGAGGGTGTGCTCTTTGTCGCCGGGGTTGATGCGCTCGGGCGAGTAGCCCACCTTGAAATCGTGCGGGAATTTGAGGCCCGACAGGCGCTCCATCACCGGAATGCAGTCTTCCTCGGTGCAGCCGGGGTACACGGTGCTCTCGAACACCACGTAGTCGCCCTTTTTCAGCACCTTGCCCACCGACGACGACGCGCCGAGCAGCGGCTTGAGGTCGGGCATGGCGTGCTCGTCGATGGGCGTGGGCACGGCCACGATGTAGAACTGGGCCTGGCGCAGCACCTCCAGCGAGTCGGTGAAGGTAATGTCGCAGCCCTCGAAGGCTTCCTTGTTGAGTTCGCCGCTGGGGTCGATGCCTTGCTTCATCTGGGCCACGCGGCCGGCATTGATGTCGAAGCCAATGACCTTCAGCTTCTTGGCGAATTCGAGGGCAATGGGCAAGCCCACGTAGCCGAGGCCGATAACGGCCAGGGTGGCCTCTTTGCGCAATAGTTCGTCGTACACGTAGTTAGATTTTCGAGGTTCGTTTTTCGGTTTTGGCGAGCGGGCGCACCGATTGTTCGTCGGCGCTAAGCTCGTATTGTTCGCCGCTTTCGGGGCAGGTGGCCCGGCGGTCGGCGTCGAACTGGAGGCGGTGCCCGAAGGCGCTCATCCAGCCCTGCGGCCGGGCGGGCGCGCCGTATACGAGGGCATAGGCCGGTACGTCGTGCGTGACCACACTGCCCGCGCCCACAAAGGCGTAGCGCCCCAGCCGGGTGCCGCACACAATGGTGGCATTGGCCCCAATGGTGACGCCCTGCTCCAGGTAGGTGGTCTGGTACTGGCCAGCGCCCTTGCGGGGCACGGCACTGCGCGGATTTTTCACGTTGGTGAACACCACAGAGGGGCCCAGAAACACGTCGTCTTCGCAGATGACACCGCCGTAGAGACTCACGTTATTTTGCACCTTCACGTTGCGGCCCAGCACTACGCCGTCGGCTACGAAAACGTTCTGGCCCAGGTTGCAATCTTCGCCAATGTCGGCCCCCGCGCTGATGTGGCAGAAATGCCACACGCGGCTACCCCGGCCTATCTGGCAGCCCTCGTCGAGGACGGCGGTGGGATGGGCGTAGTAATCGGGCGTAGCGTGCGGCATGCGGGCAGGCAAGGAGTTTGGCCCGGCAAAGGTAAGCCCGGGGCGGGGTTGGGTTCGTACTTTTGGGTAATTCCCTCAATCCGACTGCCTCACGGCACTGCCCGCGTTCCAAACTGACCCGACCAACTACGTCTCAGCCGAAGATTACCTGCGCATGGAACGCGAGGCCGAATGCAAGCACGAATACTTTGAAGGCGTCATTCGGGCTATGGCCGGGGCCAGCTATGCCCATAACCGCATTTGTACCAACCTCACGGTCGAAATCGGCAGCCAGTTGCGCGGTAAAAACTGCTCGGCCGTAGGCAGCGACCAGCGGCTCCAGATTCTGAGCGGCAGCGCCTACGTTTACCCCGATTTGACCGTGGTATGCGGCCAGCCGGAGTTCAACAAAGAGAGAAAAAGTTTGATACGCTGCTCAACCCCACGCTGCTGGTGAAAGTGCTTTCGCCCTCTACAGCTAATAACGACCTGGGAGAAGTTCATGTACTACCGCCAGATTCCCATCCTGCGGCAATACCTCATTATGGACGCGCAGACCGTGCACGCCGAGCTGTATTCGCAGGATGAGCTGGGCCGCTGGGTGCTGACCGAAACCCGCGACCCAGCGCTGTGCTGGACCTCAGCAGCATAGCCTGCCAAGTGCCGCTGGCGGAGGTGTATGCGGGCGTTGGAGTGTCTTAGCGTGCGTTCTTTAAGGCGTATTGAAAGCCAACATAAGAAACAGGTACACGAGCTCACAGAAACCAGCCAAAGCCCACGATATGGCTACTGCTAAAAGCTCCGGAACCCGTGGGGTTCTGCCGAGTAGATAAAACCCAATGGCAGTGATGATATTTCCAGCCAGCAGAATGCCTGCGGCATAGAAAGCCGAATAGTTGGGATAAGCCGGCACGTAATGCCTTTGCATCCAATTCTGGCCAGCATCTGGTGAAATATTCGGCGGGACGGTTTGCTCCTGTACCCAACCGGCAAACGCGGTCAGGCAAAAGTGAAGAAACAGCACGAGAACACCCGCAGCCGCGAAACGCAATGCTTTCTCACCAAAGCTGACCCGGGCGCTCAGGGGGTTCACAGCTTCACGCACACGTTCTGCGCTTCGGTGAAGAAACGCAAAGCCTCTAGCCCGCCTTCGCGGCCCACGCCGGAGTTTTTCATGCCGCCGAAGGGCGTGCGCAGGTCACGGTGCAGCCAGGTATTCACCCACACGATGCCGGAGTGCAGTTGGTGGGCCACGCGGTGCGCGCGCTGCAGGTCGCGCGTCCAGAGGGTGGCCGAGAGGCCGTAGTCGGTGCTGTTGGCCATCAGCAGGGCTTCCTCGTCGGTGTCGAAGGGCGTGAGGGTGACGACGGGGCCGAAAATCTCCTCCTGGTTCACCCGGCAGTCGTAAGGCAGGTTTTCAAACACGGTGGGCTCCAGGAAGTAGCCGTTTTCGCAGCGGCCGGGCACCGTGGCGCGGTGGCCACCGGCCAGCAGCGTGCCGCCTTCCTCGTGTGCCAGCTGGATATAGGCCAGCACCTTGTTTAGATGCGCTTCGCTGACCAGGGCGCCCTGCTTGGTGTCAGCTTCGAGGGGGTCGCCGATGCGCTGGTCCTTGAGCTGCTTCAGAAACTCGGTTTTGAAAGCCTCGTAGATGGGCCGCTCCACGAAAATGCGGGAGCCGCAGAGGCAAATCTGGCCCTGGTTGGCGAAGCTGCTGCGGATGCTGGTGGCTACGGCCGCGGCCAGGTCGCAGTCGGCGAAAACGATGTTGGGGTTCTTACCGCCTAGTTCCAGACTGAGCTTTTTGAACATGGGCGCAGCCGTGGCCGCCAGGTGCCGCCCGGTGGCCGTGCCGCCCGTGAAGCTGATGGCCTTGATACCCGGATGCTCCACAATGGCTTGCCCGCAATTTGGCCCGTTGCCGTGCACGATGTTGAGCACGCCCGCGGGCAGGCCCGCTTCGATGCACAGCTCGCTTAGTAAGAAAGCCGTAGCGGGGGTGATTTCCGACGGCTTGGCAACCACGCAGCAGCCCACGGCCAGGGCCGGCGCTATTTTCCAGGAGAAGAGATAGAGCGGTAGATTCCAGGGCGAGATGCAGCCCACCACGCCCACGGGGTGGCGCACGGTATAGTTCACGGCCACGCCCTCCTGCACGTGGGCTTCGGTGGCGAAGTGGCCCGCGGCGGTGCCGAAGAAGTGAAAGTTGCTGGCGGCCCGCGGAATGTCCATCACCCGGGCTAGGCTGAGCGGCTTGCCGTTGTCCTGGCTTTCGGCGCGGGCCAGACGCTCCAGGTTGGCGTCAATGAAGTCGGCGATGCGCACCAGCAGGCGGCCCCGGTCTTCGGCGGGCAGGGCGCGCCAGGCGGGCAGGGCGGCTTCGGCGGCGTCCACGGCGGCGGCCACGTCTTCGGGGCCGGAGTCGGGAATCTGGCCGTAGACCTGGCCGGTGGCGGGCTCCACGTTGTCGAGGTAGCGGCCGGCCTGCGGGGCTACCAGCTGGCCGTTGATGTAATTCTGGATGCGCAGCATAAGCGAGGGGAGTGGGTGAGCAAAGCTAACAACCCGCGTACACTGACGCCGCCGACGCTACTTTACCAGCGGCAAATCCGGCGGCATGTTTGTGTCCGAAATCAAATACAGTGGGCGCTGGCGCACATTGGCCGACAGCCGGGCGATGTACTCGCCGATGATTCCCACCGAAATCAGCTGCACGCCGCCCAAAAACAGAATGCTCAGCATGAGCGAGGCCCAGCCCGGCTGGTAGTCGCGGGTGATGAAGCGGGCATACAGCGTGTAGAGCGCCACCAGAAAAGCAATGCCCGACACTAAAAACCCACTAATGGTGGCCACCTTCAGCGGCACGTCGGAGAAGGCGGTGATGCCGTCGAGGGCCAGGCGCATCATCTTGCGGTAGGTGTAGCCGGTGGCGCCGCCGGCCCGCTCGGCGCGGTCGTACTCGATGAATGTTTGGCGGTAGCCCATCCAGGAAATCTGGCCGCGGATGAACTTGTTCTGCTCCGGCATCTGGCGCAGCCCCTCCACCACCTTGCGCGAAACGATGCGAAAGTCGCCGGTATCGACCGGGATGGAAACGTGCGTGATGCGTGCCAGCAGCCGGTAAAACAGGCGAGCCGTGAGGCGCTTGGCGGCGCTGTCGCCCTGGCGCGAGCGCCGCTTGGCATACACTACGTCATGTCCTTCGCGCAGCTTGTCGCGCAGGAGCGGAATGAGCTCGGGCGGGTCCTGCAGGTCGGCGTCGATGATGACAACGGCCGCGCCCGTGGCCCGGTCCAGGCCAGCGGTCACGGCAATCTGGTGGCCGAAGTTGCGGCTCAGGTCGATGTAGCGCACCCGCATGTCGCGGGCGGCCAGGGCCAGCAGCAGGGGCAGCGTGTGGTCGCGCGAGCCGTCGTTGACGAACACCAGCTCGAAGCCGCCGGGCAGGGCCAGGGGTTCCAGCACGCGCAGCAGGCGCTGGTACAACTCGCCCAGGTTGGCTTCCTCATTGTAGAGGGGAATGACGACGGATAGCTCCACGCGAATAAATGCAGTATGCCGGCCGCGAACGGCCATAATAAGGGCAGGCGCCCGATGCGCTGCTCCTGGGCCGCGCCGGGCCGGGCTCCAAAAATACCCAGCCCCGGGCCATAACGGTGCGCACTGCCTTTTCAGCATTCTAAAACGCAGCTTCTCACCGGCCGGTAAGTACGCTGATAATGCCTCGTTGGGCAGGCTTGGGGAGCTGTGCAGCCCTACGCGTTTTGCAAAAAAGGAACAAGGAAAAAGCACGGGCAGTCGCTAGCTTTGTAGCGCTGCTTTGTCTTGGGCGGTGCGCTTTTGGTTTCGCTTTTTTCATCTCGCTTGCCCGTTCTCTCCGTCATCATTCCGGCCTACAACGAAGCCGCACGGGTGGGCCGCACCATCGAACAGGTGCTGGTTTACCTGCACGCGCAGCCGTTCAGCAGCGAGTTGATAGTGGTGAGCGACGGCTCGACGGACGACACCGGCCGCATTGTGGAGGGCTACTTCGCCGCCCACCCCGGCCCCATTGCCACCCGCCTCATCAGCTACCCCGCCAACCGGGGCAAGGGCTACGCCGTGCGCCAGGGCCTGCTGGCCGCCGCCGGCACCGTGGCCCTGTTTTCCGACGCCGACCTCTCGACGCCCATTGAGGAGTTGCACAAGGTGGTCGACCCCATTCTGGACGGGCACTACGACGTGGTGTTTGGCTCGCGGGCTCTCGACCGCAGCCTCATTGGCGTGCACCAGCCCTGGCTGCGCGAATACAGCGGCCGGGTCTTCAACCAAATTATGCAGTGGGCCACCGGCCTGCCCTACGCCGACACGCAGTGCGGCTTCAAGGCATTCCGCCTGGCCGTCTGCCGGCCCGTGATTGAAGGCGCGGTGCTCGACCGGTTCGGTTTCGACGTGGAGCTGATTTACCTCGCCCACCAGGCCGGCCTGCGCCTGCTGGAGCGGCCCGTGCGCTGGAACGACGCCGCCGGTAGCAAAGTGGGCCTGTTCAGCGGCCTCGACGGGTTTCGGGAGCTGCATCAGCTCCGGCGCCGCGCCGCCCGCGGGGCCTACGACGAGGCGCTGCGCCGCACGCGCCAGGCGCTGGCCCAGCCCGGAGCAGCCCCAAAGAGCGGGCAGCCTTCTAACTAACGGCGCGGAACCAGCGCCAGCGGCGTTTGTGCACGCAAGCGCAGGTTGGAGCTGGCTGGAAGCGGCTGCCCCCGGGCTGCTACGTTTTTTGGCCCCTCAACCATTCGCAAGGGCTGTTCTAACTTGCGGGCTGTTTGCGTCTGCCCCATCCTTTTTTTCATGAAAGCCACCATTCTATCCGCGTTTCGGAAAGTCGATAACGCCTCCTTTTCGTTACGCAAGGTTGGATTGACGGCCGTGCTTCTGCAGGCACTTGTGCTGGGGCTCACCTATTCGCTGCTGCTGTTCAACCCGGGGAAGTACCTCACTTCTGACCACTACGACGGCACCAAGTCCTACTTTTCCATTGCCACTTTTTTGCAGCAGCCCATGGGCGACGGCATGCTGGTGCGCGGGCACAATTACCCGTTTGGCGAGTATATGTATTACACCGACAGCGCGCCTATTGTGGTGGCGCCGCTGCACGCGCTGGTGCAGGCGGTGCCCGCGCTGGCCCCCTACGGCCTCTACATCTACGACCTTTTTATCCTCTCCAGCCTCGTTATCAGCACCGGGCTGCTGGTGCTGATGCTGCACCGGTTGGGCTTGCCGGCCTGGTTTGTGGTGCTGCTGAGCGTGGCCCTGCCTTGGCTCAACCCGCAGGCTGTGCGCCTGAACGTGGGCCATATGAACCTGACATACACGCCAGCTATTCTGTTTGTACTGTGGCGCTTGCAAGTGCTGTACGCCGCCTGGCGCGCCGGCGCGCCGCTGGCCCGGCAGTTTGTGGTGCTGCTGGTGGGCATCGTGCTGGCCGCCTGGATTCACTTCTACTACCTGGCGCTTATGCTGGGCACGATGGGCTTCTTCGTGCTGGTGCTGCTTTACCAGAGCGTGCGCGCCGGGCGCCCGTGGCGCCCGCTGCTGCTGGGCATGGCGGGCGTGGCCGTGGGCGCGGTGGCCCTCACTTGGGGCCTGCTGCAGGCGCTGGACCCGCGCATTCACGAGCGGCCCGTGGGCAGCAACGGCTACGACTGGATAGAATGGCGCTTTCAGTTCACCGCCCTGTTTAAGGGCTACGTCTACAATAAGGTCCAGTTTCCGCTGGAGCGCACTTCGGGCGTGCCCTACGAGTCGTCGGCCTACCTCACCAGCTTCGTGCTGTTTGGGCTGTTGCTGGTGGGCGTGCTGCTCTTGCTAAAGCGGCTGCCGGCCGAGGCCCGCCTGCCCCAGCCTTCGGCCGATGCCACGGAGGGCTTCCTGCAATGCCTGCTGCTGGCCTGCGTGCCCATGGCTTTCATCGCGCTGGGCGAAAACATCGACCTCGACAATGGCAATTACGTGCTGCACAACTACCTGAACGTGTTCCGCTGGCTGCACAAGGTGACGGACCGCGTGACGCAGTTCCGGGCGCTGGGCCGGTTCATCTGGCCGTTCTGGTGGGCGGTGGTGCTGTGCTTCAGCTGGTACGTGGCCCGGTGGCGCTTCATTCCGCGGCTGCGCTGGGCGCTGCTGGTGCTGGTGGCCCTGCTGGTGGTAGATACGGTGAATGCCACCCACTTCTACCGCACGCAGGCCCAGGCCCCCAACCTGCTGCGCACCAGCGACGACTCGCCGGTGCGGACGTTGCTGGGCTGGCCCGCCAAGGGCCGGTACCAGGCCATTTTGCCCATCCCCTTCTACCATGTAGGCACCGACTGGAGCGACGAACCCACCAACCTCAACCTAGACCCCGACGACCCGCTCTGCAACACCACCTACCAGCTCTCGATGGTGTCGGGGCTGCCACTGATGGCGCACAAGGCTGCCCGCGCCATCACCGGCCAGGCCGAAGCGCTGTACTCCGTTTTCCAGCCCGGCGGCCCTTCGCCGGCCCTGCTGGAACGCCTCGACCAGCGGCCCATTCTGGTGTACCTGGACACGGCGTACTACGACGGACGCAACAACTACTACCGCGACATGCTCCGCGACCGGCCCACCATGCGGGCGGTGTTTGAACGCGCGCCGGCGTTCATCCAGGAGCAGCACATGGTGCGCATCGCCCACCAAGGCAGCCAGTCGCTCTACGAGTGGTTTCCGAAGGGCCAACCCACCCCTGGGCCTGCCTCACGCTAAAGCCAAGTGTGGGCAGCAGAAACCAAAGCCTTATTCCCAGTTTGGTTTCTGTGCATAGCCGTGCCATTCAACCGTTCGGCCCGATGAAACGCTGGTAAGTAGAGCGTTTTATCGGGCCGAACGGTTGAATGGCACGGCTATCTGCTATTTATCGGCTTTCACCTTTTCAAAAAGCACAGCTCGAAACTGGTCCCCGGTTGGTCTTGAAGCGTCAACCGGAATAGAGTCTCTCCAGAGCTGCTTGAATCGGCCGTCCTTCTGCAGCATATCGAGCGGCAAATGCGCCTCGACGGGGCAAAACCAGCTGTCCCAATATACATAGGTGCCCATGGGCACGCCGTCTAAGTACGGGGCCCAGTCTCTGGTGAGGGGAGGCGAAGCCGTGCTATCGAACATGTCCACGTCCATGGGCACCGCAAAATAGGGGTGCGTGTACGCAACGGGGTGCCACCTGTAGCCGGTGTTATAGCGCTTCAGCCAATTGGCGCCGCGGTCGGCCAGCACCATATCCGGCGCTGGCTGGAAATCGCGGCGCCAGTGCAACGTGCTCCTTCCACCCACGTTGATGCCGCTTTCGGCCCAGTAGTTGATGTCGTGGGTAAAGAGTAGGAACACGACGGCCGCTACACCAGCGGTTGCAATCAAATTGCGCGTGCGCGCGGTACGCCCCAGCTGGCTTAGCCACGCCAGCCCGCCCAGCGCCGCCACGGCAAACAAGGGCGTAAGCACCGTCAGCACGCGCGTCATGCCGAAAGAGCCAAACAATCCCAAGGCCCAAAAGGCCGATTGGATGAAGATAAACGCCACAATGCTGCCGTAAATGAGCAGCAGCTCGGCCCGGAATGACGGCTGTCGCCACTCAGCAGGGCGGGTGGCCCGCCACAGCATCCGCAAGCCGCCCACTATCGAGAAAAGCAGTATTGGCCAGCCCAGCAGCGTCGGCAGGTTCTCCACAAAGCGGCTCCACAAGCCGTGGCCGTATTGCGAGTGAAAGCCGTAGGGGTTCTTGGTGAATATCCACGTAAAATCACCCAGCATCAACCCACCCACGAAGCTGTATACCACGTAGCCCAACAGCAAAAACGGCAAGGCCCGCCAGTGGCGGCCCCAGACGAGGTACACCATCCAAATGGCCAGAAACATGGCTCCTTCGGAACGTGCAAACGGCAAAAAAGAGAGCAAGGCCGCCGACCAGACCGGCCGGTTGGTAACCGCCAGCGCAACCGCCCCAATCAGCAACAGCCCAAACGTGGGCTCCGTGAGCCCCGAATACTGAATGCGGAAATAGTCGGGCGCTCCGTAGCAAAACAGCACGGCCAGGGCTGGCCACGGCAGCCGCAGCCGCCGCGCCACCACGTAAGCCGACTGTGCCGACACGGCCACCACGACGCACTGGTAAAGCTTCATGCCCAGGAACCCGCTTTGCGCGGGCAGCGCGGCCAGCAGTGTAAACACGGGCTTGGCCCAGGAGTCGAGCAGGTTTTCGGGGTGTTGCAGGACGGATTTGGCGAACAGGTAGTGGTGGATGCTGTCGCCGCTGTCGTACGTGCTTTTGGTTAGAAACGCGACCAGCACCGACACCCCAAGCAAAATGGCGGACAATAGCCACGCAACGCGTTTGTCGCTCAGCACGAGCCTCAGCCTCATGTCGTAAGCCGTCGTTTGGTAGGTATCATCACCAGCCACCACTTGGCTGTTCCATTCTGATATTCTTAGCATAAAGACTCGTTGTGTAGCTGCGCAATTGGCTTGCGGCCGGGACCGGAAACATGAAAACCGGCTGTTAGGCGCTGGTTTGTGTCCGGGAATCAGAAATTGGTATTCGTTTGGGCATAAATAGCTCGCTGCAATTTACAACTCCTCGCCCAATTCAGTCAGTGCTTTGGGGGCCCAGCCGGCCCCCGTGACAGTAAGTTTTTTGTCAAAAAAATGCCTGCCGCACTGGTTCTACTCCCTTTTCGCCACGGCCGCCCCCGTCCCAACTACGGTGTGCCCCCGTCTTCCATTCCCGCATTGCGCCCGTATCGAACCGCTGCCTCCACCTCGCTCTGCCGAAGCATTTGGCCAGCCGCACAGCAACCTTGTAAGGCATCACCCGGGACGTAATCGAGGGGTTGTCGGGCGCGGCCAACAAGGGCCAGAGCAACAGAGCCGTGCACGCAACGGCCACCACACCTACACCGACTAGCCCTAGCCAGTACCGCCGGGGGTGTAACCATTGATTGACAAGAAAAGACGGCTTTGATAAAAGCGAAATCAGCTTCCAAAGCAACTGCTCTTTCACCGGGGATGCCGACTCCTAAACCAGCGTTTGCGAATCGCCCGCAGTCGTTTCGTTCCGCACAGCGGCCGGGCGTAGCTTTGCGACGGATTGCCCACGGGCCTGCACAGCAAATGAAGGCCATCCTGCCTCAGCGGCTGAGCGGTGGCAACGGCACCCACCGCCTTTACTATCAATGAACACGCTAAATCTGCTCCTGTTATCCGGCGCGGGCCTGTTGCTAACGGCCAGCCTGTGGCTATGGTATCGCCGCCGCATAGGCAGTGCCTTGGTCACCCTGATGGGGGCGTCGTTCTTGCTGCGGCTGCTGATGGCCGCCCTCGACCCTTTTCTGCACGACTGGGATGAGCGCTACCACGCTTTAGTAGCGAAGCACTTGATGAGCCACCCCTTGGCGCCCATGCTCAGGCTCGACCAACTGTTGCCATACGACTACCAGGCGTGGTGCTGCAATCACATCTGGCTGCACAAGCAGCCCCTGTTTATGTGGCAAATGGCACTGAGCATGGCCGTATTTGGTACAAACGAGCTGGCGCTCCGGCTACCCAGCGTAGTGCTGGGAACCCTGGTGCTGTATCCTGCTTACCGAATAGGACGCTTATTGTTTAACGCCGACACGGGGTACGCGCTGGCCTTGCTCTTGGCAGTTGCCCACTACCAGTTGGAACAAACGAGCGGCCTCATCGGCATGGACCACAACGACGTCGCCTTTGGCGTGTACATCACGGCCAGCCTGTGGGCCTACTACGAGTACCGCACCAGCCGCCACCCCACGAAGTGGCTGGTGCTGGTGGGTGTGCTGGCTGGAGCCAGCGTGCTGTGCAAATGGCTGGTTGGGCTGTTGGTCTACGCCAGCTGGGGCACGGCAATTGTGTTGGAGCAGCCCCGGCGCGTGAGCGAATACCTGCGCCTGGGCGCGGCGCTGCTGATAACGGTTGTCGTCGCGCTGCCCTGGCAGCTTTACACAGCGTGGCGCTTTCCGCTCGAAAGCAGCTACGAGCGCGCCTACAACTCTCGCCACTTCGGCGAAGCCCTCGAGGGCCACAGCGCGGCGTGGTACTACCACCTGAACTTACTGCCGCTTCATTACGGCTGGGTGCTACTGGGCCTGATGCTGCTGGGCTTTGCAATAGCTGCCTACCGAGGCTGGCTGCTACGGCTGCTGCCCCTGCTGGTGGCAGTGCTGGCGGTGTACACCCTGTTTTCGCTGGCCGCCACTAAAATGTATTCCTACACCTATGTCGTAAGCTCAGTACTGTTGCTACTGGCAGCTTTGCCGGTGGCTGCCGCTTGGCAGTGGCTGCGCCAGGCGCCCTCCAAAGCCGGCATAGCGGGCGCCGTGCTCTTGGGCGCTACCGTGGTGCTATTCAGCCTGCGGCCGGCCGAGGTATACAGCAACCACTTGGACGAAGGCGTCGACCACCCGTTCTGGCCTACGGCGGGCCGGGCCGCCCGCCTGAACAATGCTGTTATCTACCGCCAGCTCGACCGGGACGTGCCGGCCGGCTACGTCGTGTTCAATGCGCTGGGCGGCGACGAAATTACGGCCATGTTTTACGCCAACCGGCCCGTGTACTCGTGGTGGCCCTCGCAGGCACAAGTGCAACGCCTGCAGGCGCTAGGGTGGCACATAGCGTATTTCCCTGACCACCACGACCAGCACCCGCCCGACTACATCCGTCAAGCACCCGGTGCACTGCCCTTGTGGGGGCAGCTGCAATAAGCCCCCGCGCAACGCAAGCTGTGCCAACAAGCCCTTAATGACTCACTAGCTACCGCCAGCTAACCACAGTTTTGCTGTATTTTTGGACCGTGGCGTATTCCACGCGTTTTGCTTTCCTCATGAAAAACACTTACTACTCCTTCTTGGCCCTGGTTCTTGCCGCTTGTGGCCACGCCACGTCTGAAAAACCGGCCGGGTATATGGCAGGCAATGACTTTGAATCGGTCGCGGGTTGGACAAACGGATGCGACGTCCCGCCCTCCCTCACCACCTCCAAAGCCCATTCCGGGCGTTATTCGGTGAAAGTGGGGCCGGCCGCCGAATACTCGTTGGGCTACAGCAGTGTAGCCAGCAAGCTCAGCACTACCCGGTTCTCAAAATTAAAAATAAAGGCGTGGGTGAACGTGCCCAACGACAAATCGGCTGCTACGCTGGTTGTAGAGGTCGACCCCGCTACCACTGCGCCCGACCAAAAACCCTTGCTTTGGAAAGGACTTGAATTGGCTAAGACAGCCGGTGGATATAACAAGTGGGTCGAAGTCGAACAAACCGTGGATATGCCGGCTACCATCACGCCCGAATCCCAGTTGAAGGTGTACATGTGGCGGGGCGCCAACGCCGGTGCCGAAGACATCTACCTCGACGATATTGAGCTACTAAACGCTGACAAATAAGGCACTGCTCCCGCCTCGCCCGTGTCCTTCGCTCGGTGGTAGCACAAGGCTCTCGGGCGGGACGGGGGCGGCTGCGAGCGGGCGTCAGGCTCCTAGCAAGCCGTATTTCAGGATGCAGTAGATGGCGCGGAAACCGTCGCGCCAGCCAATCTTCTTGCCCTCGGCGTAGGTGCGGCCGTAGTAGCTGATGCCTACCTCGTAAATGCGGGCGTCGGGCACGCGGGCCACTTTGGCGGTCACCTCGGGCTCGAAGCCGAAGCGGTTTTCTTCCAGCTTCAGGCCCTGAATGATGTCGCGCCGGAACATCTTGTAGCACGTTTCCATGTCCGTCAGGTTCAGGTCGGTGCACATGTTGGAGAGGAAGGTGAGCCAGGCATTGCCGATGCTGTGCCAGAAAAACAACACCCGGTGCGGGTTGCCGCCCATGAAGCGCGAGCCGAACACCACGTCGGCGAAGCCTTTCAACACCGGCCGAATAAGCAGATTATACTCCTCGGGGTCGTATTCCAGGTCGGCGTCCTGAATGATGACGTAGTCGCCGGTGGCCTCGCGGATGCCGGTGTGCAGCGCGGCGCCTTTCCCTTTGTTCACGGGATGCTCCAGCAGGCGCAGGCCCATTTCGGGGTAGCGCGCGGCGTAGGCCCGAATGGTATCGGCCGAGGCATCGGTGGAGCAGTCGTTGACGAGGATGATTTCCTTGCCGATGTTATTCACCAGTTCCAGCTCACGCAGCAAATCCAGAATCTGGTGAATGGTGCGGGCCTCGTTATAGACCGGAATGACGATGGAAAGTGTATCGAATTTTACCACGAGAAGAAAGCTGGGCAAGGCAAATGAATAGCAAAGGTAAACGCTGGCGCTGCGCTTGATGATTAAGGAATAGCAGAAAACATCTGTCGTCCGGCGCGCAGCGCAGGGCCTGCTCACGACTAAAGCATTTGGGGCTGACGTGAGCAGGCACTGGGCTGCGCGCCGGATAACAGTATTTGCGTCTTATTCCATTGCTACAGGCTGCCGGTGCGGCCGCCATCCACGGGCACGCTGGTGCCGTTGATGTAGCCAGCGGCGGGCGAGGCCAGGAACGCCACGGCTGCAGCCACCTCCTCGGCCAAGCCAAAGCGGCGGGCCGGGATGGTGCGCAGCATGTCGGCCTCGATGGCATCGGCGGGCTGGCCGGTTTGGGCGGCTTTCTTCTCCACCAGCGAGTGGTGGCGCTGGGTGAGGGTGGCGCCGGGCAGCACGTTGTTCACGGTGATGCCCTGCGGGCCGAGCTCGTTGGCCAGGGTTTTGGCCCAGCTGGCCACAGCCCCGCGAATGGTGTTGCTCACGCCCAGGCCCGGCAGCGGAATCTTCACCGAAGTGCTGATGATGTTGACGATGCGCCCAAAACCGGCCGCCTTCATGCCCGGCACCAGCGCCTGTGCCAGCAAGTGGTTGCAAATGACGTGCTGGTTGAACGCCACCCGCAGCGCATCAACCGATGCCTCCAGCAGCGGGCCGCCGGCCGGGCCGCCGGTATTATTCACCAGGATGTGGAAACCGACCGGGTGCTGGGCCAGGTAAGTCTGCACCACCTCGGCCACGTGGCTGGGGTCGTCGAAGTCGGCCACGAGGTAGTCGTGCGCTTGTCCGGCCGGCGTGGGCAGGGCGGCGGCCACCTCGCGCAGGCGGTCTTCGTTGCGGGCCAGCAAGGTGATGGCGCAGCCATTTTCGGCCAGGGCCTCAGCCACGGCGCGGCCGATGCCCTGGGTGCTGCCACCTACCAGGGCGCGGCGGTTTTCTAAGGAGAGATTCATAGGAAGAGGAGGGTACTGTTGGGCAATGAGTTTGAATTTTTGCGGCCCGCGCGCTCACTGGCCCGGCGGTGTGAGCAGCACGTAGCCGTCCACTAGCTGCTCGCGGTAGCCGTAGGGCTGTAGCAGCTGGCGCAAGAACAAGTGGGCCGGCTGCTCGCGGAATTCGGGGCTGATGACGAAGGCCGCCGGGTCGTACTGGCGCAGAAAGGCCTGCACCTGCCCGGGGCCGGGCGGCGCGGGCGCAACGGTGTCGGGTTTAATCTGGCGCCGGAGCACACCGCCCAGCACGGGGTCGTTTTGCAGGGCCGCAAACTGCTCGTCCGACACCCGCGAGAGGTAGCCGATGGGCATCTTCTTGTGGTGCACCGTTTGGTAAAACAAGCTGGTGGCCTTCATCTGGCCCAGCAGTCGGTTGCCACTCGAAGCGCCCAGCGGCACGGGAATCAGGGTTTTGCCCGGCATCCTGGCCACTTCGTGAAATACACGCGGCACCGCAGCCCGCGAGCTACGGTCGTAAGGCCGGGGCCAGTATTCAAACAGCACCAGGCCTACCAGCACCAGGCCCAGCGCCGTGCGCGCCGTGGCGTGCAAGCGGGCCGGCCAGGCCGCCTCCAGGGCGCTGAAGGTGAGGATGGGCAAGAACAAGCCTACCATCATAATCCAGCGCGTGGGGCAGCGGATGTTGTTGAAAAACGGAATGAAGTGCAGCAGGGCGGTGGGCAGGTGCAGCCGGTCGTGGCCGTAAATGCGCAGGGCCGGCACCGTGAGCATAGCAAAGAAGATGAGCACCCACGCCAGCGGGCGGCCCTGCGCATCCTGCGCCACGGCCGAGAGCGGCCGGCGGTGCACCCGGCGCAGCAGCCACAGCCCGATGGCCAGCAGCGGCAGCGCGTAGCCGATGAAGAGCGTGTTCTCCAGTGAGCCGGGCATGTTGAACACCTGGGGGTTGTGGTATAGCCGGGCGGCCCAGTTCCAGTACACAAACCGGCTGGTGGGCGGCGGCAGCAGGAAGCTGACCAGGTCGCCGCCCCACCAGAAGGCGCCGTGGTCGTCCACACCCCAGCGGCGTAGCAGCCGGATGAGGACGTGGCTCACCACCAAGATGCCGCCCAGCCACGCCCAAGTGCGCAACGCCCCCCACCGGATACGTCCCAGCGCCAGCCAGTACCACGCCGCGTAGGCCAGCGAAAAATACAGCAGCCCAAACAGCACGTAATAGTCGCTGAGCAAGGTGATGAAGCCCAGCGCCACGCACCCGGCCACCGCGCCCCAGCTGCGCACCCGGGGCAGGAATTTGCGTTCCTCAAACGCAAACGCCTGTAGAAAAGCCAGCACGTAGAAGGGCACCGTGGCCGTGAGCACCAGATTGTAGTGCTCGGGCAGGCGCTGCAGCTTGTAGGGCGAGTAGGCGAAGATGAACCCCGCCAGCAACGACAGCAGCGGGCTTTGCAGCCAGCGGCGGGCCAGCAGGTAGGCCCCGGCGCCCGAGAGGGCGTAGCTCAGCAGCAGACCCAGGTTGACGGCCAGCAGGTCGTTGCCGACCAGCAGGCCGATGAGGCCCAGAATAGGCGTGTAGGTGTGCAGCAGCAGCCACGCGCCGCCCGGGTAGAACAGCCAATCGGTATGAAAAATGGGCTGACCGGTTTGCACCGCCGTGCGGAAGTGCCAGACGTTCCAGGGGTAGGTATAGGAATCGTGCCCGGGCACCACTAAAAACTCCGACGTGAAATGCGCCGCCAGCGGCCAGGTGAAAACGAGGAACAGCGCGCCGTAGAAGGCCGTCAGCAACGCCAGTCGCAGCCAGTTTTTCATAGAAGGGAAGGCAGGCGCCCGAAACAGCACCGTGGGCAAAAGTAGGGCATGAGGGTAGGCCTTGACATGAATCTCATTGCAAAACGTCATGCTGAGCGCAGCCGAAGCATCTCGCGTGCGGTAGTAATCCAATCGTTGCAACGTCATTGATTAGTAGAAGCACGCGAGATGCTTCGGCTGCGCTCAGCATGACGTTCCTTTTTACAGGCGTTCACAATCCTTTCCCCGTCGGCCGCTGGCGCAAAAACCGTGGCCCGGCCGTAGCTTAGCAACCCCAACCACCCACGCCGTTGCCATGATAACCCGCCCCTTCAATTTCCAAAAATGGATTGACGAACACCGCCATTTGCTGAAGCCCCCGGTGGGCAACCAGCAGGTGTTCAAAGACAACAAGGACTTCATTGTGATGGTGGTGGGCGGCCCCAACGCCCGCAAAGACTACCACGTGGATGCCGGCGAGGAGCTGTTTTGGCAAATTGAAGGCACGATGACCGTCAAAATCATCGAAGACGGCCAGCCCGTCGACATCACCATCGGGCCCGGCGAGATGTTTCTGCTGCCGCCCAATGTGCCGCATTCGCCGCGCCGGCCGGCCGGCACCGTGGGCCTGGTGCTGGAGCGCTACCGCGAAGGCGGCGAGCTCGACGGCTTCCAGTGGTACTGCGAAAACTGCGGCCACAAGCTCTACGAGGAGTTTGCCGAAATCACCGACATCGTGGCGCAGCTGCCGCCCATCATGAACCGCTTCTGGGCCAACGACGACCTGCGCACCTGCAAGAACTGCGGCACCTACATGGAGGCCCCCGCGCCGGTGGCCTAACATCTGCCATCCTGAGCGCAGCGAAGGACCTTCTCACCCAAGAACGACTGGTTCCTTGGTGAGAAGGTCCTTCGCTGCGCTCAGGATGGCAGCCTATTCTTCCCGCTCTCTTCCCTCCCCTCGCCTGCCCACCCCGTGCTTTCCATCGACATTCATACCCACATTTTGCCCGAGCGCTGGCCCGACCTCAAGGAGCGGTACGGCTACGGCGGCTTCATCCGGCTGGAGCACCACAAGCCCTGCTGCGCCCGCATGATGCAGGACGACAAGTTTTTCCGCGAGGTGCAGGACAACTGCTGGGACCCGGCGGTGCGCCTGCGCGAGTACGACCATTTTGGCGTGCAGGTGCAGGTGCTGAGCACGGTGCCCGTCATGTTCAGCTACTGGGCCCAGCCGCTCGACTGCCTCGATTTGAGCCAGTTGCTCAACGACCACATTGCCGACGTGGTGCGCCGCTACCCCACCCGCTTCGTGGGCCTGGGAACCATCCCGATGCAGGCGCCCCAGCTGGCCATCCGGGAACTGGAGCGCTGCATGAAAATCGGGCTGGCCGGCGTGCAGATTGGTTCGCACGTGAACGACTGGAACCTCGACGCACCGGAGCTATTTGAGGTATTCGCCGCTGCCGAGGAGTTGGGCGCCTGCGTGTTTGTGCATCCCTGGGACATGATGGCCCAGGGCAAAATGCCCAAATACTGGCTGCCCTGGCTGGTGGGCATGCCCGCCGAAAGCACGCTGGCCCTGTGCTCGCTCATCTTCGGCGGGGTGCTGGAGCGGCTGCCCAACCTGCGCGTGGCCGTGGCCCACGGCGGGGGCTCGTTTGCCAGCACCATCGGCCGCATCGAGCACGGCTGGCAGGTGCGCCCCGACCTCTGCGCCGTCGACAACCCGCACAACCCACGCAAGTACCTGGGCAAGTTCTGGGTCGACTCGCTGGTGCACGCCCCGCTGATGCTGGACTACTTGGTGAAAACCCTGGGAGCCGACAAAATCACCCTCGGCACTGACTACCCCTTTCCGCTGGGCGAGTTGGAACCGGGCCAGCTCATCAAGTCCATGCCATTTTCGGATGATGTCAAGGCGCGCATGCTGGGCCAGAATGCCTTGGACTGGCTGGGACTGGCAGCCGAGCGGTTTGGCAGTATTGGCCAGCACACGGCTAAGATTGTTGGTTGATAAAGTCTTAAGCCAGCCGCCTGCATGCAACGCGCAGCGAAGCATCTCGCTCGGGGAAGTAACTGATTACTTGCGCGAGCGAGATGCTTCGCTGCGCTCTGCATGACGTTCTCGCATACCCGCCGAAGGCCATAACCTTTTGTTAGCATCGGCAACCGCTTTAAGCCGACCTTTGCGGCCATGACCGCCCCGCATGCCCCCACCCCCGCCGCCGAGCTCGACGCTGCCGATTCTTTAGCTTCCTTCCGCCAGGAGTTTCATTTGCCGCCCGGCCCCGATGGCCGCCCGGTGGCCTACTTCTGCGGCAACTCGCTGGGGCTGATGCCCAAGGCGGCCCGTGCGGCCGTCGAAACCGAGTTTGACACTTGGGCGCGGCTGGGCGTGGAAGGCCACTTCGAGGCGCCTTCGTTCTGGATGCACTTCCACGAAACCCTCACCGAGGCCTCGGCCCGGCTGGTAGGCGCCAAGCCCATTGAGGTGGTGGTGATGAACAACCTGACGGTGAACCTGCACCTGCTGCTGGTGTCGTTTTACCGCCCCACGGCCACCCGCTACAAGATTCTGATGGAAGGCGGCGCCTTCCCTTCCGACCAGTACGCCATCGAAAGCCAGGCCCGCCTGCACGGCCTCGACCCCGCCGACGCCATTGTGGAGCTGGTGCCCCGCCCCGGCGAGCACACCCTGCGCACCGAAGACATTGAAGCCACCATTGCCGGGCTGGGCGACTCGCTGGCCACCGTCCTCATCGGCGGGGTGAACTACTACACCGGGCAGGCCTTTGACATAGCCGCCATCACCAAAGCCGGCCACGCCGTGGGTGCCTACGTGGGCTTCGACCTGGCCCACGCCGCCGGCAACCTCGACCTGCGCCTGCACGACTGGGACGTGGATTTTGCCTGCTGGTGCACGTACAAGTACCTCAACTCCGGCCCCGGCGGCACCTCGGGCGTGTTTGTGCACGAGCGGTTTGCTCACCGGCCCGACCTCGTGCGCCTGGCCGGCTGGTGGGGCCACGATGCCAGCGTACGCTTCCAGATGAAAAAAGGGTTCCGGCCCATGCCCGGCGCGGCCGGCTGGCAGCTTTCCAACGCCCAGATTTTCCCGATGGCCATTCACCGGGCCAGCCTCGCCATTGTGGACCGCGCCGGTGGCATGCCCGCTATGCGCCGCAAGAGCGAGCAGCTCACCGCCCGCCTCGAAAGCCTGATTCGCGGCCTGAACCTGCCGGCCGATAAACTCGAAATCATCACGCCCGCCGACCCGGCCCAGCGCGGCTGCCAGCTCTCGGTGCTGGTGCACGAGCGCGGGCGCGAGCTGTTCGACTACCTCGCCGACCAAGGCATTATCGCCGACTGGCGCGAGCCCAACGTCATCCGCCTGGCACCCGTGCCGCTCTATAATTCGTTTGAAGACGTAGACCGGGTGGGCGAAGCGTTGCGGCAATTCACAATAAGCAATGAGGAATGAGTAATTGCTCAACATGACTTCCTCTGCTTATCCCACTACCGGCCTGCTAATTGCCCATTGCTAATTGTTAACTGTTAATTGAATTCCATGGAAGATTACGCCGCCAAGATGCTGCTCAAAACTGATGCGGCCCTGCGCGAATACGTGACCGGCCATGCCCAGTACCGCGAGGCCGCCGTGCTCGCCGCCCTCGACGAGCTGCGCCGCCGCGGCCAGACTGCGCCCGAAGAAGCGTCCCTGCGCCCCGGCCTCGAAGCTGGTGCGGCCGAGCAGGCCGCCCGCGAAGCTGCTCTGGAAGCCGAGCGCCAGCGCGCTGCTCCGCCGGTGGAAGCAACTGACGAGCCCAGCGGCCCGGTGCTGTATTCGCAGACGGCCATTGTGCTGTTTTCCTTGCTGTTCACCATGATAATGGGCGGCATTTTGCTCAGCATCAACTTGTATCGGCTGGGCCGGAAGGGCGCCATGCTGGGCCTGCTGCTGTTCATCCTGGCTTATTTGGTGGCGGGCAGCCTGCTGATGGGGCCGCTCCTGACAGCGCTGGGCATCAGCCCCGTGCTGGGCGGGCTGCTGTTTAATATTCCGGCGGCACTGCTCTACGCGCTGTGGGTGTGGCCGCGCTACGTGGGGCCCATCAGCTACCGCAGCCGCAGCATTCTGTTGCCCATGCTCATCTATTTTGTATTTGCCTGGGGTGCTTTAAAGCTCATCACCTTCCTGCCCCAAAAGGAGCGGCAGAAACTGGAGAAGATGATGCAGAAGTAAGCCTTAGCAACGCGGGCCGCTCTGTTTTGCGAATTGACCCAAGCTTAAGCATGCCGCTGACTCCTATTCCGCTGCCCGGTGCCGACTTGCAGTTCGACCCCGCATTTCTGCCCGAAGCAGAGGCGGCCGCCCTGCTGGCCAGCCTCACCGCCGGGGTAGCCTGGGAGCAGCGCAACATCCGGCTGTTTGGGCAGGAGTTTCCGCAGCCGCGCCTCACGGCCTGGTACGGCGATGCCGAGGCCCGCTACACTTATTCCAACCTTACCTGGGAGCCCCGCCCCTGGACGCCCACGCTACAAGCCCTGCGCCAGCGCGTAGAAGCCGCCGCCAACGCCCGCTTCAACAGCGTGCTGCTGAACCTGTACCGCGACGGCCGCGACAGCATGGGCTGGCACGCCGACGACGAGCCCGAATTGGGCCCGACGCCCATCATTGCCTCGCTCAGCCTGGGCGCCTTGCGCCGCTTCCGGCTGCGGGCCCGTGCCGGGCTGGCGCACCCACCCCTTTCCCTCGATTTGCCCTCGGGCAGCTTGCTGCTCATGCGCGGTGCTACGCAGCAAAACTGGCAGCACGCCCTGCCCAAAACCACCCGCCTGCTGGGCCCGCGCCTGAACCTGACCTTTCGCTGGGTAGCCGGCCAGGCGTAGGTTGACTTTTGAGCCTAGTATACTATATCGGGGTGCCCACTCAGCTCTGAAAAGTAGCCGTCGCCCACCTCGTAGTCGCCGACCCGGAAAGTTGGCGTTGTTTCAGGAGTTGCCTTCGCTTCGGCCGCGGCTTCGGTGGCTTCTGGCCCTGGGGTAGTTGGGGCGTCAGCAGGCACTTGGTTGGTTAGCGGCTGTGTCTGGGAAGTTGTCGGAATTGAATATGATGGTTTGCGGGGCATCAATGAACGGGATGATGTGGAAAGAAACCTCAGCCGTATTCAGCGACTTGCATAGCAGGAGTGCCCTTTTACAAGGAACGTACCAAGCCCGGGTGGCACCGACAAAGCCGGCTGCCATGGCAGAAAAGGGGCGCTATGCGCGTGTTACAGTCGGGACCGGCCGGGCTGCCTGCGGGAGCAGCGGCTTTAACAGCAGCACGCCGGGAAAAAACCTGCTTGAGCCGATAGGGTGATGGGCTAGCTACCGCAACCGGTAGAGATGGGCAGGAAAGTCAGTAGAAACGGGAAGAGCATGACACTAACGAATATCCTCTTTAAAACTCACTGGCACATGATAACGCTAATACAACCTAATAACCGTCGCGTGGTCCATTAATAACGAATGTCTGGGCAGCCGAATAGCCGCAGGTCGCCTTCTTCGCTGACCACGTAGTCGCCGATGCGCAGGGCCTTCGGAGTGGGCAAGGGCAGTGCGGGCGCGGGCAGCCGGTGGCGCCAGGCAGCCGGGCGGGGGTCAAAATCGGCAATAGCCAGCGACACGGTCAGCGGCCGGGCCTGGCGGCGTCCGGCCCGGCAGCGCCACCGCTGGTAGCTCATACACTTATAGCGAAAACGAAAGCGAGTCATAACAAATGATGATTTAGTTCTAATTCGACAAAGGTCTTGCACCGGTTGCCTGGGGCGAAAATTTTACGACTAGTCATATCAGATAGGCGATGAGTACAACTAAACGGCGGATGGAAATGCGCGGCCCGACTGGCAATGCGCCGGAGCGTAGTAGTTTCGCCTCCCACCCGCCCGCTGGGGCTCTCCACCCTCTTCTTACTTCGTTATGGCTGCTGAAATGCCGTTGTTGCCCGCTGCCGAGCCGCTCACCGTGATGGGGGCTGGCTTGGTTGGTTCGCTGTTGTCGCTTTATCTGGCCCGGCGCGGGCACCCGGTGCAGGTGTTTGAGCGGCGGGCCGACCCGCGCCGGGCCGGCTTCCAAGAGGGCCGCTCCATCAACCTCGCCCTGTCGGACCGCGGCTGGCGGGCCCTGGAGGGCGTGGGCGTGACCGACGACATCCGCCAAGTGGGCATTCCGATGACGGGCCGCGTGATGCACGACGTGCAGGGCAACCTCACCCGCCAGCCTTACGGCCAGGATGGCCAGGCCATTTACTCCGTGAACCGCGGCCACCTCAACCGCCGCTTGCTTGACCTGGCCGAGGCCCAGCCCAACGTGCGCCTGCAGTTTGGCCAGCAGTGCCTCGGCATCGACCTCAAGAAGCAGGCCCTGCACCTGCTCGACACGGCCACGCAGCAGGAGCACACCGCGCCCTACACCCGCCTGTTTGGCACCGACGGCGCGTTTTCGGCCGTGCGCGGGGCCCTGCAGCGGCAGGAGCGGTTCGACTACTCGCAGGACTACCTCGACTATGGCTATAAGGAACTGACCTTGGTAGCTGGCCCCGGCGGCAGCTGGCAGCTCGAGAAAAACGCCCTGCACATCTGGCCGCGCGGGCAGTACCTGATGATTGCGCTGCCCAACCTCGATGGCTCATTCAACGGCACGCTTTTCTTCCCCTACGAGGGCGCCGAGAGCTTCGCGGCCCTGCAAACGCCGGCCGACGTGACGGCCTTTTTCAACCGCGTGTTTCCCGACGCCGTGCCTCTGATGCCGGACCTGGAGCAGGAGTTTTTTGAGCACCCCACAGGCTCGCTGGTCACCATCCGCTGCTTTCCGTGGAAGTTCGACGACGACGTGCTGCTGCTCGGCGACGCCTCGCACGCCATTGTGCCCTTCTACGGGCAGGGCATGAACGCCGGCTTCGAGGACTGCAGCGTGCTCAACGAACTGCTAGACCAGCACGGCGACGCGGCCTGGGCTACCATTTTTGCCGAGTTTCAGCAGCAGCGCAAGCCCAACACCGACGCCATGGCCGACCTGGCCGTGTACAACTTCGTGGAGATGCGCGACCGGGTGGCCGACCCGCGCTTCCTGCTCCAGAAAAAGATTGAGGCCAAAATCTCGGCCCAATACCCCGGCCGCTGGACGCCGCTTTATTCACAGGTCACGTTCTCGCACACGCCCTACGCCCAGGCCTGGGCCGCCGGCCAGCGCCAGGACGCCATCATGGCCCGCCTCATGCCCCACATTCAGGCCGAAGCCGACTACGACCGGCCCGACGTGCAGGCCCTTGTAGAGCAGGAAATGGCCGCCCGGCCCTAGCCACCGCGCCGGCTAGCGAATGGCCAGCCCGGTGCCATCGAGGGCCTGGGCGGTGCCAGCCAGGCGCTGGCACAAGTCCTCGTAGGCGGTGAGCTGGCGGGCGTCGAGCACGCCGTGCACGGCCGAGCGGTACGCACGCCGGGCCTCGGCCGCATCGGCGGGGGTGGCGACCAAGGCCAGCACCTGGCGCTCGGCGGCCGTGGTGGCCTCCACGGCCAGGCGCTGGGCCTCGGTGAGGGAGAGGGCATCCGTCAGAAACCGGGCGATGCGCCGGGCCTCGCGGAGCTGCGCCGACAGGCTGGGCACCAAAGCTTCGTTGCGCGCCTCGGTTTCGGCGGTGGTCAGGGGTTTGGGCCGGGGGCTGGCGTGCGCTTCTAAGGCGCTGCCAACCAGCAAAAACATCAGCCAGGCAAATGGGCGCAATTTCAGCATGAAGTTAAAAGCAGAAGTACAGAGCCAAAAAGCAGGCTCATTCTGTGTTATTTGCAAATAGCAAAGCTATTCTTTGCCATTTATTGCGGTTGCTGCGGCTGGTTGGTTGCGCGCTTTTCCTCTGCGAGTAGTTACTTTATACCGGCGAACGCACCAGTGCTTTCGTCATTTGCTCTTCTTTTCCTTGTCTATGTTAACATGCGCCATCATTGACGACGACGAAATCAATCGTCTGACGCTTGAGCACTACATTGAACTCACGCCAGACCTGAAGCTGGTGGCCTCTTTGAGCGACGGCATTGCCGGCCTCACATACTTCCGCGAGGGCAACAAGGTGGATGTGCTGTTTCTCGACATTGAGATGCCGCACCTCAGCGGCCTGGAATTGCTGCGCGTGCTGACGGACCCGCCCGAGGTCATCATCACCACGGCCCGGCAGGATTTTGCCGTCGATGCCTTCGAACTGCGCGTGACCGACTACCTGGTGAAGCCCTTCGAGTTTGCGCGTTTCACGCAGGCGGTGCAGCGTGTGCAAGCCCGCGCCAGCCACAGCGCCAGCGCATCAGCCACCCCCGCCGCCCCCGAAGCGCCGGCCAACGCCGACCTGTTTGTGAAGGTGAACAGCCGCATGGTGCGCATCAACTTCGACGATGTGCTATACGTGGAGGCTCTCTCCGACTACGTCAACATTGTAACGCCCAAGCAGAAATACATCGTCTATACTACGCTCAAGGCCCTCGAAACCCGGCTGGCGCCGTTCCCGAACTTCATTCGGGTGCACCGCAGCTATTTGCTGAACACGCAGCACATCGAATCCATCGAAGACAACACCGCCAACCTGCGCGGCGGCCACTTCGTGCCCATCGGCAAGTCGTACCAGGATGGCTTCTACAAGGGCCTGCAGCGGATTTAAATTTTTCAGAGCCAATATATTAGAGCCAGTAACCAAGACGGAGTCCCTCACTTGTCTTGGTTACTGGCTCTAATCCTTTTCCACCACCTGCTGATAAACCGGCAGTTGGTAAAAAGGCCGCAACAGGCGCACCACGTCCAGGGCGTCGGCCAGGGCTTCGTGGGCCACTTCTTGGTCGTCGAAGCGGGCGCGGGCCTTGCAGATGCGCATGCTGGGCAGGCGCGAGTCTTTGTGCCAGTTGAGGTAGAACACGGCCGGGTCGAGCATAGCGGGTTCGGCGCGCACGAGGGCGCCGTAGCCCGGCAGTTCTTTCAGAAAGCCCAGGTCAAAGACGCCGATGTTTTTGCCCGCCATCGTCACCGACACGCAGTCCTTGGCATCGGGCCGGAAGCCGTGCGCCAGCAGAAACGCGCGCAGCTGGGGCATCAGTTCCTCGGGGGTGCATAGCTCGGGGTTGGGCTCTTTTTGGGCCAGTTCCTGCAGCAGGCGGGCATTTAGGGCCAGGGCGCCGGCGGTGCCCACGTACTCGGAGTGGCGCACCACGCGCCGGAAGGCGGGCAGCTCGGCCAGCGGCAGCGGGTGGCGCGAGTCTTCAATGACGGCCGCCAGCTCCAGAATCTGGTGGCGGCGCGGGTTCGAGCCGGAGGTTTCGAGGTCGAGGGAAACGTAGCGCATGGCCGGTTGTACGGGCAATGGCTGCCGGCCGCTGCTTGCTCAACCGCCAAACACCTTTTTCAGCAGCTCGGTGGTGCGGGCCACGGGGTTTTGGCGGATGTTGGCTTCCTCTTGGGCGATGAGCGTGAATAAGCCGTCGATGGCCTTGCCGGTGGCGTACTGGTTGAGGTCGGTTTGCACGGGCTGCACCAGCGGAATGCGGTTGTAGGTGGTGCTGAGCTGGGTGTAGTACTTGGTGGCGCCCACCTTATCGAGGCTTTGCTGGATGATGGGCTGAAACGCCGTGGTGAGCTGGCCGGTCGTGGTGCGCTTGAGGTACTGCGTGGCAGCGTCTTGCTGCCCACTCAGAATGTTCCACACGTCCGTGAAGGTCAGGCTCTTGATGGCATTCAGGAAAATGGGCTTGGCGCTCTTGGCGGCGTCTTCGGCCCCGCGGTTCAGGCTCAGCTCGAAGGCATCGACCTGGCTGCCCAGGCCCAGGGCGCGCAGCTTGGTGGCCACGCGCTGCGCATCGGGCGGGAAGGGAATGCGAATGAGCGAGTTCAGGTTGAAGCCGTCGGTTTGCGAGGCCTGGTCGGCGCCCTTGCTGATGCCCTGGATGAGGGCTTCCTTGAGGCCATTGGCGGCTTCGGCGTTGCTCACACTGCCGGGGGCGGCGCCGGTGGTTTTGCCCATTGGGGGCAGCTTGATGTTGCCGATTTTGGGGAGGGAAATCTGGGCCGAAGCGTGGCCGGAAGCGCCCAGCACGAGGGCCAGCAGCAAAAAGTAGTTCTTCATAAAGCAGACAGCCGGATAAAAATAAAACCCCGGCGCCGGGCGTTGCCCGGCCGCGCAGCGGGTTGGAATGCCGGCAAACCTAGCCCGCAGGCCATCCTGCCGCATGTTATTATCGACCACGAGGCAACCTATCCCGACTGGTACCGGTCATCCATCGGCTGGGCCGATGGGACGGGGGCTTGCCGGCGGCATAGCCCCACTATGGCACGCCCTTAGGACTTTTAAGCGAGAATTTTATCTTCCAAAAAGCCGGTTTATTGCATTCTAAGCCACAGTCTTGCTTTTACCGCTGCTCCCAAACCAGAATTATTGCGCTCAGGCCCTAGATTAGGGGTTCCTTACTGCCACATTCCGCCTTTCCATGAATTTAGTCCGCGCTGCCAGCCTGGCATTGCTGTGCATCCCTTTGTTTGGCCACTTCGCCGCCGGCCAAGCGGCGGCCCCTGATGCGGCGCTGGCCGCGGCCGTGGGGGCCGCACAGCAGCAGTATGCAACGGGTTTTGCGTTGTCGTCGCAGCTTTACAACGGCCCCGAATACATTGACTACGCCAGGCCCTACCACCAACGAACGGGGCACCAATTTTTTGGCGAGCCCACCCGGCAGCCGGGCAGCGTGTTCTACAACGGCCACAACTTCCCCAACCTGCAGCTGGCCTACGACGTGGTGCGCGACCAGGTGGTGGTGACGCCGCCCCGCAGCCCGCTGTCGCTGCGGTTTGTGAACGAAAACGTGGGTTCGTTCTCGCTCAACAATCACCGCTTTGTGCGGCTGGTGGCTGACAGCGCCAATAGCCGCGTTATCCAGACGGGGTACTACGAAGTGCTGCTCGACAGCACCGTGCAGGTGCTGGCCCGGCGCTCCAAGCGCATGCAAGAGCGGGTGGTGCAGCAAGGCGTTGATGTTGAGTTTGTTTCACAGGACGAGCTGTTTATCAAAAAAGCCGGCATCTACTACCCAGCGAGCCGCAAATCGACCGCGCTGCGTGTGTTTGCCGACCGCGGCAAGGAGATGCAGGACTATGCGAAAGCGCAAAAGCTGTCGTTTAAGAAAGCGCAGTTTGAGGCTTCCCTCGTGCAGCTGGCCCGCTACTATTCCGGACTGACGACGCGCTAAGCGCCGGCCGCCCTGCTTTTTTCTGCGCTATCTATTCCTTTCCATGAAGCATTACTACGCCACTTGCTGCGGCCTGTTTTTTCTACTGCTGAGCCTGACCAGCTACGGGCAACAAGCCGAAAAAACCGTGACCGGTGACTTCAACCACGTGCTCTTCGAGCAGTTTGCCAGCCAGGTAGAAGCCCAGACGGCCTACCGGTTCTACTTCGACCCCGCGGCCGTGGACAGCCTCTTTGTGACGCTGCGGGTGCAGGCCCAGCCCGTGCCGACTGTGCTGCAGGAAGCCTTGCAAAACACGAAGTTCCGCTTCGCTATCGACGACGAGCGCCGCGTATTCGTGACGGCCGGCACAGTGATTTCGGCAGCTCCTGCGGCCGATTTCTACGAGCCCAAGGCTGCTTCGGCCGCCGTGGCCCAGGCCGACGATGAACCCGCTGCCGCAGCCCCCACCCGCTCGCGCCTGGTGAGTGCCTCCGAATACAAGGTGTACGAGATTGGCTCGGGTAGCGGCACGGGCAAGGTGACGCTGGCCGGCCACATCCGCGAGCAGAAGTCGGGCGAGCCGGTGATTGGGGCATCCATCATCGACGAGGCGCTGAAGGTGGGTGCCATCACCGACCAGTTCGGCTCCTATTCGCTCACGCTGCCGGCCGGGCGCCACGACCTGCGCATCCGGGGCCTGGGCATTAAGAACACCAAGCGGCAGGTAGTGCTGCGCGGCGACGGCAAGCTGGAGATTGAGGTGGAGGAAGACATCGTGACGCTGAAGGAAGTGGTGATTGAGGCCGAAAAAGACAAGAACGTATCGGGCATGCAGATGGGCCTGGAGAAGCTGGATATCAAGACCATGCGCCAGGTGCCCACGGCCTTTGGCGAGACTGATATTCTGCGCGTCATCATGACCCTGCCGGGCGTGAAAACCGTGGGCGAGGGCAGCACCGGCCTCAACGTGCGCGGCGGCGCCACCGACCAGAACCTGATTCTGTTCAACGACGCCACCATCTACAATCCGTCGCACTTGTTCGGCTTCTTCTCCGCCTTCAACCCCGACATTTTGCAGGGCGTGGAGCTGTACAAAAGTGCCATTCCGGCCAAGCTGGGCGGGCGCCTGGCATCGGTGCTCGACATCACGACCCGCGAGGGCAACAAGAAGAAGTTCGGCGGAGCGGGCGGCATCGGGCCGCTCACCAGCCGCGTCACGCTGGAAGGGCCCATTATGAACGAGAAAAGCTCGTTCATCGTGAGCGGCCGGGCCAGCTACTCCGACTGGATTTTGAAGCAGCTCTCGGACAAGAATTTCGCCCAAAGCTCGGCCCAGTTCTATGACATCACGGGCCACGTGACGCATGAGTTCAACGAGAAGAATTCCATTTACGCCACGGGCTACTTCAGCTCCGACCGGTTCCGGCTGGCCAGCGACACCACCTACAGCTACCGCAACCAGGCGGCCAGCCTGAAGTGGCGCCACAACTTCAACAACCAACTCTACGGCGTGCTCACGGGCACCTACAGCCACTACGACTACGACGTGACGACCACCAAAAACCCGGTGTCGGCGTCGCAGCTCAAATACGCCATCAACCAGTCGGGCCTGAAGGCCGACTTCACGTACTATCCCAACAACCGCCACACCATCGACTTCGGCGGCAGCACGCTGCTCTACAATATTGCGCCGGGCAGCTTCCTGCCGCAGGGCGACAAGTCGCTGGTGCGGCCCGACGTGCTGGCCAAGGAGCGCGCCCTGGAAAGCGCGCTGTACGTATCAGATAAGTTTGACATCACCTCGCGGTTTTCCATTTCGGCGGGCTTGCGCTACTCGTTCTTCCAGGCCCTGGGGCCGCGCGACGTGCTCCAGTACGCCCCCGGCGAGTCGCGCTCCGAAGCCACCATTACCGACACGGTGCGCTACGGCTCCAACAAGGTGCTGGCCTCGTACCAGGGGCCGGAGTACCGGCTGTCGGCGCGCTACTCACTCAGCGACAGGTCGTCGGTGAAGGCGAGCTACACCCGCACACGCCAGTACATTCACCAGCTCACGAACACGGCCTCGGTGTCGCCCACGGACGTGTGGAAGCTGAGCGACAACAACATCCGCCCGCAGGTGGGCGACCAGTACTCCATCGGCTACTACCGCAACTTCAAGTCGAACACCATTGAGCTGTCGGTGGAAACCTACTACAAGACCCTGCGCGACTTTGTGGACTACAAGAGCGGCGCCACGCTGGTGCTCAACCACCACATCGAAACCGACATCATCAACGCCGAGGGCAAGGCCTACGGCGTGGAGTTCTTCGTGAAGAAGCTCACCGGCAAGCTCAACGGCTGGGTGGGCTACACCTACTCCCGCTCGCTGGTGCAGGTGAACGCCGCCACCACTTCCGACATGGTGAACGGCGGGCAGTACTACCCCAGCAACTTCGACAAGCCGCATGATGTGACGCTGGTGGGCAACTACCGCTTCTCGCGCCGCTTCAGCACCTCGGTCAACTTCAACTACAGCACGGGCCGGCCCATCACGCTGCCGCTGGCCAAGTACTACCTCGGCAACTCGCTGCGCGTGTACTACTCCGACCGCAACGCTTACCGCGTGCCCGACTACTACCGCGTCGATTTGGCTCTGAACATTGAGGGCAGCCACAAGGTGAAGAAACTGGCCCACAGCTCCTGGACGGTGGGCGTGTACAACCTCACCGGCCGCCGTAACCCATACTCCATCTACTTCAAATCGGTGGGCGGGCAAATCAAGGGCTACCAACTGTCCATTTTCGGCAACCCGATTCCGACTGTCACCTACAATTTCAAGTTTTAAGATGAACACCTTCGGGTTTTCGGTTGGCCGGGCCTTGATGGGCTGTTTCGCGCTGCTGGCGTTGCTGGCCGGGTGCACCGACGCGTACATGCCCGACGTCATCGGCACGCCGCCGGGCTACCTGGTAGTCGACGGCTTTCTGAATGCGCAGGGCGTGACCACCATTCGCCTCTCGCGCGCCTTCGCCGTGGCCAGCAAGGCAGCCGCCCCCGTCGAGACGCGGGCCGCCGTGACCATAGAAGACAACACCGGCGCGCGCCTGCTCCTGGCGGAAACCAGCACGAAGGGAACCTATGCCTCGGCTTCGCAGCAACTGAACCTGAACCGACAGTACCGCCTGCGCATCATCACACTGGCGGGCAAGGAATACGCCTCGGCCTTCGTGCCCGTCAAAATCACGCCGGCCGTGGATAACCTGACTTGGCGCATCAACGGCAACGGCCTGAACTTTTACGTGAGCGCCCACGACGCCGCCAACGCCACCCAGTACTACCGCTGGGAAACCGACGAAACCTGGGAGATTAGGCCGCCCTACGCCCCGGTGGTCGAGTACGTGACGGCCGCCCGGGCCATCCGCCCCATCGCGGTGCCCTACCCCACGGTGTGCTACGGCAACATGCGTTCCAATGCGGTGCTCATCGACAAAACCACGGCCCTGACCCAAGACGTGGTGTCGGACTTTCCGGTGAAGCAACTGCTGCCGGCTTCGGAGCGGCTTTACACGCGCTACAGCATCTTGGTGCAGCAGCACGCCCTCACCAAGGACGAGTACGCCTATTGGGAACTGTTGAAAAAAAACACGGAGAGCATTGGCACGCTCTTCGACCCGCAGCCGGCCCAGCTTACCGGCAACGTGCGCTGCCTCACCAGCCCCGACGAAGTAGTGCTGGGCTTTGTGGGTGCCCACTCTGTTTCGGAAAAGCGCCTTTTCATCAGCCGCACCGATTTGCCCGCGGGTTGGCCGCGCATTTCCGGCTACGAAAACTGCGTGCCGCCCGACACGGTGTTTTTGAAACCCAAAGGCATGGTGCCGCCTCCTAAGCCGGAAGAAGTGTTGCTCACTGCCTTCGGCCCGCAGAATATGCTGCCCATCGAGGAAATTTATATCGCCGGTTTTCTGGGCGGCTACACAACCAAGCCGCGCGACTGCGTGGACTGCCGCACGCGCGGCGCGGCCACACGCCCCAGCTTCTGGTAGTCGGTTCGGTTCTGCAACGTTTCCTTTCCAACCCGCTATGTTTTCCACCTCCCTGCGTCTTATCCGACAAGGCATCAGCCTGATGCTCCTGGCGTTGCTGGCCGGGTGCACGGAGGCGTACATGCCCGAGGTTGTCACGTCGCCGCCGGGCTACCTGGTGGTCGACGGCTTTCTGAATGCGCAGGGCGTGACCACCATCCGCCTTTCGCGCACCTATGCCGTGGCCAGCAAGGCGGCTGCTCCCGTCGAGACGCGGGCCGCCGTGACAATGGAAGACAACGCCGGCACCCGCTATGTGCTGACGGAAAGCAGCGTGAAGGGCACCTATGCCTCGACCGCGCAGCAACTGAACCCGGCCCGCCAGTACCGCCTGCGCATCATCACGCTGGCGGGCAAGGAGTACGCTTCGGCTTTCGTGCCCGTCAAAATCACGCCGGCCGTGGATAACCTGCGCTGGCAGGTCGAACAGGATGGGCTGAATTTCTATGTGAACTCCCACGACGACGCTAACGCCACGCGTTACTACCGCTGGGAAACCGACGAAACCTGGGAAATTCACCCGCCCTACGCCCCCACGGTGGAGTACGTGACGGCCAGCCGGCTAATCCGTCCCATTGCGGTGCCCTACCCTACCCTGTGCTGGGGCAATGCCCAATCGACCAGCGTGCTTATCGACAAAACCACGGCGCTCAGCCAAGACGTGGTGGCGGACTTTCGGGTGAAGCGGCTGCCGGCTAATTCGGAGCGGCTGTATGCGCGCTACAGCATTTTGGTGCAGCAGCACGCCCTCACCAAGGAGGAGTACGCCTACTGGGACTTGCTGAAGAAAAACACGGAGAGTATCGGCACACTCTTCGACCCGTTGCCGGCCCAGCTTACCGGCAACGTGCGCTGCCTCACCAGCCCCGCCGAGCTGGCCCTGGGCTTCGTGGGCGCGCACTCGGTTGCGGAAAAACGCATTTTTATCAACCGCACCGATTTACCGCGGCCCGGCATCGTGCTCACCGGCTACGAAACCTGCGTGCCGCCCGACACGGTGTTCCTCTACCGGTCGCCCCCGCCCAATAATCCCGCTTCGATACTGTTCTCGGCTTTTGGCAGCCAAACCGTGCTGCCCATCGACGAGCTGATTAACCCCACCACGCTCACCCTGTACGGCTACTCAGCCAAGCCGCGCGACTGCATCGACTGCCGCACGCGCGGCACTGTGGTGCGGCCCAGCTTCTGGTGATTTTCCTTTCCTGCTATTATTCCTGCTCATTGAATATTTTCCGAAACGCGTCGCCCCGCCCCCGGGCCAGCCTGGGCCTGCTACTGGCCCTGCTAGCCGGGTGCACCGACCCGTACATGCCCGACGTCATCACCGCGCCCTCAAGCTACCTGGTGGTCGACGGCTCCATCAACACCGCCGGCGTGACGACCATCCGCCTCTCGCGCACGCAGGCGGTGGCCTCGAAAAGCGCCGTGCCAGTGGAGACGCGGGCCGTGGTCTACATCGAGGACGAGGGCGGGACGCGCTATGCGCTCACGGAAACCAGCGTGAAGGGCACCTACGCCTCGGCCGCCCTCACCCTGAACCCGGCCCGCAAGTACCGCCTGCACCTGAACACGACCGGCGGCAAAGAATACGCCTCCGACTACGTGCCCGCCAAGCTCACCCCGCCCATCGATGCCGTAACCTGGAACACCGACAGCAACGGCCTCAACATCCTTGTGAGCACCCACGACGCCGCCAATGCCACGCAGTATTACCGCTGGGAAACCGACGAAACCTGGGAAATCCGACCGCCCTACACTCCTGACATTGAATATTTTGGCGGGGCCATCCGCAACATTACCGTGCGCTACCCCACCCTGTGCTGGGGCAACGAGCGCGCCACCCGGGTGCTGCTGACCAAAACCACGTCCCTGACGCAGGACGTGGTGTCCGGTTTCCGGGTGCAGCAGTTGCTGCCAACTTCGGAGCGGCTTTACACGCGCTACAGCATCCTGGTGCAGCAGCACGCCCTCACCCAGGAAGAATACAGCTATTGGGAGCTGCTGCGCAAGAACACGGAAAGCATCGGCACGCTTTTCGACCCGCAGCCGGCCAGGCTCACCGGCAACGTGCACAGCCTCAGCAGCCCCACCGAGGTGGTGTTGGGCTTTGTGAGCGCCCATTCCATCACCGAAAAGCGCATATTCATTCGCAACGCCGACCTGCCCTCCACCTGGCCGGTGGTGAGTGGCTACGAGGCCTGCATGCCGGCCGACACCGTGTTTGTGCCGCCGCCCGGCGTGTTTCCGCCGCCCAAGCCCGAAGAAGTGCTGCTGGCCGCTTTCGGCCAGAATTCCATTCTGATACCCATCACCCGGGCGCGTAATTCGGCGGGCGACGTGGTGGGCTACACTGCCAAGGTGCGCGACTGCGTGGACTGCCGCACGCGCGGCACCACGGTGCGGCCTTCTTTTTGGTAGCCCTGCCTTTTCGGTTGCCAGCAGGCCTACCTCTTTCCACAAGCGTGCTTTTTGTCTCATGTCGTCCCGCCTCCTCCGCTTCCTTGCTTCAGCCTGCGCCGCTCTGGTGTGGGGTGGGGCCCTGCTGGCGGGCTGCACCGACGCTTACCTGCCGGAGGTCATCAGCACGCCCGCAAACCAGTTGGTGGTCGATGGCTTCATTAATGCCGCAGGCGTGAGCACCATCAAACTCTCGCGCACTTACGCCATCAGCGCGGCCGGCGCGGCGCCGGTGGAGACGCGGGCCGTGGTGTACATCGAGGACGAGGGCGGCGCGCGCTACCCGCTGACGGAAAGCAGCACGAAAGGCACTTACAACTCGCTGCCTCTCACCCTGGCCCCAACGCGCAAGTACCGCCTGCACCTCAACCTCACAAGCGGCAAGGAGTATGCCTCCGACTTTGAGGCTGCCAAGCTCACCCCGCCCATCGACGCTGTGACCTGGAACGTGAACAGCAACAAGCTCAACATTTACGTGAGCGCCCACGACGCCACCAACCGCACGCAATACTACCGCTGGGACTACAACGAAACCTGGGAAATTCAGTCGCCCTACCAGCCGTCGGTGGAATACGTGCCCAATAGGAATGTGGTGCGGCCCATTGTCAATCGGCTTCCCACCGTATGCTGGGGCAGCGCCCGCTCCACCAAGATGCTGCTGGCCAAAACCACGTCCCTGACTCAGGACGTGGTGGCCAACTTTCCGGTGCGCCAGCTTGAGCCCGCGTCGGCCTACCTCTACACGCGCTACAGCATCCTGGTGCAGCAGCAGGGCCTCACCAAAGAAGAATACGAGTACTCGGAACTGCTGCGCAAGAACACGGAAAGCATTGGCTCGCTCTACGATGCGCAGCCCGTGCAGCTCACCGGCAACGTGCGCTGCCTCAGCAACCCCACCGAGGTGGTGCAGGGCTTTGTGGGTGTGCATTCCATCAGCGAAAAACGTATTTTCATTCGGAGCACCGACCTGCCCAGCTCCTGGCCCGTGGTGACGGGATATGAGAATTGCACCCCGCCCGATACGTTTTACATCGACCGGCACACTTGCCCCTGCTACCCCAAACCCCAGGTTGATTTGCTGCTGACAAGGGCCTTCGGCGCCGGTACCTTCCTGCCCATCGAGCCGCTGATTGCGCGCGACTCGCTTTACGGGCCCATCGACTCGGTGCAAGGCTACACGGCCCGGGAGCGCGACTGCATTGATTGCCGCACGCGGGGCACTGCCGTGCGGCCCAGCTATTGGTAAACGATTTATGCAGCACCGCTTCTATTTTCCTCGAACAATCCGCTCATGAAAAGCCCCTTACTTTCCGTCTGCTCGGTGCTGGCGTGGTGCCTGGTCCTGCTGGCCGGCTGCACCGATGCCTACCTGCCCGAGGCCATCCAGGCGCCGCCGTCCTTTCTGGTAGTCGATGGCTTTATTAATCCCACGGGCATCACCACAGTTAAGCTCTCGCGCACCTATGCCATCGGTTCGCCGGCCGCCGCGCCAGCCGAAACCCGCGCCGTGGTGGCCATCGAAGACGAAACCGGGGCGCGCTACACCCTGCCCGAAACCAGCGTGAAGGGCACTTATACGTCGGCCGCCCTCACCCTGAACCCGGCCCGCAAGTACCGCCTGCGCCTCAACATCACGGGCGGCAAAGAATACGCTTCCGACTACGTGCCCGTCAAGCTCACCCCGCCCATCGACTCGGTGACGTGGAAGTTTGAGAGCTCCGAATTTCGGGTGTTGGTCAGCGCCCACGACGCCACCAACCGCACCCGCTACTACCGCTGGGACTACGACGAGACCTGGGAGATTCTGCCCGCCTACAGCACCGGCCTCGAATACACCAACCACGCCCTGCGGTTTCGGGCCGTGCCGCACCCGCAGATATGCTGGGGCAACGACGTGGCCCGCACGGTGCAGATTGACAAAACCACCACCCAAAGCCAGGACGTGATGAGCGAGCACCGCCTGCGGGTGCTGCCGGCCAACACCGAGCGCCTGTTTCGGCGCTACAGCATTCGGGTGCGGCAGTACGCCCTCACCAAAGAAGAATACGACTACTGGGAGCTGATGCGTAAGAACACCGAAAGCATTGGCTCGCTCTTCGATGCGCAGCCCGTGCAGCTCACCGGCAACGTGCACTGCCTCAGCAACCCCACGGAGGTGGCGCTGGGCTTCGTAGGGGCCCACTCGGTGGTCGAAACGCGCATCTTCGTGACTCGCAGCCAACTACCGGCCGGCGTTGGCACCCTCTCGGGCTTCGAGTCCTGCATTCCGCCCGAATTTGTCAACCTCTACCCCGGCACCGGCGAAAGCCCCGAACAAATCCTGGAGCGGGTGTTGGGCAAGTTCGAATACTTGCCCATCGTCGAAGGCCAAAATTTACTGACCGGGGAATTGGGCATCTTCGTGGCCAAGCCCAACTGCCTCGACTGCCGCCTGCGGGGCACCGACGTGAAACCCTCTTACTGGCCCTGATGCCCACGCCCATTTCTTTCCTTTCGCCCTTGCCACCGAAGCTTATGAAATTGACTACTCGCCACGCCCCGTGGGGCACCCGGACGGCCTTGGGCCTGCTGCTGGGGCTGGCCGGTGCCCGGGCCGCCGCGGGCCAAGCCGCCGCTCCGCTCGACTCGCTGGATGGCCTCACGGGCAAGCTGCTGCGCTACGAGCAGCGTGGCCCCCACGAAAAGCTGTTTCTGCACCTCGACCGCCCGGTGTACCTGAGCGGCGAAACCCTGTGGTTTAAGATTTATGCCGCCGATGGCACCCGCGCCCGCCCCCTGGCCCTGAGCAGCGTGGCCTACGTGGAAGTGCTGGATGCCGACCACCGCCCCGTGCTGCAAACCAAAGTGGCCCTGCAAAAAGGCAGCGGCCAGGGCTCGCTGGTGCTGCCCACGGCCCTGGCGGCGGGCAGCTATACGGTGCGGGCCTACACCAGCTGGATGAAAAACTTCAGCCCCGATGCTTATTTCCACCGCACGGTCACGGTAATTAACACCCAGTTGGCCTCCGGCGCCGGCGCGCGCGACTCGGCCACGTCCTACGACGCGCAGTTTTTCCCCGAAGGCGGCCACCTGGTGCGCGGCCTGCGCAGCCGGGTGGCGTTCAAAATCGCCGACAAAGCCGGCCGCGGCGTGAGCGCCGAAGGCAAGGTGCTCAGCTCCAGCGGGGCCGTGGTAGCCACGTTCAAAACCCTGCGCTACGGCATGGGGCACTTCGATTTCACGCCGGCCCGGGGCGCCGACACCTACACTGCCACCATCACGCTCGGCCCCAAGCGCGCCCTCACGCGCCCCCTGCCCGCCCCTGCCGAGCAGGGCTACGTGATGCGCCTCGACGACACGGGCCCCGACCAGCTGACCCTGACTGTGACCGCCACCGGCGGGGCGCCCACCGAAACGCTGGCACTGCTGGCCCACTCGCGGCAGCAGGTGGCCCTGGCCACGCGCCAGCCGCTGGCGGGCGGGCAGGCCGCCTTCACGTTCCCGAAAAGCGCCTTGCTCGACGGCGTGTCGCACCTCACCCTGTTCAACGCCGACCGCAAACCGGTGTGCGAGCGGCTGTACTTCCGGGCGCCGCAGCGGCTGCTGGCCCTCGCGGCCCGGGCCGACAAGCCGCAGTACACCACCCGCGACAAGGTGAGCGTGCAGGTGGGCGCCGAGGCCCAACCAGCAGCTGAAGCAGCCAATCTGTCGATGGCCGTGTACCGGCTCGACTCGCTGACCACGGCGGCCGCCCCCGGCATCGACCGCTACCTCTGGCTCACATCGGACCTGCAGGGAACGGTGGAAAACCCTGATTATTACTTCACGGCCACCGGCCCCGAAGCCGCCGAAGCCACCGACAACCTTTTGCTGACGCAGGGCTGGAGCCGCTTTAAGTGGGAAGACGTGCTGGCCGCGCCCAAGCCCTTCGAGTTTTTGCCCGAGCCTTACGGGCCCATCGTGCAGGCGCAGGTGCTGCGGGCCGGCACCCGCCAGCCGCAGCCGGGCATCACCACCTACCTGGCCTCGCCCAGCCGCATCGTCGACCTGAGCGTGGCGGCCAGCAACGCCCAGGGCATTGTGCGCTTCGAGCCCAAGCGCTTCGGTGGCAGCCGCGAAATCATCCTGCAAACCGACCCCGGCCAGGACAGCACCAGCCAGCTCACGGTGGTCAATCCGTTCTCGGAGCGCTACGCCACGGGGCCGCGCCCGGCGTTCGGCATCACCCCACGCTTCCAGCAGGACTACGCCAAGCGTCACTTTCAGGCGCAGGTGCAAAGCGCCTTTGCGGGCCGCTACCGCCACCGCTACGCCACCGAGCGGGTGGATAGCCTCAGCTTTTTCGGCAAGCCCGACGAAACCTACCTGCTCGACAAGTTCACGCGCTTTAAGGTGATGGAGGAAGTGCTGCGCGAATACGTGCCGGGCGTGATTGTGCGCATTCGCAAGGACGGCTTCCACCTGCTGGTGGTGGACCGGCTGAACAAGGCCGTGCTGTCGGAAAACCCCATGGTGCTGCTCGACGGTGTGCCCGTGTTCAACATCAACAAGATAATGGCCTTGAACCCGCTCAAGATTCGGAAGCTGGAGGTGATGGACGGCCGCTATTTCCACGGCCCGGCCGTGTATAACGGCCTGGTGAGCTTCACCACTTACAAGGGCGACCTCGAAGGCTTTCCGCTCGACCCGCGCGTGCTGGTGCAGGAGTACGAGGGCGTGCAGCGTCAGCGCGAGTTCTACGCCCCGCGCTACGACACGCCCGAAGCCGCCAAAAGCCGCCTGCCCGACCTGCGCAACCTGCTCTACTGGAACCCCGAAATCAACCTGACTGGCCTCACCGCCAAGACGCTTGATTTCTACACCGGCGACCAGGCCGGGCGCTACCTCGTGGTGCTGCAAGGGCTGGCCACCGATGGCCGGGCGGGCAGCCGCAGCTTCGTGCTGGACGTGAAACCGGCGCTGTAGCACAGCCTCTTGGCAAGCAAAAAGGGCGGTGCCGGGTTTCATCCCGGCACCGCCCTTTTTGCTTGCCAAGAGGCGTTATTCCAGCACCACCCGCCGCGTAACCGGTCCCGTGGCGTAGTCGACGCGCAACACGTAGAGGCCACGCGCCAGGGTTGCCGTGTTCAGCGTGAGCTCGGCTTGGGCGACGGGTTGCGTTAGCGCGGTTTTGCCCAGCGCATCTACCAACGTCACGCGCTGCGGCCGGGCCGCGGCATCCAGCTTCAGGTTGAGGGTGGCGTGCGCGGGCACGGGCCAGGCTTCCGTTGGGGTGGTTTGCGCCGAGCGCACGGCCAGCACACCGGCCGGCCGCAGGCGCACCAGCCCCGTCACGGGTTGGCTGCCGGCTTGCAGAAAGTAGCCCCCCACCACCAAGGCCCCATCGGGCTGCACCAGCACGTCCGAAACTGCGTATTGCGAGTATAACGGGCTGGGCGCGGGCGTTGGGGTCGTGATAAAGTTCTGGTCAAACGTGGGGTCAAACTGCCCATTGGCTTCGAGCCGGGCCAGGAGCGTAGGGGGCGCCGCAAACTGAGAGCTTTGTTGCATGCGGCCCCCTACCACTAAACGGCCGTCGCTCTGCCCGGCCACTACACTTATTCCATTATAAGGCAAGGCAGGCCCATTGATAGGGCGGAAGGGCGTGGCAAAGCCCGCAGCGGCCGTTCCGTCGGCCGCCAGCTTGCTGAGCACTTCGGTTGCACTCAGAATGCCGGTGGCCACGTAGCCACCGGTAGCCGGAATAGAGAAGACATTATTCACCCAGGCTCCGAAAACGCCCGGCGTAGGCGGTGAGGTCGGTAGCGTGTAAGAGAAAGCGGGGTCGGGTTGGCCATTGGGCAATAGCCGTTGGATGGCGTTGGGCCCCGATGCGGTGATGACAATATTTCCGTTGGCCTGTACAAGGCCTTTGTAAATAGGCGCTTGGCTAGCCGGCGGCACAAACGTGGGGTCTACCGCCCCAGTAGTAGTGAGCCGAGTCAGGTTGGCCTTGCCGGCGGCGTCGGTGAAGGTGCCGCCCACAACGAGCTGCCCGGGAGTCTGCTCGGCTACTAGCTGAACGCTACTGGAGGAAGGCGTAGAAGTAGGGCTGAGCGTGATGCCGGGCACAAAGCCGGCATCGGCCGTGCCGGCGGTGGTAAGCCGCGTAAAAACCGGCTGGACATTCAGGCTGCTCCCCGTAAAGCTATTGGAAGTATAGCTGCTGCCGGCCAACAGAACTTTGCCGTCGGCCTGCACGGCCAGCGCCGAGGTAGCCCAGCTGGCGCTGTTGGGCTGCCGCCACGCAAAGCTCAGGTCGGGCTGGCCGGTGGGCAGCAGGCGGGCCACCCGGTCGGTGAAGTGCCCGTCAATGGTATTGAACCGCCCGGCGATGACCAGCTTGCCGTCGCTCTGCCGCACTATTTTTTGGATGCTCCCGACAATCTGCAGCAACGGGGTAAACCCGGCATCGAGGGCACCGCTGGGCTGCAGCAGGGCCACCGTCCGGCGCTGGCCCGCGAAGTTGTTGATACCGCCCCAGGTGAGCAGGTTGCCGCCGGGCAGGCTGCGCACTTCGGCCAGCGCCCAATCGGGCCCGGTACCGGTCTGAAAGGTGGGGTCAACGGCTCCGTTGGCCTGCAACCGAAACAATCGATTATCAAAAGAATAAGTCTGGCTGGATACCGACGAATACGTATTCATGAGCACAGCAAGCTGGCCGCTGGGCAGCACCGCCACCCGGTCGCAGTCGCGGCCAATCAGGCTGGCCGGGCACGTAAAAGCCGGGTCGATAGCCCCTGAACTAAGCATGCGAAACAGGGGCACTGCCTGTCCATTGATAACGTTAATTCCCAGCCCGCCCACCAGCAGCGAATTGTTGGCGTCCAGCGCGATGCTGTTGATGTAGAGGCGGGCGTTGGTGTAAGCCGCGGGGTGATAAGTGGCATCGGTGCTGCCGTCGCTATTGAGGCGGGCAAAAAAGAATTGCCGAACCCCGTTGATGGCCGACAAGCTCCCGCCCAACACGATTTTCCCATCCGTCTGCAGCGCCATCTGCTGGTCCTGCGAGAAATTCGTCAATGCCGCATTGAAGCTGGTATCGCGCGAGCCGTCGCTCATCACCCTAAACAAATCGAAACTAACCGAATACCCCGTCAAGTAAAGGCCCAGCACGAGGATGCGGCCGTCGGGCTGCACAATTACCTGCGTCACCTCGGGCAGGCTGCCCGCCCCCGGCAGGGCCAGGTTGAACGTGGCGTCCAGGGTGCCATCGGCATTCAGCCGGAACAGGTAGAGGCGCTGCACCGCGCCCGCCGTGTAGTTGCCTTGCACCAGCAGCTGCCCGTTGGCCATCGGGTGCACTTTTTTCACCAGCACTGTAGCCGCGCTCAGGTTCTGCCGAAACGTTTGGTCGGTGGCCCCAGCAGCATCGAACCGCGCCAGGTTGCTCACGGCCTGGCCATTGGCCCGAATGAAAGTGCCCCCTACTACATACTGGCCGTTGGGCATTTGGGCCGCGTCCGTCACGTTCCCCTCGCCATAGACCTCGGGGATGTGAAAAGTCGGGTCGAGGGTTTGGGCCGCCGAGCTTAGCGAAATGGCCACCAGCAACAGGCCACCCGCAAAGCGTGTTGAGGCCCAAATTTTGAACAAAGCGAGCAAGTACGGTACAGTCTGTTTCATGTGCTTTTGTTGTTGGGAAAGAAAGGTTTACTACCTGACCGGTTGCCGGGCTACAAGGTTGCCGAATGAAGCAAAAATCTAGCCGTCTATTCGGTTCCAACGTACTTTCGCTTACCATGACCGATACCGCCGCTCCCACCCCCAAGAAGCTTTTCCTGCTCGACGCGTTTGCCCTCATCTACCGCTCGCACTTCGCGTTCAGCAAAAACCCGCGCATCAACTCCAAGGGCATGAACACGGGCGCCGTGCTCGGCTTCACCAACACACTGGTGGAGGTGTTGCAAAAGGAGAAGCCTACCCACATCGGGGTGTGCTTTGACGCGGCCAAGAAGACCTTCCGCCACGACCAGTTTGCCGAATACAAAGCCCAGCGCCAGGCCATGCCCGAAGACATCGGCATCGCCATTCCCTACATCAAGAAAATTATCCAGGGCTTTCACATCCCCATCCTGATGATGGACGGCTTCGAGGCCGACGACGTGATTGGCACGCTGGCGCAGAAGGCCGAGAAGGAGGGTTTCGAGGTGTTCATGATGACGCCCGACAAGGACTACTGCCAGCTGGTGACTGAGCACATCAAAATCTACCGCCCGGCCTTCATGGGCAACGCGGCTGAAATCCTGGACGTGGACCACGTATTGGCGCGCTTCGAGATTGAGCGCGTAGAGCAAGTCATTGACATTCTGGGCCTGCAGGGCGACGCAAGCGACAATATTCCCGGCATCCCCGGCATCGGCGAGAAGACGGCCAAGGCGCTGATTAAGCAATACGGTTCAGTAGAGAACCTGATTGCCAACTCCGACCAGCTCAAGGGCAAGCAGCAGGAAAACGTGCGCAACTTCGCCGAGCAGGGCCTGATGAGCAAGGAGCTGGCCACCATCCACGTGAACGTGCCGCTCGACTTCGAGCCCGACAAGCTGGTGCTTGATGCGCCGGATGAGAACAAGCTGCGCGAGCTGTTTGAGGAACTGGAGTTCCGGCAGCTGTCGGCCCGCATTTTGGGTGGCGGCAGCGGCCCTGCGCGCACGCCCGCCAGCGTGGCCAAGCCCGGTACCACCGGCGCCCGGCGGCCCCGCGTGGCAGCCAGCGGCCAGGCTTCGCTGTTCGGCAATCCCGGCGACGAGGCCGTGGCCATTGGGGCCGAGGAAGGCGAAACGGCCGGCTACGGCGCGCCCAGCGGCCCGCGCAAGCGGCTGGAAGACGTGCCCTACAACTACCACCTCATCGACACGCCAGAGCTGCGCAAGTCGCTGCTCAGCTTCTTGCTGCAGCAAACCGAAGTGAGCTTCGACACCGAAACCACCGGGCTGGATACCATGACGGCGCGGCTGGTGGGACTGAGCTTCTGCTGGCTGCCGGGCGAGGCTTACTACGTGCCCGTGCCGGCCGACGACCAAGCGGCCACCCAGGCCATTGTGGATGAGTTCTGCCCCTTCTTCTCGGCCGAAAACATCCTGAAAATCGGCCAGAACATCAAGTACGACCTCACCATTTTGCGCCACTACAACGTGGAGGTGACCGGGCCGCTGTTCGACACCATGCTGGCCCACTACCTCATCGAGCCCGACATGCGCCACAACATGGACGTGCTGGCCGAAACCTACCTGCACTACTCGCCCATCTCCATTACTGAGCTCATTGGGCCCAAAGGCAAGAAGCAGAAAACCATGGCCGACATCCCGCCGGCCGAGGTGAAGGACTACGCCTGCGAAGATGCCGACGTGACCCTGCAGCTCAAGCACGTGTTCGAGCCTATGCTGAAAGACCTGGGTTTGCTGGGCCTGCTGAACGACGTGGAAAACCCGCTGGTGCCGGTGCTCAGCAGCATCGAGTACGAGGGTGTGCGCATCGACTCAAGCGCCATGAACGAGTACTCGGCCGAGCTGCAGGGCTACATCACGGAGCTGGAAGGGCAGATTTTCCGCGAGGCCGGGCAGGAGTTCAACATCGGCTCGCCCAAGCAGTTGGGCGAGGTGCTGTTCGACAAGATGGACATCGGCAAGGGCAAGGTGAAAAAAACCAAAACCGGCCAGTACGCCACCGGCGAGGAAGTGCTGAGCCAGCTGGCCGCCGACAACCCCATTGCCGGCCTCATCCTGGAGCACCGCCAGCTCACCAAGCTGCGCAGCACCTACGTGGAGGCCCTGCCCCAGCTGGTGAGCGTGGTGGACGGCCGCGTGCACACCAACTTCAACCAGGCCGTGACGGCCACCGGACGCCTCAGCTCCACCAACCCCAACCTGCAGAACATTCCCATCCGCACGGAGAAGGGCCGCGAAATCCGCAAGGCCTTCGTGCCGCGCGACGACCAGCACGTGCTGCTGGCTGCCGACTACTCGCAGGTGGAACTGCGCATCATGGCCGACTTTTCGGGCGACAAAACCATGATTGAAGCCTTTCGCCTGGGCCAGGACGTGCACGCCAGCACGGCCAGCAAGGTGTTTCACGTGCCCATTGACCAAGTAGACAGCGAGATGCGCCGCAAGGCCAAAACCGTCAATTTCGGCATCATCTACGGCATTTCGGCTTTCGGGCTGGCCCAGCGCATCGGCATCGGCCGCAAGGAAGCCACCGACATCATCGAGACCTACTTCCAGGAATTCCCCTCGGTGAAGCAGTTCATGGACGACAGCATCAACCGCGCCCGCGAGCTGGAATACGCCGAAACGCTGCTCAAGCGCCGCCGCTACCTGCGCGACATCAACTCGCGCAACGCCACGCTGCGCGGCTACACCGAGCGCAACGCCATCAACGCCCCCATCCAGGGCACGGCCGCCGACATCATCAAGATGGCCATGATTAATATCTACCACTGGCTGCGCGAGGAGAAGCTCCAGACCCGTATGATACTGCAGGTGCACGACGAACTCGTGTTCGACGCCGTGCAGGAAGAGGTGGAGTACATCACGCCAAAAATCAAGGAGCTGATGACCACCGCCCTGCTGCTGCCCCACGGTGTGCCGCTGGAAGTAGAAGTGGGCACCGGGCGGAACTGGCTGCAGGCACACTAGCGAATGGGCCAACGCCTCCCATATGCACATTAGAAGAAGGCAGCATCGGCTAATCGTTTCAACGTCTCTTCTTAGCCTATGGTAGTTTCGCTAGCGCACCGTTTATGGGTGTTAACACGGGCCTTGGTCATTTGCGTCATGCTCAGCCAGCCGTGCAATGGCCAAGTCAAAGAACCAGCTGCGCCAGTCGCCAACCCGTATGCTTCGCTGGAAGAATTGCGCAGCTTGTTTTCCTCGCTTACTCAGTCTTCGGGCAGCTCTGGTTGGTCGGGCGCGCCGGTCATTTTTCAGGATACCGTTTACGCGGGTCAACATTCGGGCGCGGGGCGCTGGCCGCTGGCCGTTCGCATGGCGGAGCAGCCCCTGCGTTTGAGGCGCCAGGCCCTGCGCTTAAGCAATCCGTTTGGCTTGGCTGCCTGGCCGCTTTCGTATTCGGTTATCTACCAGCACTGCTTGGTGGTGTTGTTTTCACCGGGAAAGTTTGCCTGCTACCGGCTGACAGATTTTAGCCGGAATGAGCTGTTGGAAAAGCAGCTCAACACCCAGCAGTTCGAACAGCACTGGTTGTTTAACAAGCAATTGGTGGGGTGGCACAACGGACGAGCCTACGCCTACGACACTCTCCAACACGCATGGCAACGCGCGGCCCAGCCCTTGCCGTTTGACAAGCAAACTAAGATTTACGAAGACGAGCGTTTCGCTTGTTCGATGGTGTGCGCGGGAGAATTTGGCGGCCTGCTGTATTTCTACGATAAGCAAACCGGGCGCACGCACTACGTCGAAGCCACCTGCGGCACTTCGGTGTGGAAACAAGACGGGCGCTACCGCGTGCTGGCTTCGTTGGCCCACATGAGCGGCAGCGCCCGCAGCGGCATCATTGCAGCGCCCGAAACCCTGCCAGAGGTAGCCACGCCACCCGTGGCTGCCCAGAGCTGGGAGTACACTTTTGCTAACTCGATTCCCAACCCTGCTGTGCAGCGCGTCTTTGCCTATTATGGCCTGACAATGCTCGGCGGCCTGCGGTGGCAGAGCCAAACCATGTACCTGGTAAGCTGGCGGGATGCCACCTTCCTGGCAACCCTGGCTGATGGGCAAATGGTCGTCGTTGACCCGCTTTTCAGCAGTTCATTAGGGCATACGGGCCTCACCACTCCCTATGGTGTTAACCTAGCCCTTACCGCGCTGCTTCATTATAAAGGAAGGCAGGAGCGTGAGGCCGCTTGCCTGGTGACAAACGGCGAACAGCTTACTAAAATTGAGTGGGGGAAGTAGCTAACCTAACCTCCTAAATTTTAACGGGATACGTGGCCTGGCAGCGCACTGCCGGATGTAAAAGCAAGCCTTGCATACAACTGCTTCACGGCGCTCTGCGGCTACCTCCACTTGCTATCAGCCGTATACCCAAGCTTTCACCCCACCTGCTCTACTGCTATGCCCCACCACCCCCACACTTCCACCCTGCAAAACGTAGCCCGCGGCGTGCTGGGCTCTTTTATGGTGCTGGCCGGCACCAGCCACCTCACGTTTGCACGGCGAGAGTTCCAGGCCCAGGTGCCTGATTTCGTGCCCGGCGATAAGGATACCACGGTACTGGCCTCGGGCGTGGTAGAAATTGGGCTGGGCCTGGCGCTACTGTTGCTGAAGGGCAAGAACCGGCGACGCATGGGCCTGGGGCTAGCGGCTTTTTACGCAGCCGTATTTCCGGGCAACGTGCACCAGTACACCCACCGCATTTCGGCCTTTGGGCTCGACACCGATGCCAAGCGACTGGCCCGGCTGTTTTTTCAGCCCGTGCTGATGGGCGCGGCCCTGTACTCAACGGGCGCGCTGCAGTCGTCGAAAATCGGAAATAGCAAAGCCTAATGGATAGACCTGACCAAAAAGTCATGCTGGCCGAACTGACCAGCTTGCTCACCAAGGGCAACGCCCACGCCACCTTCGAGGACGCCTGCGCCGGCCTGATGCCCGACATCTGGAACCGGCACGTGCCCGAGGTGCCTTACACCATCTGGCAGCTGGTAGAACACGTGCGCATCGCGCAGTGGGACATTGTGGAGTTCTGCTTCGAGCCCAAGCACGAGTCGCCGAAGTGGCCCGATGGCTACTGGCCCGCCCCCGACGCCACCGCCGACGAAGAACAATGGCAGGAAACCCTCGACCACATCCGCCAAAACCGCCAGCGCTTCCTGCACCTCATTCACGCCCCCGGCACCGACCTACTGGCCAAAATACCGCACGGCGACGGCCAAACCCTGCTGCGCGAAGCCATGCTCATTGCCGACCACAACGCCTACCACACTGGCGAAATCATCCTGATTCGGCGGTTGCTGAAAGCTTGGAAATAAGCTGGTTCATCACAAACAAAAAGCCCGGCACGCACACGCGCCGGGCTTTTTTGTCGACCGCGAAGCAGCTACGGCAGCAGCTGCAGCTTGTGCGTCAGGGTTTGCGAGCCGGCTTGCACGCGCAGGGTGTAGAGCCCGGCGGGCAGGCCCTGGATGCCAACGGCTTGCTCAGCAGCGTTGGCCAGTGGCTGCTGGCGCACCACTTGGCCCAGGGCATTGATGAACGTGATAGTACCCGTACCCAGGGCCTTTTCTAGTCGCAGCGTGACGCTGGCGCCGGCCGTGCCGGGGTTGGGGAATACCGTGAGAGCCGTGGAAGCCACTTGGGGCCGGTTAGCCAGCGGCGAAAGGCCGATGGAAAAGGCGCCGGTAGCATCGCCCGAGGCGTAGCCCGATACGGCCACGTAGTGCAGGCGGCCCGGCGTGAGGCCCGTTACGGTGACGTTGCCCACGGCCGTGTTGGCGGCGCCGCTGGACTGGCAGAATACCTGGGCGAAGCCCGTGGTGCAGGTGGTGGCCGTGAACACGCGCACCATGCCGGCGGGGGCACCGCTCAGGTAGAGCGGGGCGCTGGTGGCGGTGGGCGTCCAGGTAAACCACACGTCTTTGGGCGACACGGCCGGCGAGCAGGCCGGCGTGATGATGCTGGCCAGGTTGGTGAAGGTGCTGTTGGCGTTGGTGGTGGCCAGGCCAGCCGTGAGGGGCAGGGCGCCGCAGGGCTCGTCGTTGTTAGGGATGGGCTGTTGCAGGGTGGTGCTGCGGGTGTTGTTGGCCGGGGTGGGGTCGGCTACGCCGTTGGGCTGGCTGGCCGTCACAGCCAGCGTGTAGGTACCGAAGGGCAGCGTGAGGCCCTGCGTGAACGTGAACTGCTGCGTGGCGCCAAACGCCACCGATGCCCCCGTGAACGTTTGGGCAACGGGCGCGCCGCCATTCAGCGTGTAGCTGAGCACGAGGCTGGTGAGCACGCTGCTGCCCAGGTTGCGCACGGTAACCGTAATGGGGTTGTTGCCCGCCGTCAGCGGTGAGGTGGGTGCGTCGATGCTCACCAGCTCCACATCGTTCAGCACCACGCCGAACTCGTAAGCGCCGATATCGGGCGGGCTGGTGCGCAGCGCGCCGGCGAAGTCGCGCGGCACGCGGGGCAGGGTGGCCGCGGTGCCGGCGCCATTCAGCGCGGCGGCCGTGGGCACAAAGCTGCCGGCGTTGAGGAAGGCCGGGTCGGCGGCCACGCTGTTTTGGTCGAAGGCGCCGCTGTTGGCCGCGCGCCAGTCGGCCAGGGTCACGTAGTTGGTGTTGCCGTAGCGGCTCGTCACGGCGGCCGTGCCCGTGCCCACGTACAGGTCGTTGTAGTCTGAAGTAAAGGCCGAGGTGTTGGTATCGACGTTGAGTGCGTAGCGGCCCTGAGCCCCGGTTTGCGTGATGCTCACCAGGTTGTTGCGGAAGTCGATGTTGGTGGTCACCCCCGTCTGGTAGAAGCCCACGATGCCCGAGGTCGAGGCCACCGAGCTGTTGAGCACGATGGTGTTGTGGTAGTAGCGGGCGTAGCTGGAAGCGCTGTTGTAGAGCACGTTGATGGTGCCAGACGTATTGAAATTATAGAACAGATTGTTCACCACGTCGTTCTCGGTGCCGGCCGCGCCCGAGGTGCCGCTGAAGTAAACCCCGTAGGCCGGCAGCGAGCTGCTGGCACTCGTCTGGGTGTCGTGAATGCGGTTTCGCTCGATGGCCGTGCCCACCGAGCCCGTCACGTACACTCCGTAGAAGGTGATGGTGGAGCCCCGGCCTTCGCGGTGGATGTTGTTGCCCACTATCTGGCAGCCAGCGTAGTTGGTCAGCAGGATGCCGTAGTTGTAGAAATCGCGCACGGTGGTGCCCGTGATGCGCACGCCCGTGGTGCGGCTGCTGGTCGAAATGCCGGTGAGCGAAATGCCGTAGGCCCCGCCGGCGATGGAGTCGTTCTCGATGCGCAGGTTGGTGGCGTCGCCCGGCGAGGACGTGGTGACCAGCGCGCCGCTCACGGCAATGCCTGCGTTGGCGGTGGTGAGGGTGGCCGCGGCGGGCGCCAGAATCACGCAGCCCTTGATGCGGTTGTTCACGGCCTGCCCAATCAGGTTCACCCCAATGCCGTACTGCGCCGAGCTGGCCAGGTCGATGGTCAGGTTTTGCAGGGTCACGTAGTCGGTGCCGTTCAGCAGCACGGCCGCGGGCTGGCCCGAGGTGCCGGTGTAGGCGAGGCGCTGCCGGGCCGCGCCGCCGTCCACCACAATGGTGTCGGTGGCGCTCACGCCGGCCACCTGGCCCAGCGAAAACTGCTCGGTGTAGGGGCCGTTCAACACGTTGAGGCGCACCGAACCGGCAATGCCCGCGCTGTTGAGCGTGGTGGCCGCTTCGGCAAAGCTGGTGAAGTTGGTGGCGCTGCCCGCTACTTGTTTATTGATGGTATAGGTGCCCACCATGGGCGTGTAGAAGGTGCGGCTCAGGCTGCTCGTGGCGGTGCTGCCGTTGGGCGCGCTGGCCGTCACGGTCAGGGCGTTGCGCCCGCTAATCAGCGTGGCAGGCGTCGTGAACGAAAAGCTCTGGGTAGCGCCCACGGCTAAGCCGCCGGCCGGCGTCAGGGTTTGCGTCACGGCCGGGGCGTTGTTGAGCACGTAGGCCAGCTGCACGGTGGTGAGGGGCACGGTGCCGTTGTTCAGCACCGTCACCGTCACGGTGCGGCTGCCCGTCGTCACGGGCGGGGCCGGCGAGTCGATGCTGCGCAGCACCACGCCGGGCGTGTTGGCCGGCGGCGTAAACTCGTAGGCCCCTAAATCGGGCGCCGTGCTGCTGCGGGTGGCGCCGGTGAAGTCGTCCGGCACGGCCGCCACCGGGGCGGCGGTGCCGTTGAGGGCCACGGCGGTGGGACGCAGGTTGCCAGTGACCACGCTCACAAACTGCGGCTCCACGCTCAGGCTGTTCTGGTCGAAGGCGCCGCCGTTGGCCTGGCTCCAGTCGGTGAGGGTAGCGTAGGCCGTGGTTTGGTAGAAGCCGGTGCGGTAGGTGCTGCCGCTGCCCACCAGGTCGTTGTTGTTGCTCACAAACGTGGAGCCCACCGACGACACCAGAATGGCGTAGTTCAGGCCCGTGCCGGTGCGGCTCAGGCGCACAATGTTGTTGCGAAACTCCACGTTCAGGCCCGTGGTCTGGTAGAAGCCGAAGCCGCCGCCCGTGCCGGTATTGGCCTGGTCGTTGATGTCGACGGTGTTGTAGTAGTACTTGGCGTTGTCGGAAGACCCGTTGAAAATGCCGTACACCGCCGAGCCGCTCAGGTCGTAAATCAGGTTGTTGGCAATGACGTTGGGCGTGGTGGGGGTAGCCGCCGCAAGGGTGAAAAGGTAGATGCCATAAGCCCCGGAAGTGGTGGTGGTGCCCGCCGGAAACGCCTGGTGAAAGCGGTTTTTGGCCACCGTGGCGCCGCTGGTACCGGTGTTTATGTTGATGCCATAGAACGAGCCGGCGCCGGTGCGGGCCGGGCGCGACACGTCGTTGCCGGTCACCTGCGCGCCGCTCAGGTAGCCGATGTAAATGCCCGCGTCGTAGCAGTCGCGCACGGTGTTGCCGGTAATCTGCACGCCGGGCGTGGGGGCCGTGAGGCTGCCCGAGCCCACCACCGCAATGCCGTAGTAGCCGCCCACCACGGTGTTGTTTTGCAGGGTCAGGTTTTGGCTGGCCGTAGCGCCGGTGGTGGTGGGGAAGGTGGTCGAGGCGTTCGATACGATGCCCGCGAAATTGGTGCTGGTACTCGCGGCAGCGGTGGAGGCCGTCACGGTGCAATTGCTCAGCACGTTGTTGTCGGCGTTGTTCAGCAGCTGCACACCCCAACCGTAGGTGGTTGTGCTGGTGCCGCCCACCGTGGCGTCCACCAGCAGATTGTTAATGGTCACGTAGTCGGCCCCATTCAGGGTAATAACTGCCCGCTGGGCGCTGTTGCTCGACCCAAACTGAATGGTGCGCCCACCGCCGTTAAACGTCACGCGGTTGGTGGCGCTGCTGCCCGTGAGCTGGTTCAGGCTGAACTGCTCGGTGTAGGGCCCGCCGCTCACCGTAAACGTCACGGGCCCGCTCACGCCGCCGGCATTCAGGGCCGTGGCGGCATCCTTGAAGCTGTTGAAATTGGTGCCCGCCGTGGTCTGCGCGTCGTTGATGGTGTAGGCACCGCTCAGCGCGGTTTGGGCCCGGGCGCCCAGCAGGGTGGCCAGCCCCAGGCCGCCCGCCAGCAACCAGCGGTGCGCCCGCGACGGGCGTTTAGTTGGTAAAGGTGTTTGCATGGTTTTATCGAAAGTTGGTTGTGAAGCGTGAAGTGATGGTGGGCGTAGCTTAGCGCGGGACGACCCCGCGGGCCCCTTCCGGGGCGAACCGTAGCGTGGACTCTGCGAGTGCGTCTTATCAGGATGTTCGCCTAGGCGCGGGCTTGCAGAGTCTACGCTACAAGTGTCAGGCTCCCTTATCTTTAGGAGAGGAGGCGCCCCAGAGGGGTCCCGTGAGGTCCCGCCATCGGCCTACCCTATCGTGCGCAGTCGGCGCAGCAACTCATCCTGGTAGAGGCGGCTGACGGGCAGCAGCTGCTTGCCCACCTGCACGAGGTGGCGCACCGGGTCCAGCCGCTCGATGTGCTCGATGTTCACGTAGTAGCTGCGCTGAATCTGCACAAACCGCTCGGGCGGCAGGTACTGCACCAGCTCGCGCAGGGCCATGCGCACGTGCACGGTGCGCTCGGCCAGCGTGAGGCAACACAGCTTGTCCTCGGCCACCACCGACTGCACATTGCTGAGCCGGATTTTTTCCAGCAGCCCGTTTTCCTTCACGAACAACGCATCGGGCAGCGGCGCCACGGGCAGCGGCTCGGCGGCCGGCGCGGGCGGGGCGGCGTGGTGCTGGCCGAAATTGTGCACGGCCAGCGCCAGCGCCCGACCCAGGGCGGCCAGCTCCACGGGCTTGGTGAGGAAGGCAGCCGGCCCCGTGTTTTGGGCCCGCGCAAACGTCTGGCTGTCGTTCAGCGAAGTGAGGAATACGACGGGAATGGGGCGGTGCGCCAGCAGCTGGGCGGCCAGGGCGATGCCGTCCACGGAGCCGCGCAGGTTCACGTCGAGCAGGGCCAGGTCGATGGTTTCGGTGCGGTGCAGGGCCAGGGCAATGCGCGCGTCGGCGGCCGGGCCCACGGGCTCGTAGCCCAGGTCTTGCAGGGCGGCTTCGAGCTGCTCGGCATACAGCGGCTCGTCTTCCACCACCAGCACCCGAATAACCGACTCCGCAGGCAAGGCCATCACTTGTTCGACCGGCAACAGGCCGGCAGGCGACGAATATACGCAGCCCGCCCCGTCAGGAGGCGACCCATTCACCAGCGTCTCAGCAGCATCAGCAACAGTAACAATGGAATAGCTCATGCACCAGCAGCTGTCGGCTCAGTGCTTCTCAGGAGAAGAAAAGCTGCCGACTGCCCCGGCAAGATGCCCAAAACATTAAGCCGTTGGAACAGCCCCGGCGCCAGTGGTCGGAATCAGGGCGCCAGTGGTGGCGCTGGGGGCGTGGGCTGCATCGGCTACGGGCGCCGGGGTGGCGGCCTGTAGCGTGAGCACAGCGGTGGTGCCCTGACCTGGGGCGCTTTGCAAAGCCAGCCGCCCGCCCAGCACCCGCGTAAACAGCACGCTCAGCCGCAGCCCCAGCCCGGTGGAGGCCGGTGCCTCGGCCGAACGCGGCCCCACCTCGCCGCTGAGCAGCTGCGGAATGCGCTCCGGGCTAATGCCCGGGCCGGTATCCGTCACCCGGATTTCTACCGCGTCTTGCTCTGCCGTGGCGCCCAGCGTGATGCTGCCGCCCGCTGGCGTGGCTTGTAAGGCATTGCTGACCAGGTTGCGCACAATGGTGCGGAGCATGTTTTCATCGGCCCGGGCGTAGCCAGCCGCGCCAGGCGATAGTTGCAGCTGCACGCCCGCCGCCTCGGCGGCCGACTGGTACAGCCCGGCCACCTCGGCCAATAGCTTTTCAACGCCCACACGCTCAATTACTGGCACCAGCTCGCCGCGTTGCGAGAGGGCCCAGCCCAATAGGTTGTCGAGCAGGGCGCGCAGGCTTTGGGCGGCTTGCCGCACGCGCCCGCCCAGGCCGGCCAGGCGGGCCGTGTCCTGCCGCTCAATGTATCGGGTCATCAAATCGGCCAAGCCGCTGAAGGCCACCACGGGCGAGCGCAAATCGTGGGCCACCAGGGCGTAGAGACGGTCTTGCTCGGCACGAGTAGTGGTCAGCTCCTCGTTTTGGCGGGCCAGCAGGGCGCGGCTGCGGCGCAGGCGCCAGCCCAATACGCCCGCCACCAGCAAGCCCAGCACCGTCACGCCCAGCACGGCCGTGGTCAGCAGCAGGTACTGGCGCTGCTGGCGGGCCTGCTGGCTGAGGGCGCGCACGCGGTTGCGCTGCCGCTCGGTGTCGAACTGCACCTGTAGGCGCGCCAGGGCCTCGCGCTGCTCGCTGGTTTGCAGGCTGTCGAGCAGGTGTTGTTGCAAGCGGGCCAGCTGGAAGGCTTCCAGGCCCCGGCCGGTGGCGGCCAGATAGTCGGCCCACGACTCGTAGCCCTGCACGATGATGCCTGGGGCTTGCAGCCGCCGGGCCTGCGCCAGGCCCGTCTGCAGAAAGGGCGCCGCCTGCGCCCAGCGGCCCTGCTTGCCGTAAACGCTGCCCACCGAGAGCCACGACTGCGCTTCGCCGTAGGCATTGCCGGCGCGCTGGTGCAGCCGCAGTGCCTGTTGGTGGCAGTACAGCGCCGAGTCGAGGCGGCCGGCCGACTCGTGCACCACGCCCATGATATTGTACAGCGTGGCCAGCCCGTTCTTCGAGGCCTGTTTTTGGTAGAGCCGCAGGCCCGCCCGGGCGTAGTGCTCCTGCAAGCGCGGCACCGAATCGGGCACCGCGCCGCCGGCTCGCATCCAGCCGGCGTAGAGCATGGCCAGGTTGTTTTGGCCCATGGCGATTTCGCTCGGCGTGGCGGCGTAGCGGCGCATTCCGGCCTGGGCCTGGCGAAAAAACCGGTCGGCCTGGGCAAACTGCTCTTGTTGCGCCGCCACGCGGCCCAGACCCACCCAAGCCTGCACGGCCTGGCGGGCAGCCCAGGGCTGCCGCTCGGCCCGGCGCGCCACTTCCTGGTAGTAGCGGCTGGCGGTCAGGTAGTCTTGCTGCTGCAAGGCCACACCAGCCAGCGCCGCCAGGCACGCCAGCTCGCCGCGTTCGTGGCCCAGGTGGCGCGCCAGGGCCAGTCCGGCCCGGCCGTAGCGCAGGCGCTCGGCTGCGCTGCTCATCTCCGACTCGTTGCATAAGCCGAGCAGCAACTGCACGCGCGTCGTGTCGGGCGGGGCGGAAGCCAGGCGCTGCCGCAGGCTGTCGGCTACGGGCGTGGCCGCGCGGCCCGGCATGGCCAGCGCAACGAACACCAGGAGCAAAAGCAGCCGCACAGAATAACAGAGTTTGTTGGAAGTTAGCTGCAATATGCCGCTTCCTTTCGACATCTGAACCGCGCCAAATGCAAAAACGCCCGGCACGGCAGGCGCGTCGGGCGTTTGTTAAGGCGCTGAGTGGGGCGGCGATGCCTATTTCTTGTAGGCCACGCGGTAAATCACGCCGTTGTCGTCGTCGCTCATCAGCAGCGTGCCGTCGTTGGCCTGAATGAGGCCGCAGGGCCGGCCAAATTCCGACTTGTCATTCTCGACCAGAAAGCCGGTAATGAAATCCTCGAACTTCTCGGGCTTGCCCTGCGCATCAAAGTGCACGCGCACCAGCTTGTAGCCCGAGGGCTGGGCCCGGTTCCAGGAGCCGTGCATGGTCACGAAGGCGTCGTTTTTGTAGGCGGCCGGAAACTGGCTGCCTTTGTTGAAAACCAGGCCCAGCGGGGCCGAATGGGCTTTGTAGAGCAGCAGCGGGCGCTGGTTTTTGGCGTCGAACTGCTCGTAGGTTTCGCCGCTCTTGGGCTTGTTGGCAGGGTAATGCTTGCCGTCGGCGATGATGGACGGCCAACCGTAGCCGGCGCCAGCCTTAATCTGGTTCAGCTCTTCCATCTGGTCCTCGTCGCCGAGCCAGTCGATGCCGTGGTCCATGCCAAACAGCTGACCGGTGGCCGGGTGCCAGTCGAAGCCGATGGTGTTGCGCAGGCCCTTGGCGTACACACTACGGCCCGAGCCGTCGGTTTTCAGCACCAGCAGGGTGGCATTTTCGGGGTTGTCTTCGTCGCAGGCATTGCAGGTGCTGCCCACCGAGAGGTAGAGCTGGCCATCAGGCCCGAAGTGCAGCACGCGGTTGGCGTGCTGGCCGGCGTCGGGCAGGTCTTTATACAGGATTTTAGGCTCGCTCAGGCCGCCGTCGGGCAGCACATCGGCCACGTATACTTCCCGGATGGCACTGAGGTACATCTTGCCGTCCTTCAGGGCCAAGCCGTGCAAATGCGGCTTCTGGGCTACCTGGCGCACCACTTCGGCCTTGCCGTCCTTATTGGCGTCGCGCAGCAGCGTGATGGTGCCCTTCACGCGGTTGCTCACGTAGAGGTCGCCGTTGGGGGCCTGGGCCAGCATGCGGGGCATGTCGAGGCCCTCGGCATACTTGCTGATGATGAAGCCGGCCGGCACCTTCAGGGCGGCCACGCGGGCGTCGGTGGCGGGCAGCTTATTGGGCAGGTAGATGTTGCCCGTCATCTTGAAGGGCGTGGCGGCCGGCGGCACGTTTTGGGCGGTGGCGGGAAGGGTGGCGAGCAACGCAGCGCCTAGTGCAGCGGGTCGGATAAAGGACATGGAATGGGGCATTAAGTGCAGGCCTTTCAACTTCCGTTGTTCAGCTGGGGTTGCGTTTGAACGCCAACCAATGCACTTATATCGGGTTGCAGGCCCAACCCTAGCCAATGAATCTGACCTTTATCGTGTATCCTATGCTCGTTATCGCAACCGGCCTAGCCCCTACGCCACTCCCACCGTGCGGCGGATGCCTAGCTTTTTCATGCGGGCCTCCAGGGTTTTCGGATTGATATCGAGCAGCACCGCCGCGCCTTGTGTGCCGCTCACCCGGCCGCCGGTGCGCTGCAAGGCGGCCAGAATGTGGTCCCGCTCCTGCTCCTTCAGCGTCTTGATGGCCGTGGCGGCTGGCGCGGCTGGGGCCACGGGCGCGGCCATCATCAGCGGAGCGCCAGCAAAGCCCGCAAACTCCAGAAACTGGCCTTGGCTCACAATGATGGACTGTTCCAGCACGTGCTCCAGTTCGCGGATGTTGCCGGGCCAGCTGTAGGCTTGCAGGGCGGCCAGGTCGTCGGGCCGCACCTGGCGCACGGGCTTGCCCAGGCGTTTGCTCAGGCGCTGGATGAAGTGGCGCATCAGCGGCTCGATGTCTTCGCGGCGCTCGCGCAGGGGGGCCAGCTCGATGGGGAAGACGTTGAGGCGGTAGTACAAGTCGGCCCGGAAGCGGCCGGCGGCCACCTCATCGGCCAGCACGCGGTTGGTGGCGGCGATGACGCGGGCGTCGGAATGCAGGACCTTGGTGCCGCCCAGCCGCTCGAACTCTTTTTCCTGCAGCACCCGCAGCAGCTTGGCCTGCAGGTCGAGCGGCAGCTCCCCGATTTCATCCAGGAAAATGCTGCCGCCATTCGCCAGCTCAAACTTGCCGATGCGCCGCTCTACCGCCCCGGTGAATGCCCCTTTCTCGTGCCCAAACAACTCGCTTTCAATTAGCTGGGCAGGCAGAGCGGCGCAGTTCAGCTTAATGAGGGCACGGCCGTGGCGTGGCGAAGCATTATGCAGCTCGCGGGCCACTAGCTCCTTACCGGTACCTGTTTCGCCCGAAATGAGCACGGTCGTATCCGTTGGGGCCACCAGGCCGATGCGGCGCTGCACCAGCTGCAGGGCCGGGCCGCTGCCCACGAAAGCACCCGAGTCGGCCCCGAAGCGGGCGTTGGTGTTGATTTCGTCTACTAGGTAGGTACGTTCCTCTTCCACCTGCGCCTTCAGCGCCTCAATTTGCTCGAAGGCGAACAGGTTTTCCAATGCCAGCGCAATCTGGGGCGTGAGGGCCAGCACGGTAGCCAGGTCGTCGGGGTGGAAAGCGGTGGGATTGGGCGAGGCCAGGATGAGCACGGCGGCGCCATCGGCCCGCTCCCAGATGGGCGCGATGAGCATAGCGCGCGTTCCGTAATCCTCGTACACGCGGCGCAGAAAAGGGTAGCGTTGCGCCAAGGCCCGGAAACTGTCAGCAGTGTACAGGCCGGGCTTTTGCAGCAACTCATTCATCTGCTGGTACATTCCCGAGGTATCGAGCTGATTAATACCGTTGCGCCGGTCAGGGTCGAGGGTTTGCAGCGGCGTGCCGGGCGCCTCGCCCTGCCGCGAAAACTCGGCGAAGCCCTCAAAGGCCTCCTGCTTGCCGGCGCGCTGCACCCGCAGGCCGAAATAGTCGAAGTCTACTACCCGGCTCAAAGCCTCGGCCACGGCCCGGAACAGGGGCTCGCGCTGCTTGATGCTGAGCAGTGCGTTGGTGATGTTGAGCTGCAGGGTGCGCTCCTGCTCGCGCCGGGCTACTTCTTCGAACGCCAGCGTATTGGCCACGGCCACGGCGATGAGGGAGCCAATCTTTTCCAGCAGCTTTTCGTCGGCGGCCGTGAGGTTGGGCGTGCGGCGTGAGGCCAGGGTGAGAAAGCCCGTGAGGCGCCCGCCGATGTGCAGCGGCACGGCCGTGATGTGGGTGACGCCCAGCTTGCTAAACTTGTTGAAAGGCGCATAATTGGGGTAGTCGGCCAGGTATTCTTGCGGCGTAAACTGCTGGACGCGCGGGTCGGCTACCAGCTTTTCGATGGGCGAGCCGGCAATGGGCGTGAACTGGTCGGCGCCGGGCGGCAGCGCCGGGGCTTCGTCGGCCCCGAAGTAGTCGCGCAGAAACAGCCGCTTCATCTTCAACTCCTCATCGAAAATGTTGATGCCGATGAACTCGAAGGGGAAGATGAGGCGCAGCTTGGTTGTCACCGCCTTGAACAGCTTGTCCTTTTCGCGAATGGTAGCAATGGCCTCGTTGAGGTGGAGCAGCAGAGTCTCGTCGGTGGTGGGCATGGCAATGGTTCCGGCTTCGGCTAGTGCCGTCGTAGACGAATCAGACAGGCAGTTACTTAAATTGTTCGCTGTTTTTCCTGAAATAACAGGAGTAAAACTCTACCAATTCCTGATATTTCAGAAAAACAGATTAAAATCTTTAATCCCATCATTAGCAGAAATGGCAGCAACTAAATTTTAATTATCTAGTATTCAATGGGTAGATATGAAAAACTTCTCTCCCATTGGTGCTGGCACGTCTTTCGGTAAGGGCGGGGCACACCCTATGCCAATTGGCCTTATGTTTTCTTCTCAATCACTGAAAGGTTTTGCCGGTTTGTCGCTCTTCGGCGGCCTGGTGCTGGCCCAGCCAGCGCTGGCGCAAAACCAGCCCGGCGTGCCGGCGGCCTCGCAGGCCATCGGCCTGGCCAGCGACTCCCTGACCCTTGGCGCCACGGTGCAGGCCGTGCTCGACGCCAACCCCGGCATCACCAACCTTACCGAGCTGAGCAACGCGGCCACTAGCCGCCTCAGCCAGACGCGCGCCGGCTTCCTGCCCCAGATTACCGGCACAGCCACCTACACCCGCATCGACCCGGTGGTGAAGCTGCCCTTCAACGGCGAGACGCTGCAGTTTGCGCCCAACAACAACTACGACTTTCACGTGACGGCGCAGTACCTGCTGCTAGATTTTGGCAAGAATGACGCCACGGTGAAAGTGGCCGAATCGCAGGTGCAGACGGCGCAGGACAACATCACGGTGGCCCGGCGCGACCTGTCGTTCAGCGCCGCCCAGCTGTACTACAACATCCTTTTCATGCGCGAGAGCATTCGGGTGCAAGACCAGCAGATTGCCTCGCTGAAGGCCCACCGCAACGAAATGCAGAAACGCGTGGAAGGCGGCGTGAGCACCAAGTTTGATGTGACGACCACCGACGTGCGCATCACGCAGGCCGAAAACACCAAGCTGGACCTGCAAAACCAACTCCGCAACCAACAGGTGCAGCTGGCCCGCCTGCTGCACAAGCCCGAGCAGGCCGACATTCCGGTGAAAGGCCGCCTGACCTACGAGCCTCAGCAAGTAGACATGCAGGCCGAGCTGACCAAGGCCAGCAACAACCGCCCCGAGGTGAAGCTGGCCCGCGATGCCGAAAACACGGCCGTGCTCCAGTCGCGCCTCATCGAGAAAAGCAACCTGCCCAGCCTAGGCGCGGGCGTGCAGGCCGGCGGTAAAAACGGCTACATCCTGCCCGATATCAACCGGATTCGGTTCAACACGGTGGGCGTGCTGCAGCTCTCGGTGCCGATTTACGACGGCGGCCGCAACAAAAAGCAGCGCGTAGAAGCCGCCGCCAACTCCCGAGCCGCCGTGGCCCGCACGGCCGACACGCAGGAGCAAATCCGGGCCGATGTGCGCCAGGCCGTGAACAACATGGAGTTCAGCCAGGCCCGCTACAACAACGCCGAGCAGCAGGTGGCCCAGGCTTCCGACGCCCTCACCCGCGCCCAGGGCCGCTACCGCTACGGCGTGGGCCAGAACCTCGACGTGCTCGACGCCGAAACCCAGCTGGCCCAGGCCCGCCTGGCCCGCGCCCAGGCCATGTACAACTACACTCTCGGCCAATACCAGCTCAAGCGCGCCACCGGCGAGCAGATTTGGCAATAAGCGCTAAAGCAAAGAAAGGCATGTCATGCTGAGCGCAGCCGAAGCATCTCTACCGCAATACTAACTGAATTACTGCTGCACGCGAGATGCTTCGACTGCGCTCAGCATGACGTTCTGAAGCTGCCAATAACCTCCCCCAAAATGAACCTCTCCACCATCCTTTGTCCGCTCGATTTCTCGGCCGCGTCGGCTGGGCTGGTGGCGTATGCGGCCGCGCTGGCGGCAGCCACCGGGGCTGAGCTGCGACTCTTGCATGTGTGTGAGCCGCAGGAAGACCCCACCGGCCAGCAGCCCGACGCCAAAGTGTTCGGCTCGTGCCGCGACCGGATGCAGGCCCTGCAGGCCTCGGCCGAGCAGGCAGGCGTGGCCCGCGTGCACACCGGCATGGTGCGCGGCGAGGCGGCTCCGGAAATCGTAGCCGAAGCCGACCGCCAACAGGCTGATTTGATTGTTATTGGGGCGCACGGCCAAACGGGCCTTACCCGCTTCCTGATGGGGAATACCGCCGAAATCGTGCTGCGCACCGCCCGGTGCGCCACGCTGCTGGTGCGGGCCCCGCTCCAACCCGAAACTGCGGCGGCGCAGGCCTAAGCGGCCCGTCGCTCCTCTCCTTTTTCCGTAAAACACCGCCCCCGAATACCTACTAAGATGGCCCAGACCGAAACTTCCCCCGCTGTGCAAAACGCCCCCGCTCCCTATCCTAACGCGGCTACGACTGAAGCCGAGCCCCTGGAGGAGCCTAAAAAGCGGAATCCGCTTGTCTTTATTATCCTGGCTGTAATCCTGCTCGCCGGCGGCTACTATGGCTGGCACCGCTACCAGTTTGCCAAAGCCCACGAAAGCACCGACGACGCCCAGGTAGAGGGCGACGTGTACCCTGTGCTGCCCCGCGTGGGCGGCCCCGTGCTGAGCGTGAAAGTGGACGACAACATGCCCGTGAAAAAGGGCGACGTCCTCGTCACCATCGACCCTTCTGACTACCAGCAGCGCGTGAACGCCGCCGAGGCCGCCCTGCTCGCCGCTCAAGCCCAGGTAACGGCCGCCCGCGCCGGTGTAGCTACCGCCCAGGCCAACGTGCGCACCGCCCAAACCGGCATCGGCGTGAGCCAGGCCAACCAAGAGCGCCTGCAGAAAGACCTCAAGCGCAGCACCTTCCTGCGCCAGCAGGACATCATCCCGCAGAGCGAGTACGACGCCGTGCAAGCCAACCTGAAAGCCACCGCCGCCCAGCGCGCCACCGCCACCGACCAGGTGAGCGTGGCCCGCCAGCAAGTGGCCGCCGCCGAGCAGCAGGTAGCCGTGGCCCAGGCCGTGGTGAAGCAGCGCCAGGCCGACCTCGACAACGCCAAGCTGCAGCTGAGCTACACCACCATTGTGGCTCCGCAGGATGGCATCATCAGCAAGAAGAACGTGCAGCCCGGCCAGGTAGTAGGCCCCGGCCAGCAGTTGTTCGGCATCGTGGGCAGCGCCCGCACCTGGGTGGTGGCCAACTTCAAGGAAACCCAGCTGGAAGACATGAAAGTAGGCCAGCCGGTGAAAGTTGAAGTGGACGCCTACCCGAACGAGGAGTTCCAGGGCCACATCGAGTCGCTGTCGGCCGCTACCGGCGCCCGCTTTGCCTTGCTGCCCCCCGACAACGCTAGCGGCAACTTCGTGAAAGTGACCCAGCGTATCCCGGTGCGCATCGCCCTGGATAAGGTGGACCCCGAGCACCCGCTCCGCGCCGGCATGAGCGTGAATGCGGTGGTGCAAGTGAAGTAAGCAACGGTTGTTTTGTTCTGTCATCCTGAGCGCAGCGAAGGACCTTATCACAGCATAACAAGTAGCATTAATTCCATTAATGCGAACGTGATAAGGTCCTTCGCTGCGCTCAGGATGACAGAAAAATACCTAAAGACAAAAACGAATGGAAACCGGATTTACCAAGTGGATTATCGTTGTGACGGTGGTCCTCTGCTGCTTGCTGGAGCTCATTGATACCAGCATTGTGAACGTGGCCCTGACTCAGATGATGGGCAACCTCTCGGCCACGCAGCAGGAAGTAACCTGGGTGATTGCCTCCTACGGCATCGCCAACGTGATTGTGATTCCGATGACCGGCTTCCTGGCTGAGCAGTTCGGGCGTCGCAACTACTATTTTGTGTCGGTGGTGCTTTTCACGCTGGCCTCCATGGCCTGCGGGCAGAGCACCAACATCTGGGAGCTGGTAGCGTTTCGCTTCATCCAGGGCATTGGCGGCGGTGCGCTCATGGCCACGTCGCAGGCCATTCTCATCGACACCTTTCCGCCCAAGCAGCTGCCGCTGGGCCAGGCCCTGTTTGGCATGGGCGTGATTATTGGCCCCACCATCGGCCCCACGCTGGGCGGCTACATCGTGGATAACTACGACTGGCCCTGGATTTTCTACGTGAACGTGCCGGTGGGCATTCTGGCCGCCATCTTCACCATGCTGTTTATCCGCGACCCTGAGCGTATCAAAAACGCCATTCCGCGGCCGCTGCGCGAGATTGACTGGGCCGGCATTGGCCTGCTGATTCTGGGTGTGGGCTCGCTGCAGCTGGTGCTGGAGCAGGGCGAAACCGAAGACTGGTTTGAAAGCTCCTACATCAACTCGTTTGCCCTGCTGGCGGCTATTGGCCTCATCGGCTTTGTGTGGCGCGAGCTTACGGCCAAGGCACCTATTGTAGACCTGCGGGTGCTGGGCAGAAGCCGCAACTTGGCCGTAGGGGCGCTGCTCTCGTTTGTGCTCGGCTTTGGCATGTTTGCCTCGGTGTTCATCTTCCCCATCTTCACCCAGCGCATTCTGGGCTTCACGGCGGCCCAAACGGGCTACATCCTGCTGCCCGGCGCCTTGGCTTCCGGCTTCATGATGCCCGTTATTGGGCGCATGCTGCAGGCGGGCGTGCCCCAGAAGCTCATGATTCCGGTGGGCTTCACCATCTTCTTCATCTTCACGTTCTGGATGGGCCACATCATTTCGCCCACCGCCGGCGAAAGCGACTTCTTCTGGCCCCTGATGGTGCGCGGCCTGGGCATGGGCCTCATCTTCCTGCCCATCACCACCATGAGCCTCGCGGGCCTCAAAGGCAAGGACGCCGGGCAGGCTGCCGGCCTCACCGGCATGATTCGCCAGCTCGGCGGCTCGTTTGGCGTGGCCATTGTGGGCACCTATCTGGAGCGCAGCATCGCCCAGAACCGCATCAGCCCGCTGGCCCACATTTCGCTCTACGACACGGCCACGGTGCAACGCATTCAGGCCTTCACGCAGAACTTCCTGGCCCACGGCTTCCCGCTGGAGCAAGCCCAGAAGCAGGCCTACGCCGCGCTGGAAGGGATTTTGATGAAGCAGGTGTCCATTATTACCTACACCCAAGTGTTCACCATGATTGGCTTGTTCTTCGTGGTGTGCCTGCCGCTGGTGCTGCTGATTAAGCGGGTGAAAATCACGGGTAAAATCAGCATGGACGCGCACTGATGCGGCCTGCTGCCCTTGGTAGTTTGAAAGCCCCGGCTCTGCGCGAGCCGGGGCTTTTTTAGGTGTTGGGGTGTTTATTTGCGGCCTCCTCCCCTTCTGTCTTCTTGCATGCTAAAACCATTTACCATCCTTCTGGCATTTGGCCTGCTAGCCGGTGTGGCCCGGGCTCAAACGCCTACCGCTGCCAACGCCGACCCGGCCCAGTGGGTGAATCCGCTGATGGGCACCGATTCCAAACCGGACTTGTCGAATGGCAACACCTACCCGGCCATTGCCCTGCCCTGGGGCATGAACTTCTGGATGCCGCAGACCGGCAAGATGGGCGACGGCTGGGCCTACCAGTACAGCGCCGACAAGCTGCGCGGCTTCAAGCAGACGCACCAGCCCTCGCCGTGGATGAACGACTACGGGCAGTTTGCCCTCATGCCCATCACGGGCAAGCGCGTGTTCGACGAGGAAGCCCGCGCCAGCTGGTTTTCGCACAAGGCCGAGGTGGCCGAGCCCAACTACTACCGCGTGTACCTGGCCGACCACGACGTGACCACCGAAATAGCGCCCACCGAGCGCGCCGCCCGCTTTCGCTTCACCTTCCCCAAGTCCGACAGCGCCTACGTGGTGATTGACGCGCTGGACCGCGGCTCCTTCGTGAAGGTGCTGCCTGGGCAGCGGCGCATCATCGGCTACACCACCCGCAACAGCGGCGGCGTACCGAAGAACTTCAAGAACTACTTCATTCTCGAATTCGACCACGATTTCAACAGCACCGCACTTTATCAGGATAAAGCCCTGGCACCGGGAGTGCTAGAAGTGACGGCCAAGCACGCCGGGGCCGTGGTGGGCTTCAAAACCCGAAAAGGGGAACGGGTGAACGCGCGGGTAGCCTCGTCATTCATCAGCCCCGAGCAGGCCGAACTAAACCTGCGCGAAATAGGCGAGCAGGACTTTGATGCGGTGCGCCAGCAAGGCCGCGCCGCCTGGAACAAGGCGCTGGGCCGCATTGATATTGAGGGCGGCACCGAGGCGCAGCGGCGCACGTTCTACTCTTGCCTGTACCGCGCGCTGCTGTTTCCGCGCAAGCTTTATGAACGGGATGCCAATGGCAACGTGATGCACTACAGCCCTTTCAACGGGCAGGTGCTGCCGGGCTTTATGTACACGGATACGGGCTTCTGGGACACGTTTCGGGCGCTATTTCCCTTCCTGAATTTGCTGTACCCCGATGTGAATACCGAGATTCAGCAGGGCCTGGCCAACGACTACCGCGAAAGCGGCTGGCTGCCGGAATGGGGCAGCCCCGGCCTGCGCGACGTGATGGTAGGCAACAACTCGGCCTCGGTGGTGGCCGATGCCTACCTCAAGGGCATCCGCGGGCAGGACATGAACGTGCTCTACGAGGCCCTGACGCACGGTGCCAACAACGCCGGGCCCCTCGACGCCGTGGGCCGTAAGGGCGTGGCGTATTACAACAAGCTCGGCTACGTGCCCTACGACGTCAAAATTGATGAAAATGCAGCCCGCACGTTGGAATACGCCTACGACGATTTCACCATCTACCAGTTGGCCAAGGCCTTGGGCAAACCCAAAAAGGAAATCGACCTCTACGCCCGGCGCAGCCAGAACTACCGCAAGCTCTTCGACAAGGAAACCGGCCTCATGCGCGGCCGCAACCAGGACGGCTCGTTTCAAAAGCCCTTCAACCCGTTTAAGTGGGGCGGCGCCTTCACCGAGGGCAATAGCTGGCACTACACCTGGTCGGTGTTTCACGACGTGCAGGGCCTGATTGACCTAATGGGCGGCCGGCAGAAGTTCGTGGCTACGCTCGATACCGTTTTTACGCTGCCGCCGGTGTTCGATGCGTCGTACTACGGCGAGGTCATTCACGAAATCCGGGAGATGCAGATTGCCAACATGGGCAACTATGCGCACGGCAACCAGCCCATCCAGCACATGGTGTACCTCTACAACTACGCCGGCCAGCCCTGGAAAGCCCAATATTGGGTGCGCGAAACCCTCAACCGCCTCTACCTGCCCACGCCCGACGGCTACTGCGGCGACGAAGACAACGGCCAAACCTCGGCCTGGTACGTCTTCTCCGCCCTGGGCTTCTATCCCGTGTGCCCCGGCACCGACCAGTACGTGCTGGGCGCCCCGCTCTTCCCCAAAGCCACCCTGCACCTGCCTTCGGGTAAGGATATCGTATTGAATGCGCCTAACAACTCGGCGGCCAACCGCTATGTGAATGGACTGACTTTCAACGGTCAGCCTTATGACAAGAACTGGCTCAGCCACTCGGAGCTGATGCAGGGCGCGACGTTGAATTTTGACATGAGCGCCGCGCCGAACAAGAGCCGGGGCACGCAGCCGGCCGCTGCGCCGTACTCCTTTTCCAAAGCGAAGTAAATGACTCCGTACAAACGAAAAGGCCCCGGCAGCACGAAGCTGTCAGGGCCTTTTCGTTGTTCAACTAATAAGCCGAGGTCGTCGGGTTGTTACTGATACTGAATGTACAACGGCTTGGGCGTGAGCTGCGTCAGCACTTCCACCGGCGTCATCATGTGGTGGGGCTTGGGTTTGGGGTCGTACTCGTAGAACAGCTTAAAGCCGGTGTACTGCACGGGCTCCGTCTGGATGTAGTCGTGGTACGAATCCTTTTTCAGGGTGGGCTCACCGTGGCCGTCCATGTGCATCACCACCTGCACGCGCGGGTCGAGCTTGATGTTTTTGTAGTTGGTCAGCATCTTCCGGGTGAAGCGGTGCACCGTCAGCACTTTGGGCGGCAGCTTGTTTTCGCTCACAATGCGGGCCAGGTAGTTGATGGTCCAGTTCACGTCCTTGGCGTCGAGCGTACCGATGCGCTGGTTGGGCCGGATGCCGGGCATGGTGGCCAGCGAAAACTCGGGGTCGATGCCGAGGTGAATGTCGGGCTGCTTGAGGTAGGGCTCCAGCTTGGGCACTTCCACCTGCAGGGTGCTGTGGCCGGGCTGCACGTCTAGGAACAGGATGCACTTGTGCTCGCGGGCCCAGGAAATAACTTCTTCGATGGTGGCTTTCGAGTTCATCAGGCGCCACTTGCCGTCTTTGCCGGGCGAACCCTGGGCGGTGATGGTCACGTTGTGCAGGGCCGGTTGCACCGGAATGCTGGGGTCGGCGGCCTGCCACTCCTTCAGCACGCCGGCAAACTTGCGGAACATCTGCTCCTTGGGCTCGCGGCCCAAGATGCCCATGCCCTTTGAGCGGATGTTGCCATAAAATGCCACGATGCGGTGGCCCGGCAGAATGGCGCCCGGCAGCTGGCCGGTTTTCTTGGCAATGCTGTCGGCCTTCAGCGAATCGCGCCGCATGGCCATCGCCTTGATTTTGATGGTATCGACGGGAGCGGGCTTATTAGCCACGCTGTCGTTGGCGGCGGCACCGCCGTTTTCGCCCTCGTTGGGGCTGGTTTTGCAGGCGGGCAAGCTGGCGGCGGCCAGCAAGCCGAAGGTGGCGGCCACGAGCGCGGCCCGCGACGTTAGAGAAAACAACACTGAATGAAAACGGGTTAGAAGGCCAGTACAGCGTGCAAGTTAGCCCATTTTGCCGGGTTGGCGTTGTGTTTAACGCAGAAAAGCCCCGACGCGGGCCGGAGCTTTTCGAGCGGTTTCTTGCCTATTTCCAACTGGAAAGCGTGCCGGGCCCTTCTAACAGCCTGCGCCGGTTTGTTTGGGGCCCCAGTTGCCATACCAATTGATTAGCTGCAAACCGACGCTATTTGCCGGCGCTTTTGTCACAAACCGCACCGGCACCGTGAAGCTCACCGCCACGGCTTTGCCGTCCTGCCGGCCCGGGATGAAGCGCGGCAAGGTCCGAATGGCATCCAGGACGGCGTGGTCGTATCCGCGCGACAGTCCTTTCACGATGGTGATATCTTTCACTTCGCCGGTTTCGGTTACCGTGAATTTTGCGAACACAACGCCTTCTTTCGGATTCAAGCGCAGGTCATCGGTGTATTTTGTGTGGCTTTGCAGGTACTGCGCAATTGCCTGCGCATTGCCCCCGCCGGGCAGCTGCGGCATTTGCTCCACGTAGGTATACACGCGGTCAATGCTGGAGACGGCGGGAGCGTCGGAACCTGCAATTGCGGGCGGTGGGGGCGGCGGAATGTCGCCGTCATAGAACTTGCCGGATGTTTCGGACGCGGTGGCGTTGACGGGGGTAACGGCCGGTTTGGCATTGGGAGCTACCTCATCGGTGCTGCGCTCGCAAGCAACGGTGAACACCAGGGCGCCGAGCAGCGGCAGCGCCAGCCACTGCTTCCAGCGGCGAACGGGGGAGGTTTTCTGAATCATGGCAATGCGACGTAGGGTTTGGGAATGGGAGAAGGTGTGCGCAAGCGGGATGGAGAAACCGAGGCGGCTGGCCACTTGCCGGGCCAGCAGGTGTGTGTAGGAAATGGCAGGGGCAAAGGCCGGCGCCTGGGCCGCGGCGTGGCGCAGCGCCTCTTCGTCGGCCAGGTACTCGTGGGTGAGGGCCAGGGCCCGGCCGCACAGGTGAACGAAGGGGTTGAACCACAGCCCGGCGCGCAACAGCTCCAGTAGCAGACGGTCGTAGGTGTGGCCCTGGCGCACGTGGGCGCACTCGTGGCGCAGCACTTGGTCGGCCTCAGCCGGGCTCAGGGCCAGGGTGTTATCCCAAAAGACCAGGCGGCCGAACGAGCTGGTGGGCACCGCGCCGTGGGTGGGCACCAGCGTGTAGCCCTCGCGCTTTTCGCGGGCCAGGCGGCGGGTGCGTCCCCACAGCTGCCCCAGTTCCAGCGCCAGCCGGCCCAGCATGAAGGCGACGCCTGCGAGGTAGGCTAGCAGCAGAACCAGCGGCCAGGTAGCCGGAGGAGCTGTGGCACCTTCCGAGCTCACGGCCACGACGGGCAGCAGCACCGAGGCCACGCCCGCCAGCGGGGCCGGCCCGACGCCCCAGCTTGCCGGCCAGGCCACCGGCAGCAGCGGCAGGCCCGCCGCCAGCACCGGCCCCAGCACCAGGTACCAACGGTTGTAGGCAAAGCTGCGCTCCTGGCGCAAGGCCAGGCGGTAGCAGAGCCAGCACGCGCCCAGCAGCCCCGTGCTGAGCAGCATCCAGTTAAGCAGGCTGATTTGGTTCATCGTCTTCGGTGGGGTTTTGAGGTTGGGAAGCGTGGCGGAGAAGTTCGTCGAGCTGGGCAGCGTCGAGGTTTTCTTCCTTGGCGAAAAAGGAAACCAGCCGGCTGAAGGAATTGCCGAAGTGCCCGCCCAGCAGCTTGCGCAGCGAGAAGCGGCGGTAGTCGTCTTGCTGCACCAGCACGTGGTAGCGGTGCGTGCGCCCAAACGCCTCATGCCCCACAAAGCCCTTGGTTTCGAGGATGCGGATGATGGTGGACACCGTGTTGTAGGCCGGCTGCGGAGCCGGCAGCTCGGCCAGCACGTCCTTCACGAAGGAGGGGCCGCGGCGCCAGAGCACTTGCATCACTTGTTCTTCGGCGCGGGTGAGTTCGGGGAAAGCAGCGGGGTCCATTGAGGGGCAGCGGTGGAATCGATGAGGTAGTTGTAAACGTACAACTAATTTTTTAGTTTAAAAACTATTTCATTAGTTGATAAGAATTTTTCGGCGTTGCAGGCGCCAGCGCCCGTAAGCCTTCGGGCAAGCAAATCGCCACTTGGTACGCGGCCAAACCCTTACTGCTATGTCACGACTCCTACTTGCCGGACTACTGGGCCTGCTGGGTGCGGGCTCTGCCCATGCCCAAGCCGAAACAGAAGCTCCTAAAGCCGCCGCTACCCCGGCAATTTCAACTACTCCGGCTCCTGCCGCCACCGCGCCGGCGCGGCCGGCCTCGCCGCGGCAGCTTTTCCCGGGCCTGTTTGAGGCTGTGCAGCTGGGCCGCATCTTCCCTGATAATAAAACCTTTGTGGACGCCACGCCCCGGCAGCGACCCGCCACCATCCTAGCGGCGTGGCAGCGCGAGAAAAGCCAGCCCGGCTTTCGGCTAAAAGCCTTTGTGGAAACGCACTTTAACCTGCCCACGGAAACCACCGCGGTTTTTAAAACCGATGCAAAAGCCGGCCTGCGCCACCACCTCGACACCTTGTGGACGGTGCTGGCCCGCCCCGCCGCCCCGCCCGTGGACGGGGCCGATTCGCTGGCCGCGTTTGGCTCGCTGCTGCTGCTGCCCAAACCGTATGTGGTACCGGGCGGGCGCTTCCGGGAAGTGTACTACTGGGACTCTTACTTCACCATGCTGGGGCTGACCGAGGCAAGCAAGACTCAGATGGTGAAGGACATGGCCGACAATTTTGCGTTTCTGATTGGCCGCTACGGGTTCATTCCGAACGGCAACCGCAGCTACTACCTCACCCGCTCGCAACCGCCGTTTTTTGCCCGCATGGTGCAGCTGCTGGCCCAGGAGCGCGGTAACGGCGAACTGCTGCGCTACCGCCCGGCCCTGGAAGCCGAGTACCGCTACTGGATGCAGGGCGCTGAAAACCTGAAGCCCAGCACCGCCACCCGCCGCGCCGTGCGCCTGCCCTCCGGCGCCCTGCTCAACCGCTACTGGGACGACAGCGACCAGCCGCGCGAGGAATCGTACGCCGAGGACGTGGCCGCCGCTAAGCTGAGCAAGCAGCCAGCCGCGCAGTTCTATCGCCACGTGCGGGCGGCGGCCGCCTCGGGCTGGGACTTCAGCAGCCGCTGGTTTGGGGCCAGCGGCGGGCTGGGCAGCATCCAAACCACCGACCTAGTGCCCGTCGACCTCAACTGCCTGCTGTATAACCTGGAAATGACGCTGGCCGAAGCCGCCCGCGTAGCCGGCCAGGCGGCGCAGGCCCGCACCTATGCCGCCAAAGCCGAGCAGCGCAAAACGGCTCTGCTGGCCCTGTGCTGGGACGCCCAGGCTGGTTGGTTTCAGGACTACAACTGGCGGCTACGCCGACGCTCCGGCGTGCGCACGCTGGCGGGCGTGTTTCCGCTGGCATTTGGGCTGGCCACCGCGCCGCAGGCCAGCCGCGTGGCGGCGGGGCTGAAAGCTAATTTCTTGAAACCGGGTGGCCTGGTAACCACCCTCAGCGCTACCAAGCAGCAATGGGACGCGCCCAATGGCTGGGCCCCGCTGGAGTACCTAGCCATTGAAAGCCTGACGCGCTACCAGCAAACGGCCCTGGCCGACACCGTGGCCCACCGCTGGGTACGGCTGAACAGCCGCGTGTTTGCCCAAACCGGTAAGCTGCTGGAGAAGTACGACGTGGTGAACGTGAACCGCCCCGCCGGCGGGGGCGAGTACCCGCTGCAAGACGGCTTCGGGTGGACCAACGGGGTGCTGCTGAAGCTGCTGAATCGGGAGCGGCGGTAAATAGGGGAAAACGCCTGTCATCCTGAGCGCAGCGAAGGACCTTCTCACGTCAGATTTCTCTAACGTGAGAAGGTCCTTCGCTGCGCTCAGGATGACAGAGAAATATTTCTCTCGTCCCCGGCAGCCTTTTCGGGAAGTAACTTGTCTGCCGGGCAGCACCCGGCCGGGCTGCGCTGCTTTCCCGATGTAATGCCCCTTTCTACGGAGCTAGATGACCTGCTTGCCCGTTGCGGCCGCCACGAGCCGGCGGCGCAGCGTGCCCTGTATGCCCGCTACGCCGGCCGCATGCTGGGCGTGGCGCGCCGCTACGTGCGCTCGGTGGCCGAGGCCGAGGACATCCTACAGGATGCTTTCGTGAAGGTGTTCACGCGCCTCGCGGATTTCCGGGGCGAGGGCTCTTTTGAGGGCTGGATACGCCGCATTGTGGTTACCACCGCCCTCAACCACTGGCAGAGCGGGCAGCACCGCCGCCAGCAACTGTTGCTCGACGATGTGCCCGAACCCTTCGCGGCCGATGCCGACGCCTTCGACCGCCTGGGCGTGGCCGAGGTGCTGGCTTTGATGGAAAAGCTGCCCGACGGCTGCCGCCTCGTGCTCAACCTCTACGCCGTGGACGGCTACAGCCACGGCGAAATCGCGGAGCTGCTGGGCATTCAGGAGAGCACCTCCAAGGCCCAGCTCAGCAAGGCCCGCAAACAACTCACCCGGCTGCACCAGCAGCAGGCCAGCTACTTGAACCTATGATGCCCGAACCAGAAGAAAACCGCCTCGACCAGTCGCTGCGCGACAAATTCGAAGACTTCAGCCTGGAGCCCTCCGCGCCGGTGTGGGCCGGTATTGAGCAACGCATTGCCGCGCCGGCCGCCCCGCCAAACGGGCGGCGCCGGCCGCTGCCTTTGCCGCTGCTATTCGGGCTGGTGGCACTGCTGAGCGGGCTGGCGGGCTGGCTGCTGCCGCACGAGCCGGCCCCGGGGCGGCCGGTGGCTGCGGTGCAGGCTCCGGCCGTGACTTCAGGTACTTTGGAGGAAACAACGCGCGCGCGCAAGGCGTCGCACCAATCTATGCAGGCGCCCACCCAGAAGGTTCAGCGCTTGCGTTTGTCATCGCGGGAAGTGGCGGCTGCTTCGCTCGGCACAGCTGCTTCGGTTCCCACCACAGCCCGGTTGAATGCTGCCTCCCATAACCCACGTGCTATTTATTCGAACGGAAAAGCGCAGCAAACTCGCCGGCCAGCGCTATCGGTGGCAATAGCGGGCGTGCTGACAGCTGACCGGAAGCCTATTGCTCCGGTTTTCACTGCGTCCGCTCCTGAACCTGCAGCAACCCAGGAAACGGCTGTAGCTCAAGTGCCAGTTGCAGTGCCTTCGCCAGCCGCAGCCGCCGACTCCACCCCCGCCACGCTGCAGCCCCTGGCCGGGCTGGAGCGGCAAGTGCTGGTGCAGCTGCCCAGCATTGCCACCCTGAGGCCGGGCGTGCGCCTTCCCGCCGGCAGCCAGCCGGCCCTGCTGCGGGGCCTGCGGGCCGAGCGCGCCGAGTTGCTGCGCCTGCAGCGCCGCACCGACAGCCTGCTGCTGGTGCTGGGCGACGTGCCCGCTGCCCCCGCGCTGGCCCGCGCCGACACCGCTGACCTGAAACCGAAAACCATAAACCCGAAACCAGCCTCCCGCTGGAGCCTGCTACTGGCCGCTGCCCCCGAACAGAACACCCTCACCCTGCAAGGGCGCGAGGGTGACTCGCTCACGGCCCTGCGCCGCAACCACGAAACCGGCCGCGCCGGCTTCAGCGCCAACCTGCTGGCCGAATACCGCCTCACGCCGCGCCTGAGCGTGGGCGGCGGCGTGGGCTACAGCACCTACGGGGCCGACCTGCGCATCACCAACAAAACTACCGCCGTGAGCGTGACCTACAACACCACGACCACGACGACCGCCACTGCCTACACCAGCACCCACCAAACCTACTCGGTGCGCATCATCCAGATTCCGCAGCCCTCGCCGGTGTTCAACGCCAGCGGGCAGGTCATTCGCTACGACACGGTGTATGTGCCGCGGCAAGACACGGTGCGTACCACCACCATTCAGCACGACACGGTGCGCACCACCAGTCACGTCACCACGCCGCTCATCAGCAAGAAGGAAACCCTGACCACCCGGCTGCTGCAGCCCAACTACCGCTTCTTCACGGTGCCAGTGCTGCTGCGCTACCGCCTGGCCGCCCCCGGCACCAGCCGCCTCTGGACCGACGTGGCCGTGGGCGCTCAGCTGCAATTCTTCCTGGGCGGCACGCAGGTGACGACGGATGACGGTGAAAACTTCCGCACCGAGAAGATAACCGTGGGCAGCGGCCCCTTCCGGGCCCTCAACGTGGGCCTCACGGGCTCGCTGGCGCTGAACTATGCCCTCACCAACCGCTTCAGCGTGAGCGTGGCGCCCAGCCTGCGCTGGCAGGCCCTGTCGCTCTACAAGCCCGAAACGGGGCTGCGGCAGCAGCCCACGGCCACGGGCCTGCTATTTGGACTGCGGTTCGAGCTATAAATAATTAGTTGACTTTAACAGCAGCCTTTTCCGGAGGCGGCTGGTCTGGCTGATTGAAACGCGGCGCCGCGCTCCGGCCGGGGCGGTGCCAGCCGTTTTATTTCGCGCGGCCACGCATTTGGCTTTTTCACTACCATTGGTCTGAGCTTATGAAACTTTTACGCCATTGCTACCTGCTGGCACTCTTGCTGTTCGGGGCCGGCCTGGGGTCGGCGCGGGCGCAGTCCTTCGCCTGGGCAAAATTGTCACGCACCCCAAACGACACGGTGAGGTCTAACACGGTCAATAGCGTTACCGACTCCAATGGGAATACCTACGTTCACGGAACCTACCGCGACAGCGTGATAGTGGGAAGCAGCACCTTTCGAGCCCTTGGCACGATGTCATCGGTTATCGTCAAATACGACTCGACCGGCACCGTGCTCTGGGCAAAGAATCTGAACGGAGTGGTTATCGTTTCGCTGGCGGCCGATAATAGCGCCGGTGGCTTCTACTTCACAGCAGAGCAATACACCAATAATGGCCCCATTACCTGGGATGGCGCTCCTTTGCCATTGGCTGCGACTCCGCCTTCGCCGTTTCACGCCAAATGCTCAGCCTCGGGCGCATTGCAATGGGCACAGCCCTTGCCGGTTAATACCGGTCAAGGCTGCACCGTGGTGGCCGATGACGCGGGCGACGCCTACCTGCAGAGCATTGCATACTCCAGTACCACCGTGGGCGGTGTACCAGTTAACGCCAACTCGGTTTACATCCTCAAAATCAACGGTGCGGGCGTTACGCAATGGGTGCAAACGTTGCATTTTGCCCCGGGCATTGGTTTCTCTTTCAGTAGCAGCAAGTTCGGGGCGAAGCCAGGGGGCGGCTGCTTGCTAAGCGGATGCATTCCGGCGGGGGCAAATTTGCTGTTGGGGCCGGGCTCGGGCACATCCTTGCTCACTTCTGCGTCCATTAACGACCAGTTGCTCATCAATTTCAACGCATCTGGCACGCCGCTTTGGACTATTGTGATGGGGTCCTGGAGCCAAAGTGCCTCGCTGGGAGCACTCTTGGCCGATGCCGCGGGCAACTGTTACATTACCGGCAGTGCGCCCAACGGGATTCAACTCAGTGGCGTCGCGCTGGGCCCCAGCTTCTTTTTAGCCAAATACAATGCCTCCGGCGCCATGCAATGGGCCCGCGGTGAACAACAGGGAACAGCTGGCAACATGGGCTACCAGCTAGCTGCCAATAGCCGGGGGGTGAATGTCGCGGTATCGGTTCAAAACCCGGTTAACAGCCCGGTCAAGCTGGGGCCGCTGACCCTGCGTTCTTACTTCAACATCGTGCATTACTCGCCGCAAGGGGATGAACAGTGGGCCGCGTCGGACTCGCGTACCGACTACAGTGTGTCGGCGACAAGGTTTAGCTATTATTCGATAAGCAGCTTGGGGCTGGACTCGCGCGGGAACCTATACGCCGCCGGCACCCCTCGAACGCAAACCAACCGCCCCGGCCCGTCAGTCAATCTGCCGGTGCTGCAGCTGGGAGCCCTAACGACCGTGGGAAGTGGCCTCGTGGCTTGCCGCCTCAATGCCTACGCAAACACCTTGCGCGGCCAGGTTTACCTGGACCAGAACGGCAATGGGCAGCAAGATGCTTCCGAGCAAATGTTTGCGCGGCCGCTCACCGGCATCCTGGCCCAAGGCACCGCAACGAGCTATTTCCCGGTGGGGGCCGATGGCGTGCTGCAAGCTTATGCGGCGCCCGGCGCTTACCAGCTCAGCCTCGCCCCCGTGGCCCACTACACGATATCGCAGCCCAGCAGCGGTTCTTACGCCGGCACCTTCAGTGGCAGCAACCAGCTCATTTCCGGCCAGCATTTTGGCCTAGTGCCCGTCGCTAACCAAGCCGATGTGCGCGTCACCCTCACGCCATACGGGGCCGTCCGGGCCGGCTTCACCGTTCGTTACCGCGTCACGGTGGAGAACGTGGGCACCACCACGGTCAGCGGCACGGTCACGGCCACGCTGGACAGCCACCTTAGCTACATCAGCAGCACGCCCAGTGGCACCCGCACGGGCCAAACCGTGAGTTGGTCCTACGCCAACTTGGCCCCGTTTGGGCACCTGGATTACGACGTGCTGGCCAGCCTGCCCACCAATGTGGTGCTCGGCACTGCCTTGCTTTCTACCGCCACGGCACCCCTCGTCGGCGACGTGGATGCGACCGATAACACGAGCACGGCCGCTCAAACGGTGGTTGGCCCCTTCGACCCCAACAGCATTGAAGTCAACTACGAACGGCTGACCCCCGCCCAGGTGGCTACCCGCTTGCCCCTCGACTACACTATTCACTTTCAGAACCTGGGCACGGCCGAAGCCACCGCGGTTATCCTCTCCGATACCCTGGACGCCAGCAAGCTCAACTTGTCCAGCCTCGCGCTGGTGGCCCAGTCGCACAACTGCAGCTGGTCGCTGGCCAGCACCGGCCCCAATGCCGGCCAGCTGACCGTTCGTTTTCTTGGCATCAACCTGCCCGGACGCAACGTCGACGTTATCCGCTCGCAAGGTTTCGTGCGCTTTCGGGTGCAGCCACGCACCACGCTGGCCGTGGGCGAAGTGATTCCGAACCGCGCTGGCATTGTGTTCGATTTCAATGCTCCGGTCATGACCAACACGGCCACTACCACCGTGATGCTGGCCTCGGCCGCCCTGGCCAACCACACGGCCGCTGCCTGGAACGCCTACCCCAACCCCGCCACCGACGCCGTGACCGTGGCGGCCGACCTGGCCACGGCCGGCCCCGTGCGCCTCGACCTGCTCGATGCCCTGGGCCGCAGCGTGCGCCGGCAAACTTTCACGGCCCCAGCTGGCCCGCTGCGCCAAACGCTCGACCTGCGTGACCTTGCACCTGGTTTTTACGTACTACGCCTAACCCCGCCCACCGGCCCGGCCAGCAGCCAGCAGCTGGTGCGGGAGTAGCCGTCTACCCCGGTTCTTTTACCAAGGCTACAAAAGCCGGGCCGCCCAGTGGAGCGGCCCGGCTTTTTTGCGTTTTGGGGCCGGAGCGTTGGTCGATTGGAGCAGGCGGCTGGTCTGGAAAGGGGGCGGTTTGGTCGGCTCACACAAGGGCTGCGGCGGAAGGCGGCAGCAAACGCAGCGCGGTTTGGCACGGTTTTGTAATGTCTCCTGTCATCGGCCACTGCGCCGGGCCAAGCAGCCCGGGCAGGCAATAGAGCCGCTTTTCTTCACCTTCCCAACCTATTCTGGTCATGAAATTTTCACGCCTTTCGGGCGGCCTGGCCGCGGCTTGCCTTTTGATTTCCGCAGCAGCCGGCTCGGCCTCGGCTCAAGTGTACCGCGACGCCTACGGCAACCCCAAAGCTGCTCCTTCGCCCAAGCCCATGGGCAGCAGCTCGAGCCGCCGCACGCCCAGCTACAGCAAGCCCGCGTACTCCACCTCCAACTCGACCAGCACCACCAATTCCGGCGTGCGCTTCGGCTTCCGGGGCGGCCTGAACGTAGCCGACCTGCAGGGCGACGCCGTGAAGAGCTTCACCACCCTGGCCGGTTACGCCCCCGACGGCTCCATTAGCAAGTCGATGCGTCCCGGCTTCTATGCTGGCATTTATGCCACGCTGCCGCTGGGCCCCGGCTTCGCCATCGAGCCGGGTGTTAACTATTCCGAAAAAGGCGCTGTCCTCACGGGTAACCTCCCCTTCCCGGCCCTCGATTTCCTGAACGCGAAGGTGACCGGCACGGCCCGCCTAGCTTACGTGGATGTGCCGGTGCTCGCCAAGGTATACGTCACGCCGGGCTTTTACCTCTACGCCGGTCCGCAGGCCTCGTTCCTGGTGAATGGCAAAGCCCGCGTGGATGCCAGCGTGCTCGGCTTCTCGGCCTATAAGCAGGACTTCGACGTCTCAAACCAGCTCCGCAAGGTCGATTTCGCCGCCGTGGCGGGCCTGGGCTACCAGTTCGACAACGGCTTCGGCCTCAGCGCCGGCTACGACTATGGCCTCACCTCCTTGGATGCCGACAACCGCTTCCAGGCCTACAACCGCGTGGCCAAAGTCGGCCTGAACTACTCCTTCTAAAGCCGACTATCGGCCATTTTATTCCTCTTATTCTCGTTCCCTTATTGCTTGGGTAAGCATCCGAAATAGATTATAAAAAAGGCCCTGCCGGTAGTCCGGCGGGGCCTTTCTGGTTAGATACCCGAATGAAAACACTTGTCATCCTGAGCGCAGCGAAGGACCTTCTCATGAGAGAACAGTTTGCAGTAATTACTCCAAACGTGGTAAGGTCCTTCGCTGCGCTCAGGATGACAAACGTCTAAAACGGCGCCTGCCCCTACCGTTTGCCCACCGTCCCACTTCCGCTCAGGCCCTCGGCCAGGCGCACCAGGCGCACCAGCTCGGCACGGTAGCCGTCGGCATCGGTACCGCGGGCGCCGTTGGCTAGCTGCTCGGTGGCGGCCCAGGTGGCCGTGCCGCCTTGCTCGCTCTGGCGCAGCAACATGCCAAACTGCGCCACGGCGGCGGCAAAGCGGAAATCGGGCGAGGCCTTTTCGATGGCCAGCGCGGGCCCGGTGAGGGGCTGGGCCAGCAGCTTGCTAGTGCTGCCCTGCGGCTCTTTGTAGCGCAGCTTCACCGTCAGCACGTCGTTGGTGATGAACTGCTGCATGCTGACGGTGGCAGGCTTCGAGGGCTGGTACTTGAGGTCGTCGACTAACGGCCGGGCGCTGCCCACGGGCACTATTTCGTAGAGGGCCGTCACGGTGTGGCCGGCGCCTAGCTCGCCGGCGTCTTTGCGGTCGTTGTTGAAGTCTTCGGCTTCGAGCAGGCGGTTTTCGTAGCCCACGAGGCGGTAGTTGGCCACGCGGGCGGGGTTGAATTCGACTTGCAGCTTCACGTCCTTGGCAACGGTGAAGAGCGTGCCGCCAAACTGGGCCACCAGCACCCGGCCGGCCTCGTCGAGGTTGTCGAGGTAGGCGTAGTTGCCGTTGCCTTTGTCGGCCAGGGTTTCCATGCGGGCGTCGCGCAAGTTGCCGCGGCCGCAGCCCAGCACCGTCAGAAACACGCCGCTTTCGCGCTGCTCCACAATCAGTTGCTCCATGGCCGCGTCGGAGCTTTCGCCCACGTTGAAGTCACCATCGGTGGCCAGAATCACGCGGTTGTTGCCTTCCTTGTTGAAGCTCTGGCGGGCCGTGGAATAGGCCAGGCGCAGCCCCGCGCCGCCGGCCGTGGAGCCGCCCGCCTGCAGCCGGTCGATGGCATCCAGAATAACTTGGGGCTGCGAACCGGGCGTGGGCGGCAGCACCAGGCCGGCGGCCCCGGCATAGGCCACCAGCGCCACGTGGTCCTGGGGCCGCAGCTGCTTCACCAGCAGCTTCAGGCCGGCCTGCACCAGGGGCAGCCGGTCGGGGCCCGACATGGAGCCCGATACATCGACCAGAAACACGAGGTTGGCAGGCGGCAGCTTGGCGGTTTCTACTTTCTTGGCTTGAATGCCAATGCGGGCCAGCTGGTGCGCCGGGTTCCAGGGGCAGGCGGCCAGCTCGGTGCTGATGCGCACGGGGTCGGGCGAGGCGGCGGGAGGCGCGGCGTAGTCGTAGCGGAAGTAGTTCAGCATTTCCTCTACTCGCACGGCGTCGCGCGGGGGCAGCTGGCCTTCGTTGAGGAAGCGGCGCACGTTGGTGTAGGAAGCGTTGTCGACGTCGAGCGAGAAGGTACTGAGCGGGTCTTTCTTCGCTTCGAAAAACTTGTTTTCCTGCACGTGGGCGTAGGTGTCGCCGGCGCCGGCTTCGGCCCGCGCCGGCAGGGTAGGCATGGACGGGGCGTCAAGATGGTAGCCATAATCAGCCGACTTATTTGCCATTGGCGCGCCAACGCCCCGGATAACGACGCGCTTGCCCTTGGCGTCGTCCGGCGCGGCGGTCTGAATCTGTACGCCCGCCACTTTTCCTTGCAGCACCTGGGCGGCCGCGCCGGTGATTTCCTTTTTGGTTTCGATGCCGTAGGCCGTCACTACCACTTCATTCAACTGCCGATTGTCGGGCTGCAAACGCAGGTTCAGCGTGTGCAATTTCCCCACCGGCTTTTCCACGGTTACATAGCCCACAAAAGCAAACCGAAGCACGGCTTTGGCGGCGTTGGGCACCCGTAGCGAATAATTGCCCTTCGCATCCGTCTGCGTGCTGAGGGTGGTGCCCTTCACCACTACCAATACGCCGGGAAACGGCTGGTTGGCCTCGTCCGTCACCCGCCCGGACACAACTCGGGCATCGGCCTGGCTGGCTGGTGAAACGGGCAAAGCAACACTTTGGGCCACGACGGGCAGTGCGTTCAGCAGGGCCGCCAGCAGCGGCAGCAGCAATAAGTTTCTCATGGCAGCAAGACTTGGTTAGGTGGAACTTGCTGACCTGATGCGGGAGGGTAGCGGATTGCACACGCCGGCTTGTAGCGCAAGCCGAAGCTCGTGTTACCTGCCCATTTCCCCCAAAATTGCCCTAACTTCCCAGCGCCATGTTCTTTCGCCGCGCCAAACCGTCTGCCGCTGCCGCGCCACTCTCCGACCAGGAGCTGCTGGCCCGCTACCGCGCGCACGGCAACGTGGCCGACCTGGGCCTGCTCTACGACCGGTACCTGCCCGAAGCGTTTGCCGTGTGCCGCCGCTACCTGGCCCCGCCCGACGAAGACGCCCAGGATGCCACCATGCAGCTCTTCGAACACCTAGTGAAGGTGCTGCGCACCCACGCGCCCGACAACTTCCCGGCCTGGCTGCACACCACCGCCCGCAACCATTGCCTGATGCAGCTGCGGGCCCGCAAGCGCGCCGGCCCCAGCGCCGGGCCCCTGATTTTGACCCTGCCTGACGCCACCGATGTGGAAACCGCCGGTGCCCGGCATCTGCTCGACGAGGAAGCCGCCGCCGAGGACGCCCAGGAAACCGAAATCCGCCTGCAAAGCATGGAAAAGGCCCTGGCTCAGCTCCCCCCGGCCCAGCGCCGTTGCCTCGAATTGTTTTACCTCGAAAAGAAAAGCTACCGCGACATCGCCATCGAAACCGGCCTCGAACCAAACCTGGTGCGCAGCCACCTGCAAAACGGCAAGCGCATGCTGCGCCGCCAGCTCGACCCACCGGCCCCGGCTGTTTCCTCGTCGCACGCCCCGCTTCCCGCTTCCGATAATAACCCGCTCCATGTCGCCCGCTGATTCGCCTTTTGCCCAGCTGCCCGCTCCCGGCCCGCACCCGGCCACGGCCGAGCTGCGTGCCTACGCGGCCGGCACCCTGGCGCCCACCGAGGAGCACCGCATCGAGGCCCACACCCTCGACTGCGAGCGCTGCGCCGAATTGGTGGAAGGCTTCTCGATGAGCGACGGCCCCACCACCGACCGCGCCATTGCCGAGCTGCGCACCCGCCTGCAAGCCCGCCTGGGCCAAGCCGAGCCCGAACCCGCGGCGGGTGGCTGGGCCTGGCCGCGCCTGGCGGCCGCGGCGGCGCTGCTGGCCGTGGTGGGCACCGGCATCTGGGGCTGGGAAAAATACGAATCAGCCGCGCCGCCTGCTACTGCGCGCCAGGAAGCTCCCTCTGCGCCGGCTGCTGCGCCGGCTGCTGCGCCGGCTGCTGCGCCGGCTGCTGCGCCGGCTGCTGCGCCGGCTGCCCCTCCAGCTGCACCGGCTACTCGCTCAGCTGCACCAATAGCCGCAGCGCCCCAAGCGCCCGCCCCGGCCAGCCCTGCTCCTGCCGACTACGCGGCCGTGCAACGCCCGGCAAAACCCCGCGCAAGCCGGCAGCCCGCTCCCTCAACCTTGGGAGGTACCGATTGGCTTGCCAATTCGGCTTCCCGCCTGCCGGCCTCGCCCCCGCACCGGCCAGCAGCAAGGCCCGCTGCGCCTTCCGCAGCACCGGCTGCCGATATGGTTGTTGCTTCGGAAACGGCCGCCCCAGTGGGCATATCCCAAGCCAACCAGGCAACTGCAGGCGCCGACGACAACTCCCAGGAATCAAAACTGGCCCGGGCCGACCTGGCCCCGGCGGCCAAAAGCGAAAGCGTGCTCACCCAACCGGCCGCCGATTCCGTGCGTTCGCTCAGCGAAGTAGCCGTAACAACGGCTGCTCCCCTGAGGAAAGCCAAGGCCAAGCTGGCTGAACCCGCGCCGGCCATGGTGCTCAACACGCCCATGCCCGCGGGCTTCGCCATCAAGCCGGCACCGGTGGGCGGCACGCCAGCCTTCCGCGACTACCTGCGCCGCGAGGCCGCGCAGTTTGAGCCCGAAAAGGAAAACCGCATCAGCGGACTGGTGCACGTGCAGTTCACCGTGGGCGCCGACGGGCAGCTGAGCAACCTGAAAGTGACCCGCGGCCTGCGCGCCGACTACGACGCCGAAGCCCTGCGCCTGGTGTGCGAAGGCCCCAAATGGCAGCCCGGCATCGCCGGTGGCCGCCGCGCCCCGCTCACGGTAGATTTCACCATACCGTTTTAGTTGTCAATTGTCAGTTGCTCGTTGTCGGGCCAATAGATTGGCGTTTTTCCTAACAACTGACAACGACTAACTGACAACCAAACTCACAGCTCGGCGCCTGGCTTCACGGTGCCGGCGTCCACGGCTTTCAGGAAGGTGAGCAGGCCTTTGAAGTAGGTTTGCTGGTCGTCGTACATGCTCATGTGGCTGCCTTGGGGGCAAATGAGAGAGTTGCCGCGCTGCACCTTGGTGGCAATCATGCGCATGTGGGCGGGGTCCATGGTGTCGTACTTGCCGCCGATGCTGAGCACGGGCACGGCCAGCTTGGGCAGGTCGGGCACGCGGTTCCAGTTCACCAGCTTGCCCGAGATACCGAACTCGCTTGGGCCCTGCATGGTCACGTAGAGCGACTGGTTGAGCTTGCTCATGGCGCGGGTCACGGGCTCGGGGTTGGGCACGATGCGGCACAGGTGCTCGGCGTAGAAGTTGGGTTCGAGCAGGCCCATGTAGCGCGGGTTGCTGAAATCCTTGCGGGCTTCAATCTGCCGGATTTCCCTGAGCACTTCGGGTTTCATCTGCTTGGCCAGTACCTCGTCGGCGTAGCGGCCGTAGTCGGGGCAGCTCATCATCATGTTCGAGATGATGAGACCCTTGAGGTTTTGCTGGTACTTGAAGGCGTACTCAGCCGCCAGGATGCCGCCCCAGCTGTGGCCCAACAGGTAGAAATTGGTGTTGTCGAGTTTCAGGGCCTGGCGCACCTGCTCTACCTCCTCCACGTAGCGCGGCAGGCTCCACATGGCGGTATCGCGGGGGTTGTCAGAGTTGCCGCAGCCCAGCTGGTCGTAGTAGATGAATTCGATACCCTCCTTGGGCAGAAAGTTCTCGAAGCACTCGAAATACTCGTGCGTGGCGCCCGGACCGCCATTGAGCAGCAGCACCTTGATTTTGGGGCTGTTGCCGTACTGCTTGGTCCAGACCTTGAACGTGCCCTTGGGCGTGCTGATGGGAATCACGCGCACGTTGCCGTCCTGCACGCCGGTTTCGGGGTTGTCGAAGTAGCTGGCCGGCACGGCGGCCGTGGTAGCGGCCGTTTCGGAAGCAGCATTGGGCTGGCTGCAGCCTGCCAACCAAGCGGTACCAAGCACCCCAATTGCTAGTTGCAGGAAAGTAAAGGTCTTCATTTACAATGCGGTGAATGAATGAGCAAAGTGGTTATCAGCAGCGGCCCGGCCACGGGGCAGCATTTGGCTGCGGCGTACCCCCAACCAGCATTACAGCGGGAGCCTGGCTCCTGGCAATCTGACACAAGGTAGAGCATATCAGCCACTCGCAACCAACGCTTTTCAGATGGTGGCAGGCAGCCCAAGCTGGCTGCCACTGTAGCAGCATTTGTTCCGCTCGCTTCCTTGACAGGCAATAAGAGCTTTTACGCAAATGCCTCATTCTTTATTAGCAGGATTCAATTATTAATAATCGACTTGGCAAATATTATATCTACTGAATACACATCTCAATTCAGACAATATTCATCATACATCATCCGTAATTTGATTTATTTTTAATAATACCCCGCAATTTTAAAAATTATTTATCAATACAAAAAACAGTGCTTTATAATCTATGTAACCGCCTACTTAGACATGTTCAAATTAACCATGGGAACCATTCCACCCCGAACATCCTTTCTGCCCTCGTCACGGATTTCAGTCCTGCTTTCATTCACTTCACCCAATAGTCTTGATGCAGAAATTTAAATCGACCTCGCGCTTTGCTTCCCTGCTGCTCGGCGGCTCTTTGTTTGCAGCTTCGTGCGGCCTCGTTTCCTGCTCGCGGGAAGAGGTAGCCCCCAGCAGCGCCGCCACCCCCACCACCAACACGGCCAGCGACGTGCGCGCCGACGATTTGATACCCGGCCAATACATCATTGTCTTGAAAGACAATGCAGTGGCCACTGACCCCACCGATACTTACGCCGACAAAGTGGGCAAAGTGCGGGCCGCGGCCCAGGGCCTGCTGCGCGGCCGCGGGCTGCAAGCCAGCGCCGTGGGCAACGCCTATGGCCACGTTATCAAAGGCTTTTCGGCCCGCCTGACGGGGCATGAAGCCGCCGCCCTAGCCAGCGACGGCCGCGTGGCCTACGTGGAGCAAGACAAGATTGTCAGCCTCGGCAAGCCGGTGAAAGGCGGCACGGCCCCCGCCCCCGCTCCCACCCCTTCGACCCAAACCATTCCTTACGGCATCAGCCGCGTGGGCTCGGGCGACGGCACCGGCCGCACCGCCTGGATTATTGACACAGGCATCGACCTCACTCACCCCGACCTGACCGTAGACCAGGGCCGCAGCCGCTCGTTCCTGAGCAGCAGCAGCGGCGCTGACTATGCCTCGCCCAACGACGGCAACGGCCACGGCACCCACGTGGCGGGCACCATTGCCGCCAAAAACAATTCGATTGGCGTGGTGGGCGTGGCCGCCGGCGCCACTGTGGTGGCCGTGCGCGTGCTCGATTCGAGCGGCAGCGGCACCAGTTCGGGCGTGATTGCGGGCATCGACTACGTGGGAGCCAACGCCCGCGTCGGCGACGTGGCCAACATGAGCCTTGGCGGCAGCGCCTCGCAGGCCCTCGACGATGCCGTGCTGAATGCGTCGAACAAAGGCATCCTCTTCGCCGTGGCCGCCGGCAACGATGGCGTAAGCGCCACCCAAGCCTCGCCGGCCCGCGTAAACGGTGCCAACATCTTCACCGTGTCGGCCATGGACAACACCGATACCTGGGCCTACTTCTCGAACTACGGCAACCCGCCCGTGGACTACTGCATGCCCGGCGTCAACATCAACTCAACCTGGATTGGCGGCAGCTACAACACCATCAGCGGCACGAGCATGGCCACGCCGCACATGGCCGGTGTGCTGCTCCTGCGCGGCAAGTCTTTCACCACCAACGGCAGCGTAAAGAGCGACCCCGACGGCTCGGCTGACCCCATTGCGCACTTGTAAGACGACTTATCATTACAGAAAAAGGCAGCCCAAGGGCTGCCTTTTTTGTTTCCTAAGGGATAGCGCTGACCGGTGCCTTAGCCGCTGTAGCCACCGCCGCTTTCGGGCTCGGTGGCGCTGCCGCCGGGCTTGGTGGGGGTGGGCAGGTCAGACTCGGTCGTGACTTCAACGTCGCTGTAGTCGGGGGCGCCGTTGCCTTGCACGGGCACGGGCGGCTCGTGGGTAGGGTCGGGGGTGGGAGTGGGCTGGTTCATAAAGCAAATAGGTTGGGTTGATTGCGTGTACGGCATTGGACCGGGCATGGCTGCCTGGCGGCGGGCGGGGCCGGCCCGGCTGCGTACTTTTGCGCCCGGCAGGCGCTGCCTGGCGTCTGCTCGAACTCACTGATTTACTCCTCCACTCCACCAACCCGCATGGATTTCCGCACCGAAAAGGACACCATGGGCACCGTGCAGGTGCCTGCCACCGCCTACTGGGGCGCGCAAACGCAGCGTTCCATCGAGAATTTCCCCATCGCGCAGGACATCAACAAGATGCCCAAGGAAATTATCGCCGCTTTCGCCTACCTCAAGAAGGCCGCCGCTTTCACCAACCGCGACGCCGGCGTGCTGCCCGCCGAGAAAGCCGAGCTGATTGGCAAAGTGTGCGACGAAATCCTGGCCGGCAAGCTGGCCGATTCGTTCCCGCTGGTGGTGTGGCAAACGGGCTCGGGCACGCAAAGCAACATGAACCTCAACGAGGTGATTGCCTACCGCGGCCACGTGCTGCAGGGCGGCCAGCTCACCGATGAGAAGAAGGCCCTGGCCCCCAACGACGACGTGAACAAGAGCCAGAGCTCGAACGACACGTTCCCGACGGCCATGCACATCGCGGCCTACAAAATCCTGGTCGAAACCACCATCCCCGGCATCGAGAAGCTGCGCGACGCGCTGAAAGCCAGGTCGCAGGAGTTCATGCACATCGTGAAAATCGGCCGCACCCACTTCATGGACGCCACGCCGCTCACGCTGGGCCAGGAGTTTTCGGGCTACGTGTCGCAGCTCGACCACGGCCTGCGCGCCATCAAGAACACGCTGGCTCACCTGAGCGAGCTGGCGCTGGGCGGCACCGCCGTAGGCACGGGCATCAACACGCCCAAGAACTACGCCGTGAACGTGGCCAAGCACATTGCCGACCTCACCGGCCTGCCCTTCATCACGGCCGAGAACAAGTTTGAGGCCCTGGCCGCCCACGATGCAATTGTGGAAGCCCACGGCGCCCTCAAAACCGTGGCCGTGAGCCTGATGAAAATTGCCAATGACATTCGCATGCTCAGCTCGGGCCCGCGCGCTGGCATCGGCGAAATCGACATTCCCGACAACGAGCCCGGCTCCAGCATCATGCCCGGCAAGGTGAACCCCACCCAGTGCGAAGCCATGACGATGGTGGCCGCCCAGGTGATGGGCAACGACGTGGCCATCTCGGTGGGCGGCTCCATGGGCCACTTCGAGCTGAACGTGTTCAAGCCCGTCATGATTTACAACTTCCTGCACTCGGCCCGCCTCATCGGCGACGTGTGCGTGAGCTTCACTGACAAGTGCGCCGTGGGCATCAAGCCGCTGGAGAAAAACATCAAGAAGCACGTCGACAGCAGCCTGATGCTTGTGACGGCCCTCAACCCGCACATTGGCTACTACAAAGCCGCCGAAATTGCCCAGACGGCCCACAAAAACGGCTCGACGCTGAAGGAAACCGCCCTCAAGCTGGGCTACGTGACCGAAGAGCAGTTTAACGAGTGGCTGAAGCCGGAGGAAATGGTAGGCGAGATGAAGTAGCCTTTGCCATCTTCAATTGGGTATAAAAAAGAAGTCCCGGCTTTGCAGCCGGGACTTCTTTTTTACAGATGCGGCGCCGTCGGCTTAGCCTTTACACTGCCGCGGCCCGCAGCAACGGAGCCACCCGCGTACCCAGCAGCTCGATGGATTGCATGATTTCAGTGTGCGGCAACGCGGCTACGTCCTGCTGGAAGGTGACGCGGGAGATACCGCCCAAGGCTTCGCTGTGACGCAGGATTTTGGCGGCTACCTCCTCGGGGCTGCCTACCAGCAGCGCCCCGCGCGGCCCGGCCTGGGCGTCGAACATGCCCCGCGTGACGGGCGCGCCGCCCCGCTCGCGGGCGCGGTTGGTGAAGGTGCGTGCATACCCCGGAAAGAACTCCTCCATAGCCTGCTCGGTGGTTTCGGCCACGTAGCCCAGCGAGTGCAGGCCCACCTGCAACTGCTCGGGCGCGTGGCCGGCCCGGCGGCCCGCTTCGCGGTACAGGTCCACCAAGGGCCGGAAGCGGTGGGTATCGCCGCCGATGATGGCCACCATCAGCGGCAGGCCCAGCGTGCCCGCCCGCACAAACGAAGCGGGCGTGCCGCCCACGCCTAGCCAGATGGGCAGCTGCGCCTGCACAGGCCGCGGGTAGATGCCCTGCCCCGTGAGTGCCGGCCGAAACTTGCCCGACCAGTGCAGTTTTTCCTGCTCGCGAATGCGCAGGAGCAGGTCCAGCTTTTCGGCAAACAGCTCGTCGTAATCGTCGAGGTCGAAGCCGAAAAGCGGGAAGGCTTCGATGGAGGAGCCGCGGCCCACCACCATTTCGGCCCGGCCCTGCGAAATCAAATCCAGTGTGGCGTATTCCTGGAACGCCCGCACCGGGTCCGTGGCGCTCAGCACGGTGACGGCGCTGGTGAGGCGAATGCGCCGGGTGCGCGCCGCGGCGGCCGCCAGAATCACGGCGGGGGCCGAATCCAGGAACTCCGCGCGGTGGTGCTCACCGATGCCGAACACGTCGAGGCCTACCTGGTCGGCCCGCTCGATGCGGTCGAGCAGCTGGCCCATGGCTTCGGCACCGCTCGGCTTTTGGTTGGTGCCGTTATCAAAGAAGGCGGCAAAACTATCGATTCCAATTTCCATGTTTGTTCAGTTTAGTTCGGTGGGAAATGGTCGGTCAAATCCTGAGGCTTGGCTCAGTCATGACCAAAACGATTCAAATGTACATACATTATATGTATGTACATTATTCATGCAATAATAATTCTGCTCCCGTAAGCGGCAACCCTGGCGGCAACCACTTTCTTATTTTCCCAGCATCTTTGCCGCCCCATGGATTTCTCTGCTCCCCTTGTGCTCGAAAACAGCCGTGCCCGCCTGCGCCCGCTGGAAATTGGCGACTTCGAGGCCCTCAAAGCCGTGGCCTTCGACGCTGACCTTTGGAAATACACCCTCACGCGCGGCGACGACGCGGTGAGTCTGGCCGCATACATCCGGCAGGCGCTGGAAGACCGAGCGCGAGGCGTGCGCTACCCCTTTGCCATCATCGACCGCGAAACCGGGCAGCTGGCCGGCAGCACCAGCTACTACAACGTGGTGCCCGCCGACCAGCGCCTGAGCATTGGCTACACCTGGGTGGGCACGCAGTTCCAACGCTCTGGCCTGAACCGGGCCTGCAAGCACCTGCTGCTGTGCCACGCTTTTGGCCAAATGGGCTACGAGCGGGTGGAGCTCGAAACCGACTCGCGCAACTACAAGTCGCGCACGGCCATGGCCCGCATGGGCGCCACCGAGGAAGGCACCCTGCGCAGCCACCGCATTACCCAGGGCGGCCTCCGGCGCGACACCGTCATTTTCAGCGTTATCCGGCAAGATTGGTCGGAGCTGCGCCAAACCACTTTCCAGCAGTACGAAGCCCGTGGCTGAGCCCCCAGTTCCTAACCGGCTGCGGCCCCCCGAGGGCCTGTGGCGGCGGCGCGTGGCCAGCTTTGGCCACGCCTTTCGGGGGGTGTGGGCCGCGCTGCGCTCGGAGGTGCATTTGCGCTTCCACGCCTTCGCTACGGTGGTGGTTATCGGCCTGGGCTTTTACTACGGCATTTCGCGCCTGGAATGGGCACTGGTAGCCATTTCGGTGGCCTGCGTGTGGTCGGCGGAGCTGATGAATACGGCCATTGAAGCCCTCACCGATTTGGCCTCGCCCGATTACCACGTGCTGGCCGGCAAAGCCAAGGACGTGGCCGCCGCCGCTGTGCTGCTGGCGGCGCTGGGGGCGCTGGTGGTGGGCGGGCTGGTGTTCGTTCCGCGGCTGTTGGTGCTATAACCCCCGTCCCGACCTGAACCATTGCCCGCGTGCGGCGTAACCATAGCCGGTCTGGCCGTATTAGCGTCAGCCGTTTCTTTTTCTTCGAGCTTATGCGCCTGCTTTCCTTCGCCGCCTTGTTGCTGACCACCGCCTGCGCTCCCCAGCAGGTGAGCGTGACCACGCCCACCACGCCGCCCGAAAACGGCCAGGTAAACGGCCCGTCCACACCCGCGCCCACCAGTGCTAATACCGTGGACCCCGTGCCCGCCCGCGTAGCCGAGTCGGACACCACCGCGCGCCCGCCGTGGCTGAAGGCCCGCATTGCCGAGGTGCTGGCCGAGCGCAAGCGCAACCCCATCACCCGCATCCTGCGTTACGACTACGAGGGCCGGAAAGTGTATTACATCTCGGCTCCGTGCTGCGACCAATACTCTAACGTGTACGACACGCAGGGCAAGCTCATTTGCCAGCCCGACGGCGGCATCACCGGCAAAGGCGACGGCAAGTGCCCGGACTTTGACAAACGTAAAACCAACGAAAAACTGGTGTGGCAAGACCCGCGGTAATGAAGTGCTGAGGGTTGAGTGTTGAATGTTGAGTTGCTATGTCTTCAGAGCTCATCATTTCAAATTCAACCCTCAGCATTCAAAACTCAACACTATTGATATGAATACTTTAGAAAAACTCGGCGCTTTCAACGTGTGGGCCAACGAAACGGTCCTGCAGCGCCTCGATGAAATTGCGGCCAGTGGCCAGGAAATTCCGACCGTGGTGCTGCGCCTGTTCAGCCACGTGCTCAACGCCCAGGCCATCTGGATTTCGCGCATCGGCGGCCAGCCCCAGCCTGTAAAAGTGTGGCAGGAGCACGACCTGCCCACCATCCACCGCCTGCACGAGCAAACCTCAGAAGCTTTGCACCAGCTGATGGTGCACGCCGACGAAACCGAGCTGCAGCGCCTGATTTCCTATACCAACTCCTTGGGCAACAGCTACGACAGCATGGTGCACGACATCCTGACCCACGCGGTGGTGCACGCCAGCTACCACCGCGCCCAGGTAGCCACCCGCCTGCGCGACCACGGCTTCGGGCCCGTCAACTCCGACTTCATCACCTACTGCCGCGAGCTGAGCGCGGCCGCCCAAGCGGCTGTGCCCAGCCTGTAAGCGCACCAGCACTGTTTCATTTACGTTTCTTGAAAACCCTTCCGGTCCCGGGAGGGTTTTTTGGTCCTACCCACCCGCCAATCATCTGTTAGCCATGACCGAAACCCAGGCAACGGCCGCGCCGGTTCTTTCCGCCGAACGGCTCAACCAGTCGTATTCCTACGCCGCCTACCGCCAGCTCCTGGACGAGCTGATGGCCGAGAACCGGACCACCGGACCCAACCAGTCGGAGCAAATCATTCAGTATGCGCGTCTGAACCTCAAGCGCATGCAGCGCCTCGACAAAACCGTGGAGCTGCTGCCCGAGCTGCAACGAGCCCTCGACCAACTGGACCGGGGCTACGAGTGGCTCATCATCACGGAGGGCTGGTGCGGCGACGCCGCCCAGATTGTGCCCGTGCTGGAGGCTGTGGCCCGCGCCAGCCAAGGCAAAATCAGCACGCGCTACGTGCTGCGCGACGAAAACCTCGACCTCATGGACCGCTACCTCACCAACGGCGGCCGCTCCATTCCCAAGCTCGTGGCCCTTTGCACCGACACGCTGAAGGAAGCCGGCACCTGGGGCCCGCGCCCGGCCCCGGCCCAGGAGCTGTTCAACCGCCTCAAGGCAGAGGGCGTTTCCTACGAGGACTTTGCCACCCAGCTGCACACCTGGTACGCCCAGGACCGCACCCTCAGCACCCAGCACGAGCTGGTGACGCTGCTGCACAACCTGAAAAAATTCTAGCCTGCCCAACGGCCAAGCTAGAAAAACAAAACCGTTGTCATCCTGAGCGCAGCGAAGGACCTTATCACGCTAGAACAAATGATTCTGACGCGATAAGGTCCTTCGCTGCGCTCAGGATGACAACGGTTTTGTTTTGTTTAAACAGGCCCTACTGAACGCTCACCGAGCCCAGGTCGGTAATCTGGTCGTTGGTCACGTTCACGCCGGTGCGGGTGGCGTTGTGATAGGGGAGGGCCGTCTGGAATTCGACGCGGTAGGTACCGGCCGGCACGGCGCGAATGAGGAAGCCGCCAAGAGCATCGGCCGTGGTGCTGAGCGTGTCGTTGGGCGTCACGGAAGTGCGGATGGCCAGCACCAGCGGCTTGGCCGCAGCGGGCGTTACGGTGCCGCGGATGCCGCCGGCCACGGCCGTCGTGACGGTCCGGATAACGGGCTTGAGGTTGTAGTCGCCGTTGCCACGGGCCACGATGGATTTGGCCACGTCAAAGTCAAGCACCAGCTGGTAGGTCACGTCACGCACCAGCACGGCGTCAATTTTCAGCTTTACGCCGGACTGCTGGCCGCTGGGCGTTTTCAGAGGCTTCACGGTGCCGTCGCGCAGCGTCAGGGTGTTGTTGTTGCCGAGGATGAGGCGGATTTGCGAGATTTTACCGGCCGGGAAGTCGGCGCTGGTGAGCAGGGCCGAGTTGCCGTTGGTGTAATCCATCACGTTGTAGATGCCCGGCCGGATGAGGCTCAGGTTCTGCCAGCCTTCTTCTTTATCGTCGTCGCTCACGTGCACCTGCACTTGCTGCACGTCCAGGTTCACGGCTTTGTAGTCACCGGGCGCGTCGGTCAGGCGCACTTCAAATTTAGACATGCCGGCCGACGAGTCATCCGATTTAGAGCAGCTCGCCAAGCCCAACAGGGCCGCAGCGGCGTAAGGTAAAAAACGTGTGATTTTCATAAAAATGGATAATTAGGCCTATGATGGGGCATGAAACGGCCCGGTCAACCAAGAGGTTGCCGGGCCGCTGCTTTCAACAATATTGCCAAAACAGGCCTTTATTGGGTCAATCCAACTACTTCACCGAATCAGCCGGTTCCACGGGTTTGGGCTTGGCCTTGGGTTTGCCAAAGAGGTTGTTGAAGCTTTTGGACAGCTGTTCCTTGGCCTTATTGGCAGCATCGATGCGCTGTTGCTTTTTATCGAGCTCGGCCTGACGAGCGGCCTCTTCTTCCGTTTGGCCGGCACGGCGGATGCTGTCTTCCTTGGAGATGGCGCGGGGCTTCACGCCCAGCAGGTCGAGCGCTTTCTGCTTGGCCACGTTTTTCACCAGCGTTTTGCCCTGGTCCTTCATGCTGCCGCTCGTGAGCTTCACCACCGGCGCCTTCACCGTGCCGCCGATGTTGAGGCCCAGCGTCACGCGGTCGGTGCCCTGGATGTTCTGCACGCCCGTGAGTTGGGTAAGCTTGCTGTTGAGGGCGTTGCCGAGCTTGCCCGTGGGCGTGTTGATGGCCGTGACATAGGCCAGCGCCCCGGTGAGGCTGTTCTGGCCGCCCAGGGTCATTTTCACGTCGCCGATGGTCACGTCGAAGGGCTGCACCACGAGGTTGCCGTCCACGAGGTTGGCCTGTATTTTCTTGTCTACCACCACCAGCGTTTTCAATTCAGGCAGCGTGGTCAGGCTGGCAATTTTGGTCATTACCTCACTCTGGTTGATGGCCGCTCGCACCACGTCGAAAATGCCCTTGCCGCTCAGCGTGGCCAGGTTCGGCATCATGTCGGCTCCCATCTCGCCGCTCACGCTGAAGTTGGTGCCGAACACGCCCTCTACCTGGCTGGCCAGCGGCACCAGCGTCTTGATGGTGTTAAACGCCGAAAAAGCCTTCTGGAAATTCAGGTCTTTGATGTTCAGCCCAAAGTTGAATTTGGGGTGGGCCAGGTTCTTGCTGCTGTAGCTGCCCGTGGTGCCAAACGTAGCGCCCAGGGTGTTGAACGTCATGTTCTTGAGCGTGGCCGTCTGGTCGTTCACCGCCACCGAGCCCTGGGCATTGGTCAGCTTCAAGTTGTCGTAGGTCACGTTGTCGACGTGGCTGTTCAGCACTAGGTCAAAGAATTTGGGAATCTGCAGCACGCCCTCGGCCTTGGCCGGGGCCTTGCCGCCGGTGCTGGCCACCGTGGGCTTGGCCGATACCTCGTCCACCATCCACTCGTTCACGTTGAAGTTGCGCGAATTCACCGTCAGGTTGCCTTTCAACGACTGCCCCGGCGTGAACAGGTAGCCCAGGTAGTTGCTCACCGTGCCCGAGGCCGCGAAATCGGAGCTACCGGCCGTGCCGTTCAGGCTTTGCAGCGCAATCTGGTTGTTGTTGAAGGTGGCCGTGCCGCTGCTGATTTTCACCCCCTGCGGCAGGTCCTTGCTCTTGTAGGTCACATTGTTGGCTTTCACCGTGCCGCTGGCCACCACGTTCTGGTAGCGGCCGGCTTCCACGTCGGCCATGTTGCCCTTGGCGGCAATGTCGCCCGACACGCGCCCGGTCACGGTCATACCCTCCAGCGGGAAAATCTTGGTAATCTTGGTCAAGTCCACCGTGCCGCGCACGTTGGTGTCGAACACCGGCTTGTCGATGTTGTGCGCCGTGAGGCGGCCTTCCAGCGGCTCGCCCTCCAGCACCATCCGAAACTGCGGCAGGTTTATCTGCGTGTCGTTCACCTGGCCGGTGGTGTTCACCACCGTGCCGCTGAGGTTGATGTTCTCAATCGGGGCCGGGAATTTGGCCGATTTCACGTAGCCATTCGTGAGGCGGATGGCCGCATTCACCACCGGCATCTGCGTCTTGGAATAGGTGCCCTTGGCTGTGCCGTCCACGAAGAACTGCCCACGCATGTTCAGGTCCTTCACCGGGTACACTTTCAGGGCCTCGGCCAGGTTCACGTTGGCTTTCACGCGGCCGTCTACCTTCATCGGGTTCAGGCCGTCGATGGCCACGTTGCCGTCCACCGGGTCAGGCCCGAGGTCGAGATGAAACTGCGGGATATTGACCTTCACGTCGTTGGTCACGCCCGTGGGGTTATCCACCTTCATCTTGAGGTTGATGTTCTTGGCCTCGCGCGGCAGGTCGGGGTACTTGAAGCGGCCGTTGGTCACCACCAGGTTCACGCCGTAGCCGGGCAGGGTGGTGGCCGTCTGCGTGCCCTTGGCGTAACCATCAAACGCCACCTTGCCGCTGGTTTCGATGTTCTTAAACTTCTCGGTAAATACGCCCGGCACCAGGCTGAGCAGGGTTTTGAAATCCGTTTCCAGCGCCTTAAAAGTGATGTCGTAGGTAATGTCCGTGGCATTCGGCAGCCCGATGGCGCCCGCGAAGCTGAACGGGAAATCGTTGAGCTTAATCTTGTTGTCTTTGAACGTGTAGAGGTTCTTGTTCAAATCCATGTTCAAGGTCACGTCGGCGTCGAGCTGCTTGTCGGTCACATAGGCCACGCCGCCGTAGGTCATGTCGAGGTCGGCCGCTGTGGTTTTGGAGGTCATGTCGAACACATTGCTGGCAAAGTCGCCGCTACCGCTGTGGTTCACACCGCGCGCCTCCATGCGGAAGGGCAGGGTCAGGTCTTCGTAGCGCAGGTGGCCGTCGGTCATTTTCCAGCCCTTAATGGCCAAACTCACCTGGCTGGTGTCCTGGCCTTTGGCTGCGGCGGCCGAATCTGAAATCATCACGTCCCAGTTGGCCCGGCCGCTTTTCAGGCGGCGCAGGCTCAAGTCGGGCCGCTCCAGCTCCACGCTGTTAATCTTGATTTCCTCGCCTTTAATCACTGTCATCACGTCCAAGCCCACCCGCAGGTTGGGCAGGTAGGCCAGCGTATCGCGGCTGAACGAGTCGAGCCCAATCACGCGCAGGTCCCTGATGTCGAGCGTTAAATCGGGGAAGGAGTGGAGCACGCTCACGCCGATGTTGGCCGGGTCGTACTGCACCTGGGCCCGCACGCGCTGAGCTATCTGCTTATCAGCTAGTGCCCGCAGCTTGTCCTTAAATAAAAAGGGCGCGGCCACCACCGCCAGCACCAGTACCACCAAAAACACACCTACTCCCAACAAAATTTTCCGCATGGCAAAAGCTAATAAGGTATTCCAGACAAAGATAGACGGCCCGCCCGGCTGCCTTTTTCACAGAAAAGCACGATTCGCTCTCCCAACAGCGGGTTTCAGCAAAAGGTGTTCTGTAGGCTTATTCAAACCAAGTTATGCTTTAGCCTTTTACAGCACACGCATGCAAATTGGTGCCTAATGAACAGCTTACTTACCAATACTGCTCGCCTTATTGTTTTTGACATGATGCCAATGGCCATCATCTAGGGCGCATGGCCTCCTTCAAAGCAACTGTTCGATAAGCCACCTGACTACATCGAATAAGTCATATATAATTCAAGAATTTTCATAGGTGATTTTCCAAGTTATATTTGCACACTTGTCTGGTGTCATCATTCGGATTGTTGCTCTTATTGCTATCATGAAGCGCTTTACTACTTCCTTATCTGTTTTCATGGTGCTGGCAGCTGGTCCAGTATTAGCCCAGGTGGCTCCCATGAGCCTGACGGGCAACGTGCAATCCGACGACCGCAGGGCGCTGTCAGGGGCGGCCATCACCGTCATTCACGTGCCGTCGGGCACACGCTACGCGGCAGCCTCCAATGCTTCCGGGCGCTTTGTAATTTCCAACCTGCAGGCCGGCGGGCCCTACCTCATGCAAGTGGGCGAGGGTGGCTTCAACTCGCAGACGCTGGAAAGCATCTTTTTGGAAAATGGAAAAACGGCCAATTTCACCGTCACGCTCAGCCGGCTTACCAGCGCAAAAAACCGCGCCGGACGCGACGACAAAGCGGCTCCCGAAGCGGCCGTTACCGAAAGCCTGGCCCCGGAAAGCGTGGTGGGCGGGCCGGTTTACATTACGACGCGCACCGGGGGAACCGGGTCGTCTTCCTCAGCAGCCATGTCGGCAGGCACAACTTCCGCGGGCGGCGCAACTCGGGCCGCAAGCCCGCCAGCCGCCGCGCCCCCGGCCGCAGCACATGCGCCGGCTGCCGCGCGCTACCGGCGATACCCAAGCACCCGCTCCACCGGTCCCAAAAAGGCCCACGACCCCGTTGTGCCGGGCCATTTCGATGCCAAAACCGGCGACTACGTGTACGAAACCGGTGCGCTCACCACCCTGAAGCTGGCCGATGGCGGCACCATTTCGGGCGTGGGCATCAACTCGACCGAGAGCAACCTGTACCGTTTCCTGACCAACCCCGCCGCCCAGGTCGACACCATGGACCTGACCAACGGTTGGTACAACTTTGACCGCGTGTTTTTCACGCCCGGCAAGGCCACGCTCACGCCCGAATCGATGGGCCAGCTGCGCAACATTGCCAGCCTGCTGCGGGCCTATCCCACGGCGCGCATCAAGCTTGGCGGCTACACCGACAGCACCGGCACCTACAAGGTAAATAAGCAGCTCAGCGAGGCCCGGGCCCGCACGGCTTGGGCCAGCCTCGTCGACATGGGCATCAGCCCCAGCCGCATCGAAGCCCGCGGTTACGGCCGCAACTACGCCATCGCGCCCAACACCACCGAAGTAGGCCGCGCCCGCAACCGCCGCCTCAGCGTGAAAGTGCTGCAAAAGTGAGCCTGTGCCGTTTGGAGTAGGCGCACGGGCCCTGGCCGTACCTTCGCGGCGGTGGCCGCACTATTTTGGGGGCCGGCCGCGTTACTTCGGTTCCTATGCCCAAGCGTTTTTCTTCTTTGTTTCTGCCCGCGAAGCGCGGCCTGGCCCCGGCCCTGCTGCTGGGCACGGCGCTGGGCGCGCACGGGCAGGATGTTTACTTCTCGCAGCCCTACGCCACGCGCCTGCACACCAACCCGGCCTTCACCGGCCTGGTCGATGACTATAGCGTGACGCTGAGCTACCGCAACCAGCTGCCGCTGCTGGCGGGCTCTTTCGTCACGGCTCAGGCTGCGGCCGACGTGCGCCTCAACCAGCCCGGCCAGCACCACGCCCTGGGTCTGCTCATCAACCAGGACCGCACCGGCGCGATAGGCTACACGCGCTTCGAAGTGGGCGGGCTTTATGCCTATCACACCCGCATTAAGGAGAAGCTGGCCTTGAGCGGCGGCTTGCGCGCCAGCTACGGCCGCCAGCGCGTCGGATATGACAATTTCGTGTTTGGCGACCAGATTCGGGAAGACGGCAGCGTGGCCGGCCCCTCGGCCGAGTCCCTCGATTTTCCGCCCGTCAACTACTTCAGCGTGGGCACCGGCGCGGTGCTCTATAGCGAGCAGTTCTGGCTCAGCCTGGCCGGCCAGCACCTCAACCAGCCCAGCCTGGGCTTTCGCAAGCAAAGCGAGCTGCCGCTGCTCCTGAATCTTTCGGGGGGCTATAAGTTCTTTAAAGTGAAGCCCGGTCCTGGCGTTGCTACCCGCGAGGTAAGCTACACGCCGGTGGCTGCCTACACCCGCCAGGGTGGTTCTCAGCGCGTTGAGACCGGTATTTACTTCACGGCCTCGCCCGTAACGCTGGGGGCGGTGTACCGCAATATTTACGTGCCGGGCAGCGTTGGGTCGCAGCACGTGCTGGCCGTGGTGGCCGGGGTGCAGGCCGGCGGCCTGCGCCTGGGCTACAGCTACGACGTGGGCCTCAGCCGCCTCAGCGCCGACCTGGGCGGCGCCCACGAGGTGACGCTGGCCCTGCGCGCCTTCGACCGATTGGAAAACGCCCATCGTCGTTTAAAAAAGAGAGTTTACCCGGCAGCCCCTTGCCCAACATTCTAATATTTTGTATTATTGCGTCCTGATTGCCTTAGCTAACCCCTCAGCCCCCATACTCATTTTAACTTAATTATGAAATTAACCAATTATCTACGCCTCTCCGTGCTTGGCCTGGTAGTGCTGGCCAGCTGCGGCAAGAAAGGCCCGCCCACGGCCCAAAAGCCGGGCAAATATTCCTCTACGACCGGTATTGAATATAACACGGAGAAGGGCATGGCCGTGGCTAACTTCAAAAAAATCCCCGAAGGCCCGGGCCTGGTGTTCATCGAAGGCGGCCGCACGGTGCTGGGCTCGCAGGAAGAAGACGTAACCCAGACGCACGACAACATCGAGCGCACGGTGACCATCGCCTCGTTCTACATGGACGAAGCCGAGGTGGCTAACATCCACTGGCTGGAATACCTGCACTTCATCCGCACCGACTCGGCTGAAGAATTCTATCGTTCGGCCCTGCCCGACACCACGGTGTGGGCCCGCGACCTGTCGTTCAACGACCCCTACGTGACTTACTACCTGCGTTACCCCGGCTTCCGCTACTTCCCCGTAGTGGGCGTGAGCTGGCTGCAGGCCGATGACTATTGCTCGTGGCGTACCGCTAAGGTGAACGAGCGCCTCGCTGCTGGTGGCGAAAGCAAGCCCGGCGGAGGCAAAGGCCTCTTCGGCAAGAAAAAAGACAAAGCTGCTGGCGAAGGCGCTGGTGCTGAGGGCACCGCTGGCGCTGCCGGCGCCCTGGCTACCGGTAAGAACTCGACTTCCATCGAAAACGGCAACACGCTGCCCAACTACCGCCTCCCCACCGAGGCTGAGTGGGAATACGCTGCTCAGGCCCTCGTAGGCACCCAGGAAGTGGGCAACGAGAACCAGGAAGAGAAGCGCATTTACCCCTGGGACGGCAAATCGACCCGCAACGCTTACGGCCGCAAGCAGGGCCAGTTCCTGGCTAACTTCAAGCGTGGCCGCGGTGACTACGCCGGTATTGCCGGCAGCCTGAACGACGGCGCCATGATTACGGAGTACATCTACTCCTACCCGCCGAATGACTACGGTCTGTATAACATGGCTGGCAACGTGAACGAGTGGGTGCAGGACGTGTACCGCCCGTTGTCGTTCCAAGACGTAGAAGACCTGAACCCCTTCCGTCGCAACGGCGTGGGTGACCCCGCCGAGAAGTACGACAAGAAAGGCTACCAGTCGCTGATTGACGACCACGTGCGCGTGTACAAAGGCGGTTCGTGGCGCGACGTGGCCTACTGGCTGTCGCCCGGCACCCGCCGCTTCATGGCCGAAGATTCTTCGACGGCAACCATCGGTTTCCGTTGCGCCATGATTAATGCCGGCTCGAACAAGTAAGCTGGAATTTAAATAATAAAAAGGCCGCTCCTGATACAGGGGCGGCCTTTTTGTTATGATAGGTTTCTGGTTTTAGCGGTCGGCACAGGCTATTGTAGCAATGCTCACCTCGGCCGCGCCGGCCGCCAGCAGCACCGCACCGCAGGCTTCGAGGGTGGCACCAGTAGTCAGTACGTCGTCCACCACAAGTACGCGCTTGCCTACTACCGTCGTTGGGTTTTCTACTTCAAAGACCGTGGCCACGTTTTCCCAGCGCTCGGCGCGGTTTTTCTTGGTCTGGGTTTTGGTGTTAGTAGTGCGGCGCAGGGCGGCGGGGGTGGCGGGCAGTTGCATGCCTTCGGCCAGGCCGGTGGCGAAGGCGGCGGCTTGGTTGTAGCCGCGCTTGGCCAGCTTCTTGGGGTGCAGGGGGACGGGTACGATGAGGTCGAAATCGGCGGCGAGGCCGGCGGCGTGCAACTCGGCGCCGTAGAGTTGGCCCAGGGCGGTGCCCACGTCGCGCTGGCCCTGGTACTTGAGCTCGTGGAGCAGGTGCTGGACGCGGCCGTGGCGCACGAAGCGCAGGTAGCTCAGGGCGTGGCGCACGGGGAGCTTGCCCCAGAAGCGGCGGCCCAGCGGGTTTTGGTCGGGCGGGAGGCGGTGGTAGTCGGTGTAGGGCAGTTCAGCCCGGCAGCCGGTGCAGAGGTGGTTTTCGCCAGTGATGAGCGGCTCCTGGCAGGCCAGGCACAGGCGCGGGTAGATGAGACCCACAAAATCATCCCACAGGGTGCGGAGCATGGCGGTAGGGGAGGGCGAGAGTTTGGGGAGTAATTTTGGAAAAGCAATGTAGCTGGATTTAGCTAGCATCAAACAGAACGTCAGCCCGAAAGCACGTCATGCTGAGCGAAGTCGAAGCATCTCTACCGCTTCGTTGTTATCGTTTTGATTACTGCTGCACGCGAGATGCTTCGACTTCGCTCAGCATGACGTTCATAATAATCTCCTCTCTATGTCCCTAGTCACCGAATTCAACGAGTACCGCCAGCGGATGAATGCCACCATCATGGCGGCCGATAACAAAGTCATCAAGCGGTTTTTCAACCTCGACACCAACACGTACGCGGCCGGCGCGCTCGACGTGAAAACAAAGGAAATGCTGGGCCTGGCCTGCTCCATGGTGTTGCGCTGCGACGACTGCATTAAGTACCACGTGGGCAAATGCTTCGAGGAGAAGCTCACCGACGAGGAGATTTACGAGGTGTTTGCCATTGCCAACATCATCGGCGGCAGCATCGTCATCCCGCACTTCCGCCGCGCGGTGGAATACTGGGAAATCCTGAAATCGGAAGCCGGCAGCAGCGCACACGACGGCGCAGGCCTGGCCGCCCACAAGGCCGAACACGACGGCCAGCCCCACGCATGAGCGAGGACCTAAACCACCTCGCGCCCGCCGAGCATCCGGAGGCCGAAGCCGACTTCGACGCCCGTTGGGAAACCCTGATGCAGGAAATGGAAGCCCGCTTCGGCAAGCGGCCCGATTTGAACGCGCTGCTGCTGCTCATCGGCATTCAGGAGCTGAACCAGGGCCTCACCACCTTCACCAAAGAGCAAAAGCAGGACCTCATGCACATTGCCACCTGCCGGCTGTTCAGCCTGAGCGGGCACTACGAGCAGACGCATGTGGACGAGGATGGCTGGCCGCACTACAAGCTGCTGCGCCCCGTGCCGTTTGCCAATCTTAAGGAGCAGGAGCGCATGCTGAAGTGGCACATCCTGGAGTATTTCAACACCAATTACATGGAGTAGCCTACCGTGGCAAAGCAACTGCCTGCTACGCTACTTACCGTTTTTGAAACCAGCCCAAAGGCCGCCCCGCACAATTTGCCGGGCGGCTTTTTTCATAGCCTTTGGGCCGATAAGCAGGAAATTAAAATCGGATTAATGCCTAATTAAAAGGGGGTTAATTCGCACTTGGGCTTGTAACAAAGCTGGGAAAACGGGCATTTAGGTACTGAATTTTGCAGGCGCAATTGCTGCGCGGCTACCTGTTCAGTTTCTTTTTTACCGTTTATCAATGGCTTCATACGCTAGTACTTTGCCACCGCCCACGCCCTGGCAACGCCTAACGCGGATGCTCGACACCGAGCGCAAAACGATTCGTCACATTGTGTGGTACGCCGTGGTGGCGGGCCTCGTCAGCTTGTCGCTGCCGCTGGGCACGCAGGCGGTTTTCAACCTGGTTTCGACCGGGGCCGTGTTTGGCTCCACCTACCTGCTCATTGCCGTGGTGGTGGGCGGCGTGCTGCTGGCCAGCATCCTGCTCATCGGGCAGCTCACCATGGTGGAGGCCATCGAGCAGCGGCTGTTTGCGAAGGCCGCCATTGAGTTTGCCTATCGCCTGCCACGCATCAAGCCCGAGGTACTCGAAGGCCAGAACCCGCAGGAATTGGTGAACCGTTTTTTCGATGTGCTCACGGTGCAGAAAGGCCTCACCAAGCTACTGATTGACTTGATGTTTGCCGGCATGCAGATACTGTTTGGGGCACTGGTGCTGGCGTTTTACCACCCCATCTTCATCGCGCTGGGGCTGTTCACCATCATTGCCCTCATCCTCATCTACGCGCTGAACTACCAGCGGGCCCTGCGCACCAGCATTGCCGAATCGGCCTACAAGTACGAGCTGGTGGATTGGCTGGAGCAAGTGGCCGGGCGCCTGCCCGAAGTGCGCGCCGAGCGCAAGCAGAACGACGGCGCCCTCATCCGCACCGATGAGCTGACGTCGAGCTATCTGCACGCGCGCAATTCTCACTTTCAGGTGCTGAAAACCTACTACGCCTACGCTACGGCGCTGCGCACGCTGCTCACGGCGGGCCTGCTGATTGCGGGCACGCTGTTCGTGGTGTCGCGCCAAATGACGCTTGGCCAGTTTGTGGCCGCCGAAGTGCTCATCGTGCAAATCAGCGCTTCCATTGAGAAGCTGATGACGGGCGTGAGCACCATTTTCGATATTCTGACCGGGGTGGAAAAAATGGCGGCCGTGACCGACCTGCCCCTTGACTCCCACCACGCCGACATCACCACCCATGCTTAACCTTTCGAACCAACACGTAGCCGAGTGGGTATGGGAAAAAATACCCCGTAAATCGCGCCCCGAGCTGCTGCGCATCAACGGCAGCCAGCGCATGAGCCGCATCCTGCTGGTGGTGGCCGTCCTGTTTATTATTGCCTTGTTTCTGCCCTGGCGGCAGACGATTTCGGGCACGGGCACGCTCACGGCGCTTACCCCCCAGGACCGGCCCCAGACCGTGCAAAACCAGATTGCCGGCCGCATCGAGCATTGGAACGTGCGCGAGGGCCAGTTTGTGCACAAGGGCGACACGCTGCTCACCGTGTCGGAAATCAAGGACGAGTATTTTGACCCCAACCTGCCCGAGCGCCTGCGCGAGCAGCTCGCCGCCAAAGTAGCTAATGTGGCCGCCTACGACGCTAAAATAGCGGCCACCGACCAGCAGATTGCCGCCCTCGGCACCACGCTGCAGGTGCAGTTGGAATCGGCCCGCAACAAGGTGGAGCAGGCCGAGAACTACCTCAACATTGACCGCGCCGACCAGGTGGCGGCCACCAACTATTATGAGACGAGCCGCGCCCGGCTGGCCCGCTACGAGAAAGGCTATAAAAACGGCCTGTTCTCCCTAACCGACATCGAAACCCGTCGCCTCAAGCTGCAGGAAGACCTGGCCAAGGTGACGGCCGCCCGCAACAAGGTGGCCAGCAGCCAGCAGGCCCTGGCCAACGCCCGTATCGAGCTCAGCAACCTGCGCGCCAAGTACGCCCAGGACCTGGCCAAGGCCCAGTCGGACCGCAGTTCGGCCGTGTCGAGCCGGGCCAGCTCGGAAGGGGAGGTGGCCACCACGCGCAATAAAATCAGCAACGTCGAGGTGCGCCGCAGCCTCTACGTGGTGCGCGCGCCCCAAACGGGCTACGTGGTGCGGGCGTTCAAGGCCGGCATCGGCGAGACCATCAAGGAGGGCGAGTCCATTGCCACGCTGCAGCCGGAGGCGCCCTTGCTGGCCGCCGAAATCTACGTGCGGGCCATGGACGTGCCGCTTATTCAGCGCGGCCGGCAGGTGCGGCTGCAGTTCGACGGCTGGCCGGCCATTCAGTTTTCGGGCTGGCCCTCGGCGGCGGTGGGCACGTTCGGCGGCTTCGTGTCGGTGATTGATGTGGTGAGCAGCGGCAGCGGCAAATACCGCCTGCTGGTGCGCCCGGCCCAGCCGCAGTCCGGCGACAAGCCCTGGCCCCGCCAGCTCCGTCTGGGCTCGGGCGTGCAGGGCTGGGTAATTCTGGATTCGGTGCCGGTGTGGTACGAAATCTGGCGCCAGCTCAACGGTTTCCCGCCCACCCTCGCCGCTGAGCCCGATGAAGCGCCGGTGAAAGGCGACAAGGGCAAATAAGAACGAGGTAGGGGTAGGACTTGCGTCCGCCCCTACTTCGTTCTGCTAACATGAGTTTTGTGTATTAACATGTTATCCATCATATCCAGTAAGCTTTTTCAACCCCGTTTCAGCCGCCATTGGCCGCTGCTGATGCTGCTATTCGCCGTCTTTGCGCGCCCTGTTCTGGCCCAGAACCCCAGCCTGCCCGCCCGCCGCTCCGGTCTGGAGAAGGCGCCGCTGCAAACCACACAACTCGACGTAACCCGCCCCGGCGACACGGCCAAGGTGTTTTCGCTACAAGACCTGGCTGATTTGGTATTTGCCAATCACCCCATCGTGAAACAGGCCGACCTGCTTTCGGACGAGGCCCGCAGCCAAGTGCTGCAGGCCCGCGGCGGCTTTGACCCCAAGCTGGAGTCAGACTTTCACCGCAAGCAGTTCGGTGGCACCGACTATTACAACAACTGGGGCAACGAGCTGAAAGTCCCGCTCTGGCCCGGTGGCATCGACCTGAAAGCCAGCTACGACCGATACGTGGGTACTTACGTGAACCCCGAAGGCCGCACGCCTGTCAACGGCTTGGCCGGGGTGGGCGTCTCGGTGCCCATTGGGGCGGGGCTGTTGATTGACGCCCGCCGCAGCACCCTACGCCAGGCCAAAGCCATGCAGAACGCCGCCGAGGCCGACCGCGTGAAGCAAATCAACGAAGTGTGGCTGCAAGCCGTGAAGGACTACTGGACCTGGTACTACTCGGTGCAGCAGGCGGCCCTCATCCAGGAAGGCGTGGCGCTGGCCGACCGCCGCTTCCAGGGCACGGCCCGTCGTGCCCAGATTGGCGACCAGGCCCCCATCGACTCGGTAGAAGCCCAAATCACGGTGCAGGACCGCCAGGTGCAGGCCGCGCAGCTCGACGTGGACCTGCTCAATGCCCGCCTGGTGCTTTCCAACCACCTTTGGACCAAGGACGGAAAACCCGCCGAACTGCCCACTTATGCTGTGCCCCAGGCACCCGTCCTCGATACCGTCAGCCGCGCCGAGCTGCAGCGCCTCACCGAGTTTGCCGCCTCCCAGCACCCCACCATGCGCAAGCTCGAAGCCAAGCTCAGCCAGCTCAACATTGAGGAACGGTACCGCCGCGAGATGCTCAAGCCTAAGGTCAACCTGAGCGGTGTGCTGCTCAGCCAGGGCAACTTTTACCGCTCCGAAGTGCCTTCCTACTACAATTTCGGCATGGACAACTACAAGGTGGGCGTTGATTTTGCCTTCCCGCTGTTCCTGCGCGCCGAGCGCGGCAAGCTACAATACACCCGCATTCAGGTGAAGGAAACCACCCTGGAGCGCCAGCAAAGCCAGCGCACCATTGTGACGCGGGTGAACTCCGTGTACAACACCCTGCGCGCTTACGAGCAACAGCTCGCCCTGCAAGCCCAGACCATTGCCAACCAACGCCTGCTGCTGCAAGCTGAGCTGCAAAAATTCGAGCTGGGCGAAAGCACCATCTTCCTCATCAACGCCCGCGAAACCAAGCTCATCGACCTGCGCATCAAGCAGGAAAGCCTGCGGGCCAACTACGAAAAGTCGCGCGCCGAGCTGTACTACTATGCCGGCACGCGGTCGGTGGAAAACACACGATAAAGCGAACAAATTCAATCAATAGCCTTAATAAACAGCCCGTTATCCTGAGTGTAGTCGGAACATCTTCAAAGCAATAGCTTATTCGCTGCAACGACTAAGTTGATTGCTGAACCATTTCATTGCTCGGGTAAGGTGAGTTCCCTGGTGATGCAGTGGTAAGGATGTTTCGATTATACTCAGGATGACGGGCTGTTGGCTGTCCGGTTAATTTTGCACGATGATTTAAAATAAATGGGTTGAACAGAAGTCATCTAAGCCCTATAAGTCATTGTTTAATAGCCGGTATTAAAAATGAAAATCGTTTCTTACAACGTCAACGGCCTGCGCTCGGCCGTGAGCAAGGGCTTGCTGGACTGGGTGGCCGAGGCGGCGCCTGACGTGCTCTGCCTCCAGGAAATCAAAGCCAGCCGCGAGGCCATGGACGTATCAGGCTTCGAGAAACTGGGCTACCAGGCCTATCTGCACCCGGCCCAGAAACCGGGCTACAGCGGCGTTGCCACCTTCACGAAGGTGGCACCGAAGGCCGTCATCCACGGCTGCGGCCAGAGCTGCTACGACGACGAAGGCCGTGTGCTGCGGCTCGACTTTGAAGACGTATCGGTGCTGAACACCTACATGCCCTCGGGCACGAGCGGGCCGGAGCGGCAGGCCTTCAAGGTGGAATGGCTCCATTTTTTCCGCCGCTACGTAGCCCAGCTGCGGGCCGATGGCAGCACGCCGCCACTGCTCATCGGCGGCGATTTCAACTGCTGCCAAACGGCCATCGACCTACACAACCCCAAAGCCAACCAGAACAGCCCCGGCTACACGCCCGAGGAGCGGCAGTGGTTTAAGGATTTCCTGAATGATGGCTTGGTCGACACCTTCCGCCACCACCACGGCGAGGCCACGGGTCATTACTCCTGGTGGAGCTACCGGGCCGGCTCGCGCAAGCGGAACGTAGGCTGGCGCCTCGACCACTGGCTGGCCGACGCCGCTCTGCAACCGCGGCTGGCCGGCGCGGGTCTGTTGCCCGACGTGGTGCACTCGGACCACTGCCCGGCCTGGGTGGAAGTGCAGTAGCGGACGTGTCTGTTATCCTGAGCGCAGCGAAGGACCTTCTCACGTGACAACGACTTGTTCAGCCGTGAGAAGGTCCTTCGCTGCGCTCAGGATGACAGATGTTGCCTTGGCTTCGCTACATCGAACCAAGCACCCCGCCGTTGATGTATCTTTCCCGACTAAGAATTGATTTATGGCGGTGATGATAGAGCAAGGCGCTACGGCCACCGAGTACCCCGCGCTGGCGCGGGTGCGCACGGAGCTGGAAGCCTTCAAGCGCAAATTTTACCTCAACCTGCTGGTGCGGGGCGGGCTGGTAGCGGGCACCCTGCTGTTGAGCTTTTTTGTGGTGTTCAACGGCCTTGAATACTTCCTGTACCTGCCCACAGTGGTGCGGGCCGGGCTGCTGTTCGGTTTCATAGGCCTCACCATCTACAGCTTTATCCGCTGGATTTGGACGCCGCTGGCGGCCCTCACCAACCTGCGCCGGCTGCTGAGCGACGAGCAGGCCGCACGCCGGGTAGGGGAGTTGTTTCCGGAAGTGCAGGACCGCCTGCTGAATGCCCTGCAGCTGCAAGGCCAAGCCCGCGACAACGCCCTGATTGCCGCCAGCCTGGAGCAGCGCGCCGCCCAGATGGGCAACATCTCCTTCGCCAAAGGCATAGACATTCAGCAGCAGAGCAAGCCGCTATGGAAGTATGCGGCCATACCGGCCGCCGTGCTGTTGCTGCTGCTGGCTTTTTACCCCAGCTTTCTGGTGCAGGGCACCGAGCGCATCTGGCACTACAAACGGGCCTACTCACCGCCGGCGCCGTTTCAGTTTCTGATTAAAAACCCTAAGCTGACCGCATTCAAGGGCGAAGATTTTACGCTGGACGTGGGCGTGGCCGGTCAGGCGTTGCCGGCCGACGTGAGCATTGCATTCGAGGACGGCGAGCGTAAGCTGAGCAAGGTGGCGGGCCGGGGCGACCAGTTCCGCTACACCTTCGAGCAGCCCCAGGGCGACGTGACATTTCAGTTAAAAGGTGCCGGGTTTGCCTCGCCCGAGTACCAGCTCACGGTGCTGGAACGGCCCAACCTACGCGACTTCAAAGTCCGCGTCACCTATCCCGCCTACACCGGCAAGGAGGCCGAAACCATCGAGAACGGCGGCAACCTGACGGTGCCCGAGGGCAGCACGGTGCGCTGGGAATTTGCCACCGCCGCCACCGACGAGCTGGCCCTGGTGTTCCAGAACCCCGACGAAACCCTGGCCGCTACCGGCGACGACGGCACCTTCGTGGCTGAGCGGCGCATCATGCGCTCGCAGCCCTACCTGCTGCGCCTGAAAAACCCGGCCAGCCTCAACCGCGACCCCATTTCCTACCAGCTCACGGCCGTGCCCGATTTGGCCCCCACGCTCACGCTGGAAGCCTTTGCCGACACCGTGACGCGCCGCTATCTGGCCCTGGGTGGCACCGTGCGCGACGACTACGGCCTCACCCGCCTGGAGCTACACTACGCTCTGCGCCGCGCCGGCCAGGGTCCCAACGCCGCGCCCGTCCGCCAGGGCGCCACGCCGCTGGGCCTGCCCCGCGAGAGCGCCGGCACTTACGCCTACACCTGGAACCTGAACCCGCTGAACCTGCAGCCCGGCGACCGCCTCGAATACTACGTGGAGGCCTGGGACAACGACGGCGTGCACGGCCCCAAGGCCACCCGCACCCGCCCGGCCGAGTTCCGCCTGCCCAGCCGCCGCGAGCTGAAACAGGAGCTGCAGGCCCAGGCGCAGTCGGTGGCCAGCCAGATGAGCCAGGCCGCTAAGCAAAGCGAGAAGCTGGAGCGCGAGCTGGCCAAAACCCAGGACAAGCTCAAAACCAAGCGCGACCTGAGCTTCCAGGACCGCAAGCAGCTGGAAAACATGCTGGACCAAAAGAACCAGATGAACCAGCAGATGGAGCAGATGCAGAAGATGTTCGAGCAGCTGCAGCAGAAGCAGGACCAGGCCAACCCCAAAAGCGAGGAGCTGGCTAAGAAAGCCGAGGAGCTGAAAAAGCTGATGGCCGACCTGCTCGACCCCGAAACCAAGAAGCTCTACGACAAGCTGAAAAAGCTGCTGGAAGAGCAGAAACAGCCCGACGCAGAGATGCAGAAGCTGCTCCAGCAGCTCGAAAACAAGGAAGACACCCTGCAAAAGGAGCTGGACCGCGCGCTCGAAATGTTCAAGCAGATGCAGCTGGAGCAGAAAGCTGAGGAAACCGCCAATAAGCTCGATGAGCTGGCCAAAGCCGAAGAAAAGCTGGCTGAAAAAACTGCCCAGAACGACAAGGAAAACCCCGACAACAAGCTCTCGAACCAGGAGCAAAAGGCCAAGCAGGAGCAGCTGAAGCAGGAACAGGCCGAAAACCAGAAGGAATTCGAGGAACTGAAAAAGGACTTGCAGGACCTTAAGCAGATGGACAAGGAGCTCGATAACCAGAACGGCATGGACGAGCAGAAGCCCGAGCAGGAGCAGACCGACCAGGATATGCAGGAAAGCCAGCAGAGTCTCAGTAAAAACCAGAACTCCAAGGCCTCAGCCAAGCAGAAAAACGCCGCCCAGCGCATGAAGAAGATGGCGCAGAAAATGCGCGACCAGATGAGCGAGGAGGAGAGCGACCAGGCCCAACAGAACATCGACGACCTGCGCGACATCCTCGAAAACCTGCTCACCCTGAGCTTCGACCAGGAAAACCTGATGAAGGAATTCCGCAAAGTAGACCAGAGTGACCCCCGCTTCGTGCAGCTGGGCCAGACCCAGCGCAAGCTGCGCGACGACGCCAAAATCATTCAGGATTCCCTCTACGCCCTGGCCAAGAAGGAGCCCAAGATTCAGAGCTTCGTGACGCGCGAAGTGGGCGAGATGAACGGCCGCATGGACGAGTCGCTTACCCACATCCAGCAGCGCGACCTGGTCCGCGCCACCGCCACCGAACAGCAGGCCATGACCAGCATGAACAACCTGGCCCTGATGCTGCAAGGCTCCCTGCAACAGATGCAGCAAGAGCAGCAGGCCGGCAAAGGCCAGCCCCAGCAGGGCGACGGCAAGCCCGGCAAGGGCAAGAAAAAAGGCAAAGGGCAGGGCCAAGGGCAAGGCAGCAAGCCCGGCCCCGGCAGCATGGGCAAGATGCAGCAGCAGCTCAACGAGCAGATTCAGAAGCTCTCGCAGAGCGGCAAAAGCGGCCGGGCCATGAGCGAAGAATTGGCCAAGCTGGCTGCCCAGCAGCAGATGCTACGCCAAGCCATGCAGCAGCTCGACAAGCTGCAACAGGGCCAGGGCAAGCCCGGCGGCGCCCAAGGCCAAAGCGGCCAGGGTGGACAAGGCCAGCCCGGCCAGGGCCAGGACAAGAACGGCAAAGAAGGCAAGGACGGCAAGGAGGGCGGCCAGAATGGCAAAGACGGCAAGGGCGACCAGGGCGGGGGCGGCACGGGCGAGCTTAAGAAAATGATGGAGCAAACCGAAACCGACCTCGTGAACAAGCGCCTCACGGAAGAAACCATCCTGCGGCAGCAGCAAATCCTCACCCGCCTGCTGGAAGTGGAGAAATCGGCCCGGGAGCGCGACCAAGACACTAAGCGCGAGGCGCAAGCGGCTCAGTATAAACCCCCGGTTTTTCCGCCGGCGTTCGATAAATACAAGGCGCCCAAGGAACGCCAGACCGAATTACTACGTAGTACCCCCCCGAACCTGACCCCGTACTACCAACGCGAGGTGGGCGAGTACTTCCAGAAAATCAAATAGCCGGGCAGCCGGCTCATCCAAATTGGCCGGCCTTTCGTTAACTGTTTAGCAATCTGCCCAAATCCTTTCCAGCTGGGCGGCGTAAATTCTTGTGGCGGTTTGCCATTTAAAAGACTATTTTTGCCGCCCGCTTAACTTGCCGCCGCCCTTCCTAGTAAACCGCCTTATGAAGCAGGTAAAAATTCAGATTCCGTCGCTCGTCGAGAATATCCGCGTGGTCGAAAGTTTCATCGATAACTCGAAGGATACCTTTCAGATTGAGGACGATATCTACGGCAATATCATGGTGGCCGTGACCGAAGCGGTGAACAACGCCATTCGCCACGGCAACAAGTTCGACAAGGACAAGAACGTGTACCTGTCGCTGTACGTGGAGCCCCAGCAGCTCAAATTCGAAATCGAAGACGAGGGCACGGGCTTCAACTACGACAACCTCGACGACCCCACGGCCCCCGAAAACCTGGAAAACCCCGGCGGTCGCGGCATCTTCCTCATCCGCCATCTGGCCGATGAGGTGGAGTTCAGCAAGGAGGGCCGCCGCGTGCTGCTCACCTTCCAGCTGGCGTCCGCGCCTACCGGCGAAGCCTCGACTGCCGACCATATTGCCGCCTAAAGCTGCCTGAATTGCCATGATGAGCACCCCGCCGATGGGCCCGCCCCACCACGAGTCGTTCCCGCCCGGCGAGCTCCACCACGAGGCCCCCGGCATCGAGTTCATGGTGGAAGACGTGCCCGAGTTTGAGCTGTCGGACGCCGAGGAGCTGATTGGCTGGATTGAGCGCGTGGCGCGGGTGCACGAGCACCGCATCGTGCAGCTCACCTACATCTTTTGCTCCGACGACTACCTGCACCGGCTTAACGTGGAGTACCTCGACCACGACACGTTGACTGACGTCATCACCTTCGACAATTCGGACGACGCCGATATCCTGGAGGGCGACATCTTCATCAGCGTGGAGCGCGTGCGCGACAACGCCCAGGACCTCGGCATCAGCTTCCGCGACGAGCTGCACCGCGTCATGATTCACGGCGTGCTGCACCTGCTCGGCTACCACGACAAAGACCTGCTGAGCCAAACGGCCATGCGCAAAAAAGAAGATGACTGCCTGTCGTTGCGCACTTTTTAGCGCGGCCTTTGTTTGCTGATTTAAGATTGATAGAACGTCATGTTGCGCTTGTCGCAGCATGACGTTCTGATTTTAGACCTGTCCGTTTTTCATGTCTGCGTCCTCTTCTGCCGAGCAACCCATTATTCGCGGCGATGCCCTGGATTTTTACCTCGCCCAGGGCTACTACCGCATGCAGCAGGAGCTGTTTACCTGCCACTTCGTGCCCTTCGCGGGCCGCCTCTACACGACCCACTGGCTGCGGCTCGACCTGAGCCGCGTGGCTTGGGGCCCGGAGCAGCGCCGGCTGCTGCGTCGCAATGCCCGGTTTGTAGCCACCGTCCGCCCGTTCCGCCTCACCGAGGAATACGAAGGGCTATACGCCCGCTACCGCGCCTCCATCAACTTCGACGCGGCCCCCACGATAGAAGCCGTGCTGCTAGGCGGCGAAGCCCACAATGTCTTCAATACCCAGGTCATTGAGTTGCGCGACGAGGGGCGCTTGATAGCTGCTGGCGTCTTCGACTGCGGCGAGCGCACCCTGGCCGGCATCCTCAATTTCTACGACCCAGCCTACCGGCAGCACAGCCTCGGCAAGTACCTGATGCTGCTCAAAACCGAGTGCGCCCGCCGCCTGGGGTTCGACTATTACTACCCTGGCTACCTGGTGCATGGCTACCCGAAATTCGACTACAAGCTGTTTGCCTGCGCCGGAGCCACCGAGGTTTTCGACAACGTGCGGGGCTACTGGCTGCCATTCGATTGGGAAACGGTCAACGCTCATTCGGCCGAACTGCTGGCCGAATGGCTGCCCGAGGACTGGCAGGGTGGGGTAGGCAACGGCTAAGTCACTGGCCTTAACGTGAAGTTTGAGACCCGCAAGTCGTTTCACGTGAAACGGCCGTCGGGCGCGAATTGCGTAAATTTGTAGTTGTCAATGCGCGGCCGACATTTTTTCGCGCAAGGTTTCGTCAAGTTGAAATCAAGTTTCGCAAAGCTTGGTTCTAGCTTTTATCGCCTTGGCGAAACTCAACTTTTAACCTTCGCGAGACGCTACGCTATATGTTTCAGCAAGAAGAATACGACGTCATTGTAGTGGGCGCGGGCCATGCCGGTTGCGAAGCTGCTGCCGCTGCCGCTAACCTCGGCTCGAAAGTGCTGCTGGTGACGATGAACATGAACACCATCGCCCAGATGTCGTGCAACCCCGCCATGGGCGGCGTGGCCAAAGGTCAGATTGTGCGCGAAATCGACGCGCTGGGCGGCCAGTCGGGCATTATCACCGACCAGACCATGATTCAGTTTCGGATGCTGAACCGCTCGAAGGGCCCCGCCATGTGGAGCCCGCGCGCGCAGAGCGACCGCATGCGCTTCGCCGAAGCGTGGCGCCTGACGCTGGAAGGCATCGCCAACGTGGATTTCTGGCAGGAAGCCGTGACCGGCCTTGTGGTGGAAAACGACGCGGTTGTGGGCGTGAAAACCCAGCTTGGCATCGAGTTCCGGGGCAAGTCGGTGGTGCTCACCAATGGCACCTTCCTGAACGGCCTCATCCACATCGGTGAGAAGAATTTTGGTGGCGGCCGCGCGGCCGAGAAGGGCAGCCGCGGCATCACTGAGCAACTAGTGGAGCTGGGTTTCGAATCGGGCCGCATGAAAACGGGCACCCCGCCCCGCGTGGACGGCCGCAGCCTTGATTACTCCAAAATGGAGATGCAGGGCGGCGATGAGGTGCCCAGCAAATTCTCCTACCTCGATACACCGCGCCTTACGCAGCAGCGCCCCTGCTACATCACCTATACCAACGAGCGGGTGCACGACATCCTGCGCGAGGGCTTCGAGAAGTCGCCCATGTTCCAGGGCCGCATCAAGGGCCTGGGGCCGCGCTATTGCCCGAGCGTGGAGGACAAAATCAACCGCTTTGCCGACAAGGACCGGCACCAGATTTTTGTGGAGCCCGAAGGCTGGAGCACGGTGGAATGCTACATCAACGGCTTCAGTAGTTCGCTGCCCGAGGATGTGCAGTACCGCGCACTGCGCGAAATCGCAGGATTCGAGAACGCCAAAATGTTCCGTCCCGGTTACGCCATCGAGTACGACTTTTTCCCGCCCACGCAGTTGGCGCTTACGCTCGAAACTAAGCGCGTGCAGAACCTCTATTTCGCGGGCCAGATTAACGGCACCACGGGCTACGAAGAAGCTGCTTGCCAGGGCCTGATGGCCGGCATCAACGCGCACAACAAAGTGCACGGCAAGGCGCCCTTCGTGCTGAAGCGTAGCGAGGCCTACATCGGCGTGCTCATCGACGACCTGGTGAACAAAGGCACCGACGAGCCTTATCGCATGTTCACGAGCCGCGCCGAGCACCGCATTCTGCTGCGCCAGGACAACGCCGACCTGCGCCTCACCCCGCTGGGCCACGAGCTGGGCCTGGCTTCGGATGAGCGTTTGGAGCGCGTGCGGCTGAAAGAGGCTCAGACCGCCGAAGTGGGCGCGCTGTTCCAGAAATTCGCCATTGAGCCGGCCGAAATCAATCCGCTCATGGTGGAACTGGGCTCGGCCGAAATTCACGAAAAAACCCGCGCTGTGAACCTGCTGCGCCGCCCCAACGTGGAGCTGGCCGACCTGCGCCGTGCCCTGCCTGCGCTGGACGAAGCCCTGGCCGCTTACGACGCCGAGGCGCTGGAGCAGGCCATCATCAACATAAAGTACGAAACCTACCTGCAGAAGGAGCAGCAGCAGGCCGAGCGCATGCAGGAGCTGGAAAACTTCGTGATTCAGGGTCGCCTCGACTACCGCGCCATGCCGGCCCTCTCGCACGAGGCCCGCGAAAAGCTGCTGCGCATTCAGCCCGAAACCATAGGGCAGGCCTCGCGCATTAGCGGCATCTCGCCGGCTGACGTGTCGGTGCTGATGGTGTATTTGGGCCGATGAAAACTGAAACGGGGGGCAGTCGCTGGTCCCGCTTCCTGTTTTGGACGGCCCTATTCAACGGGCTTGGTTTGTGCGGACTGCTGATTTGGCTGTTTTTCAATTTTCAGTCTGCCGAACATCACTTTTGGCTGCACTGGCTGGCGCTGGCTTGCTGGGCGTTGCTGCTGATGCAAGGGCTGCTAGCCCTTGTGGTCATGGTGCATCAATTATGGCACCGACGCTGGAGCGCAGCCTTGGTCTGGTTGCTGTGGGCTGGTCTCGGCCTGGGGCTTTGCATGGTAACGATGTTTCCGGTAACAGTGCTTTTTGGAATCGGCAGCTCAGTGGGCGAGCCGCCGCCGGGCAGCCCCGAATGAATCGATTCTGACCGCGCCGACTCGCTCTGGCGAATCCAATCGAACCGAATTGATTCGCTTTCCAACTTGCCCAATCGCAACCTCGGAATAACAAGCGAAAAGTGATTGACCGTCGGCCGTAATTCAGGTCGCTGCCTTACTGTAGCCTTAAAAGCCTATTTTTGCTGGTACAACACAAACAGCAGCCCGACTTGCAGCGGGCTGCTTTGCTTATAGTCTGAACATCTGCCTGTGTCCTACGAACGATTAGAGGCCTGCCCGGTGTGCGGCAAAACCGACTTTAAGAACAAGCTGGTGGTGGAAGACCGCACGGTGAGCCACGAGAGCTTCGCCATTGTGCAGTGCGCGGGCTGCGGCTTCCAGTTCACCAACCCACGGCCCAATGAGGCCGAAATCGGCAAATACTACGAGTCGGACGCCTACGTGTCGCATAACAGCGCGGCCCAGGGCTTCGTGAACCAGGCCTACAAGGTGGCGCGGTTTTTCACCATGCGCCGCAAGGTGAGCTTGCTAAACAAGCTGGCGCCGCGCCGGGGCAAGCTGCTGGACTACGGCTGCGGCACAGGCCACTTTTTGGCCGCCGCCAAGGCCGCGCGCTGGCAGGTGGCCGGCCTCGAGCCCAACACCCGCGCCCGCGAGGAAGCCAGCCAGCGCTTGGGGCAGCCCATCGGGCAGGAAAGCCTGGTACAGTTTCAGCCCGGAACGTTCGATGCGATTACGCTCTGGCACGTGCTCGAACACGTGCACACCCTGAATGAAACCCTGGCCCAGCTGGTGGCTTTGCTGAAGCCCGACGGCGTGCTGCTTATTGCCGTGCCCAACGTGGAAAGCCTCGACGCCCAGCACTACCGCGAGCTGTGGGCCGCCTACGACGTGCCCCGCCACCTCTACCACTTCGCTCCCAAAACCATGGCCCAGCTGCTCAAGAAGCACAAGCTGGCCATCCGCCAAACGCTGCCCATGCCGCTTGATGCCTACTACGTGAGCATGCTGAGCGAAAAGCACCGCAACGAGCGCGCCGGCGGCCTGCTCACGGTGCTCAAGGCCGGCTACAAGTCGAACCAATATGCCGAGCAGCACGAGGGGCAGTACTCCAGCCTGCTCTACGTGGCCGGGCGGCGCACCCCGGCGGCCTGATGCGGCGCGCGGCCGGTCGATGGGGGAGGGGGCTGCTGCTGGCCGTGTGCCTGCTGCCCGTCGCCCGCGCTCAAACCGTGCCCGCCACGCCGCCCGCGGCTTCATCGCCCCCCGATTCGGTGCGCAAGCTGGCCCCGACCTTTGTGGTTGATACCACCCGCACGGCCACGGTCGTTAGCGCCGAGCCGAGCGATGCCGTGACGCGCCCGCTGGCATGGCGCATCGGGGCAGCCATTGTTATTCTCACGCTTTCCACGCTCCTGCTCTATAATGTCCGTTCGCGCTGAACTGCTGGCCTCGCTGGCCCTGCTTGCTTTGCTTGAAAGCTGCGCCGCCGTGGCCCCGCCCCTGGGCGGCCCGCGCGACCGTATTCCGCCGCGCCGCATCAGCAGCTCGCCCGATAGCGCGGCCCGCAACGTGAGCCAGAAATTTGTGCGCCTCGAGTTTTCGGAGCCCGTGGTGACGAAGGACCTGAGCAAAAACCTGCTCATTACGCCCCAACTGCCCGAGGACAACCCCTACAAGCTGCGCGAAGACCGTAATTCCATCACGCTGCTTTTCGACAAGCCGCTGGACCCGAACACCACCTACAGCTTCAACTTCCGCGACGGTGTGGTGGACATCACCGAGGGGCTGCCCGCTAAGAATGCGGTGCTCAATTTCAGCACCGGGGCCGTGCTCGACTCGGGCCGGGTGAGCGGCACCGTCACCGACCTGCTCACGGCCCGGCCCGTGGCCGAAGCCAGCATCGGCCTCTACCGTGCCACCGACACCGTCGGCGTGCGCCGCGGCCGGCCCTACTACACCGCGCTTACCGACAAGGAAGGCAAATTCAGCTTGGGCTTCCTGAAGGACGGCACCTACAAAATCTACGCCCTGGGCGATAAGAACAACAACGGCCGCTACGACGACGGCGAGCGAATTGCCTACCTGCCCGCCCCCATCACCATTGCCGGCCGTGCGGGTGCGCCCGTGGCCCTCGTGCTCACCCAGCCCGACCGGCGCCCGCCACTGCTCACCACCCGCACGCCCAGCCCCACTCAGCTGCGCCTGGCTTTCAACGAGGCCTTGCGCACGGCCGCGCTGACTTCGTTGGGCGCCGGCCCCACGCCTGCGGCCCTGGCCGAAGCCAGCCAGCTCACCGAGCGCGGCCGCACGCTGGTGCTTTTCAAAACGCCGGAGGTGGGCGATGGCCGCTACCTGCTCACCATGGCCGACAGCACGGGCAATGTGGGCTACGACACCCTGCAGGTAAAATTTCCGGTGCCGCCCGCCACGGCCAAAAAAGTGGTCAACCCGCCCTTGTATAGCGTAGAAGGCCTTCCCCGGAGTGTGTACCCCGAAGGCCAGGTCCGTTTCAAATTCACGGTGCCGGTGCGGGTGGCCAGCGGCAAGCCCTTCGGCACCCTCATCGAGGACTCAACCAAGCGCCGTCCCCTGCGCCTGCCCGCCGATGGCACCCTCGGGCCCAACCGCGACGAGCTAACCGTGCGCTTCAATAGCAAGGCTAAAAACCGGCTCGAAATCGTGCTCGATAGCACGGCCATCAGTGCCATCACGGGCCAGAGCTTGCGCCTGCGCCCGCTGCGTCTCGGCATTAGCGAGCAGGACGTGTCCAATAGCTTGTCGGGCACCATCACCACCAAGGAAAAGAGCTATGAGCTACAGCTCCTCGATTCTAAATTTGAAGTAGTGGCCAGCCTGGCTTCGCCCAAGGGCAAGTACCTGTTTTCCGACATCAAGCCTGGCACCTACCTTCTGCGTGTGCTCATCGATGCCGACGGCGACGGCCGCTGGCGCGGCGGCGACCCCAACCTGCTGCTCCCCCCCGAGCCGGTGTACCTCGACCCCAAGCCCCAGCAAGTCCGGGCCGGTTTCGACATCATCGAGCCCCTCACATTCTAAGCCCAGCGCCTCTTTCCCGACGTTTTTTCCTGAGCCCCGGCAGGGCGGTTCCTCTTCGTTGAGGGCCGTTTGGCCGGGGCTTTGGCGTGGTGTATGTCGTCGGCCAACTAGCGGTACCATTCGGGTGGTTTTGGCTTCGGAAGATAAGCCAGACAATAGCGCAGGCTTTGTAGTCTGCGCCCCCGCACTGTTCGCAGCTGCGCAAAAGGCGTGGGGACGCGGACTGAAAATTCGGCGCTTGCCATTCCCCCGGAAGCCGCTTTAACCTAAAAATCTTACGCCGTAGCCCGGCTGCGTGGATAACCAAAGTTGGATTCCAGTTACTGAGGGCCTTTTTTACCGCTAATCCACCACTAATCCACGGGTTTTCCACGGGCTTTTCCACAGCGGTTTGGGCTTGTGGGAAATTTCGGGGATAACCTGGGGGAAACATGGGGAGAAGCCGGGGATAAATGGGGCACAAGTTTTTTTGGTGCTTTCAGCGCCTATACAGGGCATTTTCCCCGGGGATAACCGTGGATAACTTCCCCAGGCCACAAGCCCTTTTCACACCAGGAGTTTCGGCGGAGATAGAAAAATGTGGAAACCTGGTGGAGATGTTGAAAAATGAATTAACCTTTAGATAACCAGTGCTTTATTTTCCACAATGCCGGTGGATATTGCGTGGATAAGGCCGTCGTTTCCCCCACGTTTTCCACGCTGGGGATAACCCCGCGGGCTTTTCCACTTATCAACGGACCTAATGAGTGGAAACAAAAAGGTTTTTTAGAAAAAAAATTTAATTAAAAAGTAAGACTGGGGAAAACCTGAATCAAAGGTTTGGAACGCGCTTCAAGCGTTTTGTCCCGCCTCAAGGTTTCAGAGCGCGCCTCAAGCATTTTCTCAGGTCTGGGCTTGAGCCAGCACCAAGCGTTTGAAACACGGCCAGAAATCTTGCGCCCCAAACCCCGTTCTGCTCCCGGCCAAAAAACCGAACCCACTCGCCCGGCTGAAAAAGCGCCCTCCGCCCCTCTTATCCCTCCCGCTTTGTGGAAAAGTGCGTAGAATAGTCATGCCCACATTTCCGCCAAGCCCATGCCGTTCGATTATACCCTCGATTTCCACACCACCGATTTCCGCCAGCACCCCGAGCTATATCGTGTGGGCCGGGGTGAGCAGGGCGTACTGCTCGTGCAGCCATACAAGGGCGAAATTCTGCCGCACTGGCGCTTCAAAGACGCCGCGGCAGCCCGGGAGTCGTCCGAAACAATTTACGGCCTGTTTGAAGCTTATTTGAAAGCTCGCGATTTTGTGGGGGCCGACATGGCCCGCAAATTCATTCAAATGGGCTTTACCCGGGCCCGGCGCTACGCCAACCACAAAGGCGGCAAGAAATACGACGGCCCCGTGCCCGACGACAAGAAAGGCCAGAGCGGCGCCCACGGCCGGGCCGAATTGCCCCGCACCGCTCACCCCGATGTGGATAAGGTGGAAGCCGCCGCCATATTCAAGCGCAAGTGGGATGAAGCCAAAACCCACCCGGAGTACCTGCGGCAGAAGGAAGCGTTTATTGAGAAATACGGGAAATAGGGGGATAAGTCTGTGGGTAAAGTGGCACATCTGTCATCCTGAGCGCAGCGGAGGGCCTTCTCACGTTTGAGTAAACTGTCAGTAAACGCTACTGACGTGGTAAGGTCCTTCGCTGCGCTCAGGATGACAGGCGCGGCCTAGTGAACACCCAACCTCCCTGCCTACCTTTGCTTACCATCCTTTACCCCAACCCCATGAACACCCAACAATCCTCCAGCATCGAGGAAAACGAAATCATTCTGGGCACCGGCATGGGCCCACTGCGCTTCGGCGCCACCATGGACGAAGTGCGCACCCTCGTGGGCGAGCCCGAGGAAATTGAAGAGTCGGACGATGACGACGACTTCGAGCACCAGGCCTGGAACTACCACGAGGAAGACTACCTGCTCTCGCTCTACTTCGACCGCGAAGACGACTTCCGCCTGAGCTGCATCGAAACCGACAACCCCAACATGCGCCTCTTCGGCGAGGCCATCTACGGCCTGAGCATCGACCAGGTGAAGGCCATCATGGCGCGCCACGACCAGCCCACGCCCGAACTCGAAACCATGGAAGAAGGGGCAGTGCGCCTGTCCTACGAGAAGTCGATGATTGACTTATACTTCGAAGAAGGCGAACTGCAGTTCGTCAATTTCGGCGTGTTCATCAACGACGACATGGAAGTGCAGTGGCCCAAGTAAGGCCGACTTTATCCACATTTACCCAGGTTTTTGCTGTGGATAAGTGGATAAGTAACTAAAAGCAGGGGGCTTATCCACGCTTTCGGATGCTTGCTTCAAAAGGAGTTTCGCGTTCCCCCATTTGACGAGCAATAAAAAAGGCGGCCCACATCGGGTCGCCTTTTTTGTGTTTAGCTGGGTTGAAGGCTGTTAGCCAAGCACGGCGCGGAACAGCAGAAACAGCAGGCCCGAGAGCACCACCGTGACGGGCAGTGTGAGCACCCAGGCCAAGGCAATGTTGCGCACCATGCCGGGGTTGATGTTCTTGACGCCGCGGCTGGCCACCATGCTGCCCGCGATGCTCGACGTGAGCACGTGCGTGGTGGACGAGGGCAGGCCAAACTGCGTGCTCACCCCAATCATGGCGGCGGCCACCAGCTCGGAGCTGGCGCCCTGGGCATAGCTCAGGTGCTCCTTGCCGATGCGCTCGCCAATGGTTTTCACGATGCGCTGCCAGCCTATCATCGTGCCCACGGCCAGCGAGAGGCTCACCATCAGCAGCACCCACCAGGGGGCGTAGTCGGTGAAGGTTTTCATCTCCTTGGTGGCCGCGTCAAAGGTGCCGCGGTCTTGGGTGCTGAGGCTCACGCTAGGCGAGGCCAGTAGCTTTTTCGACTGGTTGGCCAGCAGCAGCACGTCGCGGCGGATTTCGAAACGCGCCTGCTGGGGCAGCTGCTTCACGTCGGTTTTGCCTTCGAAAATGCGGTCGAGGTCGGCAGTTTTGGCTTGGATGTCGGCCAGGGTTTTTTGGTCGTTGGGGCTGAGGTCGGCGCGGTTCACGCGGCCGATGACGTACTCGATTTTGGTGAGCGACTGGCGCAGGTCGAGCGGGTTTTTGGTTTCGTCGAGGGCGAAGCGGAAGGGCACGATGCCAATCAGAATCAGCATCACCAGGCCCACGCCCTTCTGGCCGTCGTTCGAGCCGTGGAAGAAGCTCACCAGCGTGCAGGTGGTGATAAGGGTAAGGCGAATCCAGAGGGGTGGGGGCTTGCGCTTGTGCGGCTCCTTGAAGATGGCCTTGCTGCGCACAAAGCGCTTGAACAAAAACATGAGGCCGATGGTAAGCGCGAAGCCCAGCAGCGGGCCCACCAGCAGGGCAATGCCGGTTTCGCCGGCCTTGCTCCAGTTCACGGCCGCGCCCTTCGACTCGGGCAGGAGGGAGTAGGCAATGCCCACGCCCAGAATCGACCCAATCAGCGCGTGCGAGCTGGAAGCCGGAATGCCGTAGTACCAGGTGCCCACGTTCCAGATGATGGCGGCCAGGATGAGCGCGCCCACCATGGCAATGCCGTGGTACACGTTCTGGTCGACCAGCGTTTCGACGGGCAGTAGGTAAATGATGCCCATTGCTACGCCGATGCCGCCGGCGAATACGCCGATGAAATTCCAGAAAGCCGACCACACCACGGCCACCCAGGGCCGCAGGGCGTTGGTGTAGATAACGGTGGCCACGGCGTTGGCCGTGTCGTGGAAGCCATTCACGAACTCGAACGCGCAGGCGGCCAGCAGGCAAATGCCGAGAAGCAGAAGCACGTGAGGTTCTAAACCAAACATAAAAGGCGGTTTTGTGGGAAATTGATTGAAATCATGCGTCAAAGGTAGGAATAGGGCTGACTGTGGATATGTTACCGAATTGTGACGCGCCCGCTTGTCATCCTGAGCGAAGCGAAGGACCTTACCAAGTTTGCGCTGTGTGCATTATCAGTGTATCAGGTTTGCTATTAAATTGTTAGAAACTCTCTGTTGGGATTCAATGATGCAATCAATGCTTCTTTTTTAGCGCGGGTCCACCCCTTTAACTCCTTTTCGCGCGCTATTGCAGCATCTATGTCGGCGTACTGTTCAGCATGAATGAGATTGTGGCAGAAATACTTTCCAGCAAAGGTTTCGGGGGTGCCCCGATTTTGGAAATGCTGCGCTAAGCGCTGCCGCAGATTATTAGTGACACCGATTACGGGCCGGGTTTGTGGTAATGTAAACGTAGTAGGCCATCGTTGAATGTGCGGACGTGGTAAGGTCCTTCGCTGCGCTCAGGATGACAGACGCCGGCGCGCCTTCTACGCACAAGTTTCAGCTTCAGCCGCATCGGCCTACTTTTGCGGGCATGAACCCAGCAGCAGAACCCGCACAACTAAAAGATATCGTGGCCCACGCCAAGGAATACGGTTTCGTGTTCCAGTCCTCGGAAATCTACGACGGCCTGGCCGCCGTGTACGACTACGGCCCCAACGGCGTGGAGCTCAAAAACAACCTCAAGCGCCTGTGGTGGGATGCCATGACCCAGCTGCACGGCAACGTGGTGGGCCTCGACGCCGCCATTTTCATGGACCCGCGCACCTGGGAAGCCAGCGGCCACGTGGCTGGCTTCAACGACCCCATGATTGACAACCTCGACAGCAAGAAGCGCTACCGCGCCGACGTGCTGCTCGAAGAAAAAGCCGCCGAGTACGAGAAGGCCGGCGACCCCGCCCGCGGTGCCGCCCTCACGGCCGAAATGGGCCGCTTGCTCACGGAAAACGACCTGGCTGGCGTGCGCCAACTCATCATCGACGAAGACATCAAGTGCGCCGTATCGGGCACCGGCAAGTGGACCGAGGTGCGCCAGTTCAACCTGATGTTTTCCACCCAAGGCTCGGCCGTGGACGGCGACGCGCCGCCCGTGTACCTGCGCCCCGAAACGGCCCAGGGCATCTTTGTGAACTTCCTGAACGTGCAGAAATCGGCCCGCATGAAAGTGCCGTTCGGCATAGCCCAGATTGGCAAGGCCTTCCGGAACGAGATTGTGGCCCGCCAGTTCATCTTCCGGATGCGGGAGTTTGAGCAGATGGAGATGCAGTTCTTCGTGCGTCCTGGCACCGAAGGCGAGTGGTACGACACCTGGAAGGCCGCCCGCCGCCGTTTCCACGAGGCCATTGGTCTGCCCGCCGCCAAGCTGCGCTTCCACGACCACGACAAGCTGGCCCACTACGCCAAGGCCGCCGTCGATATCGAGTTTGAATTCCCCTTCGGCTTCAAGGAAATCGAGGGCATTCACTCCCGTTCCGACTTCGACCTGACCCAGCACCAGAACCTGAGCCGCAAAAAGCAGCAGTACTTCGACGCCGACATCGACCCCGCCACCGGCAAAGCTTACGGCAACTACGTGCCCTTCGTAGTGGAAACTTCGGTGGGCGCCGACCGCCTGTTCCTGGCTACGCTCTGCAACGCCTACCAGGAAGAAACCATAACCGAAGGCGAGGGCGAAGCCCAGCAAACCAAAACCCGCACGTTCCTGAAGCTGCACCCGGCCCTGGCCCCGGTGAAGGCCGCCATCTTCCCGCTGGTGCGCAAAGACGGCATGCCCGAAAAGGCCCAGGAAATCTTCGACGCGCTGAAGTACGACTTCCGCCTGGTGCTGGAAGAGCGCGACGCCATCGGCAAGCGCTACACCCGCCAGGACCTCATCGGTACGCCCTTCTGCATCGTGGTGGACGGCCAGACGCTGGAGGATAATACCGTGACCGTGCGCCACCGCGACTCGCGCGAGCAAACCCGCATGGCCATTTCGGAGCTGCGCCAGTACATCGGCGAGGCAGTGAGCCCGCGCCGAATTTTTGAGCAGCTGGCGTAAAAGGCGAACGGAATAAAAAAGTTCAACTAAAATTCATTTGAACTAGCCTGAGCCAGTGAATCCGGTAAGCTTATTGCTTGCCGGATTCACTGGCTTTTTTCATCCTTTTCCTTTTTTATGCATTTGAAAACTACCTTACAGTTGGGGCTGCTACTGGCTTCACTGCCTGCCGCGGCGGGAACCCCAGCGCCCGTGGGCCCGCCCCCGTCTAGCGCCATCGAGTTTGTGGCCAACCGGAACCAATGGGAAAAACCCGTCCTGTTTGCCGCCGACGTGGCGGCCGGCCGCCTCTACATGGAGCACGCCCGCCTGCTGCACGTGCTCTACGACAGCAAGAAGGCCGACGAACTGCATCACAGCCCGACCAAGCCTTCGGGCAAGGAACACATTCAGGGCCACGCCTACTCTACCACGTTTGTAGGCGCCAACACGCAGGCCGCGGTGAGCGGCGAAGCGAGGCAGCCCGGTTATAACAACTACTTTTTGGGGAATGACAAGAGCCGCTGGGCCAGTAACGTGCCCACCTACGGTGAGGTACGCTACCAGGCGCTTTATCCCGGCATCGACCTGCATTTTTACAGCAAAGAGCAGGCTCTGGAGTACGACTTTGAAGTAGGCGTCGGGGCCGATGCCGGCCGCATTGCCCTGCGCTATGACGGCCAGGCCAAGCTGCAGATAGTAAAAGGCGCGCTGAACATTGGCACCACGGTGGGCACGGTGGTGGAGCAGCGCCCCTATGCCTACCAGCTGGTGGACGGCAGGCGCCAGCGGGTAGCCTGCGAGTACGTGCTGGCCACCAAAAACACGGTGAAATTTGTGCTGCCGGAGGGCTACAACCGCGCCCTGCCCCTGGTGATTGACCCGGTGCTGGTATACTCCACCTACACGGGCTCCACGGCGAGCAACTACGGCTACACGGCCACTTACGACTCGCTGGGCAACCTCTACGCCGGGGGCGACGTGCACAGCGCCGGTTACCCCACCAGCGTGGGCGCCTACGATGCCACCTTCAACTCGGGCGGCATCGACATGGGCATCATCAAATACAACCCGGCGGCGGCCACGGGGCCGGCCAGCAAGGTGTACGCCACCTACATCGGCGGCAGCGGCAGCGACTGGCCGCACAGCATGGTGGTGGACCGCAACAACAACCTGATTGTGCTGGGCACCACCAACTCTGGCAACTACCCCACCACCACCGGGGCATACGATACGAGCCTGGGCGGAACCGACATTGTGCTTACCAAGCTTAACGCAGCCGGCTCGGGGCTGGTGGGCTCCACGTTTTTGGGCGGCAGTGGTGTTGACGGCCAGATTAGCAGGAGCAATACAGCACTCTGGGTAAACTATGGCGATGAATACCGCGGCGACGTGACGGTTGACCGGAACGGCAGCATCTTCATAGCCTCGATGACGTCGTCGACGAACTTCCCGGTTACCAGCGCTATTTTTCAGTCGACGAGCGGCGGCGGGGTGAGCGATGGCGTGGTGTGCAAGCTTAACGCCACGCTCACCAATCTTATTTGGAGCACCTACTTGGGCGGTTCCGGGGCCGACGCGGCCTACTCGGTGCAGCTCGACAGCGTGAACAACGTGTTTGTGGGCGGCGGCACGTCCAGCCCCAACTTTCCGGGCGTGCAGGCCGGCTTCCGAAGCACCTACCATGGCGGCACGGCCGACGGCTTTGTGTCGCGCATCTCGGCGGCCGGCGATGACCTGGTGCAGAGCACTTATTTGGGAACTTCCGCTTACGACCAGGTGCACTTTGTACAGCTTAACCGAAACGGCGAAGTGTACGCTTTTGGCCAAACGGAGGGAGTTTATCCGGTTTCAGCGGGGGTTTATGCCAACCCGGGAAGCCGCCAATACATTCAAAAACTCAATGCCCGACTGACTTCAGGTATTTTCTCAACCGTTATCGGCAACGGGGCTAGCGCTTCACCCTGCTTGTCGCCTACGGCCTTCCTGGTCGATAACTGCGGGCAAATCCTATTCTCGGGCTGGACGCCCCAAAGCAACATGCCCACCACTTCCAACGCCATCCTGGGTGCGATAAGTGGGGGCACTTCTTCGACGACCATCAGCCCTTCGGGCTATTTCTACCTTGGGCAGCTATCGGCCAATGCCCAAACGCTAGTGTATGGGACGTATTTTGGCAATGGAAGCTGCCATGTGGATGGCGGCACCTCGCGTTTCGATAAGCGCGGCATCATCTATCAATCGATGTGCGTGGGCAGCGGCACGCCGGTACTGACCACCCCTAACGCCTTATCAGCCAATAATTCGAGCTCTTGGAATAATGTGGCGTTTAAGATGGACGTGCTGCAGCTAAGCGCCAACTTCGTGCCTGCCCTCACTGCCACCAGCTCCATCCGGCAGGCCAGCTTGTGCGCCCCGGCCACGTTCTACTTCAACCGGCCGGCCGCCACGGGCACCAGCACCCTCTGGAACTTCGGCAACGGCCAAACCTCTACGCAGGCCAACAACGCCACCACCACCTACACCCAGCCCGGCCGCTACCCCGTGCGCCTCACGGTGTTTGACGTGAACAACTGCCTGCAAAGTGTGACTGCCGTAGATACCGTGACGGTGTATGCCGTGCCGCAGCCGCGCGTGGCCCCGGCCAGTCGCCAAACCATTTGCATCAATTCATCCATCACGCTTTCGGCCACCAACCTGGCCCCAGTCATGCCCAACGTCACCTACACCTGGACGGCGCCGGGCCAGCCCACCCTCACGGGTGCCAGCGTGACGGTGCAGCCCACCACCACCACCCGCTACACCGTGACGGCTACCTCCCCGGCCGGCTTGGGCAGCTGCGCGGGCACCGATACGGTGACCGTGCGCGTGATTCCGCGCCTGGTGGTATCGGCAGGGCCGCCCCGCACCATCTGCCCCGGCACCGCTACCACCCTCTCCGTGGCTGACGCCGGCCCCGGCGCCACCTACACCTGGACGGCGTCCGGCCAGCCCACCCTCACAGGCCGCAGCATCACGATGAGCCCCACGGCCAGCGTGCGCTACCTGGTGCGTGTGGTGAGCGTCACGGGCTGCGTAGGCCGCGACTCGGTGCAGTTCACCATTCCGTTGGCGCCTGTGCTGGCCGCCACTGCCAGCGCCCCCAACCTGGTGGGCAAGCCGGTGATGTTCACCACCACCACCGGGGCCACCAACTACCGCTGGGACTTTGGCGACAACTCGCCCACTTCGACCGAAGTGAACCCCTCGCACATATACGCCACGGCCAACCCCCAACCCGGCTACCAGGCCCGCCTGACGGCCATTTACGGCCCGGGCTGCGAGGCGTCGCTTTTGGTGCCCGTGCCCGTGCGCGGCTTCGACCTGCCCAATATCATCACGCCCAACGGCGACCAGCAAAACGACACGTTCCGCCCGTTTGTGACCACGGAGAAGGTGAACATTCAAATTTTCAACCGTTGGGGCCGCAAGGTGTTCGAGCAAGCCAACTACACCGACGGCTGGGGCGCCGATGCCGAACTTGCGCCCGGCGTGTACTACTACCGCCTCGTGAGTGCCACCGGCGAAAGTTGGAAAGGATGGGTTGAAGTCGTGAAATAACCCGTTTCATGCTACCCTGATTGCCATACCGCTCCCGGCCTTCGCCGGGAGCGGTTTTGTTTTTGGGCCTGCGCTTCTGGCCTTGAAAGCGGCCCGCGTTGCGCGTACGTAACTTTGCCTCTTTAGCAGGATATTATGTGGGAACAACTTGCCGTCTTTATCATCCGGTTTCGCCTGTCGCTGGTGGCGGTGCTGGCCGCCATCACCGTCTTCATGGCCTACAAGGCCAAGGACGTGGAAATGACCTACGACTTTGCCCAGGTGGTGAGCGAACAGGACCCCGACATGGTGTATTTTCGGCAGTTCAAGCGCACGTTTGGCGAGGATGGTAATGTGCTGGTTATCGGCCTGCAGGATAGTTCCATCTACAAGCTGGGCAACTTCAATGAGTTCCGTCAGCTGACCGATACGCTGGCCAAGGTGCAGGGCGTGAGCGGCGTGCTCAGCGTGAGCAAGCTGCTCAACATCAGCAAGGACACGTCCAGCAACAGCTTCAAGGCGGCGCCCATCTTCCGCAACCCGCCTCACTCGCAGGCGGAACTCGACAGCCTGATGCGGGTGGTGAACAGCGTGGAGTTCTACAAGGGCCAGCTCATCAGCCCCAGCACCGGGGCCACGCTACTGGCCCTCACGATGGACCCGAAATACCTGAACTCCTCAAAGCGGCAGGCGGTGATGAACAACATCCTGGGCTTTGCGGCGCAGTTTGAGAAGAAAACCAACATCAAGCTGCACTACGCCGGTCTTCCCTACGTGCGTTCCACCATGACGAGCAAAGTGGCCGGGGAGATGAAATTCTTCACCATTCTGGCCATGATTGTGACCGGGATTACGCTGCTGGTGTTCTTCCGTACATGGTCGGCGGTGTTGTTTCCGCTCATTGTGGTGGGCGTCACGGTTATCTGGTGCATCGGCTCGATTGTGCTGCTAGGCTTCAAAATCAACCTGCTTACCGGGTTGATTCCCAGTATCATCATCGTTATCGGCATCCCGAACTGCACCTACCTACTCTCGCGCTACCACTACGACTACCGCAAATCCGGCAACCAGATGCTGGCCATGACGCGGGTAATCCGCAAAATCGGCCTCGTCACGCTAATGAACAACACGACCACGGCCGTGGGCTTCATCGTGTTTGCCTTCACGGATATCGCCATTCTCTACCAGTTTGGTTTGGTGGCCACCATCAACATTTTCGCGGCCTTCGTCATCAGCTTCATCCTGATTCCGGCCGTGTTCACCTACCTGCCGCCGCCCACGCCCAAGCAGCTGGAGCACCTCGACGCCGCGCCACTTACCAAGCTCCTGGAGTTTTTCGACCACCTCGTGCTGGAGCGCCGGCCCACCGTCTATATCGCGGCGCTGGTGATGGTGGCGGGCGCGGCCATCGGCATCTCGCGCATCGAGGCCGTGTCGTACATGGTGGATGATTTGCCCAAGAAAAGCTCGGTGAACTCCGATTTGGCCTTCTTCGAGAGTCATTTCCACGGCGTGATGCCGCTGGAATTTGAGGTGGACACCCACAAGAAAAAAGGCCTGTTCAAGCTGAAAAACCTGGAGAAAATAGACCAGTTTGAGAAGTTCCTACGCACGCAGCCGGAGCTGTCGCCACCCGTGAGCTTGGTTACGTTTCTTAAGGCCAGCACCCAGGCCTTCTACAATGGCAATCCAGAATTCTACCGCCTGCCCGATAACTCAGAAAAGAACTTCATCCTCAGCGCCCTGGCCAATTCCGGCAACTCCGCCGGCGGCGCGGGCATGAACAGCAAGCTGCTGCGCTCCTTCGCCGACAGCACCAGCCAGAAAGCCCGCATCAGCCTGAAAATCGCGGACATCGGTTCCCAGAACCTGGACACGCTGATGAACACGAAAATTATTCCGGAGATGAACCGCATCTTCAAAGGAACGGGCATGGACATTCGGCCCACGGGCACGACCATCATCTTCACCAAGGGCAACGAATACGTCATTCATACCCTGCGCGACAGCCTATTCATGGCCTTCGGGCTGGTGGGGCTGGTGGTGCTCATCCTGTTCCGCTCGTTCAAAACGGTGCTTTTTGCGCTCATCCCCAATGCCGTCACGCTGATTCTCACGGCCGGCATCATGGGCTATTTCAACATCGCCCTCAAGCCCAGCACGGCCTTGATTTTCGTGATTGCACTGGGCATCGACGGCGATAATTCTATTCACCTGCTAGCCAAATTCCGCCAGGAAATGGCCCTGAACGGTGGCCGGGTGCGCGAAGCTGTTTCGGTGACGCTGAGCGAGGCCGGTACCAGCATGATATACACGAGCATCGTGTTATTCGTGGGTTTCAGCATCTTCGCCTTCAGTGAGTTCGGCGGCACGAAGGCCTTGGGAATGCTCATGTCGGCTTCGTTGTTGATAACGAACTTCTCGAACCTGATTCTGTTGCCTTCGCTGCTGGTGACGTTTGAGCACGGCAAGGGTGACACGGATACCAACGCCCTCATTCGGCACTACGATGAGTCGTACCACGAGGAGGACGATGATATCGACCTGAACCTTAAAGAAATGCATAAAGCCTCTGATTACGAAGGCGATTACTCTATCTAAAGCTTAACAAAACAGAACGTCATGCTGAGCGCAGCCGAAGCATCTCGCGTGCAGCAGTAATCGAGGCGATTGCAACGAAGCGAGCGAGATGTTTCGGCTGCGCTCAGCATGACGTTCTAAAGAATTGATAACAACCCAATTCATGAAATACCCCGAATACAAGCAGCCGCTCAATTACGGCCAGGTGGGCGAGGAAATCCTCGCCTGGTGGAAGGAGCACGGCATCTTTGAGAAGAGCGTGAGCAGCCGCGAAGGCCAGCCCACGTTCGTGTTTTACGAAGGCCCGCCCTCGGCCAACGGCGCGCCCGGCATCCACCACGTGATGGCGCGTACGGTGAAGGACATCTTCTGCCGCTACCAGACGTTGCTGGGTAAGCAAGTGCCCCGCAAGGGCGGCTGGGACACCCACGGCCTGCCCATTGAGCTGCAGGTGGAGAAGGAGTTGGGCATCACGAAGGAGGACATCGGCAAGAAAATCAGCGTTGAGGAATACAACCAGCGCTGCCGCGAAACCGTCATGCGCTTCAAGGCACAGTGGGACGACCTGACCGAGAAAATGGGCTACTGGGTCGACCTCGACGACCCCTACGTGACCTTCGAGCCGGAGTACATCGAAAGCTGCTGGGCGCTGCTCAAGAAGCTTTACGACAAGGGCTTGCTGTACAAGGGCTACACCATTCAGCCGTACTCGCCGGCGGCCGGCACCGGCCTCAGCTCGCACGAGCTGAACCAGCCCGGCACCTACCGCGACGTGAAGGACACGACGGTGGTGGCGCAGTTTAAGGTGAAGCACACGGAGGTTTCGGAGAAGCTGTTTGCCCTGGCCGACGGCCTGCCCGTGTTTATCGCGGCCTGGACCACCACGCCCTGGACTCTGCCGGCCAACACCGGCCTGGCCGTGGGTAAGAACATCCGCTACGCGGTGGTACGCACCTTCAATCCTTATACCTATGAGCCCCAAGTGGTGGTGCTGGCCAAGGATTTGGTGGGCCGCTACTTCACCGAAAAAGGCGCGCAAGCTGCCCTGGAAGATTACCAGGCCGGCGACAAAGTGCTGCCCTGGCGTCAACTGGCCGAGTTCACTGGCGCTGAGTTGGTGGGCATCAGCTACGAGCGTCTGTTCGGCACCGAGAATGGCTTCCCGGCCTTCGAAGGGGAGGAGCGGGCTTTCCGCGTCATCCCCGGCGACTTCGTGACCACAGAGGACGGCACGGGCATCGTGCATATCTCGCCCACCTTCGGCGCCGATGACTTCCGGGTAGCCCAGCAAAACGACATCCCCGCCCTGATGGTGATGGACGACCAGGGCAAGCTGAGCCCCATCGTGGACCGTACCGGCCGCTACGTAGCTCAAATGGGCGAATTTGGCAGCCGTTGGGTGAAAAACTACGACGGCCACGACGACACCGCCGCCGACTACCGCACCCTCGACGTGGACATCAGCGTGCGCCTGAAGGAGCGCAGCCGGGCCCTGAAAGTGGAGAAGTATGAGCATACCTACCCGCACTGCTGGCGCACCGATAAGCCCGTGCTTTACTACCCGCTCGATTCCTGGTTTATCAAGACCACGGCGGTGAAAGACCGGCTCATCGAGCTCAACAAAACCATCAACTGGAAGCCCGAAAGCACCGGCACCGGCCGCTTCGGCAACTGGCTCGAAAACCTGGTGGACTGGAACCTGAGCCGCTCGCGCTACTGGGGCACGCCGCTGCCCATCTGGCGCACCCAGGACGGCACCGAGGAGCTGTGCATCGGCAGCATCGAGCAGCTGAAAGCGGAGATTGACAAGGCCGTGGCGGCCGAAATCATGACCCATAACCCCTACGCCAACGGCGAAAAAGTGGACCTGCACCGGCCCTACGTGGACGATATTTTCCTCGTTTCGCCCAGCGGCCAGCCCATGTACCGCGAGCCCGACCTCATCGACGTGTGGTTCGACAGCGGCGCCATGCCCTACGCGCAGTGGCATTACCCCATCGAAAACGAGGCGAAATTCCAGCAGAATTTCCCCGCCGATTTCATTGCCGAAGGCGTGGACCAAACCCGCGGCTGGTTCTTCACGCTGCACGCGCTGGCCGTGATGCTGGAAGACTCCGTGGCCTTCAAAAACGTGATGGCCAACGGCTTGGTGCTCGACAAAAACGGCAACAAGATGAGCAAGCGCCTCGGCAACGCCGTCGACCCGTTTGCCACCATCAAGCAGTTTGGCCCCGATGCCACCCGCTGGTACATGATTGCCAACGCGCCACCGTGGGACAACCTCAAGTTCGACCCCGCCGGCGTGACCGAGGTGCAGCGCCGCTTCTTCGGCACGCTGTTCAACACGTACTCGTTTTATGCGCTGTACGCGAATCTGGACGAGTTTCAGACCAGCGAATTCGACCGCGTGCCGCTGGCCGAGTTGAGCGAGCTGGACCGCTGGGTGCTGAGCAAGCTGCAGTCGCTGATTGTGGAAGTGCGTGGGTATCTGGATGCTTACGACCCCACGAAGGCCGCCCGCGCCATCCAGGATTTCGTGACGGACCAGCTTTCGAACTGGTACGTGCGCCTCTCGCGCCGCCGTTTCTGGAAGGGCGAGCTGACCCAGGACAAGCGCGCCGCCTTCGAAACCCTGCAGGAATGCCTGGTGGTGGTGGCGCAGCTGATGTCGCCCATCGCGCCGTTTTTCGGCGAGTGGCTCTACAAGAACATGACCGACGGCATGCGCGCCGAGGCCGTGGCCAAAAACACGCCCCTGGCCCCGGAATCGGTGCACCTGACGCTGCTGGTGGAGGCCGACCTCGCTCGCATCGACCAGAAGCTGGAGGAGCGCATGGAGCTGGCCCAGCGCATCAGTTCGCTGGCCCACTCGCTGCGCAAAAAGTCGGTGCTGAAGGTGCGCCAGCCCCTGCAGCGCATCCTGGTGCCGGTGCTGAACGACACGACTAAGGAGCAAGTGGGCCTCGTTGAGGACCTGATTTGCGCCGAAATCAACGTGAAGCACATCGAATTCCTCGACGACGAAAGCGGCGTGCTGGTGAAGTCGGTGAAGCCCAATTTCAAGCGCCTCGGCCAGCAATACGGCCCGCGCCTGAAGGCCGTGGGTGCCCGCATTCAGCAGATGACGGCCGCCGAAATCTCGAAGCTGGAGAAGGAGGGAAGCCTCGCCGTGGAGGTCGACGGCCAGCCCATCACCCTGGCCCCGGACGATGTGGAAATCCGCACCGACGACCTGCCCGGCTGGCTCGTGGCCACCGACGGCCCCCTCACCGTGGCCCTCGACGTGACCCTGACCGACGAGCTGCGCCAGGAAGGCCTCGCCCGCGAGCTGGTGAACCGCCTGCAGAACCTGCGCAAAGACTCGGGCCTGGAAGTGCAGGACAAAATCCGCGTCACGTTGGCAGACCAACAGCCCGAGCTCACGGCCGCCGTGGCCGCGTTCGGCGACTACATCCGCACCGAAACACAAGCCCTCGCGCTCGACTTTGCGGCCGACGTGAACGGCGGCTCGGTGCTCGAATTTGATGACTACTCCGTGCCGGTTCGGCTGGAGGTCGCAACTGCCTGATGCTGAACGACTCGCCGGGGGCCCGAAACCCCGGCGAGTCCTCGGCCGCACAAACACTCAATAAGCTCGTCTTTGGTCGCACAAAACCTCAGACAATCAGTTGTAAAAGGTACAAAATAACGGTAATAAATCAGGCCGTCGTTTTCGCCGCTTTTGGCACCGTCTGAATGCACCCAACCCTCACCACTCGCCAGCAATCCGCGGCTAAATTCTTCCTGCTGGCGCTGTTCGTCATTGCCATCGACCAGCTCTCGAAGTGGGCCGTGCACACCTACATGCAGCCCGGCATGGCGGGCGAAATCCCGCTCATCGGCCACTGGGCCAAGCTGCACTACACGCTAAACCCCGGCATGGCCTTCGGCGCCGAGCTGCCTGCGCCGTATGGGAAGCTGGTTCTCAGTGGGTTCCGCTTGCTGGCCGTGTTTGGCCTGAGCTACTACATTATCCGCCTTTGCAAGCAGCGCGCCGCCGGCGGCTACATCGCCTGCATGGCCCTCATCCTCGGCGGCGCCGTCGGCAACCTGATTGACTCGGTTTTCTACGGCATCATCTACGACAACGCCCCGTTTGGCTCGCCCACGCGCTGGTTCTACGGCCAGGTCATTGACATGCTCTACGTGGACATCTACGAAGGCTTTTTGCCCCAGAATTGGCCGCTGATAGGAGGGAAGTACGTGTCGCTCTGGCCCATCTTCAACATCGCCGATTCCTCTATTTTCATCGGCGTAGCCTTGATTTTGCTCAATCAGAGCCGTTTTTTCAAGCAGGATGAGCCTGTGGCTGTAAATGAGAAACAGAGCGAGCCCTTAGTAGCTCCGGACTCGGAGAACCTGGGGTAGCGTGCTGTAGCGTGGACTCTGCGAGTCCGCGCAGGGTAGGGGACGCCCAGACGTCAACCTCACCCCCTGACCTCCTCTCCAAAAAAGAGGGGGCATCGGTTCGGGAAAAGAGTCAAAAACGAAAGAGCCCGGCGCGTTACGTCGGGCTTTTTTACGTCCCAAAATTCGTTAGAAGCAATGCTGGTGCCCCCTCTTTTTTGGAGAGGGGGGCAGGGGGTGAGGTTAATGCAGAAGCCGATTCCGTGCAAACGCACCGTTCTTTGCAGCTTCATCCCGCCTGCAATGCACCCAACCCTGACAACCCGCCAGCATTCCGCCGCCAAATTCTTCCTGCTGGCCCTGTTTATCATCGTGCTCGACCAGCTTTCGAAATGGGCCGTGCACACCTACATGCAGCCCGGTTCGGCCGGCGAAATCCCCGTGCTCGGCCAGTTTGCGAAGCTGAATTATACCCTGAACCCCGGCATGGCCTTCGGTGCGCAGCTGCCCGCGCCCTACGGCAAGCTGGTGCTCACGGCTTTCCGCAGCCTCGCCGTAGTGGGTTTGGTGTACTACATCATCCGCCTGTGCCGCCAGCGCGTGGCCGCCGGCTACATCGCCTGCATGGCCCTGATTCTGGGCGGCGCCGTGGGCAACCTCATCGACTCGATTTTCTACGGCGTACTCTACAATAATGCCCCGGTAGGCTCGCCCACGCGCTGGTTCTACGGCCAGGTCATCGACATGATTTACGTGCCGCTGTACGTGGGCTATTTCCCCAAATCCTGGCCTCTCATCGGAGGCTCCTACAGCAACGGCTTCCCTATCTTCAACATCGCCGATTCTTCCATCTTCATCGGCGTGGTGTTAATTCTGCTCAACCAGAGCCGCTTTTTCAACGAATCGCAGCCGTCAGCCGCCCCGCACCCCGAAAGCGCGCCCTTAGTCGCTCCAGACGCGGAGAAGCTGGCGTAGCAGGGGAGAGGCATGGCTCTAGGGCTTTAGAACGTCATGCTGAGCGCAGTCGAAGCATCTCTACCGCTTCGTTAAATTAGTAAACATGATAATCATTCCAATGAGTTTACAAAAAGTCACTGTCTATGCTGATGGTAGTACCGAACCTGAAGTAGCGTCGGGCACTCCGATAATTCTAATTCAGAATGGTGAGGTAGAAGTAGGTAGGCTCGTTCTAGAAGAGGATGATTATGGTAGCAATTCTATTGAGCATCCTTCGAATTCTGAAGATTTGAAAAGAGAAGCTTTTGATGCTGTCAGAAAAGAGCCTGCGCTATTAGTATCAGAGAAAGCAGTAATTGTAGTTTGTCCACAGAGCCTTTCGTCTAAAATGATTTGGTGAAATTGATAAAATACGGCCGTGCACGTCTACATCCTGACAAATCCGACCCAAACTACCCTGTACATCGGCGTCACCAATGACCTCACGCGGCGACTCTACGAGCACAGCACTGGTAGGGGAGATGCCGAGAAATTTACTGGCCGATATCAAATTGATTTGCTGGTTTACTTCGAAACGCTACCCGATGCTACACAGGCTATTGCTCGTGAAAATCAATTGAAAGGCTGGACACGCCGGAAGAAAGACGCGCTGATTACTGCATTTAATCCGACTTGGAAAGCCATTGATTTAGATACTTGGGAAGGCTGAACCCAACGAAGCGGTAGAGATGCTTCGACTGCGCTCAGCATGACGTTCTTTTTTGGCCGTTCTTGCATACCAAACTGCCCAAAACCGCCCCTAAAGCTGCCCTAATTCCCCTCCGTGCCCAACCCGCTGCTCTCCGTCCGCGACCTCACCATTGATTTCTCCAGCCACCGCGGCGACGTGCGGGCCGTCGATGGCGTGTCGTTTGAGCTGCATCGGGGCGAGACGCTGGCCATTGTGGGCGAGTCGGGCTCGGGCAAGTCCGTCACGTCGCTGGCGCTGCTGGGGCTCATTCCGATGCCTCCTGGGCGCATTGCCAGCGGCGAGGCCATCTTCCAATCCGAAAAGCTGGGCCAAACCGACCTGCTGAAGCTCGCCGAAGCCGACCTGCGCCAGGTGCGCGGCAACGACATCGGCATGATTTTCCAGGAGCCGATGACCTCGCTGAACCCCGTGTATACTTGCGGCAGCCAGGTAGTGGAAGCCCTGCGCCTCCACACCGACCTCAGCGAAGCCGCCGCCAAGGCCCGCACCATCGAGCTGTTCACTGAGGCCCAACTGCCGCGCCCCGAAAGCATCTTCGGCAGCTACCCGCACGAAATTTCGGGCGGCCAGAAGCAGCGCGTCATGATTGCCATGGCTATGGCCTGCCGCCCGGCCCTGCTCATCGCCGACGAGCCCACCACGGCCCTCGACGTGACGGTGCAGGCCCGCATGCTGCGCCTCATCGACGACCTGCGCCGCCAGCACAACACGGCCGTGCTCTTCATCACCCACGACCTCGGCGTGGTGGCCGAAATCGCCGACCGCATTCTGGTGATGTACCGGGGCCGGGTCGTGGAACAGGGGAGGGTGCTGGATATTTTTTCAAATCCGCAACATCCGTACACAAAAGGGCTGTTGGCGTGCCGTCCGCGCCTCTCGGTGGGCAAAAAACGCCTGCCCGTGGTGGCCGATTTCATGCGGGAAGACGCCAGCGGGCAATTATTGTCCCAGCCCGAGCCCGTGCTTCCGCTCGAAAATGAGGCGCTTACGGATTCCTCACCCGAAATCGAGGCCCAGCAGTTACGGGATAATTCTGAAACCACCAAAACGTTCCCCGTGGAACATGGCGTTTTGGGGGATGTTCCACGCCCTGCCGAGCTTTCTTCGGCACCCGTTCCCGAGCCTGCAGCGGCCCCTGCGCCCAATGCCTCGGAGCCACTGCTTCAGGTGCAAAACCTCCAGGTCTACTTCCCGCTTCGCAAGGGCTTCTTCCGCCGCGCCACCGATTACGTGCGGGCCGTCGACAACGTCAGCTTCACGCTTTACCCCGGGGAAACCATCGGCCTTGTGGGCGAGTCGGGCTGCGGCAAGACCACGCTGGGCCGGGCCTTGCTCCGCCTCACGGAACCAACGGCGGGCAGCATCCTGTTTGAAGGGACCGATTTGGCGAAGCTGTCGAGCGGGGAGTTGCGCCGCCGTCGGCGCGATTTGCAGCTGGTGTTTCAGGACCCCTACGCCGCCCTCAACCCCATGCTAACCGTGGGCGAGGCCATCTGGGAGCCGATGCGCGTGCACAACGTGGGCGGCACCCGCCAGCAGCAAAAGGCGAAAGTGCTGGAGCTGCTGCGCACCGTGGGGCTGCGCGAGGAGCATTTCCAGCGCTACCCGCACGAGTTCAGCGGCGGGCAGCGGCAGCGCATCTGCATTGCCCGGGCGCTGGCCTTGCAGCCCAAATTGATTGTCTGCGACGAGTCGGTCTCGGCCCTCGACGTCTCGGTGCAGGCGCAGGTCCTGAACCTGCTCAACGACCTCAAACGCGAGTTCGGCATCACCTATCTTTTCATCACGCACGACCTGTCCGTGGCCCGGTTTATGAGCGACCGGCTGCTGGTCATGCACCAGGGCCGCATCGTGGAAAGCGGCCCGGCGGCGGCCATCTACGCCGCTCCCCAACACGAGTATACCCAAGGCCTGCTAGCCGCCATCCCCAAGGACAGCCTGGCCGACATCGAAGCCGCCGTAGCCAGCCGGGCGTAGCTCAAGCGTGGACTCTGCGAGTCCGCGCTTGAGCGAACGTTCTACTAGGTGCGGACTCGCAGAGTCCACGCTACGGCCCACGCGCTACTCCGCGCCGGCCTCCTACCTTGCGCCGCCAGAAGCTGCCGCAGCAGCTCCCGGTTCTGGCTGCTGCCAGGCTTGGCGCTACCCCGCGCGGGCTCCCAAAGCCTGCACCATAACCTCCCGGCCCGGCCCGCGTTTCATAAAGCGGCGCGGCCCAGCCAGCCAATCCATTTCCGCTCTCGCCGCCTGCGACCAATCAACTTTTCGGCGGCCACTTTTTACCCAAATGAATACCCCCGAAAACTCCCGGGCTCCCCGCGCCAAGCGCGAAAAGCCCGAACCCGCGGCCATCACCCAGGACCAGGTCCTGCGCGTCTTCGCCGACAACCCCACCAAGGTGATGGCCTACCGCCAGCTTTCGCGCCGCCTCGGCGTGACGACCAAGGGCCAGCGCGAGGAGATATTTGCCCACATCAAGGTGCTGCGCAAAAACGGCCTCATTACGCTGCTCCAAAACGACGAATACCGCCTCGCCGATACCGACGCCGTGGCGGCGGCCCTGATGCCGTCCAGCGCCAAAAAAGGCGGTAAAAAAGGTGGGTCGGCCGTGACGCCGCCTCGCAACCTTTCGGTGCAGGCCCAGTTCGGGCAAGACCCCATTGTGCACCGCCGCCGCTCGGCCGGCTTCGACTATGTCGATGGTGACGACCGCCCCGGGCGCGCGCCCTCCAACACCATCATCGGCACCGTCGATTTGGCCACACCCAACTTCGCCTTTGTGGTGCCCGAGGGCAACGACAACGCCGACGATATCCGCGTGTTCACCGACCAACTGAAGTTTGCCTTGCAGGGCGACGTGGTGCGGGTGCGCCTACGTAGCGGCTCTCGCGACGGCCGTCCCATGGGCGACGTGGTGGAAGTCCTCAAGCGGGTGCGTCCAGAAATCGTAGGGCGCCTGCAGGTGCAGGGTACGCTCGGCTTCGTGAAGGCCGACAACCGCAAGGTGTACTTCGACGTGTTCGTGCCGCCGCATCTGCTGCACGATGCCCGCACCGGCGACAAGGTGCTGGTCCGCATCAACGAGTTTCCGGAGGACTCGCACCGGCAGCCGGTGGGCGAGGTGGTACGCAACTTTGGGCAGGCCGGCGGCAACGAAGCCGAGATAAACGCCATCATGGCCGAGTTCGGTTTGCCCTTCGAATTCCCTTCGGAAGTGGAGGAAGAATCGGAGGCCATTAGCGAGGTGATTGCCGAAGACGAGATTGCCCGGCGCCGCGACTTCCGCAACATCACCACCTTCACCATCGACCCCGCCGACGCCAAAGATTTCGACGATGCCCTCAGCATCCGGCAGCTCGAAAACGGGCACTGGGAAGTGGGCGTGCACATCGCCGACGTCACCCATTACGTGCGCCCCGGCACCGAGCTGGAGCGCGAGGGCAAGCACCGCGCCACCTCGGTGTACCTCGTCGACCGCGTGATTCCGATGCTTCCCGAGCGCCTCTCCAATGGCCTCTGCTCGCTGCGTCCCAACGAGGACAAGCTGACCTTCTCGGCCGTGTTTGAGCTCGACGAAAACGGCAAGCTCTACGAGTCGTGGTTCGGCAAAACCATCATTCACTCCGACCGCCGCTTCAGCTACGAGGAGGCGCAGGAGCGCATCGAAAGCAAGGAGGGCGACTACGCTGTGGAGATAAATGTGCTTAACGACATGGCGCATAAAATCTGCGCCCAACGCTTCAAGCAGGGCGCCATCACCTTCGAAACCCAGGAGGTGAAGTTCCGACTCGATGAAAATGGCAAGCCGCTCGGCGTGTACGTGAAGGAGCGCAAGGATGCCCACAAGATGATTGAGGAGTTCATGCTGCTGGCCAACCGCAAGGTGGCCGAGTTCGTGTTCAACCTCAAAAAGACCAAGCCGCGCTTCACCATGGTGTACCGCGTGCACGAAGCCCCCGAGCCCGAGCGCCTGCAAACCTTCGCCCTCTTCGCCCAGAAATTCGGCTACAAGCTGAAGCTCGACAACCCGAAAAAAATCAGCACCGAGCTCAACAACCTCAGCTCCGAAGTGGTGGGTAAGCCCGAGCAAAACGTGCTGCAGGGCCTGGCCATCCGGACCATGGCGAAGGCCATTTACACCACCGAGCCCTTAGGCCACTTCGGTCTCGCGTTCGCCCACTATTCGCACTTCACCTCGCCCATCCGCCGCTACCCGGATATGATGGCGCACCGCCTGCTGGAGCACTACCTGGAGGGCGGCAAGAACGTGCCGGCCGAGCCCGTGGAAGAAGAGTGCAAGCACTCCTCGGCCCGCGAGAAACTGGCCGCGAACGCCGAGCGCGCCAGCATCAAGTTCAAGCAGGTCGAGTTCATGGTGGACGAAATCGGCAACGTGTTTAAAGGCGTGGTGTCGGGCCTCACCGAGCGCGGCATGTACATCGAAATTGAGGAGAACAAGTGCGAAGGCATGGTGCGCCTTTCCGACATTCCCGGCGACGAGTTCGAGCTCGACAAGGACAACTACCGCATTGTGGGCCGCCGAACCAAGCGCATCATCCAGTTCGGCGACGAGATGGAAGTAGTCGTAAAATCCGCCAACCTCCTCGACCGCACCATCGACTTCGAGCTGGTAGATGACCGTCCCGACTTCGTGAAAAACCGTGAAGCTGCCGAGCGCAAGCAGCGCAGCAGCGAGCCCCGCGGCTACCGCGACTACAGCGGCGGCAAGGGCCACAGCAAGGGTGGCCACAAGGGCAAGCGTCGGTAGGACCCGCCTGTCATTGCGAGGCCGTAGGCCGCAGCAATCCGTCCTCTCAGCTGCAACCAGCCCTGAGGCGTGACAACGCCGTTTAATGTTTCGAAGCCCCGGCTCTACACCAGAGCTGGGGCTTTTTTGTTGTGGGCCCTAAAGGCCGCTTATTACATCAGTAAGCTGGTCGCTAGGAGAGGACGGATTGCCGCGGCCTGCGGCCTCGCAACGACAGATACCATCCAATCCAACCCGCCACCACTATGCCAGCCGCCCCCGTTCTTTGCACCACCTATGACCCCAGCCGACTTTCCCGCTAACATCACCGCCGCCCTCGCCCAGCTCGACTACGGGCAGGCCCCTGATACTCTCTACGCCCCTATTCGCTACATCATGGGCCTCGGCGGCAAGCGCATCCGGCCGCTGCTTACACTGCTCGGCGCCCACCTCTTCACCGACGACCTTAGCGGCGTCTTGAAGCCCGCCCTTGCTACTGAAGTCTTCCACAACTTCACCCTGCTCCACGACGACCTGATGGACCAAGCGCCCCTGCGCCGCGGTCAGGCCACCGTGCACGAAAAGTGGAACCCCAACGTCGCCATTCTCTCCGGCGACGTGATGCTGGTGCGGGCCTACGAACTGTTCCTTGACGTGCCGCCCGCACTGCTCCCGCGCATCCTCGCCCGCTTCAGCCAGACGGCTGCCGAGGTGTGCGAAGGCCAGCAGTGGGACATGAATTTCGAGACCGAGCCCCAGGTCAGCATCGCCCAATACTTGGATATGATTCGCCTGAAAACGGCCGTCCTCCTCGGCTTCTGCCTGGAGCTGGGCGCACGTTTGGCTGGCGCTTCGGACGAGGATGCCGAGCACCTCCGTCAGTTCGGTACCGATATCGGCCTGGCCTTCCAGCTGCGCGACGACCTGCTCGACGTGTACGGCGACGCTGCCACCTTTGGCAAGCGCGTGGGTGGCGACATCATCTCCGACAAGAAAACCTTCCTCCTGCTCTCCGCCCAGGCCCAGGCCAGCCCCGCCCAGCAAGCCATCCTGGCCCGCCACATCGGCCAGCCCGTGGCCGACGCCGATGCCAAGGTGCAAGCCGTCCGCGCCATCTACGACGAACTCGAAATTCGCTCTCAGACGGAGGCTCTCATCAACTCCTACTTCCAGGATGCGCTGCAGCATTTGGAGCGCGTAGCCGCGCCCAATGAGCGCAAGCAGCCCCTGCATCACCTCGCGCTCCAGCTCATGGACCGCGAAAGCTAAATCGCCGTGCTCAATCCCATTCTGATTCTCATCGGCCTCACGGTCGCCATCTCCGCCTACGCCTGGTCGAAACAGGAGCTGATGGATTCCTGGATAATGGACCCCTATCGCATGGCCCGTTCCCCGGGCCAATGGTACCGCCTGCTTTCCTCGGGCTTTCTGCATGCTGACTGGGCGCATTTGCTCTTCAACATGTTTGCCTTCTACTCGTTTGCTCCCCTCGTGCTAGGTGCCTTGTCCGATGGCTACGGCCCAGGGCTCGGCATTGGGCTGTTTCTGCTGCTCTACTTGGGCGGCATCGTTCTCTCCGATTTGCCCACCTACTTCCGCCACCGCGACGACCGGGGCTACCGCAGCCTTGGGGCGTCGGGCGGGGTATCGTCGGTGCTCTTTGCCAGCATCGTGCTCATGCCGGTTGCACCCGCCGGGCAGGGCATCATCATCTTCCCCATTCCCTTCCCCATTCAGCCTTTCCTGTTTGGTTTCCTCTACCTCGGCTATTCCTACTACATGGCCCGCCGCCGCGCCGACAACGTGAACCACGACGCCCATTTTTATGGCGCTCTGTATGGCGTGGTGCTGCTGTTAGCTCTAATGCCGGCCGCCGGTCCGGCCTTCTTTCAGCAAATCAGCCTGTTCTTAAAGTCAAAGCTCTGATTGTCAATACAATAAATAAGACAATCTGCTTTTCTATATCTATTTGCAGAGCATTGCGTAATGATGGGCAAGTTCATTCTTTCACTTTCCTTTCTTTCACAATGAATACCCTTCGCCACTTCGCTTCTCGCCTGCCCCTCACGGCCCTGTTGCTTCCCCTGATGCTCCTGGCCACCTCCTGCAGCCGTTTCAATGCCGATGGCAGCCTGGCTACGTGGGGCTACGTTTTGCTTGCTCTCGACATCCTTGCCCTGCTCGATGTGTTCCGCCAGCCCTGGACTATTGGCAAAAAGATTCTCTGGGCTGTTATCATCTTCCTCTTCCCCTTTGGCGGCCTCATCATCTACTACCTCTTCGCCGGCCGTGGCAAGTCCAACACGGGCGTTATGTAAGGGATTTGCCTTTGCTCGATAGCATGCAACAAAAAAGCCTGTCGCAATCAGCGACAGGCTTTTTTGTATCTAATTCTCAACGGATGCTGCTGCTACTGGTTTAGTAGCCGCTTCTTTTCCAGCCGGGCCACGCCCCGTAGCAACTCGCCGCTGTTCGTAATCTGCGTCATCTGCCAATGGTCGCCCAGGCGGCGCATCTTCACCTCCACCACCATGGTGGTGTCGTAACGGGGCTGCGTCACTTCCAGACCCACAAACGCATTGTCGCCCTCTTCACGGGTATACTTGATGCCTTTAAATTCGCTCTCCGGGCTCACTACGCGGCTGGCCAAGCCGGTCAGCGAGATGTTCACCAACCGCTTCGGAGCGGCCGCTGCAGCCGCTTCCAGCGAGCCTGTTTCCACATAGCGCTGAACTTCCTGGTGAGCCGCTTTGGCCAGAGCCGGCTTCAGCATGCGCAGGGCACCTCCCATCACGAGGCTGCCGCCGGGCAGCAAAGAAGTGAGCGTCGAGCCCTGCTGGGCCACATCATCCACCAAGTGCCCGGTCACGCTGCTCACGTCCACGTATTTCTCAAAAGCGGCCATGTCGTGGCTCTGCACGGCGGCTGCAGCCAGCACCAGTGCCCCCTTGGGCCCATTTTTCTGGCTTTGGAAATAATAGTAGCCGCCCCCAACCAGGGCTAGTAGCAATACGAGTAACAACAGTTTTTTCATGAAGGCTTTGTGGTGAATGTTGAGCCGCAAAATTACCCGCAAACCATGGCTTCCAAGGAATAGCGTATACGTCCGATTTTAAAGCTTTTCAGCAGCAACACCCATTTCCTGTCAGTATGCCTGCCCTGTCCCGCCCCGAAATCCACGGCCACCGCGGTTGTCGTGGCCTATACCCCGAAAACACACTGCCTGCCTTTCTGCACGCACTAGAGCTCGGCGTCGATGTCATTGAGTTGGATGTTGTCATCTCAGCCGATAACCAGGTTGTCGTGTCCCACGAGCCCTGGTTTAATCCGCTCATTTGCCTCGACCCCGCTGGCCAACCGATACCACCTGATGAAGCGCACCAGCACAACCTTTTCCAACTCCCTTACGAGGTCATTCGCCAATACGATTGCGGGTCGCGGCGCCACCCTGGCTTTCCTGAGCAGGATACAATGCCTTGCTACAAACCCCTGCTGCGAGAAGTCTTTTCAGTCCTCGAATCCGCCACGCGACAGCTGGGCCGGGCGCCCGTCGGGTATTCAGTAGAAATCAAAAGCACCCCCGAGGGCGACGGCATATTTCACCCAGCCCCGCACGACTTTCTATCCTTAGTTCTTTCCGAGCTGCGTATGGCCGGTATGCTGTCTCGCACCACACTGCTTTGTTTCGACCAGCGCATCCTGCGGCTCGCCCATCACCAAGCACCACATTTGGCCACTTGTCTGCTCATAGAAGACCAGCGCCCTTGGGCTACGAGCCTTGATGAACTCGGCTTTGTGCCCGCCGTGCTCGGCCCTGATTTCACTACTGTATCAGCAAAAGCTGTTAGAGCCTTGCGCATGGACTTCCCCGGTTTGCGCCTCGTTCCTTGGACTGTTAACCATGTGCTGGATATAAAGGCAATGATTGAACTGGGTGTCGATGGCATCACAACCGACTATCCTAACCTCGCGCTCCGGTTTAGTAACATGGTATAAAATGCCAGATTATGCATTCCAACCTCACTATTGCATTAAATGGCATTCTTGCACTGTACTGTAATGTGTTACAATATGTGTAATATTCATAACTGTGTAACGTGTGTAAATTAATTATTTTGTATCATTTCCGTATGTAAAGTTACACTGTATCGTTGTTCTTTTTTTGGTGATAATGTATTTTGTACACGTACATATTTGTTTAATAAACGTACGATTTACATATTTGCACCAGCGTTACGCAACACTCTAATTATGCCACACCAAGGCGAAATCCTGCAAGAAGCCATTAAAAACAGTGGTATTTCAATCACGCGTATCGTGGATGAAATGGGTATTACACGCCCTACTATTTACCGTAAATTCAAAGAGGATACAGTCGATTACAACTTTGTAAAGAAAATCGGTGAGATTATAAATCACGATTTTTCAAATGACTTTACATCTGTTCAACAATCTGCTTTGTCGTTTGTAACACCTGTACAAAAAAGTGTTGTTACAAGCAGTGTTACACCACGTGTAACATCTTTGCAACCCGCTGATTCTGACCCTTCCAAACAACTTTTAATACTCCAATCGAAGTACATAGCCCTCTTAGAGGCCTACAATGAACTTTTGCTTAAAGTGTATGGCCCTAAGTGACAAAAATGTTCCACGTGAAACATATTTGTTCGGTGGACACAGTGCCAGCAAAAGGTAAGCGCACGCTCTCGTATTGTTCAGGGCGTTACTTAACCCATAGGACCTACAGGAAACTAAAGGTGAATTGTGCCACCAAGAAAAGGTAGCTGAATAGGGGTGGAGCATGCAGTCAACCCCAGCGCCCCAAATCAAGAACCGTTGATATTATTAAAGGAAAATAACCTCATTAATAACGGTCTCCCCAACTTCAGAATTGATGAGCTCCGCCACCCGAGACTTAGCCATTAGCAACTCGTGCTTGAGTGGGGCAGAGGTAAGCCGAACGAACAGCCGACCCTGGTTGACATAGACTTCCTTTGTCTTCAAAGCAACGGCCTTGCCCATCACCCGCTCCCAGCTTGACACGACCGTTACCTCATTGAGCTTGCCCTGCAGCCTATAAGCTTTCACCAATGCTTCGAGTCCTTCCTTAAGAGAAATGTCACCAGAACGAGAGGGGGAGGCAGGCTTTTTCACAGAGCAATAAAAGACAGCACACCATTGCGGATGTGCGACGTGGCAGAGGCTACAAAGGTACCGCTGCAGCTCTAAACCGGTGCAACCGTTCCTGCCTGAACCCGAAAGCGAATGATGGGGATGCTGACCCGCGCCAAGGCTTGGTCGGTGCGCTCGAGGTTGGTATCGGTAAGGAATACCTGGCCGAATGTCTCGTCAGCCACTAGCTCGAGCAAACGGGCAATACGCTTGTCGTCGAGACGGTCGAAAATGTCGTCGAGTAGGAGTAGAGGCTTGTGCTGTTGCTTGGCTGCCAGCATTTCAAACTGTGCAAGCTTGAGGGCAATGGCAAACGACTTTTGTTGGCCCTGGGAGGCATGGCTCTTAACTGGCATGTCCTCCATCAGGAAAACGAAGTCGTCGCGATGCGAGCCCGTGGTGCTGCGTTGCAAGGCAAAGTCACGTCGCTCGTTGTAGCGAAGCAACTGCGCAAAATCGGCGCCGAGTAGTTGGCTCTTATAGGTGAGAGTGACTACCTCACGACCATCGGCCAACTGTTGATAGTGGCGCTGAAAGATGGGCACGTATTCAGCGAGAAAAGCTTCACGCATGAGGGTGAGCTGCTGGCCTAGTGGGGCAAGCTGCTCATCCAAAGCTAATAGATACTCCCGGTCGAAACCATGCGAGGGCCGCTCGCCTTGCTTAAGCACCGCATTGCGCTGGCGGAGCAAGGCATTGTAGGCAATGAGTATTTCCAGGAACTCATGGTCCAACTGCGACATGAGGCTGTCGAAATACTTGCGACGCTCTTCGCTGCCCTGGCGGATTAGGTCGGTATCATAAGGCGAAATCAGCACGGCGGGGTAGCGTCCGATGTGGTCGGCCATGCGTTCGTAGGGCTGCTTATTATGCGTGAGTGTCTTTTTCTGACCCTGGCGCAAACTCACCTGAATGGTTTCGGGGCTGGAAGGCAAATCTGAAGAAAAAACGCCCTTAACTACAAAGAAATCAGCGCCTTGCTTGATGCAAAGAGCGTCGGAGGTAGTTATCGCACTCTTAGTCAGCGACAAATAGTGGATGGCATCCAGCAGATTGGTTTTGCCACTGCCGTTGTCGCCGATGAAGCAGTTGAGGCCGGGGGAGAGGCGCAGGGCAGCATCGTCGTAGTTTTTAAAAAAGAGCAGCTGCAGGGAGTCAAGGGTCATAAGGTTCGGTATTGCCAGCTCTTTTACGTAATTTCGCCCTCCCAACGCGAAATATTCTTTTCCTCGAACGTGCTATGGCGGATACGAAAGTAAAAGCGGCTTCCAAAAAAACGACGGCCCCCAATGGCGAAGCAGCCAAAGGCAACAGCAAAGCCGCTGCCACCAAGAAACAGCCCGACCCGGTGATGCCGGGCACCGATGCGCCGACCCTGGCTGCCTCGGGCACTGACCTCTCCCAGCAGGCTGCCGCTGGCACCAACTTCCCCAAGGAGACCTACCTGCAGTGGTACGAGCAGATGCAGCTCATGCGCAAGTTTGAGGACAAGGCCGGCCAACTCTATGGTCAGCAAAAAATCAAAGGCTTCTGCCACCTCTACATTGGCCAGGAGGCCTGCGTAGCGGGCGCGGTGTCGGCACTGGAGAAAGGTGACAAGTACATCACTGCCTACCGCGACCACGCCCACCCGCTGGCGCTGGGCACCTCGCCCAATGCCGTGATGGCTGAGCTGTTTGCCAAAGCCACCGGCTGCTCGAAAGGCAAGGGCGGCTCGATGCACATCTTCGACAAGGAGGTGGGCTTCATGGGCGGCCACGGTATTGTGGGCGGGCAGGTGCCGATGGGCGCCGGCGTGGCCTTCGCCGAGAAGTATAATAAGACCGGCAAGCTTTGCATCTGCTACATGGGCGACGGCGCCGTGCGCCAGGGCGCCCTGCACGAGGCCTTCAACATGGCCATGCTGTGGAAGCTCCCGGTCATCTTCGTGATTGAGAACAACGGCTACGCCATGGGCACCTCGGTGCAGCGCACCTCGAACGTGACCGACCTCTACAAGATTGGCCTGAGCTACGACATGCCTTCGGAGCCGGTGAACGGCATGCGCGTGGAAGACGTGCACGAGGCCGTGGCCCGCGCCGCCGAGCGCGCCCGCGCCGGCGAAGGCCCCACGCTGCTCGAGTTCAAGACCTACCGCTACAAGGGCCACTCCATGAGCGACCCGGCCAAGTACCGTACCAAGGAAGAGCTGGAAGACTACCGCCACCGCGACGCCATCGAGGGCGTGCGCCACACCATCCTGTCGCAGAACATGGCGACGGAGGCTGACCTCGAAGCCATCGACGAAAAAATCAAAGCCCAAGTGCAGGAATCGGTGGATTTCGCTGAGAACTCGCCCTTCCCCACGCCCGACGAGCTATACAAGGACGTGTACGTTCAGGCTGATTATCCTTATATTCACGATTAATTTGGAAGTGCTGTAAGCTAAAAGCTAGCTTTTTGCCGAATCCAAGGACCTCATTTCTTTAAATAAAAAGCCAGTCGCTGCTAGCAAATGGCTAACAGCTTCTCTTAGTATGTCGAAGATTCCTTACACTGGCAAAAGCCAGCAGGCCCAGCAAAATCGCCAGGGACAGCAAGTCACCCAACAAGTGCCGGTCGACCCGCTGGCCCCGGCCGAGAACCTCGCGCCCGAGAACCCGCTGCTGGAAGACCCGGACGCGCTGGCTGCCCGCCTGGCCGAGTCGGAAGACTTCGTGCGCAACAACCGCAATGTGTTGCTCACCATCCTGGCGGTAGTGGTACTGGCCGTGGTGGGAGGCTTTGGCTACTACACTTGGCGCAACCAGCAAGACGAGAAAGCCCAGGCCACGATGTTCCGCGCCGTGAACAACTGGGAAGCCGATTCGCTGAACCAAGCCATCAAAGGCGACGGCAAAGCACCCGGCCTGGTAACCGTGGCCAACGAGTACGGCAGCACCAAAGCCGGCAACCTGGCCAACTTCTATGCCGGCGTGGCCTCGCTGAAGCAGGGCAAGTTCAAAGAGGCCCTCGACTACCTCGAAGATTTTAGCTCGGACGACTACCTAGTGCAGAGCCGCGCCTATGCTCTGATGGGCGACGCCCAGCTGGAACTTGGCAAGGCTAAAGAGGCTGCCGACTTGTACGCCAAAGCTGCCGACCACAACGCCAACGAATACTTCTCGCCCGGCTACTTGCTGAAGGAAGGCACGGCCCGCGAAATCGCCAACGACAACGAAGGCGCCATCAAGGCCTACGACCGCATCATCAACGAGTACCCCACTGCCCAGGAAGTGGGCGAAGCACGCCAGTACAAAGCCAAGCTGGACAAGTAAGCTTCGCTTGATTTAGTGAATTCCAATTGCGCTTCCTCACTTGTGGGGAAGCGCAATTTTTTATTTCGCCCTGCAAACTTTCGGCTGAATCTCGGCTTAAGCTGACACCGCGAAGGTCCGACGCGCCCCACCATCTCTTACCCCTTTACGAGACCATACCAATATGGCAACCGCCCTCCAAAACCTGAGCAACTACGACGCCTCCAGTTTCATTGATATTAGCGAAAAGCGCTTCGGGCTGGTGGTGGCCGAGTGGAATCGCGAAATCACCGACGTGCTGAGCGCTGGTGCCTACGAAACCCTGCTCAAGCACGGCGCCAACGCCGACAACATCTTCCGCAATACCGTGCCCGGCAGCTTTGAATTGACCTTGGGGGCCCAGTTCCTGGCGCAGCACGAGGAGATGGACGCTGTGATTTGCCTGGGCGTCGTGATTCAGGGCGAAACCAAGCACGACGACTACATCTGCCACGCCGTGGCCCAGGGCATCACCAACGTGGCCTTGAAGTTCAACAAGCCGGTTATTTTTGGCTTGGTAACGACGAACACGCTGGAGCAAGCCTGGGACCGCGCCGGCGGCAAACACGGCAACAAGGGGGTGGAAGCAGCCGTGGCTGCCATCCAAATGCTGGGGTTTTAGCTGGCTGAGGAAAAGCGGGTTAAAAGGCGTAGCTTTGCACCCGCAAAATCAGGCCTTGCCGCAGCATTTAGGCGAGGGCAGTAGCGCCTTTCGCTCGCTACTAAACCATTTAGCGGCTGGCGGCGTTGCCAGGACAGTAGCAAACACAATTTCTTAACGCAGTACGCAGTTCTCTTTTTACCGATTCCAATGAACGACGACAACATTCGCTATTCGCGGGAGGACTTGAACGAGTTCGACCAGATTATTCAGGAAAAACTGACGGCGGCCCGCAAGGAGTTGTCGTTCATCAAAGAGACCCTGAACCGCAGCAACGAATCCGGCACCGACACTACGGCCTCCTCGGCCAAGGTGCTGGAAGACGGCGCCGACACCGCCGAGAAGGAAAGCATGAACCAGCTGGCCTCGCGTCAGATGAAGTTCATTCAGCAGCTCGAAAACGCCCAAGTGCGCATCAAAAACGGCACCTACGGTGTGTGCATTGGCACCGGCAAGCTCATTCCCAAAGAGCGCCTGCGCGCCGTTCCCCACACCCAGCATTCCATCGAAGCCAAAATGGCGCGGCGCGACTAAGCACTCGCTTTAATTATTGGTAGTCGGTACGGCCTAGCCGGCAGTTAGAATTATATTCGGGTTAATACTGTTGACCCGCTTCTGACTGCCGGCTACTTCGTGCCGACACTTTTTTATAACCTGTACCGTAGCGATACGGCACGCAAATTTTTCTCCCCATGGGCAAGAAACATTTCTCTGACAACAACAACGCGGACCGTCGCGGCGGCCGCAACGCGGGTGGCCCCGGCGGCTTTGGCAACAACGCCGGCCGCGGCAACGACCGAGGCGGCTTCGGTAACGAGCGCGGCAACGGCCGGAGCGGTGAGCGCCCGGCCTATGGCAGCGGCCGCCCGGCCAGCAACGGTGCCTTTGGCCGCCCGGCGGGTGGCAGCGGCTTTGGCGGCAAGAAATTTGGCGAGGGCGGCAGCCGGCCCTATGGCAGCAGCTACGGCGGGGGCGAACGCCGGGAAGGCGGCAGCGGCTTTGGCGGGGGCAAGAGCTTCGGCGCTGGCTTCCGTCCTGGCAACGACCGGCCCTTTGAGCGCCGCGACGATAAGCCGCGTGTAGGCAAAGAGCAGCGCAGCGGCACGAGCTACGGCCGCACCGCCGCCCCGCGTCCGGAGCGCAGCTTTGGCAACGACCGCGACGAGCGGCGTGGCCCGTCGGCGGAAGCTCGGCCCATCCGGGACTACCAGCCCAAGGAAAACTGGCCCGGCCAGCCCTACCGCCGCGACGGCGAGAAGGCCGTGCCCCGCGGTTTGCCCGGCGAGCGCAACCGGAAGTTCCAAAAACAAAATCCCTTTGAGCAAGCCGAAGACCGGGCACCGCGCACCGGCGGCAGCTTCGGCCGAAGCACGCCGCGCGAGCCCGAGAACTTTGACCGCAACGCCGAGCGCGGCGAGGAGCGCGGCCCAAACCGTCCCATCCGTGCGGCCCGTCCGTTTGAAGCCAATCCGCCGCAGCCGCGCGAGGAGCGGGGCGAGCGCCGCGACTTTGGCCGTGAGCGCGACGAGGCCAGTGATGCCGACTACCGCGCCGACCAGGCTGCGTTTGGTCGGAAGTTTACGCCCGGTGCGTTTGGCCGGCGCGATGGCGCGCCCGGCACGCCCCGCAGCACCGGCGAGCGGCCCGGCGGTTACGAGAAGCGCAGCCAGGAGCGCTGGACGCCCGCGCCCGGCAGCTTTGCTGAGCGCCGCGAGCAGCTAAAGGCCCAGGAGCGCAGCATCCGGCGCTCGGGCACGGCGTACGGCGCCAGCGACAAGCCCCGTCCGGCCCGCCCGGTGGTGCAGGAAAACCGCGCCGACAAACCCCGTTACGGCGAGAAGCCCGGTGAGGCGCCCGACTACAAAAACCTTAAGCACTACGAAGCTGACAAAACCCGCGGCAACAAGCGTCGCCGCGAAGAAGATGACTTCGGCGCGGACGAAACGCGCCTGAACCGCTACATCGCCAACGCCGGCATCTGCTCGCGCCGCGAGGCTGATGCACTGATTGCAGCCGGCGAAATCCGGGTGAATGGCGAAGTAGTGACGGAAATGGGCTACAAGGTGCAGCCCACCGACACGGTGCAGTATGGCAAGACCAACCTAAACCGCGAGAAGTCGGTGTACGTGCTGCTGAACAAGCCCAAAGACTTCATCACCACTACCGAAGACCCCGAAGGCCGTCGCACGGTGATGGACCTGGTGGCCAGCGCCTCGAAGGAGCGCATCTTCCCGGTGGGCCGCCTCGACCGCAACACCACCGGCCTGCTGCTTTTCACCAACGACGGTGAGGTGGCCCAGAAGCTCTCGCACCCCTCGCACAAGAACAAGAAAATCTACCAGGTCGAGCTCAACCGTCCGCTGACGGAGGAGGACCTGCGCAAGATTTCTGAAGGTTTGGAATTGGAAGACGGCAAGGCCGTGGTAGATGATGTGGCCGTGGTGGCCGGCAACGCGCATTTTGTGGGCATTGAAATCCACATTGGTCGCAACCGCATCGTGCGCCGCATCTTCGAGCACCTCGGCTACGAAGTAGTGGCGCTGGACCGCGTACAGTACGCCGGCCTCACCAAGAAAGACCTGCCCCGCGGCAAATGGCGCTTCCTGAGTGAGCAGGAGGTGATTCGCCTGAAGTACTTCCTGTAAGCCATTGCGCGAACTAAGAAGAACGTCATGCTGAGCGAAGTCGAGGCATCTCTATCGCAGTAGTAACTGTTTACTCTCGCGGTAGAGATGCTCCGACTTCGCTCAGCATGGCGTTCTTTTTTCCTTAATCAACAACCCCATGCACACTCTCGCCCTCGACATCGGCAACACGGCCGTGAAGGCCGGCTGCTTCGATGGCCCGGCTCTGCGCGAAATGGCCGCCGGCCTCACCCCAGCCTCGACGCGGGAGCTAGTGCGGCGCTGGCAGCCGCAGCACGTCATCGTGGCCTCGGTGGCAGAGGCAGCGGTACTGGCCGTGGAGGAGGTGCAGGACCTGGTGCCGGGGCAGGTGCTGGGTTTTAGCCCCGGCACCACGCCGGTACCCTTGCGCAATGCCTACGCCACGCCGCACACACTGGGCGCCGACCGGCTGGCCGCCGCGGTGGGGGCCGCCGCTTTGCGCCCAAGCCAAAACACGCTCATCATCGATGCGGGCACGGCGTTGAAGTTTGACCTCGTGACGGCTGATGGTACTTACCACGGCGGCAGCATCGGGCCGGGAATGCAGATGCGGCTGCGGGCGTTGCACGCTTTCACGGGGCGGCTGCCGCTGCTGGATTTGCCGGGGCCGGATGCAACGATTCCGCTGGTGGGCGACTCCACTACCGGGAGCCTGCTGAGCGGGGTAGTGAACGGGGCCGTGGCCGAAATCATGGGCCTGATTGACCAGTACCGCGCGCTGCATCCTGGCCTGGGCGTGCTGCTGACCGGGGGTGATGCCGCCTTTCTGGCGGCCCGGCTCCCGGCGCGTATCTTTGTTGTGCCTGAGCTGGTGCTGCTCGGCCTAAATCGGATTTTAGCTTATCATGTTGAAGAATAAAGTGATGGCAGGCCAGGGCGCTGGCCTTGTGTTGGTGGGAATGCTGGTATTGGGGGCAACGGGCGCGCAGGCGCAGGGCCTCGGCAATTCGCCCTATTCGCGCATTGGTCTCGGCGATTTCAACGCCAACACCGGCGGCGTGCGCCAGATGGGCATGGGCGGTGTCGGCATTGCGGCACCCAACGGCGTCAACGTGAACGAGTTGAACCCGGCCATGCTCTATTACACAGGCCGCACTACGTTCGAGGCGGGCTTCAACGGGCAGTACAAGACGGTGAAGAATGCCACGGCCTCGAACCGCAGCGGCAGTGGCACGCTGGGCTACTTGGCCCTGTCGGTGCCGCTGAGCACGCGCTGGGGCGCGGCCGTAGGCCTGAAGCCACTCACCGCCGTCGACTACGAGTCAAACATTTTGCAGGATGTGCCAGGTACGCCGCTGTCTACGCAGGTGCTGAAGCAGTACAAAGGCACGGGTGGCATCTCAGAAGCTTACCTGGGGCAGGGCTTCCGCATTGCCAAGGGGCTGACACTGGGCTTCACGGCTTCTTACCTCTTTGGGGTGATAGACGAGACGACCGGCACTACGGTCATCATCGATAACAATTCGACCTCGCTGCAACGCGCGGTGGAGCGGCAGCACGTGCGCTATTCGGACTTCGGCTTCCGCGCCGGGGCGCACTACCGCCAGAAGCTGGGCAAAACGCTCAACATGAACCTGGGCGGCGTGTATAGCTTCGGCTACAACCTGAACGGCCAGCAAACCAACACCCAGGAGCGCGAAGACGCTACCACCGGTGCCCTCGTTATTCCGGCCACCACCGTGAGCGACACCCGCGGCAGCAGCTACGTGCCGGCCCTTGTGCAGGCAGGCGTGAGCTTCGACAACGACAAAAACTGGAGCATCAACGCCGATGTAAGCCAACAGCAGTGGTCGAAGTTTCACAACTTCAACTCGAACGGACCGGCCCTGAACAACACCCTGCGCTTCGGCCTGGGCGGCGAGCTGACGCCCGACCCGAGCTCGGTGGACCACTACTTCCAGCGGGTGACTTACCGCGCCGGCCTCACGCTGGCCCAAATGCCCTACCAGCCGGGCGGCAAAATGCTGTACGACCGCGCGGTGAGCTGGGGCTTTGCCTTCCCGCTGCCCACGGCCACGGCCCTGGATGCTACCACCATCAGCCTGGCCTTCACCTACGGCCTGCGCGGCAACACCGACGTGCTGAGCGCGACCCAGGGCACCAGCAACGTGCAGGAAAGCTACATTCGCGGCCAGTTGGGCATCACGCTCAACAACCGTTGGTTCATCAAGCGCCGCCTGCAATAATCTGCAATAACCGGTTTCGTCACCAAGCCCTACACCATCGTGCACGCACTTGCGAAAATGACCGCCGGCCTGGCGCTCCTGACCGTTGGCGCGCTAGCCGGCTGCGACAAACAGAAAATGAGTGGCCCGCTGACCGTGTATACGGGCCCCTTGATGGAAACCACCAACGTGCTGACCCTCATCAGCGACTCGGCCAAGCTCAAATTTCAGCTCACGGCCCCGCTGGAACAGCAATTCGAGAACGGCGACGTCATCTACCCCAAGGGTATGGTGGTCACGTTCTACTCGGCCGACGGCAAGAAGCACGTCATCAACACCCTCACGGCCAAGTACGGCAAGGTCGACAAAGCCAAGAACCTCTACATCATGAAGGGGAAAGTGCAGGTGGTGAACGTGCCCAAGCAGCAGCGCATGGACACCGAAGAACTGTTCTTCGACAAAACCAAGCAGGTGATTTACACCGATTCACTCATGCCCGTGCGCATGGAAACCCCGACCGAGGTTTTATCCGGCAACGGCTTGTGGGCCAAGCAGGACCTGAGTTTTTACCGCCTTTTCCATACTACCGGCATCCTCGACAAGGTGGGCACGGGGTTGTAAGCCCCCGCTCGCGGGGCATTTAGACTATGAAATTCGACAAATCCTTATTGCGCACTGTCTTGTTCGCCGTGGGCGTGGTGGCGATGGTGATTGGCATCTATCAGACGATTTACTACAACGACCTGGGGCGCAACTACTGGATTTTCATGATTTCCATGACGTGCTGGATGCCCTTGCTCTATTGGCGGCAGCAGGAGCGACTCGAAGCCAAAATAGCCGAGCAAAAAGCCAAGCTGGCCCAGCAGAACCGCGCCAAAACGCCGGTTAAATCGTCCAAGAAACGGCGTTAAACGCAGGCAGGCTGGCTAATGAACTCGTAGCCAGCGGGTGAGCCGCGGGAACGATTGGGCCGTTTTTTGGGGCAATTTTGGTGCTTAAAATTGGGTAAAACTTTGATTCCCGGTCAAATTCTGGTTATTTTGCGCCTCTTTTGACCAACACGACTTCGATTCTTTTGACAAGTAAATGGCTTTAATTAACACGATTCGGGAAAAATCTGGCTGGGCGGTAGGCACCGTGGCGGTCGGGATGCTGCTCTTCATTGTGGGCGGCGACCTGGTGGGCGGCAAAAACCGCCTCTTCAACCGCAACGACACCGTGGTGGGCGAAGTGGCCGGCCAGAAGGTGGAACTCGCCGACTACAACAATGCCCTGGAGCAGGCCAAGCAGGCCTTCGCTGCCCAGCAGCAGCGCCAGCCCGACGAGCAAGCCCTCGGCTACCTGCGCGACCAGGCCTGGAACCAAACGGTTTACAACCTGGCCTTCCAGCCCGAGTACGACAAGCTGGGCCTGAAAGTATCGGAAGAAGAGTTGATAGACATGGTGCAGGGCGACAACATCAGCCCCGGCATCAAGCAGGCCTTCACCGACCAGAAAACCGGTCAGTTCGACAAGGCCCGCCTGATTGACTACCTGAAAAACCTCGACAAGCTGCCGCCCGAAAACCAGATGGCCTGGCACAACTTCGAGGCCAACCTGCCCATCGAGCGCCTGCGCAACAAGTACAACGCCCTGCTGAAAAACTCGGTGTACGTGACCACGGCCGAAGCCAAGCGCTTCGACGCCAACCAGAACGCCAAGGCTTCGGTGAAGTACCTGTTCGTGCCCTACGGCAGCATTTCGGACTCGGCCGTGAAAGTGACCGATGCCGAGCTGCAAGCTTATCTGGACAAGAACAAGAGCAAGTACAAAGTAGAAGACGGCCGCTCAGTGGAGTACATCACCATCCCGGTGGTGGCTTCGAAAGAAGACAGCGCCGCTGTGAAAACCTCGATGGCCGAGCTGGCTACGCAGTTTGCCTCGGCCCCGGTCGATTCGCTGTTTGTGGCCGCTAACTCGGAGCAGCCCTACAACAAGGCTTTCCGCAGCCCCGCCGACCTGCCCGAGGAACTGCGCAAGCAGCTGCCCCTGACCCAGGGCACCATCTACGGCCCCTACGCCGAGAACGGCACCTACTCGCTGTACAAAGTGACGGGTACCGGCACCGGTAAGCAGGCTGCCGCCCGCGCCAGCCACATCCTCATCAAGGCCGAAGGCACCACGCCGGAAGCCAAAGCCGCCGCGAAAGCCAAGGCCCAGGACATCCTGAACAAAATCAAGGGCGGCGCCGACTTTGCGGCCATGGCCCGCCAGTTTGGCACCGACGGCACCAAGGACCAGGGCGGCGACCTGGGCTGGTTCGGTCAGGGCCGCATGGTGCCCGAGTTTGAGAAAGCTATTTTCGGCGCTACCAGCACCGGCCTGCTGCCCAACGTGGTGGAAACGTCGTTTGGCTACCACGTTATCAAAATCACGGCTGTGCCCACCAAGCAAACCTACCAGGTGGCTGAGGTGAAGAAAACCATTGCTCCCAGCGACGCTACCCGCGAAGCCGCCTACGCTAAAGCCCAGGAGCTGAAAGGCCAGGCCACCGACCTCGAAAGCTTCCGCAAGCTGACCACCAAAGACAAAACGCTGGTGAAGCAGGAAGCCAAGAACCTCGACCGCGGCGCGCGCAGCGTGAACAACCTGCAAAACGCCCGCGAGCTGGTGCGCTGGGCCTTCGGCTTCAGCCAAAACGGCAACGAAACCAAGGTGGGCGACATATCGGAAGTGTATGAGATGGGCGACCAGTACGTCATTGCCGCCCTCACCGACGAGCGCACCAAAGGCACCGCCACCATCGAAAGCCTCCGCCCCGAGCTGACTGCCCTGGTGCGCAACGAGAAGAAGGCCCAGCAAATCATGGACAAGCTCGGCAAGGGCGGCACCATTGAGAGCATGGCCGCCAAGTACGGCCCCACCGCCCAGGTGGGCACGGCGCCCAACGTGGTGCTCGGCCAGGGCAGCATTCCCAACATCGGCTTCGAGCCGCTAGCCGTGGGCAAAGCCTTCGCGCTGAAGCCCGGCCAGACCTCGGCCCCCATCCAGGGCGAGCAGGGCGTGGTAGTGGTGCAGACGGAAAGCGTAACGCCCGCCCCGGCTCCCGCCAACCTCAAGAACGTGCAGCAGCAGCTGGCCCAGCAACGCGCCCAGCAGCAGGACGGCAAGATTTACGAGGCCATCAAGGCCCACGCCAACGTGAAAGACAACCGCACCAAGTTTTTCTAGGTCGTCAATCCGCAAATTTGAAAAGGGCCGTACCTTCGGGGACGGCCCTTTTTCGTTGCATCAGGTGGGAGAGAAGCCCATTGAACGAACCGGCCGGGGCTGGGCGTTAAAGCCTGAGTCTGATTACTTCGCTTGCTATTTCTCGCTTGTCTATGCGCCCTTATTCTTTTCTGCTTGCCGTTTCCTTGCTCACGGCCGCGCCGGCGCTGGCCCAGCAGCCCAAGGGCTGGGCACCGATGAGCGGCACGGCCCTGGCCCAGGACTATGCACGCCGCGGCGAGCACGAGAAGGTGGTGTTTTTGTTCGAAAAGCTGTCGACCGAAGAGCAGGCCAGCTTGGCGGTGTTTCCGATATACCTGAACTCGCTGCAGGCTCTGAAGCGCTACAAGGAAGCCGAGAAAGTAGCCAAGAAAGCGGTGAAGCTGCACCCGGAAGACGCTACCCTGGGTGTGACCCTGGGAGGCGTGTACGCTGCCGCGGGCGACCAGCCAGCGGCCGACAAGCAGTGGCAGAAGGTGCTGGCCCAGCTCACGCCCACGCAGGTGCTGCCCGTAGCCACCGAGTTTGCCCGCCGCGAGCTGCCCGAATGGACCGAGCGCACCTACCTGCGCGGCCGCGCTCTGGCCAAAAACGACACCGAGTACGCCCCGCAGCTCATCCAGCTCTATACCCAGACGCAGAACCAGCCCCAGGTGCTGGCCGAAACCCTGCGCCTCGTGGCCCAGGACGACAAGCAGCTGCCCTTTGTGCGCAACATGCTGCAAAATGCCCTGCACGAGGAAAAAGACTTCGACGCACTGGAAAAGCTACTGCTCACGGCCACCCAAGAGCATCCCGAACAGGCGGCCTACAGCGAGCTGCTGCTGTGGCTGCAGGTGCAGCGCAAGGATTTCAGCGGGGCCCTGGTGCAGGCGCGGGCGCTGGACCGCCGCAGCCGCGGCGAGGGCGTGCGGGTGATGGAGCTGGCCGCCATTGCCCAGCAAAACAAGGACTACGAAAGCGCCATCGACGGCTATGCCTACGTGGCCAAGGAATACCGCAACGGCCCTTATGGCAACCTGGCCCGCCAGCGCCTGCTGCAAGCCCGCGAAGCCCAGGTGAGCACGACGTATCCCGTCGATTTGGCCAAAGTGCGGGCCTTGGTGGCCGATTACGAGCAGCTGCTGGCCGAGCTGGGCCGCACGCCCGACACGGCGCCGGTGCTGCGCAACCTGGCCAATCTGTATGCCTTTCAGCTAGGCGACCGACCCAAAGCCATGGCCTTGCTGCAGCAGGTCATCGACATGCCCCGGGCTAGCGACGAGGTGATTGACGAAGCCAAAATCACGCAGGCCGACTTGTATTTGCTGAAAGGGGAGCCCTGGGAGGCCACGCTGCTGTACTCGCAGGTAGAAAAGTCGCATAAAGACTCGCCGCTGGGCTACGAGGCCAAGCTGCGCAATGCCCGCCTGAGCTACTACGCCGGCGACTTCAAGCTGGCCCAAAGCCACCTCGACATCCTGAAAGAAGCCACCACCCGCGAAATTGCCAACGACGCCATGCAGCTCTCGCTGCTGATTCAGGACAACACCGTGGAGGATACCTTGGGTTTGGGCCTGAAAGCTTACGCGGCTGTGGAGCAGCTCGTGTTTCAGAATAAAATACCGGAGGCCATTGCGGGCCTCGACGCGCTGCTGGAGAAGTTTCCGGGCCACTCGCTTTCCGACGATACCTACTACCTCAAGGCCCAGCTGCAGCGCCGCACCGGCGACTTTGCGGGAGCCATTGCCACGCTCGAGCGCATCACTAACAACCCCAAATACGATGTGCTGAGCGACGACGCGCTGTTTTTGCTGGCCCGCATTCAGGAGGAAGATGTGAAAGACAAGGTGAAAGCGCAGGAGCTCTACAACCAAGTGATTACCAAGTACCCCGGCAGTATTTACGTGGCCGAAGCCCGCAAGCGCTTCCGCAAGCTGCGGGGTGATGGGGTGTAGGTTTTCGGGTAAGAAGGCGTGGGGGTAGAAGTTGGCGGCGGCCTTTTTACGTCATGCCCTCCTGCCCTAAAGCACTACCCAAAAAACACGAACATCAGCGCCAGCACCAGAATGAACGTGCCGTACATCAGCGCATCTGTACCGATGTACTGGCGGTATTTGCGGTAAAATTCTTGCAGCTTACGCATTGCCGGCGGCAGTAGGAGAGGGGAACGGCCCAAAGGTACGACAACAGAAAAGGCGAGGGGTTTGGTTGTACTTTTATAGCCATTTTGACGAAGTATCCGATGCCCATATCCGCGAGTAAGCGGTGGAATTATATCCCCCAACCCGACCCGGCCCTGGCCCACCGCCTGGCGCAGGCGGTTTTTATTGCCCCCGAAATAGCGGCCCTGTTGGCGCAGCGCGGCATCGACACGCCCGAAGCCGCCGCTGAATTCTTTCACCCCGACCTGCGCCGCCTGCCCAACCCATTGCTGATGCGCGGCATGGACCGCGCCGTGGCCCGGTTGGTGAAAGCCCTTGAGGGCGGCGAAAAGGTGCTGGTGCTCGGCGATTACGACGTGGACGGCATCACCTCGGTGGCCACGGTGATGAGCTACCTCACGCCGCTGTTTGGCGCCGAGCGCCTGCGCGACTACATCCCCGACCGCTACACCGAGGGCTACGGCATCTCGCAGAAAGCCATTGACTTCGCCGCAGATAACGGCTTCGCCCTCGTGGTGGCCCTCGACTGCGGCATTAAGGCCGTGGAGCAGGTGGCCTACGCCAGCAGCCGCGGCGTCGACTTCATTATCTGCGACCACCACCTGCCCGGCGAGGAGCTGCCCGCCGCCGTGGCCGTGCTCGACCCCAAGCGCGCCGACTGCCCGTATCCCTACAAAGAGCTGTCGGGCTGTGGCGTGGGCTTTAAGCTGATGCAGGCCTTGGGTGAACACCTGGGTTTGCCGACGGAGCCGCTGCACGACCTGCTGGATTTGGTGACGGTAAGCATTGCGGCCGACATCGTGCCCATTACCGGCGAAAACCGCATTCTGGCGTCCTACGGCCTGCGCCGCTTCAACGAGGACATTGCCCTGCTGCGCCCCGGCCTGGCCGCCCTGCGCGAGCTGGCCACCCTGCGCGAAGGTCCGCTGGGCATCAGCAGCCTGATATTCGGCTTCGCGCCCCGCATCAACGCGGCCGGCCGCATGGGCGACGCCCGCCGCGCCGTGGCCATGCTGCTGGCCCCCGACCAGCAGGAGGCCCGCTACACCGCCGAAGTGGTGGACCAGATGAACCAGCAGCGCCGCGGTTCCGACCAGCACACCACCCAGGAGGCGCTGGACATGATTGCCGGCGACCCGCTGCTGCAAAACGCCCGCGCCACCGTGCTTTACAAGGCCGACTGGCACCAGGGCGTGCTCGGCATTGTGGCCTCGCGCTGCCTCGACCAATACTACCGCCCCACCGTCATCCTGACGCAGCGCGACGGCAAGGCCACCGGCTCGGCCCGCTCCGTGGCGGGATTTGACGTGCACGAAGCCCTGGAAGCCTGCGCCCCGCTGCTCGACCAGTTTGGCGGGCACCGCGCCGCCGCCGGCCTCACCCTGAAGGTGGAGAACGTGCCCGCCTTCCAGCGGCGTTTCGAAGAAGTGGTTGCCGGCACGCTTACCACCGAGCACCTAGTGCGGCCCGTGGAAGTGGCCGCCGTGTTGCCCATCGGCCGCATCACCGAGGAGTTCTTCGCCGAGCTACGCCGCATGGAGCCCTTCGGCCCCGGCAACCCCAACCCGGTGTTTGCCTCGCAGCGACTCATCGCGGTGCCGCACAGCGCCCGCGTGGTGGGCCAGGGTCACCTCAAGCTGCGCCTGGCCTCGGCCGATGCCCAAGGCCCGGCCGTGGACGCCATCGGCTTCGGCCTGGCCGACTACCTGCCGCAGATAGAGCAGGGCCAGCCCTTCAGCGCCTGCTACACCGTGGAGCTGAACGAGTACCGCGGCCAGCGCAGCGTGCAGCTGCGCCTGCTGGATGTGCGCTGGGAATAGCCGCTTAGGACCCGGTGCGCCGGCTGGGCTTTACTGCTTGCTGGTGGGCGCAGGCAGCAAGTCGAAGTAAACAAATGTCTTTCGGGCAGCCGTGGCCGAGGACGGCTGCATGACGTGCTTCAAGTAGTTGCCGCGCATGAACAGCCAGCGCGACGCGGGGTGGCTGCGTACTTCGTTGTACTCGAAGGCTTCGAGGCGGATGAGGCGGTGGTCTTCGTAACGTTCCTGCAGAATGTTGCGGCCCTTGGCGTCGTAGTACGCCACCTTTTCCAGCTCAATGCCGGAGCGGCGCTTCACGACCTGTTTGCGGACGAGGCCGACGCCGCTGGGCGCTTTAGTGCCCGAGAAATCGACGGTACCGCTGAAAGACTTGGCATAGGCTTTTACGCGACGGTGCGGCCCGCTGGCATCTCCCATCGATGACTTGAAATAGCGCATGCGTGCTTCGGCGTCCGTATGCAGTTGGCTGACCAGCAGCATCAACGAGTCGTTGGCGGCAGTATAACGCTCTTTTTGGGTGTGTACCACTGCCGCGGGCAAAGGGCTAGGTGTAAGGTTTTGGGCCTGCGCCACCGCGCCGGTGGTCAATAGCAGCGCAGTCGAAAGGGAAAACAACTTCATCGGGTAGCCTGGAAAAGAAGAGAATTTCGCTGCAAGGTACTGCCCAGCTTCATGCCTGCGTTGTCTTCCATACCCACCACAGCATCGGCAACTGCAACGGTAGCCGGCCCCACGCCACCCAGCCGGGAATGCCCAGCTTTTCGTGAATCAGGGCCATGTACACATTGGCCGGAAACACGGCCACCAGCAGCGCCAGCAGGCCCCAGCCGGCTAGGCGGCGCGTGGGTTGCGGCAGCAGGCCAAGCCCACCCAGGATTTCGAAAAAGCCGCTCACGTAAATCAGCGCCAATGGGTACGGCAGCTGGGGCGGCATGATGGCCAGGTAGGTGGCAGGGTGCAAAAAGTGCCAGCTTCCGGCGGCCACAAAGAGCAAGGCCAGCGCATAGCGGCTATAACGAAGGAGCATGGGGGTAAAAGTCGCACCAAAAACCTGCCGGATACGCGCCTTGTTGACGTGCTCAAAAAAGGACGGCGGCCGCAGAATCTTTTGTGGTTCTACGGTTGTCATCAGGTGCGGCGGGCGCCAAGCTCTGCCTTGCCTAACGCCCGTTAGCAGCGTACTTTTGTGTCATCAACTCATCACTCCCACCATTCCATGCAAACGGCCACATCCTCTAGTATTTACCAACTTACCGAAGAACAACTGGCCGTGCGCGACGCCGCCCGCGACTTTGCCCAGAGCGAGCTGTGGGCTGGCGTCATCGAGCGCGACGAGCACCAGAAGTTCCCCGCCGAGCAAATCAAGAAGATGGGCGAGCTGGGCTTTATGGGCATGATGGTGAGCCCCGAGTACGGCGGCTCGGGCCTCGACACGGTGAGCTACGTGCTGGCCATGGAGGAGATTTCGAAAGTGGATGCTTCCTGCTCGGTTATCATGAGCGTGAACAACTCGCTGGTGTGCTGGGGCCTGGAGAAATACGGCACCGAAGAGCAGAAGCGTAAGTACCTGCCGCGCCTGTGCTCGGGCGAAATCATCGGCGCCTTCGCCCTGAGCGAGCCCGAAGCCGGCTCCGACGCCACCAGCCAGCGCACCACCGCCGAAGACAAAGGCGACCACTACCTGCTGAACGGCACCAAGAACTGGATTACCAACGGCACCACCGCCTCGGTGTACCTCGTCATCGCCCAAACCCACCCCGAGCTGAAGTCGCGCGGCATCAACGTCCTCATTGTCGACAAGGACATGCCCGGCTTCGTGCAGGGCCCGAAAGAGAACAAGCTCGGCATCCGCGGCTCCGACACCTGCTCGCTGATGTTCACCGACGTGAAGGTGCCCAAGGAAAACCGCATCGGCGACGACGGCTTCGGCTTCAAGTTCGCCATGCAGGTGCTGGCCGGCGGCCGCATCGGCATTGCCTCCCAGGCCCTCGGCATTGCATCGGGCTCGCTGGAGCTCAGCCTGAAGTATGCCAAAGAGCGTAAGGCCTTTGGCGTGCCCATTGCCCAGCACCAAGCCATTCAGTTCAAACTGGCCGATATGGCCACCAACGTGGACGCCGCCCGCCTGCTCTGCCTGCAAGCCGCCGCCGACAAGGATAACCACGCCGACTACGGCAAGTCGGGCGCTATGGCCAAGCTCTTCGCCTCGAAGGTGGCCATGGAAGCCTCCGTGGAGGCCGTGCAGATTCACGGTGGCTACGGCTTCGTGAAGGAGTATCACGTGGAGCGCTTCATGCGCGATGCCAAGATTACCCAGATTTACGAGGGTACTTCGGAAATTCAGAAAATTGTGATTTCGCGGGATATCCTCAAATAAGCCGCGAATTGCCTAAAATTCAGATTCATTGCACAAAACCCAGCCACTTTTTGGCTGGGTTTTTAGTTTTTGTGAATTTCAAGGTGTTATATTGCACTGCGATTTGTACCTATCCATGTAGGTCGCTCTTTTAAAAGGCCGATTTGGCACCTTGAATTATGGAAGATTACAATAAAGTCATTGAATCGTTGGGCGTCCGCTACATCAAGGCGAAGAATCTGGTGCTGCACCAGCCCTTCACCGTGCGCAACTCCTACGACGTTGGTAATAACCTTATCCTGCTGCACAAAGGCCACCTAACCTTCGGCGAAGAATCTCTGGTTGTGGAGGAGGGCGAGATGCTCTTTATTCCCGGTGGCCGCCCCACCCGCGTGAGCTACGGCGTCGACCAGAAAAACCGCGTCATCACCAACGACGACCTCATCACCAACAAGGACAAGTTCTTTCATTCCAACGATAACCTCGACCTCATCGGCGAGGCCGAAGAAAGCCACAGCTTCGTGAGCTTTGAGGCCAAGGTGTTCGACTCGGTGAACTTCTTTGCCTCGCTCGACGTGCCGGCCTTCCTCATCTCGGGGCAGCCCAAGCTGGCCAACCTGGTGATTAAGGTGGTGGAAGAAAGCATTCAGGACCTGCCTGGTCGGGAGCGCCTCATCAACATCTACACCGAAAACATTGTGGTGGAAGTGGTGCGCTATGTGCTGCGCAACAACATGTTTGTGGAGCAGCTGGCCACCAACAGCACCTACTTCAAAGACCCGCGCCTGATTGACCTGTTCAACTACATCAAGGAAAACCTGGGCGGCGACCTGTCGAACAAGGTCCTCTCGGGCGTGGCCAACGTGAGCGAGGACTACGTGGGCCAGTATTTCAAGATGCTGACCAACATCAACCCGCAGGACTACATCGAGTACCAGCGCATGGAGCGCGCCGTGTTCTTGCTGCGCACCACCAAGAAAAGCATCCGCGACATCGGCAAGGAAGTGGGCTACAAAGACACCGCCTATTTCTGCCGCCGCTTCAAGATGATGTTCGGCATCCCGGCCGGCAAGATGCGCCGCCGCGAGTCGGCCATGAACATCTAAGCAGCCAGAACCTCAGTATTTAAAAAGCCCCTGTTTCGGAAAGAAGCAGGGGCTTTTGTGTTGATTGTGAAAAACTATTGCTTGCGGTCAAAGCGTCCATCCGCGACTTGAATGGTCTTGGCTGGGTCCAGGTTGCTGACCGCTGTAAACTCAAAAGTGCCAGCTACATCTCTATTATTTAACGTGTTAACATCTACGTTAGTGATTTTAATCTGCCCTGTGTGGTTAGCATCTGTGGCATACACTTCTTGACGGGAATCATTCGGAAAGAATGCTGCGTAATTCATACACTGAGAGGGTATAGCAGCCGGTCGTACCGGCGTATTATGGTTTAAAGCGTATGTTTTGACTAATCCTTGATTTCGCTTGGAGGGGAAGCTGTTGAGAAACAGGTGCAAGCTGCCTTCGCGGTCGCCGAACTTGCCATTGAGGCGCAGGTAATAAGCGCTGTCATCGGCGAAGCCGCCGCCGATGGCGGCGACCTTGCCCAAGCCGCTGCCGTAACCCGTGGCCACGAAAACTTGCCCATTGATGCGGCAGCCGGCGGTGTTGGCTCCCGTGTGGGTGGCGGCGGGCAGGCCCGCTTCGGGGTCGTCTTTCGAGCAGCCAGCGGCGAGCAGGAACAGCAGCGCGGGCAGGCAATGCAGAGCAGATTTCATAGGAAAGGAAGTTGGGGTGTAAGGCGGCCTGAATGTAGCAGTTTACGTCACCAAATAATAAATTAAAGTATTATAAATCCGACTTTTAAATCAGTATTTAAGCCCTGGTTTGCGAGTTCGAAAAGCATTAACACTAGCTTCTGACAGGATTTGCGGGCTTAAGAAAAGGACTTTGGGAATTGCCCCTTTTTAACCACAAGCCGGCAGTTTGCTATAAAAAAAGCCCCGCTTCATGTTGAAGCGGGGCTTTTTTGCAGACTTTAATGCAGCCTATTCAATGCTGCGGAAGTCGTCATCCTTGCGGTAGCTGCTTTCCGAAGTACGGGCGCCGTGGTCGCCGGAGGCGGAGCCATAGCTGCTCTCAGAGCGGCCGCTGCCGGAATGAATGCCGGTGTTGCTGGAGGAACTGCTGGAAGAACCGCTGTTATAGCTGGAGCCACTGTTGTAGCCACTGCTGCCGTAGCTGGAACCACTGCCGCCGTAGCGGCTGCCGCTGTTGCCGTAGGGCGAGCCGCTATCGGAGCGGCTGCTGGCGCCCGAAGCCGAGCGGCGGCTAGTAGACGCATCGGGGGCCTGGTAGCCGTAGCTGCGGCGGCCGTAGCTGCCGGTGTCGCGTTGTTTGCCGTAGTTGTAGCTGGCGCTGTCCGACGACGAGGAAGACGAGGACTTGCCTTTGCGCATGGCCAGCCAGCCCAGGCCGGCGGCCAGAATGGCGCCGCCCACTACTTTCTGGGTGGTGCTCAGTTCGTTCACGCGCGACAGGGCGCGCGAGCCCCAGTCTTTCACGCCCTGGGGCAGTTGGTTTACACTGTCGAGCACGCCCGAGTCCTCAATCCATTTCTTGCCGCTGTTCAGCGCGGTGTCGAGCAGGTTGCCTTCCTGGTCGTTGGTTTGCTGGCCTTCGCCCTGGCGGTTAGTGCCGGCGTTGGCAGTGGTTTGGCTGGAGGCGCCGGGGGTAGCCGACGTGCTTTGGGCGCTGGGGTTGGCTGCCGACTTGCGCGAGGAAGTCGAAGCACCGCTGGCCGTGGCGGCCGGGTTTTGCGAATTGCGGTTGGCGTCGCTCGTGTTCGGCGTGCCGAACTGGTCTTGCTGGTTATCCATGGTAATGAGACGGAAAGGAATGTGAAAAGAAAGGAGGAAGGTGTCCTGCCGAAGCAGGAAAGCGTGGGGTTTTATTCGTAATCAACTGACGGGATGTTGCATGAAGACGGCTTTATTTTGGATTAGGCCCGAATTCCGTTGGCGCAAAAAAGCCTCCCCGTTTTGGCGGGAAGGCTCTCAGCAAGGGTCATTACCTGAAGCGCGCTTACGCAGGCGGAGTGGCATGGCGGGGGAGGGGGCGTAGCACATGGCCAGGGTCGGCCAGCACCACGCGCCGGGCTTCTTCGCGGGCTTCCACCTCATACTTGTTGTGGTAATAGCCCACACGGGCCGATTCGACCAGGTATTTCCAAAGGAAAGGCAGCAGGCCATGCTCGCGGTATTGGCGCAAGTGCACGGCCTCGTGGGCCACCCACTCGGCATCGGCCAGAAACTCTTCGCGGGAGGTGCCGCTCAGGTGCACGGTCTGGCCTACCACCATGGCTACTCGTGGCGCTTTCAGCACCATGCGGGCAATGCGGGCCAGGGGCGAATTCGTCCAGGTGCGGGGAGTGTGCATAAACAAAGATAGGGAGATAGCAGAACCGCGCATTTACGAATAGAATTCGGGCATGGTTGCAAGGCGAAACAAGATTATTGGCGACTGAGATTGTAATATAAAAAGAAAATTAGAATTTTTCTCACAAAAAGTGCGGAGCTTATCAAAAGTTTAACCTAGCTTTACCCAACGGCCTGCTCTATAGGGAATATAAATTTCCCGATTCGACGGCTTTTTCTCTTCTTTTTACCCGGCCCATTACGGCTCTGCCTATCGCCTAAGAAATCTACTAGCCCGGCTCTTTTTGCTCCCCGCAAAAACCCGGATTTGTGCTTCCCCACCTAACGACGGACAATGAAAAATACGATTCTGTATTGCCTCGCCGCTGGCTCCCTTGCTCTCTCCTTCTTCTTTGAACGCGCCCCCGATGCTTCGGCAACGGCCCGTGCCACGGCGGCACCGGTCGTGGCCGAAGCATCGCTGCTTCCGGCCCTGACGATGGACGAGCCCACCCTGGTAGCCCCTGCCGGCGATGGCAACCCAATCGAAAAGCCCACCGCCGCCGAACTGGCCGCCTCGCGCGACTCGCTGGCCTACCATTACTACGCCCAAACGCTGGGCCTGCACCTAGCTTTCAACGAGAACAAGGACCTGCTCCGTACCGTGACCGACTGGATTGGGGCGCCCTACTCGTACGGCAGCAACTCGCGCCGCGGCACCGACTGCTCGGGCTTTGTGACCCGCGTGTTCCGTGAGGTTTACGGCATCAACCTGATTCACTCCTCGCGCGCCATGTTCAGCACCACCAAGCGCGTGGCCAAGAGCGAGATGGAAACCGGCGACCTGGTGTTCTTCCGTCGGGGCAAAGGCCCGATTTACCACGTGGGCATCTACCTGAAGGACGGCAAGTTTGCCCACTCGGCCACCAACGGCGGCGTGATGATTAGCTCGCTGAACCAGCCTTATTACCACCGCAACTTCTACGCCGCCGGCCGCGTGAGCGCCGCCAAAGCTGCCGATGAAGCGCTGGTGGCAGCCGCTGCCGTGGCGGCCGCTCCTACCGAGGAATAGATTCTGTTTGCCACCCTACAAGGCAATGCGCCCGGCCCCCACAAGGCCGGGCGTTTTTTTTGGTCCATTCACCAAGTAATTGGCGCTGTTGGTAGGGAAACTCATCCAGGGCTTATGCGCAAAAGGCCATATTGTGATTAAACCCGGGGTGCCCATTTAAGTCTAGGGTAAGCCATTGGCCCAGAAGCAGAAGGCGGCTGGCTGCGGCGATGGGTTTGGGCTTCATTTTTTACGCGCTTGCTTATGAATCGTAGACATTTCCTCCAACGAAACGCCACCGTACTCAGCGCCCCGGTTGCGGCCGGTCGGGCGGCGCCCGCCGCCACCGCACAGCAGGACCCACCCGAAACAGTGAGCCGCTACGCCAACAAGGTGCTGCCCACTTTCGCGTCGCGCCTCACCAGCACGCTCACGCCCTACACCGGCACCTGGGGCGAAGCGCAGGCCGCGCACCTGCTGCGCCGCTGCCTGTTTGGGCCCACGCGCACCGAGATTCAAACGGCGGCAGCGGCTAACCTGACCACGGTGCTCAATGGCCTGCTGACGGTGCCCGCCACCGCCCCCGACCCGCCCCTGAACGTGAGCACCACCGACACCAGCGTACCCATCGGCACGACCTGGATGGCGCAAACCTTCGACCAGAATTTTGAGGGCGTGCGGCGCACCTCGCTGCGCGACTGGTGGCTGGGCCAGCTGCTGACGCAGAACACCTCGCTGGTGGAGAAGATGACGCTGTTCTGGCACAACCACTTTGTGGTGGAGTTCGGCGACATCAACGACGCCCGCATGGGCTATGAATACTGCCGCCTGCTGCGCCAGTACGCCCTCGGCAACGTGAAGCAACTGGCTAAGGACGTGACCGTGACGCCCGCCATGCTGCGCTACCTCAACGGCAACCAGAGCACGGCCGGCGCGCCCAACGAGAACTACGGCCGCGAGCTGCTGGAACTGTTCACGGTGGGCAAAGGCCCGCTCATCGCCGCCGGTAACTACACCAACTACACGGAGGCCGATGTGCAGGCTGCCGCCAAAGTCCTCACCGGCTGGCGCGACCAGAACGCACCGGTGGGCAGCTACTTCACCGCTAGCCGCCACGACACCACCACGAAGACGTTCTCCTCAGCCTTCGGCAACGCTACCATCGCCAACGCCGGCGCTACCGAGTACCAGAACCTCATTGACCTGATTTTTCAGCAGGCCGAAACGGCGCGCTTCATTGTCCGCAAGCTCTACCGTTGGTTTGTGTACTATGTGATTGATGCGCAGGTCGAAACTGATATTATTCGGCCGCTGGCCACGCTGTTGATTTCTAGCAATTTCGAGGTGGCGCCGGTGCTGCGCACGTTGCTTAGCTCCGAGCATTTCTTTGATGTGCTGAACATGGGCTGCCTTATCAAGAGCCCGCTTGATTTCACCGTTGGGCTATGTCGGCAGATGCAGGTGATGTTTCCGCCAGCTTCCGGCCCGGTGGCGCAGTACGGTATGTGGAACTACCTGAACGCAGTGACCTCGCTGCAGCAGCAGGTCATCGGCGACCCGCCCAACGTGGCGGGCTGGGCGGCCTACTACCAGACGCCGCAGTTCCATGAGCTGTGGATAAACGCCGTGACGCTGCCCCGGCGCAACCAGATAACGGACCTGCTCATCGGCTCGGGCTACACGCGCAACGGCGTCAAGATTGTGATTGACGTGCTGGCCCTCACGCAGTCGTTTCCGGCCGCCACAGCCTCGGACTGCAACCTGCTCATTGCCGAGTATGTGAAGCTGATGGTGCCCATCACGCTCACGGCCAACCAACTGGCCTTCCTGAAAACGGCGCTGCTGCCGGGCCTGCCCGATTTTGAGTGGACTGTGGAGTGGCAACAGTACCTGGCCGCGCCCACCAACACCGCCAAAAAAGCTGCCGTGACCACCAAGCTGCAAGCCATGCTACGCGCCCTCATGGGGCTGGCGGAATACCACTTGAGCTAGCGAGTGCCGGGCCTGTCATTGCGAGTGGAGCGCCGCGAAACGCGGCAATCCGTCCTCTCAACCGCGACTAGCCTTCTAATGTGACAAAGCCCTGAAATGACGGGCAAATACCTCATCACTTCTTTACAAGTGTCTGGCATTGACAAGACTGATTGCCGCTTTTTGCGGCGCTCCACTCGCAATGACAGGTTCGCTCCAACTCCATGAAACGTCGCGAATTTTTACAAACCACGGCTGCGGCCGCTGCAGGCACGGCTTTCCTGAGCGGGATGCCGGTGGGCGCTTACGGCTACTCGCCCGAGCTGGCGGCCCTCACCAATGCTACCACCCAGTCGGATAAAGTGTTGGTCATAATTCAGCTGCAGGGCGGCAACGATGGCCTGAACATGATTATCCCACTCGACCAATATTCGGCCCTGATGGCCGCGCGCTCCAACATCGCGCTGCCTCAGAATCAGGTATTGCAACTGACCACGGCTACAGGCATTCACCCCGCCATGGCCTCGCTGCAGAACATGTATCAGAACGGGCAATTGGGCGTGGTGCAGAGCGTGGGCTACCCCAGTCCTAACTTTTCGCACTTCCGGGCCACCGATATCTGGACTTCGGGCTCCGACTCCAACGTGACCTGGAACACCGGCTGGGCCGGCCGCTACCTCGACGGCGAGTACCCCGGCTTCCCCACCGGCTACCCCAATACCCAGAACCCCGACCCGCTGGCCATTAGCATCGGCTCGGTGGTGAGCAACTGCGTGCAGGGCCCCAGCGTGAACATGGGCATGGCCATTGCCAGCACGTCGTCTTTCTACCAGTTGCTTAGCGGCGGGGTAGACGCGGCGCCAAACACGCCCGCCGGCCACGAGCTGACCTTCATCCGGCAGGTGGTGAGCCAGACGCAGGTGTACACCACCACCATTCAGGCAGCGGCCGGGCGGGCCCAAAATCTCTCGCCACTCTACCCCACAGCCGGCCAGAATTCGCTGGCCGACCAGCTCAAAATAGTGGCCCAACTGGTGGCTGGCGGCCTGCAAACGCGCATCTACGTGTGCAACCTGGGCGGCTTCGATACGCACACCTTGCAGGTACCCGCCACCGGGGGCACCACCACCGGCACCCACGCCACGCTGCTGGGCAAGATTGCCGAGGCCGTGAATGCCTTCCAGGACGACCTGCGCCGCCTCGCGGTGCAAGACCGGGTGGTGGGCATGACGTTCTCGGAATTTGGCCGGCGTATCAAGTCCAACTCCGGCCTGGGCACCGACCACGGAGCGGCTGCCCCGCTGTTCGTATTCGGCACCAAGGTGAACCCCATCGTGCACGGTGCCAACCCCACGCTGCCTGCCAACGCGGGCGTAAACGACAACATCAACATGCTGTACGACTTCCGGAGCATCTATACCAGCATTTTGCAGGACTGGTTCCGGGTGACGCCAGCCACGCTTACGCAGCTCTTTGGCCGCAGCTTCCCCTACGTGCCCGTGCTGCGGCCCGGCGCCCTGGCCACTACTAAAGCGGCGGAAGTGGCCGATTTCACGGTGTACCCGAACCCGGTGGCGCGCGATGGCCGCACCACCGTGGCCTACGAAAGCGCCGGGGGCCACGTGCAAGTGGTGCTGCTCGATGCCCTGGGCCGCGAGGTGCGCCGCGCTGTGGACCGCACGCTGGCCAGCGGCCCCCAGTTCCTACCGCTTGATTTAAGCGGCCTGGCCCCCGGGGCCTACCACTGCCAGGTGCGCGAAGCCCAACGCACAGGCTCACGCATTGTGGTGGTGGAGTAAGCCGGGCGAGTATAAACAAATAACCGGCAATTGATTTGGTTGACTGCAAGGTCATTAACCCAATCAATTGCCGGTTATTTTATGGAAAAGTGGCTGGAAAGCTAGACGTAGCCAACGGTTTTGCGTAGAGGATTTTCCGGGGCGCAGGCCTCGTTTCCTTTCATTCCCTCCTTCAATCATTCCTTCTTTTATGGAAGCGCAAATCGAACAACAACTGGAAAAAATTCTGCCCGAAGACCTCGCCCGGACCTTTGAGAGTGCTTACCACGTATTCCAGGGCAACCACGAGCACATGGACGACCTGCTGAAGAACGGCGGCGTGCTGCTGCGCAAAGTGGCCCAGAAACTGTCGCCCACCCAAACCATTCTCGGCATCGCCGCCATCGCCGCCGTGGCCGTGATACTGGTGAACCGTGCCACCGATGACGACCACGAAGGCGAAGCTAAAGATGTGAGCGACCGGGACGGCAAGCGCCAAATCGGCGGCAACCAAGATAAGAAATAGGTTCGACCCCGAACCCTGAAAAGCGGCGCCCACCCGGAGCCGCTTTTTTTGTGCCCATAAAAACGTAAAGACGCAATATTTCGCTTCTTTACGCAAATAGCTTCTAGCGAATATTAACCAGTACGGGTACTACCAACCGCACGGCCACGGCCTGCCCGCGCAGCCGGCCCGGCTCGAACCGGGGCAGGCGCAGCGCCGCTGCCAGAATAGCCTGGTCGACGGGGCCGCTGATGCTGCTGAGCATCACGGGGCGGGTAACCCGGCCATCGGGCTCGACCACGAAGCTGACCTGGCCTTCGCCGTTGGTGATGTGTTCGGGGTAGTTAATCAGTTCTTGCAAAGCTGCTTGTACAGCCGTAGGGCCGGTGCGCCCGGGCAGCGTGGGCATCTGTTCTACCTGGCTGTATACCTGGTTTTCGGGCACGGGCGGCGCGGTGCCCGCGGGCGGCGCCGGCGGCCGGAACCAGATGTTGAGCGTTTGATGCACAGCCACGGGCTGGTCGTCGTAGCCCAGGGCGGGTTGCCAGCGCGGCATGGCGCGCACCAGGCGCAGGGCTTCTTCGTCGCAGCTGGCGCACAGGGAGCTTTGCACTTCGCAGGCGCCCACGCGGCCGTCGGCTTTCAGCACGGCGCGCACGGCCACGTGGCCCTGCAAGTCGCGCTGGCGGACTTCGGCGGGCACTGTCAGGTTCTTCTGAATGTATTGCTCCAGCGCCGCTTCGCCGCCAGGGAACTGCGCCGGCCGGGCCACCTCGTTGGCGGCAAACACGTGGCGCGGCGACAGGAACATAACCGGCAGGGTGAGCAAAGTGGCCACCGGCTGCCCGCCGTAGTAGCCCGGCACGAGGCGGGGCAGGCGCTTCACGGCGGCGAGCGCAGCCGCGTCGCAGGCGGGGTTGAGCGACTGCACCACGGCGGCCTGCCGGCCCACTCCGCTCACGCCCACCACGAGGCGCACAAACACCCGGCCCTCGGTGCGGCCCTCGCGCACCTCGGCGGGCAGCTGCACGAGCTTCTGCACGGCTTTTACCAGGGCCAGGTTGCCGCCCCCGCCGGGCAGGGTAGGCATTTGCTCCACGTAGCTGAATACCTGCGTGGTATCGAGGGCGTAGGGGCTGTAGAATTGCGCGGCAGCCGGGCGCACCATCCCAAGCAGCAACAGCAAAAGCAGCGCCGGACGCAACCCGGCTTGGCCGGCAACACAGAAAGCGGTTCTGAAAAGGCGAACGTCCATGCTGCAAAGGTATTGCAAGCCGAAAATGACTGTCAATACCCCGCCAAAGCGGTTATTTAGACGCAGGTTGCTCGGATGCAGCAACTATCGGGAACGTAATGGGCAGGCGCATCTGCACGGGCACGCGCTGGCCCTGCTGCCGCCCGGGTAGCAGGCGCGGCATCTTGCGCACTGCCGCCAGCACCGCAGCGTCGGGCCCGCCGCCGATGCCCGAATCAATGTAGCCGTCCTTGAAAAGGCCATCGGTGCCAATGGTGAAGGCGACCACCACACGCCCCCTGGCACTGCTGGCAACGGCCGGGTTGGTGCGCAGAATGTAGCGCTGAATGCCTTCGACCAATGCTTTGCTGCCGCCGCCCGTGGGCAGCTGGGGCATCTGCTCCACGTTGGTGTACACCTTCGAGGGCTCGGTGGAAATAGTGGGCTGGGGTGAGCCCTGCGCCGCAACAGAAGCAGGGGCAGCCGCCAGCGCAATGGCGCCTAACAATGCTAGCAAAGGGAGGGCCTTGACTCTCATAGTCTGGCTTGGCATCAATTTATTTCGCTTGCAGGGTCCAGGCGGTGGCCACGCGTGGGTTGGCCTCTTGTGCCGAGCGCAGAAAAACTAGTTCGTCGAGCTGACCAACGCGCCAGGTTTCCAACATATTGTTGTAGAACGGCGAGCCGGGGTTGCCGCTCTGCCCGCCGGGGTACACGCCATAGGCTTTCACCTGCGGGCCCAGCGCCACCACCATGCGCCACGAAGGCCCGTTGCGCTCCGAGGTGGCGTTCACGATGCCCGCGCCGCCGCCGCAGTCCACGTCCATCTGCCCGAAGCCGGGAAGCTGAAGCAGGTGCAAAATGTCGGTGCTTTTCTGGGCGGCCCAGCGCCACTTGGGCGACAGCGGCCCGAACTTGCGGGTGAGCGAATCGGTGGCGAAATGCAGGCTCTGCAGCGCCAGCTGCGGCAGCGTTTCCTTGGCCGGTGTGCGGTGGTCGTCAATCCAGGGCGAAGTAGGCTCGCTCAGAATCAGGTTGTTGGTACGGTCGCGGGCGGGGTAGCGGTAGGCCAGTCCAGTAGGCGTAATGGGAAAATCGTCGTCCCAGAGCCGTTTCACCAAGTCGTTGTACCACAGATTGAACACGCTGGGTCCAATGGCGTCGGCGGAGTACTGGTAACGCCAGCGGCGCATTTCGGCCAGTACCCGGCCTTCGGGCGAATTGGCGGCGGGAGGCGTAGCGCCGGGCTCGCTCACCAGCGCCAGCATTCGCGGCAGTATAAGCTGGGCGTTGAGGTCAAGCACGTCGTTCTGGAGCTGGCGCAGGCTGTCGGGTGTCACCTGGCTCATGGCCGCCAGCCGCTCGTTGATGCGGTGGCCGCGCTCGTAGTTGGCGTAGGTCCAGTTCAGGTAATAGGGGTAGTCGGGGCCGGCCGAAAACTGGTTGGCTGAACTCACGAAGCCGCGCGCCGGATTTTTCACGTGCGGGTTCTGGGCGGCCGGAATCCAGCCCTGCCAGTCGTAGGCCGGGTCGGTGCCGTCGAGGATGAATTTGCCCTGGTCGCGCCACTTCAGCGGAAACTTGCCGTTCGGCCAGATAGCAATGTCCTTGGCATTGTCCGCAAAAATGAAGTTCTGAGCCGGCGAGCCGTAGTTGGCCAGCGCAGCGCTGTAGTCGGCGTAGGAACGGGCCCGGTTCAGTTGGTAGAAGGTGAGGACTTCGTTAGCGCCGTCGTGGGCCGTCCAGCGCATGGCGTGGGCAATGGGCGTCTGGTTCAGGAAGGGCTTTTCGTCCTTATCATACACCACCGGGCCGTGGTGGGTATAGAGCACGGTGTCGAGCCGGTCGGGCTGCCCGCGCACCTTAATGTGCTCCACCACGCGGCGCACGGGTTTCCAGCGGCCGTCGTGCCAATACTCGCGCTTGGTGTTGTCCTTGAATTTGAGCTGGTAGAAGTCGAGCACGTCGGCCGCCACGTTGGTCACGCCCCAGGTGGCCTGCTCGTTGAAGCCGATGATAACCGTAGGCGCGCCCGGAATGGTGACGCCGTACACGTTCACGCCCGGCGCGTTCAGCTGCACCTGATACCAGATGCTGGGCAGGTTGAGCTGCAAATGCGGGTCGTTGGCCAGCAGCGGGTAGCCCGAGGCGGACTTCGCGCCGCTCACCGCAAAGTTGTTGGAGCCCAGCTCGGCGTCGGGCTCATCGCGGAGTTGCTGGGCCGCGTAGGCCGCCTCAAACGACTTTGGCACCGGCGGCGCAGGCAGCGGCTTGAAGTCCAGCGGGGTGCCTACGGGTACAATGGGGTCTTCTCGCGTGGGGTAGTCCGGAAAAAGGTCCTTGGTCACGGCCGGGCCGTACTTGCGCAGGATGTTGCTCATGCGCAGGTCGTCGGTGCGGCCACTCAGGTCCCAGGCCATGTATTTGAGCAGCAGCGCGCACTTCAGCGGTTCCCAGGGCTCGGGCTGGTAGTCGAGCAGCTTGTACTCGAAAGGCAACGACTTAGGCGTGAGCTGGCCGATGTAAGCATTCACGCCATCCGAATACGAGTTCAGCACCACCCGCGTGGTGGGGTCGGCCAGCATCACCTTCAGCGAGTTGGCTGCGCCGAAGGGCAAACCCATGCGCCGGAAAAACCGGTCGGTTTCGAGCCGGGCCGGGCCCACGATTTCGGCCAGCCGCCCGGCGGCCACGTGGGTCACGAAGTCCATCTGCCAGAGGCGGTCGCGGGCCGTGAGGTAGCCCTGGGCGAAGTACAGGTCGTGGTCGTTCTGGGCGAAAACGTGCGGCACCCGGTGGTCGTCGTAGCGCACGGTCACGGGAGCCTGCAGGCCGGGCAGCGTCAGGGTTTGCTGAGCCGGGAAGTCGCCAGTCGTCTCGCCATTTTGCCAGAAGCCGCGGTAGGGGCTCAGCAGCTTGCCAAACGGGGGGACGTCGCCGTGCTTGGTGTTCAGCGCCCACACGAGCGCAAGGCTGGCGGCCAGGGCCAACAGGGCTTTAATCATATTCGCTGTCAGTTGCTCGTTGTCAGTTGTTAGGGTTTGAGCAAAAGCAAAGGCCAATTAACGACAATGTCGCCAATTGGCCTTTGCAAAAACCGTTGCCATCAACTGAATGCCGCTTTTTAAGCAAGTGGCCTAACAACTAACAACAAATAACCAAATCACCGCAGCGCCACCTCGCGCACCAGCCCGCCGATGCCCCAGAGCAGCAGCTGCTGGCGCACAGCTTCGGCCTCGGGCTTCTCGCCAAACTGGCCCACGAGCACGCGGCTGCGCTGGCGGCCGTCGAGCAGCTCCTGGGCAATTTCCACTTTCAATTCGGGCATCAGGGCTTTGATGCGGGCCTGCACGGCCGTGGCATTGGCCGCATCCACGAAGGAGCCGGCCTGGATGAGGAAGCCAGCGGGGCAATTCACCGTTTCGGCAGTGCTGATGACTTTAGATTTGGCAGTGCCGGAGGCGGCGATGAGGGCGCCGTGTGCGTCCACGCTAGCCGAGTCGGCATTTACGGCCGGGAGGGTGGATACCGAATAAGTGGTGAATGCAGCCTCGGGGTCGGGGTCGGCGGCGTAGAGGGCGGCCAGGTTTTCGGGCGTGGTAGCGGGGCCCAGGGGCGTTTCGTCGGCCACTACTTCGGCCACCACGGTGGCGGCGCCGCACTCGGTGATGCCCAGCGGGCGGGCAGCAATTTCGGACAGGTCGAGGATGCGCTGGTGACGGAAGGGGCCGCGGTCAGACACGCGCACCACCACCGATTTGCCGTTTTTCACGTTCGTGACCCGCAGGCGGGTGCCGAAGGGCAGGGTTTTGTGGGCGCAGGTGTACTTGTTGCGGTTGTAGCGCTCACCGCTGGTGGTGCGTCGGCCCTGAAAGCTACTCGCGTACCAGGAGGCCCGGCCGCGCAGCACGGTGGTGCTAACGCTAGGGGCAGATGCTACCGTGCTTTTGGTGGTGCGCCGGGTGGTGGCGTGCGCCGGAGCGCTCAAAAACGACAGCAGAAAAAAGAAGCAACTGGAAAGGACGAGTAAAGCAGAGCGACGAAATAAAATCATGCGTTTTGCAGATGGTGAGCAAAACAAACATAGGCCTACCCGTCTAGCCAATTGCTAATTTTCCCATCCGACTACTAAGCCAATTGGAATTAAAATTGTCCTTTTCTTATAAAACTTGCATTTAATTAATCTTCATGTTGGGCCGAAAAGTAGCCGTGAGATTATCTCAAACTATATTTTGCCAAAACCGGCCTTTGCCATTGCGCAGGTGCCAAAATTAGATTATGCGACGGGTGTAAAATTCGGGCATCGCCCGGCCGGCCATCTTTGAAACCCGGTTGCACAAGTCCAGCTTTTTTTGTATGGCCCGTGCTAACCCGCCGCGGCCTAACCCTACCTTTGCCCCATGGATTTTGGCCGCTTGCCCGACCTGCGCTACGTTGATTTCCGGCTGCCGCCCGACCACCCCGAAACGGCCCGCGTGCTGGCCAAGGCCCGCCCCACGCAGCCCGCGCCCGCCCGCCTACACGTGGGCTGCCCCATCTGGACCAATAAGGAGTGGCTGGGCAGCTACTTCCCGGCCGGCATTAAGGAGCCCGACTACCTGCACTACTACGCTCAGCAGTTCAACAGCATCGAGCTGAATACCACGCACTACCGCATTCCCGACGCTACCACGGTGCGGCGTTGGCGCGAAGCCGTAGGGCCGAAGTTCAAGTTTTGCCCCAAGCTGCCGCGCAGCATCAGCCACGAGCGGGAGCTGTTTCAGGCCGATGATTTGGTGGTGACGATGGCGCGGGCCTTTGAGGGCCTGGGCGATAACCTGGGCTGGGCTTTCCTGCAGCTGCCGCCGCATTTCGGCCCCGAGCACCTGCCGCGGCTGGAACGCTTCCTACTCGACTTCCCTGATACCATACCGCTGGCTGTAGAACTGCGCCACCCGCGCTGGTTCGCCGATAAAGGCTTGGCCGATGCCGTGTTCGCCACCCTCGAAGCGCTGAACAAGACGCTGGTGATAACCGACGTGGCCGGCCGGCGCGACGTGCTGCCCATGCGCCTGACCACGCCCGTAGCTTTTATCCGCTTCAACGGCCACGGCCTGCACAGCACCGACTACCAGCGCGCCGACGCCTGGGCCGAACGCCTGGCCGCCTGGGTGGCGCAGGGCGTGCACGACATCTACTTCTTCATTCACCAGAAGGACGTGCGCCACGCCCCGGTGTTTGCGCAGTATTTCCTGGAAAAGGTGAAGGGGCTGACGGGCATTGTGGTGCCGCCACCGTTCGTCATTCCCCAGCCCGTGCAGGGAAATCTGTTTGGGTTTTGAGGGCTAACCTCAAATTGTTTGTCATCCTGAGCGCAGCGAAGGACCTTACCACGTCAGAACCAATTGGTCTAGCGTGATAAGGTCCTTCGCTGCGCTCAGGATGACAGGCGGTTGTGGCTACAAGCTAACCGGCTGCGTCAGCAGCGGCCCCAGCACCTGCCATACGTTCTCGGCTAAGATTCTCTGGCCGGCGGGGTTGGGGTGCACGCCATCGGGGAGGTTGAGCTCGCGGCGGCCCAGCACGCCTTGCAACAGAAAGGGCACAAAGGGCAGGCTGTTTTTCTCGGCTAGGGTACGGAACAGGGCTTTGAATTCGGCGGCGTAGTGCGCCAGGCGGTGGCCGCCGAGTGGGCCGAGGTCGAAGGGAAATTCCAAGCCGGCCAGCACGAGCTGAGCCTGCGGGTACTGGCGCCGCACGGCGTCGATGATGAACTGCAGGTTCTGGGTGGTTTCGCGCACCGGAATGCCGCGGATGCCGTCATTGGCCCCCAGGGCCAGCACGAAGACGTCGACCGGGTGGCGGGCCAACACGGAGGCCAGGCGTTGACGGCCGCCGGCGCTGGTTTCGCCGCTCACGCCGTAGTTGTAGGCTTTATAAGGAAGGTTTTGCTCGTCGAGGCGCTGCTGGAGCAGCGACGGGAAGCTTTCGGAAGCGCGCAGGCCGTGGCCGGCGGTGAGGCTGTCGCCGAAGAAGATGATGTTTTTCATATCGTCTTTTTTAACAGTGCAGCGAAGGGTTTCGTGCCGGAACGGCCTGCTAAAAAAAACGTCATGCGGAGCGCAGCCGAAGCATCTCGCGTGCAAGAGTAAATGATTACGTTGCGCGCTATAAATGCTTCGGCTACGCCCAGCATGACGTTCTGCTCAACATCGGCCGGCTTACTCCACCACTTCCAACATGGTGCGGAAGGAGTGGTAGCGGCCGGCGAAATGCTTGTCCATGTCGGCGCGCAAGGCGGGGGCGCACACGGTTTGGTAGCCTTCGAGCTGTTCCAGGCTGAGGCAGTAGTATTGGGCGGCGTAGGTAATGCCGTTGTCTTCCTCGTTGAGCAGGCGCAGGAGCTGGCTTTTGATGAAAAAACCGGTTTCCATCACCTCGGGCATGTGGGTGGTGCGCATGTAGTCGAGCCATTCGTCGGCCACGGCCGGGTCGATGCTGCTGGTGACGTTGTAGAGAATCATGAGTTTAGTTGTCGGCTGTTGGTTGCTTGTTGTTAGTTAAAATGGCGCAGCGGCAGGTATGCTAAAGGCCCTGACAACTAACAACAGGCAACTAACAACTAGAAATATCACACGCGCATGGTGTCAAACTGAAAATCGGTAATACGGGCCTGAATGTCTTTGGGCGAAAGCTTTTCGGTCGCGGCGGCCTGGGCCAGAGCGGGCAACTCGGCGTCGCCGACCAGGCGTAGGCTAAGGATTTGCTTGAGGGTGAGTTGCTTTTCGAGCGGGGCGAAGCGCTGCCCGCTCACCTCAAAATAACGTTGGCGCACTTCGAGCCGGCAGATGCGGTCCTGCAGTTGCAGGGCGTAGTGCTGGCGCAGCATCACCAGCACGCCCAGCCCGATGATGGCCAATGCCGCTACCGTGAACCACAGGCGGGCTATCTGGTCGTCTTCGCCGGCCACTTTGATGTAGCGCGTGATGGCGTAGCCGGCTATGAGGAAGGCCAGCGGAAGCAGCACAAAATGGTGCCACGGGTAATACATGGGGGTGTTTTTGGTGGGCGTGGCCATGCTCGGAGGCGGAATGAGAGGCGAAAACAGGTTAGAAAGAACTCCGACTAAAAATCGGAGTTACCGAGACCAAAGACGCGGTGCGGCCGCTGATGCTTGAGCTGCTTGTGCTAACGAAGGCCGCGGGCCGAGGTTGAGCCTATTCTTCCACGTAGTCCAAGTCTTTGTGGAAGCTCTCGGGCAGGGTGCTCACGGCCCAGAAAGCCACCAGCAACGAGAGGCCGCCCAGCGCCGCCGCGCCCGGCAGGCGGCCGCCCAAGTGCGCCTCGGCCCAGCGGAAGGCCGGCACTAGCGCCACTACCGAGCCGCGCGCGAAATTGGGGGCTGTGGTGGCTACGGTGGCCCGCAGATTGGTGCCGAACTGCTCGGCCGCCACCGTCACAAACAAAGCCCAGAAGCCCACCGAAATGCCCATTGCGAAGCACACGGCGTAAAACACAGTCTGCGAAACGCCGTGCAGGCCGAACAGGTAGATGCCTACCATTAAGGTGCAAAAGGCCAGGAAGAGCTGCAAGGCGCGGTTGCGCGAGCGCAGCAGCTGGCTGAGCGCCCCGCTGGCAAAATCGCCAAACACCAGTCCGAAGTAGCACCAGAACACGGCCAGTCCGGCCGACAGCGGCGCCGGCCCCGGCTGCACGCCCAGGGCCTCGCCAAACTCGGGCGCGAAGGTGATGAGGATGCCCACCACAAACCACAGAGGCACCCCAATGAGCAGGCAGCGCAGGTAGCGCCCGAGCCGGGGGCCGTTGGTGAACAGGCTCAGGAAGTTGCCCCGGCTGACGTGAGCGGCCGCCTGTGCCTTCTGAAACATACCCGACTCGAACACGCTCACGCGCAGCAGCAGCAGAGCCAGGCCCAGGCCACCGCCCACAAAGTAGGCATTGCGCCAGCCCCACCGGTCGCCTACCCAATAGCCGAGTAGGGCGCCGCTCACGCCCACGGTGGCCACTATCATGGTGCCGTAGCCGCGTTTGTCTTGCGGCAGGCTTTCGCTCACGAGGGTAATGCCCGCGCCCAACTCGCCAGCCAGGCCGATGCCGGCAATGAGGCGCAGCCAAGCATATTGGTCGAGGGTTTGCACAAAGCCGTTGGCAATATTGGCCAGCGAATAGAGCAGGATGGAGCCGAACAACACCGACAAGCGGCCCTTCTTATCGCCCAGTATGCCCCAGAGGATGCCGCCGAGCAGCATGCCGCCCATCTGCATCGAAATCAGGTACTCGCCCTGGGTTTTGAGGGCTTCCTTGCCCACCACGCCCAGCGAGGTGAGGCTGCCGACGCGCACGATGCTAAACAGAATCAGGTCGTAGATATCAACGAAATAGCCCAGCGCCGCCACGATGACAGCAGCGGTGAAAACGGTATTTTTAGTGGGGTGGGAGGCTTGCATGGCCGAAATGTAGCGCGGACTTTTAGTCCGCGAGGCCAGAAGCTGCTTAAATTCAATACTCGCGGACTAAAAGTCCACACTACTTGTGGGCTACTTCCGGCGCTTCACAATGACTGTGGCAGCCGCCGGGCAGGGCGCCGTCCTCCACCTGCACGGTGCTGTGATGAATGTGGAAGTTGGTTTCGAGTCCCTTCGTGAGCGCCCCAAGCCAGGCGGCGTCGGCGCCGCCGGGGCGCACGAGGTGGGCCATGAGGGCCGCGTCGTGGCCCGAGCTGCTGAGGCTCCAGATGTGCAGGTCGTGCACGGATTCGACCTGGGGCTGGGCTAGCAGCCAAGCGCGCACGGCGGCGGGGTCGATGCCGTCGGGTACGGCTTGCAGGCCCAGGCGCAGGCTGTCGCGCAGCAGGCCCCAGGAGCTGTAGGCGATGATGCCGAGGATGATGAAGCTGATAACCGGGTCGAGCCAGGTCCAGCCGGTGAGCAGCACGAGGCCGCCGCCGGCCACCACGCCCACGCTCACTAGCGCATCGGTGAGCATGTGCAGGTAGGCGCCGCGCACGTTCACGTCGGACTTCTGCCCGCTACGGAAGAGCAGGGCCGTGACCCCATTTATCAGAATGCCGATGCCGGCCAGCACCATCACCCAGCGGCCGTTCACGGGCTCGGGATGGCGCAGGTGGTCAATGGTTTCCCAAAGGATGAAGCCCAGCGCGGCGTAGAGCAGAGCTGTATTCAGCAGCGCGGCCTGAATGGTGGCCCCGCGGTAGCCGAAGGTGTAGCGCTGGGTGGCCGGGCGGCCCGCCAGCCAGGCGGCGCCCCAGGCCAGAGCCAGGCTCAGCACGTCGCTCAGGTTGTGGCCGGCATCGGAGAGCAGGGCGGCGGAGTTGGCCCAGAAGCCGCCGATGGTTTCGGCCACCACAAAGGCCAGGTTGAGGCCAATGCCAATGGCAAAGGCGGCGTTGAAGCCACCGCCGGGCGGCGGGGCGGCGTGCTGGTGGCCGGCGTGAGAATGGTCGTGGGGCATGGCGGGAAAGCGTGGGCGCTACGCAAGAACGTAAACGGCCAAGCTTTCGGTGCGCCAACCCGTGGAAGCACCCGATTGGGCGCTGCCGACTGAAACCTCAACCACCAAATAGTTTAGCTGTTGTCACCATCCCTGCCCTTCAGGTGCCTCGTAGGAAACTGGCACTGGAATGGAAATAATTTTGGTGCCCTCAAGGGCCAAGTCTTCAATTTGGCCCTTAAAATTCTTGCGCTGCGCCTGATGCACCTCCACCAGCAGTTGGTCGCCCGGCGCCACTATGCTTTGGAAAAGGGATAGATTAATAGTAGGAGTATTGCACACTTGAGCGGGTTCGAGCGGGGTGCCATTTCGCATCAGGGTAACGCTGTATCCCTTCAGCCGGTATTGAGCGTCGTCGAACATCATCGTTTCCAGGTACGGGTCTGGCACGGCACGCACGGTTAGGGAGTATTGTTCGTTTGGCTTAGTGTAAGTGTGCAACGGGGCCGTACCGTAGCAGGAGCAGACGTCGTTGCCATTATTTAGGGTGCAGCTTATCGTGGGTGCAGGCGGGGAGACAACCTTGAACTCGTGCTTAAACAGCAGGGCCCGGCCCTTATAAGCCCACAGAGTGACTTCTGGCGCGAAAGGCACGATGATGAAGCGTCGTTTACTCGCATCGAGCCTGCTGGTAGCACCAGTCGAAACGAAACGGATAGCGGACTGCCCACTACGCGGTGCTGCTGGTGCAATAAGTTGGTTTTCGCAGCGGGCGAATAGTTGAATGGAGTCCGGAGAGGCGTTCCACCGCGCCGGAATTAACTCGACATCGTTATTTAAGGTGATAACGGTATCCGTTGCATTATCCCAATTGCGTGTATGCATGATACGCGGCTGATATATCACCCGCCACGGTCCCCGCAACGGGCAGTTTTGTGCCTGCACATGCGCCGCGAGCAGCAACAGGCTCAACAGCCACAAGGCTGGAAGTAGAAAGCGCGCTCGCATAGAATAGTGAAAAGGACCACTTAAAAGTAAAGCGAAAACGCTGCCAGCGCGGCCGTAGTGCGTAATGAACAGCCGCCAAAAAGCAGCGCGGCTTTCCGGCCCGCTACCCTGTGCCAATGGCTCTTGTGGTGATGCAGGCTGGAAGTCCGCGCTGATTCGTTTACGTGCTGCTCCTGATGGATATAGCACTTCTGTCACGCACATCGAATTCGTGGGCTGCGATGGCAACCCTAGCTTCGCGGCGTTTAGTGCAGCACCTGGGCGCTCAGCCGCGCCAGGGCCCAGGCACCCACAGCCATCACCAGGTCGCGTACGGCCACGTCGAAGTAATGCCCGCCGGCAAGCAGGGTTGCCGCAATGGCAATGAGCCAGCCCATCACCACCCAGGCCCCAATGCGTGGCCGCAGCAGCACCAGCACCCCGGCTATTACTTCAATGATGCCAACGATGAGCATAAACGTGTGGGCCGAGACAGGCAGCATGTGGGCCAGGCCCGCCGGCAGCATGGCTTCCCAGTTGGTGAGCAGGTTGGTGAACTTGTCGAGGCCGGCCACGATGGGCACCAGGCCATACGTGAGGCGCAGCACCTGCACCACCGTGCCCAAGGTGGAGGTGGGAGCGGCGGCAGGACGCACGGCGGCGGAAGAATACGAAACGGTTTCCATGGCGTTGAGAAATTGGTGAGGTTTGGCCATTAGATGCGGCTGTGCGAAGGGAGGTTACAGCTTTTTGGCGCCTTTTTTTATGGCCCAAATTCCTGTAACCTTTCGGCCGCTGGTGCATCTAAGGGGCTCAGGGCCGGGCCGGCCTTGCACTGCTCATGCTCCTGTCGCTCCCTCCCATGCCCTACACGCCCCTTTCCGACCTGGAAGTAATTCAGCGCGTCCTCGCCGGCGAAAAGCAGTTGTTTGAACTGCTCATGCGCCGCTACAACCAGCGGTTGTACCGCGCCGGCATGGCCGTGCTGGGCGAGGCCTCCGCCACCGAGGAAGCCATGCAAATTTCCTGGGTGAAAGCCTACGAGCATCTGGCCAGTTTTGCCAGCCGGGCCAGCTTCGCCACCTGGCTCACGCGCATTCTGCTGAACGAGTGCCTGATGGGCCGGCGGCGCCAGCACCGCTTTGTGGGGCTCGACGATGATGGCACGGGCATGCCAGCCGGCGCGCGGGCTGCCGACGTGCCCACGCCCGTGCACCTGGCCCTCAACAACGAGCTGCGCATTGCCCTGGAACAAGCCGTGCAGGCGCTGCCCACCAACTACCGCAGCGTCTTTATTCTGCGCGAAGTAGAAGGCCTGAGCGTAGCCGAAACCGCTCACACGCTGGGCCTGAGCGAAGCCAATGTGAAAGTGCGCCTGCTCCGGGCCCGCGAGCAGCTGCGGACCCAGCTCGAAGATTTTGCCCCGCAGCACGCCTTCCCGTACCTGGGGCCCCGTTGCGACCGCATGGTGCGCCTCGTGTTGGCGCGCCTGCAACCCGTTGCGTAGCTGCAGTCCGCGAATCTGCTTCTTGCGCTACGCCCGCGTCAGCACCTCGTCAATCAGCCCGTACTCCTTCGCCTCATCCGCGCGCATCCAGTAGTCGCGGTCTGAGTCGTCGTGGATTTGCTGGTAGGTTTTGCCGGTGCGCTCGGCGTAGATGCCGTAGAGCTCCTGGCGCAGCTTCACCACCTCCCGGGCCGTGATTTCGATATCGGACGAGGGACCCTGCACGCCGCCGCTGGGCTGGTGAATCATGACGCGGGCGTGGGGCAGGGCCGAGCGTTTGCCCAGGGCCCCGCCGCAGAGTAGGAAGGCCCCCATGCTGGCCGCCAGCCCGGTGCAGATGGTGGCCACGTCGGGCCGCACGTATTGCATGGTGTCGTACATGCCCAGCCCGGCATACACCGAGCCGCCCGGCGAATTGATGTAAAGCAGAATGTCCTTGCGCGCATCCACTGATTCCAGGAAAAGCAGCTGGGCGTTGATGATGTTGGCAATGTTGTCGTCGACAGCCTGGCCCAGGAAAATGATGCGGTCCATAATAAGGCGTGAAAACACGTCGATTTCGGCGAAGCGCGTGGGCCGCTCCTCAATCACGGAGCGGGTCATGCCGGTGAAGTGCTGACGGGCGCGGCCTTCGGCGTGGGTGAGAAACTGGTCCACGGCGATGCCGTTGAGGCCCTGGCCGTGCACGGCAAATTTTCGAAATTCCAATTTGCTAAGCATGAGATGGAGTGGTTTGAAAACGAAAAAAATGAGGCACAGGAAGCCCCGCTTCGCCGGAAAAGGCGAAGGGAGATGCTAACCCGTGTGGGATGATTGATTAGAAAGAAGGCGGATTCAACAGCCGGTTACCACGGCTTCATCCGTTGCCAGAGCCGCGCCCACGGGCTGGCGGGCAGCTCATAAAGCCGGGCGTGAATGTCGGCCAGCTCGCGGCGCAGCTGCCGCCGGCCGGCCAGGCGCAGGCCCTGGTAAAGCTGCTGCTGGGCAGCCGTGTCGGCAGCTAATTCGCCATCGAGCAGCAGGCGCAGCTGCCAGTCCTCGGCCGGCAGGGCAGTGGAGCTGTTCAGCAGCTGTTGCTCAATCAAACGTAGGCGTTCGAGTTCGGGGCGCATGGCTTAGTAGTCAATGGTTTCGGACCGGAAAGCCCGGCGCACCGAGTTGCGCAGCCGCTCCAGGCACTTGAATTTCTGTACCGTGGCCGAGCGCACGGAGCGGTAGTCGTGGTCGGCGGCAATCTGCGTGAGCGGCTGCTGGAAGTAATAGAAGGCCAGCAGTATGTTCTTGCACCGGGCGCCCAGCTGCTCCACGTAGTCGAGCACGGCGAAGCGGGTTTCGTCGGTTTCGGGGGCAGCTTCGGCTTCCAGCGCGCTGGGGTCGTCGGGTAGGGCGTCCTGCGGGAGGCGGGCGCGGCGGCGCTGCTCATGCCGCCACAGGTTGCGGCCGATGCCCAGCAGGTAGGTGCTGGCCGAGGCGATGAGGGTTAGCTGTCCGCCCACCGCTTGCTCGTACAGAATCACCAGCGCATCGTGAAACACATCCTGCGCGTCCTCGGCCGTGCCGCCGTGGCCACACACGTGCCGGCGTACCAGCGGAAAGGCTTGGCGATAGAGTCGGGTCAGAGCCTGCTCGCGGTCGGCCAGCAGGGCGGCGCGAAGCGTGGCGGCAGATAGAAATTCGGGAGAAGTAACCATGGCGGTTGGAGTTGTATCTAAGTAATCCAGTTTCGGCCCAACTATCACCGGTTACAACAAAAAAATAGCCGCCCTGCTTTCTGGTTCCAAAGCAGGGCGGCTGGCAATCAAGTGCTTTCATGCAGATGCCTACTTAAACGACAGGGGCACCACCAGCCGCACGCTCACGTTGCGGCCCTGGTTAAACACGCCGGTGCGGCCGTTAGCAGCGTTATAGTCGGCATATTTCAAGCGGCTGAGGTGGCTTTGGTAGCCCACGTCGAACAGGTTGTTGGCCGTGACAAACAGCGAGAACAGCGTGCGGCCGGTGGCCGAAGCCACGTCGGTGCCCACACCGGCGTTGAACAAGGTGTAGCCGGGCGTGGCCGTCTCGGTATCGAAGGCCGAAAAGTAGCGGTTCTGGGCGAAGGTGTGCTCCATCTGTAGGCGCGCGTAGGGGTTGGTGAGGCGCTTGCCCTGGCGGCGGAAGTTGGCCCGCAGCTCCGACTGCAGCCGGTCGGCCGGGATGAAGGGCAGGTAGCGCTGGTCGGCTTCCACGTCCAGCTGCCGGGCGCGCACCATCGAAAACGAGTTTTCGAAGTGCAGCCAGTCGAGCGGGTGGGGGTGGAAGTCGAGGCTCACCTCGCCGCCGTAGAGGCGGGCCTGGCCCTGTTCGTACTTGTAGGCGCCGGTGTCGTCGCGCAAGGAGTCGGCCCCGCTGGCCGTGAGCAGGCGCCGCGTGAAAATGTAGTTGCTGATGCTGTTTTCGAAGGCATCGACGCTGAAGCTGACGTGCTCCGTGGCGTAGCTCACGCCGGCATCTACCTGCAGGCTGGTTTCGGCGGCCAGGTTTTCATTGCCGATTTCGTAGCGAATGGTGCCCTCGTGCTGGCCGTTCGAGCCCAGCTCGGCAATGTTGGGTGCCCGGAAGCCCCGGGCCAGGTTGGCCTTCACTGTGAGGCGTTCATTCAGGCTGTAGGCCAGCCCCAGGCTGCCGCTGTAGTTGTGAAAGTTGCTGCGGAAGCCCGGAAACTTCACCTCCGCCGAGGGGTCGGTGCTGGGCCGCTCATTGTCATCGAGCAGCAGGCGGTCGGCCGAAATCTGGCGCACATCATAGCGCAGGCCACCGCTGATGTCGAGCGCGCCAATGGTTTTCTTGGCCACGCCAAACACACCGCCCTCGTTCACGCGGTAGGCCGGAATCAGGAATTCTACGCCCAGGTTGCGGTTTTGCTGGTGCAGGCCGGTGCTGCCCACGGTCAGGTTCCAGCCGTTGCGCTCCGGCAGAAAGTAGCGCAGGGCGTAGTCCACGGTGCGCAGCTGGAAATAAAGCGAGGTTTCCGAGGGGTCGAGCGCGTTGCCATACTCGCGGCGCAGGTTCTGCTGGTAGCTCACCTGCAAGGTCAGGCGCCCGCCCTGGTCGCCCAGAATGAAGTTGTTGTCAGTACCGATGCGCAGGTGATTAATCTGCTGCTGGGGCACGGCCAGGCCGTAGCCGCGCAGGTCGGCATCGGTTACCGGCACGCTCAGGGTCGAGTCGCCGCTGGGCACATCCTTCAGGAAGCGGCCCTTCTCGTCGCGGGCGCCCTCGGTCAGCCCCACGCGCTGGTTGAAGCTGCTGAACGTGAGATGCGAATAGCCCCAGCTTTTGTTCACGCCCACGTAGCCGTTGGCGTCCCACTCGTTGAAGCCGGAGTTGTACACGCGGCCGTCGTAGCGGTTCTGGTAGTTGCCGGCCACCTTGCGGGTGCCGCGCACCAGCCAGTTCAGGCCATTGAGGTTGCCCGCATTCAGTAGCGAGTAGCCTTGCTGGTGGTTGTTGGTCTGATAGTTGGCGGTGGCCGTGCCCAGGATGCGGCCCTCCGCTACCGGGTCGGGCGCCACGAAGTTGATGACGCCGGCCATGGCATCGGAGCCGTACAGCAGCGAGCCCGGCCCCTTGATAATCTCGGCCCGGTCGATGCTAAACTCGTCCATCTCAATGCCGTGCTCGTCGCCCCACTGCTGGCCTTCCTGGCGGGCGCCGTTGTTCAGGGTCACCACCCGGTTGTAGCCCAGCCCGCGCACCACTGGCTTGCTGATAGCCGCACCGGTCGTAATCTGAGCCACGCCGGGCGTGTGGGCAATGGCATCCACGATGTTGGTGCTGGAGGTTTGATTCAGCCGCGTGCGGTCCACCACCGTGGTGGGCACCGGCGAGCGCCGCAGCTGCGTGGCCTGGCTCACGCCCGTCACCACCACTTGGCCGATTTCGGTAGCCGCCGCCGTGAGCTTGATTTCCAGCGGCTGGCCGCTGCCCGTGTCCACGGTTTGCGTCACGGTGTTGTAGCCAAGGGAGCGGACTTGCATGGTGAAACGCCCGCGCGGCAGGTTGGCAAACGAGAAGCTGCCGTCGGGCCCGGTGGCGGCGCCCTGCTTCAGGTCGTCAAATAAAACGGTGGAGCCGGGCAGGGCCTCACCGGTAGCGGCATCTACCACGCGGCCGGTGACGGGCGCGGCGGTAGCCCGGCCGCGGGTGGCGGCAGCCGGAGCAGCGGCAGGGCTACCGCTTTGGGCCAGGGCCGGCGCAATAGAGCCACTCAATAAGCCCAGCATCGTGAGCGCAGTGGGGCGAATTTTTAGAAAATCAGTTTTCGATAAGGCAGCAAACATGAAATAAAAGGGAGGGCCGCGCCAAGAAGGCGGCATAAGCGCAAGCGCCGGCCCCCGGACCGCGGCGCAGTCGGGGCAGGGCGTAGCTTAAAAATCAACAGAAGCCGGGGTGCCGCTTAGGCAGTGGGCGGGCCGCGCAGCTGGGCGGGCTGCCGGGCTATCCAGGGCGCCGTGGCCACTGTGGGCACGGGCGCGGTGGCAAAGCACGGCCGGGCCACCGGCGCAGGCGTCAGCAGGGGCGCGCTCGGCAGAAAGGGCACGTTGTAGAGCTGCTCAACCGGGCAGTGCTTGTGCTGCTTGCTGATGAGGGCCTTGCCCTTGTACCGGAAAGCCGGCGCGTGGGCTGGCTCTTCGGTGGTGTGCTCGTGGGGGTGCAAGGCCAGAATCCATGCCTCGGGCAGCAGCGTCCGAATCAGACACAGCAGCAGCAAAATGGCGAGATGGGAACGCAGGGCTTGCACGGTGCAAAGATGGGCGGAAACAGACAAAGCTGCTGGCCCCGAAAAAAAATGCTGATATTTCGGTTTCGGGCAATCCGAGGCCCTGGGTTATTACGTATGGCCCACGGCTCCTAAAAGGAGCCCCCTTTTTCGAGTTTTTTGTGATTATTACCTCCATCCCAGACCTTTCGCTGCAGTACGACGAAGCCCTGAGCTTGTTGCGCGTGGAATGGGCCGCGGGCGAGGACATGCGCACCTTCCGCAACAGCGCCGAGCAGCTGCTGCAGTTGGTGAACCAACACAGCATCCGGAACATGCTGCTGGAAATGAATACCTTCCCGGATATCTCCGTGTACGACCAGGTGTGGCTGGGTGTGAACTGGATGCCTGTGCTGGTGAAGCTGCCGCTCCAGCGCGTGGTGCTGGCCATTCATCGCCGCCGGGTGCACAACCAGTTGGCCATCGACTCGCTGATTGCCTTGTTCCGGCCGTTCATCAAGTTTGACATTCAGTTTTTCTCTACGGCCGCGCCCGGCCTGCAGTGGCTTGGCGATTATTCCGAGCGCATCCCCGCCCTGCTAACGGAATGGGATGCCGTGCACGGCCCCACGTCCGGCGGTGTGGGCGAGTCGCGGCAGATGTACATGCTTTAGAAGCCACTCGGAAAGTGGCCGAATGGTGGGACGCATCCCGGCGTCTCGCTGCAAAACCGGGCCCCGTCGCTGTCAATCTGACAGCGCCCTTCTCCTTGGAACGTGCTTTGAATGCCGCCTGGTAAGCGGCCCGGCGCCCCGTGCCCGGCCATTCCGTCTGCTTTCAACCGTTTCAAATTCTACATCATGCAAGAAACCGGCTCTATCTCCATCCACACCGAGAACATCTTCCCCATCATCAAGAAGTTCTTGTATTCCGACCACGAAATCTTCCTGCGGGAACTGGTTTCGAACGCCGTCGACGCCACCCAGAAGCTGAAAAGCCTAGCCCAACTGGGCGAGTACAAGGGCGACTTGGGCGAGCTGAAAGTGCGCGTGACCGTGGACAAAGAAGCCCGCAAAATCACGATTTCCGACCACGGCCTGGGCATGACGGCCGAGGAAATTAAGAAGTACATCAACCAGATTGCTTTCTCCGGCGCTACCGAGTTTGTGGAGCAGTATAAGGAGAAGGACGCCAACACCAAAGACCAGATTATCGGCCAGTTCGGCCTGGGCTTCTACTCGGCCTTCATGGTGGCCAAGGAGGTAGAAATCTGGTCGAAGTCGTACAAAGACGACACCCTGACGGCCCACTGGACCTGCGACGGCAGCACCGAATTCACCCTGGAAGAAACCGAAGGCGAGCACGCCAAGGCCGAGCGCGGCACCGACGTGGTGCTGCACGTGGCCGAAGATTCGGACGAATTCCTCGAAGCTGGGCGCCTGCGCGGCATCCTGGCCAAGTATTGCCGCTTCCTGCCCATTCCGATTGAGTTCGAAGGCGAGCTCATCAACGACACGAACCCCATCTGGACCAAGCAGCCCTCGGAGCTGACCGACGAGGACTACAAGAAGTTTTACCAGGAGCTCTACCCCATGAGCGCCGACGAGCCCCTGTTCTGGATTCACCTGAACGTGGACTACCCGTTCAACCTCACGGGCATCCTGTACTTCCCGAAGGTGAAGGACGAGCTGCAGTTCCAACGCAATAAGATTCAGCTGTACTCGCGCCAGGTGTTCATCACCGACGAGGTGAAAGACGTGGTGCCCGAGTTCCTGATGCTGCTGCACGGCGTGATTGACTCGCCCGATATCCCGCTGAACGTGAGCCGTAGCTTCCTGCAGGCCGACGCGGCGGTGAAGAAAATCAACACCTACATCACCAAGAAGGTGGCCGACAAGCTGAGCAGCCTGTTCAAGCAGGACCGCGCCGGCTATGAGGAGAAGTGGTCTGACATCGGCCTGTTTGTGAAGTACGGCATGCTCTCCGACGACAAGTTCTACGACAAGGCCAAGGACTTCGTGCTGCTCAAGAACGTGGACGGCAAGCTGTTCACCCTGAATGAGTACACCGAGCACATCCAGGCCAACCAGAAGGACAAGAACGACAACACGGTGGTGCTTTACACCAACGACGCCGAGCACCAGCACAGCTTCGTGGCTGCCGCCCAGGAGCGCGGCTACGACGTGCTGAACTTCGACCAGGTGCTCGACCCGCACTTCGTGGGCCTGCTGGAGCAGAAGCTCGAAAAAACCAGCTTCAAGCGCGTGGACGCCGACACGGTGAGCAAGCTCATCGAGAAGGACGACACCACCGAAAGCGTGCTGAGCGAAGACGACACCAAGAAGCTGGAGGAAACCTTCACCGCGGCCATCTCGAACCCGGCCATGCACGTGAAAGTGGCGGCCCTCTCGCCCCAGGACGCCCCGGTGGTCATCACCCAAAACGAGTTCATGCGCCGCATGAAGGACATGCAGCGCACCGGCGGCGGGGGCGGCATGCAGATGTTCGGCGCTTTCCCCGAGTCGTACGACGTGACCGTGAACGCCAACCACCCGCTCGTAAGCAAGGTGCTGGCCGACGGCGGCGACCAGTTGGCCAAGCAAGCCTTTGATTTGGCCCTGCTCTCGCAAGGCCTGCTGAAAGGCGAAGCACTGACGGCGTTTGTGAAGCGCAGCACCGAACTGCTGTAAAACCATTCAGTTGCAACCTATAGAAAGCACCCGAGGCTACGGCCCCGGGTGCTTTTTTATTGAAGCCTCATCGGCCTTAAAGGTCACAGCTTCAGATGCCTGGCTCCAAATCGAGAAGCCAGCGCGGCGGCTCAACGGCCAGGGCCAAGTCGGCCAGGTTGAGCCAGGCCCCGGCCCGGTCGAGCACAGCCGAATCGGAAGTGACGACCACATCGGTGGTTTCGGCCAGCACGCGGTCGGGGTTCATCACTACTTCGGCTGTCCAGGGCAAACCCAAGGCCGGGCCCAGCTCGCGCAGGCGCGCCGCCAGCCGGCCACTGTTCGATACAGGCTGGTCGAGCAGCCACCGCACGGGGCCGGGCGCAATGGTGAGCAGCGCAGTAGCCGCCAGCCGAATGGCCCGGTCAGTTTCCTGCACCGCCCGGTAGGTGCCATGAATGCTCGAAAGGTCGCGCAGGGCCCCGTCGCGCCCGCGCAGCACCACGCCGCCGCTCAGGGCAGTTTCGAGGGTGATAATCAGGTTGAAGCCATCGATAGACACGGGCCGGCCGTTGAGGTCACTGGGCGGCAGCCGGGTGGCGGCGCGCTGCGTGCACTGCTCATCGGGGCAGGCAGCGCGGCCCACGGCCCAGCGCTGGCGCTCGGTGAGGCCGTACCGGTCGCCCACCAGCTTTAGGGTGCTGGCGGGCGGGTAGCCCCGCGTGAGCAGCCACGACAACTCCCCCACGGCTTGGCGCAGCACCGGCAACCAGCGGGGCGCAAATAGATGGTCGTCGGCAGGGTGGGGGCCGCGGTGGCGCGTGTCGGCAGGACGCATGAGCAGGGAAGGCGTTAGCCGCAGCAAGTTGGGCGGAAAAGCGCCGGATTTCCTACTCCTGCAAACCAATAGCTGCGTAGGGGCCTGCGTCCTTAGCGGGTGGACTGATTGGCCAGCGCCTTGCTGGTGGCCCGGGTAGCTACCAGGCGGCGCAGCTCGGCATTGGTCAGCACGGTCACGCCCGAATGACTCACCAGCCACAAGCGCTGCCGTTGGTCAACCTGCAGCAAGGTCGGGTTGCCGGTTTCGGGCAGAAGCGGTAGCGGCACCAGCAGGCGCTTGGGCTCCACCTTATCGGTTGAAGGAGCGAAGCTGGCGAAACCGGCCGGCTCATTGGGCAGCAGGAGCAGGCCTTGGGCGGTAGCGAACAGTCGCCCCGCACCAGGCACGCTGGCCACGCCCATCACTTCATTGCCGGGGCGGCCGATGAACTTCACGGAGGGCAGTTCTTCCTCGGCCGCGCCGCGCTGGCCGTTGTTTTCAAACACACAGATGGCGTCCGACATCACCACCCAGAGGTTGCCGGCGTTGTCGGGCAGCAGCTTTTCCACGATGTTGTCGGGGATTTCGTGGTTGGCCACGCCTTCCTCGTTGTAGCGCGTCCACTCCGTGCCCTGCTTTCGGCTGAGGCCGATGCTGGTTGCAATCCACACGGAGCTGTCGGCCGTGGCCACGCCGCCGTTGATGGCCGGCGTGTGCAGCTCCTGGGTGAAGGTATGGTTGGCCCAGCGGAACACGCCCTGGCCGTTGGCACCCACCCACATAGCGCCGCGTGCATCGCGGAAAACGGCCGTGATGCCGGGCGTGGCGTCGGAGCCGGGCAAGGGTAGCGGGTGTGCTTTGAAAGTGGCCGTGCTCAGGGTTTGCACGCCGGCGCGGGTGCCCAGCCACAGGGCCGTATCAGCCACGGCGGCGCACTGAATGGACTGCGCGAGCTGCTGCTTGCGCACGAATTCTTTGCCTTCGAGCCGGAACACGCTGCGTTCGGTGACGAGGTAGGTGGCGCGACCCGCGTGCAACAGCGCCACCGGTTTTTCATTGCCAGCCACGGCATAGTGGGGGCGGGGCTTGGCCTGCGCGGCGCCGCAGAAGCTCAGCAGCAACAGGCCCAGCAGGGCCGGGCGGAAGCGGACGGAAGCGGGCAGGAGCGAAGGGAAAAGCATGTGCGGGCCGGCTGGGTAAAGGTGACCACAAAGGTAAAATTGCTCTAGTAAGCCATTGGTTAGGCAATTGTTACTAAATGAAACGGTGGGCTTTTTATTGGTAACGAATGGTTGATGCGGCCGTAACGGCGGCCTCACGGCGGCCCGGGAATTTTGCGGCCGAAAACCAGTCACCTCAATTTTCAGGGATTTATGAAAGGCAAACTTTTACTCAGCGGCGGCCTGCTGCTGGCCGCGCTGGCCGGGCAGGAAGCCCGCGCCCAGGCGGCCAACAACAATGTCATCATCTACATCGGCGACGGCTTCGGGTTGGCCCCGAAAACGGCCGCGCGCATGGCCATGGGCCAGGGCACCACGGGCAAGCGCTTCCCGTCGGACGCCGGCTTCCAAGTGCTCAGCCTCGACAAGCTGAAGTACAACGCCACCGTCACCACGCACTCGCTCAACTCATGGATTACGGACTCGGCCCCCGGCGCTTCGGTGTATGCCTGCGGCAAGCCCGGCAAACAGGATAACGAAGTGATTTCGCTGAACCCCAGCTCCGGCGCGGCCATCGAAACCATTCTGGAAAACGCCAAGAAGCAGGGCTACGCGGTGGGCCTCGTGAGCACGGCCCGCATCACGCACGCCACGCCGGCCGCCTTCGCCAGCCACATCTGGTTCCGCGACCTGGAAGACTACATTTCTGCCCAATACATTGCCTCCACACAAGCTCAGTACGAAGCCATTTTCAACAGCAGCCCCACCGCTTCGTACCGCTACACCGCGGCCCGCGACTGGGTGTTGCCCACCCCGAAAGTGGGCGTAGAACTCGACGTGATTCTCGGCGGCGGCGCCCGCCACTTCATGCCCCGCACCCGCACGGCCGCCAGCTCCTACGAAACCATCGTGGACCGCAACGGCACGGCCATCATCGACCCCGCCACCGGTGCTGCCGCTACCCTGCGCGGCAACCGCGCCGACGACGTGGACCTGGTAAGCTACGCCGTGAACCAGCGCAACTATGGCTATGTGAACAGCCGCGACGCCCTTAACAATATTAACCTGAGCCAGTACGGCGTAGGCGGTAAGAAGCTGCTCGGCCTGTTCAACAGCTCGCACGTGAACTACGAGCAGGACCGCCAAACCAGCGCCGCCTGGGAGCCCTCGCTGGCCGAAATGACCCACATGGCCATCGAGGTATTGAAGGCCAAGAGCAACGGCAAAGGCTTCTTCCTAATGGTAGAGGCCGGCCGCATCGACCACTTGGAGCACGCCAACACCGGCGGCATCACGGTGGTAGCGGGCGCTACGGCGGGCACCAACCAGTACACCGTGGAGGCCGACCGCCCCGCCTACGTGGGCGGCGGCGAAGCCAACTACACGGCCACGCCCAGCACGGCCCGCACCACCAACGTGTACGCCTCCGACTACATGATTAAGGAGGTGCTGGCTTTCGACTACGCCGTGGCCGAGGGCCGCGCCCTGCTCGGTACCCCATCCACCACCGGCAACACGCTCATCTTTAGCACCTCTGACCACGAGTGCGGCGGCTTTGCCGTAACGGGCCTGCACGACGAGGCCGACGCCCAGCAGAACGGTACCAAAATCCGCACCTATTCGGGCCAGATTACCAAGTCAGTAGCGGCCGAGGCGGGCTACGCCACGCCCACTAATTTGCTGCGCGGCGACGGCGGCACCGGCGGCTGGTTCCCCGATTATGTGATGAACACCTTCCAGGGCAAAGACTACCCGCAGCCGGCCTCGGCCACGGGCAAGCGCATCGTGGTGGCCTACGGCTCGAACCCCCTCACCAACGGCAACGGCACCCGCGCCAGCACCGGCGTGGGCAGCAACCAGGGCGGCACCCCCGGCAACCACACGCCCCAGGACATCTGGGTGGGGGCCGAAGACAATACCAACAACCCCTTGCACGCCGCCGCCATCACCGGCCAGGGCCTGCTGGATAACACGTCCATCACGCCCGTTATGGCCCGCTTCCTGGGCCTCACCAGCTTCTTCAACACCATCACGCTGCGGACCACGCCCGCCAAGGCCGACGAACTGCAAGGTCTGCAGCTGAGCCCGGTGCCCTTCCTCAACCAGTTCAACGTGGGCTTCACGCTGCCCACCGCCGGAGCCGTCACCGTCGAGTTGTTCGACGAGATGGGCCGCCGCGTGCAAAGCGTGGTTACGAACCAGAATTTCAGCACCGGCACGCACTCTGTAGCCGTGGACGGCAGCCGCCTCAGCGCCGGCCTCTATATCGCCGCTGTTACCATGAACGGTCAAGTGGTGAGCAAGCGCACCATCAAGCTGTAGACAGCATAAGCTGAGGGACGAATGAAGTCCTGAACGTCATGCTGAGCGCAGTCGAAGCATCTCTACCGCGCAAGTAATCCTATCAACAGGGGTTTACTTGCGCGGTAGAGATGCTTCGACTGCGCTCAGCATGACGTTCTTTTTGTGAGTTTATTTCACGTTCCGCGCCACCACAAACATCCGGTCGCCAAACCGACCCGTCAGCTTGTTCAGGTAATAGGTGGGGTACTGCCCGGCCAGCTTGCTGGCTTTTTCCAGCAGGCTGCCGCCCAGGCGGATGTTCTTCGGCGGCTTCACCGGGTTCAGTAGCTCCACTACTTCAAAACCCTGCTTCTTCAGCATTTTGGTAATGGTGGCCGGCGTGAATTCAAACAGGTGGTAGGGTGGAATGTCCATCTTGCGCTCCTTGCCCAGCGCGCCGTAGGCCGCGAAGCCCAGGCGCACGGTGGGCAGGTTGAGCGTGGCGGGCAGGGCCAGCACCAGCAGCCCGCCCGGCTCCAGAATGCGGTGGAACTTGGCCAGCGTGGCGCTGGGCGAGAGCAGGTGCTCCAGCACATCGCCCATGTAGGCGAGGTCGAACTGGTTTTCGTGGAAATCCTCGGTGGTTTCAATGTTGCCCGTTACCACGGGCAGGTGCAGTTCGCGACGAGCAAAGTCGGCGGCGTGCTCCGATATTTCCAGGCCGTGGGCTTCCCAGCCCAGCGCTTCGAGGCTTTTGAGGGTGTAGCCGGGGCCGCAGCCTACATCGAGGTAGCGGAACTTGCGGCCCGGGTATTTGGCCAGGATGTAATTGGTGAACTTGTCGGGCCGCACGTGGTTTAAAGCATCCTGCTTCTGGCCTTCTTCAATGAATGTCACGTCCTGCTGGGTGCGGTCGTAGTTGGGGCGCTCGGTGAAATAGTCCTTGCCGTAGAGCCGTTCCAGCTGCGCCGGGGTGGGCTGCGGGTCCAGAAACATCAGGGCGCAACTGCGGCATTGGGTGCCTTGCAGCCGTTGGCCTTCAAATTCGTAATAGAAGGGCAGCTTCTTAAAATCGGTGCTGCCGCACAAGTCACAGGTACGCATAGCGCAAAGGTAGAGACGCATATTTGCGTCTCCGCGTCGGGGCCGATGGGTTTCGGGACGAAACCTACCCATTCACTGTTCTTAAGGACTAAACGCCAATACGCGTTTCTACATCATATGCTCGACGTTCTCATCATCGGTGCCGGCCCCGTGGGCCTGGCCTGCGCCCTCGAAGCCCAGCGCAAAGGCCTGCGCACGGCCATCGTGGAAAAAGGTGCGCTGGTCAATTCCATCATCGGCTACCCCACCAATATGGAGTTTTTTTCTACGCCGGAGCTGCTCGAAATCGGCGGATACCCCTTTCCCACGGCCCACTACAAGCCCCTGCGCGAAGACGCCCTCGACTATTATCAGCGCGTGGCCCGGAGCGAAAAGCTCGACATCCGCCTGCACGAAACGGTATTAAAGCTTGAAGGCGAGCAGGGCAATTTCACCATCACCACTAGCAAGGGCGAAATCCCGGCCCGCAACGTCGTCGTGGCCACCGGCTTCTACGACCTGCCCAACCCGCTGGGCGTGCCCGGCGAAGACCTGCCCCACGTCAGCCACTACTACAAGGAGCCTTTCCAGCACGTGCTGCAACACGTCGTCGTCATCGGAGCCAAAAACTCCTCGGCCAAAGCCGCCCTGCAGCTCACCCGCGCCGGCGCCAAGGTCACGCTCATTGTGCGCGGCCCCGAAATCAGCTCTTCCGTGAAGTACTGGATTCGCCCCGACCTTGTGAACCGCATTGCCGAGGGCCGCATCACGGCGCATTTCAACGCCTGCGTCACCGCCATTCGGCCCGACGCCGTGGAGGTCCGCACGCCCGACGGCCCGCTCACCATTCCCACCGATTTCGTGTACGCCCTCACCGGTTACCACCCCGACGAAGCCTTGCTCGGCCGCCTCGGCGTGGAGCCCGACCCGGCCGACGACGCCCGCGCTCCGCTCTTCAACCCCGCCACGCACGAAACCACCCGGCCCGGCTTGTTCGTGGCGGGCACCGTGTGCGGCGGGCGCGCCACCAGCCGCTGGTTCATCGAAAACGGCCGGCATCACGCCCAGCTCATTGCGGCGCATCTGGCGGCGCAAGTCGCGGCTTAGTTGGCGTAGGTCACGTTGTCGACGATGGTGGTGCCGTTGCTGGTGCGCGTCGAGCGCAGCTGCATGGCGTCGGCCGTAAGGGTAACAATATCGAACGTGGTACCACCGATGGTCAATTGGGTCTGGGCCGAGTTCATGTTATAGGGGTAGGTGCCCACCACGGTCTGCGAGGTGTTGCCGCTGCAGGCCGTGGGGCCCTCCGTGCGAATCTGCACACCGTTGGTATTGAAGGCGTACCGGTCGTCGCGCTCGCAGGCAGTGGGGAAAGCCGTAGGCAGGTAATCAACGGCGGCCGCGCTGCCCGTGGTGCGGGTATAGGCCGTGATGTGCCAGGGGTCGCTGGTCAGCAGCTGGGTTTTGCTGGCAGGAGCGGGGCTCTCCGTGTCCTTTTGGCAACCGGTGAGCAGTGCGGCCGTCACGGCCGAAAGCAGCGCAATTTTCTTCAGAAAGGAGTAGCGTTTGGTCATAGTCAATGGCATTGAAGCAGGCTATTTAGCCCACAAATTAAAGTAAGCGACCTTGAACAGGGGCCCGCCGTTCTTGCTTGGGCATTAAAAAAAAAGCGCCAGCCCGATTCGGACTGGCGCTTTTGGCTGATAGGAGGCGGATGCCAACCGGGTTACGGGAACAACACGCCGCGGTAGTTGTTCGGGGCCACGCTCGGCACTTGCGAGCCGTAGTAGGCATTGATGACGCGGATGAACTCGTTGGCCACCACCGCGTAGCCACGGGGCGTGGGGTGCACGCCATCGAGGCTGAACAGGTTACCCGAGGCAAACGTGGCCGTGTTGTTCACGGCATTGGTCACCACGCCCTGTGCCGCAATGTTGTTGAAGAACGTGTTCATGTCGGCCAGGGCCAGCTTGTTTTGGCGGGCTGTTTTGGCAATGATGTTGTTCAGCTGGGTGGTGCGGGTCGTAATGGCTGTGATTTCCGAGGCGTCCAGCACGTACTGGCTGGGCAGCGGATTGGTGGGGCTTGAGCCCACGCCCGTGGCCACTACGGCTTGCGCCGTCAGCGTCAGCAAATCCGCAGACGTAGCCAGGCGTACCGACGGCGTGCCGCTGGTGGTGATGAACACACCCGGCGAAGCGGCGTTTTGGGCTTTGAAAGCCGCTGCCACCGCCGCCACCGTCACCGTGTTGAAGTACGGAATGGCCGTTACGTTGGGAATGTTGGCGCACACGCCCTTCACCGTACCGTTCTTGGAAATGGCGTTGATGATGTTGCGGTAGCCCCGGCCGAAGCTGGTGGTGTCGGTCAGGCCACTGAAGGGGTTGGTGGTGAGGCTACTGGTGGCGCCGGCCGTGGCGTAAGTCAGCACGTCGTTGTTACCCATCCAGCACGTAAAGAACGTGGGCGTTTTCTGGCCGATGTAGGTCACGTAGTCTTTCACGCCGCGGTCGGCGGCGGGCAGAATGCGCTGATAGAAGGGGTTCACGTTGCCATAGGCGCCGGCCGTGGCGCGGGTGGTGGCATCCAGCACGGCATTGCCCGTCGAAGAGGCGGTGCGGTCGGCGCTGAGTACCGAAATACCGGGCACACCCAGGTTGTCGGGCTGGGCACCGGTGTAGGCTTCCAGTTCCGGTTGGCCCGAGCCGAGCGGCGGGGCCGGCAAGTTATTGCCGGTATAAGCCACCTGCTCGCCCAGGAAGCTATTGGCGGCCGAGGGCTGCACGGGCGCGGCTGCGCCATTCACCAGCTGCAGCTTGATATAACCCGAGCCGTCCTTCCGAGCGGCCGAGAAAGCGGGCTGCACGAAGCTGGCCGGGCCCTTGCCGGTTTTGGCAAACTGCTGGGCCAGAATGGCGGGGTACGACACGGCCTGCACCTCGTTGTAGAGGCCGCCGTCGGAGTAGCCCGAGGTAAGGGAGTTGCCCACGGCCACGTAGCTGCTGAAGTTCAGCTGGCCGGCGTCGGCGGTGGGGCGGGTGTCCTCCAGCGTGGGCTGGCAGCTGCCCAGCGTCAGGCCTAGCAAGGCCAGGGCGGGCAAGGAGTGTTTAGCGGAAAAATTCATGGTTGTGCGTCAGTCTGGAAGCCGGTGGGAATTAGAATTTAACGTACAGCCCCACGCCGGGCACGGCAATGGTGGTTTTATAGGTGCCAGCCACGCGGTCGGTGGTGCCGTTGTTCAGCAGGTCGGTCTGGCTCTGGCTGCGTTTCAGGAAGTCCTCGAAGAGGAACGAAGCATCGATGCCGAAGCGCTTGCCAAACTCATAGGAAGCACCGGCCGTCAGGCCAATGCGGTCGGCGTCGGGCGTTTCCGGGGTTACGTAGCCGTCTTTCACGGCCGCCATGTCGTAGAAGCCGCCGGCGCGCACCGTGAAGGCATCGGTCACTTTGTACTGTCCGCCGAGGCGGAACGCCAGCGCATCCTGGTAGTAGCGCTTGGCCGAGGAGGTGCTGCTGCCGCCCAGCAGGCCGGGCGTGCCCACCACAGCCGGCGTGGTGCCGGTGGCAGGGCGGTCGCCGTAGCCGTTGTTGCCGCTGAACGTGAAGTCGAGCGTCCGGTAGGTGCTCCAGAACACGAGGTTGGCTTCGGCCGATATCGTCAGCTTTTCGGTGGGCATGATGGCCACGCCCGCGTTGGCAACGGCCGGCAGGGGCAAGGTGGCCGAGAAGTTTTTAGCCGTGAAGTTGCCGCCGGTCGAGTAAATCACGTCGCGCAGGCGCACGTCGCCGTCCTCAATCTTGGCGTCTACCTGCGAGCGGTAGCTCACGCCCACGGCCAGTTTGTCGCTGGGCTTGAAATAAATGCCGGCGTTGTAGCCGAAGCTTTGCTTGGCCTTGCCGTTGAGGGTGACGTGGGGCGTGGGGGCGCCGCTCTGGGCCGTCAGGGGCACGTCTTTTTGCAGGTCCACGTCGCCGTAGGCCAGCATCACCAGGCCCGCGCCCACGCTCAGCTGCGGCGTGATGGCGTAGGAGGCCGTCAGCTGCGCGAAGATGGAGCGCAGGTTGATGTCGGTGAGGGCATAGCGGCCCTCCCAGTTGTCGGCGTAGTGCAGCTCGCTGCCAAAGGGCGTGTAGGCGCCGATGCCGATTTTCCACTTGCCTTCCTTCGGGCCGAAGCCGGCGTAAAAGTTGGCTGGCGTCACGAGGGTGTTGCGCAGGTTAGACTGGCCGCCGCCGCTTTCGGGAATGAAGGCGTTGCGGGCAATGGCGGCGTTCACGCCCACCTGCACGCCGTTTTCGCGCACCATGGCCAGGGCACCGGGGTTGTAGAACATGGCAGCCTGGTCGAGCGTCAGGGCTACGCCCACGCCGCCCATGCCGTTGTTTTTCTGCCCGTTGAGGTTCACTTGAAAGCCGCTGGCAGAGGCAGCCGACGTGCCGACCAGCAGCGCGCCCCCCGCGAGGAGTAGTCTTTTAACCGTCATATAAAATAAAGATTTGGGGTGGGGTTGTTTACAAGGGTTAAAAGTAGCGCAAAAAATCAACCCAACTGTTCGGCAAGCCGCATATTTAATTGCTTTCCATCGTTGAAAGGCTACTAATCTTCCCGTCGCCTTCGCCCGTACCTTTGCTTGCATGATTCTTCGCGCCGACCATCTCATCAAAAAATACAAGGCCCGCACCGTCGTCAACGACATGTCGGTGACCGTTGAGCAGGGTGAAATCGTGGGCCTGCTCGGGCCTAACGGCGCCGGCAAAACCACCTGCTTCTACATGATGGTGGGCATGGTGAAGCCCAACAGCGGCCGCATCTTCCTGGATACCACCGAAATCACCACCATGCCCATCTACCAGCGGGCCCGGCTGGGCGTGGGCTACCTGGCCCAGGAAGCCAGCGTGTTTCGCGACCTGAGCGTGGAAGAAAACATCATGGCCGTGCTCGAAATGACCAGCATGAAAAAGGAGGCCCGCCAGGCCAAGGTAGAAGAACTGCTCGATGAGTTCAGCCTGGGCCACGTGCGCAAAAACCTGGGCAAGGTGCTGAGCGGCGGCGAGCGGCGCCGCACCGAAATAGCCCGTGCCCTGGCCGTCGACCCCAAGTTTGTGCTCCTCGACGAGCCCTTTGCCGGCGTCGACCCCATCGCCACCGAAGAAATCCAGGGCATCGTGGCCAAGCTCAAGCACCGCGGCATCGGCGTGCTCATCACCGACCACGATGTGAACTCCACCCTTAGCATCGTGGACCGCGCCTACCTGCTCTTTGAAGGCAAGCTGCTGAAAGCAGGCACCGCCGAAGACCTGGCCAGCGACGAAACCGTGCGCCGCGTGTACCTGGGCAAAAACTTCGAGCTCAAGCGCAACATCTAGCTTTAGAATGTGAAAATGTGCAGGATGTGAAGATGTACTAGATGCGGAAAAGGCGGAAAGCCCGCTTGGAAACGAGACGCTTTCAAAACTCTTTCCATTTTCGCATTTCCATATCGTCTCATTTTCACATTCAACGGATGCTCGACCAGCTACTCGCCCGTGCCGTTCAGTGGAGCAGCCTGCCGCGGATAACCCGCGTGCAAGAGCAGCCCGATGTGCTGCAGGCGCGGCTGCTGGCCCACCTGCTGCGCCGCGCCCAAGGCACTGAGTGGGGCCGGCGCTACGGCTACCGCGAGCAGCTGTCGGCGGCCGAGTTTGGCCGCCGCGTGCCGGTGAGCACCTACGAGCAGCTCTACCCGGAGCTGGAAAAAGTATTGCGCGGGCAGCCCGACGTGCTGTGGCCCGGCTGCCCGCTCTGGTTTGCCAAGAGCAGCGGCACCACCAATGCCCGCAGCAAGTACATCCCCGTCACGCCGGAGGCACTGCAGGAATGCCACTACCGCGCCGGACGCGACATGCTGGCCCTAAGCACGCACTTCTACCCCCAGGAGCGGCTGCTGGCCGGCAAAACCCTGTCGCTGGGCGGAGCGCACGGGCCCAACCCGTTTCGGCCGCAGGAACCGGCCTCGCAGGTGGGCGACGTGTCGGCCGTCATCATGGCACAGCTGCCGGGCTGGGCCGAGGGGCTGCGCACGCCGCCGCTGCCCCTGGCGCTGCTGAGCGAGTGGGAAGAGAAAATCGAGCGAATCGCGCAGCACGTGCTACGCCAGGATGTGCGCGTGCTGGCCGGCGTGCCCACCTGGATGGTGGTGCTGCTGCGCCGCGTGGTGGCCCTGGCCGGGGCCGAGCACATCACGCAGGTGTGGCCGCAGCTGCGGCTGTTTCTGCACGGGGCGGTGGCCTTTGGGCCCTACCGCGAACTGTTCCGCCAGCTGATTCCCGATGCGCGCATGCGCTACCTCGAAATTTACAACGCCTCAGAAGGCTACTTTGCCCTGCAAGACCAGCCCGATAGCGAAGACCTGCTGCTGCTGCTCGACCACGGCATCTACTACGAATTCCTACCCGCCGACCAGTGGGACGCCCCCGACCCGCGGCCCATTCCGCTGGCCGAAGTAGAGCTGAACCGGCCTTACGCCTTAGTCATCAGTACCAATGCGGGCCTGTGGCGCTACCTGGTGGGCGACACCGTGCGCTTCACCTCGCGGGCGCCCTACCGGGTGCGCATCACGGGGCGCACCAAGCACTTCCTCAATGCCTTTGGCGAAGAAGTTGTCATCGAAAATGCCGAAGCCGCCGTGGCTGCCGCTAGCCAGGCCACGGGCGTGGCCGTGCGCGACTTCACGGCGGCGCCCGTGTGGTTCGCGGCCGACAACGCCGCCTCGCGCGGGGGGCACGAGTGGGCTGTGGAATTTGCCTCAGCCGCCCGGCCCGACCTGGCCCATTTCGGGGCCGTGCTCGACGCTAAGCTGAGCGAATTGAACTCCGATTACGCGGCCAAGCGCCACCGCAGCCTGGCCCTGGCGCCGCCCCGTGTGCACGCCGTGCCCGCCGGCACCTTCGAGGCCTGGCTGGCCGGGCAAGGCAAGCTGGGCGGCCAGCACAAAGTGCCGCGTTTGCTCAACTCCCGCGACGTGCTGGATGCCGTGCTGCAAACGGCTGCGCAGCTAGTAGGCCAGGTACCCTAAAGAGCTATTGCTGAATCTTAACTGAAATTTATTCGAGTAAAAAAAGCCGTTTGCCCGCAGGAAACAGATTTTTCACAGAATCCTGAATTAACCAATTAGCGGAATTCAAGGATATGTAGTAATATTACCTTAATATTCCTACTTATGTCCACTCTTACCCAAATTCCTGCAAGCCGCAAATCGGCCTATAAGCGGCCTTATAAAACTCGTAGCCAGCGTCGTGAGCGCGACCGCCGTAAATACGACGAGAACAATGACTACAAGTTTTTATTGCGCGTCGGCATAGCCATTGGGGCTTTGATTGTGGTAGCCGTCATCTGTGCGGTTCGGGGAATGAGCGAGACTGCCATCTAGGCAGGCTTGGTGCACGGTCTTAAAGCAGCGCGCTTTACTCGTCGAGGATGCCGCCGAGCAGGCCGCCCAGCACCGAGCCGCTTTCTTTCTGAGCATTGCCGCCGGTAGGGGCCAAAGCCTGGATAAGCTTTTTAACGGGCATCGATTGCAACCACACGCGGCCGGTGCCGCGCAGGGTGGCCAGCAACAGTCCCTCGCCGCCAAATATCATCGACTTGAGGCCACCGGCCCGGGCCACGCTGAAATCGATGCTGGGCTCGAAGGCCACCACGCAGCCTGTGTCTACGCGCAGTAGCTCGTTGTTGAGCCGTTTCTCGATGATAGTGCCGCCGGCGTGCACAAAGGCTTTGCCGTCGCCGGTCAGCTTTTGCAGAATGAAGCCTTCGCCGCCAAACAGGCCGGCTCCGAATTTCTGGTTGAAGTGCAGGCTGATTTTGGTGCCGCGGGCCGCGGCCAGGAAGCCGTCTTTCTGCACAATGAGGCCGTTGGGCATATCCTCCAGGTTCACGGGGATGATGGTGCCGGGGTAGGGCGCCGAAAACGCCACCCGACTTTTGCCGTAGCCGCCGCGGTGCGTGAAGTGCGTGAGAAACAACGACTCGCCGGTGATAAGGCGGGTGCCGGCCGAAAACAGCTTGCCCATAAAGCCCTGCTCGGGCTCCGAGCCGTCGCCCATTTTGGTTTCGAAGGCAATGCCTTCTTCCATGTACACCATGGCCCCGGCTTCGGCAATGACGGTTTCGTTGGGGTCCAGTTCAATTTCCAGAACCTGAATATCGGACCCAAGAATGCGGTAATCGACGTCGTGAGAGTGCATGGCGCAGAAAGAAAAGGTTGGTGCGGCCAAAGATAGGAGCAGGCCCGAATCAGCGTCAAAAACTTTGGGCGTGGGGCAACAATATTTTGCAGCGCTTGCGTTAGTGGAAAGCTGTAACTAAATTTATAGTTACAGTTAACCACTTCTGTTTATGCGCCTTTCCCGCTTTCTGCTTCTGTGCTGCCTCACAGCGCTTCTGGGCGCTTGCGCCAGCTCTCACTCTTCGTCCCAAGCTGGTCGGCGCGGCTTCTGGCGCCCCAATCATTTTGACCGCCACGGGCTGGAAAACGGCCGCTGGCGCACCTACTACGACGATTACAAAAAGCAGCCCTTCACCACCGGCCGCTACCGCCACGGCCGGCCCGTGCGCACCTTCAATTACTACAACCCCATCGGCCAGCTCGACCGCACTGAAACCTACCGAAAGGACGGGCTGTGCGACGTCACTTACTGGCACCCAGACGGCCAGGTGGCTCGCAAGGGCACTGCCCAGTGGGTGACGGGCAAAGGCCGGGCCCCGCGTTTCTTCTGGTACGGCACCTGGACGAGCTACAACCCCACCGGCCAGGTGACGGACGTGCAAACCTACCTCGACGGCACCATCACGCGCGCCGAGAAATACGAAGACGGCCAGCTCACCCAGGTCGATATCTACGAAGGCAACAAAACCACGCGCCACGAAACCTACCAGAACGGGCAGTTGCTGAAGGTAGAAACCTACGAGAAGGGCCTGCGCACCGGCACCACCAACACGCTGTAGCCAGGGCGGCTATTCGTCGTCTGGCAGTTCGCTGCGGGTTTCGGCCACTTCCTTGTCGGGGTCGTCCACCGTTTTCTTGCGCTTGGCCTCGCGGCTGGTGCGGCGCATGAAGTCCTCGTCCGATTCTTCCGGCTCGGGGTTGTGCTCGGCATCGGCAATGGGGAAGGCCTCGTCTTCCGACTCGTCGGGGCCGGGCTTTTCGCCGAATTGCCCGGCGCGGTCGACCAGCTTCTTGTCGCGCACGTGGCGTCCCAGAAACTGGTTGATTTGCTCGATGCTGTAATTGGAGGTGATTTCGCCCAACGGGTTCACGCCAATCTCGAAGCCCTCCAACTCCTTGTGGACGCGGGCTTTTTTATTCGGGTCGGCGGCGGTTTTCTTGGGCTTGACGGGTTTCTTGGCCATGACGAAAAAGGATAAGGCAGATGCTTTGCTTGCTTTACGCGAATTCGCCTGGTGGGGTAAAACTCCTGCACAAAAAAGGCGGCCCCATCGGGCCGCCTTTTTTGTGCCCGTTGGGGCCAGATAGAATCATTGCAGTTTCCGGAGCAACCGGCCGTGGCTAGGCTGCGGCCGGCAGCATAGCCACGGCCTTGCGCAGGCGTTCGGCCACTTCGCCCGAGCCCAGAATGGCCAGGGTTTCGAACAGATCGGGGCCAGCGGCGGCGCCGGTCACGGCCACGCGCAGGGCCTGCAGCACCTGGCCAGGCTTCATGCCCTGGGCCTCCACGGTCTGGTTAAAGATGCTTTTCAGCACTTCGGCGTTGGCGCTGGGCTCCGAGTTGGCGGGCAGGCCATCGGCGTAGGCCGTGAGGGCGGTGGCCACCTGGGCGTTCCACTTCTTGCTGACAACGGCCTCGTCATACTCGGTGGGGGCCTGGAAGAAATACTTGGCTTCCTGCCAGAAGTCCTGCGGGAAGCTCACGCGCTCCTTCATCACGCCCACAATCTGCTCGGCTTTCTCTGGCGAGCAATCGATGCCGTGCTCCTGCAGAGCCGTGAGCAGGTAAGGCGCCAGCTCGGCGTTGGACTTGGCGCGCAGGTAGTGCTCGTTGAACCACTTCACCTTGTTCTGGTCGAACTTGGCCGGCGACTTGCTCACGCGCTCAATCGAGAAGGCCTGAATCAGTTCGTCCATCGAGAAAATTTCCTGCTGCGTGCCCGGGTTCCAGCCCAAGAAGGCCAGGAAGTTCACCAAGGCCTCGGGCAGGTAGCCGTCTTCGCGGTAGCCGCGGCTCACGGTGGGCTCGCCGGTGTCACCGTCGATGCCGTGCCACTCCAGCGGAAACACCGGGAAACCAAGGCGGTCGCCGTCGCGCTTGCTGAGCTTGCCGGTGCCGTCAGGCTTAAGCAGCAGGGGCAAGTGGGCAAACTGCGGCATGGTTTTCTCCCAGCCCAGGTAGCGGTAGAGCAGCACGTGCAGCGGCGCCGAGGGCAGCCACTCCTCGCCCCGGATGACGTGCGAGATTTCCATCAGGTGGTCGTCCACGATGTTGGCCAGGTGGTAAGTCGGCATGCCGTCCGACTTCATCAGCACCTTGTCATCAATGGCTGAAGAGTGCACCACTACCCAGCCACGAATCAGGTCCTGGAAGCGGACTTCCTCCTTGCGGGGCACCTTCAGGCGAATCACGTAGGGCGCGCCGCTGTCGAGCAGTTGCTTCACCTCGTCCTCGGGCAGGGTGAGGGAGTTGCGCATCTGGGCGCGGGTGATGGAGTTGTACTGCGGGTTGGGAACCTTAGCGGCCTGCAGGCGGGCGCGCATGGCGTCCAGTTCCTCGGCCGAGTCGAAGGCGTAGTAAGCGTAGCCATCGGCAATGAGCTGGTCGGCGTACTGCTTGTACATGGGCTTACGCTCGCTCTGCTTATAGGGGGCATGGGGGCCGCCTACGCCCACCCCTTCGTCAATTTGAATGCCGCACCAGGCCAGGGCTTCCAGGATGTACTCCTCGGCGCCGGGCACGAAGCGGTTCTGGTCGGTGTCTTCGATACGAAGCAGCATCTTGCCACCCAGCTTGCGGGCCAGCAGGTAGTTATAAAGGGCCGTGCGCACGCCGCCAATGTGCAGCGGGCCGGTGGGGGAGGGCGCGAAACGCACCCGAACTTCTCTTTCAGCCATAACAAATGAAAAGCGCGCCCCGAGGTTCGGAACGCGCTGCAAAGGTAAGTGGAAGGGCAGTAGCACAAAGACCACCCAGCCTCACTCGCCCCACGGGTACAGGTCGGGTAGGGTGTGCTCATTGCCTTTAATAACCAGCGGGTGCAGGGCGTGCGTGCGGTCGATAAACACAAAAGCGTCGTAGCGGTCGGGCAGGAGGGAAGGCACGTAGTTGCCAAACTGCTCGAACTGCGGCCGATATACCACCCCAATGGCCCGGTGGCCCAGTGACTTCGCCAACCGGGCATCAGTTCTGATTTCGTTTGAAAATAGCAGTGCATTCTCGCCTCCCAGCTGGTTGTGCAGCAGGGCTTCCCAAGAGTTGCGCGTGGCCGTGGGCACTGTCATACTTTCCCACAGCGCCCCCCATTCCTTGCCCGCAATCACGCTGCCCTGGTAGGAGCCAAAACCCACGCTGAACACGTTCTCCCTGCCCAACTGCTCGCGGGCCAGCTGGCCGATGTTTACCATGTCTTCGCGCCGCATGTCGGTATAGCGCGCGTCGCCGATGTGCGTGTTGTGGGCCCACACAATGGCCTTACTGTCGGGGCCGTGTAGGTTGAACAGGCGGGTAAGGGTTTCCATCATGTGCTCGTCGCGCACGTTCCAGGAGGCTCCGCCGCCGCGCAACATGGCCTTGTAGTAGCGCTCAGCATTCACGGCCACCAGCGCGTTTTGCTCGGCCGCAAAGGCTTGCTCGCGCTCCGACAGCGTGGCATAGGTACGTGTGGCCGCCTGGCGGCGCAGGGTGCGCAACAACCCGTTCACTTCGTCGTGGCAGTCTTCGGATACAAAAGCCACGGCGCGGGCGTATTCCTGCGGGTCGGAGCTGTAAGGTTCGAAGCAACCGAAGGCCTGGCGGGCGGCGGCCATGGCGCCGTCGCCCTGCTGCTCGGCGTAGTGCAGCACTTCCTGCAACGATTCCCAGAGGCTATACACATCCAATCCGTAGAAGCCCACCCGGCGCTCGGCGGGCTGCTTCAGGTTGTGGCCGTGCAGCCATTCCGTGAGGGCTGCCACCTCCCAGTTGCCCCACATCCAGGTGGGCCAGCGGTTGAAGGTTTGGAGCAACTGCGCCGCCGAACCGTAGGTGGCAGCGTCTTGCTTGATGGCCGCATTCACTTCAAAGCAATCCGGCCAGTCGCCCTCCACGGCGATGAAGGAAAACCCCTTTTCCCGAATCAAGCGTTTGCTGAGCGCCGTGCGCCAGGTGTAGTACTCGTGCGTGCCGTGCGAGGCTTCGCCCAGCAACACCACGCGGGCCTCGCCAATGGCGGCCAGCAGCGGTTCGAGGTCGGTGGCTGAGCCAAGGCGATGGGTGGGAAGGGGCGTTGCCATAGCTGAATAATCAAAAAGCCCGCCCGCAACGGTTGCGGACAGGCTTTTCCTACGCGGCTATTTACCCTGGCGTTAATGCCGAGCTTTCCGGCTGCGGCGGCTTCCAGGGCTAGTCTCGGTTCTTAAAACCCAGCCAAAGCACCAAGCCCAGCAGCGCGATGCTACCGCGAATGGCCCAGGCTACGGCGGACCCCCACTGTTCTATCCAGGTGAGGAAAACGTAGTGTAGGTTGGGGTTAATCAATGGCAGCACAAGTGAAATAAGCCCAATGATGAGCAAGCCGAGTCCAAGTTCTTTCATGCAAAGCGGGGTTTAAAGATTGGGAATGAGGCACTCCCAACGCCCACGCCAGCCGGATATTATGCGCCCACGGCGATGCACGAAATCTCCACTTGCACGTCGCGCGGCAGGCGGGCTACTTCCACCGTTTCGCGGGCCGGGGCGGTGGCTTCGTCAAAATACGAGCCGTACACCTGGTTGATGGTGGCGAAATCGCCGAGGTTTTTCACGAAAATGCTGCACTTCACCACGTCGGCCAGCGTGAGGCCGGCAGCAGCCAGAATAGCCGTCAGGTTTTTCAGCACTTGGTGGGTTTGGGCCGTGATGTCGCCGGGCACGAGCTGGCCGCTGGCGTCCAGCGGAATCTGACCCGAAACGTACACGGTGTTGCCGGCCTTCACGGCTTGCGAGTAAGGGCCAATGGGGGCCGGGGCCTGGTCGGTGAGAATAATCTGATGAGCCATGGTTGGTGGATTGGTGAGTTTGCGGGTTGGTGGATTCAGGGCCGCAAATAACGCGAAAAGCCGCCCCTGTTTCCAGAAGCGGCTTCTCATGAGCGGGCTTTAAAGCCTGCCAATTCTCAAACAACTATTCTACCGTTACCGATTTGGCGAGGTTGCGGGGCTGGTCCACGTTGCAGCCGCGCAGCACGGCAATGTGGTAGCTCAACAGCTGCAGCGGAATCACCGACACCAGCGGCATCAGTACTTCGCTGGTGTGAGGCACTTCAATTACGAATTCGGCCATGGCCGGAATCACTTTGTCGCCTTCGCTCACCACCGCGATGATGCGGCCTTTGCGGGCCTTCACTTCCTGAATGTTGCTCACTACCTTCTCGTAGGAGCTGTCGCGGGTGGCAATGACCACCATCGGCATGTTCTCGTCGATGAGGGCGATAGGGCCGTGTTTCATCTCAGCGGCCGGGTAGCCCTCGGCGTGGATGTAGCTGATTTCCTTAAGCTTCAGCGCGCCTTCCAGTGCCACCGGGAAGTTATAGCCGCGGCCCAGGTACAGGAAGTTAGAAGCGTCCTTGAAAATCTCGGCAATGGCGCGAATTTCGGTATCCAGCTCCAGCGCCTTGGTCACCTTGGCCGGAATGGTGTCCAGCTCCACCATCAGCTCGCGCAGCTTGGTGTCGGTGAGGGTGCCGCGCTTCTGGCCCATAATCATGGCCAGCAGCGTGAGCACCGTCACCTGGGCCGTGAAGGCTTTGGTGGAAGCCACCCCGATTTCGGGGCCGGCGTGGGTGTAGGCGCCGGCGTCGGTGGCGCGGGCAATGCTACTGCCCACCACGTTGCAGATGCCGAAAATGGTCGCGCCCTTGCTCTTTGCCAACTCAATGGCGGCCAGCGTATCGGCTGTCTCACCGCTCTGCGAGATGGCAATTACGATGTCGCGCTCCGTGATGATGGGGTTGCGGTAGCGGAATTCCGAGGCGTATTCTACTTCCACCGGAATGCGGGCCAGGTCTTCAATCAGGTACTCGGCCACAAGGCCGGCGTGCCAGCTCGTGCCGCAAGCCACGATGATGATGCGCTGTGCATTCACAAACTTTTGCTCGTAGGCCCGGATGCCGCCCATGTTCAGGTGGCTGGCTTCCAGCTCCAGACGACCGCGCATGGAGTCGAGGATGGAGCGCGGCTGCTCGAAAATTTCCTTCAGCATGAAGTGCGGGTAGCCGCCTTTCTCGATGCTGTCCAGCTCCAACTCTAGCTTCTGGATGTAGGGCGTCTGGCTCACATCTTCCTTCGTCCGGATGTTCAACTGCCCGTCGCGAATCATCACGATTTCGTAGTCGTTCACATACACCACCTCGTTGGTATACTCGATAATGGGCGTAGCATCGGAAGCAATGAAGAACTCACCGTCGCCAATGCCAATCACCATCGGCGAGCCTTTGCGGGCGGCGATGAGTTGGTTGGGGGCATCCTTGCTGAGCACCACAATAGCGTAGGCGCCCACTACTTCGTGCAGGGCCAAGCGCACGGCCTCTTCCAGCGAGCAGCTATTCTGCTTCTGAATCTCCTCAATCAGGTTTACGAAAACTTCCGTGTCTGTGTCGGAGTGGAACACGTGGCCCTGCTGCTGCAAGTGCTTTTTCAGCGCCGCGTAGTTCTCAATGATACCGTTGTGAATGATGGCAATGCGCTCCGACGTGGAGTAGTGCGGGTGGGCGTTTTCGTCGTTGGGCTCACCGTGGGTGGCCCAGCGGGTGTGGCCCATGCCCACAGTGGCGTGCGTATCCTTCTCGGCAATATAGGCCTCCAGGTCGCTCACCTTGCCCTTTTTCTTGTACACATTAAGGTCGCCGTTGAGCAGCGCCACGCCGGCAGAATCGTAACCGCGGTATTCGAGGCGGTGCAGGCCTTTGAGAATGATGGGGCAGGCCTCGCGATGGCCCAGGTAAGCAACAATGCCGCACATGGCAGGATGGGTTAAATTCGAAAAAAAGAAAAGCAAAAATGGCCAGAAACTTTCGCTGGCTCTGCCCCGCGGGGCAGCGTTACGTTACCGCTGCCGCGAGTAGTACACGCGCAAGCGAATGTTGTTAGCATCCAGCGCCGCCCGATTCAGCGAGAGGTTGCTCTGGGTACGGATGTTGGGCGTCAGCACCAAGTACTTTGCCTTCGTAGCCGGGGCGCTATAGAAATAGTTTTGCAGGAATGAGGTAATAGGAATGGTGTAGGAAGACTGCCCGGTCGCGTTGGCAAGCGGCCCCGTGGCCGGATAGCCTGTGCCCACGGGGTTTTGACCGTCGGCTTGCACTACCCGGTCTACGGACAAAAAGTTTACCGTACGCTGCAAAATCGCATTATTTGCATCCACCTCCACGGCATATAGCTGAGCGGGGTTAGTATACAACACATTGGTATAAGGCTTGATAGGTACCAGCAACTCGGCCCGGTTAATAACTACCCCGCTGGTATCATCCGATTGTGTCAGGTACTTCAGGGTGATGCGCGGTTGCAGGGTGATGCGCGGGCTCAAGCCTGTGCCTTCCTGCGCATAACTGGTGCCGCTTAGCGCTGCTGCCGACACGGCTCCAGACGGCGCCGCCAGCGCCGCCAGCGGCGGCGGCAACACGTTGCTGATGGTGGTGTAATAGCGGGGGTCGCGCGAGGAGGTGAGCCCCATGCCACTGTAGGTAGGGCCGAAATAAATGGAATAAACGCGCTTCAGGGTGTCCGCAGCGTGGTAGTAGACCACCATGCGCGACTTATAGCCCTTGGTGAAGCTCACCAGGCTGCCCGTATGGTTGGCGTTGGGCAGCACAGCGATGCCTTTCAACTTCGCGTCGAGCCGAGCCTGTGAGAAACCAGGAGTGTTGAGGTCGGCAAACAAGTCGGTGGCAAACGGCGAGGCCACGCCGGACACAGCCGGCCGGGTTCCACTAGCGGGCACCGCCGTGCGCTGCAGGAGCAGCCGGACCGTGGGGTCGGGCACGGTGGCCGTTACCGCCGGTGTCCCGGCCGTGGTCGATGTCGCCGCCACGGCCGCCGTCACCACCTGCACTTGCGTGCGGTCGAGGCGGCTGGTCAGGTTTTGGCCCAGCGGCGTCGGGTCGAGCGCCACGGGGTTGCTGCTGTCGTAGCCAGCTTGCCGCTCGTCGAGCGGGGCTGTCAGCTTGAATACATCAAACCGCACCGGGGCGGCCGTGCTGCCGTACACGCGGTCGAAGCCCGCCACCAGCACCACCGAGTCGAGCCGGACATTGGGCAGGCCCGCCGGCAACGAATCGGTTGGAACGCCGCCGCTGGCAGTCACGATGGTGTTGACGCCGCTCGCGTCGAGCACGTTGGAATAGAAGCCGGCCGTGGTGGTGCCGGCCACGTTGTCGGCCAGGCGGCCCACCATGAAATGGTCGGCTTTCAGGGTTTGTATCGGCGAGAGGCGCACGGTGGCCACCTCCAACTGAATGTCTTTGTAAGAAGTGTTAACGGCCGTGGTTTCCGGCAAGTCCACGTTCAGGTCGGTGCCCTTGTCGCAGCCGGTGAGCGCCGCCAGGGCGGCCACCGCTACAAGGGGCGCACAGCGGCTAGTTAGCCAATTCATTGTACAGCGCTAGGTAAGAAGAGTGCAGGTTTTCATCGGTGGCTACCTGGCTGAGCTTGTGGTTTAGGGCGTATTCGTGGAACATGCCGTTCATGTTTTCGCTGAAGTCCTCATCGGACCGGACCACGGTGTCGGCATACTCCATGCCCATTTTGATGAAGCCGCTGAAATCAGCCGACTTCAGCGAGGCCAGCATCTGGTCGTCGATGTCGAGCATCTTCGCTTTCTCCAGGATGTTACCCTCAAATTTGTCGTTGAACTCGTTGTTGTAAATCGAGAACACCGACTTGGCGTCTTTGAACACCGGGTCCTTCTTGTAGGTCGTTTTCAGATACAGCGGAATCAAACCAGTCATCCAGTCGGAGCAGTGCACGATGTTGGGCGACCAGCCCAGTTTCTTCACCGTTTCGAGCACGCCCTTGCAGAAAAAGATGGCGCGCTCGTCGTTGTCGGCGTAGAACTTGTCGTTTTTGTCGACCAGTGCCGACTTGCGGTGGAAATAGTCTTCGTTATCGATGAAATAAACCTGCAGCTTGGCCGTCGGGATAGAAGCTACTTTGATAACCAGCGGCTTTTCGTCGTCGCCCACGGCAATGTTGATGCCGGAGAGGCGCACCACTTCGTGCAGCCGGTTTTTGCGTTCGTTGATGATGCCGAAACGAGGCACAAAAATGCGAATTTCGCAGCCCATTTCTTGCATGCTGGCGGGTAGGCGCCGGAGCATTTCAGCTACTTTCGTAGTCTGCAGAAACGGGTCGATTTCGGTGGCCGCGTAAAGGATTCGTAGCTTCGACATAAGGAATTATTGAAGAGAATGGGACAAGGCCATACTATGGGTGCACAAAATTAAACAATTTTGAGCGGAAAATCAATACAGAACCCCCCAGGGCCCTGCCCACCGCCTCCCTTCTCTATGCAGATACTGACCACCGCCGCCGCGTTGCATGCCTACACCGAAACCGCCCGTCGGGCCGGACAACGCGTGGGCCTGGTACCCACCATGGGTGCCCTTCACGACGGCCACCTGCAGCTGGTGCAGGCCGCCCGAGCCCAATGCAACGTGGTGGTAGCCAGCATTTTCGTCAACCCCACGCAGTTCAACAACGCCGAAGATTTTCGCCTCTACCCGCGGGTGCCCGAGGCCGACGCAGCCCTGCTGGCCCCGGCCGGTTGCACGGCCCTGTTCACGCCCTCGGTGGAGGAAATGTACCCCCGCCCCACAGTCCTGCGATTCGACTTCGGTGACCTGGAGCGGGTGATGGAAGGCGCGCACCGGCCCGGTCATTTCAACGGTGTGGCCACCGTGGTGAGTAAATTATTTCACATGGCGCGGCCCCACCAAGCATTTTTTGGGCAGAAGGACTGGCAGCAGGTGGCCATCATCCGGCAGTTGGTGGCCGATTTGTCGTTTGACCTGGAAATTGTGACGTGCCCCACCATCCGCGAAGCCGACGGGCTGGCCATGTCCTCGCGCAACTGCCGCCTCGACGCCCCGGCCCGCGCCGTGGCGCCGCTGCTGCACCAGGTGCTGGAAGCTGCCGCCGCCCAGGTACGCCAAGGTGTGCCTCCTGCCCAGGTAAAAGCCGCGGCCGACGCGACTCTGGCTGCCGAGCCGCTGCTAACGCCCGAATACGTGGAAGTGGCCGACGCCGAAACCCTGCAGCCGCTCGATGTTTACGCTCCTGGCCGGGCCGTGGTGCTTTGCCTGGCGGCTCACCTGGGCGGCGTGCGCCTGATTGACAACGTGGTGGTAGAGTAGCGGCAGTGGAGTGACAGGGAGCGGGGCGCAAGACGTTTTACCTTTGCAGGAATTTTCTGGCTGGCGTTCTTTCTCGCTCATTCGACTTTCTCATTGAAAACGGTTTTCACGGTTCTTAAATACGCGCTGCTGCTGAGCATTTCGGGCGCGCTAATGTGGTATGCAGTGCGGGGGCAGGACCTGTCGCGCATTGGCCACTACATTGCCACGGCCAACTATTTCTGGCTGGCCGTTACCTTGTCGCTTTCGGTGTTGGGGTATTTCAGCCGGGCCTACCGCTGGCAGATGCAGCTCAAGGCTTCGCAGACGCCGGCGCCTTACTGGCCCGTGTATCACGCTATGATGGTGGGCTACTTGGCTAATTTGGTGCTGCCGCGCATGGGCGAAGTCATCCGGTGCTCGGTGCTGCGGCGCACCAGCGGCGTGCCGGTGCAGGTGGCCATTGGCACAGTGGTAACAGAGCGTGTGATTGACGTGGTGGTGCTGCTGGGTTTGCTGAGCAGCCTGCTGCTGCTGGATTTTCAGACCTTCTGGAAATTTGTGACCCAGGAAATACTGGGTGGGCGCTACGACTCACTGGCCCGCAATCCGTTGCCGCTAGCCATTGCGGCGGTGGTGGCCATTGTGCTGCTGGTGGCAGCGGGCTTTGCGCTGTTTCGCAACCTAGAGCGGCTGCGGCAGAATGCGTTTTTCAATAAGGCCGTGCTGTTTGTGAAAGGTTTGCTGGCGGGCGTATTCAGCGTGCTGAAGCTGGAAAACAAATGGTTATTTCTTTTCCACACGTTTTTCACTTGGCTGGTCTACTACCTGATGGACTACCTAGCCTTCTTTTGCTTCCCTGAGACCTATAACCTCGATATGCGCGCCGGCTTGGCCGTGTTAACATTTGGGGCGTTTGGCATGGCGGCGCCCGTGGCGGGCGGCATCGGGCCGTTTCACGTGTTGGTGCAAGGTGTGCTCATCGTGTATGGAGTGAGCAAGGAGGCCGGTATTGCATATGCGCTGGTCGTACACGGTGCCCAAACGTTACTAGTAGTGCTCATGGGCGGCATTAGCTTCATCGCGGTGGCCGCCGCCGACAAAGGCAACGTGCTGACCGAAGCCGAAGCTCTTGCTGACGAGCCACTTACCAGTGAGTGAGTGGATTAGCAGGATGGTGGATTAGAGCGGTAGCGAAATCATACGCCCTGCCTGCTATCCCTGCCATTCCATTTGCTGTTAATCCACCTATCCAATAATCCACGAACCCACTAGCATATGTGGACGAAAGATAAAATTCTGAGCCGGGAACAGTTGCCCGCTACCGTGGCCGGATGGCGTGAGCAGGGTCGCAAAGTGGTGTTCACCAACGGCTGCTTCGACCTGCTGCACCTCGGCCACGTCGACTACCTAGAGCAGGCCCGGCACTTGGGCGATGCCCTAGTGGTCGGCCTCAACACCGATACCTCCGTGGGCGCGCTCAAGCCCGGCCGGCCCATTCAGGACGAGGACGCGCGGGCCCGCATCCTAGCGGCGCTGGCGTTTGTAGATGCCGTGGTGCTCTTTGGCGAACCTACGCCACTGGCCCTCATCGAACTGGTGCAGCCCGACGTGCTGGTGAAGGGCGACGACTACGCCATCGACGGAATTGTGGGGCACGAGTTAGTGTTGAACAGGGGCGGGAAGGTGCTCACCGTGCCATTAGTGCCGGGCTACAGCACTTCGCGCATCGTGGAGCGCATTTTGCGTACTACCTAGCGTTACTCACCCTTTTTCTCTTTCAGCCATGTATTTTCTGTTGATTTTGCTGATGCTGGTTAGTTTCGGCATTCAGTGGCGTCTGCGCAGCAAGTTCAAGCAATACGCCCAAGTGGGCCTGCATGCCAATTTGACCGGCGCCCAGATTGCCGAGCTCATGCTGGCCGACCACGGCATCACCGACGTGCGCATCATCAGCACCGACGGCAGCCTTACCGACCACTACAACCCCACCGACAAGACCGTGAACCTGAGCGAGGGCGTATACGCCGAGCGCAGCGCCGCTGCGGCCGCCATTGCCGCCCACGAATGCGGCCACGCCGTGCAGCACGCCACCGCTTACTCCATGCTGCAGTTCCGTTCGGCCATGGTGCCGGCTCTCAGCGCCGTTTCCACCTACATGCCGTGGATTCTGCTCGCTGGCGTATTCATGATTAACCGCTCGCTGATTCCGCTGGGCGTGGGCATTGCGCTGTTTTCGCTTACCACGCTTTTCTCGTTCGTGACCCTGCCCGTGGAGTTTGACGCTTCGCGCCGAGCCTTGGCATGGATGGACAAGCGCGGCGTGGTGACCACCCAGGAGCACGCCATGGCCAAAGATGCCCTGTGGTGGGCCGCCATGACCTATGTGGTAGCCGCTATCAGCTCGCTGGCAACGCTGCTATACTACGTGAGCATTTTCATGGGTGGCAGTCGGCGTAACTAAGCGTCACGCATTATTTCTAAAGAAAAAGCCGCTCTGCTTGCAAGCAGAGCGGCTTTTTCTTTGGGCTGTGACTTTTGAAGCTGATTATCCCAGCTTCTTATACCGCACGCGCTTCGGCTCTACGTCGCCCAAACGCTTGCGCTTGGCCTCTTCATAATCGGAGAAATTGCCCTCGAACCACACCACTTCCGAGTCGCCCTCGAAGGCCAAGATGTGCGTGGCCAGACGGTCTAGGAACCACCGGTCGTGCGAGATGATGACGGCGCAGCCGGCGAAGTTTTCCAGCGCGTCTTCCAGGGCGCGAATGGCATTTACGTCCAGGTCGTTGGTGGGCTCGTCGAGCAGCAGTAGGTTGGCGCCTTGCTTCAGCGTCATGGCCAGGTGCACACGGTTTTTCTCACCGCCCGAGAGCATGGCTACCTTCTTCTCCTGGTCGCCACCGCCGAAGTTGAACTTGCTCACGTAGGCGCGCGAGTTCACCGGCCGGCCGGCCAGCAGCATGGTTTCGGTGCCGCCCGTGATGGCGTCGAACACGCTCTTGCTGGGGTCCAGCGTGTCGTGCTGCTGGTCGATGTAGGCCGTTTGCACCGTGGGGCCTACCACGAAGGTGCCCGCGTCGGGCTGCATCTGCTCGGTGATGAGGCGGAACAGCGTGGTTTTGCCAGCGCCGTTGGGCCCGATGATGCCCACAATACCGCCCTGCGGCAGTGCAAAGCTCAGGTTCTCGAACAGCAGCTTGTCGCCGAAAGCCTTGGTGATGCCCTCCGCCTCAATGACCTGCGCGCCCAGGCGAGGGCCGTCGGGAATGAACAGCTCCAGTTTCTGTTCCTTGTCTTTGGCTTCCTCGCTGGCCAGCTTGTCGTAGTTAGCCAAGCGGGCCTTGCCTTTGCTCTGGCGGGCTTTGGGCGACATGCGCACCCATTCCAGCTCGCGCTGCAGGGTTTTGGCGCGCTTGCTTTCCTGGTTTTCCTCCTGGGCCAGGCGGGCGGTTTTCTGCTCCAGCCAGCTGCTGTAGTTGCCCTTCCACGGAATGCCCGAGCCGCGGTCCAGCTCCAGAATCCAGCCGGCCACGTTGTCGAGGAAGTACCGGTCGTGGGTCACGGCGATGACCGTGCCCTTGTACTGCTGCAAGTGCTGCTCCAGCCAGTACACGCTTTCGGCGTCGAGGTGGTTGGTGGGTTCGTCGAGCAGCAGCACGTCGGGTTCCTGCAGCAGCAGGCGGCACAGGGCCACGCGGCGCTTCTCTCCCCCCGAAAGCGTGCCGATAATGGCTTCTTCGGGCGGGGTGCGCAGGGCGTCCATGGCGCGCTCCAGCTTAGAGTCCAGGTTCCAGGCGTCGAGCTGGTCCAAGCGCTCCTGCACCTTGCCCTGGCGTTCGAGCAGCTTGTCAAAATCGGCGTCCTCAGCCCCGAAGGCTTCGTTGATTTCGTCGTATTCCTTCAGCAGGGCCACGGTTTCGGCAGCGCCTTCTTCCACCACCTCGCGCACGGTTTTGGTGGGGTCGAGCTGGGGTTCCTGCTCCAGGTAGCCCACCGAGTAGCCCGGCGACCACACCACTTCGCCCTGAAACTGCTTATCCACGCCGGCAATGATTTTCAGCAGGCTCGATTTGCCCGAGCCGTTGAGGCCCAGCACGCCGATTTTGGCGCCGTAGAAAAACGAGAGATAGATATTTTTGAGAACTTGCTTCTGGGGCGGGTAAATCTTACTCACGCCGGCCATGCTGAAAATGATGGTCTGGTCGCTCATGGGAGTCGGAGAGGGGCTAATGGACGAATTGCAGCCGCAAAGAACGACAACTGCGGCTTGTGCGCCATGCGCCGGCCGCTGGGCTTTGCAGGCTTTGTGCCAGGCCGCCCGGGGCATTGGTCCGCGTTTCGACCTCGTTTATCGGCCCCTACATCTTATCATCACGTTTTTAGCGTAAACTTGTATTCCCTTCCCTTTCCCTTTTCAGCCACTTCCCTCTTTTTCACCTTCCTGCCCACCCTCGCACTCCTACCCACGAGCTTACACTTTTAGTATGGAATCAACCGACCACTTGCTGGCCGAAGCCCAGCGCTACGGCTACGTGGAAGCCGGAGGCGTGTGGCTGCGCCCCGTGCTTGCCCAGCCCGCCCGCCAGATTGGCTTGGTCAAAGAAACGGACGAAGCAGCGCTGCTCTATTTCGCCCAACGCTTTGAGACGCTGACCGCCAAGATTGATGCCTTGCTGGCCAAAATGGACGCCAGCGAAAACAAAGGCTCCTTCCTGATGAAGGCCCTGCACCTCAAAGAGCAGCTACGCACCTTCGACGGCCTTGGCGACTTTGAAGCCCTGCACCGCCGCCTCACCGAAGCCGAGGAAGCCATTGGCGTGACGGTGGCCCAAAACCGGGAGAAAAACCTCGCCACCAAGCAAAGCTTCATTCAGGAGGCCGAAGCCCTGCGCGACACCGTGGAGTGGGTATCGGCCAGCGAAAAGGTGAAGGACCTGCGCCAGGGTTGGCTCAAAACCGGCCCCGTAGACAAGCACCTGACCGACGAGCTCGAACGGCGCTTCCAGGCGGCCATTCAGGAGTTTTTCGACCGGCGCAAGGCGTTCCAGTCCGACAAGAAGGCCATGGTGGCGCGGGTGCAGAACCGTTACCGCGACCTCATCCAGCAAGCCGAAGACTTAAAGAATTCCGACCAGTTCGAAACCACTTCGCGCCAGCTCAAGCAGTTGCAACAGGCGTGGCGCGAGGTAAACGGTACCCTGCCCAAAAAGCAAGCTTCCGAACTCTGGACGCGCTTCCGCGCCGCCAACAACCACTTCTTCGAGCGCCTGAAAGCGCACATTGCCGCCCAGCAGGCCGCTGGTGCCGGCAGTGCCGCCACGCCCGAAGTACTGCTAGCCCGCAAGCGCACGCTCGCCGAGCGCGCCGAAGCCCTGATGGCGGTGCCGCCCCAAGAAGCCATTCACCAGGCCAAAGCCCTGCAAGCCGAATGGAAGCAGGTGGGCACCGTGCGGGGCGAAGAGTCGGACCGCATCTGGCAGCGCTTCATGGTGGCCTGCGACAAGATATTCGAGCTCAGCGCCTTGGAGTACCACCTGCGCAAGCGCGCGGCCACCGAGCCCGTGCCCACCGCCCCGGCCGAGCGCGCCCGCTTTCGAGCCAACACCTTGCGCGAGCTGCTCAAGGACGACCACACCGAGCTGGCCGCCCTGCGCGACAATCTCGACAAGCTCAGCCCCAGTGCTGCCAACGACGCCTTCCGGCAGATGCTGCAAACCAAAATCCGGTCCTTTGAGCGCAAAATCCGCACGAAAAACGACTTGATTGTGCTGTTTACCCAGCAGGCGCAGGCTGCTGGCTAACTTTGGTCGGGCTTTTGCGTTGTCGCAAAAGCCGCGGTTTAGGACCTTGTTTCTTAAGCGGAAATCGTTACCTTCGCCAACCTTTTTTTATCCGACTCCCTATGTATTGGACACTCGAACTGGCTTCTTATCTGGAAGATGCCCCCTGGCCCGCCACCAAAGACGAACTGATTGACTTTTCCATCCGCTCGGGTGCGCCCATGGAAGTGGTAGAAAACCTCCAGGCCCTGGAAGACGACGGCCAGCCCTACGAAAACATTGAGGAAGTGTGGCCCGACTACCCCACCAAGGAGGACTTCATGTTCAACGAGGACGAATACTAATAATGTTGAGTGTTAAGGATTGAATGTTGAATGATTGATACGGGCCTGTTAATGAATAACAAACCGTCACTCAATACTCAGCATTCAACGCTCAACATTCAAAATCTGGTTGCGGGCTACCCCGGCAGGGTGCTGGTCCGCAACCTTTTTTTGTGCCTGCCGGGCCCGGCTTTCGTAGCGGTGGTAGGCCACAACGGCAGCGGCAAAACCACCTTGTTTCGGGTGCTTACCGGCCAGTTGCCCTACCAAGGCAGCGTGCAGCTGTTGGGGCAGGAAGTGCGCAGCATAAGGCGGGCGGCCTCCGCGGGTCTGCTGGGCTACTTGCCCCAGCGCGGCAGCATCGACTTTGCCATCTCGGTGCGCGAGCTGGTGGTGATGGGCCGCTACCGCCACCAGGGCTTGCTCAGCACCTACGCTCCGGCCGACTATGCGCTGGCCGATGCGGCCCTGGCCTGCGTAGGCATGGCGCACCTGGCCAAGCGCGACTTCACCCAGCTATCGGGCGGCGAGCAGCAGTTGGTGTGGCTGGCCCAGCTCAGTTTGCAAGATGCCCAGCTATACTTGCTCGATGAGCCCACCCAGCAGCTCGACGTGTACTACCGCCGCCAGGTCTTCAATCTGCTGCACGACTGGGCCACTACGCAAGGCAAAACCGTGCTCTGCAGCACCCACGACCTCGACAACCTGCCCGAGCTAACGGGGTTTCTGTTGAACTTGTCGGAGCCCGAGCCGCAGTTGCGGCCCATCAGCGCTGCCTCGGTGCGGGAAGCGCGTCATTGGCTGGAGCAAGCGCCCATGGTGCGCTGAATGAACTGCTGAAGGGCCCGGGCTCAGCTAGTGGCGCTGGCCCGGCCGGCCGCGCAGCACGTGCACAATAGAGCGCATAAACGGCCATGGCGACACCGAATTCATGATGCGAAAATTATCGACCCACGAGGTGGTTTCGTCCAGAAAGCGGAAGATGCGCTCCACCGGGTTGCGCTCAAATAGCTGCCGGAAAATGTCGCGCGTGCTCTCGCCATGCCGCTTCATAATATCAAGCAGTAACGTGTCGAACAGCCGGAATTGCCATCTATCGCCAGTCACGTCAACCGGCGGGTGGCCGGTGCTGGCCAAGGCCGCCACGAGCCGGGCCGAATGCTGCTGGATGCGCTTGAAGGCGTAGCCGGTACTGGGTTTGGCCCGCCCGCCGCGCGTGCCGAGGTTGATGATGTGCGCCCCGTCGCGAGCGGGTAGTGGGTGGTCCGTCATCGGGATGGCCCCCATTTCCTCGGCTGTTATACGGAAGCTTTTCAAGCCCAGCGTATCGGTCAGATAGGCACGAATAGCAGCCTCGTACTCTGCTTTTGGCAGCACATTTTCTGAAAACAACGTGTACTCCACCAACGCTTTGCGTGGTGCATAAGGCAGCACATAGATAAATCGTGCCTCATGGTGTTGCTCGCCGCGAAAATCCATGAATTCCATGGTTATCGGGTCGAACACATCCACGTCAGTTTCCACCTCCCAGCCCACGAAGTGCTGCAGCAGGTAGCGGTGTCGCGCGGGCTGCTGCAGCTTCGCCAGGTCCGGCGGGCGGCTATCGAAGCCATAGCGCGCAGTGAATTTGCCGGTGGCGGTGGCGGCGCGCACGCCTGATGCCGTGTTTTCCAGGGCCGTCACACTGCCCTGTTCAAAGCGGAACTGCGGATTGTCGGCCAGCGCACGCCGCACAAAGTGGTAGTAATCCAGGCCGTTGATGGTTTTGTAGCGGTAGCGCCCGAGGTTGATAACCTTATCAAAGCCGGGGCTGCGAAAGGCTATCTGGCTCCATTCGTGGGTCACAACGCCATCAAAAACCGTGGGTTCATCGGTCCAGAACGACCAGGTGCGGTCGTTCTGGTCTTTGGCTTCTGGCTCAATAATCAGTACCCTTTTCGTCGCCAACCGTGGTTCCTGCGCAATGTGGAACGCCAGGCTGAGGCCTGCGGCGCCGCCCCCGACTATGAGGTAGTCAAAATCAGAATCAGCGGCAACGACGGTATTTTGCATGGAGACACGGCAGCGGGGCGGCGCAAACTAGCCACAAAAAAGCCGCTCCCGAAGAAGCGGCTTTCTGACAACACGATTAAACCGGGGCGGTTTAGAAGTTTGGCGACAGCAGGTACTTGTGGTAGAAGTCGTCGATGATTTTCACGGCTTCGCTGGCGTCGTCCACAATCTGCACCAGGTTCAGGTCCTCGGGCGAGATGTTGTGCTCTTCGTGCAGCATCACGTCCTTAATCCACTGGAACAGGCCGTTCCAGTAGGCCGAGCCCACCAGCACGATGGGGAAGCGGCTGATTTTCTTGGTCTGAATCAGCGTCATGGCTTCAAACAGCTCGTCGAGCGTGCCGAAGCCGCCGGGCATGCCCACAAAAGCCTGCGCATACTTCACAAACATCACCTTGCGCACAAAGAAGTAGTCGAAGTCGATGCACTTGTCCTGGTCGATGTAGATGTTGTGGGTTTGCTCGAAGGGCAGCTCAATGTTGAGGCCCACCGACTTACCGCCCTCGGCACGGGCGCCCTTGTTGCCGGCTTCCATAATGCCCGGGCCGCCACCCGTGATAACGCCGTAGCCGTGACGCACCAGCTTCGAGGCAATTTCCTCGGCCATCTGGTAGTAGGGATTCTCGGGCTTGGTACGGGCCGAGCCGAAGATGCTCACGCAGGGGCCGATTTTGGACATCTTCTCGAAGCCCTCCACAAACTCGGCCATCACCTTGAAAATCTGCCAGCTGTCGGCAATTTTAATCTCGTTCCAGTCCTTGTCCACGAAGGCTTTGCGCAGGCGCTGCTCGTCTTCCAGGGCCATGGTGCTTTCGCCGTGGGTGCTCTGGCGCATCTCCGTGATGGAAGTGAGCTTGTCGTCGTTGACGTTGGGTTGCTTGATGGTTTTGCCGCTGCCGGCATTCAGCAGGTCGTCAGCAATTTTGGTTTTGCTGGTTTTGGGTTTTTTCAGAGTAGACATATTGTCGAGGTGGGAGTTCCTACAAAAACAAAATCGCCCCGAAGGCGGGGCGACCAAAAGTAGGGCGTCAAAGTTATCAAATTGTTAGCAAATAAAAATGCTGCGAGTTAGGACGCTATATCGGCTGTCATCCAGCGCGCCGCGAAGGACTTTCTCACGCTAGAACAACAGTTGTTCAGCAGTGAAAAGGTCCTTCACGGTGCTCCGGATGGCAGCCGATTACGAGCAACTGCTGGTTACACCAGCTGCCGCAGCGCCATCTCAAACGAGCGTTGCGCAATGCCGGTGGGCTGCGCATTCTCGGCATGGGTGCGCTCCAGAGCCGCGCCAATGATGCGCGAGGTGTCGGCAAAAATGGCTTGGTCGGTGATTTCGGCGCCGGTTTCCATCAGGTAGGCGAACACACGGGCCATGCCGCAGTTGGCAATGAAATCGGGAATGACAGCCGTGCGCTCATCGGCAAAGACACCGGTGGGGCCGAAGAAAATTTCGGGGTCGGCAAACGGCACGTTGGCGCCGCAGCTAATCACTTTGAGGCCCCCAGCCACTAGCTGTTCCACTTGGCTTCTGGTCACGAGGCGCGAAGCGGCGGCCGGAATGAAAATATCAGCCCCCACCGACCATATTTTCTCGTTGATTTCGGCAAACGATAGCAGGTTGATGCCCGTCAGTGCGTTGCCCTGGCGAGCCAGCAGCAGCGCCCGGATTTCCTCCAGGCCCAGGCCCTCGGTGCTCAGCAAGCCGCCGGCCCGGTCAATAATGCCCACAATGCGCACGCCTTGGCCGGCCAGGTAGTAAGCAGCGGCTGCGCCCACGTTGCCCCAGCCTTGGATGATGGCGCGCTGCCCGCGCAGGTCGGTGCCGGGCCAGAGGCGGTAGTAGTGGCGCACGGCCTCGGCCACGCCGTAGCCGGTGATGAGGTCGGCTACGGTGTACTTGCGGCCCAGGTCGGGCGAAAAGGTAGCGTCTTCTACCACCTTGATAACGCCTTGGCGGAGCTGGCCCAGCTTCTGGATTTTTTGAGGTTCGGTGGCGCGGTAGTGGCCGTTCACCACGCCCTCCTGCGGGTGCCAAAGACCGTATTCCTCAGTGATAGGAATAACCTCATGTATCTCATCCACGTTAAGGTCTCCACCGGTGCCGTAATAATTTTTCAGCAGTGGGAAAACGGCCCGGTACCAGCGTTCGAGTACCCCGCGCTTGCGTGGGTCTTGCGGGTCGAAGTTAATGCCCGATTTTGCCCCGCCAATTGCCGGACCCGATACCGTGAATTTGACTTCCATCGTCTTTGCCAGGCTTTCTACCTCGCGTTTGTCGAGGCCCTTGCGCATGCGCGTGCCACCGCCGGCGGCCCCGCCCCGCAAGGAATTGATGACGACCCAGCCCTCGGCTTCGGTTTCGGAATCTTGCCACTCGAACACAATCTCGGGGCGCTTGTTTTCAAATTTTGTCAGCAGGTCAAGCATCGGTTGAACTCAAAAAAGCGTCTTTCCAAACAGGGCCGTAAAGGTAGGCGGCATTTGCTGCCCCCGCCGAGGTTTCGAATTGCATTTCGAATAGAACTAAAACCTTCGAATACTTAAGTATTGTAGTGGAGAATAAATCGATTTTCCCCTATTTTGCATAGTGCTGTCGGAACTACCTCGGTAACACGGCTGTATTTCATTTATTCTACGCTTCCATTTTCCCGTACACTTTTTATCGACTTCATGAAACCATTGCATTCGCGTGTTGAAGCGCAACAGTTGGACCGTGCCGCGGCTATGCTCAAGGTTCTCTCGCATCCCAAACGACTGGCTATTGTTGACCTGCTGGGCAAGACCAAGGGCAAAGACAGCCAAATGTCCGTTACCGATATCTACCAGGCCCTCGACCTCCCGCAGGCCATTGCTTCGCAGCACCTCATCACCCTCAAGGACCGGGGCGTGCTGAAATCGAGCAAGGTGGGCACCAAGATTTATTACTCCCTGGCGGTGCCCCAACTGCTCAAAGTAATTGACACCTTGGAGGACTACTCGGGCCGGTTATAGCTGGAGAGAGTTGAGCAAAGAGGAGGCTGTTTCGAAAGAAGCAGCCTTTTTTATGCCCCGGTGGGCCGGCTAAAGGCCGCGTGCAAAGCCAGCACCTGGGGCAGCAACGGCTGCACGTCGTCGTTGGTCAATACATAATCGGCCCGTTGCATCTTTTCCTCCTCGCTCATCTGCTTGGCCATGATGGCCTGCACATCGGCCAGGGAGCGGTGCGCGTCGCGCCGGAGCACGCGGGCCTCACGCACCGCTAATGGGGCGTACACCGTGATGATGCGGTCGAGTTGCTTGTAGGAACCTGCCTCAAAGAGCAGGGCGGCTTCTTTGAGCACGTAGGGGTAGCCGGCCGCGGCCTGCGTGGCGGCCCAGGTTTCAAAATCGGTGCCCACGTGCGGGTGCACCAAGCCATTGAGTTGGGCCAGCAGCGCGGGGTTGTTGAACACCGTGCCGGCCAATGCCGCGCGATTGAGCCGTCCGGCAGCGTCGTACGTACCCGGGCCGAAAGCGGCGCTGAGTTGTTCTCGCAATTCGACCCCGTTTTCCATCAGCCAGCGGGCGCGTGAGTCGGCGTCGTAGGTGGGCACGCCCAAGGCCTGAAACAAGCGGCTGGCAATGCTCTTGCCCGAGCCGATGCCGCCGGTAATGCCAATGCGCAACATAATCAGGATTTGGGGGCTTTGGCCGCCCGGCGTCGGGCCGGCGTTTGAGACGTTTGATTGACGCGCACGGTAGAAACGGACGAGCGCACCCGCGAAGGTGTCACCAATTCGACTTCTGTTCCGTCGGCATCCGGGGTGCCCGGCGGCAAGGCGACGGGGTAGGGGCTGGGCAACCCATTGACCAAAGTGGCTGGCCCTCGGAAAACGGCTACAGCCGGCGTCAGGCGTGCAGCTTTCTCACGGGCCGAATCGGACATGAGCACAAGCGGCAGCTTTCGCGTGGCGTAGCGGTCGAAGGTGAGGCGCAGGGTATCGCCAGCCCATTCATTCACCTGCACGCCTTCCAGCGCCGTTTGCAGGCCGCGGTGCCAGGCCTCGGGTGGCAGGTAGCGGGTGCCGGGCAAGGGCACGGGGCGCAGGTCGGCGGGGTGCGTGCCCCAGCCCATATTGGCCCGCAGCAAGCGCCAGCCCTGGCCCGTGACGGTGACCGGCAGCGCCGCCGGCAATGGCCGCAGCGGCACGTAGCGGGCCGAGTCGTAGTGCCAGGCCAGCGGGCAGTTTACCCGCGTGGTATAGGTCTTGTTCAGGGCATTCATCTGCCAGAACAGGCCGGCCGCCAGTAAGCATGCGGTCACGGCGCGGTAGAAGCTAGGCTCCTGGCCCGCGAACGGCCGCACAAACCAGCGCACGAGCCGGCCGGCCCGACTCAGGGGCCCGGCCATGGCTAGCTAGCAGCAGGCGTTTCGGCGGCCGCTGCGGTAGCCTTGCTGCCCACCTCGCGGGCAATGGCCGTGCGGTCGAAACGCAGCTTCACGCCGCGGTCTACCTCCACCACCACGGTGTCGTCGGTGAGGTCAACCACCAGGCCGTGCAGACCACCAATGGTGACGATGCGCGAGCCCTTAGTCAGCGACTGCCGGAACGCCTTGGCGTCGGCCGTGCGCTTCTGCTGGGGCCGCACCATGAAAAAATAAAATACCAGGCCAATGGCAATGGGAATGATGAGCTGGGTGATATCCATCCCGGAAGCGGCCTGCAAAAGCAAAGTCAAGAACATGATGCGAAAATAGAGAGGCGCGAATTAAAGCGGCTTTTTGTCGCCGGCCGTCAGCACGTTGCCTTTGATGAAAATGGTGGTGATGGTGGGCTGGGTGTTGGCCCGTACCGCCACCTGCTTGCCAATGATGCCTTGCTTGCCGCGGCTGTCAAACTGCACTTCAATCTTACCCTCTGCGCCGGGCGCGATGGGCTCTTTCGTCCAGCTGGGCGTGGTGCAGCCGCAGGAAGCGGTAGCATCTTCAATCAGCAGCGGCGACTTGCCGGTATTAGTGAACGTGAAGGTGTGATGCACCTTGCTATCGGGCTGAATGTCACCGAAGTCAAACTCTGGTTCGGCAAACTTCATTACCGGTGCATTGGGGTTCACCGCCTCGCTTTCGTTCACCACGTTGGGGTTGTCGATGGTGGGGTTGGCAGCGTCGGAGGTCACGTTGGCGGCCGCGTTCATGCCTTCGGTGCCGGCCTCGTTTTTGTCGCGGTTGCAGGCGCCCAGCAGAAGCGTGGCCGCCAAGAGAATCTGGTATTTCATATTCGGGGGGTAGTTACTGTCATCCTGAGCGTCGCGAAGGACCTTCTCACGTTAGAACAACAGTTGTTCGGCGGTGATAAGGTCCTTCGCGACGCTCAGGATGACAGCTAAAACTTTGGGCAACTACAGCTTAGCAATGATGCTCTGGGCAAACTGGCTGGTGCTGGCTTTGCCGCCGAGGTCGCCGGTGCATTCCTCTTGGTTCATCAGCGTAGCTTCCAGGGCTTTGTCGATTTGCTCGGCTTTGGCATGCTCGCCGATGTGGTGCAGCATCATGATGGCCGAGCGGAGCAGGGCGGTGGGGTTGGCCTTGCCCTGGCCGGCGATGTCGGGAGCCGAGCCGTGCACGGCTTCGAAAATGGCCATGTTGTCGCCGATGTTGGCGCCGGCCACCACGCCCAGGCCGCCCACAAGGCCAGCACAGAGGTCCGACAGCAAGTCGCCAAACAGGTTGGTGGTCACAATCACGTCGAACTGCTCGGGTTTGCCCACGAGCTGCATGCACATGTTGTCGATGATTTTGTCCTCGAACACAATCTCGGGGAACTCCAAGCTGGCTTCTTTGCAGGCGTTAATCATCAACGTACCGGCCATTTTGATGATGTTGGCTTTGTGGGCCAGGGTCACCTTTTTGCGGCCGTGCTTGGCAGCGTAGGCGAAGGCGGCGCGGCAGATTTTGCGCGAACCTTCCACCGTCACGCGGGCCACGGCGTCGGCAATGCCGAGGCGCTCGTCCCACATTTCGAGGCCGGAGTACAGGCCCTCAGTGTTTTCGCGGAAGAGCACGAGGTCGATGCCTTCGTAGCGGGTTTTGATGCCGGGCGTGGTGCGGCTAGGGCGCACGTTTTGGTAGAGGTCGTACTTCTGGCGCAGCGTCACGTTGATGCTGCGGAAGCCCTTGCCCACCGGCGTGGTGATGGGGCCTTTGAGGGCCACCTTATTCTTCTCCAGCGACTTGAGCAGGGCGTTCGGAATCAATTCGCCAGATTGGTCGAAGGTGGTCTGGCCCGCGTTCTGCTCTTCCCATTGCACCGGCACCTGCGCCGCGGCGAAAATATCGGTTACCGCTTTCGTGATTTCGGGGCCTATGCCGTCGCCGGGAATAAGGGTTACTACGTGCATCGTACTGGGTAATGAGTGATTGGGAGTAAGCACAAAGGACGGAATGGATGAGTGAGCGAAGACTGAATTTTATCGGTCGTTCCCTCAATCACCCATTCCGTCAAGTGCTTAGCGTCCCGAAAAAAGTTAAGCGCCCTTGCGGGAGTTGATTTGGTTGATGAGCTGGTCGACGTCGCCGAGGAGTTGTTCGGCTTTGGATTTGGCGTCGGAAATCACGCGCTGGCCTTCGCTTTTGGCCGAGGACTGGCCCAGGCCTTCGCGGCTGGTCACGAGGCTGTCGGTGAGGTCGGCCAGCACGGAGCGGTACTTCTCCAGTTGGTAGCTAAGCCAGGAGCGGGTTTCGCTGCCGGGTTCGGGGGCGTAGAGCAAGCCAAGGGCCGCGCCGGTGAGCGCGCCGCCTGCGAAGCACAGGATGCCGGTGGTGGTTTTGCTGGCCATGGTCGTCGAGAATTTGGGAAGAAAGGTGAGAATGTTTTCAGGGCTGCGTACGCAGAAACGCCGCCGTAGATGCAAAAGTGGCTATATCGACGCAATGTTCAGTGGCAGGCCATAATGTTGCGAACCTGCCGCTGTTGCTGCTACTGGTTATCGAGCAAGCCGCGGCCCGATTTGCGGATGTCGCCGCTGGCGGCCAGGTCCGTCGCCAGCTTGTCGAGAATGCCATTGACGAACTGCTTGCTCTTGGGCGTGCTGTAGAGCTTGCTGATTTCAATGTACTCGTTGATAGTGACTTTCACCGGAATGCCGCGGAAGAGCTGCATCTCGGTGAGGGCCATTTTCAGGATGATTTTGTCGAGCAGGGCTACGCGCTCCACGTCCCAGTTCTGCACCGAGCCGGCGATGAGCTTCTCCATCTTGTCGTCTTCGATGAGCGTCTGCTTGTAGAGCGTTTCGGCAAACTCGCGGTCGTCCTGCCAGTTGGCCGAGAGGTTCATCAGCTCCTGCGTTTCGGTGGCTTCGAAGGGCAGCATTTTCAGCGTCTTCAGCACCAGGTTGCGCACGATGGGCCGGTTTTCCTCCCAGTTCAAATCCGCCGCTTCGAGCTGCCGCGGCAAGGCTTCGCCTTTGAACACGAAGTCTTTGTAGATGTGACGCAGGATTTCCAGGTCGGTATTATAGTCGAGCTCGGGCGCATCGGTGTCCTTGCCGTTGAGGTAGGCTACGATGGTTTCGTCGGCCTTCATTTCCTGCCAGGCGGCGGTGAGGGCCTCGTATTCCTCGGCACCTTCCCAAGCCAGCTTGCGGCGGATGGTGGTGTTTTGCAGCTGCTCGTTGGCCATCAGCTTGGCAATGGCCTTGTTCTGGTGCAGGCGCTTGGTGTCCAGGGCGTTTTCGCTGGGGCCGCCACGGCGGCGCTCCTCTCGGCTCTGCTCTTCTTCCAGCACGCCCAGCAGGGCCTTGGGCAGGTTGAGCAGGTGCAGATACTGGTCGTGAATGCTTTCGGCGCCCACCATGAGCTGGCCGGCGTAGAGGTCGGCGTCCTTCTTCACCTGGTTCTGGAAGGAGTTGATGGCGTCGGCCACGGCCTTGTCCACGGCTTTGTCGTCCGTTTTCTCGGGCATGGTGCCGGAGCGGTACCAGTCGCGCAGCTGGGCTTCGCCCAGCTTGCGCTGGCCTTCCAGCTTGCGGCGGTCGGGGGCCTCTTTGGCCGTCAGGTCGGGCTCGAAAGCAGCCGCGATGCGGTCCTGCGCCAGCATAAAATCGGCTCCCACCGCCTGGTGGTAGGAGTAGAGCGACTGCATGACTTTGATACGGAGGAGGCGGCGGTTGAGCATCTTAGAAGTGTTGAGTGTTGAATGTTGAGTGTTGAGTTGAAAGTTGAGTATTGAATTCGACAGGCCGTTAAAACATTAAAAGTCTGTTAACTCAATACTCAACATTCAAAACTCAACCCTCCTTTAATAGGTCGACTTCACCCGGCCCACGCTGGCGATGCGCTCCTTGGCCTGCCGGATGGCGGCGGCTTGCGGGTGCGTGTGCTCTTCTTCGGCTTTCGCCAGCACTTGCAGGGTGAAATCGTAGATTTTTTCAGTTTGAGTGAGGGCGCCCTGGCGGCTAGCGCCGGTTACCTCGGAGTACACGTTGATGAGGCCGCCGGCGTTGATGAGGAAGTCGGGGGCGTACACGATGCCACGGCGCACGAGCTCGGGGCCGTGCACGTTCTCCACCTTCAGCTGGTTGTTGGCGCAGCCGGCCACCACCTGGCACTTCAGACGGGCAATAGTGTCGTCGTTCAGCGTGGCACCCAGGGCGCAGGGGGAGTAGATGTCCACGTCCTGGTCGTAGATGGCTTCCAGGCCCACGGCTTTGGCGCCGAAACGGTTGGCGGCATCCAAGGCGCGGTCTTCGTAGTAGTCAGTCACGATGAGCTTGGCGCCTTCTTTCTGCAGGTGCTCCAGCAGGTAGGTGCCCACGTGGCCCACGCCCTGCACAGCAATGCGCTTGCCGGTGAGACTCTCGGAGCCGAAGGCTTTCTTGGCGGCGGCCTTCATGCCCATGTACACGCCGTAGGCCGTCACGGGAGAGGGGTCGCCGCTACCGCCCATGCTTTCGGGCAGGCCGGCTACGTGGGTGGTTTCCATGCGGATGTACTCCATGTCCTTGGTGGTCATGTTCACATCCTCGGCGGTGATGTACTTGCCGTTCAAGTTTTTCACGAAGCGGCCGAACTTGCGCAGCAGGGCTTCGGTCTTCAGCGTCTTGGCATCGCCGATGATGACGGCCTTGCCGCCGCCCAAATTCAGGCCCGAGATGGCGGCCTTGTAGGTCATGCCGCGCGAGAGGCGGAGCACGTCGTTCAGGGCTTCCATGTCGGAAGCGTAGTGCCACATGCGCGTGCCGCCGAGGGCAGGCCCGAGCACGGTGTTGTGGATGCCGATAATGGCCTTGAGGCCCGTCTCGTGGTCATTGCAAAACACGACCTGCTCGTGCTGGTGCTCGGCAATCTGACCGAAAATGGAGTCAGGGGCCAGAATTTGGGTTTCAATCATGGGAGTGAATTGAAAATGGTGGGAATTTTTGGGAATGGATGGTTGGGAACAGTGCGGCGTAACTTTGTTGGGTCTTACTACCTATACGGGAAAACAAGAACGTCATGCTGAGCGCAGCCGAAGCATCTCTACCTCAGTACTAAAAATTAATTAGTTGTGCGGTAGAGATGCTTCGGCTGCGCTCAGCATGACGGCTTTTCTGAATGGGTGCTCGGCCTTTCAAGCCGCAAAAGTACCGCTATTTTCCCGAACCGGCCCTTCCTCTGCTATGCCCCTGCGCGCCCTCTCCGCCGTTAACCCGTTCATCTTCCGCTACAAGTGGCACTTCCTCGCCGGGGTGCTGTTCGTGGCGCTGAGCACGCTGCTGGCCATTTTTCCGGCCCAGCTGGTGCGCTACGCCTTCGATTTGGTAAACGAAGGCATCGACCTGTACCACCTCTACGCTGGCACTGAGGCCCAGAAGGGCGTGTACCAGTTGTTTGGGCGCAATGTGCTGTTCTACGGCGTGCTCATCATCGCGCTGGCGCTGGGGCGCGGCATCTTCCTGTTCTTCATGCGGCAGACGCTCATCGTGATGTCGCGCCACATCGAGAACGACCAGAAGAACCAGATTTACCAGCACTACCAGTCGCTGCCGCTGAGCTTCTACCGCCGCCACAGCACCGGCGACCTGATGTCGCGCATTTCGGAGGACGTAAGCCGAGTGCGGATGTACCTGGGGCCGGCCATCATGTACTTTTTGCAACTCGTGTTGCTGTTCCTGCTCATCGTGCCGCTCATGCTCATGGTGAACGTGAAGCTAACGCTCTATACGCTGTTGCCGCTGCCCATTCTGTCGGTCAGCATCTTCTACGTCAATAACCTGATTGAGCGCAAGTCCGACGAAATCCAAAGGGCGCTGTCGGGCATGACGACGTTTGTGCAAGAAGCTTTTTCGGGCATTCGAGTGCTGAAGTCCTTTGTGCGCGAGGCCGACTCGCACGAGCAATTCGCCAAGGCCAGCAACGAATACAAAGAGAAGTCGCTGAGTCTGAACTTCGTGAACTCATTGTTCTTCCCGCTTATTCTGTTCCTCATTGGCCTGAGCACGCTTATCACCGTGTGGGTGGGTGGGCAGGAGGTTATTCGCGGCACCATCACCACGGGCACCATTGCCGAGTTTCTGATTTACGTGAACCTGCTCACCTGGCCAGTCACGGCGCTGGGCTGGACGTCCTCGCTGGTGCAGCGGGCTGAGGCCTCGCAGGCCCGCATCAACGAGTTCCTGGACCAGAAAACAGACATCATTTCGCGCCAGAACGTGGAGCGTGAGCTGGCCGGCGACATCGTATTCGAAAACGTGTCGTTCACCTACCCCGACACCGGCATTCAGGCCCTGAAAAACGTGAGCTTCCGCGTGCGGCCGGGGCAGACGCTGGCCGTCATCGGCAACACCGGCTCGGGCAAAAGCACGGTGGCCGCCCTGCTCTGCCGCCTCTACGACGTGACGGCCGGCGACATCAAGGTGGACGGCGTGGACGTGCGCGACTACTCCCTGCGGGCCTTGCGCGGGCAAATCGGCTACGTGCCGCAGGACGTGTTCCTGTTCTCCGACACCATCCGCAACAACATCAACTTCGGCCTCGACGAACCTGACGAAACCCGGATGCTGCAAGCTGCCAAGGATGCCGATGTCTACAGCAACATCATGGGCTTCCCCGAAGGCTTCGATACGAAAGTAGGCGAGCGGGGCATCACCCTCTCCGGCGGGCAGAAGCAGCGCGTAAGCATGGCCCGCGCTTTGGTGAAAGAGCCCAAAATTCTGATTCTAGACGACTCGCTTTCTGCTGTCGACACCAAGACGGAAAATGCCATTCTGGGCAGCTTGCAGCGCATCATGGCGGCGCGCACCAGCCTCATCATCTCGCACCGCGTAAGCTCGGTGAAGCTAGCCGATGAAATCCTGGTGCTCGACGACGGCGTGATAGTGCAGCACGGCACCCACGACGCCCTGATGGCCGAAACCGACGGGCTGTACCGCGCGCTGTATGAGCGGCAGCTGCAAACCGAAGAGGCGTAGGCTGTAGCGTGGACTCTGCGAGTCCGCGCCTGCTTGCGCCATCCTGTTTAAACTGACGCATTCTATGCTCGGACTCGCAGAGTCCAAGCTACCTCCCTATGAACCAACGTCTCGCCCTCGTCACCCTGATTGTTCGCAGCTACGACGAAGCAATTGCCTTCTATACCCAGGTGCTGGGTTTCACCTTGGAATCTGACCTGGATATGGGCGGCGGCAAGCGCTGGGTAGTTGTCACACCGCCCGGTGCAACCGGTGGCAGCGGCCTGCTACTGGCAGAAGCTAAAACCGACGAAGAAAAAGCCGCCGTGGGCCAGCAGGGTGCCGGCCGCGTCTGGCTATTTCTGCACACCGATGACTTCTGGCGCGACTACCCGGTGCTGCAAAGCCGCGGCCTGAAGTTTCTGGAAACGCCGCGTAGCGAAGCGTACGGGCACGTAGCCGTATTTGAGGACCTCTACGGCAACAAGTGGGACCTGTTGGAACCGTTGGGGTGAGTGGGGGCGTACCCGATAGGCCCTGCCGTTACCATTAAAAAAAGCCGTCCTGCTCAGCAAGACGGCTTTTTTAATGGTCCACTATTAAGTCTACTGCCCGATGATGACGCGGCGGATGCCGGTTTTCTCATAAGCCGTGCAATGCACGATGTAGGAGCCAGCCGGCAACTGGCTCACGTTGAGCACAGCGGCAATCTGGCCGTTGAGCATGGTGTGGGTGATGACGGGGCGGCCGCCCACGTCGGTTACCTCCACGCGGGTGGGGCCGGGGTTGTCGGTTTTCACGGTGAGCTTGCCGGCTACGGCCTCAGCTTTCACTTTGATGGCGTTGGGGTTGGCGGCCGGCGTTTCGGGCGCAGGGGCGATGAGGGCCGTGCCGGCCGGGGTAGTGGTGGGCGCAGCTACGGGAGCCGGTGCGGCTACCACGCCGTTGGGCAAAATGGCTTCTTCCTTGGCGGGTGCAGCAGTTGTAGCGGTGCCGGCAGTGGTGGCGGCAGTGGTGGCGGTTTGCGCCTGGGCAGCCATCGACAACGAGACGCTGACCAGTAAGAATAGTAATAACTTTTTCATAAGTAGGATAAGAGCAGGATGGAGTAAAATGGCTATGGTAAAGCTACGCAATTTTAAGGCCGATTGGTCTTTAGCACGGTTAAATGTGATGCGACGTGCCTTTTTCGGTGGCTCGTCGCAAAACTTTATTTGGCCCTGGCTTGCATCAGAACGAAATAAAACCTTACCTTTGTCGCTCCAATACCAATCGGGGTGTAGCGTAGCCTGGTATCGCGCCAGCATGGGGTGCTGGAGGTCGTAGGTTCGAATCCTGCCACTCCGACGGAAGAGCAGCCGCTCTCAAAAGCCTCCGAACTTTCGGGTTCGGGGGCTTTTTTCGGCCACTCAATTGGAATCAGAAAACAGGTCGCCCCATCGGCCTGCTTTCGGGGTGTAGCGCAGCCCGGTAGCGCGCGTCGTTCGGGACGACGAGGCCGTAGGTTCGAATCCTGCCACCCCGACCCGAAAACAAACTAGAAAGGCCCGTTCCCACGCTGGAACGGGCCTTTTTATTTCCACCCCAAGAAAATAATACTTTAATGGCGCCGGCGTTTGATGGCCGCATGTGCTGCTTGCAGCACCCACCATATCCTTTCATTGCATGAAAAAATACTTGTTACTCATTGGGCTTCTGGCGGCTGCCAAGGCCGGACACGCCCAAAGCATTGCGTCCGGCACGGTTTCGCTAACCGGTAACATAGGCTACAGCCGCTCTACCAATACCAACACTAGCGGCGCTTCGTTTGGCGCCATCGGTGGCGTGATTACCCGCGTCAGCTACACCACCGAAACCACCAACAGCCAATTCAACACGGCCGTATCGGGAGGCTACTTCGTAGCAGATAACCTGGCGGTAGGTTTAAATGTGGGGTTTAGCACAAGCAGTAGTTCTCAAAAAATAACCGCGTCCAGCACCATTGGCCCGATACCAACCGTATTGCCAAGCTTAAAGCCCAATAATTTGGTGCAGGCCGGTGCTTTCGTGCAGTATTATAATTTTTTTAGCGAGCAGTTTGGGGTGGTGGGTACCCTGGGCGGAGGCTACCAGCACGGCAAGGCTTATGCCTACTCAAGCGGTATCACCCCCGAGGCTACCAGCTACAGCAGTAATGGCTACTATGCAAGCCTCACCCCAGGCATTGTGTTCTTTCCCATTCCCAAAATAGGCATCAGCGCATCCATTGGTTCCCTGGGCTTCAGCCACCTGAGCAATGATTTTCCGGAATCGGCCGGCAGCATTCCGCCCGATGGCTATGAGAATACTTCGAACTTCTTCGGCGCAAACTTTGGGCTGAACCAGTTGCAGTTTGGCGCCACGTACTACTTCGGGCGCTAATAAATTTTTTGCAAAATAAAAGCCTTTAGCCCCCGGCTAAAGGCTTTTTGCATTTGGGCCTAGCCGGGGCCGGCACCCGTTGTTCATGCAACTATCATGAGCGTTAACGTATTTTCAATAAGTTATTTACGCTTGCTGCCATGAAACAACTCGTTACGCTGCTGGCCCTGCTGGGGGCCACTGGGGCCGCATGCCCCACCCGCGTGCTGGCACAGTGCCACGCGGCCTTTTTTCCGACTTACACCTGCCACCACCAGCACCGCGACTCCTGCGCCGTGAGCAAGCCCTTTGTGCCGATTCGCCTCGGCGGCTCGATGGGACTATTGGGCGCTTCGGACCAAGCAGGTGCCCGCTACCTGGGGGCAGAGCTGGAAGCGCACTACTGGCTGCGGCCCCGCTGGAGCGCGGGCCTGCGCGGCAGCGTCACGGGCGAGATGCCGGCCCCCAGTGCGCCGGCCGAGGTGTATGCGGGGGCTACGCAGCCGCGCCTGCTGCTGTTTAGCGCTACCTGGCACAACCAACTGCTGCTGGCCGAAAGCCCCCGGTGGCGGGTGGCCGCTGAAGTAGGCGCCGGCCTGGGCGGGGCCAGCCTCTACGACAAAGCCCAGCAGGTGCAGCAAAAGGGACAAGGCTGCGGCTGCACCACCGCCAAGCGGCTCGACACGGCCGTGGCGCCCGTGACGGAAGTGGGCCTGATGGCCACCTACAAGCTGAAGCGCAGCGACGGGCCGTGGCTAACGGTGCGCGGCGGCCACCGGCAGTGGCACGGCAGTGCACCCTTTGGCACGCCGGGGCAGTTTTCGGCCTATCTGCTGAGCGTGGGCGTGAGCGTGCCCGACCTCACGCACAAACGCTGACGTCGGCGGCTACTTTACCCCAATCCACACCTCGGAGGCATCGTCGGCCCCAAACTTTTCGAGGTAGAAATTGCCGGTGGGGGTAAGCTTTTGTTCCTTGATGGCATCGAAGGCAGCGGGATAGAGCTTGTTGGGGGCCAGCAGGTAGCTCACCCCGCGCAGGCGGGCGGCCAGCACGCGCTGCCCGGCGGGCACCACGCGGTAGCGAAAGCCAGTGGGCAGGCCCTGGGTAGTATCGGCCACGGCCAGCCCGATGAAGGCCTGAATGGTGTCGTGGGCCGTTTCGGGGCTGCGGAGGTAGAGGTTGGCGAGGTCGCCGCGGAGGCGGGCCTGGGCGTCTTTGGCCTGGCGGAACAGTTGGCCAAATTTTTCGCTGTTGGGTGGGCCGCGGAAGGCCTGCCCGGCCAGGTAGACCGGCGCGGCCGTGGTTTCGAGCGTGACGGTGGGTGTGCGGGTGCCGCCGAGGTAGGCGTAGAAGCCAGCGGCGAGCAGCGTGAGCAGGATGATAGCGAGGAAGACGTAACGCATTTTCAGTTAGCGGTGAACAGTTAGCAGTGAACAGTTGGGGCGCTGGTCAGGAAGCATCTGACAATGGCTTTTGCTCGGCTGCTAACTGTTCACTGTTCACTGCTAACTGTTCACTGACCACGTACTGCATGCGGTAGAGTTGGGCATAGTAGCCGCCCTCGATGCGTAGTAACTCCTCGTGGGTGCCGGTTTCCTTGATTTCGCCTTTGTCGAGCACGATGATTTTATCGGCTTTCTGGATGGTGCTCAGGCGGTGGGCGATGACGAGGGAGGTGCGGCCCTGCATCAGCTTCTCAATGGCCGCCTGGATGAGCTCCTCGGTTTCGGAATCGACCGAAGACGTGGCTTCATCAAGCACGATGACGCGGGGCTGGTACACCATGGCCCGCACGAAGCTGATGAGCTGGCGCTGGCCCACCGAGAGCGTGGCGCCGCGCTCCATCACGGGGTAGCCGAGGCCATCGGGCAGGCGCTCGATGAAGCGGCGGGCGCCCACGAGGTCGGCGGCGGCCCATATTTGCTCGTCGGTGATGGCGGCGTTGCCCAGCGTGATGTTGTCGCGGATGCTGCCGGCAAACAGGAACACGTCTTGCAGCACCACCCCGATTTGGCGGCGCAGCAGACCAAGGTCGTACTCGCGCAGGTCGCGGCCGTCGATACAGATGCTGCCTTCCTGGATGTCGTAGAAGCGGCTCAGCAGGTTGATGATGCTGGTTTTGCCGGCCCCGGTGGCTCCTACGAAGGCGATGGTCTGACCCGGCTGCACGTGGAAGCTAATGTCCTTAAGCACCCAGTCGGGCTCGTTGTAGGCAAAGCGCACGTGCTTGAACTCCACATCACCCCGGATTTCGGCCGGCGCGAAGGTGCCGCTGGGAGCAATCAGGTCCTGATTATCCAGGAGCTTGAGCAGGCGCTCGGTGCTCACCAGGCCCAGCTGCAGGGTGTTGAAACGGTCGGCAATCTGGCGAATGGGGCGGAAAAACAGGGCGTTGTACATGATGAAGGCGATGAGCGCGCCCTTCGAGATGCTGCCTTCAATCTGCCCCTGTGCGGCATACCACACCAGCAGCCCCACACCGATGGCGCCCAACACTTCGGCCACCGGGAAGTAGATGCTGTAGTAGAGCACCGAGCGAATGTTGGCGTCGGTGTGCTCCTTGTTTATCTTCTCAAACTTGCGGAACTCCCGTTCCTCGTTGTTGAAAATCTGGACTACGTTCATGCCGGTGAGGTGCTCCTGCACGAAGCTGTTGAGCTTGGCCACGGCCGTGCGCACGTCCTGAAATGAACCCTTGATTTTTTCCTTGAACACGTAGGTGCTGAACAGCAGCGGCGGAATCACCGAAAGGCTCACCAGCGTGAGGCGCCAGTCTATCCAGAACATGAAGGCCATGATGAAGAGCAGCTGCAGGATGTCGCCCACCATGGCGGCCAGGCCCTCGCTGAACACGTCGGATAGGGTTTCGACGTCGGAAATGTTGCGTGTCACGAGCACGCCGATGGGCGTCTGGTCGAAGAACTTAAGCTTGAGGCTGAGCAGGTGGCGGTAGAGGTCGGTGCGAATGTCGCGCACGATGTATTGGCCCAGCCAGCCGCCGTAGTAGGTCTGCAGGTAGCTCACGCCGGCGTGGGCCACCAGCAGCACCAGCAGCAGGAGGAACATGAAGTTCAGGCCCTTCATGTCGCCCTGCTCGATGCTCACATCGACCATGCGCTGGATGAGAAAGGGGCGCAGCGTACCCAGCACGGCCGTGGCAATGGTGAGCACCACGAGGCCGATGAATACGCGCCGGTAGGGGCGCACGTAGCTGAGCAGGCGGCGCAGCACGGCCCAGTCGAAGACCTGGCCGGTTTTGGTGGCGGAAGTGGTGGGGTCCATAAGTAAGGCAAAGGTCGGGAAGAAACGGCGGCCGGCGGCAAGGAGTTGGCCGGGCCGCTGTTTCCGACGCCGGCCCTACCGCACAATCTCCACCCAGCCCTTCACCCGCTCCCCGCCATCGGCCCGGCTGAAGAGGTAGTAGTAGAGCCCGGCCGGCAGGCCTGCGCCATTCCAGTCGTTCTGATACACCGGCACGTCGAACACCTGCTGGCCCCAGCGCGAGAACACCTGCAGGCGGCCCGGGCAGCCGCCCAGGCGCGGCGCAAAGAATTCATTCTGCCCATCGCCATTGGGCGTGATGATGTTGGGCAGCAGCGCATCCTGCACATCCACCGGCGCCAGCGTTACCAGGCGCTGGCAGGGGCCGGGTGGGTTGGTGGCGGGCAGCGTGGCCCGGGGCGCAAAGCGGCCGCCCGCGGTATAAATGTGCTCCACGGTAGCACCGGTGGCGGTGGGGCTGCCGTCGCCAAAGTCCCACTGCACCTGGCTGGCCGTGGAGCCGGCAGCCGTGAAGCGCAGCCGGCGCGGCGCTATTTGGTTTTCGGCGCAGTCGAGGCCCGTCCAGGCAGCCGTGAAGCCGGGCGCTGCCGGAATGGTGATGCGGTAGGGCGCCGTGGTGCAGCCGCCGGGCAGCTCGTAGTGCAGCTCCACGGTGCCCGGCGTGGTGGGCGGGGTAAAGACGCCGGCGGCCGTCACGCCCGGCCCGCTCCAGGCGCCGCCGGGCGGCGAGGCCCGCAGCTGAAACGGTGTCTGGCTGTTGCACAGCGTAGTATCAGCCGGCACGCGCACATTGGGCACCACGCTCACCACCACAGTTTGCGACACCACAATGGGGCAACGCACCTGCGGGAAGTCCCAGGTGTAGGTGAGGGTGTAGCGCCCGGGGCCCACGTCGCCGGGATTGAAGCGGTTGCCTACCACGCCCGGCCCGCCAAACGTGCCGCCCGCTGGCGAGGCCGACAGCACCACCCCATGGGGAGGCGCTGCCAGGCAGATGCTGACATCGCCCACGGGCGCAAACAAAACCAGCGGCAGCGGCAGCACCCGCAGCCGCAACTGGCCCGCGTAGGCGCAGGAAGTATCGGCTGGCGTAGGGCCGGTGTACGTCAGCGTCTGGCTGCCGGCCAGCGCCGCCGAGGGCGTGAATACAAAGCCCGCACTGACGGAGCCCGTTACGCCCGGTCCGCTCCATACCCCGCCGGTGGGCGTGGCGCGCAAGGGCTGGGGGCCGGCCACGGCGCACATCACCGTATCGGGCAGGCTGAGGGTGGCCACGCCGGCGCTGCGCACGTTGATGATGCGGCGGGCCCGGCCTGGGCACTGCGGGTTGGTGCCGGGCGGGGCGGTATAAAGCAAAAACTGCTTGCCCACCAGCAGCGGAGTGGGCGTGAACACAAAGCCCGCGCTGACGGAGCCCGTCACGCCCGGCCCGGTCCACTCGCCGCCTGCGGGCGAGCCGCCCCACAGCCGGATGGGCCCGCCCGAGAGGCAATACGACGTATCGCGCGGCACGCGGGCCGTGCTGCCGGGCGGCAGCACCGTCACGCGCATGGTATCGGTGGCCGGGGAGCAGTCTAGGTCGCCCTGCAAAGAATACACCAGTAGGTGTGGCCCTCCAATCAGGGCCGTGCTGGGCGTGAACACAAACCCGCCCATGACGCCCGACACACCCGGCCCCGTCCAGATGCCGCCGGGCGGGCTACTGTTCAGCTGAACCGGCGGGTCGTTGGCGCACACGCGCAGCGGCGGATTGGGCGTGATGACGGGCACCGTCTTTACCACCATGGTCAGCGTGACCGACACGGGGCAGCGCCCGCCCACCACCTGATACACGATGCTGTGGTTGCCATTGCCGGCCCGCATGGGGTCGAACAGGGCCGTGCCAGGCACCACGCCCCGCCCCGTGAACGTGCCTCCAGCCGGTGTGCCGGTGAGCGGCACGGGGGCCACGGTGGTGCCCGGCCGCAGGCAGAACACCTGCTGGGGCGCCGTAAGGGTGGCCGTGCCCTGGGGCAGCACTGTGATGCGCCGCGTGCTGGTGCCGGCGCAGCCATTCACGGCCACCGGGCTGGTGTAGGTGAGCACCTGCTGCCCCACCAGCCCCGACGAGGGCGTGAAGTAGAAGCCATTGGCCAGCGAGCCCGACACGCCCGGTCCCGTCCAGGTGCCGCCCTCGGGCGAGCCGCTCAGCACGATGGTGCCGCCCTGCGCGCATACCGACAGCGTATCGGTGCCTGCCGGCGAGGTATTGGCTTGAAAAGCGAACTTAAACGCCGCGTTGTTGCAGTGCGGTGAGCCGTTGGCGCTGGTATAGGTGCCCGCGCCGGGTGGCACCGGAATGCCGGTGCCGCCGCTCTGGTCGCAGGCGCACACGGCTTGGTAGAGCACATTTTGGCTGTCGAAGCGGGAAGTACCGCCGTCCACGTGGTCGTCGGCCGTGGTGCCAAAGAAAGTGGCGTAGTCGAGTCCCCGCGCGCCGTCCGAAAGCTGCATCAGGTAGAAATCCACGCCGTCGGTGGCGCGTTGGATGGCGTCGGGCGTGGTGGGCAAGCCGGTGGTACTCCCGTTGTTGGGGTCGAGGCCGCCGCCCCAGCCGGCCAGTGCCATGCGCCCGTAGCAGTCCACCCCGAAGGCCGTAGGCGAGATATCCGTGGTGGCGCGCCCGCTGCCAAACACGGTGGCAAAGCCGGCCGTGCGCAGGTTGGGCTCGAGCTGCTGAATGAAATGCTGCCCGTGCGCCACGTGGTAGCGTGTGGTGTCCACGCCAGGATAATTCCCGAGCGTCTGGCCCAGCACATATACCCTCCCGCCCGGCCCCGAACGTACAAAAAAGGCCTGGTCGTAGCCGCTGGTGCCCAGATAGGTGGCTTGCGTGAGAGCTCCGGCGCTGGTTATGCGCGCTACGAAGCCGTCCACGTTGCCGGCCAGGCTGGCGCGGTAGCCGTTGGTAGCACCGCTCAGGGCCGCACTGGTGGTGCCGCCGGCCACCAGCAGGTCGCCGCCCACGTCCTCGCGCTGCAAGGAATAAATGGCATCGGCCCCGGCCCCGCCCACCGTGGTGGTCCAGCGCACCCGGCTCAGGCTGGAGTCGAGGCTCGTGACAAGGCCGTCGGAGCTGCCGCCGCGGTAGGCGCTCAGCCCGGGAAAATCGGATGAGCCCGTCACGCTGGCCACGTACACGTTGCCTTGTGGGTCGAGGGCAAGGTCGCCGCGGAAGGCGTCGCCGTAGTTATGGCGCAGGCGCGGCGCAGCCGCGGCCGGGTCAAGCAGGCCGTCGGTGCCGGTGCCGCCCAGGTAGGTGCTGGCCCGCAGCCCGCCCCCGCTGGCGCTCAGCCGAGTGAGTACCAGGTCGGCGCCGCCGGTGAGCACGAAAGGCGACGCAAGGCCAAACGGTGCCACTGCCGGCCCGCCCCGCAGGGTCCGGCTCTGGGCCGTGGCGGTGGTCGGGAAATCGGTCGAAGAGGTGGTGCCCATCAGCAGCAGTTCGTTGCGTGCGTTCACCAGCAGGCTGTGCGGAAATTCCAGGTTGTTGCCGCCCAGGTAAGTAGCCCAGGCCCGTGCCGTGGCGCCCGTGGCCCCAGCGTTGAACTTCATAATGGCGATATCGATGTTGCCGCTGAAGGCAGTTTGATAAGCGCCGGTGGTCACTGGGTAGCCGGGTTCAAATACCACCCCGGCCGTGTAAAGGTTGCCGCGTGCGTCGTGCGTGGCCGCAAAGCCCCAGTTCTCCACCGCCGAGCCGGTGTAGGAAGCAAACTGCACAGCAGGGTCAATGGTAAGCGGGCGCTGCGGGTCGTAGGCCCCCAGCCGTAAGCTCACTGTGGTGCCGCGTAGCTCAAAGGCGCAGGCCACGGTTTGAGGCTGGCCGGTGGCCGGGTCGGTTTGCCAGGCGCGGGGCCGCGTTTCGGTCAGCAGGCCGGCCGAGGTTTGTACCTCCAGGCGCCCAGTGGCGGGGTCGAGGCGCAAGGCATCGGCCCCGCGGTAGTCCCAACGGGCCAGGGTCGGGTCGGCACCGGGGGCCAGCAGCAGGTCGTATTCAAGCTGCTGGCTGCTGTTTTCCCGCAGCGACAAGTCGATACCGGGCCAAAGCTGGCGGTAGCGCAGGCCGCGCCAGGCGCGCACGTCGGGCGCCCAGCGGCGGCTGTCGGCTCCGCGCAGGTAGTGGCGCCGGCCGGGCGCGGCGGTTTCCGCGGCGGCTTCCAACTTGGCGGTGGGCGAGGGCGCCACAAACTCCATCCGCAGGCCGTGGGCTTTCACCTGCCCGTTGGGCAAGCCCGTAGGAGCAGCGCCTGCCTGCGGGCCGTGGCCCGGCAGCCCGGCAGTGAGGGCGTAGGTAAGCCCTGCAGGCTCTATGAACAGCCGCGCCCCTGGCGCTACCTGGGCTGCATAGCGCGCCCGGGCATCCCATTGGCCCCGGTTTTCAATGAACTCCAGCGTAGCGCGCGCTGCCTGCCCCCGTCCGGGCACAGACCACAGCATACCCCACAAAAACAGCCAGGTAAAAAGTAGACGCATAAGCAAATCACCGGAAAGAAGGATAGCAGTAAAGCTAGACGGCAACGTACAAAAACCATGCGTACATCCGCTTTTTCCTCCCTTATTTTCAGCTGTTTGCTTAGCAGTTTACTATGCCGGTTCCGGCACAATGCCCGGCTCGTATTCTACCCGGCTCAGAAACAGGCCCCGCGCCGGAGCCGCACCGCTGGCATCCACGCGCCGGCAGGCCCACAGCAGTTCTTGAAATTCGCGCGGCGTCATCCGGCCGCGGCCTACGTCGAGCAGGGTGCCCACCACCAGCCGCACCATGCCGCGCACAAAGCGGTTGGCCCGAATGCGAAACACCAGCCCGCCCGGCGCGGGGTGCCAGGCGGCTTCGTAGAGGTAGCACACGTAGTGGTTTTCGCCGCCTTTCACCTTCGAGAAAGACGTGAAGTCGAACTGCCCTATCATGGTGGCGGCGGCTTCATTCATAGCCGCCACGTCGGGCGTGCGGTCGAGGTACAGGGCGTGGTCGCGCCGGAAGGGGTCGGGCACGGGCGTGGCCACGAAATAGTCGTAGGTGCGCTCCTCGGCCGAGAAGCGGGCGTGCGCGTCGTCGGCCACCGGGTGCAGGCGCAGGGCGCCGATGTCGGCCGGCAGGGCCCGGCGCAGGCGGTAGAGCAGCAGGTCCAGCGTCAGCGTGTCGGGCAAGTCGGCGTCGAAGTGGGCCACCTGGTGGCTGGCGTGCACGCCGGTGTCGGTGCGGCCGCTGCCCACGCAGTAGGTGGGGCGGCGCAGTATCTGGGTAAGGCAGCGGTCTACCTCGGCCTGCACGGTGGGCTGGCCGGGCTGAATCTGCCAGCCGCGGTAATGAGTGCCGTCGTAGGCAAGGTGCAGGAAGTAGCGCATGGAGCGCAAAAGTACGGCCGGGCTGATACTGGCTATTCCACAACCACGCGCTTGGTGAGGCTGCCCGCGCCCGTGCTCAGGTGTAGCGAGTATACACCTGGCGCCAGCCCGGCCGTCTCCACGGTGAACTGCGCGCCGGCCGCGGCGGGGCGACGCACCACCTGGCCCAGGGCGTTCAGCAGCTCGGCGGGGGTGGCGGCAGCGCCGGCCGGCAGCGATACCGTGAAGGCGTCGTGGGCGGGGTTGGGGGAGAGGGTGATGTCGACAGCCGTAGCAGTGCGAGCGGTGGATAGGGGCGTGTAGGTGCCAGTGTTGAGGAAAACGCCCGCCGTGCCGCTCCCGGTGTTGGTGGTAGTAGTTACAATGTCCAGGCGGCGGTCGCCGTTTACATCGCCCAGGGCTATGCTGCGGACAATGCCGGGGCTGCCGATGTTGTACTGCACGGCGGCGGCGAAAGTGCCCCCGGGCTGCCCCAACAGGACGCTCGCCGTATTCGCGCTTGCCCCAAAGTTGGCCGTCACGATGTCGGCCTGGCCGTCGCCGTTTACATCGCCCACCACTGCCGTCAACGGGGTGCTGCCGGTGCTGTAGCTGATGGCCGCGCCAAACCCTCCGGTGGCTTGCCCCAGCAGCACGGCCACGTTGGCGCCGCGGTAGTTGGCCGTCACAATGTCCAGGCGGCCATCCTGGTTCACGTCGCTCAGGACGAGGTTGGTGACGTTGGTGAGGTTGTTGCTGTTCGCGCCAGTAGGGTACTGCGTGGCCGCCGCAAAGCCGCCCGCCGCCTGCCCTAGCAGCACCCCGACCGACGTGGCGCCGGCAGTCACCGTCACGATATCGGGCCAGCTGTCGCCGTTCATGTCGCCCAGCGCCACTCCAGTAAATGACAAAGTGCTTGAAAAGCCGTACTGCATGGCGGGGGCAAACGTACCGCCGGCCTGGCCCAGCAACACGCCAACCGTGGAGCTATTCAAATTGGCCGTCACAATGTCGAGCCGCCCGTCGCGGTTCACATCACCCAGGGTGAGGCCGGCCGGGCCACTGAATGCCCCAGTAGAATAGAATACCGCGCTGGCAAAACCACCTGCTGCCTGACCCAGCAATACCGCCACCGCATTGGTAGTGGCGCTGCTCATCACGATATCGAGCCGGCCGTCGGCGTTCAGGTCGCCTACTGCCACCCCCGCAAGTGGAGCTGTGGTGGGCCCGCCCGCCGGGTAAAACGTAGGATTGCCAAAGCCGCCGCCCACTTGCCCCAGGAGCACTCCCACTGAAGCAGCGGAAGGGTTTACCGTCACGATGTCGAGCCGACCATCGCCGTTCATGTCGCCCAATGCCACGCTATTGGGGTCGGTTGTTCCAACATTATAGGTACTAACCGGCCCAAAGCTTTGCCCCCAGGCCGCCGGCCCGGCCGCGCCCAAGGCCAGCAGCAGCGCCCCGCGCCGGGCGCGGCTTAAGAAACAGTTTGCGGTAGAATTAAAAAGGCGTGTCATGCGCAGAAATGAAAGGGGAGTTAGTCAATCACCACTCGCTTGGTGACGATGCCTGCTCCCGTGCTCAGGCGCAGCGAGTACACGCCCGGCCCCAGCCCAGCCGTCTCCACGGTGAAGCGGGTCCCGGCTACGGCGGGGCGGCGCACCACCTGGCCTAGGGCGTTCAGCAGCTCCCCTTGCGTGACGGCAGTGCCGGCCGGCAGCCTCACCACGAAGGCGTCGTGGGCGGGGTTGGGAGCGAGGGTCACGTCGGCCGGAGGGGCCCACATGCCGGCACTGAGTGTACCCACCGAAAAGGGGATGCCGGTGGCAGTGCCCCCGAGTGTCGTCACGGTCAGGAGGCCGGTGGTGGCGCCGGGAGGCACGGTAGCTGTCACGGTGGTGGCATTCACCACGGCAAAGGTGGTGGCCGCCGTGCCATTAAAACGCACAGCTCTCGTGCTGCTCAGGTAGGTGCCGGTAAGGGTGATGCTGGTGCCTATGGGACTGTTTGTGGGGCTTACGCTGCGCAGAGTGGGCGGCTCATACACAGTGGTGTTGAGCATGACGCCGGCCGAATAAGCAGCGTCGTTGACTGTAATGATGTCGAGCTTGCCATCGCTGTTCACATCGCCCAGCGTCATATCAATAAGTCCGCTGCCTGAGCCAGTAGAGTAGTGCGTCATCGCGGCAAAACTGCCCGAACCGGTGCCCAGGAGTACCCCGGCCGTACCAGCGGTATAATTGCCGGTGACGATATCGAGCTGTCCGTCGCCGTTCAGGTCGCCCAATGCCACGCTTTGGGGGGCACTATTGGCGCCGGTGGCGTATAGCACCACCGCCGCGAAGGTGCCGCCGCCCTGTCCTAGCAGTACCCCAACCGTGTTTCCTGCGCTGTTGCCGCCTATAATATCCAGGTGCCCGTCGCCGTTCACGTCTCCCAGCGCCACCCCTACAGAACGGGTATTTACCCCACTCAGCAGGTATTGGACTGGGGCTGCAAACCTGCCGCCGCCCTGTGCCAGTAGCACGGCGGCCCTGCCAGTAGGGGGGCCAGAGGATGTGTTGAGTGTCGAGTTAGTTGTGACGATGTCGAGCCAGCCGTCGCCATTGAGGTCACCCAGTGCCACGCCGATGGGCTCGGAGGAACTTGTTCCCGTGGCATACTGCACCACGGTTCCGAGAGTGCCACCGGTTTGCCCCAGCAGCACGCCCACCGTGCCGAGATAATAGTTGGTTACGACAACGTCGAGTCGGCCATCGTTGTTTACGTCACCTAGTGCGATGCCATAGGGAAAGCAAGTGCTTGGCCCCGAGATGTATTGCACCGGCGCTGCAAAGGTGCCACCGGCTTGCCCCAGTAGCACGCCCACCGAATTGGTGTTATAATTGGTCGTAATGATATCGAGCCGCCCATCACCGTTGAGGTCGCCCAATGCTACGGAGTAGGTAGTGCCACCTCCGGTGGGGTAGGTAGTCACCGGAGCAAACGAGCCTCCTGGCATTCCTAGCAGTACCCCGACCATGCCCGAATAGAAATTAGCCGTGACGATGTCGAGGAGGCCATCGCCGTTCAGGTCGCCTCGTGTTACGCTGTGGGGAGAACTGAGGATGCCTACCCCCGAGGTGTAGCTCACCGTGGGAGCAAAGGAACAGGTTTGGGCCATTGCCGCGCCACCCGGCGTAAAAAGCAGGGCCAGCAGCGCCCCGAACCAGGCAAAGCCAAAGAAATTATTGGTGACAGGTGTAGACAACTCTTTCATTGGCCAGCGGGTAGAATCCTTAATTCAAATAAGGGTTAAGATGCAGCAAAGCAAAACGAAAGAAGGCGGTTCTAGCAAGAATTTTACTTGCTAGAACCGCCTTCTTTCGTTTCAGCATTTCAGTTAGCCTACAGCTTCTCGTACACCACGGCCGCGCCCTGGCCCACGCCCACGCACATGGTGGCCAGGCCGTAGCGCATGCCCTCGCCGCGGCGGTGCATCTCGTGGAGCAGCGTGGCCGTGATGCGAGCACCCGAGCTGCCCAGCGGGTGGCCCATGGCAATGCTGCCGCCGTTCACGTTCACCTTGGCCATGTCGAGGCCAAGCTCGCGCACGCAGGCAATGCTCTGGGCTGCGAAGGCTTCGTTAAGTTCAATCAGGTCGATGTCGTTGATGGTCAGGCCAGCGCGTTGCAGCACCTTGTGGGTGGCCGGAATGGGACCCAGGCCCATCACCGCCGGGTCCACACCCGCCACAGCCGAGGCCACGATGCGGGCCATGGGCTTCAGGTCGTAGCGTTTCAGGGCCTCCTCGCTCACCACCAGCACGGCGGCCGCGCCGTCGTTGATGCCGGCCGAGTTGCCGGCCGTCACGGTGCCACCTTCGGGCTGGAAGGCGGGCTTGAGGGTGGCCAGTTTCTCCAGCGAGGAGAAGCGCGGCTGCTCGTCGGTGTCGAACAGGGCCGTGTCGCCCTTAGGGTTCGGAATGAACACGGGCACGATTTCCTTGCGGAAGCGGCCTTTTTCCAGCGCCCGCGCGTATTTGCGCTGGCTCTCGAAGGCAAAGGCGTCCTGCTCCTCGCGGGTGATGCCGTACTGCTTGGCCACGTTCTCGGCCGTCTGGCCCATGGCGAAGGGGTAGTGCAGCTTGCTCAGCTTGGGGTTCACGAAGCGCCAGCCCAGGGTGGTGTCGTGGGCCGTGAGCTCGCGCCCGAAGGCCGACTCCGACTTAGCCATCACGAAGGGCGCACGGGTCATGCTCTCGGCCCCACCGGCCAGAAACACGTCGCCTTCGCCGCACTTCACGGCCCGGGCCGCGTCCATGATGCTTTGCAGGCCCGAGGCGCAGAGGCGGTTCACGGTATTGCCGGGCACTGTTATTGGCAGGCCGGCCAGCAGCGCCGCCATGCGGGCCACGTTGCGGTTATCTTCCCCGGCCTGGTTGGCGGCGCCAATGATGACGTCCTCCACGGCATTTTTATCAACGGATGGATTGCGGCGCATGAGCTCACGCAGAACGTGGGCGGCCAAATCATCGGGGCGGACGCTGCTCAGCGCGCCGGCAAATTTTCCAATCGGGGTACGCACCGCGTCCACGATGTATGCAGTTGGCATTACGGGTAACAATAGCGGCGCAAGCGCCGGATGAGACTAAATTTGTGGCCCCGGCACTCGCCCGGACCTCTTTCTTTACTACAACAAAGATGATACAAAGAATTCAAAGCGTATTTCTGCTCCTGCTGGCCCTGGCCATGCTCAGCGTGCTGGCCCTGCCGCTGTGGCACAAAGTCGACGGCCTCACCCACCAGGAGCTTACCCTCACGGCCTTTGGCTTCCAGACCGAAGGCTGGCAGCTGCCGGCCGGCCAAGGCCCCGTGTGGCTTATCGGCGCACTAGCTGCTGCCTCGGCCGCCGTGGCTGCGTTCGAGATTTTCCAGTTTAAAGCCCGCGGCAAGCAGCTCATGCTTGGCTCCCTCAACCTGCTGCTCATTGTGGCCACGCTGGGTGCCATGTTCTATTTCTCCAGCAAAGGCGAGCAGCTGCTCAACATCAAGCTCGAAGGCCAGTACCTACCCGGCTTCTACCTGCCCACCCTGGCTCTGCTGCTCAATCTGCTGGCCAACCGCTTCATCCGCCGCGACGAGCAGCTCGTGCGCAGCATGGACCGCCTGCGGTAATCAAAAGTTAACGAAAACAAAAAGGCCGCTGTGGTATCCACAGCGGCCTTTTTGTTTGTAGCGCGAACTCTGTAGTTCGCGTGCCTGAACGATATCTAAACGGCGCGGGATACGCGAACTGCAAAGTTCGCGCTACGTCGTTCTACTGCTGGCCGCCCTCGCGCACGGCTTGCTCCACCGCATTAGCGCCGGCTTCGGTTTCAAAAGCCTCATACACGCGGCCAAAGTTCTCGGGGTCGCTCACGTGCGAGTAGGCAAATTTGGCGAGGTCGATGCGGCAGGCTTCCGAGTTGAGGCTGCGCAGCAAACGGTTCAGGTCGTCGGCTTGCAGGGCGCGCTGGTTTAGGCCCTCTTTGGCCGCGTTCAGCTTGCTCACTTCCGTGATGCGCTGCTGCATGGTTTGCGCCAGTGCATTCACATCGGCCGGGGCCATCATGCGGTAGCTGCTGGTAACCGTGCCGGGGTAAGCGCCGCCAGGGCCGTTGTTGTAGCCGCCGTTGGAACCGTTGTTATAACCTCCATTCGGAGTGCCATAGCCGCCAACAGGGCCGTTGGGGTTGTTGCCGTAGCCGCCATTGTTGCCGCCGTAAGGGCCGTTGCCATTTGGCGTGCTGTAGCCACCGTTCGGGTTGGCGTTGGGGTAGCCGTTGTTCGGATAATTGCCATTGGGGCCGCTGGGGTAAGCAGAGCCGGGTGCCGGGTTGCCGTAACCGCCCTGGCCATAAGGCTGCGGGCTGTTGTATTGCCCGCCATAGCCGGGGTTATTATAGTAGCCCCCGTAACCGCCCCGCGCGGGACCATACAGCGCCACCGCCCCCACTTGCTGCAAGCCCAGCGGCCGGCCGGGCCGGGCAATGAGCGCATACGACGTTTCGACGCCCGGCTGCAGCCACACCTGGCTACGGAAGCGCACCACCCGGCCATAGCCGGCAGGCACGGTAAAATCGGCCCAGTGCTGGCCGGGCATCAGCTGGTCGACGTGTACTTGCCGAGCGCCGCCCCGCGTCACCAGCCGGCCATCGAGCACGAGGTCGAACGGCACGCCCCGCTCCGAAACAAAGTTGACATTAGCCGCTGGCGGCGGATAGGCAAGGGCAGGAGCCACCGTCGAAAATAAGCTGGCAATAGCGAGGAGTAGGGCCTTTTTCATGGCGTTTGCAGAAAAGAATCCGCGGTGAATTCAGCGGGTGTTATCCTATTTCCAAAAGGTGTGCCACGTTTTAATAGCAAAAAAGGAACGTCATGCTGAGCGCAGTCGAAGCATCTCTGCCGTGAGAATAAATAATTACGTTGCGCGGTAGATATGCTTCAACTGCGCTCAGCATGACGTTCTGTTTCAACTTGGCCACGCCTAGCCCAAACGAATAAAAAAGCCCCCGCAACCAAGGCTGCGGGGGCTTCTCAAGCTAGTCGAAACGCTGAGGTTACTTCGCTATTCGCGTCACCTTGAATTCGGTGCGGCGGTTGCGCTGGTACTCAGCTTCCGTCTTGGCGTTGGGCACTACCGGGCGGGTTTCGCCGTAGCCCTTGGCCGTGATGCGGCTCTTGCTGATGCCTTTGCTCACGATGTACGCCACGGCTGCTTCAGCACGCTGCTGCGAGAGCTTCATGTTGTAAGCGTCTTTGCCGCGCGAGTCGGTGTGCGAGCTCAACTCGATGCTGATTTTGGGGTTGTCCACCAGCGTCTGCACCAGGGTATCGAGGCGGATGGCAGCATCCGGACGGATGTTGTACTTGTTGTAATCGTAGAAAATGTCCTTCACCTCAATGGCCTTGGCCAGGATGATTTTGTTCAGCGTCAGGGTCACCGGCAGCTGCACGTCGTTCATCGGGTTGGCCAGGGCATCTTGGCTGGGCTTGCGGCCTACGGTGCTCAGCGTGGTGCGAGCCGTGAAGTCACCGGCACGCTCGGCGCGGAAGCTGTAGTTGCTCACCGAGTCCAGCTTCACGTTGAATTTACCGGCGGCGTCGGTGGTCACCGTCTGGGGCTGGCCGTTGGGGCCCGTGATGGTCACGGTAGCGCCGGCTGCGGGCGTCGTGGTGTTGGCTTTGTCGTCGCGCTCCAGCACGGTACCGTCGGCGTAGAAGGTCACCAGCTTCAGCGGCTTCTTCTTGAACGAGTAGAAGTCGTCGGAGCCTTTGCCACCGGCGCGGTTCGAGCTGAACAGGCCCATGTCACCGGCCATGGGTACGGGGGCGAAGTCATCGGCTACGCTGTTCACTTCCGGGCCCAGGTTCACGGCCTGGCCGCCTTTCACCATGAACAAGTCGAGCTTGCCCAGGCCGGGGCGTCCGTCCGAAGCGAAGTACAGCGTACCATCGGGGGCTACGCCGGGGAAGTTGTCGTTGCCGGCGGAGTTGATGCTTTCGCCCAGGTTTTCAGCCGGCGAGAAGCGGCCGTTCGGGCCGAGGGTGGCTTTGTACAGGTCGTTGCCGCCCTGGCCGCCTTTGCGGGCCGAGGAGAAGTACAGCGTGGTGCCGTCCGGAGCAAACACCGGCGAGAAGTCGTCGGCCGTGCGGTCGTTGATATTGGCCAGCACGGGCGGGGTCCAGGCGCCGTTTTTCAGGTACGAAATCCAGAGGTCGTCGCTCAGCAGCGTGGTTTTGTCGCCGCCTTCGGGACGGTAGTCGTTTTTCTTGCCGCTGTTCGAGCGGGCAAATACCATCGTCTTGCCGTCGGGGGTGTAGGTGGCGCTGGCTTCGTGGCGGTCTTCGGAGTTGAAGGGGCCTTCGAGCTTGCGGGCGCTGCCACCGGTCATGGTAGCGGCGTTGTCAAACTTAATGGCGTAGAGGTCGTAGAAATTCTCGCCGTTGCCGAGGTACTTCTTGCCTTCGCGGTTCGAGGCAAACACGAAGTCGGAACCCGGGCCGGCCATCATGGTACCACCGAAGTCGGAACCAGCCGAGTTCAGCGCGTCCACCGGCATCACGTCGTATTTGCTCTTCATGCTCGCCATGGCTTTGCTGGCGTTCACGTTTTTAGCTTCGGTTTCGGCGCGGGCGGCCAGGGTGCGGTTGCCACCGCTGCTGGCGTAGGTGCTGAACTGCGCCGCGGCTTCGTCGTATTTGCCATTAGCCTTCAGAGCTTCGGCGTAGCGGAAGCCGGCGTCGGCGTTTTTCACCCCACCGTCGAGGGCCGCTTTGTAGAACGGCTCGGCCAACTCCACGCGGTTCGACAGGCGGTAGGCCTCACCGATGCGGAAGTTGTTGATGGCCGCGTTTTTACCCTTGGCCACATCAGCCTGGTAGAGCGGAATGGCCGTTTCGTACTGGCCCCGGGCAAACTGCTTGTCGGCCTTACTCATGGCGCCGCTGCTGGCACAGCTGTTCAGCATAGCTGTTGAACCAGCGGCAGCGCAGATTAATAATAGTTTCCTCATAGGTGGTGTGGTGGAGGGGTGGTGAGGGAGAAGGAGCCGGAAAATATTCCCGACTAGGCATTTTTGGGTTAGCAATAATACTACGTTTAGGTAGGATTCACGCAAGGCCCCTTTTTTTTTCTTACTAGCCAAAGTAGCGGGCCAGCCAAGTTTCGGCCGCCGGGCGGGGCCAATGCGTGTCTAGCTCAGCCTTGGTAGCCAAGGTGTTATCGAAATAAAACGTGTCGGGCTCGACGGTGCCCGCCGCCACGGCGGCCTTTATCTCGTTGTGTTTCAAGAGGTGCACAACCCCATCCTTTAGAAAGGCCAAGTGCGACTTGTCGAGCAATGCCACGCCCAGCTGCTGCTCCAGCTGCGCCACGAAGCGCACCGACGCATCGATGGAACAACCGCTGGCGCCGGCCACACCTTCGTCGAGACCGATAACTAAAAATTGCTGGTGCAGGATTTCGGCCGAGGCTAACAGGCTACGGCCGTGGCTTGTCCATTCCTCCGAGAAGCGGGCCAGGTTGGGCAGCGCGGCCACCACTTCCGGGCCCGTGAGCGGGCGAGCCGCCTGATATATCCAAACCCGGGCCGTGGGCGGAAGTTGGTCAAAGGCTACGTACATAAATCACGGATTGGCTACGCCGAACCTTGTTTCGACGGATTATTCGCGGATTAGGCAGGTTTCTTGGCAGGTATGCGGCCAAACCAAGCCGTGGCGCTGCACTAAGCCGACCACTCGACAAAGATGCCGCAAAAAAGTTGCGCCGCCGCCATGCCCGCAGGCACAACGGCGGCGCTATACCGCTCACAACAGTCGACGAATCCGTCGTTTAAGCATTGATGCCTTCGGCCGAAGCCACCAACTCGGCCAGGTCGAACACCTGCACCTTGCTTTCCTGCTCCTTGTTTTTCACGCCGTCGCTCATCATCGTCATGCAGAAGGGGCAGCCTACGGCAATGATGCTGCCCTGCAAGTCGTGGGCGCCGGGCGCGGCGGTTTCGGTTTCCACACCGCCGAGGTTGGCCAGCGCGTCGGCCTTGCCGGCCAGGGTGGCCAGGGCTTCTTCGGTGCGCTCGATGTTAATGTCTTTCTTGCCGGGCTCGGGCTCTTTCCACATCTGGGCGCCGCCTGCGCCGCAGCACAGACCGTTGGCGCGGCTGCGCTTCATCTCTACCAGGTCGGCATCGAGAGCGGCCAGCACTTCGCGCGGGGCTTCGTAGATGTCGTTGGCGCGGCCCAGGTAGCAGCTGTCGTGGAAGGTGATGCGGCGGCCCTTGAAGCTCTCGCCGCCGCTCACGCCTACTTTGCCTTCGTTGATGAGTTGCTGCAGGTAGGTGCTGTGGTGAATTACTTCATAGTCACCACCCAGCGCGGGGTATTCGTTCTTAATCGTGTTGAAGCAGTGGGGGCAGGCGGTCACGATTTTCTTGATGCCGTAGCCGTTCATCGTCGTGATGTTCTGCATGGCCTGCATCTGAAACAGGAACTCGTTGCCGGCGCGCTTGGCGGGGTCGCCGGTGCAGCTTTCTTCCAGGCCCAGCACAGCGTACTTGGTGCCCACGTGGTCGAGGATGCGCACGAAGGCGCGGGTTACGCGCTTGTACCGGTCGTCGAAGGCGCCGGCGCAGCCCACCCAGAACAGGATTTCGGGCGACTCGTTGCGGGCCGCCAAATCGGCCATGACGGGAACGTTGATTTGCTTTTTAGCGGGAGCTTCGGGAGTCGAGGGAGACATAAGGGGGAGCGAACGACACGGTTGTCATCCTGAGCGCAGCGAAGGACCTTATCACGTCCGCGCCGCAGTGAGTTAGTAAACCAGACGAAAGCAGCGGTGATAAGACGCTTCCTTCGTCAGCATGACAGGCGATTTAGGCGACCGTAATCTTCGCCGGCTTCTCAGCCGCAAACAAGTCATCGGCCCAGTTGAAGCGGTCGGATGGCGAGAAGGCCCAGGGGGCGCCGTTGTTTTCGATGTTAGAGAACATCACGTTCAGCGAGTTTGGCGCGGCCGATTCTTCCAGCACCAGGAAGCGGCGCATCTCGATGATGCTTTCCAAGGGGTTGATGTTCACGGGGCAGCTTTCCACGCAGGCGTTGCAGGTGGTGCAGGCCCAGAGCTCCTCGGGCGTCACTTTGCCGCGCAGCAGGGTGGCCTCCAGCAGGTCGGTCACGAGCTCGTGCTTGGCTTCGGGGCCGTACTGGTTGGGGCGGAAAATGAGGGGCGACTCGTACTTTTCCTCCATGCGGTCGCGCGTGTCCATGATGATTTTGCGCGGCGAGAGCAGCTTGCCCGTCAGGTTGGCGGGGCACACGGAGGTGCAGCGGCCGCACTCGGTGCAGGAGTAGGCGTTCAGCAGGTTGGTCCAGGGCAGGTCCTCCACATCCTTAGCGCCGAAGGGCGTGGGCGCCAGGGCCGAGCCGTCGGGCGCGGTGGGGGCAGGCGGCACCACGAAGCTGGGGTCCATCATGGCCTTCACCTCGTTGGTGATGCTTTCCACGTTGGAGAACTGGCCCTGCGGCACCAGGCGCGAGTACCACACGTTCGGGAACGCCATGATGATGTGGAAGTGCTTGGAGCTGGGCAGGTAGTTGAGGAACAAGAAGATGCCGGTGATGTGAATCCACCAGCCGGCGCGCTCCATGATTTCCAGCGCGCCCGTGCTGCTGGGCAGCAGGCCCACCAGCAGGTTGCTCACGGGGAAGGTGCCGGGGAGGTCCTTGCCTTCGAGCTGGTGCAGCTTGAGGTCGGCCGTGTTCATGAAGAACAGGGCCAGCATCAGGGCCACTTCGATGTAGAGAATGATGTTGGCGTCGAGCTTGGGCCACATGCGCAGCTCCACGCCGGTGAAGCGGCGCACGGGCGGGTTGCTGTTGCGGCGCCACCAGAAGGCGGCCACGGCCACAATCACCAGCGCGGCCAGGATTTCGTTGGTGGCCATCAGCACGTCGTACACCGGCCCGAGGAAGCTGAGGGAGCGGTGGAAGCCGAAGATGTTGCCAAACAGGCCGTCGATGACGATTTCAATCACCTCAATGTTGATGACCAGAAAGCCCACGTACACCACCAGGTGCAGCAGGGCGGGCGTCATGCGCTTGAACATTTTCTGTTGCCCGAAGGCCACCAGCAGGGTTTTGCGCAGCCGCTCGGCGGCGTGGCCGCTCATGTCACGGTCGCGCCCGACGAGGATGTTGGCGCGGATTTTCCGGACCTGCCAGGCGAACAAGCCGAATGCCGCCACCAGGAGCAGCAGGAAGAGGATGGATTGCAACATGCGGTAAAGGTAAGGCGGGAACGTTTGGGGCCGCAAGATACTCGGCATGCCGAGTAGTTTTTAGAAAAAACCGCCGGCTCACACACTTTTTTTACTGCATTTCTTGCGTCATTGTTTTGCGTTCGTACCTTTGCGGTCCCCAAAGCAACCTAAAAGGCGCCCCGGGGAAACGGCAACATAGCTCAGTTGGTAGAGCACAGCACTGAAAATGCTGGTGTCGTTGGTTCGATTCCAACTGTTGCCACTAAAAAGCCCCTCACGGTTTCGTGAGGGGCTTTTTGTTTATTGGTGTGCGAGGTGGGATTCTTTAATAATTGCTTTTGGGGTCGCACGACTACGGCCAGCACGCCTAATATTTCAGCCGCGTTTATTTGCCTAAAAGCCCGTCGGATTGTAGTTGCCAGCTCTATCTACGACAAAAGCCCCGCGCTCCTCATTCGAGGGCGCGGGGCTTTTTGTAATTTGCCGTTACACTTTTTAACTACGTCATGCTCTCAACTAAAAGCATATTTGTCTTGCTGCCAATTTCAGCTTTAATAGCCAGTTGTGAAAATGCTGAATCGCAAGCGAATGAAGAAAAAAGCAGAATTACTAAAGAGTTTTGGAAACAGCAGGAGTCCGATAGAAAGGCCGACGATGCATTACGAATGAAAGCACTAGAACAGCGGGTAATGGGTTCCCCGCTTGCTGTATCTCATTCTGAATTCAAGGCTGATAAAAACCTTAATGCATACTTGCCTTTCACAATAACCAATAAGGCAAACAAAACAGTGATTGGCTTCTATCTGCTACAAATAGGGAATGGAGCAGACACAAAACTGGGAAAATTCAAGAAAACAATTAAGCCCGGCAAATCAGTAGTAGTCCGCGTTAGTGCGGCTAAATTGGGTGTTTCTTCAGAAGAAGCCATGAAAAATCCTGATTTTCAGTATTCAGTCGATTTATACAGTTATGTGGCTACACCTGTTTTTGCAGACGGAACATCAAGCTATGGTTATCCCATTCGTCCAATAATTGGCCGATAAAGACTCAGGTTCTTTAATCATGGATGTTGGTATTAATCAGTTCGAACGGCCTGAATAGCAGTCCAGCAGCTTGTTTATTATTGAGGCGGTTAGCTTCGTGTTCTTCAGGGAAGGGGCTGCCGCCAACGAGCGTTACCTTCACTGGCTATTTGGTTTCCTTAGTAGCCAGGGTAGTGAGCTACAGCTCTGGGGTTATAAATTCGACTAGCTTTCACGGTGGTGGCTCAAGTCTCCACTTACAAACCAACCCCTCAAAACTCCACAATGAACCCCACCGTCGGCACCACCAGCGCGTCGCTGTCGGGCAGGAGGATGGGGACGGCGTTGCTGCCGTCGGGGCGCAGGGGCTGGCCGTCGGTGGTGGTGTAGGCGGAGTTGTCGGGCAGGCGCTCGAAGGTGTAGGTGGGCACCGAGACGGGCTTGGCCAGCAGCGCGTTCTGCACGTCGATGTAGAAATCGAAGCTCAGGCGACGCAGGCTGATTTTCTTGTCGAGGCGCAGGTCGAGCTGCTGGAAGGAGCTGAGGCGCTGGGTGTTTAGCTGGTGGTAGTCGAGGATGCCCTGGCCCACGGCCTGGTAGCTGGCCCGGCTGGCGGCCGCGTCGTAGGGCGTGTAGGGCGCGCCGCCGCCCACGCGGAATTTGGCCCCCAGCTCCCAGCCGCGGCCCAGCTTGTAGCCCAGCAGCGCCGAGCCCAGGAAGCGCGTGTCCCAGGCCGTGGGGCGGTACACGCCGTCGGCCCCGTTGAACTCGGAGCGGAAGGCCGTGAGCGACACAATGGCGAAGAGCTTGCCGCTGAGCTTCTGCTGGAAAAACGCCTCGGCCCCGTAGGCGCGGCCCTGGCCGGTGCTCGTCACGGCCTCGTTGCCGATGGCGTTGAAGTCGCCGCCCAGGTTGGCCAGGCTGATGCCGTCGCGCACGCTCACCGGGTAGTAGGCGTACTTTTTATAGAAGCCCTCCAGCGTGAGGCGGGTGGCGGCGCCGGGCAGCCACTCCAGCCCCGCCACCGCGTGGTCGGAGCGGATGTAGCGGCTACCCGCGTTCACGAGCTGGCCGCTGGCGTCGCGGTAGCCCAGGATGGTGCTGGGCGGAATCTTGTAGTAGCGGCCCAGGCTGGCGTTCAGGTTCAGGGTGGGCAGCAGGGCGTAGCTCAGCGAGGCGCGCGGCGAGAGGGTGCGGTCGAGGCGGTAGCCCTGGGCGAGGGCGCTGGTGCCATCGGCCCGCAGGCCCGCCGACACGGTGAGGCGGCTGTCGGCGCCATAGGTGCGGGTGGCCTGGGCAAACAGGCCGTAGCGCACAAAATCGAGGTCGGTCACGAAGTTCACCGTCACGGCCGGGCTCACGAGGGCGCCGCTGCCGTCGCGCACTTCGGCCCGGATGCGGTTGCGCAGGTTGTTGTCGTAGTGCACCAGCTGGCCCACCACGCCGTAGCTGTACTGCCAGCGGCCCACGCGCTTGTTCACGTCGGCGCGCAGCTTGTTTTCGGTTTCGTGGCTGCGGGCGAAGAGCTTGCGGTAGGCCTCCTGGCCCGCGTAGCCGTACTGGAACTGGTCGGCGGCGGCGTATTGCTGGGTGCGGCTCAGGGCCAGGTTCAGGTAGCCGTTTTCCACCAAGTGGCGCAGGTTCAGGCCCACAGTGTAGTTCCACTGGTTGATGGTGGGGTTGTTGCGCAGGATGAATTCCTTGCTCGGCGAGCTGTTTTTGGGCGGCACAATCTCGAAGTGGTCGATGGCACCCAGCCCCAGCGTGGTCAGCGTGGTTTTTTTCGACAGCTTGGTGGTGGTCTTGAATTGGAAGTCGTAAAAATCGGGCCGGATGGGCAAGTCAATCAGCTTGAACAGCAGCTGCAAATAGCTGCGTCGGGCCGAGGCCAGAAACGTGGTGTTCTTCGTGAGCGGGCCTTCCAGCGTGGCCGCCACCTCGGTGCCCGAGGTGCGCAGGTTGCCCTGAATGCGCTCCGGGTTGCCGTCGCGCTGCCGGAACTGCAGCACGGCGCTCAGCGCATTGTCATACCGCGCCTGGAAGGCCGACGAGATCAGCGTCACGTCCTCAATGAAGCTGACGTTGAGGATGCCGGCCGGGCCGCCCGCGCTGCCCTGGGTGGGAAAGTGGTTGATGACGGGCACCTCGATGCCGTCGAGGTAATACACGTTTTCGTTCGGCGCGCCGCCCCGGATGATGATGTCGTTGCGAAAGCCCGCCGTGCCGCCCGCGCCCCCGCCGCCCACGCCCGGCAGGCTCTGCACCACCCGCGAAATGTCGAAGTTGCCGCCCGGGTTGCTCTTGATTTCCTCGGTGGTGAGGCGCTGCACGCTCAGCGGCGTTTCGGCCGTGGCCACCCGAATGGCGCGGTTGGCCGTCACGGTCACCTCGCTCAGGGCCTGCGGGCTTTTGTTGAGCTCGAGGTTGAGGGTGTTCACGTTGCCGCTGCTCACGGCCACGTCGGCGCGCAGCAGGGCATCGTAGTCCACGAAGCTGGCGCGCAGGTTGTAGGCCCCGGCCGGCACGCCCGCGAGGCGGTAGCGCCCCTCGGCATCGGTGGCCGTGCCAAAGCTGCTGCCTTCCAGCGTCACGCTCACGCCGGGTAGGGCTTCCTGGGTGGCGCGGTCGCGCACGGTGCCAGTGAGGGTGCCAGGGTTTTGGGCCAGAGCGGTGAGGGAGAGAAGCAGGAAAAGCAGCAGGGTAGTTATTCGCATGTAGCTGCAAGTATTGGAAAAGGAAAATGTTTACGGGTTTGGCAGCTCTTAGCCTTACTGTCATTCTGAGCGCAGCGAAGGACCTTCTTACGTTGGAACGACAGTTCAGACGTGAGAAGGTCCTTCGCTGCGCTCAGGATGACAACGATTTTGGCTTTCTAAACAGCTGCAATGGCTGCCATACTGAGTGCGTCGCGCATCAACAGCTGCGTTGGTCGGCCTGAACAAGCGAGAAGGACCTTGCCCCGCCACCCAAGTTGTGGAAACGGAACAAGGTCCTTCGCGTTGCTCAAGCCGACCAACGCAGCGGAAAAAAGCTTCGGCCTAACGGTCCTACTGCGCCGGCAGCACCAGCACCGGCAGCTGGCTCTCGCGCATTACCTCGGCCGTGACGCTGTGGTGGAACAGACTGCCCGTGAAGCAGTGCCGCCGGGCCACCACCGCCACCATATCATAATCGCCCGATTGAGCGGCTTCCAGAATGCCTGTGGCGGCGTGGGAACTGACGACGGTGTGCGACTCCACGGCGGGCAGGTGGGCCACCAGGCCCGTGCGTACCAGCGAATTCATCACCAGCGGCGCCAGTTCCTGGGGGCCGGTGTCGGGGATGACGTGAAACACGGTGATGGCGGCCCCGAGGGCTTCCAGCAGCTGGTACGTAGCGCTGCTGGGGTCGCCCAGCTTGAGCGGACAGCCATCCACGGCCAGCAGCAGGCGCTTGGGGGGGGCGGTGCTGGCTATGCCGTGCGGCACCACCAGCATGGGGCAGGGCACCTCGGCGCGCAGCAGGTCGAGCGAGGTGGTTTGCACCAGCTCGTCGGGCAGGTCGGAATAGTCGGGGCGGCCCAGCACTACCAGCAGGGGATGGTGGCGGCGCACAGCATCGACTACGGCTTCGGCCACGCGGCCGTGGCCAATTTCGGCTACCACAGGCACGGGCAGGTGGCCGGCCACGCTGCCCAGGGCCAAGTGCACGGCTTCGGGCGTGAGGTTGGAGAGGCTGCCGCTGAGCATGTCGGGGTCGAGCAGGGAGTTGCGGCGCACGTGCAGCAGCACCAGACGCGCTTTGAGCGCGCCGGCCAGGTTGGTGGCGTAGTCCAGGGCCTGGTTGGCGGCCTGGAAAAAGTCGGTAAGGATGAGCAGTGAGGCGTCCATGAGCATGGTGGAGGCAGAGAAGAACTCCAACACAAAGGACTGGTTTTCGGGCGCTCAGCGCCCTGCGCAAGATTAGGTCGGCGCCTGATTTTGCTCATGGTTTCCGCCCTCAATTCATTGCAAACTTTAGTAATAATCTGAGCCAGGGGTACTGCCATTCGAGCAATATCAAAGCTGGTCTGTACGCAAGCTTATCAGGTCATGAAACCGAGAAAAATAATGGGGTTGCTGCTGGGGCTGTTAAGCACCGCGCACCTGGCCGCCGGCCAACGACCCGCCGCTGTCATTCCGCCAGCGGTGGCGCCGGCGCCCGTCGATGAGCTGGTGATAACCAACGTGAACGTGGTGAACGTGGACCTGGGCGAAATCGAACCCAACACCAACGTGGTGCTGCGCGACGGCTTCATCGTGTCGGTAGGCAAATGGCTGCCCGCCGGCCGGGGTGTGCCCGCGGTAGACGGCCGCGGCAAATACCTGGTGCCCGGCCTCTGGGACGGGCGCACCCACGCTCTCACCACGGCCGCCGTCGAGCAGGTGGCGCTGCCGCTCTACGTGGCCCACGGCATCACCAGCATCCGCGACGTGGGCACGGGCCGGCCCCTCACCGACTTGCTCCGCACCTACCAGGCCCTGGAAACCGGGGTGCGGCCCGGGCCCCGCATCGAGCTGGCCGGACCGGTGCTGGACGGCTCGGCCGACCACCACACCGGCCTGGGCCTGACGGCCACCCGCACCGAAGGCCGCCAGCAGGCCGAAGCCCAGATTCGGGCCGGCTGGTGCAGCCTGCAGCCGGGGCCCTGGCTTTCGCATGAGGCGTACTGGGGCGTGGCGGCAGCGGCCCAGGAAGCCCGTGTGCACCTGGTCGGCCCTGTGCCGGAGGCCGTGCCGGTGCTCGCGGCCGTGGCGGCCGGCCAGCGCGGCATCGAGCAGACGGACAAGCTGCTGCTGGGCTGCTCCGGCCGCGAAACGGAATTTGTGCAGGCGCGGGCGCTGGCCCTGGCCGGCCGGCGGCCCCTCGCCACCCTGCAGGCCCGCACCAAGGCCCAGCAGCCAGACATCGTGGCCAGCTTCAGCGCTGAGCGCTGCACGGCGCTGGCCCAGGCACTGGTGCAGTATCAGGTGTTCGTGCTGCCCCAGCTAGGCGCCCGCGACTTCGACCTGCGGCGCGACCCCGACCCGGAAGACCCGCGCTACCGCTCGGTGCCGGCCAGCGTGCGCCAGCAGTGGGCCCTGGCCGCCCACGAGCGGCCGCGCCTGGCCCCGGCCCGGCTGGCCCGCCTGCAAACGGCCGACTCGCTGCAGCGCCGCCTGGTGGCCGCGCTGGGGCAGGCGGGCGTGCGGCTGGTGGCGGGCAGCGACGCCGGCTCGGGCACGCCCCACATTTTCTACGGCGGCAGCCTGCACGACGAGCTTGAACGCCTCGTTGGCCTGGGCCTGACTCCCGCCGCGGCCCTGCGCGCCGCCACCATCAACGCAGCCATGGCGGCCGGCCGTGGCTTCGACCTGGGCCGCCTGCACTCCGGCTACCTGGCCGACATGGTACTGCTGAACGGCAACCCGCTCGACGACATCCACAACCTGCGCCTGATTCAGGCAGTGGTGCTGCGCGGCCACCTGTTCGACCTACCGGCCCTGGCCCGCCTGGCCGCCGATGCCGAGAAAGCCGCCGCCCAGCAAGACGCGGCTAGTCGTGCCGTCACGGCCATTCGCTGAGCTATTTATTGGAGTAGAAACCTTTTATAGCCTTTCAATTATGAACGCCAAGCAATCTGTTTTGTGGGGCTCGGCGGCGCTGGCGGCCGGGGCGGCTGGCCTGCTGCTAAGCCGGGCTGCCAGCGCCCGCCGCCTGCACGACGACGCAGCCCGGCTGTTTGCCGGCGCAGCCGACCCTTCGCGGCACGTGTACCGCGAGGCGCAGCTAGTGGGCCTGCCCGCCCCGGTGAGACGCTACTTCCGCCACGTGCTGCCCGATGGCCGGCCCTACCTGCGCGGCCTGCGCCTGCGCCACCACGGGCAGTTCAAAACCGATTTGAACAAGGAGTGGGTGGCCATAAGCGGCGAGCAGTACATGACGGCCTGCCCACCGGGATTCATCTGGCAGGGCAGCACTGGCCAGTTCACGGCCCGCGACGCCTACGAAGACGGCCATGGCCGCCTGGCGGTGCACCTGCTGGGCCTGTTGCCGGTGCTGCACGGCGAGGGGCCGCATTACGACAGCGGCGAGCTGCTGCGCTGGCTGACCGAAAGCGTGCTGCTGCCCACCGCCCTGTTGCCCAGCGACGAGTTGTGCTGGCTCGCCCTCGACGACCAATCGGCCCGGTTGCTGCTGAGCCACCACGGCCAGTCGGTGTCGTGCATTGTGCGCTTCAACGAGGCCAACGAAATCGAGGAATGCGAAGCCCTGCGCCATCGGGGCGACGCCGGCCTGCAGCCCTGGGTGGGCCGCTTCCTGCACTACCGCGACTGGCACGGCGTGCACGCCCCCAGCGTGCTGGAAGCCAGCTGGGTAGTGAACGGCCAGCGCCAGCCCTACGCCCGCTTCACGGTGCAGGAGCTGGAGTATGACCAGCTGAAGCCTTATTGAGTAAACCCTACACCCTGGCGGCATGATAAAAATCAGCCGCTCAGGTAATCTAAATCAGGGGTTTAAGAGAAGAAATTGACGATTTTTGGAAAGGTGCGTTGGCGGGTGCCGGGCAGGTGGTTGGGCGGGCTGCCGCGGTACCGCGCCTGCAGGAGCCTTCGACGCAGCTTCATGGGCGCCGGCCGAAAAACCGACGCTTAACCGGAATGGAAATGGGCGGCCTGACACCGCCCATTTCCTCCGCGCCCTCACTCTTTTCTGCTGATTGCCATGAGCCACAACATCGTCGTTCTCACTGATTTTTCGCTCGCGGCGGAGCGGGCCCGGGCCTACGCCGCCGTGCTGGCCGCCCCGCTGCAAGCCGACCTGCACCTCGTGCACGTGTACAGCCCCACGCCCATCACCACCGAGTACGGCCTCGTGCTGCCCGTGATGGACCCGCAGTACGCGCCCGAAACCCAGCGCAGCCTGCAGCAGGTGGCCAAATCCCTGCCCGTGGCGGCCACGGCCGAAGTGCTGGAAGCCGACTGGCCCGGCGCCATCGGCGAGGCCCTCGACAAGTACCGGCCGCTGCTGGTAGTAGCCGGCCTCACCGAAACGGAAGGCTGGTTCAGCGAGTGGTTTAGCAACCGCTCGCGGCCTTTGGCAGCCCAAACCGGCTACCCGCTGCTGCTGGTGCCCGAGCACCTGCCCGATGCCGCCCTGCGCCTGCCCCAGCGCCTGCTGCTGGCCATCGAAGACCGGCCGTTTCAACTGGAGCCACCGGCCCAGGCCGTGGCGGCCCTGCTCGACGTGCTGGCTCTTGACATTGTGGCCGTCACCGTATTGCCGCCCGAAGAAAACACCGGCGGCTGGGAGGGCCTGCGCGCCGCCCAGAAGAGCGGCCTGGCCGCCTGCATGCCCCGGTGCGGCCTGCATAAAGTGCAGAGCGAGCTGCCCGCCTCGGGTGTGCTGGAGGCCGTGAGCGACTTGCACGCTGATGTGCTGGCCCTGCTCGACCAGGGCCACGGCTGGGTACACAAGCTTTTCCGCGGCAGCGTCATCGACCACGTGTTGCGTCACTCGCGGGTGCCCGTGTTGCTGTTGGCAGCCCGGCTGCCATCGCCGGAGCCCGCGCCGCTGCCAAACTGGGTTATCTAAAGAGAGGAGATGTTGCGATGGTAAAAGAGAACGTCATGCTCCGGCTGCGCTCAGCCTGACAGTTTTGCTCGTTTATTTAAAATAAATTGTCAATCATGTGCCTCACTATCATTGTTATATCGGGATTTTATGAGCCGGCGCGGCACGCCATGCGCTATGCCGATACGCTGGCGCAGGCCGTGCGCGGCAACCTCGTGCTGCTGCACGTGAACCGCGCCTCCCTGTTTGACCCCTACGAGCTGGTGGGTGCGGTGGGGGAGCGGCTGCACCAGCAAGAACTGCAGGCGCAGAGCGATACGGCTATGGCCCTGCGGCAGCTGGCACAACGCCTGCACGTGCCCACCACGGTCGAAATGGCCACCGATTTGCTGCCCAATGTGGCCCGCGAGCTGGCGGCGCGCTACCACCCGGCCCTGTTCGTGCTGGGCCAGCCCGACGAGGACCACCCCGACTTTGCCGGCATGGCCACCATGTGCGCCGAGCTGTTGCGCGTTGGCCATTTCCCGGTGCTGGCCGTGCCCACTTCAGCCCCTGCCGACACGCCCCCGCACCGCTTCCTCATTGCCGCCGACCGTGAGCCCTTCACCCTGGGCCCGGCCAGCAAGGCCCTGTGCCCCGCGCTGGCTTTGCTGGGCACCGAGTTTGTGGTGGCCTACGTCTCGGCCGGAGTCGATGATGACGATGGCTGCGCTGAGGCGCTGCGGGCCGTGCGCAACAGCGGCCTGGTCGAGTTCAGCAACCCCGAGCTACAGGGCTACGTCGACAGCGATTATGCCCAGGGCCTGCTTACGGCGGCCCTGGAGGCGCCGGCCGAAGTGGTGGTGATGCTGGCCCGCGAGCGCAGCTTCATGAGCGAACTGTTTCACCGGAGCGTGACGGCCCGGCTGCTGGGGCGCTGCCCCGTGCCGGTGCTGGTGCTGCCCACTGCCGGCGAAGCGCACCGCCCCACCGCGGCCGAGCATGCCGCCGCCACTGCCATCGCCTAAACACACTGGCGTAGGAGAGAGGCCGCAATGCATCGGCTTGCGAAATCTCCAGGGGCGGTTTCAGATTTGGAAGAAAAGCATCGGGCTAAAAAGCCGCGGCGTGACGACAGAAGCTGCTTATCTGTCGTCACGCCGCGGCTTTTTAGCCCGATGCTTTTGCTGCTATGCTTCGCCACCAGGCCGATGCGTTAGCCGGCCTCTTCGGTGGGAAGCAGCAGCACCGGTACCTGGCAATGGCGCAGCACCCGCGCCGTCACGCTCCGGTGAAACAGCTGTTTCAGGAAGCTGCGCGGGCGGGCCATGAGCACCACCAAGTCGGCGTAGGTGTCTTCGCAGGCGCGCAGGATGCCGGCGGCGGGCGAGTGCTCCGCTACCTGGTACAGCTGCACGGGCGCCTGGGTGGGCAGAAGCAGGCTGGCTCGCAGCTCGGCCAGCAATAGCCTGCCAGTGGCCTCCTGAGCCTCGTCTTCGTCGAGCACGTGCGTAACGATGTAGGTGCTGGGGCTGGCCGCGAGCAGGGGCGCCAGGTGCCGCGCAGCCGCGTTGGGTGTAAAGGGCGCACCGTCGAGGGCGAAAAGCAGGCGCTGGGGCTCCCCGGGCGCGGGTGCTGCCTCGGGCACCAGCAGCACGGGCAGGTGCGTGGCACGCAGCGTCGGCAGCAGCTGGTGGTGCAGCAGGTGGTCGAGCAGGTCGTGCTCGGGGCTGAGGCCCAGCACCAGCAGCTGGGGGCGGTGCTGGCGCACGGCGGCGGCCAGGGCGCTGCACACGGGGCCGGTTGCTTCTTCGAAGGTGGCCGGGATGGGCAGCTGGCGGGCCAGGGCTTGCAGGCCGGCCAGCTGCTCGGCGCGCTCGTGCCCGGCGGTCGGGGCTGCCGCGCCGGCCAGCTCGGGGGCCAGCAGCACGGGCAGGGCCGGTGCCGCCACCAGCGCGGGCAGGTGAAGCAGCGTGAGGTGGGCGCCGAGGGGGGCGCCGAGTTCGGCGGCGTAGCGGGCGGCCCGCTCGGCCGATGCCGAGGAATTGACGAGAACCAGAATGGATGGTGCCATGACGAGAAAAAAGGTGGTGAGCTAGAAGCTTAATATGCGGGCCGTGCCGGGTTGGCACGTGCGGAAAAAGGCGAGCGGTGCGGCCATTTGCGACAAGCTGAAACCGGGGCGTAATGGCACTGGTCCAGCTCCAGATGGCGTTAGGCAATCAAGCCTTTTATTGTTGACAATATGCTGAATTAAATATATTTAAAACATGATTTTAATCAGGTTGCCAGCTCTGGGCTCAAGGCGGCCATGGCCTGCAGCTCTTGTTCCAGCTGCGCTACTTTGGAGGGCTTGCCGAACACGTACAGCGTATCGTGCAGCTCGATGAGGGTGCTGGTGGTGATGGGTTCCAGCATGGTGCCGTTGCGCCGGATGGCCAGCAGGCACAGGTTGAACCGCTCGCGCACGGTCCGTTCCGACAGGGTTTCGCCATCGAGGCAATGCTGCGGGTCGGTTTCGACATCTACCGAGGCCATCTCGGCCCCGGCCAGGCACACGTGAATGCTCGACCACGCCGCCCGGTTGATGGAGTGGGGCCGCAGCATGGCGTGGCTGCCGTGCCGGAGCTCGTCGATGAGCTTCTCGATGTCGTGCAGAGGCACCACGAAGCGCGTGAGCACGTGGGCCAGCATTTCGAGCGAGGTTTCCTGCTCCTGGGCAATGACTTCGGTGGCGCCGGCGTGATAGAGGTTTTTGCGCTCGTACACGTAGAGGCTGCGCACCAGAATGCAGCCCGTGGGGTTGATGCGCCGGATGGTGGCCACGGCCCGCACGGTGGCCGCCGGGTCGGATATGGCAATGACTACCACCCGCGCCCGCGCCACGCCCAGGTGCTCGAGCACGTGCTCGTGGGTCACGTCGCCGTACACGATGTGCTCGCCGCGCTTCAGGCCGCGGTGCACTTTGTCGGCGTCGGCTTCGAGGATGACGTAGGTGAGCTTGGCGAATTTGGCCGCGCGCACCAGGTTGCGGCCGTTCAGCCCGTAGCCCACTATCACGAGGTGGTCGCTGAGCCGGGTTTCGGGCGCGGGCAGGACTAGCCCGGCCGGTGGGGCGCTGCGGTGCAGGTGGCGCTCGTAGCGCAGCGGCCAGGACAGGCGCATCACCCAGTCCACCAGGGGCCGGGCGCCGGCCAGCACGCCGGGCGTGCAGCACATGGTGAGCACCGAAATGGCCAGAAAAACCTGGTAGCTGCTCGGCTGAATCAACCCGGCCTGCAGGCCCGCCCGCGACAGCACAAACGAAAACTCGCCCACCTGCGCCAGCGCCAGCCCCGTGAGTAGCACCTCGCCCACGGGCGCGCGCAAGCTCACGGTGGCCACCGGCGTGAGCAGCATTTTCAGCAATATTACCCCCGTGGTGAGCAGCACAATGGCCACCGGCCGGTCGAGCAGCACGTGCACGTCGAACAACATGCCGATGGACACGAAAAAGAAGCTGGCAAAAATTTCGCGGAAGGGCAGCACGTTGCTCACCGCCTCGTAGCTGTACTCCGATTCGGAAATGATGAGCCCGGCCAAAAAAGCGCCCAGCGCCATCGAAAGGCCTGCTACTTCGGTGAGCCAGCCCACGCCCAGGCAGGTGCCGATGATGGTGAGCAGAAACAGCTCGCGGCTGCGTGTGCGGGCCACGGCCAGCAGCAGGCGTGGCATGAGGTAGCGCGCGCCCAGCACCACCGCCGCCAGCACGCCCATAATTTTAACCAGCATTAAGCCCAGTGCCAGCCAGGGGCTGCCCTGGGTATGCCCGCTCAGCAGCGGCACCAGCAGCATCATGGGCACCACCACCAGGTCCTGAAACAGCAGGATGGCCAGCACTATCTGCCCGTGCATCGAGTCCACTTCCATGCGCTCCTGCATGAGCTTGAGCACGATGGCCGTGCTGCTCAGCGACAGCAGAAACCCCCAAAACACCGCCGTGCCCACCGAGCTGCCCGCTGCCAGGCTCAGCACCGCCACGGCCGCCACCGTGAGCCCCACCTGCAGCGTGCCCCCCAGAAAAACCGCCCGCCGGATGCGCGCCAAGCTCTGCACCGAGAACTCCAGCCCGATGGTGAACATGAGCAGCACCACGCCCAGCTCGGCCACCTGGTCTACCTGCTGCGGGGCTTTCACCAGCCCCAACGCGTAGGGCCCGGCCAGCATTCCCGTCACCAGAAAGCCGATGATGGACGGCAGCTTGATGCGGTTGAACACCAGCGTGACGCCCACCGACAGCAGCAGGATAATCAGCAAATCGTGCAGCAGCGTGTTGTTCATGGCTCCCCGCGCCGCAAGGCGCGCAAATGAGGTGATGGGAGAGGGCCACCGGGGCCTCAGGCCGACGGCCGTTTTTTCCGTTTGGCAGTGTGTGACCCTTGGGCCCCCGGCCCTTGGCTGAACGAATTGCCGAGGCTGGCCACCAGGTACCGCGCAATCTTGCGGGCGTCCTTGCGGTGGTGGGCCAGGGTGTGCTCGTCCAGCAGCTTGGCCAGGCGGTGGTTGAGCTTGTGAACAGTATGGGCCAGTGGCTTCTGGAGCTGCCGGGCATACTTGCGGCGCAGCTCACTTAGGTTGGCCTGAATGTCCTCGGCCAGATGAAATTGCGGATGATGCGCAGCTGTTTTCATGGCGTCGGGGAGGGGTGTATCAATGCGTATTAATGCAAATAATTCTTATTAAAGATAAAATTTAAATATATAATTTAATATGATTAAAATCAGTGCTTCGGCTTTTTTTCATCGCAAAACGGAATCTCAGGTCCGCTTCTGTCAAACAGCCGGCGGTGGAGCACGGGCAATAGCGACAGTTGTTGCGCTGCTTTTGCCCGTGCCCCACCGCCGGCTGTTTAAGTCGAGGCGCCGCGTGCCGGGCGGGCGGCCCGCGGCGCCAGGCAGTCGGTGCGTGCTTATTGGGCCATGCGGTAGCGCAGGCCGTCAAGCGAAATGGTGTATTGCTGCGGCGTGGTGCCGTGGCTGATGGTGTAGCTCATGGGGTAGTAGCCCGACTGCTCCACCGCGGCCGGCTGCCGGATGGCCGTGGTCTGGCTGAGGTTGGCGCTCAGGTAAGCCCGCGTAAACATGGGCTCCAGGAAAGCGACGTGGCCGTTGTAGGTGCCATAGATGAAGGTTTTGGTGAAGGTTTCGCCGTGCAGCTCCGGCGCCAGCACATCCAGCCAGTGGGAACCCATGTTGGGCACCAGCCCCGGCCCCTGCACATAGAGCGCGGGTATGTATTGCGCTGCCGGCGCTACGTCGAATGCCGGCGGCGCCAAAAAAGGAATGGCCGCCTGAGCTGCCTTGGTTATCATATAAAAATGCATGTCGAAGTGCGGCAGCATGTAAAAATCAGGTTCGTGCCCGGCCGGGTTCCAGCCCAGTTCGATGTGGTCGAAGGGCGGCACGGCCACCTGACGGGGCAGTTGCAGCACGTATTCGGCCGGCGCGGGGCCCGCGTTCAGCATCGAGCCGGCCGACACATCTACCCCAATTGCCGTGGGCTCTCCGGCGGCGTTCACCGTTTCCCAAGCCCGGGCCACGCCCTGCCCCACGGGCACCGCCGGGCCATAAAAAGTGCGGGTGAGGTCGGCTTTGGCATCTCCGGCCGGGGCATTGGGCGTTGCGGGGGCCACTACGTCCGTCGGGGCGCAGGCCGGCACCAGCAGGGAGAGTCCGGCCAGCAGCAACGGCTGCGCAATCAAAGCAATGAGATGTTTCAGTGTTCTCATGGTTGTAAAAGGTTAGGTAAAAAGTTAATTGGCCCTCGCGGCGGTAGCACCTCAGGCCCTGCTGCAAGGCAGTGCAAAAGCACCGGCACAGGTTTATTTATTAAATATAGTAAATGTTTAATAAATAAACCTGTGCCGGTGCATACTGATTTTTTTATGTAGCATTCCAAGGCGGCCGTCCGCCCTGCCTGAGGGAAGGCCAAGCGGGGGCCGCCAAAAAATTTTACTGCCGAGGCAATCCGCTCACGCAAGCCGTGGCGTAGGTGAGGCATCTTTCACAACATTCAGTCATCTGACTATATCCATGAAAAAGTCTTTGTTTTCCCTCGCTTTCGTTGCCCTGTTTAGCTTTGGTGCTACCCACACTGTCTCGGCCCAAGCTACCAAAACCGTGATGGTGGGCGGTGCCCCCATGTACCCCACGAAAAACATCGTGGAAAACGCCGTGAACTCGAAAGACCACACCACCCTGGTGGCCGCCGTGAAAGCTGCCGGCCTGGTCGAAACCCTGAGCAGCCCCGGCCCCTTCACTGTATTTGCCCCCACCAACGAAGCCTTCAACAAGCTGCCCAAAGGCACGGTAGAAACCCTGGTGAAGCCCGAGAACAAGGCCACCCTCACCAAAATCCTGACCTACCACGTGGTATCGGGCCGCATGACGGCTGCTGACCTGATGAAAGCCATCAAGGACGGCGGCGGAAAAGCCACCCTCAAAACCGTGCAAGGCGGTACCCTCACGGCCATGATGAAAGGCAAAGGCATTGAGCTGAAGGACGAAAAAGGCGGCACTTCGATGGTGACCATCGCCGACGTGCTGCAGAGCAACGGCGTGATTCACGTGGTGAACACCGTGCTGATGCCCATGTAATGTGTGCCTTTTCGCAGGCAATAAAAACGCCGCTGGCTTCGTGCCAGCGGCGTTTTTATTTTCTGTCATCCTGAGCGCAGCGAAGGACCTTATCACGCTTGGAGCATTAATTACTGCAAAAGTTCAGCCGTGATAAGGTCCTTCGCTGCGCTCAGGATGACAGGTATGGATATTAACCTCCGACCATCACCGGCATTCCTGCTCGGCGGCGCGAGCGTAATCATAGCCCAGGTTCACGGCGCGGTGGTAAAACTCACAGGCGGCGGTGGAGTCGCCGGTGTGGGCGGCGAGGCGGCCCAATAGGAAGTGTGTGCGGCCGTCTTTGGGGTTGGCTTGCAGGGTATTGAAGTAGTCGGTGCGGGCTTCGGCGTAGCGGCCCAGGGCGGCGAGGGCTACCCCGCGCAGCTGCACGAAGGACCAAGGCGTGGGCGCGGCGGCGCGGCGGCGCTGGGCCAGGCCGGTGCTGAGGTCGGTGAGCGCCAGGGCAGCGTTGTTCAGGTCGAGCAGGCGGCCGCGGCCGCGCGCTAGGTGGGCGGCGCTGAGGGTAGAGTCCTGTTGCAGGGCCTGCGAGTAGCGGAGGTCGGCATCAGCAGGGCGGCCCAGGGCGGTTTCGCAGCGGCCGAGGTGGTAGAGCACCTGGGCTTTGACGCGGCGCGGCTGGGGCTGGCGCAGCGCGGCCCGAAAATCGGCGCGGGCCGCTGCGGGGTCGTGCTCGAACAGGCGCTCCAACTCGCCGTGGCGGCGCAGGGCGGGGGCGTAGTCGGGACGGAAGTGCAGGGTTTCTTCCAGAAAAGCGTAGGCGGCCGCGAAGTTGCCGTTGGCGTAGGCGCGCAGGCCGTCGTCGTAGTTGCGGTTGGCCGAAACGCGGTCCATGGTCACCTTCACGGCGAATGAAAACAGGCCGATGCCCAGCAGGAACAGCAGCGTGAGACCCCAGTCGCGGGCGTTGAAGCGGGCGCGCTGCTGCGGAATGCGCTGGTAGTGCCGCTCGCGGCTGCCGGCGGGCGGGCGGGTACGCAGGGGCGCGGGCGGCGGCATGGGCACGCCGTACACGTGCTGGCTAACGGGGCGCTGCTGTTGCTGGCGGCGGGCTTCCTCGGCGCGGCGGGCCGCTTGCTGCAGCTGGAAGTCGTATGTAGCCCGGCGGCCAGGGTCGCCGAGGATGCGGTAGGCCAGGGCCACGGCCTTGAACTCGTCTTCGTAGCGGGCGTCGCCGCCGTGCTTATCGGGATGGTAGCGCACCACCAGCCGCCGGTAGGCACGCTTGATGTCGGCCGCGGCGGCCGAGGGGGCTACTCCAAGAACTTGATAATGATTCTGACTCACGCTGGGTGGCAAACACAAACGGCCGCACAAAAGTCAGCCACGCGCCGAAATTTTCCGTAGAACCGGCGCAGTCTGTTCTCCCTTTTTGGGGCAATGGCTGAGCTTCCCTGCTTTTTATTCTTTCTTGCCACCCCTTTCACGCGCCGTATGGTCACCGACGACGACACCTCCAAAACCCCTCGCAACGATAGCCTGATTGGCAATCTGACCGGCTACCTGGACACCCGCATCGACCTGGTGCGCCTCGAAATCCAGCAGAAGATTTCCACGGCCCTCGTGGGCACCATCCACGGCGTCACGCTGGCGGTGCTGGGCATGTTCTTCCTCATTTTCCTGAGCGTATTTGCCGGGCTGGCCCTTAATTCGGCCCTCGACAGCCCGTTTTGGGGCTTCGGCATCGTGGCCGGGTTTTACCTGGTGCTGCTGGTGCTGGTGCTGGTGGGCGTCGACAAATCGGCTTTCCAGGGCATCGTCAACAAGATGATGAAGGACACTATCTACAAATCTGACAAACGCCAAGCCTAACGCCTGCCATGAGCGACCTGCAAAATCCCCTGTTCGACGAGGAAAAAGAATTTCTCGAACGCAAAAAGCTGGAGTACGAGCGTGCCCTGCGCGGCGACGTCGACCACATCAAAGACCAATCGGTGAAAGTGGGCAAAGTGGCCGCCGTGGGCGCTGGCCTGGCCGGTGGCATCTGGCTCATCACCAAAGCCTTCAGCGGCAAGAAGAAAAAGAAGCACAACCCCTACATCGAAGAACACGAGGAAGACTACGGGCACGACGGCGCGGGCAGCCACGGCCACTACAACGGCTTCGATACCCACGAGTTCGACCACGACGGCGAGGAGTTCGATGCCGACGATGAAACCGGCCGCGGCTACTACACCGCCGGCAACGGCAAGCGTTATAAGAGCAAGTTCTACCGCAAGTCGGCCGCCGATTCGGCCCGTGCTTTTGCTGCCCACGACGAGCAGCACAACCAGCACGGACAAAGCCACCAGAACGACAACCTGGACTTTGGCACCGCCACCTCGCACGCCGAAAACCGTGCCCAGCTGGCCGGCGCCGGCCTGCCCGCCTATTCGTCGGGCCACGACACCGAGGAATTTGAGGACGACCCCTTCCAGGACCTGCCCTACGACGACAGCCGCCGCCTGCCCAACACGCACGCTTTCGACGAAGAGCACGGCCCCACGCGTCCCAGCTTCGTGACCGAGGTGCTGCAGTCGTTTTTGAAATCGGATACCGGCAAGGTGATAGTGGGCCAAGTGGCTGCCGTAGCCCTGGCGCTGGTGACCAAAAAAGTGAGCGAGTTCTTCCCGGCCGACAAGAATTCGGACGCGGCTTCTGACAATTCGGGCGTTAATTCCGACCTTGCAACTTCCTCGGGCTACGCGCCCGTCGAAACCGGGTTTGCGCCCGTTGCTTCGTCAGTTTCCCCCGATTCCCCGGATGCGTCCACCCACTACCAGTCTTTATGATGCGTTGCGGCTGCGTCGGCAGCACGGCCACAAAGCGTTGGCGGTGCTGCTCGACCCCGATAACTTAGACGAAAACAGCCTTTTGCACTTGCTGCGGTTGAGCGCAGTGCATCCGGTCGATTACTTTTTCGTGGGGGGCAGCCTGGTGCTTAGTTCGCACCAGGCTGCCCTCATTGCGTTGATTAAGGAGCACTCCAGCGTGCCGGTGCTGCTCTTCCCCAGCCACAGCCTGCACCTCGACGGCCCCGCCGACGGCGTGCTACTGCTCTCGCTGATTTCGGGCCGCAACCCCGATTTTCTTATCGGCCAGCACGTGGTGGCCGCGCCGCGCCTGCGCGCTAGCGGCCTGCAGCTGCTGCCCACCGGCTACATGCTGGTTGATTCGGGCCGCCAAACCACCGCGTCGTACATGAGCGGCACCACGCCGCTGCCGGCCGACAAACCCGGCATTGCCGCCTGCACCGCCTTGGCCGGCGAGCAGTTGGGCCTGAAACTGATGTACCTCGACGGCGGCAGCGGCGCCCAAAATCCGGTGTCGGGCGCCATCATCCGGGCCGTGCGCGACACCGTGGACACGCCCATCATCGTGGGTGGTGGCCTCAACACGGGCGAGAAAGTGTACGCCGCACTATCTGCTGGGGCCGACGTGGTGGTGGTAGGCAACCACATCGAAGCCAACCCCGAATTTCTGGGCGAAGTGGCGGGCGTAGTGGCCTCGTTCAATGGCGTGGCCGCTTCTGCTTAGCCAACACCGCTCGAACAGTTCTAACGCGTGTAGTGAGTACTCCGAGCCAGTGCCGTGAGCGCCACCAATGCGGCACGGGCGCGCGTTTTCACAGTAGCCACCGGAATGCCCAACTGCTCGGCGGCTTCCGCTTGGGTGCAGCCGCCGAAGTATAGTAAATCAATTACCTCACGCTGCCGCGGCTTGAGCGCCAGCGTGAGCTCGCGCAAGCCGATGTGCTCGGGGTTGAAGGTACTTACCGCCTCTACCCGGTGAGATGCGCAGGACTCCAGCGGCTGGTTGCGGTGGTTGAACCGATGGCGGGGGTTGCGCAGGGCATCGATGGCGTGATTGCAGCACACGCGCACCATCCAGGAAAAAAAACGGCCCCCCTCCGGCTGGTAGCTGGCAATGCCCTGCCAGATTTTGAGCAGCCCCTCCTGCAAAATGTCTTGGGCCAGGTCTTCGTCGCGCACCAGCCGCACTATCACCGTGAGCAGCTGCCGGCCGTATTCCCGTTGCACGTATCCCAGGGCCTGCTCGTCGCGAGCCTGCAGTCGGCGCACCAGTTCGGCTTCGTCCAGGGAAACAGGCAGCGCCAGGGAATTTGTCATAAAAAAATAGTAGAGAAGGCAATAGGCAAGGGGAGGCTGACAATGGCTCTGCGGGTGCATACGTGCACCGCCGTTTCAGGATTGAGCCCCAGCTGATGGGCATGACCAACTTACTAATAATTATCAGTAAGGTTCGTTTCTGGGCGCGTGTTTTTAAGCAAAACAGGCATCCTCAGAAGACACGTCGGGGCAGCCGGGCATAATGGGGAAAACCCCGGTAATAAGCGGAAGCCCGCGCTTGTTGTGTAACTTTCGAATACCCGGGCTCACGCCTTGCTTCTAATTTCTTGGGCTGTCCCTTTTTGTATTTATGTCCGCTCCAGCTTCTTTGGTGCCTTCGTACGAGGCCGAGCGCCTGCAATCCCTGCGCCATTACAATTTCCTCGCCGGCCCGCCCGACGACGTTTTTTATGCAGTGGTGGCGCTGGCCGCGCAGGTTTTTGGCCAGCCTCTTTCTTTCGTAGCTCTTGTAGATGCCGGCGAGGTGATTTTTCCCGTGCAGCACGGGTCGGGGCCCATGCCGTCGGTGCCCCGGGCGCAGGCCCTGTGCTCGTCGGCCATTCTGGCGCCGGGCGTGGTGGCCTACGAAAACCTGACTGCCACGGCCCTAACCGGAGCTGATGCACCCGCCATTGGGGCTGCCGTGGCACAGGGCAATGCATTTTATGCCGCCGCGCCCCTGCGCATGCCCGACGGCTACCAGATTGGTGTGCTGTGCCTGATGGGCCCACAGCCGCGTTCCTTCAGCCAGGCCGAAGCCGAAGTGCTCGAAGCCATGGCCAGCGTATTCAGTGTGGCGCTGGGCGTGCGCCATCTCTGCCTGGAAACCCCGGAATTGGGCTCCGAGGAATGGGCGGTGATACGCGCCCGCCTCGGCGCGGGCCTGGCGGCGCTTCATGGGCAGGCCCAAGAGCTGTTGCTGGCGCATGGTGCGGCGGTGCCCGTGCCCGCTGCCGTGCTGGAACCGTTGCGACTGGGGCTGCTCGAACTGAACCTCGGGCTCGCAGAATGAGTCGGCATGACTCTGCGCAGCAACTGCCTTATGGTTTGGAGGTGGCTGCCGCTACCCGGTCGCGCACCGGGCCTGCAGTGAGGGTTGGGTAGGGGTCGGCACGGCGCAGGGCTGTCAGGTAGGCCACGAGGACGGGATGTTACTGCGTTTTCTGAACTCCGAAAAAGAACAAGCCAAGGCATAAGATTTCCTAAGCCAACTGCTAAAGAGTCAGGTAGAACCATTCGCAGCATGGTCCTGATAATTTCCAATCTATTTCCCCAGCGGCAGGGCCACCACCACGGCAAAGCCCGATGGCTGCGGCTCGTAGCACACGGTGCCGCCCACGGCGTGGGCGCGGGCCTGCATGTTGGCTAGGCCGTGACCGCCGGGGCGGAATTGGCCGTCGTGGCCGCGGCCATCGTCGGCCACGGTCAGGGCCAGGCCCAGGGCTGTAGCGGCCAGCTGCACCGTCACGGTGGTGGCGCGGGCGTGCTTCACCACGTTGTGCAGGGCTTCTTTATAGATGAGGTAGAGGTTGTGCCCTAGGTCGGGAGCCAGCTCGGGGTTGGGCAGGTCGGCGGCGGTGAGAAAGCGCACATCGAGTCCGGCGGGAGGCAGCACCTCCTGGGCGTGGTCGCGCATGCGGGCCAGCAGCTGGCTGAGGCTGATGTGCTGCGCATCGAGGCCCCACACCACGTCGCTCATTTGTTGGGCGGCCTGGCGGGCGGCCACAGCCATGGCATCGAGCCGGGCCAGGGTTTGGGCCGGGCTGTGAGGTGTTTCGCGCAGCAGGCTGCTGTGCATGCTGATTTGGGTGAGCAGGTTGCCCACGTCGTCGTGCAGGTCGGCGGCCAAGCGCTGGCGCAGGGCGTGCTCGGCCTGCCATTGCTGCTCGCGCTGGCGGGCGCGGCGCTGCTGCCAGCCATACACCCCGGCCCCGGCCCCGGCCACCAGCAGGCCCGTGAGCAAGGCCCACACGCCGGGCCGCCGCCACCAGTAGATGCGCACCTGCACCGGCACACGCAGCACCTGGCGGGCGGGCGTGCCCAGCCCGGTTTCGCCCCGCAGTTCCAGCGTGTAGTCGCCGGGCTCCAGCCCTTGCAGGCGCAGGCGGTTGCTGGTGCCCAGCTCCTGCCAGGCGGCCGGGCCGCTGCCCAGCAGGCGGAAGGCGAAGCGGGCGGGCTCGGGGCCATCGTCGTCGCTCAGGCTCAGGGCCAGGTCGGCGAAGGCATCGCCGGGGGCCAGCGCTAGGCCCTGGGGCAGGGTGCCGGGCAGGTAGTCGGTGCGGATGGTATCGGGCTGGGCGTGGTGCTGGGTGAGGGTGGTGAGCAGCAGCCGGGGGCGGTGCTCCGCGGCGGCCAGTGCCTGGGGCGCCAAGAAGCTCAGCCCGCCCACGCCGCCCACGTACAGGCGCTGCCGGGCCGTGTCGTACCAGGCCGACTGGCGGTTGAGGTCGTTGGTGGCCAGGCCCTGGGCGGTGGTCAGGTCGCTGCGGCGGCCGGTGCGAGGGTCGTAGCGCACCAGGCCCAGGTCGGTGCCTACCCACAGCACCCGGCCCGGCGGGGGGGCCAGCACAAAAGCCACCACCTCGCTGGGCAGGCCCCGGCCGCGCGTGAGCTGGCGGCGCACGCCCAGCCGGGGGTGCAGCAGCAACAGGCCGGCATCGGCGGTCGCCAGCCAGAGGCTGTCGGGGTGGGTGAAGAGTAGGGCGCGCAGCAGGCCCGTGGGCAGGCGGCGGGGCGGCGGCTCGTCGGGGCCGTAGTGGCGCAGGGCGCCAGTGGCGGGTTGCAGGGCATACAGGCCCTGGCTGGTGGCCAGCCACAGCTCGCCGTGGATGCCTTCGGTTATGGCCTCAATCTCGCAGTGGTGCAGGGGCCAGGCGTCGTCGCCCTCGCGGTAGCGGCGGCGGGTACGGGCGGCTAGGTCGAGCAAAAACAGCCCCTCCTGCCCGCCGGCCCAGAGCTGTCCGGCCCGGCTGCGCAGCAGGCAAAACGTGGTGTGGCCCATGGGCTGGGGGTGCAGACCGGGCCAGGCCAGATGCTCGGCCCGGGAGCCGGCCACCAGCGCCACGCCCTCGTTTTCGAGGCCTACCAGCAGGCGGCCGTCGGGCAAGGCCAGGCGGCAAAACCACACCCCCCGGCCGGCCGGGTTGGCCCAGCGGCGCAGGGGGGCCAGGGGGCTGTCGGCGGCTTGCGCGTAAGTGTCGGCGTAGGTGCCCACCAGCAGGCGGCCATCGGGCAGGCGGCCCAGGCTGCGGGTGCTCAGGTGCTGGCCGTCGGCCACCGGCAGGGCCTGCACGGCCAACGGGCGGGGCCAAAGCTGCCACACGCCCGGTACTCCCTCGGCAAAGGTCCACAGGCCGGTATTGTCGCGGTTAAAGGCCAGCCACCCATTCCAGCCCGTAGTCAGGGGTAGGGGCTGGGCGCGCAGCACGGGTGGCCCCGCCCGCCGCCGCACGTTCAGCGAGAGCAATTGCCCAGCCCCCAGCCAATACCAGGTGCTGTCGCGCACCAGCACGTCGAGGTGGGGCGTGGCGGCCGTGTTGCGAATGCGGGGCCAGCTGGCCAGCACCCGGGGCGGGCGTGCGGGGCCCAGCTCCAGCAGGGTGCTGTCGTTGAGGGCGTAAGGCCCGTGCGGCAGGCGCAGCGCGTGGGTGGTGGGCTGCACGCAGCGCCAGCCGGTAGCCGTGCGTAGGCGGTAGCGGCGGCTGTCGGGAGCCAGGCGTCGGTGCCGCCCGCCCGGCAGCAGCAGCCAGCTCGAATCGGCATCAAAGAGTAGCAGCCGGCCGGCCGAGTCGGGCTCGAGCGTGCCAATTCCACCGGGGCCGGGCACCCGCCACGCTAGGCGGGGCACTTGTCGGGGTTGGCTCAGCGGCAGGCGGAGCACGGCCTGCCCCGTGCGGGTTCCCCACAGCGTCCAGAGCGCCCCCTGGTGCAGCAGCAGGCTGCGCGCATAGTCGCGCGGGCCGATGATGGACGGCAGCGGTACCCGGCGCAGCTCGCCGCTGGCGGGCACAAAGGCGTAGAGGCCATAGGGGGGCAGTGACACCCACACCGTGCCGGCGGCATCGACCACCACGCGAATGGCCTGGCCGTGGGGCGTGGGGCCGCGCCGCACCAGCTGGGCCAAGGGCACGAGCTGGCGGCCGTCGTAGCGGAACAGGCCCTGCCGGGCGGCCACCCAGGCAAAGCCGGCGGCATCGCGGGCAATGTCGCGCACGCCCACAGTGCTCAGGCCTTGGTCGAGGTGCTGCTCCAGGGGCTGGGCGCGGGCCACTGGGCTGGCCAGCAGCAGGCAGGCCAGGGCCAGCAACCCGTATAGAATTCTTATTCGCTTAAGCATAGTGCTGGCCAGAAAGGCCAGCAACTTGCCGCCAGGAATTTATCGGTAGAGTAGATGTTATTTTCATCTAAGAAAGAATAAATGAGATATTATTACGCAACAGTACGACATAATTGCTGCAGATGAAAGCGGCTGGAAGCCTCACATTTTGCCCGGTTCGAGCTTCTTCCACAAGGGCTTGTATGCTCTTATCCTCTCAACGGAGCATCTGAAAAGCAAGCTTCCCCAGAACTTGTGCCCCTACCTAAAATTCTTGACCCGTGCCAGCGCACAACGCGGCCAGCGAGTAGCTCCTACAGACCGGCACAGCCACGGCGCTTTTTTCACAAAAAAGGAATGCCCGCAACGCAGGTTGCGGGCATTTCTCATAAAGTTGCGTAAACCTGATGGGTGGCCGGCTGGGACACCGGGGCTACTTCGCCGCCGTAGCGGGCGGCGTCAGCTTGTAGCCCAGCGCCTGTGTCAGGCTCAGGTTGTCGAAGTAGAAACGGTCCAGGTCTATTTTTCCTTTCGTGACATGGGCCGTCAGCTGGAAGGGCGCGCGCAGGGTTTTGCCGCCCTGGGTGAACGTGTACACGCCCCAGGTGGCCACCCAGTTGCCCACCAGCCGGCCCGACTTTACCCGAAAAGCCGTCTGGCCTTCCAGGCGCAGCTTGCGGTTGAGCTGCGTTTTGTAGCGTCGCTGCCACTCGGTCATCATTTGGTCGCGGCTGGCCGAATCAGTCGCAGCGGGGCCGTAGCTCCGGTAGGCATCTGTCACCAGCAGCCGGGCCTTGTCCGTATCGCCGGCTATCAGGAAGTTGAGGTAGTTCGCAACGGTCTGGATGTCGGCCTCGGCGGTGGGGTTCTCGCCCACCAAGTCTGTGTAGCGGGCCGCTGGGGCCGGCTTGGTCTGGGCCTGCGCCGGCCGGTGGGCCGCCAAAACCGCCACAGCGGCCAACAACAGGGTGAGGATGAAGTTTTTTTGCATGGTTGCGGGAGCTGAAAAAAGCCTGCTGAAAGAATGAAAAATGCTGGTTGCGCAGGGAAACAAGTCCCTACACGGCAGCCCTCGACTTATTCTACCACTACGCGCTTCATTACCAGCGCTTCGCCGGTTTGAAGCCGCAGCGAGTACACACCCGGCGTTAGGCCGCGCAGGTTGAACTCAGCCGTGCCGCCGGTGGCGGGCAGGTGCAGCGGCCGGGCCTGCACCACCTGGCCCAGCGCGTTGAGCAGCGTGGCCGAGGCCGCCCCCAGCGGGCCGGCGGGCACGGCCAGCGTGAAGGAGCCGTGGGCGGGGTTGGGGTAGAGGCCCACGGTGGCGGCCAGGGCTTCATTGCGCGTAGCCGAGACGAGGGCTAGCTGCACATTATCGATACCGATATCGGAGGTGGCGGGGCCGTAGTCGCTGGTGGCGCGGAAGCGGATGACCGTGGTGGCCGAGGTGCTGGCAATGGTGGCCGTTTGGCGCGTGATGGTGGGGCTGACGCCAACCGTGAGCACGGGCGCGGGGCCGAACGTGGCGCCGCCGTCGGTGCTCACCAGCACATCCAGCACGTCGGTGCCACTCAGGTTGATGTAGTCAAACGTCAGGGTTTTGGCGCCGGCCGCGCTCAGGTTCACGTACAGGTCGAGCGTCCCGGTAGTCCCCAGCGGGGCATCGTAGGAGTTGAAGCGGGCCGAATGCGCGCTCTGGCTGCCGCCCCCGGGGTAGACGCCCAGGTTGGTAAGCCAGTTGGCGGAAGCGCCGTCGTCTTCGCGGCGCCACGACTGGTTGCCGCTGGCGGGGGTGTTGCGCCAGTTGTTGCTCGGAGCGTCGCGCACGGCCCCAACGCTCAGCCACGGTCCCTCAAATCCCTCGTTTACGGGCAGGGTGGCGTAAGCAGCAGCGGCCGGCGGTGGGGTGGTGAAGTTGACAAAGGCCGGATATGAGGCTTGGCCGCTGCCGCAACTGGCCGCCACGCTTGCCGTGTAGGTAGCGCCGGCCACGAGGCCGCTGAGCGAGACCGACGAAGTGCTGACGACCATGGTGGTGGCGGGCTGAACGCTGCCAAAGTACGTCAGGGAATAGCTGCCGCTGCCCCCCGTCGGCGGCGTAAATGTGAGCGTGGCGCCATTGGGCGTGAGGGCGGTAGCCGACAGGCTGGCAGGCCTGGGGCAGGCAATGGCCGGGGCCGTCACGGCTTCTATCATCAGCCGCTTGTAACCCCCGGTGTTGCTATTCAAGGGCTGGGGAAGTGGAAAGGAGGTAGCCGAAACGACGTAGAAAGCATCTTTCCGGCCCGGTTCATCAATCTGAACACCGAAGGGCGCGAAATTGACCGTCTGGCCAGGTGGATACACCGCTACCATGCCCACCAGCACGTCGGTGCCCGCTGGCAGGGGCACCTGGGTTCTCAGGTCCAGGGTCACGTAGGAATTGATATCGGCAGGGGCCAGCACGTAGTTGTTCGAGCGGGCCAGCACCGCGCCGGTGGCCTGGTCAACCAGTATTCCGTACACCGTTTTGCCAATGCTACTCCCGGGTTGGCCGCCCGCCAGCCCGCTGAAATTGACAACATACGAGCGAATCTGCGTCACGCTGACGGGGCTGTTGATGCGGTAGCGGCAGGCAAAAGCCATGTCGGTCACGCCTATTCCAAGCTGGAAAGCACCCGTGGCACCGCCCGGTGCGGCGTAGGAATAGGTGGTGGCGTTCACCTCTTGCGCCACGTTGCGGCTGTTATTGGTGTTGTCGTCGTCGGCCGGAACGGTTACCGCCAGGGTATTCGTCCCGGCAACGGTCGGTGTAAAGCTCACAAAGCTCACCGTAGTCGAGGCCCCAGCGGCCAGCGAGGCCACGGTCTGGGTGTTGGTGAAGGGGTTGGCCCCGGTCACGGTTAAGGTCACGGGCAGGTTTGTTTGGGCGGTAGCGCCCTGGTTGCTCACCACCGCCCGCACCACGTGCGGTGCGCCCGGAGGAATGGGCAGTTGCGTGAGCGTAAGCACTGACTCCACGGCCGCGTCGTTAGCCACCGGCACCGATGCGCAGATGGTGAAGGCGCCCTGCGCATCAGCGGAGCCATAGCCCGATACGGCCACGTAGTAAGTGCTGGAGGGCGTGAGGCCCGCCGCCACCAGCCGGGCAGCCTGCGCGTTGTTGGAACCACCATTCGAGCAGGCAACAGCCGTGAAGGGGCCCGCCCCGCCCACCGTGGTCGAAAACAGCCGCACCTGACCAGCGGCGGTGCCCGTCACGGCAATGGCTGCCGCCGTGCTGCCGGGGTTGCCGGCCGCGGGGGTTCTGAAGCGAAACCATACGTCCTTGGGTGCCGTGGCTATGCCGCAGCCGGGGTTGGTGTAGCCGTTGGGCGTGGTGGTAGTGGCTCCTGCGTTGGTGGCGCTGGTGGGCGTGCAGGTAGTGCTCAGGGGCAAGGCAATGGCACCCAGGGGGTCGTCGTTGGCGGGGGCCTGGGCGTGGCCGGCCAGGGGCAGAAGCGAGGCCAGGCATAGCCCGGCGCGGGTCAGGCAATGCGGTAAAGACGTTTGCATAATGTGAAGGAATAAGGGTGAGGTGTGGCGTTCGAAGGCCACAGCCCCCGGTTGTCACAAAGCACGCCTTTCCTTTCACGCAGCACAATGACACGAAAGTGTTATACTATTCGGATAAAAATGGCCTAGCCGCGCCGCTTCAGGGCTAGGGCCAACAACTCGCCTTTGGAGTTGATGTGCAGCTTGCGATACACGGCCCGCAGGTGGTTTTTCACCGTGTCGAGGGTGATACCCAGCGCATCGGCAATGAGCTTGTAGCTCAACCCTTCCTCCACAGCCGTCACAATGTCCTGCTCGCGGGGCGTGAGGCGCTCCTCGGCCGAGGCCGCCACGGCCACCGGCGGCTGCCGCCGAAACGCCTGCAGCACGTGCCGCGCCACCGCCGGCGACATAGGCGAGCCGCCCGCCGCCACCTCCAGCAACTGCGTCTTAATGACGGGCAGCGGCGTATTTTTCAGCAAATAGCCCGCCGCCCCGGCACAAATGGCCTCAAACACCCGGGCCGCGTCGGTGAATACGCTCAGCATCAGCACCTGGGCTTCGGGTAGCTCGGTGAGGATGAGCGGCAGCCCCTCAATGCCCGAGCGCCCCGGTAGGCCAATGTCCGATAGCACCAGGGCCGGCCGGGTGCCCAGCGTGGGCAGCTGCCGGAAAAAGTCTTCGATGGAGTTGGCCGTGAGCACGCACTCAAACTCGGGCTGTGCGCTCAGATACTGGCGCAGCATTTCCCGAATGGCGGACTGGTCCTCGATGATGGCCAGGGGCAGGCGATTTTGCATGGGCCAAATGTAGCGGCCTGCATCACCCGCCGCTATGACACGAAAGGGTGAGAAGCTCCACGCTATGCCGCCACTATCAACGTCTGCGGGGCGGCCTGCTTGATGCGGCCCAACAGCCAGTCGCCCTGGCGTTTGGTGCGGGCGCAGCAAAACTCGTAAGTCGCTTTGAGCTCTTCGTCGCGCAGCGCCAGCGCGGCCTGCTTGATAACCGTCCAGCACAGCTGCACCTCCTGGGTAAGCAGCCACAGGTCATGCAGGTCGCGCAGCAGAGCCAGGCTGCCCTTGCGCGGCTGGTCGAACAAGTCACGCTTCAGGTTCTTGGGCTCGCTGCTGCGGTCTTCCGAGTATTTCGCCACGAAACCCATGACGCGGCCGCGGTGCTCGCGCGACCACGCCGAGAGCTTGTGGCACATCTGCTCAATATCGGGCTCGTCCTTGTGATGACGGGCCACCTGCTCGAAGGCATCGCAGAGTTGCTTTTCGCTGTTTTCGAGAATGCCGAGGTAGTTTCCTAAGTGCATGGTGGCGCGAGGGTTAGGCGGTGACTTTGCGGATGCGTACGGCGGCATACTTGAAGTGCGGCTGCTTGCTCACGGGGTCCCATTCGGTGATGGTCAGCTCGTTGGCGGCGCGCTTGCGGCCGTCTTCGGGCTGGTCCCAGTAGCCGTAGTGGAAGGGCATGAACACCAGCCCCGGCTCGATGCCGCTGATGCGGGCCGGCTCGGTGGCCCGGCCCCGGCGCGAGGTCACCTCCACCAAGTCGCCGTCGGCAATGTCGTAGCGGGCGGCGTCTTCGGCCGACAGCTGCACGAAGCCTTCGGGCGCGGCAGCCTGCAGGGCGCGGGCGCGGCCGGTTTTGGTGCGGGTGTGGAAGTGGTGCACCACCCGGCCCGTCGTAAACCACAGCGGGTAAGCCTCGTCGGGCTCTTCGTGCGGGGGCTCGTAGTCGGCGGCCAGCAGGATGGCGCGGCCGTTGGGGTCGTTGGCTTTGTATTCCTGGGGCTGCTTTTCGGCGCCGGTCACCAAGTCGTAGCCGTAGGTTTCGCAGTAGTCGGCGTGGGTGTTGAACTGGTGGTCGGGGTAGAGGTGGGCGGCGCCGTCGGGGTACTGCTCGTTGCAGGGCCACTGGATGCCCGAGCCTTCCGAGAGCTTGGCGTAGCTCATGCCCGAGTAGTCGCAGGGGCGGCCCTTGCTGCAGGCTTTCCAGGCCTCAAAGCACTCTTCGGGCGTGGTCCACTTGATGAGGGGCGCGCCGTCCTTATCCCGAAACTCCATGCGTTGGGCATAGTCCAGCAGGATGTCGAAGTCGGGCCGGGCCTGGCCGGGCGGGTCCACCGCCTTGTGCGAAATGTGCACCGTGCGGTCGGTGTTGGTGAAGGTGCCGGTTTTCTCGCCCCACAGCGCGGCCGGCAGCACCACGTCGGCCAGCTTGGCGGTCTCCGTCATGAAGGCATCCTGCACCACCACCAGCAAATCCTTTTTCTTTAAAATTTTGCGGATGCGGTCCAACTCCGGCAGACTCACGGCCGGGTTGGTAGCCTGAATCCAGAGCATTTTGATGGAGCCCGTTTCGCAGTAGCGCCAGATTTGCATGGCGTGCGTGGGCGGCGCCCAGTGCGGAATCTTGTCCATCTCCACGTTCCAAAGCTTTGCCAGCTCTTTGATGTGGTCGGGGTTGTCCCAGTTGCGGAAGCCGGGCAAGTCGCCGTCGGCGCCGCACTCGCGGGTGTTTTGCGAGGTGGGCTGCCCGTTCATTTGCAGAATGGCGTTGCCCGGCGAGCCCAGCAGCCCGCGCACCAAGTTGATGTTATTGACCTGCACGGCCGCTGCTGTGGCCTGCATCGACTGGTATACGCCCTGCAAAGCCGTGGACACCAGCGTCCGGCAGGTGCCCAGAATCTCGGCCGCGGCCCACAGCTTCGCAGCGGGCACGCCCGTCAGGGCCTCCACGCGCTCGGGCGTCCATTTGCCCACGGTTTTCACCAGCTTCTCAAAGCCCACGGTGTGGTTTTCGATGAAGTCATAATTGACGTGGCCGTTTTCAATCAGCAGGTGCAGCAGCCCGTTGAGCACGGCCACGTTGGTGCCGGCGCGGGGCGCCAAATGCACGGTGGCCTGCTCGGCGGTGAAGGTGCGGCGCGGGTCGATGACCACCAGCTGGGGCGGGTTGGGGCTGGCCAGTCGGTCGAGCACGCGGGCCCAAAGCACGGTTTGCTGCGAGGCCATGTTGTGGCCCACCAGCAGCACCGCTTCGGTGGTGTCGAGGTCGGCGTAGGAGCCGGCCTGCCCGTCGGTGCCGAAGGTTATTTTGAGGGCGGCCCCGGCCGTGGCGGTGCACAGGCGGGTGTTGCCGTCCATGTGCGGGGTGCCCAGACCGGCCTTGCCCAACACGCCCAGGGTGTAATAGTCCTCGATGAAAAGCTGGCCCGAGGTATAAAAGCCAATAGCGCTGGCGGTGTGCTCTTTGATAAGCTCCTTCGACTTGCTTACAATCAGCGACATGGCCTCGTCCCAGGTAGCGGGTTCCAGCTGCCCGTTGCGCCGAATGAGCGGCGTAGTGAGGCGGTCGGGGCTGTTGTTGGCTTCCCAGCCGTGCAGGCCCTTGGGGCCCAGGCGGCCGTGGTTCACGCGGTCGACGGCCCGGCCGCGCACGCCCACGATGCGGCCGTTTTTCACCCCAATGTCGCAGCCGCAGCCGTTGGAACACAGCACGCAGGCCGACTGCACCCAGTGGTCGGGCTCCTCGGTGGTGCGTTCGTCGACGCGGGTGGGCCACTGGCCCTGGTGGGGCGTGCGTGGGCCCCAGATGTCGTGGATGCTGTCGCGGGTTTCGGGCATAGTCAGAACAGGGCTAAGGAGCCACTCAACCTGCGCCGCGCAGCTCCAGTTGTGTAGCCTCGTTACGCAACCTGCACAAAAACGGCGAGGGAGAAAAGTGACATTTTAATCCGGTTTTAATATTGCCGCAAAGAGCTGACAGCGCAAGATTCAGCCCTCATTTGGCTTGTAATAAATACGCTTCAGCTAAGCTTAGCCACATTTTTTTAAGCAAAACCTGCCTGCAGCATTGTCAGGTTAGTCAACTAAGCTCGGCCCATTGCAGCCGAGCTGGCCATGCCGAGGCGGGAGCGCACGATGTGACCCCGGCGAGAGGGCCATTTGGGAGCCGGCTGCCCAAAATCATCCATGGGCGCTACACACCAGCCAAGAAAAAAGCCCCGCCTGTACCGGGCGAGGCTCGAAGAGTAGCCATTCAATTAACGCGCTTACGCTACGGCAGGAGTAGGCTTGGGGGCCAGGGCCGTGCGCCGGATTTTGGGCTCGTAGCGGGTCCAGTTGGAAGTGTAGTGCACCCCACCGAACCAGTACAGCATCAACATGCGCGAGTATCGCACCGAAAGGGGCGTGAACAGCATGGCCGTCAGGCCTACCACTACCACGTACACCCAGATTTCGGGGTCGCCGAAGAGGAAGTACAGCGCCGCAGCGGTGACGGCAAAGATGGCCACCGAGAAAGCGTAGCTCACGAACATGGCCCCGTAGTAGAAGCCCGGTTCGGGCTCGGTGGGCTGTCCGCACACGGGGCACACCTCGGGCATTTCGGCAAACTTAAAGCTGAGCGCCGGGGAGGTAAAGATTTTCCCTTCGTGGCAACGGGGGCAACGCAGGGCAAGCAAAGCGGCTTTGTTCGATGCAATGGGAGCCATGATTATCAGGAGCTTGATGGAACGGTACAAAATTACCGCCCCCTCCCGGGCAGGTGTTAGCCCATATGCGGGCACCTATCGGACAAATCAACGAACCGCCCGAATCAATGCGCCGGCTGCAGTTGCCGGAACGCCTCCGGCGTATGCCCCACGTACTTTTTAAAGTAGCGCGTGAAGTACGACGGGTCCTCAAAACCCAGGGCGTCGGCCACTTGGCCCACCGTGTCGGCCGAATGCACCAGCCGCCGCTGCGCCTCCGTGATGACCCGCTCATGAATCAGGTCGCTGGCTGTCTGGTTGAGCAGGCGCCGGCACAGGGCGTTGAGGTGGTTGGCCGTCAGGGCCAGCCGGTCGGCGTAGAAGCGCACGGTTTTCTCGGTGCGGAAGTGCGCGTCGAGCAGCTGGCTGAAGGCGCGCACCTGCTGCAGGCCGTGCGAGGGGGCCAGCCGTTCTCCTTCTTGCCCGTAGGAGCGGCCGGCCAGCTCCAGCAGTAGGTACACGTACGCGCCCACCACCTCGTCGCGGTTGGCCGCCCCGATGCTGTTTTCTTCCAGAATATGGGCCAGCAAGTTGCGCAGCACGCTTTCCGTGGGCGGCAGAAACAGCACCGGAGCTTGCGCCGGGTCAAAAAACGGGTAGCGGGCCAGGCGGTCGGCGGGGTATTGCCGTTGGTAGAACGCGGCGCTGAAAAAGAGAATGTAGCCCTGCGCATCGGCCGACAACACCCAGCTGTGGGCTTGGCCCGGCACCAGAAAGTAAAGTCCGCCCGGCCGCAGCTCATAGGTCACCAGGTCGATGGTGTGCGTGCCCTGCCCCTGCGTGACGTAGAGCAGCAGGTAGAAGCTGTGCGCGTGGGGCAGGCTCACGGCCGGAAAGCGGGCTCGGTGGTCTTCCAGCCGCTCGATGTAGTAGCCAGCGCCCTGCTGGTTGGTTTCCGAAAAGTGCTCAAGGGCCAGCACGGGCAGGCTCGGGGTTTTCATAGGCAAGCGTCGGCCCCGGCTAATGCCGCCGGAAGGTTGCGCTCGAACCTACGCAATTTTTATCCCTTAGGGCCTCACGATGTGTTGGAGGGCGTGTGGGAGCTAGTACGCCTTAGCTCGTTGGAGTGTCAGGGGCAAGTTGGCGATGAGCAGCCAAACAGCGTGCAATGGGTAGCACGTTTGTAATCGGCGCCAAGCCGACAAAAGCAGTTGAGCCAAGCAAAGGGACGCTCCACGACCCAACGCTTGGCCATAGTTTGCTGCGCGCCGGCAAATGGTGGATTTTGGCTCAAGCCTGCCGGCGAATTTCCCCGCACCGACACCGCCAACTGGCCCTAAGCCGGCCCGCTTTTGTTCACTTTAGGTATCTGTTCATCAGCTCGTTCGCCTGAGCCCGCAGCTACTTGAGTCATTCGGGGGCGTCATGGAGGCGTCACTCGCACAGGTACCCCCGTTTTCGCATCGTTGAAAATCGAAACCCTTGGACGCAAAAAAGCCCAGAAAACAGCTTTCACGAGGTGAAAAACGGGTTTCTGGGCTTTAAAAAGAGCCGATTATTGGACTCGAACCAACGACCTGCTCATTACGAATGAGCTGCTCTACCAACTGAGCTAAATCGGCTTGTTCCCGCCAACGATTTTGGAAGGGAGCGCAAAGATAGGCACGGCATCAGAAGCCGCGCAACCTCTTGGCTGGAAAAATTTAGCAACTCCGGTTTCGGGTGTGCGTTTGACTACGCAACAATCCTTTCCGACTCATGAAGCTTCTTCGCTCCCTCACCGCCGGCTTCGCCGGGGCCATCGCCCTCACCGCCCTCCACGAAACCGTGCGCCGCTTGCGCCCCGAAGACGCCCCGCGCATGGACGTGCTGGGCATGCGCGGCCTGCGCAAGCTGCTGGGCAAAGCCCACGCCCCTCAGCCCGACGACGACACACTGTTCGACTTGACCATGGCCGGCGACATCCTTAGCAACGGACTCTACTACAGCCTCGTGGGCAGTGGCAAGCACAGCGTGCGGCGCGGCCTGTTGCTGGGTGTGGCTGCCGGCGTGGGCGGGGTGGTACTGCCCGGCCCGCTGGGCCTGGGCGAGGGACCGAGCAACCGCACGCCCCAAACCCAGGCCATGACCGTGGCTTGGTACACGGCCGGCGGGCTGGTGGCGGGCGCCGTGGCCCGGGCGCTGCGGAAACGTTAGGCCCGGCTGGGGCGTTGGTGTGAAGTAAAGCCGTCGCCCGTACGTCAGCCCGCGCGAACCGTACCTTTGGGGCGGCCTTCACCCGATGGACTTTATGAAATTCTGGCTCCTTTTCATCCTGATATTTTTTGCGGTTCGTTACCTGCTGCCCATCGTGCTGCGGCTGGTAGTGAGCAGTTTTGTGCGCAAGCAGATGCGCAACAGTGGCTTTGTGGTGCCGCCCCAAGCCCAGCCCGGCCCCGCGCCTGCGCCCGGCCAGGTGCGCGTCGACTACGTGCCGCCCACCACCAAGGCCAGCAAGCCGTCGCACGACTTCAAAGGGGGCGAATACGTTGATTTTGAAGAAGTGAAATAGATAGTAAAGTCCGGAAAAAACGGTCATGCCGAGCGTAGCCGAGGCATCTCGCATGCAGTAGTAAATCCGATGATTGGATTACTTCAGCACGCGAGATGCCTCGGCTACGCTCGGCATGACTGCTTCAAGGGCAGGTTCTACGGGCCGGGCATAGAACCTTGGCGGGGTTGTGCTGTACCTTCGGGCACGTTTTTGTGTTCCTTCTAATTTGCCCTGATGGCTGCTGTTGCTTCTGCTTCTTCTATTTCGTCCGCGCCGTGGTGGCAGCGGGCTTTGCCGCACGTGCTGGCGGTCATGTTTTTTGCGCTGCTGGCTTGCGTGTACTTCTCGCCTATCATGTTCGATGGCAAGACCTTGGCCCAGCACGACATCACCCAGTTTCAGGGCGGGGCCCACGAGGCGCAGCAATACGCCAAGGCCATGGGCAAAGAGGCGCTCTGGACGAACTCCATGTTTTCGGGCATGCCCACCTACCTGGTGAGCCTGCACTTCCCGGGCGACTGGTCGGGCTACCTGCAGAAGGTGATGACGCTGGGCTTGCCCGCTGTGGTGGCCAACCTGTTCCTGGCCCTGCTCTGCGGCTACATCCTGCTGGTGGCGCTGGGCGTGCGGCCGCTGGTGGCGGTGGCGGGCGCCGTGGCGCTGGGCTTTTCGAGCTACAACCTGGCCATTCTGGCCGCCGGCCACAACACCAAGAGCCTGGCGCTGGCATATGCCCCACTGGTGCTGGGCGGCATTCTCGTCACCTACCGGCGCGATAAGTGGCTGGGCGCGGCCCTGTTTGCTGTGGCCCTTACGCTGAACATCCACGTCAACCACCTGCAAATCACCTATTACCTGCTGCTGCTGGTAGCCATTTTCGCTGTCATTGAGTTGGCGTCGGCGGTGCGGGCCGGGCGCCTGCCCGACTTTGCGAAGCGCACGGCCCTGCTGGGCCTGGGCGCCGTGCTGGCGGTGGGCGTGAGCTCCGGCCGCCTCTACACCACGGCCGAATACAGCAAATACAGCAACCGCGGCCCCAGCGAGCTGAAAACACCGGCCCCGGCCGCACCCGGCGAAGCACCCGCCCCCAAGACGGAGGACGAAGGCTCGGGCGTGGACCGCGACTACGCCTTCCAGTACAGCTACGGCATCGGCGAAACCATTACTCTATTGATTCCCAACTTCTACGGCGGCGCCAGCTCCATGCCGCTGGGTTCCGACTCGAACCTGGGCCGCGCCGGCCTGCCCGCCGAGTACCTGAACGGCATGCCCACCTACTGGGGCCAGCAGACCTACACCGCCGGGCCGGTGTACATGGGTGCGGTGGTGTGCTTCCTGTTCATTCTGGGCTTGTTTGTGGTGGAGAAGCGCACGCGCTACTGGCTGCTGGCTGGCACCATCCTGTCCATCCTGCTGGCCTGGGGCAAGAATTTCGAGACCTTCAACTACCTGATTTTCGACCTGCTGCCGGGCTATAACAAGTTCCGCGCCGTGAGCATGGCCCTCGTGATTGCGCAATTGGCCATGCCCATTCTGGGCGCGCTGGCGCTCAGCCGCATTTTCCGGGCCCGTGCCGCAGCGGCACCCGTTGCGCCGGTGCTGCCCGGCACCAAGCCCGCCCTGGCGCCCGAAGTGGCCGCTTTGCTGCCCAAGCTGCTGTATGCGGGTGCCATCACGGCGGGCATTTGCCTGCTGGCGTACGTGGCCAGCTTCAGCTTCGATTTCGCGGCGCCGATTGATGGCGACCTGACCAAGCAGGGCTTCACGCCGCAGCTGCTGACGGCCCTGCGCGCCGACCGCGCCGACCTGCTGCGCAACGACGTGTGGCGTGGGCTGCTCTTCATTGGGGCAGCGCTGGGCGTGCTGTATTTCTACCTGCGGGGCAAGCTGCCCCTGATGCCCGCCGCGCTGGTGATGGTGGCCCTGGTGCTGCTCGACCTGTGGGGCGTGGACAAGCGCTACTTGGGCGAGAATAAATTCCAGCGCGAAACCATCGCCGAGGAATTCCAGCCCTCGCCGGCCGACCAGCAGATTCTGCGTGACAACGACCTGAACTACCGCGTGCTCAACCTGAGCAACCCCTTCAACGAAGCCCAAACCTCGTACTTCCACAAGAGCATTGGGGGCTACCATGGCGCCAAGCTGCGCCGCTACCAGGATTTGATTGAGCGCCAGATTTCGCCGCAGATGCAGCAGATTTTTGCCCAGAACAAACCCGACGCGGCCCCGGTGTTGAACATGCTGAACGCCCGCTACTTCATCACGCCGCCTTCGGAGAAGCAGCCGCAACAGGTCATCCTGAACCCCGGCGCGCTGGGCAATGCCTGGTTTGTGAGCACCATCCGGCCCGTGAAGAGCCCCGACGAGGAAATGACTGCCCTCAACACCCTTAACCCGGGCGTGGAGGCTGTGGTAGACGTCAACAAATTCCCCGAGCTGAAAGCCACTTCCTTTGAAGCCGCCGGCTCCACCATCGCCCTCACCAGCTACAGCCCCAACGAGCTGCAGTACCGCTTCAACGCCACCCACCCCGGCGTGGTGGTGTTTTCGGAGGTGTACTACGCCGACGGCTGGCAGGCTTACATCGACGGCAAGCCGGCCCCGCACTTCCGGGCCGACTACGTGCTGCGCGCCATGCAGGTGCCGGCCGGTGCCCACACCATCGACTTCAAGTTTGAGCCCAAGTCTTACTCGGTGGGCAATGCCGTGTCGTTGGCCTCCAGCATTGCGCTGCTGCTGGCGCTGGTGGGCGCGGGCGTGTACGTGGCCCGCCGCAAAACCGCCCCGGCCGACCGGACCGACGTGGCGCCCATTGCCTAGCGGCGCTTCTGCATCAGCACACCTTTAGAAAGGCCGGGCTCGGAGTCCGGCCTTTCTTTTTGCGCAATACCCCGAAATTCGGCCCATGAATGAGCTTTTGCAGGAACTCAATGAGCCCGTGGCCGTTGCCCAAGGCGTGCGGCTACTGCTGTGGCGCGACGACCTGGCCCACCCCGACCTGCCCGGCAACAAGGCCCGCAAGCTCAAATACAATCTGCAAGCGGCTCGGGCGCAGGGCCACGACACGCTGCTCACGTTCGGCGGGGCCTACTCCAACCACTTGGCGGCGGTGGCCACGGCGGGCCGGCTGCTGGGTTTCCGCACCTTTGGCCTGGTGCGGGGCGATGCGCCGACGGCCGGTACCGCGCTCAACCCGACCCTGACCCAAGCCGCGGCCGATGGTATGGACCTGCACTACCTGGACCGTAGCACCTACCGCCGCCGGGCCGAGCCCGACTTTCTGGCCGAGGTGCAGGCGCGCTTCGGGCCGGCCTATGTACTGCCCGAAGGCGGTACCAACGCCCTGGCACTGCACGGCTGCGCCGAATTGGCGAGTGAAATTCGCGCCCAAGTGGCGTTCGACACACTGGCCTTGGCCGTGGGCACCGGCGGCACCTTGGCGGGGCTGCTCACGGGCCTGCGCGGCCCGGAGCAAGCTCTGGGGGTAGCGGCGCTGAAAAATGGCAGCTTCTTACGTGCCGAAGTTGATGAACTAACCCAGCAGGCGGCTGGCCAGGCGTTTGCCAACTATTCGCTGCAAACCGATTACCATTTCGGCGGCTACGCGAAATATTCGGCGGAACTGCTGGCTTTCATCAAGCAATTTCGGTTGCGGCACGGAGTGCTGCTAGACCCCATTTACACCAGTAAGATGATGTTCGGTGTCTTGGATTTAATCCGGCAGGGGCACTTTGCGCGGGGCAGCACCGTGGTGGCTATCCACACTGGTGGGCAGCAGGCCTGGGCCGGTTGGCAGCAGCGTTTTGGTAGGCTGGGCGGGTAGGGCAGTTTCATTGTGAGGCGGAGCCGAAGCAATAACAATTAATCGTTTCTCGTCACGCGCAGCGTCAGTTCCAGCGCCGCTAGCACAAACACAGCCAGCAGTACCGGCGCGAGAAAGCGCACGTCCCAGTCATCGACCGTGAGCATGATGGTGGCTGTTTGCAACAGGAAAATGCTGGCCAGAAAAATGCGCGCCGGCCGCCAGATTGCCGTCCGCCGCGTGGCGCGTGCCGCCAGCCAGTAGGCAGGCCACAGCACCAGCACGCCCAGCAGGCGGTGCGCCAGCGAGTAGTGCGGCTTGAGGTAGCTGACGAACACAAACAGTTTGCCCAGCATTAGCCGCCCCAGATACACGGGATTGTGCACGCCAAAATAAAGCACCCGCAGGGCGGGACCGGTGCCGGGCGGCGGCATGTGCAGCGGCGCAGCCTGGTGCACGGCCCAGAGCTGGGAGCGGAAAATCAGCTCGCCGCGCTGGTAGGTGTCCATCAGGTAATAGGTGGCAAGCTGGTGGTTGAGGGCCACCCAAAGCAGCGGCGAGAGCAGCAGCAGGCCCAGCAGCGCCGCGCGCCAGGGCCGGCGGTCGGGGGCGCGGCGCAGGGCGTCGAGGCCGGCCAGCCCGGCCGCCAGGGCCACCAGGAAGCCATTGGGCCGGGCCAGGGCTGTGAGCAGCAGCAGGAGCAGAAACATCAGCCAGTGGCGCGGCCGGCCCGCCTGCAGGCGCGTGAAGGCACCGAACGACAACGCCACTAAACTGATAAACAGCGACTCGGTGAGTAGGAAGACGTTAAATGGCTGAATGTCGGGCCAGGCGATGAATAGGAGCGTGGCCAGCACCGCCGCACCGCGTCGGCCCGCTGCCAGGCGCCTAGTTCCTTGGTAAACAGCCCGCGTGGCCAGGGCCGACACGGCCATCTGGCCCGCCACAATGCCCCACCAACCCAGCCCCAGCCGCAGCCACAGGCTCTGGAACAGCGGGTAGAGCACGTAGCGCAGGTTGTGGCCGGGCTCGAAGTAGAACCGCTCGGCAATGCCCGTGGCGTAGGCCAGGTAGCGCCCGCTGTCGTTGGCAAAGTGCGGGCCGTGAAACTTGCGCAAATACACCAGCTGCACCAGCACCCACAGCGCCACCAGCAGCGCCGGGTGGTGCGGCGCCAGGCGTTGGCTTAGCCCTCGGAAAAAGGAGAATACGCGCATGGCCCGCAAAGCTAGCCCCAGGCCCGGCCCAACGCGCCGCGCGCCGGGCCGTACGCTACCGTATATGAACCTTATCCGACTAATTCGCCGCCTGTTGCCGCTGTTGTTTCTGCTGGCGCTGGGCTGGTTTCTGTGGAAGAAAATAGGCCCTACGCTCTCCGGCCTCAACCCCCTGGCCGATGCCGAGCCCCGCGTCACGGTCACGCACAACACGGTGCTCACGCAGGTGGAGGCCTTGGGCCGGCTCGAGCTGGTGCGCTACCGCTTCAAAGACGTGGTGGAGTACCGGCGCCGCACCTACCGCTTCCTGCCCGAGTCGAAGGTGGCGCTGGTGGTGGGGGGCGAGGCCGTGGGCTGCATCGATTTGCGCAAGCTCAAGCCGCAGGACGTGGTGCTCGAAGGCGACTCTGTGGTGCGCGTGGCGCTGCCCGCTCCCGAACTGTGCTCGTTCCAAATCAACCATAACCAAAGCCGCGTTTTCAATACCGAAAATGGCTTTTTCAAAGACGCCGAACTCGTCGACGAAGGCTACAAATACGCTGAAGCTCAGGTGCGCAACGCCGCTTTGCAGTCTGGCATCCTGGCCCAAACCCAGCGCAACGCCGAGCAAATACTGGTGCCTATGCTGCGCACCCTCACCGGCCGCCGCGTGATACTGGGCCAGCAAATGACACTGCCCCCGGCCGGGCGGAAGCAGTGAACTCGAAGCGTCATGCCGAACGCAGCGCTGCCTGACGTTCGGGTTCGATAGGGTTATTCGTCGTCCTCGGCCACCTTGCCCAGGTCATCGAGCGCCATTTTTATCAGGTCCTGCTCGAATCCTTTGCCAGTGAGGTATTGAGCAATTTTCTGGCGGCGCAGGCGCGGATTCTTCTCCTTTTCCTGGCGGTCTTTTTTCTCGGCCACATCTACCAGGTTCTGGTAGTATTCGTCGCCGTCAATCTCCTTGAGTCCGGCTTTGATGCAGAATTCGCTGATGCCTTTCTGCTTGAGCTCCTGCACAATGCGGCGCCGGCCCCACTTCTTGTGGCGGTAGTGCCCGCGCACAAACGCCTGGGCAAACCGCTGCTCGTCGAGCAGCTTCTCGCGGCCGAGGCGGATGATGATTTCGCCGGCTTCGTCTTCGTCGAGGCCGTAGGAGCGGAGCTTCTCGGCTACCTCTTTGTGGGTGCGCTCCTGGTAGGCGCAGAAGGCGGCAATTTTCTGCAACGCCTCGCCGGGCGTGTATTGCTTGGGCGCTTTATCGGGGCTTCGGAACATGCAATGGGGTGGGGAAATGCCGACTACTGGCCGGCGCTCAATATCCAACGCCGCTTGCAAAAGTTGGGTTCGGCGCCAGCCAAGTCGGGCCGAGCACCTAATGCCGCTTTGTAATGATAGTTCTGTCTAAGAAGCAGAATTATAGCGCTTTTCGCATGAAGGTAGGGGTTAATACTTAAAGCCATCCGCCTTTCTACTCATTTTTAAATTTTTCGAGGCGCGCACTCAGCCGCTGGCGCGTAAGGCTGATATCCTTTCTTTCCACTTTTCCTTTTCACCCTTATGAACAATCCCCATAACTACTTGGCGGAGCCTGCTGCCGACCCTGGCCATGCCGCTACTAATGTAGCCCGGCGCGATTTCCTGCGCTACTCGGGCGCGGGCCTGGCCGTGGGCGGGCTTTGGCTCGCCGGCTGCTCGAAAGACAGCGACACGCCCACCAACAACGGTAACCTGCTCGACGTGGGCAGCGGCGACACGGGCGTGCTCAACTACGCCTACGCACTGGAGCAGCTCGAAGCCGCTTTTTACGCCCAGGTGGTGGCGGGCGGCTACTTCAGCAGCACCAGCACCTCGGCGGCCGAGAAGGCCATTTTCAACGATTTGAAAGACCACGAGGCCATTCACGCGGCGTTTTTCAAAAACGCGCTGGGCAGTGCAGCCATCAAGGCGCTGACCCCGGATTTCAGCAACATCGACTTCTCGCAGCGCACCACCACGTCGGGCAAGCTGGGTGTGCTCAACGCCGCCAAGGCGTTTGAGGACCTGGGCGTGGCCGCCTACAACGGCGCCGGCCGGTACATCAGCGACAACAACTACCTGACCCTGGCGGGCAAAATCGTGTCGGTAGAAGCCCGCCACGCCGCCCTCATCCGCGAGCTGCTGGGTACTAATACGTTCGTAGACAGCGACGTGGTGGACATCACCACCACGGGAATGGAAAAATCGAAGAAGCCCAAGGACGTGCTGGCCATTGCCAACACCTTCCTGGCCGACGGCTCCAAGCTCAGCGCCAACAAGCTCAACTAGCGCGCCGCCGGCCCCTTCCTTTCCACTTTCTAACCTTGCTCTCTCATGGACTTATTCCAAATCATTGACGACATTTCCAAAGTTGACCCCGAGGTATACGACCGGTTCGACTCGCGCCGCGCAGCCTTCCGCAACTTCTTAGGCTTTGGCAAAAAAGTGTCGGCCGCGGCCCTGCCGCTGGCTGTAAGCACGCTCTTCAACAAGGCCTACGGCCAAAGCGCGGCCCTGCCCCAGGCCGTCATCGATACCCTGAACCTGGCCTTGCAGCTGGAATACCTGGAGTATTTCTACTACGACACGGCCCTGAGCTCGTCAGGCCTCAATTTGACGGCTGAAGAAACGCGGGCCTTCCAAATTATTCGCAACGACGAGCAACTGCACATCAATACCCTGCGCAGTACATTGGGCAGCAACGCTTTTCGGGTGCTCACCCGGGCTGATTTCGATTACACGGGTTCGCAGAATAAGACCCGTGGGGCACTGTTCCCTGCGTTGGGCGGTACTAGCACGCCTACTTCGGGCCAGTTTACTGATAAGGCAGTGTTTCTGACGGTAGCCCAAAATTTTGTGGACACGGGCGTGCGCGCCTACAAAGGCGGTGCTCCCAACCTGAATCCGCCGAATGCCTCAACTGCCGTGAAGGACATTCTGGAAGCAGCTTTGAACATCCATTCCGTAGAAGCCCGGCACTCGTCGCGCATCCGCTCGCTGCGCCGCGGTGGGGTGCAAAGCACAGCCCTGCCCAAGAGCTGGATTACGCCCGACGAAACCCCGGCCACGCCGCCGCTGCCGAACGGCGGCACCCAGGCCCCAAACGCCGTGGGCCCCTACAATGCCGGCAACCCGCTCGCTAACTACCCCCCTGAAAGTAACGTGATGCAAGGCGTCACCCCCGTCAACGTGCAGACGGTGACCACCGTGGCCTCGTCCACGGCCGGTGCCGAAGCCTTCGACGAGCCGCTGGATGCCGCTACGGTGAAAGCCATTGCCAAGAACTTCGCAGCCGTCCCCACGGGCACGACGGGCCTGTTCAATTAATTTGAGTGGCACGTAAAGTTGAATGGAAAAGGGCAGCCACCGGCTGCCCTTTTTTGTTGCAGTAGGGGCTATGCTGTGGCAACCATTGCAGCCCGGTTGGCATCAGGTCAGGGGCGTCCGTACCTTGGCGGGGCCTTTTCTTTCTGCACTTTACTGCCGTATGCACTTCAATTTACTTCGCCTGTTTGTTTTGGGATGCCTGCTGGGCTGGCCCGTGTGGGGAAGCGCCGGCGTCATCAAGGGCACGGTGAGCGGCACGGGCGGGCAAGGGCTGGCTTTTGCCAACGTGGCCGTGCGCGGCTCGGCCACCAGCACCGGCGCCAACGAGCAAGGCCAGTACCAGTTGCGACTGCCGGCGGGGGCGGTGGAGCTGGTGTTTCAGTACGTGGGCTACCGGCCGCAGGTGCGCCCCGTGCGCGTGCCGGCCGGCGACTCGGTGCTGACCCTGAATGTGACCCTGCAGGCCGAGGCCTACAACTTAGGCGAGGTGCTGGTGAAGTCATCGGACCGCGACCCGGCCTACGCCATTATTCAGCAGGCGCAGCAGTGGCGGCCCTACCACCGGCGCGAGGTGGCCGCCTACCGGGCCCGCATCTACATCAAAAGTCTGGGCCGGATAGACGACACGCCGGCCAAAATCATGGGCTTGTTCAAGCTCGGGCCGGATATTAAAAAGGGCATCTTCTACCTCTCCGAAAGCCTATCCGATATCAGCTTCACCCAGCCCAACGTGGTGAAGGAGCGCATGATATCGAGCCGGGTGAGCGGCGACTCGCGCGGGCTGAGCTTCAACCGGGCCAGCGCGGGACGCAACCTGGGTTTTTACGAAAACCTGATAAAGCCGGCGTTTTCGGAGCGCGGGTTTGTGTCGCCCATTGCAAGCAACGCCATGCTGTTCTACAAGTACGAGCTGGTGGGCAGCACCCCGCAGGGCGGCGAGGTGGTGCACAAAATCCGGGTGATTCCGCGCCGCCGCACCGACCCCGTTTTCTCGGGCTACATCTACATCGTGGACGGCTCGTGGCGCATTCACTCCGTCGATTTGACCCTGGACAAAGATGCCCAGATTGACTACGTCGACAACCTGAACATTGCCCAGCAGTACGCGCCCGCGCCCGGCAACCCCAACGTGTGGCTCATCCAGTCGCAGCAGGTGCGGGCCAGTCTGTCGGGGCTGGGTTTTAAAGGTTCGGGCTACATCACAGCCGTGCTGTCGAACTACGCCGGCGTGGTGCCCACCTACCCGGCCCCTCCCGAGCCCAAGGCTGCGCCGCCCGTGGTGGCCGAGGCCAAGCCCGAGGCGCCCGTGGGCCAGGAAACCGCCGCCCAAATCCGCAAGCGTAAGCCTGACCTGAGCGGCCTCAACCGCCAGGTGCGCAAGCAGGTGAAGCAGGCGCGGCGCGACTCTGTGAAAAACGACCCCTTCGCCAGCATGGGCCGCGGCGAGGTGCAGCGCATCGAGAAAGGCGCCAACGAGCGGGATTCGGCTTATTGGGATGCCGTGCGCCCGGTGCCCCTCACGCTGGAGGAAAAGAAGGACTACCACGTGAAAGACAGCACGGAGGTCATCCGCAACTCGCGCGCCTACCAGGATTCGTTGGATAAGAAGCGCAACGAGTTTGAGCCCATCGGCCTGCTGATGGGCGGGTACACGTACCAGAACACGTTCAAAAAGCAGTCGGTACGGGTGCTGCCAGTGGCCCAGATTATTCAGTACAACACCGTAGAAGGCGTGGTGCTCAACGCCGAGGCCGTGTTCAGCAAGCGCACCGACGACCGGCGCTACTTCACCCTCACGCCCGTGCTGCGCTACGGCTTCAGCAGCGAGCAGCTGAACCCTAGCCTTAGCTTCAACTGGCAGCTGCACCCGGCCCGGCTCAAGCAGGTAGGGCTGGTGGCAGGCCGTACCATCGAGAATTTTGACAAGAACTCCCAGCTCACGCCCTTCATCAACTCGGCCTACACGCTGTTCGACAACCGCAACTACGCCAAACTCTACCGCCGCGACGGGGCCGAGTTCACCTACCTCACCGAGCCGGTGAACGGCCTGACGCTGCGCGCCACAGCCGGCTACTTCGACCGCCACGAGCTGTACAACACCACCGACAAGCTCATTCACGACGTGTCCGGCCGCGCCTTCACCTCGAACCGCCCGGTGAGCGACGAACTGCCCGATACCGGCTTCGGCCGCAGCCAGATTCTGACGGTGGGCTTGTCGGCAGATTACCGGCCAGGCACCCGCTACATCAACCGGCCCGACGGCAAGTTCAACCTTGGCTCGAAGTGGCCCACCTTTAACGTGCAGGGCCGCCTGGCCGTGCCCGGCGTGCTCGACTCCGACGTGCGCTACCTGCTGCTGCAGGCCGGCGTGCGCGACAACCTGTCGCTGGGCCTGCTGGGCAGCAGCAGCTTCCGCGTGAACGTGGGCGGTTTCGTGGGCCGGCAGGAGGGCATGACGTTCATCGACTACCGCCACTTCTCCGGCAACCAAACCCTGCTCACCGGCAACTTCAGCTACTTCCAGCTGCTGGATTACTACCGCTTCAGCACCAACAATTCCTACCTCGAAGCCCACTATGACCACCACTTCAACGGCTTCTTCCTGAACTACGTGCCCCTGCTGCGCAAGCTGAAGTGGCAGGAAGTGGCTTCGCTCAACTACCTGAAAACTGCTCAAGCCGGCCACTACGTGGAGCTGGGCGTAGGCATCGAGCACATCTTCAAAGTGCTGCGGGTCGATTTCTACACGGCCCTGCAAAGCGGGCAGAAGCTGGGCACGGGCTTCCGGATTGGAATGGGTTTTTAAAATGGTAGCACTAATCGATACAGTCGATGGTGCGCCCCTGTTATTTGTCATCCTGAGCGCAGCGAAGGACCTTATCAAGTCAGGACCTCTCGTTCTGCGGTGATAAGGTCCTTCGCTGCGCTCAGGATGACATGATAAATCTAAGAAAGCAGATACCAAAAAAGCCCCCGAAACTCAGTTTCGGGGGCTTTTTGTCAACATGATATTCTAACGGCTTTCGGCCGTGCGCCTGCTTTGGCGCAGGCGCTTGAGGCCATAGGCCGCGCCGGCCGCCAGCAACAAGGAGGCGCCGCCGTCGAGCGGCACGTCGGTGGCGGGCGTAACGGGCGTGCCCGGGCCCGGGCCGCCGCTGCCAGGCTGCGCCAGTACGGGTGCCAGACCACCGGCCAGCAGGCACACGCCGGCCGCCGCAACAACAAGGCGAAGGGTTGAGGTAAGGATTTTCATGGGAAGGAACGGGAAGGCGTTGAAAAGAGAAACAGCCCGCCAAGCCCCGGAGGTTTTGGCCCTCCGGGGCGGGCAGGTTAGGCCATTATTCGACCACGAGGCGCTTGGCCACCAGGCCAGCCGCGGTGCGGGCCAGCACCGAGTACACGCCCGGGGCCAGGCCGGCGAGCGGCAGCTCCAGCGTTTCGGCGGTGCCGGCGGCCAGCGTGCGCGTCAGCACCGTGCGGCCCAGGTTGTCAACCACTGACACGTTGGTGGCTTGCTGGCCGCGTAGGGCCACGGGCAGCAACAACGTGGCCGCGCCATGGGCTGGGTTGGGGTGCACGGTAGCCAGCTTGGCCAGCGCAGCCGGCGCCGTGGCCAGCACACGGGCCTGCGTGGTGAATTCCACCGCGTAGCGCCCGCCAGCGGCTGTGTTGGCCGCCAGCGTGAGCGGAATGCTGGTTCCGGGCGTCAGGCGGGTGTAGGTGCCACTGAGGCCGTCGCGCAGGTAGGCCGAGTAGCCGGCCGGCAGGTTGGCCAAGTCGTCTACTTGCAGGGTGTGGGTGCCGCTGGTGGCGGCCGCTAGTTGCAGCGGCACAATCACATCGGCCCCGGTCAGCGCGGGCAGGCCATCGATGGCGAGGCGTTCGGCGCCGGCTTCCAGGGCCAACGTCAGGCCGTTGGAGCCGGGCAAGAAGTTGGCATCAAAGGCGCGGTCGTAACCGGCGGTGGCACCGGCTTCCATGTACACGATGGCTTGAGTGCGGGCCGTGGCATTGCCCAAGGCCAGCGTGAGCTGGGGCCGGGTGTCGGCCGCGTTGCGCTGGAAAGGCGTGGCGTCGAAGGTAGTGGTGCGCTCCTGGTTGGTGAACGTCAGGCTGCCAGGGGTGCCGGCCGCGGTGGTCCGCACAAAAAAGCCCTGGCCCAACGGCACCGAGTTGGTGCCGCCGTTGGTGCCAAAGCCACTTATGTAAGACGCGTAGCTACCCGTGTATTGGCCGCTGCTCTTGAATACATAAAGCGCGTTGTTCACGCCGTTCAGGCGGTTGTTGACCACCATCAGGTTCCAGTCGAGGACCGAGGGAAAGGGGTTGCCGCGCAGGTGGTAGCCGCTTTCTGCCTGGGGGCCGCGCGTGAGGCCGCTGGCCACGATGGGGGTAGCGCCGTTGTTGAGCGTACCCACAAAATCAACCAGTTGCGAAGCGCTGATATTCACCGTATAGCCGCGGCTCACCTGCATGGGGTCGTTGAGGGCACCGGGCGAGAAGTACCCCTTGTCGAAGTCGATGGAGCCGCCGCTGCCGCTGGTGTTCACGCGGGTTTCATCGTAGCCAAACACATTGGGGAAAGGCGTCACCGTGTTGCCCACCGTGTTGTAATTCGAGTTCACCACGGGCGTGAAGCCGCTGGTTTGCAGGTCGGCCACGGTGGTGTTGCTCACCGGCGCCGAATAGTGGCGGTAGCCCAGGCCGGCGTTCAGGCTGGGGTCGATGTAGCGCTGCACCGTGGCGGTGCCCGTCACGGTGCCCGAGCCGGTGTTCACTACGTAAGCGGTGCCACTGGCGCTGGAGAGCAGCGTGAAGGCTTGGCCGGTGCCAATGGCGAGCGGGCCCGCCACCGTCAGGCCGCGCTGAATGGCTACCGGACCGGTGGTGGTGGCGCCCGGCGTGCCCAATACACTCAGGTTGGTGAAAGTGGAGAGGGCCGGGCCGGCAATGGTTTGCTGCGCGGCGCCGTTCAGGGCCACCGTGCCGGTGCCTGCGCCCGCCACGGTGCCCGCGGCGTTGGTGAAGTTGCCCACCACCGTCAGGGTGCCACCATTGGCCGTGGTGAGGATGGCGCCGCTGTTCAGCGTCACGGTGCGGGCCTGCTGGGCGTTGCTGACCACGGGCTGGTTAGCCGCGGCGCCAATCACAACGTCGCTGCTGGATGTAGGCACTTGGGCGGGCGTCCAGTTGCCGGCCGTGCTCCATGCCGTGCTCACGGCCCCGGTCCAGGTGAGCAGCGAACCGGCCGAAATGAAGGCCGCTAAGCCGCTCACGTCGCCGCCGTAGCCCACGATGCCCTTCGGCGTGGCCGCGCCGGTGGTCAGGTCCAGGGTGTAGAGCTGGTCATCTACCGAAGCGCCGGCGTTGGTGAGCAGGTAGGCCGCGTTGGTCGTCGTGTTGGGGGTGTTGAAGATATCAAAGTCGGCGCCGCGGGGTGCCGTGGGAGGCGTCAGGCCCGACGAGCCCACCAGCACCAGCGTGCCGTTGTTGGGCGGATTTTGAATGTAAAGGTTGCTGTTGGTGGCGTCGTAGTCGTAGAGCGTGGTGGCATTGGTGGGTGCCTGGTTGTTGATATACGCCGCCGCGCTGATGACTGGGCCCGTTGTGAGGGTGCCGTCGGTGGCCGCAAGGCCGCCGGTTGCGGGGTTGAGGCGGTAGTCGGCGCGGTTGGTGCTCACCACCCGGATGCGGTCGACGGTGGGGTTAAAATCAAACCCAATCCGGTCGCTGGCGGTGCCCAGCGCCAACGAAATCGGCCCGCTGCCCACGGGCGTGACGGCCCCCGTGCTTAGGTTCACGGTGTAGAGGCGGGCATTGGAATTGGTGGGGTTGTAGCCCAGCGCGAAAAGCTCTCCGGTCAGCGGCCGGAAGTCCAGACCGACCAACGACTCGCCGGCGTTCAGCGGCCCCAACAGCACGGAAGTGCGCAGCAGGCTGGGCGTGTCCGAATAGAAGGACACCAACTGCCCGCCGCTCACCGCGTACAGGAGCTGCCCGGTGGTGCTAGGCGCCGTGGTCGAAGGCTGCGCGGCGATGTCGCGGATTTCAAACCCCGCCGCAGCCGGCACCGTGTTGCCGACCGACGTGGCCTGGCCCGTGCTCAGGTCCAGGGTGTAAAAGTTGCTGCCGCCCGAGCCGTTCACCTCTTCTAGGTAGCCCACGTTCTGGCCGGTGGTCGGGTTGAAATAGATGTCCAGGTCGAAGCCGCGCGCTGCCCCAATCCCGAAGCTTCCCAGCCGCAACTCGCCCACGGTGTTCAGCGTGCCGTTATTGGGCGGCGATTGGGTCGTCAAATAGCCAATTTGCGCGTCGTTGTTCTGCTCGTCGATATCGTAGAGCTGGGTATTGAGCGGCGCCGTCCCGGTCACGGAGTTGGTGTAGGCAGCGGCGCCTACGCGCGGCGTCTTACCGACGTTCACGTCGCTGGCAGCATACGCCAGGTTGGTGTCGGTGGCCGCTAGGCCGCCCGTAATGGGATTGAGGCGAAAGTCGGCCCCTGTCGAGCTCACCACGCGAATGCGGTCCACAGATGGGTTGAAGTCGAACCCAATGCGAACTGGGTTCGTCCCGAGCGCCAGGGGGAATTTCGGCGCCACGGGGGTGGTCAGGCCGTTGCTAGGGTCCACAGTGTAGAGTTGCGCCATGCCCGTGCCATCGTAACCCAAGGCATAAAGCAAGCCGTTGGCGGGCCGAAAATCGAGGCCCACCAGCGGCAGGTTATCGGTGGCCGACGTGTAAGTAATGGGACTGGGCGCGAGGGTATTAGTAAAACCAGTGGTCAGGTTGATGGTGATGAGGCCCTGCGAACCCGCGGGCACTATCGCGCTGGTGGTGGCCGTGCCCAAGCCGTAAACCGTTTGCGCCTGGGCCCCCGACGCAGCCCCCAATAGCAGGCCCGCGCCCAACGCCGCGGCCCCCGTTAAACGACGAAGCCGCTGGCGCGCTGCCAACGGTGAAAGTAGGTGTTTGGACATGGAGTAGGAGGTAAAAAGTGGAACAATACAGCAAGCCGTTACGCGGGCCCACACGTCGGCCCGCCCTTTCCCTACGTCGGCCTTATCTCGTTCGGATTTCCTCTTCTATCTTTTTAATCCCGAATTAATTCCGTGCCCAAACGCCCCGCTTCATTCTCTCGCTTAGCGGTTCCGGATGGCACGCATCATGTTGGCCAGCGCCGCGGCTGGGTAGGCCTTGCCGCGCGACACCACGGCGTCTATCTGCCGGATGTTGGCAATGTTTTCGAGCGGGTTGGCCGTCAGCAGCACCAAGTCGGCATCGCGGCCCACGGCAATGGCCGCCGTTTGCTCCGCCACGCCCATGAACTTTGCGCCGTTGATGGTGGCCGCCTGCAGGGCCTGCAAGGGCGTGAGGCCCGCCTTGGTCAGCAGAATAACTTCTTCCTGCAGCGAAGCCCCCGGATAAACAAAGGAGTTGAACGGCCCGCTGTCGGACCCAGCCAGGATGCTGACGCCAGCCGCCTGCATCTGGGGCACCAGGCTCCTGAACTTGGTTTCGAGCTTTTTGCTGAACTCCCGGGCCGCCAGCGGCTGCTGCCGGGCGCTGGCCAGTCGGCGCGCATAAGTGGCTTGAATCTTCGGGTCGATGTAGGCGCGGAGGGTATCGCGGGCGTGGTCGTTGTCGGCCAGCCCGGCCAGGGTTTGGCCGATGTAGAGCGTGGGCACCACGGCCGTGCGGCGCTTGGCCATCAGCTTGAAAATGCGGCTGGCGGCGTCTGGGCTGTAGGTATCGTACACGGCCGGCAGTATGGCAAACAGACCCAGTGGCTTGGGCGTCTTCAGGCTGGCGCGCACCAGCGCCGTTAGGCTGTCTTCCTTACCGGAGCAGGCTTTGAACACGTAGTACAGGTGCTCGGTGGCGTCGAGGCCGCGCTTCACGGCCTCGCCCAGCGTCACGGAGTAGGGCATGTGGCCAGTGGTCTTCAGGCCGCGCCGCTGGGCCTGCGCAATGGTGTTCAGGTAGGCTTCGCCCGAAATCTTGCTGTCGTAAATCTTCACAAAGTCTACTTTCAGCCACTGCAGCGAGTCCAGCGCCTTGCTGATTTGCGCGGGCGTTTCCACCTCCAGCGAGCCGGGCCAGTAGGCGCCGGGCCCGTCAATCTTGGGCCCCGAGGTGAAGATGCGCGGACCGGCGATGCGGCCAGCGGCCATTTCCTGCTGCCACTGCCGGATGCTGGGCGTCAGGTCGCCGCCGCAGTCGCGCACCGTGGTGATGCCGTGGGCCAGGTAGAGCGTCAGGCTCTTCTTGTTGGCAGCGGCCAGGCTGTCGCCGCCCCGGAAGTGCACATGCATGTCCCACAGGCCCGGAATGAGGTAGCGGCCGTTGCCGTTCACGTACTGCTTGGCGGCATAGCTGTCTTTGTCGGCGGTTTGCACCTGCACAATCTTGCCCTTGGCAATGGCTACCACCTGGTTAGGCTGCAGCTTGCCGGTAGCCACGTCGATAATGGTGACGTGGTTGATAACCACGTCGTAAATCGGCAGCTTGGTGGGGCGGCGGGCGCAACCCACCAACAGGGAGGCCAAGCTCAGGCCAAACAGGATTCGATTGAAATACATGCAGAAGGCGGCAAACGGCCAGCGGCAAAGGTAGCCCGGCCGTCAAGCCAGTCAACGGCGAAGGCGAGAAGCCGAAGCTTATCGCCAGCGCACTTTCGCCCCGGCGCTGGTGGCGTGCAGCCGGGCCGGCACGCTGGCCAGGATGAGGTCGCGCAGGGCCGTGAGCAGGGTGGTCCGCACAAAGCCGTGGTGCACCACCAGGCTCACCTCGCGCACGGGCGCCGGCTCGGCAAACCGCTTAAGCAACTGATTATCGTCTACCTCGTCGAGCACGGCCAGCTCCGGCACCAGCGTGTAGCCGTGGTGCCGACGTACCAGCTCCTTCAGTGTCTCAATGGAGCCGCTCTCATAAGTTACCGCATCAGCGGGCGAAGCCATTCCGCACAGGTTCAGCACCTGGTTGCGAAAGCAGTGGCCTTGCTGCATCAGCCACAGGCCGGGCTGGCGCAGGTCGGAGGGCCGCACGGTGGCGGCGGCGGCCAGCGGGTGCGTTTCGGAAGCCAGCAGCAAAAACGGCTCGTTCAGCAAAGGCAGCTCGTGCAGCTGCCGGTCATCGAGGGGCGTCACGAGCAGGCCCACGTCGAGCCGGTGCTCCTTGAGCTGCTGCATGATTTCCTCGGAGCGTAGCTCTTCTACCCGCACCCGCAGGTCGGGGTAGGCGGCCGTGAGGCCTACCAGAAAGCGCGGCACAAGGTAAGGCGCCAGTGTGGGGATGACGCCCAGCCGCAGCTCGCCCACCACTTCGCCCTTTTCCACCTGCACCAGCTCGCGCAGCAGTTGGGCCTCACGCAGCACCAGCCGGGCCTGGGCAATGACTTTGGCCCCAATGGCTGTGGGCTCGGCGCCGCGCTGGGTGCGGTCGAAAAGTAGCACGCCCAATTCTTCTTCCAGCTTTTGCACCTGCACACTCAGAGCGGGTTGGCTCACGCAGCTTTTCTCGGCAGCTAGACCAAATTGGCGGTGCGTATCCAAGGCTACCACGTAGCTGAGCTGCTGCAAATTCATGCAGCAAATATAAGCTGGGGTTATAATTTCGAGAGCAATATTAGCTTGGGCTATGAGTTGGTGACATCAAAGTAGCAGGCGAGGTCGAGCGCCTGAAAGAAAAAACGGCGTCCCGATTCCTCGAAACGCCGTTTCCAAAACCAAAGCAACCCCCACTTACAGCGGCTTCTTGCGCTCTGCCTGAAACTTCTTCAGTTGCGGGTCCACCACTTTTTTATCGCCCACCACCACAATGGTCATGGCTTCGGGGCGGATGTATTTGCGGGCGGCCTGGCTCACTTGCTGGGGCGTCACGGCGTTGATGTTCTTCACCTGCTCGGTGAGGAAACTCTCTGGCAGGCCGTGCAGGTCCAAGGTGTTGAGCTGGCCGATGATGCCATCGGGCGTGGAATTGCGCAGCACAAACATGCCGCTCTCGTAGTTCTGGATACCGCGTAGCTCGTCGGCCGAGGGAGCGTCTTTCTGCAGGCGCTCCACTTCGTTCATGATTTCGCGCAGCGAGTTGCCGGTGTCGCCGGTGGTCACGTCGGCGGTTTCGGTCCAGGTGGCGGTGCGGTAGTGCGTGCCAATGGAACTGTAGGGTGAATAGGTGTACCCCTTGTCTTCCCGAATGTTGCGGGTGATGCGCGAGCCGAACGAGCCGCCCAGCAGCGAGTTCATTACCCGCAACCGGATGTAATCGGGGTTACTCGGGTCCACCACTGGCAGCCCTACCACAATGGTCGACTGGGGCGCGCCGGGCCGGTCCTGGGTCAAGAGGTCGCCCTTGGTCAGCGGCTTGGCGATGTCGATTTTCGGCGCCGGCCCCTGTGGGAAGCCCGCCCAGGCCGTGGTAATGGCCTGGCGCAGAGCCGGCGCATCAAACTTGCCCGCCACGTACACGCTGGTGCGCTGCGCCCCGAACTGGTTCTTATAGAAGTTCTGCACCTGTTCCAGCGTCAGCGCATCAATCTGCGCATCGGTAGGCAAATCGCGGCCGTACGGATGGTCGCCATAAATGGCGTGCGAGAATTTCATGCGAGCCTGCGTGCCGGGTTGGGCGCGCGACAGCGCCATTTGCCGCTTCAAGTCGCTCTTCAAGCGCGGCAGTTCCGAGGCCGGCAGGGCCGGATGCTGCACTACGTCGGCCATGAGGGTGGCCAGCTCCGGCGCGTATTCGCTCAGGCAGGAGGCCCAGAGCACGGTTTGGTCGAGGCCCACCGAGATGTAGAGCGAGCCGCCCATGCGGGCCACGCGCTCGGCCAATTGGGTAGCCGTCATGCTGGCGGTACCTTCCTGCATGAGCTTGCCCAGCAGGTCGGCTACCGATTCCTCGTTGGCCGCCTCGTGCACGTTGCCGGCCTGGATGGCCACCAGCATGCTCACCTTGGGTACCTGGCCGAAGGGTACCAGCCGCGCCTTCAGGCCATTATCAAGCGTAAAATCTTCCTTGGCCGGCAAGGCAAAATCGCGGGGCTTGCTGCCTTCGGGCGGGGCCTGCTTGGGCGTGGCGGGCGCTTGAGCGGCCACGGCCTTAGCTACGCCGGCAGCGCGGGTAGCGGGCTTGGCGGCTGGCTTGGTTTTGGTTGGCGCCTTTTGGGCGTGGGCGCCGGGGGCGCCTGCGGTAACGAGGGCCGCACTGAGCAACCTGAGAACTAGCTTCTTCATAAGTAAGTAGTAAGATGCAAGTAGCAAGTATCAAGACTGGAGAAAGGCAGTGCTTTGACCATCAGTCCATTGTCTTAATACTGAATACTCAATACTTGTGTCTGATTAAAGCTAGCTCTTGGCCAGCGGGTTGACGGTGATGATGGTGCGGTTGGTGGGCCGCAGGTACTCGCGAATAGTCTTTTGCATTAGCTCCGGCGTCACCTTGCGGAACTCGCCCTCAAGTCGGTTGATGCGGCTGGGGTCGTTGTCAAACAGCGCAAACGAGGCCAGCAAATCGGCTCGCCCAAAGTTGTCGGACCCGCTCACCTGGTCGTAGAACGCCGAGCGAATTTTCACCAGCGCTAGGTCCAGCGTGGCTTGGTCGATGCCCTTGCTGCTGAGCTTGTTGATTTCCTGGTCGAGCACGCGCACCACCGAGTCCGCCTGCACGGCGGGGTCGAAAACCAAGTCGCCCATCCACAGCATGGGGCCGTTGTAGTTGAACTGGTTGCCGAGGTAGTTGATGCCGCCGCTCACGTTGCTGGCGTAGCCGCGCTTCTGCACCAGGGCTTGGTAGAGGCGGCTGTCGTTGCCCTGCAGCAGAATCTGGTCGAGCATTATCATGGCGTAGTACTCGGGCGTGTTGCGCTCGGGCATGTGGTAGCCGAAGGCCAGCGCCGGCTTGTTGGCCAGCTTGTCGTCCTTCGAGAAGCGCTGCTCCTGCTCCTGGCGCGGCTCCGCGATGTCGGGCTTGGGCGGCTGCGGGGCGCTGGGAATGGCGGCGTAATATTTCTGCACCCAGGCCTTGGCTTCGGCGGGGTCGAAGTCGCCCACCACGGCCAGCACGGCGTTGTTGGGGGCGTAGTAGGTCTTGAAAAACGACTTCGTATCGGCCAGATTGGCGGCGTCGAGGTCGCTCATGTCGCCGTAGAAGTTATGGGCGTTGTTCCAGTTCTTGTTGGCTTTCATGGGCATATCTATCCACGGAAAGCCGCCGTAGGGCTGGTTGAGCACGTTCACGCGCACCTCGCTTTTCACCACGCCCTGTTGGTTGGTCAGGTTGGTTTGGGTGATGGCCAGGCCGCGCATGCGGTCGGCCTCAGCCCACAAAATGGTTTCAAGCTTGTTGCTAGGCACCACCTCAAAGTAGTTGGTGAAGTCGAAGCGCGTCGAGCCATTCAACGCCCCGCCGTTCTTCTGAATCAGCCCGATAAACTCGTTCTTGCCCAGATTCTGCGAGCCCTGAAACATCAGATGCTCAAACAAATGCGCAAATCCCGTCCGGTCGCGCGGCTCGGTGCGGAAGCCCACGCCGTAGTAGGCCGCCACCGTGGCCGTGGGCGCCGTGTGGTCGGGCGAGAGCACCACCTTCAGCCCATTGGGCAGCGTGTAGTACTCCACCGGAATCTGGAAGGCTGGCCCGGCGGGAGCCGGCTTGGGGGCGGGTGCCGCAGCCGTAGTAGCCGGCGCCGCGCTGCTCGCTGACGCCGCTGTAGATGCCGTGGCTACCGAAGTGGCTTTGGGACTGCACGCGCTAAGTGCGAGAGCGGCCGCCGGCGCCCATAGCAGGCACCGGCCAAGATGGGTAAACTGTCTCATAGGTAAGCGGGTAAGGTGAAAAATGCAGAAAAAGTGAATGAAAACATTTGGTGTTGCAATAGTAGCGAAACCTGGCTAACTCTACGCCGCCGGATTAATGATGCCGCTCCCTGATTGGCCGTTGCTTTGCTAGCCGCGCTTTCCCCCGCCAGTCCGACCTTTGCGCTGTGTTCGCCTTCTCCTCGCTGCCAGGCCTGTTGGCCGGCCACCTCCTGCAAGCCCCCGCCGACCCGGCCGCCGAAGTCCGCCACCTACTGCTCGACAGCCGGCGCGTGGGTCTGCCCGCCGGGGCGCTGTTCTTCGCCCTGCGCGGCCCCAGCCACGACGGTCACCGCTACCTGCCCGCGCTCTACGCCCAGGGCGTGCGCCTTTTCGTGGTTGGAGAAGCGCACGAGCTGCCCGGCGGCTTGGCTTCCTACCCGGGCGCCGGCGTCTTTGCCGTGCCCAGCCCGCTGGCAGCCCTGCAAGCCCTGGCCGCCGCCCACCGCACCGCGTTTGCCGGCCCGGTGCTGGCCATCACCGGCTCCAACGGCAAAACCATTGTGAAGGAGTGGCTGGCCCAGCTGCTGAGCCCCGACGAAACCATCTGCCGCTCGCCGCGCTCCTACAACTCGCAGGTAGGCGTGCCCCTGAGCGTATGGGAATTGAACCCGGCGCTGCACACGCTGGGCATCTTCGAGGCCGGCATCTCGGAAGTGGGGGAGATGGCGCGGCTGGCGCAGGTTATCCAACCTACGGAAGGTATCTTCACCAACCTCGGCACCGCTCACGACGCCGGTTTCGTCTCCCACGAGCAGAAGCTGCGCGAGAAGCTGCAGCTGTTTCAAGGCCCGCAGTTTCAGCGCCTATTTTACTGCGCTGACCAGCCGCTGGTGCGCGCCGCCGTGGCCGAGCTGCAGCTGCCTGGCTTCAGCTGGACGCGCCAGCCCAACCAACCGGCCGACCTGCATTTTGCCGCCGTGGGCAGCTCCGACGGCAGCACCCGTTGGCACGCCCGCACAGCCGACGGTGCCGCGCACGAGTTTAACCTGCCCTTCGCCGACGAGCCCTCGGTAGAAAACGTCCTGCACTGCCTGGCCGTGCTGCTGCACCGCGCCGTGGAGCCGGCCGAAATTCAGCGCCGCCTCACGCGCCTGCACCCCGTGGCAATGCGCCTGGAAATGAAGCTGGGCCGCCACGATTCCTACCTACTCGACGATACCTACAACAACGACCTCGCCGGCCTCTCGCTGGCCCTCAACGCCTTGGCCCGGCAGCCCCGGCCCGGCCGCCGCACCCTCATCCTGAGTGACGTGCTGGAATCGGGCCTGAGCAGTGCTAAACTCTATGCCCAGGTAGCGGCCCTGCTGCCGGCCGCCGGCATCTCGCGCCTTATCGGAATAGGGGAGGAGATAAGTCAGTTAGGAGTTAGGAGTGAAGAGTTAAGCGAGAATGAGCCGGCATCTCAACTATTAACTCTTAACTCTCAGCTCTTAACTGAATTCTTCCCCACCACCGAGGCCTTCTTGGCCCAGCTCAACCCCGCCGACTTTGCCCGCGAAGTCGTGCTCATCAAGGGCGCCCGCCGCTTTGGGTTCGAGCGCATCGTGGCGGCTTTGCAAGCGCAGCAGCACGGCACGGTGCTGGAAGTCAACCTCGATGCCCTCAGCCACAACCTGCAGCACTACCGTCGGCAGCTGCGGCCCGGCACCCGGCTCATGGTGATGGTGAAGGCCTTCGCCTATGGGGCGGGCTCTTACGAAGTGGCCAGCTTGCTCGAATTCCAGCGGGCCGACTACCTGGCCGTGGCCTATGCCGACGAAGGCATCGCCCTGCGCGAAGCCGGCATCAGCCTGCCCATCATGGTGATGAACCCGGCGCCAGACTCCTTCGACCTGCTGCGCCACTACCGTCTGGAGCCGGAAATCTACTCGTTCGAAATGCTGGACGAGTACCTCGCCACTTTCCGCACCCTGGACGAAACGACTTCGCCCGCACCAAAAATCCACCTCAAGCTCGATACCGGCATGCGCCGCCTCGGCTTCGACGAAGCCGACCTGCCGGCCCTGCTGGCGCGCCTACGTACCCACACCGCGCACCTGCCCGTGGCCAGCGCCATGACGCACCTGGCCGCCGCCGACGAACCCGCCCACGACGACTTCACGCAGCAGCAGCTGGCCGCCTTCCGCCGCATGGCCACCGCACTGGAGGAGGCCCTGGGCTACCCTGTGATTAAGCACGCGCTGAACTCGGCCGGCATTCTGCGATTCCCCGACGCGCATTTCGACATGGTGCGTCTCGGTATCGGCCTCTACGGGGTAGACGCCAGCGGCCGCGACACCGACGCCCTGCGTTCCGTGAGCGAGCTGCGCACCACCATATCCCAAATTAAAACTCTGCCTGCCGGCCATACCGTGGGCTACGGCCGCCGCGGCGTGGCCACCGAAACGGAGCGCCGTATTGCCACGCTGGCCATTGGCTACGCCGACGGCTACGACCGCCGCTTCGGCAACGGCGCGGGCCTGGTGCTTATTCGGGGGCAGCGGGCGCCGCTGGTGGGCTCGGTGTGCATGGACATGTGCATGGTGGACGTGTCGCACATCCCCGACGCCCAGGCCGGCGACGTGGCCGTAGTATTTGGCGAAGGCCTGCCGCTGCCGGAGCTAGCCGGCCGCATCGGCACCATTGCCTACGAGCTGCTCACCAACGTGAGCGAGCGGGTGAAGCGGGTGTTTGTGAGCGAGTAAGCGACGCGCAAGGGGGGGGCTAAGCCAATGTCCAATCGCCGCTGGCGGCAGTAAATGCTTTGGCCTGACCTCAACTGACGTTAGTGGGCTAAATCCACACGTCTGACGAAAAAGCAGTGTCCCGCTCGGGTAGTAGGGAGAATTTTGTGTCCAGTTTTTGGAATTAATTCTAATTATTAGACACCTAGTTCTCTTTGTATGCAAGCACTTCGACTTTCTTTTTTTCTGGTTTTGCTATTGGTTTTGGCTGGACGGCAGGGCACGGCCTGGGCCCAGGCCACGGCCGTTGCCACCGTAACGGGCGACATCCACAGCGAAAAAGGCGCGGCCCTGCCGGGCGTGACGGTGGCTGTGCTGCACTTGCCCACCGGCATCCGGCGAGCAACGACTACTGATGCACAAGGCCATTTTATGATGAGCCAGCTGCTCACCGGCGGGCCTTATGCCTTGCAAATCAGCCAGCCCGGCTACCGTTCACAGGTTATCAACAATGTGTTCCTGAAGGGTGAAACGCCGGCCAACTTTGCCCTGGAACTGGTCCTCAACGTGGTGGCCGTGGGCACGCGCCGCCTCGACCGCACGGCTCTGGAATCGGTAGCACCTGTTGACGTGATTGACATGCGCGAGCTGGCTCTCACGGCCCCGCGCACCGACAATACGCAGTTGCTCAACTACGTGGTGCCGTCGTTCAACTCGGTGCGCGAAACCTCGGCCGACGGCGCCGACCACGTGGACGCCGCCACCCTGCGCGGCCTCGGCTCCGACCAGGTGCTGGTGCTCGTGAACGGCAAGCGCCGCCACACCTCGGCCCTCATCAACTTGCTGGGCAGCCGTTCCTACGGCAGCGCCACCACCGATTTGAACACCATCTCGGCCAATGCCCTCGACCGTGCGGAGGTGCTGCGCGACGGCGCGGCTGCCCAGTACGGCTCCGACGCCATTGCCGGCGTTATCAACCTCAGCCTCAAAAGCGACAACCACGGCGGCAACATTTTGGTGAACAACGGCATCCATCAGTCGGGCTTTGGCTACAACACCACCGTAAGCCTGAACAAGGGCCTGAAGCTGGGCAGCAAAGGCTTCCTGAACGTGACCGGTGAGGTGGACTACCGGGGCTACACCACTAGCCCCAACTACACCCGCGACTTAAACTCCTGGCCCATCTACTCCAACAACCGGGCAAGCGAAGATTCCTTTCTGCTGGCCAACCACAAAACGGCCAAAGACTACCGCCAGCGCAACGGCGACGCCATCATCACCAACTACCGGGCCGTGTACAACGCGGGCATCGAACTCTCGGAAAAGGCGCGCTTCTACTCGTTCGGCACCTACAATTTCCGTCGCGGCCAGGCCGTGGCGCCCTGGGTGCTGCCCAGCGCCAACCCCGCCGACCTCGGCACCCGGCCCGGCTTCGACCTGGGCTACCAGCCCAACATCAACACCCGCATCCACGACGGCGGCGCCGTGGCCGGCCTCGACCTGAAGCTGGGCCGCTGGGACCTAGACCTGAGCCAGAGCTTGGGCACCAACCGCATGCGCTACGACCTGAGCAACACGCTGAACCCATCGATGGGCGCCGCTTCGCCCACCACCTTCGAAGCGGGCGGACTGCAGTTTACGCAGGCCGTGACCAACGTGGCGGCCAACCGATTATTCGACAACATATTGGCGGGCACCAACGTGGCTTTTGGCGGCGAGTTCCGGAACGACTTTTATGAGATTGTGGCCGGCGAAGAGAATTCCTGGAAGAACTACCAGGCCGGGGCGCCCGGTGCCTCGGGCGGCTCGCAGGGCTTCATCGGCTTCGACCCTACGTCGGCCATCTCGGGTAGCCGCCAGAACGCAGCCGGCTTTCTTGACGTGGAAGCCGACGTGGTGAGAACCTGGACCGTGGGCGGGGCGGTGCGCTACGAGCGGTATTCCGACTTCGGCTCGGCCTTCATCTACAAAGCCACCACCCGCTGGCAGGCCGCCAAAGGCCTGGCCGTGCGCGCGGCCTACAACACCGGTTTCCGGGCGCCCTCGCAGCACCAGCAACTCTACCGCCAGCTCACGCTGCTGCCCACGGCCAGCGGCACCACCTACTCGGGCATCTACAACAACCAAAGCGACATTGCCCAGGTGGCGGGCATCGGCAAGCTCAAGGCTGAAAACTCGCGCAACGCCAGCGCCGGCTTGGTGTTTACGCCAGCCAAAGACCTGGTGCTCACCGCCGACGCCTACCAGATTGACATCGACAACCGTATTTCGCTCACCAACGAGTTTGGCGCCGGCATTGCCCCGGCCTTCGACGCGGCCCTGAACCGGGCCCAAACCACCAGCGTGCAGTTCTTTGCCAACGCCGTGAATACCCGCACCCGCGGCCTCGACCTGGTGGGCAGCTATAGCACTCCGCTGGGCCGCGGCCAGCTGCGCTTCACCGCCGCCGCCAATTTCAACGCCACCACGCTGCGCAGCCTGCAGGTACCCACGCTGTTTCAGGGCATTCAGAACGACGACATTACCGGCAACAACTTCATTGGTCAGCGCCAGCTCTCGCTCATCACCACGGGCAGCCCCAAAAGTAAAATCCTCGCCAGCGTGGGTTATGAGGGCCGCAAGCTGGGCGCCACGGCGCGCTACACACGCTTCGGCCAGGTGTCGTTCTACGACTTCAACTTCGACGGGCTAGACGAAGGCGCCTACTACCTCGTGTTCAGCCCCAAGTCGGTAACGGACCTGATACTGACCTACAAGCCCGCCAAAAACCTGATGCTGGCCGCCGGCGCCCACAACCTCTTCAACGTACGCCCCGACGACCTGCTCCAAGCCGCCCAAAACGGCCACGCGCCCGACGGCTTCGCCTCGATGGCCGCCTACCAGCAATATTTTGCCCAGCAAAACGGCGGCGCGGTTTCGACCACCCCTTACGACCACGACATCCTGCCCTATCAGATGGTGCAAATGGGTGCCAATGGAGCATTTTTTTATCTGAAAGCATCCTATGGCTTTGGACAATAAAGCATTAGCTTTGGCTTCTGACATGCTTCATCCCATCCATTTTTCCCACCCGATATGAACGAATTTTCTACGCCACGCCCTGCCCGCACCGATTTGCTGCGCTCCCTCCAAAAGGCCTTTGGCCTGGCTGTGGCGGCCGAACAGCCCGGCGCGCCCACCGTGGCGGAGCTTGTTGAGCAGGCCGAAGACCACAGCCGCCGCCGTTTTCTGGCCACTGGCGCCAAGTTCGGCGTGCTGGCCGGGGCCACAGGGCTGCTTGCTGCCTGCGAAACCGTAGCCGTAGAGCCCGCCGCCGACCTCACGGCCTTCAAGGCCAGCAATGCTCAGGGTGGGGCGGCCCGGGTGGTGGTGGTAGGAGCGGGCATGGCCGGCCTCAACTGCGCCTACAAGCTGCAGCGAGGCGGCATCACGGCCAGCATCTACGAGGCTGGCAGCCGCGTGGGCGGGCGCATTTTCACCGCCAAAAACCTGATGGGCGCCGGCCTCACCACCGAGCTCGGCGGCGAGTTCATCGACAGCGGCCACATCGACATGCTGAACCTGGCGCAGGAGTTCGGCCTGCCGCTGCTCGATGTGGAGGCCCCCAGCGAAACGGCCCTTATCAAGGACACTTACTTCCTCAACAACCGCCGCTACTCGCTGCAGGAGGTGATTCAGGCCTTCCAACCCTACGTGGCCCGCATCACCGACGACGTGCGGGCCATGCCCAACACCATCGTGTTCGACAACTACGGTGCGGCCGGTCCCTTCGACCAGCTGTCCATCTCAGGCTATTTCGATTCCATCGGGATGGTGGGCATGATTCGCACCCTGCTCGAAGTGGCTTACGTGACCGAATACGGCCTCGAAGCCAACCAGCAAACGGCCATCAACTTTCTGTGGATGTTCTCGCCCGATACCCGCAAGGGCACGTTCGACATCTTCGGTATCAGCGACGAACGATATAAAATCCAGGGCGGCAACCAGCGCCTCACCGATGCCCTGGCCCAGCGCCTAGCTGGCCAAATCACGCTGCAGCACAAGCTCACGGCCATCACCAAGCCGGCCGACGAATACATTCTTACCTTCCAGCAGCCCAGTGGCAGCACCGTCACCGTCACGGCCGATGTGGTGGTGCTCACCATTCCGTTCACCGTGCTGCGCCAAGTGGCCCTGAACTTGCCCCTGCCCGCCTGGAAAACCAACGCCATCAACAACCTGGGCTACGGCACCAACGCCAAGCTGTTTCTGGGCTTCAACAGCCGTCCTTGGCGCACCAACGGCTACACCGGCTACCTCTTCACCGACCAGGCCGCGCAGGGCGGCTGGGATGGCAGCCAGCTGCAGCCCGGCACCGCCGGCGCCTACACCGTGTTTGTAGGCGGCCAGGTGGGCGTGGACATGGGCACGGGCTCGCCGCATTCGCAGGTAAGTCGCTTCCTGCCCACGCTGGAAGCTGCCTGGCCCGGCACCCAGGCCCAGTACAACGGCAAGGTGGAACGCTTCCACTGGCCCAGCCACCCGCTCACGCTGGCCAGTTATGCCTGCTACCGCCCCGGTCAGTACACCACCATAGCCGGCGCCGAAGGCCGGCCCGTGGGCAACCTGTTCTTCGCCGGTGAGCACTGCAGCGCCTATTTCCAGGGCTACATGAATGGGGCCGCCGAAACCGGCCGCCTCGCTGCCCAGGCCATCTTGCAAGCCGCTACTACCAAAAAAGTGGCATTGGTATCGCGGCTGCGCCAGGCACTGATGCCAGCCTAGTCTCCAGGCCCAATCAATCGCAAAGCCCTCGTTTCCGGTCGGAAACGAGGGCTTTTTCACTGCAAACGATGGCGCTATGAAAGATTGGCAGGATATTTATTTTGCTACTGATAACTTTGGGGGCCATTGGCATTTCCGTTGCCCTTCCTTTAAGCTATGACCATTAATACCTATCGTTTACTGCGCCTCCTGGGCGCGTTCTTATTCTGCTTCTCCATCGCTAATCACGGCTGGGCCCGCCCGAGCACCGCCCCGTTGGCCGCTGCCGATGCGCCCGCCCTCGATGGCCTCTGGAAGGGCCAGCTGAAAGTGCCCGGCGGCCAGCTCGAAGTCATCTTCCGTTTTGTGAAGCTTACCGGCGGCGAATACTTCGCTACCCTCGACGTGCCCCTGCAGAAGGTGAGCCGCATGGCCGTAAAAACCGAGGTGAAGGGCGATACCGTGCGCCTATATGCCGAAGAAGCGGCCACCCGCTTCACCGGCCGCGTTTCGGCCGATGGCAAGCAGATGGCCGGCACCTGGCAGTCGCCCGGCTTCAAAGTGCCCATGACGCTCACCTTCAGCCCCCTGCCGGCCATGAACGCCAAGAACGTGCGCCTCACCCCGCCCTACCGCGAAGAAGAAGCCACCTTCAGCAACCTCACCGTGAACACCCGCCTGGCCGGCATGCTCACCATCCCAGCCGGCCCAGGCCCCTTCCCAGCCGTGGTGCTGCTTTCCGATGCCGGCCCGCAGGACCGCGACGGCACCGTGGGCGACTTCGCCCCCCTGGGCCTGCTGGCCGACTACCTCACCCGCCGCGGCGTGGCCGTGCTACGCTTCGATGACCGGGGCACCGGTAAATCGGGCGGCACTCCTGCCGTGACCACCGCTGACCTGGTGAGTGACGCCCAAGCCGGCCTCAATTACCTGCGCACCCGCCCCGAAATCGACCTGGCCCACCTCGGCCTGGTGGGTCACGGCGAAGGCGGCAACGTGGCCCTGCTAGCCGCCGCGCAGCCCCTGCCGCCGGCTTTCGTGGTGACGCTGGCCGCCTACGGCCTGCCCGGCCGCGACATTGTGGTGCAGCAGCAGGCCACCACCCTGCGCACGCTCGGCACCGAAAATGCGCAGATTGAAGCCGCCACCAAGCGCCAGCAAGCCATGCTGGAAATCATTCGGCAAACCACCGACAACGCCCAAGCCCAGGCCATTGTGGCCAACATGCTAAAGCAAAGCAACGCAGCCATCGACAACGCTACGGCCCAGGCCAGCGCCGCCGAGATGACCTCGCCCCGCTACCGCTATTTCCTGGCGTTCAACCCCATCGAGAAGCTGTCGGCTGTGACTTGCCCGGTGTTGCTCCTCAACGGCACGTCCGACCTCACCATCAACGCCGACGCCAACCTAAACGCGCTGAAAAACGGCCTGAGCAAGAACAAAGGCGTGACCGTGAAAAAGCTGCAAGGTGTGAACCACCTCTTCCAGCCCGATGCCACCAAATGGCCCATCATCAACGGCCAGCCCCAGCCCAACTTCTCGCCCGAAGCCGAGGAAACCATCCGCGAATGGATTGTAGCGCAAGCGAAGAAGTAGCGGCGTCTGAACCGCAGATTCTGCAGATTGAACGGATTGCGCAGATTCATTGCCGCACTATCCTAACTATTCTTGCTCTGCGAAACGAATAAAAGAGAAAGGCCCTACACGCACGTGTAGGGCCTTTTCTATGTCGCAAATTGCGCCGTTAGAATCTGCGCAATCCGTTCAATCTGCAGAATCTGCGATTCAGACTACTTAATCATGTCCACCTCAGCCTTAATCATGGCGTTGTAGCGGCGGCCCTGGCCGTTGGCCAGCGTCAGTAGGTTCCAGCCCTTGCCGATGGTATAGCTCCAGGTGCGGCTTTCCTTGTATTCGAAGGTGGGGCGCATAATCTGGCCGTAGGGCGTGTAGTTGTCCATGAAGTTGGTGGTATAGAACTTGTCGCCACCCACAATCCATTCCATGGCCACGAAGAAGCCTTCCTCGGGTGCCGGGATGTTGTAGCTGCTCAGGTCGATGGTATACCACTCGCCGCCGCGCGAGGCCGACACGACGACGTTTTCGGTGAGCAGGTCGGTGTTGGGGGCGTTGTAGTTGCCGTCGGCCTTGTAGAGGCGCACGCGGAAGGGCTCGCGCGGAAAACCGTTCTCGCCGATGTAGAATGACACCGTCCGCACGTTGCCTAGCTTTTTCTGCTTATCGTTTTTCACGAAAAAAGCATACTGGCTGCCCGGCAGGCCCTGAATCATGCCTTCACCAGGATTATTCGACTTCGAACCCAGTTCTAAGTTCTTCACCTTGCCACCTTTCACGGTGAAGCCTTCCAGCTTTACCTCGCGCTTTTTCAGTTCGATGATGAGGTCTTCGGTGCTGCCACGCTTGATGAGCACGGCACTGCGCTCGTAGCCCAACGTCATCACAATCAGCGAGTCTTGGCTGGTCTTTTCCAAGCCAGCCAGCTGGAAATAGCCATATTCATTTGTAAGAGCTCCAGTACCTTCTTCGCGCAGGCCAATAGAAGCGAAGGGCACCGGGTCTTTGGTCTTGGCATCCACGACGCGGCCGGTAATACGGTTCTCCTGCGCCCAGCTTAGCGCGGGCAATAGTAGCAGAACCCAAAAAGCGATAAGAGGTAAGCGTTTCATCATTGCCAAATATAAGATAATGGGAAGGCGACTGGCAAATTTACAAATTCTGAGCCAGAGTATCATCAATACCATTGACTGAGCGCAATAAGCGGCCCGCTGAATGCAAATTAAATTCAGCCGCCTAATGCCTGAAAATGGCTTTTATTACTACAAAAATAATGCTTGAACGATTTTATTGTACCCCCAAAAAAAACTGAATTTTAAGCCGGGTTTCTAAAAAAAATAACATAGCTGTCTTGGTTGCGTAATGGGGCTCGTTCTCACTTTTACTCCTACTTTCTCTAGCCATGAAAAAATCCCTCCTGTCGCTGCTGGCCGCCACGGCGCTGCTGGCCAGCTGCGAAACCAAGCACTCCGAAACCAAAGACCAGCTCAGCGAAGCCGGCCAGGACACCGCCGTGATGGCGCGCACCGGCCAGACGGCCGGCGACATGGCCGCCGGCGCCGCCGATGCCGCCGACAATGCCTGGGACCTGACCAAGGCCAAGCTGGCCGACGTGAAGTTCAAGGAAATCACGCTGCCCGGCGTGAGTGTGCGCGGCGACAGCACCTACAACGTGTACAGCGTAGACGAGAAGATATTGTTCGACACCGATAAGGCCGACATCAAGCCCTCCGCCGCCGAAGCGCTGAAGCAGATTACGGGTTCCATTGGCCAGCGCTATAGTTCCCGCCAGGTGCGCGTGATGGGCTTTGCCGACTCGCGCGGCGACAAAGACTACAATAAGGAGTTGAGCGAGAAGCGCGCCGAAGCCGTGAAAAACTACCTCGTCACCAACGGCAGCATCGATGCCAGCCGTGTGAGTGTAGAGCCCATGGGCGAGGCAATGCCTGCCGCCACCAATGCAACTGCTGCCGGCCGCCAGGAAAACCGCCGCGTGGAAATTGCGGTGCGCACCAAGTAGCCCGCTCATTGCGTTTGCAAGCTTAGTTGAGGCCCGGCCGTGCACACGGCTGGGCCTTTTTGCTTTACTGCCCTATGCTTGCTTCGAAGCATATAGAGCATTTTATTGATTATAAGTTTATTATGATAATAGCGAATGAAATTGATGTTTTTACAGACCTATTGAGTTGCCGCTGGCGCGTTGCGAACAAGCCCGATTTTAGGGCATGAGGCAGTTATTGTGTATCTTGCAGATGCCATAACTGGATTTGCATTAATACGGGATGAAAAAGTGTTTACTCGGGGTTCTGCTACTGTTGAGCATACTAGGCGCGGGGGGAGCCAAGGCGGCCGGCACGCCTGCTGAAGAGGTGCTGCCCCTGGGCGGCTTGTGGAAAGGAAAACTGCCCCTGCTGGGTGGGCAACTGGACGTGACCATCAGCGTGGTGCCGCTGTCGAACGGTAAATTTTTTGCCGCCCTCGACGTGCCTGCCCAGAAAGTAAGCCGCATGGAAACCGAGCTGACCGTGCGCGGCGACTCGGTGCTGATGCGCATGCCGGGCGCCGACAGCCGCTTTGCCGCCCGCTTCGACCGCACCAAGCGCGAGCTAAACGGTACCTGGACGCAGGGACAGGAGAAATCGACGGTGCGCCTGTACTATTTCCCCATGCCCACCGTCACGGGGCCGGGCACGCGCCTCACGCCGCCGTACCGCGAAGAGGAGGTGACCTTCAACAACCCCGTGGGCCGGCTAAACTTGGCCGGCACCTTCACCATTCCGGCTGGCAAAGGGCCGTTTCCGGCCGTGGTGCTGGTGAGCGACGTGGGCGCACAGGACCGCGACGGCACCATCGGCGACTACCATCTGATGGGCTCGCTGGCTGATTACCTCACCCGCCGGGGCATTGCCGTGCTGCGCTACGACGACCGGGGCGTGGGCAAATCGGGGGGCAACACCAACACCGCCACCACCGCCATGCTGGTGAGCGACGTGCAGGCCGCCCTCAACTTCCTGCGCTCGCAGCTGGAAATCAACATCAACCGCATTGGCGTGATAGGCCACGGCGAAGGCGCCAACGTGGCCCTGCTGGCGGCTGGCAAGCCGCTGCCGCCGGCCTTTGTTATCTCGCTCGCTGGCTATGGCCTCACCGGCGAGCAGACCTTACTGCAGCAGCTGGTAGACGAGCAAAAGGCGCAGAAAATAGACCCTGCGAAAGTGCAGGCCGCCTACGAGCGCCAGCGCACCATGTACGACATTATGCGCCAGACGGGCACCCCGCAGGCCCAGGCCATTGTGGCCAACATGATGCGGCAGGACCAGCCCAACCTCGACGCCAAAGCGGCCCAGGCCCAGGCAGCCCAACTGCTCACGCCTTGGCGAACCTATTTTTTGTCGTTCGACCCTATCGCCGAACTGGATGAGGTGAGCTGCCCGGTGCTATTGCTCAATGGCACCAACGACTTGCAAGCTCCGGCCGAGCTGCATCTCACCGCGCTGGAGAAGGAGCTGCGTAGCATCAACCGCGGCACTGTATCCAAGCGCCTGCCCGGCGTCAACCACTTGTTTCAGCCCCCCAAAACCGAATGGACCTTGATGAACGGCGAAATGCTACCCCTGTTCTCGCCCGCCGCATTGGAAACCATCCGCGAATGGATTGTGGGCCTGGGCGTGAAGAAGTAGTCCGAACCGCAGATTAAGCAGATTGAACGGATTTCACAGATTCTAACGGCTCTGCTGCTGCACAAAAAAGGCCCTACACAAGTAGGGCCTTTTTCTTTTATGACTTTTGCAAAGCTAGAATGACCCGAACAGCGCAGCAATGAATCTGTGAAATCCGTTCAATCTGCAGAATCTGCGGTTCGGACTACTTAATCATGTCCACCTCAGCCTTAATCATGGCGTTGTAGCGCAGGCCCTGCCCGTTGGAGGCAGTGATAAGGCTCCAGCCCTTGCCAATGGAGTAGTTCCAGGTGCGGCTTTCTTTAAATTCAAAGGTGGGGCGCATAATCTGGCCGTAGGGCGTATAGTCGTCCATGAAGTTGGTGGCGAAAAACTTGTCGCCGCTCACCACCCATTCCATGGCCACGAAGAAGCCTTCCTCCGGCGCGCTGATGTTGTAGGGCGTCAGGTCGACGGTGTACCACTGCCCGCCCTGCGGGGCCGACACGACGACGTTTTCGGTGAGCAGGTCGGTGTTGGGGGCGTTGTAGTTACCATCAGCCTTGTAGAGGCGCACGCGGAAGGGCTCGCGCGGAAAGCCGTTTTCGCCGATGTAGAACGACACCGTCCGCACGTTGCCTAGCTTTTTCTTCTTTTCATTCTTGACGAAAAAAGCATACTGGCTGCCCGGCAGGCCCTGAATCATGCCCTCGCCCGGGTTGTCGGATTTGGCGCCGAGGCCCAGGTTTTTCACCTTGCCACCCTTCACCGTCACGTTACCCAGCTCGACGGCCCGCTTGGGCACCTCGATGGTGAGGTTGGTCAGGGCCACGCCCTTTTTCACCAGCACGGCCCGGCGGGCGTAGCCCAGCGCCACTACCACCAACGAGTCGGCCGTGTTTTGCGTGGGTGCCGGCACAATGAAGATGCCGTGCTCGTTGCTGAGGGCTCCGATTTGCTCGTTTTTCAGGCCTATCGAAGAAAAAGGCAGCGGCTCCTTGGTGTCTTTGTCCACAATTACACCCTTAATCTGAACTTGCTGGGCCCAGCTGGATGTGGTAAAAGCAGCTATAAATAATGCTAATAGAAGTAGGCGTAAGGACATAGGATGCGTGATAGAACGGACAAAATTACAAATTAGAGGGCGGAAAGTTATTAGAAATATTCAGCACATACAACCATTCCCTTAAAGCTGGAGCTTGAATGACCTAAAAAGAACGTGCTGGCCGCCCTTTGAACGACGAAGAAAAAATGTTGTAAGTCGAGAAGCTTTTGCAGTCGTACCTTTGTTTGTATTGTTTCTAAATAAGTACTAACGCCCTTCCCACCCGTGGCTCTTTTCCGTCGTTCTGCCCCCAAACCCACGGCTGCCGCTGGCTCCCGGCGCTCGGCCCAAGACCTGCGTCTGGGCGAAACGGGTACCATCTGCTGCCTCGAAGACCCCGAAATGGCCTTGAAGCTGCTGGAAATGGGCTGCATCCCCGGCGTGCAGGTGCGCCTGAGCGGCCGTGCGCCCCTTGGCGACCCGCTGATGCTGGTGCTAGGCGACCAGGAGTACACGCTATCGGTGCGGGCCAGCGAGGCCGCCACGATTATGCTGAAGGACTAACGACAAAGAATGGCGGCAACGATGAGCAATCCGGCGGAGGTAGCCGACGGCCAGGTGGCCGCCACGGCCGCCGCACGCCCAGTCCGCATTGCCCTGATTGGCAACCCGAATAGCGGCAAAACGTCGCTTTTCAACCAACTCACCGGCCTCAACCAGAAGGTGGGCAACTTCCCCGGCGTGACGGTGGACCGCAAAACCGGGGTGTCGCAGCTCACGGCCACCCAACGAGCTGAGATTATTGACCTGCCGGGCACCTACTCGCTCTACCCCAAGAGCCTGGACGAGAAGGTAATAACCGACCTGCTTTACGATAAAGGCGCCGATAACTACCCCGATTTTGTGGTGGTGACGGTGGACGCCAATAACCTGCGCCGCAGCCTGCTGCTGTTCACGCAACTCGGCGACCTGGGGCTGCCGGCGGTGCTAGCCCTGAATATGATGGACGTTGCCGAGCGCCACGGCGTGAACATTGACCTGCAGGCGCTGGAGCAGGAATTGGGCGTACCCATTATTCCGATGAATGCCCGGAAGGGCATTGGCGTGGCGGCCCTCAAGATTGTGATGGCCCAGCGGCTGGATGCCCCGCCGGTGCGCTGCTGGGAACCGACCGAGGAGTTGCTGCCGCTGGTGCGCCAGATTCGCTACTACTTCAACCTGCACAACGACTACCTGGCGCTGCACTACGCCCAGCAGTTCCGGCAGATTGGCTTCCTGAGCGCCGACGAAAAGGCGCACATTCAGGAGCTGACGCAGAAATACGGCTTCGATGCCACGGCGCAGCAGGCGGCTGAAACCATTGCCCGCTACGCCCGAATCAACGAAATCCTGCTAGAAACGGTGACGGTGACACGCACCGAAATCCGCGAGCCGGTGAGCAACCGCATCGACAAGGTGCTGACGCACCGCGTGGGCGGCTACCTGATTTTTCTGGGCATCCTGTTCCTGCTGTTTCAGGCCATTTTTGCCTGGGCGCAGTACCCTATGGACTGGATAGACCAGGGCATCTCGGCCCTGAGCGCCACTATTCAGGAGAACTTCCACGGCCCACTCGTCCGGCTGCTGACGGAGGGCGTGCTGGCCGGCCTGGGCGGCGTGCTCATCTTCATTCCACAGATTGCCTTGCTCTTCGGTTTTCTGGCGGTGCTGGAGGAAACGGGTTACATGGCCCGCGTTACTTTTTTGATGGACAAGCTGATGCGTCCATTCGGGCTGAGCGGCAAGAGCGTAGTGCCGTTGATTTCGGGGCTGGCCTGCGCGGTGCCGGCCATCATGGGTGCGCGCACCATTGAGAGCTGGAAGGACCGGATGATAACCATCTTCGTGACGCCGCTGATGTCGTGCTCGGCCCGCATTCCGGTATACACGGTGCTGGTGGCGCTGGTGGTGCCCGACCAGGCCGCCTGGGGCATTTTCAACCTGCGCGGCGTGGCCCTGATGGGGCTGTACCTGCTGGGCTTGTTCTCGGCCCTAACCTCGGCCTGGGTGCTGAAAACGGTGCTGAAGGCTCGTGAGCGGAGCTACTTCATCATGGAGTTTCCGGTGTACCAGTGGCCGCGCTGGAAAAACGTGGGCCTCACCATCTACCAGAAAGTGCAGGCCTTTGTGCTTCAGGCCGGCCGGGTGATTGTGGCCATCTCGGTGCTGCTGTGGGTGCTGGCCAGCTACGGCCCCGGTAACCGCCAGGAAACGGCCGAAGCCCAGGTGCGCCAGGAAGCCCCAACACAGAAATGGGACGAAGCCGAAACCAGTCGCCGCGTGGCCTCGGCCCGGCTGGAAAACTCCTACGCGGGCTCTTTTGGGCGCGCGCTGGAGCCGGCCATCCGGCCGCTGGGCTACGACTGGAAAATCGGCATTGCGCTGCTCACCTCGTTTGCGGCGCGGGAAGTGTTTGTGGGCACAATATCAACCATCTACAGCGTGGGGCAGGATGCGGACATGGGCACGCTGCAAGAGAAGCTGAGTGCCGAGCGTGATGCCAGCGGGCAACCGTTTTTCACGCCGGCGCGGGCGTTTTCGCTGCTGGTGTTCTACGTGTTTGCCATGCAGTGCATGAGCACGCTGGCCGTGACGTACCGTGAAACCAAGAGCTGGCGCTGGCCGCTGGCCCAGCTGCTGTACATGACTGGCCTGGCCTATGCAGCAGCTTTCATAGTATATCAAATACTGAAGTAGTTAATGGCTTTGTTCTTAATGCTGACAAAGTTTATTTAGAATTTGTCTAAATAACGTAGGATTTGCCGGCTCTCTGCCGTTGTTTTGCAGCATCATTTGCAAGACAATTCGCATGAACGTTCCAAGGCTTTTCAACTTTCAATTTGCTATCATATTATTATTGAGCTGGTTTGCTTTGGCAAACGGTGTAGCTCAAGCCCAGGGCACCGGCAGCATTCGCGGTCGGGTTACCACTACCGACGGTGAGCCGGTGGAAGCAGTGTCGGTAGGGGTGCAGGGCCAAACCTTCGGTGCCCTGACCGATAGCCGGGGCCAGTTCAGCATCGGCAACGTGCCGGCAGGCACTTACACGGTAGCCGTATCGGCGGTGGGGCTGAAAGCAGCGCAGCAAGAGGTGACTGTGATGGCCGGCCAGCGCGCTACCCTGGATTTCCGGCTGACCGAAAGCGCAGCCGAGCTGCAAGAGGTGATTGTGCAGGGGGCTCGCACCAATAAATTTAACCGGCCCAGCAGTGAGTACGTGGCCAAAATGCCGCTCAAAAACCTCGAAAACCCGCAGGTGTACGCCACGGTTGGCAAGGAATTGCTAACCGAGCAACTGGTGTTCACGGCTGATGACGCGACGCGCAACGTGCCGGGCCTGCAAAAAATGTGGGACGCCACCGGCCGCGGCGGCGACGGCGGCGGCTTCTATAGCAGCCGGGGCTTCATCGTGAGCAGCCAGCTGCGCAATGGTGTGGCCGGCAACGTGACCAGCGACATCGACGCCGTGAACCTCGAGAAGCTGGAAGTCATCAAGGGTCCGTCGGGCACGCTGTTTGGCGGCGCACTCACCTCCTATGGCGGACTGGTAAACCGCGTGACCAAGAAGCCGCTCGATACTTTCGGCGGCGAGCTGACGGTGGCCGGCGGCAGCTACGCCTTCCACCGCGTGAGCGCCGACGTGAACCTGGTGGACACCAACGCGCCCGCCACCCAGCCCAAAGCCCTGGCCTTCCGCCTGAACACGGCCTACACCTACGAAGACAGCTACCAAACCCGCGGCTATACCGGCTTCAGCAAGAACCTGGCCGTGGCCCCGAGCCTGCAATGGCGCCCCTCCGAGCGCCTGACGGTGAACCTGGACGCTGAGATTTACAAGGGCACGGGTACGGGCAAGCCAATGTTTTTCTTCTATTATCCGTCGGCGGCGCTGGGCTTCGACCGGGCCGACAAGGCACCGCTCGATTACCGGCAGTCGTACACGGGGCCGGGGCTGGTGCAGGACTCGCGCAGCACCAACCTGTTTGGGCAGGTGCAGTACCGCATTTCGCCGGCCTTCACCTCGACCACTTACCTGACCAGCAGCCACAGCTTCTCGAACGGCAACGGCCCGTATTTCTACCTGATACCGGGAACGGGCACCGCTGCCTCCGACCGGCTGGTGCGCGCCGACCAATCGACCGGCAACAGCCGCCGCACGCTGTTTGAGGTGCAGCAGCTGTTCAACGGCGACTTTCAGCTGGGGGGGCTGCGCAACCGGGTGGTGCTGGGGCTCGATTATCTGCGCATCGACCCGCAAATCAACTTTTTGGGTGGCAACATTGACACCATTTCCTTGAATGCCAACGAGGCCACCTTGCGTGCTTTCAACGGCCCGGTGGTGGCCGCGCGGTACGCCGCCCAGGCGCCGGGCCGCTACATCGTCAATGTGAAGTCGAACACCTACAGCGTCTTTGCCTCCGATGTGCTGAACCTGACCGAACGGCTGACCGTGCTGGCCGCCCTGCGCCTCGACTACATTGATAGCAAGGGCGGCTTGTTTTATTCGCCGGTCGAGGCTTACACCCAAACGCTGCTGTCGCCGAAGTTCGGGGTGGTGTTTCAGCCGGTGAAAGACCGGGTGGCGCTGTTTGCCAACTACCAGAACAGCTTCACCAATCTGGGTGTGTACCTGACCCCCGAGGAAACCTTTCCGCTGGCCCGGCCGGAGCGCGCCAACCAGTGGGAGGCCGGCGTGAAGCTGGATGCTGCCGGCGGCCGCCTCAGCGCCACGGTGAGCTACTACGACATTTATGTGAAGGACCGGCTGCGCAACGTGGGCTACAACCCCAACTTTGCTTATCGGTCCATCGACGTGCAGGACGCCAACCAGCGCAGCAAGGGCGTGGACGTGAGCCTTGTTGCCAACCCGGTGCGGGGTTTCAACGTGGTGGCTGGCTTCGGCTACAACGACTCCAAGCTCGAAACGCGGGACGAAACCGTGAACGGCCGCCGGCCCAACAACGCTTCCTCGCCCGTGGTGGCCAACGCCTGGCTGAGCTACCGCCAGCCCACCGGCGCCCTGCAGGGCCTGGGCCTGGGCTTCGGCGGCAACTACGCCAGCGAAAACCGCGTGCAGAACACGACTACCAACGTGTTCACGCTGCCCAGCTACACGGTGCTCAACGCCAGCATCTTCTACGACCAGCCCAAGTACCGCATGTCGGCCAAGGTCGACAACCTGACCGACAAGCAATACTGGACCGGCTACACCACCATGAACCCGCAGAAGCTGCGCAGCATCGTGGGCAGTGTGGCGTACAAGTTCTAATGATTGGCCACTAAGGAAACGTTGTGCTGAGCGCAGCCGAACCTTCGCTGCCGCGCCGCTTGTCGTGTTGAACTGTAACATCTTTTTAGGGCAGAACTACTCATTCGACGTTGCTAGGATGATTCCTCCGCCAGCATGGCAACCGCTGCCCGCGAGGTGCTTCGACTGCGCTCGGCACGATGTCCTTCTTTCTGTAACTTTCTTCAACCAACACCTCATCCCATGACCCTCAAGCAAGCCGTTGGCAAGGTGCACCTCTGGCTGGGGCTGGCCTCGGGGCTAGTGGTGTTCATCGTGAGCTTGACGGGAGCCATTTTCACCTTTCAGGATGAAATCCGGGACCTGACTGAGCCTTGGCGTAAGGTGGAAGCTTCGGCAGCGGCGCAACTGCGGCCTTCGCAGCTGCAGGCGTCGGCGCTGGCGCAGCACCCGGGCGTGAAGAAGGAAACCACGTGGGTGACTTATTTCGGAGCTGAGCGCTCGGCCACGGTTTTTTTCACCGACCCGACTGGGGTGCCCACGCAGGTGTACCTGAACCCCTACACCGGGCGGGTGCTGCAAGAGCAGGACCTGCGCTACCATTTCTTTAGCATCGTGCAAGCCATTCACATGACCTTGCTGCTGCCCGATGCGGTGGCGCATTGGGTGGTGGGCGGCAGCGTCATCATCTTTCTGCTGATGCTGGGCACGGGGCTGGTGCTGTGGTGGCCCAAGCGCAAGCAGGAGCGCCGCCAGCGCTTCACCATCAAGTGGGGTGCCCGCTGGCGGCGCGTCAACTACGACTTGCACAACGTGTTGGGATTCTATGCGGCCAGCGTGGCCGGGCTGCTGGCCCTCACAGGCTTGTTCATGGTTTTCCCGGCTTTGCTCGATTCGGCCATGTTGGTGGCCAACGGCGGCCGGACCTACCCGCAGGAAAAAGCGGTGGCTAAAGTGGATACCCTGCAAGCGGTGACAGCGGCCGCGCAGCCCCTGCCCGACGTGGTTTACGAAACCGTGCGACGTCGTTCGCCGGGCGCGGAGATGATGATTGTTGGGCCGGCCAGCAATGGCAAAGACCCCGCGCAGTGCTGGGCATACCAGAAGGCTTTGCACTATTATCACCGCGACGAGTACGCTTTTCACCCGGTATCGGGGCAGGTACTGCAGGCGCGGATGCACGCCGGATTGAGCAACGGCGGCAAGCTCTCGGAGATGAACTACGACCTGCACACAGGGCAAATTCTGGGATTGGGCGGCAAAATTGTGGCCTTCCTGGCCAGTCTGGTTGCGGCCAGCTTACCGGTGACGGGCACCGTGCTGTGGTGGGGCCGCCGGCACAAGAAACCCAAGCCGCAGAAGAGCCGCACGGCAGTGACAAGCTGATAGTGTGGCTTCACGATTTAATGAAGTAAGGGCGGGGGCTTGCCTCGCCCGCCGTTGAACGAGTCGTGCATAAGACATTCAACGTCCAGGCAAAACCAAGCGCCGCCCACAGTTCTGGCTTTGTGCCGAGTGTCCGCTTAAAAGCAAGGTGTTCATAAATGGACACCTTTTTTAATGCACGAATATTTGAATTTGTGGGTAAAATAATGATATAAAGCATTTTATAAAAATGGCACACCGCTTGGCCTTCTATGTAGAAACCCTCCTGATTTCTGCACGAAAATGGACAGAGCTATTGCCGCTTCTACGCAAACCCAACGCAAGCGCCGCCGCTGGCTGCTGGTAGCCGGCCTGCTGGTGCTGGGGGCGGGGGTGGTGCTGGCCTTTCGCACCGTGCTCAAGCCCAGCCTGCGCCGCGGCGACCTGCTGACGGCCACCGTGGAAACCGGAAACGTAGAAGCCGCCATCACCGCTGCTGGCACTATCATTCCCGGCCGGGAGGCAGTGCTTACCAGCCCCATTCAGAGCACCATCCGGCGGGTGGCCGTGGCCGTAGGCACGCCGGTGAAGCCGGGCGAAACCATCTTGGAGCTGGACAAGGAGCTGGCCCATTCGGCCCTGGCCAAGCTCGACGACGAGCAGCTGCGCAACCAGAACAAGAACTCCCAGCTGCAGCTCAACCTAGAGCGCAGCCTCAACGACCTGCGCGCCCAGGCCCAGGTGCAGGCCGTGAAAGTGCGCAGCCTGCAATCGGCCCTGCGCGACGAGCAGCAGTTGCTGAAAATAGGCGGCGGTACCGCTGAGAACGTGCGCCAGGCCGAGCTGAACCTGACCGTGGCCCAGCTGGAAGCCCAGCGCCTGGCCCGCCAGATTCAGACCCAGCAGCGCTCCAACGCGGCCGATGTGCGGGAATTGGGTTACACCGTGTCGATGCAGCAGCGTAGCATTTCGGAGCTGGCCACCAAGCTGCGGCAGGCCAACGTCAGCAGCCAGCAGGCGGGCGTGCTCACCTGGGTGAACGACAACCTGGGCAGCACCGTGCAGGCCGGCGATGCCCTGGCCCGTGTGGCTGACCTGAGCAGCTTTCGGGTGCGGGCCACCATCTCGGACTCGTATGCCGACCAGCTGCACCCCGGCGACTCGGTGGTGGTGCGCATCAACGACACCGACCTGCGCGGCACGGTGGCCAGCATCAGCCCGGCCGTGGAAAAGGGCGTGGTGACGTTTTATGCGCAGTTGAACAACCCGCACCACCCGGCCCTGCGGCCCAACCTGCGGGCCGACGTATTTGTGGTGACGCGCGCCCACCACGGCGTGCTGCGCGTGAAAAACGGCCCCTACTACACGGGCGGCAAGGAGCAGCCGGTGTTTGTGCTGACCGATGGGAAAGTGGTGCGCCGCACGGTGCGCTTCGGCGACAGCAACTTCGACTACGTGCAGATTGTGGGCGGCCTGCGGGCAGGGGAGGAGATTGTGGTATCGGACATGAAAGACCACCTGGACACGCCCGAGCTAACGCTACGGGACTAACGAAGCGGCTGGAACCAATGGCCCGGGCGAGGCGCCTCATCCCGCCTGGGGGACCAGTTAAAATTTAGAGTTGCTCAAATTCAATAACATGCTTTTCTCACCTTTCCACTGCAAAAAAGCTGAAGACGTGAAGACGTCAGGCTCCCCCTCTCCATCGGAGAGGGGGCCGGGGGGTGAGGCGCCACGCCCACGCCGTTGGCTAACGTTTGGGTTTCTGCTACTGCTAGTTCTTCCCGTCGCTGCGCAAACCCCGCTCACTTTAGAAGAAGTAATTACCCAGGCCCTCAACCACTCCGCTCCCGGCCAGCAGGCCGTGACCAGCCGCGAAACCAGCTTTTGGGCCTGGCGCGGCTACCAGGCCAACTACCGACCGCAGCTGGGCCTGACCGGCACGGTACCCAATTTCAACCGCGTGATTACGCCCGTGGTGCAGCCCGACGGCACCACCAGCTTCGAGTCGGTACGCATCAACAACTCCGATTTGGGTCTGACTTTGAGCCAGAACCTGGGCCTGACCGGCGGGCAAGTGTACGTGGGCTCGGTGGTGCAGCGGTTCGATGATTTCAACGGCGGGCAGCGGCGCTACAACAACCAGCCGTTTACCATTGGCATCACCCAGCCGCTGGGGCAGTTCAACGGCTTGCGGTGGGCCCGCGCCATCGAGCCGCTGCGCTACCAGGAAAGCCAGCGCCAGTATGTGGAGGAACGCGAAACCATTGCCCAGCGCGTGACGGAACTGTACTTCGACGTGCTGCTGCAACAGGTGAACGCCGACGTGGCCCGCCAAAACGCCCAAGCTACCGCCGAGCTGCTGCGCATAGGCCAGGAGCGGTTTCGGCTGGGTCGCTTATCGCAGAGCGACTTGCTGCAGCTGGAACTGAACGTGCTGGATGCCCGCCAGGCCCAGACGCAGGCCCAACTCGATGCCCAGAACGCCACCGTGGCCTTGCAGGCCTACACCGGCCTGCCCGGCACCGAGGCACCGGCGCTGGCCGTCCCCACGCCGGCCCCGCAACCCACCGTGCTGCCCACGCTGGCCCTGGAGCAAGCCCGCCAGAACCGCAGCGCCACCCTGGCCTTCCGCCGCCGGCTGCTGGAGGCCGAGCGCACCGTGGCGCAGGCGCACGGCACCACCGGCTTTCAGGCGGCCCTCACGGCCAACCTGGGCTACGTGAACCAGGCCACCACGCTGGGCAACACCTACTTCAACCTGCAAAACCAGCAACAGGTGCGCCTGGCGTTCAGCCTGCCGCTGGTGGATTGGGGCCGCCGCCAGTCCATCATCAAAACCGCCGAGCTGAACCGCGACCAAGCTCAGCGCACCGTGGCGCAGGAAGAGCGCAGCTTCGAGCAGGCCGTGCTGACGCAGGCCAGCCAAGCGGCGGCCCTCAGCGAGCAACTGCGCCTGGCCGGGCGGGCCGATTCGCTGGCCCAGCGCCGCTACGACATTGCCCGCGCCACTTACCTGCTGGGCCGCATCAGCCTGACGGACCTAACCTTGGCCTCGGCCGCGAAGGATGGGGCGCGGCGCGGCTACATTTTCGCGCTACGGGCCGGCTGGGTGGCTTTCTACCGCCTGCGGGCGCTGACGCTGTATGATTTTGAAAAACAGGCGCCTATCCTCGCCGCCAACCGCTAACCGTTGCTTCACTACACGCTTTTCTTACCTTTTTTCTCATGGAAAACCTGCTTGCCAACTCGCCCGAAGCCCGCACGTCGCCGGTCGCGCCGCTGAACGGGGCTGCCCCCGTGCTCCGGCTCACCAACATCGAAAAGGTGTACCAGACGAAGACCATCGAAACGGTGGCGCTGAACCAGGTGACGCTGACCATCAACCGGGGCGAGTTCGTGTCCATCATGGGGCCGAGCGGCTGCGGCAAATCGACCTTACTCAGCCTGATGGGCTTGCTCGATGAGCCCACCAGCGGCACCATTGAGGTAGACGGCCGCCCGGTAACGGCATACACCGATAAGGAACTGGCCAACCTGCGCAATCTGAAAATCGGCTTCGTTTTCCAGAGCTACCACCTGATAAATGACCTTTCGGTGGTGGATAACGTGGAGGTGCCGCTGCTTTACCGCAAGGGCATGAGCGGCAAGGAGCGCCGCCAGCGGGCGCTGCAGGCCCTCGACAAGGTGGGGCTGAGCGCCCGCACGGCGCACTTCCCGGGCCAGCTCTCGGGCGGGCAGCGGCAGCGCGTGGCCATTGCCCGGGCCCTGGCCGGCGGCCCCGAAATCATACTGGCCGACGAGCCCACCGGCAACCTCGACTCGGTGATGGGCGAGGAAATCATGGACCTGCTGCTGGACCTGAACCGCCGCGATGGCGTGACCGTGGTGATGGTGACCCACGACGAGCAGCAAGCGCTGAAGACCGAGCGCGTCATCCGGTTCTTCGATGGCAGCCAGGTAAGCTAACTTACTAAAACAATGAACCCGCAACGCTGGACCTTGGGCCTGCTGCTGGCCGCTTTGGGGGCGGTGCTCGCCCACCGGCCGGCACCGCTCCGGCCGCCGGCCGCGCCTAGCCGGCCCACCTACTTTCTTCTGCAATTCCACTCCTCGCTTTCTCCTGCTCCGCCATGCTTCGTTCTTACCTGAAAATTGCCTGGAAAGTGCTCATGCGCCGCAAGTTCTTCACCTTTATCAGCTTGTTTGGCGTGAGCTTCACGCTGATGATTCTGCTGGTGGTGATGGCCATCTTCGACCATGCGGTGGGGGCCGCTGCGCCGCTGAAGCGCATTGACCGGATGCTGTTTGTGAACACCATCCGCCACCAGATGACGGACGGGCACGGCTGGATGAGCCAACCCGCGAGCGTGCACTTTGTGGACGATTACGTGCGCAAGCTCAAAACGCCTGAGAAGGTGGGCGTCACCACAGTGTCGGCCAATGCGACGGCTTTCACCAAGAGCAAATTGCTGCCGCTGGACATGGCTTATACGGACGGTAATTTCTGGCAAATCATGGACTATGACTTCCTGGGTGGGCGGGCCTTCACGGGCGCCGAGGTGGCGCAGGCGCAGCACGTGTGCGTCATCAACGAGGCCACGGCCCGGGCCTACTTTGGCACCACCGACGTGGTGGGGCGCACCATCGAAATCGACCTAAAGCGCTACCGCGTGGCCGGGGTGGTGCGCAACGTGTCGGCCGCCCAGATATACGCCTACGCCGATGTGTGGGTGCCCTATACCCTGAGCCCGCAGTACATTAAAGATACCCGCTTGAGCGGCGAGTTCCTGGTGGTGCTGCTGGCGCCCTCGGCGGCGGACGTGCCAGCGGTGAGCGCTGAATACCAGCAGATGATGAGGCAGATACCGATTCCGCAACCCAAAGAGGTAAAGGCCATCTATTCTTATGCCGACCCCATCGTGCCGGGCTTCACCCGGGCATTTTTGGGCAACGAGCCCAGTCTGCAAAACGACCAACTCACCAAGTTCTACGCGCTGGTGGGCGGGCTGGCCTTGCTGTTTATGCTGCTGCCGGTGCTGAACCTGGTGAACCTGAACGTGACGCGCATCTTGGAGCGCTCGGGCGAGATTGGGGTGCGTAAGGCCTTCGGCGCGGCCGGTGCCGATTTAGTAGGGCAGTTTCTGGTCGAGAACCTGGTGCTGGCCCTGGTAGGCGGGCTGCTGGGCCTGGGCCTGGCCGCCGGCGCCCTGGCTATTGTAAACGAGGCGCATCCTATTGCCTATGCACATTTTGCGCTGAGTTGGAGTGTGTTTGGCTGGGGCATGGTGCTCACGCTGGTTTTCGGCCTGATGAGCGGCGTGTACCCGGCCTGGAAAATGTCGCGCCTGAATCCCGTAGCTGCCCTGCGCGGCGCGGGCGAACAGAAGTAAGATGCAAGAAGGGGGAGAGAGCGTCATGCTGAGCGAGGCCGAAGCATCTCTACCTCAAGACTAACTCAATCGAAGCAACGAACCGGTAGAGATGCTTCGGCTTCGCTCAGCATGACGTTTTGATTCATTCCTTTTAATTCCTGATTACCATGCTTCGCCATCTTTTTACCCTCATCTGGAACCGTAAGCGGGCCAACCTGCTGCTGATTTCCGAAGTCTTTTTTTCGTTCGTGGTGCTGTTTGGGGTGGGGGCGGTGCTCATCACCGTGGGCAAAAACTACCTGGCCCCGCAGGGCTTCGAGTCCACGCAGGTGTGGCGCCTGCTGGTGCGCGCCCAGCAAGGCCAGAAGATGCCCCGCGCCGAACTCGACGACGTGCTACGCCAGGTGAAAGCCCTGCCCGGCGTGCAAACCGTGGCCCTGACCAGCGGCAACCTACCCTTTACCTTCAACACCAATAACTCGGATTTTACCTACAAGGGCCGGACAACGCCCTTCGCCAACACCTACGACGCCGACGACCACTACGCCGAGGCCCTGCGCCTGCACCTGCGCGAGGGCCGCTGGTTCCGGCCGGCCGACGACGGTACCCACCACCGCCCCGTGGTTATCAGCGAAGACATGCGCCAGTATCTGTTCGGCGACGAGCCGGCGCTGGGCAAAATCTTTACCTATAACATCCCCGGCAAAGTCACCAAGCCCGAAGACGAATTTCAGGTGGTGGGCGTGGTGGACAACGTGCGGATGGAGAGCGACTTCTCAGCGGCCATTCCCTCGGTCTGGAAGCGCCTCATCCCCTACGACACCACCCACTGGGAGACGGCCGCTGTGCTGGTGCGCGTGGCCCCGGGCCAGGGTGGCGTGTTGCAGGAAAAAATAGCCCGCACCGTGGCCGGCGTCACGCGCCAATGGAGCACCGAAGTGCGCGTAATGGAAGACGACCGCCAGCACCGCCGCTTGTTCACGCTGGTGCCGGTAGTGGGGCTGTGCCTCATGGGCTTGTTCCTGATTATCAACGTGGCGCTGGGCTTGTTTGGAGTGCTGTGGTACAACATCAGCCAGCGCCGGGCCGAGATTGGGCTGCGCCGGGCCATGGGCGCTACGGGCGCCGGCATCGGCTGGCAGTTTTTGGGCGAAATGATGGTAGTCACGACCTTTGGCGTGGTACTGGGCGGGCTGCTGGCGGCGCAGTTCCCGCTGCTCCACGCCTTCGACCTACCCGTGCAGCCCTACCTGCTGGCCATCGCGGCAGCGGCCGGCGCGGTCTACCTCATCACGGCCTTGTGCGCGTGGCAGCCCAGCCGGCTGGCGGCTGCCATTCAGCCGGCGGTGGCGCTGCGGGAAGAATAAGATGTCGCTTGTACTCCCTGGGCAACCTCGGCTACTTGCGGTGCATCTAGCAGATTGAACCCAGTTGTTTTCTTCACCTTTTTCTGTGCTTGTTATGAAAAACTTACTTTTCCCCGCGCTCTTCTGGCTGTTGGCTTTCGTGCCGGCACTGGCCCAAACTGCCCCGGAAGTGCGCATGGTGGGCGCCTTTAGTGCCCTCAAAGTGTCCGATGGCGTGCAGGTGACCCTCGTTTCGGGCAGCACCCAGCGCGTGGAAGCCAGCGCCGACAATGAAGAGTTTCTCAACCGCCTCAAAACCGACGTGAGCGACGGCGTGCTCCGGGTGAGCTTCGAGCACAAGCTGAACGAAAGCTGGAACAAAGACAACCGCCCGAAAAACCTGCGGGTGAGCATTGTGGCCGCTCCCCTCACGGGCATCGAGGCCAGCAGCGGCTCGCGGGTGGAAGTGAAAAATGAGTACGCCACCGGCAATTTTACCCTAGAGGCGTCGTCGGGTGCCGTCGTTTCGGCCCCCAGCTTCACGGGCAATAACGTGAGTGCCAGCGTAAGCAGCGGCGCCGTGGCCAGCCTCGGCGGCAAGGTGCAAAGCCTGACGGTGCATGCCTCCAGCGGCGGCGTGTTCAAGGGCCAGGATGTGCAGGCGGCCACCTGCGACGCCCATGCCTCCAGCGGCGGCACGGTGGCCGTGGCCGTGCAAGACAAGCTGGTAGCCAACGCCAGCAGCGGCGGCGACGTGCGCTACAGTGGCTCGCCGCAGGTGACGAAGCACACCAGCAGCGGTGGCAGCGTGAAGGGGCGCTAAGCCTCACTTCTTTGCCCGCGGGCCCGGCCAGCCGGGCCCGCGGGTTCCTTTCTATTCATCTCCTTCCTTTCTGCAAGCATGTTTCTCATCGTCGACGATGACCTCGCCGTTCGCACCTCGCTCAAGCTGCTGCTCAAGCAGGCCGGCTACGCCGCGCAGGCCGCGGCCACGCCCACCGAAGCGCTGGCCGCCGTGCGCGAAGCTCCGCCTCGCCTCGTGCTGATGGACATGAACTACTCGCTGGCTACCACCGGCGAGGACGGCCTGGCCCTGCTGCGCGAGGTGAAGCAGCTGGCCCCGCAGGTGCCCGTCATCCTCATCACCGGCTGGGGCAGCATTAGCCTGGCAGTGGAGGGCATGAAGGCCGGTGCGGCCGAGTTTGTGACCAAACCCTGGCACAACGACGCCCTGCTCCAAACCATTCGCACCGTGCTGGCTGTGCAGGAAGCCACGCCCGACACCGCCGAGGGACCCGCCGCCAACCGCCGCCAGCTGGACAAGCAATACCGCTTCGCCGACATCATCGGCCACGACGAGCAGCTGCTGCATGTGCTGCGCAACGTGGGCCAGGTGGCCGCCACCGACGCCTCGGTGCTCATCGAGGGCGAAAGCGGCACCGGCAAGGAATTGATTGCCGAGGCTATCCACCGCAACAGCCAGCGGAAAAACCAGCCTTTTGTGAAGGTGAACCTGGGCGGAATTTCCAGCAGCTTGTTTGAAAGCGAGATGTTTGGCCACCGCCGCGGCGCCTTCACCGATGCCAAAACCGACCGCGTAGGCCGCTTCGAGTTGGCCAACGGCGGCACCATCTTCCTCGATGAAATCGGCGAGCTGGAGCTGGCTTCGCAGGTGAAGCTGCTGCGCGTGCTGCAAGACCGCACTTACGAGGTGCTGGGCGACAGCAAGCCGCGCCGGCTCGACATCCGCGTCATTGCCGCCACCAACCGCAACCTGGCCGAGATGGTGCAGCAAGGCCGCTTCCGCGAAGACCTTTTCTACCGCATCAACCTGATAACCGTGCGCCTGCCCGCCCTTCGCGAGCGCGCCACCGACATTCCGCTCCTAGCCCAGCACTTCATCGACCAGCTGCGCGCCACCTACCGCCGCCCCGCCCTGAAGGTGGGCACCCGCGCCCTGCACTGGCTGCGCGAGCAGCCCTTGCCGGGCAACATCCGCGAATTGAAAAACCTGGTGGAGCGCGCCGTGCTCGTCAGCGGCAAAGACGAGCTGAGCCCTGAGGATTTCCAGGCCAACGCCCAACGCCTGCCCGCCCGTGCCCCCGCGCCCGGCGAGCTGCCCACCCCCGGTACCATGACCCTCGATGAGCTGGAAGCCCAGATGATACGGCAGAGCCTGGCGCACTACGATGGCAACATCAGCCGCGTGGCCAAGGCGCTGGGCCTGAGCCGGGGCGCCCTGTACCGCCGGTTTGAGAAGCACGGCATTCCGTACGACGAATAAGCGGGGCTAACCTCAGAACAGAACAAAGCAGAACGTCATGCTGAGCGAAGTCGAAGCATCTCGCGTGCGGCAGTAATCAAAGTCGTTGCTACGATTGGGTTACTACTCCGCGCGAGATGCTTCGACTTCGCTCAGCATGACGTTCTTTTATCGTCGCCGACTTTGATATAATATGTCCCTACGCCTTCAGTTCCTGCTTTTCGTCACGCTCATTCACGTCGTGCTCATTGCCCTGGCGTGGCAGCTACGCACCACCAATCTGTACCTGTTTTTCGGCAGCGAAGTCCTGCTCATAGCCAGCATTACGCTGGCCGTGCGGCTGTACCGCGGCTTTGTGCGGCCGTTTGAATTGATTGCGGCGGGCACGGCGGCCATTCAAGCCAAGGACTTCTCGATGAAGTTTGTGCCCGTGGGCCAGCGCGAGATGGACCAGCTCATCGACGTATACAACCAGATGATTGACGAGCTGCGGCACGAGCGGGTGAGCCAGCACGAGAAAAGCTTCCTGCTCGAACGCCTCATCCAGGCCTCGCCGGCCGGCGTGCTCATTCTCGATTTTGAAGGCCGCATCGAAAGCGCCAACCCCGCCGCTGAGCGCTTCCTGGCCCAGCCGGCCGCCGGCCTGCTTGGGCGCCGGCCCGCCGAGCTGCCTGGCGCCTGGGGCCCAGCCCTAGCCGAGCTGGCCGAAAACCAGCCCCAGTCCCTGCAGCTTTCGGGCCTGCAAACCTACCGGGTGCACGCCGCGCACTTTTTTGACCGGGGCTTTCTGCGCCGCTTCATTTTGCTCGAGGAGCTAACCCAGGAGCTGATGCAGCAGGAGAAGCAGGCCTACGGCAAGCTGATTCGGATGATGTCGCACGAAATCAACAACTCTATCGGTGCCATCAACTCCATTCTGCAAAGCTTTACGCACTACGCCCCCCAACTCGACCCCGACGACCGGCCCGACTTCACCCAAGCGCTGGAAGTAAGCATTGCCCGCAACACTCAGCTGGCCAACTTCATCGGCGGCTTTGCGCGCCTGGTGCGGCTGCCTGCCCCCGCGCCGCGCCCTACCGACCTGCACGCGCTGCTGCGCAGCATCTGCCGGCTGCTGCAGCCGCAGAGCGAGGAGCGGCACATCCGCTGGCACCTGGATTTTCCCGACGCGCCGCTCTTCTTATCCTTAGATGCGCAACAGCTGGAGCAAGCCTTGCTCAACATCGCCAAGAATGCCCTTGAAGCTATTGGCAACCATGGCAACATTTGGGTGCACACCACGAGCCGGCCAACTTCCATCGTCATCCAAAACGACGGGCCCGGCTTGACACCGGAAATTAGTCAACGGCTTTTTACGCCATTTTTCAGTACCAAGCGCGACGGCCAGGGCATCGGCCTTACGTTGGTGCGCGACATACTACTGGCCCACGGTTTCCGGTTCCGGCTTGAAACAGTAGTTAGCGGCCGTACGCAGTTTGTTATTGAAATGGAATAGGACCTTGAAATTTAGGGGTGTATTTAGAGATTATAACTGAATTAATGAGTTTGCCCATGCAATTCGAGGGTGTGTTTAAAATTTTGGTGACTAACTTCGTGAAGTTGCCTTGAAAAACACACCGGTTATGACACGCAAGCAATACTTAGCAACCGCCTGCCTGGGTCTTATTCTGTTATTGGCTGGCCTCGCCGCTTTTTTGCCCCAAAGCCACCCCGAAGCCAAGCCCGACGCCTTCAACCCCGCCGACCTGGCCTGGATGCTCTCGGCCTCGGGCCTTGTGCTGCTGATGACGCCCGGCCTGGCCTTTTTCTACGGCGGCATGGTGAGCAAGCGCAACGTCATTTCGACCATGCTGCAGAGCTTCATCGCGCTGGGCGTGATTTCGATGCTGTGGTACGTGGTGGGCTTTTCGCTGGCCTTTGGCGACAGCATTGGCGGTGTCATCGGCAATCCGCTCACGTTTTTCATGTTTAATAACGTGGGCACCGCGCCCCACGCCCGGCTGGCCACCAACCTGCCGCTGGTGCTCTTCGCCGCCTTTCAGCTGAAGTTTGCCATCATCACCCCAGCCCTCATTAGCGGCGCTTTTGCCGAGCGCATTCGCTTCTGGGGCTACCTACTGTTCATGTGCCTGTTCAGCCTGCTCATCTACTGCCCGCTGGCCCACTGGACCTGGCACCCCGACGGCTTCCTATTTAAGTGGGGCGTGCTCGATTTTGCGGGCGGTACGGTGGTACACATCTCGGCCGGTTTCGCGGCGCTGGCGGGCGCATTAGCCCTGGGCCGCCGCCACACCCACCTCGAAGGCCACACCCACGTGCCGCCCAACGTGCCATTCATCCTCATCGGCACGGGCCTGCTGTGGTTTGGCTGGTTTGGCTTCAACGCCGGTTCGGCGCTGGCCGCCAACGCCACGGCCGTGCAGGCCTTTATGACCACCCACCTGGCCTCGGCCGCTGCCATGCTTACCTGGATGATGATTGAAGCCGTGCGCGGGCAGCGGCCCTCGGCGGCCGGTGCGGCCATTGGCGCGGTGGTGGGCCTGGTGGCCATCACCCCGGCGGCGGGCTACATTACCTACGGCCCAGCGCTGTTCATCGGCGTGGTGGCGGCCGCCATCAGCGCGGGCGCCGTTGATTTAAAGAACAAAACCACGCTCGACGACACCCTCGACGTTTTCCCCTGCCACGGCGTGGGCGGTATTGTGGGCATGATTCTCACGGCGGTGTTTGCCAAGGATGGCGGTCTGGCCACCACTGGCGACTGGACGCTGCTACTGAAGCACCTCGGTGCCCTGGCCTTCATTTCTATCTTCACCTTTGGCGGCTCCTACCTGCTCTACAAGCTAACCAACCTGCTCATTCCCATTCGGGTAAATGCTCTGCACGAAGCCGACGGCCTCGACCTGAGCCAGCACGGCGAAACCGTACTGCCCGCCCCAGATGAGCACCTACCGGTAGCTGAGCCGCGCTTTGTGGTGCGGGCATCGTAGGCCCGGCATCTGTCATCCTGAGCAAAGCGAAGAACCTTCTCACGTTAGAACAAGTTGTTCAGGCGTGAGAAGGTCCTTCGCTTTGCTCAGGATGACAGACGGGCGCTACATCCCCAGCACAAACACCGTCGGAATCTTGTGCAACTCTGGCGCTGGCTGCTTGCGCCAGTCAGCTATTGTCAACGTTTTGATGAACTCGCCCGTGCCTGTAACATCAGCCGCCACGCATAGGCGGGTGCCAGGCTGCAAGTGCGCCAGCAAATCGGCAAACAAGGCCCCATTGCGATAGGGTGTCTCGATGAACAACTGAGACTGCTGCCGCTGCTGAGCCTCCTTTTCCAGGGCCTTAATGGCTGCTGCGCGCGGTGCTTTTTCGATGGGCAAATACCCGTGAAAGGCAAACTGCTGCCCATTCAGCCCCGAAGCCATGAGGGCCAGCAGCAACGACGACGGCCCCACCAGCGGCACCACGCGCAGTCCCTGCCGATGAGCCTCCCGCGCCAGCGCTGCCCCAGGGTCGGCAATGCCGGGGCAGCCGGCTTCGCTGAGAATGCCCGCGTCGATACCTTCTTTTTGCAAAGGCAGCAGGGCGGCGCGCACTTCGGCCTCCGAACTGTCTTTATCGATGACGACGAAGCGGATGTCCTCAATCACGCGATGCGGGGCCACGCTTTTCACGAAGCGGCAGGCCGTGCGCACGTTTTCCACCAGAAAGTAGGGGAGGGTCGCTACGGCCGCTACCACCTGCGGCGGCAGCACCTGCGGGGCCGTATCATCGGCCAGCGGCGTAGGAATAAGGAAGAGGGTACTCATCAGCTCAGCGCAAACGCCTTCACCATCTCAAAAATCTCCTCCGGCTTCTCGGCGTGTACCCAGTGCCCGGCATCAACCACCGTAGCCACTTGCGAGTGCGGAAACAGCGCCGGAATCCCGGTCAGTTTATCCTCGGCTGTGATGTAGTCCGACTTGCCGCCCCGGATGAACAGCGTCGGTTTCAGAAACGGCGCTTTGCCAATGGTTTCTTCGCCAATAGCCGCTAGCTGAGCCGCCAGCACGGGCAGGTTGATGCGCCAAGCAAATGTGTTGTCTTCGCGGCGGTACAGGTTTTTCAACAGAAACTGTCGGGTGCCCACGTTGGGCACGTACTTGGCCAAAGCGGCGTCGGCTTCCTGCCGGTTGGTGCAGGTGCTGAAGTCGACGGCTTGCAGGCCAGCCACGATGTCGTCCTGATGCTCCATGTTGGAGAAACGTGGAGCAATGTCAATGACGACGAGGCGGGCGAGGCGCTCGGGGTGGTCGAGGGCGAAGCGCATGGCTACTTTGCCGCCCATGCTATGGCCCATGAGGGTGGTATCGGGTCCGAGCTGCAGGTGGTCGAACAGCTCCAGCACGTCCTGCGCCATGAGGGCATAGGTGTGCTCATCAGAGTGAAAAGAGCGGCCATGGTTGCGCAAATCGACGCTGACCACACGCAGCCCGGCCTCGGTAGCCCAGCGCCGGGCCAGGCTCTGCCAGTTGTCGAGGGTGCCAAACAGGCCGTGGAGAATGACCAGCGGGCGGCCCTGGCCCTGGTCGAGGTGGTGAAGCAAAGGCATGGCGCAAAAGTAGGGAGCGGGGTGAGGAAAGGCAGTTGGGCCGATAAAATGAATGTCTGCCGAACGCAGTTGAAGTATAACGTCATCTGTCATCCTGAGCGCAGCGAAGGACCTTTTCACGCCAAATTGCTCTAACGTGAGAAGGTCCTTCGCTGCGCTCAGGATGACAACCGATTTGTTTATTCCCTCCCAGAGGATGCTTCGCTTGCGCTTAGCATAACGCTCTCTCGAGAAAGATACCCACCTTACGCCGTCGCAGCCTTATAAGCCGGCGCAAACACCGTTTGGGCGAATTCTTCCAGCGTGGTGGGCGTGGTGCTGGCGGCATCGCGCGGGCCGTTGGCCATCGACCGGCCTTCGTTGATGTTGCGCGTCATCTCGTCGTAGAGGTCAGCCTGGTTCTCGCTGAGGCCGGCGCCCACCATGCCTTTTTTGGCGTCTTCGTAGGAGAAGGGCACATAAGGAAGCTCCGGCCGGCCAATGGCCTGGGCTATGGCGGCCGTGGCCTCGGGCAGGGTATAGTTGCGGGGCCCCAGCAAGTACTGCACGGCGTGGTTAGCCACGGTTGGGCCAGCCAGCAGTTCGGCGGCTTTGGCGGCAATGTCGCGGGTGGCCACCATCGGGAACGCCGCGTCGGGCCGCGTGGCCGAGCCCGTGATGCCCATGTGCTGAATCATACCAATGTTGGCCAGCAGGTTTTCCATGAAGTAGGCCGGGCGCAGATGCACCACGCTCAAGCCCTCAATGGCATTGAGGCGAGCTTCTTGGCGGTGCAGGCCTACCACGGGGCCGGTGCCTGCCGGCTCGTCGGCCCCGATGCTGCTCAGGTGCACGGCCTGCTTCAGGCCCGAAGCCCGCACGGCCTGGGCGGTGGCTTCGCCGATTTGGTCCATAAAGCCCAGCACGTCGGGCGAGGTCACGTTCGGCGGAATCATCAGGAAGGCGGCGTCGGCTCCGCGCAGGGCCTCGGTGAGGAAGGCGGCATCGTGGGCGTCGCCGGCTTTGATGGTGGCGCCGGCCTGGGCCAGGGCGTCGAGGCGGGCGCTGGGGCGCGACACAGCCGTGACCTGGTGGCCTTGTTGCAGCAGCGTGTGCACGAGAGCGGTACCAATGTTGCCGGTGGCGCCAAGGACGGTGATTTTCTTAGACATAAAAGCAAAAGCGTAAGCCGGGGGCATCGTTGCGCGGCGGCAATACAAAGGTGAAGGTGTAACTTCGCTTTTCGCAAGTACCTACGAAAAAGTAAGGTACTTACTCAAAAGTAAAAATAGTTGGCAATCAGCTCTATAATTTTATGTCGAAACTTACCAAGCAGCAAACGGCCGAAGCCTACTGGTCGTCGGCCGACGCCGAGCGCAACCTGACCTGTCCTGTGCGCACCACCCTCAACGTGCTGGGCGGCAAGTGGAAGCTGCTCATCCTCTCTTACCTGCTCGACGAGCCCCGGCGCTACGGCGAACTGCGCCGGCTGATGCCCGAAATCACGGAGAAGATGCTGATTCAGGAGTTGCGCGAGCTGGAGCTGGACGGCATCGTGGCCCGCACCGTGCACCAGACTGTGCCGCCGCGCGTCGACTATGCCCTGACCGAGCAGGGGCAGCGCGTGCAGCCGCTGTTTGGCGAGCTGGTGGACTGGGGCAAGCAATACCTCAACCGCACGGGCGGCTGCGGCCTGCCGGCCCGGTCCGCCTCGACTATGGTGGCGGGGTAAGCTTCACGGTTTCAACATCTGCGCGGCGGCTACTTTCGGGCTGATTTATTCGCTTTTAAGTTTTTCGGTTCTGAAACTCCATTTCTCTCTGCTGGCCGGGGCGCTGCTGCTCGGCGCCGGCCCCGCGCTGGCCCAGATTACTCCGGCGGGTTCCACCACGCCGCCCACACCGCCCAATGCCGCCTCGGCTCAGGAGCCCCTGCGCCGGCCGGCCGAAGAGTCGCACAACTGGAGCCTGCACTTCCAGCAGACCTTCATCGACCAGTGGCATAATGACCTGACCACGCCCTACGCTGGCGATTTCAGCCTGGCCGACCGCGAATCGGCTAAGCTCTCGATGACCAGCACGTTCTTCATCGGGCGGCGGCTATGGAAGAACGCGGCGGTATACTTCAACCCCGAGGTGGCCGGCGGCAGCGGCTTGAGCAGCGCCCGTGGCATTGCAGGCTTTCCGAATGGCGAAACCTTCCGCATCGGCGTGGCCGACCCGGTGCTGTACCTGGCCCGGCTCTACGTGCGCCAGGTATTTGCCCTGAGCCCGGAAACCGACGAGGATGTGGACGACTTCAACCAGGTGGCCGGCCCCACGCCCCGCCATTACATCGCGCTGAACGTGGGCAAAATCTGCCTGGCCGACTTCTTCGACCAGAACAGCTACTCGCACGACCCGCGTACGCAGTTCATGAACTGGAGCCTGATGAGCGCCGGGGCCTGGGACTACGCCGCCAACACCCGCGGCTACACCGTGGGCGGCGTGCTGGAGTACGTGACGCCCACCTTCAGTGCCCGCTTTGCCACGGCGCAGCTGCCCACCTACGCCAATGGCCCCAAGCTGGACGGCCGCTACGGCCAGGTGCACGCTGAGACCTTGGAGCTGACCAAGACCTACAAACTGGCCCACCGGCAGGGCACGGTGCGCCTGCTGGGCTTCCGCAACGTGGCGCCCATGGCCACCTACCACACGGCCACGGCGCTAGGCCAGGCCACCGGCCAACAGCCCGACTTAGAACTGGTGCGCCGTGACGGCCACACCAAAGTGGGCTTCGGCCTGAATGCAGAGCAGGAAATCAGCAAGAACGTGGGCCTGTTTGCCCGCGTGAGCTACAACGACGGCCGCAATGAAACCTGGGCCTTCACCGAAATCGACCACAGTGCCAGCCTGGGTGTAGTGAGCACCGGCGCCCGCTGGCACCGGCCCGACGACCGCCTCGGCGTGGCCGTGGTGGCCAACGGCATCAGCCCCGAGCACCGCGAGTACTTGGCGGCCGGCGGCTACGGCTTCATGGTAGGCGACGGGGCGCTGAACTACGGGCTGGAGAAAATTGGCGAAGTGTACTACAGCATCGACCTGCACCGCTACCACGCCGCCATCAGCCCCGATTACCAGTTCATTCTGAACCCGGCCTACAACCGCGACCGCAGCGGGCCGGTGCACGTGGTGGCCATGCGTCTGCACGTAGAATTTTAATTGCAAACAACCGGAAAAAGCAGAAAGAAATAGCGTTGGGCAACCGCCGTAACCTCGGCCGCATCATGAGGTTAATAGGTTTCAGTTGCTCACCCTTTTTGCCTTTTTCCGCATGAAAAATTTCCGGATTGCTTCGCAGTTTGCCCTCCTCCTGCTACTGGCCGTGGGGATGATGTCATCATTCACCAGCCGTCGGCCGTTGGCGGAGCGCGAAACCCGTGTGGTGGGGCCTTTCACCGAAATCAGCCTGGGCTCCTCGGCCCACGTAGTGGTGAAGCAGGGCAGCCCCCAGAGCGTGGTGGTGGAAGCCAGCAAGGAAGACTTGGCCGATTTTGAAACCGACGTGCAGGGTGGCCGGCTACGCCTCAACTTCCGCAACCAGGAAGGGCGCCAGTTCAACAACAAAAAACACGGCCCCGTGACGGTGTACGTGACAGCCTCCGCCCTGACGGCGCTGCGCGTGGGCGGCTCGGGCAAGCTCGAAGTGGACGGCGCTCTGCAAGCCGATGCGTTGGCTCTGAACTTGAGTGGCTCGGGTGACTTGGTGGTGCCCCAGCTCCAAGCCAAGCAGCTCGAAACCGGCGTGTCGGGCTCGGGCAACATCACGGTGGGCGGCACGGCTACCAGCAATGAAATTCGCATCAGCGGCTCGGGCCAGGTGAAGGCCCGCGAATTGAAAACCGAAACCAGCCGCGCCCGCATCAACGGCTCGGGCGATGCCCACGTGTACGCCAGCCGCACGGCCGAGGGCTCGCTCACTGGCTCGGGCAGCCTGCACGTGGCCGGAGGCGCACAGCTCAGCAGCACCCACGGCAGCGGCCGCGTAGTGAAGGAGTAACGTTTTCATTAATGACGCCTGTCCTCCTGAGCGTTCTGCGAACCAGGCAGAGACGAAGGACCTTTTCACGTCAGATAACGCAGGCGTGAGAAGGTCCTTCGCCGCGCTATGGAGGACAGGCGTCTTAATTTCTTAACTGACCTATTGGGTATAAAATTTGGGCATCTGCCCGGTGCGGGCCGACCGCCCGGGACTGCGGGCCGTACCTTTGCCCGGCCGCCTGGCGGCCTTGCGTTTCACCCAATACCATTCCGTGTACCTTCATCATGTGGCGTCCTACCTCCCGGAGGCCGTCGTTACCAATGCTCACTTCACCCGCCTCAACGGCCTGGCCAACGAGTGGATAATTGAGCGAACCGGCATCCAGGAGCGCCGCAAAGCGGGCCCCGGCGAAAATGCCAACACCATGGCCATTGCCGCCACACGCGCCGCCTTCGAGGCCGCCCCGGCCTTTGCTTCGGAAAGTGTTGATTTGATTGTGGTGGGCACCTACACCCCGCACGACACCATCTTCACGGCCGCCCACGCCGTGCAGCGCGACCTGGGCGTGAACGAAATCCCCACGGTCAGCATCTCGTCGGCCTGCTCGTCGTTGCTCAATGCGGTTGAAATTGTGGAGGGCTACTTTGCCATGGGCAAGGCCCGCCGCGCCGTGGTGGTCGTAACGGAGCACAACACTGCTTATAACAACGAGGAGGACACCATGGCCGGCCACCTGTGGGGCGATGGCGCTGCCGCGCTGCTCATCAGCAAAGACCGCCTCAGCGACGATGACTTGCGCATTGCCGAAGTCATCACCGGCGGGGCCGCGCCCGTGAGCAAGGCCGACGAGTCGGTGACGCTCAAGCCCGTGGAGCGGGGCATCGTGATGCCCTTCGGCCGCGACGTGTTTCAGCAGGCCTGCATCTACATGGCCAAGGTGACGCAGCAGCTGCTCAACAAGCACCACATTCCCACCGAGGAGCTGACTTACCTCATCCCGCACCAAGCCAACCTGCGCATCTCCAATAACGTGGTGAAGCAGCTCGGCCTCGACCCGGCCCGCGCCGTGAACAACATTCAGCGGCTGGGCAATACCGGCTGCGCCGGTGCCGCCATCGGCCTGGCCGAGGTGTGGGACACGCTCAAAGCCGGCGACAAAGTCATCATCACCGTGTTCGGCGGCGGGTATTCCTACGGAGCTATGCTGCTTAACAAGGGTTGATTTTTGAGGGTTGAATGTTGAGTTCTTTAAATGACTTGACAAATTCAACTCAATATTCAACCCTCAAAAATCAACCCTTTCAAAGTGCTTCCTGCTGCCGACGCTTTCCTGCCCGAAATCACCTTCCAGACCAGCCGGGCCAGTGGGCCGGGCGGGCAGAACGTGAACAAGGTAGAATCGCGGGTGGAGCTGCGCTGGCACCTGATGAACTCGCAGGTGCTCACCGAGGAGCAGAAGCAGCTGATTCTGGAGAAGCTGGGTAATCAGCTCACGGCTGAGGGCTTGCTGCTCGTGGCCGTGCAGGACGACCGCAGCCAGCTGCGCAACCGGGAAATTGCCCTGGCCCGCTTTCACGCCCTGCTGCTCAAAAGCCTGCGCCGGCCCAAGCCCCGCAAGGCCACTAAGCCCAGCAAAGCCGCCGTGCGCAAGCGGCTCGATAGCAAAAAGATTCAGGGGGAGAAGAAAGCCAACCGGCGCAAACTGGAGTAGGTTGCCGTGCTACAGCAATGTGCCGCGCAGCAACACCAGCGCCACAGTGAAGTAAATAATCAGCCCCGTCACGTCGACCAGCGTGGCCACAAAGGGAGCCGACGACGTGGCCGGGTCGAGGCCCAGGCGCTTGAGCAGCAGCGGCAGCATGGAGCCCGCCAGCGAGCCCCACAGCACAATGCCCACCAGCGCCACGCCCACCGTGAGTGCTACCATCAGCCAGTGCGGCCCATAAATGGGCGTGATGCTTTGCCACACGGCAATGCGGGCAAACCCCACCAAGCCCAGAATAACCCCCAGCGCCAGCCCCGACAGGATTTCGCGGCGTAGCACCCGCCACCACTCGCCCAGCGTGAACTCGCCCAGTGCCATGGCCCGGATGATGAGCGACGTGGCCTGCGAGCCCGAGTTGCCCCCGCTGCTGATGATGAGCGGAATGAACTGCACCAGCACAATGGCCTTCTGCAGCTCGCCCTCGAAAAACTGCATGGCCGAGGCCGTGAGCAGCTCGCCCAGAAACAGCACCACCAGCCAGCCGGCCCGCTTCTGCACCATGCGCATGAGCGGCGTGGCCAGGTAGGGTTCATCGAGGGCTTCGGAGCCGCCCAGCTTCTGAATGTCTTCGGTATCTTCTTCTTCGCGAATGCTTAGGATGTCGTCCTGCGTCACGATGCCGAGCAGCACGCCCGAATCTGACACCACGGGCAGGGCCACTCGGTCGTTGCGCCGGAAAATATCGATGGCCTCTTCCTGGTCCTGGTTAGCGTTGAGGCTCACGTAGCGGCGGTCCATAAGGTCGCGCACGCGCACGGCCGGGGCCGAAAGCAGAAACTCCCGGATGCGGATGTCGTCGATGAGGATGCCCTGCGCATCGGTCACGTAGAGCATGCTCAGCGTTTCGGACTGCCCACCGTGCTGCCGGATGTAGTCGAGCACCTGCTGCACCGTCCAGTTCTCGCGAATGGCGATGTAGTCGGGCGTCATCAGGCGGCCCACCGAGTATTCGGGGTAGCCCAGCAGCTGCAGCGTCACCTTGCGCTCTTCCTCGCTCAGGCTTTGCACCAGCTCGGCCACGAAGTTGGCGGGCAGAAACTCCAGCAGGGCCGTGCGGTCGTCGGGCGACATCTCGTTGAGGATGTCGGCCATCTTGTCCTGGGCCAGGTTGTCGAGAAAGTGCCGCTGCACTTCCAGGTCGAGGTATTCGAACACCTCGGTGGCCAGCTTCAGCGGCAGCAGCCGGAAGATGATGAGCTGTTCCCGGTCCTCTTCGGCCTCAATCAGCGATACCAGCTCCGGGGGCTGGAAATCGCGCAGCAGCTGCTTTAACTTAAAAAATTCGCCCTCCTGAATCAAGGACGTGATGGTTTCCACGGTCTGCGGCTGCATGAAAAAGAGAGGAGGGGAGATGCTTCGCTAGGCAAGCGGGGTTGATGGGGAGAATAAGCCCCACAAAAGTAGGGCGAACCGGGCGGTAAATGGGCGCCGCGAGGTGAGAAAAGAAAGGCCTGTTTCTGTCATCCTGAGCACAGCAAAGGACCTTCTAGCGTCTTCGCCGTAAGAGAGGCATTGCAATGGCTGCATACCCGAGCAGGCCCCTCGCTGTGCTCAGGATAACAGACGTATTCATCTAGCATCCTGTAATCCCATTCAACTGCCCCATCTTGCTGCCCCAATCCTTGCCCGAGCTATGCCCAATAAAACCTCCGCCGCCGCGCCCCTCGGAACCCTCGTGATGCTGGGCGGCGGCGACGACGACCCCATGCTGGCCTTGCTGGCCCGCCTGCTGCCCGACCGCAACGCCCCCATCGAAATCCTTACCACGGCCACCCGCCGCCAGCCCGCCCGCACCGCCGCCGCCTACGCCCACGCCCTGCATCAGCAGGGATGCCCCCACGTGCGCCACCTCCAAGTGTGCGAAGACTACCCCGCCGACGACCCCGAGACCCTGCAGCGCCTGCGCGACGCTGCGCTGGTGTTCATGAGCGGCGGCGACCAGGAGCGCATCACCGATTTTCTGTTGGGGACCGAGTTTCTGAACATTCTGCAGCATAAGTGCCAAGCCGAAAGCAACTTCATTTTGGCCGGCACTAGCGCCGGGGCTTCCGTCATGGCCGAGGTAATGCTGGTGAACGGGCACGGCTGGCGCAGCCTGCTCGGTGGCCAGATTGAGGTGAAGCCCGGCCTGGGCCTGCTGCCCGGCGTGTTGCTCGACCAGCATTTTGCCGAGCGCGGCCGCTACCCGCGCCTCATGCACGCCGTGCTGGCTCAGCCCACCCTGCTCGGCATCGGCCTGAGCGAAGAAACCGGCCTCATTGTGCGCGCCGGTCAGCCTGCCGAAGTCTTCGGCGAAGAAGCCGTGGTGGTGGTCGATGCCGCCGACCTCACTCACAACAACCTGCCCACGCTGGCCGAGGACGAAGTCATCAGCGGCCACAACCTGCGGCTGCACTTGCTGGTAGCCGGCCAACACCTGGATTTGGCCACGCGGGAGGTGAAGTAGGGGCGAGAATATAGGTAAGGAGCGTGTGTCATCCTGAGCGCAGCGAAGGACCTTCTCACCGAAGAACAACTGTCGTTCAGCCGTGAGAAGGTCCTTCGCTGCGCTCAGGATGACACACGCCCCCACCAACCCGCCGCCCGGGCACCAAAGCGCGTTACATTTGCGTTAGGGCCGCGATAAGATTATTGGCAATTTTAGTTCATGCGTAATTCTCGTTTGGGGCTGCGGCCGCTGCGTTTCCTGGGAATGTTAATGCTGGCGCTGTTCACGGTGTTGCCGTGGGCCTGCACCCGCAAAACGGTGTCGTTTAAGAGCACGCCCGACGAGCCCTTGGCGCTACTATCGGACACGCTCACCACAACCGGCGACACCCTCAACGGCAAGCCCTCGCTTAGCACGGCCCGCAAAGCCACGCTCACCAAGGAGCAGGAGCGCGCCGCCAAAGAGGCCGAAAAGGACACCCAGCGCAAGTCGAAAAAGAAGAAGAAAAACGTCTTCCTGGGTGAGAAGATGAAGAAGGCCTTTGTGAAGACTGGTCCCAAAGGCCGCAATCAGAAAATCACCATCTTCTACTATCTGAAATACCCGAAAACGCTCAACGCCTACGCGCCGGCCTACTATTACTACGACACCAAGAAGCACAAAATTCTGAAGCTGGCGGCCGTGGAGGAGGATGCGGCGCAGCTCAAAATCCTGCACGGCCCTTATAAGGTGATGCAGAACAACAAGGTGCTCGAAACCGGCTACTATGCCCTCGGCACGCGGCATTTGCGCTGGGAAACCTTCGATAAGAACGGCGTGCTGCTCACCAAAACCCACTACGAAATGGGTTTTCCGCGCGACGCCAACGTGAGCTACTACGGCGAAGACCGGAGCAAAATCAACGAAATCGTGCCCTACGTGAACGGCAAGCTGGAAGGCGACTACGCCAAGTTCTTCCAAAATGGCCAGCCCGAATGGCGCGGCCAGTTCGAGAACGGCAAGCGTGTAGGCATCTGGACCAAATACTGGGGCTTCCGCAGCCGCCGCCGCTACGAGTACCAGTACGGCGAGTCGGGCTACGACCCGGAAGTAGCCGAGCCCGAGCTCATCCGAGAATACAGCCGCGAAGCCAAGCTCATCTTCGACAAAGAGAAAAATCTCGACACCCGCAACGAGCCCGTGGCCGACCCCAACCCGGCCCGTCGCCCCGGCTACACGCCCCGCACCGTGCCCAAAGCCGCGCCCAAGGTGGCGCCGAAAAAGAGGTAGTAGGGGAGGAGGGGAGATAGGCGTATCTGTCTGCTTCCTGTCTCCCCACCTGCCCCATTTCCTTCCTCCCCCTAATAAAACGCATCCTCGAAGTGCTCGATGCGGAAGCCCTGGCTGAGCAGTGTTAGGGCTACGATGTCGAAGCGGATGTCGCCGCGCCAGTCCAGTTCTTCCTGCAGATGCGTGGCCGCGAGGCGAAACAGCTCCTTTTTGCGAGCCGATACGAAGGTCTCCGGTGTGCCGTATTGGCCCGAGGAACGGGTTTTGACTTCGACGAATACCAGCAGGGCCGTACCCTGGCGCAGCACCAGGTCGACTTCGGCACGGCCGTGGCGGTAGCTGCGCGCCAGCACCTCGTAGCCGCGTGCCACGAAATAGTCGGCGGCTGCAGTTTCGCCTGCTTGCCCTAATTCGTGGGGAGCATGGGCCATAAGCAACAGTAGGGGAGGCTTGTGTTGGCTGAAAGGTGACGCAAGCTACCCTTCGAGGCGCGCAAGCCAAAGCCTACGGCGGGTAGTACCTTTGTATTTCATACCACTAATCCTCACCCATGGCTTCCCTCGCCGAACCGTCTTCCGCGCCGCTGCTCGACGCCGCTTTGCCCGTCGGTGCTGGCCCCGGCCCCAACCGGACGCTGCAAGTGCAGCGCCTTGGCCTGGTAGAATACGTGCCCACCTGGGAACGGCAGGAGGAGTTGATGGCTGCCACGCTGGCCATCAAAACCCATAACCGGCAAGCCGAGACCACCGGTGCGGCCCCGCTGCCCACGCCCAACCACCTGTTGCTCTGCGAGCACCCGCACACCTACACGCTGGGCAAAAGCGGCAAGCCCGAGCACCTGCTGCTCGATGCGGAAGCCCTGGAGGCCCACCACGCCAGCTTCCATCACATCAACCGCGGCGGCGATATCACCTACCACGGCCCCGGCCAGCTGGTGGGCTACCCCATCCTCGACCTCGACAATTTCCGCAACGACATCCACTGGTACCTGCGCACGCTGGAGGAGGCCGTCATCCGTACTCTGGCCGAGTACGGCTTGAATGCCGGCCGCATTGCCGGCCTCACCGGCGTATGGCTTGACTGGGAAGAGGGCGCGCCCAACCCACGCAAAATCTGCGCCTTAGGCGTGAAGTGCAGCCGCTGGGTCACGCTGCATGGCTTTGCCCTCAACGTGAATCCCGATTTGTCGTACTTCGGCCACATCGTGCCTTGCGGCATCACCGACAAGGCCGTGACGTCCCTGGCTCAGGAGCTAGGCACCGCGCCGGCTCCCACAGTGGCAGAGGTGCAGGAGCGCCTGCTGCGCCACCTGACGGAACTGTTGGCCGCTGCCGAGCCGTCGGTGCCATCTCATTCATCCAGCTCCCTCACTTCCTCGTGAAACAAGATATTCCCTTCGACCCTGTAGAAGGCGTTTCGGTCGCCATTGTCCCCACCGAGCAAACCCTGACGCCCGAGGGGCAACCTTTCTGGCAGGTTTACTTGCTAAACCACAATGCTTTCCCGCTTGAGAACGTCATCGTAAACGCCAATGGCTACGGCGAGCAGCCCGATGGTGAGAAAGTACGCACCACCACGCTGCGCTACTTGTTTCAGGAAGTGCCGCCCCACGCGGCCGTGCCCGTCGAGTCCATCGACCCGGCCGTATTTCACCTCAACAACCAATACTGGGTCAGCTACTATCGTGGCTCGCAAATCTTCGATAAGAAATTCGTGTTTGTGCCCGATTCCATCGTGCCCGACAACCTCATTCACATTGCCCTGCTCGACAGCCAAGGCGTGTTGCACAGCTAACCGTCTGCTTCGTTAGTGGCTTTCAGCCATTGCCCCGCTTCTGCCGTAATTTATCGTCTATGACTCATATTGATATTCCCTTGGGCTTGTCCTGGATGTGGGCGTTGCTGGTGTCACTGTTCGCGGTGCCATCCATCATCTACATCGCCCACCTCAAAAACATGCTCGACACGCCCAACGGGCGCACCGTGCACCAGTCGCTCACGCCGCGCCTCGGGGGCGTGGCCGTGTTCGCTGGGTTTATGTCGGCCCTCACCATTTTCGCGCCGCTCCGCAACGGGGTGCAGGAAATGCTGGCTGGCTGCATCATCCTGTTTTTCGTGGGGTTGAAAGACGACCTCGTGGGTATGTCAGTGGCCAAGAAATTTGTGGGTCAGCTCCTGGCCACCGGCATTGTGATGATAATGGCCGATGTGCGTATCACCAGTTTCCAGGGTATCCTGGGCATCGGCACGCTGCCCGTCGGCGTCAGCTACGCCTTCACACTAGGGGTCATCGTGGGCGTCACCAATGCCATCAACCTGATTGATGGGCTTGACGGCTTGGCCGGTACCATCGTGTCCATCATCTGCTGCACGTTTGGCTATTATTTCTACACCTATGGCGGCCCCAGCTACGGCAACTACGTGTACGTGGCCGTGTGCCTGGTAGGCGGCTTGTTCGGCTTCCTGCGCTACAACTTCCACCGGGCGCCCATCTTCATGGGCGACACCGGGTCGCTGGTTTGCGGCTTTATCGTGTCGGTGCTGGCCATTCAGTTTATTGAAATGGGCCTGCACGTGGGGCAGCCTTTCGGCTCGGCGGCCCCTTCGGTGGCAGTCGGCATTTTGTTCGTACCCTTGTTCGATACGCTCCGGGTGTTCTCGCTGCGCATGCTGGCCGGTAAGTCGCCCTTCTCGCCCGACAAAAACCACATTCACCACCGCATTCTGGCCATGGGCTTTCAGCAAATCAGCACCGTGCTCCTGCTAGGGCTTCTCAATGTGCTGGTGATTCTCTTTGTTATCCGCTTCGCCTACCTCGGCAACACTATCCTCATTGCGGCGCTGGCCGTGTTCTCAGCTTTGCTCAGCATTTTCTTCGGCGTCTACCAAAGCCGGATTTCTCGCCGTCAGCTCTTAGCCGCCGAAAACGGCAACTAGTCCTGCATGGCCACGCGCGGCGCATTCCGATGGGGTTGGCTGTTGCTCTGCAGCGTCTGGATGCTGCTGCCTGGCAGCCTGCGCCCAGCTCGGGCCAGCGAGTACAAGCAGCTGCCCCCGGCCTCGCCCACGTCGCTCTCGGCCGACTGGCTGATTCACGACGCCACGCGCAACCGCCTCATCTTCTACCTACCGGGCTACCACCAGCCCGCTCATGCCTACTACCAGTGGGTGCGCCTCAGCCGCAACCAGTCCTTCCCGCTTTCGTTTGCCGCACAGCCCGGCCTGAGCTTGTTTATCGATAACCAGCTCGTTTTCACGGCGCGCACCGCTACCACCTATTCCCTCGACCTGGCCCACCTCTTGCCCGCCCAGCTGCCGGCCGGCTCGCATCTGCTGGCGGTGTGGCAGCCCGATGGCTACCCGGCGCTAAGCTCTTTCTCGGGGGTTAGCACCAGTAGCTCTGCTGCCGGCCCAGCTACCTCCAAGCTGGTGCAAGCAGCGCAGCCCCGGTTGCCTGGGCCACAGGGGCAAAATGTATATTTAGGCTTTCTGCTGGTGCTGGGTTTGTGCTACGGCGCCGTACGCACCACCTACCAGCCAGGCCTAGCCCGCATTTTCCAGATAGAAGAGCTGTTCGGCAATGGCTCCGACCAACAGGCCTTCCTGGCCAAGCCTGCCTTTTCGCTGCTCAACCTGCTGCTGGTGCTGCTGTTCGCGCTGTCGTTCGCGTTGCTGCTCACCGCCATCCACACCGACCTGCAAAACCTGCCGCTGCTGCGCCAGTTTTTCAACGTGCCCGAAACCGCCATCGTGGCGCGGGTGCTGCTCTACACCGCCATCATCACCGCCTTCGTTTTCGGGAAATACATTTACGTCGGCATCCTTGGCTACACGTTTGGCCTGCAGCCGTTAGTTGATTTGCAGTACCGCGAGTTTCTGCGCACCACGCTAATGGCTGGCTTGGCGTTGCCAGTCGTGCTGCTGCTCTACCTCGGCCTGAACACCGGGTATCCTCGCGCGGTAGCGTGGGCAGCCAGTGCAGCCATCGCCTTGGTCTTGGTGGGCACGGTAGTCCGGGTGGGGCATACCCTGCATCAACATACTTCGCTGATAAATCTGCATTTGTTTGCCTACCTTTGCGCCACTGAAGTTCTGCCCTTACTGGTTTTACTTAAACTTATCGTTTTTACGTACTGATTGGCACCGCATTGCGGTCTGCGCTTTTCCCATTTTTCTCCTCTTATTGTCCTAGTACTACTCTTTTTCTTCCTGTATGGCCGAGAGTGCAGATAAGCCGGGAACCGGCCGGCATGCTAAGCGCATCAGCAGCATCCTGGTTACCCAGCCCAAGCCCACCAACGACGTTTCCCCTTACTTCTCCATTGCAGAGAAGTACGGTATCAAAGTGGACTTCCGTGAGTTTATTGAAGTGCAGCCGGTGTCTTACAAAGACTTCCGGCGCGAGAAAATCAATATTATGGAATTCACGGCTGTCATCTTCACGAGCCGCAACGCCGTCGACCACTTCTTCCGCATCTGCCAAGAAGCTAAGCTGGAAATGCCCGCGGAAATGAAGTATTTCTGCATTTCCGAGCAAACCGCTAACTACCTGCAGAAATACATCGTGCTGCGCAAGCGCAAGCTGTTTGTGGGCGAGCGCACGGCGGCCGATTTGTTCGACGTCATCAAGAAGCACAAGGGCGAGAAGTTTTTATATCCTTGCTCAGACATTCGCAAGGAAGACCTGCCGGTGTTCATGCGGGCCAACAACATCAAGTTCACGGAGGCCGTCATTTACCGCACCGTGGCCAGCGATTTGTCTGACCTGTCGGATGTGAAGTACGACTGCATTGCATTCTTCAGCCCTTCTGGCATCAGTTCGCTCTTCATCAACTTCCCTGATTTTGTGCAGGAGGGCACCCGCATTGCCGCTTTTGGTCCCACCACGGCCAAAGCCGTGCTCGATGCCGGCCTCATCCTCGACATCGAAGCGCCGCATCCCAATGCTCCTTCCATGACCGGGGCCATTGAAGCCTACATCCGCCGGCACGCCCAACCCGACGTTGGGAAGGCCAGCGCCAAAAATACCAAACCCGACGCCTGATTCAGGTAAGGGCTTGAAAACCGGAGCAAGGCCCTTGCCCCGGTTTTTTTTGGTTGAATTTTTTGGAGACGGTTTTTGCCTTACATTTGGAAGCTATTCTTCCATTCGGAACCACCCACCACCCCCACCTTCCTCTTCTTCACCCGTTACCACCACACCTGTCCTATGAAAGGAACGTTACTCGCGACCCTGCTCCTCGCGGCCGCGGCCGGTTCGGCGTATGCCCAACAGCAGCCCCAATTCACCCACTACGGTTTTAATGGTATGGCTTTGAACCCGGCTTACGCCGGCATCAAAGGGCAAGGTGAGGTGAACCTCATCGGCCGCTACCAGTACTTTAACTATGGTACCTTCGGCGATGCCAACGGCTCGCCGCGCACAGGCCTCATCTCGGCCTCGCTGCCCGTCCTGGCCACTGGCGGTGGCGTGGGTGCCGTGGTCTACTACGACCAAGTGGGGCAGTCGAAGATGACCAACGCTTCGCTTTCGTATTCGCAGCACATCAAAGTGGGCTCGGGTAAGCTGGGCATCGGCATCCAAGGTATTTACACCTACTTGAGCAAAGGCACTTACATCGCGCTTGACCAATACGACGTAAACGTTCCCAGCGGCGCCTCTGATAGCAAGTTCGACGCAGGGGTAGGCCTGTGGTACGAATCGCCTAAGTTCTACGCTGGCGTGAGCATGAATAACCTGCTCCGTTCCAAATACACGTTCCAGAGCGCCGGCATCCCCAATCCGAACACCGGTAAGATAGACGGCACTCCCCAGCAGTACATCGCCGAAAACCACGCTTATTTCACGGCCGGCTACAATATCGACGCCTCGTCATCCGTTGTCGTGACGCCGATGGTACTGGTGAAAACCGTGCTACCCGGTGATTTTTCTACTAGCTCTAAATTCAGCAATTCCAAGAACTACTCCTTCGAAGGAGGTGTTCGAGCCACTATCGACGACAAATATTGGATTGGTGCCAACTACCGCACGGAAGAATCCGTTTCGGGCCTGTTGGGAATCAGTTTCGCTAAAGATAATGCAGTGCGCTTGGGCTATGCCTTCGACTTCATTACTCCGAATCAAGACGCTCGTGCGTTCAGCTCGCACGAAATTATGCTCTCCTACCGTTTGCCGAAGCCGTCGGCCAATATCCGCCCGGCTATCCGCACGCCCCGTTACAGCTTCTAATTTTCCTATTCCTCGTTCGATACCGAGAATGAGCATTATCCTAATCCGGTTAGGATAAATTTTAGGCGGCTCCGCAAAATATAATAAGGATTAACCGAGTTATTTGCGCTATCCAGCGTGTTTACCCCGAATTTGGTCGTGTGCAGCGAATACTAGGTATTGCACCGCATCCTAATTTAGTGTAGATTTGCCAGCCCATCTAAATGGACTTTAGCGGTATCAGCAATTACTAAACAGAATTCTAACCCCTCATGAACAAGTTTCTAGCATTATCCCTTTTTGCTATCTCCGGTACATTATTGGGTGGGTGTTTTGGCAAAGGACCGACCGGTGATTTGGTGGGTTCCGAAGACCGGCCCTTCTTTATTCCCCAAGAAGTGCCTTACGGCATGGTACCCTGCCCCGGTGGCACGTTCCACATGGGCCAGACCGACCAAGACATCTCCGCCTCAATGGTGAACATGAACAAGCAGGTGACCATCGCCGGCTTTTACATGGACGAAACGGAGATTACGAACAACGAATACCGTCAATTCGTCGACGCTATCAAGCAAGACTCACTGGATGTGCTGGGCGAAGAGTATGTGATGACCGAACTGTACCCCGACACCACCGTGTGGGTACGCGACTTCACCTACCACATGGGCGACCCCCTGCTCGAGTACTACTACACGCACCCTGCCTTCGACGATTACCCGGTGGTAGGCGTAGACTGGTTTGCCGCTAAGTATTTCTGCAACTGGCGCACCAAGTTCCGCAACGCAGCTCGTGAGGAGCAAGGCTACGCCAGCGACCCCAACTTCCGTCTGCCTTCCGAGGCTGAATGGGAATACGCCGCCCGCGGCGGCCGCGACCTGGCTACTTACCCCTGGGGTGGCCCGTACCTGCGCAACACCAAAGGCTGCATGCTGGCCAACTTCAAGCCCGGCCGCGGCGACTATGCTTCGGATGGCTTCGCATACACTTCGGAAGTGGGCTCGTTCTTCCCCAACGACTTCGGCCTGTATGACATGGCCGGCAACGTGTCGGAGTGGTGCGATGATGCCTACATGGAAGCCTCGGTTCCGGTGGTATGGGACTTGAACCCCACCAACCCGGACGACAACGAACCCCGCAAAGTAGTACGCGGCGGCTCTTGGAAAGACATTGCGTACTTCCTCGAAACCGGCACGCGCAACTTCGAATACCAGGACTCGGCCCGTTCCTACATCGGCTTCCGTTGCTCGATGATTCAGATTGGCATGGGCACCAACAGCTCGCTCAACTAATAGTTAACACAACCCTCAACCGGCGGGAAGACATTATTTTAACCACCCTCCCCTTCTTACACCTTCTTCAACCCCCTTTCAAGTTAAATTCTCATGGCAGCTAAAGGAAGTTTTCTCTATGATACGCTGATGCCCAAAGTTTATGGCCTCGGCGCAGCAGTAGTTATCGTTGGTGCTTTGTTTAAAATCGAACACTGGGCTGGTGCCGACACCATGCTGATTGTTGGCCTCGGCACTGAAGCCCTCATCTTCGCGCTTAGCGCATTCCAGCCTCAGCACAAGGAGCACGACTGGTCGCTGGTATACCCCGAGCTGAGCGAAGGCTACGACCCCTCGACCGGTGACAACCGCCTCAACGCTTCGGACAACTCGTCGAAGGGCCTGACCATGAAGCTGGACGACATGCTGAAGAATGCCAACGTGACCCCCGAAGCTATTTCGAACTTGGGCCAGGGCCTGAACCGCCTGAGCACGACCACTTCGCAGCTCTCGCAGCTGGGCGAAGCCACCAACGTAACCGACGAGTACACCAAGAAGGTGCGCACTGCCGCTGATTCGCTCGAGAAAATCAACGTGGCTTACTCGAACACTGTGGACGCTATTTCGGCCATGTCGAACGCTACCTCGGATGCCAAAGAGTACCACATGCAGGTGCAGAACGTGACCAAAAACCTGGGCGCTCTGAACGCTGTGTACGAAATGGAACTGCAGGATGCCAACACGCACCTCAAGTCCATGAACCAGTTCTACGGCACGCTGAGCAAAGCCATGGACAACATGACCCAGGCTGGCAAAGACACCGAGCAGTTCCAGAAGCAAGTTGCTGACCTGACTGGCAACCTGACTTCGCTCAACCGTGTGTACGGCAACATGCTGAATGCTATGCGTGCCGGCGCTCAAGCCTAAGCGCTTTTTGTCATCCCTTCCACCAAATTTTTAGCGGAACCAGATAATGGCAGGCGGAAAAGAAACACCGCGGCAGAAGATGATTGGCATGATGTACCTCGTGCTAACCGCTCTTCTGGCGCTTCAAGTGAACTCAGCAATTCTGCTGAAGTTCAAATTCATCGATGACAGCCTTTTGGGTGTCAACGACAAGACCTCGCTGGGGGCAGATGGCACCGTGAAAGGTATCCAGGCTGCTGTTCAGAAAAACAACAACCAGCCCCAGGACTTGGCTGTACTTAAGCAAAGCGAAGAGATTCGTGCCAAGACTAAAGAACTAGTTTCTTACCTGCGCGACGTTCGCCAGAAGCTGATGACGGCTACTGAGAACAAGAATGGCGAAATGACCAACCTGAGCGGCGAAGACAAAGTAGCCATTACAATGCTCGGTGGTCAGAAGCACAACGGTCTCGCCTACACCGGCCTCAAGCCGAAGCTGAACGAGTATTCGGACTACATCAAGCAGTTCGTGCCCGCAGCCACGCCGCTGGCATTGGATGCCAAGGAAGACCCCCGTGTAACGGAAAAGGCGCAGAAGAACAAAAACTTCGCTGAGCTCAACTTCGAGAATACGCCGGTAGTAGCTGCTCTGGCTACCATCTCGCAGAAAGAAACTGAAGTGCTGAAGTACGAAGCTGACGCTCTGTCGGCTCTGGCTCAGAAAGTAGGTGCCAAGACGATTGTGTTCGACAAAATCGGCGCTTTCGCCAGCGCCGAGTCCAACACGGTAGCCGCTGGTACTAAGTACAAAGCTGAACTGTTCCTGACGGCTTCGGCCTCGACCATCAGCCCGAAAATGACCTTGAACGGTTCGCCGATTTCGGTGGGCCCCGATGGTCACGGTAAGGTTGAGTTCACGGCTCGCCCGGGTGCATTTAACTCGGAAGGCGTTGCTAAGGCTTCTTGGACCGGTACGATTCGCTTCAACCAGAATGGCCGCGACACCACTTTCGTGAAGAAAGTAGAGTACAACATTACCAAGCCGGTGATGCAGATTCAGTCGGCTTCGGTACAGGCCCTGTACTTCAAGTGCGGCAACAAGCTGAACGTATCGGTACCGGCCCTCGGTGCTCAGTACAAGCCCAGCTTCTCGGCTTCGGGTGCTTCGGCCATTCAAGGTGCTAAAGTGGGTGATGTGACCCTGATTCCGAACTCGCGCGAAGTAACCCTGAACGTGAGCAGCGGCGGCAACGCCATCGGTTCGCAAACCTTCCAGGTTCGTCCGATTCCCAAGCCCACCATTCAGTGCTTCGTAGGTGGCCGTGAGGCCAACGAGAAGCAGGGTACTCCTGGTACCGCTGTGCGCTCGATGACGCTGAAGGCTGTGCCGGATGCTGGCTTTGCCACCTTCCTGCCGGACGACGCTCGTTTCCGCGTAACGCGCTACGAAGTGACGCTGGTGCGTGGCCGTCGCCCCGCTTTGGCTCCCAAAACCATCAGCGGCCCGCAGGCTGACCTGAGCGATGTGGTGAATGCCTACCGCGACGGCGACCGTCTGTACGTTGAAGTGAAAGAAGTACAACGCATGAACTTCCAGGGCAATACCGAGCCGGTGAGCGTTCAGAAACAATTTAATATTCCCCTGCTGTAATATCCGGTGGCTTGGCCACGTTAGCGAACTATCCTACAATCAAGTTGCTTTAACCCGATATGAAATCCATTCACACCTTGGCCGCTGTGGCGGCGGGCTTGTCGCTGTCGCTGGCAGCTTCGGCCCAGGAGCAAGCCACTACGGCGAGCAGCACCGGTTCGCACCGGCCCATTCCCCCGTCTGACCAAATGTTCCGCAAGAGCATCTGGCGGCAGGTGGACCTGCGCGAGAAGCAAAACAAACCGATGTTTTCCGAAGGCAAGGAAATCAGCCGGGTTATCCTCGACGCCGTGAAGCGCGGCGAACTGACGGCTTATAAGAACGACTCGCTGACGTCGACTTTCACGCCGCAGGAAGTACGCACTAACTCCTCTTATGTAGATGAAGGAGTGAAGCTGAGCGATGAGGAAAAAGCCGCTGGTTTTAGCGAGAAGGACCTTGGCGGTGGCGCTGATGATGGCTGGGGTACGCCCGCGCCGAAGAAGAGTGGTGGTGGCACAGCCGCTACTACCAAGCGTCAGCCCAAGCTGGGCGCTAACGGTAAGCCTCTGAAGGACAAAAAAGGCAAAATCATCTACGAAACCGTAGCTGTGGCTCCGCCGCCGCCCCCCGCGCCGGTAGGCAACGAGTACCGGCCGAAGGATTTGTATGAGATGGAAGTGAAAGAGGATATGATTTTCGACAAGAAACGGTCGAGAATGTACCACGACATCAAGTCCATCACGCTGCTGGTGCCCTCGACGCTGCCGACCAACATCTCGGGTATTGAAAAGCCGATTGGCACGTTCAAGTACAGCGACCTGGTGAAGGTGTTCCGCGCCAACCCGCAAAACGCCATCTGGTTCAATGCGGAGAACGACGCACAACACAAGAACCTGGCCGACGCCTTCGAACTGTGGTTGTTTAACTCTTACATCACCAAAGTATCGAACGCTGGCGACAGCCGTCTGGACGACATCTACGGTGGTGCTCAGCAAGGCATCTTGGCCGCTCAACAAACGGCCGCTGACCTGGTGGAGTACGAGTACAACCTGTGGAGCTTCTAATCCCGCAGAACGCTTAAAACAAAAAGCCCTCGCAGCAATGCGAGGGCTTTTTGTTTGCGTTGAAGCAAGCTAATTACTGGTTGGAAGCTGGCGGGGCGGCATGGGATGGGCAGGCGCTTCATTCTCGGCGAAGTAGGCTTGGAGAACTTTTGCTTTGGCTTTGCCGACTTCGGCAACGAGTTCGGCTTCGGAAAGCTCCCGGATTTTCTTTACGGACTTGAATTTGTTCAGAAGCTTATCGGCGGTGATAGGGCCTAGCCCTTTGACGTCGGTCAGCTCAGTTTTAAGCGTAGCCGCGTCGCGGCGGGAACGGTGGAAGGTGATGCCGAAACGGTGTACTTCGTCGCGCATGCGCTGAAAAAGGCGTAGGGACTCGCTTTTCTTGTCGATGTATAGAGGCAACGGGTCGTTGGGAACGTAAATCTCTTCGAGGCGCTTGGCAATGCCGATGACAGCAATCTGGCCCCAAAGGTTGAGGTCTTTCAGGGCCTTGACGGCCATGCCGAGCTGACCTTTGCCACCGTCGATGATGACGAGCTGCGGGAGACTGGCACCTTCATCGACGAGGCGGCGGTAGCGGCGGGTGACGACTTCATACATGGTATCGAAGTCGTTGGCGCCGATGACGGTTTTAACGTGGTAGTGGCGGTAGTCTTTTTTGCTGGGCTTGGCGTTGCGGAAGCAAACCATTGCCGAGACTGGGTTGTCGCCCTGGAAGTTGGAGTTGTCGAAGCATTCGATGTGCTTGGGCAACTCGGTGAGACGCAGGTCTTTTTTGATGGTTTCCATGATGCGCACCTCGTTCACATCCTTGCTCTTCTCGTTCATGCTTTCCTTCTCCTTGCGGGCGTAGAGCACGTTTTTCAGAGCTAGGTCGAGCAGCTTGCGCTTGTCGCCGATTTGCGGCACAGTGAGGGTGATGCCGGGTAGAGGCAGCGCAACAGGCACGTTGGTCAGTATTTCACGCGACTCGCTTTCAAACTCCTGGCGCATCTGCATGACGAGCGGAGCCAGGATTTCGGCATCTTCCTCGTCCAGTTTTTTCTGTACTTCGAGGCTTTGAGTGAGGATGATGCTGCCGTTCATCACTTTGAGGTAAGTGATAAAGCCTGATTTCTCGTTGCTGGCGATGGCAAAAACGTCGATGTTGGTGAGGGAGGCGTTGACGATGGTGCTTTTGGCCTGGAAGGCTTCCAGCTTGTCGAGCTTCACTTTGAAGGCGTGGGCCAGCTCATATTGCATTTCCTGGGCGGCGGCCGTCATGCGTTCCTTGAAATACTGCTTGGGAATGCGGAGGTCACCGTTGAGAATCTGGCGGATTTGCTGGATGTAGCCGTTGTAGGTGGCCTCGTCCTCCTTGGCAATGCAGGGAGCGTTGCAGTTGCCGATTTGCAGCTCCAGGCAGGGTTTGAATTTGCCGGCTGCCACGTTATCGGGCGTGAGATTATAGTTGCAGGTGCGCAGGGGGTAGAGGGCCCGGATGAGCTCCAGCAGCACATTTAGGGCCGTGCCATTGGCGTAGGGGCCATAATAGCGTGAGCCGTCGTTAATCTTGTTACGGGTGGGGATGAGGCGCGGGAAACGCTCATTCGTCAGGCAGAGGTAAGGGTAAGTTTTGCCGTCCTTGAGCAGGATGTTGTATTTGGGCTGGTGCTGCTTGATGAGGTTGTTTTCGAGCAGGAAGGCGTCCGATTCCGAGTCCACAATGGTGAACTCCAGCCGCTTGATGTTGCGGACCAGCTGTTGGGTTTTCTTGTTGTGGTCCTGCTTGGTGAAGTAGCTGCTCACGCGCTTGCGCAGGTCGATGGCTTTGCCCACGTAAATGATGCCCTCGTCGTCGAAATACTTGTACACGCCGGGCTTGTGGGGCAGGGCGTTGATTTGGGCTTGCAGTTCGGGTTTGGCGGCCATGGGAAGGGTAGGGGTAAGCGTATTGATTATAACGAAATATGGCTGACGAAAGTCGCCAGCCATATCAAAATTGTGTAGCTTCCGGCCTGAAGCCGAAGCCTGCGGGCAGTGGGGCTAAATGTCCTTGTCGTCCAAGTCCGACGCATCGGGTACTTGCATCTTCTGGTCGTAGGGGATGGTGTCGCGCTGGCCGCCGTAGTACTTTGAGCAATCAATTTCGATGCTGAGCGGAGCAGCCGGCTTGGGGAAGGGCTGGGTATTCAGGCCGATGCTTTTGTCCTTGTACACCTTCTGCATGAAGAGGCCGTAGAGCGGCAGAGCGGCGCGGGCACCTTGCCCGTAGGCACCGTTGCGGAAGTGAATGCTGCGGTCTTCACCGCCCACCCACATGCCACACACCAGGTCCGGGGTGATGCCCATGAACCAGGCGTCGGAATAGTTGCTGGTGGTGCCGGTTTTGGCCCCGATTTCAAACGGGAACTTGAAGCCGGTGTGCAGGATGGTGCTGGTGCCGCCGGGCTCGGTGGTGCTGGCTTGCAGCATGTTGGTCATGATGTAGGCCGTTTCCTCGTTGAGCACTTCGCGGGTCTGCGTCACGAACTCGCGCAGCACGTTGCCGTTCTTGTCCTCGATGCGCGTCACCATAATGGGGTCGGTGTGCACGCCCTTGTTCACGAAGGTGCCGTACACTCCGCACAGCTCGTAAATGCTGCAATCGGAGGTGCCGAAACCCATTGAGGGCACGGCATCTACTGGCGAGGTGATACCCAGGCGCTTGGCGTAAGTGGCGATGGTTTCGGGGCCCATCTTCATTACCAGCCAGGCCGTGATGGAGTTCATTGAACGGGCCAGCGCCTGCCGCAGCGTGAAGGTGCGCCCAGTGAAGGTGCCCTCAAAGTTCTTGGGGGTGTAGGCCGGGCGGCCAGCCACGGCCGGAAAAGTAGTGGCCACGTCGGGGCGCGGGAAGCAGGGCGAATAGCCACCCTGCTCGATGGCCGCCGTGTACACAATGGGCTTGAACGTGGAGCCGGGCTGGCGCTTGCCTTGGCGCACGTGGTCGAACTTGAAAAACTTGTAGTTGGGGCCGCCCACCCAGGCCTTCACCTGGCCGTTGAGTGGGTTCATGGCCATGAAGCCGGCGCGTAGATAGCGCTTGTAGTAGGCCAGCGAGTCGAGCGGCGACATCATCATTTCCTTCTCGCCCTGCCAGGTAAATACCGGCATCTTATACTTCTTGCGCAGGTAGAAATTCACGGAGTCGCGGTTGCCGTCGAACTGGTTCATCAGCGACTTATAGCGCTGGGTGCGGCGCATGGCAATGTTGAGAAAGTCGGGAATAACCTTGCCGTTCTCGTCGCGCCAGGGCAGTTGGCCCTTCCACTGCGCATTAAACCACTTCTGCTGCAGGGCCAGATGCTCGGCTAGCGACTTCTCGGCGTACTCCTGCATGCGTGAGTCGATGGTGGTGTAAATCTTCAGGCCGTCCGCGTAGAGGTCGTGGTCGGTTTCCTTGGCCCAAGCCAGCAGCGACTTCACCACCTCGGCCCGGAAGTAGGGAGCCAGGCCCTTGGTGGGGTTCTCCACCGAGTAGTGCAGCACAATGGCCTTGGCCGTATCCTGGGCCAGCTCGGCGTCGGTGATGTAGTGCGATTTGGCCATCTGGCGCAGCACCCAGTTGCGGCGCTTGCGCGAGCGGTCGGGGTGCACCACGGGGCTGAAGCGGCCCGGCGCGTTCACGATGCCCACTAGCGTAGCGGCTTCGGGCGTGCTCAGGTCTTTGGGCGACTTGTTGAAGAAGGTCTTGGCTGCCGTGTTGATGCCGTAGGAGTTCGAACCGTACTCCACCGTGTTCAAATACATGCGGATGATTTCGCGCTTGGTGTAATTGCGCTCCAGCCGAATGGCCAGAATCCATTCCTTGGTTTTGGTGATGAGCATCCCGATTTTGCCGCTGCCGTTGAGGGCACCGTCGCTCAGGTCCTGCCGCGTTTTGAACAGCACTTTGGCCACCTGCTGGGTGAGCGTGGAGCCACCGCCATTGTGCGAGAAGGTGAGCACGCCGGTAACGGCCCGCAGCACGCTCTTAGCATCAATGCCCGAATGCTGCTCGAAGCGCACGTCTTCGGTAGCAATAAGGGCATCAATCAGGTTTTGGGGCAGGTCCTTGAACTCAACCGGCGTCCGGTTTTCGCGGAAGTACTTGCCCAGCAGCACGCCATCGGCCGAGTAAATTTCGGACGCCAATTCGGAGCGCGGGTTTTCCAAGGTCTTCAGGTTGGGCATGCGCCCGAACAGGTTCAGGAAGTTGCCGCTCACAGCCAGCACAAACAGGCCCAGGCCTACCACGCCCGCGCCAAACAGCACCCACATGGTCCGGACAAAGGCCGTGAACCGGCCAGGGCGCGCAGGTTTTAGCGGCTGGGGCTTGGCACGGCGGGTAGGAGGGGAAGTAGGCATAAGAAACGAAACGGGAATAGTCAGGCAAAAATAAAGCCTCCGAGGGTGGGCGGAGGCTTTATACGGTTCGGGGGCATTGGTCACCCATACACGCTCGGCAAGCTTCGCGCCTCCTTATTTGTACACGCGCTGGTAGAAGGTCTGGTAGCCGGTCAGGTCGCCCGTGGCTTGCAGTAGCGCCAGGTTTTCCAAGCTGATGACCAGCGTTTGGTAGCCCTGGCCGCGCAGGCGGCCCAGCGGCGACTGGGGCCCGCGCAGCTTGGTGGCGTAGCTCTGGGCCACCTTGGCACCGGGCAGTGCCCGCACTACCACCAGCGTCTGGTCGGCGCCGAGGGCCGGTGTTTCCACGGCCAGGTTGTTGGCTTTAAAATAGCGGCCGTTGTAGGCACCAAGCTGGGTGGCCAGGTCGGCCGCAGGCGGCGTGGTTTTGGGAAATACCAGCACCACAGCGTGAGCACTGCTCAGCTGGGTGGTATAGGCCGTAGCGGGAGCGGCCGGGGCGTCGGCAGGCGGCGGAGTAGTAGCTGCAGCAGTAGCTGGGGCAGCGCCGGTGGTCGGAACAGGCGCGGGTGGGGGAGTCTGTGCAACCGCCGCAGCGGCTTTCGTAGCTGGAATTGCTTTATTATTTGGAACAGTCGGAGCTGGCGATTTCGTAGCGGCACCTTTGTCCGCGGTTGCTTTGTCCGCAGCTGCTTTATCCGAAGCTTCCTTGTCCGAAGCTGCTTTGTCGGATTTAACCGGTGCCGGGCCGGCCGAGCCGCTGGGAGCTGGGGCGGCCGGCTTCGCATCCGGGGCCGGAGCGGTGGGCGCAGCCGTCTTGGGTGCTTCTGGCGTGGCGCCGCTCGGGTTCAATGCCCGGTACGGCGATTCATCTTCCCGGTAAAAAATCCGCATGCGGTTGTCCACTTCGCCGGGGCGGAACAGCGAAACCACCGGCTTTTCAGTCGAGGCCAAAGCGCCCGCCAGTTGGCCCGAGCCTTGTTTCTTATAGGCCTCAGCCAGCGCCTGCGCCTGGGGCACCAGCGGGCTGTCGGGGTAATCCTTATAGAACTTCTCCACCGACGTGCGCGCCGTGAGCGGTGCCTGCGTACGCACCACCAGCAGGGTTTTTAAATAAGCCACCCGGTCGCTTAGGTCGCTCTTAGGGTAGAGCTTTTCGGTGCGGGCCAGGATGGCGCTGGCCTTGGCAAAATTCTGGTTTTTGTAATAGGTGAAAGCCGAATCGACGCGGCTGGCCACGGCGTTGTGCAGGGCCAACTCGTGCTCCCGATACAGCGGGTCGGCAATTAGCTTGGCGTAAATGGACGTGGGAAACTCCTTTTGCAGCGCTGCTGCGTACTGGGCCATCTTGGCCGCGTCGGGCTTGTCTTTGTAGTACAAGTAAAGCAAGTAATACGCATCGGGCGCGTGCTCGCCGCGGGTGTAGCGCGTCACCTGTTTCTCGTAGGTCTCAAAGCCTTTCTCGCGCTCCTTCAGCAGCTCTTTATAGATGCCGGCCAATTCATACATGGCAGTTTCAATCTGCTTGTCGGAAGCCTGGAGCTGAGCCGGCGTGGTGGGCAGTGCACTGCGGTATTTAGCTACCAAGGCATTTTTCTCCGCATTCGGGTCGGCCGCGGCGGCTTTGGCCACCGAGTCAGCTTCGGCACTGTTCACGGCCGTGGTCGAGTTGCCGGTCATACTCAGCGGCACGCCGCCGTTGGCCACGTTGTTGGGCGAGCTGCTGGCCTGGCTCACGGTGCGCCAGTTGTCCTGCAGCTGGCGCCCCTGCCACTTGCGTACAAAGTCGGCCCGCGCCGTGCCCAGCGCCGCCGGGTTGTCGAAATACCACTTGGCACCGCTGGCCACGGCCGTAGGGTCAAACGACATCGGGTCTGGCGCCGTGGAGCCGGGTGCGCCAGGGATGTTGCTCGGCGCCAGGCCGGAGCCAATTCCGCTGTTAGCGTTCTGTTGGCGGTTTTTAAATTCTTCTTCCTTGACCGCGGCTTTCTGCTGTGCAACAAGCCGAGCTTCTTCTTTCTTCTTCGCCGTAATCTCCGCGTCTGCATACAGGTTGAGCTGTTGGTTCAGCTCCTCCTGCGGCAGCTTGGCCAGGGCCTGGAGGCTATCCTGCGTTTCAATGATGGTGTATTGCTTGGCGAATTCCTTCAGAATGTCGCTGCGCTCCTTAATGGCGGCATAGGTTTTGGCCTCCTTGTTCAGGTTCTGCACCGTGCTGTCGTAGTAGGCGGCAGCCAGGCGGTATTTCTGCAGGTTCTCGTAGTAGATGCGCCCTGCCAGCAGGTAGGTGTAGCTTTTCTGCGTCTTGTTGGTAGTAGTGGCCGCGATGGACTGCCGCAGCAGCTTCAGTGCCTCCGGGTAGTTTTTTTCGCGGTAGTTCAGCCGCGCCATCTCGTAGTAAATCTTGTCGCGGTAGTCCTTGTTCTTGGGGTCTTTCAGCAGGCTGGCGAAGTTCTTGTTCAGCCGCTCCCGGTCCTGCGCGCTCAGGTCCGACACCTGCGCCATCATCAGCTTGGCTTGGAAATCCAGCTCATAAGGCGGGTTGCGGCTTAGAATTTGGTCGAGTTGGTCGTAGGCCTTCTTATTCTCGCCCTGGTCCTGGTAGAGCTGTGCCAGAATGTAGCGGGTGCGCGACCGTTCATTCTTAAACTCAATCAGTGGAATGGCCTTCTCCAACTGCGGAATGGCCTTGGCTGGCTCCTCGGTGCGGATATAATAGTCGGCCCGGGTCAGAAACAATTGCCGGGCATCTTTGGGCAGGCCCTGCTCCTTATCCAGCAAATCCGACACGGCCTTAGCACTTTCCATCTCACCCTGCGCCAGGAAAGTCCGCATCAGACCAATCAGCGCCTCGTGCTTGGCATTAGCGTCCTTGCTGGTCGAGTTGACATACTTAAACGTCAGCGCCGCATCCTCAAACTGCATCTCATAGAAGCGCGCCCAGCCCACCACGATGTAGGCATCATCGGTCCAGTCCGAACCTGGCCGATTCTGAATCGGCATGGAGGCCTTCTTAATAACGTCGTTCAAATCGGCCCGGCTGGCGCGCACCGTGCCACTGTCGAGGCTCGGAAACAGCGGCAGCGTCTGGTTGTAGTCGTTGATGCGACCGGCGTAGAGCTTATTCTCGGTGAGCTGCAGCTTCTGGCGGGCCAGGAAATAGGCGTTGTCGCGCGCCGCCACGTTGTTGAACGCGTGCGCTACCAGGTTTTTGTCCGACGCGCAGCCCGCCGCGGCCACCCCAACGAGGAAGACCAGCAGCGCCGCCCAGCGGTATGTCAGCGAAGAGTGTGTCAAAATCAAAGCAAGGGAAAGGACGGGTCCGGGCTGGCGAAACGCGCAAAGCTCCCGGAAATGTTCGATAGCTCCGCACGTTAACGAAGCTCACCGGGTAAAATTACGTTTTTCCGCGGGCAAACACCGCCCGGCCCATCCCGTAACTTTGTCAACCGCCTTAGCCTACTTAATTATGCCCACCACGCCCGACCCCCAGCCCACCGGCAACAGCCGCCTGCAAGCCGTGATGAAGTACTCCGGCCTGGCCTTCCAGATGCTGGCCATCATTGGCGGCTGCGCCTGGCTCGGCTACTGGCTCGATGGCAAGTTCAGCACCGGCCCCTGGCTCACCATCGGTCTGCTGCTACTAGGTGTGTTCGCGGCCGTGTTCCAAGTTATACGGAGCTTGACCAAGGAGTCATTATAAAGCTGTAAATACACACCACCGTCATGCCGAGCGGAGCCGAGGCATCTCGCTCGCTTCGTCCGGCTCCCCTCATCTTTTGGAGAGAAGCCAGAGGAAGGTTTCCGGCGTCAGGCGGCGCGAGCGAGATGCCTCGGCTCCGCTCGGCATGACGCCCTTTTATCATCAATACAACCCATGCCCAAATTCCCGCGCCAGTTCCTCCTCTTCGCCGCCGCGCTGGGCCTGCCCATCTACGCCTTGCACCGCCTCTACGGCCCGGCCGTGGTGCACCCGCGCACGGGGCTGATTTTTGCGGTAATGGCGGGGCTCACCTACTTCGCCTATAGCCTCACCGCCCGCCTTGTGGCCCGTGACCCGGCCAGCCTGGCCATGGGGTATTTGATAGGGATGACGGCCCGTTTGCTGGTCTCGTTGGGACTCGTGACGTGGCTGCTGGCGGGTGGAATTGCCAAGGAACCGCGGGGTGTTTGGACCTTCCTCGGGGCCTTCTTCATCCTGTACTTTTCGTGGGCCGGGTTTGAAATCTGGGCTACTTTGAGTAACTTGCGGCCGATTTCAGAAAAGCAAGTCACGCAATGATAATGCGTTAGCCTGAAATTTGCCATTAATTAACTTTGGATGAAGCGTTTACTGTCGATTCTTCTTTGTTTCGTTTCCCTCTCCGTTTTCGCTAACGAGCCCGCCGGCGAGGGCGCCAAGGCCGAAGGCTTCAATCCTGGCGAAATGATTTTGCACCACATCGGCGATTCGCACGAGTGGCACTGGCTGGCCACCGACAACGGCAACTTCACCACCTACCTGCCCATCATCGCCTACCGTCCCGGCAAGGGCCTGTCGGTATTCTCCTCGAAGCACATCTCCAACGGCGAAGCCGAAGGCCCCGCCAAAGAGTACGATGGCCTGAAGCTGGAGCACGAGCACCTCGTGAGCACCGACGGCAGCAAAGTCTACGACTTCTCTATCACCAAGAACATTGCCGCCCTCATCGGCAGCGCCGTGCTGATGCTCGTCATCTTCACCGCCGTGGCCAGCGGCTATAAGAAAAACCACGGCCGCGCTCCCAAAGGCGTGCAGTCGTTCTTCGAGCCCATCATCGTTTTCATCCGCGACGAAGTAGCCAAGAAAAACATCGGCCCCAAGTACGAGCGCTACATGCCATACCTGCTCACGGTGTTCTTCTTCATCTGGTTCAACAACCTGCTGGGCCTTACCCCCGGCGCCGCCAACCTCTCCGGCAACATCGCCGTGACCATGGTGCTGGCTGTGCTGACGCTTATCATCACGCTGGCATCGAGCAACAAGTACTACTGGGCCCACATTTTCGCCACGCCCGGCGTGCCTAAGCCGCTGCTGCCCATCATGATTATCGTAGAGGTGATTGGCATCTTCACCAAGCCCTTCTCACTCATGATTCGTCTGTTCGCCAACATCACGGCGGGCCACATCGTGGTGCTGAGCTTCATCAGCTTGGTGTTCATCTTCAAATCGTGGGCCGTGGCCCCGGTAACGCTGGCTTTCGGCCTGTTCATCAACGTGCTCGAACTGCTGGTGGCTCTGCTGCAGGCCTTCATCTTCACGCTGCTCACTGCCATGTACATCGGTGGCGCGGTGGAAGAGCACCACGACGCCGACCTGCAAATCGGCTACAACGAGGACGGCTCGCCCATGCACGCCGCCCACCACTAATCTGACTTAATCGGCCGGGCGCCTGCCGCCCGCCAACTGGCTGTTTCGGCCAGACCGTGGCAATCCCCCCCCCCCCGCTGCGGGACTGACGAAATTTTTCTTTTCCCCCTTTTTCCAATTTTTATGTTGCTCTCTTTGTTGTTGCAAGTGGCCGCTATGGCTGCTAACTACGGTCCTGGTTTGGCTGTAATGGGTGCCGGTATCGGTGCAGGTCTGGTGGCTCTGGGCGTTGGCCTGGGCATTGGCCGCATCGGCGGCAGCGCCATGGACGCTATCGGCCGTCAGCCGGAAGCTTCGGGCAAAATCCAGACGGCTATGATTATCGCCGCCGCTCTGATTGAAGGTCTGGGCCTGTTCGCAGTCGTAGTCTGCGTACTCATCTGGACCAAGCTCGTTTAAGGCAGTCGGCCGGGCCCGCGAGGGCTCGGAAGTAGTAGGAAGCCCGCCGCCCGCTGCTGCGCAAGCAGGTGGCGCGGCGGGCTTACCTGCTCCTACTATCAGTAATTGTTGAAGCCGGTTTTAGGAGCCGGTTTTCCATTCCAATACTCACTATGCCAGCTTTCTTATCCCCCGAACTCGGCCTGATTTTCTGGCAACTGGTTATCTTCCTGCTGGTACTGTTCCTGCTGGCGAAGTTTGCCTGGAAGCCGATTTTGCTCGCCCTCAAAGAGCGCGAAGACAGCATCGAAGGCGCCCTGCGCATGGCCGACCAGGCCAAGCTTGAAATGCAGCAGTTGAAAGCCGGCAACGAAAAGTTGCTTGCCGAAGCCCGCCAGGAGCGCGACCGCATGATGCAGGAAGCCACCGTGATGGCCAACCAGCACCGCGAAGCTGAAAAAGCCCGCGCCACCGCCGAAGCCAACACCATCATTCAGCAGGCTCGCGAAGCCATCCAGACGGAGAAAAACGCGGCCCTCGCCGAAGTGAAAAATACCGCCGCCAAGCTGTCGCTCGACATTGCCGAGCGCATCCTGCGCCGCGAACTGACCGACCCCGCCGCCCAAACGCAGCTGGTCGATTCGTACCTGAAAGACGTTAAGCTTAACTAGTTGCTTGTTGTTCGTTGTCAGTTGTTAGTTCGTGCTAATGGCTGATAAACGGCCTGACAACTAACAACCAACAACTGACAACTAAACCAACCAATGGCTGACCAACGAGTAGCGGCCCGCTACGCCAAGTCGCTCCTCGACTTAGGCCAAGAGATGGGTACCCTGGATGCCGTGAAGCAGGACATGGACCTGCTGACCAAGACCATGGCCGAAAGCCGTGAATTGCGCCTGCTGCTGCGCAACCCGATTGTGAAGCACGACAAGAAGCTGGCCATCCTTAAGGCTATCTTCGAAGGCAAGGTGTCGGACATGACTCTGCGCTTCTTCACCATCCTGACCGAGAAAAACCGCGAGTCAGCCATCGAAGGCATTGGCCCCGAGTTTCAGGCTCAGTACAACGTGCTGCGCGGCGTGCAAACGGCCGAGGTAACGTCGGCCGCGCCGCTCACGGCGGTGGCCCGCCTCGAAATCCGCAAGCTGGTGACCGCCCAAACCGGCCTCACCGACGTGCAGCTCACCGAGAAGGTGGACCCCGAGCTCATCGGCGGCTTCGTGCTGCGGGTGGGCGACAAGCAAATCGACGATTCTGTGCGCACCAGCCTCCGCCGGATGCGCACCTCGCTGCAAGAAAATTCATATCAAAGCAAACTGTAGGGTTTTAAGTATTAAGTATCAGGTAATAAGTAGTTAGACACTGCGACTACTGCACTGCCTTTTGGATACCAACTACTTGCTACTAGCTACTTACTACTAACTACTACTTAATTCCCCATACAATGGCAGAAGTACGTCCGGATGAAGTCTCCGCAATCCTGCGGCAGCAACTGTCCAATTTCAAGTCGGAAGCCGAGCTAGAAGAAATCGGCACCGTGTTGCAGGTCGGCGACGGCGTGGCCCGCATCTATGGTCTGAGCAAAGCTCAGGCCGGCGAACTGATTGAATTCGAGAACGGCCTGCAAGGCCTCGTGCTCAACCTGGAAGAAGACAACGTGGGTGCCGTAATGCTCGGCGACTACTCGGAAATCCGGGAAGGCGCCACGGTGAAGCGCACCAACAAAATCGCCTCCATCAAAGTGGGCGAGGGCATTGTGGGCCGCGTGGTTGACACGCTGGGCCAGCCCATCGACGGCCGCGGCCCCATCTCGGGCGAGCTGTACGACATGCCGCTGGAGCGCAAAGCCCCCGGCGTAATCTACCGTCAGCCCGTGACGGAGCCCATGCAAACCGGCATCAAGTCGATTGACGCGATGATTCCGATTGGCCGGGGCCAGCGCGAGCTGATTATCGGTGACCGCCAGACCGGCAAATCGGCCGTGGCCATCGATACCATCATCAACCAGCGCGAATTCTTCGAGCGCGGCGAGCCCGTGTTCTGCATCTACGTGGCCGTGGGCCAGAAGGCCTCGACCGTGGCCCAGGTGGTAAACGCTCTGACGAAGGGCGGCGCCATGGACTACACGGTGGTGGTGTCAGCTTCGGCTTCGGACCCCGCTCCGCTGCAATTCTACGCGCCCTTCACGGGTGCCGCCATCGGCGAATACTTCCGCGACACAGGCCGTCCGGCTCTGGTGGTGTACGACGACTTGTCGAAGCAGGCCGTGGCTTACCGCGAAGTGTCGCTGCTGCTCCGTCGCCCCCCGGGCCGCGAAGCTTACCCCGGCGACGTATTCTACCTGCACAGCCGCCTGCTGGAGCGCGCCGCTAAAATCAATGCCTCGGACACCATCGCCCGCGACATGAACGACCTGCCCGACAGCATCAAGCACTTGGTGAAAGGTGGCGGTTCGCTGACCGCCCTGCCCCTGATTGAGACGCAGGCTGGTGACGTATCGGCGTACATCCCGACCAACGTGATTTCGATTACGGACGGCCAGATTTTCCTCGAGACTAACCTGTTCAACTCGGGCGTGCGCCCGGCCATCAACGTAGGTATCTCGGTATCGCGCGTGGGTGGTAACGCTCAGATTAAGTCGATGAAGAAAGTGGCCGGCACGCTGAAGCTCGACCAGGCCCAGTTCCGCGAGCTGGAAGCCTTCGCCAAGTTCGGCTCCGACCTCGATGCCTCGACCAAGCTCACCATCGAGCGCGGCCGTCGCAACCTCGAAATCCTGAAGCAGCCCCAGTACTCGCCCGTGAAGGTGGAGGACCAGGTGGCCATTATCTACGCCGCCACCAACGGCCTGCTCGACACCGTGCCCGTGAACAAGGTGAAGGAGTTCGAGAAGGAGTTCGGCCAGGTGATGAACTCGCGCTACCCCGACGTGCTGAAGGCCCTGAAAGCCGGCAAGCTGGAAGACGCCGGCACCAAGGCCATCCGCGAGGTAGCCAAGGACGTTTCGGCGAACTACGCCAAGTAAGTTAAGAGTTAAGAGTTAGGAGTTAAGAGTTGTCAAACGGCGGCTCTTAGCTTCTAACTCATCACTCTTAACTCCTAACTCTTAACTAGATAAATGGCAAGCTTAAAAGAAGTCCGCAACCGCATTCAGTCGGTGAGCAGCACGCAGCAGATTACCAAAGCCATGAAAATGGTGGCGGCGGCCAAGCTGCGCCGGGCCCAGGACAACATCGTGCGGATGCGGCCCTACGCCCAGCGTCTGAACGCCATTCTGAGCAACCTGACCCGCACCGCCGACGCTGACATCGTGAGCGACTACGGCGTGGCCCGCGAGGTGCGCCGGGTGCTGATTATTGCCATCACGTCGGACCGCGGCCTGGCTGGGGCTTTCAACACCAACGTGTTTAAGGGCGTGAACGCAGCCATTGCCTCGCGCTACGCTAACCTGCCGGCAGCCAACATCTCGGTGATGGCCATTGGCAAGAAGGCGCACGACTACTACGGCCGCCGCGGCCCGCTGGTGGGCGATTACACCCACGTCTTCGCCAAGCTCTCGTTCGAGACGGTGCGCGAGGCCGCCGAAGTAGCCATGCAAGGCTTCCGCGACGGCATCTACGACGAGGTGGTGATGGTGTACAACGAATTCCGCAACGTGGCCACGCAGATTATCCGCACCGAGCAGCTGCTGCCGCTGGTGCATGAAGAAGCGCCCGCCACGGCCCGCCCGGAGTCGAACGTGGACTACCTGTTCGAGCCCTCGAAAGAGGAAATCGTGCAGACGCTGATTCCGCAGTCCATCAAGATTCAGCTCTACAAGGCGGTGCTGGAAAGCAACGCTTCGGAGCACGGTGCCCGCATGACGGCCATGGACAAAGCCACCGACAACGCCGGGGAGCTCCTGAAGTCGCTCAAGCTGACCTACAACCGGACGCGTCAGGCGGCCATCACGACCGAGATTCTCGAAATCGTGGGCGGCGCCGAGGCGCTGGCGGCGGGGTAAGCGCTGCAGGCAGTACGCAATTTGAGAGGCCCGCTTCCGTAGGAAGCGGGCCTTTTCTATGCTGCTGTGGCAACCTGTGCTTCGGCTGTGAAGTACAGTGGAGCCTATGGAAGGAAACTATACGATACGCTGCTATTCCACCTTATTCTTTCTGATTTGCTATGTTAATGGCTGTGCTATCGCCCCGCGTGGGCTTGCTGTTGGGCTTGCCCTTTCTTTCTCTGACTGGAACTGAGGCCTGGGGCCAGAATTCCGCGCCCCTCGACAGCGTGAGTGTGTTTCCTAACCCGGCCCATATCCGCGCTACGGTGGTGGTGCCGGCGGTAGCGGGCGCTACCAAGGCCACGGTGACCCTGCTGGATGCACAAGGCACCATGGTTTTTGAGCAGCCAGTGAGCCTGTTTAGCGGCGAAGGCGGCACGGCCGAGGTACCGCTGCTGGGCCGTCAGCCGGGCCTTTACCGGGTGCAGGTGCGTGCTGGCGAGCAGCACGCGGCCCGCACGCTACGGGTAGAGTAGCTCGTATACATCCAGCCGTTTCTTGCTTGCACGTAGGGAGCAGTCTAAGCAAGGGTCACACCCGTTTCTTGAGTGGCTTGGGTGCCTCAGGCTGCGATGCCAGCAACTCCAGCAAGTGGGCAGGGGTTATTTCGGTGAAGTCCTTAATGACAATGAGCGGGGCCTGGAACGACTTTGCGGGCAGCGTGGTGGCTACGGCCACGCAGCGCATGCCGGCGCGATAGGCTGCTTGCTCGCCCAGCACGGCATCTTCGAATACGATGCAGCTTTCGGGCTTGGCGCCAAGCTTGGCGGCAGTGGCAGTGTAGGTGTCGGGGTGCGGCTTGCCTTTGGGTACGTCGTCTTTGCCAATGACGACGTCGAAATGCTGACGCAAGTCTAGATAGTCGAGCAGGTAGCTCAGGGTGGGGCCGCCTGAGCCTGTGCCAAGGCCGATTTTAAAGCCTTCGGCCCGGGCCGCCTTTAGAAATTCGACCAGGCCCGGCAGGGCGCGTCGCTTGGTCCAGTACAGGGTGCGGTAGAGGAACTCACGTTGCTCGGCGTAGATTTCGAGCTGCTCTTTGTCGATGGGGTGGCGGAAAACGCTTTGGATGATTTCGCCGGCGGGCATGCCGTTGAGTCGCTTGAGGAGCTGGCGGGCGTTGGTGGTGAGGCCAAGGTCGCGGAAGAGGAGCTGGAAGGCGCGGGCCTGCACGGGCGTGTTGTCGACGAGGACGCCGTCCATGTCGAAGATGAGAGCGGGTTTCATAACCTTGCCTACGCACGGTAGGGCAGGGGCGGCGGTATCTTTGTCGGGCTTTTGCTTTTTGCTAATCTATGAAAAAGACGATGTTGCTGGCTTTGTTGGCGTTGCCCACGCTAGCCGCCAAGCCCGAAAAACCCGTGCCGCGCCCCAAGCTGGTGGTGGGCATTGTGGTGGACCAGATGCGCTACGACTACCTCTACCGCTATTGGAACAAGTACCCGGCTGGCGGCTTCCGGCGCCTGCTGGGCGAGGGCTTCAGCTACGAAAGCTGCCACTACAACTACGTGCCCACCTACACCGGTCCGGGCCACGCCAGTGTGTACACGGGCACCACGCCGGCCATCCACGGCATTGTGGGCAACAACTGGTTTGAGCGCGAAACCGGCAAGGGTACTTACGTGACCGAGGACAAGACCGTGCAGGCCGTGGGCGGCACCGAGGCGGCGGGCCAAATGTCGCCGCGCCACCTGCTGAGCACCACCATCACCGACGAGTTGCGGCTGGCCACAAACTTTCAGGCCAAAACCATTGGCGTGAGCATGAAGGACCGGGGCAGCATCCTGCCGGCCGGCCACGCCGCCACCGCCGCCTACTGGTACGACGGCGTGAACGGCGCTTTCATCAGCAGTACCTTCTACCAAAAGGCGTTGCCCGATTGGGTGCAGAAGTTCAACGCAGCCGGCCACGCCGGTGGCTACTTGGCCAAGCCCTGGAACACGCTGCTGCCCATTGCGGAATACACCGAAAGCTCGCCCGACGACGTGCCCTGGGAGGGAGCTTTCAAGGGTGAAAGCAAGCCGGTGTTTCCGCACGACCTGCCGGTGCTGGCGGCTGGCGCCCCTGCCTCGGTGACGCCGGCGCTCAACAACTCAGGTGAAACCAAGAACCCGCAGGCTCCTACTCAGAACTTCGACCTCATCCGCAGCACGCCCTTCGGCAATAGCCTGACTACCGATTTTGCCCTCGAAACCCTGCGCCAGGAGCAGATGGGCCAGCGCGGCATCACCGATTTCCTGGCCGTGAGCTACAGCAGCACCGACTACGTGGGCCACCAGTTCGGCCCCAACTCCATCGAGGCCGAAGACACCTACCTCCGCCTCGACCGTGAGCTGGCTCGCCTGTTTGAGGCGCTTGACAAGCAGGTAGGCAAAGGGCAGGTGCTCGTTTTCCTCACCGCCGACCACGCTGCGGCCCACGCCGTGGGCTTCAGCAACGCCCACCGGCTGCCCGGCGGCGGGGTGGGCCCCAACGTGATGCGCGACTCGGTGCAGCGCGCCCTCACGCGGCAGTACGGCCCCGGCCAATGGGTGCTGAGCTACGAAAACCAGCAGGTGTACCTCAACCGCCCACTGCTCAAAAAGAAAAACATCGACCTGGCCAAGGCCCAGGCCGACGTGGCCGCTGCCCTGCTCACGCTGCCCGGCGTCACGCAGTCGCTCACGGCGCTGGATTTGCAGCGCGCCCACTGGAGCGAGGGCCTGGGCATGTACCAGGAAAACGGGTTCTACGCCCCGCGCTCGGGCGACGTGCTCACGGTGCTGGCGCCCGGCTGGCTGGAGGCCTACGCCTACCCCGTGGTGAAGGGTACTACCCACGGCTCCAGCGGCGCTTATGATACGCACGTGCCGCTGCTGTTTTGGGGCTGGGGCGTGAAGCACGGTGCGTCGTCGGCTGCGGTGCGCATTATCGACATAGCGCCTACCATTGCGCAGTTTTTGCACATTCAGGAGCCCAGCGGCTGCTCGGGCGTGCCCCTGCGCGACGTGCTGGGGCGGTAGCATGTACCGCTATTGAACGTCATGCAAAGCATCTTGCCCGCCGTCACTAACTCAATCGATTGATTTGCGTTCAGCGACAAAACGCTTTGCTGCGCTCTGCGTGACCGGCAAGTCTTTTTAATTATCCAAACTCCAACCATCCGCTTGTAATTTTGACCACCCCAACCGCTAAGTCGGCGGTTGTTCACTCCTCTTATGGCCCATTTTAACCCTTGGCACGACGTGTCGCGCGGCGACGAAACGCCCAGCATCGTGCAATCCATCATCGAAATCCCCAAAGGCAGCAAAGGCAAGTACGAGCTCGACAAAGAAAGCGGCCTGCTGAAGCTCGACCGCGTGCTGTTCTCGGCCGTGCACTACCCTGCCGCCTACGGCTTTATTCCGCAAACTTATTGCGACGACAAGGACCCGCTTGACATTCTGGTGCTGTGCTCGGTCGACATCGTGCCCATGTGCCTCGTGGAGGCCAAAGTCATCGGCGTGATGCAGATGGTGGACCAGGACGAGGAAGATGATAAAATCATCGCCGTGGCTGCCCACGACATTTCCGTGAACCACTACAACGACATTTCGGACCTGCCGCCGCACACGCTGCTCGAAATGCAGCGCTTCTTTGAGGACTACAAGGCCCTGGAACACAACAAGCACGTGGTGGTGGAGCGCTTCATGGGCAAGGAAGACGCCTACCGCATCATCAACGACAGCATCAAGCTTTACGAAGAAACTTTCGGCAGCCGTCAGGCTTAATTGCTACGGCTGAGCTACCTTTTTTTTAGTCGCCCGTAAAGGCGAAGCATGGCAATATCACGTCCTGCTTCGCCTTTTTGGCGTTTTTTATACGAGAACAGTCTTATTCTCGTCATCCTGCTGCTTACGCTGGGCACGCTGGCCGGCCAGTTCGTCACGGGCTGGCACGACTACAACGACGAGCTGCAGGATATGGGCCTGGCCCAACTCTCGGCCGGGCAGTATTTCCACTCCGGTCACTTCCTGGAAGCCACATTCGAGAACTGGGAAAGTGAATTCCTGCAGATGGCTCTTTATGTGCTGCTCACCGTGTGGCTGCGGCAGCGAGGCTCCTCGGAATCGAAAAAGCTCTACGAAGAGGAGGAGGTAGATGCTGAGCCCGACTCGTCGAAGAAAGACGCGCCCTGGGCTGTGCGACAGGGCGGCTGGGTGCTCAAGCTTTATAAAAACTCGCTGAGCATTGCGTTTTTCCTGCTGTTTGCCATGTCGTTTTTCCTGCATGCCCGGGGCGGGGCCGAGGTTTATAGTATTGAACAGGTGCACGACGGCAAAGCAGCCGTAAGCACGTGGGAATACATGGGTACTTCGCGGTTCTGGTTTGAGTCGCTGCAGAACTGGCAGAGCGAATTTCTCAGCATCCTGAGCATTGTGGGGCTTAGCATCTTCCTGCGCCAGCACGGCTCGCCCGAGAGCAAGCCGGTGGATGCTGCCCACAGCGAAACCGGGAAATAAGCGCCGCATATTTTTCTGTCATCCCGAGCGCAGCGAAGGACCTTCTCACGCCTGAACTGCCAGCGTGAGAAGGTCCTTCGCTGCGCTCGGGATGACAGCAGAATTTATGCTGCTCAGGCGCCCCGGTTTACCTTCGCTCCGTGGATTCTTCAGCTTCCCTTGCCGCCCCCGGGGCCGGCCGCGGCTTGGCGCGGCGGGCGCTCGATGCCGTGCTGTTCAGCAGCGTGTGGCTGGCTGGAGCGGCGGCGGCCCAAACGGCGGCCTCGTTTCACCGCTGGCCCGCGGAGGGCGGCGTAAACGGCCGGGTGGTGGCGCTGGTATTTGCCGCCACACTGCTCGTCTACAACCTCGACGCCGTGCTGCCCTTCAAGCACCGGCAGCCGGCGGCGGGTTCGGGGCGCAAGGCCTGGCAGCAGCGGCACCGGCGCACGCTGGCGGCGCTGGCTGGTGCCGCTGCCCTTGCGGCCGGGTATTTCTTTCTGGCCGATGGCTGGTGGCGCTACCTGCCAGCGCTGCTTCCGCTCACGGTGCTGGCGCTGGTGTACTCGTGGCCGCTGGTGCGCTGGCAGGGCAAGCGGCGGGCCGTGCGCGAGGTGCCCCTGCTGAAGGGCTTTTTGATTGCGGGCGTGTGGTCGGCCATCACGGTGGGGCTGCCCGCGCTGGCTTTGCACCGCCCGCTGGCCGAGGCGCTGGGCCTGCTGGCGCAGCGCTTTGCCCTGGTGCTGGCGCTCACCATTGTGTTCGACATCCGCGACCTGACCCGTGACCGGGCGGCCGGCACCCGCACCTTTCCGGTGGTGCTGGGCGTGGCCGGGGCCAAGGCCGCCGCCCTGGCCTTTCTGGCCGCGGCCATGACGTTGGGCTACGAGCGGGGTGTGCCGCCGCTGGGGCTGGCCCTCACGGCGCTCGCCGCGGCAGCTGTGATTTTGCTGGCGGAGGAACGGCGGAGCGACTATTTCTTCGCCCTGGTGGCCGATGGGGTGCTGCTGGTGCCGGCAGTGCTGTATCTGGTGGGCAAATAGCTCTCGTTAGCATTCGTACTAGACTTCCGCCAGCGCCGGGCCGATGTGCCGCACGATATCCCCCGCCACCAGCCCGGCCTGCCCCGTCTGCAGCGCCGTTAAATCGCCGGCCCGGCCGTGGGCGTACACGCCCAGCCGCACCGCCTCGAAGGGCGGAAGCTGGGCGTGAGCGCGCAGGGCCAGCAGCACGCCCGTGAGCACGTCGCCGCTGCCGCCGGTGGCCATGCCGGCGTTGCCGGTGCTATTGAAGTGCAGTTCGCCGGTGGGCGTGGCCAAGCAGGTGTAGGCGCCTTTCAACACCACCAGGCAGCGGTGTGTGGTGGCGAAGGAGCGCAACAGTTCCAGCCGGTGGTAGTCGTCGCGGGCGGGCTCGGTGAGGCGCTCGAATTCTTTGGGGTGGGGGGTAAGAACGGTGTTTTCGGGCAGCAGCTTGAGCAGCGCGCGGTGGCTGCCCAGCAGGTTCAGGGCGTCGGCGTCGATGACGAGGGGCAGGGGCTGGCCAGTCTTTTCGAGGGGGTTGCCGGCCACTTTCAGCAGCTGGCGCAGCACGGCGAGGCTGGCAGCATCCTGCCCCAGGCCCGGGCCGATGCCTACGGCCTGGTATGGGTGCAAGTCTGGCAATTCGCTGATGAAATCGGGCTGCTTATCGGTCAGGCACATGGCCTCAGGCTGGCTGATTTGGAAGATGTCGTAGCCACAGCCGGGGATGTGGGCCGTAAGCAGGCCCACGCCGCTGCGCAGGCAGGCACCGGCCGACAGCACGGCCGCGCCCATCTTGCCCCGGCTGCCGGCCAGCAGCAGCGCGTGTCCGAAAGTGCCCTTGTGGCTGAACTTGGGGCGCGGCGGCAGCGCGGCGGCCACGGCCGTGGCGTCGGTGTAGTGCCAGGGCGAGGGCGCATCGGCGATGAATCCGGAACTCAGCCCGATGTCCGCTACATGCCACTCGCCCACAAATTCGGCATGCTGCGGCAGCAGAAACGCCAGCTTAGGCAGCCCGAAGCTGACGGTGTGCCAGGCCCGCACCACGGCGCTGTTGGTGGGCTGGGGCGCGTCGGCGAAAAGGCCGCTGGGCAAATCGATGGCAATGACGCGGGCTTGGGCCTGGTTGAGCTGCGCCACCAGGGCCGCGGCTGCGCCAGCCAGGGGGCGCGAGAGGCCGGTGCCAAATAGGGCATCAACTACCAGCGTGCCGGGAGCCAGGGCGGGCAACTGTTCGGTTTCGACCACGGCCACGGCTTTGGGCAGGCTGTGCCGGTTGTATTGCCAGTCGGCCGAGTGCTTTTCGGCGGGAAGCAAGGCCACGTGCACCGCGTAGCCGGCCTGGCACAGCAGCCGCGCGGCGGCCAGGCCGTCGCCGCCGTTGTTGCCGGGGCCGCACAGGATGAGGATTTCGCCTGCTTCGACCGGCGTAAACCGGCTCTGAAACCACGCCACAAAGGCCGTGGCGGCGCGCTCCATGAGGGCAACGGAGGTAATGCCCTGCTCCTGAATGGTGGCCTGGTCGAGCTGGCGGGTTTGGGCGGCGGTGAGGATTTTCATGGACGCAAGAGCAAGCGGTGGCGGCTACTTTTGAGCATGCAAGAAACGACGCGCGTCTTCACCGTGCCCGGCCTCGGCAGCTCGGGCCCCGACCATTGGCAAACCCACTTCGAGCGCACCCTGCCCGATTGCACGCGCATTGAGCAGCGTGCGTGGGATGTGCCCGACCGCGCCGAATGGGTGGCCCGCCTCGAAGACGCCCTGGCCGGCGAAGACCTAAGCCAGGTGGTGCTGGTGGGCCACAGCCTGGGCTGCGTCAGCATTGCGCACTGGGCCGGGCAGTACGGCCACCGCATCAAGGGCGCGCTGCTGGTGGCGCCCAGCGACGTGGACACGGCCCACTACGCCGCCTTTCCCACCACCGGCTTTGGGCCCATGCCGCTGGCACGGCTGCCGTTCCCAAGCAAAGTCGTGTTCAGCCAAAACGACGAGTGGGTGACGCCCGCCCGGGCCCGGCAGTTTGCCGAAGCCTGGGGCAGCGAGCTGGTCGACATCGGCGAGGCCGGCCACATCAACGTGGCCAGCGGCTATGGGCCCTGGCCGGCCGGGCTGGCGCTGCTGCGAGAATGGCTGTAAGGAAAAGTGCGGCGGCGCGTCTATCCGGTGCGGCCCAAAACCTCCCGGGGCTGGCCGCGTTTACTTAATTCCTCCCTCAACTCTGCTGCATATGCAAACCTGGAACGACGTCATCCGCCTTGCCAACCACCCCATTCCCTCGCCCCGCCGCGTGGAGAAAACGCCTGCCGAGTGGCGCGCCCAGCTCACGCCCGAGCAATTCCACGTGACCCGGGAGCACGGCACCGAGCGCGCCTTCACCGGCGAGTACTGCGAGGCCCACGAAGCCGGCCTCTATGCCTGCGTGTGCTGCGGCACCCCACTCTACGACTCGCGCACCAAGTTCGAGTCGGGCACTGGCTGGCCCTCGTTCACGCAGCCCGTGGATGAAAGCGCCATCCGCTACAAGAAAGACACCAGCTACGGCATGGTGCGCGTGGAAGTGCTCTGCAACGTGTGCGACGCCCACCAGGGCCACGTATTCCCCGACGGGCCCGCGCCCAGTGGCCTGCGCTTGTGCATCAACTCGGCCAGCATCAAGCTGGTGCAGAGCCAAGACGCAGCCGTAGCTCAGTAGCTATTGGCTGAGCGATAATTTAGTAGCGCGTAATTTTAAGCCGAGCTTCCGCTGCGTGTGCAGTGGGGGCTCGGCTTTCTTATTCCCACCCATTTTTCTCTTTTAAATGAAGAAAGAATTACTCCCGACAATGTTGTTGGCAAGTGTGTTGGCCCAGCCGGCAGCTGCTCAGCTGCGCCGGCACCGCGAGCCTCAGGCCGCTGCCCAGCCAGCCGCGGCCCAGCGCCTCACGTCCAATAGCGGCTTCCGCCAGCTCACGGCCCTCAAGCAGCAATACCGCGGCGGCGCCTGGCTCGATACTCTGCGCTTCACCTACTCCCGCTTCACGGCCCTGAACAAGCCCTTGCGCGAGCTGCGCGAAAATGCCCCCACCCGCGGAGCGGCTCTGCGCGCCCTGCGCCAGGAGAACTATCAGTACAACGCAGCCGGCAAGCTCACCTCGGACTCTACCTTCGTTTACACCAACGGCACTCTTACACCAACGGCACTCTCAGTACCACTGCCACCCTGGCCCTTAACTATATCTATGACGCCCAGGGCAACCTGCTGCAGGAACTGCAAAGCGTGCGGGTGAGTGGTAACTGGCGCCCCTACGGCCGCACCACCTACACCTACAACGCCCAGGGCCAAAACACGCGCATCCTCGACGAGTCATACTTCGGCTCGTCGTACCTAGCCGACGACCAGGAACTGTTCACCTACAACGCCCAAGGCCAGGTGACGATGGACGAGTTTCAGCTGGCGGATATTTCGGGCACCACGTTCAGCCCCTTTCAGCGCGATTTGTTTACCTACAACGCCGCCGGCCAGCGCCTCACCGACACCCAACAGGGCTACACCAACGGCGCCTACGTCAATACCTACCGCGTCACGAATACCTACACGGCCGCGCCCAATGGCGTGCCTGCCGCCACGCAGTTGGCCAGCTATGTGGTGGAGCGCGCCAACGGGGCAACGGCCTGGGTGCCCTATTCGCAGGGCATCGAGACCTACGATGCCGATGGCAACCTGACCACCGACCTGTACCAAGTGTACACCAACGGGGCCTATGCGAACGACTACCGCTACGTGTATACCTACCAGCGCGTGCTGGCCACCACGCCCGCAAAAGCGCTGCGGGCCGGACTGGCCGTGGCACCCAACCCCAGCCCCGCCAGCCAAACGCTGCAGCTGCACTACACCCTGCCCGCCGCCGCAGCGGTATCGGTGATGGTGTTTGATGGCGTGGGGCGCATGGTATGCAGCCAGCCGGTTGGTGCTCAGGCGGTGGGCGAACACACCCTGCCCCTAGCACAATGGTCGTCGGCGCCCGGCATTTACGCCGTACGCCTCACGGCTGGGGCACAAAGCCAGACCGTGAAGCTGGTGGTAGAATAGTAGCACACAGCTGCTTAATGGAAAGCCGCTTCTGCTTGGCAGGGGCGGCTTTTTTGTGCCTAAAAAGGGCAAGAACGAAGCCGCCTCGAGCAGCGAATGCCTAGCCGTGCCGATTTAGCGGCCGGAAACGTACACCTTTGCACCCCGCTGGCTGGCAGCGCGCCACCCTTCCCGAAACGAACCCGTTGCTGCTTGCTGTTGTACGTGTTCGACCAAGGCCCACTTTTCCCCTCAATCCCACCCATTATGTCTTTGCTCTTCACTGATTTTGCTTCCTGGCAAGCCCACTGCGCCGAAACCGGCGAGCCGCTCTACCAGCCCGTGCTGGCCTATGAGATAGAGCAGAAGGGCCGCACCGAGGAGGAAATATGGGCCGGCCTGCAGCGGGCCTACGACGTGATGCGCGACGCCGTGCACGAGGGCCTCACCGGCAACATGACCTCGCGCTCGGGCATGATAAACAACGGCGCCAAGAAAATTGCCGCCTCGCCCGTCACCGTGCTGTCGCCCGAGTTTAAGCAGCTCGTTACCCGTGCGCTGGGGGCCAAGGAAGTGAATTCCTGCATGGGCCGCGTGGTGGCCGCGCCTACGGCCGGAGCCTCGGGCATCCTGCCCGGTGTGCTGGTCACCTTGCAGGATTTGCACAAGCTCGAAGACCGCCGCATTCTGGAAGGCCTGCTCGTTGCGGCCGGCATCGCCCTCATCATCGAGCAAAATGCCTCGCTGGCCGGAGCCGTGGGCGGCTGCCAGGCCGAAACCGGCTCGGCGGCCGCCATGGGCAGCGGGGCCATTGTGTACTGCCTGGGCGGACCGGTGGAGCAGGTATTTGCCGCCGTGGCCGTCACCATTCAGTGCATGCTCGGGCTGGTGTGCGACCCCGTGGCCGGCCTGGTAGAGGTGCCCTGCGTGGTGCGTAACGCCTCGGCCGCGGCCATCGCCTTTTCGTCGGCCCAGATTGCCATTGCCGGCATCGACCCGGTCATTCCCGTCGACCAATGCGTGGCGGCGTTGGGCGAAGTGGGCCAGGCCATGGAAACCCGCTACAAGGAAACCGCCCTCGGCGGCCTGGCCGCCACCAAGCGCGGCAAGGAAATCGAGAAAATGGTGCTGGTGCAGGACGTCAACATCCTGCCCGACGAGGAAGCGAACTGAGTTCGGCCCCTTGAACCAGGCAAGCAAGCCCGCCTAATAAGTCACAAAAAAAGCCCCGCTGGCATTGCCAGCGGGGCTTTTCTATGGCCTGCGAAAGGCTATTCGCGCACGATGCGACGCAGGTCAGTACCGCCTTCGGTGGTCACGCGCAGCGTGTACACACCCGCAGCGGCGGCCGACAGGTTCAGCTGCGTTTCCGTCTGGCCAGCGGCTACCTGCTGGGTGAGCACCACGCGGCCCAGGGCGTCATACACGTTCAGCTGCACGGCTTTGGAGTAGCCTTGGAGCTTCAGCGTGAGCATGCCGGTGGCGGTGGGGTTCGGGAACAGGTACAGGGCCGAGCCGGCGAGCGGCTGTGCCGTGGCCGTCACAGTTATCGGCGTCGACAGCGCCGACTGGCAACCGCCCGTGGTGGTGATGAAGCGCACCGAGTAGCCGGTTGGCGTGGTGGTGCCCACGGCGGTGTAGGTCTGGCTGGTAGCGCCCGTGATGGGATTGCTGCCCTGGTACCACTGGTAGGTGGCGCCGGCCGGAGCTGCGCTGCTGGTGAACACGGCCGTGCCGCGCGAGGGGTAAGCCACCGTGACGGTGGGCGTGGCCGGGAGCGGAATTGCCGTCACCTGGATGGGGGTACGGGTAGCGCCCACGCAAGCCGTGCTCAGCGTGATGTTGTAGAAGTAGTAGTAAGCAGCCAGCGGCGTCACGTTCAGGCCGCCCGTGATGCTGAAGTTGCCGCTGGGCGAGGTGATGGGGAAGCTAGCGCCGGCGGGCAGCGGGTTTTCGCGCAGCAGGTCGGTGATGCCGGTGTAGGCCTTCACCACCAGCTGGTAGCCGGTGCCAGCGCTGGGCACGGTCAGGTTCAGCTGCACGGTGACAGGCGTGGTGGCACCGGAGCCGGTCACGCTCAGGGCCGGCGTGGCCGCAATTTCGGCGCCGGTGTTGTCGCGCAGGGCGAAGGTGATAGTACCCGTGCCCACGGGGTAAATCACAGCCGACTGAATAGTCAGGCCCGTAGTAGTGCTGAAAACCAGACCCGTGTCGATGCCGAGGAAGCCGGTCGTTACGGTGGGGGCCTGGCGGCCGCCAACCTCCGTCGAGCCCGTCGAAGCCTCAGCGTAGAAGGTGGTGTTCGTGGTGATGGCCGAGGTTACGACCGAGGTGGCCGTTCCCGTCGTGGTGGCGCCAGCCAGGGGCGTGCCGCCCGTGGCCGCGGTGAAGAACTGCACCGTGGTGCCGGCCGGGGCGTTGGCCGTGAGCGTGGCCGTGCTACCGGCGCATACCGATACCGGCGACGGCGTGCCCGTCAACTGCGGGTTGCTCACCGTCACGGCTACCACGTTCGAGGTTACCACCGTGGTGCCACAGGTCACCTGTGCGCGGTAGTAGGTGGTGCTGTTGATAACCGGCGTGGTGTAGGTGGCCGACGTAGCGCCTGCAATGTTGGTGAAGGTGCCCGTGGCGCTGGTGCTGCTCTGCAGCTGAATGGCGCCGTTGAGGGCACCGGCCAGGTTGAGGGCCGTGGTACCCGAGTTGCACAGCGACGGCGAAGCGGCCGACAGCGTGCCCGCCACCGGAGCCGACACCGTGATGGTGGGGTTGGGCGTCAGGGTGTTGTTGGCGGCGTTGGCATCGCCGGCCACACTGGCCGTGATGGCAAACGAGTAGGAGCCCACCGTCGAGAGGTTCACCGTAGTGCCCGCGCCGGTCAGCGGCACGTTCAGGGTGGCGCCGCCGGCCAGCGTGCCGGTGTTCAGCGTGTAGGTCAGCGTCTGGGTGGCCACGCCGGTGGGGCCGGTCACCACCACCGTGATAGTGGCAGGCGTCGTAGCAAAGTTGAGTGCAGCCGAACCCGCGTTGCGGATGCTCACCGTGACGGCTTCGGCCGAGCCGTAGCAGGCGCCCGAGGTGCCAGCTACTGCCGGGGCCACCAGGCCTGCGGCCGCGATGTCGACGGCCACTACCGTGAATTCGTACGCGCCAATGTCGGGCGTGGTGCTGCGGGTAGCGCCGGTGAAGTCTACCGTTACACCCGTGATGGGCGTGCCCACGTTATTGAGGGCCGAGTTGGTGGGCGTCAGGTCGAAGGGCACCGTCGTGGTTTGCACAAACTGCGGGTCTACGCTCAGTGAGTTAGCCTCCTGGCCGGTAGCGGTTTGCCAGGCGGCCAGAGTAGTAGCGTCGGTGCCGTTGAGGCGGCCGATGCGGGCGGCGCCGGTGGCGCCGGTGGTCACGTACAGGTCGTTGTAGTTCAGGGTGCTGCCCGTGATGGCTGTGCCCTGCTCGTAGTGGGCATACAGCGGCGTGGTAGCCGAGCCGCCCGTGCCGCCGATAATGCTGAAGATGTTGTTGCGCACGTCGATGTTCGTTGCGGTGGTCGATACGCTGGGGTTACCGTTGGCGAAGGCGGCCGAGCCGGCCGTGCCGCCGGCCGCGCTCAGCTGCCCGCTCAGGTACACCGTGTTGTACACAATCTGGTCGCCGTAGCCGCCGCCCAGGTTGATGCCCACCGTATTCCACGTCGCGCTGGCAGTGGTCGAGTTGATGTTATACAGCAAGTTGTTGTCGAGGCGCACGGCGCTGGGGTTAGCGGCCGTCGAGAGATTGGCTTGCTGCGAGTTAATGGCCCATACCTTATAGGTGCTAGTGCCCGTGTAAGCCAGGTTGTGAACCGAGTTGCGGCTCACTACGGCATTTTTGGTGTCGACCAGGTAAATACCGTAGAGGTTGTTGGTATTAGCACCCCGCACGTTTTGCACTTCGTTCGACGTGATGGCCGGGGCCACCGCGTTTGAAACGAAGATGCCCCACAGGCCGATGTTGGTGGCCGAAGCAGCCGTAGCTGGGCCCACCACGTTGTTGCTCACCACAAAGTTGTCCATGCCGCCGGCCGAAGCAGTGGCCGAACCAAAGGCATAAATCCCGTAGTAGCTGCCCTGCACGCTGTTGTTGGTCAGGGTCACGTTGTCGTTGTCAGGGCCGTTGCCCACGTAAATGCCGAAGGTGCCCACCGTGTTGCTGCCGCTCACCACGTTGGCGTTGCGCACCGTCACAAACTGATTGCCCGGGCCCGTGGAGGCCGTGCTAATGAGGCCGATGCCATAGGCGCCTGCCGTGGCGCTAGTGCTAGTCACGGTGAGGTTGCGGGTAGCACTGCCAGCGGTGTTAGACCCGTCGAGAATGATGTAGCGGGCGTTCAAAAAGGCCAGCGCTGAAGCCGCCGAAGTGATGGTCGACGTAACGCCGGTGTTCGGCCGAATGGTCAGCGTATTAGTCGCGCTGGCAGTCGTATTGTTGCCAAACACAATGGGAAAGGTTTCGGCCGTGCTGTAGGAGTTGTCCAGCAGCACAAACGTCACCGCGCCCGCCAGCGTAGCCGTGTTGTAAGCGGATGCCGCGGCGGTGAGGGTGGCGTAGGTGCGCGTGGGCTGAGGCGACGTGCTGGTGCCCACGTAGTAGGTGCCGCTCAGCGTAGCGCCGGCCTGCGTCGTGAACGTGCCCGTGCCCGCGGGGCTGCCCTGGCCCTGGCCCAGCGCCACCACCTGCACGGTGTAGCCGGTGTTGGCCGACAGGTTGGAAAAAGTAGTCGAGTAGGTCGTGCTCGTGCCGGCGGTAGTGGTCGAGGGCACGATGGTGGTGGTAGCCGTGCCGCCCGCCGTAGGCGTAATGGTCACGGCAAAACCGTACTCGTTGGTCGAGTTGTCGGTGAAGGTAACCGTGCCGCCCGTGGTGGTAATGGCGCTGAAGGTGAGGCCCGAGGGCGCCAGCACGGCGCCGCCGGCCGGCGTAAAGGTGTACACCTGGCCAGTGGCCGGCTTGGTGGTGATGGCAGTCGTTTCGGTGGTGGAGCTCGCCGTGGGGGCTGCCACCAGGTCGCTCAGCGACAAGAAGTTGCCCGCGCCCGTGCCCACGCCGGTGATGCCCACCGACGCGCCGCCCGTGGAGCCGGCGTTGTAGGTACCTGCCTCGGACCGGTACACAAACTCAATGTGTCCGTCGGCTTCGTAGAGCTTGGCCTGAAACGAAACCACGGCTGCGGTGGCCTGGTAGTTCCACTTCTCATTCAGCCATTCCACGGTCAGCACCCGGCTGCCGGCCGTGCCCGTGGTGGCGTAGGAAATGTCGCTGGCGGTGGTCAGCTGCAGGTCGTCCCAGAGCGGGGCGATGAAGGGCCGCACGCCGGTACCGGTGCTCAGGTTGTTGCCGGCGTTGCTGGTCACCTGGCCGCCCAAGCCCAGGAATCCATTGGTGCTGGCCGAAAACGTGGTGTAAGCCAGGCCGTTGTAGATAAAAGTGAAGCCGATAGGCTGCACGGCCGTCACGCCGTCATCGGTTGACGAGGCCGTAGCCACCGTGCCCCCGCTCAGCGGTGTGAAAGTGCCTGTGCTGGCCGCAAAAGTGTAGTTGGCAACGCTTTGCGCCTGGGCGCTCGCCATGCCCAACAGGGGCAGGGCCAGGGCCGCTACCGCACGGGCCCAGTTGCGCCGGGTCCGCGCCCAGCCAGAGCCGGAAGAATGTAAAGGTGTGTGCATGAAAATGAAAAATTTGGTGAGAGAAGGGGATGGAAACGGTAAGGGTTGAAGCAAGAGCCAATTGGCCCGAATGAGACGTAAATTAAGAACTATTCTCATACTCCATTGGAATGTAAGAAAAAACGTCTGATTTTCTGCGGCAACGTCCTGGTTTGAAACGCGCCATGCTTCGTTATTCGCCGTGCTTCTGCCATTCGGTTTTTCTGCATTTGGTACCGGTCGGAACGCGAGCACAGAGGCCGCCGGCCTGGCCGGGGCACGTTCGCCCTTCGCAGACAGTGGCGGCGCCGAAAGCTATATGGATGGGTCAATGCCGCGAGGTGGCAGGCCAAAAAGCAAAAATCCCCGCCGGTAACGCCGGCGGGGATTTTCAATTCGCAAACCCGAGTGGTTACTCGCGCACCAGTCGGCGGGTTTCCACGCCGTCGGTGTTGCTCAGGCGCAGCATGTACACACCCGTGGCCATGCCCGTCAGGTCGAGGGCGTGGGTAGCGGTGCCTGCGTTAGCCGGCAGCAGCTCGCTCGCCACCACGCGGCCCAGGGCGTCCAGCACCGTGAGTTGAGTAGCCAGGCGGTAGCCGGTGAGCTCCAGGGTCACCTGGCCGTTCGGGGTGGGGTTGGGGTAGAGACGCAGGCTGGCCCCGGCAATGCCGTTCTTAGCCGACGTCACCACGAGCGGAGCAGAAGGCAGCGACACGCAGCCGTTGGCGTTGGTCGTCGTCACGGTGTACGAGCCCAGCTGAGCCGGCAGGCCGGTGAGCACCAGGGTCTGGCCGGTGGCACCGGGCACTTGGTTCGGGCCCAGGTACCACTGGTTGCCCGTGGCCGCGCTCGAGGTGAGCGTGGTGGTCGAGCCGTTGTAGGCCGGGGTGATGGTGGGCGTGGCCGGGCGCGGGTTCACCGTGAAGGTGGCCGTGGCCGTAGCCGCCGCACAGCCGCCAGCAGCGGCCACCGTGTTGGTCACGGTGTAGGTACCGGCCGTCGAGGTAGCCAGGTTGATGGCACCCGTGGTGGCGTTAATCGTCAGGCCCGTGGTCGAGCTGAACGTGCCAGCCGAAGCGCCCGTGCCCAGTGTGGGCGTCACGGCGCTGGTGCTGCCCACGCAGCCGGCCGAAGTGGCGTAGCTGAACGTGGCCACCGGAGCCGCCGTGATGGTCACTGTCGTGGTGGCCGTTGCGGCGGCGCAGCCGCCCGAGGCAGCTACGGTGTTGGTCACCGTGTAGGTGCCCGGCGTCGAGGACGAGAGCGTGATGGCGCCCGTGGTGGCATTAATGGTCAGGCCCGTGGTCGACGAGAACGTGCCGGCCGTGGCGCCCGTGCCCAGCACGACGGCCGGGGCCGTGGTGCCGCTCACGCAGAACGTGGGCGTGGTGCCGTAGCTGAAGGTGGCCACCTGACCCGAAGTAATGGTCACCGATTGGGTGCTGCTGCTGCCACAACCGCCCGTTACCGTGTACGTCACAGTGTAAGTGCCGGGCGTGGAGGCGCTCAGGTTGATGGCACCCGTCGTGGCATTAATGCTCAGGCCGGTAGTCGAGCTGAACGTGCCGCCCGCCGTGCCCGTCACGGTCGGCGTCGGGTTGGTACCCGTAGCGCAGAACGTGGCGCCCGAGTAAGCAAACACCGCCGAAGTAGCCGGTGCGATGGTTACCGTAGCCGTGGCCGTGGCCGCGGTGCAGGAGCCCGAGGCGGCAATGGTGTTGGTCACGGTGTAGGTGCCGGCCGTCGAGGTAGCCAGGTTGATAGCACCCGTGGTGGCGTCAATCGTCAGGCCCGTGGTCGAGGAGAACGTACCGGCCGAAGCGCCCGTGCCCAGCGTGGGCGAAACCGTGCTGGTGCTGCCCGCGCAGTACGTGGTAGTGGTCGGGTAGCTGAACGAAGCCACCGGAGCCGCCGTGATGGTCACCGAAGCCGTGGCCGAAGTGCCGCAGGCGCCGGCCACCGTGTACGTCACGGTGTAGGTACCCACGGTCGAAGCGCTCAGGTTGATGGCACCCGTCGTGGCATTAATGCTCAGGCCGGTAGTCGAGCTGAACGTGCCGCCCGCCGTGCCCGTCACCGTGGGGGTGGGGTTCGAGCCACTGGCGCAGAAGGTGCCCGTAGCGTAGGCAAACGCCGCCGAGGTAGCCGGAGCAATGGTAACCGTGGCGGTTGCCGTAGCGGCCGCGCAAGCACCGCTGGCCGCCACCGTGTTGGTCACGGTGTAAGTGCCAGCCGTCGAGTTTGCCAGGTTGATGATACCAGAAACTGGGTCAATGCTCAGGCCCGAGGTCGAGCTGAACGTGCCAGCGGTAGCACCCGTGCCCAGCGTGGGCGTTACGGTGCTGGTGCTGCCTGCGCAGTAGGTCGTAGCCGCGGGGTAGCTGAACGAAGCCACCGGGGCGGGGCTGATGCTCAGGGCCAGGGTGGCCGTGGCGGTGGGGCAGGTGCCCACAGCGGTCGAGGTCAGCGTGATGGTCACGGTGCCGGCGGCCACATCAGCAGCCGAAGGCGTGTAGGTGGCACCAAGCGTGGTGGCGTTGGGCGAGAACGTGCCCGTGCCGCTCGTAGTGTAGGTGCCGGCTGTGGCCGAGCCGCCCACCGTGCCGGCCAGGGTGTAGGCCGACGTGCCGCAGGTGCTGGCCGTAGCAGCCGGGAAGCTGGCCGTGGCCGGCGCCGTCACGTTCACCTGTATAGCCGTGCGGGTGGCAGCGGCGCACTCGTTGGTGAAGGTCAGGTTGAAGAAGCTGTTGTAGGTGGTGTTCGAATACGAGGTCGAGCTGAAGAACGTGTACGACCCTTTCACCGACAGCACGCCATCAGCCGAGTTCAGCGGGTAGGTACCCGAGTAGGTGCTGAAGCGGCCCAGGCCGCCGGCGAAGTTCGACAGCTTGTAGTCGCCCGGGGTCAGGACGTAGTTCAGCGGTACCGTTACGCGGGTGCCCACTTGCGCGGCCGTCACCGTGATGGTCACGTCGCTGCCGGCTACGGCCGTGGAGGTGCCCGCAGGCTGCGAACCACTCACGCTGTACAGCCGGATGGTGAGGGCGCCGGCTGCAGTCGGGTACACATCAACCGAAGTCAGTATGCCGGCCTGCGTTACGGCAAAGCCCAAGGGGTAGTCCGTGGCAGTCGACTGCGAGTAGGTGCCATTGCTGGCGTTGTTGTCGGCCAGGCCGGCCACGCTGGGGCTGCCCGTGAAGGCTTCGGCGTAGTAGGTGGTATTGGCCGTGAGGGCCGGCGTGGTGTAGGTGCCGGGCGTGGTCGTGGCCAAAGGCGTGCCGCCCGTGGCGGTGCTGAAGAAGCGGATGTTAGCTCCCGTGCTGGCCGTGGCCGTCAGGGTGGCCGTACTGCCCGAGCATACGCTAACCGGCGTGTTCGTTGCCGTCACCAGCGGGTTGTTCACCGTGATGGTGCTCACGTTGCTGGTAGCGGTTTGGGTGCCGCACCGCACCTGAGCCCGGAAATAGGTGGTGCTGGTGAGCACCGGCGTGGTGAACGTAGCCGAGGTGGCGCCGCTGATGTCGGTGAAGGTCGTGTTGTCGGTCGACTGCTGCCACTGGATGTTGCCGTTGGCGGCACCAGTCAGCGTCAGGGTGGTCGTGCCGCTGATGCAGAGCGAGTTGATGGGCGTCGAGACGGTGCCGGCTACCGGGGCGGCCACAGTGCGCGTCACAGTGGCCAGTACGTCGTTGCTGGTTACCTGGTCGCCGGTCACGGTGGCCGTGATGGCGAACGAGTAAGTACCCACGGCCGCCATGTTCAGCGTAGGGGTCAGCGTCACGGTTTGCAAGGCGTTCGGAGCCAGCGTGCCGCTGCTCACCGTGCCCGTCAGGGTCTGCGAGCCGCTGGGCGTGGTCACCACGGCCGTCACGGTGGCGGGGTTCACGGCGAAGTCCAGCGTCTGGGTGCCGAAGTTGCGCACGCTCACGCTCACAGTTTCGGCGTTGCTGTAGCACGCCTGCGTAGCGGTGGGCGTTACCAGCGCCACCGGCGTCAAGTCGATGGGCAGCGGGCTGTTTACGTTGATGTTGTCGAGGTGGAAGTCGTAGTCCGGGGTGTCATCCACGGTGCCTTCCGAAGCGAAGAAGCCGAGGATGATTTGCTGCCCGGCGTAGGCGCCCAGGTTGATGGAGTAGTTGGTCAGGCTGCCGTTGCTGGGCTGGTTGGCCGCGTTGAACTGCGCGAAAGCCGGGATGCGGGCGAAGGTGGCGCCGCAGTCCGTCGAGATGCGCACTTCCACGAAGTCGTCGGTGCCGGTCATACCAGCCGGGTCGGCCGTAGCGGCGTTGTAGTCGGTCAGGCCGGCGTCAAACGTGAGCACCGTGGAGTTGGTGGCCAGGAACTTGGGCGATACAATCCACTCGTTCTTGCCCGTGCTGAACAAGTTGATTTTGGCTGTCGTGTTGTTCGCGCCGCCCACACCTGTCGTGGAAACCCACGACGACGTGGTGCCGGCGGGCAGGGTGGCGCCGCTGGCTTCCGTCCAGCCCGGGAACGCCGTGCTCAGGTTCGAACCCGTGAAGCCGGTGAAGGTGACGAGCTGCGGCTGCGTGGCCACGCCCACCACCGTGCGGGTGGCCGTTAGGTTGTCGTTGGCGGTGTTGCCGTCGCCCTGCACCGTGCCGGTGATGGCGAACGAGTAGGTGCCCACCGCCGTCATGTTCAGCGTGCCCGGCAGGGTAATGTTCTGCGTGGCGCCGCCGGCCAGGGTGCCGGTGCTCAGGGTAGTCGTGAAGGTCTGGGTAGTGCCACCCGGCAGCGTCACCACTACCGTTACGGTAGCAGGCGCCGTGGCAAAGTTCAGCACCGAAGTGCCGTTGTTTTGCACCTGCACGATAACGGGCTCGGCCGCGCCGTAGCAGCCCGTGGCGCTCGGGCCCACCAGTGCGGCAGGCTTCAGGTCGTTGGTGGCGGGGGTGAATTCGTAGGCGCCGATGTCGGGCGTCGTACCACGAGCCGCACCCGTGTAGTCCACCGTGACGGCCGCAATGGGCGTGGCCACGTTGTTGATGGCCGTGGCGCTGGGGTGCAGGTCGTAGGGCGTGGTGCTCACCTGCACAAAGGCCGGGTCGGCGCTCACCGAGTTGGCTTCCTGGCCGGTGGCCGTGCGCCAGTCGGCCAGAGTAGTAGCGTCGGTGCCGTTGATGCGGCCGATGCGGGCCACGCCGTTGGTGCCGCCCACGGTCACGTACAGGTCGTTGTAGTTCAGGGTGCTGCCGGTGTAGCTGGTCAGCGTGGTGTAGTGCGCGTAGAGCGGCGTGCTAGCCACGCCCGTGCCGCCGATGATGCTGAAAATGTTGTTGCGCACGTCAATGTTAGCCGCGGCGGTGCTGGTGATGCCGTTGCCGTTGCTGAACGCGGCCGAGCCGGCCGTGCCGGTGCTGAGCTGGCCGCTCAGGTACACCGTGTTGTAGTAGTATTGGTCGCCGTAGCCACCGTTGTTGTTGATGCCGCTGGTGTTCCACGAGGCGCTGGTGGCCGTCGAGTTCAGGGCATACACCAGGTTGTTGTCGAAGCGGATGGCCGAGGGCGTGGCGGCGGTGTTGAAGCTGCTCGTCGAAACTTGCGTCGAGATGCCGTAAAGCTTCGCGGTGCTCGTGCCATTGTAGTTCAGGTTGTGCACCGTGTTGCGGGTCACCACGCCGGTTTGCACGTCCTGCATGAGAATGCCGGTCATGTTCGCGGAGAACGAAGCGGTGGGGTTCACGATGTTTTGCACCTCGTTGCGGCTCACCACCGGGCTCAGGGCGCTGGCCACCACAATGCCGTACTGGTTGATGTTGGCCCCGGCAGCGGCCGTCGTCGGCCCCACCACGTTGCCCGTGATGAGCAGGTTGTCCAGCCCACCTGCCGAGGTGTTGGTCGAGCCGAAGGCCTGAATGCCGGTCGTCACGCCTTGCACGCTGTTGTTTTGCAGCGTCACGTTGTCGTTGTCGGCGCCGCCTATGGCAATGCCCACGGTTGCGTTGGTCGTCGCCCCGCCGCCCACGGCGTTCACGTTGCGAATGGTAGCAAACTGGTTGGCCTGGGCCTGGCCGGTTTGCGAAAGCAGGCCCAGGCTGTAGGTGCTGGCCGTCTGCGTGGTATTGGTTAGCGTCAGGTCTCGCGTGGTGCCGTTGGCCGTGTTCGAGCCGTCGATGGTCACGTAGCGGGTGCTGGCCAGCACCAGCACGCTGCCTGCCGCCGTCACTACCGGGGTAGCACCCGTGTTGGGCTTAATGAGCAGCGAGTTGGTAGCGCTGGCGTCGGGGTTGTTGAAGAAGGCAACGGGAAAGGTTTCGCCCGTAGCGGCCGAGTAGGCGTTGTCGAGCAGCAGGAAGGTAACCGCCCCGGTCAGGCCGCTGGTCGAGTAAGCATTGGCCGCAGCAGTCAGGGTGGCGTACGTGCGGGCCGGGTTGGGCGAGGTGCTGGTGCCCACGTAGTACACGCCGCTCAGGCCCTGCAGGATGGTGTATTGGTACACCGACCCCGGGTTGGTGGAGTAGGTGCCCCCCGAGGGGTTCGACGACACGTTGCCCGGCACGTCCTGCGCCACCACGTAGTATTGAATGACGTCGCCGGCGGTTACCCCGCCCAGTGCGGCGTAGTCAAGCGTGAAGGTGTAGGAGCTGCCGCTGGTGCTGGTGGCCAGCGCCGAGGTGAACGTTCCGCTGGTGCCTTTACGGTAGAACAGCCGCGGTGCCGTGGTGGTCGAAACGCCGCTGGGGTCGGAGATGGTGGCCACCAGCGTGCGGTTGGCCGTGCTGGCCGTGGCAGTCAGGGGCGTGAGCGTGATAACCGGGCCCGTCAGGTCCAGCGGGGTAAAGGCGCCCTCATCGGCCCCGATGTCGGGCGTGCTGGCGTTGCGGGTGTCGCCGTCGAAGTCGGTGGTAAAGCCGCTGATGGGTAGGGCGGCGCTTTCCACCTGCGTGGCCGTGCCCGTGGCGATGTGCAGGAAGTTGCTCGCCGTGCCGGTGGTGCTGGCAAACGGCGGGTTTTCGGTCACGGCTTGCTGGTCGCGGTTCACCATGAAGGCTTTATAAGCCGCCAGGGTTTGCTGGGCGTTGGTGGCCGTGGTGGTGCCTTCCACGTAAATCAGGTTCGTGGCCGAAGGCGTGCCGGCGTAGAACAGGTTGTTGTTCGACGTGGTGGCGTAGTTGCTCGGCACCGTGCCGGCCGTGCCGCTCGTGCGGCGGAAGGCCACGGTGTAGCCGCCCGTGCCCGCAGCCGTGCTCGTGTTCACCACGATGTTGTTGCGCAGGTCCAGCGTGGTCGTGGTCGAGTTCAGGTACACGCCCGAGGTGCCGAAGGTGGCGCCCGTGCTGCTGGCGTTCAGGTAGAGAGTGTTGAAGTAGGCGTTGACGGCGGTGCCGCCGGCCACGTTCAGGCCGGTCACGGCCAGCAGGCCGGTGGCCGCGGGCGCCCGCAGGTCGCCGATGAGGTTGTTGGCCACGGCGTAGGTGCCGCCGGCCGAAATCAGCAGGCCCGTGACGCTGCCAGCCGCGCCGGTGGCGCTCAGGTCGTAGATTTTGTTGCGCGAGAGCAGGCTGCCCGTGCCACCGCCGTTGGGCACCGAAATGCCCGTAACTGTGCCGCTGCCTGAGGCAATGGCTAAGCCGCCGATGGTGTTCTGGTTCAGCGTCTGCACGTCGCTCGAGCCGTTGGAGGCCGTCAGGATGCCGCGCAGCACGTGCGTAGTGGCCGTGCTGGTACCGCTGATGCTCAGGCCTGTTACTACGTTGTTCGACAGGTTCTCGCTGGTCGTGGAGCTAGCCGAACTGTTGATGCCCACCAGCGTGCCCGCCGTGGTGGAGGAGCCCGCCGTCACGATGCTGTTGTTAGTGATGGTGTTGCCGGTGATGGTGGTCAGGGCCGAGCCCAGCGTGATGCCCAGCAGCGTGGCGCTGGATGAGGTGCCGGTGGGCGTTTTGCTGTTGTTGGTGATGGTGTTGTTGCTGATGCTAACCGGCGAAGCGGCCGCCACCAGGCTCGACGAAATCAGCGTCATAGTGCCGGTGCCGGCAATGACGTTGTTGCTCACCGTGTTGTTGTTCAGGTTGATGGCCGAACCGGCCGACGAGGTGATGCCGAGGAACGGGGCCGTGGTGGCAGCCGCTGCCGTCGAGTTCTGCACCGTGTTGCCGGTGATGTTCACCGTGGCCGCCCCTCCCGAGTTGGTAATGCCCGTGATGGTGGCCGTGGTGGCCGTGGCGTAGGTCATCGTCACGGTATTGCCCGTGATGTTGACCGTGTTCGAAGCAGGCGTGCTGCCGATGCCGTTGTCGATGCCCGTCATCAGCGAAGTGGTGCCGCCGCTGGCCAGGGTCACGGTGTTGCCCGTGATGTCGATGTTGGCCGAGGGGCAGGCATTGCCGTAGATGCCGCGCAAGGTGCTGGTGACGGTGCTGGCAGCCACGGCCGACGTGGTGCCGCCGGCGTAGTTCAGCGTGTTGTTCACCACGTTGTTCACCACCTTGAAGGCGCTCTGGTAGTTGCCCCCAATGCCCCAGCCCGTGGCCGTGGTGCCGAAGTTGTATACTTGGTTGGGGGTAATCACCCCAATTTCGTTGCTCGTGTCGTAGTTGGCCTGCGTCGTCGAAGTCGAGGCCGTGAAGTACATGCCCGTCGCCGTGTTGGTGATGATGTTGCCGTCCACCTTGTTGTTGGAGTGGGCGCCGGAGGGTGCTGAGGCCGCCACCGACGTGGAAGAAGCCGGCGCCGAAGCTGCCCCGTAGATGCCGAAGGTGCCCGTGTTGGTTTTGTTCAGCGTCACCACGCAGTTGCGGATGATGTTGTTCTGGCAGCCATCGGTGGGCGAGGGGCGGAACAGGGCAAAGCCGAATTCCATCTGCGTCGTGGCCGTGGTGTTGGCCGCATTTTCGGCCAGCTCCAGCCCGTCAAACGTCACGTAGTCGGACCCCGCCAGGCTGATGATGGCATCAAAGCTGGTGGAGGTGCCCACGCCGGCCGTGATAACCGGCCGTGCGCCCGTGCCCGCCCGCTGAAACACGATGGGGTTGGCCGCCGTGCCCGTCGCCGTGATGGCGCCGGCCGTGGGCGAGGCGAACGTTTCGGTGTAGCCCGCCGCGATGTTGAACGTGACGCCGCCCGCGCCCACGCCCCCGGCGTTGAGGGCGGTGATGGCCGCCGCCACGGACGTGTAGTCGCCCGGAATGGCCTTCGCGCCGGTGAGCTGCGCGTGCGCCGAAGTGGCGCTCAGCAACGCCAAAAGCGTCACTGCCAGCCACCGACCCAGCCGGTGCCTTAGAAAATGTGTATGCATAGAGGTTTGGAAATAGGTGGGAAAGTGAGTGTGTTTGAAAAAGAGAAAATTGAAAATGGGTAATCGAAAAGTTACAAAGGACAATAGCGGCGTAAATTAGTCATTATTTCAAGGTGTTGCTGTTTTATAGGGGCATATTGGCCCACAAGCCAAAAAAAAATGGCTTGCCACGCCGGAGCTTTCTTTAGCTCACCCAGGCCGATGGCCGCTTATTGCTTAATCACGCGCAGCCGCACCGGCTGGTCGGTCAGCGCTACCTGCAGCACGTATAGCCCCGCTGGCAAGGCGCCCAAATCATTGATTGGCACCTGGTTATTGCCAGCGGTCAGGTCGAGCGACCTAACGAGTACCCGGCGGCCGGCGGCGTCGGTGAGCGTGAGCAGTGCGCCGGCTTGCGCCTGCGCCGCGCGCAAGGCAATGGTCACCTCTGTGGCAAAAGGCTGGGGCACGGCGCTCAGCGCCTCCACTTCGGCAAATGCCACAGCGCGTACGGGCGAGTAGGTGGCGCTGCCGTCGGCATCTTGCTGGCGCAGGCGGTAGTAGCGCCGGCCGGCTTTGTCCTTTTCGGCATCAACAAACTGGTATTGGTGGGCCACCGTGCTGCTGCCCGCGCCGGCCACAAAGCCCAGCGCGTGGAAGTCCTGCCCGTTGGTGCTCACCTGCACCTCAAAGCCCCGGTTGTTTTTCTCCGAAGCTGTAGCCCACTTCAGCGAAGTATTGGCGCCCTGGCGGGTGGCCTCGAAGGTGGTCAGTTCCACGGGCAGCGGGCCCGGACCGGGAGCCGTCACGGTGAAGCTGCCTTGGTAGTTGTTGCTGTTGTTGGAATAATAGCGAGTGCCATTGCCGCACTGGTCGTAGTCCGAATCGCCGTACACTTCCAGGGTGTAAGTGCCCGGAGCCAGACCGGCCGCCACATCGGCCGTGTTGTTGAAGCGGCTCCATTGCTGGTCGCCACCCGTCAGGTTGGTGTCGAAAGGCAAGTTCACCTGCGTGAAGCTGCCGGGCGTGCCGCCGCTGGTGCTATACACGCGGTAGTAGAGGTGGGCGTTCAGCACGTTGCAGCCGCTGTTCTTGTATGTTTTGAGCTGCCCGCCCACAAACACCAAGGACTGGCCCTGCACCACCGTGCCCAGGCTGGGACCCACAAAATCGTAAGAGGTAGTCTGGGTTGAAGGGTTGAGGTCGTAGGTATTCGTGCCGCCGTTGTTGATGTTGAGAAACACGTAGCCTTCAAAAATGCCGGTGTCGGCCTGAGCCGGTCCGGCCGCCAGCAACAGTACCAGGCCGAGCAGCGGCCACCAGGTGCGCATGGGGCGAAGGAAAGAGAAAGCGGGTAAAGAAAACTGCATAAGAACGATGTGGGAATTGGGTTGGAAAAAGCAAAAAAGAAGCATTGGCTGGGCCCAAACGAGCCCAGCGCACCGGCCCGAAGGCCAATCCGTAGTCTGGAAAGGGGGGTGGCCCGAAGACCGGTCATCGCCCCGGCCGCGCCCGAGGATGGCGCAGCCAAAACAGCCTCTCATTAAAATGCCGGGGGTAGAGGCAGAGAGGTAACAAAGTTCGTACATATTGCGAACTTTAGCAACGCACGCGGACCCGCTATTTCTGTGCCGGTTAGCGCCTTAGCTGCCCGCCCCTAAACCGCCGACTGACGCGCCGGCGCCATCATAATGCGGCTCAGGAATTCCAGCGCCGGCTGATAGCGGCTGCGCAGTTCCTGGTATTGCGCCCAGGCCGCCGCCCGGTCTTCGCACAGGCGCAGGCCCTTGTCGGCCAGCAGCTGGCAGGCCTCGTCGAAGTCGGCGCGGTGGGGGGCCTCATCATTGTCGGCGGGCAGCAAGCTGCTGGGTTCGGCGCCGGCTTTGGCGTTAAAGAAACGGTATACCCGGTTCAGGGCCAAGCAGCCGGCTTTGAAGGTGGTTTCGGCCTGCCGGGGCCGGGGAACGTCGACGGCGGCGAAGAGCAGCGCGGCCGCGTCCAGAATCAGCCCGCCGGCCGTCACCCAGGAGCGGCCCGGCTGCGGCGAGCGGAAAAACGAGAGGATGGGCAGCGAGGTGTGGCTTTCCTCAATCTCGACAAACCATTGCTCCCAGGCAGCCCACTGCGCGTCGTCGTTCTGCACTGAGCCGTCGTGGTTGAGCCAACCCAGCAGGCAGGCGGCGGTGGGCGGCGTGCCGGCCCGCAGTTCGAGCAGGGCCACGGTGGTTTCGCGCCGGGCAAAAGCCTGGTAAATGGTAGGCAGGTAAGAAAGAAGCAGCGTGAGCAGCAGCAGCCCCAGCGTGGCTTCGGAATAAGTAAGGATGCCGCCCACCACGCTGAAGTCATCAATGGTGCCCAGCGTGAGCAAGGAGCTGCCACTCAGCTGGTAGCAGTGCAGCCAACTGCCTTCGCCCACGGCCCAGTACATGCCGGTGTAGCCGAAGCTCACCAGCGCTTCCCACACCACGGGCAAAGCCACCAGGGCCACCGGGGCGTAGTGGGCCATGATTTTGTCGCGTCGCTCGTAGGAATTGGCCAGCTTGGCGGCCAGGTCGAACACCACCCTGATGCCCATGAACACCCACACGTTCAGCCGCACCACCTCATTGCGCGGCAGCACAAACGAGCGAATAGCCGCCGATAACGTGGTGATAACGAGCATCGCGCCGCCCAGCGCCGTCACCACGCGCAAAGCTCCAAACAGGAAGTCCGACATACTGAAGCAAAAACCCTGATACGGACAAGTGCCTCAAACCGCCGACCATTCAGCGGATTACCTGGCCTAGCGCGGGGGCTGCCGCTGCTGCCACAGCTCCCGGAACGAGGGCCCGCCGATGTGCAGGGCCTCGCGGCGCTTGCTCCAGCCCACCTGACCCAGCAGGCGGCCCAGGCTCCAGTCCTTCACCTTGGCGGGCAGAATATCGAGCGCCCAGCGGTGCTGCATGCTCCACTTCCACAGGCCAATGGCGAGCTTTTCTTCGGTGGGCGCGTAGCCTTCCTCCACGCTCTGCTTGCGGTTGAGCAGCAACAGATTGTGCAGCGGAATGCGCACGGGGCACACCGAGGTGCAGGCGCCACACAGGCTGCTGGCGTAGCTCAGGTGCTTGTGCTCGGGCAAGCCGCTCAGGTGCGGGCTGATGACCGAGCCGATGGGGCCGGAATAGGTGGTTTCGTAGGTGTGCCCGCCGATGTTCTTGTACACCGGGCACACGTTGAGGCAGGCGCCGCAGCGGATGCAGCGCAGAGCGGCGCGCTTGTCGGGTTGGGCCAGCAGGTTGGTGCGGCCGTTGTCGAGCAGGATAACCACCATTTCTTCGGGCCCGTCCACCTCGTGGGCCTGGCGCGGTCCGAAATACACAGTATTATAAACTGTGACCTGCTGCCCCGTGCCGCTGGTGCTCAGCAAGGGCCAAAACAAGTCCAAGTCGGTGAGCTGCGGAATCACTTTCTCAATGCCCACCACCGCAATGTGCAGCTTCGGGAAAGTGGCCGAGAGGCGAGCGTTGCCCTCGTTCTCGGTCACGGCAATGGCGCCTTCTTTCGCAATGAGGAAGTTGCCGCCCGTCACGCCCACTTCGGCGCTGGTGTACTTGTTGCGCAGCAAATGCCGGGCCGTGAGCACCAGCTTTTGCGCGTCGTCGGTGGGCTCGATGCCGAGGTGCTTCACGAAGATGTCGGCGATGTCGGCCTTGCTCAGGTGCATGGCCGGCGTCACAATGTGGTAGGGCCGCTCCCCATTCAGCTGCACTATGTATTCGCCCAGGTCCGTCTCCACCGACTCAATGCCTTGAGTAGCGAGGTACTTGTTCAGGTGAATTTCCTCGGTGGTCATGCTCTTGGCCTTCACCACCGTTTTGGTGTGGCGCGCCGCCGTCAGCTTGCCAATTTCGGCCAGGGCCTCGGCCGCGTCGCGCGCCCATATCACGCGGCCGCCGCGGGCCGTGAAAGCGGTTTCGAACTGCAGCAGGTACTCGTCCAGCTTTTCCAGCACGGTGGCCTTGAGGTAGGCGCCCCGGTCGCGGGCCAGCTCGTGCTGCTCATACAGCTTCATGCCGGCGCTCACGGCCGCGTCGTACTTGCCGATATTGAAGCGGATTTTGCGGCGGTGCTCGCGGTCGAAGGCTTTGGCTTCGGAATCGAGCTGGAACTGGTCGGCTTTTACTTTCATGCGGTCGGGCAGGTGAAATGGGCTTCACCCGGATAGTTCAGTACTTGAAATTAACAGAGAACGTCATGCAGAGCGCAGCCGAAGCATCTCTACCGCGCCGTCTGTCATCCTGAGCAAAGCGAAGGACCTTATCAAGTAAGAACGACTGTCGTCCTGCGGTGATAAGATGCTTCCTTCGTCAGCATGACAAACGGCGCGGTAGAGATGCTTCGGCTGCGCTCGGCATGACGTTCTAAACGTTCACACCATGAGGCGCTAACTACGGTTTGTTCGAATCAACCACAATGCGCCCGTCGCGGTTGGCCAGCTCCCAGGCCAGGTGAAACACCAGCTTGGCGCGCTTCTCCATCTTCGGAAACTCGATTTTGCTGATTTCGTCGGTTTCCTTGTGGTAGTCGGCGTGCACGCCATTGAAGAAGAAGGCCACCGGTACCTTGTTCACCGCGAAGTTGTAGTGGTCGGAGCGGTAGTAAAAGCGGTTCGGGTCGGCCGGGTCGTCGAAGCGGTAATCCAGGTCGAGGTTGCTGTACTGCTTGTTCTCGGCTTCCAGAATCACCTTCAGCTCCGACGCCAGCTTGTCGGAGCCGATAACGTATACGTAGTCGGGCTTGCCCTCGTGCTCCACGTCGGTGCGGCCTATCATGTCCACGTTCAGGTCGGCCTCGGTTTGGGCCAGCGGGAAAATGGGGTGCTTGGAGTAGTACTCCGAGCCAAACAGGCCCTTTTCCTCGCCCGTCACGCTCAGGAAGAGCAGGCTGCGACGCGGACCGTGGCCTTCTTTCTTGGCTTGGGCAAATGCCTCGGCCATCGACACAATGGCCGACGTGCCTGAGCCGTCGTCATCGGCCCCGTTGAATACCTTGCCATCCTGAATGCCCAGGTGGTCGTGGTGGGCCGAAATCACGATGATGTCCTCTTTCTTATCGGTGCCCTCAATGAAGCCCAGCGCGTTTTCCGTGCCCAGCGGCGTGCGCTTGCGCTCGGCCTTAATCTGCATCGGCTTCACCTTGAAATCCGATTTCACCGGCTGTTTGGTGCTATTGATTTTGGCCAGGTAGGTCTGCATGGCCGCATCCTTGGTGCCCAGCAAAGCCAGGCCCACGGCCGGCGAAATGGCGAACGTCGGCACGCGGCTCGGTTTCTGCCCTTCGCTCATCATCGCCACCGACGGGCGGCTAATGTAGGGCGCCAGGCGGGCCGTCTGCTTGGCGAAGTTGCTGGTCGGGTTGAAGCTCACGAAAAATACCGAGCGGGCACCTTTCTGGGTGGCCAGCTGCACCTTGGTGCGGTCGTTGCCCCATTTCGAAGGCGACCCATCGGCACTCAGCAAGGCTTTGCCGCCGTCGCCGGTGGGCTCGCCTTGCATAATGAGTAGGTCCTTGCCCGCTACGTCGAGACCGGCGTAGTCGGAGTAGCCGGGCTGCTCAATGCCGTAGCCCACGAACACGGGCGTCACGGTGGTTTCGGTGGCGAAGGGCGAGTCGCCGGTGCCATAGAAGTCCGTCAGCCAAGCGTAGCTGGTTTTGCCCACTTTCAGGCTGGCGCCGTCGGCCCAGCTCACCTGCTCCACATTGAACTGTTGCAGGTAAGGGTCGGTGCCGGTGGTCACGGGGCCGGTCAGGCCGGCGTTTTTGAACTGCTCGGCCACGTAGGCGGCGGCCATGTGCTGGCCCTTCATGCCCGTTTCGCGGCCCTCGTACTCATCGGAGGCCAGCACGCCCAGGTGCTTGCGTAGGCGTTCGGCATTCACGAGGTCGGCGTATTTCACGCTCCAGTCCTCGGCCACGGGCTGCGTGGCGGGAGCGGCTTTATCGTCTTTGATTTTGGTTTTGGCGGGCGCCGTCACGCCGCCTTTGGTCTTCACTTTGACCTTGCCCTGCGCATAGGCCGGGGCAGCGCTGGCCAGGGCCAGAAAGGCCAGCAGGAGAGGGGTTTGCTTCATCTTATAAGTTGTGGTGGGAATGAGTTTTAAAGGCCGTCATGCAGAGCGCAGCGAAGCATCTCGCGTGCCGCCACTAAATTCTTTCGATTGATTTACAGCTGCACGCGAGATGCTTCGCTGCGCTCTGCATGACGGCATTTTTCAGTTACGGAGTTTAAACTACGATTTCACAATCAGCACGCTGGCGTAGGCCGCCACTCCTTCCTGCCGGCCCACAAAACCCAGTTTTTCGGTGGTGGTTGCTTTGATGGAAATATCTTCTTCGGCCACGCCCATCACGGCCGCCAGCACGCGCTGCATTTCCGGGATGTGCGGGTTGATTTTGGGGCGCTCCAGGCAGATGGTCGAATCCACGTTGCCCACCTCGTAGCCACGTTCGCGCAACAGGCGCATCACGCCCGCCAGCAGCTTCTTCGAGTCGATGCCCTTGTACTGCGGGTCGGTGTCGGGGAAGTGGAAACCGATGTCGCGCAGGTTAGCGGCGCCCAGCAGCGCGTCGCAGATGACGTGGATGAGCACATCGGCGTCGGAGTGGCCGAGGGCGCCGTGGGTGTGGGGCACCTCAATGCCGCCCAGCCAGAAGGGCAGGCCCTCCTGCAGTTGGTGAACGTCGTAGCCGAAGCCGGTCCGGATTTTCATAAGCAGCAAATGCAAACGGGCCACCGCGGCCCGGCGCAAAAGTACCCGCATCCAGCACTTCTGTTGCACAAGCGCGCCGGGGCAGCTTCACAAATAAATAATGTCATTTACTTATGCTATTAAGCTAAATATATTAGCTTTGCATTGCCAACTAAATTAGTTGTCTATGCAGCCAGCCGCGCACTTTTTTTCGGCTCGGGCTAAAGTAAACGCGGGGCATCTGCGTCTTGACCTGCGCAAAAAGGCCTTGCACTGGTTGCAGACCGTAAAAATGCGTTGGAAACTTTGGGTACATTGAAAGTTTCCATTGTATCTTTGCGGCGTCAATTATGGAAATCAAAGACCGAATCCTGAACCACGCCCAAAAGCTTTTCCTGCGTAACGGCATCAAAAGCGTGAGCATGGACGACATCGCCGCCGATATGGCCATGTCGAAAAAGACCCTTTACAAATGGTTCGAAAACAAGGACCAGATTGTGATGGCCGGCATTACCAACCACCTGAACGGGGTGCAAGGTGAATGCGCCGGCGTAGCCAGCAAAGCGACCAACGCCATCGAGGAAATGCTGATGCTGGCCAAGTGGGCCGACGAGCAGTTTGCCGACATCCACCCCAGCATCTTCAACGACATGAAGAAGTACCACCCGGCGGCCTGGGAGCTGTTTCGGGCCCACAAAAACACCTTCATCCTGGCCCAGATAATCCAGAACCTGCGCCGGGGCATGGCCGAGGGCCTGTTCCGGCCCGACCTCGACGTGGAGGTGCTGGCCCGCCTCAACCTGGCCCAGATTGAGCTGGCCTTCGACTCCGAGCTGTACCCGTCCTCACAGTTCAGTCCGGTGCGCGTGAACCGGGTGTTCGACGAGCATTTCCTGTTGGGCGTGGCCACCCTCAAGGGGCACAAGCTCATCAACGAGTACCGGCACATCACCGAGGCTGAATAACCTTTCTCTGCTTACCCGTTTCTTTTTTAGCTGTTTATGAACATGCTGTTTCCAACCAGATTCCTGCTGGCGGCTGCCCTGAGCGCGGCCGTGCCGCAGGCGCTGCTTGCCCAGTCTTCGCCCGCGGCGATGCCGGCGGCCCCGCCCACCACGGGCACCATGCCGCTGAGCCTGCAACAGGCCGTGAGCTACGCCATTCAGAATAAGTCGACCTTGCTGGCCACCCGTTTGGGCGAGGCCACGGCGGCCGCCCGCGTGGGCGAAATCAAGAGCGCCGGCCTGCCGCAGGTGAATGTAGGCGCTACGGTCACCGACAACCTGAAGCTGCAAAAGTCGCTGGTTGACTTCGGCGCCCTAGGCGGTGGCTCGTCGGCTACGCCGCTGACGGCGGCCGACATCGCGGCCGCGCAGGCCGGCCAGACGGTGAACATCAAGCCCATTTCGCTGCCCTCCGAACCGGTGCCGCCGCAGGCTTTCGCCTTCGGCCTGCAGTACGCCGGCAACGCCAGCGCCTCGGTGTCGCAGCTACTGTTTGATGGTTCGTACTTAATTGGCCTGAAGGCCGCTAAGGTTTACACTGAGCTGGCTAAAAAGCAAACCCAGCAGGCCGAAATCGACGTGGTGGAGCAAGTGAGCAAGGCTTACTACAGCACGCTGGTGGCCCGCTCGCGCCTCGCGCTGCTGGCCCGCAACGTGCAGCGCCTCGACACGGTGCTCTACCAGACCAACCAGACCTTCAAGGCCGGTTTTGCCGAGAAGCTCGACGTGGACCGGCTGCGCGTGCAGCGCAACAACCTGGTGGTGGAGCAGCAGAAAGCCCAGCGCCTCACCGAGCTGAGCGTGGCGTTGCTGAAATTTCAGATGGGCCTGCCGCAGCAACAGGCTGTGCAGCTGACGGATTCGCTCAGCGCGGCCGTGGTGGACGCCGGCGCCCTGCGCCAGCGCCTCGGCGTGGCCAGCTTCAGTGTCGGCGGGGCCGGCGCGGGCAATGTGCCCACCGCCCCTGCCCCCGCCACGGGTACCGACCCCGCTACCCAAAGCCGCCTCGACCAGCAAACAGCTCTCGCGGGCGGCTTGGCCCCGGCCGCCCTCGGCGCCTTTAACTATAACAACCGCATCGAGTTTTCGACCTTGGAAACCCAGCAGGCCCTGGCCGGCCTCGACCTACGCAACCGCCAGGCCGGTGCCTATCCGCGCCTGCTGCTGACCGGTGCCTACGGCTTCACCGGCTCGGCCAAGACGATGAGCGACCTGTTTGCCTTCCGTGGGCCGGATTCGCGTAGCGGCAACGGCTTTCCCAACCAGAATTGGTTTGGCTTCGGTAACGTGGGCCTGACGTTGCAGGTGCCCGTGTTCGACGGCTTCCGCCGCAAGTACCTGGTGCAGCAAAGCCGCATTCAGCAGCAGACGTTGGAGCGCGGGTTTGAGACGCTGAAGCAGAGCATCGACCTGCAGGACGCCCAGAGCCGCACCACGTTGGTGAACGCGCTGGACGTGCTGGACAACCAGAAGGCCAACCTCGACCTGGCCACCGACGTGGCCCGCGTGACGCGCATCAAGTTCAATGCTGGCGTGGGCTCCAACCTGGAGGTGATTACCGCCGAAACCGACCTGCGCTCGGCCCAGACCAACTACTACGGCGCCGTGTACGACGTGCTGGTGGCCAAAGTCGACCGCGACAAGGCTACTGGCGAGCTGTACAACCAAGTGAAAAAATAACGCTGGGCTTAGCCCGCTTCTCTTTTAAAACACCGAAATACCTGCTTACCCATGCGTTTCAACCCAACCCAACCCGCCGCGCTATTCCTCGCCAGCACCCTGCTGCTGGCCTCCTGCGGCGGTGAAAGCAAAGACCCCAAAGCCGAGCTGGCCAAGCTGAAAAAAGAGCAGGCCGCCACGCAGGCCAAAATTGCCGAGCTGGAGACCAAAACCGGCGCCGGGGCCGAAGCCGCCGCAGCCAACATCACGCCCGTGTCGGTGCTGAACGTGCAGCCCGAGAGCTTCAAGAGCTACTTGGAGGTGCAAGGCCGCGTCGATTTTGACCAGAACGCCACCGTGGGCGCCCGCGCCGCCGGCTCGCTCACCAGCATCCGCGTGCAGCGCGGCGACCGGGTGGGCAAAGGCCAGGTGCTGGCCACCATCGATGCCAGCATCCTCGATGCCAACATTGCCGAGCTGCGCACTCGCATGGACCTGGCCCGCACCGTGTATGAGAAGCAAGCTGGCCTGTGGAAACAGCAGATTGGCACCGAAATTCAGTACCTGCAAGCCAAGAATAACTACGAGGCCCTGCAGCGCAACCTGGCCACCCTCAATCAGCAGCGCTCCCTATACAATGTGATGGCACCCTTCAGCGGCACCGTGGATGAAGTGTTGCCCAAGCTGGGCGAAATCGCCGCTCCCGGCTCGCCGGTGGTGCGCCTGACCAGCGGCTCGGGTGGTAAAATCCTGGCCGATGTGTCGGAAGCCTACGGCAACAGCATCAAGGCCGGCGACAACGCCGTGGTAACCATTCCGGACCTGGGCGGTGAGGAAATCCCCGCCACGGTGCGCGTGGTGAGCCGCAGCATCAACGCCACCAGCCGCACCTTCACGGTGGAGCTGCGCCTGAAAGGCAGCAAAGCCGCCGACCTGCGCCCCAACATGGTGGCCACGGTGCGCATCCAGAACTACGACCGCCAGAACGCCACCGTCATCCCCGTGGACCTGGTGCAGAAGGACGAGCAGAACAGCTACGTGTACGTGGTGGGCCAGGAAGGCGGCAAGGCCGTGGCCAAGAAGCGCATCATCCAAACAGGCAACGCTTACAACGGCAAGATTGAAGTGACCAGCGGCCTGAAAAACGGCGACCAGGTGATTTCGGCCGGCTACCAGAATTTGAATGACGGCCAGGTGGTGAGTGTCGCCAAGGCCTAACACAGCCCGCAGGCTGTGATTTCTCACGCTTTTTACTAGAACGCTAGAAAAGCTATGCAAGATTTAGAGAAAGAATTTGGGCCGACCTCGTGGTCCATTAATAACAAAACCAGCATCTACATCATCACGGTGCTGCTGTGCGTAGCGGGGATTTTTGCCTACATCAAGCTGGGCAAAGAGAAATTCCCCGACATCGTGATTCCGCGCATCATCGTGGCCACGGTGTACCCCGGCACCTCGCCGGCCGACATCGAGAACCTGGTGACGCGCCAGCTCGAAAAGGAGATTAAGAGTGTGAACGGGGTGAAGAAAATCAACTCCACCTCGAACCAGGACTATTGCATCGTGGACGTGGAGTTCAACTCCGGCGTGGACGTGCAGTACGCCAAGCAGCTCATCAAGGACGCCGTAGACAAGGCCGCCACCGAGCTGCCCAACGACCTGCCCACCGCTCCCACAGTGAAGGAGATTAACATCTCGGAGCAGCCCATTATGTACGTCAACCTGAGCGGCAACTTGCCCGCCGCCCAGCTGAAGAAGTACGCCGACGACTTCCAGGACAAGATTGAGGCCCTGCCCGAAATCACCCGCGTCGACATCATCGGTGCCCTCGACCAGCAGGTGAACGTGGATGTGGACCTGAACAAGCTGCGTGCCTCGCGCCTGGGCTTCTCGGACATTTCGCGCGCCATCGGTGGCGAAAACCTGACCGTGTCGGGCGGCTCCATCGACGTGGGCAACCAGAAACGCGCCGTGCGCGTGGCCGGCCAGTACGCCCGCGCCGAGGACATTGCCGACATCCAGGTGAAAAACCTCAACGGCGCCGCCGTGCGCCTCGGCGACATTGCCACCGTGACCGACGGCTTCAAGGACCGCGAAAGCTTCGCCCGCCTCGACGGCCGTCCCGCCATCACCCTGAACGTGGTGAAGCGCCAGGGCGAAAACCTGATTGATGCCTCCGACAAAATCAAGGCGCTGGTAAAGGAAACCGAGAAAACGCTGCCCAAGGAGCTGAAGGTCACCATCACCGGCGACACCTCGAACGACACCCGCGTGACGCTGCACGACCTCATCAACACCATCATCATCGGCTTCCTGCTCGTAACGGCCATCCTGCTGTTCTTCATGGGCACCACCAACGCCATGTTCGTGGGCTTGTCGGTGCCGATTTCGATGTTCCTGGCCTTCCTCATCATCCCGGGCTTCGATTTCTCGCTGAACATGATTGTGCTCTTCGCCTTCCTGCTGGCGCTGGGCATCGTGGTGGACGACGCCATTGTGGTCATCGAGAACACCCACCGCCTGCTGCACGAGCACCCGAACCTGAGCACCGAGAAAGCCGCCAAATTCGCCGCCGGCGAAGTGTTTGTGCCGGTACTGGCCGGTACGCTGACTACGGTGGCGCCCTTCGTGCCGCTCATGTTCTGGCCCGGCATCGTGGGCTCGTTCATGTACTACCTGCCCGTCACGCTCATCATCACGCTCATGTCGTCGCTGGTGGTAGCCTTCATCATGAACCCGGTGTTTGCCGTGAGCTTTATGAGCCGCGATGAGCATTTCGAAGAAGACCTGCACAGCAAGCCCAAGGCTACGCGCGGCTTCCTCATTGCCATCGGCGTGCTGGTGGCGTTGGGCATCCTGTTCAACGTCATGGCCATGGGCAAAACGCCCGAAGTGAGCCCCGAAGGGGTAACGACCGGCCTGCTGGGCCACTTCCTTGGCAACCTTTGCCTGGCCCTGGCCGGCTTCATCATCCTCGACAAGTACGTGCTGGTGAAAATGATTGCCTGGTTCCAGACCCGCGCCCTGCCCAAGTTCCAGAATGGCTACGCTAGCCTGGTGCGCTGGGCCATCGGCCACCCGGCTCTGGTGATGGTGGGCGTGCTTATCGTCTTCATCGGCTCGTTTGTGGCCGTAGGCATCCGCGGCCCGAAGGTGGACTTCTTCCCCAAAGGCGACCCCAAGTTCATCTACACCTACCTGCGCATGCCGGTGGGCACCCGCGTGGAAGTGACCGACTCAGTGACGCGCATCCTCGAAAACCGCATCTACGGCGTCATCGGCCGCAACAACCCCGACGTGGAATCGGTGATTACCAACGTGGCCATCGGCGCCGGCGACCCCAGCGAGGCTACAGCTTCGGGCGTGTCGCAGTCGCACATGGGCAAGGTGGGCGTGGCCTTTAAGGAGTTGAGTGACCGCAAAGGCCCCGCCACCAGCACCTACATGGATAAAATCCGCGAGGTGGTGAAAGGCATCCCGGGCGCCGAGGTATCGGTAGACCAGGAGGCCAGCGGCCCGCCCCAGCAGAAGCCCATCGCCATCGAAGTGAGCGGCGACGACTACCCCGCCCTGGCCAAGCTCTCCAAGAAAGTGGAGCGCTACGTCGACTCCCTGCACATCTCCGGCATCGAAGACCTGCGCTCCAACCTGGAAGACCGCAACCCCGAAATCGCCGTCAACATCGACCGCACCCGCGCCAACCGCGAGGGCATCAGCACCGGCCAGATTGGCCTGGAAGTCCGCACCGCCATCTACGGCTCGGAAGCCAGCAAATTCAAAACCCCGGATGATGAATACCCCATCCAGGTGCGCTACGCCAAGCCCTACCGCAACGACGTAGACGCCGTGGTGAATGCCCCGCTTACCTTCCGCGACGCCACCGGCGCCGTGCGCCAGGTGCCCATCTCGTCCATCGCCACCGTGAGCTACGGCAGCACCTACGGCGGCATCAAGCGCAAAGACACCAAGCGTGTCATCACCATCTCGTCGAACGTGCTCAACGGCTTCACCGGCCCCGACGTGGCCGCCCAGGTGAAGCAGGCTCTCAAAGCCTTCCCTGTGCCTGCCGGCTACAACGTGAAGATGGGCGGCGCCGAGGAAGACCAGAAGGAAACCACCGACTTCCTGCCGCTGGCCGGCCTGGGCGCTCTGGCGCTCATCTTCCTCATCCTCGTCACGCAATTCAACTCGTTCAGCAAGCCGGTCATCATCCTCTCCGAAGTGCTGTTCTCGATTGCGGGCGTGTTCTGGGGCCTGGCCATCACCGGCATGAACGTCAGCATCGTGATGACGGGCGTGGGCATCATCGCCCTGGCCGGCATCGTGGTGAAAAACGGCATTCTGCTGGTCGAATTCACCGATATTCTGCGCTCGCAGGGCATGCCGCTGCGCGAGGCTATTGTGCTGGCCGGCCGCACCCGTCTCAACCCCGTGATTCTGACGGCCACCGCCGCCACGCTGGGCCTCATCCCGCTGGCCATCGGCCTGAACATCGACTTCTACGAGCTGTTCGCCTCCGGCAACCCGCACTTCTTCATCGGCGGCGAGTCGGTGACGTTCTGGGGCCCGCTGGCCTGGACCATCATCTTCGGTCTGGTGTTCGCCACGGCCATCACCCTGCTGGTGGTGCCGGTGATGTATCTGCTGAGCGAAACGCTGAAAGGAAAAATTTCCGGAAAAAATCCGGATACCATTGCAACCAATTTGCAAGAGGTGGACTCTGAAGAAATACAGGCGGCTACGCCGCCTGTACTAGCCTAGTATTTTCCGCGTTTTGGCGCCCGTCGGCCGGTTTTTGTTGCAGCACTAACCGCTTTATCCCACCCCGACGGGCGCCTCCCCGCAGAACGCCCCTTCAGCAGACTCACCGCTTTTTTCGCAACTATTATGTACGTATCCACTAGCACCGCTCATCACACCCCCAGCATCGAGCAGCAGGTTTTTCGCATCATCAGCAAGCGCAAGGCCATCCGGGCCAGCCGCGTGCGCAAAACCGCCAGCCTCGCCCGCGACCTGCGCTTCGAAACCCTCGACGTCGTCGACATCATCCTCGAACTGGAGCGCAACTTCAGCATCACCATCCCCGACGAAGTGCCCCTCACCACCGTGGGCGACTTCGTGCGCTACGTGCGTGAGCACGCCGCCGCCGCTTAATAAGGCTGCCCGCTACCAGGCTATTACTTATTAGTTGCTATGAATTGAAAAAGGCCCCGGAACCAGGTTCCGGGGCCTTTTTGCGTTCTGTTACAATTGACTTAGCGCACGTTGCCGCCGGTGTCGAGGCGGCCGGCGTCGCTTTCGTTGCGGCTGCCTTCCCAGGTGCGCACCGTGGCGCCGCTGGTGTCGGCGGTAGGCTGCACGTCGTCGCCCTGTGTGTGCACCGGGGCCGCGCTGCTGCTCTCGGGTGAGCCCAGACCAGAGTCGGTGTTCGACTGCTGGCTGGAGGAATTGGTGGCCGACTCAGGGTGCGTGCCGTGCTGCTTGGCCGACTCAGCAGCGGGCTGGGGCGAGGAAGAATGAGCGTTGCTCGCGGGCGAGCCCGAGCGGGAGTCAGTAGTGGGGTTGTTGCTGGTGCCCGCGTTTTTAGCCGATTCGCGGGCGGGTTGGGCCCGGTCCTCATCGTAGTTGATAGGCGTCAGGCCACCCATCGAAGCGGCAGCGTTTTCGGCAGCGGCTTTGTTGGCATTGACTGCCACTACCGGCCGCGTCAGTTCCCACTCGTGGAATCTGTCCATCTCGTGCTTCAGCGTGGTCGAAAACCAGGCCACCAGCGCCACGTCGTCGAGCAAACCCAGCACCGGAATGAAGTCCGGAATCAAATCAATGGGGCTCAGGAAATAGATGAGCACGGCCACCGCGGCGGCCACCGTGGTGCCGGGCACACCGGTGTACTCGCCCGAAATCGAGGCCTTGATGAGCCGGAACATGGTTTGGAGCGTGTCCCAGGCTTCGTGGGCCAGGGTGCCGACCTCGTTCTTCTGGCTGGCTTTCTGGTAAGCGTCGGTCAGCAGCTTTTTCATACGCGTGGGCTGCTTGATGTAGCCCTCGGCGGTGCTGAGGAATTTCTTGAAAATGGCCGAGCCGGCGACGTCGTTTCCGGAGGGCGGGGTTTGTTGGTTTTGAGCCACGGAGTGCAGGTTTAGAGAGTGGAGTGCAGAAAATGAGAGGGACGAGTAAGTCTTCCTTTTTAAGGCCTGAATACTACAGTAGATGGGCTAAGGTTGTGGAAAATAATGCAGCGCGCTTTTAAGCAGTGAAATAGTCTGCCCAATGCGACAAGCGACGGAGACCTATCGCAGGCAGCCCAAAGGCATTACAGCACAACGGCCCGCTTCTGAAAAGAAACGGGCCGTTGTCGTAAGCAAAAGCGGAGGTATTGAGTTAGTTTTCAAACACCTTCACTACAAACACGTAGTCCTGCAGCTTCTTCAGCTGCTGCGGGCGGGCCGCGCCAGTCAGCTGGTTCGACTTGGGCAGGCGGTAGGGCGTGGCGGGCTGCGTGTTGCGCAGCGAATCCACGAGCCGCACCAGATACGACGACTTGGTAGCGAAGGAGGTGCCTTCCAGGTCGTTCTGCCGGGCGTTGATGACGCCAATCAGGTTGCCCTGCGCGTCGAGCAGCGGGCCGCCCGAGTTGCCGGGGTTCACCGGGATGCTGATTTGGTAAGCCGCCGTGTCGCCCTCAAAACCCGAGCGCGCGCTCAGCGAGCCTTCGCCGTACACCACGTCTTCGCGCGGGTAGCCCAGTGTAAACACCCGCTCGCCGAGGTCGGCCTGGCCAGCTTTGAAGGTGTAGGGCAGGCGGCCGAAGCCGGTGAAGCGCTTGTCGGTGATGCGCAGAATAGCCAGGTCGTGGGCTTTGTCGGAATACACCGGCTCGGCGCGGTAGCGCTGCCGGTCGCGGCCCTCCACCAGCAGCGAATCGGCTTCCTTAATCACGTGGTAGCTCGTCACCAGGTAGCCCTCAGAGGTCAGGGCAAAGCCCGTACCGCCAAATTTACCATTATTAATAGGAGGCACCACTGCCGTGCCGTCGATGCGGCGGATGGTGCGGTTGATGGCCCGCTGGTTTTGCTTCAGGTTATTGATTTCGCGGCGCATCCACTGAATGGAGGCCGGCGCCTGCACCTTTGAGCTGCGCCAGATGTCCAGGCCCAGCAGGGTGGCAAACACGGCCATCACGGCCACCGAGGCGGCCACGCCCACCGTGGCGCGGTGCCCGTTCCAGAACTCACGCAGTTTGCGCTCGGTGCGCGAAATGCGCAGCATGGGGTTCACGGAGTGCGTAAGGGGGCTGGTTTTTTCGGCCACAGGGGCTTCAGCCGGGGCCTCGGCGGCCAGCATGGCGGCGTGGATGCCGCGCAACTGGGCGCGCGTTTGCTGGCGCTGGCGGTAGGCGCGCAGCGTGCCGGTCAGCTCGTTGAAATCGGCGTAGCGGAGGGCAAAGTCCGGGTCGGCCGCCAGGCGCGCTTCGAGGCTGGCGCGGGCGGAGCCGGCCAGCTCGCCGTGCGAGTAAGCTTCAAATAAGGCGTAATAGTCTGCTTCAGTCATCATGGGGTAAGCCTGCCGGTGGGAGCGGCAGCGGTAAGCGTACTGGTTGTGAGTAGCAAGTATCGAGTAACAAGTAGCAAGACTTGGCTGGAAACGGCAATGCGTCTAACATCTTGCTACTTAGTTCTTATACTTGATACTATTCATTAAATTGGCTCTTCTTTATAGTGGGTAAAGAATAATTTTTTGAGGCGCACGAGGCACTTGTATTTCTGGTTTTTGGCATTGTCGGCGTTGGTGTAGCCAAATTCTGCCGTGAGGTCCTGCATCGACTTGTCGTGCAGGTAGAAGCCTTCTAAAAGCGACCGACAGGGCTCGCCCAGGTGGTTCAGGGCCTCGCTCATGGTAGCGAAACGGCGGTCCTGCTCCTCGGCAGCCAGCACATCTTCCTCGGCCCCCGTGTTGAGGTAGGGACCGTGCTCCTCGTCGTCGAGCAGGCGCACGCCGAAGCGGCTTTTGCTCGTGAGGCGCTTCAGCCACAGGCGGCGGCACACGGCGTAGAGGTAGGTTTTAATCTGGCAGCTAAGCTCCAGGGAGCCGTCGCGTACTTTTTCATAAAACACCATCACGCCTTCCTGGTACACGTCCTGGGCGTCGTCTTCGGAGCCGCTGTTTTGCAGCACGAAGTGCGACACCATAGGCCAGTGCAGCCGGTAGAGGTGGGCCAGCGCCCGCTCATCGCCGGAGCGAATGGCGGCAATCAGCGCATCGTCAGTAGGAGTCAAAGAAGAGGAAGTTGGATTGCCCCTGCTCATTCACTTTGGGGGTTAATACAAAAGCGGGTATCAAGTAACCCGTCGAAAAAATATTTTTCTAGCCCGGGTTACCTTTTCAAAAGGGCAGAATAAAGGGCGTTTTTAAGTTAACCCATTTTCAAAATTACCCCCAAAATGAACAACCTGTTCAAAGTTGCTGCCCTGGGCCTGGCCCTCACCGCTGGTCTGACCTCTTGCGAGTCGAAGAAGACCGAAGAAACCACCGTTGAGACTCCGGCTGCTAGCACCGAGACTTCGACCACCACCACCACCGACAGCACCGCTATGGCTGCTCCGGCTGCTGACGCTACGGCTCCCGCCGCTGGCGCTACCACCGAAGGTGCTGCTGCTCCTGCTGCTACCACCGAGGCTCCTGCTGCTGGCACCACCACCACGACCACCACGACCGAAGAGAAGAAGTAATTGGCCGCTGGTCTTGCGCCAGCAGTTAGTTCTTTTAATCAGGAAACAGCCCGAACCCACGTTCGGGCTGTTTTTTTATGCCCTGTACTCAAAGCAATTAGGCAATCAATGCCAGCAAATCGGCCGCAATGCCGGCCCAGGGCTGGTGCAGGTTGAGGGTGACAACGCGCACCGGGTGGCCGCCCAGGGTGTAGCGCACGTCCACATCCTGGGTGGCGGCAGGGTAGAGCAGAATCCCTTCGAGGGCCTGGCCGGGGGCAGGGCGCTGGTTCTGCAGGTAGGCGTAAAGCTGGTAGAGGTGGGGCGAGATGAGGCGCTGCCGGTCGTAGCGCGGGCGCAGGGCCGCGGCGTAGTACTTGGTGTCGAGAATGATTTTGCGGTCGGGTGCGTCGAGGGTCGTGTCCGTGAGCATGGTGGGCAGCAGGGCCAGGTCGTCGGGCAGCGCGGCTTCGGCCTGCCAAGCAATAGTTTCGGCGTACACGCGGTAGCGGCGCTGCTCGCGGCGGAAAAAGTTGCGGGTGAACTGCTCGAAGAGCCGCGCCATCAGGGCCTCGTCGCGCTGGAAGTCGGCAAAGCGGCGCCGGCCGTTCGCGGCTGGCTCGGGTAGGGCCGTAAGCCATACCAGCTCGCACACGTGCAACAAAAAGGCTTCCTGGCTGCCGGGCCGCTGCCGCCGCAGCTCCCGGAAAGTGGCGGCGGAGGGCGGCATCGGCGCATCGGCGGGCAACCGTCGGCGTACATGGCCCAGCTCGCGCCGCAAAGCCAGGGGCAGGTCCGTGGCACGAGCCAGCTCGGCCAGCGTTTGGGCCAGCAGGCGGTGTAGCGGCGAATCAGTGGTTAACTCATCAAACGAGCACACCGCCCGGCCCTGCGCCAGCAAGCCCTGCCCCAGGCTAGGCGCTAGCTCCACGCGGCCGCGCAGGCTGGTTAGTTCGGCCGTTTGGTTTTCAAACGTGCGCGGCAGGCCCGACTTGAGCAAACGGCGCGTGGCGTGCAAAAGCACCTGCGCCAGCAGCCCCAGTGGCCGGTGAAACGGCGTAGCCTCGGTGGCTTGCAGCACGGCGGGCTCGGGCAGCCGGTTCCAGGCGTAGCACAGGAAGTAGTAGAGCGTGGCGAGCGGTATCACGGATGGCGAAGCTAGGGGCAGGGTGGTATTTCAGTATTGCAGCTAGTGGGCTGGCAGTGCAGAAAGATGGATAGGTCTTTGATTAGAAGACCTAAGCAATAAGGCGCTGAAGGGCACCGAATGGTTGAAGACAACATAGCAAACGGCGTTTAAGCCGTAATGTGTTTTTGTTGACTGGGAAAAAGGGTGTGTTAATCGTTTGAGATACCGGGTTGGGCGAAGCACAAAAAAGCCGCTAAAAGGCTGCGGTAGCTTTGCATTGTTCAATTAACCCACCGATTCTCATGTCCCTCTTTCGTCAGTTGCTCGCCGTTATCTTGCTAAGTGGTTTGTTTGCTTCGGCCGCTCAGGCTCGGGGCATAGTAGCCGACAGCAGCAAGGTGGGAACCCCGCTGGTTGCAACGCGCACCGCCAAGGCCGTAGCTGTAGCATCACCTGTGAAGACCATTAAGCTCTCTGGCAAAATTGTGGACGGCGTGCGGGCGCTGCCGGGCGCAGTGGTCGTACTCACCGCCACCCACCAAATGACGGTGACCAATGCCGCTGGCGAGTTCTCTTTTGATGTACTCCCGCAAGCTGGCCCCTTGCAGGCCAACATCTCCTACGCCGGCTACACCGAAGCCGAAGTAACGCTAAGCACCAAGTTCAACGAGGCCACGGTGGCCCTGCTCAAAACGCGTGCTACCGGCCCGGCCCGGTCCGGGCGTCATACCAAGTAGCCTCTAGGTCAGTAGCGTGCGCAATTGCGCCGCCGCAGTCGCGGGTTGCTCCCGCCAATAGTCGGCCAGCAGCGGGCCAATTTCCTGCTCAAAAATCAGCCGTAGCCACGCGGCAGCTTGGGTTGGCTCGGCCGGTGGCTGGCAGAAATAACTGTGGCCAATTTCAAAATCAGGACCTAATTCCGGGTCGTCGGCAATGGTTTGGTTGAGCGCGGCCATGCGGGTGCAGAGCTGTTCAACCACCGCCGCAGGCACCTGCCGCGCCGCCAGGTACTGCCGCAGCGGCGCGCCAAACTGCGGCGCCAGCGCCACAAAGGCAAAACGGCGGCGCAGCGCGTAGTCGAGCGGGCTCAAAGAGCGGTCGGCCATATTGAGAGTGCCAATGACATACAGATTCTCGGGCACGAAGAACCGGGGCGCGTCCGGCGGGGCGTAGGGGAGGCGTAGGGCTTGAGCCGGGCCGCGCTTGTCAGCTTCGAGCAACAGCAGGAGCTCGCCAAAAATGCGCGGCACATTGCCGCGGTTCACCTCATCAATCAGCAGGAAATAAGGGCGGTCGGGGTCGGCAGCGGCGCGCTGACACAGCAGCGGCAGCACACCCGGCACCAAGTGGAAGTGCCCCTCCGCGTCGGGCCGAAAGCCAAGCATGAAATCCTCATAGCCGTAGCTGGGGTGAAACTGCACCAGCTCCACGCGGCGCTCGTCTTGGGCACCGAGCAGCAGCCAGGCCAGGCGCCGGGCCAGAAAGGTCTTGCCCGTGCCGGGTGGGCCCTGCAGCAGCAGGTTGCGGCGGCGCTGCAAGCCGGCCAACGCCGCATCCAGCGCGGATTCATCAATGAATAACTCGGCCAGTGCCTGTTTCCGGGTATAAGCCGACGGCGTGTAGGGAACGGCTGGCTCCGCGGCGTTGGCGGGTGCCGTGGCATCCTGGGTTTCCTTGGGCAGGCCGGTGTACAAGTCCTCCGCCTGCTGGCGGGCTACTTCCTCTCCGTCGGGGCCCGAGCCGGAGGTGAGTACCGGGCGCTTGGTGCTGATGGTGAAATCGAGGCCTTCGAGCAGAGCATTGGTGGGGGCGCCGGCGGCGCGGGGCCAGCGGGCGGCGGGGTTGCCGGTGGCCAGCCGGTAGGCCAGCTCGGCCACGGCGCGGGGTGGGTAGCGGCGGCCCCGGTACACCAGTTCGTACACGGTGCTCGGCGGCAGCGTCCGGCCTTCGCGGGCTATCTGGCGCAGGGCGCGCAGCACGTGCTCACGGGTGAGCAGCGAGGCAAGCGTACTGGCAGCATTGAGCGAATCGGACGGCATGAGGGGCAAGGTAGAACCGGAATCGGAAACGGCAGGAATTGAAAAAAGTCTCCCGGACGAACCAAGAGACTTTCTCAAATCAATAACAAAAAAATAACGGGCGGCTGCTTACGGGGCTACCGTGAATTTGCGCGTTACCGAGTTGTACGGGCCTCGGATGAGCGTGCCGCTGCCGTCTACCAGCTCCAGCTTCACGGTGTTTTCGCCAGCGGGCAATCCTTCCATCATGTAAGGCTGCCACTTCTCAATCATAAACTCGGTGCCGTTGATGGTGGCGCGCACGCGGTTGCCGCCGGGCTCCAGTGTGGTGTTTACGAGGTAGAAATCCAGCATCACGCGCTTAGCATCGGCACCGGAGTAGGTGTCTTTGGGGCGGCTGTAGAACAGGTTAGGGCCGTTCACGTTGATGATGGGCGTGGCCGGTTTGGCGCCGTTGCCCACGTTGATGATGCGCAGGTCGTAGGCACCGCGGTGCTTGAGGCTCTCATGGTAGGAGCGCGACAGGAACGACAGCACTACGTGCTGGCCATCGGGAATGGCCTTGGTGAAGGTGGTTTCGTAGTGGGCGGTGTAGGGCTCGTTGTCCACGATGTTGTGGATGTGCTGGCCCTTCATCGAGTTGGCCATTTCGGCCATGTGCGGGCCGCCGCTCATCTTGGTGAGCTGGAAGTTGGTAATCTGATAGTTAAACGTTACTTCGCCGCTGGGTACAGTAGAGTTGGCGATGGGCTGGCGCAGCTGCATCTGGGCCTCCGGGAACTTGGGCGAATCGTTAAAAGGCGTCAGGCGGATGCCGTTCGACTCCATGCTTTCTCCAGAGGTGCTGGTGCGGTTGGTAGTACCGGCCGTGCCAGCCGAGGCGCTTACGTCGGTGGCCGGCTTGCTTGTTTCGCAACCGGCGAGGGCGGCCAGCGTCAGGGTGCTGCACAGCAGCCAATGGGAAGTTTTCATGGTGTAAAAGAAGCTCAAAAAAAGTTTAGCAGTAACTTTAAGGGGTAGACCCGAAGCCGAACCCCCTTACGCAGGGCGACCGGTTCAGGGTTTTTCTTATCTTGCGGCCTTGCCCCACGGCCACTGCGGGGCTTGACGGCTCAAAGTAAACCTAAATTTCCCATGCAAGACCAACTTCTTGACCAAATTCCCTCGCTCGACCTCGCCGATTTCCGCTCCGGCGACCCCGAGCGTAAGGCCCGTTTCGTGCAGCAGCTCGGCGAGGCCTACCAGAACATTGGCTTCGTGGCCCTGAAAAACCACGGCCTCAACGACGAGCAAACCAAACAATTGTACGCCGACGTGCAGTCGTTCTTCCAACTGCCCGACGCCGCCAAGCAGCGCTACGAAAACCCCGAACTGGCCGGCCAGCGCGGCTACATCAGCAAGGGCAAGGAGCACGCCAAGGGCCGCAACACCGGCGACCTCAAGGAGTTCTACCACGTGGGCCAGGAAGTAGAAACCGAAGACCCCATCAAAAACGAGTACCCGGCCAACATCTGGCCCGAGGAAGTGCCTTCCTTTAAGGAGAGCACCTTCCGCGCCTACCGCACGTTGGAAAGCGCCGGCCAGGACGTGCTGCGCGCCATTGCGCTGTACCTGCACCTGCCCGAAAACTACTTCGACGACAAGGTGAAGCACGGCAACAGCATCCTGCGTCCCATTCACTACTTCCCCATCGAAGACCCCGACGCGGTGCCGGCCGACGCCGTGCGCGCCGCCGAGCACGGCGACATCAACCTGATTACCTTGCTGATGGGTGCCAGCGCCGACGGCCTGCAGGTGAAGCGCCGCGATGGCAAGTGGATTCCCATCACGGCCCTGCCCGACCAGATTGTGGTGAACGTGGGCGACATGCTGCAGCGCCTCACCAACGGCGTGCTCAAGAGCACCATTCACCGCGTGGTGAACCCGCCCCGTGAGAAAATGAACACCTCGCGCTACAGCATTCCCTTCTTCATGCACCCGCGCTCCGAAATGAGCCTGGCCGCTTTGGACCACTGCGTGACGCCCGACAACCCCAAGAAGGAGGCCGACATCACCGCCGGCGAGTTCCTGAACGAGCGCCTGATTGAGCTGGGCTTGAAGAAGAAATAAGGCAAGCCTAACAACAACGAAGAACGTCATGCTGAGCGCAGCCGAAGCATCTCGCTTGTGTAGCTAATCCAATCAATGGATTACTACCCCACGCGAGATGCTTCGGCTGCGCTTAGCATGACGTTCTTTTTTTGCGCTGCATGACCCTCCTGCCTCCAACGAATAACCCCGCCCCGCCGCCCTCGGCGCCTGTGTCGCTCACGCCGCCCCCGCGGCGCTCGGGGCAACGCACGCGGCGGGTGAGGGGCATTATTTTTTTGAAGGATGTGGCCCTGCTGGCCTGCACGGCCTTTGGCGGGCCGCAGGCGCACCTGGCCATGTTTTTCCGGTTGCTGGTGGAGAAGCGCCGCTACATCAGCGCCGCCGAGCTGCTGGAGCTGCAGGCCCTGTGCGCGCTGCTGCCGGGGCCTACTTCTACGCAAACCATCACCGTCATCGGCTTCCGGCTGGGCGGGCCTAACCTGGCCTACCTCACGCTGATAGTGTGGGCCGCGCCCGCCGTGGTGCTCATGACGCTGGCGGCCCTCACCCTCAGCTACCTCGACCCCGCGCGGGTGGCGGCGCTGGTGCAGTTTGTGCAGCCGGTGGCGGTGGGCTTCGTGGCGTTTTCGGCCTACAAGATTTCCGAAAAGGTCATTCACACCAAAACCGCGGTAGGCCTGATGGTGGCCGCCGCCATGCTGGCCTACTTTTTCCAACTGCCCTGGATGCTGCCGCTGCTGCTACTGGCCGGCGGCGCCGTGACCACGGTGCGCTACCGCAAGCACGCCATCGAGCAGGAGAAAAAACCGCTGCGCATCGAGTGGGCTAACTTTTTTTTGTGGTTTGGCACGCTGGCGGGAGCGGCCCTGCTGGGGCACTACACGCGTCTGCTGCCGGTGCGCTTGTTCGAGAATTTCTACCGCAACGGCTCCCTGGTGTTTGGCGGCGGGCAGGTGCTGGCGCCGCTGCTCTACGCCGAGTTTGTGGAGTTTAAGCACTACCTCACGGGGCCGGAGTTTCTGTCGGGGCTGGGGCTGGTGCAAGCCATGCCGGGGCCTAATTTTTCGATAGCGGCCTACATTGGGGCGCTGGCCATGCGGCCTACCGGCGGCACTCATATGCAGCTGCTGGGGGCCCTGGTGGGCGTGACGGGTATTTTCCTGCCGGGCACCTTCCTCATCTTCTTCGTCATTCGTTTCTGGGACCGGTTGCGGCAGTACCGCGTGGTGAAGGCCTCGCTCGAAGGCATTAATGCCGTGAGCGCCGGGCTGGTGTGCGCAGCTACGTTCCTGCTCTACCACCCGCTACCTTACCGGCTGCTCGATTTGCCCTTCCACCTCGGGCCCATCGACTCCTTGCCCCTGAACCCGCTGCTGGTGGGTACCACGTTTCTGCTGCTGCTGTGGGAGAAGGTGCCGAGCGTGGCCATTGTAGCGGTGGCGCTGCTGGCCGGGGCGATGCTGGGGTAGGAGGGAGAGGGAAAAGCGGTGCGCGGCACCTGTCATTGCGAGTGCACAGCCCGTGGCAACCGAAGGCCGGCGTAGCTAATCCGTCCTGTTTTCAGCGACCAGCCTCCTATTGCGACCAGCTCATAAAAAGCCCCGGTACCGTAGCGGTGCCGGGGCTTTAGCTTCGCTGACCTTCGGTTCTGGTAAAAGAGCGTGCCTGGTTTTGACAGGACGGATTGCTTCGCTGCGCTCGCAATGACAGCCGATTTTGTTCCTGCTACGGCTGGCGGCTCCGTGCCAGCACGGACGGGAAAATGCCCATTGGCACGGATTGACGGGGGTGGGGTGGGCCGGTTCCTTTGTGAAGGCCAATGCGTTGGCCGTGCCCTCCATCCTTTTTCTGTTCGTGCTTATGAAACCCCACGCCCCTGGGCGCTGGCTGCCGGCTGTTGCCGTAGTCGCCGCGCTGCTCCCTGCTCCCACCTTGGCCCAGAAGCTGGCCCTTGAGAAAACCCACGATGTATCGGGCAAGGCCAAGCGCGGCTTTCTCGACGATGTGAAGATTGACGAGCCGACCAACAAGGTCGACCTCGTGTTCTGCACCAAGGCCAACAACCGCAAGGTGAAGTTCGAGACGTATCACTTCGATAAGCAATTCAACTTCAAGGGCATGGACGAAAGCGAGGAGCCCGTGGAGAAAGTGAAGCGCTACAAGGGCGACCTCTACGACGTGCTGGGCGTGACCGTGGAGCCCAACATGATGGGCACGCTGGTGCTACGCCGCAAGCAGGTGCACTACAAGTGGGACTGGGTGTGGGGCGGCTACAACAAGAAGGTCGAAATCCTGGAAAAGGTGAAGCCCCGTGGCGACAATGGCGCCTACTACCAGTACCTGGCCCACGCCGACTACGACCAGACCGGTACCGTAGTGGTGCTCACCTCGGTGAAAGACAAGCTGGGCAAGGGCATGGACCCCATGAAGATGTACAAGGAGTTCCACGTCCTCAAGTTCAACAAAGACCTGGACCTAGTGGCCGACACGCCGCTGAACTTTGACAAGCCCATGAGCGTGGTCGAAGCCAAGAAGCTGGACCCGCAGGGCGACCGCGACGAAGACGCCGACGACAGCGCCGACCCTGAATACGACCTGGGCTTCGTGTTTGCGCCCTCGCCGGTGGGCGGCAAGAAAACCGCCGACGCGCCCACCAACTACGCCTTCGTGCGGGTGGGGGCCGACACCAAGGAGCGCGCCCGGGTGGCCCTGCCCTCGCCCAACGGGGCCTGGCTGGTGAACGGCATGGCCCAAAGCGCCGACGGCACGCTGTCCATCTTCGGGCCGGCCAACGACAAGGCCGACGAGTACTTCGCCAAGTATATTCCCTCGCAGGCGGCCAACGGCGGCAACCGCGAGCCCGAGGAAGAAGCCTTCAAGGCCAAGAATTTCCAGCTGGCCCAGATTAAGGACGGTGCGGTGCGCTTCGTCACTAGCACGCCCATTGATGAGTTTGAGAAGAAGCTGCAAACCCCACCGGCCCAAAAGCGCACGCCCGAATACACCGGCAAACGCTTCAAGGTGACGGGCGGCAGCATCCTGCCTAATGGAGACCTGCTCATTCAGGGCCAGGCGTTCAAGTTTGAGCGCAAGGGCCTGATTGGCGGGGCGCCGAAAACGGCATCGAGCGGCGGGGGGCTGGCCGGGGGGCTAATGAGCCTGGCCGGCAAGGGCGGCACCACCATGAGCACCACCGAAACCCTGAAAGACTACCGCGACGTGATGATGTTTCACTTCGACAATAAGGGCCAGCTGCGGGCCCAGTACGGCGTGCGCCGCCAGGAAAACAACAAGTACAGCGAGCAAAACCCCAACGAGCAGCACACCTACCTGGGCCAAGACGGCCGCAGCGTGTACTGGATGATAGGCGAAATCTCGGGCGTCCGCGAATTGAGCGGCATGGAATCGGGCACGGCCAAGGTGCTCTACTACCCGGCGGTGGCCAAAATTGACCTGGCCTCGGCCAAGCTCAGCAACTTCGCCAAGTTTGGCAACGAGCAGTATTTCCTCAACAACTCGATGCCGCAGCTGCCCATGGGCGGCAAAAACAGCATCGTGTATTTCGGCGAGAATAAGAGCGGGAAGACTATGTGGTTCGGGCAGATGCCGTTGGAATAGGGCCATTTGTCATTGCGAGGCCGTAGGCTGTGGCAATCTGGCCTGTCAACACCAGACGTTTTCTTTTACCAGACCGCCCCAGCTCCGGGAAACCTCACCCCCAGCCCCTCTCCTTGAGGAGAGGGGAGCCTGATGAATCTCTAAAAAGCCCCGACACTGCACAGTGCCGGGGCTTTGTCACAAAAGAACGGGTCTGGTGTTGACAGGACGGATTGCCGCGCTTCACTGCGTTCCGCTCGCAATGACAAACGGCACTTTAGCCCTTTTCCCGGCCCGCCAGGTATTCCTTCCGTGCTTCCTCCAACTGCCGCACCAAGCCGGCGCGCCGCTGCAGCAGCTCCTCGCCCAGCGTGGGCGTGGCGCGGAAGAAACGCAGCACCCGCAGCCGCTCGAGGCGGGCGCGCAGGGTGGTCCAGTAGCTAAGGGCGTAGAAGCCGGTGAGGGGCAGGCTGAGCACGTAAAGGGCCGTGAGGCGCCAGTCGTGCGTGAGCCAGTGCTGCACTGCGGCCGCCTGCAGCGCATAGGCCAGCGGGAAGGTGAGCATGCCCACCACCAGCATGATGGGCGCCACAAACTCCACCTCCTTGGTGGCGCGTTTGGCTATGACGGACGGCAGGATGTAGGGCAGGTAGTTGTTCAGCACGCCGTAGAGCCACACCGGCACCCCCAGAAACAAGTTGAGCAGGCCCGCGAAAGTGCCGCGGCTTTGGCCTTCCACGGCCTCGTCGGTGAGGTGATGGCGGCGCAGGTCTTCCAGATAGGTTTGGAACTGCAGGCGCATGGCCACTAAGCGGGTAGGAGCGTGCTGCTCGAACCAAGCCAAGGCCTGCAACAGCGTTTGGCTGAGCTGGAAGTTGTCGTAGAGCGTGGTGGGGTCGTCGTCGGGGTTGAGGTGGCTGCCGAAGGTGCGCTCTACCTGCTGCACAAAGGCGTCCTCGGCCGCGTCGCGGGTGATGACCAGGCGCCGCTCCAGTGCCTCCCTGATGGCGTCGGTGAGCTGGTCGGCGGCGGCTTCGGGGTCCTGGGCGTAGGCAGCGGCGTAGTCGGCCACCACAATGGGCGGGGCCACGTTCAGCAGCACGTCGGAGCGAAAGCGGCTGGGGTCGAAGTAATTGGTGGCAATGGGCACCACCTTCAGGCCCAGCTTGAAGCCGTGCCGGGCCTCGGCGCCCAGCGCAATGCGGGCGGCGCCGGTTTTGAGCGGGCGCAGGCGGCGCTCGCTCACGCTGGTGCCCTCCGGAAAAATCATGATGGTACCGCCCTTGTCGAGGTAGTCGTAGCAGCGGCCGAAGACGGCCTCGTTCTGGGCCATCACTTGCTCGGGCGTGGCCGGAGCGCCGCCCACTTCAGCGTCTTGCCGCCGGTAGATGGGGATGGAGTTGCCCGACTGCATGATGGCCCGCACAATGGGGTTGACAAAAAACGTGCTTTTGGCCAGAAAAGCCACCGGCTGCCGGGTGTGAATGGCCGTGAGCAGCGGGTCCATGAGGGTGTTGGGGTGGTTGCCGGCAAAGAGCAGCGGGCCGGGCTGGTTCAGCCGCTCGCGGTGCCGCACTTCCATGCGCCGGAAGAACACGCGCAGCGCCACCTGCACCAACGGCTTCATCACAGTATAGAAAAGCATGAGCGGGAATACGTAAGGCCTGCGAAGGTAGCCGTAAGCTCCGCAATCCGTGTGGGCACCGCCGCGTGTCTACTGCACCGAAAACCGGAAGGCCGCCGGCGTGAGCCCGGTCTTACTCTTGAACAGTCGCGTGAAATACTGCGGGTACTCAAAACCCAGCCTAAACGCGGCCTCGTTCACTGTGAGCGAGGTGCTGAGCAGCAAGTGCTTGGCCTGCTCGATGAGGGCGTGGTGCAGGTGCTGCTGGGTGGTTTGGCCGGTGAGGCTGCGCAGCATGTCGCTGAGGTAGGCCGGCGACACGTGCAGGGCATCGGCGAAATGCTGCACGGTGGGCAGCGGCCGCGCGTCCTCCGCCGCAAAGTAGCTGGTGAGCAGGCCCTCGAAACGGCTGAGCAGGTCGTGCTCGGGCGTGCGCCGGGTCAGGAACTGGCGGTGGTAGAAGCGGTTGGCGTAGCTCAGCAGCAAGTCGAGCTGCGAAATGAGTACGTCCTGGCTGAAGGCATCAATGGGCTGCTCGTACTCGGCCTTCATGTTGCGCAGCAGGCCGTCGAGCACGGCTTCTTCCTTGGCCGAGAGGTGCAGCGCCTCATGCACGTCGTAAGAGAAAAAGCTGTAGCTCAGAATCTTCTTGGCCAATGGGTACTTTGTCAGCAAGTCGGGGTGAAACACCAGCATCCAGCCGCTGATTTCCGATAAATCCAGCGTTTCATCAATGGCGAACACCTGCCCCGGCGCCTGAAACCCCAGCACGCCTTCGCCAAAATCATAGGACTGCCGGCCGTAGTGAATATTGCCTTTCAACCCCTTTTTCAGCCAGATGCTGTAGAGCTGCGGCACCACCGGCGTGAGGCCCGTGGGCCGCGCCTGCCCGCGCGTTTCGGTCAGGTCGATGATGGTGAGCAGGGGATGAGCTGGCGCCGGGCACCCGCAAAAGCGCGTGTAGTCTGTGACGGTTGGCAGCACGCGGAAGTCTTTGCTAACCTGTTTCATATCCTGTTTTTTGAAATCAATCAACGTCTAGCTCCTGCGTCAAAAACGCCAGCACCTCCGCATTCATCTCTTCGTGAAACTGCAACCGGTCGAAACCCGGCGGGTCTTGCGACGGTGGAAACGCCGCACTCACCCGCGCCGCCGGAAACGGGCTCAGGAAGGCGAAGTGCCCGGCATTGGGTACCACGCGGTGGGTGAGCCGCTGCTGGTCGGGCACACCGTTCAGCACAACTTGGGTGTGGAAATGCGTGGTGTGCTCGTCCTTTTCCGCCTCCATCAACAAGATGGGCACCCGAACGGCGCGCAAAGCGCCCTCGGCCATAAACCAGGGCGTGGCCGGCGCCAGCAGCACCAAGGCTTTCACTCGCTCGTCGTGCGGCACCGGAATAGGCCGGTTCTGCCAATCGGGCGTGTCGCGCGGTGTGGCGGTTGGTTGCCCGCCGGCCAGCGCCAAAGCCGTGTAGCCTCCCATTGAGTGACCAATGAGCCCCACCGCACTTGGTTTCAGCGAAGATGGAAATTGCTGAAGCAAGGCATCGATGCACAGTTGCAGGTGCCGCGGCCGGGCCCGCAGGTTCTGGGGCGTGTGGGCCCAGGAGTCGTCGTCGCGGTTATTGTGCGGGTGTTCCGGCAGGCCCACCACGAAGCCGTGGCGGGCCAGGTGGTGGGCCAAGTTCCGGTACACCAGCCCCGAGCCGCCAGTGCCGTGCGACACCAGTACCAGCCGGAACCCGCCCGGGCTAATGGGCGCCTCCCGCGCCACATCCAGCGTGTACGGCCCCACGCTTTCGGCCCGGCTGGGCGTTGGGCTAGGATAAAGCACGCGCAGGGGAAAAGTGAGGTTCAGCTCGGGGTCTGTCACCTGCAGCTCGCGGTAGCCAACAAAATGTTCCATGCGCTATGGGGAAATGGCCAGCAAGTTCGTCATTTCCCCGTTCGGCTAAAACCCTTCCGGGTAAGCTGCCCCGGCCTGGCTGCCGATGGGCATAATGGCTTCCAGCTCCGCCAACTCGGCCGGGCTAAGCGTGAGGCTGGCCGCCGCCACGTTGGCCTCCAGGTACTTGCGCCGCTTGGTGCCCGGAATGGCCACTACGCCCTGCGCCAGCACCCAGGCCAGGGCCAGCTGCGCCGCCGTCACGCCCTTGGCCTGCGCCAGCGTCTGCAGCTTCTCCACCAGCTCCAGGTTTTTGTAAAAGTTCTCGCCCTGGTAGCGCGGGAAAAAACGCCGCGAGTCGTTGGACTCGAAGTCGTCGGGCGTCTTGATTTCGCCCGACAAAAAGCCCCGGCCCAGCGGCGAATAGCCCACGAAGCCGATGCCCATGTCCCGAGTGGCCTGCAGCACGCCGTTGGCTTCCACGCCCCGGTCGAAGAGCGAATACTCGGTTTGCAGCGCCGTGATGGGGTGCACCGCGTGACCCCGGCGCAGCTCGTCGGCCATCACCTCACTCAGGCCCAGGAAGCGCACTTTGCCTTCTTCCACCAGCCGGCTCATGGCGCCCACAGTGTCTTCCAGTGGCGTTTTCGGGTCGATGCGGTGCAGGTAGTACAGGTCCACGTAGTCGGTGCCGAGGTTGCGCAGGGAGCGTTCGATGCTCTTGCGCACGTACTCGGGCCGGCCATTGTAGCCGCCGGTCCAGGTTTCAGCATCATCGACTTCGAAGCCGAATTTGGTGGCCAGAATCACCTCTTGCCGGCGGCCGGCAATGGCGCGGCCCACCAGCCGTTCGTTCAGCATGGGCCCATATAGGTCGGCTGTGTCGAGCAGGTTCACGCCCAGTTCCAGGGCCCGGTGCAGGGTGGCCATGCTTTCGGCCTCGTCGGCCTCCCCGTACACGCTCATGCCGTTCACGCCGGCCGTCATGCCCATGCAGCCCAGGCCTTCTACCGGTACTTCCAGGCCCTGGCTGCCCAAGGCTACTCGTTTGATGTTGCTCATCCTGATGTGGTTTAAAGTGAATGCTTTTCAGCAGCACAAAGCTCCGACCCGTGCGCCGGGCCAGAACTACACAAAACCACGCAACTGCAACACAAATCGCAGTGGGCCCCAAAGCAAAAGCGCCGCCCCACCCGGAGGCGAGGCGGCGCGGGGCCGGCTAGTGAAGCCAACTATTACTTTTTGCGGCGGGCGGCTCGCTCGGCGGCTTTCTCCTTGTTCTTGAGGCGCTCCTCGGCCAGCTTGGCTTTGGCTTTTTCTTTTTTCTCGCGCTCTTTCTCCATCTTATCGCGCTTGCCGGGGTGCAAGGCATCGAAAGACCGGAGCTTGGCCAGGCTATCGGCCACCACAATTTCCCGGCGGGTGGTCACGCGCCCGCTTAGCGACACGTGGTCGCCCTCGTTTATCTGGGTGGTGGTGCCGTTGGTGGCCGTCACCAGGCCCGTGGTGCTGATGGTGGTGCCGTTAATCAGCTTCTTGTCGGCCGTAAGCGGATTCGAGACACCCAACTCGGTGAGGATGATGCGGCCTTTGTCCATGGTCAGGCCGTCTTTGCGGCCTTCGCCGTTGGCGGCGAGCTTGGCCCGGGCGGGCACAGCGCCTCCCGGGCGGCGGGGCGGCAATTTAGTTTGTGCCTGAGCCACGGTGCCCGTCAAAAAGAACAAGGCAATAATGCTCCGAATGATGAGTGGGTATTTCATGGAAAAGTTAAAAATAGAATAAGTTAAGCAGTGGATGAATCGTTAATAGAGCGCAAGTTACACATTTTATTGCATTCGCCTTCATCTTGTCTTAATGTACGAGTGCAAAATATAAAAAGGTTTTGCGGGTTTGCGTTGGCTGTCTTTTGTCCAAAAAAAGTTGAGTAAAAAGTAGCTAATCAATTTTGATGCCCATTTATTGCCTTGCATCCGTACGGTGCGGCGCGTATCTGGGATTTGAACTGCTTCACCTGGGCATTTGCGGCGGTATAAGCCAGCTTGCAGTGGGCACCGGCATCGCGCTGCAACCAGGAGCCTCGAATGCACGAATACCGAATAACTTGCTGCCCGGCCGCGTTCCGGCCATCTTCAACCTTCTTCGGCAATGGACTATAAAGACTATTATAAAACGCTAGGGCTCGACAAAACGGCCACCGCCGAGCAAATCAAGAAAGCCTACCGCAAGCTCGCCCGCCAGCATCACCCCGATGTGAACCCCAACGACAAAGGCGCCGAGCAGAAATTCAAGGAAATCAACGAAGCCAACGAGGTCCTCAGCGACCCCGAGAAGCGCAAGAAGTACGACCAGTTTGGGGCCGACTGGCAGCGCTACCAGCAGCAGCCCGGCGGCGGGGCTGGCCGCGGCGGCCAGCCCGGTGGCGGCTTCGACTGGAGCCAGTACACCCAAGGCGGCGGGGGCGGCGGTTTCGGGGGCGGTTTTGGCGAGGGCGAAGACTTCTCCGACTTCTTCGGCTCGCTCTTTGGCAACATGGGCGGCGGGAGCGGCCGCAGCAGCCGCCCCGGCGCCGGCCAGGACTACCAGGCCGAACTGGAACTGAGCCTGGAGGAAGCCTACCACGGCGGCCCGCGCACCATCACGGTGAACGGCAAAAACCTGCGCATCACCATTCAGCCCGGCGTGGCCGACGGCCAGACCATCCGGCTGCGCGACCAGGGCGGCCCCGGCCGCAACGGTGGGCCCAACGGCTCCCTGCTCATCACCTTCCGCATCCGGCCCGATGCCCGCTACGCCCGCACCGGCCACGACCTCACCCAGGACGTGCCCGTGAGCATTTACAAGGCGCTGCTCGGCGGCGAGCAAACGGTCGACACGCTCAGCGGCCCCGTCAAAATCAAGCTCAAACCTGAAACTCCGAACGGCACTCGCCTGCGCCTGCGCGGCAAAGGCTTTCCCGTGTACCGCAAGGAGGGCCAGTTTGGTGACCTGTACCTACGCCTGAACCTGACGCTGCCTCAGCACCTCACCGACCAGGAAAAAGAACTGTTTCAGCAGCTGGCGGCCCTTCGGCCCGACGCCTAACCCCCTGTTTCGTCGCCATGGAAACACACCTCATCACCCTCACCTTCCAGGAATGCTCGGCCCGCTACGGACTCGACGTTCTGGCCTTGCAGGATTTCCTGCGCGCAGGCCTGCTCCGCTCAGCCCCCGCGCCCGAAACCGTCATCGTCGACGAGCCCGATGACCTGCCCCGCCTCGCCCGCCTTCACCACGAGCTAGGCCTGGCCCCCGAAGCCCTCGATGTAATCCTAGCCATGCGCCAGCGGCTGGTGCGCCTGCAGGCGCTCTTGGCTAGCGAAACCGCCCGCGCGCGCCAGCTGGAAAACTTCCTACGCGGCAGTGGGGCAGTGGAAGATTTCGGGTAGGAAAATCAGAGCGTCAATACCAATCCGTCATGCAGAGCGCAGCGAAGCATCTCGCCTGCAGTGGTAAATCTTATCGATTGGATTACCATTGCAGGCGAGATGCTTCGCTGCGCTCTGCATGACGTTCTTTTTCTCCCTTCTCCCGCTACGCCACCGCCAGTGCCAGCAGCAGCCCGGCCAGCGTAGCGGCCAGCTTGGGCCAGTTGAGACGATGCTCGGGGCTGGTTTCGAAGAGAATGGTGGTCGAAACGTGCAGGAAATTGCCCGCCACCAGTCCCAGCAGCCCCGCGTACAATCCGCTGCTCAGCAGCTTGCTCAGCACCACGTAGTTGCTGAAAACGATGCCCACCGGCGACGCCAGTGCGAAAATCAGTAGCCCCGGCCACACGCGCCGGAAGCTGCCCAGCCGCAGCCGTAGCAGCGTGGCCAGCGCAAAAGCCGCCGGCATGTGGTGCAGGGCCACGCCCACCACAATGGCGTAGAAATTCTGGCTGATGTCGCCCACTGCCGGCTCTTTCACCAGGATGCTGCCTTCCAGAAACGAGTGCACCACCAGCGCCCCCAGCAGCAGAAAGGGTACCCGGCCTGGCGCGTCGTGCCCGTGGGCAGCCTCGTGGTGTACGTGCCCGTGCTCCACGCCCTGCGACAGCACCTCCAGCAGCAACTGCCCGAAAAAGCCCGCCAGCACCCAGTAGCCCACCCGCTCCGAATGCTCCGGCAGCAGCTGCAGCGCCTCGGGCAAAATGTGCGTGACCGTGAGCGTGAACAGATACGCGCCGCTAAACGCCAGCAGCGGCTTCAGCCACTGGTTGCCGTACTTTCCCGGCACCCACGCGGCCGCCGCGCCGGCACTCAACACCGTGAGCAGCAGCAAGAAAATTGCAAACCCCATACAGAAAAAATGAGGAATGAAGAATGAGGAATGGGGAAGGAGAAGCGGGCCACCCAGGCATCAATTTCTCCTTCTCCATTCCTCATTCCTCATTCTGATAATGACGCAAAGCGGCAGCCCTGCTACCGCCAGCCGGCGGGCAAAGCTGCCACCCATGATGATAACCGAACGAAGCCGCGCGGGTTAGCGCTGCATTTGGTGGCCGTTTTCGGCCGTGTCTGCCTGCGTCGATTTGCCGGCGTCGTGCAGTTGGCCGCGCTTAATCATGCCCTCTTCGGCATTCGCCGAGGTAGCGGAGGCCGGCGTTACCTGCGTGGTGGCCGTGGCGGGGTCCTGGTTGCCGGCTTCGGCCGCCTTCATCAGCGGCGAGTGCATGTTTTCGATGGAGCCATTGGGCACCGAGTGGTCGTAGTTCTCGTCGTTGCGGGTGCCGGGGGCTACCTGGTCGAGCGACACTTTCTCGTCCGGGCGCCAGTCGGAGGGCTCGCTGCTGCAGGAGGTCAGGGCCAAAGTAGCGGCAGAAACGGCCAGCAACAGGGTGGAGGTCAATTTCATCGAAGTAAAATAAGCAGGGGTTGAAATTTTAAACGGTAGCCGCGCCGGCCTCGGCCGGCAGCAGGTTTTTGCGACGCAACAGGGCCTCGAACAGCTTGCGGTCGTTGTCGGCGTTGAAGATTTTGAACGGCAAATGTAAAAACACCGGCACATCAAACGTACGCGCCAGCCACAGGCGCCACGCCGCCAGCCCTTCCGGCGGCGTGCCGGGCTTCAGGTACAGCAGGTAGGCGTCGGCGTCGCGGCGGGCCCGGTCTATCATGTCCCAGGTCAGCTGCATGGCCTTGCCTTCCTTCTCAGGGCCTACGCGCAGCAGGAGCTGCTTGTTATCCATTTCAAACGCCATGCGCTCAAACAACGGCTTGCTCTGCTCCATTTGGGTGATGCCCGTGACCTGCGCCGAGCGGAACAGGACGAACAGGATGGTAAGCACTACGGCCAGTGCTATCCACCACCACGAGGGCAGGAACAGGGCCGGCAGTAGCCCCAGCACAAACGGAATCAGGGCATAGGGCCAGTCTTTTTTCCATACCTCGCCCATCACCATCTTGGTGTAGGCGTCGGTGGTGAGCTGCGTCTTTTTGGTGCGAATAGCCAGCGGCGAAGCCTGCTGTGCCTGGCGGAAACCGCCGCTTCCGCCCCGTTGGTTGGGTTGGTTCATTTATTCAGTGTAATTGAAACGTCGGAACGTTATGCAGAGCGCAGCGAAGCATCTCGCGTGCAGCAGTAAATTCTAATGATTGAGTCACTTGAGCACGCGAGATGCTTCGCTGCGCTCTGCATGACGGTCTAATTTAATATGCTTTCAGACTCAAATCTAGGCTCTTGACGGAATGGGTGAGCGCCCCTACCGAGATGTAGTCCACGCCCGTTTGGGCCACTTCGGCAATGGTTTGCTCGGTGATGCCGCCGCTGGCCTCGGTGGGGTAGCGGCCGGCCACCAGGGCCACGGCCTCACGCAGCTGGTCGGGCTTCATGTTATCGAGCATGATGCGCGTGATGCCGCCGGCGTCCAACGCCTGCTGCACCTCGTCCAGCGAGCGGGTTTCGATTTCGATAGGTAGTTGCAGGCCCTTTTCCTTCAAGTAGGCGTGCGTGGCGGCAATGGCCGCACCGATGCTGCCGGCGTAGTCCACGTGGTTGTCTTTCAGAATAATCATGTCGAACAGCCCGTAGCGGTGGTTCACGCCGCCGCCGATGAGCACGGCCCACTTTTCGCAGAGGCGAAAGTTGGGCGTCGTCTTGCGCGTGTCGAGCAGCTTGGCGCTGGTGCCGGCAATCAGATTATTAAGGTGCGCGGTGTAGGTGGCGATGCCGCTCATGCGCTGCATGCAGTTGAGTACCAGTCGCTCGGCCGTGAGAATGCTGCCCGCCGGGCCTTCCACCGTAAAGGCGATGTCGCCGTGCTTCACGCGGGTGCCATCGGCCAACAGGGGCGTCATCTGCAGCCTGGAGTCTACTTCCTTGAAGATGAGCGGCGCCAGGGCCATGCCGGCCAGAATGCCTTCGCCCTTCACCAGCAGGTGGGCCCGGTTGCGGGCATCGGCCGGGATGGCGGCCAGAGCCGAGTGGTCGCCGTCGCCTACATCCTCGGCCAGGGCCGTGCGGATGAAGGTGGTGAGGGCTTCGGGCGTGAGGTACGGGGCGGGAAGGTTTTGCACAAGGCAAAGGTACGGCCCCTGCGGCGGCTGGGAAAACTGAACGGAAACCGTCTGTCATCTAGAACGCCGTCCGTCACCCTGAGCGCAGCGAGGTACCTTCTCACCTCAGACTCTTTTAGCGTGGGAAGGTCCTTCGCTGCGCTCAGGATGACCGATGGCGCTTAGATAACAGCCATTGGCCACAAAAAAGCCCCGACCTACTCAGGTCGGGGCTTCAATCATTCTTTCGTGAAATCCAGTGTGTCTATCAGCGGGGTACCGCGTGTGGGCTTGAGCTTCACATACAAGCGGTAGGTGCCGCTGCGGCCGGTGTAGCGTCCGATGGCGTACTGAATGCCTTCGCTGCTCTGGCCCTGGTGGATGAACTCGAACGTGCTGGGCGCATTCTTGGCGAAGATGTCCTTCATCACAATCTCGGCCTGCGTGGAGTTATAGTTTTGCTTGTCACCATCAAAACCAATCTCGACGGTGGGAGCGAAGTACTGCGACAACTCGCGGGAAGAGCCATTGCGGAGGGCGGCGCGGACAGCGGAAAGGTTATCGGACTGCGCGTGCGCCGCGACGGAAACCAACAGAAAGAGCCATCCTAAGAATAGCGTCCTAACAAAATAGCGTTTCATTATAAGGGTAATAAGTGCGTCATACGCGAATAGCTTGGAGCGAAAATGGTGCCAAGAAGTGAATCGACCGGCAAACTATGGCAAAAAAGGCGTCGTCAAACTTAACGAAAAGAAAAACAACGCCAAGCCGTTGCAAAGTTAGATAATTTCAACCCATCGACGGGCTGGCCGTATCTTCGCGGCATGAATAAACAGGTTTTGTTGGTGATTCTGGATGGGTGGGGCATTGCCCCGAATACGGCCGTATCGGCGGTGGACGCCGCTAATACGCCGTTCTACCACGAGCTGTTGCAGCGCTACCCGCACAGCAAATTGCAGGCATCGGGCGAGGCCGTGGGCCTGCCCGAAGGCCAGATGGGCAACTCCGAAGTGGGCCACATGAACATCGGGGCCGGCCGCGTGGTCGACCAAGAGCTGGTGCGCATCGGCAAGAGTATTCGGGAGCGCAAGCTGGGCCAGATGCCCGCGCTGGTGAAAGCGTTTGAGTACGCCGTGGCCAACGACAAGCCGTTGCACCTCATTGGCCTGCTGAGCCACGGCGGCGTGCACTCGCACATCGACCACGTGAAAGCCCTCTGCACCATTGCCCACGAAGCCGGCGTGCGCCGTGTGTATGTGCACGCCTTCACCGACGGGCGCGACACCGACCCCAAGAGCGGCGTGCGCTTCATCAACGACCTGGAGCAGCACAACGAGCGCAACGGCGCCAAAATCGCCTCGGTCGTGGGCCGCTACTACGCCATGGACCGCGACCGCCGCTGGGAGCGCGTGAAAGTGGCCTACGACCTGCTGGTGAACGGCGTGGGCACTCCCTCGCAAAACCTGATTCAGAGCGTGCAGGAGCAGTATAAGGACGGCGTGACCGACGAGTTCCTGAAGCCCATCGTGAAAACCGGGGCCGACGGGCAGCCGCTGGCCACCATTCAGGAGGGCGACGTGGTGCTGTGCTTCAACTTCCGCACCGACCGGGGCCGTGAAATTACGGAGGTACTGACGCAGCAGGACATGAATGCCTTCCAGATGCACCGCCTCAACCTGCATTACCTCACGCTGACAAACTACGACGACACTTTTGTGGGTGTGACGCCCATTTTTGAGAAGGACAACCTGGATAATACGCTGGGCGAGGTACTGTCGAAAAACGGCAAAACCCAGATTCGCATTGCCGAAACCGAGAAGTACCCGCACGTCACGTTCTTTTTCTCCGGTGGCCGCGAAAACGAGTTTGTCGGGGAGAAGCGCATCCTGCGTCCCTCGCCCAAAGTGGCTACCTACGACCTGCAGCCCGAAATGAGTGCCGCCGACCTGCGCGACGCCTTGGTGCCGGAACTGCAGGCCCGCTCGGCCGATTTCGTGGTGCTCAACTTTGCCAACCCCGACATGGTGGGCCACACCGGCGTGTTTGAGGCAGTGGTGAAGGCCGTGGAGACGACTGACGCCTGCGCCCGCGCTGTGGTGGAAGCTGCCCGCGCCGCCGGCTACGCCAGCATCATCATTGCCGACCACGGCAACGCTGAGTACATGCGCAACGCCGATGGCTCGCCCAACACGGCCCACACCACCAACCTGGTGCCCTGCATTCTGGTGGATGACAACTACCACGGGACGCTGGCCGATGGCAAGCTCGGCGACCTCGCACCCACCATCTTGGAACTGATGGGCGTGCCCAAACCGGCGGAAATGACGGGCCTGAGCATCCTCCGTCCGGCCGCGCCGAATGCGTAAGCGCGTGCTTGCCCGGGTGGCTGCGGTACTGGCTGGGCTGGGTTGGCTCACGGCTTGCAGCGATGCCGGCCCCAGCGCGCCCGCTGCGCGCCGGCCTCTGTATTTCGACGTAAAAGGTCTGCTCGACCAGCAGATTGCGCAGCTAGCGCAGCGTCGGGCTGCTGTGACCAAGCGCGTGAGCCTGCGCAGCCAAGCCACCGAAATTGTTCGGGTGCCGGCCGTGAAGTGGGCCGATGAGCTGCAGATTTTCTTTCAGGCCGACATCAACAAAGCGGCTTTACGCGGGGCCTACGCCGTCGATTCGGTGGTGCTACCGGGCGGGCTGCTGCGCCGCACCTACACCCGCCGGCCCGGCCAGCCCAACGCCCCAGTGGCCCGTCTCACGGTGGTGCAGCAAAACGGTGCTCCGGTGGACGTGGCGGCTAGCATCGACCAGGACAACCCATTGTTTTCAACCCAAAAGCAGCTTCAACTGCAGCTGAGCGACGGGCAGCTACGGGCCTACAAAGTGGCAGGTACCCAGAAGCTGGTGCTGTTCGATACGCTGCGTTATGCGGCGGCGGCGCGGGTCGAATAAACTACTTGGGATATTCGTAGGCACCCAGCGCTGGATTGGATGGCGTAGCTGGGCGGCTCCGGTTTGGCAAATCGTTGCTTGGCACGGTGGTGCCCGGTGCCGGCGTACGCCCCCGGGCGGGCGAAGTGGGCTGCAACCGATAATTGGGGAGGCTGCTAGTGAGCGAGGTGCGGATGAACAGCGGGTCGGTCACCAGCACCAGGTTAGCCAGAGACTGGGCGCCCAGGCCGGGTTTTTTGGGGGCGTTGGTGGTGGCCTGGAAATCCTTGGTGCGCAGCAGCGTGTTTCGGATGTTGAGGGTGGCGAGGTAGTCGTCGCTATTTACAAGTTCGAGTTCGTTCTCGTAGTTGCCCCAAACAATGCTATTGGTCAGATTGACTACCAGGGAAAAATACTGCGGGTTGCCTTGGTCATCGCGCAACTCGTTGGAGAAGGAAACCGACGAAGTCTGCCGTTGGAACGAGGGCGTGTAGTTGGCAATGGTGCAGAAGTTGAGGTTGAACGTGCCACCGTAGCCGCGCACGGCGTACTCGCCGCAATTAGTGAGCAGGCAGTTGGTGGCCGTGATGCTGCTGCGCACGCCGACGATGCCGCCCGGCGGCAGCCCAGTGCCCACGTAGCTGGGGTTGGAGCCGGAAATGTTGCGTATCACCACGTTTTCTAGCTGCAAATCGGGCGGCGTGGTGTTGGTGGCATCGGTGTTGAGCAGGGAGAAGCCGAAGTTGGCGTTTTTGATTTCGGTGTAGCGAACGACGTTGTTGCGGCTGGTGCCCGTGAAGAAGATGCCGCCCCATTGGCCGGGAATTTCATTGTAGAACGGCTCCAGCCGGTCGCCTCGGAAAAGCACCGTCAGGCGCTTCGCGGCCGTAGTGTCGCCGGCCGTCGGGCTGTTCGTGTCGTTGATTTTCAGCGTGCCATTTACCTGAATGGTAGCGCCCGCGTGACAATAAATTTTCGCGCCCGGCTCAATCAGAAGGGTCGAGCCGCGTTCCACGTAAACCCCGATATCAAACGTGTTGGTGCCCTGCTTGTAGGGGGTATTGATGATAACGTGGGGCTTGTCGTTGCGCCAGACCTTCGTTCTATTGCCCGTCGGTATGTCGATTATATCAGCCCGGTGGAAATACGCATTCTGCCCATAGGCCACCAGCTTCACGTTCTGCTCGTTGCCGTTGGTGCGGAAGTTAATCTGGTCTTCGAGCAGGAAGGGCTTGGTGGTGCTGTTGTCGCCCAGCACGGCGCGCACCAGCACCAGCAGGCTGTCGTTGCCGCGGATGGTGACGCCGCTAGCCGTGTTGCCCGCGTCGCCGTTGATGATGAGCGAGTAGGTGTTGCCCTGCTGGCCCGCCAGGCTAACGTCGGTTTTCACGGCGCTGCTGTTGCGGTTGTACACCCACAGGCGCTTCGTCACGGTTTTGATGGTGGTAAACACCGTGTCGAACTTCACCGAGTCGCGGTCAAACTCCAGCTTGCCGGTGGTTTGCACCAGGTCTTCCTTCGGCTCGCAACCGGGCAGGAAGGTGAGGCAGCTGCTGAAAATGAGGAACAGCGGGAAGAGGTAGCGCATAGATACGGGCGCCCCAGTTGGTGGCGCGGCAAACAAACGACAAAGACCGGAAAAGAATTGCGATGCCAGCAAAAGGGCCGGCGTTGGCCGGCCCTTTCGTCAAACTTACTTCGTTACGCCTTCCTGCAGGCGCTCGGCGCTGTCGGCCAAGCGGAGCTGCTCCACGAAGTCGTCCACGTTGCCTTCCATCACGCTGGCCAGGTTGTACACGGTGTAGCCGATGCGGTGGTCGGTGACGCGGCCCTGCGGGTAGTTGTAAGTGCGGATTTTATCGGAACGGTCGCCGCCGCCAATCATGCTTTTGCGCACGGCGCCGTCGGCTTCGTTCTTCTTGGCCAGCTCCATCTCGTATACACGGGAGCGCAGCACGGCCAGGGCTTTGTCGAAGTTCTTGAGCTGCGATTTCTGGTCCTGGCACTGGGCCACGAGGCCGGTGGGCAAGTGGGTGAGGCGCACGGCCGAGTAGGTAGTGTTCACCGACTGGCCGCCGGGGCCGCTGGAGCAGAAATAGTCCTTGCGGATGTCGCTCATATTCAGCTCCACGTCGAATTCCTCGGCTTCCGGAATCACTACCACCGAGGCCACGCTGGTGTGGATGCGGCCCTGGGTTTCGGTTGCTGGTACGCGCTGCACGCGGTGCACGCCCGATTCGAACTTGAGCTTGCCGTACACGTCCTCGCCGCGCACGGCCACGATGATTTCCTTATAGCCGCCGGCGGTGCCTTCCATGGCGTCAATCAATTCCATTTTCCAGCCCTGCTTTTCGGCGAAGCGCATGTACATGCGCTGCAGGTCGCCGGCGAAAATGGCGGCTTCGTCGCCGCCCGCGCCGGCCCGGATTTCCACGATGACGTCCTTGGAGTCGTTGGGGTCTTTGGGCAGCAGCAGGTCTTTGATGACTTCTTCGAGGCGCTCCTGCTCGGGCAGCAGCTCGTCGAGCTCGGCCTTGGCCATCTCGCGGAAGTCCTGGTCTTTCTCGGTAGCAATGACCTCGCGGGCGTTGTCGATGTTGCTGAGCACGCCTTGGTAGTTGCGGTACTCGGCCACAATCTTGCCCAATTCCTTGTATTCTTTATTCAGGGCCTTATAGCGTTTCAAGTCCGACATCACGTCGGGCTGCATCAGCTCCTCGTTCACGTTCTCGTAACGCTGGTTGATGGCTTCTAATTTATCGAGCATCGGTGTTCAGGAATTAGTCAGTAGTTTGCAAAGATACTGAATCTAAACACCGCTATGTAGGCGAGGGGTTCATTCAGCATCTTCACCCAACAGCGGCCCCGCGGCCGGAGTTTATGCAAGTGTTGAAATTCGGAGGCACCTCGGTGGCTTCCGCCGAGAATATTGCCAAGAGTTGCGACATCGGGTTGCGTGCGCTCGAAAACGGGCCGGTGGTAATGGTGGTGTCGGCACTGGGAGGTACCACCGACGCCCTGATTAAAGCCGGCCGAGCGGCGGCCGAGGGAAACCTCGCTTATCAGGACATCCTGCAGGAACTAGAACAGCGCCACCTGACGGCTGCCGAGGAGCTCCAGCTGCCACCCGCGCCCTTGGACACCGCTACCGCCGTGATTACGGACGGCTTTCTGGAGTTGCACCGGCTGTGCGACGGTATTGCGTCGTTGCAGGAGCTGTCGAGCCGCACGCTGGACCGGCTGGTGAGCTACGGCGAGCTGCTGTCGTCGCAACTGGTGGAGCTGCACTTTCACAGCTTCTGGCTTGATACGGCGTGGGCCGACGCCCGTCAGCTCATCCGGACCAACTCGCGTTTTGGCAATGCCGAAGTAGACATTGCTACCACAAGTCGGTTAGTAAAAGAATTTCAGGCCCTACACCCCGGCGATTCCTGGATAGTGCCCGGCTTTATTGCCGCTGATGCCCACGGTAACACCACTACCCTCGGCCGCGGCGGCTCCGACTACACCGCCGCCCTGCTGGCCGCCGCGCTCGATGCCGAGAAGCTGGAAATCTGGACTGATGTGAGCGGCATGATGACGGCCGACCCGCGCCTGGTGCGCAGCGCCCGGCCCATTGCCCGCATCAGCTACCAAGAGGCCATGGAGCTGTCGCACTTCGGCGCCAAGGTGCTCTACCCGCCCACCATTCAGCCGGTGATGAAGCGCGGCATTCCACTCTGGATTAAGAATACCTTCGCCCCCGACGACTACGGCACGCTGGTGGAAGTGGCACCGCCGCGCGCCGCCACGGTGGTGCAAGGCATCTCCAGCATTGGCAACCTCACGCTGCTCAACCTGGAAGGCAGCGGCATGGTGGGCATTCCCGGCTTCTCGAAACGACTGTTTGAGGCCCTGGCCCGCGAGCGCATCAACGTGATTCTCATTACGCAAAGCTCTTCGGAACACTCCATTTGCGTGGGCGTGAACGCGCAGGACGCCGCGCCCGCACAGGTGGCCGTGGACGAAGAGTTTGCTACTGAAATAGCTGCCGGGCGAATTGAGCCGCTGCGGCCGGAGCGCGACCTAGCCATTGTGGCGCTGGTGGGCGAGAACATGAAAGACCACCCCGGCATCAGCGGCAAGCTGTTTGGAGCGCTGGGTCAGAACGGGGTGAACATCCGGGCCATCGCGCAGGGTGCGTCGGAGAAGAACATCTCGACCGTCATTCGAGCGCAGGACGTGCGCAAGGCCATCAACGTGCTGCATGAGGCGTTTTTCGAGGCCACTAAGAAGCAGGTGAACCTGTTCATTCTTGGCCCGGGCAACGTGGGCAGCAAGCTGCTGGAGCAACTGGCCCGGCAGCAGCCGCACCTGCTCGAAAAGCTCGGCCTGCAGGTGCGCGTGGTGGCCATTGCCAATAGCCGACACTGCCTAGTGGATGAAAACGGCCTCGACCTCACCGCCTGGCCCGAAGAGCTGGCCCAGGCGTCCGCCCAGACGCTGGCCGAGTTCAAGGAGCTCATCATTAGCCGCAACCTGCGCAATTCCATCTTCGTGGACGTGACGGCCAACCCGGCCACCGCCGACATCTACGCCGACTTGCTGGCCAAGAGCGTGGCCGTGGTGGCCTGCAACAAGGTGGCGGCCTCGTCGGACTACGCGCACTACGCCCAACTCAAAAGCCTGTCGAAGGAATTCAACGCCAGTTATTTGTTTGAGACGAACGTGGGTGCGGCCCTGCCCGTCATCGGCACGCTCAACGACCTCACGCGCAGCGGCGACGTAGTGCGGCGCATGGAGGCCGTGCTTTCGGGCACGCTCAACTTCGTGTTCAATAACTATGACGGCAGCCGTCCTTTCGCCGAAGTGGTGCGCCAAGCCCAGGCCGAAGGCTACACCGAGCCCGACCCGCGCCTCGACCTGAGCGGCACCGACGTGGCCCGTAAAATCCTCATCTTGGCCCGCGAGGCCGGTGAGGTGATGGAAATGGCGGATATCAAAATCGAAGGCTTTCTGCCGCCCGCTTGCTTGGAAGGCGACGTGGAGGCCTTTTACGCCCAGATGGCCGCCCACGAAGCGCACTTCAAGGCGCTGTACGATGCGGCGACAAGTGCCGGCAAACGTCTGAAATTTGTGGCCCGCTACGCCGACGGCCACGCTGCCGTGGGCCTGCAACAAATAGCGTCCGGCCACGACCTTTACGACCTGCGCGGCAAAGACAACGTGGTGCTTTTCTACACCGACCGGTATGTGGAACAGCCGCTGGTGGTGAAGGGCGCCGGAGCAGGGGCGGAGGTCACGGCTTCTGGCGTATTCGCGGATATTATCCGCGCCGCCAGATTGTAGCGTGGACTCTGCGAGTCCGCGCATGCCCTCATATCTTGAATCCTCACTATTTCATGCGCGGACTCGCAGAGTCCACGCTACAATTCATGCTTACCTCTGTTCTCGTTCACTCACCCGCCACACTTTCCAACCTCGGCTGCGGCTTCGATGTGCTGGGCCTGGCCCTTTCCGCGCCTTATGATACTATTCGCCTCACGCGGAGCAGCACGCCCGGCATCCGTATTCAGCACCTCGACCCTTACGGACTGCCCACCGACCCGCAGCAAAACGTGGCTGGCGTGGCCCTGCAAGCGCTGCTAAAAGAGGTGCCCGAAGCCATCGGCTTCGACGTGGAAATAAGCAAAGGCATCAAGCCGGGCAGCGGGGTGGGCAGTAGCGCCGCCAGCGCGGCCGGCGCGGTGGTGGCAGCCAATGCCTTGCTGGGCAACCGCTTTAGCAAGATGCAGCTGGTGGATTTTGCGATGGAAGGGGAGGCCTTAGCATCCGGCGCCCGCCACGCCGACAACATCGCGCCCGTCATTTTCGGCGGGTTCACCGTGGTGCGGGCTTTGCAGCCGACTATTGACATTGTTGCGCTGCCTGCCCCCGAATTGTGGATAGCCGTGGTGCACCCACAGATTGAGCTGAAAACCAGTGACTCACGCAAAGTGCTGCCTAAGGAGGTGCCACTGGGCTTGGCCGTGCGGCAATGGGCCAACGTGGCGGGCCTGGTGTCCGGCTTCCTCACGGCTGATTACGACCTGATTGGCCGTTCGCTCGACGACTACATTGTGGAGCCGGCCCGGCTGCCGCTCATCCCGGGCCTGGCTGAAGCGAAAACGCGCGCGTTGGCGGCCGGGGCCATCGGCGGCGGTATCTCTGGCTCGGGCCCGTCCATCTTTATGCTGAACCGGGATGAGGCCACCGCGCAAGCCGTAGGTGCGGCGCTGGGCGGCGTGTTTGCTGAGTTAGGGATAGAATTCAACGTATACGTTGGACCAGTGGGGGCGCAGGGGGCGTATGTGGTTTCGGCGGAGTAGCAACTCGCCTTGACCGTCATGCCGAGCGCAGCCGAGGCATCTCGCTCGCATTCGTCTAACGATTGATTTACTATAGCACGCGAGATGCCTCGGCTGCGCTCGGCATGACGGTCTCAAAAGACTATAATCTGCATGAAATACTACAGCCTCCGCCACCAGTCGCCGCTGGTTGATTTCCGCCAGGCCACCATCAACGGGCAGGCGCCGGATGGCGGCCTGTACTTCCCCGAAACCATCCCCAGGCTGCTGCCCGGCTTCCGGCGCGAGCTGCGCACGCTGAGCAAGGCTACCGTGGCCATGAACGTGATGCAGCCCTACGTGGGCAACACCATCCCTGACGCCGACCTGCACCGCATCTGCACCGAGGCGGTGGATTTTGCCTTTCCGCTGGTGCCAGTGGCCGAGGGCGTGGCAGCGCTGGAGCTGTTCCACGGGCCCACGCTGGCGTTCAAGGACGTGGGGGCGCGGTTTATGAGCCGCTGCCTGGGCTACTTCGCGCAGCGCGGCGACACGCCGCCCGTGACGGTGCTGGTGGCCACCTCCGGCGATACCGGCGGGGCCGTGGCCAGCGGCTTTCTGGGTGTGCCGGGTGTGGAGGTGGTCATCCTCTACCCCTCGGGCAAGGTGAGCCCGGTGCAGGAGCAGCAGCTTACCACACTGGGCCAGAACATTACCGCACTGGAAGTGCAGGGCACTTTCGACGACTGCCAGGCGCTGGTGAAGCAGGCTTTCCTGGATAAAGAGCTGTCACAAAAGCGCTTCCTTACGTCGGCTAACAGCATCAACGTGGCGCGCTGGCTGCCGCAGCAGCTCTACTACTTTTTTGCCATGCAGCAGTGGCCGGAAGGGGCCGCGCCGCCGGTGGTGTCGGTGCCGAGCGGCAACTTCGGTAACATCTGCGCCGGGCTGCTAGCCCAGGCCTCGGGGCTGCCGCTGGGGCACTTCATTGCGGCCTGCAATGCCAACGAGCCCGTGCCTGCTTACCTGCGCACGGGTACCTTCACGCCCCGGCCCGCCGTGCCCACCTTCTCCAACGCCATGGACGTGGGCAACCCCAGCAATTTCGTGCGTATCCTGGAGCTGTTCGACAACGACCTGACCAAGATGCGCGCCGCCCTGGGCGCCGACACAGTGAGCGATGCCGACACCGTGGCCACCATCCGACAGGTGTGGAACGAGCATGGCTACCTGCTCGACCCGCACGGTGCCGTGGCCTACATGGCCCTGCGCCGCTACCAGGCCCAGCATCCCGGGGCGGCCGGGATGATTCTGGCCACGGCCCACCCCGTGAAGTTTCCCGACGTGGTGGAGCCCGTGCTGGGCCGGCCCATTCAATTGCCCGAGGTGGTGCAGGCCCTGCAGGGCCGCACCAAACGAAGCGTGCCTATTTCGGTTGATTACGAAGCGCTGAAAGCCCATTTGATGTAGTCCGGCGGCCAGCTTGGGCCATTGGCGCGGCCAGCCAGACCTTTGTTGGAAACTCACCCCACGCCCGCGTTTGTGAAAACCCTGCTCTATTTAATTGCCTGGTCGGCTTTGGCACTCGGCTTCTCTGCCTGCCGGCCCGACCAGGTCGAACACCTCAAGGACAGCAAGCGCATTGGCATTGAGGCCGAAAACTGGGAGGTAAAGCGCATCATGCCCAACGACCTGCTGCGCGCCACCCGCTGGGCCGGCGACTCGCTCAGCGCCACTGCCGACACACTGCTGCGCCGCACCCTGGCCCGCGAGCTGGCCGCTGGGGGCGTGGCCCGGGCGGCGGCCTTCTGCCGCCCCGAAACCTACGGCCCTGTCGATTCGCTGGCCCGGGTGCTCAAGGCCACGGCCCGGCGCGTGAGCGAGCACCCGCGCAACCCGGCCAACAAAGGCACGCTGGCGGCGGCCGAAATGGCTGCGGACACCCTGCGCGTTGTGAAGCGGGAATCGCAGGAGGTATTTTTCTACCAGCGCCCCATTGTGCTGAACAACCAACTGTGCCTGCGCTGCCACGGCGAGGTGGGCAAGGACATTGCCGCCGCCGACTATGCCTTCCTGCAAAAGCAGTTTCCGCAGGGGCAGGGCACCGGCTACCGCTTGGGCCAGCCTCTGGCTGCCTGGCAACTGCGCCTGCGCCGCGACGGCATGGCTGAGTTCTGGACCATGAAAACGCGCAAGAAGTGGCGGGAGCATAAGATGCCCAAGCTGTTCTAGCCGCCAGACGGGCCGGCAATATCCGGGAATGATTCCTGATTAATTTTCCGACAAAAGCCGACGGCTTTTACTTATACCTCCTCATTCGGAATTGAAATGCGTGTGCAAAATTGGGCCCTGGTGTTGAGGGGGCTAATGGTGGGTCTTCTGTGCGGGTGGGGGGCAGCACCGGTGCTGGCGCAAGTGCCGGCCGGGGCCGAAAAAGCGAAAATGGCGGACTGTGTGCAAGAAATTACCGTGGACAGCGTATTGCTGTTTTACGACCTGCGCTACAACCTGACTCCTACGGCCTGCGCCGCCATTCGTCGGCATGCCCGCATCACCAGCCAGGGCGACTTCCGGGGCCAGGTGCGCGACTACACCATTGCTACCAACCAGCTACGGGCCGAACTGTATTTTGACCAGGGCCAGCGCAATGGGCCGTACGCGACCTTTTACCCCAATGGCAAGCCGGCCATGCGGGGCCAGTTCACCCACGATGAGCCTACCGGCACCTGGGAGTTTTGGTACCCCAACGGACAGCATCAGCAGACCTTTGAGTGGACCGGACAGCTGTCCCCTCGCCTGCGCATCGTGGCCTATTGGGATTCGACCGGTCAGCCCGGCGTGACCAACGGCAATGGCCGGTGGCAGGACCTGTTGCCCCAGGCCCGGCTGCGCTATGGCGGCCCGGTGCTGAACGGGCTGCCCGAGGGCGTATGGGAAAGCCATTCTTTATCGACCGACAAGACGTTGCTTACAGAGGTGTATGAGAAAGGTCTTTTTCGCAGTGGCAAAGCGCTGGACGCTCCCGCGGGCATGGCCCGTTACAAAGGCGCGTCGCGGCTGGAGCCACAGATTGAAGACCCCACCGCCCGCGGCGACCAACTGCACCTGGGCCCCACCTGTGCGGGTAGTCTGGCCGACCGGGAGCGGCTGCAGGCCATGCGCCAGCAAGTGGCCGGGGCGGCTAGCAAGAAGACCACGCCGCCCAAGCCACCGGGCGACATCACGTCCTACCTGCACCTGGTGCTCGACAACCTGTACCAAACCAACCAGCGCAACCAGTGGGAAAACATGATTGACGGCCAGGAATTTATCATTCGGGCCAGCGTTGATGACACGGGCTTTCTGCGGCTGGTGAGCGGGCAGGGAGGCAGCGGCATCGTCACGGCGCTGGGGCAAGCGGTGAGCGGGCTGCCCCGCTGGCAGCCCGCCGCCACCGACGGCAAGCCGGTGGCCAGCGACGTCCGGTTTTTAATTGTCAAAACGGGCACCCGGCTGAATATTTCTTTGCAAACCCTGGCGCGCTGAAAACCCTGGGCCCGCCTGTCCCCGTTAGCCATACACCACCTACCCGACGGGCTTTTCATGGAATCAACCACCAAACCTATCATCATCATCGGTGCGGGCATGGCCGGGCTGGCCTGCGCCACCTGGCTGCACCGCGCCGGCCGCCCGGTGCTGCTGCTCGACGCTTCTGATGCCGTGGGCGGCCGCGTGCGCACCGACGTCACACCCGAGGGCTTTCGCCTCGACCGCGGCTTTCAGGTGCTGCAAACCAACTACCCCGAGGCCCGGCGCCTGTTCGACTACGGCGCCCTGAACCTGAAGGCCTTCCGCTCCGGCGCCGTCATCCGGCTGGCCAACGGGCGCGAAACCACCCTGCAAAACCCGCTGCGTGAGCCGCTGGGCGCCTTTGCCACGCTCACGTCGCCCATCGGCACGGCGGCCGACAAACTGCGCATCCTCAGCCTGGTGCGGCACGTGCTGAAATACACGCCGGAGGAATTGCTCAACCGCCCGGCCACCGACACGCGGAGCTTCCTGCGCCGCTACGGCTACAGCGAGCAAATCATTCGCTCATTTTTCGAGCCCTTCTTCGGCGGCGTCTTTCTGGACCGTGACCTGACCACGGCCAGCAACTTCTTCGAGTTTGTCTTTCAGCAGTTCGTGACCGGCGACGCAGCCATTCCCGCCCTCGGCATGCAGCAGCTGCCCGAGCAGCTGGCGGCCCGCCTGCCCGCAGGCACCGTGCAGCTGAATGCGTCCGTAGCGGCTATCGTCGACGGCTCGCAGGTGCGGCTGACGACGGGCAAGGTGCTCGAATCGCAAGCCATTGTGCTGGCCACCGACGGCCTGACGGCCGCCCGCCTGCTGGCCGGCCGCAGCGGCAAGCCCGACGATGCCGTGAACCTGGAAGCGGCCAGCTACCCCACGGCGGCCCGCATCACCACCTGCACTTACTTCGCCACCAACGGCGGCCACTCGCCCGGCCGCAACGACAAGCTGCTGCGCCTCAATGCTGCGCCCGATGCGCTGGTGCACAATGTGGCTTTCCCGGCCGATGTGAGCGGGGAATATGCCCCCGCCGGCCGCGCCCTAATTTCGGTGAGCACCCACGGCGAGCGGGGCCTGAGCGAAGAAGAAATTGCGGCCGGCGTGCGCGAGGAACTGGCCGCTTGGTTTGGCCCGGCGGCCCGGCAGTGGGAATACCTGCGCAGCTACCGTATCACCAAGGCGCTGCCGGTGTACTTAGCCGGCCAGCCGCCCCGGCAGCCTCTGCAACTGGCGCCCAACCTCTACCGCTGCGGCGACTGGACCGCCTACCCGTCGCTAAATGCGGCGCTGGCTACTGGGCGAGAGGTGGCAGAGATGCTGATTAATGGTTAGCTATACACAAAAAGTATTCAGGCTACTCGTTAAACAACAAGGCCGCTTCCAGAGATGGAAGCGGCCTTTTTTCTGGCTGGAATTAGCGTTAGCCTAAATAAGCGCTACACCTGCGGATTGGCTGGTGCCAAGGCGTCGTAGCCAAGGCTTTCGGCGGGCTCCTGCACGGGCAGGCGGATGTCGTCGGCGTCGTGCACGCGCAGGGTGAGCAGGCCCGAGAGTATCATCGAAACGCCACCCAGCACGAGGGTGTAAATGGGTTGGTCGTGGAAGACGTGCTTGGTGAGCGGGCCCAGAATGAGGCCGGCCGCGCCCTGCGGAATCACAATGAAGAAGTTGAACACGCCCATGTAGTAGCCCATTTTGTTGGCGGGCAGCGCGCCGGCCAGCATGGCGTAGGGCACGCTCAGGATGCTGGCCCAGGCAATGCCCACGCCCACCATCGACAGCAAGATGTAGTGGTAGTCCTGAATGAAGTAGATGGAAATCAACCCCAAACCGCCCAGCACCAGGGCCAGCATGTGCGTGACGCGGCGGCTGGTAGCCTTGGCCACGATGGGCAGCAGCAGCGCCACCACGGCCGACAGGCCGTTGTATACCGAGAAGCACACGCCCACCCAGTCGCCGCCCTGGTTGTAGAGCGCTGAGGTGGTGTCGGTGGTGTGGAACACGTGGCTAGTAACGGCCTGCGTGGTGTAAATCCACATCGAAAACAGCGCAAACCATGAGAAAAACTGCACCAGCGCCAGCTGCTGCATGGTTTTGGGCATGTGGAAAATGCCCTCAAACGACTCGCGAAAGCCGTTGGCGAAGCCGGCGGTGCGGGCCTTTTCGGCTTCGAATTCGGCCAGGTCGGCGGGCGGATACTCTTTAGTGCGCAGCACCGTCCAGAGCACGGCCAGGAAAAATACCAAGCCACCCACGTAGAACGAATACTTCAGCGACAGCGAGATGTGGCCGGGCTCGGGCGTGTTTGATACGCCAAACCAGTTGGCGAACATCCACGGCAGCGAGGAGCCCACGATAGCACCCACACCGATGAAAAACGTTTGCGCGCCAAAGCCCGAAGTGCGCTGTTGCGAGGGCAGCAAGTCGCCCACCAGCGCCCGGAAGGGCTCCATGGAGATGTTGATGCTCGAATCGAGAATCCAGAGCATGCCGGCCGCCATCCACAGGGCCGTCACGTTGGGCATCACCACCAGCGCCAGCGAGGCTAGTAGCGCCCCAATGAAGAAAAACGGCCGGCGCCGGCCCCAGCGCGGGCTCCAGGTGCGGTCGGATAGGTAGCCGATGATGGGCTGCACCAGCAGGCCGGTGATGGGTGCCGCCAGCCATAGAAAAGCAATTTCATCGGTCTTGGCGCCCATGGTTTCGAAAATCCGGCTCATGTTGCTGTTTTGCAGCGCAAAGCCAAATTGAATACCAAGGAAGCCGAAGCTCATGTTCCAGATTTGCCAGAAGCTGAGGCGGGGCTTGGCACTGGTGCTAGTAGTGGGTGCGGCGGTGGGAGCGGCCATGAATGGGATGGGAAAGAGTGAAGGCTGCGACGCGCCCGAAACCGGGGCACCGCAGCCTTCAAATTTAGGGATTTACGCCGCACTGCGCATACGTTAGCGCGGCTTAATCTCGAAAATATAAGCCGACAGCGGAGCTAGCGTGAGGCTGAGGCCGTTGCGAGGCTCATCGGTGTCGAGCAGGTCGGTGTAGGTGTAGAATTTGGTAGGGCTCAGGCCCATGGCTTTCATGGCCTCGGCTGGGATGGTGATGGTGGGCCGGTAGGTTTTGTCAGTCGAGAAGTTGACCACCACCAGCACCTGCTGCTTGTCAGTATAGCGCAGGTAGGAATAGATGCGTCGCTGGTCGTACTCCTTGCCCAGGTTGTTGGCGTCCTGCAGCTCGTAGAAGCGGCCTTTGCGCAGGGCCTCGTTCTGGCTCGTGACGGTGAGCAAGCGGCCGTAAAACTCGCGCAGGCTTTTCTGCTCGGGGCTGAGCTTGGCGCCGTCGAACTTGCCCTGGTTCAGCCACTTCTGGTGCTCGGGAACGCCCCAGTAGTCGAAGATGCTGGTGCGGCCGTCTTCGCTGCTGAAGCCCTCGGCGCCGTGCGCGGGCTCGCCCACTTCCTGCCCGAAGTAAAGCATCACCGGGCCGCTGGCCAGGGTGGCCGTCACGGTCATGGCCGGAATGGCGCGCTTGGGGTCGGTGGCAAAGTCCTTACTGGCAATGCGCTGCTCGTCGTGGTTTTCCAGGAAGCGCAGCATGCGTGAGGAGAAGCCGTTGCTTTCTTCCTTCCACACCTTGGTGATATCCTCGGTGTTGCCGCCGCCCGTCATCAGGCGGCGCAGGCCGTCGTAGAGGCCTACTTTGTCGTAGAGGAAGTCAAATTTGCCCTTGTCGAGGTAGGTCTTGTATTCCTTGGCATTGTAGGCTTCGCCCATGAAAATGATGCCGGGCTTCACCTTTTTTACTTCCGGAATCACCCAGGCCCAAAACTCGACGGGCACCATCTCGGCCATGTCGCAGCGGAAGCCGTCTACGTTTTTGCCGGCCCAGAATAGGAGAATGTCGCGCATCTTCTTCCACGTGTCGGGCACGGTTTCAAAATGCGTTTTGCGGCCGTTCTGGTAGTCCACGCCGTAGTTCAGCTTCACCGTCTCGAACCAGTCGTTCACACTCGGCGCTTCCGAAAATACGTCGTTGCCGGTGGCCTTGGCGGGCATCTCGCTGTACTTGCCATCCTCGCGCGGGCCTTTCAGCGGGCCGAGCGGGTTGTAGTTGGCCGGCACTACGAAGCTCTTGCCGGGCAGGTAGTAAAAGTTATTGTTGGGCACGAAGGCCTTGGTCTTGTCATCGGCGGCGCCCAAATCGACCACGCCCTGCGGCTTGGCGTCCGACTTATAGGAGCGGGCCACGTGGTTCGGGATGAAGTCCATGATGACTTTCAGGCCGTGGTCGTGGGTGCGCTTGATGAGGGCCTCGTACTCGGGCATGCGGTTTTTCACCACCACGGCCAGGTCCGGGGCCACGTCGTAGTAATCCTTGATGGCGTAGGGCGAGCCCGCGCGGCCCTTCACCACGTCGGCGTCGTCGGCTGGAATGCCGGCGGCGGTGTAGTCCGTCATGGTGGCGTGCTCAATCACGCCAGTGTACCACACATGGCTCACGCCCAGCTTCTTGATTTCCTCCAGAGCCTTATCGGTGATGTCGTTGAACTTGCCGCAGCCGTTCTCGGTGATGGTGCCGTAGGGCTTGTTCAGGGCCACTTTGTTGCCGAACAGGCGCGTCATCATCTGGTAAATGACGAGCTTATTGTCCTGGGGCACTTCCGCGGTGGTGTTGGGGTCCTGGGCGGCGGGGCGTTTTTTGTCCACGGGCGGGTTGGGCAAAGCGAATGCAGCCAACGCAAGGAGGCTGCCAGCCAGCAACAGTTGTTTCATGATGCGGCAAGATAAGGCAGTTTTGAGTGTTGAGGGTTGAATGTTAAGTGAATGGTCGGCAGTAGGAAAAGCGCCAACTCAACATTCAACCCTCAACACTCAAAATTTCAACTCACTACCATTCCTGCGTAAGCGGGTGCAGCATCAACTCGTCCACCACTACATGGGCGGGAGCTTCCAGCACGTAGCGCACCGCCTGGGCCACGTCGGCGGGGCGGAGGTGGGTTTTCTCGGCCTCGGGGCTGCCGGGCGTGGTGTCGTTGAAGTAGGTATCGACCAGGCCCGGGTAGATGGTGCTCACCTTCACGCCGTGCGGCCGCACTTCCTTGCGCAGGCTGCCCAGCACGGCGTCTTGGGCAAACTTGCTGGCGCCGTAGGCCGTGCCGTGGGCGAAGGTGCGCTTGGCCACGTCGGAGGTGATGCCCACAATGTGGCCGCGTTTCTGGCCTTTGAAGTGCGGCACGGCCGCCTTGCAAAGCAGGAAGGTGCCCTTCACATTGGTATCGAAAATCCGGTCCCACTCGGCCGCTTCAAAGTTTTCGAGCTCGTTGAACGAGCCCACCCCGGCATTGCAAATGAGGATATCCAGGCGGCCGTAGTGGCGCAGGGTTTCCCGCACCACGTACTGGGCGTCTTCCTCGTCGGCAATGTCGGCTACGATGCACAGGCCGCGCGTTTTCTGGGTGAGTTCTTCCAGCTCGCTTTCGCTGCGGGCCACGGCTACTACTTTGGCGCCCTGCAACGCCAGCAGCAGTGCAATGGCCCGGCCAATGCCGCGGCTGGCGCCGGATACGATGGCTACTTGGTCGGTAAGGTCGGTCATGGGCGCAAGGTCAAGAGATTTAGCTTTTGTACGAGGCTATTGAAGTTACAAAGACCTGCTTTGCGAAACCTCATATGCGTAACTGCGCGCTACTTCCGCAGCTCCAGCACCCACGCCGTGTGGGCCGGCACGTTAAGCGTTTTCAAATCCGAAACCGTGGCGCCACTCACCACTTCCACGCCCGACGCAAAGCCGTCGGTGCGCTCGGCGAAGCGGGTGCCGTCTACCTTCTTGGGGTCTTTGGTGTTATTGGCAATAATCATCACGCACTCGCCCGCGTCGTTGTAACGGAAGTAGGTGTATACTCCATCCTGCGGGATAAACTGCATCAGCTTGCCGCTGCTCAGCACCGGGTGCGCCTTGCGGTAGTTGGCCAGCTTGCTGATGTAGTCGAAGGCCTCGCCGGCCTGCCCGGGGCGGCTCACGAAGTAGTTGGTTTTGTCGCCGGCCCAGCCGCCGGGGAAGTCCTCACGCACCTTACCGTCGGGGTTCGAGAAGTTCTTCATCAGCACCTCGGTGCCGTAGTAGAGCTGGGGCGTGCCGCGCAGCGTGAGCAGCCAGGCCATGCCGGTCTTGAACTTGTTGAAGTCCTCGCCAATCACCGAGTAGAAGCGGCTCATGTCGTGGTTATCGAGGAAGGGCACGTTGCGCGTGGCATCCACGTACATCCAGTCGCCCTGCAGGGCATGGTAGAGCTTGCTCAGGTCGCCATTCTCCGTTTTCAAGGCGTCGGCCACCGCGAAGCAGATTTGGAAATCGAGCACGCCGGGTAGGTTCGACTTGAAGCCATTAACGGGCGGAAAAATATTCTGCGCGAAGAAGGCCTGCTCGGCCTCGGTGCCTTCCCAGGCCTCGCCAAACAGCGCCAGCTTGGGGTATTCTTCCTGAATGGCCTGGCCCCATTGCATCAAAAACTTGGGCTCCGAATACGGGTAAGTATCAATTCGGTAGCCGTCAATACCCGTCGACTCTACCCACCACAGGAAATTCTGAATCAGATAGGTAGCCACCAAGGGGTTGCCCTGGTTCACGTCGGGCATGGTGGTGTCGAACCAGCCGTCGTTGAACAGCGTGTAGTCGCGCTTCGAACCGTAAGGGTCATTCAGCGCGAAGGCGTTGTAGTTCGAGCGCGTGAATTTCGGGAAGGCGTGGAACCAGTCGGCCGCCGGCTTGTCGAGGAACAGGTGATGGTAGCTGCCCCAGTGGTTGAGCACGATATCCTGCACCACTTTCAGGCCGTCGGCGTGCGCGGCTTTCACAAATTGCTGGTACTCGGCGTTGGTGCCGTAGCGCGGGTCAATCTTGTAGCAGTCCGTCACGGCGTAGCCATGGTAGCTAGCCTTGGGCATGTCGTTTTCAATGATAGGCGTGGGCCAGATGGCCGTGGCGCCCAGCTGCTTGAAATAGGCAAAGTGGTTCTGAATGCCTTTCAGGTCGCCGCCGTGCCGGGCATACATCGAGTCGCGGGCCACGCGGGGCGCCCGAGTACCCTTCACCACGTCGTTCTTCGGGTCGCCGTTCGCGAACCGGTCGGGCATCAGCATGTAGATAAAATCGGCCTGGGTGAGGCCCTGCGTGCGCTGCGGGTCGGCGTTGCGGGCACGCAGCTCGTAGCTGTAGGTTAACTTTTTGCTGCCTTTGAAGTCGAGTTTCAATTGGCCTGGCTTGGCGTCAGGGCCGATGTTGAGGTTGACGACGAGGTAGTTGGGGCTTTCCATTTTCTGCACGCCCTCCAGCGTCACGCCAGGGTAGGAGGCCAGCGTAGCCGTGCTGCCCCCGATGCCGGGCGCGTTTACCAATAGCTGCAGTTTGGGGTTTTTCATGCCCACCCACCAGTAAGTGGGGTCGATGCGGACGGCAGGCGCAGCCTTGGCTGTGGCCGTAGGCGGGCTCAGCTTGACTGACGCTGAAACGGGAAGCGCTAGCAGCGCCGCTGACGCGGCTAACAGTAAGTGGGAAAGTTTCATGGGCAGGGAGAGAATGAGGGCTGTGCCAACTGAAAAGCGTGCCTTGGGGGAAGTAGGCAATGGCAAAAATGAGTCAATTGCTGCACCAAGGACGCCAGATAAAGCGGCCCGTTGGAGCTCGGAACAGCACCGGTGTCAAGTTGTGCAATCGTTTGCTTTGTCAAATGTAGTATTTATCGGACGATGAGCCAATTAATCCCAACGCGAGGCTGATGGCCTGCGTTAAGAAGCAAAACTGAACCGGCCTGAAAACCAGTCAGGTCCCTTTCCTCCACCCAATTTGACTTTCCCCCATGGCTGAAAACTCCAAATTAGCTGACACGCTCAACGAACTGACCCTTTTCGTCAACGACCGCATCGAGGGCTACAAAACCGCCGCCCACGAAACCAAAGACTCTCAAAATAAAGCCTACTACGAGCAGCTGGTGCAGCAAAGCGAGCAGTTCGTGAGCCAGCTCAACGGCTTTGCCAAAGCCGCGGGCGGCGACGCCGAAAGCAGCACCACGCTCAAAGGCAAATTCTACCGCGGCTTCATGGACGCCAAGGCCCTCGTCACCAACCGCAGCGAGGCCAGCATCCTCGATTCCAACATCTACGGTGAAGAGTGGGCCATCAAAGCCTATGTTGAAGCTTTAGCCTCCGAGGAACTCACCGGCCCGGCCCGCCAGGCTGTGGAGCGGCAGCACCAGGCCTCGCAGGAAACCCTGCGCAAGCTGCAGCAAATGAAAGGCACCGCCAGCGTAGGCTAGGGCTTAATCAGCTCTTTTAATGTACCATGACGCGACTTGAGAAATAGCTTCTTGGGTCGCGTTGGCGCGCCCGTGCAGCAAGCTTAATATTGGGTTACTCCTTTATTTGTCGAATCGTTTGCACATTGCGGCTTCGTTGCGTTGGCATCTAGCTGGCCGCGACTCCCTCTTCAACCCGCATTTTCTCTCTAACGCCAGCTCCGGCCGGCACCATAATTCTCTATGGCTTTTACCTTCAAACCTTACGCGCCCGCGGCCAAATACAAGACGGCCGCGGCGTACTTCTCGATGGAATTCGCCGTCGACCAGGCCCTGAAAACCTATTCCGGCGGCCTGGGCTTCCTGGCTGGCTCGCACATGCGCTCGGGCTATGAGCTGAAACAAAACCTGGTGGGCATCAGCATCCTGTGGAGCTTCGGCTACTACGACCAGGGCCGCGCCGAAGACCAAACCATGCGCGCCGAGTTCCGCCAGAAGCACTATTCGTTTCTGCAAGACACGGGCATCATCTTCCCCATCACCATTCACGGCGCCGACGTGAAGGTGAAGGCCCTGTACCTGGCCCCGGAGGTGTTCGGCACGGTGCCCATGTTCTTCCTCACCACCGACATTCCCGAGAACGACTACATCTCGCGCACCATCTCGCACCACCTCTACGACCCGGACGCGGCGGCCCGCGTGGCCCAGAGCATCCTGCTGGGCGTAGGCGGCGGCAAGCTGCTCGATGAGCTGGGCCGCAAAACCGACGTTTACCACCTCAACGAGGGCCACGGCCTGCCGCTGGCGTTCTACCTCTACGAAAAGCACGGCCGCGACCTGGCCGAGGTGCAGAAGCGCCTGGTGTTCACCACCCACACGCCCGAGCTGGCCGGCAACGAGGAGCGCCCCATGAAGCTGCTGCTCGACATGACCTTCTTCGGCACCATGTCCGAGGCCGACGTGCGCCGCGAAGCCCGCATCGGCGAAGGCGACGCCCTGAACTACACTCTCACCGCCCTGCGCTTTTCGCGCAAGGCCAACGCCGTGAGCAAGGTGCACGGCCGGGTGGCCAACGAAATGTGGGGCCACTACGAGGGCATCTGCCCCATCATTCCCATCACTAACAGCCAGAACGGCACCTACTGGCGCGACCCGCAGCTGGCCGCTGCCCTCAAAGCCAAGGACGACGCGGCGCTGCTGGCCCGCAAGCAGGAGCTGAAAAAGGAGCTGTTCAAGATAGTGGCCGACCAGACCGGCAACGTCTTCGACCCCGAGGTGCTCACCATCGTATGGGCACGCCGCTTTGCCGGCTACAAGCGCGCCGACCTGATTCTGCGCCACTTCGAGCGGTTCGTGGAGCTGGCGGCCAATGCCAAGCATCCCATCCAAATGATTTGGGCCGGCAAGCCTTACCCGAAAGACTTCGGCGCGGTGGCTTTGTTCAACGACATCATCAAGCGCACGGCTAATCTGAAAAACTGCGCTGTGCTCACCGGCTATGAGCTGGGCCTATCAGCCGCCCTCAAAAAAGGCTCCGACATCTGGCTGAACACGCCGCGCTTCCCGCGCGAGGCCAGCGGCACAAGCGGCATGACCGCCGCCATGAACGCCAGCGTGAACCTGAGCATCGCCGACGGCTGGATTCCGGAGTTTGCCAAAGACGGCGAGAACAGCTTCATTATCGCCCACGCCGATGAGAACCTGCCCGAAAACGTGAAGGACGACCAGGAAGCTACCACTCTGCTCGATGTGCTCGAAAACGCCGTGCTGCCGCTGTACTACGACCGGCCCAAAAACTTCCTGAAAGTGGTGAAAACCGCCATGAAGGACGTTGAGCCGGAGTTTGAAAGCGGCCGCATGGCCAAGGAATACTACGAGCTGTTGTACAAAGCGTAAGGACGGCTCCTGCACCCCAGTATGAAATAAGCGCCGCGGCCCACAGGCCACGGCGCTTGTTTTTTTAAGGCCTATGACGGCTGATTATTCTTTCACGAAGCGGCGGGTCAGCGTCTGGCCGTCGGCTGCGCGCACTTGCAGCAAGTACATGCCAGCGGGCAGCTGCTGCACGGGCAGCGTGGCAGTGGCTTCGACGGTTTGGCGCAGCATCAGTTTGCCCGACACCGCGTACACGGCCAGTTCCTGCATGCCGGTGGTGCCAGCCAGTTGCACGCGCAGCGTTTCCCGCACGGGGTTGGGGGCGAGTTCCAGCGTCAGGCGGGCAGCTTTGGCCGTGGCCGAGAAAGCCAGTACCGGCGAGTAGTGGCTGGTGCCATCGAAATCGACCTGCCGCAGGCGGTAGTAGGCCGTGGGCTTGTCAGCCAAAGGCTGGCTGTCGGTGAAGCGGTAGGTGTGGGCCACCGACGAGCTGCCGGCCCCGGCCACTTCGCCGATGGTAGCAAACGCCAGACCGTCGGCCGAGCGCTGCACCTCGAAGCGCAGGCAGTTCTGTTCCTGCGCCGTGCCCCAGGTCAGCTGCACGCCTGCGGCCACTGCCTGACCGGTGAAGTAGGTCAGCTCCACGGGCAGGGCTTTGCTGTTGCCCAAGTTCACGGTTGTGGTCAGGGAGCTAAGGCCGATGGTGCAGCCCGTATTGCTGGTAGCCACCGTGAAGGTATAGGTGCCGGGGCTGAGCTTGGTGCGGTCCGTAACCGCGAGCACGCCGTTGTTGCCCGAAAGCTGCAGGGCCGTGCCGGGCGGCAGCGTGCCGTTGGTGAGGACAAGGCTGGCAATAGCGCCGTCCGGGTCGGAGTAGGTGGTCAGCACGTCGCCATTGGTGTAGTTTTCCAGTACCCGGTAGGCACCGCCGGCTTGGGTGGCGGCCTGGTCGGCATTGAAGACAAGAGCATTGGAATTGCCCGTGCTAAACGTCTTCGTCGTCTGTCCGCTTGCGGCGTCGGTAGTCGTTACCGTAAACGAAGGGGCCGTGCCAATGGGCAAGTTGGCCGGGTTGCTCACGCTGATGGTGCCGTCATTGGCCAGCGACAAGCCGGCGGGCAAACTGCCTGCGCTAATGACTGCATTCGTGATGGCGCCGTTGCCGTCAGTAGCTGTGTATAGTACATCACCGGTAGCGTAACAAGTCGTCTTTTTCGCAACGCTATAGGCGCTGGCGGTATACACGGTGGGCTGGTTAATATCTACAGCTTTGGTACTGGCGGCGCTGGTGCAGGTGCCGTTATTGGCCGACACTGATACCGTGCCGCCCGCCGTGCCGGTGTTGACGGTAATGCCGGTGGCGGTAGTGCCGTTGAGCGTGGTGCCACCGTAGGTGCCCGTAATGGCAGGCGAGGTGCCGGTAATGGTCCACCCCGTGGGCACCGTCCAGTTGTAGCTGGTGGCGCCGCTCACAGCGGTGATTTTGTATACCAAACCGGTATTCGAGGCCGTGGGGATGGCTTGGCCAGTAATGGCGCCCGGCATAGTGGCGCCCGACATCACGGCGTAGGTAGCGGCCGGGCTGTTGCAGCCGTTGCTGTTGGTGAGCGTGGCCGTCACGTTGCCGGCCACGGCAGCCGTGCCTGGCGTGGCCGAAATGCTGGTCGTTCCCTGGCCCGAATCGATGGTCCAGCCCGCGGGCACGGCCCAGGTCACGTTGTTGCCGGCCGGCAGGGTGCTGATGGTAAAGGTTTTGGCCACGCCGCCGCAGAACGAGCCGCCACCGGCGCTGCTGATGCTGGGCGCCGCCGGCTGGGCCAGGGGCGCTACGTTGAGCTGAGTGTTCTGGGTGGGCGAACTGTTGCAGGTGCCCGTGAGCGTAACGGTGATGGTGCCGCCGGTGCTGCCGGGCGTCACTGTAATCGAGTTGGTACTGGTGCTGAACGTGGTGCCGGAGATGCCGGTGGGGGTAGTCACCACCCAGCCGCTGGGCAGCGTCCAGTTGTAGAGGGCACCGGTTTGGGCCACAATGGTGTAGGTGTAGCCAGCGTTGTTGGCGCAGGGCGCGGTGCTGTTGGTGGTGCCGCTGGAGGCTGCGAACTGCGGCGTGTTCAGCGTCTGGCCCACGGCCACGGCGTAGCTGGCGCTGGGGCCGGTGCCGCAGTTGTTAATGGCCGTGGCCGTCACATTGCCCGACGTCGTGCCCACCGTCACGTTGATGGTGGCCGGGTAGAGGCCGGCCGTGGGCTGGGTTTGAATAATCCAGCCGCTGGGCACCGTCCAACGGTAGCCGCTGGCGCCACTCACGGCGCTGGCCGTGTAGTTCTGGCTGCTGTTCTGGCAGGCCGAGGCCGGCCCGCTGATGGCGGGCGCCGTCAGTGCCGCCGGGGGCGTCACCGTGTAGGAAGCAGCCACGCTGTTGCCGCAGGCGTTGCCGGCCGTCACCGTCACGGTGCCGCCGGTGGCGCTGGCCGTGGCCGAAATGCTGGTGGTGCCCTGCCCGTAGTTGATGGTCCAGCCGCTGGGTACCGTCCAGGTGTAGGTGCTGGCCCCACTCACCGGCGCAATACTGAACACAAAGCCACCGCTGCCCGCGCATACCGCCGCGCCCGGCCCCGTGATGGCGCCCGGCGTTCCGGGTGTGCCACCCGACATTTTCACCAGCTTGGAAGTGTAGTTGTAAGCCGCGGCCGTAGCCCCAATCGTCTTCAGCGTAATCACGCCTGCTGCGCTGCCCGCCGTCACCGTAATGCTCACCAAGCCTGTGCTGGCCGTGGTGTTGATGGTGGCCGTGGTGCCCCCGCCTGCGATGGTGCCGGCCGGCGACGTGGCCGTGATGGTGTAGCCGCTGGGCACCGTCCACACGTAGCTGGTAGCGCCGCTCACCGCCGGCACCGAATAGGTGTTGGTGGTGCTACCGGCGCATACCTCGCCGTTGCCGGTGATGTTGCCTGCATACAGCGAGGCCGTGGTGGCCACGTACTGGCAGCGCGTGGCGCTGGTCGAAACGCCGTAGTTAGAGCCTTGGTTGCTGTTGTTGTTAACGTCGAAAATGAGCGGGTAGCCGTTGGCATTGTTGCCGCTCACGCTGGCGTCGCAGATGTCGACCGAGCCCGTCACCTGTCCGTTCGAGGTGTTGGTGGAAGTGCCGCCGATGGTGTAGCCGCCGCCGTTGCCGCCAATGGCCTTGTCGTTCGAGAAGTTGCCGGTAATCTGCACGAACCCATCGTTGCTCAGAATGGAGTTCGTCTTGTTAATCTGGGTGAAGTTGGCCCCGATGCGGATGTTGGCCCCGGCGTAGTTCGAAAAAATGTCGCCATTGATAAAGTTGCCACCCACCATCACCGAGTCGGTGTTCATCATCAGGGCGCCGTCGTGGGTTTCGAGGTTCAGCACCCCGATGTAGTTCTCGTTGTTGATGGTAGTGCTGCCGGCCTGGTACAAGCCGCCGTTCGGCATTTTCAGCCGCCCCGTGGGCCGGTTGTAAAACGAGCTCCCGCTGCCCTGCAGGTAGAAGGCGTAAGTGGTGCCGTTCGAGTTGCTCACGATGCGGCCGGTGTTGTCCCAGCGCGTGGCCCCGTTCAGGGTAACGGTGCCGCCCACGGTCAGGGTGCCGTAGATGGCATCGTTGCGCAAGGTGCCGTCGGCCTGCGTGATGTTGCCAGTCACGGTGAGGTAGCCCTTGTTTTCGAGGTAGCTGCCCGAGTTCCAGGTTTGGTCACCGTTGAGGGTGGCGGTGGCGTTATTGGTGAAAGTGGCACCAGTCCCGTTGAAATTCAGGGCATTGATGTTCAGCGTGCCGTTGTTGGTGAGGGTATAGGCCGCGTTGCCCGTGATGCTCAGCGCCTGCGAGCCGCTGAGTGAGCCGCCGTTGTTCACCGTCAGGCCGCCGGTGCCGTTCTGACCAATGGTGAAGGACCCATCCAACGCCACGGTGTGGTCTATCACCACAAAGTCGCACGAGGTAGGTACGATGCCGCCCACCCAGGTGCTGCCCGTGTTAAAATTCCCATTTTGGGCCGAGCGAATGAGGCGCGGGGTGTTGCAATCGGCCTGGGCACGCAGAGCCCCAAACAGGCATAAGGCGCTCATAAACAAGAGCTGCCGGAGCTGTGGCGGTAAAGAGATACGCATGTGCAGGAAAGGGTTGGAATGAACTATTCCCAAAATTATCCTGCACTGAAAAGCACCTAATATGTTATTAGGCGAATACGTCCATTTGCGCTACGAATAAGCGCGCTAGCACAGTAAACGTTTCGGCCGCCCATGGCTTAGCACGTACTGCCCAACTATTTAGCCCGACGCTTCACTGCCTTGCCTGCCGCTGGCTGCTGCAGCTTCAGTTCGATGGGCACCACCACCACATTGTTGGTTTCGTCCGACTCCTGGTAGAGATTCAGGGGGTCGACTTCTACCACGATGACGTAGCTGCCGTTGGGCGTGCCCGCCGGTATCGGAATGGCCTGCCCCTCGAAGCTGATGCCGTAGTGGTCGATGCCGCCTACCGAAATGCCCTGGGTGGCGGCTTCGCAGTCCACATAGTGCCCGAAACCGAAATTGGGCAGTGTGCTTTGGCCCACGGTTTGGCCGCGGCCGTTCTGGCACACGCCGTCGGCCTCGCCGCAGTTGCCCGAGTCGAAGAGGCAGTAGCTGGCTTTGGTGCCCTTGCCCAGCACGGGCCAGCGGCGCGGGTCGGGCTGGCGCGGGTCGCGCCGTCGCAGGGTGAAATCGACCCAGGCATCGGCGTGGTAATGGTTGTGGCCGGGGCGTTCGTCGAAGTAGTTGCTGCCGGCCACGCGGGTGCGCGTGGCCATCCGGTCGCCCTCGCGCCGGTATATCACCTGCACAATTTCCTGGCGGGCGCGGCGGCCGTCGGGGCAGGTAGCTTGGCCATCTTTCACGGCTTCGGTGCCGCAGGTCCAGCGGCCGGTGCCGTGGGTTTCCATCGGGCCCCAGCCAATGTTGGCCGTGGCCACAGCCAGCCGCACCTGGCGCGGGTAGGTGGGGTCGGTGGCGCCGTATTCTTGGTGCAGCTCGCGCACTATCTTCTCCGACACCACTAGGTCGGGCAGCAGGTCGCAGGTGCCGGAGCCGTCGGGGCAGCGGCAAGCGGCGGCGCTTTTGGGGTTGCACACCGCAAAGTCGGGCTGCGCCGGATGCGGCCCGAAACTCATGCTCCACTGGTCGACGGTGCCGGTGTGGCCAGCGGCCAGGTCGTGCACCAGCAGGTACCACGTGCCGTTGGGGTTCAGGCCTTGGTTGAAGAATTGCAGCTTACCATCAGGAATGTAGGTGCCGGTGAAGGGCGACTTGCCCTCGTACACGTAGCCATTGAAGCCGTCCATGCGGAAGCAGGTGCTGCGGTAGTCGGCGCCGCGGTCGCCGCCGTTGCGGTTGGTGAGCCAGATGCTGGTGCCGTCGGGGGCCAGCAGCTCAATTTTCAGGTCGGCCGTTTTAGGATGGGTGAGGCTGAGGCAGGCGCCTTCCAGGCCGAATTGCGCGGAGGTTTGTGCAGCCAGGCCTTTCACCACCAATGGAAAGCGCATGGCCTCATCTTTCCCCGCAAAGTCTGGTACCGGGCCGCCCTGGCCAAAAAATACCTGCGCCCGCACGGGCCCCGCTACGAACATCAGCGGGAGCAAAAGCAACACAAACAAGCGAGAAAGAGCTGCCAAGCCGGCGGGCGGGCGGTGCAATACAAACAAGGCCATGCAAGGAAAATTTCTCAAAGTAACATGGCGCCCCGGGCAACTTGACAAGAAGCGGCAGCATGTAAGCCGGCACGGCCAAGTTGAATGGCGCGTCGTGAATTAGCACACCGACCCGCAGCCCCATTCCCAACGCAGCCGGGCCCTGGCGCGTAAAATCCAAGTCCCATTCTTCCTTCCCATGTGTGGCCGTTACACCTTCATCGCCCCGGCGCCCACCGTTGAGCAGCGTTTCGACGCCACGTTCAGCGAAGCTGCTCCAACCACCTACAACGCCGCGCCCTCGCAGCGCCTGCCCATCATCACCAACGCCGCCCCCGGCCAGATTCAGCTGCTGAGCTGGGGCCTGGTGCCCGGCTGGAGCAAAGACCCCGCCGCCGGCCCCAAACCCATCAACGCCCGGGCCGAGACGCTGGCCGAAAAGCCCAGCTTCCGGCAGCTGCTGGGCCGCAAGCGCTGCCTGGTGCTGGCCGACAGCTTTTTCGAGTGGCAGGCCACCCCGGCCGGCAAGGTGCCGCATCGCATTTTGCTCAGCAACGAGCAGCCTTTCGCCTTCGCCGGCCTGTGGGACGAGTGGGTGGACCGCGCTACCGGCGAGCTGCACCCCACCTTCACCATCATCACCACCGAGCCCAACAGCCTGATGGCCAACATCCACAACCGCATGCCTGTCATCCTACCTACCCGCGCCGCTGAGCAAGCCTGGCTTGACGACGGCCTTGGCCTAAAAGCTCACCAGGAGCTACTGGTGCCCTACGATGCGGCCGCCATGCAGGAGTATGTCATCAGCAAGCGCGTGAACTCGCCGGCGAATAACGACCCGGAAGTGCTGGCCGCGGCTTGAGCCTTAGTCAGCACCTGTCATTGCGAGCGCAGCGCGGCAATCGGTCCTGTTAGAACCACACACGCCGTTTTACCAGAACCGAAGGTCAGCGAAGCTAAAGCCCCGGCACTGCGCAGTATCGGGGCTTTTTCACGTTATCTAGGCTGGTCGCTGAGAACAGGACGGATTGCCGCGCTACGCTCGCAATGACGGTTTCTGATGCACAGCTCACTATCTTGCCCGCATGAACTGGCGCAACCCCTGGCTTTTACCGATACTCATTCTCGTGCTGGCCTCGGCCGTGCAGCTGGACCTGCCGTGGTGGAGCTTGGCCGTGGTGGCCTTCGTGGTGGGGCTGGCCATTGCGCCCACAGGCCGGGTCGCTTTCTGGGCGGGCTTTGCAGGGGCGGCGCTTAGCTGGTTGCTGCCTGCCGCTTGGCTGGCTTACCAGAACGAAGGGCTGCTGGCGCACCGCATGGCGCAGCTGCTGCCGCTGGGCGGCTCGGTAGCGGCGCTGGTGCTGGTGGCGGGACTGGTGGCCGGGCTGGTTGGTGGGCTGGCTGCCCTGACGGGCACGTGGCTGCGCCAGGCCTTTCGGCCAAGAGCATTGGCCCGCTAGGCCCTTACGGCTTTAGCTGCTGCACCACCCACTCCCGTATGGCTTCCAGCGCATCGGCCGAGGCCGTAGGGCGTTGCTCGGTGCCCGCTGCTAGTGCTTGCGCACTGTCCGGGGTCAGGAAATCGTGGTTAAGGCCGTCGAGCTTCTGGCTGCTGACCCGCTTGTTGGCCTTGAGGCCTTTTTCGAGCAGCGGCAAGTTAGCGGCGGGGAGCACCTGCGAATCGGCGGCGCCGTGCAGCAGCAGCGTGGGGCAGCTCACTTTGCCAAGGTCGGCCTGCGGGTTGTAAGCCAGCAGCGACCGGTACCGCGGACTGGTGAGCTGGGCGGCCCGCTTTTGGGCAGTGGCCGACGGCAGGCTGGGATAAAGCTGCTTCAGCATGTTGGCCACAATGGCCTGGGCCTGCGCGTTGTCGCTCGTTTGCCGGATGATTTCCAGCATGGCGTACTGCCGCTTATACAGGGCGTCGCTGCGTTTCTGTGCTTCGGTGTTCAAGCGCATCTGCTCCTGGGCCACGCGCACCTGCACCTGCTGCGCGGGCACACCGGCGGCCAGTTGCTTCTTGGCCTCGCGGCGGGCCAGGGTCATCACCTGTAGTTCTTTGCGGCCCCAGGCCAGCTGGGCAGTGTCGGGCTCGCCAGGCTGGTTCACCAAGCCGGTTTGACGGGCCAATAGTTCCTGGCCATTCACGCCCGCTGCCCCCAACGATACCAGAAAAGCCAGGGTGGGGGCCTGCGACGCCACTTGCAGGGCCACATTAGCGCCCTCGCCGTGTCCCAGCAGGCCTACCCGCAGCGGGTCGATTCCGGTGCGAGAGCGCAGAAAAGTGAGGGCCGACTGCGCATCTGCCACCAATTCATTGCGGGAACTTGCCGCCGGAATGACGGCCGAGCGGCCCGTGCCGCGGCCATCGAGCCGCAACACGGCCAAACCTTGCCGCGTGAGGTAGTCGGCCAGCTCATCGAGCAGGGGGTAGGTACCGACGGCGCGCTCGGCTTGGCCGCCATCGGCCAGCAGCACCACGCCCGGGAAGGGGCCAGCGCCCAAAGGCATGCTGAGGGTGCCGCCCAAGCCCAACTCGGGGTTGGAGCTGCCGGGCGTGCTCACGCGCACGTCTTCGGTTTGGTAAGCCAGCGTTTTGCCTTTGAGCACAGACGACGGCAGTGCGCCACCGACGGGTAGGCGCTCGAGCACCAAGGTGGTCCGAAAACCTGGCTGCTGCCACTGCCCACGCAGGCGCTTGCCTTCGCCTACTGACTGGGCCACAAAGCGGTAACCAACTTTGTCGGCGTAAAAAGCCACGCTATCGGGGGTATTCACCACTCGCAGCGGAGTGTTTTGCAATGCAGCGGCGGCCACTTCGAGCAAGGCCACGGTGCTACCGTCGCGCTGCTCAGCAATGGTGATGGCAACCTGTTGGCTGCCGCCGGGCATTTCTAGTCGTCCCAGCCAACGGCCTGCCAGGGAATGCCTTGTAACCGAAGCAGTGTGCGCCAGGACGCTTAAAGAGCCGGATAGAGTGACAAGTGTACTGAGAACGAGGGCGTAGTAGAATGGTTTCATGGCCAGACAACCCCGTTTTTTGACTTCAAATGGCCTGCTCAGGCGTTATCTCGACGAAGTTGTTTTCAAAAGTACAATAAATTCTTGCTTTATGGATGAACTATGTATAAAATTTATTAAAGTAATTAATGATAAAGTGTTATAAGTGTCATTGTGAATGTCTGAATTTGCTTTGATTCATTGGTGAATGGCCATAGAAAAGCCCCTTGGGCGCTGGTGCGTGCGGCCAGCGCCCAAGGGGCTTCAGCAATAGTGAAATGGGCTATGACGCCGTGTACCAGGCTAGCACTTCAAGGCCAGCGGCGTCGTCGTCGGCCTCCACTACTTCGTTGATGACGTATTGCACTTCAGCTTCCGACCAGCCTTCGTCTTCGGCGGCGGGCACCCAAAGGTCGAGGGCGGCGTAGCGGTTGGTGCCGGGCGGCAGCGTCCAGTGGACTTTCTTGCGGATGTTCATATGGGGAGGGTGTTTCTGAAAGCAAAGAAACGGTTTACGGCGCGGCCTTGATAACGGTGACGCGCACCGGCACCACGCCCGCCGAAACGATGTCGAGTTGCTCGGCGGCGCGGCGCGACACGTCTACGATGTAGCCCTTGGTGTGCGGGCCCCGGTCGGTCACGGTCACGTCGACGGAGCGGCCATTGCGCGTGTTCGTGACGCGGATGACGGTGCCGAAGGGCAGCGTGTTGTGGGCGGCCGTCATCTGGCCGGGCCGGTAGGTGCTGCCGCTGGCCGTGGGCCGGCCATTGAACTTGTCGGCATAGTAAGAGCCAAGGCCGGTTTGGATATAGGTGCCGCGCGGGGCTTTGGTGCTGCCGGTGCCAGCGTTGCGGCTGCCCCCGCACGAAGCCAGCAAAAACAGGGCCGGCAACAGCCACAGTAGGCAGCGCAAAGGCGTGCGGTATAGAATTTTGGCTTTCTGATTTTGCTTCATCTGAAATTAATGATTGGCGGCCACCTTTCGGACGAGTTTCTCACCCAACACCACCTCTTTTAACCAACTTACAACCATGAAAAACCTATTGAAACTGGCTTCGGCCGTCGCCCTTTCGTGCACCTTCCTGGCCGCCCACGCTCAGCAGGGCGACGACAAGATGATGAAAAAAGAAGCCAAAGCCGACGGCAAGATGATGAAACACGACGGCAAAATGGCCAAAGACAAGATGATGAAGAAAGAAGGCAAAGCCGTGAAACACGACGGCAAGGCCATGACCAAAGACAAAATGTAGGCCAACCGCACAGCTATATGAACGGCCGCCCGGCTTGCGCGCTTCCTCGGAGGCGGCAGGCCGGGCGGCTTTTTGTTGGCTCAGCGGCGCTGGGGCTTGGCCGCAGGCGCTTTGGGCGGTGCCGGCACGCGCAGGGCCTGCAGCTCCTCAAAGTTGCCCTGAAACACATTGAAATCGACCACGCCGCGAATGCCGGGCACGTAGGCCTCGTCGGAGTGCTGCCAGATTATCCACTTCTTGCGGGGCATGGCGGGGCGTTCCACCTCGTAGTGCGCCAGCCAGAGCGGGTAATTGTCGAAGTGCCCGGCCAGGTGGCGCTTGTAGAAGCTGTGGTTGGAGTAGAGAATGGGTCGCACGCCGTAGTGCGCCTCGATGAGGCGGAGCCAGCGGGCCACTTCGCGGCGCAGCACGGCCACGTCGTGAAAATTCGGGGCTTCCACGTCGAGCACGGGCGGCAGGTCGCCGGGCGCCAGGGGCACGGTGCGGGCAAACAGGTCGGCCTGCACCTGGCCGTCGCGGTTGGGCTGGAAGTAGTGGTAGGCCCCGCAAAGCACGCCGGCCTTGCGGGCCTCGCGCCAGTTGCGGGCAAAACGCACGTCACGCATGGTGGCGCCCTCGCTGGCTTTGATGAAGGCGAAACGGACCTTGTTGCGGGCCACCTCGGGCCAGTCGATGCGGCCCTGGTAGGCCGACACGTCGATGCCGTGCACCGAGTAGCCGGCCAGCAGCGGCGTCTTTTCGCGGCCCGTGAGGCCGCCTTTGGTGAGCGTAGCCCAGGCCCGGCGGGCGTAGCGGTTGAGCTGCACCTGGTGGCGCCAGTAATATACCGTGCCCAGGGTGAGCAGCGCCAACAGCCCCGCCAGCAGCACGCTGCGCCAGGCCCGGCGCGGGGCGCGGGGTGGGGCAGGAGGCACGGGGCGGCGGGTGGTGGAGTTCGGCATGGGCGGTGCGGCCCAAAAATAACGACCGGCCCGGCCCCGTCGTGCCCCGGCCGCCGGCTTTTCGCCAACTTTGCATTTGCCACCATCCGCCTTTGCCATGTCTTTCCTCCGCGCCGCCGACGCCCGCGACGAATCCGGCCACCTCATTAGCGAGCTGCACGGCGTCACGCTGGCCGCCATTCTCGAATACCTCGTGGCCGCTTACGGCTGGGCCGAGCTCGACGCGCGCCTGCGCATGAACTGCTTCGCCGAAAACCCCAGCATCAAGTCCAGCCTCACGTTTTTGCGGCGCACGCCCTGGGCCCGTGCCAAAGTGGAGGCCCTCTACATCAAAGCGCGCTCGGCCGAAGTGCAGGGCCGCCCGCGCCCCTAACCGCCATGGCCGACGTCTCGCAAAAATCATCGAAAGAGTCGCTGTTTGTGGGCCTGCTGCTCTTCGTGGCCTTCGAAACGGTAGCCTTCTACGGCCTGCAATACCTCACCTCGGGCCTGGGCGAAAGCAACCAGATGCAGCCTGAAAACACCATCGTGAGCAATTGGCTCAAAACGATGGTGTTCTTCGTGCTGCACCTCGCCCTGGTCATTGCGGCCATGCTGGTGCTCAGCAACAAGCTGCCGCGCCACTACCGCGGCCAGGTGATGGGCTGGTTCTACCTGGCCCTGCTGATGAGCTTCGTGCTGCTGATACCGCTGTTTGGGTAAGTGGGCGTAAGCAAAAGAAACAGTCATGCAGAGCGCAGCGAAGCATCTCGCTCGGGGTAACTAATTACTTGTTGCAAGCGAGATGCTTCGCTGCGCTCTGCATGATGTTAAAAAACAAAACCACCGCTGCGGGCGGTGGCTCAATGGTGGAACCTGGAAACTTAAAAAGTAACCGGTCGGACCCGGCGTTATCGATGGACTGCGGTGCCGGTCGGTCCCGGCGTTATAGATAGTTAATAAACAGATTGCCAGCTAAATTAATTCGGGATGTGCGCCCAGATTAATTGTGGCGAATGTCGATTTCGCGCTGCTGGTCGGTGGGGCTGACGAAGGGGATGCGCACCTGCAACTCGTGGCCTTCGTGCACGGCGTCGATGCGCGTCAGGTCGAGGTTGTTGGGCAAGTCGAGCGTCTGCACGAAGAGCGGGGCGGCCAGCTGGTCGTCGGGCTGGTGGCGGTACTCGCCGAACACGGTGAGGCGCTGCTGGTTGAGCACCACGCGGAAGCTGTCGGCCGGCACCGTAGGCATGGCTACGCGCAGAATTACGCCTTTCGGGCGCTGGTCGACGCGCAACTGGGGCTGGGCCACGCCGCCGCCGATGGTGTTAAGCAAATCGAGCTGCGGGGCAATGGAACGGATAAATTTCGGGCTGATGAGTTTCATGGCAGGGAGCCGGGTTTAGGCGTCGGCTTCGTACCTGCTATTACAAATGATGTACCAATCCGAATCAGGGCTTATCCTGTCTGAAAATCAGCCGTATTGGCCGATAAATTGGTCGAGAATTCTGTGTTTCGGCCACGCTGGCACAAAACGAATTTTCGAGGCTTAAAAAGCCGACGAAATGGCGGTTTCTCTGCGCAGTAAACACCTCAAAAGCGGCTCGTCAACCCGAAGTGAATCTTCGACGCGTTGAGAGCAAACTTCTGCCCAATGTAGTTGGACTGGCCTACCGAGTACACAAACTGAAACAGACCCGCCCCGGTGCGAAAGCTCAGCCCCGCCCCCAGGCCGGTGGGCTGGTCGCTGAACTTCTCGTCCGCGGCATCGTGGCGCAGATAGGCTTGGTCGGCGAACAAAAACACGTAGGAATCGGCGCCGATGAACTGGCGGAATTCGGCCGTAGCCAGCGCGAATGAGCTGGTGTAAAACTGGTTTTCGTTGAAGCCGCGCAAGGAGTTCAGGCCCCCCAGGCGCAGCAAGTCGTTGGTGAACAGGCGCGGGTTGAGCAGACCTTCGTTGCGCAGGCGCACGAGCAGCACCCCGGCCCGCTTCACCGGAAAGTAGCGCTCGGCCCGCAGGGCAAAGGAGGTTTGGGTGGTGTGCAGGGGCACGCCGCTGTAGAATTCAGTCGGAATTTGGGCGTTCTGGGTGATGGCCTTGGTGCCCACCGCGGCCTGACCGTTGAGGAGGTAGCCGCGGTGCGGGAAAAACAGGTCGTCGAGGCTAGTCCAGGCGTAGCCCAGCCCGTAAGAGGTGTATTTCGAGTCGATTTCCTCGGGCAACTGGCGCAGATTGGCGTACGTGATGCTGTCGTAAGTCAGCTGCGAACTGCGCTGCTCCGCGAAAAAGCTGACGCGCCCAGCCCGCACCGTGGGGTAGGTGATTTGCAGGCGCGGCCGCACCGTCAGAAAGCTGTTGGTTTGGTTGTAAAGGTTAAAGGTGCCCGACACTTCCAGCGGCGTGCCGAAGAAATTGGGGTGCACGTACTGCGCATCGAGCAGTTGCGAGAGGGCGTCGGTTTTGCGCCATTGCAGCCCCAACTGCTTGCCACCGCCTTTGATGTTGCGCAGGTTGATGGTGACGTCGCCGGTGAACTGCACGCTCGTTTGGCTGGCGTTGGCGTTCGGCAAAATGCCCACAATGGCGTCGAACTGGTTGCTGGGCCGGTCTTCAAGCAGCAGGTACACGCGGGCCCGGCCCCGGGCAAAGCGCACTTCGGGTTCGGCGCGCAGGCGCAGGTAGGGCAGCTGGCGCAGCAGCTGGGCAGCGGCCGCCACGCGCTGCTGGCTGAAGGGCTGCTCCGGAAAAATCTGCAGGTACTTGGTCAGGAAGCGCTTCTTGGTCTTGGTGTTGCCCACGATTTGCAGCGAGTCGAACACCACGGCTGGGCCGCGCTTGAGCACCACGCGCCCCGCAATGGCGTGCCCGCTGAGTTGCAGCGAATCGAGCCCGACGGTGGCAAAAGGGAAGCCCTGGTTCTCGGCCTCGGTGAGGATGCGCTCCTGCAGCCGGGCCCAGTCGTCGGGCCGGAAGGGCGTTTGGCGGAACAGCTTTTCGCGGTAGCCCGCGCGGGTCATCAGACCGTCGCCGAGGTTGCCGTTGCGCAGGTAGGCCCAGCTGAAGGCCTCGCCCACGTAGAGACGCACCCGCACCGTGTCGCGTCGCCAGCGCATCTCATCGGCCGAGGCCGTGAGGTAGGCGTCGGCCTGCAGAGCCAGCACCAGCTCACGCACCTCACGCAGTGCCGTCAGCGAGTCGGGTACGGTGGCCGGCAGCTTGTAGCGGCGCACGATGGCCCGGTCAGCGGTTTCGGCATCAATCTGCAGCACCCGCGGGTGGGCCAGGGCGCGGCGCTGGGCAGGGGCCGGCTCCGGGGCCGCGCGCGGCGGCAGGGGCGGGGAGGCTAGGCCCGGCTGGTTGGGCGCGTTGGGGTCGAGGCCGGGCGTTTGGGCGCGGGCGCGCGGGCCAGTCGCCAAGCCGGCCAACAGCAGCAGGCACCCCCAAACGCAGCGCATAAACCTGTTCATCGGGGACACAACGCCAAAGCCGGTTTTTAATTTCCCGAAGGTAACGCTGCGCGCCGAGGGCCGCCCGGCACGGGGCGCTCTACCTTTGTGCAACGCCAGCGCACGATGCGCGCCGACGCGGTGTTTCATTCCCATCACCCGGGCCCATACGCCCCGCTCTGCCATGGCCGGCCTCTACCTCCACATTCCCTTCTGTAAGCAAGCCTGCCACTACTGCGACTTCCATTTCAGCACCTCGCTAAAGCTGAAAAGCCGCCTGGTGGAAGCCCTGGTGCGCGAGCTGGAGCTGCGCCGCCATTACCTCGGCCCGCAGCCAACACTAGAAACCATATACTTCGGGGGGGGCACGCCGTCGCTGCTCACGGCTGAGGAACTGAACCAGGTTTTTACGGCCATCCACCGCCATTTCGCCGTGGCTCCAGAGGCTGAAATTACCCTCGAAGCCAACCCCGACGACCTCAGCGCCCCGAAGTTGCGCGAGTTGCAGGCAGCCGGCGTCAACCGGCTCAGCATCGGGCTACAAAGCTTCTACGAACCCCACTTGCGGCTGATGAACCGCGCCCACACCGCCGAGGAATCGACCACGGCCGTGCGCCGAGCCCAGGACGTGGGCTTCGAGAATATTTCCATCGACCTGATTTACGGCGTGCCCGCGCCGGGCCACCACATTTGGGAAGCCGATTTGGCCAATGCCTTTGCACTGGGCGTCCCGCACGTGTCGGCCTACGCTCTGACGGTGGAACCGGGCACGGCCTTCGGCCACCGCCTGCAGAAGGGTACGTTCAAGGCGGCGCCCGACGAGTTTGTGGCCACGCAGTTTGAAACGCTGCTGGCCGCCATGCGCGCCCACGACTACGAGCAGTACGAAATCAGCAACTTCTGCCAGCCCGGCCGCGAGAGCCGCCACAACGGCAACTACTGGCGCGGCGTGCCCTACCTCGGCCTGGGTCCCAGCGCCCACAGCTACGACGGCGAGAACCGGCTGTTTACCCTCGCCAACAACCCGCAGTACGTGGCCGCCGTGCTCGAACGCGGCGAAGTACCCGTGACCGTGGATGCCCTCACGGCCACCGACCGGGCCAACGAGTACCTGCTCACCACCCTGCGCACCGCCCGCGGCTGCGACCTGGCGCACCTGCGCACCCACCTCGGCTTCGATGTGCAGGCCGCCCACGCCACTTATCTGGCCGAGCTGCAGGCCAACGGCTGGGCCCGCCTCCAAAACGAAGTGCTGACGCTGACCGACGCGGGCAAACTCCTGGCCGACCACATCACGCTCGAGCTGTTCCAGGCCGCCGGTTAAACGGATTTTAGCGGACGGGAACGGATTTTTTGTGCGGCCGTCCGTAGACCTGTGGCTGCCCTATACATTTGTGCGAAACCACAAACAATCCGTTTTCATCCGCTAAAATCCGTTTCATCTGTGGTCAAGTTATTGAGCGACAGCATTGCCGACGATGCTGATTTTTTTGTGGAGCAAATTCACGTCGTGGCCATCGTCTTCGATAACACCGATGACGTGACCGTGTGGGCCACCACGCTGTTCGATGGCGATACCCATTTCTTTCACCTCGCCCTGCCCTTTAAGGCCCTCGACACACTCCTGACCCTGACCCACGACCGCGCCGACGCCTTGCAGGAGGAAGTAGCCGATGCCCTGGCCGCCCAGGAGTGGCCCGCTCTGCTCGAATACAACTCCGACGACCGGCCACCCGTGCCGCTGCCCAGCGTAGCCCTCAAGCTGTCGGTGACGTACCCGGCCACTGAAGACGGCGAGTTGGACGATGACGACCCGCAGCCGCACAACATCTTCTACCTCGAAGGCGTGTTTGTGCGCCTCGATACCTGAGCCCCATGGCCGGGCCGCCCGTCTTCTACCTCATCCCTGGCCTGGGTGCCGATGAGCGGGTGTTTCAGTTCTTGCGGCTGCATGGCGAAGTGCACGTGCTGCGTTGGCTAACCCCACAAAGCCCCACCGAGCCACTGCGGCACTACGCGGCCCGGCTGGCGTCGGCCGTGCCTGCTGGGCAGCCCTGCTGGCTAGTGGGTGTGTCGTTTGGAGGGGTGCTGGCGCAGGAGGTGGCGGCTCTGCGCCCCCTGGCCCGGGTAGTGCTCATTTCCAGCTTCATGAGCCCGCGCGAATTGCCTTGGATTGGCCGCCTGGCTCGCGCCACCGGCCTGTACCGCCTGGTGCCGACACAGGTATTGCCCCTGTTACCCCGTGTGGCAAAGTGGTTTTTCGGTGCCCGGAATGGCGGTGAATACCGGCTGTTAAAACAAATCCTGCGCGATACAGACCCTGACTTCACCCGCTGGGCTGTGGCGCGGTTGCTGCAGTGGCCGGGCCGGCCGGGGTTGCCCATCGTCCGCATCCACGGCACCCATGACCGGCTGCTGCCGGCTGGGGCCATGCTTAGCCAACATGCCTTGCCCGGCGGCCACCTCATCATCATTAGCCAGGCCGTTAAAATCAGCCGGATTCTGAATGAGTTGGCAACGTCATGCTGAGCGCAGCCGAAGCATCTCTACCGCTGGAGTAACTAATTGCGTTGCGCAATAGAGATGCTTCGGCTCCGCTCAGCATGACGTTCTTTGCTAACTGCTAACTGCTAACCGCTAATGCTTCCCACCTATCCCTTTGCCGGCCGCACCTATAGCTTCGACCCCGCCGCGCCGCTTGACATTTCCTTGCCCCTGGCACCCGGCCCCGAGCAGGTGAATTGCTTCTGGGCCGAGCCGGTGCAGTTCGACACCATTCGGGTGGGAAGCTTCGTGGGCAGCGTGGCGCTGGGCGGCAGCACCAACTACCAGCGTGTACACGTCACGCCCCACGGCAACGGCACCCACACCGAGTGCTACGGCCACATCTCGCCCGACCCGGCCGTGACGCTCAACCAGTGCCTGCGCCGTTTCCTGTGGGTGGCGCGGCTGGTGAGCGTGGCCCCGCGCCCCCAGCCCAATGGCGACCTAGTGGTGATGCTGGCCGACCTGCAAGCCGCCCTGGCCCTGCAGCCCGACCGCGCCATTCCCGAAGCCCTCGTGCTGCGCACCCTGCCCAACGACCCGGCCAAGCGCCACCGCCAGTACTCCGGCACCAACCCCACATACATCGAGCCCGCCCTGGCCGAGTGGCTGGTGGAACACCGCGTCCAGCACTTCCTGCTCGACCTGCCCAGCGTCGACCGCGAAGAAGACGCCGGCCAGCTGCTGGCCCATCATGCCTTCTGGCAGTACCCGGCGCAGCCCCGCTACGCCGCCACCATCACCGAGCTGATTTTTGTGCCCGACGAGGTAGCCGACGGCCTCTACCTGCTCAACCTGCAGATTACCAGCCTGGAGCTGGACGCCAGCCCCAGCAAGCCCGTGCTTTATGCTCTGAACCCTTTGCCCGCGGTGTAAAGCAATTAAAGGCAGCGCTACCATGCGCCGCCCTGCTCATGTTCAGCGCGTATTCTGAACGTTAGGCTTGGCAAGTGCAGCCATTGGGCCAGTAGCACCAACCAGTTTGCAAGGCATTTGCGATATTGCTTACCAGTTGAAAATAAGGTGGAAAGCCGTGCTTTGGCCGCTTTATTTCAGCTATTCGGCTTTACTCGCTTCTCTGCTATGTCGATTGTTCGCACGCTAAAGCTTTTCACCTTCAGCATCAGCTTGCTTTCGGGGCCATTGGCCACGGCCGCTGTCCTTCCTGCTGCTGAGGTGCCACCCACGCCGCCCGGGACACCCCGGCTGTTGCTCAAGGGTGGCTTGCGCCTCAACCACCTTTTTTATTTACCCGACCAGCAAAGCTGGCAACTGGTGTTGCCTTCCTCGCTGGGGCTGGAATACCGCTTCACGCCTCGCTTCAGTCTCTACAGCCAGTTGGAAGCCGATTTGTCGGCTGGCCGTGCGCCCCGCGGACGTCGGCGCGCTCAGCTTCCTACCACTTCTACCGACTTTGCCCTCGGCGCCCGCTACTACTTCAACCAACCAGCCGCCGGCAGTGCGGCCGCGCACCCCGAGCCCTGGGGCAATTACCTGGCCTTGGAAAGCAGCGCGGAACTGGCCCAAATTGGCCGGGGTGGGCGGCGTGGCCACAACCTGACGGTGGGCCGCGTCACGCCGGCCCTCTTCGTGCTGTGCGGCACCCAGCACGGCGGACCCGGCCGGCACTTGCTCTATGACCTCAACGCCGGACTGGGCATTGTGGCCCCGCCCGCTTACGCCGCTGAAGCCAAGGTTTCGCCGCCCTGGACTGTGGCTTCGCAGGTAAATCTACGGGTGTATCTGGTTAATCATCAGCGGCCGCCTAAGCTGGCCGGCCACTAAGCGAAACCAAACGCGAAAAGGGCTGCCCGGTAGGAGCAGCCCTTTTCTATGCTAGCGTGCTGGCAATTAAGCCGGTACGGAAACGACTTCGCGGGGAATAACCGTCACGAACGAACGGTCTTTGCGGCCTTTCTTGAACGACACTTCGCCGTCAACGAGGGCGAACAGCGTGTGGTCTTTGCCCATGCCTACGTTCTCGCCGGCGTGGTGCTTGGTGCCGCGCTGACGCACGATGATGTTGCCGGCAACGAGGGCCTGGCCCCCGAAAATCTTGATGCCGAGACGTTTGGAATGCGATTCGCGGCCGTTGTTGGACGAGCCGACACCTTTCTTGTGAGCCATGGTATTGAAGCTATTGCTACCGGCAAATGGCCAGTAGCGGCTGGTTTAAAATGGGATAGATAGCAGGCAAACGGCTGGTAATTAGCCGATGCTGTTAATCATTACTTTGGTGAACTGCTGGCGGTGGCCATTCATCTTCTGGTAGCCCTTGCGGCGCTTCTTCTTGAAGACGAGAACTTTGTCGCCTTTCACGTGGGCGAGAATGGTGCCGGTTACGGCAACGTTCAGCTCGGGAGCGCCTACGGTGATGGTGCCGTTGTCATCGGTCAGCAGGGCGTTGCCCAGCGTTACGGTGTCGCCAACATTGCCGGCCAGTTTGTGAGCGTAAACGAATTTGTTGGCCTCAACCTTGGTCTGCTGGCCAGCTATGTTAACAATTGCGTACATCAGCTTTCGCGGGTTTTTTCTAAAATGGGAAGGCAAAAGTACGGCTTTGATTTGGCAATTCCAAACCTAAGTTGTTAATCGTCATTGGCTGGCCCCCGAATGTGCGCGCAAAAGGCCGCGGAAGCACCCGGCAGCTGTGTTACGGCACCGTGAAGAAAAACGCCCGGGTACGTACGTACAATAAGCAATTTTGGGGACAAGTGTACTTATCCACAGGCGAAATGTGGACAACTCGGGCAAAAGCAACTGATTTTGAGGCAAAATTAGTATTGAACGGTGTCGTTAGCTTGTGGAAAACCCCTATGCCGCGCTGTGAAAAAAGCCCGGACTTAGCAAAAAATTAACGAAGAAAAAAGCTCGGATGGGCGCCCATCGGCCTAGGGGTCGGGCCTATATTTGAACCAGCAAGGTGAACTTCATCTGCGGCGCGGGAGCCAAACATCTGCCCGCTGCTGCAAGTTGAGGAACGACCTTCCCCGCTGAAATCCGTCATCAAAGACCCGAGAAAATATGGAGCCCCTCCTCGCCGAAAATCCCAACCGCTTTGTGCTTTTCCCCATCCAGAACGATGAGGTGTGGCAGTACTACAAGAAGTCGCAGGCCTCGTTCTGGACGGCGGAGGAAATCGACCTCTCGCAGGACCAGAAGGACTGGAACACCCTGAACGACAACGAGCGGCACTTCATCAAGCACGTGCTGGCCTTCTTCGCCGCCTCCGACGGCATCGTAAACGAGAACCTGGCCGTGAACTTCATGCAGGAAGTGCAGATGCCCGAGGCACGCTGCTTCTACGGCTTCCAGATTATGATGGAAAACATTCACAGCGAGACGTATTCGCTGCTGATTGATACCTACATCAAAGACCCCAAGGAGAAGGATTACCTCTTCAATGCCCTCGAAACGGTGCCCGCCGTGCAGAAAAAGGGCGAGTGGGCCCTGCGCTGGATTAACTCCGAGAACTTTGCCGAGCGCCTCATTGCCTTTGCGGCGGTGGAAGGCATTTTCTTCTCGGGCTCTTTCTGTTCCATTTTCTGGCTCAAGAAGCGCGGCCTGATGCCGGGGCTGACGTTCTCGAACGAGCTGATTTCGCGCGATGAAGGGCTGCACTGCGACTTCGCCTGCCTGCTCTACAGCTACCTCGTGAACAAGCTGCCCGAGGCGCGGGTGCAGGCCATCATCCGCGACGCGGTGACGATTGAGCAGGAGTTCGTGACCGACGCGCTGCCAGTGAACCTCATCGGCATGAACGCCAAGGCCATGTCGCTGTACATTGAGTTTGTGGCCGACCGCCTGCTGGTGTCGCTGGGCTGCAGCAAGATTTACAACGCCACCAACCCCTTCGATTTCATGGAGATGATTTCGGTGCAGGGCAAAACCAACTTCTTCGAGAAGCGCGTGGCCGAGTACCAGAAAGCCGGCGTGATGAGCGAGCGGAACGACAATGTGTTCTCGCTGGACGAAGATTTCTAAGCCACCCGCGGCCAAATATGATAAGCCCGCAGCCGCCCGCTGCGGGCTTTTTTGTGCTTGCTTCTCAACGGGCAAGCAACCCCGGGCGGCAGAATATTTTCTTTAGCAGGCACACTCACCTTACACTTCTTCTGCGCCATGACCAAAGCTTTATTACTCGCTATCTGCCTGTTGCTACTCAGCCCGCTGGCCCGCGCCCAGGCCGGCTTTGCGGCCCTCAACGCCCAGGCCATGACGGCTTACACGGCCAAGCAGTATACCGAGTCGGCCAAGCTGTACGACCAAGCCTTCAAGGCCAAAGACAGCAAGCCTACCAGCACCGACTTATACAATGCAGCCTGCTCCTGGGCGCTGGCCGGCGATGCTAAAAAAGCTTTTGCCTACCTCGACCGGGCCACCATGGCCGGCTGGGACAACCCAGCCCACGTGAAGCAGGATGCCGACCTGCGCGGCCTGCACTCCGACAAACGCTGGGCCCCAATGCTGCAGAAGCTGGAAGCCACCGTGGCCAAAACCGAAGCTAACCTGAACCAGCCCCTGAAGCGGGAGCTGGAAGGCATCTACACCACCGACCAGGGCGTGCGCAGCAAGGTGGATTCGGTGCGAAAAAAATTCGGCATGAAGTCGCCGCAGTGGGACGCTCTGATGGCCGAGATGCGCACGATTGACGAGCGCAACACCAAGCGCGTCACCGAAATCATTGACCAGTACGGCTGGCCCGGTAAGAACCTGGTGGGCCGCATGGGCAGCCTCACGGCATTTCTGGTCATTCAGCACGCCGACGCACCGGTGCAGCAGAAGTACCTGCCCATGATGCGCGAAGCCGCCGCCAAGGGCGAGCTGGCCAAAGGCAACCTGGCCCTGCTGGAAGACCGGGTGCTGGTGCGGCAGGGCAAGCCCCAGATTTACGGCAGCCAGCTGCGCACCAACCCCGATACCCAGAAGATGGAGTTTTCACCCATCGAAGACGAGGCCCACGTGGACGAGCGCCGAAGCGCCGTGGGCCTGGAGCCCATTGCCGTGTACGCCAAGCGCTTCGGGCTGGATTACGCCCCGCCCCAGAAGTAAGCACTTGCGAGAGTAGAAGAAAGAAATGGTAGTTTTGTAGGATTGCGGCCATCCAAAAAGTTGGGCGGCAGGCAACGCTGGCCTGCTCGAAACCGAGTAGGCAAGCGGACGGCCCGGCGGGCTTTCCTTCCGCATATTACCATTCCTTTTATCCCTACTGCTTACATGAAATACGGTTTACTACTTCTGCTTGCGCTGCTGGCTGCCGAGCCTGCCGCTCATGCCCAAACAGCTCCGGCAGCTGTTGCTCCCACTGCGTCGACAGCTAAGCTGCCGCGCTACACCACGGCCACGGGCCTCATCACCTTCTTCTCTTCGGCCCCGCTCGAAGACATCGAGGCGCTGAACTCGAAGGTGGCGGCCGTGTTTGAGCTGGCCACCGGGCAGTTGGCTTTTTCCATGCTGATGCGCGACTTTCAGTTCAAGAACACGCTGATGCAGGAGCACTTCAACGAGAACTACGCCGAGAGCGAGAAGTATCCGCGGGCACGCTTCACGGGCACGCTGGTGACCATGCCCGACGAGGCCACGCTGCGCAGCGGCCCGCAGCCGGTGTACGTGCAGGGCGTGCTCACCATCCACGGGGTGAAGCGCAAGGTGCGGGTGCCCGGCACCCTGCACTTGCGCGACAACGACCTGGTGGTGACTTCGAAATTTGCCGTGGCTCCGGCCGACTACAAGATTAAAATCCCGGCGCTGGTGCGCAACAACATCGCCAAGAGTATTGACGTGAGCGTGATAATGACCTGCCAGCCCACCACGGCCGCCACGGCCAGCATTGCCAAGTAGCGCCTACCTTAAGGGCATGAAAAAGCCCTACGCCAGCAATCCGGTTTGCCTCGGCTTGTTGCTTCTGGGTTGGACGCTGGTGTGGATAGGGCACGCCTACGTGGTGCCCACGCTGCGCACGCCCTGGCTCATTGGGCTGGCCGACCCGGCGGTGCACGGGCTGGTATCGGCGTTGCTGGTGCTGCCCCTGTGGCTGCGGCGGGTAATCGATTTTCGGGTGGCCCTGCTGGCGGTGCTGCTGGGCGTACTCATCGACTTGGACCACGCCGTGGCGGCGGGCTCGTTTTCATTTAAAGCCATGCTCTCGCTGCCGGGCCGGCCGTTGGGGCACAGCTTGCTGGTGGCTACGCTGGAAGCCACCATCGTGGCGCTGGCTTTGCGCGGTTGGAGCGCCCGCTACGCGAGTTGGGGACCGTTTTACCTGTTCTGGGTTTCGTTGGCTTCGCACATTGCGCGCGATGGGGTGACGCCCTGGGCCTGGCCCGTGGCTGCGCCACCCATTCCGGCGGCGGTGTTTTTTGGCCTGTTCGTGCCGCTGAGTCTAGCGCACTGGTGGGCCGGGCTGGCGTGGCAGCGCAAGGCCAAGGCAAGCATGAGGGCGGAATACGAAACCTGAGCGGCTTGCCGTTGCGGAGGCTATGACAAAGCTTCGACGCTTCCGGGAGTGGCTGCGGCCGCGCATGCCTTATCTGAACATTTGGTTGGCGGGGGCGGCGTGGACGGCGAACTATTGCATTCAGGTTTTTTGCCAGCCGGTAGCCTGGGCGGCCGTCGCGTTGGTACTGGCTTTTGGAGCTTTTTTGGCTTGGCCGTGGCTGCGCCACGCTGCAACGCCGATACGCTATGCGGCAGTGTTTCTGCAGGGCCTTGGGCTAACCATTTGCGGGTATTGCGTGCTGTTTATGGGCTGGGGTACCATGCTAATCAGTACGCTGATTGGGTTCTTGCTTTTCCCGTTGCTGGCATGGGTTCCGGTTGTTTTCGGCCTTCAGATAATCTGGCGGCTGGCGCGGAACCCGCTCCGTGGTGCGTGGGCAGTGGGGCTGCTAGGGGGCTTTGTGCTGCTGCCCGCACAATGGTGGTTTTACCGCCAATACCGGCAAATTGAAGAAACCGCAACCCGTTTGGAGCAAGCCAACAGCCTGACCGTTGATGCATTGGCGCGGGAATTACCGCGCAGCTACGTGGCCGAACGCGTGGTGGGGATGCACTTTCGGTACCATACCCGGTTTGAAGAACTGGACGGTTGGCGCCCGCCGCTGCACGACCCGTTGCTGGATGTCTGCTGCGCGGATGTAAAGACTCGCTCACGCTGGGGATAAATCTTAACCGAGTGGCATTGTACCGTCTTTTATTTCCCGACTTGCCCCTGAAACCGGACTGCGTTTGCGCCCATAGTCGAGACGGAGAATCGTACCGAAACTGGCAGCCAGACTCTACAACATTGGTATATCTCAGGTAAAGTGGATACAGCTGGCTCTAGGAGAAAGCAGGTCGTGGATTTCAAAAAATGGCCTGGCATCGCCCTTCAGGTCCTATGTGGAAAACTTCCGGAACTTTTCCTTGCCCTTCGAAAACACAGGAGGTAATTTCCGGGATTCAATATCGAGCCGGCTGTTGATACCCCAGCCGTCGGTTCAACTCTTTCACAACTGCCTCAACAACTTGCCGCCGGTACTGTGCCGCGTCGGCTCCTTCAGTATATAAGCAAAAATTCCCAACCAAACACCACTGGTATGCTAGTAATTAAACGCGATGGACGCCGCGAATCCGTCAAGTTCGACAAAGTGACTGCCCGTATTGAGAAGCTCTGCTACGGGTTGAACCAGGACTACATCTCACCCATTGAGGTGGCCAAAAAGGTGATTGACGGCATCTACGATGGCGTAAGCACCATTGAGCTGGATAACCTGGCCGCTGAGACGGCTGCCTCGCTCACCACCCGCCACCCCGATTACGCCATTCTGGCGGCCCGCATTGCGGTGAGCAACCTGCACAAGGTGACCAGCAAGTCCTTCTCGAGCACGATGAAGCGGCTCTACACCTACGAGGACCCCAAGAATGGCGACAACGCCTCGCTCATCGCCACCGACGTGTGGGAGGTGATTCATAAGAATGCCGCCACGCTGGACTCGGCCATTATCTATGACCGGGACTACAACTACGACTTCTTCGGATTTAAGACGCTGGAACGTAGCTACTTGCTGCGCCTGGAGGGCAAGGTGGTGGAGCGGCCCCAGCACATGCTGATGCGCGTGTCGGTGGGCATCCACAAGGACGACATTGACTCGGTTATCAAGACTTATAACCTGCTGAGCGAGCGGTGGTTTACCCACGCTACGCCCACGCTGTTCAACGCCGGCACGCCGAAGCCGCAGATGAGCAGCTGCTTCCTGCTCACGATGAAGGACGACTCCATCGACGGCATTTACGACACGCTGAAGAACTGCGCGCTGATTTCGCAGAGCGCCGGCGGCATCGGGCTGTCGGTGAGCAACGTGCGGGCCACGGGCTCCTACATCAAGGGCACGAACGGCAACTCGAACGGGCTGGTGCCCATGCTGAAGGTGTTCAACGACACGGCCCGCTACGTGGACCAGGGCGGCGGCAAGCGCAAGGGCGCTTTTGCCATTTACCTGGAGCCCTGGCACGCCGACGTGTTCGAGTTCCTCGACCTGAAGAAGAACCACGGCAAGGAGGAAATGCGCGCCCGCGACCTGTTTTACGCCCTCTGGACGCCTGACCTGTTTATGAAGCGCGTGGAAGCCAACGGCGACTGGACGCTGATGTGCCCCCACGAGTGCCCGGGCCTCGACACGAGCTGGGGCGAGGAGTTTGAGAAGCTCTACATGAAGTACGAGCGCGAGGGCCGCGGCCGCCGCACCATCAAGGCGCAGGAGCTGTGGTTTGCCATCCTGGAAAGCCAGACGGAGACGGGCACGCCCTACATGCTGTTCAAGGACGCGGCCAACGGCAAATCGAACCAGCAAAACCTGGGCACGATTAAGAGCTCGAACCTGTGCACCGAGATTATTGAGTACACCGACGCCGACGAAATTGCGGTGTGCAACCTGGCTTCGCTGGCGCTGCCCCGCTACCTGGTGACCGACGCCCAGGGCAACACCACCTTCGACCACCAGAAGCTGTACGAGGTGACCTATCAAGCGACAATCAACCTGAACAAGGTGATTGACGTGAACTACTACCCGGTGCCCGAAACGCAGAAGTCGAACTTCCGCCACCGCCCCATCGGGCTGGGCGTGCAGGGCCTGGCCGACACGTTCATTGCCCTGCGCATGCCCTTCGAGAGCGACGAAGCCTCGGGCCTGAATAAGGACATCTTCGAAACCATCTACTTCGCGGCCATGACGGCCTCGAAGGACCTGGCCATCAAGGACGGGCACTACGAGTCGTTCCCCGGCTCGCCCCTGAGCCAGGGCAAGTTCCAGTTCGACCTCTGGGGCGTGACGCCCGACTCGGGCCGCTGGGACTGGGAAAGCCTGCGCGCCGAGGTGGTGAAGCACGGCGCCCGCAACTCGCTGCTGGTGGCGCCCATGCCCACGGCCAGCACCGCCCAGATTCTGGGCAACAACGAGTCGTTTGAGCCCTACACGAGCAACATTTACGTGCGGCGCGTGCTCAGCGGCGAATTCATGGTGGTAAACAAGCACCTGCTGAAAGACCTGGTGGCCCTGGGCCTGTGGAACGACGCGATGAAGCAGGAAATCATCGCGGCCAACGGCTCGGTGCAGAACATCCAGCGTATTCCGCAGCACATCAAGGACCTGTACAAGACGGTGTGGGAGATTTCGCAGCGCCGCATCATCGACCAGGCCGCCGACCGCGGGGCCTACATCTGCCAGAGCCAGAGCCTGAACCTGCACGTGCAAAACGTGAACTTCGGCAAGCTCACCAGCATGCACTTCCACGCCTGGAAGCGCGGCCTGAAAACCGGCATGTACTACCTGCGCACCAAAGCCGCCGCTGACGCCATCAAGTTCACGGTGGAAAAGCAAGCCGCCGAAACCCTGGAGCCCCTGGCCCTGGTGGAGCAAAACCAGTCCGACATGGCCTGCTCCCTGGATAACCCGGAAGGCTGCGAGGCCTGCGGGTCGTAAGGAGAGTGTTTCAACAAAAAAGAAGGCGGCTGTAAACTAGCCGCCTTCTTTTTTGTTGAAATAGGTGCAAGTCGAGAAAATTTCTCTTCTTTGCACCTATAAAAAGCCAATAAGATGCTAGTAAGACTCACAGTGGAGAATTTTCTGTCCTTTAAAGAAAGGGCTGAACTTTCTATGGTTCCCGGTAAAACCCAAAGACAAGAGAGCCATGTTTATAAGTTTAAGGGTAAAAGCGCTGTCAACCTCTTGAAGGGAGCAGTAATCTATGGAGCTAATGCATCAGGTAAATCGAACCTAGTTAAAGCTGTACAGTTTGCCAAAAAGTTGGTGACGGGAGGCACTCGCTCAAATTCTCCCATTCCTACTGCTCCTTTCAAATTAAATTCAAATACACCAAAGCAGGCTACGAGGATTGAGTTTGAGGTAAACCATAAAGGCATGCATTTAGCCTATGGATTTGAAGTAACTGCTAGCCGAGTTCTAGAGGAATGGTTATACAAAGTGAGTTCTAAATCAGAACGCAAAATTTTTACGCGAAAGTGGAATTCTGCTACCCAGAAATTTGATACTGAATTCAAGAATATAAAGTTTAAGAATAATGATGAGGCTCAATTTTTAAACTTTATAGCCAAAGCCACTAGAGAAAACCAATTATTTCTGGCAGAAGTATTGGACCGCAAGGTCGAGGGCAATGTGGATGGTATAGATACTATTCTTGCAATGCTTAACTGGTTTGATAAAGTACTTGTAATTATCACACCGACATCAATATTTCATGGGCTAGAGGGGCGTATTCAAGACAATGCAAGAACATCAGATATTTATGCAAAGTATTTGAGTTACTTTGACACAGGAATATCAGGTTTAAGTCTTGTATCAACAGATATAGACCAAATACCTGATATGCCAGCGGATATTAAAGATGACTTGCTGGAGGCCACAAAGACAGAGAAAAAAGCTAGGGCATTCATTGGCGGACCGGATAATCAGCGATACATGTTTTGCAAAAACGGTCCTGGAGAAGACGAATGGGAAATGATGAGACTAGTTACTCAGCATAAGCACTCGGATTCAGATGCAGTATCATATTTTGAGATTAACGAAGAATCAGATGGTACTCGAAGACTAATGGATTTGATTCCTGCTGTATTGGATTTCGGTGTGGAGGAAAAGGTGTTTTTTGTTGATGAGTTAGACAGGAGCTTGCATCCTATAATAACTAGGACTATCGTTGATAACTTTTTTAACAGAAGCCCAAATGCAAAATCCCAGTTGATTGTCACAACTCACGAATCAGGTATTCTAGACCAAGATATTTTGAGGAAAGACGAGGTATGGTTTGTTAAAAAAGCTAAGGATAAATCTTCGATGCTCTACTCTCTTGAGGAGTTCAAACCACGTTTCGATACCGATATCCGAAAAGGTTACCTTAACGGTCGGTTCGGTGCTATCCCATTTATTCACTCTCAAGAAGGCCTGCAAGGGCTAATAGAAAGCTAGTCTTTCAAGTATATGGGACGTGAGCGGAGGCCGTACACAAGAACATCAGAAGTCCGTGATGCAAGGCTTTTTGCCATAGTTACGGAGGGGCAAAAAACAGAATATGAGTACTTTTTAGGTTTGAGAGAACATTTAGACGGAGAGCCTACTCGTATTCATGTTAAAGTTTTAGAAAGAGAGGAGAGCAATAGCTCACCTAAGTATATTATTGGGTTAATGGATGAGTTTGTAGAAAAGCATCAATTAACGCTCGATGATGACGATGAATTATGGTTAGTCATTGACCGGGACGCACAAAGCTGGGGGGAAGGGCAAATCAGTGAGGTAGCACAAGAATGCTTTCAGAAGGGGTATAGTTTGGCACTGAGCAACCCCTGCTTCGAATTATGGTTGCTATTGCATTGGCGGGATGTCGATAGCTACTATTCAACAGAAGAGAAAGAGGAATTATTTCTTAATAAGAAGATTTCAAGTTCTAGAACAGTATTGAAAAGAGAAGTGGGGCTGGTGATGACTGGCTACAATCCTTCAAATCCAGATATGGGGAAATTATTACCATTTATAAAAGACGCTGTTGAACGCGCGCGCGCACTAGACATAAACCCTGCTCATAGGTGGCCACTTTCTCTTGGTACGCGGGTGTACTTGCTAGTTGAGAAATTGCTTGTGTATGCCAAATCATAAGCTTCGCCAGCCGCTGCCGCCCCGGGAGCGGCTGGGTTTGTTTAATGCCAGCGCCTTATAAATTGCCTGCTACAAAATCTAGCTCACACGACATTATGCAAGTCAAGAGTATTCAGCACGAGGCAAAGCTGTCGTTTCGAAAGATTTGCGAATTATTAGGCAATAGCTCTTTGAGGCTAGACGATGAGATAACGCCGTTAGAAGTGCTGCGCATACGAGATTATGCATCAAGGCAAGCAGAAGCTAGAAGGAAGGATGAGCAGCAGAAGGCTATTGAGCAAGCAAAGCCTAAGGGACAAAGGAAAAAGGAGAAGAGAGCGAGAAGAGAGGCTAAACATTCCCCTAAATCGAAGCATAAGCCGGTTAATCCATTGAACCCAAACGCTTATGTTTTCTCCAAAGAGGTGATAAGCAAAGGTGTTATATATACCCCGGTTAATGGGAAGGTGAAATAGGGCCTTAAGCTTCTTCAGTCGCCTTCGCCCCGGGGGCGGCTGGGGTGGTGTTGAGGTGGCTCGCGCCATTAGGTAGAAACACGAAGCATCGCTCAGCCGCGGCGGGACCGGGGGCGGCGGGGTGGGGTTGGGGCTATTCGTAAGTTTCGGGTATGTATAACTTCTCACCTTCCACGCTTGCATACCTAACCCAAGCCGGCTGGGAGGTTGGGCGAAAGGAGTGGACCATCAAGTACCGCGCTTTTCTGAGCGGTGAGGGCTATGACTGGTTTCCCGCAGTAGCTGATTTTCTGGCTGAGTTTGGCGACCTCCTGATAAGGTTTAAGCGGGAAGACGGTAGCTCCGACACCATCGACTTGGATGCGTGCAACGCCAGTTCTGGCTTCGATTCGCGCTGGGTGACGGAAGATTATACTCGCCGAATCGGCCAGACGAAGTTCTGTGCCATTGGTCAAGCCTACAGCAACCACATGTTACTGTTCATGGACGAAGCGGGCCGAGTGTACGGCGGCTTTGATGACTTCTTATGCTTCATCGGCAACAGCGGAGCCGAAGCCATTGAGGTTATCAGCTCGAATCAGCGGGAGCGGATAAAGGAGATACCAGAGTAGTATCACTAAGCCGCTTCGCCCCGGGAGCGGCGGGGGTGGGTTTGGGGTCGCTCGCGCGGAATGGCGAGAAACACGAAGCATCGTTCAGCCGCGGCGGTGCCGGGGGCGGCGGGGGTGGGGCCGTGCAACTCACTTCCCGTGTTGGCTTGAATTTGGTAACTTCGCGGCATGTCGAAGGCCGAAAGCATCCCCGAGTTTTACCAGTACTACTTCAAGGAGCTGCCGGCTAGTTTGCAGCCTGAGGCGGGGCAGGCCAATGTGTTTCGGCTGGAAGACTCGCTGGCGCCCGGTGCCCAGCCCAAGCAGTACAGCCGCCGCGACTACTACAAGATTACCCTCATTCGCGGCCACAACGCCTACCACTACGCCGACAAGAGCCTGCAGATAGACGGGCCCACGCTCATGTTCTTCAACCCCCAGGTGCCCTACACCTGGCAGCCCCTGGCCGACGACACCACTGGGTATTTCTGCATCTTCCGCGAGGAGTTTCTGAACGCGCCGGGCGGCCAGGGCCTGCTCGACCTGCCGCTTTTCCGGCCCGGCGGCGACCCGGCCTACGCCCTCACCGCCGCCCAGGACCAGGAGGTGAGCGCGCTGTTTGAGAAGATGCTGGCCGAAATCGAATCTGATTATGCGCTGAAATACGACCTGCTGCGCAACTACGCGGCCGAGCTGGTGCACTACGCCCTGAAGCTGCGCCCCTCCACCACCCGCTACCAGCACCCCGACGCCAAGTCGCGCCTCGCAGCCGTGTTCAGCGAGCTGTTGGAGCGGCAGTTTCCCATCGAGTCGCCGGCCCACCGGCTGGGGTTGCGCTCGGCCAGCGACTTCGCCCGGCAGCTGGCGGTGCACGTCAACCACCTCAACCGCTGCGTACGCGACACCACTGGCAAAACCACCACCGCTCACATTGCCGACCGCCTCGCCGCCGAGGCCCGGGCCCTGCTGCGCCACACCGACTGGAACATTGCCGAGGTGGGCTACAGCCTGGGCTTCGACGAGCCGGCCCACTTCAACTACTTTTTCAAAAAGCAAACCGGCCAGACGCCCTCGGCTTTCCGCTTGGTTTGAATTTGGTAAGCATCGGCTTGAATTTGGTAAGCAGTGGCCTGAACGGCCGGCGGACCTTTGCAGAGTCAATCAGCAACCCAAAAACAACCCCATGGAAAAGCAAAAAGTGTGGTTTATTACCGGTGCCTCCAAAGGCTTCGGGCTCGAACTGGTGAAGCAGCTGCGGCAGCAGGGCCACCAGGTAGCCGCTACCTCCCGCAACGTGGCCGAGCTGCGCCAGGCCGCTGGCCCCGAAGCCGACGATTTCCTGCCCCTGGCCGTGGAGCTGGCCAGCGAGGCCAGCGTGCGGGAGGCCATCGCGGCCACGGTGGCGCAATTTGGGCGCATCGATGTGGTGGCCAATAACGCGGGCTACGGCCAGCTCGGCAGCCTCGAAGAGCTATCCGATGCCGAAGCCCGGGCCAATTTTGAAGTAAACGTGTTTGGCACGCTCAACGTGGTGCGGCAGGCCCTGCCGCAGCTGCGCCAGCAGGGAAGCGGACACATTCTCAACTTCTCGTCCATTGCCGGCATTATGGGCAGCTTCCCCGGTTGGGGCATTTACTGCGCCACCAAGTTTGCCGTGGAAGGGCTGTCGGAGTCGCTGGCGGCCGAGGTAGCGCCCTTTGGCGTGAAGGTTACGCTGGTGGAGCCGGGCTACTTCCGCACCAACTTCCTGGATTCTGGCTCGCTGCGCACGCCCGAAAATCAGCTGGATGCCTACACGCTGGTGCGCGAGTCGGAAGCGGTGCACCTCCAGCAAATCAGAGGCAGCCAGCCCGGCGACCCGGTGAAGGCCGTTGCCGCCATCATAGCCGTGGCCGCGGCGCCCAACCCGCCCCTGCACCTGCTGCTGGGCCAGGACGCCTACGACATGGCCAACGCCAAAATCAAGGCCTTGCAAGAAGATATGGCGCAGTGGAAGCACGTGACTGTGGCTACGGGCTTTGCCGAGCCGGCTACTGTTTAGGGGCGCGTCCCGCCGGCATGATACCCAGCCGCTGCCGCTTAGGTAGCGGCTGGTTTGTTTTTGGAGCCTAGGTACCCAGGGGCTATGGCCCCGGAGTAGCGGGAGGGGCTGTAGCTTGCGGCATGAATTCTTTCCGGAGTAGCTGCAAGGGGGCCGGGTGGCAATTGGTGTCGGCCCTGTTGGTAGCCGGTTGCAATGCAGCACCACAGGAAAAGAGTCAGGCGGCTGGCTCCGGCACCCCGCCCGTAGCCACAGCGGCCAGGTCAGAGGACAGCGTGAGGAAGCCACTGCCGGCCTTTCGGCCAGGCATCAGCTGCAAGCTTCCTATCTACCGACTTGCCAAGCTGGAGCCAGCGCCAGCCCGGCGGCTAGATTCGGCATTTGTTGCGCGGCTGGTGGTTCAGGTATCGCGGCTGCAACGCAGCTTCGGCAGTTACTCGCGCTACGACGACATATTTGCTTTGGATACCGTGGCCTGCCAGGGCTTTTTTCTGGTGTCGTGGCTGCACCGGCACGAAGACTGCTGCGAGGAGCTGTACTACCTGACCTTCGACAACGGAGAAAGAAGGCTGCTCGACATAAAGCAAGTGGCCTCCGGCGGCGCCGACGGCGACTGGCAGGCGCGCAGCACGATGCGGCTGGGGAAAGACGGACGGCTGCGCACCACAACCACCGCTCACAACGCCATTTCCCCGCGCGACGTCCGGCCCGACGGCAGCATTCTGGCCTACGAGCACACCGATGTGGTAGTAAAGGAATTTGCCCTGAACCCCAACGGCCAAATCAGCTGCGTGCTGAAAGACAGCACACGGCGTTGAGGTGCATTTGCAGCCGTCTTAGCTTCTTCAGCCGCCACGGCCGTGAAGGCAGGCGGCACAGGAATAAAGGGGCTTGCTGATTACGCAAGTATGGCAATATATTCGGCCTTCAAGCTCCTTTGCCTGTATCCCTGCTTATGAACAGCCGATATTTTGCCCCGCTTTTCCTGGCGTGCTTGCTGCAGCTAAATGGCTGCAACAACGAAAAAACGAACCAGACCACCGCCGCCGCCGCACCCCCACAAGGGTCCGCCGACCCGCTCGACCACTTCGCTCGCTTCTTCATGCCGCTGGCTGGCTGTGCCGGCATCATGGAGGTGGAGCTGGGCAAAATTGCCGCCCAACGAGCCACCGAGCCCCGTGTCAGGGATTACGCCAACCAAATGGTGAAGCAGCACACGGCCATAAACAACGAGTACCGGGAGCTGATGCGGCGCAAAGGGCTGGTGCCGCCCGATACCATGATGCGCGAGCAGCAATTGAAAGTGGACAGCCTCCAGCACATGAGCGCCGCCGAGGTAGACCGGCGCTACACCACCATGATGGTGAACGACCACGCCATGGCGGTTAAGCTATTTGATATGGCCTACGACAGTGCCCAGGATGCCGAGTACCGCGAATGGCTGGGCCGGATGCGCCAGGTGGTGCGGGAGCATCATGCGCACGCCCTGGCCTTGCGCACCGGGGCGCAGCACCATTAGTATGGCCAGCGGCCAAAGCCGCGCCTCGCGCCCTTAGTCCGGCGAGAGGCGCGGGCCGGCGGGCAGCATGCCGTGCTTGCGCATGAGGGCGTCGCGCTCGGCCTGGGTAGGGTTTTGCAGCTGGCGGGCCTCGGCGAAGTAGGTTTCCATGGTGCCGGCCGGGGCGTGCATGATGACGAGCCGGGCGGGGCCCTCGCTGGTTTTCACGAAGGCGTGGGGCACGTTGCGCGGCCCAAACAGCGAGTCGCCCGCCTTCAGGTGGAATAACTCGGCGCCAACCTGGAACTTGAACTCGCCGGCCGTCACGAAAAACCATTCGTCGAGGTTGGTGTGCGTGTGCAGCGCGGGGCCAACTTTTTCGAAGCGCGTGGTGTCGTAGATGCTCATGGCCCCGTTGCAGTCCTTCCCCGATACCTTCAGGTCGAAGTGTGCGCCCAGGAAGGTGAAGCTTTTGCCGAAACGGTCTTGGCCCGCGGGCACCAGGATGCCGGTGGCTGGTCCATCCTCGCCCCCCGATAATACAGCGGCCAGAGAGGGCACGGCGGGCAAGGCCAGCGGCAAGGCGAAGAAGGTGCGGCGTTTCATAAAGCAGAGCTGACAGGAAGCAAAAACGTGAAACAGCAGGATTTGCATTAAATATAAAAAATAATATTTGTTTATAATCAGGCTGTCGAGCATGCTGCCGGTTTCGCATCGATAAATAGAGCCCCTGAGCTTCCCTCGCTGCTTTGCCCTCGGTGCTGGGGGTGGCTAGTGTGGTCCAAGGCACCACCACGGCGGCCCAGGCCGGAAGCTCCGGCTACGTCATTCAGACGGTGGCCGCAACCCCGGAAAACCTCCTGCGCTAAGCCGCTGCTCGGGTGGCCGGTGCAGGGGCTTGGGGTTGGCAGGCTGGCTTGCAAAGCCCCTACCGGAATCAGGTGGCGTTTGGGGGCGTGCGCCTAGTGTCGGGCCGCTACCGCCTTTGACGCCGGCTGGGCGCTAGGAGAGCAGGTGAAAAGAATGGCCGGGCAGTAGCTTGCGCGACCTTTCGCTACCCGTTGCTTTCCATTCCTGCATGAAGCTCACCTTCTATCCCGGCCGTATGTTGGCCGGCGTGGTTTTGTTGGCGGGCCTGGCTGCCTGCGCCGGCACCAAAAACCAACCCGCTGCTCCAGCCTCGGCCGCTACCACCGACATCCTGCTATTGGGCTGCAGCCACTTGGCCCAGCTGTATAAGGCTGATAATCCAAACTCCGACGTGCTCACGCCCAAGCGGCAGGCCGAGCTAAGCTCCGTGCTCGACGGCCTGCAGCGCTACCGCCCCGACGGCATTTTGGTGGAAGACCTGCCCGAAAACCAGACCCGCCTCGACAGCCTGTACCAGCGCTACCGCCAAGGCCAGCTCGACCTGAACACACTGCCCGGTGGCCGAAGCGAGGTGTACCAGCTGGGGTTTGCGCTGGGCAAGCGCCTCGGGCTGCCTCGTATCTATTGCGTGAACGCACCAGGTGGCACCTCGCAAAGCATCCTGCACGAGGGTAAGAACATTGAGCTATACAAGCAGGGCACCGACCAGTGGCGCGCTTTTTCCGACCCCATTGGCCAGCGGCTGCTGGCGGGCAGCAGCACCATCGGGCAATACCTGCGGGCGGTGAATGAGCCGGCCACCCTGCGCCAGCTGCACACGCTGGTGTACCGCACCCCGGCTCGCGTCACCGAAGGCCGGCTCAAGCCCGACGAAATGGTGGACGCGGCGTTCATCAACCCCAGGTACGTGGGCGCGGAGTTCATCTCGGTGTTCTACAACCGCGACCTGAAGGTGTACTCCAACATCGTGACCACCCAGCTGCAAACCCGGCAGCGCCGGCAGCTGCTCATCATCGGGGCGCGGCACGTGGCTTCGCTGCGCGGCATTCTGGCCGACGACCCGGCGTACCGGGTGGTAGCGCCGGCGCGCTACCTGGGCCGCTAGTGGTGGCCTTGAGGTGTAATTTAGGCGTTCAAAACCGCCACCCTCTGCCTGTCCTTCCCTGCTATGAACAAACGTATTAAGACCGCCGCCCTGCTGCTGAGCCTAGGGGTAAGAGCTATTTCGGTAGCCCACGGCCAGGCCACGCCCGGCGTCGCCCAGGCCGTGGCCGACCCGGAAGCTGCCAAGAAAGCCGCCGAGTGGACGGCGGCGCTCCAGCTGAAAGACGCCAAAAAGGAGGCGGCCGTGCAGCAGGTCATTTCCACGCACCTGGCGGCCATTCGGGAGTACCACAACGCGCACCCCTATACCGAAACCCCGGCCGGCCTCAACCCCGGCACCGGCCAGCCGCTGAGCACCATGGACCGGACGCTCATCACGGTGTCGGCCATGCCGAAAAGCATTCACGACAATCTGATGGCCGGCCTGCGCCAGCAGCTCACGCCCGAGCAGGTGGAGGCCGTGCTCGACAAGTACACCATCGGCAAGGTGGCTTTCACGCTGAACGGCTACAAATCCATCGTGCCCGACCTGACGCCCACGGAGGAGGCCGTCATTGTGGCCAACCTGAAGCAGGCGCGGGAGCAGGCCGTGGATTTTAAGAACATGAAAGAGATTTCGGCCGTGTTTGAAATCTATAAAAACAAAAACGAGGCCTACTTGAACACCCACGGCCGCAACTGGCGCGAGCTGTTCAAAGCCTATGTAGACGCTGCGAACGCCAAAAAAGCCGCCGACAAGGCCAAGGCGGCCGCGGCTCCGGCCGCAGCGCCGGAGTAGCAGCGGCCCGGCTCTAATGTTGGTAGGGCCGTATGGATGAGGTATCACCATCATCGGCGGCCGCGGCTTCGCTGCGGGCTGCGGGTGCTCCTCGTTCATGCCCTACTACACCATTGCGCTGCTGCTGCTCGGCGTGGCCATCCTGGGGGTGGCCTGGCTGCCGTCGTTGCTGGAGCGCTACCCGCTTTCGTACCCCATCCTCTACATCTTGCTGGGGCTGGGAGTGTGCAGCCTGCCGCTGCACCTGCCCCCGGCCGACCCGCTGGCGCACCCGGTCTTCGTGAAGCACCTCTCGGAGCTGTGCGTGATTGTGGCCCTCACGGGCACGGGACTGAAGATTGACCGGGCGTTTTCGCTCCGCACCTGGCGCTCGCCGCTGCTGCTGGTGCTCGTGCTCATGGTGTTCATCATTGCCGGGCTGGCGCTGGCGGGGCACTGGCTACTGGGGCTGGCCCCGGCCTCGGCGCTGCTGCTGGCCGCCGCCCTGGCCCCCACCGACCCCGTGCTGGCCGGCGACGTGCAGGTGGGCGACCCCGGCGAGGGCCGCGAAGACAATGTGCGCTTTGCCCTGACCGGCGAAGCGGGCTTGAACGACGGCCTGGCTTTTCCCTTTGTGTACCTGGCCCTGGCGCTGCTGCCCACCGCCGTGCCGCTGAGCGAACGGCTGCTGCACTGGCTGTGGATGGACGTGGGCTACCGCGTGGGCATGGGCGTGCTGCTGGGGTGGCTGTCGGGGCAGGTGCTGGCGTACCTGATATTCAACCTGCCCAAGCGCGTCAGCATCAAAACCGAAGGCTACGGGTTTGTGGCGCTGGCGGTCACGCTCACGTCCTACGCCGTCACGGAGCTGCTGCACGGCTACGGGTTTCTGGCCGTATTCATTGCCGCCATCACGTTGCGCAGCCGCGAGCGCAAGCACGAGTACCACCGCCTCATGCACGCCTTCACCGACCAGATGGAGCGGCTTTTCATCGTGGTGATTTTGCTGCTGCTGGGCGCCGCCATTGCCGACGGGCTGCTGCGCGCGCTCACCTGGCCGGGCGCGGCGCTGGGAGTGCTGCTGGTGTTGGTGTTGCGTCCGCTGGGCGGCATGCTCACGCTCATCCGGTCGTCGCGGGTGAACCTGGCCGAGCGGGCCGTGATTTCCTTTTTCGGCATTCGGGGCATCGGCTCGGTTTTCTACGTGGCCTATGCGCTGGGCGAGGCCGACTTCCCACAGGCCCGCCAGATTTGGGCCGTGCTGGCCTTCACCATGCTGCTGTCCATCACGGTGCACGGCATGCTGGCCACGCCCGTCATGAACTGGCTCGACCGCCGCCACGGCCGCCAAACCGCGGCCGAGCTTTCGCAAGCCCTGGCGGAATAGAAAAACGGGCGGTGCTCAACGACAAAAAGCCCGCGGCGGACGACGTCAGGAACCTTCCCGTCGAAGCAGGCGCCCAGCCACGCACCCCTCGGAAGGCCGGGTGCGTTGAGCAAAGCAGAAGCGTGTCGGCTGGCCGCGAGAGGCAGGCTAGCTGGTTAGTTTTGTTTTCTGCTCCACAAAATGAATACGGCCATGGATTGGAAGGATAAGGAAGCACTACCCCAGCCAATTCCTGCTTCGCAAGCCGCATCCACATGGCGCACTCGCCTGGCGGAGTGGCAGGATGCCGCCCGCGAACCCGCCCTGAGCGTGCTACTGGCCGTGCAGGTGGTGTTCATCTTCGTGGTGGAGCCGCTGGTGAACACGGGCGTGCTGCCGCACTGGCTGCTGGAGGTGTTTCAGCTGCTGCTGCCGCTGGTTTCTTTTTTTGTGATGCCCCGCCGCAGCAAGGTGCGGCCGCTCATTCTGCTCACGGCGGGTCCCATTCTGGCCCTGGAGCTCATTGAGGACGGCGTGTTTGCCGGCCTGCTGCTGCGCATGCTGGTTACGGTGGCCATCACCATTCTGGTGGCGCGGGCCGTGTTCCGGGCCGAAAACGTGACCACGCACCAGTTGCTGGGCGCCGTGGTGGTGTACCTGAATCTGGCCCTGCTATTCATGGGCATCTTCTCAGCCATCCGGCACGCCGTGCCCGCGGCCTTCGAAACCTTCACCCACCAACCCCTGAAGCCGGGCGAATTGCTGTACTACAGCATCACCACGCTCACCTCCACCGGCTACGGCGACCTCCTACCCGTGCACCCCCTGGCCCGCAGCATGTCCAATCTGGAGGCCGTGTCGGGCCAGCTGTTCTTGGGCACCTTCCTGGCCCGGGTGGTCACGCTGCACGGGAGGAAGAAGCGGAGTTAAGAGTTAAAAGTGAGGGCTTAGGCGTCTGTCATCCTGAGCGCAGCGAAGGACCTTATCAAGTTAGAACGGCTTTCGTTCAGCGGTGAGAAGGTCCTTCGCTGCGCTCAGGATGACAGACGCTCCTAATTCCTCGCTTCTGGCTCTCAACCCAAACTTCCTACTCCTTCATCACCCGCCGCGTCTGCTGGTACCCGGTGCCGCTCAGCTTCAGCACGTAGATACCGGGGGCCAGGTGGGCGGTGTATTCGCGCAGCTGGCTTTGCAGGGCCGCGGGCGTGCCTTGGAGCGAGAGCATGGGCGTGCCCTGGGGCAGGGAGAAGTCGAGTGTGAGGCGGCCGACGCGGGCCGGCACATCGGCCAGGCTGAAGGGCACCTGCCCGGCGGGCGGGTTGGGGTACACAAACAGGCGCGAGGTGGGCCGCGAGGTGTTTGCGTTGGTCATGCCCGAGAAATTCACCCCAATGAGCACCGGGTCGTGGTCGGAGGAGCGAAACGGGGTGTTGATGTCGGTGGCCGCGCCGGCGTTGGAGTACTCCAGCACGCTGGGCTCGGCCGAGTTGATGTGCCACTTCTGCACGTCGATGAAGCCCACCAGGTTGTTGGTAATCACGGCGTGGTCGAGCGAGCCCGTGAGGCCCTTGAACACGTAGGAGGCACTGGTGGGCGGCGTGGCCGGCACCAGCCCCGCGGCCCGCATAATGTCCATGGGGTCTTCCTCGTAGTTAGCGTTGTAGTCGCCGGCGCTCACCACGCGGGCCGCCCCGGCCGGAATCACGGTCTTGTTGATGAACTGCACCAGCGCGGCGGCCTGCAGCTTGCGGCGGGCGTTGGAGCCGCCCTGGCCGTCGTTCTGGTCGGCGTCGGCGCCCTTGCCACTGCCCTTGCTCTTGAAATGGTTGATGACGAAGCCCAGCGTATCGGGCCGCTCCTTGCGCTTGGTGATGAAAATCTGGGCCAGCGGCGGGCGCTCAAACACGTCGGGGGTGGTGAAGAGCAGCGGCGGCCCCATAGGCGCCACCACAGCCGGCTTATACAGGATGGCGCAGTGAATGAGGTCGGTGTTGTTGGGCTGGTGGTTGGCGTCGCCGTCGTTCACAAAAATGTAGGTACCCGCGCCCATCACCTTGTTCAGGCCGTCCACCAGGTCCTGAATGGCCGAAGTGGAGCCATTGCCGTCGTTTTCAATCTCGGTGAGGCCCACCACATCGGCATTCATCTGGCTGATGGCCAAAATAATTTTGGCCCGCTGCCGGGCAAAATCCTCGGGCGTTTTGGCCCCGCGCGGCGTGGGGAAGCCGCCGCCCACACCGTCGCCGTTGAAGTAGTTGAGCACGTTGAAACTGGCCAGCTTCAAGTCGAGGGTGCTAAACACGGGCGGCCCCTTCGGCCGCGAGGTGCGCACCACCGGCGCCGCCTCGCCCGGCAGCGGCTGCACGCGCCACTTGCCATACCCGTAGCCCATGATGCCGCGCAGGCCCGTGAGGGTGCTGCCAATGCGCACCGTGCCGGTGTTGGGGTCGAGGTAGGGGGTAGGGGAGGGGTTATTGGCCGAGCTGCCGTCATCGAGCACCAAGGACTTGTCCTCGTTGGCTTTCTGGTAGGCGTTCACGGCGGCCACGTTGCTGGTGCCGCTGCTGTGGGTGCCGGTGGCGGGGTCGTCGTTGGGGTCGATAAACTGCGTGGGCTGGTAGGTGAGGCCCTGGGCCGAAACGGTAAGCTCGCCGCGCTGCTTGAGGCTGTAATTATCCGTCACCGTCATGGGGGCCGAAAACTGCACCCGCATGCCCTCGTACCGCTCGGCGTTGGCGGCCGAAAACGTGGTGTTGTCGATGGTGACGAAGGCCGGCAATGCCTGGCCCGAAGCCAGTACTTCAATGCTGGGCTCCGTCAGAATGGCTTGGTTGAAGGAGGGTGCGCCCGCATCCTCGCGCACCACGCCGCTGATGCGCACCTTGTCGCCGATTTTCACGGTGGGGTTGGGCGCCACCACAAACAGCGCGTCCGAAGTAGCCGGGTTGCCGTCGGCCGTGGCCGTTTCGTCCTGCACGTAGAAGCCGGCCGGGTTCAGGCCCGCGTACACGCCCGTCACCACCGCCTCGATGGTGTAGGTGCCGGGCTTGGCGGCCGCACCGCTGCCCTGAATGGCGCCAATGGGCGTGGCACCGGCCGCACCAGCGCCCAAAATAAAGCCAGTAGAAAGGAGGAGCTTACCGAGCATTAAGCAAGAAAAAAATAGGATGAAAAGCGGGCTAAAGATAGACCCACAATCATTCTAAGCGGTAGCCCGGCTGATTTTAGCTTACCTGTTGCCCCAGCCACTGGGTAGCCTGGGCGTCGGTGTCGAAGGTGCGATACGTCAGGGGCAGGCCCTGCACATTGGTGGTGACGAAGGCCGTGGCCAGCCGCACCAGCACATCGGGCGACACCACCACGGCACCGAAACGGTAGCCACCCTCGGCCACGGCGCGCGGCAGCCAGTCGGCGGCCACCCACTGCTGCTCGGCTGGGGTGAAGGGCATCATGTGGATTTGATTGATGAGAATGCGGCCCCAGCGGCGCTGTTGCAGCCCGCGCAACATGGCGTTGAACAAGCCTTGCGTGTCGGCCAGGGTGCGGCGCTTGCTGCTCCAGGTGGTGCGCAGAAAGCCCGCGGCATCCGCTTCCAAACGCCCCGCCTGGTTTTCAAAAAGTAGCTCAGGCGTTGGTCGATTCATCAAGGCAAAGGTACCGCCGGGCTTTGTTTCGGTGGCTTGTTTTTAAAATGAAATAGCCGGCCTCGCCGACGCGCCCGGCTTAAAAGCCGTATACTGCGGCCTATGATTCCGCTGATAACCCAAACGCCCCGCCTCACCATTCTGGCCGCCAGCCGTGCGCTGCTCACGGCCGAACTGCACAAGCCCCACTACTTCCCCGTGCTGCTGGGCGCCGCGCTGCCCGCCGACTGGCCCTCGGGCGAGTACGACCGCGCCACCGCCGAACACGCCCTCGAAAAGCTCACCGAAGGCGGCCGCCACGCCGCCGGCTGGTACGGCTGGCACGCCCTGCGCAAAGCCGAGGGCGACACGCCCCGCACCCTGGTGGGCAGTGCCAGCTTCGCGGGCCCGCCCGATGCGGCGGGCACCGCCGAAATCGACTTCGCCATTGCCGCCGACTGGCGCCGGCAGGGCCTGGGCACCGAGCTGCTGGCCGGCTTGGTTGCCCACGCCGCCGATACCGGCATGGTGCGCCGCCTGGTGGCCCACGTGGCCTCCGACAACCCCGGCGCGCAGGAGGTACTGCGCCGCAACGGCTTCGAACCCACCGGTGCTGCCGACGACGGCCGCCAGCGCTTCGAGCGGGCCGTGGAGCCGGCGGCGAAATAAGCTCTTTCGAAAGGGGCGGGAAGGCGCCGGGTGTGGCCTACATTTGCCGCATTCCTCCCTATATGCCCGGTTATTCCATGAAAAACGCGCTGCTGAAATTCGGTTCCTTCGTGCTGCTCCTCGCCCCGCTGGGCTGCAAAACCAGCAGCCCGGCTGCCACGCAAGCCACCACGGCCGAGGAATGGACGCCGAAAAAGGCCGATAAGTGGTTTCGGAGCCGCGTGTGGGCCAATGGGCTGAAGCTGAACGTGCAGGAATCGGTGGATAAGGTGGAGTTTGCCAAGCAGTATGCCGCCAACAAGGCAGCCTGGGACAAGGCCTTTGCCTACTTCCGCGACACCAACCTGGAGGAACTGCCCGTGGGCAAGTACCCCATCGACGGCGACAACGTGTTTGCCGCCGTCACCGACAACCCCACCAAGGAGTACGCCGACACCAAGTGGGAGTCGCACCGCAAGTACATCGACATGCAGTACGTGGTGCGCGGCGCCGAGAAAATGGGGCAGGTGCCGCTGGCGTCCGCCACCGTCACCAAGCCCTACGACGAAGCCCGCGACGTGGCCAACTACAGCGCCGAAGGCCCGCAGTACGAAGCCAAGCCCGGCACCATTTACATCTTCTTTCCGCAGGACGTGCACCGGCCCAACATCAAAGCGCCGGGCTTCGACAAGGACAAGAAGGTGGTGGTGAAGGTGCGCGTGGCGCAGTAGAAAGCCTGAGGCGCCGCCTACCAGGGCCGTAGCTTCTTGACAGCCAAACTGGCACTGGGGCCGTAGAAGGCGGAAGAAACCCTTCTTCCACTTCACTTCCCCCTGCGCTATGTCTAAACTGCTGTTTCTCGTTTTCCTGTTTGTGTCGGCTGGGCTGGGCGTGCCCGCGGCCGCGCAAACCGGCACATCCGACGTGCCGCCCCGGCCCAACCCGTTCCATTTTGTGAACGACGAGGCCAACCTCATGGCCCCGGCCGACGCCAAAAAGCTCGACAACGGCCTGCGCCGCTACGCCAATAACAACGGCACCCAGATTGTGGTCGTGACCGTGCCCTCGCTGGGCGGGCGCGACGTGGCCGCCTACGGCAAGGCCATTGGCACCGCCTGGGGCGTGGGCCAGAAAGACAAAAACAACGGCGTGGTCGTCCTCATCAGCGCCCAGGACCGCAAGCTCAGCATCCAGCCGGGCAGCGGCCTGCAAAGCACCATCACACCAGAAGTCACCCAGCAGGTTATTGCCCAGATGGGGCCCAACTTCAAGCAGGGCAACTACTTCGCCGGCCTGCGCACCGGCCTCAATACTCTGATGGCCGCTGCCGACCCCAACGCCGGCCAGCGCCAGCAAGCCGGCAGCCCGGCTACCGGCGCCGGCACGGCTGCCAGCACTGCTGCCACCGAGCCCACGCAGTCGAGCCTCGACCAGCAAACCACTACCTCGACCACCACCAACGACCCCATCATGGCGCCGCCGGCCGAGCCCGCCTCGTCGGGCCCCGGCATGGGCACGCTGCTGATTGGTGGTTTGATAATCGGCGGCATTCTGTGGTTTGTGATAAAGATGTTCCGCGGCCGCAGCGCGGCCAACAACCAAGCTTCTTACAATAACCCGTCGGGTGGCACGCCCAACTTCCTGCCCAACCGGCCAAATGGCCCCAGCGGCGGCTACAGCCAGGCCCCCGGCAACTACGGCCCCGGCTACGGCCAGGCGCCCGCATCGGGCGGCGGCATGGGCGTGGGCGGCATGCTGGCCACCGGCGCGGCCGCGGCCGCCGGTGCCTACCTCGGCAACCGCATGGCCTCGGGCCACGACACCTCGGGCAACAGCTACATGGGCGATGGCAACAACTCCAACCTGAACGCTGGGGCCGGAGCGGCTGGCATGGCTGGTGCGGCCGGCTCGTCGGCAGGCAGCGACTACTTCTCGAACCGCGACGGCGGCACGGCCGACAGCGGCGGCACCGACTATTTCTCCGATGCCAACACCGCTTCGGACAACTCCTCGGACTACTTCTCTTCCGACGACAACTCTTCCTACGACGACAGCTCGTCGGGCGACATGGGCGGCGGGGGCTTCGACAGCGGCGACGATAACAGCGGCTCCTGGTAAGCCGCTAGCTGAGCCGATAAGTATAGCGGGCTCTCATGCGCAAAGCATGGGAGCCCGCTTTGTTTTTAGGGCAGGACAGCTGCCCTAGAATTGGCCGCGTGCTTGGGTAAAATCGCCCTATCTTTCGCCCTCACTTCATCGCCCAAAACGACTGCCCAATGCTACAAGGACTGCGCACCGTGGTGTATCCGGTAGGAGATTTAGCCAAGGCCACGGCCTGGTACAGCACCGCCCTGGAGCAGGCGCCCTACTTTGAAGAACCGTTTTATGTCGGCTTCAACGTAGGTGGCTACGAGCTGGGCCTGATACCCCAAAACACCGCCGCCGGACAGGCCGGCCCCACCGCTTACTGGGGCGTGCCCGATGCCGCCGCGGCCTACGCCCGCCTGTTGGAACTCGGTGCTCACCCCAGCGAGGAAGTGCAGGACGTGGGCAGCGGCATCCTGGTCGGCGCCGTGCTCGACCCGTTCGGCAACCTGCTGGGCGTCATTCAAAACCCGCATTTCAAGCTGCCCGCCTAAGCCGGCGGCCTTGTTTTCCACTGCTGCTATGAGCGTCACCAGCCCCGCCCTGCCCGCCGTCCCCGTCCTCGAAACCAGCCGGCTGCGCCTGCGCGGCTTCCGCGCCGAGGACTTCGATACCTGGTTTGCCATCAGCCGGAGCATCGAGTACCACCGCTATTTCACCCCCGAACCCATGCCGGCTGAGGAGGTGTGGAAGCTGCTGCTGCGCAGCGCCGGCCACTGGGCCGTTATGGGCTACGGCTTCTGGGCGGTGGAGGAGAAGGCCACTGGCCGCTTCGTGGGCGGCATCGGCTTCCTCAACCTGAAGCGTGACATCGACCCTCCCCTGGGCGACGCCCCCGAAATGGGCTGGGTGCTCGACCCCGCCATCCACGGCCGCGGCTACGCCACCGAGGGCGTGACGGCCGCGCTGGAATGGGCCGAAAACCACTTCGGCCCCACCCGTATGGTATGCATCATTCACCCCGAAAACCTGCCCTCGCTGCGCGTGGCGGCCAAGTTCGGCTTCCACGAATACGCCCGCTCCACCTACCACAGCGCGCCCATTGTGCTACTGGAGCGGCCGGCATCAGAGTTAAAAGTGAAGAGGTAGAGGCTAAGAGTTGCCGCTTTTGCAACACTTGCTACTCAAAATTAACTTTTAACTCCTAACTCTTAACTCATCCATCCCATGCCTCCCCGCCCTTACATCCTCGCCGAAGCCACCTGGAAAACCGTGCAGGCCAATGCCTACCAGGTGGTAGTGCTGCCCTGGGGCGCCACCGAAGCCCACAACTACCACCTGCCCTACGCCACCGACAACATCCAGTCGGACTACGTGGCGGCCGAGGCGGCACGCAAGGCCTGGGAGCAGGGCGCCAAAGTGGTGGTGCTGCCCTGCATTCCCTTCGGCGTAAATACCGGCCAGCTCGACATCACCCTCGACATCAACATGAGCCCCAGCACGCAGCTGGCTTTGCTGCGCGATGTGGTGCAGGTGCTGGCCCGCCAGGGCATCCCCAAGCTCGTCATTCTGAACGGGCACGGTGGCAACGACTTCCGCCAGATTCTGCGCGAGCTGCAGGCCGAGTTTCCAACGGTGTTTCTAAGCACGCTCAACTGGTTTAAAGCGGCCGACCGCAACCAGTACTTCTCAGCACCCGGCGACCACGCCGATGAGCTGGAAACCAGCGCCATGCTGCACATCGTGCCCGACCTGGTGAGCCCCCTCAGCGAAGCCGGCGACGGCGCCGCCAAGCAATTCCGCATCGCGGCCCTGCGCCAGGGCTGGGCCTGGGCCCAGCGCGAGTGGAGCCAGGTATCGGCTGATACCGGTGTGGGCAACCCCGCCGCCGCCACGGCCGAAAAGGGCCAGGCGTTCCTGGAGGCTTGCACCACCAACATTGCGCAGTTTCTGGTCGAGCTGGCAGCTGCCGACCCGCGGGATTTGTATGAGTAGAGGCAATGAAAAGTGAATAATTAACATCAGGAAGCATCCCCTGTTCATTGTTAACTATCCACTGCTAACTGATTTCATGCCTACCCAATTCGATAGTGTGATTTTTGACCTCGACGGCACCTTGTGGGATGCCTCCGAGGCCATTGCCCGAGCGTTCCAAGCCGCCAAAAACAGCGTCGACTACATTGAGAACGACGTAACCCTAGCCCAAGTGCAGGCCGTGACGGGCCAGCCCTATACCGTGGTGTACGAGCGGCTGTTCCCCAAGCTGCCGGCCGATAAGCTCGACGAATACCGCGCCCTCTGCGCCCGCCACGAGCTAACCGCGGCCGAGGAGCACGGCGGCGCACCCTACCCAGGCCTGGAAGACGCCCTGCGCTACCTGCGCGGCCAGGGCTACCGCCTGTTCATTGTCAGCAACTGCCAGCTGGGCTATGTGGAGGCGTTTTTCAAGCACAGCGGGCTGGGACATTTCTTTGAAGGCCACCAGTGCTTCGGCACCCGGCTGTTGCCCAAATCGGAGAACATCCGCGAGGTGGTGGCCCAATACGGGCTACAGGCGCCCGTGTACGTGGGAGACACGCCCGGAGACCTCGCCGGCAGCCAGGCGGCCGGCGTCCCCTTCATCTTCGCCACCTACGGCTTTGGGGCACTGAGCGAAACCGAAGCGCCCGTACGCATTCAGCAGCCCGCCGATTTGCAGCGAATACTTTAAAAAACCTGTCCGGCGTAGCCTTAGCATTTGCCGGGCTGCGGCAAATGCGTAGTTTTGAAGGAATGAAGTTCCCGGTCTCTCCCCGCATCACCATCCATCCGGCCATTTGTGATGGCCAGCCCACTGTGCGCGGTCTGCGCTACCCCGTGTGGCAGGTGCTGGAATGGTTGGCGGAAGGCACCCCGGAAGCCGAAATCCTCGCGCAGCACCCGGAGCTGGAAGCCGCCGACCTGCGCGCCTGCCTGGCGTTCGCCGCCGAGCGGCTGAAGCCGCTGCAACGCGCCACGCAAGGGCCCGAAGACAAGGAATCGGAGGAGTGGATGCTGAACCGGCAAAGCCAGTGGCTGGCCGAGCAGGAGTTTCTGAAGCAACTGTGGGAGCGCAGCCCCTCGCCGGCCCGGGCTAGCATCAGCGCGCCGCATTCCGGCCAGCCGCAGAGCCCCCGCAAATAGCCGCAAAGCTGGAATAGATGCGTAGATTTGAGTGCCAGGCTGGCCGCCCCTGACGGGCGTCGGCTGGCCTTCTGCTATGTATCAGGAACTTGCTTCCACGGCTTTTCTGCAGGTTGTTTACCGGCCCGATTCGTGCCTGCTCATCGGCCGCTGGCTGTGCTCCATCACCGAAGAGCAGCTGCACGAGGGCTACGAAACCATGCGCCTCGCGGCCCGGGAGCACAAGTGCCGCCACTGGCTGATGGACGCCCGCCGCCGCACCGACCGCCGCCGCAACGGCCCCGAGTGGGTGGTGACCAGGTTTCTGCCCCAGGTGCAGCAGGAGATGGGGGGCAAGCTCTACGTGGCCTTTCTGGTGCTGCCCAACCACCTAATCGAAATTGAGGCCGACCCCAGTGTGCCTGAAAAGCCACCCGGCGCCTCGGCACCCTTCCAGTACGCCCGCTTCATCGACGAAGGCGCCGCCAACACCTGGCTGGAGCAGAAGCGACGCGGGAAAGCGCGGGAGTAAAATGGGTATGCGGGCTGCCGGCTTTTCGCCGGCTGTCCGCTCGTCGTTGGGGCGAAATCGTTTGGCCGACGAGCGGACAGCCGGCAGCCCGCCCCTAATTCTCACCGCTGGCTTTCCTGCGTTTGCATGGGGGTGGCTACCTCCACGTTGGAGGCATTGGGGAAAGCCAGGAAATGCGTGACGCGTGGCCGCTCCGGGCCGCTGTGCAAGCTCAGCAGCTGTGCCTCCACCACCTGGTCTTCTACCGTGAAGCGGTGGTGCTGGCGCTGGTGCTCGCCCCAGGTGGCCACGTAGTAGAACTCGGTGAGGCGCGTGGGGTGGGCCACATCAGCAAACATGCCGGCGCGAAGGGCTCCGTCGCGCAGGCGCAGGCGCCGGAGCTGCTCGGCCGCGGCGCGGAAAGCGGGCCAATTGGCCGGCTCCACGTGGTATTCAATCATGACCACCACGGGGCCGTCGTCGGGGTCAATGGCGCCTTCGGTTTCGGGGTCGGGCCAGTGCTCGGCGGGCGTCAGGTTGAGGCCCTCGGCCGGGCGCATGGGAAAAGGCAGGGCCAGCACGGTGCTCGCCAGCATCCAGCCGGCGGCAATCAGCAGGGACGTTTCGAGGCTGAGGCGGTCAGCCAGCTCGCCCCAGGCCAGGCTACCCAGCGACATGCCGGCCTGAAACACCAGCATGTACACGCTGATGACGCGCGCCTGCACCCAGCGCGGCACGTTGAGCTGCACGGTGGTGCTGAAACTGGTCATCACCATCAGCCAGGCAATGCCGGAAAGGAACATCACGCCGTAGAGCAGGTAGATATTGTCGATGAGCGCCAGGGCCACGTTGGTGCCCGCAAACGCCAGCACGCCCAGCAGCACCCGCTGGTTGAAGCTCAGCCGCGAGCCCGCCCGTCCCATCAGGAAAGCACCCGTGACGGCCCCCGCGCCCAGCCACGACAGCATCACGCCGTAGTGTCCCGAACTCAGATGCAGGCGCCGGGCAATGACCACCGACACCAATGCCCACATGGCCGTGGCCCCAAACGAAAACGCGAACGTGCGCACCAGCACCCCGTAAATGGCCGGCGAGTACTGCACGTAGCGCAGCCCGGCCCGCAGCGCGCCCACGAAGTTTTCGGCAGGCCCGCTGGCCACGTCCGGCTCGCGCTTCCAGAAATACACCACCGCCCAGGTGCCCAGAAACGACAGTCCATTGAGCACAAACACCCAGCCGGCCGAGTAGTACGCAATGATGACCCCGCCAATGGCCGGCCCGATGGCCCGCGCAATGTTGTTGCTCACGCCATTGAGGGTGATGGCAAACGGCAGCACCGGCCGCGGCACCAGTTCCGTAGTCACGGCCTGCCAGATGGGCGAGTTCAGGGCCGCGCCCATGCCCAGCAAGAAGGTAAACCCCAGCACGCCCAGCGCTGACACGTTGCCCGAGAGTGTGAGCACCCCCAGAATAGTCGCCACCACCGCCATAAAGCCCTGCGTGAACAGCAGCAGCCGGCGGCGGTCTACCAAATCGGCCATGGCCCCGGCCGGCATGCTCAGCAGAAAGGCGGGCAAGCTGGTGGCGGCCTGCATCATGGCCACCAGCAGGGCCGAGGTGGTGAGGGTGGTGACGAGCCACACGCCGGCCACGTTCTGCATCCAGGTGCCCACGTTGCTTACCAGCCCCGCAATCCAAATAGCCCGGAAAATGGCAATGGTGAACGGCGTGAGCAGCGTGGCCTTAGGGGCCGGGGCGGTGGTGGGCGTCATCGAAAAGTAGTAGGAATCCGCTTGTGTAACAGGCAAGCGGGCGGAATGGCTTCCTACGGCTTTTGAGTGGAGCGGGGTTAATAGAACTTCACACAACAGAACGTCATGCCGAGCGCAGCCGAGGCATCTCGCGTGTGGTAGTGAACCCTAACGATTGGATTACTTCGGCACGCGAGATGCCTCGGCTGCGCTCGGCATGACGTTCTGTTGACTCAATATCTCCCCGACTACCGCTTCTGCGACGACTCGCGCACCAGTAGCTTGGGCTTAAGCACGATGGGCTTGGGCGGCGTCTGGCGGTTGGGGCCGCCTTTGAGCATCTTTTGCAGCAACTGCACCGCGGTTTTGCCCATTTGCTCGCAACGCTGGTCCACGCTGCTGAGCATGGGCTCGGTGAGCAGTGTGAACATCTCGTTGCTGAAGCCTACCACGGCCACGTCGCGTGGCACGCGCAGGCGCGCACTCTTCACCGCCTGAATGGCGCCGATGGCCGCCAGGTCGTTGCTCGAAAACACCCCATCAGGGCGCTTGGGCAGCTTCAGCAGCTGGCGCATGGCCTGGGTACCGCCCTTCTGGTTCATCTCGCAGAACACAATCAACTCCTCGTCGATGGGCAGGCCGTGGGCCGTGAGGGCGTCGCGGTAGCCCTGGTGGCGGTTTTTGTGGATGTTGAGGTGCAGCGGGCCGCTGAAGTGGGCAATGCGCGTGCAGCCTTGCTCGATGAGGTGCGTCACCACCTGGTAGGCGCCCTGGTAGTCGTCAATCATCACGGCGCTCACGTTGCTGCCGCTAAAGTCTTCCACTACGCGGTCGAAAAACACCAGCGGAATGTTCTGCTGGCGCACGGCCTCGAAGTGGCCGAAGCTCTGCGTGGTGTTGGCCAGCGACACCAGGATGCCTTCCACCTGCGAGTTCATCAGCAGGTCGATGTTTTTCTGCTCCTGGCGGGCGTCTTCGTTGCTCTGGCAAATCATCACGTTGTAGCCCAGCTTGGTAGCCTCGGTGGCGATGCCGTGCACCACTTGTGGGAAAAAATGGCCCGTGATGTGGGGCACCAGCACGCCCAGCGTGTTGCTGCGGCCGCGGCGCAGGGCGGCGGCCAGCTGGTTGGGCTGGTAATGCATTTCTTCGGCCAGCTGGCGCACGCGGGCCTTGGTGGCTTCGCTCACGTCGTCGTGGTCGCTCAGGGCCCGCGAAATAGTAGAAGGAGAAAGTCCCAGCACTTTGGCCAGGTCAGTGATAGAGGCGCGACGATGGGCCATCTGTGAGTTGTAGCGAGGTGAAAAAATACCCGCGCCGGGGCCAGGGGCAATGTTTATGCCCCCCGACGCCAAGCCCTAATCGGGCCGGCACGCGGTGCTGACAAGTTACCGAAAGCAGACCGGTAGTACGGCTATCGAGCTACCGCTTTCGGGCATAGATGGGAATTCAGCCGCAATCTACTAGCCGCAAACGAAACCGGAAGTTGCCCCGCGCATTTTTGTCCTTGCTTTCGGGCTGCACCGCGTTATTCTACCACCAGTCCGAACTTGGCTACCACGCCCAGCAAACCGTGCAAGGTGAACTTCGCCCCCTGCAGCGGGTTGGTTTCGGGGTCGATGACGAAGCCGGTGGCGGTGGTAAAATCAGCACCCGGCAGGCGGGTGTTCTGAAACACGGCGCCGGCCAGATTGCAGTCCTGAAATACTGCCTGGCTCAGGTCGGCGTCGGCAAAATCGGCTTCTTCTAAGTGGCAGCCCACGAAGCGGGTGCCCGGCATGGTGCGCCCGGCAAACGAGGCATAGCGCAGCTGGCACTGGTCGAAGTGCACGCTGAAAAGCATGTCGCGGCAAGCCGTGAACTGTAGGCCCAACAGCTTGCACTCCTCAAACGCCACGTTTTGCAAGGCCGTGCCCGCCAGCTTGGCTGCCGCCAGGTTGCAGCGCTCAAACCGGCACTCGCTGAAGCGCAGCCGGCTCAAGTCGGCCCCGCCAAAGTCGCAATTGATGAAGTGGTATTCGTCGAACTCCGTATGGCCCAGCAAGTGCCGGGCATCCCAGCCGGTGACGATGTTTTCCTCGGGGAATCGGTCGGGTTTGCGCAGGGCAGGGGCGGGCTTGCGGCGGGGAGGTTTCATGATTGTAAAGCGTACCGCAAAGAACGTCATGCTGAGCGCAGCCGAAGCATCTCTATCGCGCAAGTAATTCTCTCGATTGAATTAGTATTGCGGTAGAGATGCTTCGGCTGCGCTCAGCATGACGTTCTGTTTGTTCGCAGAAGAAGAAACCTACTCCTTCACCACCCGCTGCACCTCGCTCAGCCCCTCACCGCGCAGGCGCACCAGGTACGCGCCCGGTGCCAGCGCAACTGTGTGGCGCGCCAGTTCAGCCTGCAACTCAACTGCCGTGCCGCGCAAGGCCAGCACCGGCTGCCCAAGTTCCGAAAGCACTTCCAGCGTCAGAGGTTTCCCATCAGCATTAATGATGCGGATGTTGAACGCGCCGGGGGCGGGATTCGGGAATACTTGCAGGCGCGTGGTGGCTTTTGCGGCCGTGGCGGCCGTCACGGTGCTGCGGAAATTCAGCCCCACGAGCACGGGGTCGTGGTCGGAGGAGCGGAAGGGGCTGGTGATGTCGGTGGCCGCGCCGGCCACGTCGTATTCCAGAAACTCGGGCTCGGCGGCGTTAATGTGCCACTTTTCCACGGCGGCGTGGCCCACTAGGTTGGGCGTCAGCACGGCGTGGTCGAGGCTGCCACTGAGGCCGTTGAAGAGGTAGGAGGCGCTGGCGGCCGGGCTGCCCAACACGAAGCCCGCGGCCCGCAGGATGTCCATGGGGTCTTCTTCGTAATTGGCGTTGTAGTCGCCCACGCTCACCACGTAGCGGGTGCCGGCAGGCTTCACCACGTTGTTGATGAACTGCACCAGCGCCGTGGCCTGGCCTTTGCGGCGCAGGTTGGAGCCGCCCTGGCCGTCGCCCTGGTCGGCGTTGAGGCCGGTGCCGCTGGCCTTGCTCTTGAAGTGGTTCACCACGATGGCAAACGTGTCGCGGGCGGCCGTCGGGCGGTTGGTGGTGAAAAGCTGGGCGATGGGCGGACGCTCGAACACGCCCGTCACGGTGCTCAGCAGGAAGTTGCCGTAGGGCGTCACCACGGCTGGTTTGTAGATGATGGCGCAGTGAATCAGGTCCGTGTTGTTGGGCTGGGAGTAGAGGCCGCCGTCGTTAATGAAGGCGTAGGTGCCCGCGCCCTGGGCCTGGTTCAAACCATCCACCAGGTCCTGAATGGCCGAAATCGGGCGGGTGCCGTCGTTCTCAATTTCCATCAGGCCAAACACGTCGGCGTTCATCTGGGTGAGGGCGGCCAAAATCTTGCTGCGCTGGCGCTGAAAATCGGCCAGCGTGGCGGCCCCGCGCGAGGTAGGAAAGCCGCCTCCCGCGCCGTCGCCATTAAAAAAGTTGAGCACGTTCATGCTGGCCAGCTTCACGTCGATGTTGCTGAAGGTGGGCACCGCGGGGCGCACCGTGATAACCTGCGGCGCGTCGGCCCCGGCCAGCGGCTGAATGCGCCAAGCGCTGCCGCCATAGCCCATGATGCCGCGCAGGCTGGCAATGGTGCTGCCCACGCGCACCGTGCCGAGGGTGGCGTCGAGGTAGGGGGTGGGCTGTGGGTTCACGGCGGCGCGGCCGTCGTCGAGCAGCAAGGACTTGGCCACGTTGGCGGCCTGGTAGGCGTTCACGGCGGGCACGTTGCTGGTGCCACTGCTACTGGTGCCGCTGGCCGGGTCGTCGTTGGGGTCGATTATTTGGGTGGGTTGGTACACCAAGCCGCGCACCGAAATGTCCAGCTCGCCCCGCGATTTCAGCGTGGACAAATCCGATACCGTGACCGGGGCCAAAAATTGCACCCGCATGCCTTCGTAGCGCTCAGCGTCAGTGCTCGAAAACGTGGCGTTGTCGAGCATGGTGAAGGCTGGGAGCGGGCTGCTGGCCGCCAGCACCGTGATGCTGGGGCTGGTGAGCACGGCCTGGTTGAACGAGGGTGTGCTGGCAATTTCCTGCACGGCGCCCGTAATGCGGACCTTATTGCCCACGACCACGGTGGGGTTGGTTTGCACCACAAAAAGGGCGTCGGAAGTGGCGGGGTCGCCGTCGGCCCCGGCCGCGTCGTTTTGCACATAGAAGCCCGCCGGACTCAGGCCAGGGTAAACAGCCGTCACTACCGCCTCGATGGTATAGGTGCCCGCCGTGGCCAGCGCGCCGCTGGTTTGGATGGTGCCAATGGGCGTCACCGTTTGGGCCTGAACGGTGCCGGCCGCCAGCAGCGTGCCAAAACCAAGGAGAAAAGAGCGGGCGAAAACCTTCGTCATAGAATCGAAAATCGAAATAATCCCAATGCGGGGCTATAAATGTACTGGGGAATTGGCGGTTGGGAACGGAACGGGAAACGGCTGGGCGCTCCAGTACCGGGTAAGCTCAACCGCAACGGTGCGGCCGGCAACTTGCAGGCGGTTCGGGCACGTAAGCAAAGCCGTTCATTCCTTAGTTCCACTTTTCCAATCCGTTTCCGCATGCTCCAGGAAAATCCCTACGTGCCCGCCGTGGCCGAAACGACGCCGGACGACGCCGGCTGCGACACCTCGCGCCGGCAGTTCATCAACCACGCCGGGCGCGGCTTGCTGGCCGTGGGCGTGGCCGGCGCTCTGCCCGTGGCCGCGGCCAAAGCCGCCAAAGCGCCCGACGCCACCCCGCCGCCCGCCACCGGCCCGCTCGACATCAAGCTGCCGCCCCTCGAAGCACCCACCGACCCCAAAGGCGCCGAGCCCTTCAACCCCGACGCGCCCGAGCGCCGCGTGGGCTACGCCCTGGTGGGCCTGGGCCACCTCACGCTCAATGAAATCCTGCCCGCTTTCGGCCAGTGCAAGCACGCCAAGCCGGTAGCCCTGGTGAGCGGCGACCCTGAGAAGATGCGCAAAGTGGCCCAGCAGTACGGCATTAAGCCCAGCAGCTGCTACTCCTACCAGACCTACGACCAGCTCAAGGACAACCCCGAAGTAGAGGTGATTTACATCGTTCTGCCCAACTCCATGCACCACGAATTCACCATTCGCGGGGCCAAGGCCGGCAAGCACATTCTCTGCGAAAAGCCCATGGCCAACAGCGCTAAGGAGTGCGAGGAGATGATTGCGGCCTGCAAAAAAGCCGGCAAAAAGCTCATGATTGCCTACCGCATTCAGTACGAGCCGCTCAACCGCATGGTGCAGAAAGCGGTGCGCGACAAGACCTACGGCCGCACCAAGATGATTCAGATGATGAACACGCAGAACCAAGCCCACGACCAGCAGTGGCGCCACAAAAAGGCCCTGGCCGGCGGCGGCTCCCTGCCCGACGTGGGCCTGTACTGCCTCAACACCACGCGCTTCCTGCTGGGCGAGGAACCCACCGAGGTTTCGGCCCAGATATACACCACGCCGGGCGACGACCGATTTAAGGAAATTGAAGAAAACGTGAGCTTTACGCTGCGCTTCCCCAGCGGCGTCATCTCGCAGTGCATGACGGGCTACGGCTCCTTCAACAACAAGAGCTACACGGTGTATGCCGAAACCGGCAGCATCGAGATGGACCCCGCCTTTCCCTACCACGGGCTGCGGCAGGAGCGTACCCACGCCCCCGGCGGCAAGCAAATGAAAGAGGTGCCCAACGACCCGCAGAAAGACCAATTTGCTCTTGAAATGGACCACATGGCCGAATGCGTGCGCCAAAACAAAACGCCCTACACCCCCGGCGAAGAAGGCCTGCAGGACCAGCGCATCATGGAAGCTATCTATCAGTCGGCCCGCGAAAACAAGCCCGTGAAACTGCCCGCCGTGAGTAAGCTCGATGCCTTCCGGGGCGAGGCGCCCAAGGATGAGGAAGCCTAAGCCGCGGCGGTTTCGTCGGCCATAATAGACGCTTTAACAAAAAGATGAGCCGACAAATAACCTCGACCGGGGTTTTCCGGTTGAAGCCCACAGCCGCTCGCGCCGATGCGTGGGCGGCTGTTTTTTGTTTGCTTCGATGGTGTTAATGGCTGCTGCTACCCGTACCCTTTATTTTGAAAACAGCCACGGGCGCATCTGGGAAGAGCCCGCTGGCTACGTGCGCCTCGAGTACAAGGCCGGCCCGCGCGAGACCGTGCAGTTTCGGGCCCTGCTCACGCACGCGGCCCAGGCCATGAGCCGCCACCGCTGGAACGGCATGCTGGTCGACCAGCGCAACATGGCGCCCTTTAGCACTACCGAGCAGGACTGGATGACCAGCAAGTGGCTACCCCGCGCCGTGAACGAGCACGGCTACCGCCGCGGCGCCGTGCTGGTGGCCCATAACGTATTTGCCCGCCTGGCCATGAACCAATTTGTGATGGCCTCGCGCGGCCTCTCGCACACCTACCGCACGTTTGAGGACGAAGCCGAGGCCTTGGCGTGGCTGACCGGCCCGGGGGCATAGCATGCCAATGCTGGGCAGTTCTGAAAGCCTACGCGTAGGTAGCTTTGAACCTTATCCTTTCTTTCGACTGATGCGCAAAATTCTCGGCTTCTTCGCCCTGCTGCTGCTTGCCTCAAGCTCCGCTTTTGCCCAGGCGCCGGCTGCTTCCACTCGCAGCGCCGCTTTGCAATATGAACACTGCATTTTGGTGGCAAGCAGCCGGGATTATGACCAGGTTGAGCTAAACTATGGGCAGCACGGCAAAGGGGGCTCCAGCGATGCGGCGATGATGCGAACCGACCAGGAGGTCCGCAAGCTGCGTTCGGCCGTGGCCGCCCTAAACTACCTCAGCACCTTAGGGTGGGAGTGCATCGGCGTTAGCACCATCCCATCCAACACTATTACCGACCAAACGGGCTACCTGCTGCGCCGCGCCAAATAACGCGTTGCCTACCCGACCTTTTCCTCGGCCACGGCGTCTACCTGCCCGGCTAGCAGGTCCTCAAACGTCTGGCGCTTACGAATGAGGCGCAGCTCGCCGCTTTCCGTCAGCAGCACTTCGGCCGGGCGGGTGCGCGAGTTGAAGCTACTGCTCATCTCGAAGCCGTAGGCGCCGGCGTTGTGGAAGGCCAGCAGGTCGTTTTCGTGGATTTCGGGCAGCAGCCGGTCCCAGGCAAAGGTGTCCGTCTCGCAAATGTTGCCCACCACGGTATAGAGCCGCTCGGCGCCCTTGGGGTTGGTCAGGTTGCTGATGTGGTGGTAGCTGTCGTAGAACATGGGCCGGATGAGGTGGTTGAAGCCCGAGTTCACGCCCGCAAACACGGTGGCCGTGGTTTGCTTCACCACCGCCACGTTCACCAGCAGGTAGCCGCTTTCGCTCACCAGGTACTTGCCCGGCTCAAACCAGCACTCCAGCTCGCGGCCGTATTCTTTCTCAAAGGACTTGAAGGCCTTGGCCACCTGCTCGCCCAGCGAGTTCACATCGGTTTCGGGGTCGCCGGGCTTGTAGGGCACCTTGAAGCCCGAGCCCAAGTCCAGAAATTCCAGGTCGGGGAAGCGCGTGGCCGCGTCGAACAGGATTTCCAGGGCGCGCATGAACACGCCCACGTCCTTAATTTCGGAGCCGGTGTGCATGTGCAGGCCGCGCACGTGCAGGCCGGTGCCCTTCACCACGCGCTCGAGGTGGCGCATCTGGTGAATGCTGATGCCGAATTTGGAGTCGATGTGGCCGGTTTGAATCTTGTAGTTGCCGCCGGCCTCAATGTGCGGGTTCAGGCGCACGCACACCGGGTAGGAGCCGCCAAACGTGGCCCCAAACCGCTCCAGCAGCGAGATATTATCAATGTTGAGGTTGACGCCCAGGTTCTTGGCTTCCACCAACTCCTCGAACGTCACGCTGTTGGGCGTGAACAAAATATCATCGGGCGCGAAGCCCACGTGCAAACCCAGCCGCACCTCGTTGATGCTCACGCAGTCGAGCCCCGAGCCCAGGCTGTGGATGTGGCGCAGAATGGCCACGTTGCTCAACGCCTTGCAGGCGTAGAAAAAGCGCGTTTTGTGCCCCGCAAAAGCCGTCGTCAGCTTCTGGTATTGGCGCGTAATAGTAGCGGCGTTATAAACGTATAGCGGGGTGCCGAACTGGTCGGCAGCGGCGCGCAGCGCCTCGGTAATATCAGACATAATCACAAAAGTACGGCCTAAAGAGGGTCGTTACATGGGCTGTTCCCACCCAATGAACGTCATGCAGAGCGCAGCGAAGCATCTTTACCGCAATAGTAAATGATTGCGTTGCGCGGTAGAGATGCTTCGCTGCGCTCTGCATGACGTTCTTTCTTGCCGCTTAATTCCCCTATAGCATCCTCACCTCATTCTCTATGTCATCTCCCGCACCCCTCGAAATTTGGCTGCGCGGCCCTATAGCCGGCGTGCCGCCGCTGCTCCAGCCCGTAGCCCATGCCCTGCTGCAGGCCCGCGACGAAGTGCGCACTGCCATGCAGGATTTCCCACCTGAATTGGTGAACGAGCGGCCCGGCGGCGTGGCCTCCGTAGGCTTTCACCTCCAGCACCTCGCGGGCGTGCTCGACCGCCTGCTCACCTACGCCCGCCAGGAAACCCTGACGGAGGCCCAGTTCGCCGCTTTCAATGCCGAAGTACCGCCCCTAGCTATCAGCCATGACACGGTTGAGAAACTAGTGCAGGAGTTCAGCAGCACGGTGGAGAAGGCCCTCGCGCAACTGCGCGCCACCGACGAAGCCACCCTCACCGAAGTGCGTGGCGTGGGACGGGCGCAAGTGCCGTCCACGCACCTGGGGCTGCTGTTTCACGCGGCCGAACACACCATGCGCCACCTAGGGCAATTGCTGGTAACGGCCCAGTGGGTGCGAAGTCTGGCTTAATGAAATCGCTCGTCATCCTGAGCGCAGCGAAGGACCTTGTCACGTTCGAATGATTAACTGTTCCAACGTAATAAGGTCCTTCGCTGCGCTCAGGATGACAAACGTTTCCAACCATTCATCATATTCAGCAACGCGCCCTTACCGTGGCCCCGCTGCTACTTCTTTGTGCACGCGCGGCTTGGCGCGCTCATACTGGGCCGGCCAGGGCACTTCCACGCCCAAGTCCTGCGCAGCGAAGAGCGGGAAGTAAGGCTCGCGCAAAAACTCGCGGGCCAGCAGCACCAGGTCGGCCTGGCCGTTGGCCAGGATGGCTTCGGCCTCGACGGGGCTGGTGATGAGGCCTACCGCGCCCGTGCGGATGCCCGCTTCGGCCTTGATGCGCTCGGCAAACTGCACCTGGTAGCCGGGGCCCACGGGAATGGGGGCCTTGGGTACGTTGCCGCCGGTGGAGCAGTCAATCAAATCCACGCCGCGCGTTTTGAGCATGGCCGCCAGCTGCACGGCCTCGTCGGCGTTCCAGCCGCCCTCGGTCCAGTCGGTGGCCGAGATACGGACGATGAGCGGCAGGTTTTCGGGCCACACCTCGCGGGTGGCAGCCACCACTTCCAGCAGCAGCCGAATGCGGTTTTCAAAGCTGCCGCCGTAGGCGTCGGTGCGGTGGTTGCTCAGCGGCGACAGAAACTGGTGCAGCAGGTAGCCGTGGGCCCCATGCAGCTCAATCACCTGAAAACCGGCTTCCAGGCAGCGCTGGGCGGCGGCGCGGAAGTCGTCAATGACTTTCTGGATGCCGGCCACGTCGAGCGCCTGCGGCTGCGGGTAGTTGGGGGCAAAGGCTTCATTGCCGGGGCCTACCACGGGCCAGCCGCCTTCGGTTTCGGGCACGGCGCCCTCGCCGCGCCAGGGGGCGTAGGTGCTGGCCTTGCGGCCGGCATGGGCCAACTGCACGCCCGGCACGCTGCCCTGCGCCGCGATGAAATCGTTGCTGCGGCGCAGCATGGGCACCTGCTCGTCGTTCCAGATGCCCAGGTCTTCGGGGCTGATGCGGCCCTCGGGCGACACAGCCGTGGCTTCCTGGATGATGAGGGCCGCGCCGCCCACGGCTCGGCTGCCCAGGTGCACCAGGTGCCAGTCGTTGGCGAAACCGTCTTTGGCGCTGTACTGGCACATGGGCGACACGACAATGCGGTTTTTGAGCGTGATGCCGCGCAGGGCCAGGGGTTCAAATAGCTTAATCATAAAGGGTAAAAGTGAAGTCAGAAAGCAAGCTCTCTTAACCGGGTTTGGGCTTGTGAGGTTATAGGCGGGCGCCCCACTGCCGTATTTTTGCCGCCTCCCTTGTATTCCCACGTAAACATGTCGGCCCCGGCCTTTCTGCTGCTTTTCAACCTGCTTTCGGCACTGCTGCCAGCGCAGAAGCCCGCCACTACGTTTCCGGTGCCCAGCGGCGTGCCCAACCAGCTGTTCTACCTGCAGCGCGACCCCAACACCAACACCGTTATCTACCAGCTGAACGTGGACCGCGCCGGCCGCCTCAACGAAGACGAACCCGTGAACGTGTTCTGGATTCGGTACGACGAGCACGGCGAGCGCAAGGACCTGAACTTCATTCAGCGCAAGTTTGCCTACGGTCTCACCGCCGAAAAGCTGGCGGCCGAGAAGTACGAGCTGAAGTTTGCGGCTTACAACAAGGTGCGGTTTTTCCTGCTGCGCTCGCCCGTTGACAAAAGCTTCCACGTCTACACCACCCTTGGCGGCAAGCAGCTTCAATTGGAGCGGGTGTTCCTGCGCATCGAGGGCGGCACGTTCTGGGTGCCGAATGTCAAGTATATCGAGTTCAAGGGCTTAAACACGGCTACCCGCGAGCCGCTGGTGGAGCGCATCACGCTGTAGCGCCGCCTTTCAATTCGCTCCTGGCAAGCACAACTTCATTTGCATTTCTGCCCGCCGTGCCTACCTTGCAGCCGCAAACCACCTCATGATGCTCCAGTCGCGCGCCCTGCTCAGCTATTATTACCTCTACGCCACTGCGTAGAGCGTGCCGCCGTTTGTAGCTAACCCTCAGACTTTTTCAGCGCCGCTCCTTCATTGGGCCGGCGCTTTTTTAATGCCTCATTCCGTCATGTTTTCTACGCCGCAAGTCGCCTCTTATTACGCCTATTACTACTTCTTCCCGAAGAAGCCGGCCCGCTGTTGCCTGAGCTAACCGCTCGCTGCCAACACCACCAGGGCCCCACACGGAGGCCCTTTTTTATTGCCCAAACCCCACGCTCACCTTCCCCGGATTCACCATGCAAGTTTCCGTTGCCAGCCGCCTGGCCCATACCGGCGAGTACTACTTCTCGCGCAAGCTGCGCGAACTGGCGGCCCTAAATGCGGCCGGTGCCAACATCATCAACCTGGGCATCGGCAGCCCCGATTTGCCACCGCACCCTAGCGTGACGGCGGCCCTCGCTGCCAGCGCCGCCCAGCCCGGCGCCCATGGCTACCAGGGCTACCAGGGCACGCCTGCCCTGCGCAGCGCCATGGCTGGGTTCTACCAGCGGCACTACGGCGTGGCGCTCGACCCGACTAGTGAAATTCTGCCGCTGCTGGGCTCGAAAGAAGGCCTGATGCACGTGGCCATGACCTTTCTGGAAGCTGGCGACGCGGTGCTCATCCCCAACCCCGGCTACCCCACCTACCGCGCCGTGGCTGAAATCAGCGGGGCCGAGATGCGCGAATACGACCTCACGGCCGCCACCGGCTGGCTGCCCGATTTGGAGGCCCTGGCCGCCACCGACCTCACGCGGGTGAAGCTGATGCTGGTGAACTACCCGCACATGCCCACCGGCGCCGCAGCCGATTTGGCCTTCCTGACGCGGCTAGTGGCCTTTGCTCGGGCCCACGGCATCCTGCTGGTGCATGACAACCCTTACGGGTTCATTCTGAATGAAACGGCGCCCCTGAGCCTGCTGGCCGTGCCCGGCGCCCACGATGTAGCCTTAGAGCTTAACTCGCTTAGTAAGAGCCACAACTTGGCGGGCTGGCGCGTGGGCATGCTATGCGGCCGCGCCGACCTCATCGCCGCCGTGCTGCGCTTCAAGAGCAACATGGACTCAGGTATGTTTCTGCCGGTGCAGCAGGCAGCGGTAGCCGCGCTGGCGCTGGGCGACGACTGGTTCCAGGAGTTGAATGACACCTACCGCGCCCGCCGCGCACTGGTGCTGGAACTGCTGCAGGCACTAGGCTGCGAGGCGGCGGCCGGCCAGGTGGGCCTGTTCGTGTGGGCCGCTGTGCCGGCCGAATATGCCGACGGCTACGCCCTGAGCGACGCCGTGCTGGCCGAGGCGCGGGTGTTCCTCACACCGGGTGGCATTTTCGGTAGCAATGGCCGCGGTTACGTGCGTGCTAGCCTGTGCCAGCCGGAAAGCGTGCTGCGGGAGGCACTGGCGCGGGTGCAATCGGCTGTAATCCTGAGCGCAGCGAAGGACCTTATCACGTCTTAGCCAACCTAATTGCGCGCGGTAGTTCAGGCTTGATAAGGTCCTTCGCTGCGCTCAGGATGACAGCCGACTGCATCATTCTACCAATCCACCACTCCACCATTCCACAACCCCACCACATGACTGTCACCATCATCGGCCTCGGCCTCATCGGCGGCTCGCTCGCCCTCAGCTTGCGGCAGCACGGCTTGGCGCAGCACCTCATTGGGGTTGAAGCCAATTCATCGCACGCCCATCGCGCCCAGGAGCTGGGCTTGGTTGATGCCATTGAAACCGACCTGACTGCAGCCGTGCGCCGCGCCGACCTGGTGGTGGTGGCTGTGCCGATGGATGCCATGCTTGCGGTGCTGCCCGCTGTGCTCGACGCTGTCGGGCCGCAGCAAGTCGTCATCGACGTGGGCTCCACCAAACGCGCGTTGCTGGCCGCCGTGGCCGAACATCCCCGCCGCAGCCGCTTCGTGGCCGCGCACCCCATGGCCGGCACCGAGTATTCGGGGCCCGATGCGGCAGTGCAAGGCCTGTTCGAGAACAAAACCGTGGTGTTGTGCGACACCGAATGCAGCGACCCGGACGCCGTGCTACTGGTCGAGAGGCTGTTTCGGGAGCTACGTATGCGGCTGCTGCATCTGGATGCGGCGGCCCACGACCTGCACACGGCTTACGTGTCGCACATTTCGCACCTCAGCTCGTTTGCGCTGGCCCTTACGGTGCTGGAAAAGGAGAAGGAGGAGCAGCGCATCTTCGATTTGGCCGGCGGCGGGTTCCAGTCGACGGTGCGGCTGGCCAAGAGCGCGCCGGCCACGTGGGTGCCCATCTTCCGTCAAAACCGCCTGAACGTGCTCGATGTGCTCGACGAGCACCTGCATCAGCTCCAGCACCTGCGGGAGCTGCTGGTGCGGGAAGACTATGACGGGCTGGCGGCGCAGATTCAGCAAGCCAACTACATCCGGAAAATGCTGCCCTGATGAATTGTGAGAACAACTAAACGATAAAAAAAGAACGGTCATGCCGAGCGCAGCAGAGGCATCTCGCGTGTGCCACGCAATTCAATCAGTTCAACGAAGCGAGCGAGATGCCTCGGCTGCGTTCGGCATGACGGTTGAAGCCGACTTCTAACTACTCCAAACAATCAATAGACAAATGAATCAAGCCTCCATCCCCGCCATGAAGTCCGCCTTATTCAACCGCCAGCCCGACGACAAGCCCTTCCTCATCGCCGGACCGTGCTCGGCCGAAACCGAAGAGCAGGTGCTCGAAACCTGCCAGCGCCTGGCCGCCACCGGCAAGGTGCAGGCCCTGCGCGCCGGCATCTGGAAGCCCCGCACCAAGCCTGGCGGCTTTGAGGGCGTGGGCACCCGGGGCCTGCCCTGGCTAAAACGCGCCAGCGAGCTGACCGGCCTGCCCACGGCCGTAGAAGTCGCCACCGCCAAACACGTGGAAGACTGCCTGGCCTTCGGCATCGACATCTTGTGGGTGGGCGCCCGCACCACTGGCAACCCATTTTCGGTACAGGAAATAGCCAGTGCCCTGCGCGGCGTCGACGTGCCGGTACTCGTCAAAAACCCCATTCACCCGGAATTGGAGCTGTGGGTAGGCGCCGTGGAACGCCTGCAAAAAGCCGGCGTGCCGCAAATTGGCCTTATTCACCGTGGCTTCTCCAGCTACGGCAACACCGATTTCCGCAACGCGCCCATGTGGCATCTGCCCATCGAGATGCGTCGCCGGCTGCCTGGTTTGCCGCTACTCTGCGACCCCAGCCACATTTGCGGGCGGCGCGACACGCTGGCCGCCGTGGCCCAGCAAGCCCTTAACTTGGGCTTCGACGGCAACATGCTGGAAAGCCACATCGACCCGGATAATGCCTGGAGCGACGCCAAGCAGCAAATCACCCCCGAGGTACTGCGCGCCCTCATCCAGGACCTGGTGTGGCGCCACGAACCCACCCACGAGCAGGAATTCCTCTCGGCCCTCACCGGCCTGCGCGAGCAAATCAACCAGCTCGACGCTGAAATGATGCAGCTCTTGGGCCGCCGCATGGCGGTAGCGGAGAAAATAGGCCACTACAAAAAGGAAAACGACCTCACCATCCTCCAAACCAACCGCTGGAATGAAGTGCTTGAACGTGCCCAGCGCCAGGGGGCTTCCGTGGGCCTCACGCAAGAATTTGTGGAGCAGTACCTGGCCGCAGTACATTTGGAATCCATCAACCGCCAGAATAAGGTGATGGAAAGCTGAATCAACGGGTACACACACCGGGTGAAACAGTAAGCAAAATGCGTTTTGTGCGCGTTTTATACTTGTAGTATATAAAAAAGCCGCCTTAGCTCATGCAAGGCGGCTTTTTAATGCTGTTTCGGTAGGTAATTAAGCTCTGTATCGTTTGCGCAGGCGCTTCAGACCATAGGCCGCGCCGGCCGCTAGCAGCAGCGAAGCGCCGCCATCGAGCGGCACATCAGTGGGCGTCGTCGGCGTGGTGGGCGTGCCCGGGCCGGGGCCACCGCTGCCGGGCTGCGCCAGCGCCTGTGATACTGCTCCCGTGGCCAGCCACAGCGCGGCGGCTGTTAGCGCCAGGCGCCAGGTGTTGGGGTTTTTCATGTTGAGAAGAATGCAAAAGATGAGGAGAATGCTCACGCCCATGCTGGTAGGAGCCCCCGGCCGTCCACAGCAGCCGGGGGCTTGGGACGGGAGGTATTATTCAATCGTCAGGCGCTTGCTGACGGTGCCGGCGGCCGTTTGCAGGCGCACGGTGTAGATACCCGGGGCCAGGCCGGGCAGCGAAAGCGGGCGGAGCAAGTCGGTGCTGGCGGGCAGGGTTTGGTGCAGCACGGTTTGGCCCAGGGCGTTCAGCAGCGACACGGCCACGGCCTGCGAGCCCAGCGCGGCGGGGAGGCTCAGCGAAACGCTGCCGTGGGCCGGATTGGGGTAGAGGGCCACTTGCTGGCTGAGGGCGGCCGGCGCCGTGGCCAGCACCCGGTTTTGGGTGATGAGCAGCGCGAAGCGGCCGGTGGCGGCCGGGCCAGCTGCCAGGCTCACGGTGTAGCCAGCGGGCTGGCTCAGGTCGAACAAGATGCCAGTTTGGGCGTCGCGCAGGTAGGCATAGCGGCCGGCAGGCAGGTTCAGCAGCTCGGTGGCGCGCAGGGTGTACGCGCCGGCTTGCGGAGCCACCACGCGCAGGGCCACGCTCACGTCGGCAGCGCCCAGGGCCGGCAACGTGTTGATGGACAGAAATTCGGTGGCGCTTATTTCGCTGGCCAGCACAGGCGCGCCGCTGGCGGTCAGCTTGTAGGCATCGGCAGTGGCATCGAAGCCGGCGCTGGCGCCGCTGGCGAAGCTGACAACGGTTTCATCGGCGGGGCCGGTGGCGGCGCGCAGGTCCAGGCGCACCAGCGGGTCGGTGGTGGTGCTGCGCTGGAAGACGGGGCTGGCGTAGGTAGTGGCGCGGGCCGTGTTAGAGAAGTTGATGGCGCCCGGCGTGGCCGCCGAGCTGGTGCGCACAAAGAATCCCTGCGCCACGGGCAGCAGGTTGGCGCCGCCGTTGGTGCTGGCGCCGCCGCGCACGTAGCTGGAGTAGGTGCCGGCGTATTGGCCGCTGGAACGGAACACGTACACGGCCGCATCGAGGCCCGTGGTACTCACGGTTTCCCAGTCGAGCGGGGCAGGATAGGGGTTGCCCAGCAGCTGCCAGCCCGACTCCGGCTGGGCGGTGCGCGTGAGGCCGCTGCGGCTGATGGCGCCGTTGTTCAGCGCGCCCACAAAGTCCACGGTCTGGCTGGCCGGAATGTTCACGGTGTAGCCCTGGCCGGGGTTCAGCGCGTCGCTCAGCGCAGTGGGCGATTCCCAGCCGTAGTCGAACGCGCTGGTGGCGAGGTCGGCCGAGGCGAACAGGCGCGACGGGTTGTAGGCGAACACCGTGGGGAAGGTCGTCACGGTATTACCCTGCGTGTTGTAAGCCGGGTTCACCACCGGCGTGTAGCCGCTGGTTTGCAGGTCGGCCACGGTGCTGCCGCTCACCGGCGGCGCGTAGTGGCGGTAGCCCAGGCCCGGGTTGGCCTGGTCGATGTAGCGCTGCACAGTGGCATTGCCCACCACGGTGCCGTTGGCGTTCACCACCATAGCCGTGCCGGTGGCATCGGAGAGCAGCGTGAAGGTGCGGCCGTTGGTGGTGAGGTTGCCGGCCAGGCTCAGCAGCTGGCGCACGCCGGCGGCGGCGGCCAGGTTGGCTCCGGCCGCGCCCACAGTCAGGTTCTGAAAATTGGAAACGCTGGTGCCGCCGATGGTTTGGGCGGCGGTGCCGGCCAGCACAATGGTGCCGTTGCCGCTGCCGGTCAGCGCACCGCCGTTGTTGGTCAGGTTGCCCGTCAGGGTGAGGGTGCTGCCGGCGGGGGTAGTGAGGGCGGCGCCGCTGCCCGATAGCGTGACGCTGCGAATGGCCTGCGCCCCGCTCACCGTGGGTTGGTTGGCGGCATAGCCGGGGAAGAAGGCGTCGTCCGTGGCCAGGGGCAGGGTATAGGTCGAGTTCCGCGACACCAGGGCGTTGGCGGGGGCGCCGTTGTTGGCTATCCAGTTGCTGGCGGTGCTCCAGGCGCTGCTGGTGTTGCCGGTCCACATGGGGCCGGTGTAGGTGCTGGCCACGTAGTTGCGCAGCCACACCAGGGCCGGGCGCTCCGTGTTGTCGGCGTTGGCCAGGTTGGCGCCCTGGGCGGTGCGCCAGTGGCCCACGCGGTAGCCCCACATGGTGATGCCGCGCACGGCCGGGTTTTCCCAAAACAGCGGAAACACGCGCTGGTAATTGGCGAGCTGGTCGGCATCGGCCAGGCCGTCGAGGTCGAACTCGGTGACGTAGAGCGGCAGGTTGGTGGCGGCCAGCGTGGCCATGTTGGCCTGAATGGACGCCGTGGACGTGGACGCCAGCGAGAACGAGTGCCCCTGAATGCCAATGGCGTCAATCAGCCCGCGGGCCTTCAGCAGGTTGGCGATGGTGACGTAGGTGGCGGCCCGCGCGGGCTCGTTTTCCACGCTGTACTCGTTCAGCATCAGCTTGGCATTTGGGAAATACTGGCGGGCCAGCTGGAAGGAGGTAATCACCCAATCCCAGCCGGTGGTGCCGCTGCCGCCCAGCGCGGCGATGTAGCCGCCGCAGTCGGCCACGCCGGCCCGTACTACCGGGGGCTGGTGCGTGGGCTCGTTCACCACGTCAATAAAATCGATGCGCTTGCCCGCGAAATGGTCGCGCACGGCCGCAAACCACTGGTTGATGGCCGTCAGCTGGTCGGCTTGCGAGAGGCCCACCAGCCAGGTGGGCTGCTGAGTGCCCCAAATGAGCGTGTGAAAGCGGAACGGGCCGCCCGTGGCCACGGCCTGCGCGTAAGCCGCGTCGGCCTCGGTCCAGTTGTAGGTGCCGCGCGTGCCTTCCACGCTGCCCCACTTGCCGCCATTTTCGGGCGTCACGGCGTCCCAGTAGTTGCCGAAGAAGGGCGCCTGGGCCGAACTGTAGGCGCAGCCTAGGTACTTGGGCTTGCCCGTGGCAAAAGGCGCACCGGTGGGCGTGAAGGTGACCGGCGGCGTGCTGGAGCCCTGCGCGCCGGCATCAAGGTTGGCCACTGTGAAATACCGCCCGGTTTCGCCAAACACGAACTTGTCAAAATCAAGCCCATCCTCGCGGGCCCCAATCTGGAAGGTCTGGATGAGGGCGCCGGCCGGCACGGTGAAGTTCACCAGCGCGGCCCCGCCGAATGTGTACTTTGAAAGGTTAATCCATTTCCACACGCCGGTGCCGGCCGCGCCGCCGCCGTCCACTACCTGGGTGGCGCCGGTGTAGCCGATGTTGAAAAGGTTGTTGCAGTTCACCCAATCCGAGGCTGTGGTCACGCCCTTGGCCCCGAAGCTGTTGCCGTAAAAAAAGCTGTCGTCGTTGGCTCCGTTGGCCCCCACGCGGATGCGGGCGTACAAATCGTAGGTGCCCGCTCCGGGGAAGGTCACGGTGTAGCTCAGCACCCGGTTGGCGTTGCCCGGAAAGCTTCCGCCGCCGGTGATGGACGTCACATCAGTAAGCGAGGTGGCATACGTGACGGCGGGAGTGCCCGTGGTGCGGAAGGCCCAGTCGCCCTGTGCCGCGCCCGCAATAGCCCCGCCGGCCGAGGTGCCGCTTTCGGCTTGGAAAGGCACGGGCGCATTCTGCGCCGAAAGGGTGAGGTGGCCGCTCAGGGCAACTGCCAGCGTGAGAAAAACGCGTTGAAGTTTCTTCATAGGAAGGACGGGGGTTGGTGGGAATTGTAGAAAAGAAATCGGCTGCTTTTGCCGCGTCCGGCGCTGGCATCCGGTTTAAAAGTATGCCCCGTCCTTATTGAATAAATGCCTGTTTTTCTGCTGGAAAGACACTTTTTTCAGCGGCAACGATTGTGATAGTTACCCAATCGTTTGCGATAGCCGGGCCAGCACAAAATTTTATTGCTTACCCGCAGCCGCTATTTTCCTCATCCACGAAAAAAGGGGCTCCCGCTGCCGCGGAAGCCCCTTTTCGTAAGCTCATGTGTAGTGTTTAAACGGCTTATTCCACCACCAGCCGCTGAGTGCCGACGCTGTTGCCGGCGCTCACCTGCACCAGGTAGAGACCGGGGGCCAAGTTGCGCAGGTTCAGCTCGTGGCGCCGGCCGGCGGCGGGCAAGGTCACGGCTTCAGTGCGCAGGGTACGGCCCAGCGCGTCGGTCAGCATCAGCGTGGCGGAAGTGGCGCCGGGCACGACGGGCAGCTGCACGCTGGTGGTGGCGCGGGCCGGGTTAGGCGCTAGCTCAAATGTGAAACTGCGGCTGGGAGCTGCCGTGGCCGTCACGGTGGCATCGGTGAGGGTGGCCAGGAAATTGGTAGCGCCGGCCACGGTGCTGGTCAGCGTTTGGGAGCCGAAGGTGGCCGTCCGCTGGAAGCTGCCCGCCACGTAGAGCCGGGCGCCGGCCAGGGCCAGGCAGGCGGCGTCGGCGCTGGCGGGGGTGCCGCCGTGTTGCACCCAGTTGGCCGTGGCCGTGGGGCCGATATCGGCGAGGCTGGCCACCAGGGCGCTGCCGCTGGTGTTGGCAAAGGAGGCACCGCCCAAGGTAATGGCGCTGCTGGTGAAGGAGCCGGCCAAGTAGAGGCCGCTGGTTCCATAGGTAGTCAGTACGGTGGCCTGGTCGTTGGCAATACCACCGGCGGGCTGGGCCCACTGCCAGGCGGCGGTGCTGCCGCCATCAGCCACGGCCGCCAAAAAGGCATCGGAAGTGCCACCCGCGTCGGCATTGGCAATGCTGAGGTTGCCTAGCGGCATGGTGGTACTCGTGAAGCTGCCCGCCACATACACCCGGTTGGCGCGCACGGCCAGGGCCTGGCCCACGTCGCGGCCGGCGCCGCCGGCCTGCAGCGCCCACTGCCAGGTGCTGCTGGTGCCAGCATCGGCTATTTTGGCCACGTAGGCATTGGCCGTGCCGCCGGCATTGGGCAGGCTGCTGCCGCCAAAATTCACCAAAAGCCCCCCAAAGGACCCCGTGGCGTACACGTTGGCTCCGCTCACGGCCAGGGCGTTGACGGCCTTGGCCGCCGGGCCCGTGATGGCCTGCGCCCAACTCACGCTGGTGCTTGTGCCGCCATCCACGAGCTTGGCGATGAAGCCGTCGGCAAACGTGGGCGAGGCGGTGGAATTGGTGAGCGAAACGCTGCCGAAGCTGGCCGTGGAACTGGCAAACTGCCCGCCCACGTACACGCTGTTGCCGTTGGCCACCAGGGCCGTGGCGGCGTCTTGGCCGGTGCCGCCCAACTGCTGTGCCCAGTTGAAGCTGGCGGTGTTGCCGGCATCGGTGAGCTTGGCCACGAAGGCATCGGTGCTCACGGTGCTGTAGCCGCTGGCGTTGCTGATGTTGATGCTGCCGAAGCCAGCCGAGGGGCTGAAAAAGGTGCCGGCGAGGTATACCTGGTTGCCGTTGAGTGCCACGGCCGTTACCTGGTCGAGGTCGGAGCCGCCAAGGCTGCGGGCCCACACAAAGTCGTTGGCGACGGGGCTCCACTTGGCCACAAAGCCGTCGGTGCCCCCTAAGCTTTGCAGCGTAGTGTTGCCGATGGTGACGAAATTGGAAAAGCTGCCGGCCACGTACAAATCGCCGCTGGCCGACGCGGCCGTGGCCTTAATGAGCAGATTGGTATTGCTGCCGCCCACCATCATTGCCGACTGCCAGGTGGGCGTTTGGGCCCGGCCGGCAGCGGCGGCCAGCACCAACAGCAGCACCCATAGCCAGGTCGGCGTAACAGGTCGTAAAAGGCGGGTAAATAGTATCTTCATGGGTGGGTGACGGAGAATAAATGACGCCAATACGTGACGTCTGCTACGAATGTTGGACCTGAAAAAAAGCTTCAATGCACGGCATCAGTGCTGCCTTATTCTACTACCAGCCGCTGGACGTCGCGTGTGCCCTCGACCTGCACCTGCACGGCGTAGAGGCCGGGCGCGAGGCCGCGCAGGTCCAGCTCGTGGCGACGGCTGGCGGCGGACAGCGGCACGGTTTCATTGCGCAAAGTGCGGCCCAGCGCGTCGGTCAGTGTCAGAGCGGCGGCGGTGGCCCCGGGCACGGCGGGCAGCTGCACGGTGGCGGTGGTGCGGGCTGGGTTGGGGGCCAGAGAGAAACGCAAGTCGCCTTTTGCCGCCGTAGTGGCTGTGAGGGTGGGGTCGGTGAGGGAGGCCAAGAAGCCAACTTGGTTGTACGTGCTCTGGCCGCTGGCCGTGTTGATGGTTTGCGAACCGAAGCTGGCCGAGGGGCCCGCTGCCCCTGCTACCATAACGTTTGCCCCGACTAAGGCAATGGAATTGGCGTAGTCGCCCTCGCTGCCGCCGGCTTGTTGCGCCCAGGCAAAGCTGCTGCTGGTGCCGGCATCCACAAGCTTGGTCACAAAGATGTCGCGCGATAATCCACGGGTCATGCTTCTGGCATTGCTGAGCGTGGTGGTGCCAAAATCGGCTTGCTGGCTGTCATAAGCGCCCGCCACGTACACGTTGTTGCCGCGCACGGTAACGGCCGTGGCCGAATCCATGCCCGTGCCACCACCGCGTTGGGCCCAGGCATAGCTGCTGGTAGTCCCCGCGTCCGTTATTTTGGCCACGAAGGCATCGTAGGTGCCACTGTTTGGCAAGGCGATGGTGCCGAAGGAGGCTGGCGGATACGCTGGTCCCGCCGGGTTCACGTTGTTGCTGCCGTAGTAGCCGGCCACGTACACGCTGGGGCCGTTCACGGCCAAAGCGAGGGCCAGGTCGAAGCCCGTGCCGCGCACCTGCTGCGCCCAGGTGAAACTGGCGGTGGAACCGGCATCGGTTAGCTTGGCCACAAAGGCGTCGCATGCAGTAGCGGTAACGCCCCCCGCAAATTGCGTTGTATTGGTGAGGGTGATGGCGTCGAAAAGTGCGGTGTTGCTGTAAAAATACCCCGACACGTACACGTTGGCTCCTTCAACGGCCAACGCCGTGATGGTACCATAATTCAACGCGCCGCATTGCTTGGCCCACACAAAAACCGGCCCCGTGCCGGTGTCAGTGAATTTGGTTACGAAGCTGCCCCCCAGCTGATAGGGATTGGTCAGCACCGTGCTGCCCAGGGTCAGCGTGGGATAGAAGGGGCCGGCAGCGTATACACTGGTGCCGTTGGCGGCCAGCGCCGAGGCCCCCACACCAGGCTGTACCCACGCGAAGCTGGCACTGGTGCCGGCATCGGTCAGCTTCGCGATGAAGTTAGTAGACAGCTGGTTCGGGTTGGTGGGGGGCGGAACGGAAATGGCTCCGAAGGTGCCGTCGCCACTAAACGAGCCGCTGATGTACACATTGTTGCCGTTCACGGCAATGCTGCGGACATGCATTGCGAACCGGCCGTCGCTCCCGGCTTGTTGCGCCCACACGAAGCTCCGGCTGGCCGTGCTCCATTTGGCTACAAAGAGATTGAGGTAGTTTCCCGTGGGAGTCAGGGTGGTGTTGCCAAAAGTGGTGGTGCTGGTGAAGGTGCCCACCGCGTACACGTTGCCATTGGCATCGGTGGTGGTGGCGCTCACCTCTGAAATACGAGGGAATCCCACCTGGTCGGTCGCCACGGCCGTTTGCCAGGCCGGGGCTTGAGCAAAAGCCGACGGTCGGGCCAGCACCAAAAATAAAATCAAGCCGACCCAGTAGCCCCCGAAAGTGCGCGTAAGAAGTTTTTTCATAGGGATTTGTGGGAAAGGAAACACGGCGGAGCCTCAATGGCAGGCGCCAGTTATGGCCGTGCAATAACCAAGCCACTGCTCCCAGTGCCCACCGACCACCATAGTCCCGCGGCTGTCCCACATAGCACCTGCTTCGTGCCACCCAACCCCCAAAGCCTTATTCAACTACCAACCGCTGGGCGCCGTGCGTGCCTCCCGCGCTCACCTGCACGGTGTAAAGGCCGGGCGCGAGGCCGTGCAGGTCAAGTTCAACACGGGCGCCGGGCATGGCCGTTTGGGTGCGCATGGTGCGGCCCAGTACGTCGGTAAGCGTGAGCAGGGCCGTGGCGCCGCCGGGCAGCTGCACGAAGGCAGCGGAGCGGGCCGGGTTGGGGGCCAGCGAGAAGCTTAGGCTGCCCTGGGGCGCTGTAGTGGCTGTGAGGGTAGGGTCGGTGAGGGAGGTCAGGAAAGCGGAAGGGTTGCCTGCCGAACTTGCTACCGTGTAGCTGTCGAAAGTAGCTGGCGGGAAAATGTAGCCGTATACGTACACTGCATTTCCGTTAATAGCGACCCCGTTTGCGGTGTCGTTTCCGGCACCGCCGAATTGCTTGGCCCACGTGAAACCGGCGCTGTTTCCTGCTTCCGTGATACGTGCCAAGAAGCCCTCAAGAGAGTTGGTGGAGTTGGATAATGTGGTGCTCCCAAAGCTTGTCGAAACACTGCCGATGCTGCCCGCCACGTAAACATTGCTGCCGCTCACCGCCAAATTAAAGGGAGTATCAACGCCTGCGCCCCCCGCACTCAACGCCCAAGTGAAGGCAGCGCTGTTGCCAGCATCGGTGAGTTTGGCAACAAATACATCTTCCCGGCCCGCGCTTGTTGCCGTTAGATTGCCAAAGCTGGTGGTTGGGCCATTGAAAGTCCCCGCTATGTACACGCTGCTGCCACGTGCAGCTATGGCGAAGTCTAATTCCTGGCCAGTGCCGCCTGCTTGCTGCACCCAAGCGTAGCTGCTGGTGCTGCCTGCATCTACTAGTTTGGCTACAAATACATCGTAGGAGCCCACGGCGGTCAGCGTAGTGTTTCCAATAACAAGGGTCCCTCTGAAACTCCCTAGCAGGTACACATTTGCTCCGCTGACAGCCAGTTGAACAAACGCAGCCCCACCCTGACTAGCGACCAATCGTGCCCAGGCATAACTGCTGGAGTTGCCTCCATCCGTCAGCTTGGCTACAAATGCGGGGTCACCAGAGTTTGCGGTCAACGTCGTATTGCCCAGGGTGAGGGTAGTAGACCGAAGCGCGCCTGAGATGTATAAGGCGGTGCCGCTAGTGGCTAAGATAGCAGACGCATCGCCGAGCTGCTGGACCCACGGAAAAGCGACCGTGCCTCCGGTATCCGTCAGCTTAGCCACGAAAGAATCGTAGCTTCCTGCGCTAATCCTATTCAGGGTATTGCTCCCGATTGTAACCGCAGGACTGTAAAAAGCACCGGCCAGATAGATGCTCGTACCGCTCACAGCCACAGTGGAAGGAAGCTCATTTCCGGTTCCCCCGATGCGCTGCGCCCATACAAAACCGCTGTTGTTGTACTTTGCTATAACGATATCGGTGCCGCCAGCGCTTGTCAAGGTAGTGGCGCCTAAGGTAACTGTGCCCGTAAAAGAGCCCGTTACGTAGCCGTTTCCGGTGGCATCCATTACCACGGTTCCGAAAGAACTGGTGGCGCCGCTACCATGAACTGGCGTAACGGGCATTTGCCACGCCGGTGCCTGGGCCCACACCGCCGGCCCCGCCAGCCACAAAAGGACCAACAGCGCCACTGGGCAGCCGCGCCACAAGGAGAAGAAATGCTTCATAAATAAGAAGAAAAGGCACGTCATTAGAATGCCGGGCTAAATATAGCAGCATGAAAAAGCCCCGATGCACGAGCACCGGGGCTTTGTTCTCAACGGGCAATCAAAGGACAATTAAGCAGCGCGAAGGCACGAGTTAAACGTCCGTCCTGCCTACCAAATCACCGCCCTATCGGCCGGTTTGCGAATCATCTTGTCGCCCTCCTTGCACCCAAACGCTGCCTGAAACTGCGGCATGTTCATCAGCGGACCGATGGTGCGGTACTGGCCGGGCGAGTGCGGGTCGGTGGCAATTTGCTGGCGCAGGGCTTCGGGCCGGATGTTGGTGCGGCGCAGCTGGGCCCAGCTCAGGAAGTAGCGCTGCTCGGGCGTGAAGCCGTCGTACTTGGGGCGCGGGCCGTTCCCGTAGCGCTGCTGCAGCTGCTTCTGCAGCGCCCCATACACCACCGTGAGGCCGGCGAAATCGGCCAGGTTTTCGCCCATGGTCAGCTGGCCGTTCACGTGCACCGAGTCAAGCGGCGAGAAGGCGTCGTACTGGCGGCCCACCACGGCGGCGCGCTTCGTGAACTCGGCCGCGTCTTGTGGCGTCCACCAGTCGCGCAGGTTGCCCTCGGCGTCGTACTGCCGGCCCTGGTCGTCGAAGCCGTGGGTCATTTCGTGGCCCATCACCCCGCCAATAGCGCCGTAGTTCACCGCGTCGTCGGCGTTGGGGTCGAAGAAGGGCGGCTGCAGGTAGCCGGCCGGAAACACCATCTCGTTCATCACCGGGTTGTAGTAGGCGTTGATGGTGGGCGGCGTCATGCCCCACTCGTTGCGGTCGATGGGCTGGCCCAGGTGGGCAGCCTCGCGGCGGTTTTCCCACTGGCGGGCGGCCAGCAGGTTTTTCAGGTAGCTCTCGCGGCTGATTTTCAGGGTCGAATAATCCTTCCACACATCGGGGTAGCCAATTTTCACGCGCAGCGCGGCCAGCTTTTTCAGGGCTTCGGCCTTGGTGGGCGCGCTCATCCAGGTGTTGGTTTGGATGTGCTCGGCCATGCTGGCCTTGATGTTGTTCACCATTTCGAGCGCCCGGGCCTTGGCCGCAGGCGGAAACGCCTGGTCCACATACAGCTGCCCGAAGGCCTCGCCAAGGGTCTGGTCGGTCACGGCCTGCATGCGCTTCCAGCGCACCGCCTGCTGCTTGGCGCCGCTCTGGGCCTGGCTGAAGCGGAAGGCCGCCTCGGCAAAGGGCGTGGGCAGGGCCGAGGCCGTGCTGCGCAGCAGGTGCCAGCGCAGGTAGGCCTTCAGGTCGGGGATGCTCTCGGTTTTGAGCACGGCATTCACCTCATCAAAAAACGCCGGCTGGCCCACGATGATTTCCTGGGCCTTGCCCATCTGCAGGCCCGCCAGCAGGCCCTTGGGGTCGAGGGCGGGGTAGCGCTTCTGGGCCGCAGCCACGGTCATCTTGTTGTAGTTGGTTTGCGGGTCGCGCAGTTCCACGGGCGTGCGCGAAGCCTTGGCCAACCGCGTTTCGATGCGCTCCACAGTGGCCGCGTCGAGCTGGGCCATCGGGGCCGGCATGCCCAGCAGCTCCAGCACCTGCTGCATGTAGGCGCGGTAGGCGGCCTTCACCTTCTCGCTGCGGGCGTCGGTTTTGAAGTAGAACTCGCGGTTGGGCAGCGTGAGGCCGCCCTGGTTCAGCTGCACGGCGTACTGGGTGCTGATTTTCTCGTCGATGTCGACGCCCACCCGGTAAAACACGCCAATGCCTAGGTCCTGCAAATGAATGATTTCGGCGCGCAGGGCGGCCGCGTCACGCACGGCGCCCACGCGGTCCAGCTCCGGCTTCAGCGGCGCAATGCCGGCCCGGTCGATGGCCGCCGTGTCCATGGCGGCGGCGTAGAAGTCGCCTACTTTCTGCGCGTTCGAGCCGGGCGCGGCGTTGCGGTTGGCCGCTGCATCTTCCAAAATCTTGCGCAGCATGTCCTGCGTGCGGTTGCCGAGCAGGTTGCGCGGCCCCCAGCTGCTGGCGTAGCTCGGCACGGGGTTGTTGCGCAGCCAGTTGCCGCCCGAAAACTGAAAAAAGTCGTCGCAGGGGTTCACCGTGCGGTCGATATCAGCCATGTCGAGGCCCACGCCTTTTGGGTAGGTTTCGGTGGGCGCTGAAGCCGGCGTGGCGGCCGTGGTGGCAACGGGAGCAGCGGGCTTGGTGCCGGCGCAGCTGGCCAGCACCAGCGCGGCCGCCAGCCAGGGGCGGGAGGAGCGGTTTTTCATAAGCAGTTCAGGGTTTCAGGAGCAAAGTAGCGCCAAAGACCCTGAAGGCGGCTGGGGATTGCATGAGTGGCTCCTGATTAAGAAGGATGTCCTCCCGAGCGCAGCGAAGGACCTTGTCGTGTCCGAACCCAAAGCTCAAACTCGATAAGGTCCTTCGCTGCGCTCGGGAGGACAGGCGGTTTCAGGGTAGTAATCTGCTCTACCGCAGCCCTAGCCGCTCGCGCAACTGCTGATACAGCTTTTCGCCGTCGCTGGGGTGGTAGGCGCTGGCTTCCACCAGCTGGCCGTTCTTATCGAAAACCATGTACGTAGGCAGATACGGCACTACCTTCTCCAGCGACTTCTGCACGGCTTCCGAGGCCAGGTAGTGGGCGCCGCGCAGGTTGTTTTTGGCCGCCAGCGCCGCCCACTTGTCCCGAAAGCCGGCTTTATCAACCGAGATGTAAAGCACCTCAATCCCGTTTTTGCTGGCAAACTCGTGCAGGCCCGGCTCGTACTTGAACTCCGCGATGCACGGCCCGCACCACGAGGCCCAGAAATCGACAAACACCGGCCGGCCCGCAAACTGCTGCCGCACCAGGCTAGCCAGCGTCCGCACCGTGTCGAGGCCCGGGGCGGGGGCGAAGGCCAGCGCGTGCGTGCCCGCGGCCAGGGTGCCAAATGTCTGATTCTGGCCGGCGGCGACGGGGGGCGGCACCTTGGGCAGGGCTTTGGTAATGATGGGGGTGTACGGACTCGCCGGAAACAACCGTTGGTAATCGGCCGCCAACTGGGCAAAATCGGCCGGGCTCGTGGTATTAAAAGCCAAGGCGGTGAGCGTCAGGTCGCCTACGGCCTTGGCCTGCAACGGGGCCGGCAGGTAGTCGAAGCGCCCCAGGTCGCCGTACACCTGCTCGAACTTCGGGGCGTGGCCGGCCCAGGTGTGGGCCGTGGGCGCGGGGCTGGGCAGCACGCCCTGCTTGCGCAGCCCCGCCACAATGCCCAGGTTGCCCAGCGCGGAGTAGCGGTAGCGAGGCAGGGCGGGGTCGTAGCGGGCGCACAGGGCCTGGGCAAGCTGGCGGGCCTCGCTCTCGGACATTTGCAGGTGCAGGTCGGCCTTGATGGGGTTCTGAAAGTGAAAATCCAGCGCCTGCCCGGCCCAATACAACACGCGCTGCTCCACCTCGGCCGTGAGCACGTCATAGCAGCGCTGGCTGATTTGGTGCTCGCGGAGGGCGGCCGTCAGCAGAGCCTTGGGCGCAACGGCTTCGGCTTCGAGGGCGGCCAGGCCGGCCGTGGCCGTAGGGGCAGCGGCCAAGGTGGCGCGCATGCGGCTGCCATCGGGCGGGCCGCCGTTCAGGAGCTTGCCCTGCACCAGCAGGTTGTTGCCCGCCGCGTTGGTACCCTCAAAGACTACTGTGGGCGGCGCGTTGTCGGCGGCGGGCTTCAGGGTGAAGGTGATGCGGGCCCCCGGCTCCACAAACGACAGATTGCGCGGAACATACTGGCCATCGTAGCGCACAAAGCCCGTTTGGCCGTGCCGCAGCTGGTAGCGAAGGCGTCCCCCGCGCACCACTGCCTCATTAGGCCCGTCGGTGAAAAAGTAGTTCAGCGGCACGCCCGGCATCGGCTCAAACACGGCCACTGTGGTAGAGTCCGGCACGCCGTTCATTTGGCCCGAAATGGTAATGGGCGCCGCCGGAGCCGCGGCTTTTTGGGCACGCAGCCACCCCGGAGCGACGGCGAGCGCCGCCCCAAGCAAGCAGATTTGGTACTTCATTGCAGAAAAAAGGCGAGCTAGCGGGTGTATGATTCTGAAAGAAACTTGCCCGCGCCATCAAACGTGAGGTAGGCCGGCCGGCGGCCCAGCACAATCTCGGCCTGGTAGCGCGAGGAGCCGCCGTTGGCGTCCTTCAGCTCCGTCACGCCCAGCAAGCGGGCGGCGGGGTAGTGCTGGGTGATATAAGCCAGCGCGGGAGCAGCCAGGTAAGGCACGCTGGCGGCCTGGGCCGGCGTTGGGGTCGGCGCGGGGGCGCCGTTCAGTTTGGCATTGAAGGCGGCTACCTCAGCACTGTTTTCGTTTGCTTTGGTGGTCACTATTAACACGCCTTTGCTGGCGTCCGCCCCGAAAAGCTCGAGTGCCCGGCCGTCCTTAAACACGCTGATGTTGGCAATATTATTTGGCCCAATGTCTTTGATGTCGCCCGTATAGCGCTGGCCGTCCAGGTACACGAGGGGCGATCCCTGCTTGCCCGGGACATGCAAGGTTTGGTCAGTAGGGGCTGCTGCGGAAACGGCCTGCCTCGAGCGAGCCGCCGCGGGCGCCTCCACCAGCTGCTCATTGGCGTTGAAAAACAGCTTGTGCTTCTCGCCGTCGCGGGTCGTCACACTGGCGTAGTATTTCACGTGCGGCGCCTTCTCCGACGCCTTGTCGCTGATAAAATAGCCGCCGATGGTGCTGCCGGGGTAGGTTTTGGCAACGTAGGCCTTGATGCCGTCAGGCAGCTGGTGGTCGGCCGGGTTCACAGCCGCAGTGATTTTAGCAGAGGTAGCGGCCTGCACCGTGGCCGTAGCGTGTGCGGGGGCACTGGCTGAGGCCACGGCTGGCGGCACAGCCGGCCCAGCGCCCTGCGCCCGCGCGCCCGAAAAGCCCAGCGTGGCGGCCAGCACCAGCGGCCCGGCCAAGAAGTAGCGGGCCAGCTGCCCGGTCGAAGAAAGCGGTGTGTTCATCATGGCAACACGGTTTTTGAGGGTTGGAAATGTGAAATGAGAAACGAGGGCGGGGCCGGGCTGCGCCTGGCTCAGGCGCAGCAGGCTGTACTGATAGGTGCGCCGGTCGAGGCCGGTTTGCAGGGCGGCGTGGTCGGCCAGGTATTCCAGATTGTCGAGCAGAGCGCGGCGTAGCAGCCAGGCGGCCGGGTTGCACCAGGCGGCGGCCTGCGCCAACTGGGCCAGCAGCACATCCAGCGTGTGTCCCTGGCGCACGTGCACCTGCTCGTGGCGTAGCACGGCCGCCAGCTCGGGCGCCGGGTGCTGCGCGGGGTTCAGGTAAATAGTGCTGCCAAAGGAGAACGGGCTGACCTCGCCTTGCAAGGCCCGTACCGCCACGCCCTGCACCACCGCCGGACGCGACCGACGCCGCAGCCGCCAGAGCGACAGCAGCTGCACCAGCAGCCGCCCCAGCCCCAGGGCCGCGCCGGCGCCGTATACGGCCAGCGCCACAGCGTTCCAGTCGGTGGGCGCCGGGGCGGGGCTGGCGGCCACCGCGGCCCCGGCGGCCGTGTCCATCACCACCACGGCTACGGGCACGGCGGCCACCGGAGGCAGCAGCGCCGGCATCGGCAGCAGCGGGTACACCGCCGAAAACAGCAGCGCAAACAGCAGGTAAACCCGGTTCAGCGTGAAAAACGTGAGCCGGCGCAGCAGCCCAAAATACGCCAGGGCGAAGAGCAGCAGCGCACCATTGGCTTTCAGCAGATAGAGGAGGGTGGGCGAGAGCATGGCTAGTCCTCCTTCTTGCTTTCGATAAGCTTGATTATCTCCTGCAGCTCCGCGGCGCTGATTTTATTGTCTTGCGCGAAAAACGACACCAGCTCCTTGTAAGAGTTCTGGAAGTGCTGCTTCACCAGCGTACCCAGGGAGCGGCGCTGGTAGTCGTCGGCCGTCACCACGGGCACGAAGCGGTAGGAGTTGCCTAGCTTTTCGGCGCGCACGTAGCCCTTGCGCTCCAGGTTGCGCAGGGTGCTGGCCAGGGTGGTGTAGGGCGGGCGCGGCTCAGGCAGCTGGTCGAGCACGTCTTTCACGAAGCCGCCAGCGGGCAGCGGCCACAGCACGCGCAGGGCGTCTTCTTCGGGTTGGGTGAGGCGTTCCATAAGCGGCTTGGCTTGGTGATTACGATTGTGTCGTAAATCTACGAAGTTTTCGTAATTGTGAAACGCTCCACTTGAAAATAAGTTGTGCTAATAATAAAAAAGCCCGTTCCAAGGTCTGAAACGGGCTTTTTGATGAAAAAATAAATGTTGTCATGCAGCGTGCAGCGAAGCATCTCGCGTGCTGAAGTAAACCAATCCATTGAGTTACCACCCCAAGCGAGATGCTTTGCTGCGCGCTGCATGACGTGCAAACGCTCAAATCCAGCTACGTCCGCACCTTGTCGGTCTGCTGAATCTGGAGCCAGCGAATAGCCGCGCCTTCATCGTTGAAAAACGAGGTGGCAAAGGGCTTGTCGTCGTAGGCCTCGGCCGACACGTAGCCCGGGTGGCTCACAATGGACTCGTGTAGGGCCGGGCCCACCAGGTAGGCAATGTAGAGGCGGCCGCCCAGTCGGTTCGCCATTTCCGGAAAGAATTTATTGAGCAGCCAGTTGGTGGTGCCGGGGTCGTTGAGAGTGCGCCGGCGAATGTCCTGCAGCCAGAAGCGGGCCTGGTCGCGCACGGCGGCCTCGCACATTTGCCGGTAAGCGGCGGGCAGTTCGTGCGGGTCGGGCTGGTAGGCCCAGCGGCTCACCAGGATGTCGAGGTCGGCGCGGTACGAAAAATCGAGGAGCGGGGCAGGAATGTCGGAATTCATAGCAAGGTGGAAGCAGTACTGGCAAATTACGCGTTTGCGGCCCGGCCTGTTTGCTCACGGCCCGCCGGCCGACCTTAGTGCGCGGGCATGGCCTCGGCCGCGGGGGCGCCGGCTTCCACGGGCGGGTGCCGCCGCAGCGAGCGCAGGGCCAGCGCCGCGCTGCCCAGCGCCAGCACCGCTCCTAGCAGAAACGGCGCGCCCGGAAAGTGCACCGGCGCTTCGTCGCGGGTGAAGTAGCGGAACAGGCCCGTCATAAGCAGCGGGCCCACCACGCCGGTCACGCTCATCAGGCTGGTGAGGGCGCCTTGCAGCTCGCCCTGCTCGTTGGCCGGCACCTGGCCCGAAATGGTGCTTTGCAGCGCCGGCCCCGCAATGCCGCCCAGGCAGTAAGGCGCCAGAAACGCTAGCATCATCCAGCCGCGCCAGGCAAAGGCAAACAGCACGAAGCCCACCGTGTAGCACAGCAGCCCCAGCACGATGGCCCGCGCCGCGCCCAGTTTTGGGATGGCCACGCGCACCAGCCCGCCCTGCACCAGCGCCGAAAACAAGCCGATAACGCCCAGCGAAATGCCCACCATCTTCTCCGCCCAGCCAAACTTAAGCTCGGTGTAAAACGTCCAGACCGACTGAATGGACGAGCCGGCCAGGTAGATGAGCACCAGCGAGGCCACCAGGCCCAGCACCGCCGGGTAGCGCTTCAGGCGCAGCAGCGAGGCCACGGGGTTGGCCCGCGTCCACTCAAAAGCCCGGCGCTTGTCGGGGGCCAGCGACTCGGGCAGCACCAGCAGGCCATACAGGAAGTTGCACAAACTCAGCCCCGCCGCCACCATAAATGGCACCCGCGAGCCGAAGCCCGCCAGCAGCCCGCCCACCGCCGGCCCGATGATGAAGCCCAGCCCAAAGGCCACACCCACCATGCCGAAGTTCTGGGCCCGGTTTTCGGGCGTGCTGATATCGGCAATGTAGGCCGTGGCCGTGGTGAAGCTGGCCCCCGTGATGCCCGCCACCACGCGCCCCACAAACAGCCAGGCCAGTGTAGGCGCGAAGCTCAGGAAGATGTAGTCGAGCCCCAGGCCCAGCAGCGCCGCCAGTAGCACCGGCCGCCGCCCCCACTTGTCGCTGAGCCCGCCCATGATGGGCGCAAAGCAGAACTGCGCCCCCGCGTAGGCAAACGTGAGCCAGCCCGAGTACACGGCCGCTTGGCTCAGCCCCTCGCCCGTGAGCTGCCGAATGAGTGTGGGTACCACCGGAATGATGATGCCAAGCCCGCTGACGTCAATCAGCAGCGTGACGAAGATGAACCCAAGGGCCGGGGAGCGCTGCGATGCCATGGCAATAAAGCTAAAGTAGATAGCAAAGATGGGGAATTAGGCCGGCGCGGGCTGCGGTCCGCGCCCGCCAATGGCGCCGCGCCGGGTCGCCTTTCGACCGGGCGCCTATCCATTTGCCGGCCGTTGGCGTATGAGGCGCTATCCCGGCCCGGCCGGTTTTCCTTGACTATCTTCTTTTAAGACTTTACAGCCATGAATCAGAAACGCACGTTTGGCACCATTCTCACGGTTTTAGGCATCGTCGGCATCATCATCGGCGCGCTGGCTTTCCTGGGCATTGGCGGCATCGGCCTCAGCAAGATGAACTCCATCGTTCCCTTCGTGGTGGGCCTCATCTTCTTCTTTGCCGGCATCAACCTCGTAAAAGCCACCGGCGACCGGGCCTAGCGCCCGAGCGACGGAAAAATTACCAGCTGTTGGCTAGCAGGTTAGCCGTGTTAAGCAATTATTATCGACCAAATAATTGCCGGCTCAGAAAAACGCCGTACTTTTGCAGAACCAAACAGTGCGGGGTGGAGCAGTTGGTAGCTCGTTGGGCTCATAACCCAAAGGTCACTGGTTCGAGTCCAGTCCCCGCTACCTAGTAAAAAGGCCGTTTCTAATCTGGAAACGGCCTTTTTTTTCGCTACAAATCGCCTCCGAAAAGGTGAAAAAAGGGCCCCGACCTTCACCGGACGGGGCTCTTTTCATGCGGGGCTATTTATGCTTGCTTGGGCCGCCTACTCTACCGCCACGCGCCCCACGTATCGCTGACTTTGCGCATCGGTGGCCCGCAACGAGTACATCCCCGGCGCCAAGCCCTGCACCGACACTTCGGCTGCGGCCGAAACGGTGGTTTCGCGCACGACGCGGCCCAGCGCATCGAGCAGCTGCACGCGGGTGCCGGCGGCGAGGCCCGGCAAGTGCAGCTGCGCAGTAGCCGGGTTGGGGTAGGGCTGCAGCGCTTGGCCGGGGAGGGGAGCATCCTCGAGGGGCTCGGCCGGGGGCGCGGCCTGCGGCGAAGCGGCTAGCTCGGCCACAAAGCCGGCCCAGGCATAGCCGTAATAAACCGGAATGGCATCGAAACTAGCGCTGGTACCCGTGTAGCCAAACACGCGCAAGCGGCCTTCGGCGGTGAAGCCCAGGCTGAAACCCTCGTCGTCCTGGGTGCCGCCGGCCCGCTGCAGCCAGTTCAGCTGGCCCTTGGGGGTGAACGCAGCCACCACAATATCCAGCTGGCCAGCCGAAGCCAGAGCCGTGCCGCCAAGGCGGGCCTGAGGCGCATAGCCGCCCGTGACGTAGGCATTACCAGCGGGGTCTACGCACAGGCCGCGAAGGATGTCGGCGCCGGGACTGGTCAGCGACTGCGCCCACTGCTCAACGCCCTCGGGCGAATATTTTACCAGAAAGCCGTCCTCGGCGCCGGCGCCGGCCAGCGTGGTACTGCCAAACCGGAGCGACTGCTTAAATGAGCCCGTGATGTAGAGGTTGCCAGCGGCATCGGTGCGGGCATCGGTTAGCTCGTCCCAGTCGGGGCCACCAAAGGTGCGGGCCCATTCTACCAGGCCCGAGGCGTTGTATTTGGCTACCAGCACATCGGGGCTGGCCGTCTCAGCGAAAGCCAGCCCGGTGCTGAACGAAGGAGCTGCCACGTAATTGGCCACCAAGTAGGTGCCGCCGGTAGGGGTGGTAAGCAGGCGCTGCTGAAAGGCCAGGCCGCCAGCCGTAACCGATGGGGAAATGTACAGGATGGGCTTTAGGCTCAGCGGCGTGCCGGTAGTAGCCGAAAAGCGGGCCAGGTATACGCTGTTGGCTCCCGGCTTGCTCCGGTTGGGCAAGGGCGTCGACGGCAGCATGCCACCGAAGCCGAAATTGGTGGCCAAACCATAGACGCAGGTCACGTTTACGTGATTAGCCGAATCGACCTGTACCCCGAGCACGCGGGCTGTAGGCGGGCAGGTGGGTAGCATCGTGCCAGGGTAAGAGTCATTGTGCTGGGCCCACAGCGGGGTGCCGTTGGGGGCGTACTTGGCGATGAATACCTTCTGGCCGGAATTGGGGGCTGCATCCAGCCTGACGCCGTTGCCCAGGTTCAAGGCCTCCGTGTAGGTGCCCACTACATAGGCGTTGCCGGCCGCATCGAATGCTACATCCGCGGCTCCATCCTCGCCCGCAGAGCCAAACTGCCGCACCCAGGCCGTGGTGCCGTCGGCGTTGTACTTGCCCAGGTAGCCATCGTAGCTGCCTTGGCTATACAGGTAGGTTCGGCCCACACTGGCCGCTACGCTAAATTGGCCCACTTCGTACACGTTGCCCGCGGCATCGAGATGGCGAATGCTACCACTGTGGATGGACAGGTAGTCGCGTGTGCTGGCCGCGCGGGTCCAGGCGGGGGTGGTTTGGGCGTGGGCACTGCCCTGGCTGCACAATAAGCCGCCTAGGAGCAGGCCGGCAATTCGAACGGATGCAAGAGTAGGAGTAGGCATAAGCGGCTCAGGGGAAAGGTGGAAGATTAAATGGCGTAAGCTTCTTCGTGCGTTTTGCGGAGTAAGGGTATTGTTGCAAGTGCTTGGAGGAGAGGCTGTATTTTGTTTGCTTTTACACGTTTGAAACCGGCGGCTGCCTGGGTGGCTGTTAGTGGCTGGCCGGCTTGCTGCAGGGCGTGGCGCCGGGCCTGCATCTGCTGGGCCAGTTCGGCGGGCCAGGCTTGGAGAGCGATTCCCCCCGTCTGAAGGGAGGACCGGCCGGGGGCCGGAAAGGCTGCTGCGGTGAGCAAAGAGAGTTTCGCCTGCTTAGTTTCGGGGGCTTGGTAGGCGGGGCGCAGGTAGCGCTGGTGGCCGGCCTGTTCCTCGCGGGCGCGCTCGTGGTTGAGGCGCACCAGGCGCGTGAGCCGCTCGGCCTCGGGCAGGGCGCGCTACTCTACCGTCACGCGGGCAGCGTGCGGCTGGCCTTGCTTGTCGGTGGCGCGCAGGGTATAGATGCCCGGCACCAAGCCAAGCACGAATACTTCTCCGGTAGCCGAAACAGTGGTTTCGCGCACGGTGCGGCCCAGGGCGTCAAGCAGTTGAATGCGGGCCCCCACTAGCGTTGCCGGCAGGTGCACTTGCGCGGTGGCCGGGTTGGGGTAGGCCGTCAGTGGCAACGTACCCGCCACACGGGTGCTCGTGATGGTGGCGTCGATGCCCAAGCGCGCCACAAACGAGTCATCCGCAGCACCGGCTGGGAGCGTGAACAGGTTGGCGCCGAAGTAGCAGTAGAGGCTGTTGTTGCAGCGCCCGAACACGGACAGCTCGTTGTTGGGGCCAAGGGTTAGTTGCTCGGCCACTTCATGGCCGGGGCCGGAAGACTGCTGCACCCAGAGCACCTGCCCTTGCGGGGAGTAGCAGGCCACCACGAGGTCGAGGGAGGTGGTGTTGCTGGTCACGGTCAGCGGCCCAAACTGCGCGCTGGCCGAGAAGGTGCTCGCCAGATAGGCGTTGCCGCTCGCGTCGAGGCGGAGGCACCGTTCGCCCATCATGCCATTGGTGGGGCCCCCGCTGGTTTGCACCCACTCCAGCGTGCCTTGGGGCGTATACTTGGCCAAGTAGTTGTCGCGGGGGCCGGCACTGGCCACGGTGGTGCTGCCAAAGGTGGCCGCGGCACCGCAGGTGCCGGCCACGTACACGTTGCCCGCGGCATCGGTTTTCGTGCCGCATACCCAGTCGGCGCCGACGCCGCCCAACTGCTCTATCCATTCGGCCTGGCCCTGGGGGTTCAGCTTGGCCAGTAGTACATCGGAGCCACCCCGGCTACTGAACGCGCTGCTGCCGGTGTTGGTGTTGGCCTCCAGTCGGTTGGAGAAGAGCGCGGCCAGGTATAATTCGCCGGCGGGGCCGGCGGCCACCTGCAGGTAGGCCGAAAGGCCGTTGACGGCGGGTACGCGCACATAAACGGGCATGGCCAGCAACTGCGGCTGGCCGGTGGCCGTCGCGAAGCCCGCCACGAACACGCCTTGTCCGTAGGGCGAGCCGCCGGGCACGGCCACCGTGGTGGCCCCCAGCCGGGCGGCCACGGTGAACACCCCGGACACGTACAACATGCCGGTGGGCGTCACGGCCATGCTGTTGACGGACGTGGTGCTGGCCAGCGCCGGAGAAAGAACCGGCGAGGTGGTTTGCTGCGCCCACTCGGGCTGGCCCAGCGGGGAGTAGCGCACCACAAAAAGGTAATTGGTGGGACCATCGCGAACGGGCGCAAACGCCAGGGCCAGCGTTGGGCTCAACTGAATGTTGCCGCCGAAGGTGCCCGAGACGTACACGTTGCCGGCCGCGTCCAGGGCCAGGTCGCCGGCCTTTTCGTTTCCGGGCGAGCTAAGCTGGCGCACCCAGGCCAGCTGGCCGGCCGGCGTGTACTTGGCCAGGTACACGTCGAAGCTCTGGCCGCTGCTGAGGCTGGTGCCGCCCACCGACACGGTGCCGGTAAAGTCGCCCAGCACGTAACTATTGCCGGCGGCGTCCGTCTCGGCCGCCTTCATGCCCAGGGCCAAGTGCCCATTTGAGTTGTTCAGGCTGCGCACCCCCACCCAAGTGGGTACAGTTTGGGCCACCGAACCCAGCGCAAGGCACAGGCCCATGCATACGGCAACCAGCCGGGCCACCAGAAAACGTGTAGAAAAGTGCATAGAACCCAGCTAAAGCGTGAAGCCGCCCGAGCCGACCGGCCCGAACCCTACGGAGCAAACTGCCCCGCAGCGGTTTCTCGGAGCAAGGATAGTGCCGCAAGTGTATTTAAAAGTGGCAATACTTTGTCCGCTTTCACGCGGCGGAACTGCGCGGCTACCTGCGCGGCCGTCACGGGTTGGCCGGCCTGGCCCACGGCGTCGCGCAGGGCCTGCATCTGCTGGGCCAGCTCGGTGGGAAAGGGGATAGGGGCGGAAGGCACAGGGGATGCGGCCAGGGCCAGGTCGGCCTGGGTGGCCGTATTCCCTATCCCTTGTTCCTTATTCCCTTTCGCCTGGTAGGCGGGGCGCAGGTAGCGGACGTGGCCGGCCTGCTCCTCGCGGGCGCGCTCGTGGTTGAGCCGCACCAGGCGCGTGAGAATCTCGGCGTCGGGCAGGGCGGGGGGCCAGGCGTAGGCCTCGGCCACGGCGGCGTCGAGCTGCTGGTGCAGGCTGAGGACGACGGAGGCCAGGCCCTGCTGATTCACGGTCTGGTCTTTGGGGGTGAGGGGCTGGTTGGCGCGCAGCTTCTCCACCACGTTGTAGAGGTCGGTGAGGCTGCGCTCTGCATGACGCGCTAATTGATTTTAACGACTGCTTAAATAATCTTTTAAGGTGGAACACGTCTGGGCAGGATGCGCGTCGTCCCTTCCCAATTCCTTCAGAATCGAGCGCGATGTTTGGCGCAGTAAATGCGTAAGCGCCTGTTATGAAGAAAATCCCGGAAGTCACCCTGCTGTTCTGGATAATGAAAATCTGCGCTACCACGCTGGGCGAAACCGCCGGCGACCAGCTGGCCCAGACTATGAAGGTGGGTTATGCCGTTAGCTCGCTCATTCTCATTGGGTTTTTCCTGGCGACGCTTGCCGGGCAGCTGGCGGCCCGGCGCTACATTCCGGCGCTGTACTGGGCCGTGATTCTGGCCACCAGCACGGCCGGCACCACCATGTCGGACTACATGGACCGCACCCTGGGCCTGGGCTACGCCACCGGCGCGGCCCTGCTGGTCGCCATCCTGCTGGCCATCCTGGGCGGGTGGTGGCTGAGCGAAAAGTCGCTTTCCGTAACCGAGGTGCAGTCGCGCCGGGCCGAGCTGTTCTACTGGGCCGCCATCCTGTTCTCAAACACGCTGGGCACGGCCCTGGGCGATTTCCTGGCCGACGACTCGGGGCTGGGTTTCGGCGGCGGGGCGCTGCTCATCGGTGGCGCGCTGGCAGTGGTGGTAGCGCTGTACTACTTCACCCACATTTCGCGGGTGCTGCTGTTCTGGGTAGCGTTTGTGCTCACCCGGCCCTTCGGCGCCACCTTCGGCGACCTGCTCACCAAGCCGGTTGAGAAGAACGGGCTGGGCTTCGGCACCCAGGGCTCCTCGCTGATTTTGCTGGGCCTGCTGGTGGCGCTGGTGGTGTACGACTCGGTGCGCAAGCGCCCGGTGGCGGTGCGGCCGGAGGAAATGATTTGAGCACGGAGCCCAAGGCCCAGCCGCAGAACCCTGCTTAAAGCGGGCCCGCGGCAGCACCGATGGCGCGGGTACCTTTGCCGCGTTAACCAACTCGCAAAGGGCACTTGAAAACGTATTTCCCGGCCCTGACGGGCGTGCGGGCCGTGGCGGCCTACATGGTCGTGCTGGTGCACTTCGCCTCGGTGGAGGCGTCGCCCACGCTGCCGTTTTTCAAAATGTGGGTGGTGCAGTACCTGAGCCAGTTCGGCCTGGGCGTGGTCATTTTTTTCGTACTCAGCGGCTTTCTCATCACCATTCGCTACGCCGAGGGCCTCGAGCTGAGTTGGGCCTGGTTTCGGCGCTACCTCCAAAACCGCTTTGCCCGCATCTACCCCATTTATTTCCTGCTCACGGCCTTCACGTTCGGCATCATGCTCTTGCGGCCCACCCACGGCTGGTGGGAATGGACCGCCGCCTACTCGGGGCCGGAAAAGGCGGCGGCTGTTTTTTTAAACCTCACCCTGCTGCGGGCCTATTTCGGCCAGTTCGCCACGCTGGGGGTGCCCACGGCCTGGTCGCTCACCGTCGAGGAAACGTTTTACCTGTGCGCGCCGCTGTTGCTGCTAGGCTTTCGGCGGCGCCCCCGCGGCCTGGTGCTGGTGCCCGTGGCCCTGCTGGCGCTGGGGCTGGCGCTGATGGCTTTTTGCACGCGCGAGCTGCCCTATTATGGCCTGATGCAGGATGCGCGCTTCGTGCTGGGCACGACGTTCTTCGGGCGCAGCGCCGAGTTTGTGTGGGGCATGGCGCTGGGTCTGTGGGTGGTTCGGCAGCCGCGCCCCCTGGCCCGACGCGGCCACTACACGCTGCTCGGGGCTGCCGGCATTCTGCTCTACATGCTGGCCACGGCCATCATCAACCACCAGTGCCCCACCTGCTTCGATAGCACCGGCCCCGACTGGTACCTCGTCGAAATGCTGGCCGGCAGCGTGGTGCTGCCGGTGTTCGTGTGCAGCCTGCTTTGGGGCCTGATAAGCGAGCAAACCTGGTTGCGCTGGGTGCTCGAAACCAAGTTGCTGAGCTTGCTGGGCCGCGCTTCCTACGTGCTCTACCTGCTGCACCTGGGCACGGTCGATTACCTGTTTCGGGTGTATGTGTCGAGCAACAGCCTTGTCTGCCTGCTGGCTTACACGCTCATCAGCATCGGCCTGTACCAAGTGGTGGAGCGTCCGCTGCAGCGGTGGCTGCGGGCGCGGCCGGCAGTAGCGAGTGCGCATGCCTAATGGCGCGGGCGGAGCCCTACTTCACCACCGCCTGCTTGCTGGCCGAGCGGCCGAACTTCGTGGGGAAGTACACCAGCTCGGCCTTGGCCGGGTTGATGGTGTAAGTGCCCTTGAAGCGCGGCTGCAGGGCAATGCGGAACTGGTGCCGCCCCACGGGCAGGTAGTCGACGAAGATGCCGGTTTGGTGGCGCAGGTATTCGCGGTGGGTTTCGAGGCCGTTGGTGGGGGCCGGGTCGCCGTAGGAGCAGCCGGCCGGGATGGGCACTTCCAGCAGCACGTAGCGGGCCTCGGCCTTCACGTCCACGGTCACAAGCAGCTCGGCGGGCTGGCCGGCGCGCAGCGTCACGCGGTTGCCGGCCTGGCCCGCTAGCTCCGTCCGCACCGTGAAGGCGGCCGACACCGGCGCCGGGGTGGGGTTCCAGTGGCTTTGGTAGGCCGTGGCGTAAAGCGGAAGCAGGCCCTCCTTGCGTAGCGTGAGCGGCCCGCTGCTGGCCGCCAGCTTGGCGGTGAAAGGAAACTTGGTCACGGTTTCGCTGAGCCCGCCGCTGAGCTGGGCGCGGGCAAAGGTGGCCGGGCGGCCCGCCGCAAACAAATCAGGCCCAATGGTTTCGAGGATTTCGGCTGCTTCGTAGGTGCTGGTCCAGTGGCCGCCCACGCGCAGGTTGAGCAGGCCCACGCGCAGGCGGGCCAGCTCGGCCTCGTGCCCGCCAATGGCGCGCAGGGCGCGGTAAGCCAGCAGGGTGGTACCCACCCGGTCGCGCAGCAGGTAGCCGTAGTAGGTCGATTGATGCAGGGTGTCGCCATAAAACACGCCGCCGAGCTGGGTGCGCAGCCGGTAGCGCCGCAGCGTGTCGAGCTGATAGGGCAGGCCCAACTGATGGCGCAGGGTCAGGAGGGCCAGGTAGCGGTCGAGGGGTTGGCGGCCGGATTGCAGGCGGTTGAAGCGGGACACATAGGTTTTGAAATCGGCGGGCGCGCCCAGGCGGTGCAGCAGGGCCAGCAGGCGGATGAGGTCGTCGGGGGCGTGGTAGTAGGCGTAGTAGCTGGGCAGCGGGCGGCCGCGCAGTTGGGCCACGGTGGCGGCTTCGCTCAGGTGGTCGTCGAGCTCGCCCAGCAGATAGCGTTGCGTCGCCGCCCGGTCGAAAGTCACCTTGTAGCCGGCCTTCTCAGCCTCCAACAAAGCTTCCAGTACGTGGGTGGTGGCCCAGGGGCTCACTGACGAGGTAGGCCAAGTGCCCCACAGGTGCTCGGGCTTGTGCTGGCCGGCTAGCAGCTTCTTGATGAGAAAGTTCACGGCCCGGTCGCCGCGGAAAGGCTGGCCCTGCACCTCTCGGATGCGGCGCTCCAGCAGCAGCGCCTTCAGCTTGGAGGCGGCCTGCTCGTTGCAGAGGTAGGCATAGTGCTGCAGGTGCTCAATTTCGGAGAGCAGCAGGGGCAGGGCGTCGCTTTCCAGGTGCACCGTCACCTCGCCCAAAGCGGGGTTGATGGGCAGCTGCAGCGTGGTATCGGCAGCGGTGAGGGTGGCGAAGGTGCCCACGCGCTCCAGGGTGCCGGCGGGCAGCAGGGGCAGGCTGCGCTGCTCGCCGTCCTGGTAACCGTTGGGCTGGGCCAGGGCGAAGCTGAGCGTGACCGAGTCGGGCGCCGTGGCAGCGGGAGCAGTGAAGGTGAGTGTATCCAGCGCCACCGGGCTCACCCGTTGGTTTTGAGTGCGCAGCACCTGCGCGCCGGCCCGGAAGGTGGTCGTCACTTGCGCCGTATCAAAGCCGTAGTTCAGACTTTTGCCCAGCAGCTGGGTGCGGTCGCCGGCCACCAGGAAGCGGGGCGTGGCCAGCTCGGCCCGCAGCTGCTTGAACGACTTGAGGCGGGCCGTGGCCCGCCCCAGGCGGCCGTGGTTGTCGGAGGCCAGCACGAAGCTGTCCCAGCTGGTCACGTCGTCGGGCAGCACCACCTCGGCGCGGGCCTGGCCGCGGGCGTCGGTTTCGAGCAGCGGGTGCCACCAGGCGTAGTCGCGGAAGTGACGGCGCAAAGCCAGGCGCGGGTCGGCGCCGTTGGGCACGTCATCGGCACTGCCTTTAGTGGTGATAATGATTGCGCCATTGGCCGCCTGCGAGCCGTAGAGGCTGGCTGCTTCGGTACCCTTTATCACCCTTAGGCTGGTAATGCTGGCCGGGTCGATGTCAGCTTGCAGGCCATCAAAGGGTAGGCCATTGAGCAGAATGAAGGGCTTGTTGCTGGCGCTGATGGAGGCAGCCCCGCGAATCATTATGCGGGCGCCGGGGGCGCCTTCAATCTGCACGCCTGCCACTTGGCCTGCCAGGCCGCGCAACAGCGGTGCCGCCGAAACGGTCGAAACGGCTGCACTCATGTTCCGCCGTTCCGTTGTGCCGTAGCCTACGACCACCACTTCATTCAACTGCTTGGTATCGGCAGCCAGCTTTATCACCAGCGTGCTTACCCCGCTCACGGCAACTTCTTGGGTAATATAGCCCACGCTGCTAATTCGAAGCGTGCTGCTTCCATCCGGCGGCACTTGCAAGGCAAAGCTGCCGTCGGCATTAGTTGAGGTGCCCATGGTGGTACCCTTGATAAGCACCGTCACCCCGGGCATACCTTCCTCGCTGGCCCGGTCGAGCACCTGGCCGCGCAGGGTACGCCAGCCGGGCTGGGGCGTGGCGGGCGTTTCCACCCGGATTTCGCGGCGGGCGGGCACGCTGTCGGCCGGGGTGACGTGCATTGCCTTGGGCCGCCGCAGCCACAGCTGCTGGTTGATGCGGCGGCTGAGGCGGCCGGCGGGCACCTGGTCGGTGCGGCGGAGCTGGAAGTAGGTCTGACCGTTGGGTTGGACGAGGACATCCTCGGCCGGGGCCAGGCAGGAGCTGTCGGCCAGCAGCATGGCTACGCGGTAGCGGCCCGGCGCCAGTGCGTGGATGAGGCCGTAGCCGCGCTCCAAACGCAGGAATTTGGGCTGGCCGGGGCGGGTGAGCAGCACGTAGCGCGGTGCCGCCAGCTCTTTATAGGTGGGTCCGGCATCGGCCGGCCGCGGCGGAAGGCGCAGCTCCAGCCGGCCCTGGCCTTGCGGCGTGGCGTAGGGCACGTCGAGCCGGGCGTTGAGGTATTCGGGCGTGACAGCGGCCTGCCACTCGGGCTTGCGCTTGAAATCGGCTTCGGTGTAGGCAAAGCCCTGTAGCGGCAGCGCCTTGCCGTAGCCGTTGTACTCATAGCCATTGAGCGGACCCAGCAAGCCGGCATCTAGGCACTGCATTTTCAGCAGGTTGGCTCCAAACGAATATTTGTACAAGGGCTCAAACAGAAACTTGCGCCGCAGTCCGTAAGCATCACGCAGCAGCACCGAATCGGGCCGGAAAGGGCCGCTGACCACGGCCTCGCGGTAGTAGCTCCGCGTGAGGGGGCGAAGCGTCGGGCCCTGTCGCAGCGTGGCGGCGGCCAGAAACGTGCCGTCAAGCACCACCACTGAGCGTTGCAGGCCCAGCAGCTCGGCGGGGGCCAGCTCCGGCCGGCGTGTTTCCACGCTCAGCTCGGCGCAGGGATGGTTCACGTCGATGCTCAGCGTGAGCTTGTGCAGCGGGCGCAAATACACCTCTCGCAGCCGCACGAAGCGCGTGGCCGTGCGCACGCTGATGGTGTGAAAGCCGCTGTCGGCCACCACGGTGTAGGGGTCGTTGTGGTTCACGTCGTGGATGTAGCCGGGCTGCCCGTCCACGTACACCGCCACAGGCGGCAGCACCCGGCCGGAGTCGACCAGGAAAACCGCTACCTGCGTCAGCCCGCCCGGCGCCGGCCGGTACTCGTGAAAGCTGCCCGTTTCGGGGTACAGAAACTGGTAAAACGTCAGTGAGTCGAGCCCCAGCACGTGCCGCCAGCGCGCCCAGGGCAGCAGCTTCTGGGCCGAGGAACCCGCAAAATCCTTGCCCAGCTTGAAGCGGCGCAGCGACTGCCGGCCCTGCACCGGCCGGGCCACCCGCAGCTGCGGCAGCGCAGGCGCGGCGGTTTGCTCAAACTTGCTGGTGTAGGCGTAGCTCGTCAGGTCGGCGTGGGGCACGGGGCGGCCCCGCTCGTCGGTCACGGCGTAGCGCAGGCTGATTCGCTGGCCGGGATACGCCACCGCAGGCTGCTCGGCACTGATGAGGAGCTGCGGCGCGGGCAGCGCCATCGTGAATTCGGCCGAGCGCAGGGCGTCGCCCCACCAGTAGTGCAGCGAGGCAAACCAAGGCTCCGCGCCCGCGTGCGGAATGGCCATATTGAGGGCATCGGCGTAGCCGCGGTAGCGCAGGCGGTTGCCCTGATAGAGGTAGTACCAGAAGTGCAGCCCGTGCGGGTTGCTCACGGCCAGCACCAGCGAGTCGGCCCGGCGGTCCGAAAGCAAGGTGAGTTCGGCGTTGCCTTCATTGATGTCGAGCCCGGCCCAGCGGCCCTCTGCATCACGCAGTTCGTAGGAGTCGGCGTGGGCGTCCACTTTCAGCGCCAGCGGCAGCTGCACCGGCCCCCGAAACAGCCAACCGCTGCCCAGCTCGCTGGCCGTGGAGATGCGGAGCGTGGCCGCGTGCGGCTGGCTGTGGCCCAAGTGGCGGTACTCCAGGTGCACCGAGTCGGCGCGCAGCTCGGCGTGCAGCTCGCCGGCGTCGTGGCGGAAGTCGACCTGGGCGCTTTCGGTGCGGCGCTCGTTGTCGGAAGTCAGCAGCGTGGCCTGCACGTTGTACTTGAAATCCACGTCGGGCAGGGCGTTGGCGGGCAGGTTGAGGCGGGTTTCGCCCAGCGCGTCCAGCGCCTGGCGGTGGGTCCAGAGTGTGTCGGGCATGAAGAGCTGGCGGCCGGGTAGGGCGCCCGGCGCGCCGGACGGCGTCACGCTCAGCCGCAGGCGGGCGTCGAGCAGGTTGAGGTCGTTGGCGTCGGTGCCGCGCACAAACACGGCCTGCGGCTGGCCCTGGCGCTGGGTTTTCTCCGCCACGCGCAAGGTGTAGTGGCTGTTCTTCAGTTCGTAGTCTTCGAGCCGAAACTGCCCGCTGGCCCGCACCTGCCCGCGCCGGTCTTTCAGCCGGAAGCCCACGTAGGTATCGGGCCGCAAGCCCAGCGAGTCGGTCAGCGGCAGGGTGTAGGCGTAGCTGCCGGGCCGGCTGGGGCGCAGCCGGGCAATGCGCTTGCCGGTTTCGTCGCCGTAGCCATTGCCGCCCAGCCAGAGGGTGAGCGGACGGCGGTAGGGGCGGCCGTTTTTCTGGCGCAGCACGCGGGCCTTCAGACGCAGGGTATCGGCGGTGGGGCGGTAGCGGGGCTGGCTGGTGGCCACGTAGCTGGTCCAGCGGGGATGGGCTTCTGTTCGGTCTTCGCGGCGGCTTTGGCGCTCGTCGCGCACGTCTTCGTTAAAAATGGAGCGCAGCAAGCCAATGGGGCCGGTGCTCACGCCGGCCGGGTAGTGCAGCTCCTGCACCAGCTTGCGCACCGGCCCGCTGAGGTAGCCCAGCGGAAAGCCGTAGAGCACACGCCAGCCCGCGCGCCGCAGCCAGTGCCCGTGCTGCCGGACTCGCTGCCCGCCGCGCGGAAACGTCTGGTCGAGGGCATGGAAGGTGGTGCGCCCGCCGGACGTCACGGCCACCAGGCCGGCGCGGCCGCCGCGGGCTTGCAAGTAGGTTTGGGTGGCGGCGTCGAAGGCTAGCGGCTTGCCGCGCAGGGCCACCTGGGCGTCGGGCAGCAGCCGGCCCAGCGAGTCGCGCACCACCAAGCTCAAATCCACCTGATTGTCGACCACCAGCACTTCGCGGTCGGCTTCGGTGCGGAGCTCATACACCAGTTGCGGGCCTTCGGTGTGGGCCACCAGGTAGTAGCCCAGCGGCAGCCGGCGCGAGGCGGGCTTGTCGGTGGGAAAGGAGTCGACGGCCTGCGTAAAAAACTCGGGCCGGGCGGCGTCGAGGCCGCGCTCGTACAGTTGGCGGGCCTGCTCGTCGCTGAGGCGAAACACCTTGGTGAGGTAGCTGGTTTGGCGGGCCTGGGCCACCAACTGCTGGGCGCGGGCTGGGTGAAAAAACAGGCAGAACAGGGCGGCGAAAAGTAGCAGAGGGCGCATACGCAGGCAGAAAAGCGTTTCCCATCCGATGCAGCCCTGCTGCGGAATGCACATCGCCGGACGCAAAAAGGCCCGGCGGTGGCCGGGCCTTTTCGTGACTAAAAGCAGAAAGCGAGAGCTTAGATGTTGAGCTTCACCAGCTTCATGCCCATTTTCTTCTCCTTCTTCAGGTAGTCTACCAGCATCACGTAGCCGGGCTTGGCCGGGTACAGGAAGGAGGTGGTGGCGTTGCTGGTGCCGTCAATCTTGTCAAGTTTGAACTGGCCGTTGTCGCCAAAGGCCACGTTGCCAATGATTTTCTTGGTGGCTTCGCCCTTCTCCTTATCGTAGTTGATATACACCACGTTAAACTGCGAGTTGGCGTCGTTTTTCTGGATGAACTGGTAGTCGAACTGGCCCGACCGTTTGAAGTAAGAGCCTAGCATGCCCGTACCCGACAAGCTCTCGTACTGCGGAATCACGACTTTCGACGCGTCCTTGGCGTAGAATTTTACGTCGGTCAGCTTGTCGTTGGGGTCGAGGGCAAACACCAGTAGGTTGGCAACCTGACCTTTGGCGAAGGAGGCCGTGCTCGAACCCAGCAGCGAGAGGGCAATGCCCAGGCCGTCGCCCACCACTTTGTACTGCTCGGCCACGATGTAGGTCTTGCCGTTGGAGCCGCGCACCACCGACTGCGTGTAGTTCACGAAGCCGTCTTCCAGGCTCTGGCGGGCTTCGGCGGGCAGGGCGGCGGCCACCTCGTTGTGCCAGCCGTAGTTTTTCACGCCCAGCAGCTTGCCATCTTCGCTGTAGCGCTTGATGAAGAAGCCCTGGCTTTTGTTCACGAATGGTTTGTCGTTCAGCTTGTAAAACTCGCCCATGGCGATAAACTCGCGCTTCAGCGGGTCGAAGGTGAACGAGGTGAGCGACAGCTGCTCGGTGGCGCTGTTTTCCACCGGCAGGTCGAACAGCTTTTTGCCCGTCGTCACCTCCAGGGCCACGATGTAGGCATCGATTTTCTTCGACGCCGTGCTGGTGCGACGCTGAATGGTAGCCAGAATGTACTTGTCGACGGCCTGGGTTAGGTTTACCGACTCGACGAATTTCGACTTGGGGTCGGTGCTCAGGCGCCAGCGCGGCGTCAGCTTGTCGTCGTACATCTGCAGGTTGAAGCCCTTCATGGTGCCGTTGGCGCCCATGCCCTCGAAGCTGTTGCGCACAAAGCCGTAGTTCGGCACCGGAAACAGCGTCATGTTCTGGCCCGTGTCGGTGCCCTCGATGCCCTGCGTGCCGAAGGCTTGGTAGGTCATGTACAAATCGGCCTTGTTGAGGTCGCCAATAGCCTTGGTGGCAATTTTCTTGAGGCCGGTGTCGTAGGTTTCAATCTCCAACGTCTTGTCCTTCATGTTGTAATAGTACATGGCGAAGGCCGAGCCGTTAAAGGCGTTGCGCAGCAGGAAGTACTTGCCCGCCGGCTTTTGCATGGTGATGCTGCTCACCTTGGTGAGGTCCTGGTCATAGAAATCGAGCAGGAAGTTGTCGTTCTTCTTGTCGGCCTTGTCGCCGCGCGAATACATCACGTAGCCCTTCACTTCGTTGCCGGCATACACCGGCTCGATGGCCGAGCGGCGCACGGAAGCCACGCCGTCGAGGGTTTGGGTTTGGGCGTGCAGAGCCGCCGAGGCCGCCAGCGTCACAGCAGCCGCCAGCAGGGTATTTTTAACAAGCATGTAGAGGGGGTAAAGGGTTGGGAATAAGCGGAATGTTTAATGGAGTATGATGGTGTGTGGCTTCTGCGTCGTCTGTCATCCTGAGCGCAGCGAAGGACCTTCTCACGCCAGAATGAATGTGAATAACCTAACACTATCTAACGTGAGAGGGTCCTTCGCTGCGCTCAGGATGACAGACGTATAGCGCGTACTAACGGGCGCTACCGCAGCGACTTCTTGCCCGTCGAAACAACCGGTTTCGGGAACAGAAGCTTCGTGAACTTGCCGTCGTGGTAGCGGCTTTGGTACTGCTGCTGCAGGGTGGCGGCGCCGGGCTCGCCGGCCAGGGCGGCAGCAGCGTAGGCAGCGGCATGGGCGTACTCGTCGGCGGGGGTGGCCGGAGCGGAGGTATTCTGGGCGAAGCAGGCCAGCAGGCCTTTGTAATCGTCGGCCTTCCAGGCGTAGAGCGTGGTCAGCATCTGATTGAAATTCTCGGGGTGGTGCTTCGATACGTTGCCCACCACTTCGTAGAAATCGTGCTTGATGAGGTGCTCGCGCAGCTCGTACAGGCTCAGCGTCACCACTGAGCGCAGGTAGGCATTCTGAGGCTCCTCGTGCAGCAGCTGCAGCGCTTCAAACAAGGCGTGGTCGTAGCAGTCGTAGTCGAACCAGCTTTGCACAGACTCCAAACGGCTCAAGGACACGATGCGGGCAAAGGCCGGCGTGGGGGCCGTAGGGGCGTCGGTAATCTGGCCCTGGGCCAGCTCGCTCAGGAAGCGCATGCGCTTGGCGCAGTCGGGGTGGGTTTTGAGGGTGTCGGTGGTTTCGAGCACCGTCTTGGTGGGCGCCGCTACCGTGAAAATGGACTTGGGCTTGGCCGGGGCCTCGGGCAGCGGGTAGGGGAATTTTTCGCAGCCGAAAAACTGGCCCATTGCCAGGGGCTCGGGCGAGAGCGGCTGGTCGATTTTATCGAGCAGCTGCAGCACACGGTAGGCCTGCTTGGCGTCGAAGCTCGTGCGTTTCAGCAGGGCATAGCCCAGCGAGTCGGCCTGCTTTTCGTACTGGCGGTGGTGGAAGGTGCTGTTCAGCGACAAGCCCAGGGCTAGCGCCTTCAGCTTCGAACTGATGTTGTACTCATCGGCCACAATGCGCTTCACTTCCTTGCGCACCTGCTTGCTGTGGATTTTGGTGAGCTGCGAGCGCAGGCCTCGCTCCATGTGCCCACACTGGATGTGGGCCAGCTCGTGGCACAGCACGTAGGCCAGCTGGCTTTCGTTTTCGAGGCGGCCCAGCAGGCCCACGTTCAGCATCACGGTGCTGTTGCCTACGGCGTGGGCGTTGGGCTCGGGGTTGCGGCTGAGCACGAGCTGTACGGCCGGCAGCTGCGGGTTGGCCTTCTGAATTTGCGCGAACACGCCCTGCACGTAGGGGTTCAGCACGGGGTCGACGAGGGCGGAGTAGCGGACGGTGTTATACACGTCGGTGGCTGCTTCCTGGGCAATTTTCTTGTAGTGGTCCTTGTACTCGCCGCTTACCGATTTGGGCGTTACCAGGTACTTCTGCACGGCCGCGCGGTGGGCCACCGCCATGTCGTGCACCCGCACGGTATCGGAAGAGTAGTAGGGGAGGTAAGGCGCCTGTTGCGCCAATGCCGGGGTAGCCAGCAAGCTGCCCAACGCGGCCAGCCAAGATAAAAGACGCATAAAGCCGTCGCAGGGATAAAATTACAGGAAGGGAGCCAATTGGTCGAACCAAAGGTAGAACGACGAATTGCTATAATCCTAGCTGCGCATCTGCGACGGCAAAAGATTTTTTGGCTGTGGCAGCCAACGCCTTAAAGCGGGTAGCGCGGCCTTTTGGCCAGCCGCGAAGCCTGCCGCCGGGCCAGGCCTCAGCGCGGCGCCACCCGGGCCACTACGGCAAAAAGCGGGTCGGAGCGGCCGGGCGGCAGCGGGCTGCGGTCGAGCAGCTCAATGGCGTGCCAGCCGGCGGCGGCAGTGAGGTACTCGCGTACCAGGGCGAGGTGGCCGCGGTCGTCGAGAGCGTGCCAGGCGGCCACGGCCTTGCTGGGAAAGGAGCGGTTGGAGAAAGTGATGACCAGCGGGGCCTCGGGCCGCAGCACGCGGGCCAGCTCGCGCAGCACCGCCACCGGCTGCGTCAGGTAGTCGACGGACACGCAGATAGCCGCCCCGTCGAACTCATCGTTTGCGAAGGGCAGTACAGGCTGCTGGTTGAGGTCCTGCACCACGAAGGATTCGAGGCGCGGGTTGGCCGCCAATTCGGCTTGGTTCATGCCCAGGCCCACCACGCGGCGGTAGGGCACCTCGGGCGGCAGGTGGCTCACCCAGCTGCTCATCAAATCGAGCAGCGCGGAATCCAGTGGGAAGTACTCGCGGTAAAGCTGCGTGACGGCCGCAATGGCGCGGTCGTCGATGTGCGTGACGAAGCGCGGGTGGTGGTAGAATTCCGCGTCGGGTGTTTCGTTCTGGCGGCGGAAGAGGTTAGGTGGGAGGGCGTCGTTGGGGTTCATGGAGGTGTGTATTGATAAAGAAGAAAAGCATCATGCAGAGCGAAACATCTTTGTTGCTTCTCCCTCCGTGCTAACCTCACCCCCGGCCCCTCTCCTTGGGGAGAGGGGAGCCTGACAATTCCAAAAGTCTGCTGACGACTGGCACCCATCTCCCCAAGGAGAGGGGCCGGGGGTGAGGTTGGCGTTGCGTCTTTACCCCGCCAGAAACTCCCGCAGATACGGCGCTGTGCGGCTCTCGCGCACTTTGGCCACCTCGCGCGGCGGGCCCGCGGCCACCACGCGCCCGCCGTCTTCACCCGCGCCGGGGCCGATGTCGAGCACCCAATCGGAGCCGGCCACCACGCGCATCTCGTGTTCCACCACGATGACGGTGTTGCCGGCTTCCACCAAGCCTTCGAGCTGGAGCATCAACTTCTCGGTGTCGGAGGGGTGCAGGCCGGTGGTGGGCTCGTCGAGCACGTAGAGCGTGTTGCCGCGGCCGATGCGCTGCAGCTCGGTGGCGAGCTTGATGCGTTGGGCCTCGCCGCCGCTTAGCTCGGTGGCGGGCTGGCCCAGGCGCAGATAGCCAAGGCCCACCTCGCGCAGCACGGTGAGGGCGCGATGGATGGCGGGCTCGTCGGCGAAGAACTCCCAGGCGTCGTCCACGGTCAGGCCCAGCACCTCGGCGATGTTGCGGCCGCGGTACTGCACCTCCAGGGTTTTGGCGTTGTAGCGGGCGCCGTGGCACACCGGGCAGGGCGCGTACACGCTGGGCAGAAACAGCAGCTCCACCATCACGAAGCCCTCGCCCGAGCAGTTCTCGCAGCGCCCCTTGGCCACGTTGAAGCTGAAGCGGCCGGCGTCGTAGCGGCGCTTGCGGGCCTCGGGCGTGGCGGCGAACAGCTTGCGCACGTGGTCGAACAGGCCGGTGTAGGTGGCCATGTTGGAGCGCGGCGTGCGGCCGATGGGCTTCTGGTCGACGCGCACCAGGCGCTTGATTTTGTCGAGCCCGGCCGTAATATGGCCGCCGAGTGTGGCAGGGGCGGGCGGGGCCAGCGGGTCGGTTTCCTCTTCTTCGGCCTCAATGGCCTGGCCCAGGCTTTCGGCCACCAGCTCCACTAGCACCTGGCTCACCAGGCTGGACTTGCCCGAGCCCGACACGCCTGTTACCGTCGTGAACACGCCCAGCGGAAATTCCACGTCGAGGTTGTTGAGGTTGTTGCGCGTCACGCCGGCCAGTTTCAACCAGCCAGTGGGCTTGCGTGGCGGCACGTCGGGCAGCGCGGAGGTGTCGAACAGAAACTGGCGCGTCTGCGAAGCTTCGACTGTTTTTAGGCCTTCGGGCGGGCCGCTGTAGAGGATTTCGCCGCCTTTCTCGCCGGCAGCGGGACCCACGTCCACCAGCCAGTCGGCCCGGCGGATGACGTCCAAATCGTGCTCCACCACAAACAGCGAATTGCCAGCGCCCTTGAGGCCGTCCAACGCCTTAAGCAGGGCCTCAGTATCGGCCGGGTGCAGGCCGGCACTGGGCTCATCGAGCACGTACACCACGCCGAACAGGTTGGAATAGAGCTGCGTGGCCAGCCGCAGGCGCTGCAGCTCGCCGGGAGAGAGCGTGGGTGTGCCGCGCTCCAACGACAAATAGCCCAGCCCCAAATCGAGCAGCACTGCCAGCCGCGCCGCCAAATCTTCGGCAATGCGCTGGGCCACAATGGCCTGTTCGGGGTGCTCTTTGTCGTGGGCCTGCTTGCGTGCTTTGCCTTCGGCAAAAGGCTGCAAAAGCGCCGCCAGCCGCTTCAGGGGCAGGCGCGACATCTCGGCAATATCCAGCCCGGCAAACTTCACGCTCAGCGACTCCACCCGCAGGCGCTTGCCGTGGCAGGTGGGGCAGTCGGAACCCAGCATGTACTGGGCCACGCGCTTCTTCATCAGCGCGCTTTGGGTGGTGGCAAAGGTGTGTAGCACGTACTTCTTCACGCCCATAAACGTGCCCATGTAGTTCGGCGGCTCACGGCGCTTGATGGCGCGCTGCGTCTGCTCGGGCGAGTAGCCCGGGTACACCGGCAGCACGGGCTGCTCCTCGGTGAAGAGTATCCAGTCCCGGTCCTTCTGCGGCAGGTCTTTCCAGGGCGTGTCCACGTCGTAGCCCATGCTCACCAGAATGTCGCGCTGGTTTTGGCCGCCCCAGGCTTGGGGCCAAGCCGCAATGGCCCGCTCCCGGATGGTAAGCGTGGGGTCGGGCACCATGCTCTGCTCCGTCACCTCGTACACGCGGCCCAGGCCGTGGCAGGTGGGGCAGGCGCCCTCGGCGGTATTGGGCGAAAAAGCTTCGGCGTAGATGATGCCCTGCCCGGCGGGGTAGTCGCCGGCCCGCGAGTAAAGCATGCGCAGCAGGTTCGATAGGGTTGTCACCGAGCCCACCGACGAGCGGGTGCTCGGCGCGCCGCGCTGCTGCTGCAAGGCCACCGCCGGCGGCAACCCCTCAATTGCTGTCACTTCGGGCACGGCCATCTGGTGGAACAGCCGCCGCGCGTAGGGCGACACCGATTCCAGGTAGCGGCGCTGGGCCTCGGCGTAGAGTGTGCCGAAGGCCAGGCTGCTCTTGCCCGAGCCCGACACGCCCGTAAACACCACCAGCGCATCGCGCGGAATGTCGACGTCGACGTTTTTGAGGTTGTGCTCGCGGGCGCCGCGCACGCGCACGAAGCCGGTGAAATCCTGCTTGTTCGATGGATGAGTGGACTGGGCCATGCGGTTGCGCTAAAGAATGCCGGGCAGCAATGAAAGGAAATAGGGCATACGGATGCCGGGTCGGAGTATCCATTTGCAAAACCGGAAAAATTTAGGCCGCCTCAAGCAGGTGACGTCCTAATTTGTTCAGCCAATGGTTATTTAAGTGACTTCTATTCTTCGCAAATCCCTAAAAACACCGCGCCCAATCCGTATCGGTTGAAGGGCACTAAACCCTTAGGTGTTTTCTCACCTCATGTCAGCCTACGGTTCGTCGTCGAAATTGCGCAGCCGCTTTTTGCTGAGCTCGTAGCTCAGAATGGCGGGGATGTAGAACGTGACATCGGCCAGGAGCTTGGCCAGCAAAATACCCGCCGCAAAGTGGCCCAGCCAGCGCGGCAAATAGTACATCAGGGCCGGGCGGATGACGAGGCTGTCGAGCACTTCGGCCGCGCCAAACTCCACGGCCAGCGCCCGTAGGTTTTGGCCGAAGGTGCGCCAGGTATAGGCGTAGCCCCGCTGACGTCGCGCCCGCCGGGCCAGGCGCACGTCCTGGGCCAGCAGCAGCCCGAAGTAAGCCACGTTGCCGGCCCAGGTGCCGGCCAGGGCCGCCCGCACGCCGCTGCGCGAGGCCCGCATTACCAGCCCGGCCGCCGCCAGCGTGGCCAGGGCCGAGAGCAGCTCGGCGGGCAGGTAGCGCCGCAGCCATTCGCGCAGCCGGTGCTTCATGGCAGACAGAAAACGGGCTTGTGGAAAGTAATGATAAGTAGTGCCCAACCGCTGGCTCAATCCTGCTTTTCCAGGCTGGCCGAGTTCATGCAGTAGCGCAGGCCGCCGGGGGCGGGTCCATCGGGGAATACGTGGCCCAGGTGGCCGCCGCACACGTTGCAGCGGGCCTCCATGCGCTCCATGTTGAAGCTGGTATCGAAGAAATACGCAATAACCCCGCGACTGGCCGGCTGCCGGAAGCTGGGCCAGCCCGAAATGGCGTGGTACTTCTCGTCCGCCTCGAACAGCACGGTGCCGCAGCCGGCGCAGGCGTAGCGGCCGGGCGCGTAGGCGCGGCAGTAGGCGTTGCGGTAGGGCGGCTCGGTGGCGTGCTGGCGCAGCACGGCGAACCGCTCGGGCGGTAGCCGCGCGGCCCATTCGGCTTCAGAAAATGCCACGCGGTGGGGCGGCTCGGGGTTGCCGTATTTGGCGAAGGTGATGATGTCTTTCCAGCGCAGCATTCAGAGGCTTTGGCAAAAAACTCATTGCGCCAGCGAAGCCTCCGAAGGAGCCGCGGCCGGCTGGGGCTGGGCTGCTGCCGTTGAAACGGTAACCGCCATCCGCCCGCGCATCAGCCCCAAGTACACCACCCCCGACACCAGGAAGCCCACGAACCAGGAGTAGTTGTAGAGGCTCACCAGCGCGGGCCACACCGCTTCCTTACCCAACGCACCTACCACCACCAGGAAGCCCGGCACGTTGGGCAGCACCCCCAGCACCAGGGCCCAGATGGCGGCCCGGTTTATGCCGCCCTGGTAGGCGTAGAGGCCGTGGTACTGGTAGAGGCCCGCCAGGTCGAGGCGCTGCTTGCGCAGCAGGTAGTAGTCCACTATCATGATGCCGCCAATGGGGCCCAGCAGGCCCGAATAGCCCACCAGCCAGGTGAAAATGAAGCCCGTGGGGTCGGCAATGAGCTTCCAGGGGAAGGTGAGCAGGCCGATGATGCCGGTGAGGTAGCCGCCGGTTTTGAAGCTGATGCGGGCGGGCGAGAGGTTGGCGAAGTCGTTGGCGGGGCTCACGATGTTGGCCGCAATGTTGGTGGCCAGCGTGCTCAGGGCCACGGCCAGCATGGCGAAGCTCACCAGCAGCTTGCTGTCGAACTTGCCGGCCAGCACCACCGGGTCCCAGATGGTGTGGCCGTAGATGACAAACGTGGCCGACGTCACGACCACGCCCACGAACGAAAACATGGTCATGGAGGTAGGCAACCCGATGGCCTGGCCTAGCTGCTGGGCCCGCTGGCTGATAGCGTAGCGCGTGAAATCCGGAATATTGAGCGAGAGTGTGGCCCAAAAACCCACCATGCCCGTGAGCGAGGGAAAGAAGAACGCCCAGAACTGAGTGCTGCTCGTAAACTTGCTGGGCTGCGCCAAAATCGGCCCCAGGCCCTTGCCCGCCGCAATGGCCCACCACAGCAGCGCCAGCGCCGCTATAGGCAGAAAAAATGCCTTGAAGACGAGTAGCTTACGAATGCTGTCGACGCCCTTGTGCACCACGTACATATTCAGTGCCCAAAACAGCAAAAAGAGAAAGGCCGGCCCCGTAGCCAGGCCCCAGCTGGCCGGAAACACGGCCGGCAGTGTGGCCAGCGAGGGCACCCACAGCACCGCCATCTGGTAGAGCGCGTAGCCGCCTATCCAGGTCTGAATGCCGAACCAGCCGCAGGCGATGACGGCTCGCAGCAACGCCGGCACGTTGGCCCCGCGCACCCCGAAGCTGGCCCGCGCAAACACCGGGAACGGAATGCCATACTGCGCGCCCGCCCGGCCATTGAGCAGCATGGGCACCAGCACAATGGTATTGCCCAGGAAGATGGTGAGCAGGGCCTGCCACCAGTTCATGCCGCCCTCGATGAGTGAGCTGGCCAGCATGTAGGTGGGGATGCACAAACTCATGCTTACCCAGAGCGCGGCGTAGTTGCCGGTGCCCCAGGTGCGCTCGGCGGGTAGCACGGGCGCCAGGTCGGGGCTGGTGAGGCCGGCATCGGGGGCGGTTGCGGTAGCGGTGTCCATGGCGGTTGAGAGCAAAGAAGTTACCGGAAAATGGTCTAGTGCTTTTCGGCTGCCGCGCGGCGCTGGCGCCGCACGGTTTCGGCTTGGTAAAAGGAGGCCTCGTCGGCGTAGGCGTCGACGGCCCAGCTGGGGCGGTCGCGCGCAATGAGCTCGCGCGAGCTTTGGAGCATGGCCCAGGTTTCGGCGGTGCCCAGGGCGCTGGTGGAGTCTGCCAAGAGCGCCGCCTGGCACTGCTGCAGCAACGATTCCTGGTAGGCAATCTGGGGGCCGCCGGGGCCTTTGAGCTTGCTGGAAGGTGTGCGCTTCTGGTAGTAGGAGGCGCCGTGGTAGGTAGCGGTTGTCACGTAGCGGTCGGAAGAAGCGTCCTGGTGCTTGCGGTTGCCCGCCACGGCGGCATCAACGCCCAGCCGCGTGCCCAGCGAAATGGCATGGATAAGATTGGCTTGCGCCGAGGCCGCGCCGGCCGCGCCCAGCAGCGCCAACAGAAGTAGAAAGTGTTTCATACGAAGAAGTTGGATGAGCAGGAGAGGCCCGACAAGGGGCAGCCAAGATACACGGACGGCTGCAAAAAACGGCATCGCCCTATTCATGGCAGCTCGGATGATGCAGGGCGCGATAACCCGAAATCCGGCCCCAGGGGTTAGGGTTACTTTTGAGTTCTTTGACTGAGCATTTGCCGATGAATTTCCGCTTCCTCAACCACAATTCGGCTGGCGTCTTGCTGCTGGCTCTGCTGGCCGTGGCCTGCCAACGCCAGCCCATCTCGCAAACCGTGGTTTCGCCCGCTGCCCCGGCTCCGTCGGTGGTGCAAAGCGCCCTGCCACCTGTTGAGAAAGGCGTTTCGGAGGCCTTAGCCGTAGCGCGCAAGCAGCGCATCAGCCGCGTGGTTTATGACCTCAGCCTGAATATTCCGTCGGAGCAAGCCAAGCCCATTGCGGCCGAGGAAACCGTGACGTTTACCCTGCGCGACGTCGCCGGCCCGGTACAGCTCGATTTTAAAGCGCCCACCGCCAACCTGCACGGCCTCAAAGTGAACGGCCGGCCGGTCGAAATCGACCACCGCAACGAGCACCTCGTGCTGCCCGCCGCCGCGCTCAGGCCCGGCCGCAATGTGGTCGACATCAGTTTCACGGCCGGCGAGCAGTCGCTCAACCGCAACGCCGATTACCTCCATACGCTGCTCGTGCCGGACCGCGCCCGCACGGTGGTGCCGGTGTTCGACCAGCCCGATTTGAAGGCCGCTTTCAGGCTGACGCTCACCGTGCCGAGTTTGTGGCAGACAATGGCCAATGCGCCTTTGATTGACTCTCTTGAAAGACGTAGCAGCTTCTTGCCTGGAATAAAAACGTACACCTTTGGCCCCTCCGACAGCATCAGTACCTACCTGTTTTCGTTTGCCGCTGGCAAATTCAGTCGGGTAAACCGCACGATGGAAGGCCGCGCCATGAGCTTGCTGCACCGCGAAACCGACCCCGCCAAGCTGCGCTTTAGCCTCGGCCCCATCTTCCAGCTACACACCAACGCGCTGGCGTTTATGGAGCAGTACACGGGCATTTCATACCCGTTTCAGAAGTTCGATTTCGTGGCCATTCCCGACTTTCAGTACAACGGCATGGAACACGTGGGAGCCATTGATTATAAAGCCTCCACGCTGTTTCTGGACGAGGGCGCCACGCAGGACCAGGTGCTGGCCCGCGCCAACGTCATTGCCCACGAAACAGCCCACATGTGGTTCGGCGATTTGGTGACCATGCGCTGGTTCAACGACGTGTGGATGAAGGAGGTGTTTGCCAATTTTATGGCCGACAAAATGGTGGCTGCCAACGGCACTGTGGCGGTTCCGGACCCAGAGGGCAATTACTGGTTGGGCAAGCCTCTCGATGCGGTGCCACCGCCCAATCAACTTCAATTACTCAAGTTCGTCATCGACCATTACCCCGCCGCTTACGGCGTAGACCGCACCGCCGGGGCCAACCCCATCCGGCAGCCGCTGGCCAATTTGCAGGACGCGGGCTCACTCTACGGCAACATCATCTACCACAAAGCGCCCATCATGATGCGCCAGTTGGAGCGCCTGATGGGCCCCGGAGCATTTCAGACTGGCTTGCAGGAATACCTGAAGAAGTACGCCCACGGCAACGCCACCTGGCCCGACCTCATCGCCATCCTCGACGCCCGCACCCCCGCCGACCTGCAGGCCTGGAACCAAGTGTGGGTGAACCAGCCCGGTCGCCCGGTGTTCAGCTACCGCATCAGCGGCGGGCACGACCAGCGCTACGGCCTGTATGTGACGCAAGCCGCCGAGGACGGCTCCGACCGCCTGTGGCCGCAGGAGTTTGAGGTTTTGATTGAGTCGGCCAGCGGCGAGCAGCGGCAGCTCACCGTGAAGATGGAAGGGAAGGAGGTGGGCGTCCGCATCCCGTTTTTGCCCCGCCGCATCGTGTTCAATACCAGCGGACTGGGCTACGGGGTGTTTCCGGTGGCGCCGGAGTTGCCCCCGCACACACCAGCCAAGCCACTGCGGCTGGAAAGCCCGGTGGCCCGCGCCGCCAACTACATCAACCGCTACGAGAACATGCTTGCCGGCCGCAGCCTCCAGCCCCGCGAGCTCCTGTTCGATTGCCTGGCGCAGCTGTTTGGCGAAAGCGAAGAGCTCAACACCCGGCTGCTGACCACTCAGCTGGGCACCATTTTCTGGCAGTTTTTGCACCTAAGCCCCGCCGAACGCCTGAAGCTGGCCGACACGCTGGAATACGAACTGTGGCAGGCCATGGAAGATGCTCCGACGTCTGGCCGCAAGAAGCTGCTGTTTCAGGCTTACCAGCGGGTGGCCCTCACAGGGCGGGCGCAGTACAAGCTTTACACCATTTGGAGATACCAGCATCCGCCCAAAGGTGTTGTGCTGACCGAGGACGACTACACCGCCCTGGCCTTGGCGCTGGCCGTGCGCGACTACCCGGCGCCCGAGCCCATTCTGCCCCAGCAGCTGGCCCGCATCAAGAACGCCGACCGCCGCCAGCGGCTGGAATTCCTGATGCCGGCGCTGGCGCCGGACGTGGCCACGCGCGACGCCTTTTTTGCCTCGCTCAAAGACGAGAAAGGCCGTGAGAAGGAAGCCTGGGTGACGGCGGCTTTGGGCTACCTGCACCACCCACTGCGCCAGGCTACGTCGGAAAAATACCTGCCCGCCAGCCTCGATTTGCTGGAAGAAATTCAGCTCACGGGCGACATTTTCTTTCCGTATTCTTGGCTGCAGGCCACGCTGGGCAGCTACCAGTCGGCCACGGCCGCCGCCACGGTGCGCGCCTTCCTGGCCGCCCACCCCAACTACAACCCCCAGCTGCGCGCCAAGCTCCTGCAGGCCGCCGACGACCTGTTCCGGGCCGAGAAGCTGGTGCGGTAGCGCCCGGCTAACTTGCGTTGGCAAAGCCCGCTTGGGGCGTCATCCCACGCCATGCCTGACGAGTACCCCCTGCTCACCGTTGAAGCCATCGGCCAGCCCGCGCCCGGTGCCCGCACGCTGGTGCTGCGCCCCGCACCCGGCCAAGCCCTGCACTACGCGGCCGGCCAGTACCTCACGCTGGTGCGGCAGATTCACGGCCGCGAAATGCGGCGGTCCTACTCGTTCAGCTCGGCGCCGGGGCTGGGCGAGGCGCCCGCCATCACCGTGAAGCGGGTCGATAACGGCCTGTTTTCGCGCTGGCTCGTGGATGACGTGCGCGTAGGCGATGTGCTGCGCACCAGCGGCACGGGCGGCTTTTTCACCCTGCCCGCCGATGCGCAGGCCTACCAGCAGCTCGTTTTGCTGGCGGCCGGCAGCGGCATCACGCCCATCTTTTCTTTGCTCAAAGCGGCCCTGCACCAGCAGCCGCACCTGTCGGTATTGCTGTGCTACAGCAACCGCACCCCGGCCGGGGCGCTGTTTCTGGAAGAGTTGCAGGCGCTGGCCCGGCAGTTTGCCGGTAGGCTGCACCTGGAGCTGTTTTTCAGCCACGACCCCGTGCTCTATCGCGCCCACCTGCACCGCGAATTGCTGGAGCAGCTAGTAGCGCAATACGCACCCGCGCCGCCCGCGCGCACCCTGGCTTACCTCTGCGGCCCGCTCGATTTCATGCGCATGGGCACCTACGGCCTGCACGAGGCTGGCTTGCCGCTCGCGCACATTCGCCGCGAACTGTTTCAGACCGGTGCGCCGGCGCCGGCCCCGCTCGCGCCGCCCGATATGGCCGCGCACACCGTCACGCTGCAGCTGCGCGGCCAGGCGCACCGCCTCGTGGTGCAGTACCCGCACACCATTTTGCAAGCCGCCAAGCTGGCCGGCCTGAGGTTGCCTTACAGTTGCGAGGTGGGCCAGTGCGGCAACTGTGCCGCCCGCTGCACCCAGGGCCGGGTGTGGATGAAAACCAACGAGGTGCTCACCGACCGCGAGCTGGCGCGCGGCCTCGTGCTCACCTGCACGGGCTACCCCGTGGGCGGCGACGTGACGCTGCAGTTGGATTAATTTTGTGTCCTGTTATGGGTGCGCAGTGCGGCTTGATGGCACGCCATGCTTTGCCGCGCCTGGTACCACGCTCCCGAAAACGGCTATCCGCCTAGCCCACGTACCGCCGCTTCCAGATGCGGTACCAGTGGGGGTTTCGGGGGTAGTTGCGGGTAGGAGTTATATTATTGACCACCAGTGCCACAGCCAGCAGCACGCAGGCGCCCGATAGCACCGGCACCAGCACGTACCAATAGCCCAGGGCCTTAATCTGCGCCGAGCCAATGACGGCAATCAGCGCCGTGGCGCCGCCGGGTGGGTGCAGCGTTTTGCTGATTTGCATCAGCACAATGGACAGGGCCACGGCCAGCGCCGCCGCCAGCCAGGGCTCCTGAGGCAGCAGGCGTTGCGCCGTCACGCCCACTAGGGCGCTCAGCACGTGGCCGCCCACCAGGTTGCGCGGCTGCGCCAGGGGGCTGTTGATGACGCCGTAAATCAGTACCGACGAGGCGCCGAACGAGCCGATGAGCAGCGGCGCGTCGGCCGGGGCCACGTGGTAGCGGTGCAGCAGGCCAACCAGCCCAATGCCCACAAACGCGCCCAAAAACGTCCAAAGGTGTTCGTTGAAATCAAACAGGGTTTCTTCGTAGACCACCACCTTCAATCGGCGGGCGTGTCGACGCAAGCGGGTTCGCATAGCTGAAAAGGGAAGGGTGAGGGGCTGCGACAGCCCGGGCGCAAAGGTAAACTGCCCGCAAACAGCGCCCCTTTGCACCCGTCTCGCCACACCCGTCCGGCTCCTCAGGCCAGCGGCTTCTCCAGCACCAGCAAGGTCAGCGGCTGCTTGGGGATGCCGAAGCGCGGGTCGGTAGGGAAGGGTTCGGTGGCGCCGGTTTGGCGGTAGCCCTGGCGCTCGTAGTAAGCCAGCAACTCGTGGCGCACCGAAATGACGGTCATCTTGCTCACGGTGCAGCCGTGTTGCCGGCCATAGTCCTCGGCCGCCTTAATGAGGAATTTGCCCACGCCCTGCGCCTGGCCGGTAGGCTCCACGGCCAGCATGCCGAGGTACACTTTCGGGCCCGTAGCGTGCGCGTAAAAGCTGCCCAGCAGTTCGCCTTTTTCGTCCAGGCACATGAGAAAGGCGGCGCCTGGCACGGCCAGCATCTCCCGCAGCCCGTCCTCGTCAATGCGCTGGCCGTCGAGCAGGTGGGCCTCGGTGGTCCAGCCCTGGCGGGAAGCATCGCCGCGGTAGGCGCGGTTTACGAGGCGGACGAGGCGGGGGACGTCAGTGGCGGTGGCGTGGGAGAGGGAAAAGGCGGATTTCATAGTTCAAAAATAGAAGCGTCTGGCACGCGCATGGGGCTGAGCAGGGGCGGGCAGAAGCCTGGAAAGACCTTTGGCGCACGCCAAGCGCGGAGTTGCCACTGCTGCAAAGCCACGCTTATTTGTCTCAGTGACTGGGCGTAATTTCGACTTCTAACGCTACTTGCCAGGCGATTGGTCCGAAAAGAATAATCTATGAAAAAATACGTTGCCTTTGCCTTGGCGAGTGCCGCCCTGCTGCTGGCTTTCCGCCCGGCCCCACCGCCCACTGAGGGCCTTAAAGCCGAAGCGTTGCAGGATTTGCAGGCCCATTACGCCGAATACCGGCAGGCGGCCCAGCGCATCTGGGGTTTTGCCGAGGTGGGGTATAAGGAAACCAAAAGCGCGGCCCTGCTCCAGGACATGCTGCGCAAAAACGGCTTCGCGGTGCAGGCCGGCGTGGCCGACATGCCCACGGCCTTTGTGGCCACCTACGGCAGCGGGCAGCCGGTTATCGGCATTTTGGCCGAGTACGATGCGCTGCCCGGCCTGGCCCAGCAGGCCGTGGCCGAGAAGGCACCCATTGCCGGCCAGGATGCTGGTCATGGTTGCGGCCACAACCTCTTCGGCACGGCCAGCGTGGCGGCGGGCATCGAGCTGAAAAAGCTGCTGAAGGAAGGTAAGCTGCACGGCACCATCAAGGTATTTGGCTGCCCGGCCGAGGAGGGTGGCAGCGGCAAGGTGTACCTGGTGCGGGCCGGCCTGTTCAAGGGCGTCGATGCTGTGTTGCACTGGCACCCGTCGAGCGTTAACGCCACCATGGTGGGCAAGTACATCGCCAATACATCGGCCAAATTCCGGTTTCACGGCACTGCCGCGCACGCGTCGGCCGCACCCGAGCGGGGCCGCAGCGCCCTCGATGGCGTAGAGGCGATGGACCACATGGTGAACATGCTGCGCGAGCACGTGCCCCAGGAAACCCGCATTCACTACGTCATCACCGGCGGTGGCAAAGCGCCCAACGTAGTGCCCGACTTTGCCGAGGTGTACTACTACGTGCGCCACCCCAACCGCGCCGAGGTGGAAGCCGTGTTTGCTCGCGTGGTAAAAGCTGCCGAAGGGGCGGCCCTGGGCACCGGCACCACCATGGACTATGAAATCATCGGCGGCACGCACGATTTGCTGGTGAACGAAACTCTGGCCCACGCCCTGCAGCGCAACCTCGAGCGGGTGGGTGGCGTGCCCTACACGCCGGAGGAAGCCGCCTTCGGCCAGAAAATTCAGGCCTCGCTGGGGGCGCCCGCGCCGCCCGTGGCACAGGCCGCCGAAGTGGCGCCTTATACCCGCGCCGACCTGGGCGGCAGCTCCGACGTGGGCGACGTAAGCTACGTGGTGCCCACTGTAGGCTTATCGGCCGCCACCTGGGTGCCTGGCACGCCCGCCCACAGCTGGCAAGCGGTGGCGTGCAGCGGCCAGGAAATTGGCAGCAAGGGCCTGATGGTGGCCGCCAAAACCATGGCCCTCACCGGCATCGACCTGTTCAGCGACGCCGACTTGCGGGCCAAAGCGCAGGCCGAGCTCAAACAACAGGTGGGCAGCTACGTGTACAAACCTCTGCTGGGCGACCGCAAACCCGCGCTCAACTACCGCGACTAGCCGGCTGAGCCAGCGCTACTGCCGCAGGTACCCGCTCAAATCCGACACGCTGGCAATGCCCAGCGCCCGCGCCTGCGGCCCGCGCATGAGCAGGGCGTAAGTGTTGTTGAAGCCCAGCGGGGCCAGCCACTCCAGCCCGTAGCGCCGCCGAAACTCGGTCCGCACGTAGTTGAGCACCGCCGCGGGCCGGCCGCCCAGCGAGTCGACCACCGCCGGCCGGGGCTGCAACAGCACCAGCAAGCCGGTGCCAGTGTATTCGGGGTACAGGTCGATGGCGCCGCTGCGCAGGGCCTCGAAACAAATGTTGGTGGCCCCCAAGCCGGTTTTGGTTTCCACAGCCAGGTCGGTCTGGCTTCGGATGAGGGCCGCGTACATTTCGATGAGAATGTATTGCTCAGCAAAAATCTTGGAGCCCAGCCGCACCACGGGTTCGCCCGCTACGGCCGGGCGCGGGGCCCGCCACAGCCCGCGCTGTTTAAGGAACTGCGCGGCAATGGCCTTCGGGTCTTCGTGCAGGTAGTCGGCCCGGTAGTTCAGCTCAGTCATCACCGAATCGGAAATCTGGCCGTCGAGCTGGGCCAGCACGGTGCGCAGTTCGGGGTGGGCGCGCAGCAGGGCGGGGCGCACCACGGGCACGGCGTAGTAGGGCGGGAAAGCGCGGCGGTCGTCGCGCAGCACGCGCAGGCCGTAGGCCCGGATGCGCCCGTCGGTGCTGTAGCCGTCGATGACATCGACGTGGGCGTTGTGGGCCGCTTCGTACACCAGCGCGGGGGCCAGCACCACGCTGGGCAGGTGCGTGAGGCCATAAATTTTAGTGAGCCCGGGGAGGCCGTCGGCGCGGCCCACAAATTCGGGGCTGAAGCCGGCCATGAGCTTGCCCGTAGCCCGGGGCAGCAGGTAGCCGCCGGCCAGCAGCGGCAGCGCCAGCAGTAGGGCCGCGCCGGCCTGCCGCAGCCGCCGGGCGCTGAGCTTCTGCACGCCGCCCAGCAGCGCATCGAAAGCCAGTGCCAGCCCGGCCGCGGGCAGCGCCCCGGCCAGTATCATCACCGGGTTGTTGAGGTTGATGCCGCCGAAGATGAACTCGCCCAACCCGCCGGCCGCCACGTAGGCTGCCAGCGTGGCCACGCCCACGTTTATCACCGCTGCCGTGCGAATGCCAGCCATGAGCACCGGCAGCGCCAGCGGCAGCTCCACCTGCCGCAGCACCTGCCCGTTGGTCATGCCCAGGCCGCGGGCCGCCTCCACCACGGCCGGCGGCACGCCCCGGATGCCTTCGTAAGTGTTGCGAATGATGGGCAGCAGCGCATATAAAAACAGCGCACAGATGGCCGGCACCGCCCCAATGCCCAGCAGCGGAATCAGAAAGCCGAGGAGGGCAATGCTGGGTACCGTCTGCAGCACGCCGGCCCCGCCCAGCACCGCCGGGGCCCAGCGCGGCCGGCGCGCTAGCCATAGCCCCAGCGGCACGCCCACCAGCACCGCCAGCAGCAGTGAGGCCGCCGTGAGGCCGATGTGCTGCACCGTTTGTTCGCCCAGCTTGCCGGCCTGCTCGTGCCAGAAGGCGAATAGCGCGGTTAGCGTTTCCATGCGTCCTCCTCTCGTTGCAAAGCCGCGCCAAAGGCTGCCATGAGCTGGGCCACACTGAAGCGGCCAGTGGTGCCGACGGCGGTGCCCGTCAGGGTTTCCAGCGCCTCATGCACGGTGGTATGTGGGTTGGCGTCATGTAAAAATTCATTATCGAAAACATCGTCCAAAGTGAGCGTGCGCAGCTGCAGGGCCAGCCGCTCGGCCGCAAAAAAGTAGCGCACAAAATCGTTGGCGGGCCGAAACAGCAGCTCGCGCGGCGTGCCCAGCTGCTGTACCCGGCCAGCGTTGAGGAGCAATATCCGGTCGGCCAGCTCAAAGGCTTCGGCCACGTCGTGCGTCACAAGCACCACGGTTTTGCTGCGCAGCTCCTCCAACTCCCGAAACTCGCGCCGGATGCCGGCCCGCGTGATGGGGTCGAGGGCCCCGAAGGGCTCATCCATCAGCACGATGGGCGGGTCAGCGGCCAGGGCGCGGGCCAGGCCCACGCGCTGCTGCTGCCCGCCCGAGAGCTGCTGCGGCAGCTGGCCGGCATAGCGCGCAGGCGGCAGGTGCAGGCGGGTGAGCAGGGCCTCGGTGCGGGCCGCAATGGCCGCCGGGGCGTGGCCCAGCAGCCGGGGCACCACGCCAATATTTTCGGCCACGGTGTAGTGCGGCAGCAGGCCCACTTGCTGGATGACGTAGCCCATGCCGCGGCGCAGCGTTTCGGCCGGCTGCTGGCGCACATCGCGCCCGTTGATTTCGACGCTGCCGCCATCGGGCTCAATCAGGCGGTTGAGCATTTTGAGCAGCGTGGTTTTGCCACAGCCGCTGGGGCCCAGCAGCACCAGCGTTTCGCCGACGGCCAACTCGAAGGACACGTCCTGCACCACGGCGTGCGCGCCGAAGTGCTTGCGCAGGTGCGAAACGCGGATAACGGGCGGGGGAGAAGCAGGCACACGGCAAAGTAAGCCCAACCGGAATACCAGCGCCACGTCTGTCATCCTGAGCGCAGCGAAGGACCTTCTCACCTCTGTACTAATTGCCCAAATGTAAGAAGGTCCTTCGCTGCGCTCAGGATGACATGGAAGTTTCTGTTTTGCTCTCTACCAAAGCCGAATGTCCGTCATGCCGGTAGGAATGGGCGGCAATTCGCTGAAGCCCAGTACGCACCAGTTGGCCTGCACGCCGAAGGCACCGCCTTGCAGCACGTAGCTGACCCAGCGGGTCAGGACCTGGCCGGTGAATTGTTCGGTTTCGGGTTCGAATTCGCGCAGCAGCAACTGGTCGCCCACCTGAAAGCCCCGGTCGTTTTCGCGCACGTCGAAGGGTTTGGTGCCGGCCTTCACGGCTGCGAAGCAGGATGGCCAGATTTTGAGCTCGTGCGATTGACGTTGCGAGGGGTTGGAGGTGTGAAACTGCGGAACGAAAGCTTCGGGGAAAGTGAGATTCGAAGTCATGGTATGAGTTGTTTAGGGAGGGAGCGGCTGGCGGGCGGCTCACGCGGGTGGGCGGCGGGGCAGGGCTTAGGCTCCCTTGGTTGATGGCCTGTTTTCTCAAGTTAAGCAGAAAATTGAGGCCAAGTGAGTTCAACGCTAAGTAAATCAGTGTAGTTCTGGTGCAATGGCCACAGCGTAATGAGCAAGCCTACTGCCGGGGCTGCCCCATTTCGCCCTCCACACAATCGATTGGATGGCCTGCATTCGGGGCTTTGAGTCCGCGGCCAGGCCGCTCAATTAACGCCGGGCGCCGCGCATGCCGCCTGCCGTCCGGTCCGAAAAAATAACACGCGCAATGCCCGGCATGCCGTTCTTTGAAGCCTCACTTTCGAATTCATTTATGAAAGCTCTTCTCTCCACGCTTGCCTTAGGCGGCCTGCTGCTTGGCGCTGCCGCCCACGCCCAGGCCCCGCTCACCGTGCCCAAGCCCGTGACAGCCGCCCTGGAGCAGGTCAAGCCCGCCGACATCAAAGCCCACATTGCCTACCTGGCCGACGACCGCCTGCAGGGCCGCAAAGCCGGCACCCCCGGCTACCAAATGGCCGTCGACTACGTCACCCAGCAGCTCAAAAGCATGGGCGTGCAGCCGGCCGGCGAGGGCGGTACCTACATCCAGAAAGTGCGCCTGCGCCGCGCCTTCCTGCAGCCTGGCGCCACCTTCGAGGCCCGCGACGCGCAGGGGGCTGCGCTGCCCCTCACCGCTGGCCAGGACTACGTGGTGTACCCCAGCCCCGAACTGCCGGCCACCAGCATCAAGAACGCGCCGCTGGCCTTTGCCGGCTTCGGCATCAGCGCCCCCGAGCTGGGCTACGACGACTACGCCAGCCTCGATGTGAAGGGCAAGGTGGTGATGATAGTGCGCGGCGCGCCCCGCACCTTCGTGTCGACGGTGGCCTCGGCCAGCCAGGATTTAGCGGTGCTGCTCAAAACGGCCGTTAGCCACGGCGCGGTGGGCCTGCTGGTGGCCTCCACCCACGCCACGCCGCCGGCCAGCATTAAGGCCGGCACCTACAGCGTGCTGGGCGCCAACGGCAAGGTGGCGGCCTCGCGCACCTTCGCGCCGGGCAGCCAGCAACAGTTCTACGGCGCGGTGAATGCCGTGGCGCTTCAGCGGTTTTTGCAAACCGCGGCGCTCGATACCACCCAGGTTTTCGCGGCAATTAAGAGTGGCAAGCCGGCCTCGGCTGTGCTCAAAACCAACCTCACGGCCAGCGCAAAATCGACTTATCAGGACATTGAGAGCTACAACGTGGTGGGCAAATTTCCCGGCTCCGATGCCAAGCTGAAAAGCGAGTACGTGGTGCATTCGGCTCACCTCGACCACCTCGGCATTACGGCTCCGGTGAAGGGTGACTCCATCAACAACGGCGCCCACGACAACGCCTCGGGCGTGTCCTGCGTGCTCGAAATCGCCAAGGTTTACTCCAAGCTCAAGGAAAAGCCCAAGCGGAGCATGCTCTTCGTATTCATGACCGGCGAGGAGCTGGGTCTGCTGGGTTCAACCGCCTTCGCTGCCAACCCCACCGTGCCCAAGGCCAGCATCGTGGCCGACATCAACATGGACATGCCCACTATCATTGCGCCGCTGCTGAGTGTGGTGGCCCTGGGCGCCCCGCATTCCACCCTCATCGAGCCCGTGAAAAAGGCCTGCGCCTACATGGGCATCGACCTCGAAAACGACCCCGAGCCCGAGCAAAACCGCTTCATCCGCAGCGACCAGTACAGCTTCGTGACGGCCGGGATTCCGGCCCTGCACATCAAATACGGCAACAAAACCGCCGACGGCCGCAACAACCTCAGCGAAGAAGTGCAGAAATGGCGCGCCGTCACCTACCACAAGCCGCAGGACGACATCAACGGCCGCTTCGATTTTGATGCCGGCCGTAAGTACGTGCAGCTCTGTTTCCTTATCGGCTACCAGGTGGCTCAGGACCCCACGCGGCCGACCTGGAACAAGGGCGACTTTTTCGGGGTGCGCTACGGCAAGCGGTAGGCTGGCCAATTTATAAATCGAGCCCCGGCGGGACGACAATTTCTCACCAAATGTCGCCCAGCCGGGGCTCGATTTATTGCGCTGTAATTGGCCGTCTATCGGCATCGATTGCGGTAGATTCACGATAAAATGGGTTAAAAACCAATTGGTTGCGCGCGTCAAAGGCGCTTCTATATTTGCGCCCATTCCCAGCCGAAGCCTGTTCCCTTTTTATCTAGAGGAGCTCCGGCCTGGCCCGTTTCTCCGCGTTTTCAATACCCAAAATTCCCATGCGCAACCCCCTGAATCTGAAAGCTCCTGCTGCCGCCCTGGCCGCCTCGCTGGCCCTGCTGGCTGCCTGCCAGTCCACCGAAACCAAGCAGGAAACCACTGCCACTACCGTCCCCGCCGAAACGTCTAAAACCGATTCGGCCGCTGGGCCCAAGTTCCTGTCGCAGCCGCTGGTGAAGGACATTTATACCGCCGACCCTTCGGCGCACGTCTTCGACGGCAAGATTTACATCTACCCCTCGCACGACATCGAAACGGGGATGCCGGAAAACGACAAAGGCGACCATTTTGCCATGAACGACTACCACATTCTGTCGATGGACAGCGTGGGCGGCCCTGTAACCGACCACGGCGTGGCCCTGGCGGTGAAGGACATTCCCTGGGCCGGCCGCCAGCTGTGGGCCCCCGATGCAGCCTTCAAAAACGGCACCTATTACCTCTACTTCCCCGTCAAGGACAAGCAGGACGTGTTCCGCATCGGCGTGGCCACCAGCAAAACGCCGGCCGGTCCCTTCAAGGCCGAAGCCACGCCAATTGCTGGCAGCTTTAGCATCGACCCGGCCGTGTTCACCGATACCGACGGCAAGTCTTACATGTACTTCGGCGGCCTGTGGGGCGGCCAGCTCCAGCGCTGGCAAAAAGGCACTTACGACGCCAACGCTCCCGAAAAAGAGCCCAGCGGCGACGTGCCCGCCCTCAGCGCCCGCGTGGGCCAGCTGTCGGCCGACATGAAGCACTTCGATGGCCCGGTACAGGACGTGAAAATCCTCGACGAAGCCGGCAAGCCCCTGCTGGCCAGCGACACCAAGCGCCGCTTCTTCGAGGGCAGCTGGATGCACAAGTACAACGGCAAATACTACTTCTCTTACTCTACCGGCGACACCCACCTGCTGGTGTACGCTGTGGGCGACAAGCCCACCGGCCCCTTCACCTACAAAGGCGTCATCATGGAGCCCGTGCAGGGCTGGACCACCCACCATTCCATCATCGAGGTGAAAGGCAAGTGGTACATCTTCTACCACGATACCCAGTTGAGCGGCAAAACCTGGCTGCGCAACATCAAAGTGACGGAGCTGAAGCGCAAGGCCGATGGCAGCATCGAGACGATAGTGCCGTAGGGCGCACTGAAAAGAAACTCAAACCGTCATGCCGAGCGTAGCCGAGGCATCTCGCGTGCTGTAGTAACTCCTAACGTCAGGATTACTTCGGCACGCGAGATGCCTCGGCTACGCTCGGCATGACGTTCTTTCACTAGCTGCTATACCTCCGAAACTTTCCACCGGCCTCATTGCTTTAAGCATTCGTATTTTTGCATCCTCATGCGGCCGCGCCGCTTTTTTATAAATCATTACGACAATGGCAGTTTATCCCGAATACATGGTGGCGCCCATCCGCCAAGACCTCACCGAGGTTGGTTTTGAGCAGCTGATGACCCCCGAGGAAGTAGAATCGGCCCTGGCCGACAAAGAAGGCACCGTGCTGGTGGCCGTGAACTCGGTGTGCGGCTGCGCCGCCGCCAAGGCCCGCCCCGCCCTGAAAATGGCTCTGGCCAGTGCCGACAAAAAGCCAGGCAAACTCGTGACCGTTTTCGCCGGCATGGAAACCGACGCCGTGGCCAAGATGCGCGAGCACCTGCTCCCGTACCCTCCTTCCTCGCCCTGCATCGCCCTGTTCAAAGACGGCGAGCTGGTGCACATGATTGAGCGCTACCACATCGAAGGTTCCGACGCCATGCGCATCGTGAACAACCTGCAAGGCGCGTTCGAGGAGTATTGCTAGTCAGTCCTAAGCCCTCGGCTTGGATTCGTAGATGGTCGTCCCGGTTTCGGGGCGACCATCTTTTTTATTATCCGTTGGCTTCTCAGCCGGCTTGGCGAAGGCAATAAGCAAGGCGCCGCCCGCCATGAGGGCCGCGCCCAGCATCACCTGCCACGTCAGCTTCTCCTTGAGGAAAATGGCGGCCAGCGTTACCGAAAACACCAAGGCTACATTGGTGAGCGGCGACACCCGTGAGGCATCGCCGAGCGAGAGCGCCCGAAACGACAGCAGCGATGACGTGGCCGTAAGGACGCCCGCCGCAATCAGAAATATCCAGCTTTTGCGCTCAATCTTGCCCAGGTCGGGGAGCAGGTTCTGCCACAGCACCGTACCCCATGAAACAATGATGATGAGCACGGCCTGAATGGCGAAAGCCAGGCTGGGCGGCACGTTCTTGATGCCGGCTTTCGACAAGGTGACCACCGTAGCCGACACCAATGCCGCCAGCAAAGCAAAAACAACCCACATATATAATTTGCTAAGTGTTTGCCAAGCAGCACGCTAAGCATCTCTGGCAATACGCGGCGATGGGCCTAGAGTTCGACGCACTTGTGCTGCCGAAAACAAAAATGCCGCTCGGAGAAGCGGCATTTTTGTTTGCAGGAGCCCAGTTTGTCCATCGGCCGGCATTACAGCCCCAGCGACTTGAAGAAGGCTTCTTGGTTGGGCTCGCGGCCCAGGAAGTTTTTCACCAGGTTGTATTCCTCGTCGGTGCCGCCTTTGGCCAGGATGTAGTCGCGGTAGCGCAGGCCGGTTTTGCTGTCCATGATGCCGTTTTTCTCGAACACCGAGAACATGTCCTCGGCGTACACCTTCGACCACATGTAGCCGTAGTAGCCCGCGCCGTAGCCCGTCAGGTGCCCGAAAGCAGCCTGCATATTGGTACCGTCGAGGTAGGCGAAGGGTGTAATCTGGTTTTGCAGCTTTTTCAGCACGTCGGTGGTCGTTTCGGTGCCGTTCGGGTCGAACCGGTCGTGCAGGGTCATGTCGAGGGTGCCGTACAGAATCTGCTGCGAGGCGGCTAGGCCCGAGCCTACGTTGCGGGCGGCCCACATCTTGTCATACAGCGGCTTGGGCAGCACCTCGCCGGTCTGGTAGTGCTTGGCGAAGGTCTTGAGGGCGTCGTAGTTCCAGGCCCAGTTTTCCAGAATCTGCGAGGGCGCCTCCACGAAGTCGCGCTTCACGCTGGTGCCCGACTGACTCGACAGCTCGGCCGTAGTTAGCAGGTTGTGCATCACGTGGCCAAACTCGTGGAAGAAGGTCACCACCTGGCTGTGGTTCATTAGGGCCGGCTTGCCGGGCGTGGGGGCGTTGAAGTTGCAGAGCAGCGCCGCCGTGGGCAGCTGGTAGCCCTGCGCCGTGGCCCGGCCCGACTGAATGCCGAAGCAGGCCGCGTGCGTGTACTTGTTCTCGCGCGGAAACAGGTCGATGTAGAAGCGCCCGATGAGCTTGCCGTCGCGCTGCACCTCAAACATGCGCGCGTCTTGGTGCCACACCGACGGACTCTTCACCTCGTTGAACTTCAAGCCGAACAGCTGCTGCGTGGTGTTGAAAAGACCGTCCACCACGTGGTTCACCTCGAAGTATTCTTTCACCTTCTCGCCGTCGAGCTGGTACTTGCTCTGCATCAGCAGGTTGTTGTAGAAGCTGGTTTCCCAGGGCGCAATGGTTTTCACGCTGGGGTCCTTCAGGTAGGTGCGCTTCACGGCCAGCAGCTCCTCTAAGTCCTGCTGGCTTTTCTGCTTCACGCGGTCCACCAGCTTGGTTTCGAAGGCCCACACAGTTTCAGGGTTTTTCACCATGCGGCTGCTGGTTTGGTAGGCCGCGTAGGTTTTGTAGCCCAGCAGCTGGGCCTTTTTCTGGCGCTCGATGAGCAGCTGCTTCAGCACCGGCAGGTTGGCTTCGGATGCGCGGTTGTTGTAGAGCGTGTAGAGCTTTTTGCGCAGCGGCTCCGACTCGGCGTACTTCATGAACGTGCCGTAAGAAGGGCCGTCCACGTTGATGCGGTAGGCCGCGCCCTCGCGCGGGCGGCTCTTGATGTAGTCGTCGGGCAGGCCTTTCAGGTCGGCTTCGCTCACCAGCATGTGGCTCCGGTCCTTGGCAATGTTGGCCCCGAAGGCCAGGCTCAGGTCCGCAATTTTGTCGTTGAGCTTCTGCAGCTCCTGGCGCTTCTCCGGGCTCAGCGCGAAGCCGTTGCGCTCGTACTCTTCCACCGTTTCGGTCAGGAACTTCTTGCGCGGGCCGGTCAGGGTCTGGGCTTCCTTGGTTTTCGAGTAGTCCTTCACGGCCCGATACAGCTTCTCGTCCAGCTCCAGCTCGTTGCCATACTTGCTGATGAGGGCCAGGCTGCGCTCGGCCTGGTTGCGCACTGCCGAATCGGGGCTTGCATTAAATAAAATGCTGATGGGACCCGCCACGCTGCCAAAGTTGTCGTTCAGCGCATCAAGCGGTAGCATGGTGTTGGCAAACGTGCGCTTGGCCGTGGGCACGTTGTAAATAGCCGTCAAGGCCGTTTTGGTGTTGGCAATGGCCAGCGTCGTAGCCTGCTGCACATCAGCCTTGGTAGCCTTGCTGAAAGCAATAGGCTGGTTAAAAGATGGCATCAGCGGGTTGGCCGGTGCGGCCGTAGGATGGCCAGCCGCTGCCGCATCCAGCGTAGCTGCCGAGAGCAGCACCACCGCGCCGCGCGAAGCGGCTCGAAAAGAGAAAGAAAGCATCATACTTTAATGCAGAAAAATGAAAAAGTCTGGCAATTTAATAGGCTTCTGGTTTTGGATGAATGTTTTCAGGCGCCTGTCATCCTGAGCGCAGCGAAGGACCTTCTCACGTTAGAAACCTTGACGTGAGAAGGTCCTTCGCTGCGCTCAGGATGACAGGCGTATCAAGCAAATGCCCCAACGAAACAGCCTCTGGGAATAGGTTGCTTCGTTGGGGCTTCTGCAGCCGGCAAACGCCGGAATTAATTAGCTACCTCACTCAGGAATTTCACGCGCACCAGGCGCAGCTCCTCTTCCGTAAAGTCGTTGCCCAGCTCCTTCATGGCCACGGCAATGTTGTCGGTGCTGGCCGTCATGAAGTAGTCATAAATCTCGTCGCGCACTTCTTCTTCCACCATTTCCTCCAGGTAGTAGTCGATGTTGAGGCGGGTGCCCGAGTAGCAGATGTGCTCTATTTCCTCCATCAGCTCCACCATCGAAATGCCCTTGGAAGAGGCAATGTCTTCCAGCATCATCTTCTTGTCAATCTGCTGGATGACGTAGATTTTGATTTTGGAGCGGTTCACGGCCGACTTCACCACCACGTCCTCGGCGGTTTCGATATCGTTGTCTTCCACGTACTTCTTGATGGCTGCCACGAAGGGCGCCCCAAACTTCTGGGCCTTGCCCTGGCCCACGCCCGACACGTGCGTGAGGTCGTGCAGCGTGGTGGGGTAGGTGGTGGCCATCTCCTTCAGGCTCGGGTCCTGGAAGAGCACATAAGGCGGCAGGTTTTTCTGCTTGGCTACCTGCTTGCGCAGCTCCTTGAGCTGGGCAAATAGGGCCTCGTCGTGGCCGGCGGCTTGCTGCACTTCCTCTTTTTCCTCGTCGGCCTTCTGCTCGGCGTCAAAATTGTGGTCGCGCGTGAGGGTGATGGAGTACGGGTTTTCGATGAAATCCATGCCCTTGTCGGTAATGCGCACCAGGCCCAGGCTGTCGATGTCCTTCTCCAAAAAGCCGTTCAGCAGGCACTGGCGCAGTACCGAGTGCCAGAACTGTGCGTCGCCCAACTCCTTGCCCTGCCCGTAAATCGGCAGCGCGTTGTGGCCGTAGCTCTCGATGTGCGGGTTCATCAGCCCTAGCAGCACCTGCCCAATGTGCGTCAGATTGAACCGGGCCTCGGTTTGCACCACGGCGCGCAGGGCCAGGCCCACGGCCGCTTCGCCCTCAAACCGCTCCTTGGGGTGCTTGCAGTTGTCGCAGAAGCCGCAGTCCTTCTCCAGCGTCTCGCCGAAGTAGTGCAGCAGCTGCCGGCGCCGGCATACCGAACTCTCGGCGTAATTCGTCATCTCGGCCAGCAGCTGATGGGCGTTGTCGCGCTCGGTCACCGGCTTGTCCTTGCTGAACTTTTCGAGCTTCAGAATGTCGTCGTAGCTGTAGAACATCAGGCAGTTGCCTTCCAGGCCGTCGCGGCCGCCGCGGCCGGTTTCCTGGTAGTAGCCCTCAATGGATTTGGGCGCGTCGTAGTGCACCACGAAACGCACATCGGGCTTGTCGATGCCCATGCCGAAGGCGATGGTGGCCACAATCACGTCGCACTCCTCGTTGAGGAAGGCATCCTGGTTGTCGATGCGGGTCTGCTGGTCCAAGCCGGCGTGGTAGGGGCGGGCGCGCACGTCGTTCACGCGCAGCAGCTCGGCAATTTCCTCCACCTTCTTGCGGCTCAGGCAGTAAATGATGCCCGCCTTGCCCTTGTGCTGCTTCACATACTGAATCAGCTGTTTCTTGGTGTTGTGCTTGGCGCGCACCTCGTAGTAGAGGTTGGTGCGGTTGAAGCTGGTTTTAAACACCGAGGCGTCGTCCATGTGCAGGTTTTTCTGGATGTCCAGTTGCACTTTGGGCGTGGCCGTGGCCGTGAGGGCGATGATGGGCACGTTGCCGCCCAGGTTGTCTATGATGCCGCGAATCTTGCGGTACTCGGGCCGAAAGTCGTGGCCCCACTCCGAAATGCAGTGGGCCTCGTCGATGGCCACGAAGCTGATAGTGCTTTTCAGCAGAAACTCGATGGTGTCGTCCTTGGTGAGGCTTTCAGGAGCCACGTACAGCAGGCGCACCTCGCCGTTCATCACGTCTTTTTTGACGCGATTCATCTCGCTTTTGGTCAGGGTCGAATTGTACACCTGCGCATTCACGCCGAAGGCGCCGAGTTGGTCGACCTGGTTTTTCATCAGGGCGATGAGGGGCGAAATCACAATGGCCGTGCCTGGCAACACCAGCGCCGGCAGCTGGTAGCAGAGGCTCTTGCCCGCCCCGGTGGGCATGATGACGAAGGTGTTGCGCCCCGCCAGAATGTTTTGAATAACAGCCTCCTGTGTCCCTCGAAACTGGCCGTAGCCAAATACTTCCTTCAGTGTGTGTTTCAAATCGGCCGTCAGGACCGGGGATTCTTGCAGGGCAGCTGTTGACATAGCTTGTAAACTCAGATGAGAGGCGTGGGGAAGCGCGGTTCTTAACGAAGATAAGCAAGCCGATTGGTTTTTATCGTGAAAAATGGTGTTTTTCTTGAATCAGAAGCAACAATTTCATAACCCCAAACCCAGCTCAGTCGGCTCCAAAAAAAGCAAATGCCAGACGAACAGAAGGTTTTGAAAAGCGCCGCGAATCGTCAAGTATTAGGTGCGTGAAAACGTTTGTTCAATTATCTGCTTTCCATGCCAGCGCCTGCGTAGCAGCCGGGTCAGCCACGGCTAAGCTTCTGTGCCCGAATTTTGCGAACTCATCTCCGCTTTGTCTATGTCCGCATTCCCCGAATCCGCCCCTTCCGCCACCAGCGCCGCTTCGGCCGATGTGCTGCGCATTGCCCGCCAGGTGCTGCACGAGGAAGCCGCCGCCCTGCACGACGTAGCCAACGCCCTGGCCGCCACGCCCGACTTTGAGCGCTGCGTGCAAGCCATTCTGCAGCTGAAGGGCCGCGTGGTGGTCACGGGCATTGGCAAAAGCGCCCACGTGGCCGGCAAAATTGTGGCCACGCTCAACAGCACCGGCACGCCTGCCCTGTTCATGCACGCCGCCGATGCCATCCACGGCGACCTGGGCATGATTCAGCCCGAAGACTTTGTCATCGCCATCAGCAAGAGCGGCGATACGCCCGAAATCAAGGTGCTGGTGCCGCTGCTGCGCCGCAAGGGCGTGCCCCTAGCCGCGCTGGTGAGCCGGGCCGATTCTTACCTGGGCCAGCAGGCCACTTACATCCTGCACGCCCCGGTGACCAAGGAGGCCTGCCCCAACAACCTGGCGCCCACCACCAGCACCACGGCCGCCCTGGCCTTGGGCGACGCCCTGGCCGTGTGCCTGCTCGAAAGCCGGCAGTTTACCGCCGCCGACTTTGCCCGCCTGCACCCCGGCGGCACCCTCGGCAAGCGCCTCTACCTGAAAGTGGGCGACCTCAGCCGCCAAAACCAGCGCCCCCAAGTACTAGAAGACGCCCCCCTGAAAGAAGTGCTGCTCGAAATCTCCGGCAAGCGCCTGGGCGCCACTGCTGTGTTGAATACCGAAGGTGCCCTGGCCGGCATCATCACCGACGGTGACCTGCGCCGGATGCTGGGCAGCTTCTCCGACCTGGAAAGCCTACGGGCCCGCGACATCCTCACGCCCCGCCCGGCCACCATCGACATCGACGACTTCGCGGCCGAAGCCCTGGCCCGCATGCAGCAGCGCAACATCACCCAACTGGTAGTGACGGAAGCCGGAGGGTTTGCCGGCTTCATCCACCTACACGACTTGCTGCGCGAGGGGCTGGTGTAAGAGAAATCAGACTTAAGTAATGACGTCATGCTTCGGCTGCGCTCAGCATGACGTTTTGGTTTGTGGACTGTGGCCTGACGCGGCCCACGTTCGGCTCCGGCGTTACCTTTGCTATAATGAATTCCACTTATCTCGTTGTTATGGCTGGCGGTATTGGCAGCCGCTTCTGGCCCTTCAGCCGTACCCACCACCCCAAGCAGTTCCACGACGTTCTGGGCGTGGGCCGCTCCATGTTGCAACTCACCGTTGACCGGTTTGAAGGCGTATGTCCGCGCGAAAACGTGTTCGTCGTCACGAACCGCGACTACACCCAGCTGGTGCAGGAACACTTGCCCGACCTGCCCGCCGACCAGATTCTGGGCGAGCCCATTGGGCGCAACACGGCCCCGTGCATCGCCTACGCCAGCTACCGCATTGCCCAGCGCGACCCTAAGGCCACTATCATTGTGACGCCCGCCGACCACGCCGTGCTGCGCGAGGATGAGTTCCGCCGCCTCATCCGCAAGGCAGTAGATGCCGCGCGGGCCCATGATGTGCTTATCACCCTCGGCCTTCAGCCCTCGCGGCCCGATACCGGCTACGGCTACATCCAGTACATGGACGAGCAGAGCCTGCCCGGCGGCGAGCTGCACAAGGTGAAAACCTTCACCGAGAAGCCCAATCTGGAGCTGGCGAAAATGTTTGTGGAAAGCGGCGACTTCCTCTGGAATTCGGGCTTGTTTGTGTGGCGGGTCGATGTCATCATCAACGCCTTCCACCAGTACCTGAGCGACATTTCCGAGGTGTTTGAAGAGGGAGCCGCCCAGCTCGGCACCGCCGAGGAGGAGAATTTCATCAGCGAAGCCTACTCGCGCTGCCGTAACATCAGCATCGACTACGGTGTGATGGAAAAAGCCGACAACGTGTATGTGCTGCCCGCCGACTTCGGCTGGAGCGACGTGGGCACCTGGGATTCGCTGCACCGCATCGGCGAGCGCGACGAAAACAACAACATGGTGAGCGGCGATGTGCTACTCTACGACACCACCGGCTGCGTCATCAAAACGCCCTCGGAGCGTTTGGTTGTGGTGCAGGGCCTAGAAGACTACATCGTGGCCGAGTACGACAACGTGCTGCTCATCTGCAAGCGCACCGAGGAGCAGCGTGTGAAGGACTTTGTGGCCGATGTGAAGGCGAAGAAGGGCGCGGGGTATAACTAAGCGCCTGCGCTTTGTCTGTCATTGCGAGGCGGAGCGAAGCAATCCGTCCTGTCAAAACCAGACACATTCTTAAGCGAAAAAGCCCTGGCACTACGCAGTGCCGGGGCTTTTTCACAACTCAGAGCTGGTCGCGGTCGAGAGGACATATTGCCGCGCTGCGCTCGCAATGACAGACGGAGCTCTACTCCGCTGCCACCCGCTGCCGGGCCACCTCAAACAGCATAATGCCAGCGGCCACGCCCACGTTCAGGCTTTGAATCTGGCCGGTCATGGGCACCTTCAGCTTCACGTCGGCCAGGTTCAGCAGGTCGGGCGAGATGCCGTCTTCTTCCGAGCCCATGAGCACGGCTACGGGGCCGCTTAGGTCAACGTCAGCCGAGCCAATGGCTTCTTCGGCTTTCTCAGTACAAGCTACCACCGTGATGCCTGACTGCTGGAGGAAGCGCACGGTTTCGTGCAGGCTCATCTCGCGGCATACCGGTAGTATGTTGAGTGCGCCGGCCGACGTTTTTAGCGCATCGCCGTTGATTTGGGCGGCGCCGCGGCTGGGCACCACAATGGCCTGCACTCCCAGGCACTCGGCCGTGCGAGCAATGGCGCCGAAGTTGCGCACGTCGGTGATGCGGTCGAGCAGCAGCAGAAAGGGCACCTTGCCTTCCTCAAACAGCCCCGACACGATGTTGTCGAGCGGTGCGTAGTCGATGGGCGACACGAAGGCCACGGCGCCCTGGTGGTTTTTGCGCGTCAGGTTGTCGAGTTTCTCCACGGGCACCATCTGTACCTGAATACCGGCCTCGCGGGCGGCGGTGGAGATGTCCGTTACGAGGCTGTTTTTGGTGCCGCGCAGCAGGAAAATCTTTTCCAGGGTGCGGCCCGCGCTCAGCGCTTCCAGGATGGGGCGCAGGCCAAACAGCATGTCGATGCTGGACGATTGGGCTTGGCGGTTTTCGTAGCGCGGCCGGTCCGTGCCGCCTTCGCGGCGCTCGCGGAAAGGCGGGCGGCTCTCGCCCCGGTCGTTGCGCGGGGGGCGGTTGTCAGCGCCAAAGTCGTCGCGGTTATCGGAGCCGCCACGACCGCGGGGGCGGGCGGGGCGGTCGTCAAACTCGTCGGCCCGGCGGTCGGGGCGGAACTGCTTGGGCGTGACGGGCCGGTTGGCGCCGTCGTAGAAGCGGCGGCCGGCTACCGGGCGGGCAGGGCGTTGGGGGCGTTCGGGCCGGTCAGGGCGGTCGGTGGGGTTCTCCATTTTTCAACGGCGGCATACCAGGGCAGTTCGTACTCGGGTCGGCGCACCAATTCGTAATAATCAGGGGCAAAGGTACTCGGCCGCGGCCGGAAGCTGTAGGTGATGGGGCCGCCGTCGGTGTTACCGTCGGGATAGTACCACCGCTCCTCGCCGTCGGACAGGCGCCGCACGCTGGGCGGCGGCCCCAGCACCACGTACAACAGGCCCCGGTCCGTGAGCCAGCCGGCTTTGTGGGCGGCAAATAATTCGTTGGCCGCCATCACGCGGTTGTAGTAGCGTCGAATCAGGTCTTTGCCCAATTGTTGGTCACCTTTGGCGATGTCGAGCCAGAACTTATCGACGGCGCGCTTGGGGTTGGGGGCGTCGGTGAGTTTCTGGCGCTCCTGGCTGGTTGTGAGGTAGCGCAGGGGCTCGATGAGCTCGGCGGCCGTGGTGAGCTCAGGGTAAAGGTTAGGCGCCACCAGCACGGCTAGCACGGGCGGCTTGGTGTTCAGCGGGCCCACGCGCAGAGCATACAGGCCAGGCTCGGCGAAGCGCAGGGGCTGGCCGGGGCGGAAGGCAGCTGAGTCGAGTACGGGCAAGGTGCGCGGCCCGGCGGGCATGGCGGCCGGGTTGGTCATGGGCGGCAAGGCGGGGGTGGGCGTCACGGCGTAGCGCTTGCTGCGCACGGGCTGGTACAGGCCGAAGCAGTCCACGCCGAAGGTTTCGCCGGCCTGCACGTAGCGCCGCAGCAGGGGCTGGCCCACCGAATCGACGAGCACGAAGGGTCGGGCCAGCACGGCTTCGGTGAGGCGCAACCAGGCCGTGGTAGTGGGCTCCTGGTAGTCTTCCTTGGCATCGGGCGGGGCGGTGCTGATTTGCAGCACGGTGCCCGCGGGCAGGCGCGACGCGGCCACGCAGAAGCTCAGGCGCACGCCGTCGGGGAAGGGGATGGGATGCTGCTGGCGGCGGGGCACGCTGTCTTGCCACAGCGGCGCGCGCGCCTCGTAGCTGGGCCAGGCCGTGAGGCGCAGCGCGTGGCCGGGGCCCAGGCGGGCGGGCGGGGGCAGGCGCAGGTAGACGCGCAGGCTGTCGCCCTCGCGGCGGGTGTCCACGTCGAGGCGGGCCACGTCGCGGTAGAGGCCGGCAAAGTCGGGACGCGGGGCTTGGGGACGGCGAGCCACCGTGGCCGCTAGGGTGGCCCAAAGCAGCAAGCCCAGGAGGCAGAGGCCGGAAATGCGTTTTAGAGGCATGATAATGCGGGGCGCGGGGAAGGGCTGATGAAGGTAGCCATTTCACCCGGCAAACGCCGCCGGGCGACCATTGTTGCGGCCGAAAAGTCCTTTTCTGCGCCCTGCGAATGTGTCCTGACGGCCTCGTAAAGCTTTCAATACCACCAATAACATCGACTTCATGACAGTTCTAAATGTCTGATTTGCACAAATTTTTATTTGCGTTTCATTAAACACCCCGCTACGTTTGAACAGTGCCCGACCCGCAATGACGGCCTCCGGATTCTACCAAACCCAGCCATGAAATTAACGCCTGCTTTGCGCGGCAGCACCGGCTACGTCCTTGCCGCTTGATAGAGTACAGGCTTAGCAATTCATTTTTCGCCATGAAGCCAACCCTGCTTTTTCCTCTGGCCGCCGCGCTGCTGGCCGCGGGCTGCAAAAAAGACGACCCCAAAGCTATGTTGCCGCCAGCCACACAGGAAGGTAAAAACGTGGGCGGCTGCCTGATTGAGGGAGAGGTATGGCAGACCTCCCCGGGGCAAGGCCTTTTTGCGTCAGCTACCGGCACCCGGGCGCTGGTCAGCAAGAGGGCTGGACAGAGCACATATACTATCAAAATCGGCTTATCGAGCGATTCCCCCTCCAGTCGGCTCATAGAATTTGCCTGCTTCGGGGCATCTGGGGTGGGGGCATACAGTTTCACGCAGAAGTTACCGTCCTACACTTCGCCGACGCCCGAGCCGGATAATGCCCAGTACCATAACCGCAAGGGAAATGGACCGACCGGAGACTTTTCAACCGGACCCGCGGCGCCCGGCCAAATGACAATCACCCGCTTCGATTTACAGAAGCATATTGTGGCGGGTACCTTTTCTTTCGTTGCGCAGGATTCGGTAAGTGGGCGCAAAGTCAACCTAACCGATGGCAGGTTTGATGTCGAATTCGTTTATCTAGAACTTCCCTAACGTGCAGGCTCCCGGCGCAGATGCGCACCGGCGCTGCCCGCACGAAAAAGGCCGGCCCGCACTGCGCGGACCGGCCTTCGTTCATTTAAGCAACTACCAACTTACCGTGGGTAGTACTGGCTCATCAGGCCGTAGGCCTTCTCGGCGCGGGCTTTGTCGCCGGCCGCCTCAGCAGCGCGGTACACGCTTTGCAGGCCCAGCAGGTAGCCGCGCATGTCGTCCTCAAAGAGGCTGCCGTCGGGCTTGGTGCTGTAGTAGGCCAGCATCTGCTCCGAGCGGCGCGTCATGGTGTCGAGCAGTTGGTCGGCCTTCTGCTTCTCGCCGCCGGCTACCAGCGCGGGCACCAGCTGCGGCGAGTAGTAGTCGTAGGGAATGGCCGCGTCGGGCATCAGAGCCAGGCACTTGTCGGCCACTTCCTTGGCCTTGGCGGTGTTGCCATCGGCCAGGTAGGCGTTGGCTAGGCGGGCAAACTTGTCGCGGTAGTTGGCCGGGAAGCGAAGGTTGTTTTCGTCGTAGAAGATGTTGGCGTCGGTCAGGCCGCGGTAGCTGAACTGCTTCATCAGGCGGTCGTAGGTGAGGTCTTTCTCCACAAAGCCCTCGTCGCCGCCGCGCGGGTCGTAGTTCGGGTCTTTCAGGGGCAGCAGGCGGTAGGCCATGCCTTCGAGCTGGAAGTAGGGCTGCAGGTTCATGTAGTCCTGCGGGGCCACGGTGCTGCTGAAGTAGATGGGCCGTTGCCAGTTATTGGTGGCAATCATGTCGAGAATCACCAGGTTTTTCTTCTCGATGGCGCGCTTACCCATGCTCCATTCCAGTTGGGGCACCAGTTGCTTTTCCCGGTCTTTGGGGATGATGCCGAGGCGCTTCACCGCCGCCGTGTCCACGGGCAGGAAGAAGTTGGGGGTGGGGAAGGAGTTCATGCTCGGGCCGCCTTCCTGGTACTGTACCTGCAGCAGCGGGTTATTGGTGTTGATGAGCTGCAGGAACTGCTTCAGGTTCACGCTCTGCACGGCCGGGTTGGCGGCGTAGGGCAGCATGTCGTTGGTACCCTGGGCGTAGGCCTCGGGGCCCATGCTGATGGGGAAGGGCTGCGACTTGTAGGCGCGGCGCTTCATCTGGGCAATGTACCAGTCGGTGTTCAGGTAGCTCAGCACGGCCACGCGCACGTCGGTCCGAATGCCTTCCACTTCCTGGGCGTACCACAGCGGGAAGGTGTCGTTGTCGCCGTTGGTGAACAGGATGGCGTTCGGGGCGCAAGAGTTGAGCAGGTTCTTGGCTGAATCCACCGAGTTGTAGCGGTCGGAACGGTCGTGGTCGTCCCAGCCCTGAGCCGCCATGATGCCCGGCACGAGCAGGCCCACCACCAGGGCTAGGCCGGCACGCAGGCCGTCGTTTTTCACGGCCCTGCCAAACAGCTCGGCTAGACCTAGCACGCCCAGGCCTATCCAGATGGAGAAGGCAAAGGTGGCGCCGGTGAAGGTGTAGTCGCGCTCCCGCGGCTCACGCGGCGGCTGATTGAGGTAGAACACGATGGCCAGGCCAGTCATGATGAACAGGAGGCCCGTCACCCAGGCGTCTTTGCTGTCGCGGCGGCTCTGGAAAAACAGGCCAATGAGGCCCAGGATGAGCGGCAAGGCCAGGAAATTGTTGTGCGCTGGGCTCTCGCCGATGCGGGCGGGCAGCGAACCTTTGCCCGGGCTGAAAGGCGTCACCACGCCGGCCTGCTGAATATCAGACTCGCGGCCCACGAAGTTCCACATGAAATAGCGCCAGAACATATGGCCCATCTGGTAGCGGAACAGGAAGCCCAGGTTCTGGCCCATGGTGGGCTTCACGCCGTCCTGAATATCCACCCACTTCTTGTAGTTGGCAATCTGGTCGGGCTCGTAGCTGTAGATGCGTGGGATGAGCATCTTGTCCTCGTCGGCGTAGGTGTACTCCGGCTGCGGAGGCAGCTCCTTGTACTTGCCGGTCTTGGTGTCACGGGCGTAGCGGGCCGCGCCGGGCTCCTGGCCATTGGGCTGGGCGTTGAACTGCGGGCCGTAGAGCAGCGGGCGCGAGCCGTACTGCTCCCGCTTGAGGTAGCTCACGAACGACAGCACGTCGCTCGGGTCGTTTTCGTTGATGGTGGGCTTGTAGCTGGCCCGGATGGGCACAATCAGGTAAGACGAGTAGCCAATCAGAATGAACACGAAGCAGAGCATCGACGTGTTCAGCAGCTGGCTGCGGCGCTGGTAGGAGAGGCGGAAACCAAACCAAATCAGCCCGATAAACAAGGCCAGGAAGATAATCAGGCCCGAGTTGAAGGGCAGGCCTACGCTATTCACGAAGAACACCTCGAAGCCGCCCGCCAGCGTGGGCAGGCCCGGGATGATGCCCACCAAAATGGACCCCACGATAATCATGCTTACTACCATCACAATGAGGCCGCCCGCGAACGAGGGGTTGGCGTTGCGGCGGTAGTAGTAGATGAAGCCCAGCGCCGGCACCGTCAGCAGGTTCAGCAAGTGGACGCCGATGCTGAGGCCGATGACGTAGGCAATGAGCACAATCCACTTGTCGGAGTCGGGCTCGTCGGCGTGGCCTTCCCACTTCAGCATCAGCCACACCACGGCCGCCGTGCAGAGGGCCGACATAGCGTATACCTCGCCCTCTACGGCATTAAACCAGAACGAATCGGAGAAGGCGAAGGCCAGCGCGCCCACCACGCCTGCGCTCAGGATGAGGAAGCTCTGGCCCTGGGTCGGCTCGATGCTTTCGGCCTTGAGGTTGCTGTTGCCTACGGCCTCGCGCAGCACCAGCTTGCGGGCCATGCGGGTAATAATCCAGAACAAAAACAGGACGGTAAACGCGCTGCTCAGCCCGGAGAGGGCGTTGATGAGCACGGGCACCTTCGTCACGTCGCCAAACGAAAACAACGAGAACAGGCGGCCCAGCAGCAGGAAGGTGGGCGCTCCCGGGGGGTGCGGCACCAGCAGCTTGAAGGAGCAGGCAATGAACTCGCCACAGTCCCAGAACGAAGCCGTGGGCTCCAGGGTGAGCAGGTAGGTGACGGCGGCAATGGCAAAAACCAGCCAGCCCACGAGGTTATTCAGGCTTTTAAAAGAACGCATACAAACGAATGAGGCACGCAACGCCGGCCGTCGGCATCAAACCGCAACCGGAAAAAGAAGCTAGTAAATCAGTTAAAGGGCAAAAGTAGGCAACACGAGGTTGCACTCGGCACGAATCTGGGGACCGATTCAGCCCAGAAACACAAAAAGCAGCCATTGGCTGCTTTTTGGTTCTCCGTTTCGGCAAAGAAACCGCTAGTTCTGCAACACGAGTCGTTTCGTGCTCACCACTTTGCCATCCACGAGCAGGCTGTAGACGTACAGGCCGGCGTGCAGGTCGCTCAGGTCGAGGGGCAGGCCGGCGGCGGATAAGTCGGGCTTGAGGGCCACGGTGCGGATTTCCTGGCCAATGATGTTGCTCAGGCGCAGCTTGTAGTCGGCGCCGGGCTTCTGGTCCAGCTTCACCGTGACGAGGCCGCGGCTGGGGTTGGGGTACACGCTCAGGTTAATGCCGGCGGCGGCGGGGTCGAGGGTGGCGGAAGGGGTGCGGGCCACCACCGTGAGCACGCCGTACTGGCCGAGGCCGGGGGCGCCGTGCGCCGTGCAATGGTAGGGGTAGGTGCCCACCGTGTTAAACGCCGGCAGCGTGACCGAGCGGCTGGTCGAGTTCATCTGGAAGGTGGCCCAGGCGCCGTTGTCCGACATGGTAGGGTGGCTGGACTGGCCCGAATAGGTGAACGTCACCACGTCGCCCTGGGTGATGGTGCGGATGTCGGCGTCGTTGGTGGTATTGCCCGGGCCGTGGTAAAAGTTGTCGCCCACCACAATGGTGATGTTGGCGGCTAGCACTGGCGCCAGCGGCATGGCTAAGATGGCCGCAACGGCTAAAACGCGAGTAAAGAGTTTCATGTGAACAGCAGAAAAGGGTAAGGTGAAGCGTAAGATACGAGTTAAAAATGTAAAGACAAGCACCGTGCCGGGTTTGGTAATCAACGCCGGCCCAGCATTTTCGGTTTGATGGACTGCCGAAAAAGCCATAGGTTGATTATCTCAACAAAAACAACTCGGCAAAAAAGGCAGGATGGTTGCTTCGTTGTGAAATTTTTTTATTGGTAGGTTTGAATATTCTGCTAGCCCAGGGGGCAGAGGACGCGGGCTGCCGGCTGCCAGCCGGCTGTCCGTTCGTTGCTAAACAATGACCGCCTGCCGACAAGCAGACAGCCGGCCCAAAGCCGGCAGCCCGCTCAATTGATACCCAAACCGCCACTAGAGTTGCTACAGGTACCGAATTTCCTGCAAGCCGAACCGGTGCAGCTCGTTGCCTATGGCCACGGCCAGCCGTCCATCTTCTTCCACCCCAACAATTTGACCCCGCACTTCCTGCCCATCCACCAGAAACGAATGCACCTCCTGATAGCGATACAAGGCCTGCAGATAGGCCTGCCGCAACGGCCCCACTTGCCCGGCCCGCAGCTGCAGGTACCGCCGCTCCAGGCATTCGAGCAGGCGGGCCGTCACGGCGGCGCGGTCGTAGGCGCGGCCGGTAATCTGGCTCAGCGAGGTGGCGGTGGGTACGGCAAAGGACTGCTGGTTAACATTCAGCCCAATTCCAATGATGCTATATTGAATCTTTGGCCCGCTGAGGGTGTTTTCAATCAGAATGCCGCCAAATTTTTGGTCGCCGTAGTACAGGTCGTTCGGCCATTTCAGCTTCAGTTTGGGGTCGGCCCCCAGCAGGGTGGCGGCCCAGTCGTGCACCCCTAGGGCCACGGCTTGGCTGAGCTGGAACTGCTGCGCGGCCGCCAGAAACGTGGGTTGCCACACCACCGAAAGCATCAGGTTTTCGGCGGGGGCGCCTTCCCACCGGTTGCCGCGCTGGCCCCGGCCGGCCGACTGAAAGTCCGTAATGACGGTGCAGCCCTCGCTGGCCCGGTTTTGGACTATCAAGGCTTGCGCCTCCGTGTTGGTGGAGGGGCAGGCCGGCAACCAAACCAGTTGCTGGCCCGTGAACAGGGTTTGAGGGGTGACAACCACGGCCTTCTTTCGCGTATCGTAACTTCGTAGACTTTCGGCTGCAAAGCTCACACCTAACCCCACAATATGAAAAGCACGTTGGTCCGGCAGGATTCGGACACATTGGCAGATTTGGTCATCCGCGGGATGCAAGACAAGAAGGCATCTGACATCGTGGTGCTGAATCTGAAAGAATTAAAAAATGCCGTGGCCGATTATTTCGTTATCTGCTCGGCTAACTCCGATACCCAGCTCGAAGCCATTGCGCGCTCGGTGGAAGAAGAGATTGAAAAAGTAACCGGCGAAAGCCCCTGGCAAACCGAAGGCCGCACCAACCGCGAGTGGGTGCTGCTCGACTACGTGGACGTGGTGGTGCACGTGTTTCTGCGCGACCGCCGTCAGTTCTACGCCCTCGAAGAGCTGTGGGGCGACGCCGACATTCGCTACGTAGAGGAAGAGCCGGCGTAAGTTTTTGTCATCCTCATCTGGCGTCCGCGCAGCGAAGGACCTTATCAGGTAAGAACATTATTCGTTCGCACGTGATAAGGTCCTTCGCTGCGCGGACGCCAGATGAGGATGACAAACGATAAAAAACGTTGCCAGCCAAAATAAAAAGCCGGCCGCCGCGTCTTCTGCCTGGCCGAACATTTGCTTCTGAGGCGATGTTAGGTTCGTAGTAAAACCTGATTCTAATTAGCTATTTTCATGTCGGATAAAAATCCCAATAACAGCAAGAAAAAGAAGCCCCTGACCCCGGCGCCCAACCCGCGCCCAGGGTTGCAGCTGTGGGTACTGGCCGGCTTGCTGGTGTTCGTGTTCGGGGTATATGTGATGAGCAGCCTGAACGCGCCGGCCAAAATCAACCAGCAGCGGTTCGAAACCATGTTGGCCGCCGGCGAGGTGAAGGACATCACCATCGTCAACGAAAAAGTGGTGGAGGTGACCCTCAAGCCCGAAGCGTTGGCCAAGCCAGAGCACCGTCAGGAGCTTACGCGCCGCACGCCGTTTGCCGCAGCCGGCACGGGCGCCCAGTACTTCTTTCCCATTGTCGATGCCAAGCTGTTTCAGGAAAACCTGGACAAGCTGCAGGCCAACTTGCCGCCCACTCAGCGCTTGCCGCTCAACATCGATACCCGCTCGAACCCGACCGAATACTTCTGGAACGGTGGCTTCATCCTGTTGATGATTTTCGGCTTCTGGTTCCTGATGCGCCGCATGGGCAGCGCCGGCGGCCCCGGCGGCCAGATTTTCAACATTGGCAAGAGCAAAGCTGCTTTGTTTGAGGGCGGCGATAAGGTGAAGGTTACCTTCAAAGACGTGGCCGGCCTCGAAGAGGCCAAGGAGGAAGTGCAGGAGATTGTGGAGTTCCTCAAGAACCCCAGCAAGTTCACCATCCTCGGCGGTAAGATTCCGAAGGGCGCGCTGCTGGTGGGCCCTCCCGGCACCGGCAAGACCCTGCTGGCCAAAGCCGTAGCCGGCGAGGCCGACGTGCCGTTCTTCTCCCTGTCGGGCTCCGACTTTGTGGAGATGTTCGTAGGTGTGGGTGCAGCCCGTGTGCGCGACTTGTTTAAGCAAGCCAAGGCCAAAGCACCCTGCATCATCTTCATCGACGAGATTGATGCGGTGGGCCGCAGCCGTTCGCGCGGCTCGGTGCCCGGTGGCAACGACGAGCGCGAGAACACCCTGAACTCGCTGCTGGTGGAAATGGATGGTTTTGGCACCGATTCGGGCGTCATCATCCTCGCTGCCACCAACCGCCCCGATACGCTGGACTCGGCCCTGCTGCGCCCCGGCCGTTTCGACCGCCAAATCAGCATCGATACGCCTGACATCAACGGCCGCACCCAGATTTTCCAGGTGCACCTCAAGCCGCTCACGCTGGGCCCCGATGTGGATGCCAAGCGTCTTTCGGCCCAGACGCCGGGCTTTGCCGGCGCCGAAATTGCCAACGTCTGCAACGAGGCCGCCCTCATTGCCGCCCGCCGCGATAAGAAGTTCATCACCAACCAGGACTTCACTGATGCCATCGACCGTGTGATTGGTGGTTTGGAGAAGAAGAACAAAATCATCAGCCCCGAGGAAAAGAAAATTGTGGCCTACCACGAGGCCGGCCACGCTATTGCGGGCTGGTTCTTGGAGCACGCCGACCCGCTGGTGAAGGTGAGCATCGTGCCCCGCGGCGTGGCCGCGCTGGGCTACGCGCAGTACCTGCCCAAGGAGCAGTTCCTCTACAACGTGGAGCAGATGACCGACGAGATGTGCATGACGCTGGGCGGCCGTGCCGCCGAGGAACTGGTGTTCGGCAAGATTTCGACCGGTGCGCTGAGCGACCTGGAGCGCATCACCAAAACGGCGCAGTCGATGGTGGCCATCTATGGCATGAACAGCAAGCTGGGCAATATCTCCTACTATGATTCGAAGGGGCAGAACGAGTACGGCTTCTCGAAGCCTTATTCGGAAGCCACGGCTCAAATCATCGACGAGGAAATCCGCAACATTATCGAGCAGGCCTACATCCGCACCAAGGAACTGCTGACCGAGCGTCGACACGAGTTGGAAGTGGTGGCCAAGGAGCTGTTGGAGAAAGAGGTGCTGCTGCAGGACGACCTGGAGCGCTTGGTGGGCAAGCGTCCCTTCGAGTCGCAAACCACTTACCAGGCCCACATGCTAGGCACCGACCGCAGCGAAACTGCCAGTGAGATTAAGGGTGAGCACGCTGCTGGTGGCCTGCTCAACGACCTACCTGAGTTGAAGCTGCCGGGCATCGATGACAACCGCAGCAACGAGGCGCCCGCCGCCAGCGGCAGCGCCGTGGCGGGGTAGTCGAGCCTGTTTGATTTGAGAAGAAAAGCCAGTCCTTGCGTAGGGCTGGCTTTTTTATTTCCCCCACCGGTACTTTTGTCTTATGTCCGAATCATCCCGCGATGCTGTATTGGCCCGCATCCGCCAAGGCCTAGCGGCGGGGCCAGCGGCGCTGCCGCCCCGGCCCGACTTCACTACGCCTGTGCACCCACCGTTGAACGACCCCGACCCGGTGGTGGCCTTTGCCGAAAGCTTCCAGCGGGTAGGTGGGGAGTTTTACTATTGCGAGTCGCTGGCGCACCTGGCGGCGCAACTGGCGGGTTTTCGGCAACGGCAGCAGGTGGGCGCGCCCTACGTGTGGGAGCCAGCCATGCAGGCACTGCTGGCCGAAGCCGGCGTGGCGTTTCGGGCCGATGAAATGGAATTTATTGAGCAAGCCGACTTGAGCCTGACTTCCTGCGAAGCGTTGGTGGCGCGCGCGGGCAGCGTGCTGGTGTCGGCCGCCACGGCCAGCGGGCGCCGGTTGAGCATTTACCCCGACCAGCACCTGGTGCTGGCCCGGCCCAGCCAAGTGGTGGCCGAAATTGGCGATGCGCTGCAACTGATGCAACGCCGCTACGGCGCCCAACTGCCGTCGATGGTGTCGCTGACCACCGGCCCCAGCCGCACGGCCGACATTGAGAAGACCTTGGTGCTGGGTGCGCACGGCCCGCGCCGCATTGCGCTGTTTTTGCTGGAAGAGGAGTAGCCGTTAGAGAGAACGTAAGAGAATGTCATGCCGAGCGCAGCCGAGGCATCTCGCCTCGGGAAACTAATTACTGCCACACGCGAGATGCCTCGGCTGCGCTCGGCATGACGTTCTTTAGACCTGATTAAACCGAATGAAGCAACCCCATACCCTGCCCGACCTTGCGTTGCCGCCCGGCAAGAAGGTGTACTTCGCCTCCGACTTCCACCTCGGCGCGCCTAACGCGGCGGCTTCACTGGCAAGGGAGCGGCGCATCGTGCGCTGGCTGGACGAGGTGGCGCAGGACGCGGCGGCCATCTACCTGCTGGGCGACTTGTTTGACTTTTGGTTTGAGTATAAGCACGCCGTGCCGCGCGGCTTCATCCGGCTGCAGGGCAAGCTGGCCGAGCTGACGGACGCGGGCATGCCCATCACCATCTTCACCGGCAACCACGACATGTGGATGTTCGGCTACTTCACGCAGGAAATGGGTATTCCGGTGCTGCGGCGCGAAGTGTCGCAGCGCATCGGCAACCAGCTGTTCCACATCGGGCACGGCGATGGGTTGGGCCCTAAGGATTACAGCTACAAGGCCCTGAAGCAGGTGTTTACGTCGAGCATTGCGCAGTGGCTGTTTGCACGGCTACATCCCAACTTCGGCATCGGCATGGCCAACCGCTGGAGCCGCCGCAGCCGCATGCAGGCCGGCAAGGACGACACCAAGTATTTTGGCGACGAAGAATGGCTGCTGCAATACTGCCGCGAAGTCGAAACCCGTTCTCACCACGACTATTACGTGTTTGGCCACCGCCACCTGCCGCTCGACGTAGAAGTGGGGCCCGGTAGCCGCTACATCAACCTAGGCGAATGGGTCAATTATTGCAGCTATGGCGTGTATGATGGCAACGAGCTGGCTTTGCGGCATTTTGAGCAGTAACGGTGGGCAGTTTAGGTGCCGCGCCTTCTTGGCTATTGGTTCTTGGTTCTTGACTGTGAACTTAGCTCACGCCCAGGTTACTGTCCCCTCGGCTGCCTCCACGGCCCCGGCCTCTCAGCAAGTTGTGTCGCCGGTAACGCCGGCCCCCGCGCCACCGCTTGACTCCGGCCCGGCCCCTACGGCCGCGCCCTGGAAGCTGCTGCGCGACATTAAGCTGCCCAACCCCGGCGCGGCCTCGCTGGACCGGCGCGGGGCGCTGTACGTGGCCGATGCCGACAACAACCTGCGCCAGTACGGCCCGGAGGGCCTGCCGCTGAACACCTACGCGCCCACCCAGCCCGGCCACGTGGCCCAGGTAGAGGCTTGGAATGTGACCACCACGCTGGTATTCAACGACGACCGGCAGCAGCTCATTCTGCTTGATAGGTTCCTGGCGCTCATTGGTGAGGTGCGGCTGGCCGACTACGTGGACGGCACCATTCGGGCGGCCACGCTGGCGCCCGACAACCGCATCTGGCTGCTCGATGAAAGCAACCTCGTATTGCGCGCCTTCGACCCCAACGCCCTGCGCATGGTGCAGAATACGCCGCTCGATTTGCTGATTGGCCGCTCCCGACCCGACTTTCGCTTCCTGCGCCAGTACCAGAACAACATCTATCTGGTGGACCGCAGCACGGGCATCTATGTGTTCGACAACCTCGGCAACTACAAGAAAAAGCTGCCTTTCACCGGGCTGAGCTTTATTGGCTTTCGGGGAGATGAACTGTATTACCTCGACGCCGGTGCACTACATTTTTTCCATCTCTACAATCTGACCGAGCGCCGCGTGCCACTGCCCGCCGGCCTCGACCCTGCGGCCGTGCGGCAGGTGCTGGTGGGCGAAACCTACGGCTACATTTTCACGGCGGCCGGTGTGGCTGTGTATCAGCTGCAATAGGGCGGGATAATGCTGAGATTGACTCATATTGATGGAAAGTAACGGTAACCCCTGAGAAAGCGGGGCCGTTAGGAATGGAAGTTATTCCTTTCCACTTCCAACCCCTTTTTCATGAAAGCTCTACGCATTCACGGTGCCCGCGACGTGCGGGTCGACAACGTTGACGACCCCGAAATCCAGGACTCGCGCGACGCCATCATCCGCGTGACCAGCACGGCCATTTGTGGTTCCGACCTGCACATCTACAACGGCAGCATTCCGCAGCCCCGGCCCATGACGCTCGGCCACGAGTTCATGGGCATTGTGGAGGAAGTGGGCAAGGGCGTAAAAAACCTGAAGCGCGGCGACCGGGTGGTGGTACCGTTTCCCATTGCCTGCGGCCACTGCTTGTTTTGCAACCACGACCTGCCCGGCCACTGCGAAAACTCCAACCCCGAGCACTACGGCCCTGAAGGCGGCCTGATGACCGAAAAAGGCGGCGCCCTCTTCGGCTACACCGACCTCTACGGCGGCTACGACGGTGGCCAGGCCGAGTACGCCCGCGTACCCTACGCTGACTACGGCCCGCGTAAAGTGCCCGATAACCTGACCGACGAGCAGGTGCTGTTCCTCACCGACATCTTCCCGACGGGCTATTCCGGCATCGACTGGGCCAACGTGAAGGGCGGCGAAACGGTGGCCATCTTCGGCTCGGGCCCGGTGGGCATCATGGCTGCGAAATCGGCCTGGCTGCGCGGTGCTTCGCGCGTCATGATTGTGGACACCCAGCAGTACCGCCTCAACTTGGCTGCCAAAGCTGCCCGCGCCGAAGGCATCCTCTGGGAAAGCCACGACCAGGTGGTGGATGAAATCCGCAGCAAAACCCGCGGCTATGGCGCCGATGTAGTGGTAGAGGCCGTGGGCTTCGAGCCCGACCGCAACCTGGCCGACCGCGCCAAGGCCGTCATTAACATCGAGAAAGGTTCCGACAAGGTGATGCTAGCCTGCTTCAGCGCTGTGCGCCGGGGCGGGTTTGTGTCCATCCTGGGCGTGTATTCCTCGCCCTACGACAACTTCCCCATCCACCAGATTTTTGACAAAGGCATCATCATCCAGGCCGGCCAGGCTCCGGCCCACAAGCACATCGACCGCCTGCTGAAGCACGTGTCAGATGGCGACGTGCGCTTGGATGACATCATCTCGCACCGCCTGCCGCTCTCGCAGGCCCCGCACGGCTACGACATCTTCCGTCACAAAAAAGACAACTGCACCAAAGTGGTGCTGAAGCCGGGCGCGTAGGCCCGCGAGTAGCTTTAAAAACCTAAGAAACGCCCCGGCCGGTTTGGTCGGGGCGTTTTGCGTTGGAAAGAATACTTTTGGCTAACGCTTACTTTTCATCTTCATGAGGCTTTGCTGGAAGCACTGGTGTGCAATGCTACTGCTTCTGCAGCTAGTTGTGAGGGCTAAAGCCCAGGTCATTCTGTTCGTTCCCGGCAAGGAAGCTCCCTACACTTCGCGGGCTGAGGTAAGCACGCTGGCCGGCGCGGCCGAAAAATGCAGCGTTGATGCGGTGGGTACCAAAGCACGGTTTGCTTATCCCATGGGGCTGGCAATAGCTGCCGATGGAACCCTGTACGTGGTCGACGAGGAAAATCAAACCATTCGCAAAATCGCGCCAACAGGCACCGTGAGCACGCTGGCAGGGGCTACCGGCAGCAAAGGCAGTGCCGATGGGGCCGCATTGGCTGCCCGCTTTTTCCACCCCGTAGGCCTTGCGCTGGCTGCCGACGGCGCCCTCTACGTGACCGATGCCGACAACCATACCATCCGGCGGGTTTCGCCCACCGGGGTCGTTACTACCATAGCCGGTACGCCCAGCCGCAAAGGAAGCGTTGATGGCCGTGGCCCAGCGGCCGCGTTTCGCCGCCCCCACGGGGTGGCGGTGGATGCTAACGGCACCGTGTTTGTGGCTGATACCGAAAACCACACCATCCGCAAAATCACGCCCGAGGGCAGCGTCACCACGCTGGCGGGGGCCAGCGGGCACAAGGGCAGCGCCGATGGAGTGGGAACTGCCGCCCGGTTCTACCACCCGGCTGGCCTGGCGCTTGATGGCGCGGGCAACCTCTACGTGGCCGACAACGGCAACCACACCATTCGCAAAATTGCGCCAGATGGCACGGTTAGCACACTGGCGGGCCAGGCCGGCCGCCACGGGGGCACCGACGGCCCCCAATCCACCGCCCGATTCCTGTTTCCCACCGGCGTGGCAGTAGACGCCATCGGCAATGTGTATGTGGCCGACCACCTCAATGCTACCATCCGCAAAATCTCGCCCACTGGCGAAGTGTCCACGCTAGCCGGTAGCGTGCTGCGTGCCGGCCAGGAGGATGGTCCCGGGCCAGCGGCGCGTTTTGTCGGGCCCTTCGGGATTGTGGTAGACGCCAGCGGCGGCCTATACGTCACGGACGGACCAACTATTCGCTTAATTAAATAGGGCTAGGGCCGCATTTCGTAGAGTGAATAGACCATGGCTTCTGCCAGGCTCCTCGCCTCCACCGGGCATCAGTATATTTGGCAAGCATCCTTTCCACTACTCTACAATCACCCTTTCGCCTATGCGGCCTTTCCCAAGCACCAACGCGAAACGCCATTCGTCTCGGCTGCTTGCGCTGCTGTTGCTGCCTCAGTTACTATGGGCACAGGCCCCGCCCGCCCGCCTCGCACCCGTCAGCAAGCTCGCCCCCGGCTTGCAAGCCATGGCCAATGCGCCGCGCCTCCTGCGTGTGCGGGTAGCCGACGGCGCGGCCTTCCGCCACTGGGCGCGGCAGCACCAGCCCGCCGCGGAGGTCGGGCCAGCCAATGCTGACGGCCGCACGCTCACGGTGAGCGGCCTCACGGCGGCGCAGCTGGCCGCTGCCCCGGGTGTAGAATTTGTGGACGTGGCCGACCGTCGCGCTCACGAGGAGCGCCGCCTCAGCAACTCTGATATTGCGGTGAATGCCATTTCGGCGGTGCACGCTCGTTTTCCCGGCCTCACCGGGCAGGGCCTCACGGCATCGGTAAAGGAAGGTGCTTTCGACCCCGAGGATATTGACTTGAAAGGCCGCGCTGTAAATCCGGCCGCGTTTGCCAAGCCTGCTTCCGACCACGCCACGGCCATGGCCACCCTGCTCGGCGGGGCCGGCAATTCCGATGTGCTGGGCCGGGGCGCGGCCCGCGCTGTGCGGCTGGCTACGTCTGATTTCGCCCGCCTGCTGCCCGATGATGCGGCTCAGCTCACCCAAGCCGGTATTTCGGTGCAAAACCATTCCTATGGGGTGGGTATTGAGAATTATTACGGCCTCGAAGCACAGGCTTACGACCAGCAAACCCGGCAGCTGACCGAGCTATTGCACGTGTTTTCATCAGGCAACGTGGGCACTTCGGCCAGCCCCAGCGGCCCCTATCAGGGCCTGGCGGGGTATGCCAACCTTAGCGGGCAGTTCAAAATGTCGAAGAACACCCTGACTGTGGGGGCCACCGACCCCAGCGGGCAGGTGGCCACCCTGAGCTCGCGCGGCCCGGCCTACGACGGCCGCCTCAAGCCCGAGCTGGTGGCCTACGGCGAAGGCGGCTCCTCCGAGGCCGCCGCACTGGTGTCGGGCACCAGCATACTGCTGCAGCAGCAGTACCGCGACCAGCACGCCGGTGCCCTGCCGCCCGCCGCCCTCGTGAAAGCCGTTCTCCTGAACAGTGCCGACGACTTGGGCGCAGCGGAGGTTGACTACGCCAGCGGCTTCGGCCAGCTCGATGCGCTGAGAGCAGTGAATGCGATGCGCGCCGGCCAGTTCTTTGGCGGCAACGCCACCCAGGGCACCGACCAGGTATTCCGTTTCACTGTGCCTGCCGGCCAGCAGCAGCTAAAGGCGACGCTTGTGTGGAGCGACCCCGCTGCGGCCGCCAACGCCGCTACGGCCCTCGTCAACGACCTTGACCTGGAGCTGGTGGCCGTGGGCACCGGCCAGCGCTGGCTGCCCTGGACACTCAGCGCCTACCCCAACGCCGACTCGCTGGCCCGCCCCGCCCGCCGCCGTCCCGACCACCGCAACAACGCCGAGCAAATTACCCTCACGCTGCCTGCTGCCGGCGTCTATGAGTTGCATGTGCGCGGCTACGCCGTGCCACAGGGACCACAGGCCTTTAGCCTGGCCTACGAGTTCAGTGCCCCAAGCCTCACCTGGACCCGGCCCGTACGGCCCGACAACTTGCGCCCCGGCCCCGCCACCCTGCGCTGGCAGTGGAGCGGCCCGGCCGGCGCCACCGCCCGCCTCGATTACCGCCCCGTAGGCCGCGCCGGCTGGCGTGTGGTAGGTTCGGCGGTGCCGCTGAGCGACTCTAAAACCACCTGGGCCGTGCCCGATACCGCCACCCTGGCCCAGCTGCGGCTGGTGAGCGGCGGCAATGAGTTCGTGACGGATACTTTCAGCATTGCCCGCGCCCCGGCTCTGCAAGTTGGCTACGCCTGCGCCGAGGAGGCTTTGCTGCAGTGGCCCCGCATCCCGGGCGTGGCCCGCTACCAGGTGTATCAGCTAGGCGCCGCGTACCTGGAGCCGCTGCTCCAAACCACTGATACGGCCGTGGTGCTCAGCCGCGCGCAGCTTCCGGCGCTGTACTTCGCCGTGGCGCCCGTGGTAGGCGGGCGCGTGGGCCAGCCCGGCGCCACCATCAACTACACCACGCAGGGCACGGCCTGTTATTTCCGTTCCTTCCTGGCGCGGCAACTAATCGATGAAACCATTCGCTTTGATGTGGTGCTCGGCACTGTGTACCGCCTACAGTCGGCCACGCTGGAGCGCCAGCGGCCCGATGGCAGCTTCGCGGCGGAACAAACCATCAGCCCGGTCAGCAGCCCCACGTTCACCTTCACCGACCAGCCTTCAGCCGCCGGCCGCTACCACTACCGTGTGCGGCTCGATAATGTAGCCGGCCAGCAATTCTACAGCAACGTTGAGGAAGCCTTCCTGCTGACGGCCGGCCAGGTGCAGGCCTACCCCAACCCGGTCACGGCCGGCCAGCCGCTCTACCTGGTAGCCAACACAACCGGCCCGGTTACGGTGCAGATTTACGACTTATTGGGGCGTATTCAGCGCACGGTGAGCATTGATGGCCAAATCAATGAGCTTGATACCAGTGGACTGCGTCCGGCAATGTATCTGTTGCGCATGCAGGCCCAAGGGCAGGCCACTCAGGTAATAAGAATGGTGGTGCAATAGGCTGTCATCCGGAGCATTTCGCTTGATGCGCTGAATGCTTCGGATGACAGACGGGCCTCGCCTCCTGGAAAATAAGCCAAACAAAAAGCCCCGGCTCATGCGAGCCGGGGCTTTTTGCCACTTACTAACCGAAGCTAGTAGATGTAATTTAGAGCGGTGCGGTCGTTGGTGGTGAAGGGCCGGTTTACGCCATTGCCCACGCAAGCCAGCATCCAGGAGTTCGGCTCGGCCGTGGAGGGCGTGCCGGGGATGAGGATGGCACCCACCGTGCTGGCGCCTTCGTTGGAGGCGCTGCCGCCGCAGCTATAGGCGCGGTTGTAGTAATCGGTGTGGCGCATGCCCACGCAGTGGCCCATCTCGTGCGCCATGATGGTGGCGATGTAGTTCACGTTCGAGCTGTTAATCACGTTGGGGACCAGCGTAAAGCCAGGTGCAGGGTTGCCGCCGCTGGGGAAGCCGCCCGACTGGCCTAGCACGCCCGGGCCGAGGTTAGACGAATACTTCACGGGCATTTCAGCCCCCGAAGACACCCGGCGGAAGGTGATGCGCAACCCTTCCGCGTTGTAGCGACGGATGGCTTCATCGATGGCCTGCACGTAATAGGAGTTGAACGAGCTGCTGATGCTCACGGTGATGACGCGCGGCAGGTTGCCCACCAGGTTGGTGGTACGGTACTGCTCCACGTCGCCCACGCGCAGGGTAGAGTAGCCGGGGGCACTGGCGAGCAGCTCATTGGTGAGGAGCATGTCGCCCTCCACCACGTAGCCGCCGTCCACGGCTTTCACGTCTTGCGTGCCAAAGCCCAGGGCTTGGATTTGGGCCTTGACCTCTTGCGAAACGGCTGCGGGGGTAGCCACGGTCGCTTCTTCTTTTTTGCTGCACGATGTGGCGGATAGAGCCGCGCCGGCCAGCGCAATCAGGGGCAGAAGTTTGAATTTGTTCATAGGGTTTTTGTGGTATGAAGGTTTGGTGAAGGATGGGCGAATATATAGAGCTGCAATTGCGAATTGCATCATCAATTATTGTGAAGGTTGAAAATAATTTAACCAAAATGCCGATTTGAAGTAATAGGCCCACATATCATTGATTTTTATTGAAATAAATGACAAAATTTTGTAAGTGCCAGTTTAATAAACTATTGTAATAATTATACACGTTGAGTACCCACCGCAGTGCTTAAGGCGCGAAGCGTGTTGCGCAAGCGAATTACCCCTTCTACATGGCCCGCCAAAAACGCCCTCTACTAATTGCGTATCTTTGCTAGTAACCGAATTTTCGTGGAAAACCGGGCGCTGACGCCGTTTTCCCTCAACTATATATTCTCAGCCAGATGGCTTGTTCAACTTGTTCCACCGGTGGGGGCTGCGGCACCACCAAAGTAGGCGGCTGCGGCTCCAAAGGGGGCTGTAGCTCCGGCTGCACCCGCCTCAATGTGTTTGATTGGCTCCAGGATGTGGAGGTGCCCGACTCATTTGCCGGGTTTGACATTGTCGAAGTCCGCTTCAAGGGCGGCCGCAAAGAGTTTATGCGCAACGACCAGCGCCTGCCCCTCGTGACGGGCGACGCCGTGGTGGTAGACGCCGCCGGCTCGGGCTGGCACCTCGGCCACGTGTCGCTCAAAGGCGAACTGGTGCGCCTGCAGATGCGCAAAAAGAAAGTGCCCACCGACTCGAAGGAAATCCGCAGCATCCTGCGCATTGCCACCCCCGACGACGAAGAGCGGTGGCAGGCCGTGCGCGACCTCGAAACCGGCACCATGTTCCGGGCCCGCGCCGTGGTGAGCGAGCTGCGCCTGCGCATGAAGCTCAGCGACGTGGAGTACCAGGCCGACCGCACCCGCGCCCTGTTCTACTACTCGGCCGAAGACCGGGTGGATTTCCGCGAGCTCATCCGCCGCCTGGCCGACGAGTTTCGGGTGCGCGTGGAGATGCGCCAGATTTCGCTGCGCCAGGAAGCCGGCCGCATCGGCGGCCTCGGCATCTGCGGGCGCGAGCTGTGCTGCTCCACCTGGCTCACCGACTTTAAAACGGTGAGTACTACCGCCGCCCGCTACCAGAACCTCAGCCTCAACCCCCAGAAGCTGGCCGGCCAGTGCGGCCGTCTCAAGTGCTGCCTCAACTACGAGCTGGACGCCTACCTCGACGCGCTGAAGGACATCCCGCAGGTGCAGCGCCCGCTCAAAACCAGCAAGGGCGAGGCCTTTCTGCAGAAAACGGACATCTTCCGCCGCCGCATGTGGTTTGCCTTCAAGGGCGACAACAACTGGGTGATGCTGGACACGGCCCGCGTGCGCGAGCTGCTGGACATGAACAAGCGCGGCGAAGTCATCGAGAGCCTGCTGCCCCCGCGCGAAGAAGCCCCCGCACCCGAAGTGTCGGCCATTGTGGAGGGCTCGCTCGACCGCCTCGACGACAAAATCAAGACCAGCAGCAAGCGCAGCAAGCGCAAAAAAGGCAAAGGCGACAAAGAAGCCGCTGGCTCCGGCGAAGCTGCCGAAGCCAAAGCGCCACGCGAAGGCCGCGAGCCGCGCGAACCCCGTGCCCCCCGCCCCGAGCGGGAGCCCCGCGCTGCGCAAGAAGCTGGCACAGAACAGCCCCGCGAAGGCCGTGAGCCGCGCGAAGGCCGCCCGCCCCGGGAAGGCCGCGAAGGCCGGCCGGGCCGCGACGGCCGCCGCCCGGCTGGTGTCGCGCCCGGCGGCCCCCGCCCGCCCGAGCAAATGACCAGCCCCGGCCCCGGCGACCCCGATAACCCCGTGCCCGCTTTGGGCGATACGCCCGAGCAGCGTGGCCGCCGCGGCGCCGCCGCTCGTCCGCTCAACCGCCGCGGCGGCCGCGGCCGGAGCGACTCGCAACGCCCTGCCGACGCCAAGGACGGGGCCGCTCCCACCGGCGCCACCCCGCGCCCCGAAGGCGGCCGCAACCGTCGGCCCAACGCCGAAGGCGGCGAGCCCCGGCCCCGCCGCGAAGGCAGCGAGCCGCGTGGCGAAGGCAGTGGCGAACGCCGCGAGGGGCGCGGTGGCCGTAACCGGCGCGGTGGCCGGGGCCCGGCCGGCGAAGGCGGTGCGACCTCCGCTCCGGCGCCGGCCGGCGCTTAGGCCCGCGGCCGTGTTGTTTTTTCGAATGCCAACTCCCTTTATGAATCAGCGTTTTGCTTTCCGGGCGGCCGTGGTGGCCGTGCTGCTCTGCGTACTTTCGGCCTGCGACCCCAACCGGGTGTTCGAGCAGAACATCGACTTTGCCAACAACTCCTGGGACGTGCAGCAGAAGCCGTCGTTCTCCTTCACTATTGAGGACACGACAGCCGTGTACGATGTGCATTTCAACGTGCGCTACGCCTCCGTGTATAGGTATTACAACCTTTATGTGAAGCACACCCTCACCGGCCCCGGCGGCCCGGTGGGCCAGCCCGGCCTGCACCAGATGCTGCTGATGGACCCCAAAACCGGCGAGCCCAAAGGCAGCGGCACCGGCGACATCTACGACATCCAGTTTCTGGCCCTGCCCAAGCGGCATTTCTCCAAGGCGGGCCAGTACACGCTCACGCTGGAGCAGTACATGCGCCAAGACCAGCTGCCGGGCCTCATGGCCATGGGCGTGCGCGTGGAAAAGCACACAGAGAAGAAGTAAGGCCTAAAAGAGCAAACCAAAAAGCCGGCCCCGCGCAATGCGGGGCCGGCTTTTTGGTGGCCGATGAAGCTAAGACGACGCGTGTTTAAAGGCCATGTTGGCTGTGTTCAACATGACCGGAATTGGGCTTGCTCCTACGCTATTGAATGCGCGTGACTTGCACCGCGTTGGGACCTTTCTTGCCGGCTTTGATGTCGAACTGCACCCGGTCGCCCTCCTGAATTTCGTGGATGAGGCCGGTTTGGTGAACAAAGATTTCCTCCTGGTTATCGTCGGCAATGATGAAGCCGAAGCCTTTGGTGTCGTTGAAGAATTTGACGGTGCCGGTAAGCATGTGCGTAGGGATAAAAGTGAATGACCGGGAATAAAAGCCGGTGCCGAGACAAGGCTCAGGCCGGGCAAAGGTAAAATGGGCGTAATGAACCAAAGCTGCGCCGCCCGAAATGCGAGCCGGCGCCGGACCGCCGAAAACAACCAACTAACCGGCGCGTATAGACGAGGAGTTTATTTCTCACGCTTTCCGCCCCCGCGCCACCCATGGACAACGAGCAACTGAACCTGAACACCGAGCCCAACGACATCGCCGGCAACCGCATCGACGGACCGGTGGGCAACACGGCCACGCAGCACACCGCCCCGGGCGCCGGGGTAGGGTTGCCCGGCGGGCCGCCCCAGCAGCAAGGTGGTGCTACGGCCACGCCCGACGTGAGCAGCCCCGCCGCTCCGGCGTCGAGCGAGTCGTTGGCCGCGTCGGAAACCAGCATGGGCAAGGGCGCCGTCGAGGCCAACCCCCAAACGCAGGAAAACAAAGAAGCCGACCCGGCCGACGTAGCCCCGGAAGGTGCCTACGGCGGCAATTTCAGCAACAGCACCCAGGGCAGCTACCACGACCAGGCCCGCCGCGACAACCAGGACAGCGACGCCAGCCGCGGCGAATTTGGCGCGCAGGACTTGGGCGGCACCACCCACGGCGGTTTCGGCAACCAAAACCGACTGGCCGACTACGAGCCCCACAACACTGCCGAAGACCGGTACTACGGCGGCCCCGGCGCCCCCGGCCCGCAGGACAACGCCTACCGCGCCTACGACGGCCGCGACGAGCGGCCCGACTCACGCACCCAATATGGCTTCGAAACCGGTACTCCGGTGAACCAAAATTTTGGCGCGGGCCGAACCCTGCCCAACGACAACGGCTCGCCCCAGGGCAACGACAGCGGCTACGCCGACAACTACGGCACCACCTCGCTACGGGGGCAGAGCACCGCCACCGCTGCGCCTCAAGCAGGTGCCACCGTGCAGCCCGACCAACGCAACCAAACCGAAAACTACATGCCCACGCCCGGCGCGCCAGCCGATAAGCAGCAGGTGGCCCCCTCCGCTGGTTCCGCGCCCGCCGACCCCGAAATCGGTGGCCACCGCCCCGCCAGCAGCCAGGGCTACGGCGACCGGGGCCGTGAGCAGCTCCGCGAAACGCCCAATTTTGCCACCGGCGACGACCGCAACGGCTACGCCCAAAACCCCGAGGCTAACAAAGGCGACGCCAGCCAGGGCATTGGCTCGCGCGGCGGCTCCTACAACGACGCCTACGACGACAGCCAGCCCGGCAGCCGCACCGGCTCGCCCGCCCAGGGCGAGCAGCGCCACGAAGACCGCGCCCAGAACTACGGCCAGGAGGCCCGGCAAGAAAACCGCTCCGGCGATGCCAACGACGCCGACCACGGCTCGCCCCGCCGCAACGCCGGCCGCGACGGCGAAAAGGACGAGTAGGGGAGAGGGGGAAATAGGGAGAAGGGAAGAGGGGAAGATGGGAAAATGGGAGGTAGGAGTTCTGCTTGTATTAACAGGCAAAACACCCACCTCCCATTTTTTAACCTCACCTTCTTCCCCTCTTGCCATCTCCCTCTCTACCGATGCACCTTCACTTTGATATCGTATTGATAGCGAGGGGGACCTCCTAGCGGAATGGCGAAGAAGGGCAGGGCGGTGTCGTACTGGTCGGTCACATACATTACCATGTCGTTGGGCGCGGGCTTGGTCGACGTCAGGCGGAAATCGAGACTGAGGCCGTGCTCTTTGTCGGCAATGGGCAGGGTGCTACTGGTCCAAACGCCGTCGCCGCTCATGGCGCCGGGCTGGCCGTTTTTGGCAATGCTGAACACGTTGAGCGTGGCGGCGTTGTCCACGTCGTAGTTGCTTTGCTTGATGCTCACCACCTTGTCATTCACGAAAGGGTAGAGGTGCACGGTGGTTTTGCTGGCCGTGGCCGGCAGGCGGAAGCAGTACTCGTAAGTGAAAGCATTACCGCCTTCTACCGACACGTTGGCGGTGGGGCTGGTGCTAAAAAAGTAGCGGTACAGGTTGCCGTCGTTGCCGCTCAGGCCGCGCGCCACCAGCTTGAAAACGTGCCCTTTGAACTCGTCTACCTTTTCGCCCTCCAGCGGGTTGAGAGGGCCAAAGGTGTACCACTTGCCGTCGTACTTGGCATCGGCGCCGAAAGTGACGGTTTTGAGCAGGCGGCCCGGCGGCACGGGGTTGGTGGGGCGCGGTTCGCGGGCCTGGGGGCCGCTGAAAGTGCCCGCACCACCGTACAGGCTAAACGAAGTCGTGGTGTTGGCGGGGCCTTTCAGGTCGTCGTTCTTGCCCCCGCAGTCGGGGTCCCACACGCGGATGTAGACAGGAGTGCGCTGGTTTTCCGGCACCAAAAAGAAGAAAGTCTGGCTGAAATCATCATCGCCCCACTGCTTGTCCGACTGCGCGCCGAAGGTGACAAGGCTCTCCACCCGCTCGCCGGGGTTGGGCACGGCCTGGGCCACGGCGTCGGCCACAGGGGCCGCCAATAGCGCCGCCACGGCACTCTGAAGTAAGAAACGGTGTTTTCCCATGCAGCCAAGATACCTAGTGCCGGCCAATTGCCTAAGCGAAGGCAGAGGTATTGCGGCCGCCAGTGGTCTGAATCGATTGCTAAATTGTATGTTTACGGCTCGTTAGTTCCTGCGCCCATGCCTGCTGCCGTCCGCGCCACCGCTGATTTCTTCGACCAATTGACCAACGACCTGCTGGTGTTGCGCGTCGTGGCGCAGCAGCGTTTCCGTCCTTTGAGCGCCGAGGAGCTCAACCGCCGCCCCAGCCCCAGCCGCTGGAGCGCCGGCCAGTGCCTGGAGCACCTCAACATTGTGGGCGGCTATTACCTGCCCAGCATTGCGGCCCGCATTGCCAAGGCGCAGGCCCGCGGCTCCAAGCCGGCGCCGTTTGCTAAGTCGGGCTACATCGGCCGGCGGTTTATTGAGGCCATGCGGGCGCCGGTCAGCGTCAAAACGTATGAGTCGCCCCAGCGCTACGCGCCCACCGGCACCCGGCTGCCGCGCACGGTGGCCGAGGTATTCAGCCGCCAGATTGACGAGCTGCTGCGCCTGGTGCTGCTGGCCCGCCAGGTAAACGCCAACGCCATCCGCATTCCGAACGCCATTTTTCCGCTCCTCATGTTTCGGCTCACCGACCAGTTGGAGTTTATGGTGGTGCACATTCAGCGGCACGTGGCCCAAGCCGAAGCCGTGCTCGTGGGCAACGGCGTGACGAAGAGCGCCAATGCCGCCTAAGTAGCCTATTAGTCTGTCATCCCAAGCAAAGCGAAGGACCTGATTACGTTAAAACGGCTCTCGTTTCAACGTAATCAGGTCCTTCGCTTTGCTTGGGATGACAGCGCCTCAATGACTCTCAACCATTATTTGCCGCCAAAGAAGTAGTTGGCTGACAGTTGAAACACGCGGTTGTAGCTCTTGGCGCCGGTGTCGTTGCCGTTGGTGTCCTTGGGGGTAAAGTTCACGAGGCCCAGGCCGTAGCCCAGCTGTGCCTGAAACGGCCCCACGCGGTAACCAATGCCGGCGTTGAGGCCGGCATCGAAGCGCTTCACCGTGATGGTGGCCGTGAGCGTGCCGGGGTTAGTGGAGGTGTTGTTGTTATTGGCGTTGTCGTTCTGCTTGTCGCCGAATTCAACTTTGAGGGTGGCCGGAAACGAGGTCATGCCGCCCAAGGCCATCTGCAGGTCGGGGTCGTTGGTGTTGATGGTGGCCTTGGCCGAACCCTCACCGCTCACGCCCATGGCCACGTAAGGCCCGGCAAACACCTGAAAGCCGTCGTGGCCGCCGAAGGTGTACACAAAGTTCAGGGGCAGTTCCAGGTAGCCGATTTTGGGCGTGGCCGTGGCTTCGATGCTGGTTTTGTAGGCTGGGTTGAAGGGGAAATCAGACTTGCCGATGAATTCAGCGCCTTTGCGCGAGTAAATCAGCGACGGCTGGAACGAGAAGTTGTCGTTGATGCCCACGTTCAGGGTGGCGCCTACTTGCACGCCCACAATCGACTTGGTTTCCTGGCTGAATCCAGAGCCGGGGTCGGGGGTGCCGCTTTCCTTCACGGTCGACACGTTTAGCCCAAGCCGCGGGCCGAACTCAACGGTGGACTGGGCCCGGGCGGTGGTAGCGGCGCCCGCGAGGCCAGTCAGTAGCATTGCAGAGAAAAGGTTTTTCATAAAATGAGGAAAATTGGAAAGGGTAAAAAAGTGAAAAAAAGTCCCGCCTTGTGGTGGGCACATACCATGCAAAGGTAATGCTGCCGCCGGCCCGAACGCGCCAACGAATTAGAAGCCGGAAAACGTCTGGGGCATGTGCAATAAAACCCGGTGGGGCATCTTTATAACCTCAGCCCTGCATTGGGGCTTGTTCCTGCCTATGCGTTTTCTCCTCGCTGCCTGCCTGCTTCTGCTCATGACGTTCAGCGCCGACTCTGCTTCCACTCCGCCACCCGGCTCCTACGCCGCCCGCTGGAAAAAAATTGATGCTTTGCTGGCCAAAAGCCAGACTGCCACGGCCGCGCCGCTGGTGGAGGCCATCTACCAACAAGCTAAAAAGACGGGCGACAACCCCGCCTACGTACGGGCGCTGCTTTACAAAATCAGGCTGCTGGAGGCCAAGGAGGAAGATGCCGAAGAGAAAGGCATTGCCCTGCTGGAGCGCGACGTGAAAACGGCCACCTTCCCGGCCCGGCCCATTCTACACTCGCTGCTGGCTGAGCTTTACACCGACTACCTCAACCAGAACCGCTACCGCCTCTACCAGCGCACCGCCGGCGCCACGCCCACCACCGAAGAGCAGGAACCGGCGGCTGCCGGCACCGGCCTCGCTACCTGGGACATGGGCCGGCTGGGCACGGCCGTTGTGCAGCACTACTACCAATCGGTGGAAGACGAGCCCCGCCGCCAACTTCAAACCACGCTGGCGCAGCTGGGCGACCTTGCAACCGGCGGCAACGCCGAGGGCCGCGCGCTGCGCCCCACACTGTACGACCTACTGGCCCAGCGCGCCATCGAGGGCCTGCAAAACCAGGAGCTGTACGTGACCAAGCCCGAGCAGCAGTTTCAGCTCACGCAACCCGAACTGTTTGGCCCCGCGGCCGAGTTTGCGGTCCTGAAACTGACGGCTCCGGCCGGCGACTCGCTCAACGGGCAGTATCACGCGTTGCGATTGTTGCAGCAGCTCACGGCAGCGCGCCTGCCGCTGGCGGCGCAAAACCCGGCCGCGCTGGCTGATGTGGATTTGCAACGGCTCGACTACCTGCACGGCATTACGCAGGGCACCGACCTGGCCACGCAGTACGCCCCGGCACTGGAGCGTCTGGCGGAAGCGTACAAGGCGCTGCCCATCAGCACAGAATTTATGGCGCGCCGCGCCGAAGCCCTGCATGAAGCTGGCAACAACGTGGCCGCCGTGCGCCTGGCCAAAGAAGCCGAGGCCCGGTTTCCGAAGTCGCGCGGCGCGGCGCGGGCGCGGCAGCTGCAGCAGGAAATTGAAAAGCCGGAAGTAGCCTTTGAAGCGTCCGAAATGGTGGTGCCCGGCCAGCCCTGGCGACTCGACCTCAAGGCGCGCAATGTGACCGGCTTGCACGCCTGGGCTTACCGCATCGCGCTGAAGGATTGGGAGAAGTCGAAGCAGTACGATGAGCGAAACCGCACCATTGCCCAGCGCTACGCCCGGGCTTTGCGGGCCGCACCGGCCGCTACCTGGGCGGTACCGGTGCCTGCGCATTCGCCAGATTACAAGGAGCAGAAGTTTGCGGTGGCGGGCGCGGCGCTGCCCGTTGGGAATTACCTAATTATAGTTAGTAATCACGCTGCGAAGCCGCTGGAGGCGCGGTCGGGGGCCGTCACGGCCACGGCGTTTGTGGGGGCGAGCGAGCTGAGCGTGGTGCACCGAACCGCGTTGCGCACCGGTAATACGTCGCTGCTGGTGCTCAGTCGCCGGAGCGGCGCTCCGCTGGCTGACGTGCACGGCCAGGCCCTGTTTCGGAAATATAACCGCGAGCGGGAGCGTGACGAGCAACGGCTGGGCGCCGTGCTCCAAAGCAGCGCAGCAGGTGAAATGGAGATACTCGGGCCGGACAGTGGCAACGATGCCTTGGGCCGTGAGCAACTCGCCAATGTGCGGATGTGGCGCGGGCGCGATACACTTTTACTGCCGCTCAACACCAATTACTATCCGGGCCGCTACGACCAGCCTGAGCAGGCCCAGCGCCACACCTTTCTCTTCACAGACCGCGCCATTTATCGGCCGGGCCAGACGCTGTACTTCAAGGGCATTCTGACCGAAACGCTACGCGGAAAAGCTAGCTTGCTTAAAAGTGAACCGGTGAGCGTGCGCCTACTCGACGTGAACGGCCAAACCGTGCAGACGCTGAATTTCACCACCTCTGATTTTGGCTCGTTCAATGGCTCGCTGGTGTTGCCCACGAGTTTGCTGAACGGGGAGTTTCAATTGCAAACTGACCAAGGCAGCCTGAGCTTCGCGGTGGAAGACTACAAGCGGCCCACCTTCCTGGTCACGCTCGATTCGGTGCCGGGCCGGCCGCAGCTGGGCCAGCCGCTCACAGTGGGTGGGCGGGCCCGGGCCTACTCCGGGCAGGCCACCGACGGCGCCACCGTGCGCTACCGCGTGACGCGCCGCGAGCTGTTCCCGCTGTTCGACTACGGCTACGGCGGACGTGGGCGCTACCTGCCCGGCGCCAACCGCAACACCCAGGAAATTGCCCACGGCACCGCCACCACCGATGCGGAGGGCCGCTTCAGCCTCACTTTTACGCCGCCGCTGGTGCCCAAGCCCACGGGCCGCCGTTGGGAGCCGGGCTACTTGTTCGAAATCACGGCCGACGTGACCGATGCGGCCGGCGAAACCCGCACCGGCACCCGCAGCGTGTCCATCGGCCGCAACCCGCTCAGCCTGCAGCTCACCGGCCCCGAACTGGCCAACAAGCAGCAGCTGCCCGCCTTCCGCCTGTTAAGTACCAATGCCACCGGCGAGCCCCTGCCCGCCACCGGCACCCTGCGCCTGCTGGCCCGCCGCTACCGCCCCAACCCGCCCGGCGTGCAAGGCCCCGCGCCCGAAACCGATGAGAACGAAGCCCAGCCGGAATTGGTCAAAACGCTGCCCTTCGACACCAAGGCCAGCGCCGTGCTCGACCTGCAGGCCGCGCTGGCCGCCCTGCCCACCGGCCGCTACCGCCTCGAAGCCTTTGCGGCCGAAACCGACACGGCCCGGCTCAACTTCACGCTCTACGACTCGCAGGCTGCCACCGTGCCCTACGCCACGCCCGATTGGGTGGTGGCCCCGGCCGATACAGTGGCGCCCGGCCAGCCCGCCACCCTGCTGCTGGGCAGCAGCGAAACCGATGCCCGCATCCTGCTGGAAGTGGAGCGCGAGGGCCAGCTGCTACGCTCCGAATGGCTGACGCTGCGCGCCAACGAGCAGCGCCGCCTGAGCATCGAGAGCGGCCCGGCCACGGCCCTGAGCCCGCTCTACATCCACACCCTGCAGGTGCGCGACGGCCGCCTCTACCGCCACGATGCCACCGTGCAGGTAGCGGAGAAACCGCAGCCGCTGCGCCTCAGCATCGCCACCTTTCGCGACAAGCTCCAGCCCGGCCAGAAGGAAACCTGGCGTGTGAGCATCCGCCAGGCCAATGGCCAGCCTGCCGATGCCGAACTATTAGCCACGCTTTATGACCAGAGCCTCGATGTGTTTCGGGCTCATAGCTTTATGGGGCTGGAGTTTTGGTCGGCGTATTATCCGGCGCGGTTTGGGTGGCAGGGAGAGTTCGGGGATATAAGTTCGGAGGAAATGTTCGGTAGCGAAAACGCTGGAATGTTGCTTGGTGTGCGCTACCCGCAGTTAATGACTTGGGAGAGATATGCGGAGGAAGTTCCCGACCAGGAAGAACTACAGGATAAAGCTGTGGTTACGGTGACTGTCCGCGGTAACGCGGTGATGAATGAAACGATGGCTGCTCCTGCGCCAATGGCAGCTAAATTGAGGTTTACTGCACCAGTTGTCAAGAGGGATGAAGAGGTAAAAGTCTTAGCAGGTCGAACTTATGCTCAGGACGCAGGTGTGTCCGCTGGTGGCGCCCCCGACCTCTCCGCCGTGCCCACCCGCAGCGACTTCCGCGAAACAGCTTTATGGCAGCCAGCCCTGCGCACTGACAAAAACGGCGAGGTGGTGCTCGAATTCCAGATGCCCGAGGCCGTGACGCGCTGGCAGCTGCTGGCCCTGGCCCACGACCAGCAACTGCACAGCGGCCAGCTGGCCCGGCAGCTCGTCACCCAAAAGGAAATTCAGATTACGCCCAACGCGCCGCGCTTCCTGCGGCAGGGCGACACCTTCACCTTCCCCGCCAAGTTCTCAAACCTAACCGACCACGCCACCAGCGGCACCGCCCAGCTTTTCCTGCTCGACGCCGCCACCGGCCAGGACCTCACCAGCCAGCTGCTAAAGGGCCCGGCGCAGCAGGCGGTATCAGCCGCCGCGCACCAGAGCGCCGCGCTGGGTTGGGAAATCAGCATTCCGGCCGATTTTGCGCCGGCCGCCGTGACGTACCGAGTAGTTGCTAGTTCTTCGTTGTCAGTTGTTAGTGAAGAAAAAGGCAGGGCACCAAAAACCAAGAAAAGGAAGAAACCGACAACTGACAACCGACAACTGACAACTACTTTCTCCGACGGCGAAGAAAACACCCTCCCGGTGCTACCCAACCGCATTCTGCTCACCGAGAGCCTTCCGCTGCCCATTGTGGGGCCCGGCAGCCGCACATTTGAGCTGAGCAAGCTCACGAGCACCAGCAGCCCCACGCGGCGCAACTACTCGCTCACGCTGGAGATGACGGCCAACCCCGCCTGGTATGCCGTGCAGAGCCTGCCCTACCTCATGGAGTACCCCTACGAGTGCTCCGAGCAAACATTCAGCCGCCTCTACGCCAACCTACTGGCCGCTCAAATTCTGCGAGCCAACCCGCGCTTCAAAACCGTGCTGGCCGAGTGGACGCGCCAGGCCCAAAGCGGCACCGCCGCCCAGAAAAATGCCCTCGAAAGCAAGCTGGCCCAAAACCAGGAGCTGAAAAACCTGCTCCTCCAGGAAACACCCTGGGTACGCGACGCCCAGAACGAAACCGCCCGCCTGGCCCGCCTCGTCGAGCTGTTTGATGAGACCCGCCTCAAAGGCGAAACCAGCCGCGCCTTGCTCAAGCTCCAGCGCATGCAGTTAGAGAGCGGCGCGTTTCCGTGGTTTGAGAAGATGCCCGAGGACCGGTACATCACCCAACTCATCGTGGCCGGCTTCGGCAAGCTGAAAAAGCTAAGCGCCTTCGATGCCAGCCAGGACGACGTGGCCCGCGGCATCCTGCAGAATGCCCTGCGCTACCTCGATGCCAAGCTGGCCGACGACTACGCCCGCTTGCGCAAAACCAAAAACGTGAAGCTGACCGACAACTACCTCGGCGACGAGCAGATTCAGGCCCTCTACGCCCGTAGCTTCTGGCCCCAGCAGCCCGAGGCCGCCAGCGCCAAAACCGCCTTCGCCTACTACCGCGAGCAGGCGGCTAAGTACTGGCCCGCCCAAACGCGCTACTTGCAGGCCCAGGCGGCCCTGGTGCTGTTCCGCCACGATGCCAAGGCGCCCGCCGCTGCCGAGATGCTGCGCGCCTTGAGCGAAAACGCCCTGCACTCGCCCGAACTGGGCATGTACTGGAAGGAAGTGCGCGGGGGCTACTACTGGCGCGAAGCCCCCACCGAAACCCAGGCCACGCTCATCGAAGCCTTTGATGAAGTGAAAAACGACCAAAAGGCGGTGGACGAAATGAAGCTCTGGCTGCTTAAGCAGAAGCAGACGCACAGCTGGGAAAGCACCCGCGCCACCGCCGACGCCTGCTACGCCCTGCTGCTGCGCGGCTCCGACTGGCTGGCTCCCACCCAGCCGCTGCAAGTCACGGTAGGCGGTCGAGCCGTGAAACCCGAGGCGGCGCAGGCTGGCACCGGCTACTTCAAAACCAGTTGGCCCGCCGCTGAGGTGCAGCCCGCCCAGGGCAAAGTGACCGTGACCAAGCCCGACGCGGGCGTGGCCTGGGGCGCGCTCTACTGGCAGTATTTTGAAGACATGGACAAGGTGACGCCCGCCGCCACGCCGCTCAGCCTGGAGCGCGAGCTGTACCGCGAAACCCGCACGGCAGGTGGACCGGTGCTAGAAAAGCTCACACCCGCCTCGCCCTTGAAAACCGGCGATGCGCTGGTGGTGCGCCTCGTGCTGCGCACCGACCGCGCCCTCGAATACGTGCACCTCAAAGACCAGCGCGCCGCCGGCCTCGAGCCCATCGGCCAAACCAGCGGCTACCGCTACCAGAACGGCCTGGGTTACTATGAAAGTCCGCGCGACGCGGCCACGAACTTTTTTCTGAGCGAAGTGCCGCGCGGCACCCACGTCTTCGAGTACCGGCTGCGTGCCAGCCAGGCGGGCGACTTTTCGGGCGGCCTCAGCCAGGTGCAGTGCCTGTACGCCCCCGAGTTTGGGGCGCATGCGGCCGGGGGGCGGCTGCAGGTGGCGCCGTAGCCAGTCAACTGGGTAAAATAGGCCGCTGGGCTGCGGAAACGGCTCCTATAGCGTTTAAAACCACTTTGGCCTTGCATTTAAACGGGTCAAACAGTAGATTTGTCTTCTGTTGGTTTTACATTATTCGTTTATGAAGCATCTGTTAGTCGTCCTTTTAGCCCTGCTTACGTGGAGCAGTGCCCAAGCCCAAAACGAGAAGCAAGTACCCGTTACGAAGCTCCCCGGCGAGGAGAACCTGAGCCTCCGCGAGCGCGCCGAGCGCGATTTCCTGATGCCCGTGCGCCGCAAGAAAATCGTGACCGAGGCCCCCAAAGCCGCCGCCGACGACAACACCGCCGCCCCCGAAACCGACGCCACTGCCCACTACTCCGAGGCCACCGACGAGTCGGCCACCATCACGGCCCGCACCGCCCGCAGCTACGAAGCCAGCCACGCCGAAGCCCGCGCTGCTGCCCGCGCTGCTGCCCGCCGGGCCGCCGCCCGCCGCGAAGAGGCCCGCGCCGAAGCCCGGGCCGAGGCGCGCGCCGAAGCCCGCCGCGCCGCCCGCCACAGCAAATCGAAGTCGCACAAGTCGTCGCACAGCAGCAAGTCCAGCAAGTCGAAGTCGCACAAATCGTCTTCGCACAGCAAGAGCAAATCGAGCAAGTCGAAGTCCAAAGCTAAATCGGAGTCGCACTCGAAATCCAGCAAATCGAAATCGAAGAGCAAGAGCAGCAAAAGCAAATCGTCTTCCAAGAAAAGCTCCTCGCACAAATCCTCCTCAAAAAAGAGCACGCCTTCGAAGTCGAAAAGCAAATCGAAGAAGCACCGCCGCTAGCCGGCCGCCTTTCTTAAAACAGCAACGCCCGACACATCTGTGCCGGGCGTTGCTGTTTGTTAGGTCTATAAGAGTATCGAAGAATCGTCACGCAGAGCGCAGCGAAGCATCTCGCGTGTAGTAGTAATCAAATCAGTTTCACGATTGAGTTACTTCGGCACGCGAGATGCTTCGCTGCGCGCTGCATGACGTTCAGTAGAAAATTGTAAAAGCGAAAGGCCCGGCCATCCATGAGGACGGCCGGGCCTTGTCATTGTTAGCAAACCTGACTTACCGCTTGTTGCGCACGATGAAGTTGTTGAACATCGCTGTTGTATCCTCGGCGCCCTGGGCTACGAGGGCCACGCGCACGCCCCGGTCCCAGGGCGGGAGGTAGGTGCCGTTGAGGGAGAAGCTTTCGGTGGGCAGGGGCTGCCAGGTGGCGCCGTCGGTGCTATAGGCGAAGCGGTAGCGCTGGCCGCCCCATACTTCGAGGCGCAGCGTGAGCGTGTCGCAGGGCTCCACGAAAAGCTGGGCCAGGGTTTGCTGCTTGCCGCTCTTCAGGTGCCAGATTTGCACCTGGCCGTTGCCGGCCACCAGGGCCAGAGCGTTGTAGGGGTCGCCCACTGCGGCCAGGCCGGCGTAGGTATCGACGGGCAGGTTGGCGAAGTCGATGGTGGTGGCAGCTTTGTAGGTGGCGGCGTGGGTGCGGCGGCCCACGATGGTGCCCAGGCGCGAGGCGCTGGCTGCGAGGTGCAACTGGCCGTCGCGCACGGTAGCCTCAGGCTTGGGGGCGCTGATGGGCCACTGCCATTCCAGGCCTAGGGCATCGCCTTCAAACTCCTCGGCAATGTTAAACTGGCCCATATCGGTGAGGGCGGGAGCCTGGGGGCTGCGGTTCACGAATTCGGGCCACTCCTGCGCGTTCCAGGTGAACTCGGAGAGCAGGCCCTGGCGGCCCACAAACTCGTGGCTTTCGGCGGCGTAGGCGTGGTGCAGCAGGAACCAGCGGCCGTCTAACTCGGTCACGGTGCCGTGGCCGGGGCATTTCCACACGTCGTTGCGGTCGAGGATGGGGTTTTGCTGGTGCTTCTCCCAGGGGCCGAGCAGGCTGCGCGAGCGGGCCACGCCGGTGGCGTAGTTGCAGCCCTTGCCGCAGCAGGAGTTGCCGGCAAAGAAGTGGTAGAACCAGCCGTTGTGGCGCACTAGGGCCGAGCCTTCCACAAGCGGGCCTTCCCACTTCACGTCGTTGGTGAACAGCTCGGTGGCTTCGCCAATGAGGGCGGTGCGCTCGGAGTTCAGGCGCTGGGCCCAAATGGGGGTTTCCTGCTGGCAGGAGTTGCCGTCTTCTTTCCAAACGAGGTAGAGGTCGCCGTTTTCATCGGGCATGGCGAAGCCGTCGATGGAGCCGGCTTCCTGGCCTACCAGGGGGCCGTGGTCGCGGTAGGGGCCGGCCGGGTGGTCGGCGCTGGCCACGGCCACGCACAGCATGCCGCCCTGCTTGCTGCGGGCGGTGTAGTACATGTAAGTGCGGCCGTTTTCGTGGTGGAACTCGGGCGCCCAGAAGTTGGAACTGGCCCAGTCGGGCTGCTTGTCAGGGAACACGTGGCCGACCAGCTCCCAGTCGAGCAGGTTCTTCGAGGAGAAGATGGGGAAGATGGCGCCCCACTCGGCGGTGGTGGCGCTGGCCCAGTAGGTATCGCCGATTTTGGTGACGGTGGGGTCGGGAAAGTCGCCGGGCAATACGACACGGTCGTAGGTGGTGCGGGCCGGAAACGTTTGGGGGGCGGCGCCGAGCGATACAGGGGTCAGCGGGGCCGACATTTCTAGTTCGATGGACACAGGAGAGGGGTGCAAAGAGGATAGAAAAGAAAGCCGGTCGGATTGAAAATGGCTTTCGAGGTTAGAAAGGTAGGGGTTTGAATTGAAACCAAAGCCCAAAGTATACTTTTTTGGGTCGAGCCCCCTAAAATAATCGGCGAATGAATAGTTTCGGCAGGTGAAAAATTTACGAATTTATACGGGTCAGCTCCATTGGAAACTGCACCCGCTAATAGCAAAGGGCTATATTTTGCCAGTCATATGCCTGTAAAATACGTAAGCACATTTTGGGCCAAGCTAATGAGCGGTACTGTATAGTATCAGGCCGGAATTTAACTTTATAAAGAAGGTGGGCTGGATTTAATACGCAGTTAGGTCTTTAACTGAAGGGCTGTTAGCGTAAAAAATCCCTCTTGCAGAAAAGGCGAGTTTAATGAAGAGGGGGCTCTTCGTTAGTCAACCACTTTTCAGCATCCAAGGGGTTGTTAAAAGCGTGCCAGATTACTTTGCTGGCAATTGAGGTGTTATGTAGTGCTTAATGATAAAGGCCTTACATCCAGGATTGAGCGTAGTGAATGCCGGCGACTCCTTGCGGGTGGTAAAGGCAATGGAATGGGCCAATTGCCAAGCCCTTGTAGAGAGCACGGCAAGGCCAGGTTGTTTGTGGCCCAAGCCACAAAACGAAGCTGCCCGCTTCGGTAGGGAAGCGGGCAGGGGGTAGGGCATTTGCGAAATTTGCTAGTTGGCCGTCAGTTGGTTCATCACATCGGTCAGGGTGGTAAGGCCCCAATGCTCGATGAGCCGGCCCTCACGCAGGCGGTAGATGTCGATGACGTCGATGGTGACAGGCCGATGGGTGGGGGCAAGGCCCAGCAGCTCGCCAGTGTGCAGGCCTTTGATGGCTTTGCGGGTGGTTACCTTGTCGCCCTCGGCTACCTGGTCGAGGATGTCGACCTGCAGGTTGGTGAAGGCGGGCTGCAGGATGTGAAGGAAGAAGTAGTGCATGCCGCCGGGGCCGGCGTCCATGCCGGCGGGAGCGGTGCGATTGACGAAGTCGGGTGCCAGCAGCTCGTTGAGAGTAGCCACGTTGCCCTGGGTGATGCCTTCGTGGTTGAAGCGGCGAATAATGGCCTTGTTTTCCTCGGTTTGGGTGCTCATGTCAGCAGCATTTTAGGAGTGAAAAAGAATGCTGTAAAGTTGAGCGGAGGCGAGAGGGGTGAGTTAGGGCGTTTCGGTCAAAAACTGTGGCAGGGCAGTCAAATTGGGGCGTGTTGTTCTGACTAGGGCCTCCCCCAGGCCCCCTCTCCAAAGGGCGAGTCTGGCAATTGAGTTTACTATAGGACGCGAGATGTCTCGGCTGCGCTCGGCATGACTTCCTTCCTTCCTTCCTTCCTTCCTTCCTTCCTGAGCAAATGCGCTAGCCTGCCACCAAGCCTTGCTGCTTGAACTTAGTGGGCGACACGCCGAAGGCCTTCTTGAAGGCTTCGGAGAAGCTGGAGTGGCTTTCGTAGCCCACCTGCTGGTACACGTCGCTGGGCGGCTGGTGCTGGTGGAGCAGGGCGGCAGCGCGCTGCATGCGCTGCTGAAGCAGCCATTTCTGCGGAGGCTGACCGTAGCTGGCGGCAAACCGGCGTTGGAACGTCGACACGCTCATGTGGCAGAGGAAAGCCAGCTCATCCACGGTGATGGGCTGGGAGAGGTGAGTTTCGACCACCTGGCGCAGGGCCAGTTCGGGCGAACTGGCGCGCGGCGTGCGCTGGAATTTGCCCAGGGCGGCGGGGTTGGTGTGAAGCAGGTAGAGCAGCAGCTCCTGTAGCTTGAGGCGTTGAATTTCAGAGCTGGGCGGCGTGGGAGCCGCAAGGAGCAAACGCAGCGACTCGATGTAGTTGCGAATGAAATCGTCTTTGGCGAAGGTGACCAGGGGCGAGCCGGCGCTGGCCGCGGGCAGCTGAGCGGCGTGCCGGGCGTAAAACTCGGCCAGCACCGCAGGGCTGAAGTAGAGCAGGATGCTGCGAAACTGGCCGTCGTCGGAGAGCAACTCGCTGGTGAGGGTGTGGCCCGCGGCCATAAGCAGGATTTCGTCCTGGAAAATGGTAACGGTACCGGCGGCCTGCACCAGGGTTTTGCGCCCTGCTATAAGCAGGTTAATCATGTGGTAGTGCAGCACCAGCCGGTTCTTGACGGACGGCTGCTGCGAGGCGTAGCTGCGGATGAGCACGTCGGTGGGGGCGGGGCTACCGGCCGGCAGTAGGTCGTGGGGAAGGTTGTAGACGGTCATGCTGAGTTGAAAATACCGCAGGGCAAGCAGTATTGGCCACCAGGCTAAGCTTGTTCTCTCTGATGTTGGCAATTAGTATTAGCCCATTGCTACCCGAAGCTCCGCGGCCAGGGTGCGCACCAGCTCGGCGGCGGGCAGGGCCCGGGCGCGGCCGGCGCCGGTGCCCGCCCACTGCACGGCAAACCCGGGCTCGTGGGCCTGCTGGGCAGCGGCCACCAGGGCTTTGCCGGCGGCGTAGGCACGGGAGTAGGCGGCCACGGGCGGCCGGCCGGGTTGGTCGACATCAAGCACGAAGCGGTTGACGAGGCCGCGGGCGGGGCGGCCGGAAATGACGGCGGTGAGGGCCGTGGGCAGGGGCGGCTGTTGGAGCAGCGCGGCCCGGTAGGCGGGTGCAGCGGACGACTCCGGGCTGGCCACAAAGGCAGTGCCGAGCTGGGCGGCTACGGCGCCGGCCTGCAGCGCCGCCGCGATGTCGGCCCCGTCCATCAGGCCGCCGGCGGCCACCACGGGCAGGCGGGAGGTGCGTGCCAGGTGGCGGGTGAGGTCGAGGGTGGGGATGCCAGGCTCAATGTCCTGGTTGAAGGTGCCGCGGTGGCCACCGGCTTCGATGCCCTGGGCCAGGAGCATGTCCACGCCTGCGGCTTCGGCGGCGCGGGCCTCGGCGGGGGAGGTGACGCAGGCCAGCAGCAGGCTGCCAGCTTGCCGCAGGGCGGCCAGCTGGGCGGCGGCGGGCAGGCCAAAGTGAAAGCTGACTACCCGGGGCCGGGCTTGCACCAGCACGGCCAGCAGGGCGTCATTGCCCAAAAAGCTGGGGTATAGCTCCTCTAGATGGGGTGGTGGTGCGCTACCCAGCTCCGTAAAAAACGTCTGCAGGTAGGCCAGCCACTGAGCGTCGTGTGCGGGGTTGGGCGGGGCGGGCTGGTGGCAAAACACGTTCACGTTGTACGGCCGGGCGGTGGCGGCTTGCAGCTCGGCCAACTGCCGGGCCACGGCCTGGGCATCGGGAATGGCGCCCGTGGCAAACGACCCCAGCGCCCCGGCTTCCGACACGGCCGCGGCCAATGCCACCGTTGATACCCCCGCCATGGGGGCCTGGATGATAGGGTGAGCGAGGCCGAGCTGTTCGCAGAAGCTGTTCATACGAGGTGCGTAAGGTGACAAGAAACAACCGACCTACGAAAAGAAAGGTTGAAAGCGGCATCGGGCCTAGGCCGCTCGGGGAGCCAGTGGCTGGCGCCGCCGCTTTAGGTAGAGGTAGGCAATTGCGGGCAAGGCCAGCACTTGGAACAGGAACACCACCAGCGACAGCATGTCCTGCAGCCTGTGTTGATTGGCCGGCACCAAGAGCTGCGGCCCCAGCGGGCCCGCGGAGAAGACGACAATGTGGGTAAGGTTCCAGCCGAAATGCAGGCCGATGGGTAGGTAAAGGGAGCCGGTTTGGGCGAAGGCCTGGGCATACATGAGCCCGGTGATGGCCGTCATGAAAAAGATGAAAGCCATTTGCACGGGGTTGCCGAAGGCGCCGTACGAAAACCAATGGTAGACCCCAAAGCAGGCGGCCGACAGCAGGCAGGCTTTGGCAGTTCCGAGCCGCTGCACGGCCAAGTAAAGCAGTGCGCCCTGAAAAATCAAAGTTTCGTACAGCACCGATTTTAGCACCCAGAAGCTGCTCCTGGCAAACGCGGCGGCGGTGTAAGCAGGATTAAGCGCCCAGCCATTGCCCGCCAAGTACATGGCGGCGTGATAAGCGGCGCACACCAGCCCGGCCATCAGCATCCCCGCTATTAGCTCTAGCCCCCGCACCTTGTCCGGCCATAGCCCCAACGCCGCCAAGCTGCGGCTGGCAACCAGCCGGAGCAGCAGCCACGACAGCACAAGCTCAACGAGGATGCCAATCATGGAGGCGGGGCTTGAAAATCAGGAATTAGGGAAGAGGGGAGGCGCGGGTGGAGTTCACGCGTCGAGTAAGCGGCGATGGTAGTTGATTTGGCCCAGATGGTAGGTGAGGTGGGTGGTGAGGTGCATTAGGAAGTGCACAGTTGTCATCTTGTTTTCGAGCACCAGAAGGGGGTATTCCTGGCCCAACTGTTCATCGGTGAATGGGGCGAGGGCCGCGGCCACCACAATGCGCGTGGCTTCGATGCTGGCCACGAGGTCGGCGCGGGGCACGTATTGCTGGGAGAATTCCAGCTCCCGCTGCCGGATGTAGCCGCTGCCACCCAACTCGGCCCCAATGTAGGTGTTGAGGTTACCGATGAGGTGCAGGCAGAGGTTGCCGGCTGAGTTGCTGATGCCTTTTTCGACCCGCCAAATGGCTTCTTCGCGTTGGTAGGATTCGATTTCGACGCGCAGCTTGTGCAGGTCGCGGTCGAAGAGGGTTTGGAGGGTGGCGGCTAGCATAGGGGCAGTGAGGGTTAGTGGAAAGTCGGCGGGTGACCCGTGGCATACCCGGAGAGCGAAGGTAATCAGCGCTGGAAGTGCGGCCCGGGGAGACCTACTGGCCGAGCTGCTGGCGGGGGTGCGTACCCTCGACGAGGACATGAAGAACTTTAAGCTGCTGAACTGAAAGCTGTACGCGGGCTACTTGCAGGCGCGCAAGATTCTCAACTCCGGCGGCGGGAAGCCGGAGAAGCAGGCGTAGCTTTCCGTAGCGTTGGAAATGAAGCCGCCCGCTGCCGTGAGGGGAGCGGGCGGTTTTTTGGTGTTAATTACTGGCAGACTAAGGGCATCCAGATATTCCTAAAAAGAATTCTTTCTGTTCGGCAGTAAGCGCCTTTAAACCTCCCATAGATTCTACTTCTTGGCGCAGCTTTCTTTCTTGCTTAAACGTGCCACTATTTAAGTTGGCCTCCTCGTAGAGTCCAGGAGCGTCTATCCGCTGACCATTATCAATAAGAAGCGTAAGATAGGCGCCAGGTCGAATTTTCTTTTTGCTAAAGAAAGTAACTATACCATTTTCTGGTACGGTTCCATGCATCCGGTGCTCCACCGTTAGCTTATAATGCTGATGGGCGATTTTTTGCACCAGACCAGATACCAGAACGGATGTATTGGTAACTGCTGGATTCTGCCTTTTGCTAAGTAGTTGGCCAGATGTTATGTCAAATACAAACGTGTTTAATTCATAGGTAGAAATCGTCAGGGAATGGGTTAAAGGAGCGAATCTATAGTCGACAAACCATCTGAAATGACTTACTGACGATGAAATACTGCCACAGGAACAGAGAAAGTCGTGAAGGACATATTCTTTGATTTTGCGGCCGCGTTCATAAAAGCTGAGAACCCCATAATTATAGAAGGGAATTCCAGCGCTCCAATCATCTAAGACAGCAATTCGGTTGCCATTATCTGAGATGAGCGCCGTTTTTGAAGCAATGTTGTCGTTGCTTTCCTCAAAGGAATACAGTTCCTTATGGGTGGCTACGATAAACATTCCCCATCTACTGGTAATAGGATAAATTGCTTTACCTGCTTCATTAATATACTTTCTAGCAGTGTCTTTTCTAGTTCGAAGTAGTTGGAGTTCATATATACCGTCCTTACTCTTGAAATTAGTCTGGGAACGTGGCTCGTCAGCCCTGCAATTCAACGCTAATAGAACAAAAAATAAGGCTTGGAGGAAGGGTTTCATATTACTAGAAAAGAAATATTAAATATAATTATACATTAGCTTGCCGCCCTTCGTCACCTTTTGCTGCCCCAGAAACCACCGCGCCCGCCGCTGCCCGCTGAACCAGCCGCGGGGTGGTGGAAGCGATAGGTGCTGAATTTTACCTCGTCGGTTTTGAGGGGGCGGCCATCGGCGGAGTGGAAGCCGCCGTTGATGACGAAGCCGTAGGGGCGGCCGGGTTTCAGGGCTACTTTGTAGGTGTAGGATTTCTTGCCGGCGGAGAAGGCGCCCCGCGATGGGCAATTGGGCTTCGCCGCCTACTTCTTAGCTCACCGCTACGGTGGCGGCCGGCAGGTTGATGGTGAACGTGGTGCTCACATCTGGGCTGGATTCGACAGTGATGTGGCCCTTGTGGGTTTTCACGATGTCCTGGCTGATAAACAGGCCCAGGCCGGTTCCTTTGGAAGTGGGCTTGGTGGTGAAGAAGGGCGAGAACAGCTGCTCCTGCTCGGCGGCAGAAATGCCCGTGCCATTGTCGCGGACCTGAATTTCGACGCCTTCTTCCTGAAAAACCGTGGCCACGGTGAGCGCGGGGCGGAAGTCCGGGTTGCGCAAGGACTTCTCGTGTACGGCATACAGGGCGTTGTTGAGCAGACTGGACAGGACCGCGGCCATCTCCGTGGGCACTAGCCGCACGGTTATGTTCTCGGGGTTGTCGCCCGGCATCAGCTCCAACGGTACCCCCCGGTAGGCCTCGTCCAACTCCTGCCGGTACGCTGCCAGCTGCTCAGCCACAAACACGTTGGGGTCGACTTCCACGAAATCCGTCGACTTGACTTGCAGCAGCTTGTCCATGCTGCGCACGATGCGCGTGAGGCTGGTGCCGTGCTGCTTGATTTTGCCGATGTTGCTTTCCACCATTTCCAGTAGGGGCACCACTTCCTCCTGCAGATGCTCATCGGCGGCGTAAGGCTCGGCCGCGAGCAGCTCGCGGCATTCGGCCAGCAGCTCGGTCGACACGTCCGAGAAATTGTTGACGTAGCTCAGCGGGTTCAGCAGGCGGTCGACGAGGCCCTTGGTAAGCTGGCCGATGGACGCCAGCTTCTCCTGCCGGATGAGCTGCTCCTGGGTGTCGCGCAAGTCGGCCAGGGTGCGCTGCAGGCCTTCGAGCAGGTCGTCGGACTTTCGTTTTTCCACCATCAGCTCGCTGGTGCGGGCTTCGAGCTGCTGGCGCGTGGTTTCCAGGTCGGTCACCATCTTGTTGAAGGCGGTGCCGAGCTCGCCAATCTCGTCGCGCGAGTTGCTGTCCACGCGCTGGGTGAGGTCGCCGCGGCCCACTCTGGTGGCGGCGTCGCGTAGCTTGAGCACCGGCACCGAAATGTTTTTGGCCAGCACAAAGCCGATGCCAATGCCGATGCTGAACACCAGGAAGCTGAAAAATAGCGAGGTGACGCGAATATGCCGCTTGCTTTGCACGATTTCGCGGGTCGAAAAAGCCAGCATGATTTCGCCGCTCATCATGGGCGTGCGGAAGGCGGTGCGCTTCACCACCGTCGAGTCGTTAGACATGGCGTTGACGTCGACCTTTTTCGCCTCGGGATAAGTCTTGAACACCGTGCGCGTGATGCGGTACCGGGTGTGGGCGGCGTCCCAGGCGGTGTCGGTTTGGAGCAGGCTCACGAACTGCAGCAGCGGGTCCTTCTTCACAAAATCCATGGCCGTTTGCACGCCCTGGAAGTTCTGCTCGGTCATGGCGATTTTCACGCCCAGCGCCACCGTGTTGGCGTGGTTTTGCACGTCCTTATTGAAGTTGGCCAGCAGGCTGCGCTCCTGAATGACGGGCAGGTAGAAGAGGACGAAAAACGAAAACAGCAGCACAATGCTAGTCACGGCCAGCCAGATTTTGGTCTTGACCGTGAGGCGCAAGTGGCTGATGACGCGCAGGATGGACGGGTGGCGGAGGCTCTTTACCATACCAAGCAGGGGCTGAGTAAACGGATGAAGGCCGGGGCAGCCCTTACAGATACTTTTTCCCCTCGACGGTGATGGTTTTGCTGGTGGGCACGGGTTGATTTACCACGCCAATGGCCCCAGCGGTTTGCGCCACAAACTCGGCCAGCTCGGCTTCGGAGTTGAAGAAGTTGGGCGCATCGGCTTTGCCCTGGAACACGAGCGCCAGCCAGTACTTGTTCAGCTCGTTGGCGCTCATGTTGTAGATTTTTTTGCTGGTGCTCTGGCCGATGGGCGTGGTGGTTTTCAGCAGCGCAATCACCACCTTGCTGCCGTCGGGCCAGCGCAGCTTTTCGCCGCGCATGGTGGCCCGGAGCTGGGCCATGTTCATGTCGTTGGGCACGCCCTTGCCGTTGCCAATAATTACGAGGTTCTGGTCCTGCGCCCGGGCCGGGGTGAGGCCCGCCACGAGGAGGAAAAGCAGAAACAACGTCAGTCGATAAATCCGGGCCATCTGCATCACGAATTAAAAGCCAACGGCAATTTGAAAGGTTACCTTGTCGGCGATGGGATACATGTGGCTTTTGGTGCGCTGGTATTCCAGCTTCAGCACGGCCAAGTAGCTCATTTCGTAGCGCAGGCCCCCCACGAAGGACTGGGTGTTGTTGTCCATGAAATACACTTCCCGGTTTTCGGTAAACCGGATGTCGTCGACGCGCACGTAGGGAATGATTTTGTCGGTGACGCGCAGGCCCACGTAGGCGTAGGTGGCCATGGCCCGTTGCGTACCCAGGCTGTCGGAGCGGTTGTTCACCATGCTGGTTTCGGCCAGCAGCTCAAATTTCTTGGAGAAAACGGAGTCGTTGTAAGCAATGGAGCCCGTGAGAATGTCCTGGTTGACGCGGGTGAGGGCTACCGGCGTAAGGCCGCTACCCCCGTGGTTGTGCGCGGTACTGCCCCTCGAGATGGCGTCGTGGTAGTAGGAGGCCCCCAAGCGCATGCCGTCCCGGGGCTTGATGTGCATCGCCAGGGTGACAGACTTCACGGGGTTGTTGTCGGCCACGTCGCCCGAGCCGATGCCGTTGCCTACCATGGCGTCGTAGCCAAAGCGCATGGGGCCCAGGTTCTGCCCCTGCAGGCTCACGCCGGTGGTGTGCAGCGGGATAATGCCCTGGGCAAACAGCAGCGGCCGGTCGATGGTAGGGAAGAATACCCGGCCGTGGTGGTAGGTGTCGTTCCAGTAGTTGATGGGCGTGTGGTGCTTGCCCAGCAGCACGCTGTGGTTGCCGGCGTAGTTATACTTGAGAATGACGCGCTCGATGCTGATGTCGAAATCAGTAGCCGACTCGGGCGAGAACTTGGCCACGGTTTCGCCCAGAAACGACAGGCGCTCAGTAATCGTGGAGGTGATGAACAAGTCCTGCTCGCCGAGGCCAAAGTTGACTTTGCCGTTCTGGTAGTAAGCCAGCGCATCTACAAAGCCACGTACCTGGGTGCGTTGGGCCCGGGCGCACGGCACCGCACCCAGCAGCAGTCCCAGCAGTAGAAACAAGGGTAAAGAGTAACGGTTTATCTTCATACACTTCGCTTGGGAAGGGGTCGGGACTTGGAGGGAGCAGGCTGGCAGCCTTGGCGCGTTTCTCAAGAAAGCGCAACGGTAGCTCCAACAATTGTGGGTCAGCAGGGTATTCTGTGGCTAATGTGCCAAAGGTACTGCAAGAAAAAGCTCTTTTAGTGCTAAAAAGTAGAGGTGTGGCGGTGTATTCAAAGCGCACTTCAAGGCCGGGGTGTTGCTGCACTGATTGTCGCGAATAGCCGAGAGGCGCCGGTTAAGCCGCTCTTGAACGGCTACCCGTGAGCCCGCAATTATTAACGCTGGCGACGAGGCGCAGGTATCGGTAGGGTTGGAAATGAAGCCGCCCGCTTCCGGTTGGGGAGCGGGCGGGAAGTCATGTTTATCCGGCTAAAAAAGGTTTTCGTCAGTTGTCTATACTCTCCCATGTACCTTTCTTAAAATACATGTTGCCGAATTTCGGAGAATTAAACACTAAAAAGAAACTCCGTATGCCGCGGTACACTGTGGGGTCGGTGGTCAGAACGTGGTGCGTCGGCGCGGGCATATGGATGATGAGTCGGGCTGAGCCGTAGGGGTCGGAGGTTGAAATATGTCCTTCGTATACTGTTGCCGGCCCATCCTTAGGGGTTGAATAAAAGCGAATGGAGTTGTCGAGGTTGATGATGAAATGAAAATTGCTGTATTGCCAATTGGCTTGTTTGCCAGGGAAGTAGCTGCGGTCGATGACGTACTCGCCATAGTAGTCCTCCTGCGTAAGAACTTTCTTTTCAGACAGGGGCCGAGCAATGGTCGAGCAAACACCAAGCGCAAGGGCTGAAAGCCAGATGACGCCCAACGCTTTGCCAAAAAATGCTTTTCTGGTTAACGCCCAAATTACCAGTAGCAACAACGTCAGCGGGATGAGAAAGAGGCCGACAAGCATGTTGCAATCGTCGCTGGTGGAATAATAATTTACTTCCGCGCCGGCTTGGCCCCCATCACAAACACCAGTGTGCCGCCCTTCGCCACATCCGCTTGCGCCAGAAACGGCTGCGCCAGCCGCTGGCCGTTGAGGGTGGCCGACTGCACGTAGACGTTCTTGGCGCTTTGGTTTTTCACCTGGATGGTGAAGGTCTGGCCGTTTTCGAGGTGGAGAACGGCGCCGTGCACCAGCGGGCTGCCCAGCGCGTACTGACCCGAGGACGGCGCCACCGGGTAGAAGCCCAGGGCCGAGAAGAGGTACCAGGCGCTCATCTGGCCGCAGTCGTCGTTGCCGCCGAGGCCGTCGGGGGTGGGGTGGTACTGGCGGGCGAGGATGTTGCGGACCTGGGCCTGGGTGTGCCAGGGCTGGTCGGTGTAGTTGTAGAGGTAGGCCGCGTGGTGGGCGGGCTCGTTGCCGTGCACGTAGCCCCCGATGATGCCCTCGCGGGTGATGTCCTCGGTTTCGGCGAAGAAGCTGTCGGGCAGGTGCATGGTGAAGAGCGAATCGAGGTGGGGCACGAACTGGCGGTTGCCACCCATGAGGGCGATGAGGGCCTTGGGGTCGTGGGGCACGGCGAGGCTGTAGTTCCAGGAGTTGCCCTCGATGAAGCCCTGGCCGTTGGTGCTGAGCACGTCGAATTTCTCGCGAAAGTTGCCGTTGGCCAGGCGCGGGCGCATGAAGTTGTGGCGCGGGTCGAACACGTTTTCCCAGAAGCCGGCCCGCTTGCTGAACTCCTTCTCCACATCGGCGTGGCCGAGCTTGCGGGCCAGTTGGGCAATGCACCAGTCGTCGTAGGCAAATTCGAGGGTGTTGGAGACGGAGGTACCGCTGCGCTCGTTGGGCACGTAGCCGAGGTCGAGATACTCGCCCAGACCGTCGTACCAGCGGTGGCGGGCGGTGGCCACGCAGGCGGCCAGGGCGCGCTCGGCCTGGGCGGGCGGGACCACGCCGTTGATGACGGCATCGGCCACTACCGATACGCTGTGGTAGCCGCTCATGCACCAGTTTTCGTTGGCGTGGTGGCTCCAGACGGGCAGCATGTGCTCGGGGCTCTGGTCGTAGTGGGCCAGCATGGACTGCACCATGTCGGAGTTGCGCTTGGGCTGGAGTAGGTTGAAGAGCGGGTGTAGGGCCCGGAAGGTGTCCCAGAGCGAGAAGGTGGTGTAGTTGGTGAGGCCCTCGGCGCGGTGGGTTTGCTGGTCGAGGCCGCGGTACTGGCCGTCGGTGTCCTGGTACACGGTGGGGCTGAGGTAGGCATGGTAGAGGGCCGTGTAGAAGTTCTCCTTATCGGCCCGGTTGGGCGTCTGAATGGCCACTTTCTGCAGCTCCTGCTGCCAGAGTTGCTGGCTGGCGCGGCGGGCCTGGTCGAAGTTCCAGCTGGGCAGTTCGGCGCGCATGTTGGCCAGAGCGCCATCCATGCTCACGGGCGAGAGGGCAAACTTGACCTTGATTTTCTCGCCCGCCACGGTGGCGAAATCGAAGTAGAGGCGCAGCTGGCGGCCGGCCTGCTCGGGCCAGTTCTTGCTTTGGTCGAAGCGGCCCCAAAAGCCGCGGTAGGTTTCCTTGGTGTCGTACTTGCGGGCGCCGTAGCCGCGGAAAGGCTTCGAGAACTGCATGGCGAAGTACTCGGTGCGGGTGCGGCCCCAGCCGGTGGTTTGGCGGTAGCCGGTCACCAGAGAGTCGTTCACCACGCGCACGTAGCTCCATACGTTCTTGTCGGGGTAGTTGTAGATGCCGGCCATCATGTCCAGAATGACGTGGGCCGGCTCGGTGCCCGGAAAGGTGTACTGGTGAAAGCCCACCCGGGTAGTGGCCGTAAGCTCAGCCAGGATGTTGTGGTCGTCGAGCTTCACCCGGTAATAAGCTGGTTCGGCCACTTCATTCTGATGAGAAAACGCGGAACGGTAGCCGCTTTGGGGTCGGTCGGCGGTGCCGGGGTTGAGTTGCAGCGGGCCGGTGGTGGGCATGAGCAGGAAGTCGCCCAAATCGGAGTGTCCCGTGCCGCTGAAATGGGTGTGGCTGAAGCCCACGATGGTTTTGTCGTCGTAGTTGTAGCCCGCGCAGTACTTGTAAATGTCGGGGTTGTACTTGCCGTTCTGCTCGTAGCTCAGCGTGTCGGTATCGGGCGAGAGCTGTACCATGCCGAAGGGAACCGTGGCACCGGGGTAGGTGTGCCCCATCTTCTGCGTGCCCACGATGGGGTGGGCGTACTGCACGAGGTTTTCGGGGGTAGTGGATGCTTTTTGGGCGAGAGCGACGAAGGGCAGGAGGACCAGGGCTGGGAGCAGTGACTTCATGCGGCAAAATACAGCCGGACAAGGGCTCTGGCATATGGCTCATGCACAACCAGGGCATTGCTTGATTTAAACTACTTACAAGGAAAGTAAGCGGCTGCCGTTATTCGAGGCCACATCAGGCATTCCTAACCATGGCGCGACAGATAATCTACTCGATAATTGTTGCCCTACTGGCGGGCGGCCTGTTTTTTCAACACCACCGTCATCAGCAAGAGCAGCGCCGAATCTGGGTGAAGCTGCGGCTGCTCAACGCTTCACTACTAGTCGCAAATGAGCAGAATGAGGAGGCCGCTCGCCGTTCTGCAAGAGAAACTGAAAGCTTAGTGAGGCGCATTGGTAGCCAACAACAGGGCGTGCGCGTGGTGAAGCAAAACGAGGAAATTCTTCGTCGAACAACTCAGGTAGTGGGCGTGCTGCGCAACATGCGCTCCCGCCTATTGCACATCCTTCCCCGGGTAGAGCATCTGTCAGACCTTGCCAGCAACAAAGGAGGAGTAGCTGCGGTGCTGGCCGACTCCACGGGCGGCGCCAGTGTACACCGCCAACTGGCTGATTACACCGCCTTCATCAGGCAGTTTCTGCCGGAGCTTCCGCTGTTGCAAGCCCGCCAAGCCCGGGACCCCGTGCTGAAAGAGGCGCTAGCGGACGCGGGCGGCGCCGGCCAGTTTTATTACGACCAAGCTTCCTTCTCCGAAGCGTTGGTGATGCTCACGCAACAAGAAACGGCGGTGTGGGCATATGCGACCGCAGCGCTCGGCAATCAATCCTTAAAAGTGACCTATTGTGGCGTGCTCGATAAAGTAAGGGCTCGCGTTATGACGGTTGCCGACACGGTGGCGGCGGGTGAGAAATACCGTGCGGCGCTGTTTTTGGGAGCTTTGCAAGACTACCGCGACTTGCGCATGAGCGTGAATGGCAAGGCCATATCCGTGCTGCCAAATGGGGAAGGGCGCGTAGAATTTATTGTGCCGAAGTCGGGCGCGGCCCCGGGCGTATCGCCCACGTTCTGGAGGGGAGCCATTCAAACCTCCATGTATGGGCGCGACAGTACGTTTGAAGTATTGGTCCGCTACTTCGTTCGACACAATTAAAAACCCGCCCTGCAGCACGCAAAGCGGGTTTTGTCTCATGTAGCCGCGACGAGAATCGAACTCATATCAAGCGTTTAGGAAACGCCTATTCTATCCGTTGAACTACGCAGCCGTAGCGCAAAGATAAGAACAGACGGCACGCCCTACATCTTATACAGCAGCGCGATGCCGAACGACAGCGCCGTCAGAATCAGCCCCACCATGAAGATGGTGTAGCTGGTGCGCAGCAGGCGGTACTTGCGCGTCAGCACCTCGCCGAGGTAGTACACGTCGGTCACCATGTTGTTGTAAAGCATGTCTTTGGTGCGCATCAGGTCGCGCATGCCGTGCTGGAAGTTGTCGAGGCTGAGCTTGGTGAACTGCCCGAAAAACAACAAGTTGACGCGGCGGTTGGTGGCAATTTCGGGGCTCTTTTTCAGCCAGGCAAAGCTGGTCACGTCGGGCTGAGCCGAGAGGATGGCCGTGATAACTGAGCCCAGCGCCGTGACTAGCAGGATGCCCATTGGGATGCCCAGCACGGGGTTGCCGCTCATCATGGGGCCCAGGGCGCCGGCCTTGCCCATTTTGGCGCCTAGGTATGTGATGATGACCGACATTAGCACGGCGTTGAGCTGTATCATCATGCTGGCTTTTTTGTCGGCCATGTCGCTCAGTTTCATGTGGTTCGAGTACATGGTGCGGAACATGGTTTCGATGCCCCGCTTGGGCTCGGCGAAGGTGTCGTTCTTCTCTTTGGCCTTCTTCTTGTCTTTCTTCTCGCGCTTTTTCAGCTCGTCGCGCTGGTCTTCGATGTTGTCTTTGAAGGCCTTTTTGTAGCGGTCCTTGCCGGCGTCGGAGTGGTACTTGTGGGCCAGCATGAAGTTGAGCTGTAGCTCGGCCCACTCGGGGTTCGAGTAGGTTTGGCCCAGCACCAGTTCCCACTCGGTGCGCAGCAGCTCGGCCCGGGAGCGGAAGTCGTCGCGGGCCAGGTTGCTCATGTCGGCGTCGACGAGCAGCTTTTGCAGCTCGGTTTCGGGCTTCTCGTCGCGGTGGGTAGCCTTTATCATGTCCTTCACCAGCTGCACGCGGTTGGCGGGCACGCCGTGCTCGGTGAGCCAGGCACCGGCCCGCTCCATGCTGCGATACTCGTGCCCGTCGTACACATCAATGTAGCCGGCGTCGTGAAACCAGGCGGCCAGCAGCAGCAGCTCGGTGTCGTCGGGGCTGAGGTTGGCGGCGGGGGCCAGGGCGCGGGCTTCCTTCACCACCGCTTCTGTGTGGGCCAGGCTGTGGTAGGTGAGCTTGGGCGGCAGTTCGCGGCTAAAAAGGTCGGTGAGGTAGGTCTCGGCTTCTTTCACCAGGGGCGAGGCTTTGGCCTTGGGGGGCTTGGCATCGGCCGCGGCGGCGGGCGGTGGAGCAGATTTATCTAGGGAGGCGTCCGGGGCGTCGGCGGGGGCCGGGGTGGGGGTGGCCTCGACGGCTTCGGGGGAAGTTTCTTTCATGGGGAGCGAAGCTACGGGCGGTTCGGTGGGCCGGCTTTCGGGCTTTCAACGCGAAGCACCGGCCGGAAGTTGAAACCCCCGCCTTAACCGCACTGCGGCGCTTTGCGTAACGGGCCCTACCGGAGGTGTCGGCCCCAGGCCTGCGCGCCGGTATTTCGCTTTCAGTACCCCTTTACATGACCTCATTTCGCCGCCTCCTTTTTCTGCTTGCCTGCTGCCTGCCTTTGGGGGCTTATGCGCAACCAACCCAGCCGGCCAACGCTAAGGCCGTCAAGCCTCCGAAGCCACCCAAGGAAACCCAGAAGGAGATTCCCTCGCCCGGCGAGTCGGACCAGAACCCGCACCGCAGCCGCCCCAACTACCGCAAAACCGGCGTGAACTGGCAGCGCAACACCCCACCCGATTCCACGCGCATCCGCTACCGCGTGTTCCTCATCGGCGACGTGGGCAACCCCATTCTGCCCGACAAAGGCGGCGAACCCAGCCTTAACTACCTGCGCCAGCAGATTATGAAGGCCGGCAAAAACAGCACCACCATCTTTCTGGGCGACAACGTGTACAACTACGGCATGCCCGAAGAGGGTGCCTATGACCGCAAGATTGCCGAGAAGCGCCTCACCACCCAGCTCGACATCTTCCGGGGCTATCCCGGCGAGAAGTACATGACGCCCGGCAACCACGACTGGATTCAGGGCAACCCCGGCGGCCTGGAGCAGGTGAACCGCGAACAGGCCTTCGTGGAAAACTACATGATGAAGGACTCGGCGGCCTTTGCCTACACCGGCGACTTCTTTGTGCCGCGCGACGGCTGCCCCGGTCCCTTCGAGGTGCGCGTGCAGGACGACCTCGTGCTCATTGCCCTGAACTCGCAATGGTTTGTGACGCCGCCCGCCAACCGCCCCTCGGGCCGCGACGGCGGCTGCGGGGCCGACAACGAGGATGATGTGTACGCCGCGCTGGAAGAAGTCATTACTCGCAATAAGGACAAGCACATCATGGTGTTTGCCCACCACCCGCTGTTCTCCGATGGCATTCACGGCGGCTACTTCACGCTGGCCGACCACATCTTCCCGCTCAGCATCGTTTTCAAGTACGCCTTCATTCCGCTGCCGGTCATTGGTTCTATCTATCCGTTTGCGCGCAAGTACGGCGGCATCAACCAGGACATTCCGCACCCGGCCTACCAGGCTTACCGCAAGAACCTGCTAGAGATTTTCGGCCGCCACCCCAACGTGGTGTACGCGGCCGGGCACGAGCACAACCTGCAGTACTATAAGGAAGGCAGCTCGCACTTCATTGTGAGCGGCTCGGGCTGCAAAACCCAGCACGTGAAGCCCGGCGATGGCGGCGGGGCCATTTTCTCTGATAAAGAAAAGGGCTGGGCTGAGGTGAACTACTACGACGACGGCCAGGTGTGGGTGGAGTACTTCATTCCGCAGGGCAACGGCACCGCGGCGCGCCGGGTGTTCCGCACGCCCATGTACGCCAAAACCACCGGCGCCATTGCCACCAACCCGGCCCAGCCCGTGTCGGAAACGGCCCTGACGACCACCAACGGCGTGCCCGGCGGTAAGGAGCTGCCCCAGACCAAAGACGACATCAAGGAGAAGGAAAAGGACAAGGAGAAAAAGAAGGAAAAGGAAGCTGAGGCCATTGCCAAAGCTCCCATCCCGACCAAGCGGCCCGACTTCCGCGACAGCTCCGTGACCGTGGCCATCAACCCGACCTACGACCGACACGGTCGTTTCCACAACTGGCTGCTGGGCGAGCACTACCGCAAGGAGTGGGCCACGCCCGTGAAGTTCCGCACCCTGGACCTGGCCAACGACAAGGGCGGCCTGATGCCCTACAAAACCGGCGGCGGCAAGCAAACCGCTTCGCTGAAAGTGCGCAACGAAGCTGGCTACAACTACTCGCTGCGCGGCATCGACAAAGACCCCGCCGCTGTGCTGCCCGAGCAGCTGCGCACCGGCCTAGCCAAGGCTGTGCTGCAAGACCAGATTTCGGCTCAGCACCCGTATGCCTCGTTTGTACTGCCGCCGCTGGCCACCGTGGCCGGCATTCTGCACACCAACCCCGAACCGGTCTACATTCCGCAGGACCCCCTGCTGGGCCAGTACTACGCACAGTTTGCCAACCTGCCCGCCGCCTTGGAAGAAGACGCCAAAGACAGCCAGGACAATGTGGCCAGCCTGGGCTTCGCCACCAAGCTGGTGAGCACCGACAAGATGCTGACCAAGCTGATTGACGACAATGACAACCAGGTAGACCAGGTGGCCTTCGCCCGCTCGCGCCTCTTCGATATGTGGATAGGCGACTGGGACCGGCACGAGGACCAGTGGCGCTGGAGCGAAACCAAGCAAAAAGACGGCGACCGCACCTACACGGCCGTGCCCGAAGACCGGGACATTGCTTTCTTCAAGGGCGACGGCGTGCTGCCCTACCTGATTTCGCGCAAGTTTGCAGTGCGCAACTTCCAGAACTTCGGCTACGACTACGCCGACTTCAAGGGCCTGAACCAGACCGGCATGAGCAACGACCGGGTGTTTATGAGCGGCGTAACGCGCGAGCAGTGGATAGCCCAGGCCGAGTACATGAAAAGCCACCTCACCGACGAGGTGATTGAAAAGGCCTTCCGCGACAAGTGGCCCCAGCAGATTTACGACCTGCACGGCAAGGAAATCATCGCCAAGCTGAAAAGCCGCCGCGACCTGCTGCCCAAGCTGGCCGGCGACTACGCCGACGTGCTGGCCGAAATAGTGGAAGTGCGTGGCTCGAAAAAGCGCGAGAAGTTCATTGTGGAGCGCCTGCCCGAGGGCAAGACCCACGTGACGATGCGCAAAATCAATAAGGAAGGCAAGCTGACCAAGACGCTTTACGACCGCACCTTCGACAACAAAGTGACCGACGAGGTGCGCCTCTACGGCATCGCCGGCAAGGACGTGTACGACGTGCGCGGCGACGTGAAAGACGGCGTGAAGCTGCGCATCATTGCCGGCAAGGGCCGCGACACCATCCGCACTGCCGACCACGTGGGCGGCCTGCTCCACAAAACCCAGATTTACGACGCCGACACCGGCAACGTCATCAACGCCAGCTCCGAAGCCCGCCTGCGCCTGGAGCCCGGCTACGAAGTGAGCCGCTACGACTACCCCCACCGCTTCGACCTGAAAGACTACCGTCTCGACTACGTGGGCCCGGCCCTGTACTTCGGCTACAACATCGACGACGGCGTGCTGGTGGGTGGCGGCGTTACCTACCGCCACTACGGCTTCCGCCGCGAGCCCTACTCCTGGGAGCAGAGCATTGCCGCCAACTTTGCGCCGGCCCGCGAGGCCTACAACATCCGCTACACCGGCCAGTTCACGCGCATTTTCAAGAAGACCGACCTGCACATTGCGGCCCAGTACTACGGCCCGCAGCTGCTGTACAACTTCTTTGGCATCGGCAACAACACCGCCAACCTGGCCACCGAAGACGAAAACCGCGACCGGGTGACGAACCGCACCGTGAACAGCGCCTACCGCGTGCGATTCGAGCGCCTCACCATCGCGCCCACCTTCGAGCGCAAGCTGTTCACCTTCCTCAAGTTCGGTATCGGGCCGCAATACGACCAGTTCCGCGTCGACAAAGACAAAATTGGCACCGTCATCAAAGACAGTCTCACCAATAAGAACGGCGACCTGACCTACGAAAACCGCCGCTTCGGCGTGCGGTCGTCCGATTTCCAGGTGAACCAATACCTCGGCGGGCTCATGTACCTCAACCTTGATGCCAGCTCCTCGGCCAAAAACCCGCGCATTGGCCTGCGCTGGTACAACGAGTTCCAGTACAACTGGCAGCTCAACCAGGAAAGCCTGAGCTTCGGCCGCATCAGCACCGAGTTCCGGGCCTACCTCACGCCCAACTTCCCCTTCCACCTCACCTACGCCGGCCGCATCGGCTACCAGCGCAACTTCGGCGACTACCGCTTCTACCAGGCCAACACCCTGGGCGGCACCACCAACCTGCGCGGCTACCGCCGCACGCGTTATGCCGGCCGCACGGCCGTGTACGCCAACTTCGAGCCGCGTCTGGAGCTGTTTTCGTTCAACGCCTACCTCTTCCCCGGCAAGTTCGGCATCATGGGCCTGGCCGACGTGGGCCGCGTGTACTCCGACAACGACACCGGCGAGCACAAAGGCCTCAACGCCTTCCATAGCGGTTTCGGCGGCGGCATCTACATCGACATCCTCAAGCAAGCCGTTATCAACGCCACCTATTCGGTAGGGGAGGAGAAGTTGGTTTTCGTGGGCTTCGACTTCCTGTTTTAAGCCCAGCGCTGGTTACTGACAAAAGCGCCCGTCTCCGGTTCGCGGACAAAGTCTGCAACGGGGACGGGCGCTTTTTTTCGATTTGAAAGCGTGCGAAATTTTGGCTTTGCTCAAAGTCCCTCAGGATGCCAGGATGTAGGGGTGAGATAAGTCGAATTTTAGTAAGTTCAATAATTAATTAAAATTATTACAATTATTGATAGTTATTATGGCTCAGGAATAATAAACTGTTAAAGAAATAAATTTGGCTAGTCAAAATATTTTGCTAGTTTAGTCGCCAAGTAAACCACATTTTTCACTCCTTTCCCCAACCTATTTTCCACAGCTACATGAAAAAGACTTACCTCTCCGCGTTGGCCCTGTTGGGCAGCGCCGGTACCCTGATGGCCCAGGACGTGGCTAGCCGCATGGCCCCGTCGGTTAAAGATGACGTAACCCCCGTTATCCTGCGTCGTTCCTGCGCCTCCCACGATGTGCTGCAGGCCCAACTGGCCGCCGACCCCGGCCTGGCCCAGCGTATGGCAGCCATTGAGGCTCAGACGCAGCGCTTCGTAGCTGCTCGCGCCGCAGCCCAGTTGCGCGGCGGCAACAACACCGGCGGTTCCACGGGTGGCTCCACCAGCGGTACTACCTCGCAACTTAGCGGTATCGTTACCATTCCGGTGGTGGTGCACGTGGTGTATAACACGGCCGCCGAAAACATCAAAGACGAGCAGATTCAGTCGCAGATTGACGTGCTGAACGAGGACTTCCAGAAAAATAACGCCGAGCGCAACAACACTTATCAATATTCCAACCTGTCCGTAGCCACGCCGGTGCAGTTTGTGCTGGCTCAAGTCATTCGCAAAGCCACCAAAACTCGTTCCTGGAGTACCAATGATGCGGTGAAAAGCTCCAAGCGCGGCGGCGACGACGCCCTGGACGCCAGCAAGTACCTCAACCTGTGGTCGTGCAACCTGGGCAATGGCCTGCTGGGCTACGCCCAGTTCCCCGGTGGCGCCCCCGCCACCGACGGCGTGGTGATTCTGTACTCCGCCTTCGGCAGCCGCGCCAAGTTTCCTGGCGGCACCTACACCACCACCTACGACCTGGGCCGCACCGCCACCCACGAAGTGGGCCACTGGATGAACCTGCGCCACATCTGGGGCGATGACTCCGGTGCTTGCACCGGTTCAGACCAGGTACTCGACACCCCCAACCAAGGCGCCGAAAACTACGGCTGCCCGGCCGTTGGCAAAGCTTCGTGCAACAACGGCGGCGACATGTACATGAACTACATGGACTACACCGACGACCGGTGCATGTTCATGTTCTCGCAGGGCCAGTCCGACCGCATGACGGCCATCTTCAACACCGGCGGTGCCCGCTCTAGCTTCGCCGCGGCCAGCGGCGCCCTACGCCAGACAGCTACCAGCCCGGCCCTCTCCTTCTTCCCGAACCCTGGCCGCGAAGCCGTGAGCCTGACCCTGCCCGCTGGGGCTGATGCCGCCGCGTACTCGGTGCGCGTGTACGACATGCGCGGCTACGAAATGCGCCAGGCTCGCTATAGCGGCACCGGCGAACTGAACGTGGCGGCCCTGCCCAAAGGCATCTATTACATCAGCATCGGCAACGGCGCCACCACCACCCGCCAGCGCTTTGAGAAGGAATAGCGCCATCAATTTTCAGTAAAAATCATGCTTCAACGCCCTGCCCATCCGGCAGGGCGTTGTTGTTTTTAAAGATTTGTATAAGAGTTCTTAAAAATATTTTCAGAAGCACAAACGATTGCAAAATGAACGATTGGTGAAATTGCCAATTATTGTAATAATTATTAGTGATAAAGTGGTAAAAATTAGAAATAGTATGGTATATGCCCGTATTTTATTGTCATTGTTGTAAATTATTTTCAATAGCTTGCCGGCGTAATTTTTCCACAAACCAACCTTTTTCACATGAAGAAAAATGTTTACGCAGTAGCCCTGGGCTTACTGGGATTGTCGTGCGCCGCTACCCCGGCTTACGCGCAAAAGGCGCAGCCGCGCACTTGCGCCAGCGACGATGTATTGAAAGCGCAACTGGCCGCCGACCCTGGCCTGGCCCAGCGCCTGACGGCCATCAACCAGCACGCCTTGCAATACGCCGCTTCTCATGCCGGTGCCGCGCAGCGCACGTCAGCCATTTCGGTCACCATTCCGGTAGTGGTGCACGTGCTCTACAGCACGGCCTCGGAGAATATTTCCGACGCCCAGATTCAGTCGCAGATTGACGTGCTGAACGAGGACTACCACAAGCTCAACGCCGATTACACCAAAACCCCCAGCGCCTTTGCCGGCTTGGTGGCTGATGTGGGCATCCAGTTCACGCTGGCCAAGCGCGACCCCAACGGCAACGCCACCACGGGCATTGAGCGCAAAAGCAGCACTACCACCAGCTGGGGCACCGCCGACAAGATTAAGAGCACCAGCACCGGCGGTTTGAACGCCTGGAACTCCAGCCAGTACCTGAACCTGTGGGTGGGCACCATTGGGGGTGGCATCCTGGGCTACGCGCAGTTTCCAGGCGGCGCGGCCAGTACCGACGGCGTGGTGATTTCGCCTGTGTACTTTGGCCGCACCGGCACCGTGACGGCGCCCTACAACCTAGGCCGAACCGCCAGCCACGAAGTCGGCCACTGGCTGAACCTGAACCACATCTGGGGCGACGACAACGGCGCCTGCACCGGCACCGACAACGTGAGCGATACGCCCAACCAGGGCGCCGAAAACTACGGCAAGCCCACCTTCCCGCACGTGAGCTGCTCGAACGGCCCGAATGGCGACATGTTCATGAACTACATGGACTACGTTGACGATGCCGCCATGTACATGTTCTCGACCGGCCAAAGCTCGCGCATGAACGCGCTGTTTGCCAGCGGCGGCGCCCGCGTCAGCCTGCTCACCTCGCAGGGCGGTGTGGCACCCAGCGGCGGCACCACCCCGCCGCCTACCGTCACGTACTGCACCAGCAAGGGCAGCAGCGTGGCCTACGAGTACGTGGACCTGGTGCAGCTCGGCAGCATCAGCCGCAGCTCGGGCGCCGACGGCGGCTACTACAACGGCACGGCGCTGAGCACCAGCGTGGCCGCTGGCTCGACGCAGACCATCTACTTCTCGGCTGGTTTCGCTACTAGCTCGGCTTACACCGAGTACTTCAAGATTTACGCCGACTGGAACCAGAACGGCGTGTTCACCGACGCGGGCGAAACCATTGTATCGGCGGCTGGCAGCACCAGCTCGGCCACGCGGTCGGCTTCGTTCACGGTACCGGCCACGGCCAAGAGCGGCAGCACCCGCTTGCGCGTGGTGATGAGCGACAACTCGGCCACCACCAGCTGCAACAGCTACAGCTACGGCGAAACCGAGGACTACACCCTGAACGTGACCGGCGGCACAGCCCGCACCGAAAGCGCCGTGGTAGCCCGTGCCGGCAACACCAACGCCCTGCCCGACCGCTACACCGTGTACCCCAACCCGGCTACGGAGGTGCTAAGCATTGCCCGCCCGCTGAACGCCGACCCGGCCCAGCCCTTCACGGTGCGCGTTTTCGACGTGCGTGGCGCCGAAATCAAGGGCCTTTCCTTCGACGAAGGGCAGGTGAACGTGTCGGGGCTGCGCAGCGGCATCTACACCATTTCCATCAACGACGGCAGCAGCACCACACACCAGCGCTTTGTGAAGCAATAGGCGCCGGCCAAAGCGCTAATAGCGCTGCCGCATGATTCAAAAAGCCCCGGCTGCCAAGTCGGGGCTTTTTTTGCGAAGAGAATAAGGCATTGGCAATAATAGTCAAATTGCTGGTGTTGAATAGGTTAGTGCGGAAAACGCGGAAGATTGTGACCTGGTTATGAACTTTTACTATTGAAAATCGTTGGGCAAAAAAGATAAACGATGTACATACATTTTATGTACAAACATTTGTTATCTTTGCATCACCAAACCAAACTCAAAACCCCAAACGCCATGTCTGAAATCACTGCTTCCGCCGCCAACACCACCGCCACCAAATGGACGCTGGACCCCACGCACTCCGAAGTGCAGTTCAAAATCAAGCACCTGGTTATTTCCACCGTAACGGGCTCGTTTAAGTCCTTCCAGGGCACGATGGAGTCGGCCAGCGAAAACAACTTTGAGAATGCCCAGGTAGAGTTTTCGCTCGACGTGGACAGCATCGACACCAACCAGGAGATGCGCGACGGCCACCTGAAAGGCGAGGAGTTCTTCGACGTGGCCAAATTCCCGACCATCAAATTCGTATCGACGTCGATGGTGAAAGACGGCGACAGCTACAAGCTGACCGGCAACCTCACCATGAAAGACGTAACCAAGCCCGTGACCCTGGAAGCCGAATACGGCGGCTCGGCCGTGGACTTCTACGGCAACACCAAAGCTGGCTTCGAGGTAACTGGCAAAATCAACCGCAAGGAGTTCGGTCTCACCTGGGGTGGCATCACCGAAGCCGGCGCCATTGTGCTGGGCGACGACGTGAAGCTGATTGCCAACGTGCAGTTTGCCAAACAGGCGTAATTGCAGCAAACGGAGCGTATAGTGTAGCGGCGGCCTCGAAAGAGGCCGCCGTTTTTTTATGGGCGGTGCAACGCCAGCGAGCGGTTGGCGGTCAGGGCCCTGATTCCGCTTCTCGCACTTTAAAGGCCCCGCTCATGCTTCGTACTTTTTCCGCTCTCGGCTTGGCTGCGCTGCTGGCCGGCACGCTCCTTGGCTGCAAAAAACACTGTGCTGACCCACAGCCTGCCTGCTACAGCGGCGCGGTGGTGGCCTCCACGTGCATGCTGGGCATGTTGGTCGACGTCGACCCGGCTTACCCCATTGGCGCCAAAGCCTATTCGGTGTACGGCAACCGCTTTTTGGGCAACAACGTGGTGGCCGTGTCCAACACGGGAAGCCTCCCACGCCTGAACCGCGTTGGCCAGCGCCTGCATTTCACCTACACCAGCGCGCAAACCAATCCCGGCATGGTGTGCCTGGCCGCCGATGGAACCACCACGCCGGTGCCCTTCGTGACGCTCAGCAACGTCTCGACGCTGTCTTGCGACTCGGTTCAGGCCCGCTAAGGGGTTTGTTGTCAAATAACTATACGCTTTTTTGCCATGTTGACCCAACGCTTTTTTTTTGCTCTCGCGCTGGCAAGCGCCGGCCTTGCCAGCTGCCAAAATGCCGATAAAAACGATGTGCCACCCACGCCCACGTGTATTTCGGGGGTGGTGCTGGGCGACCGGTGCTGGGACGGCGTCCTGATTCAGGTCGACAGCCAGTTTCCCATTGGCAAGTCCATTCAGCCGTTCACCGCTCCAGATAGCCTGGGCAATACCAACGTCGTGGCCGCGGCCAACTTCGCCGATTTGGGTACCCTCAACAAGCGGGGCCAGCGCGTGTATTTCACCTACGACCCCAAGGCCGGCGAACAACCCGTGCAGCGCTTCTGTCCCGCCAACGGTGCCCCCTTTCCCGTTCCACACCTGCGGCTGACCAGCGTGTACGGCGTGCACTGTGATATTCCCAATCGCTAAGCGGGCGCGTGTGAGCGGCAGGCACCACAACGAAAAAGGCGACCCAACGGGTCGCCTTTTTTCATTAAGAAAGGGTAGGGGCTAGGCCGAAAGCAATTCCTTATCCGGCACGCTCTGGTCTTTGAGCGTGGCCGTGCCGCGCTCCTTGCGCGTGATGCGCGAGTAGAGGCTAATTTCCTGGTCGAAGAGGAAGCGGAAGAAAAGCTTGGTGTAGCTGGTGTGGGCCAGCAGCGGCTCGTAGAACTCGGGCGCCACGGATTTGAGCTTGGGCAGGTTGTTCCACGGAATGCTGGGCATGTCGTGGTGCTCGTTGTGGTAGCCCACGTTCATGTTGATGCCGTTCAGGCGGCCGTAGTAGGAGTAAGTTTCCTGCTCGGGGCTGAGGGTGAGGTAGTGCTCCTGAATCCAGCGGGCGCCCAGCGGGTGCAGGCCCACCGAAAACCAGAAGCTCAAAAACAAATACAGCAGGGCCGTCCAGCCGAAGAAATAGACGATGGCGGCATCAAAGGCTACCTGGGCCACAATGTTGGCCGCCACATACTTATCGATGGTAGCTACCTCGCGGCAGCGCGCCGTGCGAATGACCTGGAACACCGGGAAGAAAAACAGCCAAATGGCCTTGCCGATGCTGTAGTTGCGAATCAGCTTGGCCTCGTACCAGTCGGGCAGGTCGGCATCCAGCTCATGCACGCCCTGGAACACGTGGTGCTTGATGTGGAAATTTTTGAAGCTGATGGCCGTGGGAAACACCGACGGAAAATTGGCCAGAATGCCGGTAGCCACGTTCTTCCACAGCCCGCGAAACACCAGGTTGTGGGCCGCCTCGTGAATGACCACAAACAGCGTGTGCGAGAAAAATGCCCCTACCAGGTAAGCTACCGGGATGGTCCAGTACCAGGCTTGGTTGCGCAGGAAGTAGGCCAGGCCCACCTGCGCCAGCACGCAGCCCAAGCCGATGAGAAAGGTGGCGGGGTTGCGCGTCATCAACTGCTTCACCTCTGGGTGGGCCTTGATGATTTGGCGGGTGCGCACGCGGTGCGGCTCGGTGGCCGTTACGAGGGTAAAAGCGGTGGGAGCGGAAGCCATAGAAGAGCAAGCCGGCGCGGCGGAGTGAAACCGCGCTTCGGGCTATCGACAAAAATACGGCAAATAGGTTCCGCTCCGTGCGCGCCGCCCTACGGCAGGCTGCGCAGCCAGGCTTCGGCGTCTTCGAGCCGGTCGAACATCTTGATTTCGAACTGGTCGCTGATGCGCTGGTGCAGGTCCTGCATCGAGAGCTGGCCGAAGATGCCCGGCGCCAGCACCTGCGCAAAATAGCGCAGCCCCGCCTGCATAATGCGCGGCGTCCAAACCTCAGCAATCCACTCGTTGGCCCCCACGAAGCGGCCCACCAGCTCGCGGTGGTCGTTCAGCAGCTTGGGGCAGGGCTCGGCGGCCAGCATGTCGAGGTAGGCCAGGCCGCCGGTCTGGATGGTTTCCAGCGTTTGCACACCGCTCCACTGGGCATGAATCCAGCCGTTGGCCCGGTCGCGGGTGGCGGTGAGAAATACGTGGCCATCGGGCCGGCGAAAAATACGGGTATCGGCGGGGTTCACGAGCAGAAAGGCGGGGCGGAAAGGATGGCCAAGTTACAACCCCCGCAGCCAGGCCTTGGCGGTTTCGAGGTCGTCGAAGGTCGACACCACCGGGTCGGTGCCGGTGAACTGCAGCGTGAGGTCGGTGGAGAGGCGGCTGTAAACGTTGGGCGAGTACACCCAGGCGAAGTATTGCAGGCCGGCGGCCGTCATGGCCGGAAACCACACCTGGCCGCCCCACTCGGCAGCCTCGCTCCACATACTGGTCACGCGGGTGTTGTCGTTCAGTACTTTGTGGCTGCGTTGCTGGCCCATCAGGCGCAGCATTTCGAGGGCGCCGTGCTGCACCGAGGCCAGGTTTTGGTCGCCGTGCCAGTCGGCCAGTAGCCACTGGTCGGAGTGGTCGTAACTAATGGTGATATGAGGGGCTTCGAGTAAAGTCTGTAAGGACATAGCGGGCGTTGAGAGGGCAATCGACCTACTACGGCAAATACGTAGCGAAGGATGTGGCGTCTGCTTAAAATAGGCCGCATAGCTCCGCTGTAGTCGTGCCAAGCAAACATTTCGCTTGCCTTTTGATAAACCTGAATAAATACGTAGGTGGCCATTGGGTGCACATTTCAACAGCCTGAAATGCGCTCTGTTCCAGCCCGCCTTTCGGCTACCGGATTAGCTTGCTGCCCCAGGGGGGCGCAAGCCGCGAAGGGTTCTGTTTCGTATAGACTTGCGCTACGCGCTTGTAAGGGCGGCGGCACTGACGCGTCTACCCGCCCGAAACCCACCGCTTGGGCCATCCCGACTTCTCTCATTCTTATGAACAACCGACTGAAATCCTTCGCCAGCGTCAGCCTGCTGGCTTTTGCCGTGGCCTGTGGCTCGCCGCAACCGGCCGATGCGCAGAACCCGCCGCGCTCCACGGCCGGTTTCGCGCCCACCAACCTCACGGGCCTGGCCGTGGCCACGTTTGCCGGCGGCTGCTTCTGGGCTCAGGAAGAGGCTTTTGAAGAAATCAAGGGGGTGAAGCAGGTGGTGAGCGGCTACGCCGGCGGCACCAAGGCCAACCCCACCTACGAGGAAGTGGCCGACAAAACCACCGGCCACACCGAAACGGTGCAGATTTACTACGACCCCAAAGTGGTGAGCTACCAGAAGTTGGCCGACATCTTCTTCACCGCCTCGCACGACCCCACCCAGCTCAACCGCCAGGGCAACGACGTGGGCCCCGAGTACCGCTCGGCCGCTTTCTACCGCACGCCCGAGGAAAAGAAAATCCTGGAAACCACCATTGCGCGCGTCAACGCCTCGAAGGAGTACCCCGGTAAAATCGTGACCGAAGTAGTGCCGTTCCAGAAGTTCTGGCCCGCTGAGGACTACCATCAGGGCTACTACCGCCTGCACCCCGAAAACCCCTACATCACCCACGTCTCGGCCGTCAAGGTGGAGCACGTGCAGCGGGCCTTCCGCAAGGATTTGAAGAATCCATTGTAGCGGCTGGTATCGTTGGTTCTGGCTTTAGCCCACAAGCCCCGGCCGTTTTGGTTGGGGCTTTTTTGGGCGTGTCGGTTTGGCACAGCCAGGGCCTTATCTTTGATAACGGAAGCGGCATATACCGGCTTCGTGTTGCCGAGTTCTGCCTGCTATGCCTCCCCCCGCCGTTCTGCCCGCTCTGGATTTTGAGCTGCTGTTTGCCGCGCTGCCTGCCCCGCACGCGGTGCTGGCCTCCGATGGCACCGTGGTGGTTTTGAACACGGCCCTGGCCCGTCTTCTTCCGGCCGAAGCCGCAGCCACGCTGCCCGGCCAGCCCCTGGCCTTCTTGCACACAGCCATTGAAAGCGCCGGTATGGTGCTCGCGGCTCCCGTGGCCTGGGAAGCTGGCCTGACCGCTGCGCTGAACGGTACTCCCCAGACGCTGACTCCCATCTGGCTGGCCACTACGCCCCAGCCCGCTCCGGGTGGGTATTGGGAAGCTTCCTTGCAGGCGGTCCCAGCCACCGGCGCGGCCCGCTACGTGCTGCTGCGGTTGCTTGAAGTAACGGAGCAGATGCGCAGCCGGCAGGCTGCCGAGCTGGAACACGAACAATTCCGGTTTCTGGCCGAAAACCTGCCCCAGCTGGTGTGGATTACCGCCGGCAACGGGGAGGTGGAGTACACCAACCAGCAATTTATCAACTACACGGGCCAGGATGTGGTGCAGTTGGACGAAGCGGGGCGCACGGCTTTGTGGGACGAAATCATTCATCCCGACGACCTGCCGAACATGTACGCGCGCTGGGGCGAGGCCCTGGCTTCGGGCGAGCCGTTCGACATTGAATTTCGGCTGCGCGGGACCGACGGGGCCTACCGCTGGTTTTTGTCGCACGTGATAGCGCAGTTTGGGGCCCACGGGCAGGTGCGGCGCTGGTTTGGGGCCTGCACCGACGTAGACGCCCAGCACCGCGCCCAGCTGCAGCTGGAGCAGCAGCAGGGCCACATGCAGCGCATTCTGGACCAACTGCCGCTTACCATCAGCACCATGACGGGGCCGGACCTGACCTTTAGCTTTTTGTCGGCCAAAGCCAAAGAAGCCATGGGGGCGCGGGCCGAAGTAGGCCGCAGCGTGGCCGACAGCCTGCCCGAAGTGGCCGCCCAGGGCTACGTGCAGCTGCTGAACCGGGTGCGGGAAAGTGGCGAGCCGCACTTTGGCACCGAAGAGCCCACCGAGCTGATTGACCCCGCCACCGGCGAGCTACATACGAGCTACAACGACTACGGCTACGTGCCCCTGCGCGACGCGGATGGTACCAGCGTGCTGGCCTATGGCATGGATGTGACCGCGCAGGTGCTGGCCCGCCAGCGTAACGAGGCCCTGCAGGCCGACGCCCGAGCCGCCGACCAACGCCTGCGCCGCGTGACCGAAAGCCTGCCTTCCATCACTTTCATCAGCGACCAGGAAGGGCAAGTGCTCTACCTGAGCCCGCAATGGTATGCCTACACCGGCACCACCCCCGATGACGACCTGAACCAGACCTGGCAAGCTTGCGTGCATCCGGCCGACCATGTTCGGGTGGCAACGGAGTACGCGGCTGCCTTGGAGGCCGGTACCCCCTGGCGCTACGAGCTGCGCCTGCGCCGGCACGACGGCCAGTTTCGCTGGTTTGTGAGTCAGGGCGTGCCCGAACCCTTGGAAGAAGCCCAGGCCGCCGGCCGCCTGCGGCAGTGGTTCGGCTCCGACCTCGACATTCACGAGCTGCACGAAACCCAGGAGCGGCTACAGGCCAAAGACCAGCAGCTCAGCCAGATTCTGGAACAGCTGCCGGCCTTTGTGGCCACGCTGGCCGGGCCCGAGCACCGCTATTCCTTCTTCAACCCCGCCTATGCCCGGCTGGTGGGCCACCGTGCCCGCCTGGGCGAGCCCGTGGCCGAACTGCTGCCCGACCTGGCCGAGCAAGGCATGGCCAAGCTCCTGGACCACGTATACAACACCGGCGAAACGCAGGTGCGCCAGGAGCTGGCCTTGCGCTTGCGCAACCCCGGCCAGCCCGAAAGCCTCACCTACCTGGACCTGACGTACCTGGCCCTGCGCAACGAGCGCGGCGAGGTGGAGAGCGTGCTGAGCTTTTCGAAGGACGTGACGGTGCGCGTGCAAGCGCGTCAGCAAGCCGAGCAGCTGGCTACCGAAATGCGCCGGCGCGACGAGCAGGTGCGCGCCCTCACGTCCTCGGTGCCGGTATTCATCTTCAACTTCGACCCGCAGGGCGACATCACCTACACCAACCCGTACTTCTACGAGTACACCGGACTGTCCTCCGACGGCCCGTCCAACGACGCGTGGGAAGTGCTGCCCGCCCCCGACCGGCACCGGGTGGGGGCGCTGGCCCAGGCCGCCATGGCGCAAGGGCAGGGCTGGCAGGCCACGTTTCAGGTGCGGCGGCGCGACGGCGAGCTGCGCTGGTTCACCACCAAAGCCCAGCCTTACACCGATGCCGCCGGGCAGCTGGCCGGCTTCAGCGCGGCCACGGTGGAGGTGCATGAACTGCAGGAGCGCACCGAGCAGCTCACCCGCAGCCGCGCCGACTTCGCCACCCTGGCCGACAACATGGCCCAGCTGGCTTGGATGGCCGACGCCACGGGCTACATCTTCTGGTATAACCAGCAGTGGTACGACTACACCGGCTCCGACTTTGAGGCTATGCAGGGCTGGGGCTGGCAGCGGGTGCACGACCCCGCCCTGGTGGAGGGCATCAAGGCGCGCTACGAGGCGGCCATTGCATCGGGCGAGCCCTGGGAAGATACTTTCCCGCTGCGACGGCACGACGGCGAGATGCGCTGGTTCCTGAGCCGGGCGCGGCCCATTCGGGACGCGGCCACCGGCGCTGTGCTGCGTTGGTTTGGCACCAATACCGACGTGACCGAGCTGCGCGAGCTACAAAACCGCCTCGGCGAAAGCGAGGAAGAGCTGCGCATTCAGGCCGAGAGCATTCCGCAGCAGGTGTGGACGGCCCGGCCCGACGGCACGGTGGATTTCTACAACCACCGCACGGCCGCCTACGTGGGCCAGGCCATGGAAAAAGACGGGGCTGCCCACTGGCTGGAATTTGTGCACCCCGACGACCGCGCCCCGATGCAAAAGCGCTGGGAGCAGGCCATTGCCACGCAGCGCTACTACGAGGCCGAGTTCCGCCTGCGCCGCTACGACGGTGAGTACCGCTGGTTTCTGGGCCAGGCGCAGGCCCGCCGCGCGCCCGGCGGCCAGGTGATGAAGTGGTACGGCACCAACACCGACGTGCACCAGCAGCGCCTGCTGCAGGAGCAGGTGCTGGCCAGCCAAACGCGCTTCCAGCAGCTGCTCGAAACCCTGCCCCAGATGGCCTGGACCTCGCGCCCCGACGGCGCGGTGAGCTACTACAACCAGCGCTGGTACGACTTCACGGGCGGCACCTTCGAGGAGCTGCAGGACTGGGGCTGGGAGCGGTTTATTCACCCCGACGACCTGCCCGGCACCCTGCGCCGCTGGGAGCACAGCCTGGCCACCGGCGAGGCCTTCGAGGCCGAACACCGTTGGCGCGACCTGCAGGGCCAGTACCGCTGGTTTCTGGCCCGGGCCGAGGCCATTCGGGACAAGGAGGGCGCCATTGCCGTGTGGGTGGGGGCCAACACCGACGTGCACGAGTTCAAGCAGGTGCAGCAGCAGCTGGAGGAGCAGAACGCCCGCCTGCTGCGCACCAACGAGGACCTCGACAACTTCGTGTACACGGCCTCGCACGACCTCAAGCAACCCATCAACAACATGGCCGGCATCTTTGAGGAGCTGACGCGCACGGCCTACTTCCGCGACCCCGACGCCATCAAGCTCATCAGCTACTTTGAGCGGGCGCTGGGCCAGATTTTTGGCACCATCGACGACCTGACGGCCATTGTGCGCGGGCAGCGCCAGCAGCAGGAAGTGCCCGCCGAAGCCGTGGCCCTGGCCCCGCTGGCGGCCGAAATCATCAACAGCCTGCAAGACCAGGTGACGCAGCTCGGCGCCACTTTCGAGCTCGATTTTGACACCTGCCCCACCATCACGTTTGTGCGGCCCAACCTGCAAAGCCTGCTCTACAACCTCCTCAGCAACTCACTCAAGTACGCCGACCCCAAGCGCGCGCCCGTCGTCCGCCTCAGCTGCACGCCCGATGCAGTGAGCGGCCGCCCCATCCTCACCGTGCAGGACAACGGCCTGGGCATTGACATGGAACGCTATGGCAACCAGCTGTTTCAGCTCTTCCGCCGCTTCCACACCCACGTGGAGGGCACCGGCATGGGCCTGTACCTGGTGAACCGCATCGTGCAAATCCACGGCGGCCGGCTGGAAGTTAGCAGCGCCGTGGGCGAGGGCACCACGTTCCGCATTCATTTGTAGGTGGCTGCGGGCTCATGATTGCAGGCTGAAACAATGCGCCCGCTGGCGCATCTGGCTGGCGAGCCCCGACCGTGCGTGCTTTATTTGCGAACCCCGTCCTTGTTTCTTTGCCTATGAACGCACCATCCCTACCCGCCGTGGCGCTGCAATCCAAACTCCCCGATGTCGGCGTCAGCATCTTCTCCCAGATGACGGCGCTGGCCCAGGAAACCGGCGCCATCAACCTGGCCCAGGGCTTCCCCGACTACGACCCGCCGCAGGCGCTGCTGGAGTCGCTGGCCCGCCACGCCCGCACGCCGGGCCACCACCAGTACGCGCCCATGCCCGGCCTGCCGCGCCTGCGCGAAGCCATTGCCGCCCAGGTGGCCCGCCTGCAGCCAGAGGCGCCCGCGCCCGACCCGGCCACCGAAATCACCGTTACGGCTGGCGCCACCGAGGCGCTCTATGCGGTGCTGGCCGCCGTGGTGCGCCCCGGCGACGAGGTACTGGTGTTTGAGCCGGCCTACGATTTGTACGGCCCGGCCATCCGGCTGCAGGGCGGGGTGCCGCGCTACGTGCGCCTGCCGGCTCCGCATTTCCGGCCCGATTGGGACGCCGTGCGCCGGGTGGTGTCGGCTCGCACCCGGCTGGTGATGGTGAACACGCCCCACAACCCCAGCGGCGCCGTGTTCACGGCCGAGGACTGGGACGCCCTGGCCAAACTGCTGGACGGTACCAACGCTCTGGTGCTGAGCGATGAAGTTTACGAGCACCTGGTGTTCGACGGCGCCCCGCGCCTGAGCGCCCGCCAGCACCCGGCGTTGCGGGAGCGCAGCTTCGTGCTTTCGTCCTTCGGCAAAACCTACCACGCCACGGGCTGGAAAGTGGGCTACTGCATCGCCCCGCCGGCGCTTACCACTGAGGTGCGCCGGGTGCACCAGTTTCTCACCTTTTCGGTGAGCACACCCACCCAGCACGCCCTGGCCGACGCCCTCGAAGCCGACCCCACCGACGCTCACGCCCGCGGCCTGTCGGGCTTCTACCAGGAAAAGCGCGACTTGTTCCGCCACTTGCTGCTCGACGGCGGCTGGGACCTTCTGCCCGTGCCCGGCGGCTACTTCCAACTGGCCCGCTACGATGCCTTCTCGCCCGCCAGTGACCTGGCCTTTGCCCAGTTTCTGGCCCGTGAGAAGGGCGTGGCCGTGGTCCCGGTATCGGCCTTCTACCACGACGGTTATGACGAGGGACTAATTCGGTTTTGCTTCGCGAAGGAAACCGCCACGCTGGAAGCAGCAGCGCAGCGGCTGCGGTAAAGAAGAAATGTTAAGGTGTGATGTGGCCACACTGCGCAATAAAGCAGTGACGAAGCACCTTATTGCGCAGCGTGTTCTGCCGTTGGCGTGTTTCAGAACGGCTTCACCGGAAAGGGGTTGCCCGAAGGCCGCTGCGCTGTACTTTGGCGCACTCATTCCCCTTCCTTATGTCGAAACACTTACGCTTAGCCAGCCTTGCGCTGGCCCTCGGTACCAGTCTGGCCGCCTTTGCCCAAACTCCTAAGCAGGATGCCGAAGCCAAAGGCCTGAATGCCATTCGACTCATGGACGAGGGCAAGCTTGATGAAGCCATTGGCCTGTTGCAGGAAGCGCAAAAGCTCGACCCCGCCCGCTCGGACTATGCGTACGAGCTGGGCTACGCCTACTACCAGCAAAAAAAGTATCCGCAGGCGCTGCAAATGCTGGAGCCACTGATAAAGCTGCCTAATGCCAGCGACCGCACGTTTGAGCTGCTCGGCAATGCTTACGACGATAATGGCAATCCTAAAAAAGCCATTGAAGCCTACGAAGCCGGGATGCGCAAATTTCCGGCTTCGGGGCGGTTGCCCTTGGAGCTGGGCATTGTGTACATGGGGCAAAAAGACTACGACAAAGCCATCGGCTACTTCGAAAACGGCATCCGGGTGGCGCCGGAATTTTCTTCAAACTATTACTGGGCTTCCAAACTCTTCTGCAACTCGTCGGAGGCGGTGTGGGGAATGATTTACGGCGAGCTGTTCATCAACCTGGAACCCAACAGCAAACGCACCTTTGAAATCAGCCAGCTGCTGTACGACACTTACAAAAGCCAGATTACATTCGCCGGGGCCGACACGGTGAAAGTGAGTTTCAGCAAGAACAGTATCATTGTGCCGGCGAAAGGAAAAAAGCTGAAGCTGCCGTACGGAAGCATGGTGTATGAGCCGGTGATGCTGATGTCCACTATTGGAGAAAAAGGCGTGAACCTGGACGCGCTGGACCGCATTCGGACCAATTTTGTAGTGAATTACTACCGCTTGCCAGCGAGCAAAGACATCCCCAACGTGTTATTTGACTACCAGCGCCAAATCAAACAAGCCGGGCACTTCGAAGCCTATAACCACTGGCTGCTGCTGGCCGGCGATGAAACGGGATTTACTCAGTGGGAAAAAGCCAACTCAGAGAAATGGAACGGCTTTCTCAGTTGGTACAAGGCTAACCCATTGCAGGTCAACAGCAAGCATTTGTTCTATCGGGCGCAGTACTAATGATGCGTTGTTCATAGTTCCCGCGGTTAAGCTCATCATTTCTATCCATGTCCGACCTCACCGTCTCCTTCCTCCAAACCGAGTTGCATTGGCATGATGCCGCAGCAAACCGGGCGGCCGTGGCCCGGCACCTGGCCGGCCTCACCCGGCCTACCGACCTGGTTGTGCTGCCCGAGATGTTCACCACCGGCTTCAGCATGGAAGCCCGCGCCCAAGCCGAAACAATGGCCGGCCCGACCGTGGCCTGGCTGCGCGAGCAAGCCGCTGCCCACAATGCCGTCATCACCGGCAGCGTCATCATCGAGGAAGACGGTGCTTACTACAACCGCCTGCTGTGGGTGCGGCCCGACGGCAGCCTGAGCCACTACAACAAGCGTCACCTCTTCACGCTGGCTGGCGAGCAGCACACCTACACGCCTGGCCAAACCCGGCTGGTAGAAGACTGGCGCGGCTGGCGCATCTGCCCGCTGGTGTGCTACGACCTGCGCTTCCCCGTGTGGAGCCGCAACCAGCCCGCCGCGCCCTACGACCTGCTGGTGTACGTAGCTAACTGGCCGTCCGTACGTCGCACCGCCTGGCGCACCCTGCTGCGCGCCCGCGCTATCGAGAACGTGGCCTGCGCCATTGGCGTGAACCGCACCGGCCACGACGGCCCTGGCCACGAATACAGCGGCGACTCGGCCATCATCGATGCCAAAGGCACTTACCTGGTGGAGGCCCACAGCCAGAACGGCCTGTTTACTCACACCCTCAGCCGGGCCGAGCTGGATGATTTTCGCAGCAAATTCACCGCCCTACAGGATGGCGACGCCTTTGAGCTGATAGGGTAGGGGCCAACTGTCATTGCGAGCGAAACGCAGTGAAGCGCGGCAATCCGTCCTGTCAATACCAGAAACCTAATAATGTGACTAAGCCATAATAAAAAGCCCCGATACCATTGCGGTACCGGGGCTTTCTGGTAAAAGGGCGTGTCTGGTGTTGGCCGGACGGATTGCTTCGCTGCGCTCGCAATGACAGCCATTTTTGCAACGACAGGCGATGCGTCTACTGCACCGCCAGGCGCTGCACGGCGGTGGCACCGTCGTTGCCTACGGCGCGCACCAGGTACACGCCGGGGGATAGCCCGCTCAGAGTCAGCGCGTGGCGGCGCTGGGCAGTACCAAGGGTTTGCACCACGCGGCCAGTGAGGTCGAGCACGGTGAGGCGGGTGGGCTGGGCGGTTTCGACGGTGGCCGTGGCGATGGCCGGGTTGGGGTAGATGCTCAGGGCCAGGGCTGCAGCGGCTTCGGCGCGGGTGGCTGTGGTGGTGCGGTTGATGGTGCCGAAGCTCAGCAGGCCACCGGCCTGCGTGCCCACCAACAGCTCGGGGGCGCCGTCGCCGTTCAGGTCGGCGGCGGTCAGGCCGTAGTGCGCGTACACGTCCAGCCCCAGCCGGGCGGGTTCGTAGCTGGCTTTCAGCGGATTGTAAATCAAGTCGGTACGCTCCGTGAAAAGGGCGGCACTCTGGGCCCGAAAGTTCGAGAACAGGCGCAGGTAGCCCGAGGCATCGGCCGTTACCAGGTCGGGCAGGCCGTCGCCATCAAAATCGGCCACGGCGGGGGCCAGGTTGAGGGGGCGGGCCCCATTGGCGTCCCGAATCCGTCCAAAGTCGTTGTTCACCAGTACAAAGGCGCTGTCCAGAGGGCCGCGGGCACGGTTGCGGAAGTAGCGCAGTGCCATACCGGGCTCGCGTATCTCATTGGTGCCGATGAGCAGGTCGACGTAGCCGTCGTTGTCCACGTCGGTGAAGAAAGGCATGTCGCCTTGGCGGTAGGGCAGGGTGCCGTCGGTGAGCGAGGGGTTGGTGGGCGGCGTGGTGGTGCCGGAGCCCTGGCCCTTGAAAGTCCGCACCGCTGCCGGGTCGAACGAGGCGGGCTGGCCGGCCCGGGCCGTGTTCAGAATGTAATAAATCTGGTTGGTGGCGAGGCCCCAGGCCGCATAGGCCAGGTCGAGGGCGCCGTCGCGGTTCAGGTCCACCAGCATGGGCTTGAGGCCTTGCAGGTTTTGGGCCGACAGGCCCAGGTAGTCGCGGCTCACAAGCTGAAACACCGGGCGGGCGCGGGTGCCCACGTTGCGGTAGTACGCCAGGGCGGCGCGGTACACGTTGTTCACGCGGTCGGCGTGGTTGCCGATGAGCAGGTCGGGCAGGCCGTCGCCGTCGATGTCGCCCAGGGTGGGGGCGGCGCCTTCGCTTACGTCAATCATCGTGTTTTGCAGGAAGCCCGCGGCCTGGTTGGTGTAGGCGGGCGCGCCAGTGGCGGCCGCGTTGGTGAACAGCTGCACGTTGTTGCGCATGCTCACCTGGTCTGCCTGGTTGGTCAGCATGTTGGGCGCCACCACCAGGTCTGGGGTACCGTCGAAATTGGCGTCGAGCAGGTAGCCGGCCGGAAACACCGGCACCCGCGCCGGCGTGGCCGCCGACGGGAAGCTGGCCGAAATGCCCGCCTGCGTGAGCAGCGGCGCCGCCGTGGTGCCTTGGTTGAGCAAGCGGGTCAGCTCGGGGCAGTTGTCGCGGCCGTCGAGCAGGTCCTGGTCGCCGTCGCCGTCCAGGTCTACCAGCAGCAGGTTGTGGCCGCCGGTGTGCGTGGTTTTGGCGGCCGTGAAGCAGGGGGCGGTGCCGATGCCAAACTCGGCGCAGGCGCCGCAGGCCCGCAAATCGCCCCACTGGGTGGCGGTGCGGGCGAAGGTGAGGGCGCTGCCGCAGGTGCCGGGGCTGGTGTTGATGTATTGCTCGATGACCACGGAAGCAACGAAGTCGTAGCTCATGATGTCGAGCTTGCCGTCGCCGTTCACGTCCTGAATGGCAGGTAGGTTGTAGGCCCCAATGTTGAGGTTGGCCGTGCCCGAAAAGTTGCCCGAAAAGCGCAGCTGGCTGAACGCCCGCTGGAAGCTGGGGCGGCCATTGGCCAGCACGTTGCGCAGCACGGCAATGTTGCCACCGCTGGTGTACGTGAAAATGTCGGGGCGGCCGTCGCAGTCGTAGTCGCGCAGCAGCACCCAGTTGCGCAGGCTGTCGGGGAAAATGGACTCGTATTGCGGGGCGTATTGCCAGCGGCGGCCGGCGGTAGTGCCCGGCGCGGCCACGTTCAGAAAGGTGTAAACGCGGCTGCTTTCGTGGTCGAAGGCAAACAGGTCGGCCCGCCCGTCGTTGTCCAGGTCGATGTGGCTGAACTGGGGCGTGTTCAGGCCGCCGGCCCAGGCATTGGATAGCGTGTCGGTGCCTTCCACCACCTTGGCCGCGGCCCGGTACTCAAAGCCGAAGCGCGACTGCGCCCGGGTGGCGAAAGAAAAGGCCAGCAGCGCCAGCAAAAACGCGTAAGAACGAAACATAAACAGCAGGTGAAATGGGTTGAAAAGCAGGACTGCCCCGCGCAGTACAAAAATCACGCCCACCTTTGTAGCAAGTTACACCCGGTCATCCGTTTCCGTTCATGCCCACGCCGCTTTATTCCCAGTACCTGGCCGCGCACGGCCTCGTCAGCACCGATTCGCGCCAGGCCCAGCCCGGCACCCTTTTCTTCGCCCTCAACGGCCCCAGCTTCCGGGGCGCGGCGTTTGCCCCACAGGCCCTGGAGAAAGGCGCGCGCCACGCCGTGGTCGACGATGCCGACCTGGCCGCTACCGACCCCGCCCGCTACACCTTTGCGCCCGACCCGCTGCTGGCCCTGCAGGAGCTGGCCCGCGAGCACCGCGCGCAGTTTGAGATTCCGGTGCTGGCCGTGACGGGCTCCAACGGTAAAACCACCACCAAAGAGCTGCTCACGGCCGTATTGGCCCAAAAATTCCGGGTGCTGGCCACCATTGGCAACCTCAACAACCACATCGGCGTGCCGCTCACGCTGCTGCGCTTGCGAGCGGGCGAGCACGACTTTGCCGTCATTGAGATGGGCGCCAACCACCAAGGCGAAATTGCGGCTTACTGCCAGTGGGCCCGGCCCACCCACGGCCTCATCACCAACATCGGCCTGGCCCACCTCGAAGGCTTTGGCGGGCCCGAAGGCGTGGCCAAGGGCAAAGGCGAGCTATTCGACTACCTGGCCCGTACCGGCGGCACGGCCTTCGTGAACACGCTGGATGCCCGCCTGCCCGGCCTGGCCGCCGCCGTGCCCACCCGCCTGAGCTACCCCGGCCCCACTGACAGCTACCCCGCCACGCTGCTGGCCGCCGACCCTGCCGTGGCCCTGCGCCTGGCCGACGGCACCGACGTGGCCGTCCAGCTCACCGGCGACTACAACTTCCCCAACCTGGCCGCCGCCGCCGCCGTGGGCCTGCACTTCGGCATTGCCCCAGCTAAAGTGGCCGGCGCGCTGGCTCAATACAACCCCCAGAACAACCGCTCGCAGCTGGTGCGCACCGGCCGCGGCAACGACCTCGTTCTTGACGCCTACAACGCCAACCCCAGCAGCATGGCCGCCGCGCTGCGCAGCTTTGCGGGGCGCCCCGGCGCGCTGGCCGACAAGGTGGTGATACTAGGTGATATGTTCGAGCTGGGTGAGGCCAGTGCACAGGAGCACGGCGCGCTGGGCGAACTGCTGGCCGAATTAAACTTCGGCACCGCCGTCCTTATCGGCCCCGAAATGGCCCAGGCCGACAGCAAAAGCGGCTCTGCCACCACGCGGCATTTCGCTACCAAGGACGCTGCCGCCGAGTGGCTCAAAAGCCAGCCGCTGGCCCACCGGCACATCCTGCTCAAGGGCAGCCGCGGTATGGGCCTGGAAACGCTGCTGCCGCTGCTGTAAGGGGAGAAAGGAAAAAGGGGAGGTGGGGAGTTTGATGTTCTATGTGCGCAAGCCGCGCCAGCAGAACGTCAAATTCCTCACCTCCCCTTTTCTTTCATTAGCCATTTAAAATGGACTGTCTAACTCTGCGAGGGTGGGCAGCACGGCGTCTTTGGGCGAGATGATGGGCTCCTCGACGCCCCAGGCGATGCCCAGCGCGGGGTCGTTCCAGAGCAGGCCACCCTCGGAGGAGGGGGCGTAATAGTCGGAGCACTTGTAGAGAAACAGCGTATCTTCTTCCAACGCCACAAAGCCGTGGGCAAAGCCAGCGGGCACAAACAGGACGTTGCCCTTATCGGAGCTTAGCTCTACGGCGGCGTGCTGGCCGTAGGTGGGCGAGTCGCGGCGAATGTCCACCACCACGTCGAGGGCGCGGCCCTGGGCCACGCGCACCAGCTTGGCCTGCGCATGGGGCGGGCGTTGGAAATGCAGCCCGCGCACCACGCCGGGCTGCGATTTGGACTGGTTGTCCTGCACCCAGTGCAAGTCGGCGGGCAAGCCCAGTTCCTGCATCAGGCGGGCGCTGTAGGTTTCGTAGAACACCCCGCGCGGGTCGCCAAACAGGCGGGGCTGAAATTCGATGAGGCCCGGCAGGGCGTGGGATTTTGCTTGCATCAGGGGCAAAGGTAGGCGGGCGGCCCGGGCGGCGCCGGGCCCGGCAGGCGTTATTTTTTCACAGCGGCCACGGCCGCGAGGTACTTATTGAGCACGATTTGCTCGTCGAACTTAGTTTCGGCCAGGTAGCGGCTGTTTTGGCCCATGCCGCGCAGGTCGGCGTCATTTAGGCGCAGCACCTGCAGCATTTTGGCAGCCAAATCCTCGCCGCTGCGCACCTGGCAGAGGTAGCCGTTGCGGCCGTCCACCACGGTTTCGCGGCAGCCGGGCACGTCGGTGGTCACCACGGGCTTGCCGCAGGCAGCCGCCTCGAGCAGGGTTTTGGGGGTGCCCTCGCGGTAGCTGGGCAGCACCACGCAGTCGGCTTGGTGGATGTGGGCGGCCACATCATCGGAGCGGCCCAGGTATTCGATGTCGCCGCTTTTCAGCCACTCCTCAAACGTGGCGCGGGGCACACCTACACCGCCGGCCTCATCGAGCCCGCCCAGCAACTGGATGCGGGTGCCCGGCACGGCCTCCCGAATGATTTTGGCGGCTTCGAAGTACTCCACCACGCCTTTCTCGTACAGCACCCGTGCCACCATCAAGAACACGAAGGGCTGGTTGCGCCGAAACTCGGCCGCCGGCCGAAACTTGTTGGTGTCGACACCGGAGCCGGGCAGCAGGTCGGTGATTTCACGCTTCACCAAGCCATTTTCCAGGAACAGCTGCCGGTCGTCGCCGTTCTGGAAGAAAATTTTGGCCGGGAAGCGGAAGGCAAAGCGGTAGAGCCCCAGCGCCACCTTGCTCACGAAGTTCTTAATGATGAACACCGTGCCCAGCCCGCTCACGTTGTTGATGCTGGGAATACCGGCCAGCTTGGCCGCAATGCTGCCGTAGATGTTGGGCTTGATGGTGTAGTGCAGCACCACATCGGGTTTTTCGCGCTTGTAAATCTGGTAGAAGCGGCGCGTGAGGGCGGCGTCCTTCACCGGGTTGGTGCCCTTGTTTTCCATCAGGATGGGCACGTAGCGGCAGCCCAACTCGGTTTCGAGGCGCTTGGAATAGTCGTCGGGCGGGGCAATGGCCAGCACTTCGTGGCCGGCCGCCTGCAAGGCCCGCACGAGGCTGGCCCGGAAATTCCAAATATTCCAGCTGGTGTTGATGACGAGGGCGACGCGCAAAATGGTGGAGTGGTGGGTTGGTGGAGTGGTGGATTAGACCAGTGTTTTGGGCCTTCTCAACGCAAAGGTCGGAGCTATGTTCCTGTTTAAGGATGTGGCATCAGAACAATCCACCAACCCACCACCTCATCAATCCACCATTTTCGCCGGTACTTTGTGGCCCGATTTTGTGTTAGGCCCGTTATGATGTTTCGTTTCGCTCTGTTTCTTTCGTTGCTGCCGCTGCTGGCCCAGGCCGGTCCGCCGGTACTACCCGGCCAGGCCATTTACCAAAAAAACTGCGCCCGCTGCCACGGCGCCGACGGCAGGAAAGGCGCCAACGGCGCCCACGACCTCACCAAAAGCAACCTCAACGCCTTCGGCCGCACCTACATGGTGACGAAGGGCATGGGCAAGATGCCCGCGTTTGAGAAAGTCCTCACGCCGGCGCAGGTGCAGCAGGTAGTGGCTTATTCGCTGACGCTGAAGTAGCGTTTGACCGTTGAAAAATTTGTCATCCTGAGCGTAGCGAAGGACCTTTTTACGTTTGCTGCGTTTGATATTGCTGCAAACCGTTCTTTGGTGATAAGGTCCTTCGCTTTGCTCAGGATGACAAATAGCACCACCCACCCAACACCTAGCATTCATTCATGGCAACTTCCCAATCCGGCGGCCGCAAGCACACCAACAGCACCCGCCACCCCGGCGCCACCGACAACGTGAAGGGCCGCGCTGGCCGCATCCTGGCCAAATCGGCCGACAACGGCACCTACGAAACCGCCAAAGAGCAGGAAACCGCTGTGCTCGTGAGCGTGCCCCCGCGCCGGCAGTCCGAAGCCCAAACCACCGAGTACCTCGACGAGCTGGCGTTTCTGATTGAAACCGCCGGTGCCACCGCCACCAAGCGCTTCGTGCAGCGCCTCGAAAAGCCCGACATCCGCACCTACGTGGGGGAGGGCAAGCTAGCCGAAATCAAGGCCTACGTGCAGCACGAGGGCACCAGCATGGTCGTGTTCGACGATGACCTGTCGCCCTCGCAATTGCGCAATCTCGAGGCCGAGCTGCTGGTCAAAATCGTGGACCGCTCGCTGCTCATTCTTGATATTTTCGCCCTGCGGGCCAAGTCGGCCACCTCGCGCACGCAGGTAGAGCTGGCCCAGTACCAGTACCTGCTGCCCCGCCTGACGGGCCTCTGGACTCACTTGGACAAGCAGCGTGGCGGCGTGGGCATGAAGGGTCCGGGTGAAACGGAAATCGAAACTGACCGCCGCATCGTGCGCGACCGCATTGCCTTCCTCAAGGAAAAGCTTGAAGAGCTGGACAAGCAGAGCCACACCCAGCGCAAAAGCCGCGGTGGCCTGGTGCGCGTGGCCCTGGTGGGCTACACCAACGTGGGCAAAAGCACACTGATGAATGTGCTGGGCAAGGCCGAAGTCTTTGCCGAAAACAAGCTTTTCGCCACCGTCGACGCCACCACCCGCAAGGTGGTGCTCGACAACCAGCCCTTCCTGCTGTCCGATACGGTTGGGTTTATCCGCAAGCTGCCCACCAAGCTCATTGAGAGCTTCAAGAGCACGCTCGATGAGATTCGCGAAGCCGACCTGCTGCTGCACGTGGTGGACATCTCGCACCCCGGCTTCGAGGAGCAAATTCAGGTAGTGAACGACACGCTGGCCGACATCGGCGCGGCCGACAAGCCCATGCTGTTGGTGTTCAACAAAATCGACCAGTACAAGCCCGACGACGCCCAGCACGACCCCTTTGGCGAAGTGCAGGAAGACGAGGGCGAGGAGGCCGCCGCGCCGCGCCCGCCGCTGCAGCAGCTGCAAGCCACCTACATGGCCAAGCTACACGACCCCGTGGTGTTCATTTCGGCCCAGGAGCGCACCAACCTGGAAGAGCTGCGCGAGCTGGTGGCCAAGCGCGTGGCGGCCCTGCACCAGCAGCGCTACCCCTACCAGAGCGCCGGCTACGGGCAGGAGTAAGCACGGCCTTGGCCGTTTTAAGTTGTTGTGAAAAGGTCCGTTTGTCAGCAAGCGGACCTTTTTGTTTTTTGACTGGGCGGAGCAATCCTCATTTTTTCTTCATCTGATAACCTTGGCCGTTGGCCATAGCGGAGGTTTTCGCGTAAGGGAGCGAACCGGGCCGGACATGCCTGGTTTGTCTTATGTCATCTTCTATTCTTCGGGTTGGGCTGCTGACGGCTGCGTTAGCGGGCAGCATAGGGGCGGCGCGGGGCCAGGTGCAGGAGCGGGTGTACCCGCCGGCTGCGCCCGTGGGTGCCGACAGTGCCGCCGACCGCCAGACCTTCGCCAACCCTTCGGTGCTGGGCATGGGCCCGAGCAAGGGCCTGATAGTGCGCTACGAGCGCATGCCCCGGTTCGGGGTGTCGTCGTCGGCGCAGGTGCAGGGGCTTAGCGACTTCAGCACCGAGGCCACCAAAAACGCCCGGCTGTCTATCAAGGGCTACATTCCGGCTTGGAACCGGCCCCACCTCAAGGTCATCGTGGGTTTGAGCTACGAGCGGGAAGAGTTCAAATTTGAAAAGCTTCCCACCAGCTACGAGCTCTACGACAACATCGAAAACAAGGGCCTGAAAAGCACAGCGGCCCAAATTGCCATCATCCGGCCCGTCGACGAGGTTCACTGGTACCTGGCCCGCGTGAAGGGCGAGCTCAGCGGCGACTACACCTCCGACCAGCTCACCAAATCGGACTATTCGCGCTTTTCGGCCGAGGCCATTTACGGCTGGAAGCGCAGCCCGAACTTCTCGTGGGGCGTTGGCTTTCAGTACGGCTACACGTTTGGGCGGCTGAGTATTTACCCGGCCGTGGTGTACAACCGCACCTTCAACCGCCGCTGGGGCATCGAGGCGCTGGCGCCTGCCCGCATCACGCTGCGCTACAATGCCAACGAAAGCTCCATTTTCTACGCCGGCTACACCGTGGACGGCTACAACTATATCGTAAAGCTGAACCGGGCCCCGCTCACCCGCAAAAACGCCGACGGCAGCCCCGACCTGAGCAAAGCCGCCCTCAGCACCCTGGAGCTGCGCGAAACCGAAGTAAAATTCCGCCTGCGCTGGGAGCGCGAGCTGCTGAGCTTCTTGTGGCTGGGCGCCGAGGCCGGCTACCGCTACAACTACGCCTTCGACGCCTTCGACCGCACCAACGCCGACCGTGAAAAAATCATCGACTCGCAGCTGAACGGCGCGCCCTACGCCAGCCTGGAGCTGTTCATCACCCCGCCGCGCAAGCTGCTGGAGAAGTCTGGCGTGCGCCGGTAAACAATTGGCCAGCGACCCATTGGTCCTCAAGGTTTTTCAAGGCTCGCCCCTCGGGGCGGGCTTTTTTGTTGATGCTCATGCTGACTTCATGCAATGGGTGTTGATTTGTATTTGTGAAGGTGTTTTTAGATTTAAGGCATTGAATTGGTTTCAATTAACCTGATGATTGTCGAGTTTGTATTTCGAGGGTTGGTTTAAACTTTCTGGGTTGGCGCCCATCTAGACAGCCAGAGCAAACCATGCTCTGGCTGTCTTCTTTTTATCATCTTCAGAATGCCCCACAACTACATGAAGCCACTTTTCTCTTTGCGGCCCGCCACCGGCGTGGTGGCGCTGCTGTTGCTGCTGCTGGCCGGGCCACGCGCGGCCCGGGCCTATGTCATCACCACGCAGGCGGTGCAGGGCGGCACCAGCTTTTGCGCCGGCGCCGCGGTGCGGGTGCCCTACAGCGTCGACCAGCCCTTCAACAGCGGCAACGTGTTCACGGCCGAGCTGTCGGACGCCAACGGCTCCTTTACCGCGCCCGTGACGCTCGGCAGCCTCTCGGGCACTTCCAATGGCATTGTGCAGGGGGTGATTCCGGCCGGCACAGTGGCCGGCACCGGCTACCGCATCCGGGTGACGGGCTCCGCCCCCGCCACCGTGGGCGCCGACAACGGCACCGACCTGACCGTGAATAACCTGGGCGCACTGACGGCCAGCGCCAACACGCCGCTGTGCGTGGGCGACAATCTGCTGCTCTCGGCCAGCTTGGTGCCCGGTGCCAGCTACTCCTGGACTGGCCCCAACGGCTTCACCTCACTGCTGCGCAACCCCAGCATCGCCAACGTGAGCACCAGCCGCTCGGGCACCTACACGGTGACGGCTGCCGCCAACGGCTGCTCCGTTTCGGCCCAGGTGGTAGTGGCCGTGAGTCCGCTGCCGGTGGTCAGCATCACGCCGGCTAACAACGCGGTTATCTGCTCCGGCTCGTCGGTGCAGCTCACGGCCTCGGGCGGCGCCACGTATTCGTGGAGCCCCAGCACGGGGCTGAGCAGCAGCACCATTGCCAACCCCATTGCCTCGCCCACCACTTCCACCATTTACACCGTGACGGCCACCTCGGCGGCGGGCTGCTCCAATACGGCCCAGGTGACGGTAACGGTGCGGGCCACGCCCACCGTGAGCGTGAATCCTACCGCGCCATCCATTTGCGCGGGCTCGTCGGTGACGCTCGCGGCCACGGGGGCGCAGAATTATCAATGGTCGCCCACCACGGGCCTCAGCAACCCGTCAGCGGCCAATCCCATTGCTTCGCCCACCCAAACCACCACCTACACCGTGACGGGCACCAGCAACGGCTGCACCAGCACCAGCCAGGTGACGGTGACCGTGGAAAACCCGCCCGCCGCTAATGCCGGCCCGGCTCAGGTGTTGTGCTCGGGCCAGGCCACCACGCTGGGCACGGCCGCTGTGCCCGGCCTCACTTACTCGTGGAGCCCCAGCACGGGCCTGAGCTCGACCAGCGCCGCCCAGCCCACCCTGACGCCGACTAATACCACGAACGCCGCCCGCACCACTACCTACACCCTCACGGTGGTGTCGGCCTCGGGCTGCGTGAGCACCAGCTCGACGCAGGTGACGGTAAACCCGGCCGTGACGGCCACGCCCGGGCCTGCGCTCAGCCTCTGCCCCAATCAGCCGGGCCAGCTGGGCACCACGGCCGTGGCCGGCGTCACGTACTCGTGGAGCCCCACCACGGGCCTGAGCAGTGCCACCGTGGCCAACCCCACCGTGACCTTGCCCAACGCCACCAATGCCCCCATCACGCAGACCTATACCCTCACGGCCAGCCGCAACGGCTGCCAAAGCACTGGCACCGTGGCCGTGACGGTGAACCCCACGCAGAATGCGGGCTTCAGCTACGGGGCCGCGGTGCTGTGCACGGCCGGCGGCAACCCCACGCCCACACTCAGTGGCTCGGCCACGGGCACCTTCACGGCAGCCCCAGCAGGCTTGGTGTTCGTGAGCGCCACCACCGGGCAGATTAACGCTGCTGCCTCGACGCCCGGTACTTACACCGTTACCTACACCACCAACGGGCCCTGCGCCAGCACTGCTACCAATACCATTACGCTCACCACCACCCCTAGCGCGGCGTTTCAGTACCCGAATGCCACCTACTGCCTCGGCGGCGGCACGGCCGTGCCCGTGCTGGCCAGTGGGGCCATCGGCGGCACGTATACTTCCACGCCTGGGCTTAGCCTGAATGCCTCCACCGGCGTTATCGACCTGACGGCCAGCACGGCGGGTACCTACACCATCACCAACACGGTGGGCAGCGGCGGCACTTGCTCGGCGGTAGCCACCACCACCGTCACGCTCACAGCCGGGGCCAACGTGGCCGTGTCGGCCGGCCAGCCCACCCTGTGCGCCGGCCAGAGCACCACGCTCACCGCCACCGGTGGCATTACTTACACGTACACCGGCGGGGGGCAAACGCTGACCGGCGCCACCGTTACGGTTTCGCCCACTCAAACCACCACCTACACCGTGACCGGCACTACGGCTGGCGGCTGCACCAGCACGGCTACCGTGACGGTGACCGTGAACCCGGTGCCCGTCCTCACGGCGGGGGCCAGCGTGGCGGCGGTGTGCCCCGGACAGTCGGCCACGCTCTCGGCCAGCGGGGCCAGCACTTTCACCTGGACGGGCGGCGGCCAGACGCTAACCGGCCCGCTCGTGACCGTGACGCCCACTCAAACCACCACCTACACCGTGACCGGCGCCAATGCCAGCGGCTGCACTGCCACCAGCACCGTAACGGTGACGGTGAACGCCCTGCCCACGGTGTCGCTCACGCTGCCCACCAACTCGCTGTGCTCGTCTTCGGCCACGCTCACGCTCAGCGGCGGCAGCCCCGCCGGGGGTACTTACAGCGGCGTGGGCGTGTCGAATGGCGTGTTCAGCGCGGCCAGCACTGGCCCCGGCACCTACACTATCAGCTACACCGCCGCCAACGCTCAGGGCTGCACCGCCACGGCCACCCAGCAGCTGACCGTGACCACCTGCCTGGCCACGAAATCGACCGCCCCAGCCGCCGAACTGGCTGTGTTCCCCAACCCCAGCACTGGCTTGGTCACGCTCACGCTAACGGGCGCACAGCGCGCCACGGCCGGCACGGGTGCGGTGCTTAACACGCTGGGCCAGGCAGTAGCCCGCGTCGAGTTGCCAGCGGCCGGTTCCGGTCCGCTCACTCAGACGCTGGACTTGCATGAGCTGCCCAGCGGCGTGTACCTGCTGCGCCTCAACCTGGGCCAGGACCAGTGGCTAACGCGCCGGCTGGTGCTGCGGCACTAGGCAGTTGCAAGTTTGAGAATAGTGTAAAAAAGCCCCGGGAACGAGTTTCCCGGGGCCTTTTTATTTCAAAAATCAAAATCTCCTGTCATCCTGAGCGCAGCGAAGGACCTTGTCACGTCTGGCCAACAATTGCGTTGATGTAACAAGGTCCTTCGCTGCGCTCAGGATGACAGGCGTGAGAAACACGCTTTTTCTAAACAGCGTGAGAACATTTTTCTGCCGTTACGCCCGCTTCCGTTGCTGCCGCCGCTTCAAGCCTTTCAGCCAGGCATAAGTTGCCTCCTGCGCCCGCAGCGGCTTTCCGCCTTCTGCAGGCCCGATAAACTTGTTGTCGAAGTCGCGGGCTTTCACGTTGTCGTGACGCTGGAAGTCGAGCAGCTGGCGTACTTCGGCGCGCAGGCCCTCATCCAGGATGGGGAAGGCAACTTCCACGCGGCGGTCGAGGTTGCGGGTCATCCAGTCGGCCGACGACACGTACACCTTTTCTTCGCCGCCGTGGCCAAACACGTACACCCGGCTGTGCTCCAAGTAGCGGTCCACGATGCCGCGTTGGTGGATGTTGGCGCTGCATTCGGGCAGGCCCGGCACCAGGCGGCCGATGCCGCGCACAATCAACTCGATGCGCACGCCGGCCTTGCTGGCTTCGTAGAGCTTGGCCATAATGCCGGTGTCTTCCACCGCATTCACCTTGAGAATGATGTAGGCGTCTTTGCCTTTGCGGGCTTGCTTGATTTCGTAGTCAATCAGCTCGTTTAGCCCCGTGCGCAGGCCAAAAGGAGCCACCAGCAGGTACTGCAGCTCGGGCACCACGCTTTGGTCGTGCAAATACTCAAATACAGCGGCCGACTCGCGGGTGAGGCGCTCATCGGCCGTGAACAGGCCGTGGTCAGTGTAGAGGCCGGCGGTGCTTTCATTGAAGTTGCCGGTGCTGAAGTATGCGTAGCGGCGCGTGGTTTCGTCGGCTTCGCGGCGGGCAATGAGCAGCAGCTTGCTGTGGCACTTGAGCTCGGGTGGGGTGAAAACGACGTTGGCGCCGGCGCGCTTCAGCTTGTCGGCCCAAAACAGGTTCGATTCCTCGTCAAACCGCGCCTTCAGCTCCACCACGGCCGTCACTTGCTTGCCGCGCTTGGCGGCTTTGAGCAGGGCTTTCACCACGGCGCTCTTGCTGGCTACGCGATAGAGCGTGATGCTGATGGCCGATACGCAAGGGTCCTCGGCGGCTTCGCGCAGCAGGCGCGTCAGGTAGTCGAAGCTTTGATAGGGTGGGTGCAGCAGGTGGTCGCGCTGGGAAATGGCGGCCAGCAAGCTGCCCGTGCGCGGCAGGGTGGGGTGGGCCAGCGCCGGCCACTCGGGGTAATGGAAGGCCGGCTCCTCGAAGCTCGGGAAGCCGAAGAAGTCGCGGAAGTTGTGGTAGCGGCTGCCTTCCACCAACTCTTCATCGGTGATGCCGGTTTTCTGCTTCACGGCGCGCAGGGCCTCGGCGGGCATTTCGGGGTCGTAGAGCAGGCGGGCGGGGAAGCCGGTAGCGCGCTTGGCCAGGCTGCTGCGGATTTTCTCCATCAGGTCGCCCGATACTTCTTCCTCGATGTCCAGCTCAGCATCGCGCGAGAGCTTGATGGCGTTCACCGTCACCTGCTCGTAGGCCGGAAACAGCTCGGCCGCCCCCACGCGAATCACGTCGTCCAGAAACAGCACGTACCGCTCCTCGCCCTCGTCGGGCAGGCGCACGAAACGGCCGCCGTGGCGCTTGGTGGGCAGCTCCATGGTGAGCACCCGCTCGGCGTCGAGCTTGGCCTTGCGGTCGTGCGGTTGGCGCAGGAAGAAGGTGAGGTACACGGCCTGGTCCTTCAGAAACAGGTGGTGCAAGGTTTCATCGAGCACCACGGGCGAAAGCAAGTCGCGCACCTTCTCGCGGAAGTAGCGCAGCGTCCATTCGCGCTGCTTATCCGTCAGCTCGGTCTCGCTCAGCAGGTGAATGTGCTGCTCGTTTAGCGCCGGCAGCAGTTGTTCCCGGAACGTAGCCCCGAATTCCTGCTGCTGCCGGCCCACTTCGGCCAGCACCTCCTTCAGCACGCGGCGGGGGCTTTCGCCCAGCTTGGCGCGGGTTTTCTTCTTGAGCTTGGCCAGGCGCCGCAGCGTGGCCACCCGCACCTTGAAAAACTCATCGAGGTTGCTGCTGAAAATGGCCAGGAACTTGAGGCGCTCCAGCAGCGGCACGTTGTCGCTCTGGGCTTCCTGCAGCACGCGGGCGTTGAAACGCAGCCAACTCAGGTCGCGGGAAAGGGCTTTCATAGGTTATGTTCTGTCATTGCGAGGCGGAGCTGAAGCAATCCGTCCTGTTAGAACCACACACTTTCTTTTGCGACCAACTCATTCCGATGGTCCACCGCCTTTACGGCTGCGTTTAGAAAAAGGCTGGTCGGAAAAGGAAGTGTCTGGTTTTGACAGGACGGATTGCCGCGTTCCGCTGCGCTCCACTCGCATTGACAGCCTACTACTCCACGTTCTTCGGGTAGTCGTAGAAATAAAACTCGGCGTTCTGCTTGCTGGCTTCTTCCCACTTGTCGGTGTCGAAGTGCAGGCACACCACGGCCGCCGTGGGCATTTCATTGAACGAGGTGGGCGACAGCGCATTGGCCGTTTCGGTGATGGTGGGGTTGTGGCCCACCAGCAGCACTGATTCGGCCGTGTCGGGTAGCTCGTGAATGATGGCCAGCAGGCCGTCCACGTCGGCGCCGTAGATGCCGGGCTCCACCGCAATTTTGTCGTGCGGATACTGCATCTCGCGGGCCACCAGCATGGCCGTGCTCATGGCGCGTACGGCGGGCGAGCTTACCACCAAATCGGGGCAGATGCGGCGTTTGGCCAAGGCCTTGCCCATGGCGGGCGCGTCGTCGCGCCCCCGGTCGTTGAGCGGGCGCTCCTGGTCGCTGAGCTCGTCGAAGCTCCAGCTGGATTTGGCGTGGCGGAGGAGGTACAGGGTTTTCATGGGGGCGAAGCTAGGGGCGTTTGGCTTACCCCGGGCATTAGGAAAAGGTTATGCCGGCCCCGAGGAGTGCCGGCTATTAGCCAATGCCGGCTCGACCAGCCCGACATGACGTTCTTTAGGCTTCGTTTCAGAATCCGGATTCCTCATGCGTCGTTTGCTGCTGCTGAGCCTGCTTGCCGCCACTGGCCCCACGTATTCCCAAAGCCTGCCTGTGCTCTCCCAAAACCCGCCCGCGTTGCGCTGGCGTGAGGTACGCACGCCCCATTTTCGGGTGTTGTATGCGGGCGGCATCGACACGGCGGCGCAGCGCACGGCCGCCCGCCTGGAGCGGCTGCACGGGCCCACCTCGGCCACGCTCGGCGTGCGCCCTCGCCCTATTTCGGTGGTGCTGCAAAACCAGACCACCGTGCCCAACGGCTTCGTGACCTTTCTGCCGCGGCACGCCGAGTTTTTTACCACGCCGCAGCAGGGCTTCGGGCTGGGCACCGTCGATTGGCTCGACGGGCTGGTGGTGCACGAGTTCCGGCACGTGGGACAGTTTGAGAAGGCCCGGCAGGGCGTGGGCCGCGTGCTGGGCCCGCTGCTGGGCGATGGCGCGCTGGGCGTGGCCGCCGTGGGCGTGCCGCAGTGGTTTTTCGAGGGCGATGCCGTGGGCACCGAAACGGCCCTCACGCGCAGCGGGCGCGGGCGCATCCCAAACTTCAACGTGGGCCTGCGGGCCAACCTGCTCTCGGGCCGCCGCTACAGCTACCAGAAATCGGTGAATGGCTCCCTGCGCGACAACGTGCCCGACTGGTACGTGCTGGGCTATTTCATGACCTCCTACCTGAAGGCCCACTACGGCGCCGACGTGTGGTCGCGGGTGTTCGACCGGTACTACCGGTTTCCGTTCTACCCGTTTTCGTTTTCCAACGCCGTCAAGCGCACCACCGGCCTGCGGGTGGAAGACTTGTATGAGCGCAGCATGAGCGAAGCCGACTCGCTGTGGATGCGGCAGCACGCAGCCGCATCCAGTCCCACCGAGCCACAGTTCACCGTGGTGAAGCTGCTGCGGCAGGAAGACCTGAACCCCGTTTTCACCCAGTACCAATACCCGCAATACCTGACCGATAGCACCGTGCTGGCCCTGAAAACCGGCCTCGATAATATTCCGCTTTTCGTGCGCTTGAGCCGGAATGGGCGGGAGGAAAAGGTGTTCACACCCGGCCAGCTCAACATCCCCGAAATGCTGTCGGTGAACGGCGGCAAAGCCGTGTGGCCGGAATACCAGCAAAACGCGCGCTGGGGCCAGCGCATTGCTTCGGAGCTGAAGGTGCTGGACTTAAAAACCGGCCAGCTCACGCGCCTCGGCCGCGGCCAGCGCTACACCGCCGCTGCCCTCTCGCCCGATGGCCGGCGCCTGGTGGCCGTGCGCGAAAATCCCAACTATCAGCACGTCCTGGCTATTCTCGATGCCCAGACCGGCACCGAGATTCAGGCACTGCCCAACCCGCATAACGACATTTACATCCAGCCCCGCTGGCACCCCGACGGCCGCCGCCTCGTGGCCGTGACGCTGAGCGCCGCCGGCAAAACCATTGCCATTCTCGACCCCGCCACCGGCACCGCCCAAAACCTGCTGCCCGTGGCCAACCTCAACTTAGCCAACCCCCAGCCCTGGCGCGGCTTCGTGCTCTACAACTCCTCGCAAAGCGGCATCGACAACCTCTACGCCGTGAGCGCGCGCACCGGCCGCACGTTCCGCGTCACCTCGCGCCCATTCGGGGCCTATCACGCCGCCGTGGCGCCCGACGGCCGCACGCTGGCCTTCCACGACTATTGGGCCACTGGCGCGCGGGTAGCTGAAATACCGCTTGATTCTACCGCCTGGGTGCCGGTACCCGTCGCTACCCAGGACACCTCCGGCCCCTACGCCGAAACCCTTGCGGCGCAGGAGCCGGCGGGAGCGCAAGTGGCTGCCCTGCTGGCGCGGCCTGATTCGGTGGCGCCGCGCTACGGGGTGCGGCGCTACTCGCCGCTGGCGCATGCCTTCAACCTGTTCAGCTATGGGGTGGTACAAAGCCCCAGCGGCAACACGGTGGCCGTGGGCTTGCGCTCGCAGGACTTGCTGAACACCACGCAGGTATTCGCCGGCCTGGGCTACGACCAGGTGGAGCGCACCTTCAACGTGACCGGGGCCGTGAGCTACCAGGGGCGCTACCCGGTGCTTGACGCCGACGTGACCTATGGCGGGCGCGACGCGGCCATCATCTCCCAAGGCCGCAGCTACCGCGACCAGTGGCAGTACACCCGCCTCTCGGCCGGGGTGCGCCTGCCGCTCAACCTCACGCACTCTAAGTACCTGCAGGCCCTGTCGGTTGGCACGTATTTCCTGCACGAGGAAGTGTACGACTACCAGTTGCCCACCCGCCGGGCTACCGAGCCGTCGCCCACCGCCGCCCTCAACGCCCTGCAAACCACCCTCGGCTACGCCACGCAGCTCAAGCGCAGCGTGCGGAGCGTGGCGCCCAAGAGCGGCGGCACTTTCCTCGGCACCTGGCGCACCACGCCCTTCGGCCGGGGGCTCGAAGCCACGCAGTGGGCCGCGCAGGCCAGCGTGTTTTTGCCCGGCCTGGCCCACAACCACGCCATCCGGCTGCGCGGCGGTTACCAGTGGCAGGACCAGTCGGCCGGCGCGCGGCTCTACCAGTTTGCGCCCGCCGTGTCGTTTCCGCGCGGCGAGGGCTACACCAGCTTCGACCGCCTGCGCGTGGGCAGTTTCGACTACTACCTGCCACTGGCCTTCACGCACTGGGAGCTGGGCCGCTGGCTCTACATCCAGCGCCTGCGGGCCACCGTGTTCGGCGATGTGGCACAGGGCGACGCCATTCGGGGCCTCGATTACCAGGTGAAATACCAAAACGTGGGCGTTGATGCGCTGGTGCTCTTCAACGTGCTGCGCCTGCGCACACCCATCGAGGCCGGCGTGCGGGTAGTGTACAGCTCGCAGCTGCGGCAGTGGCTGGTGCAGCCGCTGGCGTTTGACATTCGGATTTGATGACCAGGCCGACGTCTGTCATTGCGAGGCCGCAGGCCGCGGCAATCCGTCCTGTCAAAATCAGACACGTTCTTTTACCAGAAAGCCCCGGTACCGCAATGGCGCCGGGGCTTTTTTTGGCTTGTCACATTATTTAGGTTGGTCGCTGAGAACAGGACATATTGCTTCGCTGCGCTCGCAATGACAGGCGTCAGTTCGCCGCCTACGCCCGAATAATCTGGGGTTTCAGTGAGGTCAAATCCCCAATTTTCACCGGTTTGCCCGTGTCGATGCTGTGGCGGGCGGCGATGCCCACCAGGCAGGACATGGCCCCGTCGCGGGTGCCGGCCGACTGGCGGTAGGGGTCGGCGCCGGGGGCGAAAATTTGCTTGCGCAGGCGTACGTCGCCGCCGCCGTGGCCTTCCTCATTGTTGGGGATGCGGATGATTTCGCGCTTGCCAAAATTGGGCGTGAACTGGATTTCGTCGAAGGGCTCCTCGTCCCAGGTCTGGCGCTCTTTAATCCAGGCTTCGAGGCGGCCCTTGGTGCCGTTGAAGGCAATGCGGTAGCCCTCGTAGGGCGAGTAGGTGGTGAGGCTGTAGCTCACCTGCACCTGGTTTGCGTATTTGATTTGCACGGCCATCTTGTCGAAGATGTCGATGTCTTCCTTCCACACGCAGCCGTCGCGCAGGTAGCCGTCGTACTTCTCGTTGTCGACGTAAATCTTGGTCAGGCGGGCGTCTTTGGTCACGTCCCAGTAGAACTGGCACTTGTCCTTGTGCGGGCAGGGGCGGCAGTTGGTGTGCCGGAAGGAGTTGTTTTTGCCGTAGAAGTTCAGTTGCCCATTAGCATACACTTCCTCGGGGTCGGAGTCGAGCCACCAGTTCAGCAAATCGAAATGGTGGGTGGCCTTGTGCACCAGCAGCGAGCCGCTGTTCTGGCGCAGGCGGTGCCAGCGGCGGAAGTAGTCGGCGCCGTGGTGCACGTCGAGGTACCAGTGGAAATCGGCCGAGGTGATGTTGCCGATGACGCCGGCGCGCAGCATTTCAAACAGCTTCTGGCGGTGCGGCGAGTAGCGGTAGTTGAAGGTCACCTTCACCTTCTTGCCGGTGCGTTTTTCGGCGTCGATGATTTCCTGGCACTTCTTCTCGTCGGTCGTCATCGGCTTTTCGGTCACGATATCGGCCCCATACTCCATGCCCTTCACGATTAAATGGTTGTGTGTGGCATCCACGGTGGTCACGATGAGGACGTCGGGCTTCACCTGCTTCATCATCTTGTCGAAGTCGGTGAAGGTGGGGCAGCTTACGCCCAGCATTTTTTTGCCGGTTTCCACGCGGCCGGGGTTGATGTCGCAGAGGCCCACGAATTCCATTTTGTCGCCGTGCTCTTTCAGCACATCCACGCCCCACATGCCCAGGCCGCGGTGGCCGGTGCCCACCATGGCCACGCGGGTTTTCTTAGCTGGCGCCAGCACCGAGGCCAGCGCATTATTGGTGAGCAGCGAGCCGGCCAGGGCGCTGCCGGTGAGCTGAGTAAAAGTGCGTCGTTTCATGAGCCGCCTAAGGGTGAGTGGGAAAAGTTAGCCCGTGAATTTGCCGGTCTTTTCGCTGAAAAGCATCATGCCGAGGCGGAAACATTTGCGCAATCGTTCCCGGCGGCGGGCACGAAAAAGCCCCCGCTGGTGGGCGGGGGCTTCGCTTAAATACCGTGTAGACCATCTGTCATCCTGAGCGCAGCGAAGGACCTTCTCACGGCTGAATGGTTACGCAGCGGTGAAAAGGTCCTTCGCTGCGCTCAGGATGACAGGTTTTATCCTACAGCACCGTTTCGTGGTGCAGGAAGTGGTCCATGGCCGAGAGGGTTTGCTGCGGGGCGCTGAGGTGGGGGCAGTGGCCGCCGGTTTCTATCACCTTCAGGCGGCTGTCGGCCAGCTGTTCATTGATGTAGGTGCCCACGGCCAGCGGGGCGATGATGTCGTGGGCCGACTGCACGATGAGCGTGGGAATGGTGAGGAAGCCCAGCTCGGCGCGGGTGTCGGAGAAGAACGTGACGCGGGCGAAGTGCTTGGCGATTTCAGGGTTGGTGCGCACGAAGCTGTTGGTGAGGCCCATCACCAGCTCGGGGCTTTCGTTCTGGCCCATCATCACCGGCGCGAAGCCGTGCGACCAACCGTTGTAGTCGCCTTCCATGGCGGCTAGCAGCTCGTTGATGTCCTTCTGCTCGAAGCCGCCGGCGTAGCCGTTCTCGTTGATGAAGCGCGGCGAGGGCGACACCAGCACCATCTTCGAAAACCGCTCGGGCTCGCGCACGGCTGCAATCACGCCTATCATCGACGCCACCGAATGGCCCACAAACACCACGTCGTGCAGGGCCAGGGCGCTGAGCACTTGCAGCAGGTCGTCGGCGTGGCCGGCCAGCGTGCTGTGCTTGGTGGCAGGCTGGTAGGCCGACTGGTCCGACTGGCCGGCACCCACGAGGTCCATGAGCACCACTTGGTACTGGTCTTCGAAATGCGGGGCAATGAGGCGCCAGTCGCTCTGGTCGCCGCCGAGGCCGTGCAGAAATAAAATGGTAGGCTTATTGGGGCCGGTGGCGCCGGAAACGGTGACGTGGCTGCGCTCTAGCACGGAAGTATCGTTTGGAGTCATCTAAGCTTGATAAAGTGGCAATGCAGTTAAGAGGCGCAACATACGTCCGGTCGGTTGAAATGGATTTAGGAAGTATTTTCTGTAAAAAGCGCAAGCGAGGAGTGGGAATAATATCGATTTATTAATGTTGCCCCTTGTTCAGTAGTTTAGCCAGCATTAGGGTTAGACTGGCGCCAGGGAAGAGGGTGTGCGGGTTTAAAAATAAATTTCGAGCAATGAAAAAGCGGCATTAGCGCCATTCATAGTTTGCCTGTTGGCAAGTGTAGCCACCACTCTTGGCCGACCCCGCCCGCCTGGGCAAGCAGTTCTTGGAACCCGTTATAACATTCTGGACAAGTTTCCGAAGGGTAAGACGGGTTCCTGAGCCGCCCATGGCCCCCGAGTGCACCACGACCGGCTCCAACGGCCGAGCGTTGTTGTCGGAATTTATATTATCGCCTTGCCCTCTTCCATATCGGCTTCCACCAACGGGGCCTTGGTTTTGCCGATAATGTAGCGCAGGCCCTTGTCGTAGCTGAAGTAGCTCCAGGTCCATTGCAACAGCACCATCAGGCGGTTGCGGAAGCCGATGAGCGACACCACGTGCACCACGCTCCAGGCCAGCCAGGCAATGAAACCGTCGAGGTGGTACTCCTTGCCGAAGAGCTTGATGTCGGCCACGGCGTGGTTGCGGCCGATGGTGGCCATGGCACCCTTGTCGTCGTAGTGGAAAGGTTCCATGAGGCGGTGAGTGAGCACGCGGTGCAGGTTTTTGCCCAGCCGGCGGCCCTGTTGCAGAGCGGGTTGCGCCACCATGGGGTGGCCGTCGGGGTAGTCGTCGGTTTTCATCAGGGCGATGTCCCCGATGGCGAAGACGTTTTCGTAGCCCCGCACGCGGTTGTAGTGGTCCACGGCGTAGCGGTTGCCGGGAAGCAGGCAGCTCGCGTCCAGGCCCTGCACGGGCGCCCCCGTGACGCCGGCCGCCCATATCAGGGTGCGGGCCACCAGCTGCTGGCCGTTGTTGAGCGTGGCCGTGTAGCCGTCGTACGACTTCACCCGCGCATCGAGCCACACCTGCACCCCAAACTTCTCCAGCGACTCCAGCGCCCGCTTAGAAGCATTTGCCGACATGCCCTTGAGCAGCACCGGCCCGCTCTGCACCAGGTGAATGTCCATCTCCTTGAAGTCGATTTCCCGGTAGTCCTTCGGAAACACGTGGGTGCGCAGCTCGCTCAGGGCCCCAGCTATCTCCACGCCGGTGGGGCCACCGCCCACAATCACGAAGTCGAGCAGGCTGTTGAGCTGCTCCATGTCGCCGAGCTGCAGGGCCTGCTCGAAGTTGCACAGCACCGTGTTGCGCAGCTCCAGGGCATCTTCCACGCTTTTGATGGCGATGGCGTTTTTGGCCATCACCTCATCACCAAAATAGTTGGTGGTGGCGCCGGTGGCCAGCACCAGGTAGTCGTAGCGTACGCAGCCAATGCTGGTTTCCACAATCTGGGCCACGGGGTCAACGGACTGCACTTCGGCCAGCCGGAAGTAGAAATTTTCCTGCTCGTTGAGAATCTTGCGAAACGGCGACACAATGTCGCCCTCGTCCAGCCCCGCCGACGCTACCTGGTACAGCAGCGGCTGAAACGTGTGGTAGTTCTGCTTGTCGATAAGCACCACCTGCACCGGCGCATGGGCCAGCGCCTTGGCCAGTTCCAGCCCCCCAAAGCCGCCGCCCACAATCACGACGCGCGGCTTGCCGAGGTCGTCAATCTTCGTTAACCCTTCCATGCCTAAAGATGTAGCCGGATGGCGGCTTACACAGGGGACTTTACCGGATTTCAACCGGTGGGGTTGTCGGGCCTAATGATACGCCAGATAAGCCGCTACTGCCCCGCCCGCCGAAACACCAGGCGCGGTGCCACCGTCGAGCCATCGTACAGCCGCAGGGCATCGCCGCTGATTTCATAGCGCGTGGTGGCAGCCAGGTTGTTGAGGTAGCGGGTTTCGAGGGCTTGCACCGGGCAGGACGTCTGGGTCGGAATTGGCATCGAAAGCTGCAATTGCTGTCCGCCGCCCAGGCTGAAGCGCCCGCTGAAGTTGTTGCACGGCCCCAGACCTACAGTGCTGTTGCCCAGGGCCGAAAATTCGATGTATGAACGGGCTGTACCCGAGTAGCTCGACGTCTGCACCGGTACCTCGTCAACGTAGGTCAGCATCCAGCGGGCCTCCAGCAGCGAGGCGGCAGGCGCTGCGCCCCCGTCTTTCTCGCAACTGCCGAGAGCAAAAGAAGTCAGTAAAGCCAACGGCAGGAAGCGACGAAGTGTCATAAGAAATGGAGAGGAGGCAAATCGTAAAGCCGATACGCAATATTCATAAAAAGGTGATAAAAATTGCAGCGAGGCGGCCAGTATTTTGTAAAGAATGCCAGTCAAAACCAGCTGTTATCGAACTCTTTCCGTAAGCAGCCCTGTTACCGGCCTACTTCCACCAGCTTCTCCATTTGCTTATGACCCTGCTGCCCTTCGCTTCGCTTTTTCTGGGTGCTTCGCTGCTATCGGCGCCCCCCGCGCCTAACGAGCTTCAGGCTGTAACGGTCACGGTTACCTCGCTCGTATCGACCACAGCGGCCGTGAAGCTCTATTTTTACAATACCCGGGAAGGCTTTTTGAAAAGTGGCAAGTGGGCGTTTTCCAAATCGGTGAAACCGGGCGGCAAGAGCGAATTCACCTTGCCGGTGGAGCTGCCGCAAGGCGATTGGGCGGTGGCTATCACCCAGGATTTGAACAATAACGATAAAATAGATAAAAATTTTCTGGGAATTCCGACTGAGCCCTATGCTTTTTCGAATAACGTGCGGCCCACCGTGGCTGCCCCCGATTTCAACGAGTGCAAGTTTAAGGTCGACGGACCCGGCCGCGTCGTCAACATTGTGCTGAAGCCCTAAACCCCTTTTACAGGTTATAACACTGCTTTTGTAAGCCCCCGGATGCTACGGCATACGGGGGCTTTTGCATGGTGTAGATTTTGGATAAGTGCAAATTTTTAGAGAACAGGTTAAATATTTTAATTTGTATTTAATGGGTAATTGACTGCTTATAAGGGTTTTGACTTTGCTTCATGGTAAAACACGGCCGTAGCTTTGTGCCATCATTGCTTCGTTCATTTTTCTCTTTTTATGATGCAAACTGTTACTTCTCTTCAGGGGCGTCCTTTTTCTTCGTTCGCGCGGTTGCTGAAGGCGGCAGCCTTGCTGTTCGTCCTCGTTGCACCGGCTGGTAGCGTTTGGGCCACTAGCTATACTGTGGCCAACCCGGACAAGAACAATACTTTCGTTTTGAACACGGGCGACGAGCTCACCATCAACTTCAACGTTAACTTCGGCGGCACGATAACCGTCCAGGGCAACGGCGTGGTCATCACCAACAACGGCAGCATCTCCACCAACGGGCGCATCACGGTGAACAGCGGCACGTCGGGCACGGTGTTCAACAACCAAGGCACGGTCCCGAGCCAGAGCGTGTTCCTCAACGCCCCCACCACCATCAACAACGGCAGCACTGGCAACACGGCCGGCGTAACCTGGGCAGGCTATGTGGGCAGCAATTTTACGGCGGCCCCTGTCATCAACAACTATGCGAACTGGACGGCGCAGATTCAGCCCCTGCCGGGCGGCACCATCAACAACAAGAACGGCGCCATCTGGAACGCCTACATGACCGTGAGCGGCCCCCTGACGGTAAACAACGAGGGCACCTGGAACTCGCAGGTGCAGCCCAGCGGCAACCCCACGTTCACCTTCGTGAATGCGGGCACCTGGGCCGGCACGCTGACGGCCAACGGCTATACCACGGCCATCACTAACAGCGGCACCTGGAGCGGGCAGATTGACTACAGCGGCTCGCTTAGCATCACCAACAACGCCGGCGCTAGCTGGACCGGCCTGCCCAACGGCAACTCCGGCCAACTGGCCATCACCAACGCTGGCGCCTGGACCAAGGGCGGCTTCAACTTCCCCAGCACCGGCCCCAACGTTTTCACCAACCAAGCCGGGGCCACGGCCAGCTTCAATGCCATTGTGGGCCTGAACGGGGTGACCTCCTTTGTGAACAGCGGCACGCTGTCGATTAACCAATCGTCGTTGTTGCCCTACGGGGCCAGCATCATCAACAATGCCGGCGCCACCCTCAACCTACCGCTGGGCAGCGGCTCGCCGTCGACGTTTACGAACGTGGGCACCATCACCAACGACGGGCAAATCAATTCCACCAGCGGCGGCTTCACCAACAACGGCACCCTCAACAACGGCCGCGCTACCATTTCCATCACCGGCGACTTCACCAACACTGGCACCGTGACCGGGCCTGCCGCGCCATTCCGGGGCAGCATCACCGCCACGGGAGTCTCCGTGAACTCGGGCACCTTCGGCACTACGGGTCGGCTGGATTTCTGCGACGCCGGGCGCCCCGCCAACGGCTTCGATACGGCCGCCGGCACCATTGGCAGCGCCACTACTTTCTGCTTGGCCACGCCGCTGCCCGTAGAGCTAACCCGCTTCTCGGCGCAGGCCGCCAAGGGCAAGGTGCAGCTGCAGTGGGCCACGGCTACTGAGCGCAACAGCGCGGCTTTTGTGGTAGAGCGCAGCACCACCGGCGAAGGCTTCACGGCCGTGGCCGAAATCAAGGCCCAGGGCAATTCGACCCAGGCCACGGTGTACGCTGCCATCGATGCCAAGCCCCTGGCCGGCACCAGCTACTACCGCCTGCGCCAGGTAGACCTGGACGGTACTGTGGCATACTCCAAGGTAGCCACCGTGCACGTAGAAGCCACCAATCAGCCCATCGACCTGTACCCCAACCCGGCCACCGACCGGCTCACGCTGGACCTGAGCGCCACCGCCGCACCCTGCGATGTGCGCCTGACCAACCTCACCGGCCAGGTGGTGCTCACGACGACGCTCGCCGGTGGCCAGGCGCAGGAACTGCCCCTCACGGGCGTGCCCGCCGGGCTCTACCTGCTGCACGTGCGCACCGCCGCGGGCAGCACCGTGCAGCGCATCGAAAAGCGTTAATTCTTAATCAATCACCCCGAAACGGGTGCAGGCCCCGCGCCAGTCGTTCCGTGAGTGTCACGGCGCGGCGGGCGCGGGTTTCTGTTTGTTTAGCCTCGGCCACCAGCCGGGCCATGGCGCGGCGGTGGGCGCCGCTGTAGCGCTGAAAGGCGGCTTCGGCCTCGGGCCAGGCGGCCAGGGCCTCGGCCAACTCGTCGGGCAGGTCCACGTGGTCGGGGTTGGGGTCGGGCGCAATGGCCACGTCCAGCCACTGGCCCAACTCGATGCCCACGGCCCGGCACACGTCCTTGTTCAGCATGAGGTAGCGCCCGCCGCCTTCCAGCGGCAGCAGCCCCAGCCGCAGCTCCTGCCCCTGAATGCTGACCAAGACGCGCTTGGCGGCCTTGCCGCCCAGGCCCGCCAGCACCTCGGCGGGCAACACAATGGTTTGGGTGGGCATGAAGCTTGGGCCGCCGGGCTCGAGCTGGGCACGGAAAGTGAGCGGGGTATGCATGGCCGTAAAGGTAGAAGACGGCCCCGCCCGCGCCTAGCCCGCCGCCGGAGCGGCCAGCTCGCGCAGCTGCTTGTTGATGAAGTCCACTTCCTCAAACGTGAGCTGAAAATCCATGGCGCGGGCGTTCTGCACGGCCTGGGCGGGGTTGCGGGCGCCCACCAGTGCCACCGAGATGCCGGGCTGCGCCAGCGTCCAGCGCAGCACGAGCTGGCCGAGGGTGGCGTTTTTGGTTTCGGCCAGCGGACGGATTTTGTTGAGCACGGCGTTCACGCGCTGCACGTTTTCGGGCGTGAACAGGCGGTGGCCCCGTCGCAAGTCGCCCTCGGCAAACTCCTGGCCCGGCTTCACCTTGCCGGTGAGCAGGCCCAACTGTAGCGGGCTGTACACCAGAATGGCCTTGTTGTGCTCGATGCAGTAGGGCACCACATCGGCCTCAATGTCGCGCCGCACCATGCTGTAGGGCACTTGGTTGGAGGCGAGGTTGATGGTTCTTTCCGCTTCCTGCATCTGGGCCACCGAGTAGTTGCTCACGCCGCCAGCGCGCACCTTGCCCTGCTCCACGAGGCGGCTCAGGGCCTCCATGGTTTCGTCGATGGGCGTGGTCACGTCGGGCCAGTGCTGCTGGTAGAGGTCGATGTAGTCGGTGCCGAGGCGGCGCAGGCTGTCCTCGCACTCTTTGATGATGCTGTCGCGGCCGGCGTACTTGTACACGTCGAGGTCGTGGCCCTGGTTGTCCTTGGTTTTCATGGCGAAGTCGCCCTTGGCCAGGTCCCAGCGCATGCCAAATTTGGTCAGAATCTGCACCTTGTCGCGCGGCAGGCCCTTGATGGCTTCGCCCACAATTTCCTCGCTGAAGCCCATGCCGTACACCGGCGCGGTGTCGATGCTGGTCACGCCCAGGTCGTAGCTGGCCCGGATGGCGCCCACGGCGTCGTTCTGCTCGGTGCCGCCCCACATCCAGCCGCCGGCCGCCCAGCTGCCAAAGGTGATGCGCGAAACACGAACGCCGGAGTTGCCTAATTCTTGAAATTCCATGAGAAGGGGAGAAGTAAAATGAAAGGCAAGCCTGCCCGTTCGGGCTTGGCGCCAGGGGTGCTAACTGTGCCGTGCGGCCGAATGTTACGCGTCTTGCTCCATTGGCCCAGGCTGAATGGCGGCAAGCTGCGCCGCAGAAAATTAAAGCTACTGATAGCGAAAGTTCTCGAAAGCTCCTCCGGAACCCGAAGAATGGGCGGGCGTAGCCTAATCAGCTTGTGCTTGTAGGCCAGTGTGTTACTGTTGAGTCTAGTGGCTTGCGGCCCTTGGTTCTCCTTGATGCGGTTCCGCGCTAAGCCGATGCCTCGCGGCTTCTTATCTGCTTTTCCTTTCCACCCTTATTCCCTTTCCAATGAACCAGTTGAAAACCATGCGCGACCTGTTGGCACACGACATCCAGATGATGTACAGCGCCGAAACCCAAGCCCTCGAAGGCCTGACTACCCTTGTCGAAAGCGCTACCGAACCCCAACTCAAGGCTGCTTTCAAGAAACACGGCACCGAAACCCAGCGCCAGATAGCCCGCCTCGAAGAAATTATGACGGCCATGGACCTCAAGCCCAGCCGCGAGGTGTGCTCCGGGATTCAGGGCATGCTGGCCGATGTGGAAAAGCTGCTGCGTAAGGAAGCCACGCCCCAGGTGCTGGACGCCATGCTCATCGCGGCAGCCCAAAAAATGGAGCACTTCGAAATTGCCTGCTACGGCACCGCTGTGCGCATGACCGAAGACCTGGGCATGACGCAGGCCTGCGAACTGCTACGCCAAACGCTGGAAGAGGAAAAGCGCACCGACGAGATTCTAAATGAAATTGCCATTCAGCGCGTGAACGCCAAAGCTGAGGCGACGATGTAAGGCCTCAGCCGCGTCATGCAGTGCGCCAGCGAAGCACCTTTACTTCAATAGTGAATCAATTACTGCTGTGGTAAAGTGACGGGCTTGTTTAGCTCATTGACAAACTTTTTGGCAGCATATAATTGTTGTAGCTACATCAATTCACCTGGCTATTGCATTATGAAAGTTGAAATCTGGTCCGACGTAGTTTGCCCTTTTTGCTACGTGGGCAAGCGCAAGTTTGAGAATGCGCTGAAAGGCTTCGCGCATCGCGACGAAGTGGAGGTGGTGTGGCACAGCTTCGAGCTAGACCCCAATTTTGAACCTACGCCCGGCCTCACCATCCATGAACACCTAGCCAAAAAGAAGGGCGTGTCGCCCGCCGAAGGCCGCCGCATGAACGACTACATGACCGGCGTAGCTAAGGAAGTGGGGCTGGCTTACGACTTCGACCGAGCCATTCCGGCCAATACCTTCCTGGCGCACCAGCTTATTCACCTCGGTGCCCACCACGGCCGGCAGGACGCCACCAAGGAGCGCCTGTTTGCCGCCTACTACACCGAAGGCCAGAACCTGAACGACCTGGAGACGCTGGTGAAATTAGGTGCCGAAGTGGGCCTCGATGCCACTGAAATCCGCGAAGCCCTCACGGCTGGTACCTATGCCGAAGCCGTGCGGCTCGACGAGTACCACGCCCAGCAAATCAACGTGCGTGGCGTGCCCTTTTTCGTGTTTGAAGACAAGTACGCCGTGTCGGGCGCGCAGCCCAGCGAGCTGTTTGCCGAGGTGCTGGAAAAGGTGTACGAGGAGTTCAAGTCCGCCAAACCAGCCCTGGTTTCACTGGGCGACGGTGACGCCTGCGGGCCGGACGGCTGCGCAGTGTAAAGCGCCGTTGGCTGACTATAAAAACGTCATGCTGAGCGCAGCCGAAGCATCTCTACTGCGAGAGTAATCATTTACTTCCCCGGTAGAGCTGCTTCGGCTGCGCTCAGCATGACGATTTTTTTATGCTGTGCTGTTAGGCCGCGCCTTGCCCGTTTTGCAATTGGGCGCGCAGCGTTTCGGCGTGCTGCTGGGCCAGGGCTTTGTCAGTGACCTCGACGACGAAGGCGAGGATGCCCAACGTTTGGCCCTGCTCGTTGCGCAGGGGCTGGTAGCTGAAATCGAAATAGTGGTTGGTTTGCTGGCCGGTGGAGGGGTTGGTGAGCTGAATGGGCATATCGCGGCCCTGGAAAGGCTCGCCGGTGGCATACACTTGGTCGAGCAGGCCAATAAAGCCCTGCTCCACCGCTTCGGGGAATACCTCGGCAGCCGTCATCCCCAATTGGGCCCGGTGGCCCGACAGCGTCTGGTAGTGCTCGTTCACGAACGAAAAACGGTGCTCAGGGCCGGTGAGCGTGGCAATGCCGGCCGGCACCTGCCCCAGAATCTGGCTCAGCAAGAGCTGCTGCTGGGCGGCGTGGGCGCGGTGCTGCTCGGCCTCGGCCAGGGCGGTTTGCAGTTGCTTGGTGCGCTCGGCCACGTTGCCTTCCAGTAGTTGCTGCACTTTGAGCACCTCTTCCTGGTTGGCCAGCAGCTCCGCGTTGCTTTCGTGCAGGGCACGGTTCAGGGCCGCGAGCTGGCTGTTCAGGTCCTGGATTTGCTGGCGGGCGCGCACCTGCTCGCTCACCTCGGTGGCCACCACCATGGCGCCCGTGATGGTGCCGTCGTCTTCGCGCAGCGGCAAATACACGAAGTCCCAGTACACCGACTCGGGCTTGCCGTTGCGCACAATGGTGGACAGCATTTCCTTGGCCACGTGGTTTTCGCCGGTGGCCATCACGTGGTTCAGCAGGTCATCAAAACCCTGGCCGGTGATTTCGGGCAGCAGCTCAAACAGCGGCGTGCCAATGGCCTGCTCGGGCGTGCGGTCCCAGAGGGCCAGCACCAGCGGGTTAGCCATTTCGATGATGAACTTGGGGCCACGGTAAGTAGCAATGGCCACCGGGGCCTGCTCGAAAATGCGGGCCAGCTCACCGCGTTGCCAGTCGGCGGCGTCGCGCGCGGCTTGCTCGCGCACCTGTGCATCGTGTAGCTTCGCGGCCGCATTGGTTTCGGCCGTGATGTTGACGACGGTCTGAATAAGGTGCGTGACGCGGCCTTGGTCGTCGAGGACTGGCGTGTTGCGAGCCTGCCAGTAATGTTCGATGTATTGGCCGGGGCGCTCGGGGTCGGGCAGGGCGTAGCGTTGCGCGGGCAGCTCGTTGGGCTGGCCGGTGGCCAGGACGCGTTCCAGCGCCGCCCGCACTTCGGCCACGGAATGGGCCGTGGGGTCGGTGGGGTTGTCGGGAAAAACGTCGAACAGGTAGCGGCCCAGCATGTCGGCGCGCGGCGTGCCCGACACGGCCACGAAGCTGTCGCTGGCCGCTTCAATCACAAACCCGGGCGAGAGCAGCACGCAGGCGCTGGGCAGGGCACTAAAAACGGACAACAGGTCCGAAGCAGGGGCGGGCATAAACGTGGAAATAAGACCGGCGGTAAGGGAGTGCGAAATACGCAATTCCCAATTATTTGGCTACGCCCGCCGCATCGGAATGTGCGGAATGCCGTCTTCCACGTACATCGGCCCGCACTGCTCGTAGCCGAAACCGTTGTAAAACGCCTCCAGATGCTGCTGTGCGCCGATTTTGTTGGGTTGTGGGCCAAACAGGGTGTCAGAATGCAACAGGGCCTGGCGCATCAGCTCGCGGCCCAGCCCATATTGCCGGAACGCCGGCGCCACAATGACGCGGCCGATGCTGGCCTCAGTGTAGCACTTGCCCGCGTCGAAGAGGCGGGCGTAGGCGGCCAGCTCGCCGGCTTCGTTGTAGCCCAGCAAGTGGTAGGCGTCGGGGTCCTGGCGGTCAATATCCTGGTAAACGCAGTTTTGCTCCACCACAAATACCTCGGAGCGCAGGCGCAATACGTCGTAGAGGATGAGGGGCGGAAACGATTCAAAGGCGATGCAGTGCCAGCGGATGGTCATCTTGAAACGAGTTATTGTTTAGGCATTTGGGCAACCTCCTTTAGGGTCACCACCCGGTAGGGAATGCCCATTAGGGCGGCATTCTGCTCCACGGTATTCTTGAAACCTGCTTTTCGGCGGCGGGCATTCACGTCGGCTGCGTCGCGGATGGGCCACACAAAGGGCCGTTGCCCCTCACGGCGGCCGGTGGCCGGGTTTGTGACGTTGTAGCCCATGGCCTGGGTGCCGTAGAGCTGCTCTTTGCCCTGGCGCATCAGCTGGCGGTCCAGCATCTGAGCGTAAAGGTAAAAGGGCAGTTCGCCTTTATTAGCGGCCTTTTTAATGAGCGGCAGGTATTGCTTGATGTCATCGGAATGCTGGATGACATACCACGCCGCCTCGTTTGTGGGCTCGCCCACCAGCGACTTGCCGGGGTAGCCGTACTGCTTGATAAGCTGCTTCACCCGCACCCGGTTGGCCGAGTCCGAGCGCACCATCTGCTGGGGAATGTAAGTGGGCAGGCTCTCGCGCGTCACCCCCAGCGCCCGGGCCACCGAGTCGGGCCGGAAACGCTGGTGCGGGTCGAAGAGCAGGCTGCGCCACTTCTGGTCCACGGCGTAGATGCTGTCCAGCTCGTGCTTGAGGCGCGGGTTGAACGAGGCCTGGGCCGCGCCCAACTGCGGCAGCAGCCCCAGAAGGAGCAGAAGAAGCAGAAGTTTCATGGCAACAAATTACGTCGTCAGCGCCGGCTCAGCGGCCGCCGTCACGTTCAGTGCCTGCTGGGCCTGTTGCAGTTTGTCGCGCAAATCGTAGAGGCGCTCGGCGGCCTGCACAACCCCGCCCGATGGCGCGCACTTCTCCACCTGCTCGATGGCCAGTTGAAGCCATTGCTCCGCCTCCGAAAATTGTCCTTCGGCATAAGCCACAGCGGCGCGGGCCACTAACCCTTCTTCCTTGGTGTAGGGCTTGGCTACCTGGGCGCGGTCGAGCCAGAAGCGGGCGTGTTCAGCGTTTTGGGTGAGCACGGCGGCCACGTAGGCAGCTTCGCCCAGCACGTGCTGCTGCACCGAAGCGGGCGCGCTGGCCACGCTATCCAGGCTCCGGTTGAGGTGAAAGAGCAGCCGTTCTTGGTTGTTGCAATCGAGAAAATGGCTGTAAACCAGCAGATGGGCGTAGCAGTCCAGCACGCTGTTGCTGTGATGCGTGGCATACTGGGCCACCAGGTTGGCATCCCAATCGCGCGGGCGCTGTCCAGCATACATCTGGCTCTGGAAATACAGCATGCCCAACTGCTGGTGCATGGCCGCCCCGCCCCGCAGGAACTGCCAAAGGTGCCGGCCATCAATGATGTGCCCCGATTTCAGCTTGAAGGGCATCAGGTTCAGTGCGCCGACTGCCACCGACAGCCAGCCGAAAATCAGTAGCGCATTCAGCAACACGTAACTGCCCAGCGAAGCCAACGGCGCAGCGGAGTGCGCGGCCAGCCGATGGTGCAGGTAAAGCGTCAATGCGCCGGTGGCGAGGTTGGCCACGGGCCCTCCGGCCACAAACAGGCTGTAGCGGCTGCGCAGGTTGTTCGTATGGGTTGGCGTGGCGTGCACCATGCCGCCCACTTTGGCCTGGGGCTTCACAAGGCGAATTTCCCAGCCGGTGGCTTTGCGCCTGATGCGCAACCAGTTGGCCGCGAAGGACTGAATGCGAAACCGCGCGAGCAGCCCACCCACCACGTGGCCGCTCTCGTGGGTGGTAATCATCAAAAAATAAAGCACGGGAAGCCCCAGCATCCAGCCCAATGCCAGCACCACCCAGGGCACCCCCAATATTTCGGCCCGGAGCTGAAACTGTTGTGCCCAAGTGTCGCCCTTCAGCCAGAGTATTATCAGTACCTCAACCGCCAGCACCCAGTACAAGGACACCGTCAGTTTGCGTCTGGACCGTGCTGGGGCGACATTGGGCTGCGAATCGGAAGACATACACGGAAGCGGGAAGAAAGCGAGATGCAATAAAAATAGGCGCTATCCCCGGAAGGATAACGCCTATCAGCCGATGCCTTGGCTTGATGCCTTACGCCGTCACCGCCTCCGCGCTGCCCAACTCGCTCAGCACGCGCTTGGCCTGCTGAATGGAGCGCACCTCGTCGAACGTCACGATGAGCTGTTCCTTATGCTCCTTCAGCTTGGCCGTGCGCGGGTGCGTCTGCACGTAGTTGAGGATGGTGCCGAACTGCTCGCCCTGGAAATAGGCCTTGTGGTCGTCGTCGGCGGGCAGGTAGCCTTTCAACGTGTCGCGCTTGAGCGTGATTTTGTGGAAGCCCACCTTGCAGGCCTGCCAGCGCAGCCGCACGATGTCGGCCAGCTGCTCCACCTCGGGCGGCAGGGGGCCGAACCGGTCGGTCATGCTGGTGAGCAGCTTCTGCAGCTCCTCCGGCTTCTGGGCGCGGTCGAGCTTGGCGTAGAGTTGCAGGCGCTCCGACACGTTGCTCACGTATTTCTCGGGGATTAGCACCTGCTGGTCCGTCTCTACGTTGCACTCCTGCACGCGACCAGCGCCGGCGGCGGCTTGGAGGCGCTGCTGCGAGTTGGCATCACCGATAAACAGGTCGCGGAATTCCGTTTCCTTCAACTCCTGCACCGCCTCGTCCAGAATCTGGTGGTAGGTTTCGTAGCCCAGGTCGTTGATGAAGCCTGACTGCTCCCCACCCAGCAGGTTGCCCGCGCCGCGGATGTCGAGGTCGCGCATGGCCACGTTGAAGCCCGCCCCGAGGTCCGAAAACTCCTCCAGCGTGCTCAAGCGCTTGCGAGCGTCGGAGGGCAGCTGGGCCACCGGCGGCGTGAGCAGGTAACAGTAGGCCTTGCGGTTGGAGCGGCCCACGCGGCCCCGCATCTGGTGCAGGTCAGAGAGGCCGGCCAGATGGGCCCGGTTGATGATGATGGTGTTGGCGTTGGGAATATCGAGGCCCGATTCGATGATATTAGTCGAAACCAACACGTCGAACTCACCTTCCACAAACTTCATCATGCGCTTCTCCAGCATCTCGCCGTCCATCTGCCCGTGGGCATAGGTCACCTTAGCGTCGGGCACCAGCCGCAGAATGGTGTTGGCCATTTCCTCGATGTCCTTCACGCGGTTGTGCACGAAAAACACCTGCCCGCCGCGCTTTAGCTCCCGCGCCACGGCGTCGCGAATCAGGATTTCGTCATACACGTGCAGCTCCGTAGTCACCGGCTGGCGGTTGGGCGGCGGCGTGGCAATCACGCTCAGGTCGCGCGCGCCCATCAGCGAGAAGTGCAGCGTGCGCGGAATCGGCGTGGCTGAGAGCGTAAGCGTGTCCACGTTCACCTTCAGTTCCTTGAGCTTGTCCTTGGTCTTGACGCCGAACTTCTGCTCTTCGTCAATGATGAGAATGCCCAGGTCCTTGAACTTAATGTCCTTGTTCGTGAGCCGGTGCGTGCCGATGAGGATGTCGGTTTTGCCCTCGGCCACGCGCTGCAGCGTTTCCTTAATCTGCTTGGTCGTCTTGAAGCGGTTGATGTACTCCACCGTCACGGGCAGCGTGGCCAGCCGGTCGCGGAAGGTCTTGTAGTGCTGCATGGCCAGGATGGTAGTGGGCACCAGCACGGCCGCCTGCTTGCCGTCGGCCACGGCCTTGAAAGCCGCCCGAATAGCTACTTCCGTCTTGCCAAAGCCTACGTCGCCGCACACCAGCCGGTCCATGGGGTGGGGCTGCTGCATGTCGTTTTTCACGTCCTCGGTGGCCTTGGCCTGGTCGGGCGTGTCCTCGTAAATGAAACTCGATTCCAGCTCGGCCTGCAGGAAGCCGTCGGGTGAGAAAGCGAAGCCGGGCGCGGTTTTGCGCTTGGCGTACAGACGAATAAGGTCGGCGGCAATGTCCTTCACCTTCTTCTTCACCGACTTCTTCTTGTTCTCCCACTCCGGCGAGCCCAGCTTGCTCATCGTCGGCGGCGAGCCCTCGGCCCCGCTGTATTTGGCAATCTTGTGCAGGGCGTGAATGCTCACCGTCAGCACATCGTCGTCGCGGTAAATCAGGCGAATAGCCTCCTGAATCTGCCCGTTGATATCCACCTGAGTCAGCCCCGCGAAGCGCGCGATGCCGTAGTCTTGGTGCGTCACGTAGTCGCCGGGCTGCAGGGTTTTCAGCTCGCGCAAGGTCAGAGCCTTCTTCTTCGAGAACTTTCGGGTTTCCTGGGCCCGGTAGTAGCGCTCAAAGAGCTGGTGGTCAGTATACACGGCCAGCTCCAGTTGCTCGTCCACGTAGCCCTCGCGCAAGGCCAGCAGCAGATGCTGAAACTGCACGTTGTTGTCGAGTTCGTCAAAAATCGTCCGCAGTCGGTCGGCCTGCCGCACGGTATCGGCCGTGATGATGGTGGTGAAGCCGCGCTGCTGGTTCTCCTTCAGGTTCTTAGCCATGCGCTCAAACTCCTTATTGAAGCTTGGCTGCGGCTTGGCGGTAAACTGGAAGGTTTCGGCGTTTTTGAAATGGAAGCGCTTGCCGAATTCCACCACCGCAAACTCGTCGAGCAGCTTCTTGAAGTTCTTGCCGCTCTCAAATAAGTCGGCCGGCTTGCTCACAATCTGCATCCCGCCGCTCTCGCTCAGCATCTGCTGAAAGTTCGCCTCGGCCTTGTCAAACAGCTCGCTCACTACATCAATGGTCTGGCGCACGTCTTTCAGCCAGATGCACGCCGTGCGGGGCAGAAAGTCGAAAAATGCCTCCCGCGTCTCGGTCAGCATCTTGGTCTGCACGTTCGGGATGATGCTGATGCTGGGCCGTGCCTCAACCGACAATTGCGTCTCGGGATTGAACGTGCGAATGCTTTCGATTTCATCGCCGAACAATTCCAGCCGGAACGGCAGCTCGTTCGCGTAGCTAAACACGTCCACAATGCCGCCGCGTACCGCGTATTGCCCCGCCTCGTACACAAAATCTGTCTTCTCGAAGTCGTACTCGCCCAGCAGCTCGCCCAGGAAGTTCACGTCCAGCTTGTCGCCCACCTTGGCGTTAAAGGTGTTTTTCACCAGGCTCTGCCGGTTGATTACCTTCTCCGTCAGCGCCTCCGGGTAGGTCACGATGAACACGCTGTTGCCGGTGCCGGCCGCTCGCGTGGTGTTCAGGCGGTTCAGGGCCTCGGCGCGCATCAGCACGTTGGCGTTTTCGGTTTCGTCGAACTGGTAGGGCCGCTTGTAGGAGCTAGGAAATAGGAGCGCCTCGGGACCCTCGGGCAGCAGGTGCTGCAGGTCCGAGAGGAAGTAGGCCGCCTCGTCCTTGTCGTGCAGCACGAACACGTGCGGGTGCTGCCCGTGGGCCACCGCGGCGGCTACCACGGCATCCTGGCTGCCCACGAGGCCGCGCAGGTGCAGGCGCACGCCGCTGGGGTCGGGCTTGGCGGCGCCGCGCAGGTGCGATGCCAGCACTTGCAGCTCGGGCGAAAGGCGATAGAGGCGAAGAAAGTCAACTACTTGCACAAGATGTCAGGCTAGAGGGGCAAAAGAGCTAGCCCGGCCAGAAGATTTTCCGGTCGGGCTGCGGGGTAAATACACGGCAAAGGTGGCGAAGGTTTCCGCAGGGGCGGCGGTAGCTTCGCGGTCGGTTTTGGTCGCCTGTCACCCTGAGCGCCGCGAAGGACCTTCTCATGTCAGAACAAGTGTCGTTCAAGCGTGAGAAGGTCCTTCACGGCGCTCAGGATGACAAACGTTAAACTGACGACAAATAACTGATAACTAAAATATGCGCGGTTCTTCCCACCTGGCCATCGGCCTCATCACCGGCGTGGCCATTGCGGGGCTGGTGCCGGGCCTGCCATTTTCGGTGCCCGGCATCGCTTTGGCCGGCTTTTCCAGCCTGGCCCCCGACCTCGACCACCCCGAAAGCCGCCTCAGCAAGCGCCTTGGCTTCACCCAGAATTACGTACGCTGGGCCTTCGCTGCCGGCGCGCTGGCCATTGCCGCCTACGCTTATTTCCAGTTGAGAGCGGGCGCCGAGCAGCGGCTCTACTACACCGTGGCGCTGGCGTTTGGGCTGCTGGGGGTAGGCATGCAGGGCGGCTCGGCCCGGCGGCTGGCGCTGCTGTTTACCGGGCTGGCCACGGTGGTGGCCGGACTTTACACCGAACAATTGTGGCTGAGTTTGCTGGGAACGTTTGTGGCGCTGGCGCCCTTCACCGCGCACCGTTCCTGGACGCACACCATCTGGGCCACGGCCCTCTGGACCTACATCGGCCACCTTGCCAACCAGCACCTCGGCTGGCACGGCGTGGCCCTGTTTGCCGGCAGCGGCTATGCTTCGCATTTGATAGCCGATACCCTCACCAAAGCGGGCGTGCGGTGGTTTTTGCCGCTTTGGGACCACTCGTTCAAGATTCCGCTCATCAGCACGGGTTCGGCCTCGGGCAACATGCTGGAGGTGGCCATTTGCGCAGGCTACGGGCTGCTGGTGCTGGGCCTGGTGGTGGGCCGCATGGGGTTTTAGTGGAGTGCCAACTGTTGAGTAGTCCGGCATTTAGCGCATGCTGGGCCGCCGCGCGGTTTCGTCCTAATTAACTTACTGTTGCATAAATGGCCGCCGCCCGTTAGCTTCGCAGCAGATATACCGACATATTACGGTCGTATTGAGCCGAAGACGTGCTATTATCCAGCGTTTTCGGAGCTTGCGCCCACGTCTCATTCCTCTACGATACAATAATTTTAACTCCTCCGGCCGCCGGCCATTATCCTACTTCCGGCCCCACTACCGACCCTTACTATCCCTGGCTGCTACCACCCACGACGGCACTTCGGCACCGTGGCAGTGTCAGCCGTTCTGCTTCATTCCTAACACCTTGTCCCACTCATAACGCTTTTTCTAACTTTACCCCATTCCATTACGCATGAACCAGATGAACAGCCCCTTGATTCGGGTTGGTGTCTTTTATGACGGCAACTATTTCTTAAAAATCAGCGACTATTATTATTTCCAACACGAGCGCAAGGCCCGAATCAGCCTTGAAGGGCTGCACGAATACATCCGCCACCAGGTAGCCGAAGAAGAAGACGTGGACGTGCGCCTGGCGCAAATCACCGACGCCCACTTTTTCCGCGGCCGCCTCTCCGCCACCGAAGCCCGCGACAAGGACCGCCTGTTCCACGACCGCCTGCTCGACGACATCCTGATGAACCTGGGCGTGCAAACACACTACATGGCCCTGAAAACCCGCGACGGCCGCCTGCAGGAAAAAGGCATCGACGTGTGGCTGAGCCTCGAAGCCCTCGAACTGGCCCTGCACAAAACCCTCGATGTGGTGGTGCTCATCGCCGGCGATAGCGACTACGTGCCCCTCATCCGCAAGCTCAACACCGTGGGCACCCGCGTGATGCTGCTGAACTGGGACTTCAAATACGAGGACTTCAAGGGCGAAACCCGCGTGACGCGCGCCTCGCAGCAGCTGCTGGAGCAGGTGACTTACCCCGTGGCCATGCACGACGTCATCGACCGCGGCCTGCAGCAGCAGGACGAAGTGGTAGAAGCCCTGTTTGTGAACCAGACCGAGCCCGCCGCCTTCGCCCCCAGCACCGCCGCCGCGCCCAAGCCCGTGCGCCCCACCGGCCCCACCGCCGCCGGACCCGTGGGTACGCTGGGCATGAGCACCATCAAAAACCTGAAAAACGGCTTCGGCTTCGTGGTGATGCCACCGAACAACCTGTTCTTCAGCTACGCCGACCTGACCGAGGGTGACTTCAACGACCTGCGCGAAGGCGACTGGGTAGAATTCACCGTGGGCCGCAACCACCGCGACGAGGATTGCGCCCGCAACGTGCGCAAAGTGCCCGCCCCGCAAATGGCCGACGGCGACGACGAGTACGAGCCCGTAAGCATGCACGCTTCGGCGGAGCTGTAAGGAGGTAAGCACGAGGCGGAACTGTCATTGCGAGCGTAGCGAAGCAATCCGTCCCCTCAGCATCAGACATGCCCTTTTACCAGGAAGCCCCGGTACCGCAATGGTACCGGGGCTTTTTAATTGACTTAACCACAACTCAAGGCTAGTCGCGGTTGAGAGGACGGATTGCCACGGCCTGCGCCCTCGCAATGACAGGCGCCACACGCTACATCACCAGCTTCGCAAAGTCACGCTTGTTGGCCGGGTAGCGGTTGAAGGTGCCCAGGCCGCGCGCCACGGCCACGTCTTCCTGCCCGTTCTGCACGCGGTAGATGACGCAGCTGCTCACTACCAGTGAGTTGCCGGCATGGTCGACTGTGCCGAGTGCCACCAGCTCATCGTGCAAATGCACGGCGTGCAGGTAATTCATCTTGAATTCGACGGTCGACACAAACTCCAGCTTGGTGAAAGCCAGCGTGAGGGCCGCGGCGCCCAAGGCGGCGTCCATGAGGCCGGCCAGCACGCCGCCGTGGCAGGTGTTGGGGGAAGAGAGGTGCTCTTCGCACACGGTCATGCGGTACTCGGCGCGGCCGGGCTCGGGCACGGTAAGAGCCATACCGTTGGCGCGGCCGTAGTGGTTCATTTGGTTATAAGCAGCCACCATAGTGGCCAATTCCGGCACTGGTGATGGGATGAGTTCAGACACGAGGCTTTATGGAAAAGTGAGTTGGCGGCAGCAAGTTTGAGCAAAATACGTTTAGATGGAAAATCAGTGTTGCCTTTGGCTAACTCTGAAATTGCCATTCCAGCCATCCAGCTCCTTTTGCCATGTCTGCGTTGCCCCTCACGTTTGCTGAATTTTACCCACGCTACTTGCGCGAGCACAGCCGGCGCGGCACCCGCGTGCTGCATTTCATAGGCACCTCGCTGTTTTTGCTTTGCCTGGTAATGCTATGCATCAGTGGCAACTGGCAGTGGCTGGTGGCGGGCATCGTGGCGGCCTATGGGTTGGCCTGGGTGGGACACTTCTTCGTGGAGCACAACCGGCCGGCCACCTTCCAGCATCCATGATATTCGCTACTGGGCGATTTCAAATTGTACGCTGATTTGTGGCGCGGCCGGGAAAAGTTTGGGGATAAGTAGTGTAAGCGTCAGCTCTGAGCGTTCACGCCGCTTTACAGCTGCTTTTGCATCAAAAAGTGCGGAATGACGCCGAACAGCAGATGCGAGGGCTCCACCACCGCGTAGCCCAGCTTTTCATAAAAGCCTACGGCCGCCTCGCGCGAGTGCAGCACTACTTCTGCCAGCCCTGCCGCGCGGGCCTGCGCTTCCAGATACGCCACTACCTCACGCCCCAGGCCCTGGCCTGCCGCCTCGGGCGCCACGGCCATGAAGCGGATTTGCCCTTGCCCATTGCCGGTAGGTTGCAACATGCCCACGGCTAGCGCAACGGGCGGTTCGGCTGTCTCGTCGGCCAGCAACAGGGCGTGCACGGTGCCAGGCTCGTCGTCGGCCGGAACGCGCTCCGAGCCGGGGGGCTGCTGCCAGGGCTGGCGCAGCACGGCGTAGCGCAAAGCGTAATAGGCGGCCCACTCGGCGGGGGTGCGCGGCGGGCGAACGGGGAGGGTGGAAGTCATGAGGAAAGAATGAAGAAGAGCGCAACCCCGGCCGGTGCCGGGCGTTACCTTTACGCCCCGGCTGCGACCGGTTTCTCTTCCCAAAACTACTTCTCTTCCCGCTATGGCCTCCTTCGATATCGTCAGCAAAGTGGACCCGCAAACCCTGGAAAACGCGGTGAACACTGCCATCAAAGAACTTGCCACCCGCTACGACCTGCGCGACACCAAAGGCGGCATCGAGCTCAACAAAAAGGAAAATACCATCCTGCTGTCGTCCGAAAATTCCATGCGCATCAAGGCCTTGGAAGACATCCTGCTGGGCCGCGTGGTGAAGCAGGGCATCGACGGCACCAGCCTCGACTTCACGGCCGAGGAGCAGCCCAGCGGCCAGCTTATCAAGAAAACCATCAAGGTGCGCGCCGGCGTCGACAAGGAGTACGGCCGCAAAATCATCAAGGCCATCAAAGACGCCAAGGTGAAGGTGGAAGCCCAGATGCAGGACGACCAGGTGCGTGTCACGTCCAAGAAAATCGACGATTTGCAGGCCGCCATCGCCGTGCTGCGCAAGGCCGATATCGGCCTGCCCTTGCAGTTCGTGAACATGAAATCCTAGAGAAATGGAGTAGCTGTCATCCTGAGCGCAGCGAAGGACCTTATCACCGCTGGCTGGTTTTGTGGTAATAAAAACGACCCAGGCGCGATAAGGTCCTTCGCTGCGCTCAGGATGACAGCTGCTTCACCATTCATTTCAAATATCTACTTCAAAACCAGTGTACGATTTCGGAGCCTTTGCCCACGCCGCCACCTGGGTTAGTTTGCTGACCCTCACGTTCATGGAAATCGTGTTGGGCATCGACAACATCATTTTCATTTCTATTGTCGTCAACCGATTGCCCAAGGAGCAGCAGGCGCGGGGGCGTACCATCGGCCTGCTGATGGCGCTGCTGTTCCGCATCGGCCTGTTGCTGAGCATCTCCTGGATTGTGAGCCTACGCAATCCGCTGTTCAACCTGCCCGAGTTCCCTTGGCTCGACCAGCCCTTCGGCGTAACCGGGCGCGACCTGATTCTGCTGGCCGGCGGCTTGTTTTTGATGTACAAGAGCACCACCGAAATTCACACCAAGCTGCAGGGCGAGGAAGAAGATGAAACGGCCGGCAAAGGCCAGGCCTCGATGCTGAACGTGATTCTGCAAATCATCGTCATCGACATCGTGTTCAGCTTCGACTCCATCCTCACCGCCGTGGGCCTCGTCGACAACGTGCTGGTGATGATTGCGGCCGTGATTTGCGCCATGGGCATCATGCTCACGTTCAGTGGCGCCGTGGCCAACTTCGTGAACAACAACCCCACCATCAAGATGCTGGCGCTGTCGTTCCTCATCATGATTGGCTTCATGCTGGTGATGGAAGCGGCTCACAAGGAAATTGAGAAAGGCTACCTCTACTTCGCCATGGCTTTCTCGCTGATTGTGGAGCTGCTGAACCTGCGTCTGCGCAAAAAAGCTAAACCCGTGCAGCTGCGCGATTCGCAGTACGACTAAGGCAGGGCCTGGAAAAGCTGGAGCAGCGTAGCAGCCAGAAAAACAACGTTGGCCATGCTGGCGACGAGGCGTTGGTCGGCACTGAGCATTGGTGCCAGGCCGGCCAACGCGCTGATGAGCAACCCTACCCAAAAGATGACCCTGGGCCCCGAGTACATGGAGCTGCAGCCGATCGACGGCTCGGCGGCACTGAAACGGACCGAAAGGGCCGTGCCCCGCATGGGCGTGCGCCGCACAAGCACTTGGGTGCCAATGGGCATTTCCGCATCGACGGAAAAAACGCCCTGCTGCGTCCAGTAACTGGTGCTATTGCTGGCGTCGTAGCGGCGGGAATGAAAGAGATATTGCGCATCAACTACCGCCTCGGGGTGCTCGGTGGCCAGTGCTAAGTCGGCCATCACGCCCAGGCCCAGCACCAGCGAAACCAGCAGCAGCGGCCGGGCCAGCCGGAGCGCCCGGGCGTATTCGGCCGCGTAGGGGGCCGCGGCGGGGGCCGGAGGGCGTGGGGTGGGCCGGGTCCGCCGCGCACGTCTGGCTGCGTCGCGGGCTCGGCCTGATGCCGGTGCCGCCGACGAAGAAGCTGTTGGTTGATGCAACTCCCCGTCGTACTGCGCCCGGCGGCCGGGGGCACTCAGTACCTCGTAGGCGGTATTCACGGCCAGGTAGCGCGCATGAGCGGCTGGGTCCGGTGTGCGGTCGGGATGGGTCAGCAACACCAGCCGCCGGTAAGCGTGCCGGATATCGGCGGCGGAGGCGTTTTCAGGCAATTCCAGGGCCTCGTAGTGCGTCATGAACCGCTAAGTAACGGCTCGGTTGCTCAAGCCGCCAAAGCCGCCACTGAGTCGGCTTGGTCGAGCACGCGGCGCAGGGTCATTTCCAGCAGTCGTCGGTTCAACTCGGAGCGGTGCTGGCGGTAGTAGGCATATTCGTCGGTGGTGAACTGGCCGGAAATCAGGCCCGCCACCGTGTAGCGCAGCTTGGTGTTGCGGGTCAGCAATTCGGTGAGCTGGTGGTGCTGGTCGGTGGGGCGCAGGGCGATGTGATGGTCGCACACAAAATCGGCTACCACGGCCAGCAGCAGGTCGTTTTGCAGCTTGAGCACCGGGCGTAAGGTAGCGTGCAGGAAGGCGCCCACGCTACCCTCGGCGTCGGTGGCTTCGGTAGGCACGTGGGGGCGCAAAGCCTTTAGGGCGTCGTTGGGGCGAAGGTTCTGAGCAGGGGAGAGCATGCCCGAAAAACGCGGCGTCGCGTCAAGGGTTGTGGCGGCCCTTACACCACGCCCAGCTTCACCAGTGCATCCCAGAGCACCACGCCGGCGGCCACGCCCACGTTGAGCGAATGCTTGGTGCCAAACTGCGGGATTTCCACGGCCATATCGCACAGGGCCAGCACGGCATCTTCTACCCCGAAAACCTCATTGCCCAACACCAGTGCCAGTGGCCGGCCGACTTCGGGCCGAAACTGCGGCAGCAGCACGCTGCCGGTGGTTTGCTCCACGGCTGCTATTTGGTAGCCGGCAGCTCGGAGGGCGGCCACGGCTGTGACAGTTTCGGCGGCATATTCCCAGGCCATGGATTCCTCGCTGCCCAGCGCGGTTTTGGTGATTTCGCGGTGCGGCGGGCGCGGGGTGTAACCGCAGAGGACGATTTTTTCCAGCGCGAAGGCATCCGCCGTGCGAAAAATGGCGCCCACGTTGTGCATGCTGCGCACGTTGTCGAGCACCAAAACCACGGGGCTTTTGGGCGTACTTTTGAAATCGTCCACCGAGGCCCGGTTCAGCTCGGCCATTGTGAGTTTTCGCATGGAAATAGCGCGAACTTTGCGGTTCGCTTTGTCGGTTTAAAATAGGGTGGCCTGCTGGTTTGACGTGTTGCGTCAGGCCACGTCCGCAGCTTTGGGAACGGCCGCCCTTTCCTTGTTCACATCAAAAATGCTGCGGCCTGCAAAGGTCGCGCGCCGTTGCCTTGCCTGCACCCAAAAAAGAATTCGTCATCAAGTCCGTCGGCCCCGACCACTTCACCACGCCCATTCCGGCCGTGAGCGAAACGCCGCTGATGAAGCAGTATTACCAGCTCAAGCAACAGCACCCGGGCGCGGTGCTGCTGTTCCGGGTGGGCGATTTTTACGAAACTTTCGGCGAGGACGCCGTTACGGCCGCCCGCATTCTCGACATCACGCTCACCAAGCGCGGCGCGGGCAGCAGCAGCGAAGTGGCCCTGGCCGGCTTTCCGCACCACTCGCTCGACAACTACCTGCCCAAGCTGGTGCGCGCCGGCCAGCGCGTGGCCATCTGCGACCAACTCGAGAACCCCAAGGAAGCCAAGGGCCTCGTCAAGCGCGGCATCACCGAACTGGTGACGCCCGGCGTGAGCATGCACGACAACGTGCTTGAGCGCCGCTCCAATAATTACCTCGCTGCCATTCACTTCGGCAAGCAGGAGGCTGGCATTTCCTTCCTCGACATCAGCACCGGTGAGTTCCTAGCCGCCCAGGGCACGCTCGATTACCTGGGCAAGCTGATGCAGAATTTCAGCCCCGCCGAGGTGCTGTTCTGCAAGAAAAGCCGTTCGGATTTTGAGTTGCATTTCGGCCCCGACTATTGCACCTACGCGCTCGACGATTGGGTTTTCGGGGCCGACTACGCCCACGACACCCTCACGCGCCACTTCCGCACCACCTCGCTCAAAGGCTTTGGGGTTGATAACCTGAAAGAAGGCGTCATCGCGGCCGGTTGCATCCTGCACTACCTCGCCGAAACCAAGCACACCGATATCCAGCACATCGCCAGCCTCGGCCGTTTAGAGGAGGACAAGTACGTGTGGCTTGACCGCTTTACGGTGCGCAACCTTGAGCTGGTGCAAGCCCAGCACCCCGGCGGCGTGCCCCTCATCGACGTGCTCGACCAAACCCTGACGCCCATGGGCGCCCGCCTGCTGCGCAAGTGGATAGTGCTGCCCCTCAAGGAAGTAAGCCAGATTCAGCGCCGCCTCGATACCGTGGCTGCCTTGGTGGCCGACGAAGAATTGCTTGGCGACCTCACCCAGCACCTGCGCCAGATAAACGACCTGGAGCGCCTGATTTCCAAAGTAGCCGTGCGCCGCGTGAACCCACGAGAGCTGCTGCAGTTGGCCCGCGCCCTCGAAGCCGTGGCGCCCATGCGCGAGCGGCTGGCCGCCTCCGGCGTGAAGGCCCTCGTGAAGCTGGCCGACCAGCTCAACCCCTGCACCACCCTGCGCCAGGAAATCCTGACCAAAATTAAGCCCGACGCGCCCATCCTCACCAACCAGGGCGGCGTGCTGAACAGCGGCATCGATGCCGAGCTGGACGAGCTGCGGGCGCTGGCTTTCTCGGGCAAGGATTTTCTATTGCAGCTCCAGATGCGGGAGCAGCGCAACACCGGCATCTCGTCGCTGAAAGTGGCTTATAACAAGGTGTTTGGCTACTACCTCGAAGTGACCAACGCCCATAAGGACAAGGTGCCGGCCGAGTGGATTCGCAAGCAAACGCTGGTGAACGCCGAGCGCTACGTGACCGAGGAGTTGAAAAGCTACGAGGAAAAAATCCTCAACGCTGAGGAAAAGCTGTTCGTCATCGAGCAGAAAATCTACAACGACCTCGTGCTGGCGGCCCTCGATTTCGTGCCCCAGATTCAGCAAAACGCCCGCGCCATTGGTGTCACGGACTGCCTGGCCAGCTTTGCGCTCACGGCGCGGCAGCAGCGCTACGTGCAACCCGTGGTGAACGACGGCACCCTGCTCGACATCAAAGCCGGCCGCCACCCCGTCATCGAGCGCCAGCTGCCGCCCGGCGAAAGTTACATCCCCAACGACATCTGCCTCGACCAAGACGAGCAGCAGATTGTGGTGATAACCGGTCCCAACATGGCCGGTAAGTCTGCGCTGCTGCGCCAGACTGCCCTCATCGTGCTGTTGGCCCAGATTGGCTCCTTCGTGCCTGCCGACGCGGCCACCGTGGGCATCATCGACAAGATTTTTACCCGCGTGGGCGCTTCCGACAACCTGAGCAAGGGCGAAAGCACCTTCATGGTGGAAATGACCGAAACCGCCTCCATCCTGAACAACCTCTCCGACCGCAGCCTCGTGTTGATGGACGAAATCGGCCGTGGCACCAGCACCTACGACGGCATCAGCATTGCCTGGGCCATTGTGGAGCACCTGCACAACAATCCCAAAGCCAAGGCCAAAACCCTCTTCGCCACCCACTACCACGAGCTTAACCAGCTGGCCGACGACTGCGCCCGCGTGCGCAACTACAACGTGGCCGTGAAGGAAGCCGACGGCCGGGTGCTCTTCCTGCGCAAGCTGCAGCCCGGCGGCTCAGAGCACAGCTTCGGCATCCACGTGGCGCGCTTGGCCGGCATGCCCACCTCGGTGGTGCTGCGAGCCAACGAAATCATGCACCACCTCGAAGTGGAGCGCACCAGCGCGGGGGCTGATGATAATGCAGCTACCGAGTTTGACGATGTGCTGGCGGGCATTGAGTCTGGCAACGGGCGAACCGGCATCGCGGTGCCGCCTGCCCGGCAGCCGGCCACGCCGCAGCCTCGCGCCACGGCAGCCGTGGCTACCGCACCCCGCGCCCAGCTCAGCATCTTCGAGCCCTCTGACCCGGCGCTGGAGCGCATCCGCGAACTGCTGCAGCACCTCGATGTGAACACGCTCACGCCCATTGAGGCGCTAATGAAGTTGAACGAGCTAAAGCTGACGTTAGGAAAAGGTTAAATTTTTCGGCCTGAAAATGAAGCGGAAAGGCTTTTGGAGCGAAAATTTCCACGCCGGGTACTTGCTTCTCCAAAAAATGCCCCTACCTTTGTCGCACCATTCAGCACAAGGCCACTTGTTCTGAACCTCAAGCGAGAGTAGCTCAGTTGGTAGAGCGCGACCTTGCCAAGGTCGAGGTCGCGAGTTCGAACCTCGTCTCCCGCTCCAAAAAAACGCCGCCTTCGGGTGGCGTTTTTGTTTTTAGCCCTGCTCCATATCAAGGTTTAGGGTTAATTTTGGCGAATGCCAGCCATGCCGGAGTGGTGGAATGGTATACACGAGGGACTTAAAATCCCTTGCCTTCACGGGCTTACGGGTTCGAGTCCCGTCTCCGGTACTTGCAAAAAGACCTTCACTGCATTGCAGTGAAGGTCTTTTTTATTGTCATTACAACGCCGTTTAAGCTTAGCGCCCAACGGCATTGAAGATTACACAAACGGTTGTCTTGCCGCTTCCCTTCAGCCAACGGACCTTTGCCGGTGTGGGTGAACAAGTGTTTTACTCGGTTTTACTTTATCAAAAATCGCATGAGGGCATCATTTAACCGCTGGGCTTTGGGCGGACTGGCCACCGTTGTTCTTTCATCAACGGCCCTGCTGGCGGCAGGCCAAACGCGGCAGGAGTATTTGCTGACCACGGATTGGAAATTTGCCAAAGGCGAGCAGCCCGACGCGGCCAAGTCCGATTTCAAAGACGCGGGCTGGCAGACGGTGCGCGTGCCGCACGATTGGGCCATCTACGGGCCTTTCGATGGCAACAACGACCTGCAAACCGTCAAGATTGAGCAGAACCAGGAGCAGAAAGCCACGCAGAAAGCCGGGCGCACGGGCGGCCTGCCGTTTATTGGCACGGGCTGGTACCGGCGGCGGCTGGCGGTGCCGGGCTTCAAGGCCGGGCAGCGGGCGGTGCTGCTGTTCGATGGGGCCATGAGCGACGCGCACGTGTTCGTGAATGGCAAAGAGGTGGGCAACTGGCCCTACGGCTATAACTCGTTTTCCTTTGATATAACTTCGTACCTAAAAGCCAGCGGTGACAATACGTTGGCTGTGCGCTTGCGCAACCAGCCGGAGGCCTCGCGCTGGTACCCTGGCTCCGGCCTCTACCGCAATGTGCACCTCATCGTGACCGACGATGTGCACATCCCCGTGTGGGGCACTTACCTCACCACGCCCGACATTACGGCCCAGACTGCTACCGTGAAGCTGCGCACCCAGGTGGCGGCGGGCAGCACGCGCCCGGCGCTGCGCCTGGTGACGGAAATCAAGGACGCGGCGGGCAAGGTGGTGGCCACCTCCACCAGCAACCTGGCGGCTGCGGGCGCGCCGGAGTTTGAGCAAACCTTGCAGGTGCCGCAGCCGAAACTATGGTCGCCGGAGACGCCGGTGCTGTATACGGCTTCGTCGAAGCTGTATGCGAGGCAGGCTTTGAAGGACACCTACACCACACGCTTTGGGATTCGCTCGTTTAAGTTTGAAGCGGGCAAAGGCTTCTCGTTGAATGGACAGCCGCGCAAGTTTAAGGGCGTGTGCAACCACCACGATTTGGGCCCGCTGGGCGCGGCCATCAATACCGCCGCTTTGCGCCGGCAGTTGGCCTTGCTGAAAGACATGGGCTGCGACGCCATCCGGACCTCGCACAACATGCCGGCGCCGGAGCTGGTACAGCTGTGCGACGAAATGGGCTTTATGATGATGGTGGAGGCCTTTGACGAGTGGAAGGCGCCGAAGGTGAAAAACGGTTACAGCCAGTATTTTGACCAGTGGTCGGAAAAAGACCTGGTGAACATGGTGCACCGCGACCGCAACAGCCCGTCGGTGATAATGTGGAGCATCGGTAACGAGGTGCCCGACCAGAGCAACGCCAACGGCCCCGTCATCGCCAAGCGCTTGCAGGACATTGTGCACCGCGAAGACCCCACGCGCCCCGTGGCCGCGGGCATGGACCGGTTTGATGACGACTTCAAGTACGGCATGGCGCCCGTGATTGAGATTCCAGGCTTCAACTACAAGCCCCACCGCTACGCTGAGGCGCTGGCCAAGCTGCCGCAGGGCTTCCTGCTGGGCTCCGAAACCGCTTCCACCATCAGCTCGCGGGGCGTGTATAAGTTTCCGGTGGTGCGGGCCAAGCAGAAGCAGTACGACGACAACCAGTGTTCGTCGTACGACCTGGAGGCCTGCGTGTGGTCGCAAACGCCCGACGAGGAGTTTGTGAAGCAGGATGACATGCTTAATGTGCTGGGCGAGTTTGTGTGGACCGGCTTCGACTACCTGGGCGAACCCACGCCCTACGACGAGAAGTGGCCCTCGCACAGCTCCATGTTCGGCATTCTGGACCTGGCCGGTATACCAAAAGACCGGTACTACCTCTACCGTGCCAAGTGGAAACCTACCGCGCCCACCCTGCACCTGCTGCCCCACTGGACCTGGCCCGGCCGCGAAGGCCAGACCACGCCCGTGTTCTGCTACACCAACTACCACTCGGCCGAGCTGTTTGTGAACGGCGTGAGCCAGGGTCGCCAAATCAAAGGACCGTCTGACCAGCCCCAGACGCGTTACCGCCTGATGTGGAACGACGTGAAATACGCGCCCGGCAACATCAAAGTGGTGGCCTACGATGCCCAGGGCAAAGCCGTGGCCGAAGAAACCGTACGCACTGCCGGCAAGCCGCACCACCTCAAACTGGTGGCCGACCACCCCGCGCTGAAAGCCGACGGCCAGGACCTGGCCTACGTGACCGTGCGCGTAGAAGACGCCCAGGGCAACCTCTGCCCCGATGCCGCCGACGCGCTGCAAATGAGCGTGAGTGGCGCCGGCCGCTTCCGCGCCGTGGCCAACGGCGACCCCACCAGCCTGGAACTCTTCCACCAGCCGCAGATGCATGCCTTCCACGGTCAGTTGGTAGCCATTGTGCAGGCTTCGGACAAGGCTGGCGACGTGCAATTGAAAGTGACAGGCGCGGGCTTGCAAGCCGGTACCTTGCAGCTGAAAGTGGGGTCGAAGTAGAACTCGTCTTATAACAAAAAAGCCGGCTGCTTAGCAAGCAGTCGGCTTTTTCTTGTCTATACCAAAGGCGCTACGCCCGAGCGGCTATTCGCGCACAATGCGGCGGATTTCCAGGCTGGAAGCCGTGCGCACCTGAAGCAGGTAGAAGCCGGCTTCGCAGTGGCTCAGGTTCACTTCCTGGGTGCTGCCCTGCGGGTTGGGGGCGGCCACCATCGATTCGGCCACCTTCCGGCCCAGGGCGTCGAGCACCGTGAGCGCCACCGGCTGCGCGTAGCCGGTGAGCGTGACTTGCAGGCGGCCGTCGGGCGTGGGGTTGGGCACTACACGCAGGCTGGTGCCGGGCGCGGCCCGCACCGCCGAGAGCACCGTGAACGGTGCCGACATGGGCGAGGTATACGTCACGCCGCCCGCTACAATTGTCACCACTACCGTGTAAGTGCCTCCACCGGTGGGCGTAATGGTCTGGCCGGTGGCGCCAGGAATGAGTTGGCCGTTGAGATACCATTGGTTGCCGGTGGCATAGCTGCTGCTCAGCACAGCGCCGCTGGCTGTGACGACCGGCGCCAACGGCATCATGAGGGTCACCAGCACCGAGGTGGTGTCGCCGCAACCCCCACCAAAGCCCCCGGTGGGCGTTACGGCCAGCAGATAGCGGCTGGGGATGGTAGGCGCCACCGTGATACTGGCGCTGGTGGCCTGCGCCGGGTTGAGGCCATTGCCGCGCACCTGCCACTGATAGCTGTAGCTCTGGGCAACCGTTGTGCCAGAGGCAAGCAGCCGCAGCGAATCCGGCCGCATGGCCAGGCCTCTCAGGTCCAGCGTGCTGCCAATGGGCAGGCTGAGGGTTGTTACGCGGGCGGTGGTACCGGCCAGGGCAATGGCAGCCCGTAGGCTCTTGTGTATTTTAATCACAATCACCCGGTTCTGCCGGCCTTTCACGGGGCAGGCGTTGTCTTCCACGCGCACGTTGATGCGGATGGTGCGCCCGGCGGCCGCGGCCGAAGGCTGCAGATAGAGCGTGCCCCGCGGCCGGGCCGTGCCGTTGCCGCTCAGGCTGAACGTGCCCACGTCGCCGCCGTCCAGCAGCAGGGGGTTGGTGTTGAGGTCGGTCGGGACGGTGACGGTGAGCAGCTGGCCGGCGCTGGGCGTGCGCAGGTTGTCGGGGTCGGTGAAGTCGAGCGTCAGGCGCGAATAGCTGCAGGCTTCCACTTCCACCTGGGTCGAGTCCAGGGCATTGATGATGCGGGCACCGGAATTGATGGTTTGGTTGGCCACCTGCACGGGGTTGGGCACCGTGTTGCTGCCGCCGTCCACCACAATCAGCACCATTTCGTGGCGCACGCGGCCAATCAGGCGGCGCACGCCGTTCACGTAGCGGTATTCATCGGCCTGCACGGCCTGCAGGTATTTGTTGTTGCCGCTGGCCGCTGTCGCGCTGGCATCGAAAAAATAGGGACTGACGACGATGGTGCGGGCTTCCTGGTTGAAACGCAGCGTGCGAAGCACTCCCGTTCTGTTCGGGCAGGTACCAAGAGTGTCGAAGCCCATGTTTATGGGGTAGGAAGGTGAAAAGTACCCAGGCATGAAACTATTGGGAGTAAAGAAACACGTCACGGGCCAGGGGATTGGATACGGGTAGCTCTGCCACCAGACGGGTCTGTAGGCAAGAGGCGTGTTGCAGGCCTGCAGCGGAGCCACCAGCGAACACGCCACAGAATCCCCGTCGGGCTCCAGGGCCGAGAAGCTGAAGGTTGTAAACTGTTTCCAGTTCACGTACTGCACCGGAATGTCCTCGGCGTCGAATTGGGGCGAGTTGTTGGCCACGCTGCTGCCGCGGTTGTCGAGGAAGGCCTCGGTATACAAGTCGCCCGAAACGACGTTGGCCAGCGACGGACGGGAAGTCTGGTAGGTACTCAGCGTCCACTGGCCGGGGGCCAGTGTCACCGTGGCCTCGTAATTCACGAAGCGAAACATCGGATAGTTCGACACCGGGTTCTGACAGGTGTTCACCGCGCTGGTGCACAAGGCCGCGGGCTCAAAAGCCGCGCCTTGCTGCAGCAGCGGCGCCGTGAGGGTGGCGGGAGTATTGCACCCGCCGCCGTTGCGGCATTCCAACGTAAGGGCCGTGGTGGGGGCACCCGAACAGTCCTGGTAAAGCCGGAACCTGACCCGGTACTGGTTGTTACCCAGCGAGCGATAAGTCATTTCGCCGCCTAGCATGTGCGAGGCCTGCGCCGCGGGCAGGCCGCCCAGCAGCGCCCAGGCCAAGATAGTCCTGAGAATGAGAAGTAAGGAGGCTTTCATAGGAGTACAGCCAAGGGTTGAAGTCTGCTCAGTGGAAAGAACCAATTGGAATTGAATTAGCCCCGCGGTGGGTGGAGCGAAAGGCCTACTGGCGCACAATGCGGCGGATTTCCAGGCTGGAAGCCGTGCGCACCTGAAGCAGGTAGAAGCCGGCTTCGCAGTGGCTCAGGTTCACTTCCTGGGTGCTGCCCTGCGGGTTGGGGGCGGCCACCATCGATTCGGCCACCTTCCGGCCCAAAGCGTCAAGCACCGTGAGCGACACCGGCTGCGCGTAGCCAGTGAGGGTGACCTGCAGGCGGCCGTCGGGCGTGGGGTTGGGCACCACGCGCAGGCTACTGCCGGGCAGAGGCCGCACCGCCGAGAGCACCGTGAGGGCCGCCGACATGGGCGAGGTGCAACTGCCCGATGCGCCCGTCACCACGGTTTGCACCGTGTAGCTGCCGCTGGCGGTAATGGTGATGCTCTGGCCCGTAGCGCCAGGAATAGGCTGGCCGTTGAGATACCACTGGTTGCCGGTGGCGTAGCTGCTGGTCAGGGTCTGACCGTTGCGGGTGATGACGGGCGTGGCCACCCCCGGCCGCACGCGCACCACCACCGACGTGGTGTCGCCGCACCCTATAGTGTAGCCCAGGGTGGGGGTCACACGTAGGATGTAGCGCGTCGTCACGGTGGGGTTCACCGCAATGTCGCGCGTGTTCGTCACGGCCGGCAGGCCATTGCCGCCCGCATTGGTGCTCCACTGGTAAGTGTAGGGCTGCAGCTGGGAGGTATTGGTGGTAAAATTCCGAACCGAGTCGGCACGCAATATCTGGCCTTGCAGCGTCATGCTGGCGCCCTGGCACAGCGGGGGCGGCGAGAAGGGCATAATGACGGCGTAATTGCCCCGAAATATACGAATATCAAACACCCGGTTTCGCACACCCTTAACGGGGCAGGCGTCGTCCTCAAGTTTCAGGTTGAACCGGATGGTGCGCCCTTCGGCGGTGGGCGAGGGCTGGAAGAGCATCACCGCTTTGGGGTTGGTGCTGCCGTTGCCCGTGAGGCGGAACGTGCCCACATCAGTGGCGCCGAACAGGGTGGGGTCGGTGTCGAAGTTTGGCGGCAGCGTCACGGTCAGGCGCTGGTTGGCGCTGGGCGTGCGCAGGTTGTCAGGGTCGGTGAAGTTGAGTTCTACGCGCGTGTAGCTGCAGCTGCGCACCTGAATACGCGTCGTGTCTTGAAGGTTGATGCCATTGCTTGCCACCGGCGGATTGGGCACAGAGTTGCCGCTGCAATCGGTCACCAGCACGGTTATTTCCCGGCGCACCGTGCCCACCACGCGGCGCACCCCGTTGATGCGGCGATACTCGGTTATCAGCATGGCCAATTGATAGCGGTTGTTGCTGGTGTTGCCGGTTGGCGCATTGTAGACGCCAGGCGTAAAAGTGATGGTGTGGGCCTGCGCGTTGAAACGCAAAACACGGGTAATTCCGGTCCGCGTGGGGCAGAAGCCAACGGTATCGACCCCCAGCCAAATGGGGCTGGTGGGGCCATAGTAGCCGGAGCCCGTGCCCGCATAGTTGAAAAAGCACGGGCCGCTGGTGCTGGAAACGGGTGCTAGCACCGGCGCAACAGCGAATGAGGAATACGTCACCGGCGTGTTGCAAGCCTGCAGCGGCGCGGCCAGCGCGTATGCCAGCGAGTCGCCGTCGGCTTCGGTGGCGGGCAGCGTGAGCGTGGTGGGCTGCCGCCAGCACACGTACTGCACCGGCGCCTCCTGCGCAGCAAACTGCGGCGAGTTGTTGGACACGGCCGCGCCCGTGCTGGAGTTGCGGTTATCCAGGGTGGCTTCCACGTACAGGTCGCCGGCCACCGTGTTGGTCATCGCCGGGCGGGCGCTATACAAGGTGCTCAGTTGCCACTGGCCCGCGGGCAGCGTCACGGTGGCCGCGTAAGTAAAAAGTTGGTAGCTGGGCAAGCCCGTGGGCCCCTGGCAGGGCGTGGCGGAGATGGCTGCGCAAAAAGGATTGCCGGCCTCAATGGGCCCTTGCTGCACCAGTGGCGCCGTGAGCGTGGCGGCAGAGCCGCAACTGCCGTTACGACACGTGAGCGTGAAGGGAGCAGGCAGCACGCCCGAGCAGTCCTGGTAATAATGCAGCGTGACGCGGTACTGGTCATTGCCCAGCGACACATACGTCAGGTCGCCGCCCACAAATTGGGTGGCGTGGGCCTGCGGGGTGCCGCCGGGCAGCCAGCCACTCAGCAACAGCAAAAAGAGAAGCGACGATAAATAGTTTTTCATGCTCAGTTGGAAAGGAGGAAAGAAACTGGTCACGGCGGTGAAACCGTGCGCGGTCTGTTTAGCCCGGCCGTGCGCTAGCCAGCCAACCGCTCTCGGTTGACCAATTAGACCACGGCCGGGCTAAGCCTTATTGCCGCACGATGCGACGAACTTCCAGGCTAGTGGCCGTGCGTACCTGCAAAAGGTAGAAGCCGGCTTCGCAGCCGCTCAGGTTCACTTCTTGGGTGCTGCCCTGCGGGTTGGGGGCGGCCACCATCGATTCGGCCACCTTCCGGCCCAGGGCGTCGAGCACGGTGAGCGACACCGGCTGAGAGTAACCGGTGAGGGTGACCTGCAGGCGGCCGTCGGGCGTGGGGTTGGGCACCACGCTCAGGCTGGTGCCGGGCGCGGCCCGCACCGCCGAGAGCACCGTGAGGGCCGCCGAGGCCGGCGTCACGCAACTGCCCGTCGGGCTGGCCACGTAGGCCTGCACGGTGTAAGAGCCGGTGGTGGTCACATTAAGGCTCTGGCCGGTGGCGCCGGGCACCGCCTGCGCGTTGCGGAACCATTGGTTGCCGGTGGCGTAGCTGCTGGTCAGGGTCTGACCGTTGCGTGTCACCACGGGCGGCGCCACAGTCGGCAGCACGCGCACCAGCACCGAAGTGGTGTCGCCGCACGTGCCCTGGGAAAAACCGAGCACGGGGTTGACGCGCAGCAGGTAGCGCGTCGTCACAGTGGGGTTTACCGAGATGCTCTGCGTGTTGGTAATGGCGGGCAGGCCGTTGCCTCCCGCGTTGGTGCTCCATTGAAAGTAATACTGCTGACTCACCGTGGTGTTGTTGGCAATGCGACGGATGGAGTCCGGTTGTGCCACCGCACCTTGCAACACCGTAGAAGCCCCAAGGCACAGCACGGGCGGATTGTTCAGCAAAATGGACGCGGTGGCGTTGCTGCGCAGCACCCGAATAACCACCACGCGGTTTTGCATGCCCTTAATGGGGCAGGCGTCATCTTCTACCCGGAAACTTATCCGGATGGTGCGGCCCACAGTAGTGGACGAGGGCTGGAAGAAGAATACCCCTTTGGGGTTGGTGGTGCCGTTGCCGCTCAGCACAAAGGAGCCGACGTCGCCCGAATCCAGGTAGTGAGGGGCCACGTTGATGTCGGTGGGCATGGTCACCGTGAGGCGCTGGTTGGCGCTGGGCGTGCGCAGGTTGTCGGGGTCGGTAAAGTTGAGCTCCACGCGCGAGTAGTTGCAGCTGCGCACGTCAATGCGCGTGGTGTCCACAGTGTTCACGGTGGTGGTGCCCGAGTTGGCCGTCACGGCTGTTGGGCGCACCGTGGTGGGCACGGTATTCCCGCCGCAATCAGTCACAATTACGGTTGCTTCGCGGCGCACCGTGCCGATGACGCGGCGCACGCCGTTGATGCGGCGATATTCCGTGACGAGCATAGCCAGTTGGTATTTGTTGATGCCACTGCCAACTACCGCGCTGGGGTCGTAATAGCCGGGCGTGAACGTTACCGTGCGGGCTTGCTGGTTGAAGCGGAACGGCCGCATGACGCCGCTGCGGGTAGGGCAGGTGCCCACCGTGTCCAGGCCCAGACGAATGGGATAAGTGGGCGTGTACGTACCGCCGGGCATGCCGGGAAAAGTAAAAATGCAAGGCGGGTTTCCCGGCAAGGGGTTAATAATGGGGTTTACGTTCGGATAGATGTTATAAGTAGCCGGCGTGCCGCAAGCCTGCAGCGGAGCCGCCAGCGAGTACACCAGCGAGTCGCCATCGGCTTCGATGGAGGAAAAGGCCATCGTGGCGCTCTGCTTCCAGCACACGTATTGCATCGGAATGTCCTGGGGGTCGAACTGGGGCGAGTTATTGACCACGGCCGTACCGCCCTGGTTGCGGTTGTCGAGGGTGGCTTCCACGTACAGGTCGCCGGCTTGGATGTTGGCCAGGGCCGGACGGGCATTTTGGTCGGTGCTCAGAATCCACTGCCCAGGGGTCAGGGTCACCGTGGCCACCCACGTAGTAATGTCGTAGTTGGGCAAACCCGACGGGCCTTGGCATGGCCCCGCCGATACGGCCGCGCAAAAAGGGTTGCCCGCCTGTGCCGTCCCTTGCTGCACCAGCGGGGCTACTATAGTGGTAGGGGAGCTGCAGCCGCCGTTTTTGCAGCTTAGGCTGAACGGGCCAGGCACGATACCCGAGCAGTCCCGGTATAGGCGAAAGCTCACGCGGTACTGGCTATTGCCCAACGATACGTAGGTCAGGTCGCCGCCCAGGTAGTGGGAGGCTTGGGCCACGGGCGCGCTGCCCAACAGCCCCGCCAGCAGGAATGAAAAAATCAGGAGTAAATGATTTCGCATGGGTGAAAAGGAAAAAATGTGACCGGTTTATATAGCTATTTCAGCAACCACGAAGCCCGCTGCCTGCCGCGTGAGCCCTATAGGCAGCCCAACTATTTAATTGAAAAGCACATTAGGCTTATGGCCTTGTGTTTTTTCAGGTTAGCAATTTTGGTTCCATAAAGCCTGATTTTTTTTGAATTCAAATTTTTTAATCAAGCCAAGTTGGCCGCGGGCGCTAGCTTGCCACCCTCTAAGCACCCTTTCCCATGCCAACCGTAGTTGATTTTTCCCCTAACCATCTTCTCGTCTTTGCCCGCGAACCCGTGCTGGGCCGCGTCAAAACCCGCCTCGCGGTCGATATTGGCCCCGAGGCCGCCCTGGCCGTGTACCGCGAATTGCTTGGCCTGACCGCTACCGCCGTGGCCGCCGCGCAGGTGCCCGCCACCGTGTGGCTGGCCGAGGCGCCCGCCGGGGCCGACCCCGCCGCGCCCCGGCCCGAGTGGCCCGGCCTGCCCTGGCGGGTGCAGCCGGCCGCCGAATCGCTCGGCGAGCGCATGAGCCACGCGTTTGGGGAAGCCTTTGCCGCCGGTGCCGCGCGGGCCGTTATCATCGGCACCGACTGCCCGGGCCTAACGCCGGCGCTACTGCGCGCCGCCTTCGAGGCGCTAAATGCCCACGATGTGGTGGTGGGGCCGGCCGACGACGGCGGGTATTACCTATTGGGGCTGCGGGAATTGCAGCCTGCGCTTTTTGCCAATAAAAACTGGAGCACGGCCACCGTGCTGCCCGATACCCTGGCCGATGCCGCCCGCTTGGGCCTTAGCGTAGCGCAGCTGCCGATGCTGCATGACGTTGATTCGGGACGGGACCTGGCCACCTGGCGCGGTTCGTCAAATCAATAGAACACGGTCAAGTCGAGCGCAGCCGAGACATCTCGCATGCTTGAGTAAACCAATGGATGGGATTACTTCGGCACGCAAGATATCTCGGCTGCGCTCGACATGACCGGTTTATAATTATAACAAACCCCCTTACGCCACGGTGCCGCCGCAGCTGGAGCCGCTGCCGGCCGTGCAGCCGTAGCAGTGCTGGTTCACGACGATGGGGCGCTGACCCAAGGCCGCGGCATCGAAGTCGCGGATGTGCTGCACGGTGCTGGCCACGTGCAGGTCCAGCATCTGGTTGAAGTCGCAGTCGTAGAGGCCGCCGTCCCAGCCCACCGAAATGGTGTTGCGGCACATCACGCCGGCCGCCGCCACGGGGTTGAAGGCCGTGACCAGCTTCTCCATGTAGCCTGCGTAGTTGCCCGACTCAATGAGGTAGTCGAGGTAGCGGCTCACGGGAATGTTGGTGATGGCATACAGCTCGTTGAACACGATGCCGTGGTCCTTCAGCAGCACCCGCTTGAACTGGTTCTGCAAGCCCTTCTGGGAGCCTGGCAAGAAGGCGCCGGCGGGGTTGTACACCAGGTTCAGCACCAGGCCCGAGCCGGGCTGGCCGTAGCCCACGGCGTTCAGCATTTTCAATGCTTTGATGGAATCCTCAAACACCCCGTCGCCGCGCTGGCTGTCGGTCTTCGAGGCGCTGTAGAAGGGCAAGGAGCTTACCACTTCCACGCCGTGCTTTTTAAAAAACTCGGGCAGGTCGTGGTATTTCTTGTTGGCCACGATGATGGTCAGATTGCAGCGCACCAGTACTTTGCGCCCCAACTTGCTGATTTCCTCCACAAACCAGCGGAAGTCGGGGTTCATCTCGGGTGCCCCGCCGGTCAGGTCCACGGTCGGGATATCGGTCTGGGCCAGCGCATCGAGGCAGTATTGCATCGTTTCGCGGGTCATGATTTCCTTGCGGTCGGGGCCGGCGTCTACGTGGCAGTGCTTGCATACCTGGTTGCACATCTTGCCCACGTTGATTTGCAGCACGGCCGGTGCCACGGGCGTCAGCGGAAACAGCGCCGCCTCGCGCAGCTTCTCATGAAACAGCGGCAGGTGCAGCGTGTCGGCCACCTCGCGGCGCAGCACGGTGAGCTGAAAGGCAGAGTCAGCCAGTTGATTGCCAGTGGCTTTGAGGGACTTAATCATTCGAATTAGAAGAGGACACGGGATTGGCGGCTACAGCCCAACCGTAAGAATAGAAGCAAGTTAATAGCCGGCGCTGCCCACCGAACCTTACGAGAAAGCCGAAGCTGGCAGATTTACCAACCCCGTCATTCGTAGAAATGTCGCATCCGGCGCATGGTGGTCCGCACCACCCAGTCGCCGAGCCGCGGAAAGTAGGTGTGCACCAGCACAATCAGTTGCCCCAGGGCCGAAATAACCGTGCGCTGCCGCCGCCGCTGGATGTGCCGCACGATGATGGACGCTACTTCGGCCTGGCTTTTTTGCCAGCGGGGCGGGCGGTGGGCAATGGACACTGGCTGCCCGTTGGCGGCCAGCACGCGCTTTTCTGGGTCGTTCTGGGTAAAGCCGATGTGCACCACGCCAAAATGCACGCCCGTTTCGGCCAGTTCCAGCCGCAGGGTGTGGGCCAGGTTGGCCACCGCCGCCTTGCCCGCGCAGTAGGCCGAGCCGCTGGGCATGCCATTCAGAGCAGATATAGAGGAAATGAACGTGACGCTGCCCTTCGATTTTATCAAATGGGGCAGGGCCGCTTTCAGGGGGAACACCGAGCCGTACACGTTGCTGTCCATCACCTGCCGAAACACGGCGGGCTGCATGTCGGCGAAGTAGGCGCGCTGCGAAATGCTGGCGTTGGTGACCAGTATATCAAGCCAACCAAAAGCATCGATGGCCGTGCTAACAAGCTGCTCGCAGGCGGCGTAATCCGTCACGTCGGCTACGCAGCTGGCTACGGCGTGCCCGGCTGCTTCCAGCGCGGCGCGGGTTTGGGCCAACCGCTCGGCATTACGACCGTTGAGTACTACAGCCGCGCCGCTTTCGCAAAGCAGGCGCGCCGTTTCGCGCCCGATGCCCGACTCCGAACCCGTGACAATGGCCACCTTGCCCGCAAACGGACCGGAGCTACCGGCCAATCCGACTTCAGACATAACGGTGGGCTTTAAACCAGGCAAAGGATTCGGCCACGGCTTGGGTGATGGGGGTATGGGGCAGGGCCAATTCGGTGCGGGCCTTTTGGGCAGTAAAGTAATGGCCGTCGTTGGCCACGGCGGCCATGGCCGCATTCAGCTGCGCCGGCCGGCCGGTTAGCCAAGACTTTACGTCGCAGAGCTGCCCGTAGATTGCGGCCAGCCCCGACGGAACGGGCCAGCGCGGCGGCGCCACGCCCAAGCAATTCGCAATCAGCTGAAAAGCCTCGCGGTAGCTCAAGTTTTCATTGCCCAGAATATAGGACTCGCCCACGCGGCCCATCGTGAGGGCGTTGACGGTGGCTACGGCCACGTCGCGCACGTGCACGTAGTTTTTGCCGCCGGGCGGGTAGCCGGGCAGGCGGCCGTGGTATAGTTCCAGCAGCAGCGCGTTGGAAGTCGGCTTGGCATCGCCCGGCCCCAACATGAAGGTGGGATGCACCAGCACGGCCGGCAGATTTTCTTCCCGAATAGCGCGCAACACTAGTTCGGTTGCGGCCACTTTGCTGTCCATGTAGTCGAGGCCATAGTGCCGGCCAGCGTAGGGCCGGGCTTCATCGCCTGGGTTTTGCTGGGTGCCGAAACCGAAAACGTTGGCCGTGCCCACGTACACAAAACGGCTAACGCCAGCTTTGCGGGCCATGCGCAGCGCGTTTTCGGTGCCGCCAATGTTGGCGAGCACCACCTCCGGATTTCGGGCAGGATTTACCTGGGCCAGCGCGGCGGCATGAATAATGGCATCGCAACCTTCGGCCAAGCTACTTAAATGGGAAATATTGACGGGCCGGGCCAGGTCTTCTTCGCAATACTCCACGCCCCAGGCTGCCGGGAAGGGCGGCGCAGTACCGGGCCGCAGCATCGCCCGCACGGGGTAGCCGCGCTGCACCAGCTCCTGCACCAGGTGGCGCCCCAGAAAGCCGTTGGCGCCCGTCACGAGTACGCGGCCGGGCATCAACGGTAGTTGAGCAGGGCCTTGTAGGTGCGGGCAATGCGCGGGGGCGGCACGTTCAGGAAGAACATCATAAACGCCGTGAGGTTGGCCAGCTGCACGCGGAGCCAGCTGTTGGTTTCGTACTTCCGGGCCGACACCACCACGTCCTGCGGCACAATATAGAACGAGGCCACGCGCCGAATGCGCCGGATGATTTCAAAATCCTCCATGATGACGAACCGCTCGTTGAACCCACCCAGTCGCTGAAACAATTCTTTGGTGATGAACAAAGTCTGGTCGCCGCCGCGGCTCATGATGCCCTTAAAGCGCGTGCCGTAGCTGTTGATACGCAGCAGCGGGTGCGGCGAATCGAACCGGAAGCGGTAGCAGCCGGCCTCGTGCCCCGCCGCCACCGCCCGCCGGATGGTAGCCACGTAGTCGGGGTGAATGCCCACGTCGGCGTGCACGAAGTAGAGAACGTCGCCGGTGGCGTGGGCGGCGCCGTGGTTCATTTGGGCGGCGCGGCCGGGCTTGGGGCTTAGCAACACGGTGGCCCCGGCCTGGCGGGCGAGGTCGGCGGTGCCATCGGGGCTGTGGGCATCTACCACCAGGATTTCGACCTCGCTGGCGGGGGCGTGGCGGCGCAAATCGGCCACCAGGCGGGCAATGTTGGGAGCTTCGTTGAAGGTGGGGATGATAACGCTGAACGTCATGGCAGGCAGGAAAGGGAGCGCAACTTCCGGCTTTTTCGGCAAACTTGGCGCAGGCTATTTGCCTAGCCTTACGCAGGGCTGGCAAAGTTGAGTTTGGAACCGGTCAATCTTTTTGGTAGCCCCCGCCCGTATATTCCGGCCACCGACCCTTTTATGAAAAAAAACGCCTTCGTCTTCCTCGCAACCAGCGCCTTCGCAGTTGTTGCCACTGCAGTTGCGCCGGCACGTGCCGCGGTACCTAGCCGCGCTGTAGTGGCTCCCGTCGCCACCGCGGCTGTTGACCATTCGGCCTTCGATAAGCTGCTCAAAAAGCACGTCAGCGACAAAGGCTTGGTCGACTACAAAGGCTTCAAAGCCGATGAGAAGGCCTTCAATCAGTACCTCGACCTGCTGAGCAAAAACAAGCCCGGCAGCAACTGGAGCAAGCAGGAGCAAATGGCCTTTTGGATAAATGCCTACAACGCCTACACCATCCGCCTCATCCTCGACCACTACCCGGTGGAAAGCATCAAGGACATCGGCTCGAAAATCAAGATTCCGTTCGTCACCACGCCTTGGGCCATTAAGTTTTTCAGCATCGGCGGCGAGAAAATGAGCCTCGACAACATCGAGCACGGCACGCTGCGCAAGAAGTACGACGACCCGCGCATTCACTTTGCGCTGGTGTGCGCTTCGATGAGTTGCCCGCGCCTGCGCAACGAGGCCTACACCGCTGCCAAGCTCGACGCTCAGCTCGACGACCAGGGCCGTGACTTCCTGAACAATCCGGCCAAAAATAAAATAACCAAAAGCAGCGCCCAGCTGTCGAAGTATTTCGACTGGTACAAGGGCGATTGGACCAAAAACGGCCAGTCGGTGGCGAAGTGGGTGAACAAGTACTCCACCACCAAGATTGACGAGAAAACGCCCATCAGCTACCTCGACTACAACTGGAAGCTGAACCAGCAGTAGGCAGTTTTCTTGGCCGAGCCTCATGGCAAAAAACGTCATGCAGAGCGCAGCGAAGCATCTCGCGTAAATTAGTAATTAGTTGAAGCACGCGAGATGCTTCGCTGCGCGCTGCATGACGTTCAGAACGAAACCGAAACTTCACTCAGCCCCTACATCTCAAGAATGAGTTACCTCGAAACCACCGCCGACGTGTACCGCCAGGCGGCCCAGGAGCCCCAGGTGGGCTTGTGCTGCACCACCAACCCCGTGTGGCAGCTGCCCGGCCTGAGCATCCCGAAGCGCATGCTGGCCATGAACTACGGCTGTGGCAGCACCGTGAACCCGCGCGACCTCACCAACAGCCCCACCGTGCTCTACGTGGGCGTGGGCGGTGGCATGGAACTGCTGCAATTCGCCTATTTCAGCCGTCGCCCCGGCGCGGTCATCGGTGTGGATGTGGTGGACGAGATGCTGGAAGCCTCGCGCCAGAATATGGAAACCGCCGAGCAGGAAAACGACTGGTTCCGGAGCGAATTCATTGACCTGCGTGCCGGCGACGCCCTGCACCTGCCCGTGGAGGACGAGAGCGTGGACGTGGCCGCCCAAAACTGCCTGTTCAACATCTTCAAGACCGACGACCTCAAGCGCGCCCTGCAGGAAACCTACCGCGTGCTCAAGCCCCACGGCCGCCTCGTGATGTCGGACCCCACTTGCGAACAGCCTATGAGTGACGAGCTGCGGGCCGACGAGCGGCTACGGGCCCTGTGCCTCACCGGCTCGCTGCCGCTGCAGGAGTACCTGAACATGATTACTGAAGTCGGCTTCGGCACGGTGGAGGTGCGGGCCAAACGCGCCTACCGCGTGCTGGCCCCCGGCCACTACGCCACCGATGAGCTCATCTACATCGAGAGCGTGGAAGTGTGCGCCATCAAAGACCCCATGCCGGCCGATGGGCCGTGCATCTTCACCGGCCGCACCGCCATATACTATGGTGGCGAAGAGTACTTCGACGACCAAAAAGGCCACGTACTGCTGCAAAACCAGCCCCTGGCTGTGTGCGACAAAACCGCCGGCGCCCTGCTCGCCCTGGGCCGCAACGACATTTTCGTGTCGCCGTCCACTTTCCACTACGACGGGGGCGGCTGCTGTTAGGCCGTCGTTTTAATGAACAATTGAACGTCATGCAGAGCGCAGCGAAGCATCTCGCTTGTGACAGTAAACCAAAAATTAGGATTTACTGCTGCACGCGAGATGCTTCGCTGCGCTCTGCATGACGTTCTTTTCAGCAGGAATAAACCTGTTCTGATGCGAAAGCTACTTCCGCCGCTCTGCCTCTGTGTGCTACCGCTGGCCGTCCTGGCCCAGCCCGCCAAGCCAGCGGCCGCCGAGGTGCGCCGCTACGCCATCGAAGTGGCCGGCCTGCGCGTGGGCACCATGACGGCTACCCGTCAGCCGCCCGTAGGCCCAGAGGAGGTATACACGCTGGTGAGCGACGTGAAAGTGAATTTTCTGTTCTACCACCTGAAGATTTACTATCAGGTAATGAACCGCTTCCGCAATGGCCAGCTGCTGCTATCCACCGTGGAAGCCCACACCAACCAGGACGATTTTCAGTCACGCACCGAGTGGAAGGGCGACCATTACACCATCTTGGCCGACCAGTATAAGCACCACTACGAAGCCACTGAAAAGCAGCCCATCCGCTACGCCGTCACCAACCTATTCTTTGGCGAGCCCACGGGCCAGACCCGCGCGTTCGCGGAGTATTTCGGCGATTATTTCACCTTGAGCCGCGCTAAAGACGGCATCATCCGGGCCGTGCGCGACGGGCGGGAGGACGAGTACCAGTACGCCAATGGCCAGCTGGTTACGCTCGTCAAGAAAAATCCGCTCAAGAATTTCGTTATCCGGCTATTGCCCTGATGCGCGGGCTACCGCTCGGCAAACGTCTGGCCGGTGCGCACCATGCGGCGCAGCAGCGGGCTGGCGCGGTACCGGTCCTCGTGGTATTCCTCGTACAGCGCGTCGAGCGTGCCTAGTACTTGCGGCAGGCCCAGCTCGTCGGCCCAGGCCAGCAGGCCTTTGGGGTAGTTCACGCCCTTGGTCATGGCCAGCTCCAGGTCCTCTTTCGAGGCTACGTTGAGCGCCAGCGCGTCCACAGCTTCGTTGATGAGCATGGCCAGTACGCGTGTCAGAATCTGGCGGCCCAGGGCTTCGTCGCGGGTGGGCTCGGGCATAGCGGCGCCCTCCGCATAATTGTAGAAGCCGCGGCCCGACTTACGGCCGTAGTAACCGGCCTCGAACAGGCGCTTTTGGGTGAAGGAAGGCTTGAAGCGCGGGTCGAAGAAGAAGGCGGTGAATACCGATTCGGTAACGCGGTAGTTCACGTCGTGGCCGATGAAGTCCATCAGCGCAAACGGGCCCATGCGGAAGCCGCCCAGCTCGGTCAGGACCCAGTCGATGGTGGCCATGTCGGCCACACCTTCTTCCAGCAGCCGAATGGCCTCGCCGTAGAAGGGCCGCGCCACGCGGTTCACGATGAAGCCGGGCGTGTCTTTCACCAGCACCGGCAGCTTGCCCCAGCCTTGCACCAGCGCCCGCACTTCCTCAGCCAGCCCGGCGCGCGTTTGCACCGCCGGAATGATTTCCACCAGCGCCATTAGCGGGGCCGGGTTGAAAAAGTGGATGCCAATAAACCGCTCCGGCCGCTGGCAGGCGCTGGCAATGGAGGCGATGGACAGCGACGACGTGTTGCTGGCCAGAATGCAGTCGGCCGGCACCACTACTTCCACTTGGCGGAACAACTGCTGCTTCACGCCCAATTCCTCCACAATGGCTTCAATCACCAAACCGCAGCCCACAAAGTCCTGCATGACGGTGGTGGGGTGCAGGCGGGCGGTGGCGGCCTGAGCGGCCTCGGCGGTCATTTTGCCTTTTTCGGCCAGCTTGCGTAGGGTGCTGGCAATGTTGGCGGTGGCCTTCTCCAAAGCGGTGGCGCTCTGGTCGAGCAAATACACCTCGTGGCCGGCCACGGCCACCACTTGCGCGATGCCCGCGCCCATGGCGCCGCTGCCGATAATTCCGATGGTCATGTTTGGTGGGTTGGTGGAGTAGTGGATTGGCGGGTTGGTGAAAGGCAGCCAATTAATCCACTACTCCACCAGCCCACCAATCCGCCTAGTTGTGGCACTTGAAATAGTCAAACGGCTCGAGGCAGTCGTCGCACTGGTAGTGCGCCTTGCAGGCCGTAGAGCCGAACTGGCTGACCATATGCGTGTGCGTCGACTTGCAGATGGGGCAGCGCACGGCGGTGTCCTTGCCGAAGAGGTTGAGCACGTGGCCGGTAGCCGTGCCGTCCACGGGCGGGGCAATGCCGTAGGCTTCCAGCTTGGTGCGGCCAGCCTGGCTCATCCAGTCGGTAGTCCAGGCCGGGCTGAGCTGGTTGTGAATCACCACGTTGGGAAACCCTTCGGCCAGCAGCCGCAGCCGGATTTCGGTGGCAATGACGTTCATGGCCGGGCAGCCCGAGTAGGTGGGCGTGATGGTGACGTGGATTTCGTCGCCCGTCACCTTCACCCCGCGCACAATGCCCAAATCCAGAATGCTGAGCACCGGCACTTCCGGGTCGCTCACTTCGCCCAGTAAACGCCACACTTTGGCGGTCAGCTCTTGATGATTTGCTACTAGCTTTTCCATAGCGCCTAGTTGTTTGAGAAAGCCAGTAGCCAGCAACTAAAGGCTAACAGCTGAGTTGAATCACCACTTCAGGCCGGGGTAGGTGCGCTGCATGTACTGCAACTCCGACAGCAAATAGCCCAGATGCTCGGAATGACGCCCAGTTTTGCCGCCCAACTGCGCGAAAACGGCCGTGGGCAGCGGCACGGTGGCTTCGGCAAACACGTGCTCGGCATGCGCCTGCATGGCGGGCAGCAGCGTGGCATAGTCGGGCACCAGGCCGGTGGCTTGTAGGCCTTTTTCCGTTTCGGTGGGCGTCGTCAGCTCGCCCCCGAAGCGCCAGAGCGTGGCAATGGCTTTGTCAAGCCGCTTGCGGCTTTCCTCCGTGCCGTCGCCGAGGCGGATAACCCACTCCGAGCTCCATTTCAAATGGTAGGCGGCTTCCTTCACCGACTTCTCGGCAATGGCGGCCAGCTGTGCATCGGGGCCGTCTTTCAGCTCGCGCAGCAGGTGGTAGTGGAAATTATCGAACAGAAACTGCCGCACGATGGTGTGCGCGAAGTCGCCGTTGGGCTGCTCCACCAGCAGAGGGTTGCGGTACTCCACGGCGCTGCGCAGGTAGGCGAGGTCGTCTTCAGTGCGGCCCTGGTCTTCCAACTCGGCAGCGTATTGGTAGTAGCTGCGGGCTTCGCCCAGCAGGTCCAGCGCAATGTTGGCCATGGCCAAATCCTGCTCCAGTACCGGCCCGTGCCCGCACCATTCCGAGAGGCGGTGCGCCAGAATCAGGCTGGTGTCTGCCAGCTGCAGCACAAAGGGAAACAGCGAGCGCGGGGCACTGGCTGGCACGGCCGCAGCCGTAGGTTCAGGCAAGGTTGCAGACATAAACGACAGGCTTACATGTGTTTGATGGACTCCGGTACTTCGTAGAACGTGGGGTGCCGGTACACTTTGTCGGCGGCGGGGTCGAAGAAGGCCTCCGAATCGTCGGGGTTCGAGGCGTGGATGTGCTTCGATTCCACCACCCAGATGCTCACGCCTTCGAGGCGGCGCGTGTACACGTCGCGGGCGTTTTGCACGGCCATGGTGGCGTCGGCGGCGTGCAGGCTGCCCACGTGCTTGTGGTCAAGCCCCTGCTTGCTGCGGATAAAAACCTCCCACAGAGGCCATTCGGATTGGTTCATGTGCTTGAGAAAACCTCACCCCCGGCCCCTCTCCTTGGGGAGAGGGGAGCCACGGCGGCGCGGCCATTACATAGGTGTTAAAAGATGTCAACTGACTCCACTCTCCTTAGGGAGAGGGGCCGGGGGTGAGGTTTTACGCCGCCACGGCCGCGCCACGCGCCGCACGCTTGGCGGCGTGGGCGTTGGCTGCCTCGCGCACCCAGGCGCCTTCCTCGTGGGCGTCAACGCGGGCTTGCAGGCGCTCGTGGTTGCAGAGGCCGTTGCCCTTCACCACGGCCCAGAACTCGTCCCAGTTCACCTCGCCGAAGTCGTAAGCCTGGCGCTCCTCGTTCCACTTCACCAGCGGGTCGGGCACGGTCAGGCCCAGGAATTCGGCCTGGGGCACCATCATGTCCACAAATTTCTGGCGCAGCTCGTCGTTGGTGAAGCGCTTGATGCGCCACTTCATGCTTTGCTCGGTGTTGGGCGAGTCGGCGTCTTTCGGGCCAAACATCATCAGCGTGGGCCACCACCAACGGTTGAGGGCTTCCTGGGCCATGGCTTTCTGCTCGGGCGCGCCTTCGCACAGTGTTTGCATCACCTCAAAGCCCTGGCGCTGGTGGAAGCTTTCTTCCTTGCACACACGCACCATGGCGCGGGCATAGGGGCCGTAGCTGGTGCGACACAGCGGCACCTGGTTCAGAATGGCGGCGCCGTCCACGAGCCAGCCCACGCAGCCCATGTCGGCCCAGCTAAGTGTAGGGTAGTTGAAAATGCTGCTGTATTTGGCCTTTCCTGAGTGTAAGTCGGCCAGCATCTGGTCGCGAGTGGTGCCCAAGGTTTCGGCGGCGCTGTAGAGGTAGAGGCCGTGGCCGGCTTCGTCCTGCACCTTGGCCAGCAAAATGGACTTGCGCTTGAGCGAAGGGGCGCGCGTAATCCAGTTGCCTTCGGGCAGCATGCCCACCAGCTCGGAGTGCGCGTGCTGCGAAATCTGCCGAATCAGAGTTTTGCGGTAAGCGTCCGGCATCCAGTCCTTGGGCTCGATGCGCACGTCGGCGTCGATGCGGGCCTGAAACTGTTCTTCCGGAGTGAGGACTTGTTCGAGCGTTTCCATGGGACTGGGTGGGATGATGGTGGGATTGGAAAGGTAGAAAGGAATTCAGAACGTCATGCTGAGCGAAGCCGAGGCATCTCGCGTGCAGCAGTAATCAATCTTAACGCAACGAAGCGGGCGAGATGCCTCGGCTTCGCTCGGCATGACGTTTCTACAAGGCAAAAGCGCCTTACTGGTCAAAGTCAACCGTCACCTCGGGGGAGGTCGGCCGAGCCTGGCAGGTTAGTACGTAGCCTTTGGCCACTTCGGTGTCGGACAGCGAGTAGTTTACGTCCATCTCGGTGGTGCCAGCCGTCACGCGGGCGCGGCAGGTGCTGCACATGCCGTTTTTGCACGAGTACGGCGCATCTACGCCCACTGCCAGCAGGGCATCAAGCACGGTATCGCCGTAATACGACATGGCCAGCGGGTAGGCGCGGCCGTCGAGGCGCACCGTCACCTGGCTTTTCTGGTCGTCTTCGCCCACTGGACGCGGGGCGTTGGCGCGGGCGTTGGCCGGGCTGCTGCTGGTGGCAAATAGCTCGAAGTGAATTTTCTCTGCTGCTACGCCGGCCTCGACCAGGGCCTGCCGCACGCCGTGTATCATCTCCTCGGGCCCGCAGATGTAGGCCTCATCGAGCCGCGCGGCGGGCAGCATCTTTTGCAAAAGCTCAGCCGTCTTGGCGTAATCCAGTCGGCCGAAAAACAGGTCGCTGTCGCCCTGCTCGCGGCTCAGCACGTGGTACACGCTCAGCCGGTGCAGAAACTTATTCTTCAAGCCCTCAATGGCTTCTTTGAAGATAATGGAGTTACGGCCGCGGTTGCCATAGATGAGGTATACGTGGCTGTCGGGCTCGGTGAGCAGCACCGTTTTGGCGATGCTCAGGATGGGCGTGATGCCGCTTCCGGCTGCAAACAGTGCGTAGCGCTTGGCCTGGGCAGGATGCAGGCTGGGCGAGAAGCGGCCCTGTGGCGGCATCACGTCCAGGGTGTCGCCCACGTGCAGGTTCTCCACGGCCAAAGTCGAGAAGCGGCCCTCGGGCACCTTCTTGATGGCCACGCGCCACTCGTCATCCAGGGGACTGCTGCAAATGGAGTAGGAGCGCCGCAGTTCCTCGCCCTGGTGCTCGCGGCGCAGCGTGAGGTACTGGCCGGGCGTGTAGCTAAAGGCCTCGCGCAGCTCGGCCGGCACGTCAAACGCTACCGACACGCAGTCAGGCGTCTCACGACGGATATTCTTGATTTTCAGTTGATGAAACCGGCTCATGGGTGGGAAGGGAATGAGCTGTGGAAGCAACCGCCCAGCTATTGGTCAAAACCCTTGGCACTGGCGCAGGCCAAGAACAGCCGCTGGGCAATAATGCGTTTCCAAAAGTAGTCATTATAACCCAAAAAGCTAACGAGTGTTTGTTATTTTATGGGCAATGTATCCGCTGCCTAGCTCCAGTAAAAAACTAGTAGTGCTACGCGCGCCGAGGTGTCACCAAACCCGCCCGCAGCAGCACAAAGAGGCCCGCTACCGGCAGAGGGCTCACCATGAAATCGAGCAGCTGCCGGCTGAGGCGATAAGCCCACCGCACATCGCCGCCCAGCTTGCCCAGCACCACCAGCGCCGCGTACACCACCAGCCCGCCCGCGTAGAGGCGCCACACCAGCCGCCACTGCTCCGGCAGCAGCAGGCGCAGGAGCAGTAGGCTAATGGCTAGGTAGATGGCGGCATAAGTGGCCACGGCGGGCAACAGGCGCTTGGCTACTTGCCCGTTGATGCCCTGCTGAAAGGCGGCCGCCTGCCGCTGCAGCCCCAATGCCCCGAGCACGCGCTGCCAGCAAGCCGTTAAAAAATCAACAACAGGCTCTTGGTAAAACCCCAGCAGCAGCAAGGCCAGTAACAGCAGCGACACCAGCGCCCAGTGCCCCCGCGCCGGCCGGGAAGCATGAGATGCGGGCAGCATATCAGTTGAGCGGAGTTAGGGCCGAGGCATTGGGAGCTAGGCGCCGGGCCCACAGCATCCAGAGACCGAAAATGCAGCCGTACACCACCACGTTGAAGGTGTAGTGGTGGTTAAAATCGACGGTTTGGTGCGAATAGTGGTGGTTGATGGCCAGGGCGGCCACGCGCAGCACGTTCAGCACCCAGATGAGGGCTACGCCGGCCGGAATAAACCACACCTTGCGCCGCCAGGGCCCCGGGAACGCCAGCACGAAACCGGCAAATAAAGCATACAGCACCAAACCGTTGCAAGCTGGGTACACCACCACCGAAGGCTCCGCATTCATGAGCAGTAACTGCGCATTGGCGGGGGCCACAGCCGCATCGAACCCTACGGCCCGCAGCAAACCCACGCTGGCACTGGCAATCTGCCCGCACAGCGCAACGTCAAGCCGCCCATCGGGCTCCAGCCATTGCTGGTAAAGGAAAAACCAGGCCAGGTACATCGCCCCGGCTACGAGAAGGAAGCGGAACAGCAGCCGGTTGTCGGGCGGCGCGGCTACGGGAGCGGTGGTGGACATGGGCAGGACGTCTAACGAGTGTAAAGCTGCAAAAAAACGACGGCCCACCAGTCAAGGGAGGCCGTCGGTGTCCAAATATATACGTCGGGTGCGTCTATGCTTTTTTGCGACGGTCGCGCAGGCGCTTCAGGCCGTAGGCTACCCCGCCGGCCAGCAGTAGCGAAGCCCCGCCGTCGAGCGGCACATCGGTGGGCGTCGTCGGCGTAACGGGCGTGCCTGGGCCCGGGCCGCCGCTGCCAGGCTGCGCCAGCAGGGTGCCTTCAACGGCCACTGTTAGGATAAGTGCTGGCAGCAAGCGAGTTAGGAGAATTGATTTCATATGGAAGAATTGAAAAAGTGGTGAAGGCATGTGAAATATAGGCGGGAGTAAATGTAAAACAATGTTCGGCAAATAAAAACCAGGGTACTACAGAGTAGCCTGATTTTTGCATTAAGTTTAAAAGAATCGGGATTTGCTTTAGGTAGCCATCCCATGTTCTTGGACGAAACAGCCCTTTACGTATTAGTTGGAAATTAGGTGCTGCACTAGGGCCAGTTTGCCGCGGCGGGCTTGGCAAACAAACTAAATTCCGGCCGGTACCTACCTTGCAAGGGTTGTTTGGTCCGTTCTTGTTCTATGCTTCCTTCTTCCAACGCTGCGGCACCGGCCGATGCGCCCGTCGATTATCATCCCCTCATCCGCCAGGTGTTTGCCGAGATGGGCAAAGTGGTGGTGGGCCAGCAGCCGCTGCTTAGCCGCTTGCTCATTGGCCTGTTCACGGGCGGGCACATTTTGCTGGAGGGTGTGCCCGGCCTGGCCAAAACACTCACCATCTCCACGCTGGCCAAGGTGCTGCACCTCCACTTTCAGCGCGTGCAGTTCACGCCCGACCTGCTGCCCTCCGACCTGGTGGGCACCATGATTTACAATCAGAACCAGTCCATCTTCGAGGTGAAGAAGGGGCCCATTTTCGCCAACCTCGTGCTGGCCGACGAAATCAACCGCTCGCCGGCTAAGGTGCAAAGCGCCCTTCTCGAAGCCATGCAGGAAAAGCAGGTCACCATCGGCGACACCACCTACGCGCTCGACCTGCCCTTTCTGGTGCTGGCCACCCAAAACCCCGTGGAACAGGAGGGTACCTACCCGCTGCCCGAGGCACAGGTCGACCGCTTCATGCTGAAGGTACACGTCGACTACCTCAAGAAAGCCGACGAGCTGGAGGTGATGCGCCGCATGGCCAACCTCAGCTTTGTGGAGGACGTGCAGCCCGTGCTCACGCAGGCCGATATTTTCGGCATCCGCCAGCAAATCAACCAAGTGCAGATTTCCGACACGCTGGAGAAATACCTCATTGAGCTGGTGTTTGCCACCCGCCGCCCGGCCGACTATGAACTGCCTGAGTTCGCCCAGGCTGTGCAGTTTGGGGCCAGTCCGCGCGCCAGCATTGCCCTGCACCGCGCTTCCAAAGCCGTGGCCTACCTCGAAGGCCGCGACTACGTGCTGCCCGAGGATATCAAGGAAGTAGCTGCCGACGTCCTCAACCACCGCATCCTGCTCACCTACGAGGCCGAGGCCGACGGCATCCGCACCCAGGACTTAATTGAGGCCATTCTGCGCAAGGTGCCTATCAGCTAGCCGTTGCCTTGAAAAGGCCACAAAAAAAGGGCTGACCGTGCGGTCAGCCCTTTTTTTGTGGGAAACGGGGAGGTTATTCTACCACCACGCGCTTCACCACTACGTCGTTGCCCGACTTCAGCGTCAGCGAGTACACGCCGTTGGCGAGGTTGCTCACGTTGAAATCGGCGGTGCCGCCGGCGGCGGGCAGGTTCAGCTGGCGCACGAGCACCACTTGGCCCAGAGCGTTGCTCAGCGTAGCGGTGGCGGCGTGCAGGTTGCCGGCCGGCACGTTCAGCTGGAAGCTGCCGTGGGCGGGGTTGGGAGCCAGGCCCACCGTGGCGGCCAGGGCTTCGTTGCGGGTAGCGGTAACAGTGCTCAGGACTACATCAACAGCGAGGCGCGAATTGAGCGTAGACGTATTGATGTCGGTCCAAGTAGTGCCAGTGGTCGTGAAGAAGAAAGTGCCGGGGCGCAGGGGCGTTTCGGTCTGATAAGCTACCCCAATGTTGTCAGCACCAATTGTTTTGATGCCAACGAAGAAGTTGCCGTTTACAGGAGTGTTGGGAATGCTTACCACATCTTGGACAATAGTGCCAGCCGCTCCGGCCGGGCGGGGACGAGCCGGCGAAGTGTAGAGCACCGTCCCGGGCTGGCCATTTGCGGCAGCTGCGTACACAAGTATTTGGTAGGTAGAGCCCGTAGTAGCTGCGCCGCCGAAGTAAGGTGTTACGGTAGTAACGGCAGCAGCACCTGTGGTGCGATAACCCGTTGCTATCACGTTGCCAGCAGACGACAGGCCAGCGGCACCATCAAAAGAAGTGCCCGAAACATAGCTCAGGGTATTGGTCGATAGGGTCTGGGTAAAGGTCTGGGTATTGTTGGTGTTTACCCCATCATTTGGAACCGTTGCCGTCAAGGTGTTCGTGCCAGTAGTTGCCGTCACGGGATAAGTGAATGTGAGCGTAGTCGAGGCGCCCGGGGCCAATGTGGCAATGGTCTGCGTGTTGGTGTAGGTCGTGGCGCCGCTTACCGTAAGCGTTGCCGTTTGGTTGGTGAGGGCAGCAGAGCCGGCGTTGGTGATAACTACCTGGGCTGTAACGGGAGAGCCGAATGAAGTGGAGACTTTGCCCAGCGTGTAGATGGCCGTGACGGCAGCATCATTGGAAGCTAATACGGTCGGCACGAAGCGGTAGGTCCGGCCAGCGTCCGGCAAAGCCGAGTTGCGGATGTTGTGCGTCGAGCCCGGGTAGCTGCCGGTGATGAAGGTCGTGGTCGACCAAGCGCCTGCGCCCGTGGTTTTGCTGGCCAGCAGGTCTTGCCCGGTAGCCGCGCTCGAGCCTTTGAGGCCCACGTTGGGGAAGCGGCTTTCGGGCGTTGCCGTCGAGGCCGTGGCCGTGCCGTACACAAACTCGATGTTGTTCGTGGTTTCGTAGAGCTTGGCCTGGAAGCTAAAGTTGGTGTACTGCTTGTTCGAAGGCGTGGCGTCGGCTTTGTCGCTCACGTTTTTCCATTGAATGGTGCACACCCGGTTGGGGGCCGTGCCGGTGGTAAACACCCGGTATTCGGGTGTACCGGTGCCGGGCTCCAGGTCGAAGTTGAACGGCAGAATCAGGTTAACGTCGGCCGGGTCGGTGCTTTCCACGGGGTCAACGTTGGTGCAGCCAACCACGTTGCAAATAAACAGGTTGGTGGCCGAGGGCGGCGTGCTGCCCAGCTTGATGAAGCCGTTCGTGCTCAGCACAAACTGCGTGAAAGCAGTGCCGTTGTAGGTGAACGAGAAGCCAATTGGCTGGGCCGCCGAATTGGCGTCGTCGTTGTTGGCCGTGGCAATGACCGAACCCGTAGTACCCAGGTCAGTGTAGGTGCCTGCGGTATTCACCGCGTTCGCCGGTGCATAGTTGAATTGCGCTTGCGCCGCGAAGGGCAGTAGCGCAACCGGCAATAGCCGGCTGGCCTGTTTCAGCCGAGTTTGTATGGATGAGAACATGAAAAAGGGAAAAGGTGGTGAATAAGAAAAAAGGAAAACAATGACAAAGGAATTAACCCAACAACCGGCTGTTTGAAGGTCCGGGCATAATCGAGACCCAAATAACGGCAGCAACGAGCAAACCGCTTGATAAAACAGTCGAGCATCGGCCCGCCGCGCTGCTAAATGCCGCTGGCCGCTACCGTTCGCAACAAAGTAGCGGCATTCTCGGCCGGGTTGCACCCGGCTACGGGCACCAGGGTGAGGGCCTGTTCGCCCGAGCGCGGAGTCAGGCCGTGGGTGTAGGTCTTGTCGTAATAATCGAGCACGCGCTCCACCATGCGCTCAAAATCGCCGGCTTCGACGGCTGCCAGCGCCTGCTGGGTGGCCAGGCCGCCCAGGCGCTTGTGCAGCCGCTCAATGGCGGCCGCCAGCTCGGCTGGGTTTTCGGCGCCGTACTCGGCGGCCAGCTTGGCCACTCGGGCTTCGCGGGGCACTTGCAGCACGTAGCGCGGGGCCTGGCGCATTTGCTCAAACATGGGCAGCGGAATGGTGAGCCGCCCAATCTGGCGGCTTTCGTCTTCTACCCACACCGGCACGTCGGGGGGCAGCTGCTCCAGGGCAGCAGCCAGGTTATTTTCAAATTGCTCCTGCGTGGGCTGGGCCGGCTGCCCAATGGCCCCAAAGGCCGAGCCCTTGTGATGGGCCAGCCCTTCGAGGTCGAGCACCGGCTGCCCGTGCGCGGCCGCCAGAACGCGCAGCACGTCGGTTTTGCCACTGCCCGTGAGTCCGCCCAGCACGCGCCACGGCCGCGGCGCGGCAAAGGAGGCCAGTACCGCCCGGCGGTAGTCCTTATACCCTTTATCGAGCAAGTGTACTTTAAAACCCGCCAGCTCCAGCAGCCACAGCACGGCGCCGCTGCGCATGCCCCCGCGCCAGCAGTGCAGGCGCACTTCCTTGCCGGGGGCCAGCTTTTTGGCTTGCTTCACCATCGCCGACATCTTCGGCCCGAAAAACTCCAGGCCCATGTGCACGGCCCGCTCCTGGCTCACTTGCTTGTAGGCCGTGCCGATGCGGGCCCGTTCTTCGTCGGTGAACAGCGGCAGGCTGAGGGCGCCCGGCACGTGGCCCTGGGCAAACTCAATCGGGGCCCGCACGTCGAGGATGGGGTAGGGCAGGGCGTCGAACTCAGCGAGGGAGTGGCGGGGCATAGGGTCAGTTTGAAAAGGGTAAGTCGCACGTTCTGTCTCGGCTACGCTCGATAGGACGTTCTTTAGCGACAGGTTGGTCGTAAATGCTGGCTACCGCAGCTGCCGCTTATACAGCTGCACGGTGTTTTCGAGGCCCAGGTAAATGGCATCGCAAATCAGGGCGTGGCCAATGCTCACCTCGGTCAGCTCGGGCAGCTGCTGGTGCAGGAAAGCCAGGTTGTCGAGGTCGAGGTCGTGGCCGGCGTTCACGCCCAAGCCCAGCTGGCCGGCGCGGGCGGCCGTGGCGCGATAAGGGGCTACGGCGCCCTCACGGTCGGCGAGGTACTGCACGGCGTAGGCTTCGGTGTAGAGCTCGATGCGGTCGGTACCCGTGGTCTTGGCTGCTTCCAGCAGGCGCAGGTCGGGGTCGAGGAAGATGCTCACGCGGGCGCCGAACGACTTCAGCTCGGCCACCACCTCGCGCAGAAAATCTTGATGCGTGATGGTGTCCCAGCCGGCGTTGGAGGTGATGGCGTCGGGCGCGTCGGGCACCAGCGTCACCTGCTCGGGACGTACCTCGCGGCACAGGGCGATGAAATCGGGGGTGGGGTTGCCTTCCACGTTCAGCTCGGTGGTCACCACGTGCTTGAGGTCGCGCACGTCCTGGTAGCGGATGTGGCGCTCGTCGGGCCGCGGGTGCACGGTAATGCCCTCGGCCCCGAACCGCTCAATGTCGCGGGCAGCCTGCAGAATGTCGGGGCGGTTGTGGCCCCGGGCGTTGCGCAGGGTGGCCAGTTTATTGATGTTGACGCTGAGCTTGGTCACGGGGGGCGGGTTGGTGGATGAGTGGAGTGGTGAATTTGCGAGGCCAAAGTTCGTCATGCCGGGCGTAGCCGAGGCATCTCGCGTGCGGTAGCAAACCAATCGACTGGCCTACTTACGTAAGCGAGATGCCTCGGCTACGCCCGCCATGACGTTCTTTGCATCGTTCTGCTTGCCGGCCCGCCGCCAAGCCACCCATCCGCTAACCCACCACTCCACCATTCCACCAATCCGCCTCATGCTCAAAAACGACATCGACGCCGCTATTAAGCAAGCCATGCTGGCCAAAGACAAAGTGCGCCTCACCGCCCTGCGCAGCATCAAATCGCAGATTATGCTGGCTGAAACTGCAGAAGGCGCCAGCGCCGCCGGCCTCACTCCCGAAGCCGAGCTCAAGCTCCTCAACAAAGCTGCCAAGCAGCGCCGCGACGCCGCCGCAATCTATAAGGAGCAGTTCCGCTCCGAACTCGAAGAAAATGAGCTGGCCGAGCTGGCCATTATCGAAGAATTCCTGCCCGCCCAGCTTTCCGAAGCCGACTTGGTGGAGAAGCTGGTGCACATTATCCAGCGCGTAGGCGCCACCGGCCCTTCCGACCTAGGCAAGGTGATGGGCGTGGCCGCCCGCGAGCTGTCAGGCCAAGCCGACGGCAAGCGCATTTCCGACGCCCTGAGCCACCTGCTGAATAACACGAACCTGTAGGGAATGAGGGTAGGAGGGGATAGGGTAGGAGGTACGCCTGCTAAACCCAATGCCCTCATGCCCCCATACCCTCCTACCCTCATTCCCCACCCATGACTGCCCTCGACATCCTGCTGCTGTTGCCTTTGGGCATTGGGGCCGTGAAGGGCTACCGGCGCGGGCTGGTGCTGGAAGTGGTGTCGCTGCTGGCCTTTGTGCTGGCCGTAGTGGGCGGGCTGAGCTTGCTCTCGGCGGCCGTACCGCTGGTGCGGCAATACGTGGGCGATGCTTTTGGCATGCTGCCGTTGCTGTCGTTTGCGCTGGTGTTCGTGGGCATCATGTGGGGCGTGCACCTGCTGGGCGGCTTGCTCAAAACTGCCGTTCACCTCACTCCACTGGGCGTGCTCGACAACCTGCTGGGCGGTGCGGCCGGCGTCCTGAAATGGATACTCGGCCTCAGCCTGCTGCTGTACGGCACCGGCGTGGCTGGCGTGCACCTGCTTTCGCCCAATCTGGTGGCCGGCTCGCAGGTACTGCCCATCGTACGTCAGGCCACCCCGCTGGCCCTGCAAATCACCGGCTACGTGCTGCCCATTGCCCAAGACTTGCTGGTGCGTATGCGGGCGGCGTTTGTGAAGGGTTGAGTTTTAAGGGTTGACTGTTGAATGAACTAGCAGGGCATTCCGTGTTCAACTCTGCACTCCACCCTTAAAACTCAACCCTCAAAAAATGCGTCTGCTGCTGCTCGATAATTTCGACTCCTTCACCTTCACGCTGGCCGATTACCTGCGACAGCTCGGAGCCGAAGTCATCGTGCGGCGCAACGACGTGGCGCTGAAGGAACTGCAAGGGCTGAATTTCGACGCCATCGTTCTCTCACCCGGCCCCGGCACGCCTGCCGATGCGGGGGTGATGCCCGCCGTCATTCAGCACTACCACCAGCGGGTGCCCATGCTGGGCGTGTGCCTGGGGCACCAGGCGCTGGGCGAGTTCTTCGGGGGGAGCGTGACGCGCGCGGCCCGTCCGGTGCACGGCAAAGTATCGGAAATGCAATGCGCGTCCAACGAGCCACTGTTTGCGGGACTGCCTGCCATTCAACCAGTCACGCGCTATCACTCGCTGCTGGTGCGCGAGCCGCTGCCCGATGCTTTGGTGCCGCTGGCCCGCACCACCGGCCCGGTGCCCGAACTCATGGCCTTGCGTCATCGCACGCTGCCGCTTTACGGCGTCCAGTTTCACCCCGAAGCCTTGCTCACGCCGCACGGGCTGGCAATTTTGGGCAATTGGCTCCGTTGTTGTATCATTGCCAAAACCGCCGGGAATTGACGAGAAACGAGATGGAATTGCGCCACCAGCACCAACACGGGTACGAGTACGTGGACGAAGGCCAGGGCCCCGTGCTGCTGTTGCTGCACGGCCTGTTTGGCGCGCTCAGCAACTGGCAGGGCGTGGTGGAGGAGTTTGCGGCCGACCACCGCGTCATCATCCCCCTGCTGCCCATCTACGACATGCCCCTCACCCAGGCCGGGGTGCCGGGCCTGGTGGCCTACGTTGAAGGCTTCGTGAAAGCTATGGCCCTGCCACCGTCCTTCACGGTGCTGGGCAACTCGCTGGGCGGCCACATTGCCCTGGTGTATGCCCTGAGTAACCCGGCCCGCGTGAGCCGCCTCGTGCTCACCGGCAGCAGCGGCTTGTTCGAAGACAGCATGGGCGGCTCCTTCCCCAAGCGCGGCAACTACGCCTACGTGCAGGAGCGGGTAGGCTACACTTTCTACGACCCCAAAGTGGCTACCCAGGAGCTGGTTGATGAGGTGTTTAATGTTACCAACTCCAATGCGAAGTGCCTGCGCATCATTGCCATTGCCCGGTCGGCCCAGCGCCACAACCTGAGCAAGGAGCTGACGAAAGTGACGGTGCCCACACTGTTGGTGTGGGGGCTGAACGATACCATCACCCCGCCGCCGGTGGCCCACGAGTTTGCCCGCCTGCTGCCCCACGCCGAGCTGCGCTTCCTCGACCACTGCGGCCACGCCCCCATGATGGAGCGCCCCATCGGCTTCAACGCCTACCTGCGCCACTTTTTGCGTACTACTGCCAACGTACCGGCCGTGGCTGCCTAAACGGCGGTTATCTTTTCGGCGGCCCGATTGTTGTTCACCAAACCATCACGCCACGGGGACGTTTTTTATTTATCCTTTCCACCCAATCCCGTTCTTATTGCCGTTTACCTCATTATTAGCCGAATAATATGCCTGCCCTGCTCGCCGAGGACTTACTCAACGAAATGATTCCGCCCCTGAAAGGCACCGATTCGGCGGGCAAAGCAGCGCGCTGGCTCGATGAGTTTCACGTGGCCCAGCTGCCCGTGCTCGACAACCGCCACTACCGCGGCCTCGTCACCGAATCGGATTTGGCCGATTTCGATGACCCTGAAACCTTGCTTTCTGAACTGTCCTTGGGCTACGCCGACGCCTACGTGCGGCCCGACCAGCACTTTTATCGCGTGATGGAGTTGGCCATTGAAAACAAGATTCAGCTCGTACCCGTGGTCGATGAGCACCAGGAGTATGCCGGTGTGGTCACTATTGCCGATGCCCTGGCCGCTTTTGGCCAGCAGCCCACCGGCGGGGGACAGGGCGGCATCATCGTGCTTACGATGGAAGAGCGGGACTATTCGCTTACCCAAATCAGCCGCTACGTGGAGGAAAACAACGCCAAGGTGCTCAGCGCCTTGGTGGCGCAGGATGAAGTCGACCCCTACCGCATCCGCCTCACCCTCAAGCTCAACACCGACAACCTGGCTCGCATCACGGCTACACTGGAGCGGTTCGGCTATGTTGTCACGGCCCAGTTCAGCGGTACCGCTGCCCCCAACGAAGACGAGCAGGACCGCTACGACGCCCTGCTGCGGTACCTGAGCGTCTGATAAGCGGGTGCTTGGAGTTCTGTTACTATTGCTGCGGATGCTGCTGCCCAGCCAGGCGCCCGCCGACACGCTGCCGCGGCCGCTAAAGCCCGTGGTGGCCCCGGCTGACACTCTGGTGCGGGTGCTGCCCTGCCCCAATGTGGCGCGCGCCGCCGTGGGTTCCATCCTGTTTCTGGGCAATGCCGTTACCAAAGAGCGTATTCTGCGGGTCGAGCTCGACTTTCACGAAGGCGACACCTTGGCCGTGGCCGACATAGCCGCCCGGCTCGAAGCCAACCGCAGCCGCCTGTTCAACCTGCAGCTGTTTCACGCCGTGGTGGTGCAGGCCAGTTGCAGCGGTGGCAAGTGGCTCGTTGTGTTCGGGCTGCAGGAGCGGCTCTACACCTTCCCGGTGCCCATCCTCTCGCTGGCCGACCGCAACCTGCGCTCCTGGCTCGACCGCTCCGACCGCTGGCGCCGCCTCGACTACGGCGTGCACCTGGTGCGCACCAACTTCCGCGGCCGCAACGAGCAGGTCAGCGCCAACCTGCAGCTCGGCTTCAACCGCAAGTATGAGCTGTTTTACGAGGCGCCCGGCCTGGGCCGCTACCGGCGTCTGGGCCTCGGCGCGGGCGCATCGTTCTACCAAAGCCACACGCTCGACTACATCACCCAAGCCGACCGCCTCGTGCCCTTCCGGGCCGATGAGAGCTTTCCCATTCAGCGCTTCTACGCCACGGCGGGGCTGCGCCTGCGCCACACCGTACAGTTTCTCACTGCCTTCGATGTGTCCTATCACCGGGAGCGAATCACCGATTCCATTAATTTTTATAACTCCAATTATTTTTTGGGCCGCACCCAGCGCGAGTACCTCGACTTCACGCTCACCAGCACCCGCAACCAGCGCAAAACCTTCGCCTACCCACTCACCGGCCAATATGCACAAGTCTCGCTGTCACACCGCGTTTTCCTTGGCGGCGTCGCGCCCAGCATCACCACGCTGCACCTCAATTATTCGCGCTACTTGGCTCTGGGGCACAACTTCTACTACAGCATCGGCCTAAGCGGGCAAACGCGCCTGGCCCGGCGCCTGGCCTACGCCGACTCCCGCGCCCTGGGCTATGCCGACCTTGTGCGGGGCTACGATGAATATGTCATCGACGGCCGGCACTACGGTTTGGTCCAGCAAGGAATATCCTATGCCATTCTGCGTCCCCGCACTATTCGGCTGGGCAGCATCGACAATCCGAAAATCAATACCATCCCGCTGGCTGTTTACCTCAATATCTTTACCGACGCCGGCTATGTGGTCGCGCCGGTTGTGCCTCCGCAAAACCGCCTACCCAATCAGTTATTAAGTTCCGTTGGCCTCGGCCTGCACCTCGTCACTTACTACGACCGGGTCTTCACTGTGGAGTACACCCTGAACGGCCTGGGCCGGACCGGCTACTTCTTCCGCGCCGAATTCCCTATATAAATGGTTTTCCGCCCTGGCCCTGGGTTATTAATTTGTTGTGAATCTTCCGGCGGACCTGCGCTTGCTGCTGGCAAAGGCGTGTTCGCTCTCTCCGCATGAAAATCGCCATTCTCGGCAAGCCCTTCAACGACGAAGCCGCTCCCGCCATCCAAGCCCTGCTCGACGACCTGGCCGCGCGCCGGGCCGAAGTCCGCATCGGCGAATCCTTCCGCACCTTCCTCGACAACCGCCTGCGCCTGCCACCCGGCACCACCGAGTTCCGGCGCGGCGACTCGTTGCGCGGCGTGCAGTTCGTACTCAGCATCGGCGGCGACGGCACCCTGCTCGATACCGTCACCTACGTCGGCAGCCTGCAAATCCCCATCCTGGGCATCCACACCGGCCGCCTGGGCTTCCTCGCCACCATCACCCCCGACCGCATTGCCCAGGCCATCGACGCCCTATACAAAGGCCACTTCACCTTAGAAGAGCGTAGCCTGATTCGCGTCGACACCGACCCTGATGTATTCGGTACTCTCAACTTCGGGCTCAACGAGTTTAGCGTCCTCAAGCGCGATACCTCGTCCATGATTGTGGTGCACACCTACATCGACGGCGAGTACCTGAACTCCTACTGGGCCGACGGCTTGGTGGTAGCCACGCCTACCGGCTCTACCGGCTACTCTCTGAGCTGCGGCGGCCCCGTGATGCTGCCCCAGACAAACAATTTTATTATTGCTCCCGTATGCCCCCACAATCTGAATGTGCGCCCCCTCGTGGTGTCGGACCAGAGCGTAATTTCCTTCGAAATTGAAGGCCGCAGCACCAGCTACATGCTAGCGCTCGACTCCCGCTCCCTCCCCGTCGAAGCATCCGTTCAGATTGCCGTTCGCCGCGAAACCTTCAACGCCCGCCTCGTAAAACTCAATCACGTAAACTTCCTCAGTACCCTGCGCAGCAAACTCAATTGGGGCTTGGACCGCCGAAACCCGGTTGGTATACAAGTCTAACGGTCAGGTTTTTTTATGAAAAAATTGGAGAAACTTTTTTAAGTTCCCGATTAAGCCTACTTTTGTCACTGTCTGAAACTGCGCATTCACTGCACTGCCCTCACACCTCGAAACTCGAATCATCATTTTCGTTGCCTTATGAAAAATATTTTCACTTATTCCTCAGCAATTGCGCTCGGGTTGGCCTTGGTGGCTGCGCCGGATGCAGATGCTCAGCAGTTCAGCAAGCGGAAGCAATACAACTCGATTGGCTTCAGCCTGAACGCCATGAACTACTTCGGCGATGTAACGCCGGTTACTAATTTCACCAGCTTGCGCCTCGGTGCCACCCGCGTAGGGGCTGGCATATCCATAACCCGCCGCTTTTATCCGCGTGTATCCGGTCGTTTTGGTCTTTCCTATGGCCGTATCTCGGGCGACGACGCCTTAGCTGCAAACCAGAATGACCCAGACGCTCGTTTCCGCTACAACCGGAACATGAGCTTCCGCAACGACATCTTGGAAGCTTCAGCTGTGGCCATCATCGACCTGATTGAGAATCGCAACAACTACCTGAAGCGTCCTGACTTTGTGCCTTACGTGTTTGCTGGTGTAGCTGGCTTCTACCACAATCCCAAAGGTTTGGTAGGCAAAAACAACCTCGGTCTGACTGAGGGTGAGTACATTGCACTTGCCGACTTGCGCACTGAAGGCCAAGACAGTAAATATGGCCAAACTCAATTCTCGATTCCTTTTGGTGGCGGTATCCGCTACCGTATTAATCGGAACTTTGATGCAAGCCTTGAAATCGGTTGGCGCAAAACATTCACCGATTACCTGGATGACGTAGGAGGGAAGTACGGTGACGTATCTAACGGCACCCCCGCCCAGAAGTATTTTGGTCGCGACATTACGCGCAGTATTTCGCTGCGAGATGGCACCTTTAACGAAGGCACCTTCCCTGGCTTTACCGCTCCTGGACTGGCCCAACGCGGCGATAAAGGCAATAAAACCGACTGGTACATCGTTACCGGCGTCACCCTGAACTACATCTTGACGCCCCGTATCAAGAACCCCAAATTCCGCTAACCAGCGGCCGCTGGTTGAGGCGCTTTCCTAGCCAGCAAATAGTTTAAATGACGAATTCAACTATCAACACCGCACTCCTCGCTTGCCTAGCGCAAGCGGGGAGTGCGTTTTTTTGTGCGTCGGCGAATGCACAAAACACCAGCGAACTAGGCATAGGCATTGGCGCTACCAATTACCGCGGCGAAATCTCGCCCGAGTTTCAGCTGCAGAATAGCCGCCCTGCTTTCACGGTATTCTACCGCAAAGACGTGTCGGTGCCCGTCACATTGCGGGGGGGATTCACGGCCGGGCTACTGCGGGCCGACGACGGCAACGTGAGCGGGACCAACGGTGGCGTGCCGCCCGTGCTTGGTTATCGGCAGGCCAATACTAAGGGAAGCATTTTGGAAGCTTCGGCGGTGGTGGAATATAACTTTCTGGATTACCACTACCGCACCGATAAGATACACTTTACGCCGTACCTGTTTGCCGGCGTGGCAGCTTTCTATGCCAATACCACCACGGTGACCAACGACTCTGCTCTCGGCAACGACTTCAGTCGGGACGGGGCCATGCTGGGCTTTTCCATTCCGATGGGGGCGGGTTTAAAATACGCGTTGTCGGAGCACTTAAACCTTGGCTTGGAAGTAGGCGCGCGCAAGGCCTTTACCGACCAGCTCGACCACTTGGGCGACCAAGACCCGTTGCTCGTGAACCCCCACGACCAAGATTGGTACTATTATAGCGGCCTGAGCCTGTCTTATACTTTTTATAAAATACCCTGCCCCAGCCAATACAGAAAGAATAAAAAGTTGCTTAAATAGCTGCTATTGGGGAACAAGCATCTGAAAAACAACGGGCTTAAGCCAGGCTGCAGCAGCTACGGAGGCACGGCCCCGCCGCTGAATGCAACCATTTCCGTAACTTGCGGGCTCTTTTAGCGAAACCGCAAAGATGACCGGCAAGGCCGAAATTGATACTCAAAATATCCCCGCCCACGTGGCCGTCATCATGGACGGCAACGGGCGTTGGGCAAAGAAGCGGGGTGGCTTGCGGGTGTTTGGACACCAAAGCGCCATCACGGCTGTGCGCGAAACTGTGGAAGAAGCCGCCCAACTTGGGGTGCGCTACCTGACGCTGTATGCTTTCTCGACGGAAAACTGGAACCGTCCAGCCCTCGAAGTAATGGCTTTGATGCAACTGCTGGTGCACACCATCCGGCAAGAAACGGCCACACTACTCAAAAACAGCATTCGCCTGGAAGCCATCGGCGATTTGAGTACACTGCCGGGCAACTGCCAGCGCGAGCTGACCGAGGCCATGGAACTCACCAAAGGGGGCAACCGCATGACGTTGGTGCTAGCCCTGAGCTACAGCGGGCGCTGGGACCTGACCCAGGCTGCCCGGCGCATGGCCGCCGACGTGGCCAGCGGCAAGCTCCAGCCCGCTGCAGTGAATGAAAGCACGGTGGCGAGCTACCTGACGACGGCCAATATGCCCGACCCAGAATTGCTCATCCGGACGAGTGGGGAGCAGCGCATCAGCAATTTTCTGCTGTGGCAGCTGGCTTATACAGAACTGTACATTACGGATTTGCTGTGGCCGGATTTCCGGAAAGAGCACTTTCAGGAGGCCATTCGGGTCTATCAGAGCCGGGAGCGGCGCTTTGGTAAAACGAGTGAGCAAGTAGCTGTCTCATAAATTTTTGTAAATTTTATTGTGCGTAGTTTAGTTGTAAAATTAGTGCTGGCCTTGGGGCTGCTAGGAGGTGCGATGGGCCATTCAGCACACGCACAGCAAGCGGCAGTGCCAGCCGGCGACGAGCCCAAGAAGTACCAGCTGGGCGGCATCACCGTGAGTGGAGCGCGCAACCTGGACCCCAACACGCTGATTAGCCTTTCCGGCTTGCGGGTGGGCGACGACATCAATATTCCGGGCGAGGAGATTGGTAAATCCATTCGCAAGCTGTGGGGCCAGGGCCTGCTGGGCGATGTGAGCGTGACCATTTCCCGCATTGAAGGCAATAAAATTTACCTCGACTACAACGTGAAGGAGCGGCCGCGCTTGTCGAAGTTCACTTTCACGGGCATTCGCAAGGGGCAGACGGAAGACCTCACCAAGAAAATTGCGCTGATTCGGGGCAAGGTGGTAACTGATGCCCTGCTGAACAACACCCGCACTCAGGTGCGCAAGTTCTTTGTGAACAAAGGCTACCTCGATGCCAAAGTCAACGTGTTGCAGGTGGCCGATTCGGCCCTGGCCAACAGCGTTGCCCTGCGAATCGATGTAGACAAAGGCTCGAAAGTGCGCATTCACGACATTGCCTTTGAAGGCAATAAGGCTTTTTCGGACCGCAAGCTGAAGGGCAAACTGAAGAAAACCAAGGAGCGTAAGCCATACAAATTCCTGACGGCGGGCAAGTTCCAGCGGAGCGAATACGAGGAGGATAAGAAAAAGCTTATCGAGTTCTACAACGCCGAGGGCTACCGCGATGCCGCCATTGTAAGCGATACCCTGATTCGCGACGACCAAGGACTGGCCTTGCGCATCAAGGTGGACGAGGGGCCGAAGTACTACTTCCGCCACATCACCTGGACGGGCAATTACCTCTACGACGATAAAACCCTGGCCAATGTGTTGGGCATCAAGTCTGGCAGCCCGTACAGCAAAGAGGTGCTGGACAAGCGCATGAACTACAACCCGACGGGGCAGGACATTTCCTCGCTGTACTTGAACGACGGCTACTTGTTCTTTACCATCGACCCGGTGGAAACAAAGGTGGAAGGCGATTCCATCGACATCGAGATGCGCATCAGCGAGGGCGTGCAGGCGCACATCAAAGACATCAACATCGCGGGCAATACCAAGACCAGCGACCACGTGCTGCGCCGCACGCTGCGCACGCTGCCCGGCGACAAGTTCAACCGCGAACTACTGATTCGCTCGCAGCGCGAGATTGCAACGCTGGGCTATTTCGACCCTGAGAAGATTGGCATCAACCCCGTGCCGAACCAGGCCGATGGCACCGTGGACATCAACTACACGGTGGTAGAAAAGCCCTCGGACCAGGTAACGCTGTCGGGCGGCTGGGGCGGCTACGCCGGCTTTATTGGCACGGTGGGCTTGGTGTTCAATAACTTTTCGTTGCGCAAAGCCGGCAACTTCCGCAACTGGACGCCGGTACCGGCCGGCGACGGCCAGCGCGTGGCCCTGAACGTGCAGGCTAACGGCGTGCAGTATCAGGCGTATTCGCTGTCGTTTACGGAGCCCTGGCTGGGCGGCCGCCGGCCGAACTCGTTCTCCTTTAGCCTCAACCATAGCGTGCAGCGGGCCGGCGCGGCGCTGGATGCGTCATCGGACCAGTTCATCAAGGTGAACAGCGCTACGGTGGGCCTGGGCCGCCAGCTGCGCGTGCCGGACGACTATTTTACGCTCAGTAACTCGCTGTCGTATAGCCAGTACCAGACGCAAAACTACATTGCTATTGCCGGCGCCACCACGGGTACGTTCAACAACATCACGCTGAACACCACGCTGGCCCGCAACAGCATTGACAACCCGACCTATACCCGCCGCGGCTCCTCACTGAGCCTGAGCGTGAGCCTGACGCCGCCTTACTCGCTGCTGAACAACAACCACACCAGCAACGAGTGGATTGAATTCCACAAATGGATGTTCGATGCCTCATGGTTTACACCAATCGTGGGCAAGCTGGTGCTGAACACCCGTGCGCACTTCGGCTACCTGAGCACCTACAACTCAAACCGGGCTGTAGGGCCGTTCGAGCGGTTTAAAATGGGCGGTGCGGGCCTGGGCTACAACGGTGGCGGCAACTTCCTGGTGGGTGCCGACTACATTGGTCTGCGCGGCTACGACGACCCCGGTCAGGCCTTTGCCATCCCCTCGGCGCAAGCCAACCAGCCGGGCGGCATCGCCTTCAATAAGTACGTGCTGGAAATGCGTTACCCGGTGAGCTTGAACCCCGCCGCGACGGTGTACGTGCTGGCGTTTGCCGAAGCTGGCAATGCCGTGGATAATTACACCAACTACAACCCTTACAAGCTGTACCGCTCAGCCGGGGTGGGTGCCCGTATTTTCATGTCGGCCTTCGGTCTGCTCGGGTTCGACTTCGGCCACGGCTTCGACTCGGTGATACCACCCGTGGGCACGGCCGCCGGCACTAAGCAAGACCCCAATCACTTCCACTTCATCATCGGCCAGCAAATTCGCTAGCCGGGCACTAGCCGGCAACATTTCACGTTTCCTCACCTATGAAGAACATCAGTGGCCTGTGGCTGGCCTTATTGTTGCTGTTGGCTGTGCCGGGCGCGCATGCGCAGAAGTTTGGTTGGGTCGATTCGGAGTTTATCATGGGCAAAATGCCCGAATACGCCAAGGCCAAGGCCGAGCTTGATGCGCTGTCTGACACTTGGCAGAAGGAAATTGAGGCCCAGAAAAAGGACCTCGACAAGCTCTACCGCACGTATCAGGCCGAAGAGGTGGTGCTCACTGAAGCCATGAAGAAAAAGCGGCAGGATGAAATCCTGAAGAAGGAGCAGGATATCAAAGCCTACCAAAACAAGCAGTTTGGCTACGAAGGCCAACTGTTCAAAAAGCGACAGGAGCTGAACAAGCCGGTGCAGGACAAGGTGTTTGAGGCCTGTGAAAAAGTGGCCAAGAAGAAGCAGCTGGCGGTGCTATTTGACAAATCCGGCGACCTGACCATGCTTTACACCAATCCGGCGCACGATTACACCGAATTCGTGTTAGAAGAATTGGGTTTGGGTGCCGAAGACCGCAACCAGCCTGGCCCGAAAGGCGCGGTGAAGACCGTGGCACCGCCTAAAACGCCGGTCGACCCGAACTTCGAATCCGATTCGGGAGCGCCCGAACCGACCACCCCGAGCAAAGCGCCGGTGAAAACGACCAGGCCTGTGAAGAAGCCCACGAAGTAATTACCTTTGTTCCAACATTTTTCTGACCCTTTTTCTTTTGATGAATCTCGTGAAAATCTTTCGTCTGACGCTCGCCGCCGCTCTGCTGACCGCCGGAACCCTGGCCGCCACTTCGGCCCAGGCCCAGGCTCCCCTGAAAATTGGGTACACCGACGTGCAGTACGTGCTGTCGCAGATGCCCGAAAGCAAGCAAATTGAATCGGACCTGAAAGCCTACAATACGCAGCTGGAAAACCAGCTGAAGAGCAAGACCTCCGAGCTGGAAACGAAATACAAAGCTTACCAGGCCGGGGAAGCCACGATGACCGACGTGGTGAAAGCCGACAAGCAGAAAGAGCTGCAAAACATGCAGCAATCTATTCAGGAGTTTCAGCAGAGCGCCCAGCAGTCGTTGCAGCAAAAGCAGCAGACGCTGCTGAAGCCGGCCCTCGACAAGCTCCAGAAGAACATCGACCTGGTGGCCGACGAGAACGGCTTCACCTACGTGTTCAACTCCGACGGCGGTGGCAGCCCGCTGCTGCTGCATGCTCCCAAAGATGGCGACATCTCGGACCTAGTGCTGAAGAAAATGGGCATCACGCCCGGCGCCAACGCCCCTGTAGTACGTCAGCCTACCCCGGCCACGAACGCCACGCCGGCCCCGAGCAAGGCCCCGGCTACCAAAACCAAAACGAAGACCAAGTAAGGCATAAATGGCCGCCGCGGCGACCCGAGAAAGCCGGAGCATCCGCTTCGGCTTTTTTCGTGCCACCTGGGCTAGAAATCGATGGAAGAAACGCTAGACGAAGAACTGCTGGGTACAGGGCCCGATGAGGAAGGCGATGAGCTGTATGAACACCACCGTATAGTAGTTGACCGCGGGCAGGAACTGCTGCGCATCGACAAGTTCCTGAAGAACCGCCTGCGCAACACCTCGCGCAACAAAATTCAGGAAGCCATTCGGGCATCGGCAGTAGAGGTGAACGGTACGGCCGTTAAGCCCAACTACCGCGTCAAGCCACACGATACCATCACCATCACGCTGCCCGAGCCGCCGCGCGATGTGCGGGTGTTGCCCGAGGAAATGCCGCTGGACATTCGCTACGAGGACGCCGAATTGCTCATCGTGAACAAGCCCGCCGGGCTGGTAGTGCACCCGGCTTTTGGGCACTGGCAGGGCACACTAGTCAATGGCCTAGCCTTTCACCTAGCAAACCTGCCTACGGGGCGTAACGGCGAAATCCGGCCGGGTCTGGTGCACCGCATCGATAAAGACACATCGGGGCTGCTCGTAATTGGCAAAACGGAGTTTGCCATGACGCACCTGTCCAACCAATTTTTTCACCATACTATTCAGCGCAGCTATCTGGCGCTGGTGTGGGGCACGCCGCCCGGGCCTACGGGCACCATTCGCGGCCATATTGGCCGCAGCGTGCGCGACCGCAAGGTGCAAGCCGTATACCCCGAAGGCGACCAAGGCAAGGCCGCGGTGACGCATTATGAGGTGCTGGAAAGCTTCGGCCCCGTCACACTCATCCGCTGCGTGCTCGAAACCGGCCGCACCCACCAAATTCGGGTGCATATGCAGTACCTGGGCCACCCACTGTTCTCCGATGCCACTTACGGCGGCGACCGGATTCGCGTGGGGCAGAATACCGGCGCCTATCGCGACTTTGTGGAAAATGCTTTTCGGCTGATGCCCCGGCAGGCATTGCACGCCCGTTCGCTCGGCTTCGTGCATCCTGTTTCCGGCAAGCAGCTATTCTTTGAAGCCGAACTACCGGAGGACTTTGCGGCAGTGCTGGAAAAATGGCGCGCTTGGGCGGCGTCGGCTTGAATTGATTACAACAAAAAGCCCCGGCACCACAGTGCCGGGGCTTTTGGCTTTACAGCCCGGTCATTACTTTTTCTTGACCGGTGCTTTGGGCGCTGCCTTCGTAGGAGCTTTAGGCTTCGCTTTCAACACCTCGATGTTGTTTTTGGCACCTTCGTTGGTGGGGTCCAAGGCAAGCACTTGCTCGAAATTCGATTGTGCCGCTGCCTTATCGCCTTTCTGGTAGTTATAAACACCCAGGTAACCATAAGCAGCTACGAGGCCTTCCTTGAACTTGGCTTGGTCGGCACCTTCGGCTTTCGACAGCTCGATGTACTTCTCATAATAAGGCTTGGCCAAGCCCTGCTTGCCTTCAGCATCGCGGGCGGCATTCACTTTGGCACGGGCCAGCACAGCCGGAGCATAGGTGGGCTTGGCCGTGTTGATGATGCCATACACGCTGTCGGCTTGTGCGTACTGCTTGTTGTTGCCATACGCCACAGCCAAACGGAATTGGTCGGTCAGGTCACCGCCGTTGGCCAGTTTCTGGCGGTACACGCCAATTGCCTTGGCGTAGTCCTTGTTGGTCATGTAAGCCGTAGCCAGGTCGTTCTGCAGGTCAGCCTTTTTAGCCGGGTCAGTCGTGCTGGCGATGGCCTTGTTAATGGTGGCGATACCCTCGGCAGGCTTGCCAGCGCGGGCCTGAATGCGACCCAGGTACGAATAGTCCTCCGGAATAATTTTCTCAGCAGGAGCTATTTTCATGTAGTTGTCCATCGCTGCCAGAGCACCTGCAAAGTCGCCGGTTTCGTACAGCGAGTAGGCTTTCAGGCGGTTCATGGTCAGGTTGTTAGGGTCAGCCGCCAACACTTTGTTTACCTCCGTCAGAGCTTCCGGATACTTCTTGGTCAGGTACAGGAACGATGCATACTGCGCATCAGTGGCAGGCGAACGCTCAGCCAAATCCGTGTACTTTTTAATATTCTCAAGCGCCAAGTTGTACTGACCGGCGTAGTAGTACATATCAGCCAGTTCGCGGTAAGCGGGAGCGTAGCTGGGGTCCAACTCAATGGCTTTGTTCAGGGCTTCGCGGGCGGCATTGTAGTTGCGGGCCCGTACATCGAGTACACCTTTCTTGTAATAAGCTTGGGCGTAGCTCGGGTTGGCCGCAATGGCGCGGTCAAAGCTGGTCATGGCCTCGCCACCGCCGGTATCGGAGTGCAAGTAAATATCGCCGCGGGCTACCATCAGGGCCGGGTCGTCCTTCTTGAAGGCCGTTTGTGCAGCCGTCAGGTAGGTCTGCGACTTGCCAGCCTCTTTAATATCCGACTCGCCGTAAGCCTGCGCAATCATGGTCAGGACTTTGGTGTCCTTGTTTTTGGTGGCTTTAGCAGCGGCGTCGAACTGAGCCTCAGCCGGGGCCAATTGGCCTTTGGCCAGCAAGGCACGGCCAGCAGCTACCTGGCCAAACGGCGTCGAGCCAGCGGCTTTATTGAAGTAATAAGCAGCCGAATCCGGCATATCGCGCATCTGGTACACACGGCCAAGCTCGAACGCCGTTTCGGGCGAAGAGCCGGGGCGCAACAGGGCGCGGGCTTCGTTGTAGCGGCCTAGCTCAATGGCGCGCTGGGCTTTGGATACGTCTTGGGCGGTGGCTGCCGTAGTGCCTGCTGCCACGAAGAGGGCGGCGAGCAGCGGCTGTTTCCAGGGCTTGAAACTCATGGGATGGAGAAAAGATGAAAAGCGTAAGAGAAAAAGCGTACGCGCGGAAGGCGCTTACAGTTTAGGCGTGGTCACGATACGGGCCTGCATCTGGGCCGGCAGCAAGCCCGACTTCTGAAATATCAGCTGACCATTCTTGCCTGCCACGAAGGATGCAAACCCTGTGCCTAATCCTGCCCGCGCCTCCCGGCTGATGATGTAAAGGTTGCGCCGCAGCGGGTAATTCTGCAACTCGGGGTGTTCGGCCAGTTGCTCCGGTGTCTTTTCGGCCAGGTATACTTGATAGGGCTGAATGTAGTCGTCGGGCCGCGGGTTGGGCCGGGAGGTGATGCTGGCCACCCGCACCTTGCGGGCAAATTTCATGGCCGTGGGGTCGTCGCGGTCCGATATCCAGTTCACGCCCACCACGCCAATGGCGTTCGGGTGCGAGGCAACATAATCGAGCAGCGCCGGGTTCGAAGCAGCTGCGAATACCCGGGGCGTGAGAGCCGCGCCGCGTGTCACCGAGTCGCGGATGAAGCGGGTGGTGCTGCTACGGTTGGCATCGAAAACTACGTTGATGGCGGCCAAGCCTTTCTTGCCGCTCACTTGGCTCCAGTTACTGGTTTTGCCGGTGAAAATATCGGCTAACTGAGCCACCGTCAGCAGCGAGTCGGGATTAGCCCGGTTGAGCACGATGGCCAGGCCGTCGATGCCAATGCGCGTGATGCGCGGCGTGATTTTCTGCTTGGCGAAGTCTGCCGTTTCCTCGGCGTTCAGCTCTCGTGATACCACGGCCAGTTTCACCTGGTCGTTAATCAGGTCCACCATCACCTTTTCCTCGGGCTGGAAGCTCATCTTCACGTGGGCGTTGGGATAGAGCTTGGAGAAGGTATCAATTTGTGCCTGCAGAATAGGCGCGAAAGTCTCGTCCACACCCACGCTCACGTTGCCGCTGGTGGGCGTGTCTTGCGCGCCCGGTGAGCCCGGGCCATTGCAGGAAACGGCGGTGATGGCCCCGGCCAGCACCACGAAAGCGCCGGTGGTGAAAAGATGTGCGCGCTTATTCATTATCGTCAGAAGAAGGTTTTTTGCGGAAATGCGTGGTGTAAACGCGGCCCAGGCGCAGCAAGCCATAAAGCACCATCACGACGCCCAGAATGCGGCGCGGCGTGGCACCCAGCTGAAAAATGCTGTCGGGCGTGGGCGCAGTGTAAGACGAAACCCAGGCCCAGATGCCCAGGCCAATGTAAACCAACGCCATTATCAGCACGAAGTAGCGCACCATGCGCTGCGGCGATTTACCGAGCCGTTCCTCGGTGGTGGGAAGGTTAAGCATAGAATTATAAAATGCAGGAATGGAGATGTATAAACCGTGAAACTGCCGCTAAAGGTTCGGCCGGAAAATGCAAGCCCATTCTAATGGCGCACAAAAAAGCCGAAAATTAGCCGCTTTTCATAGCTGCGGCTAATTTTCGACTCGATTGATGGCTGCGCTGTGGTGTTATTCAAACTGAAAGGTAATAGGCAAGGTGAAGCGCACCGGCACCGGGTGGTGGTTTTGCAGGCCAGGCGTCCAGGCGGGCATCTCGCGCACTACGCGGGCTGCCGCTTCCTCTGTACCGTAGCCCAGGCCTTTGAGCACCGTCACCTCGCCAACGCTGCCGTCCGTCTGCACCACAAAGGAAACGAATACTTTGCCCGATACCTGCGCTGCCAGCGCCGCCGCTGGAAAGCGCAAGTGTTTCTGCAGATAGCGCTGCAACGCCGCACGTCCGCCCACAAAGTCAGGCATTACTTCAGCAAATATCACTACTTCCTGCTTCGGCGGTGCTGCCGGGCGCGCTGTGTCCGTGCTGGTTCCGGTTGCTACGCCCGTGCCGCCGGTGGCTCCTGTAGTGTTTTCTCCGCCAGTAGAAGTCGGCCCAACTGCGCCATTGTCCTGCGGCAAAGTAGAGGACGCGGGCGGCGTTTTCACTTGCTCATCCGGCACTACGTGCGTGAGAATCTGCGTGTGTGGCTTCACCGTCAATGCCGGCTGGGCGGCTGCGGGGGGTGGCAGGGGCTTGGCCTCCGGTAATTTAAAGTCACCCGGCTGTGCATGGGTTTCCTTCGGCAAGGTGGGCTGCGGCCTTACGGCCACCTCCGGCCAGAAGTACCGAACCGCCAGCGGCAGCAGCAACAACAGCAAACAAGCCACCACGGTAATGAATAGAGCCGAACTCAGGTGCCGTTGATAATCACGGCGCAACTGGAAGGCTCCGTAAGCTTGGTTGCGGCCTTCAAAGACGATGTCGTCAAGGGAGCCGGTGAGAATGATGGGCGTTGACATGGCAGCAATGGGTTGAGGTGAGACAATCAAACCCAAGCCACGCGGGCGGGGGCCCTCCGCCACTGGCTTGCCCTTTCTCAACGAGCTATGTTCTTATAATAGTATGCAAGCCTACAAATTTTTTTAAACCGCCAGAACAGCCAAAGAAAAACCCCGAACCGAGCCGTGAAGCTCAATTCGGGGTTTCTCATTTCTAGCTGAGGCCAGAGGCAAACACTACTGAATTTTGAAGGTAATCGGCACCGTAAACGATACGCTTACAGCGCGGCCGTTCTGCTTGCCGGGGATGAACTTAGGCAGGGTTTTCACCGCCCGAATCGTTTCCTCGTCCAAGCCCGAACCCAAGCCTTTCACCACCTTCACGTCCGAAACGTCGCCTTGGGCATTCACCGTGAAGCTCACGAAAATGCGGCCTTCGACTTGGTTGCGGAGCGCCAGGGGCGGGTACTTGGTGGCCTTCTGGATGGCTGCTACGATGGCAGCGTTGCCGCCGCCGCCGGGCAGCTGGGGCATCTGCTCCACGTAGGTGTAGACTTTGTTTTCTACTACCTCTTCCACCACTTTGTCACCTTCGCCGGAGAGTTCCGACAGGTCCGGGGCAGCATCGGTGTTGCCTTTTACGGTCACCGTGGCCACGGCCTTGTCCTTCAGCTCTTCCTGGTCCGGCACCTCTTCCTTCTTCACTTCCTCATCTTTTTTCACCACCGGGGGGGTGAATTTGATGGTGGTCAGCTTGGGCGGAGGGGGCGGCGGAGCCTCGGGCGGCGGGGGAGGGGGTGGCGGCTTGGTTTCGTCCAGGGGAGGAGCGTCCATCAGCACGTTCTCCTGCAGGTTCTTCTTGGGCTCCTTCGGCATCTTATCTTTCAGATACTGCTGAATGAGCGGGAAGAAAATCAGGAGCGCGAATACCGACGTGGCAATAATCAGGGCCCGCGTTACGTGGCGCTGATAAAGCCGACGCAGCACATAGGCTCCGTATGCCTTGTTGCGACCCTCAAAAACGATGTCGTTTAAGCTGGCGCGGGCAATTTGCGCATTGTCCATCATAAGCCAGAGTCTTTAATAAGGTTCTCGTCGTTTTTGTCAATCTTCACCAACGCGTATTTCTTCTGGTTGGTGATGTTCATCTCGTCCAGGATGTCGACCATGTTCTTGTACTTGGCGTCTTCCGTGGGTTTGATAAGCACAATCGGCTCGGGGGCCCGGCGCTTACGGTCGAGCAACACCTGGCGAATGCCGCTGGCCGAGAAGTTCGTCACTTTCAGTTCGGGCTTCTGTACGGTGGGGTCGTTGGGCGTGTTCAGGCCGAAGTAGTAGTAGGCCTTGTTGTCCTTGCCGAGCAGAATGGTCACGGCTTGCGAAGCCTTGATTTTGGTCTGCTCGTCGGGGTTGGGGTTCTTTTCCTTCACCGGCATCGTGAGCTGCATCACGTTGGGCTTGGCGAAGGTGGTGGTCAGCATGAAAAAGGTAAGCAGGAGGAAGGCCAAGTCCACCATTGGGGTCATGTCGATTTTGGTCGACATTTTCTTGGCCCGCTTCTTCCCACCTTTTCCACCGGAGTCGGCTTTGCCTTGTATTTCTGCCATGGGAATTTAAGGAGTGAATGGATTGGGAAACGAGCGGCGCTTACTGAGCAGCCACCGGTTTGTTTTCCATGTCCGTAATGAGGTTGAAGCGGTTGATGTCGCGCTCCTGCAAAATCTTGATAACCTTCTGCACCGTGGGCACATCCGCGTCGCCGTCGCCTTTGATGGCGATGTAGGTCGGCTTGTGGAAGATGGACTGGTTGGCGCGACGCGACTCCAGCACCCAGTCAATCAGCTGGTTGTTGAGTGAGTCGGTGGGCACACCTTCGGCCGATTTGTTAATCTGCTTGCGGTCTTCCTTGCTCATATCCAAGTAGGAGCCGAGCTTGTTAATCGGAATACCGAAGTTGGGCAGGTCGCCAAACTCTTTGGCCTGGGCAGCGGTGAAGTTCACGCCATACTTGGCGCCTACGCGCTGCAGGGCCTGCACTTTGGTTTGCTTGGCATCGACGCCGAAGAAGACGCGCTTGTTCTTGTCGATGGTGAGCGTAATAACGTTGTTTTCGGGCAATTTCAGCTCCGAGATGGACGACGGCGTGTCCACCACCACGGATTCCTCGGGGGCAAACTTGGTAGTGAGCATGAAGAATGTCACCAGCAAGAAGGCCAGGTCCACCATCGGCGTCATGTCGAGCGACGGCGAGGTACGGTGCGGTTTTACTTTAGGCATTGCGAGGTGGGGTTAAAAGGGGGCGATTCGTCACTGAGAACGAACCGCCCCGCGTTTTAGTGCGTCAGCAAAGACGACTGCCAGCCAGAAAATTAAACCGTGCGGGCGGGAGCGCCAGCCGTGCTGCCGTGCTGGCCAGCGAAGGTCTGGATGATGCTGAAGCCAGCCTCGTCGATGCTGTAGGTCAGCTCGTCAATTTTGCTGGTGAAATAGTTGTAGGCGATGATGGCCAGGGCCGAAGTACCGATACCCAGAGCCGTGTTAATCAGAGCTTCCGAGATACCGTTTGCCAGTGCCACGGCGTCGGGAGTACCAGCCTGCGCCAGAGCGGCGAAGGCGCGAATCATGCCGAATACCGTGCCGAGCAGACCGGTCAGGGTGGCGATAGAGGCGATGGTCGAGATGATAACCAGGTTCTTTTCCAGCATGGGCAGCTCCAGGGCGGTGCTTTCCTCGATTTCCTTCTGGATAGCGAGTACCTTCTGGTCGGTGGTCATGTTGGTTTCGCGCACCATCTCGTTGTACTTCATCAGGCCGGCTTTCACCACGTTGGCTACCGAGCCTTTCTGCTGGTCGCACACGGCGAGGGCACCGTTGATGTCGTTCTGGTTCAGCTTCTGGCGTACCGAGCGCACGAAGCTTTCGATGCCTTTCGAGCCTTTGGCTTTGGCGATGGTCAGCATGCGCTCAATCGAGAACGTGATAACGCAGAGGAACATGGTGAGCAGGAACGGCACGATAAAGCCGCCTTTGTACACCACGCCGAGGTAGTCGCCGGGGTTGGGGTTGTTTTCGTTGTTGCCGCCCTGGAAGTGGCTGGCGTCGCCAAACACGAATTTATAAACGCAGTAGCTGATGACGAAAGCAAGAATGATAACGATAACGGAGAACAGCGAGGCGCCACCGCTGCTAGCTGCTTCGGCTTTAGCGGCCGTAGCGGCGGGCCGGGGGCTCGTGTTCATGGCATTTTTCTGTTCCATTGTTCCGGAGTGTTTGGGGTTGTTGTTTGAAGTAGTTGAATTGAGTGGGTAAAGAAAATGCAAAAAGTTGGTAAGGAGCGCAACGAGCGGCAAACGCTATTGATAATCCCGCAATGAAAGGACTAAAAATGGCACTTACCTAAGTTCAAATTACCCCTGAGCCTTCTTAGTTGGGCAAACCTAACCAAAAAGCTTGGCCCGACCAAAGAAATTCACCCGTTGCTAAACGGATTAATTTATGATGAAGGATGGAATGCGCCAACGCTAGTCCAGGGCATTTGGTTGGCGAAGGTGCCGTTTGGCTTCCTCCCAATACACGTCCATTTGGGCCAAAGTGAGGTCGGCAAGGCGCTGGCCGGCGGCCGCCGTAGCGTTTTCAAGGTACTGAAAACGTTGAATAAACTTGCGGTTGGTACGTTCCAGGGCCTCTTCGGGGTTGATGCCGGCGAAGCGGGCAAAATTCACCAAGGAAAACAATAAATCGCCAAATTCTTCGGCGGCCCGCTCGGTGTTCATCTTCTCAGGTTGGCCGTGGCCGTACTCTTCGCCGAACTCAGCCAACTCCTCCTGCACTTTGTGCCACACCTGCTCGGGCTGCTCCCAATCGAAGCCAGCGCCGCGGGCTTTTTCCTGGATGCGCATGGCCTTCACCAACGCCGGCAGCGAGGTGGGCACGCCACTGAGCACGCCCTTGTTGCCTTTTTCTTTCAGCTTGAGCTGCTCCCAGTTGCGCTTCACGGCGTCTTCGTCGTCGGCCTGCACGTCGCCGTAGATGTGGGGATGGCGCGAGATGAGCTTCTCGCACTGGGCGTTGAGCACGTCGGCGATGTCGAAAGCGCCTTGTTCGGCAGCGATGCGGGCGTAGAAAATCAGGTGCAGCATTACGTCGCCGAGCTCCTTTTTCAGCTCGGGTAAGTCGTCGCGCAGGATGGCGTCGCTGATTTCGTAGGTTTCCTCGATGGTGAGGTGGCGCAGGCTCTGCAGGGTTTGCTTTTTGTCCCACGGACACTCGGTGCGGAGGCGGTCGAGCACGTCGAGCAGGCGGCCGAAGGCTTCGAGCTGGGCCGGGCGCCGGGCGTTGGTAAGCAGGGTGCTAGGGGCGGGGGCGGAATTTTCCATTGTTCCAAAGATAAATCGGGCGCCGCCAACCGGGCATTCATGCCTAATTTTGGTCTTTCAAAAATTCTACTGCGTGACTCTCATTAAATCAATATCCGGCATTCGCGGCACCATCGGCGGACCGGTTGGGCAAGGCCTGACGCCCCTCGACGTCGTGAAATATGCCGCCGCTTACGGCTCGTGGGTGAAAACCCAGGCCACGACTAGTAAGCTTATCGTGATTGGCCGCGACGCCCGTCTATCCGGCGACATGGTGAGCCGGCTGGTGGCCGCCACGCTGCAAGGCCTCGGCCTCGACGTGTGCGACCTGGGCCTGAGCACCACGCCCACCGTGGAAATGGCCGTGCCCGCCAAAAACGCGGCTGGCGGCATCATCCTCACCGCCTCGCATAACCCCAAGCAGTGGAACGCGCTGAAACTGCTGAACGCCAAGGGTGAATTCATCTCCGATACCGAAGGGCAGCAGGTGCTGGCCTCGGCAGAGAGTGAGGATTTTGACTTCGCGCCGGTGACCAAGCTGGGGCAGTACACGGTTGACAACACCTTCCTCAAAAAGCACATCAAAGCCATTCTGGCGCTGCCGCTGGTGGATGTGGAAGCCATCAAGGCCCGAAACTTCCGGGTGGTGGTGGATGCGGTGAACTCCTCGGGCGGTTTTGCGGTGCCGCAGCTGCTGGAAGCGCTGGGCGTGACAACCGTCGAAAAGCTGCACTGCGAGCCCACCGGCGACTTCGCCCACAACCCCGAGCCCCTGCCCGAGCACCTGCGCGACATTGCCAAGGTGCTGGAGCGCGGCGGCTTTGACCTCGGCATCGTGGTGGACCCCGATGTGGACCGCCTGGCGTTGGTGAGTGAAAACGGCGAAATGTTCGGCGAAGAATACACGTTGGTGGCCGTGGCCGACTACGTGCTGAAGGCGCTGGGCGGCGGCAACACTGTGAGCAACCTAAGCAGCACCCGTGCCCTGCGCGACGTGACCGAGAAGGCCGGCGGCCAGTACGCCGCCGCCGCTGTGGGCGAGGTGAACGTGGTGACCAAAATGAAGGAAACCAACGCCGTGATTGGCGGCGAGGGCAACGGCGGCATCATTTACCCCGAGCTGCACTACGGCCGCGACGCCTTGGTGGGCATTGCCTTGTTCCTGACGCACCTGGCTAAGTCGGGCCTGACCATGAGCCGGCTGCGCAACTCCTACCCGAGCTACTTCATCTCGAAAAACAAGATTGAGCTGACGCCGGAAATTGACACCGACAACGTGCTGGTGCAGATGCAGAAGCGCTACGCCAAACAGCCGGTGAACACGATTGACGGCGTGAAGATTGAGTTCGACAAAGAGTGGGTGCACTTGCGCAAGTCCAACACCGAGCCCATCATTCGCATCTACGCCGAGTCCGATTCGAACTCGACGGCCGATTACCTGGCCCAGAAAATTATCGGCGACATCAAAGAAATCATCGCCGTGAAGGCATAGGCAACCGGGCCCGGAACCACGTTCTGGGCCCGGCTTGCTTTGGGGCAATTGGTAGCCACAGAAATGGTTTCGGCCAAAAGCCCGAGGTTTGTGTTTTAGTACCCTGGTTCGGCGGGAGCACCCACTCCCAGCCGTTTCGCTTTTCCCTCATTCCATGGCCCTCACCCCCGCCCCCGCTTACGTTTATTTCGACAACGCCGCCACCACGCCGCTCGACCCGGAGGTGCTGGATGCCATGCTGCCGTTTATGCAGCAGCACTACGGCAACCCTAGCAGCCTGCACGGCCCCGGTCGGCAGGTTCGCGCCGCCATCGAGAATGCCCGCAAGACGGTGGCCCACCTGCTGAATGCCGCGCCGGCCGAAATCATTTTTACCAGCGGGGGCACCGAGGCCGACAACTACGCCGCCTTCGGCAGCGTGCGCACGCTGGGGCTGAAGCACGTCATCACCTCCAAACTGGAGCACCACGCGGTGCTGCACCCCTTGCAGGCGCTGGCCAAAACCGGCGAAGTGGAATTGCACTACGTGAAGCACGACGCGCAGGGCCGGCTGGATTTGGGGCACTTAGAGGAAATGCTGGCGGGGCAGTCGCGCACTTTCGTGAGCCTGATGCACGCCAACAACGAAATTGGTAACCTCAACGACATCGAAGCCATTGGCGAAATCTGCGCTCGCTACGACGCCGTGTTCCACACCGACACGGTGCAGACCATGGGCCACTACCGCCACGACGTGCAGCAGCTGAAAAACCATTTTCTGGTGGGTTCGGCGCATAAGTTTCACGGGCCGAAGGGCGTGGGCTTTATCTACACCCGCAGCGGCTTGCAGGTGAGCCCGCTCATTCACGGTGGCTCGCAGGAGCGCAACGTGCGCTCGGGTACTGAGAATGTGTACGGCATCGTGGGCTTGGCCAAGGCTTTGGAAATTGCGGTGCGCGACCTGGATGCCCACCATGCGCACGTGCAAAGCTTGAAAACCCGCTTTGTGGAAAAGCTGCGCGCCGAAATCGACGACGTGCAGTTCAACGGCCTCTCCGAGCACGCTGACCGCAGCCTATACACGGTGCTGAGCGTGAGTTTGCCCCCCTCGGCCATCAACGAGATGCTGCTCTTCAACCTTGACATCAGCAAGGTGGCGGCGTCGGGCGGCTCGGCTTGTACCAGCGGGGCGCAGGCGGGCTCGCATGTGCTCGAAGCCTTGGGCTGCGACCCCGACCGCGCCACGGTGCGCTTCTCCATGAGCAAAATGAACACCGCCGCCGAGGTGGACTACGCCGTGGCCGCGCTGGCCAAGCTCTACCGGCCGGTAGCGGTGTAAAAACACAAGGTGAGGCGCGCTGGTTTGTCGGCCGTGCGGGGCTGAATCCTGTGCAGCGGTTTTCTCGTTTGCCGAGCATGGCTGATATCAACATTCAACGCAAAAAAGCCTCGCCGAGCCCGTGGCTGCTGGTGCTACTGGCCGCTGTGGTGCTGGGCTTGGTGGCCTATTTTTTCCTGCGCCCCGACCCCGCCGACGAGCCCACGCCCTCGGTTGCTGTCCCGGAGGCGGCCGCACCCGTCACCACTCCCGATACGCTGGCCGCTGCTGCCGCCGTGGACCAAGCCACCCGCCGCGCCGCTATTGATGCCATTCCGCAGGGCGACACCGCGGGTAGCCAGGAAACGGCCGAGTCGCTGGCCAACCAGGCGGCGTCGGACCCGGCCGCGCCCGACTATGCGCGCAACGGCCTGCAGAAACTCACCGGCGTGCTCGTCGCCCTGGCTGACCGCGACGACCTGCGCGACGCCACCATCACCGAGCAGCGCGACAACCTGACCAGCGCCACCGACCGTGTGGGCGAGCCCGGCGCCAGCCTGCGCCCGGGGTTTGTGGCCGCCGCTAACCTAATGCGGGCCATGCAGCAAAAAGCGTATCCCAATCTGGAAAGTCAGGCCAATGAACTGACGCGCTTGGCTAGCCAGCTGTCGGGCCGCAGCGCCACAGCCGCCGACCAACAGCAGAACAAGCAATTTTTGACCAAGGCGGCTGAAGCCGTGCGTGAGCTCAGCGAACCGGCCTCTAATTCCTTAAATTAATTCCCGCCATGGAAGCTCCTGTTTTGCGCCGCCTGCGTGACCTCACCGATTTCGAAGTGGCCGACGACAACCCCGATGTGCGCGGCTGGACCGTGCGTGGCGGCGACGGCCAGGCCCTGGGCACCGTGTACGAGTTGATTGTGGAGCCCGAAGCTATGAAGGTGCGCTACCTCGATGTGGAACTGGATGGCCGCTTCCATATCAACGAGCACGAAAACCACATTCTGCTGCCCATCGGCGTGGCCGCCCTCGATGCCGACGATGACAATGTGTTTGTGCCCGCTCTCAATGCGGAGTCGGTGCTGAACTACCCGCCCTACGTCGAAATTCAAATCACCCGCGAATACGAAGAAGCCATGCTGCGGGCACTGGGCCAGGATGCGGCCACGGGCAACCCGCGGTTTTACGAGCAGGAGTTCTTCGATGCCGACAGTTTCTACAGCCGGCGGCGGGCGTCGTAGAAAAGAGCAACTAGTATTCAGAAAAGAACGGCATGCCGAGCGGAGCCGAGGCATCTTGCTTGTGGTAGTAAACCAATCGATTGAGTTACTACCACAAGCAAGATGCCTCGGCTCCGCTCGGCATGCCGTTCTTTTCTTGCTTTTCTGTAGACTAATTCTGACGAATCATATCCGCTACCGCGTCTACCCAATAAGGCTCCGAGTTCAGCGAGGGCACCAGCTGCCAGTGTTTGCCGCCGGCCTGCTCAAACATCTCTTTGAATTCCTCGCCCACTTCAATAGTCGTTTCTAGGCAGTCGGCCACGAAGGCGGGGGAGAAGGCCAGAACGTTATTAATGCCTTTGGCCGGGAATTCCTTGATGACTTCGTCGGTGTAAGGTTGCAGCCAAGGGTCGCGCAAACGGCTTTGCAGGCGGCTCTGGAAGGTGACGGTGTACTGGTCGTCGCGCAAGCCCAGTTCTTTGGCCAGCAGGCGCGAGGTGGCAAAGCACTGCGCACGGTAGCAGTAGCGGTTGTTTTTGTTGTAGCTGGCGCAGCAGGTGCCCAGCTTGCAGTAGCCCTTGAAGCTGCCCTTGAGCACGTGCCGCTCCGGGATGCCGTGGTAGCTGAACACCACGTGGTCGTAGTCGTGCCGGGCCATTTCGGCCTTGCCCCGCGCCGCGAAGCTGCCGATAAAACCAGGGTCATCGGCAAAGGTGCTGATGAAGTTGATGTTGGGCACTATCCACCAGTCTTTCACGATGTCCATCACCTTCTCCTGCACCGAGCCGGTGCTGGCCGAGGCGTATTGCGGAAACAGCGGCAGCACGATGATGCGGTCCACGGCCGCGTCACGCAGCTCTTCCAGCGCCTTCTCGATGCTGGGCTTCTGATAGCGCATGCCGAAGGCCACCACGTACTCTTTACCCAACACTTCTTTCAGCTTGGCCTGCAGGTCGAGGCCGTGGAAGAGCAGGGGAGAGCCCCGCTCATCGTCCCAGAGCTGCTGGTAGATTTTGGCCGATTTCGGTGCGCGCAGGGGCACTACAAGGCCTTGGAAAAGCGGGTAGCGCACGGCAGCCGGCATGTCAATCACACGGCCGTCGGTAAGGAATTCGTTGAGGTAGCGGCGCACGTCGGGCGTGCTGGGCGAGTCGGGCGTGCCGAGGTTGACGAGCAGAACGCCGATGCGGCGTGTGGGAGTAGCAGGGGAATTCATTAGAGCAAAGGTCCGAAGCAATGCGCAGATGGAAACATGCGGCGCATCAGGCAAACAGCTGTTTGCCGTCATGGTTTGGCATACCAAAACATAGAAAGCAGCCCAACGTTCCGCTTCTCTGTAGCCTTAGATAAAGGGTTACCTAGCTTTTGCGCCCGGAAAGCCGTACCTTTGCGGCCCTGATTATCAAACCCATCCCTCGTGAACCCCGAAACCAAACCCCACCGCGCCGGCTTTGTGAGCATCATTGGCAAGCCCAACGTGGGCAAGTCGACGCTGATGAATGCGCTGGTGGGCGAGCGGCTGAGCATCGTCACGAGCAAGGCCCAGACAACGCGCCACCGCATCCTGGGCATCCTCAACGGCGACGATTTCCAGCTGATTTACTCCGACACGCCCGGCATCATTCAGCCCAAGTACGAGCTGCACAACGCCATGATGAGCTTCGTGTACTCGTCTTTGGAAGATGCCGACGTGGTTCTGTTCGTGACGGACATCTACGAGAAGCACGATGAGGAGCCCGTGGTGGAGCGCCTGCGCAAGATGGTGGACACCCCCATCATCCTGCTGGTCAATAAAATCGACCAGGCCGAGCAGGCCGATGTGGAAGCCAAGCTAGCCTATTGGAAAGAGCAGCTGCCCAACGCCGCTGAGGTACTCCCTATCTCGGCCCTCAATGCCTTTGGCACTGAGCGGGTACTGGAAATGGTGCTCGAGCGCCTGCCCATCCACCCCGCCTACTACCCCAAAGACGAACTAACCGACAAGCCCGAGCGTTTTTTCGCCGCCGAAATGGTGCGCGAGAAAATTTTCAAGCTTTACAAAAAGGAGATTCCCTACAGCTGCGAGGTTGTCATTGAGGAGTTTAAGGAAGAAGACGCCATCATTCGCATTCGCGGCATCATCTACGTGGAGCGGGCCAGCCAGAAGGGCATTGTCATCGGCCAGGGCGGTGAGGCGCTGAAGAAAGTAGGCACCTGGGCGCGCGAGGAAATGGAGAAGTTTTTCCTGAAAAAAGTGTTTCTAGAGCTGCACGTGAAAGTAAACGAGAACTGGCGCACTGACTCGAAAGCGCTGAGCCGGTTCGGCTATCAATCTTAACCGTCATGCCGAGCGCAGCCGAGGCATCTCGCGTGCTATAGCAAATCAATCGTTAGACGAATGCGAGCGAGATGCCTCGGCTGCGCTCGGCATGACGGTCTACAAATACTTATTCCGACCATTTATAACTAAACAACCCCGGGCACTGCCGAATCTAGGTCGGGTCGGCGGCTGGGGCCACACAACATGTCTAAGCAGAATACCATCGCCATCGTGGGGCGGCCCAACGTGGGCAAATCCACGCTTTTCAACCGCCTCGTGGGCCAGCGCAAGGCCATCATGGACAATGAGAGCGGCGTGACCCGTGACCGCCACTATGGCTACGGCGACTGGATTGGCAAGAACTTCACCGTGATTGACACGGGCGGTTACGTGCACAATTCGGAAGACATTTTCGAGGGCGAAATCAACAAGCAGGTGAAACTGGCCATTGAGGAGGCCGATGTGGTGCTCTTCATGGTGGACGCCGATGCCGGCGTGCACGGCCTCGACGAGGAGTTTGCCAACGTGCTGCGCCGCTACCAGGGCCAGAAGCCCATCTACATCGTGGCCAACAAGGCCGACACTAACCTGCGCGCCAACGGCGTGGGCGAGTTTTATTCCCTGGGCTTGGCCGCCGACGAAATCTTCGCCATCAGCAGCCAGAACGGCCACGGCACCGGCGAACTGCTCGACCAAGTGGTAAGCCACTTCGAGGACCCCGGCGTGGAAGAGCCCGAGTCGGAAATCCCGCGCATTGCCGTGGTGGGCCGCCCCAACGTGGGCAAGTCCAGCCTCGTGAACCTGCTGCTGGGCGAAGACCGCAGCATCGTGACCGACATCGCCGGCACCACCCGCGACTCCATCTCGGCCCGCTACAACGCCTTCGGCAACGAGTTCATCCTGGTAGATACCGCCGGCCTGCGCCGCAAAGCCAAGGTGAGCGAGGACATTGAGTTCTACGCCAACATGCGCAGCCTGCGCGCCCTGGAAGAATCCGACGTGTGCATTGTGATGCTGGACGCCACCCGCGGCATTGAGGCCCAGGACGTGAACATCATCACCCTGGCCGACAAGAACCGCAAGGGCATCGTCATCCTGGTGAACAAGTGGGACTTGGTGGAGGACAAGCAGACCAACACCGCCAAAGAATTCGAGGCGAAAATCATGGAGAAGATTGCGCCCATTGCGTATCCGCCCGTTGTTTTCATCTCGGTACTCAACAAGCAGCGCGTGCACAAGGCCATTGAAACAGCCATTGAGGTGTACCACAACAAGCGCCGCAAGATTCCGACCTCGCAGCTCAACGATGTGATGCTGAAGGAGATTGAGAAGTATGGCCCGCCGGCCATTAAGGGTAAGCTGGTGCGCATCAAGTACGTGACGCAGTTGCCCACGCACAACCCGGTGTTTGCCTTCTTCTGCAACCTACCGCAGTACGTGACGGCCAGCTACACCCGCTACCTGGAAAATCGAATGCGCGAGCAGTTCGATTTCAAGGGCGTGCCGATTGGGATTGTGTTCCGAAAGAAGTAAGCTTTGAGGTGGTGAAGGGTGACCTCATAAAAACTTCACAAATTTTTATTCGGGGCGGGTTACCTCTACCGCGTGTGGGTATAAAGCCCCGAATCTGAAATTTTAGCTTGGCTAAAATCGCAGAAGTTGCTTGAAATCTCACCCCATAACAAAACCTCAAGATGAAAAAAGTATTGTTCCTCGCCCTGGCTGCTGCCTCGTTCTCGTTCACCGCTTGCGAAAGCAAGAAAGAAGAAGCTGTGGAGCAGCAGGCTGACAACGTAGAAGCTGCTGGCGAAGCCAAAGCTGATGCCATGGAAGACAAGGCTGACGCCGTACGTGACTCGGCCGACGCTAAGGCTGACAAAATGGAGGATGCTGCCGACAAGATGGCTCCTGCTACCGAAACCCCCGCTGAAGAAGTGAAGAAGTAATTTCTTCGCCTTCGGGCACAAAAAAGCCTCTCCGGCAACGGAGAGGCTTTTTTTATTAACCTTCTATTTCGGTTTCGGGTGCGCCCAGCCGGCGGTTCAGAATATTATCTATCACTTCGAACAGGCGGCGCGGCTCGTAGGTGCGCCAGGGCAGGTCGTCGAGCTGGCCGCCGAAATTGACGTAGTTGTCCACGTTATATTGCTTCATTTCGCGCTGCACGTGCTCCAGGAAGTTCACGCCCGCAATCCAGCCGTCTTCCACGTCCTCGTACCACTCTTCGTAGTACGAATCGTCGGAGCCGTGGAAATTGAACACGTTTTCGCCAATGAGGATGAACTTGCGGATGCCCTCATGGGTCAGAATATCAATGATATTCCGTTTAAGCTCCATGATGTCGTTCTCGATGGCGTCGTTCCACTCGCCAATGAATTCAAGCACGGCAATGCCCAACTCATAGTCGGCGAATAGAATTTTGAAAAACAGCGTGTCGGAGCCCAGGCTGTCCCACTGTGGGTGGATGTAGTAGCCGTAGATGGTGTTGGTGTAGGTGTCGAGGCTGTTTTCGGCTTCGAAGAGGGGCGAGCGAGGGTCTTCGGAGGCCGAGTATTGCTCAATCCAGTTGTAGTGCGGCTCGATGGTGTGCATGATAAAGGGCACACGCTGGAGCCTGTGCGTTTTTAGAAACGCGAAAAAGGCTGAATCGTTCGGCGCAGGAAATAAGCCCGTGAGACACAAGCCGAAGCTTTTGCTACGACTTAGTTGCCTCCAGTGCCGCCCGCACGCTGCCGTGCTGCTTCAGCAGTTGCACGGCTTCGGCTTCGGCAATGCCCAGCTCGTCCATCAGCATTTTCTCGCCGCGGTGCACCAGCTTCTCGTTGGTGAGCTGCATGTCGACCATCTTGTTGCCCTTCACCCGGCCCAGGCGGATGAACGTTGCGGTGGTGAGCATGTTCAGCACCAGCTTCTGCGCGGTGCCGGCCTTGAGGCGCGTGCTGCCCGTCAGGAACTCCGGCCCCGTCACCACTTCCACCGGAAACTCGGCGGCGGCAGCCACGCCCGAACCGGCGTTGCACACCACGCAGCCGGTGGCCAGGCCAGCGGCCCGTGCCTTATTAAGCCCCCCAATAACGTAGGGAGTGCGGCCCGAGGCAGCAATGCCCACCAGCACGTCTTTGGCGTTGATGTCGTGCTTTTGCAAGTCAATCCAGGCTTGCTCGGCGTCGTCCTCGGCGCCTTCCACGGCTTGGCGAATGGCACCGTCGCCGCCAGCCATGATGCCCACCACCAGCCCGGCCGGCACGCCAAACGTGGGCGGGCACTCCGAAGCATCCACCACGCCCAGTCGACCGCTCGTGCCCGCCCCGATGTAGAACAGCCGCCCGCCCGCGCCCAGCCGGGCCACAATGGCATCGACCAGCGCCTCAATCTGCGGCAGGGCTTTGGCTACGGTATCGGGCACTGTGTGGTCGAGCTTGTTCATGCCGGCCAGCAACTCGGTGGTGGAGAGGGTTTCGAGGTGGTTGAATTCGGAGGGGGCTTCGGTGGTCATCATAGAGCGTGGAACAGGCTTTTGCTTGTTCGGGGAATAAATTTTTCAGGCAATAAACAGGCAAGAGCCTATTCTACTGCAGGCGGCCAATTACCGGAAAATTATCGAAAACGTTGGCCGTGTGCGGGGCGTCCTTGTCCAGCTCGGCGGTGAGGTCCTGGCCGGCCCAGTGCTCGTAGTGGTTGCCGCGCTGCCAGAGCCGTGAGCGGGTCACATCATAAATCTGGCCCTGGTACGCCACCCAGATTTCGGCGCGGTCCTGGCCGTTGCGCAGGGCCAGTTGGCGGGTGGTGTAGGTGGGGAGGTCTTGTTGTTCTGAAACGGTCATGCTGAGCGTAGTCGAAGCATCTCTACCGCTTCGTTGGGATGGCATTGATTTACTGTTGCGGTAGAGATGCTTCGGCTGCGCTCAGCATGACGTTCTTATAAATCGTTCTTACAAACTGTTCTGCTAGCTCAGCAGCGCCTGCAGTCGAATCCAGCGTTGCGGCAAGTCGCCTTGCGAGGCGTTCAGGTAGTCTTCGTAGGTGCAGGGCACTACGCGCTTCACCGAGTTGTCGCCGAGGCGCTCCACTTCCATCCACCACTTCTCGGCGCGGCGCGATTTGTAGAAAACCAGCTTATCGGGGTTGCCGGGCAGCACCACGGTGTAGGTGAGGAAGCGGAAGGTGCCGAAGCCGGTTTCGGGCCGGCGGTGGTAGAAGCCTTCCACGAAGTACCAGAGCATGGTGGCCAGGGTGGCGGCGGCCAAGCCATTCACGTCCTGGTCGGTGCGGTAGCCGTAGAGGCCAAAGGAGCTGAGCTGCTCGTTGTGGCCGGCGTACCAGCACAGCTGCGTGGCCTCCTCGTTGCCGAGGCCGAAGGGGTAGGCGGGGTAGTAGCCGGGGGCGTCCTGCCAGCGGATGGCGGCAATGTCGACGCTCATGAAATCGGCCTGCCGGATGAGCGGCTCCGACAAACGCCGGTCGGCCCGCACTTCGCCCACGCTCATGGTTTCGAAGTGCATCTTTTCGAGCGCCACCAGCACCTCCGGCGGCGTGAGGTACTGCTGGTGGGCCAGGTGGGCTAGGCTGAACACGAAGTTGGGCTCATGCACCAGCATGCGGCGCAGGTGGCTGTCTTCGGGCGCGGTGCCGGGGCCGGGCTCGGCCATGTCGGGCCGCGAGTCGACCATGGCGAAGCTGATGGCGCGGTTCTGGGTTTCGTAGGCCAGGAACTGGCCGTAGTCGAGGTCGTGGCTGCCGCCGAGCAGGATGGGCACCGTGTTTTCCTCAATCAGGGCGGCCACAATCTCGCGCAGGCGCTGGTAGGTGTCTTCCAGCGTGAGGCCGGGGCGCAGGTTGCCGAGGTCGACGAGGCGCACGGCGCCGCTGCCTTTCTGCAGATTGTAGAAGCGGTGGCGCACCTCGTTGGCGCCGTGGCGGCTGGGGTGGCCGGTGCTGCTGCCGCGCCACTCGTCCAGCCCGATGAGGGCCAGGTCGGCAGCACGCCAGTCCGGAAACGTTTCGGTGAAGCGGGTGGCGTAGGCGGCCAGCGTGGTAGGCGCGGGCGTGGCGGCGGTCAGCGTTTCCGGCAGCGGGTCAAAAAACAGGGCCAGATTCATGAGGAGCGTAAATGCAAGCAGCCCAAAATTACACAGGAAAAGGCCGTTCGAGCGGTTTTTTGACCGTTTTTGCGGCTCGTTTGGTTTTTACCCGTATGAGCAAGCCTACGGACGGGCTCTTCGGCCGTAGCTTGGCCCGGAAAAAAGCTCTTTATTTAAGCTGAAATTCACCGCAACGCCTTATCTCACCCCACCCAATGGACGTTCGTCGCGCCTTCGATATACTACAGCACCAAATCGCCACCGCCCCCAAACCCGACGCGCTGGCTTCCAAGATAGACGGCCAGTGGGTGCCCATCAGCAGCCAGCAACTTCAGGACCAGGCCAATGCCGTCAGCCTCGGCCTCGTGTCGCTCGGCCTCAAGCGCGGCGACAAAGTGGCCATCATCAGCATGAACCGCCCTGAGTGGCTGATGGCCGACTTCGGCATCTCCCAAATCGGCGCCACCAGTGTGCCGATGTACCCCAGCATCACCGTCGAGGACTACAAATACATCTTCACCGATGCCGGCGTGCGAGCCGTGTTCGTGGCCGATAAAAAGCTGTTCGATAAAGTGAAGGAAGCCACGGAGGGCCTCGATATTCCCGCCGAAAACGTCTTCACTTTCGATAAAGTCGACGGCGCCCGCCATTTCGACGAACTGCTCGAAATCGGTAAAAAAGGCAACCCGGCCGACCTCGACCCGCTGAAAGCGGCCGTGGAGCCCGACGACCTGCTCACGCTCATTTACACGAGCGGCACCACCGGCAGCCCCAAGGGCGTGATGCTCACCCACGACAACATCCTGAGTAACTGCCGTAGCTCGCAGCGCTTTGTGCCCGTGACGAAGGACGATAAAGCCCTGAGCTTCCTGCCGCTCTGCCACATTTTCGAGCGCATGGTGACCTACCTGTACATGATAAACAGCGTGAGTATTTACTACGCCGAAAGCATGGACACCATTGCCGACAACTTGCGTGAGGTGCATCCGCAGATTTTCACCACCGTGCCGCGCCTGCTCGAAAAAGTGTACGACAAGATTGTGGCGAAGGGCCACGAGCAGGAAGGCATCAAAAAGAGTCTATTCTTCTGGGCTCTGGACTTGGGCCTGAAGTTCGACACCCAGAAAAACCAGGGCTTCCTGTACAACACGCAGTTGGCACTGGCCAACAAAATCATTTTCAACAAGTGGCGCGAGGCGCTGGGCGGCAACCTGCGCTGCATCGTGAGCGGCGGTGGCGCCCTGCAGCCGCGCCTGGCCCGGGTTTTCTGGGCAGCCGGCATTCGCGTGATGGAGGGCTACGGCCTGACGGAAACGTCACCGGTTATTGCCGTGGGCGGCTACGAGCCCGAAAACAACATGATTGGCACGGTGGGCCCGCTTATCGACAACATGGACGTGAAAATCGCCCAGGACGGCGAGATTCTGACCAAGTCGGCCTCCGTGATGAAGGGCTATTACAACAAGCCCGACCTCACGGCCGAAGCCATCGATAAGGATGGCTGGTTCCACACCGGCGACATCGGCGAGATGGTGAACGGCAAGTTTTTGAAAATCACTGACCGCAAGAAGGAGATGTTCAAAACCTCGGGCGGCAAGTACATTGCCCCGCAGGTCATCGAAGGCAAGCTCAAGGAAGACCCGCTCATCGAGCAGGCCATGGTGGTGGGCGCCGACCAGAAATTCCCCTCGGCCCTCGTCATCCCGTCCTTCCCCGACCTCAAGGGCTGGTGCAAGCGAAACGGCGTGCCTGACGCGCCCAATGAGGAGCTGATTAAGAATGAGAAAGTGGTAAAGCTCTACAAAGAGCTGATTGAGAAGTATAACAAGAGCTTCGCCCAGTGGGAACAAGTGAAGCGCCACGTGCTGCTGCCCACCCTCTGGACGGTGGAAAGCGGCGAGATGACGCCCACCATGAAGGTGAAGCGCAAGGTCATTTCGGAGAATAACAAGGACGTTATTGCCGACATCTACGAGCGGGCCGAGAAGGAGCCGCACGAGCGCACAGCGCACTAAGCAGCAGTAGCGCGGCTTTTTAGTATGCGAGTGGCAAGGCTCACTCGTGAACTAAAAGGCCGCGCTGCTTTTTTGTGAACTGTTATGCAAGCCGAATATATTTTTTCGTAAGTTTACCGCACTTACTCCCCGCCCATGAAACCTGAAGAAACCGTCGATTATAACATCAAAGTAGCCTGGCACGCCATCTCGCGGATGTATAACACCCAGGCGGCGCAGAACGATATCACCACGAGCATCGGCTTCGTGCTGCTGAACATCGACCAGGACAAGGGCACGCCGGCCACCAAAATTGCCCCGCTGCTGGGCCTCGAAACCCGCAGCCTCACCCGCATCCTGCGCAGCATGGAGGAGAAGGGCCTCATCTATAAGCAGGGCGACTCGGTGGACAAACGCTCGGTGCGCATTTTCCTGACGCCGCTGGGCCTAGAGAAAAAGGAGGTTTCGCGCCAGACGGTGCGGCACTTTAATCTAAAAATCCGCGAAAAAATCCCGCAGAATCAATTGGATGTCTTTTTCAAAGTAGCTGCCCAGATTACGGGCATGATTGAGGGCAAGGCCTTGTTTGAAGACTTCGTGATTAAGCCGTTGCGTACGGAAGCTTCGGCTTCCTAAAAAAGACCAAAACTTAGAACGTCATGCTGAGCGCAGCCGAAGCATCTCGCGTGCAGCAGTAATTAAAGCCATTGCAACGAAGCGGGCGAGATGCTTCGGCTGTGCTCAGCATGACGTTCTTTTTATTCATAACCCAACCCACCTCACCACCCCAAAAGAGAAAGAGGATGAATAGAACCATCAAGAAAGTGGCCGTGCTCGGCTCCGGCGTCATGGGCTCGCGCATTGCCTGCCACTTCGCCAACATCGGCGTGCAGGTGCTGCTGCTCGACATCGCGCCCAAGGAGCTGACGCCCGACGAAGAGAAAAAAGGCCTGAAGCTGGAAGCCCCGGCCGTGCGCAACCGCATTGTGAATGCCGCGCTACAGGCTGCAATCGTTGCCAACCCCTCGCCGCTCTACCGCAAGGCCGACGCCGCCAAAATCAAGACCGGCAACTTCGACGACAACCTCAAGGACATTGCCGGCTGCGACTGGACGATTGAGGTCGTAATCGAGCGCCTTGATATCAAAAAGAGTCTTTACGAGCGGGTGGAGCAGTTCCGCAAGAAGGGCACGCTCATCACCAGCAACACCTCGGGCATCCCGATTCACCTGCTGGCCGAGGGCCGCTCGGAGGATTTCAAGCAGCACTTCGCGGGCACGCACTTCTTCAACCCGCCGCGCTATCTGAAGCTGCTGGAAATAATCCCGACTGCCGACACCAAGCCGGACGTGCTGGATTTCCTGCAACATTACGGCGACCTGTACCTGGGCAAAACCGTAGTGCTGGCCAAGGACACGCCCGGCTTCATTGCTAACCGTGTAGGCGTGTGGGCCCTGCTTGACGCCATGCAAACCATGCAGAAGCTGGGTTTGACCGTGGAGGAAACCGACAAACTGACCGGCCCGGTGATTGGCCACGCGAAGTCGGCCACGCTGCGCACTTCCGACGTGGTGGGCCTGGACACGACCATCAACGTGGCCAACGGCCTGGCCCAGGGCCTGCCCAATGACGAGGCCAAGGACGTATTCGTACTGCCCGATTTCGTGCAGAAGATGGGCGAAAGCAAGTGGCTGGGCGACAAAACTGGTCAGGGCTTCTACAAGAAAGTGAAAGGGGAGGGCGGCAAGTCGGAAATCCACGCGCTGGACCTCAACACCCTGGAATACAAGCCGAGCCAGAAGGTGAAATTTGCCACGCTGGAAATGACCAAATCCATCGAGAAGCTGGCCGACCGGTTCAAGGTGCTGGTGGGCGGCAAGGATAAGGCCGGTGAGTTTTACCGCCTGAGCTTCGGCGGGCTGTTTGCCTACGTAAGCAACCGCGTACCGGAAATCTCGGACCAACTCTATAAGATTGATGACGCCCTGCGCGCCGGCTTCGGCTGGGAGCTGGGCCCGTTTGAAACCTGGGACGCGCTGGGCGTGCAGGCCGGCGTGGACCTCGCCAAAGCGGCCGGCCGCACCGTGGCCCCGTGGGTGGAAGAAATGCTGGCCGCGGGCAATTCGACCTTTTACAAGGTGGAAGACGGCGTGCGCAAGTTCTACGACCAGGCTTCCAAAACCTACCAGGCCATTCCGGGCGTGGAGAATTTCATCATTCTCGACAACCTGCGGGCCAGTGGCAAGGTGCTGTGGAAAAACGCCGGCGCGTCGGTTATCGACCTCGGCGACGGCATCCTGAACGTGGAGTTCCACTCCAAGATGAACTCGCTGGGCACCGACGTGATTCAGGGCCTGCTGAAGGGCGTGGAGATGGCCGAAGCTGGCTACCGCGGCCTTGTGGTGGGCAACGACGCGCCGAACTTCTCGGCCGGCGCCAACCTGGGCCTCGTGTACATGCAGGCGCTTGAGCAGGAGTTCGACGAGTTGAACCTGATGATTCAGCAGTTCCAGCAGGCCATGATGCGGATGCGTTACAGCAGCATCCCGGTGGTAGGCACCCCGCACGGCCTCACGCTGGGCGGCGGCTGTGAACTGAACCTGCACTGCGACCGTGTGGTAGCAGCCGCCGAATCCTACATTGGCCTCGTGGAGTTCGGCGTGGGCCTGATTCCCGGCGGCGGCGGCACCAAGGAAATGACCCTGCGCACGGCCGCTAAATACGAAGAAGGCGAGCCCGAATTCAACCTGCTGCGCAACACCTACATGACCATCAGCACGGCCAAGGTTTCGACCTCAGCCGCCGAGGCCATGGACTTGGGCTTCCTGCGCCGGGGCGACGAAATCGTGGTGAACTCGAACCGCGTCATCGCCCAGGCCAAAGCCGCCGCGCTGGAACTGGCCGACGCCGGCTACACCCAGCCCACCCAGAAAACCAACATCAAGGTACACGGCAAAGGCGCGCTGGCCATGTTCAAAACCGGCGTGTACGCCATGCAGCAGGGCAACTACATCTCGACCCACGACCAACTCATTGCCGACAAGTTGGCCTACGTGATGTGCGGCGGCGACCTGTCGTCGCCCACCGAAGTGAGCGAGCAGTACCTGCTGGATTTGGAGCGCGAGGCGTTCCTGAGCCTCTGCGGCGAGCGCAAGACGCTGGAACGGATTCAGTCAATTCTGACGACGGGCAAGCCGCTGCGTAACTAATTATTTGTCATGCTGACGAAGGAAGCATCTTATCACGGCAGCCTTTGTTAGCGGTTTAAACCTCAGTAGCGCAGGCGTGATAAGGTCCTTCGCTACGCTTAGGATGACAATCAACATACCATGTCTCAACAAGCATATATCGTAGCCGGCTACCGCACGGCCGTGGGCAAAGCCCCGCGCGGCGGCTTCCGCTTCACCCGGCCCGACGACCTCGCCGCGGCCGTTATCAAACACCTCGTGGCCGAAGTGCCCGCCCTCGACCCCACGCGCATTGACGACGTCATCGTGGGCAATGCGGTGCCGGAGGCCGAGCAGGGCCTGCAAATGGGCCGTCTGATTTCGCTGCTGGCCCTGCCCATCAACGTGCCCGGCCTCATCGTGAATCGCTACTGCGGCTCCGGCGTCGAAACCATTGCCATGGCCGTGGGCAAAATCTCGGCCGGCATGGCCGACTGCATCATCGCGGGCGGCACCGAGAGCATGAGCATGGTGCCCACCGTGGGCTGGAAAACCGTGCCCAACTACAAGCTGGCCATGCAGCACCCCGACTACTACATGGGCATGGGCCTCACCGCCGAAGCCGTGGCCAACGACTACAAAATCAGCCGCCAGGACCAAGACGAATTCTCCTACAACTCGCACCAGAAGGCCATCAAGGCTATCGAAGGCGGCAAGTTCAAGAAGCAAATCGTGCCCATCACGGTAGAGGAAACCTACCTCGACCAAGCCACCGGCAAGAAAAAAAACCGCTCCTACGTGGTGGATACCGACGAAGGTCCCCGTGCCGATACCTCGATTGAAGCCCTCGCCAAGCTGCGCCCCGTGTTTGCCGCCAACGGCACCGTAACCGCCGGCAATTCCTCCCAAACCTCCGACGGCGCCGCTTTCGTGCTGGTGATGTCGGAGCGCATGGTGAAGGAGCTGAACCTGGAGCCCGTGGCCCGCATGGTGAACTACGCCTCCGAAGGCGTGGACCCGCGCATTATGGGCATGGGCCCCATCAAGGCCGTGCCGAAAGTCCTCAAGCAAGCCGGCCTCAAGCTAGACGACATCGACCTGATTGAGCTGAACGAAGCCTTCGCCTCGCAGTCCATCGCCGTGGTGCGCGAGTTGGGCATTGACCCCGAGAAGCTAAACGTGAACGGCGGCGCCATTGCCCTGGGCCACCCGCTGGGCTGCTCCGGCGCCAAGCTCAGCATCCAGCTCTTCGACGAGCTGCGCGAGCGCGGCAAGAAGTACGGCATGGTTACGGCCTGCGTAGGCGGCGGCCAGGGCGTTGCCGGCATCTACGAACTGCTGAAGTAGCGCTGTCTTGTAACCTCAAATGGAATTCACTCAGGAACAGCTTAAAGCAGCCCGAATGGGTGAATTCCAAGAGCTTGCTTGGCACTTTCGAGTTGAGCTAAAGCCAGAACTGTCGACTCTGCAATGCCAGGTTTTCTTCAGTGACTTGATTGATTTCACTGAATCGAACAAACTGGGGTTGGGTGGAGAACCTAGTGATTTTTACTTGGTTTCGCTTTTGAATCGTAAAGCTGTTACAGCTACAGAGCAAAAGCTATTGACTGATTGGCTTCTTGCACGATTTGAAGTAAGCCAAATGACAATTGCAGAAACTGGATTAGAAGGTGGGCTCACAGATGCTTGGTTTATAATGATGCTCGTGTCTGCTGAAGGGATAACGACTCCATCCTTTCACCGATTCTTCTCCTAAGAACACATAATGTGCAAAAGAAAACCCCGCTCATTCGGGGTTTTCTTTTTATTAAATACTCGGCACGCCTAACATTTTTTCTTATCTTGCAACACTAAAACTGCCGGCCCGTTGTTTCTCAAAATAGTAGGCTAGCCTAATACTTTTCAACTTCACACCCACCCTCCCCGACATGGAAACCACGCAGCAAGCCAGCCTCAAGGGCGGCGAATTCATTATCAAGCCGACCGACGCGCAAACCGTTTTCACGCCGGCCGACTTCACCGAGGAGCAGAACTACATGCACCAAACCTGCCTCGACTTCGTGCAGGCCGAGGTGCAGCCGCTGCTCGACCGTCTCGACAACCACGAGGGGGGTCTCATGCGCGGCCTGATGGAGAAGGCCGGCCAGCTCGGCTTGTTCGGCGTGAGCATTCCGGAGCAGTATGGCGGGCTCGACATGGACTTCACCACGGCCCTGCGCGTGACTGAAGGCGTGGGCGGCGGCCACTCGTTCCCGGTGGCGTTTGCGGCGCACACGGGCATCGCCATGCTGCCCATTCTGTACTTCGGCAACGACGAGCAGAAGGCCAAGTACCTGCCCGGCCTCACCAGCGGCGAGCTAATGGGCGCCTACTGTCTCACCGAGCCCGGCTCGGGGTCTGACGCGCTGGGCGCGAAGACCAAGGCCGTACTGAATGCCGAAGGCACCCACTACGTGCTGAATGGCCAGAAAATGTGGATTACCAACGCTGGCTTTGCCGACGTGTTCATCGTGTTTGCCCAGATTGACGGTGACAAGTTCACCGGCTTCATCGTGGAGAAAAACACGCCCGGCTTGAGCCTCGGCAACGAGGAGCATAAGATGGGCATCAAGGGAAGCAGCACGCGTCAAGTATTCTTTGCCGATGCGCTAGTGCCCAAGGAGAACGTGCTGGGCGAGATTGGCAAAGGCCACCTCATCGCCTTCAACGTGCTGAACATCGGCCGCATCAAGCTGGCCGCTGCCTGCCTGGGCGCCACCAAAATGGCCTCCACGCTGAGCGTGAAGTACGCCAACGAGCGGGTGCAGTTCAAGCTGCCGATTTCGAAGTTCGGCGCCATCCGGCACAAGCTGGCCGAGCAGGCCATCCGCATCTACGCCGTTGAATCGGGCATCTACCGCGCCGGGGCCGACATCTACCGCATGGAGCAGCAGCTCATGGCCGAGGGCAAAGGCGCTAACGAGGCCCTGCTGGGCGCCGCCCGCGAGTTTGCCGTGGAGTGCGCCATCCTGAAAGTGGAAGGCTCGGAAGTACTTGACTACGTGACCGACGAAGGCGTGCAGATTTACGGCGGCTACGGCTTCTCGGCCGACTATCCCATGGACCGCGCCTACCGCGACTCGCGTATCAACCGCATTTTTGAGGGCACCAACGAAATCAACCGCCTGCTGGCCGTTGACATGATTCTGAAGAAGGGCCTGAAGGGCGAAATCGACCTGATGGGTCCGGCCCAGGCCGTGCAGCAGGAACTGATGAGCATCCCGAGCCTGAGCCAGGACGAAGAAACCGGCCTGTTCAGCAAGGAATACAAGACCATTGCCAACCTGAAAAAGGCAGTGCTGATGGTGGCCGGCTCGGCCGTGCAGAAGTTCACTGCCACCCTGGCCAAGGAGCAGGAGCTGCTGATGAATATCGCCGACATGGCCATTAAAACCTACATCGCCGAAAGCACCCTACTGCGTGTGGAGAAGGAAGCCGCTGCCAAAGGCGAAGAAGCCCTGGCCCTGCAAGCCGACATCGCCCGCGTGTACCTAGCCGACGCCGTGGACCTCGTGGAGAAAGCCGGCAAAGACGCCATCGGCAGCATGGCCGAGGGCGACGAGCAGCGCCTGCTGCTCATGGGCCTCAAGCGCTTCACCAAAACCGAACTCATCAACGTGAAGGAGTCGCGCCGCCGCATCGCTGCCAAGCTGATTGAGGCAAACGAGTACGCTTTCTAGACCACGGATTAGCTGCGCTGAACTTCGTTTCGTTCGGTTTTTTGGATTTTACGAATTTTGTAGCCGATTATAAAAGGCCGCTCCTGAGTGCAGGAGCGGCCTTTTTTCATAGATGTAAACGGCAAGAGCAGCCTTTGGCCATCTGAATTGGTCTAGAAAGAAAAATACAGTTTCCTGCTTGCCTGTTGGTTCGTCTTTTGCCCCATTGGGTTAACCCATATACCTAATCAATGCTATGAAAAACATCGGTACACTTCTTTGCTGGTTGATAACTGCCCTGCTGGGGACGCAACTCGCTGCTCAGGCTCAGTGCGGAACCGCGGTCAGTTACACCGGAATTCCGGTTTTCACAGCTACTTCGGCCACTTTTAGCTTTGCGCCCGTAGCGGGCGCTACCTCCTACACGGCGGAGTGCTATACCGCAGGCCGCTTCGGCCAAACATTTACCATTACTGGTTCTCCGGTAACATTTACCGACATGCTACCGGGTACCCGGTATACGGCCACCATTGTCGCACATTGCGGCAGTGGCAGTAGTTCGCCGATGGCTGCTTTTGGGTTTTCAACGCTTGGCCCGGTTGGCAATTGCGGCTACCTTGGCAACGTTAGTGCCTCCGCGCTTACGCCCACTTCCGCCACGCTTAACTTCACGCCGCTGCCAGGAATAAGCAGCTACCAGGTGTGGTACCACACGGCCGCGTCAGGAACCACGGCCTCTCCGAGCGTGATAGTTACCGGTTCGCCGGTGACGCTGACGGGGCTTTTGCCCGGCACGAGGTACTACTACGAAATAGCTGGAAACTGCGCAACGGGCGGCTTTACCCCGGTTTATTCTGGCAATTTTGGAACTACAAGCGTAAGCGTTTGTGGCACCGTAACCAATGTAACCGTAACTGCTACCAGCAGCTCAACAGCCACTGTAAACTATACGCCGGGCAATGGCAATACCCAATACAGCATCAGTTGGTCTGCGCCGGGCGATTCGACGCATCGAACTTACTCCAATGGGACTTCGGTCGTCCTGACCGGCTTGATTCCCGGCCGGACGTATACCGTGCAGGTGACCAGTACTTGCGGCTCCAGTGGCGGTACATATACTTACAGCGGCAACACCAATACCACGTTCAACTTTAGAGGTGTATTGGCCACGCAGCCCTCCCTGGGTGGGGGCACAATGGCCATCTACCCCAACCCGGTACATCACACCGCTACGCTTGTGTTGCCCGCGGTGGCTGGTGCGGAGCATGCGCAGGTCTTGCTCATCAACGCCCTTGGGCAGCCAGTGCGAACAACCAAAGTGCCGACAGCCCACGCCGGAGAAACCCGTGTGCAACTCCACTTGGATGGCATCGCGCCGGGCCTCTACACGGTGCAAATACTAGCGGGCAGTCAGTCTGCCAGCCAACGTTTGGTGGTCGAGTAAGTAGTGGAATAAGTAAAAGTAAAGGCCGCTCCTGATTTCAGGAGTGGCCCTTTTTCTGACTGTGTATTGGTAAAAGCATCTATATAAAATTTTTGAAAAATATAGAGTATTTGGAGAAGCTTTCCCTCGGCTCGTCTGGTCTGATAGAGAACAAGGCAGCGGCCCGGTTTTATTTTCCCATCTTTCCATTTCGTGTTTATGAAAACTTTTACTCTCTTCCTAGTGATGCTGGTAGCGGCGCTGGGCTGGCAGGCGCCAAGTGCGCAGGCGCAAACTTGTGCCCCACCCACCAACGTTGCGGTTTCCAACGTGACGAATACTGGCGCGGTGGTCAGCTTCATGCCTTCGGTTTCGGCTGTCAGCTACACGGTACGGTTTTTCTCCATCGACAGCACGGCGGCGGGCATCACCAGCATCAATACCACCACTTCGCCCGTGACGCTGACGGGGCTGGTGGCAGGGCGCTTGCACTGGGTATCGGTGATGAGCAACTGCGCGGGCGGCTACACCACAAGCTCGCCTTGGGTGCGGTTCCAGACGGCCGGCGGTACCCCCGCGGGCTGTGCCGCCCCAACGGGCTTGCGCATTGCGTCATTGACCACCACATCGGCTTCCATCGCCTTCACGGGCACGAGCAGCAGCTACCGCGTGGTGTACTACGCCGTGGGCGACAGCGTAAACGCCATCACGCAGACGGTGTCGGGCTCGCCTGCATCAATCAACGGCCTGCTGCCCAATACGTCTTACGCAGTGCGCATCTTCAGCAACTGCAACGGCGCCACTTCGACGCCGGCGCGCTTCACCTTCCGCACGCCGTCTTTGCCGGTTGTGTGCGGCGCGGTCAGCAACGTGGTAGTGACGGCCACCAGCGCCACCACAGCCTCGGTTAGCTTCACGTCCGGCGCCAACAACACCAGTTTCACCGTGACCTACTACGTGCCTGGCGACTCATCACGCTGGGTAATTTCTAACGCCTCACCCATTACTATCACTGGCCTCGTGCCCGGCCGCACCTATACTATTCAAGTCACGAGCACCTGCGGCACTGGCACCACCGTTAGCTACACGGCCGGGGCGCCCATCACCTATTCGTTTCGGGGCGTGCTGGGCGTGCTGTATGGCTTCGGCAGCGGTGCCGTGGAATTGTACCCTAACCCGGCCCACCGCGCCGCCAGCTTAGTGCTGCCGGCTGTACCTGGCGCTGCCCAGGCCCGCCTGCTGCTTCTAAATGGCTTGGGCCAACAGGTGCGCACCCTCACCGTGCCGCTGGTAGGCGCAGAAACCCATGCTTCGCTCGATTTGTCGGGCGTGGCGCCGGGCCTCTATACCCTGCGCGTGGCGGCGGGCAGCCAGGTAGTCAGCCAACGGCTGGCGGTTGAGTAAGCTGTAACGCACGAATGTAAAAAAGGCCATTCCTGACAGAGGAATGGCCTTTTTTATGAATGGTACTGATGCGTTATCCTACTCTTTTACCAGCTTTATGTGTTGGGTTTTGCCTCCCATTGGGAAGTGTAGCACATAGAACCTGCGGGGCAGCTGGGTGTGGCGACGGCCAGTTCTGGCGCATCAACAACGGTAGCCCTGCACCGCGGTGCTGTTAGCGCTGACACTCGGCACAAAGCCCACCGCCCGGAATTCGTGGCCACATCGATGTAGGGAGCGTTGCCGGAACCCGAAGCTGATTTTGTTACTGGGCTAACTAATTGAGTGGTGTGTTAATCAGTAAATTAATCGTGCTACTTGACCACAATTTTCTCCAGCTGCAGCGCGGCCGATTTTTTGCTCGGCCGGCTCACGCCCACAATGGTTTTCTCGCTTAGCCAGGCGGTGAAATCTTTCACGTAGGCCAGCTGCCGGTCATCGGCCACGTTCAGCTTGAGGCGTTCGGGCGCGCTCACCACGCCGGTTTGGGCATTCACCCGGCGCAGGTAGAGGTCTGATTTTTTGTCCAGCGTTTCCAGCGTGAGCAGCTGCACGGTGTTGCCAAACACCGCTGCCCGGTAGCCGATGCCGGTGTAGGCGTCCACGGCCGGGGCCACCTGGTCTTTGGCCACGAGGCTGTGCCAAGTGGGCGCACCAAATTCGTTGTAGCCAAACAGGTGCAGCTCGCGGGCGTGCACCGGCGTCTCGCTGCCGCCTTCCTCGTAGTGCTTTTCGGCCACCACCACCAGTTGCTTTTCGGCCGTGAGCAGCAAGTCGCCGAGGTACACATCGTCCAGCCGCTTCACATCCACGCCGCTGGCCTTGCTCACCTCGGCCAGGTAAGCCGGCGTGAAGCGGAACTCCGGCGAGAATTTCATGTCGCCGTTGCCGCTGAAATCGTACTTCACCACCTTCAGGCTGTAGTACTCGCCGGTTTGGTAGTCGGCGCACAGCGCGGCGGCGTAGAGGCTGCCATCGTTCAGCACCGTGAACTTAGTGTCGCGCACGGTCACGGCGCGGCCGCCAAACACGCCGCCCACCGGCACGCCCAGCACCTTCACTTCCTTGTTAGCGCCGGGCAGGTAGCGGCGCACGGTCAGCTTCTTCATGCCGTCGCTCACCAAGGTCACGTACTGTGTGCCGTCGTTGGCTACGTGCACGGCCGGCGAAAAAAAGTCGCCGATGTCGCGGAAATCGTAAGCTTTTTCTTCCAGCTGCAGCACGTTCTGGTCAAACAGCGTGGCCGCAATGCTCTTCACCTGTTGCCCGTAGGTGAGGTAGCGGAAAGCCAGCAGCCGGCTGCCGTCGGGCGAGATGGATACGCCGGGGCGCCGGTCGCGCGGGCTGGCGCTCATCACCACTTTGGCGGGGCTGCGCTGGCCGCTCTGCAGGTTCACGGCCACCACGGCCAGGTTCTGGCCGGCGTCGTCTTTGTGGTGCAACACCACCAGCGCTTGCTTGTCGCCCCTTCCGAAAGCTTCCAGTGTTTCGCCGGGCGATACCGGAATGGTCGTACTCCACTGCTTTTTCAGGTCGGCGTCGTAGCGCTCCACGGCGTAGCCGCCTGCGCTCTGGTGGGCCAGAATCACAAAGCCTGAGCCGTCGGCCAGGGGCAGGGTCTTGCGCGGCACCCGCATGTCGTAGCGGTCGGTACCCTGCTCGGGTAGGTAGCTAAACGGGGTCGACTTTACTTTTTGCGCCCAAGCCGGCGCGGCGGCCAGCGCCCAGCCCATGGTGCCCAACAGGCATACCCGCCGCAGTAGTATTTTTGCGTGTGATTGAATCATAAATAAAAAATTTAGCTTCACTGGCCAGTCAAAAGTAGCCATTCCACTCGTTCTTAGCCCTATTTCCCACGATTTGCCCCTCATACGTAAGGTGGCGATAAGAAAAAGTTAGCCGAACCATAACACTATTTCCGTCACCCTCGTACAGGGGAGCCGTTTACTTTGTGCTGGTCGATTGGTCTTAAGCGAAGGCCCTTTTCCAGTGCTTCTCTACCCTCATTTTTGCTTTTGGCTCCCAATCGGCTGGGCCATAAAGTTTTGGTGTACTGCTGCAATAAAACGTGGTACTTCATTATCTTTGAATCCGGCCGTTATATATAGATATTATGAAATCACTTCTCAAGTTCTCGCTCTTATCGGCCCTCATCATTGGCGGTAAGTTTGCTAAAACGACTCTACCCGCCACGGCCGCTCAATCCAACACGTTCCAGGGCCACACTGATACTTCGGTTGTATTGGTGCACCAAGTGCTTACTTCCGAACCTGTGAAACCAACCCAGGAGCAGACCCCGCCGCAACGCCAGCAGAGCGGCAGCGGCCTGATAACCGAGTTGTTCTAATCGGAACATTCCAACGACTTTAACCAAGTCGTTTTTTTTTGGCCTACTCCCGTTAAGAAATATCTTCTTTAGCTGATTCGGCTCCAATTCACGGCCGTAGCCGGTAAGCTCTCAATGTGCCGCCGGATGTTGGCATTTTCGGGATGGGTCAGGTTCGGGTCTTCGGCCAGCAGGGCCTGGGCGGCAGCCCGGCTTTCGCTCAGAATGCGGCCGTCTTTGGCCAGGTCGGCAATCAGCAGGTCGAGTACGCCGCTTTGCTGGGTGCCCATCAGGTCGCCCGGGCCGCGCAGCTTCAGGTCGATGTCGGCAATTTCGAAGCCGTTGTTGGTGCGTACCATCGTTTCAAGGCGAGTGCGGGCATCCTTACTGAGCTTGAAGCCCGTCATCAGGATGCAGTAGCTCTGGTCGGCGCCGCGGCCCACGCGCCCGCGCAGCTGGTGCAGCTGCGAGAGCCCAAACCGCTCAGCCGATTCTATCACCATCACCGAGGCGTTGGGCACGTTCACGCCCACCTCAATCACGGTAGTGGCCACCATTATCTGCGTCTCGCGCTTGAGGAAGCGCTGCATCTCGTAGTCCTTTTCCTCGGCCTTCATGCGCCCGTGCACGATGCTGATTTGCATCTCTGGAAAGGCCCGTGCCACGCTCTCGTAGCCGTCGGTCAGGTCCTTATAGTCCATCGTTTCCGACTCCTCAATCAGCGGGTACACGATGTACACCTGCCGCCCAATCTTCACCTGGTCTCGGATAAACTCGAACACTTTCAAGCGGTTGGCATCGAAGCGGTGCACCGTCACGATGGGCTTGCGGCCGGCCGGCAGCTCGTCAATCACGCTCACGTCCAAGTCGCCATACAAGGTCATGGCCAGCGTGCGCGGAATGGGCGTGGCCGTCATCACCAGCACGTGCGGGATGACGTGCGGGTTTTTCTGCCACAGCTTCGAGCGTTGCGCCACCCCAAAGCGGTGCTGCTCGTCCATGATGGTGAGGCCCAGGTTGCGGAACTGCACCACGTCTTCCAGTAGGGCGTGGGTGCCCACCAGCATGTGCATGGTGCCGTTGCGCAGTTCTTCGTGCAGCACGCGGCGCTCGGCAGGGCGGGTGCTGCCCGTGAGTTTGCCAATCTTGATGCCCAGCGCATCGGCGTACACCTTCAGGCCCACGTAGTGTTGGTCGGCCAGAATTTCGGTGGGCGCCATCAGGCAGCTTTGCGCCCCGTTGTCGGCCGCCATCAGCATTGAGATAAAAGCCACGATGGTTTTGCCCGAACCCACGTCGCCCTGTAACAGCCGGTTCATCTGCTTGCCCGCGCAGAAGTCCTTGTAAATGTCGTGTATAACCCGCTTCTGCGCGCCGGTCAGGTCGAAGGTGAGGTGGTTTTTGTAGAAGTCGACCAACGTGGGCACTTCCTTGAAAATCTGCCCGGCCAGCGTCACCTTGCGCTGGTCGCGCTGCCGCAGCAGCTTGAGCTGCACAAAAAACAGCTCCTCGAACTTCAGCCGGAACTTGGCCGCTGCCAGCAGCTCGGGGCTCTGCGGAAAGTGTATCTGCTGCAGGGCCTGCGCCTTGGGCATCAGTCCGTAATGCTCAATCAGGGCCGGCGACAATGACTCCTGAATGTGCGGCTGCGCCAGTTTCAGCAGCTCCGCCACCATCCGCATAATGGCCTTGCTGTCGATGCGGTGGTAGTTCTTAAGCTTCTCCGACGTGTTATAAACCGGCTGCAAAAAGCTCTGGCCAGGCTTGTTCTCGCTCACCTCCTCCAGCTCCGGGTGCGCCATCTGTGGCCGGCCGTTGAACATCGTGGGCTTGCCGAAAACAATGTACTCCTGGTTGTTTTTGGCCACCTGCTGCACCCACTTAATGCCTTTGAACCATACCAGTTCAAGCTCGCCGGTGCCGTCGCCCACCTTGGCCGTCAGGCGCTGCTTGGGACCTTCGCCCACCAGTTCCTTGCCGCGCAGCACGCCGCGCACCTGCACATAGGAGAGGTCATCGTGGAGGTCGGCCACCTTGTACACCTGCGTCCGGTCAAGGTACCGAAAGGGGTAGCGCTGAATCAGGTCCCCGTAAGTAAACAGGTTCAGCTCTTTGCCCAGCAGCTGCGCCCGCTGCAGGCTGCCCACCGAGCGCAAAAACTCCAGCCGGGTGTTAAAAAAATTACTCATTGATTAGCTACAAGCCGTCAGCTACAAGCTGCAAGCTTTCGGCTGGATAGTTATGGGGATAAGCTTGCAGCTTGTGGCTGAAAGCTTATGGCTCAATTTTTATACTTAAGCGTATTCAGCATCCGCACCATGTCCGTCTTCACGTACTCAATCACCGGGGCCAGCGAGTCGTTGGCCGTGGCCGTGCGGAAATAGAGCGCGCCGCGCAGGAAGTGCTTGGTGCTGTCGGTGGTGTAAAACTGAAACTGGCTTGGCACCTCACCCTGCAGTTCAAACACCGACGCCTTCATGCCGCTCGGCGTGCGCAAAATGCGTTCATCAATGGCCGTGGCCTTGATTTCGTGCTTGCCCGTAAGCTTGCGCGCGTCCTCCATCATCTTATTATAGAGGCGCCGGTCACGCTGCACGTCCATGTAAGTAATCTGCACGTTGGCGTGCAGCTTGGGGTAGTACACGTTCAGCCAGTGCGGCTGCGCCATATAAGAGGAGTCGCGCTTTATCACCGCTTCTTTTGAATACTCAAACGAATACGGGTGCCCGCCCGGTAGCTCCTGGTAGCGGTGCGCGGGCAAATCGATGCGGTTGTAGCCCTTGGGCTTGGGCGTAAAATCCGGCGTCGACGAACAGCTAGTCAATAGCGCCAGCCCCAGTAGCCCCGCCACGGTTGAAAAATATCTCATGCAAAAAGCGGCCTCAGCTTAAAGCGCCCCAGCCTTCCTGATTTCAAAGGTAACCAGTCCGGCAACGAAAAAAGCCCCGGCACAGTGCCAGGGCTCCTTGCTTATAATCGATTTGGACAGCTGCAGCCACAGGCCCGTCAGTCCAACTCCCGGTATTCAGAACGGCAGCTGGTCCAGCTCCGGCTCCTGCCGGAAGGTCTGCTGCGTTTCGGCCGGCGCGGTGCCGTTGCTTTCGCCAGCGGCGGCGCCCGCACCCTGCGGACGGCCGCCCAGCATCGAAATTTCATCAGCAATGATTTCGGTGATGTAGCGCGTCTGCTGGTCCTTGTCCTGGTACTGGCGGGTGCGCAGCTTGCCCTCGATATACACCTGCTGGCCCTTTTTGAGGTATTTGTCAGCCATGTCGGCCAAGCCGCGCCAGGCCGAGATGTTGTGCCACTCGGTGCGCTCCACGCGGTTGCCTTGCTTGTCCTTGTAATAGTCGTTGGTAGCGAGGGTGAAATGAGCCACGCTCACACCACCTTCCAAATGGCGCACTTCGGGGTCTTTCCCCAGGTTGCCTACCAAAATCACCTTGTTCACTCCGGCCATATTATTGCACGTTAGGAAATACAGAATCGAGCAAGCCACCCGGCTTGTTCTTGTCTCAAAGATAATAGCTTGAACCGGGAAAGCAATACCTTTTGCTAATAATTTTTGCCAAAAAATCTAAAAATATTGGTTAAAGCAATGGCCTGATATTCTGCTCAACATAATTAGCAATCAGTTGCGGCTTGGGCAGGGCCTCGATTTCCTCTACCGAGTAAGCCCGCAGCCCTAAGTCACGCAACGCCGCCTCGGGCAGCGGCTCCGCCAACGCCATTGGATGAAAGCGCACCTCCAGCTTCTGGTGGCTCAGCACGTGGCGGTAAGCCATAGTGGGCTCCGATGCCAGGCTGGTGTCCAGAGAGGCACCTAGGGCATCGAGGTGGCGCACCAATTCAGCGGCCGGCAACTCCGGCGTGGCGGTTTCGGCCAAAGCAAAGTCGTAGAGGCCCTGCCAGATGTCTTTCTCGCGCCGTTCGCGCAAGTAGGTTTGCTCGCCGTGGCGCAGCACGAAGTAGTGGAAGTAGCGCGTGCGCGCCGCCTTGGCCTTGCTCTTCACCGGCAGCAGCGCCACCTGCCCGTGCTGAAACGCCCAGCATTGGCTTTGCAGCGGGCAAAACAGGCAGTCGGGCTTGAGCGGCGTGCACTGAATGGCCCCAAACTCCATAATGGCCTGGTTGAAGTCAGCCGGTGCGGTAGCGGGAATGTGCTGGTCGGCCACCGCCTGAAACTCCTTGCGCGAACTGGGCGCCGCGATGTCGGAATGCAGCCCGAAAATGCGCGCCAGCACCCGGTACACGTTGCCGTCGAGCACGGCTACAGCCTCGTCGAACGCGAAGGAGGCAATAGCCGCGGCTGTGTACGGGCCTATCCCGCGCAGCTTCAGCAACTCGGTGTAGGAGTCGGGAAATTTGCCGCCGTATTCGGCCACAACTTGCTGGGCGGTGCGGTGCATGTTGCGGGCCCGCGAGTAGTAGCCCAGGCCTTGCCAATAGCGCAGCACCTCTGCCTCGGGCGCGGCGGCTAGCGCCTGCACCGTGGGGTAAGCCGCCAGGAAGGTTTCATAGTAGGGGAGGCCCTGAGCCACACGGGTTTGCTGCAAAATGACCTCCGACAGCCAGATGGCGTACGGGTCGCGGGTATGGCGCCAGGGCAGGTCGCGGTGGTGGCGCGGGTACCAGGCTAGCAGGGCCGACGCGAGAAAGGAAGGACGGGAAAGGGTTTTTGCCAAAATTTTGAAAGAGAATAAATTGTGCCCAGCCTTTGTTTGGGAGGGTACATTGGTAAAACGAAAAAATGGGGTTACCTTTGTGGCCCCAATTCGAGGGCGAACCGCCTACCAGGCAAAGGCTTACGCTGGAATTCGGGATTTTTTTGCCTAAAAACGTAATTTTTTCAACCACCTAAGTACCATACCAACGTGACTAAAGCTGAGGTAATCGCCGAAATCTCCACCAAGACCGGCATCGAGAAAGCAGACGTATTGATGACTGTTGAGGCTTTCTTCAAAGTCGTGAAAGATTCCATGACCGAAGGCAACAACATCTATGTTCGTGGCTTCGGCTCATTTGTCAACAAGAAGCGCGCCCGGAAAGTGGCCCGCAACATCTCGAAAAACACGTCGCTCATCATCGAGGAGCACTACATCCCGAGCTTCAAGCCTTCGAAGACTTTCGTTGCTAAAATCAAAAACAGCAAGAAAGTAAAGTCGACCGCTGCTAAAGCTTAGTCTATCAATGATTAACGGTTAGTGGTTGGCAGTCATTGACTAAAAACCACTGAAAATTGCCGGCCGCGCCGCCGGTGTCTTTTCCGCAAGGGAAAGCCCCGGCGGCCGGTTTTTTTCAGCCATGGCCACAACGTCCCGTTCTACTTCGCACCAACTAATTGTCCTTGCCGCGGCGCTTGCGCTGGTGGGCGGGCTTTTTGTGTTGCCGAAAGGCATCATGAAGCCCAAGGAAAGCCGTTCGGAGCTAAGCAAGGACGCGGCCGCCACGGCCAACCGCGACGGCGGTGGCTCCAAAACCAACGGCTCCAAAACGGAGGCTTCCTCGGGCCCGGTGCCAGCTACCGCCACCGACAACGGCGGCGCGCACTCCGACGATGACGGGCACGACCACAGCGCCACGGGCACGGCCGCCGCGCCGCACACCGCCGCTACGGCTGCCCAGCGCCAGGAGCTAAACCGCCTGCTGAAGGAATACAACGCCGCCGCTACGCCCGCTGCCAAGGCCACGGTGGCTACCACCCTGGCCCGCCGCTACAACGGTGTGGAGCGGTTCGACAGCGCTGGCTATTACCTGGAGCAAGTGGCCTTGGCCAAGCCCACTGCCGCTAACTGGCAGCAGGCCGCCGACGCTTACTACCAGGCCTTTAGCTTCGCGGCCACCGACGAGCGGGTGAAATTGCTTGGAGGCAAAACGCGCGAGCTGTATGCTAAAGTGCTGGAGAAAGAACCCGGCAACCTCGACGCCAAAACCAACCTCGGCATGGCCTACATGGCCTCCGACAACCCCGTTCAGGGTATTTCCTATCTGCGCGAAGTGCTGGAAGTTGACCCCCGCAACGAGAAGGCCCTCTACAATATGGGCATCTTGGCGGTGCAAAGCAACCAGTACGACAAAGCCGTGCAACGTTTCAAGGACTTGGTGAAAGTCAATCCGAAAAATGTGAACGGCCAATTTTACCTCGGCGTAACTTTGGCCCGCACCGGTGCCAAAGCCGAAGCCAAGCAGGCATTCCTCACCGCCAAAAGCCTCAGCAACGACCCGGCGCTGGCCGCTTCGGTAGAAGAGGAAATTGCCAAATTGAAGTAGGTTTTTGGTTGGTTGTTTTTGGTTTTTGGCAGTTCATTAGAATTGGATAAAGCCAAAGACAAATAACTAAAAACCACAAACAAAAAAACAGATACATCAACCCAACTTAACCCCCAAGCATCATGCCCTGCGGTAAAAAAAGAAAGCGTCATAAGATTGCCACCCACAAGCGCAAGAAGCGCCTGCGCAAGAACCGCCACAAGAAGAAGTAAGCCTCACGGGGCGTAGCGGCGGCCGGCAGTTTTCCTAACGGGAAGGGAGCCAGCCGCCTATCTCTCACGTAGCCTCCTGGGTGTGGCCGCGTTGGGCGCTTTTCCCGTGGCTCGCGAGGGAAGCCAGAACTTAGGGTTCTGGCTTCCCTTTGCCGGTTTCGGGGTAGTGCTGCGGCGGCGCGCAGGTGCAGGTTACTTTAACAAAACCAAGGCTTTGAGTAATGAATTAGTCATTAATTCTACTCAGGAAGGCGAGCGGATTGCGTTGCTGCAAGACAAGCGGCTGATTGAATACCATTTCGACCGCAACGACACCAACTACTCGGTTGGCGACATCTTCCTGGGCACCGTGAAAAAGGTGATGCCTGGCCTGAACGCAGCTTTCGTGGACATTGGCTACGAAAAAGACGCGTTTTTGCATTACGGCGACCTCGGCGAGCAGTACAACTCGTTCACGAAGTGGGCGCGCACCGTGCAGAGCGGCCGCGCCACCTCTGCCGGCCTCGAAAAATTCACGTTTGAACCTGTCCTCGACAAAGTAGGCAAGGCCGAGAACGTGTTTAAGAAAGGCCAGCAGATTGTAGTTCAGATTATTAAAGAGCCCATCTCAACGAAGGGCCCCCGCGTGAGCACCGACATCTCGATGGCCGGGCGCTACCTCGTGCTGATGCCGTTTTCGAACACCATCAGCGTGAGCAAAAAGATAGTGAGCAAAGCGGAGCGCGACCGCCTCAAGCGGCTCATTGCCAGCATCAAGCCCGATAACTTCGGTGTCATCATCCGCACGGTAGCGGAGGGGCGTGAGGTGGCTGAGCTTGACAAGGACATGCAGGACATGGTGGCCAAGTGGGAGCAGCTGTACACGACGCTGCGCACGGCCAAGCCCAACGATAAGGTGCTGGGCGAGCTCGGCCGCACGTCGTCCATGCTCCGCGACATGCTAAACGAGTCCTTTGACAGCATCATGGTCGACGCGCCGACCATGTATGAGGAGATGCGGGGCTATTTGCAGAAAATTGCCCCCGACAAGTTGGGCTTGCTGAAGCTGCACAACTCGAAAATCAAGATTTTCGAGCAAACCGGCATTGAGAAACAGCTGAAAACGCTGTTTGGCAAAACGGTGACCGTCCCTGGGGGCGGCTACCTCGTCATCGAGCATACTGAGGCCCTGCACGTCATCGACGTGAACTCGGGCAGCAAGAGCAACCAGGAAAACGACCAAGAAGCTACTGCGCTGATGATTAACATGCTGGCGGCCAAAGAAGTGGCCCGGCAGCTGCGCCTGCGTGACATGGGCGGCATCATCGTGGTCGACTTCATCGACATGCGCTCGGCCGAAAGCCGCAAGAAGGTGGAAGACGCCGTGCGCGACGTGATGAAGCACGACAAGGCTAAGTTTACAGTGCTGCCCATTACCAAGTTTGGGCTGCTGCAAATCACCCGGCAACGGGTGCGGCCGGCCGAGAACATCGTAACCGGCGAGGTGTGCCCCACCTGCGGCGGCACGGGCAAGATTTCGGCCTCCATCCAGGTGACGGACGACATCGACAACAGCATCGACGACCTGCTGGTAAACCAGAACCAGTCGGGCATCACGCTGTCGGTGCACCCGTTCCTGCACGCTTACTATACCAAAGGGCTGGTTTCGCGCCAGATGAAGTGGTATCTCAAGTACTATAAGTGGGTGAAAGTGGTGAAAGACAGCAGCCTCGGCCTCACCGACTACCGCATCGAGGACGAGCGGGGCGAGGAGATTCAGCTGCGCAGCCAGGCGGCGGCCATGAGCCGCTTGCAGGACCGCGAGGTGGAAATCGAGGATTAGCGTTTCGCTATTTCTCTCTGCTTGCCATAAGTAAAAAGCCCCAGCTTCGTGAGAAGCTGGGGCTTTTTGTTGGCGCTATGGATTTAGAACTTGATACCTAAGTCGAGGCCAAACGAACTGTTTTTGATGGTAACGTCGGAGAAGTCGCGCTTGCTTTCGAAATAGTGGTCGATGTCGACAAGGCCGCGGTGGTAGCCGAGGCCGGCAAAAAGCTTGGTGCTGCTGCCCAGCGCGTATTCAACGCCAGCACCTACAAGAGCATCGGCGTCAAAGAAATACATGTAGTCGCTGGCCTTATTCTCGGTGCCGGTACCAGGGTCGGTGTAGAATTTGCTTCCGTTGATGCGGGTGCCAATGGGTACATTTAGCGAGCCGCCGACCTGGAAGTAGAGGCGCGTGGCCGATGCAATTTCGTTGGTGAATAGCTTGACCGTGAGCGGTAGCTGCAAGTACTGCGTGGTCATTTTGTACGAGTTCTGGAACGCATTGCCCACACCGCTGCCGTTGTTGTAGTAATCGGTGTAGCGGATGCTGCCGCCCTTGCCGGCCAGTTCCAGGCCGGTACTGAAGGCGTAATTTTCGCCAAAGAAATAATCGACCACTAGGCCGCCGCTGAAACCAAGCTGGCTGCCGTCGCTGGCGAAGGCGTTTTTGGAAGCCGATTCGGCCCGTAGGCTGGTGATGGCAGGGGAAACTTTAAGGCCAATTTCGACTTGAGCCGAGGCAGTGCCAATAGCGGCGATAGAGGCGAGGGCGGCGAGAAATAGTTTTTTCATGCGTACGGGATATGGCTACTGCGAATGAAACCCACCGACTGCCGGTAGGATTTGGCTATTTTTACGCCAAAGTAACGAGCGTGAATACGAATAATTTCGCCTGGCGGCGCTGGCTGCCCCTGTTTTTAGTAGGAAGCCTTGGCCTCGCTGCCTGCGACAAAGGCCCCGCCGAAGGCTGCCGCGAAGATGCGGCCGCCGAAGCCGCACCGGTGCGCGTGCGGCTGAAGCATCTGGAATCGGCATTCTTTGCCATCAAGACGCCCGCCGATGCCCAGCGGTTTATGGACGCGAACCCGGCCTTTGCGCGCTACTACCTGCAACGCCAGCCGGCTACTGAGAAAGAGCTGGAAAATGGCCTGACGCAACTGGCCACCAATGCCGCACTGCAGCAGTTGGGCCGTGAAACGGCCGCCGCCTTCCCCGACAGCGCGGCGCTGCGGCACGATTTGGGAGAGATGTTCCGGCGGGTGCACCACTACTTCCCCGATTTCCGGGTGCCGCCCGCCAACACCTACGTAAGCGGTTTTCTGGCCAAGGATATTTATGTCAACGACAGCCTGTTGGTGATGAGCTTGGATTGGTTTGCCGGCCCCAAAGCCAGCAAGCGGCCCGACCTGCCCCAGTACATGCTGCGCCGCTACACGCCCGCTGGACTACTGCCGCTGCTGGCGCATAACGTATCGAGCAAATACAACCGCCACGAACTGACCGCCAACACCATGCTCGACGCCATGGTGCACGAAGGCAAGGCCCTCTACTTTGCCAGCCAGATGCTGCCCTGCGCCCCCGATTCGCTGCTCATGGGCTACACCCAGCGCGAAATGGTGGGCCTGGAAGCCAATGAACCCCGGGTGTGGGGCCATTTCCTGGAAAAAAACTTGCTGTATTCGACCACGCCCTTTCTACTGCAGAAGTACGTGGGCGAGCGGCCCAACGTGCCCGAAATCGACAAAACCTGCCCTGGCCGGGTGGGCCAGTGGGTGGGCCTGCAAATTGTGCGCAGGTACGTGGCGCAGCACCCCGACGTGACGCTGGGCCGCCTGATGGCCGAGAAGAATGCCCAGCGCATCCTGAACGAGTCGCACTACCGGCCCATGCACGAGTAATGGCAAAAATTATAGAGTTGTCATCCTGAGTGCAGCGAAGGACCTTATCACTGCTGAACATCTAATGTTCGACGTGGAAAGGTCCTTCGCTGCGCTCAGGATGACAGACTTTCATTAAGGCATGCACATCGCCGTTTTCAGCCAGTACCACACCAGCCCCGACTGCCCGGCCACTAGCCGGCACTATACGCTGCTGGCGCACATGGCCCGCACGCACCGGGTGACGCTGCTGACGACGCCGGCCTGGAAGCCCCAGCAGCTCACCCATGAGTTTCTGTGGGTGCCGGCCGGGGTGGAATTGCGCGAGGCGCAAGTGCCTTACGAGAATAAAATGGGGCCCTCGCGGCGGGCTTTGGCTTTTGCGCAGTACGCCGCCTGGGCAGTGCGTGAGGGTCTGCGAATTGACAAGCCCGACGTGATTTGGGGCATTAGCACGCCGCTCACGGCCGCCTGGGCGGCGGCGCAGGTGGCGCGCTGGCGGCGGGTGCCGTGGGTGTTTGAAGTGCAGGATTTGTGGCCGTCATTTCCTATTGCCATGGGGGCGGTGCCCACGGCGCTGGCCCGGCAGCAGCTGTTTCGGCTGGAGAAGCGCCTGTACCAAAGCGCCCGGCACGTTTTGCCGCTCTCGCCCGACATGACGCGCTACGTAACCGAACTGGGCATTGCGCCCGAAAAAGTCACGACCGTGCTTAATGGGACTGATTTGGAGCTAGCGGCCCGGGCTACGCCGGAAACGGTGGCGAAGCTCCGCCGGGAGCAGGGCCTGGCCGGCATGCAAGTCATTCTATACGCTGGCACATTCGGCCGGGCCAATGACATCCCCACGTTGGTGGCCGCCGCCGAAGCTATGGCTGCGACTGAGCCGGAGGCAGTGTGGCTGTTTTTGGGCCATGGGTTTTACGAGCCGCTGGTTGCGGCGGCGGCGGCGCGCTGGCCGGGGCGCATCCGGCTGGTGGGCGGGCAGGCACGGCACGAGGTATTCAACTGGTTTGCGCTGGCAGCGGTGTCGGTGGTGTCGTTTCTGGACATGCCGGTGCTGGATACTAATTCGCCTGCCAAGCTTTACGACTCGCTGGCGGTGGGTACGCCCGTCATCGTCACCAACCGGGGATGGACAAAGTCCTTGGTCGAGCAACACGGCTGCGGCTGGTACGTGCCCGCTGGCGATGCCGAGGCGTTGGTGGGGCAATTGCGCGCTTTGCTTGGCCAACCAGATAAGCTGGCGACTGCCGGAAAGCGAGGCCAGCACTTAGCTATTCAGGAATTCGACCGCCAACAACTCGCGGCAACAGTGCAGCAGGTGCTCGAAAAGGCAACACAATAGTTTTGTACTGCCGGTCGCGGCCTTTGTGCGGCCTTGTACCTTGAATTGAACTTTGTGTGCTAAAACTGAGGGTGAATTTTGATTTTGCGGTTGCGCAAGTTGCCTATGGCCCTATTCTCCGGGCAATGGAACGTAAGCCGCAGCTTTGCCGAAATGCTTCTCAAAGTAGGCGCAGCTGGGAGCCAGTGGGCAAATGCTGCACTTAGGCGAGCGTGCCACGCAGATGTAGCGGCCGTGCAAAATGAGCCAATGGTGCGCTTTGGGAATCACGTCTTCCGGGATGTATTTCACCAGGCCTTTCTCCACAGCCAGTGGTGTAGTAGCCGTTTTGGGCACCAGCCCGATGCGGTGCGACACCCTGAACACGTGCGTATCGACCGCCATGGTAGGCTGGTTATAAATGACAGACGCCACCACGTTGGCAGTTTTGCGGCCCACGCCAGGCAGGCGTTGCAGCTCATCAAGCTGGCTGGGCACTTCGCCGCCGAAGTCTTCGGTGAGCATGCGGCCCAGGCCGGCCAGGTGCTTGGCCTTGTTGTTGGGGTAGGAGATGCTGCTGATGAAGGGCAGGATTTCCTCGGCCGAGGCGGCGCCGAGGTGCGCGGCTGTTGGAAACTGCTGCAGCAGCGGTGGCATCACCATGTTCACGCGCTTGTCGGTGCACTGCGCGCTCAGCACCACGGCCACAATCAGTTCGTAGGGGTTGCCGTAAACCAGCTCGGTTTTGGGCTCCGGAAAGTTGGTGGTGAAGTAGTCGATGAAGTACTGAAATCGGTCGGCGCGGCGCATGGCGTTGGGTTGGGTACTCCACAAAAGTAAACGGTCATGCCGGGCGCAACCGAAGCATTTCGCGTCTAATAGCAAATCCAATTATCAGGATTACTACTGCACGCGAGATGCCTCGGCTGCGCCCGGCATGACCGTTCTCAGTTATAAATAAGATTTTCTAACTCCGTTGTTTCCGGGGCCGGCGCAGGGGCTGCAGCGGGTGCCAGAGGAAATTGAACGGACTTAGGATTTGGCTAAAAAAGTACGCGAGTAGCGCAAAATGGCCTCGGAGGTTCGGGCCCGCGGCTCGAGGCGAACGCCGTCGAGAGCCCGCTGGGCCAAAAGGAGGTCGGCGCACGTGGCTGCCAGTTCCGGGTCGTGCTGCAACGCCTCCTCTACCTCGCGCTGCCTTTCAGGAGGCAATTCGTTGTACACATACTGGAGCAGTGTCGAATGGGGTAAGGTTTGAATCATAATCGAGGGTGTTTGCGGTCATTTTCTTCCGCAGGTTTATCAGCGCATAGCGCATCCGGCCCAGGGCCGTGTTGATGCTAACGCCGGTTGCGTCGGCAATCTCCTGGAAGCTCATGTCGCCGTAGTGGCGCATCAGCAGCACCTCCTTTTGGGCGGCGGGCAGTTCCTGAATTAACGCCCGAAGGCGGGTATGGGTTTCCTCGCGGGCCAGGATGTCGTCCGGACCGTCGTCGGCGAGGGTGAGGGTGTTGCTCAACCGGTCGTTGTCGCTGAGGCTCACGTGGGGCGTGCGCTTGCCGCGGCGGAACGAGTCGATGGCCAGGTTGTGGGCAATGCGGCAAATCCAGGGGGCAAACTTGCCCTCTTCGTTGTAGCGCCCGCCTTTAAGGGTGTGAATGGCTTTGATGAAGGTGTCCTGCAACAGGTCCTCGGCCACGTCCTCGTCGCGCACGATTAGGAGGATGGTCGTGAACACACGACTGCGGTGCCGCTCCAGCAGGATAGCGAAGGCGGATTCCTGGCCAGCCAGGTAGAGCGAGATGAGCGCGGAGTCGCTCGGTTGCAAGAGGTCCATAAAGGGCTACGGAATAAGGGAACGTAGAGCTTTATGCCATAGTATGCAGTTACCGAGAAAAATTTTGGGAGCGACCGGTAGTCGGGATTTTTACCCGCTAGAATCGTTCCAAATGTAGAATAACGAAAAGCACTTGCGCAATACCCCTCAACGAAAAAATGCCAAAATTCTGTAGGTAAAAGCAAGCAACCTTCCGCAAAACTTCATCTACAACGTACTAGCGCATTTTTTGGGAATAAAAAATCTGAAAAAAGTTTCAAAAATATTTTTTAATTTTTCAAAAAGCTGAATTTAGGCTCCTAACCACTGATAGGCAGTTGCTTCTTCGGTGAAAATTTTGGTGTGGTAGCCGTGCTCAGGCCGGGTAGCGGCGCTGATGGCGGCTACCGAACTGGCCTGTGACTGTCGGGCGGCGCGCAGGGGCGAGATGAGAAAGGCAATGCGCACCGGCGCGGCATAGCGGCCAGGCAGCAGCGGGAAGAATTCGGTCTCGACCCACTGATTGATTTCGGCTGAGACGACTTCGTCGCGGCGGCGCAGGTCGAGCAGCCAGCGCCCGCAGCCGAGCGCATCGGCCGCGGCCAGGATGGCCTGGTAGCCAGCCTGCAACTCGGGCGCTGTGATTTCGCGCTGCCAGCGGGCCACAATGGCGGGCAGGTCGGGTCGCGGAGTGATTTCGAGGCCGAAATTGGACATGGGCCGGATGAGCGGTGAGAGTCAGTTTACAAGGTAAGCGCAAGGTGGGGCTGTGCCCAAAGGCTGGGCCGGCGGGGGCTACTTTTGCGGGCACGCGCCGTAAAGCGTCCTTTCTACGTTATCCATGCTGCCTTCTGCTGATTCGGCTCCGGCCCACGACCCATACGCGGCCCTGCGCGTGCCCGATTTTCGCCGCTTGGTTTCGACCCGCACGCTGCTCACCGTAGCCACGCGCATTCAGGGCCTGGTAGTGAGCTGGCAGATTTACCACCTCACCGGCGACCCACTGGCACTGGGCCTCATTGGGCTGTCGGAGGCCATTCCGAGCATCGTGGTGTCGCTTTACGCCGGTTACGTGGCCGATACTGTGCGGCGGAAGCGCATTGTGGTGCTGGCGTTGGCCGTGCTGGTGCTGTGCGCGGCGGCGTTGGCGGCGCTGGCCAGCCCCTACGGTATCGGGCTGTTGGCTAAAGGGTCGCTCTACACGCTGCCGCTGTACGCCGTGATTTTTGTGAGCGGGTTAGCGCGGGGCTTCATGGGGCCGGCGCTGTTTTCGTTTATGCCGCAGCTGCTGCCCGATAGGGCGCTGCTGCCCAACGCCATTACCTGGAACAGCACTACCTATCAGGCATCGGCGGTGCTGGGGCCGGCGCTGGGCGGTTTTCTCATTGAGCCGCTGGGCGTGGCCTGGTCCTACGCGGTGGGGCTGGGGCTGCTGGTGCTGGGGCTGGTGCAGTTTGCGCGCATTGCCGACCGGCCACTGCCGCCCATGGAAGGCGAACGCCTGAACCTGAAAGACAGCGTGCTGAGCGGCCTACGCTTCATTTTTGGCAACCAACTGGTGCTGGCGGCTTTGTCGCTGGACATGTTTGCGGTGCTATTTGGAGGGGCGGTAGCGCTGCTGCCGGTGTTCGCCTCCGACATTCTGAAAGTGGGCGCCCGCGGCTTCGGGCAACTGGAGGCAGCGCCGGCCATTGGCTCGGTGCTGATGGCCATTTTCCTGACCTATTACCCGCTGAAGCGCAAGGCCGGGCTGAAGCTGCTGGGTGCGGTGGCGGGTTTTGGGCTGGCCACCATCTGCTTCGCGCTATCGAAAAACTTTTACCTGTCGCTGTTCCTGCTCTTTATGACGGGCGTGTTCGACTCGGTGTCGGTGATTGTACGCTCCACGCTCATTCACGTGTACACGCCGGAGTACATGAAAGGGCGGGTGTCGGCGGTGAACAACATCTTCATCGGCTCCAGCAACGAGATTGGGGCCTTTGAGAGCGGCACGGCGGCGCGGCTACTGGGCACGGTGCGCTCGGTGGTGTTTGGCGGGCTGATGACGCTACTGGTGGTGGCCATCACCACCTGGCGGGCCGACAAGCTGCGCAAGTTGGAGTCGGGCACGAAGTAGCAAAAAAAGCCCGCCGCCCGGCCGTGGGTGCACGAGCGGGACGACGGGCGAATTGATGAATTAAAGTTGGTGCGGACGCTTACTGAACCTGCACGGTAATGGTGCGCGAGCAAGTGTCTCGCTCAAAATTGGGCCGGGCCGCGTCGAGGTCTAGGCTGGCTTTCACCGACCCGTTCACGATGAGGTCGGTGTGGATTTTGCCGCGAGGCGCGGGGTTGTAGGGGTAATATGGGTTCACTACGACATTGGGGTACCAAACCCGGAAGGTGTATTCACCAGTGGGAAATTCGGCCGGCGGGGTCACCTCGGCCGTTCCGCCGTAGGAATCGGTGTTGCCCCCCACCTTGAGCAAGTAGGACGGCGTGCCGCTGGTCCGTTTCACCTGCACGTAGGCCATGCTGTTGGTGGCGTCGGTTTGCAGGCGGCTAATGGAGAGTTTGGCCGTGGCAGCGGTAGGAGAGGGAGAAGATTTTTTGCCGCAACCGGCCAAGCTGGCCAATGAAAGCAGGCCAACCGCAAGCAGCGGCAGGGCAGAAGTGGGTAGCGTTCTATTCATGCCGGGAAGTACCAGATAAAAATCGGCATTTGCCCTCACAGAGCAACATAATCTTCCGCTGTGTCGACATCGACTGCGCCACCGGCAAACGTCACGGCGGGCAAGTGCACGTAGCGCTGCAGCAGGTGGCGGGCGCCGGCAGCCCCGTCCAAGGCCCGCAGCTCATCGAACACGCTGCGCGCAAACAGCGCCGGCACCCCCCGGGTGCCGGCGTAGGCCGAAGCCACTACCGCTTGCCCAGTAGTTAGAAATTGCTGCCTAAGCTCTTGCAACACCTCCGCCGAAAGCAAAGGCTGGTCACAGAGCATCACCACGACGGCCGTCAGGTCGGGGTGTTCGGCCTCCAGCGCCTGCAGGCCTGCCGCGATGGAACTACCCATGCCTGTGGCCCAATTGGGGTTGCGGTGAACGGCAAAACCCAATCCATCGACTTCCGGAAGTAGCTCGGCGTGGAGGGCGCCGGTGAGCAGCAGGCGCGGGGCACAGCCGCTGGCCGCTGCTGTTTCGGCTGCGTGGCGGAGCAGGGTGCGGCCGCGGTAAGGCAGCAACTGCTTCGGCCGGCCCATGCGGGTGGAGGCGCCGGCGGCCAGCAGCAGCAGGGCGATAGAAGCGTGAGGAGTAAGCATTTAAGGAACGGATGTCATCCTGAGCGCAGCGAAGGAACTTGTCACGACTGAACAGCTACTGTTTAAGCGTGAGAAGGTCCTTCGCTGCGCTCAGGATGACAGCTGGATAAACCAACAGCTGGATAAAATTACACCGACTTCGTGCTCAAAATCTTGTCCGGCGTAATGGGCAAGTCGCGCACGCGCTTGCCGGTGGCGTGGAACACAGCATTGGCCACGGCAGCCGTCACGCCCACCATGGAGATTTCGCCGATGCCCTTCACACCCATGGCGTTTATGTATGGGTCGTGCTCGTCGATGAACTCTACGGTCATGTCCGGAATGTCGGCATTCACGGGAATGTGGTAGTCGCCGAGGTCGGCGTTGGTGTAGCGGGCGTAGTGCGGGTCGCGGGCGGTAGCCTCCATCAGGGCCGCGCCGATGCCGAAAATGCTGCCGCCGATAATCTGGCTGCGGGCCGTTTTGGCGTTGAGAATGCGGCCGGCGCCGTGCACGCTCACCCAGCGCGTCACGCGCACAGTGCCCAAATCGGGGTCGACCTGCACCTCGCAGAAGTGCGCGCCGAAGGAGTGCATAGAGTGCTTGGCCTCCGATTCGGTGTTGTTTTGGGGGCCGGCGGGGTTGCTGGGGCGGCCGGTTTCGTAGCCGGCGCCGTATTTGCCCTGGCCACTACCTTCGATATCGTCCATTCCAGCGCGCTTCATCAGGGCCATGAAATGTTCACCTTTGGCGGCGTCTTTCTTCAATTGCAACCGCCCATTTTCGGCGGTAACGTCTTCGGCTTTGGCTTGGAAGAGCGGCGATTTGGGGTCTTTGATGGCCACTTTGGTGAGGCGTTCCCACACGTCTTGCGCGGCCATGTAGACGGACGACGACACCGTGCCCGCCGCCACCGAGCCGCCCGAATTGGGCGCGGTGGGCAGCTTGGTGTCGCCCAGCTCGAAGCGGATTTTGTCGGGCGCCAGGCCCAGCGAGTCGGCTGCCACCTGCGTCATCACGGTGTAGGTGCCGGTGCCCAGGTCGGTGGCGCCCGCTTGCACCACGGCGTGGCCGTCGGCGTAGAGGCGCACACGGGCTGTGCCCTGCGAGTTGTGCACCGGGTAGCTGGCCGTGGCCATGCCGTAGCCCACCAGCAGGCGGCCGTTGCGGGTGGCGCCGGCTTTGGGGTTGCGCTTGCTCCAGCCGAACAGCTCGGCGCCGCGGGCGTAGCACTGGCGCAGGCTTTTGCTGCTCCAGGGCTGGCCGGTGCTGGGGTCTTTCTCGGCGTAGTTGCGCAGGCGAATTTCAATGGGGTCGATACCCAACTGGTAAGCCAAATCATCCATCGAGCACTCAATGGCGAAGGAACCCGGCGCCTCACCGGGGGCGCGGGTGAAGGTCGACGTCATCACGTTGGCCCGGCCCAACTCGTAGTGCGACTCGAACGTGGGGCTGTCGTAGAGAAGGTTGATGATTTTGCTGTTGGCCTCGGCGTAATTATCCCAGGGCGAGGTGGTAGAGGTTTTCTCGTGAATGAGCGCCAGCAGCTTGCCTTCTTTGCTCGCGCCCAGCGTCAGCGTCTGGGTCTGGTCTTCGCGGTGGCCCATGCTGGTGAATTGCTGCTTGCGCGAGAGCACCAGCTTCACCGGCCGTCCCACGGCCTTGGCGGCTTGCACCGTGAGCACCGTGTGCGGCCAGCACGAGCCCTTGCAGCCAAAGCCCCCGCCCAGAAACTTGGTGATGACGCGCACCTGGTCCTGCGGTAGGCCCAGGTAGGCGGCCAGCGCCTTCTGCGTGCGCGTCACGCCCTGGGTCGACTCGTACACCGTCACGCGGTCGGGCGCCTCCCAAATGGCGGTGGTGGCGCCCGGCTCCATGGGGTTGTGGTGGTTGATGGCGTGGGTATAGGTGGCCGTTAGCTTGATGGGGGCGCTGGCCAGGGCCGCTTGCGCATCGCCACGGCGGGTGTAGCCATCCTGCTTGCCGTCCTGAATTTTCTCGGGGTTGAACAGCCGGGCGCGCTTGTCGGTATAGGCGGCAATAGGCGCCTCGGCGGCGTAGTTCACCCGTACCAGCGCGGCCGCCTGAGTAGCACGCTCAAACGTGTCGGCTACCACCAGCGCTACCGGCTGACCAGCGTAATGAATGACGTCCGAAGTCATGGGTAAAAAGCCCATGGGGGCGCCAATGGCCTTTTTGCCCTCGGGGTCGTTGGGCGTTTTGGCCAGTTTGGGCAGGTTGAGGTGCGTAAGAATCTGAACTACGCCGGGCTCCTTCATCGCCAGGCTGGTGTCGATGCTCTGCACGCGGCCTTTGGCGATGTCGCTGGTTTTGAGCACGCCGTACACCAGGCCCGGCAGCGGGTACTCGGCCGAGTATTTGGCCTTGCCCATCACCTTGTCCCGGCCGTCCACGCGGTTCAGCGGCTTGCCTACCACGCCGGGCGTCGGGGAGGTTTCGAAAAAAGCGGGTTCGTTTTCCATGACCATTTGGATTGGTTGGGACGACCCAGCAGGCCGTCATGCAGAGCGCAGCGAAGCATCTCGCCTGTGGTAGTAAATCAAAAGACTGGATTAGCAATGCAAGCGAGATGCTTCGCTGCGCTTTGAAGACGTTCTATGGTGCCTATGCCGCCGACAGCTCCAGCAGCGCCCGCACCAGCGTATTCTGCGCCAGCTCCACCTTGAAGCGGTTTTGCTCACGGGGCTGGGCATCGCGCAGGGCGGCGGCCGCTGCTGCCCGAAACGTAGCCTCCGTTGCTGGCGCGCCGGTAAGTATTTTCTCAGCGGCCACCGAGCGCCAAGGCTTGGTGCCCACGCCGCCCAGCGCCACCCGCGCCGAACGAATCTGCCCGCTTTGCACGTCGAGCCCCACGGCTGCCGAAGCCAGCGCGAAGGCATAGGAGGCCCGGTCGCGCACCTTCAGGTACTTGGATTTGCGGGCGTGGGCTGCCGCCGGCACCGTCACTGATACGATGAGCTCACCGGGTTCCAGCACGGTTTCGCGCTGGGGCGTGTTGCCGGGCACCACGTGGAAATCGACCAACGGCACGCGGCGCTGCTTGCCCTTGGCGTTTTCCAGCAATAGCACGGCATCGAGGGCGGCCAGGGCCACGCCGAGGTCGCCGGGGTGGGTGGCGATGCAGGCTTTGCTGCCGCCCAGAATGGCCAGGTTGCGGTTTTCGCCCTCCTGCGCCGGGCAGCCCGAACCGGGATTGCGCTTGTTGCATGGAAACGCCACGTCGCGGAAGTAGCCGCAGCGCGTGCGCTGCAGCAGGTTGCCGCCGATGCTGGCCATGTTGCGCAGCTGCGGCGAGGCGGCCAGCAGCAGGGCTTGCGAAATCACCGGGTAGTTCTGCACCACCAGCGGGTGCTCGCCCACGTCGCTCATGCGCTCCAGCGCGCCGATGCGCAGCCCGTCAGCTGTCTGCTCAATGCCTTTAAAGGGCACCATATTAATATCGACAAGCTGGCTGTGGTTTTCCACGTTCAGCTTCATCAAGTCGAGCACCGTGGTGCCGCCCGCAATGAAGGCCGCGCCTTTGGTACCGGCCACGGCGGCGGTGGCGTCTTTGGCCTGGCTGGTCTGGAGGTAGGAGAAGTTGTTCATTAGGCTAGTTGTTAGTTGCTTGTTGTCAGTTGTTAGAGCGTTGAAAATGGTCTGGCTTGTGCTGACAACTAACAACGAGCAACCGACAACTAATTACCCCTTAAACCCGCTCTTCTCCACTTCCCGAATAGCGGCCACAATGTTGGGATAGGCGCCGCAGCGGCAGAGGTTGCCGCTCATCCACTCGCGCACATCGCCGTCGGTTTTGGCGTGGCCTTCCTTGATGCAGGCCACGCCCGACATGAGCTGGCCTGGCGTGCAGTACCCGCACTGAAAGCCGTCGTGGTCGAGGAAAGCTTGCTGCAGCGGGTGCAGCTCTTCGCCTTTGGCCAGCCCTTCCACGGTGGTGATTTCCTTGCCCTGCGCCATCACGGCCAGCATGAGGCAGCTGTTAACGCGGCGGCCGTCCACCAACACGGTGCAGGCGCCGCACTGGCCGTGGTCGCAGCCCTTTTTCGAGCCGGTGAGGTCGAGTTTTTCGCGCAGCGCGTCGAGCAGGCTCACACGCGGCTCAGCCTTGAAGGTGCGTACCGTGCCGTTAACTTTTAGACGCATTTCGGTCACGCCCTCCACCTTTTTTGACATGGCGGTCAGGCGCTCGGCCTGGCTCACCAGCGGCGGGGCCAGGGCCAGCCCCAGCAGCCCTGAAGCTTGCTTCATGAATGTGCGGCGGCCGTCATTAGACGGCAACTCGTCGGAACCAGCGGGGGAAGTGGTAAAATCGTCGGTCATAGCGCGCGGGAGTTTGAGCGGGCTAGTAATACTTGATTTACACCGGAATTGTTGGCAAAAGGCCTCGGCTTATCGGCTGGATAAAGAGCCGTTTAAATAGTGCATTATGGTGGAGCTGCAATATGCCGGTAGTCGCCCGGAGGCCCTGTTGGCTTCATTGCTTGGGCCGTCTTTCGCTGGGCTAGCGCTAATTGAAAATCCGTCGGACCCTGTGGCCGGGTTCAGCACGGCAGCTACTCAACGCGCACGTAGGGCCGCATCTTCTCAATATCGGCGGGCTTGAGAACCGGAACTTGCTTTAAATCTTCCACCGATTTGAAAGGCCCATGCTGCTGCCGATAGGCCACAATGAGGCGCGCCCGTGGCTTGCCTATGTAGGGCTGCAAATACAGTTCATCGAAGGTGGCCGTGTTCAGATTCACGGCTCTGGGCGTGAAGCCAGGTGCCACAAAGGTGTATTTCTTGAGGCTGTCGCGCAGGTCGGGCGCGTCGCGCAGCACAAACACCTCGTCCAGCTGGTCTTCGCGTACGTAGCCACCCAGCTGGTTGCGGTACTTTACCACCCATTTGGCCCGGCCGGAGCCGATGCCGCGAATCTGCATCAGCTGCGTGGTATCGGCCAGGTTCAGGTCGAAGGGCTGCAGGTTGCGAGGCTTGCGGGGGAATTTTGAGGGCGCTGCTTCGCTGGCGGCAAAGGCCGGAAACCTGCCATCGGGACCGGGTCGGCCGGCGGCGTAGTCGGGCCGCTCGCGCTTGGGGGCCTCATCGGGCAGCTGCATGAAAGGGGCCAGGCGCTGGTACACGGAATCCTCCAGCCCGTACATCTTTTTCACTTGCGCCTTGGCCTTGAAGCCTCCGGCGGCCTCGCGGTATTTCACGATGCGGGCGGCCACAAAGTGAGGCACGCCCCGCGCCTCCCAGCCTTCGGCCGTGAGGGCATTGGGGTCGAAAGGGCTGAGGGGCACCTGGGGCACGGTTGGGAACCGCGACTCATTGCGCTCTAGCTTTTGGTAGTCGCGTTTCGGGTAGCGGGTGGCGTAGCCCTGCTCCACCGTGCGGTGTTCCTTCAATTGGGCGGCTAGCTCATCAAGGCCCTTTTGGTCGGCGGCGGGCAGGTAGGTGGGCAGCTCCGGCCGCAGTAGAATGGGGGCCACAATGGTGAGCAGCATGAGCAGCAGCAGCCCCGCCAGGCCCCGCGCTTCGCTGCGCGAATAGCCAAAGGAGCGCCGCACCCAGCGCATCGGGGCCGAGTCGTCCCAGGTGCGTGAAGGCCGGGGCGGGGGAGTAGGTGCCATAAGGGGGCAGGGCCGCCAAGTGGCCCGAGTGGGTAGAGGCAAGGCAGAAAGCCAGCCCGTTAGGCCGGCTGCTGCGCAATGATAGAAATAAATTCATCATTCCCGCTACTCCGAAGAGGGCGTGGCCCGGCCTAGCTGCGGGTGCGGTTGGTGCTGGGCGTGCGGTTCACCTTGCGCGAAGGGCCGGGGCGCTTCACGGTCACGGGCAAAGGGCCGCCGGGTGGCGTGGTTTCGCGGGCCACCCAGCTGTGTACGAGCTTCAATGCCTCGGGCGAAAAAACGGCTTGCGGGGCCCCATTCACCAGCGGCCACGCGGCCGCCGGGGCCTGAAACAGGTGGTTGACACCGGTGAGCTTGTAGGAGGTGGCCGTGCGCTTGGCGTGACGTAGGGCCTTGTAGAGCGGCGTCATGTTGCGCCGGGCCGATACCTGCAGGTCGGCCGTGCCATTGAGCAGCAGCACCGAGCACTGCACCTTGTCGAGCTTGGCCTGCGGGTCGAAATCGAAGAAATAACGCGCCCAGGGCGAGGTGAGCTGCACGGCGCGGGCGCGGGCCATGCTGCCGTCGAGGCCCAGGTTGGCGCCCGCCAGCAGGGCGGCCACCTTGGTGCGCGCCGCGGCATTGTCGGGCGTTTGGCGAATGATGCTCACCGTGCGTTGGTACACTTCCTGTGCGGCTTTCACCTGTGCCGGGTCGGCCCCGATGAGGCGCATGATTTCGCCCTGCTGACGCAGCAGCACGTCGTAGCCTGTTTGCCCGTAGCCCGCCAACGACACCACAAACGCCGGCGCCCGGCCGGCCCCAGCCGCCGCTAGCAGGGCCACGTTGGCGCCTTCGCCATGCCCCAGCAGCCCCACGCGGTGCGCCGCCACCAGCGGGGTAGCCCGCAGCTGAGCCAGCGCCGCCTGGGCGTCGGTCACCAGGTCGGCGGTGGTGGCGCTGGCGTAGGTGCCGCCCGATTTGCCCACGCCCCGGTCGTCGAAGCGCAGCACGGCCACGCCGTGGCGGGTGAGGTAGTCGGCCAGCTGGCCAAACATGCGGTAGCCGGGCACTTCCACCTCCCGGCTTTGCGGGCCCGAGTCGGACAGCAGCACCACGCCCGCAAACGGGCCTTCGCCGGCGGGCACGGTGAGAGTGCCGGCCAGGCGGTGCTTGGTGACGGGGTTGGTGAAGGTGATGTCGGTTTGACGATAAGGCGGCGTGGCCTTGAACTTGGTAGCGGCCTGGGTAGAAGCAGTTGCCTGCTTCAGCACCATGGGGGCCGTCACGCCGGGCTGCTTCCAGGTGCCGCTGAAGGTGGCACCGTTGTCCTGAATCTTGCCCACGAAGCTGCTGCCCGCCTGCTCAATGCGCAGGGTGAGGTTGTCGTCTTTCACCTCCACCTCCACCGGCATGCGGCTGATGCGCTGCTGCGGCGCGTCGAGGGCGGCGTAGTAAGTGCCGTTGGTGAGTGGCACAATGGTGATGACGATGTTGATTTCGCCCCCCAGCAGTTTCAGAGGGCCGCGCCATTGCCCATTGAGGGGTGTCGGAGCCAGCGGGTTGGCTACCGCAACTGAGAATTGGATAATCGAAGCCAGAAAAAATAATGCGGCTTGTATAAATCTTGTCATGGAATCGGACAATAAAAACGCGTATCGAATAGCTTACTGAGGCAAATTTATACTAAAAAGTACAACATAAGTTTTGACAGAAGCCAAATGAGCGGCTTTGAAATAATCAATTATTAAGCAAAAAGCCCGCTCTGGGATAGCGAGCTTTAGCAGGAAAATTTTAAAAATATACCTCGCTACTTCCGGGTGTGCTGTGCTATCCAATCACCAATTAGCTGAAGCGCAGACGGCGAAAAAGTCTCTTCTATAGTCCCGTATTCCTCCGGCCCACCGGTGCCGGCGGTCTGGAAAAGGTGGTTGAGGTCGGGTAGTTCCTTCACGGTCACGTCGCGGTTGCCAGCGGTTTTGAGGGCGGCGGCCGTGGCAGCTAAGTTTTGCGGGGCGGGCACTTGCCGGTCTTTGCTGCCGCCGAGGGCTAGCACCGGGCAGTGCACCTTGGCGAGCGTTTGGGCGGGGCGGTCGGCCAGCAGGTGGCGGTAATCGGGCGAAGTGGCTACGTCAATCTGCGACTCCACCTGCGCGAGGAAGGACGGGTCGGTTGATTGGCCGTAGTTCAGGAGGGGCCGCAGCTTTGCACGGGCTTGCTCATCATTCGGGTTCTGCTCAATTACTTCTATAACTTGCCGTTGCGCCCGTTCCACGTACAGCAGCTGTACGGCATCAACGCCGCTCACTTTAGCAAGGCTTAGCACTTGCTGCACAATCAACTCATCGCCGGGCAAGGCCGGCGCGGCCAGCAACACCAGAAAATCGGGCCCGCCCTGCTGGCCGGCTGCGCCAATTGCCGCCGTGCCGCCCTGGCTGTGCCCCAGCAGCCCCGTGTGGTTTTTTTTCACGCCGGGTTGGGCGCGCAGCCAGGCCAGGGCCGCTTGAGCGTCGGTGGTGTAGTCGGCGCTGGTGGTGCCTTGCAGCGTGCCGCCGCTCTGGCCCACGCCCCGGTCATCGAAGCGTAGCACGGCCACGCCGTGGCGAGTGAGGTAGTCGGCCAGCACGGCGAAGGGCTGGTGGCCCAATATGGTTTCGTTGCGGTCTTCGGGCCCCGAGCCGGTGAGCAGTGCTACGGCCGGAAACGGGCCTTTGCCCGCGGGCACGGTGTAGGTGCCAGCCAGCGTAATGCCGGCCTTCTCATTTTTAAACGTGATGTCGGTAGATTGATAGGGGAAAGGCGCCTTGGGCGTCTGCGGACGTTTGGGGGGCGCTTTTGTAGCGGCGTCCTTGCCGCGGCTGAGGGTGAGCGGAAACGTGCGCGGCCCCTGCTGCCACTGGCCCACCAGCTGCTGGCCGTCGGCCGAGCGGCGGCCGGCAAACTGCGCGACCACAGGATTGGTAAGGCGCAGGTACACGCTGTCGTTGGGCGCGGTGAACTGCAGCGTCAGGCCCTGGGCGTGCTGGGCCGGGATGTCGAGCGTGGCCGTGCGCGGCCCGGTGGCCGGGTCGGTGAGGTGGGCCGTGAGCTCCAGTGGGCCGAGCGTGCCCACCCAGTCGCCGGTAAGATTGGGGCGGCCGGGTTGGGCGCAGGCGCTGGGGAGACTGAGCAGCGCGGCGGCGAAAGCGGCCAGGGCTAGGCGGGTAGGAGTGGGCATAAAAAAGGAGTGAGGGTGCAATGGTACGCAGGTGGTTGAGCCGCTTCAATTATTTAAAACAATTTATTCAGCCCCTCGCCCCGGCCGTACCTTCGCGCTCCCGGCAAATGCCCGCGGCCGAAACCTTCGGACCCGGTTTTGCTGTTAGCTCGTTTATGCCCAAAAAAGACGCTTTGCAGGTGTCGGCCCCGGCCGACAACGCCATTGATGCCCTCGACCCGCGCGAATTCATTCTCATCAAAAACGCCCGGGTTCACAACCTTAAAAACCTCAGCGTGGCCCTGCCGCGCAACCAGTTCATCGTCGTCACGGGCCTGAGCGGCTCGGGCAAGTCGAGCCTCGCCTTCGATACCTTATATGCTGAAGGCCAGCGCATGTATGTGGAGAGCCTGAGCAGCTACGCCCGCCAGTTTCTGGGGCGCATGGACAAGCCCGACGTGGACTACATCCGCGGCATCTCGCCAGCCATTGCCATCGAGCAGAAGGTTAGCATCAAGAACAACCGCTCGACGGTGGGCACCAGCACCGAGATTTACGACTACCTCAAGCTGCTGTTTGCGCGGGTGGGCCGCACGTACTCGCCCGTGAGCGGCGAGCAGGTGCGCAAAGACAACGTGGCCGACGTGGTCGACTTTCTGGGCGCGCAGCCTGAGGGCACCAAGGCCATGATTCTGGCCCCACTGCACCGCGCCGACAAAACCCGCCCTATGAGCAAGGAGCTGGATTTGCTGCTGCAAAAAGGCTACAGCCGCGTGGTGGTTAATGGCGAAACTTCGCAAATCGAGGACCTGATAGGGGAGGGGCAGCCCGAGGTGAAGGGCGACGTCTACATCATGATTGACCGCGCCGTGCTGCGGCCCGGCGACGAGGACCTGCTGTTCCGCATGTCGGACTCGGTGCAAACCGCGTTTTTTGAAGGCCACGGCACCTGCGTGGTGCACCTGAACGGCGACGACGTGCGGACCTTCTCCGACAAATTTGAGCTGGATGGGATGACCTTCGAGGAGCCCAGCGTCAACTTCTTCTCCTTCAACAACCCTTACGGCGCCTGCCAGACCTGCGAAGGCTTCGGCTCGGTGCTGGGCATCGACGAAGACCTGGTGATTCCCGACAAGAGCCTCACGGTGTACGAGGGCGCCATTGCGCCCTGGCGCACCGAGAAGCAAGGCGAGTGGCTGAAGCCGCTGCTGAAAAACGGCATCCGCTTCGATTTCCCCATTCACCGGCCCTACAATGAACTGAGCGAGGCCGAGCAGCGCCTGCTCTGGACCGGCAACAAGCACTTCCAGGGCCTCGACGCCTACTTCAAGTGGGTGAGCGAGCAGACTCACAAAATCCAGTACCGCGTGCTGCAAAGCCGCTACCGAGGCCGCACCACCTGCCCCGATTGCCGCGGTACCCGCCTGCGCAAAGACGCGCAGTACGTGAAGATTGACGGCCGCAGCATTGCCGACCTCGTGCTGCTACCCATCTCGGAAGCCCTTGCCTTCTTTGAGAACATGACCCTGAGTGAGCACGAGCAAAAGGTGGCCGACCGCCTCGTGACCGAAATTAACAACCGCCTCGGCTACCTCAACCGCGTGGGCCTGGGCTACCTCACCCTGAACCGCCTGAGCAACACCCTGAGCGGCGGCGAAAGCCAGCGCATCTCGCTGGCCACCTCCCTGGGCTCGGCGCTGGTGGGCTCGATGTACGTGCTTGATGAGCCTAGCATCGGCCTGCACCCCAAGGATGCCGAGCAGCTCATTGGCGTGCTGCGCTCCCTGCAGCAGCTCGGCAACACCGTGGTGGTGGTGGAGCACGAGGAGAAGATGATGGAAGCCGCCGACCAGATTATCGACATCGGCCCCGAGGCCGGCAGCGGCGGTGGCAACCTGATGTTTCAGGGCACCATGGACGCGCTACTGCAGGACACCGAAACCTACACCGGCCAGTACCTGAGCGGCCGGCTGGAGGTGCCCGTGCCCAAAGTGCGCCGCCCCTGGCGCAACGCCCTGGAGCTGACCGGCGCCCGCGAAAACAACCTCAAAAACGTGAGCGTGAAGCTGCCACTGAACGTGATGACCGTGGTGACGGGCGTATCAGGCTCCGGCAAGAGCACGCTCATCAAGCGCATTCTGGCGCCGGCCCTGATGAAGATGCTGGGCGGCGGCGCGGGCGAAAGCACTGGCAAGTTTGACCGCCTCACCGGCGTGAACGGGCAGGTGACACACGTCGAATTCGTGGACCAGAACCCCATCGGCAAGTCGTCGCGCTCCAACCCCGTCACCTACGTGAAGGCCTACGACCAGATTCGGACGCTCTTCTCGGAGCAGCCGCTGGCCAAAGCGCGCGGCCTCAAACCTTCACACTTCTCTTTTAACGTGGACGGTGGGCGCTGCGAGGTGTGCCAGGGCGAAGGCCAGGTGAAAATCGAGATGCAGTTCATGGCCGACATTTACCTGACCTGCGAAGGTTGCGGCGGCCACAAATTCAAGCAGGACATTCTGGAAATCAAATTCCAGGACAAAGGCATTGACGAGGTGCTGGAAATGACGGTGTCCGACGCCGTGCAGTTCTTCCAGAGCCAGCCCAAAGTGGCAGAGCGCCTCAAGCCGCTGGAGGATGTTGGCCTGGGCTACATCCGCCTCGGGCAGTCGGCCAACACGCTGAGCGGGGGCGAGGCCCAGCGCGTGAAACTGGCCTCGTTCCTCACCAAAGGCGCTACGCTTCAGCAGGATAAGATACTGTTCATCTTCGACGAACCCAGCACCGGCCTGCACTTCCACGACATTGCCAAGTTGGTGGGCGCCCTCAACGCCCTCATCGAGCAGGGCAATTCCGTGCTCATCATCGAGCACAACGTCGACATCATCAAGTGCGCCGACTGGATTATCGACCTCGGCCCCGAGGGCGGCCTCAACGGGGGGCATTTGCTGTTTGAAGGCACCCCGGAAGACATGGTAAAACTGAAAGATACCAATCACACTGCGCGGTTTTTGGCCGAGAAAGTGTAACGTTGTAGCCCCAAGCGCAGCGCCACAAGCAAAGGGACGGCCGTTGCTTCCGAATTTAAGGGAAGCCACGAGAGCTTTTGGCGAGCGAACTGGGGCTACGGGCCTAATCCAACTAATTCATTGGCACGTAGGTAGTAAATCCCACCCTTCTGCACAATGCCACCCTCCACCGTCACGGCACCCGACCAGTACGCTGCTCCCAACACCACCGCTTTCGGCTATGCCTGGCGTTGGCTCACGGCCTTGGCCATTTGGGGCACTATTTTCATCAACTACTACGCCAACGTCCACCCCTTCAATGGCCAGACCATGGGGCAGGTGTCGGCCACGTACCCCACGCTGCTCACGCCGGCGGGCTACGCGTTCAGCATTTGGGGGCTGATATTTCTGAGTTTGCTTGTGTATTCGGTGTGGCAGCTGCTGCCCGCGCAGCGCAAGCTCTCGTTGCCCGACGCCGTGGCCAAGCCGCTCACGCTGGCCTGCCTCGGCGCCAGTGCCTGGGTGGTGCTGTTTGCCTACGAGCTGATTTTGCCCGGCGTGGGTGTGATGCTGCTCATCCTCGGCAGCTTGGCTGTGGCCTACGGCCGGGTGCGGCGCCGCATCTTCGCCGAAGCCGCGCCGGTGTGGGTGGGGGTTCCTTTTTCGCTGTTTCTGGGTTGGATTTCGGTGGCTTCGGTAGTCAACATCACGCTCGGCCTGCGGCACTTGGGCTGGCAAACCGCCGAGGGCGTGTCGGTGACTCTGTCATTGGTCCTGCTGCTGGTGATTGTGGGGCTGTCCCTGATAATGAGTCGGGCGTTCCGCGACCTGGTGTTTCCGCTGGTGGTGGCTTGGGCGCTGGCGTGGCTGTGGGTGGCCCGCGTGCACGAAGTGCCCGAGTTGGGTTGGTTGGCGCTGGCCGGCGCCGTGATGTGCCTCGTGCTCGGCATCACGCTTTCGCGCGTGGGGGGACGTAAAACGGCTTGGCAACTGCGCGACGAAGCCGCCAAAGCCATCGAGGCCGAGATTGCCGCCCGCAACGCGGCCCGGCAGAACCACTAGGCCCGGCCGGCGGTTTGCCCCGTAGCTTTGCGACGAACTCCCATCCTTAATTCGCCCCGCTTAGTATGCGCCAAAACCTCGTTGCCGGCAACTGGAAAATGAATCTGACCTACCAAGAAGGCCTGGCCCTGGTAGAAGAAATTGTACGCCTGAACCAGGCCAACGGCGCCGGGCCCGAAGTGGTGCTGTGCCCCCCATTCCCCTTCCTGACGGGCGTGGGCCAGGCCCTGCCGCAGGGTGGCAAGCTGCACCTGGGCGCCCAAAACTGCCACCAGAAAGAAAGCGGTGCCTTCACCGGCGAAGTTTCGGCCAAGATGCTGGCCTCGGTGGGCTGCGAGTACGTCATTTTGGGCCACTCGGAGCGCCGCCAGTACTTTGGCGAAGACGACGAGCTGCTGAGCCAGAAGCTAAAAGCCGCCCTGGCCGCTGGCCTGAAGCCCATCTTCTGCGTGGGCGAGTCGCTGGACACCCGCGAGGCCGACGAAACGTTCGATTTCATTGGCCAGCAGCTGGCCGCGGGCCTGTTCCACCTCAGCAACGAGGAGTTTGCCCAGGTCACTGTTGCCTACGAGCCCATTTGGGCCATTGGTACGGGCCGCACGGCCACCAGCGCGCAAGCGCAGGAAGTGCACGCCTTCATCCGCGAGCAGATTGCCCGGGCCTACGACGCCCAGGCCGCCCTCGACACCACCATTCTCTACGGCGGCTCGGCCAACGCGCAGAACGCGCGCGAGCTTTTCTCTCAGCCCGACGTGGACGGCGGCCTCATTGGCGGCGCCTCGCTGAAAGCGGCTGATTTCACGACGATTATTCAGTCGTTTTAAAAGAGGGTTGAATTTTTAGGGTTGAATGTTGAGTTGAAAAGCACAACGCGGCATTGGATTTGACATTCAACCCTTAACAATCAAAACTCAACACTGCTCTGATGTTCTTCTCCCTGTTGCTCACGGCCCTGCTGGCCACTGCGCCAGCTCCGGCAGCTGAAGCCCCGGTAGCCAAAGCCACCCACGCTGCCGGCCCGCTGGAACCGTGCAAAATCTTCGGCTCAGTGTACCTCGAAACCGACCCGGCCCGGCGCAGCTACTGCTACGGCACAGTGTACGTGGAGCCCGAAGAAGCCTTTGCCGACGTGCTGGTTTTCAAGGAAAACAACAAGCTATTCGCCGACAAGGCCGGGCTGTGGGCCGATGCTCCCGCCCGCGATTTTGCCGATTATGTGCTGCTGGTGGTGAAGGACCGCAGCCGCGCCGATTTCAGTATTCACTACACCACGGTGCGCTCGTTTGCCGGCTGCAAACAAAACTAGCGAAAGCGTCAAAAAGAACGTCATGCCGAGCGCAGCCGAGGCATCTCGCGTGCAGCAGTAAATCAATTACTATTGCACACGAGATGCCTCGGCTGCGCTCGGCATGACGGCTTCTATATCTCTACCGTTCAATGGAATTAACCCTACAACACCTCACCAAGTCCTTCGGCCCTAAAACCGTGCTGCGCGATTTGAGCCTGACCGCCCAAACCGGCATGTGCGTGGGCGTGCTGGGCCGCAACGGCGCCGGCAAAAGCACGCTGTTCAACCTGCTCACCAACGTGCTGCTGCCCAGCAGCGGCCAGATTCTGCTCGACGGGCAGCCGCTGGGCGAGACGTTTCCGGTGGCGGTGAAGCGGCGCATGGGCGCGCTGGTGAACCAGGCTTATCTGGTGGAACAGCTGACGCCGGAGGAATACCTGCGCTTCGTGGCCCGCATCTACGACCTGCCCGATGCTCAAACGCGCATTGAGAGCCTGCTAGCTCACCTGCTGGAAGACTACGACGCCGTGCGCCACAAACGCCTCAGCTCGTTCTCGACGGGCATGAAGCAGAAGGTAGCCATTGCCTCCTGCCTGCTGCACCGCCCGGAATTGCTGATTCTGGACGAGCCCTTCAATGGCCTCGACGTGTTTTCGGCCGAGAGCGTGCTGGCGCTGCTGAACAGCTACCGGCCCCAGGCGCTCACCTTCGTGTCGTCGCACAACCTGGCCCACATCGAGAAGGTAGCCACCCACCTGCTCGTCATCGACGAGAGCGAGGTGAAGTACTGGGGCGCGATGCAAGATTTCCTGAATGGCCAGCAGGCCTTCCTGGGCGACGCGCTGCTGCAACTCATTCACCCCGCCGCCAACACCAACCAGGACCTGACATGGCTGACTACGCAACGCTAGGGCACTTTCTGCCCTACCTGCTGCGCCGCCGCCTGCAGGCAGTGCTCTGGCCCGAAAGCGCGGCGGGGCGCGTTTCGGCCCTGTTCCTGTTGCTGCTAATGACGGGCTACGGCCTTGGCTTCGGTCTTTTGCTTCGTAATAGCAACTCGGACAAGGTGGCCGAAATGCTGCCCGAACTGCTCATCGGCGTGAATGCCGGCCTGTTGGCCTCGGCACTGCTGGTCGATTTCCTGCCCGCGCTGCGGCCCGTGACGCGGCCCCTGCCGGAGCATTTCCCCGTATCGGCCCGCCAAAACGTACTCACGGCCTTCCTGCTCGATTTGATTACGCTGCGGCGGCTCATCATCGTGGCCGCGCTGCTGGCGGCGGTGGCCGTGGCGCCGCGGCAGGGACTGGTGCCCGGCTTCACGCTGCTGCTGGTGCTGGGCGCGGCGGCGCTGAGCTTCAACGTGCGCCTGCTGGGGGCCTTGCGGCGCTGGCGGCACCCGCTGCTGGCCCTGCACGCCCTGAGCCTGGGCCTGATGCTGTGGTGGCTGGCGCACCCCGCGGCGCCTTACTACACGGCGCTGGGCGTAGGCATGGCCCTGCTGCCGTGGGCGCTGTGGGCAGCGCAGCTCTACTGGCTGGCGCCCTATTTCAGCGCCCGCTACCTGCCCGTCAAAACCGGCGCGGCTACCGGCGCCACCCTGGCCCGCCTGCCGCTGGAGTGGAAGGTGTACGTCCGCAAAACCTGGATGCCGCTGCTTATGGGCTTGGTCTTCAAGGTGGGCATGGTGAGCGTTACGGGGCTGTACATGCTGGGCGAAGACGGCAGGATGGAGAACCAGGGATTTTTCTATTTCGCCTTCATGCCCGTCATCGGCTTCACCTACGCCAACAACAACCTGTACGGCTACCTGGGGCCGTTTGTGGCCAACGAGTTGCAGCGGCTGGGGCTCACCTCGCGCCTGCTGGTGCTGTACGCGCGCATCGTGGGGCCGGTGGTGCTGGTCGACTGCCTGCTGTCGGCGGTGTTGCTGCTGGGCTTGTACCCGGCCCGGCACTGGCCGCTACTGGGCCTGCTGCCGCTGAGTGCGGCGGCATTCAGCAGCCTGGGGCTGTGGGGCAGTCTCTACCAGGCCAAGCCAGTGGCTGGACCAGTGGATTTTGGCGCGCTGCGCAACAACGCATCTAAAGTGATGAGCTTGTGCACCATTGTGCTGGCGGCGCTGCTGTACTTTATTCCGTGGTGGTGGCTGCGCATTTTAGTGGCGGGCCTGGCCACGGTTTCGGCCGCGTGGCCGCTGCGCGAGGTGCTGCGCAACAACGGCGAACTGCGGCGCAGCCTGTGGCGCGGCATTGGGGCCTGAGTTTTTGGGCGACCTTTGTTGGACGAAAAGAGAACGTCATGCTTCGGCTGCGCTCAGCATGACGTTCCTGATGCTCATTTCTCATTAACACAAAAATGGATTTCATTGAACTGACCGTCGAAGCCCCGCGCGAGCTGGCCGACATACTGGTGGCCGAGCTGGCCGAAGTAGGCTTCGACACTTTTGAAGATACCGACGACGGTTTCCGGGCCTACACCACCGAAGACATCTTCAATCCCGACGCCGTGGAGGAAATCATGGCCCGCTACTCGGGCATTGGCGACCTCAACCACTCGCACCGCACCATTACCCGCCAAAACTGGAATGCGGAGTGGGAGAAGAACTTCCAGCCGCTGGTCATTGCCGAGCGGGTATCGGTGCGGGCGCCGTTCCACCCCGAGCCGGCGGGCGTCGACTACGACATTGTGATTATGCCGCGCATGTCCTTCGGCACGGGCCACCACGAAACCACGGCTTTGATGATTGAAAACCAGCTCGATATTGACCATAAAGGCCTGCGCGTGCTCGACATGGGTACCGGTACCGGCATTCTGGCCATTATGGCCGAGATGCTGGGCGTCCGCCAGGTGCTGGCGGTGGATACCGAGCCCTGGACGGTGGAAAACGCCCGCGACAACGCCGCCGAAAACCAGTGCCACAACATCGAATGCCGCCTGGGCGGCGTGGAAACACTGGCGAATGAGGAGCCTTTTGACCTCATCCTGGCCAACATCAACCGCAACGTGCTGCTCGAAGACATGCACGAATATGCCCGCCTGCTGCCCAGCGGCCGGCCCATCCTGTTCAGCGGCTTCTACGAGGAAGACCTCCCGAAAATTCAGGCCGAGGCCAGCAAGCACGGCCTGCGCTACCAGCGCCACCGCACCTTGCGCAGCTGGGTGTCGGCCATTTTTGAGAAGGAGTAGCGTGAGGGTAGGATGAAGGGCCGAAAATGGCATCGTTCCCGGCAACGATTGCGCGAATAAAAAGCCGCCTGGCAGCACAGGCCGGGCGGTTGGGGCGTCATATTTATAGGGGAATTACCGGGCGGTGCAGTCGCGTTGCGGCCGTAAGACCCGGTAATTTTTGCTATTCTACTCCCAATTATTTCGCCATGATTTCTTTTTCCTCTCGCTTTATTTCTTCGGCCCGCGTCCGTTTGGGACTGGGGCTGCTGGCCACGGTGAGCGGCCTGGCCGCCACGGCGCCGGCTCAGGCGCAGCAGCTGGCTTTTCCGGGCGTGGAAGGCGCCGGCCGCTTCGTGACGGGCGGCCGCGGCCGCGCGGCGCAGCCCACCACGGTGTTTGAGGTGACCAGCCTGGCCGATACCAACACGCCGGGCACGCTGCGCTACGCCATCAGCCAGTCGGCCACGGCGGCTCCCTACCGCACCATCGTGTTTCGGGTGTGCGGCACCATTCACCTCACCAACCGGATGAACATTCCGGCCAACACCACCATTGCGGGCCAGACCGCGCCGGGCGACGGCATCTGCTTGGCCGACCGGCAGGTGACGGTGAACGGCAACAACGTGATTATCCGCTTCATGCGTTTCCGCACCGGCGATGCTTACCCGCAGCAAACCGGCATCGGCATGACCAACGGCAACGGCGACGAGGACGCCCTGAGCAGCACCGAGCGCAAGAATATTGTGATTGACCATTGCACCATGAGCTGGAGCATGGACGAGGCCTTCACCTTCTACGGCGCCACCAACGACTCGATGACCCTGCAGTGGAACCTGATTTCGGAGCCGCTGAACTACTCCTACCACTTCGAAACGGGCGATACCGACTACGAGCGCCACGGCTACGGCGGCATCTGGGGCGGCCGGCGGGCCACGTTCCACCACAACTTGTTTGCCCACTGCGTGAGCCGCACGCCGCGATGGAACGGCACCCGCTACGGCGCCGCCATCGGCTCGGAAAACTGTGATTTCCGTAACAATGTCATCTACAACTGGGGCACCGGCGCCAATGCCTACGGCGGCGAAGGCGGCAACTACAACATGGTGAACAACTACTACAAGTACGGCCCCAGCACCGGCACCAGCACCACCGGCCGCTCGCGGGTGTTCCAGGCCTACAAGCAAACCAGCGCTCCGGTGCTGCCTTATCCGCAGCTGTACATCGCGGGTAACTACGTGGATGGCAACCCGTCTGTGACGGCCGCCAACTGGAAAGGCGTATCCATGAACGGTGGCTCGGCTGCCGACACGGCACTGTCGAAGGTGACGACGCCCTTCAACATTGCGCCGCTTAATACCCAAACGGCCCAGGACGCTTACGCTTCGGTGCTGCAGGGTGTGGGCTGCGTGCTGCCCGTGCGCGACCCGCTCGACCAGCGCATCATTAACGACGTACAGAACCGCACCGGCGCCATCATCGACGTGCAGGGCGGCTTCCCGCACGGCACTCCCATCAGCACCTCGCAGGTGGCCTGGCCGGTGCTGAACTGCGGCGCGGCCCCCGCCGACTCGGACCACGACGGCATGACCGACGCCTACGAAACGGCCAACGGCCTCAACCCCAACAACGCCGCCGACCGCCAGTTCATCGCCGCCAACGGCTATACTAACCTCGAAAACTACCTCAACGGCCTCGTTACCATCGTGACGGCCAGCAAGCCCACCGGCGCCACCCTCACGCCGCTGCAGCTCTACCCCAACCCCGCCAGCGAACAAATGACCGTGATGCACCCCCGCGCCACGGCTGCCGCCACCCTCACCGTCTACAACTTCGTGGGCCAGCGCGTAGCTTCGTTCGCGCCCAGCGCCGGCGGTGTGGCCACGCCGGTAAACCTGAGCCGCTTGGCCAAGGGCAACTACCTGGTGGTATTCACTGATACTGATGTGAGCCTGACGGCGAAATGCACGCGGGAATAGGTTTGAATCAGAATGCAGAATAAAAAACACCCGCTTGGTAATTCAAGCGGGTGTTTTTTATTCTGCATTCTGGTTTTGCTACCTCGCCACCTTTGCTACCGGGCGCGACGACTCGCGTACCACTAGCGTGGTGGGCAGCTTGATGGTATTGGGACCGGTGCTCTTGCGCTTGCGCTCAATGAGCTCGATGAGGCGCTCGGCGGCGAGCTGGCCAATTTCCTGGGCCGGCTGCGTCACGGTGCTCAGGGGTGGGCTCAGCAGGTGGGCCGATTGGGAGTTGGTGAAGCTGAGCAGCGCCACCTGCTCGGGCACGCGAATGCCGCGCTGCTGCAGGGCGCCCAGGCAGCCCAGCGCCAGCCGGTCGGAGGCTGTGAAAAACGCATCCGGGGGCGGGGAGAGGGCCAGCAGCTCGTCCACGAGCGGCTGGGCCTCGTCGGGGCCGAAGGTGCCGTAGCGCACCAGGTTTTCGTCGTAGGGCACGCCGTATTGCTCCAGGGCGGCGCGGTAGCCGGCCAGGCGCTCCTGCGCAATGCTGAGGTAGGGCGGAATGGTGAGGTGAGCAATGCGCCGCCGGCCCGTTTGCAACAGGTGCGAAGTGGCAGCGTAGGCCCCGCCGAAGTTGTCGGCCACCACCTGCGTCACATCCAGCTCGCCGGCTACGCGGTCAAACAACACCAGGGGCATGCCCTGGTCGATGACGGTTTGCAGGTGCTTCACATCGGAAGTTTCGCTCGACAGCGAGAGGAGCAGGCCATCGACGCGACGCGACACGGCCTGCTGCACGTTGGCCACTTCGCGCTCGTAGCTTTCGTGCGTCTGAAAGATGATGACGTGGTAGCCGCGGTTGTAGGCAATGGCCTCAATGCCGTTGATGGCCTGCGAAAAGAAGTTGTTCGCAATCTGCGGCACAATCACGGCCAAGGCCTTGCTGCTGCTGCCCTTCAGGCTGAGGGCAATGGGATTGGGGCGGTAGTTCAGCCGTTCGGCGTACTCCATCACCAGCCGCTTGGTTTCGGGGCTGATTTCGTAGCTGTCGCGCAGGGCCCGCGATACCGTCGACGTCGACAGGTTCAGGGCGTGCGCGATATCCTTGATGGTGACGGGGTCCAAGCGCGTTGAGAAAGGAAGTAAGAAAAACGGCGGCCGTCGGGGCCGCTCACCTGAGGCTAGTGGCTGGACGGCGCGAATAGTTTCATCCGGTAAAAAAGCGTTGCCTGCCGCCCAGCTTCGCCACTGCCGGGGGCCGCCGCGCACTCCTTACAATGGGACTTCATCGGGCCAATCCGGGTACAAGAGTAACGAAATTATCACTAAGTCGGGTGACGCTAGGCCTGGAGACTCGACCAAAGCCCCATTTCATCGCCTGTGGTGGCGCCGTTGGCTTCACGGCGTCGCCATCTTTGCGGCGTAATCTCGCGGGCAGTTCCGGCCCGCCGGCCTACCTTTTCGGTTCCGAACGTTTCCCCGACTTTTATGCGCTTGCCCAAAGCACTTTTTGCTGCCCTGTTGGCCAGTGGCGTGGCCCTCTCCGCGTTTCGCCCCCGGCCCACCGACGAAACGCTGATTCAGCGCATTGCGCGCCAGCTGGGCGAATACTACACCTCCGCCCGCCAGGAAAAAGCCTATCTGCACCTCGACCGCCCGGTGTACGCCACCGGCGAAACCATCTGGTTCAGCGCCTACGTGGTGGACGCCACGCGCCACCAGCTCGACTCGCTCAGCGGGGTGCTGCACGTCGATTTGCTGTCGCCCCAGCGCAAAGTGGTGGCCCGGCGCACCATTCGCCTGCAGGGCGGCCGCGCCAACGGCGACATCGACATTGCCGACTCGCTGGCGGCCGGCACCTACGTGCTGCGCGCCTACACCAACTGGATGCGCAACGCCGGCGAAAACTTCATTTACAGCCGCCGCCTCAGCGTGTGGCCCGCCTCGCCCCTGAGCCCGCCCGATGTGCCCACCAGCACCCCCGGCGGCGCGGGCAGCAACGTGCGCCGTGTGGCCAAGCCCGGCCAGCCCGACATCCAGTTTTTCCCCGAAGGCGGCTACATGGTAGAAGGCCTACCCGCCGTGGTGGGCGTGAAAGCCACCGACGCCACCGGCCGCGGCCTGGCCGTGAAAGGCCAGATTCTGAATGCCCAGAACGCCGTGGTGGTGCCGGCCTACACCAGCCGCCACGCCGGCATGGGCCGCTTTGCCTTCGTGCCCGGCGCAGGGCAGCGCTACCACGCCCGCATTGTTTTGCCCGATGGCACCGCCACCGAATACCCGCTGCCGGCCGTGCAGCCCACCGGCTACACGCTGCACGTGGTGGAAACCCCCGACGACTTCCTGGTGGAAGCGCGCTACCGGGGCACGAGCGCGCCCGGCGCCGTGGTGCTCATGACCCAAGTGCGCGGCGTGGTGGCCTACCCCGGCCCCCGCAACCTGACGGCCGATGCGCCCGCCAGCTGGCGCATGCCCAAGAAAAACTACCCCAGCGGCATCGTGCATTTCACCTTGTTTGATGGGCAGGGCGCGCCGCAGTGCGAGCGGCTGGCCTTTGTGCAGAACGGGCCCAGCGCCTTGCGCATCAGCGTCACGCCCGACCAGGCCAGCTACGGGCCCCACGCGCCGGTGCAGCTCAACGTGCGGGTGACCGATGCCGCCGGCAAGCCCGTGGCCACCAATTTCTCGCTGGGCGTGAGCGACGCCGGCTTGACGGCCCTTGACCCGCAGGCCGAAACCATTGCCACCAACATGCTGCTCACGTCCGATTTGGTGGGCTACGTGGAAAGCCCCGGGTACTACTTCCGCGAACCCTCGGCGGCCACCGCCCAGGCACTCGACGACCTGCTGCTCACGCAGGGCTGGCGCCGCTTTGTGTGGAAGGAAGTGCTGGCCGGACAAGGCCCACCTGTGCACTTCACGCCCGAGCGCGACATCAGCCTGGTAGGCCAGATAGTGAGTGCCAGCGGCAACCGGCCCATTCCCAATAGCCAGCTCACCTATCTGCAGATGCGCCCCGGCAAAGTAGTAACCACCGGCACGTCGGATGCCAACGGCCGCTTCAGCTTCGCCGGCGTGCCCGTCACCGATACGGCCGTCATCACGCTGCAGGCGCGGCGCGCGCAGGGCGGGGCCAACGTGCTCATCAAGCCCGATTTCGGGCCCGACCCCACGGGCGGGCCGCTGCCGCTGCTGCCGCAGCTTTCGGCCGCGCCGGCGGCGGTGTCCACGTTTGTGAAGCGCAGCCGCCAGGCCCAGGCCGCCGAGCTGGATATGCACCCCGAAAAGGCCATTCGCAACATCAACCTCGGCAACGTGGCCGTGACGGCCAAGCGCGAAGTGGTACCGCGCGACGACCCCCGCCGCCTCTACGGCGCCTCCGGCGGCACCGTGATTGACTTTGCCGACATGCCGGCTGCGCAGTCGGGCATGAACATTCTGCAGCTGCTGCAGGGCCGCGTGGCGGGCCTCACCATCAGCGGTAATCCGCCCAACATGACGGCCCAGATTCGGGGCAGCGGCAGCCCGCAGTTTATTCTGGATGGGATGAAAGTCGACATCGACGTCATCAGCAGCCTGAGTTCATCGGACGTAGAAGCGGTGGAGGTTTTCAAGGGCAACGAAGCGGCCATTTTTGGCAACAGCGGCGGGGCCATTGCCATCTACACCAAGCGCGCCAACCCCAACTACAAGGGCAAAGACCTGCCGCCCGCGCCCGGCATCGCCACCGTGAAGCTACCCGGCTTCTACGCTGCCCGCGAGTTCTACCAGCCGCGCTACAACGCCCTGCTCACCAACCCGCCTGCCGACCCGCGCACCAGCACCCTCTACTGGAACCCCCTAGTGCGCACCAACGCCAGCGGCCAGGCCGAGCTGCACTTCTTCACCGCCGACGGCAGCGGCACTTTCCAGGCCGTCGCCGAAGGCGTAAGCCTGGACGGCCAGCCCGCGCTGGGTAGCTCCAGCAACTTCTCAGTGCGGGGCAAGTAGCCATGATGTAATCGAGGAGCATTCTGCAAAAAGCCCCGCTGCGAGCAACAGCGGGGCTTTTTTATGTCGCTTATTGAGTCGTTTTCCAGCATATGATTGTCGGGTCACTGTGTTGCCCGCTTCTATGCAACCGCTGCCAGGTTCCTGCAATTGTGCCATGCCCCTAAATCAAAAAAGCGTCCCTGGCTAGGCCAGGAACGCTTTCATGCATGGGAGTAGCAAAAACTACTCCTTCACGATGCGGGCGCTGCTGCGCTGCGTGCCGTCGGCGTACTCTACCAGGTAGAGGCCTTTGGGCAGGGCGCTCAGGTCAACGGGCGTTTCGGTGCTGCCGGCTTGGGCAGCAAAGGCGGCCACCTTGGAGCCGGTGGTGCTGAACACCGTCACGCGGGCGTCGCGGCTGGCAGCGGTATGGGGCACGTTGAGCTGGTTCTGCGTGGGGTTGGGGTACACAGCCAGGTTGGTTTGCACGGCCGAGCGGGCCGCCAGCGGGGCTTGCAGGCTCTTCAGCGTGAGGTCGCGCATGAGGGCGTAGCGGCCGGTGCTGCTGCTGCTGCTGCTCACGTAGATGCGCACGGTCAGGGTTTGGCCGGGAGCAATGGTGACGCCGGTGGCGCCATTCAGGGGCACGCTGTAGCGGAAAGCGCGGTTGAGGGGCGTATTATTGGCGATGGTGAAGCTTTGCGTAATCGGGAACGTATTGTTCAGCGTGGTGCCGTTGGCCGTGCCGGCCACCGTGCCCGTGGGAGTGCGGGCGCTGCCGCTGGCCTCGGTGGAGTCGGCCGGTGAGGTGAAGCCATTCTTCGAATAAACCACGCCCAGGAACGTGCCGCTCACCGAGCTGGCAATGGCCAGGTTCATGGCAATGGAGTCGGCGCGGAGCGTGACGCCGGCCGGGGCGGTAGCGGTGCACTGCACGTAGAAGTAGCGACGCAGGGTGCTGCCCGTACCGCCGGCCGACGTGGACCATCCGCCGCCGTCGGCGGCGGGTGCGAAGGCCATGCCGAAAAGCGAGCTGTAGGGCTTGGGCGGCGTAGCGGCCGTACCGTTCGAGAGCACAAACTTGCGCAGCGTCACGTTGCTGCTGGTCATGGTGCTGGGCGAGCGCAGGGCGGCGCTGTCCTGTGCGCCGGCCCGCAGCGACCACACTTTTAGCACGGGCGTGGTCTGGGCCACGGCCTGGCCCGAAAAAGCCAGGCCGGCAGCCAACAGTCCCGAAAGAAGTAAAGAATTTTTCATGATAATGGGTTGTGAATGGATGGGTGCGCGGGAAAGTGCAAAAAAAGCCTCTATTAGCTATTGAGAGAGGGTTTTGCTCATGCAATCTGAATATTTATACGAGAAATATCAAGCGCTTTGTTGCCTTTAATTGCGCAATCGTTCCCGGTAACGATGTCGGTCGAATCGACTAGTTGACGAGGTTATCGAACTGGGTTCAAAGGCCCGTTGCGAGAACGTTCCCGGCAACGATTGCGCAAAAAAAGGCGCTTGGCCGGCTAAAATGAGGGGCCGAAGACCTGCGAACGGGCCTAATATTGTTAGGGCAACCCTGTTTTCGTTTCTTTTCGCACGGGCCAAATTCCTGGGTTTGGCTCCTTCTTTAATTCCCATGAAATCAACTTCGATGCTGCTGCTGGCCGGGCTGGCGGCTTCTTTATCGGTCGGCTTTCGGCCAGCGGACGCGCCTAAAACCCAGGTTTTCCTGGTCGGCGACTCGACCATGGCCGACAAGGCCGACCTGACCAAACCCGAACGCGGCTGGGGCATGGAATTCGGCCAGTACTTCGATAACAGCGTCGTCATTCGCAACACGGCCCAAAACGGGCGCAGCACCAAGAGCTTCTACCGCGAAGGCCGCTGGGCCAAGGTGCTCGAAGGCCTGAAGCCCGGCGACTGGGTGTTCATTCAGTTCGGCCACAACGACTCGAAGCTGGACGACAGCGTGCGCGCCGCCCCGGCACAAACCACGTACCGCCAGTTCCTCACCAAGTTTGTGCAGGAAGCCAAGGCCAAGGGTGCCAACCCCGTGCTGCTCACGCCGGTAGGCCGCCGCTACTTCGACGACAAAGGCCAGCGCAAGGACGACCACGGCGAGTACCCCGGCGTGGTGCGCGAAGTAGCCAAAACGCAGAAAGTGCCGCTGATTGACTTGCACGAGCAAAGCTGGAAGATGTACTCGCAGCTGGGCGAGACCGGCACGCGGCCGCTGTTCTGGAGCTACCAAAACGGCTACTACCAGCCCAACCCCGTGCCGCCCGCCAAGAACGACAACACCCACTTCTCGGAGTACGGCGCCACCCGCGTGGCCCAGCTGGTGGCCGAAGACGTGCAGGCCCAGCACCTCGGGCTGGCCAGCCACCTCAGCCGCACGCCTTTCGAGGGCAAGCTGCTGGCCGACCTGCCGGTGGTGCTGACGCCTTCGTTCAAGAAAGACACCTTCAACCTGGCTAAGTACGGCGCCGTGGCCGACGGCCAGACCCTGAACACCGAAGCCTTCCGCAAGGCCATTGATGCCTGCGCCGTGGGCGGCGGCACCGTGCTGGTGCCCCGCGGTCTATGGCTAACCGGCCCTATTGTGCTGAAAAACAATGTGAACCTGCACCTGGCCACCGGCGCCCTGGTGCAGTTCACGGCCGACCGCAGCCAGTACCCACTCGTGAAAACCACCTGGGAAGGGGAGGACGCCATCCGCAGCCAAGCGCCCATTTCGGGTGTGGACCTAACCAACATTGCCATCACCGGCAACGGCACCTTCGACGGGGCCGGCGACGCCTGGCGGCCAGTGAAAAAGAGCAAGCTCAACGAGACGCAGTGGCAGCAGCTGGTAGCCTCGGGCGGCGTGCTGAGCGAGAAAAAAGACATGTGGTACCCCTCGGCCAGCTCGCTGAAGGGTAACCTAATGGCGGCCTCGGGCCAGAAGCGCACCAGCCTCAATCCCGCTGAATTCGACGACATCCGCGACTACCTGCGGCCCAACATGCTTAGCCTCACGCGCTGCAAGCAGATTCTGCTGGAGGGTTTTGTGATTCAGAACTCGCCGGCCTGGACTATTCACCCGCTGCTCTGCGAAAACATCACCCTGCGCAACGTGACGGCCCGCAACCCCTGGTACGGCCAAAATACCGACGCGCTGGACCTCGAATCGTGCCGCAACGGCATCGTGGAAGGCTGCACGTTTGACGTGGGCGACGACGGCATCTGCATCAAATCGGGTCGCGACGAGCAGGGCCGCAAGCGCGGCGTGCCCACCGAAAACTTCATCATCCGCGACACCAAGGTGTACCACGCCCACGGCGGCTTCGTGATTGGCTCGGAAATGTCGGGCGGCGCCCGCAACCTCTACGTGAGCAACTGCACCTTCATCGGCACCGACGTGGGGCTGCGCTTCAAGACGGCCCGCGGCCGCGGCGGCGTGGTCGAGAACATTTTTGTCGATGGGGTAGACATGACCAACATTGCCGGTGAGGCCATCTTATTCGACATGTACTACGCGGCCAAGGACCCTGTGCCCATGGCCGGCGAAAGCTCCGCGCCGCCCGTCATCGCGGCCATGCCGCTGAACGAAGGCACCCCGCAGTTCAAAACCTTCCGCATCAAGAACGTGACCTGCAAGGGCGCCACCACTGGCATTCTGGTACGCGGCCTGCCCGAGATGAGCATTAAGGACATCAGCATCGAAAATGCAGTGCTCGAAAGCAAAAAGGGCCTCGTGTGCCAGGAAGCCGAGAACATTCGCCTGAAAAACGTGACCCTGCTCTCGGCCGATACCGCGCCGGTGATGGAAGTGCAGAACAGCCGCAACCTAGCCTTCGACGGCATTCGCTACGCCAACGGTGCCGAGCTGCTGCTGCGCGTGACCGGCGACCGCAGCAAGGACATTCGCCTGACCAACACCGATACCAAAAAGGCCAAGAAAGACGTGCAGCTGGGCGACAAAGTGGCCAAGAAAACGGTGAGCGTGGCCCAGCGGTAAAGCGTAAACTAAACGAACCAGAACGAAAGAAAAACGTCATGCTGAGCGAAGCCGAAGCATCTCTACCGCAGCAGTAAATCAGATTACCTGCGCAGTAGAGATGCTTCGGCTGCGCTCAGCATGACGTTTCATTTGCAAAACAATCCACCCCTCATGAAACACACTTCCCGCTTCCTGCTGCCGCTCCTGGGGCTGGCGCTGCTCAGCGAAACCGCCGCTGCCCAAACGGCTGCCAAGCCGTACTCGCAGCGCATGGCCGATGCCTTCATCTCCTGGAACCCCGATTCCATTGTGGTAGGCAACGCTAAAGTCAGCCGCTGGAACTACGAGCAGGGCCTGATGTACACCGCCCTGGAGCGCGTGTGGGAGCGCACCGGCGACGCCCGCTACTACACATACATTCAGAAGGACCTCAACCGCTTCGTGCAGAAGGATGGCAGCATTCGCACCTACAAGGCCGAGGAGTTTCAGCTCGACAACGTGACGCCCGGCCGCGGGCTGCTGCTGCTGAGCCAGCTGTCGTCGGTGCCCGAGCAGGATAAGTACATCAAGGCGGCGCAGCTGCTGCGCAAGCAGCTGGATGAGCAGCCCCGCACCAAGGAGGGCGGCTTCTGGCACAAGAAAATTTACCCCAACCAGATGTGGCTCGACGGCCTCTACATGGCCGCGCCGTTCTATGCCGAGTACAGCCGCGTGTTCAACCAGCCTGCTGGGCTCGACGATGTGGCCAAGCAGTTCGCACTGATTGAGAAGCACCTCGTCGACCCCAAAACCGGCCTGCTCTACCACGGCTACGACGAAAGTCGCGAACAGCCCTGGGCCAACAAAGCCACCGGCCAGAGCCCCAGCTTCTGGGACCGCGCCGTGGGCTGGTACGGCATGGCCCTGGTCGACGTGCTCGACTATTTCCCCGCCAGCCACCCGCAACGCCCCGCTCTCATCAAAGCCCTGCAACGCCTGGCGCCCGTGCTGGCCAAGTACCAAGACGCCAAAACCGGCACCTGGAGCCTAGTGATGGGCCAGGAGGGCCGCAAGGGTAACTACGCCGAAGCCTCCGGCAGTAGCATGTTCGTGTATGCGCTGGCCAAGGGCGTGCGCCTGGGCTACCTCGACAAGAAGTATTCGGCCGTAGCCAAAAAGGGCTACGACGGCATCCTAAAGACCTTTGTTGCCACCGAGGCCAATGGCGCGCTGGCCTACAACGGCACCGTGAGCGTGGGCGGCCTGGGCGGCAAGCCCTACCGTGATGGCACCTTCGACTACTACCTCACCGAACCGCTGCGCAAAAACGACCTGAAAGGCGTCGGCCCCTTCATCCTGGCCAGCACCGAGATGGAAATTGCAGCCGAAGACGGCATCGGCCAGGGCAAAACCGTGGGCTTGGACTACTTCTTCAACCACGAGATGCGCAAAAATCCGCTCACCGGCGAGCAGGAGCAGTGGCACTACACCTGGGAAGAGCGCCAGCACGGCGGCTTCTACCAGTGGGGCATGCAGTTCCGCGAGCTGGGCGCCCGCACCGTGGCCGTGTCCGCCGCGCCCACAGCCGCCAGTCTCAAGCCCCTGAGCGTGTACATCATCGTAGACCCGGACTCGCGCAAGGAGTCGCCCAAGCCCAACTACGTGCAGCCCACCGATAGCAAAGTCATTACCGACTGGGTGAAGGGCGGCGGCACCCTCGTGCTGCTGGCCAACGACACGGCCAACTGCGAAACCAAGCATTTCAATGAGCTGGCCAAAAACTTTGGCGTGCAGTTCACCAGCCAGAGCGTGAACATGGTGCAGGGCTCGCAGTTCGAGCAAGGCAAGGTGGATTTGACCTCGGGCAAAGCCGTCTTCAAAAACGCCGGCACGGCCTACGTGAAGGAGCTGTCGGTGCTGTCGGTGGCCGCGCCGGCCCAGCCGCTGGTGACGAACAACGGCAAAATCATCATGGCCACGGCCCGCCTGGGCAAGGGCAAGGTGTTCCTCCTCGGCGACCCGTGGCTGTACAACGAGTACGTGGACGGCCGCAAAATCCCGGCGACGTTCCAAAATTTTCAGGCGGGCAAAGATTTGGCCACTTGGCTGCTGGGCAAATAATGCCCCGTCTGTCAACTGAGCGCAGCGAAGAAGCTTATTGCGCTAGAGGTTTCTGATGCGAAAAGGGCCTTCGTTGCGCTCAGCATGACATGCAATTTTAATGCACCAAAAAGGTCGGGCTCGCCCGGCCTTTTTTTGTGCCTACCCAATAAAAATTTTCAGGCTCTGCGTGGTCATATATGCAATCGAAACCGATAGCTGACTTACACAACCGTTTGCGTAATCCGGCCGCGACTTTCGGGGATTTATTTGCAGAAAACCTTTCAGAAGCCGTTTTTTTACCGGAACATTACTTTCCCATAGCTTCGCCAACCCTGCGCCCAGTGGCGTGCGGCGGCAGCCCAACGCCTTAATTCCCACTCTTCCCTCAATGAACCAACACACCCTTAGTACGATTGACTATATCGTATTTTTCGTCTACTTCATCATCGTATCCGGCTACGGCATCTGGGTATATCGGCGCAAAACCGGCCACGACGGCACCTTGGAGGGCAACTCCAAAGACTACTTCCTCGCCGAAGGCTCCTTGACGTGGTGGGCCATCGGCTCCTCGCTCATCGCCTCCAACATCTCAGCCGAGCAGTTCGTGGGCATGTCGGGCTCAGGCTTTTCGATGGGTCTGGCCATTGCCACCTACGAGTGGATGGCGGCCATCACGCTGGTTATCGTGGCTGTGTTCTTCATTCCGGTGTACCTGAAGAACAACATCGCCACCATGCCGCAATTCCTCAGTCAGCGGTATAACTCGACAGTAGCCATGATTATGGCCCTGTTCTGGCTGGCGTTGTACGTGGTCGTAAACCTAACTTCGATTCTCTACCTCGGCGCTATTGCCATCAGCAGCATTGCCGGCCTGAACCTGACTTTCTGCATGTACATGCTGGCGGCCTTCGCCGTCGTCATCACGCTGGGCGGCATGAAGGTGATTGGCTTCACCGACGTGATTCAGGTATTCTTCCTGATTCTCGGCGGTTTGGCTACCACCTACCTGGCCCTGGACTTGGTATCGGACCACCAAGGCGCTATCAAAGGCTTCAACCTGATGGCTGAGAAAGCTCCCGAACACTTCCAGATGATTTTCAAGCGCGACAACGAGCATTTCCTCGACCTGCCGGGCCTCACCGTGCTGCTCGGCGGCATGTGGATTGTGAACCTCAACTACTGGGGCTGCAACCAGTACATCACCCAGCGCGCCCTGGGTGCCGACCTGCCCACGGCCCGCTCCGGCATTTTGTTTGCCGCCTTCCTCAAGCTGCTCATGCCCGTGATTGTGGTGCTGCCCGGCATCGCGGCCTTCGTCCTGTATAAGAGCAACGTGTTCGGCGCTGCCGAATTTGGCTCGGGGGCGGACCTGAACCCCGACCGCGCCTACCCGGTGCTGCTTAACATCCTGCCTGTGGGCCTCAAAGGCCTGTCCTTCGCTGCCCTCACGGCCGCCGTGGTGGCCTCGCTGGCCGGCAAAGCCAACTCCATTGCCACCATCTTCACGCTCGACGTGTACCACAAGGTGTTCAAAACCGACGCCACCGAGAAGCAGTTGGTAGCCACCGGCAAAATTGCCGTGGTCGTGGCCATGATTCTGGGCGTGCTCATTGCCCCGCACCTAGGCATCGACAAGAAGGGTGGTTTCCAGTACATTCAGGAATACACCGGCTTCGTGTCGCCGGGCATTTTTGCCATGTTCATCCTGGGCTTCTTCTGGAAGAAAACGACCTCCACGGCAGCCCTGTTCGCCACCATTGGCGGCTTCCTGTTGTCGGTGATGTTCAAGTTCCTGCCCACCTACATGGACCTGTCGTTCCTGGCGCCGTTCGGCTTCGCCGTGAAAGGTTCGTCGGGCGTTTACGAAATTCCCTTCCTCGACCGCATGGGCTTTGTGTTCGTCATCTGCATTATCATGATGATTATCATCAGCCTGATTGACAACGCCCGCGGCGTGAAGCCGAAAGGCCTGGAAGTAGACAGCAGCATGTTCAAGCCGCAGCCCAGCTTCGTCATTGGCACGGCCGCCATTGTGGTTATCCTCACCACGCTCTATACCATCTATTGGTAGGCAAGCGGGCTGGTTTTTCAACAGTTCCAAATTGTGTGGCCCGTTGGCGAAAGCCGGCGGGCCACACACGTGTCGGGGCTGCTGGCAATTAGTGCAGGGAAGGCAAGCATTTTGATTGAGAAATAGACTTATTCTTGAGCCAAACTGGCAAATACATAGGTTCAACGAATATGAATTAGGACTGGTCGGGAATAAACTCTTAAATTCGCCCTACCCAAATCAGTCCTCTGTGGCTTATTTCATTTCCCCCAATCCCACCCGTTAGCTATGCCTAAACTTCTCCTCCTTGCCTTGCTGTTCATCAGCCTTACCGGGTTTGCCCAAACCAAAAACGTGGTGGTGGCCCAGGACGGCTCCGGCAACTACCGCACTGTGCAGGCCGCCCTCGACGCCGTGCCCCTCAACAACCGCACGCCCACTGTCATCTTCATCCGCAAAGGCATCTACAAAGAGAAGCTGAACCTGGCCAAGAAGAAGAATTTCGTACGCCTCAAGGGTGAAGATGTGAACACCACCATCCTCACCTTCGACGACTACAACGGCCGCACCCCCGCCAACGGCGAGCCCCTGGGCACCTCGGAGGCTTCCACGTTCCGGGTGTTCGGCAACGACTTTTCAGCTGAGAACATCACCTTCGAAAACACCGCCGGCACGGTAGGGCAGGGGCCCGCCATGTGGGTCTACGGCGACCGCGCCCGCTTCGTGGGCTGCCGCTTCCTGGGCTTCCGCGACACGCTGTACGTGTATGGCTACGGCAGCCGGCAGTACTACAAAGACTGCTACATCGAGGGCACTACCGACTACATCCTGGGCTCGGCCACGGCCTGGTTTGAGGACTGCACGTTGTTTTGCAAAACGGGCGGCACCGTCATCGTGGCCGCCTCCACGCCCGACAGCATTCGCTACGGCATCGTGATGCAGCGCTGCAAGATTGGCGGCGAGGCCCCGCCCGAGTCGTACTTCATTGCCCGCCCCTGGAAGCCAGCCGCCAAAACCGTGCTGCTCAACTGCGAGCTCTCCAACATCATCAAGCCCAAAGGCTGGGACCACTGGGGCAAGGAAAGCAATAAGCAGGAGGCCTTTTTTGCCGAATACAAGTCCATCGGCCCCGGCGCTGCTCCCAAGGCGCGCATCCTGTGGTCGCGCCAGCTCACGCCGCAGCAGGCCGCTTTCTATACCCGCGAAGCCGTGCTGGGCAACTGGGACCCCAACGCCAGCGTGGAGTAAATTTCCTGGAAGGAACGCAGCAGCATTCGGGCCGGCAACCGTACCCTTGGGGTACGGTTGCCGGCCCGAATGCTTTTAAATGAAGCCCGAGAATGGATTTCTATTGCCAGCTGATTTATTTGAAAAGTTCAATTTGTGGCAAGGCCGTTCTCAGGAATTGACGGGGGAGGGTTTTGGCGTTTTTTAGCTTATTGAGGGCATTTTTAGTAGGGACTTACCCAAGTGTTTGGTCTATGGCATCGTTCCCGGCAACGATTGCGCGAAAATAGATTGTCCAACTCTTGCTTTTGGCGGAAGCCGATGAAATATTTATGAAGCAAAGCCACCCTCAAATAGGTTGCTTTGCAGATTTCATCTTCTCTTTCTCCTTCGCATAGTCCCTTTAGTATGACTGCTTTCTCTTCCGCATTTAGTTTGGCTGGTAAGCGCGCCCTCGTTACGGGTTGCGACCGGGGTATCGGGCAAGCCATTGCCCTCGGCCTGGCCGAGGCCGGCGCCGACATCATCGGCGTATCCATCCACATGCCGAAGGGCGGCGAAACCGAGCTGGCCGTGCAGGCCCTGGGCCGTGAGTACAAAGGCTACCAGGCTGACTTCGGCAAGCTGGAAGAGTTGCAGGGCTTCATCAAGCAGGTGCAGGCCGACTTTCCGGTCATAGACATCCTATTCAACAACGCCGGCATCATCCGCCGCGCCCCCGCTGCCGAGCACTCCGACGAAGACTGGGACGCCGTGCTGAGCATCAACCTTGATGCGCCCTTCCGCCTGGCCCGCGCCATCGGCGGCCAGATGCTGCAAAACGGCTCCGGCAAAATCATTTTCACGGCCTCGCTGCTCACCTTCCAGGGGGGCATCAACGTGCCTAGCTACGCGGCCAGCAAAGGCGGCGTGGGCAGCCTGGTAAAAGCCCTTGCCAACGAATGGGCCGGCCGCGGCGTGAACGTGAACGCCATTGCGCCCGGCTACGTGGCCACCGACAACACCGCCGCCCTGCGCCAGGACGAGGAGCGCAGCGCCGCCATCCTCGCGCGCATTCCGGCCGGCCGCTGGGCACTGCCCACCGACTACGCCGGTCCGGCCGTGTTCCTGGCCTCGGCCGCTTCAGACTACGTGCACGGCACCATCCTCACCGTCGACGGCGGCTGGATGGGGCGGTAATTGAAATGTTGAGTTTAGAGGGTTGAATTTTGAGTTTTCGAAATCAACCCCGATTTCAGGAACAACAGCCCTGAATAACTCAACATTCAACACTCAAAACTCAACACTGAAAAAATGACCCAGCGCTTTGCCATCGGTCCCCGCGAAACTGCCACGCTCAACACGAACGGCATCCGGGAGCATTTCCTGATTGAAAACATCTTCACGGCCGGCGAAATCGAGCTGACCTATACGCACTACGACCGCATGATTGTGGGCGGGGCCCAGCCCACCGGCGCGGCCCTGACCTTGCCCTGCCCGGAGTCGCTGAAGGCCAATTTCTTTCTGGAGCGCCGCGAGTTGGGCGCCCTGAACGTGGGCGGTGCGGGAACTATCACCGTGGACGGCACGGTCTACGAATTGGGCAACCAGGACTGCCTGTACGTGGGCATGGGCAGCAAGGAAGTGGCCTTTGCCAGCGTGGACGCGGCCAATCCGGCCAAGTTCTACCTGCTGTCTTCGCCGGCGCATGCGGTGCACCCCACCACGCGCCGCACCCAGGCCGAAGCCACGCCCGTGGAAATGGGCGCCATGGAAACGGCCAACGAGCGCACCATCTACAAATACATCTACCAGGAAGGCATCCAGAGCTGCCAGCTGGTGATGGGCCTCACGCAGCTGAAGCCCGGCAACGTGTGGAACACCATGCCTAGCCATACCCACGACCGCCGCATGGAGGCCTACCTCTACTTCAACCTGCCCCAGGGCCAGCGCGTGCTACACCTGCTGGGCGAGCCCACCGAAACCCGCCCCTTGTGGGTGAGCAACGAGCAGGCCATTCTCTCGCCCCCGTGGTCCATCCACACGGGCTGCGGCTCCAGCAACTACGCCTTCATCTGGGGCATGGCCGGGGAAAACCGCGAATACACTGACATGGACGCCGTGCCCCTCGACGCACTGCGCTAAGCTGATTTTTAAAAACTCCCACCCAATCATTTCACTCATGAAAAAACATTTCCTCCTGGTCTGGCTCCTGTTCTTTGGGAGCATCGGACTGGCTATGGCGCAAAGCCGCCAGGTGCAGGGCGTTGTCAAATCGGCGGACGGTGAGACCTTGCCGGGCGTAACGGTGCTGGTTGAAGGCACCACCAACGGCGCCTCGACGGGCGTCAACGGCGAATACAGCATCACGCTGACTCCGGCCCAGGCAGCGGGCGCTAAGCTGCGCTTCAGCTTTGTGGGCTACGTGTCGAAAGAAGAAACCGTAGGCGACCGCACCACCATCAACGTGACGCTGGCTTCGGACAGCAAGCAGCTGGAAGACGTGGTGGTTATCGGCTACCAGGCCGTGCAACGCCGCGACGTGACCGGCTCGGTGTCGTCGGTGAGCGCGCAGCAGATTAAAGACATTCCGGTGAACTCGGCTGCCGAAGCCCTCACGGGCCGCCTGGCCGGTGTGCAGCTGACCAGCGCCGAAGGTACCCCCGGCAACCTCAACGTGCAGGTGCGCGTGCGCGGCGGTGGTTCCGTAACGCAGGACAACTCGCCGCTGTACGTGGTGGACGGCATTCAGATTGAAAACGCGCTGAGCGTGATTGCCCCGCAGGACATTGCCTCAGTCGACGTGCTGAAGGATGCTTCGGCCACGGCCATCTACGGTGCCCGCGGTGCCAACGGCGTAATCATCATCACTACCAAGAAGGGCTCTGAAGGCCGCACGGTGGTGAGCTACAACGGTTTCGCCGGCTTCCGCAAAATCTCGAAGACGTTGGGCGTGCTCGGTCCCGACGACTATCTGAACTATCAGTACGAGCGTACCCGCCTCATCGGCAACCAGTCGGGCGGCCTGCCCACGTTCAAGAGCCTGTTCGGCAGCTCCAACTTCAACAGCGACACGCTGCAGCGCGCCCGTAGCGCGCCGTTCATCAACTGGCAGGACGAAGTGTTCGGCCGCGAGGCGTTCCAGCAAACCCATAACGTATCGGTAGCCGGCGGCTCGAAAGCCACCACCTACTCGCTGAGCTTGACGCACAACGACGAGCAGGGCATTCAGCGTGGTTCGGACTACACCCGCAACCTGGTGAACTTCCGCTTCGATACCAAAGCCACCGACAAGCTGCGCGTGGGCCTCAACGCCCGCTTCAACGACCAAGGCACCCTGGGTGCTGGCACCTCGACCTCGGGCTCGAACACGACTTCGCGCCTGCGCAACTCCGTGCAGTACCAGCCGCTGCAAGTGCCCAAGGCCAACGGCCAAGTGGTAGACGTGTCGGCGTTTGACCCTGAATTCTTCGACCAGTCGTCGCTGGCCAACCCCGTGCTCACCATCGACAACGAGTACCGCAAAGACAAGCGCCGCACCATCAACATCGGCGCCAACGCCTCGCTGGAACTGGCCAAGGGCCTGACTTTCCGCACCACGGCCGGCTTCGACATCACGGACTTCAACCTGGGCACCTTCAACGGCCAGTACTCGCCGGTGCTGCGCTCGGCTTCGGGCGGCTATGCCAACCTGCCGTTTGCCACTATCACCCAGAGCACCCAGACCACGCTCAACAACTCGAACGTGCTGGACTACTCTAACAAAATCGGCAAGCACTCTTTCGGCATCCTGCTGGGCGAGGAAGTGTACCAGCAGCAAACCAAGCAGCTCTACATCCAGACCAACTTCCTGCCGGTTGACATCACCGCCGAGCGCGCGCTGGCCAACATCAACCAGGGCGTGCTGCCCGCCGGCCAGACGGCCCAGCCGGTGCTGCCCCAAACCAGCATCCCGAGCGACTACCGCCTGCTGTCGGGCTTCGGCCGGATTACCTACTCCTACGACGACAAGTATCTGTTCACCGGCACGCTGCGTGCCGACGGCTCGTCGAAATTCCCCTCGGGCAACAAGGTGGGCTACTTCCCCGGTGCCTCGGTGGCCTGGCGCGTGTCGCGCGAGGAGTTCTTCAAAGGCATCCCCACCATTTCGGACCTGAAACTGCGTTTGAGCTACGGCCAGGCCGGCAACAACCGCATTAACGACTTCCTCTACGCGCAGCTGTTCACGGCCGGCAACGCGCCGTATGCCCTGAACCACAGCATCGTGCTGGGCTCGTCGGCCAGCGGCCTGGCCAACCCCAACCTGAAGTGGGAAACCACCACCTCGCGCAACATCGGTATCGACCTGTCGTTGCTCGACAACCGCTTCCAGTTCACGGCCGACGCCTATTATAACACCACTGACGACCTGCTGCTGAACAAGCCAATTCCGGCCTTCCTGGGCTACACCTCGCAGCTGCAAAATATCGGCTCGACCTCGAACAAAGGCCTGGAACTGCAGCTGACGGCCACCGTGCTGCGCAACGAGAACTTCACCTGGACGGCCACGGCCAACGCCTCGTTCAACCGCGGCCGCATCGAGAGCCTGGGCGGCAACCAGACCGAAATCCCCGCCATCTCGTCGGGCTGGGCTGGCAGCACTGCCTCGCTCATTCCGGACTATGTGGCCCGCGTGGGCCAGCCGGTGGGCCAGATGTACGGCTACGTGACCGACGGCTACCTCACCGCCGACGACTTCTCGGGCTACGTGCCCAGCACCAGCGGCGGCCTGGGCACTTGGACGCCCAAGACGGACCGCACCTTCGTGAACGACCTGGGCCTGATTGGCGAATCGGCCTACCGCCCCGGCCTGCTCAAGCTGAAAGACCTTAACGGCGACGGCAAGATTGATTCCAATGACCAGACGGTGATTGGCAACGCCAACCCCAAAGCCGTGGGCGGCCTGAACCAACAGTTCACCTACAAAGGTTTTGATGCCAGCTTGTTCCTGAACTTCGTGCTGGGCAACGACATCTACAACGCCAACAAGATTGAGTTCACCTCAAACACGCCCAATACTTCCTTCAGCAACGTGCTCGATATCATGAGCAACCGCTACCGCGTCATCGAAGCCGACGGCAGCCCCATCACCACCATTGCCCGCTTGCAGGAAGCAAACCAGTCGGCCAACATCTGGACGCCCACCCGCAACTTCGTGTTCCACTCCTGGGCCGTGGAGGACGGCTCGTTCCTGCGCATCAACAACCTGACCGTAGGCTACACCCTGCCCAAGTCGTTGACGCAGCGCGCCAAGGTAGCCTCGCTGCGCTTCTACGCCACGCTGAACAACCTCTATACCTTCACCAAATACACCGGCTACGACCCGGAGGTGAACACCCGCCGCAGCACGCCCCTCACGCCGGGCGTCGACTACGCCGCTTATCCCCGCAGCCGCGCCTTCCTATTTGGCGTGAACCTGTCGCTCTAATTCCCACCCGATTTTTTGCTCTGACTATATGAAATCGTTTCATTCCTTTCGCCGGGCGACGCTAGCTGCCCTGGCTTTGGCAGGCACCGCCGGACTGGTTTCGTCCTGCAAAGACTATCTTGAAGTTGACCCCATTGCGCTGAACACCACCGAGTACACGTTCAGCAGCGTGAGCGGGGCCACGGCCGCCGTCATTGGCGCCTACGACCCGCTGTCGGGCGACAATGGCTACGGCACCCGCGTCAGCATGTATTATCCGCTGGATTCGGACGAGCTTATCGGCTCGGCCGGCGCGGCCGACGGCGGTCGCCGCAGCATTGCCCGCTACACGGCCCTGGCCACCAACACAGAGATTAACAACCCCTGGAACCAGCTGTACCAGGGCGTGGAGCGCTCCAACATCTGCATCCAGCAGATTCCGCAGATGCCGCTCTACACCGGCGGCACGGCCACCGAGCAGGCCGCCCTCAAGCGCCTGCACGGCGAAGCCCTCACGCTGCGGGCCCAGTACCTGTTTGAACTGGTGCGCAACTGGGGCGACGTGCCCGTGCAGTTCACGCCGGCCGTGTCGGGCCAGGATTTCAACCTGCCCAACTCCGACCGTAACGCCACCCTTACCCGCCTGATTGCCGACCTGAAGCTGGCCGAGGACCTGCTGCCGTGGCGCAGCCAGGCCGGCGCCGCCAGTGAGCGCATCACCAAAGGCGCCGCCAAGGCCCTGCGCGCCCGCATCAGCTTGTTCCGTGGCGGCTACTCGCTGCAGGGCAACGCCATGCAGCGCCCCGGCGACTACCTCGACTACTACCGCATTGCCCGCCAGGAGTGCGCCGACCTGATGACCACCAGCGCCCGCGCTGAGCACAACCTGAACCCGAGCTTCCTGGAGGTCTTCAAGAGCATGAACGAGCTGCGCTCGGAGGCGGCCAACGAAATCATGTTCCAGGTGGGCATGGCTACGGCCACTGGCGCCTCGGGCAGCAAGATTGGCTACTACAACGGCCCGCGCCTGCAGAATGCCTCGGGCACCTACGGCTCGACGCAGGGCGCTGTGACCATCGCCCCGCCTTACTTCTACGCTTTCGACTCGACCGATACGCGTCGCGACGTGACCATCACCACCTACGGCATTGCCAGCACTGCCAACGTACAAACCGGCGTGGCCCTGACGGCCGCCACCGACGGCAAATGGCGCCGCGACTGGCACATTCCGCCCGTGACCGGCACCGTGAACTACCTCGACTACAACTGGCCCATCATCCGCTTCGCGGACGTGCTGCTGATGTTTGCCGAAACTGAGAACGAGCTGAACGGCCCCACCACGGCCGCTCAGGATGCCTTTATGGAAGTACGCACCCGCGGCTTCGGCGGCAACCGCGCCCGCGCCCTTGCCACCCTGCCCACCAACAGCTTCGGCAGCAAGGCCAGCATGTTCAACGCCATCGTGAACGAGCGGTACATTGAGTTCGGCGGCGAAGGCATTCGCAAGTACGACCTGCTGCGCTGGAACCTGTTCGAAACCAAGATTGCCGAAGTGAAGGCCAACATCGAGAAGATGGCCCTCGGCCAGGCTCCCTACGACAACGTGCCGCTGTACCAGTACTACCGCACGCCCACCTCGGCCTCGCTGGCCGTGCAGCCCGTGCAGTGGACCCGCTCGTTCTACCGGCCTTCGCCCACGCCCAACACTGCTCCCACCGGCACCGTGCGCGTGAACTGGCGCCAGGGCATCGACGCGGCTTACGTGGCCAACACCAAGCCCGCCGGCACCGACTACGTGCTGCCCGGTACCACCACCCCCGTGAAGAGCATCGCCTCGGGCCTGGCTGCGGAGTACGTCCCCGGCCGTGGCAAAGAGCTGCTGCCCATCCCGCAGGCTACCCTCAGCGCCGACCCGGCTCTGAAGCAAAACTTCGGCTACTAAGCAATGCGCGTTGTGTAATAAGTGGTGAGGCTCAGGCAAAGGGCTTCGCTACTTATTACGCCATGCTGAAAACCTAATAAAAGGCCGTCGCCATCTCCGGCGTACCGAGCACAGTCCATCGTCACACCATGCTCCGTTTATTGCTGATTATAAGTGGGCTGACGGCTTCCGTTGTGGGCTCGTCCTGCGCCCGGCAGCCCATCGCGGCCGAACCGGGCCGTGTGGCCGCTTCTGCCACGGAGCAGCCGGCTGCCGCTCCCATGCAGGACAGCACCGCCGAAAAGATGCTGGTGTTTCAGCGGGCCATTGGCGGCTGGCCCAAGGCCGTGGGCAACGAGAAGGTGGACTACAAGCACCCGCTGTCGGCCGCCGACCGCACCCGCACGCTGGCCGACAAGGGGCGCAACGACGCCACCATCGACAACAACGCCACCAGCCGCGAAATCAATTATCTGGCCCAGGCCTACCAGAAAACCAACAACCCGGCCTACCGCGAAGGCGCCGAAGCCGGCATCCGCTTCCTGCTGAAAATGCAGTACGCCAACGGCGGCTTCCCGCAGTACTACCCCGATTTCAGCAACTACCGCCACCAGATTACCTACAACGACAACGCCATGGTGCGCGTGCTGGAGCTGCTGCGCAACGTGGCCCGGCAAAAGGCCCCCTTCGTGGGCCTCGCCGCGGACCTGCCAGCCCAGGCCCAAACGGCTGTAGAGAAAGGCACCGACTGCATCCTGAAAACGCAGTACCTGCGCAAGGGTGTGCTCACGGCCTGGTGCGCGCAGTACGACGAGAAAACGCTGCAGCCGGCCAAGGCCCGTGCCTTCGAGCTGGCCTCGTTGAGCGGCGACGAGTCGGTGGAAATCGTGCGGTTTCTGATGGGCATCGACAACCCGTCGCCGGAGGTGAAAAAGGCCATTGAAAGCGCCGTGGCCTGGTTCGAGAAAGTAAAAATCAGCGGCTACACGGTGAAGGAAATTGCCGCGCCGCAAGAAAAATCGGGCCGCGACCGGGTGATGGTGCCCGAAGCCGGTGCCACCATCTGGGCTCGTTTCTATGAGCTTGATACTGACCGGCCCATTTACGTGGGCCGCGACAGCCAGGTGCACTACCAGCTCAGCGAAATTGAGAATGAGCGCCGCGCCGGCTACCTCTACCTGGGCACCTGGCCCGAAAAACTTCTCTCCAAAGACTACCCTGCTTGGCAAAAGCGGGTGAGTACGGGAGGGAGGGGTTAATTCCACCTTATAGCTTCGTTCAGCAATCCAACTATTTCGTCGTAATGGACACTTTGAATCAAGAATTGGCTCTGTCCGCCCCCAGTGCTGCTGCCGCGGTGGCCTGGCCCACCCCGGCACTGTTTGCCCTGCCCGAGAAAGTGCTGCAGTTTGGTACCGGTGTGCTGCTGCGCGGCCTGCCCGATTTCATGATTGACGAGGCCAACCGCCAGGGCGTGTTCAATGGCCGCGTGGTGGTGGTGAAAAGCACCGACGGCGGCGACGCCACCGCCTTCGAGCGCCAGAACGGCCTTTACACCGTGTGCATTCGCGGCGTGGAAGACGGCCGCCCGGTGGAAGAAAACGTGGTGTGCAGCAGCATTAGCCGCGTGCTCTCGGCCAAAAGCCAGTGGGCAGAGGTGTTGGAATTTGCCAAAAGCCCCGACCTGCAGGTGGTGATTTCGAACACCACCGAGGTGGGCATTCAGTTGGTGAACGAAGACATTCACCTCACGCCGCCCTCGTCGTTCCCCGGCAAGCTGCTGGCTGTGCTCTACGCGCGCTTCGAGGCCTTCAAGGGCGACGCCAGCCGCGGCCTGGTGATTGTGCCCACCGAGTTGATTCCCGACAACGGTCGCAAGCTCGAAGCCATTGTGCTGGAGCTGGCCCACCGCAACGACCTGGGCAGCGCCTTCATCGACTGGCTCGAATCGGCTAACTCGTTCTGCAATACCCTGGTGGACCGCATTGTGCCCGGCCGCCCCGAGCCGGCGCTATACGCGCAATTGCAGGAAGAACTGGGCTACCAGGACGAACTGCTGACCATGAGCGAAGCCTACGCATTGTGGGCCATCGAAGGCGACGAAAAGGTGCGCGAGGTGCTTTCGTTCCACTCCGTGGCCAAGGGCGTAGTCATCCGGACCGACATCACCCTTTTCCGCGAGCTGAAGCTGCGCCTGCTGAATGGCACGCACACGCTGAGCTACGCCCTGGCCCACCTGCTGGGCTGCACCACGGTGCGCGAGGCGCTCGAAAATGAGGACATGGCCCGTTTCATCCACAACCTGATGCTGGCCGACTTGCTGCCCGGCATCCCGTACCAGGTGGATGAGAAGGCTGGCCAGCGCTTCGGCATGCAGGTGCTCGACCGTTTCCGCAACCCCTTCCTGGAGCACCGCTGGCTGGCCATTGCCATGCAGGGCACTGCTAAGATGCAGATGCGCAACGTGCCCACGCTGCTGCACTACTACCAGAAGCACAACGCTGTGCCGCACTACGTGGCCCTGGGCTTCGCGGCCTACCTGCTGTTTATGCGCAACACGGCCACCGGCGCCAGCGCCGGCCAGGGCGAAGCCAACGGCGAGCCCTACGCCATTCAGGACGACCGCGCCGGCTACTTCGCCGATTTGTGGGCCAAGCTCTCGCCCGAGGAACTGGCCAGCGCCGCCCTGCGCAACACCGCCCTCTGGGGCCACGACCTCACCCGCCTGCCCGGCTTCGCCGACAAGGTGACCCACTACCTCCACCAACTCCTGGAAGAGGGCCCGTCGGCTACGCTGGCGGCTTTTTTCACTAAAAAAACAGCCTTGGCCAGCTAATTTGAGCCTTCTCTGTTTAGCTACTATGAAACACCAAGTTGCCCGCATCCACCCCGCCGACAATGTGCTCGTGGCCCTCGTCGACCTGCCCATCGGCACCGAAGTGCCCTGGGAAAACGGCTACGTCACCACCACCGAGGCCATTCCGGCCAAGCACAAGCTCGCGCCCCTAGGCCTGAGCGTGGGCCAGCCCGTCACGATGTACGGCGTGCTGGTAGGCAAAGCCAAGGCCGACATTCGCCCCGGCGGCCGCCTCACCACGGCCAACATGCAGCACGCCACCAACAGCTACGACGAGCACGGCCACCAGCGCCCCGCCTGGCAGGCCCCCGACGTATCGAACTGGCAGAACCGCACTTTCATGGGCTACCACCGCGCCGACGGCCGCGTGGGCACCGCCAACTACTGGCTGGTGATTCCGCTGGTGTTCTGCGAAAACCGCAACATCCAGGTGCTGCAGGATGCGCTGATTACCGACCTCGGCTATGCCCGCCGCAAGAACTACCAGCCCGAAACCCGCAAGCTGCTGGAACTGATGCAGGCCGGCCGCTCGGTGGAGGAAATCCTGAGCGCCGACCTCGAAGCCGGTGAAAGCACTGCTCGCAGCCAGCGTCCCTTCCCGAACGTGGACGGCATTCGCTTCCTCTCGCACGAGGGCGGCTGCGGCGGCATCCGCCAGGATGCCCAGACGCTGTGCGGCCTGCTGGCCGGCTACATCACGCACCCCAACGTGGCCGGTGCCACCGTGCTCAGCCTGGGCTGCCAGAACGCGCAGGCCAGCATGCTGCAGGATGAGATTGCCAAGCGCGACCCCAACTTCAGCAAGCCCCTCTACATCCTCGACCAGCAGAAGCTCGGCACCGAGGAAACCCTCATCAGCACCGCGCTGCGCCAAACGTTTGCCGGCCTGATGATTGCCAACCAGGCCCGCCGCGAGCCGGCCCCGCTCAAAGCCCTGAATATTGGCCTCGAGTGCGGCGGTTCAGATGGCTTCTCCGGCATCTCGGCTAACCCGGCTCTGGGCCACGTTTCCGACATGCTGGTGGCCCTGGGCGGCTCGGTCATCCTGGCCGAATTCCCGGAGCTGTGCGGCGTGGAGCAGGAATTGGTGGACCGCAGCGTGGAGCCCGCCATTGCCGAGCGGTTCAGCAGCCTGATGAAGGCCTACGGCGACAGCGCCGTGGCCGTGGGCTCGGGCTTCGACATGAACCCTTCGCCTGGCAACATCCGCGACGGCCTGATTACGGACGCCATGAAATCGGCTGGTGCGGCCCGCAAAGGCGGCTCGTCGCCTGTGGTGGCAGTGCTCGATTATCCGGAGCCCGTCACCAAGCCCGGCCTGAACTTGCTCTGCACGCCCGGCAACGACGTGGAATCGACCACGGCCGAGGTAGGGTCGGGGGCCAACATTGTGCTCTTCACCACCGGCCTGGGCACGCCCACCGGCAACCCCATCGCGCCGGTCATCAAAGTGGCCAGCAACACGGCCCTCGCCAAGCGCATGCCCGACATCATCGACGTGAACACCGGAACGGTGATTGACGGCGAGGAAACCATTGAGCAGGCCGGTGAGCGCATTCTCGACTACGTCATCCGCGTGGCCAGCGGCGAGGAAGAAATTGCCGCCGTGCGCCACGACCAGACCGACTTCATCCCGTGGAAGCGCGGGGTGTCGCTGTAAATTCTCGCCTGTCATCCCGAGCGCAGCGAAGGACCTTCTCACGTCAGCTTTGGCTGAATTACTGCAAGCCGTTTCAACGTGAGAAGGTCCTTCGCTGCGCTCAGGATGACAGCTGGGAATAACAATCTACGCAACCGTTTCCGCTAATAAATACTGCTCTGTGAAGGATACGGCCCCCGCGGCGGCCTACCTTCGGCGCTGAAAGCAGCCGCACTAACCGGGTATCCCACCCATCCCATCTTAGTTGCTCATGAAGCCCTTCCTCAACGACGATTTTCTGCTGCAAACGGCCACGGCCAGCACGCTCTACCACGAGTATGCCAAGGCCATGCCCATTATCGACTATCACAACCATCTCATCCCCGAGCAGATAGCCGAGGACAAGCAGTTCGAAAACATCACCCAAATCTGGCTCTACGGCGACCACTACAAGTGGCGCGCCATGCGGGCCAACGGCGTGCCCGAGCGCTACATCACCGGCGACGCCTCGGACTGGGAGAAGTTTGAGAAATGGGCCGAAACCGTGCCTTACACGCTGCGCAACCCGCTCTACCACTGGACGCACCTGGAGCTGCGCCGCTACTTCGGCATTACGGAACTGCTGAACAAGGATAGCGCCCGCCGCATCTACGACGAGTGCAACGCCAAGCTGCAGACGGCTGAGTACTCGGTGCAAAACCTGCTGAAAATGATGCAGGTAGAAACCCTCTGCACCACCGACGACCCCGCCGATTCGCTGGAGTACCACCAGGCGCTGGCCGCCTCGGGCTTCGGCGTGAACGTGCTGCCCACCTTCCGCGCCGACAAGGCCATGGCGCCGGAATCGGCCGCCGCTTATAACCAGTACCTCGACAAGTTAGCCGCTGCGGCCGAGCTGGAAATCCGCACCTTCGCCGACCTGGAGCAGGCCCTGCGCCGCCGCCACGACTTCTTCGCCAGCATGGGCTGCCGCCTGTCGGACCACGGCCTGGAGCAGATTTACGCCGCCGACTACACCGAGGCCGAAATCGACGCCATTTTCTCGAAAGTGCGCGGCGGGGCTGAGCTGACGGCTGAGGAAGTGCTGAAGTTCAAATCGGCCATGCTGGTGCTGCTGGCCGTGCTGGACTGGGAAAAGGGCTGGACGCAGCAATACCACATCGGCGCGCTGCGCAACAACAACTCGCGCATGCTGCGCGAACTGGGCCCCGACACCGGCTGGGACAGCATCGGCGACTTCTCGCAGGGCCGTGCTCTTTCCACTTTCCTCGACCGCCTCGACGGCCAGGACAAGCTGGCGAAAACTATCATCTATAATTTGAACCCGGCCGACAATGAGCTGATTGCCACAATGATTGGCAACTTCAACGACGGTTCGGTGGCGGGCAAGATTCAGTTTGGCTCCGGCTGGTGGTTCCTCGACCAGAAGGATGGCATGGAAAAACAAATCAACGCTCTAAGCAACATGGGCTTGCTGTCGCGTTTCGTGGGTATGCTTACCGATTCGCGCAGCTTCCTCTCGTACCCGCGCCACGAGTACTTCCGCCGCGTGCTCTGCAACCTGCTCGGCAACGACGTGGAAAACGGCGAGCTGCCGGCCGACATGGACCTGCTCGGCACGATGGTGCAGAACATTTGCTACGGCAACGCCAAGCAGTACTTCGGCTTCGGCAAAGTGGCCGAAACTGCGGCCGTAACGGCGTAATTGCTGAGCCAATCGAACGTCATGCCGAGCGCAGCCGAGGCATCTCGCTCGAATCGTTGCGACGGTCTCAATTACTGCCGCACGCGAGATGCCTCGGCTACGCTCGGCATGACGTTCTTCCAACCAAGACCCTAAGCCCCCAAGTCCCTATTAGATGAAGCAAGTTGTCACGTTTGGCGAAATCATGATGCGGCTGTCGCCGCCGCTGAACTACCGGTTCGCGCAAGCCCAAAGCCTCGAAATCACCTACGGCGGCGGCGACGCCAACGTGGGCGCCTCGCTGGCCGGCCTGGGCGTGCCCGCCGCCCACGTCACCTGCTTCCCCAACAACGACCTGGGCCGCGCCGCCGCCCAGCAATTCCGCGCCCTGGGCGTGAACATGGACGCCACCGTGTACCAGGGCGACCGCCTCGGCCTGTATTTCCTGGAAGTGGGGGCGGGGATGCGCCCTAGCAAGGTGGTGTACGACCGCGCTAACTCGGCCTTTGCTCACCTCGACCCAGCTGCTTTCAACTGGGATGAAATTTTGAAAAATGCCGGCTGGCTGCACTGGACGGGTATCACGCCCGCCATCTCGGCCACCACGGCCGAGGCCACGCGCCAGGCCATAGCCGCCGCGCGCCGCCTGGGCATCACCGTATCGGCTGATGTGAACTACCGCCGCAACCTGTGGCAGTATGGCCAGACGGCCCAGAACGTGATGAGCGAGCTGGTGCAGGGCTGCGATGTGGTGGTGTGCTCCGAGAATGATGCCGAAGACCTGTTCGGCATCGTGCCCGAGCCAGGTACCGACAACAAGTTCGTATCGGTGGCCCGGCAAGTAATGGCGCGGTTTCCGCAAATCAAGCAGGTCATCACCACCCGCCGCAAGACTCACAGCGCCTCGCACAACGGCCTGAAAGGCATTTACTACGACGGTAAGCAGTTCCTCGAAACCGTCACCTACGACATCAACCCCATTGTGGACCGCATTGGCGGGGGCGACGCCTTTATGGCTGGCTTCATCTACGGCGCGCTGAACTACGACAACCCCCAGCAAGCGCTTACCTTCGGCGTAGCTGCCTCGGCCCTGAAGCACACCGTGCACGGCGACATCAACCTGGTGACCGTGGCCGAGGTGGAAGAAATAATGAAAGGCAACACCAGCGGCCGCTTGCTTCGCTAATTAACTAAAAACATGCCCCGACACTCCGCCGACGAAACCCTCGCCACGCTGCTCCGCTACCCGGTGGTGCCCGTGTTCTACCACGCCGATTTAGCTTACACCCAGCGCATTCTGCAGGCGTGCTACACCGGCGGCATCCGCGTGTTTGAGTTTGTGAACCGGGGGGCGCAGGCGCTGGAGGTGTTCACGCAGCTGCAGTCTTTCGTGGCTGAACAGTGCCCCGACATGATTCTGGGCATCGGCACCATTTACACGGCCGAGGAAGCGGCTAAGTTCATTGCGGCCGGGGCCGAGTTCGTGGTGCAGCCCTGCGCCACGGCCGAGGTGGCCGACGTGTGCCGCAGCCGCAACATTCCGTGGCTGCCCGGCGCCATGACGCCTACCGAGATTTACCACGCCAGCCAGTTTGGCGCGGCCGTGGTGAAAATTTTCCCTGGCAACGTGGTAGGTCCCGACTACGTGAAGGCCCTGCGCGGCCCCATGCCCCACATCAAGCTGATGGTGACCGGCGGCGTGGAGCCCACCCGCGAAAGCCTTAGCGCCTGGTTTGGCGCCGGCGTGAATGCCGTGGGCATGGGCTCGCAGCTCTTCAAAAACGCCGATGACACCGCCGCCCTCACCGCCAGCATCACGGAGCTGATGCAGACGGTGGACACGCTAAAAAAATAGTGCCCGCCGGTGCGCTGAGCGTGCCGTTGGGTTGATTCCGAGTAGTGCCCTGGTTTCAAATTCCCGAACTCGATTATGGCTTATTCCACTCAGGCGCCGCCTGATTCCCCGCTGGCCACCGCCAACGCTGCCGTCGGCAAGTACCGCTGGACCATCTGCGGGCTGGTGTTTTTCGCCACCACCATCAACTACCTCGACCGGGCGGTTATTTCGCTGCTGAAGCCCTACCTGGAAAAGGCCTTCAACTGGAACGCCGGCGACTATGCCAACATCGAAATTGCCTTTAAGCTGGCCTACGCGGCCGGTATGGTGGGCGTGGGCCGGGTGATTGACCGGCTCGGCACCAAGCTGGGCTACGCACTGTCGACCGCGCTATGGAGCCTGGCTGCCATGGGCCACGCCATCGTGAGCAGCACCTTCGGCTTCGGGGTGGCGCGGGCCTTCCTGGGCGTGACGGAAGCTGGCAACTTCCCGGCCGCCATCAAAACGGTGGCTGAGTGGTTTCCGCAGCGCGAGCGGGCGCTGGCCACGGGCATCTTCAACTCGGGGGCCAACGTGGGAGCCATTGTGGCGCCGCTGTCGGTGCCGCTGATTGCCGAACAGTTGGGCTGGCAGTGGGCCTTCATCATCACGGGGGCGCTGGGCTTTTTGTGGCTGGTGCTGTGGCAGGTAATGTACACGCCGCCCGCTGAGAACAAGCGCCTGAGCAAAGCCGAATTCGACTACATCAACGCCGACATCCCCGCTGGCTTGCCCGCCGAGGGTGTGACAGAGGAGAAGCCCAAGGCCTCGTGGGGCACGCTCCTGGGCTTCCGCCAAACCTGGGCCTTCGTGGTGGGCAAGTTCCTGACGGACCCCATCTGGTGGTTCTACCTGTTCTGGCTGCCTGATTTCCTGGGCAAGCAGTACGGCCTGAAAGGCACCGATATTGCGCTGCCGGTGGCGGCGGTGTATGTGCTGTCGAGCATCGGCAGCGTGGGCGGCGGCTACCTGCCGCTGAGCTTCATGAAGCGGGGCATGCCCGCTTTCCAGGCCCGCAAACGGGCCATGCTGCTCATTGCGTTCTGCGTGTTCCCCATCGTGTTTGCGCAGTGGCTGGGTGGCATGAATATGTGGCTGGCGGTGCTGGTGATTGGCGTGGCGGCGGCGGCTCACCAGGCCTGGAGCGCCAACATCTTCACCACCGTGTCGGACATGTTCCCGAAGCGGGCCGTGGGTTCCGTCACGGGCATCGGCGGCATGGCCGGTGGCCTGGGCGGCATTGCCCTCACGGCGCTGGTGCAGAAGCGCATGTTTGTGCACTTCGAAAGCATCGGCCAGATTGACAAGGCCTACTACATCATGTTCTTCATCTGCGGCGCGGCTTACTTGCTGGCCTGGGTGCTAATGTTCTCGCTGGTGCCACGCATGGAGCCCATCAAGCTCGACGACGAATAGCAACTTTTCAAACGGCGTGGCGCCTCCCGGGAGCTGCGCCGTTTCGTTTTCTACACTTCTATAACCAGATATGAAAATGCGGCCCCTGCTGCTGGCGTTGTTGCTGGCCCTGCCTTTGTTTGCGCTAGCCCAGGCGCCTAATGCGAAAAACATGACGGTTATTAAAGAAATAGAAGCCCTGGAGCGTCAGCGCTTCGAGGCGCAGGTGAAAAAGGACTATGCTTTCCTGGAAAAGGCTTTTGCCGACGACATGGTGTACACGCACGGCAGCGGCGTGCAAAACACCAAAACCGAGTACATCCAGAGCATCAAGGACGGCAAAAGCCAATACGGCAAAATCGACATTGACGCGTTGAACGTGCGGCCTTACAATGATGGTCAAACGGCTGTGGTGAACGGCACCATTCGCATCACCTCCCCGCCCCAGGCCGATGGCGGCACCAGCGTGGCCCGCATCAAGTACGTGGTGGTGCAAATCAAAGACAAGAAAAAGGGCTGGCAGGTGGTGCTGTGGCAGGCTCAGAAGCAAGCCAACTAGAATCAGTGAACAGTTAACAGTGAGCAGTTAACAAAACGACCTTATTACATTAAAAGCAACCTGTTAACTGCTCACTGTTAACTGCCAATTGACATCCATGTCTCAAGAAGCCCAAGCCAACGAAAACACCCTGGCCACGCCCGTCGGCACCACCCTGGAGCGCTATATCAAGCGCAAGGAAGCCGAGTTTGCCTACGCCACCGGCGAGCTCAGCCAGCTGCTGCGCGACATCGCGCTGGCCGGCAAAATCGTGAACCGCGAAGTGAACCGGGCGGGCCTTTCGCGCATCACCGGCAGCATGGGCGAGAAAAACGTGCAGGGCGAGAACCAGCAGAAGCTTGACGTGGAAGCCAACATCCGTTTCATTCGGGCACTCACGAATGGGGGCGAGGCCTGCGCCATTCTGTCGGAAGAAAACGAGGAAATCATCGAAACCGGCAACCGCAACGGTAAGTACGTGGTGGCCATCGACCCGCTCGACGGCTCGTCGAACATCGACGTGAACGTGAGCATTGGCACCATTTTCAGCATCTACCGTCGGGTGTCGCGCATTGGCGGGCCGGCCCGCAAGGAAGACTTTTTGCAGGGCGGCCGCTCGCAGGTGGCGGCGGGCTACATCCTGTACGGCTCCAGCACCATGCTGGTGTACACCACCGGGCACGGCGTAGCGGGCTTCACTTACGAGAACTCGCTGGGCGAATTCTTCCTCTCGCACCCCGACATCAAGATTCCGCGCCAAGGGCCGGTGTTCAGCTGCAACGAGGGCAACTGGTTCGATTACCCGGAGTTCGTGCGCACTTTCCTGATGACCTGCAAGGAGCGCCGCCTCACTGCCCGCTACGTGGGTTCGCTGGTGGCCGATTACCACCGCAACCTCTTCACCGGCGGCATCTACCTCTACCCGCCCACTGCCACCAAGCCTGAGGGCAAGCTGCGCCTGCTTTACGAAGGCTACCCGTTGGCCTTCATCATCGAGCAGGCCGGTGGCATGGCCGTAACGGGCGCCGATGTGGTGCTTGATGTGCACCCGACTGCTGACCTGCACCAGCGCGCGCCGCTGTTTGTGGGTTCGGCCGATTTGGTGGAAGAACTGCAGGCCGTGGCGGCGCAGTAAGCGCGATGCGGATGCGCGGAAAAGGGTTGCTAATTCTGTGGGCGGCATTGTGCTTCGCTTTAGGCGCCCGCGCCCAGCAGCCCACGGCCAACGTGCTGGACTGGAAGGCGCCCGCCACGCTCAGCACTTACCTGCTGCAGCAGATGCACGCGCAGTACGCACCCCGCGCGGCTGAGCTGGACCAAGCCGCACAGTCGGCGGCCGGCGCGGCGGCCTACCGCGACAGCGTGCGGGCGCGCTTCCGGCGGGTGCTGGGGCCGTTGCCGACGACGCGCACGCCGCTGCGGGCGCAGGTGACGGGCCAGCTGGTACGCGAGGGCTTTCGCATCGAAAAAGTTATCTACGAAAGCACGCCCAACCACCACGTCACGGCCAATCTGTACGTGCCGGCCGGCAAGGGGCGCAAGCCGGGCGTGCTGCTTTTCTGCGGGCATGAGCAGGAGTCGAAGGCCACGGTTTCGTACCAGAAAACTGCTATTTTGCTGGCTCAGCATGGCTTTGTAGTTTTCGTCATCGACCCCATTTCGCAGGGCGAGCGCATGCAGCTGACCGATGCCGCCGGCAAGCCGCTCACCCGCGGCGGCACTACTGAGCATACTTTGCTCAACGCGGGCGCCGCGCTGGTGGGCAGCACTACGCCCGCCGAGCAATTCTGGGACAACAAGCGAGGACTCGACTACCTGCTGACCCGTGCCGAGGTGGACACGGCGCGCCTGGGCTGCCTCGGTAACTCCGGTGGCGCCACCCAAACGGCCTACTTCATGGCCTTGGAGCCGCGCATGAAGGTGGCAGCGCTGTGCAGCTACGTGGCCGCCGGCGAGCGCAACCTGGAGCTGACCGGCCCCGCCGATGGCTGCGTGATGCTGCCCGGTGCCGGCCGCGCCCGCCTCGACCTGGCCGACTGGCCCATCATGTTTGCGCCCAAACCACTACTGGTGCTGGCCGGCCGCTACGACTTCGTGGACTACACCCAGATTCAGGCCGCTACAGCCGAAACACGCCGCATATACGCGGCCTTGGGTAAGGCTGAGCAGGTGGATTTGTTCACCTATGACGACGGCCACGGCATCTCGCAGCCCAAGCGCGAGGCGGCGGTGGCGTGGTTCCGGCGCTGGCTGTATGGCGATGCGGGCCATATTCAGGAAGGCAAACTGGTGGTTTCCTCGGAGAAGGAATTGCGCTGCACCAGTACCGGGCAGGTCAACACCGCTTTCAAAAAGGAGGAAACACTGGCCGCGCAGCATTTAGGTGCGGCGCAGGCGTGGCAGAAGAGCCCAAAGCCGGCGGCCGACTGGACCACACTGGTAGCTGCGGCAACTGGCGCTGCACCGGCCACGCCGCGCAACCTGACCATCTCGGTGCTCGACAGCCTGAAACGGGACGGCATAGCTTGGCAAAAGGTGATTTTGCGCGCCGAGAACGAGCCGCCGCTGCCGCTGTTGCTGGCGCTGCCGACGGGTGCAGCGCCCCGCAAGGTGTTGGTTTGGTTGCCCGATGCAGGCAAGGCAGCCGCGTTGGACAGCTCCACGCAAATCAAGGCCTACCTCAGCCAAGGCACCGCCGTGGTGCTGGCCGACCTGCGCGGGCTGGGCGAAACAACCGACGCGGCCGCCTTCAACGACCCCAAGTATTACAACCGGGAGTATCGCAACGCCATGCTGGCCCTGCACACGGGGAGGCCCCTGCTAGCCCAGCGCCTGGCCGATATTGCCGAGCTCGGCATGTTTGTGCGCAACACCGCGCCCCTCCACACAGTCCCGTTTGAAATCCGGGCCAGCGGCCGGGCGGCGCTGCCGGCCATGCTGGCCACTGTGCTTTCGCCCGCCATCAGCCGCCTCACCGTCGAGGCTTTGCCGCCCTCGTTCCGGCAGCTGCTGGAGCAGCCGGGCACCAAGGACACCTACTCCCAAGTGCTGCCTGGCGTGTTGCGCTACTGGGACGTGCCCGAGTTGCAGCGGGCGCTGGGGGCGCGGCTGCTGGTGCGCTAAATCTCAGGGGCGCTAGCCAGCGGCCGGAGATTCCAGCAACTCGTTTTGCCAGAGCAACTGCTCCGCCTGAATAGGGTAGGGGTCATCGTGCCGGATGGCCTGATACACGGCCTCGAACAAGCCCAGATAGTTGCCGGGCGTGGCCGGGTCGGGCGTAGTGCTCAGCGCGCCATCAGGCCCAGCCAGGGTGAGACGACCTTCTTCGCCAGGCTTCTCGCGGCCGTATTCCGGGGCCTCCGGTGACATGCCGCTTAACAACTGGGCTTCCTGAGGGTCGGTGCGGTGTTTTTGGTAGCTACCCTGGGTGCCGTGCAGCACGTAGGCGGGCACGGGGTCGGCAATGAGCAGGCCTGAGGTCAGCCATACGTTCAGGCCCTGCGGGTAGCGCAGTTGCAGCGAGAAGTAGTCATCTACCTGCGTGTTGGCGCGGTAGTGGCCCACGGTTTTGTGGACGCTCAGGGGGCGGCCAAACAAGCTGATGGCCTGGTCGATGAGGTGGGGGCCGAGGTCGTAGAGCAGGCCGCTGCCGGGCTGGGGCTCTTCCTTGAATTTCTTGGGGTTGAGCGCGGGCTTGTAGCGGTCGAAACGGAAATGCACTTCGATGAGCTGGCCCAGCTGGCCGCTTTCCACCACGCGGCGCACGGCGCCAAAGTCGGTGTCCCAGCGGCGGTTGTGGTAGGCCAGCAGGTGGCGGCCAACTTGCTTAGCCAGCGCCAGCAGTTCCTGCAACTGGGCCACGGAGGTAGCCACAGGCTTTTCGAGCAGCACGTGCTTGCCGGCGCGCAGGGCCTGGCTGGCCAGCTCGAAGTGGGTGCCGCTGGGTGTGTTTACCACCACCAGTTCGATGCTGGGCTCGGCCAGCAGCTCGGCCACGCTGGCGTAGCTGCGGATGCCGGGATAGTCGTGGCGCATGCGCTGCTCGGTGCGCTCGGCCACCGCGTAGAGTTCGAAGCCGGGGTGCGCGGCCAAAAACGGCGCCTGAAAAAGCTTGCCCGACATGCCGTAGGCCAGCAGGGCGGTGCGAATGGGAGCAGTAGTCATGCCTCAAAGTAACGCAGCGGCTGCTTTACCTGGGTGGTGCAGAGCGGTTGCGGAGGCAGTGGCTGTCGGGGCAGGGCAGGCCCCGCCCCGACGTTTTCCGGGCAGTGAATCGAACCTAAAAATGAACATTCGCAAGAACTGCGAAATGGACGTGATGTAGAAAAATATTGATAATCAGTAGGTATTGGTAGCTATTAAATAATATGGCTGGGTTGCTTTTTTGATTGTGCCTAACTTGTACCGGGTTTTTAGCGCAGCGTTGGGCACTATCCTTCGGCCCAGACGTTTGCGTTGAAAAAGCAGCCCGTCGGTTTGGGGCCGCGTCGTTGGTTGGCGCGGGGCCGGATGCGGCGGCACGGCACTGATACATTGAGAATACGGGGCGGCTTTGGGCTTGTTGGGCAAGCTACGCTACTACTGAAAACTGACTTTATGAATCGATATTTGATATTCACGGCGTGGTTGGGCTTGGTGCTGGGCAGCTATTCGGCGGCCTGGGCCCAGACGAAAGCGGCCCCGCCCGGTACCACGCCTGCCGCCGCGCCGCCGCGCTACAAAATCGGCACCCTGGCCACCGACCCCGCCCAGTACATCCTCGACGCGCAAAGTATGATGGCCGCCACCCGCAACGCGGCGGCTATGGCCTCGGCGGCTCGTCTAAAAGAATTGTGGGGCACCAACCGCCTCACGTCGTCGCAGCAGGCGCGCATTGTGGCCCTGTCGCAGGTGATGCTGGCCCAGCACTTCCGGCCACGGCCGCACTTTGAGAGCCTGTTTGGGGCCATTGTGGGCGGAGCCACCACGGCCAAGCTCAGCGACGCGCAGATGGACCAGTACCTCGACGTGCTGAGCCAGACCCTGCAAAAGGAGGCGCCCCAGGAAACTGAGAAGTTTATCACCTCCACCAACCGCTTCTTCAACGGCGGCTACCTATACCACACGGGCTTCAACTCGCTGCGGGCCGTGGGCGGCACCGTGTCGTTTGCCTATTCGCCCATTGCGGCGCCGGTTTCCAACCTCGATTTTGGCAGCGTGGCCCCGGCGCCTAAGGAAGAACCCTTGCCCGCCGCGCCTAAGCCGGCCGCCAAGAAGCCCGTGGCCGCCAAGCCGGTGGCTAAGCCCGCTGCCAAGCCCGCTCCCAAAAAGAAGGCCAGCAGCAGCGGCTGGGACACCGCCGATTTATGGTCGTCGCCCTCGGGTGGCGGCTGGGGCGATGTGGACGACGGCTGGGGAGCGCCCGTGAAGAAAAAAGCGCCGGCTAAGAAGCCGGTAGCCAAAGCTGCGCCTGCTACCAAAGCCAGCCCGGCGGCCACCAAAACGCCTTCGGCCTCGGAGGTGGCCGCCAAAGCGGCCGATTTTGAGACGCCTACCGCCAGCTTCACGCCCTCTGCTACGCCTTACGAGGAGTATCAGGCGCCGCCCGCGCGCGGGCCGGTGCTGGTGATTAAAGACGCGGACCTATTCGTGGCCTCGGCCGGCGACTCGGTGTTTATCAAGAAGGTGAGCGGCACGGCCGTGCCCAATTCCAACCGCTTCATCGGCACGGGCGGGCAGTTTACGTGGTCCATCAACAGCAACCTGGCGACGGCCGAGCTGGCGGGCTTCGACTTCGACATGAGCAAACCTGAGTTTACGGCCCAGCCCGTGACGCTGACCTACTCGGCTGTGCTGGAAGCCCCGGTGAAGGGCGCGCTCAGCTACAAGGCCGTGCGCCGCAAGCCCGGCGTGACGGACAACGGCTACCCGCGCTTTATCTCGCTCACCAACGACGCCCGCATTAAGAACCTGGGCGACAACATTCAGTACCGCGGCGGCATTTCGATGGCCGGTAGCAAGGTGCTCAGCGCCGCCCTCGACGGCTCGCTGGCCAACCTCACGGTGAGCCTCGATGGCAAGCCGAAGTTCAAGGCCGCCTCCCGGGCCTACGTGCTCGGCGACTCAGTGATTACGGCCAGCCGCGCGGCCGTTACCATCTATGAAGGCGCCAAAGACTCGGTGACGCACCCCGGCGCGCAGCTCAAGTACTCCAAAACCAAGCAGCAGCTCAAGCTTTCGCGCGAGGAAGGCTTGTATAAGAACACGCCTTACAGCGACTCCTATCATCAGATGGAAATCCGGACGCAGGCCCTGACCTGGAACTTGCGCCAGCCCACCATCAACTTTGAGGTGCTGTCGTCCAAGAACCAGCAGTCGGCCGACTTTGAGAGCAAGGAGTTTTTCACCAACAACCGCTACCAGCAGCTTAAGAGCATCAACCGCCTGCACCCGTTGCAGATGCTGGTGGGCTACAGCCAGGCCCACGGCAACGTGAAAACCATCAACGTAGCCGACCTGGCCCGCGACCTGCAAACCTCGGAAGACAACATGCGCAGCGCCGCCTCGGGCCTGACGCGCGACGGCTACGTGGCCTGGAACGCCCAAACCGGCGAGGTAACCATCCTGCCCAAAGGCTTCCACTACGTGGCCTCGGCCCGCGACAAGAAGGACTACGACCATATTGCCATCAAGTCCTTGTCGGGCTCGGGCCGCAACGCCACGCTCAACCTGAATACCAACGAGCTGTTGGTGCGCGGCGTGCAGCGTTTCAACTTCTCCGACGACTCGGCCACGGTGTTTGTGCAGCCGGACAGCTCCATCATCCGCATCGGCAAAAACCGCAACATCGACTTTGGCGGTACGGTAGTGGCCTCGGCTATGCGCTTCAAGGGACGGGATTTCAAGTTCGACTACGACGGCTTTTACGTCGACATGGCCAAAATTGACTCCATCGTTATTCGCAGCGAGGCCAAGGACGCCAAGGGCAAGCCCACGGGCAAGAAGGCCGATTTTGCCCTCACCAACAAGGGCAAGACGTCGAGCGGCCGCCTCTACCTGAACGACCCTAAGAACAAGTCGGGCCGCAAGAAGAAGCCGCAATACCCCTCGTTCGACTCCAAAACTGGCTCCAATGTGTTCTTCGGCAAGCAGGACGTGCTGGGCGGCGCCTACGACTCAACGATGGTGTTCGACATCCCACCCTTCAAGCTCGATTCGCTTAACGGCATCGGCAAAACGGCTTCGGGCTTCGACGGTACTTTCCGGAGCGGCGGCATTCTGCCCGATATCAAAACCAAGCTCACGGTGCAGGAAGACGGCTCGCTGGGCTTCACCTACGACGTGCCGAAAGACGGCTTCCCGCTCTACAAAGGCCGCGGCCGGGTGTACAACAAAGTGAAGATGGACGGCAAGGGCCTGCAGGCCGACGGTACGGTGACCTACCAGTCGGGCACATTCACCTCCAACAGCTTCGTGTTCTACCGCGACTCGGTGGTGGCCGTGGGCAAAACCGGCTCTATTGCCGCCAAGAAGACGGCCACGGCCGACATTCCGAAGATGAGCCTGCCCACCGGCTACCTTATGAACTGGAACGTGAAGCAGGACTCGATGTATCTGGCCACGCCAGCCAGCGGCGAGGCCATCAAGCTCTACTCGGGCCCTGTCGACCCCAAAACCAAAACGGCTTCGGGCTACAGCTTCAAGGGCACGGCCTTGCTCACGCCGCGCAACGCGGGCGGCAGCGGCCGGCTGGATGGGCCGCAGTCCTTTATTAAATCGCCGGAGTTCACCTTCAAGACCGACAGCTACTCAGGGCGCAACGCCTCGCTCAGCGTGAAGTCGGCTGAAACGAACAAGCCGGCCCTCACGGCTAGTGACGTGGCGTTTGAGTACAACCTGCAGAAGGGCTACGCCGACTTCAAGCGCGAAGAAGGCAGCAAGGCCAGCATCGACCTGCCTTACTCGAAGTTCAAGACCACGTTGAGCGACGGCCATTGGGACTTCAAGAAAAAGCAGGTGAAGCTGCGCGTGGCGGCCAATTCCGACTCCACGAAGTCGTACTTCTACTCCACCAACCCCGACCAGCAAGGCCTGAAGTTTAAGGCCGCCACCGCCACCTACGACCTGGCCAAGTACCGCATGCAGGTGGGCGGCGTGCCCTACATCGCCTCGGCCGACGCTTGGGTATACCCGGATTCGGGCAAGGTGAGCATTGGCGCCAACGGCAAGCTGCAACGCTTCAAGAACGCCACCGTGGTGCTCGACTCGCTGGCCAAGTTCCACCGCCTGAGCAAGGGCGCCATTGAGGTAGTGTCGAAAACGACCTTTACCGGCTCGGCTGGGTATACCTTCAAAACCGCGCGCGACTCGGTGGCTTTGCGCTTCTCCAACTTCCAGCCCGACTCCGGCGCCGTGGCCGGTGCACGCAAGGGCAAGGGCCTGCTGAGCCGCAAGCCCAAGCCTGTGGCCGACGGCGAAACGCCCCCCGGCCCGGCTACCGTGGCCACAGCCGTGGTGAATGCCAACAGCAAATTCCAGCTCACGCCCCGCATCGGCTACCGCGGCAACGTGCAGCTAAACTCGCAGCGACGAGGCTTTGCCTTCGATGGCCAGGTGCAGCTGCAGTTTGGCAAAAACCGCGCGTCGGCCGAGTGGATTGCAGTGAAGGACTCCATCGACCCGAAGAACTTCAGTCTGAGCTTACAGGATATCAAGAACGAGGAGGGGACGCCGCTCGTGACGGGCCTGTTTGTGTCGGACCAGAGCAACAAGGTATATCCGCTCTACGCCGCCACGGTGCCTAATAACACCGATATTCCCTTGTTCAAGGTGGATGGCAAGCTGCGCTACGACGACCGCAAGGGCGTGTATAGTATCTCGCGCCGCGACCTGGAAGATGTGAACGCCTACGAGGGTTCGGCCATGACCTACATCGACTCGACCAACTCGCTCAGCTTCCGCGGGCCGCTGTCGTTCATTGCCGGCAGCAAGGACTACAAGATGGTAGGCAGCGGCGTGGGCACCGCCAACCCCGACAGCGCCCGCTACTCGGTGGATGCCCTGCTGGGCCTCGACATCAACATGCCGGCCAAAGCCATTGAGGCCATGGGCGCCGACCTGGCCCGCGTCACCAAGGGCTCGGCCGAAGCGTCGGACGGCTCTACCAACGAGCTCTACAAGCTGGCCCAGTTCATTGGCGACAAGGGTGCCGAGGGCTATGCCGGCCACCCCGGCGGGGCCGAGTCCATCATGAAGCTCTCGCCCAAACTGGCCCACACCCTTTTGCTGAGTAAGGTGAACCTGCGCTGGAGCGAGAAGAAACGCGCCTGGTACTCGGTAGGCCCCATTGGCCTGGCCGGCGTGGGCAAAACCTCTCTCAACGCGCTGGTGAATGGCCACGTGGAAATCCGCCGCGACAACGCAACCGATGTGGTGGAAATCTACCTCGAGCCCGAACCCCAGACCTGGTACTACCTAAAATACGCCAACAACCTGCTGCTGACCAAGGCCTCGAACGAGAGCTTCGATGGCGAGATTGGCGGTAAGCAAAAGGGCGACTACCAAACGGCTACGTCCTACGGCGTATTCCTGGGAGAATTCTCCGACGTAGACAACTTCCGCTCTCACTTCCAGAAAGACTACCTGGGCCAGAGCGGCAAGCTGGCCGCGCGCCCGGCCGCCCCGGCGCCCACCGGCAACTTCGACAACTTCGAGGACAAGAAGAAAAAGAAGAAAACCAAGACCGACGACCCCTTCGGCAGCGAAGATGCCAGCGCCAACCCGGGCAGCGCCCCGGCGCAGGACGCCGCCCCGGCCCCCAGCAAAAAGTCTAAGAAGAAGAAAGACAACGACCCCTTCGGCGACGGCACCGTGGACGAGCCAGCGCCTGCTCCGGTAACCAAAGAGAAAACCAAGGAAAAGGAAAAAGCTGCTGCGCCCGCTGCCGCCGACGCTCCGGCTGCCGAACCCAAAAAGGAGAAAGCCAAGGAAAAGGAAGCTGCTCCGGCCACCGATGCAGCTGCCGAGCCCGACGCCGCGCAGTCGAAGAAGGAAGCCGAGCGCGAGGCCAAGGAAGCCGAGAAGCGGAAAAAAGAGGAAGAGAAAGCCGCCAAGGCCGCTGAGAAGGCCAAGCAGGAGGAAGAAAAGCGCAAGAAGAAAAACGAGAACGACCCGTTCGGGGATAGCTAGGCCCAACGGCCGGTTTAGCTGAAACAGAACGTCATGCCGGGCGAAGCCGAAGCAGCTCGCGTGTGGTAGTAAATCCTGACGATTGGATTACTGCTGCGCACGAGCTGCTTCGACTTCGCCCGGCATGACGTTCTTTATGCCTTCAATTCCCCATTGCCCATGCCTTACCTCTACATCGCCCTCGCCCTGCTTGCCGCCTACCTGCTCGGCTCCATCCCTACGGCCCTGTGGGTGGGCCGCCGCTTCTTCAACCTGGCCGACATCCGAGAGCACGGCTCCGGCAACGCTGGTGCCACCAACACCTTCCGCGTGCTGGGGCCAAAGGCCGGCTCATCGGTCTTGTTTGTGGATGCACTGAAGGGCTTTGTGGTGGCGTTTTTCCTGCCGCAGTGGCTAGTGGCGCAGGGTGCCATCGCACCCGAGCACGAGTTGTACTACCGGCTGGCTTGTGGCGCGCTGGCCGTGGTGGGGCACATCTACCCAGTGTTTGCGCAGTTTCGGGGCGGCAAGGGCGTGGCCACCATCCTGGGCATGATGTTGGGCGTGGCCCCGGCCACGGTGGGGGTGTGCATCCTCGTCTTCATCGTGATGCTGCTCATCTTCCGCTACGTGTCGCTGGCCTCCATGACGGCAGGCGTGTGCTTCGCCCTGCTTCAGTTGTTGCCCCAGTTCCGGCCGGCGCAGCCGTTTCTGATTTACGTTGGCTTTGTGCTAGCCGCGTTACTCATCTACACCCACCGGGCCAACATCGGGCGGCTGCGGAGTGGGACCGAAAGCCGGGTGCCGCTGCCGTGGGCGAAGTAGCTAAAATTACATACAATGGCTGCTGACAGTCGCGTTATGGGAGTATGACCAGTTTTCAACGTTTACTTCGGCATATAAGCACCTTTCTCTTCATTGTTTCTGGCGGCGGGTTAGTGATAATATTTTCCTATATCCTTTTTAAGGTTTTTTCTGAATAAAAGATGTGTTTCTGCAATGCGCTAAGCAGTAGCGGGCCATTGCCAATACCACTACCGACACGTTTTGTCTGCAGCTTTTCGAAAACCACGAGAAAGATTGGCTGCTTGCCTGGAGGTTCGGCGTGAAGATGATAAAGCATCCAACTCGAGGCGAAAGTGTAGCGGGCGCTAGCTTCGCCGGTATGTTCCGTTTCCTCTTCGCTGTAGTGGCCGTGCTGCTCACGCTGCCCGCCGCCGCGCAACGCTACAACGTGCCCCTCGGCCCGGCGCCCGCTGGGTTCAACTGGCAGCCCTTGCCCCAGAGCAAAGCCGCCGCGCTGCTGCCTGCCGGCTGGTACTACAAGGCCGAGGGCGAGAAAAGCGCGCCCACCTACTACCTCACCCAAGAGGAGCCGGGCGAAACTGGCGAGTACCAAACCGGCCTCTCGCTGCAGGTGGTGCGCAAGGCCAAAGCCAAAACCCGCCACGCGGCCCCCGAATACGCCGAACTGCTGATGATGCGCACCGGCTTCGGCCACGGCCAGCAGCAGCTGGAGAAAACTGCTGCCACTGAAGGAGCGTGGCACAAGCGCACCGTGCGCTACCGCGACGCCCCGCCCGACGCCGAACCCCGCGTGGTGTACCAAATGGCCCTGGCTAACGCCAAAACCGATACGCTCTACCTACTCACCTTCGAGAGCCTCGAAAAAGACTGGACCGAAGCCTGGAAGCTGGGCGAGGTGATGGTGCGCGAGCTGGTGCTGGACGCCCGGCAGTAACTACTTGCATCAGCTGTTTTCAGCGTCCCTCGGCGGCAACTTCCCGCGCTGCACTCGCTACTTTTACCGCCGCATTCCCAACCCCTAAAATTCGCTTCGCATGGCTGCTTACCTCGCCGCTAATCAAACCCGCTTCCTCGATGAGCTGATGGACTGGCTCCGCATCCCGTCCGTGTCGGCCGACCCCAAGTTCCACGCCGACGTGCTACGCGCCGCCGACTACCTCAAGGCCCGCCTCGAAGAAGCCGGTGTGCAGAACGTAGAAATTTGCCCCACGGCCGGCAACCCCATTGTGTATGGCGAATACCTCGCCGCCGGCCCTGGCGCCAAAACCGTGCTGGTGTACGGCCACTACGACGTGCAGCCCGCCGACCCATACGAGCTGTGGAATTCGCCGCCCTTCGAGCCGGTGATTAAGGACGAGAAAATCTACGCCCGCGGCGCCTGCGACGACAAAGGCCAGGTGTACATGCACGTGAAGGCCTTCGAGATGATGATGCGCGATGGCCAGGGCGGCGTGCCCTGCAACATCAAGTTCATGTTCGAGGGCGAGGAGGAAATTGGCTCCAACAACCTCGAAATCTTCGTGAAAGCCAACAAGGAGAAGCTGAAAGCCGACGTCATCCTCATCTCCGACACCGGCATCTTGGCCAACGACGTGCCCAGCATCGAGGTGGGCCTGCGCGGCCTGAGCTACCACGAAGTGACCGTGACTGGCCCCAACCGCGACCTGCACTCCGGCCTCTACGGCGGCGCCGTGCAAAACCCCATCAATGCCCTGTGCGAGATGATTGCTAGCCTGCACGACGAAAACGGCCACATCACCATCCCCGGTTTCTACGACAACGTGGACGAACTGAGCGCCGACGAGCGCGCCGAAATGGCCAAGGCTCCGTTCTCCGAGGAAGACTTCAAGCAAAGCATCGGCCTGCCCGATTCCTACGGCGAGAAAGGCTACAGCAGCATGGAGCGCACCAGCATTCGCCCCACGCTCGACGTGAACGGCATCTGGGGTGGCTACACCGGCGAGGGTGCCAAAACCGTCATTGCCTCGCAGGCCCACGCCAAAATCTCGATGCGCCTGGTGCCCCACCAGACCTCGGCCGAAATCACCGAGAAATTCAAGCGCCACTTCGAAAGCATCGCGCCCCAGGGCGTGACCGTGGAAGTACGCCCCCACCACGGCGGCGAGCCCGTCGTCACGCCTACCAACTCCATCGCCTACCGCGCCGCCGCCGATGCCATGGAAACCACTTTCGGCAAGCGCCCGGTGCCCACGCGCGGTGGCGGCTCCATCCCCATCGTGGCCATGTTCAAGTCCGAACTGGGCCTCGACACCGTGCTGCTCGGCTTCGGGCTCGACTCAGACGCTATTCACTCGCCCAACGAGCATTTCGGCGTCTTCAACTTCCTGAAGGGCATCGAGACCATCCCGCACTTCTACCGCAACTACGCTGCGGCGCAGTAAACCACAGTCGGTAAAGCTTAACACGAAGCCCCGTTCTCACCCGAGAACGGGGCTTTGCTATTCGGTTCCGCCGGTGCCCCGGCCCCGGAAAAGAAGCCCCGCGTACAGCTGAAACGTTTGGGTATAGATGTCGGCGTCGCGGTAAAGGCCGGGGTAAGCGCCCGAGCGGAACAGCGAGGTCAGGCCCGCGCAGTAGCGCACGCCCAGCAGCAAGCCATTATCGGCCTGGAACCCGGCTCCGGCGGCATAGCCCAGCTCGAAGGGTTTGAACTTGTCGCGGTTTTCGAAGACGCTCTGTCCGTTCGATTCGAGCCGGGCGCTCAGCAAGTAGGAAAAAGTGAGGCCGGTTTCCACGAACAGCCCCACGCTGCTCCGCAGCTTCACCAGCGCGGGCAATTCCAGGTAGGCCAGGCGTTGGTCGCCGTACGCGTACTGGTTAGTGGGTAGCACAAAGCTCTGGCTACGGGCTCCTTTTTGCGAGTATAGCAGCTCGCTCTGCACTGAGAAGACCGGTCCCAGGGGCAGATTCAGCACCCCGCCGCCGCAGTAGCCGCCCAGGTTGCCGTTGCCGCCGCGGGTGTCATTGCCCCGGTACTGGGCCAGGCTGCCACCCAGCTTGAGGCCCACGCGGCTTGTGCGGGTGAGCTGAGCTGCGGCGGGCTGCGTGCCGGCCAGCCCGGCGAACAGGGCAAGCAGGAGCGGCGTATTCGGCATAAAAGAGAGATTCTGAAAGGAGAAAGGGTGGTAAAGTAAACGCAAAAGCCCGGCTTCTGTGCAGAAGCCGGGCTTTTCCTGGTGCACCCAATGCAGGTTATTTGCCGCCGAATAAGAACCCTATGTACAGCTGCAGGGCGCTGTTGCGCGCCTGGGCCTGAAAGCTTCGGCCGGCGAAGGACTGGGACTTGGGCGCGTTGGTGAAGGCACCGTTGTAGCGGAACCCCACCATCGGGCCACTGTCGGCCTGGAAGCCCAGCCCCAGCACGTAGCCCAAGTCGACGTCGTTGAAAGTCGCCTTGTTGGCCTGGCTGGTGCTATTCGAGCCGCTTTCCACCGTGGCTTTGGCATCAATCAGCACCCCGGCCTGGGGGCCTACTTCCAAAAAGAGCTGGCTGAATTTTGCCTTGAGCACCACCGGCACGTCGAGGTAGTGCAGGGTCTGGTAGCCGGTGAGGTTGGCGCCGCCGAAAGCAGCTTCGTCTTTGGTGCCCTTCATGGAGTAGAGCAATTCGGGCTGAATGGACAGCCGGTCGTTCAGGCCCAGGTTGGCCACCAAGCCGGCGTGAAAACCCAGCTTATTGCCGCTGGTACTGGTCGCGTCTTTGCCCACAAAAGTAGAAAGGGTGCCCCCGGCTTTGATGCCAAAGCGGGTTTCTTGCGCGTGGACCGCGGCGGTAGTGCCAGCAGTCAGTAAGAAAAGGAGGAAAGGTTTTTTCATTAAAAAAAGCGAATGGATAAAGCGTCGGGTAAAGCTACGCTTGCGCCGGCATCCATTACGCGCATGAAAAACCCTAGCCCCCGAACGAGTACGTCAGGTACAGCTGAAACACGCTGTTGCGGAGGCGGTTTTGCACCGTGGTGTTGCCCACCGTCACGGCTTTGGGCAGGTTGGTGACGCCGCCGTTATAGCGCAGCCCAATGCCCAGGCCGGTTTTGCGCTGGTAGCCCAAGCCCGCCAGATAGCCAAAATCAACGCTATTGGTGGCGTCCTTCACGTCCACTGCCACGTTGCCGGTTTCCGCCTTGGCCGCGAGCAGAAAGCCAACCTGCGGCCCGGCCTCAAAAAACAGCCCGTCGGCGTTGAGGTGAAACGCCAGGGGCACGTCGAGATAAGAAAAGCGCGTGCGATAATCGGTCACGTTGGCCACCTTCGACCCCTTTTGCGAATAGAGCAGCTCGGGCTGAAAAGCCACCATGTTGCTGAGGCCAATATTGGCGAAAACGCCGGCATGAAAGCCGAACAGGCCTTCGCGCTCGCCAGCGTCTTTGCCTATAAACGAAGCATAAGTAGGACCCGCCTTCAAGCCCAGCGAAATGTTCTGGGCCTGCGCCGTCCCTGCGAGCCCGGCCAGCAGCGCCAGCGTAAAAATCGTCTTTTTCATAAGGGAAGTATGATAGATGAGGCCGCAAAGCTACGCCTGGCGGCCGGGCACCGGCCCTTTCCTTCCGAACCTCCCAATTGCAAACGCCCGGTTTTCGCGAGGGAAACCGGGCGTTTGCGAATGCCGGAAGGCGTGCCGCTGGCCCTATCCGCCAAACGAATAAGCCAGCACCGCCCACACGGCGCTCGACTTGAACTTGCCCGTGCCCAGCACCGTCGAGGTATTGCTCTTGAAGATGTTGGAAGCGCCGCCGTCGTAGCGCACGCCCAGCGACGGGCCCTTGCCGAAACGGTAGCCCACGCCGGCCATGTAGTTGAGCACGACGCCATTCAGCTCGCTTTTGGTGTCGGCCGCGTCCTCGTTTACGGCCTTGATGGGAAAGTCGACGGCTGGCCCCGCCTCCAGGTACAACCCGTTCAGGTGGTAGCGCACCAGCAGTGGCACGTCGATGGACGTGATGTCGCGGTTCAGGTTTTCGTCGTTCGACGTATCGAAGTAGCGCTTGCTGTACAGCACCTCCGGATGAAACGACACCTTATCCGACACCTTGAAGTCGGCCGTCAGGCCCGCCTGGTAGGCCGAGTGGCTCACCGAGGTGTACTGGTTGTTGCTCAGAATCCGGTCGCGGCCGTAGCCCACGGTAATGCCAAACGTGGTGGCGCTCTGGGCCTGGGCGGCCCCGTAGGCACCCAGCAGCAGGGCCAGGGTAGTGATGAGCTTTTTCATAAAATCAAGCGAAAGATGAAGATTGGATGAAGTTGATTTTGTGTGAGTTATGCTTACAATGGCCGTATACTAGCGCCGGCCGGCCGGGGTTGTGAGCGTCTTCCACAGATTTTGGGCGCGCTGCCCGCCGGACACAAAAAAGCCCGGCCTTGCAAGCAAAACCGGGCTTTTACCGAAGTAGGGTTCCGCAGCTTATTTGCTGCCAAAGACGTAGCCCACTTGGAGCTGAAACGTAGAGCTTCGAACCGTTGGGTTCAGGAACGTGGCGCTGTACGACTTCCCCTGATAGGGCTTTAGCGCGGCGGCGGTGCCTTCGCCTTCCTTATACACGCGGCTGATGTCGCCGGTGTAGCGCACATTCAGGCTCAGGGCGCTGGTGAGGCGATAACCCAGGCCCACCGCGTAGCCAAAAACTGCTTTGTTGAAGTCGTTGGTGGTGTTGTCGACGGTGAATGCATGCAGGGTGGGGCGGATGGTGGTGCTGTTCTTGCTGCGGTCGGGGCCGCCCAGCACCACGGTGGCTTTGTCGCCGCTCACCTCGCCCCGCTGAGCGAGCAAAAAGCTCACCTGCGGGCCGACTTCGACAAAAAAGCCCGTTCCGTTGTTGCCGCCAAGATTCACGCGTACCAGCACGGGCACATCAAGGTAGCTCAGGGTCTGGCTGTACGTGCCCGAGCCTATCGGGCCGTAGGTGTTGCCGCTGTTAATAAACACGGGCAAGTCGCTGTTGTCCTGGTTGTAGTCCAACTGCGTGCCCTTTTGCGAAAACAACACCTCTGGCTGAATCGAAATGAGGTCGGAAAGGGCGAAGTTGGCCGTAAAGCCCGCGTTCAGGCCGACCTTCGCTTTGGTATCGGTGTTGTCGGAGCCGGTGTAGCCGGACAGGTTGGCTCCCGCCTTAAGCCCGAATTGGATACCCGACTGCGCTCGCGCCACGGTGCCGGTGCCCAGCAGCAATGCCAGGGGTAGAATGATTTTTTGCATAACTGAACGTAGGTGGACTAAAAGTGACCCCGAAGCTACGGTGCGGCAACAAACCCGCCCGCCGGAAGTAGGCCGGCGCACAAAAAAAGCCCGGCTTTGTAGCAAAGCCGGGCTTTTCAAATTGGTTGGGAAGCTTATTTGCCGCCGAACATGTAGCCTACATACAGCTGGAACGCGTTGTTGCGAACCTTGGCCGCCGTCGTGCCCGACTCTTCTTTGTCGATGCTCGTGATGCCGCCGTTGTAGCGCAGGCCAATCATCGGGCCCGACTCCAACTTGTAGCCCAAGCCCACGGCGTAGCCGAAGTCGATGGTGTTGAGGCTTTCCTTGATGTCAACGTCGTTGGTGCCATCGGTCGATTTGGCGCTAGCCAAAATGCCCAGCTGCGGGCCGGCCTCAAAGAACAGACCGTCGGCGTTGTACTGGAACATCACCGGAATGTCGATGTAGTTGAGGTTGATTTTGTACTTCGAGTTGTCGGAGTCGGCAGCGCCTTTCATCGAGTACAGCACTTCCGGTTGCAGCGACAGCACATCGCCCAGGGCCAGGTTGGCCACCAGGCCGCCGTGGAAACCAAATTTGTTGGAAACACCCTTCGCGTCGGCGCCGCCGAGCGTGGTGAGCGAGCCGCCGGCTTTCAGGCCGATGCGTGCTTGGGCCGATGCCGTGGCCGAAATGCCCACTGCCAGGGCCAGGGATAGAATAACTTTTTTCATTACTTGCTGAGAAAAAAAGTGTGAAAGGTGAACTACAGCGCAAAGCTAATGGAAAATGAACTTGTAATAGCGGATGGTATATATAAACCAAGCTTTAGCATTGTGTAAATAAAAACGCCCGGCTTCTGACGAAGCCGGGCGTTGCAAAACCAGAGCAGGCTATTACTTGCCGCCGAACATGTAGCCGAGTTGCAGCGAGAACACGCGGTTGCGCTGCTGGTCGTTGGCGTCGCCGTCTTTGCCCACGCTGTTGATGTCACCGTTGAAGCGACCCTCAATGCTCAGGCCCGCCGGGAGCTGGTAGCCAATGGCGGCCACGTAGCCCAGCGCAATATTCTGGTAGGCGTCGTTGTCCAGGTCGATGTTCTTACCATTGCCGTCCGAGAGCTTTGCCTTGGCCAGGTAGCCAATTTGCGGGCCGGCCTGTAGGAAGGGGCCATTGCCATCGCCCAGGGTGTAGCGGAACATGATGGGCAGCTCAATGTAGTTCAGCTTGAAATTGTAGTCGCTGCCTTTAATTTCAGTGCCTTTTTGCGAGTAGAGCAGTTCGGTCTGGAGCGACAAGGACTCGGAAAAACCAAAATTGGCGGCCAGGCCTCCCACGGCGCCGAATTTGTATTTGGCATTGTCCACGTTATCGCCCGAGAAAGTGGTGTAATTGACGCCGGCTTTCACGCCGAAACGGGTGGATTGGGCGTTGGCCACGGCAGCAGTGCCAACCAGCAAAGCCAGTGATAAAATTGTTTTTTTCATGATATAAGAAATGATAGGGGAATTCTGAAGAAAATCTGTAGAGACAACAGAATCGTGGCTTATAGCGGCTAGAAGGGGAGCGGGGTTGTGGGCCCAACTGGTTTTTTTATTTGGGGGGTAGCAGCAGCGGCGTCGTATTTTTGAGGGCGGGCCGGCAAGCACAGGCACTCAAGGAGTTATTATGCAGTATCATTCAGGTTTTTGGATATTTGGGGCTGTGTTAATTTTTTTTGCGGGGGTGAAAGCTCAAGGGCAGGCCGTGGATACAACGGCGGCTCAGCCGGCTCCGCACGCGCCGTTTGTAGTGGGAGCCTACGCGCAGGGCAGCATCATTATGGCGCACACCTACGCCATCCGTCACCTGGTGGCCTCGCACCCCACGGGGTTCGAAATCAACCTGCAGCGCCAAACCACTGGCGCCGCCCCCTGGCACGGCTGGTACAAGTACCCGAAAATCGGCATGGCGCTCACCTACTATGATTTTCACAACCCCATCCTGGGGTACGCTTTTTCGGCCAGCCCCTACATCAGCAAGTCGTTTTCGCGCGGCGCCAAGCACGATTTCAGCTTTCGCCTAGGCGCGGGCCTGGCCTACCTCACCAACCCCTACAACCAGGAAACCAACCACAAAAACACCATCGCCAGCTCGGCCCTGAACGCCACGCTGCAGTTCCGGTTTGAGTACGACTACGCCCTCACGCCGCACCTGGGCCTGCTGGTGGGCGCCGGCCTCAACCACTACTCCAACGGCGCCACCACCAAGCCCAACTTCGGCGTGAACCTGCCCTCCGTGGTGCTGGGGCTGAACTACTATGAGCAGCGCCACCCCAACCTGGCCAACGGCAACGCGCCCGCGCCCGAAGACGTAGGCAAGCTGTTCTACAACGTGAGCACCAGCCTGGGCTACAAGCAGCGCTCCGAAGGCGACAAGCAGAAATACCTGGTGAACTCCGTGACGCTGGCCGTGGGCCGCCGCATGAACCGCAAATCGAACCTGCTGCTGGGCGTGGAGGGCTTCAACGACCGCAGCCTGAAGGCGACCCTGAACGACACCACCCGCGCCGGCCTCCGGCAGCCCGACGTGAAAAAGGCCGGCGTGTTCATCGGCCACGAGCTGCTGTTTGGGCGGCTGGCGTTCGATTCGCACCTGGGCTTCTACGTGTATGCGCCCTACAAATCGAGCACGCCCTACTACGAGCGGCTGGGCCTGAAATACCACTTCACCAAGCTGCTGTTCGGCGCCGTCGACCTGAAAATCCACCGCGGCGCGGCCGATGTGATTGAGTTCAAGGTAGGGGCGAAGCTGTAGCCCGCGCCGCCGCTTCGTCGGGCTGCCAAGGCAACTTGGCTCCATCAACCGACGGTTGAGCAAGGTTTTGGATGGCTGATGGCGAAGGCGGGCCCATTTTCGGATGCGGTTCAATCAACCCGCGCCCGTTCTCATGGAAACCTTCTTTCAAGCCAACCGCTACCTGCACATCACGGCCGGTTTTATCGGGTTTTTTGTGGCGCCCGTGGCCCTGGCGGTGCGCAAGGGCGGCCCGGCGCACCGGCTTTGGGGCCAAGTGTTTTTCTGGGCCATGGCCGTGGCTGGTGTCACGGCGTTGGTGGGCGCGCAGCACATTCACAGCCTGTTTTTGCTGCTCACGGCTATTTTCAGCCTCTACATGGCGGCGTTTGGCTACCGCTCTTTGTATTTGAAGCACTTGGCCTGGGATGCCCGGGTGGCCGTGGGCGATTGGGCAATGGCCGGTGTGGGCCTGCTCGTGTTTTTGAGCACGGTGGGCTACGCGGTGGTGGCCCGCAACATCCCGGTGGGCGTCTTCGGTGCCCTTGGGGCAATGACGGCTGCCCGGCAGCTGCGCGGCTACGCCAACGCCGGGCATTGGACCAAAAAGCAGTGGCTGCTCAACCACATTTCGGGCTTTATGGCCTCGTACATCGCAGCGGTGTCGGCCTTTTCGGTCACCAGCCTCCACTTCATTGCCTTCCCCTACAATTTCCTGTGGCCCACCGCGCTTGGTGTGCCCGTCATCGTGTGGTGGCACCGGCGGGTGCAGGGGAGTCAGTTAGTGGCAAGTAGCTAGCGGCCCTAAAAGTTACCCTGCCCAGCCCTCGCGGTCGAGGCTGCGGTACTGGATAGCTTCGGCCAGGTGCGGCAGCTGAATGGCTTCCGCGCCGGCCAGGTCGGCAATGGTGCGGGCTACTTTCAGAATCCGGTCGTAGGCGCGGGCTGAGAGGCCGAGGCGTTCCATGGCGGTTTTCAGCAGCGTGCGTCCCTCCTCGCTGATGGCGCAAATATCCTTCACCATCTGCGGCGGCATCATGGCGTTGGAATGGATGTCGGCGTAGTCGCGGAAGCGGGTTTCCTGCACCGCGCGGGCCCGGTCCACGCGGGGCTGAATGTCGGCACTGGTTTCGGCCTTGCGTGTTTCCGTCATCTGGTCGAACGTCACGGGCGTCACCTCCACGTGCAGGTCGATGCGGTCGAGCAGCGGGCCTGATACCTTGTTCAGGTACTTCTGCACCACGCCCGGGCCGCACACGCACTCCTTCTCGGGGTGGTTGTAGTAGCCGCAGGGGCACGGATTCATGCTGGCTATTAACATAAAATTGGCCGGAAACTCAATGCTCACCTTGGCCCGCGAGATAGTAACGCGGCGTTCCTCCAGGGGCTGGCGCATCACCTCCAGTACGGTGCGCTTAAACTCGGGCAGCTCATCCAGAAACAGCACGCCGTTGTGGGCCAGCGAGATTTCGCCGGGCTGCGGGTTGCCGCCCCCGCCCACCAACGCCACATCCGAAATAGTATGGTGCGGCGCCCGAAAGGGCCGGCTGCTCAGCAGCCCACCGCCGCCGAGCTTGCCGGCCACCGAATGAATTTTGGTGGTTTCCAGCGCCTCCTGCATGCTCAGGGGCGGCAAAATGCTGGGCAAGCGCTTGGCCAGCATGGTCTTGCCCGCGCCGGGCGGCCCTATCATAATCACGTTGTGGCCGCCGGCCGCCGCTATTTCCAGGGCCCGTTTGATGTTCTCCTGGCCCTGCACGTCGGCAAAGTCGGCCGTGTATTTGTTGACGGAATGCTGGAACAGCTCGCGGGTGTCGACCACGGTGGGCGCAATGTCCAGCCGGCCCTCGAAGAAGTCGATGGCCTCCTGCATGCTGCTCACGGCAATCACGTCGAGGTTATTGACAATGGCTGCTTCCTCAGCGTTTTGCTTGGGCAGAATGATGCCCTTGAAGCCCTCCTTACGGGCCTGAATGGCAATGGGCAGCACGCCCCGGATGGGCCGCAGCTCGCCATCCAGGGCCATTTCGCCCATGATGATGTATTCTGGCAGGCGCTCGGTGTTCAGCTGCTGTGAGGCGTGCAGAATGCCCAGCGCAATGGGCAGGTCGTAGGCCGCACCTTCCTTGCGGATATCGGCCGGGGCCATGTTTACCACGGTTTTGGTGCGCGGCATGCGGTAGCCCCGGAACTTCAGCGCCGCCTCAATGCGCTGCTGGCTTTCCTTGATGGCATTGTCCGGCAAACCCACCACGTTGAACCCCGTTCCGGCCGAAACCACCACTTCGATAATGATGGTGTAGGCGTTGACACCCTGCACGGCCGAGCCGAAGGTTTTGGTAAGCATGGGGTTTGGGTAGAGCTAGGAGCGTTTGACGAATGTGAGGGTGTACAGAATGGATATCGATTCTGGAGAGGTTTTAGAAACGGGATACTCACCAAGAAAAAGCTTCCTGCCACTGATAGTAAATGTATGCCGCCACGGCTTTTTGCCAGCATACTGCATTTCAAGCAGCTTCGAATTTACCAGTCTATAAGTGAAAACCTGAATTGTATTTGAGCCAGGCCACCGGATGGAGCCGTGATTGTCTGATTTGAATTCGAGTGTGACACTGTCAGGAATAACATCATCATTGTGATGCCTTACGGTGCCATCTATTTCCAGTGTCGAGTATGAATAAGGGGTTGGATAGTATGCTACCCATCTTCCAACCAGTTGCTTATCGTGAGGGGGCTGTCCCGCCGCCGTATAGATAGCTGATAAGCTAACCAACAGTGCTAAAGAGAAAAGCTGAATTGCCCTGCTCATCTATTTCAACTAACCACCAGTTTCTCAATCAGCATAATCAGAATGTGGATGACTTTGATGTGGATTTCCTGAATCCTATCTGCATAACCAAAATGCGGCACCCGGATTTCCACGTCGCTGAGGCCGGCCAGTTGCCCGCCGTCCTTCCCGGTCAGCGACACCACTTTCATTCCCAGTTCCTTGGCGGCTTCGGCAGCGCGCAGGATGTTGGGCGAGTTGCCGCTGGTGCTGATGGCCAGCAGCACGTCGCCAGGGCGCCCCAGGGCCTCCACGAAGCGGCTGAACACGAACTCAAAACCGAAGTCATTGGCTACGCAGGTCATGTGCGAGGCTTCGGTGAGGGCAATGGCGGCCAGGGCGCGGCGGTTTTGGCGATAGCGCCCGCTAAGCTCTTCGGCAAAGTGCTGGGCGTCGCAGAGGCTGCCGCCGTTGCCGCAGGTGAGAGCCTTGCCACCGGCGCGCAGGCTGCTGGCAAAAACTTCGGCCGCCTCGGCAATGCGGTTCAGGTTGGCCGGGTCGGCCAGAAACTGCTCGAGCACGCTGCGTGCTTCGCTAAGCTCGGCATGAATGAGGTCAGAAAGGGGAGTGGCGGGCACGTTGAAACGGTGTTCAGGTTAAAAATTCGTTTGTCATCCTGAGTGCAGCGAAGGACCTTCTCACGCTTAGACTGCTAGCGTGAGAAGGTCCTTCGCTGCGCTCAGGATGACAGACGGTGGGTAATCACGCCAGCGGCGGGCGCTCGGCGGGTGGGGTATTGCTCAGGCTGGGGTCGCTTTGCGGGAAGGTGGGCTGGGGCAAGTGGTCGGGCGTGCGGTACTCGGTATTGCTCACCGTGCCGGCGGCCTGGCTTTGCGTAGGGTGGGCGGGCAGGGGCTCGCCCAGGGTGCGGCCGTCCACAGTGCGGGCCGTGGCCACGGCCACGGGCGCAGTGGTGCGCTGCTGATGGTCGTAGAGCTTGGCTTTTAGCTCGTTGATTTTGTTTTCCTGCTGGCTCACCGAGCGGCGCAACAGCACACTATCCAGGTTCTCGGTGATGAGATGCAAAGCCAGCAGGCCGACCCCAATCAAAAACAGGGTGTAATAGAAGCTGCGCTCCTTTTCCAGCTCCGACAGGCCGGAGCCCATGTCCATCACGGTGGTGCGCACGGCCGGAGCCAACACTAACAACAGCGCCAGCAACAGGTAAACCATTACGGCGACGGTAACAATGCGTTTGAGAGCGAGCATGGCGGAAAAGTTGGTTAAGGTCGAAAGATAGAAGGTTGTTACACCAGCGCGGCGTTGGTTTGCAGCGAGCTCAGGCGCTGGTACACGCCGCCTTCGCGTCGCACCAGCTCGTCGTGGGTGCCGCGCTCCACAATGCGGCCGTGCTGCAGCACCACAATTTCGTCGGCGTGCTGCACGGTGCTCAGGCGGTGGGCAATGACCAGCGAGGTGCGGTTCTGCATCAGGCGCTGCAAGGCTTCTTGTACGAGTTTTTCGCTTTCGGTGTCGAGGGCCGAGGTGGCTTCGTCCAGAATCAGGATGGGCGGGTTGCGCAAAATGGCCCGCGCAATGCTCAGCCGCTGCCGCTGCCCGCCCGACAGGCGCGAGCCCCGGTCGCCAATCAGCGTCTGGTAGCCCTCGGGGCTGGCCATGATGAACTCGTGGGCGTTGGCAATGCGGGCCGCGTCCATCACCTCGGCCTCGGTGGCCTGGGTATTGAAGCGGATGTTGTTGAAAATCGTGTCGTTGAAGAGGATGCTTTCCTGGGTCACAATGCCCATCTGGTCGCGCACCGAGTGAAGGGTGCAAGCGCGCACGTCGTGCCCGTCGATGAGAATCTGGCCTTGGCTGGGGTCGTAGAAGCGGGGCAGCAGGTCGGCCAGCGTGCTTTTGCCGCCGCCGCTGCCGCCCACCAGCGCCACAGTATGGCCTTTTTTGATGCGCAGGTTGATGTCGTAGAGCACCGGCGTTTCGCCGTAGCTGAAGCTCAGGTTCTGAAACTCGATTTCGCGCTCAAACGGTGGCAGCACTGCGGCATTGGGCCGGTCTCGGATGGCGGGCTCGGTGTCGATGATGCTCAGCACCCGCTCGCCGGCCACCAGCCCGCGCTGGATGTTGCCAAAGGAGCTGGACAGTGCCTTGGCTGGCGTCAGCACCTGCGAAAACAGCACGATGTAGCCGATAAACTTGGCCGCCGTCAGGTCCGACTGCCCACCCAGGACCAGGGCTCCGCCGAAGTAAAGCAGGCCGGCTACCACCGTTACTCCCGCAAATTCGGAGAAAGGCGAGGCCAGGTCGCGCGTGTTGTCGATGTTGCGCGAGGTGCGGGCATACTGGTCGTTCTGGTCCATGAACTTGCCCAGGATGTACTGCTGGGCATTGAAGGCCTTGATGACCCGCACCCCGCCCAGGGTTTCATCAATCACCGAGAGCATGGTGCCCAAGGTTTTCTGGCTTTGCTTGGCCTGCTTGCGCAGCCGCTTCGACACCGTGGCAATGATGCCGCCGGAAACGGGCAGCAAAATCAGCGAAAACAGCGTCAGCTTGGCCGACATGGTGAACAGAATGACGAAAAAGAAGATGATGGTGAGCGGGTCGCGGATGACGCCGGTCAGCGTGTTCACCACCGAAGTTTCCACCTCCTGCACGTCGTTGGTGAAGCGCGACATCAGGTCGCCCTTACGCTCGCTGTTGAAGAAGCCCAACGGCAATTGCAGAATGCGCTGGTACAACTCAAGGCGCAGCCCGCGAATTACGCGGGCCCGCACCCGGGCAATGAGCCGCAGGCTGAGGTAGCGAAACAGGTTGCTAAAAAACACCGACCCCACCACTACCAGGCACACAAACGTGAGCGCGCCAATGCGGCCGTGCTCCACAATAACCTGGTTGAAAAAGTATTTGAAGGCGTCGGTAACGTAGGACACGCTCAGCGAAAACGCCGGCAGCCGGGTGGGCGCGTCGGCCACCGTCTCTTTGGTGGTGCCAAACAGCACGTCCAGCAGCGGAATGATGAGCGTGAAGTTGCCAATGCTGAAAAAGATTGTCAGCAGCGTATACACCAGGTAAAGAGGCAAGAAGCTGGCCCAGGGCCGCGCGTATTGCAGAATGCGTAAGTACGTTTTCATAACGTTAAGTCAAGCTCGGTTAAGGACGCCGGAACTCCGCCGTTACTTCAATATGGCCCCGAATGTGCTGGTTAAACTCGGCCAGCTGTTCCGCCGGCACCCACAATTCATTGTGCTGGGCATCGCCTACATTTTGCACCGGAAACTGGCTCAGGTAGGCCGCGTCCACTGCAAACCGCACCACGTAGCCCACACCATAGTAGGGCACGTTCCAGTCGCGGCTGATTTGAATGGCGTAGTCCTCGTTCGTAACCGGGTAAAAGATGGGCTGCTCCGGCAGCCGGGGCGGAAATTCCCGCCAGCCACTGGCCGCAATCAGGTCCAGCTCCTGCTGGTTCACGGGGCGAAATAAGTCGGTGGTTTCGGCCATGGCTTAAAACTCGTGCAGGCGCTGGGCAATGTTCCAGCGCAGGGCCAGCGAGGCGTACACCTCGTTGCCGTCGAGGGCGGGCGTGAGCGAGTAGGTTTGGTGGCGCGCAATCAGCTTGGCGTCCAGAAACAGGTTAAGGCGCGGCTGGTAAGTGGCCGTGAAATCGGCGTGCAGCAGGCGGCTCTTGTTGCCCTGGGCGGTGCGGTTGCCGTATTCACTCACGCGGGTGTTGTAGGACTTGAGCACGTTGCCGCCGTAGTTGGCGCCCGTCAGGTCGGCGTTGGTCAGGTCCAGGCCCTGCTCCGAGTAAAAGGCCTTGCCCACCAGCATCAGGCGGGGCAGGGGCTGGTAGCTGAGCACGCCCAGAATTTCGGCCAGGTTGGCGCCCATAGGGTGGGCTAGTGGCTGCATGTAGTGCGTGTAGGCCGTGTAGTAGTCCTCGTGCTGGTAAGTGTAGGGACGGATGTAGTTGAACTCCACCTGCAAATCCAGGTTGCGCACGCCGGCCACATCAATGTATTTGCCACCCAGCTGGAATGCCTGTTTATTGCCCCACCAGCCGTTGCGGGCCCGCACTTCGCCAATTTTGAATTCATCGAGCACCAATTGGCCATAGAGCTGCGCCGTGTGGAAAATATTCCACTTAAAATCAAGTCCCAAAATGGCGTTGTCGGCCGAGCCCACCTGCTGCTCCACAGCGCGGTAGAAAATAATCGGGTTCAGGTACTGCAACTCCAGACCGCGCCCGGGGCCGCCGGCAATTTCCGACTCAAACACGCCGATGTTCAGGTTCGAGGTTACATCGAGGCTGAGGTGGTGCAGGGCCAGGTATTTCTTGGGGTACACGCCATCAACCGGGCTGCCGGCCGAGTTGTAGGTGCGCCGGCCCGTGAGCTCGGCAAACAGGTTCTGGTAGTTCAGCTTCCAGACACGGGTGTTCAGCTTCAGGAAGAAATATGGCGTGCTGTAATCCGACAGAATCAGCGAGCGGTAGCCGTTGCCGATGAAGTTGCGGTCGTGCCCCAGTTGCACGTTGATGTGCTTGGTGGCTGCATAGGTGAGGTAGCCCCGCGCCGAGAAGAAATCGTACTGGCCGGCGCCGGTTTTAAAAGGTTTCCAGTAGCCTTCGTGCGGCACAATGGTGTCGCGTGCAATGCGGTTCTGCACGTACAGCGGCACCCGCTCCTGGTTGTCGGTCAGGAAGGCGTAGAAGCCCAGGCGCTGGTCGATGGTGCCTTCTATTTGGGCGCCGCGCGTGTTCACGTAGCGGATGCCGTCGCTGTTCTGGTTGTCCTTGCCCACCGACAGCAGCGCCACCGGATTCACGCGCAGCGTAAAATCCTTGCTGTCGACGTGGTAGAAATCGGTTTGGTCGCGGTAGAAGTAGTTTAGAAACGGCCGGGCACTCTGGTTCAGGTCGTTGCCCTGCGCCGAGTTGGCCCAGTTGTCTTTCAGCAAGTATTGGGCGTTGAAACGGTCGGCCCGCGAGAGGCTGCCGCTGCGCGTGGCCTGCGCGCTGTCGGGCCCCAGCATGCGCTCGCCGAGGTGGGCGGCCGCTGTGCGGGTGTAGGGCCGCACGCTGGTGTGCGGGTCGCGCAGCGAGTCGGAGCCGAACTTGATGGCGTAGCGGTCGATGAGGCGGTAAATGTCCGGGTCGAGCGGCACGTAGGTGGCGCCCTGCGTGGCCTCGAAACCGTTGCGCGACACCTGGGCGGTGCGTCGGGCGCCACCGGGCGCTGGGGCGCGGCGCACCGCCTTTTCGCGGGGCGCACGCCGCCGGGGCGTCTCGGCCACACTATCCAGCGGCTGGTCAAAAATCAGCCAAGGCGATTTTTCAGCGGCGGGCGCCGGGGTGGCGGGGGTGCCGGGGGCGGGCACGGCCGGCACCGTTTGGGCGGCGGCGGCCCCGGCCAGCAGCGTCAGGCCAATCAGGAGCAAGGTTTTGGGCATAGAATCGGATAAGCGCCCGCCGGGGCCACGCCGCACGGTCGTACAAAAGTCAAACAAGGCAATTTCTTAACAAACCTACGCAGCAGGCCGTTGGCGGGTCGATACCGGGCGCAGGCCCGCGGCGACGGAAGCCGACGTTTTTCGCCTTGCTTTCTTGCTAGCGCCCGGTTTTGGTGCCAACTTCGGGGCATCGGCCGCGCCTGTTGCCTGGCTATACTCTCAACGCTCCGTTCTTATGGCCACGCCGCCCGTTCCCTCCGCCGTTCCCTCGCCAGCCGCCGAAACGGCCGAGGCCCGGGCCAACATCCACGTGGTGTGCGCCGAGCCCAGCATTGCCAACCACTTCCTGGCCGAGCTTCGCGACAAAGACATTCAAAAGGACAGTCTGCGCTTCCGCCGCAACCTGCAGCGCCTGGGCGAAATCATCGCCTACCGCATCAGCGCCCACCTCAGCTACACCGACCAAACTATTCAGACGCCCTTGGCCGAAACCACCGGCAAGCTCCTACACGACTTTCCCATTCTGGCCACCGTGCTGCGGGCCGGCTTGCCGTTTCACCAGGGCTTTCTGAATTATTTCGACCAGTCGCCCAGCGCCTTCGTGGCCGCCTACCGCATCGAAGGCACGGCCCAGGTGCAGGTGCAGGTCGACTACCTCTCGGCCCCGCGCCTCGACGAGCGGGTGCTCATCCTGGCCGACCCCATGCTGGCCTCCGGCAAGAGCCTCGTGCAAACTTACCGGGCTATGCTACGCTTCGGCACGCCGCGCCAAGTGCATATCGCGGCCGTCATTGCCTCGCCCGAGGGTCTGGCCCACGTGGCCCGCGAAATTCCCGAAGCCACCCTCTGGGTAGCCGCCATCGACGAGAAGCTAAACGACCAAGCCTACATCGTGCCCGGCCTCGGCGATGCCGGCGACCTGAGCTACGGCAGCAAGCTGTAGCGGCGCGTAAGTACATGTCGCCGCACTTCACCCTTCTGGTCGGCCTGCTGGCGGTGCTGGCCTGGCTGCTGTGGCGGCAATACCGGCCCGCTCCGGCCCCGGCCGCCAAGCCCCGGCGCCGCGCCAACTTGCCGCCCATTTCCACGGGCATCGACACAGTGTTCGCCCTAGATGAGCCTGCTTATCGAAAATTCGACGCCCGGCAGTGGCGTGGTGCGGTTCAACTTTGCCTGCTCCGTGACGGAGAATTGCCGGGCCTGCGGCTAAGCCATCTGTTTGAGAAGGAGCGCCCCGGCGATTTCAATGACGGCGACCGGGCGTTTCAGGCGGCTTTGCAGGAGAACATCAACAAGCTCAAACTGAATATTGCCCAATACACCGCGCGCATAGCCCAGTCTGCGTCCGATGCGGTGGCTTACAATAACCGCGGCTACGTGCTGCTGCTGCTCGGCGAATACAAGCAAGCCATTCCGGATTTCGACCAGGCCATTGCGCTGCGGGCCACCGAGGTGTACGCCTTCGCCCACAACAACCGCGGCTTTGCTTACCTGCGCACCGGTCGGCCGCAAAAGGCATTGGCCGACATCGAACACAGCCTGTTGCTCGACCCGGACAATTCTTACGCCCACCGCAACCTAGGCATTTATTACTATGAGCAAGGCCAGCTGGAGGCCGCTCTCGCCGCGTTGGAACTGGCGGCAACCCTCAATGCCGAAACCCCTAGGCTAAACGCATACTTGCGACTGGTGCGAAACGCACTTGCCCCCAAAGACCCCGCTGCGTAATATATTTTCCGGAAAGGAGCATCCGCCCCGAACCAAATAGCCGTCTCCTATCTTTGTCACGCGCCCACCCCGCGTTTGTTGCCCCCTTCCACCCGCCTGCCTTTCCGCCTTCGCCGTGGTTCATCCCGCAGTTAAGTTCGCGTCCGTGTTCCTGCTGAGCACGGTCAAATTTTTGGGCGGCCCGCTGGCCGGGGCCTCCATGGGCCTGCACTTCTGGCAAACCCTAGCCCTCACCGTAGCCGGCATGATGACCAGCGTGTTCGTCTTCTCCGGCGTGGGCGGCACCTGGATGCGCCACCGGCAGAAACAGCGTCGCCTCCGCCGCGAGCCCATCTTCACCAAACGCTCGCGCAACATCATCAAAGTATTTCGCAAGTTTGGCATGGGCGGCATTGCCTTCCTTACGCCCATTTTGCTCTCGCCCATCGGGGGCACGGTCATCGCCACGCTGCTGGGCGTGCCGCGGCAGCGCATTATGCTGCACATGTTCCTGAGCGCGCTGTTCTGGGGCACGGCTCTCACCTTCGCCAGCATCCACTTCGGGCACTTGCTGCACCACGGCAAATAGAAGGGTTGAGTTTTGAGGGTTGAATGTTAAGTGGAAAAGTTAATTCAACATTCAACCCTCAAAACTCATTCCTTCTAGCGTCCGCGCCGCTTCAGCGCCTTCACGCCGGGGTCGGAGCCGCGCTTTTTGCCGGGGTTCGCTTTGGCGCCCTTGGTGCTCTTTTTCTTGCCTTCCACAAAGGGTTTGCCGGTGCGCTTGTCGATGGTCACGCCGGGCTTAATCCACTCCTTGCGCTCGTGAAAGGCACCTTTGAAGTTGGGGTCTAACTTCTTGCGGCGGTCGTCGAGTTCCCGGCCAATCTGCTGCCGTTCTTCGAAGGAGGTATCCTCTATTTTCACTTCGGCGGGCAGCGGTAGCAGCTCAATCTTTTGGTTGATAAGCTGCTCGATTTCGCCGATGTGCACCATTTCGGCCTCATTGGCGAAGGTGATGGCCGCGCCCGTGTGCTGGGCCCGGCCCGTGCGCCCGATGCGGTGCACATAGTCGTCGTGCACAATGGGCACGTCGAAGTTGATGACGTGGCTCACCTGCGGCACATCGATGCCGCGCGCTGCCACGTCGGTGGCCACCAGGTAGCGCACCCCGCCGGCCCGGAAGGCCTCCATGCTGTTCATGCGGGCATTCTGGCCCTTGTTGCCGTGAATGACGCGCACCTCGCCCACCGGCGCCTTGCGGTCGAGGAAGTGGGCCACCTGGTCGGCGTGTTCCTTGGTGCGCGTGAACAGCAGCACCCGCGTCATGGTGGCGGCGTCGCGGTGCAGCAGGAAGTGCAACAGGTTTATTTTCGTGAGCAGGTTGGGCACCTCGTACAGCGTCTGCGATACTGTGGAGGCCGTCTGGGCCGGCGGCGTCACCTCCACCCGCACCGGAAACTCCAGGAATTCTTCGCTCAGGCGCGTCACGCGCTCTGGCATGGTAGCCGAGAACAGTGCGTTCTGCCGCTTGCGCGGAATAATCTCCAGAATGCGCCGAATCTGGGGCATGAAGCCCATGTCCATCATCTTGTCGGCCTCGTCCAGCACCAGCGTTTTCAGCTCTTTCAGCACCAGGTCGCCTTTCAGGTAGATTTCCATCAGCCGACCGGGCGTGGCAATGAGCACGTCGAGGCCCTTGGCAATGGTTTCAATCTGCGTTTTCGGCCCCAGCCCGCCGTAGATGGCGAAAATGCGCAGGTCGGTGTTCACGGCCAGTGCCTTCAGGTGCGCCTCAATCTGCATGGCCAGCTCGCGGGTGGGAGCCAGCACCAGGGCCCGCGGGTGCAGTCCCTGGGCATACTTCACCTTCATCAGCAGCGGCAGGCCAAAGGCAGCGGTTTTGCCGGTGCCAGTTTGGGCAATGCCCAGCACGTCGTGCCCGGCCAGCAGCAGCGGAATGGTTTGCTGCTGCACCGGCGTGGGCTCCGAGAAGCCGGCATCGGCCACGGCGGTAAGAAGTTGCTTGTTGAGCTTGAAGTCGCTGAACGACGGGGCGGGCGTGGGTTCCATCCGGCAAAGGTCGGCATTTCACAGCGGGCGAGTACCGAACGACATAAAAGAACGTCATGCAGAGCGCAGCGAAGCATCTTTACCGCTTCATTGCGTAGCGGCTGATTACTTGCGCGGTAAAGATGCTTCGCTGCGCTCTGCATGACGTTCCAGCAAAAAGCCGCCATCACCGGCAAGAACTTTTTTTGCCGATTTCCGTCTTTCTTTCTACCTTTGCCCCACCAAAACAAACACGGTAGATATAGCTCAGCTGGTTAGAGCGTCGGATTGTGATTCCGAAGGTCGTGGGTTCGAACCCCATTATTTACCCTCTCAAAGAAAAGTCCCCGGAATTATCCGGGGACTTTTTTGTTGCTAGCTTTAATCCCGTTTTAATACGGAATTCATCGAACCGTTTTTATTCACCACAATTTACCTGCATGAGTCTGCTCGTCATCGGCAGCGTCGCCTTCGACGCTCTGGAAACGCCTTTCGGCAAAACCGATAAAATCATCGGCGGCGCCGCCACCTACATCAGCCTTTCGGCGTCGTATTCGCTGAAACCCGTGAAACTGGTGGCCGTGGTGGGCGAAGACTTTCCGCAGTCCGACATCATGCTCCTCGAAGAGCACGGCGTCGATACCGAGGGCCTGCAAGTGAAGCAGGGCGAGAAGTCGTTCTTCTGGTCGGGCAAATATTCCAAAGACCTGAACTCGCGCGAAACCCTCGTGACCGAGCTCAACGTGCTGGCCAACTTCGACCCCATCATTCCCGACGCGTACCAAGATTGCAAGTACCTCATGCTGGGCAACCTGGCTCCGCAGGTGCAGCGCCTCGTCATTCAGCGCCTCGTGAACCGCCCCAAGCTGATTGTGATGGATACGATGAACTTCTGGATGGACATTGCCCTCGAAGAACTCATCGCCACCATCGAAATGGTAGACGTGCTGAGCATCAACGACGAGGAAGCTCGTCAGCTCAGCGGCGAGTACTCGCTGGTGAAAGCCGCGAAGAAAATCATGGCCATGGGCCCGAAGTTTCTCATCATCAAGAAAGGCGAGCACGGCGCCCTGCTTTTCCACAAGAACAAGGTGTTCTACGCCCCGGCCCTGCCGCTGGAGGAAGTGTTCGACCCCACTGGTGCCGGTGACACCTTCGCGGGCGGCTTCATCGGCCACTTGGCTGCGACGGACGATATCAGCTTCGAGAACATGAAACGCGCCGTGATTCACGGCTCGGCCATGGCTTCGTTCTGCGTCGAGAAATTCGGCACCGAGCGCCTGCTCAACCTCTCGGCCGAGGAAGTGGAAGCCCGCGAAGCCCAATTTGCCGAGTTGGTGAAGGTGGTGCCGGCCTCGGCCGTGGCCAACGTGCCGGCTTAAGACCGCATAATTGGGGCATCGTGTACCGGGGCGGCAACTCTTTGAGGGCGGCGTGGGTAAAAGGAAACATCTTTCCACCTTTTGTCTTCCACGCCATGTCTGATAAGAAAACCAACCTGCCCAACGAGAAGCCTTCGGTAGTGCCCTATGAGAATGAGCACCACAAGAAGACCAAAACCCCCTCGGTCGATTCTTCCACGAATCAAAACGTGAATCAGAATCACATCACCGAGCAAGGCAACGAAACCAAAGGCAACACGCCCGGTGGCAACTTCAACGAAGTGCGCCACACCCAGGCCAACAAGCCCCGCAGCAACCCGCAGGGCAACAGCCCAATGTCCATCGACACGAACAGCCCGAAGAAAGGCCCCGGGAGCAAAGCCGACTAGGCTCTATAAATCCCAATAGAAAAGCCCCGCTGGATTTTTCCGGCGGGGCTTTTCTATTAAGCAGGAGCGCTAAAATTCCCAGCCCAGCCACTGCTGAAACCCGCGTTGCTGGGCCGCATCGGCTATTTCCAGCGTATCCACCGCGTAGCGCTGTCCGAAGCGTAGGCCCGGCGTGGCGGCCAGCGTTACGGTCAGCAGACGGTTCTGACGGAACACGCTCACCTCGTAGCTGGGGTCGCCGGTGCTGAGCAGGCTTTGCAGGTTCATGTCCACGCGACGGCCATTCACGGCCACTATTTCGTCGTCCACGGTCAGGGCTGCGGCGGCGGGCGAGTTGGGCCAAATAGCCGTCACTTCCGTACGCTCGTTCTTCACTACCGTGCGGAAACCGAAGTGACCTTCCGAAGCCGAAGCGTTTTCGCCTACCAACAGCTGGCAGCCCACGGTACGCAGCACCCGGTCGAGCGTGTCCTGCAAGGGGGCGGTGCCGTAGATAAACTTGTCGAAATAGGCATGCATGTCGCGTCCGGCCACTTCGTTCACAATGCGCACGTAGTCGGCCTCGGTGTAGCCGATTCCGGTTTTGCCGAACTCCTCGTACAGCCGCCGCATCACGTCGTCGAGGCTGCGGGCATGGCTCGAAAGCTGCCGGATGGTGAGGTCCAAAATCAGGGCCACCAGCGCGCCCTTGTGGTACACGCTCACCTTGCGGTCGGGCACGCCATTCTTGTAGCCATCCAGCCACAGGTCCATGCTGGCGTCGGCCAGCGAGAGGTTGTCGCCGCCGGCATCATCATAGTGCTTGCGCAGCACGGTGTTCAGCTCCTCGAAATACTGCGCCGGCGTGCGCACGTGGCTGCGGGCCAGCAGGTATTCGCCGTAGTAAGTAGTAATGCCTTCGGCAATGAAGCAGGTACGGAAGTAGTTCTCGCGGCTGTAGTCGTAGGGCTGCATCTCAGCCGGCCGAATGCTCTTGATGTTCCAGGTATGGAACAGCTCGTGGCAGCTCACGCCCAGCAATTCCTTGTAGAGCCCCTCGCTCATAATCAGCTCGGCCGGCCCCAGCGTAATCACCGTGGAGTTGTGGTGCTCCACGCCGTGGTAGTGCTTGTAGGGCAGAAACTGGTTCAGGAAGTGGTAGTCGGCCACCGGAAAGCCGCCAAACATTGCCAGCTGCACTTCTGAGAATGCCTTGAAGTCCGCCAGCAACTGCGGCCAGTTCACCGGCGCTTCGCCCTGCACCCACACATGAAAAGGCAGCCCACCGGCTTCATACTCGTGGTGCACCAGCGTAGGACTGGCAATCAGCGGTGCGTCGGCCAGTTGGTCGAAATTCTGCGCCATTAGTACGTTGGGCCCGGTTTGGGGCAGGCCGCAGGCTATTTGCCAATCGTCGGGAATGTCCAGGGTCAATTCGCATGCTTCCTCCTGCCGGCCCTCGGCATACATCAGCGCCTGCACCGGGTTCAGGTATAGTTGCGACTCATCAAGCCAGGAACCGCCTGCATCCATCTGGTGGGCGTAGAAATTGTAGCGTACCCGCACGCTGCGGCCGGCCGCGTTGGGCACTTCCCATCGGTCCTTCGTCAGCTTGCGGTAGGGGAGGACTTGGTTGGTTGCAGCATCTTCCACCACCACTTTCTGAATTTTCTGCGCGAAATTTTGCAGCTCATAACGGCCCGGGCGCCACGCGGGTAGCTGCATTTCCAGCGGCGCCTGGGCATCGGCCGCCACGTCCAGCGTCAGTTCGATTTGCAGGTAAAACGTGAGGGGATTCTCGAAGGAAACGCGGTAGTGAATCATCGCCAAAACGGTATAAATGGGCTTAAAACTACTGCCTACGTGCCGCCTCGCGTAAAAGTGGCTGAGCCCCTTGCCTTTTCCAGACAAAGCCCGTACCTTTGCCGGCCCAACTCGAAACTCGTCTTTTAAAGATTCATTGATATGAAACGTACCTTCCAACCTTCGAAACGTAAGCGCGTGAACAAGCACGGCTTCCGCAGCCGCATGGAAACTGCCAACGGCCGTAACGTACTGGCCCGCCGTCGCGCCAAAGGCCGCAAGCGCCTCACCGTATCCGACGAAGGCAAGCACAAGCGCTAACATCTAAGCTGTTAGCCATTAGCTGGCAGCTATTAGCCAACAGCTGACAATGCAAGAACCACAATCACCTGGCTCCTCCTCTCCTTGGGAGAGCGGGCCGGGGGGTGAGGTTCCCGGTACCGCGCCGCGTTCGCGCCGCCATACCTTCCCGAAAGAGGAACACCTGTGCCGCAAAAAGCTCATCGAAGAGCTTTTTGGGAAGCAGAGTTCCTCTTTTGGCGTTTACCCCCTGCGCCTCGTCTACACCAAAACCGCCGCGCCCACCACGGCCCCGCCGCAGGTGCTCATCAGCGTGAGCAAGCGCAGCTTCAAACGGGCCGTCGACCGCAACCGGCTCAAGCGGCTCATCCGGGAGGCCTATCGTCTCCATAAATATCGATTGCTGGAGCAACCAAACGGGCACCAAGTCGCTCTGCTGGGTATTATCTTCACGGGGAAGGAAAAAAGTCCACTAGCCTTGGTGGAAAAAAAATTAATTTCCGGTATTCTTCGTTTGATGGGCACGACTATTGACGCATCCGCGCCACCACCGGCCCCGTAGATTCGCCCAGCCGCTATCCTTTCCGTATGACTATCCGCAAAAAGCTACTCGCTGCCCTGGCCCTGAGCACGCTGGGTTTGGTATCGTTCCGCGCCGCTTCCGACAACGAGCGGTATTTCGAAATCGCGAAGAATCTGGATATTTTCGCCACGCTCTTCAAGGAGGTCAATACCTATTACGTCGACGAGATTACGCCCGCGAAGCTGGTAAAAACCGGCATCGACGCCATGCTGCGCTCACTCGACCCCTACACCAACTACATTCCGGAAGACGACATCGAGGACTTCCGTACCATGACCACCGGGCAGTACGGCGGCATCGGGGCTTCGGTGGCGAAGCGCAACGGCAAGGCCGTGGTGACCAGTACCCTGGAAGGCTACCCGGCCCAAAAAGCTGGCCTGCTCCCCGGCGATGAAATCCTCGACATCAACGGTGTGGTGGTCGATAAAAAATCGAATTCCGACATCGGCAAGTTGCTGAAAGGCCAAGCCAACTCGACGGTGAAGCTGCTCGTGACCCGCTACGGTCAGGAAAAGCCCGTGCAGATAGACATTGCCCTTGATAAGATTCACCTGGACAACGTGCCTTACACCGGCATGATTTCCGGCGACGTGGGCTACTTCCAGCTCGGCGGCTTCACGGTAGACGCGGGCAAGGAAGTGCGCACCGCCGTGACCAAACTCAAGGAGCAGGGCGCGAAGAAAATCGTGTTCGACATCCGCGACAACCCCGGCGGCCTGCTGAATGAGGCCGTCAACATTTCCAACCTGTTCATTGATAAGGGCCTCGATGTGGTGAGCACCAAGGGCAAAGTGACGGAGTGGAACAAGACTTACAAGGCCCTCGACGTGCCGCTCGATACCCAGATTCCCATTGCCATCATCACGAGCAACCGCTCGGCGTCGGCCTCGGAAATCGTGTCGGGTGTGCTGCAAGACTACGACCGCGCCGTGCTGGTGGGCGAACGCACCTTCGGCAAGGGCCTCGTGCAGGCCACCCGGCCGCTGAGCTACAATTCGCAGCTGAAGGTGACGACCGCCAAGTACTACATCCCCAGCGGCCGCTGCATTCAGGAAATTGACTACGCGCACCGCGCCGAGGACGGCACGCTGGGTAAATTCCCCGATTCATTGCGCACGGCCTTCAAAACCACTGCCGGCCGCACTGTGTACGACGGTGGCGGCGTGGCCCCCGATATTGAGGTGCAGGACCGCGAAATTGCCGACATTACCCGCATCCTGCTCCAAAAAAACTACCTCTTCGACTACGCCACTCGTTTCCGCGCCGAGCACCCCACCATCGCGCCGGCCCGGCAGTTCAAGCTCACAGATGCCGACTACCAGAAGTTTGTGGGCTACCTGCAGGGCAAAAACATCAGCTACAGCACCGACGCCGAGAAGGCCCTCACCGACCTCAGCAAAAAGGTGAAAGAGGAAAAGCACTACGACGATGTGAAGCTGGAGCTGGAAGCCGTCCGCAAGAAAATCACCGTGAACAAGGCCAACGACCTGCAGCGCTTCAAGCCCGAAATCAAGGAGCTGCTGGAGCAGGAAATCGTGTCGCGCTATTACTTCGAGAAGGGCCGCACCGAAGCCGGCTTCGACGACGACCCCAACATCATTGCCGCGGTAGCGGTGCTGAACGACCCGAACCGCTACGCTGCCCTGCTGAAGCCCACCGGCCAGGCCGCCAGCGCCCGCAAGTCGGCCGGGACGAAGTAATTTTGAGTTGCGTTAGAATTGAAAAAGCAGGCGCTGAGAGGCGCCTGCTTTTTTGTTGAAATATGAAATGCAAATCGATTTTATAGAGCCTTGGGCAGCTGTTGGTGGCGAACAAGCATCAATTGAAGAAGAATTGCGCCGGGAGCTTTCGTCCGATAATGCGCTGTATGGTATCAACCTGCGCGCACTCGGCCGTCGAGTAGATTGCGACGACGTTCTTTTTGAAACATTAAGCGAAAATGTCAATTTCAGATTAGCGCTGGTGCATCTGACTTGGAGTGGTATGGCCGAATTAAGACTTTGGCCTTCGACGAAGCTGTTTGCAAACACAGAAGAATTTGTTACCCAAATGCTGATGGATGCGCAGGGTTATAATTCGTAGAACTTCAAAAATCTGCGCTCACTGCTCTTCATGAGGCGAATAGAGAAAATTGCCGCTTTATCAAATCAGCTTAAGTTTCAAGCAAGGCTTAAATTGAAGCGTGATGACGGTCCAGAAGCATGGGGTAGTGGCATAGGCCTTCCAGTAAGGGCATACATTGAGATAATCGGACCATGGTCATTCAGAGAAGTGGAATGGCTTGAAATCAATCCAATTGCAATGGAACACATAGGCAGATTGGTTGCGCCAAAACAATGGAATCATTTAAATGCATTGGTCTCGTTATTACAAGTTGAAAACGTATACTACAGCATAGTTGATGGTATGATAAGAATACCGTTTGAAGCAATTGCCGATTAGTTTAATGAGTTTACTCCTCTCCCTCGAAACCTCTTCCCCCGTCTGCTCAGTGGCCCTACACCGCATCGCCGACGGCTCCCTAATCGGTCAGTCCGAATTGCGGCTCGATAAGTCGCACTCCACCCACCTCACGGTGCTCATCGAGCAATTGCTGGCAAATACCGGCCACCAATTGTCCGACCTCTCCGCCGTGGCCGTGAGCGACGGGCCAGGCTCATACACCGGCCTGCGTATTGGCGGGGCAGCTGCCAAAGGCTTATGCTTCGCGCTCGATATTCCGCTGGTGGCTGTGAGCACGCTGCGGGCGCTGGCGGCGCAGGTGGCGGCCGTCACGGCACGGCCCGAAAATTATCTGTTTTGCCCCATGCTGGATGCCCGGCGGCAGGAAGTGTACGCCGCCCTCTACACCCACGACGGGCAGGAGGTGCTAGCCCCCACGCCGCTGTTGCTCGACGCCGACACGCTGGCCGAACAATTAGCCCACCGTTCCGTGTTATTCTTCGGTCACGGCGCGGCCAAGTTTCAGGCGGTACTGGGGGCGCATCCCAACGCGGGTTTCTTGGCGGGGATTGAGCCTTCGGCCATTGCAGTGGGACAGCTGGGCGTAGCGGCTTTTCATCGGCAAGAATTCCAAGACGTGGCCTACTACGAGCCTTTCTACCTGAAAGAAGTATACACCACCACGCCCAAAGCGAAGTAGTGCGGACGTTGTAGTTCGCACCCCCGCGCCGGCCGAACATTCACCAATAAATACGCGGACCACAAAGTCCGCGCTACCATATGGAACCTCTCTTCGTCAACCGCGTCGCCAACTCTGGTCTAATCACTCTCAACCTGGAAGAGTTTATTCATCCCGGCGAGCGGGTGGTGTACGACATCAAAGACAACCTTTTTCACGGCCTGATGCTGCGCGAAAAAGACTTCCGCGAGTTTGTAAAAACCCACGACTGGACGCAGTACGACGGCAAAAACGTGGCTATTATTTGCTCCGCCGATGCCATTGTGCCCACCTGGGCCTACATGCTGCTCGCCACCAAACTCCAGGGCCACGCCCACCGCTATGTATTCGGCAACCTCGATGGGCTGGAGCAGTCGCTGTTCGAAGAAGCCATTGCCGCCATCGATGCCGAAGAATACCGCGATGCTAAACTGGTGGTGAAGGGCTGCGGCGACAAGCCTGTGCCCACCTTCGCCTACGTAGCCATCATGCAGAAGCTGCTGCCCGTCACGAGCAGCATTATGTACGGCGAGCCGTGCAGCACCGTTCCGCTCTACAAGAAGCCCAAAGCGGTGGCGCAGTAAAGGCGGATAGAATAACACCACGTCATGCTGAGCTTGCCGAAGCATCTCTGCCGCGCAACGTAACTCAATCGAGAGGGTTAACTATTGCGGTAAAAATGCTTCGGCGGCGCTCAGCATGACGTTCTTTTTTGCTCCGTCTCGTCGGGCAGTTGGTTCGCATCTTTGCACCATGCCCGATAATTTGCCTGCCAGTCCCTATAAAATTACTTTTCTCACCGGCGCGGCTATCGTGGTGGCCAATATGGTGGGCACGGGGGTTTTCACCAGCCTCGGCTTTCAGGTAATGGGCATCGAAAGCGGCTTTGCGCTGCTCATGCTGTGGCTGGTGGGCGGCCTCATTGCCCTGTGCGGAGCCGTGAGCTACGCCGAATTGGCCTCGGCCATGCCGCGCTCGGGCGGCGAATACCACTACCTGAGCCAGATTTACCACCCTGCGCTGGGCTTTCTCTCGGGTTGGGTATCGGCCACGGTGGGTTTCGCAGCGCCCACGGCCCTCGCCGCGCTGGCGCTGGGACAGTACGCTAAGAGCGTGTGGCCGGGCCTGGAGCCACAATGGCTGTCGGTGGCCGTGGTATTGGCCTTGGCATTAGTGCACGGCAGCAGCACCCGCGCCGGTAGCCGCCTGCAGGTGGTCATCACGGCCCTGAAAGTAGCCGTGCTGGTTGTGTTCATTGGCGTGGGCATGGCAGTGGGGGAGGGGCAGCCCCTAAGCTTTCGGCCCGATGCGGATGGTTGGCGCGCCTTGCTCAGCCCGGCTTTTGCCGTAAGCCTTGTGTTTGTAAGCTACGCTTATTCCGGTTGGAATGCCGCTGTGTATGTCACCGGCGAAATTGAAAACCCGCGGCGCAACCTCTCCCGCATTCTGCTGGCGGGCACCGTCGTAGTGCTACTCTTATATGTCGGGCTGAATTACGTATTCCTCCGTTCCACGTCGCTCGCAGGGTTGAAAGGCCAGGTCGAAGTCGGTTTCGTGGCGGCTACTTCGCTGTTTGGCCCGCTCGGCGGCCGGCTGATGGGCGGCGTCATCGCGGCGCTGCTGGTTTCCACCATCAGCTCGATGGTATTCGCCGGCCCTCGCATCGTCCAAACAATGGGGGAGGACTTGCCTGCCCTGCGCTTCCTCGCACCCAAAAGCCGCGCTGGCATTCCCGTGCGCGCCCTGTTGCTGCAAACGGTCATCACGCTGGCCTTTATTCTCAAGCCCAGCTTTCAGGGCGTGCTGGTCTACGCCGGCTTCGTGCTGAATCTGTTCACCTTTCTCACAGTGCTGGGCTTGTTCATCTTCCGTTGGCGCCAGCCCCATGCGCCGCGACCCTACCGCGCTTGGGGTTACCCCGTCACCCCGCTGCTTTTCCTGGCCCTCAGCGGCTGGACGTTGTTTTTCATTCTGCGCGACAAGCCTTGGGAGTCGTTCTACGGTTTGGCTACGCTGTTGGTGGGGGCGTTGGTGTATTTCCTCGCCACCCGGCTGCCAGGTACTACCGCCGCAAATGCAACGGAAGAGGCGCACAGCCGCAGCCGCTACTGAAGGCTGTTGTATTTACTGAATGCAGTCCTCGCGTGGCTCTCTGTTCATGCACTAGCAGCGGGTAGGGGAGGCGTGTAGGGCGAGCCCGTCCGTAACTTGCGCTCCCAATCATTCAGTACCCTAATAATGTTTCTCCGCACCGCTGTGCTTCGGCTGCTGCCTGCCGCTTTGCTTCTGCTTTCTGCCTGCTCCGAGTCGGCCAAAAAAACTGAAACCACGACTTCCACCAAGGAAGAAACCATGGCTAGCACGGCCGATGCCATCGACCCGACCCAGCACCCAGCACCTAGCGTCAGCGAAAAACCTTCCAATACGGCTGCCAAGCTCAAGCCCACCGCCGCCCCCGATACCGCCTACGCCCAGGATGTGGCCCTGTTCCTCGGCGGCCTACAACCCAGCCAGCACAGCAACCTCAGCACGTTGGCCGCTACACCTGCTTGGCAGGCTTTCGCCAAAGACCAGGATAAAAGCTGGGATAAATACCGCGCCTCCCACACCACGCGCATGACGCAGTGGGCCAACACCGAGCTCGACTCCGTGCACGCCAACAGCCCCACCATCTTCTACCCATTCAGCGGCCCCGACTTCCTGAACGTCTTCACGATGTTCCCCACCAGCCAAACCTACGTGCTCATCGGCCTCGAGCCCGTGGGCAGCATCCCGGCCCGCGCCTCCCTCGAAAATCCCAAGCTGTTGCCAGCCGTCAAAACTTCGCTTTGGTCGGTACTCAATTTCAGCTTCTTCCGCACCAACGACATGGCCGTGGACCTGAAATCCGTCGAACTCGACGGCGCCCTGCCCCTCATGATGCTCTTCGCCGCCCGCACCGGTAACCAAATCACCACCATCCGCCCCGTGCAGCTCGATGCCGTCGGCCAGCTCCAGGACGCCCCCAAAGACACTACGCAGGCCCTCGACCCCAAAGCCATTCCCGGCGTCGAAATGAAGCTGCGTGGCCCAGACGGCCAACCCAAAACCGTCTACTATTTCTCCGCCGACCTCAGCGACTGGAAACTTACCACTAAAAGCGCCCCGCTGGAATTCGTGCGTCACCTCGGCCCCCTCACCACCTATGTGAAGTCGGCCACCTACCTCATGCACAAGTCGTATTTCAACAAAGTGCGCCGTACCGTCCTCCGTCGCAGCCGCTACATCCTGCAAGACGATTCCGGCATCGCCATGAAGTACTTCCAGAAAGGCGCTTGGCAGTTCAACTACTACGGCACCTACCGTCGCCCCATCAACCTTTTTGCCAAGCAGTACCAGCCCGAACTCACCGCCGCATACCACGACACCGTGAACAAGCCAAAGCCGCTCCCCTTCGGCACCGGCTACAACTGGCGCCAAACCGATTCCAACCTCCTTCTCGCCAAGCGCTTAGTCCCTTTGGCCGATTAACAACCGTATAAAAACCGCCCACAGGGCCGTGGTGACTTCATCACGGCCCTTTTTATTTCGCTATGTTATGAAAACGCACTCGCAATCCCGCCTCGCTATATACTATATAATAGGAGCAGCATTCCTATTAACAATAACTACAATAGCCGCCAGTAGCCATTTGGCATCCTCTCACCATGGAACTCTGCGCATGAAGCATATGGGAGACCCGGACGGGCTCCTAGCAGGAGATTCCCCACTCCTAGACTCGCTCCTAAAAACAACTTCCTTATTAAAGCGCGTCGCCCAAAACCCGCAATACGAACTCCAAATCATCTACACTCAAATCGACCGCGACGCCCAGAACCGCCCCACCTTCAATCCCCATATCTTCCACCTCAACCCCCGCCAGTACTTCAACCCCGCCAGCCTGGTCAAGTTCCCCGTCGTTGCCCTCTCCCTCGAAAAGCTCAACGACCTACACCAGCCGGGCGTCACGCGCCGCACCATCATGGCCACCGGCACCGCCTTCCGCTGCCAAACCCCCGTCCCCTTCGCCGCCCCCGCCGACTCCGACCGCACCGCCACCGTCGGCAATTATATAAAGCGCATGCTCTTGGTGAGCGACAACGTCGCCTACAACCGCCTCTACGAATTCCTCGGCCAACGCCACCTTAACCAGCGTCTCCAGGAACTCGGCTACCCCAACGCCCGCATCACCCGCCGTTTCGCCCCCTGCGACACCGCCGCCAACCGTCACACAAATCCCATCAGCTTCCACACCCCTACCGGCGACACCTTATACAAGCAGCCAGCTCAATTCAATCCCATCATCTACCGCAGCCCCCTTGGCCGCGTCCTCAAAGGCCGCGCCCACCAGGCTGGCCGTCGCCTCATCCCCGAACCCTACGACTTCACCACCGCCAACCACCTCCCGCTCCCCGACATCACCGCCTTCCTCCAAAATATCCTCTTCCCCGAATCCGTCCCCACCGCCCAACGTCCCCATCTCACCACTACCGATTACGCCTTCCTGCGCCGCTACCTCCACACCACTCCCCACGAGTCCGGCTTCCACCTTTACGCCCCCACCCGCTATTTCGACGCCTACAAAAAATACCTCTACTACGGCCGCAACCCCGACTTACCCCAGCAATCCACCCTCCGCATCTACAACATCGTCGGTATGTCTCACGGCTACCTTGCCGATGTCTCCTACTTCGCCGACTCCCTCCACCAGTCCGAATTCCTCCTCAGCGCCGTCCTCTACGTCAACCAAGACGGCATCATCAACGACGGCGCCTACGAATATGACACCATCGGCCAGCCCTTCCTCGCCCAATTAGGCCGCCTAATCCGCCAATACGAGTCCCAGCGCACCCGCCAACACCGTCCCGACCTCACTGAATTCTTCGCTCCCGAGCCCATTCGCTAATTTTTATCAAGATTCTTCGCTCGCCATAAGTTATTGATTGCAAACGGAACATCATTGAGAAACCGCGCTAATACGGCCTGTTGCTCGAGAAAGTTTTCGCGACTCCCTTGCCTTCTCCAAAAAATCCCCCTACTTTTGCACTCCCAATCGCCAACAGGGCCTCGGGTTTTGCCAACGCAACCGCTGCGGCAAAAAAATGACAAGGTCGGGAACTTGCCGGGAGTGGCGCTTGTCTTGCTTCCCGTGCCGGCTCCGCAAAGTGCTAGAAAAATAAATTTTCGGTGCCGCTTGCGAGAGTCGAAAAAAGGGCCTTACCTTTGCACCCCGCTTCGAAAGGAGGCGGGCAGGGGTTGAAAAGCGAAGCAAACGAAAAATAAAAATTTTCACTTTTTGCTTGCCACTTCAAAACTTCTTCTTACCTTTGCA
>NZ_JADQDP010000002.1 GCF_015694735.1 Hymenobacter properus | reverse complement strand
TCCCTACTGCTGCCTCCCGTAGGAGTCGGGCCCGTATCTCAGTGCCCGTGTGGGGGACCAGCCTCTCAGCTCCCCTAAGCATCGTCGCCTTGGTGGGCCGTTACCCCGCCAACTAGCTAATGCTACGCAACCCCATCCTTGACCAATAAATCTTTCCTAAAGAGACGATGCCGCCACCTTAGATTATGCGGTATTAATCCGCCTTTCGGCGGGCTATCCCCCAGTCAAGGGCAGGTTGGTTACGCGTTACGCACCCGTGCGCCACTATGGTATTGCTACCACCGTTCGACTTGCATGTATTAGGCCTGCCGCTAGCGTTCATCCTGAGCCAGGATCAAACTCTCCATTGTATAAATATTCTACACTCACCCGAAGATGAGCTGATGTCGAGTGCTGACCTTGCTCACATTTTGACGTTATGGTCAAATTCGTTTCGCTTGGTTTGTTTCACTGCGCTTCTTCCGAAGAAGAAGGAGCAAGTGGAACACTTACTATTTTGTCTGTTTCCGTCATTCAAAGAACGTGTAATGCTTCCATTTGAGGCATCAGTGCGGGCTGCTAATTTAGCCCGTGGTTGTCGTTGTCAACCTTTGTTCGTTTTGGGATTGCAAAGGTAAAAACTATTTTTGATTTGTCAACTTGTTTTCGAAAATTTTCTGTTTTTCGATTCGTTTTTCAAATCGGCCGCTTTCACTTAAAGTGGCTTTAGGTTTTGCAAGTCAGCTTGTTAAGACTGGCTTTTGGTTACCTCTGTTCGCTTTGGGAGTGCAAAGGTAGAAGTTTTTTTCGACTTTCAAATCTTTTGGCGAAAAATTTTTAATTCTTTTCGCTTCGATTTTTGAAGGCGGCCGGCTTCCGGTTGAAGCGGGTTGCAAAGGTACGGTGGCTTTTTTCGCTGGTGCAAGCTGTTTGAGAAATAAATCTCGACGCTTGCGGCTGGCTGCGGAGGACAGACAAGTTGTCTTCCGTGGGAGTTCCGAACCTTTCAAGTTTGTGCCTGAGCGAGTGCTTTGGGCTTTTCCGTTGGTACGTTTGACGTTTCGGGACTGCAAAGGTAGGAGGACTTTTCGGGGCGGCAAGGGGCCTTTTACGAAATAGTTGATTTGGGGTTGTAAGTAGTTGATTGATGCGGTCAAAAAAATGAATCGGAAGTGAGTTGGGATGGTGGAGTTAGCGTTTAGAACCGGTTCCTAGCATTGGCGGAAAGGTAACAGTAGAGTGAAAATGCCTACTGAATTGCGTCGGGTTACAGGTGCCAGTGGGGTTTGAATGTATGGATTGGGAACAAAGAACGTTTTGCCCCTACCCTACTGCCTAGGTTGCCGGGTTTGAAGTGAAAAGAAGCTTCGAAATGAGCAATGATTTTTTTCTCATACAAGAAGCCCCACAGCCATCTCCAGATTGGGGTTGGAAAGGGCTGCGGGGCTATATGAAGCTCTTAAAATTGCTGGATGGGCAGAATTACTCCGGCAGAGGAGGCGCTTTGACTGTGCTCGGCATGACGTTCTGCTTGTTCCGTTCTTCTAGCGGTGGAGGGTGCTAACGCGGTCGGGGCCGACGCTGACGATGCTGATGGGAACTTGCAACTCCTTTTCGAGGAATTCGAGGTAGGCGGTGAGGTTGGTAGGGAGTTGGGTGGCGTCGGTGATGGCGGTAAGGTTGGTTTTCCAGCCCGGGAGGGTGATGTATTCGGGGGTGACGGCGGTGAGCTCGCCGGGGTCAGGCAGTTGGGGGGTACTGGTGCCGGTGGCGGTGCGGTAGTGGGTGCAGGCTTGGATTTCGGCGAAATTGTCGAGCACGTCGGCTTTCATGAGGTGGAGCTCGGTTACGCCGTTTAGCATGATGGCGTAGCGCAGGGCGGGCAGGTCTATCCAGCCGCAGCGGCGGGGACGGCCGGTGGTGGAGCCGAATTCACGGCCGGCTTGGCGGATTTGCTCGCCTACTTCGTCGTGGAGCTCGGTGGGGAAAGGGCCGCTGCCGACGCGGGTGCAATAGGCTTTGGTGATGCCGTATACCTTATCGATGTGGCGGGGGGCAATGCCGAGGCCAGTGCAGGCGCCGGCAGCGATGGTGCTGGAGGAGGTAACGTAGGGGTAGGAACCGAAGTCGATATCTAGCAAAGAGCCTTGGGCACCTTCGGCGAGGATGCACTTGCCTTGGGTGAGGAGGTCGTTGAGAAGGAACTCGGTATCGGTGAGTTGGAGCGAGCGCAGGAATTCGACGGCGGAGAAGAAGTCGGCCTCGAGGGCTTCGATTTCAAGCTCTTTGTTGTGATGGGCGGCGATAGCGGCGTGCTGGGCGACGGCTTCTTGGTAGCGTTGCTGGAAATCGGGCAGGAGGATGTGGCCGACGCGGAGGCCGACGCGGCCAATTTTATCCGAATAAGTGGGGCCGATGCCTTTGAGGGTGCTGCCGATTTTGGTGTTGCCGCGGGCTTCTTCGCTGATGCGGTCGAGGGCGCGGTGCGAAGGCAGGATGAGTTGGGCTTTTTTGGAGATGTATAGGTTGTGGGACCAATCGATGCCGCGGTCGGTGAGCTTTTGGAGCTCCTGACGGAAGACGATGGGGTCGAGGACAACGCCGTTGCCGACGATGTTGAGGATGTGGGGGTGGAAAATGCCGCTGGGCACCTGGTGAAGGACGTGCTTGACGCCATCGAAATAGAGGGTGTGGCCGGCGTTGGGGCCGCCCTGGAAGCGGGCTACGGCGTCGTAGGTGGGTGCAAGGACGTCTACGATTTTGCCTTTGCCTTCATCGCCCCATTGGAGGCCTACTAATACATCTACTGGCATGGTGGTTTGGGAGTCGCCCTTGTGGGTCACATCTCATCCCCTGGCCTACTCTCCTGCTGGGAGAGGAGCCTGACGAGGGCTGGGTGATTTTGCGAGGGCTATTATTATGGTTTTGGTATTAGGGTTTGAAATGCTGCGTTGATTTTTGCCTGCTATTGTTTTCCGTGAGAAGGTAGGTCCTTCGCTGCACTCAGTATGACGTGGGATTAACCAAACAGGGCAAAAAAACGGCCGCCTAATTGGCGGCCGGGGTGAGTTGCTGGCGGGCGGTGGCTTCGTCGGGCGAAACGGTGAAGATGTTGTTTAGCTTTGTGACGGCCAGCATCTTCTTGGGGTGGTCGGCGGGGTTGATGAGGACCAATTCGCCGCCGCGGCTGCGGAATTTGGTGAGGAGCGAGACAAGAACGCCGATGCCAGTGCTGTTGATGTAGCGGATTTCAGAAAGGTCGACAGCGCACTGGTTGAGGTCTTCGCCGAGGTGCTGGTTGACGGATTGGAGAAGTTGGTCGGTATCGGGGCTGCCGATGAGGTCGCCGTTGAGGCGGACGAAGAGGATGCCGTTGTCGACGGTGCTAGTGGTGGTCATGCGTGGGTATTTCGGGCGGCGGCCTGGGCGCGGCAGTCGCCGCAGATGCCGTAAAGATTCAAAGAATGGTGCAAGATATGGAAGTTCAGCAGGTCGCCGACCATGGTTTGGATGCCGTGGATACGGGGGTCGCAGAATTCCACCACTTTATGACATTCGGTGCAAATGACGTGGTCGTGCTGGCGGTAGCCGTAGCTCTTTTCGTACTGGGCAAGGTTGCGGCCGAATTGGTGCTTGCTGACGAGGCCTTGCTCGACCAGCAAATCGAGGGTATTGTAGACGGTGGCGCGGCTTACTTGCAGGCCCCGCTCTTTCATGCCGGCATAAAGCTCATCGACATCGAAGTGACCGGAGCGGGCATAGATTTCTTCCAGAATGGCGTAGCGCTCGCCGGTTTTGCGCAGGCCTTTGTTTTCGAGGTGAGCGGTGAAGAGCTTGCGGACTTCATCGAGGCGGTCGGTGTTCAGCGAGGCTTCGGAAGCGGGGCTGGGCGTGTGCTTGGCTGCGTAGCCGGTTTCGGAGGAGCCGCCTCCCCCCTGCCCTGCTTCGTTGATTAAGTCGGTCTGGGATTTACTCACAGTGTATATAAGAGATAAGTAGGCGGGACAAAGGTACGTTCTGGCGGGGGCACCTCCCCCCTGTCCCGAGGTCGCTTGAAGCGCGAAGCCTTTAGGAGAGGAAGAACCACCGCGGGACGAGGCAATAAATTACTGCTCGAAATAGAGGTGGTAATGATTGGCGCAGCCGGGGTTGAAGGCGGCCTGGCAGTGAGGACAGGTACTGTTGCTGCTTAAGTAGCTGGCGATGCTTAAGGTTTGGTGGCAGTGGCCGCAGTAGATGGCTTGGGCTTGAAACTCTGTTTTGGGCCAGACTTGGGCGGGGTGGTCAGCGGCTTCGTTGTGGCACCGGATGCAGGCGTAGAATTCGCCGCAGCACTTGTGCTGGATGGCGATGATGTCGCGCTCGGAGTGATAGTGCGCACATTGGGTGCGCGCGTTCACATTGGTGCCGTGGATGGTGATGGATTCGGTGACTTTCACAGATTACGAATCGAACCGCTCGACTTGCAGCACACCCGATACCTTCTTGAGGCGTTGAATGAGCTTGTTGAGATGGTCGGTATCATTGACGAACACCATAATCTGACCTTCGAAAATGCCGTCGTCGGCGGTAAGGGCGATAGAGCGCATGTTGACCTTGAGGCTGGTGCTGATGATGCGCGTGACGTCGTTGACGAGACCCACGCGGTCGGAGCCCCGGAGGCGGACGCCAGCAAGAAAGGCCAGTTCGAGCTGGTCGGTCCACTTGGCGCGCACGATGCGGTTGCCGTAGTTTGACATGAGGTCGACGGCACGGGGGCAGCTGGTGCGGTGAATGATAAGGCCTTGGTCGGTTTCGAAGCCGAACACGTCATCGCCGGGGATGGGGTTACAGCAGCGGGCGATGCTGTAGTTGAACTTGTCGGTGTGCTCACCCACCACCAGCATATCGGGCCGCACGCCGCGTATTTTCTGCACCTCGTCCTCAAAGGTTTTGGGCTCGAGCACGGCCGGCAGGGGCTTCTCGGAACTGAAAAGCGACTCGCGGATGGTACGCCCGTCAATCTGCCCAACAGCCAGGCGGTAGTAAAATTCCTGGGCCGTGGGCGCGTTGAAATAAGCCAGTAGGCGGTTAAAATTGTCTTGCGTGAAGGGCACACCGATGAGTTCCAGCCGCTTTTCGAGGATGAATCGGCCGTCTTCGGCTTTGGCGCGCTTGTCGTCGCGCAGGAAATCCTTGATTTTGGAGCGAGCCTTGGTGGTGATGACGTAGTTGAGCCACTCCGGCGTGGGGCGCTGCTTGTGCGAGGTCAGAATTTCGACCTGGTCGCCGTTGTGCAGCTGATAGCTGAGCGGCTCCAGCTTCTGGTTCACTTTGGCGCCGAGGCAGTGGATGCCGATTTGGGAGTGGATGTCGAAGGCGAAATCCAGCGCGGTGGCCTTATCGGGCAGAATCACCAGCTTGCCTTTGGGCGTGAAGGCGTATACCTCTTTTACGAACAGGTTCTGACGGAACTCGTCCATGAATTCCAGTGCACTGGAATTGTTGGATTCCAGCATCTCGCGCACCTTGTTCACCCAACCCTCGAGCGAGCTTTCGGGCTGAATGCTGCCGGTATCCTTGTATTTCCAGTGCGCGGCATAGCCTTTCTCGGCGATGTCGTCCATGCGGCGCGAGCGAATTTGCACCTCAACCCATTGGCCGGCGCGCGACATAACGGTGGTGTGCAGGCTCTCATAGCCGTTGGCTTTGGGCGTGCTCACCCAATCACGCAGGCGGTCGGGGTTAGGCTGGTAGAAGTCCGTCACGATGCTGTACACCTGCCAGCAGGCCGCTTTTTCCTGCTCCGGCGGCACATCCAGAATCACGCGGATGGCGAACAGGTCATACACCTCGTCGAAGGTGATGTTCTGCTTCTTAATCTTTTTGAGAATGGAATAGATACTCTTGGGCCGGCCTTTTATCTCGTAGTCGAAGCCCTGCGCCTTCAGTTCCTCGTCAATAGGCTGCACAAACTCCTTGATGAAACGGTTACGCGCGGCCTGGCTTTGGCGGACCTTGGCCTTAAGCTCCGTGTACGTCTCCGTATCGGTGAATTTGAGGTACAAATCCTCCAACTCACTCTTTATAGTATAGAGGCCCAGTCGGTGGGCCAGCGGCGCGTACAGATAAAGTGTCTCGGAGGCAATTTTCAGCTGCTTGTGGCGCGGCATCGAGTCGAGCGTCCGCATGTTGTGCAGACGGTCGGCGATTTTGATGAGAATCACGCGCACGTCCTCGCTCAGGGTGAGCAGCATCTTGCGAAAGTTCTCGGCCTGCTCGCTGGTACCGTACTCGAAAACGCCCGAAATCTTGGTCAGTCCATCGATGATGCGGGCCACCTTGGGACCGAACTCGCGCTCGATGTCCGACAGTTCGGTGGGCGTGTCCTCCACCACGTCGTGCAGCAGCGCAGCCACGATGCTGGTGGTGCCCAGGCCGATTTCCTCTACCGCAATCTGGGCCACGGCCAGCGGGTGCAGGATATAGGGCTCGCCCGACTTGCGGCGCATCTCCTTATGCGCTTCGAGGCTTTGGTTGAAGGCTTTTTTAATCAGCTTGGCGTCGCCGTCTTTCAGGTACGGCTTGGCCGTGCGCAGCAGGCGGCGGTAGTGGCGCAGGATTTCCTGGCGCTCAGCTTGAAGGTCGATAACGGGCGGCATAATGGTAAAGTAACAACGCCGGGGCGGAAAAGGTGGCCTTTCTTGGGTAATACGCACACATGAAAAGAACGTCATGCCGAGCGCAGCCGAGGCATCTCGCGTGGGGAGTAAACCTATCGATTGGATTGCTATTGCACGCGAGATGCCTCGGCTGTGCTCGGCATGACGACCAAATTTGGTTCCTCATGCCCTCCCCTATTGTAAACAAAACCTATCCGTTGCGCGCAAACACTTTACCGAGTACCTTTGCGGCCCGTTGCAACTGGCGACGGGTGCCTTATTATGCGGATATGGCGAAATTGGTAGACGTGCCAGACTTAGGATCTGGTGCCGCAAGGCGTGTGGGTTCGAGTCCCTCTATCCGCACTTTTACGTTTGAGTAGGCCTTCGGTCGTTTAGGCTGGAGGCTTTTTTTTCACCCATTCAACCCGCCGGCAGCAGCTGGCTTCCCTGTTTTGAACATTACCCTCGACAAGAACGACGAGCAGCTGACCGGGCTGCTGACGGTGAACCTGACCGAAGCCGACTACGCGCCCACCGTCGAAAAGCAACTCAAAGACTACAGCAAGCGCGCCCAGATAAAGGGCTTCCGCCCCGGCATGGTGCCCATGGGCATGGTGCGCAAGATGTACGGCAAGGGCATTCTGGCCGAGGAAATCAACAAAATGCTGGGCAAAGCAGTGGACTCCTACATCAAGGAGAACAAAATCAACCTGCTGGGCGAGCCCCTGCCCGTGCCGAGCAACGTGGATTTCGACACCGACAAAGACTTCAGCTTCCAGTTTGAGCTGGGCCTGCTGCCCGATTTCCAGCTGCCCGCCGAGCTGACCGCCGAGCTGCACAAGGTGAGCCTCGACGACGATACGCTGGCCCAGACCAACGAGCAGATTGCCCGCCAGTATGGCGAGACGACCAACCCCGACGAGTCGGAAGCTGGCGACTACCTGTTTGGCAAGTTCAAGAAGGCCGGCGAGGAAGGCGAAGGCCGCACCGTGCTGCTGCCCATCAGCAAAGTGACGGGCGACCAAGCTCAGTTCATCGGCAAGAAGGCTGGCGACGTGATTACGTTCGACCTGCAGGCTGCCTTCGGCAATGACGCCATGGCCATTTCGAACTTCACTGGCCTGAGCAAGAAAGAGGCTGAGGAAGCTACCGGCGACTACGAGTTCAGCGTGGAGAAGGTGAACCGCACAGCGGCGCCCGAAATGAACCAGGAGCTGTTCGACAAAGTGTTTGGCCCCGAGGCAGTTTCTTCGCAAGAAGAGTTTGACGCTAAGGTGCGCGAGACCATTCAGCAGAACTACGACCGTGAGGCCGAGGGCTCGCTGAACAACCGCATTGTGCAGCAACTGGTGGAAAACACCGAGATTAAGGTGCCCACGGAGTTCTTCAAGAAGTGGCTGGTGCGCGCCAACGAGGGCAAACTGACGCCCGAGATGGTGGAAGAGCACTACAGCGACTACGAGAAGGAGCTGAAGTGGAGCATGATTCGCAACAAGGTGGTGGAAGAAGCCGGCCTGAAGGTGAGCAACGACGAGATTGTGGAGCGTACGCTCGACAAAATCATGGGTCAGTTCAACATGCCGAACATGCCCGACGAGATGCGCGAGTCGATGCGTCAGTACGCCGACCAATACCTCAAGCAGGAGAACGGCAAGAACTACGTGAACGAGTACGAGGCCATTCTGGCAGAGAAAGTGCTGGAAAACCTGCGCGGCAAAGTTGTTGTTACGGACAAGCCCGTAACGGCCGAAGAATTCCGGACCCTGCACAGCTAAGCTGAGCAGACCCTTTTTCAAAAAGCCCTTACGGTGACGTAGGGGCTTTTTTGTTGGGGTTCCGACAACATTCCTTTACTTCGCCCGTCTTAGAACCATCACCCGCGCAAGCGCAAGCCGGCGCCACATTTCAACCCAATGCTGAATAAACAAGAGTTTCGCAAGTTTGCGGTGAAGCACCAGGGCCTCAGCGGCCTGGGTGTGGACCAGTACATCCAACACGTGGAAGGCCAGACGCGCGGTGGCCTCATCCTGCCCACGGGTATGACCCGCTCGGTGATTGAGGAGCGCCCCACGCGCTTCGCCGAAATCGACGTGTTTTCGCGTCTCATCATGGACCGGATTGTATTCCTGGGCACGGCCGTGGACGATTACATTGCCAACATCCTGACGGCTCAAATGCTGTTCCTGGAGTCGGCCGATGCCAAGAAAGACATTCTGCTGTATATCAACTCGCCCGGCGGCTCGGTGTATGCCGGCCTGGGTATTTATGATACGATGCAGTACGTGAACCCCGACGTGGCAACCATCTGCACCGGCTTGGCCGCCTCGATGGGTGCTGTGCTGCTGGCTGGCGGTGCGGCCAACAAACGTTCGGCCCTCCCCCACGCCCGGGTGATGATTCACCAGCCCAGCGGCGGCGCGCAAGGCCAGTCGACGGACATTGAAATCACGGCCCGTGAAATCCTGAAGCTGAAGAAGGAATTGTATGACATTCTGGCGCAGCACACCGGCAAAACTTACCAGGAAATCTACGACAACTCGGAGCGCGACTACTGGATGCGTGCCGACGAGGCCAAAGAGTACGGCCTGATTGACGAGGTGCTGGAGAAGAAGAAAGCTTAATCTTCACGGTAGCCTCGCGCTGAAAAGCAAAAAGCCTCTGCTGGAAACAGCAGAGGCTTTTTTGTGGCTTAAGGCGGAGGCGTATTGCCACTGGCTGGTCAGCGCAGGTGCAGCAATTTGGTAATGACCTCGGCGCGTAGGTTAACCAATATCACGCTCCTGAGGCAACTACAGGCATCTGGGGAGAGGTAGCGGACTTTATTTGCGGCGTCTTTAAGCGTGTCTTTGAGAATGCCGTGAAGCGCCTCGGGAGCGGGTGGGAAGAGCTACTTCTGCGCCTGGGCATCCTGACCGAGCAGGCGGGCCAACTGGGTTTGCAGGCCCAGCAGGGCGGCGTGGTCGTTCTGGGCTTGGGCAGCCTGCGTCTGCAGGCGGGCATTTTGTGCCTTCAGGGCTTCCACTTCGGCGCTGAGTTCCTGCACGGAGCGCACCAGCGGTACCACAAACTGGGCATAATTAAGCCCGTATGGGTCGCGGGCAGTAGCTGGGGTGTGCACGCCATCGAAGTCGAAGTCCAAGGCTTGGGCGGTGGCAGCCACTTCCTGGGCCAAGAAGCCCGTGTGCACGGCGGCAGTGGCCGAATCGGCAGCGAGGCGGGGCCCCAACCGGCCAGTGCGCTCGAAGGCCGTCTGCCGTGCCGCGTCGAGGAGGTAGGTTACCGGACGCAGGCGGTTGACGAAGGCCAGTCCGGGCACGTTGGCTTGCACCTGATACTTGAAACGGGCATCGGAAGTGACAGTGAGCCCCACTTGGCAGCGCAGGCTGGTGATGCTGGCGTTGCCGAGCTGGATGGTGTTGCTGGCCGCTGCAGTGGCCCCGCTGCCTAGGCTGAGGGTGTTGTTCAGGTTGGCGGTGGCGGGGCCGCTGAGGTTGCCCAGGGCGGTATTATCGTTGCCACCGGTGTTGAAATAGCCGGCCTGGCTGCCCACAAACACGTTCTGGTCGCCGCCCACGTTGCTGTAACCAGCCGCTTCGCCCAGAAACGCGTTGCGGGCCCCGTCCGTCGTGCTAAAGCCCGCGCTTCGCCCAAAAAAGGCATTGCGAAAGCCGGTGGTATTGGCTACGCCCGCCTGATGGCCTACGAAGGCGTTGTTGGCCCCGCTGGTATTGGCATAGCCCGCCCGGTAACCCATGAACGCATTGTAGCCCCCAGTCTGGTTGGCGTAGCCGGCCTGGCTGCCGCCGAACACGTTCTGGTCACCGGTGGTGTTGCGATAGCCGGCCTGATAGCCTTGAAACACGTTGTCGTCGCCGGTGGTGTTGGATGTACCGCTCTGGTAGCCTGCAAACACATTGTTGCTGCCGGCCGTGTTGGCGTAGCCGCTTCTGCTGCCGCTGAACACGTTGGCGGTGCCGGTGGTGTTCGAATAGCCGCTGATGTCGCCCACGAATACGTTGTTGTCGGCGGTATTGAGCGAACTCGAACCGCTGGAATTTCCAATGAACACGTTGCCCGAAATGGTAGAAGCGCCGTAGCCACTGCCGTTGCCCAAAAACACGTTGCCCACGCCGGTGGTATTGTTGTAACCGCTGCTGGCGCCGGCAAACAGATTGAGCACACCGGTGGTGTTGCTCGAGCCGCTCTGAGCTCCCACGAACACGTTGGCGGTGCCGTTGGTGTTGGCGTAGCCGGCTAAAAAGCCCAGGTACACGTTGGAGCGGCCCGTGCTGTTCGTGAAGCCACTCTGGTAGCCCCCGAATACATTGGAAAAACCGGAGGTGGTGCGGGTGCCAGCCTGGTAGCCCACAAACAGGTTGCCGGTGGTGGTATTGGCCGCACCGGCCTGATAGCCCAGGCTCACACTGTTGCCGGTGGTGTTTTGCCCCAGGTTCAGGCCCCCGTCGGCCCGAATGCCCACGCCCACCGTGGTTCCGATGCTGGCCCCGGTGCCGGTGAGGGCATTGCCCTGCAGGTTGAGGTCCTGCGTGGCGGTGTGGTTGCCTAGATTGTCGCCATTGGGGTTTAGATACACCCAAGTGGCGGGGGCGCCAGCGTAGTACCAAAAGCCGGTTTGGACCCCACCCGAGGCCGAGCCATCGGTTTGGTAGACCATTAGGCCTTGGGGCGGGTTGGTGATGCCCGTGCGCTGGGCAGCGGTGAGGCGCGGGATGAGCAGGCCCTTGTCCGTGGCCCGGATGTCGAGCGCCGACTTAGCGTCGGGCGTGGTGGTGCCCACCCCTACCTGGGCCTGGGCAGTGCTGAACGAACCGCCCAGCAAAGCAGCCGCGAGGTATAGATGCTTCATGATAAACAATGAAAAATCGGGCGCTGCCCGGGGTGGTGCGTTGGGTTAAAAGATGGAGCTGCTGTAGGCAGCATGACTCACATTTTCACCAGCTCGACGCGGCGATTCCTGGCCTTACCGGCATCGGTGGCGTTGTCGGACAGGGGCTTGGTCTGGCCGAAACCGGCGGCTTTGAGGCGGTCGGCGGCAATGCCCTGGGCGGTGAGGGTAGCTACTACGGTGCGGGCGCGGGCCTCGCTGAGCTGCTGGTTGTGCGGGGCGGTGCCGGCGTTGTCGGTGTGGCCCTCCACGCTCAGTTTGAGGTCGGGATTTTGCGATAGCAGGCTGATGATTTGGGCAATGGTGGCCTGGGCGTCGGGCTTGAGGGTGGCCTGGTCGGTGTCGAAGTTGAGGTAGAGGGCCACGTGGCCGGTGGCGTCGAGGGCCTTTTTCATTTCGGCAGCGGGCAGCACGGAAGCCTGCATGGGCAGGGCCTTTTTTTCTGCCACGGTCAGCCAGTAGCCGGCGGGGTCGTTGTAGCGCTGGTACACTTCCACCCAGATTTCGCGGTCAGACGTGCGCACCATGTACACGCCGGCCTTCTCGCTGGTCCACATGCTGTACTGGCCGCGGTGGCGCTCCTCGTCCATCTTCAGCTTGGTGTCCTTGAATTTCTCCATCGGGCCTTCCCACACCGTCACGCCGCCCAGGTCGTGTACCAGCTTCTCGTAGGTTTTCTGCACTTGAAAGAATGAAGCACCCTTGCCAATAGCTTCGAATGTGGTGAGGCGGCCCTCGACGGGAATGAGCTTGACGCCATCGAAAAACTCGTAACGGTCAAAAGCCACGTCTTTGAACAAGTCGTTAAACTTGTCGTGGCTGATTTCGGGGTCTTTGATGGTGCCCTTGTGGTAGCCCTCCAGCAAAGAGAAATAGGGCCAGGCCCCCAACTTGGGGTTGGCGACCGGCGCCGAAGCTGGGTCGAAACCGGCTGGGTCCGCCGGGGCATGGGCCGTATCGACCGGAGCCGCGGGGGCTGGGGCGGGCGCGGTGGGCTCAGCCGGCTTGGCGGGCACTGCTGCCACAGTCGCAGCCGGTGCTTCGTGCGCCATCTCGGTTGTGGTGTCTTTGCGGGATGAGCAGGCAAGGGCGCTGAGGACTAGTGCCAGCAGCGGAATGCGAAGAAATTGCATGATATAAGCGTTGAAAGAGCGAAAAAGCAGTTAGCGGCGGGCGCTGATTTCGGGGGTGCGCGCCGACTCCTGCGCGGCACCCAAGGCCGAAAGCGAGTAGATATAGAGCGTGCCGGGCTTGGCGGTCTGGTCCACGTAGCGCGTTTGGGCCGGGGCGAGGGTGGCCAGGCGGAGCGGCTTGGCTTCCTGGCGGGCGCGGCGGTAGAGGGCGTAGCCCTTGGGCACGGCCACGGCCGGGTGCGTCCAGCTCAGTTCCAGGCCAGTGGACACGGGGCGGGCATTCACACGCGAAGGGGGCAGCAGCGGCGCGGCCGGCACCCGCACTGTGGCCACCGGCGACCAGGCGCTTTCGTTGCCCAGCGCATCCACGGCAGCCACGGCGTATTGATAGGCCTCGCCGGGCTGGCCTTCGTCTTCATAGGAAGTACCACGTACTGCGTTATCGGTCAATGGCTTGAAGCCAGCCTTACCAGTGGCGTCGGCCGAAGCTGGGCGGCGGTAGAGGCGGTAGGCCACCACAGCGGCGTCGCGGCGGGCGGCATCGTCCCAGCTCAGGCGCAGGGCGGTGCCATCGGCGTAGGCTTGCAGGCCTAGGGGGGACACCACCGTCATCGGGCGCCGGGGCTGCACGTCCACCGGCTCGGAAAAAGGGCTGGCCTGGTTGTTCTTATTCACGGCCTGCACCACGTAGGTGTACTGGCGGCGACCGTTGGCGGCGGCGGTGTCGAGGAAGGTGGTGATGTTGCCATGCAGGGCCGGCGAAACCACTACCAATGAGTCCTGCCGCGAGGTGCCCCGGTATACGAAGTAGGCGTCGTGGTTGAGGTCGGGCGCGCCGGGCTGCCAGCGCAGGCGCACATGCCGGCCTTCGGGCTCGCCTGTGAGGGCCACCGGGGCCAGCGGCGGCCGGCCCGCGGTGGGCCGGTGCGAGGCCATGGCTGTGGCCGAGGCCACGTCGGGCGTGCGGCCGCCCAGCAGCAGGGCGCGCAGGCGGTAATGGTAGGCCACGTTGGGCAGCAGGCGGGTATCGAGGTAGCTGGTGGCGCTGGCCGGGATGGTGTCGAAGCGCACGTAACTGCCGCGGGCGTCGCGCGAGCGTTGGATTTCGATGCCGGCCCAATAGCCCTTGGCGGGCAGCGCGGGCCAGGCCAGGGCAATGCCGGCGGCCGTGTCGCGGGCCGAAACGCCAGTCACCAGGGCCGTGCGGCGCGGGTCTACCGACAAGGCGTAAGTGGTATCGGATGCCGGGCCGGGGTTGCCCACGAAGTCGAGCGGCTGCAGGTAGTAGCGGTAGAGGCTTTCGGGCCGCACCCGCTCATCGAAGTTGAAATACAGCGAGTCGCGCTCCCGGCTGGCCAACAGGCGGTCGGCGGCCAGGGTGAAGCCCCGCTCGCCGGGTCCCTGCCGCCACACCCGCCCGTACACGGTGGTAAGCGGGTCGGAAGCGGGCTGGGCGCGGGCCACCCAGCGCACGGTCATCACCGAATCGAGGCCACGCACGTAGCTGGTGCGGGGCCGGGGCAGCGGCGAGAGCCGGCCCATTTCCACTGTTTTTTCGAAGAACTTGCCCTCGGCCGCGCGGTTCAGTTCGGCGGTGGCGTAGAGGGGCTGCACGCGGTAGGCGTAGCGGGTGCCGGGCTTGGCGTCCTTGGCCGAGGCATCCAGAAAAGCCGTGCCCAGGGCCTGCCGGAAGGGCATGTCGAGGGCTTGCAGGCCGTAGTCGCGCACGTTGGGGTGAGCCTGGATGAAGGCCCAGGCTGCTTCATCAGAAGCCAGTTTCTGCGTCGCCTTAAGCGCATCGATGGCCTGCGGGCCGGCAATGGCGCGGAAGTCGGCCAGGGTGGCAGCTTCCCGAATCTGGCCTAATTCTTTATAGCTGTTGCTACCGGCATCGGCCCGGAAAACGCGGGCGCCCACCAAGCGGCCTGAGGGCTTGTCGGGGTTCAGGGCCGAGCCGCTGATGACCACCCACACGCCTTCGGGCGCGGGGTAGATGGGCGGCTCGGGCGCGGGGCCTTTGCTGGCAGCCGGTTTGGTTTGTGCTTGGGCGACTACTGGCAAAGCCAATAGGGCGGCGAAGAGGAAGTATGTGAGTTTCATATTGAAATGCAGAAAGGTGGATGGGCGCGGCTCCAAAACCTCACCTCCTGACCCCCTCTTCATCGGGAGAGGGGGCACCGGTTATGCACCTGACGGAAGTTGCAGCTGGCGTCAGGCTCCCCTCTCTTGAGGAGAGGGGCCGGAGTGAGGTTTAGGATGTCAGTCGAAGTCAGGGATTACAAATCCAGCCCCACGTCCACGGCGCCGGTTTTCGACTTGTAGCTCATGGTGATGCCGGGGTGCACGCACACCTTGCCGCCCACCGGGATGGGGCACACGTCGCAGGCGTCGGCGAAGGGAATGGGCCAGCAGGGGTCGAAGCAGCCGCCCCAGCAGATTTTGTTGGCGCAGGCGTCGCTGCAGCTGCCAAACCAGGCGGTGAGGTGGGCGCCGGCCTTGCCGTCGAAGTTCCAGCCGTCGGTGGTGTTGTAGCCGCCGTGTACGGCGTAGTCGGCGCCCACATCGGCCCCGGCAATGCTCTTGCCGGCGATGCTGATGTCGGCCCCGCCGCCCCAGCCGCTGGCGATGCCCAGGCCGTAGGCGTTGCTCTTGAAGTTGGCGTCGAGGTTCACGCTGGCCTGGTTGTAGAACCACACCTTGCCACTGGCGATGTCGGCAAAGCTGCGGCTCCAGGCATTGTCCTTAGTGCGGCCGTAGAAGGTGCTGCCCAGCAGGTGGGCGCCGTTCACCGTGTTGCCATTGGTGAGGTAGGCGGGGTTGATGAAGTTGGTGTAGGCAGTGTGCTCGGGGTGTTTGTCGCGGTTCAGATTCCAGGCCGTCAGCACGTTGGCGTTTACGTCGAGCAGGCCCAGCATTTTGGCATTTGCATACACGCCCATCATCCAGTAGGTGTCGTTCTGCCGGCCGCTGATGACGACTTTAGCTCCGGCCGTGGCCGTGCTCACCAAGGGCACGGGGCTGTAGTTGGCCTTGATTTCGACGGCGGCCAGTTGGTTGGGAAAGTCAAGCAACAGGCTGGCGTTGGCAAATTTCTGCTGGGCCACCGTCAGGTTGGCCGTGCCACTGATGACCGGGCCGCTGGCCACCGTCACGCTCAGCGGGTTCAGGGCCAGGCCGGCGTCGCCACCCAAGCCGATAATGCCGCTCATCGTCACGGAAGTCACTTTCTTGTACTTGTACTCGAACCCGCCGCCCAGGCCGGTGAGCAGCACGCCCGGCCCGATGGGAATGGGCGGGGTGCTGGCCAGCAGGTAGGTGCTGAACTGCGTGTCGCCCGACACCTTCTGGTACTTGAACTGCGCGTCGGCCTTGAGGGCACCCACCACGTTGAAGCCCAGCTGCCCGGCAAAGCCGCTGTTTAGAAACTCAATCTTGCCGCCCAGCTCGCCGATGCCGGCCAGCGGGAAGTGCAACCCGATTTTATCAACCGAAGGCGACTTGCCGGGGCGGTACTTGATGCCGCCGGCCTCGGCTTTCACCAAGGGCAAATCGAGCTGAATGCCGCCGCCCACGTCGATGCCCAGCTCGCCGATGGTGTTGAACTTGAGGGTGCTGAGCTTTAGAGTGGCGATGCCGGCAAAGCTTACGTCGTAGTCCAGCGGTACCTCGGCCGAGAATTTGCCGGCCGTCGTCACGGCGAAGCTCTTGATGGTTAGCTCCTTTTTCAGCAGCTCCAGGCTGGTTACGGCCCCACCCGAGAGGATGTAGGCCCCGCCGCCAGGCTCCTGCCCGAAGCTGATGGGCGAGCCGGCCACCGGCTTGAACTTGGCCAGCTTCAGTACATCAAGCCCGCCGCTAGGCAGCGTGAATGAGCCGCCGTAGAGCATGCTGGCCCCGATGGAGAGCTTGCTGAACGTCACCTCGGAAGGCGCCGAGCCCGGCACCGCCAGCTTGAGCTTACCGCCCAGGCTGAAGCCCTGCTCCGACAGCGAGCCCGACGAAAGCGTGAGCCCCCACGGCCCCAGCGACACGCTGGGCGCCGGGCTGAAGCTGAGGTCGGCCTTCTTGATTTCGCCACTCGTGGACAGCCACAGCTCGGGCATTCCCACCTTGGTGGTGCCCAGGCCGGGGATGCCGCTGAGCTGCACATCGCCGCTCAGATGCAGGCCATCGGTGCCGACGCTGCTTTTTTGCAGGTCGATGGTGGCCTTGAAGCCGTAGAGCGTGAGGCTGGCCGAGCTGCCCGCCGCCCGCAGGCGCAGGCTGGTGGGCAGCGTGGGCGTGCCCGCAAACAGGGCGGGCATATCGGGCACCGGACCGGTGCCGGCTGCGTCGCTCAGGTACTGCGTGGTGCCGGCCGGGAAGGCCCAGCCCAGGGCGCCATTCAGCGGACCGAAGTCGATTTCGGGCTGGCCCACCAACTGGCCCAGGCTGGGATTATCGGCCAGCATCTGTACGCGCAGGCCGGTGGCGGCTTTCAGGCGGATGGGCAGAAACTTGAAGGCTTTGAATGACAGCTCCGGCGCATCGGTTTGTACGAAGGTTTGGCCCTTGGGCCGCAGCACGCCCGACTTATCGAGTCGCACCGCCACTTTGGTGAAGGCCAGCGTGGCGCCCGGCGCGGCCTCAAATACGGGGTTGCCGGGCAAGGTCACAAAGGCGCCGGTGAGGGTGGTGTCGGCCCCCATTTTCAGCCCGCCCTCTTTGATTTCAATGGGGAAGCCCAGCAGTTTGTCGATGGCGAAGCCCGCGCCGGTGAGGGCGAAGTCGACGGTGGCGTTGGCGCCGGCCTTAAATTTCTGGGTTTTGCTCTGGCCCACGAGGCCCGACTTGGTTGCTTCGAGCGTCCACTGGCCGGCGGGCACGCCCACCAGCTCGTAAGTACCGGCCGCGCCGGTGGTGGCTTCCAGCTCGGGGCGGCCCTGCACCCGGATTTTGGCGCCGGCCACGGCTGTGCCGCCGCTCGTCACGCTGCCGGCCACGCGGGTGCCGCTGGCCAGCTTCACGCTCAGGCGGGTGGTGTCGCCGTTGGTGGCCACGGTCACGTCGGTCAGGCTGGGCACATAGGCCACGGCGCTGCCAGCGGCGCCAGCCACGCGCACCGTCACAGGTCCGCCCGGCGCTTTGCCGAAGAAGGCCCGCCCGCTGGCATTGGCCGTGGCACTCACAGCCGGCGAAGCATCCATAAAGCTCACCTCCGCGCCCGCCAGGGGCTTTTTCGAAGCCGAATCGAGGACGGTCACCAGCAGGCGGCCCACCGATTTGGTGAGGGTGATGAGGCCAAGGTCTTGCCCCTCCCCCACCGGCACGCCCTGGCCTATGCCCGCGCTTTGCAGCAGGTCGACGTAGCTGTTGGTGATGTCGCCGCCGATGCCCAGGCCCGGCATGGGGTTGTAAAGCGTGCCGCCGGTCGTGCCCGTGCCGGGCGCGCTGCTGCCTGCGTCGTTGCCCTTCTTGCCTTTTTTGCCGCTGCCCGCGCCACTTCCACTACCGGAGCTGCTTCCACTGCCCAGGCCGCCCGGCTGCATGCTCGGGAAGCCCTGCACGGTGGTAGCCACGCTATTGGCGGCTTGTGCCATGCCACCAGGAATGCCTAGGTCGATACTGGTAACGCCTTTGCCTTTCTTGCCGGGCTTGGTTTTGCCGTCGCCTTCTACAAATACGGGCACTTTGCGGGGCTGGTAGCCTAGCTTGCTCACGAGCAGTGTGTCGGGGCCCGACTGGTGCAGGGTGAGGAAGCGGCCCTGGTCGTCGGCAGTGAAGGGGGCGCCGCCGGAGCGCCACTGCAGGGCCGCTGCGGCCACGCCGGCGCCGCCCTCGTCGCTCACCACGCGGCCAGCCAGCGGGTACTGAGTGGCATCAATCAGGATGGGGTCGCGGTTGATGATGCCGGCGGGGCCGGTTTTATTCACTTTAATGTGTTTCTCCTCGTAGTTGGAAGCCACGCCGGTGCCAGTCACGAGCAGCGTCCATTCGTATAGGTTCGAGGTTTTCAGGGCGATGCTGAAGTGGCCTTTGGCGTCGGTTTCGGTATTGAACTGCCAGTCGGGCTTGTCCATCGGCCCGCGGTATAGGCGCACGGTGGCGCCCTGAATGGGGCTGTTGTCCTGCTTGCGGAGCACGCGGCCCTGCACCACCGGCGGCATGGGCGTCAGGGTATAGGTTTTGGTCACGGTGAGCACGCCGTTGCTGGGCGGGCCGGCGGGCGGTTGCACCTGTAGCGTCGTCATCGATGCCTGGTAGCCCTCGCCACTGATGCGCACGAGGTAGGTATCATCGGGATTGGCGACGTTGGCCAGCAGGCGCGTCAGGTCGAGGCCCACGCTGGATGTTTCAGTCACCTTGGTCAGGTTCACGAAGAAGTCTTCGGTGGGCCGCTTGCCTTCGGGCAGCTGGCCTTCGGGGCGGGCGTAGGCATTGGTAGCGTACCAGTTGGTGGGGCGCAGCAGCTCGATTTTTACGCCTTTGGTGATGGGGTTCTTGCCATCAGTCAAGTTCACTTTCAGGCGGTAGGAATTGGCCATGCAGGCCACCTCGCCGAGGTCGTACTCACCATTTTTGGGCTCGGGCACGTCGAAGGCCACCGGCTCGGAGTAGAAGCGCGGGTTGTCGACTTCAACCCGGATGGCCGTGATGGTTTTCGCTTTGGAACCCGCCAGCACAGCTAGCCCGCCGGCCTCGTCAAACTGGCCGGGGTTCATGTAGCTAATGTTGAACTCGCCCTCGGCGTTGGTGGTGCCCAGGCCCAGCACAATGCTTTTGGTGGCGTTCAGAATTTGGTCGCTATAGCCCGGCTGGTTGGGCGCAATGGGCTTGTAGTCGAATACCAGCCGCACTTTGGTTTTGCCCAGGGGGTAGCGCTGGCTGCCCATAAACTGGGGCAGCACCTGCTTGGGCGCCGCGCCGAGCGTCACTTGCCCGGGCGTGCTGTAGCTGCCGCTGCCCGAAGCCCCGCCGAAACCCACGCCCGAGGTGACGCCGCCCCCCAGCACCGAGGCCACGCCCCCGGCCGAACCGCCGTTGTTCAGGGCATTCTGCGGGTTGGGAAGGGTAGCCGACAGCAGCCCACCACCGCCCGCGCTGCTGCCGGAGCTACTGCCACCAGAGCCGCCGCTACCCGAGCCGCCGCCGAAAGTGCCAAACGCGCTGTTGCCCATGCCCCCGCCGCTGAAGCCGCCAGTGCCAGTGTTGCCGCTGCTCACCCCACTGCTCACACTACCGCCGCTAACGCCGCTTGCGCCGCCGGACGAGGTGCCCGAGCCGGCCGGACCGTGGCTGCCGGCCTTAGCGTGCGAGGCGCCGCCGGTCAGAATGCCGGCCCCGCCCGGTCCGTAGCTGGGGTCGGCCAGTACGGTAGCAATGGCTCCGTTGCTTTCATCGAAAACGGGCGTGGGCGTCAAATTGGCCCAGGCCCCTCCTGCTTTTTCCTCGCTGGAGCGGAAGCCCCACACCAGCCGACCCTTGATGGTGGTCATCGGCAGCGTCGTTTTCACGTCGACGGGCTTGACGGTTTTCGTCGGTTTGGTGGGGGTGCTGGCCGTGGCGGGCGCGCCGGCCGGCACCGTGCCGTATACAAACGTCTGTACCTCCGAGCGTCCGTTGTTGCGGAACACAGTGCGGTTGCGCGGGTCGCGGGCCGTCACGGCAAAGGCGTAGCGGCGGCCCTGAATAAGGGCGGGTTCGCCCGGGCCGTAGAGCAGCACGGTGGCCCCGCTCACGGTGCGCTCGAACAGCGGCGGCACGGTGCCGGCCAGGAAAGCGTCGTTAGGGTTGCGGCGCGGGTCCGACATTTCCACAATGCGCAGCTCATACTCCGTGGTGACGGGCGCGCCCGCCGGCCGGCTCCAAGTAAACACAATGTTCTGCGGGGCGTTGGGCCGAATGTTCTCATCGGCCAGCGGCCTAATGATGTAGGGCGCCTCCAGGCTGCGCAGCGAGAACGGCCGCGAGCAGCCCACCGGCGCCTCAGCCGACAGCAGCCGGCCCGTGGCGTAGTCCATGGCCTTCACGCAGATGGTGTAGGTGCCCTCGGGCAGCCCGTTGCCGCGCACAATCTCCTGCACCGACACGCCGGTGTAGGTCAGCATGTTCTCATCGAATAGCTGACCCAGCTCGTCGGCGTCGAGCTGCCGGGTTTGCAGGGCGGCCAGGTTCACCGGCCGGGGCGAGCGGGCGTCGGGTTTGGTGCGGGCGCTCACGCCGTTGTCGCCCGTGAGAGTGGCTGCCAACTGCAGGCTCACCGCCTGCCGGCTGGTGTTGCTGAGCGTAATGAGCAGGCGGTTGGGCTGGTCAGCGTAGTCGGACAAATGCGTCGAGTACGGGGGCAGCGGCACCACCGTCACGCGCACCACCGGCGTCTGGGCCCGGGCGCCGACGGCCAGTAGCAGCAGCGGCAGCAGCCAGAGCAGCCCGCGGAAGTTGAGGAGTTGTAGTTTCATATAGTGAAAGGGTTAGGGATTTTGCAGAAGGTGCTGGAAGGCATTTTCAGAGAGGAGCCGAACTATGTAGCGTGGACTCTGCGAGTCCGCGCCTGGGCGAACGCATTGCGAATGCGCGGACTCGCAGAGTCCACGCTACATCGTCCACGCCGCGTCAGAATGTGAAGCCGTAGCCGATTTCGGCCCGGGCTTCGGTGTAGCGGGGGCTGATGGGGGTGTCGCGGTTGGGTTGGTGGGCGGTGTAGGCGGCGTCGAGGCGAAAGCTGTGGTGCTGGCCGGCCCGGTAGGTGGTGCGCAGGCCCGCCCCCGTGATGCGGCCGGGCTCGCCGAAGCGGCGCGCCGCCAGCCAGGAGCCGCGCAAGCCCACGCGCAGGGCATCACGCTTCAGGAAAGGCCGGTCGGCCGAAAGCTGCAGGCCCTGATTAAGGTCGGTGCCCTGCGAGAGGTCCAGCTCGGTGTAGTTGTAGGTGGCGCCGAGGGTGAGGCGCGGGGCCACCAGCGTGAGCTGGTAGTTGAGGAAGGCGTTGAGGGCCGTGAACTCGCCCAGCTTGTCGAGCACGTTGCTGCCCAGGGCGCGCAGTGTCGAGCGGTCCACGCTCAGCAGCACGGCGTGGCCGTAGTGCTCGCCCATCAGCACGTAGCGCGGGGCCACGGAGAAGCTCTGCGTGGTTTGAGCCAGCCGGAACGAGTCGGCCACCTGCACGGCGCCGGCCTGCTGCTGGTCGGTGGTGAAGTTGGTGTAGTTCAAGTCAACTCCGAACCGCTCGGTAAAATCAGCCGAAGCCGAGGCGGAGCCGATGAGGCGCTTGCTGGTAAGCTGCTTCTGGCCACGCAGGTTGTCCTGCTGCACGCCGAAGCTGCCGCTCAGCCGCAGCTTCTGCTTGAACAGCGCGAAGCTGGGCGATACCGTGAGGTTGGCCACGTCGTCCTGGAAAAAGTAGGCGCCCATGCTCTGGTAGCCGGGCGAGATGCGGCGGTAGCGCACCTTCAGGCCGCGGCCGTTTTTCCAGTAGCCGGCCCCGGCCTGCCAGGCGGTGTAGGCCTCCGTCGAGCCGTTTAGGGAGATAAGACGGCCTAGGGTGTTATCCACGGCGCTGGGCAACGTGCTTTCGCCCAGCACCAAGCGGCTGCCCAGGCGGCGGGTGAATAGGCTCACGGCCGCGTCGCCATCGATAAACCAGTACTTGTTTTTGCCGAAGCCCAGGCGCGTGCCCACGCCTAGGGCCAGGTTTTCGGCGGGCTGCACCAGGGTGCCGTTGGCACCGGCGGCCAGGCGGTCTTGGCGGCTCACGCTGCTGCTGTCGTCGCGGCCCTTCACGATGGTGAAGTCGATGAAGGATTTATCGACGGTGCCCACACCCAGCCGGGCGGCAAAGCCCCGGCGCGAAAACGCAAACGGCGCCGTAAGGCCCGTGGTGGCGTCCACGGCGGTGGCGCGGGCAAAGCGGCCCACCATCAGGCCGAAGTGGAACTTGCCGGGGTTCAGCTCCAGGCCGGCGCCCAGCATGGTGTGGCCCGCCAGCGTGAACGGCGACCACGTGAGGTTGCGGTAGCCCAGGTGAGCCGTTGCCCACTTGTAAGTCGGGCTCAGGCCGAACTGGTTGAAGGGCTGGCGCACGGCGCGGTCCTGCTCGCTCACCACGAATTCCAGCGGCACGGCCACGCCGTAAATATTGAGCTTGGGGCGCCCGGCCAGCACGTAGCTCACCGGCTTGCGCCGGGCCGTGATGCTGCCCGAGTACCCGTAAAGCACGGTGCGCAGGTCGAGGGTGCCAGTCAGTGTCACGGGCTTCTGCTGGGCCAGGGTGGCCAGGTCCTGGGCCCCGGCGGCAGGGCTGCCGGCCACCAAGGCAGCGAGCAGCAACGGGCGTAGCAAGTGTTTCATGGTCGGTTGCAGAGAAAAAGGGAGTTGCCGCGACCGAACAGCTCAGCCACTGGTTATCAGCCCGAAAACGATGTAAAACAAGCCCAGCGCCCTGCCGGAGCGCGTTTGTTTTTGCTGCATTTACATTTGATTTTGTACCCGGCCTTGCGGGTTTGTTGCAAATGCGTGCGTCTTTGTGCGGGGACCGTCGCACCAGCTTTGGCAGGTGCCGGCATCGCCTCATTTGTCGCCGGCGATGCCCCGCCCAAGCCGGCGTTGCCGCGCGTCGCCTCCGCCCCTACAGCGTCACGCTGACGTCGAAAGCGCCGTCGGTGAGCTGGCGCGTGTGGCTGGCCGACAGGTTCTGCGGGTTCACGTCGCTGCCCGTGAAACTGAAGGTGCCCTTCACGCGGCGGGTGGTTTCGTCGTAGCCCGTCACCACCACTTGGCCTTGCGACACGCCGCTGCCGGGCATGTAGGCCGAGCGGTAGGTACTAGTACCGTCGGCGTAGGTGCCGGTGTTGTTGGTGGCGAGGGTCGCGCTGTAGTCCGATTTCAGCACGTAGGTGCCGGCGCCGGTGAACTTGGCCAGCGTGAGGGCCACGCCCTGGCCGTTAACGTTGGCAACGATGCGCAGCAGGTAGGGGCCGTAGTTGGGGTCGTTGGATGCAATGCGCGCGGCCGACACCGCCGTGTTCAGCGCCCCGGTGGGCGAGGTGTAGGCCACGGCCGGGTAGCCCGTCACGTTGGCCGACAGCGTGGAAACGGTACCCGGACCAGACGGATTAGACGGACTCGAGGGAACGGCGTCGTCGCTTTTTTTGGAGCAGCCGGCCAGCATCAGCCAACCGGCGCTCAGGCACATAACCAGGGTTTTCATGGGCTTGTACTCAACAGGTTAATGAATCTGTACCTTCTGCCTTTTAGCTTCTAGTGAAACTTGTGAATGCTGAAGCTGCCGTTGGTCACGCTTTGGGTGCCGCTGCCATTGCCCAGGGGCACGGCCCCGGCCGTGAAGGAGAACGTACCGCTGAGTTTCTGGGCGTTTTTGTCAAACTCCGTGACCGTGACGGTGCCATTGCTGGCACTGGGGCCGTAGAGGGTGCTGTAAGTCGCCCCAGACTTGTTGTCGGCCCCGTTCAGGGTAATGGAACCGATGGAATAGTCGTCGAGCACGGAGCCTCTGCGTAGGTCGTACACGCCTTTGCCCTTGGCGTTGATGCCCAGCAGCGGTATCGACAGCACGTTGTTGCGGTCTTTGGAAGAGGCGACAATGAAGATTTTATCGCCGGGGTCCACAATGGCGCCCGCATAGAAATTGTCGGTATAAGTAACGCCGTTGTGCGTCCAGGTGACGGTGCCGTCGCCACTGGGCGAAGGGTCGTCGCCGGCTGTATCTTTTTTACAAGCCGACAGGGCAAGGGTCGCGCCGCAGAGCAGCAACAGGGAGTAGCGGGTGAGCGAAGGGAGCGTTTTCATGGAAAATGAGGAGTGGAAAGGAAGAAAAAATGTGCGCCAGACCAGCCTGCTACTGACAGGATAAGCCTGGCCTGCAATGCTTTATTTGGGGACGTAATTGACCTGGTATTGCACCGTGTTCACGTTCTGCCAGTTCACGCTGCTGCTGCCGGCCACGATGAGCGCCAGCTCGAAGTCGGCCCCGGAGGCACTGGTGAGCACTTTCTGAATAGCAGCCTTGTCGAAGCTGCGGCCAATGGACAGTTTCTGCCCAGTTAGCTCAAACACCTTGCGGGTTTGGGCGGCGCTGCTGCCGTCTTTCAGCACGATTTCGGAGTCGCTGTTCTGCAGTTGCCAGGTGCCGGGACCCGTCGAGCCGTCGCTGTAGGTCACCACCGATTTGCCATCGGTATTGAACTTGTACCCGATTTGGTTGGAAGACGCAATGGCCGCGGTATTGCTCTGGGCATCAACGGCCAGCGTGCTGCTGCTGCCCTTCCAGGTCACGGCCGTGAGCAGGGCCGTTTTGGAGGGCGCGGGGGCGTCTTCTTTGTCTTTTTTGCAGCTGACGGCCACGGCTAGCAAGGTGGGCAGGAGCAGGTAGCGGAAGGTTTTCATGGGGGAAAAGGAAATGTGAAAAGGAAGGGGTTCAATGAAATCAGGCAGGCAAAGCCGGGCTAGCGGGCGGCCTGGGCCACGGGGGCCGGTGCGGCCGGGCGGGTGGCTTGCTCCAGGGCAGCCAGGCGGCTTTCGAGGGTGCTCTGGCCCGTTTGGAGGGCTTGCAGCTGCTGGCGGAGGGCGGTGTTTTCGGCCTCCAGGGCGTCGTTTTGCCGGGCCAGCTCCTGCACGCCCACCAGGGCCACACCGGCGGGGTCGATGGAGCTGATGCTGGTGTTGTTGACGCCGAGATGGAACAGGCGGTAGAAATCCTGCGCCATGGGGCCGAGGTGGGTTTCGCCGGGCACGTTTTTGTACTGCCAGCGCGTGAGGGACAGCTGGCGAATGAGGCCCAGCACCTGGGCGCCTTCCACGGGCTGGATGTTTTCCTTGAGGTTGACGTCGGAGGCGTTGGTCCACACGCCGCCGGTGCTCAGGTAGGCCCCGTTGCCGGCCGTGGGCAGGGTGCCGCCGGTGCCCACGGTGAGCACACCGGGCCCGGGTACCTGGCGGCCAAACATCCAGTGCTCCACGTCATCGTTGCCGAAAACCATGACGTTGCTGTAAGACGATTGCGCGCCGTAGCCAATGAAGGTGCAGTTGGTGAGGCCCGGCTGGCCAAGCGACGTGCCGGCTCCGCTGCCAATGGCCGTGATGCGGCTGCCGGTGAAGTTGCTGCCGCCGGCCCCGGTACCCACGAAGGTGTTGTCGGTACCAGTGGTGGTGGTGTTGCCGGCCTGGTAGCCCACGAAGGTGTTGTTGGCGCCGCTGTTGATGCCGCCGGCCTGGTAGCCCAGGGCGGTAAGCCCATTGCCGCTGTTGCGGTAGCCAGCCTGGTAGCCCACGGCCGTGGTGTTGGCGGCGGCCGTGCTGGGGGCGCTGTTGTTGAAGCCAATGCCGGCCCCGGCCTGGTAGCCCAGCGCCACGTTGCGGCTGCCAGTGGCGCCCTGCCCGGCCTGGCGGCCCACGTACACGCTGGCCGTTCCATTCACATTGTATAGAGCGGCCTCGCTGCCCACAAAGGTGTTGTCGTCGGCCTTGTTGCTGTAGCCAGCGTTGAAGCCCACCACGGTGTTGTCTTCGCTGCTGATGGCGTCGCGGCCGGCGGTGCTGCCCACGGCCACGTTGCGCCGGCCGGTGGTGTTGTAGAGGCCGGCCCCATCGCCCACGTACACGTTGCCCCCGCCAGTGGTGGTAGTGAGGCCGGCCTGCGCCCCCACAAAGGTGTTGTAGCCAGCCGTGGTGCTGGCAGCCCCGGCGTTGTAGCCCAGCAGCGTCACGCTGTTGGCGTTCCGGAAATTCTGGCCGGCGTGGTAGCCCACGGCCGTGTTGCTGCTGCCGCTGCCGCTGCCGTCGCTCTGGCCGGCCGCAATGCCCACGAAGGTGTTGTAGAAACCGGTATTTTTCTGGCCGGCCTGGTAGCCCACGGCCACCAGCCCGTCGCCGGTGTTGAGCTGGCCGGCCTGGGTGCCCACCAGCGTCACATTGTCGGTGCTCACGGTGGTTTGGTAGTTGGTGCTACCCTGGCCGGCCTGAAAGCCCAGGCTCACGTTGTTGCTACCGCTGAGCTGCTTGCCGGCCTCGGCGCCCACGCTCAGGTTGCCGTCGCCGGTGGTGTTTTTCTGGCCCGTGAGGTAGCCCAGCTGCACGTTGTTGTCGCCCGTGGTATTGCCCGAGCCCGCACTGTAGCCGGCCAGGTAGTTGCGGCTGCCGCTGGTGTTGGCCAGGCCCGCTTGGTAGCCCTCAAACTGGTCGTAGATGCCGTTGGTCGACGCCTTGCCGGCCTCGTAGCCTACGAAGTGGTTGCCGCCGGCCGTTGTCACGCTGGAACCCGCATTAAGCCCAATGAACAGGTTGGCCCCGCCCGTGGTATTTCTCACCCCCGCAAACGGCCCGATGAACAGGTTGGAAGGCCCCGTCGTGTTGGCGTATCCCGCGTTGTAGCCGATGAACTGGCTGAAGTTGGTGTTGTTGTGGTAGCCGGCTTGGTAGCCCAGCAGCAGGTTGTAGCTGCCGGTGGTGGTGCCGGCGCCCGCCTGGTAACCGCTGAACTGGTTGTCGGTGCCCGTGGTGAGGGCCCGCCCGGCTTGGTAGCCCACGAGGTGGTTGCCGGAACTCGTGGCGTTCAGCCCGGCCTCGTAGCCTACCATCAGGTTATTGACGGCGGTGGTGAGGCGAAAGCCCGCCGTGAACCCAATGGCCAGGTTGTTGCTGCCCGTAGTGGTGCTAAAGCCGCTTTGGTAGCCGCTGTATTGGTTGTCGCTGCCCGAGGTGGTTTTGTAGCCGCTCTGAAAGCCTTCGTACTGGTTGCCGCTGCCAATGGTGGTGCCGATGCCCGCCTGGTAGCCAATGTACTGGTTGAGGTTGGCGCCATTGGCGGCCGTTTTCTTGCCGGCCTGGTAGCCCACCAGCACGTTTTTAGCGCCGTTGGGGTCGCCCAGCCAGAAGGCGCCGTCCACGTGCAGGCGGGCCTGCTCCCGGCCGGCAATGCCAAAGCGAATGGGCTTGTTGTCGGTAGTGCCGAGGTAGTTGGTCGTGGAATCGGTGGCGGCATTGCCGGTCAGGCTCCAGCCCGCCCCGGCTGGGGCAGTGCCGGTGTTGAGCTTGGTCCAGCTGGGGGCGGCGGCGGTACCGGCGTTGTAGTAGAAACCCACCCCGCCGCTAACTGCGGCGTTGCGGTTGAAGACAAGAAGACCAGTTCCAGGCGTTGGTATGGTGGCTGCATCGCTGAGAGAGGTTAAAGTGACCTGTGGAATGAGCAAACCTTTGTTGGTGGCCCGGATGTCGAGCGCGGCCGACGCATCGGGCGTGGTGGTGCCGATGCCGACCTGCGCGGCCGCCTGGTGCGCGGCCGCTCCCAAGAGCAGGAGAATACTGTAGAAAGCAACTTTCATAAGGCAACTGAATGGAATGGATGGGCTGGACTTGACACGGACGGCGCTCAGACTGCGGCCGCCGGCAGCGGGCCGGTTTAGAACTTGGCCGCAAGGCCCACTTTGAGATAAGTCTGGTCGTAGCCCAGCTCGGCAAAGGCCCCGATGCTTTCGGTGAAGAAGTAGCGCCCGCCCACGAAGAAGCCCGGGATGAATTCGGTGCCGCTGGCCGAGCCCAGCGAGCCGTAGATGCTGCCGCCCGAGTACGACACGCCCGCGCGGCGCACGCCCAGGCCCAGGCCGCCATAGGCATCAAACTTCTCATTGACAGGGTAGTGAAACGCCCCGCGTACCATCACCACGATGTCGGTGTACTTCCACTTGTCGCCTCCGCCGAAGTCGTAGCTGGCGCTCTGGTAGCCCACCAGACCGCCCACGCCCAACACGCCCGGCCCCAGCGGCAGAATGCCCCGCTCGTAGGACAAGCTCAGGGCCGGCGACACCGACGAGCTACCGCCAAAAAAGCCCGCGCCGTAGCTGTAGCGGCTGCCCACGCCAATGCCCAGGTTCACTGCGTTGGTGCCCACACCAAAGGGCCCGACCACTGCGGCGGCCGCAGCCGGTGCGGGTGCAGGCACGGGAGCGGGCGCAGGGGCCGGGGCGGGCTGGGCGGCCACGCGGGGCGCGGGCGCCGGTTTGGGGGCGGGCTTGGCAGCAGGTTTGGCAGCGGGTCTGGCCGCTGGCTTGGCCAGGGTTTTGGGCGCCGGCTTGGCAGCGGGCTTGGCGGCCTGGGCCAGCGCATTAGTAAAAGGCAGGGCTGAGAGGCAGCCGGCAGCGAACAGGAAGCGGAAGGAAGTAGTCATTTTTTTATCAGAAAAAGTGAGAGGTGTTTCTTAAAAGGGGCGGTTTATTGCGGCGGCGCGGCCCGCATGAGGCCCCAGGTGGTGAGCCAGGGTGCACCAGGCCCCGCTGGGCACTGCCCCGTGAGCTGGAAGCCCAGCCGCTGGTAAAAGGGCAGCTGCTCGGGCACCTGGGTTTCGGCGTAGCAGGCGGTGGCGGCCGTGGCTTGGCTGAGGGCCAGAGTGGCGTGCAGCAGGCGGCGCCCCAGGCCCCGGCCGCGCTGGCTGGGCCGCACAGCCAGGGCCAGCAGGTAGTGGTGGCCGGGGCTGGCCATGCTTTGGTGGCGCAGCCAGGCCGTGGCGGCCAGGTAGTGCTGCACCCGCCGCCAGCAGCTCCAGCTTAGGCGCCATAAGGCACTGGGCAGCACACCGACCCGTAGCAATTGCCACCAGCTGGCCGCCAGCTGGCCCGGGCCCAGCCACACGGCCAGGGCTGTGCGCTCGGCGTTGGCATACACGCGGCCGTAGCGCAGGCCAAAGCGCAGCAGCCGGCCCAGCAGCCAAGCTTTTTGCCCTGCAGCCGCCGGCTCCGGGCAGCAGTGGCGCAGCACCGGGTGGTCGACGCAGGCCTCGGCCAGCAAGGCAGTCGCCCAGCCGAGGTCGCCAACGCCCAGTCGATAAGCCGGCGCAGTGAGAGTAGGAACCATGAGAATGGCGGAATTAGACCGAATGGTTGGCGTTGGAAATGCAGATTGGCGCGGCGGCGCGCTACTCGCGCACCAGCTTCAGCACCTGGCTGGTGCCAGCGGTGGTCACGCGCAGCAGGTACACACCGCTGCTCAAGGCCCCGGTTTCGGTGCCCAGCACCTCCTCGCTCACACGGTCGGTGGTGCGGAACTCGGCCAGGCGGCGGCCGGCGGCATCGGTGAGGGTGGCGGTGAGCGGCCCGGCCGAGGGCTGCTCGATGCGGATGTGCGGCCCGGCCCCGGCCGAGGGGTTGGGCCAGGCGCTCACGAGCAGGGCCGTGGCGCTTTCTACCGCCACCGTGCGCACCGGCGAGTACCGCACCGTGCCGTCCACGTCTACCTGCCGCAGGCGGTAGTAGAGCGTGGGCACTCCGTATTGCGCCACCTTGGCATCGGTTAATTGATAGTCGTGTGCCTGCGTGCTATTGCCCTGCCCGGCTACCCGGCCAGCGCGCTCAAACAGCAGCCCGTCGAGGCTGCGCTCCACATCGAAGTAGGCGTTGTTTTTCTCCGAAGCCGTGCGCCAGTCCAGGCGCGCATCGGGCCCTTGGCGGCGGGCCATGAAATCGACCAGTTCCACCGGCAGCGGGGTGTTGAGGTCCGAGATGGTGAAGCGGCCCGTCACGTCCTCCGTATTGGACGCGGCCGGGTTGTATTGCCGCAGGTTGCTGCCCGACACGTCGGTGGTAGGGCCGGCCGCGCGCCGCCAGATGGCGTAGGGTGCGTCGCTGCGCCAGGGCGTGGCCTGTGCCATGTTGCGGCCGTTATCGAGGGCGCTCAGCCAGCTGAAATACATCCTGCGCTTGGGGTTGCCGTTGGCCGAAGACGCCACCTCCCAGTACACCGCCACCGAAGCGTTGCCGCCCACCGTGGTGGTACCCGCGGGTCCGGTCACGCGCGTCAGCGTGATGTTGCCCACGTTGCCGCCCCCGGCGGGCATGGTCAGGCCCAAAAAGGGCCCGAAGGCGCCCGCCCCCACGCTTCGGGCGGCCATGCTCACGGGCCCCACTAGGCGGGCACTGGCGGTTTCGAGAGGGTCGGCGGCGGTGGGCAGCAGCACTAGCGGCGTGGCCGTGGCAATGGTCACGAGGCCGTTGGTGAGGGTGAGGGTGCCGGCCAGGGTGGCGTTCAGGTTCAGGGCCACGCCGGCGGCATTGTTTACCGTCAGGTTTTGCAGGGGCAGGGTGCCGGTGCCGCTCAGGGTTTGGATGGACGTGCCGTTGGCGCGCAGCAGGGCTGCGGCGGCCGTGGGCGTGCTCACGGTACCGTTGTTGGTGAGGTCGCCGCCCACTTCCAGTTGGCCTTCGTTAGTGAGTGTGGTGCCGGTGCCCACGTTCAGGTAGCCCGGCGTCGTCAGCACGCCCCCGGTCCCGATGTACAAAGTGGAAGTGCCCGTGAGCGACACTTGCGCCCGCACGGCCCCCAGCGGCGAACCGGCCAGCAGGCCCACGGGCAACAGCAGAAAGTAGATGTTTTTCATGGCACGAACCGGGGGTTGGAGGAGTGGCTGATTGACAAGGCCAAAGCAAGCCTATCCCCCTTCCGAACCCCGTTCGGCTGCGTTGCAAATGCGTTGGTGGCCGTTGCACCGCTTTGGCATTTGTTGCAAATGCGTTCGCATTCGTGCCAAAGCCTTAAAATCCTCCCAGAAAATCCACAAAAAACCCGGTGAGCGACGCGCCGCACCGGGTCTTGAATGAGGGAGTATTCGGGTGAGCTTCCCCTTTGCGTCGAGCGCACCCGCAGCCTGTCGTGTCCTTCGTTGAAGCGTGAGACCTTTCCGCTTCTACTCCTCCCCTGCCTGCCGCGCCGCCGCGCTGGGCGGGTAGCCAAACTGCCGCGAGAAAGCCGTGGAGAAAGCGGCCGGGCTGCCGAATCCCACTTGGTACGATACCTCCGCCACCGTGCCCACCCGCGCTTGTAGCAGCGCGTGCGCCCGCTGCAGGCGCGTGCCACGGATGTACTCGCCCGGCGACTGCCCAGTCAGGGCCTTGAGCTTGCGGTGCACCTGCGTGCGGCTCATGCCAATGTCGTTGCCCATCTCATCCACGCCAAAGTTTTCGTCGCCCAGGTGCTGCAGCACCGAGTCGTTCACCCGGCGCAAAAACTCCTGGTCGAGCGAGGGCAGCCCGGCCACGGCCGCTGCGTGCTCGGCCGCTGCCACGCCGCTGGCCGGGCGCACCGTTGGGGCCGGAGAGGTTGGTGCCACGGCGGGCGCCTCCACCGGCGAAGCTTCGGGCCGGGTGGCAAAATGCGTGCGCACGCGCTGGCGCAGAGCCAGCAGGTTGCGCACCTGGGCGCGCAGCTCGCGCGGGTTGAAGGGCTTGGCCAGGAAGGCATCGGCGCCGGTTTCGAGGCCCTCGAGCTTGGCATCGGGCTCCGACTTGGCCGTGAGCAGCACCACCGGCACATGGCTGGTTACGGGGTCGGTTTTGAGCTGCTCGCACACCTGGTAGCCGTTCAGGCCGGGCATCATCACGTCGCTCACCACCAGGTCGGGCACTTCGGCCTGGGCCAGGGCCACGCCGGCCCGGCCGTCGGGGGCCAGCAGCACGCGGTAGCCCGCCGGGGCCAGGGTGGCCCGCACAAATTCGCGCACCTCGTCGTTGTCTTCAATCACCAGCACTACCTCGGCCTCGGCCGGAGGCGGCGTTGGTTCTTCTGCCAGCTCCTCAGCCGCAGCGGGTACTGGCGCTACAGCCGGGGGGCTGGGAGCATCACCTCCCAGCGCCACGGCCACGGGCCGCAGGCCGCGCGGCAGCTGCACCGTGAATGTGGCACCCGCGCCGGGCTCGCTGGCCACCGCCACGCTGCCGCCGTGCAGGGCCGTGAGTTCGCGCACCAGCGCCAGGCCAATGCCTGTGCCCGTGCGCAGGTGCTCGGCGGCAGGGTTGCTGGCCTGATAAAAGCGGTCGAACAAGTGCGGCAGGTCCTCGGCGGCAATGCCGGGGCCACTGTCGCGCACCTCGATGACAACGCTCCCGGCAACGGCAGCGGCTGTAGGCGGCGCTTCAGCTACCGTCACGGCCACGGTGCCGCCAGGCGGGGTAAAGCGCAAGGCATTGGCCAGCAGATTGGTTAGAATTTCTTCGAGCTTGGCGGCATCGAACACCAACGGCACCGGGCCGGGCGGCGTGTGGCAGGTTAGGGCAATCTGCCGGCTGTCGGCCAAGGACGAAAACGAGGCTACCAGTTGGCGCACCGCGGCGGCCGCATCGCCGGAGGTGGGCAGCAGGCGCAGGGCACCGGCTTCGAGCTTGCTCAAATCGAGCAGCTGGTTGATGAGGCTGAGCAGCTTGCGAGCGTTGCGCAGCACCAGGCCGCCCTGCTGGCGCACGGCCGCGTCGGCCGGCTCGGTGGCCAGCACTTCGGCCGGCCCCAAAATGAGGGTGAGCGGGGTGCGCAGCTCGTGGCTGACGTTGGTGAAGAAATCGGTCTTGACCCGGTCCATCTCCTGCAGGTGGGCCAGCGCCTGGTATTCGAGTCGGCGGTTGGCCCGGTCCCGCTCGCGGGCCTTGGTGTAGGCTCGCACCCCATAAAGCATCAAGCCGAAGCCGCTGGCATAAAGCAAGTAAGCCCACCACGTGCGCCACCACGGCGGCCTGATGCTAAACGAAAACCGCGCCGGCTGGGGGCTCCACACGCCCGCTTCGTTGGCGGCCTTCACCTCGAAGGTGTAGTGGCCGGGCCCCAGGTTGGTATAAGTGGCCGAGGTAGCCGTGAGCGGCCCGGCACAGTCGTCCTCAAAGCCCAGCAGGCGGTACTGGTAGCGCACCTGGTCGGGGTTGGTAAGGCTGGCCCCGATGTAGTCGAAGGTGAGGTAGTTGAGGCGCGCGGGCAGTTCCATGCCGGGCGCGGCCGTGGTGTCTTTCAGGAAGATGCGCAGGCCGGTGAGCTGGGGCACGGGCGCCACGCGGTTGGCGTGGGCACGGGCGGGGTCGTAGTGCATCAGGCCGTTCATGGTGCCCACCCACAGCTGGCGCCCCCCTTCCAGGTACACGGCGTTCTGGTTGGTTTCCTGGCCCAGAAAGCCTTCGTGCAGGCCATAACTCACGGTGCGCTGCTGGCGCGGGTCGAAGCAGTCGAGGCCGCGGTTGGTGCCGGCCCACACCCGGCCGGCGCTGTCGCACTGCACGAAGAAGGGGTTGCTCGACTGCAGCCCCACCTCGGGCCCGAAGGCGCGCACTTTTTTAGTAGCGGGCGAAAAGCGCAGCACGCCCCGCCCAATGGTGCCCAGCCACAGCTGCCCACTTGGGTCTTCCGATATGGAGCCCAGGCTCAGTGCCCCGGCCTGCCCATCTACCCGCCGAAACGTGTCGTGCTCGGTATCCACCTGAATCAGCCCTTGGTCGTCGCTGGCCAGCCAGAGGCCGCCTGCGTGGTCGCGGAACACCTGCCAAAAAGCATCCGAAATCATGCCGTCCTTCTTCGCGCTAAGCGTCTTGAATTGCTGGGTGCTCGGGTCGAAAATAAAAGCCCCATAACCAAGCGTGACCAGCCACAGCCTCCCGCGCCGGTCTTCGGCCATGCTCATCACGTGGCCGCTGGCTTTGCCCAGGGCTTGGTCGAAATACGTCCAGCGGCCCGTGGCGGGCGTGTAGCGAGCCACTTCGCGGTGGCTGCTCATCCACAAGTCGCCGCGCTGGTCGCGCCAGAGGCTGCGGATGTAGCGGTTGTCGGCTCCACCGCGCAACGGCACGGGGTGAGCCAGCTGGCTGGGGTCGGCCGCAGCGGGGTTCAGCTCGGCAATGCCGTTGCGAGTGCCTATCCAGTAGCGGCCGTTGCCGATGGGCTGCACTGCCGTCACCTCGTTGTCGGGCAGGCCTTCGGGCTTGCCGTATTGTCGGAAACGTTCGTCGGCCGGGTGCTGGGCAATGCCGTCGTCGTACACAAACCAGATGTTGCCCTCGCGGTCTTCCAGCAGGTCGTTGTTCACATTGCTGTCGAGGAAACCCCGGCTGGCCCGGCAGCGGAAGCGGCTGGCCCCGGCCGGCAGCTGGGCCAGGCCAGCGGCGGTGGTAGCCCACACGTTGCCGCCCCGGTCCTGCACCACGCGCATGGCTGGGGCCGCGCATAGGCCCTCGGCCGGGCCGTAGCGGCGCACGCGCCAGGGCTGGGCGGCCGTGCCGGCCCCGCTCAGGCGCAGCAGCCCGTTGGCCGTGGCGCACCAGGTCAGCGTGTCGCTCATGCGCTGCACGTGGTTGATGGACACATTCTGAACATCGGGCGGCAGCACCGGGGCGGGGCCGCCGCGCGGGTCGAGCAGCACCAGCCCAGCGCCGGTGCCCACCCACACCCGGCCGCCCGGCCCCGGTGCCACCCGGTGCACGGCGCGCGAGGGCAGTCCCTGGGCGGTTCCGTAGTGCGTCACGACAGTATCGGTGGGGCCGCACACGAGGCGAAACAGGCCGTCGCCGGGCGTGCCCACCCACACCACCTGCCGGCTGGCGGGCCACACGCAGGCCACGCTGGCCGGAATGCCCAGCCCGCGCGGGCGGCAGCGCCGCACCTGCCCATCGGGCCGAATGAAAGACACGCCGCCGTAGCTGTGGCCCATCCAGAGAGTGCCATCGGGGCCGGCGGCCACGGCGCGCACGTGGTTGTCGGGCAGGCCCTGGGCGGTGGTGCGGGTACGAAACTTCTGACCGTCGAACACGCACACCCCGCCCTGGGTGCCGGCCCACAGGCGCCCCTGCCCGTCCTGGCAGATGGCGTACACCATGCTTTGAGGCAGGCCATTGTCGAGGGTGTAGTCGCGCAGGGCCAGGGTTTGGGCGGCGGCCGTTTGGGCGCCAAGCAACCAAACGCTCAGCCACAGCATCCTCCAGCGCATGCGTACCATATCCAGCGGGCGTTTCAGCGACCTAACAATTTCGCTACAAGCGGTTAACTTGCCCAACCTGCAGCTTTAAAACCTTCGCAATATAGAGGCAAGCACGTATTTAAACCTTTTCGTGATGGCACCATTTTTCTGGTTGCCGACGTTGGGCGTGTCGTATCTTTGAACTTGCTTGGGCCAAAGTCAGCCCCCTCCCACCCTCTTCTATTCTCTCTCCGTGGCCGAAATATCCTGTTCCTTTTGCAATAAGAGCAAGCGCGAAGTCGCCGTTATGATTTCGGGCATCAACGCCCACATTTGCGAAAAATGCGTGGGCCAGGCCCAGCACATCCTCGATGAGGAGGCCAAAGCCCAGGACGCCAGCCGCCAGCCCAAGTTCAACCTCATCAAGCCCCGCGCCATCAAGGAGCACCTCGACCAGTACGTGGTGGGCCAGGACGAAGCCAAGCGCGTGATGGCCGTGGCCGTGTACAACCACTACAAGCGCCTGATGCAGAAGCCCTCCGACGACGAGGTGCAGATTGAGAAGTCGAACATCATCATGGTGGGCGAAACCGGTACCGGCAAAACCTTCCTGGCCCGCATGCTGGCCAAAATCCTGCAGGTGCCCTTCTGCATCGCCGACGCCACCGTGCTGACGGAGGCCGGCTACGTGGGCGAAGACGTGGAAAGCATCCTCACCCGCCTGCTGCAAGCTGCTGACTATAACCTCGAAGCGGCCGAACGCGGCATCGTGTACATCGACGAAATCGATAAGATTGCCCGCAAGAGCGACAACCCCAGCATCACGCGCGACGTGAGCGGCGAGGGCGTGCAGCAGGCCCTGCTCAAGCTCCTCGAAGGCACCAACATCAACGTGCCCCCGCAAGGTGGTCGCAAGCACCCCGAGCAAAAGATGATTTCGGTGAACACCGAGAACATCCTCTTCATCTGCGGTGGTGCCTTCTCGGGCATCGACCGCATCATCAAGAGCCGCCTGAACACCAAGCCGCTGGGGTTCGCCAAAACCAACCTCGAAGAGCAGGTTGATACGCAGAACTTTCTGCGCTACGTGTCGGCGCAGGATATCAAGAGCTTCGGCCTCATCCCCGAACTCATCGGCCGCCTGCCCGTGCTCACCCACCTCAACCCCCTGGACAAGAGCACGCTGCGCATGATTCTGACCGAGCCCAAAAACTCGCTCGTGCGCCAGTACAAGCGCCTGTTCGGCATGGAAAACATCGAGCTCAGCTTCACCGAAGACGCCCTCGAGTACATCGTGGAAAAGGCCGACGAGTACCGCCTCGGCGCGCGCGGCCTGCGCTCCATCTGCGAGAGCATCATGACTGATGCCATGTTTGAGATGCCTTCGGAAGAAGATGCCAACCACTTGCAAATCAACCTAAACTATTGCCGCAGCAAGTTCGAGAAGTCGACCTTGCGCCACATGCGGGCGGCGTAAGTTTCGCCATTTAGGTTTTGAATGGGAAGTTCGGTTTCGGTCGGGCTTCCCATTTTTATTGCCTCACGTTGTAGCATCAGCCTCATGGGTTTCTTCTCGTTTCTGTTTCGGCGGCCAATTTTCATTGGTGACGCAGTATTCGGCCGGCTTCGGCAAGAAGATGCAGACAAGCAAACTGGCAAAGCTTGGTTTATTACCGAGGATTTAGTTTTCCCGCCAACCGGCTACGCCATTAGCTGCGACATAGATGCAACGGCAGACGGACCAAGTTCCGCTCAGCAAGCTTTCTACCAGCACATCGAGCAGAACTATAATAAGCTGACCGCGAGCCTGATTCCTATCATTGAGGATGGGTTTCGCAATTGGGAGTTTCCGCATCGCATTCAAGACTTTGCAACGGAGTTTCAGCTCTTGGGCCTTTCCATTCCGGAAATAGACCCGCAATGCACATCCCCCGTTGAGTGGTATTGGTCTTTTGATACTGTCCACGACGCCAACCACATGCTGACGATATACATGAGCGGCGACACTCCCTTGCCCGGCGTGCAGTTTGACGGTTAATGTCATTGCAGCGAACACAAAAAAGGCCCGCCAATTGGCGGGCCTTTCTCATTTACAACCGGAAAGCTCCGGTCAAATTCAACCTATTCTACCACCACGCGCTGGATGCTGGGCGCGTGGCCCGGCGTCTGCACGCTCAGCAGGTAGGTGCCCGAGGCCAGGCCGGCCGTGGGCACCTCGGTGCCGCTGCCGCCGAAGCTGCGGGTGCTCACCGCCTGGCCCAGCACGTTGTAGAGCGTGAGAGTGGCCGAAGCAGCCGGCACGGCCAGCTTCACGTGCAAGGCGCCTTTGCCCGCCACCGGGTTGGGCCACACGCTGAACTCGCTCTTGGCAGCATTGGTCGTAGCCGAAACCACCGTCACGGTGAAGGCGCTACCGGCGCTGGCACCGGCGGGCGACGTCAGCACCACGTTGCCGGAAGTAGCACCGGCGGGGATGGTGAAGGTGATGGTGGTGCCGTTCACCACGGTGAAGTTGGTGATGGCTACACCGTTCAGGGTCAGGGATGTTACGCCCGACAAGCCCGTGCCCGTGAGGGTAACGGTGGTGCCAACCGGGCCGCTGGCGGGGCTCATCGACGTAATGGCCGGGGGCACCACCGTGAACAGCGTGCCGTTGCTGGCACCGCCGGGGGTGGTTACCACCACGTTGCCGGTGCTGGCGCTGGCCGGTACGGTGAAGGTGATGGTGGTGGCATTCACCACTACCAGGTTGTTCACGTTCTGGCCATTCAGCGTAACGCCCGTGGCACCCGTGAAGTCCGTGCCCGTCACGGTAACCGTAGTACCTACAGGGCCGCTCACAGGGCTCAGGCTAGTGATGACCGGCGCGGGCGGCACGCAGCTTATGCTCAGCGCAAACGCGCCGGTAGCCACCGGCACGGTAGCTGTGCCGTAGCCACTCACCATAATGTAGTAGGTAGTGCCCAGGGTCGAGTTGAACGTGACCGCCGAGGCAAACTGACGGGCGGCGCAGGTAACGTCGTCGTTAGCGGCCACGCAGATGAACGAGCCACAAGCGCCCCGGTAAACGAAGAGCTTGGTATCGAAGCTGGTGGCAGTCGCGCAAGTCGATACCGTAATGGCCCGGCCCGTGCCCACAATGCTGTAGAACACCCCGCCACCGTCGACGGTAACGGCCGAGCAGCTGCCTGTTGGGTCGGTGACGTTGGTAGCGCCCACGGTCGTACCATTCACGGTCTGGCCACAGTTGACGGGAATGGCATCGGTGCAGAGGTCGTTGGCCAGTACGGGCACCGTGAACACGGTGGTCGAAGTGGCCGTGCCGCCCGGGCCGGTCACACTAATGAAGCCGGTAGTGGCGCCCGCGGGCACCGTCACCGTAATCTCCGTGGCCGAGTTCACGGTGAACGTCGGAGCTGTAACGCCGTTGAACAGCACCGCTGTAACGCCCGTGAAGTTAGTACCCGTGATGGTCACCACCGTGCCCGGCCGGCCAAAGGAAGGTGTGAACGAGGTGATGGTCGGGGCCGGAATCACCGTGAATACGGTGGTCGAAGTGGCCGTGCCCGTGGGGGCCGTCAGGCCGATGAAGCCGGTGGTGGCGCCCGCGGGCACCGTCACCGTAATCTGCGTAGCCGAGTTCACGGTGAACGTCGGGGCTATCGTGCCATTAAAAGTCACTTGCGTAGCGCCCGTGAAGTTGGTGCCCGTGATAATGACCGTGCCGCCAACGGCGCCGCTAGTGGGCGAAAAGCTGGTGATGGTGGGCGGCGCGCCCACGATGAACGGCATGGCCGAAGTGGCTGTGCCCAGCGGCGTGGTGATGGTGATGGTGCCCGTGGTAGTGCCCGCGGCTACCGTGGCCGTCAGTTGCGTGGCCGAAACCACCGTGAAGCTGGCCGCAGCCGTGCCGTTGAATGCCACGGCCGTAGCGCCCGTGAAGTTCGAGCCCAGTACCGTCACCACCGTGCCGGGCAGGCCGCCCGTGGGCGTGAAGCTGGTGATGGTGGGGCCTACTGCGGCCGGGGTAATGGTGAAGTTGGTATTCGAAATGTCGAAGAAGTAGTTATCAGCAGCTTCCACCATGATGCGCGCCTGGGTTTGGGCGGTGGCAGGGCTAGGAGCTACTACCACGGCCGAACCGTTGTTGGGCACGTTCGTAGCCAGCACGGTGGGATAAGTCAGGCCACCATCGAGGCTGAGCAGAATGTTGACCGTGGCACAGCTCACGGGCGCGGCCACGGTATTGGCCACGTCCCAGGTCACGGTTTGGGCGGCGCCACCAATCCAGCTCACGGCCGTGTTGGGGTACTGCACCACAAAGGGGCCAGCCGCGGAAGTCGTGTTCAGAGTTACGGTGGAGCTATAGTTCACGCCGCCAATCACGCCCACCGGGCCACTGTGCTCGTCGCGCACGGTGCAGCGGAACGACAACGGACGCGTCACCGTGGGCAGGCGCTCGCCGATGACGGTGGTGTTGTTCACTAGGTCGTTGAGGCGCGGGAAGTAGCGCGTGCTGCTGGTCAGGGGCACAAAGGAGCGGAACAGCGGGAAGGTCTGACCGGCGGCCTGGGCGTCGTTGGGCGTGCCTGCAGCGCCGAGGTCCATTTCCTCCCACATGTAAGTCAGGGCGTCGTTTTCGGCGTCGGTGGCCGTAGCCGTCAGCTTGAAGGGCGTGCTGATGGGCAGCACCTTGCCGCTGGCCGGGGGCGTCACCACGGGGGCCGTGTTGCCGGTGGCCGAGTTCACGCTGCAGCTCGTGCCGTCGATGAAGGCGCGCATTTCCTGGTAGTTACCCGTGTGGAACGTGGGGTCGGAGTGCGGCTGCAGGTCGTTGGCCGAGCCGCAGATGCCGGCGTAGGCCATGATGGTCGTGCCCGAGCCGGGCTCGAAGGCCGTGGTGGTGTTGCGGTTGCCCTGGCAGCTGCCGGCCGAGTTGTTGTTGAAGGTGTGGTTGCCCGAGAACTGGTGGCCCATTTCGTGCGCCACATAGTCAATATCGAAGGCATCGCCCACGGGGCTGGGCGAACCCGTCACGCCGCCCGCCTTGCGCGCGCCGCACACCACGCCGAGGTAGGCCACCCCGCCGCCGCCGGTGCTCACCACGTGGCCAATGTCGTAGTTGGCATTGCCGATGAGGGCGTCCACGTTGGTTTGGTTCTGGGTCAGCATGGCGCTGCCGTTGGCGTTGCTGTAGGTGGTGGGCGGCTGGGGGCCGCTACCGCTCAGGAACGTAATCAGGTCGTTGTTGGCAATGAGCACCAGGCGCACGGCCAGTTCTTTCTCATACACACCCACCACGCGGTTCACGGTGGTCACTTTGGCCGACGTCACGCTGGCGGTGGTGTTGCCACGGGCCACGGCATACTCCGGGGTGTTGGCCAGGGCCAGGCGGTAGGTGCGCAGCTGCGGGCCGCTCGACAGCGCCGAAGTGCTGCGGCTGGCCGCAGCGGCTACGCGGGTGTCGCTGGCAGCCAGTTCCGCTTTGGTCGGCGCAAAGTCACAGGTCGGCACCTTGCCAGCGGCGGCCCGGTTCATGTCTTTCTGGTAAAACGCCAGGTAGTGGCGCGTGTCGGTGCGCGTCACCGGGTCGATGTAGAAGCTCTGGCCGCCGGCGGCCAGCACCTGACCGTGGAAGCCCTGCGGCGTCAGGTCGAGGCGCACCGAGGCGGACTTGTCATCCAGGCCCACGCCGGCGTAGGTTTTGATGTCGGGGTGGCGGGCCGCCAGGGCGGGCTCCATCACGGGCGCTTCGTGAATGGCGAAGCGGCCGGTGCCGCCGTTGGGCAGCGGCAGGGCCAGTACCAGCGGCGCGGCACCCACCTGGGTTTCGGCCGGGGCGGTGGCCAGCGCAGCGCGCAAGCCGCTCACGTCCAGCGTCAGGGCCTGCGAGTGGTACAATGCGGCCGACAGCGGCGATGCCGCTGCAGCCCCTTGGGCCTCGCCATCGGGCCGGAAAAATTGCGGCGCTTGCTGCGCTTGCGCGCCCAGCGAAAGACCCAACGACAGCAGCAGGGTGCTGCCGAGGCGACGCAGGCGGGAAGAAGTGTCTGACCGCTGGGTGGCCGGCCGGGACGGGTAACGATATGTCATTAAAAGAAAGTGATTGAGGTGGAGGCAGTAAATATAACTTCCCCCGCATGTTTCCGGGATGAAAATCGACCAATCCTGCCCATTAATCGGCCGGCGGAAGCCCGCAGGTAGCTTTTTATTTTTTTGCAGCCGCCTCCGGCACGCTGGCGCAGCCGCTGGTACTGGATTAAATCCTGATAGAAGCTAAAAACGAGCAAGGCACGCCGGTGGGCCGGCGCGCCTTGCTCGTTTGCTTTTGTAAAGCCTAAGGGGCTTTAGCTGGCCCGTAGGTACTGCACCATGAGCTCGGCAGTTTTCTTGGCGGCCTGCTGCTGCCCAAGCTTTTCGCGCAGCTCGGCGTAGCCCGCCTTGATGCGCGCCTGGTAATCGGCATCGTTCAGCAGGCTGCGCAACTCGTCGAGCAGGTTGCGGGCGTTGAAGTCGCCCTGAATCAGTTCTTTCACCACTTCGCGGCCTGCAATCAGGTTCACGAGCGAGATGTAGGGCACCTTGATGACCATTTTGCCGATGGTGTAGCTCAGCAGGCTGGTGCGGTAGCACACTATCTGGGGCACGCCAAACAGGGCAGTTTCAAGGGTGGCTGTGCCGCTGGTGACGAGCGCGGCCGTGGCGTGGCTCAGCAGGTCGAAGGTTTGGTCGAAGACGAAACGGATGCCGTTGCGGTGGAAATGCTTGTAGTAGTTAGGGTCGAGGTTGGTGACGCCGGCCACCACGAACTGATATTCCTGGAAACCTGGCAGGATGGCAATCATCTCGTGCAGCATTTCCTCAATTTCCTGCTTGCGCGAGCCCGGCAGCACGGCAATAATGGGCCGGTCGGGCTCAAGGCGGTTGCGCTCGAAGAAGTCGGCCGTGGGCTGGAACTCGGCCACGGCGTCGGCCGTGGGGTTGCCGGTATAGTCCACCTCGTAGCCAAACTTTTGGTAGAACTCGCGCTCGAAAGGCAGAATGGCGAACATCTTGTCGACGTAGGCCTTCACCTTCTCGACGCGGCCCTGATTCCAAGCCCAGATTTTGGGCGAGATGTAGTAAAACACCTTGATGCCTTGCTCCTTGGCAAAGCGGGCCATGCGCAGGTTGAAGCCGGCGTAGTCCACCAGTATCAGCACGTCGGGCTTGAAGGCGAGGATGTCCTGCTGGCACTGCTTGAGGTAGCCACGGAACTTTAGCACGCTGGTGGCTGCCTCCACAAATCCCATGATGGCCAGCTCTTTGTAGTGACGCACCAGTTCGCCGCCCTCGGCCTCCATCATGTCGCCGCCCCAAAAGCGAAACTGCGCGGCGGTGTCCTGCTGCTTGAGCTCGCGCATGAGGTGCGCGGCGTGGAAATCGCCCGACCGTTCGCCGGCTATCAAATAATATTTCAAGGTATTACGTCATCCTGAGCGCAGCGAAGGACCTTATCACGTCCGCGCCGCTGGGGTTAGTATTTCTGACAAAAGCGCCCGTGATAGGATGCTTCCTTCGTCAGCATGACAGCCGGCCTAATTGCCGTAGTATTCCACGAAGTTGCGCGGCGTTTCGTAGAGCTTTACGCAATGCAGGCGGGCCTGGGTGATGGCGGGCAGTTCGCGCTCCAGAATTTGCCAGAAGGCAATGGCCAGATTTTCGGTGCTGGCCATCTGGCCGGCCATGAAGGGCACGTCGAGGTTGAGGTTTTTGTGGTCGACCTGTTCGGTGATGTGCGTGCGCAGCAGGTCGGACAGGGCTTTGAGGTCGACCACGAAGCCGGTTTCGGGGTCGGGCTCGCCCTTCACCGTCACGATGAGGTCGTAGTTGTGGCCGTGCCAATTGGTGTTGGCACAGGGGCCGAACACTTCGCGGTTGCGCTCCTCGCTCCACTTGGGGTTGTAGAGCTTGTGGGCGGCGTTGAAATGTTCCTGGCGGCTGATGTATATCATTCTTCTTGTTGTCAGTTGTTAGTTGTTAGTTGTCAGTTCCAAACGGCGTTTTTATGGCCTACCAACTGACAACAAGCAACTGACAACTATGAGTTTTTCCGCAGCAAATATACGAAGAAGGGTACCCCGAACAGGGCCGTGACCAGGCCCACCGGCAGCCCGGCCGGGGGGTAGAGCAGCCGCGCCAGCAGGTCGCAGGCCAGCAAAAAGCCCCCGCCCAGCACCGCGCAGAACAGCAGGTTGAAGCGCCCCGTGGTGCCCAGCAGGCCGCGCGTGAGGTGCGGCACCAGCAGCCCCACAAAGCCCACCGGCCCACACAGCGCCACCACGCCCCCCGTGAGGCCGGCCGCCAGCCCCACCAGCAGCCAGCGCACCCTCGCCACGGGCAGGCCCAGGGCGGCGGCCCGCTCCTCTCCCAGCAGCAGCAGGTTCAGGTCTTTTTGCAGGAAGCCCAGCACAAACAGGCTGACAACCAGCGCTGCCGCCGGATAGGGCAGCGCACTCCACCCGGCCCGCTCGAAGCTGCCAAATGCCCAGAACACCACGCTGCGCAAGCTGCCTTCGGGCGAGGCCATGAAGGTGAGCAGGCTGCCCAAAGCCGCTGCCAGCGCCCCCACCGCCACGCCCGCCAGCAACAGCGGCGCCGGCAAAATGCGCCCGCGCCGGGTGCCCAGCGCCACTACCAGCAGTGTGGCTCCGAACGCGCCCGCCAGTGCCGCCACCGGCGGCAGATACACGCCCATCACCGTGAGTGAGGGCACCAATACATAAGACGCAATGGCACCCAGCGACGCGCCCGAAGCCGTGCCCAGCAAGTAGGGGTCGGCCAGGGGGTTGGTGACGAGGGTTTGGAGCAGGTAGCCGCTCAGGGCCAGGCTGGCGCCGGCCAGTAGCGCCAGCAGCAGGCGTGGCAGCCGCAGCTGCACCAGCACCAGCTGGGCCGGGTCGGCCGAGTTGTAGTGCAGGAAGGTATCCAGAATGAAGCTGTATGAGGTACTGTAGCTGCCCACGCGCAGCCCCAGCACCAGCAAGGCTAGCGTAAGCAGCAGGCCGAGCGTGAGCCAGAGCAGGGGGCGGCGAGCAGGCATCAGTGAACGGCAGTTGATGCCGTGGACGCCGGCTGCTGCAGCAGCCCCTGCAGCTCACGCACCGACTCTACCACGCGGGGGCCGGGCCGCTCCATCAGGTTGCCGGTGATGGCGAAGACACGATGGGTTTTATAGGCGTTGATGCGCTTTAGCTCGGGGTAATTCTTAAAAAAGGTTCTGTCCAGCTTCTCGAAGCTGCCGCCGAGCAGCACGTCGGGGTTCAGCTTGAGAATGTATTCGCGGGTGAGGGCCGGATAAGGCTGCGGGAAGGTTTCCGTCACGGCATTCTGGCCACTGGCGAGGCTGATTTCGTCGGTAAAGAGCGTGTTCTGGCCGTAGCAGTAGATGGGGTCTTGCCAGGTGATGGCCAACACTTTTGGTGGGTTGGCGGATTGGTGGGTTGGTGAGTTGACGAGGGTATTGAGGCTTTGGCGCAGCGAGTCGGCCACGCGGTGGCCCTGCGCCGGACGGCCGAGCAGACGGCCCAACTTTTCCATGCCCGCAAATACATCTTCTACTTTGCGAAAGCGCATATAATACACCGGAATGCCCAGGTCCTGCAGGCGCTTGGCATCATCAACCGACGTGATGCCTTCGACGGTGAACACAACCTCGGGCTTGAGCGTGACAAGGCGCTCCAGGTCGAGCGGATAGTTGTTGACGACGGGCTTGCGGAGTACGGCGGCGGGGAAATTGTCTTGTGGGCACCGGGCCACGATGGTGGCGGTATCGGCCACGGCGTAAAGCATTTCGGTCATGCTGGGGGCCAGGGCCAGCACGCGGCGCGGGTGCGCGGGCAGGGTGAGGGCCCGGCCCAGGCCGTCGTGCACGGCCACGGGGGCAGCGGGTTTCGATTCGGACTGGCAACTTGCCAGCCACGCCAGCGGTAAAAGCAGCAACAGAAAACGCATGCGGCAAAGGTAGGCGTGCTACCCGGCGCGACGGTTTACCTTTGCCCCGTTCCAACCCCCGCCCCCATGATAGTAGTCACCGGCGCGGCCGGCTTCATTGCCAGCTGCCTTGTTTCCCGCCTCAACGCCGCCAATTTCAACGACATCGTGGTGGTGGACAATTTTTCCATCGCGAAGAAGCTGCCCAACATCGAAGGCAAGAAGCTGCGCGAGTACGTCGACCGCGAAACATTCTTCGAGTGGCTTGATGCCAACCACGAGCAGGTGGAGTTCATCTTCCACCTTGGCGCCCGCACCGACACCACAGAGATGGACCCGGCCGTGTTCGACCTGCTCAACCTCAACTATTCCAAGCAGATGTGGCGGGCCTGCGTGCAGTACAACCTGCCATTGGTGTACGCCTCCTCGGCCGCAACCTACGGCGACGGCACCCTGGGCTACACCGATACCGACGAGGCCCTGTTCCCGCTCTACCGCCCGCTGAACCCCTACGGCGACTCGAAAAACGACTTCGACAACTGGGCCTTGCAGCAGGAAGAGAAGCCCTATTTCTGGGCCGGGCTGAAATTTTTTAACGTGTATGGCCCCAACGAGTACCACAAGGGCCGCATGGCCTCGGTGATATTCCACGCCTTCCACCAGATTCAGCAAACCGGCTCGATGATGCTGTTCCGGTCGCACAACCCCGACTACACCGACGGCGGCCAGATGCGCGACTTTGTGTACGTGAAGGATGTGGTGGAAGTGTGCCTTTTCCTGCTGAATCACCGCACGCACTCCGGCATCTACAACCTGGGCAGCGGCCAGGCCCGCACCTTCCTGGATTTGGCCCTGAACACATTCCAGGCGCTGGGCCGCACGGCTGATATTCAGTTTAAGGACACGCCCGAGGACATTCGGGACAAGTACCAATACTTCACCGAGGCCGACATGAGCAAGCTTAAAAGCATTGGCTACGCTCAGCCGTTTACCCGACTGGAAGATGGCATTCAAGACTACGTACAGAATTACCTGCTGCCGGGCCGTTACCTGTAACATATTGATGCCAAGCTATGCAGAACGTCATGCTGAGCGCAGCCGAAGCATCTCTACTGCGCAAGTATTCATTTACTATTGCGGTAGAGATGCTTGGGCTCCGCTCAGCATGACGTTCTTCTTTTACTATTCGCTTTCCCGCCCGTGCCTGTGACCCAGCCCGCCTCTCCCGTCATCACCGTTGTAGGCGGCGGCTTCGCGGGCACAGCGCTGGTGCTGCAACTGCGAAAGCAGCCCGCCCTGGCTGGGGCCGAAATTCATCTCATCGAGCCGCGCGACGTGCCGGGCCCCGGCTTGGCTTACACCGCCCGGCGGCCCGAATACTTGCTCAACGTGCGCCCTGGCGGCCTGAGCCTTTACCCCGACGCGCCCGCGCATTTTGCCAACTGGCTGCAAACCCAGCCCGAAAGTGCCACCGGAGTACCGGAGTTTGCCTCCCGTGCCACCTACGGCCGCTACCTGCGTGAGGAACTGGCCGCCGTTCTGACCACCGCTCCGCCGAATTTGCAGTGGCACCGCAGCACGGCCGTCACGGCCCCGCTCCTGCCCTCGGGCCAGCGCAACATGGTGCTGGCCGACGGCACCCAACTTCGCAGCGATTACGTGGTGCTGGCTTTGGGCAACTTCCCGCCCCCGCCCCCGGCCGGGCCCGACCACCGCTACCTGCACCACCCCGGCTACCACGCCGACCCCTGGGCCACCGGCAACCTGCGTCGCATCGGGCCCGATGACTCGGTGCTGCTCATCGGCTCGGGCCTGACGGCGGTAGACGTGCTGCTGGCCCTGCACCACGACGACCACCGCGCCCCCGTGACGGTGGTGGCCCGCCACGGCCGCTGGCCCAGCGCCCACGGCCCCGTCGTGGCCCCCTATCCGAACTTTTATCCTGAATTGGCTGCCGAAACCACCGTAGCGGGCATGCTGGCTATTTTTAAAAGGCACTTGCGGGCCGCCGCGGCGCAGGGCATCGACTGGCGACCGGTGCTGGATGCGCTGCGGCCCGATTTGGGCCGCATCTGGGCGGCGTGGCCGCTGGTGGAACAGCGGCGTTTTCTGCGGCACTTGGCAAGCGTGTGGGCCGTGGCCCGGCACCGCAGCCCGCCGCAAAATGCGGCCGCCCTGGCCGACCTCACGGCGAATGGCCTGGTGCAGCTGCGGGCAGGGTCGGTGCGGGAAATACTGCCCGACGGCGACTTGCTGCGCGTGCGCATCGGCCCCCGAAATGAGGTTAATGATTGGCACACAGCCCAACACGTGGTGTGCTGCGCCGGCCCCCTGCTCGACTACGGCCGCATCACCGACCCACTGGTGATGAGCCTGCGCGACAAGGGCCACCTGGCGGCCGACCCGCTGGGCTTGGGCATGCAGACGGACCCGCACGGCGCCTTGCGCGGGGCCGACGGCCGGGTGTCGACCACGCTGTTTACCCTGGGCCCCAGCCGGCGGCCGGCGTATTTTGAATCGACAGCCGTTCCGGAAATCCGGCAGCAAGCGGCCGACCTGGCCCAGGAACTGGCGCGGCGGGTGGCAGGGCAGTAATGCTCGTTTCTAACCAAAGCAGACGTAGCACACTTTAGCGCAGGCTAAGGCGGCAGCTATAAAAAAAGCCGCTCCAGATGGAGCGGCTTCGTTTTGTAATGGAAATCAGCTTACGCTGCCAGCGCGGGATACATGGGCAACACCGGCGCCTCGGTAGTGGGGAATGCAGGGCGGATGTCGGCCAGGCGCGAAGGGGCGGCAGTGGTTTCCGCAGCGTCGTGGTGGCGCAGGGCGCGCATCAGTAGGTAACGGTATTTTTCGGCGTCGGCCAGGGCTTGCTCGATGGCTTGCACGGCGTCGGCGTGGGCTACCACCGGCTGCAGTTCGCGGCGCGGGCGGCGGGCTTCAAACACATGACCTTTCAGGTATTCGGCGGCAGATTTCATAATAAAAACAAGCTGTCTTTTAGCGGAATATCAGCGTAGTAGAATAACCGAAAAAGGCCCGTTTTCATTCCCTTAGACACATAATTTACCTCTTGATTACAAGCGCGTTAAAGCAGGCGTTTTTACCCGAGTACCGCAGCCTCGCCTATTCAATTTTCAGCACGATTTTGCCGAACTGAGCGCCGGCTTCCATGCGGCGCAGGGCAGCCTCTCCTTCAGCCAGCGGAAATACCTGGTCGACGACGGGCACAATGTTTTTTTCCGTCACCAAGGCCAGCATGTTGTCAAAATCCTGCAGGGAGCCCATGGTGGAACCCAGCACGCTGAGTTGCTTCCAGAATACCTTAGCGGGCGGCAGGTCGGGGATATTGCCCAGCGTGCCGCCGTAGAAAACGATGCGGCCGCCCGGCGCGGCGGCGTCGAGCAGGGCGTTGAAGGCCGGCCCGGCAGCGCTGTCGATGATGACGTCGAACGGCCCGCCGGCCTGCTGGATAAGGGTTTTCACCCAGTTGTCGACCTTATAGTTGATGCCGCCTTTCGCGCCCAGCTGCTGCGCCCGGGCAATTTTCTCTTCTGAGCTGGACGTCACCCACACCTCGGCCCCGCGGGCGGCGCAAAACTGCGCGGCCAGCAGCGCCACCCCGCCGCCAATGCCCGTCACCAGCACCCGCTCGCCGGGCTGTACCTGGGCGCGCGTGAAGGAGGCGCGGTAGGCGGTGAGGCCACCCAGCGGCAGCGCCGCCCCCTGCTCGAAGCTGAGGTGGGCGGGCAGGGGCCGCACGTACTCGGCGGGCAAGCTGGTGTATTCGGCAAAGGTGCCGGGGTCTGGCATGCCCCGGACTACGAAGTCTTTAGCCTGCACCTTGGGGTTGGAACCCCAACGCAGGCCGGGGTAGAGCAGCACGCGGGCACCCACAGCCGGCGCATCGGCGGGCACATTGGGGCCGTGTGCGGCTACCTCGCCGGCGCCGTCGGCCCCGAGGGTGCAGGGCAGCTTGATGCCGGCGTACTGGCCTTTTTGAATCCAGACGTCGCGATGATTAAGGGCGGCGGCGTGGAGCCGGACCAGGATTTCGCCCGGGCCGGGCGTGGGAGTGGGCACGTCGCAGACAGTTGCGGGCTGATGGATGGCATCGAGTTGGAGGGCGCGCATGGGAAATTGAGAATAAATGGACGAACAGCGACGGACTGAACAGCTTCAGAGCGTTGCGAATAAGGGTTGCTGATGGTAGCAACAAGTTGGCAGCGTGGCAAAAAGCCACTTCACAGGCTGCAGAATGGCCAAAGCTTCTCTCCAACCTTCCGCGCAAGATATCGTTCAGAACAAGCACCGGGCTACTTTCCTGCCCGGCCACTCCATTTCTAACCTTCTCAATCCCATGGCCGAGACCCACTCCCTCGAAGAAGTATTGAACACGCCGCAAAAGAAGCTGGCCTTCTTCCAGAACCTGGTTTTGGTGGCTGCCGCCGATGGGCAGCTGAGTTCGGAGGAAAGCGACTTCCTCCTGCAAATTGGCAACCGCCTGGGGCTAACGGCCGATGAAGTAATGCCCATTGCCGACAACCTGGGCGTACTCAGCTTCATCATGCCCGCCGAGGGCATACAGCGCACCCTGGAGCTGCAAACCCTGGTACAAATGATGCTGCAGGACGGCCAGCTCGACGCCCGCGAGTACGGCCTGTGCCAGGAATACGCCATGCGCATTGGCTACGGCAAGGCCATTCTCGACGACATGGTGAGCCAACTGGCTGGCGGCGCGCCCAACCCCTACCCCATGCCGCCCACGGTGAGCTAGTGGCTGCTTTCTTCGTGCTTGGCCAGCCCGGCAATGGCCACCGGACCCGCCACCAGCAGGCCCGTCACCAGGCCGCCGAGGTGGGCAGCGTTGTCGATATTGCCGGTGATGCCCGACAGCAGGTTGCTGAGCACCAGGTACAGCACCAGCCCCAGCATGGCGCGGCGGTCGGACTTGCCCAGCACCAGCCGCTTGCCGATGAGCAGCACCAGCAGCAGGCCATAGAGGCCGAAAATGGCGCCGCTAGCCCCCACTGAGTTCACGCCGTCGGTGTGCCACCACAGGCTGGCCAGCCCGCCGCCCACGCCGCAGGCCAAGTAGCCCAGTAGCAGGCGCACCGGTCCCAGCCGGTCTTCCACCAGCAGGCCCAGCAGCCAGAGCGAAAACATGTTTAGCAGCAGGTGTGATAGACCAGCATGCACAAACAGGCAGGTGAGCAGTCGCCACGGTTGCCCGTGCAGGGTGAGGTCGGAAATATTGGAGCCCCAAAGCACCAGCTGGTGCCCGGTGGGCTGCGATGCCGACACGCCGCTGAGCACCATCAGCCCAAACACCAGCACGTTGAGGTCGAGCAGCAGCGGCGTGGCCCAGAAGCGGCGCGATGGGATGAACAGCCCCCGCAGCAGCTGGCCTACGAGTTGCGGCCAGGTTTCGGACTCTTCGGCGGGCGGGGCCGGCGCGGGCGCCGGGGCCTCGGGCAGCAGCCCGCGCCGCTTGAGCTCGGCCACAGCAGCTGCCCCCACGGCAGGCGGGTAGCGGGCCGCGTTCTGGGCCAGGTACAGGAGCTCGGCTTCGGGCTTCTGGGCGAACAGCTGGGCGGCCAGGGCGGCCGTGGAGCCGGGCGCAGCGGAGGGGGTGGCTTCTTCCATCGAAACGGCACGCGCAAGGAGCGCGCCAGATGGTAACAACCGGCCACTTTGCCAGGTGTTCGGGGTTGGGATTTTGTGATGCCCTACCCTATCATCCTGAGCGCAGCGAAGGACCTACTCACGCTAGAAGTTTCCTACGTGAAAAGGTCCTTCGCTGCGCTCAGGATGACAGCAACGTCCAACGCCTAAAACCTAGTACTTGATAGTCAGCACCGTGGCTTTGTAGGGCTTACCGGTGACGGGCGAGGCGGGCAGCACGTCCTTGAGCCAGTCCTGCACATCGGCTTCGCGGGATACCAGCTCTTTATCGGTAAGGAATTTTTTGCCATCTAGCAGGCCTGGAAACTGCTCCAGGATGTGCTGCTGGCTACTGGCGGCCTCGCGCATGCGGCCGTACACGTTGGCCGTTTTCGGGCCGAAGCGGTAGCTGTACGCGGCGCCTTTGTTGAACTCCGACCAGGTTTGGCGCACCACGGTGGTTTGCTCCGCGAACATGGGGCCGGCCTTGCCGGCGTGGGCCAGGCCGGTGAGGTATTCGGTTTGCATCTCGGCCGTCCAGAAGCGGCGGGCCAGCTCCCGGAACTGGCGCAAAGCCTGCGGGTCTTTCTTTTCAGCAGCAGGCATGCGGGCCACCAGTTGGTCGGCCACGGACGAACCGTCGTAAGTGGGGATGGCCGAGGTGGGCACTTCCACCAGACGCGGCGGCACATGGGGCTTGGCGGTCGCGGCCACGGCTTTCACGCCCCCGCCCCGCTGCTTGGAGTAATAGAAGTAGCCCATGCCCAACAAGAGCACGGCGGCCAGGGCCAGGTTCAGGAAATTGACACCCCGGCCCGCCCGGGCCACGTGGGCGGGCGCATCGAGGTTCACGGCCATCGGCTCGGGGAGCGGCGGCGCCCACGCCCCCCCCCGGCGGCGCAGCTCGCGCCGGGCCGAGTCAATCAAATCGGGCTGGTAATACTCGGGGTGCTCAATGAAAAACCGCAGCTCGTCGTCGGTTTTTTGGTGGTAGAAATCAGTAGAATAGTCGGACACAGCTTGCGGACGGCGGGTTGATGAAGAAAAGCACTGGCAAGATGGCGACGGGCGGCCAATTTGCCACGCCCAACCGTGGCGCTTCCGGCCCGTACAGCCATACAGGGCGCCTAAGCAGTTGCCCTTATCCCCTGTTCCTTACTCCCCATCTCCCTTTCCCATGCCAGACCCCACGCAGAACCCCACCGACCCGCAGCCCGACCGCGCCCCCGCTTCCTCCACCCCCGACCAAACGTCGGAGCAGGACGCCACCGTGAACCCCACGCCCGACACGGCCTCTAACGAGCAGCCCCGCACCGGCACCAACATCCCCAGCAGCACCCAGCAAAATATGGGCGACGGCGCCGGCATCCGCGGCGACTACGGCGACGCCAGCCAAACCAATGGCCTCGAAGGCGGCCCCGACACGCCCGACAACCCACAGACAGATACGGAGCTGACTGGTTCTTAGTATACATTTCTGTCATCCTGAGCGCAGCGAAGGACCTTTTCACGTTAGAACAATTGGCGTTCAAGCGTGAGAAGGTCCTTCGCTGCGCTCAGGATGACAGAAATGAACGGTGCCTCGCGGCCCCATGCCGTAATTTGCGGCTTCTATTGCCGTTGCTAAGTTTTTGTTGATGCCCCGTTTCCTCGCCGCTGGCCGATTCCTTTTTTTCCTATTAATCAGCGCCTGCGCCTGGTTCAGTACCCTGGCCCAAAACACCGCTGAACCAGCTGAAACGCTACCCCCGCCCAAGCGCGAGCTACGCGCCATGTGGATTGCCACCGTCGAAAATATTGACTGGCCCAACCAACGGGGCGAAACACCCGAGCAGTACCGCCGCGACTACCGCCGCCTGCTCGACGCCGGCCAGAAAGCCGGTCTTAACGCGGTGTTCGTGCAAATCCGGCCCGCCTCGGATGCCTTCTACAAATCGAACCTGGAGCCCTGGAGTAAGTGGCTGACCGGCACCCAGGGCAAAGCCCCGGCCGGTGATGACGACCCCCTGCCCTTTCTCATCAATGAGGCGCACCGGCGTGGCATTGAATTTCACGCCTGGTTCAACCCCTACCGCGCCAGCATGGACTCGGTGACGCGCCGCCTGGCGCCGAACCACCCGTTTCGGCAGCACCCGGAGTGGTTTCTGCGCTTTACGGGCAAGCTGCTGTATAACCCTGGCCTACCGGAGGTGCGCGCCCACATCACCCGTGTCATTCTGGACGTGGTGCGGCGCTATGATATTGACGCGGTGCACTTCGACGACTACTTCTACCCCTACCCCGAGCCCGGCCAGGTGCTGCACGACGAAGCCGCCTTCCGCGCCTACAACCCCGACAGCCTGAAGCTGGCCGACTGGCGCCGCCAAAACGTGAACATTCTGATTCGGGATTTGCACGACAGCATTCAGGTGGCCAAACGCTGGGTGAAGTTTGGCATCTCTCCGTTTGGGGTGTGGATGAACAAGTCGAAAGACTTCCCGCAGGGCTCCGACACGCGCGCCGGGCAGCCCAGCTATTCCAACCTGTATGCCGACACGCGCGGCTGGCTTGAAAAGGGCTGGATTGACTACATCGTGCCGCAGCTGTACTGGAGTTCGAACTTCCGTCTCTGCCCTTACCCCGTGCTGGTGAAATGGTGGGCCGAAAACAAGTTTGACCGCCACCTCTACATCGGCCACGGCACCTACCGCATGCTGGAAAGCACCCGCTCCGACACCACCTGGCGCAACCCGCGCGAGTTGCCCCGCCAGATTCGCCTCAACCGCAGCTACGAGGGCGAGGTGGCCGGCAGCGTGTTTTTCTCGGCCAAATCGGTGCTGCGCAACCCCCTGCATACTACCGACACGCTTACGCAGGACCTGTTCCGCTACCCCGCGCTGGTGCCCGCCATGCCTTGGAAAGACGACCTGCCGCCCCTGCCCGTGGCCAACCTGGTGCTGCGCCGCACCGGCCCCACGGTCACGCTGAGCTGGCAGAGCGGCCCGCCCGCCGCCGACGGCGACGCCGCTACCTACTACGTGCTCTACCGCTTCGGCGCCAACGAGCGCAGCACCCCCAACGACCCCAGCCGCATCCTGGCGTTGCCGCGCCCGGCTCCCGGCTACCCCGCCACCTACGTGGACACCACTGCCGTGCCCGGCCAGGCCTATGCCTACTACGTCACGGCCGTCGACCGCCTACACAACGAGGGCCGGCCCATGCGCGTCGTCACCACCGGCCAGGCCGGGCCGGAACTGGCCCAGGGCCAGGCGCCCGGCGGCACCAAGCCGGTGGCCTCTGCCCCCGCGCCGGCACCTACTGCTACCCAGCCCGACCCACGTTTTAGCCTGCCCAATGGCGAGAGCCCGGACAAGGCCGCTCCTCTCATCAAAGTGAAGGTGAAGGAAAAAGAAAAGCCCAAGAAGCGCGGCTTCTTCGGGCGGCTGTTTGGGGGGAAGTAAATGCAGAGCCTTTCTTAGGGCTTAGCAGGGCTGAGGTCCAAAAGGAACTTGCAGCACCGGAAGAAACCATCCTTTTCCGACGGGCTATGCCGCATAACTACTTTGTAGCGCTGGAGCTCATGTGCTTCGAGGGTGTAGTATGCGCCGTCTAAAAGAAATGTTGGCTTGCAGCTGGGCAGTTGCCAAAAGTCAGCTTGGTTCAGCAATTGAACAAATTGCCGCACTTGGCTTTGACTAAGAACCACGTTTTTTTCGGTTATAATCAACGGGGTACCGGAGAGTTTTATATAGTCTAACCTACTCAGCGCCGAAGCTAGACGCTCCTGATTATCGGCCACTTGCTGGCAGGTTTTAATCAAGGCTTTCAGCTGATTGATACGTTCTATTTCCGGCCGCGACTCCGCTTCTACCTGACGGGCCGAGGCCATGGGCTCGGGATATCGGTTCACGCATTGGGTTTTCAACACCGCTTTAGATTCGGTCAAGTCCAGCGTTAATAAGACCGGAAGTCGGAATGCAGGCCACCACAAAAACCGGTAGATAGAATGGCCGAAATAGTAATTCGACAGCACGGGCGCTTTGAATCGGAATAAGAGTTCAGAAGCGCCCTGGAATTCACCCTGGCAATCGCCCATGCGTTTTGCCAGCGAATCCTGGCTGGGATTCACACTAGCGCTGGCCGGGAAATAGCTGGTAGCGGAGTCGCGGGGCACACCCGCCGGTGTTGAAATGCGCGGGTCTTGCGGATAGGTGCCCGACGCGGGCCGGCCCGGCGACGAACAGCTGCCCAACCAATTAATTAGCCCCAAAATAAAAATGATGGGAATAATGCGTGCCATAGTGCCAAACAGGTTGAGCCCGTAACGCCGCTCTGGGTCATTTGATATAAAACCATTCTTCCTACTGGCGTGACAACGCAACAAAAAGGCCTTCCCCAACCGAGGAAGGCCTTTTTGTTGCAAAAACAGCTTAAGCCGCTACAGCGACCGGTACTCGAACCGGACCCTGGCGGGGGTACCGGCCGAGCCGGCCCGCACGCTCAGGATGCGCAACAGCATCACCTCGGCACCGCGCACGCGCACGGCGAATACATCGCCAGCGGCCACCGTGCCGGCGTCGGCCACGGTCGTGTTCTGGTAGAGGGTGGTGGCCACGAGGTTGGCGTTGGGCGAGGTGTAGAAGCCGGCGGCTACCTGGGCCGGCGTAGCGCGATAGAAGCGCGTGGTGTTGGCGGCCGAGAGGGTCACGTTGTTGCCCGTGCCGCTCAGGAACAGGTCCTTGGCGGTGGCGGGGTTGGCGGCGGGCTCAATGGTGCCGGTGCGCAGGTTGAACGCCAGGGAGTCGAGCGTCACGTTGGGGCCACCCGCGATGCGGCCGGTGCGCAGCGTGGCCAGCGGCGTGGGGTTGGTCACGTTGATGGCCGGGGCCGTGATGGTGAGCGTCTGCACGGCGGCGTAGGCTTCGAAGATGAAGGTGACGGCCTGGCCGTTGGCACCGCGCGGAATGGTGGCGTCCACGGTGCGGGTGTTGGCCGCGCCGGTAGTGGGGTTGCGCACCACACCGGCCCGCACCCGCGGCTGGTTGCCGATGCGGTAGAAAGTGGTCAGGCTATCGATGCCCTTAAACAGCAGGCCCGTGGCCGGTGGCACCGGCACAGCGCCCAGGCCGCCTTTGTTGAGAATGAGCGAATACCCCACAATGTCGCCTTCGCTCTGGGCGTTGCCGGCAAGGCCGTTGCGGTAGGTGGGCACCGGCGGGGTGGTGGCAAATTCCAGCGTGGCCGGCGCGGCAATGGTATAAGTGAAGCGGCGCAGGCGCGAGCTGCCGTTCTGGAAGTTCAGCGTCACGTCCACGCGCACCAATAGGCCGTTGGCACGGTTGGGCACGGTGTAGGGCACGGGCGTCACCTGCAAGCCGCCGGTGGTGCTGTAGGTGCCATTGGCGGGGTAAGTGCCCAGCGTGGCCGAGTCGAGCTTGGCCACCACCTGGTACACGGTCACGTCGCGGAGCTGGTCGACTTCGGCGTACGACACGAAGAGCGGTATGGTCTCGCCGGGGGCGTAGCGGGCCGCCAGCGCCACGCGGGGCTGGCCCAGGCCCGCAAAGCCGGGCTCGGAAACGACGGTGTAATAGTCGTCGATTTCCTTTTTGCAGCCGCCGAGCAGCAGGCCCAGCAGCGGCAGCACCAGCAGCAGGGTGCGGAAAGAAAAATGCTTCATATAACGGGTTGTTAAAATCGGGGGATGGATGGGGTTGGCTCCATCTGTCATCCTGAGCGCAGCGAAGGACCTTATCACGCATGCAATGGTCACTGCAAATAGTTCTTCGGTGAGAAGGTCCTTCGCTGCGCTCAGGATGACAGACTAGCGCACAGCAAGACAGCCTGTTACGGACGGTCAAACCACAGCGGGGCCGTGATGTAGTCGTTGTCGGTGGTGGCACCGGCATCGGCGTAGAGGGCGGCCACGGCGTTCGGGTTCACGGTCACTTCGGTAGCGCCGGGCAACAGGCGGCGCGGGTAGCGGCGCAGCGAATCGGTGACGGGGCGGGAGGCCAGGGCGGGGTTGGCGTTGGTGGGGTACAGGAAGTTGACGTACACCGAGGGGCGGTAGTTGAGGCGGCGCAGGTCCGACCACGAATCCGGGTTCAGGAACATGGCGATGTACTTCTGCTCCATGATGCTGCGCAGCGTCACCTGGGCCTCCGTTTGGGGCACGGCGGCGCTGGCCAGGTAGGCGTTAATCTGCGCGTCGGAGATGATGGGGAACGTGACCGTGGGGGCCGTGTAGGTGCCGCCCGCGCCCACTTTCTTCATGTGCGCCGTGATGCCGGCCCGCAGCGCAGCCAGGGCGCGGGTGCGGTTGTTGGCCCGCAGAGCGGCCTCGGCCTCGATGAACTTCAGCTCGTGGTAGGTAATGGCCTCGAAGTAGCCCAGGTCGCGGGCGTACCAGCCGCCGTAAAAGTCCGTGACCGTGGAGCCGGGCGTGAGGTTGGTGGTGGTGCCGCGGCCGGGGTCGGCGCCGGTGCTGGTGCTGGGCACCAGCACGCCAAAGCGTGGGTCGACCACGCCCGGAAAGGTGGTGCCGTTGAGGTACTTCACCACGTTCGAAGAGAAGGCGGCCGTGCCAAAGTTGGCCCGCGTTACCCCAAAAATGTTGGTGGTGTTGGACAGCGGCGCTACGGCCACCTGGAAGTTAATCTGCGCATCATCGGCCGACGACGTAAAAGCCTTGTCGCACAAGGCCAGCACGGCGTTGGGGTCGTAGCTGCTTTTCTTGGTGAGGTGCTGGGCCTGGCGGGCCTTCAGGGCGTAGGCCAGGCGCAGCCACTTGCCGGGGTCGCCTTTATAGAGGATGTCGCCGCTTTCGCTGGGCGCCGTGCTGTATAGGGGGCGGAAGTTGGCGCTGGCGGGTTTGGCCATTTCCACGGCGCCTTCGTCGCACAGCCGGTTGATGGTGGCGTAAATCTGCTCCTGCGGGTCGTACTTGGGCGTGAAGTTAGCCCCGCCCTGGTAGGCCTCGGAGTAAGGAATGTCGCCCAGCATGTCGGTGGCGTGGGCCAGAATCATGGCCTGCATGATTTTGCCGGCCCCTACGTAGTACACCGAGCCTTCGGCCTCTGCCGCCTTCTGCATCACCGGAATGTTGCCGCCGGCCTGGAAGTAGGAGTAGTTGAAGGTGTTGGTGCTTTGCGCGTTGGTGAAGTAGTACTGGTCATTGCCGCCGCTGTTGGCGGTGCGGCTCACCACGTACTGCGTGATGTAGGGCGTGCGCAGCGCGGTGAACATCTGCGTCTGAATGCCATTAGAGATGATGCCCGGCAGCAGGAAGTTGGGCGTGGAGGCGACGGGGTTGTTGGGGTTGTTGTTCACGTCGAGAAACTTCTCGCACGACGTGAGGGCGGCAGTGCCCAGCAGCAGGCCCAAGCCCATTATATAGCGGTTCAAATTCATGAGTTGAAGACGTTGGGTAGTCAGTAGTTGGTAGTCAGCAGTCAGACTGCGGTTTTGGTCTGACTTCCGACTTCCCTATACCGAATACTGTAATTAAAAATTCACGCGCAGGGCCATGTCCACGCCGCGGGTGGCGGGCACGTTGCCGTAGTCGAAGCCGTTGGCACCGCCGCCGCGCACACCGGCACCGGCCGACGACGTTTCGGGGTCGGCGCCGCTGTACTTGGTCAGCAGCACCAGGTTGCGGCCCGTCACGCTCAGTTCGGCGCCTTTGATGAAGCCGGTGCGCGAGAGCAATGAGGCCGGCAGGGCGTAGCTCAGCGTCACGTAGCGCAGGCGGGCCCACGAGCCGTCTTCCACGAAGGCCGTGCCGGCCGCGCCCAGGATGCTGGTGTAATAGGTCTGGGTCAGTTCCACCGGGCGGGTGTTCTTCGAATACGTGCCGTCGGTGTTGCGAATCACGCCGTCGAACACCACCTGCTTGTAGCGGTCGGCGGTGCGCTCCGAGGTGCCCACGCGGGTCTGGTACCAGTCGTTGCCGTTAATCACCACGCCGCCCACGCGGAAGTCCATCAGCGAAGTCAACGACAGGCCTTTGTAAGTGAAGGTGTTGGTGAGCTGGGTGGTGAAGCGCGGGGCGCGGTTGCCGGCGTACACAAACAGCGGGTTCACCGTGGGATAGCCGGTGGCCGAGTTGATAATCATCTGGCCATAGAACTCGCTGCTGGGGTCGGTTACGCGGTTGAAGTCGCTGGCGCCCAGGCCCGAGATGGGGCGGCCGGGGAAGGCACCGCCCTCGTGCACGTCGGTAATAAAGGCATCGGACTGGTACACCACGGTGAGCGGGAAAGGCAGCTCCTCCACGCGGTTGGTGTTGTGGTAGAAGTTGGCCACAATGTCCCAGGTGAAGTTTTTAGCCTTCACGGGCGTGCCGGTCAGCGACACTTCCTGGCCTTCGTTGGTCACGATGCCGCCATTGATGTACTGCAGGATGAAACCGGCCGCCTGGCTCACGCGGGGCGCAATAATCTGGTCTTTGGTGCGCGAGTAGTAGTAGTTGAAGTCCAGGCCCAGGCGGTTTTTGAGGAACTGCAGGTTGATGCCGGCCTCGTAAGTGCGGGTGTTTTCGGGCCGCAGGTTGGGGTTCGAGCCGAAGAAGTCGTTGCGGAAGCCGCCACCGATGTAGGTGTTCTGCGTGAGGGGCGCCAGCACGCGGTAGGGCGGCGCGTCTTTGCCCACGCCGGCCACGGAGGCCCGCAGCTTGCCGTAGTTCACGATGTTGCTGTTTTCCAGGCCCAGCGTCTTGGTGAATTCGTAGCCCGCGCCCACCGAGCCGTAGAAGAAGCCCTTGCCGAAAATCTTGCCCTCGTCGGGGCGCGGCAGGGTCGAAGATTGGTCGTAGCGGCCCTGCAATTCGAGGAACACCTGGTTGAACAGCGACAGGTTCACGCGGGCAAAGTTGCCGATGAGGTGGCGCTTGCTGTCACGCTGCAAGGCACTGCGGTTCACCGTGTTGTTGAGGCCCACGAAGTTGGGGTTCTGGAAAATCAGGCCGATGTAGTCCACAGCCTCGTCGCGGTTTTCTTCCAGCGTGTTGCCCAGCACCAGCGAGCCGCCGATGTTGTCGCTGAAATTGTGGCTGAAGCTGGCCAGCGTGGTGGCCGTGGTGAGGCGGAACTGGTCCACCGTCTCGGCAATGCCGCCGTTCTGGTTGCCCACCTGCGAGGTGCCCACGGCCCGCACCGACGTAATGCGCGAGGTGTACACGTCGGTACCCAGGTTGTGGCTCAACGTCAGCCAGTTTGCCACCTTAAAGCTCAGGCGCACGTTGCCGATGAAGCGGTTGGTGCGGTCGGTCTGGGGGTTGTTGTTCACCGTCCAGAAGGGGTTGTCGGCGTCGGAATCGGTGCCGTTGCCCAGGGCCAGCAGGCGGCGGCGGGTGCCGTCGGGGTTCAGGTAGTTCGTGGCATCGTCGTCGCGCGGCCAGTTCAAGAGGCTCAGCAAAAAGCCGCCCGACGAGCCAAACAAGCCGGGTCCCTGAATGGGACGCTCGGCGCCCGAAGTCAGGTACTGGGCCGAGCCACTTACCTGCAGGCGCGAGGAAATTTCGGCCGTGCCCGAGAGGCGCACCGTGCTTTTGTCGTACTTGCTGCCCGGCGTCACGCCCTGCTGCTGCAGGTTGGAGGCCGACACGAAGAAGCTGGCCTTCTCCGAGCCGCCCGACAGGTTCAGGAAGTTCTGCCAGGTGTTGCCCTTGCGGAAGAAGGCGTTCACGTTGTCGTACACGGTTTCGTCGGGCGCGAAGCGCGGGCCGAACGAAATGCGGGTGGTGGGGTCGGCCAGGCCGTTGCTGCCGCGCTTGTAGAGGCTCTGCATTTTGGGCAAGCGGCTCACCTCGTCCACCGAATACTGGGTGCGGTAGTTGAGGGTGGTGGTGCCGGCCTTGCCTTTCTTGGTGGTGATGACCACGGCACCGCCCGCCGCGCGCAGGCCGTAGAGGGCCGCCGCGGCCGGGCCTTTCAGCACCGTAATGCTCTCAATGTCTTCAGGGTTGAGGTCGCCGGCGCGGTTGGCCGAGCCCACCGAACGGCCCAGCAGGCCGTTGAAGGCCGAGCCGCCGCCCGGCGCGGTGCTCTCCTGAAACGAGCCGTTGTCCATAATCATCCCGTCGATGACGAACAGCGGCTGGTTGTCGCCGTCGAGCGAGGTGCCGCCCCGGATAACAATGCTGGCGCCCTCACCCGGCGAGCCGCCCGAGGAGGTGATGTTCACGCCCGCGATTTTGCCCTGCAGGGCGTTCACCACGTTGGTTTGGCGCGAGTCGATGATGTCCTTGCTTTTTACTTCCTGCACGGCCGTCACGAGCTCGCGCTTGGCCTGCGGAATGCCGTAGGACGTCACCACCACCTCGTTGAGGTCGGTGGTGCTTTCCTTCAGGGCCACGTCCACGGCGCCGTCGGCGGGCACGGTGCGCTCCTGCGAGGCGTAGCCGATGAAACTAAACACCAGCGTGGTGCCCGGCGCGGCCTGCACCGAGTAGCGGCCGTCGGCGCCGGTGGTGCTGCCGTTGGTGGTGCCCTTCACCAGCACCGTCACGCCCGGCAGCGGGCTTTGGTCGGTGCTCGAGGTGACGATGCCCGACACGGCGCGGGCCGTCGTCTGGGCCCAGCTGGGCGGCGCCAGCAGCACGCCCAGCAGGAGCATCAATAGCCAGTAGGTTTTTTTCATGGGAAACAGGTTTTGGTGGAAATGGGAAAATGAAAAGCTGAACAAGTGGCGAATATTTCGCTGGATGAGGGTAAAATGAAGTTGGGGCGTCAAATGTGCGAAATATTCGGGTAATATTGCCCCAATCGATTGCAGAAAAAGGCGAACTAGCAACCACAGCCATAGGTATGTTACTTTATTAGCATTTAGCCATCATACCGACAAATATTTTGGCTACCAATCGGTTTTTGTCAATTTTCTGCTCACCTTTTCCGCTGATTCTGGTCTCACTCCCACCCCACTTTTTATGACTGCCGAACCTGTTCAGCTGCCTGCCATGCCGGGCGCTCACCTGCCCGTTAGCATTTATTCGGATTCGGAACTGGCGTCCGCCGCCGTCGCCGCCCAGATTGCCGACCTCATCCGCACCCGCGCCGCCGAAGGCCGGCCCTGCGTGCTGGGCCTGGCCACGGGCTCCTCCCCCACCCGCGTGTACGAGGAGCTGGTGCGCCTGCACCGCGAGGAGGGCCTGAGCTTTCAGAACGTCATCAGCTTCAACCTCGACGAATATTACCCCATGCAGCCCGACTCGCTGCAGAGCTACGTGCGCTTCATGCGGGAGTATCTGTTCGACCATGTTGACATAAAGCCGGAAAACGTGCACATCCCCGACGGCACCGTGCCGCCCGAACAGGTGGCCGAGTATTGCCGCCGCTACGAGGAGCAGATTCAACAGGCCGGGGGCATCGACTTGCAGCTGCTGGGCATCGGGCGCACCGGCCACATCGGCTTCAACGAGCCCGGCTCCGGCCCAGCCTCCCGCACCCGGATGATTACCCTCGACCACGTGACGCGCACCGACGCGGCCTCCGACTTCTACGGAGAGGAGAACGTGCCGCGCCGGGCCCTGACCATGGGTGTGGGCACCATCCTCGAAGCCCGGCAGATTGTGCTCATGGCCTGGGGCGAGGGCAAGGCCGCCGTGGTGAAGCGCATGGTGGAAGGCGAGGTAACCGACACGGTGCCGGCCACTTACCTGCAGCGCCACCCCGCCGTGCAAGTGGTGCTGGACGAGGCCGCCGGCGCCGAGCTCACTCCGCGCAAAACGCCTTGGCTGCTGCACCTGCCCTGCAACTGGCACGATGCCGCTCTGGTGCGCAAGGCCGTGACCTGGCTGGCCCGCACCGTGGGCAAGCCCATCCTCAAGCTCACCGAAGAAGCCTACAACGAAAACGGCCTTTCGGAGCTGCTGGCGCAGTCGGGCCCGGCGTATGATATCAACATTCGGGTCTTCAACGAGCTGCAGCACACCATCACCGGCTGGCCCGGTGGCAAGCCTGATGCCGACGACACCTACCGGCCGGAGCGCGCCGAGCCGTTTCCGAAGCGCGTGCTCATCTTCTCGCCGCACCCCGACGACGACGTGATTTCGATGGGCGGCACCCTGCTGCGGCTCGTGGACCAGGGCCACGAGGTGCACGTAGCCTACCAGACCTCCGGCAACATTGCCGTGTTTGATGACGAGGCCATTCGCTTCGCTGATTTTGTGGCCGACTACGACCAGGCGTTTCATTTTTCGAGTAACGAGCCGGCCGACAACCTTTACCACCGCGTGGCCAATTTCCTGAGGACCAAGCAGCCCGGCCAGGTCGACTCGGAGGAGGTGCAGCAGATAAAAGGCCTCATCCGCAGCGGCGAGGCCAAAAGCGCCCTGCGCTACGCCGGCCTCGACCCCGACGAGCGCGCCCACTTCCTGAACCTGCCCTTCTACGAAACCGGCCGCGTGCGCAAGAAGCCGCTGGGCGACGAGGACATCCGCCTCACCATGGAGCTGCTGAACCGCATTCAGCCCCAGCAGATTTATGCCGCCGGCGACCTGAGCGACCCGCACGGCACGCACCGCGTGTGTTTGGCGGCCATTTTCGAGAGCATCCACCGCCTCAAAGCTTCGGGCACGGCGTGGTTGGACGACTGTTGGGTTTGGCTTTACCGCGGCGCCTGGCAGGAATGGGACATCGACCAGATTGAGATGGCCGTGCCCCTCTCGCCCGCCGAACTCACGCGCAAGCGCCGCGCCATCTTCAAGCACCAGAGCCAGAAGGACCGGCCGCTGTTTCCCGGCGCCGACCAGCGCGAGTTCTGGCAGCGCAGCGAGGCGCGCAACCGGACCACGGCTAAGATTTACGACGAGTTGGGGCTGCCGGAGTACGAAGGCATTGAAGCCTTCGTGCGCTGGGAGTTCTAACCCTCTCTGTCATCCTGAGCGCAGCGAAGGACCTTCTCACGGTGGCTTCGTCTGAGTTGCTGCAAATCGCCCTTACATGAAAAGGTCCTTCGCTGCGCTCAGGATGACAGGCAATTTCTACGGATACAAAACCACCATTTTCCCACCACTAACCCTTTTTCTGTATGCCAAACCTTTTCCGAGACAAGCTGGCCCGGCACTTGAACGGGCTACTATTAATCCTGCTCCTAATCGGGCCGCTGCTGGCCCAGGCGCAGGAACGGCGCTACACCCTGCAGGGCCGCGTAGCCGACGCGGGCGGCCAGGGGCTGCCGGGCGCCACGGTACTGCTGGGCGGCACCACGGTGGGCGCCACCTCCAACGCTGACGGTACTTACACCCTGAGCGCCAACCTGGCGCCCGGCAGCTACACCCTCACGGTGTCGCTGGTGGGCTACAAGACCGAGACGCGCCCCCTCACGCTGGGCAGCGCCGAAACCGTGACCACCGACCTGACGCTGGCCGAAGCCAAGCAGAAGCTAGACGAAGTGGTGGTGGTGGGCTCGACGGTGAGCGTGAACAAGCGCGAGCTGGGCAACGCCATCAGCACCGTGACGGCGCAGGAGCTGACGCAAAGCGGCTCGGGCGGGGTGCTGAACTCGCTGCAAGGCAAGATTCCGGGCGCGCAGATTACCCAGAACTCGGGCGACCCCGCCGGTTCGCTGTCGGTGCGCCTGCGGGGCGTGCACTCGCTTACAGGCTCGTCGGACCCGTTGTATGTCATTGACGGTGTGATAGTGAGCAACGCCAGCACCAACGTGTCGCAGTTGGCGCTGGCCAACGATATTGGGGCGGCCAACGCCGGCCAAAACCGCCTGGCCGACCTCAACCCCAACGACATTGCCAGCATCAACGTCATCAACGGCGCGGCGGCGGCGGCCCAGTATGGCTCGCGTGCAGCCAACGGCGTGGTGCTCATCACCACCAAGCGCGGAGCAGCCGGCGCGGCGCGCGTGAGCGTGAGCACCAGCTTCAACATGAACGAGCTGCGGAAGTCGGTGCCGGTGAACACCTACGGCAAGCAGTTTGGCTTCGCCGGGCTGCGCCTTTATACCATTGGCGGCATCTCGGCGGCCCAGATTGCGGCCAACCCGGGCACGACAACCACCAACATCACCCGCGCCGGGGCCGTCACGCCGCTGGCCACCAACTTGGTGGACGTGACGCGCTACAACTACTTTGACCAGATTTTCCGGAAGGGCTACGGCACCGACGACGGGGTGTCCATCACGGGCGGCTCGGAGCGCACGCAGTACTACGTGTCGGCCAACTACCTGAAGAACCAGGGCATCATCAAGGGCACCGATTTCACGCGCTACAACCTGCGGGCCCGCGTGGACCAGCGCCTGACCGACTGGGCCAAGGTGTCGGCTGGGGTGAGCTACATCAACAGCTTCTCCAACGAGAAAGCCAACGGCAACGTGTTCTACAGCCCCATCAACTCCATCAACATCACCAACAATATCTACGACATCACCCAGCGTGATGCCAGCGGCAACCTGCTGGCCGTGGAGCCCACCCGCGTGAACCCGCTCTCCACCATCGAGGACATGAAGTTTACGCAGGGCGTGAACCGCACCGTGAGCGACGTGCAGGTGAACCTGAACCCGGCGAAGGGACTGTCCGTCGACTACGTGCTGGGCGTGGACGCTTACTCACAAGTAGGCCAGGGCTACATCCGGCCCTACCCTTACCAGGCCACGGCCGGCCTGCCCGCTGCCCGCTACCCGCTGGGCTATGCCTCCAACGCCAACAACGTGGCCCTGCAGCTGAACTCCGACGTGAACGTAGGCTACGAGCGGCAGCTCAGCGAGGATTTCAAGCTGAACCTGCTGGCCGGCTACAGCTACCAGTTTAGCCAACAGGAGATTACCTCTACCCAGGGCCAGAACCTGAGCCCATTCATCACGACGGTGAGCGGGGCGGCAACCAGCACCGTCACGTCGGGCTACAACCTGGACCGCTACGATTTGAGCGGCATCTACGGCCAGGCCACGGTGGGCTTCCGCAACCTGGCTTTCGTGACCGGGGCCGTGCGGCGCGACCGGTCGTCGAAGTTCTCGGCTTCGGAAACCAACCAGTACTACCCCAAAGTCAGCGCCTCGCTGGTGGTGTCGGAACTGGGTTTCTGGCAGAACGCGGCCTATGCCAACGCCTTCAACACCCTGAAGCTGCGGGCCAGCTACGGCGAGGCCGGCAACCTGACCGGCATTCGCAGCTACGACCGGTTTTACCAGTTCAACCCGGTGCCGTTCCTGAAAAACGCCATTGTGCCGGGCTCGCAGCTGGCCAACAACGCCGTGCGCCCCGAGCGCATGGGTGAGCTGGAAGGCGGCGCCGACCTGGCTTTCCTGCGCGACCGCCTCACGCTGGGCATCACGGCCTACTACCAGAAAATCACCGACCTGGTGGTGCAGCGCAACCTGGCCCCCAGCACCGGCGGCTCCAGCATTGTAACCAACGTGGGCACTATGGAAAACCGCGGCCTGGAACTGCAGCTGGGCGCCGTGCCCGTGAAAACCAGCGCCATCACCTGGGACATCTCGCTGATTTTTGCCCGCAATCGCAACAAGGTGCTGGAGCTGCCCGGCTCGAACGGCCTGAACCAGGCCATTTCCATCGACAACGCGGCCGGGGCGCCGGTGTACCTGCTGGCCGGGCAGCCGGCGGGCGTGTTCTACGGCTCGGGCTATGCCCGCAACGCCGACGGCTCGCTGCTGCTCACGCCGCAGGGCTTCCCGCAAGATGAGCGCGCCAATGGCCAGGCCGTGGGCTCGGTGGCCTACACGCCGGCCCGCGAAGCCAACGGCCAGCCCAGCTACGGCACCGGCTCGGCCATTGCCAACGTCATCATCGGCAACCCCAACCCGAAGTGGTCGGGCTCGGCCAGCACCACGCTGGCCTACAAGAAGCTGGCGCTGCACCTGCTGTTTGATGCCGTGCAGGGCAACAGCGTGTTCAACGCCGACAAGCGCACCCGCCAGGGCGTGGGCCTCGGCGATTTGGCCGAGCAGGAGCTGCGCGGCACGCTGCCCCGCGGCTACATCTTCGCCATCTACAACACCCAGGAATTCCGGGTGGACGACGGCTCCTACGTGAAGCTGCGCGAGGCCTCGCTGAGCTACACGCTGCCCACCTTCAGCAAGTTCATCAGCTCGATGAACCTGAGCCTGGTGGGCCGCAACTTGTATTCGTGGGACAGCTACAACGGCTTCGACCCCGAAACCAGCGCCGGCGGCGCCTCCGACCTGCTCCGCGCCATCGACTTCGGCAACGTGCCCATTCCGCGCACCTATCAGCTCAAACTCTCGGCTACGTTCTAGCCCCTAGCCTCGCTTTCGTCATGAAAAAATATACCATCCTCGCGGCGTTGCTGGCCCTGTCGCTCGGCAGCTGCAATAAAGATTACCTGAACCCCAGCACGGCCAGCCAGCAGCAGGTCGTCAATTCTTCCGATGGCCTGATTACGCTCTGCAACGGCTTGCAGGCCCGCTACACCACGGGCGGCCTGCTGAGCGTGATTTATAATTCGGTAGCCGTCGGCGGCCTCACCACCAAGGAATTAACCATTCTGAACGTGGGCAACATCGAGGAATACAATGTGAGCCTGGGCGCCGGCAACGTGACCAACAGCAACGGCGTGGTGCGCAACCTCTGGACGCAGGCCAACCTGGTGAAAGCCAACGCCGACCTGGTGCTGGCCAACGCCGGCAACGCGCCCGACGCCGGCACCCGCAGCGGCATTGTGGCCTACGCCAGCATTTTCCGGGCGCTGTCGCTGGGCACGCTGGCGCAGTTTTTTGAGAAGGCGCCCCTGGCGGCGCAAGAAAACGCGCCGTTTGTAGACCGCGTGCAGGTGCTGCAAAGCGCCGTGGCCCAACTCGAAACCGCTGCCGCCCAGCTGGCCGCCACGCCCGTTTCGGCCGATTTCAACGCCAAGATTGTGCCCGGCATCGACCTGCCCAATACTCTGCAGGCCCTGATTGCGCGCTACAGCCTCGAAGCCGGCGACTACGACAAGGCCATTGCCGCCGCCGGCCGCGTGGACCTCACCAAACGCTCGGTGTTCAACTTCGACGACAACACCCGCAACCCCATTTTCGAGGTGGCTTTCGGCAACCGCAACGTGTTTGAGCCCTTCAACGCCAACCTGGGCCTGACCGGCGCGCTGGCCCCCAACTCAGCCGACCGCCGTCTGCCGTTCTTCATCCGCACCAACCCCACGGCCACCCAGAACCTGGGCACCGGCTTCTACACGGCCAACAACGCGCCCATTCCGGTGTACGTGCCCGGCGAAATGCTCCTGATTCGGGCCGAAGCTTACGCCCGCAAAGGCGACGTGCCCAACGCTATTATCGAGTTGAACCGGGTGCTGACCAAGACCCCGGCCAATGACGTGTACGGCCTCGGCGCCAGCCTGCCGCCCTACAGCGGCCCCGCCACGGCGGCCGACGTGCTGACGGAAATTCTGCGCAACCGCGACATCGAGCTGGCCTTCCAGGGCTTCCGCCTGAGCGACAGCCGCCGCTTCGGCCGCCCCGGCCCCGGCACCACCGGCGCCGAGCGCAACCGCAACTTCCTTCCCTACCCCCGCACCGAGCGCGAAAACAACCCCGCCACTCCGGCCGACCCGGTGATTTAGGGTAGGTTCTGGAAGAACGTCATGCTGAGCGTAGCCGAAGCATCTCTGCCGCAGTAGTAAATCCTGTCGATTGGATTGCGTTGCGCGGTAAAGATGCTTCGACAAGCTCAGCATGACGTTCTTTTGCGTTCACCCTTCCCTTTTACCCGCTTCCTACCCTCCCACATCCATACCCTACTGCCCTAACGAATGAACCCTCATCTTGCCCGCCTCTGCCACCTGGCTGCCCAGCCCAGCCGCCGCATCATTGGGCTGATGTCAGGCACCTCGCTCGATGGGCTCGACGTGGCGCTCTGCCGCCTCAGCGGGCATGGCCCCGGCACGCAGCTGGAGTTGGAGCAGTTCCGGACGGTGCCGTATGACGACGACACGAAGGCCCGCATCCGCCAGGTGTTTGCGCGCGACACGGTGAGCCTTGAGTACCTCACGCTGCTGAATCCCTGGCTGGGCCAACTGCACGCCACGGCCGTGCTGGACTGCCTGCGCGAGTGGGGCATCAGTCCCGATGAGGTCGACCTCATTGCCAGCCACGGCCAGACCATCTACCACGCCCCGCGCCACCAGCACCAGCGCACCGACTTCACCCTAAACGCCACCCTGCAGCTCGGCGACGGCGACCACGTAGCTGTGGGCACGGGCATTATCACGCTCAGCGACTTCCGCCAGAAGCACATCGCGGCTGGCGGCGAAGGCGCTCCTTTGGCCGCCTACGGCGACTTCCTGCTACTAAGCAGCCCCGACGAGGAACGGCTGCTGCTCAACCTCGGAGGCATTGCCAATTTCACCTACCTGCCTCGTACGGACGGCGATACCCGCGCCGCCTTCAGCACCGACACCGGGCCGGGCAATACCCTGCTCGACGCCACCGTGCGCGCCCACCGCCCCGGCCTGGCCTACGACGAGGACGGCCGCCTGGCCCTGGCCGGTCGTGCGCACGAGGGCCTACTCACAGCTCTGCTCGACCATCCCTTCTTCGCTGCGCCCTTACCCAAAACCACCGGTCCCGAGCTATTCAGCCCCGCTTATCTGGCCGAGGCGCAGCAGCGCAGCAACACCGAAAGCATTGGCTTGGAAGACCTGCTCGCTACCCTGGCCGAGCTGAGCGCCGTGGGTGTGGCTCGGGCCGTGCAGGCTGCGTTTCCTGACCGGCCGGCGCCCACTGCCGTGTACGCCAGCGGCGGCGGCGCCCACAACCCGGCCCTGCTAGCCGCTTTGCAGCGGCGGTTGCCAACGGCTCGCTTTGCCAGCACCGATGTACTGGGCGTGTCCGGCGATGCCAAAGAAGCCATTCTATTTGCGGTGCTGGCCAACGAGGCCGTGGCGGGCCAGCCAGTGGCCATTGGCGCGGGGCGGCAGCGCGTGCCGGCCGTGGGCATGGGCAAAGTATCGTTTCCGGGCTGAGCAGAACGGTCATGCCGAGCGCAGCCGAGGCATCTTGCATGCAGCAGTAATTAGTTTTCAGAGGCGAGATGCCTCGGCTGCGCTCGGCATGACGTTCTTTAGCATCGTTTTCTCTCAATTCCCACCCATGCAAACGACCACCCAAGCCGCCCTCAATACCACCGGCGCCCCGCCCCTGGCCGAAGCCTCGCAGCCGGGCCGCCTCATCAGCCTCGACGTGTTTCGGGGCCTCACAGTGATGGCCATGATACTGGTGAATAACCCCGGCGACTGGGGCCACATCTACCCGCCGCTGGAGCACGCCGAGTGGAACGGCTGCACACCAACGGACCTGATTTTTCCGTTTTTTCTGTTCATCGTGGGTGTGAGCCTGGTATATGCGCTCGATGGCGTGAAGCGCCAGGGCGGACCGCAGGGCGCCGTGTTGCTGCGGGTGCTGCGCCGGGCAGCGGTGCTGTTTGGGCTGGGCCTGCTGCTGTCGCTATACCCGAAATTCAACTTCCCGGTGGTGCGCATCATGGGTGTGCTGCAGCGCATTGCGCTGGTGTTTCTGGGGTGCAGCTTCATTTTCCTCAAAACCAGCTGGCGCACGCAGGTCTGGCTCATTGTCGGCTTCCTCATTGGCTACGCGGTGCTGATGCAACTGGTGCCGGTGCCCGGCTTCGGCCCCGCCAACCTGGAGCCCGCCACCAACCTCGGCGCCTGGCTCGACCGCACGGTTTTCACCGAAGCTCACCTCTGGAAGCAAAGCAAAACCTGGGACCCCGAAGGCCTGCTTGGCACCTTGCCGGCCCTCGGCACCGGCCTGTTAGGCTGCCTCACCGCCCAATGGCTGCGCCGCAAAGACCAGGAGCCGGCGGCTAAAGTGGCCTGGCTGTTCGTGGCGGCAGGCGGGCTCATCATCCTTGGGCTATGTTGGTCGCCGTGGTTCCCCATCAATAAAGCGTTGTGGAGCAGCTCCTACGTGCTCTACTGCGGCGGACTGGCCATGGCCGGCCTGGCCGCACTCTACTGGATTTGCGACGTGCAGGGGTACCGCGCCTGGACGCGGCCGGCGCTGGTCTACGGCGTCAACGCCATCCTGGTGTTCTGCCTCTCAGCGCTGCTCTCGCGCACGTTCGGGTTGTTCAAACTGGCGCTGCCCGGCGGCAAAACCGGCGGCTTGAAGGAGTGGCTGTACGAGTGGGGCATCGTGCCTTTTTTCTCCGACCCGCGCAATGCCTCGCTGGTGGGTGCAGTCACGCTCATCGTCATCTGGTACTTCATTCTGAGTTGGATGTATAAAAAGGGCGTGGTGCTGAAGGTGTGAGTTTGTCGTCTGTCATCCTGAGCGTAGCGAAGGACCTTCTCACGCTTGAACAGCTTGTAGTAAATATTGCTCTGGGCGTGAGAAGGTCCTTCGCTGCGCTCAGGATGACAGGCGATAACGTTCTTTGCTCATTCAGAAGCAATTCAACGGCATGAAAATCCTCATCATCGGCGGCGGCAACATGGGCCTGACTTATGCCCGCAGCTTTGCCCGCACCCACGTCACCTCCCGGCTCGACCTGCGCCTGCTGGCGCGCTCGCCCGAGCGGGTGCCGGTTCTGGCGGCGCACGAGGTGGGCACCGTGTGGGGCACCCCGCAGGAGTGCGTGCCGGGCGCCGACATCCTCATCCTGGCCGTGAAGCCGCAGGATTCGGCCGAGCTGTTCGATACCCTCAAAGGGCTGGTGCAGCCGCAGCAGCTGGTGCTCAGCATCATGGCGGGCGTGCGCATTGCCACTATCCGGGAGGCGCTGGGCACGCCCAAAGTCATCAGGGCCATGCCCAACCTGCCCGCTCAGATTGGCATGGGCATGACGGCCTTCACCGGCACCGACGAGGTGACCCGCGCCGAGCTGGTGCAGGTGCAAAACCTGCTCAGCACCACCGGCAAAACCGTGTATGTAGAGCAGGAAAGCGCCATCGACGCCAGCACGGCCATCTCGGGCAGTGGCCCGGCCTACGTGTACTACTGCATGGGCGCCCTCATGGACGCCGCCGCTCACATGGGCTTCTCGCCCGCCGAAGCCGAGCTGCTGGTGAGCCAGACCTTCCGCGGCGCCGTGGAGTTGTACTCGCAATCGGGCCTGAGCTGCCAGGACTGGATTGCCAAGGTGGCCTCCAAGGGCGGCACCACCGAGGCAGCCCTACGGGCCTTCGGGGCCGGTGCGGTGCGCGAAGGGCTGATGGCCGGGGCCGGCGCGGCGCGGGACCGGGCCGAAGAGCTGGGGAAATAAAAGGTGCGGACCCGAAGCGGGGACAGCCACCGGCAGTTCCGGGGCGCGTATCCCGCTTATTTGGCGCCAGGGCGAGTATTTTACTAACTTCAAGGGCTCTTTCTTCTCAACCGCAAATGCGTCCCTTTCTTTTTCTGATGCTCGCGCTGCTCGGCAGCCAGGCCGCCCTGGGCCAGGATTACCGCACGCCCCCGGGCGGCGGCGCGCCAGCCAAAGTAGTGCCCATCGACGTGCCGAAATACATGGCCAGCGGCCAGCCCCAGGCTGCCCCCGCCCTTATTGGCAACAGCAAACCCGTAATTCCCACCTCCAACCTATACCTTTTTCCGCTGTGGACGATGGGTGTGCTTCGGCCCTACAGCGGTGCCCCAACACGAACCTGGTTGAAGTACAATGCTGTTGACCGGCAGCTTATTACTTACACCACAGTTAAAGGCGTGGAGGTAGTCAAGGTGGTGGATACCGATTTGCTGCGCGAGTTTTCTGTGGGTGATTCGCTGCTGGGCCAGCGCCTTACTTTTCGCCGCTACCTCAACGCCCGCGTGAACAAGCCCTCCCTGCGCAAGGCGTTTTTTGAAGTGCATTACGATGCGGGCCGCACGGCCCTGCTTTGCCGGCGCACCCACATGGTTTCGCTGGTGCAGGCAGATTTAAAGACCTCCTCGACGGCGCGCGACGTACTCGCCTATTTCCTCAAAACGCCGGACAACCAAATCAAGCCCGTGCACTTGGCCCCCGAGCCGCTGCTGGCCGCCCTGGGCCCCGAGCACGCCGACGTTTTGGCCGCTTATGCCCAGCAGCAGCAGCTGGACCTGCGCCGCGAAGCCGACGTAGTGCGCCTACTGGCTTATTGCGACACGCTCTAGCTTGGGCTACGCCACCGAGTACCCCGCAAAATCCTTCCGCAGCTGCGTTTTCAGCAGCTTGCCCGTGGCGGTGTGCGGCAGCGCATCCACAAATTCTACCGCGTCGGGCTCCCAGAATTTGGCCACCTTGCCCCGGAAGAAACCGAGCATTTCTTCCCGTGACACGTCCATGCCGGGGCGGCGCACCACCACCAGCAAGGGCCGTTCGCTCCATCGGGCGCTGGGCACGCCGATGACAGCGGCCTCGGCCACTGCGGGATGGGACACGGCCAGGTTTTCGAGGTCGATGCTCGAAATCCACTCGCCGCCCGACTTGATGACGTCCTTCGAACGGTCGGTGATTTGCATGAAGCCGTCGGCGTCAATGGTGGCCACGTCGCCGGTGCGGAACCAGCCGTCGGCCGTGAGTTCGCCGGGCGTGGGCGTGCGGAAGTACTCGCGCACCACCCAGGGCCCGCGCACCAGCAGGTCGCCGAAGGCCACGCCGTCGTGCGGCAGCTCCTGCCCATCGTCGCCCACTATCTTCATGTCGACGCCGAACACGGCCCGGCCCTGCTTGGCCAGCACGTCCGCTTTTTCTTCCGGGCTTAGGCTTAGCTGATTGGCTTTGAGGCGCCCGGCGGTGCCCAGGGGACTGGTTTCGGTCATGCCCCAGGCGTGGGTGATGGTGACGTGCAGCTCGTCCTCGAAGGCCCGCATCAGCGCCGGCGGGCACGAGGAGCCGCCCACCACCGTGCGCCGCAGCGTGCGGAACTGGCGCTGCCCGTCGCGCATAAACTGCAGCAGCGCCAGCCAGATGGTGGGCACCCCGGCCGAAAACGTGACTCCCTCCGTTTCCATTAATTCATACAGGCTGGCGCTGTCCATGCCCGCGCCGGGCAGCACCAGTTTGGCACCGGTGAGCGGGGCCGCGTAGGGCAAGCCCCAGGCGTTGACGTGGAACATGGGAACCACGGGCATAATCACATCGAGGGCCGAGCAGCCCAACGAATCGGGCAAGGAAATGCCCAGCGCGTGCAGCAGCGTGGAGCGATGCGAGTAGAGCACGCCTTTGGGCTGGTCGGTGGTGCCGGAGGTGTAGCACAGCGAGCAGGCCGTGTTTTCATCGAAGCTTGGCCACGCGTAGTCACCCGTTTCGGCGGCCAGCAACTCCTCGTAGCTGCACAGGCCGGGCAGGGCCGACTGTGCGGGCAAGTGCTCAGGTCTGGCCAGCAGCACCCACTTCTCCACGGTGGGGCACACCGGGGCCAGCCGCTCCACCAGCGGCAGAAAGGTCAGGTCGAAAAACAACAGCCGGTCTTCGGCGTGGTTGATGATGTATACCAGTTGCTCCGGAAACAGCCGCGGGTTGATGGTGTGGCAAACCGCGCCGATGCCCGCCACGCCGAAGTAGAGCTCGAAGTGGCGGTGCGTGTTCCAGGCCAGGGTGCCCACCCGGTCGCCGTTTTCGATGCCGAGCTTGAGCAGGGCCTGAGCCAATTGCCGGCTGCGCCGGTTGGCATCGGCGTAGGTGTAGCGGTGGATGCCACCTTCGGGCAGCCGCGATACAATTTCGGTAGCGGAATGCCACTTGGCGGCGTGCTCAATAATTGTAGCCACGCGCAGCGGCTCGGCCATCATCAGTCCTAACATAAACGGGCGGGAGTAGGTGAAGGCCGGTAAGGTAGCCGGTAGGCAGCACTTATCCTTTCAACCCACCCTTCGCCCCTACCGCGCCGCCTCGATGGCCAGCTGCAGCAAGGAGCTGCGCACGCTCAGCTCCGTCAGCTTGTTGTTGCGCCGCGTGGGGTGCACCCGGTTGGTGAGCAGAATCACCACCAAGTCCTTCTCCGGCTCCACCCAGAAGTAGGTGCCCGTGAAGCCCGTGTGCCCGTAGCTGCGTTGCGAGGCCGACTTGGCTGAGTTCACCATGGGGTTGGCCGCCGGGCGGTCGAACGCCAGGGCGCGGCGGTTGTCCGGGCAAAACTGGCAGCGCGTCCACTCGTCCATAATGGTTTTATCGAAGAGCTGCTGGCCGCCGTAGCGGCCGCCCCAGGCGTAGGTCTGGGCCAGCTTGGCTACGTCGTTGGCGTCGCCAAACAGGCCGGCGTGGCCCGAGAGGCCGCCGAGCAGGGCCGCGCCTTCGTCGTGCACGGTGCCGTGCAATAGTTGGCGGCGGAAGGCCGAATCCACTTCCGTGGGCACAATGCGGGCAAGCGGAAAGCGGTTGGTGGGCCGGAAGCCCAACGTGGTGGCACCCAGCGGCCGGTACACCTGCTGCTGCAAATACGCGTCGAAGGTCTGCCCCGTCCGAGCCTTCACCAGCTCGGGGTAGAGAATAAACGACAAGTCGGAATACACGTAGCCCGGCTTCTCATTCAGCGGCGACTCCCCTATTTCCTTGTAGATGCGGGCCGGCAAATTCTTGCGCGCCCACAGCCCGGCCGCCACCGGCAGCGGAAACCGCGCCGACGAATCGGCCCGGAAGTAGCGGCGACGCATTTCGCCGTTCTTTTTGCGCAGCTCCTGCCAGAAAGGAATCCATGCCTTGAGCCGGGCCTGGTGAGCCAGCACGTCGCGCATCTTCAAATCGGCCTTGTTGGTACCGCGCAAAAAGCCGAAGTAGTTGCCCATCGTGCTATCGGGGCTGAATTTGCCCGCGCCTTGCAGCTTGAGCAGCGCCGGCGTGGCAGCCATCAGCTTGGTCATCGAGGCCAGGTCGTAAAGGTCATCGTTGCGCACCGGGCGCGGCACGGTAAGTGATAAGGAAGAGGGTATAGGGGATACGACTTTGTTACCCTTATTCCCTATCACCTTTTCCTTATCCCCTATCCCCTCGCCCGCATACGTCTGGTTGCCGTAGCTTTTGCGCAGCACCACGGTGCCGCGTCGGGCGATGAGCACCTGCCCGCCCGGAAACGCCTGGGCCGCCAGCGCCCGGCCCACGAGGCTGTCCACGCGGGCTTCGAGGCGTGGGTCCATGCTAACGTCTTCGGGGTTGGCATAGCGCAGGCGGAAGCCCGGGGCCGTGCGCAGCCCAAAGCCGCGCGGGTACCGGTCGCTCACCGTCACGGGCAGCCGGCCGCTGGCCCCGATGCCACCAAAAATGGCCTGCGCGGCCAGGTTCTGGGCATTAGGGCTTTCCTGATAAGCCAGCACCACGGCGGCAGCACGGTCCAAGTCGCGCACCTTGGCCACGGCGTAGGCCGAGCCAAACACGCTGAGCACCAGCGTTTGCTTCTGGTTCACTAGCTCGCGCAGCAGCAGGTTGGTTTCGGGCGTGATGCCGAAGCTGGTGGCGGGCAGGCGGCCCAGGTTTTGCAGCGACACCAGAATAAGGTTGTAGGGCTTGAGCGCCGTGCGCAGCTGGGCCAGCTCGTCGAGCGTGGGCGTGGCGGCGGCGCGGAAGTGGGCCGTGGGCGCGTAGTCGGCCACGGCTTTCTGGAAGTCAGTAGTGTCAGGGCTGGTGCTGCCCAGCACCAGCGTGGCCACGCGCAGGGTATCGAGGCGCTGCAGCGGCAAAAGGTTCTTTTGGTTACGCAGCAGCGTGATGCTCAGCTCGGTGAGGCGGTGGCTGAGGTATTGCGCATGCGGCGCGTTGAGGTCCTGGTAAAGATTCTGAAGCTTGATGGGACGGTAGCGGTTCAGGCCGGCCCACTGCTTGAGGGCCAGCACACGGCGGCAGTGCACGTCAATTTCCTGCTGGGTGAGGCGGCCGCTGTCCACAGCCGCCCGCACCATGCGCAGAGCCAACGGAATGTTCTTGCTGAACTCCAGGATGTCGTTGCCGGCGATGAGGGCGCGCACATCGGCCTCGCCGGGCGGAAACTTGCTGATGACGCCCTTCATGTTCATGGCATCGGTAAAAATCAACCCCTTAAAGCCCATCTCATCGCGCAGCAAGCTCGTGATGATAGGCTTCGACAAGGTGCTCGGGCCGCTCACCGTGTCCAGGGCGGGCACGTTGAGGTGGGCCACCATCATGCCGCCCAAGCCGCCGGCCATCAGGCTGCGGAAGGGCGGCAGTTCCAGCGTATCGAGCCGGCGGCGGTCGACGCGCACCGTAGGAAGGGCCAGGTGCGAGTCGGCGTCCACGTCGCCGTGGCCGGGGAAATGTTTGGCTACGGCCAGGATGCCGGCGTCCTGCATGCCGCGCATGTACTGGCGGCCGTCGCGGGCCACGGCCGCCGGGTTCTCGCCCCAGCTCCGAAAGCCGATGACGGGGTTGGCGGGGTTGTTGTTAACGTCCACCACCGGAGCAAAGTTGACGTGCATGCCCAGGCGTTTGAACTGGTAAGCCACCTCGCGGCCCATGTCGTAAAGCAGGGTTGTGTCGGTTTCGCCGCCCAAGCTCATTTGATAGGGGAATTTCACCACGCTATCCAAGCGCATGCCCACGCCCCATTCACCATCCAGCGCCACTAGCAGCGGCACGCGGCTTTGGCTTTGGTAGCGATTCAGCAGCTTGGACTGCCGCACCGGCCCGCCCTGAAAGAAAATGAGCCCGCCGATGCCATACTGCTGAATAAGCGTCGAAATCGAGTCTTCGTCGATGCGCTTGCGGTTGGAATACGCGGCCACCATGAACAGCTGCGCGGCGCGCTGGTCGGGCGTAAGTACGCGCATCACGCTATCGACCCAGGGCGAGTGCAAGTAGCGAGTGAAAGCAGGGGCTTTGGCGACACTCGGCTGCAGCTGCGCTTTTGCAGCCGGAAACCTTCTGGCCACTGGGTTTTTCCGTAGCGTTTTAACCGCCGGCTGAGAATTGGGCTTGGAAGACTTCGAGCGTTGCGCCTGAGCCCCAAAGGAACAGACAACTAATAAGAGTGAAACAAGGCGGGTGGGAAAGGACAAAGCAGTAGCGTAAGGAAGATGAACAAACGAGTGGCTTGACCGAAACACAAAGTCAAGCCGCAATTTATTCCCGCTACGCCACAATCTCTTTTAATGGGAATTTTGCACAACCTTCAGGGATAATCAACGACTTCTACTAATGGCTTCTAAATTAATAATTTGTAAACAATATTAAAACAATCTAACTAACATACATGAGCTAAGTCCCCTCGCCCATCAATATTGCTATGGCTGGAATCCCTTTTTATGAGCTTACTGTCGGGCTTACCAGCGCGTGCCACTACGAGGTTGACTTTTGTTTAGTTTCATTTTTAATTCAACAATAGTAACTTGCGGGCTCATTTGGAAACTACTGACCAACTTATGGCAAATTCTACAGAATCATTGCGGCCTTCCTCGCAACCTGCCACGGGCTTATACCTTGTTAAAATGGCTTTACTCGTTCTCTGCGGGCTGCTGTTTTTCTCGGTGGCATCCCAAGCGCAGACTACATATTATTGGCGCGGAAAAACGAACAATGCCTGGTCCACCGCAAACAACTGGAATACCAATACCGCGGGCACTGGCTCGGCCCGAACCACCCCTCGAACCGATGATATCCTAATTTTTGACGGCAGCATTGGTGCCACTTTCCCCACCTTTATTGTGGTGGACTACGGCAACGGCCAAGCTCCAACTTCGCAAACGATTAATCAGCTGCGGTTTGTAAACAATGCCCAGGTAACATTCGCCGGCCCTACCAATTCCAACGATGGCAGCATTCTAACCATCGGGGGCGGCACACCTTCTCCGGATGCCGACGATTTCTTTGTGCAGGCGGGTTCCAGCCTCACGGTAGTAGCTTCCGGCAACACCTCCAACCGCTTTCTGCTAATGAAAATCGGCGCGGGCAACAAGGGTCTAGTAAATGGCGCTATTACGTTTAATGCCGGCGCGAATACTTTTACCCGTCTTGTGCCGGCCGATGCCGGTGCGCTGGTATTCGGTTCTACGGGCTCATTTACCTCTACGACTGTTAATGGCAGCCCTTTCGGTACAACGGGCTCCAACACTATTGTGGGCGGCAACGGAGGTGCACTAGCCCCCGAATTCACTGAAGTAACGGTTAGCAACTCGGTCGTTTTCAACTCTGGTGCTACTTATACGCAGCAAGGCGGCCTGAGCCCTTTCAGCACGGGCCCGTCGCCGGTTTCGGTGTTTAACAGCGGCAGCTTCTATGTGTACAGTGGCGGCACGTTCTCGCAGAGCGGCCAGACGTACGGCAACTTAGAGTTCACGGGCGGCACTGCCACTTCGAGCGGCTCGCAGACACTGACCATAGTTAATGACCTAAAGATGACGGGCGGCGTGTTCAACGACAATATCACGGGCTACGGCACCGGCACCGGCACCGTGCTGCAGGGCAACCTGCTGGCCAACGGCGGCACGCTGAATTTCACGCCCAACGGCGGTGCGGGCCGCGTGGGGTTCAGCGGCACTTCGCTGCAAACCATCAGCGGCGCCGGCGCCCTGAACTTTAACGTCAATGCCCACGTGCAAGTAAACAACGGAGCTGGTTTGACGCTTCAGCGCGGCGTTCAGGTGGATGGCCTGCTCATCCTCACCAATGGCCTCATTAACACTACAGCAACATCCCTGCTCACCTTGGGCAACAACGTTACCGCTCAAGGTGGCGGCTCCAACTCATATGTTAATGGCCCGGTAGCTCACCTGACCACTTCAGGCAACAGCTCGGACGTACTGTTCCCAGTAGGCAAGAGCGGCAACTACCGCCCGCTATTCCTGAACACAACCGGCCAGACCACAGCCGCTACGTACATTGGTGAGCAGATTGAAAGCGCCCCCAACCAGACCCTGACGGCCCCCCTGACCCGGGTTTCTTTCCGCCGGTATTTCAAGTTGGCGCCTACGGCGGCCGTTTCGCTCACCAACGCTACGGTGACTATCACTTTCGGTGTGGATGATTTTGTCAACTACCCAGCCGACCCCACTTTCGTGATGGCCATCCGCAATGCGGCCAACACGTGGTCCAGCATTGGCCGTTCGACGGCTACTGGCACGGCCACCAACGGGGCGCCGGTTAGCGGCTCGCTGACGTCGGGTCCTTTCACTTCTTTCCCCACCACCACGACGGGCTTCTCGCTGGCCAGCACCAGCACGGCAATCGGCTACCCAGGCGTGAACCCCTTGCCTGTTGCGCTGACGAAATTCAGCGCAACCACCAAAGCCAGCGGCATTGCCCTGGATTGGGCCACGGCTTCGGAAAAGAACAGTGCTTCGTTTGAAGTACAGCGCAGCGCCGACGGCGAGTCGTTCGAAACCATCATGAAGGTAGCCGCGCAGGGCAACAGCGCCGTTGCGCACAGCTACGCCGCCCTCGACCGTACGCCCCTCCAAGGCCTTTCCCACTACCGCCTGCGCCAAACCGACCTCGACGGTACGGTGGCTTACTCGCCGGTGGTGACGGCCCGCTGGACCGTGGGCAGCGAAGCCAGTGTGTACCCCAACCCCACGACGGGTACGCTCTACTTCGGCCTCGCTACCGAGTCCGCGAAATTCCGGGTGCTGAATGGTCAGGGCCGCGCCCTGCTGAGCGGCCAAACCTCGGCCGCCGGCCTAGACGTGAAAGCACTGCCGGCCGGTATCTACCTGCTGGAAATCGTGACCGAAAGCGGCCGCAGCTTGCAGCGCTTCGTGCGCGAGTAGGTACTGGCGCCAACTACTAAGAAAGGCCCTGTTTCAGCCGAAACAGGGCCTTTTTGCGTTTGGCTCTGCCAGGTGTGTAGCGGGCCAATGTTGCTATTTTTGGCTTGCTGTCGTAGTAAAGGCGTAAGGAGCAGCTTCTTTCTCTGCGCCTGTCCGGTATTTATGGCTTTTATGACGAAAGAAGGGTGCGGAGCACGGTGGCTGGCCCTGGCGGCGCTGGGCACTTGGCTGGGCGCCTGCAGCAGCAACGCGCCGCTGGAACAGTCGAGCGGTGGCTCGGGACGCGCCACCACCGTGCAGCTCGACACCACGGCCACGCTGCCCACCGAAACCTGCCGCCTGCTCACGCCCCGCGAGGTAGGCGACCTCACCGGGCAGCCCGTACGGCAGCAGGCCGGCGGCGAGGCCTGCCGCTTTGTGCAAGCCGACCAGCCCGGCAGCCCCGATGCCGTGGTGGTGGTATCGTACCGGCCGGCCTCGGCCTTCGCCATCGTGCAAACTGGCAACCGACTGAAACGGCGCAATATTCTGGCAGTGAACGGCCTGGGGCACGAGGCGTACTATGACGACTTCCACGGCGACCTGTACGTGGGCCTGCCCGACCGCACGCTCGTCATCGGCCTGCCGCGGGCCGACCGCAGCTACTCGCGGTGGCAGGTAGCCAAGGCACTGGGCCGGTTGGCCGTGGCGCGCCTGGCGGCCCCGCCTGCGCCGGCGGCGCAGTAGCAACGCAGGGGTATGGGAGCGTAGGGAGCGGCTTCGTAGCTTGCGGCACATTCCCATTCGCTCATGAAAAAAATTGCCCTCGCCGGCCTCGTTGCCGTGGCGCTCACAACGGCCTGCAACCAAACCAAAACCTCCGAAACGGCATCCGCCGGCAATGGCACGGCCGCTGACTCCACCAAAGGCCTCAACGGGCTGTTTGCCAGCTTCTGGGAGCGGCAGTCGCGCCTCGACCCGCTTTCGGCCACAGCGCAGGGCGACAACCGCTACAACAACCTGCTGCCCAACGACCAGACGCAGGCGTTTCGCGACACGCTGCGAACGTTTTACCAGGATTACCTAACGCGGCTGGGGCAGTTCGACCGCGCTAAGCTGGATGAGAACGATAAAATCAGCTACGACATATTCCAGTATGACCTCAAGCAGCGAGTGGAGGGGCTGAAGCTGAACACCTGGATGATTCCGTTTCAGCAGTTTTGGGGGCTGCCCATCAGCATGGGGCAGTACGGCTCGGGGCAGGGCAACCAGCCGTTTAAGACGGTGAAGGACTACGACAACTGGCTGGGCCGCGTGCAGGGCTTCACGGTGTGGGCCGACTCGGCCATCGGCAACTTCCGGCGCGGCATGAAGGCCGGCGTGGTGCTGCCCCGGGCGCTGGTGGTGAAGATGCTGCCCCAGATGCGCGCCAAGGACATGCAGGTGACGGACCCTACCAAGTCGCTGTTTTACAGCCCCATCAACAACTTCCCGAAAGACTTTTCCGACGCTGATAAGCAGCGCCTGACCGAGGCATACAAGAAGGCCATTCAGACCCAGGTAGTGCCGACTTACAAGAAAATGGGGGACTTCCTGGCCAACGAGTACCTGCCCAAGTCGCGCGCCACCAGCGGCATCAACGCCGTGCCGGGCGGGCCGGAAATCTACCGCTACTACGTGAGCTACTGGACCACCACGGCGAAAACTCCGGCCGAAATCCACGAGCTGGGGCTGCGCGAGGTGGCTCGCCTGCGCGCCGAGATGGAGCGCATGAAAACCGAACTGGTCTTCAAGGGCACGCTGCGGCAGTTCTTCGAGAGCCTGAAAACCAACCCCAAGGCCATGCCCTTTAAGACGGCCGAGGAGGTACTGGCAGGTTTCCGCAAGATTCAGGAAACCATCGACCCAAACCTGAAAAAGATGTTTGGCCGCACGCCTAAAACGCCGTTTGAGATTCGGCGCACCGAGGCGTTCCGGGAGGCGTCGGCTTCGGCCGAGTACAACCAGGGCTCGCCGGACGGCTCGCGGCCGGGCATTTTCTACGTGCCCCTGCCCAAGCCCGCCGAGTACAACGTGACGCAGGGCATGGAATCGCTGTTTCTGCACGAGGCCATCCCCGGGCACCACTACCAGATTTCCTTGCAGCAGGAAAACACCAGCCTGCCCAAGTTTCGCCAGTTTGCCGGCTACGGCGCCATGACCGAAGGCTGGGCCCTCTACTGCGAAAGCCTGGGCAAGGAGTTGGGCCTCTACAAAGACCCCTACCAATACATCGGCGCCCTAAGCGACGAGATGCTGCGCGCCGTGCGCCTGGTGGTGGACACCGGCCTGCACACCGGCCAGATGACCCGCGAGCAAGCCATTGACTACATGCTCGATAACACACCCGACAACCGCGAAAACGACACGGCCGCCATCGAGCGCTACATGGCCATTCCGGGCCAGGCGCTGGCCTACAAAATCGGCCAGCTGAAAATTCAGGAGCTGCGCGCCCGCTACGAAAAGCAGCTAGGCAGCAAATTCTCCCTCAGCAACTTCCACGACGAACTGCTGAAAGACGGCGTGATGCCGCTGAGCGTGCTTGAAACCAAGATGGACGCCTGGGCAGCGAAGCAGCAGTGAGAAGTGAGAAAAGGAACGTCATGCTGAGCGCAGCCGAAGCATGTCGCGTGCTGAAGTAGATAATTACTCCTGCGGTAGAGATGCTTCGGCTGCGCTCAGCATGACGTGCTAATATCTAACGGAGTCCCTGCTCCTACCCCACTCCAAAACCCCGCCCCGGAACCAATCCGGGCGGGGCTTTTGCTGTACAAAAGCGGGGCAAGCGTAGGCCGGTGGGCCAAATCAACGTAGATTGCCAGCTTAATCGATTTTTGATGCGGAAGTTGATTTTCGTTTTGCTGGCGGCGCTGGGGCTGCTCGGGCGGCCGGCCCGGGCCCAGGCGCCCCCGGCCAGCCGGGCCAGCGCAGCGTCGGTGCTGCTGGCCAATTTGTTTACCACTTACTGGGAAGACCGCGCCCGGCTGTTTCCGCTGGCGGCCATGGCCCAGGGCGACAACCGCTACAACGACCGCCTGCCCAACGACCAGACGCAGGCCTTCCGGCAACAGCAGCAGCGCCTCTACCGCCGCTACCTCAACGACCTGCTGAACATTGACCGGGCCCGCCTCCCGGCCGAGGACAAGCTCAGCTACGACATCTTTCAATACGAAATGCGCACCCGCCTCGACGGGCTGAAGCTGAACACCTGGATGATGCCGCTCGACCCGTTTTTCAGCGTGCCCAATACGCTGGCGCAGCTGGGCACGGGCACCGGGGCCCAGCCTTTTCGCACGGTGCGCGACTACGACAACTGGCTGGCGCGGGTGGGCCGCTTTCCGGCGTGGGCCGATTCGGCCGTGGCCAACTTCCGGCTGGGCATGAAAGCGGCCGTGGTGCTGCCGCGCGTGGTGGTGCAACGCATGGTGCCCCAGCTGCAGGCCCAGGTAACCGCCGACGTTATTCGCAGCCCTTTTTACGGGCCGGCGCTGCACTTTCCCCCCGGCTTTCCCGACGCCGACAAGGTGCGACTGGCCGCGGCCTACCAGCAAGCCATTGCCACCGATTTGGTGCCCACCTACCGCCGGCTGGCCGATTTCCTGCAAAACGAATACCTGCCCCAGACCAGGAGCAGCACCGGCCTGAGCGACGTGCCCGGCGGCGCCGACATGTACCGCTACGACGTGCGCCTGATGACCACCACCGACCGCACGCCCGATGCCATCTACCAAACCGGGCTGGCCGAGGTGAAGCGCATCCGGGCCGAGATGGAGGCCATTCGGAAGCGCGTGGGCTACCGGGGCTCGCTGACGGGCTTTTTTAACTACCTCGACAGCAACCCTAGGTTCAGCCCCTACCAAACGCCCGAGCAGGTGCTCAATGCCTTCCGCGGCATCCAGGCCCGCGTGGCGCCTAACCTGGCCCGGCTGTTTGGGCGAGTGCCCCGCTCGCCGTTTGAGATTCGCGAAACCGAGAAGTTCCGCGAAGCCTCGGCCGTGGCCGAGTACAACCGCGGGGCGCCTGACGGCTCGCGGCCGGGCATTTTCTACGTGCCCATTGCCGACGCCTCCAAGTTCAACGTGACCTCGGGCATGGAGTCGCTGTTTCTGCACGAGGCCATCCCCGGGCACCACTACCAGATTTCCTTGCAGCAGGAAAACACCAGCTTGCCCAAGTTCCGCCGCTTTGCGGTGTACCCCGCGTTCAGCGAGGGCTGGGGCTTGTACTGCGAGAGCCTGGGCCGCGAACTGGGCCTGTATGCCGACCCCTACCAGCGCATGGGCGCTTTGGGCGACGAAATGCACCGCGCCCTGCGCCTGGTGGTAGACGTGGGCCTGCACGCCAAGGGCCTGACGCCCGAGCAGGCCATTGCCTACCTCATGGCTAACGAGCCCATTAGCGAGGCCGCGGCCACTGCCGAGGTGGAACGCTACCTGGCCCTGCCGGGCCAGGCGTTGGCCTACAAAGTAGGCGCCCTGAAAATGAGCGAGCTGCGCGCCCGCTACGAGAAGCAGCTGGGGGCAAAATTCAACCTGCGCGCCTTCCACGACGAGATTCTGGCGGGCGGCGCCATGCCTCTGGCCATTCTGGAAAGGCGCATGGACGCCTGGGCCGGCCGGCAACGGTAACCGGGCCGTTGGCTCGCAAGGGCTTTGGAAATTATGGGAGTTGAAATCAAATTACCTGGCTTAACTTGGCAGGCCAATCTTGTTTTAACCCAAATTTTCTTCCGAATGGTTTTATTCTCTACTTCACTTGGCCGATTTGCGTCTGTGCTGGGCCTCGGCATTGCCCTGGCAGTGCTTCCCACCGCCACACGTGCCCAAATGGCCCCGCCCGTAACGGCCCCGCTCGACGTGGCGGCCGTGGACGCCGCGGTGGCCCGCACCCTCTAGGGCTTCGACGTGCCGGGCATGGCCGTGGCTGTGGTGAAGGACGGCAAGGTGGTGATGAGCAAGGGCTACGGCGTGAGCTCCCTGAAAACCAAGGCGCCGATGGACGCCAACACGCTGGTGGGCATCGCCTCCAATACCAAGGCCTTCACCACGGCCGCGCTGGGGCTGCTGGTGGACGAGGGCAAGCTGCGCTGGGACGACAAGGTGACGGATTACATCCCCGAGTTCAAGATGTACGACCCCTACGTGACGGCCGAGTTCACGGTGCGCGACCTGCTCTGCCACCGCAGCGGCCTGGGCCTAGGCGCGGGCGACCTGATGCGGTATCCGGATTCAACCAATTTCACCGTTCACGACTTAATTCACAACCTGCGCTATTTCAAGCCAGCGTCGTCGTTTCGCAGCGAGTATGCCTATGATAACACCTTGTATATAGTAGCAGGTGAGGTAGTAGCCCGAATAGCGAAGCAGCCTTGGACCTCTTTCGTGGAAACCCGCCTGCTGCAGCCCTTGGGCATGCGGCGCAGTGCCACGAGCTTTTCCCGCCTGCCTGACCCCACCAATGTCGCGGATGCGCATGCCTCGGAGGACGGCAAGGTGCGGGTAGTACGGCGGCATTTGGGCTCAACAGCTGACCCAACGGGGGCCATGTTCAGCGCCGGCGGCATCTACAGCAGCGTAGCCGACCTGAGCCAGTGGGCCCTGATGCTGCTGGGCGGCCCCGGCGCGCCCGCCCCGCTGCTGAAGCCCGCAACGCAGTGGGAGCTGTGGTCGCCCCAGACGCTCAAGCACCTATCTCCCGGGCCGACGTTTTACAACACCCACTTCGCGGCCTACGGTTTGGGCTGGGACCTGACTGATGTGGGAGGGTTCAAGCAGGTATCGCACACCGGCGGGACGGTTGGCATGGTGACCAAGGTGACGCTGGTGCCCGACTTGCACTTGGGTATCATCGTGCTTACCAACCAGGAGGAAGGCCTAGCCTTTCAGGCCATTACCACCTCAATTATGGACCATTACTTGGGCGTGACGGGCCAGGACCGGGTGCAAACCATGCTCGGCTACAAGCAAGCCAGTGCGGCCGAATCGGATAAGGCCACCGCCGCTGCCTGGAAGCAGGTAGCTCTAGCCCAGAGGGCCGCCCCGAAGAAAGCCGACTACAGTGCCTACATCGGCCGCTACCACGACGCTTGGCTGGGCGATGTGAATGTGTACCAGCAAGGTCCGCAGCTTTGGCTGCGCGCCGTGCGTGCGCCGCGCCTCGTGGGCCAGGTACTGCCCTACCGCGGCAGCACCTGCGTGGTACGCTGGAAGCTCCGCAGCATCAACGCCGATGCCTTCGCCACCTTTACGCTCGACGACCAGGGCCGCGCCTCGGGTCTGAAAATGAAGCCGATTTCGCCGGCAACTGATTTTAGCTACGACTTTCAGGACCTGGATTTCAAACGTGTAACTGAGTCCACAGCGGGCGCCGCCCAGTAAAACCCCGCCCCAAGCAACCGGGAAGCGCAAGCAGCGTCTTTGCCGGCCGTGCCAATGATAGAGGAAAGCCCCGGCCACGGGGCTTTTTTTTTACTTCGATTGCCAGCGCCACGCTTTCGGTATCTTGGGCTGATAAACGGGCCTATAAAGTAGACTTTCATGCGAAAACTTGTATTGCAAACGCTGGCTGCCGGCACGCTTCTGACCACCTGCCCTCTGCCCGGGGCCTTGGCGCAAAAAGCCCCCGCGGCGGCCAAAACAGTCGGCGCTAAAGCCGTCACGACCACCGCCTCGGCTCCGCTGGCGGCGCTGTTTGCGGCGTATTGGGAAGACCAAGCCAAGCTGTATCCGCTGTCGGCTACGGCGCAGGGCGACTACCGCTACAACGACCAACTGCCCAACTACGAGACCCGTGCCTTCCGGCAGCAGTTGCAGCAGGTTTATCAGCAGTACCTGATTTCACTGCAAAAATTTGACCGGACCAAGCTGTCGGCCGAAGACCAGGCCAACTACGACATCTTCGAGTACGAGATGAAGACCCGGCTCGACGGGTTGAAGCTGAATACCTGGATGATGCCCTTCGCCCAGTTTTATTCCCTACCCAACAACCTCGTGCAGCTGGGCGCGGGCACCGGTTCGCAACCCTTCAAAACCGTGAAGGACTACGACGACTGGCTGGCGCGCGTGGATAAGTTTCCGGTGTGGGCCGACTCGGCCATCGGCAACTTCCGGCGCGGCATGAAGGCCGGCGTGGTGTTGCCCAAGGTGCTGGTGCTGAAAATGGTGCCCCAGTTGCAGGCGCAGGTGGTGACAGACCCGGCCAAGAGCTTGTTCTACGGTCCGATTACGCGGCTGCCCGCCAGCTTCTCGGAAGCCGACAAAACCCGCCTAACGGCTGCTTACCAGCAAGCCATTGCCACCGTCCTGGTGCCGACCTACCGCAAGCTGGCCGACTTCCTGCAAACCGAGTATCTGCCCGCAGCCCGCAGCAGCACCGGCATCGGGGCCGTGCCCGGCGGGACCGAGATGTACCGCTTTGCCGTGCGCCAGATGACGACCACCGACCGCACGCCCGACGCCATTTACCAAACCGGGCTGGCCGAAGTGAAGCGCATCCGGGCCGAGATGGAGGCCGTAAAAAAGCAGGTGGGCTATGAGGGCGACTTGCCGGCTTTCTTCAATTACCTGAACTCGGACCCCAAATTCACGCCCTACAAAACGCCGGACGACGTGCTGAACGCCTTCCGGGCCATTCAGGCGCGCATCACGCCCCACCTGCCCAAGCTGTTTGGGCGCACGCCGAAGTCGCCGTTTGAGATTCGGCAAACCGAGGCCTTTCGGGCCGCCACGGCGTCGGCCGAATACAACCGGGGCACGCCCGACGGCTCGAGGCCGGGCATTTTTTACGTGCCCATCCTCGATGCCACCAAGTTCAACGTGACCTCGGGCATGGAGTCGCTGTTTCTGCACGAGGCCATTCCCGGCCACCACTACCAGCTGTCGCTGCAGCAGGAAAACACCACGCAGCCCAAATTCCGGCGCTTTGCCAGCTACTCGGCCTTTAGCGAGGGTTGGGCGCTGTACTGCGAGAGCCTGGGGCCCGAGCTGGGCCTCTACACCGACCCCTACCAGAAACTCGGGGCGCTGGGCGACGACATGCACCGCGCCGTCCGGCTGGTGGTGGACGTGGGCATGCACGCCAAGGGCATGAGCCGCGAGGAAGCCATCAAGTACATGATGGACAATGAGCCCATCAGCGAGCAGGGCGCCACGGCCGAAATCGAGCGCTACATGTCGTGGCCCGGCCAGGCGCTGAGCTACAAAACCGGCGGGCTGAAATTGCGTGAACTTCGCGCCCGCTACGAAAAGCAGCTGGGCCCGAAGTTCGACCTGCGCGCTTTCCACGACGAGATTCTGGCCGGGGGCTCGATGCCCCTGGCTGTGCTGGAGCGCCGCCTGGACGCCTGGGCCGCCCGCCAGCGGTAGGCCGGTTTAAACGCACCTACCTTTCACTTCCCATTCCGAATTCCCGCTTTTTTTGCTTAACCCTATGCCCCAATTTTCCCCGGCCTTGTTTGCGGCCGCGCTTCTGGCCGCTGCTGCTGCTTCGGCTCAGCAGCGGCCTGTGCTCACCGAGCAGGACTATGCCCGCGCCGAGCGTTTTATGAGCTACAACACCCAGGCACTGGTGGACCACAGCGCCGGACAGCCCAACTGGCTGCCCGACGGCCGGTTCTGGTACCGCACGCTCACGGCCCAGGGCAGCGAGTTCATCATCGTGGACCCGGCCCGCAAAACCCGCACCGCCGCCTTCGACCAGGCCAAACTGGCGGCGGCGCTGTCGGCGGCCAGCGGCAAAAGCTACGAGGGCGGCCGGCTGCCCTTCCGCAGCGTCAGCTTCTCGCCCGATGCCAAGGCCATTGCCTTCGAGGCCGCCGGCAAAAGCTGGAAGTACGACGTGGTGAGCGGTAAAATCAACCCCGAAACGCCCACGCCCAACGCGCCGGCCGCCGCGGCCAATGCCGACAACGAAGTGGTGTCGCCCAACGGCCAGCTGGCCGCCTTCATCAAGGACGATAACCTGTGGGTGCGCGACACCAAAACCAATCAAACCACCCAGCTGACCACCGACGGCGCCAAGGACTACGGCTACGCCACCGATAACGCCGGCTGGACGCACAGCGACAAGCCCATCCTGCGCTGGTCGCCCGACTCGCGCAAAATCGCCACCTTCCGGCAAGACCAGCGCCAAGTGGGCGACATGTACCTGGTGACCACCAACGTGGGCCATCCCACTCTGAAAAGCTGGAAATACCCGCTGCCGGGCGATAAAAACATTGCTATGATTGAACGAGTGGTGGTGGAAGTGAGCCCGGCCAAAGTGGTGCGCCTGCAAGTGGCGCCCGACGCCCACCGGGGCACGCTCTCGGACGATATTTCGAGCAGCGGCACCTTTGATGACGTGGACTGGAGCCCGGATGGCCGCGAGCTGGCGTTTGTGTCGACTTCGCGCGACCACAAGGAGGAAAAAGTGCGCGTGGCCGACGCCAGCACCGGCGCGGTGCGCGAGGTATTTCAGGAAACCGTGCCCACACAGTACGAGTCGGGCCAGGGCGCCATCAACTGGCGCTACTTGCCCAAGAGCAAGGAAATTGTCTGGTATTCGGAACGCGACAACTGGGGGCACTTATACCTGTATGACGCCAGCAGCGGCAAGGTGAAGAACCAGATTACCAAGGGCAACTTCGTGGTGACGCAGCTGCTGCGCGTGGACGAAGCCAAGCGTCAGCTCTACTTCCTGGCCGACGGCCGCGAGGCCGGCAACCCCTACTTCACCCACCTCTACCGCATCGGGCTCGACGGCAAAAACCTCACCCTGCTCACGCCCGAGGCTGGCAACCACCAGGTGATGATGGCGCCCTCGGGCCGCTACTTCGTGGATACCTACTCGCAGCCCGACAAGCCGGGCGTGACGGTGCTGCGAAGCATCGACGGCAAGCTGCTGTCGACGCTGGAGAAAACTGACATCTCGCGCCTGACGGCCAGCGGCTGGAAGGCGCCCACGCCCATCACGGTGAAGGCCGCCGACGGGCAGACCGACTTGTACGGCGTGATGTTTACGCCCACCACGCTGGATGCCAGCCGCAAGTACCCGGTGATTGACTACATCTACCCCGGGCCGCAGGGCGGAGGCGTGGGCACCTGGTCGTTTGTGGCGGCGCGGGGCGACCACCAGGCGCTGGCCGAGCTGGGCTTCGTGGTGGTGGTGATTGAGGGTAGCTGCAACCCTCTGCGCAGCAAGAACTACCACGATGCGTGCTACGGCAACATGGCCGAAAACACCCTTTCCGACCAGGTGAGCGGCCTGAAGCAGCTGGCCCAGAAGTACCCTTACATGGACCTGGACCGGGCTGGCATCTGGGGGCACTCGGGCGGGGGCTACGCCACGGCGGCAGCCATGTTCCGCTACCCCGACTTCTTCAAAGTGGGCATTTCGGAATCGGGCAACCACGAGAACCGCAACTATGAAGACGACTGGGCCGAGCGCTACATCGGCCTGCTGAAAACCAACGCCGACGGCACCACCAACTACGACAACCAAGCCAACGCCGCCTTCGCCAAAAACCTGAAAGGCAAGCTCATGCTGGCCCACGGCCTGATGGACGACAACGTGCCGCCCTACAATACTTTCCTGGTCATCGAAGCCCTCACCAAGGCCAACAAGAGCTACGACCTGGTGGTATTCCCGAACGCCCAGCACGGCTACGGCCAGTATTCGCCATACATGACGCGCCGCCGCTGGGACTACTTCGTGCAACACCTGGCCGGCGCCCAGCCCCCGCACGACTACCAGATGCAGCCCAAAGCCGACCCGCGCAACGCGGTGCAATAGAGGCGGAAGTTCGAGTAGAAAACAGACCGTCATGCTGAGCGCAGCCGAAGCATCTCTACCGCGCAAGTAATCCAATCGACAGGGTTTACTATTGCGGTAGAGATGCTTCGACTGCGCTCAGCATGACGGTCTGTTTTATGAAAGCCCTTTTTTCCAAGCTGTGGCTGCTTCTGCTACTCCCCGGCCTCAGCCAGGCCCAGCGCCGCTTCGAGTTGGCCGACATCAGCCGCTTGGTGAACGTGAGCGACCCGCAGCTCTCGCCCGATGGTAAGAGCGTTCTTGTCGTGGTGTCGCGCCCCAACCTCAGCACCAACCGCAACGAGACCGAAGTGGTGCTGGTAGACGTGGCCAGCGGCCAAGAGCGCGTGTTAGTGGCTGGACGGCCCACGGTGAAGCAGCCGCGCTGGTCGCCCACCGGTGACCGGGTGGCGTTTCTGGCGCGCACTGGCACGGGCAAGGAGGCGCACACCCAGCTTTTCGTGCAAAATATGGCTTCGGGCGAAGTGCGCCAGTTGACTAACGCTGTCGAAAACGTGCAGCTTTACAGCTGGAAGCCCGATGGCACGGCCCTCGCCTACTCGGCGGCCGATGCGCCAGCCAACGCGACCGGACTGGCCCGCGGCAACGACAGCTTCGAGGTGGGCAATGGCAGCGTGACGCTCACCGCCCCACCCGCGCCCGACCATATTTGGCTGGTATCAGCTACCGACGGCCCGCCGGCCCGCCGCCTCACCAGCGGCCCGCTCAGCCTGCCCGATGACTCCTCCGCGCCCTTCGCCTGGGCGCCCGACGGCCGCACGCTGGCCTGCGTGCTGCGCCCCAGCGCCCAAACCGGCGACCAGGAAACTGCTGTGTACACGCTGGACGTGGCCACCGGCACCCTGCACGAGCTACCCGGCTCCCCGCACCGCATCGATTTGCCCGCCTACTCGCCCGACGGCAAGTGGCTGAGCTACCAGACGCCGCGCGAACCTCCCTATTTTGAGTCGCTGGAATTTGACGTGGTGCCGGCGGCGGGTGGCCCGGCGCGCCACCTCTGCCGGGCGCTCGACCGGAATTTGCAACGGGCTTTATGGAGCCCGGACAGCAAAAGCCTGTTTGTGGGCGGCAACGACGCGGCCACGGTTTCCATCTGGCAACAGGGCTTGGATGGCAAAAGCCAAAAGCTGAAACTGGGCCCCGTGTCGCCCAATGGCAGCTATTGGGTGGAGATGTCGGTAGGCAAGCGCAACGCTGTGGCCCTTACTGCCAACGAGCCCGGCCGCCCGGCAGAGCTGTACTACCTGCCCTCCCCCACCGCTGCCCCGCGCCGCCTCACCGATTTCAACCACGAAACCGCCGCCCTGGCCCTGGGCCGCATGGAAGCAGTGGATTGGCAATCGGACGAGTTGCGGCCCAACGGCATCCTCACCTACCCGCCCGATTTTGACCCCACCAAGAAATATCCGCTGGTACTGATGATGCATGGTGGGCCTTCCAATGCCTCGCGGGCGGCTTTATATGGGCTGGGGCAGGCGGTGGCGGCGCATGGCTACGTGGTGTTTCAACCCAACTACCGGGGCTCTGACAACTTGGGTTATGCTTTCCAGCGAGCCATACGAGATGATGCGGGGGCCGGGCCGGGGCGTGATGTATTAACCGGCATTGCGATGCTGGAGAAGCGCGGCTGGGTCGACACCAGCCGCATTGCACTGTCGGGCGCCTCCTACGGCGGCTTTATGACGGCCTGGTTGATGGGCGAGCCGCGGCGCTGGCGGTGCGCGGTGGCCGCGGCATCGGTAGTTGATTTGCTGGACAGCTACAACCTGAGCGACAACAACATCGCCAATGCCGGGCACTACGGCCCCTCGCCCTGGCTTAGCGCTGAGAATCTAGCGCATTACCAGGCACAATCGCCCTTGAGCCGGGCCACGCGCTGGCGCACGCCCACGCTCATTCTGCACAACGTGGGCGACTTCCGCGTGCCCATCAGCAACTCCTACAAAATGTACCACGCGCTGAAAGACAACGGCGTGCCCGTGCGCTTCGTGGCCTTTCCCATCTCGGCCCATGTGCCCGGCGACCCCGTGCGCAGCGCCGAGTGGAACCGCCTGTGGCTGGAGTGGCTGGACCGGTACCTGAAGTAGAAACGTATTCCGCTGCTGGCACGCGTCGGAGACGCGCGCCAGTACGTTCAACAAATTCGTTCAACGATGGGCGAGGGCAAGCCTCGCCCCTACCCACTTGCCGCATATGAAAAGAATTCTCCAAACTGCTTCCCGCCTGCTGCTGGCCAGTCTGACGCTGGCCGCGCCCCTCGCCGCCACGGCCCAAAAGAAACCTGCCGCCAAGCCCGCTAATGCCGAAAGCGCCATCCGCGAAGCCGACATTCGGCGCGACTTGTTTGCGCTGGCCGGCGACCATTTCCGTGGGCGCGAGGGCGGTACGCTCGATGAGCTGAAAGCCTCGGTGTGGCTGGCCGACCAGATTCGGGCAACCGGCATGCTGCCCGCCGGCGACGACGGCACCTACTTCCAGTGGTTCAACCTGCAGCGCACCCGCCTGAGCAAAAGTAGCACCCTGCGCATTGGCAGCCATGAGATTAAGCTGAACGAGGACGGCACCGTAACGGCCCCCACCAACGCCAGCGTGAACGCGCCGCTGGTGTACGTGGGCACCGGCACGCCTACCGAGCTGGCCAAAGTTGACATCAAAGGCAAGGCTGTGGCGGTGCAGATTGCCGGCGCACCCACCGACGGCATCAGCTACCGGCGCTACGTGTTTGGCAAGTTTGCCGGGCAGGCCGGCGAGCTGGTGAACGCCGGCGCGGTGGCCGTGGTGTTCGTGTCGGACGCGGCATCCCAAGCGCTGTATGAGCACTGGAGCCACATTTATGAGCGGGGCCGCTACAGCCTGCCCGGCGCGGCCAGCACCCGCGTGGTGAGCACGCCGCCGGTGGTGTGGCTGCCGGCTAGCGCAGCCAGCTGGGTGCAGCAAGCCGGCCAGCAGCTCACCGCCGAGCTGAAGGTAGAAAGCTTCCAGTATCCGTCGGTCAACATCGTGGCCAAGATGCCCGGCACCGACCCGCAACTGAAAAACGAGTACGTCCTCTTCAGCACCCACCAAGACCACGACGGCGTGCGCGCCCCCGTAGCCGGCGACTCCATCTACAACGGCGCCGACGACAACGCCACCGGCTGCGCGGCACTGTTGGCCATCATGCGCGCCTTCAAGCAACAGCCGGGCCGGCGCTCGGCCTTGTTTGTTTATCAGGGCTCGGAAGAGCGAGGGCTTATTGGCTCGACTTATTTTTCGGCCCACCCTACGGTGCCGCAGTCGTCCATTGTGGCGGTTTTAAACGCCGAAATGATGGGCCGCAACGCGCCCGACAGCGCCGCCCTGTTGGGCAGCACGCCCCCGCACATGAACTCCTCGGACCTGGTGAAAACCGCGCTGGCGGCCAACCAGGCCGGCCCGAAATTCAAGCTTGATACCGAGTGGGACAAGCCCACGCACCCCGAGGGCTGGTACTTCCGCTCCGACCACCTGCCCTACGCCCGCCTGGGCATCCCGGCCATTATGTACACTTCGCTGCTGCACGTCGACTACCACACCCCGCGCGACGAGCCCGGCCGCATCGATTACGCCAAGCTCACCCGCATGACGCAGTGGATGTACCTGACCGGCTGGGCCGTAGCCAACCGGACCGCGCCGCCCGCCCGGGAGCCCGGGTTTAAGCTGGAGCGGTAGGGCGCTTCGCTTCAATTGACAGTTATCAGTGAGCAGTTAACTATAAGCCGCCATCAACACTACTGGCCGCTTATTGTTAACTGCTCACTGATAACTGTCAACTGTTTAAACATGCGCCACCTCACCACCGCCGACATTCAGGCTTTCGAGAAAATCTACCGCCTCAACCTCGTCAACGGCCTGCCGGGCTTCAAGCCCGCCAACCTGGTGGGCACGGCCGCGCCCGACGGCGCCACCAACCTGGCTGTGTTTAGCTCAGCCCTGCACCTGGGCTCCGACCCGGCGTTGCTCGGCATTGTGACGCGGCCCACCACCGTGCCCCGCCACACCTACGCCAACCTAAAAGCCAGCGGCTGCTTCACCCTCAACCACGTGCCCGAAGCCTTGGCCGCGCAGGCGCATTACACCTCGGCAAACTTCCCGGACACGGTTTCGGAGTTTGACGAATGCGGCTTCACTGCCGAGTACCGCGACGGTTTTGCCGCCCCCTACGTGGCTGAAAGCGCCCTCAGCATCGGTCTGCGGCTGCTCGAAGAGCACGCCATCAGCAACGGTACCGTGCTACTGGTAGGTGCTGTGGAGCACGTGTACCTGCACGACGAACTGCTGCGCCCCGATGGCACCCTGGACCTGGCCGCCGCCGGCACCGCCGCCATTTCCGGCCTCGACGGCTACCACGCCGTGGCGCCCCCGGTGCGCTTCGGCTACGCCCGGCCGGGCCAGCCACCCGTGCCGCTGCCGTGAGGCGGCTGCAGCCTTGCGAAAAAGAAAGCCCCGCTTCTTGATGGAAGTGGGCTTTTCTTATTTGAAGGATGCTAGAGCCTGCGCTGTGGCGGGCTGCCGGCTTTGGGCCGGCTGTCCGCTCTCTGTCAGAGCAACTTTGCGTTAACAACGAGCGGACAGCCGGCCCAAAGCCGGCAGCCCGCACCGCGCCGTTTATCCGCACCTCTCTACGGGTACTGCGTTTCGATTTTGCGGCCCTCCGTGCTGGTATAGCGCTGGTCGTGGTTGGCGTGGGCACCGCTCGGGTCCGTATCGGGCGCATACGTTTCGAAGCCACTGGCCGACGAGCCGGCCGGGCTGTCGCGGTACCAGGCGCGGTACGAACCATCCGTCGTGCGGGGCTGGAGTGGGCCGAACGAGTCAGCTGACTGACTGGATGCTTGCGGCTTGCGCTTCTTGCTCTTCTTCTTGCCTTTGCCGGCCGTGGCCAGTGCCACGCCCCCCAGCGCCAGGCCGGCCACGGCCAGTACCTTCAGCCAGGGCCGCACCAGGGGCGGCGGCACCGAGGTCACGCCGCTGCCGTCGGCCGTGGCGGGCGTTTTAACGTAGCGGCCCACTTTGGGGCGCGCCAACTCGTCGAAGCGGGGAACGAAATTGTCTAACTGGCGGCGCAATTCCTCGCCGTGCATGGCAATGCCGTGGCCGGTGGCGGCCACTTCGGGTTCCATGCGGGCCAGCAGCGCCATCGAGTCGCGTGCGGCGTCCCAGTCGGGCGTGAAGTAGGCCGGCGGGCCGTGCACCTCTTGCTTTTGCGTGAACACGGCCGAGCCCGATTCCTGCTTCACCGTGGTAAACGCGTCGCCGGCCACCAGCACCTTGTCGTGCTCGCGGAAAAAGGACACGTGCCCGAATGTGTGGCCCGGCGTGTGCACCCAGCGCCAGCCAGGCAGGCCGGGCACGCTGCCATCGGCCGGCAGCGCCTGCACGCGGCTGCCAAAATTGTAGGCGTGCTTGGGATAGGTGAAGGACATGTAGGCCATCATGCCGCCACCAACGGTGGGGTCGGGCGGCGGGAAGCTGGAGCGGCCCGTGAGGTAGGGCAGCTCCAGGGGGTGGGCATACACGGGCACGTCGGGCCAGGCGGCCAGCAGGCCGTCGAGGGCGCCCACGTGGTCGAAGTGGCCGTGGGTGAGCAGAATGGCCACGGGCGGCGTGTCGGGGCCAAACAGCTCCTCGGCCTGCTTCTTAATCTTGTGGGACGAGCCGGGCAGGCCGGCATCAATCAGTACCCAGGGGCCCTGCGGCTGGTCTTGCGGGAAGGCGTAGAAAAGGTTCACGAACACGTCGCGCAGCACGCTCAGGCCGGGCACTACGGCGGTGAAGGCGGGCGTGTCGGCCCGGGAGGCATCATTGGAAAGCATAGGCAGGCGGAAAGGAAGAAATGAAACAACAGTACAGGCAGCGGCCGCACCGGGACGGGCCCGGTTGGCGCGCAGGTACTACGGCCACGCGGGTCGGGCGGGTTGGGTATTTTTTGCGGCCGGGCGAGGTAGCGTCGGGCTTGGCCGGAATGCAAAAAGCCCATTACCGGTCGGTAATGGGCTCGTAAGGCGGAGCTTATAAAAAAGCTATTTCGGCTGCGGCGCGTCGTTCTGGTTGCCGTTGCCGTTCGTCGACTGGTCGGCGTTGCCCAGCTGGCCGCTGGCGTCCTGGGGCGTGGCGGTGCTCTTGCCAGCCGGGGCCGAGTTCAGCTGGTCCTGCACGGTGCCGTTCTTGATGCCGATGGCCGAACCCACGCCAATGGGGGTGTGCACTTCCTGCTTGTAGTTGATGCTGTCGCGGTTCACGTCCGAGTTGTGCCAGCCGGGGGCGTTGGTGAAACCGTGACGGAACTGCATGTTTTCGCCGGGGCTCCAGCGGTAGTCGCAGGATGTCAGCGTGGCGGCCAAAGCGGTGCCCAGCAGCAAGGCCAGGGCGGGACGGGAAGAAAGCTTCATGAAGGTGGTCTTGGGATTGGACACACAAAGTACGGGGATTTCGCCCGGAAGGCCAACCCAATACGGCCCGGGGCGTTACTTTCGGCGCCGGCGCGTGCCGCCGCCCCTGCTTTTTTGCTCATGGCCGCCTCCGATTCCAACCAGCCTTCCCGCTTCCGCCGGGCCCTTGGGGCCGTGGGGCGGGCGGCCCTGCTGCCGGTGCGCGGGGCCAGCTACGTGGTGCGCTCAGGCCAGGCGCACCAGCATTTTTTCCTGCCCGTGCTCAACGGCGCCCTCGGCGACCAGCTGGCCGCGCGCTTCGACAAGCGGGCCATTCGGATGAGCTTCCGGCGCGGCGGGCACGACGTGGCCGTGGCCGACCTGCGCCTGACTGAGCCCCTGCAGAAAACGGTGGTGTTCGTGCACGGCCTGATGGGCGACGAACTCATCTGGCAAACCGGCTTTCAGGATGCGCCCGGCAGCCGCCGCTACGGCCCCCGCCTGGCCGAAGAAACCCATTGCCGCGCCCTTTACCTGCGCTACAACACCGGCCTGCACCTGTCCGAAAACGGCCGCGAGCTCAGCCGCCTCCTTTCCGAGCTGGTAACTACCTACCCCGACGCCATCGGCGAACTGGTGCTGGTGGGCCACAGCATGGGCGGGCTCATCATCCGGAGCGCGGGATTTTACGGGCAATTCGCAATGGGCAATGAGCAATTAACAATGCCTCAGACCGGGGCTGCCGCAACTCCCAAATTGCGAATTGATAATTACTCATTGCCCATTGAAAAAGCGCCCTGGCTGGCCCACCTGCGCTCGGTGTTTCTCATCGGCACGCCCAACGACGGCTCGTGGCTGGAGCAGAACTCGCACCTCACGGCGCGACTGCTGGAGCGCATCAACCTGTTTCCGACGCGATTTCTGAGCAAGGCCCTCAACCAGCGCAGCAACGGCATCAAGGACTTGCGCTACTCCATTTTGGTGGATGAGGACTGGCAGGACGCCCACGCCAACGACCTCACGCCGCCGCGCACGCCGGTGCCGCCGCTGCCGGGTGTGCAGTATCACATTTTGATGGGCTCCTGGCTGCGCACCACCCGCCCAGCGGCCCTGCGCGAGTATTTCGGCGACGGGCTGGTGGGCCACAACAGCGCCCGCGGCCGCGCTACCTTTGGCGACGAGGCGGCCCTGCCCACCGGGGCCAACGTGCGCACGGCCGTGTTCAGCCAGCAGCACCACGGCGGCTTGCTCACGCACCCGGAGGTGTTTCAGTACCTGAAGCAGTGGGCCTAGGCTGGTAGCAGAAAAAAACAGGGCCAAATCCGCGAAGGAAATGGCCCTGTTGATGGGAAGGCAATTTAAAATCAGGTAGTAGAACCCGACGTAGTGGTGCCTGAGGTGGTGGTACCGGACGTGGTAGTACCCGACGTGGTGGTACCGGTTGTGGTGGTACCCGACGTAGTGCCATCGGTGGTAGTGCCGCGGGGGCTGGCGCTGCCGGCCGGTGTGCCGTTAATGTCGCTGGCCGACGTGGTGCCGCCGGTGGTGCGGGGCGTGGTGCTGCCGGAGGAATCGGCGTTTTCGGATGCCGTGCAGGCGCTGAATACGGTGAGCGACGAGCACAAAAGTGCGCCCGAGAGCACGGAAAGCATTTTGCGTTTCATAAGGGTTGAGGAAAGGTGGAAAAGAAAAACGGAAGGACTTCGTGGGCTATACGGACGCATTTAGCTATGTGGGTATTGGACCTGGCATAAATACGTATTTTCCCCTGCTATTCAGAGCCAGCCTTTGGGTTCGTCAACTCGCAGTCGCACAGCACCTCGCGGGTGGGCTTGGCCACCCGGTAGTTGGGCAGCGACACCTCTTTCATGTACACCACCGATAAGTGCCGCAGCGGGGCGTGAGCCGGGTTTTCGTGCCAGACGCGCAACAGGTAGTTGCAGTAGTAGGGCCGCATCCAGGCGTTGTCAACGAAGAGGTAATTCTCGGAATACTTGCGCCAACGGTCGTTTTTGAACAGGTCTACCACGGCGGCCGGCTTGGCGTAGCGCACCAGAGCACCGTTGCGGTTGAGGTCCAGCAGTTTGCCCTTTTTGGTGGTACCTTCAAGGATGTACCAGCCGTCGTCTTTGAACACCACAGGCGCAAACATGCCCCAGTGCTGGTCGACGCGGAACAGGTAGCCGAACCAGCGCAGGGGGGCCGGCAGCAGCCCGCTGGCCGGGCGGATAACGGCCACGTCGTCCAGGTTCCAGACGCAGACGTAGGCCAGCGACAACCCCACGAAGGCCTCGCGCAGCACCCGACTGCGCCGCTGCCCGGTGGCCGTGGCCGGGCGAGTGCGCTCCAGCCGCAGGTGCCAGGGCAGCCGCCATACGGGCAGACGCACCGGCCAGCGCGGCACTTGCGGCGCCGCGCCAAACCGGCGCGCCAGCCAGTTCAGCGCCACGGGCGGCAGCAAGCCCACAATTGACGCCCAGTTTATCAGGAAAAACAGCCCCACATACAGCGTGAGGCTGATGGTGAGGTGAAAGCCGAATAACACGACTATCACCAGCAGCCGCCACCAGCGCACCCCCACCGGAATGAATAGCGCAAACGGCAGCAGCAGTTCCATGAAATAAGCCCCAAACGTGAGCACGCGCAGCAACTCGGGGTACGGGTAGAGCAGGCGGCCACCGGGCAGCAGCAGCTGGTCAAGGCTGAAGGCGTAGTAGAGGGCAGTGCCGTCGTTGGTCCATTCGCCGCCGCTTTTGAGCAGGGCCGTGCACCAGTACACCAGCGCCAGCTGCACCACATAGGCCACCGTGGCGGCACTGAAATAATCGAGCCGCTCCGGCGCCGGCTTGCCGCGCGCGTCCCAGGCCCACACCCGGCCCCAGGGCAGAAACATGCCCCAGAACAGCAGCATGCGCAGTAGGTCGTCGCCGCCCTGGCCAATAAGCGTGTTGCGGTTCTGAAGCGACACCAGCAGCACCCACGAGGCCACTGTGGCCAGCCGCGTGTGGTAGCCCAGCAGCAGCGCCCCGGCCAGCCCGGCCGCCAGCAAAAACAGCACGGCCTCGCCCTGCCACAGGCCGGTGGCGGCGTGCAGCGAGAATTGGTAGGGCGTCCAGGCGTGCTCCATCAGTGCCGGTACCGGCAGCACGCCCATGTTGCTGTAGAAGGCTTCGAGGTCGGTGCTGCGGATGGCCAAATCGAGCAGCACCACGGCCGCCGTGGCCATGCGCAGCAGCGCGAGGGCCCGCAAATCGAGCACAAAGGGGCGTTTCAGCACGCCCCAAAAGCCGGGGTGCTCGTTCATCATTCGTCGGGTTGGGCGTGGGAAGGGTGCCTTCTGTACCGCACCGCGGGGTGCTTGGTTGCAACAGCAAAGCCTAAGCTGGACCAAACAAGCGGGCACCAAGCCGCGTTAGTCCTCAACCAACACCCGCCGCCATGCCTGCCCCCTCCCCCTCCGACGTCATCTTGTTCGACGGCGTGTGCAACCTCTGCAACGGCTTCGTGCAGTTCGTCATTCGCCACGACGCGGCGGGCCGCTACCGCTTTGCCGCCCTGCAAAGCGAGGCCGGCCGGGGCCTGCTGGCTGCTCACGGTGTGGCCCCCGCTGCCCTCGCAGCCGAACCCGACTCGGTGGTATTGCTCAGCGACGGGCGCTTTTATTCGCACTCCGGCGCGGTGCTGCGCATTGCGCGCGGCCTGGGCGGCCTGTGGCAGGCGGCAGCCCTGGCCGAGGTGCTGCCCCGCGCCTGGCGCGATGCCGCCTACCGCTTCGTGGCCCGGCACCGCTACCGCTGGTTTGGCCGTGAGGAAAGCTGCTGGCTGCCCACACCCGAGTTGAAAGCGCGGTTTTTGTAGAAACAGGCCGGGCTAGCGCTGCCTTGACGTCGCCCGCCCCAATTCCGCTTCGTATACCCGCCGGCCCAGGTCGCGCAGGAAGGGAAAGCCGATGCTGTCGTACTCGTATTTATCGTCGTTGAGCACACCGTCGGCGTTCACGTAAAGCACGGCGCTGAGCAGAAACTCCACGCCGTGGGCCTCGTCCTGCACATAGGCGTTGTCGAGGAGAAAGCCGTAGGCCTGCCCGATTTTATTGAACACCCGCACGCCCGGCGGCAACGGCGTCAGGCCCGCCCCGCCCAGCAGAAACTTGGCGTAGGTGTCGGGGTAATGGGCCGGGTCGTAGCGCGGGTGCCGGCTCTCGCGCGGCAGTTCCGACAGGGCCGCGCGCAGCAAGGCGTAGTCCTCGGGCGCGAGGCGCAGGCGCTGCGCGGGCGGCACGGTTTCGGGGAAGAGAATGGTGCGCAACAGCCGCTGCTGGTCGGGCAGGGAGAAGGCGTTTTTCTGGTGGAAATCGAGCGGGCCGGGCACCACAGTATTTCCTTTCATATACGCTTGCCCAACAGCCTCGCCCCGCAGGTGCAGCTGGGGCCAGGGCTCCGCATCGTACCGGGCGGGCAGCTGAGCGAGCAGCTGCGTAGCGGCCGTATCGGCGTAGAAGCGGATGGGGTTGAGGTGGCGGCTGCCGGGCTCCTGGTCGCCCACCGACAAGCGGTGCAGCAGGCGGCTATGGCGCAGGCCCAGACGGGCCAGCTCGCGGTTCAACTCCGCGGGGCCCACGAATTCATATAGCCGATTGAAAGCATCATTATCACTCACCAACAAGGCTTTGCGGATGTAGTTGGCCACCGTGGGCCGGCCGCTGGCGCTGCTGCTGTCGCGCTGCACCCGCGTTTGGCCGGCAAAGGCTGAATCCGTCAGCATGGGCGAATCGGGGCCGAGGCCGGGCACGGTGGCGGCCAGGGCGCGCAGCTTCTGCAGGGCCAACGCGGCGGCGGCCAGCTTCACGGTGCTGGCCGGGTAGAAATACTGCCGGGGCCGCACGTGGTAGCGGTAGGTGCGAAAATGCGGCTGCCCTGCCGCGTCGCGCCGAATCTGGGTGTACTGGATTTGCAGGCGGTAGAAGTCCGGCCGGGCCAACACGCGGCCCAGGCCCGCGCTGTCGTGGCGCAGCACCTGCCGCAGCAGATTGGGCCGCTGCGCCTTGGCCGGGTAGCTCAGCAGCCCCAGCAGCAACAGAAACCAGGCGCGCCGCATCAGAAATGCACCTGTTCGGCCCGACGCAGCCAGTCCTCGTCGATGGTGGCGCCCAGGCCGGGGCCGGTGGGCATCTCAATCACGCCACCAGGCTGGTACTGGAAGCCGCCCACCACGGGGTCGTCGGTGAACATGAGCGGGGTGTCAAAATCGCAGTGGTGAATGGCCGGGCTGCTCAGCGCCAGGTGGGCGGCGGCCGTCATGCCCAGGCGCGATTCCAGGAAGCCGCCCACCTGCAGGGTCATCCCCGCCGCTTCGCCCAGTCGGGCAATTTTTTGGGCCCGGTGAAAGCCCGACGACTTGCCCAGCTTGATGTTCAGCATCTGGCAGGCCTGCAGCTGAATGAGGCGGGCCGCGTCGTGCTCATCGCCGCAGCTTTCGTCGGCCATGATGGGGATGGGCGAGGCGGCCCGCACCCGGCTCAGCTCCATGAAGTGCTGGCGCAGAATAGGCTCCTCGCAATGCTCGATGTTGAACTCGCCCAGGGCCTGCAGCACGGCAATGGCCCGGTCGGCTGTTTGCCAGCCCTGGTTGGCGTCGATGCGCAGTGGGTGCGTGGGCCCGATGCCCGCCCGAATGGCCCGGATGCGGGCCACATCGTCTTCCAGCGTGCCGCCCAATTTCACCTTGATGGCCGGAAACCCCTCCTGCTGAAAGCGCACGGCATCGGCCTGCATCTTGGCGGGCGAGCCTAGGCTCACGGTCATGTCGGTGGTAAGCACTTTGTCGTTTTTCCCGCCCAAAAACTCGTAGAGCGGCAGGCCCGCGTGCTGGGCCGCCACGTCGTGCAGGGCAATGTCGAAGGCGCTTTTGATGCTGCTGTTGCCGTAAATGATGCGGTCCAGCTCGGCCAGGCAGCCGGGCAGGTCCAGCGCGTCGCGGCCCTGCAGGGCGGGCGCGAAGTACTGGCCCACAATGAAGCCCGTGTCCACGCTCTCGCCGTTGATAGTGAGAAAGGGACTGCTTTCGCCGTAGCCCACGTGCCCGTCGGCGGTGCGAATGACCACCACAATGTTTTCCACGGCCGTGAGCGGGCCCAGAGAAATGATGAAGGGCTCCTTCAGCGGCACGAGCAGCTTGTAGAGACTGATGGCTTGGATGGTGGTGCCGGGCATGGACGTGGGTTCGGTCGCAAATGACGCCGCCAAAGTAAGCCACGTCCCGCGATGCGCGCCCGCGCCCCTCTCTCAGGTATTATAAGTAGCTGGTGTGGCGGGGCCGGCTCCCAAAATAGTAGCGGAAGCTGGCCCCAAGCGTGGGGGCCAGGGCGCGGCCATGCGGGGCCGCGCCGCTGCTGTAGCTGCGTTGGTTGAGAGCAGCTTCTACCGTTACCTCAGCGCCCGGCCCCACATTCACCACGCCGGCCAGGCCCGCCGTGGCGTAGAGGTTGGTGGTGCGCAGTTGCTCGGTGGTTTCGAGTTGGGGCTGGCCGGGTAGTGCGGTGGACTCCCGCCTATCGAAGCGCTGCCATTGGGGCGTGACGCCGGCAAAGGCTTCGAGTTGGCACTGCGGCGCAGGGCGCCAGCCCGGGTTGAAACGCAGCAGCACGGGCATCGCCGCTAACCGGCCACTGAAACGGCCAGTGCCCGTGGGCTGGCCCGGCCCGCCAGGTCCAGTCACGCCGGGAATGATATCGTATGAATGCCCAAAACCATCCACGTTGAGTCCCACCTGCACAGCCCAATTGGCATTGAAGCGCACACCCGCGAAAACGGCCAGCACCTCCCAGCCGTCAAGAGTCAGGTCGCGGGCACTTAGCTCGCGCCAATAAACCGGCACGGCGGCCTGCAGGCCCACATACACCCGCGAGCGAAGTCTGGGTGTGGCCTGATAGCCGGTAACATGTTCGTCGGGCGCGCTGGGCTTGGTTTGAGCGCTTGCCGCAGCGGGCAGGGCCAGCGCCAACAGCAGGAAGTAGTAATGCTGCTTCATAAGAAATGTGGACTGCGACGCGGGAGGGATATACTCTCAAATATAAGATTATAAGTCAGATTATTAAGCATAGAACTGCAAAGCATAACCTACTCACCAACACACGCGGCCACGGCTTCTCCAATGCCCAAGCCAGGCCATTTTAGAATCGAAAGGGCGCCCGTTGGGGCGCCCTTTCTGGATAGTCGTAGCAAATGCGGGAGCTTACTGCTTCAGCAGGCGGCTGGCCCGCAGGTAGCCGTCTTCGTCGCGTAGCTGAATGAGGTAGAGGCCGGGCTTCAGGTCCTTCAGGTTGAGCGGCTGGTTGGTGACGCCGGTTTTCAGCAGGCTGCCCGTCACGCTGTAAATCGCAAAGGCCTGCCGACTCGTCCAGGCCACCGTCACCTCATCCGTGGCGGGGTTGGGGTATAGCTTCAGGGCCAGTTCGGCCTGGCTGCGGGCGGCCGTAGGGTTGTAAGATGTGCTCAGGTAGTAGAGGTTGGCGGTGGTGCCTTTGGCAATCTGGTGGGCGCCGGCCGGCAGCGTCGTCGAATACACTCCTCCCGACACCATTTGGTTAACATTGTCAATTTTCACCGTGCCGCTGAAGGCCGTGTTGAACACCAGCGTGAGGATGGCGGGCGCCGTGGTGGTGAAGGCAATGTTGGTGGTCGACTCCATCTTCAGGCACTGCGTCAGGGTCTGGCCGTAGTACGTGACCGTGCCTTGCGACGTGGACAGGTTGCCGGTGATGGTGTAGAACGTGCTGGTGGTGCCCGACACGGTGAAATTGTGCACCATGCCCGAGGTAGACGTACCGCCGCCTGTACCGCCCCCGCCAGTGCCACCACCCGTGGGCGGAGCAGCGTCGCCCTGCACCGACACCAGCCCGCCGGTATAGTTCACCAGCGCCGTTTGCAGGGGCAGGTTCACGGCCGACGACACATCATCGACCGCGTTGTTGAACGTCCACTGGAAGTCGCCGCCTTTCACGCGCCCGCCGTACAGCATGGCATTGTCGCGGGCCGCGGTGGGGTTATCAGGGGTGTAGGCGTACATCACCGCCGAATTCGTGTCGAAGTTGTTGTAGGCATTGGCGCCGTAGGCCGACGTAACCGTGGCGGGCACCGTTTGGGTGCGGCTGGTCACCACGTAGGCGTCAAAATCCACGGTCGGGTTGGGGAAGCCGGTGGCGCCGTAGGGCACGAAACGGGTCTGCCCGGTCATGAAGTTGTCGAAGGCCTTGATGGTGCCGCCATCCTCGTTCGAGAAGATGGGCATGTTGGTGTAGTCGTTGCGCTGCGTGGCGGGGTTGTACACGTCGGTGCCCTGCATCGAGGTCAGCATGGGGTACTTGCAGTTGCGGAAATAGTTGCTTTCCATGAACACCGAGGAGCCCTCCGTGGAGCCGGCCCCGTACTTGGCGTTGCCGTCGTAGTAGTTGTTGTACACGTGGGCCGAGTAGAAGCGCACGCGGGGGTGGCGCGAGTCGGAGTGGTCGTACCAGTTGTGGTGGTAGGTGATGTAGAGGCCCTGGGTGGTGTTTTCGCTCAAACCCAGCAGGTTCGATTTGCCCGAGTCCCAGAAGTGGTTGTAGGAGAAAGTCACGTAGGTCGACTTCTTGCAGTCGAGGGCGCCGTCGCCCTTTACCTGGTCGGCGGCGCTGCCGGCGTGGCCGTAGAAGAAGTCGCAGTTGTGCACCCAGATGTAGTCGTTGTCCTGCTGCAGGCCGATGTTGTCGCCCTCGTCGCTGTCGCAGTTCATGGTGCCGATGTTGCGGACTTCCACGTTGGAAGCGCCCTTGATACGGATACCCCAACCGTTGGCCACGGCATCGTTGCCCACGCCTTCCACGGTGATATAGCTGGAAGCGAAGTTGTTATTCTCCACCACGATGTCGCCGTTGAGCATGTAGCTCAGGTCGGTGATGTTGCCCACCAGGCGCACCACCAGCGGCCGGGCATCGCGCCCTTTCTTAAAGCCGTCGAGGATGGTTTGCAGGCCCACGCAGGGGTTGGTGGTGGCCCCAGTTACGTTGAGCGACACCGTGTTTTTGCTGTTTTGGGTGATGTAGAGCACCACCGCGTTGGGCTTGAGGGTGCCGGTGGCGGTGTAAGCGCCCGGCACGCGGCCGCCGTTGAAGGCGAACCCGGTGCGGTCCTGGGGCAGCACCGTAAGCGTGGGTGTGGTGGTGGGCGTGCCTTCTACCCCGCCTATCACGGGCGCCACCTTGAGCGTGTAGGTGCCCGGCTGCAAACCCAGCGCATCGGCCCGGTAAAAGGTGCCGTAGTTGCGAATCAGCTGGTCATCCAGCTTCTGATTCACGAGGCCTTGGCCGGTGTAGTACACGTTGTAGCTCTGGGCACCGGCCACGGGCGACCAGCGCACGTAGGCCGTCTCCAGCCAGCCGCTCGATTCGACGAGGGTGGGCGCCTGGGCGCGCAGCAGCCCCGGCGTCAGCAGCAAGGAAAGAATGAGTAAGGAAAGCAGTCGCTTCATAGGAAAAGGGGTTGGGTGGGATGGGTAAAACGCTCAGCTGTTTACACAAACCTACCCGCCGGCCCGCCGAAATGCTTGCCATACAAGGCTATGGGAATGACTATATTTATGCAATCGATGCCGGCAACGTTGCCGGAGGGAACAGAGCCTGATGAAATGGAGCAGTAACTGGCACCTACGCACGTCTGGTCAATAATTCTGGCCGCCCATCTTCTCAGAACTCAACGGGTCCGAGGTCCCCTTTTTAAAACGGTTAAAGAGGTATAGCGAAATATTCTTGCCGGGTTGGGGCGGCCCCTTTCCAGGTACCTCGCGCTGGTAAATTTGGCCGGTACGCCTTTCAACGGTTTAAAATACCCCCTCACACGCAGTTGCAACGGGAGGTTCTCGCCATCCCACAAGTCATCAGCATCTGGAATACTCGCTTTCTCCTTCTCCAAATAGATGTATTCCGGGTATTTCACGGCCGGCTTTGTGTTAATCATCCACTGGGCACACGTACATCCAATGGCGCTATACGAAACGACAATGGTCGACTGGGGTTCTTTTTGAGTAGCTTTGGCAAAGACAGAACTCAAAATGACTGCGAAGGCAAGGGTTTTCAGCATAAGTGTCTGAAGATACTACTTGCAGACACCTAAGCCACCGCCGCTTCCTGCGCCTTATCTGCTCTGCATTGAAGCCTGCTCGAACCACTAGTCCCTGCAGCACCAACCCAAGCCCGTTTCTTAGGTTGCTTTCGCCACTATGGCGCGCGCCGACGCACGCATTCAGCCCGGCAACGCGCTTTATAATGAACTCATCGACCTCTGCGCCATCGGCAAGGCCCGCTACGCCACCACCGGCGCCCGCAAATACGAGGACTACGCGGTGACCGACGCGCCCGCGCCGCCGGCTGGGCTATAGGGTACGAAGCGTTTGCAGGAAAAAAGGCGTCCGCTGGGGCGCCCTTTTAAATTTTGGCGGCTGGAGCGCTTCGGTGCCGCGTGCCAGCGGGGTTTACACATCCTATTGTTTTGCTTCAGACGCGTTGACGGTCATGTTCATCTTTTCTTTCAACTGTGCTTGCAACTTCGCAGCAGCTTCCGCAAAGGCCTTGCGCTCGGCCGTTAGTGAACTGCTACCATCCTCGTTGAGGGGCCGTGCTTCAATCAAGACGGCTTCGGCCGGCAACCGAGCGGGCGACGGCGGCTTGGCCAAGGGGTACTCCATAATGAAATCCGTCACCACGTACCGATAGCGGCCCTCCCGTAGCGACAGCTTAGCAGTGTAGTGGAGCACCAGCTTGGTGGTCCGGTGGCGGGGATAGCCACCGATTGTTTGGGTTAGGTCGTAGGTATAGACAAAAGGCTGCGCACCTGAAGCAGTAACCACTTCGGTGCCCTGCTCACTGGCCACAAGGGGAGGCTGGTCGGCGGGGGCTATGCCGTTTGCCCATGCTTGAGCGCGGGCCTGCAAATCTGCCTGACTTGCACCAGCTACCGGCACCACCGCCGCGTAGGATATCCGGCGCGTTGCCTTATCAAGAGGAAAGGCAGCGGGTGCCTGAGCCCTTGCAGGGCGGGCTACGCAACAGAGAAATACAACGGGAAGCAAAATTTTCATCGGGGAAATTTAATCAAACCACCAAAGCCACAGGAGCCGCCTCCCCCGCCGGCCCCACACTCACCCGCACCTCCCCGAAGCCGACGGGCACAACCACGGCCGGCAGCACCAACCCCGTTTCCAGGGTCACTTCGGCCACTTCCGCTACTTGGCCGCGCCGAAGATAAGCCGCAGCCGCAAGGCCCGCTATGCCACCACCGAGGCTCGCCAATACGAGGACGACGGAGTGACCAAAGCGTCCGCGCCGCCGGCATCGCCCCAGTCGTGAGCCACGAAGCATTTGTAGGAAAAAGGGCGCCCGCTGGGGCGCCCTTTTTTGGGTTTAGACCGTTCAGTTTGTAACGGACAGACAGAACTACTTTAAACGTTTTTCAATAAACGTCACAATTGTGAATACCATAAGTAGAAAGAGCGACGGTATACCTAACATAAATCTCATATTAAAATCAAACAACTGGCAATACACTATAACTAATTCGACAAATACAAGAAAAACGAATGCATAGTCTCTAAGGCTTCTGTTCCTATTATTAATCAGTTCTCGCGATTTTCTAACGAGAAGTACAGGAGCCCATAAAGTCAATATTAACACAATAATCAGCAAGATTCTATTGTTAATTATTGCGTCCATAATCAGCCGTAAATAGTCTTTAGTGGCAAATCTGACTTCGCATCTGCAATGCTTATACGTTAGCCTTGCTCCTTATATCTAGGCGACCGGCGCCTCTCCTGCCCCACCTAGCCTCACCCGCACCTCGCCGAAACCAACCGGCACCACCAGCCCCGGCAACACTAACCCCGTTTCCAAAGCTACCTCCGTAACCTCAGTAGCTTGGCCATCCACTACGGCCTCCAAAGGGCCGGGCAGGCCGTGCAGCACCACGCGGTAGGTGGCATAGCTGGGCGCATAGTCGCCCTCGATGGCCTGGGTGAGCACCAGCGCCTGGGGCGCGCCCGCCACGGTGAAGCGGCGCAGGGTGCGTTGGCCTTCCTGGTAGCCGTATCCTTCGCCGCCGTCGTCGTAGTGCACGCTCTCAGCCGTGCCGTTTTTGTAGTACACGTGCAGGGTGAGCTGCTCGATGGCGCGCTCGCCCACGTATTGCAGCACGGGCTGCATGGGCAGCACGGCGCCGGCCTTCACGAAGAGCGGGATGCGGGTGAGGTCGGCGGTGGCCCATACTTCGGCGCCGCCGGCGGTGGGGGCGTCGGTCCAGTAGTAGAACCAGTCGCCGCGGGGCAGGTACATCCAGCGGCCGTCGGCGCCGGGCTGGGTGATGGGGCACACCAGCAGGTGGTCGCCGAGGCCGAATTCGGCCATGCGCAGGTAGGTTTCGGTGTCGTGCTGGTCGAGGAAGGTGAGCGGGCGCAGCATGGGTGTGCCCTGGGTGGCGTACTGCCAGAACGTGGTGTACATGTAGGGCAGCAGGCGGTAGCGCAGCTCGATGAAGTGGCGGGCCAGGTCGGTCACCTCCTCGCCGAAGCTCCAAGGCTCCTGGTCGCCGTGGTCGCCGGAGCTGTGGGTGCGGAAGAAGGGGTGGAAGGCGCCCAGCGCAATCCAGCGGGCGTAGAGCTCGCCGCTGGGCGAATCGATGAAGCCACCGATGTCGGAGCCGATGAAGCTGAAGCCCGAGATGCTCAGGCGCTGGCACTGGATGTTGGCCAGCCAGAGGTGCTCCCAGGAGGCGATGTTGTCGCCAGTCCAGCCCGAGGAGTAGCGCTGGCCGCCAGCGTAGGTGCTGCGCGTGATGGTGAAGGGCCGGTTGGGGTAGCAGAACTGCTTCACGCCGTCGTTGGTGGCGCGGGCCATCTGCATGCCGTAGATGTTGTGAGCCTTCTGGTGCGAGGCCCAGTGCCCGTCGTAGTTGAAGCGCACATCGGGCGGGAACGTGCCCTTCTCGAACACCGCTGGCTCGTTCATGTCGTTCCACACGCCCTTCACGCCGATGTCCTGAATCAGCTCCTTGAACAGCCCGGCCCACCACGTCCGCACCTCGGGGTTGGTGTAGTCGGGGAAGTTGCAGAGGCCGGGCCACACCGAGCCCTTCATCAGCGGGCCGTCGGCGCGGCGGCAGAAGTAGTCGTTGGCCAGGCCCTCCTGGTACACCGAGTACTCCGGGTCAATCTTGATGCCGGGGTCGATGATGACGACGGTTTTGAAGCCGTCCTCGGCCAGCTCGCGCACCATGCGCTTGGGGTCGGGGAAGTGCTGCTTGCTCCAGGTGAAACAGCGGTAGCCCTCCATGTAGTCGATGTCGAGGTAGATGGCGTCGCAGGGAATCTTGCGGTCGCGCAGGCCGCTGGCAATTTCCTTCACGTTGCTCTCCGGGAAGTAGCTCCACTTGCACTGCTGATAGCCCAGCGTCCAGAGGGGCGGCAGCTCGGGCGGGCAGGTGAGCAGGGTGTACTCCTGGGCCACCTCCATCAGCGTGGGGCCGTAGATGAAGTAGTAGTTCAGCTCGCCGCCCTGGGCCCAGAAGCTGGTCACGTCGGCGCGCTCGGCGGCGAAGTCGAAGCTGGCGCGGAAGGTATTGTCGAAGAAAATGCCGTGGGCAATTTTCTGGTGCAGCACGTGGTAGAACGGGATGTTCTTGTAGAGCGGGTCGGAGCCCTTGGTGTAGCCGTAGGTGTCGGAGCCCCAGTTGGTGAAGCGCTTGCCGCGCAGGTTCATGTTGTCGGGCTTGTCGCCGAGGCCGTAGTAGTGCACGCCGGGCGGCACCTGCTTGCTCATCTTCACGATGTCGTTGCCCGAATCGTAGTCGTACTCCCAGTGGAAGCCCTTCTCGTCATCGCTCAGCACCGTGCCCGAGCGGTCAAGCACGCGGGTTTTCAGGTTGTCCTTCTGAATGATGCAGATGAGGCGGGCGGTGGTGAGGCGGTAGTGGTCGGGCTTCTCACGGAACTCCACCACGGCGGGCGCCAGGCGGGCGGTGGCATCGGCCGGCACGGCATAAGAGAAATCGGAGTTGAGGGGCCCGTCGGTGAGGTAGCGGAAGCGCAGGATTTTGTCCGAGAGCACGTGCAGCAGCAGGCGCACACCATTCTGGCAGGTGAAGAGGAAACGGTGGTTGCCCAGCTCCTCCACGCGAATGACCGCGCCGGGGTATTGTTCCTGGTGGCTTTTGGCCGCCAGGTCGTTCACCATGTAGTTGTTGTCCTGAATCGAAGTATCCATATTAAAAAGCGAGTCGAAGCCAAAAGCGCAGGCTGCGGGCGAGTCGGACGAAAACAGCCCGACCACGGCCGTGGCGCCGGGGTTAAGCACGCAAGATACTTTTTCCGGGCAAGCAGGCGCCGAAATTTTCGGCTGACGCAGATTTTTCGTCGTTATATGACCCGGCGTGCGTAGCATTGGCACCTGAACAATGCGCCCGGCCCACCCCAACTGCCCCGCCGTCCCGCTTTGGTCCCCTCCAGCTACCCATGACCCCGACCGACTTTTCCGTTCTGCTGCTCGCCTGGGACGATGCCGACCCCAGCGTGGCCGTACTCGGCGGGGCGGCCCTGCCCCCTACCCTCCCGCTGGTCTACCACCTCGCGCAGGAGCAACCCGTGCTGGCCGTGTTTCCGCACCTGCCGGATGATTTGGAAGGTAGCAAGGAGAACAACCCGGCCGAACCAGCTACTGAATTTTCGGCAATTGAAAGCAGGCAGGCAGCCGGCTTCGGTGCCCAAGTTGCTGATGCAGCTGAACCAGCCGCAACGGAGGAAATGGATACTACCGGGCTTCCTTTGCAGGAAACAGCTTTTCCGAATGCAACCGCTGGCATCCGGCGCCTGCTTACGGCTGCCAGCGAGCCCGCTGCGGCGTTTACGTCTTTGCTGGTTGGTCTGGAAAACCTGACCGCAGCCGGGGCCGTTGCCAATGCCCCAAATGCCGCGGCCAATGCCCCCGCCGAAGTGCAGGCCGCACTACCACTCCCAGCCACCGTTACAGCTGCCCCCGCACTCGTCCGCAGCCAGTGGCCCACCGGCATTCACGCGCCGCGGCACCTGAGCTGGAGCGCGCCGGCCGCGCCCTACCTCGGGGCCAGCGCGCCCGCCGGCCCGCCGGTGCTGCTGCCCGTGCCGCCGCTCATTCCCGCGCCCATTGTGCGCGAAGCGGCCGACCTGGCCCAGGCCGCCCTGAACTGGCCCGTGGGGTTCAGCCCGCTGGCCTCGCCGGTGGCGGCGCAGCTGCTGGCCGCTACTACTGCTAGTGCAGAGACTGCCGAGGAAGATGAAGCAGCCACCGGCACTGAGGAAACCGAAGAGCCAAGCCAAAAGCCGCAGCACGGCCTACAACCGGAGCCCTTTGAGGAAACCACGCAAGAAATAGGCGCCGCCGAAGCCAACGACCTGTCTGCTCCCGAAGACGACCTGACGCCGGATGCGCCCGCCGAGCCTGTGTCCGCATCGGAGGCGGCGCCCGCTGCCGCAGCTCTCGCAACGGAGCCAGTGCCGGAGCCAGCCCTCACAGCGCGCACGCCGCCGCTGGACGGGCTGAATTTTCGCATGATTCAATACGCCCGGCAGGCCGCGCAGCTGGTGCGCGACCGCGCCGATTTCGGAGTGATTTACGCGCCCACCTGGCCGGCGTGGCTGGCCGCGCTCGAAATCCGCAACAGCACCCGCCGGCCGCTGGTGCTCTACGCGGCCTGCCTGGCGGCCGAGTTTGCCGGCCCCGCCGAACGCGGCTGGCTGCTGGAAGTGGAGCGCATGGCTCTGCGCCGCGCCCGCCTTGTGCTGGTGCCCGACGAACAAGTGCGCCAACAGCTCCGCCAACACTACGGCGCCGATACCGGTGAAGTGCGCGTGGTGCCCGCCGCCGATGAGGCGGCCTTGCAGGCGCTGCTGCAGGAGTTGGCTGCTGGATAGCTACGGCAGGGCGGCCTGGGTTGAATTGGCTTTCTTTGCACCAGTCAAGCCATTTAGCCTTTAAACCTCATCCCGCATGGAACCCGAACACGAATTTGAAGCCACTTTAGAAGCCGACGGCGACACGGGCGGCGTGTTTGTGGTCATTCCCTTTTCGGTGGCCGAGGTGTACGGCAAGCGCGGCCAACTGCCCGTGCACGTCACCTTCGACGGCTACCCCTACCAGGGCAGCGCCGTGCCCCTCGGCGACGGCCACCACGCCCTGCTCATCCTCAAGCAAATCCGCAAAGCCATTGGCAAAACGCTGGGCGACAGCGTGCGCGTGACCATGCGCCACGACACGGCCGTGCGCAAGATGGAAGCCCCCGCCGACCTGGCCGAGCAGCTCGCCGCCCACCCGAAAGCCGCCGCCTACTACGATAAGCTGGCCTACACCCACCAGCGCGAGTTCGTGCGCTGGCTGGAAGGCGCCAAGAAGCCCGAAACCCGCGCCAAACGCCTGGGCCAAACGATGGAGCTGCTGAACCAGGGCCGCAAGCGGCCGTAACGGAGTAGACGCACCTCTTGTCATCCTGAGCATTCTGCGAAAGCAGAGACGAAGGACCTTCTCAAGTTAGGAGTAAAATTCAAACGTGAGAAGGTCCTTCGTCTCTGCTTTCGCAGAATGCTCAGGATGACGCATTTTTTATAAATCGCACTTTCAAACCGGCATCCCACCCAAACGCTCTCCCATGAAAAAGCCCTACCTGCTGCCGCTGTTGCTCCTGCCGCTGCTGGCCGACGCCCAAACCGCCAGCATCGACCGTGTGAATCCGACCAACTGGTGGGTGGGCATGAAAAACCCCAACGTGCAGCTCATCGTGCACGGCCCCGGTGCGGGTACCCTGGCCTACACCGTGAATTACCCTGGCGTGAAGCTGGTGAAAACCAACACCGTCGATAACCCCAACTACGCCTTTCTGGACCTTACCATTGCCCCCACCGCCAAGCCCGGCCGGGTGCAGCTGGTGGGCAAAAAGGGCAGCCAGACCGTAACGCAAAGCTGGGAAATCAAGGCCCGCGACAATGCACCCAAGGGCCAGGGCGTGACGGCCGCCGACTTCATCTACCTGGCCATGCCCGACCGGTTTGCCAACGGCGACCCGGGCAACGACAAGTTCGCGGACATGCGCGACCCCAACCACGACCGCGCCAACCCCTTCTTCCGCCACGGCGGCGACTTGCAGGGCGCAGCCCAGCGCATCGGCTACCTCAAAGACCTGGGCGTGACGGCCGTGTGGTTTACGCCGGTGCTCGAAAACAACCAGCCGCTCACCAACGAGGGCGGCACCATGCGCGCCTCCTACCACGGCTACGGTTTTACGGACCAGTACAACGTGGACCGGCGCCTGGGCGGCAACGCGGCCTACAAGAACTACGTGCAGCAGGCCCACGCCGCTGGCCTCAAGGTGGTGCAGGACGCCGTGTACAACCACGTGGGCAACACCCACTGGACCGTGCAGGACCTGCCCATGAAAAGCTGGCTGCACCAGTGGCCCAGCTACACCAACACCACCTACCGCTACACCCCCATCACCGACCCGCACGCGGCCCAAATCGACCGCAAAGTCACGCTCGACGGCTGGTTTGTGCCCTTCCTGCCCGACCTCAACCAACAGAACCCCTACGTGGCCAACTACCTGATTGAAAACGCCATCTGGTGCGTGGAGAATTTTGGCATCGATGCCTGGCGCGTCGACACCTATTTGTATAACGACCAGCCGTTTATGAACCGCTGCAACGCGGCGCTGCTGGCCGAGTACCCGCGCATCCACATTTTCGGCGAGTCGGCGGTGACCAATGCCATCGACCAGGCCTATTACACGCGCAACAAGATTGACTTTCCCTTCAAGTCGAACCAGCCTGGCGCGCTCGATTTCGTGCTCGAAGGCGCCATGCTGGCGGGACTGAAAGAATCCGGCACATCCGGCGCCACTGGCTGGGACGGCGGTGCCCAGCACGTGTACCAGGCCCTGGCCCAGGATGTAGTGTACCAGGACCCGACCAAACTCGTCACCTTTCTCGACAACCACGACCACGACCGATACCTGTCAGTCATCGGCGACGACCTGGACCGCTACAAGATGGGCATGACCTGGCTGCTCACCACCCGCGGCATCCCAAGCATGTACTACGGCACCGAAATTCTGATGAAGAACTTCAAAAACCCAACCGATGCCGAGGTGCGCAAGGATTTCCCCGGCGGCTGGCCCGACGACAAGGAAAACAAATTCTCCGCTGCCGGCCGCTCGGCCCAGGAAAACGAGGCCTTCGACTTCGTGAAAAAGCTGGCCACCTACCGCCGCGACCACAAGGTGCTGCACACCGGCAAGCTGATGCAATACCTGCCCGAGAACGGCCTCTACGTGTACTTCCGCTACGATGCCAGCGGCACCGTCATGGTGGCCTCGAACACCACGGACAAAGCCGCAACGCTGCCCACGGCCCGCTTCTCGGAGCGTATGGCCGGCTTCGCCAAGGCCAAAAATGTGCTGACGGGCGAGAGCCTGAGCAGCCTCACGACGCTGCAGCTGCCCGCCAAAACCGCCGTGGTACTGGAGCTAGGCAAGTAGGCTAAGCCAGCGGCTATTTTACGATTCAGGGCGCTGGCTGGCACGCAGCTCGGAGCAGCAATTGCGCCCAAAGCTTCGCCGGGGCACCGGCTTGCTGGCGCCGCAAAAAGGGCTGCCTCCGCTTACTCGGTTTGCGGAGGCAGCCCTTTTTGATTTATGGTTCAACCCTACTACTGACCGGCGCGGCGCACTTCTTCCAGCTCGCTGCTGCGGGGCCGGGCGCTCACCTGCTGGCCGTGCTGGAAGCGGTAGCGCAGCGTCAGGCGCAGGCTTTGGGTGCCGGTGTATTGGTCGAAGGCGTTGACGTTGCCGCTGAGGTTGGCGGCGCCGCGGATACGGCGGGTCCGGAACAGGTCGGTGGCGCTCAGGCTGGCGTCCAGCTTGTCGTGCCAGAAAGCGCGTTTCAGGCCGGCATCTACCCACCAGTTGGCTTGCAAATGGTAGAGGCCGTAGGCCATGGGGCCCTGGTAACCGCAATTCGCCTCCAATCGCAGGCCGCGGGGCAGCTGCACGGTGTGCGTCGACTGCAGCTGCACCAGCAGTTGCTCGTTGCGCAGGGCCAAGCCATTCAGGGGCAGCTCGAAGCGCTGGTAAGCCACGGTGGCGTTGTTGCTCATTTGCCAGCTGGCAGCCACCCGCACCGGGGCCAGCAGGGTGGCGCTCAGGCTGCGGAAGCTTTGCACATTTTGCTGCTGAAACACGGTCGTCTTGTCGGCCGCGTGCTGCTCGGGCACCTCAGCCATGTAGTCCTGCGTGGTGGCGTAGCCCAGCACCAGGTTGTACTGCTGCTTGAGGGTCTGGCTGATTTCAAAGGAGTTGGTGTACTGAGGCTTTAGGCCGGGGTTGCCCTTAATCCAGGTATAGGGGTCGAGGTAGAAGATGAAGGGGTTGAGGCTTTCGTAGCGGGGCCGGTCGAGGCGGCGGCTGTAGCTGTAGCCCACTTGGTAGTTGGCGCTCACCTGCTGCTGCACGCTCAGAGTCGGAAACAGATTCAGGTAGTTGCGGCCGGTAGTTTGGGCCAGGGTCAGCGAGTGGCCGTTAGTCAGGGTCTGCTCGGCGCGCAGGCCGCCCTGCAGCTGCCAGGTCTTGCCCAGGGGCATGGCCAGGCTGGCGTAGGCCGCGTACACGGTTTCCCGGTACAGAAAATGGTTGCTGCGGGTAGCGTCGAGCGGCGCGGCGGCATCGGGGCCGGTGTAAAAGCGCACTTCGTTGTCGGAAGCCACGTGGCTGGCCTTGGCGCCCAGCTCCAATTTGGTCTGGTGGCCGAGGGGCTTGCTGAAATCCAATTTGGCTGCGTAAATGCTGTAGGTCACCGGGTTCTGGCTGCTGAGTTGCGTGGTGTAGGCCAGGCCAGGGCGCCCCAGGCTGTCGTAGTCGTTGCGGAAGCTGGAGGTGCTGCTGCTGCCGAGGCGGGCAAAATCCAGGTCGGCGCTGAGGGTAGTGCCCAGGGTGTCGGGCCGGCCGGCGTAGTGCAGGTTGGCGGTGGTGTTGGCAAAACGGCCGTCGGTGTGGTTCTGGGCTCCGATGGCTAAGTCGTGCCCGGCGCTGCCGTCGCGCAGCAGCGAGGTGGTGCCGAAGCTGTCGTGGGCGCTGCGCTGCATCAGGCTCAGGCTGGCGCCCAGGCTGTGGCGGGTGTTCAGGGCGTAGTCGGTGCCGAGGCGCAGGGCGGGCACGTCGCGCCGGCCTTCTTCGCGGCCGCTTTGGTCGAAGGTGCTGCTGCCGGTTTCGCCCCGAAACTCGCGGTGCATAGCCATGCTGCGGAAGCGGGTCCGACGGGCCAGGTCTAGGCCCAGGGTTGTGCTCCAGCGGCCCTGGCGGTAGCTCAGGTCGGTGCCGGCGGTGTAGCCGTGCAGGGTGCTGTACTGATAACCGGCGTAGGCGCTGCCGCTCAGGCCCGCCGCGGTGTTTTTCTTCAGCGTCAGGTTGATGACGCCGGCCGAACCGGCCGCGTCGTCTTTGGCCGAGCCGCTGGTGCTGATTTCCAGGTCGCGCAGGTTGTCGGCGCTCATGCTTTGCAGCAGGTTTTGCAGCTCCTTGCCGGTGAGGTAGGTGCGCTTGCCGTCGATGAGCACCTGCACGCCGGCCTTGCCGTTGAGCTGCAGGTTGCCGTCTTGGTCCACGCTCACGCCGGGGGCCCGGGTCAGCACGTCCAGGGCCGTACTGCCGCCCGCCAGCGCCGAACCGGCCACCGTCACCACCAGCTTGTCGGCGTCTTTGCTGATGGTGGGGCGCACGGCCCGCACCTGCACCTCCTGCAGCTGCTGCGCCTCGGGCTGCAGCACCAGCCGCCCAAAGTCTTTGCTGAACCCGGGGCCGCTCACTTCAAAAGCAGCGGTTTGCAGCGGGGCATAGCCCAGCATGTTCAGTTTCAGCATGTAGGCACCCCTGGCCGGGGCCGGCAGGGCAAACTTGCCGTCCGCATCGGCCGTGGCACCCGTCACAATGGCCGCGTTGGTGGCCTCCAGCAGCACCGCGTTGGCGAAGCTCACGGCCGCGCCTTTGGCATCGACGGCGGTGCCGGTCAGCACGCCGCCACGGCTTTGGGCTTGGCCAAGATGGGGCAGCAGGCCGAGCCAGCAGCAAAGCAGCAGCCAGAGCACGCGGCAGGGAAAGCAGAAAGTAGCAGGCGTTTTCATGGTTTCGGGGTTGGGGTTGAGCGGTGAATGACAATTCCTGGGCGGGTCAATCAATTGATGCTCAAAGGTGCCGTAGCCCAAAGGCCGACAAAACCGAAAAACCACGAAAGCAGAAAAGCGGAGAGTGAACAGGGATATAAGGGCAATGAAATGGCCCGGAGCGTGGACAGTTTTTTATTGCCTACACATCCCCCGCTCTCTGCCGGAGAGGGAGCCTGCCGGTTGTAGCGTGGACTTTGCGAGTCCGCGCATTGCAGAACGTTAGCCCATGCGCGGACTCGCAGAGTCCACGCTACAATCGCCCGGCTCGGGACTCAGTGGCCCATAAAAAAGCCCGGCCGCGCCCGTCATAAAGCAGGCGCGGCCGGGCAAACCGGGTTAAAAGCCAGCCACTCAGGAATCCAGCCAGTGCTTGAAAGCTGCGGCACGGCTGCTGCTCACAAACACGTCCTCGGCCGTTGCAGGGCTCAGCAACAGGTACAGGCGGCCTTTCAGATAGGGTTTCACTTCCCGCACAGCCGTGATGTGGACGAGCAGCTGGCGGTTGGCCCGGAAAAACAGCTGCGGGTCGAGCTGCTCTTCTAACTGGTCGAGCGTGAAATTGACGATGTAGCGCTTCTTCTCGTGCGTAACCAGGAACACCACCGCGTCTTCGGCCTGGAAGTAGGCAATTTCCGGCAGCTGCACCACCTTGATGCTTGGCCCCGCCTTCACAAGAAAGCGGGAGCGCAACGGCCGCTGCGCCGGTGCCTGCAGGGTTTGTAGCAGGCCCTGCAGGTTGCCCAGGCCCGCGGCCACGTAGTGCTGGCGCGACTCGTCGTACATGCGCAGGGCGGCGGCTACGTCCTCGCGCTTCACGGGCTTGAGCAAGTAGTCGATGCTGTTCACCTTGAAGGCCTGCAGTGCATATTGATTGTATGCCGTGGTGAAGATGACCGGGCAGCGCACCTCCACTTGCCGAAAAATGTCAAAGCTGCTGCCATCGGAGAGGTGGATGTCGCAGAAAATCAGGTCGGGCGCCTGGTGCAGGCGCAGCCACTCCACGGCCTCCTCCACCGAGCCCAGTACGCCCACCAGCTCGGCCTCGGGCCGCACGCCCCGGATAAGGTCGGCCAGGAGGTCGGCCGCAAACTGCTCGTCTTCAATTATCAGCGTCTTCATAGTCGTGCAGGGAAAGCAGTGGCAAGGCCACGCGGAAAGTGGTGGGCGTTTCGTCGAGTGTCACGGCCGGCGCACCCAAGTAGCGGTAGCGACTGCGAATGTTGTTAAGTCCTAGTCCTGTAGAAGGCTCGGGCCTGATGCGGGGCTGGCGGTTGTTTTCCACTACCACAGCATCGGCATCGGTGTAGATGCGCACCTGCAATGGCTTCTGCCGCGTCGAGCCGTTGTGCTTGATGGCGTTTTCGACCAGCATCTGCAGGGCGGCCGGCGGCAGGCCCTTGGCCAGGGCTTCGGGCGCCAGCTCCACCCGCACCTGCAGGTTGGCCCCCAGGCGCGTCTGCATCAAAAACAGGTACGCCTCCACCAGCTGCATCTCGGCCTGCAGGCTCACCAGGGCCCGGCCGCTATGGTCCAGGGCAAGGCGGTACACGGTGGCCAGCTGGTCCAAAAACCGGTGCGCCAGCTCCGGGTTGCCGGCAATGAGGGAGTTGAGCACGTTGAGGCTGTTGAACAGAAAGTGCGGGTCGACCTGGCTTTTGAGCAGCTCCAGCTGCGCCCGAAAGTTCTCTTTCTGCAGCTGCTCGGCCCGCAGCAGCTCCTGCTGCAGCCGCGCCCGGCTGCGCTCGCGCTCCACGAAATAGTAGAAAAACAGGCAGATGACGTTGCTCACCACAAACCCCATGCGCACCCGCCCCGGCTGAATGTTCACCTGCATGTGCAGCCCTCGAATGATGAGCCAGTAAGGCAGAAAAATGGTGAGCACCGACGCCAGAAAATTGGCCGTAAACACCGTCAGGGCCTCCAGCAGCGCCCGTTGCCAGCCCGCCAGCCGAGGCAGCGGATGGGCTTCAAAAAAAGCGGCAATGCGCTGGTTCGACCAAAATATGACCAGTAGATACCCAAATACCAGCCCCAGCTCCAACGCAATGCCCCGGTCGAAGAGCCAGATGGTGCCCTGGTTGATGAAGACAAACGTGTAGAAGAACACCACCGCCGTGAGAGCGGCGCGAACCGTGGTTCTGAATAAGCGGGACGAGGCCATACGTGGGAGCCGAAACCGCCGGGCACATCAGGCCGGCTGCCGGAGCGCAAAGGAGGCACCGAACACGGGCGTAATCAACGAGAATGCCCGTGAGCACCGGAAAAATGGCATTGAAAACGGATTTAGCGCCCTTGAACGAGTGTGCCACCCCAATGAGCACCACTTCCAGGCGGGGCGCAAAACAGTGGTGGCACGCAAGCGCTACTCCCGCACCACGCGGCAGCTGACGCCCCGGCCGTCAGCTGTGTGCACGCGCACCACGTACAGGCCCACCGGCTGCGCCCGCAGGTCGAGCGGCAAAGACGTGGCCCCCGCAGCCGGCATGGCCGACAGCACCACGCGGCCCAACGCATCGAACACCTCCACGGTGCGCGTGCCAGTGGGCAGTTCCAAACTGGTCAGGCCGTTGGCGCTGGGATTGGGGTAGGCGCGCAGGTTTGGCGCATCGCCAGTCTGGGTGCGGGCAGTCAGCACAGCGCTCACGTTGGCCACCCACATGTCGGCCAGCGTCGAGGCGTTCGACGAGGCTGTGTTGCCGCCCCACACGTAAAGCTGGCCGTTCACGAAGGCGGCCGCGGCGTTGCGACGCGGCGGCAGGTTGGAGGTGAAGGTGCGCAGCTGGCCGGTGCGGGTGTTGTAGGCAGCCAGGTAATTCTGCACGTTAAAGTCGCCCACCATCCATATCCACTCGCCCTGCACGGCCACGGCTTGGCTCGACACCGTGGTGGGCAAAGTGCCCAGGGCCTGCCAGGTGTTGGTGGCCGGGTCGTAGGCATCCACGCGGGCCGAGTTGACGACGCCGTTGTAGCCCCCAATGGCGTAGATTTTACCGTTCACGGCCACGCCTACTGTCGACTTGGCTTCGGGCAGGGGCGCCAGCGTGGTCCAGGTGTCGGTGGCGGGGCTGTAGCGGCGCAGCGCGTCGGTGTAGGTGGTGTTGGTGAGCTGACCTCCAATGGCATATATCAGGCCGTTGATGGTGGCCACCCCGGCCGTGGAAGCAGGCATGGGGTTGGCAAAGCCGGGCCCACTATTGCCGGTACTCACGTCCAGGGTTTGCAGGCCGGGCACGGGCCCGCCGGAGGCCGTAGCGCCGTTGAATACATAAACCAGCCTGCTGCCCGAAGCGGAGGTGCCAAGTGCCGCCGAACCGAACCGCTGGGGGGTGAGGCCGGTGCCGGTCGGGCCCGTCGTCCAAGTTCCCGCGGAGATATCGTAGCGGTACACGGTAGCGTTGAAAGCGAAAAGGGGGCTGCCCCCGCCCACCATGTAGAGGGTGCTTTGGTCCTGAAGGTAGGCCATGCCGTAGCGCCCGCCGTCGGGCAGGCTGCCCAAAGCAGTGAAGGTGAGCGAAGTTTGGGCGTGAGCCGTGCCGGCTGATAGCAGCGCCAGCAGTAGGAAAGCGTAGCGGTTTATCACGGGAAAACAGGAGTAGTTGATAACATCGGCAATTTATGATATAGTCGGCCACTCCCGTTTTATGCTGGCATCTGAAAGCTGCTCGGGTTCCTGAAGCTGCTTCTGCTCACCTGGTATCCACTTCCTGAAGCCGCTCTCTCGCTTCGTCAGGCGAACTCTCTCCCGCTCTCTTCCCAAGCGAGAAGGTTTAACGTTACGTCCAGCAGGCCATATTTCAAGCAATTTGCAGCTCATTCAAACAGCTTCTAAGCCTCCGCCCGCGCCAATACCAGCGCCACCCGGCTCGGCAGGTACAGGCTGAGCTGGTGCTCATACGTTTCGTACTCGAACGCCTCGTCGGGCCTGTCGAAGCCGCCAAAGCGGGCGTTATCCGTCGAGAGCACCACGCGGTATTTGCCCTCCTCCGATACCCAAAAACGGTAGTCGGTCAGGCTTTTTTCCACGTGCAGGTTCACAATGAACACTAGGCCGCCGCGCTCGAAGGCCAGCACTTGGTTTTCCTCGTCGTGCTTGAGCAGCGTGGCCGGGCCCGCGGCCAGCACGTGCCGGGCTTTGGCCAGGTGAATCATGGCCTTGTCGAAGGCGCCCATCTGTGAAAATTTCAGGTCGGGGTTGTCGCCCAAGCTCCACTGGCGACGGGCGTACTGGTAGCTCCAGCCATTGCCCTCACGCGGAAAGTCGACCCACTCGGGGTGGCCAAACTCGTTGCCAATAAAGTTGAGGTAGCCCTCGCCGCCGGCCGCCAGCGTGAGCAGCCGAATTATTTTGTGAAGGGCCAATGCCCGCGCCGCGCCGGGGTCGCCGTCCACGTTGTGCATGTGGACATAAATGGCTGCATCGAACAGCCAATGAGCCAGTGTTTTGTCGCCAACCAGGGCCTGGTCGTGGCTTTCGGCGTAGGCTATGGTTTTCTCACCGGCCCGGCGGTTAGTAAGCGTCCACCACAGTTCGCCCAAGGGCCAGTGCTCATCCGGCGTGTGCTTGAGCAGCTTAATCCAATAATCAGGAATGCCCATGGCCAGGCGGAAATCGAAGCCTACGCCGCCCTCCTTGATGGGCCGGCACAGGCCCGGCAGCCCGCTCATGTCCTCGGCCACCAGAATGCTGCCTTTCTTGAACTCGTGGGCCAGCGTAGTAGCCAGCTGCAAATACAGAATGGCATCCTCATCAGCGGCCGGGCCGAAGTAATTGTCGTAGCCCATAAAGGCCACGCCCTCGCCGTGGTGGTGGTAGAGCATGCTCGTCACGCCATCGAAGCGGAAGCCGTCGAAGTGAAATTCTTCGAGCCAGTAGCGCACGTTGCTCAGCAAAAACTGCTGCACCTCGGGCCGACCGTAGTCGAAGAGCTTGGAATCCCAGCCGGGGTGGTTGCCGCGCGCGCCTTTGTGGAAGTACAGGTTGCCGGAGCCGTCGAAGTCGGCCAGGCCCTCGGCCTCGTTTTTCACGGCATGCGAGTGCACAATATCGAGCAGCACGGCGATGCCGCGCCGGTGTGCTTCGTTGATGAGGAACTTCAGGTCCTCGGGCGTGCCGAAGCGCGAGCTGGCCGCAAACAAGTTGGCCACGTGATAGCCGAAGGAGCCGTAGTACGGGTGCTCCTGCACGGCCATCAGTTGAATGGTGTTGTAGCCGTCGGCCTCGATGCGTGGCAGCACGTTTTCGGCGAACTCGCGGTAGGTGCCCACCCGGTTTTCCTCGGTAGCCATACCTACGTGCGCCTCGTAAATCAGCGGTTCCTTCACAGCGGTGGCGGTTCGGAACTTCTGGTCAGTCCAGGCAAAAGGCATTTCCGGCCGCCAGATTTGGCCGGCGAAGTCCTTGGTTTCCTCGTCCTGCACGGCGCGGCGCAAGGTAGCGGGCAGGCGGTCCTTGCCCTGCCCGTTGGCTACCACGTGCACCTTGAAGCGGCTGCCGTGCGTGAGGCGTTGGTCGTATTCGCCATCGGGCAAAAACACCTCCCACACGCCATACTCCAGCTTTTGCAGGGGGTTGGCGCCCCGGTCCCAGTTGTTGAAATCACCAATCAGCGACAAATAATCCGCCCCCGGCGCCCACTCCCTATACACCCAGCCGCCGCGGCCAGCGTCGTGGTTGAGGCCTAGTTGCTGGTGCGCAGTGGCATAGTTCAGCAGCGAGCCGTGGTACTGCTCAATTTCGGCCAGCCGGGCCTGCAGGCGCGCCTGGCGCTGGCGCAGCACGGGCTCGTAGGGCGCCAGCCAGGCGTCGTTTTTCACGAGGGCCAGCGGGGCAGGCTTGCGGGCTTTGGCGGTAGCGGGGGCGGCAGGTTTCGACTTGGCCATAATAGGGAGAAGGTTTGGGCCAAATGTAAGGCCGTGCGCTATCGAATCAGGAATAAGCAATTGATAATGTCTGTCATCCTGAGCGCAGCGAAGGACCTTCTCACGCCGGAACAACTGTCGTTCAAACGTGATAAGGTCCTTCGCTACGCTCAGGATGACAGAGCAGGTTCTTTACACCAGCCAAAACCTTCGCGCCACGCAGGATGACAGCCGTCGCGAATTGTGCCCCGTTCATCGCCTGATGCATTGTCAGCCGCCATTATTCCCGTTATTTTGCTCCATGCTGAAACGTTTACTTGCCATTCCGCTGGCGCTGCTGCTGGCTTGCTCGGCCGAGCGGCCCGTCACGTCCACTTCGCGCGCCTTCGAGGGTTCGTTGGGCACGCCCATTCCCAAGGCGGCGGCGCCCAAGCTGGCCCGCTACGCCATGGTGGTGTCGGCCCACCCCGAGGCCTCGCGCATTGGCACCCAGATTCTGCAGCGCGGCGGCAACGCCTACGACGCGGCCGTGGCCGTGCAGTTTGCCCTGGCGGTGGTGCTGCCGGCGGCCGGCAACATCGGCGGCGGCGGCTTCCTGCTCTACCGCGACCGCAACGGCTCGGCCGGCTCGCTCGACTTCCGCGAAACGGCCCCCCAAGCCGCCACGCGCGACATGTACCTCGACAAAAGCGGCAACGTGGTGCCCAACCTGAGCACCGCCGGCCCGCTGGCCGTGGGCACGCCCGGCACCGTGGCTGGCATGGCCACCCTGCACCGGCAGTTGGGCAAGCTCTCCTGGCCGTCGCTGGTGCAGCCAGCCATTGCGTTGGCCACCAAAGGCTTTGCCCTCACCACCAAAGAAGCCGCCGGCCTCAACCGCGCGCGGGCCGATTTTGAGAAATACAACCCCGGCAACCCGCCCGCCTACGTGCGCCCCGGAGGCGGCGAGTGGCAGTCTGGCGACACCTTGCGCCTGCCCGAGCTGGCCCGCACCCTCACCCGCATCCGCGACCAGGGCCGCGCCGGCTTCTACCGCGGCGAAACCGCCCGCCTGCTGCTGGCCGAGATGAAACGCACCGGCGGCCTCGTGAGCCAGGCCGACCTTGACAGCTACAAAGCCAAGTGGCGCGAGCCCCTGCGCGGACGCTACCGCGACTACGACGTGATAACCATGCCCCCGCCCAGCTCCGGCGGTGTGGCCCTGCTGCAAATGCTGCAAATGCTGGAGCCCGTCGACCTGGCCCAGGCCGGCTACCACACGCCCCTGTCGGTGCATTTCCTCACCGAGGCCGAGCGCCGCGCCTACGCCGACCGCGCCACCTACCTCGGCGACCCCGATTTCGGCTTCGTGCCCACCCAGAAGCTGCTCGACGTGGACTACAACCGCCAACGAGCCGCTTCCATGCGCCCCAAGGGCCGGGCCTCGGCCAGCTCCGAAGTGACGGCCGGCGCCAACCTGCCCGGCTACGAAAGCGACCAAACCACCCACTACAGCATCGTGGACGCTCTCGGCAACGCTGTGAGCTGCACCACCACCCTCAACGGCGGCTACGGCAGTAAAGTGGTAGTGCCCGGCGCCGGTTTCCTGCTCAATAATGAGATGGACGATTTCTCGGCCAAGGCCGGCACGCCCAACTCCTACGGCCTGGTGGGCGGCACGGCCAATGCCATTGCCCCCGGCAAGCGCATGCTCAGCAGCATGACGCCCACCATCCTCACCCGCAACGGCCGCGTGGCCCTTGTCACAGGCTCGCCCGGTGGCAGCACCATCATTACCAGCGTGTTGCAAAGCATTGTGGGCATTGTCGACTATGGCCTGAACGCCCAGCAAGTGGTGACGGCGCCGCGCCTGCACCACCAGTGGCTGCCCGACGTGCTCGATGTGGAAGCCGGCGCCCTGCTCCCCGCTGCCCAGGACACCCTGCGTGCCCGCGGCTACCACCCCCAGCCCCGCCTGCCCTGGGGCCGCCTCGACATCATCCACGTGCTGCCCGACGGCACCCTGGAAGGAGGCGCCGACCCGCGCGGCGATGACACGGCGCTGGGGTATTAGCGAGAAGTAAGAGCAAAAAAGAACGTCCTGCTAAGCGGCGTCGAAGCAGCTCCCCCGCAATAGTAATTAAATTACTTACGCGGGAGAGCTGCTTCGACGCCGCTCAGCAGGACGTTCTGGTTTTTAAGCTGAGCCCATTCGGCTCAAGTACTATCTAGCGGGCAACAGCCGTGCTGGCCACGTGGCGCAGGTTGCCGGCGGCGGCAATCAGCTTCTGGCTGACTTCGCGGGCTTTGTCGCCTTCGCCGCTGAAGTTGTGGGTGGTGAGGGCCGACTGGGCAGTGAGTTCGCCCAGGGTCTGGAAGGCTTCGGCCATGCCGGCGGCGTTATTGCCTTCGATGTGGCGGCGCAGGGTTTGCAGCTCGGCCACAATGGGGCGCAGCACGGGCTGGTCGATGGCGCTGAGGTGGTTAATCCAGTTGTCAATCTGGTTGACGCCCGCGTCGGGGTCGCCCTGGAAGCCCTGGCCGGTGGCCTTGAACAGAACTTGGATGCTGGACTCTACTTCGGAAATGAAGCTCATGGAAACAGAAATTGGAGATGAAGAAAGTAAACCGGAACCGGCCGGAGCGGCGATGACGTCCCCGGCGCATCGAACGGAGCCTTAAACAGCCCTATTCGGCGCCCAAAGATAACCGGGCCGGCGGCTAGTTTTCCTCGCCTGGGTGCAGGGCCTGCACGTCGGGGTGGTTGTAGTTGACCACAATAACCGAAAAGGGGTGCGGCTCGCCCTCGCGCTTCTCGATGCGAATGGTGCCGGCGTCGCGCAAGTGGTTGAGCAGGTCGCGGCGCTCGTAGTCGGGCAGTTCGGGCAGCTCGTCGGTGAGCAGGCGCATAAACGGGCCCAGCCACAGCTCGGGCACGCGGCGCTGCTGCTTGGCCTCCAGCTTTTGGAACTCGCTGAGGATGAAGGCCAGCGTGCGCCGCTCAATCTCGCGCGCCAGCGGCCGGACGGGCGCAAAGTCGGGCACCTCCTCGCCAAACCGCGGCGCGGCGGGCCGCATTGCCGCGGGCGCGATGGGCCGCGGCGCACCGGCCGACGGCACTGGCGCCACCAGCGGGCCCCGGCTGGTGCCGGGGGTATCGGCGGCGGCGCTGGCGGCCAGCGCGGCCGCCGAGGGCACGCCCACCAAGCCCTGCTCGCGCAGGCGGCGGCTTTCCTCCTGCATGCGCAGGCGGTCGGTGCGGCGCTTTTCGAGCTGCTCCACGCGGTCGGTGCCCAGCAGGTCGCGCGCGTCGAGGAACTGCGCGGAACCGATGTTTTGCAGCAAATCGCCGGATACCGACTCGCGGAAGCCGGCCACCAGCACCTGCCGGGCCTGGCGGCGCAGGTGCTGCAGCACGGGAATGTAGTCCCGGTCGCCGGCCACGAGCACGAAGGTGCCGATGTCGGGGCGGGTGTACATCACCTCCAGCGCGTCGATGCAGAGCTGCATGTCGGCGGCGTTTTTGTGGTCGGTGCCCAGCACGTTGCGGGTGCTCACGCCCATCAGGTAGAGGGCGCCCTGCGGGGCGGTGGCCAGGCGCTCGAAGTCGGCGTAGGCGTAGCTAATGAGCGAGTCGAGGCCCTTCCCGCTCAGCTCCTCGCGCAGCGAACGGATGATTTCGAGCACGTAGTCGTTGAGGTCGGGCGGGTCGTGGAAATGATTCTTGAGAAAATAGTAAATATTCTCAAAATCAATGAATACCGCAGCGTAGGAAGATGTTGTGGGTTTCGACAACATGGCGCAAAAAGTTGGAATCTAGGCACGGAGGAACAGCTCTGTGGGTAGACCAGAACATTTTGCGGCGCGCACCCGGCCGGCAACCCGCCACGTCGTGAACCCCTGGAAAGCAGGGACAACCGGTGGAATATGGTGGCGAGTTTGTCGGCTTGTGCGTTATTTAACCGGATGAAGGTACGAAACCTGGCCTCAGCTGCCGCGGCGCTGCTGGCGCTGCACTTTTCCCTTTGCCCGGCGGCGCACGCCCAGCAGGCCGATAACGGCCGGACGGCGCAGGACCCGTTTGGGCGGCGCGTGGTGCCAGCGCGGGCGGTGCCGGGCGGGCGGTATAAGTCGCATTCGCTTAGCTGCGATATGCTCATTATTCATTCCACTGATGGTAGTGTCTTACAGGTGATGCCCTGGGGCGAAGGCATCGTAAAAGTGACTTATCAAACCGGCGGAAAGGCGGCAAAATCAGACAGCTCGGTGAGTGTCGTTCTGGCACCTCAGCCTACGTATTGGGAGGGCACTAGAATCTTTCCAACTATTACACCAGTAGCCGAAAAGAAGGTATCAACAGTATCCGGGCTGCTGGCCAATGGGCTAGCAATAGCATTTGATAAACGCACATTACAGTTAAGCCTTCAACAACACAAACTTTCCATTTCCCAAGAAGGCTCCATCTTTCGCCGCGATGCCGCCTCTCCTACCCCGGCTACCAAGCCCGAGCCCGGCGGCGTGGCCGTGCGCTTTCGCCTGGCGCCGGACGAGCACCTTTACGGCACCGGCTCCCGCGCCTTGCCCGTGGACCGGCACGGGTACCGGCTGGAGCTGTACAACCAGGCGCATTACGGCTCGCAGAACCACGAGCCCAACCTGAACATCGCGCTGCCCACGGTACTCAGCAGCCGGGGCTATATGCTGTTTTTCGACAACCACGCGCCCGGCTACCTCGACCTCGGCAAGACCGATAAGAACGTGCTGGAATACGGCGGCGAAGGGCTCACTTCGCTTTCCTACTTCGTAATAACGGGCCGCAACCAAGCCGAAATCCTGGACCGCTACACCGCCCTGACCGGCCGGCAGCCCCTTCCGCCGCGCTGGGCGCTGGGCCTCATCCAGAGCCGCTTCGGGTACCAGAGCGACGTGGAGATGCAACAGGTAGCGGCCCGCATGCGCCGCGAAAATTTCCCGCTCGACGCGCTGGTGCTGGACTTGTACTGGTTTGGCGGTATTAAAAAGCAAGGCGATTTTAGCTGGGACCGGTTTCATTTTCCCGACCCTGCGGGCATGATGAGCGGCTTGCAGAAGCAGGGCGTGAAGACGGTCCTCATCTCGGAGCCTTACGTGATGCGCACCTCGCGCAACGACTCGACCGTGCGCACCCAGGGGTTGGTGGGCACCACGGCGGCAGGGCGGCCGTACACGGTGGCGTCGTTTTGGGCGGGGCCGGCCAGCATTCTGGATGTGTTCAAGCCCCAGACCCGCGACTGGCTGTGGGGCTATTACAAAAAGTTGCACCAGGAGGGCGCCGCCGGCTGGTGGAGCGACCTGGGCGAGCCCGAAAACCACCCCGCGGCCATGCAGCACGTGGCTGGCCCGGCCCGCGTCGTGCACAATGCCTTTGGGCAAAGCTGGGCCGGCATTTTGAGCGAAGGCTACGCCCGGGACTTCCCCAACGAGCGGCTGTTCAACCTGGCGCGCTCAGGCTGGGCGGGCATGCAGCGCAACTCCGTTTTTCCGTGGTCGGGCGACATCAACCGCTCCTGGAGCGGATACCAGGCCCAGGTGCCCGTGTTGCTGGGCATGGGCCAGGGCGGCGTGGGCTACATGCACTCCGACGCGGGCGGCTTTTGCGTGGGCGGCATCGACCCGGAACTGTACACGCGCTGGCTGCAAATGGCCAGCCTCTGCCCCATCCTGCGGCCGCACGCCTCGGATGTGCCGCCGGAGCCGTATTTCTACCCCGACCCCTACAAAAGCAGCGTGCGCGCCGCGGTGCACCTGCGCTACCAGTTGCTGCCCTACCTCTACACGCTGGCCTGGCTGAACACGACCCGGGGCTTGCCGCTGGTGCGGGCCATGGATTTTAATAACCGTTACCCCTCGCTCCCTAGCCTGCCGCCCTCGCCGGAAGATTCGCTGGTGGCCCAGCAGCTGGCTACAGCCAACGACCAATACCTTCTCGGCCCCAGCCTGCTGGTGGCGCCCGTGCTGCACCCCGGCCAGCGGCGGCGCAACGTGGTGCTGCCCAACGGCAATTGGATTGATTTTTACACCAACCAAGCCTACCCCGGCAACGGCACCGTGGGCGTGCCTGCACCGCTGGCCCACCCGCCACTATTGGTGCGGGGCGGCGCCTTCCTGCCGATGACGGCCTACCGGCCCAGCACCGCCTTCTACCGCCCCGATACCCTGCTGCTGCGTTACTACCCCGACCCGCAGGCGAGTGAGTCGGAGTTTACCATGTACGACGACGATGGGCACTCGGCCCAGGCGCTGGCCCGGCGGCAGTACGAAACGCTAACCATGCGCGGCTTCTGCACGCCGGAGCAAACCGACGTGATTTTGAGTAGCAACGGCGAATACCCCGGCCAGCCGGTGTTCCGGTACCTGCGGCTGCTGGTGCAGCGAGTGGCCGCCCCGCCCACGGCCATCTATTTCGACGAGAAGCCTGTGCCGGCCGAAGGCTACGCCTACAACCCGACCACGCACGAGTTGGAAGTGCACTTCCTGATGAACGCCGGGGTGGCCGTGAGCATGCGCGGCCTAAAAATTCTGGCCTCCCCCGCTTCTGACGCCGCGCCCGAAACCCTGACACTGGAAGCACCGGACCGGCGCAGCTTTGGGCCCGGCGGCACCACGTTGCACTTCACCCGCCACGCTTCCAGCCCTACCGAGGCGCAACTGCTTATCCGCAACGCGCAGGGCCGCACCGTGCGGGCATTGCCGCTGGCGGCCGCGCCCGGCCCCCACGCCCTGGCCTGGGACGCCCGCGGCGCCGCCGGCCAGCCCGTGCCGCCTGGCGTGTACACGGCCGAAGTAGCTGGCCAACACCAGCGGCTGATTGTGGCGCAGTAAACACCGGCTTACCCACTCTTATGAGCCTGTTTAGGAAATTGCTTTGCTGCCTATTGATGCTCGGCTGTGGGCGCGTGGCGGCCCAGCCTGCTGCCCGCGCCGTGCTGCGGGGCCGGGTGCTGCACGCTAAAGATTCTGCGGTGTTCCTGGCCTGGTCGCGAAATCTGCTCGACCCCACGCCGGTGTTCAAACACGTTCGGTTGAGTCCGCAGGGTGAGTTCCAGTTTGTGCTCGACAGCCTGCCCCGGCCGCTGGCGGCTCAGTGGGGCTTGGGCCGCCCCGACCGGACGAGGCACTACACCGACGTGTGGCTCACGCCCGGCGACACCCTCACGCTAACCGTGGACGCCCGTCATTTCAACCAAACCCTGGGCTTTGCCGGGCCCGACGCATCCATAAATTACTACCGCGCCGCCCAGCGCCGGGCCCGCACCAGTCATTTCAACGACGCGCCCGAGGGCCGGCCCGAACCCCGCAACCCGGCCCGGACACGCGCCCTGGCCGACCACTACCGCCAGCGGGCCGAAGCCGGGCTGCGCGTTGCCGACCGCGCCCACCCGCTGCCACCCGCCCTCCGACGCCAGGAAGCTGCGGCCATTCGCTACGACTGGGGCCACGCCCTGCTTACATCGACCCACCGCTACGAATACGACAAATGGCCGCAGGGCCGCGTGGTCCGGCCCATGCCCGAAGCCTACTACGGCTTCCTGACCGAGCTGCCGCTGCCGCAAGATTCGCTGCTGGCGCACCCGGCCTATCGGCAGTTTGCGCACTACTACGCCACCTACCTGCTGCGCGAACGGCGGCAGCAGCTGCCGTTTCCCGCGTTTGTAACCCCCCAGTTTTCGTGGGCCTACGACACGGCGCGGCAGGTGCTGCCTGCCGGCACCACCCGCAACTACGTGCTGGCCCAGGTGCTTGATGACCTGCTGCGGCACGGCATCGCGGCCGACTTCGACGCCCGGCTGGCCGACTTTGAGGCCCAGGGGGCCACGCCTGAGCTGCGCAGGGCGCTGAAACAACGGGCCGCTGAGCTGGCCGGCACCCGCCCCCAACAACCCGCGCCAAGCTTTGGCATGACGGACCTGAACGGCCAGCCCGTGCGCTGGGCCGACCTGCGCGGCAAGCTCGTGTACGTAGACGTGTGGGCCAGTTGGTGCCAGCCCTGCCGGGCCGACGCCCCCGCCCTGCGGGCCTTGCAGGCGCAGTTTGCCGGCCGCAGCCGGCAGGTGGTATTTGTAAGCCTTTCCATTGATGCCAATGCTGCAGCCTGGCGCCGGGCTGTGGCCGCCGACCACCTGGCCGAGGCGCCCAACCAAATGCAGGTGTTGGGCGAGCTGACTGACCCCGCCCTGCGCCGGCTGTGGGAGCAGCGGGGGGTGCCCCAATGCTGGCTTATTGGCCCCGACGGTCTTATTATTGATGCCAATGCCCCGCATCCGAGTAACCCGGCCGCGGCGGCGACATTGGAAACTACGCTAAAGGCGTTGGCGGCTAAAAAGCTGGTGCCTTAACCGCCGCTGACTGTTCAAAACCCACCGCTTTCTCACTTCATGCTTCCTACTGCACAGCCCTTCGATTCCGCCCGCCTACACTTCCGTCCGCTCACGGCTGCTGATGCGCCGGGCATGTTTGCGCTCGACTCGGACCCGGCCGTGCACCGCTACCTCGGCGGCGTGGGCGGCCAGATGGTGAGTGAGTTAAGCCAAAGTGCCGATACCATCGCCTTCATTCAGGCCCAATACGCGGCCACCGGCATCGGCCGCTGGGCGGTGCTGCTGCGCGACACCGGCGAATTCATGGGCTGGGCCGGATTGAAGCTGGTAGCCGGCCCCATCAACGGCCAGCACGATTTCTACGACCTTGGCTACCGGTTTCGGCCGCAGTTTTGGGGCCAGGGCTACGGCTTCGAAGCAGCGCAAGCCTGGCTCGACCATGGGTTTCAAACCCTGAAGCTGCCGCGCATCTGTGCGTATGCCGATGCAGAAAACGTGGGTTCCCGGCGCATTCTCGCCAAGATTGGTTTGCGGGAGGGCAACGAGTTTCTGGAGGGCGGTACCCGCTGCGTGTGGTACGAGGCCGCGGCGCCGGGCTTAACGAAGGCGACTTAAAAAGCGGCCTTTTCGGGCCAAACCCGCGCAGCCAGCAGCTGCACCAGCAGCACCCAGCCCACGGCGGCGCACCAGCCGGCCAGCACGTCGGAGGGGTTGTGCACGCCCAGGTACATGCGCGCCCAGCCCACGGCCAGCGCAAACAGCGCCGCCAGCCGCCCCGCCCACGGCCGGCCCGGCAGCAGGAAAAACAGCGCCGTGGCCAGGGCGGCCGTATCCATGGCGTGGCCGCTGGGGAAGCTGAGCGTGTGCTCGGGCCGGATGCTGAGCCAGAGCGACGGCCGCGGCCGCGCCACCAGCGCCTTGATAACCTGCGTGAGCAGCATGGAGCCGCCCACCGAAAGCGTCCACAAGCCTGCGGCCCGCCACTGCCGGCGCCGCAGCAACCATAGCAGCACCAGCACGCCCGCCCCCACCATGGGCCCGGTATTGCCTACAATGGTTAGGAAAACGGCCAGCGCATCGAGCACGGGGGTGGCGTGGCGGTGCCAGAACAGCAGGATGGGCGCGTCCCAGCCGGGCCCGCCGGCGCGCACGACGGCCACGGCCAGCGCCCCGAATACCGCCCACGCCAGGCCCAGCAGCGCCCAAAGGCCGAGCTTGTTGAAAGTGAATGGCGAAGAGGGCGTCATCAAACGAGCAGCAGGGCTGGAAAGGCTGCAAATAAACCTCTGCGCAGCTAAGCCGTGGCCGCGGGAGCATCGGCCGGCGGGGCCACCAGCCGGGGCCAGCGGCGGTGCAGGGCCGCGCGCCACAGCCGGCGCAGCCGGTGGAACTCGGGCGAAAACAGCAAGTGCAGCCCCGCCACCCAGCCCACCGAGCCGGTCCAGCCGGCCAGCACGTCGGAAGGGTAATGCACGCCCAGGTACAAGCGGCTCCAGCCCACGCCCAGCGCAAACAGCAGCCCCAGTCCCCAAACTAGCCCTCGGTACCGGTGCCGCTTCAGCAAAAAGCCCAGGGCCGTGACCACGGCCGCCGCGCCCATGGCGTGCCCGCTGGGAAAGCTGTAGTAGAATGCGGGCTTCAGGCTGACCCACAGCGCGGGCCGAGGCCGGGCGAAGAGTACTTTCACCAGCAGGTTCAGCAGCATGGCCCCGCCCACCGACAGCGCGAAAAACCACGCCTGCGGGCGGCGCCCCCACCGGGCCAGCGCCAGCGTGGTGGCCAGGGCCAGCAGGCTCATGGGCAGCGGGTCGCCGGCGGCGGTGAAGGCCAGCGCCAGCCGGTCGAGCGCCGGCGTGGCGTGGGCATGCCAAAACTCCAGAATGGCCTTGTCGCCCACAAAGCCGCCGGACTCCCAGATGTCCTCGGCTACGTTCACAAACACTACCCAAGGCAGCACCAGCCCGGCCAGCAGCGCCAGCAGCAGCAGTTTGTGGGCCCGGAGGGCGTGGCGCAGGCGCAACCAGAAGGAATGCATAAAGCTGAAAAGGAAGGTGCCCCTCGCCACGGTGCGGATACCGCAGGGCCGAAACAGAAGTTGCGAAAGTCGCTCCCGATTCTGTAGCTGAGCTGAAGGGGATTTATGGCCGGGCCGGCGGCCCCCGCCCTCCAACGCTTAGCTTTGGCCCATGGCTTTTTTGCTCCGCCTGCTACCCCTTGCGGCTCTTGCCGCGCTGCTCCTCCTTCCGTCCTGTCGTTCACAAAACCAACATCCCATGCACCTTCCCGCTGCTGCGCTGCCGCAGCTACACGCCTTCAAGGCCCAGGCTAAATTTGACGCAGACTCAGTGTACACCGGCGCCTGGCCGGCGGAAATCCGGCCGGTACTCAACGCGGTGCTCAACCAATCGGCCGATGAGTTTATTCGCATCAGTGCTGCCCAGCCCACGCAGGAGCAGTATTTGCAGGCCATGGCCGCCGGCCTGGCCCAAATCGACGCCGCCGAGCTGGATACCGAGGACCGGGAACGGGTGGCCGAGCAGTACCAAACGCTGATGGACATTGTGGGCTTGCCCAGTTCGGAAGGGCAGTTGAATAAATTCGTTTACGGGGATTTTCTGGGCGGGCTGGTGTCGGAAAGCAACACTCCGGAAAAATAGCGCCGGGCCCGGCTGCTAGGCTAGCTATCAGACGCGGCCTTACCTTGCCGCATGCCTTATGCCGTTCCCTGCCCGTTGCGGGCACTGCTCCTGCCGCTGCTATTGCTGGGCGCCTGCCAGTCAGACCCCAAATCCACGACCAGCACCACCGCCGAAACCACCACCCCGAAGGCTCCGGCGCCGCCCGCCGGTGCCGATTCGTCGGCCTTCACCATCCGGCATCCGGCCTGGGCCACCAACGCCAGCATCTACCAGGTAAATGTGCGGCAGTACACGCCGCAGGGCACTTTCCGGGCGGCCGAGGCCGACCTGCCGCGCCTGCAGAAAATGGGCGTGGGCGTGGTGTGGCTCATGCCCATTCACCCCATCGGCCGCAGCCACCGCAAGGGCACGCTGGGCAGCGCCTACTCCGTGCGCGACTACCGCGCCGTGAACCCCGACCTGGGCACGCTGGCCGATTTGCAGCACTACGTGCGCACGGCGCACGGCCTCGGCCTGCACGTCATTCTGGACTGGGTGGCCAACCACACCAGCTGGGACAACCCGCTTACCACCGAGCACCCCGACTGGTACACCCGCGACGCGAAAGGCAACTTCCGCCCGCCGGTGGCCGACTGGCAGGACGTCATCGACCTCGACTACCGCAAGCCCGCCCTGCGCCAGTACATGACCGAAAGCATGGTGTATTGGGTGAAAACCGCCGGCCTCGACGGCTACCGCTGCGACGTGGCCGGGCTGGTGCCCACCGACTTCTGGAACGCCACCCGCCGCGAGTTGGAAAAGGTGAAGCCCGTGTTTATGCTGGCCGAGTGGGACGAGCTTTTTCCGCCCACCTTCATCTCGCGGCAGGAGTTCGACCCGCACACCCGCCTGCTCGAAAAGGCCTTCGATGCCACCTACGCCCTGAGTTTGCACGGCCTGCTCGACAGCATTGGGCGGGGCCAGAAGCCCGCCACTGAGCTGGCCCGCTACTGGGCCGCCGAGCGCCGCATGTACCCGCCCGGCGTGAATCTGATGACTTTCACCAGCACCCACGACATCAACGCCTGGGACGGCAGCGAGTACGAGCGCCTCGGGGCCAACGCCCTGCCCGAGGCCGTGCTCACCACGCTTTGGCCCGGCATCCCGATGCTGTACAACGGCCAGGAAGCGGCGATGAAAAAGCGCCTGCGTTTCTTCGACAAAGACACCATTCCGTGGAATGGCTACCCGCTGCAGGATTTTTACACCACGCTGCTGCAGCTCAAGAAGCGCCACCCGGCCTTGCATAATTTCGATGCGGCCAGCCAGTTTCGCTTGCTGCCCAGCCCGCCGCAAACCGTGTTTTTTGAGCGCCAGAAAGGTACCGCCGCCGTGCTAGTGGCCGTGAACCTGAGCGACCAGCCGCAGCAGGTGCAGCTGCCGGCCGTGGCCATGGTCGACCAGCCTTACCAGCGGCTTTTTGCCACAGTGGGGCAAGATAAAGGCGGCTTTAGCGCCGCCTCGTCTGTCACGCTATGGCCGCACGGCTACCAGGTTTGGGAACGAAAAGCCGGCAAATGAGTAAGTAGCTGGGATACTATTCTTTTCCCAGCCCATGCCCCTGCTTGCCGAAACCATCACGCCCTTCGACTGGCAACGCCTGCTGTGGTCGGCCGACGCTCCGCCCCTGTTTTTGTTGGAAGTGGCGTTTCGCTGCCTCATCACTTACCTGCTCACGCTGGCGGCGTTGCGCATCACCGGGCGGCGCGGGGTGCGGCAACTTTCTTTGTTTGAGCTGAGCATCATTCTGGCGCTGGGCTCGGCCTCGGGCGACGCCATGTTTTACCACGACGTGGCCCTTTCGCACATCGTGGTGGTGTTTGCGGTGGTGATGCTGCTCTACGTGCTGCTGAACCGCCTCACCGAGCGGGCGCCGGGCTTCAGCGACTGGCTGGAGGGCAAACCGGTGAAGCTGGTGGCCGATGGCGCCCTCGTGCACGAAGCCCTGCGCAACCAGAACCTCACGCACAAGGAGCTGTTCGGCGAGCTGCGGCAGCAGCAGGTGGAGCACCTGGGCCAGGTGCGCATGGCCTACATTGAAGCCACGGGCCAAATCAGCGCCTTCTTCTACGAAGACGAGGACGTGCGCCCCGGCCTGCCCATTTTGCCCGAGCTGCGCGAAAACCCGCTCAGCGTCATCGGGCAAGCTGGCACCTACGCCTGCTCCGAGTGCGGCCACGTCGAAACGCTGGCGCCCACGCCCGCCCTGGCTTGCCCGGTGTGCCGCTGCGACAAGTGGCTGCCCACCCGCACCGGCCGGCGCGTGGCGTAGGTTGCTGAGTGGCACAGAGGCGCGGGCTGCCGGCTGCGCAGCGTTTCAACCTTCCGCCCGGGCCGTCGGTTTAGTTGATTCACCTTTCTGGCTTCCGCATGTCCGAACTCTTCGACACCGAGCAAATCAACCGCCTCATCCGCACGCGGCGCAGCACGTTTATTCCGCAGTTTGCGCCCGGCCGCGTCATCCCCGATTCCACCGTGTGGCAGCTGCTCGAAAACGCCAACTGGGCCCCTAGCCACAAGCAAACCGAGCCCTGGCGCTTCATTGTGTTCACGGGCGCGGGCCTGCAGCGCCTGGCCGATTTTCAGGCCGATTTGTACGAGCGCACCGCCGGCCCGGCCTACAAAGCCGCCAAGCACGCCAACCTGCGCCGCAATCCGCCGCTGTGCTCGCACGTCATCGCCCTGGCCATGAAGCGCACCGAGCGCCGCCTGCCTGAAATCGAGGAAATCGAGGCCGTGGCCTGCGCCGTGCAAAACCTGCACCTCTCGGCCCATGCCTACGGCCTGGGCGGCTACTGGAGCAGCGGCGGCATCACCTACACCGACGAGGCCAAGGCCTTTTTCGGCCTCGACGCCGACGACCGCCTGCTGGGGTTTTTCCAGCTGGGCTACGTGGAAGTGCCCTCCGCGCCGGGCCACCGCGGGCCGGTACAAGACAAAACCCGCTGGGTGAGCGAATAAGCCTGGCCATTCCGGCCGACGTTCGCCTATATTTAGGACCTGAAAGGTCGTGTTAAAGAACGTCGTGCTGAGCGCAGCCGAAGCATCTCTACCGCGGCAGTAATCCAATCGACAGGATTTGCTATTGCAGTAGAGATGCTTCGGCTGTACTCAGCATGACGTTCTTTTCCAGCTTATTAATCAATCCAACCCTTTTCTGCATTACCCTCATGAAAAAACTTGTTTACGGCGCGCTGGCGCTGCTGCCCGCCCTGGCCCAGGCGCAGGCCCCCACCGAGAATTTTGTGGTGAAAGGCTCCGTGGGCGCCAAAGCCAACGTCACCAAAGCCTACCTGCGCTACGTGAACGCACAGAAGTGGCTGGTCGACTCGGCGGCCGTGAAGAATGGTCGCTTCGAGTTCAAGGGGGCGGTGAACGAGCCGGGCCGCGCCACGCTCATCCTGAGCCACAACGGCACGTCCCTGGCCAAATCGAAGGACGCGACCAAGGATTTTTTCCTTTTGGAGCAGGGCACCATCACCGTCAGCATGCCCGACTCGGCCACCAAGGCCGTGGTGCGCGGCACGCCGCTCAATGACGAGAAAGCCAAGCTGGCCGCCCTGCTGAAATCGTCGGACGACCGGTACGAGGCCTACATTAAAGAATACCGCGCCCAGCCCGAAGCCACCCGCAAAGACCCGGCCTACATCAAGCAGCTCGAAGCCAAGCTTGACCCCATCGAGGCCGAACAAAAACAAATCCGCACCGCCTACTTAAAGGCCCACCCCGACACCCGCTACAGCTTGTTTGTGCTGCAGGACGTGGGCGGCTCGGTGCCCGACGTGACGTCGTATGCGGCCCTCTACCAAGGCCTGAGCCCCAGCCTGCGCAACTCGGTACGGGGCAAGCGCATTGAGGAACAAATCACGCGCCTGCAAAAAGTAGCCGTGGGCGCCGTGGCGCCCGACTTCACCCAGAACACCCCCGACAACGTGCCCGTGAAGCTGAGCAGCCTGCGCGGCAAGTACGTGCTGATTGACTTCTGGGCCAGCTGGTGCGGCCCCTGCCGCCAGGAAAACCCCAACGTGGTGAAGGCCTACAACGCCTTCAAGGACAAAGGCTTTACCATCCTAGGCGTGTCGCTCGACAAGGAAGGTGCCCGCGAAGCCTGGATGCGCGCCATCGAGAAAGATGGCCTGGCCTGGACGCAGGTGTCGGACCTGAAATTCTGGAACAACGCCGCCGCTCAGGAGTACGGCGTGCAAGCCATCCCGCAGAACTTTTTGCTCGACCCGCAGGGCAAAATCGTGGCCACCAACCTGCGCGGCGAGGAGCTGCAAAACACCCTTGGCAAGCTGCTGAACAAGGTAAACTAAGCGTTTTTCTTCGCTGCGACGTACGCCGCAAATCAGGGCCGTTTCGTGTAGGAAACGGCCCTGATTTGCGGCGTTTCTTTTTATTTTCCGTCATCCTGAGCGCAGCGGAGGACCTTTTCACGTTAAATAGCGATAGGTTAGCCGTGAGAAGGTCCTTTGCTGCGCTCAGGATGGCAAGCGTTTTTGATTCAAAGCCAATTCCCATGGACGCCGCCTTCGCCCAACAATACGACCTGATTCGCGGGGCCCGCGCGGCGCTGCTGCGCTACTGCGCCACGCTCAGCCCGGCGCATTTTGTGGCGCCGGTGGCCGGCTTCAACCACAGCAGCATCCGCGACTTGCTGGTACACGTGGCCGAGTGCTACCAAGCCTGGCTGGGCGAGGTGGGCCTGGGCCGCCCGCTGGCGCGCCGGCCACCCGAACAGGCACCGGACGTGGCCGCCGTGCGGGCGCTGTTTGCGGCCGTAGATGCGCTGGTGGCAGAGTTTCGGCAGAAGTTTGCCGGGCAGTGGCTGACCACGCAGCGTTTTGCATCGCCGCGGCACCCGGCACCGTTGTTGCTTTCGCCGCTGCAGCTGTTCACCCACGTCATCACCCACGAGTTTCACCACAAAGGCCAGTGCCTGAGCATGAGCCGGCAGCTGGGCTACGTGCCGGTTGATACCGATGTGATTCGGACATAGCAGCGGGGTATTTTAATCTTAGTAACTGTCGGGGTGCAGAGACGCATATTTGCGCCGCGTCGCTACGCAAAATCGACCACCGACGAGACGCAAATACGCGTTTCTACCCCTCCTAAAGCTTTACCATGCTGCCTTTGCTCGGCCTGCACCACGTGGCCCTCATTTGCTCCGATTACGCAGCCTCGAAACGGTTTTACACCGAGGTACTCGGCCTGGAAATCCTGGCCGAAACCTACCGCGCGGCGCGCGATTCGCACAAGCTCGATTTGGCCGTGAATGGGCAATATGTTATCGAACTGTTCTCCTTTCCCAGCCCGCCTCCGCGCCCCAGCTACCCCGAGGCGGCGGGCCTGCGCCACCTGGCCTTTGCGGTGCCCGATGTGGAGGCCGCCATCCGCCACCTGGAAGCGCACAACGTGCCCTGCGAGCCCGTTCGCACGGATGAGCTAACTGGCCGGCGCTTCACCTTTTTCAGCGACCCCGACGGATTGCCGCTGGAGTTTTACGAGCGGTAAGCCTTGGCAACCGTCAGCAACCTGGCCGCGTAGCGAAACCTCGTTGCTACCTCCCCAGCTGATGCCCCACGACCACCCGCTTGCCCCGCGCTTCACCGTGCCCCACCCCGAGTGGGCCGCCCACGCCACCATCTACGAAGTCAACGTTCGAAATTTCACGCCGGAGGGCACGTTTCGGGCTTTCGAGGCCCACTTGCCACGTCTGCAAGAAATGGGCGTTAGCATTGTGTGGCTGATGCCGGTGCACCCCATTGGCGAAGTGGGGCGCAAGGGCTCACTGGGCTCGCCCTACGCCGTGCGCGACTACTTTGGGGTGAACCCCGAGTTTGGCACCCTCGCAGACCTGCGCCACTTGGTGCACACGGCGCACGGGCTGGGCATGAAGGTCATTCTGGATTGGGTGGCCAACCACACCAGCCGCGACAACGCCCTCATCACCAAGCACCCCGACTGGTACCAGCACGACGCCAACGGCCAGCTGGTGCCGCCCGTGCCCGACTGGACCGACGTGGTGGCCCTGGACTACACCAACCAGGAAATGCGCCGGTACATGACCGAAGCCCTGGCCTACTGGCTGCGCGAAGCCGACATCGACGGCTACCGCTGCGACGTGGCCGGCCTGGTACCCACCGACTTTTGGGACGAGGCCCGCCCCGTGCTCGACGCCATCAAGCCCGTATTTATGCTGGCCGAATGGGACGAACTCTACCCCTCGGGCGGGCTGACCTGGGAGGAATTCAACTCCGACACGCGGCTGCTGGAGCGGGCCTTCAACATGACTTTCGGCCTGCGCTTGCACTACCTGCTCGACCGCATTGCCGAAGGCCACGCCCCGCTGGCTGATATTGATATTTACCTGGCCGCTGAGCGCGAGAAATACCCACCCAGCGTGTACCTGATGCACTTCACCAGCAACCACGACGTGAACAGCTGGGACGGCACCGAGTACGAGCGCCTGGGCCCGCTGGCCCTGCCCTTCGCCGTGCTCACGGCCCTGCTGCCGGGCATGCCGATGCTTTATTCCGGCCAGGAAGCCGCCCTAAACCGCCGCCTGGCCTTTTTCGACCGCGATACAATAGATTGGAACAGTTACCCGCTACAGGATTTTTACACCCGCCTGCTGCAGCTCAAGCAAACGCACCCCGCCTTGCGCAATGGCGACCCCAGCAGCCACTTTTACCGCCTACCCGGCCCGCCGGAGGTGTACGCTTTCGCGCGGGCCAAGGGCGAAGCGGCCATGCTTTGCGCCGTAAACACCGCCGCCGAGGAGCGTACGCTGCCCGCCGTGGCCGGCCACTGGCGCGACCTGTTCAGCGGCGACCCGGTGGTGCTGAGCGACGGCCAGCCGCTGGCCGTGCCCGCCCACGGCTGGCGGGTGCTGGTAGCCGAACCGGGGGCCGGAGCCTAACCTTCGGCGCAGTTTTGCGGTTAGCGAATCTCATTCCTTGACGCTTCAAACTGCTATGCAAACCCGTGAACTGGGCCGCTCCGGCCTGCAAATTGCGCCCCTCATGCTGGGCGGCAACGTCTTTGGCTGGACCATCGACGAGGCTACTTCCTTTGCCGTGCTCGATGCCTTTGTGGCCGCCGGCGGCAACGCCATCGACACGGCCGACGGCTACTCGGTGTGGGTGCCCGGCCACGTGGGCGGCGAGTCGGAAACCATCATTGGCAAGTGGCTGCAGCGCCGCGGCCGGCGCGACGACGTGATTATTGCCACTAAAGTGGGCTGGGAGGTGAACCCGGAGAACAAAGGCCTTAAAAAAGACTACATCCTGCGCGCCGTGGAAGGCTCGCTCCGCCGCCTCGGCACCGACTACATCGACCTCTACCAGTCGCACAAAGACGACCCGACCACGCCTGTGGAAGAAACCCTGGAAGCCTACGCCCAGCTGGTGAAAGAGGGCAAGGTGCGCGCCATCGGCGCTTCCAACTTCACTGCCGAGCGCCTGCAGGAGTCGCTGGCCGCCAGCCAGCAGCACGGCTTCCCGCGTTACGAAACGCTGCAAAACCTCTATAACCTGTACGACCGGGAGGACTTTGAAAAGAACCTCGCCCCGCTCCTACTGAAAGAAAACATCAGCGCCATTCCGTATTACGGCCTGGCGGCCGGCTTCCTCACCGGCAAGTACCGCGACCAGAACGACCTGCAAAAAAGCCCGCGCGGCGCCGGCGTAGGCCAGAAATACCTGAACGAAAAAGGCCTGCGCCTCCTCACCGCCCTCGACGCCGTGGCCGACCACCAGCAGGCCACGCCCGCCCAGGTAGCCCTGGCCTGGCTAATGCAGGCGCCCACCGTGACGGCGCCTATTGCCAGTGCCACCAGCGTGGGCCAGGTCACGGAGTTGCTCGAAGCCACCGAGCTGCGCCTGACGGCCGACGACTTGCAAACGCTGGAGCAGGCCCAGGTGGCGAAGACGACGGAACAGTAACCCAACCACCTGTCATCCTGAGCGCAGCGAAGGACCTTCTCACGGCAGAAACTCTAGCGTGAGAAGGTCCTTCGCTGCGCTCAGGATGACAGCCGATTGGGTTTACTTCGCTGCAACATCCGCAAACTCGTAGGTGCGGGCCACTTCCAGCGGCTTGCCGTCGGCTTCGGCGTATGGGTACACGAAGTAGTTGAGCGGCGGGCCAGCTTGCTTGGGGGCCAGTTCCACGTCGCGGCCGCGGGTGAATTCAACGCGGTTTTCGTCGTGGGCGCCGAAGAAGTAGTTGCGCTTATCCGGATTTTTGGCTGCTTCGGAGGCATCAACGGGTACCCAGCCGGTTTCCTTGGTGTAGAACTCGGCCCAGCAGTGGTAGCCCTTGATTTCGCCCTTGCCCCGGTCGGCGGGCAGGGGCAGGCCGATGCTGAAGCGCGCCGGAATGCCCACCGCGCGGCAATAGCCGATGACGATGGCGTGAAAATCCGTACAGTTGCCGCGGCGGGCGTCGCAGGCGTAGTAGATGTCGCCGCGGCCCCAGCCCTGGCCGGTTTTGTCGTAGGTCACGGTGCTCACCACGTGCTCGTAAATGGCGCGGGCTTTCTCCAGGTCGGTTTTGGCGCCAGCTTTGGCCACCACCTCTTCAGCTTGCTGCTTGATTTTGGCATCGAGCGGCACGAGGCGGTCGGGGCCGAGCCAGCGAGACAGGTTGGGGTCGGGCTTTTCCTTCACGGCTTTCGCCGTGGGGGCGTTGGCGCGCAGGTTGAGGTGCTCGCGGCGCGTGATTTGAGCCGTGAGCTTGACAGTGAGCGGCGCGGTGGGCAACGTGGCGGGCCGCAGGTGCAGCATCTCGTTGCCGAAAGCGCCTTTCTCAATCTTGTAGGGCACTGGCGATTCTATTTTGAGGTCGCGCACGTCCTGCGAGGCATCCGAATGCGGGACGGGCAGCCAGAGGTCGAGGGCCTGGGTGCCGGCGGGCGCCACGGGCAGCGTGGCCGTACTGGTGAGCACAAACGTGCGGCTGCGCGGGGCAGCGGCCCGGGGCGAAGGCTCGGCCACGCCGAAACCCGACAGCGCCGCGCAGGCGCCCAGCAGCCCGGCCCATCCGGCCGAGCGGTTCAAGAAAGGAATGTTCACAAGAACAGGCAACTAGTCGCTGCTGGCGGGCGTCAACCAAGCTGGATTGTAGCCGCAATGGCTTCAACTCAACGGCCAACGCCACGTGCGATGCCCGTTGACGCGACGCCCCGGAAAGCGTCCGCCAGTCAGGGCCAACCAGACCCCAGCAGTATCTCAAAGGTACAACCGGCGGCCGCGTGGCTGCTTCCGCCAGTTCAGCCCGCGTTCACGACGAAAGCTACCGACCTGCCGGGGCTGTCAGCACGCCCGAGGCGATTCGGCAGTAGCGTTGATTTGTTCTGTAAGACCCCGAAAGCGGGCTGCGAAGGCGCGGCCCCCGGTAAGTTTGGGGTATTAATGCGGCGGGACCGCACCAGCCGCTTGCGCATGGGCGCGGGCCGCCTTCTCCCGTATAGCCTTTATTGCCATGTCTTCCTCCCCTGCCCGGTTATGAACGAACCCACCGATTTTAATAACTACGAGCTGGTCGACTCCACCGCCCTGGCGCTGGCCAAGCTGCGCTGCCCGCGCTGCCACCGCGGCCACTTGTTCAGCACCTCGGCCTGGAACGTCACCAAGTTTGCCCAGATGCCCGCGCAGTGCCCCGTGTGCGGCCAGAGCTTCGAGCCCGAGCCGGGTTTCTACTTCGGCTCCATGTATATCACCTTCGGTTTCAACGTGGCCACCTTCCTGGTGCTGGGCGTACTGATTTACTACCTGTTAGACAACCCCGACACCTGGGTGTACGTGGCCATCATCACGGGCGTCACAGTGGTGCTCACGCCGCTCATCCTGCGCTATTCACGGGCGCTGATGCTGTATTTGTTTGGCGGGGCGCGGTACAATAAGAAGTGGGGCCGGGGTTAGGCTTAAGAGTAAAACACAAAGGCGCCTGTCATCCTGAGCGCAGCGAAGGACCTTATCACGTCAGAACATCTCGTTCCAGCGTGATAAGGTCCTTCGCTGCGCTCAGGATGACAGGCGCCTTTGCGCTTGACTGCTAACTTTTAACTCAACGCAGCACCTGCGCACGCCACACGTTGTTGCCGGGGTTTGCATCGGGCAGCAGCTTGGTAGCGTTGAGGCGCACCTGCGTGAGCGGCGTGGTGGAGTTGTAGCGGAAGGTCCAGGTGCCGCCGCGCTGCCAAATTTCGACCGGCAGCTTCACACGAGTGGTTTTGCCGCCGGTTTCGGTCACGTCGGCCGTCACGGGCATGGCGGCCTGGCCGCGGTTTTCGATGGTGATGAGGGCACCCTGGGCGGGGTCCTGGTTCACATAGGTGACGGTGGTCACGGCCTGGTCCAGAATCCAGTTGTTGTACACCCACTCGCGCCAGAACCAACTCAAATCCTCGCCGCTGGCCTCGTTCATCGTTCGGAAAAAGTCCTTGGGCTGCGGGTGCTTGAATGCCCAGCGCTTGATGTAGGTGCGAAAGGCGTAGTCGAACCGCTCAGGCCCGAGAATCTCGGAGCGCAGCAGCAGTAGGCCGTAGCCCATCTTGCTGTAGGCGGCGTAGCCCAGGTGATTGGGCTGGGTCACATCGGGTACAGTGTAGGGCGGGTCGGTGGCAGGGTCGGCCATGTAGCGGATGTTGCCGGCCACCAGCCGGGCGGTGTCGTTCAGCTGCTTGGCATACTCGCCGTTGTTGAAGGCCCTGCTTGACAGCATGTTGATGAAGGTGTTGAAGCCCTCGTCCATCCACGGGTACTTGCGCTCGTTCGAGCCCACAATCATCGGGAACCAGTTGTGGCCAAACTCGTGGTCCGTCACGCTGTAAAGGCCGGCCTTGCGGGCCCGTGAGCCACAAAACACAATACCCGGGTACTCCATGCCGCCCACGATGCCGGCCACGTTCGTGGCCACCGGGTAAGTGTATTCGTACCACTGCTTCGAGTTGTACTCAATGCTCTTCTTCACGTACTCGGTGCTCCGGTTCCAGGCCGTGTCCTGCGCCACTTCGGCCGGGTAGAGCGACATGGCCAGCGACTTGCGCCCGCTGGGCAGGTTCATCTTGGCCGCGTCCCACACAAAGGCCGCCGAAGCAGCCCAGGCCACGTCGCGCGCCCGCTGGCACTTGAAGTGCCAGGTCAGGCGGCCGTTTTTGCCGGCGGGGCGCGAGTTGGCTTGCGTCACCTCATCCACCGAGCGCACCAGCACGGTCTGGTCCGAGCCGGCGGCTTTAGCCAGGCGGCTCTGCTGGGCGCTGGTGAGCACCTCGGCGGGGTTCACCAGTTCGCCCGAGCCACCCACCAGGTAGTTGGCTGGCACGTTCACGGTGTAGTCGAAGTTGCCGTATTCGAGGTAAAACTCGGCCACCATGTAGGGCAGCGTGTTCCAGCCCTCCACGTCGTCGTACACGGCCATGCGCGGGTACCACTGCGCAATTTCGAAGATTTCGCCATTTTTGGTTTTTAGACGGCCCAGGCGGTCGGAGCCGTATTCGGGCACGTTGAAGCCGTAGGCGATGTCGATTTTGAGCTTGTCGCCCTTGGGCTTCATCGGCTCGGGCAGGATGATTTGCATGCGCGTGTCCTGCACCCGGTAGTTGGCTTTGAGCTTCTTGCCGTGCAGCTCAATATTCACCGTCTGCAGCGAGTCGCCGCCCTGAAAGCCGCGCGCCGAGTTGCCGAAGCGCCCACCGGCCACCGAGGTAGCTGCCGCCCCGCGCGAGTTGGTGCGGTACAGGTTCTGGTCGAGTTGCAGCCACACAAAGGCCAGCGCGTCGGGTGAGTTGTTGGTGTAGGTAATGCTGGCCGTGGCCGTCACGCGGGCCGCTTTCTCGTCGAGGCGGGCGTCGATTTTGTAGTCGGCTGCGTTTTGCCAGTACTGGGCGCCGGGCTGGCCGCCGGCCGTGCGCGTGGGCGTGCTCAACTGCTCAATAAAAGAGGGGTCGAACAGCGCGCGGGCATCAAATGCCGGCCCCGTGGGCACCGGCTGCTGAGACTGCGCCAGCGCCGGGCCCGCCATGAGCAGCGCCGCCCCCAGCCAAAAAGGAAATTTCATGAAAAAAGGAATAGAATGATGGTAAAAAGCGCGAGAACCGCCTATTTTCTTGCCAAAGGTAACGGCGCGGCCCTGCCCCTACGCCAGCTTTTGGCGCACCAATTCCATGAGGCCGTTTAAGTCGGCGGCATTCATCTCTTCCGCTTCGATAAAAGGCTTTAGCGCACCCGTTTCGGCTACGGCAAAAGCGGCCGGCAACGGGTGCGCCGCCCACACCGGATAAGCCCGCGCAAACTCGTCGCGATGCAAAAAATCGACCGGCACGGGCAGCTTCTTGATGAACGCACGCCACTCGGGCCGCATGCTGGTGGCGCCGTAGGTGACGGCGCACAGCGCGCAGGCATACGTGGCCGGCGAAAGGATTTTGTGGAAGGTGTCCTTCAGGACCGCCAGCAGCCCCGCGTCGGCGTTGTACACGAAAAGCAGGCGCTGGGGCATCCCTCGTATTTGGGTTTTCAATGAATCGTGAGCTTCGCATACGTGAAGTAGGGCTTCTTGCTCACATCCTGTTTGGGGTAGCGTTTCTGTTTGATAAATACGGTGCTTTCCGAAGCCCAGAAGGTGCTGGCCTCATCCGGTGCCCAAGTGGTGGGCGCCAGTTCCCACACTTTCTGCAGCCCCACCGGCGCGCACCGAAACAACTGCAAACCGTTGGGCATCATTTCGTATTCCAAGCTGCCCGACACCGTCATCAGATATTGCATTTGTGGCGAACAGGTGGGCGGGCTCCATAGCTCCGTGATGTTGCCGCGAGCATCTATCAGTTCATATTCAGAAGTTTCCCAAAGTTGAATTTGCAGCACATGTAACCGCAGCTTCTCCAAGTAGCCTAGATACTGGTAGGTGGTAGTGGCGGTTTCATCATCGGCCTTCTGCACATCCTGGAAAACTTTCGGGCCCTTGGCTGTCGGAATCACTATCCGCCCCTTATGCTTCTTCAGCGGGAACGTCAGCGTCGGCTTGGTCACAATGGCCGCCTTCTTTGCTTGCTCATAAGCCGTTTTTGTTAGCGGGCTGAGTGTGACGCGCACTTTAAGCGGTGCGCCGGCCGGCAATTTCAGCAGCAAAGCCAACAGCAACAGCAGCACGGGTTTCATAAAAAGTAGCGGTTAGATGCCGCGCCAAGGTAGCACCTCGCCCATCTTTGCGGACATGTCCGCCCCCGCCGCTCCCCTGCCCTACCTCGTTTTCGATTTCGACAGCACCTTCACCCAGGTCGAAGGGCTGGATGAGCTGGCCGACATTGCCCTGGCCGGACGGCCCGACGCGGCCGAGCGCGTGGCCCAAATCCGGGCCCTCACCGACCAGGGCATGGCCGGCGAAATCGGCTTCCAGGAATCATTAAGCCGGCGGCTGGCGCTGCTGGGGGCCAACCGGGCGCACTTGGCGCCGCTGGTAGCCCGCCTCAAAACCAAGGTGAGCGAGAGCATCCGGCGCAACGGTAACTTCTTCCGGCAGTTTGCCGACCGCATTTACGTGGTGAGCAGCGGCTTCCGCGAGTTCATCGAGCCCGTGGTAGCCGACTTCGGCATTGCCCCCGAGCACGTGCTGGCCAACACCTTTACCTTCGACGAGGGCGGCAACATCACCGGCTGCGACCCGCAGAACGTGCTGAGCCGCGACGGCGGCAAGATTCGCCAGCTTGTGCTGCTCGATTTGGACGGGCCGGTGTACGTGCTCGGCGACGGTTATACCGACTACCAGATTCGCGAAGCTGGCCTGGCCCATCGTTTCTACGCTTACACTGAAAACGTTACGCGCCCCACAGTAGTAGCACAAGCCGACGAAGTTCTCCCAACTTTCGACGAGTTTTTGTACCAACTAAAACTTCCCATGACTTTATCATACCCTAAGAACCGCATCAAGGTGCTGCTACTGGAAAACCCCGACGCCCGGGCCAAAGAGCTTTTTCTGGCCGAAGGCTACCAGGTGGATACCGTGCCCGGCGGCCTCGATGAGGACGAATTGATGGCGCGCATTGAGGGCGTAAGCATCTTGGGTATCCGCTCAAAAACGCAGGTGACGCAGCGCGTACTCGACGCCGCCAACCGCCTGATTGCCATTGGAGCGTTCTGCATTGGCACCAACCAGATTGACCTGACCGGCGCCATGAAAAAGGGCGTGGCGGTGTTCAACGCGCCCTTTTCGAACACCCGCTCGGTGGTGGAGCTGGCACTAGGCGAAATCATCGTGCTCGCCCGGCGCATTCCGGAAAAGAATCCGAAGATGCACGCTGGCGAGTGGGACAAGTCGGCCAGCGGCTCGTTTGAGATTCGCGGCAAGACGCTGGGCATTGTGGGCTACGGCAACATCGGTGCGCAGCTGAGCGTGGTGGCCGAGGCCGTGGGCATGAAAGTGGTGTACTTCGACGTGGCCGAAAAGCTGCAGCTCGGCAACGCCGTGAAGTGCCGCACGTTGGAAGAATTGCTGGAACAATCGGACGTAGTGACGCTGCACATCGACGGGCGCGCTGAAAACACCAATTACATCGGCGAAAAGGAGTTTGCCCTGATGAAAAAAGGCGCCCTGTTCCTCAACAACGCCCGCGGCCACGTGGTGGACGTGCCCGCCCTGGCCGCCGCCCTGCGCTCGGGCCACCTGGGCGGCGCGGCTGTCGACGTATTTCCCTACGAGCCGAAAACGAACAGCGAGAGCTTCGAGAACGAGCTACGCGGCCTGCCCAACGTGCTGCTAACGCCTCACATCGGCGGCAGCACTGCCGAGGCCCAGCGCAACATTGCTGAGTTCGTGCCCGAGCGCATCATGCAGTACATCAACACCGGCAACACGCAGCAGTCGGTCAATTTCCCCAACATCCAGCTGCCGGCCCAACAGGCCCACCGCCTCATCCACATCCACGCCAACGTGCCCGGCGTGTTGGCCAACATCAACAACGTGTTGGCCCAGCACCACGTCAACATCCTGGGTCAGTACCTGAAAACCAACGAGCACATCGGCTACGTGATTACGGACATCGACCGGCAGTACGACCAGGAAGTAATTCAGGCCCTGCGCGCGGTGGCGCACACCATCAAATTCCGGGTGCTGTATTAAGATGTGGCGCCCCCGAATATTATCGCGGCTGGGGCGTCTGCTGTTTCATGAAGACCTGTTCTTGTTCTGGCCGGGCTTGTTTTTCGTGAGCCTGGGCTTGCTGCTGCGCTGGCGCGGCGTTGAGCATTTCCCAATGCCTGGCGGCCGGGGCAGCAGTGGCCCCGTCACCGCCGAGCCTGCCATGCTGTTCTGGATTGGCGCGCCGTTTATCGGTCTTGGCTTGTTGCGCATCGTGCTTGTGCGAGCCGAACGGGCCAAGGAACGGCAAAAGGCTTTGCGGCAAGCCGCCAATGGACATCGCGTTGTGAAGCGCAAAAGCAAATATCAACGGTAGCAAAATCAGGTTTTAGAACCCGGCTTTATCCGATTCACAATGAAAGCACTGCTCATCCTGGGCTTGGCGCTGCTGCTGGCAGCCGGCGTGTGGTGGACCGGCCGCCGAACCGCCGGGCCCAACGCCGCTTTTGCCGACAAGCTATACCAGCGCGGGCTGTTGAATGCCACAGGCCGCGCCGAGCTGCTGCGCCGGATGCGTAAGGACAGCCTCCGGGTGTGGGATACCGACTCGCTCTTCAGCGAGCAAGTCACCCAAATCAGCTCCAACGGGCCAGCCGGCATACTGGCGTTCTGCACCGAAGCCTTCGAGCGGGAATTTCAATACCGAACCTACAACGAGGAAATGCTGCAAGACCTCGTGGCCACCGACGACAGCGCCGACGTGCCCGCCGGCCGGCCCCGCGGCCAGCTGGCGCGCCGCTACGCGGCGGCCCTGAAGCGCTTTCATCACGACACCGCGGCCGCGCAGCGCTGGTATCTGCAGCAGCTGCCGGCGCGCCTGCGCCTGGAAGAAGCCGTGCCCGCCGAGGACTCCGTGGGGCAATTGGGCTGTACCATCTACCCGCCCCTGTCGGCCCAGCCGGCGATGAACCACTGGATTGGCGAGCGACGCAGTGTGTTCGGCAAAACGCGCACCCGCACGGCGCGCGACTTGTTCGAGCTGGGCCTCATTGAAAACCCCGTGTATGAGGAGCTGCGGCGCCAATTGCAGCTGGGTCAGCGCCGCAACACCTACACCCGCGACAAAGCCGTCCAGCTGCGTTGGTTGGGCCGCTTGCGGCAAGCCGGCCTGCTATCGGGCGCCCGGCACGCGCAGTTGGTGCGGGCCTATCGGCCGTATGAGCTGTATCAGCCCTTTGACTTGCTGACGTATTGCGAACGGGGCCGCATCTTCGACCTGCGCCGGCTGCCGCGCCAGCCGATGGCGCTGTACCCGGCGCTTTTCGCGCAACTGCCGGCCTTACTGCCGGGTTTTCGCTACACCGATTTGCGGGTGACGACGCGCACCGACGGCCAGGACCCGGCAGTGCTGACCCAGAACGTCACCATTCGTTTCCGGGCCAACGGCCGGCAATACGAGGACACGTTTTTGCAGGATTTCATCCGCAAAGACGGCACCAGCCCGCCATCTTTGGGCGCCGAAGTAGGCGAGCATTTCACGCGCAGCCTCAACCAATGGCTGGCCGACCAGAACTCTGCGTTGCGCCTCTACCGCGCTTACACGCCCGATGCCCAATCGGTGTACGGCAACGAGCGGCTGGGCCTGATTGCCATGACGCAGCCCCAGCGCGAGCTATGGGGGCCAGCATCCTACTTACTGTCCAAAGAATCGCACGACAACCGGTTCAGCTCCGCCCATATCGACCAGCTCATTGCCGGCTACCAGCACCTGGGCCTGCTCTCGCACCTCTCGGCCGCCGAGTTGGCGCGCGGGCGGGCCAAAGCCCTGCTCGGCCACAAAACCAGCTTCGCCGCCGTGCTGCTGAGTTTTCCCGATGTCATTCACCCCATCGACTGGGAATCGGCCTTGTCGCCCGCGCCCTACGCCGAGCGCACCCGGGCACTGGCTGCCATTTCGCGCGGCGGCTTCGCGCCCACCCAAATCAAGGACGGCTTCAACCCCGATTTGCCGGAGAAAGCCACGTTTCCCTACGGCTTCCGCCTGGGCGCCCAAACGTACGCTACCCGGCTAAAAATGAGTTCCGACTGGCTCGATACCGGTTTTGTGGACATCATCAAGCGCGCCTTGCGCGAGCAGCACGCGCCCGGCCAGTTTTACGACTGCCTCGACGGCGAGGGATATATCTTCCTTACGCCCGAGCAGTACCAAACGCTGCACAAAACGCAGCCCGAGCTGTTTGAAACCTCGCCCGACGTGGACGAGGAGTAACTCGCTTGCGCGCGTCGCAGGCTTCGGTCAGGCCCTTAGCGCCCGGCCTGCATGCCCGGCGGCAGCGTGAGCACGGCCTCAATGGGCATGCGGCGCACTTCCGTTTCGGGTATGTTGGCTCTCAACTCGGCCTGGAGCTCGGCCACCAGCTGGATGGCAATGTGGGCCGGGCAGTGGTGCTTGCGCACCACGTAGGCCGTGGCCAGGTTCAGCCATTGGTCGGCCACTTGCTGCAGGTGCAGCAGCTCGGCGTCGGGGGCGTTGCGCAGCTGGGGCTGCTGGGCCAGCCGGTCGCTTTCTTCCAGGTAGATGCGGACGATGTTCATCAGCAGCGCGAACACGGTGCGGTCGCGGCGCAGCTGGCGCAGGCGGGGGGCAGCGGGCATAAAAAGGGGTTGAAGGCGTAGTGTCGCAAAGGTAAAGCAACCGCGTTGGCAGGCGTTAAGCGCCCCGGCAGTTTCCAGAGCTGAACAGCCGCTGGCAGCGTTTTCCCCAATTAAACCCGTTTCCGGACTCGCTTTTCCCTGGTCCGGCCCGCCAAGCCAACCGCCGGCTGAACCGCTCCCAATGCCAATGGCCTCGGCTTCCAAAGTAGGAAACCGAGGCCATTGGATTTTTAGCTAAACAATTACTGGCGAGTCACTTTTTGGGTGATGATGCCAGTAGCCGTGGTGAGGCGCAGCACATACACACCAGCGGCCAGCTCGGGCAGGGAGGCGAGGGCCTGCGGGGCAGCGCCCAGGACGAACCGGGTAGCGTATACGGGGCGGCCGGCCAAGGTGCTCAGCGTCAGGGCCACGGCCTGGGGCTCGGCGGCGCTGGGCAGGGCCACGGTGAGGGTTTCGGCAAAGGGGTTGGGGTAAACATCAAGCGACTTAACGGCAGTGGCCGGGGCGGCCGAAACGCGGGTCAGCGTGACAACGGGTGAGTAGGTGGTGGTGCCATCCAGGTCTACCTGGCGCAGGCGGTAGTAGCGGCGGCTGGCGCTCAGGGCCGTGGCGGAGGCATCGAGGAACTCATAGCTGCGGACGGTGGTGCTGTTGCCGGCAGCGGCCAGTTCGCCAATGGCGGCGAAGGTGCTGCCGTCGGCCGAGGCTTCTACTACGAAGCTGGCGCTTTTTATTTCCTGGGCGGTGCTCCATTTCAGTTGGTTGCCAGTGCTGGCGGCCTGGCCAGCGAAGGACGTGAGCACCACCGGCAGCGGCGTGGTGAGGGTGGGCACGGCAGCCGACTGGGTTTGCTCGTAGCGGTACACCGTGCCAGTGCCATTCCCAATAAAGAGGTCGAGCAAGCCGTCGCCGTCGTAATCTGTCACGGCCGGGGCAGCGTAGCCGCCCATGCTGCTGGGGTTGGTGCCCGAGCTGCCCATGTTGATGACGGTGGCAGAAGTGCCGTCGGCGCTCAGGTTGCGCACGAAGCTGAAAGTATAGGCGTTGGCCGTGGTTTGGGTGTAAAACTGCACGTTGCCGGCGTAGTTGCCCACCAGCATGTCGAGCTTGCCGTCGCCGTCGTAGTCGGTGATGAGGGGCTTGCTCACGTCGCCAGCGTCGAGAACTGTGGTGCCATCGGCCAGCTTAATCGTAGTGGCCGCGCTGAAGCCGGCCGTGGTGTTGCTGGTGCTGGCCAGCTGCTCGTAGCGCACCAGCGCGCCGTTGTTGGAGCCCACCACAATGTCAATCAGACCGTCGCTGTCGAGGTCGCCCACGGTGGGGCGGGCGTAGGAACCGGCGTTGGGCGTGCCCGAGGTGGTGGCGCCGTAGGGGTTGGCAAACAGGGTGCTAACCGGGCTCATCTTGAAAGCATCGGTGCCGGTGCTGGCGGCCTGTTCGTAGACGTACACCTTGCCGGTTTCTTCGCCCACGATGATTTCTTGGAGGCCGTCGCCGTCGAGGTCGCTCACCGTTGGCTTGGCGTACAGGCCCACGTCCACGGTGCCGCCGGTGGCGAAGGTGATGAGCGTACCCGTGGTGCTGAAGGCTTGGTTCGCGCCGGTCTGTTCGTAGTCCATCATGGTGCCGTCGCCCTGGCCCACCAGCAGTTCCAGCAAGCCGTCCTTGTCGAGGTCGGTGGCCACTGGCGTAGAATAGGCCCCGGCGGCCGTGGCGCTGGTGGCGTTGCTGCTCAGCTGGCTGTAGTTGCTGCTCGACGACTGGCGCGTCACGCCCAGCTTAGCCGCGCTCAGGGCGGTGCCCGCAGCCGTCGTCAGGCGCACTTTGCCCGTGCCGGCCGCAGCCGGCACAATGAACGTGACCGTGGTGGAGGGCACTGCGCCGGCGGTAGCCCGCACGGCCAGGCCGTTGAGCAGCACCGAGGTGAAGCTTGTGAGGTTGGTGCCGATGATGGTGATGGTGGTACCGGGCGCGGCCATCGAGGGCGTCATGCTGCTGATGGTGGGCGCTTGCGCCAAGGCGGCAGCGGGCAGCAGCAGGCCCAGGGAAGCCAGCGTTGAGCGGCGGGCGGAAGTCAGGATATTGGAAGCGAAAGCAAACGTGGACATGACGCTGGAAAGAACTATTGTCGGGGAAGTGGCCGGCGGTAACTGTGCCGCTTTGGCGATACAAAATTGTTAGGCGTGCCGAGCATTTATTTCCGGCCATCGCTTAACCCCAACCATTCCTCGCTGAAGTCATGCATATTCCCAGCGAATGAAAAAGGGCCTCTGGCGGCCTTTTTTCGGTCTTTTCTCAGCCCCAACGGGCCAAACAGAGCGTCTGCCGCGCGCGGTGAACTCTTCACCGGGCAAAGGCGGCACCTGGTGGTTTTTAAACCACCGTGCAAGTGATTGGTCTACCTTTATGGCGACCGGCCTCGTGGTTTATATCAAGGCTTTGCTCTTCGTGCTGCTCACCTTATTCCCACGCCTATGCTCCGGAACCGCTACTTGCTTTTCTTTTCGCTCCTGCTCGCGGCTCCGCAACTGACGCGGGCCCAGGTCACGCCTATTGTCAGCGGTTGGATTGTGAACACCACCGGCGCCACCGGCTACAACGGCATTCCCAGCAACGTGCAGCGGGTGCAGTATTCCAACGCCAATGTATACGTCACCTGCACCGGCGTGCCGGCCTACACCATCGGCCCCTGGCCCGGCAACCCCAACACGGCCACCAACCAGAACTTCGTGTTCAAAATCACCCGCACGCCGGCGCCCAACACCGGCCCGGCCACGGTCACGCCCCTGGGCCACACCGGCATCTGGAGCAACGGCGTGAGCATCTTCAACGCCAAAGATGCCATGAGCTACAACAACGCGGGCGTGTGGAACCAGAACGCCATTGTGGTGGAAGGCCCCAGCTTCGACTCCTGCCTGGGCCACCCGGCCGGCAACGGCGAGTACCACCACCACCTCAACCCGCGCTGCCTCTACAACGACCACGACAGCACGCGCCACTCCCCCATCATCGGTTTTGCCTTCGACGGCTACCCCATCTACGGGGCCTACGGCTACGCCAATGCCAACGGCACTGGCGCCATCAAAAGCATGCGCACCTCGTACCGGCTGCGCAACATCAGCAGCCGCACCACCCTGCCCGACGGCAGCACCGCCCCCTCGGCCGGGCCGGCCATCAACACGGCCAAACCGCTGGGCTACTACGTGGAAGATTTTGAGTACGTGGCCGGCCGGGGCGACTTGGACGCGCACAACGGCCGCTTCTGCGTGACGCCCGAATACCCGCAGGGCACCTATGCCTACTTCGTCACCATCAACGGCCAGTACGCCGGAGCCTACCCCTACACGCCCGGTCCCACGTACTACGGCCTCATCCCGGCCGGCGCCACGGGCCCGCAGTCGGGCCACGCCGTAGTGAACGAACCCGTGACTACCTATGTGGTGACTTCCACTTTCGTGGCCGCCGGCCTGCAGGTGAGCGTATTTCCCAACCCCACCAGCGGCCTTCTAACCATTGCCCCCGAAGGCGGCGTGGCCAACGACCTGCAAGCCCGGCTGTTCAATACTTTGGGGCAGCCCGTGAGCACCACCGTGGAGCTGCACCCCTCTGTGCCGGCAGACATCGATTTGTCGAATTTAGCGGCCGGCGTTTACTACCTAAAAGTAGCCGGTACGGGCGTGGCAGCCACGCAGAAAGTGGTGCTGACGCGCTAGCCAGCGTCGGCACAATTACGGCCTTGTCCGACTCGGGGCTGTAGAAGCGCTTGCTCTATCTTCAATCTCCAAGTGTTGGAAAAAGTATGCCCCTAGGCTTCTTCCAAGCGCGTAATGAATTCGCCGCGGGTGCAGGCTTCCGGCTGCATTCGTGCCGAGCGGTTAGCGCAACGTGAAAACGGGGGTGCGGGCCGTGTAGAATTCGCCGTTGGTGAGGCGGAAGCGCACCACGAACTGTTGCTGACCTGGTTGCGCGGGTGCCTGGCGCAGGCGCAGCCCAAGCGGATAAAGGTCTGGCTGGGTGTCGCGGGGCGGCACCGCAGGCAAGAGCTGACTGTTAGCTTCTTGGAGCAGCAAGTCATTGGCCACCGCGCCCGCCGGATGGCTGGCATCGTAGGCATACACACACCGCACCACCAACGAATCGAGTATTTCGCGTGTGCCTTTGTATCCAGGCATTGGGGCGGGCGGGCAGGCCACGGCGGCCGGCAGCCAGGTGCCCGGCCCCTTGTTTTGGCTGTAGTAGCGCACTTGCGGTTCCAGCACCAGTCGTAAATCTGCCGCAACCACTGATTCACCGGCCGCTACCGGTTGTCCCCGCTGCTGCGCGGTAAGGGAGAGGCCCTCCACATCAAAAAGGGCCAGAGATGAATCAACGTTGCATGTATACTTCTCCGCACAGCCTTCAACGGCTGCAGCCAAGGGCGCCAACGCCAATACCAACAAAGTCCACCAGAGCTTTTTCATGCTAGTAGGGGTCAATTCCTGCTCAAAATACGCCGGGAAGCAGCCCTACAGCCGCTCGCGCACCTGCCGCAGCACCCGCTCTACCTCGTTGCGCATGGTGCCGCTTTCGGCCACGTGGTTGTTGTTCATGAAGGTGAAGGCCACCAGCCGGCCGCTTTTGGTGCGCAGGTAGCCGCACACGTTCAAGTTGTTGCTGAGGGTGCCGGTTTTGCCCCACACCCAGGGGCCAGCGGCGTCGTGGTAGCGCTTGCGCAGGGTGCCCTGCCCGCCGCCAGCCGCCAGCAGGCTCAGCAGGCGGCGCTCGGGCAGCTCCTGGTGCAGCCGCAGCAGCAGGCCGGTGAGGGTGCGCGGGGTGACGAGGTTGAGGCGCGAGAGGCCGGAGCCGTCCACCCAATACACCGGGTCGGGCAGCGCGGTGAGCAGGTTTTTGCGGGCGTAGCGAATGACGCGGCCGGTGCTGAGCGAGTCGCGCAAGCCGATTTTGGTGCTGCACATCAGCAGCACCTGCTCGGCCAGGAAGTTGTCGCTCACGCGCAGCATGCGGCGGTAGAGCGAATCGACGCGCAGCCCGTAAAGCGTGCGGATGGAGTCGCCCAGCGCGGGGCGGGGCCGCCAGGGGGCGTTGGCAGTGGCGCGGCGCAGGGTGTCGCCCAGCAGCCGCAGCATCAGGCCGCGGCTGGTCACGAAGGGCGTTTCATCAACCCATTTTTTCACGGTGGGCAGCACGTAGAAGCGGTTTTCGTGCAGCGCCCGGATGACGTGCGTGTCGGGGTCGAGGCCGGGGGTGAGCAGGCTGGCTGGGGCCGGCCCCACCAGCGGCGCGAAGTAGCGCGGCAGCACCCGCACCCGCGACTGCGGCGCCACGGCCGGCCGGGCGGCGCCTTTGGCCGCGCGCACCGGGGCCGGTGGCGTGGCGTAGAAGCGCACGGTGTGGCCGTAAATCGGGAACGGGCCGCGCTCGGGCTGGAAGTAGTAGCCGTAGTCGTCCCAGGTCCAGCCGGGGCCGTAGGGCGTCACGCAGGCGATGTCGCAGTAGGCCAGCATCTTTTCGGGCCGGTTCAGCAGGAAGCTGTAGGCGCGGCGGCTGGGCACGTCGCCGTGCAGCAGGGTGGGGTCGCCGGTGCCCTGGAAAAACAGGGTGTCGTGGCGCGAGAAGTAGCGCAGGCTGGGCAGCGAGTCGCCCAGCAGGTGCAGCCCGGCGTAGAGGCTGAACAGCTTCATGTTGCTGGCCGGGGTGAAGTACTTGCTGTCCTGGTAGCCGTAGAACGGGCGCGCACTGTCGGCGTAGGCCAGGCTCATGCCCACCTGGTGCAGACGCAGAATGGGCGAAGCAGTGAGCAGCGAATCAAGCCAGGGCAGCGGCTGGCCGGCCTGCACTAAGGCGGGCGCACCGGCCGGCTTGTCGGTGGCCGACTGCGCGCAGGCCGATAATTGGGCACTGCCCAGCGTGAGCAGCAGCAGGAAATAGAAGGGGCGTAGCATCGGCCGCAACTTACGCAGCAAACGGGGCCGGGGTGACTTTTGGTGAGTGGGTTTCAGTATAAGAACGTCATGCTGCACGCAGCCGAAGCATCTCTACCCCCCGTCTGTCATGCTGACGAAGGAAGCACCTTATCACCGCTGAACACTTCTTGCTCGGGCTGGATAGGGTCCTTCGTCTCTGCCTGAGCCGCAGCATGCTCAGGAGGACAGACGGAGGGTGAAGATGCTTCGACTGCGCGCAGCACGACGGTCAAAAATCAGCTTGATGTTCTGAAAACTAAACCTCACCCCCACCCGGTTGTTGTCCACTTTCCTTTTGAAAATAACTACCTCAGCATGTCCATCAACGCCCTGTTCGCGCCATTCGCGCTGAAATCCCTTCAACTCAAAAACCGCATTGTCATGGCCCCTATGACCCGCTCCTTCTCGCCGGGCGGCATACCGGGCGCCGACGTGGCCGCCTACTACCGCCGCCGGGCCGAGGGCCAGGTGGGCCTTATTCTTTCCGAAGGCACCGTGGTGGAGCGCCCGGCCTCGTCCAACGACCCCAACATTCCGCATTTCTACGGCGAGGCGGCGCTGGCCGGCTGGCAGCACGTCATCGACGAAGTGCACGCGGCCGGCGGCAAAATGGGCCCGCAGCTCTGGCACATGGGCGTGATGGCCGAGCACCGCTCCGGCTGGAAACCGTCGGAACAGTTTGAAGGCCCCTCCGGCCTCTTCAAGCCCGGCGAACTCACCGGCAAGGCCATGACCGAAAACGACATTACCGACACCATTGCCGCCTTCGCCCAAGCCGCCGCCGATACCAAGCGGCTGGGTTTCGACTGCCTGGAGCTGCACGGCGCCCACGGCTACCTCATCGACCAGTTTTTCTGGGCCGGCCTCAACGAGCGCACCGACGCCTACGGCGGCGACAGCCTCACCCAGCGCAGCCGCCTGGCCGTGGAGCTAGTGAAGGAAGTACGCCGGGCCGTGGGCGAAGATTTCGTCATCAGCCTGCGCCTCTCGCAGTGGAAGCAGCAGGACTACGCCGTGAAACTGGCCCACACGCCTCAGGAGATGGAAGCCTGGCTGCAGCACCTGGCCGAAGCCGGCGTCGACATCTTCCACTGCTCGCAGCGCCGCTTCTGGGAGCCGGAGTTTGAGCAGGAAGGCTCCGACTTGAACTTCGCTGGCTGGGTAAAAAAGCTTACCGGCAAAACCACCATCACCGTGGGCTCGGTGGGCTTATCGGGCGAATTCCTGGCTGGCTTCGCGGGCGAGGCCTCCCAGCCGCAGGGCATCGAGGAACTCCTGCGCCGACTCGACCGCAACGAGTTCGACCTCGTAGCTGTAGGCCGCCAACTCATCGTGGACCCGGATTGGGTGGAGAAAATCCAACAGGGCCGCGTTGAGGACATGAAAGGCTTCAGCCGCGAGGCCCTGCGCACGCTGGTGTAATAACACCAGGCAATAAAGAACGTCATGCCGAGCGCAGCCGAGGCATCTCGCGTGTGGTAGTAATCAAAATCGTTGAATCGATTGAATCGCACTGCGCACGCGAGATGCCTCGGCTGCGCTCGGCATGACGTTTTGCTACGCCAGCACCGCTTCGGCTTCCACCTCTGTTGGCTGCGCCACGCCTAGCCCATCCAGCGCCTGCGCCAAATCGGCAATCAGGTCCTCGGCTGCTTCCAGGCCAATGGACAGCCGCAGCAGGCTATCGGCAAAGCCGGCGGCACGGCGCGTTTCGGCCGGAATGGCCGTGTGCGTCATCGAGGCCGAGTGGCACACAAGGCTCTTGCCGCCGCCCAGGCTCACGGCCAGTTTGAAGTATTTCAGGCTAGTGGCCAGTTGCGTAGCCGCTTCCACAGTATCGTCTTTCAGCACCAAGGCAATGATGCCGCCGAAGCCATCAGGCTGCTGTTGCCGGGCCAGGGCGTGTCCCGGGTGCGACTCCAGCCCGGGGTAGTACACCGCTTGAATTTCGGGCCGGCTTTGCAGAAAACGGGCCACCTCTAGAGCCGCACGGCAATGCTGGGCAATGCGCAGGTGCAGGGTTTCGAGCCCGCGAATGACCAGGAACGAATCGAACGGCCCCAAGACGGCGCCCGAGGCATTCTGGATGAACTGGATTTGCTTGCCCAGTTCCTCGGTGGCCGCCACCACGGCGCCGGCAATGAGGTCGGAATGGCCACCCAGGTACTTGGTGGCACTGTGCACCACCAGGTCGGCCCCCAGCAAAATGGGCTGCTGCAGCACCGGCGAGGCAAACGTGTTGTCGACGCACAGCCAGGCGCCAGCGGCGTGGGCCAGCTCGGCCAGCCCGGCAATGTCGGACACTTTGAGCGTGGGGTTGGAGGGCGTTTCGAGCCACAGCAGCTTGGTACGCTCGGTGATGGCGGCCTGCACCTGGGCCAAATCGGCGGTGTCGCAGTACACGATGTCGATGCCGAAGCGGCGGTACACGTGCTCAAACAGGCGGAATGCTCCGCCGTAGATGTCGTCGATGGCCACAATCTGGTCGCCGGTCGAAAGCAGCTTGAGCACGGCATCGATGGCGGCCATGCCGCTGGCAAAGGCGTAGGCCGAGTGGCCGTGCTCGAGGCCAGCCAGCAGTTGCTCCAGGGCGCTGCGGGTGGGGTTGGCGGTGCGGGAGTAGTCGAAGCCCTTGTTCACGCCCGGCGACTCCTGCACGAACGTACAGGTCTGGTAAATGGGCACGGCGAGGGCACCGGTGAGCTCGTCGACGGGGAAGGACTGAATGAGGCGGGTGGAGGCTTGCATGGGTTGTTGGCGTTTTTGTGGTTGAGACGAAAACGCACCCGGTTACCTAAGCACTTTCAAGATTTCTCACCGGAAGGGCATAAAAAAAGCCCTTCCGACAAGTCAGAAGAGCACCACCGCTGCAGTCAGGGAGCATCTTGTAGACTTATCTTCTTCTGTACCGGCCGTAGCCGATTCAGAACAGGATTTAGCACCTGGCATTGCTGCTGGTTGCTAAGGCATCGCAGGGCCTGTCCCTCCGCCTTTCTTGATAAGTGCTCCGTATGAGGGAGCGCGCTGCAAATATAGAGGCAGTTTGGAACGGCGCAAGCGGCGGGGGCAAAAAAGAACGTCACGCTGAGCTTATCGAAGCATCTCTCCCGCGCAACGTAATCATTTACTCTCGCGGGAGAGATGCTTCGACTACGGCTGCGCCTCCGCTCTGCATGACGTGCCATCGGGCAAGTGGCTTTCCCCGCCGCTTCCCGCTACCGCTCAATGTGCTTCACCTTGGCCTCGTCTAGGTCGAGCTGGGCTTCCTGCTGACGCAGCACTTCGTCATCGAAACTGTCGTGGTGACGCAGGTGCGCCAGGGCTTCGCGTTCCACCTGCAGCACGTCGAGCAACACGAGGTGGTACTGGCGTAGGGCGTCGCGGCCCGCCTCGTTCACTTCAAGTGAGTTGAGGGTGCGGGCGGTGAGGTTGATTTCGGTTTGCATGCGCTGCTGCAGGCGGGCAATAAGCTCGTTGGCTTCAGTTTCGGCGGAGTACTTGCGCTGCAGGTGCCTCACTGCGGCTTCGCGCATGTGCAGGCGCACACCGGCCTCCTGCTCATCCAGGGGCATGCGGTCGTCGTTGTCGGCTATTTTGGTGAAGCGGATGATGGCCGGCAGCGTGAGCCCCTGCAGCACCAGCGTGACGAGAATGACCACAAAGGTGATGAACAGGACGAGGTTGCGCTGCGGGAATTGCAGGCCGTCGTTCGTCATCAGCGGCACCGACAGCGCCGAGGCCAGCGACACCACCCCGCGCATGCCCGCCCAGCCCAGCACCAGCGTGCCCTGCCAGCCCGGGCTGGGCTCGCTGGTGCGGATTTTCTCACTCAGAAAGCGGGGCACGAAGGCCGCCGGGTACATCCACAGCAGCCGGATGACGATGACCAGCCCGCTCATCAGCAGGCCGTAGGCAATGGCTTGTTGCAGCGAGTAATTGCCCAGTCCCTCCACCGCAATGGGCAGCTGCAAACCAATGAGAATGAACACCAGCCCGTTGAGCACGAAGCTCACGCTGGCCCACACGCTGTTGGCCTGCAGGCGGGTATTGGCGTCGAACACGCGGTGCGAAAGGTGTGAGAGCAGCAGCCCGCCACTCACCACCGCCAGCACGCCCGAGAAGTGGAACTCCTCGGCCAGCAGGTACATCACATAGGGCGCCATGAAGGTGAGGGCCGTGTTGATGCTGGGCGTGGTGGGCAGGTATTTATGAATCAGAAAAAAGAAGCTGGCCACCACCAGGCCCACCACCAGCCCCATGCCGCTCACCACCACAAAGCTGGTGGCCGCTTCCTGCCACACAAACACCCCCGACGACACCGCCAGCAACGCAAACCGAAACACAATCAGGCTGCTGGCGTCGTTTATCAGGCTTTCGCCCTCCAGAATGGCCGTGACGCGCCGCGGCACCTTGATGCCGCGCAGCACCGAGGTGGCCGCCACGGCATCGGGCGGCGAGATGATGCCGCCCAGCAGAAACCCCAGCCCCAGGGTGAACCCCGGAATTAGGGCCTGGGCCACCACCGCCACAATGCCCGAGGTGAACCCCACCAGCCCAAACGCAAGCAGCCCAATGGCCCGCCGCCAGCGCCAGAAGTCGTTCCAGGAGGTCATCCAGGCCGCTTCGTAGAGCAGCGGCGGCAGGAAAATCAGAAAAATCAGGTCGGGCGCAATGGCCACGCGCGGCAGGCCGGGCACGAAGCTCAGCGCCAACCCGCCCAGCACCAAGAAAATGGGGTAGGAAATACGAAGCTTCTGCCCCAGCATCACCAGCAAAAAGACGACGAAGAGCAGGCCGAGAACGAGCAGCAGGGTTTCGTGGAGCATGGAAAAGCGGTAACGGTTAACCGCCTCAAAGAAACACCAGCGGCGCGGGCCCGCGAAACAGTGAGCCCTGCGGCCCCACTGCTCGTGTCACTAAGCTTCTCCTACCGGTGCCACAGTTGCCGGCCCGCCGTGGGGCGCCGGGGCCGGTCGAACAACACCACGTAGAGCACGCCCAGCAGGGGCGTCAGCAACAGCGCGCACAGCATGCGCAGGTGCCAGTAATGGGCCGGGCTCAGGTCCCAGGCTTGGGCGAGGTGATTGATGAGATGTGCCATAACTAAATATACGAAATTCCGCAATCGATTGCTACTAGCGGGGGGCTGATTTTGCGTCTTTTTTATTGAGAATCACAATTTTATTTATTTTCGCCCGGCTAGCACTAAACCTGTACGCATCAATGCTTTGACTCACTGCGCTCCCCAAAAAATACATGCACGTTCACCGGGTTCCTGATTGGCAGCGCATTGTTTAGTTCCACCCTCGGGCTTGGCGGCGGGTTTGGGCTCGTGTGGCCCCGTTGCTTGGTGTGTTAGCGAGGGCTCTGGCAAGCGACGAGGCATAGCGCGGGGCTGCCCCTGCGCTTTCTGCATTGGCTAGCGCACTTTTTTTGTTCGCACAACCGCTTTAAAAAAGCTTCTAAATACCTGCACACACCTTTACTTCCGTCAGTATGACATCAACGACTACTCCTTTTGCCTGGCTGCGGCCGGCCCCTCTCTCCTTTCTGGTGCTGGCCCTGCTGCCGGCCGGTGCGGCCCGCGCCCAGACGCCGGCTTCCTTCGGGGCCGCTACGTCTTATGCTACCGGCGCAACTACCATCCCCCGCGGCGTGGCCGTGGGGGATGTGAACGGCGACGGCCGGCCCGACATTGTGACGGGCAACTACAACGGCACGGCCAGCGTGCTACTGGGGCAGGCCGGTGGCACGTTTGCCCCCGTCAGCATTTTCAGCACCGGCGTCGGCAGCAGCAACCAAGGCGTGGCCGACGTGAGTGGTGATAGGCGCCCCGACATCGTGACGACGAGCGGCAACAGCGTGAGCGTATTGCTCAATACTGGCACCTTCGCGCCCCTGGCCGCCGCTGCCAGCGCCGCCGCGGCCGAGGTGGCCCTGTTTCCCAACCCAGCACAAAGCAGCTTCACGGTTCAGCTGCCGGCTGCCTGGGGCGCGGGGTCCGTGCAGGCCACACTGCTAAACGCACTGGGCCAGGTGGTAGGCCAGCAGACCGCCGCACTGCCGGCCGGAGCTCCGCTGGCCTTCGCCACCGACGGCCTGGCCCCGGGCGTGTATCAGGTGCGGATGCAGACGGGCAGCCACGCAATAACCAAGTGTGTGGTAATTAAATAACGCGCAAGCGGGCTTCCAGTCCCAACTCAAGTCCCCGCTGCCGACTGGTGGCGGGGGCTTTTTTAGTGATGGCCGCCAGCGACCAGAGCCGTAGCCACTCAGCAGTTTAAGCCCCACCGTGGCCAGCCGACGGCCAACTACCCATGTTGTTTTGCTGGGTTCCCAACGCCGGGTGCCGTACCTTTGACTCCCGTCATGCCCGAACGCCAAACCCCCTCCCCCTCCGCGTCGGCTGCGAAATTTATTTTCGTTACCGGCGGCGTCACTTCTTCACTCGGCAAAGGAATCATTTCCGCCTCGCTGGCCAAGCTTCTGCAGGCCCGCGGGTTCCGAGTCACCATCCAGAAGTTCGACCCCTACATCAACATCGACCCCGGCACGCTCAACCCGTACGAACACGGCGAGTGCTACGTGACCGACGACGGGGCCGAAACCGACCTCGACCTCGGCCACTACGAGCGGTTCCTGAACACGCCCACCTCGCAGGCCAACAACGTCACCACCGGCCGCATCTACGACCACGTGATTCGGCGCGAGCGCGAGGGCGCCTTCCTCGGCAAAACCGTGCAGGTGGTGCCCCACATCACCGACGAAATCAAGCGGCGCATGCTGCTGCTGGGCCAGAACGGCCAGTTCGACGTGGTCATTACCGAAATCGGCGGCTGCATCGGCGACATCGAGAGCCTGCCCTTCGTGGAGGCCGTGCGCCAGCTCCGCTGGGAGCTGCCCGAGTACGACTCGCTTGTGATTCACCTTACGCTGCTGCCCTACCTGAAGGCCGCCGGCGAGCTAAAAACCAAGCCCACCCAGCACTCGGTGCGCGACCTGCGCGAGGCCGGCCTGCAGCCCGACATTCTGGTGTGCCGCTCCGAGCACCCCATTCCGATGGAGATGCGCCGCAAAATCGCGCTGTTTTGCAACGTTAAAATCAACTCCGTCATCGAAAGCCTCGACGCCGACAGCATCTACTCGGTGCCGCTGCTCATGCGCAAAGAGGGCCTTGATGAGCGGGTAATTAAGCGCCTGAAGCTGACCGGCGGCGCCCAGCAGCCCGACCTCGAAGCCTGGAAAGACTTCCTCGGCAAGCTGAAAAACCCGACCGAGGAAGTGACTATTGCCCTGGTGGGCAAGTACGTGGAGCTGCCCGACGCCTACAAGTCCATCAACGAAGCCTTCGTGCACGCCGGCGCCCAGAACGAGTGCAAGGTGACGGTGCGCAGCATTCAGTCCGACAATATCACCCACGAAAACATTGCCGCCCTGCTGCACGGCTGCGACGGTGTGCTGGTGGCCCCCGGCTTCGGCGAGCGGGGCTTTGAGGGCAAGATTGCGGCTGTGAAGTACGTGCGCGAGAACAACATCCCGTTCTTCGGCATCTGCCTGGGCATGCAAGTAGCCGTGGTGGAGTACGCCCGCCACGTGCTGGGTTTGCCCAACGCCAACTCCACCGAGATGGACGCCCTCACGCCCAACCCCGTCATTGCTATGATGGAGGAGCAGAAAAACATCACCCAAAAAGGTGGCACCATGCGCCTCGGCGCCTACGCCTGCGACCTGCGCCGCGGCTCGAAAGCAGCCAAGGCCTACGGCAAAAACCACATTAGCGAGCGGCACCGCCACCGCTACGAGTTCAACGGCGACTACCTGGCCCGCTTCGAGGATGCCGGCCTGCAAGCCACCGGCACCAACCCGGAAACCGGCCTAGTAGAAGTAATTGAGCTGCCCACGCACCCCTGGTTCGTGGCCGGCCAATTCCACCCCGAGCTGAAAAGCACCGTGGAGCAGCCCCACCCGCTGTTCGTGCGCTTCGTGCGGGCGGCCATCCAGCACCGCAAGGGGTAAGTAAATAAACATTTGGGACGCCTGTCATCCTGAGCGCAGCGAAGGACCTTATCACGTCAAAACAGCTGGAGGTAATTCTTTTTACCCAAGCGCGATAAGGTCCTTCGCTGCGCTCAGGATGACAGGCGTCTTCAATATTTCATTCCTCATTTCGCATTCTTCATTAAGCGCAGCGTCCCGCCGTACCTTTGCCCCTTCGCAACCTTTAACAACTGATGGATAGAAATTCAGCAACCGGCCTTTTTCTGATTTCGGCCTTGCTTCTCGTGTACCTGTTCTTCTTCAGCCCGAAGAAAACGGATGAAAAAGCCGGCGGCAAAGAGCCCGCACCTACGGCCGCGGCCAAAGCCCCCGCCGCCCCGGCCTCGGCCCTGACGCCGGAAGCTGCCCTCGACAGCACGGCTGGCCCTGCCCAGGACCTGCACCTCACCAACGCCAACCTCGACGTGACGCTCTCGACGCGGGGCGGCCGGATTGCAGCCGTGCGCCTGCTCAAATACAAAACCTTCTTCGGCAAGCCGCTGGACATATTCGATGCCAAGAGCGCGCGCATGGATACCAAGTTCCGCACCGTGGACGGCAAAACGGTTCGCTTCTCGGACTTGAACTTCCAGGCGGTGCCCTCGCAAAGCACGGATGGCGGCTCGGTACTCACCTTCACGGCACCGGTGGGTGCCGGCAGCATTGTGCAGACCTACACGCTGCCCGCCAACAGCTTCGAGCTAAAGTACGACCTGCGCCTGAATGGCCTGGACCGCACAGTGGCCCAAGAGCCGCTCACCTTCTCGTTCCTCGATGAGGTGCGCCAGACCGAGCAGGACCTCAAGCAAAACCGCAACCACACCACCATCAACCACTACCTGGCCGCTGGCGACCAGGGTGCCCTGGCCGAGGCCAGCGAGAAGCCCGAGGAAATCAAGGCAGCAGGCCCAGTGAAGTGGGCCGCGCACAAGCACGACTTCTTCGTGGCCGGCCTCATCGCCGACCAGCAGCCCTTCGCGGGTGGCACGTTCAACTCGAACGTGAACCTGGCCGACTCGGCTACCATCAAAACCCTGGGCACCACGCTCAGCATTCCGGTGGCGGAGGTGGAGCAGGGTCGCGGCCAATACCGCTTCTACTTTGGCCCTAACGCCTTCAACACCCTGAAAGAAGTGGCGCCCGAGTTCGACCGCAACGTGTACCTGGGCTGGGGCTTGTTCCGCTGGGTAAACCGCTTTGTGGTGCTGCCGGTATTCCACTTCCTGGAGCAGTTCATCAGCTCCTACGGCATCATCATCCTGCTGCTGGTGGTGCTCATCAAACTGGTAACCTGGCCCTTGACGTACAAAACCTACGAAAGTCAGGCCCGCATGAAGGTGCTGAAGCCGGAGCTTGACCAGCTCAAGGAAAAGTACGGCGACGACAACGTGAAGGTGCAGCAGGAAACCATGAAGCTGTACCAGGAATTCGGGGTGAGCCCGCTCAGCGGCTGCGTGCCCACACTGCTCACGCTGCCCATCCTGTTTGCCATGTTCCAGTTCTTCCCCAACGCCATTGAGCTGCGCCAGCAGAGCTTCCTCTGGGCCAAGGACCTGAGCAGCTACGACGTGTTTATCAAGCTGCCCTTCTACGTGAAATGGTACGGCGACCACGTGTCGCTGTTCACCCTGCTCATGACGGCCTCCACCCTGGTGATGACCTGGCAGAGCAACCAGATGAACACGGCCATGCAGGGCCCCATGAAGACCTACAGCTACCTGATGCCCATCATCTTCCTGTTCGTGCTGAACAGCTTTGCCTCGGGCCTCACCTGGTACTACTTCGTGTCGAACGTCATCACCTTCGCCCAGCAGGCCATCACCCGCGGGCTGGTCGACGACACTAAAATCCGCGCTCAGCTCGACGCCAACAAAATCAAGAACAAAGACAAGAAGCCCAGCGGCTTGCAAGGCCGCATTGCCGAAGCCATGAAGGCCGCGCAGGAGCGCGAAGCTCAGGCCAAACGCAAGTCGTAACACGCCTGTCATCCTGAGCGCTGTGAAGGACCTTCTGACGACAGAACGGTTTTGGGTCGCTCAGCCGACGCGGACGTGGTAAGGTCCTTCGCTGCGCTCAGGATGACAGAAAAAATTAAACCCGGCAGAACGCAACCGTAGGCACGGTTTTCGTTCTGTCGGGTTTTTGTTTGCCTACTTTCACGCATCAAACTTCCCCTTTGTCATGCGCTACATTCCGCTGCTCCTACTGCTCAGCTTCTTTAGTCTCTCCGTACCTGCCTGCGCCCAGAAAACGACGGTTCAGAAAACGAAAACCAAGAAAGCCAGCAAAAAGGCCACGCCCACCGAAGCCGGTCCGGTGCTAACCTTTGAGCGCACGCCCTGCTTCGGCACTTGCCCGGCTTATACGATGCAGGTGTACGCCGACGGCCGCGTGGCCTACGAAGGCCGCCACAACGTGCCACTGATTGGCAAAAAGGAACTCAAGCTGCCCGCTGCTGTGGTGGCCGATATGTTGCGCCAAGCCAAAGAAGCGCATTTTGAGACGTTCGCCACCCAGTATAGGAGCGGCGTGACTGACATGCCCAGCACCATCGTGGCCATCCGCCAGCCCGACGGCAGCTTCAAAAAGGTAACCGCCGAGTCGGCAGTGCCCGAAAACGTGCAGGCCTATTTCACCTACCTCACCACGCAGTTCGACCGGCTGGGGCAGGTGAATGGGTTGGAGAGTGATAAATAAAGGGCTATCCAGCTGTAGAAGCGCGAAGTGTAGCGTCTCTACAATTGGATAGCCCCCTGGCTAAATCAATGCTTCGCCCCGGCAGCCGGCGGCGCAAACACTGCGCGGAATGCCCGCAGCGCCGCTGGGTGGTAAATGGTGGCGTGCGTTTCCTGCGGCATGTTCTCGTAGTGCCAGGTGCCCAGGCGCGTGGCTTGCGGGCGGGCCAGCTCCACCAAGCGGCGGGTGCCGACGGTGTCGCCGTGGATGCTGGTAGCCAGGTACACCGAAACAGCGGGGCGCGTTTTCTGCAAATAAGTGCTGGCCTGTGCGGCCAGTTGGCCGTTGTTCCACCACAGGCTGGGGTCGAAGGCCAGGTAGGAATTGAACAAGGTGGGCTCCATCAGCAGCGTTTCTACCACGAACAGACCGGCCAGCGACTCGCCCACGATGGCCGTTTCGGCGGTGGTGCGGTAGCGCTGCTTCACCTGCGGCATCAATTCCTCCCGAATGAACTGCCGGTAGGCCGCCGAGCCGCCCACTTTGGGCGCAATTTTCTTGTCTTCGGCATTGGTAGTGGGGCCGGTCAGGTCGCGCCGGCGCTGGGTGTTTTCAATGCCTACCAGAATAAACGGCCGCATGGTGCCGTTGCCCACCAGCACCTGCACCAGCCCCGCCACGTGCAGAAAGTCCTCCTTCAGGCCCCCATCCGGCATGTACAGCACCGGCAGCCGCCGCGTGGCCGAGTCGGTGTAAGCGTCCGGCAAGTACACGTTGATGCGCCGGGTTTCACCCAATGCTTTGGATTGGAGGGTAAACGTCTGGCCGATAACCAGCGGCGCGGTGGCTGGCCCAGGCCCGCCCTTTTGGCCCTGCGAAACACCGGTCAGCGGCAGCGCCAGGCACAGCGCAAGAATTGAAGTGCGGAAGGTTAGCATAGGCGGTCAGGTTTTGAGGGTGGAAATACAGCTAATCCTTATGCACCCGCTCCAACAGCAAAGTATTCATGGGGTTGGGCGTGAGGCCGCGCACGTTGTTCTGCGTGAGGCGCACCACTTCGTCGTAGTACAGGCTAATAACCGGCGACTCTTCCACTACGATGCGGTCCATGGCTTGGTATAGCGCCGTGCGCTTGGTCACGTCCTGCGTGCGGCGGGCCTGGTCGTAGAGCTGGTCGTAGGCTGCGTTTTTGAAGTGGGTTTTGTCGGGGCCGGCGGGGCTGAAGTTGGGGCTGTAGAACAGGGCCAGGTAATTTTCGGCGTCGGGGTAGTCGCCCAGCCAGCTTTTGGCGAAGAAGGCCACCCGGCCGTTGTCCACCAGGTCCTGCTGCGCAGCCGACTGGTTGATGTCAATCTGTACCTGCACGCCCACGTCGGCCCACTGTTTCTGCAGGTACTCTCCTATCTCCTTGCGTTCCAGCACCGTGCTCAGACGCAGCTTCAGCGGACGCTGCGGGCCGTAGCCGGCGGCGCGCAGCAGCTGCCGGGCCTTCTGCGGCTGGTAGGTATAACCGGGCACTTCCTTCTCGGAGAACGAAGGCAAGGCCTTTGGCACGAAGCCCGAGGTGCCGGCCGTGCCCACCCGGTTCAGTAGATAGGTGAGCATTTCGGGCTTGTTCAGGGCATAGTTCAGGGCCTGGCGCACGCGCTTGTCGCGCAGGGCGCGGCCCTGCACGGCCTGTTCGCCGGTCAGGTTAGCCGAGTCGAGCTGAATGCCCAAGTACTCGGTGTTTAGGTACGGTACCTTTTGCACCGTGAACTTACCCTTGAAATCTTCCCGAATGGTGCCATCCGGATGCATAATCAGGTCGCGCGAGCCGGCCCGGATGCCAGAGAGAAAATCCAGCTTCCCCTGCATGAAAGTCAGAAACTCGGTTTTGCGGTCGGGCAAAAAGCTGATGGCCACGGCGTCGAGGTAGGGCAGCTTACGACCTTTTTCATCGCTCCGCCAGTAGTCCGGGTTGCGCTCGTAGAGTAGCACATTGCCCTCGTCCCAGAGCTTGAAACGGAACGGACCCGTGCCCACCGGGTGCTCGCGGAAGTCCTTGCCGTACTTCTCCACCGCCTCGTGCGGCACCACGTAGGCATACGGCATCGTCAGAATGCCCAGGAATGGCACGAACGGCTCTTTGAGGTGAATGCGCAACGTGGAGTCGTTGGCGGCCACGAAGGCCGTGTCGCTGGGGCTGCCGTCAGGCTTCTCCAGAATTTTGCCCCGGAAAATCCAGCCGCCGGTGCTGGCCGTGGCCGCATCCAGGATGCGCTTGAAGCTGTACACAAAATCTGCCGCCTTCACCTCGCGGCCTTTGCCACCGGCAAACACGTCGCTGTCGTGGAAGCGCACGCCGCGCCGCAGCACGAACGTGTAGAGCCGGCCATCGGGCGAGATGCTGTAGCGCCGGGCCAGCGCCGGGGCCGGCAGCAGGGTCGAATCAAGTTCTACCAGGCCGCTGTAAAGTTGATTCACGGCCCACCAGTTGGCTTGGTTGCGGGCAAACGCGGGGTCGAGCGAGGACAGGGCTTCGGGCTGATTGTAGCGGAATACGCGGCGCTCGTCGGCGGCCGGGCGGGCGGCATCGTGGCAGCCGGCCAGCGTCAGCAGCCCCGCCGAAAGTCCAAACCATTTAGCCGAAAAGCCAGCCCAACGAGCCAAAAAAGGGGCCATGCGAACAGGGAAAGAATGTATCTTTGTGCAATGCTACGGCAAAAGTTATTAGTTATTCGTTGTTGTTTGTTTAGTAGTCGTTGTTAGTGCTTGAGGCTTAGTAAGCCCCAAAAACCCGCAACGAAGCCCGAACAGCCAGCGCCGAGCAACTGACAACGAACAACGAACAACTAAGTGACATGGGAAAAATCATCGCGGTAGCCAATCAGAAAGGCGGGGTGGGCAAAACCACTACTTCCATTAACCTCGCGGCCTCGCTGGCCGCCCTGGACTACCGGACCCTGCTCGTCGACGCCGACCCCCAGGCCAACGCCACCTCGGGCGTGGGCTACGACCCCAAGGACATCCAGAATAGCATCTACGAGTGCATGGTGGACGGCATCAACGCCCACGACATCATCGTGCCCACCAACATTCTGCCTCACCTCGACCTCATGCCCTCCCACATCGACCTGGTGGGCGCCGAGGTGGAGATGATAAACCTGCCCAACCGCGAGGAAAAAATGAAGGAGGCCCTGCGCCCCCTCGCCGCCGAGTACGATTTCATCATCATCGACTGCTCGCCTTCGCTCGGCCTCATCACCGTCAACGCCCTCACGGCCGCGCACTCGGTCATCATCCCGGTGCAGTGCGAATACTTCGCCCTCGAAGGCCTGGGCAAGCTCCTGAATACCATCAAAATCATTCAGAGCCGCCTCAACACCGAGCTCGAAATCGAAGGCATCCTACTCACGATGTACGACGTGCGCCTACGCCTCTCGAACCAGGTAGTGGAGGAAGTGCGCATGCACTTCCAGCAGCTAGCCTTCGACACCATCATACCGCGCAACGTGAAGCTGAGCGAGTCGCCCAGCTTCGGCATCCCCGTCATCCTGCACGACGCCGAGAGCAAAGGCTCCCTCAGCTACCTCAACCTGGCCCGCGAAATCGTGGAGAAGAACAGCGTGGAAGCCACCGAGGAGACGGCCGAGGACGAGCGGATTTAGCAAGTTTATCCTGAGGGAGCTTAAGTATTGACAGAATAAAAAGAACGTCATGCTGAGCTTGCCGAAGCGTCTCTACTGCGAGAGTAATTCATTTACTACTGCGGTAGAGATGCTTCGGCAAGCTCAGCATGACGTTCTGAGTTAATGGCTCGGCGCTTCATGGTTTTTCTCCGCCCAAACTTTCCGGCTTGCCCTTCGCCCAACTATCCGTAAATTTGACGTTCGGTTGCCAACTGCCTTTTATGGGCCCGGCCGACGCACTATGCCACTAGAGAAGAACGAAGAGAAATTGCAAGCTGCCCTGGCTGCCGCCGCGGCCGTGAAACGCAAGGGTGGCCTGGGCCGCGGCCTCAACGCCCTCATCGAGGGCAGCTACGAGAAGAAAGGCGAGCGGCCCGGCTCCGGCGACCGCCTCGTGTCGCACCCCGTCAACTCGGTGGGCTTCATCGCCGTCGAGCACATCGAGACCAACCCCTACCAGCCCCGCACCCACTTCGACCAGCAAGCCCTGCAGGAACTGGCCGACAGCATTAAGATTCAGGGCATCATCCAGCCCGTGACGCTGCGCCAGCTCGGCACCAATTCCTACCAGCTCATTTCGGGCGAGCGCCGCTTGCAGGCGTCCAAGCTGGCCGGTTTGGAGACGATTCCGGCCTACATCCGCAAGGCCGACGACCAGCAGATGCTGGAAATGGCTTTGATTGAGAACATTCAGCGCGAAAACCTGAATGCCATCGAAATCGCCCTCAGCTACCAGCGCCTGCTGAGCGAGTGCAACCTGCGCCAGGAAGACCTGGGCGACCGGGTGGGCAAAAACCGCTCGACCGTGACCAACTACCTGCGCCTGCTCAAGCTGCCGCCCGATGTGCAGATTGGCCTGCGCGACGCCGAAATCAGCATGGGCCACGCCCGCGCGCTCATCGGGCTCGACGACCCCAAGGCTCAGGTAGAATTGTACCGCAAAATCGTGGCCGAGGAGCTGTCGGTGCGCCGCGTGGAAGAACTGGTGCGCAGTGGTTTCGGCCGCAACACCGACGCGACGAAATCCGATGGCGGGAAAGCAGCCCCGGCCCAGCCCGTGGTACCCGCCGCCGAGCTGCGCCGCACCGAGCGCCACCTGGCCGAGCGGTTTGGCTCGCGCGTGCAGGTGCGCCCCACGGCCAAGGGCAACGGCGAAATCAAAATCGCCTTCGACTCGATTGAGGACATGCAGCGCATCCTGCACATCCTGCATCCATCGTAAGACGTTACGGGAGATGGGCGGGTGCGCAACACGCTAAAACCCCGGCCTTTCTCGTTAGCGGGTTTCCCATGAAACTATCGTATTCCTACATTGCGGCGGTACTATTGGGCGTGGCCATGCTGCTGAGCGGCCCGGCCGGGCGGGCCCAGGTGTTTTCGCCTACCACGCCCACCCGCACCCCGGCCGAAATCCTGGCTGATACCGCCGAGCGCCGCGAGCCCGTGGTGACGCCCGCGGCCAAGCGCCAGAAAGCCGCCGCCGACTCGGCCAAGCGCACCGAGCGCATGTTCCGGGCGTTTGGCTACGAGGGCATTCGCCTCACGCGGCCGGGCAAAGCGGCTTTGCTAGCGGCCATTTTGCCCGGCGCAGGCCAGATTTATAACCGCCGCTGGTGGAAGCTGCCGCTCGTGTATGGGGCACTGGGCACGGTGGTGGGCGCCGAGGTGTTTTACCAGATGCGCTACCGGGAGTTTGTGGATGCCTACGCCATTGTGACGCAGTACCCCGACTTGCTGCGCAGCGACAAGCTGGGCCCGCAGGCTCGTCTCTACGGCAGCGCTGCCGGTATCCAAAGCGGCTTGGTGTACTACCGCGGCAACCGCGACTTGTTCTACCTCTACTGCGGCCTCGCCTACGGGCTGCAGATTGTGGACGCGCTGGTGGATGCCCACCTCAAAGACTTTGACGTGAGCGATGACCTTAGCCTGCACTGGCAGCCGACGCTGTTGCCGGTACCGGGCCAGGCACTGGCGCTGCCCACGGCGCCGGGCGTCTCGCTGGCGCTGCGGGTGAAGTAATTTTTTAGTTGTCGGTTGCTTGTTGTCAGTTGTCAGGTTTTGAGCCGGCAGTTCAGACTAACAACTGACAACGAGCAACTGACAACTAACATGAAAATCCTCCTCATCGGCTACGGCAAAATGGGCCAGACCATTGGCGCTCTGGCTGCCCAGCGCGGCCACGAAATCGCCGGTATTGTGGACCTGCACACCAGCCCGGCCACCATCGCCGACTTCACCCCGGCCACCGTCGACGTGGCCATCGAGTTCACTCACCCCGACTCGGCCTTTGATAATGTGGCGGCCTGCCTGCGCCAGGGCCTGCCGGTGGTGTGCGGCTCCACGGGCTGGCTGCACCATTTTGAGGAAGCCACTGCGCTGACAAAGGAGCTGAACGGCAGTTTGTTCTACGCCTCCAACTACAGCGTGGGCGTGAATCTGTTTTTTCATTTCAACGAGTACATCGCGGCTAAGATGAACCAGTTTGGCGGCTACGACGTGGCCGTGCGCGAAATTCACCACACCCAAAAAATCGACCAGCCCAGCGGCACGGCCCTCACCACCGCCGAAGGCATCATGCGCCACTTCCCGGCCAAAACCACCTGGCGCAACGCCGCAGCCGAGTCGCCGGCCGAGTTGGCCATTATCAGCGAGCGCACCGGCGACGCAGTGGGCACGCATATCGTCACCTACACCTCCGACGTGGATACGCTGGAGCTCACGCACGCGGCGCACAGCCGCGAGGGCTTCGCGCTGGGTGCGCTGCTAGCGGCCGAGTGGCTGCCCGGCCGCCGGGGCGTGTTTGGCATGAAAGAGCTGTTGGGATTGTAGCGTCATGCAGAGCATTCTGGTTGATGCGCAGAATGCTCTGCATGACGTTCTGTATATTTCTTAACCGGTAACTCCCCCGCTGCTGCGTTTCTTTGCCTGATTTTAATTTGCCAAGCCCAAGCTTGCCCCATGTCTTTGCTCAAAACCGACCCCACCGCTCCCCCCAAGCAGCCCAAAACGAAAACCCGCGAGTGGGCCGATTCGCTGATTTTTGCCATTGTGGCGGCCACGCTCATCCGCTGGGCCACGTTTGAGGCGTACACCATTCCGTCGCCCAGCATGGAAAACTCGCTGCTGGTGGGCGACTACCTGTTTGTGAGCAAGCTGCACTACGGCCCCATCACGCCCCAAACGCCGCTGCAGGTGCCCCTTACGCACCAAACCATCTGGGGCACTGGGTTGCAGAGCTATTCCGAGCTGATTCAGCTGCCCACGTATCGCCTGCCGGGCTTCTCCGAAATCAAGCGCAACGACGTGGTAGTATTCCACGTGCCGCACGAAACGCAGTACCCGGCTGACCTGCGCACCAACTACATCAAGCGTTGCGTGGCCGTGGCCGGCGACACCCTGGAAATCCGCAACGGCCAGGTGTTTCTCAATGGCAAGCCCGGCGAGAACGTGCCCGGCCTGCAAACCGACTATCTGATGCAGATTGACAACCCCAACGACGAGGTGGCGAACGCCTTGCGCGCCCAGGGGGTGGTCGACTACACCATGCCCGGTGGCTTGCCCCAGCCCGTGGGCAACGGCGACAAGCCCGGCTCGTTCATCTACAAAATCAGCTGCACGAAGGCCGCGGCCGACTATTTCCGCAAGCAGCCTTACGTAAAGGCCATCGAGGTGTACCAGCCGCCGGTGCCGCCCCTGTTCCCCGACAAGGCCGATTTCACGAATTCTGATGCCACCAGCATCACCCCGCGCAAGTGGAATCTGGACAATTACGGCCCGCTGCCCATACCCAAGAAGGGCCAGACTATTGCCCTCACGCCTGCCAACGCCGCCATTTACTATAAAATTGTGGCCCGCTATGAGCACAACGCAGGCATTACTTGGAACAACCAGGACGGCATGATTTACCAGAACGGCAAGCCCCTCACCAGCTACACCGTCAAGCAGAACTACTACATGATGATGGGCGACAACCGCCACAACTCGGAAGACTCGCGCTTCTGGGGCTTCGTGCCGGCCGACCACGTGGTGGGCAAAGCTGTGCTCATCTGGCTGTCCATCGACCCGAACGCCGACTTCTGGCACAAAGTCCGGTGGAGCCGTTTGTTCAACATCATCCACTAGAAAATCAACTGTCATTGCGAGGCGTAGCCGAAGCAATCCGTCCTGTAAGAGCCAGACACGTTCTTTTACCAGAAAGCCCCGGTACCACAATGGCGCCGGGGCTTTTCATTGAGTTGATGTAGCTTAAGCTGGGTTTTATCACAACTAAGGGCTGGTCGCGTTGGGAGGACGGATTGCCGCGCTCCACTGCGTTCCGCTCGCAATGACAGCCGATTATACTACCACTGAATCGGTTCCAGCCCCTTGCTTTTCAGCCAAGCGTTAGTCTTGCTGAAGGGCTTGCTGCCGAAGAAGCCCTTATCGGCCGCGTAGGGCGAGGGGTGTACAGATTTCAGAATGAGGTGCTTGCGCTCGTCAATCAGCTCCGACTTTTTGCCAGCGTAAGCGCCCCAGAGGATGAACACCACGTGTTCCTTCTCCTCCGAAATCTTGCGGATGACGGCGTCGGTGAATTCTTCCCAGCCTTTTTTCTGGTGAGAGGCGGGCTCGGCGGCCCGCACGGTGAGGGTGGCGTTGAGCAGCAGCACGCCCTGGCTGGCCCAGCGGTCGAGGTTGCCGTTGGGGGCAGGCGGCGTGCCGGGGATGTCGTCCTGCAGCTCCTTGAAGATATTTTGGAGCGAGGGCGGCGTGCGCTGCCCCTCCTGCACCGAGAACGAGAGGCCGTGCGCCTGGTTTTTGCCGTGGTAGGGGTCTTGGCCCAGGATGACGACCTTGACGTTGTCGAACGGCGTGGCGTCGAAGGCATGGAAAATCTGGGGGCCGGCCGGGTACACGGTGGCCGTGGCGTACTCACCCTTCACGAAGGCAATGAGCCGTTGAAAATAGGGCTTTTCGAATTCATCGGCTAGCACCGGCCGCCAGCTTTCGGCTATCTTTACCATCGAAGTTGGGAAGAAAATAAACGGGTAATAGTGGCGTTCAAAGGCCGCATTTGCGTAAAACCAATTTCGGCGGGCTGCTGTTAGGTCCGCAGCCCCTTAGTTCCGACACCTATGCCCACCACCACTACGCAAGGCGTCACCGTTTCGGTTACGACCAACTACTTGCCCGACTACTCCAGCCCCGGCCAGGAGCATTTCGTGTTTGCCTACAAGATTGAGATTCGCAACAACAGCGAGTTCACGGTGAAGCTGTTGCGCCGCCACTGGCACATTCACGACGCCAACGGCGTGGTGCGCGAAGTGGAAGGTGAGGGCGTGGTAGGCCGCCAGCCGGTGCTGGAGCCCGGCGAAGCCCACCAGTACGTGAGCGGTTGTAATTTGAAGTCGGGCGTGGGCAAGATGCGCGGCACCTACCTCATGGAGCGGCTGGCCAATGGCCAGGAGTTCACGGTGGAGATTCCGGAGTTCACCCTCATGGTGCCGTACCGGATGAACTAGCGTGTAGTTGTCAGTTGCTCGTTGTCCGTTGTTAGTTTGCACCGTGGTTGTCGTTTTCCCTGACAACGGACAACTAACAACCGGCAACTAGCTTGTTCCAACTTCTCGCTTACCTCCGCTTCTGGCTGCGCTCGGGCAACGCCCACGGGCTGCATTCGCCGTTTGTGTTCGGCCTCTATACTTCCGTGGTGCGCCACACGGGTCATTACCGGGCTTATACTGCCGTGGAAGAGCGGCGCCGCCAGTTGCTCAGCAGCCCGGCCAGTATCAGCGTCACCGATTTTGGGGCGGGCTCACACACCGGCGCGGGCCAGCAGCGCCGCGTGGCCGACATTGCCCGCACCGCCGCCAAGCCCAGGAAGCTGGCACAGCTGCTGTTTCGGCTGGCCAACTACTTCCGGCCGGCCACCATTCTGGAGTTGGGCACCTCGCTGGGGCTCACCACGGCCTACCTGGCTTCGGCCGACTCGCGTAGCCGCGTCGTCACCTTCGAGGGCTGCCCCAACGTGGCCGCCGTGGCCCGCGAAACCTTCGATAAGCTAAAGCTGCGCAATGTGGAGGTGGTGGAAGGCAACATTGATGAAACCCTTGCCCCTACCCTCTCGCGCCTAGCCGCTCCCATTGACTTTGCCTTCTTCGACGGCAACCACCGCTACGAGCCCACGCTGCGCTACTTCGAGCAATGCCTCCAGCACCGCACCGATAATTCGGTGTTCATCTTCGACGACATCCATTGGTCCGAAGACATGGAGCGGGCCTGGGAGGCCATCAAAGCCCACCCCGACGTGACGCTGACGGTGGACCTGTTCTACATCGGACTGGTATTCTTCCGGAAGAACCAGCCCAAGCAGCATTTCTGGCTGCGCACGTAGCAGTACCCTGGACTCCGCCAGTCCGAGCGCGCTACAAATTGGCAATGGCTTTCTGCAGCAGCCCCTGGCGTTCGGGCGGGGCGGCACCCCGCATCGCCAGGATGAATTCGGCGAAGCGGAAGGCATCAATTTCGACGGACCCAAGGGAGATATTCAGTTCCTGAAAGCCGATTTCTTTGCCCAGCTTCGCCATGCCCTGCTGGAACTTGCCTTTTCGGCGCGATGGCTCGAAGGCGGCGTCCACCACCAGGCAAATGAACCGCTGCCGGTGCAGTTCGATGAGGTAGACGTCTCGGATGATTTCCCAGTTGATGAATTCGTGGTGGGAAGTGCGGTCGAACACCCCGAACTCGTTCACAATTATCTGGGGGCGGCGGTCCAGCAGCTGAAAAAAGCCCAGCGGCAAGCCCAGGCCGAAAAACCCGATGCATACCCAGGGGCCCCACGGCGGCGAGCTGCCCCGCACCAGCAGAAAGCAGCCCATCGCCACAAAGGCGCCGCAGCCCAGCAGGAGCCGTAGCGCCTTCCGACGAGATTTGTAGAGCCGAAACTCCGTCATCGGTCCTGACTTAACTGGTTCGGGTTTTAGGCTTACAAGCCCTGTGGGTCGACGCCGGGAACGGGGCGCAGGGCGTCGCGCACCCGCGTGAGCTTCACCAGCAGCGCTTCCAACTGGTCGAGGGGCAGCATGTTGGCGCCGTCGGAGAGGGCGGTAGCGGGCGTAGGGTGGGTTTCGATGAACAGGCCGTCGGCGCCCACGGCGATGGCGGCCTTGGCAATGGTTTCGATGAGGGCGGGCTGGCCGCCCGTTACGCCGCTGCTTTGGTTAGGGCGCTGCAGCGAGTGCGTCACGTCCATCACCACGGGCACATCGAACTCGCGCATGGCGGGCAGGTTGCGGAAGTCCACCACCAGGTCGGAGTAGCCGAAGGAATTGCCGCGCTCGGTGAGGATGACGTGCGGGTTGCCCGACTGGCGGATTTTATCGACGGCCCATTTCATGGCCTCGCCGCTCAGGAACTGGCCTTTTTTCACGTTCACTACCTTGCCGGTTTGGGCGGCGGCAATGAGCAAATCAGTCTGCCGGCACAGGAAGGCCGGGATTTGCAGCACGTCGACGAACTCGGCCGCCAGCGCGGCTTCGCTCGACTCGTGGATATCGGTGACGGTGGGCACACCGATTTCGCGCCCTACCTTTTGCAGGATGCGCAGGGCCGTTTCGTCGCCGATGCCGGTGAAGGAATCGAGCCGCGAGCGGTTGGCCTTGCGGTAGGAGCCCTTGAAGATGTAGGGAATCTGAAGCTTGTCGGTGATGTGCTTGATGCGCTCGGCAATGCGTAGGGCCATGTCCTCACCTTCGATGACGCAGGGCCCGGCCATGAGGAAAAACTGGCCGGAATTGGTGTGGCGGAAATGCGGGAGCGTGTTGGCGAGGGCTTGGAGCATGGGATGTTATTTCTTTTTCAAACAGATAAACAGCTCGCGCCCCTGCCGGGGTTTGAGCGAGTTGGTGGCCGTTTCGAAGTGACGAAACTCGAAATACGGCGTGAAATAGGCGCGGTACTCCTCCTGGCTGCCGCCAAACGGCGGTTCCTGCACGGAACCAAAGTCAGTATCGAACAGCAGGCCCATAAGGGTGCCGCCTGGCCGCAGCAGGTGGGCGCACTGGCGCGCGTAGGCCGGGCGCAGGGCCGGGTTGAGGGCGCAAAAGAACGTCTGCTCCACAATTAAGTCGTAGGGCGGGTCGTTGGGCAGACCAAAGAAATCGGCCAGCAGCAGATGTTCTTTGGGAAAGTCGGGCACGCGCTGGGCCAGCGCCGCCAGGGCTTCGGGCGCAATGTCGGCCACGAAAACGTGCCGGAAACCACGCTGGTGCAAGTACTCGGCCTCGTAGGCGCGGCCGGCGCCGGGAATGAGGATGCGCGGCTGCCGGGCCACGTCGAGCTGGTCGAAATAAGCTTGCAGCGGCGGGGTGATGGCGTGGGCGTCCCAGCCGTCGCGGCCGGTGGCGTAACGTGCTTGCCAGTAGGCTGCGTCGAAGTCCGTAAAAACCGTTTGCATGCCGTTGAAGTATAGTAGAAACTTGCCCGGGGCCGGAAGTCCCCTATTTTTACGCCCAAAGGTACGGGCCGCGCTGCGGCAGGCACCGCGCTTTTCCTCCGCTTTTCTCGCTTAACCAATTCCCGCATGGACCCCAACGAAACGCCCGAACCCCGCTCCAATAATAGCCGCGTCCTGCTCTGGGTAGCCCTCGTGCTGGTGCTGCTTGGCATCAACGGGGTTCTGTTCTACCTCAACCAGCAAAAAGGCCAGCAAAACGAAGCCCTGACCACCGAAGTGCAGGCCAAAGACAGCAAGCTGCAGGAACAAATCAAGCAATACGAAGCCTTAAAGGCTGATTTTGAGCGCCAAAGCCAGGAGCTGCAAGCCCTGGGCCTGAGCAACGACTCGCTCACGGCCAAGATTGCCGCCGTGAACGCCGACCTGCTGAAGCTGCGCTCCTTCAAAGCCGGCAGCTTCTCGCTGGCCCAGCAGAAGCTTTTCCAGCAGCGCGCCCAGAACTTGGAAGGCCAACTGCGCAAGAAGGACGACGACATTGCCCAGCTGAAGAAGGACAACGAAACCCTCTACACCGAAACCACCACCCTGAAGGAAAAGCAAAACCGCTTGACCGATACCATCAGCACGGTGGTGCGCAGCAACAAGGAGCTGGCCGAGAAAGTAGGCGTGGCTTCACGCCTGCAGTCCGAGAACATCAAAGTGGCCATCATCACTTCCAAGAACAAGGAAAAAGAGGACGACAAAGAAGAATTCAAGGCCAAGCGCGTGGAAAAGGTGAAGGTGACCTTCAACCTGGCCCGCAACGACGTGTCGCCCAAAGAGACCAAGGCCATTTACATGCGCATTCTGGAGCCCGATGGCGCCGCCCTCTACAACCTGAGCACGGGCGGCGGCACTTTCACCGTGGACGGCCAAGAGGCATTCTACACCCAGAAACAGGACGTGGTGTTCGACAACAGCAAGCAGAAGCTGGAGTTCATCTATGCCAAAGGCGCCGACTACAAGAAGGGCCAGCACACGGTGGAGCTGTACGAAAGCGGCCAGCTGATGGGCAAAACCACCTTCACGCTGAAATAGGTCTGAACCGCAGATTTTCGCAGATTTAACGGATAAGAACGGATTCGACCGGCGCCTAACGCCTGAAACCGAACTTTTCGATAGCAACAAAAAAGCCGCTTCAGCAACTGAAGCGGCTTTTTTGTGTCTTGTGGTTTCTCTCCTACTCCACCGCCAAGCGCTGGTCCGGGCCGGCGCCGCGCAGCAGGTAGAGGCCGGCGGGCAGGTCGCGCAGGTCGAGGGTGGTTTCGGGGCCAGCCGGGGCGGGGTAGCGGCGCACAGGGCGGCCCAACACATCGGTGAGGGTGAGCGGCGCGGGCGCGGTGTTGGCGGGCAGGCCAAGGTGGCCGTGTGGCGGGCGGGGTTGGGAAAGAGCTGCGCGGGCACCGGGACACGGCCGGGGACGGTGGCTGTGAGGGTGGGGTCGGTGATGGAGGCCAAGAAGCCGGGCATCGTGTTGGGGATTGATACAGTAAGGGCACCAAAATCAGCCGTGGGACCCTGAATATATCCTGCAACATACAAGCTAGTGCCACTCAAGGTCAACGCTAATGCGGGGTCGAAGCCCGGGCTACCTGCCCGTTGCGCCCAGGCGATGTTACCGGTAGCTCCCATATCCGTGAGTTTTGCTACAAATACATCGGAAGAGCCGGCACTGGTCAGGTTAGCCGCACCAAAGTTTGCCGTACGTGCAAAGGAACCTGCTATGTATATGCTACCGCCGCTCACCACTAAAGCCCACGCTTCATCGCCACCCGTGCCGCCAACCCGTTGCGCCCACATAAAATCCCCAGTAGCGCCCGTGTCCGTGAGTTTGGCTACAAACACATCATTGGCACCTGCACTGGTCAGCGTGGTGGAGTTAAAGCTGGCCGTAGTGTTATTGGACGGTCCCCCAAAGGGCCCAGTTATGTATACATTGGCGCCATTCACCGCCAGTGCGGCAACGCTTTCCCCCCCAGCCCACCGGCGCGTTTGGCCCATACAAAACTGCTTGTGCTGCCTGCATCTAAAAGTTTGGCTACAAACACATCGCCAAAGAGTGCAACGCTGCTAGGTGTATTATTCAATGTGATGGCGCCAAAGCTTGCCGTAAGGCTATCAAAACCTCCACCCACATACACGCTACCGCCGCTTACAGCCAGTGCATTAGCGCGGTCTGAACGCACGCCGCCCACCTGCTGGGCCCATACAAAGCTGCTTGTGCTGCCCGCGTCAGTAAGTTTGGCCACAAATCCGTCTTCACTATACGAGCCCGAAGTGTCGAAATTGGTGAGGGTAATGGCACCGAAGGATGCCGTAGTCCCAGCAAAGCCCCCTGCCACGTAAACACTGGTGCCACTAGCGGCCAGCGTTTTGACAGTAACGTCATTCGTGCTGCCGATTGGTTGGCCCCAAATAAAGTTGCCTGTGTTGCCGGCTTCCTCGAGTTTGGCGACAAACCCGCTGCTGGTAGAACCCGGGCTGGCAATGGTAGTGGAGCCGAAATTCACCGTGGGGCTATGGATATTGCCGGCTATGTACACGCTGGTTCCGCTCACGGCAAGGGCGAAAGCTAAGTCGCCGCCTGTGCCGCCCGCCCGCTGGGCCCACACGAACTGGTTGCTAATTGGGCTGAACTTGGCCACGAATATATCATAGCTGCCGAGGCTGGTGAGGGTGGTAGTTCCCAGCACTACCGTATTTGTAAAGTACCCAGCTAGGTATACATTTCCCGCTGCATCGACAGCCGTAGCTTGTACGGCCGAACTACCGCCTGGCGCCGCCGCTATTGCCACCGCTACCGTCTGCGCCGACTGCCACGCTGGTGCCTGGGCTGCTGCCGACAGGCGTAGCGTCAAAAGAATCAAAACCGCCAGTACACGAACCAGCACGACGGATGGTAAAACGGAAAAGTTGACCATATAGGAAAGGAAAGTTTCAAACAGAAGACAATATAAAAAGAGGGAGCCGGACTACTCCCACTCCCTCTTCCATGCTAATTCTCAGCGGCCTTTAGCTTACCGCGCTTGTCTTCTCGAACTCATCCAGCTTGGCCAGCGTGGCGCTGATGTTCTCGGTGAAGATGACGCCTACCCCGCCCTGCGGCGTGTGCCGCAGCAGGTAGTCGATGGCGTCGGGCTCGTGTTCGATGTAGGTGATTTTCAGGTCCGGCTTATCGAGGCGCAGGCCGCGCTCCATAATGTCGCGCAGGAACTCGGCCGACTTGCCGCGCAAGTCCCGGTCCTGGCGCAAAATCACCTCGTCGAAGATGCGGCCGGCGATGCGGGCAAAACCCAGCGTGTCCTCGTCGCGGCGGTCGCCCAGGCCCGACACGATGCCGATTTTGTGGGTGGCTGGCGTGGCGTCCATGAACTCGGCAAACTTGGTGATACCGGCCGTGTTGTGGGCGTAGTCCACCACGACTTCGAAGTCCGGGAATTTGTAGATGTTCATCCGGCCCGGCGTTTTAGTGGCCGACGGGATGAAGGTGCGCAGCGCCGTCTTGATTTCGTCTTTATCGAACCCGGCCAGGTAGCCCGCCAGCGCCGCCGCCAGGCTGTTCTCGATGTTAAAACCGGCGCGCCCGCCCAGCGTCACCGGGAATTCGGCGGCGCGGTCGATGCGCAGCTTGTAGCTGTTGCGGTAGATGGTAACGTAGCCTTCCTCGTACACGGCGGCCACGCCGCCCGCCTCCACGTGCTCCTGAATGCGCGGGTTATCGTCGCGCATGCTGAACAGGGCTACCCGGCAGTCCACGGTGCGGGCCATGGCGTACACCAGGTCGTCGTCGGCGTTGAGCACGGCCCAGCCGTTTTTGCGCACCGTGCGGGGCAGCACGCCCTTCACGGCCGCCATTTCCTCCACGGTGTAGATGTCGCGCAAGCCCAGGTGGTCGGCAGCCACGTTGGTCACCACCGCAATGTCGCAGGTATGAAAGCCCAGGCCTGAGCGCAGCATACCGCCGCGGGCGGTTTCAAGCACGGCGTAGTTCACGGTGGGGTCTTTCAGCACAAACTCGGCGCTTTGGCCGCCGGTGCAGTCGCCCTTTTGCAGTTGCACGCCTTGGATGTAGATGCCATCGGTGGTGGTGAAGCCCACCTTGTAGCCCTTGCTGGCCACCATGTGCGCAATGAGGCGCGTGGTGGTCGTCTTGCCGTTGGTGCCCGTGATGGCAATAATGGGAATGCGGGCCGTGCTGCCGGGCGGAAACAGCATATCCACCACGGGCGCAGCCACGTTGCGCGGCAAGCCATCGGCCGGCGAAATGTGCATACGGAAGCCCGGCGCGGCGTTCACTTCAATTACGGCGCCGCGGCTCTCGTTGAGCGGCACGGCAATGTCGGTGGCCATCAGGTCGATGCCGCAAATGTCGAGCCCCACGATACCGGCCACGCGCTCGGCCAGCAGCACGTTGTAGGGGTGCATCTGGTCGGTCACGTCGGAGGCCGTGCCGCCGGTGCTGATGTTGGCCGTGCTCTTGAGGTAGAGCGTTTCCCCGGCCGGCAGCACCGATTCCAGCGTCAGGTCCTTGCTGGCTAGGATGTCGAGCGTGTGCTTATCGGCCTTGATGCTCGTGAGCACCTTTTCGTGGCCGATGCCGCGGCGAGGGTCCTCGTTCACCTTGTCGATGAGTTGCTGAATGGTGCTTGCGCCGTCGCCAGTCACGGCAGCGGGCGTGCGCTTGGCCGCCGCAATCAGCTTGCCGTTCACCACCAGCAGGCGGAAGTCGAAGCCCTCGATGAACTGCTCCACAATCACAGCGCGGGAGTACTCCTGCGCGGCCTTGAGACCGGCGGCGGCATCTTCCCAGTTCATGATGCGGATGGTAGCGCCCTTGCCGTGGTTGCCGTCAAGCGGTTTGGTCACAATGGGAAAGCCCAGCTCATCAATGGCGTCGCGCAGGCCGTTTTCCGAGTACACCGTGGTGCCACGCGGCACGGGCACGCCCGCATCGTTGAGCATGGCTTTGGTGCGGTTCTTATTGCCAGCCACCTCCACTCCGGCGTGCGAGGTAAAGCTGGTGGTGGTGGCCCAGATGCGTTTCTGGTTCACGCCGTAGCCCAGCTGGATGATATTGCTGTTTTTAAGCGCGATGTAAGGAATGTTGCGCGAAGCGGCCTCGGCCACAATGCTATAGGTGCTCGGCCCGATGAACTCATCTTCCCGGATTTCGTGCAGCTCGTCGATGATGGGCTTGAGGTTCACCGGCTCCTGTTTGCACAGGGCTTCCACAATTTCCACGGCGGCTTCGGCGGCGCGGCGGCCGGCCCGCTCCTCCTGGTAGGCAAATACCACAAACTCTACGCCTTCGTCGCGCGCCGGATAGCTCTTGCCCCAGTACACGGGCATGCCCGCCATGCGTTGCAGCTCCAGGGCCACGTGCTGAATGACGTGCCCCAGCGGCTCGCCGTCGTTCAGTTGGTCCTCGTCCAGCGGCGCGTGCTTGGGCGAGTTGCGCCCGCTGCCGCTGATGCCGCCCGGCTGCGGCTGCCCAATCTTGGGAAACAGCTCCATAAACCTCGCCGGAAAATCCGGGATGCCGTTGGACCATGTGCCCGCAAATTCCTCCAAATCCACTTTCGTGACAATGAGCTTGGTGTGTTTCACGGACCAGTAGCTGGGCCCGCGCATGGTGCGAATGTCAATAATCTTCATAAACCGGGAAAAAAGGCGCTTTCGCAGCAATTACGGCAATTTTCGATGAGCAGCCGAAATGTAAGCCGAAACCTACAGGAAAACTTTCCCCAGCTTTTTGGACACAAAAAAGCCCCAACTGCGGTGTAGCAATCGGGGCTTTCAGAAACAGAGAATAAGAGAGGTGACGAGCGGATTCGAACCGCTGTAGGAGGTTTTGCAGACCTCTACCTAGCCACTCGGTCACGTCACCGTTGTGGTCTTTTGGGAGCGCAAAGGTAGAAAGCGGGTTTGGCGTGGGCAAGGGTTGGAGCAAAAAAAGCCCCGACACTTTACGCATCGGGGCTTTTAGGTGCTTACCTAAAGCGGATTAGGCTTCAGGCGTCAGCGGTAATTACTGAGCAGCAGCGCCGTCTTCCAGGGCTTGCTCGTTGTCATCGCCAGCGGCGGGCACTTCGGCGTCCTGCTTGGCCTTGGCGTTGGCGGCGAGCTTCTGCTCACCGGCTTTGCGCTCGGCACCAGCCATTTGGTCGCGCAGGGCGCTCAGGGCGTCGAGGTCGCCGAGGGTCGACTTCTCTTCCTTCTTGATGTCGCTGAGCTTGCCTTCGCCTTGGGCTTCACCGCCTTTGGCGTTGCCGGCCTTCTTCTTGAACTTGGCGTTGCGGCTGTCGTCCTCAGCGGCGGCTTCCTTGTTGAACACGGCCGTGTGCGAGAGCACAATGCGGCGGTCGTCCTTCGAGAACTCCGTTACGCGGAAGTCGAGCGACTCACCGTTCTCAGCGTTCGAGCCATCCTCTTTCACCAAAGATTTGGGGTAAGCGAAGCCCTCGATGCCGTAAGGCAGTTCGAGTACCGCGCCACGCTCCGACTTCTCGGTGATGGTAGCCTTGTGCACCGAGCCGGGGGTGAACACCGTCTGGAAGGTATCCCAGGGGTTTTCTTCCAGCTGCTTGTGGCCCAGGGCCAGGCGACGGGCGCCCAGGTCCAGCTCCAGTACCACTACGTCGAGCTTGTCGCCCACCTTCACCATTTCGGAGGGGTGTTTGATTTTCTTGGTCCAGCTCAGGTCCGACACGTGCACGAGGCCGTCCACACCTTCTTCCAGTTCTACGAACAGGCCGAAGTTGGTCAGGTTACGCACGGTGCCGCTGTGCTTGGTGCCCACGGCGTAGGTGGTGGCGAAGTCGCCACGGGTCCACGGGTCTTCGGTCAGCTGCTTGATGCCGAGGCTCATCTTGCGGTCTTCGCGGTCGAGCGTCAGAATCTGCGCTTCCACCGTGTCGCCCTGCTTGATGAAGTCCTGCGGGTTGCGCAGGTGCTGGCTCCAGCTCATTTCCGATACGTGGATGAGGCCTTCCACACCGGGTACCACTTCCATGAAAGCGCCGTAATCGGCCACGTTCACGATGCGACCCGATACTTTGGAACCCGGCTGCAGGTCGGCCGGCAGCGAATCCCACGGGTGGGGCGTCAGCTGCTTCAGACCCAGCGAAATACGCTTCTTGGCTTCGTCGAAGTCCAGAACCACGATGTTCAGCTTCTGGTCCAGGGTCAGCACTTCGCTCGGGTGAGCGATGCGGCCCCACGAGATGTCCGTGATGTGCAGCAGACCGTCGACACCGCCGAGGTCGATGAACACGCCGAAGTTGGTCATGTTCTTGATGTTGCCTTCCAGAATCTGACCTTTCTCGAGGTTGTTCAGGATGGCCTCACGCTGCTTCTCGAGGTCTTTCTCGATGAGTACTTTGTGCGAAACCACGACGTTGTCGAAAGCGGAATTGATTTTCACCACTTTCACTTCCATGCGACGGCCAACATAAATGTCGAAGTCGCGGATGGGCTTCACGTCGATTTGCGAGCCGGGCAGGAAGGCTTCCACGCCGTCGAGCTCCATGATGAGGCCGCCTTTGGTGCGACGCTTCACCACACCTTCGAGGATGGTATCCAGCTCGAGGGCATCGTAAATAGCCTTCCAGGCCTGCTTGATTTTAGCCTTTTTGCGGCTCAGGATGAGCTGGCCGTTCTGGTCTTCCTGGTCTTCGATGAACACCTCCACCTCGTCCCCGATTTTCAGGTCGGGCAGGTCGCGGAATTCGGTCAGGGCCACGAGGCCGTCGGATTTGAAGCCGATGTTCAGGATAACGTCGCGGTCGGTGATGCCTACCACGGTGCCTTTCACTACTTCTTCTTCCTGTACGGTGGTCAGGGTGTCGCCGTACATTTTCTCCATCTCAGCACGCTGGTCCGAAGAATAGTTGCCGCCGAAGCCGGTTGCTCCAACGTTGTCCCAATCAAAATCGTCAACTAATTCAGTTGCCATAAATACGCTTTGGGCTTCACTGTAAAAGCGCAGCGGCCGAAGCCCGGGCTGCTACGCCGTTGCTTTTGAACCTTTTGCCGTTAGGGCGCAAGGCCCGCCACCTTGGCGGGGCCGCAAAGGTACGGGTTTAAGGGCAGGAATGCTAGCACTTTAGCAGTATACTTGTGCTTGCCTTCTTCGCTGCGTTCATGATAAAATTTCTATACTGTCTGTTTTGCCTTGGGCTGTTGTCCGGTTGCGCTGCATTTGGCACCAAAACCCGGTTTGCCGATGCCGGCACGTTGCCGGCTATCACCCGCGTGGCATTGGTCACGACCAAGGTTGACATGCCGCCAGGGTTTGCTGGTCAGGAAGCTGATAGTTTGTTCGTGAAAGCGTTGGCAAAGGAACTGCAAGCCACTACGGGTTGGCAGGTGCAATACCTTGGCGATGTCAACACTTTTATGGCGAATATGGACAACGCCAACAATGCGGCCCTAAATGGCGACAAATTCCAAGCAGTAGTTCATGCAGAACTGATGTTGAAATTCTATGGAATGATAGGCAATACCCCGCGCTTCAATTCTTGGACGCGCATGCAAATCATCAATCTGCCGAATAAAACGCTGTTGGGAGAGAGCCACTTCAATACCCTAATGGGGAATTCATACATGGCCCATCCCATCCTTCCAGTCGCCGTTGCCGACGGGGTGACCGGAATGGTTCGGCCTTGGCAAAAGCGCCTCTCGCAACAACGCACCAAGTAGCTTCTTCAAGCTGGAGCACGTAGGCAATCCGAGGAACGGTTGCAACCTATGCGCCTTCGTCAAAAGCCACAATCTTAACACTACCCCGCCAAACCCCGCACAATGCCACGCCCGTAAGGAGAACGGTAACTATTCACCCCAAAACTCCTTTCACGCATGGCTTATATCAAAGCAGGCAACGACACGGCCGGGCATCCGGTTAATATCTTCTACGAAGACTGGGGGCAGGGCGCCCCGGTGGTGCTTATCCACGGCTGGCCGCTCGACCACACCATGTGGGAGCACCAGGCCATTGGGCTGGCCAAAGCTGGCCTGCGCGTCATTGCCTACGACCGGCGCGGGTTCGGCCGCTCCTCACGCCCCTGGACGGGCTACGACTACGACACGCTGGCCGCCGACCTCAACGCCCTGCTTGAAGAGCTGGACCTGAACCAGGTAACGCTGGTGGGCTTCTCGATGGGTGGCGGCGAAATTGCCCGCTACCTCGGCACCTACGGCGACGCCCGTATTGCCCGCGTGGCCTTCGTGAGTGCCGTGCCGCCCTTCCTGCTCAAAACCGACAACAACCCCGAGGGTGTGCCGCAGTCGGTGTTCGACCAAATGCAGGACGGCATCAAGAAAGACCGGTTCGACTTCCTGCAAACCTTCGCCAAGGGCTTCTACGGCGTGGGCATGATTAGCCACCCGGTGAGCCAGGCCGTGCTCGACTGGAATTTCACGGTGACCTCGCTGGCCGCGCCCAACGCCACCCGCGACTGCGTGACGGCCTTCAGCGCCACCGATTTCCGGGCCGACCTGCAGGGCATCAAGGTCCCCACGCTGGTGATTCACGGCGACAAGGACGCTACGGTGCCTTTCGAGGCCAGCGGCGAGCGCACGGCCAAGATGGTGCCGGGCGCGGAGCTGAAGGTGTACAAGGGCGCACCGCACGGCTTGTTCTTCACCGACAAAGACCAACTAACGACGGATTTGCTGTCGTTTGTGGGGCGGTAGAGCGTTTAGAACATGACACAAAAAAGCCCCGGCGCTATGGCGCCGGGGCTTTTTTATTGTTAGAACCAACTAAGCCGCGCGGCCCATCTGGCGGAGAAAGCCAACGTGGGAAGCCACTGCGTAGCGGGTGCGGGCGTAGTTGTTGTAGGTAATGTCGAACTCGGCGCACACCTGCTGCACGATTTTGCTGATGGCGGGGTAGTGCACGTGCGAGATTTTCGGGAACAAGTGGTGCTCAATCTGGAAATTGAGGCCGCCCACCAGCCAGCTGATGACTTTGTTGTTGGTGGCGAAGTTGGCCGTGGTGCGCACTTGGTGAATGGCCCATTCATCTTCCAGCTTGTGGGTGGTGGGGCAGGGCACGGGGAAGGCCGCGTGCTCTACGGTGTGGGCCAGCTGGAATACCATACTCAGCACGAAGCCAGCCACGGCGGTGCTCACCAGAAAGCCCGTGAGCCAGGGCAGGAAGCCGACCACGTAGATGGGCAGGGCCACGTAGAGCAGCAGGTTCACCGCTTTGAAGCTCCAGAAGCTTACGTGCTCGCCGGTGTTCATTTCTTTGAGGCCGATGGCACCGATTTGGCGGGTGAAGTACTTCTGGTAGTCCATCACAAAAATCCAGGAGATGTACAGCATGCAGTACAAGAACCAGAAATACAGGTGCTGGTAGCGGTGCAGCGCGTGCTTGGGCTGCTCGGTGGCCATGCGCATCCAGGGCTGGATGTTGATGTCGTCGTCGTGCCCCTCGATGTTGGTGTAGGTGTGGTGGATGAGGTTGTGCTTGGAGTTCCACATGAACGGGCTGCCGCCGAGCACACCCAGCGTGTAGGCGGCCAGCTTGTTTACCCAGGCAAAGCGCGAGAAGCTGCCGTGGGCGCCGTCGTGCATCACGTTGAAGCCGATGGCGGCAATGACGCAGCCCAGCACGGCGCATTCCAGCAGGGCCCAGCCCCAGGCCGGCGTGAAGAACACCAGGTGGGTGTAGAGTCCTGCCATCAAACCCACGAGCAACGCGCCCTTGAAGATGAGTTTGGCGTCCCCAGTCATTCGCTGCCCCGATTCCTCGAAATAGTGATTTATACGGGTTTTGAGCTCGGTGTGAAACGAGCGGGTGGCGGCGAAGCGGGGAAGGGCCATAGGCAAGATGAGGGGGAGATAAAGCACGAATGTACTTCCCTTCAACCCCACCGGCCCGAACTTAATTCAGATAGGCGTGCCAGTTCTGGTCAATAGTGCCGGCCGAGAGCTTGAGAAAGCCTGCCAGGGTGGGCTTTTTGGGCATTTGCCGAATGGTCATACCGGCCTCGTTGGGGGTGTGGTGGCCTTTGGCGTGGTTGCAGCGGGCGCAGGCCGTGAGCAGGTTGGTCCACGAAGATTCGCCACCGCGTGAGCGGGGCATTACGTGGTCGAGCGTCAGGTTTTTGGTCGAGCCGCAGTACTGGCACTCGAAATGGTCGCGCTTGAAGATGTTGTGGCGGCTCAGGGCAATGCCTTTGTAGGGCACGCGCACGTAGCGCTGCAAGCGGATGATGCTCGGCTTGGGGTAGGCTTGCGAAATGGTGCGGAGCGAGCCGTCGGATTTGGCCACCATCTCGGCTTTGTCGAGAAACAGGAGCACAAACGCCTTCTGCACGCTGCACAGGGTGATGGCGGTATAGTCGCCATTCAGCACTAATACTTTTTGGTCCATACACGCTTGGGGCTCGGGTAACCCGCCGAAAGCTAGCGGTTTCCGATTAGATAAACAAGCGCGGCGGGGTTAAGTTCAGCGCAGCGTGGGTCGGCTTTGTCATTGCGAGCGCAGCGCGGCAATCCGTCCTCTCAACCGCGACTAACCCTGAGTTGTGATAAAGCTTTTTGGATACACAAAGCCCCAGCACAACGTAGTGCCGGGGCTTTCTGGTAAAAGGGCGTGTCTGGTTTTGACAGGACGGATTGCCACGGGCTGCGCCCTCGCAATGACAGGCGCGGGCTTCTCCCCTACTCTGGCAGCAGGCGCTTGATGAGCCGCAGCTTGTGGCTGTACCGCTGCCGGTCGCGGTTGAAGATGCCGTTGTGGTCGAGCGGGTCGAGGCGGACTTCGCCGTGGGCGTGCAGAATCTGGCCTTCGTCGAGCACCATGCCCACGTGCACGATACGGCCCTCGGCGTTGTCGAAGAAGGCGAGGTCGCCGGGACGGGCCTGGGTTACAAAATCGACGGTGCGGCCGTGGTCAATCTGCTGACGGGCATCGCGCGGGAGTTGAATGCCAACCAGGCCGTAGAGCTGCTGGCACAGGCCGGAGCAGTCGAGGCCAAATACGCTTTTGCCGCCCCACACGTAGGGGGCTTTCAGGTACACCAGGGCCATTTTGCGCAAGAGGGCGGCTTGGCGGGCTGGGTCGGGCGCGGCGGTGGGGTTGGTGGCAGTGCCGTTATAGAAGTAGGTACGCTCGCCGATGCGCACGTTCATGCCGTCGAAAAACGGCAGGCGGCAGCCCAGCGTGAGCGGAATTTTGGTAGTAGCGTCGCTCACGGCCTGCACCACGTCGAGGGCGCGGGGGTGGTCCTGCGCCTTCCAGGCCGCCAGGTATTCCGGCGTCACGGGCGTGTGCTGCTTGATGTCCATCCAGCCCACGTAGTCATCGGCGGCGAGCTGAATTTGCAGCCAGTTGCCTTCGGTGACCAAAATTTGATAGCACTCGCCAAACAGCAGCTGGGTGACGAGTTCGGCCCGGTCGTTGGGCTCGGCGCGAACGGGGACGGCGCTCAGGGCGCAGATGCCGGGATTCAATTTGGTGGGTTGATGGATTGGTGGTGTGGTGGATGCAAAGTACGGCAACGCCTGTCATTGCTTCGCTGCGCTCGCAATGACAGGCGTTGCTCTTACATGCGTTCCATGTCGCGCTTTTGGGCTTTTTCTTTGAGGTCGTTGCGCTTGTCGTAGAGCTTTTTGCCCTGGGCGAGGGCGATTTCAATTTTGGCAAAGCCGCGGTCCGTCACGAACAGGCGCAGGGGGATGATGGTAAGGCCCTGGTCGGTGCTCTTGCCAGCCAGCTGCTTCAGTTCGCGCTTGTTGAGCAGCAGCTTGCGGGCGCGCATGGCGTCGTGGTTGTTGTAAGTACCTAAAGAATAGGGCGCGATGCGAATACTATGAATCCACAGGTCGCCGCGGTGGTCGAAGGTGCAATAGCCGTCGCTCAGGTTCACGTTGCCTTCGCGGATGCTTTTTATCTCGGTGCCCTGCAGCATCACGCCCGCGTCGTACTTGGCCAAGAAGGTGTATTCGTGGCTGGCGCGGCGGTTTTTGATGTTGATGATGGCAGGTTTATCGTCTTTCTTGGCCATTGGGCTGGTTGTCGGTACGCGTTGTTGGTTGCTGAACCAACACAGAAGGAGGCGGTAAAGGTAGCCTTATTCAAAGGCCAGATGCTTTAAACAGAACGTCATGCTGAGCGCAGCCAAAGCATCTCCACCGCATAACTAAATCTCAACGATTGAATTACTTCGGCACGCGAGATGCTTCGACTGCGCTCAGCATGACCATCTTTTTAGAGGGTTACGTCAGCTTCAGGCGGGGGTTGGGGCTGGTGAGCTGGTCGGCAAACTCGCCGGCTTCGTATTGGAAATGCGCCGTCATGGCCACCATGGCGGCGTTGTCGGTGCAAAACTGAAACTCCGGGATGAACACCTGCCAGCCCCGCTCGGCGGCTTCGGCCTCCAGGGCGGTGCGCAGGCCGGAGTTGGCGGCCACGCCGCCGGCCAGGGCCACTTGCGTGAGGCCGGTATCGGCGGCGGCGCGGCGCAGCTGGCGCAGCAGCGTGGCCACAATGGTGTGCTGAATGCTGGCGCAGAGGTCGGCCAGGTTTTCCTGCACGAAGTCGGGGTTGGCGGCGGTTTCCTTTTTCAGGAAGTAGAGCACCGCCGTTTTCAGGCCGCTGAAGGAGAAGTCGTAGCCCGGCATGGCACCCACCGGGAAGGCAAACCGTTCGGGGTTGCCCTGGCGGGCCAGCTTGTCGAGGTGCGGGCCGCCGGGGTACGGCAAGCCGAGCAATTTGGCGGTTTTGTCGAAGGCTTCGCCAGCGGCGTCGTCAATGGTCTGGCCGATAACATCCATTTCCATAGCCGACTTCACCACCACCAGCTGCGTGTGGCCGCCGCTCACGGTTAGGCACAGAAAAGGAAATTCGGGCTTGGGGTCGCGGATGAAGTGGGCCAGAATGTGGGCCCGCATGTGGTTTACGGCCAGCAGCGGCTTGTCGAGCGCCAAGGCCAGCGTCTTGGCAAACATGCCGCCCACTAATAAGGAGCCCAGCAGGCCAGGACCCTGCGTCACAGCCACGGCGTCGAGGTCGGTCTTGGTGAGGCCGGCTTCCTTGAGGGCGGCGGTGATGACGGGCAGCAGGTGTTGCTGGTGGGCGCGCGAGGCCAGCTCGGGCACCACGCCGCCGTACTGCTCGTGGACTTTCTGGGTGGCCACCACGTTGCTCAGCAGCTGGCCGCCGGCCAGCACGGCCGCGCCGGTGTCGTCGCAGGAAGATTCGATGGCGAGGATGATGGGATGGGCAGGCGTGGCCATGTTTAGAGCAGTTTTAAAGTCAAAGGGAAAGTAGCGCGAACTTTACAGTCCGCATCTCCGCCCCGTACGGGTATTGTTCGGGTTTCCGCCGGAGGCGCGCACTACGAAGGCCGCGCTGCTTATCGATGGATTAGCCGTTCAGGTCGATTTTTCAGCCGGTATTGAGACGGCGGGGGACCAGAATTGCAAAGTTCGCGTTACGAAATTGATTTCAATGGCAAAAAGCTGAACCGCGCCCCGGTCGGAGCCGTTCCGTTGGCCTGATAATTGGCTGGACGTCCCGGTGGTTCGGCCAAACCACTAAAAAACCGCAACTTTGCGGATTAACCCGCGTTTTTCGCATTCAACTGTCCTGCTCCGGTGCGTCGTTTCTTCGCCATTCTGCTAAAAATACTGCTGGGCCTCGGGCTCCTGGTGGTATTGGCCGTGGTAGGCGCGCTGATTGCGCTACGGGTGCCCAGCGTACAAACCCGCATCGGCCACGAAGTGGCCGACGTGCTCACGCAGAAGCTGGGGCAACAGGTCACCATTGGCGGGGTCGACATTCGGCCTTTTTCGCGGGTGCTGCTCGACTCGGTGAGCGTGAAGGACCGGCGCGGGGGCGAGTTGTTCAGCATTGGGCGGGCCGACGCTAATATTTCGCTGTTTTCGGTGTTCGACCCGCGCCACCTGCACATCAGCACTCTCACGCTGAACGAGCCGCGCTTCGAACTGAAGAACCTGCCTGGCCAGCCCGATTCGACGACCCTGGACCAGTTCATCTCGTCGGTGAAGCGGCTGATTGGGCCTTCAAAGGATACGGCGGCCTCGCAGCCGTTCGATTTCAAGGTGGGCAGCATTGCGCTGCGCAACGGCCACTTTGCCATCGAGAAAGGCGACGTGCCCCGCGCCAAAACCTACGGACGAAGCATAGACTACGACCACTTGCTGGTGGACAGCATCTACGCCGACCTGTCCAACATCCGCCTGGGCGACACACTGCGTGTGCGCATCAGCCAGCTGCACGCGGTGGAAACGCCCTCGCAATCGCAGCTGCGCGAAATCACGGCCGACATGACCTACGGGCCGCATTTCTGGGAGTTCAAGAACTTGAACTTGCGGGTGGGGCGCAGCCAAATCAAAGACTACGTGCGCTTTGAGTTCCGCGTGTTTACCAACTTTACCGACTACAACGACTCGATGAAGACCATTGCGCGGCTGCGCAATTCAAAGGTCTATTCTGAGGACATTGCCAAGTTTGCGCCGCAGTTGAGCGAGTTGCACGAGTCGGTGGCCCTCTCGGGCGATGCCGAGGGCTACGTGCGCGATTTCAAAGTGAACAACCTCGACCTGCGCTACGGCTCGGGCACCCACATTGTGGCCCGGCGCGCCCACGCCGACGGCTTGCCCAACTACAAGGAGAGCTTCGTGGATTTGCGCCTGCTGCCCTCGGTGGTGAAAACCAGCGACCTCAAGCACTGGCTGCCCGATGCGGCCAACAAGTTTGTGCAGAAGCTGGGCACTGTGAAGCTGCAAGGCCAGGTGCTGGGTTTCTACGACGACTTTGTGGCCAATGCGTCCTTCGATACCGCGCTGGGCTTTGTGGCCACGGACGTGAACCTGAAGACCAAAACCGACCTGACGCACGCCGCTTATTCCGGCACGGTGCGTAGCAATGCCTTCCAGTTGGGCAAGTTTCTGGGCGACGAGTCGGTTATTCGGGACGTGACGCTGAACGGGCGCGTGGATGGCGTGGGCTTCTTGCCGGAGTCGGCCCGGGGCCGGGCCAAGCTCACGGTGCCGGCCATCTGGCTAAGCGGGCACCGCTACCAAAACGTGGCTTTCGACGGCGACTTCCGCCCCCAGCACTTCAACGGGCACGTGAGCGTGAATGACCCGGCCGTGCGCCTCGTGGCCGACGGCCTCATCGACCTGGAGCGCAAGCACGAAAACGTGGCCGTCAAAACCAAAATCGAACGTGCCGACCTGCGCGCGCTGGGTTTGCTGAGCCAGCCACTCATCGTGAGCACCACGGCCGACGTGAAGTTCAAGGGCGTGCAGCTCGACTCGCTCATCGGCTACGCCTACCTGCGCAACTCGCTGTTTACCATGGGCAAGCGCCGCTTGCGGCTGGATACGCTGGATGTGGTGAGCACCCGCAACCGCCTGAACCAGCGCCGCGTGACGCTGCGCTCTGAAGCCGTGGACGCCAGCGTGGCCGGCACCTTCAACACCTCCGACGTGGTGCGCGACGTGCAGACGCTGCTTACTGAGTACCGCCTCAATTTTGAAAGCAACGCCACGGCTACGGCGGACTACTACCGCCGCAAGCGCCAGCGCGCGCTGCCGGTTTATCAAATTGACTTAAAGGCGAATCTGAAGAAGCCAAACCCGGTGCTGAGTTTGTTCGTGCCCGAGTTGACGGTGGCCAACGGCAGCCGCATCGACGGCTCGTTCCGCAACGGCGAAACGTCGATTTTCCAGCTGGGCGGGCACCTAGACAGTCTGCGCTACGGGCCGGTGATGACGATAAACAACGACTTCGACTTCCTGACCTCGAAGCTGCCCTACAAGCCCGACATCCTGGCCCAGGCCAGCGTGACCAGCGACCGGCAGGTGCTGCCCGGCTTGGGCAAAACCGAGAAATTCATCGTGGAAGGCGTGTGGGACCAGCAGCGCATCAACTTCTCGACCTCACTGGCCCAAACGGGCGCCACCAACAAGGCCACCATCAACGGCTCGATGGGCTTTTTGCCGCGGGCGGTGGAGGTGGTGTTCCGGCAATCGGGCGTGCATTTGCTGGATAAGGACTGGACCATTGCGGCCGACAACTCGGTCCGAATTTCGGACTACGGCCGCGAGTTTGACATTAAGAACCTGACGTTTAGCAACGGCGAGCAGTTTGTGGGCGCGCAGGGCTTCATCTCGCCCGATGCTAGCAAGCCGCCGCTGCAGTTGCAGGTGAAGGACTTCCAGCTAGCCACCTTGAACACGCTGACCGGCCAGCGCTTGGGCGGGCGCGTGAATGCGCAGGGCACCATGAGCGGCGTATATGGCCCGCTCACCATCAACAGCACGCTGGGCGTGGACTCGCTCACGTACGACGGCACGCTCATTGGGCAGGTGGCCGGGCGCGGCGACTGGGACAACACCGCCAGCAAGCTGCGCGTGAACCTGGACGTGGCCCGCGCCGGGCAGTCGGTGCTCACGGTGCTGGGCGACATTGCGCCGCGCGACAACACCAACCAGTTCAACCTCACCGGCACCCTGAACGACGCGCCCATTGTGCTGGCGCAGCCGTTTCTGGGCTCCATCATGAAAAACCTGAGCGGCACGGGCCGGGGCGAGCTGCGGCTCACGGGCCTGTTTGGGTCGCCCAACCTGCTGGGGGCCGTGGACGTGAGCAATGGGCGCTTCACCTTCGGCTACCTGGGCACGACGTACACCTTTGCCGACCGCATCAGCTTCACCAACACCAGTATTGCTTTCCGCAACGTGAAGGTGCGCGACGCGCTGGGCAACACCGGCACCGTGGACGGCGTGGTGAGCCACCATGGCTTTCAGGACATGAGCCTCGACATTGCGGCCAGCTTCCGCAAGCTGCAGGTGCTCAACACCACCCGCAAAGACAACGACCTGTATTTCGGCACGGCCTACGCCACGGGCACCGCTCGCGTAACCGGCCCCACCGACGACCTGACCGTGACCGTGCGCGCCACCAGCGAGGCCGGCACCCGCCTGTCGCTGCCCTTCGACAACGCCGCCAGCGCCCAGAAGGCGGGCTACATCAAGTTCGTGAACAACAACCCCTTGGGCGACACGGTGATGATACGCAAGGCGAAGCTGGTGGCCGCGACGCAGCAGAAAATCGACCTGTCGGGCATCACGCTTAACATGAACCTGACCGTAACGCCGGACGCCTACCTGGAAATTCTGCTCGACGAAAGCACCGGTGACGTGATTCGGGGCTCGGCAGCCGGGCAGTTGCGCCTGGCCATCGACACGCGGGGCGAGTTCAACATGTACGGGCAGGTGGAGATTGTGCGCGGCGCCTACAACTTCACCCTGCAAGGCTTGGTCAACAAGGAGTTTGTGGTGCGGCCCGGCGGCGTGGTGTCGTGGAACGGCGACCCATTAGCGGGCGAGATGAACATTACAGCCACCTACACCCAGCGCACCTCGCTGGCTCCGGTGCTGGAAAGCGGCTCGGTGGGCAGCGTGGCCGTGGTGCCCGTGACGGCCGTGATGAACCTGACCGGCCCCTTGCTGCTGCCTGCCATCCGGCTCAACCTGGAGTTCAACGATGCGCCGAGCACGCTGCAAGGCGAGCTGGCCGCTTTCACGGCCTCGTTGCGCAACGACGAGCAGGAACTTAACAGGCAGGTGTTCAGCCTATTGGTGTTCAAGCAGCTTTCGCCAAGGGGGTCGTCGCTGGGCAGCTCTATTTCCATTAAAGGGCAGGACAACACGGTGCAGAACAGCCTGGGTCAGATTCTGAGCACGCAGTTGGGCCTACTCACCAACCAGATTGACCAGAACCTGGAAATCGACTTCAACATCAACGGCCTCACTGCCGAGCAGCTGCAGGCCCTGCAGGTGCGCCTGAGCTATTCCTTCCTGAATGGCCGCCTGCGCGTGACCCGCGAAGGCGGCTTTACCAACAACTCTAACCTGGTGAACAGCACCCCGGGTACTCCCAGCCCCATCGGCGGCAACACCGCCGGCCAGGCCTCGCTGCTTGGCGACCTGAGCCTGGAATACTACCTGCGGCCGGATGGCAAGTTCCGCACCAAGCTGCGCTATGAAACCACCCCGCGCGACCTCGAAACCATCAACCAGCCGCGCGCGGGCCTCTCGCTGCTACACACCGAGCAGTTCAACACCTTTGGGGAGCTGTTCAGCCGCAAAAACCCGAAGAAGAACGAGCGCCGCACCCAGCGCGCCCGCGAGGGCAAGGAGGTGCTGAACGTGGACGAGGACCCGCGGACGAATTTGTAAGGCAAGGCCCTGGCCCGACGCGGTAGCGTCAGGCCAGGACGACCGGAAATCCACTCAACTGGGATGTACTTACGGTTTTAAGGCTTGGGCACTGCTGGGCTTCCCACGCGTACGGGTGCACTTACGTAGCCCATGAAGCCGTTGTAACCGGCCCGGCAAGCTTTGTGACTGACTTGAGTGGCGTTGTGGTCGTAGTTATACCAAGAGCAACCGGTGTAGCCAGCATGGCCGGGCCCATTGGATGAGGCCGAAGTCATGGTTTTGTTCAAGGCTTCCAGTACCTGCAGCTTCGTTTTCTCCTGGTCATCTTCCGACATCTGCGCAAACTGTGGGAAACGGCTACGAATCAAGGCCGCCCGTCGCGCCTGGGTTTCGTGGAAAGTAGCTACCTGAGCCGGCGTGCGGTAAGGGTCAGGGATGTCGGCACCGCTGTTAAAAGCATCTTGTAGCTCGGCGCGCCGGGCCTCCTTACCCGCATCTGACAGCCCGTTGTAGTACGTTTCGTCGGCGTTCAAAAACTGCTCGTTGGCATTGTAGAAGGCCTGCACCACTTCGTCGGCTGCCATGGCAGCCACCAGATTTTCGCCCACCTTTTGCGGGCTCGACTGCGCGGTTAACTCCTGGGTCGGGTCCTGGCGCTGGCACGAGCCAGCAATCAAGCCCATTGCCATTAGGGCAGACAACGTTGTAAATTTTAAGCGGCCGTTCATAAAAGGGTGATTTCATGCCGACACCGTTGTCGGGGTTTAAACATAGAAATATTTTCACCATTCAGCAACTACAATTTTATCGCGCAAGCGCAGGCCGGTGTGCGCTTGGCCGCGGGCCTCGTTCTACCTTTGTTTTTCTATGGCTCGTCCTCTCAAGAAAAAGCTAGGCTCCTACCCCACCCTGCTCGTGGTGTTCAGCATCACGCTGGCGCTGGTGGTGATTGGCTTGTTTGGCCTGCTGCTGGTGCACGCCCACAAGCTCTCGGAAGTGGTGCGCGAAAATCTGGAAGTGCAGGTGTACCTCGACCGCGACCTGCCCGAAACCGAGCTGCTGCGCCTGCAACAGGACCTGGGCCAGCTGCCCCAGGTGGCCGAGCGCGACGGCAAGCCCCAAATCCGCTTTGTGAGCAAGGAAGAAGGCGCCCGACAATTGCTGCAAAGCACCGGCGAGGACTTCCGCCAGTTCCTGGGCGACAACCCCCTGCGCGACGCCTACGCCCTCAAAATCAAGCCTGAATACACTGACACCCTGCACCTGCACCAGCTGGAGCGCAGCGTGAGCACCCAGCGCGGCGTGTACGAGATGCAGTACCCGCAGGACCTGTTTGCCAGCATCAACAACAATCTGACGCGCATCAGCCTGGTGCTGCTGGGCTTTGCGGCGGTGCTGGTGCTGGTGGTAGTCATTCTGATTAACAATACCATCAAGCTGGCGCTGTTTTCGCAGCGTTTTCTTATCCGGTCCATGCAACTGGTGGGCGCCACTCGCCTCTTTATCCAGCGGCCGTTTCTGCGGCGGGCCACCTGGCAGGGGCTGGCCGCCGGGGTGCTGGCGGCGCTCATTCTCATTGCCTTGCTACAGTACGCTTACCTGGAAGTAACGGAGCTGCGCCTGCTGCGCGACGACGTGAACCTTGGCCTGCTGCTGCTGGGCGTGGTGCTGCTGGGCGTGGTCATCGGCTTCCTCAGCTCGGCCCGCGCAGTGCACAAATACCTCAAAATGTCGCTCGACGACCTGTATTAATTCTTTAGTTGTCAGTTGCTGGTTGCCCGTTGTCAGTCTCAAACAAGACACGTTTCCACACCCTAACAACTGACAACAAACAACTAACAACTACTCATGCAACCCATCAAACCCACTCCGCGCTTCGCTTTCGGCCCGCGTAATTTCCGCCTGATGTGGATAGGCCTGGCCGTGCTGGCGGCTGGCTTCATCACTATGATGTTTGGCGACCAAGACAATTATGGCGAAGATTTCGTGGGCATTACGCTGGGCCCGCTGCTGCTGTTTGCAGGCTTTTGCATTGAGTTTGCAGCCATTCTGGTGCGCGACCCTTCGCTGACCGTGGCGCCCGTGGCCCCCGCTCCCACCTCGGTGCCCGGCCTCTCTGCCGATGCCGTAGCCGCTGCCAACGCTCCCGCTGCTCCGGCAGCCCCTACCGCACCGGCCTATAAGCGCCTGTAATTTAATGATTAATGGTTCATGCTTAGTAATGAGTATACGCTGCACTATGCATGAACCATTAACCACTAACCGTTAAAAAATGACCTACTGGCACGCGCTGCTCCTCGCCATTGTGGAGGGGCTGACTGAGTTTTTGCCCGTTTCGAGCACGGGGCACATGATTATCGCCTCGGCCTTGTTGGGCATTCCGGCCACACCGTTTTTCAAGCTCTACCTGGTGGTTATTCAGCTGGGGGCCATTTTGTCGGTGCTGGTGGTGTACTGGCGGCGCTTTTTCCAGAGCATCGATTTTTACCTGAAGCTGCTGGTGGCCTTTCTACCCATCGTGCTGGTGGGCTTGCTATTCAAGAAACATATTGATGCGCTGCTCGAATCGGTGACGACGGTGGCGGTAATGCTCGTCATCGGTGGTGTGGTGCTGCTGTTCGTCGACCGTTGGTTTCCGCAGGAAAACCCAAACGAAGGCGGCCACCCCGTCACGAACCCCAGCTTTAAGGAAGCACTGATGATTGGGCTGTTTCAGTGCCTGGCGGTGGTGCCGGGCACCAGTCGCTCGGCGGCTACCATCATCGGCGGCCTCACCCAGAAGCTCACGCGCCGTGCGGCGGCCGAGTTTGCTTTTTTCCTGGCCATGCCCACCATGGCGGCGGCGGCGGTGAAAGACATTTATGACTACTACAAAGAAGCCAAAGCCAATGGCATAGATGTAGCGCACTTGTTTTCGGGCACCGAGCTGAAAATGCTGGCGTTGGGCAACGTGGTGGCTTTTGTGGTGGCGCTGTTGGCCATCCGGCTGTTTGTGGGCTTTGTGGCGCGCTACGGCTTCCGGGCCTTTGGCATCTACCGCATCATTGCGGGCGGCGTGCTACTGATTATGCTGGCCCTGAAACTTCCTTTGAACGTGCTATGAGTAAAAAAAGCCTGGCCGATTTCGATTTTGAAACGGGCGAAGTCCTGCTGGTGGACAAGCCCCTGACGTGGACCTCCTTCGACGTGGTGCGCAAGGTGAAGAATGCCCTGCGCATCAAGAAAATCGGCCACGCCGGCACCCTCGACCCCCTGGCTACCGGCCTGCTCATCCTGTGCACCGGCAAGAAAACCAAGGAAATCGACCTCATTCAGGCCCAGGAAAAGGAATACACCGGCACTTTCCGCCTGGGCGAAACCACCCCCAGCTTCGACCTGGAAACGGCGGTGGACATGGCCCGCCCCTACTCCCACCTGACGGAGCAGCAGATTCAGGCCGCCGTGGCGCCCTTTCTCGGCCTTATTCAGCAAACGCCGCCGCTGTTTTCGGCCGTGAAAATTGACGGCAAACGCGCCTACGAAATTGCCCGCCAAGGGCTGGAGGCTGAAATCAAGTCGAAAACCGTCGAAATCAAAGCCTTTGAACTGACGCGCATCGCGTTGCCCGAAGTCGATTTCCGCATTGTCTGCTCGAAGGGCACTTACGTGCGCAGCCTGGCCCGCGACTTCGGGCTGGGCTTGGGCTGCGGCGCCCACCTCACACGGCTGGTGCGCACCCGCATTGGCGAGTACCGGGTAGAGGACGCTTTCACCCTGGAATCAATTCAGGCCTTGCGCCCACCTCGCCCCGGCGACGAGCAGCGCCCGGCGCGGGCCGAACGCCCCGGCACGGCGCCCAACCGGGCGGGCCTGCAATACTTTGCCGCGCTACAGGCCGATGCCTTGGCCGTGCAGGCGCGGCAGGCGGCGGAAGAAGCGGGTGCTAAAGCAGAAAACGACCCCGAGTAGAGATGCAATAGTTGGCGTTTCGTTTCCTGAACGATGCCGCTTGAACGATTCCTGAACGCCGCGGCCGACGAGACGCCAACTGTTGCGTTTCTGCCTCGTTCAGGTTAACGCCCGCTACCTTCGCGGCGCAGTTTCATTTTTTCGCTTTTCCGGCGCTTTCAATGCACGTCATCCGCGACCCGGCTCTGTTTCCGTTTCTTGGCAATGCCGTCGTCACCAGCGGCACGTTCGATGGGGTGCATGTGGGGCACCAGCGCATTCTGGCGCGGCTGCGCGAGGTGGCGCAGGCCAGCGGCGGCCCGTCGGTGGTAATTACCTACTGGCCCCACCCGCGGCTGGTGCTGGGACCGCCGCCCTCCCACCCCGAGCTGCTGGAACTGCAGCTGCTTAACACCTTGGAGGAGCGCATCGCCAAACTGGCTGAAGCAGGAGTTGATTATCTGCTCATTGTACCTTTCACTAGGGAGTTTGCGCAGTGGACGTCGGAGGAATACATCCAGAACCTGCTGCTGAAAACCGTGGGCGCCAAGCAGCTCGTCATTGGCTACGACCACCGCTTTGGCAAGAACCGCGAGGGTGGCTTCGACTACCTCAGCCAAAACGCCGACCGCTATGGCCTGACCGTGGAAGAAATTCCGCGCGAAGACGTGGACGCCGTGGGGGTGAGCAGCACGCGCATCCGGCATGCGCTGCGGCAGGGCGATGTGGCCACCGCCAACCGCTACCTCGGCTACCATTATCCTGTGACCGGGGTGGTGGTACACGGCCAGAAGTTGGGCCGCACCATCGGCTACCCCACGGCCAATCTGGCCATTGATGAGCCGCTGAAGCTGGTGCCGGCGCGCGGCATATACGCGGTGTGGGCCACCACGGCGGCGGGCACGCGGCACCGGGCGATGCTGGCCATTGGCGTGCGGCCCACCATTGGCACAGATTTGGAACAAACCATTGAGGTGAACCTGCTCGACTTTGAGGGGGATTTATACGACCAGTTGCTGACGCTGGAGTTTGTAGCCTGGCTGCGAGCTGAAGAAAAATACGACGGCCTGGACGCGCTAACGGCCCAATTGGCGTTGGATGCTCAGGCCACGCGCGCGGCGCTGGCGTAGCGCGCTGGCTATTCTGACCTTTATTGATACCCTATGAATTACTTCCGCTTATTGCTAATAGGCTGCTTTTCAATCTTTATTGGCCATGCGGCGCATGCCCAGGGCAAGCTCACGGGCGTGGTGCGCGACTCGGCCACCAATGAACCGTTGGCCTTCGCCAGTGTATTTCTGGCCAATACCACGCTGGGGGTGACGACCACCGAGCAAGGCACTTTTGTGTTTCCCAAGGTGCCGGCCGGCACCTACGACGTGGTGGGCTCCTACGTGGGCTATCGCCTGGCCAAGCAGAGCATCACCATGGGCCGCGAAACCCAGGAAGTAACGCTGAAGCTGGGCGCAACCGGCAACCAGCTAGGCGAGGTGGTGGTGAAGCCGGCCGCCAACAAGCCCGAAGAATACCAGAAATTCTCGAAGCTGTTTCTGGGTGGCAGCACGTTTTCGGCGCAGTGCCGCATCAGCAACCCCGACGACGTGCTGGTGCTCTACGACGACTCGACCAAGGACCTGACGGCCCACGCCAAGGAATTTGTGCAGATTGACAACGAAGCCCTGGGCTACCGCCTGAAATACTACGGCCTGCAGTTTTCCTTCAACGACGACGACCACTCGGTGTTTTACTACGGCCAGCCGGTGTTTGAGGAGCTGAAGCCCAAGGACGACCGCCAGCGCAAGCTCTGGGCCGCCAACCGCCTCACGGCCTACAAAGGCTCCTTCATGCACTTCCTGCGCAGCGTGTACACCGACCGCCTCAAGCAGGAGGGCTTTTATACCCAGCAGATTCGGGTGTTTGACAACCCCCGCTACCTGCGGGCCGAAGAGCAGCGGAAGGCCCTGCTGGCCAGCAAGCCCAGCGGCCCCTACACCGCCGCCGAACAGGACTCGCTGGACCTGTGGGACGACCTGGCCCCCGTGCTGGCCACGCTCAATCAGGAACCACTACCTATCGACAGCATCCGGCGGGTGTCGCCGGGCGGCAAGCGCACGTTTTTGCGCTTCAACGGGGAGTTGCAGGTGGCCTACTTTGGCGAAACCCCCGACCCGCTCTACAAGCGGCCCATGTCGCCGCTGGGCTACCCCAAGGTGCCTTTCCCAGTGGGCCCGCGCGAGGTGTCGCGCCTGAAGCTGCAGGGGCGCGAAGCCCAGTTTCAGGCCAACGGCACCCTGCTGAACCCCTTGGACGTGTTCAACGGCGAATACTGGGGCTTTGAAAAGATTGGGGAGTTTTTGCCGGTCGACTACGTGCCTGGCAGCCTGCCGCCGCCCGCAACGTCGGCTCGGCAATGAGGCGGCGTGTCCTGCTCTTTTTGCTGCTTGGGTTGCTACTGGAGCCGGGCTTTGCGCGGGCCCAAAGCAGCCTGAGCGGCGTGGTGCAGGACTCGGTGACGCATGCGCCGCTGGCCTTTGCCAGTGTGTTTCTGGCCAACACCACGCTGGGCGTGACGACGACCGAACAGGGCACGTTCACCTTTCCCAAAGTGCCGGCCGGTACCTACGACGTGGTGGGCTCCTACGTGGGCTACCACCTGGCCAAGCAAAGTGTAACGGTAGGCACCGCGCCTCAGCAGCTGACCTTGCGGCTGGGCCCGGCGGCTAGCCGGCTGGGCGAAGTGGTGGTGCGCCCCAACCCGCACCGGGCCGACGACTACCGCAAATTTGTGGAGCTGTTTCTGGGCCGTAGCACGTTTTCGCAGCAGTGCCGCATCCGCAACCCCGACGATGTGCTGGTGGATTTTGATGTAGAGAAGAACGAGCTGACGGCTTCGGCCTACAAGTTTGTGCAGATAGACAACCAAGCGCTGGGCTACCGCATCAAGTACTACGGGCTGCAGTTCAGCACCAATTTCAATGAGCACGTGGTCAGCTTCTACGGCCAGCCGGTGTTTGAGGAAATGACGGGCAGCGCCCGCCAGCAGCGCCGCTGGGAAGCCAACCGCGCCAAGGCCTACTACGGCTCCGTGACGCATTTTTTGCAAAGCGTGCACGACGGCGACCTCGACGGCGCGGGCTTCCTGGCCCAGCGGCTGCGCATTATTCCCAACAAGCATTTTCCGCGGGCCGACAGCCTGCGCCGCCAGCTATTGCGTGAGCGCCTGAACTGGGCGCTTTCGCGCGCCGAGCAGGACTCGCTGGCGCGCTGGGCCAAGGTGCCGCGGGCGTTTTCGATGCTTTACACCAAGCCCCGGCCGCTCGACAGCCTGCGCCGGGTATCGGCTGACGGCCAGCACGTTTTCCTGCGCTTCGTGGACAACCTGCAGGTGAGCTACCTGCGCGAGGGGCCCGACCCGCTCTATCAGGTTCGGACCCTGCTGCCGACCAACGCGCCGCTGCCGCCCAGCGACCGGCAAGTGTCGCAGTTGGTGCTCATGGTGCCCGAAATTGAGATTCAGCCCAACGGCCAGCTGGCCAATCCGCTGGCCGTATTCACCGACGAATACTGGGGGTTTGAAAAAATGGGTGAATTTTTACCCGTGAATTACCAGCCGCCCGCGGCGGCCCCGCCTTCCCAACCCACCCGATGATAAACAAAACCGTTTCCAACGCCCACGAAGCCCTGCAAGGCCTCGCCGACGGCATGACCCTGATGCTCGGCGGCTTCGGCCTTTGCGGCATCCCCGAAAACTCGATTCAGGAAATTCTGCGCCTCGGCGTAAAAAACCTGACTTGCATCTCCAATAATGCCGGCGTCGACGACTTCGGCATCGGGCTGCTGCTGCAAACCAAGCAGGTGCGCAAGATGATTTCGAGCTACGTGGGCGAGAATGCCGAGTTTGAGCGCCAGCTGCTGAGCGGTGAGCTGGAAGTGGAACTCATTCCGCAGGGCACGCTGGCCGAGCGCTGTCGGGCCGGCGGCGCGGGCATTCCGGCCTTCTACACGCCCGCCGGCTACGGCACGGAGGTGGGCGAAGGCAAGGAAAGCCGCGAGTTCAATGGCAAGATGTACCTGCTCGAAACTGCCCTGCATGCCGATTTCGCCTTCGTGAAAGCTTGGAAGGGAGACACGGCCGGCAACCTCATTTACAAGGGCACAGCCCGCAACTTCAACCCCATGATGGCCACGGCCGGCAAAATCACAGTGGCTGAAGTAGAAGAGCTGGTGCCCGCTGGCGAGCTCGACCCCAACCAGATTCACACGCCGGGCATTTTCGTGCAGCGCATTTTCCAGGGCGAGCGGTACGAGAAGCGCATTGAGCAGCGCACCGTGCGGGCCGCCGTGTAGGTCGAGCCAAAGTCTGGGCCATGCGAGTTGCGCTGCGTATTCGGTTACTGCTGGGGTTGCTGGTGCTGCTGTTGGCGATGGTGCCGGTGGCTTTCGGGGTTTACATCAACGAAACCAGTCCGGCGCCCACCACGGCCCGGCTGGCTAACCGTTGCTCGCGCTACTGCGAAGCCCACGCCTGCCCCCACGCCACCCGCGCCAACAGCACGGCCTATTTACGGCTGCGGCCGTTGTATAACGCCACCGTGCGGGGGCTAATGGGCGGCGGCCGGCAATGGTATGCGGAAGCCAATATTCTGTTCTACATCGTGCTGGTTCCGCTGCTCCTGGTGGGGCTTACCTACGGGGCGCTGCGCAATGCGGTGCTGATTCGGCAGTTGAAAGCCCGGCCCCATGCATAGCTTGCTGACGTGGGGCGCCCGCCTGGTTCGTTTCGCCTTCTGGTATTGCACCGATTTTATGGTGAACCTGGCCAACCGCACGCACACCTCCTACCCCGAGGCCAACACCTGGGTGCTGTTGCTGCTGATTCCCGGGCTGCTGACGCTGCTGGTGGGCGTGCGCGTGGTGCAGTGGTTCCAGCTGCGCAGGCTGCGGGCCAGCCGCCGGGCGCTTAGCGTTTCGCCCAAGTCTTCATAACTGACAAGCTATTTGCTGCCATGACCCTACGCAAAAACTCTCTCGCGTTGCTGTTGCTGCTGAGCAGCTACAGCGCCGTGGCCCAGGTGGCTGCCCCTGCCCGCAAGGCACCGGTTCGAAAGGCCGTCGCGGCCAAGCCAGCGCCAAGCGTGCCCCCGGCCACTGTAGACCCTGCCGAAGCCAAGCGCATCGATGAGCTACTGCAGGAATACACGGCTAACCTGCCCGGCACAGGGCCCCTATCGAAAGTGCTGAATGACGGCAGCGGCAACGTCATACACCGGCCCGACAAGCGCGTGCCCGGCGCCATTGCCTTAGTAATTCGCGACGGCAAGGTACTCTATCGCAAGGCGGTGGGCTATAACGACTTTGTTCAGCAGACCCCGCTGCGCACCGACGCCATCTTTCGTATTGCCTCGCAGACCAAGGCCATCACCAGCGTGGGGCTGATGCTGCTCTACGACGAAGGCAAATTCCAGCTCGACGACCCGATTTCGAAGTACCTGCCGGCGTTCAAAAACCCCAAGGTGCTGGCCACCTTCAACGAGAAAGACACGACTTATACCACCGTGCCGGCCAAGGGCGAAATCACCATCCGGCAGCTGTTCACGCACACCTCGGGCATCGGCTACCCAATTATTGGCAGTAAGGAAGCCCGGGCCATTTACGCCAAAGCGCACATTCCGAGCGGCATTGGTACGCCGGCAGGCTCTTTGGCGAATGCCATGGATGCGCTGGGGCCGCTGCCGCTCATGCACCAGCCCGGCGAGCGGTTCACCTACGGGCTGAGCGTGGACGTGCTGGGCCGGCTGATTGAGGTACTCTCGGGCCAGCCGCTGGATAAATACCTGCGCACGCGCCTGTTTGAGCCGCTGGGGATGAAGGACACCTGGTTCTATCTGCCTGCCGACAAGAAAGACCGCCTAGTTGAGCTATACACCGAAGACGCCAACAAGCAGACCGTATTCATGCAGCCGCACGATGGCATGTTTCCGAACTACCCAAAGTCGTCGGGCGGCACCTACTTTTCGGGCGGCGCGGGCTTGTCGTCCACCATCGACGACTACGCCCGCTTCCTGCAAATGGTGCTCAACAACGGTTCCTACAACGGCCGCCAGCTCTTGAAGCCCGCCACCGCAGCCCTGATAACGCAGAACCAGATGGGCGAGCTTAGCCAGGGCGGCAACAAGTTTGGCCTGGGTTTTAGCATTGTGGTGCCCCAGAATGCCAAGGTACCGGGCCTGTCGGCTGGCTCATTCGAGTGGGGCGGCATCTTCGGCACCACGTACTGGGTCGACCCCAAAGAGAAGCTGGTGGCCCTGATTTATACCCAGAAATACCCCAACACCACCGGCCGCGGCTTGGCCGACAAGTTCAAAACGGCCGTTTACGAAGCATTTGTACCGGAGCAGAAGCCGTAAGAACGTCAAGCGGTGATTAATGGTCATGCTGTCGCAGGAAGCATCTTCTCCCCCGCTGAACGAGTCAGACTGCCATGATAAGGTCCTTCGCAAGCTCAGGATGACAGACGGTGCGAGAGAGATGCTTCGGCTGCGCTCAGCATGACGTTCTTTGTTGTCATTCTCATCTAAAATTTCCCCTCCCACCCCGAAACCCCAAACCCATGCTCGACAAACACGGCATCGCCCGGCGCATTGCCCAGGAAGTGAAAGACGGCTCTTACGTCAACCTCGGCATCGGCATTCCCACGCTGGTGGCCAACTACATTCCGGCCGGCATCAATGTGGAGCTGCAGTCAGAAAACGGCCTGCTCGGCATGGGCCCCTTCCCCACCGAGGACCAGGTCGACCCCGACCTCATCAACGCCGGTAAGCAGACCGTGACCACGCTGCCGGGCTCCAGCATCTTCTCCTCGGCCGATTCCTTCGGCATGATTCGGGGCGAGCATGTGGACCTCACCATCCTGGGGGCCATGGAGGTGAGTGAGCGCGGCGACATTGCCAACTGGAAGATTCCCGGCAAGATGGTGAAGGGCATGGGCGGCGCCATGGACCTGGTGGCCTCGGCCAAGAACATCATCGTGGCCATGCAGCACGTGGCCAAAGACGGCAGCAGCAAGCTTTTGCCCGACTGCACGCTGCCCATCACGGGCTTGCGCTGCGTGAAGAAAATCGTGACCGAGCTGGCCGTGATGGACGTGACGCCCGACGGCTTTGTGCTGCGCGAGCGGGCCCCCGGCGTGACGGTGGAACAAATTGTGGCCGCCACCGCCGGCAAGCTGGTGGTGCCCGAGGGCGAAGTGCCGGAGATGGCACTGTAGGCCTCCCACGTGGCGCATAGAATCGGAAGGCTGTTCGGCGCGTATCTTCGTAGCCGTCCAAATGCCTGATTTTATGCGCCAATTTTTACCCTTTCTCCTCTTGCTGGCCGGTCCGGCCCTGGCCCAAACTTCGCCCATCATCGACCGGACGGACATGCCGGCGCTCACCACAGGCGTCGACAGCCTGCGGCTGAGCGTGGCCAGCCCCGTGCTGCCCGCCACGGCGCCGCCCCTCACCCGCCGCGGCGCCAACCAAACCTGGAACTACGCCGGCCTGGTGCCCACCTCGCAGCGCGTCGAAACGTATTTGCCGCTGGCCACCGTCACGGGCACTTCGCTGTTTTACGCCCTCACCTTCGGGGCCCTGGGCGGCGTGAACCGTGCTACTGTGGCGGCCCAACAGCCCCTGCCGCTGGCCGCGGCAGGCGTGCTGCCCATCACCGACACTTACCAGTTCTACAACGTATCGGCCTCGACGGCAGCCCAGCAGGACTTCCGCTCGGTGGGCTTTGGGGGCACGCTGGCGGGCACGGCCGTGCCGGTCACGTATGCCAGCCAGGCCCAGCAGGACGTCATTTACCGCTTTCCGCTGAGCTTTGCCAGCGCCGCCGATTCCAGCAACTCCTACTTCACCACGCCCGCCACGGCCGCTGCTGTGGGCTACCTCAGCCAGAAGCGCAAGCGCGTGAACAAGCCCGACGCCTGGGGCACGCTCACCACGCCCTTTGGCACGTTCCAGACGGTGCGGGTGGTGACGCGCCTGCAAGACCACGACAGCATCTCGGTGGGCGGCATCAGTCAGGGCTTCGACGTGCCAGTGACGCGCGAGTACAAGTGGCTGGCCAAAACCCACCACGTGCCGGTGCTCACCATCACCACCACCCTGGTGGCGGGCCAGGAAACCGTTACCAATGTGGAATACCGCGACATTTACCGCCGCATTGTGCGCCTGAGCACCCGCGACGCGGCCACCGACGCAGCGCTAAGTGCCTACCCCAACCCCTCGGCTGTGGGCAGCCCGCTCCTGCTCAGCCTGCCGGCCGGCAGTGGCCCACTCACCGTATCGGCCACCGACCTGGTGGGGCGGCAGCTGTTCCGGCGCAGCTTCGGCAGCCCGGGCCGCGAGTTGGTGCTGGGTGCCGAGGCGTTTGGCAGCTTCCGGGGCGTGGCGCTGCTCACCCTGACCACGGCCCGCGGCACGGCCACGCGGCGGGTGGTGCGGGAGTAAATCGGCAGCAAACCGCACCGTAAAAAAAGCCTGGCTTAGTAAAAGCCGGGCTTTTTGTTTATTCTGCCGAGCGGCGAATTATTTACTGGCCAGCTTACCCGTGTAAACAGACACATTTTTGCTGTCCAGCATTTCGATGGTGGCTTCGGTCATGCTGTTTTTGGCGCCGTAGGCATCGGTGTATTCGCAGCCGACGGGAAAGTACTCGCCGTGCCAGCCGGTTTTGGCCAGCGGGCCGGTGAGCCAGGTTATCTGCCGTTTGACAGCATCGTAGCGGTAGGTGCCGGACTGGTTGTCTTGCGTGTACGCCGTGGCTGATTTGATGGTCAGGTCCGGATACGCCATGAACATGCCGCGCATGGAGGTGTGCCCGCAGGCGTAGCGGCCGGCCGCAACCGGTTGCTGGCAGGGGCCGGCGGTTGTTTTGGCCGGGGCGGTGGTGGGCTTAGCGGGACGGCCCTGACCATTTGCGGCAAGCCCGGCAATGCCCATCAGCAAAAGGGTAAGCTGTGTTTTCATGTTAGCAAGGAAGAAAAAAGGTGAACTTTGCCGGAAAATTAGCGTGTTAGGGCATATTGCCCTCATTCCTATTCTGCATTCCTTTTAATTCCGACTTCATCATGGCCCAATCTGCCAACGGCAAAGCCAACCCCGGCGGTTCACACGCCAAAAAAGTACCCACGCCCACCGCGGCCCCGGTGGCCGAGCGCCTGACGCCCACCGCTGTGCCGGCCCACAAGCTGGTGCTGCGCACGTTGCGCCGCTCCGACTTCAAGGCCATCAAGGAAATCATGGACAAGGTGTACTCCAACATGGAGGGCGCCTGGGCGGCCGACGAGTTTGCGGCCCTGCTCCGCAAGTTTCCGGAGGGCCAGATTGGCATTGAGGACAACGGCCGCCTGGTGGCCGCCGCACTGGCCATCATCGTGGATTACAGCCGCTTCGGCGACAAGCACACCTACGCCAAAATCACGGGCAACGGCAAGTTCGATACCCACAACGACGAGGGCGACACGCTCTACGGCGTCGACGTGTTCGTGGACCCCGAGTACCGCAGCCTGCGCCTGGGCCGCCGCCTCTACGACGCCCGCAAGGAGCTGTGCGAAAACCTGAACCTGCGCGCTATGGTGGCCGGCGGCCGCATTCCGGGCTACGCCGCCTACGCCAACGAGATGACGCCCGCCAAGTACGTGGAGATGGTGCGCAACAAGGAAGTGGTGGACCCCATCCTCACCTTCCAGCTCTCCAACGAGTTTCACGTGCGCAAAATCATCCGCGGCTACCTGCCTTATGACTCTGAGAGCAAGGCCTATGCAACGCTGCTGGAATGGATTAACGTGTACTACGAGGAGCAGGAAAAGCTCATCGGCAACCAGAAAAGCAACGTACGCATTGGCATTGTGCAGTGGCAGATGCGCGCCACCCGCAGCCTCGAAGACCTGCTGCAGCAGATGGAGTTCTTCGTGGATACGGTGAGTGGCTACAAGGCCGACTGCGTGATGTTTCCGGAGTTCTTCAACGCGCCGCTCATGGCCCTCACCAACGAGGACTCGCCGGCGGTGGCCATCCGGGCCATGGCGGCTTTCACCGAGCCCATCAAAACCAAGATGATGGAGCTGGCCGTGAGCTATAACATCAACATCGTGGCCGGCTCGATGCCGGTGTATGAGGATGGTAAGCTGCACAACGTGGCCTACCTCTGCCGCCGCGACGGCACCGTGGACGAGCAGTACAAGCTGCACGTAACGCCCGACGAGGCCAGCTACTGGGGCATGCGCGGTGGCGACAAGCTCAAGTGCTTCGACACGGACTTCGGCAAAATCGGCATCCTGGTGTGCTACGACGTGGAGTTCCCCGAGCTGGCCCGCATGCTGAGCGACGAGGGCGTGAAAATCCTCTTCGTGCCCTTCTGGACCGACACCAAAAACGCCTACCAGCGCGTGCGCATCTGCGCCCAGGCCCGGGCCATTGAGAACGAGTGCTACGTGGCCATCACCGGCTCGGTGGGCAACCTGCCGCGCGTCGAAAACATGGACATTCAGTACTCGCAGTCGGCCGTGTTCAGCCCCTCCGACTTCGCCTTCCCGCACGACGCCATCGTGGCCGAGGCCACGCCCAACACCGAGATGACGCTCATTGCCGACCTCGACCTCGATTTGCTCAAAGACCTGAACACCAGCGGCGCCGTGCGCAACCTGCGCGACCGTCGCAAGGACCTGTACTCGCTGAGCTGGGTGGTGAAAAAGACCGAGCGCGACGAGGAATTACTGGAGCAGGGCACCGAGCGGCTGCCCAAAACCGCCAGCCGCCGCAAGGCCGTGGCGGCGGGGTAAGTTCTGCCCCAGCCGGGGCTTCATTGCCCGGCACTGGCTCCTGAGTAAGCCCTGCGCATCGTTTTGGTGGGCAGGGCTTTTCGTTTACCTTAGCCGCGTGGCAGTGGCCGTGCTCGCAACTACCGCGGGGGCTGTTGTCGGCTGGTTCATTGAGTTCACTTTTACTGTTTGGGTATGCGCTTATCGTTTACTGCTCTATTGCTGGCCACGGCCGGGCTGTTTGGGTTCGGGCACCAGGCGCAGGCTCAAACAGTGTATGCCTTAATGCCCAGCACGGATGTGGCCGGTGCTGTCAGTCTCACGTCGTTCGATGCGGCCGCCCCCGCTGCGCTCACCCGCATGGCCTACATCACGGGCACGGGAGGGCTGCTGCCGGTTGCGATTGAGACCCGGCCCGCCACGGGGCAGCTTTACCTACTGGCATACAGCAACTTTCAGGCGCGTCTTTTCGTGCTGAATCCGGTTAATAGCGTGGCTTCCCCGGTGGGCCCGGTGCTTTCGTTGGGGCTGGGAAGCTCTCCGAATAATATCGGCTTTGGGTTCGACCCGGTGGCCGACCAGGTGCGGGTGGTGGGCAACACGGCCAACTACCGGCTCGACCCGGGTACGGGTACGCTGGCGGCCACCGATGCGCCCCTGGCTTACGCCAACACCGACGCCTACGCCGGCCAAACGCCCTACGTAGGCGCTATCGCCTACTCAAACACCTACAACGGCAGCTCTGCCACCTTGCTGTACGGCCTCGACAAAAGCGCTGGCCGCCTGGTGACCCTGAACCCGCCCAACGCCGGCACGCTGCGTACCGTGGGCCCTGTGGGCATTGTCCTGACGGGCGGGCTGGCGAGCTTTGATGTGGATTACAACCCCGCATCGGGGAGCAACACGCTGTATTTGGTGCGCTCGTCCTTGATAGGCAACACCTCCGAGGCGTTCCTTTACACGCTCAGCCCCGCCACGGGCGCGGCTACGCTGGTGGGGCCCGTGGGTGGCGCGCTGGCTTACAGCCTTGTTTCCGATATTGCCGTGGCTCGCTCCGTGGTATCGGCCACCCGCGCCCGTGGCGGGGCCACCACCGACGTGCGCGTATACCCCAACCCGGGTGCCGGCCCCCGCCACCTGGCCTTCACCCTGAACCAGGCCGGGCGCGTGGCCTTCGACCTGTTCGACCCGTTGGGCCGGTTGCTGAGCAGCCAAACGTATGGCTGGCTGCCCGCGGGCCCGCACACGCTGCCGTGGGCAGCCCGGCTCTCCGGCCACGGCCTCCACACCCTGCGCCTGCGCGTGGATGGCCAGCCCCAGGGAGCCGTTTTGGTAGAAGCGGCTGATTAATGGCCGTGAGCGGACCCATTGGTAGCCAAATGGCAGGCGACGGGCGTTGTTTTGGATAAGTCCGTGTAGTTCGCGGCCTTTTTGTGCGTAAACTTCGGCCCCACTTCTTTAAGCCAATCCCGAACCACCATGCGCGTTTTCATCACCGGAGCCAACCGAGGCCTGGGCCTCGAACTAACCCGCCAATACCTGGAGCGCGGCGACCAGGTGTTTGCCGCCAGCCGGCAGCCTACCCAAGCCACTGAGCTGCAACAGCTAAAACAGCAATACGCCGACCGCCTTGTGCTGCTGCCCCTCGACGTGGCCAGCGCTGACTCCATCGCCGCCGCCGTGCAGGCCGTGCAAGCCAACACCGATGCGCTCGATGTGCTCATCAACAACGCCGGCGTGTACCCGCACGCGGGCTCGGGCGATGCCCACCAGCGCCTGGGCCAGCTCACCCACGACGATGCCATCGAAACCCTGCAGGTGAACGCCGTGGGGCCGCTGCTGGTGGCGCAGGCGCTGCTGCCGCTGCTGCGCGCCGGCCAGCGGGGCCGCATTCTGAGCATCTCGTCGGGCCAGGGCTCCCTCACCTGGAAAGCCACCGGCGACCCTTACCACTACAGCGCCAGCAAGGCAGCCCTCAACATGTACATGCGCAGCCTGGCCGCCGAGGTGGGCCATATGGGCCTGATTTCGGTGCTCGTAGACCCGGGCTGGATGCGCACCGACATGGGCGGCGACCACGCCACCCAGGAGCCCGCCGACTCGGCCCGCGGCATCATTCGCCTGGCCGAGCAGCTTCACGCCGACGAAAACGGCAGCTTCCTCACCTGGCAGGGCCAGCACGTGCCCTGGTAAGCCACTCATTAAAGCTGCTTGAAGTAAAAAAGCCCGCCGAGTTAGCTCGGCGGGCTTTTTTTATTCTTATATTCTGACAGACAGAATATTGTTAAATTCTACGGTTCAGCAATCATAGTGTCAATTGGTTGAGTCACCTGCATTATTTGTCAATTAACAAATTTTTTACCAAATTCCATATTCTTGAAGTATTTTCCTCTAAACTGGAATTGATATTAAAAAAATTAATGCCAACGCGCTTGTACTTTGGGAAATATCAATTCTATATATTCGCCACCACTCTCACCATTTTTTCAGTTTCCATTTAACATATGAGAAGAACCTTACTCCACCTTATAACCCCGCTGACGGTGCTTACCACGCACGTGGCATGGGCCCAGGACCGCACGGTGACCGGCACCGTAGCGGGCGCCGACGGGGCATCCATTCCGGGCGTGACGGTGCTCGTAAAAGGCACCAAACTCGGCACTTCGACCGACGCTGATGGCAAGTTCTCCATTGCGGCGCCCTCCACGGCCAGCACGCTGGTGTTTTCCTATGTGGGCTATGCCACGCAGGAAATTGCCATTGGCGACCGCACGAACGTTTCCGTTAAGTTGGCTACCGATACCAAAGGCCTCGACGAAGTGGTGGTGGTGGGCTACGGCACCCAGGCGCGCCGCGACCTGACGGGCAGCGTGGCCTCCATCTCGGGCAAAGAAATAGCCACCGCGCCGGTGCAAAGCTTCGACCAGGCCTTGCAGGGCCGGGCCCCGGGCGTGAACATCACCACCCCCAACGGCGTGCTGAACAACCCGCCGGTTATTCGCATCCGCGGAGTCAACTCCATCAACCTAAGCTCGGCGCCGCTGATTGTGATTGACGGCATTCCGGCCTTCAGCGGCAACAACTCGGCGCTGAACAGCGTGCCCAACAACCCGCTCAGCAACCTGAACCCGGCCGACATCGAAAGCATGGAAGTGCTGAAAGATGCTTCGGCCTCGGCCATCTACGGCTCGCGGGCTGCCGGCGGCGTCATTCTGGTGACCACCAAAAAGGGCCGCAAAGGCCAGAGCCACGTGAACTACGACACGTGGGTGGGCTGGTCGAAGCCGGTGCGGCTGTACAACGTGCTGGGGGCGCAGGACTACGTCACCATCAAGAACGAGGCCGTGCGCAACCTCAACGCCAACCGCCGGGCCATCAACCAGCCGGCCACCAACGTAGAAGGCTTCAAGTTGGCTGACGCCAACGGCAACGCGGCCGACACGCGCTGGTACGACTACATCTACCGCACGGGCTTCTCGCAGTCGCACAACCTGAACTTCTCGGGCGGCACCGAGAAAACCAGCTTCTTCTCCTCGGTGGGCTACACCAAGCAGAAGGGCATGATTGTGAACAACGACTTCCAGCGCATCTCGGCCCGCCTGAACGTGGACCACAAGGTGTTCAGCCGCTTCACGGTGGGCATGCGCGTGGGCTACTCGGGCACGCAAAACTCCTCGCCCAACACGGGCTCGGTGGGCGACAACTCGTTTGGCTCGGCGGGCCTGGGCCGGGTGCCCATCCTGCTGCCGCCCAACATTGCCCCCTACAACCCCGATGGCACGCCCAACGTGAGCGGCACTAGCATCGGGGCCGGCCCCAACCTGAACCCCTCCAACGGCGCGCCCTTCGTCGTCGGTTTCATCAACCCGGTGGTGGACATCGCCAACAACCGCTTTACCTCCGACGGCAACCAGATAGAGGGCAGCGTGTACGCCGACCTGGAACTGCTGAAGGGCCTGAACCTGCGCACCACTTACGGCGTCAACAATATCTCTTTCGAAGACAAGGCCTTCTACACGCCGCGGGCCGGCTCGCTGACCCCGGCTGGCGAAGCCGACAACTACTACCGCACCAACAAGCGCTGGAACTGGCAGAACACCCTGCAGTACGACCGCACCGTTGGCGAGAACCACAACTTTTCGCTGCTGCTGGGCAACGAGCAGCAAAATACTGACATTCAGCGCTGGGGCGCCAGCCGCACTAGCATTGCCGACGACTTTTTCACCACCTTCCAGGGCGGCTATACCAACATCGCCTCGTCGGGCCAGTTTCAGGGCACCAACTACCTCGTGTCGTTCTTCGGCCGCCTGAACTACAACTACGCCCGCAAGTACCTGGCCACGGTGAACGTGCGCCGCGACGGCTACTCGGCCTTTGCCAAGAAATACGGCAACTTCTACGGCGCCTCGCTGGGCTACGTGGTGTCGGAGGAAGGCTTCTGGAAGAACTCCTCGTTCGCGCAGACTTTCTCGTTTCTGAAGCTGACCGGTAGCTACGGCAGCGTGGGCAACAACCAGGGCATCGGCGACTTTGGCTTCCTGCAAACCTATTCGTCGGGCCTGTACGGCAGCAACGCCACGCTGTATTTCAGCGCCGCCGGCAACCCCAACCTGACCTGGGAAACCAGCAAGAAAAGCGACGTTGGCCTGGCCTTCGGCTTCTTCCAGGACCGCCTGCGGGGCGACTTCTCCTACTACAGCAACCTGGTGGACGGCCTGATTCTGGACGTGCCCCAGGCACCCTCCAAGGGCATTCCGAACGTGGCCAACAGCGGCACCGCCGCACCCGGCACGCTGGGCAACGTGCTGGCCTCGAACGTGGGCTCGATGCGCAACCGGGGTATTGAGTTGAACCTGACTTACAACGCCTTCCAGGGCAAAGACTTTACCTGGACGGTGAGCGGCAACCTGACCACCCTCCAAAACCGGGTGCTGACCCTGGCCACCGAAGGCCAGCGCATCGGCACGGCCACGGGCGGCCTCGAAACCTCGAACTTCACGGAAGTGGGCCACTCGGTGGGCGAAATCCTGGCCGTACGCTCGCTGGGCGTAAACCCCGCCAACGGCCGCCGCATGATTCAGAAGGCCGACGGCACCGTGGTAGAATACAACCACCAGGGCACCACCGGCCCGGGCTCGACGGGCTGGACCATCAAGGGCACCGACACCAACACCACGGCCCCCACGCAGCTGGTGGACGGCGTGTACTTCGGCCCCACCCTGCCCACGTTCTATGGCGGCCTCGACAACACCTTCCGTTACAAGGCCTTCGACCTGGGTGTGTTCATCCAGTACTCGGGCGGCAACTACATCTACAACGGCACGAAATCGGGCCTGCACGACCAGCGCTTCTGGAACAACGAAGTCGACATCATGGACCGCTGGACCGAAAGCAACACCAACGCCAAGTGGCCGCGGGTGGTGTACGGCGACAACGTGTCGAACGGCTCGGCCCTGGTGATGTCGTCGAACGTGGAAAAGGGTGATTTTGCCCGTGTGCGCCAGCTCTCGCTCGGCTACAACTTCGGCCAGACGCTGCTCACCCGCGTGAACGTGGCCAGCGCCCGCCTCTACGTGCAGGTGCAAAACGCCTTCCTGCTCACCAAGTACTCGGGCATCGACCCCGAGATTTCGACCAACGGTGCCAACAACACCGGCGCGGGCGTCGACCGCAACTCCGTGGGCCAGGCCCGGACCTACACCGTGGGCTTCAACATTGGCTTTTAACTGACTTCTTCCGATGCAGATATTTCGCAACAACAAGGCGGCCGCGGCCTTATTCGCGGCATTTTTAGGCCTGGGTGCCGTGTCGTCGTGCCAGAAGGACAAGCTGGACCCGGCTCCCCAGACGGTGTTTTTCGACAAGGTGGTGTTTGATACGCCCGCCCGCGTCGAGCTGCAGGCCAACGCGCTGTACAGCTACGTGAAAACCGGCATTTTCCTGGGCGGCCGGGTGCAGATTTTTGGCGACATCCGCGCCAACGACTTCCTCAACCGCGCCTCCAACCTGGTGACCGGCACGGCCGTGTGGAACCACACGCTCACCGAAACCTCGCAGAACGACGTCATCAATACCTGGGGCGCGGGCTACGCGGCCATTAACCAGGCCAACGTGTTTCTGGCCGGCATGGACGCCAACGCCGGCAAGTTTGCGGCGGCGCCGTTCCCGGCCGACTTTGCCACCAAGGCCAACAACTACCGCGGCGCAGCCCGCTTCCTGCGCGCGCTGTGCTACTACCACCTGCTGCAGTTCTACGCCCGGCCCTACACCGACGGCGCGGGCAGCCGCCCCGGCCTGCCCCTGCGCCTGAAAGCCGAAACCGACGGCACCGGCAACGACCTGCCGCGCAGCACCGTGGGCGAGGTATACACCCAAATTCTGGCCGACCTGGATTTTGCCGAAGCCAACCTGCCCCTGACCTACGGCGCCACAGCCAGCACCCTGAACGTGACGCGCGCCCACCGCAACACGGCCATTGCCCTGAAAACCCGGGTGTACCTGAGCATGGGCCGCTACACCGACGTAATTCGCGAAGCCGACAAGCTGGTGCCCGCTGCCGCACCCTTCGTGGCTCCCAGCGGCGTGCCCAACGCCCTGAACCCGTCGATAACCGCCGTGTTTGGCGGCTCGCAGGAAACCACGGAAAGCATCTTCTCGTCGCCCTTCACCGTGGCCGACGGCCCGGGCACCCAAAACCAGCTGGCTTACTACTTCCTACCCCCCGGCGCGGCCAACGGCGGCAACGGCGAATACGGCCTGAACACCGGCGCGGGCGGCATCCTGGCCAACCCCGCCTTCGCCGCTACCGATGCCCGCCGCACCAACTTTGTGCAGGTGGTGGGCACCGAGTCGTTTCTGAAAAAGTACGCCTCGGGCACCAACACCAGCTCGCCCTACACCGACAAGGCCCCCATCATTCGCTACGCCGAGGTGATGCTGAACCTGGCCGAAGCGCGCGTGCGCTCCACCAACAGCGTGGATGCCCGGGCCCTGCTGCTGCTCAACGCCGTGCGCACCCGCTCGAATCCGACCGGCGCCTACACCACCTTCGCCTCGGTTTCCGACTTCACCGACGCCCTGCTGCTGGAGCGCCGCATCGAGTTCCTGGGCGAAGGCCTGCGCAACATCGACATCATGCGCCTGAACGCCCCCATCCCCGGCAAGGGCACCATCTCGGCCGTCAACCCGTCGGATGTACTCTACGTGTGGCCCATTCCATTCACGGAGCTGTCCACCAACAAATCGATGACGCGCAACTAGGTTGAGCACGTCATGCAGAGCGCAGCGAAGCATCTTTACCGCTTCGTTGGGCCGATTTAATTAGCATTGCGGTAAAGATGCTTCGCTGCGCTCTGCATGACGCACTAGAATGAAAAGCGGCTTGCCCTACTTGGGCAAGCCGCTTTTTTATGCCTTTAGGTGTGCCATCTGCTACGCAGTGGCAGCCAGGTGCGCGTGGTCGCGCAGCACGGTTTGGAGGAAGGGGCCGTCGGGCAAATCGGTACGGATGCCGGTGATTTCCTTTACCTTATTGGCAATCTCATTCAGCACCTCGTAGTTGCCGCGGGCGCTGGCTTGCTGCGCCAGCTGGCGGATGAGGGCCACGTCGTGGTCGGCCAGCAGGGCGGCTTGCGGAAACACGGGCTGGTAGCCCGCAATTGGGCTGAGGCCGGGGGCCAGCGGCGAGGTGGCCTGCGGACGCACCTTCACCACGGTGGTGCCGGCGGCCAGGTCGCCGAGGCGCTGCCCACGGCCGTTGGCGGCGATGGTGATGATGGCCACCAGCCCGCCCATGATGCCGGTGTCGATGATGCGCAACAGCCAGCGCAGCAGGTAGTCGCCCACGCTGGGTGCGGTGCCGTCGAGGCGCATCACGCGGATGTCGCGGGCCCGCTTGCCGAGGCTTTGGCCGTTGAAAAACACTTCGCAGATGAGGTGGTAGAACACGAAGGGCACGCCCCCCAGCACCCCCAGAAACACTGTTGACGTGCTGCCTTTCATTTCCATGGCGGCCATCATCATGCCGCAGGCCAGCAGCCAGGCGCCCAGAATAAGGTTGTCGAGTATGGCCGCCACGATGCGGTCGCCGAGACTGGCGACTTCGTATTCGAGCGAAACGTTTTGGGCGGTGTGGACGCGGACGGTAGCCATGCGGAGGGTTGGGAATTTCCGACGAAGAAACGCCAAAACCGGCGCCGCGCAAAACTTCGGAGCAGCCCGGCCCTACGCGGCTGGTTGGGTGGCAGCGGCTTCCTATCTTTAAGGCCTTCAACCCTGCCCCATGCGAGAAGCCGTTTTTCTGCGCCAGAACCAGGAGCGTTGGCAGCAGTACGAAAAGCGGCCCCAGGTGGGCCCCGACGAGCTGGCCGCCCGCTTTGTGGCCCTCACCGACGACCTGGCCTACGCCCAGACTTTCTACCCTACCTCGCCCACCACGGCCTACCTCAACGGCCTGGCCGCCAAGGTGCACCAGCGCCTCTACGCCAACAAGCGCCAGGACCATGGCCGCTTCGCCCGGTTTTGGGCCGTGGAGCTGCCACTGGTGGTGGCCCGGCACCACCGCACGCTGGCCTTCACGGCCGTGCTTTTCCTGGTATTCACGGCCCTCGGGGCGCTGTCGGCGGCCTACGACGACTCGTTTGTGCGCGTCATTCTGGGCGATGGGTACGTGAACCAAACCATCGAAAACATCCGCCGGGGCGACCCCATGGCCGTGTATAAGAAGGAAGGCGAAACGCTGATGTTTCTGGGCATCACGGCCAACAACATCTACGTGGCCCTGCGCACCTTTGTGCTGGGCGCCACGCTGGGCGTGGGCACGCTGGTGTCTATGTTTCGGAATGCGCTGATGCTGGGCGCGTTTCAGTACTTTTTTCACCACTACCACGTGCTGAAGGCCTCGGTGCTCACCATCTGGATTCACGGCACACTGGAGATTTCGGCCATCATCGTGGCCGGGGCGGCGGGTTTTGTCATGGCGCGGGGCATGTTGTTTCCGGGCACATTCAGCCGGGCAGAGGCCTTCCGAATGGCCGCGCGCGACGGGCTTAAAATGGCCATCGGGCTGGTGCCCATCTTCGTGACGGCCGGCTTTCTCGAAGGCTTCGTGACGCGCCATACCGAAATGCCGCTGGCCGCCAGCCTGGGCATCATCGGCACGTCGGCGGCCTTCATTGGCTGGTACTTCGTGGTGTATCCGCGCCAGCTGATGCGGCGGCAGGCTACTGTTTCTCTCTCTTAGCTTTGGTTTAGTTATTTATGCGCTTGTCTTTTACCCAGGCGGCTGATTTTTACCGCGAGCGGGACTTCGGCCAGAAAATCTCGGCCACCCTGGAGTTTCTCGGCGCCCACTGGCGGCCGCTGGGCCGGGTGCTGGCCTACGTGATGCTGCCCGCGCTGCTGGTGCGCAGCGTGTTGCAGGCCCTGATTCAGCACTACCTGCCTATGGTCTTTTCGCGGCCGGCTGTCGGCACCCACATAGACAGCACCTACGCGCTGCAGCTGCAGGCCAGCATGTGGAAAACCATTTTCACTTCGTCGGCTTACTGGACTAGCTCGCTGGTGGGCTCTATTTCGTTTTCGCTGATGGTCGTCAGCGTGTACGGCTACCTGGTGCTGCTGGCCCGGCGCCGCACGCCCGGCCCGCCGCCCACCGTAGCCGAGGTATGGGCCCTGGCGCGGTACGAGTTAGTAGGTACTTTTGTGTGCCTCTGGGGCGTGGGGGTGCTGGTGGGAATGGGCTTTTTCTTCCTGGCCATCCCCGGCATTTACCTCAGCGTAGTGCTGAGCTTGTTCTTCATTGTAAAGCTGAGCGAAGGCAGCGACTTCGGGGCCACGTTTAGCCGTTGCTGGCAGCTGATACGGGGCAAGTGGTGGTCCACGTTCGGGCTTATTGCCATTGCGCTGCTGCTCTACTACGTGGTGCTGGCCGGCATTGGCGGCGTAGCGGTGATGGTTTCGGGTGGGTTTTCGGACTTGATGCAGGCGGCACGCACCAAGTCGCCGCTGCTGCAGGTGGTTGTTGGCTGCATCAACAGCCTTTCTTCGCTGCTGTTCTACCCGCCGCTGCTGCTGGTGCTGGCCTTTCAGTATTTTAACCTCGTGGAGCGCCAGGACGGTACCGGGCTGCGCCTCCTGGTCGATTCGCTGGGCCAAACGGCCGCGCCGCAGGTAAGCAACGCTGCCTACCAGCCCTACGACGAAGGCGAGTACTAACGCCCCGACTCGCCACCGTCGAACACCCACCTTCCAATTTCTACTGCACTGTGATGCAAGCAAAAAGCAGATTTACCCACGAGGCCGATTTCCGGCGCGAGCGGGATTTTGGGGCCAAAATCAGCGCCACGTTCGAGTTTGTGGCGGCGCAATTCAAGCCGCTGCTGAAGTGCCTGTTCTACTTCGTGCTGCCCGGGGCGCTGCTGGCCGGCATCGGCATGGGCTTGTTCATGGGCCGGTTCCTGAGCATGGTGCCGAATGCATCGTCCCGCTACGGCGGGCCGGGCCGGCTTGCCCAGTCGTACAACCCGGCCAACCCGTTTGCCAACTTCACGTCCGTGCTGGGCGTTGGCCTGATGATGGTAGGATTTCTAGCGGCCTTCCTGCTGCTGTCGAGCACGGTATACGGGTTTGTGCGCGTCCGCATGGCTACCCCGCCCCACGAGCAGGTGCAGCCCAGCCGCGTGTGGGCCGTGGTGTGGGCGCGGCTGGGTAGCGTGATTGGGTCTTTCCTGCTGCTGGGCATCATCCTCACGATTGGGATGGGCGTGGCGGGCGGCGCCCTGGCCCTGATTGGCCCGGGCTTCGTGGTGCTGCTGCTGCCGCTGCTGCTGTGGGTGATGGTGTGCCTGTCGCTCTACTTCCCGGCCCTGTGGATGGAAGATGGCAGCGTGACGGGCGCGTTCCGCCGCTCGTTCTACCTGATTAAGGGCAAGTGGTGGTCGACGTTCGGCTTGTATATGATTATCACCTTCATCACCGGGGTCATCAACTACCTGTTCATTCTGCCTTTTTACGCGCTGATGATAAGCAAAATGCTGCTGCACTGGCAATTCGACACCGAAATCCTAGGCGTGGCAACTATGACCTTCTACGCGCTGGGCTGGGTGTTCACGGCGGTGCTGCCGCTGGTGGCCATGCTGTTTCAGTACTTCAACCTAGTGGAGCGCCGCGAGGGCCTGGGCCTGCGCCAAATGATAAACCAACTGGGCCAAAGCCCAGCGCCGCAAGTGAGCAACGCCGCCTATCGCCCCGATGAGGAGGGCGAATACTAGCGCCCGGCGGCTAGCTTTGAGCGAATTATTATTGAGAAAGCCGTTGTCCCCACGTTGGCGTGCGTAAACTTTTGGTTGAGAAGCTTAAGCTGAAAAAGGCTGGCCCGGGCGGCTGTTTGGCCTGGTGCCTGCTGGTAGTCGGCTACCTGGCATTGGCGGGTGCCGCGCAGGCAGCGCCCGCGCCCAAGCCCGTGCCCCCGGCGGCAGCGGCCGAATTTCGCCCCCGGCCGCTGCCGCCCGACCGCATCACGCCCCTGCCCACGCGCCGTCTCGACGCCGAGCGCCTGCGCGAGCTGGCCAGCCAGCGCGACTTCCGTTACGTGGAGCCCAGCGCCCGCACCGATGCCTGGGAGGCCTTTTGGGCGCGCATCTGGCGCTGGCTGGGCAACTTGTTCGATACGCCCACCGGCCGCGTGACGTGGAAATACGGGGTTTACGCCGTGGCCCTGGCCGTGCTGGTGTACGCCGTGCTGAAGCTGATGCAGGTGGACGTGACGGGCGCCTTCGGGCGCGCGGGCCGGCGTGGGCAGCTCGAATACGACACGGCCGGAGAGAACATTCACGAAGTAGATTTCCGCACCCGCATTGCCGAGGCGGAAGCGGCCGGCAACTTCCGCCTGGCCACCCGCCTGGGCTACCTCGAAGTGCTCAAGCACCTCACCGACGGTGGATTCATTCAGTGGCAGCCCGACAAGACCAACCACGCCTACCTGACGGAGCTGGCCGCCGGGCCGCTACGCGACGCTTTCCGGGCCGCCACCCGCGAGTTTGAGTACGTGTGGTACGGCGACCTGCGCCTCAACGCCGCCCTCTACCAGCAGGCCCGGGCCAGCCAGCGCGCTGTGAGCAGCCTGCTCGCGGGCCGACCTGCGCCGGTTTCGGCCGCTATTCCCCAGTCCGCCTGATGCCGCAACTCACCACCTTTCGCCTGTATTTGCTGGGGGTAGCGCTGCTGTTTGCAGGCTACGTGACGCTGGAATACAACCGGCCCAAGCCCCTGGACTGGAGCCCGACTTACAGCAACAAAGACAAGATTCCCTACGGCACCTACGTGCTGTACGACCAGTTGCCACGCCTGCTGGGCACCGACTCGGTGGAAACCGTGCGCCTGCCCGTGTATAGCCAGCTCACCGGCCTCACCTACGACGATGCCGCCCCGGACCCGCGCATGCGCCGCGTGGAAGATGGTGTGCGCCAGGCCATGCGCGAAGCCCACGAAGCGCATACTGCCAACGAAACCGAAGCAGCTACCGCCACCTCCGACTCAGCCACCGTAGCCGCAACGCCCGCCGCCGACACGGCCGCTGCCGATTCGAACTCATCAGTTGCCGATAACGAGACAGAGGAAGCTGACACCACTGCAGCCGCGGCCGACTCGACCACGACAACCGTGGCCGAGGAGCAGTGGGATGAAGACGAGGAAGAAGAGGCCGCGGGAGCACTGCCGCTCCGGGCCGGGCCGGCCAACTATTTGTTTGTTAACGAGGGTTTTGATTTAGGCCGGCTCGACGCCCGCGCGCTGCTGCAGTACGTGGCCCGTGGCAACAATGCTTTCGTGGCCGCCAAGTACTTCCGCAGCCAACGCGGGCTGCTACGCGACAGCCTGGGCTTCCGGATAAAAGAGCTGGCGCCCGTCACGACCAAGGGCTATAAAGGCATTTTTGCCACCGATTCGGTGGAGTTGCGCTTCACCAACCCGGCCTTGGCCAGCGCCCATATCCGCCTGCCCGGCACCAGCGTGGAGCAGTACCTCGAAGTTGATTCGGGCCGCGTGGGGCGCACCCTGGCCACCGACGCGCGGGGCCACGCCGTATTTGTCCGCATTGATTACGGGCGCGGGCATTTCTATTTGTGCACCGCGCCGGTGGCCTTCACCAACTTCTACCTGCTGAAGCCGCGCAAGGCAGCCTTTGCCGAAGCGGCGCTGCGGTATTTGCCGGTGCGCCGGGCCTGGTGGGACGAATACATGAAGCAGGGGCCGGTGGGCGAGCAGTCGCTGCTGCGGGTGGTATTCGCCCACGACGCCCTGCGCTGGGCTTACTACCTGTGCTTGTTTGGCGGCCTGCTGTTTGTGTTGATTGAAGCACGCCGCCGCCAGCGCATCATCCCCACCATCAAGCCCTTGCCTAATACCACGCTGCTGTTCACACGCACCGTGGCCAGCCTCTACCGCCAGGGCAGCAACCACGCGCTGATTGCCGAGAAGAAGGTGGCGCTGTTTCTGGATTACCTCCGCCACCGCTTCCAGGAAACCAACCCCGACTTTGCCGACGCTGACTTCCGGGAGCGACTCAGCCAGAAATCGGGCTTGGCCCGCACGCGGGTGGATGAGCTGTTGCGGCTGGTGAATTTCGCCCGCACCGCGCCGCAAATGACCGACCAGCAGCTGATGCAGCTGAGCAAGGCGCTCAGCGATTTTAAGCGGGAGGCCGGCCGATGAACTCCAACCTGCTCACCGTGGCCCGGCTGGCCGTGCTTATTAAGTACGGGTGGGATTTGCGGCATTTCTACAAACGCAGCTCCGCCGAAGAACAGGCCCTGATTGAGGGCCTGGACTGGAACGCAATGGCCGAGCTGCTGGAAGACCTCAAGCGCTACCACCGCCAGCTCGTTTCGCCGGAATACGCAACTAAAATCCACGCGGAACTCCTCGCGGTCTGTGCCGACGAGGAAACCGCCCAGACCTTCATTGGCTACGCCAGCACCCTCTAAATGGAAAACGAAAACCCCGACCTGACCTCCCCTACCCCGGCCCCCGACGCCACGGGCAGCACCCCGCCGTCCGCCGCTAATACGACTGCCGAAGCACCTGCCGCGGCCGAAACACAATCGGCCGCCGAAGCAGCTACTGGCCCAGCAAACAGCTTTGGGCCGCGCACCGACTTTGCCCGCCTCACGGCCCAAACCGAGGCCATCAAGGCGGAAATCGGCAAAATCATTGTGGGCCAGCAGGACCTGCTGGAACTACTGCTCACCGCCATTCTGGCCGATGGGCACGTGCTACTGGAAGGCGTACCGGGCGTGGCCAAAACGCTCATGGCCAAGCTGCTGGCCCGCACGTTGGAAGTGCCATTCAGCCGCATTCAGTTCACGCCCGACCTGATGCCGAGCGACGTGCTGGGTACCTCCGTATTCCGGCAGAATAAGGCCGATTTTGAATTTCGGCCGGGCCCCATCTTCGCCAGCGTAGTACTGATTGACGAAATCAACCGTGCCCCTGCCAAAACCCAATCGGCCCTGTTTGAGGTGATGGAAGAGCGGACCGTGACGCAGGACGGCACCACCTACGGCATGCCGGAGCCCTTCCTGGTGCTGGCCACCCAAAACCCCGTGGAGCAGGAAGGCACCTACCGCCTGCCCGAAGCCCAACTCGACCGTTTCCTGTTCAAGCTGCACGTGGGCTACCCTTCGCTGGCTGAGGAGGTGCAGATTTTGCAGGGCCACCACGCCGGCTTCGGCGGCACCAACCTGGAGGCCGTGCAGCCCATCCTCAGCGCCGACGACTTGGCCTCGCTGCGCCGGCAAGTGCGCCAGCAGCGCGTGGAAGCCAATATTCTGGAATACATTGCCAAGCTGGTGGGCCAGACGCGGGCGCACAAGTCGCTGTACCTGGGTGCTTCGCCCCGCGCCTCGCTGGCTTTGCTGAACGGCGCCAAAGCCCTGGCTGCCCTGCGCGGCCGCGACTTCGTGACGCCCGAGGATGTGCAGTTTCTGGCCCCCAGCGTGCTGCGCCACCGCATCATGCTCACGCCCGAGCGCGAGATGGAAGGAGGCACGCCGGATGATGTGGTGAAACAGATTATGCAGCAGATTGAGGTGCCGCGTTAAATTTTATGGCAACTAGCAAAACGTCATGCTGAGCGCAGCCGAAGCATCTCTACCGCGCGAGTAAAATAAATTACTGTTGCGGTAGAGATGCTTCGGCTGCGCTCAGCATGACGTTCAGAATTAATGCCGCTTGGCTAATCCTATGCTCTACTCCACCGCTTGGCTCCTCGACCAACTCGCACAGAATGCCCGGGTCAAGTACCTGTTTTTCTGGGGGCACCAGCCCAGCAAGGATGGCATAATTACTAAGTCCTGCCTGAGCCAGTGGTGGGTAGCCGATTTTACGGTTGATAACATCACCTACCGCTCCACCGAACATTGGATGATGGCCGAAAAGGCTCGGCTATTCAATGACGAAGCTGCGCTGGCCCGCATTCTGGCCGCCAAAAGCCCGGCCGAGGCCAAGAAGCTGGGACGCGAAATCATGGCTTTCGTGCCCGAGGTGTGGGAAGCGCACAAGTACGAGATTGTGAAAACCGGCAACCTGCACAAGTTCAGCCAGAATCGGGAGCTGCTGAAGTTCCTGCTCTCAACCAACGACCGGGTGCTGGTAGAAGCCAGCCCCGTCGATACCATCTGGGGCATTGGCCTGGCGGCCGATTCGCCGGATGCCGAAAACCCGGCCCGCTGGCAGGGGCCTAACTTGCTGGGCTTTGCCTTGATGGAAGTCCGCGACCAACTACGTAACGCATGAGCTTTTTCCTGACCCGGCGCTTTTTCCTGCTTGTTGGCCTTTTGGCCGTGGGCTTCGTGGTGGCCTTTTTTCTGCCCTGGCTACTGGGACCGATGCAGATTGCGCTGGGCGTGTTCGGGGTGCTAGTGCTGCTTGATGCCCTGCTACTCTACGCACCTTCAAAGAGCAAAACGGTGCCCGTGTTTGGGCGGCGCGTAATGGGCGACAAGCTGGCCAACGGCTCGGACAACGACGTGCAGATTTACCTCGAAAACCGCTACCGCTTTCCCATTCGCACGGAAACGATAGACGAAATTCCGCACCAGTTTCAGCGGCGCGACGTGCTGTTTCGGGTGGCGGTGGCGCCGGGCGAAACGCAGATTATCAACTACCAACTGCGGCCCACCAAGCGCGGCGAGTACGAGTTTGGGGCGCTAAACATTTACGCGGCCACGCCGCTGGGGCTGGTGCGGCGGCGCTTCCGCTACGAGCAGGGCCGCACGGTGCCGGTGTACCCCTCGTTTCTACAGATGCGGCAGTACGAGTTGCTGGCCATCCACAACCGCCTCACGGAGGTGGGCGTGAAGCGCATCCGGCGGGTGGGCCACAGCATGGAGTTCGAGCAAATCCGGCCCTACGTGCCCGGCGACGACCCGCGCAGCATCAACTGGAAAGCCACCGCCCGGCGCACCGGCACCGGGGCGGCCGACGCACTAGTGGTGAACCACTTCCAGGACGAGCGCGCCCAGCAGGTGTACTGCCTTATCGACAAAGGCCGGGTGATGCGCATGCCCTTCGACGGGCTGAGTTTACTCGACTACGCTATCAACGCCACGCTGGTGGTCAGCAACATCGCCCTGCTCAAGCACGACAAGGCCGGGCTGCTCACCTTCTCCAATCGGCCCGGTGCCACCCTGGCCGCCGACCGCCGCCCCGGCCACCTGCTCAAGCTGCTCGAAATCCTGTACCGCCAGAAAACCAAGTACCTCGAAACCGATTTCGAACTGCTCTACGCCACGGTGCGCGCCCGCGTGAAGCAGCGCAGCTTGCTCATCCTGTTCACCAATTTCGAGACGCTGCACGGCATGCAGCGGCAGCTGCCCTACCTGCGCCGCATGGCCAAAGACCACCTGCTGCTGGTGATTTTCTTCGAGAACACCGAGCTGCGCGAGTACCTGGACGCACCGGCCGAAACGACGGAGGATGTGTACAACCAGACCATAGCTGAGAAATTTGCCCAGGAAAAGCGGCAGATTGTGCTGGAGCTGCAGCGCTACGGCATCTACTCCTTGCTCACGGCGCCGAAGGATTTGACGGTAAATACCATCAACAAATACTTGGAGTTTAAGGCAAGAGGGTTGATTTAGGGTGTAGGAGCGGGCCCGCCTCCACGTTGTGCAGCAGCCTTTTAATGACGGCAACTGTCTGGCCATTGTCGGGCGCACGGGGCGCCAGGCTGTCGTCGCTGGAACTTGTGCCCGCCATGCAAAAAATGTTACTCCTTGTCGCGTTGGTCGTCGTTTCCTTTGGCGCCGCCGCTCAGTGCAACGCGCCCGCCAACCTCATCATTACCAACGTCACGAGCACCAGCGCCACGCTCTCGTTTCCGGTGCCCAGCCCAACGCCGGTTAACTACGTCATCGTGTACCAAACGGCAAGCGGCGCTGGCCAAACCATCAACCCCGCCCCCACTGCCCCGCCCGTGGCCTTGGCTAACTTGCTGCCAGGCACGGTGTATACGGTGACAGTGACCAGCTACTGCGCCAGCGGATTTTCTGCTACTGTTAATGCCAGCTTTACCACTGGTTCGGCCTCGACCTGCCCATCCGTTACCAATCTGGTAGCCACCCGCACCGCTTCCACACTCAGCATCGCGGCCACAGCCACGCCGGGGGCTAGTGGCTATTTCATCGACTGCGCCACCACTTTGGGCACGCCAGTGGGCTCTGTGGCCACCGCCACTCCTCAATACACCTTCACCGGGGTGAGCCTTAGCACTGCTTACCGGGTGTGCGTTTCCTCCATTTGCCCCGGGGGTGGGACGCCAGTGGCCTGCATTACAAGTCCGGCGGCGGTGCTGGCCGCCCGCCCGGCCCTGGAAGCCGCCATTGGCCTGGCACCTAACCCTGCCTCGCAACGCGCCACGCTCACCTTGCCCGCCGACTGGAGCCGGCCGGGCGGCGAGGTACTCATCATGGACGTGCAGCGCGTAGTTCGCCGCCTGTCGCTGCCAGGCACCGCGCGGGTCGAGCTGGATTTGGCCGGTTTGGCGCCCGGGCTTTATGCTGTGCAAGTGCGGACCTCGCAGGGCACAGTGGCCAAGCGCTTGCTGGTGCAATAGCCCCGCTTATTTCCGAAGCGACGCACGGCGGCTGGCCGGGGGTGTGGCGACTGGCCGTAATTTGGCCGAATGATACGAATCCGAACTGCTTGGGCGGCGTGGCTGAGTTTTGGCCTGTTGCTGGGGTTGCTGGCCCCGGAAGCATGGGCCCAACCCACTCCCAACCTGCTCCCGCTGCCCGCCGAAATGCGCTGGGGCCAAGGCCGCCTAAGCCTCAGCAAGCCGCTGAAGCTGCAACTGGATACCTCGCCTGACCCGACCGTGCGCCCGGCCGCGCGTCGGCTGCTCACGCGCCTGCAGGGGCCGGCAGAGCCCGCCACTGGCCCGGTGCTACAAATCCGCTACGGCCGCGTGGGCAAGCCGGAGAAGTTTGACGAAGAGCGGTACTCGCTGCGCGTGACGCCGATGGGCGTGAGCATTGACGCGCCCACCAGCCTGGGGGTGCTGCGGGCCCTGGCCACACTGGAGCAATTGCCCATAGTCGATAAGAAACAGCGCTACCTGCCCGAAGTCGACATTCAGGACCAGCCGCGCTTTGCCTGGCGCGGGCTGCTGATTGACGCGGCCCGGCACTTCATGCCGGTGGCCGTTATCAAGCGCAACATCGACGGCATGGCCGCCGTGAAACTGAACGTGCTGCACTGGCACCTCACCGATGACCAGGGCTTTCGCATCGAGAGCAAAGTGTTTCCGCGCCTGCAAACGGTGGGCAGCACCGATGGGCTATTTTACAGCCAGGCCGAGGTGCGCGAGGTGCTGGCTTACGCGGCGGCGCGCGGCATCCGGGTGGTGCCGGAGTTCGACATGCCCAGCCACACCACCAGCTGGATAGTGGCCTACCCGCGCCTGAAATCCAACGACTCAACCTACGCGCCCTACACGCTGTGGCGCACCACCAACGTAGCCATCGACCCCACCCGCGAAACCACCTACACCTTCTTGGATTCGCTGCTGACGGAGATGACGGCCCTGTTTCCGGACCCGTATTTCCACGCCGGGGGCGACGAAAACGACGGCCGCAACTGGCGACGCACGCCACGCATTGTGGCCTACATGAAGGCCAACAAGATGGTGAAGGCCGACGGCAAAACCGTCGACAAGCATCAGCTGCAAACCTATTTCAACCGCCGCGTGCTGGCCCTGCTGCAAAAGCGCGGCAAGCGCATGATAGGCTGGGACGAAATCCTCGGGCCTGACCTGCCTAAGGAAACCGTCATTCAAAGCTGGCGGGGCAAGAAGGGGCTGAACGACGCCGCCAGGCTTGGCCACCCCGTGCTGCTGTCGAGCGGCTACTACCTCGATTTGAACAACACTGCCGCCAGTTCCTACACCACCGACCCGCTGCCACCCGACTCGCCCCTGACGCCCGCCGAGCGCCAGCTGGTGCTGGGCGGCGAGGCCGCCATGTGGGCCGAATTTGCCGATTCGGTGGCGCTCGACTCGCGCATCTGGCCGCGGGCCGCGGCGGTGGCCGAGCGGCTGTGGTCGCCGCAGGCCGCCACCCAGAGCGTGGCCGACTTCTACCGCCGCCTGCCCGCCGTTTCGGCCGAGCTGGAGACGCTGGGCTTGCGCCACCGCATTGTGCCGGAACTGTTGCTCAAGCAAATGGCGGGTAGCGCCAATGTGGCGCCCCTGCGCACGCTGGCCGAGGTACTGGAGCCAGTGAAAGAATATAAGCGCCATTTCCAGGGCTTCAGCTACACCACCTCTACCCCACTGAATCGACTGGTGGACGCCGCCCCGGCCGAATCGGAAGTGGCCCGGCGCTTCGGCGTGCTCGTCGATAGCGTGCTAGCGGGCGGCGCCACTGCAGCGGGCCGCACCGCTGCCTCGCAGCGACAGGTGGCTGAGTTGCGGAACCAGCTGCGCTTCTGGCAGGCCAACGACGTGCTGCTGCAACCGCAGTTTCTGCTGAACCCCGCGCTGCGCGAGTATGCCCCGCTGTCGACCAGCCTTGCCGCCGTTTCTCAGTTGCTACTGGAGCGCCTCACGCAGCTGCAAGCCGGGCAGGCGCCATCGGCGACGTGGCTGGCGGCGGCCAAAACGACCTTGGATGCGGCCCAGGTACCGGCCGGGCAGGCGGAGCTGGCCATCGTGAAAGCCGCGCGGCGACTGGCGGGCCTTTAGCACCCCGCCAATTTCTGATACACTTTAGCCCTTTTTGCCACCCTATGTCAACATTCCGCATTCGGCCGGGCAGTTTCCGGGAGCTGCGCCCGAAGCTATTGGTTCGGCACGGTCTCTTCTGCCTGGCGCTGCTGGCCTTTTACCATTACACGTATTTCAACCCGGCTGAACCTAATTGGCCGGTGACCATCACGTTCAATCTGTTGATGATTGGCGTTTCGGTTTTTAGCTGGTTTTACAAGACTCCAAAGCAGGCCCGCTTATTCGAAAGCATGTTGCTCACCGTGAACGAGCAGGGCGTCACCCGCACGCAGCTAAACACCCCCACCAAGCACCTGAACTCAAACGAGATAGTTCGCATCGAACATTTCCCAACGGGCGAATTTGTCATCAAAGGGGCCAATAAGCTGGATACGGTATGGATGCCTGCGCAAGTGGAAGCTCCCCAGCAACTGGCGCAGGAGCTGCAGCAGTTGGGGCCCGTGCTGACCCCGCCGGCGCCGGCCTGGTACAAAAGCTACGCCTCCCTTCTGGGCTTGCTGATGCTACCACTCCTCTATTTTTTCATCACCAGCTCTAATAAAATAGTAGCGGTGGTGCTGGGTACCGTCTCAATCGGAAGCGTGGGGTATTCTTACTGGCTTATGCAGCGAAGCAAGGATATTGACCAACGCCTTAAGCGGTACAGCCATCTCAGCGTGCTGGTGTTGGTTTGGCTGGTGGCACTTCTCGTATCCAAGCTGCTGCCAGGGTAAGATGTCATTGCCTTTCCACTCCTTGCCAACGGGCGCCCCGTGCGCTGTGACTCATTAAAAATCTACGCGTTGCGCACATACTTTCTCCGGCTGGGACTGCTACTGGCGCTGGCGCCGTTTCTGCTGCTCACGGCGTTCAACCAGCCGTTTTTCGATGATTTTCGGGATGCCTACTGGACACGGCAGCACGGCATGCTGGGCGTGCAAAGCTGGCTGTACCTGACCTGGACCGGCCGCTACACGTCCACGGTGTTCATGACCTGGCTCAACCCGGTAACCTACGGCTGGCTGAGCGGCGTGAAGCCGATTACGGCCGCGCTGTTTGTGGCGCAGTGGCTCAGCATTGCCCATCTTGTGCGGGCGCTTTTTCACACGGCCTTGCGGGTGGCGTGCTCCTGGGCGGCGGCTTTTTGGGGGGCGGCGCTGCTGCTGGCGCTGTTTTGCAATGCCGCGCCCGCGCCGTTTTCTTTTCTCTATTGGTTTTGCGGGGCGGTGGCTTATCAGCTGCCACTTATTGGCCTGCTGAATTTCACGGCCCTGGCCTTGCGCGTGGGCTGGGGCCAGCCAGCGTATCCTTGGCGCACGGCTGCTTGGGCCTGCGCATGGCTGGTTTTGGCTTTGGTGGGCAACGAGCTGACGCTGGTGCAGGCGCTGCCGGTGCTGGCCGTGCTGGGCTACCTGCTGCCCGCGTCGGCGCGGCCCAAGCTCTGGCTGTGGCTGGCAGTGGGTGGTGCGGCTGCCCTGGCTGCGGTGGTAGCACCTGGCAACTGGGCCCGGGTAGTAGCCATGGCCCCGCCCTCCGACCCGCTGCACGCCTACCGCTGGCTGGTGCTGGGCCCCCGGGCCGCGTATTCGCTTGCTTTATTTCTCATCAAGCCTCAGATTTTGTTAAGCTTGCTGGCCGCGGCTGGCACGGGCGCATGGCTGGGCCACCAGCACCTCCCTACCGGCGGAAGGTTGATTTCGGTGAGCCGGCGCCTATGGTGGGGCTTGCTAGCCGCTTTTGGGGCGCTGCAGTTTGCTGGTTTCGTGCTGTTCCGCTACATCATTGTGGGGCCGCCACTCATGCGCGCGCAGAATGAGATTTTGCTCGTGATGCTGATTGCGACTGCTTTCCTGGCGTGGCTGGTGGCGCAGCAAGCGGCTATTCCCGTGATGGGCCGGTTTCGGTGGCTGCCCGCTGGCTGGGTGCCCGCCCTGCTGCTCACCGGGCTGTTCCTGACCGGCCATGTGCCCGAAGCCTGGCGCGAGCTGCTCACCGCCGCCCCGTCTTTCGATGCGCAGATGCAGGCCCGCTACGCGGTGCTGCGCGCTGCGCACCGCCGTGGGCAGCCAAGCGTAACGTTGCCGCCGCTGCGCCTGCCTTACGGCCGCGTGCTCATTCCGCTGAGCCAATTCAGCCACGATATTGAATTTGACATCGACCTCACCCCTGGTTGTGAGGGCAATATCAACGGGGTGATGGAGCGGTATTTTGAGGTGCCGGATGTGTGCTGCGACCCGCATGCCGCACCAATTGCTCGTTAAGTACGGCGCCCGCCTATCTTTCCGCTATGAAAACCGCCATTACCCAAGCCCTGGCCAATCTTAACTTCACGGCCATCGACTTTGAAACCGCCAACGAGCACCGGGCCAGCGCCTGCGCCGTGGGCGTGGTACGGGTGCGCGGCGGCCAGATTGTCGACGCCTACCAAACCCTGCTCCGCCCCCGCGTGCTGCGCGTCGACTGGCGCAACTTCCAGGTGCACGGCATTGCCGAGGAACGGCTGCACGACGCACCCACGATGGCTGACGTGTGGGCGGACCTGCTGCCCTACTTGCACGAGCAGCCCGTGGTGGCCCACAATTCGGCTTTTGACGTGAGCGTGCTCGAATACACGCTGCGCGATTTCGACCTGCCTATTCCGGCCTTTCACAGCCTGTGCTCGGTGAAACTGGCCAAGGTGTGCTGGCCCCACCTGGAGCGCCACAAGCTCGACCACGTGGCCGGCCATTTCGGCATCGCGCTCAACCACCACGACGCCCTATCGGACGCGCGGGCCTGCGCCGAAATCACGGTTCGGGCGTTCCGGTCGGGCACGGCGCTGCCCCTGTGCTACAAGCAGCGCGAACTTACAGCTGGGCTGGCGGCGCGGGCGGCGAAGACGACGGCCCGGGTTGGCGTGCGTATTTAACTTTTTTGCCATGCGAACCCGCCTCCGTTTTGCTTACGGAACGAGCCTGCTCCTGGCCGCTTCCTGTTGGGTAGGCTGCCAATCTTCTAAAACAGAAGAGCACGCTACGTCCAATGCTTCCGAAAAATCGGTTAACGGTTTGGCCCAGCAAGCGCTGCCGCTTTTGCGCGGGGCCTGGGTAAAAGCCGATTATTTGAAGGAGGTACAGCTGTCGAAGTCGCCGCTAAAGGCATTTAAATTGGCGGGCCCCGTGTCCGAAATCCTCATCAATCCGGCCCGATTGAGCGGCGACAGCCTGGAGGCCAGTCTAGGCCTGGGCAACCACGAGGGCAGCAGCATGACAGTCTATTTTCGGCCCGGGCTGCACGCCAATGCGCTGCCTACCAATTACCATGACTACGATGCACCGGGCAGTTTTGCGGAGCTAAGCTACCCGATAGCAGCCCGTGACACAGCCTTGGTGCTGACTACTTACAACAAGAGCCGCAGGGTTCTGGCCCAATCGAGCTATCAACGCATCCCCGGTGCCAGCCTGACAGAGTTGGTGTCATTGAACCGAGCCGTACGGCATTTGCTTTTCTCGGGCCGCTACGTTGGCACCGACTCACTGGGCCGCGCTGCGCGTTTGGAGTTCAACGACAACGGGCAGGTGAAGGGCCTAAAAGGCTTCCGCAGCTACGACGTCAACACCGACTTTATTGGCGGAGTCGACCTCGACCATCTGGTGCTGGATGCGGACACGAAACACCGCCGCGAAATGGCCTACCGCCACAGCCACGACACGCTGCGCCTTTATGCGGCCCGTTGGGCGGAAGGTGACGTACCAACATTAGTTCGGGGCCGGCTGCTATTCACGCTGGTCCGACGTTAAAACAGCACCGCCACCTGCATGCGCCCGGTGTGCACCGCATTCAATCCCTGCGCTTTGCGGCCGTCATAAGCCAGGGTGATGTTCAGGCCGTTGCTCAGGCGCTGTTCGATGTTGAGGTTCCAGGTGAAGTTGCTGCCGGGGCGCAGGGCGTTGAGGATTTCGATGGCCACCACAGAGTTGAGGTCCTCGGGCCGGGCCACGTCGAATTTCACGCGGGTGTAGCGGGTGGCAGCCGTGATGGTGCGCTTGTTTACCTGGCTCACGCGGATTTCGAGGCCCAACTCGTCGAAGATGCCGGGGTTGGTTTGGGCCGGCGTGGGAGTCGGATACGTGGGCAGGTCGGCGGTGAGGGTGTTTTGCTTGTGGGTGCGCAGGTAGGTGCCCGTGAAACGCAGGCTGGACGAGGGCTGGTAGCTGACTTCGGGCTGCAGGGTGTAAATCAGCAGGCGGTAGTTGCGGGTAAGCAGGTAGTTGCTGGTCGATTCGCGAATGTCGCGCGTGCCGGTGAGGCGCCCCGTGAACGAGGTGGCCAGCGTGCGGCGCAGCAGCAGGCTTTGGGTGCTGAGGTTGCGCAGGTCGCGGCCCTGGGCCAGCAGGGTTTTCTGCTGGGTTTGCTGCACCGTGAACTCGGCCCCGAACACCGGGTTCGACCGATTGAAGTACAGCGTGTTCCGAAACAGTTGGTTGAAGGCCAGCAACTGGTCGTCCTCCTTGTCGTAGCTGAAGGGGCTGAGGCGCGAAAGCAGCCGCGGGTCGGTGGTGCGACGGTCCACGGTGATGCTGGTGAGGGTGGCGAAACGTGAGGCCGCCGCCCGCCAGCCGCCGGCTTCGCGCCAGCCGCGCGGGGCGGCCGTGGTGAGGCGGTAGCTCAGGCGGTTGGTGAAGGCCGTGATGTAGTCGGTGGTGGGCAAGTACACCTTGATGAAGGTGCGGTACTGGGCGTCGGGCGTCTGGGCCTCGAAGAACTCCTCTTTTTCCTGAATCCCATTGCCGTTGAGGTCGCCGGCGTAGTAGTGGGTGCCCTGCCCGGCCGGCACCGCCAGAAAGGAATAGTCGCGCTTCAGCTCGCGGCCGGTGGCCACGCTGTAGTTGAGCTCCGAGCGCACCTGGTTTTGAAACAAGCTGGCGTTGTAGAACACCTGGCCCAGCACGGTGCGGTTGTGAGCCAGGCCCAGCGAATCGAGGTCGCGGTAGGTGCCCAGCAGGCGCACATCCTGGTTTTTGCTCAGGCGTGAGGCCAGGGTGCCCTGCCAGGTTTGGGCGGTGCCGCGCAGCTGCAAGGCGTTTTGCTCTTTGTTGGGGGTTTGGTCGCGCCGGTAGCTGTAGTCGAGCCGGAACTGGGTGCGGGCCGAGTCGCGGCTTTGCAGAAACACGTTGTGCTCGTCGAAATAATTGGCCGAGCGAATGGTATCCGTGCTGGCGGAGCTGACGCGGTTTTTATCGAACCGATAGGTGTAGCCCGGCACCACGCGCCCGCCCACGAAGCGCCCCGTGGCCTCGCCCCGTGCCCAGTTGGAGTGGAAGCGGCCGGCGTCGGAATTCAGCACAAACAGCGAGCCGCGCAGCTCCAGGTTGCCCACTTTCTGAGCCGCGTCCAGCCAGTGCTGCAGCCCGCTCACCTCGCCCGGCCGGAAGCGCCGGCTCAGGCGGTAGCTCACATTGTTGTTAATGTCCTTCGCCGCGCCCACGCTGAAATTGAAGATATTGTCTTCGCGCGCCACCGAGGCCACACCGGTGCTCTGCTGGGTGCTCACGTTGCTCCAGTTGCGCTCAAACTCGATGTCGCGGTAGCGGTCAATGGGCGAGAAATACTTGCCGGTGTACTCGTAGTCAAGCGTGGACCGCAGGCGGTAGCCGCGCAGCGCCCCGCGGGCCAGGGCGGCGGGCAGGCGGCGGTCCTGCATCACGTAGCCCACGCGCACGGCCCCGTCCTGGTCGCTGGCCGGAGAAAAGCGGTTGCGGTCGAGCCGCGAGTGAGCCGCGTCCACAAACACCGTGGTGGTGCTGTCTACTTGCAAACTCAGGCCCGCCGTGGCCATTTGCTTGCGCAGGGGCGTGGCCACGCGGCGCACCGGTAGGTAGCGCCCCTGGCCCGGCCCCACATACTGGTACACGCGGCCGTTGCTGGTCACATCGGCCTGGTTGGTCGAGAGAATGTAGGTGCCGCCCCCTTGCCCCACGTCGGTAAACTGCACCGCGTACACCCCGCGCAGCGTGTCGGCCCCCACCGCCCGGCTGAAGCGGCCGGTGCGCGGGTCGCGGTTGTAGAGCACCCGCGTGCGGGTGTATGGCACCGAGTCGCCGCCGGCCACCTGGGCCACGCTCACGTTGCCGGCTTGCGTCAGCTGCCGCACCAGCATAGTGTCCTGCAGATTAATGTTGAGCGCGTTGTTGGGGTTATCGGCTTCCTGGTAGAAGTTGCCGTGCACGCTCAGCCGACCCAGCTGCTGGTAGTGGCTGGCTGTCACGAGCGAGCGGGCGTAGTTCAGGTCCGAATACTCGAAATCAATCTTGATGCGCGAGTTGCGCGTGATGAGGTGGCGCGGCGTGAACGTGACCTCGGCCAGGTTGTAGTCGATGGTATAGTCGGCATCGAAGCCCCGGGTTTGCAGGCGCCCATCCAGATACACCTTCTCCGAGTTGGCCAGCACGATGATGTAGGGCTCCCCGTTCGGCCCGTTGAGGCGGTAGGGCCCCTGCACGTTGTCGATGGGCGGCACGTCGATGCTGGCAAACTTGCCCTTGGCCACCCCGCCGGCCGCTGACGTGGAAGAGCGCCAGACGAGCCCCCGGCGCACGCCACTGCTGTTCACGGTGGCGCCGGTCACGGGCGCGGCATCGCCCCGGGGCAGCGGTGGCACCGCGCCACTGCTGCCCTGCCGGTTGGGGTCGGTGAGCTGGGGCTGGCTGATAGCGGGTGGGTTGAGGGTAGCGGGCGCGGTGGTGTTGCCCGGCCCGGCGGGCAGGCTGCCGTTGGCCAGCTGGCCCATTTGCCCGTTCAGAAACGTGGCGTTCGATACACCCTGCGCGGCGCCGGTGCCGGCCAAGCCGATGATGGGCGGGCCAAAATTAGCCTCAGCGGCCGCACCCTGAATGTTTTTGTAGTAGCGCAGGAAATAATCGGGCTTGTTGCGCAGCACCACGTCGCCGGCTGTTAGGCTCCAGTTGGGGTTGGTGAGGGTGATGTAAATCTTGTCGAACTGCTGCAGCTGCTGGGTGTTGCCCTCGGGCTGAAAAGGCACGTTCTGGTCGGAAATGGCGGCCGTGAGGTTGATGTTCTCGGCCAGCTTGCCTTCGAGCTGCAGGTTGAGGGCCGAGTTCACAAACACGTTCTGGGTGTTGCCGAAGCTGATGCCCCGGGCAAGGTTGCCGGTTTTGTTGATGCCCGGCGTGCTTAGAATCTGCTCTTTCACCGAGAAATCCTCCATGCCCAGCATGGGCTTGCGGAAGCTCAGGCTGTCCATCAGCCCGATGGGCCGGCGGTAGCGGGCAGCCGTGAGGCGCAGCGGCAGCACCCGGTAGCACACCTCCAGCGAGTCGGCCACGGGCGCACCGCTGCTGTCGCGCGGAGCCGGGCGCACCCAACGATACCGGTCGGTGCGGCCGTCATAGTCCACCCCCCGCCGCTGCGCCAGCACCGAGGAAGGCACCACCGTCAGCGTATCGGCCAACTGAAAAAAGGTGGTGTCGCGGCCCGGCGTCAGGCGCACCCAGCGGCACCGGCGGGTACTGGGCGGCGGGGTGTCGGTTTTGGCGGGGCGGGTTTGCGCCTGCGCCGTCTGAGTCTGAATCAGAAAAAATAGCGCCGCAACGAGCAGGCCCACGAGGGGGAAGCACAGGCGGAAGCGGCGAATCATGTGGTAAAGGTCGGGAGTAGCGAGAGCACAACGCTTCCGGGCAAATATTTGGTGCCTGCCGATGAAAAGCTATTGGCCACCGGAGTATCACCCCGCCAGCGGCAGCTCAATGAAAAAGTCCGTCCCCTCCCCCACTTCGGTTTCAAACCAGATTTTGCCGCCCGCGCTTTCGATGCCGCGTTTGGCCACGGCCAGCCCGATGCCGGAGCCGCTGGCCTTGGTGGTGAAGTTGGGCACGAACACCTTTTCGCGTACCTCATCGGGAATGCCCGCGCCGTTGTCGCGAATGGCCACGCGCACGCTGCTCCCGTTCACGGGGGCCAACGACACGGCGATGTGCGGCTCGCGGCCCTCTGGCACGGCCTGGCGAGCGTTTATCAGCAGGTTGTTGAAGGTGCGGACCAATAGGTTTTCGTCGGCAAACACCACGTAGCGGCCGGTTTCGGCATCGGGCGGCAGATGCAGGTCGAGAGCGCCGTCGCTGGCGTCGGGCTGGTGCAGGGCGGCACAGCGGCGCAGCACGGCCGCCACGTCGAGGCGCTCGGGCCGCATGGCGGGCAGGTTGGTGAAGTTGCTGAAGCTGGTGGCAATGTCGCTGAGCACGTCAATTTGGGTAATCAGCGTCTGGCTGATGCGGCCAATGAGTTCCTCGGCGTTGGCCCGGCGCTCGTTGATGGCCTTCTGCAGAAATTGCAGGCTCAGCTTCATGGGCGTGAGCGGGTTCTTGATTTCGTGGGCCACCTGCCGGGCCATTTCGCGCCAGGCGGCCTCCTTTTCCTGGGCGGCCAGTTCGCGCTTGCTGGCTTCTAGCGTGGTGAGCATGGTGTTGTACTCGCGCACCAGCAGGCCAATTTCGTCATCGGAGCTGCGGTAGTCCAGCAGCTCGTTTTCGCCGGTGAGGGTGGTTTGCGTCAGCTTCTGGGTGATGAGCTTGAGGGGCGCCGTGAGCTGCCGCGCCGCCACAAACGCAAGCCCCAGAAACAGCAAAAACATGGGCGTGAAAATGTTGAGAATAGTCGTAAACAGCTCCGTGAGCTTGGTATTCAACTCCTTCTCCGAGTCGAAAAACGGAATGCCCACGTAGCCCAGAATCGGCCCGGTTGGCAAGGCCAACTCATCGACCGATGAGCCATCGTCGTCGTCAAACTCGGGGGTCTCGGAGGTTTCGGCTGCTTTGCTGTGGCGGCCGTGCGGCAAAACGTGGCCGGCCAAATCGGTCACCACCTCTTCGCCCTCGCTGGCTCGGACCGGCAAATACAAGGCATTAAAGGAAAGCGAGCCGGCCTTTTCGGTGAGTAGCGCGCGGGGCCGGTTGCGTTCCTCCAGCGCCACCATGGCCTGCGGGTTGAGCAGCGGCCCCAGCAGGCCAGCGTCGAAAATCACCGGTTGGCTGCTGGCCAGCAGCTCGCCGTGGGCGTCGTACAGGTTCAGGTCGGTTTCGGTGAGGGCGGCCACGTTGCGGGCCAGCGCGGCCAGCGTGGGCCGGGCGGTACTGTCGTTCAGCAGGTGGCGCTGGCGGCGCAGGCTTTCCAGGGCTAGCTGCCCGCGCCGTTCGTAAGTACGCGCCAAATCACGCTTGTAAGAATCGATGAGCTGGCTGGCTGTGGCCACGCTCACCACCAGTAGCGGCACCACAATGCCCACATTCAGCAGCAGCTGAATGCGGGTGCTGAAGTTCAGCCGCAGCTGCGGCGCCCCCCGCCCGCGCAGCAGCAGCCCCAGGCCCGCCAGCAGCAACCCCAGCAAAGACGAGAGCAGAAACTGAAACGAGAAATTAGCCAGCCAGTCGCCCACCGAATAGGTGGCCGTCGTCACTACCACGGTGCGGCCGTTCGAGCCGCTCACCGCCAGGTGGTGGTAGCCGCGCCGGCTCAGGCCGTCCACGTAGATGCGTGAGGTGGTATCGGCCAGCAGGCCGGCCGGCAGGCGGTTGGCGTAGTCAAAATCGCCTTCGCTGTACACCAGCCGGCCTCGGTTGTAACCGGCGTAGCTCAACTCGGTGGCCAGGCCGGGCTGGAAGAACTTCTGGTCGACCAACAGCTCGGGCAGCACACTATAGGTAGTTAGCTTTTTCAGCGTCAGCTCCACCCGCACCGCGCCCAGCGGCAGGCCCACTCCGTTCACGCGCGTGCCCGGCACCGTGATGTAGGCCACGTAGCGCCGCGAGCTAAACGGGTTTTCCGGATTGACCAGATAAACCCCCTGCTGGTCGGTGGGGGTGGCATTGCGTTCCAGCTCGGCGCGCGAAACCCGCAGCGGGGGCGTGCCCGGCGGTGCGGCAATGGGGTCGCCGGCTTCGTCGTAGAGGGTGACGGTGCTTTCGTACTTGTCGAAATAGTCGCTTAGGTACTGGCGCGTCACGCGTTGCCGCACCACTTCGGGCCGCCCAAACGCCGCCGACAAGGAACGCCGCACAAAGGGGTCGGCGGCAATGTCGCGCATCCGCTCCCCGAGCAGGTATTCGCCCTGAGGGTCAATGTCGGTAAGGAGGTTGCCGGCCAGCCGCTGTTTGTCTACCAGCAGTTGTTTTTCAAAATGCGCATACAGCGCCAGCGCCCCGGTGGCCGACGTCAGCGCCAGCAGCAGCACAATGAGTATCGACGACTGATAATTGCCCTCGCCCGGTGTCGCCTGCAAGCCCGCCGACCGCACCAGCGACGCAAACAGCAGCAACACCCCCATCAGCAGCATCCACGGCCAGCCCAGCACCAGCCCCGTTGCCAGCACTGGCAACGCCACCAGCCCCGGCCCTAGCAGGAGGGCCCGCCGGGGCACGCCCTTGAGCAAAGCCCCGGCCAGCTGCGTCAGTCCGAAAAAACCTACCAGCCACGCGGCCGTGTGCAGCAGCATCGCCAACGCCAGCAGCAGCCAGAAACCCGTCACCTGCAGGTTGCGCGACACATCCAGGCTCAGCTGGGCGCTGCCAAATACACTGGTGTAGTACACGAACAGCGCCGCCAGCCAGCCGCAAAATGCCAGCCCCACGCCCACAGCCGCCAGGAGTTGGCCCGCTGGCTCGCGCGGGGGCCGCACGCGGCTCAGCACGTCCCAGTGCCGCCACAGGGCCGCCCCAGCGGCCGCCGCCACCAACGCCAGCAAGGCATCGAGCAACAAGTCGCCCAGCGAAGGCGCCCACCAGGCCGCTGCGTACAGCCGCGGGTCGAACAGCGGTAGTTCAATAAAGGAGTACGGCAGCCCCAGGTACAGCAGCACCCCTCGCAGCACGGCCAGCGGCAGCACCAGCGCCGCGGCGGCCGCCCCTGCCCGCCCAGCCCGCCACCAGCCCCAAGCCAGCAGCAGCCAGCCCGCGGCATACAGGGCGCTGCCCACCGCCAGCAGCGCCAGGGGCACATACTGCCCGGTAAGCGGGTTGGGCTGCAGGCGCTCGATGGAAAACAGGTAGTGCCCGTCGGCTGCTTCAAAACGGGCGCGGCCGGCACCGGCGCTGTCGGCCACCACCTGCAGCTCCAGGCCGCGAAACAGGGCTTGCTCGCTCCCGGCGCTCAGGTAGCGGTTTTTGATGTTGTAGTGCCGCTCCAGCGGCACATAGGTGAGAATGGTGAAACGCCCGGCCATGCGGCGCAGCAGCAGAAAGTGCCCCACCGACGTTTCCACCAGTTGCTCAGCCACGGGGCTGGTGGCTTCGGCTTCGGGCCGCAGGGTGGCGTCGGACCAGTAACGGAGCGTGCCGTTTTCGAGCACGCAGGTGGGGTAGGTTGTCTGGGCCAGCAGTTGCCGGAAGCTGTAGCGGCCCCGCGGCAATTGGGCGGCCACCGTATCGGCCTCGCGGCGGGCCTGGGTTTCGGCGGCCCGCACCAGCTGCTGCAGCCGAGCCACGTCGTTGCGCTGCACCACTCCCGGCGCCTGGGCGTAGCGGCTGGCTAGGTAGCCCCCCACAAAACACAAAGCTGCCCCCAACAGCAGCAGCCACGGCAAACGCCGCCACGAGGAAGTAGAAGCCACGATTTCGCCGGAAGATGTAGAAGTACGCAACAGGAAATGTGGCTAATGATGGACCAAGGCTGGTTTTCGGTTCAAAGTAAACAGCTAAACCGGCCGTTAAACTTTGCCCCCAGTCAACTCCCGCAAAATTTGCGCCTAATAAAAAATGCCACCCGAAGGCGGCATCTCATCAAATGGCAAAACCCCTGCTTTTAATGCGGCGCATAGCGTGGGTCGAAGCGCGCGCCGCCAAACCCATACAGCATCAACGCCCGCGAATAGCGAAACAGCCACGGCGCCACAGCCAGCACCGCGCCCGCCACAGCCCCAACATATATCCACAGGGGCGGGTCGTGCGCTAGGTAAAACAGCAAAAAGCCAATGGCTAGCAACAGCGCCGTCGAAAAGCCCGAGCTGATGTACATGGCGCCGTAGTAAAAACCCGGCTCCGGCTCATACGCCTGGCTGCATACCGGGCACGCCTCCGGCATATCCATAAAGCGGGTACTCAGGGCCGAATGCGGAAACAATGGCCCCGTGTGGCAACGCGGGCACCGCAACTGCAGCAACGCCAGCGGTGTCGATTGGATGGTGCCCCTACCTGCCACGTCCTTAAGCCTGCTTGGCTTTGGGATGGGTGCGGCGGTACCAGAAGTAGCCCACCGCGCCCATCAGAATGTAAGGCACCGTCATCATATACAGGATGCCTTTGTTGAGGCCGGCTACATCATAGTCGTCGCGTTCCTGCTTGGCCGCTTCTACCTGCGACTTACACATCACGCATTGTGCGCGGGCTGCCAACGGCGCCACGCTCAGCAACACGCCCAATACCAAGGCAAAAACAGCGGAGAAAAAGGTCTTTTTCATAAGAATAGCAACATCGAATAAGGATTTAAGTTCTTCCTGAAAACCGGTATACTACGAAACCATACGGCTTACGTGTAGTAAGGCGAAATCATGAAGTACACAATAACACCCGTCACCGACACGTACAGCCACACCGGGAACGTCCAGCGCGCGATGGATTTGTGCTTGGTGTACTGCCCGGTCAGGGCGAAGTAGAGCGTGAACAGCACCAGCGCCACCGTCACCACCGCTAGGCTGATGTGCGTCAGCAACAGGAAGAAGTACACCCCGCGGATGACGCCCTCACCCCCGAAATGCGTGCTGGCCACTTGCGAGTGGTACGCCACGTAGGACAGCAGAAACAGCGCCCCCAGCCCGAACGCCGTGCCCATCATGGCCCGGTGCTTCAACACATCTTTTTGGCGAATAAAGTAATAGCCGGCTAGGAGGCATACCGCCGTCAGCGAATTGAGCACGGCATTGAGCGCAGGCAAAAACTTGACCTGCGCGCCGGGTATACGGAAGGTTTCGGGGAAATAATACAGTATAGCCACCAGCAGCGGTACCACCGCACCCAGCGTGCCCAGAATGATTTTGTAGCGTGTATAGTCGCCGGGTTCCAGCACCGGGGGGTGCAATTGCTCAGTGTGGGTGCTCATAATCGTAAAGCTGCACGGTCACTTCCGTGAGTAACCGGTCTATTTCGCGGCCATCGGTGCCGTCGTAGATACCGCGTACGCGGCGTTGGTTGTCAACCAACAACAGCCGTCCTGCCGGGATGTTGGCCGTATAAATGGCGCCCGGCAAGCGCTTGGGGTCAGACGTGAGGCGGAATTCCTGCTGCGTGAGGCGCTGCAGCGTATCTGCCGGGCCGGTGAGGAAGAACCACTTGCCGGCAATGGTGCCATACTGCTCCGCCAGCTTTGAGAGGCTGGCAGCATTAGCCACGTCGCCATTCAGCACGAACGTAGCCAGTTTGACCCGGGGCTCGTGCCGGAATTTTTCTTGCACTCGCAACAATTGGCGGGCCACCCGGCTACTGGCTGCATCATCAGCAAAAAACTGTGCGATGTACAGGCCCTGCCCCAATTCCTGACTGCTTACCGTCCGGCCGGAAGATGCTGGCAGATGGAAAGGAACGACCTGGTGGAAAACAGTATCGCGCCGCCACCTACCGCCAACCTGCGTGGAATCCACGCGGTCGGGCAGGTAAGTGGGCAGCGCGTAACGGTTTTTGCCGAAGCTGAACAGGAACAAAAAGGCCAGTACCGGCAGCAATAGCAGCAGCCCCAACAACAGGGTTTGGCGGGGCCGCATCGGCTATTTAAACATGTTTTGCAGGACTTCGCCGATGAACGAGCCTTCCGTAATCAAAGCCACCAGCAGCCACACCAGCAACGCCAGCGGAATAAGGATGGTCCAAATCAGGCCCTTGGTTTCATGCTTCAAGTGCATGAACTCAGCCACGATGAAGAAGGCCTTGAAGATGGTGAGGACAATGAAAATGCTGTTGCGCAGCGTGCTCGGGTGCATCAGGAACACGAACACGAATTCGATGGCCGTGATGCCAACCAGCACGAAGAAGGTTTTCCAAATCCAGCCGGTGTTCGGCTTAGCAATTTCGCCGGGAGCGAGCGTGTGCTCAGTAGTTGCGTGGGAAGCCATTATTGAAATTTTGAATGTTGAGGGTTTAGGGTTGAACGGAGGGTGAATTTGAAATTCAGCCCTGCCATTCAGCAGTCAACACTCGAGATTAAACGAGGTAGAAGAAGGTGAACACGAACACCCACACCAGGTCCACAAAGTGCCAGTAGAGGCCGATTTTCTCAATCATCTCGTAGTGGCCGCGCTTTTCGAACGTGCCGTTGGTGGTGGCAATGAAGCACCACACCAGCAGGCAGACGCCCGAGAATACGTGCGTGCCGTGGAAGCCGGTGATGAAGAAGAACAAGTCAGCGAAGAGCACTGGACCGTACTGGTTCATGTGCAGGTTGGCGCCGTACAGCTTCGTGCCATCAGCCATGATGGTGGGCTCGGCGTGGCCGTGGATGAAGTGCGTCCATTCCCAAGCCTGGCTGAGCAGGAAGGTGCTGCCAAACAGGATGGTCCACAGCAGCCATTTCTGCACGTCTTTCTTGTCCATGCGGTGGCCAGCTTCTACGGCCAGTACCATCGTTACGGAGCTCAGAATCAGAATCATGGTCATCAAGGCCACGAAACCCAGGGGTACGTTAGCCTCGCCCATGCCAGGGAAGGCGTTGAAAACGTGGTCCGGAATAGGCCACCACCGCGTGCTGAAGAAGAAATCTTTGGCTTCGCCGGTGAATACCTCGTGCTTGTGGCGAATCATGCCATAAGTGGTGAGGAAGGCAGCGAAGGTGAAAGCGTCAGACAGCAGGAAGAACCACATCATCAGCTTGCCGTAGCTCGCCTTGAAGGGTTCGTTGCCGCCATCCCAGTTGCCGGTGCGTGGAGCGTCGTGGGTAGCAGCAGCAGCGGATGACTGCAAAGTGGTCGAATGGGCCATAGCGGACAGCGTAAACGTCGTTTTAGTGGTTCAAAAGTAAGAACAAATACAGGTACAGCCAAAGGCCGCCCAGGAAGTGCCAGTACAGGGTAGCGTTGCCAATGGAGAGCATGGAGCGCGAATGCACCTGATAGTTAAGGGCCCGGCGCAGCACTACCGCCAGAAAAATAAGCCCCGTCACTAAGTGAAAAGCGTGCACGCCCATGAGCACGTATACGAACGAACCGGAGGGATTGGCGTCGGCCCCGCCAAAATAGGTATTGCCAGCCACCAAATCGCCAAAGCTGCGGAACTGCCCAATCAGGAAGGCCACGCCCAATGCCAGCGTGATGAGGAGACCGGTTTTTACCCGGCTGATTTCATCCTTACGGGCTGAGAAATAAGCCCATTGCATGCTCGCGCTGCTCAACGCAATCAGGATGGAGTTAATGAGCAACGAAGCCGGCAGGTCGAACTCGCGCCAGTTGCCTTCGTCGCGCCGCACGATGTAGCCGCTGGTGAAAGCCGCAAACATCATGATGATGCTAAAGATGAGCAGAATGAGCAGCACACGCTTGGGGTGCCAGCCCAAGCCGACTTCTTTTTCAGATAAAATTTCGGGACGTGGATTCATAAAATAGGTAATTATGAAGATGAGTTATCAGCAGCCGATTTGCAGGAATTGAGGATAAAGAATATCCATCAGCTCCCCTGGCAGCTGCTAATTGATAACCATTTTTAGTCAGATTTTGTCCAGTACCAGCGCAATTTGAACGATGGGCAGGTATAAAAAAGAAGCGAACATGATGCGCAGTGCCGCCTTGCGCGAACGGGTACGCATCAGTTGTATCGTGAGCAGCAAGAAGAGCACACCGCACACCACCGCCACCAGCGCAGAAATCCGACCCGAAATATTGAATTCAAGTGGCAACAGGCTGAGCGGAATCAGCAGCATGGTGTAGGTCATGATTTGAAAGGCGGTGCGGATGTCGCGGTTGCCCGGCGAAGGCAGCATCTTGAAACCCGCCCGCTTATAATCCTCATCAGCCACCCAGGCAATGGCCCAGAAGTGCGGAAACTGCCACATGAACTGAATACCGAACAGCACCCAAGCCTCCACGCCGATATAGCCCGTTGCTGCTACCCACCCAATGAGCGGCGGCAGCCCACCGGGAATTGCCCCCACGGCCACGCAAACCGGCGAAATCGTTTTGAGCGGCGTGTAGATGAAGCCATAGAGAATCAGCGACAGCAGCGACAGCGCGGCTGTGAGCGGGTTGAACGCGTAAGCCAGCAACCCCAGCCCAGCCACACCCAGCAACACGCAGAACACCCATGCTTCGGCTGGCGAGATGATGCCCAGGGGCAGCGGGCGCTTGGCCGTGCGGGTCATCATCTTATCCAGTTCCCGCTCGTGAACTTGGTTGATGATGTTGGCCGAGCCCGTGACAAGCAGGCCGCCCAGCATCACCAGCAGGGCCTGGCTCCAACTGAACTCGTGCGCACCAAGCAGGTACCCAATTGCGCTGGAAAACGCTACCGTGAGCGAAAGCCGGAACTTGAGCAGCTGAAAATAGGCGCGGGCCTTAACCATCAATACGTCTAATAATGACTCCGCCGGCCCAGTCCGCAAACACGGAAGCAAGCCAAACGGGCCGCAAAGTTACGCAACAACCCGTCGGGCGGCATCGGACGGCGCAAGAGTTTCCGGAACTTTCCGCGCCCGCCCCACCGCCAACAGCAGCAAGAATTGAATGCCGAACAGCACCGTGGCCAGCGTCAGGTGTACCGGCTGTACGGCTGCAGGAAAAGAAAACGAGGCGAGAATGATGCCAGCCAGGATTTCTAAGCCAATAACAGCAAGCGTGGCCGTCACCAACCGGCGTAGCCGCACATTACCCCACCGCCACAGCTCATAGCTGACATAAACGTTGAGCAACAACACTGCAGCCGATACTGTGCGGTGAATGCTAAACACACTGCCTACTTTGGAAACCCATGTTTCCCGGGCTGCATATCCGGCAGCGGCCGATACAATATCAATTTGCTCCCGCACCTGCGTACCCAGCACTATTTGCCAAAAGGTGAGCAACAGTGCCGCCCAAAGCCATAGCTGTATACTCAGATTCGGCATCGTAGCAGTAGATGCTGCCGCTAAATGAGTGCCTGTCTGTATTGGGGCGACAGTTTTAGTCGCCCCTTCCCTACCCCACCGCGCCCGGCCAACCGCATAAAGCAGCAGGGCTACGATAAGCAAAGCCAACGCCATATGCACGGTCACCATCACCGGCAATAGATTTGTCGATACCACCAATGAGCCTAGGTATCCTTGCACGCCGGTAAGCAAGAACGACGCGAAAGCCAGCCAAAAAACCGTCCGGTCGCGTTGCCAATAGGGCCAGGCGAAAACCACCGTCAAGAAAACAAAGATGCCAATGAGCGCACCCAGCAGGCGGTTCACATATTCAATCCAGGTTTTTACGGGATTAAAATCGGTTTCGATGTATTGCGTCGGATGCGCGAAAATGCTGCCAGCCACTTGGGCGAACCCAAGCCGTTGGAGCGTGCGGGCCAGCTTCTGATTTTTTGCGACCCTCTGTGCGGTATAAATCTCTTTGTAATTGGTGGGCAATTCGCTGGCTTTCGTAGGAGGCACCCAACTGCCGAAACATTTGGGCCAATCTGGGCAGCCCATGCCACTGCCCGTGCTGCGCACGATGCCTCCTACCAAAATCAGTAGATAAACCGCTACTACGGTCAGTAATCCAACAAAGCGAAACCGGCGTTCCACAGGACTTATTATCAGATTATCCATTGCTATAAACTATTGCCGTTTGCAGAAAAAAAGCGGGCCGCCGGTCAGGCGGCCCGCTTCGGGACTTTATCAACTCAGCTGAGTTAGTCGGCCAATTCCTGCTCATAGGGCAGGTTCGACGACTGCGTTTGCGAGTACGGGATGTGCTGCGGAATGAAGTCCACATCCGAACCGGGCTTGCTGTAGTCGTAGGGCCAGCGGTACACGGCGGGAATCTCGCCAGGCCAGTTGCCGTGGCCGGGCTCGATGGGCGTCGTCCACTCCAGCGTGGTCGAGCGCCAGGGGTTCTGGCTGGCCCGACGGCCACGGAAGATGCTGTAGAAGAAGTTGAAGACGAAGATAAACTGAGCAAGGAAAGCAAGGATGGCCGCAATCGAGATGAACTTGTTCATGTCAGCAAATTGCGAAAAGGAATCAAAGCCCGTCCAAGCGTAGTAACGGCGGGGGAAACCGGCAATGCCCACGTAGTGCATCGGCATAAACACCAGATAAACACCGATGAACGTCAGCCAGAAGTGGATGTAACCCAGCTTCTCATCCATCATGCGACCGAACATTTTCGGGAACCAGTGGTAAACCCCAGCAAACAAGCCGAAGAATGCCGAGCTACCCATTACCAAGTGGAAGTGAGCTACCACGAAGTAGGTGTTGTGCATCTGAATGTCGAGCGTAGCGTTGCCGAGGATAATACCCGTCAGACCGCCCGAAATGAACAGCGACACAAAGCCGATAGAGAAGAGCATTGCGGCCGTGAAGCGGATGTTACCGCGCCACAGCGTAGCCAGCCAGTTGAATACCTTCACACCCGAGGGCACGGCGATAATCAGCGTCAGGAACATGAAAACCGAACCGAGGAAGGGGTTCATGCCGGTCACAAACATGTGGTGAGCCCACACAACGAACGACAGCAGCGAGATGCCAATCAGCGAGCCAATCATAGCGCGGTAGCCGAAGATGGGCTTGCGGGCGTTGGTCGACAGAATTTCCGACACCATGCCCATGGCAGGCATAATCACAATGTACACTTCCGGGTGGCCCAGGAACCAGAACAAGTGCTGGAACAATACCGGCGAACCGCCTTGGTTGCTCAGCGCCTGCCCGGCAATGTAGATATCCGACAAGAAGAACGAGGTACCAAACGAGCGGTCAAAAATCAGCAGCAGCGCGGCCGAGAATAGCACCGGGAACGACAGGATGCCGAGGATAGCTGTCAGGAAAAATGCCCAGATGGTGAGAGGCATTTTGCTCATGCTCATGCCGCGGGTACGCAGGTTGATAACCGTAGTCACGTAGTTCACGCCACCCAGCAGCTGCGACACGATAAACAATGCCATCGACATCAACCACATGGTCATACCCGTGCCCGAACCGGGAATGGCCTGCGGCAGGGCACTCAGCGGCGGGTAGATAGTCCAGCCAGCAGCGGCAGGGCCAGTTTCGATGAACAGCGACGAGAACATCACCACGCTCGACAGGAAGAAGAACCAGTACGAGAGCATATTCATGAAGCCGGAAGCCATGTCACGTGCGCCAAGCTGCAGCGGAATCAGGAAGTTCGAGAATGTACCTGAAAGACCCGCGGTTAGCACGAAGAACACCATGATGGTGCCGTGCATGGTTACCAACGCCAAGTAGAACTCCGGGTTGAGCTTGCCAGCCTGAATCCAGTGGCCGAGGAAGGGCGTCAGCCACTGCAACGAACTCTCGGGCCAACCCAACTGCAAGCGGAACAAGCTGGACAGCGTGCCGCCCAGAATAGCCCAGAACATACCCGTAATCAGGAACTGCTTGGCAATCTGCTTATGGTCTTGGCTGAACACATACTTCCACAGCCAATGCTGGTCGTGGTGCTCGTGGTCATGGTCGTCGTGAAGCAGATGGTCGCCGTGCTCGGTGCTCGGCACCGGGGCGGTACCAAGGCCGCCTTTCGCTTCAACGCTAGGCGATAGATTGGGCTTAGGTGTCATGTCTGACATAGCAGGATACCTTAAAATGTTATTAGTAAGAGGCGGCAGCTAAGGGAGCAGGAGCAGTTTCCTTAGCTTCGGGCTCAGCGGCTACCGGCTGGGCCAGCGTTTTGGCTTTTTGCTGGAAAGCAGCCAGCACGTCCGGGTTTTTAGCCGAGAACGACTGCTGCGACGCATACCAGTTTTGATAATCGTCGGGCTCGTCCACAATCACCGTGGCTTTCATAGCGAAGTGGCTACCGCCGCAAAGCTGGTTGCAAGCCAGTTCGTAGTTGAACTTGGGGTTACCGAGCTTGGCGCGCATTTCGTCGGTCGAAAGCGTTGGGGTAAACCAGAAGCGGGTCGGCATGCCAGGTACGGCATACATCTGCACGCGGAAGTTCGGCATGTACACAGCGTGCAACACGTCGCGCGAGCGAATCTTAATCAGCACCGGTACGCCTTTGGGTACGTGAATTTCGTTGGTCGTGAAGTCGTCGAGGGCCGACTTGTCGCTCAGGTCGAAGCCCCACTCGTTCACGGCGTCAATCATGCGGTAGTTAATCACGCCCAGCTTCATGTCGCGGCCGGGGTAACGTACCAGCCAGTTGAACTGCTTGCCCATTACTTCCACCACTACTGAGTCTTTAGGAGCCGGACCGGTTATGCGGGTCCAGGCTTTCCAGCCAGCGAAAATCAGCGAAGCCATTACAATGGCCGGGATAATCGTCCAGATAACCTCGATTTTGTTGTTATGAGCAAAGAAGTAAGCGCGACGGCCTTCCTTGTGCTGGTACTTATAGGAGTAACCGAACAGCAGAACCTGGGTGATGACGAAAGCTACGCCAATCACCGCCATCGTCGTCCAGAACATACGTTCCATCTGATGGCCGTGCACGGAGGCAATGGCCGGATTCATCTTGTTGAAATTCTCAACAAACGAATACGCAAACCAGGCACCACCCACAACAAGGAATACAATCATCAGAATAGCGTTAACGCTATTGCTCATGCCGATATCACGGGTGAAAGTACCCGAGAAAATGGAAGTCAGAATCTGCAGGCGAAACAGCAGGCCGAATACGACCAACAGCAACACCAACACCAGCAAAATGGTCAGAGCAGTCATTGAGTTTGTAGTAGTAAGTACTGAGCAGTAAGTATTAAGAGTTGTGCAAAAGCGCCGGCTGAGGCCGGCTACTTAATACTGTACACTTAAATCTAACCTTAAGTAGTGTGGTGAATGCTTTCGTCCAGGAAGGGGTGATTCACCGGCACGAGCGAAGCCGAAGCTAAACGGCGCGTGAAGAGAATCAGGAAGGCACCCAGGAAGATGGCGGCAATGCCAATCTCAATCAAGAACCCATTTTCGCCGCGCAAAGTTGCCGGCATAAACATCAAATAAAAGTCCGACCAGTGGCCAATCAGAATGGCAATGCAGACGATTTTCATGATAATCATCTGGCGCTTGGCGTCGCGCGTCATCAAGCCGAGGAAGGGGAATACGAAGTTGATAAGGATGTTGAAGTAGAACATCCCAGTGTAACGGCCTTCGTAGCCACCCAGGCGCTGGTTGAAGTACACAGCTTCTTCAGGCAGGTTGGCGTACCAAATCAGCATGAACTGGGCGAACCACACGTAGGTCCAGAAGATACTGAAACCAAACATTAGCTTGCCGAGGTCGTGCAGGTGGTTGGTCGACAAAGCACGTAGGTAGCCGGCTTGCTTCAGGAAGATAGCCGTAAGGGCGATGGCCGAAATGCCCGATACCCACCACGAAGCGAAAACGTACCAGCCAAACATGGTGCTGAACCAGTGCGTGTCAACCGACATCACCCAGTCCCAAGCCGACATCGAAGACGTCACAGCATACAGCACGAGGAACAGAGCCGAAGCATTCACGCTCTTGTGGAACCACACCGTGCCGCCCAGTTGGTCTTCGGCCAGCGACAGCTGACGCAGCTTGTAGCTGAAGAAGGCCCAGATGGCGAGGTACACCACCATGCGGATGAGGTAGAACGGCAAGTTGAGGAAACCGCTCTTGCCGGCGATGATTTCGTCGTAGCCAGGGTTCGGCTTGCCGTTAATCATCTTGTCCATGATACCCTCGTGGGTCCAATGGAAGATATCGTGGCGACCTACGATGAAAACCACCAGCATAATCACCGCGCCAGGAATAATCCAAGCACTGAGGGCTTCCGAGATACGCTTAATCATCACCGACCAGCCGGCATACGCCACATAGTTGATGGCCATGAAAACCGTACCGATGGTCGAAACACCGAGGAAGAACACGTTGCTGTGCCACAAGCTAACAATGATGCGCTTCAGCAGTACCGAGCTACCTTCTTCGTGCCCGGCAGCAGCGTGACCTGCCGCCGCGTGGCCACCGGCAGCGTGTGCCGCGGCGGCGTGCTCTTCGGCTCCCCAGCCCATCACCTGAGCCAGAATGCCGAGAATGAGAACCAACACGCCGGCCGCGATGATGGCAAAAAATGTTTTACGGGCGCCATCCGTAACAACGAGCTGTTCAGCCGTGGCGCTTTCGTGGTGCGTCAGAGTTGCCATAGGTTATTTGTTGCCGGGGGTTTGAGTAACGCCCGAACCGTTGGGCGAAACGGTGCCGCCCTGTCCAGGCGTTTCGGAAGCTTTGCCTGCTTGAGCCTGGCCCACAGGCGCCGTATTCTGGGCGTCGCGGGTTTCGGTAGAGTCGCTGGTGACGGTACTGCTGGGGCCGCTAGCCACCAGCTTGCTCAGGGCATCTGGACCTTCGCCACGCTGAAGCACGCGCACATACATGGCGATTTTCCAACGCTCCTCAGGGTTCACGATGGAACCGTGCGGCATCATACGGTTGCGGCCCCACTGGATGACGTGGTAGATGTGGCCGTCATTCATTGTCTTGTAAGCGCCTGCCGAGTAGTTCGGCACACCTTTGAACTTGGCGCCTACCGGTCCCTGGCCATCACCTTGCTCACCGTGGCAGTGCGAGCAAATGCGCGTGTAGAGCACTTTGCCTTCTTCCAGATTGGCTTTGGTGTAGGGGAATGGGTTGCGGAGCATCCGTTCGGCCATCCGCACGCTGTCCTTCGGAATGTGGTCGAAGTAGTTCAGCTTGCCGCGCGGAATGGTGCCGTTGGCCGGCGTGCGCTCGTTGATGCCGAACGAGTTGATGGTGTTAAAGCTGGTTTGGCGCAGAGGCTCGTACGGGATAGACTCGTACATCTCCGGGGCGTATTCCACGCCGGGGTCGTTTCCGTCGTGGGTGCAAGCCGTCGTGGCCAGCCCCAAAGACAGCAGCAGCGCCGAAACGCGCAGGCTCAGGTTCAGCGAATGCGTCATTAGTTATTGGTCATTTCTTTTTGGTTGACTTCCGAAGCGCCGTTGTCGCGCAGCAGCTGAGTCAGCCGAGAATACTGCGAGCCGGTTTCATCCAACTCGATGGCCATGACAAACTTGTCGTCGGTGGCGCGCACGTCCATCACCGGCACCTTGAAGCGCGGGTACAGACCAGTAATCGTGAAGAAGGTAAGGGCCATGCCGTGGCAGGTGAAGAACACCGTGAGCTCGAACGCTACAGGCACGAAGGCCGGCAGGCTGATGTGGGGCTTACCACCGATAATCATCGGCCAGTCGACTCCCAGCATGTAAATCTGCATCCACAGCGCGAACGACAAACCGGTCAGGCCGAAGAAGAAAGCGGCGATAGGCAGGCGCGAGCGTTCGATGCCAAGGGCATCATCGATGCCGTGCACCGGGTAGGGCGAAAACACGTCGTAGATTTTCACTCCCGCCGCGCGCACGTTTTCAACGGCGTGCAGCAGCACATCTTCGTCGTCGAAGATGCCGAGGGCATATTGCTTAGTCATGCTGGTTGTGGGTTACAGGTGCCGAAGCCGGAGCCCCGTGTGTGGCCGGATGATGAGCGTGGGCAGCGTGGGCCTTGGGATTGTATGTGGGGCCGTTGTCGCCGGTGTACTTCAGGATGGTTTTCACTTCAGCCATGTTAATCACAGGGAAGAACTTGGCGAAGAGCAGGAACAAGGTGAAGAACAAGCCCAGCGTGCCGAGGTACAGGCCGATGTCGATAATGGAGGGCGAGAACATAGCCCAGCTCGACGGCAGGTAGTCGCGGTGCAGCGAAGTCACGATGATTACGAAGCGCTCGAACCACATCCCGATGTTCACGATGATGGACAGCACGAAGGTGAGGCCGATGCTGTAGCGCACGCGGCGCAGCCACACCAGCTGCGGCGTAATCACGTTGCAGGTCATCATCGACCAATAAGCCCACCAGTAAGGACCGGTAGCGCGGTTGATGAAGGCGTACCCTTCAAACTCTACCTGCGAGTACCAGGCAATGAAGAACTCCGTGATGTAAGCCACACCCACGATGGAGCCGGTCACCATCATGATTTTGTTCATCAGCGCAATGTGCTCCAGCGTAATGTAGTCTTCGAGGCGGAACACCACGCGGGTAATCAGCATCAGCGTGAGTACCATGGCGAAACCAGAGAAGATAGCCCCGGCAACGAAGTAGGGCGGGAAGATGGTAGTGTGCCAACCCGGTACCACCGAGGTAGCAAAGTCCATCGATACGATGGTGTGTACCGAGAGTACCAGCGGAGTCGAAACGCCGGCCAGAATCAGCGACACGGTTTCGTAACGCGACCAAGCTTTTGCCGAGCCTTTCCAGCCGAAGCTCAGCATGGAGTAGCTGAAGCGAGCGATGGGGCCCTTTGCGCGGTCACGAATCGAGGCGAAGTCGGGAATCAGACCGATATACCAGAACACCAGCGACACGGTGAAGTAGGTCGAGATGGCGAATACGTCCCAGAGCAGCGGCGAATTGAAGTTGGCCCACAACGAACCGAACGTGTTTTGCAGCGGGAATACCCAGAAAGCCAACCACGGACGGCCCATGTGCAGCACCGGGAACATGGCGGCGCAGATTACGGCGAAGATGGTCATTGCCTCGGCGGCACGGTTGATGGAGCTCCGCCACTTCTGACGAAACAGCAGCAGTACGGCCGAAATCAGGGTGCCGGCGTGGCCGATACCTACCCACCATACGAAGTTGGTGATGTCCCAGGCCCAGTTAACTGTTTTGTTCAGACCCCACTCGCCGATGCCGTACCACACGGTGCGGTACACCGAGTAGAAGAAAACGCCGAGGAAGAAGAGGGCCACGCTCAGGGCCGCCATCCAACGCAGGTTGGGTTTGGCCTCTACCTGATAGCAAATGTCCTGCGTGACGTCGTGTAACGTCTTACCGCCGGTTACGAGCGGCTCGCGTAAGGATGATACGTGCTGCATATATGGTAAGAATTAAGCGTTTTCTTTAGCGAAGAACTCCGACTCGGCGTTGCGAATCTTCGTCAGGTACGTCACGTTCGGCTGCACGTTGATGGAGTCGAGCGAGTGGAAGGCGCGCTCCCCGTCTTCACGGCGCAGCAGTTGGCTGATGCGGCTGTTGGGGTCCTTCATGTCACCAAATACGATGGCTTCAGTGGGGCAGGATTGGGCGCAGGCCGTCACAATCTCGCCGTCTTTCGGACGACGCTTCTGCTTCTTGGCTTCGAGCTTGCCGAGCTGAATGCGCTGCACGCAGAACGAGCATTTCTCCATCACACCGCGGGCACGAACGGTTACGTCCGGGTTCAGCACCATGCGGCCGAGGTCCGTGAACATGTGGCCGTTCACGATTTCGAACTTCTCATTCGAGTAGTACGAGAACCAGTTGAAGCGACGCACTTTGTACGGGCAGTTGTTGGCGCAGTAGCGCGTGCCGATGCAACGGTTGTAGGTCATCTGGTTGAGACCTTCCGAGCTGTGCGTGGTAGCCAGTACGGGGCACACCGTTTCGCAGGGGGCGTGGTTGCACTGCTGGCACATCATCGGCTGGTGAATCACCTGCGGGTTTTCCGAAGGGTCTTCCATGGCCGCGTAGGTGTCCAGCTTGCCTTTGGTTTCGAACGAATCCTTGTGCGTGTCGGAGCTGTAGTAGCGGTCGATGCGCATCCAGTGCATTTCGCGACGGTTAATCACCTGCTGCTTGCCCACTACGGCCACGTTGTTCTCCGTCTGGCACCCAATCACGCACGAGCCGCAGCCGATGCACGAGTTGAGGTCGATGGCCATGCCCCAGTGGTGGTTGTTGTACTGGTAGTCCTGCCACAACGACACCTTGTTCGGAGCTTCCAAGCCATCAGGCGTGGAAATTTTCTCGTACTCGGTTACCTCCTTGGGGTTCTCTTTGTACTTGGCCAACGTGTTTTCCTGCACCACCGGGCGGCGGTCCATCAACGTCTGGTGCGTCTGGGTCTGAGCGATTGGCGAGGTAGCACCGGTCTTGGCCAGCGTCACCACATTCATGTACTGAATGCCGTTGTTGGTCATAGCCAGCACAGCGGCGTTCTCCCCTACTTTATCGCCAGCCTTGCCAGCCAGCGTGCGACCGTAGCCGAGGGCGATGCTCACCGTGCCATTGGCTTGGCCGGGCTGAATCAGCACGGGCAGCTCGATGCTGCGGCCGTTGGCCGTAATCTTCAGCACGTCGTTCTGCTCCCACTTCTGCTCGATGGCCATCTTGCGCGGCACGGCCACGTAGTTGCCCCAGGTCGCTTTCGAAACCGGGTCGGGCAGCTCTTGCAGGAAGGGGTTGTTGGCTTCGCTGCCAGCAGCGCTGATGCCTACTTTCTCGTACAGTGCCAGCTCTACACCACTCGGCTTGGCAGCACCGCTGAGTTGCGAAGCGGCGGCGGCTGGGCTCATGGCCGGTGTGGCTGGAGCCTGGGCGGCGGGCAGGGCGGTGCCCATCAGCACGCCATCGTGCACGGCCTTATCCCAGGCGGCATCCGTCGGGGTGATGCCACGCCAGTTGGCGCGCAGGTATTTGTAGTAAGAGGTGTTGTTGCCGGCCCATTTCAGCAGGCTTTCCTGGGCCTGACGCGTAGTGAAGATGGGCGTGATAACCGGCTGCGATAGGCTGAGGTAGCCTGCTTTGGGCTCGAAGTCGTTCCACGACTCCAGCCAGTGGTTGTCGGGAGCGGCGTATTGGCAGAGGCTGCCGGTTTCGTCCAGACGGTCGTTGAGCGAAATGGTCAGCGGCACTTTGGCAATGCCCGACTTCACTTTGTCGCCCAGCGGATGGTTGTATACCGGGTTTGCGTTGTAGAAAATAACGGCGCCTACAGCCCCATTATTCATGTCATTCACCAGCGCAGCCATGCGAGCATCGTCGCCTTGGCGCACGTTGCTGGCGGCGGTACCAATGGTGGTACCAGCATTGCCCAGCGACTGGTTGATGGCGGTAACCAGCGTTTGAACAGCCGGGTCGTTCGAGCCCGATACCACCAAGCCGGTGGCACCAGCGGCTTTCAGCTCGGCGGCGGCCATGCCCAGTTTGGTTTTGGGGTCGGCACCGGCGCCGCCTACTACGGCGTTATACAGGGCCAACGCGGTGGCGCCCATTTCCGAAGGTTTCACCGGGACGCGCACGTCGGCGTTGGTGCCGGTGAGCGACATGTTGGTTTCGAACTGGAAGTGGCGCGACATCGTGCGCTTGTTCGTGTTCACCTTGCGGTTTACCACGTACTGCTTAGCGTACTCAACCGGCGAAATCCAGGTACCGAGGAAGTCGGCGCCGAGGCTCACAATCACCGTGGCTTTGCTGAAGTCGTAGCCGGGTACCACGCCGCCGTTGGCTTGCAGCAGGGCGCTGGCCGACTGCGCATCGTACATCACGTGCGTGGTGTTCGGGTAGCGGCTGGCGAACTCGGCAATGGCCTTCTTCGTGCTGGGGCTGATGATGGTGGGCGACACGATGGCGATGCGACCCGTGGTGCTGGCCAGCTTCGTGCGGATTTCCTGGTCTACTTGACTCACCTCGGCCTTCTGGCCCTTGATGGCGAAGTGTTGCAGGCGACCACCATCGTAGAGGCTCAGCACAGCAGCTTGCGCGCGGGCCGATAAACCACCTTTGGTGATGGGCGACTCGGGGTTGCCTTCGAGTTTGATGGGCCGACCTTCGCGCGACTTTACCAACACGGAGTTGTAATCCGCTCCCGTGAAGTAAGTAGAAGCGTAGTAGTTGGCAATGGTCGGGTCAATTTCCTCCGGCTTGTTCAGGTAAGGAATGGCTTTGCGGACGGGCGTCTCGCACGAAGCCAAGGTGGCGGCAGCCACCCCGAAACCCATGAGCTTGAGGAAATCGCGGCGGGGAGCCGACGTCGCATCTTTGCTTTCGTGGCTCTCCTTCACCGGCATGAACTCGGCGAATGCCGACTGCATGAACTCCGGGGTATTGTCCAGTTCCTCAATTCCTTTCCAGTACTTCATTTGAAATGGTAATCAGTAGTCAGTAGTGGGTAGTCAGTAATCGATATCAAGTAGTTTCAATACTGACTACCCAGTACTGATTACTAAGAAAATGATGCTTAGTAGTGGCACTTCGAGCACTCGGTGCCGCCGTTCGACGACACGGTGAAGGGCGCACCGGCGTTCTTGGTGTCGTGCAGCTTCACGAGGTTGTCGTAGTACTTGTTGTCCTTCGTGTTGAGGGGCATCTCGCGGTGGCAGTTGATGCACCAGCCCATGGTGAGGGCCGAATACTGGTATACCACTTCCATGTTCTGGATGGGGCCGTGGCAGGTCTGGCACTGGAGGCCGGCCACCTGCGTGTGCTGCGAGTGGTTGAAGTAAGCCAGGTCGGGCAGGTTGTGCACGCGCACCCACTGGATGGGCTGCTTGCGCTCGATGGCGCGGTAGATTTTCTTGATTTCGGGCGACTCCGTCTTAATCTGCGAGTGGCAGTTCATACAGATGTTGGCCGAAGGAATGTTGGCCGACTTGGCCTTGTAAACCGAAGTGTGGCAGTACGCGCAGTTAATCTGGTGCTCGCCGGCGTGCAGCTTGTGCGAGAAAGCAATGGGCTGGGTGGGCTGGTAACCTTGGGTCAGGCCCACGGCCATTACGCTTTGCACACCTTCATAAAGTAAAACCAGAGCGAAAACCGTCCCTACAATACCGCGCATCACGGGCGAGCGGTACAGCTTGCCCCAGTCGAAGCGCTGCTCCAGGATTTCGATGTCGCGGCCGTCGAGGTCCTTGCGGCCACGCAGCACGTCTTTCATCAGGTTGCCAATGATAACCAGCGTCACCACCAGCACAATCAGCACTACAACTAGGACAATCAGCAAGATGTCTACATACTTGCCAGCACCTTCTTCGGCGCCAGCTGCATCAGCCTTGCCGTCGGCAGCGGCTGCGTTGCCAGCAGTTGGGCCACCGGTTGCGGCAGTAGCTTGGCCTTCTTGCGAAGTCACATAAGCCAGAATCGAGGTGATTTCCTTGTCCGACAGGGCGAACGAAGGCATCTGCTGCTTGTTGAACTTGTTGAATAGGGCCACGGCGTAGTCATCGCCGCTGGCCACCACTTTGCTGGAGTTCTTTACCCACGGAATGAGCCAGGAAACGGGGCGGCGCTTGGTGATGCCAGCCAGGGCAGGACCTACTACTTGCTCGTTCACGGCGTGGCACTGGGCGCAGTTGCCTTTGAAGAGAGCATCGCCGGCAGCAATGGCAGCGGCGTCACCACCGCCAGCGGCGGGAGTAGTGGCCGTTGCCGGGGTGGCAGCAGCGGTCGCACCAGGGGCAACCCCTTTTTTATTCACGTCGGCGGCAGCACCTTGGGCCGAAGCCTGCTGAACGCCGGCAAAAGTGAGCACGAGGGCCAGCAACAGATGAGGTAACGAACGGAGTCGAAGGCTATTCATACGGGAAATAGACGGTAAAACGAAACGCTAGGGGCATTTCAAGGCCACAAATGTAGGTCAGGAATCGTAGGCGGCAAAAAGCAGGATGGCATTTTTGGCTCTAGCGCATGCCTTGAAAGCTTATTTAGAATGATGCTAAATAGCTCACTGCTGCATCTTCCTGAAATGCTTATTGATAGTTAAATCAGCACTCCCCTATGCTATGAACGGCGCACTGCCTGGTGCTGATGCTGTTTGGGTTGGTGCGCCGTTGGGATGGATTACCTATGCTTCCGGCCAAGTGCGACTCTGGCAAGCATAGAGTATACCTTATAAGTATAGGGTGCGGAGTTCGAAGCTTTAAAAGCAAATACCTCCCGGGTGCACTTGGCAATCTAACGGAATGTCAGTACATTTGCACCCCAATTCATTTTTTCAATCCCCACAATTCACCACCATCGTAATGGAAGTTAGAAATTACGAGACGGTCTTCATTGTGACTCCCGTGCTGAACGAGAGCCAAGTGCAAGAAACGGTCGAGAAGTTCACCCAGGTGCTTAAGGAAAATAGCGCCGCCATTGTATCCACCGAAGCCTGGGGCCTGCGCAAGCTGGCTTACCCGATTCAAAAGAAGAGCACCGGCTACTACTTCTGCGTCACCTTCACGGGTGAAGGCAACGTGGTAGACACGCTGGAGCTGGCTTTCCGTCGCGACGAGCGGGTTATCCGCTTCCTCACGACCGTGCTCGACAAGCACGCTGTGGAGTACAACAACCGTCGCCGCAATGGCGAAATGAACCAGCAGAAGGCGGCCAAAGAAACCGAAGCCGTAGCCCAATAATCTAGCAACGACATGGCATCTCCCGCATTCAACCGCAACAACGACCGCGGCGCTACCAACAAGCCCCAGGACAACCGCAAGAAGTACTGCCGCTTCAAAAAGAACGGCATTAAGTACGTGGACTACAAAGACCCGAACTTCCTGCTGAAGTTTGTGAACGAGCAGGGCCGCGTGCTGCCCCGTCGCCTCACCGGCACCAGCCTGAAATTCCAGCGCAAAGTGACCCAGGCCATCGCTAAGGCCCGTCACCTCGCCCTGATGCCGTACGTAGCCGACGCCCTGAAATAAATTTTGAATGTTGAGGGTTGAGTGTTGAATGTTGAGCGTGGATTTTCCAACTCAACCCTCAACATTCAACACTCAGAATTTCTGCAAGACATGGAAATCATCCTCAAAGACGACGTTAAGGGCCTCGGGTACAAGAACGACATCGTGACCGTGAAATCCGGTTATGGTCGCAACTACCTGCTCCCGCAGGGTCTGGCCATGCTGGCCGACAAGACTAACAAGAAAATTACGGCCGAGAACGTGCGTCAAGCCGCTCACAAAGCCGACAAAATCAAAGGTGACGCGCAAGCCATTGCCGACCAAATCGGCGAAACCGTGCTGGAGATTCCGGCTAAGGTGGGCGAAAGCGGCAAAATCTTCGGCCGCGTGACCACCCTGCAGCTGGCTGACGCCCTGAAAGCCAAAGGTGTGGACGTGGACCGCAAGCGTCTGTCGTTCGACCAGGAGCCTTCGGCTGCTGGCGACTACACCGCTACCGCCAACCTGCACAAGGAAGTGAAGCACACGGTGAAATTCCGCGTAGTAGCTGAGTAGTTTCAGCGCTGCACTTTGTTTGAAAAGCCCTGCCAGCCGGCAGGGCTTTTTTTATGCTGCCCCGGCGCTATATGGCCCGGCGGGCTATTTTTGCTTTGATGTTTAGAACTGAACTTTCTATTGCCCCGGCCACCGACCAGCTTGCGCGCACGGCGCGGGTCCTGACCATGGGCTCCTGCTTTGCCGACAGCATCGGCTCACGCCTGCTAGCCAATAAGGTGGATGCACTGGTGAACCCGTTTGGCACCGTGTTTCAGCCGCTGGCGCTGGCGCAGCTCTTGCGCGCAGCTGCTGGTGAGGATGTGGACTGGCAGCAGCACATAGTGGAGGCACGCGGCCGCTGGCAGAGCTACGACCTGCACGGCAGCATTGGGGCCGAGTCGCCGGTGGAATTGCTGCAGCACATTCAGGAACTGGTGCGGCGCACTAGTGAGTATGTGCGCAACGCCGATGTGGTACTCCTGACACTGGGCACGGCCTGGGCCTACCGCCTGCGCGAAACCGGCGAACTGGTGAATAACTGCCACAAGCAGCCCGCCGACCTGTTCGTGCGCGAGCTGCTGACGCCGGATGAAATTATCAATGCGCTGGCTGAAACCCATGCTTACCTGCGCCGCATCAATCCCAAAGTGCGCTTTGTGCTGACGGTGAGCCCGGTGCGGCATTTAAAAGAGACCTTGCAATTGAATGCAGTTAGCAAATCGGTGTTGCGGGTGGCCACGCACATTGTGAGCGACCTGCTGCCGGGCGTGGCTTATTTCCCGGCGTATGAACTGCTGGTGGACGACTTGCGCGACTACCGTTTTTATGCGGCCGACATGCTGCATCCGTCGGAAGTGGCGGAGGATTACATCTGGGAGAAGTTTGCGCGTGCGTATTTCGATGCTGATTTCGGTCGCTTCCGCAAGGAATGGGCTTCGGTGCGGCAGTCGCTGGGTCACCGGCCGCTGCATGCGGGGGCGCCCGAGCACCGGCAATTCCTGGAAAGCACCTTGCAGAAGCTGGAGCAGCTGAGCCTGCGCCGGGTAGAAGTGAGCGACGAGCTGCGCACAGTGCGTACGCAGCTGGCAGCCTTGCCCGAGCCGCGGCAGCCAGAGCTGGTGGCCGAACTGGAGGACGACGAAGAGCGGATTGATATCGGCGAGGGCTCCCAAGTATCGGCGGTGGAACGCAGCAGCTCTGATGCGACAGAAGTAGCCAGGGCCGCTGATGCCACGTTGGCCGCCGCAACCCAACCGGCCAGCTCAGAAAACCGCCCGCGCTTGTCGCCGGAAGAGTTTCGGGCACAACGGGGGCAGCGCCCGGAGCGGGGACGGCGCGATGGACGCGGCCGAAATCGGCAAGGTCAGCCCACGGAGAACGAGCAGTTCCAAACGGCCGCTTTTGCTGGCGAAACGGCAGATGCGCCGGTTATTGTGCCGGAGGCACGGGCAGAAGCCGTGGCTGCGCTCGAAGCGAACCTGATGGAGCTGGCACCTGCGCCTTTGGCGGCTGATTTGGTGGCCGGGGCTGACACGGCGGCCAACGCCGAGCCGGCGAAGAAAAAGAAACGCCGCTCGCGGGGTGGGGCCAAGCGCACGGCGCGCAAGCACGCGCTGCGCCTGGCGGCTGAAGCCGAAAACCAAGCACTGAGCAGTGCCATGCCAGGAGACGACTCGGCTGAGCCGGACAGCCCGGCGGCAGCTGCTGCCGTTGGCCAACCGTCTGAGACAACAGAGCCAAAGAAATCCAGCGTCATTGTTAAATCGGTGCCGGTGAAACGGGGGGGCCGTCGGGGGCCGCTGTTTGCGGCACCGTTGGAGCCCAGCGCAGAGACCACAGCGCCCGTGGATGCGGCGCTGCCGTTGCCGACGCCTGCCATTCCGCCGTTGGAAATACCTGCAGTATCGAACGAGCCCTCTCCTGCCCCATTGGCTTCTGAGGCTAACGCACCGGCGACGCGCAACAGCCGCAACCGGAAGAAGAAAAACGCGGCAAAGGCCAATCCGGCCATGGGCACTGCCGCACCAGCAGCAGAAGTCACTGAAAACGAAGCACCAACCCCTGCGGTTGGCAGCGCAGTAATTGAGACTACCAGGCAGCCGGCCGGCGAAGAAGTGGCTCCCGCCATTGCGTCCAACGAGCTTGCTCAAACGGAGAGCCCTGTTTCGGCAATAAATGCTGACGTAACGCCCTCTGGCGACGGCAATACGCCTGCTCGCCGCTCGCCGCGCCGGGCCAAGGCCCGTGCAATCAGCGGGGCGCGGACGGAAAAGCCGGCAGTCGACACGCCGGTTGTGCCCGTGCCCGATGCCTCCCAGGTACGCACGCAAGTGGCCGCAGGCCGTATGAAAGGCTCATCGGCTTCTTTGGTGGCGCCTGCGGCGCCGTTGGAAACACCAGACGCTGCCACAAACGCTAACCCCACCAAGGCGGAGCCCAAAATGAAGGCGGCAAAGAAGCCAACGGCCACAAAACCCAAAGCCAAGCCGGCGCCCCTGGCACCATTGCCGGAAATAGTGGAGGCAACTTTGGAGATTGCACCGCCTGTTTCGGCTGCAAGCGCCGCTCCTGAGCCTAAGCCGGCGGCTAGAGCTAAAAAGGCGCCCAAAGCTCCTGTGAAAGCGCCGGCCAAGCCCAAAGCGGCTAAAACGGGTACTAACAACGAAAAACAAGCCGCCAAACCCAAAGCGGCCAGGAAGCCAGCCAAATCCGCTGAATAAATTACAAACCCGGCCCTTTCCGCCGGGTTTGTCGTTTTAAGGCTCTCCCCTTCTTTTTGCTATGACTCACGCTTCGTTCTTCTCCAATCGTCTTGCCCAAGAAACCAGCCCTTACCTGCAGCAGCATGCCCACAACCCCGTGGACTGGTATCCTTGGGGCCCGGAGGCGCTCAACCGGGCCAAGGCCGAACAGAAGCCCATTCTGGTGAGCATTGGCTACGCAGCCTGCCACTGGTGTCACGTGATGGAGCGCGAATCCTTCGAGAATGTAGCGGTGGCCGAGGTAATGAACCAGCACTTCGTCTGCATCAAGGTAGACCGCGAGGAGCGTCCCGATGTAGACCAGGTGTACATAGAGGCCCTGCACGCCATGGGCCTGCAGGGCGGCTGGCCGCTAAATGTGTTTTTGACCTCAGAAGCCAAGCCGTTTTACGGCGGCACGTATTTCTCGCCGGGCAACTGGACGAAACTGCTGGCCAACATCGGCGAAGCTTACGCGGGTGAGCACCGGGCTGAATTGGAACAGTCGGCCGAGCGGTTTATGGAAGTCATCGGCGCCAGCGAACTGCAGAAATATGGCGCGTCAAACGGGCACGCAGCGCAGGAAGCCCTTGGCGGCACGCCAGAAACCGGTCCGGCCGGTGTATCGGACGACGAATTCAAGCTACTGGTGTACAACCTCAGCACGCAGTTTGACCGGGAACGCGGCGGGATGAACCGCGCGCCGAAGTTTCCAATGCCCGGTATCTGGCGGCTTTTGCTGCGGGCCTACGCCATCAGCGGCAGCCCGGCGGTGCTCAACCAAGCGGTACTGACGCTGCGCGAAATGGCCTGGGGCGGTATTTACGACCAGGTGCACGGCGGCTTTGCGCGCTACTCAGTGGATGCCGAGTGGCTGGCCCCGCACTTCGAGAAGATGCTGTACGACAACGGGCAGCTGGTGAGCTTATACAGCGAAGCCTTTCAACTCACGCAAGATGAGCTGTTTCGGGAGGTGGTTTACGATACCATTGAGTTCGTTCGGCTGGAGCTTACGAATGCGGAGGGCGGCTTCTATTCTTCCCTCGATGCCGATAGCGAGGGCGAGGAGGGTAAGTTTTACGTCTTCACGAAGGACGAGCTGCGCGATATTCTGGGCGACGAGGAGCCGCTGTTTTCGGCTTACTACAACTGCACGGCGCTGGGCAATTGGGAGCACGGGCGCAACATCCTGCACCGCCGCCAAAGCGACGCCGATTTTGCCGCCGCGCACCAGCTCACGGCTGGTATCGTGCCCGAACTGATGGCCGGCTGGAAGCAGAAGATTATGGCTGTGCGTGCCACCCGCGTGCGCCCCGGCCTCGACGACAAGGTGCTCACCGGCTGGAATGCCCTAATGCTGCAAGGCCTGACGGACGCCTACCGCGCCTTCGGCGAGCCCGAATTCCTGGTAATGGCGGAGCACAACGCAGCATTTATCCAAAAAAACCTACGCAACGGCGCGGGCTTGTTCCGCACCTGCAAAAACGGCCGCGCCAGCATCAACGGCTTTTTGGAGGATTTTGCGCTGGTCATCCAGGCCTACATCAGCCTCTACGAAGTCAGCTTCGGGGAAAGCTGGCTGCGCGAGGCGGAGGCCCTGACTGAGTACGTGCTAGATAATTTTTTCGACCCCGCCGAAACGCAGTTTTTCTACACCGACCGCCGGGCCGAAGCCCTCATTGCCCGCAAAAAGGAGCTAATGGACAACGTCATTCCAAGCTCCAACTCGGTGATGGCGCACAACCTGCGCCGCTTGGGCCGCCACCTCGAAAACCCGCGCTACACCGATTTGGCGGCCAACATGCTGGCCCAAGTGCGGCACTTAGTGGTGAGGGAAGCGCAACACCTGGCCAATTGGGCCTCGCTCTACGCGGCACTGCTGCGGCCGGGCGCCGAAATTGCTATTATCGGCCCCGACGCCGAAGATTTCCGGCAAGAGCTGAGCCGGCATTTTTTGTTTGATGCGGTGCTGGCCGGTGCCGAAAAATCGTCGGAACTGCCCTTGCTCAAGCTGCTAAAGGCCCCCGAACAAGGTCGCACCGCCATTCATATCTGCCGCAATCAGGCTTGCCTAGCGCCGGTCTATAGTGTGGCAGAGGCTCGAAAGCTCCTGGCCGAATTTTAAATACTTTTCAATAAAGCAAAGCACAAAAAAAGAGCCGGCCTTGGGGCCGGCTCTTTTCCATTTTCTGCTGGCTCGTTTATTCCAGCACCACTTTGCGGGTCAGCACTTCATCACCTACCACCACGCGCAGCGTGTAAAGGCCAGTGGCAAAGCCTCGCGTGTTCAGCACCTGCTCGGTGGTGCCGCTGGGCAGGCGCTGCGTGTACACTACCTGCCCCAAGGCATTGAGCAAAGTAGCTTGCATGGTGCCGCGCAGACCCCTGAGGCGCAGGGTGAGCTGGCCGGTATTGCTGGGGTTGGGGAACACCAGCAGGCTGCCCGACTCGGCCTGAACACGCCCTGCCGTGACCGTAGCGCCGGCAATGGTGAAGGCTCCCGGCGTGTCACTGTTGCCGTAGCCGCTCACAGCCACGTAGTAGCGTTGGCCCGCCGTGAGGCCGGTTAGGTTCACGGTGCCCACAGTGGTGTTGGCGGCCCCGCTGCTCTGGCAGCTTACCAGCGTAAACGGCCCACTCGTGCAGTTGGCCGCCGTGAATACCCGCACCATGCCCGCCGGGGCCCCAGTGAGGGTGAGGCGAACCGACGTGATGCCCGCTGCGGGCGTCATGCTGAACCAGACATCGCCGGGCGCGGTGGCTGGCGCGCAAGCCGGCAGCGAGATACCCGGCTGAGCGCTGGTGGTGGCTCCCACAGTGGTACCCGACACCGGCTGCAAGGGGCCGCCCGAAGCCGACAGCGTTAGCGTGACGGCACCGCAGGGGTCGTCGTTGGCGGGCGCAGGTGGCGTGGCCGTAGTTTGGAAACAGAACGGCCCGGCGAAGGCGCTGCTGCCGGACGGGGCCGGGCAGTTCTGCCGCACGTAGAAACAATACTGGGTGGCAGCTGTGAGGCCGGTAATGGTCAGAGTCGTGCTGAGGGCCGTCACCGTTGTGCCCGTGCCCTGCGTGAAGCCCTGCGGACCGAACTCAACGGTATAGGTGGTGCCTGCCGCAGGCGTGCCACCCGGCTGCCAGCTCAGCACCGCCGAGTTGAGGCTGCCTGCCCCTGTGCCACCGGTGGGCACCGCGCACGGCAGCGCCGTGGTGGTGAAGCAAGTAGGCCCAACTTGGGTGCTGCTGCCGTTGCCGCCAGGGCAATTTTGGCGCACAATGAAGCAGTAAGTGGTGCCAGGGCTCAGAGCCGTGAGTTGGGCACTGGCGCTAGTGAGGCCACCAAGGAATGTACCCGTGCCGGGCGTGAAGCCTTGCACGCCATATTCAAGGGTGTAGGTGGTGCCCGTGGCGGGTGTGCCGCCGGGCTGCCAACTCACCTGGGCCGTGGTGGTGGTGATGTTGCTCGAAGCTGGCGCCGTGGGCGCCGCGCACACCGGGGCAGCAGTGGTGAAGCAGGTGGGGCCTACCTGGGTGCTGCTGCCGTTGCCGCCGGGGCAGTTCTGCCGCACGTAGAAGCAGTAGGTGGTAGCAGGAGTCAGCGCGGTAAGCTGGGTGCTGGCGGTGGTGAGGCCGGTGACGGTGGTGCCCGTGCCGGGTGTGAAGCCCTGCACGCCGTATTCCACGGTGTAGGTAGTGCCCGCGGCAGGCGTGCCACCCGGTTGCCAGTTCAGCTGCGCGGTGTTATTCGTGACATTGCTCGAGGCCAACGCGGTGGGCGCGGCGCATACCTGCGGCGTGGTGGCGCACACGGCATAGGTACCCACAGCATTGACATTGAATGCCCATACACGCACGTAAAGCACTTCGCCGGGCGTGCGGCCATTGAGGGTGAGCAGCGACTTGAGCGCGCCGCCCTCGTCGTCGCTGCAGCCCAACAGGCTCAGGTTGCTGCAAGTACCCGAGTAAATGGCCATGCCCGTGTCGCCCACGTCGGTGCCCGTGGTGGGCACCACGGTGCGCACCGTAAGGGTGCCCGTGGCCGGCACGGTCACCTGGAACCACACGTCGCGGCTCTGGGTGTTACCGGCACAGCCGGGCGCGGGTGCACCAGTACTGGCGGTGGCGGTGGTGTTGTCGGTTGTGGTTTGGCTGGTGCAGGTGGTGCCCACCTGTACGGGTAGGGTCAGGGCGCCGGCGCAATCGTCGTTGGCGGGCGGCGGGGGCGGCGTGGAGAGGCACAGCGTGAAGCCGGCGGCCGTGCCCGTGGGCGGCGTCAGCGCAGTAGAATACACCCGAATAAAATAAGTTTGGCCGTTCGTTAGGCCGCTTACGGTCACGGGCTGGGTGCCATTGGTAAATACCGTATTGCACGACAGGTTGGATGAGGCCGCGCACGTGCCCGAGCGCACCTCAAACGTGAGAATACCTTGCGTTGGCGTGAGCAGCACGGTGTGGGCCGAACTACTAGCCACGAAGCTGTACCACACATCGCCGGCGCTGCCCGAGCCCCCGCCACAGCCGGCGGTGCCCGGCAACGACTGCGAGGCATTTTCTACGGTGCCGCTCACAGAGGTGCCGCAGCTGGTAGTAGTCGACGCCGTCACCGGCACAGCGTTGGCGCACTCATCGTTGGCGGGCGGCGGCGGGCCAGGGCTGATGCACAGCGTAAACGTAGCGTTTATGGCAGTGGGCTGCGCGGTGCCAGCGGCGTACACGCGCAAGAAATAGGTTTGGCCATTGGTCAGGTTGCCCACCAGCGTACCCACGGTCACGGTGGCCAAGGTGGTGTAGCACGTTACGCTGGTACTGGCCGCGCAGGTGCCACTGCGCACCTCTACGACGGCGGTGAAACGGGAATTTATGGTAATCAACTGGGAGCTGCCACTGGCCACGAAGCTGTACCACACGTCCTGGGCAATGGGCGTGTTGGCGCTGTTGCAGCTGGCCGGAGCCAACGACTGCGACGCTGCATCGACGGTGCCACTCACCGGCGACGCGCAGGTAGTAGTAACGGGCACGGCCACCGCGTTGGCGCACTCATCGTTGGCGGGCGGCGTGGGCGCCGGGCTAATGCACAGCGTGAAGGTGGCATTGGCCGGCAAGGGCTGAGTGGCCCCGTTGGCATAAATGCGGATGTAATACTGCTGGTTGGTCGTGAGCCCCCCCACCACTGTGCCACTGGTTGAGCCGGCAAACACATTGGTGCAGAGCAAGCTGGTGGAGCTGGTGCAATTGCCCGAGCGAATGTCCATCACGGCGCCGAAGCGCGTGGTGAGGGTGATGAGCTGGGTGGGAGCGCTGGCCACGAAGCTATACCACACGTCGGCGGCCGTGGTCACGTTGGCCCCGCAATTGGCCGTGGGCGGCAGGCTCTGCGTGGCATTGGCCACCGTGCCGTTGGTGGAAGTGGCGCAGCCCGCCACCACCGCCACGGCCACGGCCGTGCTGCAGTCATCGTTCACCGAAGGCGGTGGGCCGGACGTAATGCACAGCGTGAAGGCCGAATTGGTCGGCGGCGTGATGGCATCGGCGTACACCCGAAGGAAATACGCTTGCCCATTTACCAAACCCGTCGCCGTCACGCTTTGCCCCCCAAAAGTAGAGGTGCAAAACACGCTGGTCGAATTGGCGCACGTGCCCGTGCGCACATCCAGCACGGCCCGGAAGTTTCCGGCCACCGCAAGCGTTTGGGAAGTGCCATTAGCCACGAAGCTGTACCACACATCGTTGACCACGGTGGCCGACAGGGTGCAGTTAGCAGTGGACGGCAATGACTGCGAGGCCCCAACCAGTGTGCCGCTCACCGGCGCAGAACAGCTAGCGCCAACGGACACCGCTACGGCGCCCGTGCACTCGTCGTTGGCCGGGGGCGTGGGGCCGGGGTTGATGCACAGCGTGAAAGCCGGGTTGGCGGGCGTAAAAGTGCCGTTCAGGTACAGGCGCAAGTAGTAAGTCTGGCCGTTGGTCAGGCCGCTCACCGTCAGGGGCTGCGCGTTGAAGGCGGTGCCGCAGAACACGCTGGTAGAACTGGCGCAGGTGCCCGAACGCACGTCGACAAGGGCCGAGAACCCGGCCGTGAGCGTGACAAGCTGCGTGGCGCCGCTGGCCACAAAGCTGTACCATACGTCGTTGGCGGCGGTACTACCTCCGCAGTTGGCAGTGGGCGGCAGCGACTGCGTGGCGCCCTGGATGGTACCGCTTACCGGCGCGGTGCAGGCCGTGGTAACGGGCACCGGCACGGCCCCGGCGCAATCGTCGTTGGCCAAAGGAGGCGGCGAAGTAGCGCACAGGGCAATGTAGCCGCTGCGGTTGTTGTTCCACGACCACACCCGCACGTACAGCACCTCGCCCGGTGTGCGCCCCGTGTAGGCCAGCATGGATTTGGTGCCGCCGCCCTCGTCGTCGCTGCAGCCCAGCTGGGTGAGGCTCCCGCAGGTGCCCGAATAGATGCTCATGCCCGTATCGCCCACGTCGGTGCCGGTGGTGCTCACCACGGTGCGCACGGTCACGTTGCCGCTGGCAGGCACCGTCACCGAAAACCACAGGTCGCGGCCGTTGTAGTTGGCGCAGGTAGGCTGGGGCACGCCGGCGCTGGAAGTGGCCAGGGTATTGTCGGCACTCACCTGGGTGGTGCAGGTGCCGGTGGTGCTCACCGGTATATCGATGGCACCGGCGCAGTCGTCGTTGGTAGGCCCCGTGGTGCCCTGCCCAATGCACAGCGCAAATGTGCTGCTGATGCCAGTGGGCGGCGTGTTGCTGGCCGGGTATATCCGCACAAAGTAGGTTTGGTTGGCAACCAAGCCACCCACCGACACCGCTGCGGTGTTGTTGTTGGCAATAGTGGTGCAATACACGCTGCTGCTACTGGCGCAACTCCCGCTGCGCACGTCCAGAATGGCCGCAAAGCGCGGGGCCAGCGTTACTAAATGGAGGGAACTGGTGGCGGTGAAGCTGTACCACACGTCGGTGGCGGTGGTGAGGCCCACGCCGCAGCTGGCCGTGGGCGCGAGACTTTGGGTGGCGCCGGCCACGGTGCCGTTCACGGGCGTGGTGCACACGCTGGACGTGGCCAAGGGCACGGCCCCACTACAATCATCGTTGCTTACCTGCGCCAGGGCCCGGCCGCCGCTCAGCAATAAGAGAAAGGTCCACACCAACGGGAGCCGTTGGAGCAGCAAGCGTATCATTTGCTTCATAAGTGAGGAGGAAAAGGGTGAGAGAATAGGGTGAATGCAAGCGTGCGGTAGCTAGACCAACCAGCTGACGATTAGGCTGCTCAAGCTATAACTTTTCGCGCAAAAATCCAGCCACAACCTAAATATTTAAACACTTATACATTTCAGACCCGGCCCGGCTGTATTGTTTTGGGCAAGTGCTGCTAAAGCTGTGAGCGGGGCACCCGTGGCCGGCTCTCCCCGCCAGCTAGCCCATGCGGCGGGCAACTTATGCTCCTGCTTAGGGGTTGGGCTACGGGAGCCGGCGGCTTTATCTTTACTATTCGCCCCACTCCTGTTGCTGTTTTGAATCTCGCGCTTGATTTTATTTCGCCCGCCGCGGCCCCGTCGGCCGACCGGGTGACGCTGTTTGCCGACGTCATTTTGCCCCTACCCCTGCCCCGGCTCTACACCTACCGGGTGCCGTATGAGCTCAACGACAACGTGGTGATTGGCGGGCGCGTCATCGTGCAGTTTGGGGCCAAAAAAACGCTCAGCTGCATTGTGGCCGCCGTGCACGAGCAGGCGCCCAAAGACTACCAGGCCAAGTACATTCTGGAATTTATCGACGACGCCCCCGTCGTGACGCAGCCGCAGCTCAAGCTGTTTCGCTGGATGGCCGACTACTACCTCTGCACCATCGGCGAGGTCATCAACGCGGCCCTACCCTCGGCCCTGAAGCTCAGCTCGGAGTCGCGCATTCAGCTGCACCCTGGCTTTTCGGCCGAGGAAAACGAGTATCCGCTTTCGGCACAGGAGCAACAGATTGTGGACGCGCTGGGCACCGTGGAAGAAGGCAAGGCAATGACCTTTACCGAAGTGGGCGAGCTGCTCGGCATTACGTCCTTCCACAAGGTCATCAAGTCGTTGATGCACAAGGACGTCATCTTCCTGTTCGAGCACACGGCCGACAAGTACGCGCCCAAGGTGGTGAAGAAGGTGCGGCTGGCCCACCACTTCGTGTCCGAAGCTTCGCTCGAGCAGCTGTTTATGCAGCTCAGCACCAAGCCCAAGCAGCTCGACGTGCTGATGAAGTACCTGCAGCTCGTGCCCGTGTACCAGAACGAGCACGCCAATCTGGCCGGCCTCGAAAAGCCCTACCTCACCAGCAGCCCCCACCTCTCGGCTTCGGCTGTGAACACGCTCATTAAGAACGGCGTGCTGGAGCAATTCGACCAGATTGTAAGCCGCTTTCCGTTGGAAAATGAGGGTGCTATTCAGATCCCTTTCAGCCTCAGCGAATCGCAGACGGCGGCGCGCGATGAAATCATGGCGCACTTCGGGCAGAAGGATATCGTGCTGCTGCACGGTGTGACGGGCGCCGGCAAAACGGAAATCTACATCGACCTCATCCGCACGGCCTTAGATAGCGGCGGGCAGGTGCTCTATTTGCTGCCCGAAATTGCCCTCACCGCCCAGATTGTGACGCGCCTCATGCGCGTGTTCGGCTCGCGGCTGGGCGTGTACCACTCCAAATTCTCGGATAATGAACGGGTGGAAGTGTGGAATGGTGTGCTCTCGGGCCGCTTTCAGGTGGTGATTGGGGTGCGCTCGGCGGTGTTTCTGCCGTTCGACAACCTCTCGCTCATCATCGTTGATGAGGAACATGAATCTTCCTACAAGCAGTACGACCCCGCCCCGCGCTACAACGCCCGCGAGGTGGCCCTGATGATGGCCAACTTCCAGGGCGCCAAGACACTGCTGGGCTCGGCCACGCCAGCCGTGGAGACGTATTACCAGGCCAAGCAGGGCCGCTACGGGCTGGTGACGCTCAGCAAGCGCTTTGGCGAAGCCGGCATGCCCGACATTGAACTGGTAGACACGCGCAAGGCCCGCGAGCACAAGACCATGCACAACCACTTCTCGGCCGATTTGCTGGGCGAGATTGAGCGCAAGCTGGGCGCCAAGGAGCAAGTGATTCTGTTCCAGAACCGGCGCGGCTACGCCCCCGTGGTGGCCTGCCAGGACTGCGGCTGGATTCCGAAATGCACCAATTGCGCCGTGAGCCTGAGCTACCACAAGCACAGCCACGAGCTGCGCTGCCACTACTGCGGCTACCACGACAGCATGGTGACCAAGTGCCCCGCCTGCGGCTCGCGCGCCGTGAAAACCCAGGGCTTCGGCACCGAGAAGATTGAGGACGACCTCAAAATCATGCTGCCGCAGGCCAACGTGCAGCGCATGGACCTGGACACCACCCGCGCCAAAAACAGCTACCAGCAAATCATTGCCGATTTTGAGAAGCAGGCCACCAACGTGCTGGTAGGCACCCAGATGGTGACCAAAGGCCTCGATTTTGCCAACGTGAGCCTCGTGGGCATCATCAACGCCGACAGCATCATTCACTACCCCGATTTCCGGGCGCACGAGCGGGCCTACCAGATGTTTGTGCAGGTGAGCGGCAGGGCCGGCCGCAAGGGCAAGAAAGGCAAGGTCATCATTCAGACCTCCGACCCCACGCAGGTGATTTTCGACAAGGTCATCCGCAACGACTACGTGGAGTTTTACAACTACGAAATCGTGCAGCGGCACGAGCACGGCTATCCGCCCTTCATGCGCGTCATCAAAATGACGGTGAAGCACATAGACCAGAACGTGGGGCAGGCTGCGGCCATTATGCTGGCCCAAGAGCTGGTGGAGCGGCTGGGCCAGGCCGCCGTGTTGGGGCCGGAGGCGCCTTATATCTTCCGCATCCGCAATTTCTTCCTGCAGGAAATCACCATCAAGCTCGACCGCGCCCACACCGTGCTCAAGCATGCCAAACAGCAGATTCTGGAAGCCATGGACGTGGTGCGCGACCAGAAGGAGTTCAAGCAAGCCCGCCTGGTGGCCGACGTGGACCCCATGTAATGCGCATGATTGCGCCATAAAAAAAGCCCCGCTCAGCAGCTGAACGGGGCTTTTTTTATGCTGAATCCGGGGGTTATGCCTGGTCGAGCACCCAGAGGAGCAGGAACAGCACGCCCACGATGAAGACGATGAGGCCCAGCACGCGGAACAAACCGGGTAGCAGCGCGATGAGCGCACCGATAACCATGAGAATGATGCCCAGCCGCAGGTTGCCGCTGACGCCACCTTTGGCCGTCGAAGCCGTGTTGTCGTGCTGGCGGGCAGCTGCTTTCTGCACCATTTTATCTACTTTTTTCGTCACCTTATTCAGCACCAGGCGCTGAATGCCGGTCAGCTTGCGGGCGGATGCGGCGTCGGTGCTGGCCGTGCTGGCTGTGGTGATTTCCGCTGGCGTAGTGCTCAGCTGAGCTGCGGCTGCAGGTGCAGGGGTTGCCACTTTGGCGGGAGCAGGCGTGGAATGGGCTGCTACAGCGGCGGGCGCTACGGCGGCAGGCGCTACAGTGGCGGTTTCGGCGCTTGCGGCTGCTTCGGTGGTGGCAGCAGCGGCTTCTGGCTTGGCCGGTACGGGGGTGGCCGCGCGCGTCACGCCATGGTAGGAGGCGCCTTTGGGGAGCATGGCGTACTCGGCGCGGTTGCAGCTGCCAAACGTGAGGGCGCAAAGGGCCACGGCCGCAGCTTTGGCAAACGAGGGAAACAGGTTTTTCATAACTGAAAAAGGTAATTGGGTAAGCGGAATGCGCGTTCTACGGCGAAAGTCGGAAGCAGGTGGCTGCTTTGCACCATTTTCCCGGTTTAATCAATTCTCTTCTTTCTTTTCACCCCTGCCGGCCGCTACCCGCGATGGGCTTGATAATTGCTGAACGCACTGCCGGGAATTGCTGTTGATGCCTTGGGTGTGCTTACTTGCGAATTGATATGAAGTATCGTTTTTCATCCTGGCAACGGACCTTGAACGCCGTGGGAACCGGCAGCAGTGCCGGTTTGCTGCTGTGGGGCTGCACCCAGCTGCCCGCCGAAACACGGCCGTCGGCTTTTGCCACGCAGCGCCTGCAGGCTGTGGTGCAAGCCGATACCAGCGGCTACGAAACCGCGCCACCGCGCGACCCCAACGGCATTGGCACCTATTACATGGGCCGCCAGATTGCCCACGTGATGGGCCACGAGGGCGCCAGTTGGCTGGAGCGCACCGGCCGCCGCCAGGAAGAAGGCACCGACCTGCTGCTGAAAGAGCTCCAGTTGAAGCCCACCGACGTGGTGGCTGATATTGGCGCCGGCACGGGCTTTTTCTCGTTCCAGCTGGCCAAAAAAGTACCCAAAGGCGAAGTGCTGGCCGTCGACATCCAGCCCGAAATGATAACGGCGCTGCAAGCCAACAAGCGCAAGCTGAAGGCCGCCAACGTGCGCCCCGTGCTGGGGACCACCACCAGCCCCGCCCTGCCTGCCGACAGTGTGGACCTCGTGCTCATAGTGGACGCCTACCACGAGTTCGACCACCCACGCGAGATGGGCCGGGCCATCCGCCGCGCGTTGAAGCCCGGCACTGGCCGCCTGGCCCTGGTGGAGTACCGGGCCGAGGACGCTAACGTGCCCATCAAGCGCATTCACAAGATGAGCGTGGAGCAGGCCCGCAAGGAAATGGCCGCCGTGGGCCTGGAATTTATCGAAACCGTGGAAACGCTGCCGCAGCAACACCTGCTGCTGTTCCGGAGAAAGTAGCCGTCTTTTAAAAGATAAAAAGCCCGCCTGAATCGTCAGGCGGGCTTTTTATCTTTTAGCACTCAACTTTTAACGGCACCCAACCCGACCTTTGCGGGCCTATGACGACCCCCGACCCGCGCCAGCTTTCCATCCACGACTTCACCTACCCCCTGCCGGCCGAACGCATCGCGCCCGAGCCCCTGCCCGACCGGGCTGCCAGCCGCCTGCTGCTGAGCCGCCACGGCCACATTGCGGATAAGCAATTTCGCGACCTGCCCGGCGAGCTGCCGCCCGGTGCCCTGCTCGTTTTCAACGACACGCGGGTGGTACGGGCGCGGCTGCTGGCCCGGCGCCCCACAGGTGGCCAGGTCGAGTTGTTTTGCCTGGAGCCGGTAGCACCACACCGCAGCCTGGAACTGGCCCTGCAGCAAACCAACCACGCTACCTGGCGCTGCCTCGTGGGCAACGGCCGCCGCTGGAAAGAAGGCCCCGTGACGCTGGAATTCACCACTGCCGACGGCCAAACCGCCACCCTCACCGCTGTGCGCCAAACCCAGGAGGCGGGCACCGCCCTGATTGACTTTAGCTGGGAGCCCGCTGAGCTACCCTTTGCCGAGGTGCTGCGGGCAGCCGGCCACTTGCCCCTGCCGCCCTACATCGACCGGCCCGACACCGCTGCCGATGCCGTGCGCTACCAAACCGTGTATGCCGCCACCGAGGGCGCTGTGGCAGCTCCTACCGCCGGCCTGCATTTCACACCGGAAATACTGGCCGAACTGCAGGAGAAAGGCTTCGAAATTGGCCACGTCACGCTGCACGTGGGGGCGGGCACTTTCCAGCCCGTGAAGGCCGACCGCATGGCCGAGCACCCCATGCACACCGAGCCCATTCTGGTGACGGCTGCGCTGCTGCGGCAGCTGCTGGCGCACCGCCCGCGGCCAGTCATCGCGGTGGGCACCACCAGCCTGCGCACCCTCGAAACGCTGTATTGGCTGGGCGTGGGCTTATTGAAAGAACCGGCTGCCCGCCACGCAGAGCTGCTGGTTACGCAATGGCAACCCTACGACTGGGCGGATGAAGCCGCCAGCATTACGGCAGAAACGGCCCTAACGGCATTGCTGAAGCATCTGGAGCAAAGAGGAACCGACACGCTAGAGGCGCGCACGCAGCTGCTCATCGCGCCGGGCTACCGATTCCGGCTCATCGACGGGCTCATCACCAACTTTCATCAGCCCGAAAGCACCTTGCTGCTGCTGGTAGCCGCGTTGCTGGGGCCCGGCTGGCGCCAGGTGTATGAGCACGCCCTGGCCCACGGCTACCGCTTTTTGAGCTACGGCGACAGCTCGCTGCTGCTGCCGTAGCACCTGGCAGCCGCTTCCAACCGCGGTTGTTGGGCCGACAACTATTTGCGGCACGGCTCTTGTCAGAACCTTTGAAAACGGGGCCCGTACAACGCCCCACTTACCCTTAATTCAACTTCTGACCATGAAAAAAGTAACCTTGCTGCTCGCCCTGTGCGCTTTCGCTACCGCCAGCTTCGCACAAACCACGCCCTCGACCGAAGTGAAGGTGCGTGACAACGGCACCACCAAAGTGGTAACCAAAACCGGTAAAACCAACGTGGGCCAGGCCCTCGACAACACCAAGGACGCCGCCGGCAACGTGGCTCACAAAACCGGCCACGCCATCAAGCGCGGCGCCAAAAAGACCGGCCATGCTGTGAAGCGCGGTGCCAACAAAGTAAGCGGCAAAGCCGCCGAAGGCTCGGCCAAAATGGAAGCCAAAACCGAATAGGTTCGACTAGCTTAAGCTTTTCCTTTCGCATTTCCCAAAAAGCCCCGACCTTAGTAGGCCGGGGCTTTTTGTGTCTTCAAGGGTAGAGCTAAGGAGGTGTTAAGCTTCCTTCGTTTTCTCGCGCACCTCGTGCAGCACCCGCTCCACCACGCCCTGCCCAAACAGGCTGACGCCCGCGTTGAACACCGTGAGAGCTGCCGTGCCGGCCAACACCCAGTCTTTGGTGGGCGCGCCTTTTTCTTTCAGATTGCCGGCCCACTGCACCAGGCAGGCGCCCGCGCCAATGGTGACCAGGCCCAGCGGAGAAAACAGCAGCCATTTGGATTTATGTGTCATCAGAGAATATGGTTGGAAGTGAAGAAATAACCTGCGTTTGCGGTGGATGTTGCGGCCGCAGAAGGTCGAGGGCCCGGCTGTGGCGCGTACCTTGCGGCTTTTAGCTTACGCACCGAACAAGGCCTTGTTTCGGCCCCTGCCCTTCTCTATGTCGCCCTACGAACAGCTGCTGCACCTCGCCTTCACCGCGCCCAACGACGTGCGCTACTACCTCACGCCCACGGCCCGGCAGGCCCACGACCAGCTGCGCACCGCCCCGCCGGCCCAGCGGCCGTTCCGATTTGAGCAGGTGCGCCTGGGCCTGGCCATGAGCCTGCTGAAACTAGTGAGTGAGCTGGGCGACCACGACGCCAGCCGCCAGGTGCTCGACCTGCTGCACCGCGCCCTGAACGAAGCCCGCTCGCCCGAGGACATCGACCGCATTGTGAGCCGCGACGCGAAACTGTTCGACCGCATGTACGAAAACCTGTACGTGAACGAGGAGGGCGAAGAGCTGCTCAACCTCTTCGGCCGCACCCTGGACGCCGACGCACCGGAGCTGCTGGAAGAAGTGGCGCAGGAAGGCGTTGACTTGGCCCGCACGCTCGACTTCTCCCGCGACGAAGACGAAGAGTAGGAAGTCGCAACCCAACAAAAGCCACGCGCCGGCCGCGGGCGCGCAACGCCCCAAACCAATTAGCCGCCGGTAGCTGTTGGCATATCGGCCCGCGGCGTCGTTTGCCTGCCGCCGGTGCCTACCTTTACCGCGCCAGCCGGGCCCGGCCCGGTACCGGCTCCGCCGCTTTGCTTTCTATTTCAATGCCCACCATTCATTACCTGACCACCGCCGAGGCCGTTGTTTCCGCGGCGGCGCACTTTGCCACCCTGCCGCGCATCGGCATCGACCTGGAGTTTGACGACATGCGCCACCGCTACGGGCGGCACCTGGCGCTCATTCAGGTGTTCGACGGCCTGGAGGTTTACCTTATCGACCCGCTGCCCCTGCCCGACATGGCCGCCGGCCTGGAGCCGCTGTTTGCCGTGCTGCGCAATCCGGCCGTGGCCAAGGTGTTTCACTCGTGCAAGTCCGATATTCTGCTGCTCGATGAGCTGTTCGGCGTGCACTGCCGCAACATCGTGGACACCAGCGTGCAATTCACGCTGCTAGCGGCTGAAGACAACAACATTTCGCTGGGCCGCCTCATTCAGGCCGAGCTGGGCTTTGAAGTGGACAAGGGCGAGCAAAAGTCGAACTGGCTGAAGCGCCCGCTCACCGAAGCCCAGAAGGAGTACGCCGCCAACGACGTGCTCTACCTGTTCGAGCTCACCGACCGCCTCAGCGCCCGCCTGGCCGAACTGGGCCGCTCCGATTGGGCCGCGCAGGAAAACATTGCCCTCGAAGCCGTGCGCTACGGCCGCGACGACCCGCGCCCGTGGTCGCGCAACGCCGCCAAGTATCGCATCACGCCGCAGGAAATGCCCATTTTCCGCGAATTGTATTTGCTGCGCGACGCCGTGGCCCGGCAGCTCGACCGCCCGCCCTACCACGTGCTCAGCAACGACAAGCTGGCCGAGCTCACGCGCAACCCCATCGAAACCACGCTGCAGCTGCGCACCGCCAACGGCCTGCACCCCGAGCTGAAGCGCCCGCCTTATGCCGAGCAGCTGCTGGCCATCGGTACCACCGACCTGGCTCCCGAGGCCCCACTGCCGGCCGACCAACGCAAGTTCCCGTTCCGCCGCCGCCTCAGCGGCCCTGCCGCCACCCGCGCCGAGGCCCGCGAAACCCTGCTCAACGCCCTCAAAGCCCATCTCGCGGCCGACCACGGCACCACCATGGCCAACATGGTGCTCAGCAACCGTCTCATTGCCGACATCATCGAGCTGGGCGCCGACGCGGCCCTGCGCCCTTGGCAGCAACAACTCCTGCGCGAGTCGGCCGAGCGCCACGGCGAGAGCTACGAGCAGATTGCCGCGCCATTTCAGTCTTAATAAACCGGCGGCAAATTCCGCCTCTACGTCATGCTGAGCGCAGCCGAAGCATCTCTACCGCGTAACTAATCAGATTTAGTGTTGCAGTAGAGATGCTTCGGCTGCGCTCAGCATGACGTTCTTTTATTTTGTTCAATCAAACTGCGGATAGACCTCCTTTGCACGTTACAAGTCCGATTTCTAATCAACGCCGTTCTTAATGCAGAAAGGCTGGCTCATAAGCGGGATTTTGCTGCTGGTGCTGCTCGCCGGGTCCTATGCGGCATGGCGCGTGGCCTACCGGCCCAACGTGCGCGCCTTTGCCGAGGGCCCGGCCTACCTCTACATCCGTACCGGTACGGGCTATGCCGCCGTGCTGGACTCGCTGCAGAAGCACGACCTGTTGCTGGAGCCCGCCACGTTCCGCTGGGTGGCCGAAACCCACGACTACCCGGCCCATGTGCAGCCCGGCCGCTACCGCCTCGACCCCGGCCTGGGCAACGTGGACCTGGTGCGCCGGCTGCTGCGCGGCGAGCAGGACACGGTGAAGTTCGAGCTGAACTCGTTTCACTACCTCGACAAGCTGCCGCGCCAGGTGACGCGGCAGCTTGAGGCGGATTCCTTCAAGCTGGAACTGCTGCTCGGCGACAACGCCGGCCTGCAGCGGCGCTATGGGCTCGACACCTGCACCATTCGCACGATGTTCATTCCGGGCACCTACCGGCATATGTGGAACACCAGCGCCCAGGTTTTTCTGGATTCGACAGCGGCCCGCTACCGCCGGTTCTGGACCAGCCAGCGCCAGGCCCGGGCCGATTCGCTAAAGATGAGCCGCACCCAGGTGAGCGTGTTGGCCAGCATTGTGCAGCGTGAAACGGCCCAGCCCACCGACAAGCCCCTCATCGCCGCCGTGTACCTCAACCGCCTACGCAACGGCCAGCCCCTGCAGGCCGACCCCACCCTGCTGTGGCCCCTGCACGGCTTGGGCACCCGCAAGCGCGTGCTGAACGTGGACAAAAAAGTCAACTCGCCCTACAACACCTACCGACACAAGGGGTTGCCGCCCGGTCCCATCACCACGCCGCGCCCGTCGAGCCTGGACGCGGTGCTAAAGCCGGCCCACAACAAGAACCTCTTTTTCTGCGCCCGGCCCGATGGCAGCGGCTTTTCCGACTTTGCCGAAACCTACGCCCAGCACCTGCGCAATGCCCGCCGCTACCAGCGCCGCCTCGACAGCCTGGGCGTGAAGCGGTAGAAGAATTGGGCAGCCCGATAATCATTTCATAACCAACGCCCAGACCTTGCAGACGCACGGTTTGGGCGGTTGGCCAGGTTATGGCGAGCATGGGGGTGGGCCGCTTGCGCCCGGCTGCGTACTTTTGTAGTCCCAATTTTCCGCCAAACCGTCCGTATGCGTGCACGTCTGCTTTTTTTACTTCCTCTCTTCTCCGGCCTGACGGCCACGGCCGGCGGTTTCGACTCCGGTCCGCAGGGCGCCCGGGTGCTGGGCCTGGGCGGCGCCAGCACGGCTTACATCGGCAGCATTGCCGGCCTGAGCGTGAACCCCGGTTTGCTGGGCCAGTGGGGCGACTCACTCACCCGCCTCAGCTTTGGCGGCTTTGGCCAGGTGCGGCGTTCTTCCTTCATTGGCCAAGACACCTACCGCCGCACCGACCAGGACCTGGCCGTGCTCCCCGGTGGCTACTTCTACGCCACCCGCGCAGTGAGCAAGCGCGTGAGCGTGGGCCTGGCCCTCACGTCGCCCTACGGCTACCACACCAAGTGGCCCGACAACTGGGAAGGCCGCTCCGTGATTCAGGAAAGCCAACTCAATACCTATTTTGCCCAGCCCACCGTGGCCTTTAAGCTGAACGACAACTTCAGCGCCGGCGTGGGCTTTGTGTATGCTTTTGGCAAGTACAGCCAGCGCCGCGCCCTGGGCCAGTACGACGATGCCAACGCCAGCTACCGGCTGAGCAGCAGCGGCTCGGGCTACGGCGTGAACCTGGGCCTCTACGGCCGCTCCGGCGACAACCTGGCCTTCGGCATCAGCTACCGCAGCGGGGTGAAGCTGAAAATGAACAACGGCACAATCAGCACCACCGGCGTGCCTACCCGCGACGGGGCCCTGTACCCGGAATCGGCTGGCTTCAAAACCCAGATTAACCTGCCGAGCTCGCTGTCGGTGGGCCTGGCCGACCGCATCACCAAGAACCTGCTGCTCACCTTCGACTTCACGCTCACCGGCTGGAGCACCCTCGATTCGCTGAAGCTCGACGTGGCGGCCAGCGGCGCCGCTCCCGCCCAGCGCCTCAGCACCGCCCGCCGCTACGAAGACGCTCTGGCGTTCCGCGTGGGCGCCGAGTACCAGGCCAGCCCCAAGCTCACGCTGCTTGGAGGCCTGAACTACGACGAGAGCCCGATTCGGGACGAATACATCAACCCCGAGTTTATCGACGCCAACCGCATTGGGGCCTCGGCTGGGGTAAGCTACCAGCTCACGCCGCGTTTTGCCCTGGAAGCTGCCTACGCCTTTAGCTACGGCCAGCAGCGCCTGGCCCGCGCCAACCCGCTCAACCCGACCGTGTCGAACATCGGTGGCTCTTACCGCACAGCCACCAACACGGCGTCCATTGGCTTGGCAGTGGCCTTCTAAAACAGGTCTGCTTATCATTCCGGCTACCGAAAAACCTGAGTGAATACACCCGAGAGCTATTTCTCAGATTCCTTCGTTTGTCGGAACGACAGGCCTTTCCCCTTCAACTTTTCTCGCTGATTTCGTTTTCTGAGATGAAGAATTTTTGCCTGAATACGTGGAGCCGCACGGGCCTCGCTGCCGTGGCTGCCCTGGCGCTGAATGCCTGCGCCCCGGGCCAGGACGCGCCCACGCCCACCGTGGGCACCATCAACGTGAGCCGCTACCTGGCCGTGGGCGACAGCTACACGGCCGGGCTGAGTGCCGGCGGCCTCACGCTGGCCAGCCAGCAATACTCCTACCCCAACCTGCTGGCCCAGCAGCTGCAGGGTGCCCAGCCCGGCGCGACCTTCAGCCAGCCGCTGCTGGCGGCCGGGGCAGGCACCGGTTACTTCGACCTGGCCGGCTTCTCGACGCTGGGCTTTCCGCGCACGCGCCGCGTGCCGGGGCCAGCCGTGCGGCGCCAGGTCATCAACCCCGCGGCCTGCGGCGGCGCCGACACCGTGCGCCTCTTCACCCGCACCGATGCCCCCAACAACCTGCCCCAGAACCTGGGCGTGCCCGGCCTGCGCCTGGCGCAGCTGAATGTGGCCAACCTGGGCAACGAAACCAGCGCCACGCCCACCGGCGCTTTCAACCCCTACTTCGAGCGCATTTTGCCGGCCAACGACAGCCGCACTTACCTGCGGGTGGTGACGGATGCGGCCGCGTCGGCCACTTTCTTCACGTATTTCCTGGGCCTCGACGACCTGATGCCCTACGTGCGCAGCGGCGGCCAGTGCGGCACGGCGCCCAATAGTACGCTCACCAACCAGCTGCGCACCAATGCCAAGACGCTGCTGGATGTGCTCACGGCCGGTGGCCGGCCGGGCATCATCGCTAGTCTGCCCGACCTCAACACGCTGCCGCTGCTACGCACCGGCCGCGGCTTCAGCCTGCAAAAACGCCTGCAAGACAGCTACCATGACAATGCCCTCCTGTACATCGAAGACCCCTTCGGCAGCGGCGTGGGCCAGCCCATCACCAACGATGACTACGTGCTGGCTACCACGCTGCCCCGCATAGGCCAGCTGACGCCCGTGGTGGTGGGAGGCTCGACCCTGATGCTGCCCTACGGCCGCGACGAGCGCAACCCGCTGCGCGATGCCGACGTGATGGACTACGACGAGATGAACCGCGTGAGCGGCGTATTGAGCAGCTACAACAACGAATTGAACCGCCTGGCTCGCGACGTTTACAAAATGCCGAGCCTGAATACCAGCCCCCTGCCCTACTTGCTGGACACGAGCGGGGTAATGCCCGGCTACGTAGGCGAGTCCATTTCGGTAGGCGGCGTGCAGTATTCGGCCGAGCCCGTGCGCGGCAACTTCTTCTCGCTGGATTACTACTCGCTCACGCCCCGAGGCAACGCCTTGTTGGCCAACGCTTTCATTTCGGCCCTCAACCGCGCCTACAACGCCAAGATTCCGGCCATCGATACCAACAGCCTGCCCTCTGTAGCCCAATAGCCGGAGGCACGTTTAAGCCGGGAGCCGTTTCAGCGCAGCCGGTAGAGCCGCAAGGGCAGCGAGTCAGCTGCCGCGGCTCTACCGGCTGCCAGCGTTTCGGCGAAACCCCGCCCGGTGTACTCGGAGTGCTCCAGAAACAAGAGCGGTTGCTGCAGCTGCGGGGCCGGCCAGGCAGCCACGGGCACTTGGCGGCGTAAGGAATCGAAGCGCGCCACCCCGGCCACGCGCCAGTAACCGTCCAGCAGCACGTAGTCGTAGCCTTCCTGGCGCAAACGCGACAACGCTTTCTCGTCGTTAATAACGGTCAGCTGCACTTTGTCATTTAGATAGGGCGCCAAACCCAGCCCCACCGTGCTGGCCACTTTGCGGGCGCCGTGTTGCTGCAGCCAGGCCGCCACCTGCGCATAAGGCGTGGGCAGCGATGCATAAATAGTCTGTTCAATCCTGAACACGTTCAGGCACACCGCGGCGGCCAACACCGCTAGCAGCGCCCAACGCGGCAGCACCCGCCGTCCCGCCAGCACGGCCAGGGCCGCGAGAGGCAAGTAGGCAAACAGGAGCCCGCGCGGGGCTTTCAGGAGCAGCGACATGCCGGCCAGCAGGCACAGGGCCCAGAACAACAGATAAGGCAGCAGCCACGGCCGGTCCTGCGGCCGCCAGCCGCGGCGCCACTCGCGCCACACCAGCCAAGCCGCCAGCGCCAGGCCCGCCAGCAGCAACGGCGACTCGAATTCGGCTAGATAGCGCAGGTAGTAGGTAAAATCGATTTTGAGCGTGGCTTGGCGCCCCGCCGCGTTGGCCGTCGTGGGCGCCACGGTGCGCACGTAGAAAGCCAGCCAGCGGTACCACGGCAGCCCGGCCGCCACGCCCACCGTCCCAAACAGCACGTAGGGTGCGGCCAGCACGGCAAGCACGCGCGCCCACACCCGGGGGGTGCGCCATAGGCCGTCGGCCTGTAGCACTTCCAGCACCAGCAAAATGGGCAGCGCAAACAGAAACTTGTAGCTAAAGCTCAATCCCAACGCTAGCCAGACGGCCACCCGTACCAACGCCGCCAGGCCGGGCCGCGCCAGCCGCGCCAAGTGGCTCCGAAACAGGCCCGCGCACAGCAGCAGGCTCACGGAATTGGGGGTAAAATCGCGCCCGGCGAAGGTGAGCAGCAGGCCAGTGCCGCCCAGCAGCACCAAGCCGGCCGCCTCGGGGCCCGAAAGGCGGGCTTTGCGGGCAACCCACGTGGCAAAGAAGCCCAGTCCCGCCACGCCCACCAGCGCGTTGATGGTTTGGAATACTAGAAAGCTGCGCGTGAACAGCGCCACCAGCGCGTACGACAGTAGAAAAGCCGGGCAGCCAGGCACGAACAACCGCGAAAAATCGCCTTGCGTCAGGGCCAGCACGGCCTGCCAGTTGCGCACCGAGTCGTAGTCGGGAGCGCCGGCTTCGGGCAGGCGCCACAGGCGCAGCCCGGCCACCACGAGCAGGGCCGCCACTAGCCACCAGCGGCGGCTTGACGGACTGTGTTCGTTCTTTGTGGCGTTGGCGGGAGACATTCGCGGGATTGGGACTGGCGCGAAGGTCGGCAGCCCCCGGCGAACATTCCTCCCCTGCCGCGCGCCGCCATGAACATTCTGCTGGTAGAAGACGACCCGCGCCTGTCGGCCCTCATACGCCGGGGCCTGGAAGAAGAGCAGCTAACCGTGCAAGTCGCCTCCGACGGCCAAACGGGCCAGGAGCTGGCCCTCGCCCAGCCTTTCGACCTCGTCATTCTGGACGTGCTGCTACCCCAGCGCAGCGGCCTGGAGGTGCTGGCTGCCATCCGCCAGCATAACCTCGAGGTGCCCGTGCTCATGCTCACTGCCCTGGGCACCACCACTGATAAGCTCAACGGCTTCGACGGTGGCGCCGACGATTACTTGGTGAAGCCCTTTGATTTCGCCGAGCTCGTGGCCCGGGTGCGGGCCCTCACGCGGCGCGGCAGCACCAACCCTAAGGGCTCACGCCTCACCTTTGCCGACGTGGTACTGGACATTCCCAGCCGCACCGTGACGCGCGCCGGCCAGCCACTGCGCCTCACAACCCGCGAGTTCAACCTGCTGGAATTGCTCATGCGCCACCCCGGCCGGGTGCTCAGCCGCAGCCAGATTGCCGAGCACGGCTGGGACGAGGCCTTCGATGCCGGCAGCAATGTCATTGACGTGTACGTGAGCTACTTGCGCAAGAAAGTAGACCACGGCTTTGCCTCCAAGCTCATTCATACGGTGACGGGCACGGGCTACGTGTTGCGGCAAGAGTAATGATTTATCGTGAAGTTTTTTCAACTTATGTCATCCTGAGCGCAGCGAAGGACCTTTTCACCACTGAACAGTTCCGGTAAATCAAGCGGCGCAAACAGGAGAAGGTCCTTCGCTGCGCTCAGGATGACAAAATTTAAAAGCTCCCCCACGCCCATGACCATTCGTAATCGCCTCATCTGGTTGTTTGTGGGGCTGGTGGCGTTCATTTTGCTGGTGGTGCTGGGCACGGCTTTTCTGTTGCAGCACGACTACAGCCAGCGCGAGTTTCGGCAGCGCCTGCGCGACCGGGCCGAAGTGGCGGCTTACATTTTCTTGGAAAAAGACGAGCTGCGCAGCTCTGTTTTTCAGGAATTTCAGAAGCGCTACCAGCGCACACTCACCGAAGAAATCATTCAGATTTATGACGTGAAAGGCGAAGTGCGCTTCGTGCGCGAAGACGTGCGGCTCGAAGTGCCGCCGGCGGTGCTGGCCCGCATAGTAGCCGGACACGAGGAATATTTCACCGATGGCTCGCGGCAGGCGGTGGGCATTTTCTATCGCGACAACCAGGGCTCTTTTGTGGTGGTGGCCGGGGCCGAAAACCTCTCGGGCCAGGCCAGGCTGCGCTACGTGGCCTCCATCCTGGCTTCGCTGTTTGTGCTGAGCTTGCTGCTGATTTACGTGGCGGGGCGCGTATTCGCGGGGCGGGCGCTGGCCCCCATTGCCGCCATGAATGACCAGCTGGAGCGCATCAGCGCCCACGACCTGCACCTGCGCGTGGCCGAAGGCGCCCCAGACCGCCCGAAAGACGAGCTGGCGCGCCTGGCCCAAACCTTCAACCGCCTGCTCGACCGCCTCGAAGGAAGCTTTGAGGCCCAACGCTCCTTTGTGCGCTACGCCTCGCACGAGCTGCGCACACCGCTGGCCGCCAGCATCGGCGAGGCGCAGCTGGCCCTGGCCCGCGAGCGGGAGCCCGCCGCCTACCGGACCTCCCTGCGCGACCTGCTCGCCGACCTCACCCAGCTCAACGCCCTGCTCAACCACCTGCTGGAGCTGGCCCAAGCCGACGTGCATTTGCCCGAGCACGACGCCTGCATTCGCGTGGATGAGCTACTGGCCGAGGCCTGCGCGGCCGTGGACCCCAGCCAGCGCCCGCGCCTGCAGATGTACACCGGCCGCCTGCCTGACGAGCCTGAGCAGTTGGAGCTTACCGGCAACCGGGCCTTGCTCGTGCGGGCGCTCAGCAACCTGCTGGAAAATGCGCTGAAGTACTCGTCTCCCCACCCGGTACGCATTGAGCTGGCCTACGCGCCGGGCGAGGTGCAGCTGCGCATCCGCGACGAAGGCATTGGCATCGCTCCAGCCGACCTGCCGCAGGTGTTTCAGCCGTTTTATCGGGCAGCCAATGCGCGGCCCGTGGCCGGGCACGGCGTGGGCCTGGCGCTGGCCCGCAAAATCATTGAGCAGCACGGCGGGCAGCTGCACCTGCATTCCGAATTGGGGCGAGGCACCACCGCGCTGGTGCATCTGCCCACGGCCTAAGCAGCTGGTGGAACGGTATAGAACCAGCGCCCGCGCCCATGTGCCCGAGCGCCCGAGCTGCCACCACGATTCCGTTCGCCGAGGGCGAGATGAGCACCGCCCCTGCCTCGTTCAAAAGTCAAAAAAAAGTACACATTTAAGGTTTTCTAATCAGATTCTAATACCTCGCCAGTAGTCTTGCGGCTGTCATCAACGCCGCAACACTATGAGAAAGCCTAATCTACTGCCGGGTTTTGCCTGGAAACCGAGCCTGCGAAATGTGGGCTGGCGCGGGCTGCTACTAGGCGCTTTGGCCTTGGGCGCCTGTTCCTCGCCACAGTCCGAAGCGGCCGAAGAAATCACGCCGGCCCTGCCGGTATCGCAGCGCCAGAAGGCCGCCCCAACTGCCGACTTAGCCACGCCAGTGGAACTGGTGCTTAGCGGCGAAATAGCCGCCGACGCCGACCATACGGCCCGGGTGTTTCCGCGCGTAGGCGGCGAAGTGCAGCGCATGGGCGTGGACCTTGGCGACGAAGTGCGCCAGGGGCAGGTGCTGGCCGTGCTGAAAAGCAGCGAAATAGCCGACTTCCAGAACCAGCACACCACCGCTAAAGCAGACTTGGCCGTGGCCACCAAGAACCTGGCCGTGACCGAGGAGTTGCACCAGGCCGGCCTCAGCGCCGGTCAGGACGTGTACAAAGCCCGCAAGGAAATGGAGCGCGCCGCCAGCACGGCCGCCAACAGCCGGCAGCAGCTACGAACCTACGGCGTGGCCCCCGGTACCACCTATAGCCTCAAAGCGCCATTGGCGGGCTTCATTATTGAGAAAAAGCTGAGCGCGGGGATGCGCTTCAACGCCTCCGACATGGACGCGGCTTTCACCGTGGCCAACCTGGACAAGGTGTGGGTGCTGGCCAACGTGTTCGAATCGGACCTGAGCCGGGTTCACGAAGGCCAAGCCGTGGAAATTACCACCCTGAGCTACCCCGATGCCCCGCTGCGCGCCACCATCGACCGGGTGTACCACGTGCTCGACCACGAAAGCAAGGTAATGAAAGTGCGCTGCGTGCTGGCCAACCCCGGCCACCGGCTCAAGCCCGGCATGCACGCCCAGGTGCGGGTACTGCCCGAAGCCGCCACCTTGGATGCCGCAGCGGCACTGTAACGCTATCCGTCAACCAACCCTTTTTGCAATGGAAGTTCTCTTAGTTGAAGCAGAGGCGCGGCCGCGGCAGCAGCTGCACCGCTTTCTGCAGCGCGCCCAATACGGGGTCGACATAGCTACTACCATGGCCGAAGCCACCGCTTGCCTCGACCGCCGCCCCTATGACTTTGTGCTCTTGGCGCAGGACCTGCCCGACGGCGACGGGCTGGACCTCATCTGCTTGGCCACCCGCCACGAAGCACACCCCACGTCGTGCATCGTTTTCACGGCCACGCCCGACGTGGAGCCCCGCCTGCGCGGCTTCGCCCTGGGCGCTGACGAGTGCCTGGCCAAACCCGTTTCGGTGGCCGAGTTGGAGCGCCGCATGCGCGTCATCATCAGGCAGCGGGTGGGGCACAAAAGGCCCGCCATTCACTTCGGGCCGGGCTTTGTGCTCGATTTGGCCGCCCGCCGGCTCTGCCATCAGGGACAGTATGTGCACCTCAGCCGTATGCAGTTCGACGTGCTGCACCACTTGCTTTCGCACCGCGGGCAGGTGCTCACGCGCGAGCAGTTGGGCGCCTACATCAGCCGCCGCCCGGTCGCAGCGCTGGAATCATCGAACTTCATCGACGTCCACATCATGAACGTGCGCCGCGCGCTGGCCCCCTATGCGCCCACCGATTTTCTGGAAACGGTGAACGGCGTGGGCTACCGGGCGGCTTAGCCCGGTTCCGAAATGCGCAAAACAGACCATGGGCGCCGTAGCTTCGCGGGCAATTGCCACCATTGGCTATTCACGTCTACCCTTATGCGCCTCGTCATTCAGCGCGTCCGCAGCGCCCAGGTCACGGTCGATGCCCAGTTTACCGGCCAAATTGGCCCGGGCCTGCTGGTGCTGGCCGGCTTTGCCCCCACCGATACCCCCGCGGCCCTCACCTGGATGTGCCGCAAACTGGTGCAGCTGCGCATTTTTGGCGATGAAAACGGGCAGATGAACCGCAGCGTGCAGGACGTGGGCGGCCAGGTGCTGGTGGTGAGCCAGTTTACGCTGCTGGCCGATGCACGCAAGGGCAACCGCCCCAGCTACATCGGGGCCGCCCCGCCGCCCATTGCCGAGCCGCTATATGAGCAGTTCGTGGCCATGGTAGCCGCCGAACTGGGCCAGCCCGTACCCACCGGCATCTTCGGGGCCGACATGCAGGTGAGCCTCGTGAATGACGGACCGGTGACCATCGTGCTCGACTCGCCGGCTTAACCCATCAGATGAACCTGTCCCCATGACCATCGAAGAAGCCCAGCAAACCGTCGACAATTGGATAAAAACCAACGGCGTGCGCTATTTTAATGAGCTCACCAACATGGCCATGCTCACCGAAGAGGTGGGCGAAGTAGCCCGTATTATTGCCCGTCAGTACGGCGAGCAGTCGTTTAAGGACTCCGACAAGGGTAAGGACCTCGGCGACGAGCTTGCCGACGTGCTATTTGTCCTTATCTGCCTCGCCAACCAAACAGGCGTGAATTTGACAGAAGCTATGACCCGCAACCTGGCTAAGAAAACACAGCGCGACAGCCAGCGCCACCACGACAACGAAAAACTGAAGTAGCCCACCTGTCATTGCGAGGCCGCAGGCCGAAGCAATCCGTCCTGTCAAACTTAGACGCGCCCTTTTACCAGTAAGCCCCGGCATCACTATGAAGCCGGGGCTTACTGGTAAAAGGCTTTATCACAACTCTGGGTTAGTCGCGCTTGAGAGGATGGATTGCCACCGCTGCGCCTCGCAATGACAGACAACTGCGACAGACCGTTCTCACCCCTGCGCCACCAGCCGGTCCTCCTGCCAAACGGGCAGCACGTTGGCGTAAGCATCCACCCGCAGGCAAAACTCAAAATCCTTACTGGCCTCCAGCGAATTCAACCGGCGCACATGCGCCGATTGTAGCAAATAAGCCGACAAATCCTTTTTCCCCTGTTGCCATAGATGCAGCCCCGCCAGCGTGGCATCGGAGCTGCGCACGTCGAAATCCGGCGCCAGCCGCTCGGCCAGCGCGCCCCCAAACACCGTGTCTTCGAGGCAGAACTGCCCCTTCCAACCGGCGCATACCACCAGCACGTCGCGCTGCTGCTGACGCGCAAAAGCGGCTACGGCTTCCAGGTTGAGAAAGGAGCCCACCACCACGGCCTCGGCGGCCAGCGAGCGGCGCAGCGCCGCCGTGCCGTTGGTTGTGCTGATGGTGAGGGCGCGGCCGCGCACCGGCCGCGCCGCGTCCAGAAAGCCGAAAGGCGAGTTGCCGAGGTCGAAGCCAGGGGCGGGCAGGCCTTCGCGCTCGGCGGCGGTCATACAGCCGTGCTCCTGGCCGTAGGCCGTACACTCATCCAGCGAGGCCACGGGAAAAACGTGCGTCACGCCCTCCCCCAGCGCCGTAACAATGGTGCTGGAAGCCCGCAAAATGTCGACGATGACGGCCACTTTGCCGCGCAGGTCATACAGCGGAAGCAACTCGGGCGAGAAGCAAATATCTACTTTGGGCACTTGTTGAGTTAAGTTAATTCAGGTGTTAAACTGTCATGCCGAGCGGAGCCGAGGCATCTCGCGTGCAGCAGCAACTCCTAACTTCAGGATTACCACCACACGCGAGATGCCTCGGCACCGCTCGGCATGACGTTCTTTTTAGAGCTACTCTTCCGTGCCTTTGGTCAGCGGCAGCTTGCTCACCGTTGCGGGCAGGTTTTTGCCGCGAATCTGCACGAAAATCTGGGTGCCGGGGGCGGCAAACTCGGTCTTCACGTAGCCCAGGCCGATACCCTTGCTGAGCGAGGGCGACTGGGTGCCGCTGGTCACGTCGCCGATTTTCTGGCCGTCGGCGTCCACCAGCTCGTAGTGGCCGCGCGGGATGCCGGGGCCGTCCATCACGAAGCCCACCAGCTTTTTCGTCACGCCGGCTTCTTTCTGTTTCTTCAGATTGTCGGAGTTGGTGAACTCCTTGGTAAACTTCGTAATCCAGCCCAAGCCGGCTTCCAGGGGCGAAGTGGTGTCGTCGATGTCGTTGCCGTAGAGGCAGTAGCCCATTTCAAGGCGCAGCGTATCGCGCGCGCCCAAGCCAATGGGCTTGATGCCGTAGGGCTGGCCGGCCAGCATGATTTGCTCCCACACCTGCGCCGCGCTTTCGTTCGGGATGTACAGCTCGAAGCCCCCCGCGCCGGTGTAGCCGGTGGCCGAGATGATGACGTCGGGCGCGCCAGCGAAGGTGCCCTGCACGAAGGAGTAGTAGGGAATGCTGCTCAGGTCCACATCCGTCAACTTCTGGAGCGCGGCAGCGGCTTTCGGGCCCTGCACAGCGAAGAGGCTGGTGCGGTCCGAAATGTCTTCCATTTCCACGCCTTTGGTGTTGTGGTGCTGAATCCAGTTCCAGTCTTTTTCGATGTTAGAGGCATTCACCACCAGCAGGTAGTCCTCGTCGGCCAGCTTGTATACCAGCAGGTCGTCCACAATGCCGCCATCGTGGTTGGGCAGGCAGGAATACTGCGCTTTGCCGTCGGCGAGCTTGCTGGCGTCGTTGCTGGTCACGCGCTGAATGAGGTCGAGGGCCTGCGGGCCGCGCAGCCGGAACTCGCCCATGTGCGACACGTCGAAAATGCCCACCGCGCGGCGCACCGTGTGGTGCTCATCGAGGTCGGAAGAGTAGCGCACCGGCATGTCGTAGCCGGCAAAAGGCACCATTTTGGCACCCAGCGCGCGGTGCGTGTCGTTGAGGGTAACGGTTTTCAGGGAAACAGTCATGGGTGGAGTGGCGGGTTGGTGGGTTAGCGGATTCTGGCTACAAAGGTGGGGCAAAAAAGAAAAGCCGCTTCAAGGCGAAGCGGCTTTATCAAAACTTCTGTCATTCTGAGCGCAGCGAAGGACCTTATCATGACTGAACGTCCTGCAGTAATTCAATCGATGCAACCGTGAGAAGGTCCTTCGCTGCGCTCAGGATGACGAATGGCTACACCCGCACCATCCAGTTGTGCACGTCGGCACCTTCGCCGGTGCGGATGGCATCCAGGGCCGCGGCCACGCGCTTCGAGAAGGCGTTGGAATCGGTAGCGGGCAGGTCGTAGTCGTGTCCCTCGTAGCCGATGGTGGCAATGGGCGCGATGGTGGCAGCCGTACCCACACCAAAAGCCTCCTGGAGCTTGCCAGCGGCCAGGGCGTCCATCACCTCCCGGCTGCCCACTTTGCGCTCTTCCACGGTCATTCCCATGTCGCGGGCCAGTTCCAGCACGCTGCGGCGCGTGATGCCGTCGAGAATGCTCGTGCTCAGGGCGGGTGTCACCACCTTGCCGTCCATCACAAAAATGGCGTTCATCGTGCCCGACTCCTCCACGTACTGGTGCTGCGAGGCATCGGTCCAGATGAGCTGGTTGTAGCCTTCGTTTTGGGCCACTTTGGTGGGGTACATGGCCGCGCCGTAGTTGCCGGCGTTCTTGGCGTAGCCCGCGCCGCCCTCAGCCGAGCGCACGTACTTCTGCTCGAAGCGCACGCGCAGCGGCTTGCTGAAGTACAAGCCCACCGGGCAGGTAATTATCATAAAGCGGTAGGTATCCGAAGGGCGCACGCCCAGCAGGCCGTCCGTGCCGAACATGAAGGGCCGGATGTAGAGCGCCGAACCCGGCTCGGTGGGTACCCAGGCCGCGTCGAGCTTAATCAGCTCGCGCAGGCCCTGCATAAACAGCTCTTCCGGGATGGTGGGCATGCACATGCGCTCAGCCGAAGCGTTGAGACGAGCCCAGTTATCGAGCGGGCGGAACAGGGCCACGCCGCCGTCAGCCTGGTGGTATGCCTTCATTCCCTCAAAAATGGCCTGGCCATAGTGCAGGGCCGAGTTGGCCGGGCTCACGGCCATGTCGCCGTAGGGCACTATCTGGGGCTCCTGCCACTCGCCGTTGACGAAATCAACAACAAACATGTGGTCGGCGAAAACTTTGCCGAATTCCAGCTGCGAGAGGTTGACCTGCGACAGGCGCGAAGCCGTGGTGGTCTGGGTCCGAATCGGAAGAATGTCAATCATGAGCGAGTGCGTTCAGGAAACTATGAGTGGGTGGGATTTTAGGGGGGAGTGCAGAAGTGCTGCTAAGCACCAGTAAGTTATACGGAGAATATCGAGGCACGCCCGATGCGTGCAGCCTGGCTCTATCAGCCAGACACCGTTTCGGTCAAAGTCGTGCCTGCCAGGTCACTTCTTCTACGCCCAGCTCGTGGGCCATGGCCCGGCTCAGTACAAACAGGAAATCGGACAGGCGGTTCAAATACACGACCACTAATTCGGCTACGAAGGACTCTTCGCCCAGGTGAATGGCTAGCCGCTCGGCCCGGCGGCACACGCAACGGGCCACGTGCGCGTGGCTCACAGCCGGGTGCCCGCCCGGCAAAATGAAGGCGCGCAACTCGGGCAAATCCAGGTTCATGCGGTCCATTTCGGCTTCCAGCAGTTCCACATCGGCGGCGTGCAGGTCAGGCAGCTTCATGCGCGACTTTTCCGGGTCGGCGGCCAGAGCCGAGCCGATGGTAAACAACCGGTCCTGAATTTCCTTGAGCAAGGGCCGGCGGGCGGCATTCACCTCTTGGTCGCGCACCAAGCCAATGTGGGCGTTCAGCTCGTCCACGGTACCGTAGCTCTCGATGCGCAAGCTGCTCTTGGGCACCCGCGTGCCCCCAATAAGCGAGGTAAGGCCCTTGTCGCCGGTCTTGGTGTAGATTTTCATGCGGTGCAGGAATGGATTTTAGAGCGTCATGCTGAGCGCACCCCAAGCATCTCTACTGCTAGAGTATTTATTTACTGCTGCGGTAGAGATGCTGCGCTCTGCACGACGGGCTTTTTCAGCTTAAGACTTAATTAGTGCCCGGCCACGGCGTGGCGGGTGATTTCGTGGTTCACCTCATCCGTCTCAATCAGTCCGTCGCGCAGGCGCACGATGCGGTGGGCGTAGCGGGCAATGTCCTCCTCGTGCGTCACCATAATGATGGTGTTGCCTTTCGAGTACAGTGCCTCGAAAAGGTCCATGATTTCGTGGCTGGTTTTGGAGTCGAGGGCGCCGGTGGGTTCGTCGGCCAGCAGCACGCTGGGGTTGTTGACGAGGGCACGGGCAATGGCCACGCGCTGGCGCTGCCCGCCCGAAAGCTCGTTGGGCCGGTGCGAGGCGCGGTCGGCCAGGCCTACCGACCGGAGCGACTCCAGGGCGCGCTCGTTGCGCTCTTTTTTGCTCAGGCCGGCGTAGATGAGCGGCAAGGCCACGTTGTCGAGGGCCGAGGCGCGTGGCAACAGGTTGAAGCTCTGAAACACGAAACCGATTTCCTTATTGCGCACCTCGGCCAGCTGGTTGTCGCTCATGCGACTCACGTCCTGCCCGTTGAGGATGTATTGCCCTTTGCTGGGCGTATCGAGGCAGCCCACGATGTTCATCAGCGTGGACTTGCCCGAGCCCGACGGCCCCATGAACGCCACGTACTCGCCGCGCGGAATCTGGATGCTGACCGAGCGCAGGGCGTGAATAACCTCGGTGCCCATCACGTAATTTTTGGCGATGTCCGTGGTTTCGATGACGTTGGAATTCATGGCGCGAAGAACTTATTGCAGAGAAGGAATGGTGGGAGCAACGGAAAAGGCATCGGAAGCCGCAGCCCGGGCCGCCCGGTGCGCCGCATATTCCGCTGCTAAAGTAGCATAGGCGGCCGCTGGCAGCCGACGTTGCAACTCGGCCAGCGCATCAGCTGCGTATTCGGTCAGGCCCGCGTCAGCAGCCGCCAACACGTAAGCCCTCAACAGCGGCAAGGAAGCCGGGTTTTCATCGAGCCCAGCCCGCAGCGCTTCGTAAGCCGCGGTGAAGTTTCGTTGGGCCGTGTAGTAGCGTCCTGCAGCCAGAATGGCTGGCTCGTTGAACGGAGCCTCGCGCACGATGCGCTGGTAATTTTTAGTGGCAGCTCCCGCGTTTCGGGCTTGCTCAGCCTGCTGCGCCTGCGTCAGCCAATTGTTACCGAGTCGTTCGGCAGGCGAACCATCCAAGGTAAGTTTGCCGCTGGCTAGCTGCGCTTGCAGGCGGCGCCCAGCTTTTTGCGAGGCGGTATCGGGGGAGCTAGTCAAGCGGCTGGCCACTGCCTGAGCTGAATCCAATTGCCCGCTCAGCGCCAAAGCATAAGTACGTGCCTCTGGTGCCAGTCCGGCCCCGTGCGAGGCGGCCAAAGCCAGTTGGTCGGCAGCTGTGGCGTACTGGCCTTGCTGCAGCTGCCACAGCCCCAGCAGCTGCTGGAAGTAACTCGCCGTGCCGGAGGTGCCCGCCGCCAGCGGCAACAGCAGCTGCCGCGCCGCCATTTCCTGGCCCAGCGCGTGCCGCCCCAGCGCCTGTAGAAACTGCAGCTGCTCCGCGTAGGGGGCGTTTGCTTCGGCAGCGGCCAATTTGGCGAGCTGGGGTAGCTGCTGTTGGATGCTTAGATGATTGCGAAGGCGAATGTTGGTGAGCGTTTGGTGATAGAGCTGCGCAAACGTGGCATCATTCAATACCGTCGGCGTTGCCGGGCTAGCAGCACTCGCGGGCTTCGTGAGCAGCCCGAGCAGCAGCTGGTTCGCAGCCAGGGCCGGCTCGGTTTCCGGGTTGCTGCCCGGTTTCTGCTTTTGCGCCACGTCCAGCAGGTTCTGGCTTATCAGGAAGCCTAGTTGGTTGGTGCGACTGGAGTAGCTGCCCGGCGCCAGCCGCTCGGCTTGGTCGAGGTAGAAGCCGACGGAATCGTTGAGAGCCGTTTGGGTGAACAGTTGGGCCAGGTCGCCGGCTAGGGCGGCACTGTGCGGCTGGGCTTTCAGCCCACGTCGCAGAATATCGAGGCCATTGAATAAATCCTCGGGCGCGCTGTTGAGGGCCGCCAGACGCAGCGACACTTTCTCGTTGGTGCCGCGCTGCAGGGCCCGATTCAGGGCCACCAGTTCGTTGCCGCGCTGCTGCCGGAAGCGGTAGAGCGCCGCCCGGCCAAACTGTGCGTGCAGGTTGGAGCGGTAGAGCACGTCGCCGCTTTCGGCATAGTAACGCTCGGCCAGGCCGGCCAAGCCCAGCTGGTCGGGCTCGGCCTCGCTTTGCTGGCGAGCCAGGTCGCCGAGGTTGTTGTATTGGCCGGCTTGCACCTGGTCGGGCAGCGGGTAGCCCGTGCGCAGCTGAATGGCAATCAGCCCGCCAATGCCCAACACGTACACTACATAAAGCGGTAACCGGCGCGGCTCGAACACCACCCGATACACCCGCAGCCGCTGCTCGATGAGCGGCATGAAATTGATGAGCACATACAACCAAAACAAACCACCGACTAGCAGGAGCGCCTGCCCGCTGAAGCTGCGGGCTGCCGCTAGCAGGGGCGTGTTATCGGTAGCAAATGCATAGGCCAGCGCGGCCGCTGCAGCCGTTACGGCCAACGCGTAGAGCACGCGGGCATTGGCATAGGGCACCCAGGCTGCATAGCTGGGCGCGCGCAGACGCAAACCCAGCCCGCCAGCCAGCGCGGCCGGCAGCAGCATCACCAGCGGGTCGAGTTCTAGTCCAGCTAGCAGGGGCACGCTGCCATTCCACACGTACAAAAACAGCACACCGAGGTACAGCAGGCTCACCGCCGCGAAGGGCCAAAACCCAAACCGGCCGCTCGGCTGCTCGGCCTGGGTGTTGAACCACAGCAGCCCCCGAATATTCTCTACGCTTACCCACAGCACCACCAGCGCCACCAGCACCGCGCCACCCGGCGTGGCATAAGCCGCCAGCTGCAGCACCGTTTCGGAAGCCGACAATTGGCTTTGTGAGAATAGTACGCCGCACACAATGGCTACTACACCGGCCATTACCCCCACACGCCGTGCCAGGGACATATTTTCGGCAAAGGCGTGTAGCACGTAAGCCCCCCCTCCTATCAGGGCTAGCATCACGTACAGGAAATACCGCTCGCTGGTATTGAAAATTCCCAGCGACTCGGTATTAAGGGAGAGCAGCAGGAAAATAACCGGGACCATGCCCACCACGAAGGGCAGGCGCGCGAGCGCGCTCACGGCCGCCGTCCAGCCCGCCAGTGCCACCACCAGCAGCGCCAGGAAAATAGCCGCCGCCACAGGCTGTGTAAATGGCCCGGCCACGTCATGTGTCAGACTCACCGCGTAGCCGCTCACCTGTACGGGCAGCTGCACCGGGCCAGCCGCCACTTGCTCCAGCGTAAGCGGCACGGGCTGCAGATGCGGCACCAGCTGAATGGGCAGCGTGCTGTCGGCCCCCGTGAAATAATAAAAAACCGCCAGCCCTACGGCCAGCGTGGCCAGCACGCCCAGCCAGCTGGGCCGCCAGGTGCGCGTCGAAGCAGGTTTCGGATTCAACTATTCCAGCACTTTGGGCACCCGGAAGTAGTCCGAATCTTTGCGCGGGGCATTGCGCAGGCCATCCTGGTGGCTCACGGTGTTGCGGGCCTCGTCGTCGCGCAGCACGTTCACCTCCTGCGAGAGGTGCACCAGCGGCTCCACGCCCGTCGTGTCGAGGCCTTCGAGCTGGGCCACGAAGTCGAGGATGTTGTTCAGGTCGCCGAGCATCTGCTGCTCGCGGGTGGCGTCAAATTCGAGGCGGGCCAGGTGGGCCAGGCCACGCAGAGTGCCAAGGTCAGTGCTCATATTGAGTAAAGAGTTATGAGTTTAAAGTTAAGAGTTGACGCCTTGCGGCGCTTCTTCGGCCACAACGTTGGCGGGGTTGCGCCAAGTACTTGGGCCGGGTTTCACGGCGCCCTCGGGTAGAAAATCGCCGGTGAGCAGGGCTGCTACCCGCTCCTTCAGGGCCGGGATGTCGGCCAGAGTGAGGCCTGTGGTGGGGATGGGCTTGTGGAAAACGATTTTGAGGCGGTGGTAGCGCACGCGCAGGCTGCCCTTCACATCGGGCATGAACATGTGGTTCAGGGGCTGACCTACGGGCACGATGGGCACCCCGGCCTCGATGGCCATTTGGAAGGCGCCATCCAGCAGCGGCAGCAGTTCCTTGCCGGGCAAGGGCGAAATACGACCCTCGGCAAAAATGGCGATGCTTTTGCCCGCCGCCAGACTGCGCTTGGCCTGCACCATGGCTTTGCCCCGGCTCACAGCGCTGGCCCGGTCCACGGTGATGTAAACGCGGCCGAAAATGGGGCCCCACACGGGCGTTTTAGCTAACGAGGCCTTGCCCATCATGTTCAGAAACCCCGGAATGTACTTGAACATCATCATGATGTCGATGTACGAGCCATGGTTCGACACGTACACGCAAGGCTGCGGGTTCGGCGCTGTAGTTTCGCGCACCACTTCTACGGGCACGCCCCACATGGTGATGGACAGCCACGACCACCAGCGGTTGATGGCGTGCACCACGTATTCGCCCCCCGGCCGGCGGCTATAAAACCACTGGATGGGAAACGTGAGCACAAACGGCAGCACAAACCAGAATGTGGCCCACGTAGTGTAGAGGCGCTGGCCGATATAACGAAGCAGATGGCGCATGCCCACAAAGGTAGGTTATTGGTGATTCGCATGTCATCCTGAGCGGAGCGAAGGACCTACAGACGTTAGAACATTAATTGCTCAGACTTGAGAAGGTCCTTCGCTCCGCTCAGGATGACATGGGTTTCCTATCCTATTTTCCTCGCTCCGCTAGCACACGCTCGGCCTTGAGCAGGCCCGCCACGCTGATGGCGTCTGTAATGCGGTCGGTCATACACATGCGCACGGCCTCAGCCAGCGGCAGCTTCCAGAGGCGCAGGTCTTCGGTTTCTTCGGGCTCCACGTCGCTCTGGGTCAGGTCTTCGGCCAGGAACACGAAACCCTCCTCATCCGTCACGGAGTTCGACGTGTGCAGGCGCGCAATGCGCGTCCAGCGGGCAGCCAGCAGTCCGGTTTCTTCCTTTAGCTCGCGCTGGGCCGATTCCAATACGTCGCGCGCCACGGGGCCGCCGCCCATCGGAATTTCCCAGCTGTACTCGTTCAAGGCGTAACGGTACTGCCCCACCAGCCAGGTGTTGCCCTCGGCATCGAGGGGGATGATGCCAATGGCTTTGTTTTTCATGCTCACCACGCCGTAGATGCCGCGGCCGCCGCTGGGGTTCAGCACCTGGTCTTCGCGCACCGAAATCCAGGGGTTGTGGTACTTCACCTCCGTGCTGAGGGTCTGCCAGGGGTTGTGGGTTTCGTCAACGTTAGGCGCAGCGGGTAATGACATAGCGAAAAAGCGATAAAAGGGCGCGTAAAAGTACGCCGGAGCACGCCGGGGCGGCCGGTCAATCGTCGTCTGGATGCCGTCATCCGCCGTGTCAAAGGTTTCGTTGGGCGACTAATCGGCATCATTAATCCAAAAAATCTTGCGCTCGGCCCTCCCAGCCTAGTATCTTTGACCCATAAGTACCCCCGCACGGGCTGGAAATGTGGAAAGGAAGGACCTCTCGTGCGGCGGCGCTCTGGCTGAACAGGTGGGGTAGACACCTCTAAGCCGGACCCGCCACTTTAAGGCCGTCGCACTTGTGCGGCGGCCTTTTTTGTTGGTTTCAGCCGTCCGCCACGGCGGCGCTTTCAACCCGAAGCCGGCCGCCACCGTACCACCTGGTACCCCGGCCGCCCACATCCCGGCCGGCACCTACCCTCCCATGGCCCAGTCCAATTCGAAGCCCAACCAAAACTCCAAGCAAGACGAGCACGACCCGCTGTTCAACCTCAAGCATGCCCAGGCCGAAGCCGACCTGGCCCAGAACACTAACGGCCTCGGCCCCGTTACCAACGAATACGTAACCACCGACGAAGACTCGGAACTTGATGAAGGCCCGCGCGACAGCCAGGGCCAGCGCCGGGGCGAAAATGACCCGACCGCGGACACGGGCAGCACCGCCGGCCGCCACTAAGCTGTCCGACGCGCTAAAACGCGCGGAGCGCAAATCCAGCCTTTATTTTGGGCTGGATTTGCGCTCCGCGCGTTTTTTATTCGATATGCTACTTGCCAATTACTCCGGCTTTGCCCTCGAAGCGGGTCTCGACGAAGCCGGGCGGGGCTGCCTGGCGGGCCCGGTTTTTGCCGCCGCCGTCATCCTGCCGCCCGATTTTAACCCGCGCTTTCTCAACGATTCCAAGCAACTCAGTGCCAAGCGCCGTGAGGCCCTACGGCCCGTAATCTGTGCCGAAGCGGTGGCCTGGGCCGTGGGCCAGGCATCGGAAGCCGAAATCAGCAGTCTCAACATTGCGCAGGCCAGCTACCTGGCCATGCACCGCGCCGTGGCTGCCCTCAGCATCCGCCCCGAGCATTTGCTGGTAGATGGCAACCGGTTTCGGCCGCTGCCCGGCTATGAGCACACCTGCATCATCGGGGGCGACGGCTTGTACCGCAACATTGCCGCCGCATCGGTGCTCGCCAAAACGTTTCGCGACGACTACATGAGCGCGCTGGCGGCCGAATTTCCGGAGTACGGCTGGGCACAGAACGCGGGCTACCCCACGGCGCAGCACCGCCAGGCCATTCGCACGCACGGGCCCAGCCCACACCATCGCATGGGCTTTCGGCTGCTGTAGAAAGCTGAAAAATGGCGCGAGAAGCTAGTTTTTCAGCTTCAACAAGTCCAGAAAGAGGCTAAAGCCGTCGACGCTGGTGCCGCCTTCGCCAAACTTGTCAAAGCTCAGCGGCTTGATGATGTAACCACTCACGGCCAGCTCCTGGGCTTTGAGGCGGTCCGATTCCAGGTCGGAAGTCGTCATAATGAACACGTTCAGGCTCACAAACTCGGGGTCGGAGCGCAGCACTTCGAGCAGTTCCAAGCCGTTCATGCGGGGCATGTTGATGTCGAGCATCACTAGGCTGGGACGGGCAATTTTAGGCTCGCCGCCTTCGCCGCGCAGCATTTTGAGCGCATCGCGGCCGTTGCGGGCATGAATGAGGGGCACATCAATATTCTGGCGGCGCAATTCGCGCTGCACGTTCATGACGTCCATCTGGTCGTCTTCCACGAGCAAAATGCTGGGCGTGGGATAATCGGCGGACATAAGCTAAGCACTAATCAACGCGGGAATATGCCCGCAAGAACGGTCGAACGCGGCCGTTAGGTAGCAACAGATACGGAAGAACTGGCAGTGGCGGCCACCGTCGCGCCGGCTTTTTTGACTTTAGGCGGCACCTTGGGCCAGGTGAAGATGAACTTAGCGCCCTGGCCTTCCGCCGATTTCACGCCAATTCGGCCGCCTTGGCGCTCCACAATTTTCTTCACAATGGCCAGCCCCACGCCCGTGCTTTCAATGGTGTCGCGCTCGGTCAAGGTCTGGAAGATGACGAAAATACGGTCGTGGTACTCCGGGGCGATGCCGGGGCCATTGTCGGCCACGGAAAAAAGGTAGAAGTCGCCGGCGTCGTCGCAGCTGATGTGCACGACGCCGGTTTCGGGGTGGTCGTGGTATTTAATGGCGTTGCTGATGAGGTTGGTGAACACCTGCTGCAGCTGCACGGCATTGGTGGTGAGGGTGGGCAGGAAGAACGGCAGCTCGACCTTGAAGCCCCGCGGCGGATTCAGCGTGTCGATGACTTCGCGCAGCAGGGTGCGCACAAATACCGTTTCGTCGGCCTGCGCCACCCGGCCGATGCGGGCCAGGTCCAGAATGCCGGTAATGAGCTTTTCCATGCGGTGCACGCGCTGCCGCATCAGCCCCAGAAACTCACGGATGTGGGGCGGTAGCTGCTCGGTGCCCATGTCCTCCTCAATCCAACGGGAGGCACTTTCGATGCCGCGCAGGGGTGCTTTCAAGTCGTGCGATACCACGTAGGCGAACTGGTCGAGCTCCTGGTTGCGGTTTTCAAGCTGGCTGATGTTGGCGCCCACGGTGCGGGCCATCACGTTCAGGGCCGAGGTCAGCTCGCTCACCTCATCCTGTTCGGTATCCAGAATCTGGCTGGTGTAGTCGCCATCGGCCATGCGCCGGGCCAGGTCGAGCATACTGCGCAGGCGGCGACTGAACACGCGCACAATGTAAATGGCCCACAGCAGTCCCAGTATGAGCGCCGCAATGGCCAGCCCTGCCGACAACCACTCAGCCCGCACAATGCTGGCGTCCAGTTCGTGGCGCAGCCGCGCGCGAGTGTCGGATTCGCGGCTTTCGAAGGCCGCCAAGCGTTCCCGGATGTTGTCCATCACCTGCTTGCCGGTCAGGCCCTCGGTCAGCCGCCGATGGGCCAGGCCATCCAGGCCCGTCTGGGCAGGCAGGCGGCGACGGGCTTCGCGCTTTTCGGCCACCATCAGGTGGCTGTAGCCCGACCATTGCTGAAAAAGCCGCTGCGTTTGCTCAATCAGCTTTATCTGTTCGGGCGAGTCCTGTACCAAGTCGCGCAGCTCCGAAAAACGCCCGATGAGCTGCCGTTCGCCATCATAGTAAGGCTCCAGGGTTTGCTCATTGCCAATGAGCAGGTAGCCCCGGAAGCCGGTCTCCATGTCGATGATGTTGCGTAGCAGGTTCGACGCCCGGTTCGTTATTTTTTGCGAGGCTTCTACCCGCTGCGAGTTGCGCAGCACTTGCCCGGCCAGTTGGTAGTAAAACACCACCACCACCGCAAACAACGCCAGCAGCAGCACAAATCCCGCAAAGAGCTTGGTGGTAAGCGTAATTTTCATGCAAAGGCGTCCGGGCGCGTGGTTTAGGCCTCCCTACGCATCTTGGCTTCCATTGTTTGCAGAAGGGCCTGCATTTCGTCGGCAATGGCCTGCACCGTGCCAAGGCCCGCGCTGGCTTCGTCGGTACGCCCCGCTGCTTGCAAGTCCATCAAACGGTTGGCTTCCTGGTGCATGAGTACGTGCTGGCGGTCGAACTGCCGCGCTTCGGGCAGGTGCGCGTAGGAACCACGGCCGCGCAGGCGGTCGGCTATCCACTGGCCGAGGCTACAGGCTTCGGGGTCGCGCAAAGGACCTTCCTCGCCCCCGTTGCCAAACATGTACGAGCGTAGCCGGCTCTTGAAGTGAACGTGCCTGATGCGCGCCGAATCAAAATCCTGCTTCAATTCCTCAATTGTCATACACAAAGTTAGGCACCGCATCCGCTCATCCGGGCAGCTATACGGCTGAGCTTTCCAAACCGCCGGGTTCCATTCGGGTCGGGCTTGGTTTGGCATCAGCGCCAAGCTATTTCCACCTTCCGGCGCAGAAATAGGTACTTTTGCGCTTCACTTTTTGCCCGGCAGCGGTGTTTGCGCATTTCGCGCCCTGCACCCTGTCGCGCTTTTCTTTATTTCCCCACCCATGACCCAAGACCAGATTAAGGACTTGAAGGGCCGCGCTGAGGCCCTGAGGAGGTATCTTTGACTACGATGCCCGCAAAGAACAGCTAGCCGCCTACGAGGCCAAAACCACTGCGCCCGGCTTCTGGGACGACTCCAAGGCTGCGGAAGCCACGCTGCGTGAAATCAAACCCATCAAAACCTGGACCGATGATTTCGAAGCCGTGCAGCAAACGCTGGCCGACACCGAAGTGCTCTACGACTTCTACAAGGAGGGCGAGGTGACCGAGGCCGAAATGCAGGCCGACTATGACGCCACGGTGCAGAAAGTGGAGGCGCTGGAGTTCAAGCGCATGCTTTCTGACGAAGAGGACCAGCTTTCGGCCATCATCGAAATCAACCCCGGCGCCGGTGGCACCGAAAGCCAGGATTGGGCCGAAATGCTCATGCGCATGTACATCATGTGGGCCGAAGGCCACGGCTTCGGGGTAAAGCAGCTAAGCTACCAGCCCGGCGAAGGCGCAGGCATCAAGTCGGCTTCGCTCGAAATCGACGGTGATTTCGCTTACGGCTACCTCAAGAGTGAAATTGGGGTGCACCGGCTGGTGCGCATCTCCCCCTTCGACAGCAGCGGCCGGCGCCACACCTCGTTTGCCTCCGTCTTCGCCTACCCTGTGATTGATGACACCATCAACATCGAAATCAACCCCGCCGACATCTCCTGGGACACGTTCCGGGCCGGCGGCGCCGGCGGGCAGAACGTGAACAAGGTGGAAACCGCCGTGCGCCTCACGCACGCGCCCTCCGGCATCATCATCGCCGTGCAGATTGAGCGCAGCCAGCTCATGAACAAGGAGCACGCCCTGCGCATGCTCAAGTCGCGCCTCTACCAGATTGAGATGGACAAGCGCCACGCCGAGCGCGACAAAGTGGAAGCCTCTAAAAAGCGCATCGACTTCGGCTCGCAGATTCGTAACTACGTGCTGCACCCCTACAAGCTCATCAAGGACCTGCGCACCGGCATAGAGCGTACCGACGTGCAAAACGTGCTGGACGGCGACCTCGACGAGTTCATCAAAGGTTTCCTGATGCAGAGTTAGATGGCGCTTGCTGTGGCGAAGTAAGCCGGCTACGTTGCGTAACAACAAAAAAGGGCTGCCCAATTTGGGCAGCCCTTTCTTATGCATCTAAAACGGGTTAGTCAACCACGTCCCAGAAAATCTTGGTGTATTGCGTCACACCAGCCGGCACGTTGCCCGAGTTGGTGCTGGCCTCGCTCAGCGGGTACAGCAAACGCGTCGGGAATTTGCCCTGAGCCGCCGTAACGGGCAGCGGAATGCGGGGCAGGCCGGTACGACGGAAGTCATCCCATGCCTCGGTGCTGGCCACCGAGTTCAGAGCCAGGTACTTCTGGAAGATGATAGCAGCCTGTTTGCCCAGCGCACCGTTGGTGGTGGCAATGTCATAGTTCACCAGCGGGTTGGCGGTGTTAGCAGCGATGTAGGTGTCGTACTGCGTAACGCCGGGCGTAGCCGACGTAGTGGTGGCCAGCGTCGAGGAGTTGATGGCAGCCAGCGACGTGGTGCCTGCACGGTAGAAGTAAATGAACGACGCCTTGATGCCATTGAGGAAATCCTGCTTGGCATCGCCAGTGAACAAATTGCGGGTTTCAACCTCGGCTTTGTTGAACAGGTGCTCCGACAGCAGCATCAGCGGGGTAGGCGCCGAAACGCCCTTGAAGATGCCACCGGCCGTAGCTGCGCCGGGCGAAGTGGTTTCGGCACCGCGGAAGCGCGAAGCCTGACGGGTGCTGGCCGTGGCCGTGCCCGTAGTGGGCGGGTTGGCCTCGCCCAGCACAGCCCCTACGTAGCCGGGGGTGTTCACGCCAGCAATTACCCGGGCGCCCATCGTGTAGAGCTGCGACACGCGGGGGTCGTTGTTGGTGGTATACTGGTCGAGAATGAACTGCGTGGGCACTTGGTAGTTACGCTCCGTGGCGCTGGTACCAGCGGCGGTGTAGCCGTAACGGGTGAAGAAGGGGTTCTGCTGGCCCGTGTTCTGGGCATAGCCGGGCTGCACCACTACATCGGACGTAATGAAACCGTCGGGAGCGGTTTGCAGAGCCTGCAGTTGGGCGCGCACGTCGGAGTCGATAGCCGAGTTGCCGGTTTGCGACTCGCGCAGCAGGATGCGCAGCTTCAGGCTGTTGGCAAACTGCTTCCACTTGGTCATGTTGCCAGCAAATACAACGTCTTCAACACCTACCGAGCGTGCCCCGGCCGGAGCGGCGTTGATGTCGGCGATGGCACCCGTGAGCTGCACCAGCAGGTCTTTGTAGATGTCCTGCGCCTTGTCGTACACTGGCGTTACGTTGGAAGCGCCCTGCAAAGCTTGGGTGTAGGGAATGTCACCGTACTGGTCAACCAGCAGCAGGAAGCCGTAGGCTTTCATGATGCGGGCAATAGCAGCGTGACGGGGGTAGTTGGCCGCACCGCGAGTCTGAATGATGTTGTAGTCATTCAGGTTGTCGTAGGTGTTGTCGAACAGGCCCGCGTAGTAGGAAGTCCCGTAGTTGTAGGTCTGCTCCTCGCCATAGCCGCTGACGGTGTTGGTTTTGGACCAGTAGCCCACTGCCCAGCTGGAATAGCTGTTGTAGCTGGGGGTGTTGCCAGAGTAGATAGCGGCCGTGTTGGTCAGGGCCTGGGCCAGCACTACGTCGGGCGTTACCGATTCCGCCGTGAAGGCGTTCGGGTTTTGGTTGATGTCGAGAAACTTCTCGCAACCGGTCGTAGCAGTCATCAATGCTGCCGCGAACAGGGTTCTATACAGTAATTTCATGGATGAATAAGCGGCTTAGAGAGTTACGTTCAGGGTCGCGCCGTAGAACTTGGTCGGCGGCGTGTTCAGGTTCGAGTTGATTCCTTGAGCGTTGGAGCTCGAAGTACCAAAGCTAAATTCCGGGTCGGTGTAGATGTTCTCTTTCGGCACCCAGGTGAAGATGTTACGACCGAAGAAGTTAATCGAAGCACCTTTCACGAAACCAGTTTTCGTCATCAGCGAAGCCGGCAGGGTGTAGCCCAGCGATACCTCACGAATCTTGAAGAACTTACCCGAAGTCACGTAGTTCTCAGCTACCGTACGGTTCCAGGTCGAGTTCTGGGCCCAGAACTCAGCACCGCCGGGGGTCAGGCCCGACGTGTTGGGCACGTAGGTAACAGCACCCGTGGTCGGGTCGGTACGGGGGATAGCCGAGTTGGGGTACACAAAGTTCTGACGGTCATACATGGTGCTGCGGGCGCCGCTGCCGGTGAAGTCGAGGTCTTCGCCGATGGCGTTATAAACCACATAGCCCGTGCGAAGTTCCCCTTGGCCAGCCAGCGTGATGCCTTTATAGCTGAACGAGGTGTTGAAGCCGTACTTGTACTTGGGGTTGGTGGTGCCGAAGGTCATCAGACCAGCGTCTTTCACCGGGTAGTAGTACTGAGTCGGGTCGCCCGTGGGGTCAGCCGTGTTCTTGGTCGGCGCCATCACGATGAGGTTGCTGCCATCGGTGGTGCGGGTGTAGAACGAGCCACGCAGAACCGGGAAGGGCTGGCCGGGAATGGCATACAGCTGAGCGTTGCCACCCGTCGACAGGGCCAGTTGGGTCAGGCCGTCAGGCAGCGAGATAACCTTGTTGCCGTTGTAGCTGAAGTTGCCGCCTACCGTCCAGGTGAAGCCGTTTTCCTGGCGGATGGGCGTCAGGTTCAGGTCGATTTCAACACCTTTGTTTTCCACTTCACCAGCGTTAATCGTGCTCGAAGCATAGCCCGTAGCACGCGAGATGCTGGTCGGAATCGTTTGGTTCTTGCTGTTCTGCTGGTAGAACGTCACAGCCGTCGACACCCGACGCTTCAGGAAGCTCAATTCGAGGCCAGCCTCATACGAGAGCGTGGTTTCCGGCAGCAGCGCGGGCGTTACCAGGCCGTCGCCAGCCGTGTACGAAGCCGTAGCACCGAAAGGATAGCCAGCACCCAGACCAAATACGGGTTGCAAAGCGTAAGCACCGAAAGTGGAGTATACACCAATGGTGCTGTTGTAAGGCTGCGAAGTAGTGCCGCCCAGGTTAACCTGGCTAACCTTGGTTGCACCAGCGCGAATCTTACCGTAATCCAGGAACGAATTCTCTTTCAAAGCCGGAATGGCATTGGTGAAGATGAAAGATGCGTCGATGGCGGGATAGAAGAAGCTGTTGTTGCCGGAGCTCAGGGTCGACACGTTGTCGTAACGGCCCGAACCGTGCACATACAGGAAGTCTTTGTAACCCACGGTAGCGTCAGCGTAGAACGCGTAAGAGCGCACGCGGGCGCTAGCATCAGCACCCGACAGGTTGCCTACGCGGTTCGACAGGTTGTACAGGCCCGGGGCCGACAGGCCGGTCGAGGCCACGTTGCGGTAGTTCGAGCTGAACTGCTGCACGTTGTTACCCAAAATGGCCTGCACCGAAATGTCGCCGAAGGTCTTGTCGAAGCTCAGGTAAGCATCGGAGTTGATGCGGTTCTGGTTGCTGGCGATGTCGCGCACAAAACCACCCGGCTGGTAGGTTTTGTAGGTGTTAGCCAAGGTATAGGCGCTCAGGTTGAGCTTGTTCTGGTACTGCAGGCTCGACTGGTCGATGTTGGTGATACCAATGCGGTAGATGGCGCGCAGCCAATCGAAAACTTTGTAATTCAGGTCAACACTGCCGATGAGCGTATTGCGCTTGTCGTTGGTGCGGTTGTTGTCGAGAATGTAGTAGGGGTTGTGGTAGAAGTTGTTGTAGTAGCCGTCGGGCGAAGCGTACTTGTTGTTCTGCCAGTCTTTGTACTCGGTGAGAGGCACCTGTACGCCGGTGTTGAACCAGTTCCAGTATACCGTTTCGTCACGGCTGATGTTCGACGTAGCGTCGGTACGGGCCAGCGTGTACGAGATGTTGGTGCCCACCGTGAGGCGGTTGAACTCGTGCGAAGCGTTGATGCGGAACGTGTTGCGGTCGAACACGTCCTTGGGCACGATGCCGGTGTTGTGCAGGTTCTGGTACGAAGCGTAGTACTTGGTTTTCTCATCGCCACCCGAGAACGTCACCGAGTTCTGCATCTGGTAGCCGGTGTTCCAGAAGTTGCGCTTCTCATTGGGACGAGCAACGTAGGGCAGCAGCTGCGTGGTGCCGTCCGACAGCACGTTGCCCAGCGGACGCGTCACGCCGTCGAAACGGGGGCCGAACTGCTGGTTTTCGAAGCTGTTGTACTGGTAGTCTTCGTTCGTGTCAACTGCGTTGTTCGGAGCGAAGGGCTCGCGGGTCTGGTTCCAGGAGTTGGCACCCAGGCCAAATTGGTCCTGGAACTTGGGCAGGAACGAAACCGATTCGAACTGCGAGGTTTGCGAGAACGTCACCTGCGACGTGGTGCTGCCTTTCTTGGTGGTAATTACCATAGCACCGTTCGAAGCCTGCGAGCCATAAAGAGCGGCGGCGTTAGCACCTTTCAGCACCGAGATGCTGGCCACGTCGTCGGGGTTCAGAGCGAGCAGGGCGTCGTTGGTCGAGATGTTGCCGTCGATAACGATAAGGGCTTCGTTGTTGCCCAGCAGCGAGCGGTTGCCACGCAGCGTCACGCGTACCTGGGGGTTGATGCCCGAGTTCACGGTCTGAATTTGCAAGCCCGATACCTTACCAGCCAGGCCGTTGGTCACGTTGGTCACGCGGGCCTGGTTGATTTCTTTGGTGTCGAGCGTAGCGGTGGCATAGCCCACCTGGCCCGACTGGCGCTGAATGCCCAGCGCACCCGTTACCACAACTTCGCCGAGTTGCTTCACATCGGGCGCCAGGGCTACGGTGTAGGTGGCGCTGCTGCCAATGGCCTGGTCAACCGAAGCATAGCCAATGGAGCTAATGGTGAGGGTCGTGGCCGAAGACGGGACGCTCAGGCTAAAAGCACCGTCTGCATTTGTTGAAGCTCCTACCGTGGTGCCCTTCACCAGCACGGTAGCGCCGGGCAGGCCCTGACCGGAGGCCCGGTCAGTAACACGCCCGGATATCGTCCGGTCTTGGGCATAGACCTGCTGCAACAGGCCGGTCATTAGAAGCATGACCATACATAAGAGTTTTTTCATTTGACTGTTTGGTTGGTGAGTGAAAAGGTTGAAGAATGAATGGTGAGTGAAGCGGCAATTATACAAGAAAATTAGCTTCAAACAGGGCAGCAGGCGGAGCAAAAGCATATTCCGCCTGGCCGAATCACCCGTTTGGCAGCAACAAAGCCACTGGTTGCGAAGGGCTCAACGCCGAAGCCAGGGTCCTGCCACGCAAGCGTGCTTAATGGCATTTTAGGTCAAATCGGGTCGGTATGGGGCATAGGCAAATGGTATAAATGAATGAATGTTACTGCTTTAAAGAGCAGAAGGAATTGCTACAGAAGCCCAAACGCAGTCCGCTTCGCAAATCCAATTTTCGGCAAGGTATCACAGGTTTGCATTACCGGGCCATTACGCAAATAAAACCTAAATATGATTTATGGATGAATTATGCGAAAAAAGCTGCGCTCAAAAAACGCCCGCAAAAGTCATCTAAACTAGGTTTTTCGCTTGTAGCTACTGCCTGAATGCCCCCGCGGCATTCTGCAGCATTAAAGTAATAAACCAATTTATACAGGAAAAATCAATTTTAAAAGCCCGTAAGTCACATTTCAGCAAAATCTAAAAGGAGTTGCCGAGCATTAATTCATAGTAATACATGCAGCAATTTGTTTTCATTTTAGCAAATGAAATGGTTTTAGCAGTGCATGGTTCGCAATTGGGGTAACCAACCTATGGGAACATCGGCATAGCCAAAGCCTGCCATTGGTCAATAAAGTCGCTGTGCGAGATTGACTATCGGCCTTGTGTAATCCGGCCATCTCTGGCATCATCAGAGTCGAAAGAAGGGACCAAGAAGAAGGCTGCCGCTTTAGGAGAAATTCTGATTTATAGTGGAAATTTTCGCGGGCGGCAGTACTTTCAACTTTTAAAATACCACCCTTCTGTTTCTTTTTCCCTTTTTCTCAATCACACCCACTTTACACAACTCAATGAAGAGAACCTTACTAATGAGCCTGCTTCTGCTCCTGACCCTGGTTGGGCAGAGCTGGGCCCAGAGCCGTTCCGTATCTGGACGCGTGCTCGACAAAAGCACCAACGAAGGCTTGCCGGGGGTAAGCGTCATCGTGAAAGGCACCAACACCGGCACGGCTACCGACGCCGACGGTCGCTTTACGGTAACGGTGACGAACTCGACTACCGTGTTGCAATTCAAATACCTGGGCTACCTCACCACCGAGCAGGCGGTGGGCAGCTCCGATAAGGTAGACGTTGCCATGGCTGTTGACAACAAGCAGCTGGACGAGGTGACCGTAACGGCCCTGGGTATTTCGCGCGAGAAGCGCGCCCTGGGCTACGCCGTGTCGGAAGTAAAGTCCGAACAAGTGGTGCAGAAATCCGAGCCGGACATTTTGCGCACGCTCACGGGCAAAGTGCCGGGCGTGAACATTGTGAGCTCGAGCGGCGTCCCAGGGGCGTCGTCGCGCATCACCATCCGGGGCAATACGTCGTTCTACGGCGAAAACCAGCCCCTTTTCGTGGTAGACGGCGTTCCGTACGACAACTCCCAGACCGAGTCGGACAACCCCATCACCAACGGTGCCTCTTATTCGAGCCGCACCGCCGATGTTGACCCCAACAACATCGCCTCCATCAACGTGCTGAAAGGCGCAGCTGCGGCAGCGCTTTACGGCTCGCGTGCAGCCGGCGGCGTTATCGTTATTACGACCAAAACCGGCGGTGGCGGCCAGCGCGGCCCCAAAGGCATTCAGATTGGCTACACCACCGGCTACTCGATGGAGAAAATTGCCGGCCTGCCCGACTACCAGAACAAGTACGGCGCCGGGGCCAACTTCGTCAACTCCAGTGCAAACGGCTCGTGGGGCCCGGAGTTTGGCAATCACGACCAAGGCGCGCCCGATTCCATTGCGCACCCCCAAGCCGGTGACCCCAACTTCCCCAATATCCCCCTCGGCACGAAGATTCCTTATAAGGCCTACCCCAACAACGTAAAGGACTTCTTCAAGACGGGCCACGTGTTTGAGAACTCAGTATCGTTGAACAGCACCAGCGACAACGCAACGTTCACCACCATTCTCTCGCGTGCCGACCAGCAGGGCATCATCCCCAACTCGTCGTTTGTGCGTAATAACATCAGCACCGGCGGTTCGGGCAAGTTCAATAAGTTCACCATCAGCGGCAACGTTGCTTACACCAACACCAACCAGCAAGGCCCTCTGGGGGGCGCCAACAACCTGCTGGCCGGCAGCGCTTCGGCGTTTTCGCGCACACTGTTCCTGACCCGCAGCCTCGACCTGCAGGGCCTGCCCTACATCGACCCGGTGACGCACGCCTCGACCTTTGCGTGGCTTTCGCGCCAGGCCGACAACCCGCTGTGGTCGGTTGAAAACGCTATCTATACCTCGCGTGTCGACCGCGTAGTGGGCAGCGTGGGCCTGTCATATGCCATCAAGGACTGGTTGACGGTGACGTACACCGGCGGCTTCAACACCTACACCGACAGCCGCCGCACCACCATCCGGCCCGGCTCCAACGCCAACTTCCGCATCAGCTCGGTGCTGGAAGACAACCTCCAGAACCTGGAAATGGAGCAAACCCTGCTCCTGAACTTCAACAAAAACATCACCGAAGACCTGAGCCTGACCGCCAGCGTGGGCCAGAACATCAACGCCCGCAAGTTTGACGGCCGCTCGAACATTGGCTACGGCATTGTGACATTCGGCATCGACAACATCGAAAACACCAAGGAGAAGAGCACCTACGGCTACGCTTACTCGGAGCGTCGCCTGATGGGCCTGCTGGGCAACGCCACCCTGGGCTATAAAAACTTCGCCTTCCTGACGCTGACGGGCCGCAACGACTTCTCGTCGACGCTGAACAAAGACGGCGTGATTGGCAACACGGGCCGCTCGTTCTTCTATTCGAGCGCGGCCGCTTCGCTGGTTCTCAACGAAGCACTCAAGCTGGACTACCGCTGGCTGGACCTGGCCAAGTTGCGCGTGGCCTACGGCCGCGTGGGCCGCGATGCGCCGGCTTACCGCTCAGGCCCCACCACGTACTACATTCCTTCGGGTAGCTTCCCCTTCCTGGGCCAGCCCGGCGTTTCGATTAGCAGCACCATCAACAACCCCGGCCTGACGCCGGAGTTTACGAACGAACTGGAACTTGGCGCCGAGCTGGCCCTGTTCCGCAACCGCATCTCGTTCAACGGTACTTATTATAACCGTCGCTCAACCCAGTTGATTGCACCGCGCATTCTGCCGGCAGCTACAGGCTACAGCGACTACTGGACCAACTTCGGTGCGATTAAAAACGAAGGCACTGAAATAGCGCTGACGGTGGTTCCGGTCGAAACCTCTGGTTTCCGCTGGAGCAGCACTTTCAACTTCACGCTCAACCGCAATATTGTGAAGCAGACTCTGGACGGCGACACCCTTACGCTCGGGGGCGCTTTCAACCTCTTGTCGCTGCTCATTCCCGGCCAGCCCTACGGCGTGCTCTATGGCACTACCCCCAAGCGCACCGAAGACGGCCAGCTGCTGGTTGACCCCGTCAGCGGCCGCTTGGTGCCCGGCGGCAACAAGATTATTGGCAACCCGAACCCGGATTTCATCATGGGCTTCATCAACCAGTTCACGTACAAAGGCTTCACGCTGAACACCCTGATTGACTACCGCAAAGGCGGCTCTATTTACTCGACGACCCTGCAGGAAGAGCTGGGCCGCGGCGTAACGAAAGACACTGAGGACCGCAACCGTCTGGTTATCATCGACGGCGTGCGCTACAACCCCGTGACCAAAGGTCCGGCTACGGATACCAACGGCAACTTCATTCGCAACACCACCGCCATCAGCCTCAACGACTATTACTTCTCGAGCGCTGGCGTGGGTGGCGGTGCCGCTACCAACGGCTACAACGAACAGTCGATGTACGACGCCACCACCGTGCGCTTGCGCGAAGTGACGCTGGGCTACGACCTGCCCAAGTCCATTCTGGGCAAGACGCCGTTCAGCGTGGTCAACATCTCGGTATCGGGTCGCAACCTGTACTGGTACTCGCCCAACCTGCCGAAGCACTCCAACTTCGACCCCGAGACGAACACCTTCGGCTCGAGCAACGTGCAGGGCATTGAGCTGACGAACGCGCCCAATACCCGGCGCTACGGTGTGAACCTGCGGGTGACGTTCTAATTCTGACTTACGCCTCTGGGCTCCAATTTCATCCATGAAAATTCATCAGATTTGCGCGACGCTGGCCTTGGCCGGTACGTTCGCCGTCGTTTCCGGCTGCAAAGACTTCTATGCCGTCAACGTCAACCCGCTTTATCCTACGTCCACCACGCTGAACACGCTGCTGCCCGTGGCGCAGGTGAGCATGGCCAGCGACCTGGGCGACAACGTGGGCGGCCTCAGCCAGTACACAATGGGCTTGATGCAGCAGCTTTACAGCACCCGCGGCATCGGCAACTTTGCCCAGACCGGGGGCTCGTTTGGAGGGCCGTGGTCGGACCTGTACACGTCGATGCTCACCAACAACCAAATCATCATCGACCAGGGCACCAAAGAAGCCCAATGGGGCTACGTGGGCGTGGCGCAGCTGCAAAAGGCCTACGTGTTCAGCCAGATGGTGGACCTGTGGGGTGACATTCCCTACTCGGAAGCTTTGAAAGGCGCGGCCAACCTGGCACCTCGCTTTGATAAGGATTCTGACATCTACAACGGCTCGGCCGATGGCTCGATTCAGGGCTTGTTTTCGCTCATCGACGAAGCCCTGGCCAACCTGGCCAAAGCCCCCAGCAACGCTACACTGAACGATGCCGACCTGATTTACAAAGGCTCGCTCGACAAGTGGGCCCGTTTTGGCCGCACGCTGAAGCTGAAGCTTTACAACCAAATCCGCAAAACGAATTCGAACGCCACGGTCATCAGCCAGGTTACGCCCCTGCTGAACTCGCAGCTGATAGAGGAAGGTGGCGACCTGCAGTTGGCGTATTCGACCAGCATCAGCCCCGACAACCGCAACCCCGGTTACGTGATTGATTACAACTCCAACCCGGAGAACCACATCGGCCGCTACTTCTACGAGGACATGAAGACGAAGAACGACCCGCGGGTGCGTTACTACTTCTTCAACCAGCTCAAAGACAACGCGACGACGACCAACCAGGACTACATCAACGGCAACTTCGTGACGGTGCGCCCCGGCTCGACGGGCCAGTTCACGAGCTCGGCCTCGACGGCAGCGGTTCAAACCCTACAGGGCCTCTACCCCATCGGCGGCCGCTACGACGACGGCAACGGCAGCACCGGGGTGCCCACTGCCAAGGGCGTGGCACCGCAGCGCCTGCTCACCTACTACGCCCGCAAATACACGGAGGCAGAACTGCAGCTCATGGTGCTCAACAACACCGCTGCCGCCCGTGCCGCGCTGGTAGAGGCCCTCAACGCCTCGTTCAACAAAGTCAACACCATTGCTGCCGTCGATGGCAGCCCGGTTATGACTACGGCCCAAATCAATGGCTACATCAACCGCGTGGCCACGCCGCTCAGCAACTCGGGCCCGCTCGACCGCTTCGACCGCGCTACTAATAATGAGGACCGTTTGGAAGTGATTATGTACGAAAAGTACGTGGCCAGCTTCGGCTATGGCGTCGATGTGTACACCGACTTCCGCCGCACGCACCACCCGCAAATTCGCGTGTCGCAGCAAGCCGCCGACCCCAGCCGCGGCCTGCTGCCCGATGATGGGGGCACGCTGTCGCAGGGCATCTTCCCCTACCGCTTCTACTACCCCACCAGCGACCTGATTCTGAATCCGAACTCGCCGCGGACGCAGGCGCCCCTCACCAGCCGTATTTTCTGGGACCGCTAGGCCGTTCCGTTCATTCACCAGCCTTTGAACATCCCCATGAACAAGTATTTCACCCGTTTTTTCCTGCTTCTGGTGGCGGTAGGCTCCCTAGCCTCCTGCCGCGAATCCAGCAAGATACCCGCTCCGGCCATCGAGAGCGTTCCGCTGATTATCCCGGTAATCAACCCCCAGAAATCGTACTTCGACTACACCACCAGCCGTCCATCGACGAACACCATCAAGGCTTCGGGCGCTTCCCGGCCGGTGTTTGAGTTTGTGGTTAACCCCTCGGAGGGTTACGCTGAGATTCAGACGGTAGAGGTTTACAAAAGCATCCGCCGCGGTACCATTCTCGGCCCTCGGGTGAAGTTCAGGGAACTGACGTCCTTTCCAGCAACAATCACGATTGACAGCCAGGAAGCACTCAGAGACCTGTATTACACGAGCCCAATTGCCCCAACCCCTGCAAACCCCAATCCTACTGCTCCGGTTGCAGCGCTCGCGCCCAACGATGCCACCATCAACCGGATACTGAACGGCGACGCGGTGGTCTTCACCTTTGAGTACGTGATGAAAGACGGCCGCCGCATCATCCTTACCCCCCTCTCTACTTCGTCGGGGTCGGTAGGTGCGCCCACGGGCACGCAGGTAAACGCTCCCTACGCCGCTATTGCGGAATTCCGAATCTAATCAAATCACACCGGCCTGAAGCACAGGTCTAACTGCAGCGGCAGTAAGAGGACTTCACCGTCCTTTTACTGCCGCTTTTTTGTAGTTCAATGCAAGACAGCCTTTTATAAAATGAGTTACTTATTACAATTTCAACTCATTTGTGAAATTTTCATGAGTAAAGCTTGTTTTCATTGCGTTTATTTAACTAGCCTGATGTATTTTTGAAATGTAAACTCACCATTACCATTTTAATTTTTAACCTTTTGTCCATGAAAAAAATCTTACTCATGAGCCTAATGCTCATGTTTACTCTTCTACACGGGGCGATGGCACAGACGCGCACCGTTACTGGCCGGGTGACCGACCAGGCCACTGGAACCGGCCTGCCCGGTGTCACAGTGTTGCTTAAAGGCACCACCAACGGTGTATCCACGAATTCGGACGGTGCTTTCAGCCTTTCCGTGCCCGAATCTGGCGGCACGCTTGTGTTCAGCTCGGTGGGCATGACCACGCAGGAACGCGCCATTGGCTCCGATTCGCAGTTCTCGGTGGCGCTGGTAACGGATACTAAGCAACTGAACGAAGTAGTGGTAACCGGCTACGGCGCCCAGCAAGAGCGTCGGAACGTGACCGGCGCCATTGCTACGGTGAGCTCGGCTCAGTACCGCGACCAGCCTATCATCGGTGTTGACCAGGCTTTGCAGGGCCGGGCCGCTGGTGTTCAGGTGACGCAGAGCTCGGGCACGCCCGGCTCGGGTATCAGCGTGCGGGTGCGCGGCGCGGCATCGATTGGTGCCAGCAACGAGCCGCTTTATGTAGTGGACGGTTTGCCCGTTATCACCGGCAACACGACCCAGCTTGCATCGGGCAACCAGCTGACCAACGGCCTGAACGACATCAACCCCAATGATATTGAGTCGATTGAGGTGCTGAAAGACGCCTCTGCGGCGGCCATTTATGGCTCGCGTGCCTCCAACGGCGTAGTGCTGATTACCACCAAGCGTGGCAAGTCCGGCAAAGCCCGCATCGACTTGGATTACTACACGGGCGCCCAGTCGGTGTGGAAAAAGCCGCAGGTGCTGAACGGTGAGCAGCAAACCCAGCTGTTCCTGGATGCCGCCGCCAACCGCTACCCGGCCAACGCCAACGGCAACTACCCTGCTTTCGGTTATGTATTCCGCACAAACGCCGACCTAGCCGCATATATCTACGGCCCTGGCGACGTTGGCCCCGCTGACGCCGCCGGCATCCGGAACTATGTGACCCCGGCTGGCAACCCCATCCGCCCGCTGACCCAGTTCCAGAACCCCAGCACGGCCATCAGCACCAACTGGAGCAACGAGGTGCTGCGCACCGCCCCCATTAGCAACTACGGCCTGACCTTCTCGGGTGGTTCGGACGCCAGCCGCTACCGTTTGGCCTTGAACTATTTCGACCAGCAAGGCACCGTGGTTGGCTCGGGCTTCTCCCGCGGCAGCGCCCGTTTGAGCGTGGATAACAAGTTGTCGGAGAAGGTTCGGATGGGTACTACCCTCGGCCTGACCCAGAGCGTGAACAACCGCATCAACAACGACAACAGCATCTACGGTGTGCTCACGACGGCCCGCCTTACGCCTGCCGACTACCCCATTTACAATGCGAACGGCACCTACTACAAGGATGCCAGCTCGTTGGAAAACCCGGTGGCAGCTGCTAAAGAGCCTTACATCAAGTCGACCAACAACCGCTTGATTGGCAGCCAGTACACCGAATTCGAACTCATCAAAAACCTGAAGTACCGGGCCACCTTCGGCATTGACTTTACCTATGGCCGCGATGACCGTTTCTATTCGACGCTGACCCGCGCCGGCGCCACCTCGAGCGGCGACGCCACGGCTGCTACGCTGCAAGACCTCAACTACAACCACATCAGCGCCTTCAACTACTCGAAAACCTTCGGCGAAGACCACACGCTGAGCGCTTTGTTGGTAGCTGAATTCCAGCGCGACCGCGAGAGCGACATCTTTACGAACGTGACGGGCTTCCCCAGCAACTCCATCCGCGAACTGGCTGCCGGCGCTACGAAAGTGACCTCGACTTCTTCTACGACCGGCAACGCGCTGTTCGGCACGCTGGCTAAAATCGATTATGCTTTCAAGGGCCGCTACCTGCTGAGCGCATCCGTACGCCGTGACCAGTCGTCGCGCTTCGGTGCCGACAACCAGGTGGGTTACTTCCCGGCTGGCTCGGTGGGCTGGCGTGTGCTGGACGAGGCATTCCTCAAAGACCAGACGGTGGTGAGCGAACTGAAGCTGCGCGGTAGCTACGGCGAAACCGGCAACCAGCCCACGGCCAACTTCGGTTCGCGCGGCCTGATTGGCCCCGGCGCCAACTACCTGGAGCGTGGCGGCCTGGCCTTCACGCAGCTGGCCAACCCCAACCTGAAGTGGGAGCGCACCCGCCAGACCGACATCGGTATTGACCTGGGTTTCCTGCAGAACCGTTTCTACGTCTCGGCAGACGTTTACGAGCGTAAAACCGATGACCTGCTGCTGAGCCAGAACCTGCCCTCCGACACCGGCTTCCTGAGCTACAGCTCGAACGTGGGTGCCATTCAGAACAAAGGCCTCGAATTCGCCCTGACGACCATCAACTTCCGCAACGAAGGCACGGGCTTCAACTGGGAAACGAACTTCAACATCAGCTTCAACCGCAACGAGGTAACGAAGCTGTCGGACCCCAACCCCCTCGGCTTGGCGCAGGGCTTCGCCAGCCGCCTCATCGTGGGCCAGCCGCTGGGTGCGTTCTACGGCTACCGCGTCGACCACATTTTCCAGACCCAGGAAGAAATCAATAACCTGGATGCCGCTGCCCGCGCCGCTACCGGCCTGTCTAGCGCAACCTACCAGACGGCCCTCACGCGCCCTGGCGACATCAAGTTCAAGGACCTGAACGGCGATGGCCGTATCACGGTTGCTGACCAGGAAATCATTGGCACCGCCCAGCCCAAGTTCTACGGCGGCATCACCAACACCCTGCGTTTCAAAGGCTTTGACTTCAACGTGTTCCTGCAGTACAACGTGGGCAACAAAATTCTCAACGCCTCGGCTACCAGCACTCAGGGCATGAGCACGAGCTACGGCCAGGACGCCATTGTACTGAACCGGTGGACGCCCACCAACACCGATACCAACGTGCCCCGTGCAGTATACGGCGACCCCAACACCAACGCCCGTTATTCGGACCGTTTCCTGGAGGATGGTTCTTACGCCCGCTTCAAGAGCGTGACCCTGGGCTACACCCTGCCTAGCACCCTCACCACCCGCGCCCACTTGCGCACGGTGCGTATCTACGCGCAGGCGCAGAACCTGGTGACGTTCACCAAATACACGGGCCTCGACCCCGAAGTAAGCACATTCAGCAGCTCTAACACCTCGCTGGGCACGGACTTCTTCACCTATCCGCAAGCGCGCACCATCACCGGTGGCGTTACTCTGGGCTTCTAATCTTTTGCTACACGTAAACCATGCAACTATTTAATTTTCGTCAAATTGCTACCCGTTCGGCCTTGCTTTTAAGCATGGGGCTGATGGTAGGTAGCTGTGATAAGGCGGTGAACGTAGAGCCCTCGAACAGTGTCAGCTCCGACACCGGCTTTACGACCAAGGAAGACGCTGCCGCTGGTTTGTTGGGCTGCTACGATGCCCTACAATCTGCCGATTACGATGGCTTGGCTTTCCCAACCATCGTTGACTTGATTTCCGGCGATATCCGCTTCTTGGGTACCTTCACGACGACCTATGGCGTGATTGGACAGAACCTGGCCGCTCCGGACAACATCCAAATTGGCAACACCTGGAATGCCATCTACGTTGCCATCAACCGGACCAACTACTTGCTCCAGCAAAGCGACAAGATTTCAGACCCGGCTTTCCCGAAGGCAACCACGCAGGCCCAAGCCCGGGCCCTGCGCGCCTTGCACTACATGAACCTGCTGGCCCTTTGGGGTGGTACTACCCAAGGCTACGGCTATGCGGGTGGCCTTGGGGTGCCGTTGCGCCTCACGCCCACCACGGCCATCGGTCCGGAAACGGCCGCAATTCCCCGTGCTTCCGAAGCGGAAGTAGCCGCGGCAATCCGCGCCGACTTGGATTTTGCTATTGCAAACCTCCCGACCACGACCACTGCCATCCCTTCTACCACGGCAGCGGCCAACGTGGTAACCCGAAACGCCGCATTGGCGCTGCGGGCCCGCTTTGAGTTGCGCATGCGGCAGTACGCCGACGCACTGAGCTTTGCTCGCATGGTGCCGACGGTGGCTAACTTTGGCAGCACCACTCCCGGCTACTCCGTTACGCTGAACGACGCCATCTGGCAGCTCTACTTCTCGACGACCGATAAAAACCAGTATGCTTTCTACTGGTTTGGTGGCCGCAACGAGTTTGACCCGGGCCTGACCATGGCTGCGGCTCACCCCACAGGCGACCGTCGCTTGCCCATCAACGTGGCCACGGGTGGCCAAACGCTGAAGTACCAACGTTCATCTACCGGTGATGACCCTTTCCCGGTTGTGCGCTACTCGGAAGTGGTGCTGACCATTGCCGAAGGCCTGGCTCAAACCGGCGACCTGGCCAATGCCATTGTGCAGTTGAACCTTATTCGCAGCCGCAACGGCCTGCCGGCCACGACGGCTACCACTACCAGTGCGGTATTGGCAGATATTCTGCTGCAGCGCCGTTTGGAGTTTGCTTACGAGGGCATGTACTGGTTTGACTTGCGCCGGACCAACACCGTGCAAACGGCACTGCCAACCTACACGCAGACCTACCGCAATCTGTTTCCCATTCCGTTCCGGGAGGTTAGCACCACCAACGGCGTGATTGCACAGAACCCGCTTTACTAAGCGCTAGCGTTCTAGCCATTAAAAAAGCCCCGGCCATACGGCTGGGGCTTTTTTTTATAACTGCGGCCTTAGAGACTACAAAATGTATTGGCTCAGGTCGCGGTTTTTCACCATGTCGCTCAGCCGTTCGTCTACCAGCGCGGCCGTAATCTGGACGTGCGCATGGGCCCCAATCTTGTCCGGCACGTCGTAGAGAATATCGTTGAGCAGGCGGCTCATTACCGTGTGCAGGCGGCGGGCGCCGATGTTTTCGACTTCGGCATTCACTTCAGAGGCAATTTCAGCCAAACGCTCCAAGGCCTCGTCGTCAAAGGTTAGCTCCACATCTTCGGCTTTAAGAAGGGCCTCGTATTGCTTGGTGAGAGCGTTTTTGGGGTCTTTCAGGATGCGGAAGAAATCGGCCTTTGTCAGGCTTTGCAGCTCGACGCGGATGGGGAAGCGGCCTTGCAATTCGGGAATGAGGTCGGATGGCTTGCTGACGTGAAAAGCACCGGCAGCGATGAACAGGATGTGGTCGGTGTTGACGATGCCGTACTTGGTGCTCACAGCCGAGCCTTCCACAATGGGCAGCAGGTCGCGCTGCACGCCTTGGCGGCTCACGTCGGGGCCACCTTTGCCGCTGCCGCCGCTGGTGGCCACCTTGTCGATTTCGTCGATGAAGATGATGCCGGCGTTTTCGGCCTGGCGAATGGCTTCGTCCTTCACCTCGTCCATATCGATGAGCTTGGCCGCTTCCTCATCGAGCAGCAGCTTGCGGGCTTCGGCCACGGTCACTTTGCGCTTGCGGGTTTTCTTGGGCAGCATGTTGCCCAGCATGTCCTGCAGGCCCGATAGCGTGCCCTCATCCATGCCAGGAGGTGCGCCCATGATGCCCACGCTGGGCCCGGATTGCGCCACCTGAATTTCGATTTTGCGGTCTTCGAGCTCGCCGTTCTTGATTTTCTGACGGAACCGCTCGCGGGTGCGCTCGTTCAACTCGGCATCGGAGTGGGGCACCTCGTCGGCCCCTCCCCCACTGCCGCTGCCGAAACCTAGGCCGCTTTTAGCGCCGGCCGGCTGGGGAATGGCCGGAATGAGGGCGTCGAGGATAATTTCCTCCACGGCGTCGGCGGCTTGGGCTTTTACCGCTTCCTGGCGGCGGGCTTTCACGCGGTTCACGCTCTGTTCGGCCAGGTCGCGCACCATGCTTTCCACGTCGCGGCCCACGTAGCCCACTTCAGTGAACTTGCTGGCCTCCACTTTCACGAAGGGGGCATCGGCGAGGTGGGCCAGGCGGCGGGCAATTTCGGTTTTGCCCACGCCGGTGGCGCCAATCATGAGAATGTTGTTGGGCACGATTTCGGCCTGCATGGCGGCCGGGGCGTGCAGGCGGCGCCAGCGGTTGCGTAGGGCAATGGCCACGTGGCGCTTGGCGTCGTGCTGGCCGATGATGTACTTATCGAGTTCGGCCACAATTTGGGCCGGGGTCAGGAAAGAGTCGTTGAGCATAAGGTAGTGTACGAGGTTTGGAAGGGTATTGGAAACAAAAAACTGTCATCCTGAGCGAAGCGAAGGACCTTTTCACCATGGAACGAAAACCGTTCTAGCTTGAAATGGTCCTTCGCTTCGCTCAGGATGACAGTTGTTATTCAATCCAACAAAGTTGCTATTCCTTCTTCTTAAACAATGAATTCAAATTGCGAGACACGGTGATGTACTCGCTGGAGCCCGCCGCCTGCAGCGTAGCGTGAGTGTAATCAATCTGGAAGGAGCTGATTTTGAGCATGGCGCCAAAGCTGAGGCCGGCGCTGCCGCTGGTGTTGTCGAGGCGCAGCTCGCGGCGCTGCAGGTGGTTGTAGCCCACGCGCAGGTTGAAGCCCTTGCCCAGCACTAGCGCCGCACCCACCGTGAAATGCCGGGCTAGGTTGTCGCCGAAGCTTTTGGTGGGCTTCTTTTCCTGCCCGCTGGCATCCTGCACCCCACGGGCATTGGGGTCGAGGTATTGGATGTCCCACTGCTGCAGGTGGTGGATGGTGAGCGACAGGCGCAGGGGCATGTGTTCCGGCTTCACCGTGGCGCCAATCTGCACGTCGAGCGGCAGCTGGCCCCGGTCGGTACCCGGGTAGGTGATGAACTGGTAGCCCGCATTTTTCACCGCCAGACCCGCCGTGAAATCGGTGGTGGGGTGCTTGTAAAGTATGCCTGCATCGGCCACGCCCGCCAGCGAGCGGCTGCCGGCAATGCTGCTCACTGCCAGCTTGGCGGTGGCGCCAAAGGTGAACTTGCCCTTGGTGTAAGAATCGGACAAGCCGGCGGTGTACTCGTTCACGCCAAACGTACCCAGACTGTTGCCGGCGGCGTCGTAGCTCTGAAAATCGCCGTAGTTGAGGTAGGTGACGCCCACGCCGAAGCGGCCGTACTTCTCGGTGTTGAAGGCATAGGCGGCTGTGCTCTGCTTGATGTCGGCCACGTAGGCCACGTAGCTCAGCGCCAGCCGACCGTCCATGTCGGCGTTGAGCAGGGCCGGGTTGCCGAACAGCATGGTGGGGTCGTCGGTACGGGTCGAGACGTTCATGCCGCCCAAGGCCGCCAGGTGGGCGCTAGGCGGAAGGTCCAGGAACGGAAAGACAGTGCGGCCGCCCAGTTGTTGGGCCGCCGCCGTCTTCACCCCCAAAATGCCCAGCAAAAGGCCAAGCCCGGCAAGCCGACAAGCGGAAAAATGCTTCATATAGCTAAGATAAGGGACACCCGCGCCCCCGTTGGCAGCCTAACGCACAGCCAGTGCAAATAAGTACCCCGTCCCAGCATTTTAGCTGCTACTGGCTTTTCTAAACGATGCAGGGACGGGGACAAGCCCCGCCCCTGCATCGTTTAGCCTATTGCACCTCCACGCTGGGTCCTACCACGGGCAGGGGCTCGTCGCGCACGGGCAGCTTCTGCGGGTGCGGCACCAGCTCGTCGAGCAGGGCCACGCGCAGCACATCGTCCACTCGCTCGGCGTAGTGAATGGTGAGGCCTTTGAGGTAATCCTCTTGGATTTCCTCAATGTCCTTGCGGTTTTTGGGGCATAGAATGATGTCTTTCATGCCGGCGCGACGGGCGGCCAGCAGCTTTTCCTTGATGCCTCCCACCGGCAGCACCTTGCCACGCAGGGTGATTTCGCCGGTCATGGCCAGCTTGGCGCGCACCCGGCGCTGGGTGTAAGCCGACGCAATGCTGGTGAAAATGGCGATGCCCGCGCTGGGCCCGTCCTTGGGCACGGCACCTTCGGGAAAGTGAATGTGCAGGTCGTACTGCTCAAACAGGCGGTAGTCGATGCCGATTTCGTCGGCCCGTGAGCGCAGGTAGCTCAGCGCCGTGATGGCCGATTCCTTCATTACATCGCCGAGCTGACCCGAGAGCGTGAGCTTGCCCCGGCCGCGGCTCAGCAGGCTTTCCACGAACAGAATGTCGCCGCCTACCGAGGTCCAGGCCAGGCCCGTTACTACGCCGGCGGTGTCGTTGTCCTGGTACTGGTCGCGGTCGAAAATGGGCGCGCCGAGGATTTTGCGGATTTCGGCGGGTTCCATCACGGCGGGCAGCTCTTCCTTGCCGGCCTTGCGGCGGGCCAGGTTGCGCGTCACGGCGGCTAGCTTGCGCTCCAGGCCGCGCACGCCGCTTTCGCGGGTATAGTCGTCGGCCACGCGGTGCAGCGAGGCATCCGTAATTTTAACTTCCGCTTCACCCAGGCCGTGCTCCTTGAGCTGCTTGGGCCAGAGGTGCTTGCGCGCAATCTGCACCTTTTCCTCCTGGGTGTAGCCGGTCAGGTCGATGATTTCCATGCGGTCGCGCAAGGCGGGCTGGATGGTATCGAGCGAGTTGGCCGTGGCAATGAACAGGACCTTCGAGAGGTCGTATTCCACCTCCAGGTAGTTGTCGGTGAAGGTGGCGTTTTGCTCGGGGTCGAGCACTTCGAGCAGGGCCGAACTGGGGTCGCCGCGGAAGTCGCTGCTCACCTTGTCAATCTCATCGAGGATGATGACGGGGTTGGAGGCTCCGGCCTTCTTAATCTGCGAGATAATGCGACCGGGCATGGCGCCCACGTAGGTTTTGCGGTGCCCGCGGATTTCGGCTTCATCGCGCACGCCGCCCAGGCTCATGCGCACATACTTGCGGCCCAAGGCCGTGGCAATGCTGCGGCCCAAGGAGGTTTTGCCCACGCCGGGAGGGCCGTAGAGGCACAAAATGGGCGCCTTCAAGTCCTGCTTCAGCTTGAGCACGGCCAGGTATTCGAGGATGCGCTCCTTCACTTTTTCGAGGCCGAAATGGTCGGCGTCGAGGATTTTCTTGGTTTGCTTGAGGTTGAACTTGTCCTTGGTGTATTCACCCCAGGGCAGGTCGAGCAGGAATTCCACGTAGTTGACGCTCACCGAGTAGTCGGGCGCCATGGGGTTGGTACGAGTGAGCTTCTCCATTTCCTTTTTGAAGTGGAGCGCCACGTTTTCGGGCCACTTTTTGGTTTCGGCGCGGGCGCGCAGGCGGTTCACGTCCTCGTCGGGGCCTTCCTGGCCCAGCTCATCCTGCAGGGTTTTGAGCTGCTGGCGCAGGAAATATTCGCGCTGCTGCGCGTCGATACCGGTGTGGGTTTTCGAGCGGATGTCCTGCTTGATTTCCAGCAGCTCGGCCTGGCTGAGCAGGGCTTCGAGCAGCTGGCGGGCCTGCTGCTCGGGGTCGGCCAGCTCCAGCAGCTTCTGCTTGGCGGGCAAGTCGAGCTGCACGTTGCTGGACAGGAAGTGCGTGAGGAAGGCCGGCGACTGAATGCCGTCGAGCATGGCACGGGCCTCCATCGGAATCTCGGGCGTGAGCTCTAGCACCTTGGTAGCCGCCTCGCGCAGGGCCTGCAGCAGCGCGAACTCGCCGGGAATGTCAGGGTTCAGGGCCACCTCCGAGAAATAGCTCACGCGGGCCACGAGGGGCGCGAAGCTCAGCTCCTCTTCAATAGTGAAGCGCACTTGCCCTTGCAGGATGATGGTAATCTGGCCGTCGGGCTGTTCCAGCAACTTCAGGATGCGGGCCAGGGTGCCCACGGGGTGCAGCTCGGCCACGGTGGGCTCGTCGGCGTTGGGGTCTTGCTGGGCCACTACGCCGAGGAGCTTGTCGGCGGCGTAGGCTTTGCGCACCAGCTTCACGCTTTTTTTGCGCGTCACCGTCACGGGCAGCACCACGCCGGGAAACAGCACGGTGTTGCGCACGGGCAGCAGCGAGAGGGAGGGCGGGGCGTCGTCGCCGCGCAGGAGGTGGTCAGGGTCGGCGGCCATGATGGCAATGGCTTCGGGTTGGGAATGAGGGTCGCTGAGGGCTTGCAGGGGCTGCAAAGCCGAAGAAAAAACGGATGCCAGGCGCATGGACGAGAATAAAGCCGGAAACAACGGCGGCGGGTGCCACATTGGCAGCCCACGGCTTTGTGAAAGGGGGAATACAAGGTACGGCTTCCCACCGCGTTTGGACGTCAAGCGCCGTGCCAGCCGCCGGATTCCGACAAAGCGGCGCACTGCTGGGCCAAGCGCCACTCCTTCACGCGGCATAAATCGCTAAATTGGTGGCAACTTGCGCCTCCAATTATTTTTATTACTCTACTAATGCCCTTTTTATTGCGTCGGTGCACGATGCTTTTTCTACTCCTTGCCGGGCTGCTGGCGGCGCAAACGGGCTGGGCCCAGCGCCGGCCCGTGAAGCGCATTCCCGCTGCGGCCTCCCCCTCGGCCGATACCACCAGCGGCGGGGCCTCGGCGGCTCCTAAAAAGCTGGGCAACAAGCCTGCGCCTGCCAAAGCCGCGGCGTCCAAACCAGCCATTGCGCCGGGTACTTACCGGGTGCGCGGCCTCAACAGCCGCGTGAGCCGCAAGCTGCACCTGCGCCCCGACGGCACGCCTGACTTTGTGTTCATCAACCGCTACCCGCTTTTTGAGGATAAGAAGGCTCTGAAGGCCATTGACAAGGCCGAAAAGCGGCGGCAGTACCACGCGGCCCGGCTGCTGCTCGAAGACTACGTGGCCAAGTTCGGACCGGTCAATTTCGAGAAGAACACCGACATGCTCTGGCGCCTGGGCCAGCTGCTGGAGCGCGACAGCCAGAACGTGAAGGCAAAGGCTTATTTCCGCCTGGCCCTCAAGCACAGCCGCAAGGACATCACCAAGATTCAGCTGTACTACGACTCGCTGGAGCAGAAAAACACCGACTTGTACGTGCCTCTGAAAACGTACTACGAGCTGGTGGAATACCGCAAGAACCTCAACACTTTCCACCCGCCCAAAGGCGTGTACACCACCATGGGCGACGCCATCAACAGCAAGGCGCCCGACTATGGGCCCGCGCTGGGTGGCAACGACTCGCTCCTGATTTTCAGCAGCAAGCGCAAGCGCCGCGGCATCACCGGCGTGGTGGATGAGGACCTGTATACCTCGCGGCGCGAGGGCGTGAGCTGGACCGACGCCGAGCCCCTGCCCAAGCCCATCAACTCGCCCAACAACGAGGGCTCGGCCTGCCTGAGCAAGGATGGCAAAACCATCTACTTTGCCCGCTGCGAGTGCAGCACCTGCCACGGCAACTGCGACCTCTACACCGCCACCCGCGGCAAAGACGGCAAGTGGGGCACGCCCAAAAGCCTGGGTCCGCTGGTCAATTCCTTTGCCTGGGACTCGCAGCCCACGCTCTCGCAGGGCGAAGACACGCTGTACTTCGCCTCCGACCGGCTGGGCGGCTTTGGGCTCTCGGACATCTACTTCACCCACAAGCTGAAAAACGGGCAGTGGAGCCCGGCCGAGAACATGGGCCCGGTCATCAACACCCGCGAAAACGAGGTGAGTCCGTTTTATCACCCGCTCTACCACGTGCTGTACTTCAGCTCGCGCGGGCAGCTGCTGAATTTCGGCGATTTCGACATCTACAAAACCTACCGCGTGGGCGGGCGCTGGCAGGAGCCCAAAAACATTGGCCCGCTGGTGAACGGCAAGGGCTCGGAGTACTACTTCACCATCGACCGCGAAAGCAAAAACCTCTACTACGCCCGCTCGGAGGCCCAGGAAATCAACAACCTTGACCTTTACTCCTTCCCGCTGCCCATGGAGGCGCAGCCGCTGGCCACTACCCGCGTGGAGGGCACGCTGGTGGATTCGGTGAGCAGCAAGCCGCTCAAAGGCATCGTGAGCATCATCGATACCGATAATGGCATCGAAGTGGCCAGCAAGTTCATCCGGCCCGACGGTACGTTTGATTTTGAGCTGATTGAGGGCTCGCACTATGCCATGCTCATTCAGAGCCCGGACTTTTTCTCGGTAGAAAAGCAGTTTGCGCTGAAGGGCGACACGGTAATGACCCTGCTTACCAACAGCATCGACTACAAGCTGCCGCTCATTTTCAAGAACCTGGAGTTTGAGCCGGCCAAGGCCAACGTGCTGCCCAGCATGTATCCCACGCTCGACCGCATTGCGCTGTTCCTAGTCGACCACCCGGCATTCCGACTCAGCATCACGGGCCACACCGACAGCCGCGGCGACCCGGAGGTGAACGAAAAGCTGTCGCAGGACCGCGCCGAGGCCATCCGCAAGTACATTGAGCGCAAAGGCAAGCTCGCGCCCAACCGAATCGAGAGTTTCGGCTATGGCTCCAGCAAGCCCCTGAAAGACGAGTTGACCGACGACGACGCCAAGGTGAACCGCCGCGTGGAGTTCAAGCTCATCCGGCCCGATGGCGATAAGCCCGCCGACGGCGGCGCGGACTGGAAGTAACTATTCTATTGCCAGCACCCGCACCGTTTTCCCGTTGAAAGCGGCCTTCTCCCCCACCCGTAGCCCCTTGAGGGCCACAGCCACCGGCGCGGCAGGCGATACGGCAAACACGTCCGTTCCGTCCAGCTTGCCGGCGCTGATGCTGATATAAAAACGGCCCAGGCTGGTGCTCACGAGGGCGCCGGGGCGCACGGTGTCGCAGGGCGCGTCGGGATTAATGCGGGCCAGCTCGGCTTGCAGCTGCTGGGCCTGCTGCATCTGGGCGGCGTTGCGGTCGCGCTCGGCATTGGCCATTTCGCGGCCGGTTTCATACTTGTCGCCTGCGCTGCTCTTGGTCTCGGAAGAGGAAGACTCCTGGGCGGCCTGCATGGCGGTGCGGGCGGCGGCTATGCGCTGCTCGATGAATGATTGGCAGAAGGCGTGAAGGGCGGGTTTGGTCATGGATTGGGGTGAATCTGAATCCACGAAATACGGCCGTTGGGCGCAGTTAACTTGGTGGGTTCGTCGGCTACCACGTATTTAGCAAGTGCCGGCTGCTTGGAAAAGATGTATTCTATACCCGGTTTCTCGACGTCGCCCACAAAGGCAATCTGAAACGTCGGCAGCATCATGTTGGGCACCACGCGCACGGTGGGCAGGGCCGTTTTCAATTGGCCCGACGTGGAGCCCGGGTGGATGCCTTTGGCCGTTTTGTAGGACGGGTGAAATGCCAGCAAGCCGGCCACTTTCTGCTTGGTCTGCCAATCGGGGAAATACAGAAACAGCTGCTGGCTGCCCTTTTTCACCATCACACCGCCGGGTTTGGCGTTGGTGTCATCAAAGCCGTAGGCCAGCAGGTGCACCGGCGTGAAGGTGCAGCCTTTGTAAAGCTGCCGGAGCTGCGCAATGGGCATGCCGATGCGGGCTCGCCCAACCGAATTTTCAGTTATCGCGGGCGTATCGGGGAACGACGAGGGCGGCGCCTGGCTGATGCTGCCGGAAAGCAGCCAGCCACAGAAAACGCTAAGAAACTTGAGCACGGAGCGAAGTTAGAATGAATCCAGCACGGCACGCAGTTTCGCCGCCCACCGCTCATCTTCCGGCTTCACCACCAGCACCCGAAAGCCGTGCCGTTCGCCTTCGAGACGCACGCCTTCCGAGTCGTCAATCAGCAAATCGATGCCGAAGCTGGGCGGATGCTTGGTGCAGCGGGCCCGCGCTTCGCGGTCGTGCCGCGGCTGGTTCACCACGCCATCGAGCCGGATGCCGTGCAGCCAAAAGATGCGCCGGATGCGCCAGGCACTGCGGTACGAAGTGGTGTACACCCACACTTCCCAGCCACGTTGGCGGCAGTAGTCGGTTAGCTCTTTGATGCCGTGACGCAGCGACTCGGGGCGCAGCAGCTTTGCCCAGAAGCGGCGCTGAGGCTTTTCGAGCGGAAAGTCATGGCTGCAGCGGATGAGGGTGTTATCCAGGTCGAAGGCGAGGCGCATCAGCTATGCAGTAATCCCTCCGCAACCTTTCTATCATTCCCCAGCCGCGGCACCTTGTTCTGCCCGCCTAGGCGGCCCAGGCTTTTCATGTAGCGCTGAAAGGCCCCGGCGGGCAGCGGCGTGAGGAGTAGCGGCACCAGGATGTTGCCCCGGCGCAGGTCGTCGTAGTAGGTGTTGCGCTGGCGCAGGGCCGCATCCACCGCAGCAGCGAATGTGTCGGCGTCCTGCGGCGCGCGGCCGAGTTCCACCAGCCACTCATGGCGCGAGGGCGTGGCGGGGTCGTCGCTCACCAAAGGGGCCACGGTGAATTCGGTGACTTCGACCTCGGGAAACTGTCGCATGGCTTCGCGCAGGGCCTGCTCTACCTCCTCCCCTATCACGTGCTCACCGAAGGCCGACAGGAAGTGCTTGATGCGCCCCGTGACCACCACGCGGTGCGGCCGGAGGCTCACGAAGCGCACCGTGTCGCCGAGCGAGTAGGCCCACAGACCGGCGTTGGAGGTGAGCACCACGGCGTAGTTGCGGTCCAGCTCCACATCGCCGATGGTGAGGCGGGGCGCGTCGGGCTCGAAAAACCGCTCGGAAGGAATGAATTCGTAGAATATGCCGCTGTTGAGCAACAGCAACAGGCCCGGGTTGCCGGGCTCGTCCTGGAAGGCCAGGAAGCCTTCAGATGCCGGAAACAGCTCGATGCTGTCCACCGGCCGGCCAATGCTCTCGAAGAGCTTGGCGCGGTAGGGCTCGAAGTTGACGCCCCCGTATACGAACAGGTTGAAATCCGGAAACAGGTCCTTGACGGGGCGGCCGGTGCGGGCCGTGAGCCGGTCGAAGTACATCTGCACCCAGGGCGGAATGCCGGAAATCAGCGTCATTTTTGCGCCCAGCGTCTCATCTACGATGCGCTCCAGCTTGGTTTCCCAGTCTTCGATGACGTTGGTCTGGTAGGTGGGTAACTGGTTGCGGCGCAGGTAGGCCGGCACGTGGTGGTTGGCGATGCCCGAAAGCCGGCCCGTGCGGATGCCGTGGTGCATTTCCAACTCCGGGGAGCCGGAGAGGAATATCAGCTTGCCATCGAGAAACTGACTGCGACCGGTGCGATAGATGTAATACAACAGCGCATCGCGGGCGCCATCAATATGGTTGGGGATGCTGTCTTTGGTAATGGGGATGTACTTCGTGCCGGAAGTGGTGCCGCTGGTTTTGGCCAGGTAAAGCGGCCGGCCGGGCCATAGCACGTCGGCCTCGCCGGCCTGGGTGCGGTCGAACCAGGGCTTGAGGGCCTCGTAGTCGCGCACGGGCACCTGCCGGGCAAAATCGGCCGGCGTGCGGACGCCCCCCAGTTCATGCGCCCGGCCGAAAGCGGTGCCAGCGGCCGTGGCCGCGAGCCGGGCCAGCAACTCGCGCTGCGTGGTTTCGGGGCGGTGCTGCCAGCGCTGGTAGCGCCGGGCAATGTAGCGGGCCAGGGGCCGGCTCAGCGTGGCTTTCAATCCCATAATTCCGAGTAAAAACGTCGTTGGCAGGGCCGCGAAGGTACGTTGGGCGTTTTCTTCGGCTACTGTCCAGGCAACCTCTCTACTTTGCCGTCGTTACCACAACTTACCAATTCACCAAACCTCAAATTCATCACATCATGGCAGACCACAAAGGCACCGCCGTCTGGAACGGCGACATCAAAGGCAGCGGCACCCTCACCACCGAAAGCGGCGCCCTCAACGCTCCTTATTCCGTGGGCAGCCGCTTCGAAGGCAAGCAGGGCACCAACCCCGAAGAACTCATCGGCGCGGCCCACGCCGGCTGCTACACCATGTACCTCACCAGCGTGCTCACCAAGCACGGCCACCAGGTGCAGAACATCAAAACCACCAGCACCGTGACGATGAACCCCAACAACGGCCATCCCGTCATCGAGCACATCCACGTGAGCACCGAAGGCCACGTCACTGGCGGCAACATCACCGCCGACGACTTCCAGAAGCACGCCGAGGATGCCAAGGAAAACTGCCCCGTTTCAAAAGTGCTCAGCGCCGTGCCCAAAATGACGCTGGAAGCCAAGTTTGTGGGGTAGCAGCTGTCACTCAGCTCAAGCCTTAAAGACGTCATGCTGAGCGCAGTCGAAGCATCTCTGCCGCATAACTAATCCAGCCGATTGGGTTTACTATTGCAGTGGAGATGCTTCGACTGCGCTCAGCATGACGTTCTGCTTTTGAGCCGGTGCCTCCTATACAAAAAATCTTCGCCCTAAATTTGCAGCTATGCCCACTGGTACCACCCGCATCCGCCTCCGCCCCGCCAACAACTCCCGCGTCCCGTTCTGGGGCCAGATTGCCATCGGCGTCTTCTGGCTGGCCTACGTGCTGTTTGGCATCCTGAGCAACAGCGGGGCAACGGACTTCCATTTCCTGCACTGGGTATTTTTGGTTTTCACCCTCGTCTACCTGGGCTATGTGCTGGTAAACAACGCGCCTGTGTTCGGCACCCAGAGCTACCTTGAGTTTACGCCCGGCTACATCGTGCACAAAAACGGTCTGTTCCGCCCCAAGCAGGTATTCGCCGCCGAAAACATTGCCGCGCTGGAGCTGAAGCCCGCCGTGCTGCGCGTGCGCCAGAAAGACGGCGAAATCTACGCCCTCAACCTGCGCGAGGTAAAAGGCAAGCGCCGCAAGCTGAGCTTTCGCGAGCAAGTGCGGGAGTTTGCCGCCAAGCACAACGTGCCCCTGCAGGAAGTAAGCCCAACAGCGGCGTCCTGATTACCTCTCCCCGAAATTAAAAGAGGGCTGAAGACACACAGGTTGTCTTCAGCCCTCTTTCTTTTAGGCAGAATTTGCCTATTTCTTGGCGAACTTCTTCCGCAGCTCGTCCACTTGGTCGCGGAATTTCTTATCCGAATCCACCAAGTCCGACACGGTTTGCACCGAGTGCATCACGGTGGTGTGGTCGCGGCCGCCGAAGTGGAAGCCAATGGTTTTCAGCGTGTGGGCCGTGTGGTGCTTGGCAAAGTACATGGCCACCTGCCGGGCCGTCACCACTTCCTTCTTGCGGGTCTTGTCCTTGAGCAAATCAACCGAGATGTTGAAATACGCGGCCACAGTCTTCTGAATGAAGTCGAGGTTCACCTCGGCTTCTACTTCTTCGATGATGTGGCGCAGGGCCTGCTTCACCATTTCCAAGTCGATGTCGCGGCGGCTGAGGCTGCTCTGGGCCACCAGCGAGGCAATGACGCCTTCCAGCTCGCGCACGTTGGTGTGCACCGAATTGGCCAGGTAGTCCACCACGTGGTCTGGCGGAATGTCGATGCCGTCCTGCTCCATCTTGTTGCGGATGATGGCCACCCGCGTCTCGAAGTCAGGACTTTGCACGTCGGCCGTCAGGCCCCATTTGAAACGATTCAGCAGCCGGTCCTCCAGGCCCTGCAGGTCTTTGGGCGGCCGGTCGGAAGTCATCACAATCTGCTTGCCCGACTGGTGCAAGTGGTTGAAAATGTGGAAGAACATCTCCTGCGTCTTGCCCTTGTTGGCCAGAAACTGCACGTCGTCCAGAATCAGGGCATCGACCTGCAGATAGAAGTTTGCAAAGTCCTGCACCTGCGCACGCTGCACGCTGTCGATGAACTGGTTGGTGAACTTCTCGGCCGACACGTAGAGCACAAACCGCTCGGGCGCCGTGGCCTTAATGTGGTTGCCGATGGCCTGCACCAAGTGCGTCTTGCCGAGGCCCACGCCGCCGTACACCATCAGCGGGTTAAAGCTGGTGGTACCGGGCTTGTTGGCCACGGCGAGGCCGGCCGAGCGGGCCAGACGGTTGCAGTCGCCCTCGATGTAGTTGTCGAAGGTATAAGAGCCGTTGAGCTGGGAGGGCACGATGTTGCCGTCCATGGGCTTGGCCTGCTCGAAGGGGTTGCGCGGCGGGGCCACGGTTTCGACGCCGGCCAGGGTATTGGTGCCGAAGTTGCTGCGCTGCGCAGCCCGCACCGCGCCCGAGTTCACGTAGCGGGCCGAGCCGGCGCGGGCGCTGCCTGCCAGCGGGTTGCTGACGGGTGCGGGCTGGGGGGCCGGCGCCTGGGGCGTGTCGCGCGGGTCGGGAGCAGCGGCTTTGCGGGGCGGGGGCAGGTGCAGCGTTTTGGGCTGCGACTGCGAGTTGCCCTGGTCTACCACTACGCTGTATTCGAGGCGGCCTTCGGGGCCCAGCTGCTGGAAGAGGGCGCGGCGCAGTTCGTCCACGTAGTGCTCCTCCAGCCAGTCGTAGAAATAGGCGCTCGGCACCTGAATGGTCAGCACGTTGCCTTTAAGCTCCACCGGCACAATGGGCTGGAACCACGTCTTAAAGCTCTGCTCCCCGATTTCCGCCGAGATGCTGCGCAGGCAGCCAGCCCAAACCGTGCGAAAATCCTTGAGCATGAGAGCAGTTAGACAATAATCCGGCGCAGGCCGGCAACAAAAACGGAAGCCGAAATAGCTCCATAGAAGGAGCTTTATTTTTTAGGGGGGGACAAAATTGTGGAAAACTTCGCGAGAAAAAAAGCGTGTTTGCCCTTGCTTTTTCGCTAGTTCTAGCAGGACCGTACCACATTCGGTCAATGCCATTTTTTTCTGGCCAAACCCATCGAAAGCTTCCTCAGACTTTTTAACGGGCGCTTGCCATTGGTGTGGTAGCTCAGGCTGAAAAAAAATAACAAAAGGCACTCCGGCCAATTGCCGAAGTGCCCTTTAACGTCAGCACCGTCCGGAAATGATTCCCGGTTAACCAATTATTTCGCGCACCGGCAATACCGCCGCCTGCGCCAGCCCGGCCCGCTTGGTTTTGGGCGAAAATTCGTAGTCGAGCCGGCCCAGGTTGATGCCCGACCAACCCACCTGGTTGATGAGCGTAGCGCGGCCGTCGGGGCTGGTGATGGGCTCCGGGGCGTCCATAAACGTGTGGGTGTGCCCGCCGAGGATGAGGTCGATGCCCGACACCTGAGCGGCCAGCTTACGGTCGTCGAGCTTGGCATTTTCGTACTTGTAGCCGAGGTGTGAGAGGCAAATAACCAGGTCGCAGCGCTCGGGGCCGCGCAGCTGGGCGGCCATCTCCTTGGCTTTGGCCACAGGGTCAAGGTACACGGTCTGGCCAAAGTTTTTGTCGGCCACCAAGCCGCTCAACTCAATGCCCAGCCCGAACACTCCGATGCGGATGCCTTGCTTCTCAAACACCTTATAGGGCGCGAAGCGGCCGGCAAGCGGCGTTTTCGAGAAGTCGTAGTTGGCGATGAGGAAGGGGAAGGTGGCGTTGGGCAGCTGTTTCTGCAAGCCTTCCAGGCCGTTGTCGAAGTCGTGGTTGCCGAGGGTACTGGCGTCGTAGCCCATCTGGCTCATGAGCTTGTATTCGAGCTCGCCGCCGAAGAAGTTGAAGTAGGGCGTGCCCTGGAAAATATCGCCCGAGTCGAGGAGCAGCACGTTGGGCTCTTTGGCCCGAATGTCCTTGATGAGGGCCGCGCGCCGCGCCATGCCGCCCATGCCGGCCCACTGCCCGCCGTTGTCGGGAAAGGGCTCGATGCGCGAATGCATGTCGTTGGTGTGCAGGATGGTGAGCTTGAGCGGGGCCTTGGCGGCTTCGGCCGAGTTGGTAAGGCCGCCCAGCACAGTGAGGCCGGCGGTGCCTAGTAGGGAATTGCGGAGGAATTCGCGGCGCTTCATAAAAGCAGTTATCAGTTAGCAGTGAACAGTTAGCAAAGAATTAGAAATCCTTGTACAGCCAACAGTGAACTGCTAACTGTTCACTGCTAACTGCTAACTGTTTAATTGGCCTTTATCCGGCCTTCGATGCGGGCCGTGACCGGCTGCCCGGCTTTGGTGAGCGCACGGATGTGGTCGGCAATGGCGGTGCGAAGCAGCACGTTGGTGTGGCGGGGCACAATGGTTTTGAAAAACGCCATGTTATCGCCGCCGGTGGCCAGGTAATCGGAAATGGCAATGGGATAAGTGCGGTTTTCGTTCACGTCGAAGGGCTGGCCGCCGATGCGGATGTCTTTGGGCTGGCCATCGAAAGTGATGGTGTAGGTGGCACCGGACACAGCCATTTTGTTGTGGGCAGCGTAGTCGAACAGCTGCTGCACCACCGGGCCGGGCGCGTCGAGCACCACCAGCTCGTTCTCGAAGGGCATCAGCTCAAATACTGAACCCAGCGTGACAGGCCCGGCCGCGAAGCCGGCGCGCAGGCCGCCGTTGGTCATCACGCCCAACGGGATGGGCTGTTTCAGCTCCTGGCTGGCGCGCGTGCGCTGCAGGTCGGCCACGAAGTTGGACAGCAGGTTTTCGCCGGGGCCTTTGGTGAGCGGGGCGGGCGCGGTGCCCAACACGGCGGTCATTTGGGACGTCACTTTGTCGTGGTAGGGCGCAATGAGGGCCGCCACGGCCGGGTCTTCGACTTGGGCTTTGCCCACCGGCTGGCTGGTGACGGGCGCAAAATGAGCCGTGGGCGCGTAAGCGGCGCGCTGGCAGCCGGCGGCAAGTGTCAGGGCTAGCAGGCCGGAAGCAAGGGCAGTCCGAAACGAATGATGCAGCATGAAAATAACGGAAACGGGCCCGGCACGTAAGGCCGGAGCAAGGTTTCTGCAAAGCTACGCGGTGAATCCGCCTGCCGTATGCCGGCACGGGCGGCTTCGCACCAGCGGCGGTATCTTTCGGCCTGTTTTCGGCTGGCTCTGGTTTCGCGAAGCCAGCAGCAAGCCCCCGCGAAAAGTTAATTTAATGTCCATGTCCGATACCCCGGTCGCGCCTTCTGTTTCATTTGCTGAATTTCCGGCCGTGACCACCGCCGAATGGCAGGCCCGCCTCGCCCGCGACCTCAAGGGCCAGGACCCAGCCGCCCTGCGCTGGCCCTTGCCCGATGGCTTCACGGTGGAGCCCTTCTACCACCGCGAAGCCCTGACGGCGCTGGGCGGCGCGCCCGCGCCCCTGCCCCACCCCGTGAGCCCCTGGCTGAACGTGCCGGCCATACCGGTGCCGGCCGGTGACGGCCGCGCGGCCGTAGACCAGGCCGTGCTGGCCCTGGCCGGCGGCGCCGACGGCGTGCATTTCCTGTTGACCGACGCCACGGCGTTCGCCGCGCATTACCTGGCCGAGCAGCTGCCACTGGCCCGCACCTTTGTGGGCTACACCGTGGCCGACAAGCCCGATGTGCTGCTGAGCCAACTCGTGGATGCGGCGCCCGGCACGGCGTTTCGCGGCTTCCTGCGCTTTGCGCCGGGCCCCGTGCCCGAGGGCGCCGAGCTGGCCGACTACCGTGCTGCCCTGCGCCGTTGCGTGCGCCTGAGCTCGGGCATGCCCGATTTCCGCGCCCTGGCCGTAAACGGAGCGTTTTTTGGCAACCGCGGGGCCACCACTGTGCAACAGATTGCCTTCACGCTGAACACCGCCGCCGCCCTGCTGGCCGAGCTGCCCGACGCCGAAACCACCCTGGCCGAAGTGGCTGCTGCCCTGCACCTGCACGTGGCCGTCACGCCCAGCTACTTCCCCGAGATTGCCAAGCTACGGGCCCTGCGCCGGCTGTGGGCCACGTTGCTGCACGGCTTTGGCCTGCCGGCTTCGCTCAATGCCAACCTGCGCATCCATGCCGCCACGGCCTCCTGGACCATGACCACGTTGGACCCGCACACCAACCTGCTGCGCCACACCACCGAAGCTATGAGCGCGGTGCTGGGCGGGGCCGATTCGTTGAGCGTAGCCCCCTTCGATGCCTTGTTTGCCGAAGCCAACGACTTTTCGAGCCGCCTGGCCCGTAACCTATCCATTTTGCTGCGCGAGGAATCGGGCCTGGGCCAGGTGCAGGACCCGGCGGCCGGCTCCTATTTCATTGAAACCCTCACCGACCAGCTGGCCCAGGAAGCCTGGCTGCAATTTCAGCGCGTGGAAACGGCCGGGGGGCTGCCGGCGGCGCGGGGGCAGATGCTGGACGAAATCAAGGCCGTGACCACCGAGACGTTCCGGCGCATTGCCAGCGGCCAGCAGGTGATAGTGGGCACCAACCGCTTCCAGAACCAGCGGGAACAATTCAGCTTTCACCCCAAGAAGCTGCTGCGCTCCTCGACCTTCGACGTGACCCGCGCGGCCTACCCCACCGAGGTGCTGCGCCTGGCCACGGCCCTGCACTTCGAGCGCCGCGAGAAGAAAAGCAAGCGCGCCGCCGTGGTGCTGCTGGGCACCAACACCAACCAGGTGATTATGGAAACCTTCGTGCAGATGCTGATGCCGCACGAACGGCCCGAAATAGCGGCCAGCCACCCGCCGGGCACGCTGTCGGTGCTCTACTCCTCGCCCGAGGAGGCCACACTGATGTATGCCACGCCCGAGCAGTTCCAGAAGTTTGCCCGCTTCATCTACCAGATTCCGCACGAAAAGCAGCACTTCATCCCCCCCGCCCTGCTCAGCTCCGACCTGGCCACCCTGCACGAGGCCGTGCGCGTGTTCGGCTTCAAGGAAATGAAGGTGCAGGGCTATACCACGGAGGAAGTGCTGGCACGCCTGCAGGGGCGGTAAGCGCCCCGCCTGTCATTGCGAGGGCGAAGCCAGCAGCAACCGAAGGACAGCGTAGCTAATCCGTTCTGTTCTCAGCGACCAACCTAATAATGTGACAAACTCTTTCACGAGAGTCAGACCTTTTATTTAAACAAAAGAAGCGTCTCCAAAAAGCGCTTCTCACATCTCGGGGCTTAGCGCATTGAGAGGACGGATTGCCGCGTTGCGCTGCGCTCCACTCGCAATGACAGACGTTCCACCTGCCGTTTCCCACCTATGAAGCCCGACTTCTCTTCCATTCCCTACAACGCCGCCGCGGCGCCCGCCGCTACCGCCGCTTCGGAAACTGCCGCTACCACCACGCCTGAGGGCATTGCCATTAAGCCCGTGTACACGGCGGCCGACGTGGCCGGCCTCGACCACCTGGGTTTCGGCGCGGGGCAGGCGCCCTACCTGCGCGGGCCCTACGCCTCGATGTACACCCAGAACCCGTGGACCATCCGGCAGTACGCGGGCTTCTCGACGGCCGAGGAATCAAACGCGTTTTACCGACGCAACCTAGCCGGCGGGCAGAAGGGGTTGAGCGTGGCTTTTGATTTGGCCACCCACCGCGGCTACGACTCCGACCACCCCCGCGTGCAGGGCGACGTGGGCAAGGCCGGCGTAGCCATCGACTCGGTGGAGGACATGAAAATCCTCTTCGACCAGATTCCGCTGGACCAGATGTCGGTGAGCATGACCATGAACGGGGCGGTGCTGCCGGTACTGGCCTTCTACATTGTAGCGGCTGAGGAGCAGGGCGTGAGCCCGGAAAAGCTGTCGGGCACTATTCAGAACGACATTCTGAAGGAATTTATGGTGCGCAACACCTATATCTACCCGCCCGCGCCGAGCATGCGCATTATCGCCGACATCTTCAGCTACACGGCGGCGAAGATGCCCAAGTTCAACAGCATTAGCATCTCGGGCTACCACATGCAGGAAGCCGGCGCCACCGCCGACCTGGAGCTGGCCTACACCCTGGCCGACGGCCTGGAATATGTGCGCGCCGGCCTGGCCGCGGGTATGAAGATAGACGAGTTTGCCCCGCGCCTGAGCTTTTTCTGGGCCATTGGCATGAACCACTTTATGGAGATTGCCAAGCTGCGCGCCGGCCGCCTGCTCTGGGCCAAGCTCATTAAGCAGTTTAACCCGACCAATCCCAAGAGCCTGGCCTTGCGCACGCACTGCCAGACTTCGGGCTACTCCCTCACCGAGCAGGACCCTTACAATAACGTGGCCCGCACGGCCATTGAGGCTCTGGCCGCGGCCTTGGGCGGCACCCAAAGCCTGCACACCAACGCCCTCGACGAGGCCATTGCCCTGCCCACCGACTTCTCGGCCCGCATTGCCCGCAACACCCAGCTCTACCTGCAGCACGAAACCGACATCACTAAAGTAGTGGACCCCTGGGGCGGCAGCTACTACGTCGAAACCCTCACCCACGAGCTGGCCGATAAGGCCTGGGCCCTCATTCAGGAGGTAGAAGCCCTTGGCGGCATGGCCAAGGCCATCGAAACCGGTCTGCCCAAGCTGCGCATCGAGGAAGCCGCCGCCCGCAAGCAGGCCCGCATCGACTCTGGCAAGGAAATCATCGTGGGTGTGAACAAGTACCAGACCACCGAGAAAACGGAGGTCGAAGTGCTCGACATCGACAACGATGCCGTACGCACCAGCCAGATTACCCGCCTAAAGCAAGTGCGTGCCAACCGCGACGAGGTGGCAGTGAAAGTGGCCTTGGCCGCGATTACCGAAGCCGCGGGCACCCGCCTTGAGGACCTGGGCAATTCCAGCCAGAACGAAACTCAACCCTCAACCCTCAACTCTCAAAACTTACTGGCCCTGGCCGTGACCGCCGCCCGCGCCCGCGCCACCCTCGGCGAAATCTCTGATGCCTTGGAAGCCCAGTTTGGCCGGCACCAAGCCACCACGCGCACCGTGGCGGGCGTTTATTCGCAGGAAATGTCGCACAACGAAGCCTTCGAACAGGCCCGCGCCGCCGCCGATGCCTTTGCCGCCCGCGAAGGCCGCCGCCCCCGCATGCTGGTAGCCAAGATGGGCCAGGACGGCCACGACCGCGGCGCCAAAATCATTGCCACCAGCTTCGCCGACGTTGGCTTCGACGTCGACCTCGCCCCCCTGTTCCAAACGCCCGCCGAAGTGGCCCGCCAGGCCGCCGACAACGACGTGCACGTGGTGGGCGTGAGCAGCCTCGCCGCCGGCCACAAAACCCTGCTGCCCCAGCTGCTACAGGAGCTGAAGCAGCTGGGCCGCGAAGACATTCTGGTGATTGCCGGCGGCGTCATCCCCGCCCAAGATTACCAGTTCCTCTACGATGCGGGCGTGGCCGGTGTGTACGGGCCGGGCACGGTCATCGCCACCGCGGCGCTGGAGATTCTGGAGAAGCTGGGGGAGTAGGTAAACAATAGGGCGTAACCAAAGCCACCTTTCAAGCGGCAGTACATGAAGCCCTACTACACTTCCAGAAGCCTGCTCGTCACGTTTCTCCCTCTGCTGGTATTTTTTCTGTTATACAAAGGGTTTGTTTACCTCTATCTGCGGCAGCACGAGTTTTGGGCTGAACAGGATTGGGGCTACTTGGTTCTTCTGATTGCAACGCTGGCCCGCGTAGGCAGGCTATGCAAAGTAGAACTCTCAACGTCCGCCGATGCCATAAACTACCTTCGGTTGTTACACTGGCGTGCCGTCGCCTATGATGCGCTTTGTGGCGTATTGGGCCCAGGAGTGTTGCTGCCAGTGGTAGGGTTTGTTGTAGTAGCACAGACCGAGTATTTGCTGATGCTATTCAGCTATTGCAGCATAGCTGTCGGCATCAGCCTGTTTCTTGAACTTCGCTGGGCCAAGCATTTCGTGAACTAGCCCGCGTTTTCGGTAGCAACTCGCTTCTTCTCATCTGGATTGCAGCCTCCATCCCCATGCTCCTCCTCGCTGCCCTCAACCGCCTCAACGCCGACCTCGACGCCTTGCGCCCCTGCCCCCGGAACGGGGGCAACGGAGGCTGCAACAGGCTCAGTAGCGACTATCTTTCCTCCAGGCCCACCCCAACCGGCGGGCCTTCTTTTTGCCCGTTGCCCCTCCCCGACCGATGCCGGCTCCCGGCTTGCCACTGGGGTTGCTTGAATGCTCAATGCGCCCACCACTCCCGCACCCACGCGACCGGCAGGGCCAAACCTACTCCAGTCAACTGAACCGCATCGGCTCACTGCTGGCGGCGCTTAAAAAGCGGCTTGGAAATACTTCCAGGCCGCTTTGGTTTTATACAGGGCACCTCCAGGCAGCCAAACGCCTACGCACACCACTTAGCACACCAAAAAAGTCGAAGTTTAAAGTCTCTTTTCACAATTGCTTATTCAGTCATATTTTCATTATAATTCAGTAAGTTACACGCATAAAAGCAGGGAAAATTACTTAATTCAAAAGTCCCAAAAACCCAAAAGTTGATTGGCAAGCGGGTATACGGCTCCTGTACGTTTGCCAGCATGGAAACCAACCTCACTCCCGCCACGCGCCGGACGCGCTTCTTCCCCCTGGGCCTGCTGTGCGCGGCCCTTTTCAGCAGCCCGTTGGCCCACGGGCAGGAAGCGCCGCAGCGCGCCACGTTCATTGGCCTCTCGGCCGGGCTGGGCAGCAGCCTGGCGCCCGGCGCCATGCAGCAGTTGGATATGTCGCAGGGCTCGTACCTGGCCCCCACCGGCGGCCTCGGCGGGGCAGTGTCGGCGGCCCTGCTCACGCGGGTACAGCGCGGCCGTTGGTTTGCCCAGCCCGAGCTGCGCTACCAGGAAGTTTTTTCGGCTCCTTTTGAATACCCCGGCGGCGGCGGGGGCTACGGGTCGCTGTTCAGTGGCCGGCCAAAAATCAGTTTCCACGCCCGGCAGTTTGCCGGCAGCGCGCTGGGCGGCTATTATTTCGGGCCCCAGCAACAATACTATGCCTTGTTTGGGCCCGCCGTGGCCTTCCGCCACGGCAACGACGCCGTGCCCGCTCCCAACCCCACCGACGGCGCCAACAGCAGCTACGCCTACGTGATGGACCAAGCCCCAGAGAAAACCCAGTGGCAGCTGCACGGCGGCGTGGGCCGCTGGGGCAAGCACTTCGACGTGGAGCTGCGTTACGCCTATGGCCTCACGCCGCTGGTGCGGCAAGTGGAGTTCAACAACCAGGCCTACGATTACAAGGTGCGCGCCAGCACCCTCACGCTCACGCTGGGCTACCACCTGCCGCTGTAAGCGGCCCCGGCCACGGGCGAAGCCAGAGATAATAGGGGCCTCGCGGGTTTCCCGGAAATAACCGTAAGTTGGCCCATCCTAACCACTTCGCCCCCGCTATGCACCTGCTCGCCCAAGTTCTCATCGGCCTCGTAGCTGCCATTCACTTTTATATCCTGTGGCTGGAAATGTTTGCCTGGACCACGCGTGGGCCAAGAACTTTTCGCTCGCTGCGGCCCGAGTTGTTTGAGCCCACCAAAGTGCTGGCTGCCAACCAAGGCTTGTACAATGGCTTTCTGGCCGCCGGCCTGGTGTGGTCGTTGCTGATTGCCGACCCAGCCTGGCACCGCTACGTAGCCACGTTTTTCCTGGGCTGCGTGGCGGTAGCGGGGCTATATGGAGCGGCCACGGCCGGCCGGCGCATCCTGCTGGTGCAAACCCTGCCCGCGCTGCTGGCGCTAGCGGCGTTGTGGCTGGCGTAGCAGCGCACAAACAGCTTTACCTTTGCAGGGTGAATTCAACCCTGCGCTATTTCAGCAATCCGGCGGCGTCTATTTCCTACTTATCAGCCGGATACGTGCGGCTCGACTGGCAGCCCCTGACGGCTTCGGTCGCCGAGCTGCGCGCCATTTACGAGCACGTGCTGCAGGCCATGCAGCAGCACCGCTGCACTGCCCTGATGACCGTGCACAACCAGCGCCCGCCCATGCCGCTGGAGGTACAAACCTGGCTGGCGCACGACTGGATGCCCCGCGCCGTGGCCGAGGTGGGCTACAGCCGCTGCGCCATTGTGGAGGCTACCACGCCGCTTAGCCGGCTGGCCGCCCGGGCCGTGGGCGCCGACATGGGCCCGGCCCTGCAGTTCCGGTACTTCGACACCGCAGAAAAAGCCGATGCCTGGCTGCGCGGCACGGCGGCTGGCTAAAAGGAAGCGCAGCGCTCAATGTTATTGGCACGGGGCAGCATACTATTCCGGGGTTGGTTGGTTTAGGAGTGAATTTCATTTTCTCCTGGCTATTTCATGGATTTGCAACTCACCGATAAGCTGGCCCTTGTCACGGGCTCCACTGCTGGCATAGGGCTGGCCATTGCCCGCCGCCTGGCCGCCGAGGGCGCCGAAGTCATTATTACGGGCCGCACCGAAGCACGCATTGCGGAGGCCCGCGCCGCCATTCTGGCCGAGACGCCGCAGGCCCGGGTGCGCGGCGTGGCCGTCGATTTCGGTAAGGCCGACGAAGTGGCGCACCTGCTGCGCGAGGTGCCCCGCGTCGACCTGCTGGTGAACAACGTGGGCATTTTCGAGCCCAAGCCTTTCGCCGACATTCCTGACGAGGATTGGATGCGCTTCTTCGAGGTGAACGTGCTAAGCGGGGTGCGCCTCTCGCGCCAATATTTCCCGCAGATGCTGGCCGCGAGCTGGGGCCGCATCCTGTTTATTTCGAGCGAATCGGCCCTGCAGATTCCGCAGGAAATGATACACTACGGCACCACCAAAACGGCCCAGCTGGCCGTGGCCCGCGGCCTGGCCGAGCTCACCAAGGGCACCGGCGTCACCGTAAACTCTGTGCTGCCCGGCCCCACGGCCTCGGAGGGGGTCGAGGAATTTATTGCAAAGCTGGCTGGGGAGGGCAAGAGCAGAGAGGAAGCCGAGCACGACTTCTTCCGCAACGACCGTCCCACTTCGCTGCTGCAGCGTTTCATCAGCACCGATGAGGTGGCCAGCATGGTGGCTTTTCTGTGCAGTCCGCTGGCGGCGGCCACCAACGGCGCCTCTGTGCGGGTAGATGGCGGCGTGGTGCGCAGCATCGGCTAAGCATTCACTAACAATTTTTTAGCGGCGCCGGGCAACCGGGGCCGCGCAGCGTGCATCTGGCGCTGTGGTACCGGTCTTGCGCGTGCGGGGCCGGCGCCACAGCGCTTTTTTCTGGCACGCTTCACCTTTCTGCAAATGCTCAAATCAATGTTCTTATTAGCCGGCGCCCTGCTGCTGGGCCGCGCGGCCCAGGCCCAAGCCCCGGCAGCGGAGGTAAAAGCCCTCACGGCCCGGCTCAACCAACTCATGGCCGACCCCAAATCCAAGGATGATGATACCGAAGTGCGCGTGTCGCTGGCCGACTGCGGCTTCCGCCAAACCATTCGCAAATTCCGCAAGCCCGACAAAACCAGCACCACCAACATTGCGATAAGCAACAGCAAAAACGGCAGCAGCTGGGGCTTCCGCAGCGACGAAAACGTGGAGCTGGAGCTCACTCTGGCCCAGGAATGGGCCGAAGTGGGCTCGGTGACCTACGCCGCCAAGGAGCACGAGAAAGGCGGCGGACGCTACTACGAGCTCACCGTAAAGCGCCGCGAAAACCACAAGGGCAAGGCCGCATCGGGCCTGGCGGCCACCATCACCCTCTCGCTCAATACCGATAACGAAAAGGAGGTGGCGGCCCTGGCCAAGCGCCTTGACGAGGTGCGGCAGCAATGCACCAGCCGCCGGGGCTAGGCGTCATCATTACTAAAAACGTCATGCTGCGCGCAGCATGACGTTTTTATTTCTCTCAGATTATAAGCCTTTTAGAGGCCCTATGCTTCCGGCGGGGCGCCGCCGAGCAGCGTCCAGGCTTCTTCGTTGCCTTGCTGGCCGGCCAGGTGCAGGGCGGTGAGCCCACGCACGTCTTTGATGGTGGTGTCGGCGCCGGCTTCGAGGAGGAGGCGCACCAGCGCGTTGCGGCCAAACATGGTGGCAAACATGAGGGCGGTGCCGCCGTTGCCGTTTTGCAGGTTGAGGTCGGCGCCGCGCTCGATGAGCAGGCGGGCCACGTCGGGGTAGCCCTTGAAGCTGACGCCCATCAGGGCGCTGTTGCCGGTGACGTCCTGAATGTTGGGATCGGCGCCGGCGTTGAGCAGCATTTTCACGGCGTCGTAGTGGTCGTCGTAGGAAGCGAGGATGAGCGGCGTAAAGCCTTTGGCGTTGGCCGTGTTGACGTCGAGGCCTTGGCCCAGCAGCTCATGTAGGGTGGCTACATCGCCGCGGCGGGCGGCATCAAACAGCAAATCTTCGGGCTGCGCGGAAGTGAATGACATGAAAAACTGAAAACAAAAGGGTGATATCCGGCTGCAAGTACGGCAAAGCCCGACGGCGGGCTACGCGTCCAGGGTGGTTCTACGTCAAAAACAAAGGAGAATGACGAGTGTAAGCACGGTTAATAACCCGCTCACGACAGCCGTGTTCACGTAAGTTTCGGCTCGCAGGCCTGGCCACACGCCCACGCCGGCCACCGCCCCCAGCAGCACTGGCAGCAGAAAAAACGTGCCGTAGATGGTGCCCGCATAAGGCTGAAACGGCGCCGGCCCATCGGGCGACTCGGCCGAGCTGACCTTGCTTACCACCCCTAGCAGCGGCGTTTGCCACACCTCGATGGTTTGCCCGGACCGCACCCGGTGGCTGATGGCACTAGGCAGCCGGAACACGGCGTGCTCGGTGCGCACGCGGTAGGCAATCTGCGGGTCGGACAGCGACACCGATACCGAAATAGGGAAGCGGCTGCGCACGGTTTCGTGGGCAAGGTGGCGCAGCGGCAGGCCCCAGTCGAGCCCCAGCAGCAGGCAGCAGGCCAGCACGGCTACGTTGAAGCTGCGGGCCAGGCGCGCTAACCGGGCCAGCCGCATTTCATCGCGCTGCCGGTCCGACGGTGGCGCGGCGGGCTCTTGGGTGAGGAGCAGGTCGTAGGCCACACGGCGACGTGCGTGGCCCAGGATTTCGTAGCCGGTTTCGACCTCGGCCAGGCGGGCTTTCATGGCGCGGTCGTGGGCGGCCAGGCGCTTGAGGCGGGTGCGCTGCTGCAAGTAGCCCTGGGTGATTTCCTGCGCCGTGGCCGTGGGGGCCACGCCCAGCAGGCGGTAATAATTCTGCATAAGTGAAAGCGCGGCAAGGCCCTAAAATACAGGTAACCGGGCTATTTCGAAAACGTGATTGGGCCGTTGGGTATTGCTTTCCATGGCGAGACCTGACGGTAGAATAAGCTGGGAAAGGCAGCGAAACGCGAATTATAAAGTGCGCGCTCCACGCTACCAGCCAAACTCTCACCAAAAGCCAGGAATCAGAATGCTGGGCAGGCGGGCTGGAAGGCCGTACTTCGCAGCCTTATGACTGTTGACTCGGCCACCTCTCCCCTTTCGCTAGCCCTTCCTTCGCCCGCCGCCCCCGCCTGGAGTGTGCTGGACGTGGCCGAGGTGCGCGGCCGCTCGCGGCTGGTGGCCTGCCAAAACATCCAGCCGCTGAAGCTGCTGCAACCCGCCTCGCACGGCCGGGCGGCGCACGTGGTGCTGAGCAGCTACGGCGGCGGCCTGGTGGCCGGCGATATTATTCGCCTGCGCGTGTCGGTTCAGGCGGAGGCGCGGCTCATTATCAGCACGCAGGCCAGTACCCGGGTTTTTCGGTCCATCGATGGGGCCGTGGCCGAGCAGCACACCGTGGGCGAGCTGGCCGAAAATGCCCTGGCCGTGGTTTTTCCCGACCCGGTGGTGCCGCAGGCCGCCAGCCGCTACCGGCAGGTGCAGGAGTGGCAGCTGCATCCATCGTCGCTGCTGGTACTGGTCGACTGGTTTCACTCCGGCCGCATGGACCAGGGCGAACGGTTCGCCTTTACGTCGCTGCATTCGGAGCTGCGCGTGCGGGTGGGCGGCCGGCTGGTACTGCTGGACCGGTTTGCGTTTCAACCCGAAGACCACATTGCCGCTTCGCCAGCCAATTTCGCGGGCTATCAAACCTTCTTTTCCGTGTTTGTAGTGGGCAGCGCCCACGACGCACGCGTCCAACTCCTTGCCGAGCTGCTGACGCGCCAGCAGATGCCCGGCAGCACCGAGCCCCATTTCACCCTTGCAGGTCAGGAATTTATGGTATCGGTGACGCGTGCGCGGGAAAACGTATGGGTGTTGCGGGCCGCCGCGCACAGCCGCCTGGCCCTGCAGCCGCTGTGCGATGCACTGCTGGCTGGTCTGGCCAATGAATGGCTGCTGGGGTACAATCCACTGGCGCGGAAATACTAGCGCCGGTCTTCGCGCACGGCGGCCAATGCCCGCGCTTTGGCGTCTTTAATGTGGGCAATAATCTCGTCTAGCCCGTGCCCGTCGATGGCGCGGGCGAACAGGAAAGGGCCCTCACCGCGCATCTTCTTCGAGTCGCGCTCCATCACGCCGAGGTCGGCCTTGATGAGGTCTTTGAGGTCGATTTTATTGATGATGAGCAAGTCCGACTGCGTGATGCCGGGGCCGCCCTTGCGCGGGATTTTGTCGCCACCCGACACGTCGATGACATAAATGGAATAATCGACCAGCTCGCGGCTAAAGTGGGCGGCCAGGTTGTCGCCGCCGCTCTCTACGAACAGGTACTCAAGTCCGTAATCGAAGCGCTGCATCAGGCCTTCCAACGCGTCCATATTCAGGGAAATGTCCTCGCGAATGGCGGCGTGCGGGCAACCTCCGGTTTCGACGCCCACAATGCGGTTTTCATCCAGGGCGCTGTTGCGAATGAGAAACTCGGCGTCTTCGCGGGTGAAAATGTCATTCGTCACCACGCCCAGCTCGAACTCGTGGCGCATGCGTTCGCACAAGGCCTTGAGCAGCGCCGTTTTGCCCGTGCCCACTGGCCCGCCGATGCCCACCGTGAAAGCCCGCTTGCGAAAGTTGCGGTGGCTGGGCAGCCGTCGGGTTTCGCGCTCGTTGAAGTCGCCGGGCGATTCGTAGGCCTCGTGCTGGTGGCCGTGGAGGAGAAGGGCAAGTTTTTCAACAAAAGCCATGTTTATAATGGTTAACGGTTAGTGGTTAATTCAACACGTCATGCTTCGCTACGCTCTGCATGACGGGCAGGCTAGTTTTGAAACAGCCGCGAATAAAGGTCCTCGTGCAGCACCTGCGCCGTATCGAGCACAAATGCCGAGCGGCTGGCCTCACGGTAGCCCTTTCCCTCCTGCCCCGCCAGCAGGTGCTCGAACACCGCGTAGAAATCGTGCTGCAAGCGGTGCCCCTCCAGCGGCCCCAGAAACCCGAGGCGGATGGCAGCGCTGAGCTGGTCGCGCAGCAGCATGTGCAGGTACATAGTACCGGTTTCGGCCAGCGCGTAGCCCGCCGCCCGCAGCCCCAGCCCAAACGCCAGCGTGAAGTGCGGTGGCACCTCCCCGGCCGCAAACCAGTGGCTGATGCGTTCGATGTCGGCCGCCGGGTAAAAGCCGGCCAGGAGCTTCAACCAGGTGCGGCCCTGCACGGCGCTGGCTCGGTGTAGGGCGGGCACCAGCAACTGGGCGTCGTACTCGGCGGCCATATCGGCCCGATTGGTGTCGAGGTGAAAGCAGGCGTTCAGGAACGGAATTTCAAAGCTGGCGGCCTGCTGCAGGTAGGCGTAGAGGTGCTGGCGCAACCCGGCATCGTCTCGGATAAGGCCCAGGCTGATGCTGCTTTCCAGCCCATAGGAATAGGCGAACGAGCCGGTGGGAATGGCCGAATCGACGAGGTGCAGGAGGCGGGCGAAGTGCATAGGACGTAGCGTGGACTCTGCGAGTCCGCGCATTGCAGGACGTTCAATTGGGCGCGGACTCGCAGAGTCCACGCTACAGTTCTAAAACAAGTTATACAGCTGCGCCAGCGGCAGCTTCGCGGCTGGTTCGCAGGTCAGATGCACCCTATCTACCATCACGCGGTATGTTTCGGGGTCGACGGAAATGTTGGGCAGGTAGTCGTTCAGGGCCATGTCCTTTTTGCCGATGTTACGGCAGTTTTTCACGGCTACTACCTGCTTCGTCAGGCCATACTTGGCCCGCACCTTTTCAACCGAGGCGGCCGATACGAACACCATCGAACTCTTGCCGATTGCCCCGCCCAGCGCGCCGAACATGGGGCGCGAGAACGAGGGCTGCGGCGTGGGAATGGAGGCGTTGGCGTCGCCCATCTGCGCCTGCGCGATGATGCCGCCTTTGAGTATCATCTCGGGGCGCGAGCCGAAAAAGGCGGGTTTCCAGAGCACCAAATCGGCCAGCTTGCCGATTTCGACGGAGCCGACTTCATGCGAGATGCCGTGGGCGCGGGCCGGGTTGATGGTGTACTTGGCCACGTAGCGGCGCACGCGGAAGTTGTCGGCCTGATGGTGCGCATCTTCGGGCAGGGCGCCGCGCTGCTGCTTCATTTTGTGGGCCGTTTGCCAGGTGCGGGTGATGACCTCGCCCACCCGGCCCATGGCCTGAGAATCGGAGGAAATGATGCTCAGCGCGCCCAAGTCGTGCAGGATGTCTTCGGCGGCAATGGTTTCGCCCCGGATGCGGCTTTCGGCGAAGGCCACGTCTTCGGGGATGTTGCGGTCGAGGTGGTGGCAGACCATGAGCATGTCGAGGTGCTCGTCGATGGTGTTCACCGTGAAGGGCCGCGTGGGGTTGGTGCTCGACGGAATGACGTTCGGCTCGCCGCAGATTTTGATGATGTCGGGCGCGTGGCCGCCGCCCGCTCCCTCGGTGTGGTAGGAGTGGATGGTGCGGCCCTTGAACGCGGCCGTGCTGGTTTCCACGAAGCCGCTCTCGTTCAGCGTATCGGTGTGGATGCAGACCTGCACGTCGTACTCCTCGGCAATGCTCAGGCACTGGTCGATGGCCGCCGGCGTGGTGCCCCAGTCCTCGTGCAGCTTGAAGCCCAGCGCCCCGGCCTCGGCCTGCTCGCGCAGGCCCTCGGGCTTCGAGGCATTGCCCTTGCCCAGGAACCCGAAGTTAAGCGGGTAGGCCTCGGTGGCCTTCAGCATGGTTTCGAGGTAGAAGGCGCCGGGCGTGCAGGTGGTGGCGTTGGTGCCCGCGGCCGGCCCGGTGCCGCCCCCAATCATGGTGGTGACGCCCGAGGCCAGCGCCTCCGGAATCTGCTGGGGGCTGATGAAATGGATGTGGCAGTCGATGCCGCCGGCCGTGAGCAGCTGGCCTTCGCCGGCAATGACTTCGGTGGTGACGCCCACCACCATGCCGGGCGTGACGCCGGGCATGAGGTGCGGGTTGCCGGCCTTGCCGATGCCCACGATGCGCCCGCCCTTGATGCCGATATCGGCCTTGTAAATGCCGGTGTAGTCGACCACCAGCGCGTTGGTAATCACGAGGTCCAGCGCGTCGGCTGGCCCGATGCCGGCGGCCTGGCCCATGCCGTCGCGCAGCACCTTGCCGCCGCCGAACTTGCATTCCTCGCCGTACACGCAGTAGTCTTCTTCTACCTGAATCAGCAGGTCGGTATCGCCGAGGCGCACCCGGTCGCCGGTGGTTGGGCCGTACATGTCGGCATACGCGCGGCGGGAGATGGGGAGGGACATATTTCCGGAGTTTATGTTGTCAAGGAGGCACTAAAATGTCTGCATCAAGTCAGCCACAATAGCAGCAGAATCAGCACTTAGTCGGCGATAATGCCCTTGCAAAGCGACGTGAGACAATTTGCCGTCTTTACTTTTTGAAAGGCCTTTTTCCTGACCAGCTTTTGGTCCTAAAAGCAGCTTATCAGCTACTTCTGTTGGCACGCTAAAGTCAAACCTAAATTTTGTTCCATTGCCTGTTGCGACATTATCGATGCAGGTTCTTGGAATACGAAGCCCCAAATCAGGCCGCGTCTTCAGCAGCTCAGTAGCTAAAGTGTCCCACATTTCACCATAGGGCCTGATTATATTCTGCTCTTTCAAATAGACATCAGCTTCTGTAATGCGCTCAACCTGCATTCGACCGAGGATAAATAACTCCCCGTTTTTTATTGAAACGGGATAAATGAAATCACCAGCAGCAACCTTGCCTAGAGAGGGTACAGAAGTGTGCGGCCCACCATAGACTACTTCAAAAGGGCCGTAATCATTGACCTGTACCAACCGTTTGCACCAGTCAGTAGGCCAAAGGATAAAATATGAATTCATAATTAGCTGCTGAATTTTTCTACTGCTATTTCTTTCTTTCCCGCCTCATCCAGCGGCCCATCAATCCAGCCATTGCCGCCGTACACGATGCGCTCGCCGCTGAGGGCCACCAATGTAACGCGCTTGCGTTCGCCGGGCTCGAAGCGGACTGCGGTGCCGGCCGGGATGTTGAGGCGGAACCCGTAGGCCGCCGCGCGGTCGAAATGCAGCGCGGCGTTGGTTTCGAAGAAGGGGTAGTGCGAGCCGACTTGCACGGGCCGGTCGCCCATGTTCACGACGTCGACCGTCACCGTGGCGCGGGTTTCGTTGAGGATGATGTCGCCGTCGGCCAGCAAGTATTCGCCGGGCGGCGGCGGGCCAGCGGGCGCGGCGGCCGGGGCGGTGGCGCGGGTCAGGCCGGAGCCGTAGAGGGCCAGGGCGGCATCGCCGGTTTCGCGGCAGATGGGGTGGTGCACGGTCACGAGCTTGGTGCCGTCGGGGAAGGTGCCTTCAATTTGAACTTCGTGGAGCAGGTCGGCCACGCCGGGCAGCACGTCGGCCAGGCCCAACAGCTGCTTGCCCTTGTCCATGAGCACGGCCACCCGCTCGCCGTCGCGGATGAACTCCAGCAGCTGCGTGGCGATGAGGGCCAGGGCTTCGGGGTAGTTCAGGAGCAGGCCGCGGGCGTAGCGCTTCTGCGCCACAAAACCGGCCTGGTGGAGGATGAGCTTATCGAGGTCTTTGGGGGCGAGGTGCATGGGCGAAGAGTGGTAAGGCTAAAGAGCGTCAGCGGGAGAGCGTCATGCAGAGCGCAGCGAAGCATCTCGCGTGGGGGAGTAATTCAATCGTCGCGATGTCATTATTTAGTGCTGCACGCGAGATGCTTCGCTGCGCTCTGCATGACGTTTTGAGCTGACGTTCTACCATCGCACGTTCCCGTAAATCATCCAGCCGCCATAGCCAATGCACAGCAGCGAGGACAAGGTAACGGTGCTGACCTTCAGCACCCGGCTAATGCGCATGCGCTTCGTGAAGGGCACACTGCACAGCCCAGCTACGATGAACATGCCCAGAATGGAGCCGATACCAAACACCGCGAAGTAGAGCACGCTAAGCCACGGGTCGCGGATTTCGCTCATCACCAGCAGCACCAACGCGCCGCTACCGGCCAGGCCGTGGAGCAGGCCCACGGCGTAGGCGGCGCGCGAAGGGGCCACGCCGGGGCGCACCCTGGCGGGCGGGCGGCGCTGGTCGAGCAGGCGGCTGATGCCCATGACGACGAGCATGAGCCCCACGGCAGCTTCGAAGTAACCGGAGGTGAGGAACGTGACGCGGCCCAGCAGGATGATGCTGCCCACGACCACCAGCGTGGTGGTGTGGCCCAGGCCCCAATAGATGCCGTCGCGCATGGCCTCGGCCAGGGTATCGCGACGGGAAATAAGGTTGCTTACGGCCAACAGATGGTCGGGTTCGAATGCATGCCCCATTCCGGCTACCGAAGCGAATAAAATGGGCACCAGGCCTTGCATTAAGAGGCTATTTGTTCAGAATAAATAGCCACAAACGTTTGAGGCCCTTATATCTGAGGTCAAAAAATAATTTTGCGAAAATGTAATCTGAATTTCTTGCATGAAGCTAAAATTCCTGCGGCTTCCGGTGTAACTTACTTTTCCGCACCAGCAATTGGCGCGGATAATCCGTTCACCTTGAACTTGTTTCGCATGAACCCCAACGCCGCCCAGGGCCTCTACCGCCCCGAATTTGAGCACGACGCCTGCGGAACCGGCTTCATCACTTCCCTCAACGGCCGCAAAACGCACCAGACTATCGGCGATGCGCTGACCATGCTCGAAAACATGGAACACCGCGGCGCCTGCGGCTGCGACGCCGACTCTGGCGACGGGGCCGGCCTGCTCATCCAGATTCCGCATTGGTTTCTGCTGCAGGAATGCGTGGCGCTGGATATTCGCCTGCCCGAGCCGGGCAGCTACGGCGTGGGCATGGGCTTTTTGCCGAAGGATGAAAAGCTGCGCGAAGCCTGCCGCGAGGTCATCAACGGGGCCGCCGCACGGCTGGGGTTTCCGCTGCTGGGCTACCGGCCGGTGCCGGTGAATCCGACCGGCATCGGTCCCACGGCGTTGGCGGCCGAGCCGGTGATGGAACAGGTCTTTTTCGGCCGGCCGGCGGGCATTACCAATCCGGAGGACTTCGAGCGCAAGCTCTACGTGCTGCGCCGCCTAATTTTTAAGACGGTGCGCGAGACGGTGACGGCCGCGATGGACGTGTTTTACTTCGCCTCGCTCTCGTGCAAAACCATTGTGTACAAGGGCCAGCTGACTACTTACCAGGTGCGCGGCTACTTCCCCGACCTCAGCGACGAGCGGGTGGTTTCGGCGTTTGGGCTGGTGCACTCGCGGTTTTCGACCAATACCTTCCCGAGCTGGAAGCTGGCCCAGCCGTTCCGGTTTTTGGCACACAATGGGGAGATAAATACGCTGCGCGGCAACCTGAACTGGTTTTATGCGGGGCTGCGCAGCTACGTGTCGCCCTACTTCTCGGCCGAAGAGATGGACATGCTGCTGCCGGTGGTCGACGCCGGACAATCGGATTCCGCTTGTCTCGACAATGTGGTGGAAATCCTGCTGCACTCGGGCCGCCCGCTGCCGCACGTGATGATGATGCTGGTGCCAGAAGCCTGGGACGGCAACACCCAGATGGACCCGCTCAAAAAGGCTTTCTACGAGTTCCACGCCACGTTTATGGAGCCCTGGGACGGCCCTGCGGCTCTCATTTTCACCGACGGCCAGCAGATTGGGGCCATGCTCGACCGCAACGGCCTGCGCCCGCTGCGCTACCTCGAAACCACCGACGGCCGCGTGCTGGTGGCCTCCGAGGCCGGCGTGCTCCACATCGACCCGGCCACGGTGGTGCAGAAAGGCCGCCTGCAGCCCGGCAAGATGCTGCTGGTCGACACCGTGGCCGGCCGCATCATCACCGACGAGGAGCTGAAAGCCCAGGCCGCTGGCCGCCAGCCCTACGGCGCGTGGCTAAACGAATACCAGATTCGCCTCGAAGAGCTGCCCGAGCCGCGCCAGATGTTCACGGAGCTGGCCGCCGACGCCGTGTTCAAGTACCATCAGGTGTTCGGCTACACCCGCGAGGACATAGACGTGCTCATTACGCCCATGGCGCTGGACGGCAAGGAGCCCATCGGCTCGATGGGCGTAGACGTGCCGCTGGCTGTGCTGAGCGACCAGCCGCAGCACTTGAGCAGCTACTTCAAGCAATTTTTCGCACAGGTGACCAACCCGCCCATCGACCCCATCCGGGAGCGGCTGGTGATGAGTCTGGCGACTTTCCTGGGTAACAACGGCAACATCCTCGACGAGGACAAACACCACTGCCACTGCGTGGCCCTGCGCCAGCCCATCCTCAGCAACCTGGAGTTGGAGAAGCTGCGCAGCATCGACACCGGCATGTTCAATGCCAAGACTTTGCAAACCTATTTTAAGGCCGACGGGCTGCCCGGCGCGCTGGAACGCGGCCTCGCCCGCCTGTGCCGCTACGCCGAAGACGCGGTGCACGACGGGTTTGAGGTGCTGATTCTATCGGACCGCGCGGTGGACTCGCTGCACGCGCCCATTCCCTCGCTGCTGGCGGTTTCAGCGGTGCATCACCACCTCATCAAGCTCGGCTGCCGGGGCTCGGTGGGCCTCGTGGTGGAGGCCGGCGACGTGTGGGAAGTGCACCACTTCGCCTGCCTGCTGTCGTTCGGGGCCACGGCTATCAACCCCTACCTGGCGCTGTCCACGGTGCGCACTATGCGCGAGGCGGGCCACCTGAACACCTCGCTCGACCAGGCGCAACTGACTTACAATTATATAAAAGCCGTGTGCGACGGCCTGCTGAAGATTTTCTCGAAAATGGGCATTTCGACCCTGCAGAGCTACCACGGCGCGCAGGTGTTCGAGATTCTGGGGCTGAACCAGGCCGTGGTGGACGCCTATTTCTGCGGCGCGGTAACGCGAATCGGCGGGCTGGGGCTCGATGAAATTGCCCGCGAAACGCTCTACAAGCACTTTCAAGGTTTCAAAACCACCACGCCCGAGGAGCAGACCTTGCTGCCCGACGGCGGCCTCTACCACTGGCGGCGGCGCGGCGAGGCGCACATGTTCAACCCCGAAACCGTGCACCTGCTGCAGCTGGCGACGCGGACGAACAACTACGCCACCTACCAGCGCTACGCCAAGCTAGTGAACGAGCAGCCGGAGCGCATGTTCACCCTGCGCGGCCTGCTGGATTTCGCCCGCCACCGTGACCCTATTTCGCTGGAGGAAGTGGAGCCGGCCGAGGGCATCATGCGGCGGTTTGCGACCGGGGCCATGTCGTTTGGCTCGATTTCACACGAGGTGCACAGCACCCTGGCCATTGCCATGAACCGCATCGGCGGCAAGAGCAACACCGGCGAGGGTGGCGAGGACCCGCTACGCTACGAAGTGCTGCCCAACGGTGACTCCATGCGCTCGGCCATCAAGCAGGTGGCATCGGCACGCTTCGGCGTCACGGCCCACTACCTCACCAACGCCGACGAGCTGCAAATCAAGATGGCTCAGGGCGCCAAGCCCGGCGAGGGCGGCCAGCTCCCCGGCCACAAGGTAGACGAGTGGATTGCCAAGGTGCGCCACGCCACGCCCGGCGTGGGCCTGATTTCGCCCCCGCCCCACCACGACATCTATTCCATCGAGGACCTGGCCCAGCTCATCTTCGACCTGAAAAACGCCAACCGCGCCGCCCGCATCAACGTGAAACTGGTGAGCAAGGCGGGCGTGGGCACCATCGCCGCCGGCGTCGCCAAAGCCCACGCCGACGTCATCCTCATTGCCGGCTACGACGGCGGCACGGGCGCCTCGCCCATCAGTTCCATCAAGCACGCTGGCCTGCCTTGGGAGCTGGGCCTGGCCGAAGCCCACCAGACGCTGGTGCGCAACCAGCTCCGCAGCCGCGTGGTGCTGCAAGCCGACGGCCAGCTGAAAACCGGCCGTGACCTGGCCGTAGCAGCCCTTTTGGGGGCCGAGGAATGGGGCGTGGCCACGGCCGCGCTGGTGGCCGGCGGCTGCGTGATGATGCGCAAATGCCACCTCAACACTTGCCCCGTGGGTGTGGCCACCCAAGACCCCGAGCTGCGCAAGCTCTTCACCGGCCAGCCCGAGCACATCGTGAACCTGTTCCGCTTCCTGGCCGAAGAATTACGCGAAATCATGGCCGAGCTGGGTTTCCGCACCATCAACGAGATGGTGGGCCGCCCTGAATTCCTGAAAGTGCGCGAGGGCATCACCCACTGGAAAGCCCGCCACCTCAACCTGGCCGACATGCTGCACCCCGCCGTGAACATCTCCGGCGGCACGCTCTACAACAGCGAGGTACAGGACCACGGCATCCGCGGCATCCTCGACTGGCAGCTGCTCGACCACGCCCAGCCGGCCCTGAACGAGCAGAAGCCGGTTTTTGCCGAGTTCGAGGTGCAGAACATCGACCGCACCATCGGCACGCTGCTTTCCAATGAGATTGCCAAGCGCTACCACGCTGCCGGCCTGCCTGCGGGCACCATCAACTACCGCTTCCGTGGCTCGGCGGGCCAGAGCTTTGGCGCGTTTAGCGTAGCGGGGCTGTCGTTCTCGCTCGAAGGCGAGGCCAACGACTACGTGGGCAAGGGCCTGAGTGGGGCGCAACTGGCTATCTTCCCCTCCCCCGCCGCCCACTTCGTGCCCGAGCAAAACATCATCATCGGCAACGTGGCGCTGTACGGGGCCACTTCCGGCGCGCTGTTCGTGCGCGGGCAGGCCGGCGAGCGGTTTGCGGTGCGCAACTCCGGCGCTACGGCGGTTGTCGAAGGCGTAGGCGACCACGGCTGCGAGTACATGACCGGCGGCCGCGCCCTTATCCTAGGCCAGACGGGCCGCAACTTCGCCGCCGGCATGAGCGGCGGCATTGCCTGGGTGTACGACCCCAACGGCACCTTCCCCGCCAATTGCAACCCCGAGATGGTAGAGCTCGACCCGCTGGACGCCGACGACGAGGACCAAATTCAGGAGCTGCTCCGGCAGCACGTGGCGCTGACAGGCAGCCAGGTAGCGGCGTTTTTGCTGGGCAACTGGCAGGAGGAAGCCGGGAGGTTCGTGAAGGTGTTTCCGAGCGAGTACAAGAAGGTGCTGCAAAAGGCTAGGTATGCGGAGGTGGGATAACACGGCAGGCGCGCGTCTCCGACGCGTGACGACTGAGTTCGAGCCTTTGGCTCGCCGCCGCACAAGTGCTTGCACGCCCTGCATTACCATCGTTCCATCCCCGAGCCTGAGGCTCGAAACCAGTCGGCATGCGTCAGAGACGCGCGCCAGCTGAACAAGATATTAAGACCATGGCCAATCCTACCGGTTTCAAAGAATTCGCCCGCCAGCTGCCGCCCAAAGCCGCGCCGCGGGAGCGCGTGGCCCACAACCACGAATTCGTGGGCACCTATAGCGAGTCCCAGCTTACCCAGCAGGCCAGCCGCTGCATGGACTGTGGCATCCCGTTCTGCCATTCGGGCTGCCCACTGGGCAACATCATCCCCGAATTCAACGACGCCGTGCGCGAGGAGAAGTGGGAAGACGCCTACCAGATTCTCAGCGCCACCAATAACTTCCCGGAATTCACCGGCCGCATCTGCCCCGCGCCCTGCGAGGCGGCCTGCGTGCTCAGCATCCACAGCAGCCCGGTCGCCATTGAGGAAATCGAGAAGCACATCATCGAAATTGCTTTCGCCAAGGGGTATGTGCAGCCCACCGCCCCGGTCCTAAAATCGGGCAAGTCGGTGGCCGTGGTGGGCTCCGGGCCGGCGGGGCTAGCGGCGGCGGCGCAGTTGGCGCGAGCTGGCCACACCGTTACGGTATTTGAGCGCGACGACCGGCCCGGCGGCCTGCTCCGCTACGGCATCCCCGATTTCAAGCTCGATAAATGGGTCATTGACCGCCGCATCGACTTGCTAAAGGAGGACGGCGTCAGCTTCCGTTGCAACACCGAAATCGGCCGCGACGTGTCGCTGGCCCAGCTCCGGCGCGATTTCGACGCCGTGGTACTGGCCGGCGGCGCCAGCGTGCCGCGCGACCTCAACATTCCCGGCCGTGAGCTGCCGGGCATCCACTTCGCCATGGACTACCTCACCCAGCACAACCGCCGGGTGAGCGAACTGGCGCTGACCGATGCGCCCATCTGGGTGGAGGGCGAGGACGTGGTAGTCATCGGCAGCGGCGACACGGGCTCCGACTGCGTGGGTACGGCCAACCGCCAGCGGGCGCGGTCCATCACGCAGTTTGCCCTCATGCACCAGCCCGGCACCGAACGCCCCGCCCACACACCCTGGCCGCAGGAACCGCACATTTTCCGCAGCAGCACCTCGCACGAAGAAGGCTGCCAGCGCTACTGGGGCATCAACACCAAGGAATTCCTGGCCGATGAGGCCGGCCGCCTCCGCGCCCTGCGCGTGAGCGACGTGACCTGGGAAACCGACGTGCTGGGCCGCCGCATCCGCTTCGAGGAAGTGCCCGATTCCGACCGTGAAATTCCCTGCCAGCGCGTGCTGCTGGCCCTGGGCTTCACCGGTCCCCGCATGGACGGGCTTCTGAACGAGTTGGAAATCGACCTCGACCCGCGCGGCAACGTGCTGGCCAACGATAAAACCTTCGTCACGAACCAACCCAACATATTCGTGGCCGGCGACATGCGCCGCGGCCAGTCGCTGGTTGTCTGGGCCATCTCGGAAGGCCGCGAGGCGGCGCGGCAAGTGGATTTGCTGCTGACTGGCAAGACCGCGCTACCGAGCAAGAATGCGGTGGGGATGTTTGCGTGAATTGACCGGCCTCAATACGCCCGTTCCTCCCCCACCACGGCGTACTGCGGGTCTTCCTCCACGTTCACCTCAATCAGTGCCCCCGCGTTACTCAGGAGCTGGCGGCAATCGGGGCTGAGATGGCGCAGGTGCAGGGTTTTGCCGGCGCGGTGGTAGCGCTCGGTCAGCTTGTGGAGGGCGTCGATGGCCGACATATCGGCCACGCGGCTGTCGCGGAAGTCGATGATGACTTCGGCCGGGTCCCGGGCCACGTCGAACTTCTCGCCGAAGGCTTGCACTGAGCCGAAGAAGAGCGGGCCGTAGATTTCGTAGTGCTTCACGCCGGCCGCGTCGAGGTGGTGGCGGGCGCGGATACGCTTGGCGTTTTCCCAGGCAAAGGCCAGCGCCGATACGATGACGCCCAGCAGCACGGCCAACGCCAGATTCTGCGACACGGCCGTGACCAGCGTCACGAGCAGCATCACCAGCACATCGGTGCGGGGCATGCGACGCAGGATGCGCAGGCTAGCCCACTCAAACGTGCCGATGACAACCATGAACATCACGCCCACCAGCGCCGCCAGCGGCAGCCGCTCAATGACGGGTGCGCCCACCACCACGAACAAAGCCAGCGCCACCGCCGCCACCACGCCCGACAGCCGCCCGCGCCCTCTCGATTCGAGGTTGACCATGGTCTGGCCAATCATGGCGCAGCCGCCCATGCCGCCAGTCAGGCCCGAGGCCACGTTGGCCAGGCCCTGAGCCACGCAATCCTGGTTGCCGCGGCCTCGGTTGTCGGTCATCTCGTCCACCACTGTGAGGGTGAGCAGGCTTTCGGTGAGGCCCACCAGCGCCATGATGAAGGCGTAGGGCAGCACCAGCGCAAACGTGGCCCAGGTGAAGGGCACCTGAGGCAGGTGCAGGCTGGGCAGCCCGCCCGCGATGGAGGCAATGTCGCCCACCGCCTTGGTTTGCAGCCCGCCGAAAATCACCAGCGCCGACGTAACGACGATGGCCACCAGCGAGGCCGGCACCGCCTTCGTGAGGCGCGGTAGAAAGTACACAATGGCCATCGTGAGGGCCACCAGCCCCGCCATCAGCAGCAATGCGTTACCGGTGAGCCAGTGCTCGGCCCCAGCCGCATCACGCACCTTGAACTGCTCCAGCTGCGCCATGAAGATGATGACGGCCAGGCCATTCACGAAGCCATACACCACCGGCTGCGGCACCAGCCGAATGAACTTGTCCAGCTTCAGCAACCCGATGGCAATTTGAATCAGACCCATGAGAGCCACGGCCAGAAACAGGTATTCGGCCCCGTGCTGCTCCACCAGCGCCACGATGACCACCGCAACCGAGCCCGCAGCCCCCGAAATCATTCCCGGCCGGCCGCCGAATACACTTGTGATTAAGCAGATGACAAAAGCCGACCCAATGCCCACCAGCGGGCTGATGTGGGCCAGCAGCGCAAAGGCTACTACCTCGGGCACTAGGGCCAATGCGGTGGTAAGGCCGGCGAGAATTTCGTTTTTAGGATTGGCTTTGTATTGCGAGAAATAAGCGGAAAGCGAAGACATTAATAGCGGAGAAAAAGGCAAAAGAAAAGCCGCACGCTTCCGGGGGGAAGCGGCGGCACGGGGGTTTCGGGCCTATTCTCAGGGTGGGGTGAGCTTGAAAATAACGCGAGGCAAGAAGGGTGTAGGTGCGCGCAAAGGTACGGTTACCGGTTTAGCTGAAGTGGATAAATAACGCCAAGCCAAGCGCAGCCGAGGTATCTCGCTTGGGCTAGCAATCCAAATATTAGGGGTTGCTGCAGCACGCGATAGGCCTCAGCTGCGCTTGGCATAACGTACTCTCATCATTACAGCATCGAGCCATGCGGCGCCCCAAACAGCTCCACCAGGTACCCCAGCGCCCCTGGCGCGTGCAGCCGCTCGGTCTGCTCCAGGGTTTCCTGGGCCACGGCCGAGGCACGCTGGCGCATGTGCTGCTCGTAGTGGGCAATGGCTGCCTGCACGGTTGGGAACTGCTCGCAGGTCAGGCACTCACTTAACTCCAGGGCGTCAAGCATGGCCATGTTCACGCCTTCGCCGGCGTAGGGCGGCATGAGGTGGGCGGCGTCGCCGAGCAGCGTGAGATTGGGCTGGGCGGGCCAGGTTTGGTCGAGGGGCATGCAGTACTGCGGCCGCGGCACACAACGGGTGGTTTCGCTGGCGAACAGCTCCTCCCAGATTTTATCCCAGCCCGCAAACTCCTGCCGGAACCAGGCCCGCACCTCGGCCGCGTCGGCGAAGTCGATGCCGCTGTCGCGGGCCCAGGTTTCGGGCATTTTGCAGCCGGTGTAGAAGGTCAGGCTGCCGTCGCCTTTGGCGCTTACCACCAAAGTTTTTGCATCATCAAGCGCAAAGATTTTCCCGCCCTTCGTCAGCGCGTGCAGTTGGGGCGCGTTTTGCACCGAGTCGTACACGGTGCCTTCCACGATGGTCACGCCCGAGTAAAAGGGCCGAATGGGCGTGAGCAACGGGCGGATTTTGGAGTTGGCCCCGTCAGCCCCGATGAGGATGTCCGCCGTGGCCGTGGCGCCACCTTGGAACGTGAGCTGCCAGCCGGCGCCTAGCGGCTGCACTGCAACCAGCTGGCTATCCCACACCACCGTGCCGGGCTGCAGCGAGTCGAGCAGAATGTGGCGCAAGGGGCCGCGGTCGATTTCGGGCCGGAACGCCGCGTCGCCGAACGTGTCGGCAGATGCATCGGCGTGCTGGTCGAGGGCTACGGTGGCGTGCTTGTCAGTCAGGCGCAGGCGGTCGGCGCCGGGGCGGTAGTGGGCCCGGAAGGCATCGAGTAGGCCCGCGGTGCGCAGGGCGGCCAGGCCCGATTCATCGTGCAAGTCGAGGGTGCCGCCCTGCACCCGCTCGCGGCGGCTGCGGTCGCGCTCGTACACGCGCACGGCGGCGCCCTGCTGCTGGAGCAGGCGGGCCAGGGTGAGGCCGCCGGGGCCGCCGCCCACAATGGCTACTTGTTTGTTTTGCAATAACATGGCTGAACGGATTTCGTAAGTTCAGCGCAAAATTATTTTGGGGGCAAAGCCGATAATTGTATAAATCGGTCGTCTTCGTTGCGGGCCAGCTCTTTGGGCACCACGCCCGCGTATTTCTTGATTTCGCGGATGAAATGGGCCTGGTCGGCAAAGTTTTCCTCCGGGAATAACCGGCCCGCTTTGAGCTGCGGCAGCAAGGCCCGAAACCGCAGAATGTTGGCGTAAGCCTTCAGCGAAAGGCCGAAGTGCTGGGTGAAGTACCGATTGATTTGCCGACTGCTCCAGCCCGCTGCTTCAGCCAGGGCCTCCACTGTCATGGTCCCGTTGCTGGCGTAGAGCTGCTCGAACAGCTTCCGCTTCCGGGCATCAATTTCAGCGGGCAGCTGCTGCGCAATGTGCGCCGCGGCTTTGGCGCAGAAACTGTCGAAATCGTGCAAGTCGGCCGCGCCCATGCCCAGGTAGTTGGGCGGCAGCAGGCACCCGCTTTCCAGCAAGCCGGCCAGCCGAACGGGCAGCAGGTATTCTGCCGCCAGCAGCTTCAGGCTAATGGCAAACACGGGCCGGTGCGGCGGAATGACCTGCGCGCTGGGCTGGGTGTCAAGCCCCCGGAGCGTCACCTGGTAGCCCTCGGGGGCCGAATCTGTAAAGAATAGGTCAATCCGGCCGTCGGGGATGAGCACCATGGGCTGGGCTGCATCGGCATGGTTGGCCAGCATCCAAAAGCTCTCCACGAACCCGGCCAGCGCCGGTGGCGGCTGGCACTCCAGGTGCTCAATGTCGCTAAAAGCCATAGTAGTGGTAATCAAATTTCCGGTGATGGCAGCGGCTGCCCAGCAACAGGGGCCGGCCCAACGACGGAACGCAGCACCACAACACCGCCCTTGTGCATCGGCCGGCCACCAGCCAGCTGACGCACAAAGGCGCATTTTACTTCTTGAGCCAGGTTTTAAAACACCGCTTTGACAATGCGGAAGCGCGGGGCCGTGGCGCTGTACGGGTACAGCACGTAGGCATCGGAGCCGCGCTTGGTGATAGTGGTGGAGCTCACGGCCCCCGTGGCGAAGCTGCCCGTGGCCGTGGTGCTAACCCAGGCGTCGGAACTGGCCATGCGGAACACGGTGCCCTGGCTGCCGGCCACCACCAGCAGCGTGCTGTTGTCGAACAGCAGCAGACCGTCGGCCCCCACGAGGCTTTGCGTCTTGGTCACCGCCGTGAAGCCGGCGGGGTTGCTGAGGGGCACTTTGTACAGGGTGCCATCGCTCGTTTTGGCCGTGAGCAGGTAGCCGTCGGGGTGGTACACAATGCCGTTCAGGCCGAAGCCGGTGCCGCCGCTGAGCTGGCTATTTTCCAGGAAAACCGTGGCGTTGCCCTGCAAATCAACCTTGTAGATGATGGGCGCCATGCTGTCGGTGATGTAGGCGTTGCCGGCCGCGTCCACGGCAATGTCGTTGGCGAAGTGCATCTGGGTGGGGCGCAGGGCGCCCAGGTCCACGAAGCTGCTCACAGCGCCGGTGCCGGTATTGAAAATGGCCAGGGCCGCTAGCTTGCGGTAAGTGGCTTGGTTCTGCACACTGGGGTTAAAATTGTTGTCGGACACGGCGGCCAGCAGGCGCGAGCGCGAGGCATCGAGGTTGAGGCCGATTGTGGAAACCAGGCGAGAATCCCGGCCGAACTCAGCGTAGGTGCTGTCGTCGCGCACGGTGCCCACGATGCCTTTGGCGCGGGAGCTCACGAAGAAGCGCTTGTTGGCCTCGTCCCACTGAATGCCTTCGGGGTAGACGCCGGCCTGCGGCACGCTGATGCGGCTGGGATTGGTGACGGCCGGCATGGCAGGCGTGTCGTCGTCTTTGGAGCAACCCGGCAGCAGGACCAGAAGTCCGGCTGCGACCGTCAGCCGCGCGAAACGGGGCAGCGAAGCAAAGCCGGCGGCAGCCGGTGAGAATCGATTAGCCATAATGAGCAGGAATAAGGAACAGTGGATGAGGTTCCTGGTTGTACGAACCTCATCCGTACGCGGCTGCTCAAAACGGCTTATTCTTAGCCAAAACGGATTAAAAGCGAATTAAAACTGTCGCTGTGATATGGTCCACCAACTTCGGCCTGCTACCCAATAGCTTTCTGCACCCAGGGCTTCAGCCCCGGCACCCGGGCCAGGCGCACGGCCGCATTCACCAGCCACGCCTTGTTGCTGAGGAAGCGCATGAGGCGGTAGCTTTTGGCCAGCTTCCGGCCGATTTTATGCTCTACGCGCGCATCATACTGCCGCATAAATTCGGCGCTGAAATCCTGCTTTTCAAAGCAGGACGCAGCCTGCGCGCCCGCTAGTATTCCGCTCTGAATGGCCGTATCGATGCCGTGGCCCTGAAGAGGGTCAATCAGCGAAGCCGCGTCGCCGCACAGCATAAACCGGCCACCACTAATGGGCCGCGTGCGCCCCCCGCCCAGCGGCAGACCGAAGCCGACGATGGGCCCCAACTGCCGGGCCTGGGCAAAGCGGCCGGCCAGCTCGGGGTGGGTGGCCAGCACCCGGGTTAGCGTTTCCTTGAGGTCGACTTTGTGCGCCGATACAATTTCGGACAGCATGCCCAGGCCCACGTTGCAGCGCCCCTCCCCCACCGGAAACAGCCACACGTAGCCGGCCAGGTAGTCGCTGCTTAGGAAAAACTCCGTGGTGCCGCTGCTGGCGCCGCCCACGTTTTCGTAGTAGGCCCGCACGCCGGCGCAGTGGTGGGCACGGTCGAGCGGGGCGGGCAGCAGTTTGCGGCCCACCACGGAGTTGGCGCCGTCGCAGCCCACCACCACGCCGCAGGTCAGCTCGGCGCCTTCGGCCAGGTGCAAGTGCACGGCTGCGGGGGTTACCTGCAGGCTTTTGAGCACCGTGTTTTCCAGAATGGTGGTGTCGGAATGCGCACGCACCAAGCCCAGCAGGGCCGCGTCGAAGGTTTCGCGGGGGCTGTTGAAGCTGGGCAGCTTCCACTGCAGCGTGAGGCCGGCGCCGCTGGGGGCCACAAGGCGGGAGTCGCGCACATCATCGCGCGGCTGCAATTGCCAGAGCTGCTCCACGAAGGCAGGGTCGAGCTGGCGCAGGGCCTTGAAGGCCTGGCCCGGCACGGCGTCGCCGCACACCTTGTCGCGCGGAAACTGGGCCTTGTCGAGCAAGGCCACGCGCAGGCCGCTGTGGCGCAGGGCTAGCGCGCAGGCCGTGCCCGCCGGCCCGGCGCCGATAATGGCGACGTCGTAGTCAAGAGTATTTTCGGGAAAACCAGACACGACGCCAAAGGTAACCGGTGGCGCCCGGCGGGCCTTCAAGGACGCGAAAGGCTCTTTTGTGCGCAGCGAAGCCGCTTCGCGGTTTTCCCAATTTGGTTCTGGTCAAAACAGGCGTAGCCAACCGTCCTGTTTTTTCGTTAGCTTGCTACCGACCATTCCATTCTACCGGACTGTGAACCCGCTCCTCACTTCTCTGATTCCGGCCGATGACGAGGCCCGCTTGCGGGCCCTTGAACGCTATCAATTGCTCGACGCCCGCAGCGAAAAAGTGCTTGATGACGTGGTGGCTACCATCGCCAGTCTGTTTCGGGTATCCAACGCCATGCTTTCCATCGTGGAGAAGGACACGGTGCTGGTGAAATCGCCCTACAACCTGCCGGCCCCCATCGAGCGGGTGCCCCGCGGGCAAAGCGTCTGCTCGTCCACCATTTTGCAAGACGATACGGCCGTGTTCGAGGACCTGGAGAAGACCGGCGTGCCCGGCGTCGACCTGACGCTGGTGCGGCAACTGGGCCTGCATTTTTACGCCGGCCACAGCCTGCGCACCCCCGATGGTCACAACCTCGGCACCCTCTGTTTGCTCGACGGCCCGCCGCGTCGCTTCACCTCCGCCGAACGCTCGTTGCTGGGCCTTTTGGCGGCCATGGTGATGCGCCTGCTGGAGCTGCGCCGCGCGCTGGGTCCCCACGCCGGCTTCACGTCCTCGCTCTGGGAAATTGTGTACCGCGCCATCGGCGAGCAGCTGAAACGCCTGACCGACCTGGCGCAGCGCACCAGTCACGCCACGGGCCGGCAGCTTTCCCCGGCCGCCGCGCAGGAGGCCGGGGCCATCGTGGGCATCATCGACCAATTTCTGGCCTCGACGCTCCAACGCCGTTAGCCCCGCGACCACGGGGCCGCTCGGGGCGCCATTAGAATTGGTGGCAGCTACAATTGCACAATACCGGACAACGCACGCAACCCTGCCCCGCTGCCTGCGGTACAAGTAGCAGGTGGCCTGGCAGCCTGCGCATCTGGCTTGCGGCCAGCAGGGTTTGTTTTTTTACTGGCCAGCCTTTTTACTTCTTGCTTTGGTTGATATTTCCAATCCCCTGATACCGGCCAACGACGCGGCCCGCCTGCAGGACCTGGCCAGCTACCAGCTGCTGGACGCCCGCAGCGAAAAGGTGCTCGATGACGTGGTGGCCGCCACCGCCCGCCTGTTTGGCGTGTCCAACGCCATGCTCTCCATTGTGGAGAAAGACACGGTGCTGGTGAAAGCCCCTTACAACCTGCCGGTGCCCATCGAGCGGGTGCCGCGCGAGCAGAGCATCTGCTCCTCCACCATTTTGCAAGACGATACGGCCGTGTTCGAGGACCTGGCCCGGGCCACCATCCCCGGCGTCGACACCTCGCTGCTGTTGCAGCTGGGCCTCAGCTTCTACGCCGGGCACAACCTGCGCACGCCCGAGGGCTACAATCTGGGCTCGCTGTGCGTGTACGACGGCCCGCCCCGGCAGTTTTCGCCCACTGAGCGTGCCCTGCTGGCCACCCTGGCCGGCCTGGTGATGCGCCTGCTGGAACTGCGCCGCACCCTGGGCGCCCACGCCGACAGCACCGCCGTGCTCTGGGAACCCGTGTACCGCGCCATTGGCGGGCAGCTTACCCGCCTCACCGAGCTGGCCAAGCGCACCACGCCCCCCGGCGAGCCGCCGGGCATCACTGAAGCGGTAGTGGCCGACGTGAAAGCCATTGCGGCAGTGGTCGAGCAGTTTGTGGCAGCTACGCTGAAACGGGTATAACTCGTTGTGGTTCCGAGGCGGGAGGAATCTGAGGCATGTGCTTCTGCGGCTCTTTCTCGGTTCCTCCTGTGTCGGAATCTCAACGGGCGTACTTTTGCCTTGTTTCTGTGTCTGTAGCTTTATGGTTGAAAAAAACGAGGTTAAAACACTGGCTTTACTGGGTGCCACGGGCTCTATTGGCACGCAGGCGCTGGAGGTGGTGCGGCAGCAGCCGGGCCGGTTCCGGGTGGCGGTGCTCAGTGCGCAGCGGCAGTGGGAACTGCTGGCGCAGCAGGCGCGGGAGTTCCGGCCCGCCGTGGTGGTTATTGGCGATGACAGCCTGTACCAACCCCTGAAAGCGGCCCTGGCCGACCAGCCCGAAACGGAGGTGCTGGCCGGCGCCGCAGCCCTGGCCGAAGTGGTAACCCGGCCCGAAATCGACATTGTGCTCACTGCTCTGGTGGGCTATGCGGGGCTGCTGCCCACGGTGGCCGCCATCCGGGCCGGCAAAGACATTGCCCTCGCCAACAAGGAAACTTTGGTGGTAGCCGGCGAGCTGATTACCGGCCTCGTGCGGCAACACGGCGTGCGCCTGCTGCCCGTCGATTCGGAGCACTCGGCCATCTTCCAATGCTTGGTGGGCGAAGAGCAAAACCCCATCGAGAAAATCATTCTCACGGCCTCGGGCGGCCCTTTCCGCGGCCGCTCGGCCCGCGAGATGGAAGCCGTAACCAAGGCCCAGGCCCTGAAGCACCCCAACTGGGACATGGGCGCCAAAATCACCATCGACTCGGCCTCGCTCATGAACAAGGGCCTGGAGGTGATTGAGGCCAAGTGGCTGTTCGGCCTGCGCGACGAGCAGATTGACGTGGTGGTGCACCCGCAAAGCATTGTGCACTCGCTGGTGCAGTTCGAAGACGGCTCCCTGAAAGCCCAGTTGGGCCTGCCCGACATGAAACTGCCCATTCAGTACGCCCTGGGCTACCCGCAGCGGTTGGCCAACAGCTTCCCGCGCTTTTCCTTCCTCGACTATCCCACTCTCACCTTCGAGGCGCCCGACCGGGTGGCGTTTCCCAACCTGGAGCTGGCCTTTGGGGCCATGCGGCGGGGCGGCAACGCGCCCTGCGTGCTCAACGCGGCCAACGAAGTGGCCGTGGCCGCATTTTTGCGGGAGCAGGTGGGCTTCCGGCAGATGTCGGACCTGGTGGCTGAGTGCCTGGCGCGGGTGTCGTACCTTGCCGAGCCAATTTTGGCCGACCTGGTGGCCACCGACGCCGAAACGCGCCGGCTGGCCGAAACCCTGGTTTAAGAATGGTTGTCATGCTGACGAAGGAAGCATCTTATCACGGCTGCCTTCGCCAGATTTACTCATAAAGAATGCTGCGCGAGCGTGATAAGGATTTTCGCTCCGTTCAGGATAACAGATAATTACCCCTTCCTTTGGCTATCCTCACCATGATTGGCCAGCTTGTGCTGGCGCTTTCCATCCTAGTTGGCTTGCACGAATTCGGCCATTTCGCCTTCGCCAAGCTCTTTAAAATCCGGGTCGATAAGTTCTACATCTTCTTCGACTTCCTGTTTCCGATGCCCAACGTGGCCAACTTCGCGTTGTTCAAGAAGAAGGTGGGCGAGACGGAATACGGCATCGGCTGGTTCCCGCTGGGCGGCTACGTGCAGATTCACGGCATGATTGACGAGACGCAGGACGCCTCGGCCCTGGCCGGCCCGCCGCAGCCCGATGAGTTTCGGGGCAAGCCAGCCTGGCAGCGCCTGCTGGTGATGCTGGGCGGCATCATCATGAACGTGGTGCTGGGCATCGTGATTTTCACGGCCATGACGACCTACTACGGCGAAACCTACCTGCCCGCCTCGGCCGTGAAATACGGCGTGCTGCCCAACGGCCTGGCCCGGCAGGTGGGCTTCCGTACCGGCGACAAAGTGGTGAAAATCAACGGCCGGCCGTTTGATGAGTTTGACGACATCTACAAGCCCGAAGTGCTGCTCGGCGACAACTCCTACTTCACCGTGGAGCGCAACGGGCAGCTCGAAGACGTGAAGCTGCCGGCCAACTTCCTCGACATGTCGAGCAAGCAAACCGAGGACAGCATCCTGCTGCGCCCCCGCGAAACCTTCGCCGTAGACCGCGTGACGCCCGGCGGCAACGCCTCCAAAGCCGGCCTGCAAGTCGGCGATGTCATCACGACGGTGGCCGGCCGTCCGGTGCAGTTTTTTGACGAGCTGCAGGCCGCCTTGCTGGCCAACAAAGGCAAAACCGTGGCCCTGAACGTGCAGCGCGCCGGCCAGCCCACCACCCTGCAAGTAGCGGTGGATAGCGACGGCCGCATTGGTTTCGAGCGCAAGTCGACGCTCACCTTTGGCACCCGGCACTACTCACTGGCCCAGGCTGTGCCGCTGGGCGTGAAAAAGGCCTTTGGCATTGTGTGGGTGCAGGCCCGCGCTTTCGGCAAGATTCTGACCGGTAAGGCTTCGGCCAAAAACCTGGGCGGTCCGGTCGAAATTGCTCAGCAGTTTGGCGGCGTGTGGGACTGGCAGCACTTCTGGGGCCTGGCCGGCATCCTGAGTATGGTGCTGGCCTTCATGAACCTGCTGCCCGTACCGGCACTCGACGGCGGCCACGTGGTGTTCCTTCTCTACGAGATGATTCTGCGCCGCAAGCCGTCGGATGCTTTCCTCGAAGGCGCCCAGCGCGTGGGCACGGTGCTCATTCTGGCACTAATGGCTTACGTACTGGTGTTCAAGCAACTGCTGAAGCTGTTCAACTAGCCAGTTCCGCTGGCACGAAAGTGGCAGAACGTCATGCAGCGCCGGGCGCTGCATGACGTTCTTTTTTTCTAACAACTCTAATCCTCCCTCATGCGGCTGTTGGTTCTTTTAGCTGCGTTGCTACTGTCGTCGTCCTTCACGGGCGCAACTTTTCACGCCTACCACAGCACCCTCACGGAGCTGCGCTACAACCCGGCCAAGAAGCAGCTGGAACTGTCGGTAAAAGTGTTTACCGATGATTTTGAGAAAACCCTTTCGCAGGGCCAGCCGGCCGCTGTGAACCTGACCGATGCCGGCCCGCGCCCCCTGGCCCTGGCCACGGCCTACGTGCAGCGCACCCTCCAAATCCGCACGCCGGCCGGTGCGCCGCTGCAGGTACAGGTGCTGGGCCTGCAAGCCGAAAACGACGGTTATTGGCTTTACTGTAAGGTGCCGCTGCCGGGCCCAATTGCCGGCATTCAGCTCCGCCAGGGCATGATGCTGGAGGTATTTGGCGATGAGATGAACATCGTCAACATCGACGCCAACGGCAAGAAGCAAAGCGCCCTCTTCCGCGCCGGCCACGAGCAGGAAACCATCAATTGGTAAGCCACTGGGTACTACGACACGCCTGTTCGTAGTACGGGTGCTAAGCGTTTAAGGCGCTGCGGAGCCACTGGCTAAAGGGCACCATGGCTCGGAATACTTCCAGCACATGAGCCCGGAAATCGGGATGCGCCAGCACGTCGGCATCACTCATTGTGTGCGAGGCGATGAAGCTCTTGTGCTTGAGCAACTCGATTTCGGGATGGCTAACATCATAAGCAGCCGGGGACTTTTTGAGCCGCTCGCCGCCCATGCCCCCGAAGTAGCGCTGAAAATCCGGGGCCGCCAGCAGGGTCTTCAATTCATCGGCATTGTAGTCGATTTCCTGGCGGATGGCGGCCAACTGTTCCTTATCGGGCTGGTAGAGGCCGCCGCCGATGAGCGTGCTGCCGTTCGGCCCAAGCTGCACGTAGTAGCCGGGCGTTTCGATATCCTTGCCGCTTGCAGTGAAATAGGCCGAGAAGTGCGTTTTGTAGGGGTCTTTATTGTTGCTGAAGCGCACGTCGCGGTAGATGCGGAAGATACTTTTGCGGCCCTGCGGCCCGGCCAGCACGGGGTCCAGCTTTTGTAATTCGCGGAACCAGTAGTCGGCGTCTTCCTCAAACTGCTTGCGCAGCTGGTCGTAGGTGGGCTTGCGCTCCTGAAACCAGGCGCGGTCGTTGTGCTTGCTGAGGCCGGAGAGGAAGGTAAAAAGGGGCTTGAGCTGCATGGGCATGGAGGAAGTTAGACGGTCGAAATCCCCTCCTCAACTGAGGAGGGGAATTGATGTTTAGTCGTCGCCTTCCTCGTCTTCTTCGCGCTCCGCCTTCGCTTCGCGTAAAAAAGCGGCGCGGCGCGGCGCAGGCATCTGGCTTTTCTCGCCCCGAATGGCTTGCCAGATGTTTTCGTTGAAGGCCAGGTCGGGGGCGGCGTCTTCGCGGCTCATGTCAAAGCGCAAGGCGCGGCGGGCGGGGGCGTTGAAGGCGGTGTTGCGCACGTCCTGCGGTGTGGTGGCGGGGCGCAGCGCGTAGGGCTTGAAGTTGGGCCTGGCGGTGAAGCAGGCCCAGAGTGGCAGGGCGGCGGCATCGTACTGGCTCATGGGCGGCAGGCCGAGGATGAGTTCCAGCGTGCGCAGCATGCCCGAGGTGGTGTAGGCCGTGTGCACCACGGCATTGCGCCGGATGTAGGGCCCCACGAGGTAGGCCGTGGAGCGGTGCGCGTCCACGTGGTCGGGGCCGTTCTGGGCGTCGTCTTCCACTATCATCACCACCGATTCTTTCCAGACCGGGCTGTGGGAAAGGTGCTCGATGAGCCGGCCCAGAGCCAGGTCGTTGTCGGCGGCGTAGCTCAGGGGGTGTAGCTCGCCCTTGCGGGCACCGTAGGTGTGGTCGTTGGGCAGACGGATGATGCTGAGGTTGGGCAGTTTGCCGGCGGCCACCAGCTGGTCAAAATCCTTCTCCCACACCTTCTCCCGGTCCACGTCCTTCACCTTCAGGTTGAAGCCTGCATACTCCTTGCAGTAGTTGGCCGCGATGGCCGGCTTGGTGGGCTTGCCCCCAAACACGAACTCGCCGTAGGAGCGGAAGGTGCGGCCCGCGCGCAGGCAGTAGTCCCACAGAAAGCCGTCTTTGGGCTCGGCCACTTCGCCTTTGTTGCCCTCAAAATCATACTCGCCGCCGCGGCTGCTGTAGTAGGTGGGCCAGGTTTTCTCCACAAAATCGGTGGCGTAGGCGGCCGTGCTCCAGTTGTGGCCGTCGGCACTCACCTCGGCGTCCACGTAAAAATTGTCGAGCAGCACAAACTCCCGCGTGAGGGCGTGGTGATTGGGCGTCACCTTCTCAGGGAAGAGGCACAGGCTGGCGTCGCCGTTGCCGGCGGGCAAGTCGCCGAGCACTTGGTCGTAGGTGCGGTTTTCCTTGATGATGTAGAACACGTGCTTGATGGGCGACTTCTCTCCCACCCGCTGCGGCACGGGGTTGCCGGCCGGCACCTCGGGCGAAGCCTCGCGGCTTTTGCTGAAGGGCGTATTGGCGTACACTTGCGCCGAGTACGCGGCCATGGCCTTTTCATCGGGCAGGGGAAGGCGCGAGAGCGAGCTTTTCAGCAGCCCGCCGATGTAGCCGGCGCCTTTCTCACCCACGTCGCGCACGGGGTTGGGGCCGTTGGGGTTGGGCAGCGAGGTGCTGCCCTTGCCGTTCACCACCAGCAGCTGCCCGCCGGCCACGCGCACCGCTGTGGGGTACCAGCCCGTGGGCACGAAGCCCAGCGGCCGGATGGCGCCGGGGCCCTGAATATCGAACACCGCCAGGCAGTTGTTGTCGGCATTGGCCACAAAAAGCCGGCTGTCGTCGTCACTGACGGCCACGCCGTTGGGCGTGCTGCCCGTGGGCGAATCCGGAAACAAGGCCGTACCCAAAGTGGCGACCACGCGGCCTTGTAGGGTGCTTATTACCGAAACCGAGTTGCTGTTGGCATTGGCCACAAACAGACGGCTGCCGTCGTGGCTGATAACCATGTCGCTGGGGTGGCTTTCGACGGGGATGGTTGGGAGCAGCACGTTCTGGTCGACGTTGTACATCACCACCGAGTGGCTGCCCCACAGGCTGATGTACAAGCCGTCGCCTTCGGCGTTCAGCACGGCGCCGTAGGCCTGGGTGTGCAGGTCGACGGTGCGCAACAAGCGACGGGTGCGCAGGTCAAAAATGTAGAGCGAATTGTCTTCGCGCGTGACGGCGTACAGGCGCTGGCGACGGCCGTCGACGGCAATGCCGGCCACCCCTATTTTCTGCTTCGGCCAGGGCGCGCCCAGCACAAAGGCGCTGTCGGGGCGCAATTTCTGGCCTTCGACTTTGAAGGAATAGACGCAGTTGCGCTGCCCGCCCGAGGCATAGAGCGTGCGGCCCTCGGGCCCAAAAGCCAAGCCCGCCCAGGCAGCCGGCACCACTTTGGTATCGAGTGCGATGCCGGTGCCCACGTCCAGTAGCTGCACCGAATTTTCGCCCCAGCCGGCGTTTACTACGGCAGCCAGACGGCCGTCGGGGCTCACTTGCAGATTTAGGGCCAGGTCGCCGAGGGGCGTGGTGGTGCCGGCCGGGCTTAGCTTCCAGCCGTTGGACAGGCGCGTTTGGGTGGTGCCGGCAATGGGGCCGGGCAGCACGGCGGGGGCTTCGGGCGCGGCTTTCTGGTTGGAGTTGCTGGTGCAGCTGAGCAGCCAGAGCAGCGGCAGCAACAGGGCCAGGCGGCAGAATTTGAGCGGAGAATCCATGAACAAAAGCCGCGCAGTGGCATGGCCGCGCTTGCTGCTGCGAAGGTAGCCGGTGCACTGTTCTAGCGTGGCGCCTCACGCCGGAACAACCATTTTTATCACCCCATAAAATAGAAACACCCGAATGCCGTTGTAAGCGCATTCTCCACTTTCACGGTTTGGGTTTATGCTGCGTCGTTTGTCGTGCTGCGGGTTGCTGATGCTATCTGTGTTCCAATTATTTGCCCAAGGGTGTGGCGCACCCAGCCGCACCCAACAGCCTGATAGCCTGACCGGAAAAAACCCGGCCGCCTTCTGGAAGGACCAACTGCGGTTTCCGCGGGTGCGGGCGGCGCAGGCGGCCATCGGGCCGGCGCTGGCCACGCGGCTGCGCGCCCACTCCCTCGAAGCCAAGCGACTGGAGGTTTTTATCCGAATGATAAAAAGTCGCGCCGAACTGGAAGTGTGGGCCCGCAACCAGGGCGGCGGCCCGTTTCAGCTGTTTGAAACGTACCCCCTCTCGGCTACGTCGGGCACGCTGGGCCCCAAGCGCCGCGCCGGCGACTACCAGGTGCCCGAGGGCTTCTACGAAATCGACCGCTTCAACCCCAAAAGCAACTACTACCTCTCGCTGGGCCTGAACTACCCCAACGCCGCCGACCGCGCCCTGGGTGAGCCCAACCCCGGCGGCGACATCTTCATCCACGGCGGCGAGGCCTCCATCGGCTGCATGCCCATCACCGACGCCGGCATCGAGGAAGTGTACTTGCTGGCCGTGGCGGCGCGCGCGGCCGGGCAGGCCGTCATCCCGGTGCACCTGTTCCCCTTCCCCATCACCGAAGCCGAGCTGGCCAAGCGCCGCAACAGCCCGCACCAAGCCTTCTGGCGGAGTCTGATGCCGGGGTTCCTGTATTTCGAGCAGCATCACGACGTGGCGGGAGCCGAGGCGCTGGCGGTGGTGCGGTAGGCGTTGAAGCTGGATAGTCGACCAAACTAATCAGCCCGTCATGCTTCGCTGCGCTCTGCATGACGGGCTATTATATCTGTCCATCCAGGACAGCTACCCCCAGCGCACCATTAGGCACGGTTTTTTCGTTTAGCCGCGAAACCAATCCGACCAACCCTGCCCATGAAACGCCTTTTGCTTGCGTTGTCCTCCTTGTTTTTCGCTTTTGCCGCCCAGGCCCAGCGGCCCACCGATTTGTGGTACTTCGGCCAGCAGGCCGGCCTCACCTTTGCCGACGGCACGCCCAAGCCGCTGAACGACGGCAAGATGAGCACCTATGAAGGCTGCGCCGTGGCCACCACGGCCAAGGGCGAGCTGCTCTTCTACACCAACGGCGAAACCGTGTGGAACCGCAAGCACCAGCCCATGCCCAACGGCCGCAAGCTGATGGGCAGCGGCAGCAGCACCCAATCGGCCCTCATCGTGCCCGACCCCGGCTCGGGCAACGTGTTTTACATTTTCACGGTGGCGCCGCAGGGCACGCCCAACGGCCTGCGCTATTCCGTGGTGGACATGACCCGCGACGACGGCTTCGGCGACCTGCCCCGCGTGAACATGCTGCTCATTCAGCCGGTGGCCGAGAAGCTGGCCGCCGTGCGCCACGCCAACGGCCGCGACACCTGGGTGGTGGCCCACCGCTGGAACTCCAACGCCTTCGTGAGCTACCTCGTGACAGCCGACGGCGTGGCCAGCAAGCCGCTGATGAGCAACGTGGGGAGCATGAACGCCGGCCCCGGCCGCAACGCCATTGGCGCGCTCAAGTTTTCGCCCGACGGCAAGCACCTGGCCGCCGCGCTCTGGCGCGAAACCAACAAGTTTGAAATCTACGATTTCGACCGCGCCACCGGCAAAGTGAGCAACCCGCGCAGCTTCGGGCCCTACGCCGAAGCCTACGGCGTGGAGTTTTCGCCCGACGGCTCCAAGGTGTACGGCACCTGCAACGGCACCGGCGGCGGCGAAACCCAAATCTGGCAGTTCGACCTCAAAACCAAGGAAAAAACGCTGGTCGGTAAGTCGGCCAACCGCAAAATCGGCGCCCTGCAGCTCGGACCCGACGGCCGCATTTACGTGGCCCGCGAAGACAACCCCAACCTCGGCGTCATCGAGCAGCCCAACGCCCTGGGCAAGGACTGCAAGTACGTAGATGAGGGCCTGAAACTAGGCGGCCGCCGCAGCAAGCTGGGACTGCCCGCGTTTGTGGTGGTGCCGTAAAGGCTGGAAATACGAAACCGCCTGTCATCCTGAGCGCAGCGAAGGACCTTATCACGTTAAAACGAAATGTTCCAACGTGATAAGGTCCTTCGCTGCGCTCAGGATGACAGGCGGTTTTCTTTGGCCTTCGTCCTTAGTTGCTCGTCGACTCCCCGCCAATCTTAAAGCGCAGCAAGCCAAACGCCACCGACGAATAGGGCGAGTTTTCGCTCACCAAGCCCACTACGTCGCGGGTGCTGACGCCGATTTCCCACACGGGGGTCACGAAGGTGAGGCCCAGCGGCAGGCTTTTGCCGTAGCCGGCGCCGTCGGTGAAACCGCTGCTCAGCTTTATCCAGTTCAGGGGTTTGTAGTCGACGCCCAAGCCTACGAAGGGCGAGGTGAGGTTGCCGGCCACCTTGTTAAGGGGCAAAGTCACGTCGAGGCCGGCCTCGAAAAACTGGCTGATGCGCACGCCGCCGCCCAGGCGCAGCTTGGCTGGCAAGTCGGCCTTGCGCTCCTTGGCTGCTTCGTAGGTGAAGAGCGTCGATTCGGTGTTGCTGAACTGCTTGCTGATTTCGGTGATAACGTCGTAGGTGCTCAGGCCCTCGCTGTTCACCTGCTGCAGTTTCTGGTCCTGGGCCTGCAGCACGTTGCCGGTCCAAGTCATCGAACCCAGGTCGGCCACTGAGGCACCCACGCGCACGATTTTGCCGATTTCGGCCGCCAGGCCAAAATCAAAGCCATTGCCACTGCCCACGGGTTTGAACCCCGTGCCCGACTCCAGGTTAAAGTTGTTACCAGTGGCCAGGTTGCCGTAGTCGATGTTGAAAAGCGGCGAAAGCGCGTTGTAAGCATACAGCGTGCCGCCGGTGGTGCGCACGTCGGCAATGCCAATGCCCTGAATGTAGCGGTAGCCCACCCCGGCCGACAGTTGGAACCCCGTTTTATTCACCACCTGCAGGCCGTAGGCAATGTTGAATTCGCTGGTCCAGGCCGCCTGAATGGCCGTGCCCTCCAGAAAAGCCGCCACCCCAATGGTCTGGCCCGTGGGCGTGACGTTGCCCGACGCGTAGGCATAGTAGGGCTGCAGGCTGGCCGCCGACTTGCCGTTTACAATAACATCGGCCGCATTCTTGTTCAGGGCCAGGTGGCCGGCTATGCGCTGGCGGTTGCTGATGGCAATGCCGCCCAGGCCGTTGGGCAGGGTCACGGCCAGGCCCAGCGTGGTTACGTCGGCGTTCAGGTTCAGCACGTTCTCGCCGGACAGCTGCTGCACCAGCGTGGTGCGGTCGGCGGGCGTCAGGCCCTGCTTGCCGTTGTAGAGGATGTTCTTGAAGGTTGAGCGGGTGAGCGACTGCGAGCCCGCCCCTACCCCGGTTTCGGCGATGGTGAAGGCTACTTTGAAATCGGTGTTGCGCCCCAGATTGGCCGGGTTGATGCCAATAACCTGGTAGTCGGTGGCGAAAGTGTTGATGACGCCGCCCCGGCCGGTGGCCGAGAAGTTGCTCAGCTCATTTTGAGCCCACGCCGAGCCCGGAAGCGCCAGCCCCAGCGCCAGCAATGCATAGTAAAAAGGTGCTTTCATATCGAAGGCAGTGAAAAAAGATGGACAACGGAGAGGTGGGAGGGGAAGGGCGGGGCGCAAAGAACCCGCAAGCGCCCAGCAGCATCGACCGCAGTCGCCCAACGCCTGATGCGCGTCGACTATTGCCGTTTTTCAGCCCTGATAACCGAAACGCCCGTTCTTTGCGAACGCAAGCTAACCCCTACCCGTCAATCTATTGCCTCCCTCCCGCCTTTCCGCCGCCGAATACGCCGCCGGCATCCGGGCCGGCTCGCGCACCGTGCTGGGCCGCGCCATCACGCTGGTTGAAAGCACCTTGCCTTCCGACCAGGCCCTGGCCCAGCAGGTGCTGCAGGCCGTGCTGCCCCACACCGGCCGCAGCCTGCGCGTGGGCATCACGGGCGTGCCCGGCGTAGGCAAAAGCACCTTCATTGAAGCCCTGGGCCGTTTTCTGGTCGAAACCCAGGGCAAAAAGCTGGCCGTGCTGGCCGTGGACCCCAGCAGCCAGCGCGGCGGCGGCAGCATTCTGGGCGACAAAACCCGCATGCCGTGGCTGGCGGCGCACGAGGCGGCTTTCATCCGCCCCTCCCCCGCCGGCAGCAGCCTGGGCGGCGTGGCCCGCGCCACCCGCGAGGCCGTGCTGCTGTGCGAAGCAGCCGGCCACGATGTCATCTTCGTGGAAACCGTGGGCGTGGGCCAGTCCGAAACCACCGTGCACGGCATGGTCGATTTCTTCCTGCTGCTGCTGCTGGCCGGCGCCGGCGACGAGCTGCAGGGCATGAAGCGCGGCATCATGGAAATGGCCGACGCCCTGTGCATCACCAAGGCCGACCAGGGCAACGAACAGGCCGCCCGCCGCGCCAAGGTCGACTACCAGAGCGCCCTGCACCTATTTCCGGCCGCGCCCTCGGGGCAGGTGCCGCCGGTGCTCCTCACCTCATCTGTAAGCGGCACGGGCCTGGCCGAGGTGTGGCAGGCCATCGAGGCCTACGCCCAAGCCACCCAGCACAGCGGCTACTTCCAGCAGCGGCGGCAGCAGCAACAGCTGCAATGGCTGCACCAAAGCATCGCCCAGGAGCTGGAAACCCGCTTCTATACCGATGCCGCCGTGCGCCAGCGCCTGCCCGCCCTCCAACAAGCGGTGGCCGCCGGAAGGGTTACGCCCTTCGCAGCGGCCACGGAACTGTTGGATTTAAGAAGTGAGAAATAAGACACGCCCTGTCATCCTGAGCGCAGCGAAGGACCTTATCACGTCTAAATTTTCCTACGTGATAAGGTCCTTTGCTGCGCTCAGGATGACAGGGCGTACTTCCTGCTTTCTCTACAGCGCCGCCGTTGCCAGCCCGGTTTCTACGCGGCGCGTGGTGGTTTCGCGCACGGCAATGCTGGTGGCGCCGGCTTGCGGGGCGGCCACGTCCACGGTGTAGCGGTAGCGGTTGGCGCCTACGCGGCACAGCACGGCGTAGCGGCCGGCGGGCAGGCCATTGAACTGCAGCCGGGTGCCGTAGGCGGGCGTGCGGTAGGTTTCGTTGAGCAGCGTTTGGTTGGTGTTGAGGTCGATGACCTGCATGGAGGCTTTTTGCTGCGCGGGGTTGTTGATGCGCACACGCAGGCTTTGGGCGTCGGGCTGCGTCATTTGCACGGGCTCGGTGGCCTGCGTCTGGGCCTGGGCGGGTTGGGCCATGCCGGCGCCGAGCAGTATCATAGCACCGATGGCGAACGAGCTAGCTTTCTGGGCAGCAACTGCTACAGACGAGGCGATTTGGGCGGGAAGGCGGAAGGTGGTTTTCATGGTTTTGCAGAAAAAGAGGGTTATGAATGGTGGAAAGGCGTCCCCGGCAAGGCCGGCGCCAGTGCGCCGCTCGTGTCCGGTTTTGAGCGGCGACTGCCCGGAGACGTTAAGGGTAATTCTATTCCCGTGCCAAAGTCGCAAAACACTGAATTAAAATATATTACCCGAAATAACGTTTCATGCGGCCCAGTAAATACTGTTCACTTCTGGTCAATTCGGTCAAATGTGAACACTTCGCAAAAGCCGATGCCCGGAACGGTTCGATTTACCCTCACAGCGTGGCTGTATGTCATGGCCTTCGCTTTCGCCCCACTGCAAGTGCTTACATTTAAACCCAGCTATCTAACCCTTTTATGAAATACGCCCTTCTTCTCTTTTTGCTCATGCTGGGGCATGTTGCCGCGCACGGGCAAACGCCCACGCAGCTTTACCAAGCCAAGAACTATTTGGGCTTGGCAAAGCTCGAACCCAGGGCCGACAAGCTCACAGCCGAAGAGCTGTACATGGTGGGGTTCGCCTTTTTTCGGTTGGAAAATGATGAAAAAGCCATTGCTTTTTACAACCGCGCCATTGCAAAGGGCCTGGACGACGGGTCAGTTTACTTCTACAAAGGGCTTTCGCTGAAGTATCAGAAGAAATACCCGGAGGCGCTGAAAGAAATCGAAGCGGCGTTGAAACGCGAGCCCACCAATCAGGAATTCATGAATGAAAAGGGAGTCATTTACTATTCCCAGGACCGGTACGACGAGGCTTTGGCAGTGTTCGAACAGGCGAAGAAGCTCCCCAGCACCTTCCCCGAGCCCTATTACTGGGTGGCACAGATTGAGCACGAGCAAAAGCTGCTTGACAAGGCCCTGCCGGCCTATTACGAGGCCATTCGCTATTTGCCTGCCGGCAACAGCAATTACTTCAATGCCTTATCCAACGTGGGGCTGCTGGAGTACACGGTGGCCCACGACTACAAAAAATCGGCGGCTGCATACACCAAAGCCATTGCTTTAAAACCAAGCAATTACGAGCTGCACTACAAACTGATGAAGGCCTTGAACGCGGGCCAGGAATACGGCCGGGCCGACAGCGTTTTTGCCGTCGTAAAATCCGCTTTTGAGCACAACTTGCTGCCCAAATCCGACCAGGAAATCCAATCCGTTGCCATTGCCGAATTCAAGTGGAACGGGCGAACCGCCGTCGTTCGGCGGTCGTTGGTCGACCCCAAAGAGGTGCTGGCCATTTCCTACAAGGTGTTCCTGCTCGATGCCGCTGGCAGCAAGGTGGAGCGGCGGTTCGTCGTCGAAAAAACCTTCGAGCTGGAAAAAGGCGGCCCGAAGCATCTCCTCTGCGAGCAAGACAAGAGCACCGGCGGCCATATCACCTACCCCTACGGCTGGAGCACCGACACAATTCCGCTGGCTGATTTGGAAAAAGCCGTTGCGCTGGTACTCGACGGCAAGATGCAGCAATCGGCATCTTCCAACTTTAGGCAGAAGTAGCCCCGGCAAGGCTGCCCGGCCTTCATGCCAATGCTTCGGGCCCTTAACCGTGCCAGGGCTACGGCCTGTTTGCGTCGCAGGTGTCGGCGGCGGCTCCACTTTTGGGCAGTTGTTGTAGTCACACGCCTACCTCTGCTGGACGCATTACACGCCAACGCAAACCAACCCGCGCAGGTCACTCGGCAGCGGCGGGGCCTTTGGTTCTTTTTAAATAGCTTCGCCCCACTGCCTTCCGGCCTTTTCTTGCTTTTTCGCCGCCATGTCTTTTCCCACCCGTTCGTCTTTCAGCCACCTCGCCCTGCTGGGCCTGCTTTCGCTGGTCACCTTCAATTCCCACGCCCAAACGGCGCCGGCCGCTGAACCCACGCCGGCGCAAATTCGCCGCTGGCAGCACCTCGACCTGCAGGCCGACGGCGTGCCCGGCATCAGCGCCGACAAGGCCTACCGGGAGCTGCTGGGCAGCCGTGTGCCCACGCCGGTGCTGGTGGCCGTTATCGATTCGGGCATTGACACGGCCCACGTCGATTTGAAGCCCGTGCTGTGGCGCAACCCAAAGGAAGTGGCCGGCAATGGCCTCGACGATGACCAGAACGGCTACGCCGACGACCTGCGCGGCTGGAGCTTCCTCGGCGGCCCCGACGGGCGCAACATCGCCGTCGAAACCCTGGAGCAAACCCGGATTTACGCCCAATACCGCAGCCAGTTCGAGGGCAAGACGCGCCAGGCGGTGCCCAAGGCCGACCGGGCCAAGTTCGACCTCTATGAGCAGGCCAAGGCTTCGTATGAGAAAGGCAAAAAGGACGAAGAAAGGCGCCTGGCCCGCTACACCGAGGCCCTGACCGACAACACCGCCACCTTCGAGCGGCTGAAACAGGCCTTGGGTGTGTCGCGCCTCGACTCCGCTCTCGTGCACGAGGCCGCCACGCGGCAGCCCGCCGTGCCCGAAGCCGGGCCGGTGTACGCCTTCATGCGCCGGGCCGGCCTGGCCAGCGACGAGGACGCTCTTAAAGCCCTGAACGCCGCCATTAAACGCTCGCGCAACCGCGTCGAGATGAGCTTCAACCCCGACTACAACCCACGCGCCATCGTGGGCGACAACCTCCAGGACCTGCGCCAGAGCCACTACGGCAACGCCGACATTCAGGGCCCCGACGCCACCCACGGCACGCACTGCGCGGGCATCATCGGCGGGCTGCGCGGCAACGGGCTGGGGGCCGATGGCGTGGCCGGCGACATGGTACGCATCATGGGCGTACGCTCCACGCCCAGTGGCGACGAGCGCGACAAAGACGTGGCCAACGCCATTCGCTACGCCGTGGACAACGGCGCCCAGGTTATCAGCATGAGCTTCGGCAAGGAGTTTTCGCCCGACAAAGCCGTGGTGGACGAGGCCATGAAGTACGCCGCCCAGAAAAACGTGCTGCTGGTGCACGCCGCCGGCAACAGCGGCCTCGATGTCGACAAAACCCCGGAATACCCCTCGGCCCGCTCCCTCAACGGCAAGCTCATCCCCAATCTGCTCACGGTGGGCGCCAGCAGCCGCCTCAATACCTCGGCCCTGGCCGCCAGCTTCTCCAACTACGGCAAGCAGACGGTGGACGTCTTCGCCCCCGGCGTGGATATTTATTCCTCCACGCCCGCCAACACCTACGCCTCGCTCAGCGGCACGAGCATGGCCGCGCCGGTGGTGGCCGGCGTGGCGGCGGTGCTCAAGTCCTACTTCCCGCAGCTCACGGCTGTGCAGCTTAAGCAGATTATCGAGCAGTCGGCCACGCCCTACCATACGCAGGTGCTGCGGCCCGGCGCCAAGGACATGGTCGATTTCGCCACGCTGTCCAAGTCCAGTGGCATTGTGAACCTCTACGAAGCTGTGAAGCTAGCCGATAAGATGACGATGGTGAAGTAGCCTAATTTAAATCACTTTAACGTTCATCATTTTATATGACCCACCTGCTGCCTGACGACCTACTGCCCATTTTCAATCAGCATTATGAAAAGGGTTGGAAGTTGATGCAGGAGGTAGTCATTCTAGAGGGAAAAGCCTCCTCGAAACCGAGCTTCTGGCAGCGGTGGCAAGGGCGCCGGGCCGTCAGTCAATTCAAAAAATGTTTAAGACTGGTGCCCTCACACTGGCCAACACATTGGGGGCTGGGCAAAGTACATCAAGGCTTAGGCGAACACGCCCTTGTACTGGCTAGCTTTGAAGAAGCCTTTCGGTTGCAACCGCAGAACCCTGACGTGGTACGCGAAGCATCCATTGCAGCCATGAATGCAGGGCAGCCTGTCTTAGCGGTCCAATATTCGGCGGCAGCATTGGCGCTGTCCCCTAACGATGCTGGCCTGATGTGTAATCATGCCATTAACCTGTTGGTAACTGGTAATGATTCAGATGCAGCCATGCTGATTGCGACAGCGGTGAACTTAGCTCCCGAAGACCGAATTAATAAGCATGCGTTTCAGCTTATAAAAGAAGTAACGAGTGGGCTGAAGAAGCGGCCAACTTGGCAAACCATCAAATAAGCAGTCGGCCCGTTTATATCATCCCCGCCGGGGCCGCAACGCCAGGTAGTCCAGGTAGTACAGCACCTTGATGGACACGTTGTTGTTGTGCGGCGTGTTGATGGTGTTGTTCAGGTTGTCGAAGTAGAGCGGGGTGGCGGCGTTGGCCTCGAAGAAGGTGGCGCTGGCGTTTTTCCAGACGATGCTGACCTGCGAGCCGGGCGCAAACCACCACGAGTACACGGCGTCGATGTTGAAGGCGTTGAAGGTGTTATCGCGGTTGCGGGCGTAGAGGGTCTCGGGCGTTTCCACGCCGCCGGGGCTCAGGCGCGAGAAGTCGCGGTAGTGCACGTTGCTCACGTAGTGCCGCAGGCGGATGTTGAACGACATGCGGTTGGTGAAGGTATAGGTGCCGGTGGCCGTGTTGGTGAAGGTGGTGACGTGGCGGCGGCCCAGCAGCACGTCGGCGCCATTGCCGCCGAAGCGGGCCAGCACGCCGGCATCCTCTGGAATGCTGCCGTCGAGGCCGCCAGCGTAGCCAATCTGGTTCCGGTTGCGCTCCATGGTCAGGGCGTAGATGAAACTCAATTGGTTGTTCACCCGGTAGCGCGGGCTGAGGGTGAGCGACGCCGAAACGCGGCCGGTGCGGTCGCCGTCGGCCGCAAACAGCCGCGCTCCCCCGCTGATGTCATAGGCAAATTTCTTGCGGTAGTCGGAGGAGATGAAGCCGCTCAGGCTCGTGTTGGCGGGCTTGCGCACGTAGTACCGGCCCAGCGGCGCGCGACGCGGGTCGTAGTAGTCGCGGGTGGTGGGGATGGCCGATAAGTCGACCCCTATGGTGAGAAAGTTCTTGGTGAAAGTGGTGTTGCCGCCCGCGTAAAAGCCCATGTCCTGGTACAGCGTGGGCCGCTCCAGCAGCGAGTGGCTGATGCTGGCGTAGGTGCTCAGCTTGTTCAGCTTCCAGAAGGGTTTGTAGATGCGATAGTTGGCGTAGAGGCTCTGCGAGATGTTGTTGTTGCCGAAGAGCAGGCCCAGGTCGTTGGGGTTGTAGCTGTGCGACTCAATGCCGTGGTCGGCGCCCCAGGTAAAGTTGCCCGAGATTTTGTTGAAGCCCACGTAGTACTTGTAGCCGTCGCGGTCCGACACCTCGTCAGGTGAGCCGAAGAACTTGCCGCGGCGGTTGGAATACACCACGCCGCCGTTCACGGCGTAGGTGTTTTTCTTGTTGGCGAGGCGAAACAGGGCGCTGGTCACGTTGGCGTCGTAGGTGCTGCCGGCGCGCGTCACGTTGGTGTTGATGAGCGAAACGTAGGAGTTGTTTTTCAGGCTCTGGTCGAACACCACAATGTTGTAGTTCGAAAACGGCTGGGTCAGCACGTCGCGGCGTTCGCCAGTGGTGCTATCCTGCACCGTGGCGTACACGTCGTTGCTCACAGCGTTGAACACGCCAATGCCCAGCCCCTTGCTGGTGCGGCCCGACACCTTGGTGGCGTTCAGCAGGCGCGTCACGCCGGGGTTCTGCACAATAAAATCGCCCTTGTGCAAGCTGCCGTCGGCGTCCCGGCGCCTCGGGCGCAGCTGCCCGCTCACGCCTCCAAAGCCGATGGGCGTGGCCCCTACCCTTCTCGAATAGAACAGGTTACCCTTGTTGAACAGCTCGGTACCCTCGGTAAAAAACGCCCGGTTTTCGTTGTACTGCACCTCGAAGGGCGAGAGGTTGAGCACCTGGTTGTCGCTCTGCACCTGCCCGAAATCCGGCACCAACGTGGCATCCAGCGTGAAGCTTTCGTTGATGCCCCACTTCACGTCGGCCCCGCCGTTGAAGCTGGTGGTCGTGTTCTGCTTGCCCTGCTCGTTGAAGGGGTAGTGGTTGACGTAGGCACTCACGTAGGGCGTGAGCGAGAGGCGCAGCGGCGGCTTCAGGTCCTTCAGGCCCGTCAGCTCGCCCCACTGGTTCACGAAGCCCGACACCTGCGGCTTCACCTCGTTCCAGAAAAACTTCTGCCGGCTGGCCCGCCGCTGCCGCCCAAAATTCAGTCCCCACACTTGCTCCACGGCCTTGCTAAAGCGAATGGCCGAGTACGGAATGCGCAGCTCGGCCACCCAGTCGGTGCCGTGCAGGGCCGTGCGCGAGTCCCACACCGCGTTCCAGGAGCCGTCCTCGCCGTTCGCCGGCGACTGCCGCAAGTCGACCTGCACGCCGCCCGAGGTCACGATGAACTCATAGCCGTTGAGGTGGTCGTTATAAGTATCAAAAAACACCCCGAACCAGTCGGAGTTGCCGATGTTGTCGCGGTTGCTGAGCTCGCGCAGTATCGAATCCTGCGCCATGTCATGCATGATGGCGCCCACGTAAATGGCGTTGTCGTCGTAGAGCACGCGCACTTCGGTGGGGTATTTCTCCTGGCGGCCCGGCGTAGGTTCAATCTCGTAAAATTTCGTGGCAATGGGCGCGGCCTGCCACACGGCCTCGTCGAGCACGCCGTCGAGCTTGGGCGGGGTGCTGATGCGCACGGCCTGCAGCTGGCGCTTGGGCGCGGGCGTAGCGGCCGTGGCAGCCGCCGACGCTGACTTTTCCTGCCCCTGGGCCGCGCCTGCCCACAATACCAACCAACAAAAAAGTAAATAACGCAGCATATACAGTCCCGGTGATTTTGTCCGGGGAGGCCAAGAGATGTAAGGCTGAGGCCGAACGTTGCTTTTTGGAGGCGAATAATTCTAAACCACTTGCCGCTCTAGACGTCAAAAAGCCGGTTCTCCTCTGCGGAAACCGGCTTTTCTACTTCAAACGCCACTGCTTAGTCGTTGGAAATTGTCATGTTATAGGTGCCTTTTTCGTGGCCCAGCAGCTTGCGGTATTTCGCCGCCGTTTCGGCCGACTGCGCCTTGCCGTTCACCGTCAGGCCCGAGGAATTCAGCTGCAGCTGAAAGCTTTTGTCGTCGGCACCAATCAGGCCGTCTTTGCGCAGTTCGCTGCGCAACGCCTCCGAATCGAGGCGGGGCGGAGCAGGCGGGGGCGGCGGGGCCAGGGGCAGCGGCGGCGCCATGGGAGCCGGGGGGGCCATCATTGCGCCGGGCGCCTGCGGGGCACGCGGCGGGCGGGGCGGGCGGGGTGGCCGCGGGCCGTCGCTGTCGTAGCTGGTCGACTGGTTGCTGTTGCGGTTGATTATCATCGAGCCAGTGGGGCCCATCTTACGGCCGGGGTGGGTGCTTTCGTACAGCTTCAGGTATTTCTGAAACACCTTCTGCGACTGTGCCTTGCCGTTCACCGTCAGGCTGCTGGCCGTGAGCTTGAGCTGAAAGTTTTCCCTGTCTTTAATCAGCCCATCTTTCAGCAGCTGGTCTACCAGCGCGTCGTCCTGTTCGCGGCGGCGGTCGGCGCGCTCCCGCTCCCGGTCGACGCGTTCGGCTTTCTCCTCGTGGATGCGCTCCCGCATTTCCTCACGGAGTGCCTGTGCTTCCTGCTGGCGCTCGCGAATTTCCTGTTCCCGGTCGCGCTTTTCCTGCTGGCGGTCCAGCAGCTCTTGCTCCCGGTCGCGCAGCTCCATTTCCCGGTCGCGCATGTCTTGCCCCAGGTCGCGAACATCGGCCCCGCGCAGGCTCAGGCGTTGCATTGAAGAAGTCTGGCTGAGCTGCTTGAGCTGGGCTTGCACCTTGCTCAGGCCTTGGTTGATACGCTTGCGCTGCTCCGCGCTGAGCCCTTTGGCCTTGCTGGCGTCCTGCAGGGCACGCTCGGCGCTGCGCAGGGCCTCGCGCTGGCCGTCGCCGTCCTGCGTCAAGCCAAACAACGCGCCGGGCTGCCGATAGAACCCGCGGTTCGCTGAGCCATTCGGCACCATTTTGAGCCGCTGAAATCCCCGGTTTCCATCGAGTGTGAGCGCCCGAAACTGCTGGTTGCGCAGCGGCTGCAGCTCCTGCAGCTGGTAGCTGTAAGTCTGGCCCGGCCGGGTGCTCCGCTCGAACACCTGCCCATCGGCATCGCTGCGGTACACGAAGCCCCGTGCCACGGGCGCCGTCATTGGCACCTGAATAATCTGCACAGCCTGGTCGTCATCGTCCCGGTCCTTCTTGGCTTTGATTTTGAGCTTGCTCTTGCCAGTTTCGGTTTCAATGCGCTGCCCGTTCACCACCAGGTCGGTCACGCGGCCCTTTTTGTCTTTGGTGATGACCACCGTGCCGGGGCCGCCGCTGAGGGGCAACGGAGCTAGAACCTGCCCGTTGCGGCGGTCGCGGCGCCGGGGGCGCGGCCGGTCCTGGTCAGTGCTGCTCTGCGTCACCAGCACCTCACGGCTTCTCTCGCTGGCCGGGTCCGCCGTTGCTGTGGTGGTCGTTGTTGTGGTGGTAGAAGCGCCCGTTGTTGAAGTACCCGTTACGCGTTTCGTGGTATCAGCCGAGGTTTTGCCCGGACCGGTTTGCCAATCAATGGCTTCGGGCTTGGCGGGCGTAGTGGGTTGGGCCAGCGGACCGGCCAGCACCGCGCTGCCGCCCAGCAAACCCAGCCCGCCCAGCACCAGCGCCCCGGCCATGAAGCCCTCGGCTAGCGTGGGCGCGGCCGGCCGGCGCTGCACCAAGCGGCGCACGCGGTTCAGCAGGGCGCCGCGGCTGCCCATGGCGGCCAGAGCCAAACGAGGTGCGGTGGGCACCACGGCACTCTGGCTCCACTCGGCCAGGGCCGTGAGGGCGCGGGCCAGCCGCAGGGCGTCGCCGTCGCAGAGGGCCGTGGCGGCGTCGTCGCAGCAGTTTTCGCGCTCGGTGCGCACGCAGCGGGCCATAAACCACACGGCCGGGTGGTAGAAAAACAGCGCCTCGGCCACGGTTTGCAGCAGGTTCACGAGGTAGTCGCGGCGCAGTACGTGGGCCAGTTCGTGGGCCAGAATGGCTTCCAGGTGCGCCACCGACAAGCCCGCCACCGCGCCCAGCGGCAACAGAATCACGGGGCGCACGTGGCCCACCACCAGCGGCACCTGCACCAGCGCCGACTCCAGCAGCGCCACCGGCCGGCGCAGGCCGCCGCGGGCCGCCAGCATCGCCAGCCGCTCCTGCCACGCCGCGCTCACGGCCCGCGTCCGGTAGCGCTTCAGCCGCTGCACATACAGCAAGCCGCCCAGCATTCGCAGGCTCATGGCCAGCAGGCCCAGCAGCCAGGCCACCACCAGCAACGGCAGGTGTTGGTCAAAATAGCGCAGCCCGGTAGCCAACCAGCCAGGCGAGTTAGCTTTTTGCGGCTCAACAGCCGGAAGCACTTGTACGGCGCTAACCGGATTTGCTGCGTTCCGCGCCTTTGGTGGCGCGGCCTCCAAGGCATCTGTTGCCGCGGGTACAACCGTGGCTTCTGCCTGCCGCAGATTCAATTGTGAAACCTTCGCAGCAGCGGGCAACAGCTTTTCGCACTGCTGCGCGCCGGCGTGGAAATACAGCCCAAACGTGATGCCAGCTAGCGCCACCACCACGCCCAGTGCCCCGGCCGAGGCTACGTAGCGCACCTCGGCCCGCTGCCGGCGCAGCAGCAGCAGGGCTCCGGCCAGCACGGCCGCCACCAGGGCCCCCTGCCACAGCGAGTGCAGCAGGGTCCAGCCCAGCGCCCGCGTGAGGGCGGGCGAAACGAAATTCTCAAGCGCGGTCATCGTCGTCGGGGTTAGGAGTGGAATTTTGAATTTCAATGTCATTGAGCAGGCGGCGAATTTGGGCCAGCTCGTCGGCCGAGGTCTGGCGGTTGCCCAGGGCCTGCATCACCAGCTTCAGGGCCGAGCCGCCGAAGGTGGCGTCCACGAACTTGTCGAGGAGCAGGCTTTGGGTTTCCTGCTCACGCACCGCGGCCCGGTACACGTGGCTGCGGTCAGCGTCGTCGCGGCGCACCAAGCCTTTCTCCAGCATCAGCTGGCAAATCTTGAGCGTGGTGGTGTAGCCCACTTCCGCCTGGCGGCGCTGGCTCAGGTGGTCGTTGATGGCACGCACAGTGGCGGGCCCGTGCTGCCAGAGCACATGCAGGATTTCCAGTTCAGAATCCGTAGGTTTGGGGGGCGGTGCTTTGCTCATGCTCTTGAAACGTGAGGTTGCTACGAATTATTTCGTAGTACAAAGCAAAGGTGTTACGAATAAGTTCGTAGTTGCAAGTAACATCTACGAAATACTTCGTATGAACCTCTTTATTGGCTATATCACAATGATTTTCAGGCCAATAATTTTATCAGTAAAGCTGAATATTTTTTTACTCCGGCCAGCAATGCTTCTGTGCTAGGGCTGTGGCTGCCGTACAGTAGTTACTTCCAACCAGCCTCGTGCCATGAGAAACGCGCCGGGCTCCCCACCCTTTCCGCATCTTACTCCGGCTGTGTACGCCGTTTCGTGAGCGTCACGCGGGCGCGGTGGCAAATGCCACCCAGTGGCGGGTTGAACTTGCTTACGTTGATTTTCACCTTGCGCACGTGCGGCAGCTCGGCCATGATGCGGTCGAGCACGCGGTGGGCCACGTGCTCCAGCAGCCGGGCGGGGGCGCGCATTTCCTCGGCCACCAGGCGGTAGAGCACCTCGTAATTCACCGTTTCGGTGAGCTTGTCCGACTCGCCCGCTGCCAGCAGATTGGTTTTGATGTAGAGGTCGACGCCGTACTTATTGCCGATTTTCTGCTCCTCGTCATAGTAGCCGTGAAAGGCAAAAAATTCCAGTCCTTCGAGTGCGATTTGGCCCATGCGGTGAGGTAGCGGATTGGTGGGTTGGCGGATTGCTGGCGCAGCAGCCCGACAAAAGTAGTACGGCCGCGCCTGGCCTCGTTTTGTATTGCAGATGCCGCGGTTTGTATAAAGGCCACTCTTACCTCATGCGAGAATTTTGCTGAACAATGCCGAAGCGCCAGCGCCGGCTAGTTCTTCTCCCTTATTTCTTCTCAATGACCCTCACTTCCTTCCGTACGCTGGGCCGCTCCGGCCTGGTGGTCAGCCCGCTGTCGTTGGGCACCATGACATTTGGTACCCCGCGCTGGGGCTCGCCCGACGATGTGTCTGAGTCCATCTTTAATGCCTACGTGGACGCAGGGGGCAATTTTATCGACACCGCCGATGTGTACGCCGGCGGGCGCAGCGAGGAGCTGGTAGGCCAGTACATAGCCGCCCGGGGCCAGCGCGACCAGCTGGTGCTGGCCACCAAATTCGGCTTCAGCGGCCAGCCCGGCAACCCCAACGGCGGTGGCAACGGCCGCAAAAACATTCACCGCGCCCTCGAAGGCTCCCTGCGCCGCCTCCGCACTGACTACGTGGACTTGTACTGGCTGCACGTGTGGGACATGGTAACGCCCGTGGAGGAAGTGCTGCAAACACTGGGCGACCTGGTGCGGGCGGGCAAAATCCGCTATTTCGGCTTTTCCGACATGCCGGCCTGGTATACCGCCAAGGCAGCGGCCCTGGCTCAAGCACACGCCGCGCCCGGACCCATTGCCCAGCAACTGGCCTACTCGCTGGTGGAGCGCAACATCGAGCGCGAGCACCTGCCCGCCGCCCGCGAAAGCGGCCTCGGCACCGTGCCCTGGAGCCCGCTGGCCGCTGGCTTTCTGGCCGGCAAATACCAACGCACCGACGGCGGCGCCCAGGGCGACGGCCGCCTAAGCGGCCCCAATCCATTTGGCAACACCCTGTTCACCGACCGCAACTGGCGCATTCTCGAAGCACTGCGGACCGTGGCCGAAGCAGCGGGGCGGCCCCTGTCGCAGGTGGCGCTGGCCTGGGTGCTGGCCCAGCCTGGCGTGTCGGCACCCATCATCGGGGCCAGCAAAGTGGAGCAGCTGCAAGACAACCTGGCCACACTCGATGTTCGCCTCACGCCCGAGCAGTTACAAACTCTTGACAAGGCCAGCGCCCTCGAACCGGCTTTCCCCTACAACATTTTCACGCCCGAGGTGAACAAAGGGATTTTCGGTGGCCACGCGGTGCAGGGCTGGCAATGAAGCTAGGTTGGTCGCAATCGGGGTAATGGGCGGGCTGCCGGCTTTTGCCGGCTGTTCGCTCTTTAGTCGAACAAACCTACTCTCAACGTATGAGCGGACAGCCGGCAAAAAGACGGCAGCCCGCCGCGATGCTACTTTCCCAGACACTAACACCTGAAAAGCAAAAAAGCCCACCGTAACGGCGGGCTTTTTGCTTTCTGGACGCTGAGTAACGTGGCTAGATTTCGTCGAAAAACGACTTCTCGGCTACCGCGGCATCCGGCTCGGGGGCCTTGGCGGCCATGCCGGGCTGGCCGGGGTGCGTCACGGGCGAGGGCTGGTTGATTTCGGGATGGCTGGGGCCCACGGGTTGAATGTCGGGCGCGGCGGGCTGCACGTAAGGCGGGTTGGGCTCGGGCACCTGCGAAGGCGCGGGCGGGTCGATGTGCGGGGCAGGCGAAATGCCGGGGTTCTCGGCCGGAGCACCGGGCCGCTCAATATCGGGGTGCGGAGCCTCAGCGGGCGCGCCGGGGTCGGGCTGCTGGCCGGGCTTGGGGTTGTAGCCGGTGGTGTCGAGGCTGCGTTCCAGCGCCTCTTCTGAGCGCGCACGGGCCGACTGGTGAAACGAGGTGGGCGTGGCAGCAGCTACAGCTGCGGCCGACGAAACGGAGGAGGTGGAAGTAACCTGCATGGCGGACGAAAGCTCGGGGGTAGGTTCGGGGGCCGATTCCTTCGGCCGTTCCACGTGTACGCGGGCGGCGCGCGAAAGGATGGCCGCCGTGCCCCCCTTGGGCCGGTTGCGGGCTTTTTCTACTTTGTCCAAGGCATCCGAAGCCAAATGGTGCAAGTCGCGCACCAGGGTATCGAGCTGTTGCTCCAGGCGCTGGCACTCCTGGCCCAGGCCGGCTACCTCGCGCTGCATGTCGGCAATGGTTTTTTCGGCCTGCTGGTAGGCGCCGTCCACCACCTCGCGGGCCCGCTGGCGGGCGTCGCTGATGATGCTTTCGGCTTGGAACTGGGCCTCGCGGATGCGCAGGTCGGCGTCGCGCTGGGCTTGCTCGGTGATGTTGTTGCTGGTGTCTTCGGCGGTTTTGAGGGTGCGGTAGAGGCTGCTTTCCACTTCGCGCATCTTCTGCACGTCCTGCTGGGCGTGCTCCAGCTTGAGGCGCAGCTCGCGGTTTTCGTCGCCCAGGCGCTCCCACTGCTGCGAGATGGTGTTCAGGAAGGCTTGCACCTCGTCCTTATCCACCCCCCGAAAGGATTTTTCAAACGTTTTCTGCCGGATGTCGAGGGCGGTGATTTTCATCTCAATTTTCAATTATCAATAAGCAGCGAACAATTAACCAAAACCCGCCAAAACCCTCTAAAGTGAAGTTTTTCGACTGAATGAGCCAATTGTTCATTGCTCATCGTTCATTGTTAATTGCCAAACGGCCAGGCTGCGGTCGTCGCTACACGAAACTAGCCGGTTTTCGGTGCCCGGCCAAACCAGCCGGTTCACCGAGGTGCCGTGCCCGGCCGAGCGTGCCCGGTCCAGTACGCGCAGCAGCGTGAGCGTAGCCGCATCCCACACTTTAATGCTCTTATCGAGGCTGCACGAGGCCAGGTACTGCCCGCCGGGGCTAAAAGCCAGGTGGTTGATGGTGTACATGTGGGCCGGCACCTGGCTGGCCAGCACATAGTCGGCGGCCACGTCCCAGGTTCGAATCTGAGCGTCGCGCCCAGCGGTGAGCAGGCGCGTGCCGTCGGGTGCGTACGCCACCGAAAACACCGAATTGGTGCTTTCGCCCAAGGTGAATTTGGTTTCCAACGAATCCAAATCCAGAATGCGCGTCAGCGTATCGGAACTGCCCACCGCCAGCTCGCCGCGGCCTTCGTGCAGAGCCAGGCAGCGCAGGCTTTTGTTGGTGAGCCGCAGCAGTTTTTCAATACGAAAATCGGGTAGTGTCAGCACGGCCAGCGTGCCGTCGCCTAGGGCGACGTAAAGCCGCTGCCGAATCATCGAAGCCACAATTTCGAAGATGGCCACCGGCGGCAGGGCCGTGGCGTGGGCCAGCTTGCGCTGTGTTAAATCAATAGCCTGAATGCCCTGAAAATTGTGCCCCAACACCAGCAAGCCCAATTCCGGCAGGTGACGCAGGGCGTAAACGGAGTTTTCGACGCGGGCCAGCAGCTCGCCGTCGCGCGCTGGGTCGGCCGCGTCCCAGCCCACCACCATGCCATCGGCGCTGCCCGAGTAGATAGCAGCGCCCGCGCCGCCGGTGAGGGCATACACCGCGTCGCGGTGCCCGGCGAGGGTGGCAATTTTGGTAACGGGCGGGCGGAAAATTTCGGACATAACAGTGCCGCAAAGGTAGCCAGAACGTCATGCAGCACGCAGCGAAGCATCTCGCTTGTGGTAGTATTACAATTTACAGGATTTACTACTGCAGGCGAGATGCTTCGCTGCGCGCTGCATGACGTCCTTTGCGGCGCTGCTATTATCCCATACTATGCCCCTCCACTCCTGCCAGCGCCTCTCCCCTACCGCCGTGCTAGGGCTCTGGCAACTCACCGAAACGCCTGAGACGCTGTGGCCCCTGCTGCCGCAGCCGGCCGCCTACCAGGCACTCATGCCTGCCACGGCCGATGCTGCGCGTCAGGCGCAGTGGCTGGCGGGCCGGGTGCTCATCCACGCGCTGCTCCCACAACTCATGGCCGAGCCGCCGACCGACCTGGTGGTGCACAACGACGCCACCGGCCGGCCGTGGCTGGCGGGGAATGGCCACGGGCTCACGATGTCGCTGTCGCACTCCGGCACCTGGGTGGCTGCGGTGCTGAGCCTCGGTGGCCGGGTGGGGGTCGATATTGAAATCATCCGCGACAAGGCCCAGCGGCTGGCGGGCAAGTTTCTGGCGGCCGACGAGTGGGCAGCGGCCCAGGCAGCTGCCGCCGACGGCCCGGCTCATTACACCCTGCTCTGGAGCGCCAAGGAAACGCTCTATAAACTGGCAGCTCAGCGTGGCATCATCTTCAAAACGCAGCTGTTGCTGGGAGATTTTGCTCCGCAGCAATCCGGCGAAATCCCGGCTACGTTGGTTTTGGCGGGGGTTGAAACGCGGCACTGCATTTGTTATTCTCAGCCGGCGCCCGGCTACGTGCTCACCTATTGCCACGAACCCGCCGCGTAACCACCAATGCTTTCGTTTCTTTTCCCGTACCTTCCCGCCATGTCATTCCGCCGCATTTCCATTGTTGCCGCCGTTGCGCTGCTGGCCCTCACGCTGGCCGTGGGCGTGGCCCGCGCCCAGGGCGGTGGCACCGTTTCCGATTTCACCCTCAAAACCGCCGCCAACGCCGACGTAAACCTGAAAAGCTACGCCGGCGACAAGGCCGTGGTGGTGGTATTCCTGAACCCGGCCTGCGCCTTTTCGCGCCTCTACCAGGAGCGGCTGGCTTCGCTCAGCAGCAGCTACCGCAGCCGGGGCGTGCAGTTCCTGTTTATCAACGTGCCCATCAACCTCGACGCGCCCGGCACCGCCGCCCCCGGCGAAGTCGAGCTGCCCACCCTCACCGACGCCAGCCAGCAAGTAGCGAATATGCTCGGCGTGAGCAAAACCGCCGAGGCCGTGGTGCTGCAGCCAGCTTCCGGCAGCTTCACTATCCGCTACCGCGGCGCCATCGACGACAACCCCCAAGTGGCTGGCAGCGTGCAGCAGTACTACCTCAAGCAGGTGCTCGATAACGTGCTGGCCGGCCGCCCCGCCGGTGTGGAAGACAAGCGCGCCGCCGGGTGCTTGATTAAGCGGTAAGAGCCGTCCGCGCCGCCTGTCATTGCGAGCGCAGCGCGGCAATCCGTCCTGTCAAAACCAGACACTCCTTTTTACCAGAAAGCCCCGGCACTGCACAGCGCCGGGGCTTTTGTTGTTCTGGCGTGGGGCCGGGGATGGGCCGTCACGTCAGGGCTTTGTCACATTATTAGGTTTGCCGCGCTTGAGAGGACGGATTGCCACGGGCTGCGCCCTCGCAATGACAGTCTTGCGCCCTATGCCTACTATTCCAGGATGCTCAATAGCACGGCTACCTCCGCCGCTTTCAGGGGTTCCTGCAGCTTCTCGAAGCTCATTTGCAGGTTGCGCATGGCGCGGCGCACGATGTCGAGGTTGGAGCAGGGCTCGTAGAACATCGGGTTGGAGGTGATGTTGAGCTGCGAGACGTAGTGCTCGATGTCGGTGCGCGAGAGCACGAGGCCGCGGTTGTAGCAGTTGATATAGAATGGCTCGGCGCCTTTCAGCTCGGGGCGGAAAGTGAGCACGAACAAATTGGGCAGGTTCACGCCGAAAACGGGCAGCTTGAGGCGCTGGGCCACCAGCAGGTAAATCACGCAGAGCGTGAGCGGGTTGCCGCGCTTGGTCTCAATCACGCGCTGCAGCATGGAGTTGGCCGGCGAGTGAAAATGCTGGGTGTTGGCCGCAAACTTGTGCTGGCGGAAGATGACGTAGTTCAACGTCTGCACCTGGTCGGCGGGGTGCATGTCGGGGCGCAGCGCGGTCCAGGCCTCGAAGCGGAGCTGCTCGATGGCGCGGTTTAGGGCCTGGAAGTCAGCGTCGGGATATTGGAAGGTATTCAGCAGCCACATACCTTCGAGCAGGTCGGTGGCGCCGGCTTCGCGCCACACTTTCAGGCGCTGCTGCAAGCCCTCAAATTGCAGGTGGTGAATGAGGTCTTCGAGCCGCTGCTGCTGCTGGCCGTCGAGGGTTTCCTCCCAGCTTTCTTCCAGAAACGGAATGATGCTCTCGCCCAGGTTCTGGATTTTGTCCTGGATTTGCGGCGCGATTTCCGGGTCGTCGAGCAGCGAGATGAGGGCTTTGATTTCTTTGTTGGTCATGGATGCGAAACGGCCACCGCTAGGGTTGCGGGGCCGAATTTAACACACGGCAGGGCCTTTTGGGTTCGGTAGTGGTCTGCGTACTCTCCAGTGTACACCCACACCGCCTGTCATCCTGAGCGCAGCGAAGGACTTTCTCACCGAAGATATAACTAGCAGTGATTACTGCTCCAAGCGTGAGAAGGTCCTTCGCTGCGCTCAGGATGACAGGTGAATACTACCGGAACAGGTTCGTTTTCGCCAGCTCCAGCAGCTCGCTGCCTTTGCCGTTCATCAACGCCTTTAGGGCATACAGGCCGAAGCCTTTGGCCTGCTTGGGCTCGATGCTGGGCGGCATGCTCAGCTCCTGCCGCTTCACCACGGCATCGACCAGCGCGGGGCCGTCGTGGGCCAGGGCCTGGCGCAATACGCTTTCCAAGTTGGCCGGGTCGCTCACGCGGAAACCTTTCAGGCCAGCGGCTTCGGCCACGGCGCCGAAGTCGGGGTTGTCGAGCTCAGTGCCGTATTCAAGGATGCCGGCAGCTTTCATTTCCAGCTCCACGAAGCTGAGGGCAGAATTGTTGAAAACGATGATTTTGACGGGGATTTTGTGCTGGCGGATGGTCAGCAGCTCACTCAGCAGCATGGCCAAGCCGCCGTCGCCGCACATAGCGATAACCTGCCGGCCGGGGTCGCTGAGGGCCGCACCGTAGGCCTGCGACACGGCATTGGCCATGCTGCCGTGCACGAAGGAGCCCAGAAGGCGGCGCTGCCCGTTCATGTGCAGGTAGCGGCCGGCCCAAATGGTGGGCGTGCCCACGTCGCAGGTAAAAATGGCGTTTTCGGCAGCCAGCTCGTCCAGCAGGCGGGCCACGTGCTGGGGGTGCAGGCTGGTGTCGCCAGCATCGCCGGTGGCCAGCTCGGCCAGGTGGGCGTCGTCGTCGCGGTGGCGCTCCTGGGCGGCTTCGAGGTGGCTGGAATCGGGGTGCGACACGAGGTATTGCAGCAACTGGCGCAGGGTATCGGCCACGTCGCCCACCAGGCCGATTTCGACGCGGGTGCGGCGGCCAATGTTTTCGGGCCGTACATCGACCTGCACCACGCGGGCGTCCTCGGGGTAGAACTGGCGGTAAGGGAAGTCGGTGCCCAGCATCAGGAGGGTGTCGGCGTCCATGAGGGCGTGGTAGCCGGCGGGCATGCCCAGCAGACCGCTCAGGCCCACGTCAAAGGGATTGTTCGGCTCCAAGTGCTCCTTGCCGCGCAGGGCGTGCACCACGGGTGCCTGCAGCAGCTCGGCCACTTGCAATAGTTCGGAGTGGGCCCCGGCGCAGCCAATGCCGGCCAGTATGGTGACTTTACGGCCATTGTTAAGCACCTGGGCGGCCTGGCGGATGTCGGCATCCGAGGGGCGCAGGGTGCTGCGACGGCCCAGGGTGGGCAGCAGCACTTTGGGCGCTTCGGCTTCGAGGTAGGCCACATCGCCGGGCAGCACCACCACGGCCACGCCGCGCTGGCCCAAGGCGGCGGCCACGGCGCTCTCAATGGTGCGCACGGCCTGCTCGGGCGTCGAAATCAACTCACAATAATGGCTACACTCGCGAAAAAGGCGCTCGGGGTGGGTTTCCTGAAAGTAGCCGGTGCCAATTTCGACGCTCGGAATCTGCGCGGCCAGGGCCAGCACGGGCACGCGGCTGCGGTGGCAGTCGAACAAGCCGTTGATGAGGTGGGTATTACCGGGTCCGCAGGAGCCGGCGCACACGGCCAGGTCGCCGGTGAGGTGGGCCTCGGCGCCAGCGGCGAAGGCCCCGCCCTCCTCGTGCCGCACGGCAATGAATTCGATGTTGTCGCGGGAGCGAATGTCGTCGGTGATGCCGTTGAGCGAATCACCCACCACACCGAATACGCGCTTGACGCCAGCGGCCACGAGGGTATCGACAATGATTTCAGCTACAGATTTTTTGGACATGGTTTTCACGAGTTAAAGCCGAGGGGTGTACGGGAAAACAAAAGGCCCGGCAATGGTTGCCGGGCCTTTTGTTTGCAGAAAAAAGAGTTTTGCTGAGCACTCGGCTAGTCCTGCTGCGAGGGCAGTCGCTCCTGCCCCGGCGGCACGGTGCGGTGCGAAAACTTGTAGGTCAGGGCCAGCACAATGTTATTCTTAGCCGCCGTGTTTTGCAGCACAAACTGGCCGCTGGCATTGGTGTAGTTGTAATTGGCCTGGTTCACGTAGCCCAACTGCGCAATGAAGTGCGGAGTAACCTGGTAGCCGATGCCGCCATAAATCCGGTTGCGCTCAAACACCGGGCCGCTGGGGTTCAGAAAAATCTCGTCGTAGGCCGAGAGGAAAAGCGTGCCGGTGGTGATGGTTTTCTTGTTGAGCGGGAAAAACCCGTTGAGCCGGTAGCGGATGCGCTGGCGAAAAGCCGTGCTGTCGTCGCGAAACGAAAACCAGCGCTGCTCGATGCGGTAGCGGTGCTCCAGCTTCAGGCGCTTGGAATATTGCGTGAGCGTGAGCTGCTCCCACAGGCGATGTTCGACGTTAAGCGGGCCGTCTTCCAGCGCCCGGTAGTCGGAGGTAGAATAGCGGCCGCCGCCTACCAGCAGCGTGAAGTTGGGGTCGATGTCGAAGCTGACGCCGCCTTTCGCCTCGTAGTAGAAAAACTGCCGGGCCAGGGCATTGGTGCGGCCCTGCAGCTCCACGTAGCCGCCCCAGCGGTGCTCGGTGCTGCCGGGCAATTGAGCCGTGAGAATGGCCCAGCTGCCCCAGGGCTGCACTGGGTTGAGGGGCGTTTGGGCGCGGGCGGCGGGGGCCGCACCCAGCGTGGCAGCCAGCAGCGCGCCGGCCAAAAGGTACTTGTTCATGCAGAAAGCCAAGGCCTCAGCTTCGGGAGCGGACCAAGGCCCCAAAGGTACCCCCGGTGCCCGCCAGGTAACATTGGGGTAACACAATGGTAACACAACGGCTGAGGCTGGTGCCTGAACGACGCAGCGCGAAAGGAAGCCATGCAGATAAGTCCTCGCCGATGAGGCAGCAGGCATCAATAACGGCCAGCTACAACCACAGCAGCTCCTGCAGCTGGCCGGGGCATGGCTGTGAGCCTACTTCATAGCGCCCAGCCCATAGGCTGCCGCGCCCTCGAAATGGACCGAGGTGTTGCGGGCAAACTGGTAATGCGGCTGCGCAATGCCGCACTCCTGCTCCAGCTCGCCGCCGGTGCCAATGGCCAAATCGGCGGATTGTATGCGGTTAGTTTTTTCCAGGCTCAAGTGCGAGCGGTCCGTCATCAGGGCCCGGAAGTGGCCCAGCGCACTACCCCACAGCCGCACCGAGCTGTTGTGGCCGGCACGCACCGTCAGGCTGTCCTGCTGCAAGGCCTCAAGGGTCACAAAGCAGCCGCCCTCAGTGCGGTTGCCGGCCACGCTGGCGGGCGCATCCGTGCTCAGCTGCCGCAGCTCCGGGCACGAAATAATGACCGTTTGCCGGTTGCCAAGGTGTTCTTCTTTTTCCGGGTAAGCCAGGGCCACGGTCAGCCGCGAGCCCTGCCGGGTGATGCGCACGTATTTGGTGGCCTCGTCGTTGAGGTGCACGGCGTAGGGGCCGCGCTTGATGGCTATGCTGAAACGGCTGGCGGCCGGAACGGCTATCTCGTCGAAGCCGCTCAGGGGCAGGGCCGTGTAGCCATAAAAAGGGTTCTTGTAATGGCCGGTGCGGTATTCGGCGCTCAACGCCAGGTCGTAGCTCAGGAGCGAGCCCAGCAGCAGCGCCACGGCCGCAGTCAGAAGTTTGGTGCTGGTTTTCATCAGGAAACGGCGGGAAGGGATTGGGTAGTTTTGAATTCTTCGTAGCGGCGCTGCACTTCGGGCAGGCCGATGCCCAGCAGCAGCATGGTGCCAAACACTTCGGGCAGCTCCTGGCTCAGAAACCGCTCGCGGCGGGCAGCCTGCACCTGCTGCACCGCGGCCTGCGCCACAAAAAAGCCGATGCCGCGCTTGTTGTAGAGCACCTCCTGGCCCTGCAGCAACTCGTAGGTCCGCATCACGGTGTTAGGGTTCACCTGCAGGTCGCCGGCCAGCTCTCGTACCGACGGAATCTTGCTGTCGGGCGGCCATTTGCCGCGCAGGATTAGCTCGCTCACGTACCCGGCTATTTGCAGGTAAATGGCCTCGTTGTCTTTAAATTCCATAGCAATGCGTCGCGGTTAAACCTCTTTTTCTTTCAGACGGGCGTAGGCCGCGGCCCACACCAGCAGCATCAGCGCCAGCGCCGTTCCCATCACTTTCCACCCATTGATGACAAATGGCAGACTGACTGAATACCACTGCTTGCCTTCCAAAAAAGTGACGTTGGAAAAAGGCATGGCCGTGTCGACATCGCGCCCCAGCAGGCCCTGTACCAGCTTGTAGTTCAGCACTTGCAGCAACACGCTTCCTACCAACAGCCCGAAAGCAGTGAGCAAAAACTGCTGCTTCGTAAAAAATATGCTTCCCCACAGGAAGGCCGAGCTCAACACCGCGTAAGCCAGCAGCGCCAAGTACAGTTTGTCGTCGGTCGAAAACAGCGGCAGCAGGTGCGCCACCTGGCCCGTTCCGGTATTCAGCTTCAATATCAGGGCATCGACGGCGTAAAAACCGCTCACGTACACCAGCAAAAACACCGGCAGCGCGTAGCACCAGCCCACCAGGAATTTCTCCCAGCCAGAGGCCGGCAGCATGAGGGCCGCCGTGGCCTGCCGCTTGTCGCCGAAGGAGGCAAATACGGAGCTGGTGAGCAAGCTTCCGCCCAGGCCCAGCCCCGCCAGGAAAGCCCCTATTTGCGTGCCCAGGCCCAAGGGTTCCTTGGCCGTTTCGTTCACGCCCAGGCTCAGCCACAGCGCCACCAACCCGAATGCGACGCCGCCCGCCAGCAGGTAAGTACGCAGGTGCTCGGCGGTGAACTTGCGAAACAGGCGCACAAAGCGCGGCAAACTAAAGAACTGGCTCATGGCTGAACTGGGTTTGGGTGAGGTACTCGGTGAGGGCCGGCGCTTCGCTCACCAGGGCATTGAAGAGCAGCTCCAGGTCGACGCGCCCCGGCACGCCGCCGCGGTTGGGCTGAATGACGTGAGACCCCAGCAGGGAGCTTTCGCTGTAGAGGGCCGTTTCGTCGGGCTCCGACACGCTGGCAAACCGCAGCCGCTCGGCCAGCTCGCCCAGGTCGGCGTTGAGCACCACCCGTTGGCCGTGCAGCACCAGCACGCTGTCAATCAGGCTGTCGAGGTCGCGCACCTGGTGCGTCGACACCACCACGCAGCGCTCCTCGGTGAGGGCCGAAGCCACGATTTTGCGGAACTGTACCTTGCTCGGAATGTCCAGGCCGTTGGTGGGTTCGTCGAGCACCAGCAGGCTGGTGTTGGCGGCCAGCGCGAAGGCAATCATGAACTTTTTCTGCTGCCCGAAGCTCAACTTGTTTAGCACCGCCTCGTTTGGCACCTCGAACTCGCTGAGGTAGTGGTTCAGCGCCTGGTGGTCGAACTTGGGGTAGAACCCCGCTGTGTGGGCCACGAAATTGGCAGCCGTCACGGCGGGCACGTACACCTCTTCGGGCAGGAAAAACAAGTCGGCCAGCACGGCTGGCAGGCGCTTGCCGGCTGGCTGCCCCAGCACCTCGCAGGTGCCGGCCTGCGGAAACGCCAGCCCTACAATGTTCTTGAGCAGCGTGGATTTGCCCGCCCCGTTCTTGCCCAGCAAGCCGTAGATGTGGCCGCGCTCCAGCGTCAGGTTGAGGTTTTGAAAGAGGGGGCGCTTGCGGGAGTACCCAAAATGGAGGTTGCGAATCCGAACCATGAGCTTGTTGTTCTAGTGTATTATTGTTCTAGTACACTGCAAACGTACGAGCCAGGTTTGACATTGTGCATATAGTTGAAAAAATATTTTCAGGGCATAAAAAAAGCCGCTGGTGGAGCGGCTTCTTTTAATGGCATAATGGACTGCTATGCCCTTTGCAAGGCAGTTTGGCCTATCGCACAAAGTGGTTCTTCTGCTGGTATTTATTAATGCGCTCCACTGCTTTTTTAGTCAAGACCACCAACTCATCGGTTTGGCAATTCCAGATAGAAACGTAAGACGGCGACACCACCGTGTGCTGCTTCCACTTCGCAAACTTCTCGTACAGCATCAGCGTGCAGATGTCCGTGGCCGTGATGAAATCCCCGGTTTCGGGCAAATGGCTATGCATTGCCCCTTCCACGGTGCTGCTGTCGGGCAGGCTGCGGCCGTATTCGATGGGAATGATGTTTTTATGCAGCCGCCGCTTCTTGAGGAGTTTGTTGTTGGCGTCGAAGGTCATCAGGTAGTCGTTGCCGAAGATGACGACACCGTTTTGCTGAGGCCCCGTGAGCACATACACCTTCCGCTCGCCATTGGCAATCAGCGGAATGATGTTCAAATTGGTGTTGCGGTAGGTCTTGAAAAGCGTGTCGGCGCGCATCGTGGCCAAGGCAGTGGCCCGAATGGCGTAAAGCTGGGCTTCTTCGGCCGTGAAGCGCCGGCTTTCGAGGCCGACTCTGGCCGTCTTCACGTTGTAAGTGCTATCAAAGGCAATGGTGCCGATGACCGTAGGAGCTTCAGATTTCGAGAAAAAGATGCAGTTGGCTCCTTCTTTGGTCGGATAAGAAAAGTACCCGCCGATGCTCTCTTGGTCCTTGTGCTGCGCCAGGAAAATATCGGTGCCGTACCAGGAAGCCATTTCCGAGCGGTAAAGCCTTTTTCCTTCGGCCGCTATCGATTCCGCTATTCTATCGGTTTTGTCTTGCCCAAAGGCAGAGAGGGATAAACAAAGAAGCGCGGCAGCGGCGTACAGTTTTTTCATCAGGCAAAGGCGGGTCTGAGGCATTGGCCACCAATAGTAACACCGCTGGGCGACATAAGCGGGACTGCTTCATCCAGATGCCTGGTATCTCGCCTCTCCCCTTTTCGCTTCGCCCTAATTGAAAAACACCTGGTACTGCACCACCATGGCGCTGCGGCGGGCGTCGGCCCGGTTGGTGCCGTCGGCGTGCAGGCTGTACACGGGGCGGTTCTGGTAGCTGACGGTGAGCTTGGAGCCTTGGCCGTTAAGCAGCCAGTTTACGCCGGCATCGATGTAATGGAGGTCGTCGGCGAGGCGCTTGTAGGACGCGTACTGGTAGCTCACGTAGGGCATGAAGGTGGTGCTGCCCAGCAGGTTTTCGCGGAATTTGTAGCCCAATTGCCCGTAGAGGACATTGCCGGTGCCAAACAACGGCACGGCATTGCCGAAAGTATTGCCCGCGCCGGGCACCTGGGTGCTGGCCGCCTTGGCGCCAATGCCGTTGGCCGGGTTCATGGGACCGGTGTAGCGGAGGTAGCCAGGGCCGTAGTCGAGGTGCATGGCCAGGGCATAAAAGCTGATGCTGGCCGCACCCTTGGCGGTATCAAGCGGGGCGTCGTAGAACAGGTCGACGGCTACCTGCTTCATGGCCTGGGTGAGGGTATCGGGGCTACCGGCCTGGCGGTACCACATGGCCTCGGGCTGCACAATGAAGCCGGCGCCCACGTTCAGCACGTTTTTCTGGCCCAGATAGGTGCCGGCATTATAGGCCGTGAGGTTACTTTCCTGGTCCCGGAACTGGTACATGAAGTAGCCTTGGTACTGCGCCTTGGCCGGGCGGCCCGAAAACGTGGCGAAGGTGTTGATGGGCGCATTGGCCACCAGCAGCGGGTCGGACAAGGCCACACGGTAGTCGAGCTGGCCCAGCTTGCCCTTGGCGTAGAGGCTCAGCTTGCGGCCGAACTGGTCGTTCACGTCGTTGGTGGTTTCGGCCACCAGCGGCAGGTCGATGCCCATGATGCTGCCCACCGACGAGGCCGTGAGGCGCGAAAGGCCATTCCAGGCCCCCAGGCCGGCGCCCAGCGAGAGGTGCTTTTTCACCACGGCGTATTCGCCCACGGCATCGTGCAGGAAGAAACCGGTTTTCGGCGGCGAGTCGTAGGCGAAATTGTTGATGCCAATCTGCGAGTAGACGAACACGCGGTCCGTGAGCTGGCCGAAGAACTGGATGCGGAACCGCCGGATGCCGATGTCGAAGGTGTTGGGCTTGGCGTAGCCGTTTACCAGCGTGCCGGGGTTGCTTTGGTTGTAGCGCGCCCAAACCTGGTTGAAGAGCGTGAACTTGACGTAGTGACTGCCGTCAGGATTCAGCGTCAGCTTGCCGTCTTTCAAGGTTTGGGCGGGAGCCAGAAACGGTAGCGCCGTGATTAGCAGGGCGAATGCGGGGCGTAAGTGTTGCTTCATTAAGCGAGTAAGAGAAAGACCGAGCTTGTGAGTGAACATATAGAAAAAGCCGCTGATTAAGCGGCTTCATTCAATGGCTGAACAACTTCCAAATCATCCAGATGGTGCGTTTGTTCTTCTTCTAAATCATAGTCGTTTTGCAATCCCAACCAAAACTTAGGAGAATTGCCGAAGAAACTCCCCAGCCGCAGGGCGGTATCAGCTGTAATACGACGGCGCCCTTTTAGAATAGCCGCTACGCGGGTTTGGGGAATGCGCAGAGCCTGCGCCAAGCGGTAGGCCGAAAGATTAAATTCATTGAGAAACTCCTCTTGCAGCACTTTGCCGGGGTGGATATTGGGAAAAAGCATAAGTATTTCTGAGTATATAGCCTAACACTATTTTCTTCTTATTTCTTTCAGTCTTTTACTCACGGCCTCCGCTAGCTTACCGTATTCGATAGCTTCTTGAACAGAAACTTTTATACCACTTGTATATGAATGAGCCACTGAATTACGCAGTTGACGCATAGACACAATGGTTTGGTACGTCTCTAGGTCTAGGTAACCCTCTTTCTTCAAAAGCTCAACATTTTTAGACGGTGAATTGTACGACGGCGAATCGGGGGAAATTGCGGTCCTGTAAGTCAAATCAGTAATTTCTGATTCTACTTGCGACCATGCGAGAGGAATGGCAGCAGATGGCGAAATACTGGCCACCTGCTGTACTTCCTCCAGCAAAGTTTTATTCAGCGCCACTTTAATTTCCGCGCGCTCATCATATACGATATTCGCAGCTTCTGCTGTGTCTTTGAGATTTTGTAGCTCTCGCTCAAAGCTTGCTTCCGCATCCCCATATTTGAATTTATTAAGCCTGTTTATTGCATCTTGAATAGGCTTTTTCAAAAGTAAAGCAATTACAATTGCTGTTACAGGCCACGCAATGGATGCAACAAGCGACTGAATAAATCCAAAAACGTCCTTGGCATTGACACCTGAATTTATTGTGAGCTTGGAGGTTTTTACAATATTGGCTAACATGGTATTGTAAGAAGAGGAAACCGAAACTACCTCACACCTGAATTACGCCCACGTTGTACGCCTTCTCAATGGGCGCGTGATTAGCAGCGGCGATGCCTTCTGAAATCACCTTCCGGGTTTCCAGCGGGTCAATCACGGCGTCGACCCAGAGGCGGGCGGCGGCGTAGTAGGGCGAGAGTTGCTCCTCGTAACGGGCCTTGATGCGGTCGAGCAGCTCCTTTTCGGCTTCGGGGGTGATGACTTCGCCCTTGGCTTTGAGCGAGGCCACCTGGATTTGCAGCAGGGTGTTGGCCGCAGCGGCGCCGCTCATTACGGCCAGTTGGGCGGTGGGCCAGGCCACGATGAGGCGCGGGTCATAGGCCTTGCCGCACATGGCGTAGTTGCCGGCGCCGTAGCTGTTGCCCACAATGACCGTGAACTTGGGCACTACCGAGTTGCTCATGGCATTCACCATCTTGGCGCCGTCCTTGATGATGCCTCCCTGCTCCGATTGGCTGCCCACCATGAAGCCCGACACGTCGTGCAGAAACACCAGCGGGATGCGCTTCTGGTTGCAATTCATGATGAAGCGCGCCGCCTTGTCGGCCGAGTCGGAGTAGATGACGCCGCCCATCTGCATGCCGGTTTTCTTGCTCTTCACAATCTTGCGCTGGTTGGCCACGATGCCCACCGCCCAGCCATCAATGCGCGCCAGCCCGCAGATGAGCGTCTGGCCGTAGAGGTCCTTGTAGGGCTCAAACTCAGAGTTGTCGACCAGCCGGTTGATGATGTCCATCATGTCGTAGGGCTTCACGCGGTCGGCGGGCAGCAGGCCGTAGATTTCCTGCTCGTTCATCGCCGGCTTGGCCGGGGCGACGCGGCTGAAGCCGGCCGAGGCCTGCCCGCCCATCTTGTCAAAGATGTTGCGAATGTGCGTGAGGCACTCTTCGTCGGTATCGAACTTGTAGTCGGTCACGCCCGAGATTTCGGAGTGCATACTCGCGCCGCCCAGCGCCTCGTTGTCGATGGTTTCGCCAATGGCCGATTTCACCAAATAGGAGCCGGCAAGGAACACCGAACCCGTACCGTTCACAATCATGGCCTCATCGCTCATGATGGGCAGGTAGGCCCCACCGGCCACGCAGGGGCCCATAATGGCCGAAATCTGCACGATGCCCATGCTGCTCATCACCGCGTTGTTGCGAAAGATGCGGCCGAAGTGCTCTTTGTCGGGGAAAATTTCGTCCTGCATGGGCAGGTACACGCCAGCCGAGTCGACGAGGTAGATAATCGGCAGCTTATTCTCGATGCTGATTTCCTGGGCCCGCAGGTTCTTTTTGGCGGTGATAGGAAACCAGGCGCCGGCCTTCACGGTGGCGTCGTTGGCCACCACCACGCATTGCCGCCCCTGCACGTAGCCGATGACGACCACCACGCCGCCGCTCGGGCAGCCTCCCTCCTCCTTGTACATTCCCTCGCCCGCAAACGCCCCAATTTCTACCTGCGCCGCGCCTTTATCCAGCAGATAATCAATCCGCTCGCGGGCGGTGAGCTTGCCCTTGGCCTTGTGAGCTTCGATGCGCTTTTCGCCGCCGCCGAGGGCTACTTTCCGGAGCTTTTGGGTGAGGTTGAAGCTGAGCTGCTTGAGTTGGTCTTCGTTGCGGTTGAACTCGACGTTCATAAAGAATGCGGGGTGGGATTTGGTGGGAATGGGCGCAAAAAAATCCGCCCGGGGGCGGATTTCAAAGGTACGGCGGTCCGTCAGAACGTTGCTTGGGACTCACCTGTCATCCTGAGCACAGCGAAGGACCTCATGTCTGAACGACTCATTCTAACGTGATAAGGTCCTTCGCTGCGCTCAGGATGACAGACGATTGGATTACTTGATTGTGGTTTTATTCTCGGTTTCCACCACGCTGCCGTTGGGCTTGGTAGTCTTGGTTTCGGTCTCGGTTTTCTTCTTGCTGCCCCCGCCGCCAAACACCGAGAAGTGCACGTAGCGCTTGGGGTTGGCCTTGAGGTCGGTCAGCAGCTCATTGGAGCTGGCCGTGGTGGCGGCCAGGTTGTTGTAGAGCGTCGAGTCGTGCAGCAGCTTGCCCATCGAGCCTTTCTGGTCGCTCAGGGCGGTGTTGAGGCTTTGCACGGTGGTTTGGGCGTCGGCCAGGGTGGAGTTGAGGCGACGCAGGGCCGGGCCCACGGGGGCAGTTTTCAGCGAATCGGACAGCTGGCCGAAGTTCACGGCAATTTTGTCGAGCTTGCCGGTGGTCCGGTTCAGGGCAGTGCTCATCTGGGCCAGGTTGCGGGTGATGAGGGCGATGTTGGCCTGGTTGGCCACGATGAGCTTTTGCAGGGCCTCGGTGCTGGCGCGGGCGCCTTGCAGCGTGCCCTGAATGTTGGTTTGGGCGTCTTTGTTCAGGAAGCCGTTGATGTGCGCCAGCGTGGCGCCCACCGTGTCGAGCACGGGCAGGGCTTTGGCCTGGAAGGCATCAATGCTGCTGATGGCCGACTTGGTGCGCAGCTCCTCGCCGCCGCTGAACTGCTTGGTGTTTTTGCCCATAATGAGCGTGATGCTCTTCGAGCCCAGCAGCGAGCCGCTGAGGCCGGCCGTGGTGGAGTCGCCCACGGTCACGCCCTTTTCCAGCTCCAGGGTAGCGCGCACGGTGTTGCCTCTCTCGGGCTGCAGCTCCAGGTTTTTCACCTGGCCCACCTTGATGCCGTTGAGCAGCACCTGGGCGCCCACGTTGAGCCCATCGGCGTTGGGATAAACGGCGTAGTAGGTGCGGTCGTTCGATAGCAGGTTACTGCCTTTCAAAAAGTTATAGCCCACCACCAGGGCGACAATAGCGACGATGGCCAGCAGCGCCACTTTAATTTCTTTAGACACGTGTAGAGGTATTGAATGATGAATGGGAATGGGCGGCGGTGCTGAACAATCTACGAGAACCAGCCTGGGAAAGGTCGGTCGATGCGCGAAATGCTAACCTCAACCGTGCCCGGCAGCTTACCCACCTTCGAGTTCGCGCTTGTATTCGCGAAACGCGCGGTAGATGCCCGCGGCCATATACGTTTGATTGGCTTTGTCGTTGAGGTACCGCTCCTCGGTGGGATTGGTGAGGAAGCCCGATTCGATGAGCACCGAGGGCATGGTCGACTTCCAAAGCACCAGAAAGCCGGCTTGTTTCACGCCGCGGCTGGGGCGGCCCACGGAGGTGCGCAGCTGCCGGTCCACGCGCTGGGCGAAGCGCAGGCTGTTGGTGATGTATGCCGACTGAAACAGCGAAAACATGATATGCGACTGCGGCGAGCTGGGATCGAAGCCGTTGTAACGCGACTGGTAGTTTTTTTCTTGCAGAATTACCGCGTTTTCGCGCTGGGCCACGCCCAGGTTGGCGGTCGTTTTGTGCAGGCCCATGGTCCAGACTTCAGTGCCGTGGCTTTGGCTGGGGCCGGCATTGCAATGAATGGAAATAAACAGGTCGGCGTGGTTGCGGTTGGCAATGGCGGCGCGCTCGTCGAGTTCGATGAAGACGTTGGTTTTGCGGGTGTAAATCACCTTCACGTCGGGCATGTTCTGCTCTATCTGCTTGCCCAAGGCCAGCACCAGGCTCAGGGCCACGTCGGCCTCGCGGGCGGAGGCGCCGGCGCAGCCCCGGTCCTTGCCGCCGTGGCCGGCGTCGAGCACCACGGTGCGCAGGCGGTAGCGGTCGGGCGAATCGGGCACGGCAACCGAATCAGACGCGTACCGGGTGGAGTCGACCGTGGTCTGGGCTTCCGCCTTCCACTCTCCGCTGGCGGCGCCTAACAACAGGATGGCAGCGCTGGCCAGAATGACAATAATCCGCACGTTGTTCGTTGAAGAGGCGGTAGCGACCTGCTACCTTTGTAGAAGCCCCAAAAGTAAACGAATTAACCGCTACTATACTTTGCCTGCTAGGTTTGGCCTTCGTTCCGAAGCCGGGTTTCGGCCCGCGCCGCGCCGCCTGACGGCGGCACGGCTTCGCCCTGGCGTGCTGGGGTGCGTCTTTCTACTGCTGTTCGGCCTCGTGGGTTCGGCCGGGGGCCAGGCGGGCCAGCCCACGCCCAAAAAGGTGCAGCGCAAGGCCAAAATTCAGGCCCGGAAGGCGCGGGCCAAGGCCATTCGGCAGGCGCCCACCACGCCGGGCGTCGACTCCAGCACCGTGGCCACGCCCCGGCGCGGCACCACCGTGGCCCCGGCCAAGCCCGGGCAGCGGCCCGGCTCGGCCCCTACCCCGCCGGTACGCAACATCTCGGCCGACCCGCGCGACCCCGTGGGCCCGCCCCCGCCCGGCGTGCGCAACGCCGGCCAGTCGCGCGTGCCCGGCGCCTCGCACAAGCCCGTGCCCGACACTCTGGCCCCCCGCGGCGGCGCCCGCCTGCCTGGCGTGGTGCCCACCGACACCAGCGGGCTGGTGAACGGCGTGCGCGCCGCCGGCGACTCGCTGCAAGTAGCGGCCAAGCCCAAGGGCCAGATTCAAACCACCATCAACTACACGGCCAAGGACTCCATCCAGTTCGACGTGACCAAGAAGGTGGCGCGCCTCTACGAAAATGCCAGCGTGGTGTATGGCCAAACCGACCTGAAGGCGGCCCTCATCACGGTAAATTACGGCAACAACACCATGCAGGCCGAAGGCCGGCAGGACACGGTAGGGAACAAACTGAAGGGCACGCCCATCCTCAACGACAACGGCCAGAAATACCAGGCCCGCAGCATTGCCTACAACTTCAAGAGCAAGAAAGCCAAGGTGACCGAGGCCGTGACCCAACAGGGCGAGGGCTACGTGGGCGCCCAGGTCATCAAGCGCTTGCCGAGCGGCGACATCAACGGCCTGATGGGGCGCTACACCACCTGCAACCTGGAGCACCCGCACTTCTACATTCAGGCCAAGAAAATGAAGATGATTCCGGGCGACAAGGTCGTGACCGGTCCCTTCAACCTCGTGATTGGCGACGTGCCCACGCCGCTGGGCTTCCTGTTTGGCTTTTTCCCGACGCCCAAGCGGAGCCGGGGCTCGGGGGTCATCATCCCGACCTTCGGGCAGGCCGCCGACCGCGGCTACTTCCTCACCAACGGCGGCTACTACTTCGCCCCGAACGACTACATCGGCGTGCGCCTGACCGGGGATATTTACGCCGGCAATGCAGATACCTTCGGTGGCTGGGGCGCTACGGCCGATGTGGGCTACCTAAAGCGCTATACCTACCAAGGCAATTTCAACTTCCGCTTTTCGACGCGGCCCAGCAACCAGATTCTGGCGCAGGATGCCGTGGGCGTGGGCCAGACCTATATCCGGCCGCCGGCCGCCAACTCGTTCTGGATTACCTGGAGCCACACGCCCGTGCCCAAGCCCGGCGGCGGCCGCTTCTCGGCCAGCGTGAACGCGGGCACCAGCAGCTACAACCAAATCAACAGCCTCGACGCCCGGCGCTACCTGTCCACGCAGTTTAGCTCCAGCATCAGCTACTCGAAGCAGATTCGCAACTCGCCTATCAACTACGACATCCGCCTGAGCCAGAGCCAGGGCACCGACGGCCGCATGACCTTCACCCTGCCCGACATCAGCGTGGGCGTGGCGCGGCAGTATCCTTACCAGTGGTTCGGCATCAAGCCGGGCCAGGGCGGCCGCTTGGGCGCGGCCACCTACGAGCAGTTCACCATCAGTTACAACCTCACGGCCCGCAACGAGGTGAGCAATGTCATCGGCGCCCGCACGCTGGCCAACGGCCTGCCCTTGCTGGGCGGCACCAACACCGACACCCGCATTCCGTTCAGCTTCGCCACCCTGGGCCGCCTGCTGAAGAATTCGAACAACGGCGCGCAGCACCAGTTCGGCATCGGGCTGGGCTCCTACAACCTGGGGCCGCACTTCAAGTTCAGCCCCTCGGTGAGCTATAGCGAGGTATGGTACTCCAAGAGCCTGCGCTACCGCTACAGCCCCGTGGCCCAGGCCGTGCGCATCGACACTACCTACAACTTCTACCGCCTGAACACTTACTCGGCCGCGGCCAGCCTCAACACCACCATCTACGGCACGGTGGTGCGCCGCGGCACGCACAAGATTCAGGCCCTGCGCCACAAGATGACGCCGAGCCTCAACTACACCTACGCCCCCAACCTGCGCACCAACGACCGGTTCCCGCTGGGTTCGACGGTGCTGCAAGGCTACAGGGACCAGTTTGGCCGGGTGCTCGACCCCAATATTGCGGCCGACCAGTTGCTGCTCAACAACTACACTTTCGACAACTACCAGAGCTTTCTCTACGGCACGCCGGGGGGCACGGCGCAAAGCCAGATTTCCTTCAGCCTGCAAAACGCGGTGGAGATGAAAATCCGCGACTCCAACGACACCACCGGCCTCAACCCGTTCAAGAAATCCAATCTGATTGAAGGGCTCGATTTCACCATCGGCTATAATTTCAACGCGCCCGGCGATACGCTGAAGCTTTCGCCGCTGGGCGTGAACTTCCGCACCCAGATTGCCAAGAAACTGAACCTGAACAGCAACGCCAGCTTCAGCCCCTACCAGCGCGACGCCACCGGCCGCATCATCAATAAGTACCTCTTCGAAGCCGACCCACGCCGGCTGCTGCGCCTGGCTTCGGCCAGCTTCGGGGCCACCTACAGCTTCAACCCCGCCACGGGCAAGAAGAAAAGCACCATTCCGCGGGCCGTGGCCCCGGCCAACGACCCCACCCTGGGCACCGTGGGCCCGCCCAACTACTACGCCGATTACGTCGATTTCGACATTCCGTGGGAATTGGCGCTGACGTACGCGGCCGGCTACACCACCAACACGGTGCCGCTTACGCAAGCTTACCTCGACGCCAACTACCAGGGCAAGCGCCCGCCCATTCTGGCCCTGAACACGGTGGGCGTCACGGGTTCCGTCAAGCTCACCGAAAACCTGCGCCTGAGCTACAACCTAGGCTACGACATCACCAACCAATCCATCACTTATCCCAACATCACCTTCTTCCGCGATTTGCACTGCTGGCAAATCAACGGCACCTGGATTCCGTTCGGAATCACGAAAGGCTACAATTTCACCATTGCGGCCAAGAGTAGTTTATTGCAAGATTTAAAGATTAACCGTAACCGCTACGCGCAGTACCAGTAGCGCCCGGTTCGTTCGCATAAGGATTGGCGGCGTTAGCGGGGTTAGGCGACGTGTTGGGCGCCAATGCCAGCGTGGGCGCCCCACACATGGTTGCTTTGGAAACCTTTCCATTTCTGCTGCCGCCATGAACCCCTTCTTCCTCCGCGTGCTCCTGGCTGCCGATGCGGCCCACGACACCACCGCGATAGAGCACTACCTGCACGACGCCGGCCACGAAGTGGTGCGCGTAGAGGCCCGCGGCGAGGCCGCCCTCAAGGCTGCCCGCCTGGTACACCCCGACCTGGTGGTGCTCAGCGGCCCCTTGCACGGCGGGCTCGATGCTGTGGCCCTGGCCGAAACGCTGCAGGAACAGGTGCTGGCGCCCACGCCCATCATCGTCGTCACCGACCCGGCCGAGCTGCCCGCGCTGCTGGCGCTGCAAATTCCGGCCGCCGCCTGGCCCTGCCATTCCGAGGCCTCCTCGCTGCCCGAAGCCGATGCTTAAGGCCTGACGGCCACGCCGATTTACTGGTTCCTTATTCCTGCCCCTGCGCTTCGGCCAGGGGCTTTTTACTTGGCCAGTGGCGCCGGATAACGAAATTGTTGCCAGCTTTGCCGTACCAAACGGCCCCTCACCCAACCGTTGCCGTTTGGCCCGCCCCATGTCCCAGCACAAGGAAGTCAAACTCGTTACCACCCACCAGATGCACGCCATGAAGCAGCGGGGGGAAAAAATTTCTATGCTCACGGCCTACGACTATTCGATGGCCCAGATTCTCGACGGCGCCGGCGTCGACGTGCTGCTCGTGGGCGACTCGGCCTCCAACGTGATGGCCGGCCACGAAACCACCCTGCCCATCACCCTCGACCAGATGATATACCACGCCCAGAGCGTGGTGCGCGCCGTGAAGCGTGCTTTCGTGGTGGTCGATTTGCCGTTTGGCTCCTACCAGGGCAACAGCAGCGAGGCCCTGCGCTCGGCCATCCGCATCATGAAGGAGAGCGGCGGCCACGGCGTGAAGCTAGAAGGCGGCGCCGAGGTGAAGGACAGCATTGTCCGCATCCTCACGGCCGGCATTCCGGTGATGGGCCACTTGGGTCTCACCCCGCAGTCCATCTACAAATTCGGCACCTATACGGTGCGCGCCAAGGAAGAAGCCGAGGCACAGAAGCTGCTCGAAGACGCCCGCCTGCTGCAGGAAATTGGCTGCTTCGCGCTGGTGCTGGAGAAGATTCCGGCCGCGCTGGCCAAGCAAGTGGCCGAGGAGCTGACCATTCCGGTCATCGGCATTGGCGCCGGGCCCGATGTGGACGGGCAGGTGCTGGTGGTGCACGACATGCTGGGCCTCACCAAGGAGTTCAAGCCCCGCTTCCTGCGCCGCTACGCCGAGCTGCACGACATCATGACCGAAGCCGTGCAACACTACGTGGCCGACGTGAAGAGCCGCGAGTTTCCGAGCAAGGAAGAAGGCTATTAGCCTTAACGGGCAGTAGCTACCCGAGTGGCTTAGGCGGCTTATCAAGCTCATTTAAAGCTCCTGACACTATTAAAATTGGCTGGTTTGGCTTTCCCGTTAGGCGAAGGCAAACCGGCCTTTTTTATTTCTCACTTCTCTATACCAATTTTTCCATCTATAACGTTAGCTTTGCAATCCAAAGAACTTTATTAAACCAGATATGGGCCCTTTCTCCCCCGCCGGAAGTCGTCAGACTGCAGCTTCGATGAGCTGGAGCATCACCTTCAAGCTCATCATCATTGCGGTGCTGCTGGTGCTGCTGCTCATTCCATCGAGCATGGTGGAAGGCCTGATAACCGAGCGTGCCGAAAACCGCGACGCGGCCACCGCCGAAATCAGCAGCCAGTGGGGCGGGGCGCAGCTGGTGTTGGGGCCCGTGCTGGTGCTGCCCTACACGGTGCGCCAGGTGAGCGAGAAGGGCGTGGTGAGTGAGGAAATTCGCTACCTGAGTTTGCTGCCCGACACCTTGGCTACCAACGGCACGCTGGCACCCGAGCGGCGCCACCGTGGCATCTACGAAGCAGTGGTGTACCGGGCAGGGCTGCACGTGCAGGGCGCTTTCCAGGCGCCGCCCCTGGCCGACCTGGGCGTGCCGGCCGCCGCGGTGCGGTGGTCGGAGGCCTTTGTGGCCGTGGGCATTTCCGACATGAAAGGCATCCGCAACGGCCTGGCGCTGAGTTGGGACGGCCGCCAGCATCCGTTCGAGCCCGGCGTGCCCACCGCATCGGTGCTGCCGGCGGGCAGTGCCCCCACGGTCACCACGCAGTTCAACACGGTGCTGAACGAGCGGCGCCGCTACTCCAAATACCACGAAGACGACGAGGACGGCCCGCGCGGCCAAAGCACCAACGGCGTGAGCGTGGCCATCCCCATGCCCGACGAAGCCGCTCTGCAGCGCCGCCACACCTTCTCTTTCGACCTCGACCTGAACGGCAGCACCGGCCTGCTACTGGCCCCCCTGGGCCGCCAAACCACGCTGCACCTCAGCGCCCCCTGGGCCGACCCGAGCTTCATCGGCGCGTTTTTGCCCGTGCGCCGCACCCTGAGCGGCAAAGATTTCACGGCCGACTGGCAGGTGCTGCACCTCAACCGCAACTTCCCCCAGCACTGGCGCACCGACACCGACCGCCCCGCCGTGGACGAATCGACCTTTGGCGTGCGCCTGCTGGTGCCCGTGAACGAGTACCAGAAAACCATGCGCGCCGCCAAGTACGCGCTGCTGCCACTCACGCTCACCTTCCTCATTTTCTTCTTCGTGGAGGTGCTCACGCGGCGGCGGTTCCACCCGTTTCAGTACATTTTGGTGGGCCTGGCACTGGTTATTTTTTACGTGCTGCTGCTGGCGCTGGCCGAACAAATGCCCTTCAACGCGGCCTATGGCTTATCGGCGCTGGTCATTGTGGGCCTGGTGACGGGCTACGCGGCGGCCAGCTTCCGGCACCGGCGCCTCACGCTGGTCACGGCCGGCGTGCTCACGATGGTGTACGGCTTCATTTTCGTGGTGTTGCAGCTGCAGGATTACGCCCTGCTGGTAGGTAGCCTGGGCCTGGTGCTAGTCTTGGGTATTGTGATGTTCCTCTCGCGCAACGTGAACTGGTACAACCCCGCGCCGGATGCGCCGGAGTTGCCCGCCGGAGAACCAGCAGCGGCCTGAGGCGCATCGGGTTCGCTCCCGCGCGGCTTCGTATCTTCGCCTCCAGAAAGGCAGGAGCGAAGCGCCCGGCGCGTGTAGTCTGATGAAGTGCGGAAGCCCCCGAGGGCCCCTGGCGCGCTCCTGCTGATAGTCCACCCCGCCCGCCCCCGCCGCGTGAATCGTCCCAACCTGTGGTCCGAAGGCAGAGAAATTCTGTTCGAAGACAATCATTTGCTCGTCATCAACAAGCCCGCCGGCATCCTCGTGCAGGGCGACGCCACCGGCGACGAGCCCCTGTCCAAGAAAGCCGCCGAGTACCTGCGCTTCAAGTACAAGAAGCCCGGCGAGGCTTTCGTAGGCGTGTGCCACCGCATCGACCGGCCGGTATCAGGCATTGTCATTCTGGCCAAAACCAGCAAGGCCCTGAGCCGCCTGAACGAGCTGTTTCGCGACGACAAGATTCACAAAACCTACTGGGCCCTCACCGGCAAAGCCCCTGTGCCCGAGAGCGGCACCCTGGTGCACTGGCTGGTGAAGGACACTGTGCGCAACGTAACTAAGGCCTATCCTACCGCTCACGGGCAGGGCCTGCGCTCCGAGCTGAAATACGAGCTGCTGGGCCCGGCGGCCAACCGCTTCCTGCTCCAGGTGAACCCCGTGACCGGCCGTCCGCACCAGATTCGGACCCAGCTGGCCACCGGCCTGGGCACGCCCATTGTGGGCGATGTGAAGTACGGCTTCATCGCCCCGCTGCCCGACGTGAGCATTGCCCTACACGCCCGTCAGCTGCAGCTGCAGCACCCCGTCACGAAGGAAACGATGACGTTTACCGCTCCCCTGCCCGACGCGCCGCATTGGGACGCAGCGCGCGAGTTCTACCAATAGAACTACTGTTTAACCAGTTCATTTTCAATACACAGCTGGCTTTTCACGTCACTCTACGGGCTGCAAACCATTGCAATTGAGCGACGTGCAAGATTTTGGCCTTCCGGGAGTGATTACCCGTGCCCCTTTGTGCTGGCCGTAATTTTGCGTCCATACTACTGAACCTAAGCGCGGGCCTTTTGCATTGTGCGGTCAGTTCAGCTTTCGCACCCCTTTATGGCTATTCTGATTTTCTTCGTTGCCCACTACTATCTATCGCTGTTCACGCAGACGTTTTACCTGCACCGCTACGCGGCGCACAAGATGTTTACGATGAACCGCTTTTGGGAAAAATTCTTCTTTCTGTTCACCTACATCTGCCAGGGCAGCAGCTTCCTCTCGCCCCGGGCCTACGCGCTGCTGCACCGCATGCACCACGCCTACTCCGACACCGAGCTCGACCCGCACTCGCCCCACTTCTCGAACAATGCGTTTGACATGATGTGGAAAACGAAGAACATCTACAACGATGTGCTGAACCACAACCACGAGTTATCGAAACGCTTCGAGGGCGACATCCCGGAGTGGAAATTCATTGAAAACCTCGGCGACAAGTGGTTTTCGCGCTTGGGCTGGGGCACGGCCTACGTGCTGTTCTACATCAACTTCGCCACGGCCTGGTGGCAGTACCTGCTGCTGCCCATCCACTTCCTGATGGGCCCCATCCACGGCGCCATTGTGAACTGGGGCGGCCACAAATACGGCTACCAAAACTTCGACAACAACGACAAGTCGATGAACACGCTGGCGCTGGATTTCCTGGCCTTCGGCGAGTTGTTCCAGAACAACCACCACAAGCTGCCCATGCGCGTCAACTTCGGCGTGAAGTGGTGGGAGTTTGACCCTACCTACGTGGCCATCTGGGGCCTCGACAAAGTTGGTGTCATCAAGGTGAAGCGCAAAAACATGAACCTGAATACTATGTCAAAGCTGGCCAAGCCCAAGCGCGAGGCCGTGGCAGCATAACCCGCCTGTCATCCTGAGGGCAGCGAAGGACCTTATCGAGTTAGGAAATACTGACGTGATATGGTCCTTCGCTGCCCTCAGGATGACAGATTAGCAAAAGCCCTGGCTCCACGCCAGGGCTTTTTTTATGCCTGGCCCTAGCTAATGCGCTGACGAACCGCTACCTTTGCACTCCCAATTTCGGGAAACCCTCACCCGATGCACGAGTTGCATCACACAACCCCACCGGTTTATGGCAGTTAAAATCCGCCTCGCCCGTCGTGGCCGCAAAAAGGCTTCGACTTACGACATCGTAGTAGCTGACTCCCGCTCGCCCCGCGACGGCCGTTTCATCGAGAAACTCGGCACCTACAACCCCCACACCAACCCCGCCACCATCAACTACGACGCCGACCGCGCGTTCTACTGGATGATGACCGGTGCTCAGCCCACCGACACCGTTCGGGCCATGCTCAGCTACCGCGGCGTACTCTACCGTCGTCACCTGCAGCTGGGTGTTGACAAAGGCGCCATCACCCAGGAGGTGGCTGACCAGCGTTTCGACGCCTGGAAACAGGAGAAGGATGCTAAAATCGAAAGCAAGCGCACTGGCTTGGTTGATGCCAAAGCCGACGCTCGCAAAGCCGCTCTCGCCGCCGAAACCAAGGTGAAAGAAGCCCGCGCCGAAAACTTGCGTCAGAAGCAGGCTGCCCTGCTGGCTGCTAACGCTCCCGCTCCGGCCGCTGAAGAAGGCGCCGAAGCTCCGGCTGCCGAGGCTACCGAAGCTGCTGCCGAGTAGTTTTTAGGTTTCTGAAAACCGAAAGCGTTTGGGAGTTGTGAGCCGGACCGGCTGGCAACTCCCAAACGCTTTTTCGTTCGCCCCTCCCCCACCATGACCCTCGACGAAACTTATCAGCTCGGCTACATCCTCAAAACCCACGGCCTACGTGGCCACGTGGCCGCCCACTTCGACGTGGACGATGTAGCCGACTACCTCAAGCTCAAAAAAGTGTACCTCGCACTCCCCGCCGCGCCCACCAAACTGGTGGAGCACAAGGTGGAAAAGGTGCAATCGCAGTCCGGCAACCGCGTGCTGCTGAAGCTGCACGGCATCGACCGTATAGAAGAAGCTGAGCCCCTGCGCGGCTCGCAGCTCTACCTGCCCCTGGCCGAGCTACCGGAGCTGGAAGACGACCAGTTTTACTTCCACGACGTCATCGGCTTCACGGTGGTGGACGAAAACCTGGGCGAGCTGGGCACCGTGGAGAACTTCTACGAGTTGCCGCAGCAAGACATGCTGGCCATGCGCTATCAGGGCCAGGAAGTGTTGATTCCGGTGGTGGACGAGCTGGTGAGCCATGCCGACCACGAGAAAAAGCAGGTCCACGTGAAACTGCCCGAAGGTTTGCTGGATGTTTACCTCAAGCCTTCGTCGCGCGACAAGGACGAGCCCGACGAATTTGATGAAGCGTAATGTAGCGTGGACTCTGGGAGTCCGCGCATAGGCGTTCAGTTCCAGCTAAGACAAGCGCGGACTCGCAGAGTCCATGCTATAACCCAACCATGCGCATCGACATCCTAACCTGCCTGCCCGAGTTGCTGATTAGCCCGTTTTCGCACTCTATAGTGAAGCGGGCGCAGGACAAGGGCCTGGCTGAAATTCACCTGCACCAGTTGCGCGACAAGGCCATTAACAAGCACGGTCAGATTGACGACTTCGTGTTTGGCGGCGGCGCGGGCATGGTGTTGCGCGTCGAGCCCATTGCCGACTGGATAGACGAGCTACAGGCCCAGCGGCCCTACGACGCCATTATATACCTCACGCCCGACGGCGAGACCCTGCGCCAGCCGCTGGCCAACCGCCTTTCCCTCATGCAGAACATCATTATGCTCTGCGGTCACTACAAGGGCATTGATGAGCGCATCCGCCAGACCTACATCACCCACGAAATCAGCGTGGGCGACTATGTGCTGAGCGGCGGCGAGCTGGGCGCGGCCGTGCTGGTCGATGCTGTAGTACGGCTGCTGCCCGGCGTGCTGGGCAATGAGGAGTCGGCGCTGTCCGATTCTTTTCAGGACGATTTGCTGGCGCCGCCCATCTACACGCGCCCAGCCGAATGGCGCGGGCAAGCCGTGCCCGACATCCTTTTATCGGGCAATACGCCCAAAATAGAGGAATGGCGGCACGAGCAGGCACTGGCCCGCACCCAGCAGCGCCGGCCCGATTTGTTGGCTTAAAACCCGATTTGGCTGCTTCGATTTTCGAATCAGCAGCAAATCAGTGAACAAGCTAACCTATGTTCTGCAAATGACTTGCTATCCTCAACAGAAAGCCCTATCTTTGCGCTCCGTTTCGATAAAAACTAATTCCCGACGGCGGCGCCGTCTTTCGCAATTTCTCAGCCATGAGCGTACTACTTGACTTTATCCAGGCCGAATCGCAGGAGCGCCGCGCCAGCTTTCCCGACTTTGCCGCCGGCGACACCATTAACGTGCACGTGAAAATCCGCGAGGGCAACAAGGAGCGCATCCAGCAGTTCCAGGGCGTGGTGCTGCAGCGCCGCAACCCCAGCTCGAACGGCGAAACCTTCACCGTGCGCAAGATTTCGAACCAAATCGGCACCGAGCGTATCTTCCCCCTGCTGTCGCCCAACATCGACAAAATCGAGGTAGTGCGTCGCGGTAAAGTGCGTCGCGCCCGTCTGTTCTACCTGCGCGGCCTGTCGGGCAAGCAAGCTCGTATCAAGGAGCGTCGCTTGAACGTAGCTGCCAAGGCTACCGCTTAATCATCGTCGCAGTACTCGCTGCTTCTAAAATAAAAAGCCGGCCCCACGCGTGGGGCCGGCTTTTTTAGGTTTGGGCTAGCCCAGCGGTTAGATTTGGCCTTTAGGCGTGTGCGAGGAAAAGTCTTGCGGCAGCTTGCCATCTACTTCCACCGAGCCACCCTGCAGCTGCTGCGAAACGGCCGAGAGGACTTCGCCCAGCTTGGTCATGCGCGTGGCCGTGTTCACGTTCTCGGCAAAGTTGGCGGCTTGGGTGGTGCCGGTGCCCAGCCGGGCCAGCAGTGGCGCAATCACATTCACATCCAGCGTGCCGCTGCCGAAGTGGGCTTTCAGCGCCTGCAGGTCAACTATCAGTTGGTGCAGAGCCGGGTTATTGGCGTCCTTGAGGTCTTCAATCCAGCGCTGTAGCTGGTTGTCGAGGCCGGCGCGTTCAGCGGTAGAATTGAGGTCGCCGGTGAGCAGGTGGATAGCGCTGTCGAGGTGCACCTGGTGCTGCGAATCTTTCTTTTCCATGGGATGAGGGGGTTGAGTAGCGAAGGACGGCTGTGGGGGCCGCCGTTCTAGCCAACGTAGTTTTTCGCTGTGGGGTTGACACCCGGCACTAAAGCAAAAAGCCCCGCCGGGTTCGGCGGGGCTTTTTGTTGAGGCGGTTGCTTGAGAAGCAGCGGGCCGCCTACTCAATCTTGTTCATGCGCTCTTTCACGGCTTCCAGGGCCACGCGCATGCTCACAATGTCGCCACGAGCGGCTTCCTGCTCTTTCAGGTTCAGGTCGATGAGGTTATTGAACTGCTGCAATTCCGCGGCGTTGGCGGCCAGCATCTGCTGAATTTCAATCTTGCGGGCCTTGTTCTTCTCAATGTCCTTCTTGATGGCATCAGCCTTGGCAATGACGGCCATGTGGTTGTTCTGCGAAGCTACCAGGGCGCGCTCGGCTTCAGCAATTTGCGACACCAAGTCTTCGCGATACATCATGCGGGCGAAGTCCTTCAGGTACTTCTCGGCCGACTTCCACTGCACCGGCGTTTTGTCTTTAGCCAAGTAGGCGTTGCCCAGGTCAATGCTCCACCACACGGTGGTGCCGGTAGGAGTAGCATCTACCTTGGAGATGACGCGAATGGGGGTGGGTGCAATTTCTTCGATGATGACACCGTCCATCGTCACGATGCCTTTGTTGTTCTTCACCTTGCTGCCAAACTTCTCATTCAGCTGCTTCAGCCAGGCCGCCTCCACGCGCTTGTTGTCGAGCTGCATGCTCACGCGCTGGCCGGTGCGGGGAACGTTGTTAATCGACATATCGGCTTCATCCACAGGGGATTTCTGGGCATAACTACCCAATGTAGCCAAGCATACAAGAAGTAGGATGAGTAGGCTTCGTTTCATGGTAATAATAACTTAATGAGAGCTTTAAAAATGACCTGTGGAAAAGCACAGAACGACTACAACGTTGTCCGGCTTTTCAAATTTAAGACCTTTCTTTCATGCAAATTCTTTTCCCAGCGTTTTTTTTAGGAATAATACTGTTTTTATTGGCTAAGTTCAATTCATCATTTATTAAGTCTAGTAAACCGTAATAGGTAAATTCAGGGAATGCCACACGAGGGCAGCACAGCCGCAACAAAGGCAGCCAAGACTGAGTTGTAGGGCCTATGCAAGTCACTGTTTGCCGCACCGAGCACTTCAACGCCGCCCACCGCCTGCACAACCCTGCATGTAGCGCCGAGCAGAACCAGCAGGTTTTTGGCCTTTGCAACAACCCCAACTACCACGGCCACAACTACAACCTGACCGTGCGCCTCACCGGTCCGGTCGACACCGACACGGGCTATGTGTTTGATATGAAGCAACTGAGCGACCTGATAAAGCGTGAGGTTCTCAACCGCTTCGACCACCGTAACCTGAACCTCGACACCGACGAATTCCGCACTCTGAACCCCACGGCCGAAAACATTGCCGTGGTAATTTGGCAGCGCCTGCGCCCGCACCTGGACGCTGGCCTCGCCCTTTCGGTCACGCTCTACGAGACAGACCGTAACTTTGTAGAATACCATGGATAACGCTTCCGGGCTGGGCCCGGCCTCCGACTCGCACCTGCCCCCGGGCCTGCGCACCCCGCTTCGCGACGATGCTTTCGTACGCAGCGACGACGAAAAAATTGCAGCCATCAGCGGCCATTTTGAGGCCATTATGCACGAGCTGGGCCTCGACCTAACCGACGACAGCCTGGCCGGCACGCCGCGCCGCGTGGCCAAGATGTTTGTGAAGGAGTGGTTTAAGGGTCTCGACCCGGCGAACCGGCCCGAGGTGCGCATGTTCGAGAACCGCTACGACTACCACCAGCTGCTGGTGGAGCGCGACATTACGCTGTTTTCGTGCTGCGAGCACCACTTTGTGCCCATCGTGGGAAAGGCGCACGTGGCCTATCTGCCGGGCTCGCACGTGGTGGGCCTGAGCAAGCTCAACCGCGTGGTGCAGCACTACGCGCGCCGCCCGCAGGTGCAGGAGCGCCTCACCCGCCAGATTGCCGAAGAATTGAAGCAGTGCCTGGGCACCGAGGACGTGGCCGTGCTCATCGAAGCCGACCACCTGTGCGTGATGAGCCGCGGCGTGAACGACACCAGCAGCTCGACGCTGACCAGCGAGTACGGCGGCCGCTTTGCGACTGATGGGGCGCTGCGCAGCGAGTTTATGCGGCAGATTGGGAAGTAGGTGCCGGGCGTTGGAGGTTTTGCCGTTTGAGCCATAAGATGAGTTCGACGTTGGCGCAGGGCGGCGGTTTTACTTTTGCCTGACTGAAAGCATTCCTATGACCGAAATTTCTCCTCGCAAAGTCCTCATCACCGGCGGCACCGGGCTCATTGGCACGCGGCTGGCCGAAATGCTGATTGACAGCGGCTACGAAGTGGCGTTGCTGAGCCGCGAGCCGGCCAAGAGCAGTCATTTCCGCAGCTTCCGCTGGGACCCGCGGGCGGGCACCATCGACGATGCGGCCATCCTCTACGCCGATTACATCGTGAACCTGGCCGGGGCGAGCGTAAGCGACGGCAAGTGGACCGACGAGCGCAAGCGCGACATCATGAGCAGCCGGCTGGGCGGGCTGGCGCTGCTGCACCGCGAGCTGAGCAACCCGCGCCACCACGTGCAGGCGTTTATTTCGGCTTCGGCCATTGGCGTGTACGGCGACACGGGCGACAAGCTACTGACCGAGGAGACGCCCCCCGGCCTGCCCACGCACGATTTCCTGGCCGACGTGGCCCACCAATGGGAACTGGCGGCGGCGCCCATTGCGCAGCTGGGCATCCGGACGGTGGTGCCGCGCATCGGCATTGTGCTGAGCACCGAAGGTGGGGCCCTGCCCCAGATTGCCCGGCCGGTGAAGCTGGGCGCGGGCGCGGCGCTGGGCAGCGGCAAGCAGTACATGTCCTGGATTCACCTGGACGACATTTGCCGCCTGTTCATCGCCATGCTGGAAGGCGCGGCTTGGGAGGGCACCTACAACGCAGTGGCCCCGAACCCGGTGACGAACGAGGCCTTCACCAAAGAGCTGGCCGAGGTGCTGCACCGCCCGCTGATTTTGCCCAAGGTGCCGGCTTTCGGCCTGAAGCTGGCCATGGGCGAGATGAGCGAAATCGTGCTGGCTTCGCAACGGGTGAGCGCAGCCAAGGTGCTGGCGCAAGGCTTCCGGTTTGAGTACCCGGAGCTGCGCGGGGCGCTGGAGGCGCTGTATGGGGGAGAGTAGAAGCTGTACCTAAGCATGGCAATGGTTTCACAGTCAGATAGATAGCACGGGAAGTGTTTGTGGCAAGGCAACCAGTCGGCCGATGGCCGCGAAACACGTTAGCTTAATAAACGTTGTTTCCGCATTATTCTAAAAAGCCGCTATGCAACAACTGCCTGACCTCGAAATGGTGGCTGCGAAAGTCCACGAGGCCTGGATGCAAACCAAGAGGGCGCAGGGCGTCATAAGCCGCCTGAGCGAAACCGGTGAAGAATTGATGGTGCCGTATGCGCAGCTCAGCGAGCCAGCCAAGGAGTTGGACCGCATGACCGTGCGGACGGTGTATGCGGCAATTAAGGCGGTGGGTAAATGACCCACAAGCCCTAGTTACAATTTCCCACGAATGCTGAATTTCATCAGAAAGCTCTTCATAAGCAAGCCGGCACCGAAAGCGGACGCCATGTCCGCTGAGTTTCCCGCTTATGCAGACAAGGCTATTCAGCTAATTGCAACCAGTAACGGGCAACTTGAGAACAAAGAGCTCTTGGGCTTATTCACGACTGCGGGCATTCCTGAAACTGAGGCTACTGAATTGCTGCTGTTTTTGCCAACGGCCTTCTGCCGGCATATGCTTCCCAAGGTGGCTTGGCCCGCTTATTATGTTGAGTACGTTTCTGACAAAGACCAAAAGCAGGTGCAGTATGCTGACAACCTGCGATACTTGGCGATGCAGGCAGCGATGATGCGCTATTTGACCACCCCTTTCGAACAGGCTGACTTTCTAAAAATAGCCGGGCGTAGTGCGGCTTTTAAAACCATCAATAGCTTGCTCAAAGACCACCCAGCTTTCAGTCCTGAAGATGTAGAGCTTACCCCCGAATACGTGGTGCGCTAGCGCCGGATGCTGTCCGGCACCCCGCCCCCGTTGTTCATCTGCTCCAGCAGGTTGTCGGCGGCGATGGTGTCGATGGCGGCGGCGCGGCGGCGCGGCTCCGATTCAGACACGCAGGTGTACTTCTTGTTGATTTTGACGGTGGGCTTGGGGAAGTGGCCGGGCGTGTAGCCCAGGTCCTTGTCCTGGTACACTTTCTCCATGAACTTGCCGAAGATGGGCAGGGCCGTGCGGCCACCTTCGCCCTGCTGCGAGCCCACGAAGTGGATGCTGCGGTCTTCGCCGCCCACCCACACGCCGGTCATCAGGTCCTTGGTCATGCCCATGTACCAGCCGTCGGAGTAGTTGCTGGTGGTGCCGGTTTTGCCGCCAATCTGGTTGTCGTTGTGCCAGAGGTCGTAGTCCCAGAGGGCCTGGGAGGTGCCGCCGGGCTCTTCCATGCCGCCGCGCAGCATGTAGGTCATCAGCCAGGCGGTTTCGGCCGGGATGGCGCGGTGCTGCATGGGGTCGAACTGCTGGATGACGTTGCCGTTACGGTCCTCGATGCGCGTGACGAGGCGCGGGTCGGAGCGGAAACCGTTGTTCATAAACGTGCTGTAGGCGTCCACCATTTCGTACACGCTCACGTCGCCGGCCGAGCCCAGGCCAATGCTGGGCACCGGCAGCAGCGGCGAGGTGATGCCTACTTTGTGGGCATACTTGGCCACGTTTTCCCAGCCCACTTTCTCGGTCAGCTGGGCCGTTACGGAGTTCACGGAGCGGGCCATGGCGTGGCGCAGCGTCATGTTGATGCCGGTGTATTCGCGGGTCACGTTGTCGGGCTTCCACTCCATGGGCTGGCCGTTCTCGACGTAGTTGATGGTGACGCGCTGGTCGCGAATGCGGTCGCAGGGCGAGTAGCCGTTGTCGAGGGCGGTGAGGTAGACGAAGGGCTTGAACGTGGAGCCGGCCTGGCGCTTGCCCTGCTTCACGTGGTCGTACTGGAAAAAGCGGAAGTCGAGCCCACCCACCCAGGCCTTAATCTGGCCGGTGTAGGGGTCCATGCACATCATGCCCGATTGCAGGAAGTGCTTGTAATAGGCCAGCGAATCGAGCGGCGACATCACCAGCGTGGTGTCGTTGTCGTCGTGCTTCCAGGTGAAGACCTTCATGGGCCGCTTGGCGTTCAGGGCCGAATCGAGGCGCTGGGGCTGGCCTTTGTAACGCGCGGCGAGGCTCTTGTAGCTCTCGGTGCGCTTCATCTGAGTGAGAATGAAGTCGGGGATTTCCTGGCCTTTCTCGTCCACCCAGGGGTTCGAGCCGCGGTTGCGCCAGAAGTTGTCGAACTGCCGCTGCAGGGATTTCATGCGCTCGTGCAGGGCTTCCTCGGCGTGGGCCTGCATGCGCGAGTCGATGCTGAGGTAGATTTTCATGCCGTCGCGGTACATGTCGTGGCCGGTGCTGTCACACCAGGCGTCCACAAACTGGCTGATGGCGCTGCGGAAGTAGGTATCGGGCCCGTCGATGTGGGGCTCAACGTGGTAGTTGAGCACGATGGGCGTGGCCTTGAGGGCCTTGATTTGGGCGGCGGGCAGCACGCCGGCCTGGCCCATGCGGTCGAGCACCACGTTGCGGCGGCGCAGAGCGGCGGCGGGGTGGAACTTGGGGTTGTAGGCCGTGGGGTTGTTGAGCACGCCCACCAGCATGGCGGCCTCCTCGGGCTTGAGGCTGTCGGGGGAGGTGTGAAAGAAGGTTTTGGCCGCCACCTTGATGCCGAAGGCGCTGGAGCCGTATTCCACGGTGTTGAGGTACATCCGCAGAATTTCTTCTTTGGTGTAGCGCTGCTCCAGGTCCACGGCCGTGAGCCACTCCTTGGTCTTGGCCACAATGGTGCTCACTACCGGAATGTAGCCCAGGGCCCCGCGGCTCTGCTGCCGGCGGATTTTGTAGAGGTTTTTGGCTAGCTGCTGGGTGATGGTAGAGCCGCCGCGCTTCTCGCCGCGCAACGACGAGAACGCGCCGCCCACCACGGCCTGTAGGTCGATACCCGAATGCTCGTAGAAGCGCACATCCTCCGTCGCAATCAAAGCCTTGATGAGCAGCGGCGACATTTGATTGAGGGCCACCGGCGAGCGGTTTTCGCGGAAATACTTGCCGATGAGCACGCCATCCGAAGTATAGATTTCCGAGGCCTGCTCCACCTTGGGGTTTTCCAAATCGGCCAGGCTGGGCGACTTACCGAAGAGGAACATGAAGTTGGTGCTAACCAGAAACGGATACACCAGAAACAGAATGACGACCAGGCCGAACCCTACCCAGGCCCAGCTGGCCAGCCGCAGGGGCCAGCGGCGGCGCGGCGCTTTCGGTTTGGGGCCCGTAGAAAGGGAAGAGCTTGTCGGTTGGGAATCGGCCATGCGGGGCTGCAGAGTGGAATGCGAAGCCGAAACTCCGCCGCGAAGAACGACAAATATACCAGCCTATGCGCCTAAGCAGGCAGGAACCGGGTGGCACAAGTACAGCAAAACTCCATTTCGTGGTACTGGCGCTAGCGGCGCTGGCGGGCAGCCAGAATGGCCTGGTGGTGCACGTTGCGCCGGGCCCGGGCCTTGTTGCGCTGCCAGCGCCAGGCCAGCTCGGCCAGGGCCAGCAAGATGATGCCCAGCCCCAGGAAGTAGCTCCAGTGCAGCATGCGAATCTGCCCCCGGGTGGGCGCTTCCAACTCCTTAAACAACAACAGGCCCCACAGCTCATCGAGCAGCGTGAGCAGCCACACCACGGCCGCAAACACCCGACCCACCCGGCCCAGCGCCAGCTGCCAGTGCAGCAGGTAGAGCGTGAGCCCCGGCAGGGCCGACAGCAGCACCAGTGGCTGCTCCTGCACCAGCGGCAAGCCCAGAAACACAATGCTGAGCGTTTCCTTCAGCACCTGAGCCGCAGCCAGGACGCGGCCCAAGCGCGAAATTTTGGGGATGGAAGGCAGCGGATGCAGGTGATGCGAGTGAGGCATAGCGCGGGCAGAAACGGAGGCCAATACGCCGCCAATATAGGCAGCCGGCGTTAGTAGCGGCGCAACATGACGCGGCTGGCCTGGCAGCGCCAAGTTAGGATGACGATGAGCAGGCCTTTGACGGAATCGAGCAGCAGGTTTTCGGGCTTGCCGAAGGCCAAATAGATGCCAATGCCGATGCCTATCCACCACACGCCCAGCACGTAGCACCAGGCCGCGTAGCCACGCTGGCGCTGCCCCACCTGCACCAGCGCCACCAAGGCCACCAGCGATACAAAGCCGAGCAACCAGCCCAGAATGTAGGTCAGGAACTTGGTTTCGGGGCCGTATTTCACGCCAAACTGCGCCAGGGTGAACGCGGGCGCGAAGAAGGCGCCCCCCGTCAGCGCCACCTCAATGAGCAAGGCGATGAGCAGCACAACCAAAAGCAGCGTACGGGCCATGAGCGAAGGCAAGCAGGAAGCCGTCACAAGCATTTCTCAGACGCGGAAAGCCCGACGGGCCGCCAAGCTAACTAACAAACTTGGATTTGTTACTATTCAGACATAGCGTCCGTTCTACCTTTTCCTTTGTAGGGGACCTGACAATGCGCATGTTCGCACTTCTGGTGCTACCACACCGGCCACCCCTTTCTTGATTATATTAAATTTCAATTCAGCAAAATTCTATTCAGCGCGATGAAATAATCGGGCCCGTTTGTCAGTCCCCACGATTCAACCAATCTCAGCCCGCGCTCAGAAACGCCGCCCGCAGGCCACTGAGCAACGACAGCAGCAACGTGACCAAGGCCACCACCAACCCCACCGCCACCGACAGGCAGCCCAACGCCAGCCGCAGCCAGCGCGGCCCGTTGTAGCTCATGGGCCAGCGCAGCAGCACGCCAATGGTTTGCAGGCCGCCCGCCAGTAGCAGGAGTGTCAGGGCTACCCAGGCCCAGAGTTTTGCTTGCGGGAAGTTTGGCCATATTTCCTGCTCGAAAAGCAAGCTGAGGCCCACTAGCCCAATGCCCGCGGCCGTGAGCCACAGCCGAGGCGGCACCTCGGGCCAGTGCGGCAGCAAGTGCCGCAGGTGGTGTTGGAACATATTTTTTTAGATGAATTAGGGTACCAGGGCGGGCCGCTGGCTCGCAGCCGGCTGTCCGCTCGCTGCGAGAACAATGCCGAGTTGGGCCAACGACGAGCGGACAGCCGGCTGCGAGCCAGCGGCCTGCCCCGGCTTTATTTCGACGACCACAACAACATGAGTTGCGTGAAGGCCAGCAACAGCAGGCCCAGCAGCACCACCGTAGCCGGCAGCACGCCGCGTATCAGGCGTTGCCAGCGCACGTCGGGCGTGGCGCCCCGCTCCTGCCAGGTGAGCAGCACGCCGAGCACGGCCACGTCGCCGATGCAGAACAGGATGCCGAGGAAAGTGAGGGCGAATTGGGGGAACATTGCTTTAGTAGTTGACTAGGTTAAAAAATTGATTTTAAAGGCTATTCGACCCACATATTCCTGCCGTCATCAAACCAGCTGAATACCATAATCAACGCCAGCATCGCATTCACTACCCACCAGCCGGCCAGTAGCAGCCTCAGTCCCACGGCCCAGCCGAAGGCCATATTTCTGGCCCAGCCAAAGCAGGTTATTTGCCGAAAAAAGGGGGCGAAGCCAATGATGGCCTTATTGTTAAATAGGTGAGCACCCAGCACGAGGACCACCGTGAGTGGTGTAATTAACCAACTGGTGCCGCAGGTGCGGCAGTCGGCGTCCTGCACCACCATTACCCAATGCCACAGTGCAATGCAGGGCAACATGCAGGCCACCGCCCAGGCCAGGCTGCGGGCCAGCCAGCGCCCCAGTCCCAAGGGCGGGACCGTATGATGGAGCTTATTCATGGGCGCGCAGTTTTTGGCCCGCCTGCCAGTGGGCCCAGGTGAGGCTCTGCCAGTCGGTGGGCGCGGCGTAGGCGGCGCGGGCGTTGGCCAGGGCCACATCGAGGCGGCGCTGGGCTTCGGCGGGGGCTACGACCTGATAGGTGCCGTATTCGGTGTCGGCGGTGAGTTGGGGCACTTGACTGAGCACGGCGCGGCGGGCTTGCAGGGTGGGCAGCACCCGGTCGGGCATGGCGAGCAGGAAGCCGATGTCGATGCTGCGGAAGCGGGCCTGCAGGTTGTACTCGGCTATCCAGACCTCCCAATTGCCAGCGGCCAGCAGCAGTAGCACCGCGTAGGCGGCCAGCGCATTGAGCCGCACGAGGCTGTAGGCCGAGCGGCGCTGCCATACTTTGAGCAGCACCGTGCCCAGCCCGAAAAATACCAGCAACAGAAAAAAGCACACCCCGATGCGCTTGTAGGCCACCCCGCAATGCAGGATGTAGTAGTAGTTCCGCAAACCCACCGACACGGCCAGCACTGCGTTCTGCACCACCCACACCGTGGCCCCGCCGCGCAGCCAGCGCAGGCCGGGCTGGTAGAAATTGAGGTTGCGCCGGAAAAACCACAGCACAATGCCCATGGCCAGCAGGATGCTGAAGATGAGCACATATGTTCCCTCGTGCACAAACTGCATCAGGTTGAAGCCCGGCGCGGGCTCGAATCCAAACCACAGCCAATGAATGTCGATGGCATTCACCACCAGCAACAGCAGGTTGACGAGGCCGAATACGGCCGCGGCGGCGTAGAACTCCTTGCGCAAATCGAGCGCCCGCATGGTTTTCAGTCGGAAATCGGGCCGCCGCACACCGAAGGAAGCCACCCGGTCGCGCTGCCGCCGGATGAACTCCCCGAAGCGCGATTCGTGGTCGGCAAAGGCATACACCGGCACCGCCACCAGCACCCCGGCCACCACCACGAAGCCCACCATAACGAACAGCAGGTGCGCCAGCGAGATGTCGGGAATCAGCCGGGCCAGCCAGCGGCCCAGCACTGCCAAGGCCCGCCCGCTCAGGCGGTCGTATACTGGGTTGGCGATGGCGAAGAGCAGGTGAAACGCGCCTAGCACCACCAGCGGCACCACCAGCAGGCGGGCGTAGAACCACCCGCGCCTTACCCCCGCCCCGCCCTGGCGCGGCGCCCGCAGCCCGCGTAGCACCCGCAACCAGGCCTGTGCCGCGCTGCTGGCAGCCGTGAGCGCCGCGTAGAGCACCAGCTTCAGGTGGGGCTGGTTTACATAGCCCAGCAGCAGCAGCACTGAAGCCCAGCAGGCCAGCGCCGCGGCGCCCGAGCCGTACACGGCCATCATGGCCCCGCTAAACAAGGTGCCGGCCATTACCAGCCAGAAGTAGGCCGAGCGCCGCACCGCCGCCACCCGCGGCAGCACTACTAGCTGCGCCACCACTATGAACACCATAAAAACCAGCATGTTTGCGCCGCCTTTTTCCAGCCAGAACAGCCAGTCGAACAGCACCATGCCTAGCGGCAGCAGAATTTTTTGCGCCTTGGTGAGGGGTGTGCGCGCCGGTTGGGCGAAGGTGGTGGGAGCCAGCGGCCATTGCGCCGCCGAATCAGCAGTAGGATTCATGCTTTTGATTTATTAAAGAACTTTGTGTTACAAAGTCAACACGCAAAAAAAGAGAGATTATAGCTGGTGTGTTTGCGGCTGCGGTGAAAGCGACGGCTGCAGTTGCGCTGCATTCAATTGCGGCGCCTGCGCCCCGGGCCGGTTCGTCCATTCCCGCGTGGCAAACTGCGCGGTGCGCAAGGCCACGGTGCCGCCCGGTTGCTGCATCTGCTCCAGCCGCCGATACTCGGCCGCAATAGCCGCGCCGAAGCGCCCCACGCCATAGCCACCGGCCCGGAATGTGCGCCAACTGGCCGTGTACACCACCAGCGCCGTGCCGGCCATCAGCCCGCGGTAGAACTGCTGCCACAGCCACTTGGGCAGCCGCCCGCGCCCGAACGACCACTGCCTAATGGCCACGCAATGGTAGGCCAGGTGCATTTCCTCGTCGTACAGAATGCGGCGGCAAATCTGCCGCAACAGCTCCGAGGTGGTCGCGTCAGCCAGCGCCCGGTAGTAGACGGCGGCCACCACCTCGGCCGTGAGAATGACGCGCACCATGTGCTCCAGGCCCAGCGGCCGCCCCAGCGTGCGGAAAACCTCATGCAGCCAATGCGTTTGCAGTTGCGGAATGCCCTGCTGGTCCATAAACCGCCCCAGCATGGCGGCGTGGCCTTCCTCTTCGGCTATGAACAGTTGCATGGCGGCCGCGTAGTCAGGCACGCTGTACTGCCGGGCCAGGTCCATGAGGTGGTCGCCGCCGGTGCCCTCGCCGCGCTGGAAGGTTTGGAGGGAGGCGCGCACGGCGCGCAGCTCGGCCGGCGTGAGCGGCTGGGTGGGCTCCCAGGGCAGCGCAGCCAGTTGGCTGCGGTTGACCTGAAAGTAGGTTTTGATGTCGGTGAACGTCATGGTTTTGTGGTTAGAGTGTTAGCCCGTAATGTTTCCCCAGCTGGCACCGCCATCCCAACCGAAGGTTAGGCCTATGGCCGCTAGTAGCAGCAACAGCATGGCTACCTGAGCCAGCGTGAGTACAGCAGCCCAGGCAGTGACCGCGGCTTCCTGCAGCCACGCACCAGGGTTGGCGGGCCATGACCAAATCCCTGGAAATGCTTTCCACCATATCGACGCGTGAGCAACGACCGCCGCACCAAGAATCACCATCCATAGCACCGCGCCGTGTTGGGAGCCATCCTCCACTATCAATAGCAAGCTCGACAGCAGTAGCCAGCCTCCCAGACAGCTCATGGCCCAGCCGATGCTTTGGGCAAGCCATTGCCCGGGGTTGGCAAAATTTTCGGGTTGTTTCATCTAAGATGGTGTGCTTTGAAAGCACTTTATTTTTAATTGAACCCTTCGTGCCCTGAAATCAAAAGGGTCAGAAGCGTGCCTATTGCTCCTGAAAGGGCCATGGCAATTTGAAAGAGGAGCAGAACAACATACCAAAGACAGCCGAGGGCTTCGAGCGCTGAAGTCTGCCTTATTGGAGAGCGTAGAAAGGTCGCCTCTCCGCTCACTGCACGCCGCCATACCAGAATATGCGCCAGCCAGAACGTGCTGACTACAAATAGGTCGGCGCCAAGACTGCGCAAGCCCCAACCGAACGAAACCGACGTCAGCCCCCACCAGCCGCCCATGCAAGCAACGGTCCAGCACACGCTACCCAGCAGCCATTGCCCCAGCGTCAGCGGCTTTGCAAAAGGGTTACGCATTGTTAGAACGTGGCAAGGCTTGTAGGTGACTGGCGCTAATCGGGCTTTAGCGGTTGGCTAATCATTCCACCCGCCACCGTTGGAACCCGAGCTGCCGGAAAGCGCCATCCATATCAGGGTTCCGAAGGCGATGCCGAGGACCGACAAAACGAAAGCCGCTGTCTGGAGCAGGAGCCATAGCCCCGCCAAGATGTTCATTGATAATACCTCCCGATTATCAGACCAGAGGCGCCACCCAACTTTAATGACGCGTTTCCACATCAGAATGCAGACAAGCACGGCCGCGCCAAACACCAGGAACATTCCATCATCACTCTTCCACCACCACATGCTACCCCAGCTGAACAGGCTGAATGCTACCCAGCAGCTAGCGGCCCAGCACGCACTGCTGAGCAGCCATTGCGGCAATGTTTCGGGTTTTTCAAAAGGACTGCGCATCAATCGTGTGTTTATTGAATTGGTAAATTCTCAGTAAGCATTTTTCACCGCTTCAGCACCGGCAGCGGCAGCAGCATCCCCGAGTCCCCTGCTGGCGGGGCCGCTGCGGGTGCCTGGCCCCTCCCCTCTTTGCCACGCACCTTGCTCAAAATGGCTTCCAGCAGCGGGCGCATCGAGTCGAGCTGGCGCGACTTTATCATGAAATTCCAGAGGGGCTCGAATTTTTTCCAGCCGCCGGCGTAGGCGAAGTGCTTGAGCTGGTGGCGCAGGGTGTCGTGCACCAGGCTGGCCTTGGCGATGTTGGTCCAGGAATAGAAGTCGCGGTAGGCGCCGTCGTAGCCTTCCTTGAGCTGGCGGGCCGTCAGATAGGGGCCGGGCTGGCACACCACGGTGCGGGTGTCGTACTCGTTCCAGCGGCGGTGCAGCAGGCGGCCCTCGGCTTCCATGCGCTGAAATAGGGCCGTGCCGGGGTAGGGCGTGGCAATGTGGAAGGTGGCCGTGGTGATGCCCTGGCCCACGGCCCAGTCCACGGTGCGCCGGAACACGTCGGGCCGGTCGTCGTCGAGCCCGAACACGAAGCTGCCGTTCACCATGATGCCCAAATCGTGCAGGCGCTGCATGGCGGCAGCGTAGTCGCGGCCCAGGTTCTGGGGCTTGTTGCTGAACTTCAGATTAACCGGGCTCAGCGTTTCAAACCCCACAAACAAGCTGCGCAAGCCCGCCTGCGCCGCTTTTTCCAGCAGCCCGTTGTCGCGCAGAATGCTATCCACCGTGGCCGCGCCCTGGAACAGCCGCCCCATGCCGCGCATGCCCTCAAACAGCCCCGCCGCGAAGCGCGTGTGCCCCAGCAAATGGTCGTCGAGAAAGTACAGGTGCCGGCCGGGCAGGCGGTCAATTTCGGCCAGCGCATCGTCCACGGTCTGGGTGTAAAACCCTTTGCCGCCTTCAAAAAATGCGTCTTTGTAGCAGAAGTCGCAGTGGTGCGGGCAGCCGCGCGTCACCACAATGGAGTTGGGCACGAGGTAGCGCTCCCGCTTGATGAGGTCGCGCCGAATGGGCGGCACGCCCACCAGCGTACGCCCGGCCTTGGAAGCGTAGCGCGGTAGCGCCCGCCCGGCCTGCCAGTCCTTCAGGAATTGCGGAAAAATCTCCTCGCCTGGGCCCAGAAAAATGCTGTCGGCGTGGGGAGCGGCTTCCTCGGGCAGGCTGGTCACGTGCAGGCCGCCCAGGCACACGTAGGCACCGCGGGCGCGGTAGTGGTCGGCCAGCTCGTAGGCGCGGTAGGCGTTGGTGATGTACACCTGAATGATGACGAGGTCGGGCGCGTCGTTCACATTCAGGGTTTCGACGTGCTCATCCTGCATGTCGGCCTCCCAGTGCGCAGGCAGGTAGGCCGCCAGCGTGGCCAGCCCCAGCGGCGGAAACAGTGAGTACTTGATGGGCCGCCAGTACGGGCTGGTGGCTTCGGTGAGGGCCGGGAGGATGAGCTTTACTTTCATTTTAAAGAACTTTGTGTTTCAAAGTTTATGGACAAAAAAAGAGAGCTGCTAAGGAATGGGGACTAATAATTGGCCATAGTCATAGCTCCTGCCGGCGCAGTTGCTTTAGCATATGCAACAAAGGGCTTTGCCTGCGGGTAAGCCACCCGAATTAAGCCGTCGTTGAGCTTGCAGTGCAAGCGGCCGAAGTTGAAGCGCGTGTAAGAACGGCGGGCCAAAGGCTGGAAAAAGTAGTTATCGTAAAACACCACCGTGCCCGGCGCCTGGCGGATGTACAGCAAGTCGAAGGCGTAGTAAAGGCCCCAATCGGTGCGGCGGGCGATGTAGAAAGGGCCCGCCGCGGCTTGATGCCGAAACGTGATGCCTGGCTTTTGCAGGCGCAGGGCCTGTTGCACTTCGGGGTGGCGCAGCAAGGGCTGGGCATCGAAGCGTAAAGTGTCGCCGCGGCCGCCGCAGTAGTGGCCCAGCAGCTCAGCCGCCTGTGGGTACACCACCCGGCCGCCCAGCTGCAAAGCGCCGTAGAGCAGCCGCAGCCCAAATTGGTCGAGGCGGGTAGAGCGGCCCGCCAGAGCCCGGCTTTCCACGCCGTTCAGCACGCGCTGCGTCAGGCCGAAGTCGCCCACGGTGTACAATACGCCCGCCCCGGCCAGCACGGCCGCTGCACCAGCCGCCGCCCAGCGGAACCGGCGGCCCAAGCGTTTTGCAGGTTGAATGGGCAGTGGCATCGGAGCAGAAAATATTGATTGCGTAATCGGTTGCCGGCTTTCTTACCCTCGCAGCAGCTTCTCCAAGGTTTCGAGGTGCTGCTGAAAGGCCACTTTGCCGGCGGCGGTGGCGGCGTAGGTGGTGTTGGGCTTTTTGCCCACAAATTGCTTGCTCACCAGCACGTATTCGGCTTTTTCGAGGGCGGCCACGTGGCTGGCCAGGTTGCCGTCGGTGAGGTCGAGGGCTTCTTTGAGGTCGTTGAAACTTACGGATTCGTTGGCCATCAGCACGGCCATCACGCCCAGCCGCACGCGGTGGTCGAAAGCCTTGTTGAGGGTGTGGATGAGGTGCTTCACGCAGAGACAGCGGGTTTGGCGGCCGCGCCCGGCCGCTCGTAGCGGTTATACATCACCAGGCCATAACCGATGTGGCCCAGCCCGAAACCCAGCGCAAAGAAAAGCAGTCCGTACTCCGGCAGCAGCATGCACACCAACCCGAGGCCAATTTGCGTGACGCCCAGCCACCGAATTTCGTCTAGCGTGTACTTGCTGGCGTTGAGCAAAGCGAGGCCGTAAAACAGCAGCAGGCCCGGCATTACCATGGCCACGTCGGGGCCCAGGTACAGGCGCAGGCAAAACAAGCCGCCTGCCACCAGCGGAATGGCCAGCGCCAGCGCCAGCCGCCGGCCGGGGGCGCTCCAGAGCTTCTGGCCGCCGCTGTGGGTGCGGCGCCGCGTGAAATAAAAAGCCACCAACACGGCCAGCGCAATCAGGCCGCCGGTCAGGAAAAGCAGGCTGGGCAGCTCCCGCATTCGCATTTCCGGCGTGGAGTGCAGCAGCCGAGCGTAACCACCCGATACCGAGGTATCCTGGAAAGCGCTTTCCAGCAGCCGCATGCTGAAGGCCGTGCCCAGCAGCGCCACCACGCCCGCCCCCACCCCGCTCAGGCCCGAGAGCGACAAAAAGCGCGAGCTGCGCTCCATAATGGCGCGGATTTCGGTGAGCTGGGCTAAGGGGTCGGGGTTGGCGGGCTTCATAAGTATCGAAGTGCTTTGTGTTGCAAAGTTACTGTGGTTATTAACTTGCGCAAGTCCCCTGCAAAATTATTTGCCCATGCCCTCCCCCGCCGCTCAGCCGCCACAGTTGTCGCGGCTGCTTTGGTGGCACTACCGCTGGCACTTGGTGGTGGGTCTCGCTATTTGGACGGGTGTAGTAGCGGCCTTTGTGCTCGCCAAGTACTTGCAGGACAGAAGCATAATATTGCACGAACCTTTTTACGCCCACAATCAGGCCGAGTCCCTGCTTCATGCCGCAAGCAGCAATGCCGAGTTGGGCTTTATGCTGCTGGTCACCGGTTTTGTTCCGGCGGCCATTGGGGGCCTTATCCGGTTTCCTGCCATGGAGTTTCTGGGCCGCCGGGCCCGGTCGCGAAACGAGTTGATTTGGAAGTCGCTGCTGGTTTTTGCGGCGCTGGTTTTCATTGCGACGCTTGTTCCCTGGCCTATTGCCTACAATCGATTCAGCGCCGAAATGGTGGGCCGGCAGTTGCGGGTATTATCCCTCATCAGCTTGCCTTGGCTGTTGAGCAGTGGCCTGGCCTCGCACAAGCTGGCCCGCAGGCTGGGCCTGTCAGGGCGGAGCACGCCCCCGGCGGTGGGCAATTAACTGCCCCTTGGGCCGTTATCAGACCATCAACTTCAGGTACTTACTCCCAGAATTGGAAGTCAGGAATTGTATTTACTGCACACTACAATTGCTGTTTTAATAACTATTTAATTTTCAAGCCAATACACCAATAGCTCCGAAGGTCGGAAACATCCCAAAAAGGGGTTGATTTTTCCCAAAAATATAATTACCACCATTACAAACCGCTCATTTACAGCCATTCGTAGGTCCTGCCGTTAGCAAATAGCTTGGTGATTTGTGCACGCTTTTTGCTACTGGCCATTTGCTACTCGCTCCACACGCTTTCTATGAAAATGAATTACCCTACCACAGCTCTTTCGGCTCGCCCATCTGCCCTGGCGAGCACGCTCTACATCTGGCTGTTTACCAACGTGGGGGGCACCGCGCAGCTTGTGGCCAGCTTCGGCCTCGACGAGCCCGCCGACCTGAAAGTGCCGCTGCTCATTGGCTTGGTGGCGGCGTTGTTTTCGTTGGCGGCAGTGCCCTTGGCGGTACCCGTTTTTGCGCTGGCCCAGCGGGCGTGCACGAGTTGGCGGTGCCGCTTCACGGCCCTGGCGGGCGTGCTACTGGCCTACGCCATAGCCAACGCGTTGCTGCTGTACGCGCTGCCACTGGGCCCGCCCGCAAGCTTGCTGGGCCTGACGTGGCCGTACCTGGCCGCCGCGTTGCTCGCCGTGGCGTGGCTATACCGGCCCCGCCCGGCCATTGGGCGGCTGAACCGTCCGGCGCCCCTGCTCAGCGCGTGGCAGCACCGCGCCTCCAAGGCCACCCCGGCTTATTGAGCCCGCTACCTTAGCCCGTGGCGCTAGCCTTTGCGGGCAAAAGCGGCCGGCTGGGCCGTTTGTGCGTACAGGGAGGCCATGCGCCTTCGCCTGCGGTTGTTTGAGTTTGAGGATTTGCCGTGGTTTCCGGCCATCATTCGGGCCGGGATGATGGACTACCTGCGCTTCATGATTTCGGGGCTGGGCACCTACCGACCCATTGCGCCGCTGCTGGCCGAAGGCCTGGCCCGCACCGGCCAAACCCGCGTGCTGGAGCTGGGCGCCGGCGCGGGCGGCGGCACCGAAACCGTGCTGGCGGCCCTGCAGGCCCACGGCCAGCCCCGCGCCACCATCACCCTCACCGACCTCTACCCCCAGCCCGCCGCCTGGGCCGACATTGCCCGGCGCACGCACGGCGCCATCGGCTTCGAGCCGGCGGCCGTGAATGCCTTGGCCGTGCCCGCACAGTTAGCCGGCTTCCGCGCCATCTTTTCAGCCTTCCACCACTTCCCGCCCGAGGCGGCCACGGCCATGCTGCGCGATGCCGTACAAGCCGGCACCGGCATTGGCGTATTTGAGGGCGCGGGCAAGCACTGGGTTGAACTGTTGCTGGCCTGGACGGTGCTGCCGGTGGCCCAGCTGCTGCTTACGCCGTTTTTCCGGCCATTCCGGCTTAGCCGGCTCGTTTTCACTTATTTGATTCCGCTCATTCCGCTCTGCACCATCTGGGACGGCACGGTGTCGGTGCTGCGCATGTATCCGGTGGATGAGCTGCTGAAGCTGGCCCACGCGGCCGACCCGGAGGGGCATTTTGCCTGGCAAGCTGGCAAAAAGCGGCACTGGTGGGGCCCGGAGGTGACGTATCTGGTGGGCTGGCCCGCGGCTGACAACCTATAAGGGGCGTCATGCTGAGCTTGCCGAAGCATCTCTACCGCTCAAGTAATTCTCTCTATTGAATTAGTATTGCGGTAGAGATGCTTCGGCAAGCTCAGCATGACGTTTTTCTATCTCGACACAATTTCATTTCCAAACCGCAATTGGCTCTCGCCCACTATAAAAAGGCCCTGCCGCTGCTGCGCATTCCGTTTTCGGTGTACCTCATGCCAGTGTTCTGGTTTGGGCTGAGCGCCTTGCGCGGGCCCTGGAGCGGGTGGCGGGCGCTAGGCGTGTTTGTGGTGCTGCACCTGCTGGCTTACCCGGCATCCAACGGCTACAACTCCTACTACGACCGGGACGAGGGCAGCATCGGGGGCCTGAAGGCGCCGCCTAAAGTGACGCCGGAGCTGCTGCACCTGGTGTGGCTGTTCGATGTGCTGGCCGTGGCGGGCGCGGCGCTGCTGTCGTGGCCGTTTGCGGCGCTGGTGCTGGTGTATCTGCTGGTGTCGAAGGCGTACAGCTACGAGGGCATTCGACTAAAAAAATACCCGCTGCTCAGCACGCTGGTGGTGGTGGTTTTCCAGGGCGCATTCACTTTATTGATGACGCAGGTGGGCGTGGGTGCCACTGCGGCGCAGCTTTTTGAGAAAACCAACCTGCTGCTGGCGCTGGTGAGCACGCTGTTTTTGTGCGGCTCCTATCCCCTTACGCAGGTGTACCAGCACGAGGAAGACGCTCGGCGCGGCGACCGCACGCTGAGCCTGCGGCTGGGCATTCGGGGCACTTTTGTGTTTGCGGCGGTGGGCCTGCTGGCGGGGGCAGCGGCCCTGGGGCTGGCCTACTGGCTGCGGCAGGAAGTGCGGCCCCTGCTGATATTTCTGGTGGCCACGGGGCCGGTGGTGGCCCTGTTCAGCCGCTGGGCCTGGGCAGTGTGGCACGACGAAACGGCTGCTGATTTCGAGCACACCATGCGCATGAACCAGGTTTCCTCGTTGTGCCTGAGCGCGGCCTTCATCGTCATGCTGCTGTGGCGGTAGCAGGCGGCCAATGGCCCAGGCAACTTAGGGCACCCTGGGTAGCGTATTACCTGAACATTATTCAACCAACCTGCTTTCGCTATGCGCTTCGCCTGGCTCCTGCTGCTGCCGCTGCTGGCGGCCTGTAACTCCACCCCCTCGGCAGATGGCACGGGCGCCGCAGCCGACGTTTCCGAGCAGGGCGCCTCGGCCGATACCGCCGCCCTCCCCGCCCCCGATACCTCTGCCACCAAAGCCGTTTCGGCCGGGCATGACACGCTGCGCGTGGTGCGGCAGAAGCACAATTTCAGCAACCCCAAGGGCCCGGCCGACTTGTTCAAGCTGGTGTTTCGGGGGCCGTCGTTTCTTGAGGGCACGGGCGAGTTCACCATCACCAACCCAGCCGGCCAGGTCATTTTCCGGGAAGTGCTGACCGAGCCCGACCTCGAAGCCGCGCTGGTGTATGAGATGAACAGCCCTACCGCCAGCCACAACGAGCGCGAAGCCTTCGTGCGACGCCGCATCGACCGGTTTTTCGCGCCCTCGCAGTTTCACACGCCTGCCATCGCCCCCGACGCGGAGTTTCCGGTCGATTTGGTGAACCTCGAACGCGCCACCTGGGACGACCTGCAGCACCGCCCCGACGCCATTGGCTTCGACTACCTGAAAGGCAAGGAAGACCGGCAGCGCATCGCCTGGTCGGGACTCACCAAGCAGGTGGTGCGGGTGCAGTAGAGCCGCTTGGCACGAGTACGCCGAAGCTGTGCTTCGGCTTGAGTTGAACAATAGACGTTCTTGTAGAACGAAGCACAGCTTCGGGGGCCTCGTTCTAGCGGCCCGCTTCCTCGCGCAGCAGTTGCTCCAGCCCGGCGCTCATTTGCTCGTAGGGCTGAAAGCCACGGGCCAGCACGTAGCCTTGTTCGCCAATGCGCACTACGACCGTGGGAAAACCCTCGACGCCAATGCGGGCCACGGCGGCAAACTCCTGCTGGGCGGCCCGGGCCGATTCGGGCGCGGCCCAGCGGCGCTGAAACTCCACCACATCGACCTCAAACGGCGCCAGCAAGGCGTTGTAGGTAGAGGGGTTGTTCAAGTCCTGGCCGTCGCGAAACAGGGCCGCCTGCACGGCGTGGGCAAAGGCCACGGTGCGGGCAGGGTCTTGTGTGAGCTGGCGGAAGGTGGCAATGGCCCGGCACGGCGGCTCCGAGTCGTAGACGTACTCGCCGGCCGCGCCCAAGGCTTTGAAAGCCTCGCCGAACTGCACGCCGGTTACTTCCTCCACCTCATGGAGGCTGGTGCGCAGGCCCTCCCAGCTGTCGGCAATCGGGCCCACGTCCTCGCCCTTCACCATGCCACCGCACAGCACCGACACGTCGAGCCGGCCCGCAAACTCCTGCTGCAGGCGGCTGATGACCGGGCTCGTGCCGTAGCACCAGCCGCAAAGTGGGTCCTGGATGTAGAGCAGTTCGGGCAGGTTGGCGGGCGTGGTTTCGGGAGTCATGCGGCAAAATAACCGCTCAATGAGCGAGCTGGGGGCACCGTGGTAGCGAGTGAATCAAAATTTCGGCACATTTACCGGCTAACTTACTCGCCTGCTGATGGAAACACTCTCCTCCGCCCTGGCCCCGGCGCTGGTGGTGCCCGTGCCGCCCACGCCCGAAACCCCCACTTGCGCCAGCTGCCACACGCCACTGGCAGGGCCCTACTGCCACGCCTGCGGCGAAAAACGTCTGCACCGCCACGACTACGCTCTCAAGCACTTCCTCGAGCACACCATCGACACGGTCACGCACTTCGACCTGCGCGTGGTGCGCGACTTATGGCTGCAGCTGCGGCGGCCGGGCTTTCTGGCGGCGGAGTGGCTGCAGGGGCGCCGCGTGGCCCACGCCCCGCCGGTGCAGCTGTTTTTGGTCACCAACTTGTTGTTCTACCTGGCGGCCAGCGCCTCGCATTTCAGCGCTTTCGAAACCAAGCTCCAATACCATTTCGGCAGCCGCAACCTCTACGGCGGCTTTGCTTCCCGTTTGGTGCAGGCGCACCTGCATAAAACGGGCCTGACCTTCGACGCCTTTGCCGAACACTTCGACCACCTGGCCCACGGCTATTCCAAAAGCCTGGTTTTTCTGTTCATTCCGCTGCTGGCGGGGCCGCTGTGCCTGTTATTCATCCGGCAGCGGCGCTACTTCGTGGAGTGGCTCATGCTGAGTACCTACCTGTTTGCCGGCATGCTGCTCGTGTACGCCGCCATGGCCCTGGTTATGTACGGGTTGCTGTTCATGTCCGTCTTAACCCCAGCCGTTAATCAGGACGGTCTGCTCACCCTGCTGATGGTCACGCTCACAACCACCTACATGGCCCTGTTTTTCAGGAGGGCTTTTCCCCGTCAGCCCTGGCCGTTGAGCGGGGGCAAGGCGTTAGTTCTAACTTTTAGCTTCGCTTTGGCCCTGGTAATTCCCTACCGTTTTGTGCTGTTTCTGGTGTGCTATTGGGCTGCTTCTTAGGCTGCGGAGAAATAGCTGTCCGAAGTTGAATCCTTTCGCTGCGCCCGCCGTTACGGCCTCAATATGCTACCCCGGTAGTGCTAGGCTCGATACTTGTTGATATATAAGAAAAAGCCCCGTGACAGCACTGCCACGGGGCTTTTTTATGGCCGAACTAAAAATTACTAGCCGTTCATGGCCAGCAGGAATTCTTCGTTGTCCTTGGTGCCTTTGATGCGGTCCTTGAGGAATTCCATGGCTTCGGTGGCCGTCATGTCCGACATGAACTTGCGGAGCACCCACACACGGTTCAGCTCGTCCTTGCCCATCAGCAGGTCTTCGCGGCGCGTGCCCGAAGCCGGAATGTCGATGGCCGGGAACACGCGCTTGTTGGCCAGCTTGCGGTCGAGTTGCAGTTCCATGTTGCCGGTGCCTTTGAATTCCTCGAAGATAACCTCGTCCATCTTGGAGCCGGTTTCAATGAGCGCCGTGGCAATGATGGTGAGTGAGCCGCCGCCTTCCACGTTGCGGGCTGCGCCGAAGAAGCGCTTGGGCTTTTGCAGCGCGCCGGCGTCGATACCACCCGAGAGGATGCGCGAGGAGCTGGGCTGCACCGTGTTGTAGGCACGCGCCAGGCGGGTGATGGAGTCGAGCAGAATCACCACGTCGTGGCCGCATTCCACCAGGCGGCGGGCCTTGTCGAGGGCCATTTCGGCGATTTTCACGTGGCGGTCGGCCGTTTCGTCGAAGGTCGAGCTCAGCACTTCGGCCTTCACGGTGCGGGCCATGTCGGTTACCTCCTCCGGGCGCTCGTCGATGAGCAGCACCATGAGGTACACCTCGGGGTGGTTTTCGGCAATGGAGTTGGCCACTTCCTGCAGCAATACCGTTTTGCCGGTTTTGGGCTGGGCCACGATGAGGCCGCGCTGGCCCTTGCCAATGGGCGCAAACAAATCGAGCACGCGAGTGCTGATTTGGCTGGGCTTGGTGGTCAGCTTCAGCTTGGAATCGGCGAAGAGCGGCGTGAGGTGGCTGAACGGCACCCGGTCGCGGACTTCCTCCACGGTGCGGCCGTTCATGCTTTCCACGCTCACCAGGGCGAAGTACTTTTCACCCTCGCGCGGCGGCCGGATGTTGCACACCACGGTGTCGCCGGCCTTCAGGGCAAACTGCTTCACCTGCTGCGGCGACACATAAATATCGTCTGGCGAGGCCAAGTAGTTGTAATATGGCGAGCGCAGGAAGCCGTAGCCGCCATCCGGCATCAGCTCAAATGTGCCGCCGCCGGGCACCACAAGGTCCAGGTCCTGGCGCTGGGGGCGCTGCTGTTGCTGGTTTTGGTTCTGGCCCTGCTGGTCGGTGCGGGGCGAACCGTCGGCATTAAGCTGCTGGTTTTGCTGCCGCTGCTGGCGTTGCTGGTCGCGTAGGGCGTAGCGCTCCTCACGAGTCAGGTTGCGGTTGTCGCGGCCGTCGCGTGGCTGGTCGTTGCGGGGCTGGCCGTCGCGGTTTTCGCGGGGTTGATTGTCGCGCGGCTGGTCGTTGCGCGGCTCCCGGGGTTGGTTGTCGTGGCGCGGTTCGCGGGGTTGGTCGTTGCGTTGTTCGCGCGGCTGGTTGTCCTGGCGTTGCTCGCGGGGCTGCTGGTCCTGGCGGGCGGGGCGCTGCTGGTCGCGGCCGTCGCGCAAGGGTTGCTCACGGGTGTCGCGCTCAAACCGGTCGGCGCGGTTGTCGCGGCGGTCGGCAAAACCATTGCCCCCGAACTCACGGCGGCGATTTTCCGGGTTATTATCGCGTGATTCAGCGCCGTTTTCGGCCGCTTTAGCGGCGGCCGCTGCGGCTTCGGCGGCGCGTTCGGCGGCCATCTCGGCGGCGCGCTGCTCGGTGATGGGGCGGCCGGCGCGGTCTACACGCTCGCGGCGGCGGGGTGCGGGGGCACCATTTTGGTCGGCCGCGGGGGCGTCGGCGGGCGCTTCGGCTGCAGCGGGCGCCTCGGGGGTGGTTTCTGGCACCGACGTGAAAGAAGTATCCGGCTCGGCGGCCAGTACGGCGCCGGTGGCATCGGCAGCGGGCACCAGGGCCAAGCCTTCGATGGGGTCGAGGATTTCGACGGTGGCAGCGGCGGGCGCCTGAGCCGCCGGGGCCTCACGGCGGGGCTCGCGGGCCGGCCGGGCGTTCGGGGCCTTGCGGGTGGGCGGAGCTACGTCAGAGAAAGGCTGCTCGGCGGTGCTGGGGGCCGGGCGGCGGGCCGGCTTACCGGCGCGGGAAGCAGGCGCGGCTGCAGTGACGGGAGCTGGTGCGGCAGGCGCGGGGGCGGGCTGCTCGTCAGCGGTGGGAGTCAGGGCCTGCTGGTCGAGGATTTTGTATATCAAATCCTGTTTGCTCAGTCGCTTGAAATTGCCCACGTTCATTTTCTCGGCAATTTCTTTGAGGTCGGACAGCAGCCGGTCCTTCAGCTCGTTAATGGTGTACATAAATGGAATAAGGGAGGGAACATCGGCTTGGGGCGAGGGAGGCCGGCCGCGCGGCAAAGCCTACACAAAGGGCTTGCAAGGCCGGCAAGGCACAGAGCGGTAAGGCCGCAGCTAGTACTCGCGGGGTGCGCAAAGGGCACCGGATACGCGCCTGGGGCGCAATCGAAATAAGCAGGAAATGAGGTGCAGAATGGGCCGCTGGAATTTTCAGCAAGAGACGGGCCGGAGGCGGGCACTGCGGCCCGCAAACCCAGACCACGGCGGCCGGTTGCTCCCGCAATGTTAGGGCATTACGGGCAAACTGCCAAATCGGATGCGGCCGGATAGGGTTTAAACACGGCGGATTGAGAAATAAGTTGCTCAGCACGGCTAACGTCTTAGCGGGAAGGCGCAGCGCGGCTCAGATTTCTTCCGACCTTTGCCCGCATTACCTTCTGATTTATGCTGCAACTTTCCGTTCTCCGCGACCAGACCGACCTCGTGCTGGCCGGCCTCGCCAAAAAGCGCTACCCCACCGGCCCGGCCGACGTAGCCGCCATCCTCGACCTCGACCAGCGCCGTCGGCAGCTCCAAACCAGCCACGACTCGTCCCAGGCCGAAGCCAACAAGCTGGCCCAGCAAATCGGTGGCCTGATGAAATCGGGCGACAAAGCCGGCGCCGAAACCCTGAAAGCGCGCACCGCCGAGCTCAAGCAGCACATCCAGAGCGCCGCCGCCGAGCTGGCCCAGGTGGAGGAAGCCCAGAAGCAACTGCTCTACAAGCTGCCCAACCTGCCCCACGCCAGCGTGCCCGAAGGCCGCAGCGCCCAGGACAACGAAGTGGTGCGCGAGCACGGCGCCAAGCCCGAGCTGGGCGCCGATGCGCTGGCCCACTGGGACCTGATTAAGAAATACGACATCATCGACTTCGAGCTGGGGGTGAAAATCACCGGCGCGGGCTTCCCGGTGTACAAGGGCCAGGGGGCTCGTTTGCAGCGCGCCCTCATCAACTTTTTCCTCGATGAGGCCCGTGCGGCCGGCTACACCGAGATGCAGCCGCCCATTCTGGTGAACGAGGCCAGCGGCTACGGCACCGGCCAGCTGCCCGACAAGGAAGGCCAGATGTACCACGACGCCAAGGACGACCTGTACCTGATTCCGACCGCCGAGGTGCCCTTGACCAACATCTACCGCGACGAGATTATTCCGGTGGAGAAGCTGCCTATTCGCATTACGGGCCACACGCCATGCTTCCGCCGCGAGGCCGGCTCGTGGGGCGCCGACGTGCGCGGCCTCAACCGCCTGCACCAGTTCGACAAGGTGGAAATCGTGCATATCACGGAGCCTGAGCAGAGCTACGCGGCCCTCGACACCATGGTAGCCCACATCGAAAACCTGCTGCAGAAGCTGGGCCTCCCCTACCGCGTGCTGCGCCTCTGCGGCGGCGACATGGGCTTCACCAGCGCCCTCACCTTCGACCTGGAGGTGTGGAGTGCCGCTCAGGGCCGCTGGCTGGAAGTAAGCTCGGCTTCGAACTTCGAAACCTACCAGGCCAACCGCCTCAAGTGCCGCTACAAAGCCGAGGGCGGCAAAACCCAGCTGCTGCACACCCTGAACGGTTCGGCCCTAGCCCTGCCCCGCATCGTGGCCGCCCTGCTGGAAAACAACCAGACGGCCGATGGCATTAACCTGCCGGAGGTGCTGCACTCGTACTGCGGGTTCAGCAAGATTGGGTAAAAATGTGTCATTGCGAGGCCGTAGGACGTGGCAATCCGTCCTGTTCTCAGCGACCAGCCTTCTAGTGTGACTAAGCCTTAACAAAAAGCCCCGGCACTGCGCAGTGCCGGGGCTTTCTGATAAAAGGACGTATCTGATTTTTGACAGGACGGATTGCTTCGGCTCCGCCTCGCAATGACAGGCGAAGCTGCAGCCGCTCTTAATACTCCGCCATTTCCTCATCCACATAGCACCAGAGCCACCGTTCGCCGGGCTCGGCGGAGGCGATGACGGGGTGTTGGGTGGCGTGGAAGTGCTTGGTGGCGTGCTGGTTTTTGGAATTGTCGCAGCAGCCGACGTGGCCGCACTGCTGGCACACACGTAGGTGCACCCAGCTGTCGCCGAGGGCCACGCATTCGGGGCACTCGTGGCGGGGCGCGGTTTTAAGGCTGGTGAGGGAGGTGAGGTGTTGGCAGGGCTCGGGCATGGGATGAAGGTAGGAAAACGGTGGGCAATGCGGCCGAAAGAAACAGCGCCGGATTGGAAATCTGCAACTCCCTTTTCTCCGGGCCAAACAGTGCAACCGTCGATGCGAGGCCGCAAACCGGCGATTGCGGGGAAGAAAGGGGAATGTTGGGCGGCAATTTCGAATTGTCAGACTGCGAGAGTATCCCCTTTATCTTATTTCATCCCTCCCCCAACGTCATGGAAAGAAAACATTTTTTGAAGAGCCTGTTGCTGGGAGCCGCCTCTACGCCCGTGCTACTTTCGGCCTGCGGCAAGGAAACGGTTTCGCCCACGGCCAGCACCAGCGGCACCTCGGGCACGACCGGAACCACGGGCTCCAGCAGCGGCTCGGGCAGCTGCGCCGTGGCGCCAACGGAAACTGAGGGCCCTTTCCCCACGAAAACGCCGTCGTCTTACGTACGCACCGACATCACGGACGGTAAAACGGGCTACGCGCTGACCATCAGCATCACCGTAAACAACAGCAACGCCAACTGCGCCGCCCTAGCCGGTGCGCTGGTCGACATCTGGCACTGCGACGCCGAGGGCAACTACTCCGAGTACGGCGGCTCGGGCATGCAGGCCACCAACTACCAGTCGGTGCACTTCCTGCGCGGCCGGCAGGTAACCGATGCTAGCGGCAAGGTGACGTTCAGGAGCATTTTCCCGGGGTGGTATTCGGGCCGGGCCACGCACATCCACGTGCACGTGTATTCGGCCACCGGCACCTCCCTGAAGGTGACCCAGATTGCCTTCCCCGAAGGCAGCGGCACGGCCGTGGCGGCTGTGAACGGCTACGCCAAGGGCCTGAGCGGCTACACCGCCAACGCCCAGGACAACGTGTTCAGCGACGGCGTGTCCCTGGAGCTGGCCACTGTGACGGGCAGCACCACGGCCGGCTTCCAACTGGCGTGGGCGCTGAGCGTGCCGGCGTAGAACAACCCAGCAGGCGGTGTCATGCTGAGCGCAGCCGAAGCATCTCTACAGCGCAATGCAATTATTCACTATTGCGGTAGAGATGCTTCGGCTGCGCTCAGCATGACGTTCTCATGATTTTATTCTTCCCATAGCCATCATGCCCGACCGCCTCATCACCCTGTGCTACCGCAAAATCATTGATGCTACGGCCACCCGGCCCTGGGACAAGCTGGTGTGGGGCGACAGCTACACTGAATTCCGGCTGCAGGCGCAGAATTTCAACCCCGAAAACCGCTACCGCTCTTTCGGCGAGATGTTGCACTATGTGCCGGGCGCCGAGCGGCTGCACTTTCTGGTGAGCGGGGCCGTGACGGGCTACGTGCAGCAACTCAGCGAGCGAATGCCGGACATTTTCAACAACCTGGGTCGGCAGTTCTTGCGCTTCAACCGGTTTCAGTTCGAGCTGATTAATTCCGACCTGCAGGACAAAAGCAAGCATCAGGTGGCCGTAAATTTCGTTTCGACGACGCTGCGTTGGCACGACACGGTGGGGCAGTTACTGCTGGTGTCGGATGCAGCTCCGGCTGCAGCGCCAGGCGGCGAGGTGCTTACCCACTTAGTACAGCTTCAGGCTTTCCTCAGCATTTACTCCATTCAAACGCCCGAAACTGATGCGCCAGCAAACGCCGGGTAAAATCTTCCTCGCCGATGAGCGGGGCCTGATAGAATCGGACCGTTTCCGGCGGTTCAGCACATTCAATTTCGGCCCCTGGGCGCGCCCGCACAAAGGGCCGTTTGGTCGTCTCTACGGCTTCAACGAAGAAACCCTGGCCGGGCAGCACGCCGTGGCTTTCACGGTGGCCGAGGCCTCGCATGTGCTCATCATCCCCGTCACCGGTGCCGTGGCGCTGGCCGTTGATGGCGCTCCGGAAGTTACTACTGAGGTGGAGCAACTGCAGGTGCTCACCTTGCCAGCTGGCAGCGTGCTCACAGTGAAAAATCCGTATGCGGAGGAGTTGGTCATCTTCCTACACCTATGGCTGCTGGCTGATGCGCCGGTTTCAACCGGCTGCACGCAGCAGGCCGAATTTCGGTTTGACGCCGCGCCCGGTCAGCTACAGCCCGTGACGCCTGTACCGGCCGGCCCTTCGCTGCCCTTCGCTGTGCATCTGGGCCGCTTCGCGGGCCGCGAGGAAGCCGTTTACAAGCTCCACGGGCCAGATTCCAGCTTTTTCGCCTTCGTGCTGGCCGGGGCCTTTGAAGTGGAAGGCCGGCTGATGCACGAGAAAGACGGGCTGGCGCTGTGGCAGGTGAGCGAAGTGGAGCTGGAGGCGCTGAGCAACAACGCCGTTATTATCGTGCTCGGCCTCCAAAACCGCGCAATGGCTTAGCCGGCAACCAGCGGCCAGTCCAGGTTCAGGTTTTGGTCGCGCATGCATTTGAAATGGCCTTGCGGGCATTTGGCGAAGCCGATTTTGGAGCACGGCCGGCAAGGCAGCCCTAGCACTTCCAGGGTCTGAAATTCGGTTTTGTAAGGGTACATACCGAAGGCCGGCACGGTGTTGCCCCACACGCTATAAATCAGCTTGCCGAAAGCGGCTGCGATGTGCATCAGCCCGGTATCGTGGCTCACCACAAACTGCGCCTGCCGCACCAGCGAGGCCGATTGGTGCAGCGAGTAGCGCCCGCAGCCGTTGTGGATTGGTGAGCTAGCTTGGCCCAGGGCCGCGATGATGGCCTCGGCTGCCGGGGCGTCTTCGGGGCCGCCGAGCAGCATGATGGGGCGCGGCGCCAGGCGCTGGCACAGCTCCACCAGCTTCTCCATGGGCAGGCGTTTGGTGGCGTGCTGCGCGCCGATAGCCACGGCCACGTAGCCGCGCTGGAAGGCTATGGGCAGCGTGGCCGGGTCGATTTCCTGAGCGGCGGGGATGAAATAGTCGAGGCCGCGGCCGTCGTCGCGCACGCCCAGCGGCGCGGCCGCGGCCAGGTAGCGCTGCACGATGTGCACGCGCGGCAGCTTATCCACCTTGAAGTTTACCAGCAGCCACTTCTGCCAGTTCAGCTTGTCGAAGCTGCTCGATTTGACGCCCAGCCGCAGTTTGATGAGCCGCGTGCGCAGGTTGTTGTGCAGGTCGACGATATAATCGAACCGCTCGGCTTTCAACGCCTGCACCAGCTCGCCCAAGCTGCCCGTGAGGCAGTGCACCTTGGTGATGTAGGGGTTGGGCTCCAGCAGGCCGCGGTAGGCAGGCTTGGTGGCGAAATGCACTTCCGCCTGCGGCACCTGCTGGGCCAGCGCCCGCACCACCGGCGTGGTCAGCACGATGTCGCCGATGGAAGAAAAGCGGAGAACGAGGATTTTCATTGATAACTCGGCAGAACGTCATGCTGAGCGCAGCCGAAGCATCTTGCGTGCTTCCACTAACTCCATTCGTTCAGCGGTTGTAATTACTGCTGCACGCGAGATGCTTCGGCTGCGCTCAGCATGACGTGCTAAAGTGATGCCTACTCAAACAATGACTTCTTGTATTCCAGCGGCGGCTTGATGTTGGCCTTGCGCTGTTCGAAGTAGGCCGCCACTTCCTCCACCGTCTTGGCATTGAAGGTCATCTCTTTAGTCAGGTGGCCTTTGCGGCCCATGAGCACGCCGTAGCGCATGTCTTCGTAGCCGTTGGTGTGGTGGGCGTCGGGGTTGATGCTGAGCATTACACCCTGGTCCAGGGCGTAGCGCACCCAGCGCCAGTCCAGGTCGAGGCGCCAGGGGTTGGCGTTGATTTCGATGATGACCTGGTGCTGGGCGCAGGCGTCGATGACGGCTTTGTAGTCGATGGGGTAGCCCTGGCGGCGCAGCAGCAGGCGGCCGGTGGGGTGGCCCAGCATGGTGGTGTAGGGATTTTCGATGGCGCGCAGCAGGCGGTCGGTGGCCTTGCGCTCGTCCATTTTCAGGTTGGAGTGCACCGAGGCCACGATGAAGTCGAAGCTGGCCAGCACGTCGGCGGGGTAGTCGAGCGAACCGTCGCCGAGAATGTCACTCTCGATGCCCTTGAAAATGCGGAACGGAGCCAACTCGGCGTTCAGCTGGTCGATTTCCTGGTGCTGCTGGCGCACGCGCTCCACACTTAGGCCGTTGGCGTAGTGGGCGGCCTGGCTGTGGTCGCACAGGCCCAGGTACTGGTAGTGGTGGTCGCGCAGCCAGGTGGCCATTTCCCGGATGCTGTGGTTGCCGTCGGACCAGGTGCTGTGGTTGTGCAGGGAGCCGCGCAGGTCGCCGTCTTCCAGCAGGCGGGGCAGCTTTTTGTCGGCGGCGAGGGCGATTTCGCCCAAACCTTCGCGCAGTTCGGGCGCGATAAACTGCAGGCCGGCCTTCTCGTACAGTGCTTCTTCCTGTTCAAACTTCTCACGGCGTGCCAACTGACGCAGGGTGGCCGGCGCCCCGCCGCCGTGGCCCTGCACGCCGGGCAGGGCTTCGTCGAGGTGCTCGCCGGCGGCCGAATTCAGGAATACTTCGGTGGCAAAGGCTTCGGGCGACACCAGCAGCACCTCCACCTGCACACCCGATTCGGTGGCCCGGCCGCGCCAGGCAAACGGGCCCGAGCGGCGCGGGTCGGCCGTGAGGCCCTCCAGCCCGTTCAGCAGCTGGTGGGCAGCGGCGGACTGTGCGGTGGCAGCCACCAGGCGCACGGTTTCCACGGTTTCGAGGCGGCGGCGGATTTCGCCGGCCACGGCTACTTGTTCGGTTTTGAGGGCTTCGCGCAGGCGCTGGGCCAGGTCGTCGGCCAGCTGCTCGGCTTGGGGGTAAAGCAATTTGCCGCTGCTCTGGCCGGCAAATTCCAGCGCTTCCAAAATGCCTTCCTGGGTCTTTTTGCCGAAGCCTTTGAGCTTGCTCACCTGGTCGGTTTCGGCGGCTTCGCGCAGTTGCTCGATGGTTTCGATGCCCAGTTCGCGCCACAAGCTGCGTATTTTCTTGGGGCCAATGCCTTTAATTTTCAGCATCTCTACCACACCGGGCGGGGTGATTTCCAGCAGGCGCTGCAGGTCCGAGAACGTGCCGGTGTCGAGCAGCTCGGCCACTTTGGCGGCGGCGGTTTTGCTCAGGCCGGTGCGGTCGGGCAGGCCGGAGCGCTCCACTTCGGCCACCGGGAAGCTCAGGGCGTCCAGGGCGTTGGCCGTGCCTTCGATGGCGCGAATTTTAAACGGGTTTTCGTCGTGCAGCTCCATAAGCTGGGCAGCCAGCTTGAAGGCGCGGGTGAGGGCGCGGTTGTCCACGGGAAGTTGGTTGTTGGAAGAACGAATGTAGCGTACCCGGCTGCTTACGCGGAAAGTGGCGGGCACGGCCAGCCGCGCCTTTTCCGCGTACGGACCTGAAACGCCTTACCTTGGCTTGTTACCCTTTCTGATTTTTGTTATGAGGTTTTGTTTCTCCGTCCGGTTCTGGCCGGTGGCCTTGCTGCTGCTCGCCACGGCCTGCGAGCGTCGCAAGTCGGTCGTTATTTATTCCCCGGCCTCCATGAAACAGCTTGAAGGCACTTGGCTCAGCTCGCGGGAAGAAGACAGCGGCGACACCTTGGTTTATCGGCCCAACACCTACCATTTCCCGTCCAGCCGGGGCCGCCCTGGGTTTGCCTTTAAATCGTATGGCCGCTTCGAGCAGTTCAACATTGCGCCCACCGACGGCCTGGCCGGCTATCCTGGCACCTGGGTCATCGACGGCAGCAAGCTCAATAAAATACGCATTCACCTCAACGAAGGGCAAGAGCCCGATTACGACCTGGAAGTGTTTTCGCTTAAAAACAAGGTACTCAAGCTGCGCAAGCTGCCGGCCGGAAAGCCCTAAGCAGGACGCTACTGGCCGATTACTTCTCCGGGCTGGTCGATGCGCGCGGCCTTTGTTCATGGCGCGCTCATGCGGCAGCAACAGCTTTGTAAGGCCGAAGGCACCGTCTTTGCAAACGGCTGTCAACCTCCACAAAGGCCCCGCGTAAGAACCACGCAGCGCCCGCCAATGGTTGTGCAGGCCTTATCATTTAGCCGCGTTATCATCATGTCTATCAATCCATTCTCAGCCCCCACCCGAGTACTCATTCTCGGCCTGGCCCTCAGCGCCGGCCCCGCCTTGGCCCAGAAAACCACCATCAAAGCCAAAGACGATAAAGTCAAGACCAAAACCACGGCGGCCGATGGCAGCACCAGCAAAACCAAAACCGTAGCCACGGCCGCGCCGCAGCCCGTTTCGCCAGCGGCTTCGGCCCCGCAAACGGTGCTGCCGGCTGCTACGGCGCCAGCCCAGGGGTTGGCAGGCTCCGAAGGCTGGGTGTCGGACCTGGGCGCCGCACAGGCGCAGGCCAAAGCTACCAACCGGCCCATTCTGGCCGTTTTTTCGGGCTCCGACTGGTGCAAGCCCTGCATCATGTACGAGCAGGAAGTATTTGCCAAGCCCGAGTTTGCGGCCTACGCCAAGGACAAGCTGGTGCTGGCCCACTTCGACTTTCCCCGGATGAAAAAAAATCAGCCCAGCGCCGCCCAGCTCAAGCTGAACGAGGCCGCCGCGGCCCAGCTCAACCGCGAGGGAGAGTTTCCATTGGCCGTGGTGATTTCGCCCGAGGGCAAGGTGCTGGCCAAAACCGGTTACATCGCCGGCGGCCCGGCAGCCTTTGAAGCCTATCTGAAAACGGTGGTGCCCACGCTGTAGGGCAAATTTGTTCCGGAGTGCATCCTAAAACGCTGCTGATTCTGTTGCTACTGGGGCTGCTGAGCGCCGGGCCCGGCCGCGCCCAAACGGCGGCGCCCGGGCCGCAGCGCCACACCTTCTCCCGCAGCGCCCACCTCATGGGCTCGCACTTCACCTTCACGGTGGTGGCCGAAAACGACTCTGCCGGGCAGCGGGCCCTGCGCGCGGGCCTGCTGGAAGTGCGCCGCATCGACCGGCTGATGTCGTTTTGGGATTCCGCCTCCGAAGTGGTGCGCGTCAACCGGATGGCGGGCGTGCGGCCGGTGGCGGTATCACAGGAAACGTTTGACTTGATTAGCCGCACGCTGCGCCTCTCGCAGCTCAGCGACGGCGCTTTTGACATCACCTTCGCCAGCGCCGACAAGCTGTATAAGTTCGACCGACAGGCGCACGCCGGCCTGCCCGACTCGGCGGCGGTGCGGGCCTCGGTGCGGCGCATCGGCTGGCAGAAAATCAAGCTCGATGCTACGCAGCACACCGTTTTTCTGCCCGAAAAGGGCATGCGCATCAACCTGGCGGGCATTCTGCAGGGCTATGGCCTACGCCGGGCCAAGCAGGTGCTCGACGGGCTGGGCATTAAAGGAGGGCTGCTGAACGGCTCGGGCGACATCTACTGCTGGGGCCGGCAGGCCGACGGCTCGCTCTGGCGCGTGGCCATCGGCGACCCCGACCACCCGCGCAGCGTGGCCGCCTGGATTGACGTGACCGACATAGCCGTGGTGACAGCCGGCAACTACGAGCAGTACTTCACGGTGGGTGGGCAGGTGTACGGGCACATCATCAACCCGCACACCGGCTACCCGTCGGTGGGTTTGCGCTCGGTCACCATCCTGTGCCCTGATGTGGAATTGGCCGATGGATTAGACGAAGTCGTCTTCGTGAAAGGCCCAACCGCCGGTTTGGCGTTTATCAACGGCTTGAAAAATGTGGATTGCACGTTGATAACCGACGACAACAAAACCCTCGTATCGAAGGGCATGAAGCTGAATTATTACCACGGCGCCACCCCAACTCAGCCTTGATTTCTCGTATTACTCCCGTGAATAAATCCCTGCTCCTCTCCTACCCGCGCCTGGCCCTGGCGCTGCTGTTGCTGCCGATGGGCGCTGCCCTGCCCAGCTGCGTGTCGGTGGCGGCTTACCAGAAGGTGTACCTCAACGACGAGGACATGAAGCTGGCCAGCAAAACCGTGGAAACGCCCGAAACCAACTTCGAGAGCTACCGCGAAGGCGCGGGCGGCGCCAACGGCGGCAAGGTGGGCGGCGGCTGCGGATGTAATTAGGGGTTAGTGGTAAACGTCCTGCTGAGCGCAGCCGAAGCATCTCTACCGCAGCAGTAATCCAATCGAATGAATCCGTTGCGCGGTAGAGATGCTTCGACTCCGCTCAGCATGACGTTCTTTTTTCTCTTGAAAACGCTACTCCTCTCCTTCCTTGCTCTCGCTGCCCTGGCTGCCCCGGCCTGGGCCCAGACCGGCACTACCCAAAACCCCAACCGCATCGACGGCTACGGGGCACCGGTGAGCCCGACGGCCCCCGCGAGCCGGCCGGCCGGCGAAACCACCATCGACATCATCGGCGGCTACTACCAGCAAGACGGCAGCCACGGCGCGGTGGAAGGCGGCCGCGGCACCCAACAGTTGACCGACGTGCCCCCGGCCATCATTGTGAACGTGCCGCTCGACACGGTGAGCCGCCTTTCGGCCAACTTGGGGGCCGACTTCTACGCTTCGGCTTCGACCGACCGGATTGATTTTGCGCTGAGCACGCCCTCGACCCACGATGTGCGCTACCACGGCGACTTCGGCTACACCCGCGAGCACAAGTACAAGGGCACCATCTGGGGCGTGGGCGCGGGCGTGTCGAAGGAATACGACTATTTCTCCACCAACGTGGCCGGTTCCTTCGCCAAAACGTCGCGCGACGGCAACCGCCAGCTTAGCCTCGCCGGACAGGTTTTCTTCGACCAGGTGACGCTCATTAACCCCATTGAGCTACGCCCAGGCTACAGCGGCAACCTTACCGGCAAGGGCAACTACGGGTCCGATACGCGGCAGACCTATAACTTCACGGCCACTTACTCGCAGGTGCTCACCAAGCGCCTCCAGGCGGCCGTTAGCACCGAGCTGGTGTCGCAGAACGGGCTGCTGAGCACGCCGTTTCACCGGGTGTATTTCCGCGACAATACCGTGGCCAACCCTGAGCCTGCGGCCGGCGGCGAATTCGCGCCGCGCTTCCCCACGGCAGCCCGCATCGAAAACCTGCCCCGCGCCCGCTTCAAGTATCCGGTGAGTTTACGAATGAATTTTTACGCCACCGACCTGGTGCAGGTGCGCGGCTTCTACCGCTTCTACAACGACAATTTCGGCATTCGGGCCCATACGCTGGAAGTGGAGCTGCCGGTGAAGGTGACGCAGTTTTTCGCGCTGTATCCCTTCTATCGCTACCACACCCAGACGGCGGCCACCTACTTTGCGCCCTTCGCCCAGCACTCCGTCAACGACACATATTACACTTCGGACTACGACCTGTCGGCATTCTCGGCCAACAAGCTGGGCCTGGGGCTGCGCTACTCGCCGGTGTACGGCATCACCCGCTTCCGCGTGCCGGGGCAGGATGGGCAGGGCCGCCCGCATGTAATGCGCCTCAAGTCGCTGGATGTGCGCTATGCGAACTACCAGCAAACAGGCTCCAGCATCTACAGCGCCGCCGACCGCGCCGACCTCAAGGCCAACATCGTCAGCTTCGATTTGGGCTTCGCGCTATGAGTTAGCGGATTGCTGGGTTGGTAGAATGGTGGATTATTGAGTTTGCTGGCTGGTGTATGCAAATTGCGCGGCCAAGGCATCAATTCACCACCCCACTCATCCACCAATCCACCACTTGAGACACTGGCTCGTTAAATCTGAACCCGATAAATATTCCTGGGACACCTTCGTGGCCGAGGACGGCACCGACTGGACCGGCGTGCGCAACTACCAGGCCCGCAACAACCTGAACCTGATGCAGCCCGGCGACCTTGTGCTCTACTACCACAGCGTGAGCGAGAAGGCCGTGGTGGGCATTGCCGAAGTGGCCGCCCTGGCCGCGCCCGATGCCACGGCTGAAGCCGGCTCGCCCTGGGTGGCCGTGCACCTGCGGCCCGTGCAGCCCCTGCCCCAGCCCGTGGGCCTGGCCCAGATTAAGGCTGAGGCCCGTTTGAGTGAGCTGGCCCTGCTGCGGCAGTCGCGCCTGTCGGTGCTGCCGGTGCGGCCCGAGGAGTATGACGTCATTCTGGCGCTGGGCGCAAAATAAAAAGCCACCGGCGGGCACAAAACCGCCGTATTAGCCATTAACTTTAGCGAAGCAGCCGCTCGTTGGAGTCGGTATTTCCAACTGCTTTTCTAGAGCACTCGGGCATGAAACTCCGCTACTTTCTTCTGCTACTCTGGGCCGGCTCCCTCGTCGGAGCACCTGCGGCGCGGGCTCAGAAACGGGGCCAGTTGTCGGCCATACCGGCGCCGGGGGCGCCCGTGCAAACGGCCCGTACCGAACTGCCCCTGGAGCCGTCGGACAGCGAGGTGCACGTGCAAGCCCTGCCCGCCGACAGCACCGTGGTGCTGCTGCTAGGCCGCAATAAGCCGCTTTCCAGCAAAACGCTGTTCAGCTTTCAGCAGTACGACCACGCCCTGCACCTGCGGCAGGAAATGCCGCTGGAAGTGCCCGACGAGTTCGATTTCACTCGCATGTGTGCCGAGGGCAGCACCGTGTACGCCCTGTTTGCCTCGCACAGCAACCCCGGCCGGCTGTGGGCGGCGGCCTACAACGGCCATCTCGGCCAGGTGCGCACCCAGCAGTTCGACACCAAGCTAAGCCGCGACGTGGTAGAGCTGAAGGCGCTCGACGGCCGACTTTTCGCCACCGTGCTGCTCAACGACCAGCTGCACGTGACGGCCCTGCTGCTCGACGTGGCCACCGGCCAGATGCAATACCTGCCCTCGGTGTACGAGCCGCTGCCCACCCAGCTCACCTTCGTGGCCGATGCCGCCACCCGCCGCGCCGAGTACGTGCTGAGCCAAACCAACGGCCGCAAAAGCCGCCTGCTGCTCAAGCAGCTCACCGACCGGGGCCAGCTCGTGAAGTCGGAATTTGTGCAGGCCGAGAGTGAGCGCAGCCTCATCACGGCCCAGGTAACGCCCCCGCAAGACACCACTGCCCGCTTGCTCATGGGCACCTACTCGCTGCGCGGCCCCGATTTTGCGCAGGGCCTCTTCGCCACCGACCTGGGTGCTCCGACGAGCCCCGGCACCAAGCAGCCGCTGCGTTTCTACGATTTCCTGCACCTCAAGCACTTTTTCGACTACCTCAAGCCCTCGCGCCAGGCCCGGCTGCGGGCGCGCATGGCGCGCCGGCTGGCCCGCTCCAGTGCGCCCGTGCGCTGGCACTACCGCCTGCTGCTGCACGAGTTGCTGCCCCAGCCCGACGGCGGCTACGTGCTGGTGGCCGAGGCCTATGTGCCCCACTACCGCTACAATAGCTACGGCAGCTACACGGGCCCTTTTAACAACCTTGGCAACCAATTTGGCCCTTTGCCCTACGCCAACTCACGCGTGTTCGACGGCTACCAGACCACCCACGCCGTGGTGTGCGGCTTCGACCACACCGGTGCCCTGATTTGGGACAACACCTTCGTGGTGGAAAACCTGCGCCGCGTCGAGCTCGAAGAAGCTGTGCGCCTGCAGCGCCTGCCCGACGGCCGCCTCGTGCTGGCTTACCTCGACGAGGACAAGCTGCGCTACAAGCTGATAAACCGCGCCGAAGACTCGCCCAACGACCAGCAGGTCGTCATCCGCACCGGCACCGGCGCTGCCGAAACCGGCCCTGAGCGCACCAGCGACACCTCGCAGGCCGACCTGCTCCCGTGGTTCGGCAGCCGCTTTGTGGCTACCGGCTACCAGCGCGTGAAGGTGGAGCACGGCCCCGACCGCCAGGTGTTCTTTCTGAATTCGGTGGTTTTTTAGGCTGAGTGCAGGAAAGTTGTCCTGTCATGCAGAGCGTAGCGAAGCATCTCGCGCGCAGCAGCAAATCAATCGTCCGTCATCCTGAGCGCCGCGAAGGACCTTCTCATGCCTCGACCAACTGTGCTGACGTGATAAGGTCCTTCGCGGCGCTCAGGATGACGGACGATACGTGGCAGGACGTTCTTTTTTCTGGATTTCTCGTTATTCCGAAAACACACTTCTCTTACCCCAACACTCCTGTATGCTTGCCAAACTCCGCTTTCCCGTCCTTTTCCTGATTTTGCTGCTGGCCGGCTGCCGCGCCGGCGGCCCCGGTACGCCCGCCAAAACTGTGGCTTCATTCTTCTCGAAATACGAAAACCGCGAAGGTTTTAAAGCCACCGAATGGTCGGCCGACCTGCTGCAGCGCCTGGCCTTGGTGAAAGCCGCCAAGCTGCTCGGCGGCTCCGACCTCACCAACGCCATTACCGGCATCCGCGCGGCCCGCGTCATCAGCTTCACGCCCACCACGTCGTCGGCCAAGGAACTGGCTGCGCAGGGCCTGCGCGCCGAGGCGGCTGGCATTCTGCAAAACAACAAGTATGACCCGCTTTCCACGGCCGGCTTTGGCGGCAGCAACTACGCCATTTCCACCCGCGGTTCGGGCAATAGCGTGTCGGAGTTTGCTGCCTTAGGCACGCTGCCCGACGTAGCCGATTCTTTCGTGCTAGTGTCGGTGCAGGGCAATTTTACCAAGTCGCAGGTAGAAGCACTGGGCAAGTACTTGCCGCAGATAGTGCAGGCGACGGCGAAATAGTCTTGCTTTACACCCGAACGAAAAAGCCCTTCCCGCTGCGCAGCGGGAAGGGCTTTTTTCCTATTATACAGCCGGGATTTAGCGCCCTGCCGCCATCAAATCTTCAATGGTATCGGCCTGCAAGGGAATGTCGGCCATTAAATCCTCATTGCCACCGGGCGTGATGAGAATGTCATTTTCCAAGCGGATGCCCAGCCCTTCTTCGGGGATGTAGATGCCGGGCTCGCAGGTATATACCATGCCGGGCTCAAACACGCGGTATTTGTAGCCCACGTCGTGCACATCGAGGCCGAGGTAGTGGCTGGTGCCGTGCATGAAATACTTCTTATAGAGCGGCGCGGCGGGGTCCTGATTTTTAACGTCCGAGGCATTCAGCAGGTCGAGCTTGATGAGTTCCTGCTCCATGCATTCGCCCACCAGGCGGTGGTACTCCTCAATCTCGGCGCCGGCCACGAGGCGGGTTTTGGCGAAGGCCATCACGGCCAGCACCGCGTCGTACACCTGCCGCTGGCGCGGGGTGAACTTGCCGTTGACGGGGATGGAGCGCGACAGGTCGGCCGCGTAGTTGGCGTACTCGGCGCCAAAGTCCAGCAGAATCACGTCGCCATCCTGACACTGGTTGTCGTTGGTGGTGTAGTGCAGCACGTTGGCGTTTTTGCCGCTGGCCACAATGCTGCCGTAGGCCGGCCCGCGGCTGCGGTTGCGCATAAACTCGTGCACAATTTCAGCTTCAATCTCGAACTCCCACACGCCCGGCTTCACGAAGCCCAGCAGCCGCCGAAACGCCTTGCCCGTGATGTCGCAGGCCTGGCGCATCACCCGGATTTCCTCGGGGCTCTTGATGGCGCGCAGCTGGTGCAGCAGGCGCGCGGCGCGGCGGTAGTTGTGCAACGGGTACTGCGCCTGCAGCATCTTGATGAAGCGGGCGTCGCGCGTTTCCACCTCCACCACGGCCCGAATGTGCTCGTTCGAGTTCAGGTACACATTTTCGGCCTCGTTCATCAGCGCGGGCAGCACCGACTTGAAGCTGTCGAGCCACATAATGGTCCGGATGCCGGAGTTCTGCCGGGCCTCGTCCTTGGTCAGCTTGTAGCCCTCCCAAATGAGAATGTGCTCCGACGTCTCCTTCAGAAACAGAATTTCGCGGTGCTGCGGCAGCCGCGCATCGGGGAAGATGACCAGGATGCTTTCCTCCTGGTCTACCCCGCTCAGGTAGAAAAGGTCATTGTTCTGCCGAAACGCCATGGTGCCGTCGGCGTTGGTGGGCATGATGTCGTTGCTCTGGAAAATGGCCAGCGAAGCCGGCGGCAGCAGTTCGCGGAAGCGGCGGCGGTTTTCAACAAAAAGCTCGGGGGCGAGGGGAGCGTAGCGCATGGGCAAGGGTCGGTTAGGAATCTGGGCGCAAGTTAGGCCGCTGGCCGCGGCGGGGCCCGGCGGGTGGGCGCTAATATGCAAAAAAAGGCCTTGCCATCACGGCAAGGCCTTTTTTAACAAGTGCAAGGCCGAACCTTACATTTTGGTTTTGGTCGTTTTTACCGTCGACTTGTTGGCCTTGTAGCGCATGTCGGGCGTGCCGTCGGCTTTCATGGGCCCGGTGGTTTTGGTCATCTTGTTTTCCTTGTAACGCATGTCGGCGGTGCCGTCGGCCTTCACGTGCGTGCTGCTCGACGTGGACGATTTCGTCATGCCCGAAGGCGTGGTCATGGTGCTCGACTTGGTCATCGAACCCGAGCTCTTAGTCATGGTGCTCGACTTGGACATGCCCGCCGGGTTTTGCATCGTGCTCGACTTTGTGGTCACTTTCGAGCCGGGCTGGGTTGTTTTGGTAGTTGTCATCTTCGTTGAGCTGCTGCTCGACGTAGCAGCCGGCGCAGTTTGCGCGGGCATGGTGGTTTGAGCCACGGCGGCCGTGCCACCTAACAAGCTCAGGGAAACGAGGAAACCGAGGATGCGCTTCATGTTGAAAGATAAAAAAAGGGTGAGAGATGGGCCTCCTACGCGACTTGAGGCCATGTAGTTGGCGTGGCATTATCCTCAAGGCGAAGCTGAGGTTGGCAACCGGAACAGTAGCGCTTTAAATTACAATTTCGCAAATCGCATTAAACGAGTATTTAATCCCCATTTCTTCTTCCAAAACCGCCTTAAAAGTGACCCTCCCCGGCCTTTTTCGGCCACAGCCTACACGTATAAAAGCTCCAAATCATTCTTTATTCAGTTAATTATTCGACAGATTATCAATGAGTAAGCACGTCATTTAGAAAATTTCCTTATTTAATAGCAATAATAACTTGAAATATATTTGGCAAAAATGTAATTAGGCATACATTAGCACCCACCGACCAGCAACCACGGCGCTTAGCTGCCGTTTGTGTGGGGCACCGGCATCTTCATTTTATACTCTTTACTCATGAAAAGACACCTCTACTCTTTCGTCCTCGGGGCATTGCTGATTTTTGCGCATAGCGCAGCACAAGCTGCTAACAGCTACCTGCCCACGCCCGACAACCCAACCGAAATGCAGCGCAAAGCCGCCGCAGCCGAACGCCGGGCCGCCGCCCGCGAAAAAGTGGCCGCCGCCAAGCAGGTTTCCAAGATGAAGAAGCTTTCGGTTAAGACAAACCGCTTCGCCGCCAAAATGCAGCATGTGATGTTCGTGGTGCTGGGCCTCGAAGAAAGTAAGGGAGTGACTTCGCCGCGCCAGCTGCGCCGGCAGCTGCACGGCCACCAAAAGCAACTGAAGCTGCACGCCAAAATGCAGTCGCGCATCCGCCGCAGCCATACCCACGACTAATCATCCTCCCCAAAACACCTGAACAGAAAAAGCCCCTTGCCGCACTGGCAAGGGGCTTTTTTATGAACGAGGCGAGGGCGCTTAAGCCGTTACCTGGGCTTCGAGTTTTTGGGCGAGCACGTGCTTGGGCACAGCGCCTACTTGCTTGTCCACGATTTGGCCGTTCTTAAACACCAGCAGCGTGGGGATGCTGCGGATGCCGAACTTCATCGAGGTCTGGGGGTTGGCGTCCACGTCAACTTTGCCCACCACGACTTTGCCTTCGTATTCGCCGGCCAGCTCTTCTACCACGGGGCCTACCATGCGGCAGGGGCCGCACCATTCGGCCCAGAAGTCTACCAATACCGGTTTGTCGCCGCCGATGATTTCTTCGAAGTTGGCGTCGGTGATTTCAATTGCTTTGTGTCCCATTTCGATTGGGGTTGGGGGTTAAATAATGGTCTGGCGTATACGGCCAACGGGGTCGCAAGGTAGCAGATTGGAGGTAAAACAGAGCGGGCAGGGGAAAGTTCAGGCCGGGCCGGCCGTGGGCGGGCAGCGGCGGATTATCTGGGCGAACGGCGCGTTTGGCCAAGCCAACGGCGGGCCGAAGACGACGTGTGGAAATTTTGCGCTATTCTTGATGAGCCAATTAATTACCCCGGCCGGGCTAAATAATTTTTCCGGCTCGCCAAGCCAGCAGGTCTGAAGAAGGCAAACCCAACATCTTCTGCAGCAGGCCACCCGTACTTGCTTCAGTACATTACTGCCGCGCTTCCAGCTCTTTACCATTCCGCTATGCTCACACTGTTTACGCTACTGACCTCGGCATGCCTCCACCCGGCCGCCAACGGCGACACGGTTCGCATCGATTGCGGCAGCTCACAAGCTTATCGCACCACCGACGGACGCCTGTTTCTGGCCGACCAGTATTACACGGGTGGCCGCCCCTATGCCAACCCGGCCATTGTGGACATTGCCGGCACTGCCGACGACGCCTTGTATCGGACGGAACGCAGCGGCCCGCCGTGGCTCGCGCCGCTGCGCTACGACATTCCGGTGCCGGCCGGCGACTACCTCGTGCGCGTGCACTTAGCCGAAATCTACCACGGCGCCACCAACGGCGGCCCCGGCGGCAGCGGCCGGCGGGTGTTTAGCATGCGGCTCGAAGACCAGCGCGTGCTCATCAACCACGACCTCAACGCCACCGCCGGCCCCATGACGGCCGTGGTGAAGGAATACCGCGCTACTGTCACGGATGGCTTTGCGAGCCTGGAGTTTGTGCCGATGGTAGACCAGCCGACCGTGACGGCGATAGAAGTACTGCGACAACCGGCCGGCTCGACGCCGGCCCCTGCGTGTGCCTGGACGCCGCGCGCGGCCAGCGTACTGGAGCGCAAGGAAGGCCAATGCGGCCTGGTGGGCAACCAGTTTTACACCTTCGGCGGTTATTACAGGGGGCTTCTGGCCACTAATCTGACGCAGCGATACGACTTGGCTGCCAATACCTGGGCGACGCTGACTCCCATGCCATTGATGGCCACCCACACCGCTGCCGCCGTGGCCGGCCCAACTATTTGGATAATGGGTGGATTTGTGGGCAACTACCCCGGCGTGGTCACAGATGCGGTGCAGGTGTACGACACGCGCACCGATACCTGGCGCATGGGTCCGCCCCTGCCGGCGCGGCGCGGCGCGGGCGCAGCAGCCCTGCTGGGCCGGCAGCTGCATTACTTTGGCGGAGTTGAGGCCGATATTCAAACCGATTCGCCCATGCACTACGTGCTAAACCTCGACAACGAAGCAGCGGGCTGGCAGGTGGCGGCGCCGTTGCCGCTGCCGCGCTGCCACTTGGGTGGAGCCTCGGTGGGCGGCAAGATTTACGCCCTGGCCGGCCAACACGGGCACAACATTTCGGTGACCCAGACAGCGCTGGTGCACGAATACGACCCACTGACCAATGCCTGGACGCGGCTCCGCGACTTTCCCACCGTGCGCTCCCACTTCGAAGGCACCGTGACGCCCCTCGACGGCCGCCTGCTGACCATAGGGGGCCAGGACGACTACACCAACCGCGAAGATGTGCTCAGCTACGACCCCGGCACCGACCAGTGGACCGAACTTTGCCGACTGCCCACCATGCTCGGCGGCGCCTTTGCCACCGTATTGAATAACACGCTCATCGTGGCGCAAGGCGAAATAGAGGGCGCGCTGGGCCCCGAAACTGCCACGCGCACCACCCCGCTGGCTCGTACCCCGGCTTATAATTTGCATTTTTCGCGGGCTCAGCTCAGCGCCCAGGTGGTGGCTGGCGGACAAGTGGCCGTCCGCAATTTGCTCTGGACGCCCAGTGGCACGGCCAACTACACCCTCAGCGCCTTGCCGGCCTGGCTCACGCTGGCCGCGGGCGCCCGCACCGGAACAGTGGACCCATCGGGGCAGTATGTGGTGCTGCAAGCCGACGCCACCGGCCTCGCGCCTGGCACCTACACGGCCACACTGCAAGCCACTGCCCCCGGCTACGCCGCGGCCAGCAGCACGTTCACGCTGACCGTGACGGCCCCGCTGGCCACGGCCGTTGCTGCCTCACCGGCCCTCCTGCGCCTGTTTCCCAACCCTGCCGCCGACCAAACCACGCTGCAATTCACCGCGCCCTCGACCCAACTGGCGCAGGTTGAGGTGCACAACGGCCTTGGCCAACTGGTGTGGCAGGGCGCGCACCCCGCCGCCCCGGGCGACAACCGCCTTGCGCTCCCTACCTATTTATTGGCCCCCGGTGTGTACACGGTGAGGCTGCGCTTGCGCGAGGGCAGCACCACTGCCCGGCTGGTGCTGGCGCGCTAGGGCACCAGCACTAAGCCTAAATCAGCGTGCAAACTTCCATTTCTAGCTCCTTCATCTTCTCGATAAAAGCCTTCGGCTCAATCTGGAAGCGGCGCGAGAACATGTCGACGGCCAGGTGCTCGTGCGGCTCCACGAACTGGATTTCGAGGCGCTTCGAGCCTTTGGCAAACTCGATGGCTTCTTCCAGGCGGTCGAGCATGGGCTCGGTCACGGTGCGCAGGTCGAGGCGCACGCGCACGCCCTTGCTCATCTTCTCGGCAATGTCGGCTAGCGGCTGAATGCTGAGGATGCGCAGGTCCCACTGGTCCTGGGTGTGGCGGCGCAGCTCCTGCTTGAGACGCACGTACATGGGCGGCACCTGCTCGTTGGGGTAGTTGCGCGGGTTGATGAGGGGCGCAAACTTGGTGTAATCGTCGCGGAACAGGGCCGGGCTGATGCTCGTCTCGTAGTCTTCGAGGGTGAAGGTGCAGAAGGGCTGGCCGGTTTTGGTGGTCTTGAACATCACGTTGGTGATGAGGCCGGCCACGGCTAGCTCCTTGTTCTTAATCTCATCTACCTTTTCCAGGCCGCAGGTGCAGTATGCGTCCAGCTCCAGCTTGTAGCTGTCGAGCGGGTGGCCCGAGAGGTAGAAGCCCACCACTTCCTTCTCGCGGCGCAACTGCTCGGTTTTGCTCCAGGGCTCCATCTCGTGGATTTTGGGCATGGGCGCGGCCACCGCCCCGAAGGCCCCCGCCCCAAACAGGCTGTGTTGGGCCGACTCCTTAGCCGCCGCGTGCTGCTGGCCCACGCGCATGGCCTTTTCGATGAGGTTCTGGTCGCCTTGGGGCGCATCCAGGTACAGGCGGCGGTGCTTGCCGAAGTTGTCGAAGGCGCCGGCCTGGGCCAGGCTTTCGAAGGTTTTCTTGTTCACGGTGCGCAGGTTCACGCGCTTGGCGAAGTCAAAAATGTCGGTGTATTCGCCGTTTTTCTCGCGCTCCTGCACCATGCTTTCCACCGCGAGTTCGCCCGCTCCCTTCACCGCACCCATGCCAAAACGGATGGCGCCCTCCTGGTTCACGTTGAACTTGAGCAGGGATTCGTTCACGTCGGGCCCGAGCACGGGCACGCCTTGCTTGCGGGCTTCCTCAATGAAGAAGGTCACCTTCTTGATGTCGCCCATGTTGTTGGTGAGCACGGCGGCCATGTACTCGGCCGGGTAGTTGGCCTTCAGATAACCCGTCTGATAAGCCACCACCGAGTAGGCGGCCGAGTGCGAGCGGTTGAAGCCGTACTCGGCGAACTTCTCCATCACGTCGAAGACTTCGTTGGCCTTCTTCTCCGGGATGTTGTGTAGCTCCTTGGCGCCCTTGGTGAACTTCTCGCGCTCCAAGGCCATCTTTTTCATGTCCTTCTTACCCATGGCGCGGCGCAGCAAGTCGGCCCCGCCGAGCGAGTAGCCGGCCAGAATCTGGGCCGTCTGCATAATCTGCTCCTGGTACACCATGATGCCCTGGCTGTACTCCAGGATGGGCTTGAGCAGGTCGTGCGGGTACTCTACTTCCTCGCGGCCGTGCTTGCGGTTGATGAAGTTCGGGATGAACTGCATCGGGCCCGGCCGGTAGAGTGCGTTCATGGCAATCAGGTCCTCAATGTTGGTCGGCTTCAGGTCCTTGAGGTACTGCCGCATGCCCTCGGATTCGAACTGGAACGTGCCAATGGTGTCGCCACGCTGGTAGAGCGCGTAAGTCTTTTCGTCGTCGAGCGGAATCTCGTCGATGTCGATTTTGACGCCGTGGTTTTTCTCAATCAGCGTCAGCGCATCCACGATGATGGTCAGGGTTTTGAGGCCCAGAAAATCCATCTTCAACATGCCGGCGCTCTCAATCACCTTGCCGTCGAACTGCGTCACCAACAGGTCCGAGTCCTTCGAGGTTGAAACCGGTATGTACTTAGTGATGTCGTCGGGCGCGATGATGACGCCGGCCGCGTGGATGCCGGTATTGCGCACCGAGCCTTCAAGCTGCGTAGCGAGGCGTAGAATCTGGCCCTTGAGGTTCTCCGGCGATTCATCACGCCGAATCATATCGAGCTCCTGGTTTTCGGCGAAGGCACCGGCCAGGGTGGTGCCGGGCTTGTCGGGCACCATCTTGGTGAGGTCGTTGGTGTGCGGCAGGGGTAGCTCCATGGCGCGCGCCACGTCCTTGATAGACGATTTCGCGGCCATCGTACCGAAGGTGATAATCTGGGCCACCTGCGTTTTGCCGTACTTGTCCACCACGTAGTCGATGACGCGCTGGCGGTTCACGTCGTCGAAGTCGATGTCAATATCGGGCATCGACACACGCTCGGGGTTGAGGAAACGCTCGAACAGCAGCGAGTACTTGATGGGGTCGATGTTGGTGATGCCCACGCAGTAGGCCACGGCCGAGCCGGCGGCCGAGCCCCGGCCCGGGCCCACGGCCACGCCCATGTTGCGGCCCTTGTTGATGAAGTCCTGCGTGATGAGGAAATAACCCGCAAAGCCCATCGTCTGGATGATGCGCAGCTCGTAGTCAAGCCGTTCCTCAATCTCGGGGGTGCGCTCCGAGTAGCGCGGCGGCTTGGTCATGGTCACGGTGCCGTTGCCGGCGCTCGGGCCAAAGGCGCCCACATAAGTCAGCTCGCGCAGGAACTCGTCGGCGTTGGCGAAGGGCGCGGGAATGGGGAAGTTGGGCAACAGGATGTCGCGCGCCAGCTTGGGCGGCGTCACTTTGTCCACAATTTCGTTGGTGTTGTCCAGGCTTTCGGGCACGTCGGCGAACAAGTCGTTCATCTGCGCCTGCGTCTTGAAGAAGAACTGGTCGTTGGCGAAGCCAAAGCGGGTGTGGGGCTTGGGCTTCTGCAGCTCCTCGTCGATGCGGCGCAGTTGCTGCTGGGCTTTTTCGTCGCGGCCGTAGGCGGCGCGCAGGTTGTCCAGCAGGTCGTACTTCACCTCGCCCTTGCTGGTCATCAAAGTGTAGTAGTTGGTGCGGATGTCGCCGACGGGGATGCTGTGCTCCTCACCAGTGTTCACGCACAGCAGCAGGTCGTGGGCGGCGTAGTCGGTCTGGTCGACGTAGTGCGAGTCGTTGGTGCAGATGACTTTGACGTTGTATTTCTTCGCAAAGCCCAGCAGCACCTGGTTCACATCTTCCTGGCTTTTACCGGTGCCGTCGAAGTTCATCAGCCCGTGGCGCTGGATTTCGATGTAAAAATCCTCACCAAACAAGTCGAGCCACCACTTCAGCTTTTCCTCGGCCTCGGCCTCAGTGCCGAAGAGAATGGTTTGCGGAATCTCGGCCCCAATGCAGCACGAGGTGGCAATGAGGCCCTCGTGGTATTTCACCAGCAGCTCCTTGTCGATGCGCGGAAACTTGGAGTACACACCCTCGATGAAGCTCAGCGAGCAGAGCTTGGCCAGGTTGTGGTAGCCGGCCTGGTCTTTGGCTAGCAGCAGCTGGTGGAAGCGGTTGTCGCGCTCCCCCTTTTCGCGGCTGAAGGTCTTGCGGTGCCGGTCCTCCACCAAGTAGAACTCGCAGCCCACGATAGGCTTCACGTTGTACTTGTTGGCTTCGGCCACGAAGTTGAACGCGCCGAACATGTTGCCGTGGTCAGTGAGGGCCACGGCGGGCATCTCGTCCTTCTGGGCTTTCTTCATCAGGGCCCCGATGCTGGCCTGGCCGTCGAGTAGCGAGTATTGCGTGTGCGAGTGAAGGTGCGAGAACGTGGGCATGAGAGGCGGCGCTTAATGACGAATGAAGAATGAGGAACGAAGAATTGAGAATGCCGTGTGGGCAATTCCCGTTCTTCATTCCTCATTCTTCATTCTCAAAGATACCCCCGGTTGGCGGGCATTCCCAAACCTCAATTTGCCCCGGTCTGATTCCCTGAGCGGTGCATTTTGGCTTATTTATTCCACCACCACGCGCTGCGTGAGCGGCGCGAGCGCGGCGGCCTGCACGGTGAGCAAGTACACGCCCGGGCCCAGGCCATTAGTAGTCAGGCTGGTGGCCTGGCCGTTGAAAGCTTGTTGCCGAACCAAACGGCCTAAGGCATCGTGCAGGGTGGCGGTAGCGGGGGCGGCCGTCGGCAGTTCTATCCACAACTGGCCAGTGGAAGCTGTGGGATTGGGCCAGCAGCGGAACGCCGTGGTGAGTTGGGGGCGCGTGGCCGAGGTGGTGCGGTTGGCGTTGCGGCGCAGGAGCAGCGGCGCATTCACGGCCGTCTCGATGGCGAGCACATCCAGGTCGCCGTCGTTGTCCATATCGGCCACGGCCAAGCCTCTGGGGGCGCCGCTGCTGGCCACGGTGGCCGCCGCGCCGAAACCTCCCCGCCCGTCGTTGAGATGCACGAAGTCGCCGACGCCGTGTACGAGCAGGTCCAAGTCGCCGTCGCCGTCGAGGTCGGCGAAAGCGGCCCGCTGCGCACCAGAACCCGACGTGAGCGTGGCGCCCGCGGCAAAAACACCGGCCCCGTTGTTGAGCAGCAGCCGAACCGGGCTGGCCATCTGGTAATCCACCACGGCCAAGTCGAGGTCGCCATCGCCGTCCACGTCGCCCAGCGCAGCACCGCCCGAGTAGTTAGCGGCCGGGTACACGGGGCCGGCGGTGTAGCTGCCAGCGCCGTTGTTGAAAAAGGGCTGCGCAAAGCTGTCGACCCCATTGCCATTGCAGCACAGCACTAAATCCAAATCGCCATCCTGGTCAAGGTCGCCCGGCTGGAGCGTGGCATAGCCGTATTGCGCCGGCACCGTCGTCGCCATGGCGGCGCCAAAGCTGCCCGTGCCGTTGTTGAGTCGCACCTCAAACTGGCGGGGCGCCGCGCTGTTCCAGTTATAATAAGCCATATCCAAGTCGCCGTCGCCGTCGGCGTCGAACAGCAGCAGGCTGCTGGCTGAAGTGTTGACAGCCGAGGTGGAAACCGCCGAAACGGTAAAGTTGCCGGCCCCGTCGTTGCGGGCGATGTCGAACTGCGAAGGCCGGGCAGCACAGGCCACCACATCCAAGTCGCCGTCGCCGTCGATGTCGCCTACGGCCACCTGTTCCGCGTTGTTTGCGACGGAAATGAATCGGTTGGCGCTAGTAAGTTGGCCGCTGCCATCGTTCAGGTACCACGCCAGCAGCCCCGACCCATACCCGCCGGGCACCAGCACGTCGAGGTCGCCATCGCCGTCCAAGTCGGCGGGGGTAATGGTCGCGGTGCTGCCGCTGGTCTGGCCGGGCGCCGTATTCACGGAAGTGGTGGTGGTGAAGGTGCCCGTGCCGCCCGTGGCGGCGGCCACGAATTGCCACACGTGCGGCGAAGCGCCGGTCAGGCTGGTGGTCACCGTTTCGCCGGGCCGAAAATCGACGGCCGGGGCGAACGTCACGGCATTGCCGCTCACGGTGCTGCTGCCAGCCTTCCGGCCGCCGGCCTGGGCACTGAACACGCGCAGGGCGGCCATTGGGGCCGGCGCAGCCAAGGTGGCGGAGACGACGGTAGCGCGGTTAGCAGCCGGCGCATTGCGCGCGGGCACGAGGCTGCTGACCGGCTGGCCCCAGGCAGAGCTGGCCAGCAAAAGCATGGGGAGAGTGGCGTAGCTTTTTTTCATGAAGTTTAGATGAAAGGAAGGTAGTTGCAAATGTGCATTAAAACCTTTGTTTCAGCTAGTTTTCTTCATCTACAAACCAGTTGTTTCTGGCAATTTTCGGCCACTCGGCGCGTCCACCACCACTCACTCGTCGAACCAAATTACTTGGCAGGAGCTTGCACCCGCAGCACTTCTCCAATCTTAGCCGAAGCATCTTCGGGTGCCTTGCCATTCCAGGCCTGCAAATCAGCTACGGCCACTTTGTACTGCCGGGCAATGCTATAAAGCGTTTCACCCTTAGCTACGGTGTGCGTGGCTTGGCTGGCGGGGGCCACGGGCGCAGCCGGCGTGGCAGCGGCGGCCGCAGCCGCCGGGCTGGTTTTCTTGGGCACGTACAGCATGGCCGGATTAATCCGGCCGCTGGATTGGGAGGCCGGGGCAGGCGCTTGGCTGGCCGCTGGGGCGGGCTGCTGGGGCGCTTTGGCCACTGGCGCCGCCTTGGATACGGCGGGCGCAGCTTCGGGCTCGGCGGCTTTCAGCTTCAGGGTTTGACCCAGCACCAAACCGTAGGGCGGCTGAAGCTGGTTGATGGCAATCAGCGTAGCCGGCGGAATGTTGTAGAGACGGCTGATGGAATACACGGTTTCCTTGGCCTCGACGCGGTGGGTGGCATCGGCGGGTGCGGCCTTCGGGGCCACGGCCGTCGGCTTTGTTACCGCCACGGGCGCCGTAGCTACTGGCTTAGCCGCCACAACCGCCGGGTAAGTGGGCGCGGGCTCAGCAGCCTTGGCCGGGGCTGGCTTGGGCGTGGGGGCGGGTTTGGATACGGTGGTGGGGCGCGCCGGCGCAGGGGCCACCGCGGCCGAATCTATTTCCCCGGGGTCGTCGGCCAGGGGGGCGGGCGCCGGAGCAGCGGCGGGCGGCGGCAGGTAAGTCGCTTTGGCCACTGCCGGCCGGGCGGGTGTCGGTGCCGGCGGGGTGGGCGCAGGCACGGCGGCTACCGGCGCAGGAGCCGGAGCTACTGCGGGCGTCGGAACGGGAACCGGAGCCGCGGTAGCAGCGGCCGTGGCCAGAGTTTCGCCCCAGCCGTCGGCGTCGTCGGCCACTACGCGCTTGGACTTGGTTTTGCCGTCCTCGCTTTTCACCTTGACTTTCACCTTCACCTGGCCGCTTTCGGTGGCCGCACGGCGGGGCAGGGTAATGGCTTCGTTGGCGGTGCTTACCAAGGCGTCGGTTTCGCGCTCGGCGGCCGTCGGGGTGCTGCTGGGGCGCTCCAGGGCCACCGATTCGGTGAGGGCGCGGTATTCGATGGCGGTTTCGCGTGGGCGCGTGTGCTGCAGCCAGAGCACGCGACCGGGGCGCAGCTCCTCGTTGCGGGCCATGCGGTTTTTGTTGTACACGGCTTTCTGGCGCATGCCGTACTTCTGGGCTACGTCGAACACCGTTTCGCCGGGCTGCAGCACATGGTATTCCACGGCGGCCGCGTCGCGCTTGCTTTGCAGGTAGTACGGGCGGCCGGCCACCACTTTGTCGAAGCCGGTCATCTCATTGTGGCGCAGGAACTCGCCCAAGCGCTTGTGCGCGCGGCGGGCCAGGTCCACCATGGTTTCGCCGGGTAGGGCGATGAGGGCGCGCAGGCGGTTGATGCGCACTTCGGCCGTGTTGCCGGCCACGGCGGGTGCATTCAGCAGCTCACCGCGGCTTTGCAGGCGCTGGTTGGCCAGAATGCCGGCGGCCTGCGTCACGTCGCCCACGGGCACAATGAGCGTGTAGGGCCGGTCGGCAGGCACGGTAGCGGCCAGCAGCCAACGATTGTGCAGAGCCAGGGCGGCGGGGTCCACGTGCAGGGCCGCAGCTTGGGCGGCCAGGGGCTGCCCGGCCACGGCCGGAAACTCCTGAAGCAGCAGCGCGGGCTTGGGATTCAGACCGCAGGCGGGCTCGAAAACCACTTTGTGCGCCAAAAACGCCAGCACATAGGGCGAGGTGGCCTCCGTAATGGCCATTTCGGTGGCGTCGAAATCAGAAGGCAGCGTGTAGGGCTGCACGCCGGCGGGGCCGGTGTAGTAGCTCAGCAGGGCGTTGAGCCAGTTGTGCAGCGGTTTGTTGTTGCGGCTGAGGTAGCGGGCGGCGGCGCGGGTGCTGGCCGCCAGGTGCTGGCGCTCGTCCACAGCGTCGTTCACGGTCAGGCCCAGGCCGGTGGCGGTTTCCTGCTTGAGCTGCCAGTAGCCTACGGCTTCGTGGTTGCTGCGGGCGTCGCCAATCAGGGCGCTTTCCTGCAGGGCCAGGTAGCGAAAGTCGAGCGGCACGCCTTCCTCCTTCAATACCCGGTCGATGATGGGGAATGAAGCATCGGCCAAATCCACCCGAGCCTGGAATGAAGGCTGGTGGCGGCTCAGGCCGTCTACCTTTTGCTGCACCAGGCGCTGGGCTTCGGCATTCAGCACAAGGTGCAGGCCGGCCACGTCGAGGGCGGCGGGCACGGTGGGACGCAAGGGCGAGGTGGTTTGGGCCACCACAGACTGTATCAGAAGCAGGCTCAGGCCGAGCAACAGGGCAACGGAATTTCGCATAAGCAAGACGGGCGGAAGGCGGCCACCGCGGCCCCCTCCCGCCCGGAAGTTGCAAAGAACCTGATTTTTGAGCAAAAAGCCGCCTCTCGGTTGTCATGCTGAGTGCAGCGAAGCATCTTTACTGCAATGGTAATTTGATTTACTGCTGCGGTAAAGATGCTTCGCTGCACTCAGCATGACGGTCGATGTGACGTGCCGACTGCGTTCTTACTGCGGGCCGCCTCCCCCACCGCCGGGGGGCGGGCCGCCCATGCCGCCGCCCTGACCGCCACCATCGGGCCGGCCGAAGCCGCGGCCTTCCCCACGACCCTCACCCCGGCCTTGGCGTCCCCCATCCTCACCTGAACTGGGCGCTATCACGTTGCCGCTGCGAATGTTGTAGGTGAACATCAGCATGAAGTAGCGCTGCAGGATGTTGGTTTGCACGTCTTCGTAGTAGGCCTCGGTCACGTTGCGCGAGATGCTGCGGTTTTGGCCCAGCAAATCGAAGGCGTAAACCTTGATTTCGCCACGCTGGCCCGGAAACAGCTTCTTGCCGATGCTGGCGTTCCAGAGGGCGTATTGCTGGTTGTAGCCGGCCGAGAGGCCCGCGTAGGCCTGGTGCACCAGGTCGGTGGCAATGTTGATGCCGGGGCCCACAATCCAGTTCAGCCGCGCCCGCGTCACCTGCGAGAAGTAATTGGTGTTAAGCTTAGTCTGAAGGGTGTTGATGACGTAGTTCTTGCTCGACGTGGTGGAGGCCGTGAAATCAAGGTTGGCGCTGATGTTGGAGCTGAGCGTGAGGCCAGCCCCGAACGAGGGCACGCGGGCGTAGTTCAGGCCGCCGTTCACCAGGCCAGGGTTTTGGGAGAAACCGGCGTTGGCGCTCAGGTTCACGTTGGTTTTGATGGCTTTGATGGGCCGGCCGTAGCTGGCCAGCGAGCGCACGTTGTACTGCTGGCTCAGGTTGGTGGGCTGGGTGAGCTGGCCGCCGGCCGGAATGGTGACGGGCGGGGCGCCCTCCGGCGTCACGGTGGTTTCGCGGGCCGCCACAATGGTGCGGTTCGAAATCGGGTTCTGGGTGTAGGAGCCCGAGAGCAGCGCGAAGAAGTTGCTCGACACCTCGGGGTTCGACACCGAGTAGCGGATGTTCACCGAGTGCTGGAATTCCTGGCGCAGAGTGGGGTTGCCGATGGTGAGCTGCAGCGGGTTGGAGTTGTTCACCACGGCCTGCAGCTGGCTCACGCTGGGCGGGTTGGTGTTGGTGCGGTAAAACAGGCGCAGGTTTTTCTGGCGCGTGAAGCGGTAGTTCACGTTGGCGTTGGGCAGCACATTCACGAAGTGGTAGCGCCCAATGCTGGGCCGCGGATACTGCGCGTCGCTGTACAGCTCGGCGTATTGGCCGGCGAGCCCCACACCGGCCTGCAGCTTCTGCGTCACGTGCCGGAACGTGACGCCGCCCGCCTGCGTGAGGTAGTAGTTATCAAACACGTTGCTCAGCCCCTCGTTCAGCTGCCGGGTGTCGCCATTCAGCCGGTCGTAGGTGTACTTGTTGCTGTTGTTGGGCGCGTAGTTGATGTTGTAGCTGGCCTGCAGCATGTTTTGCCGCGAAAGGGCCTCTGTCAGAGCCAGATTGGCGCTGATGTTGCCACCGTGCTGCGTGAGGTCGCTCAGCTGGTTGAGGTTGTTCCGCGCCGAGCCTGTGTCCTCGGTTTGCAGCGTGGTGGTGGAGGTGCGCTGGTTGTAAGCGCCCCCAATGCTGAGGCTGGCCGTGCGGCCCGCCTTGGCAAAGCGGTGGCGAAACAGGAGGTCGCCGCCGGTGTTCATGCCGCTGTTTTCGCCGGTGTAGGTGCTGTTGAGGCGGCTCTGCTCGATGCCCCGGCGGCTGGTGATGCCGTTGAGCACGCTGTTCGAGTTGTTCATTTGCGAGCTGAACCGGGGCCGAAACAGGATGGAGTTGGCCGAGTCTATTTTGTGCTCCAGCCGCAGGTTGAAGCGGTGGTTGGTGTTCTGGCTGCGGGCGTTGGCGGCCTGGTTGTAGCGCGTGCTGGCCGTATCCACGTAGTAACGCTGGGTGCTGCTGGTCAGGGCGTTGTTGGCGTGGTTGAAGAAGTAGCTGGCCGAGAGGTCGGTCTTCTTGTTCCAGGAGTTGGAGTAGTTCAGGCCCGCCGCGTTGGTGGTGGTGATACCGCCGCTCTGGTTCACCAGGAAGTCGCCGGCGTTGCCGCCGTTGCCGGGGCCGCGCCCGCCCCCACCCCCACGGCCCCCGCCGCCGGTGTTGGAGTTGCCCACCACGCCCAGCAGGTCTTCGGTGCCGAAGTTCTGCTCGTTCACGTTGTTGCTTTGGGCCAGCACGGCCACCCGCTGGTTACCGTTGAACTTGTTGATGTTGCCGCTAGCCCGGTAATGGTCGGGGCCAGCGCCGCCCAGCACGCGCCCAAAGGTGCCGTTCCGAAATTCAATCTTCGTAACGATGTTGATGGTCTTAGTTGTGTTGCCATCGTCGAAGCCCGAAAAGCGGCTCTGCTCGCTGCGCTGGTCAAACACTTCTACCTTGTCCACCATTTCGGCGGGCAGGTTTTTCAGCACCGCGTCGGGGTCGGTGCCGAAGAAGGGCTTGCCGTCCACCAACACCTGCTGCACGTTTTCGCCCTGGGCCTGAATCTTGCCGTCGGCCCCGCGGGCCACGCCGGGCATCTTCTCGATGAGGTCGCCGGTGCTGGCGTCGGGGTTGGTTTTGAAAGCGCGGGCGTTGTACTGCGTGGTGTCGCCCTTCTGCACGCTCTGCGCCGCCTGGCCCGTTACCACCACGCCTTTCAGCTGAATGCCGCCCGTTTGCAAGGCCAGCGTGCCCAGCTGCACCGGCGTGCCGCTCACCGTCACGGCCTGGCTCAGCTTGGCATAGCCCACAAAGGAAGCATCGAGCACGTAGCGCCCGGCCGTCACGTTGTCGAACTGAAACTTGCCCTCGGTGTCGACGGCCGTGCCGCGCTTCACCGAGTCGGGCAGGTGAATGAGCAGCACGTTGGCCCCAATAAGCGGCGACTGGTCTTTGCCGTCGGTTACGCGGCCGCTCACCGTAGTGGGCGCAGGCGCCTGCGCCCGGGCCGCACCTATGCTCAGCAGCAATAAAACAAATAAGGTAAAGTGCCGCATGCGAAGGAATTGAGCGCTGGAGGTTTGTCTTGACGGGATTAGCCCGGCGAAGGTTGGCGGAGCGAGAACAATCGATTGTGTAGCTACTACTTTTTGCGCAGCAGCAGCAGCCCGTCGCGCAGGGGCAGAAAAACCGGCTCCACACGCGCATCCCGGGCCATTTTGTCGTTGAAGGCGCGCACCAGCGGCGTGTCCTTGTCGCCCGTTTTCACGGCGTGGTCGGGCAGCACCTTGCCGCTCCACAGCACGTTGTCTACGACGAGCAAGCCGCCCGGCCGCACCTGTTCAATGACGGCTTCAAAGTACGCGTCGTTGTTTCGCTTGTCGGCGTCAATAAAGACCAAGTCCCACACTTCATCGACCAAGCCCGGCAAAACATCGAGCGCCGCACCAATGTGCAGCTGCACCCGCTCCGTGAGCCCGGCCGCCGCCACGTAGCGCCGGATGCGACTTTCTTTTTCCGGGTCGATTTCGATGGTATGAATCAACCCGTTATTAGCCAGCCCTTCGCCCAGGCACAGCGTGGCGTAGCCGCAAAACGTGCCGATTTCGAGCACACGCCGCGGCCGCATCAGGTGGCTGAGCAGGCTCAGGAAACGGCCCTGCACGTGGCCGCTGCTCATGCGCGGCATCAGGGTTTGCAGGTGGGTTTCGCGGGTAAGCTGGGCCAGCAGCGGCGGCTCGGGCGCGGTGTGTAGGGCGGCGTAAAGGTCGAGAGGGTCTTGTTGCATGAGATTAAACGGCGTGGAGACGCAACCCTTTGCGTTTCGTCGTTGAACAATGACGCGATAACGACGCCTGAACGAACCCAGATGGCGCGGGTTGGAACGTTCAACGACGAGACGCAAAGGTTGTGTCTCTACGCGCCAACTAAAGGCCGTAGCCGGAATACGTAGACCAGAAAGCCCGATTTTCCCGGCGCGTAGGTTGAGCCCACTACCTGATATAATCCTTCGTAGCGGTACACTTCCAACTCGCCATCGTCAGCCGGCACCTTGCGTAGCACGCGCACCGGCAGGCCGGTTTCCACGCTGCGCAGCAAGGCCAGAATGCCGGTGGTGGCTACTTGGTCGGTGATTTGGCGACCGGTTTTGGGGTCGCGTCCCCCATTGCCGGAGTACTGGATTTCTTCTTCCTCGAAATTGTCCTCCTCATATTGCCCGGCCAGCACGATGCTCTCGGCCCCCAGGACAGGGGTGCCGCACACGCCGGCCCGGCGCGGTCGGTGCACGCCGCTTAGCGATAGGTCGATGCGGTTGCGAAAGGTGTCGCCGGGCCGGTAGGTGCCGGGGTGGCCGAAGGTGGGAACAGGCATAAGCTTAACGGCTCAGACAAGTTTGCAGCCATTGTACGCACTCGGGCGCATCCACTATCGACCAGGAATGAGGAAACTGCCGGCCCTTTAATTTCCCTTTGCCGGTGGTTTCGATATACTCGGCGCGGGTGTTGCCTTGGCGTTGCAGGCAATCCACCAATTGCCGGAGCGTTACCGCATTGAGGTCTTCGAGCTGCATGGTGGCGCACAAGTGCCACCGCCAGTAGGCCATATCCGGCTCGCAGTACACCCGCACGGGCGTGGCCGCCAGCTGGGACAGGTTGCCGCCGGTCGGACTGGTGTTGATAAAAGCCGAGTATTGCTGGTACACGGCCGGAACTTGCTCCGGCGAGCCGCCGAAGGCATCCCCCAGCGTTTTAAGCGTGGATTGACCTCCACGCACGAGCAAGGCGCTGCAGTTCCGGTCGATGTCACGTTGGCCCCGCTGCCATAGGTTGGCCAAATCGGCGGGCGGGTCCACCCCAAACACGGCCTTCACCCGCCAGGTTTGCCGGACGCTGTCCCGTACCAATTGCTCTGCGTACGCCAGAGCCAGTTGTCCGCCGGCCGAGAAGCCGCCGAGGCACAAGTTGCGGCCCGCAGTGGGGTATTGCTGCGCTACCCGGTTCAGCACCTGCCCCAGCAGGCGAGTCCCGGCCGAATCCAGGTACAAACGGTTGTTCAGCGTGGGCACCGCCACCACGAAGCCCGAGCGGGCGGCCTCCTGCGCCAGTGCCGTTTCCTTGAACACCCCTTCGGCCGGGCAGGCGAGGCCCGGCAGCAACAGCAAGACGCCGCGCGGCGGGCCCGCCGGGGCCATTAAATAATAGGCGAGTTCCCCGGCGTGCTTGCCGTTACGGTAGATGTCGACGGGGTCGTTGGACTGCACGCGCTGCCGCTGCACCGGCTGCGCCATCGCGGCTGAAGCCAGCGATAGAAGCGTGAACAGCCAAACCAGTACGCCGCTCGTTCTCCGCATCGCGCTACTTCCCTTCCGGCACGTATTGCAGCACGCTCAGGTGGTCCTCGGTCAGCACCTCATTGGCCATGTCCTGCAGCTCGGCAGCCGAAACACGCTCGATTTTCTCGAAAATTTCGCTCAGCGGCTCCACGCGGCCCAGGTCGAGGGTGCTTTTTCCCAACAGCTGCATCAGGCCGCTGTTGCTTTCCTCGCTCATGGCCAACTGGCCCATGAGCTGGTGCTTGGCAATGTGCAGCTGGTTGGTGGTGAGTGGCTTTTCGCGCAGCAGCTTCAGCTCCTTCTGCACCAGGCCCAGCGTGCGGTTCAGCTGCTTGCCCTCGGTGCCGAAATAGATGCCGAACAGGCCGGTATCGGTGTAGGGCGAGTAGGTACTGTCGATGGTGTATACGAGGCCATACTTCTCGCGCACGGCCAGGTTGAGCCGCGAGTTCATGCCCGGCCCGCCCAGGATGTTGTTCAGCATGAAGAACGGGATGCGGCGCGGGTCAGTCAGGGCGTAGGCCGGGCCGCCCACCAGGCAATGCGCCTGCGAGATGGGCCGCTTCTCTACCTGCGTTTTGCGCGTGTAGTCGCCCACCGGGCGGCGCACCCGCGGCCCCCGTTTTGCCGGCAGCGGCGCCAGAAACTTATCGGCCAGCTTCTTCACCGCCTCAAACGGCAGGTTGCTCACCGAGCTGAACACCAGCCGGTCGGTGCGCATCTGCTCCTGCAGGAAGGCGTGGAAGTCGGCCGTCTGGAAGCGGCTCACGCTCTCGCGCGTGCCCAGAATGTTGACGCCCAGCGGGTGGTCGCCGAAAACGACGGTGTCGAAATCGTCTACGATGGCGTCCTCGGGCGCGTCCTGGTACATGCTCATTTCCTCCAGAATCACGCCCCGCTCCTTCTCCACCTCGCGGCCCGGAAACACGGAGTTGAACGTGAGGTCGGTCAGCAGCTCAAACGCCCGCTCAAAGTGAGTGCTGAGCAGCGCGGCGTAGAAGCAGATTTTCTCCTTGGTGGTGTAGGCATTCAGCTCGCCGCCCACGGTTTCGAGGCGGTTGAGGATGTGGAAGCTCTTGCGCTTCTCGGTGCCCTTGAAAGCCATGTGCTCCCAGAAGTGGGCCAGCCCTTGCTGGTGCGGCGCCTCATCGCGCGAGCCAATATCGAGCAGGAACCCGCAATGCGCTATTTTAGTGTGCGGTACCTGCTTGTGTAAGAGGCGGATACCATTGGGATATTCGTGAATGTGATAATCGAGCATAAGAAAACAAAGGTACGGGCAGCCGTAGGTTGTCAGTTGCTCGTTGTCCGTTGTTAGTCACGGAATACCTGGCAACGAACAACGAGCAACTGACAACTATAAAACCGGCAACGTGGCCAGGAGTTGCTCCACCTCAATGGTGTGCGCGCAGCGAAAGTGCCCCAGCGGGCAGGCGCCGTGCCCGTGCAGCCCACAGGGCTTGCAGGCCAGCGGCTCCCGGGTTTCGACCACGAACGACGCGGGCGCCAGCGGCCCAAACCCGAATGCCGGCACAGTGCTGCAGAAAATGGCCGTGACCGGTGCTCCCACCGCCGAGCACAGGTGCATGGGCGCTGAGTCGTTCACGTAGTTCATCACCGCCCCGCGCATGAGGGCCGCCGAAGCCAGCAGGCCAATTTTGCCCGCAATGCTTACCACGTTTTCGCGCCCGCTCGCGGCAGCCAGGCGCTCGCAAGCGGCCACGTCGGGCGGCCCGCCCAGCAGGTACACGCGCAGGCCAGCGGGCAGGGTCGCGAGCAGCTCCAGCCACTTGCTTTCCGGGTATTGCTTGGTGAACCAGACCGACGTGGGGGCCATACAGATGTACGGCCCGGCTGCCGCGTAGCCAGCCACCGCCGCTTCATCAGCCGCCGTGGGATACAGGCGCGGCGGCACCAGCGGCGTGGGCACGGCGTCGGTCAGCAGGCGCAGGTTGCGCGTCACCTCGTGGGTGCCGTCGCCGATGTGGTGCGGCACGCGGCGCGTGAAAAACCGGCTGAGCGGGTTTTTGGCGAAGCCGATGCGCTCCTTCGCTTTCGAAAAGGCAGTGAGGAAACCCGTGCTGGCAAAACGCTGCAGCGTGACTACGCGGCCGTACTGTGCGGCCCGAATCTGGCGCAGCAGGTCCCACAGGGCGGCGTACTTACGGTGCTTTTTGTCCCAAATCAGCACTTGGCGCACGTGCGGGTGGCCGGCCAGCAGGCCCTCGTTGCCGCGCCGCACCAGCACGTCGACGGGCGTGGCGGGCTCGGTGTGGTGCAGGTATTCGAGTAGCGCCGTCATCAGGATTACGTCGCCGATGAAAGCGGTTTGAATGAGCAGCGTGGCGGGCGGAGGGTTCGACATGGGCAGGCACAAAAATAGGGCAGTCCGGCCACGCTGGTTTTGTGGTGTTGCACTGTTCAGCCTGGCGCTTACCTTTCCGCCTGGCTTTCCGCTGGCAGTGGCTTGCCTTCTTGTAATGCCTGTCAATCAACGCCGATAAATTCCACGCTTTCGCTTTAACGCTTCACCCTTTTTCTTTTCTGCTTTCTATGCTTCTAGTTATTACCGTTTCATTGGCTTACACGCTGCTGGGCATACTAGTAGGCCTGCTGCTGATAATGCTCCTGGCCAAATCGTTGCTCGGCATCGTCGTCATCGGCGAGATGCAGGTGGGCGTGGTGGCCAAGAAATTTTCCAGCCGCAACCTGGCGGCCGGGCGCCTCATCGCCCTCGAAGGCGAGGCCGGCTACCAGGCCGACACGCTGGCGCCGGGCTGGCACTTCTTCCTCTGGCCCTGGCAGTACGCCATCACCAAAGAGCCGGTGGTCATCGTGCCGCAGGGCGAAATTGGCCTGGTGGTGGCCAACGGTGGCGAGCCCATCCCACCCAGCCACATCCTTGCCCGCGAAATCGACTGCGACAACTTTCAGGACGCCCGCGCCTTCCTAACCAAAGGCGGTGAAAAGGGCCGCCAGGTGGGCATGCTCACGGCCGGTACCTACCGCATCAACACGGCTCTGTTCAGCATCATCACCCAGCGCAACGCCGCCACCATGGGCATGCGCCCCGAGGAGCTGTTCATCTACCGCGTGGCGCCCGACGCGGTGGGCATCGTCACCACCCTCGACGGCATTCCCATCGCGCCCGGCGAAATCGCGGGCCCCGTGGTGCCCAACCACAACAACTTCCAGGACGCTCAGGCCTTCCTCGACGCCGGGGGCAGCCGTGGCTTGCAGGAGCAGGTGCTGCTGTCGGGCTCCTGGAACCTGAACCCCTGGTTTTGCCGCGTGCAGCAGGTGGCCATGACCGAAATCCCCATCGGCCATGTGGGCGTGGTTATTTCCTTCGTGGGCAAGCCCGCCGTGGACGTAAGCGGGGCCGACTTTACCCATGGCAACCTCGTGGAAGTGGGCCACAAGGGCATCTGGGCCACGCCGCTCTACCCCGGCCGCCAGCCGCTCAACACCGAAATTATGAAGGTGGAGCTGGTGCCTACCACCAACATTGTGCTCAACTGGGCCAACCGCACCGAGGCCCACGGCTACGATTCCTCGCTGAGCAGCATCACCGTGCGCTCGCGCGACGGCTTCTCCTTCAACCTCGACGTGTCGCAGATTATCCACGTGGCGGCGCTGGATGCGCCCCGCGTCATCTCGCGGGTGGGCTCGATGCAGAACCTCGTCAACAACGTGCTGGAGCCCATCGTGGGGAACTACTTCCGCAATTCCAGCCAGGAATACACCGTACTCGACTACCTCACCAACCGCGCCGAGCGGCAGCACGACGCGGCCACCTTCATCCGCAACGCCTTGGCCGCCTACAACGTGCAGGCCGTCGATACGCTCATCGGCGACATCGTGCCCCCGCAGCAGCTCATGACCACCCAAACCGACCGGAAGCTGGCCGAGGAGCAACGCAAAACCTACGAGGTGCAACAGGTGGCCCAAACCCAGCGTCAGGCCCTAGTGCGCGAAACCAGCATCGCCGACATTCAAAACTCCCTGGTGCAAAGCGAACAGGGTGTTAACATTGCCGAGCTCAACGCCAATGCCCAGGTAAAAAAGGTGCGCGGCGAAGCCGAGGCCGCCAAGCTCCGTGCCGGCGGCGAGGCCGAAGCCATTCGCCTGCGCGCCATCGCCGATGCCGAAGCCACCCGCCTGCGCGGCGCCGGCGAGGCCGAAGCCATCCGCGCCATCGGCAACGCCAAGGCCGAAGCCTACCGCGTGGGCGTGGAGGCACTGGGCACCCGTGAGTTCACCGGCCTGCAACTGATGCAGATTATCGGCGACCGGCAGGTGAAAATTGTGCCCGAGGTGCAAGCCAACGGCGGCGGTGCCGGCGCAGGCGGCGGGCTGGTCGAGGCGTTGATTGGCTTATTGGCCCAGCAGCAAATGGGGCAGTTGAACGCCCCGACCCCGGCTGCCCCCACTACTTCACCGGTCGCGCCTGAAGCTCCTTCGGCTTCTTCCGAGCCGAAGGGAGAATAAACAAAAAATAGAACGTCCTGCTGAGCGCAGCCGAAGCATCTCTACCGCAGCAGTAAATGAATTACGTTGCGCGGTAGAGATGCTTCGGCTGCGCTCAGCAGGACGTTCTTATACATTGACCGTCAGCCGGTCATCGAATTAAGTCAGCTGCGTGGGGCGGTTTACTACCTCCTCCAGCGAAATCAGCGTTTCGGTGCGCTCGATGCCGTCGATGGGCTGAATCCGGTCGTGAAGGACGTCGCGCAGGTGCTGCGTGTCGCGGCACACGAGGCGGGCAAATACGCCGTAGGCACCGGTGGTGAAATGAATGCTTACCACCTCCGGAATGTCGCGCAGCTGGTTGACCACGCTGGTGTACACCGAGCTCTTGAGCAGGTAGATGCCGAGGAAGGCGCTCACGCCGTAGCCCAGCTTCTGGTAATCGATGCGCAGGGTGGCGCCTTGCACAATGCCGATTTCTTCGAGCCGGGCCATGCGCACGTGCACCGTGCCACCCGAAACGTTGACTTTTCGGGCGATTTCCGTGTACGGCATTTTGGCATCCTGAATCAGCAGGTTCAGAATGTTGCGGTCGGTGTCATCAAGTTCGTAATTTCTAGCCATTTTTTGCAGGAGTGTTTGGAATGCTTTACAAAATTAAGGCGGCAATATTATTTTTATTGTAAATTTTTACTTGAACAACAAAAATATTTGCATCACCTTAGTTCGCCTCTTACATTTGTTGCAATCCAAGGCAGAAGGCCACGGCATAAGAGTCGCAAAAGAATAAGTTCGCAAAGAAACGGAGGATATCCGGCCTAATTGCAAGCTTTCGGCCTCAAAGAGGGCCAGTTATTTTCGCGATTGCCGTGGTCGGATACGGAGGAGAAGAGGGGAAAACGAGGCAGCGCATCTGGGTGGGTGCGCGCCTCACACATGTAAGAGGCGACCTCTGGGTGGGGGTCGCCTCTTCGTGTATTAAAACGTTTGCGGAAACAAGGGATGCCTACGAAACAGGCATTCTTGCAAAAAAGCCCGTCATGCTTTGAGTTCGCTCAGCATGACGGGCTTTTTCATAACGTTTTCAGCAGCAACTATTCCGCTACCTAGCAGCTACGGGGCTGCGCTGGCTCTGGTATTGCTTCACCCCAGCCTCTAGGTAGGCGCTGAATTTGGCTACGTCGGGCTCGTAGGCGATGGGCGCTACCAAGGGCTTGTTGGTTGGGTCGTCGGGGTTGAGCAACACGTAATAGGGCTGGGCGTTGGCGTTGAACTTGCTGATTTGGAAGTCCAGGTTTTGCTCGCCGATGCTGGTTTTCTGGCGGTTGTCGCGCGGCGAGGTATACCACTCGGAGGCCGGCAGCGTGGTTTTATCATCAGCATACAGGGCCACTACCACGTACTTTTCGCGTAGCTGGCGCAGTACTTCTTCGTGCGACCACACATCGGCCTCCATGCGGCGGCAGTTGCCGCAGTTGTGGCCCGTGAAATCGACAAAAATGGGCTTGCCCTGCTCCTTGGCGCACTTAATGGCCTCCTGCAAAGTGAAATAGCCATTCAGCCCCAAGGGCAATTCCAGAATATCATCGTAGCGGGCCGGGGCACAGTTGCTGCTGGCTACGGCGGGTGTGGCCGGCACGGCCGTCCCGGCCGTGGCCAGGTTGAAATCGTGGCGCGTGGGCGGCGGCACAATGGCCGAGAGCGTGGGCAGCGGCGCCCCAAACAGGCCCGGCACCAGGTACACGGCAAACATGAAGGCAATCATCGACAATACGAGCCGCGGCACGCTCACATGCACCGTTTCGCTGTCGTGCGGCAGCTTGATTTTGCCCAGCAGGTAAAAGCCCAGCACGGCCGCCAGCACTATCCAGATGGTGAGGAACAGCGGACGCGGCACCAGCCCCCAGTGGTAGGACAAGTCGGCCGAGCTCAGGAATTTAAACGCCATACCCAGCTCCACGAAGCCCAGCACCACCTTTAGCACGTTCAGCCAGCCGCCCGAGCGGGGCAAGGACTTAAGCCAGGTGGGAAACAGGGCGAAGACGATGAACGGCAGCGCAAAGGCCAGCGAAAATGCCAGCATGCCCAGCGTGGGCCGCAGCAGCTCACCTTTGGAAGCTGCAATGGCCACGGCGCCCACAATGGGCACGGTGCACGAAAACGACACCAGCACCAAGGTAGCCGCCATGAAGAACAGCCCGGTCCAGCCGCCCTTGTCGGCTTGGGCGTCTACTTTATTCACCAAGCTGCTCGGGGCCTGAATCTCGAACAAGCCCAGAAACGACAAGCCGAACAAGATGAAAATCACGAAGGAAAGCAGGTTGGGCAGCCAGTGCGAGCTGATAACATTAGCAGCATCGGCCCCAAACAGCAGGCTGAGCACCACCCCCACGGAAGTGTAAATAGCAATAATGGATAGCCCATAAACGCAGGCCATGAGGATGCTGCGCCCGCGGGTGCCGCCCATGTTAGTGAAGTACGACACCGTCATGGGGAGCATGGGGTACACGCAGGGCATAATCACGGCTACCAGTCCGGCGCCGAAAGCCAGCAGCAGGTACTGCCACAGCCCCAGGCCAGCGCCGCCCGCTTGGTCGGCCGGGCTGGCGGCCGCGGCAGTAGCGGCGGGTGCGGCAGCATCGGGGGCTACCGTTTCGGCCGGGGCGGCGGCCAGGGGCTGCCCGGTCGTGGCCTCCGCTGCCGGGGCTTGGGCTACGGCAGGCGTGTCTATTGCTGCGTGAGTGGCGGCAGCAGTGGCCGGCGCAGCAGTGGCAGCGGGTGTGGCAGCGGCCACGCCTTTGGCTGGGTCGGTAGTGGCGGCAGGCGGCGCGACGGCGCCGGTGGCTTTTGCCGGAGCCGCGCCGCCCGTCACGGTGAGGGGGCCAAAGGTGAGCGGGTCGTTGCCGGGCACGCAGCGGCCGTCGACGGTGGTGCAGCTTTGGTAGTCGGCGGTGCCGGTGATGGTGAGCGGGCCGGCTTGCAGCACTTTAATGCGTTGGCGCAACTGCCCGGTTTTTTCCCAGAACGCCACCTCGCCCTTGAATACCTCGTCCTGCTCGTGGTGCGACTTTACGGATTGCAGCTTCCCCACCAGCGCGTAGGCCGGGCTGGGCTTGAAGGCCATGGTGAACACCACGGGCCCCACTTCGTCGCTGAAATCGGAAGCGTAGAGGTGCCACTTGTCGTCGATGCGGGCGTTGATGATGAGCTCCACTTCGTCGCCTACCTTGGCGGTGGGCTGGCTCAGGGCCGTGCTTAAGTGCGTGGGCGTGAGGATTTGGGCCGCGGCCGATGTGGCCAGCCCCAACCAGAGCAAAAAGAATTTAAGTATCCCGGACGTATTCATTAGCTGACATAACCCCGTGAGTTGGGGCAAAGTGGGGTAATAACCAAAAAAGGGCGGCCCTCGTTGCAGCCGGAGCATCCAAGAGGGGGCGGAACGGCTAAAAAGCATAACCGCTGGCCCGCTTCCGGCCCCACAAAATAAGGTCGGGCTGATGACAATCGGGCGGCGCAAAAGTTCATCGGGCCAACTACCTGCGCCAAACTCCGTACTTTTGAAGCATAAAGGCCCCCAGACCGACCGCGTCGCGGGGGCCGCTACCATGGGTTTAAAAATACTTATCACCGTTTTACTGGTTCTGGTAAACGGCTTTTTTGTGGCGGCTGAATTTGCCCTGGTGAAGGTGCGAGCGTCCCAAATCGATTTGAAAGCGCAAGAGGGCAACCGGCTGGCCAGCCTCACGCAAAGCATGTTGCGCAACCTCGACGCCTACCTGTCGGCCACGCAGCTGGGCATCACACTGGCCTCGCTGGCGCTGGGCTGGATTGGGGAAAGCGTGGTGGCCGACATCGTGCTGACCACCATCGAAAAGCTGGGCTTCACGCTGGCACCGGCCGCGGCCCACGGTTTCGCCCTCGTGGCGGTGTCATTCACCATCATCACCACGCTGCACATCGTCATCGGCGAGCAGGCGCCCAAGGTACTGGCCATTCAAAAATCGGAAGCCACCACGCTGGCCATCGCGGCGCCGCTGCGGGTGTTTTACGTGGTGACGTACCCGGCCATCTGGCTGCTAAACAGGCTATCGAACGGCTTGCTGGGCTTGTTTGGGGTGAAATCGACGCACGGGCACGACGTGCACACGGCCGAGGAGCTGCGCTTTTTGATTGACCAGGGCAAGGAAACCGGCGAAATCCAGGATTCTGAGCACGAGCTGATTGAGAACGTGTTCGAATTCAACGACCGCATGGTGAAGCAAATCATGGTGCCCCGCACCAAGCTCTCGGCCCTCGACGTGAACGCCCCGGCGGATAAAATTCTGGACACGGTGTTTGCCGAAGGCTTCTCGCGCATGCCCGTGTACGAAGGCAACATCGACAACATCGTGGGCGTGCTCAACGTGAAAGACCTGCTGCCCATCATCCGCCGCGGCGAACCCGTGGAGCTGGCCCGCATCATGCGCCCGCCCTACTTCGTGCCCGAAACCAAGAAAATCAACCGCCTGCTCCGCCAGTTCCAGCGCAAACACATTGTGATGGCCATTGTAAGCGACGAGTTCGGCGGCGTGTCGGGCATTGTCACCATCGAGGACATCATGGAGGAGCTGGTGGGCGAAATCCAGGACGAGTACGACAACGAGGTGCCCGTGGTGGAGAAAGTAGCCGAAGACGAATACCGCGTGAACCCCGCCACGCCCATTCCCGACGCCAACGAGTACCTCCCCTACCCCTTGCCCGAAGGCGAAGACTACGAAACCGTGGGCGGCCTGCTCAACGTCATCTACGGCAGCATCCCGGAAGTGGGCGACGTGGCTGTGCTCGACCCCTACGAGTTCCGCGTGCTGCAACGCTCGCGCCGCGCCGTGGAGCTGGTGCAATTGCGCGTGACCACGCCCACCGAGCGCGAAGCCCCGCGCGGCGAGCTCGACGACGAGTTGTAGGCTACTTCAATACAGACCTAGCGCATTGGCTTTTATTGGCTGACTACCTTTCATAGTCACCGTCCTTAGGCAAGAGGTCGTTGGCGATAATGCGAACGATGTCGGAGCCCAGCCAGATTTCGATTGCTATGGTGAGCAGCAGGGTAACGGTGAAGAACCCCGATACCGAAGCCGTAGCGGCCAGCAGGCTTATCAAACTCAACAAAAAGAAAAACGCCGCTGCGGCTGTTAAACCCAGATAGGCAGCCCCTTGGGCATAATACCCGAGGTAGAAACGGTGTGCGCCGAATGGGCCGAGAAAAACCGCCAGTAGCAAGGCAACGGCTTTGCTGCGGTGTCGGCCGGGTCCGGGCTGAGCAGCGTTTTTCTGGAGATGCTTCGCGGGTTGATAATGGGTCTGCGCCGTTGGGCGCCGCTGCCCGCGGGCCGTTGCGGGCCGGGCTGCTCTTACTACGCCAACCCGCCGCTGGGCAGCTGCAACAACTGGTTTACGGTGCCATAAAATCCGTTTCAGACGAAACAGGTCCTTCCCTGCAGCTTCAGGGGGGCGCGACAGAGCCGTAAGTTCAGGGGCAACATCTGCGCCGGGCAGCGCAACAGGGGCCGCTGGCGCAGCAGGCACCGGCTGAAAAGAATAAGACGCCCGCTGGCATCCCGGTAGTAGCGCTACAACCAGCGCTAACAGCGCCACGATGGGCAAAACACGATAACGCGGGCGCATAAGAAAGACATGTAGCGGTTAGAGAAAACGAATGACTCCATGCTACGCTCCTCATCCAAATCAATATTTCATTTTAAAGGACTTCCCTTTGAGTAACATTTTGGTGAAGGCACGGCTGCAATTATTTGATATTTAATAATAAACCTCACGTAAACACTTGCAAATTTCGGACTTTACTGAACTTCACCCGCCGGCTCGAACCAGCTGGCGTACGTCTGGTAATTAGCGGCCGTACGCTTCAACCCTTCGCGCTGGGCTTCCGTCACGGGCTTGATTTTGCGGGCCGGAACGCCGGCGTAGAGAAAGCCGGGCTCGCACACAAAATTTTCCAGCACCACGGCCCCGGCCGCGATGATGCAGCCCGTGCCCACTACGGCGTGGTCCATCACGATAGCGCCCATGCCAATAAGCACCTCGTCCTCGACGGTGCAGCCGTGCACCAGCGCCCGGTGCCCGATGCTGACGCGGCTGCCGATGCGGAGCGGTGCTTTTTGGTAGGTGCAGTGCAGCACCGCGCCATCCTGAATGTTGGTTTCGTCGCCAATGCGGATGCTGTGTACGTCGCCCCGAATAACAGCCGTGAACCAGACGGTGCATTTCGAGCCCAGCACCACGTCGCCGACGATGGTGGCATTATCGGCTACGAAGCAGTCGGCCGGAATTTGCGGAAAAATGCCGTGAACTTGTAATACGAGAGCGGGCATGGCGATACAGTAATTGGTTCGGTCGTAAATATGCGGCTGTTTCTGGCACAACCTCCTTTTTTCTTACTCCCATGCTTTTTCAGGAACGTCAGGTTTTCATCCGTCGCTGGTGGCCGCTGCTGCTGGCGCCAGCTATTGTGATAGCAACGCTGTGGTGGTTGCTACCGGCCAACCCAAACCAAGCCGGGTGGTCGGCGGCGGTAGCGGGCGTGATAGTGGTGCTGAGCATTGGCCTGCTGCTCACGCTGCGCCTCGAAACTCGGCTGGATGCAGCCGGAGTGCACTACCGCTTGTTTCCGCTGCAATTAACCTGGCGCTCCCGGCCCTGGACTGAACTAGCAGCAGCTTACGTGCGCAGCTACGACCCACTAGGCGAATACGGCGGCTGGGGCCTGAAAGGCTCGCAGAGCAACCGCGCCCTAAATATCTCGGGCGACCAGGGCTTGCAACTGGAGCTACGCGACGGGAGCCGCCTCCTACTAGGCACCCAACGCCCCGCCGAAATTACCCAGGTGCTGGAGCAATTGGGAGTACCAGGCCCTAGCACGGTACCGACCAATTAGGCACCAATCAGCCGCTTCCAGGTGCCTTTTTCCCAGTTATACTTGAGCGTGCTGGGCAGCGCCTGCCAGAAATACTTACTGGTTTCGACGGCGAAGCTAGGCTGCATGTAGCAGTTGATGGTGCAGCCCTCGCACTGCGGCAGGCGGCCTTCCAGCGCAGCCAGACGCTGGGTTTCGGGCGCGTTGTACAGGTCGAATAGCTGCCCGTTGATGGGGAATTTCTGCTCACCGAGGTGGTAGCAGGGCAGCACCAGCTCGTTGCTGGGCGAGATGACCAGCGTGGTGCTGGCGGCCCGGCACACGGGTGCGGCCACGTGGTTACCGCCGTCGCGCCGCAATTGGATGAAGGCCTCGTTCAGGTACACGCCCTTGCGCCGGCCAAAAGCCGAGAGGTAGTTCAGTTCCTCAGGGGTGAGCTGCTCGCCGGTTTGCACCTCACCGTATTCGAAGGCGGGATTGAGGATGAGCACGAGGCCGTTGGGCTGGGTGATTTCCTGGTAAACAGCCTCCAAATCCTGCAGATTTTTGCGGAAGACGGTGAACAGGATATCCGGCCGCTCGCCCAGCTCTTTGGCCACCCGGATGCTTTCGAGCACAAAATCGTAGCAGGTCACGCCGCGGCCCCGGTCGTGCGTTTCGCGGTCGATGCTATCGAGCGAGAAGTGCAGCATATCCACCTTGCCGCGCAGCTTTTCGGCATTTTTGGGGTAGAGCAGGCCGTTGGTCGTTACGGTGGTGATGAAGCCCATCTCCCGCGCCAGTCCCAGAAACTCGGGCAGCTGCCGGTGCAGCAGCGGCTCGCCGCCCGTGAAATCAATCACCGACACGCCCAGCCGCTTGAGGTCGCGCAGGTTCTGCGTCACGTCTTCGAGTGTGATGTAAGGCGAAGGCTTCTCCCAGATATCGCAAAACGCGCACTTCGCATTGCAGCGGTACGTGACGTAGTAATTGCAGAGGACGGGATGCTTGACGAGGCGCATAGGAGGGCCAAAGGTACGGTGCGGCACCCCGCATCAGCCCGTTCGTTGGACTGATGCAACGTTGACCGGGAGTGGCCAGTCATAGCGGTGGCGCTTCCAACAAGTAGAACGCCCCCCCTTATGTTCAGGCTCCTTACTCCGCTAGCTGCTCCCCTACTCGGCCTTGCTCTGCTCACAGCTTGCCATAAAGAAAACGCTACCCCAGCCGCGGGCAATACCCTGGTGTTCGGCAGTTACTACGGGGAATGCGGTGGCCCTAACTGCATCCGCATTTTCCGACTCGACCTGGCCCAACAGGCTTTAGCCGAAGATGTAGCTGACAAATATCCATCATCTTCAGCACCCTACCAGGGCCAGTACGTGGCGCGTAGCGCCGCCAATTTTCGGCGGGTGCAGGGCTTGCTGCAACAGGTGCCCGCACAATTACTGGCGGAGCGCTCCACCGTGATAGGCCAGCCCGACGCGGGTGACTGGGGCGGCTACTACGTAGAAGTGCGGCAAGCCGGAATCCGGCGCTTCTGGCTGATTGACACTCAGAAAAGGAACCTCCCAACCTACCTGCACGCCTTCACCGACAGCCTGCAGGCCAATATCCGGGCGCTACGCTAGCACCTGCCTCAGTGCGGCAGCTTGCCCCAGGCAGCCGCGTTCCACTTATCCGGCGTGGCGGCCAGCGCCTCGGCCGTGGCCGGGCCGAAATGTTCCTCGTAGTAATTGCAGAAGCCCTTCAGCGGGCAGCGCGCGCAGTTCGGCTTCAGGAAAAAGCAAATCTGCTGGCCGTGCCAATAGTTGTGCTTGTGAAAGTTGAACAGCGTTTCAGCGTCGGCCGGCAGCAGGGCCAGCAGCACGGCGTGGGCCTTTTCTACCGACACCTTCGGCCCCAAGAAGCCCACCCGCTGCGCCACCCGGTGCACGTGCGTATCGACGGGCAGCACGGGCTTGTGGTAGTTGAAAAGCAGCAGCAACGACGCTGTTTTCAGGCCAATGCCGGGCATATCCGTCAGCCAGGCCATGCCCTTCTCAGTGGGCCAGTCGGCCAGAAAATCCAGCTCAAACGGCCCACCCGTTTCGGCCCGAATGCGGCGCAGAATTTCCTGGATGCGCGGCGCCTGCGTATCGGGCCAGCGAGTGGTCCGGATGGCGTGGGCCAGCTCCGAGGTGGGCGCAGCCTCCACCCCGGCCCAGTCGCCGAAGGCTTCCAGCATGCGGTCGTAGGCCAGCTCTTCGTCGGCGTGGGTGGTGCGGTGCGAAAGCACGGTCGAAATCAGCTCGCGCATGGGCGTGCGGCGCGGCTCCGGCGGCAGGTGGCCGTAGAAGTGGTCGAGAATCTGATGGTCGGCCCAGGCTTTTTCGGGGGCAGATGAGGCGTAGGCAGCGTCGGGAGAAGGCATTTCGATTGTACCCACGGCCGAGCCACAAGGTTGCCGTTAGCATTCAACGCGGCGCACACAAGCACAAAAAAGGCGACCAAACTGGTCGCCTTTTTAGTTGAATACCGGCGGCGCTTACCGCCACCGGCTTTGTCTTACAGCTGGCCTTTTTTGGCGGCCTTCTGCATTTTCTCGTTGGCATAGATGGCCACTTCCACGCGGCGGTTGGCAGCTTTGCCAGCGGCGGTGTTGTTGTCGCCCACGGGCTGGCTTGAACCGTAGCCTTTAGATTCGATGCGGCCAGCGTCTACACCTTGAGCTTGAATTTCGTTCGATACGGCCTGGGCACGACGTTCCGACAGGGGCTGGTTGATGGCGTCCGAGCCTGAAGCATCGGTGTGGCCCTCAATCAGCACGTTGGTGTCAGCGTATTTTTTCAGGGTAGCAGCCAACTGGTCGATGTTGCCGGCGGCTTCAGGGGTCAGGCTCGACGAGTTGGTGGCGAACAGGATGCCCGAAGCGAAAGTGATTTTGATGCCTTCGCCCACGCGCTCTACCTTGGCGCCTTCCAGGTCGCGGCGCAGCTCAGCGGCGGCTTTGTCCATTTTGCGGCCGATGAGGGCACCGGCGGTACCACCCACCACGGCGCCAATGATGGCGCCTTTGGCCGTGCCCGACTTACCGCCAATCAGACGGCCGGCCACGCCACCGGCTACGGCACCACCCAGGCCGCCAATGATGCCGCCTTTCAGGGTTTTGCTCATGCCTTTCGGCTTTTCAGTGGAGACGGTCGAAGTTTGGGCCTGCGCAAAGTTGTTTACCAACAGCAGCAGGGCCAGCAGAAACGAGAGGGATGAACGAAGAAATTTCATGTTTAAAAAAGGGTTTGGATAAAATAGGCCAGCAACAAATGCGACTGGCGCAATGAGGCGGCAAGTAAGCTATTTGCAACCACCTTGCCAAACTCCGTTGCCAAGCTCACTCATTCACAAAAAAAGGCTCTGCCGTAGAAGCAGAGCCTTTTTCACAAGAATAATTGACGGCTAATGCAGCCCCTTACTTCTTGTTTTTGTAGTTGTAATAGCGAGCAGGGTCTTTCTTTTTGTCCTTGTTGCGGCCAATCAGGCCACCGCCCACCACGCCGGCCGCGCCACCGATGAGGGCGCCTTTGCCGCCGCCCAGCACGGCGCCAGTCACAGCACCGGCACCGCCGCCAATGGCCGCGCCTTTGGCTTTGTTGCTCCAACCTTTTTTAGGGGTTTGGGCCTGGGCGGCCGAACCGACCAGCATCAAAAAGGCCATTACCAGCAGGAAATATATTTTGAAAGTCTTCATGACGAAAGTTGATTTTGAATGGAAAGATGGGAGTTAAACGAGGGCACGCGCATGGAGGTTGTGGTTCGGTTAGCTCAACCATGGCCAATCACAAAAAGCATAAAAAAGGCCGCCCGATTGGGCGGCCTTTTTAACTTATATCCGGGCCACTAGGCGACCCTAGAATCAGCGAGCGAATTACAGACGGCCTTCTTCGGCAGCCTTTTTCATCTTCTCGTTGGCGTAGATGGCTACTTCCACGCGGCGGTTGGCCTGGCGGCCTTCGGCGGTGGTGTTGTCGCCCACGGGCTGCGTCGAGCCGTAGCCGTTGGTGGTGATGCGGCTGGCGGCTACGCCTTTGGCCATGGTAGAGGTAGCCACGGCCTGGGCGCGGCGCTCCGACAGGGGCTGGTTGATGGCGTCGGTGCCGGTGTTGTCGGTGTGGCCTTCAATCAGCACGTTGGTGTCGGGGTATTTCTGCAGCACGGCGGCCATCTTGGCGATGTCGGCTTCCGAGGCCGGACGCAGCGTCGAAGAGTTCGTGTCGAACAGGATGCCCGAGTCGAAGGTGATTTTGATGCCTTCGCCCACGCGCTCTACCCGGGCACCTTTCATGTCGTTTTGCAGCTCAGCAGCGGCTTTGTCCATTTTGCGGCCGATGATGGCGCCGGTGGTACCACCCGCGGCAGCGCCCACAATGGCGCCAATGGCCGTGCCCTTGCCGCCGCCCAGCAGGCCGCCTACCACGCCGCCAATTACAGCGCCGCCGCCGGCACCCAGCAGGCCGCCTTTGGTGGTTTTGCTCATGCCGGTTTTGCGGGCGCCCGTGCCGTTGCTGCTCGACAGGTCGGGCTGGGTGCTGGCCTGCTGCGAGGTGGCGCAGGAACTAAACAACAGCACGAAGGCCATCAGGACGGAAAGGAGGGATTTGGAGGTGTTCATGAAATGAAGAATTGGTGAGTATTTGGCCTTATACGGGAAAAGCCCGCTCCGGTATCGGATACGGGCTTTTCAAGAAGTGTGCCGAAAGCAAAAAATGGCCCTGGCGAGCTGCTATCAGGCTTTTGTGGCGGTGCGTTGCGCATCAGAGAGCTCAGCAGCCGCCACGGGTGCGGGCCGCAGCATGCCCAGCAGGTCGGCCAGACGCTGCTTCATTTCGCGGCGGTCCACAATGAAATCGAGGAAGCCGTGCTCCAACACAAACTCGGCGCTCTGGAAGCCCTTGGGCAGGTCCTTGCCGATGGTTTCTTTGATAACGCGCGGGCCGGCAAAGCCAATGAGCGCGCCCGGCTCGGCAATGTTAAAGTCGCCCAGCATGGCAAACGAGGCCGTGACGCCGCCCGTGGTGGGGTCCGTGAGCAAGCTCACGTAGGGCACGCCGGCCTCAGCCAGCAGGGCCAGCTTGGCCGAGGTTTTGGCCATTTGCATCAGCGAGTAGCCGGCTTCCATCATGCGGGCACCGCCCGACTTGGAAATCATCAGGAAGGGCGTACGGTTTTGGCGGGCAAAGTCAATGGCGCGGGCAATTTTTTCGCCCACCACCGAGCCCATTGAGCCGCCGATGAATTTAAAATCCATGGCCGCCACCACCAGCGGCTGGCCCGCGCTCAGGCCGTGGGCGGTGCGCACGGCGTCTTTCAGGCCGGTGTTGCGCTCGGTGGCCGCCACGCGCTTGGGGTATTCCTTGGTGTCGACGAAATGCAGCGGGTCGGCCGAGGTCAGGTTGGCGTCGAGCTCGGTGTATTCGCCTTGGTCGAACAGGAATTCGAAGTAATCGGCGGCGTCGATGCGGTCGTGGTAGTTGCAGTTGCCGCACACGTAAAGCAGGCGCTTGTGCTCGGCCATGGTTACCACGGTTTTGCACTCGGGGCACTTATACCACAGGCCGTCGGGGGTCTCCTTTTTCTGCTCGGTGGGGGTCACAATGCCCTTTTCTACGCGCTTGAACCAGGCCATATATTGTTATCTTTTAGCTGTTAGCAGAGGGCTATTAGCTTTTAGTTTTGAGGGAGAAGCCGCCGGCGGTGGGCTGGCGGAAACGGATGAAACGGGGCGTCAAAGATAAGCTACGCGCGCCGCTGGATGGGCAGCCGGCGGTAGCTCGGCCGTAGTTTACGCAGGTCTGGTTTTTTGGTCGAAGCACAAGCGTACGCTAACAGAAAGGCCGGCGTGCGGAGAATTTTCGAATTTGCCTAAGCCTTTGCAGGCAAGCAAATATAAGCCGAAGTCCTGCGCAAAACCCGCCTTTTCGCGGGCCTGGCTGCGTCTTAAGCGCTACCTTGCCATGCCAACGCGGCCGGGCAGTCCGGCCGCCGACGGCCCGGCCCTGCGCCTTCTTCTGCCCGTGAAAAGCTTCTCTCCTGCCCTGCTGGGCCTTTCGCTGCTGGCCGCTTCGGCCCTCAACGGCTGCGTGACGGCCCGCAAATACGACGACCTCAGCGCCCGCCAAAAAGCCGATGCCCAAGGCAAAGAGGCCGCCGAGCGCCAGCTGCGCGCCACCACCGCCGAGCTGCAAAAAGCCTCCGACGAGCTGGCCCAGCTGCGCCTCACCCAGAAGCGCCTCGTGACCGACTCGACCGAGACCGGTGCCGCCTACCGCAAAACCCGCTCGCTCTATAACGAGCTGACCAACAGCTACGACAAGCTGCTCAAAAACAGCAACCGGGAGCTGGCCAACAAATCGTCGGACTACAACAAAGTGGCCCAGGACCTGGCCCGTCGCGAAGCCGAACTAGGCACCCTCGAAACCACGCTGCAGAAAAGCAAGGCCGACAACGACCGCCTCGCCGCCGACCTCAAAACCCGCGAAGCCCGCCTGGCCGAGCTCACCCAAGCCCTGGCCGACAAGGACAAGGCCGTGGCCGACCTAAAGGCCCGCGTGAGCAAAGCCCTGCTCAGCTTCAACAGCAGCGACCTGCAGGTGAAGCTGAAGGACGGCAAAGTGTACGTGTCGCTCTCGGAGCAGCTGCTGTTTAAATCGGGCTCCACCAAAGTAGACCCCAAGGGCCAGGAAGCCCTGAAAAAGCTAGCCACCGTGCTGCAGGAGCAGCAAGACGTGAACGTGGTGGTGGAAGGCCACACCGACAACGTGCCCATCCTGCGCGGCACCGCCGGCATGACCGATAACTGGGACCTGAGCGCCCTGCGCGCCACCGAAATTGCGCGCCTGCTCACCACCAGCGGGGTGGCGCCGGAGCGCGTCACGGCCTCGGGCCGGGGCCAGTACGTGCCCGTGGCTGCCAACGACTCGCCCCAGAACAAGGCCCTGAACCGCCGCACCGAAATCATCCTCACGCCCAAGCTCAACGAGCTGTTTCAGATTCTGGACAGCAACTCGGCCACACCAGCTACCTCGGCTGGAAAATAAAGTGTTAGCACGGTAAAAGGGCTTGATTTTTGCTGCGTTATGTGTGCGGCAGCCGAGGTCGGGTGCTGTTGGCTCCACTTCCTTTCCCTTCTTCTATGCTTACAGCTTTCCGCCTTCGCAGCCTGCTTGGTGCGCTTTTTTTGTGGTTGAGCAGCAGTTCTGCGGCCTGGGCTTCGCACGCCCTGGGCGCCGACATCACTTATGAATATGCGGGCACCGCGACCAGCCCCGACCAGTACCATGTGACGGTGCGGCTGTTTCGGGACCTGGGCTCGCCGGTAGACGACCCGTATGTGACCCTAAATGGCGGCCGCAACGGGTGCAGTGCCACCACGCCGGGCGGCTTCACGATGATGGTGCCGCGCAGCCGCCGCACAATGGTTTCGGCGAGCTGCAACAGCACGCCAATCAACTACGAGCTTAATACCTACGACGCCTTGGTGCAGTTGCCGCCAGCCAGCTGGACGCTCAGCGTTGAAATGTCAAACCGTGCCTCTGGGATTGCCAACATCGCCAACTCGCAGACGCAAAGCATTTTTGTTAAAACGGAGCTAAATAACAGCAGCGGGCTGGTCAATTCTTCGCCCCGCTTCCTCGTCGACCGGCTTATTCAGTTGACTAGCTCGCAGGCCCAGCAGCACTACAGCATCGGGGCTTTCGACAGCGAAGGCGATTCGCTGGCCTACCGGTTGGTACAGCCCCTGGCGAACCCTACTCCCACGGCTCCGTGCGGCATGCTCACCGTCGGGGCCATTGCACCGCATTTTCAGGTCGATGCCGCCACCGGTGAATTGGTGACTGTAGCCGGCCCCACGCAGCAGGGCTACTACGTGCTGGCCGCTCGGGTTGACGAATACCGGCGCGTGAACGGTAGCTGGCAGCAAATCGGGAGCATCACCCGCGATATGGCGTATTTCGTGTTCGCTGGCACCAATCAAACGCCGGTTTTCACCCGCGTGGCGCTGGACAGTGCGCCCAGTGGCCAGCTCCTGGGCCAAACCATTCAGGCCTACCCCGGCACCCAGCTGTCGCTGCGCCTCACCGCCACCGACCCCGACGCCGGTCAGACGCTGGCGCTTTCCGGCCCTTCGGCGGGCGCCGTGCCGGGCGCCGCGTTCCAGGATTTAGGCGGCGGGCAGGCGCAGCTTACCTGGCAGATACCCGCCACGCTCCCTGCCGGACGTTATTTGCTGGCAGCCACCGCGCTGGATAATTATTGCGCCTCTCCGGCTTTTGCCGTTGTAACTGTGCCGGTGCAGGTGGTGCAGCGGGTGCTGGCCACGGCCAAGCGGCAGGCGCTGGCCCAAGCCCCGTTTCCGGTTCCTTTCAGCGAAGTGGTGCGGTTCCGGTTTGCCGGCGCGGGCGTCCAGCCCGTGACCATTACCGACGCCCTGGGCCGCCAGGTAGCTCAGCTGGCCACGGCTGCCGATGGCAGTGTGGTGTGGCAGCCGGGCGCATCCTTGTCGGCGGGCCTCTACTTTGCCCGCAACCTGGCGGGCACGCAGGTAGCAAGGCTGCAGTACAGCGGCCAGTAAGGGCGGCCTAAACGATGGCGGCATGAAGCTAGGCCGGTGCCGGTGGCCACTCCCGGCACGCTCAGCCCAATGCCATCCCCCCGCACCGGCACCATCCACCGCTCCACCTCGAAAAACGGTTGCAGAGGCAGGGCAGCCAGTTCAATACGTGAAGGCTAAACACTTGCTCCAGCCAGGAGGACTGTCGTTTTTAGCCAATTGCGAATAGCTTTGAGGGCTATCAAGCCGGCCGGTATTGCCGTGGCCTTTTACCATTGCTTTTCTTAACAATGCTCCGCTTTTCGCTTTTTCGCGCCATCCTGCTTCTCTTCTGCTGCGGGGGCAATGTGCTGGCGGCCCACGCCACGCACATGCTGGGGGGCGACCTTACCTACGAGTACGCGGGCACCGCAGCTTCCCCCAACCTCTACCGCGTGACGGCGCGCATTTACAGCGACGGCAGCGGGTCGGTGAACGTAGGCACGCCGCCCACGGCGATTTCGCTCGCGTGCAGCCCGAATGGGTGCACCGTGCCCACCGTTACCGCCACGCTGACGCGGGCAGCAGGCCAAACGGTTGCCACCTCGTGCACGGGCACCAGCGAGTCGGTTGTCATCACCACCCTGCAAGGGCTGGTAACGCTTCCTCCCGCCCAGTGGCAACTGACGGCCGGCGTCGCGTCGCGGGTAGTCGGCATCACCAACATCGCACAATCCGGCACCGTTGGGCTTTCCTTGAACGCCGAGCTGGATAATTCGACGGGCCTGGTGAACTCCTCGCCCCGGTTCACCGCGTCGCGGCCCGTGCACCTCGTCAGCGCCCAAGCGCAACGGTACAGCCTCAGCGCCTTCGACAGCGAAGGCGACTCGCTGGTGTACGAAGCCGTGCAGCCCCTGACGGGCATGTCCCTTCCTACCACGACTTGCCCCGTCACCACTACGGGCACCGCCGCCCCGCACCTGCAACTGAATGCCGCCACCGGCGAGCTACTGAATGTGGCCGGCGCGGCCGGGCAGTTAGGCATTTATGCGCTGGCCGCCCGCGTGAACGAGTACCGGCGCGTGAACGGGGCCTGGCAAAAAATAGGCAGCGTGATGCGGGAGCTGGATTATTACGCTTCGGCCGGCACCAACCAAGCGCCGGCCTTCACCCGCGTGGCACTGGCGGCTGCTCCCACCGGCCAGCTGCTGGGCCAGGAAATTCGCATTGCCGCGGGCCAAACGGCTACCCTTATCCTCACCGCCGCCGATACCGACGCGGGCCAATCGGTGACGTTGAGCAGTGAAGTGGCTGGGCTAGTGCCCGGGGCCGCCTTTCAGCCCCTTGCCAATGGCCAGGGCCAGCTGACCTGGCAAGTGCCGGCCGCGCTGCCGCAGGGCCGCTACCGGCTAACGGTTACGGCCCTCGATGATGCGTGCCCCTTGCTAGGGCACAGCGTGCTCACCTTGTCGTTTCTGGTCACGCGCACGGGCTTGGCCACGGCGGGGAGGCAGGCGCTGGCCCAGGCGCCGTTCCCGGCGCCGTTCAGCGAGGCTGTGCGGTTTCAGTTTGCCGGCCGGGGCGTGCAGCCCGTTGTCATCACCGACGCCCTGGGCCGCCAAGTGGCCAAGTTGGCCACGACTGCCGATGGCAGCGCAGTGTGGCAGCCGGGCGCGGCCCTGCCCGCCGGGCTTTACTTTGCCCGCAACACACAGGGCACTCAAGTAGCTCGGTTACAGTACAGCGGCAAGTGATGCTTGTTTCAGCGAGAATCAACAAAAAGGCCCCTCATACACTGAGGGGCCTTTTTGTTGCAGCTGAGAGCGCAGTGCTTACAACGTGAAATTCAGACGGCCAAAGTAGAACGCGCCGTTGAAGCCGAACTGGTTGGAGTTGTACAGGAAGCGGCCGCGGTTGGTGGCGTCCGCCGTGGAGTAGGCCAGGCTTTGTTCGTTGTTGTTGGGGTCCTGGTAGAGGCGGTCGGGGTACACGTTGAACAGGTTGTTCACGCCCACGCTCAAGCCGATGTTCCTGATGATTTGGGCGCTGACGGTCAGGTCGGTCACCCATTTGGCCGAGAACGTCTGGTCGATGAAGGAGCGGGCGGGGTTGGGGTCCTTGGTTTGCACCTCGCCGAAGCGCACGGTGCGCAGATTCACGCCAAAGATTTTGTAGCCATAGTCGGCGCTCAGGTTGATTTTGCTGCGGGGCTGGCCGTTTTCGAGGCGGGCGCGCTGGGCGCGGTCGAACAGGGTGTTTTGCAGGCTGGGGTTGCTGTCGATGAAGGCCGAGCTATTGAAGCTGCGCACCACCGTCTCGTTGAAGTTGGCGGCGGCCGTCAGGGTCAGGCGGTTGTCGGAGCCGAAGGTCAGGCGCTCGTTGGCCACGATGTCGAGGCCGCGGGTACGGGTGTTCACGGCGTTGGCAAAAAACTGGATGCCCTGCACCGGCAGCGTGCCCAGCAGCGTGTTCACCAGGGGGTTGTCGCGGTTGAATTGGGAGCTGAGCACAATCCGGTCGCGGATGTCAATCTGGTAGGCATCCACGGTCAAGGTGATGGTTTTCAGGATGCGCGCGGTGAGACCCAGGCTGTAGTTGTTCGACTTTTCCTGCTTTAGCGACTCAATGCCGAAGGCCTGAGTCAGCGGGCTGTCGTTGTTGGTGGTGAGCACGTCGCGCAGCACGCTGCCGCTGAACTGGGTGCTGGAATTAGTGAAATAGCGCTGCTGCAACGACGGCGCCCGGAAGCCGTTGCTGATAGCCCCGCGCAAGGCCAGGCCGTCGAGAATGCTGTAGCGGGCCGCCACTTTGCCGCTCACGTTCGAGCCAAAATCGGAGTAGCGCTCGGCCCGGCCGGCCAGGCTCAGCAGCAGCTTTTCGGTAATGTCGCTTTCAAAATCGAGGTAGCCGGCCAAGTTGGTGCGCGATTTATTGGTGGCGTCCTGCGGCTGGTAGCCGGGGAAGCCTTGGGCCGCGCCGGCCGCGTAGGTGGGCGAGCCCATTGGCGTAGTGGCGGGCGCTACCACGCGCTGGTAGTTGCGGTAAGAGCCTTCCTCCCCGGCCACAATCTGAAAATTATCGACCCGAAATTCGCCGCCAAAAGCCACGTTCAGCGTGGCCAGCGGGCCCACTTCGGTGAATTTGCGCGAGAAGCCCAGGTTGGTGGTGTTCTGCTGGAAGGCCAGCTGGCCGGCGTAGAACGAGGTGGGGCTGGTGCCCAGCGGCAGCGAGGCGTTCAGCGTATTGGTCACGTTGTAGTCCAGGGCATTGCGGCCGTAGGTATTGCTCAGGTCGGCGGCGAAGCCCAGCACCCGGCCGCGCAGGCCCACGATGGCCGAAGCGTCGTTCACGGTGCTGTTGATGAAGGGCAGGAAACCGTTTGGGTAGATGCTGGCGTCGGTTTGCGTCACCTGCGTGGGCAGCCGGTAGAGGGCACCCGAGCGGCCGGTGCGGCGCGTAAGGCCACCCGCAAAGTAGGCTTCGAGGCCGATGCTGGGGACCAGCGTGTAGGCCGCATTCACGAAGCTGCCGTAGGTGCGCGTGTCGGCGCTGCCCACCCGAATGTCGCGGCGGTTGAAGCCGTTTTGGGCCACCAGGGCATTGTCGCGGGCTTTCAGGTCGAGCTTCTGCGCGTCGGAGAGGCCGCTGGGGTAGTTGCCGCCGGAGGTGCCCAGGTAAATGAGCGGGGCCGTATCCGGGCCGCTGCGGTCCACAAAGCTGCGGTTCGAGAACTGCCCGCTCACGTCGATAAAGCCCCGGCGGCCCAGGCCGAAGCCCAGGTTGGCATCGGCCTGAAACACCTGGCCGTCGCTCTTGGTGGTTTGGCCGGCGGTGCTGCTCACGCTGATGCCGGTAGTGTCGTCTTTCAGCTGAATGTTGATGACGCCCGCAATGGCATCGGAGCCGTACTGAGCGGCCGCGCCCTCGCGCAACACTTCAATGCGCTTGATGGCGGCGGGCGGAATCACGTTCATGTCGGTGCCCACCGAGCCGCGGCCGGGCGTGCCGTTGATGTTGACCAGCGCTGAGGTGTGGCGGCGCTTGCCGTTCACCAGCACCAGCACCTGGTCGGGGCCGAGGCCGCGCAGGGTGGCGGGGTCCACGAAGTCGGTGCCGTCGGTCACGGTCTGGCGCGTGCTCTGGAACGAGGGCGCGATGTAAGTCAGAATCTGCGTCACGTCGGTCTGGGCGTAGGCCTTGATTTCGCGGGCCGAAATCACATCCACCGGCGAAGTGGTGAGGATATTGGAGCGGCCCTCAGTGGCACGCGAGCCCGTCACCACCACCTCGTTCAGCTCGGTCTGGTTGGTGGCCAAGCGGATTTCTAGAGTGGTGCGGCCGTTCAGCGGTACCGTCTGCGTGACGGAGCCCACAGCGGAAAAGACCAACGTGGCTGTGGCGGGCACGTTGCTGAGCGAGAAGCGGCCGTCGCCGTCGGTACTGGTGCCGTTGGTGGTGCCTTGTTCCAGCACGGTCACGCCGGGCTGGGGCTGGCTGGTGGCGTCCAGCACGCGGCCGGTCACGGTGAGGTTCTGGGCCCAGGCGGTGGCCGCGGTCAGCCACCAAAGCAGCGCCAGCAACCCGATTCGGGTAGTCGTGGAGTGTGTCATATATCGGAAAAATTGGGGGAGAAAAAAGGGCGTTTTCCAGGCCGCAACAGCAGCAGTTTGAGAGTGAAACGCCAAAAAATAAATGAGGGCCGAAACGCGTCGAAGCCAACGCGCCATACGGTAGCGCTTTACTAATCAAGCAACTACCTCAAACCAAAATCCAAAAGCGTGGCTTGCGCAACGAACCGCATGAGCAACACCGGCTAGGACAGCGTTACCGATTCAGCTCGGTTTTTTACCCAGAAAAAGTTAATTGCGCCAAACGCTTGCGCTACACCCCGGTCTTATGAGCCCCGTGGGCCCGGCCGGCGGCTAGCGCCCTTCTACCAACAACAGCAACAGCACCCCAGGCCCAGAGCGCACACGGGCGCCAGCAGGCGGGCAGGGGTCAGAGGAAAGCGGGTTGGAACCAACCGGCTTCCCAGAACAGAGGGGGCGGCTGTGGGTAATTGTATCACGGGGCAAAGCTAAAAACGAATTTCGGCGACGCCGCAGCGGACCGGATTCGAGCGTGTATAAGCTGGCCGCCGGTTAATTGTTTATAGTCGGGCTTTTTATTTTATGCCCATATCTGCTGACCAGCGCTGGCGCGCGTCTCTGACGCGTGCTAGAGCGAAAAACGCCTGTCATCCTGAGCGCAGCGAAGGACCTTATCACGTTGGAAATACTTGTTCGAACATGATAAGGTCCTTCGCTGCGCTCAGGATGACAGGCGTTTTTTTAGTTGTTTGCAACGCCGTTTACCGCTCCCACCAGCGAGAATTGAGCGGGCCGGCGGCCACGTCCACGCGCTGGCCCGGTGCAGGCAGTAGCAAAGGCACATCAGCGTCGGCAGCTTCAAGGAGACGCTCCACGGGCTGGCGCCAGGCGTGAAAGGCTAGGTTGAACGTGCCCCAGTGCAGTGGCAGCAGCGGGCCACCGCCCAGCAGCCGGTGGGCGCGCAGCGCCTCGTCGGGGCCGAGGTGGATGTTGGCCCACTCGGGGTCAGAGGCGCCGATTTCCAGCAGCAGCAAATCGAACGGGCCGTAGGCCTCCCCTATTTGCCGGAAGCCCTCCTCAAAAGGGCCGGAGTCGCCGCCGAAAAACACCTTGTGCCGCGGCCCCAGCAGGCACCAGGAGGCCCAAAGTGTGTTGTTGCGGGTGAGGCCCCGGCCCGAGAAGTGCCGGGCCGGCGTGGCCACCAGCGTGAAGTCGGGGGCGAGTTGGGCGCTTTCCCACCAGTTGCGCTCGGTGATGCGGGCGGCCGGCACACCCCAGCGGCGCAGGTGCGCCCCCACTCCCAACGGGCAGAAAAACGGCACGTCGGTTTTAGCCAAAAAGCGAATGGCCGCCGCGTCGAGGTGGTCGTAGTGGTCGTGCGAGAGGATGACGGCGTCGAGCTTGGGCAGCTTATCAAGTGGCAGCGGCGGAGCAAAAAACCGCTTCGGCCCCATTAGCTGCGAGGGCGAGGCCCGCTCGCTCCACACCGGGTCGGTAAGGATGCGGCGGCCGTCGATTTCGAGCAGCGTGGTGCTGTGGCCCAGCCAGGTAGCGCGAAGGGCATCGGCGGGCACGGGCGCGGCCAGTGCCGCGGCATCGGCCCGGAAAGGGCCGAGCGGGGCTTTGGGCTCGCGCTCGGCTTTTTCGAAGAGGTAACGTTTCAGCAGTGGGCCGTAGCCCGAGGGCGGGCTCACGGACGTGGGCAGCGTGTTGTGATAAATCTTACCGTCGAAGCGGGCCTGAACTTGCATGGAATTGTGGCTGAACAAAACCTCATTTTATGGTTTTGTTTGCCCAATGACGCACAAGCCAGCCGCATACTTTACGGCGGCTACCGCAGCCGGTACACCACCCCCAGGCGCAGCACACGGGCATATACTTCGGGGCTGGCGCCCAGCAGGCCGCCCCGGTAGTTTAGGAAACCGTGCGAGTAGCTGGCATTGAAGCCCAAGCGCTGGTGCCACACCGTGACATCGGCCCGCAGGCGGGCGTCGGCGTGGTTGGGGTTGCGGCGTTCCTGGTTGGTGCTCCAGGCGGTGCCACCATTGTAGTCGTAAGTGCCGCTGCCTTTCTCGTGCACTTCTAAAATGTAAACTGCTTCGGGGCCCACCAAAGCATCCACGTTCACTTTACCGGCGGCGAAGCGGTGCCCGAATCCCAAAAACGCCGTCAGGTTGTGGGTTTGCAGTGCGGTGCTGCCATCGGCTTTGTAATACCCGATGTAGGAGCTGTAGATGGGAACGGCTCCCCAAACCGCCGTGACATTGGTGCGGCTTTGCAGCCACTCATACCCAAGGTCAAAAGCCAGCAGGCCCTGGCGGGCGCTCACCCGCTCGGCCCGGCCGCCCAAGGCCACGCCGGCGCCCCAATGGCTACCGTAAGGGCTGTTGGTGTAGCCCAAATCCGGGGTATTGGAATAATTGACGAAAGAGCTGCTTTGCGCGTTTGCTCCCCCAAACCGGAACAAGCCCACCCCAGCCCGCGCCTGCAATTCGGTGTGTTGGGCGGCCACCGGGGCCGCCAAGGCCAGCAACGGCCAGAGAAGTAATTGTTTCTTCATGAGTAGTAGGAAAGGTTTGCCGGGCCGCGGGAGCGCGCCGGGCAGCGGCATGACCGGTAGCTCCGCGCCAAAGTTGCGCCGGCTGCCACCTTCTTTACATGAGCCGGCCCAAACGCTTGCTAAGCGTTTGGGCCGGTGGTTCGGGTTGCATGGCGGTGCCGCGCGGGCACCCAAGCCTAAAAATCGGCTTTCACCCCCAGCGCCAGCGTCAGTAGCTGGCCAAAGCCCAGGCCGCCCTTCTGGTTGTTGAGCCAGCTAGCCAGGTACAAGTCGTTGCTGCCCAGCTCGTAGTACACCGAAATTTTGCGCGGCTGCCCTGTAGCGGCCACCGGCGGCGCCAGAAAGGTGAGGCGGCTGCCCAGCAGCGGTCCGTAGCGCGTGTCGGTCGAAAACCAGTAGTAGTCGCTCGAATACTGGCCCTTCAGCTCGTCGTTGATGGTGCCGTGGGTGTAGCTAAAATAGGCGCCCACCGTGAGCGGCACCACCTGAATTTTCTCGCCCACCGGCAGGCGGAAGGGCGAATACATGAACTTCAACGAAGCCAGGCTGAGCGTGGAGCCGGCATAATGCTTGGGCACGTAGCCGATGAGAATATCGGTTTCGAGGCGGTCCTTGGCAAATTCGTAGCCGGCGCCGGCGGCCACCATGCCCAGGCCCCCGCCGGTTTGCAGCACTAGGTGCTTGGGGCGGTACCACGGGCGCTCGGGGGCGCCGGGCGCGGGCGTTTGGGCGGCAGCTGTGACGGCTGTGGTATCAGTGGGAGCTGGAGTGGCATGGGCACCGAAAGCGGCCAGCACCAGGGTCAGGGAAAACAGCTTTTTCATTAGAATTTGACCCGTTTGATGCGAAACTGTTTGTCGCCCCACACCGTGACCACCATGTAGTGCCGCTCCGAAAAAGCGTCGGAGTTCACGTAAGTCACGCCGTCCTTATAGGGCTCCGTGATGCTGTACGAATGGTTGTGGCCGTTCATTTCGAACACCAGGTTCTGGGCCTCGGCCAGGGCCCGCACGTAGGGCGTGCGCAGGGCGGGGTCGAAGTCGTCGTTGGTGGGCGGCACGTGGCTGATGACGATTTGGCGGCGGGCGCCGTCGCGGTTAGCCAGTTGGGGGCGCAGCCAGCCCATGTCGGGCGCCGTGCCGTCGAAGTTGTACTCGCGGCCATTGGTGTCTACCATGATGAACTTGGTGTCGCCGTACACAAACGAGTAGTTGAAGGCGCCGAAAATGTGGCCGTAGGTGGGGCGGCCGTTGCCCACCAGGTCGTGGTTGCCGATGACCGTGACGTAGGGAATGGTGAGGCGGCGCAGGTGCTCGTCTACCCACTGCATTTCGCGGGCCAGGCCGAAGTCGGAAATGTCGCCGGCCACAATCAGAAAGGATATTCCTTTCTGCTGGTTCACGCTGGCCACCAAGTCCTTGGACTCGTCATAAAACTGCTGCGAGTCGCCGGTGAAGATGAAGCGCAGCGTGTCGCCGGCCGCCAGGGGCTTGGCTTGCAGCCGGGCCAGGTTTTTCTCGGTAAGGTTGGTAAATTCTTCGGGGACGCGGTGGTCGTTGGGGCTGAACTCGATAAGGTTACAGCCCGCCAAACCCAGCAGCGCCGCCACGGGCGCTACCCGTGCCCGGCGATACAACTTAGAAAAGGGGAACATACTAGCAGGCCTATTGCGGAAGACCGATAAAAAACCAGAATTAAAACAGAATTATGACTTAAACCCCCGCTCCCTGGCCAGGGTTGGGATTTAATGCAGTTTTAATTCAGGCTCAGCCCGATAATCTACCCACAAAGCCCAGCCTGCAAGCCCGCTGCACGCGGCGGCGGCCGCTCAGCCCATCACCGCCACTAGGCCCAGGGCGGCTTTGGCCAGCCGCTCCTCCCCCGCCAGCTGCACCAATGGCTCGGCCTGGGCGGCGCTCAGGCCCTTGGTGAAGAGCCGCCACGCCACTTCGGGCTCAAGAGAGATTTCGGCGGCGGGCGACGCGGCCGCGGGGGGCGCTAGGTGCCAGTTTTCGGCGGTTTTGAGCAACTCCCAGGTGCCGCCCGCGGCTGTTTGCACGCACATCCGCACTCGCGTGCCTGCCGGCGCCTCCACGGCGCGGTAGGCGTGCGGCAGGCCACGCATTAAGGTCTCGATGAACGGCCGAAACAGGGCCGGCGTCAGCAGGGGCGCGGTTTGGCCCACGGCTTCGCGGATTTGCTGCTGGTGATGCCATTTCTCGGTGTAGTCGCGGGCAATGTGAAACCAGTTCTTCGACTCCGTTTCGCCGGCCCAGGCCACCGGCCAGGCCGCCGGGCCCCACGGGTCCAGCGTGTGCAGGTAGGCCGTGTATTCGGCCCCCGACTGGGTCAGCCAGTCTACCAGCACGGCTGGGCTAAGGCGGCGCATGGCCCGCACCCAGTCGGCGTTCAGGCGGTTGAGGTAGGCCACCATGCCGGCGTAGCTGAAATCGTCGGGTGTTTCGCCGAAGTGGCCGTCGCGCAGCATAGAGAGCGTGCGCAGGTTACCATCGAGCAGGTGCGCGGCCACGTCTTTCACTGTCCAGAGCAGGGCCAGGGTGGGCCGCTGCCAATCCGCAGGCGTGAGGCTACGGAGCAGCTCCAGCAGCAGGCGGTCGAGCTCGGCGAAGAGCGGCAGCGTTTCGATAGGGGCGGCAGGCGGGCTCATCTTTATTTACGCAGCGTGTATTTCACCTGAATGGCCAGCGTGTACGTCACGGCTGGTTCTACCACTACCGGATTGATAACCCGGTCGAACCCATCGGCGCTGGGTGGGCTGTAGTAGTACGTGGTAAGCGCCCGCAGTCCCTTGTAATTGTAACCCTGGCGGTAATCGTAGTTAAAAGGCGTGGCAATTACCGCCTCATAGTTCTCGTATTGCCCGCCCGGCACATAAGACGTGAACTGCTCGGCGTAGGGCTGTGCCGATGGCCGCAACCGGGCCGCTGTCAGCAGCAAGTACTTGTCTTTTTTGCGCTTAATGACTTCCGCCGCCGCTTTGAACAGGTTGTCGTAGACCTCTTCGGGTTTGTTGACAATGTAATCCACCTTCACCAAGTCAAATACACTGTCGGCGGCCGCCGCCACGAGCATATCGTTGAGCAGGTTGATGCGCCGAAACGACACGACAATGTTGCGCGTCGACTCGAAGCCGCGCACGTACTCCTCGGCCTGGAAATTGATATAGGCATTGTTGTCCCGCTCCTTAACGGGCCGTAAGTCCTTGATTCGCTGCTGCGTGACAATGTCCGTGTAAACATCTTTCCCTTCGACTCCCAACTGCCGCAAGCGCCCGGTAAAACGCTGCACGCGAGCCGTCAGTCGTTTCTCTGCGGCACTTACCGTGGCTGCTTCCTGCCGCAGCCCAAACACGGCCACGTAGCTGTCGGCCCGCACGTGTTGCATCACATTAGCGCCCAGCACAAAGGTGCTATCGGTCAGAAACAGCCGGTCGGGCAACACGGTAGGCCGGCGGTTGTCGGTCTGCTCCTCCTGTTGGTAGCGGTAGCGGCGCGCATTGCCCGTCACTTGGTTGCCAGATACCTGAGCCTGCGCCAGCCCAGGCAGTGCCAGCAGTCCGAGTAATAACCTAGACCTATTAGTAGATTTCCAATTCATGTTGTTTGGCAAGGGCTTGGCTGAGGACGTAAAAATAACCGGCGGCATGCAAGCACGCCGCCGGCTTTTCGGCTACGGAGATGTCTGCGAGTGGCTAACACCCTTGGGGCCTCGCTCCTACCCTATTGCCTGGGCCAGGTCTTCAATCAGGTCCTCGGCATCTTCAATGCCCACGCTCAGGCGAATGAGCGAGTCGGAAAGGCCCGACTTGCGGCGCTGCTCGGCCGGGATGCTGGCGTGCGTCATGGTGGCGGGGTGGCCCGAGAGGCTTTCCACGCCGCCCAGGCTTTCGGCCAGGGTGAAGTACTTAAACTTCTCCAGCACGGCAATGGCATCCTCCTTCCGGTCGCCCTTGAGCACGAAGGAAATCATGCCGCCGAAGTCGCGCATCTGCTTGGCCGCCACGGCGTGGTTGGGGTGGTTTTCGAAGCCGGGCCAGTATACTTTCTCCACTTTGGGGTGCTGGCGCAGGTACTCGGCCACGGCGCGGCCGTTTTCGCAGTGGCGCTGCATGCGGATGTGCAGGGTTTTCAACCCGCGCAATACCAGGAAGCAGTCCTGGGGCCCGGGCGTGCCGCCGCAGGCGTTCTGGTAGAAGCTCAGACGCTGGTGCAGCTCGTCGTCGTTTACCACCAGGGCGCCCATCACCGTATCGGAGTGGCCAGCCATGTACTTCGTGAGCGAGTACATCACGATGTCGGCCCCCAGGTCCATGGGCGTTTGCAGGTAGGGCGTCGAGAAGGTGTTGTCCACGGCCAGCAGGGCGCCGCAGTCCTTGGCCACGGCCGCGGCGGCGGCAATGTCGATGACGTTGAGCAGCGGGTTGGTGGGCGTTTCCACCCAAATCAGCTTGGTTTTGTCGCTGGCCACGGCGCGCACGGCGGCCATGTCGTGCATGGGCACGAAGTGGAATTTGATGCCGAACGGCTCGTAAACTTTCGTGAACAGGCGGTAGGAGCCGCCGTAGAGGTCATTGGTCGAAATCACCTCGTCGCCGGGCTTCAGCAGCTTCATCACGCAGTCCATGGCGGCCATGCCGGAGGCGAAGGCTAGGCCGTGCTTGCCGTTGTCGAGCGCGGCCAGAGCATCCTGCAGCTGCGAGCGGGTGGGGTTGTGGGTGCGCGAGTACTCGAAGCCCTGATTTTTGCCGGGCGAGGTCTGCACGTAGGTCGAGGTCTGATAAATGGGCGTCATGATGGCCCCGGTGTGGGGGTCGGGGTGCACGCCGGCGTGAATGGCTTTGGTGGCGAATTTCATGGTGGGAGTTTTGGGAGGAATAAGGCCCCGCGGGCCGGCGGCAAAGGTCGTCGTTTAATCGGAAACCGACGGGCCGCCCAAACCGGCCGGCGTGCTTATCTTGCTACGTTGTTTTCATTCACCATTTTACCATTTTCTACTTTTGACTTCCTTTCTATGAAGAAAGCTTTACTCGTGCTGGCTACCCTGGCAGTGCACTTCACCGCCCAGGCGGCCCCCAAACCCCCGATGACGGCCGCCGACTCGGCTGCCCGCCGCACCTTCGTCATCGACTCGCTCAACAATTCGCTGCACTACCAGCAGGGCCACATCACGCTGCCCGGCGGCATCAGCGAGCTGGAAGTGCCCCGCGGTTTCCGCTACCTCGACTCGGCCCAGAGCCGCACGGTGCTCACGCGCTACTGGGGCAACCCCGACGGCAGCTCGCTGGGTATGCTCTTCCCGGAGAAAAGCAACCCGCTCGACGACGGCGCCTGGGCTTATGTCATTGAATACGACGGCTCGGGCCACGTGAAAGACGACGACGCCGACGACATCAACTACGACGACCTGCTGAAGGACATGCGCGAGGACATGGCCGAAGGCAACAAGGAGCGCACCGAAGCCGGCTACCCCGCCGTGACGCTGGTGGGCTGGGCCTCGCCGCCCTACTACGACAAAACCAACCACACCCTGCACTGGGCCAAAACCCTGCAGTTCGGCGAAGGCGCCGAGAACACGCTCAACTACAACGTGCGCATCCTGGGCCGCAAGGGCGTGCTCATCCTCAACGCCGTGGGCAAGCCCCAGGACCTGACCGCCATCAAGGCCAGCATCCCGGGCCTGCTTAGTGCCGTCTCGTTCAGCAAAGGCCAGGAGTACACCGATTTCAACCCCGGCCTCGACGAAGTAGCTGCCTACGGCATCGGCGGGCTCATTGCGGGCAAGGTGCTAGCCAAAGTGGGCTTGTTTGCGGTGCTGCTCAAGTTCTGGAAGCTGGGCCTGCTGGCCCTGAGTGGGGCCTGGGCGGGCATCAAGCGCTTCTTCACGGGCAAAGGCAAGCAGGAAGAGCTGGCACCCGCCGGCGGCCCCGCCCCCGACCCCGAAACTCCCAGCGAAACGCCGGAAGCCTAATTATCTCGGCGCGGCCGCGCTTTTCACCGTACTTGCAGGGCGAATCCTCGCTGCCACTGGGCGGGGGTTCGCCCTCTTTTATGTTCCGAGTGCTGCGCGAGCTTTTCCGAAAGAATTTTTCCACCCTGCTGCCCATGCTGCTGCTGGTGGTGGTGCCGCTGGTGGGCAGCTCGTCGCTCACCTGGGTGCTGGCCCGCAACCAGCAGCTGCTCGAAAACCTTACCACCGCCCAAAGCCTGCTCTACTTCGCGCTGGTGGGTGTGGCCATGGCCTTTTCGCTGGTCAACACCACGGCCGTGGTGCTCATCACGGGCTTTTACCTGGGCTGGAGCGGCTTTCCGGGCATGGTGGTGGCCTACGCGCTGTCGGCCCTTGTGGGCTACCAGATAGCCACCACCCTCGACCACGGCAAGATGACGGCCTTCATCAGCCACTTCCCCAAGGCCGACGCCGTAATGAAGGAGCTGAAAACCGAAAGCTGGCAGCTGATTTTCCTCACGCGGGTGTCACCCGTCACCCCATTTGCCCTCATGACGTTCGTGCTGGCCATCATGCGGGTGCGGCTGAAGCCGTTCCTGCTGGCCTCCATTGCGGGCATGCTGCCGCGCAGCCTGTTTTTCTACTGGCTCGGCACCAAGGCCAAGGACGTTTTCACGCTGCTGAAGGACCCCGGCACCGGCACCGCGGGCAAATTGCTGCTGCTGGCGCTGGTGGCCGCCTCGTTTTTCGGTCTCTACTACCTCTTCAACCAGGCCCTGAAACGCGCCCTGCACAAAAGCGCCGCCGCCAGCGCCGAAAAATCTTCGGCTGATTCTTAGCCACTTGCTGCCCCAGCCGCAATTTTCTTTCTGAAAAATGTGCGCACAGCTTGTGTAGCCGCTTTTTATCGTCTTACCTTTGTGCTCCCAACACGGGGAAATGGTTGCATAGCTCAATTGGATAGAGCATCTGACTACGAATCAGAAGGTTTAAGGTTCGACTCCTTATGCGACCACAGAAAAAGGCCCTCAGTTTCTTACTGAGGGCCTTTTTGCATTGTTGGGGTACAGCTTGGGGTACAAACCAGTGCTTTCACAGCCTCTTTTCTTTTTAGAATCAATTCAAATCTTGGTATAGGTCCGCCTCATCATCCTCGCGCTTGGCATCATTGCTATAACATTCTCCTAGGCGGCGAAGCACTGCTGCAGTAAGGGGCCAGTCAGTAGCCAATGAGGCAGCATCAACGTTGTATTGAGCAGCAATTTTTCTTTCTTGGTCACCCCCTGCATAGGCTGCACGCCAAGTAGGTCCCCGACCATTGCGCTTACCTATGCTGAAGCCGCGCTCGATGTTTTCGTTTCCGGTGGCTTCAAGGGCCGCCCGTACAATTTCGTGGGGCCAGATGCCGTCAGTGCCGTTCGGGGCAAAACTTAGCATCTGGCCAATTGCTTCTTCGCCGACGATGGCGCGGTCAATGGCAGCACACGCCTGCTGCACTGCTGCAATCCATTTGAGCAAATAGGCTTCGCTGGCCGTTCCGTTCGTACCCAAGCCCGGGATGGTGTTCCAGCTCCGAAGCAAGTGGTAGGCGTTGGCAGCCGTGGTTCCTTCAGCGGTGGGTGGGTCTGACCGGTCGTTGGAGTAGGTGTACATCCGCAGCACTTCAGCAAAGAAGTCAGGGCGAGCAGCTAACTCCCGGTAAAGCATCTTCGCCTGCGGCTCGTTTTGAGAATGGGCGGAAAGCAACGCAAATTCTAGGCGGACTACACGGATGGGGTCGGCATCGGGGGCATCGGCCAAAAGAGCTACCAATTCGACTAATTCATCGGCAGAGATACGAAGCTGTGGTTCGGCACCGCTGGGAAAACCTAGAGCTTGCTCCAATGCGGTTGTGAGGTCGTCAATAGGCACTGTAACTTCAGGATACAGATGGACCACGTGGACCGCGGCAAGTGGGCGACCGTGACGTAGAAAAGCAGCAAAGGCTTGCGGCGCACCTGCCGTCTGAACACCGTAGGGGGAAGCAAGCAACCAATAGTGCCTTTCGGTTTCAGGGCCCAACTCGGCCGCGAGTGCCCAAGTAGTGAATGTATTGGGAAAGGTATCGAGCCAAGCGGCTTGCTGAGCAGGCGCCCATACCCTTTGCAATCGGCGTACTTCTGCCGTAGCCCATACCCATGGGTCGGCATGAGTGAGACGGTAATCAATGCCGAAGCCGTGAGCAAATAGGTATTCGCGCCGTTCCGCGCTTCCTAAAAACCTTACCAGCAGATGGTCCTTCTGGTTGTCGGTCAGGTCGGCCCTTCCACCTAGTCTGCAACCCAGTGATTGCGGGTCTTCTACGGTGTAAAGCAACTGCACAACCTCCTCAAGGCTTATTTCGGCCAGGAGTGCATCAAGGGCGGCGTCGCGGGCAGCATTGATTTTGATGGAATACTCGTCGAGGCTGCGCTTGTATCGCTCCCCTGACAGCAGCGTGGGCCAATGGGCAAAGAGCCAGGCGTAGCGGTTGGCCGGCTCTAGTGGTAGTAGCGCGTGGTAAGTCGCTTCCAATTGCTGTAACTCATCGGAAGAAAAATCGGCCTCGCGTTTGGTGAGCGAGCGTTGAAGATGAATGGCCGAGCGGAGCTCTTTGCTTAACGCCAAGCGGTCTTCTTCTGTAACGGCGAGCGTTGCTAACTGGTGGAGTTGCTGGATGGCGAGGCTACGTTGCCGGGGGAATAAATGCCTAATGTTGGCAACTAACCCTACCCAGCGGGTGAGGTCGGTTCCGGCTGCTTGCACTACTCGGATGGAAACGGCCTCCTGGGCAGCGTAGAGGGCCGCGTAGGTGATGCTGTTTGGGCGTTCGGCAGGGGCCCAATCGCGCCAAGCAGGCCGCTTGGTTCCGAAACTGGTAGTATGGCCCAGAGGCAGCAGGTGAATCAGCAGCGCCCATCCGACTTCGGGAGTATTCCGTATGAGGCCATCAAGGGCGGTCATCTGCTGGGAAAGGTCGGCGGTGGTATGTGGGAGCCAAGGTAAAAAAATCTCGCGCAAGCTATTTTTTGGGCGGTTGGAGGTGGTGCCTCCGGGGTCAAGTTGGGCAAGGCGAGCAAGCGAGCGGGTAGCCTGGGACAGGTATTGAGGTGACCAGGCCAGCAGTTCGAGCGCCCACAGCAAGCCGGCATGTTCGGAGGATTTGTAGAGCAGGCCGGGCTTTTCCTCGAACAACTCCTGAATAGGCGGAGGTGTACCGCGCAGGCCGGTGGCAATACCTGCAAGTAGTTCATCGGGGGCAGCTTCGGCCAGCTGGGGCAGGTAATTAGCAAGCGAAGGCCAAACGTGGGGCCGCTGGTTGGCGCGATTTAATAACTCGTGCACAACTTGGCGTACCATGGAAGCGATGGCAGCAGAGGCAGCATCCTCCGCACTCAAAAAGGCCAAGGTGTCGGCTACTTCACGACGAAGCTGATAGGAATTGGGGCTAGAAAAGCCGTAAAGGTTTGCCCACAGCTGCTGCTCGGCCGGCAACTGGTAGCGCGGGAGCGGAGTGCCCAGGATTTGAAGCGCGGCTACAGCAAAGCGGTCGAGCAGGTCAGGGGTATGAAAATGGGCTAGCAACGCCCAGACATCGGCTTTGTCTACGACATACCACGTAGTAGCAACAAGGCGAACTGGTGGCTCTGGAAGGTTGGCGAAATGGAGGAGTTGGCTGCGCACTTGGTCGTATGGCAAGTTTGCAAGTGCAGCAATGACTGCTTTATCAGCAGCGGCCTGCTGCTCGTTTTCGTTCCAAGCGCCTGTGAAGGCAGCAGCTAGTAATACAGGTGCATTGGCAGCGATGGCCCAAACCGGGGCAGTGGTACTAAGGGAGTTGAGAGAGCGGTGGCGGCGAAAAGCAGCGAGGCTGCGACGGGCAATGCCTGCCAGGGCTTCGGCGCGGGCTGTTGGGATGCCGGCAGAGTGTAAAGAAGCAGAGGCAGCTTCGCGGGTGAGGCGAGGCAGCTGGCGGGCGCGGCCAGTAGCATCGGTACGGTCAAGGGCAAGGAAGACGTGGTGGCCTTGGCGGACGGCATTGGCCACGGCCTGGTCGTCGCGGAAGAGCGGAATGAGAAGAAGCGCCTGGCCGGTGTTCGTTAGCTCCTGCCAGGCGCCAGCCGATTCCACAACGATGGCACGGGCCAGAACCGCCGTGCGCTCGGCTTCTGATAAAGCCAAGACGGCAGCGGCTAAAAAGGCAACGGCTTCTTGGCGGGTATCGGCTACTAGTGGAAACGTTGGTGTAGGATTGGTGAGCCATGAGTGAACGGCTTCGCAGTCGGCATCGCGGCCAGACAACAGAAACTTGTCAGGCACAGCGGGGGTAGTCATGGCGGCCCAATCACGCCAAAAGTTTTCTAGGTCCTGCACACCTACGGGCTGCTTATGCAAGAGCCGCGAGAGCCAGATGTGTGTAGCCGGAGCATCAGTAAGCCAAGTGACAAGGTCGTCGGCATCGTAGGCCCGGACATCGCGCCATTTGCCCTCGTTGCGTCGCGCATTGGCCCACTTTTTTCGTTGCCCCCAGCGGCGGGGAGTACAAAAAATGAAGGTTGAATCAGCCGTCACCAAACCTAAGGGGTCGAGGGTGCGGGTGTCGTAGTCGCGTTCGGCTTTACCTTTTTGGGCTTTGTCCGTACCAAGCTCCCAGCCGATGGGGCCAGCAGGGACATAGGGGGTAGCCGCATCGGCTGTGGTGAGGCCGTCCCAGCCTTCAAGTTGCACTCCCTCGGCCGATGGAAAACTGAGTCCCATAAGTGTAGTGGTGCGTATAAGGCGTCGCATCAGTTCCGGGAAGGTAGCTTTTCCTTCAAGTAGACTGGCCCAACGGTCTAGGTCAGTGGCCGTGGCCAGTAAGGCATGGAGCATAGAGAGTTACGGTAGCAGTTATAAAACCATTCCGGCAGATTAAAGGCCCATTTAAAGGTGGCTCTCAATTATTGAAATAACGAGTAAATTTTGGCCATTATTAGTAAGTTGCACGGCTATTGAAGCTGAAAAATAATGCTTCAACTAACCATCTCTTTTTTCAACAGCTCTGTATGATTTCTTCTCTACCCGAGGAGCAACTTTCGCTCGCCGCCCGCCTAGAGGCTTCCCGTCAAGAATTATTGGACTTGGGCTTGCGCAACCCGCTGCTCAACTTTCGACTATCCAAAGCCCAAGGAGTAGCAGTAGTTCGGGAAGAAGCTGCTCCGGCGTACGATGTCTTGGTAAAACAAGGCAAGACGATGTATTTCCAGGCCGCACCAGAGTCAAAGAAAAAAGCTGCTGCGACTAACTCTCTTTTCGAGGCCACTAGTCTAGAAGCAATAGAAAGCGATGTACTCCCACCGGAACCCAATACGCTCACCGAGGCCGAACGGCAGGCATTGTTGACGGATAATAAGTTACAAACCGCCGAGCCGCTCGCGAAGCTGGAGAGCCGTCTGCTCAACACCTACTACACGGCGCGGACCAGCCTGGAAGAGCAAGGGGTGAACATTCTATACCTAGCGTTAGGGATGCTCACCTGGTATGAGTCAGAAAGCAGCGAAGAAGCCCGCCAAGCGCCGCTGGTACTGGTGCCGGTGCTGCTGGAGCGCGGCACTGCCGCCGAACGATTCAAGCTGCGGCATACCGGCGCCGAAGTGGAGGGCAACCTGTCCTTACAGGCCAAGCTGAAGGCCAGTTTCGGCCTCGCACTGCCCCTCCCCGACCTGGACGAGGAAGGTAACCTGGCCACTTATTACGCCGCCGTTCGCGAAGCCGTAGCAAGTTTTACGCGCTGGCGGGTAGAGGAAGACAGCATTGCCCTGAGTTTCTTCTCGTTCGGCAAGTTCATGCTGTACCGGGACCTGGACCCCACGACCTGGCCGGCCGGTGAGGGATTGTTGGAGCATCCGGCCATCGGGGCGCTGCTAGGCCGGGATACGGGTTTCCGCGACGCAGCGCCCTCGGTCAATGACACGGCCTTTCTGGACAATGAAAGCCCGGCGGCGGAACTACACCAAGTGTTAGATGCCGATTCGTCACAGCTGCTGGCGCTGCTTGCCGTGCACGAGGGCCGCAACCTCGTCATCCAAGGACCTCCTGGTACCGGCAAGTCGCAGACCATTGCCAATTTGTTGGCCGAAGCCATCGGCGCGGGCAAAAAGGTGCTGTTCGTGGCCGAAAAGATGGCGGCCCTTGAAGTGGTGAAGCGCCGCCTAGATGCGCTGGGCTTGGGCGCAGCCTGCTTAGAACTGCACAGCCACAAAGCCAACAAGAAGGCGTTGCACGACGAACTGCGCCACACGCTGAGCTTGGGGCGTCCCGCCACAGCCGCCGTAGTGGCCGACCAGATGGCCCAACTCCCACGCTACCGCCAGTCCCTAAACGACTACGCTCTGGCCGTAAACGCGCCGCTAGGCCGCAGTCGTCGCACTGCCCAGCAGGTAACAGGCGAATTACTGCGGCTCAATGAGGAGCGCGGTTCGGTGGCGCTGCCGCGCATCGCCTTTGCCCGGTTGAGCAGTTGGACGGATGCCGACGCGGCTCATGCTGAAGCCCTGGCCACCCGTCTGCAAGCCACCTTGCAGAAAACGGGCGTGCCTAAAAACTTGCTCTTTTGGGGCAGCGAACTGACGGTGCTCTTACCGGCCGCCCAAGATGCCCTAGTGGTGCAATTGCGCGACGCCCAGGCGGCGGTACAGGCCCTAGAAACTGCCGCAACCATCTTGGCAAGGCACTTAGGGCTGCCGGTCCCCGAGGAGCGAACGGCGGCCGAAGCCTTATTGCCAGCTGCCCGCCATGCGCAGTTGGCCCCCCCACTGATGGGTGCAGCCGTCGCCGATGCAGCGTGGGCGCACCAAGGAAGCCGCCTAGCCGAGGTGCTACAAGCCGGCGAGGCATACGCGGCGCTGCATCAGCAATATGATACCACGCTGCTGCCCGAAGCCTGGAGCCAGCAATTGTTCCCGGAGCGGGCCGCCTTGCTGGCCTATGGCGACAAGTGGTGGAAGTTCCTGAGCGGCGATTACCGGCGCGCCCGCAAGCGGCTGCAAAGCATTTGGCAAACGACCTTGCCCGACGAGGCGGCGGCTGTGGTCACGGTAATTGACGCCATCCACGAGGCCAGCCGACATAGCCAAACCGTTGCGGAGGCCACGGCACTGACCGGCCCATTATTTGGTACGGCTTGGCAAGGCTTGCGCTCGGACTGGGCGACGCTCCGCCGCGTGACTGATTATCTGACGGTAACGCACCAGCGCATCAGCCGCAACGAGTTGCCGGAGGCGCTTGTGGGCTACCTCGCCCAAGCCACTGCTTCTGACGCCGTGGCCAGCCCTTTAGCATCTTTAGAAGCAGCATTGGCCCAGCAACGCACCGCTGTGCAGGGCCTAGCCGATGCCCTCCGCCTAAACGAAGCCCGCCGCTTTGGCCCTAACGGCCGGTTGCAATTCCAGGTATTCGACTTGCAGCGGGCCACGCTAAGCGCCTGGGCCGACGATTTGCCGGCCTTGCGCCTAGTGACGGAATGGAACAACGTGGCCGCCAGTGTCCAGACGGAACAGCTACCCGAATTGCTCCTGCTGGCCGAAAGCTGGTCAGAAGCAGCCCGTTTTCTAGCCGCTGCCGTGCGCCAAACCTGGCTGGAATACCTCCAACAGTTGGCCTACGAGCGGCACCCGGCCTTGCGCCAGTTTGAGCGTGCGGGGCACGAGGAGCTGGCCACCCGTTTCCGTCAGGCCGACCGCGATAGCCTCTACCACAACCGCGTGCGGGCCATGCAGAACCACCACGCCCAACTGCCCAACCCGCAGGCCGGTGGGCAAATGCTCGTCATCAAGAACGAATTTGCGAAGAAGACCCGGCACCTGCCCTTGCGCAAGCTCATGCGGGAAGCGGGCCGGGCCGTGCAGGCCATCAAGCCGGTGTTTATGATGTCGCCGCTGTCCGTGGCGAGCTTTCTGCCACCGGGCGCGGTGGAGTTTGATTTGGTCGTGTTCGACGAAGCCAGCCAGGTGAAGCCCGTCGATGCCTTGGGCGCTGTGGCTCGGGGCAAGCAATTGGTCGTCGTGGGCGACTCCAAGCAGTTGCCGCCCACCAGCTTCTTTGACTCGCTCACGGGGGCGGGCGAGGACGCCGACGAAGAAAACGTGACCGCCGATATCCAAAGCATTCTGGAGTTGTGCAAAGCCCGCCAGATGCCGGAGCGTATGCTGCGCTGGCATTACCGCAGCCTGCACCAGTCGCTGATTGCCGCGTCCAACCACCTGTTTTACGAGGACAAGCTGGTCATTTTCCCCAGCCCCGGCGGCAAGGGCCAATTGGGCCTCGTGTACCATCACTTGCCTGACACGCACTACGAGCGTGGCACCACGCGAACCAATCCACTGGAGGCGGCAGCCGTGGCCGATGCCGTGCTGCACCATGCCCGTACCACACCCAAGCTCACACTAGGCGTGGTGGCCTTCAGCACGGCCCAGCGCCAGGCTATTCAGGATGCGCTAGAAATTCGCCGCAAGCAGCACCCCGAAACGGAAGCCTTTTTCAATCGCCACGCCCACGAGCCCTTCTTTATCAAGAACCTGGAAAACGTGCAGGGCGACGAGCGGGACGTGATTCTCATCAGCGTCGGTTACGGCCGCACCAAGGACGGCTACCTTACCATGAGCTTTGGGCCACTCAACGGCGAAGGCGGCGAGCGTCGCCTTAACGTGCTCATCACCCGTGCCAAGCAACGCTGCGAAGTGTTTACCAACTTGACGGCCGACGACCTCGACCTCAACCGCACGCGGGCCAAGGGGGTAGCAGCGCTCAAAACCTTCCTCAATTTTGCGCAACACGGCCGTCTGAACCAGAACGAGGAAACGGGCCGGGAAATGGAGTCGCCGTTTGAAGAAGCCGTCTACCGGGCTCTCACGGCCCGAGGCTACCAGATACGCCCCCAAATTGGCAGCCAGGGGTTCTACATCGACCTAGCCGTAGTGGACCCCGACCAGCCGGGCCGATACGTACTCGGCATTGAGTGCGACGGCGCCATGTACCATTCAGCCCGCTCGGCCCGTGACCGGGACCGGCTGCGCCAACAGGTACTCGAAGCCGTGGGCTGGCGTCTGCACCGCATCTGGAGCACCGATTGGTTCCGCGACCCCGCCCGAGAAACGGAGCGCGCCGTGGCCGCGATTGAAGAAGCTCGCCGGCTCCTCGCCCTTGACCAACCCGATGAGCCAGAAGTAGAACCAGCCGCTGCACTGGAGGGTGGCTTAGAGCGTGAAGAACCCACCGCCTCTGAGGTCACAGCAGCTTTGCCCTACCAGGTAGCCCAATTGCCGGCCGCCATTCGGCAGTTGGAATTGCATCAACACCCCACTGGCCGTCTGTCCGCTTGGGTAGCGGAAGTAGTAGCCGTGGAAAGTCCTGTTCACGCAGATGAAGTAACACGCCGATTAGCTTCTGCCACCGGGGCCACCCAGGTGGGTTCCCGCATACGTGCCAGTGTCGCTGAGGCGATTCGACTGGCAGGCAAGATGGGCAGCGTCCGGCAGCAGGGCGACTTTCTGTGGGCCCCAACCATGCCGCCTTCCGCTGCTCCCCTACGTGAGCGCAGTACCTTGCCGGCCATTTCGCGCAAACTCACCTTTATTGCCCCCGAGGAATTGGCGGCGTCCGTACTTACGGTGGTGCGGGACAGCTTCGCCATAGAGAGGGAAGCAGTGGCCCTTCCAGCGACCCGCCTGTTGGGCTTTAGCCGCCCAAGCGAAGAACAGAGGCAGGTTTTTGCAGCAACTATTGACCGGCTGGTAGCCGAGCAAAAACTAACCGAAACCAGTGGGATTTTAAAGCCATTATAGTTTGAGGTGAGAGCTATTGCAGCGTCATGCGGGTGGTAACGTCCTCGCAATCCCTACTATAATATTGGCGCTTGAAATCTGTCCTCGCGGGAGCGTGTGTCGTTAGCTTTTATTAAGTCTGGGGCTGTTCCGTATTTAGTTGCGAGCTGTTTCCTGGAGAAAGCAGGCGAAATGTTCTGTCTGCCTTAGACCTCGGGGAACGACCTTAATCCAGTCCAGTGCTCGAAGTCATATGCTAATGGGCGCAATCTCTGCGCTATGTTGTGCGAATTGATAGAAAACCTGCGTTTCTGGCCGCGTAAGGGTATTACAGTCATTCTTGTTAAGAACAGCCGGGGTTGTTTTCGCTGGGTTTAACCTGGCCCGCCTCCCCAAATTACCTCCTGAGCAGCGAATTGGCAAACAGAACAAGTCTCGCTACTCTAGTTGTACCCGGTCTGGCAATTGTGTTTCTTTTCGTTTTACCCTCCCCGCCCGTTACAGAATAGCTCCTAAGGTGTAGGTACTTTAACTGTCGTGCCTTCCTTTTGAGGAAAGTGCTGACATTTCGGTGGCGTAAGCGTTGAAGCTCTGCGCCAGGTAGGAATAATGCGTCGAAACCGCCGTTTTCCTGAACGCAAGTTCAGGGAGGCCGACCAACCCAGTGGACACGGCCACCCGCGCGGGTGCTGGCCTATGTTTCTTCCATATATTAGCCCGCCGGAAGGACTCACCTTTCTGCTTTTGCCGCCCCGCTATATGCCCCTGCTCCAGTTCTACGCCCATCTGTTGTTCCGGGCAGCCGCGCTGCTCACGGCGGGGCTCGCCCTGGTCTGCCTCGCGGTCATCAACGTGCTGGGTGGGGCCCTGCCGGGGGTGGAGCTGAACGAACTGGTGGCCCGCGCGGCGACGGCGTTGCACCGCGACGCCGGCCGGCTGCTGGCTTTGGCCCGGGCCCGCCACGCCCCAGAGCCCACCGTTTCCAGGTCCGGCGACGCTGAATAAGCCCGGGGATGGCTTCCCCCGAAAAGCCGCTGCCCCTGCCGGGCCGTCGCGGCTTTTTGGCGGGGTTTTGTTCTTATACTCCCCCAAAAATGAGGCACTGGGGCCCGTTCATTGCCAGGAAAGAGCTTATTAGCCTACCCGTAGAGACCAGAGCGAAGGTAGCATTAGCGCGACCAGTCGGCTAAGATATTCTTCCGTTCACCGAACTGGCAGCCGAACCGGCGCGGAACCGGTGACCGATTTAGAGCCGATGCGGCGCCGAACCGGTGACGGCAACGGCACTTGCTCATTGGACCGTTTGCGTAAACTATGATATACGCTGACTTGAACTCGTTCTTCGAAATGGATGTGGCCTGTGCGTTAGGCAAACAGCGATTACTTGAGGAGATTGCTGCCGGCCAAGATGCACTCGACACCATCTTCGACGTGGATTACAACGTGTACCGGTTGGTTATCCGCTTTCATGACAACCACGTCGAGTTCTGGGATGCCATCAGGGCCGCGTTGGAAGACGGACAAGAGCCCGACACAACGACTCTGGAAGCTTTCCAAAAAGCCGTTGAAGCCTACGTTCCCGGTACCATTCGGGCAGAGTTTATGTCAAATAGCGCGGCATGACGACAGCCTTGCAGCCGACGACCAGCGCATGTGATAACAATCCTTCAATCGAACGGAGCGCGTCTGCCATCGGGCCCTTTTAGCAGAAAAAATTCGACCAAGCTGTTCCATCTGTAAGCAGAAGGCACATACCAGCGTATAGATGAAACCAGTAACAAGCAGCATTTGAATGACTTCGGCCATGTCCTATTTGGGTCAGTTCAGCGGTGATTTGGGCGAGTTGGTGCACATGGGGCTGGCGTCGGGAGAAAGGACGGGCGAGCTTGCGGTCTCATCCTCTTTAGACAGCTAGCAATGGGCGTCCAAACACGCATATCTGGTTCTAGAAATCGTCATGCGCGCAACCGTTGTTTTCGTCATCACCTGCCAAAAGGGCTGGCCCTGAGCCTGGTGGCCTGTTTGGGAAGTTCCCGGGTTGGGCTGGCACAGCCTAGCGTCCCGCGCCTGACGCCCGCGCTGCCGGTCGACAGCGCCCGGCCGGTCTACCCCGCGCCCATGCTGCGGCCGCTGGTTATCCAGTCGGGCCTGCTGCCGGCGCGCCGCATCACAACCGAACACGAGGGCCGCTCGGCCGATAGGGAAGCATCCCCAGGGCATCAACTGCGCGTGGTGGGGGTAGCCCCCTTGCTCATCACTACGCCGGTGGTGCTGCTGGCCGGCGTCAATTACTTGCGCGAGCAGGGAAGCTATAGAAGGGCGGCGGACGCAAACGGGGAAAGCGGCTCCTACACCTACGTGCGGGAAGATTTATCCTTCTCTCTGACGGCCGTGCGACAGGACTCGCTGCTGCAACGGCCGGTGACGTACCTGGCCTCGGTCACGGGGGCGAGCCGCCGCTTCGACTGGCCCGAGAAGTTTGTTGGGGGCCTCACGGCCTTGCTCACGCTCCGCCGCACCCCCGAAACGAAGCTCAGCGCCGGCCTGACGGTGCAGTTGAATCCGTCCGTAAAAATACCGATAAGTCCCGTGGTTTCCTACTGGCATCGCTTCGGGCAGAGTGCCTGGGAGGTTGACGCGCTGCTGCCGTTGCGGGCCCACCTGCGCCGCCCCTTGCTGGCTAACAAGTGCTGGCTTTCCGTGGGCACGGAGGTGATGAGCACCCATTCGTTTGGTGCCGGCACCGTTCCAGGATTCAGCAGCACCTTTGAAGCCAACAGCCTTTCGCTGCAAACCGGGGCCCTGTTTGAGTACGCCGTCAACCCTTATTTTATGTTGGGCATCCGGGGCGGGCTCGATACGCCGGTTTCCATGTGGGTGGCGGCGAAGAACTCCAGCCGGGTGCTCGTCGAAGCGGAGGCTGAAAACGCCGCCTACGTGGGGCTCACCATGTCGGTAACGGTGCCGGCCCGGAAACGCTGAGTTACCGGCCTTGCGGACAGGAGCCGCTGCCGGTTGGCCAGCTAAGTGCCTTGCCGTATTGCCACTGTTTTTATTCCTGGTGCCGCTGCAAATTTGTACGCCTTGCCGCCACCGATTTCGCCTGCTTTACGCTACCCATCGCATGCCGCTCCTCCCCTCCGACCTGCACCGCCTTGGCGCCCTGATGCGGGGCGTGGCCGCCCGGCAGGCCCCGGTGGTAATTACGCCCCGGCAATACCCGTGGCTGGTGCTCTTCACCTGCACCCTGATGGGCCTGATGGTGGTGCCGTGGATTAGCACGTTCTCGCCCGGTACGACGATGGAAGCGGCCTTCAATGCGTTTCGCTTCATCTCCTTGAGCGTCGCTTTCCAGATGGCCATCAACTACGTGCTGCGCTACGGCGACAACCGGCTGCGGCACTGGCTGGACTACCGGCCGCTCTGGCTTAACATCCTGTTGCGCGTTGGCATTGCGTTCAGTGCCGCGGCGTTGTTTACCGTGGTGCGTTTTTTCCTGCCGCACAGCTGGGGCATGCACCACGAGCAGCCCCGGCTTATTAACGCCTTGGCCGGTTCGCAGATTTTCGCTTTCATCATTATCGTTGTGCAATTGGCCATCGAAACGATGGAGCGGAGCCAGTACGTGTCGACCGAAAACGAACAGCTAAAGCAGGAGCAACTGGCCGCGCGCTACGAAGGCCTGAAACAGCAGCTCAGCCCCCATTTCCTGTTCAATTCCCTCTCCACGCTCGGCAGCCTCATCCACGAAGCGCCCGCCGCGGCCGAGCAATTCGTGGAGGAAATCGCGGAGGTGTACCGGTATTCATTGCAGCACGGCGAGCAAACGGCCGTTACCCTTAGCGAGGAAGTGGCCTTTCTGCGCTCGTACTGTTACCTGCTGCAAATGCGGTTTGGCGAAAGCCTGGACCTGCACATCGACTTGCCCGCCACTGTCATGGCCCGCACCATTCCCCCGCTGGCCTTACAGCTGCTGGTCGAAAATGTGGTGAAACACAACGTGTTTACCCGCAAACGCCCGCTGCGCGTGGCCATCGAGTTTCAGGCCCCGGCCACGCTGCTGGTGCGCAATACCTGGCAGCCCCGCCCAATGGCCGCCCCCAGCAACGGCGTGGGGTTGAGCAACCTCACCAGCCGGATTCGCATGCTCCATCACCAGGAAGTATTGGTTGAACAATCAGCCGATGAGTTTCGGGTGTACGTTCCCTTGCCTGCTTAACCTTATCCCACGTGAACATCCTCCTCGTAGAAGACGAACTCAGTACCGCCCGTTCCATTCAGCGTTTTATCGGCGAGGTGCGGCCCGATGCCCGGGTGCTGGCCCACCTGGAAAGCGTGGCTGACGCGGTGGCCTGGCTGCGCGAAAACGCCGCCCCCGACCTGATGCTGATGGACATCCAACTGGGCGATGGCCGCAGCTTCGACGTGCTGCAACAAGTGACGGTGACCTGCCCGGTCATCTTCATCACGGCCTATGACGAGTACGCGCTCCAGGCCTTTCAACAAAACGGCATCGAGTACCTGCTCAAGCCGCTCACCCGCGCCAAGCTCGAGCGCGGGTTTGACAAATTCGACGCCCTGCGGCAGCACTATGCCGAGCCTGCCTCCCCGGCCAACACCAGCCCGCCCGTGCCCGACTTTGCCGAACTCCTGCGCACCGTGCAGCAGTTGGGGGGCGCCACTGCTTATAAAAAGAGCTGGCTGATTCCGCACAAAACCAAGCTCATTCCCGTTGCCGCGGCCGAGGTGGCCCATTTTGCCATTCGCAACCGCCTAGTCTTTCTAACCACTCTCAGCGGGCAAGAATATGCCCTAGATGTGTCGCTCGATGAACTGGAATCGCAGGTCAATCCCGGCGAGTTTTTCCGGGCCAACCGGCAGGTGCTCTTTGCCCGGACCAGCGTGGCGGAGCTCGAGCCGTACTACAACGGCCGGATGCTGGTGCACCTCCGGCCCGCCGCGCGCGAAGACGTCGTGATTTCCAAGCCCCGCGTGACCGAATTGAAAACCTGGTTGGGGGGGCAGTAAGCTACCGGCCCGACGGGCAATTTTCTGCGAAGAGTACGGCGAGTTCGGTGCTTGTTTCGGCGAGTTGGGGTGGTTTTGGCTAGCCATCGGGCGCCGAAACGTCTTGTTTTGACATCAGTTCGGGGCGCTTACAGTGGCCTGGATAATGTTAAAATTTTTAGACTAATTCCTTGGAAAACAACCGCTCCGGGCCCATTGCCTCGCTGCCTGCTCCGGCCGGCCGGTGGGGTGCCCACCATGTTACCAACGGGCTGGGCTTGCCGGCCATCTGCCTGCTGACGGCCCTAAGTCTGCAACCCGCCCAGGCCCAAACCCGGGTGACGGTGAGCGGCACTATCAAAGACCTCAAAACCGGCGAGGACCTGACCGGTGCCACCGTCCGCATCCTGGAGCTGCCGGGCGTGGGCACCGGCGCCAACGCCTACGGCTTCTTCACCCTGACGGTACCCGTGGGCACCTACACGGTGGAAACCAGTTTTGTGGGGTACCAGACGCAGGCGCGTAAAGTCACGCTTACCAGCAGCCAGCGGCTCGATTTTAAGCTCAGCAGCGGTGGGCAGGAACTGACCGAGGTGGTGGTGACCGGCCGCAGCAGCCAGGCCAACGTCAGCAAGGCCCAGGCGGGCGTGGAGTCGCTCGACTTGAAGCAGGTGGCCAAGGTGCCGGTGCTCTTCGGCGAAAAGGACGTCATCAAAACCATGACCCTGCTGCCGGGGGTGAAAACGGCCGGCGAAGGCAGCAGCGGCTTTTCGGTGCGCGGCGGCAACGTGGACCAGAACCTGATTCTGCTGGACGAGGCCCCTGTATACAACGCCTCGCACCTGCTGGGCTTCTTCTCCACCTTCAACTCCGACGCCATCAAGGACCTGACCGTGTACAAGGGCGGCATGCCGGCGCAATACGGCGGGCGGCTCTCGTCGGTGGTCGACATCAAAATGAAGGACGGCGACAACCAGCAGCTGCACGGCAGCGGCGGCCTGGGCCTCATTGCCTCGCGCCTGGCCCTGGAAGGTCCCATTGTGAAGGACAAAGGCTCGTTCTTGGTGACCGGCCGGCGCACCTACGCCGACTTGTTCCTGAAGGCCTCTTCGAATGAGACGACCAAGGATGCCCGGCTATATTTCTACGACCTGAACGTGAAGGCCAATTACCGGCTCAACGAGCGCAACCGCCTCTACTTCTCGGGCTACCTGGGCGAGGACGTGATGGGCATCAGCGCCTTTGGCAGCAACTACGGCAACCAGACGGCCACGCTGCGCCTCAACCACTTGTTCACGGACCAGTTGTTTTCGAACACTTCGCTCATTTACAGCAAGTACGATTTCGGCATTCGCCTCACTTCCAGCGACCAGGACATCAACATCGATTCTAAAATTCAGGACTGGAACCTGAAGCAGGACTTTGAATACTCGCCCAGCGCCAGCCAGACGTTCCGATTCGGGGCCCAGGGTATTTACCGCACCATCACGCCGGGCCGCATCTCGGCCGCGGCCACGGCCGATATCAATTCTACCCCGGACAAAACCAACCACTCGCTGGAAACGGCGGCTTACGTGTCGCACGAGTGGAAGGCCACCGAAAAACTGGACTTCACCACCGGCCTGCGCCTGTCGGGCTTCAGCCTTCTGGGCCAAGGCAATTATTCGACGTATGACCCGGCCGGCAAGGTGCTCGCGAGTACCCACTACGCGACGGGCGACTTCGTGAAGACCTACCTGCGCCTAGAGCCGCGCTTGGCCGCCAGCTACCAACTCGCAGAAAACACGGCCCTGAAAGTTGGCTACGCCCGCAACGCGCAGAACCTGCACCTGCTGAGCACGTCGGCCGCCTCATCGCCGACGGATTTGTACATCCCCACTTCGCTCAATGTGAAACCCGAGCTGGCCGACCAGCTTTCGGCGGGTTACTTCCGCCAACTGGGCCCCAATGGCGCCTATTCGCTCTCGGCCGAGGTGTACTACAAGTGGCTGCAAAACCAGATTGACTACCGCGACAACACCCGTCTCAGCCCCAGCACCGACGTGGAAAGCACCCTGCTCTACGGCAAGGGCCGGGCATACGGCGTGGAACTGCTGCTTAAGAAAAACACGGGCCGCCTCACGGGCTGGGTAGGCTACACGCTCAGCAAATCGGAACGACAATTCACGGCCATCAACAGCGGGGCGTGGTTCAACGCGCGCCAGGACCGGCCGCACGACCTGTCGGTGGTTGGCGTGTACGAGCTGACGCCGAAGTGGAGCCTGTCGGGCACCTTCGTGGCCAGCACCGGCAACGCCGTCACCTACCCCGTGGGCAAGTACCAGGCGCTGGGCCAGACCGCGAGCCTTTATGGCCTGCGCAACGCCGACCGCCTGCCCTACTACCAGCGCCTCGACCTCGGCGCCACCTTCGAGAAACCCCAGCAGCCCGGCAAGCGCTTCCACCACAGCTGGAACTTCTCCATCTACAACGTGCTGGGCCGCCAAAACCCCTACACCATCACCTTCGAAACGGTGCCCGACGACGCCACCCGCACCCAGGCCCTGCAAACGGCCCTGTTCCGCATGATTCCCTCGGCCACCTACAATTTCAATTTCTAAGACGGCTTACTACCGGGCACTGACGCAAAGCGTGAGCGCCTCTTGGCCATTTCCCTACTTTCCCATGAACACCTGCTCTTTTACCCGCCTGCTGGCGGCTGGCCTGTTGCTCGCGACTTCCGCCTGCCAGAAAGTGATTGACCTCGACCTGAAAGCGGCTGCGCCCCGGCTCATGATTGAAGGCAACCTGGCCGACGACGGCCAGCCCTGCACCGTGCTCCTCTCGCGCAGCACCACGTACACCGATACCAACACCTTCCCCCCCGTTAGCGGGGCCCTTGTCACCCTGAGCGACGACGCAGGCGGATTCGAAACCCTGGCCGCCACCCGCACCCCCGGCCGGTACCAGGGGCGCACCCTGACCGGCCAGCCGGGCCGGCGCTATACCCTGCGGGTAGAAGTGGATGGCGAAACCTACGTGGCCACGGCCACCTTGCCCGTGGCGGTTCCGCTTACCGGCCTGCGGGCCGAGAAATCCAGCTTTGGGGGCGACAACATCCAGCTCATACCCGAATTTCAGGACCCGGCCGGCGTGCGCAACTTCTACCTGTTCCGACAGTACCGCAACGGCCGCCTCAATAAAACGGTCTTTCTGCAGGACGACGAGTTGACCGACGGCAAAGCCAATTCCCGTCCGCTGTTTGCCCGCAACGCGGACGAGGCGGATGACATCCTCGTCGGCGACAGCGTGCGGGTCGACATGCAATGCGTAGACGCCGGAGTGCATGGTTACCTCGCCACCCTGAGCCAGATTTTGCAGGGAGGCAGCTCGGCGGCCCCGGCCAATCCAACGTCCAACTTTTCGGGCCATGTGCTCGGCTATTTCAGCGCTCACACCCTGCGTCGGCGCAGCCTAGTTGTGCCAGCGCTGTAGCCAAACCGGCTGCCAACCGCTTTAAAAACGTCGGATTAAACCCCTTGTCAAGCGATGAAGTACCCCCGGCTGTGGAACTGGTTTTCCGGTCGGGTGGCCCGCGCCGCCCGCCAATCCGTCGGCAGCACACCGCTCCCGATGGTTACCAGCGAATGGGTGGAGCATCGGTTGCCCAACCTTCTGCTGGCCTTTTTGTTAGGTTTCCTACTCGTGGGCGAACTCGCCTTGATAGCAATAGCCAAAGCGTAGACGACGACAAATGACTGCACTGGCAATCAGCATGACCTTTTCGGTGAACCTCCTTGAGTTATTAGGCTAAGTGTTGCTTACCTGCTGCCGGGCTTTATGCGGGCGCTCATTACGGTAAACGCCGCGTAGCCTAGTCCGAGGGCCTTGTAAACAACAGCCTCGTTGAGCTGTGGCTTGCGAATATGCACGTATAGCGTCCGGTTTTCATGCACCCACAGGGCCGTATCAAGCTGGTAGGCTAAAAAAGTAGGCTCATAGCCCGAGGGCCCAATCACGCGCCGCACCTGGGCCGGGTGCTGGCCCCCACCTGTGCCACGCCGCAGCCGGCGTTACCCCCTGCGTTGCAATCACCACCTCATCAGCGGCCGGCTCCGCCTCGGGGCTACGTCCGCAGCCTTTTGGCATCCCGCCATCAGCAGGACCAGTATAAGTAAGGACTTTTGCATCGATTGAAAGAGTTGGTTGACCGGATGACCGGCCCTGGCCGGCAACCGTTGCATTAGTGCACGGATTCGGTCCGGCTGGCGAAACTTCGTTCTGTTAATCGAACCTTTAACGTAAAGCAAAAAACGGCCACCTACTTTCTCTTTCGCAACACGACACGTGCTTCAACGGGTTGTAATCCTACCGCTTAGAAGCCCGCCGATTTCTCCGCCGTATACGTGGGTGAACGGCCGAAGAAGAGAAGGGTAAGCGCACTTGAGGCCTTTGGGCAGCTGCATCCGCAGTTGCTGCTAGGGCATTGATGGCAGGAAACAGCCACACGCCTGAGAAAAAACAGTCTACATCGTAGCCTGCTTCTAAGAAGCCCTCCAGCGCCGTCAAAAGGACGTGGAGTAGCCCATAACGCGTCGCTTTACGCCACACGCTCGCACCGCCTCTGTCGGGCAGAAGGCTGCCTTTCGCTTCGGCGCCGCTGACCAGACCGGGGATTATTGGCTGAGCTAGTGGCTCACGCCCATTGGGTTTTGGGGAGGGCACGCGCATAATGGAAGATGAAAAGGGCGCTGACCAAGGCCTAGTAGAAAGGGTGCGCCTCTTGCAGACGCCGCACGGCCAGCGCGCCGGCCGGTGTCACGATGGCCGCGATAAAGTTGTTCAGTAGCGCGCGGTGCATGTCAGCCCGGTCAATGGCGGCCGCTGTGCGAAAAATGCGGGTTTTCTCGCACCAGCGCCGCGCCTGCGCGTCCACATCCAGGTCGGGGCGGTACAGGCATTGCTGAATGCCCCAACGCAGGTTGTGGCACAAGTGCTTAGTGGAGAAACCCGCTACGTGCGACTGCCAGCGCTGCTGCTCGGCGGGGAAGTCAGCCGCCAGCTGTTGGAAGAAAGGCACCAAGCCGGGCTTCATTTCCGCGCTGGCCCAGTTGCGCAGCGCCAGCAATTCTTCCACGGCGTTGCTGCTGTGGGCCCGGTGCAGGCATAATTGCTGGTAAATGGCCTGCACTTGGGCATCCACTACCGCACCAATCAAGGCGGCCTTGTGTGGAAAGTGGTGCAGCACCCGGCCGGGGGATAAGCGCAGGCAGCCGGCAATGTCGGCCACCGATACTGCGGCGATGCCTTGGCTGACGTACAGCGCGTGGGCCACCGCCACGATGCGGGCACGCTCGCCAGGGGCCGTCCGCTCGGGCGAGACAATCGCGAAGGAGGGTGAAAAATTCATCAGAAACAAACGAAACACGCGCGGCTAGCTGCCAGCATTGGCCTTGTGGGCACCCGGCGCGGGGGCTGGAATAAAACGAGTTGTCCTCCGTTGCTTGCCCTGCCAGCGTTGCGACAGGGCAAGCAACGGAGGACAGTCTACCGCAGTAAATGCCACTCGGCTAATGGTAAAGCGGGATAATGGCTGTCGCGCTCGGCCGGGGCAGCCGAACGGCGTTCTAACACCTGAGAGGGAGGCTACAGGGCCTCGCCCGTGTCCACTACCGGGGCTAGGGATGGCACAATAAGCTGGCCTTCCTGCAGCGAGCGCACGCCCTTGAACACAACCCGGTCGCCAGCTTTCAGGCCTTGCTGCACCACGTACCCGGAGTCAGTGGCAAAAGGCAGCACCTTTACCTCGGTGCTCCTCACCTTGTTGTCGGCACCCACTACGTACACCAAGTGCTTGCCTTGCCGCTCGTAAGTGGCCGACGGCGGCACGAGCAGGGCCTTGGGAATCTGCAGCGGCAAGCGCACCAGCCCCTTCCCGCCGGTACGCAACACGCCGTTGGCATTGGGGAAGGTGGCTTTCACCGCCACGGAGCCGGTTGCGGGGTCAACCTGGCCTTTGGTTCTGTCCACCCGGCCGCGCTGTGCGTACACGGTTCCGTTGGGAAGCACCAACTGCACGTTGCTCATTTGCCAGAGTAGTTCCAGCATGGTGCTGTCCTGCCAGTGCCACTCGAATGCCTGAACGGCTTTTTCGTTCACCAGGAAATACGCGCGCATATTGCCCGTACCGGGCTGCTCCTGCAGCGAGGCGGGGTAATCAACGTGTAGGTTGGCCGTCTGAGGCGTCAGCGTAAGCACGGCGTATTCGTTGGCCGTCCGAGCCGCAGCTTTGGCATTTTTTTGGTCGGGAGTGGAGCTACAGGCTGCGGCGATGCCGAACACGAATACGCCGGCTACCATTGGGTGGAAAGGAACTTGTATCATAACTGGATAAGCGGTTAAAACACAGCCATGCTCTTACATGGCTCACGTGTTTACAGGCAACAGGCTACTTACCAGTAGCCCAACTGCTCAAAACAACGGCAGAGTCCGCCGTTGGGTAAGCACAAACCGCCTGAACTCGCCTTAATCACAACCGGACTCGCCGGCCACGGGGGCGAACTCGACCGCGTTCAGCGCGATTGGTGCAGGAGGTGCCTGGTAATAGAGGGCAGTCCATGCCGTTGAAAAGCCTGGAATGGTCAACCACTTGAACGGGGTCTTTTATGACAATCGGTAAGCGCTAAGTAGAATTAGTCCCTCCGGGCATAGTCGTGTTTACGAAACTCATCCCCTAATGCCGTTTCGTAAACTTTGAATCGTAGACGGGTTTCTTAAACTCGGCAGACGCCAAGACAGATGGTTTCAGGCTCTTGCCGAACTTGCAGACAGTGGACTTCAGTCGTTCAGTTAAAGGAGCGTTCTTGCTACTTTTGCTCCGTCGGTTCAAGAAACATGACAACCGATGAGCGACAAACCCTGGCGAAAGGGCGCATCACCTAGCGAGGCGACCTCTCAGACGATTGTTCCGCTGATTGGGTGGGGCAGCCGCACGAGCCAACGCCGTAAAGGCTGCCCGCAAGTATTTGCTCGAATTAGGCTGCGTCCTGAAAGCGCCACTGAAAAGAATCAAAAGCACGGTCAGGCGAACGGGCCGAACCAAGTGGGGGCCCTCTCAGAAAATGGAATAAATAGCACGTTAAGGCTTGGAAAGGGGCCATAAGGGCTTAAGCTTACCGGGTGCGCGTTTTGTGCACCACGAACAGTCCCCTTTCAGGTTAATTTGCTTCCAGCCCCGCGGCGATAAGTGGGGCAACAGCACTTCGTCCACCGGCGGGCCGTGGGCACGCATGGCCTACACGGAACGGTAAAGCCGGTGACCAGCCCCGCGACCCGCGCCTGAACAATGCCCTTGCCGCGCGTGGCTACCAGGGTGACTAGGGCCGGTGCGATGCCTGTTGGGTGGCGGCATATAGGGCCGTGAAGCATCCCGTTTCAACTCGGAGCTGGGTTTTCCCGTTGGGACCTATTCACCTGGTTTCCGCGCATGCTCCTTCTGCACCGCCTCACCTGGCTGCGTATCGCGGCCGCCTGGGGATTGTTCACGCTTTTTATGCTGGTGCTGGTGTATGCGCAGGCCCTCATCGGAGCAGCGCCCTGGCACGGGCGCACGCTGCTGCTCGCGCCCCTGATTTACGGCCTGACGGGGACGCTGCTCACGCCCCTGGTTTTCGTGCTGGCCCAGCGCTTCGACCTCACGGCGGGCCGGGCCCACTGGCTGCCTTACCTGCTGGTGCACGCCGCGGCCAGCGTGGCGCTCACCATTGCCTACCGGGCCGTGTTCCTGAGCGCGCTCTTTCTGGTGGGCAATGCCCAGGCGCCGGTTTCCTGGGCGGCTATCTTCTCGGGCGTTAACTTCTGGGTGCCCATCTACTGGATGCTGCTGTTCGTGGTGTACGCCCTTGACTACTACGCCAGGTGGCAGCGTCGCAACGTGGAGGCCAGCCGTCTGGAAATGCAGCTCGCGCAGAGCCAGCTGCAGGTACTCAAGCAGCAGCTCAACCCGCATTTCCTGTTTAACACGCTCAACGGCATTGCCACGCTCATCGGCGACGAGCCCCGGGCCGCGCAGCGCATGACGGCCAAACTGGGCGAGTTTCTGCGCCTGGTGCTCGACCACACCGATGCCCATCAGGTACCGCTGGCGCAGGAGCTGCACTTCATTGAGCTGTACCTGGAAATGGAGCAGGTGCGCTTTGCCGGCCGCCTCGCTGTTTCGGTGGAGGTGACGCCGGCTGCCCAACTGGCTGTGGTGCCGCACTTGCTGCTGCAGCCCCTGGTGGAGAACGCCGTGCGCCACGGGCTGAGCGCGCCCGGCGTGGGCAGCGTCCACATCCGGGCCGACCGGCGGGGCGACCAGCTGGTGCTGGAAGTGCGCGACTCCGGCCCGGGGCCGTACCCGACTACGCCCCACGGCGTGGGCCTGGCCAACACCGAGCAGCGGCTCCGGTTGCTCTATGGCACGCGCTACGCGCTGGCCCTGGAGGCGGCCCCGGCGCAAGGTGCGGTGGTGCGCCTCGAACTGCCGTTTACTACCCTGATTTCGCCGCAGCCGTGAGTTCGTTTCGGACCCTGATAGTAGACGACGAACCCCTGGCCCGCCGGCGCATCCGGCAGCTGCTGGCCGACCACCCGGACTTTGCGGTGCAGGGCGAGTGCGCCTCGGGCGCGGAGGCGCTGCAGGTGCTGGCCCAGGAGCCGGCTGCCGTCGACCTGGTGTTTCTGGACGTGCACATGCCCGGCCTTGATGGCCTGCAGCTGGCGCAGCAGCTGCCGCCGCTGGCGTTGCCACTGGTAGTGTTCGTGACGGCGTACGACCACTACTTGCTGCAAGCCTTCGCGGCCCATGCCGTCGACTACCTGCTCAAGCCGCTCGACCCCGACCGGTTTGCCCGCTGCCTGGCCCACGTCCGGCACCGCGTCGGCCAGTACCGGGCCGGGGCGGCGGTTGCCGCGCCCGCAGATTTGCCGCCGCTTGCGGGCCATTTCCCGGCGCAGCTGCTTATCAAGCAGCCGGGCCGCCTGTATTTTGTGCCCACCGCGCAGGTAGCCTACCTGGAAGCCACCGGGAACTACGTGACGGTGCACGCCCAGGGCACGCCCCACCTGCTGCGCACCACCCTGGGCCAGCTCGCGCAGCAGCTCGACCCGCAGCTGTTCCTGCGCATTCACCGCTCCTTGATTGTGAATACCCAGCACGTGCAGGAGCTGCGGCCCTGGACCCACGGCGAATACCTGCTCAAGCTACTCGACGGGACGCACCTGACTTCTTCGCGCAGCTATACCGGAGTCATTCAGCAGTTTATTCAACTACACAGTGTTTAGCCGGGGGTCACGCGCGGGCTAGGGGGCGGGCAGTTCGTCCCGGTTGAGAGCCGTTTCGTCACAGCATACCCTTCGCAGCTGACAAAGGCACGTATGCCGGAGCATTCTCTGGATTGAAACGGAGGCTTTTCCAAGCTATTCGCTGCAAGACGCGGCTGCTTCATGCTCTTTTCTACTACCCTGCAGCCGGCTGCTTATGCTTCTCCATCAGGTCCGCTGCCGGAGGCCTTGCCCGCCGTCGGTGCGCTGCCACCGGAAACGGAGTCGGAAGAAACCAGGCTGGTGCAGCGTCTGCTGGCCCGCGACGAGCGCGCCCTGCGCCTGTTGCACGACCGCTACGCGGCCAACCTGCTGGCTGTGGTGCTGCGGGTGGTGCGCGACCGGGACCTGGCGCAGGACGTGTTGCAGGAAGGCCTGCTGAAGGTCTGGCTCAGCATCAGTAGCTACGATGCGGCGCGCGGCCGCCTCTTCACTTGGATGGTGCGGGTGTGCTGCAACCAAGCCATCGACGCGCTGCGCAATCCTCGCCACCGCTTCAATAGTAGCACCCAGCCCCTCGAAGATGGGGAGGTGCGGCTGGCCTCGGCCGCTAGCACGTTCAACCCCGAGCACATCGGCTTGCGCGAGTTGCTGCTCCACCTCAAGCCCCGGCAGCGCGAGGTGCTGGACCTGCTCTACTTCGGCGGCTGCACCCAGGCGGAAGCCGCCGAGCAACTCAACATCCCGCTGGCCACCGTCAAAACCCGGGCCCGGGCGGCCATGAGCACGCTGACTCGCCTCTGCATCTAAACCCATTCCCGGTTCTATCTGCTCGTTTTTTTCAACGCCTCGCCTTATGAAGCACCTTCACCAATTTCGAATCCCCGCGCTGTTTGTCTCGGCGCTGGCCGTAGTGGCCGCGTGCCAGGGCGGCAACTCAACCCAAACAGAAACTGCGGTATCCGGGGCCGATGCCGCCAAAACCGACACGACTTCGACGGCCCTGCAAGTCGGTAACATCGAGCGAGGCCGCGAGGTGTTCCGCCACGAAACCTTTGGCGACGAAGGCTTCTGGACCGATGCCGCCCGCATGCCCCAGGGCATGAAGGCCGCCAAGATGACGGTGCTCGACGCCTTGAAAGCCGGCGTGAACTTCGACGTGGACGCCATGCCCGCCGACTTAAAAGCGGCCTTGGCGAAAGAAGTCAACACCGACCACTCGCCCGCCAAAGCCCCCAGGCTGAACGACCCCGCCACGCTCGACGCGCTGGTGAAGGCCAACGCCGTGATTGGCATGGTGCCGAAAGGTGCGAAGGTGGGCGTGACCTGCGCGCTGTGCCACACCATTACCGACAAGTCGCTGTATGAGCTGACGGGCAAGGGCACCATTGGCAAGCGCATCGACGGGCCCACGCAGCACTCGCTCAATGTGGGCAAGCTGCTGGCTACCTGCGATAATACGCGGGCCTTCTTCACTACCGCGCAACTGCAAATGCCCGATGGCAGCACCATCGGCCGGGCACCCAAGGGCCTGACGCCCAAATCGACCGAAGCCGAGTTTGATGCCTACTTCAGCAACCCGAAATACTACCCCGTGGGCTCGTTCGACGACTCGCCCGATGGCGTGGGCAATCCCATTCACATCACGCCCTTTTTCCGGCAGGACTTGGCCGCGCCCTACGGCTCATCGGGCCAGAACAGCGACCTGAACGACTTCAACAACACGGTGTACACCGCCCTGTTCGACCAGAGCAACCTGCTGTCGGACGGCGGCCGGCAGTTCATTCACACCCTGGGCGCGGCGGCCGGCGATTCCATGCTGGCCGGCTACACCAAGGTGCTGGCCGCCACTGGCGTTTCGGGCTACCCCTACGTAACAGCCGCCCTCAAAGGCAAGCCCGGCGACCCGCCCACGCCCACCGGCAAGCGCGTGGATGAGCAGAAGCTGCGCGACCTGCAAGCCTACGTCAACAGCCTGCCCGCGCCCAAAGGCGTGATGACCAACGCCGCACAGGTGGCCAGCGGCCGGGCCCTGTTCGTGGCGCAAAACTGCACCTCGTGCCACAACACCAACCAGAGTGAAGCGGTGCAGCCCAAACTGGTGCCGATGAACGTCATCTGGCCCGGCTATGCGCCCAAGGTAATTGCCCAGCGCAAGGCCCCGCTCACGCCCATCCAGAACGCCCCCGGCACCTTCGACGACAAGATGGTGGTGGTGGATGCCAGCCCCGGCGGCGGCCCGCGCGGCAACGCCCTGCCCCTGCTGCTGGACCTGGCCCGCAAGCCCGTGTTCCTGCACGACAACTCGGTGCCTACCCTCGACGAGCTGCTGAACCCAAAGCGCGGCAAAACGGCCCCGCACCCCTTCTACGTGGTATCACCCGCCCAGCGCACCGAGTTGGTAGCCTACCTGAAAAGCCTCGACACCGACAGCAAATAGGCTTCACGCATCTTTCAACTTATTTAATCCTCCATCTCATGAGCTACATCAAAGCCGGCCAGGATGCCAACGGCGAAGACATCAAACTGCATTACACCGACCAGGGCAAAGGGGCGGTGGTAGTGCTCATCCACGGCTGGCCGCAGAGCCACGAGGCGTGGACCTACCAGCTGGGCGAACTGCCCAAGCACGGGCTGCGCGTGGTGGCTTACACCCGCCGTGGCTTCGGCAACTCGACCAAGCCCTTCGAGGGCTACGACTACGACACGCTGGCCGACGACCTGAAAGCGGTGCTCGACACGCTGAACCTGCAAAACGTGACGCTGGTGGGCTTTTCGATGGGCGGCGGCGAAGTGGCCCGCTACATGAGCCGCCACGGCGGTGCCCGCGTAGACAAAGTGGCCTTCGTGTCGTCGGTGACGCCTTATTTGCTGAAAACCGACGGCAACCCCGACGGCGTGGACAAGTCGACTTTTGACGATATCCAGGAGAATATTGCCAAAGACCGGTTCGATTTCCTGCAGACCTTCGGCAAGCAGTTTTACGGCGAAGGGGCGTTGAGCAAGCCGGTGAGCCAGGCCGTGCTCGATTGGTCGTTTGGGCTGGCGGCGCTGGGCTCACACCAGGCTACCGTGGCCTGCGGCCATGCCTTTGCCGAAACCGATTTCCGCCAGGACTTGGCCACCATTCAGGTTCCGGCGCTGGTTATCCACGGCGAAAGCGACAAGACGGTGCCGATTAAAAACAGCGCCGACCGCATGAGCCAGTACCTGCCGCACGCCACCTTCATCACCTACGAAGGCGCGCCGCACGGCTTATTTATTACCGACAAGGACAAGTTCAACCGCGACCTGATTGACTTTGCCACCGGCACCGACGTGCGCGGCGGGCAGGCCAGCTAGCGGCCCGCACTGCCTCCGAAGGCCGGCTCCGCTACTCGCAGGGCCGGCCTTTTTTACCTTTCTTATTTTGCGCACCCGGCTGCTCACGGGGTACCGGGTTGCGTTTTACACTCTTTTGACCATGACACTACATCACATCAGACGGGGCAGCGGCTCGCCATTGCTGTTGGTGCACGGCATCGGCGGCAGCTGGCGCTCCTGGAACACCGTGCTGGACCAGCTGGCGGCCGAGCACGAAGTCATTGCCGTGGATTTGCCCGGCCATGGCGACTCGGCCCCGCTGACCGGGAAACACACCGTCGGCACGCTGGCCGATGCGCTGACGGCGTTTCTGACCGAGCAAGGCCTGCTGGGCATCGACGCGGTGGGCAGCTCCATGGGCGCGCGGCTGGTGCTGGAGCTGGCCCGGCGCGGGGGGGGAATCGTGGGCGCGGTGGTGTCGCTGGACCCCGGCGGCTTCTGGGAGGGCTGGGAGGTGCCGGTCTTCTACCATTCTGTGGACTTGTCGCAGCGGCTGGTGAAAGTCCTGCAGCCGGTGATGCCGGCCCTGGCGGGCTCGGCCGTGGGCCGCACGGTGCTGCTGCCCCAGTTTTCGGCCCGCCCCTGGGCCGTGCCGGCGCGGCAGGCCCAGGAAGAAATGTACTCGTTTGGCCACACGCCCGTGTTTGGCGAGTTGCTTGATGCGTTGGCCCACGGAGAGAAACAGCAGGGAGCCCCCCAGGGGAGCCTGCCGCCGCTCGTCATTGGCTGGGGACGGCAGGACCGGGTGTGTTTGCCCCGGCAGGCGGCGCGGGCGGTAGCGGCCTTTCCCGACGCCCGCTTGTACTGGTTTGCTAACTGCGGCCACTTTCCGCAGTGGGACCAGCCCGCCGAAACTGCCCGCCTGATTCTGGCGGCGGTTTCCCGGCAGCCGTTTCACGACCGCGACATCGCCGGGGCGGCTTCAGTGCCCACTCCGCGCCCTGTGCCGCGTGCCGCCGTTGCCGCAGCTGTAGTAGGGCTGGTAGCCGGTGCCCTCTGGCTGCTGCGCCGCCGGTAGGGCATGGTGGAAACCCTGCTGGTGGCTGGCTACCAGACGCTGGTGCCGTCCATGCGCGGCTGCGACAGTTCCGTCTTTCCAGACGTCGCCCCGCTGGGTATACCACGGCCCAGACGCAGGATGTCATGGACCTGCTCAACCGGCTGGGCATCGACCAAGTGGGGCTCGTGGGGCATGACTGAAGCGCGCGGCCGGGTATGCGGTCGTCGGCGTGACCCAGCAGGAGAAGCGGAGCGGACGACCACCGTGGCCGAGACGCTCTGTCGCGAGCAGCAACTCGGGGTGAACAAAATTGCGCAGCGCCCGCGCATCTCCAAAGTCACGCTCTATAAAACACTTGCGCCATCGGGGCGTCATGAAAGCCGCAGCCAAGGTGACCGGATTGAGTTATGTGCCAAACGCTCAGTCGAATCCCTCAATGTGCTATTTATTCCGTTTTCTGAGAGGACCCCAAGTATGGGAATGGCGCCCTCTCGTTCACTTTAACGGTCATTTCTGCGGCCGAAGCAGTCCTATGGTTTCTGCTTTAATCACGGATTAAAATTCTCCGCCGTTACCTTCAGCAAATCCATGTCCGGGAAACTACCCAGCAACGAAAGCGCGTGTTTGGTTAATTCCTGGGGAATGCGGCCCGCCAGGTGTTTCAAACGGGCCCCGTTGTCCGGGAAAACATCGAAAATGCCGTACTCCCCATTCGGCAGGCGGATGGCAAACCACGCAATGGTTTCTTCTTCGGCCATGGCCAACGGCTGGGCATCTTTTAAAAATTGAACCACTTCCTGCTCGTGGCCCTCCTTTGCTTTGAAGGTGAGCAACAGTCCTTTTGTATTCGGCTCAGCGGGCGGTTGGGAGGGTAGTTTGCTGGCCAATACCTCTATTTTCTGGATATCCGGAGAGGTTTCAAATAAATCGGCGGCTTGTTGCCGCAAGGCGCTGGCAACCGCTCCGTTAAGGTGTGCCTCGCGGGCCGCTTCATCAGGAAAAAAATCGACGATGCCGTATTCAGACCGGCCAAAACGAACGGCAAACCAGGCTGTTGTACCGGCCTCCTGTCGTACCAATGGAAGGGCAGAAGAAAGAAAGGCTTCTACCGCGTCGTCTTTGCCATGTTTCGCCTCTAAACGAACGAGTAACCCTTTTGTCGTCATCGTCATGTCTGAATTAATTAATATGATTTTTTAAATGTAGTCTATTAAAGGATTAAAACCTAATGGTTTTCTGTGCATGCCTATTCCGGCGTTGGGTTTTCCTGTTTCATCCTTTTCTCACTCAGCCGCGGCAAGGCAAAGTAGACGTACAGCAGCACCACGGGGACGATGCTAAACGGAACGCTCCACCAGCAAACGAGCAAAGCCGCTAGGTGCAGCGCTGGGGCAATGGCGTATTCTTTGGTCAGCAGTCGAATGAGCCGCTTATCGGTCCCGTCTTGCACCAGTTCCTCCCGGCTGATGGCGTACCACCAGGTGCCATTGTAGAACAAAGTCATCAGCACCAACGTCCCGTGGTAAATCAAGGCGGCCGTCCGTTCGTCGGGGTGGCCGACCTGCCGGGCCAACAGCCCGGTGGTAAAGGATTGCAGGGTCACAAACAGCAAAAACAACGTATTGAGGAGCAGCAGGTACTGGTCCGTCTGCTTGATGTACACAAACATGTTGTGGTGGTTGGACCAGGCAATGCAGATGAAGAGAAAAGACGCCGCGAAGGCCGCGTAATGCGGCCAGAGCTTCGCCATCTCCTGCAGCAGGCCCGTTTCCGTGTCGGGCTTGGGCAGTTCGGTCGCCAGCAAGGTGGCCGCGATGGCCAGCACGGCGTCGCTGAAATATTCGAGTCGGTCCGTTGGTCGGTGGTTGTGCATACGAGTGGTTCAACAGTAAATGCCCCGAAACCCTAGAAGCCGCCCGTTAAGCGCCCAACCGCACCTCCATCATAGGTATGCGTACGGATTTAATATTTATTATACTTACTATACGTCCCTGCTCGATGGGTGGCCCGCGGTTTACTACGGATATTCGCCGGGACAAACCCCTAATCTTGGCGGCACGGGAATGCCCTTGCGCCTCGCGTGGCAAGGCGGGTGGTCGCCGCCCTGCGTGGGCGAACGCGCCTCTTCGTGCGCCCACACCCCGGACGGGCGCGGCGGGGGAAAAGCCCGGGGATGGCCGGGGGCGGCACCAGACGCGGGCCAGGCCCCGGCCCGTTGACGCACCCGTCCGGTCGTCGCCTCCCCTCAGGCCACACGAAATTGTCTTGTTCGGTAAGCTGAACGTTCGTTTACGAAAAGGGTGGTATATCTGACGCTGGTATCCTCAACGCGATTTGGTCGATTTTCTTCGGGGGACCCGTCAGGGGACCCGTCGCTTCTCTCCCTTATATCAGAACGCATCAGACTAGACAATAGCCTGCAGCGCGAACCGCCAAGGAGACCAGAGAAGGCTACTCTTATCTGTTCTCATCTAGCTCAATAGCCTATTTCTGGGCCTTATGCGACCACAGAAAAGGCCCTCACGCTAGCGTGAGGGCCTTTTTCGTTATATCCTGTGGCAGTTTCTATAGCAGAGAGGGCCGTTAATCTTTTGCGAGGCAATCCAGTCACGGCTGACAGGGGGTCCGAAACGTTATCTTTAAGTTTCCATTTTCCCGCCCTGCCCTGCGCGTCTTGGCGCTCTGCTTTTTACCAGAGTCAGTTCAACCGCCCGAATTAAATCCGATGAAATACATTCTATTCGCGCTAGCCTTACTCACAACCGCCCCCTCAGTTTACGCTCAGAAGGCGGGCACAACGGAAACTGCTCCTGCGTTGCCTATTGACCCCAATACGCACCTGATGACCTACACCGCCGTTGTTGAAGTCCCAGGTGCCACCAAAGACGAACTGTATGCCCGGGCGTTGGAGTGGATGGCTAAGACCTACCAGTCGGCCAATGATGTCGTGCAGTTGAAGGATAAAGCAGCCGGAGAAATCATTGCAAAAGGCGGCATACCGTTCTTCTTCAAGCACCAGCCTTGCGGCTACGTTGTGCATACCCAGACCCTTTTCGTGAAAGACGGCCGTTACAAATTTGTGATGACCGATTTTAAGCATGTCAATGTGCTGCCGGTGCGTGACTGGTCTATGGGGCCACTAGAGCAGCCCACTACGCCCAAAGGCTTTTTAAAGAGGGCATGGGCCGAGGTGCAGAGCACGACCGACGAAAAGGCGAAGGCAATGATTGCCAGCTTAGAACAAGCCATGCAAGCCAAAGGCAAAGCTGCCAGCGACTTCTAAATGCTGCTGATGAAGCATCAGCTACTGCGCGGCCAGTTCAACTGTTCTAACAAACATTTCTATGAAAGCACGACCGTTTTTTCCTTCGCTGGCAGTTGCGGCTTTGTTAGTATTGAGTGCCGGTTGTTCCAAAAAATCAGACCCCTACGCGCCCCCCAAAGTCGCTCCAAGCGCCGGTAGCTACGACCTTAACGGCCGCATCGCCAGCAGCGGCGCGGCGACGAGCCGCCAAATCACGGCGCAAGTGCGTACGGTCACCACTTCCGACAATTTAAACGACCAGCTAGAGGTACGCTTTACCACTACTCCCAAACCAGCCATCGGCGAAGAGCACCTCTTGCTCACCTTCATCAAAGGCAAAGACCAGCCCGCAACGGCATACCGTTACTTTAACGGAGCATACTACACCGATTTAGCGCCTTACGCCTTGTTCACCGACGACGTGGCCACGATTATGCCCACCAGCGACGGTGCTTTCTCGGGCATGTTTTCGGCCAAGTGTAGTTGGCAAGTAGGCACTCCCAGTCAAACGGATTACACCATCTACGGCACCTTCACCAACGCCAAACCCTAGGCTGCGCAGCCAGTTCATCAGGAACACGGGGCGCTACTAACCAGCTCGGGAGGCTAATCCATCGATGTGGGTTACGCTTTCAGGGCCTTTGGCGCAGCCTCCAGCCGGCTCCGGCCAGCAGCAACGCCCCGCCGCACATGATTGCCTTCATGAGCAGGAAAGATACCGGGTAGAGCAGGCTGCCGCCGATAATAACCCCCACGCCCAGCCACCAGAGCACTTCCACCGGCAGGGGGCCGGTTTGGAGCGGTACGGCCTGCAGGGCCACACCGGCCGGGGGATACAACAGGTACTTGAGGCGGTGGTAGTCGTGCAGGAGTAGTCCAACGGTGAGCACCAGGAAACCCGATACCAAAAAGGGCGTGCCCACCCAGTGCTGCGACCAGGTCAGGAAGATGATGTTAAGCCACATGGGCACCAGCAGCACCGCCCCCAGCAAGGCGAAGCGGCGCGTGAGCAGCAACACCCCAATGAGCAGTTGCGCCACCCCGATGAACTGGGCGAAAACCTCCAGGCCGTATTTCGCCAGAAAAGCATGATTCACGGGCGGCCCCATGATGCCCCGAATGTGATTGTCGGATAGCTTATAAAGGCCGCCCGTCAGCATGAGCGCCCCCAGTAGCAGCCGCGCGCCCAGCACGTAGAGGCGCCGCCACCAGCCGCCGGCCCGCAGCGCCACCCCCGTAGCCAGCGCGGGCAGCACAATCATTAGCGTGTACAGAAGGGTGCTCATAAAGCTGTTCATGAAAAGTGGTAGCAATACCGCTCTCGCCAGGCCTTTTGGGACCGGAAACGCCAAGTTGGTTTCGCAGGCAGTGCCAGACAAGCACTACCTGCGAAACCAACCTGTTGTGCTTATCAACCGGTCTTCTTAGTGAGTGGCGAAGTAAAGATTGGCCCAGCCCATCCACGCGCCCGGCAGCGTGTCGTGGTAGATGCCGCTCCAGTCGCCTTTCACGGGGCTGTTGAGGGTGCCGTTGCCGTTGGAATCGCCGCCGCGGCTGTCGTCTTTGAAGGAGGTGAAGGTCACGCCCGGGCCGGTGGCGTTGAGGAGCTGGCTCGGGCCGTCGCGCAGGGTCACTTCGCGGCCCGACGTGAACTTGAGCGTGACGTTGTTGCCTAGGCGCAGGGTTTTGCCCCTGGCGATGTCGATGTTGCTGATGTTGACGTAGGCCAGCTCGGTTTCGTCCCAGCCCACGTTGGGCTTGCTCACGTTGTTGTTCCACTCCGTCACGATGCCCTGGTACTGATTTTTCTCAGTGGCGTTGGCGGGGTTGTGGAAGGTGTTGGAGTCGTCGAGGTCGATGTTGGAGGTGATGGACAAGGGTCGGACGTTGTCGAAAAACGTGTTGTTCTGGATGACGGTGCCGGCCTGGGCCGAGTGCGCGTTGAGGGCCGCCGTGGTGATTACCGACACGTCGTCGCCGTTGTGGGCGAAGGTGCAGTTGGTGATGCTGGCCGCGCCGCCGTCGCAGAAGAGCGTGTTGCCGCCATTGCCGCCGTACATAAACTGGCAGTAAGCGAATTGCGAACCCGTGGTGGCGTTCAAATCCATGTAGCGCCAGTCTTTGCGGGCCGGGCCGGTGGCGGCACCGTTGGCATTGGAGTCGCCGCCGTGGGCGTCGTCGTGGTAAGACGTGAAGTAGATGGGCGCCGCGGCCGTGCCCTTGGCCACGAAGCGGCCGTTGCCGGTGAGGGCCAGCGCGGCGTTGGGCCCGAACTTCACCACCGTGCCGGGCTCGATGGTGAGGGTGTTGCTCACCATAATGCCCGAGTTCAGGTAGTACACGTTGCAGGCCGTCCAGGTGGTGGCGGTGGAGATGGAGGCCGTCACGGGCACCACGCCGCCGCAGCCCACGCTCACGCGCTGGCTGGTGGTGTCGGTGCCCGCGGCACTTTGGGCCGTGAGCTTTACGCGGTAGAAACCGGGCTGAGCGAAGCTGTGCGTCACCTGGGCATCGGCCTGGGTGCCGGTGGTGTTGTCGCCAAAATTCCAGGTGTAGGTGGTGGCGTTTTTCGACGTGTTCTGGAACGTGACCGGGCAGCCGGTTTGGCAGGCGCCGCCGGTATAGGTGAAGGCCGCCGTGGGCTTGGGCGTCGGCGCGGGTGTATCGGCGTCCTTTTTAGAGTCGCAGGAACTCAGCGACAGTGCGGCCGCAGCGGCCAGGAGTACGGAGAGGTGTTTTTTGCAGAAAGTCATAAGGGAGAGAAAGCTGAGGAGTATAGAATGCAGGCAGCCCCAAAGGCAGATACCGGGCATCAGTTAGAAGCGGGCGTTGAGGCCGAGCTTGAGGTAGCTCGTGTCGTTGCCGAGCTCGGCAAAGGCCCCGATGGCCTCCGAGAAGAAGTAGCGGACGCCCGCGAAGCTGTTCACTTCCACCTGGCTGCCGCTGTTGGTCTGGCTCTGGCTGAGCCCGCCGCCGTTGTAGCTGTCGGTATAAGACGCCACGCGCAGGCCCACGCCCAGGCCGGCGTAGGCGTCGAGGTGGGGGTTGTGGAAGCCGTAGTGAAAGGCGCCGCGAGCCCCAGCGTAGATGTTGCGCAGCGTAGCGCTTTCGCTGCCGTCTTTCCAGGTAATGCTCTTGTAACCCACCAGGGCGCCCACGCTGATGGCGCCGGGGCCGGCATTGCCCACACCGTACATGTAGCTCAGGCTCAGAGCAGGCGTTTGGGAGGTGTTGCTGCCGGTGGTGTAGTTGTAGCCCAGCCCGAAGCCCACGCCCAGGTTGAGGGCGCTGGAGCCTTTACTAAAGGAGCGGTCAGCCGCCTTTTTCAGCGACAGCGTTTTACCCAATGGCTCCGGGCTGCTGGTGCGGTCGGCTTCGGCAGGGCGGGCTACCGGTGCGGCGGCCACCGGGGCGGGCTGCGGCTGGGCAGCGGGCATAGCGGCGGGCTTGGGCGCAGGGGCAGCAGGGCGCTTAACGAGGGATTTGGCGGCTGGATGAGTAGCCGGGCGGGCGGCGGGGCGGGTTTGGGCCTGGGCCTGACCGGCCAGCAGGGCAGCCGCTAGGGCGAAAGTGAATATTTTTTTCATGACAGAAAAAAGGAAGGAGCAGTGGGGAGTGCAGCGATGAAATGGGCAAAAGCAGTGGCTGGCCCCAGCGGCGGGGCAGCATTTGGGGCGGCCGAAGTGAGCCTCCGGCCGCCCGCACCACGAAATGAATTGGATGAAAAATGCTGGGCCTATGCCGTGCGCCTAACCCTACTGCTTGGTGTAGGTGAGGGTGTAGGCCACGCTGGTGCCGGTGCCAATGCCGAACACGTCGTCGTTGGTGACCACCTTCAACTGGGTGTCGCTCACCTCGAGCACTTTCAGGTGCAGGGTGCCGCCGCTCACGGTCACGTTCACGTTGGTGTCGTTGCCGGATTTGGCGCTGGTCCAGGTGCCGGTGGTGGTTTGCGGGTCGTTGGTGTCGCACTTGCTGGCGCCTTCGTCCATCTTAAACTGACCGCTGGCTACGAACTGCTGGGTGTCGTCCTTGGTGCAGTTCGGCACGAAGGGGTAGATGTCGGTGACGATGGCGCCGGTGCTGGTTTGCAGGCCGGGGTTGGCGGTGATGGCCGTCATGCGCCACACATTGGCGCTGAGCAGCTGCTCGGTGGTTTTGGGCTGGGGGGCCGGGGTGTTTTCCGAGTCCTTTTTGCAGGCGGTGGCGAGCAGCGTGGCGGCGGAGAGGGCGAGGAGGGCGAAGCGTTTCATTGCAGAAAAAATGTGAGGGTGTGAAAAATGAGTTTGCAGAAAAAAGGTGTTAGTATGCAGGTTGTGAGCCAGCTACCCTTTTGGAGTGCATCAGTATGCAGCTCCGTTGGCCAGTTGACGATGCAAAGATTCCGGGCCGGGGCAGGGGTACCCAACGGCCCGTGCAGCCAATTGCAGTTTGTATGACATGAACCGGAATAATTAGGACTTCAACTGGCAGCAGCATTTCCTCAATTGCACTCAACTGACCTGCCACGGCACACCCGTCCCCTATTTCAATCTGAATGTCAGTGGTTTAATTCCGCCCAGCCTTACGTCTCCTTACTCTACGCACAGCGGTTCATGCAACTGGTCGCGCAGTTCGCGCGGCGGTTTGCACAGTTCACGCGCGAAATGGTGCAATCCATGCGGGCCGGAGGGTGATAACCCGAACAGTCCTTGTAATTTAGCTTCTGCACGCCCACTAGGCGCTCCATTTAATTTTGCCCGGTATTCTTAGCTTGCTTTCTGCCCCATCGGCCGTGCCGCGTGACCCGCTCCTGCTGCGCATCCTGCTGAAAGGCCTGCGGCCCAGCACGAGCCAGACTAGCCTCTACCGCTGGATTGCCACCGTGTGCGTGCCGGTGTATGGCTATGTGTATTTTGGGCAGCGCTACTTCGCCGACTGGCAAACCTTCCTCGGCGCGACGGCCATCCTGTACGTGCTGGCCGCCGCCTGCCTGGCGCCGCTCAACTACCTTACCGAGAGCGTTTTTCAGCGCTACCCCGAACCGCACCAAAGCCTGAAGCGCTTCGGCGCCTACGCCCTGGCCATGGGCCTGACCACCGGCCTCGGCACCTTTTTCACGATGTGGACTTTCAACGCCGTTCACCTCTTCGGCTACCGCTTCCAGGCTTCCGAGGCCTTTTGGGTAGTGGTATCGGTCATGATTTTCAACGTGTTTGTTGCGGCGCTCTTTGAAGTGTCGCTGGCGTTCAACCAGTGGCAAACCAACCAGCTGGCCGTCGAGCAACTGGAGCACCAGGAGCTGCGGGGCCAGCTCGACGTGGTGAAGCAGCAAATCAGCCCGCACTTTCTCTTCAACAGCCTCAACTCCCTGTCCGTCCTCATCGGCGAAGACCCGCAGCACGCCGAGCGGTTCGTGGACGAGATGGCCCAGGTGTACCGCTACCTGCTCCAGGCACACCGCCCCGGCCTGCTGCCCGGCCAGCCCAACCTCACCACCCTGGAGGCCGAGTTGCGCCACCTGCATTCCTACGCTTACCTGCTGCGCACCCGCTACGGCGCGGGCCTGGAGCTCGACATTGCGCCCCTGCCGGCCCTCGACCGGCAGCAGGCGAATGGGCTGCTGCCGCTGACGCTGCAAACGCTGGTCGACAACGCCATTCAATACAACGTGGTGTCGCCCACCCGGCCCCTGCGCATTGCCGTGGCCACCACAACAGCCGGCCAGGTGCGCGTGCACAACAACCGCCAGCGCCGCTCGGTGCGCGTGGCCAACTCGTCGGAAAGCCTAGGTGCCTTGCAGGCCCGCTACCAGGAACTGGGCTGCCCCAATGCCGTGCAGGTGGAGGCCGATGAGGCGCAGTTTTCGGTGGCGGTTCAATTGCTGGCGTCCTGATGCAAACCGCTCGACTTTCCTGGTTGGGGCGGTTCCGGTTCCGCCAGCACTGGCATCGCGTGCTGGTGCTGCCCTGGGCGGTGCCGCTCACGTGCCACCTCCTGGTGGGGCCGGCCTACCTGAGCCGGCCCGTGTCCTTCGTGGGGGCCACGCTGCTGATGGCTCTGCTGGTCGACCGCTGGTTTTGGGGGCTGAACCGGGCCACCAGCGCCGTGGTGCAGCGCTACCCCGACCTGCACCAAACCGGCCGCCGGGTGGTCGCCAACGTACTGGTGTGCCTGACCGTGTCGGCCTGCTTTCTGGTGGCCACGGTGGCGCTGTTTTCCTACCTGCACTTGTTCGGCACCACCATTTCGGTGGAGGAATTTTTTTCCACGGCTAAAGTGGTGCCCCGCACGCAGGAGTGGGTGTCGCGCACGCTGGGCATTTCGTTGAAGCCGACCCTGGTGCCGCTGCTGTTTTACGCCTTCGATTTGGTGGTGCTGCTGCTGGTGGTGCTCATGTACGAGGCGTTTTACCTGCTGGGGCAGTGGCAGGCCAGCAAAATTAACTTCGAGCAGCGCCGCAAGGCCAGCCTGCAGGGCCAGCTCCAGAGCCTGAAAAACCAGGTTAACCCGCATTTCCTGTTCAATACCCTCAACTCACTGTCGTCGCTCATTGCCGACGAGCCCCGCCGGGCCGAAGAATTTGTGGACGAGATGGCCAACGTGTACCGCTACCTGCTGCAAACCAACGAGCAGGAGCTCACGCCGCTGGCCGTGGAGCTGGCCTTTATTCAGTCGTATTTCCACCTGCTGAAAACCCGCCACGGCTCCGGCCTGCACCTACGCATCCGCGTTAAGGAGGAGTTTCTGGGCCACCGCCTGCCGCCCCTCACGCTGCAAATGCTGGTGGAAAACGCGGTGAAGCACAACGTCATCCAAACCCACAAGCCCCTGCTCATCGACATTGCCACCACCCCCGCCGGCGGGCTGCGCGTGCGCAACAACACCCAGCCCAAAAACACCCGCGTCGACTCCAACCACGTGGGCCTGGCCAACATTGCGGCCCGCTACCAGCTGCTGGCCCAAGCCATGCCGCTGGTGAAGGCCGACGCCGAACACTTCACCGTAACGGTGCCACTGCTGGCGCCGGCTACCTGAGCATTATTGGAGCGCACCACCAAGCAGTTGAGGCTGGCAAATTCGCAATTGATGCAACTGCAGCTTGAGCCCCGGTTTAAGCGCCTGCAACTTTGAAGCACGGTGGCCCTGAAACGCTTGTCTTGACCGCTAAACATTTATTTTTCATCTTTTTGACAATACCTGGCTGAACTCTTCAAACCACGCGAAGCCAGGTGCTCAGGCCATGTCGGCGGTGGACTAGCTCGCCACAGTTCAAGCGCCCTCCCCTACAATTCACGCACTGAACAGTGCAGCTCATGCGCCGACAGGTAGGATTCAACCGGCTCGGCATTCAATTTCGGGGGTTACGCGGCGGACGGGCCAAGGCCACAAATCCGCCCGTTTGGGCCCCGGTTTTCACTTGATTATCTTTCCCTCGCTACTCCTATTTCCTGGTGCTTTCGGCTCCTGAATTGTCCTTCGCCATGCCGCAGTTTCCGGCCCAGCTCAGTTCCCGCCTTCGTTGGGGTTTTGCCCTCACGATGCCGTGGTTTCTGGTGCTGTTCAGCTACTTGCTGGTGGGGCCGGCCTACTGGCATAGCCTGCGCACGTTTGCCGGGGCCACGCTGCTAAATCTGGTGCTGCTGTCGACTACCTTTCTGGCGCAAAACTGGGTGTCGGAGCGCATCAGCCAGCGCCTGCCGCGCTTCGAGCAGACGCTGTGGCGGGTGGGGCTCACGCTGCTGGCGCACGTGACGCTGTCGGGGGTGTTTCTGGCGATGGTGGCGGCGCTGTACATCCATTTTCGGCTGTTTGGCTCCACGGTGAGCTACCCAGCCCTGCTGAAAGTGTACACCCTGAACCTGATTGCGCTGGTGCTGGTCATCGGCCTCTACGAGTCGTTTCACGCCCTGAGCCAGTGGCGGCAGCAGCAAATGGACCGCGAAACGCTCAAGCGCGAAAACCTCAGCGGCCAGCTGCAGGGCCTGAAAAGCCAGGTCAGCCCGCACTTTCTGTTCAACAGCTTCAACTCTCTATCCTCCCTCATCGCCGATGAGCCCGCCAAGGCCGAGCAGTTCGTGGACGAGATGGCGCGGGTGTACCGCTACCTGCTGCAAAGCCACGGTCCCGCCCCCGGCCAGCCCGATAACGGCGCCGAGCGGCACGACGAGTTGACCACGCTGGACTGCGAGCTGGCCTTTATCGACTCTTATTACCACCTGCTGAAAACCCGCCACGGCCCCGGCCTGCACCTCAGCGTAAACGTGGAGCCCAGCCTGCGCCAGCACCGCCTGCCGCCGCTCACGCTGCAGCTGCTGGTGGAAAATGCCGTGAAGCACAACGTGATTCTGCCCCACCGGCCGCTGCTTATCGACATTGCCACCACCGCGCAGGGCCGGCTGCGGGTGCGCAACAACCTCCAGAAGAAAGCCGCCCGCGCGGGCGGCTTCGAGTCCACCGGCATCGGGCTGGCCAATATTCAGGCCCGCTACCAGCTCCTCACCCCCGCCGAACAGCCCGTCATCGAGGCCGATTCGAGCTATTTTACCGTCACCCTGCCCCTGCTGGCCACAACTCCCCCCAATTTATGAATGCCCTGATTGTTGAAGACGAAGAACTGGCCGTCCGCAAGCTGCGCAAGCTCTTGCAGGAAGTGGCCCCCGACCTGGCCGTGGAGGGCGTCACGGCCAGCATCGAAGACACGGTGGAGTGGTTTGAAGCGCGCCGCGCCGCCGGCCAGGCCGAGCCCGACTTGATTTTCCTGGACATCGAGCTGGCCGACGGGCAGAGCTTCGAGATTTTTGAGCGCACGCCCGTTCGCAGCACCGTCATCTTCACCACCAGCTACGACGAATACGCGCTGCAGGCCTTCAAAATCAACAGCATCGACTACCTGCTCAAACCCGTGCAGCGCGACGAGCTCAAGCGCAGCCTGCAGAAATACGAGGACCTGCGCGGCCCCGCCAACCCCGAAACCGCCGCCCTTAACATCGACAAGCTGCTGCAGCAGCTGCAGAAACAGGCGCCGCGCGAGTACCGCCAGCGCTTCCTGGTGCGGCAGGGCCAGCGCATGCTCTCCGTCGAAACCGGCGACATCGCCTATTTCTACACCGACGAGCGGTACAGCTTTTTCGGCACGCACACGGGCCAGAAATTCCTGGTCGACTACACCCTCGATGAATTGACCGAAGCGCTGGACCCGGCCCGCTTTTTCCGCATCAACCGCGGCATGCTTGTCACGCACCAGGCCGTGGACCAGATGCAGCCCTACTTCGGCAACCGCCTGGCCCTCACCCTGCGCCCGCACTTTGAGAAGGAGGCCCTTGTGAGCCGCGAGAAAGTGAGCGACTTCAAGACGTGGATGGGCAAATAGAACGTCATGCTGATTTTAGAATGTCATGCTGAGCGCAGCCGAAGCATCGCTACCGCAACACTAAACCCAAGCTATTGGATTACTTGCGCGGTAGCGATGCTTCGACTTCGCTCAGCATGACGTTTCTTTTTGCGCGCCGCATTACGTCCTGTATTACGCTACCTCAACCAAACATGCCTGAGCTGCGCCCCCGTTTTTTCTCCAAGCCGGAGTGGTGGTATCACCTCACCATGATGCCGTTGCTGTTTCCGCTCGGCAACTACTACCTGATGGGGGCTCGCTACTTTGGGGGATGGCGGCCGTTTGTGGCGGGCACGCTGTTGGTGGCAGTGCTGTACTGGTTTTCCGTGGTGGTGCTGACGGTGGCGGTGCGCTGGGCCGTGAGGCGGTTTCCGCACCTGTGGCAGGCCGTGCCGCGCACCATCACCATGTTGGCGCTGGTGGGCGGGCTCACGGCCGGGCTGGCCGTGCTCGACGTGTGGGTATACAGCCTGGTGCCGGCCACCGGCGTGCGCTTTACGAGGGCGGCGGTAGAGCCCATTTTGGTGCTGGGCGCGTTGTTCGCTGTGTTTTTGTGCTTGGCCCTAAGCATCTTCTACTCCTACGGCCAGTGGGACCGCCACCAGGCCGACAACGATGAGCTGAAGCGGGCCAACCTCCAGCACCAGTTCGATACGCTGAAGCGCCAGCTCAACCCGCACTTTCTCTTCAACAGCCTCAATTCCTTATCGCTGCTGATTGGCGAAGACCCCGCCCAGGCCGAACAGTTTGTGGACGACCTGGCCCGCGTGTACCGCTACCTGCTGCAAGCCGGCCCCAACGCCCGCCCGCGCACGGCCGCCGATGCTGCGCACGAACTGGTGCCTTTGCAGGGCGAGCTCGCGTTTATTCGTACCTACGCCTCGCTGCTGCGCGCCCGCTACGGTGACGGCCTGCGCATCAACGTGTGGGTGCCGCCGGGCTTTGCCACCCACTACCTGCCCCACCTGAGCCTGCAAGCCGTCATCGACCACGTGATTCAGCACAACGTGATGCTGCCGAAAACACCGCTCGTCATCACCATCACGGCGCACAGCGAGGGACTACTGCGCATTCAGCACAACCGCCAGCAGAAAACCATCCGCCTGGAAACCAACCAAAATGGCTTTGCGCAGCTGGAAACCAAATACCACCTGCTCGGCCAACAGCGCCTGCGCGTGGAACAGACCGAACAGCACACCGCCGTGCTGCTCCCGCTGCTGAATAGCTGTGAACTGTAAGCTGGGAATAAAGAACGTCATGCAGAGCGCAGCGAAGCATCTTTACCGCAGCAGTAAATGATTACGTTGTTAGGTAAAGATGCTTCGCTGCGCTCTGCATGACCGTTCTTGCCATAACACTACCCTTTCATGCCTGCTCCCGACGCCCGCACCTTACTCACCGCTTTGCTCAGCCAGATTCCTGGCTTAAGCCCAGAGGAAGTAGCCGATTTTGCTGCGCGCTGGGACCAATCCATCCTATTGCGGCGCAACGACTTTCTGGTGCAGCCCGGGCAGGCGGAACAGCGGCTGTGCTTTGTGCGGCACGGATTGCTGCGCATTTACTACCCCACCACGCCGGGCGAGGAAACCTGCGTGGGCTTCGGGCACGCCAACTCGCTGTTGTGTTCGTTTCCATCGTTCGTGACGGGGCAGCCGTCGGAATACGCCATTCAGGCCTTGCGGCAGAGCGAGCTGCTGGCCATCGGGCGGGCTGATTTTCTGGATTTTGTGGAAAGCTGCCCGGCCTTTGCCCGATTCTGGCGCGCGGAGCTGGAAAAGGCCCTTGTGGGCCGCATGGAGCACGAAATCGACCTGCTGCTGCCCGAGCCGGCCCAAAGGCTGGCGCGTCTGCGGCAGCGCAACCCGCGCATCTTCCAGGTGGTGCCGCGCAAGTACCTGGCCTCCTACCTGCGCATGACGCCCGAAACGCTGAGCCGACTGCGCTAATTCTTGATTCCGGTCAAGGTTTTGCGGTGGGTGAGGGCCAGAACTTTGCAGCAGTTAATCAACTTTTTCTGCACCCTCCATCCTCATGCAAACCGCTCCTTTCCTCGCCGCCCTCGAAGCCGCTGTAGCCGACCTGCGCGCCACCGCTCAAACCGATTTCGCCAAGCTCGATGTGGCCCTGCTCAACCAGCGGCCCGCGCCCGCCAGCTGGAGCATTCTCGAATGCCTTGAGCACCTGAACCGCTACAGCCGCTACTACAACGCTGCTTTTGCCAAAGCCCTGGGTCGGCCCGCCGCCGCCACATCGGCCGAGGTCGCCTACACCTGGCTGGGCCGCAAATCGGTGGACATGATGCGGCCCACCAACGCTAAGAAGAGCAGCACGCTCAAGCACCTGAACCCGCTGGGCAGCCGCCTGGGCCTCGAAGTCCTGACTGAGTTTGACCAACACCAGGCCCGACTGCTGGAGCTGCTGGCTCAGGCCCGCCACACCGACCTCAACCGCAAGGCCATGCCTGTGGAGTTTTTCCGGCTGCTGAAACTGCGGCTGGGCGAGGCACTCGAATTCGTGGTAGTGCATCAGCAACGCCACCTGCAGCAGGCGCAGCGCGTGCAAGCCGGCCTGCGCGTCGAGCTGGCCTGCTGATTTCTGAGTGTGCGCTCCCAAAATGCGGAGCTTCTTCAACTTCTCAGCACAGGCACGGCCCGTAAGGCGGACCAAAACCTTAGCCAAAGGGGGCCCAGCACATGGGCCTGCCGCCCACCGGCTGCGGCCACTGCCCGGCCCGAGCCCAAGCCGACCCAGCTGACCATGCCCAAAAGCTGGCTGAGCCGCTAAATCTATGCTGCTGAATTGCGGGCAGCAGGGCACGGGCTGCCGTTTGCCTCAAAGCGCCAATTTTGCTTTTCACTTAACGATATTATTTGCACAGTACAGGGAAAGTTTTTGACAATTCACGCAGAAATGGGTGGTGCGACGAGTGCACTTCGGGGAGCTTTGTACAGGATTTACGCAGCGCATTAGCGGCATAGTGATTCCGCTAGCTGCTTAAAACCAGCCTGGTGCAGCTTCCCCCAACGCCTCTTCTCACTCTCTTTTCTGCAAACTTCATGTTCAACTTTCCCTCATTCCGCACCCTGACTGTGCTGCTCGCTGGCAGCAGCCTCTCGCTGGCCGCCTGCACCCATACCGGCGACCCGGCCCCTAGCCCTTCTGGCGGCAACACCGGCGGCAGTGGCAGCCAGGCGGCCTACACCGTGGCCGGCGTGGTGCTCGACACCAAAGGCCAGCCCGTGGCCGGCGCCCTGGTGCGCGCCGAAAACGACGTGACCCACAGCCAGGCCGAAGTGCACACCGATGCCACCGGCCATTACACCATGCCAAAGCTAGAATTCGGCGGCTGGAAAATCTATGCCTGGAAGGAAACCACCTACAAAGGCCAGGCCTACACCCTGCGCATGGGCATGCCCAACGCCGCTGACTACGACGCCTTCTCGACCACGGCCCAAGGCACGGTGCGCAACTTCCGGTGGCAGCTCAGCGGCCGCATCCCCGACCGTCCCATCTCCTCCATGTCGCCGGGCGCGGGCTACTTCGGCGGGGCTTTCCGCTTTGGCACGCTCGATTCGAATTTTAACTCCCTGCCCGCCGGCACCGAAGTCACCGTGACGCTCACGCCGGTGGCCGGCGCCACCTTGTTCGACGGCAGCGCCCCGCAGGTTATCCAAAAATCTTTCACGGTGGTGAACGCCTCGCCGGCCCAGTACAACTACTGGCTCACCGACATCCCGCAGTGCGAGTACCGCATCACGGCCCAAAGCAACTTCAACGGCATCACCAAAGCCTTGACGCTGAGCGCCGACCTGGCGGCGCCCTACCAAACCGCACTGCCCGGCAACTACTTCAAATCGAGCGGCAGCGGCAGCTACGAAAGCGGCCTGGGCGAGCCCCAGATTCCGGTCATCTACCTGCGCTAATCCTGCAGTTTCCATCCTCCCACACCTTTTTCTGCATTCTTATGAAACGCTTTTGCATCCTGCTGGCACTGCTCATTGTGGGCGCCCGCAGCCACGCCCAGACGGTGCCGAACGGCAACCTCGAAACCTGGCCCACGGCCAACCACGCCCAGAACTGGCAAACCACCGACGACATTTTGCAGGCCGTTATAGGCATTCCATTTGCCACCGGCACCACCAGCAAAACGACCGATAAGTACGCCGGCAGCTTTGCCGCCCGGCTCGAAACCAAGTCCATGCTGGGGTCCTCCGCCATTCCGGGCTCCCTGGTGCTGGGCACCGGCCCGCTGAACCCCGCGCTCGACAACCTTGGCGGCATGCCATATACGGGCCACCCCGCTGCACTGCAGCTGCGCTACAAACTGAGCGGCCCCGCCCTGGCCACGGATTCGGCCTTCGCCGGCGTCACCCTCACGCGCCGGGCCAACGGCCGCACCGAAGTGGTGGCCTCGGGCTTTCTCTTCCTGCTGCAACCCGCGGCTGCTTACACCCTGGCCACCGTACCGCTGCAATACGCCTCAAACGCGGCTCCCGACTCGGTTTACATCATGATTGCCTCGGGCTCGAGCAGCAACCTGACCGTGGGCACCGCCCTCACCGTCGACAACATCGAGCTGACGGGCAGCGCTTTGGCTAGCCGGGCCGAAACCGCCGCGGCCGCCAGCCTCTCGGTGTTTCCCAATCCCAGCGCCGACGGCCTGTTCACCCTGGCCGCGCCCCAGGAGCCGGCCCTATTGCAAGCCCCTGTGACAGTGCACGACCTCACGGGCCGCCTCGTGCTCACCGCCCCTGCCGCGGCGCCGGGCGCCGCCAGCCGCACCATCAGCCTGCGCGGCCAGCCCGCGGGCGTGTACACAGTGCGCCTCGAAACTCCGCACGGCCTTATCACACGGCGCTTGACGTTGCAATAGGCTCATCTACAGCATTTTTCTACAGCTTTTTCTACACCATTTTCTGCAACCAAGTACCCACTTCCATTCTGTTTCACTCATGAAAAAAGCTTTGTTGGCCCTCCTCCCGCTGTTTGGCCTCAGCACCGCGGCTTCGGCCCAAACCAATGCGCTGAAAGTAAATATTCTGAGCCCGCTGGTCCGCACCGGCTCCTTTTTCATCGAGCACAAGGTGAACGAGCATCAGAGCGTGCAGCTCGGCGGCCTGTTCACCGCCTGGAGCGCGGGCGATACCAAAATCACCGGCTTTGCGCTCACCCCCGAGTATCGGTTTTACCTCTCCGATAGCAAGACGGCGCTTGAGGGCTTTTACCTGGCTCCCTTCCTGCGCTACCAGAACCTAACCCTCACCGCCGTGGACGGCTTCGAGGACCCCTACGGCAACACTTCCGATGGCAAGGCGACGCTCAATACCGTGGGCGGTGGCATGCTGGCCGGCTACCAGTTTGTGTTTAAGCGCCGCTTCACCCTCGACGGCTTCCTGGGCCCTTCCTACAATGGCGGCTCGCTCACGCTGCAAGCCGGCGACGCCAGTCATTCATTCGATGCCGGCCCTTTCAAGGGGTTTGGCTTGCGCAGCGGCATCACCTTTGGCGTAGCCTTCTAAGCGAATCCGCCTGTCTACGAGCTTTAAAAGCCCGTTCTGTTGACGTTAGCAGAACGGGCTTTTTGGCTTTGCTTTACGCGGTTTTCACCCCTCTCCTGTCCTTTCTAATGCCAACGCCCGATGCTTCCACCTTCTTCTCGCTGGCTCTTTTCTAGCCACAGGGCGTTGTTGGTTTTGAAGTCGTGCGAGTGGCAGTCGTAGCACTTGTAGTGGCCAACCACGAGGTATCGGCCGAAGGCTGCAGCATTGATTCCTGCAGGGTTTGGCCCCTCTTGTTAGATGACTAGAATTAGGGCACCCGTCGGGAGACCGGTGGCTTTTCTTCACTAAATGCAGGACGTATTAGATTAGATAATCAGCTACCAAATAGACGGCCAAAGAGTCAAGAGAGGGCTAATCTTAACTATTTTCATCCAGCTGAATAGCTAATTTCCGAGCCTTATACGACCACAGAAAAAGGCTCTCGTGGCAGCTTGATGGCCTTTTCCATTCACGCCATATTGCTCCGATTTATCCGCTTAGCAGCATGGTTTAATGACCTTGGCGAATCCATGGAGTTAAAGCTCAGCGGCCCCTGCACTTATAAGCTGGCGCAAATGCGGTTTCGCGCTTGTTTACTAACCGTGCAAACTCCCTGGCTCGTCTTTTGCGAAGGGCCATTTTGTGGCGTTATTTGGCCGTGGGGTTGCCTTGCTTGCATGATAAAAGCAAGCCTCTCGCGCTGAATGGCCTTACCGCTGGCCGTATCCTAAACCGACTATTTTCAAGATGTCCTTCTCCTTTGCAAACCGCGCCGCCGGTTTTCTGCTGCCACTGGCCGTGCTCGGCAGCCTCGCTTTTCTGCCCCACCGGGCCAGCAAGCTTTATGTGTCGGACTATGAGAACGTGCTGGGCACCTCGCTCGAAATCAAGTTGGACGCCGACGCGGAAGCCCACGCCGCCCAGTCCGAAAGCGCCGCGCTGCGCGAGGTAGACCGCCTGAACAAAATCCTGAGCGGTTACGACGCCAACAGCGAGTTCAGCCGCTGGCTGCGGGCCGGCAAGGCACCGGTGGCCGTGTCGCCGGAGCTATACGAGGTGCTTTCGCTGTTTGAGCAGTGGCGCCTGAAAAGCGGTGGCGCCCTCGATGCTTCGGCCGAAACCGTGGGCCAGCTCTGGCGCGATGCCGCCAAGCAACACCGCCAGCCCACGGCCGACGAGATTGCCGCGGCCGTGGCCACCGTGCACCAGCAGCACTATGTGCTGAACGCCCAAAACCACACGGCCCAGCGCCTCACCGACGCGCCACTGCGGCTGAACTCCTTCGCCAAAAGCTATATCATGAACAAGGCGGCGGAGGCGGCCCTGGCCACGCCCGGCGTGAGCGGCTTGGTGGTGAACATCGGCGGCGACATCCTAGTGCGGGGCGCGCACACCGAGCAGGTTGCGGTGAGCAACCCTAAAGCCGACGCCGAAAACGACCTGCCCGTGGCGCAGCTGCAGGTGAGCGGCAAAACCATTGCCACCAGCGGCAACTACCGCCGCGGCGAGCTGATTGGCGGGCGCTGGTACTCCCACATCGTCGACCCGCGCACGGGCCGGCCTGCCCGCGAGGTCATCAGCGCCACCGTGGCGGCCGATAATGCCACTGATGCCGGCGCTCTGGCCACGGCCCTGAATGTGCTGCCGACTGCGGAAGGCGAGGCCCTGGTGGCCGCCGTGCCCGGGGCCGAGTATATGCTTCTCACCGCCGACGGCCGCCGCCTGGAAAGCGCCGGCTGGAAAAAGCTGGAGCTGCCCGCCACCAAGCCCGCCGCCAAAACGCCCGCCACGGTGACCAAAGACAAGCCCTGGAACCCCGACTACGAAGTGGCCGTGAACCTGGAGCTGGCCACCATTGAGGGCATGCGCGTGCACCGGCCCTTCGTGGCCGTGTGGGTGGTGGACGAGAAGAAGCAACCCGTGCGCCAGATAGCGTTGTGGTATAACAAGCCCCGCTGGCTGGATGACATGCGCTTCTGGTACGCCACCTACTACACCCAGTTTTCGGCCGCCGGCAGCCCGCTCAGCTCCACCACCAGCGCCACCCGCTCGCCAGGCAAGTACACCCTGAAATGGGACGGCAAGGACGACAAAGGCAACCTCGTGCCCCAGGGCAATTACACGCTGTTCATTGAAGTGGCCCGCGAGCACGGCACCCACCAGCTGCTGAAGCAGGACCTGAGTATCAAGAAGCAGCCGCTGCACTTCGACCTGCCGGCCAACACCGAGGTAGCTTCGGCGTCGGTAGACTTCCGCAAAAAGGCGAATGACAAGCAATAAGGAACCGCAGAATGCCAGCGCGCCCGGCAAGCACAAGCACGTATGGAAAAAACGTGGGGCGGCGTGGTCGCGCTGGCTGCACCTGTACCTGTCGATGCTCAGCTTCGCGGTGGTGCTGTTCTTCGCCGTCACGGGCCTCACACTGAACCATGCCGAGTGGTTTGACGGGCAGCAGGCCGAGAACAAACGCACCGGCACCCTACCCGCCGCCTGGGTGAACGCGCCGGATACGGCCCGCATTCGCAAGCTGGAAATCGTGGAGCTTTTTCGCAGCAAATACGGCGTGAAAGGCGCTGTGAGCGACTTCCTGGTGGAGGACGACCAGTGCTCGGTGTCATTCAAAGGCCCCGGCTACAGTGCCGATGCCTTCATCAACCGCCCCGACGGCACCTTTAAGCTCACGGAGCTGCGCCTGGGCTGGGTGGCCGTGCTCAACGACCTGCACAAGGGCCGCGACAGCGGCCCGGGCTGGAGCTGGCTCATCGACATCTCGGCCGTTTTCCTGACGGTAGTGTCGCTGAGCGGGTTGGCGATGCTGTTTTTCCTTAAGAACAAGCGAGTGAAAGGCCTGGTGGTGGGCCTCGTCGGCGGCATCGTCTGCTACCTGCTATACTGGCTGCTAGTGCCGTGAGGCGAACGGGCCGCCTCAGTAGTAGCGGGAGCTTCTGCTGAAACGAAAAGCCCCGACGCTGCATAGCGTCGGGGCTTTTTGCTATTTCTGAGCAGGCTCCCAGGCCTGCGTGCCGCCGAAAATGGTTTTGAGCGTGTATTGCCTGGCTTGTTTGGCGGTGAGCTGGTGCGCCCATTTCACCCGGTCTTTGGCGTTGGCGCCGGGGCCTCGAGAGTTGAATTCGGCGTAGTAGGCCGTCTGCTCGTTGCTGGGGGCGTGCCAGTTGTCCCAGCCGGCGGGGGTGATGTGGGCGCCCATATCCGTGTTTAGGAAAACCGTGTTGGAGTGGGGGCGCCAGGGCCGGCCCAGGTAGACTTTGGTGGCTTCAGGCGCGGCCGTGAGGGTGCAGCCGAGGAACACGAAGCCGAATTTCTGGCGCGGTGAGGTGGAGGCGGCGGTGATGTAGGAATTGGTTTTGCTGAAGATGGTGCAACGGTCGAACACGGCCGTGCTGCCGCCGAAAATGAAGTCGGTGGTGCCTTCGATGTAGCAGTCCTGGTAGTACTGCCGGCTGTTTTCCACGGCCGGAAACAGCGTGTCCTGGTTGCCGAGCATGCGGCAGTGGCGGAAGGTGGCGCGGTCGCCTTCCACGTGCAGGGCCACGGCCTGGCCCACGCGACCGGCCGAGTTCTCGAAGGTGATGTTTTCGGCCGTGAAGTCGTTGGCCTGCACCCGCGCCGTGGAGGAACTGTAGGTGCTGTGCTTGGCGGCATCGCCGGAGTAGTCGCCAAAGGTGATGACGACGCCCTCGCGGCTCTCACCCAGCAGGGTGATGTTGGTTTTCTGCGAGGGCACAAGCAACTTCTCCTTGTAGGTGCCATTCTTGATGAAGATGGTGGCCGTGACCTGCATGAAATCGCGCACGGCCATCACGGCTTCCTGCACGGTGCGGTAGTCGCCCGAGCCATCGGCCGCCACCGTCAGGCGGATGGGCACGAGGAAGGTTTCTTTCTTAGCAGGTTCGGCTGGGGCAGGCGGGGCTGTCTGGGCAAAAAGGCTTTGACTGGCTAAAAGCAGGCTACCGGCCAGTAGAAAGCGGCGAGAATTCATAGCGGATAAATGAGGGAGAAACGGCCACAAAGCCGCTACTTGTGAAACTGAGTGGCAAGTAGCGTCACGCGGCGCGAACCGCCGCGCGCAGAGCCGTGCAGAAACCTAACTTTGCGAGGTAGCTTTTGAAGTTTAACCAACCGAAAAAAGCCTGTCGTGCTGTCCAGGGCACTCGCTCCGTCTGGCTCCCCTCTCCTGAGGAGAGGGGCCGGGGGTGAGGTTCCGGTGCCAGACGAAGCGGTAAAGCTGCTTCGGCTGCGCTCAGCATGACGTTCTAACATTCCTAATCCCACCCCACATGACGCCCACCCTCGAAAATTATACCCTCGGCCGCTGGACGCCCGGCGCCACCGCCCCGCAGGAACTCCTCGACGCCAGCACCGGCGAAGTCATTGCCCTGGCCAACACCGGCGGCTTCGACTACGAAGCCATCCTCGATTACGGCCGCCGCGTGGGCAACCCCAAGCTGCGCAAGATGACTTTTCATGAGCGCGGCCGCATGCTCAAGGCCCTGGCCCTGCACCTGATGGAGAAGAAGGAGCAGTTTTACGAGCTAAGTTACCGCTCCGGCGCCACCCGGGCCGACTCGTGGGTCGACATTGAGGGTGGTATCGGCAACCTGTTTGCCAATGCCTCACTGCGGCGCAAGTTTCCCGACAAGCCTTTCTATGTGGAGGGCGAGCCGGTGGGCCTGAGCAAGGGCGGCACCTTCATGGCCCAGCACCTGATGGTGCCGCGCGAGGGCGTGGCCGTGCACATCAACGCCTACAACTTCCCCGTGTGGGGCATGCTCGAAAAAATTGCCGTGAACCTGCTGGCCGGCATGCCCGCCGTGGTGAAGCCCGCCGTGCCCTCGGCTTACCTCACCGAGGCCGTGGTGCGCGAAATCATTGCCTCCGGCATCCTGCCCGAAGGCGCGCTGCAGCTGGTGGTAGGCACCGGCGAGGGCCTACTCGACCACGTGACCTACCAGGACGTGGTGACCTTCACCGGCTCGGCTGCCACGGGCCGGAAGCTGCGCGCCCACCCGCGCCTGCTCAGCGAGGCCGTGCCCTTCACCATGGAAGCCGACTCGCTGAACGCCGCCGTGCTGGGCCTGGATGCCAAGCCCGGCACGCCCGAGTTTGACCTCTTTGTGAAAGAAGTGCGCAAGGAAATGACCGGCAAATCGGGCCAGAAATGCACGGCCATCCGCCGCATTTTGGTGCCCGAAGACGTGCTGGAAGACGTGCAGATTGCGCTGGGCAAGCTCCTGAAGCAAACCACCATCGGCCACCCGCTGGCCGAGGGCGTGCGCATGGGCGCCTTGGCCGGCCGCGAGCAGCTGCAGCGCCTGCGCCAGCAAGTGCAGCAGTTGGCTCAAAACACGCCCATCGTGTACGGCGACCTCGAAAACGTGGAAATCCTGGGCCAGGAGCGCGGCGCCCACGCCGAAAAGGGCGCCTTCTGCTCGCCCATTCTGCTGCTCAACAAGGAGCCTTTCAAGCACCTCGACTCGCATGAGGTGGAAGCCTTCGGCCCCGTGGCCACCCTCATGCCCTACCGCGACACCGACGAAGCCGTGAAGCTGGTGAACATGGGCAAGGGCTCGCTGGTGTGCTCCATTGCCACCAACGACCCGCGCACGGCCCAGGACTTCGTACTGGGCGCGGCCACCCACCACGGCCGCATCCTGGTCATCAACGAGGAAATGGCCAAGGAAAGCACCGGCCACGGCTCGCCCCTGCCCCTGCTCATCCACGGCGGCCCCGGCCGGGCCGGCGGAGGCCAGGAAATGGGGGGCATGCGCGGCGTGGAGCACTTTATGCAGCGCGTGGCCCTGCAGGGCTCGCCTAGCATGATTACGGCCATTACCGAAGTGTATCAGCCCAAGGCCAAGCAGATTGAAAAGGACAAGCACCCCTTCCAGCACTACTTCGAGGAGCTGGAAATCGGGCAGGCTTACACCACGCACAAGCACACCGTGACGGAGGCCGACATTGCCAGCTTCGCGCAGGTATCGGGCGATAATTTCTACGCCCACGTGGATGCTACCTCGCTGGAAGGCACGCTCTTCACTGGCCGCGTGGCCCACGGCTACTACATCCTGAGCAAGGCCGCCGGCATGTTCGTGGACCCGCGCAAGGGCCCCGTGCTGCTCAACTACGGCCTCGACGAGTGCCGCTTCACCAAGCCCGTGTACCCCGGCACCACCATCGGCGTGACGCTGACGGTGAAAGAGAAAATCGGCCAGGAAAAGCGCGACGCCGAGGACGTAGCCAAGGGCATCGTGCGCTGGTACGTGGAAGTGACCGACCAAACCAACGAAACCGTGGCCGTGGCCACAATTCTGACGATGGTTAAAAAGAAAAATCAGGAATAAGCAGCCGCTTGGCTCAGGCGTGAATTACTCAAAACGGTCCTGCTGAGCGCAGCCGAAGCATCTCTACCGCGCCGTCTGTCATGCTGACCAAGGAAGCAGCTTATCACCACTGAACGACAGTCGTTCTTACTTGATAAGGTCCTTCGTCTCTGCTTGAGCCGCAGAATGCTCAGGATGACAGACGGCGCGAGCGAGATGCTTCGGCTGCGCTCAGCAGGACCGTTTTATAGTAAGTAGACGGCGCTGCTACGTGTGCTCTAGCCCGCCGCTTCCTGTTTCCGGACCTTTTTGCCCTGAGCCGCTGCCCGGCGCACCGAAGACTGGCGCACCACCAGTGTCGGGGGCAGCACCACCTGCTGCAGGGCCCGTGGGGCCGGACTGGCGCACTGTGTGAGTTCGGCCAGCAGGATGTCGATGACGTTTTTGGCGATGCTTTCCACGGGCTGGGCAATCACTGTGATGGCTGGGGTATAGAGCCGGAACAGGTCGTGGTCGTCGTAGGAAATGACGGCTAGGTCGTCGGGGATGCGCAAGCCAAGGCGGGAAATGGCTTCCAGGCCGTAGATGCTGAGGTAGTTGGTGGAGAAGATGAGGGCATCGCACTGCCGATGCTCGTCGATGAAGGCCATGAGGTCGGCCAGCACGGCTTCGCGGTCTTTGCTCACGGCCACGTGCTTCACGGTTTGGGGCAGTTGGTGCTCCTGCACGGCACGCTGGTAGCCGGCGAGGCGGTCCTGCATCTGGGTTTGAGCCGAGTCGGTGGTGACGAAGGCAATGTTCGAGAATCCCTGTTCGAGCAAATGGGAGGTGGCGTCGTAGATGCCTTGGGCGCCGTCAACCACCACGTAGTTGGTGGGCAAGCCGGGCAGGTAGCGGTCGAACAGCACCGTGGGCGTGTGTTCGCGCAGAATCTCGGTGAGCTGCTGCTCAATATCGGCGGCGGGCACCACGATGTAGCCATCCACGTGCCGCTCCTGGAACATGGAAATCAGCTCCTGGGCCCGCGCGGTGTCATTGTTGGTGCTGCAGTAAATGATGCGGTAGCCGCGCTCGAAGGCCTGCCGCTCGATGAGAGCCGCCACGGTGGCAAAAAACGGATTGGCAATGTCTTCCACCACCAGCCCGATGACGTGGGTTTTGCCGGTGCGCAGGCTTTTGGCCAGGTGGTTGGGCTTGTAGCCCACTTCCTTCACGTAGGCCAGCACCCGCTCGGCCACGGCGTCGCTGATGCGGCTCTGCTTGGCCTTGCCGTTCAGCACCAGCGACACGGTGGCGATGGACACTTCCAGGTGGGCGGCGATGTCGCTGATTAGCGTGCGTTTTTTCACCTTTTCGCTCATTTTGGCTCGGGAATAAAGGGCAAAGGTAAAGTTCCTAAAACGATTAGGCCGGCGCAGCCGATTTCCGACCATCTTTGCGCGGCAGGTACCCCGCCGGTTTGTTTACGCAAAACCGGGGCGCAACCGCCAGTTATTCTGCCTTTTCCTACGTCGTATTCCTCCCTGCCCTGCTTCATGGCCTCCATCGCTCCCACCCTACCCACCCCACCTGCCACCGACGAGGGCACGCCGCGCTACACCACGGCCCTGAGCGCCGTAACCACGCTGTTTTTCCTGTGGGGCTTCATCACCTGCCTCAACGACATCCTCATCCCCTACCTGAAGGCCATTTTTCAGTTGAGCTTCGCACAGGCCAACCTCATCAATCTGTGCTTTTTCGGGGCTTATTTTTTCATGAGCATTCCGGCCGGGTGGCTGGTGGCGCGCGTGGGCTACAAGCGGGGCATGCTCATCGGGTTTGCGGTGGCGGCGCTAGGGGCGTATTTGTTTTATCCGGCGGCGGCGCAGCGGGTATACGGGCTGTTTCTGGGGGCGCTGTTCGTGCTGGCTTCCGGCATCACGGTGCTGCAGGTGGCGGCCAATCCGTACGTGGCCATTCTGGGGCCGGCGCGCTCGGCTTCGGCCCGGCTCACGCTCACGCAGGCGTTCAACTCGCTGGGCACCACGCTGGCCCCGCTGCTGGGCACGGCCCTTATTCTGAGCCACCTGCCCAAGCTGACCACCTCAGGCAGCGCGGCCGCCATCGACGTGACAGCCGTACAGGTTCCTTACCTCGTCATTGGCACTGCGCTGCTGCTCATCAGCCTGCTGCTGAGCCGGGTGCACCTCCCTCAGATTGAGCCCCCCACCGAACAGGTGGCCGACGTGGCCGCCGATTCGGTGCGGGCCTGGCACTACCGGCACCTGGTGCTGGGCGTGGTGGGCATTTTTGTGTACGTGGGCGCCGAGGTAGCCATCGGCTCGCACATTGCCAACTACCTCACCCTGCCCGATGTGATGGGCCTCAGCCTGGCCGACGCGGGCCCGCGCGTGTCGCTGTACTGGGGCGGGGCCATGGTGGGGCGCTTTCTGGGGGCCTATGCGCTCAATAAGTTTACGCCGGCCAAAGTGCTTGCTTTCAACGCCGTCATGGCGGTCATTCTGGTGCTCATTTCCATTAATACCACCGGGGCCGTCGCCATGTGGAGCCTGCTGGCCGTGGGCTTGATGAATTCCATCATGTGGCCGGTGATATTCCCACTGGCGCTGGCCGGGCTGGGGCGCCATACCGAGGCGGGCTCGGGGCTGCTGTGCACGGCCGTGGTAGGCGGGGCGCTGGTGCCCATGCTGTTCGGCTTCGTGGCCGACCACCACGGCCTGCGCGTGGCCTTGCTGCTGCCAGTGCTGTGCTACGCCTACATTGTGTGGTACGGGCTGCGCGGCAGCCGCCATCGCACCGCGGCCTGAGTAGGTGCGGGCTTGCCGGCTCGCGTTTCGGGGCTATTTTGGGCAGTGTGCACCCGTTGGCCCTTGCCGACGGCGCTAGTTCTCCTTGTGCTCTTGATGTTCTGACCTATGCCTGCAAAAAAACAACAAACGTCCATCCGCGACTTAGCCCAGCAGCTTAACCTTTCCATCTCAACGGTTTCGCGGGCGCTGGCCGACCACAAGGACATCAGCGAAAGCACCAAGCAACGGGTGCGCGAGCTGGCCCAGCAGCTCAGCTACCGTCCCAACCAGCTAGCCGCTGCCCTGCGCAAAGGCCACAGCAAGACGCTGGGCGTGGTGGTGCCCCACATCAAGGGCTACTTTTTTCCGGCCGTGCTCAACGGCATCGAGAAAGTGGCCACCCGCGAAGGCTTCAACGTGCTCATGTGCCAGAGCAACGAGGACGTGCAGCGCGAGCAGCGCAACATCGAAACCTTTCTCGATGCGCAGGTAGAGGGCATTCTCATTTCGGTGTCGGCTACCACGCACGGCGAAGTGCAGCACTTCGAGCAGGTGCGCCGCCAGGGCATTCCGCTGGTGTTTTTCGACCGCGTGCCCGAGCTGCCGAACAGCATGGCCGTCATCCTCGACGATTTTCAGGGCGCCTACCAGGCCGTGGCGCACCTCATTGCGCAGGGCTGCACGCGCATTGCCCACCTAGCCGGGCCGCAACACCTCAACACCAGCCGCAACCGCTACCTGGGCTACCGCGAAGCCCTGCGCGCCCACGGCCTCGAATACCAGGAGGAATGGACTTATTCCCTGCCGGCTCTCACCCACGAGGCCGGCCGCCTGGGCATGCAGCACCTGCTGGCCCTCGACGCCGGCCTCGATGCCGTGTTTGCCGCCTACGCCATCCCCACGGTGGGCGCCATGGAAGTGCTGCGCGACCAAGGCCTGCGCGTGCCCCAGGACCTGGCCGTGGCCTGCTTCAGCAACGACCCCTTCACGGCCATGACGCAGCCGCAAATCACCGTCATCGACCAACGCCCCGAGCAAATGGGCGAAACCGCGGTGCGGCTGTTTCTGCAGCTGCTCAAGCGCGGCCCGGCCTACACGCCGCCCCACCTCATGCTCAAGCCTGAGCTGGTGATTCGCAACTCCTCGCTGCACCGCTCGCGGGAGGGCATGGCGCGGTAGGCGCTATAGCAGTTGCTTGCGCAAGCACACGCTGTTTTCTACCCCAATGTACTGGCCGTAGTTGGGCGTGTGGGCGTAGCCGCTTTTCTCGTAAAGCCGAATGGCCTCAGGCTGCTTTTTGCCCGTTTCGAGCACGCAGGCGGCGCAGCCCAGCTCCCGGGCCCAACGTTCCAGCTCGGCCAGCACGGCGGGGGCCACGCCGGTGCCCCGGTGCGCAGGCAGCACAAACATGCGCTTGACTTCCATCTGGCTGACCTCAAACTGCTTGATGGCGCCGCAGCCCACGGGCTCATCGCCTTGGTAAGCCACCACTACGTGGTTGATTTTGTCAATCTTGTTGAACTGGGCGTAGAAGGCGTGCTCGGCCCCGTCGCGGCGCGCCAGGTCCTGGTCGAGCAGCTGCACGAGGGCGCGGAAATCGGCATCATCGGAGGTAGTGCGGACGAGGCGTAGCATGTTTACTCCGGCAGATGGCGGTTGAAATGGTTTTTCAGCACGTCGTTCAGCTTTTCCTTGGTCAGCGGCTTGTTCAGGAAGCCGCCGATGTTGAGGCGGCGCACGCGGTCCACGTCCTGCGGGTGCAGCGAGGTGGTGAGCATCACAATGATGATAGCCGCTTTTTCGGGCAGCGGTAGCTTGTCATAGGCTTCCAGAAACTGAAAACCGTCCATCACCGGCATTTTCACGTCGAGCAGTATCAGGGCCGGGCAGTCGGGCGTGGCTTCGTGGCAATGGGCTTGCACCAGGTCCAGCGCCTCCTGGCCATTGAGGGCGATGAGCAGCTTGTCGGTGATTTCCAGCCGGTTTATCAGCAGCTGGTTGAGGTAGTTGGTCGTCTGGTCGTCGTCGACCAGCAGCACACAAGTAAGCTTTTGCAAAGGCATAGGCAGCCGGAAAACAAGTTTAGCACAAGACGCAGAAGCCGCGGACTAGCGGTTGAAAAGCACCGAAAAGGTAGTGCCAATTCCGAGATTAGTGCTCACACTGATGCGCCCACCGGCGTTTTCCACCATCTTCTTCACCATGTAAAGCCCAATGCCCGAGCCCTCTACGTGGTCGTGAAAGCGCTGAAACATGCCAAACAGCTTCTGCTCGCTGGCTGCGTCGAGGCCCAGGCCGTTGTCCTGCACTTCTAGTACCACGCCGGCGCCCTCGGGGCGGGCGCGCAGGTGCACCTGCGGCTGCCGCCCCGGGGCGCGGTACTTAAGGGCGTTTGAGAGCAGGTTGAACACCACCGAGCGCAGGTTTTTCTCCGAAAACATCACCGCAGGGGCGGCGGCCACGTCCACTTCCAGCTGCGCGCCGGTGCTTTGCAGCAGCGGCTCGAGGTCGAGGCGCACGTCGCGCACCACGGCGGCCAGGTCCACGGGCTCGGTGGGCAGGCCGTGCTCCTTCTGCAGCTTGCTCACGTCGGTGAGGAGCTCAATGGTGCGCTTGAAGCGGTTCACCGAGTCCTGCATGAGGTGCAGAATGGGCTGCACGGGCTCGCGCGCCACGGTTTCGGCCGGTAGCTCCGTCAGCAGGGCATCGAGCAGGCCCTCGATGTTGCTGATAGGGGCCTTGAGGTCGTGCGAGGCGGTGTAGATGAAGTTGTCAAGGTCCACGTTCACGCGGGTGAGCTGCTCGTTGTAGTTGAGCAGTTCGCGCTGGCCCTGGTCGATGCGCTCGAGGGCCAGCTTGTGCTCGTGGATGTCGGTGTAGGTGCCAATCCACTGCAGCACTTCGCCCTGCGCGTTGCGCGAGGGCTGGGCCCGGCCCAGCATCCAGCGGTAGTCGCCGTCGGCGTTGCGAATGCGGCATTCCACCTCAAACGGCGCCCCGGTGCGCAGGCTCTCGTTCCAGCGGGCCAGGGTGGCGGGGGCGTCGTCGGGGTGCAGGCGCTCGCGCCAGGCCCGGCCAATGCTGGGCCCCTCGCCGGGCGCCACGCCGATGTAGTCGTACCAGCGGCGGTTGCGGTAGGTGTTGGCGCCGCTGGGGTCCACGGTCCAGGCTATCTGCGAGATGCCTTCCAGCAGGCGGCTGGCTTCGGCGGCGGCGCGCTCGCCGGCGAGGCGGGCGGTTTCCTCGCGCTTCAGCTCTTCGTTTTTGCGGTCGAGCAAGGCATTTTGCTCTTCCACCTGCGCCCGAATGGCCGTGATTTCGCGCTGGGCCGAGAGGTCGGTTACAATCACGGCCAGCGTGGCCGTCTCGTTGAAGCTCAGCACGTTCATGCTCACCGAAAACGGCACCAGCGCGCCGCCGCGCGTTTGCAGCGGCAGCTCGCCCTTGCTCTTGCTTTCCCAACCCTTCAACAGCAGCCCGGCCCAATAGTCCCGAAACGCGGGCGGCACAAAGTCCGCGAAGGCGCGGCCCATTACCTCGCTTAGGTCGCATTGGAGCAGGCCGGCCAGGCAGGCGTTGCAGTAGAGCACGGTGCCGTCGTCGCTCAGCAGCAGGGCGCCCTCGTTCATTTGCTCAATCAGGGTGCGGTAGCCCTGGTCGGCGCCCTGCAGCGTGAAAATGCGCGGCCCCTCGGTGCCCTGCACAGCCAGCGCGTCCACGGCCCCGGTGCGGATGGCGTGGATGAGGTCGTGCGCCTCCTCCAGTTGATGGCGCAGCTCCTCGTTGGCGCGGGCCAGCTCGGCGGCGGGGGGCAGCGGGGTGCTACTCATGGGCGGGCGCGTCGTCGGATGAGTCGGGCAGGGCCGACACGATGCCGAGCACCTTCAGCACCCGCTCGCGGTCGGAGAGGTCGCCCACCATGCGGCGCACCAGCCCGGGCCGCTGCTTGATGAGGGTGGGCACGCCAATGAGGTCCTGCTCCTGGGCCAGCTCGGGCTGCTGGTAGATGTCGATAATCAGCAGCTCGTAGCGCCCTTTCAGGTGCTGCTCGCAGATGTCCTTGATGTTGCGCACGGCGCGCGTCGAGTTGGGTGTGGCGCCCGTAATGTACAGGTGCAGCACGTACTCGGGGCCGTCCGACGGGGCCGGGTCCAGAAAATCCGGAAATGGTTCAGGTTCCATGTCCACTACTTGCCGGCCAGGGGGCGCACGTCGAGGCCCACCAGCACCTTTTCTTCGTTCGAGAGGTCGCCAATGATTTTGCGAATAGGCTCGGGCACCTTGCGCACCAGCGTGGGAATGGCCAGAATCTGGTCGCCTTCGGCCAGCTGCGGGTTCACCAGCAGGTCGATGACTTCCAGCTTGTAGCGCCCTTTGAGGTGTTGCTCGCAGTACTTGCGCAGGTTGGCGACGGCCGTCACCGACTTTGGCGTCTGGCCGGCCACGTACAGGCGCAGCTCCCAGGTCTCGGCATCGAGGGGTTCGTTCAAATCTTCAGCCATGGAAAGGAAAGGAATGGGTGGCGAGCGTCTGGGGCCGCTCGGTGGCTATAAGTTACTGGCCGCTCTCGCCGGTGGCGGGCGCGCCGGGCGTGGCGGGCAGGTGGTGGGCCGCGGCCATGCGCTGCTTGCCGGTGGCCAGGGCCTGCTGGCGGGTTTGCTCGTCGGAGGTCATCTGGCGCAGCTCTTCTTCCACGCTCTCGAACTCGGTGCGCAGGTTGGCGATGTTGGCTTCGAGCACGCGGCGGCGGCGCTCCAGCTCCCGGTCGCGGCGCTCGGTTTCCTGCTGGGTGGCCAGGGCCTGGGCGTGCTCTTCGAGCTGCTGGGCCAGGCGGCTGGCCCCGGTCACGATGCCCGTGGGGCCGAGCACCACGTCCAGCAATTCGATGCCGTGGCTGGTCACGATGAACTCGCGCACTTGGTTGGAATGGGCCATGCCGCGCGATTTGAGGATGCTCAGCCCGCGGTTGCGCTCGCCGATGCCCTCCAGGTCGCGCACCGAAATCCAGGTGTCGACCAACGACGACACGCCTTCGTCGGTCATCTCCTGCTGCTGCCCGCGGCCGCTTATCAGAGCCGTGAAAAACGCCGTGATGTTGCTAACCTTTAGGAAATCGATGAGGCGCGTAAGCATACTGCGCACCTCCGAAATATTGCCCACCGTGATGAGGTTGGTGATGGGGTCGATGACCACCGCATCGGGCTGGAACTCCTTCACCAGCCGGTGCAGCGTCACGAGGTGCTGCTCCAGGCCGTTGAGCGTGGGGCGCGACGCCTCAATGCGCAGCAGCCCGGAAGTTACGTGGCGCTGCAGGTCGATGCCCACCGAAGCCATGTTGCGCGTGAGCTGCATGGGCGACTCTTCGAACGCAAAAAACAGGCACCGCTGGCCTTCCGCGCAGATTTTATCGGCAAAAGCGGCGGCCAGGGTGGTTTTGGCCGTGCCAGCCGTGCCGGTGACGAGCACGCTGCTGCCCTGGTAAAAGCCGCGCAGGCCGAACATGTCGTCGAGCGCCGGAATGCCCGTCGACACAATGTTGCTCGACACCGTGTGCTCCAGCTTGAGCGAGGTGACGGGCAGCACCGAAATGCCGTCAGCCGTTATCAGGTAGGGGTATTCGTTGGTGCCGTGCGTGCTGCCGCGGTACTTCACAATGCGCAGCCGCCGGGTGGTAATCTGGTCGATAACGCGGTTGTCGAGCAGAATCACGCAGTCCGACACGTATTCTTCCAGGCCCTGCCGGGTCAGGGAGCCGTCGCCGCGCTCGGCGGTGATGACGGTGGTCACGCCCCGGTCCTTGAGCCAGCGAAACAGGCGGCGGATTTCGGAACGCAGCACGGCCTGGTTGGGGAAGCCCGAAAACAGCGACTCGATGGTGTCGAGCACCACGCGCTTGGCCCCGATGGAATCGATGGCGTAGCCCAGCCGGATGAACAGTCCTTCGAGGTCGTACTCGCCGGTTTCCTCAATCTCGGAGCGGTCAACGTGCACGTGGTCGACGCGCAGCAGCTTGCGCTCCTGCAGGTCCTTTAGGTCAAAGCCCAGCGAGGCCACGTTGGCGGCCAGTTCCTCGCCGGTTTCCTCAAAGGCCATGAGCACGCCCGGCTCGCCGTAGTCCTGAATGCCGCGTACCAAGAACTCGACGCCCAGCAGGGTTTTGCCGCAGCCCGCACTGCCGCAGATGAGGGTGGGCCGCCCCTGGGGCAAGCCGCCTTCGGTGATTTCGTCGAGGCCCTCGATGCCGGTGGGCGACTTGGGCAGCGTGGGCAGTGCCGGGTGCTGGGATGTGGTATTTTCCTGCATGAACAAAGAGGCTAACCGGGCAAAGGTAACCCGACGCGGGCGTGGAACCTCACCCCTGCCAGCCCCCGCCCCGCAACGCCGCAGCGCCCCTACCGGCTGCCCGCCTCAAAGTCCATCCAGCCGGCGCGGTGCTCGTCCATTTCCTCGGCGCTGATGCCGTAGGCCGTGCAGGCTTCTTCGGCGTTCATCAGGCCTTGGTCCACAGCGTTGAGCACAGCCCACACCTTCAGCTTGCGCTCGGCGTCGGCGCTGGCGTCACGGGCCGGTTCGGGGCGGCCATCGGTGTCGTAGTAGTTGGGCTCAAGCTCATTCATATCCACTGCAAGATAATCGAATATTTATTAAGCCAGAGTGAATTTTGCGCCTTTTCGTTGCGCCGCTGGCAATTATTTCCAGCGGCTAAAAAACTGGTCGAACGCCTCGCGGTAGCCGTCGCTCACGGGCAGGGTTTCGCCGGCAATCTGCACCGTGCCGCGCCCCACGGCCTGGATGTGGTTCAGCCCCACAATGTAGCTGCGGTGGATGCGCAGGAACTTGCCGGCGGGTAGCTTTTCTTCCATGCTGCGCAGGCTGGTGAGCGAGAGCAATGGCCGCGGCTGGCTGGCCAGGTGCACCTTCACGTAGTCCTTCAGGCCCTCCACGTACACGATGTCGGCCAGGGCCACGCGCACCAGCTGGTACTCCACTTTGAGGTAGATGTGGTCTTCCTGCGGCAGCGGGGAAGGAGCCGCAGGGAGCTGCGCTGATGCCGCAGCATTGCCGGCCTGATTTTGCTTCAGCTCAAAGTAGGTTTTGGCCTTGAGGGCGGCGCGCAGAAACTCCTCGTAGTTGAAAGGCTTGAGCAAGTAGTCCAGCGCATCGACGCGGAAGCCTTCCAGAGCATATTGGTTGAAGGCCGTGGTGAAGATGACGCGCGGCCCGCGCTGCAGCACGCGGGCCAGCTCCATCCCGCTGAGGTCGGGCATCTTGATGTCGAGAAACAGCAGCTGAATTTCGGGCTGCTCGTGCAAGGCTTTGAGGGCGGCCACGGCGCTCTCGTGGCGGCCGGCCAGGCGCAGAAAGGGCGTTTGCTCGATGAAGGAGCAAACCAGCCCCAGGGCCAGCGGCTCGTCGTCGACGGCCATGCAGTTGATAACCAGCGGGGCGGGGGCTACAGATTCAGATGGAGACATACTTCGTACTCGTTGGAGGCGTTGCGGGGCGTGACGTGGACGGTGTGCTGCTGGGGGTAGAGCAAATCGAGGCGGCGCTGGGTGTTCACCAGGCCAATGCCGCCGGGCTCGTCGTCCTCGTCGGGCCGGTCGGGAAATACGGTGTTGCGCACGCACAGCTCCACGGTGTGGGCCGTGGGCTGGCGCAACTCGATGCTGATGCGGCTGGGCGCGGTGGCGCTCACGCCGTGCTTGAAGGCATTCTCCACGAAGGGCTGAAACAGCATGGGCGCGATGAACGGGTCGGGGCTGAGCGGGTCGGGCCGCTCGAACTGCACCTGCACTTTGGAAGTGAGGCGCAGGTGCATGAGGTCGATATAGTCCTGCAGGAAGCTGATTTCCTGGCTCAGGCGTGTGTGGCCGGCGGGCGACTCGTAGAGCACGTAGCGCATCATGCGCGAGAGGCGGTGCAGGGCAGCGCGGGCCTGGTCGGCGTCGAGCAGCGTGAGGGCGTAGATGTTGTTGAGGGTGTTGAAGAAGAAGTGCGGGTTAATCTGGGCCTTGAGCAAACTCAGCTCGGTGGCCACCTGGCGGCGCTCCAGCTCCAGGCGGCTTTCGGCGTCGCGCTGGCCTTTTTGCATGGCCGCGAGGCTGGTAGCAATACCCAGCACCAGCAGCGTGATGAGGAGCACGCCGCTGTTGAACAACGGGCGGCCCTCCTCGGGGCCCAGTTGCGGATGCGGGCGCGGGCCCGACCACGGGTTGGGCGGGTTCAGCACGGCCTCGCGGGCAGTGGCCACCAGCTCGGGCACGTTCAGGCGGGTTTCTACTTGCTGATGCACGGCCAGCACGGCCAGCACCAGTGTCGCGTTTAAGGCCACGTAGGCCCACCATTTGCCGCCGTAGAGCAGGCGCGGCGCGGCCCACAGCACGTTTAGGTAAAATACGCCTACCAATAGGACGAATACCACGGCCTGCGTCAGCCAGAACTCGGTGGGCTTGGGGCCGGGGTAGTCGGGCTGCTGCCCCACGAGCAGCACCGTTACCAGCCCCCACACCAGGGCGTGCAGCAGCAGCGTGGAAGCAGAACGGAGTAGCGGTAAGGGCATGGGTGTTAGTTAAGAGTTAACAGTGAAGAGTTAAGAGTTGAATCTGGAGTTGCTCATGTTTCAACTCTTAACTCTTCACTGTTAACTCTTAACTGCCGCAAGCTACTACCCACGCCTACGGCGGCACGCCAGGTATCGGCCAGCCGGACGGGTTTGCCGGCCAGTTGGCGGTTTGGGCCGCTGGCCCTGATGAACAGCCGGGCCGAAATCTATCCGGTAGCATTTGGCTTCCAAAACCGGCCAATGGGCGACGCCGCTCCGCAACTGGCCGATTGTAGTTGAGATACCTTCTGACACGCGAGCAAATTTGAAGTAACGAGTCCACCGGCTCCTTATCAACTCCCTGCTTCCCTCCCGCTTCCGCATGGCCTACTCCCTACTCCCCCGGGTTGCTTCGATGCTGGCCGCCGCGGCGCTGCTGGTAGTGGTGGCCTGCCAGAAACAAGACACCGACCCCAACGCCGCCGACCTGGCTGCCCTCACGGCCCTGCCACTGGTGGCGCCCGCTCCGGCCAACAACCCCAGCAGCCCGGCCAAAATCGCCCTGGGCCGGGCCCTGTTCTGGGACCCCGTGCTCTCGGGAGGCAAGGACGTGAGCTGCGCCAGCTGCCACCACCCCGCCACCGGCTACGCCGACGCCCTCGACCTGAGCGTGGGCGTGAACGGCCAGGGCCTGGGCGCCAGCCGCCGCTTCCGCGCCCCGAATGACATTCCCTTCGTGAAGCGCAACTCGCCCACGGTGCTCAACTCCGCCTTCAACGGCCTGCACGCCGACGGCTCCTGCGACCCCACGGCGGCCGCCATGTTCTGGGACGTGCGGGCGCAGTCGCTGGAGGCGCAGTCGCTGCTGCCGGTGGCCACGTTGGAGGAGATGCGCGGCCACCAGTACGCCGAGGGCGTGGCCCTCGACTCGGTGGTGGCGCGGCTGCGGCGCATTCCGGCGTATGCGTCCCTGTTTGCGGCGGCGTTTCCGGAGGCTTCGCCGGTTAACAGCACCAACATCGGCAAGGCCATTGCCTGTTTCGAGCGCACGCTGCTGGCGACGGATTCGCCCTTCGACCGCTACCAGCGCGGCGAGACCTCGGCTCTCACGGCCCAGCAGGTGCAGGGGCTGCAAGACTTCGTAACCAGCGGCTGCGCCAAGTGCCACAGCGGCCCCATGCTGAGCGACTACAAAACCCACGTGTTGGGCGTGGCCGACAACCCCAAAAACCCCGCCTCCGACGCGGGCGTGAACGGGACCTACGCTTTCCGCACGCCCAGCCTGCGCAACGTGGCCCTCACCGCGCCCTACATGCACGACGGCACCCTGCCCAACCTGCAGGCCGTGCTCAACTTCTACGACCCCGGCCGCGGTGGCCCCGCCCCCTCGCCCAACCCGCACGTGGCCCCGAGCCAGCGCGACCCGCTTTTCCCCACCCGCGTGGCCAACCCGGCCAACATCATCGCCTTCCTGCAGTCGCTCACCGCCGCCAGCTACGACCGCACCGTGCCCACCAGCGTGCCCAGCGGCCTCCCCGTGGGTGGCAATTTGTGAGGATGGGAGGAAGTGAGATGGGAAAAAGGGGAGCGGGAGATAGATAAACAGAGAAAGCCCTCTCCCCACCTTACCGCCCTCCTACCTCAACCTTCTACCCACCTCCTCCTCTCCCCGCCTTCCCTTCAGCTCATTTTTTCACCCTTTTTCCCATTTCATTTTTATGCGTACCCGTTCCATCCTTCGCATTGCCAGCGCCGCGGCGCTGCTGTGCTCCATGAGCAGCTTCTCGGGCTGCGAAAAAGACAACGTGAGCCCCAGCGGTGGTTGCCAAAACAAGAAAACCACCACGCCCACGACCACCACTACCACCACGACGGACACGACGCCCACCACCTCGACGAGCACCTCGTCGGGCGGGGCTGGCTAAGCCGCCAGCGCTTTTGCGCTACCCAGCCGGGCCTTGCTCTTCGGAGCGGGGCCCGGCCTTGGTGGGCAGGCGTAATTCAGAACGGTTTTCAGGAAATTATTCATTAACCACCGGTGTATTCCTTAGACAATATTATTTGAAACCACTTCTTACTACTTATTAATCAATACTTACCACTATCCTGTCATGAAGTGTTTCTGGACGGCTCTGCGTTTTTCTCCGTGGCTGTTGTTGGGGCTGCTGCTGGCGCCGTTGGGCGCTTCGGCCACGCACATTGTGGGCGGTGAGCTGGATTTGCAGTACAAGTCCGGCAGTACCTACGCTCTCACGCTCAACCTTTATTTCGATGCCATCTACGGCGACCCCAACGCCCTCGACCAGTCCCTGGTAGCGGGCATTTTTGCCAAGGGCACTAACCAGCGTATCACTCTCGTGACGCTGCCGCTCACCAGCAACACCTTCGTGCAGTACACCAACCCGGCCTGCTCGTCGGGCTCGCTGAGCACCCGCAAGCTGGTGTACACCAAGGACATTACCCTCGACGCCGCCACCTACACCAACGCCGCTGGCTACTACGTGGCCGTGGAGCGCTGCTGCCGCAACGTGAGCATCAGCAACATCGTGAATCCCGGCGGCGCGGCCCAGGCCTTTTACCTCGAATTTCCAGCCGTCGTCCGCTCGGGCGCGGCTTTCATCGACTCGACGCCCCGCATTTTCCCGCCGCTGGGCGACTATGCCTGCCGCAATGAGTTGTTTTATTACGACTTCGGTGGGCAAGACGTGGACGGTGACTCGCTGGTATACGACATGGTGACGCCCTTGAACGGCCACGCCACCGCGGCCGTGGGCAACACCGCACCTACGCCCCTGGGCGCCCCCTACTCCACCGTCAGCTGGAATGCCGGCCTGGGCACCGCCAACCAGATACCGGGTTCGCCGGCCCTGGGCATCGACGCACACACCGGCCGCCTCACGGTACGGCCCCGCGACCTGGGCTTGTTTGTGTTTGGGGTGCGCTGCTCGGAGTACCGCCGGGGCGTGAAAATTGGCGAGACGCGGCGCGACTTCCAGCTTTACGTGTTGGCTTGCCCCACCAACGTGGCACCCAAAGCCACCGTGCGGGCCGCCGGCAGCACGGTGGCTTACCGCCCCGGCCGCGACACGCTGCGCCTGCTGCCCGGCGGCAACCGCTGCCTCACCATCCGCTACACCGACCCCGACCCCAACTCGGTGCTGACCATGAGCGCCCGGCCGGTGAACTTCACCACACCCGCCGTGGCCTTCACCACCAGCACCAGCGGCACGGTGCGCACCGCCGCCGATACCCTGACGGCCACGCTCTGCTTCCCCGACTGCACCGACACCAAGGGCAAGGTTTATCTGCTCGACATCATCGTGGCCGACAACGGCTGCAGCCTGCCCAAGCACGACACTGTGCGGGTGGCCTTCACGGCTGCGCTGGCGCCCAATACGGCCCCGGTGCTCACCAGCAGCTTCCCTCCCGCTCCGCTGCCGGTATCGGACCAGGCACCGGCCGTGGTGCGCGTGGCGCTGGGCCAGCGCTACACCGCCACCCTGGCGGGCCTCGATGCCGACCGCGACGCGCTGACGATGACAGCGGCCGGCGTTGGGTTTGACATGGCTGCCGTGGGCATGCAGTTCACGGCCCAAAACGGCGCGGGCCAGGCCAACGCCACCTTCAGCTGGGAGCCGGCCTGCGACGCCGTGGCAACGGCCGGCGAAGACGGCGGGCTGCTGGTGCGCTTCCGGCTGGCCGAAGCCGGGCCCTGCGTGCCCGTGCCGCAGGAGCGCCTCATCCGCTTCGAGGTGGTGCCGGCGGCGCAAGAGCAGGCCTTTCTGCCGCCCAACATCATCACGCCCAATGGCGACGGGCAGAACGACTACTTCACCATGCCCAGCCTGCCGGTGGATTTCTGCGACCGTAAATTTGCCAGCATCAAAGTTTTCTCGCGCTGGGGGCAGAAGGTGTACGAGTCCGACGCCCGCGACTTTCACTGGGGCGGCGCGGGTGCGGGCGGCTTGTACTACTACCTCGTCACCTACACCGATGGCCGTAAGTTTAAAGGCTGGGTGGAGGTGGTGCCGTAATGATTTTGGGCTCCTGATTATCGCCTGTCATCCTGAGCATTTACTCCTCTACCCAGCTATCCTATTCATGAAGCTCAAAAAGAACATTGCCACCAGCGAGGCCGGCTTCATCTTCAACCCCGCCACCGGCGACTCGTTCGCGGCCAACCCGCTGGCGGCCGACATCCTGGCCCGTGCCAAAGCCGGGCAGGATGCCGCCGCTATCAAGGCCGACATTCTGGAGCGCTACGACGTGGCCCCGGGCCAGCTGGAAAAGGACTGGGACGACCTGCTGGCCCAGCTGCGCGAGTTCAACCTGCTAGACTAACCCCGTGCCCGCTTCAACTACTCTTCCCCGTCTCACCGTGGCCGTGACCGGCCTCAACGCCACTGACAGCCCTGGGCCGGGCGTGGCCGTCATCCGCGCCCTGCGCGAAACGGCCGACTTCGACCTGCGCATCATCGGGCTGAGCTACGAGGCGCTGGAGCCGGGCATTTACCTGCGCGAACTGGTGGACCGCACCTACCAGCTGCCCTACCCCTCGGCCGGCACGGCGGCGCTGCTGGAGCGCCTGCGCTACGTGCGGGAGCAGGAAGACGTGGCCGTGCTCATCCCCAACTTCGACGCCGAGCTGCACAACTTCATCAAGCTGGAGCCGCAGCTGCGGGCGCTGGGCATCCGCACCTTCCTGCCCACGCTGGCGCAACTGGAAGCCCGCGACAAGCTGAACCTGCCGGCCTTCGGGACGGCCCACGGGCTGCCCGTGCCGGCCAGCCGCGCCCTGCACCACGCCGGCGAGCTGCTGGCCGCGGCCGAGACATTGGGCTGGCCCCTGGTGCTGAAAGGGCGCTACTACGATGCCGCCGTGGTGCACACCCTGGCCCAGGCCGAGCAGGCGTTTGGGCGGCTGTCGGGGCAGTGGGGCGTGCCGCTCATCGCGCAGCAGTGGGTGGGTGGCCAGGAAATCAACATCGCCGGGCTGGGCGACGGCCACGGCCGCTGCCTGAGCGCGGTGCCCATGCGCAAGCTCACCATCACCGACAAGGGCAAGGCCTGGGCCGGCATCACCCTCGAAGACGAGGCCCTGCTGACCCTGGCCCGCCGTTTTGCCGAAGCCACCCAGTGGCGCGGCGGCTTCGAGCTGGAGCTGATGCGCGCCGCTTCGGGCGAGCTGTTCATCCTGGAAATCAACCCGCGCTTCCCGGCCTGGATATACCTGACGGCCGCCGCCGGCCAGAACCAGCCCGCCGCCCTGCTGCGCCTGGCCCTGGGCCTGCCCGTGATGCAGCAGGAAGGCTACGCCGTGGGCAAGATGTTCGTGCGCTACGCCTGGGACCTGATTACCGACCATACCGCCTTCCAGCAAGTGGCCGCGCTGGGCGAACTTTGATGCTTGGTTTAATGGAAAACGTCTGTCATCCTGAGCGCAGCGAAGGACCTTCTCACGGCTGAGCCGATTGAAATTACTGCAAGCTGTTCGGCGGTGACAAGGTCCTTCGCTACGCTCAGGATGACAGCCCCCCTTGTCTGCCCGATTATCCCACCCATGAAACTCCCTTACGAACGCCCCACCCTCCGCAAGCTCACGGCCGGCGCCCTGAACAAATTTGGGCCGCGCGCCGGAGTTCGTCCCGTCACGGCCCTCGACGGGGTGGCGGTGGGCGAACTGGTGGCGCGCTTCGGCTCGCCCTTGTTTGTGCTGAGCGAGCGACAGCTGCGGCGCAGCTACCAGGCGGCGGTGCGGGCCTTCGGCACGCGCTACCCGCGGGTGCAACTGGCGTGGTCGTACAAAACGAACTACCTGAACGCCGTGTGCCGGGTCTTTCATCAAGAAGGCGCTTGGGCGGAGGTGGTGAGCGGTATGGAGCTGGAAAAGGCGCTGCTGAACGGCGTGCCCGGCCCGCACATCCTGTTTAACGGCCCGGGGAAGCGGCGGGCCGACCTGGAGCGCGCCTGCGCGGTCGATGCCGTCGTTCACCTAGATAATGCCGACGAGCTGCACCTGCTGCTGGACGTGGCCGCTGGCCGCCCCCGCCGGCCTCGCGTGGCCCTGCGCGTTAACCTCAATGCCGGCATCGTGCCGCAGTGGGACCGGTTCGGCTTCAACCTGGAAAACGGCGAGGCCTGGCAGGCGCTGAGCCGCCTCGTGGCCTCAGGCCAGCTGGAGCTGGTGGGGCTGCATTGCCACATTGGCACTTACATTTTGCAGCCGGCGGCCTACGGCGCGGCTGCTACCAAGCTTGCGGCGTTGGCCCAGCGTTGCGCCCGAGAGCTGCACACCGTCGTTCAGTACCTCGACCTGGGCGGCGGTTTTCCCTCGACCAACACGCTAAAGGGCGCCTACCTGCCCGCTACCGACACTGTGCCCCCGCTCGACGACTACGCCGAGGCCGTGGCCGGCGCCTTGCTCGGGGCAGGCTTCAAAACCGACGACCTGCCGCTGCTGGTGCTCGAAGCTGGCCGCGCGTTGGTTGACGAGGCGGGCTCGCTCATCGGCACGGTGCTGGCCAACAAGCGGCTGGCCGACGGCCGCCGTGCCACCATCCTCGACTTCGGCGTGAACCTGCTCTTCACTTCCTTTTGGTACGACCATCACATCAGCCCCACCCGCGAGTTCTCGGCCGATACCGAGCCCACCGTGCTATACGGCCCACTGTGCATGAACATCGACATGCTGCGCGAAAGCATCGCCCTGCCCCTGCTCGCACCCGGCGACACCGTGGTGGTGCACAAAGTGGGCGCCTACAACATGAGCCAGTGGCAGCAGTTCATCAACCTGCGCCCCTACGTGGTACTCATTGACCAAGCCGGCCAGCCCCACGTCATTAGAGCCGCCGAGACACTGGAGTATCTGCAGCAGCTGGAGCAGGTGCCAGCGCATTTGCTGGGCTAACTTTCATCGTTCTGGCGGCTAACCTCACCCCCTGCCCCTCTCCTTGGGGAGAGGGGGAGCCAGCCGACAGGATGCAGACAAAGAACGAATTATCATCTGCTTTTCTCAATACGTAACATCTAACCAAAGGCATGTCCGGTGCCCCCTCTCCCAAGGAGAGGGGGTCAGGGGGTGAGGTTAGCCGCCAGAACGATGAACTCCTACTTCCGCACCATCCTCCACAGCTACGCCATGCTGTTCTTCTCGCAGCACCGCGGGCTGGGTGCGCTGTTGCTGCTGGTGTCGTTTGCCCACCCGCTGGTGGGGGCGGCGGGGCTGGCCAGCACCGCGCTGGCAGTGGCGGGCGCGCGGGCGGCGGGCTTCAACCGGGAGTGGACCGGCCGGGGCGCTTACAGCTTCAACTCCCTGCTGACGGGGCTGGCGCTGGCCTCGTTTTACGCGCCGGGCTGGGCGCTGGCGGGGCTGGTGACGGTGGGCGCGGGCGTGGCCCTGCTGCTAAGCGTGGCGCTGGGCGGCTGGCTGGGCGGGCGCGGACTGCCGTTTCTATCCCTGCCCTTTGTGGCCACGGTGTGGCTGCTGATGATGGGCAGCGCCCCGCTGCTGCACCTGCCGCCCGCCGAAGCCAACATCTACTGGCTGAACGAGGCCTACGCGCTGGGCGGGCCGCGGCTGGTGGCCGTGGCGCAGTGGGCCGCCGACTGGCCCTGGCCGCCGTTGTTGGCTACCTACCTGCGGGCGCTGGGCTCGGTGCTGTTTCAGGACAATGCCTTGGCCGGGCTGCTGGTGGCGGCGGGGCTGCTGTGGCATTCGCGCATTGCGTTTTCGCTGTCGGTACTGGGCTTTTTGGGGGCGTATGGGGTGCTGTGGCTGACGGGGCCGGCCGGTAGCGGGCCGCTGGAATACAACCTGGGGGCCAACTACGTGGTGGCGGCCGTGGCGGTGGGCGGCGTGTTCGTCATCCCCTCGGCGGCCAGCTACGGCTGGGCCCTGCTGAGCGTGCCCGTGACGGTGGTGGCGCTGGCCGCCGCCACGGCGGTGCTCACGAAGCTCGGGCTGCCGGCCTTATCGTTGCCCTACTGCGTCACGGCGCTGCTGTTTCTATACGTGTTGCTGCTGCGCGAGCGGCCGGGTGCGGGGCTGGTGCTCACGCCCGTGCAGCGCTACTCGCCCGAGCGCAACCTCTACGCCTACGCCACCGACCGTGTGCGCCTGGCCCACCAGGGCGCGGTGGCTTTCACCCTCCCCTTTCTGGGGCAATGGGCCTGCACGCAGGGCTACACTAGCGGCGGTCCCACCCACCTCGGCGACTGGGGCCAGGCCCTGGACTTCGCCATTGCCGACGCCGACGGCCACACCTACCACGGTGCGGGCTTCGCCCTGAGCGACTACTACGCCTACAACAAGCCCGTGCTGGCCCCCGCCGACGGCGTGGTGGAAGAAGTCATTCAACACATCGAAGACAATCCCATCGGCGAAGTAAACCTGCGCGAGAACTGGGGCAACACCGTGGTACTGCGCCACGCACCCGGCCTGTATTCCCAGCTCTCGCACCTGCGGGCTCACTCTGTGCCCGTAAAACCCGGCGACTACGTGCGGCGTGGCGACATCGTGGGCACCTGCGGCAACTCGGGCCGCTCGCCGGAGCCGCACCTGCACTTCCAGGTGCAGGCCACGCCTTATGTAGGCTCCAGAACGGTGGCATACCCACTGGCCTACTTCGTCGCGGAAGCAGCTACCAAGCCGGATTTGCTGCCTGTGCTGAACCCATTTGGTACGACTGATAACGTTTACAAAGCACCGGGAGGCGCTTCCAAGGCGCTGGCAGCATTGTCCAATACGACCAAGCCTTCAGCGGCGATACCCAGGACGCCGCAGCTCCGCCACTTCGCCGTGCCCAATGCGGGCGACCTTGTGAGCCCGCCCGCCATCAACCGCACCCTGAGCCAGGCCCTGCGCCTGCCACCCGGCTATGCGCTGGACGTGCGCAATGCCGACGCGCCCACTGCCCCGGCCCAGCGCTGGGAGGTTTTCACCGACGCCTACAACCTGACCTATTTGCGCTGCCAGACCACCGGGGCCGTGGCCTATTTCGCGGGCGATGCGTCGGTGTTCTACTTCACGGCGTTCTATGGTTCGGAAGACTCGTGGCTTTACTTCTTCTATCAGGCTGCTTACCGGGTGCCGCTGGTGAGCTTGCCGGGCCAAATTACCCGCGATGCTTTTCCGCTGTCGGTGGTACGCAACCCGGCCTTGGCCTGGGCGCAGGACTTGCTGGCGCCCTTCTACCGTTTCCTCAAGCCCACGTTCGCCCTCGAAGCCGTGCCCGATGCCGATGCCGCCTGGCCCGGCCGCCCGGTGCGCCTGCGCAGCCGCGCGGCGGTGGGCTATTTCGGCCGGGAGCGCGCAACGCAAACAGCGGAGCTGACCTTTGCTGACGGCCATTTGGCCGCGCTGCGCGTGCAGCGGGCGGGGCAGGAAATCAACCTCACCTGTTCCCTGGTCGGCGCATGAAAACACGCATTCTCTGCCTGCTGGGATGGTTGATGTTGGGGCTTGGCCTACAGGCGCGCGCCCAACAGCCCGACTTCCAAGCCACCGACAGCCTCATTCACGCGCTGGCCGGCCAGTACCGCTGGGCCGAGCTCGACTCGGTGGGCCGGGCCCAGCTGCGACTTGGCCTCGACTACCCCGCCCTGCGCCGCCGCCTCGGCCAGGCCGCCCTGGCCCTCGACCAGCCTGCCCTGGCCCTGCGGCACTACGGCCGCGCCCTGCGCGAAAATCCGCTCGACACCATCGCCCGCTACGGCCTCACCCTGGCCTACCTGGAGCTGAACCAGCCCGGCCCCGCCGCCCTGCTGGCCCGCAACCTGCCCGACTCCTTGCGCCGCCCCCTGCACCTGATGGGCTTCCGCCCCGTGGCGCGCGTGGAACTGGAAGCCAGCGGCCAGCAGACCGAGAACATCCACCGCGGCGGCGCGGGCTTCGTGCGTCTGGGGGTGAGCAGCCGCCTCAGCCCGCGCCTCACCCTGACCCAAAACGTGAGCCATTTCGGGCAGGACATCGACTTGCCCGACCCGCGCCGCCCCCGCTTCGGCGAGCGCTACGCCGTGCGCCAAAACCAATACCACGCCCTGCTGCAAGTGCAGCTGGCACCACGCTGGCGCGCCCTGCTGGCCTACCACAGCCTCGCCAGCGACTTCGGCCGCCCGCGCACCACCCCCGACCACTTGGGCTACGCCGCCCTGGCCTACGCCCGCCCCTACTGGACGGCCCAAGCCGGTTACTATTTCGGCACCCTCACCGACACGGCCCGCCAACAGGCCGACCTGCGCCTGACCGTGTACCCCCTCGGCAACCTGCGCCTCTACGGCTTCGGGCGGGCCAGCGTGGTGCGCTCGGGCGGACGCAGCTTCCCCAACGGCGTGCTGGGCGTGGGCGGCCGCCTGCACCGCCGCGTGTGGGCCGAAGCCTACGGCGGGCTGGGCCAGGTGCCGGTGCTGGCCGAGCTCGACGGCACCTACGTCTACAACCTTTTCGACGCCCTGCGGCAGCGCGGCAGCGCCAGCTTGCTTATTTTGCTGTCCCGGCCGCTGCTGTTGCGCCTGAGCTACGGCGCCGAGCAGCGCCGCGACGGCATCGACGGCCGGACGTATTCCCTCTATTCCTTAAGCACCGCCCTTGCATGGACCTGGTAAAGCTGACCTTTTCCGCCGCGCTGGTGTGCGCCGCCCCGGCCGTGGCCTGGGCCCAGGCCGACCAGGCTACGGCTTTTGCCAGCAGCTACGCCGCCGAAGCCAAGGCCGACTACGCCGACGCCATTGCGCCCATCAAGGCCATCTACACCGGCACCTACGAGCAGAACCTGCGCCTGGGCTGGCTCTACTTCCTGGCCAAAAACTACACCGCCTCGGCCGCCCATTACCAGAAGGCCGTGGAGCAGCGCCCCTATGCCGTGGAGCCCAAGTTTGGCCTGGTGAAGCCGCTGAACGCTCTGGGGCAGGTGGAGAAAATGCTGAACCTGTACCAGGACATCCTCAAAATTGACGCGCAAAACACCCAGGCCAACTACTGGGCCGGCGTCATCTACCTCAACCGCAAAAGCTACGCCCAGGCCGCTCGCTACTTCGAGCGCGTGGTCAACCTCTACCCTTTCGACTACGATTCTACCATCTCGCTGGCCTGGGCTTACCTCAACCTTGGCAAGAAGGCCGAGGCCCGCGCCCTCTATACCAAGGCCCTGCTCATTCGGCCCGGCGATGCGGCGGCCACGGCCGGCCTCAAGCGCCTGTAGGCAGCTCAGGCGGCCAGCCGCTACGTCGGCCGCCTGAGCTGCTGGCGAATTCGGCGTTGCCGCGACGTGGGGATGGCCGGCTGCAGTGACGGGAAGGCCCGGACCGCCCAATGAGGGCTTGCGTCCTACATTTTAAAGGCCAAACTGGCTATTTCAACGGGGCATTAAACCAAGTCATCGATTATTGGTCTGAGCCTTGCCAAGGGATGCTGATATTTGCTTCCAGGAGGGCTTTTAAGTAATTTCGCTGCGAAGTCTACCGGTTCTTGTTCTGTTTTTTGCCATTTACTTGCCCGGTGTATGTCCGACTCCAACCGCACCTCATTTCTAGCTTTTGACCTCATCGGCAGTGGCTGCGCCGTTTCGCCGGAGGTTACCCCCAGTCCGCAACACCACGACCGCGAAACCGGCGGGCAGTTCACCCTCGGCCAGAACTACCCCAACCCCTTCGTGAGCGAAACCACTGTGCCGTTCACGCTGAACACCAACGCCGACGTGCGCCTCGACCTTTTCGACCTGATGGGCCGCAAAATGGCCGGCGTGGTGCGCAAAGGCCGCAGTGCCGGCGCCCAAAGCATCAAGCTCAACCTCGACGGCATGGGCCTTTCGGCCGGTGACTATACCTACCAACTCGAAGTAACCACCCGCCACGGCGTGTACCGCCAGCGCAAGCTCATGACAGCGGAATAACGCTTGGGTCCGGAACGTGAAGATGAAGCCCCGGAGGCTGGCCGCTGCAACGGCCAGCCTCTTTTTTTGGCAATGCGCGAGGCGGCCAGCCAACTCCGGGCGGTGGGGTCTTTCAGGTTAGGCGGCGGCAGGCGTACTTTCGCTGCCGGAGCCGCCGCTGGTGCGGCCCGCTCGTTCTACTGCTTTCACTTCCCACCGCGGCCTGGCCGCACATTCCATTTTTATGGCTGACCAAACCCTTACCGGCCTGCGCGCCGGCGTGCTGCACGGCGACGAAGTGCAGGCGCTTTTCCAACACGCCAAGGCCAACGCCTACGCCCTCCCGGCCGTGAACGTGACCGGCACCAACACCGTGAACGGCGTGCTCGAATCCGCCAAGGCGGTGAACTCGCCGGTGATGATTCAGTTCTCGAACGGCGGCGCGCAGTTCTATGCCGGCAAGTCCTTGCCCAACGACAAGCAGCAGGCCAGCATCGCCGGGGCCATTTCGGGCGCTCACCACGTGCACCTCATGGCCGGCCTCTACGACGTGCCCGTGGTGCTGCACACCGACCACGCCGCCAAAAAGCTCCTGCCCTGGATTGACGGCCTGCTCGACGCCGGCGAGAAGTACTACCAGCAGCACGGCCAGCCCCTCTACAGTTCGCACATGCTCGACTTGTCGGAAGAGCCGATTGAGGAGAACATCGAAATCTGCAAGCGCTACCTCGAGCGCATGGCCAAAATCGGCATGACGCTGGAGATTGAACTCGGCGTGACCGGCGGCGAGGAAGACGGCGTGGACAACTCCGACGTGGACTCCTCCAAGCTCTACACCCAGCCCGAGGAAGTGGCCTACGCCTACGAGCAACTGAGCCAAATCAGCCCGCGTTTCACCATCGCGGCGGCCTTCGGCAACGTGCACGGCGTGTACAAGCCCGGCAACGTGAAGTTGCAACCCAAGATTCTGCACAACTCGCAGGAGTTCCTGCGCCAGAAGCACAACATCGAGGAGCAACTGCCCATCAGCTTCGTGTTCCACGGCGGTTCGGGCTCGAGCCGCGAGGAAATCCGCGAGGCCATCAGCTACGGCGCCATCAAGATGAACCTCGACACCGACCTGCAGTGGGCCTTCTGGCAGGGCATCAAGGACAACTACGTGAAGAACGAGGGTTTCCTGCAGGGCCAAATCGGCAACCCCACCGGCGCCGACTCGCCCAACAAGAAGTACTACGACCCCCGCGTGTGGCTGCGCAAAGGCGAAGAAACCTTCGTAGCGCGCCTGAAAGAAGCCTTCGAGGACCTGAACTGCGTGAACCGCCGCTACTAATTCCAGCCTGCGAATAGAAGTGATAAGCCCCGGCACCTGCAAGGTGCCGGGGCTTTTTTTGTGCCCTGCGCCTTTAAGCTTCCACAATACAGCAGACCATGTGCACTAGCACGGAGCAAATAGCGGCCACTCAGAGGAGTGGTAAATCCTTTCAATAAGCCTAATGCGAATACTAAGCGCAGGCACCACACCCCCGCTCCAGTCCGCTGCTAAACGGCTGTCAGCGCCCTGTCGGCCCTGTGTTTCACTCGGAGCGGGGCCTGAATGCGCTGACCCCGGATGAGTAACCAGCCCATAAAAAGCAATTCTCCATAAAACGTGACCATGGCGAAATCGAAGTTTAGGTCGGGGGCGAGATACGGGCGGAGGCTTGTGAGCAAATAACCGATTCCTGTAATGGCTACTGCCACCCCTAGCAGGCGAGGAATGTACGTCGATTTAAACACCAGATACCCCAACAGCACCAGGTGGATGCCAAAGTGCAGCAGGCCAAAATACCAGTGGTTCTTGAAAGCCCGGAGGTAAACCATGGCCAAATCCTGGGCTTGCTCGGGCGAAAGCAGGGTGGCATACTCGGGCGTTGTCACAAGCCGCAAGGCCGTCACCAGGTTGTTGAGGGCAACTAGCGCCACCACAGCATACACCAGCCGGAAGCCGGCCGTCAGCTGAGCCAGCGGCTTGTTGACAGGCTTCATTAAGTGATACAGCGACCACGCCAGCACCACATCGAACAGAAAGGTGAGAAAATAGGCAAAGACACCTGCGGTAAACAGCGTCTTATGTGCCAGGATATTACGGGCCGTTTCCGCGGCTTGGTAAGGCACAACCAGCTTGGGCATCACGTACATTTCGGCAAAAGGGGCCGCAACGACCGAGCCCAACAGAGCCAGCCCCGTAACAAGGGCCGCCCAACGAAGACGTTTAGTGGTATTTGACATGATGAGGCAGCTAAGGTGAGGTTTCCAGCAGATGCGGAAAGTAAACACCAAGTTGCCTCACTCTACTAGTTTAATTAAATATTATTTTACCCTAATATAAAAGCCGTAAGCGGCGCGCTTAGCCTAACTATTTCTGGGGCCCGCACTACCTCCATCGAAGATTAACAGGGCCACAGTGTTAGGCTCACCCGTTTAGCACCTACTTCTATCTACTTCCCTATTGACCCAATTTTGGGCTGAATCTGAATGATAAAGCGCTTGTTAAGCGCCTCCTGGCTACCGGTATAGCGGCCGGCGCCGCGGAAGCCGCTGCCCGCCGCCACCACTTCCAGGTTGGCGGGAAAGCGCAGCCCAGCTTGCTCCCAGAGTCGAATCACACTCAGGGCGCGGCTGTAGCTGAGCTGGCGCACGGCGGGGCCGTCGAGGTTGCGCGGGTCGGTGGCGGGGAAGCGCAGGTCTTTGGCGGCGCGGCCCTCCACCACAATGAGGTACTGCACGTTGTCGTCGTTTTTTATCGACTTCATCTCGTTCAGCAGGAAACGACCGGCTTTGATGAGCGGGGCTTCAGCGTTGGCGGGAAGTACGTCGCTCTTGGGCGCGAAGGTGACCGGGAATTTCAACTCGTAGCGCTTGTAGGTGGCGTTGTACTCAAAGTAATTACTCTCAAGACGCTTGAGGGCGGCCTTGATTTCGTCGAGCTTGCGCTTTTCCTGCACCTGCACCTTCAGGTCGTAGATAAGCTTGTCGTTGTCGCGCTGCTTGTCTTTGAACAGCTTGTAGCTGAGCACGAACAGCACGAGCATGGTTAGAAACAAGGCCGTCATGAGGTCCACGTAGCTGGGCCAGAAGAAGTCCTTGTCTTTGCTCATGGTGGTTGGTTTTAGCTGAATTAATTCAGAACGTCATGCCGAGCGCAGCCGAGGCATCTCGTTCGTTTAAAATCGGCTCAACGAAGCGCGTGAGATGCCTCGGCAGCGCTCGGCATGACGTTCTGCTACGGTGCGTTTCGGCGTTACTTCTTGCCCAGAATATTCCGTTGGAACCAGTTCGGTTTGGTTAGCTCCTCTAGCACCTTGTTGGTGCGGTCTACCTGCTTCAAGAGTTCCTGTTGCACCTGCGAATCGACCAGCAGGCGCCCTTCTAAGCGCTGCATGGCCTGGGCTGTTTGCTGGGCCTGGCGCTCCTGCAGCAGGTTGAGGTCTTTTTGCTGGGCCGGGAGCTGGGTGAAGGGGTTGAGGTACTCCGTGATTTTCTGGTAAATGTTGTCCTGGTTGAGGCGGCGGAAATGCTGCTGCCACTGCTCGTGGGCGGCGCTGGCTTCCTTTTGCAGCTCCTGCAGACGGCCGTCGAGCTCAGCGTCCATGCGGTGCACGCCCTCGCTCACGCCCTGGCGGATTTGCGCGCCAAGGTCGGCCAGCAGCTTGCCGTGCTGGCTGAAGAAAGCCACCTGCTGACGCAGGGCATCGTCGTGCTGCTGCAGGTACTGCGGCACGCTGGCCAGCCCCTGCTCCAGGGCCGTGAGGCGGTTGAGCAGCGAGCCAATGGTCTGGGCGGCCTCGGTGCTGTGCGTCACGGTGGTGTTCAGCGCTTGCTGGTAGCCGAGGAATTTCTCGAAGGTCTGCGCGCTTTCGTCCACCCTATCAAACACCTTGACGGTGGCGTTGGCCAGTTCCGAATAACCAATTTTCTCCAACTGCTCCAGAAAGCGCTTCTGCACGCTCACGTTCTCGGTGATGCTGGCAATAAGCGGCGTGAACTCGTGAATTTTGCTAAAGAAGTCGTTCTGAATCTGGCTAAAAAACTCGGCGTTGAAGGTATCCAGCACCGATTTCAGGTTGCTCATGCCGGCCTGCATGTCGGAGTTCAGCTTGGGCAGCAGGGCCTTCTGCAGGAAGGTGTAGTAGGCGTTTTTGTGGCGGTCGCGCACGGCGCGGGCCTGTTTCAGCAACTGGTTGCCGGCCAGCGTGAAAGCCAGGCCGAACAAGCTGCCAATCATCGCAATAAGCACCCCGCCCAGGAAGTGCTGCACATCGCCGTTGCTGAACGAGGTATCCGTATTCGGGTTGGCTGTCACGTCGGCAAACGGGTTGCCCACCAACGACACCAGCCCGATGATGGCGCCCGTGAAAGTGCCCAGCAAGCCCAGGTAGAGCGGCGTGGTTATCTGCGCCTGTATCTCGTCGTCCAGCGCCTCGGCGTGGCGCTCCGAAATGTCTTTCAGAATGCCGAAATCGGCCGCCGCGCCGCGGTTGTTCAGCAGGTACTCGTTGGTGTCGGTGATGATTTGGCCGAACTCCGGCGAGGTATTGTTGGCAATGAGGGCGTCGTACTGCACCTCGAAGTTCTTCTCGGGCTGGGCAGCGGTGTAGGGAATGGGCTGCACGCCCACCGCTCCCGCTGCCGGGTACATGTTCTGGATGCGCCCGATAAGCTGGCGGTTGCGGAGGAATACCACCGCCTGCCACGCCACCAGCGCCAGTATTAACAAGATTTCGATTAGGAGCATAGCTGCTATTTACCGCGAAGGTAGAGACACACCGTTGCGTCTCGCCATTGAAAGAGCAAGAACGTCATACCAAGCGCAGCCGAAGCATCCCGCATGCCGAAGTAATCCAATCGTCAGGATTTACTATCACAAGCGAGATGCCTCGGCTGCGCCCGGCATGACGTTCGTTTATTTCAGACGGGCTAGCTCAGCGCAATGCCCGCCTTTTGTACCACATGCCAGGCATCGTCGCGCTTTTCCAGCTTGCCGGCCGTCAGGTTGGTGATGCTGGTGAACTGCTCCGTGGGCGGCAACTCAAACTGAAAGAACTCCTTAAGCTCCCGCACACCGTTGCCGATGATGCGCGACTGGTCGGCCTGCGGGCTGAAGGAGAACTGCGCCGTGGTGGCTTCCGAATGCGGCAGTGTGATGAGCAGCGGCATCTGCGGCAGCGGGTTGGGGCTGAGCTTGCGGTGCTCGATGCTGGGCACGTCGGGCGCCGGGGCATAGAAGTGTAGCGGGCCGTTGCTGGGTGCGGCAGCTACGGCATCGGGCGTAGCCGCTGCTTCGGCGGGCGCGGCGGCTTCCGGTGCGCTGGCCTCAATCAGTTCCTGAATGGCAGGCGGCGTGGATGTGGGCCCGCCCCATTCAACGGTTTGGCCCGGCTCCAGAGATGCTTCGTCAGGGTTGGGAGTAGTCGGATTCATAGCGGCGGCACGAGGAGCAATGGTGGGCCAGGAAGATGCGCGCTCGTTAGGAGGCAAGGTCCTGGAATTGGTGTTAGACTTCTTTTTTCTATCGTCGCGGGCCTGCTTCTCCGGCGGTCGGGGCACCGGAGAAGTGCCCTGCGCCTGACGCATCGACTGCACCTTGGGCGCTTTGCCAACTTGTTCCGCCGGAGCAGCAGCGGGCGGCGCAGCCGGGGTGCGAGGCACGTTTTCCGCCTTTTTGCGAACCGGCTCGGTCTGCAAGGGGACTCTGCTGTCGGGCGATGACACGCGTCCGGAGCGGTGTCGCCGCTTCGAACGCGTGCTACGCGGCCATATTCGCGCGCCCAGTACGCCTAAGGCAATACCACCCAGCACCCCTAGCACCAGCGGCCAGTTCGAAGGAGACCCGTCCACCGGCGCGGGCACCTCCACCGAATTGTTCGCGGTAGCCGTCTGGGTGGTCCCAGCCGTCGGAGGCGCACCCGACTGGGAGCCAGATTGCGCCCGCAGCGCCGGACTCGCCCCGAGGGCCAGCAGGAGCAGCAGCCCCCGCCAGCCCAAGCGGTTAGTTGAGCGGCTGCGCGTCATGAAGCACCTTGGATAGCTCATACAGGGCGTTTTTGAACGGCAGGAAGAACAGCGTTTCGGGAATCGTGTCGCCGTCGCGCAGCACGTCGGCGTACTGCTGGCGGTAGAGGTTGAAGGAGTCGCCGAGGCTGCGCTCCAGCGTGTTCATCACCAGGCCGGGGTCGTTTTTCACGCCCAGGTCGGCCTGCACACGCTTCAGCTCGGGGTCTTCGAGCAGCAGCTTGAGGCAGGCGCGGGCGTTGGCCAGCACGGCCTGCTTGATTTCGTCGGTCACGGCCGCGGCTTCGAGGTGGTGCTCGCCCTTGTCAGCCTGCGGGTTCTCAGCATCGGGCGCCACACCCACGGGGCGCACCATGGGCGGGTCCTGCGGAATCTGGCCGGTGGCGAGTACGCCGCCGTTGGCGGTGGTTTGCTTGGGGTCGTCGGCCAGTTTGATGCGAAAATCGGCCGGCACGGGCTGCCCGGTGGCTTTTTCCATGATGAGGCGAGCCAGCTTCTCCACCGGCTGCAGGTTGGCCCCAGCGGCTAGCAAGCGCACATAGAGGCTGCCGCGCCCCGTGAAGCACAGATAGCGCGGCAGCTGCTGGCCGTTGGCCACCGTCACCTGCGCCACGTGGTAAATCAGCGCGCCGAAGTGCAGGTAGAACAGCACCCGCAGGTGCTCAGCCCGCAGCAGTCGCTCGCTGAAACCCAGTAGCTGGTCGTAGTTGAACAGGAAGCTAGCCACATCCTCAGAGCCGAAATTATCGGTCCCCTCGGCCACTAGCACGTATTCGCGGGCCCGGCGGGCGGCGGGGCTCAGCACTGCGCTTTGCACGCCAGCCACGCCGAAACGCACCAAGCCGTTGTCCTTCGAGCCGCGTACTTCGGCGCCACCGTCGCCCCACAAGTCGTTGCCAGCGAAGCGGAACGAAGTGCTCAGCACCGGCTTGCGGTCAGCGTAGAGCAGCACGTCGGTGGTGCCGCCACCGATGTCGATGAAGGCCGCGTTTTCGCCCGGCCCCAGCGTCACGATGTTGCGGCGGGTGAGGTAGTAGTACGGCGCCGTCGATTCTACCATGCAGGGCATGGAATTGGTCGTCTTGAACACGTCGTGAAACAGCGTGTCCCACTCGCGCTGGTACAGGTTGCGCTGGTAGGTCGAGAAGCTCAGTGGGGCAAACCAGGTGATTTGCGTGGCCGCGAGGTTGCCGCCGTTCAGGGCCACTTTGGCGCGGCACAGCAGCAGGATTTCCTTGAAAAACGCCCGCACGCGGTTGGTGTTGGCGATGTTCAGCGAATTATCCCACTTCAGGTTGGTGTGGTAGTTAGGCCGGCGTTGCTCCTCGGTGATGATACCGAAGGCCACGTTGATGTTGCCGAGCACGCTCAGCTCCTGGGTGGCGTAGTTGGCCGCCTCGTAGGTGGCGGTGCGCGCCGGGAAGGCGTAGGGCGAGCTGTCGGCCCCGATGATGGGTGGCACGAACTCGCGCTCCTGGTATTGCTGCCAGCGCTTAATTTGCACGAAGTTGGCCGGGTCGTCGTCGATGCCGCGGTACAGACGCTCATAAGCAGTGCGGTCGGGCTCGGCGGTGCTCTTTTTCAGCAGGGCCACCGGCGTATCGGCCAGGCCGAAGCTGAACGGCTTGGGCTCCTGCCCGGGGCTGTCCTGCATGGCCACGTGGGTGTTGGTGGTGCCGAAGTCGATGGCAAAGCGGAACTCCTTAGTGCCCTGCCGCACCTCAGGCCAGCGCGGAATCACGAGCGCGCGTCCCTCGGCCGGGGCCGGGTTCAGCACTTCGAGGTAGTCGAAATGAGTGCCGCGCACCTCGTAGTAGGTGCTGCCCTCGTCCTGGCTGGTTTTGGGGGTGCGCTCGTAGCGGGTGGCGCTCTGGTCGGTGCCGGTTTCGCTGAGCTGGTGGCCGTTGGCCCAGAATTTCAGGTCCACCTTCTTGGTCACCATGCTGGGGTCGATGTTGTTGGCATCCACCAGCATGACTTTGTAGAAGTCGTTGTACTGCGGCGCGTCGGCCACTTTCACGAAGGGGAACACCGACAGCGCTACGTTGGTCACGCGCAGGCGGCCCACGCCGTCGCCCTGCGGGTTGTCGTAGTAAGCGCGCTCATAATCCACGTAGTCGCCGCCGCTCACCGGCACCCGCAGCCGCACCCGGATGCAAGCCGATTCCAACTCCAGCGAGAGGTGCTCGGCCAAATCCTGTTGCGTGAAGTAGTCAAAATACGCTGGCTTGATGGGCAGCAGCGGCCAGCTGCTGGGCCGGAAGCCGGGCGCAATTTTCAGGTTGCCGCTGAAAAACCGCGTTTCGTCCACCTCATAGGGCACGGCCAGCAAGGTTTCTTCCAGCAAGTCGTTCACCGTCAGATACGGATACGGCAGCTCCGGGCCGGGCAGCGTGCGCTCCTTCAGCGGCCGGGCATCGGTGAGAGGCACAATGGCGCCGCTGTCAGCAAAAAGCGTTTCGTTGTAGTACTTCTTGCCAATGGCCTTCAAACCAGGCCGCAGCACGATGGGCAGCGGCCCCGCCACCCCCGCCCGCGTGGGCCGGATGAACAGGTCGGAGCCGCGCACGGTGCCTTCGTCGGGCCGTACGCGCAGCAGCACGCCGGCCACGTCAATCTGATTGTTGGAGGCGTCGGTCAGCACCGGGAAGTTGGCGAGGCTGGCGGTGCCGTCCATGGCCCACTTTTGCAGCAGGCCGCGGTCCAGCGTATCACGCACCAGCGGCGCCATGGCCGTGAGGGCGGGGTCGCCTACAAATTCCTGGTACACGTAGTCGCGGAAAGCGGCTTCGCGGTTGGCCAGCGGCACGTACTGGTTGTCAAAATAATACCCCCCACCCTGCGGACGCTGCACCGGCAGCGGCTTCACGTTGGGCGCGGGGAAGAACAGCGTCAGCGGCGAGGTGCCGCCGATGAGCTGCGGCACGCCGTTGGCGCCGGGAAAGTAGATGAGGTGCATCTCGGTCAGCTTCGCAAAGCGGCCGTCGAGGTACAGGGCCAGCACGTCGGCCAGCGGACGGGTGGCGGGATTGGCGCGCAGCTTGGCCAGTTCCTCATCCTTGCGCCAGGCCCGAATTTGCAGGCGCTGGTTGGCCAGCTTGCGCTGATGGAAGTTGAACACCATTTCCCACACGTCCCAGAAGTGGCTCACCAGCTGATGGTACACCGAATCCTGGGCCGCGCCGCCCTGCGTCACAAAGCGCAGGGCCGTTTCCACCAAGTGCATGCGGGCGAAGGGCGAGGGAATCGAAACCGCCACCTTGGCGGCGCGGCCGCCCTGCGGGTCGAGCAGACGCTCTACTTCGTGGGGGCCAATTTTACCAGTCGGTCCCCAGCCCTCGTGGGTGCTGGAGCCAGTATCGTGCAAACGCAGGATTTTAGCCATATGTATGATTGCGAGAGGCGCTAACGGCGGAACCTCACCCCCGACCCCTCTCCCCAGGAGAGGGGAGCCACGGCGGCGCGGGCGTTGGCTGCGAAGGGCCTCTAGAGTTGTTTCAAGTTTGTTTTAAACAGAATGTCGTCTGGCCCCCCTCTCCCCAAAGAGAGGGGGCCGGGGGTGAGGTTGACGTGGGAACGGCGTCAGGAGTACTGCAGCTTCTTGTCCAGAATCTCGCCCGTCGCCTCCTCAAACGCCTTCACTACCCAGCGCAGCGCCTCGTTCTCTGTCGGGTTTTTCAGGGTGTCTTTGCCCACGGCCTTCGTCAGCTCGTCGCGGAAATAGCCGGGCGTGATGCCTTTGCTGAAAATGCCGGTTTCGACGGTTTTATCGGCCACCATTTTGTTGAAATCGGCCTCGTCGGCGCGGATGGCGGTGTAGCGGCGCTGGTTCACGCCCAGTTCCCGAATCCACTCGTTGTACTCGCCGAAAAAGTCTGTTAGCTCGCGCAAGGCGCGGTTGTTACGCAGTTGGGCCGAAAGGTCACCAGCCTCGTAGTAGGGCGCTTTGGCGTCCTCGGGCGTGTGCTTGAGGAAATAGCGGGCGAAGTAATGCAACTGAATCAGCGGGCGGGCCACTTCCAGGCGCATGTCGCTGGGCAACTGACCAAAATCCACGTCCGTCGTGTCCGATTTCAGGCCGTATTCATGGAAAAGCGGCTGGTTGCCATCGAGCTGGTTGTCGGGCACTTCCATGAAGTGCTGGATGGACAGCGCGCCCAGCATTTCGAGCAGGTGGGCCTGGTTGCGCTGCTCGGCGCGGCCGGGATGGTTGGCCAGCGGCTGGCCGGGCTGGTCGCCCAAGTAGTACATGGCTTCCAGCCCCTGCAGGTTGTCGGCATAGTACGAGAGGGCCGTTTTCGTCTTCGTAATGAAGGTGTTGGAGTCAATGAAATCCTGGCCGGCGGCTTTCTCATCAGCCGAAGGGTCAGCTAGCTTGAAATAGGGCAGCATCACTAGTGCCCCGGCCTTGAGGCGGCGGCGGATTTCGGGGTGGGCCAGCGGTGAGTTGGCATCGCGCAGGTTTTTCACCAGCAGCGGGAAGCCCGCCGCGCCCGTACCACCAAAAATCGAGCTGATGAAAAAGGCGCGGTCGCCGTCCTGCAGGCTCTGGGCGAGGTAGCGCATTTCCTTGCTCTGCACCACCGCGTTCAGTACCACCGAGCCCACGTTGGGCGAGCCGCGGAAGCCTACGTCGAGGTTGGCCGCGAGGCTGTCCTGCGTGAACAGCAAATCAACCAGACCCTGGGTTTCCACCGAGAGGTCGTTGTAGCGCAAGTAGTCGCGGAACGGCTGGCTGATGCCGCCGAAGTCGTACACGAACGAGTCGCGCAGTTCCTCCCCGCCCCCGCTGGTGTTCAGGTGGGCCAGCGTGTTCATGGGCTGGCTGAAGAAGCCGGTTTTCTCTTTCTGGCCGTCGCCGTACAGCGCCTCGTGGATGCGGGCGTAGCGCTTGAGCAGGGCCACCGTGCGCGTCACGTCGCCGTTCTGGGTGTCGGGGTCAATGAGGACGGGCACCACCTGGTCACAGTTCGGAATGCGAACACCCGAGGCCAGCAGCATGGTGAGGGAGCGCAGCACGCGGGCTCCGGTGCCGCCCACGGCAAAGATGAATAGTTTGGACATTGTTTTCTAGCGAATTGAGAAAGCTGTCGTTTTCACGTCTGTCATCCTGAGCGCAGCGAAGGACCTTATCAAGCCAGAGTCATTCGCAATAAATTCAAAGTATCCAGACGTGGGAAGGTCCTTCGCTGCGCTCAGGATGACAGATGTTGACAGAAAAAACTAAAACGGCCCCACAAACGGTGTGGTGCGCGCATACGTGCTCCAGCGCTTCAGCAGCACCGAGAAAATCAGAAACCACAAGGCGGCCACCAGCATGTTCACCACCATGAAGTAGCCCAGGTAGCTGCTCACTTCGGCGCCGTGGCTCTTGCTGAGGCTGTTGGCCAGAAAGGTGCCCAGGCCAGCGGCCAGCGCCAGCGTCAATACCCAGTGCGTGGTACGGAACATGCCCGTGCGCAGGGCCGAATTGAATACATAATAGAAGACTAGTACCAGCAACAAGCTCACGCCCAGCGTGCTCCAACCCACCAGTGAAAACAGGTCGGTTTTATACAGGCCGTAATCGGCCGGGCGCTGGCTTTGAAAGATGGAAATAAGAGCCGAGTACAGGCTGGTGAAGAAGGTTTGCATAGCGGGAAGCGCGGGTTATTTATCGTTTTTAAGTGGCAGTTGGACCGTGAATACGGCCGGCAAGGGCGTGGGATACGATTGGCGGACGCCCGCCAGAATTTGGTCGAGGCCAAACGTGCGCGGGGCGGGCGTATTGTCGTTGGTGGTGCTCCAGGCCGCTACCCAGTCCGGCGTTTCCGGGGCGGGCAGGCTCAGGGTGAGCGTGGCGGTGGGGGCCGCCAGTTTGCTCACGCGAAGGCGCGCTACGTGGGTGTAGGGCGCCAGCACGGGCTGGCCGCTCTGCTCGTCGTCGGTGAGGGGGCGCACCGAGTTGGGCAGCAGGCTGGCCTGGCCGTTGGGCAGGCGCACTTGCAGATGTTGGGCCAAAAATGCGGGTTTCTGCCACGCGGCGGGCAATTCCTTCAAATCCAGGCCCACCGAAAAGTCCACCGGGTCGTCGGAAGGGTTCAGCGTCAGACCGTTGTTCTCGGCGTACACGGTGCCGCCGCTCGACTTTAATTTGGGGTCGGTGAGCTTGGTGAGCAGCGGCGCAAAAGCCGGCGTGCTCGTTTTCAACCCAAAAAATGCCTGCTGGGCCGGCGCGTTGCGAAACACTTCGGCGGCGTAGCGCGCCACCTGCGCGGGCGGCCCAACCACCCACACGTAGTAGGGCACCTTTTCGCCGTTGAGCGTGCGCTTCTGCACCGGCGTTTTCACGGCGGGGAAGTAGCTGCCGTAGAAGCGCGACGTCTCCCCAAACACGGCCACTGCCAGCTGCTGGCGGCTCACGGGCGCGATGGACGTACGAATCAGGTTCGGCAGCTGCGAAAAGGCCGACCGGTCTTCCGGCCCGTAGATGAAGTCGGAGATGATGACGCTGACTTCCTCCGTGGCCTTCGGCCGGTTGAAGATGCCTTCCAGCATCTGCGGCAGCTCGGTGCCCAGGGCGGCCTGGGCCACGTTGCCCTGCACCAGGTTGCGCAGCTCCTCGAACTTCACCGGCTTGGGCGCGGCGTTTTCGCAGAGGTAGTACTTGCGCTCGGCCACTGCCCCGTTCACCTGCGTTTCGGTGATGAGCGCGCCGATGCGCTGCTGAAACTCGGTGGCCGGCTTATCGGCCCCGCCGCGCGGCACAAAGCCCTTCATGCCGCCCGAATATTCCAGAAATACGCTTACCCGCAGCGGCGCGGCTTGGGGCGCAGTGGAGGCTTCGGTATCGGCTTTGGGGGCTTTAGTGGGCTTGCTGGCGGTGGTTTCGGCCGGCTCCGAGTTGCAGGCCGTCAGGAGGGAAAATGTTCCAAAAAACGCCCCAGCGAGCCGGAAACAACGAAACAAACGCGACGCAGGCAAGCCCGCGGAAACGGAAATCGGCATAGAATAAGCGCTAGGCAAGGTTTTGGGGCGAAGTATAGGCATTACGTAGCGAACTACCCAGCGGCCGAAAACCAGTGGCCCTATAACGTAGCCGCCATGCGGCTAGTACGGCCTTTGCTGTTGCCAAACACTTTTTCACTATCGCTTGGAAGCACGCCTCACATTGCCAGCCCATTACTAAACACAAACGAGGTTCGCTTTTTAATCATCTGGCATTACCTGCTAATAGCCAGCACCTTGCTTCTGCTGCATCAACACACCGCTGCGTATTCGAATCAGTAAATTAGGTTTAAACGAGACCAGCTATTAACATTGCCAGACAGATGTGCTGTTGGTTCTTCTAGGTTCCGTGTTGCCATGCTTCTCATTGCTTTCCGCACCGAATACCAAATCACGGTCGACCGGGCCCAAAACCGCATTTTCTACCAGAATTTCGGCCCAATGCGTACCGCTGCGGCCCTGCCCCACTACCGCGACGATTGGAACGCCGCCCTGGCCGAAGTGCAGCCCGGGTTCTGCATCCTTACCGATATGCAGATAGTGAACGAAAACGGCGGCGCCCTGCTCGCCGAATTCCAAGCCGTGGAGCAGCTCATCGTGCAGCGGGGCGTGCACCTGGTGGCCGAAGTGCACCTGCCCGGCCTGCCCACCCGTCGCTACACCGACGCCGTGACCACCCGCCAGGCCATGCCCGTGGAGTATTTTCTGGACATCTGGGACGCCACGCAGTTTCTCGACCAGCTGCAGCTCCACACCAACACGGCGGCCTAAAACCGGCCAATTATTGCCTTTGAGGGGATTCCCACCGCCAACGTTTCCGGCGGCGCTGCTGTTATAAGCAGTGTGCTGGTTGGGCGGCCCCCGCCCCGGCCCGTACCTTTGCGCTAACGGCTTCCTACGTTGTGGCCGCTTCAAAGCCGACGCCCGGTTAAAGGCACTATTACCCTTATGTCCACCCCCATTTCCACCGATATCTGCATCATCGGAGCCGGCCCGGTCGGTCTGTTTGCAGTGTTTGAGGCGGGCTTGCTCAAGCTCCGCTGCCACGTCGTTGATGCCCTGCCGCAGCCCGGCGGCCAGCTCTCCGAGATTTACCCCAAAAAGCCGATTTACGACATTCCGGGCTTCCCCGAGGTGCTGGCCGGCGACCTGGTCGACAATCTGATGAAGCAGATTGAGCCCTTCCACCCCACCTTCACGCTGGGCGAGCGGGTGGAGAAATTTGAGAAGCTGGACGACGGCTCGTTCAAGCTCTTCACCACCGACGGCACCGAAATCCAGTGCAAGGCCGTGGCCATTGCCGGCGGCCTGGGCTCGTTCGAGCCGCGCAAGCCGGCCGTGGAGAACTTGGAGCAGTTCGAAGGCGGCCGCGGCGTGCACTACATGGTGCGCGACCCCGAGCACTTCCGCGACAAGAAAATTGTCATCGCCGGCGGCGGCGACTCGGCCCTCGACTGGACCAACTTCCTCGCCAACGTGGCTTCTGATGTGACGCTGGTGCACCGCGGCACTACCTTCCGCGGCGCCGCCGACTCGGCCGAGAAAGTGAAAACCCTGGCCGAAGCCGGCAAAATCAAGCTCGTGCTCAGCTCCAACGTGACGCACCTGCACGGCAACGGCGAGCTGAAAGAAGTAACCATCACCGGCAACGACGGCAAGGCCGAGACCGTGCCGCTCGACTGCTTCATCCCGCTGTTTGGCCTCACGCCCAAGCTCGGCCCCATCGGCGAGTGGGGGTTGGAAATCGAGAATGACGCCGTGAAAGTGGACACGCTCGACTACAGCACCTCCCTGCCCGGCGTGTTCGCCATTGGCGACATCAACACCTACCCCGGCAAGCTTAAGCTCATCCTCTGCGGCTTCCACGAGGCCGCGCTCATGTGCCAGGGCGCGTTCAAATACATCTTCCCCGATAAGAAGTACACGCTCAAGTACACGACCGTGAACGGGGCACCTTCTATGTAAAATGGCGAACTAGACCGTCATGCCGAGCGCAGCCGAAGCATCTCTACCGCAATAGTATTCATTTACTGCCGCACACGAGATGCTTCGACTTCGCTCGGCATGACGTTCTTTTGTGCCCTTCCCCCTCCTACCCTATGCAAGAAGATATTCGCGTTTACGTCGAGGAAGCCCCCGGCCAGCGCACCGAGCTTACCGGCCCCACCGACATGGGCCTCAGCCTGATGGAGCTGCTGAAAGCCAGCGGCTACGACATTCAGGCCACTTGCGGCGGCATGGCCCTCTGCGCCACTTGCCACGTGGAAGTACTGGCCGGCCCCGCCCTGCCCGAGCCCGAAGACGCCGAGCTCGATATGCTCGAAACCCTGCCCATGGTGCACGAAGGCTCGCGCCTGAGCTGCCAAATCCGCCTCACGCCCCACACCGATGGGCTAGTGGTGCGCCTCGTGCCCACGGGCGCGTAGCGTAGGCAACCGCCGCCTGAAGTCGCCTGTCATTGCGAGGCCGCAGGCCGTGGCAATCCGTCCTCTCAACCGCGACCAACCCTGAGTTGTGATAAAGCCAATCAGAAAGCCCCGGTGCCATTGTGGTACCGGGGCTTTCTGGTAGAAGAACGTATCTGGTTTTGACAGGACGGATTGCCGCGCTTCGCTCGCAATGACAGACGAAAAAACGCGAATCCTACCCCCCTGCTGCCAGCCGTTCTCGCATTCGCTGTTTCGCAGCGGCGGATAACGTCGGGCCGGAATGCTCGCGGGTAGTGGCCGCCGCTTTGGCCCATTCGGCCAGCAGCACGGTTTGCTTCGCGTAGCGCTGGCAGTAGGGGCAGTAGCGCAGGTGCACCCACAGGCTGGCGCGCGGCCCCCACGGCAGGGCACGGTCGGGGCGCTGGTCGAGCAGGCGGGTGGCGTTTTGGCAGGTAATGAGTCGTAGCATCGCAGAGGGTTAATTCTTGCCTAAGCCGTGTTTTTCGAGGCAGCGGCGCAGCTGCAGCTTGGCCCGGTGCACCAGCACCCAGTAGTTGGACGCGGTGAGGCCCAGCTCCTGACAAATTTCTTCGGCCGATAATTCCTCCACGAAGCGCATGGCAAACACGGCGCTCTGCTGGGCCGGCAGCCGGGCCTGGCAGCGCGCCAGTACCTCGTGCAGCTCCTGCTGCTCCAAAGCCGCATCGGCGTTCAGCCAGCTCACGGGCGCCTGCGCGTTGGTCCAGTGGCCGTTTTCAGGATTGAAAAAATCGGCTTCCGTGGGTCCGCCGGCCTCCACTTCCTCGAGCCCAACGCGGGTACTGCGGGCCTGGCGGCGGTAGTGGTCGATGATTTTGCGCCGCAGGATGACGAACAGCCAGGTTCGCTCCGAAGCCTCGGCCCGGAAGGTGGCCAAGCCATCAAGGGCGCTAAGAAAGGTTTCCTGCACCAGTTCTTCAGCCACGGTGGTGTCGCTCACACGGCTGAGGGCAAAGCGAAAAAGCTCGTCGCCGTAGCGGTCGAGCCACTGCGCCGGGTTGGGAACGGAAGGGGTCATGCAAGGCAGCGAGGGGCTCGGCCCGGCTCGCACCGCAAGATTACGGCCGCCGCCGGGAAATGGGCATCTTCAGCTCGTTTAAATCCATTGGCTGACTATTCTCCAACCCATTGTACCGCGAGCTGGCAAGCTCCCCAAACATCCCGACTAAGCGCGTCATTACACAGTTAGCCGCATCAAAAAGCCCTTGCTGCTGATGCAGCAAGGGCTTCAATGAAGCTTCCAAGAGCCAGACCTGTTACTGCGCCCGCTTCAGGGGCGACTGCGCGGCGCTGCCAGTCGAGCCCTGCGGCGAGCCGGCGGTGGTAACGGGCACCGGTGCGAAGTTGAAAATTTCGAGCACCACGCGCCAGCCGGCCACGGCCTCGCGACGCCAAATGCGCAGGTAACTGCCTTTTTCTTCGGGGTGCTTGGCGGTGGCCATGCGGCGCAGGTCGCCCACCACATAGCCCAGGTCGCCGGCGGCGGCAAGGTAGCCGGTGGTAGGGGCAAAAATGTAGCTGTCGCCGAGGTTTTTCATGTTGGCCACAGCGGCGGCGCCCTGCATCATGGAGAGGCCCGGCCGGTAGAGGCGCGCTTCGGCACTCAGCGACTGCTCATAGGTTTCGCCCGGCTTGGTCAACTCCGCGTTAGCAAACTTGCGGTCCACGTCGAGAATGATGCCCGAGGGGGCCATGCTGGGCGTGGCAACGGCCGGCTGCAGGCGCGGCGCCGGCACCGCGGTGGGCTTGGCGGGCGCCGCACCAATGCGCTCGATGCCCATGTCGACGGCAAATTTCCAGGTGCCGTCGGGCTGCTTGCGCCACACGGTCACGTACTCGCCCGCAGCCTGGGGCTGGCCGTCCTTGAGCTGCGTCCAGGGGCCGGTGGTGTAGCCCAGGTCGCCCGATTGGGCCACATCAGCCAGCACAGGATACCAGGTCAGGCGCGTGTTGGGCTGGGCCGGGCGGGCCTGCCACACATCCTGGGCATTCACAAGTTTGCCCCCTTCGGCCACAAATGCCGTGGGGGCGCTAAAAGCTAAGAAAGCTGCTTTGGTGCCCGCTTGCGCCGATTGCGCGGCGAATGAATTTTCGGCGTCAACCACCGCCTGACGGGCCTGGCTCCACCCCTGAAATGGCAGCGCCAAAGCCAATAGTGCTATAACAGTCAAGGAATTCTTCATAATATACAAGGGTAATGGCTTATTAATGGCTAAGATACGGATTACGGGATAATTACAATTCGTGGCCAGCTTTCGTTTGCGTGCTGGTGCCGTTCTTGCGGTCGCATTGGCCTTTGCCGGAAGCTTTGCGCCGTTATTCCCCAACTCCTTTTCTTGATTTTATGAAACTAGCCGACCTCACCGCCCGTGCCCGCCGCATCCGCCTCGTCCTCACCGACTGCGACGGCGTGCTCACCGACGGCGGCGTGTATTACTCTGAGCGCGGCGAGGAAATGAAGCGCTTCAACATCCGCGACGGCATGGGCGTGGAGCGGCTCCGCAACCAAGGCATTGCCACGGGCATCATCACGGGCGAGGTGTCGCCGTCGGTTCGCACCCGGGCGGCCAAGCTGCGCATCGATGAGCTGCACCTCGGCATCAAAGACAAGCCCGCCTGCCTGCAGGAAATCATGGCCCGCACGGGGCTGCGCGCCGACGAGATTGCCTTCATCGGCGATGACACCAACGACCTGGAAATCCTGGGCCTGGTGGGGTTTTCGGCCTGCCCCGGCGACGCCACTTCGTTTGCCCGCGCGGCGGCCGATTTTCATTGCCAAGCCTTTGGCGGGCACGGCTGCTTCCGTGAATTGGCCGAGTTCATCATCGCGGCCCAGGGCCACACCCAGCCGCCGGTGGACGACAAAGGGAGTGAATAGTGGATTGGTGAGTTGGTGGAGTGGCGGATTGTCAATAGGAGCGCAGCGAAGCAATCCGTTCTGTTCTTAGCGACCAGCCTTCTAATGTGACGAAGCCCCGGCGCTGTGTAGTGCCGGGGCTTTCTGGTAAAAGAACGTGGCTGGTATTGACAGGACGGATTGCTTCGGCTCTGCCTCGCATTGACAATCCACCACCCCACCAATCGGCTAACCCATCATTACCCCGGCAGCAAACCCTGGCTGGCGGCCAGCCGGATGAGGGCGGCGGTGTTGCGCGTCTGGGTCTTGTCCATGATGTTTTGGCGGTGGGTCTCGACGGTGCGCTTGCTGGTGAAGAGCTTAAGGGCAATTTCGGCGTTGGTGAGGCCGGCGGCCACCAGGCCCAGCACTTCCATTTCGCGCTTGCTCAGGCCCAGGGCCGCACGGGCGGCGTCGCCGTCGGCGGGCGTGGAGGCGTGGAGGCGGCCCAGCAAGGCCAGCCCGATGGCGGAGCACAGAAACGACCGGCCCGAAGCCACGGTGGCCAGAGCGTGCACAAGCTCGGTGGGCACAGCGCTTTTGAGGATGTAGCCGTGGGCACCGAGGTCGAAGGCGCGCGTTACGTAGTGCTCGTTGGTGAGTTCGCCGCGGGCCAGCACGCGCACCTGCGGGTATTGGCCGCGCAGGGCGGGCAGCAGGGCCATGGCGTCGGGGCCGGGCAGGTTCAGGTCGAGCAGCACCACGCTGGGGCTGGCGGTGCTCAATTGGGCTAACAGCTCATCGCCGTCGCCGGCCTCGCCCACTACTTCGAGCCCGGGGGCCGCCGCCAATCCGAGGCGCAACACTTCGCGCGTGGGGGCGTGGCCATCGGAAAGAAGCAGGCGAATCATGGGTGTAGAAAGGGAAATCAAGCGCGTAAACCGAAAAGAAGCCGATTTTGGTTTGCAGCGCAACAAAACTGGTTTTCGGCACCTCGAAAGTACAGATAAGGGCAAGCTGAACCCTAAACCCGCTAATAAAAGCCGTATAAATCCCTTAAAATATCCGGGCATTAGGGGCCGATTTGGTACAAATACGGAGCGCTGTTTTCCGTATAAGGCAGTTGGTTCAACTTTGCGGTTTGCCCGCTGTTCCAATACTCTTCTCTTCCTCCCCGCTATGACCCGCATCCTGCTAGCCGACGACCACACTATTCTACGCGACGGCATTCGGGCCTTGCTTTCCGCCGCCCCCGACTTGGAAGTGGTGGGCGAAGCCAGCAACGGCGCCGAAGTGCTGACCATGCTGGAAACCACCTCCGCCGACGTGTTGCTGATGGACGTGCAAATGCCCGTGCTCGACGGTTTTGCTACCATGCCCGAGCTGCGCCAGCGCTTTCCGGAGGTGCACGTGCTGGTGCTCACCATGCTCGACCACGAAAACTACGTGGTGCGCATGTTTGAGGCCGGAGCCCTGGGCTACGTGCTCAAAAACGCCGCCATCAACGAAATTATGTACGCCATTCGGACGGTGGCGGCGGGCAACCCGTTTTTGTGCACGGAAATCGGCATGAACCTGCTCTACAAGGCCGTGGCCAACCTGGGCAGCGCCGCACCCGACGACATGAGCAGCCACGCCGGGGCCGACCTCACGGCCCGCGAGCTGGAAGTGCTCAAGCTCATCGCTGAAGGCCTCACCAACGGCGAAATTGCCGACAAGCTTTTCACCAGCAAGCGCACCATCGAAACCCACCGCCAAAACATCATCGCCAAAACCCAGGCCAAAAACACCGCCGCCCTCATCAAGCTGGCCGTGAGCCGGGGGCTGATTTCTTAGGTGGATTGGCGGATTGCCTACGATGCTAATCCACCAATCCACTAGCCCGCCAATTCACTCATAAAAGCCCCCCGATGGCACTGATGCTCAGGGCCACAATAGCGGTGTTGAAGCTGAAGGAGATAAAGGCGTGGAGCAGGGCGGTGCGGCGCTGGCGCCGGCCGGGGATGGTGACATCGGCCGTTTGGGCGGCCATGCCGATGGTGAAGGCGAAGTAAGCGAAGTCGAGGTAGTCAGGCTCGGGTTCCTGGCCAGGGAATTCCAGGCCGCCGGTGTCGCCCCCGGCAGCCTCGTTGTTGTCGTAAAAAATGTGGGCGTAGCGCAGTGTGAACACCGTGTGTACCAGTAGCCAAGCCTCGAACACGGCCGCCATGCTCAGCGCCACGTTTAGCGCCATTCCTTCGGTGGCGAGGCTGATGTGCTGGTTTGGGTCTTTGGTGGAGCGCAGTAGGGCCACCACGCCCAGCAGACTGGCCAGGGCGGCCACCAGCACAAACACGAAGGCCAGCGCCCGGCTGGGGTCTTCGTCGTTGGCCACTTCGCGGATGCGGGCAGTGCTGGCCGTGAATATGGCCGCGGCGATGAGCAGCAGCGTGGCGGCGGCGAAGGCGTCCCAGGCGGCCACCCACTGGCTGATGTGGTGGGGGCTGGCCGGGGTGTTGGCCCAGGCCAGCGCCCCCAGGGCCAGGCCTATCAGCAGCCGGTAGCCCGCCGACACGCGGCCCACGCGGTGAACGGCCCGAAAAAGAAAGCTGGGAGAAGATGTTGGCACGCCGCAAAGTACGGCGGCAGCAGCCCAGCGCGCCGAAACTTTTACCTCAGCAAATGCTTCCTTTGTGGCGCCGGCGGCTGTCGGTGTTTTCTATGTTTCGTTTATGAATTCAGCGCCCCTTTCCGGCCTCTACGCGCCCTCGCTCGCCCTCGTCACCGACCTCTACCAGCTCACCATGGCCTACGGCTACTGGCAGCAGGGCCTGCAAGACCGCGAGGCCGTGTTTCACCTCTACTTCCGCAAGGCGCCGTTTCAGGGTGGCTACGCGGTGGCGGCCGGGCTGGCCCTGGCGGTGGACTGGGTGGAAAATCTGCATTTCTCGGAAGATGACCTGGCCTACCTGGGCAGCCTGCGCGGCAGCAAGGGCACAGCCCTGTTTCCGGCCGAGTTTCTGGAATACCTGCGGCAGTTGAAATTCATCTGCGACATCGACGCCGTGGCCGAGGGCACCGTGGTATTTGGCAACGAGCCGCTGCTGCGCGTGCGCGGCCCCCTGCTGCAAGCCCAGCTGCTGGAAACGGCCCTGCTCACGCTCATCAACTTCCAAACCCTGATTGCGACCAAAGCAGCCCGCATTCGCGAAGCCGCCGGGCCCACGGACCAGGTGCTGGAATTCGGCCTGCGCCGCGCCCAGGGCTTCGATGGGGGCCTGGGGGCCAGCCGGGCGGCTTTCCTGGGCGGGGCCGACGCCACCAGCAACGTGCTGGCGGGTCAGCGCTACGGCATTCCGGTGCGCGGCACGCACGCTCACAGCTGGGTGATGTCGTTTACGGACGAGGTAACGGCGTTTTCGGCCTATGCCAAGGCGTTTCCCGACGACTCGGTGTTTCTGGTCGATACCTACGACACGCTGGAAGGCGTGCGCCAGGCCATCAAAGTGGCCCGCGAGATGCGCGCCAACGGGCACGAGCTGGCCGGCATCCGGCTCGATTCGGGCGACCTGGCCTACCTGAGCCGCGAGGCGCGGGCCGTGCTCGATGAGGCCGGCTTCACGGAAACACGCATCGTGGCCAGCAACGATTTGGAGGAAAACCTCATTACCAGCCTCAAGCAGCAGGGCGCCCGCATTGATACCTGGGGCGTGGGCACCCAGCTCGTGACGGCCTACAACCAGGCTGCGCTGGGGGGCGTGTATAAGCTGGCCGCCCTGCGCAAGGCCGACGACTCGGGCTGGGACTTCACCATCAAGCTGTCGGAGCAGGTGGCCAAAACCAGCGTGCCGGGCATCCTGCAGGTGCGCCGCTACCTCAACGAGTACGGCAAGCCCCGCGCCGACATGCTCTACAACACCGCCGAGCCCCTCCCCGACCAACTCACCATCATCGACCCGGCCGACCTCACCCGCCGCCTGGCCATCAAGCCCGAAACCAAGTTTCGGGAGCTGCTGGAGCCGGTGTTCCGGCAGGGTAAACGGGTGCTGGACCTGCCCACGCTGGCCGACAGCCGCGCCCATGCCCAGCGCGAGGTGCAAAGCCTCGACCCCAGCATTCGTCGCTTCCTCAACCCCCACACCTACCCCGTGGGCCTCGAAAAAACGCTGTGCGACTACCGCACAGAACTCATTCTGGAGAAGAAGCCGGTACGCGGGGCGTAGCAGTTGATTAGCCCAAAAAAAGCCCTCATGCTGAGCACAGGTTCAGCATGAGGGCTTTTTTGGTTGAATCATTTGTGCCGCTGCTAATCAAACTCCGGCCAATTTTCCTCTAGTGCCACGGGTTCCGGCCGGGGCTTGGGCGCCGTATGGTGGCCCGAGGTAAAAGTCAGCAGCGCAATCACCAGGCTAAAAAACACGGCCAACACCGTCACGAACTGGTGCGACACCACCCGGTTGCGCGAAAAAATCAGCAGCACGGCCAGTGCCAGCAGCAACACGTCGGAGGCTACCACCAACAGGGCGTCGCCGGGCCAGTGCATCACCCGGAACACCACGCCCAGAATGCCTACGGTGAGGGTAGCCACCATCACGTAGTTCAGCGCGTCGGAGGTGCCGGCTTCGGCGTTGGCGCGCGCCGTAAAGCCCAGCACCGACGCCAGCAGGGCCCCGAACCCGGCTAGCATCAGCGCATTGGCGCCGTACCACCAGTGCATTTTGAAGTACACGCCCAGCAGGCCTAGTAGTAGCGCTGCCCCGTTTAGTAGTCGTGGTACATTCATGCCGAGTTGTTGTTACCAGCCCTAACGGTGCCAGCCGATGAACTATTGCCGCAACTACCTACAAACATCATGCTCGGCCAGCGCCCAGCAGCTTACGCGTACCGCAGTTCGCCTGCACCCACGCGCAAGGTCACCCCGCTTTCAGCCGTGAGGCGGCCGGCCACTTGGGCCCGGTAGCCGCTGGCTTGCAACGACGCCACCACGGCAGCGGCACTGGCTTCTTCGGTTACCAGCAGCATGCCAGTGCCCATGTTCCAGTAGAGGTAAGCTGTTTCGGCATCAATGTCGCCGATTTCCATCAGCCGTTGCATGGCCGGCAAAGGGGCAAACAGGTTGTCGAGCACGGCGCCGAGGCCGTTTTTCAGCACGCGCTTGAAGTTATCGGCCACGCCCCCGCCGGTGATGTGGGCGGCGCCGTGCAGCGGCAGACCAGCATCGAGCAGGGCCGAAATGCCGGGCGAGTAGATGAGCGAGGGCGCGAGCAGGGCCTCGCCCCAGGTGGCGAACTGGTCGGCATCGGTGCCGTCGTAGGGGGCCTCGTGCCAGTTGTCGCCGAAGAGGCGGGTGAGGGTTTTGCGGGCCAGCGAGTAGCCGTTGGAGCGGAACGAGGGCGACTGCAGGGCCACCACCGTCATGCCGGCCTGGGCGGTGTGCCCACTCAGGGGGCGCGCTAGGCTGGGGTGCAGGCTGCCGATGGCCGTGGAGCACCAGTTGAAGTTCATTTTGGCACCGGGCCAGCCGCCGATGCGGTTGCCCAACTCGGCAATTTCGCCACCGGTGATGGCAATTTGGGCGAAGTTGCAGGCGTCGTGCAGGCCGCGCATCATCTGGTCTACCACGTCGTAGTCGAGGTGATTCACGTCGATGATGTTGGAGAGGTTGGTGGGCACGAAGCCGGCCACAATGAGGTCGTCGGCCGTCATGGCCACAAGGTCGAAGCCCAGAGTGTCGTAGCGGCCGGTGCGCTCGGCCACTTCAATCTTGGTCCCAATGCCGTCGGAGCTGATGCCGAGGCGAGCGTTGCCGAAGCGGATTTCATTGGCAAAGCCGCCGTCGAGGTCCTGGGCGGCTTCGCCGGGCTTGCCGGTGCGGTTGGCAAAGGTCTTTTTGGCCCAGCCGTAGGCGTTGCGGGAAGCGGCGTTGCCTTCTTCGATGGAATAGCCGGCGGGGTTATTTTTCGTGTCGTTCATGCGAAAACGGTCGGGGAATGTCAAGCTAAAAGAACGTCATGCAGCGCGCAGCGAAGCATCTCGCGTGCGCAACGCAATCCAACCAACGGATTAGTTAAAACACGCGAGATGCTTCGCTGCGCGCTGCATGACGTTCTGGTTTGTTGTACTTTAATGCTCAGTCGGCGCGGGCGCCTTGGCGCTCACCGACTGGCTTTTCTTTTCCTTGCCGCTGCGGTGGCTGGCGCGCTCCTCCTGGATGTGGCGCAGGTAGTGGGTCACGTCGCCGGTGGGGTACTTGCCCGAGAAGCAGGCGAAGCAGTTGCCGCCGTGGCCCTTTTCCTCGGAAAACAGCTCCTGCAAATCCTCCAAATCCTGATAAATTACCCGGTCAGCCTCGATGTAGCGGCAGATTTCGTCCTCGGTATAGTTGGCCGCTATTAGCTCGGTGCTCATGGCCATGTCGATGCCGTAGATGCAGGGCGACACGATGGGCGGCGCGCTCGAAATGAAGTACACCTCCGTGGCCCCGGCCTCGCGCAGCAGTCGCACGATGCGGCGCGAGGTGGTGCCCCGCACGATGCTGTCGTCCACCACGGCAATCTTCTTGCCTTCCACGAACTCGCGGATGGGGTTCAGCTTCTTCTTCACCACGTCTTCGCGCCCGGCCTGGGTGGCCACGATGAAGGAGCGGCCCATGTGGTTGTTTTTCACCAGCGCGCGGCGGTAGGGCACGCCAATGGCCTCGGCCAGCCCGGAGGCGGAGAAGTAGCCCGAGCTGGGCACGTCAATCACCATGTCGGGGCGCAGGCCGGCGTCGGCCACCTTGCGGGCCAGGCGCTTGCCCAGGCGCACCCGCTCCCGCGCCACCAGGCGGCCGTGAATCACAGAGTCTTCGCGGGCGAAGTAAATCTGCTCGAATACGCAGAAGTTTTTGGGCAGCTCGTAGGGGTTCTTGCGGTGAACCTGGTAGTCGTTGTCAATGAGGATGGCCTGGCCCGGGCCCACATTCTCCACAAAATCAAACCCGAGGAAATCGAAGCAGGTGCTTTCCGAGGCGAAGGCGTACACCGGGCCGGCGGGCGTGTCGCGGCGGCCCAGCACCAGCGGCCGGATGGCCAGCGGGTCGGTGAAGGCCAGCAGGCCGTGCCCGGCAATGAGGGTGATGGTGGCATAGGCGCCCTTCACCAGCTCCTGCGTGGTTTCTACGGCATCGAAAATGTCCACCACCGAGAGGTGGTCGAGGTCTTTCACGCGCAGCTCCGAGGCGAAGGTGTACATGATGAGCTCCAGGTCGTTGGTGGTTTTGGGCAGCACGTGGTACTGGTCGTGCAAGCGCTTGGCCACGTCGCGGAAGTTGATGACGTTGCCGTTGTGCACCATGGCAAGCCCGAAGGGGTAGCTGGTGGTGAAGGGCTGGGCCAGGTTGGAGTCGTTGGCGCCCTGGGTGGTGTAGCGCACGTGGCCGATGCCGCTGGTACCCTTCAGCTTTTTCACGTGTTTCTTTTTGAACACGTCGTTTACCAGGCCCTGCCCCTTGTGCAGGTGAAACGACGTGCCATCAAAGGTGGCAATGCCGGCCGCGTCTTGCCCGCGGTGCTGCAGAGCCGTGAGGCCCACCACCATGTCGGCCACTACGTCATCGGGACCGTGAAAACCTACTATTCCGCACATATCAAATGGGGTTGTTGCTAGTCAATTAAGAACGTCATGTCGAGCGCAGCCGAGGCATCTCGCTGCGGACAACTAATTACTTCGGCACGCGAGATGCCTCGCCTGCGCTCGACATGACGGTTTGGTTGCCTTTAATCAGTTCGGCCAGCGTTTCCGCGTATAAGTAATGCTCCACGGCCAAGCCGCGGCGCTCTACTTCTTCCAGGGTATCGGCCCCGCGCAAGTCCACGGTTTGCTGGGCCAGGATGGGACCGGTATCGAGGCCTTCGTCAACCAGGTGCACGGTGATTTTGGTTTCGGGCAAGTGGTTTTCAAAGGCCCACTCGTAGGCGTGCAAACCTTGGTGCTGCTGGGTGTCGGCCGGATGAATATTGAGGATGCGCCCCGCAAACGGCTGAATAAACGCCGGCGACAGAATGCGCATGTAGCCCGCCAGCACCACCAAATCGGGCTGATACCGCTGGAGCAGCGCGGCGGCCTCGGCGTCGAAGGCTTCGCGCTTGCGGCCCTGGCTGGGCAGCGCGGCCACGGGGCAGCCCCGCTCAGCCGCAAAGGCCAGGCCGGGCGCGTCGGGCTTGTTGCTGAACACCACCACTACTTCGGCCAAGTCTTTCAGCACGCCGGTTTTGGTGGCTTCAAGCAAGGCCAGCATGTTGGAGCCCCGGCCGGACAGCAGAATGGCCAGGCGCGCCTTCCCCCCCTCCTGCTCTTCCCCGAAGGAGAAAGCGGACTGCTTCAATTGCTCAAATGAGGCGAGGAGCTTCATGAGTTTCAGTTGGGCTTCGGGTCTCAATTTACGACTTCGGTGGTGAGTACCGGCGCGGGGCGCTGGGCAATGTCGGGGCGGAAGTAGGCGCCTTCGAAGGTGACGCGGGCGCAGGCCTCGTAAGCGCGGGCGGTGGCTTCTTCCAGGTCGTGGCCGTGGGCCGAGAGCACCAGAACGCGGCCACCGTTTGTCACTAGCTCCCCGGCGTCGTTGCGTTTGGTGGCGCCGTGGTAGGCGCGCACACCGTTCGGCAGGTTGTCGAGGCCGGAGATGGGAAAGCCGGTGGGGAATCCCGCGGCTGGGTAGCCGCCCGAGGCCAGCACCACGCCCACAAAGGCGCCGGGCCGCTGCTGCACGCCTTGTTTGGCAAGGGTGCCATCCAAAGTGGCTTCGATGAGCGTGAGTAGGCTGCTATCCAGGGCGGGCAGCAGTACTTCGGCTTCGGGGTCGCCGAGGCGCACGTTGTATTCCAGCAGCTTGGGGCCAGTGGGCGTGAGCATGATGCCGAAATACAGGAAGCCCCGGAACTCGAACTGCTCGTTTTGCAGGCCGCGCAGGGTGGGGTCCACGATGTCGCGGCGGATAGCGGCCAGCACGTTGGCATCGGCGAAGGGCACGGGGCAGTAGGCGCCCATGCCGCCGGTGTTGGGGCCCTGGTCGCCGGCCAGCAGCTGTTTGTGGTCCTGCGAGGTAGCCAGCAGGCGGATAACGTGCCCATCAGTGAGGCCGATGATGCTGATTTCGGGGCCGGTCAGCTTCTCTTCAAGCAGGAAGGAAAACCAGCCCGAATAGCTCGTTTGCAAATCATCAAAAGCCGCCTCGGCTTCTTCCGGCGACGAGCACACGTACACGCCCTTGCCGGCGGCTAGGCCGTCGTACTTCACCACCACATGCCCGCCCAGCTCGGCCGCCTTGGCGCGGGCCGCTGCGATGTTGTCGCTCCGAAACGGCCACGCCTGCGCGGTAGCCACGCCGTGGCGGCGCATGAATTCCTTGCTCCACACCTTCGAGCTTTCCAGCCGCGCCGCCGAGCGGGTCGGGCCGAACACCTGGATATCAGAACCAGCGAAAAAGTCGGTGATACCAGCCGCCAGCGGTGCCTCGGGCCCCACCACAATCAGCTTGGAATTGTGGGTTTGCGCGAAGGCGCGCACAGCCTCAAAGTCCAGCGGGTTCACCTCGGGGTGGCTGTTGGGGATGCCGGCGTTGCCGGGCAGCACGTGCACCGTGGCCCCGTCGCGGGTCAGCTTTTCGGCCAGGGCGTGCTCGCGCGCGCCGGAACCGAGGAGGAGAAGGGTTTTGGAGTCAGTCAAGGGAATAAAGGCTTAGGCTGGCGAAGGCTAGCTGATGTCTTCGATGGAAATAATCTGGCCGTTTTCAATCTCAAAAACGGACTGGCCCTGCAGCTGCAAAGCGTCGCCCGGTTTCAGGCCGCTGGGAAATTCAATAGCGGCCACCGCCGAGTAGTCAATGGCAACTTCAACGCGCGGGCCATTGACCTGCCAATCGGTAGCTCGTTGCTCCCGCTTAGAGAAATAATGCGTGGCCCGCTCGGCCTGCTGCCGAAACGCCGCTTTGCCCGTCGTGGTCAGGTTTACCTCGCCGTTGGAAATGTTGCGAAACACCACGTCCTCATGCAAGGGCGCGAGCATGCCAGCCACATCAAAGCGGTTGTACGCTTCGATGTAAGCTTCAACAAGTTGCTTGGACGCGGCAGCTTCCATCAGGTTTTAATTACAGGGCTTTAAACTCTTCGTCAGCTGCGCGCAGCTTGGCTTTGGTGGCTTGCATGTCTTGGCCCAGGCGCTCGCGCAGGCGGGGCAGATTCAGTGCTCGCAGTGCTCCCTGGGCGGCGTTATCGGGGCGCACCGCTGTGAGGCTAGGCGTGCCAGAGGGCAGTACCGCCGCCGAGTTGAGGCCTAGGGCCAGCTCGGTGTAGTCCTGGTAGGGTGGGCACGAAATCACGGGCACGTTCACGTTGGCCGCCAGCGCGGCACCGAGGCCGTTGCCAGCCGCGGCGATGACGACGCCAGGCTCGATGCTGTTGTTCCAGGTTTCGGCCAGGCCGGCAATGGTTTCGCCGTTTTGCTGGGCCGAGGCCACGCGCAGTTGCGTGAACACGTCGTAGCCCGCCAGCTGCTGGCGGATTTGCTCGCCGTGCGCCTTGTGCTCCGGCGCGTCCAGCACGATGCTCACCCAGGCGTCCTTAATCAGGCCGGCCTGCACGAGGTTGGCCTGCATGCGGGCGCGGGCGTCCTGGCGGCCGGTGTGGGGTGCGTAGGCGGCGCCGGTTTCGGCCGTGGGCAGGGGCTCGCCCACGATGCGCTCGTAGATGTCGAGGTAGCGGCGGCTGGCTTCCTGCGTTACTTCCGGAGTGAGGGCACGGGGGTACTGGCCGTCCTTTTTGTTGGCGATGAGCCACTGGCGCACATACTCCTTGTCCATTTGCTCGGCCGTTTCGGGGTTCCGGGCGTAATCCTCGGTGCTCCAGAAGCGGGAAGAATCGGGCGTGTGCATCTCGTCGATGAGAATCAGCTGGCCATTCAGCAAGCCGAACTCATACTTGGTGTCCACCAGAATGATGCCCTTCTCGGCCAGCAGACGCGAACCCACGGCAAACAGCATTTGGGCCTTCACGGCCATCTGGTCGTACAATTCCTTGGTCACCCAGCCTTCACTCACCAGGTTTTCGGGCGTGATTTCGCGGTCCGATTCCTCTTTGGTCGTCGGCGTCACGATGGCCTGCGGGAAGGCTTGGTTCTTGGTCATCCCGTCCGGCACCGTCACGCCGGAAAACGTCCGCTGGCCGGCCTGGTAGCCGCGCCACATCGAGCCCGTCAGGTACTGGCGCACCACCATTTCCACCTTGATGGGCTGGGCTTCCTTCACCAGCATGGCGTTGGCATCCACGAGCTTGATAACGTGGTTGGGGATGATGTGCGAGGTCTTATCAAACCAGAAGTTCGCCAAGCCGTTCAGCACCGCGCCTTTGTGCGGGATGGCCGTTTCCAGCACGCTGTCGAACGCCGAGAGGCGGTCCGTCACAATGATGAGGCGGTCGCCGCTGGGCGCGCGCAGGCTGTCGCGCACTTTGCCGCGGTGCAGCAGGGGGAGTTGGGGAGAAGCGAAGTGGGTGAGGGTGTTCATTAACTGCGTTTCTGGGAGCCTAGTTTTGGTTGGCGAGTTGCACAGTGGCTGCCTTGGTGGTGTGCTTTTCGGCGATGTGGGCCACGATATTCTTAAAAATCTGCAGCCCCTCCCCTTCTTCGCTAGCGCCGGGGTTCTGGCGGCGGCGACGGGCCCAGTCGGGGTGGTTGTAGGCGGCCAGGAAGGCCTCGGGGTGCGGCATGAGGCCGAACACCTGGCCCGTGGGGTCGGTGAGGCCGGCGCAGTTCAGGTCGGCGCCGTTGGGGTTGAGGGGGTACTCGCTGGTGCCGTCGCCATTGGCGTCGATGTAGCTGAGGCAGTTGAGGCCGGCGGCCTCAATGGCAGCGCGGGTGGCATCGTCGGGCACCACCAAGCGGCCTTCGCCGTGGCGCACAGGCACCTCCAGCTTATCTATGCCGGTGAGGAATGGCGTGCGGGAGGCGGGGTTCACGCGGAGCGTCACCCACCGGTCTTCGTAGCGGCCGCTGGCGTTGTGGGTCAGCGTCACTTCGGGGGTCACGTCGCCGCCCAGGTTAGGCAGCAGGCCCAGCTTCACCAGCACTTGGAAGCCATTGCAGATGCCCAGCACGAACTTGCCGTCGGCAATGAATTGCTTGATGTCGTCGAGCAGGGTGCGGCCGGCGGCACTGGTTTGGCGGTAGCGCAACTTGTTGGCCAGCACTACACCCGAGCCCAAGTCGTCGCCGAAGGAAAAGCCGCCGGGGAAGTTCAGCACGTCGAAATCGTGGATGCTCACCTGCCCGTGCAACACCTGGTTGAAGTGCACGATGGTAGCTTCTGCGCCAGCCAAACGGTAGGCAGCAGCAAATTCTTCCTCGCAGTTGATGCCGAAACCAGTCAGCACCAGCGCCCGCACCGCGCCAGCTTGTACTTCCGATTGAACTTTATGTGCTCCTTGAGCCGAGTCTTGTACCATTTCAAAAGTCTTTTGGGCCAATGGAAAAGGGTCTTGTGCTTTTAGAGCGAGTTAGAGTGGCTGAGGTTGTAATTGGATACCACACCCAGCAGATTATTAACCGGCCCGTTGGTCCAGGCGGTGCGCAGAGAAGCGCTGTCAGCGGCAATAACCGTCTGGCCGGCGTGGCGCACAGTCAGCTTGCTATCAGCCGTCACCCGGCCGAGGCGCGTGGCGCGCTCGCCGAGCAGCTGCTCAAACGCCACCACGTCCTCGGGCGCCACCGTGGCCACGAAGCGCGAGTGCGACTCCGAGAACAGCTGCGTAGCCAGCGGCAGGCCTGTGGCGGGCAGCTCTATTTCGGCCCCGTAGCCGTAGCCGAAGGTAGTTTCGGCCAGCGCCACGGCGAGGCCGCCGTCGCTCAGGTCGTGGCAGGACTGGATGAGGTTCTGGTCGTTGGCTTGGCCGATAAGGGTGTAGAGGGCTTTGGCTTTGGCAAAGTCAACCTTCGGCACATTGGCGCCCAGCTGCCCGTGCAGGGCGTAGAACTCCGAGCCGCCCAGCTCGTCGTGGGTTTCGCCAAGCAGATACACCACGTCGTCAGCCTGCTTGAAGTCGGAGGTGATGGCGCGGCGCACGTCTTCCATCTTGGCCGTCATGGAGTAGAGCACGGTGGGTGGCACCGAAATCTTCACGCCGTCGGCCTTGAAGTCGTTTTTCATCGAGTCCTTGCCGCTGGTGAGCGGGATGCAGTAGGCCGCCGTGGCGTCGCGCAGTGCTTCGCACATTCGCACCAGCTTGGCCAGTTTCTGCTTGCCGTCGGGGTTGCTGGCGGGGTCGTACACCGAATCGGGCACGCAGAAGTTGTCGTTCACCGACCAGAAAATGTTGTCGCCCGGCGTCAGGTTGGGCAGCTTGCCGCCTACCGCAATAATCTGCCGAACGGCCTCGTCAAACGAGCCGGCCGACATATCGTAAGCGTCCAAATCGCCGTAGCGCGGCAGGATGCCGTTGCTCACGGCCACGCCTTCCCAGCTCTCGAAATTGAAGCGCACCACGGCTGCATCCTGCGGCGCCTGACCCGTCGCGCCCATCAGCGGCTTCACGATGGTGCGGCCCTTCACCTCGTGGTCGTACTGGCGAATCACGGACTCACGCGAGCAGATGTTGAGCGAGCCCAGCAGTTGGGCCAGCGTTTCGGTGTAGTCAGTTGCGGCGGGAATCTGCGGCTCGGCGGTGGCAGGCTTGGTCCACTCCGCTTCTAGGGTTTTGCGCGGCACGCCCTCGTGCAGAAACTCCATGTTCAGCCGGGCCACCGGGGCGCCGTCGAAGCGCACGTCCAGGAAACCGTCGGCGGTGAAGAAGCCGATGTCGGTCAGCTCCACTTCCATTTCCTGGCCCAGTGCTAGCAATTCGGCCATTTTACCGGGCTCGACTACCAGCGTAAACCGCTCCTGCGATTCGCTCACGAAAATCTCCCAAGGCCGCAGGCCCGGGTACTTCAGCGGCACGCGCTCCAGCTCCACCACCGCGCCGCCCGAGATGCCGGCCAACTCGCCCACGGAGGATGAGAGGCCTCCAGCGCCGTTGTCGGTACTGCATTTCAGCAGGCCGCGACGGGCCGCCAGCAGCAGGAAATCCATGGCCAGCTTCTGGGTGATGGGCGAGCCGATTTGCACGGCTGTGGCGGGCGCCGTTTCGTCCAGCTCGATGCTCGAGAACGTGGCGCCGTGGATGCCGTCCTTGCCCACACGGCCACCGGCCATGATGATGCGGTCGCCGGCGTCAATCTTCTTCTCCCACGAGTCTAGGCCCGCGAATTGCATGGGCATCACCGCGCCGGTGCCGCAATACACCAGCGGCTTGCCAGCGTACCGGTCATCAAACACAATCGCGCCGTTCACCGTTGGCACGCCCGACTTGTTGCCGCCGTCTTCAATGCCTTTGCGCACCCCTTCTAGGATGCGACGCGGGTGCAGCTGCCCAGTCAGCAGTTGCCCGTCAAACTCCGGGTTGCCGAAGCACAGCACGTTGGTGTTAAACAGCAGCCGCGCGCCCCCGATGCCAGTGGCCAACGGGTCGCGGTTGTTGCCCAGTATGCCCGTGATGGCCCCGCCGTAGGGGTCGATGGCCGAGGGCGAGTTGTGCGTTTCCACCTTCCACACGAACAGCGAATCGGGGTTGATGCGCACCGCGCCGGCGTTGTCCGAAAACACCTTAATCAGCCAGTCGTTGCCGTTGGCGCGCAGCTGGCGGTCCACTTCCGAAGTGGCGTTTTTGATGTAGGTCTTGAAGAGCGAGTCAATCTGCTTTTCTTCGCCCGTCTCGGTGTCTTTGTAGTTGATAACGGCCGCGAATTCCTTGTGCTTGCAGTGTTCCGACCAGGTCTGGGCAATGATTTCCAGCTCGCAATCCGTCGGGTCGGCCGGCAAGCCCGCGGCTTTCCGCTCAGCCTGGGTGTCAGCAGCGGCGAAGTAGTCGCGCACGGCGCGCATTTCCTCCAGGTTCAACGCGTAGATGTTGTCTTTCGACAATTGCAACAGCTCAGCGTCGCTCAGACCAGTCAACGAAACGACTTCGGTGATGGCCTCGGCGCCACCGCCGGGGCGCGGCGTGTAGTCGCGGATGCCGTCGGCCACGCGGCCCACTTCCAGCCAGTTGATGAGCTTGTTGCCGAGCAGCTCTTCCGCGATGCGGCGCAGGTTGGTTTCGGGCAGGTCGTTTTCGAGCAGGTAGAGCTTCTTGCTGAAAATGTGCTGGGTATGCACATCCAGCGGCTCGTTCAGCAGGTCGGCCAGGGCGTTTTGGGCCGAAGTGCCTTCGTCGTCGGTCACCCCGGGGCGGCGGGCCACCAGGATGTAGGTGGCGTAGCCCTCGGCGCCGGTCAGCTCGTTCAGGCGTACGTCGTGCAGCACCGGGTCGGCCAGGCAGCGGGTGGCGAAGTCGCGCAGCTGGGTTTCGCTCAGCGGGTAGCGCACGGTGTAGAGAGCGGCGCTGCGCACGCGGCCGGTGCGGAGGCCAAGGTGGCGGGCGGCGGCTTCGGCCACGCGCTGGCCATCGCCGTCGTGCTGGCCGGGTTTCAGCGTGAGCTGGATGGTGTGGGTGCTTTGGATGGTGGTATCGGACATTGCTGATATCGGAACGCCTTATTTAAGAACGTCATGCAGAGCGCAGCGAAGCATCTCGCTTGGGTTGGTAATCCTTTCGTTAGAACGTCACTGATTAGTGGTGGCACGCGAGATGCTTCGCTGCGCTCTGCATGACGTTCTTTTTAACTCTTCTATCAAAACGCTTTCTCCGGTCGGCTGCCGGGCTTCACCACCGGCACGCCCGCCGCGCACAAAGGGCAGCTCTCGGGCGCATAAGTGGCGGCCTGCACCTGCAAAAGCGCGAAATGCGGGAAATCCAGCCCGCCTTTACCGCCAGTGCGGTCAATCAACGAAGCCACGGCCAGCACTTCGGCCCCCATTTCGCGCAGCACCTTGGCTACTTCCAGCGTGCTCTTGCCGGTCGTCACCACATCTTCGGCAATGACCACCCGCTCGCCGGGCTCCAAGGTGAAGCCGCGGCGCAGGGTCATCTGCCCGTCGGCGTCGCGCTCGGTGAAGATGCCGGGCAAGCCCAGCTGCCGGGCCAGCTCGTAGCCAATCACCACGCCGCCCATGGCGGGGCCCACCACCACGTCGGGCTGCAGGCCGGCGGCCTGAATCTGCCCGGCCAGCGCGGCGGCGGCCGGCGCGGCCAAATCGGGCCGGCGCAGGAAGCGGGCGCACTGCACGTAAGCATCGGAATGCAGGCCCGACGACAGCCGGAAGTGCCCGCGCAGCAGGGCGTCTTCCTGCCGCAGCTGCTGCTCCAGCAGCTCGGCGTCGAGGGCAATGGGCGAATGGGTGTTGGTGGTTTCAGTCATCTGATTCAGAAAAACTACCATGCAAAAAGCCGCAGTAAAGCGGCTTTTTGGTTCAGGCGTGGGTTGGGCTCGTCACGGCCCGAAATTCGTTGATTTGTTCTTGCAATTCGCGCGCGGCGGCGCCCGCATCCTTCGCCTGCCAGATGCCGCGCGAGGAGTTTATCAGCAGGCCGCTACCGTCGGCGCGGAGGCCGGCGCGAAGCGTAGCGGCCAGGTCGCCGCCCTGTGCGCCGATGCCCGGCACCAGAAACCACTGCTCGGGGCAGGCGGCCCGCACTTTGGCTACGGCAGCCGGCTCGGTGGCGCCCACCACCAGCCCGATGGTCGATTCGGTCAGCTCCTCGTCCATGAGGCGGGCCAGGCGGGCGGCCCAGTCGCTGATGGAGCCGCCGCGCGTCATGGCGGCGTCCTGCAGGCCGTGCAGGGGTTTGTTGGAAGTTTTGGCGAGCGAGAACACCATTTTGCCGGGCCGGGCGAAGGGCCGGATGGTGTCGTCGCCCATGTAGGGGTTCACCGTCACGGCGTCGGCCCCCACAATGTCGTAGGCGAAGCGGGCGTACTGCTCAGCGGTGTTAGCAATGTCGCCGAATTTGCCGTCCAGAATCACCGGAATGTCCTGCGGGATGCTGCGCACGGTGTCGCGGAGCATGGCCACGCCGTTTTCGCGGCTCAGGAAAAAGGCCAGGTTGGGCTTGAAAGCAGCCGCGTAGGGCGCGGTTTCAGCAATGACTTCGCGCAGCCGCTGGGTGGCCTGGGCGTCGTCGCCCGTAGGGTCGAGGCCCACGCACAGTAGGGAATTGACGGTTTCGACGCGAGTGAGGAGCTTTTGCATGGCGGGGTGCGAAGCGGAGGGTTTGGGTGGGATTTGGGGGAGAAAGAGAGAATTTATATCAGGCTGTCATGCCGAGCGCAGCGAAGCATCTCGCGTGCAGCAGTAATTAATGATTAGTTGAAGCACGTGAGATGCTTCGCTGCGCTCGGCATGACGTTTCTATTCATCATTTCACGTTCTGCATCACCTCCGAAGCCAGCCGCGCCGTGAGGCCCGGCGACAGCCACTCGCCGCTGGCCACTTGCACGGCCTGGGCGCCTACTTTCAGGTAGTCTTCCACGTCGCGGAGGGTGAAAATGCCGCCCGTACCGAAGATGGGCAGCGTCAGTTTCTCATCATTCGCCAACTCCCACACGCAGCGCAGCGACAAAGGCCGCAGCGCCTCGCCCGAGAGGCCACCCACCAGCGGCGCGGCATTGGGGTCGGCGGGCAGGTGCAGCACCTTGAGGGTGTTGGTGGCGGCCAGGGCGGTGGCGCCGCCCTCCTGCGCGCCCAGGGCCAGGCCCCGGATGTGCTCGGGCCATGGGGGTAGCTTCACCACCAAAGCCAGGTCGGGGTGTAGCTCGTTGCGCACGGCCTCGGTGGCCTCGCGCACGTAGCGGGGCGTCACGTCGGCACCCGAGCCACCGTGCGGCGTGGTGATATATACTTCGAGGCCCGCAATCTGCTCGCCGGCCTCGCGCTGCAGGTAGCGCGCAATCTTGCGGAAGCCCGGCACGCCCGGCGCCGTGATGCTCACAAACACCGGCACGCCGAAGCGGCGCAGGCGCGGCAGGTGCTCCTGCACCAGCAGCTCGGCGCCCTCGATGCGCAGGTCGGTGCGGTTGAGCAGGGTTTGGTCGGCTACTTGCAGAATGCCTTCGTCGCCGGGCAGGCCGGCGCGGGGCTCCATGGTCACGGTTTTGGTGAAAATCGCGCCCAACTGCTCGTAGCCTGCGCCGTCGAGTTCCCAGGGCGCGGCGGCCAGGCACACCGGATTCTGTAGGGTAATGGCGCCGAGTTTCATATGCTTCTGGGGATAGTTTCTTGTTACTGGCTGCTAGCTGCCGGACGGCACCTAGCAGCCAAGTTTTGTTTTCAATTGCGGCGCAGCTGTAAGCGCTGCGCAGTGTGTAAAGTGTTAGGCAAATACCGGGGCGTTGAATCTAAAATACTGAAATCAAAGGAGTAATTCGTACGATTCAGAAACAATCAGGCAGAAAAAAAGCCGCTTCGACAACGAAACGGCTACACAGGAAGCGGCGGCACGGCGGCCGGCGTGGGCACAAAAAAACCGTTTCGGAACACCGGAACGGCAACGGAACAAAAACCGGGAAAAGCAGCCAAAATATCGGCAAAACCGACGGGCGACAAGACCTTCTGGTCTCGTTGCGAAGCGTCGTAACCGGACGTTTCGCACTTCATCGTTTGGTTTTTGAGGTGAAGCACGGTGCAAAATTAAGGAGTCGTTACGCCCCTACAGGCTTTGGTAATATTAAATTTTTACTGCGATGTTTTTTCAACGTTTTGTTTCCGCCCTAACTCCTTAATCAGAGCCCTTTTCACTATATCTGCCAGCGAATAAAAAATTTCGCCCAGCTGTAACGCATTGCGCTGCAACCACAAGCCGCCGTAACTTTGACAGCTTTGCCCCCGAAATGCAGCCGTCGGCCGTATGCAGCAGGCAGCAAAAAGGCCATGAAATACGCGGTATTTCATGGCCTTTTTGCTTGGTGGGCAGCGCATTTAGCACAAGCGTGTTAAATCAGCCACCAGCCTGCACAATACCGCAAATCAGCTGGTAGGGCCGGTGTCCACCTTCGATTCGATGGTGGCTTGCACGGTGCTGTTCACGGCCGAGAGGATGTCGTAGCCGGTGGCCTGCTCGATGGCGTCCACGGTGGTGCGGTAGGAGCCCCAGCTGGAGCTGATGCTGGTGGTGTTGGGGGTGTCGATGGCGATGATGCGCGTGCTGGTGGTCACGCGGCTGGCGTCGGAGCTGCCTTCGGGCAGCACCACTACTACCTTCCAGCAGCGGGCGGGCACCGTGATTTTGCCGCTGGCAATGGTGGTGGCGTAGCCGTTCACGCCGGTGCCGCCGCTGCCGTAGCTGCCGCAGATGACGTACAGCTCGTAGCCCTGGCTCACGAGGGTGCGCTCGTAGTTTTCGAGGTTGGCCCAGGTTTGCTGGTTGTTGTTGGCGGCCTGGGGCATCATGTTGGTCATGAGGAAGGTGGCCGAGTTGTCGGCCACGGAGCCGGTGCGGTCGGCCGAGGGGCAGTTGTGGCCGCGGTCGAAGCCCGAGCCGGTGTAGCTGCTGCTCGTGGCGTGGAACCATGTGCTGGGCAGCGTGCCGTCAGACGCAAAATTGTCTTGGCGGGGGGTGCTGCCGAGCCAGGCGCTGCTCAGGTGCCAGCTCACCCAGTTTGGCTTGCCCCGGTCGCGGCTATACGACAGGCTGTACTGGGTTTTGGTCATCAGGTAGTTGTTGGGGGAGTTGGTGGCGTCGGTCACAGCGCCGCTGGGGTTGCCCATGGCCAGGTTGTTGTCGCGCGTGGCGTCCTGGTTCACGGTGGCGGCGGTGGGGCCCTGGCTGGGAGCCAGTTGCTCGTCGCGCGAGCACGATACGGCCAGGGCCGCCAGCAGCGCTAGGCTGCTGATTCGGGTAAAAGTAAGCTTCATAAAAAAAAGAGAAAGGGTAAAAGAGTGAATGGTGGCCGCAAAATTCCGGCGACGGTACTGCGGCGGCACCATCGCAATGTTACGGTTGCTTTATCATTATCCTACATGAGGAAAGCACAAGATTTTGGCATTGACAATCAGCTTTATGGAATGATATTTGATACTTGTATACTCTAATTTTTCCTGGGTCGGCAGCCTTTTCTTGCATTGCTTGGTCTGACGATTTAACTGCTCATCACAATTCTTTTTTTCACCTTTTCCCTTCTCTCACATGCGCAAACGCTTACAGTTTTCCTGGCTACTGGTCCTGCTCGGCCTGTTCTTCGCCAAACCCGCGGCGGCTTCCCACATGCAGGGCGGCGACCTGACCTACGCCTCGCTGGGCAACAACCGCTACCTCGTCACGCTGCACATCTACCGCGACTGCTCCGGCATCCTTCCCTCTTCATTCGATTTGGTGTGCCGCTCGGGTGGCTGCGGCACCCCGGCTACCGTCACCACGCCGTTCGTGCAGGTGGGAGCCCCCGTGGTGTCGACCCAGTACTGCGCCACCCTCACGGGCCTGTGCAATGCCACCGTCACCAACACCGAAGCATATACTTACACAGCCACTGTGACCTTGCCCCCGGCCGCGCAATGGGTGCTGAGCACCGCTCAGAACGCTCGGCCCAGCACCACCAACATTACCAATCCCGGCGACCTTTATTTTGAAGCTACGCTGAACAATTTGATAGCGGGCACCACCACTTCCATTGTCAACAACTCGCCAACAGCCAGCGTGCAGCCCGCTTTTTTTGTGCCGGTGCACCAGCTTACTTCCCTGAGCAATAACGCATTCGATGTGGACGGCGACTCGCTGGTGTATTCGCTCGAAACGCCGCTGCAAGGTTGTGGCATGCCGGTGAGCTTTGCCTCTTATCCCTCCGCTACCGGCGTTATCAGCACTAATCCGGCCTGCACCTTCCAGCCGTTGCCCATCTCGGCGTACAGCGCCGCCTTGCCCATTTTTGTTGATACCGACACCGTGGGCACCTGCCCGGTGAAGACGGGCATTAACCCGCGCTTCTTCTTCGATGCCCGTACGGGCAACGTCACCCTGCAGCCGGGCCGCTACCTGAACACCCCCAGCGCCAACGGAGACAATAAATACGCGGCTTCCATCAAAATCAGCGAATACCGGCGCATCAACGGGCGCTATGTGCTTGTGGGCACCATGCGGCGCGAGCTGTACTTTATGGTGTACGACTGCGGCAACAACCTTATGCCGGTGGTGAGCCCGCAGGTGACCGTGCAAACGGGCACGCGCAGCACGGTGCAAGCCTTGGGCCAGGCCATCCCGGTGGTGGCAGGCGAGTCGGTATCGGTGCTCATCAACGCCTCCGACCGCAACGCCGGCCAAGCCCTCGCCCTCACCCTCGCCTACAACGCCGTGCCCGGCACCACTCTGCAAAACCTCGGCAACGGCCAGGCCCGCCTCACCTTCACGCCCGCCCTGGGCACGGTGCCCGGCAGCTACCGCGTGGCCGTGACGGCCGAAGACAACTCCTGCCCCATCAAAGGCATGGACACCAAGCTGGTTACCTTCAATGTGGTGGCGAGCGGGCCCCTGGCCGCCCGCGCCAAAACTGCCCTTGTTATCGACGCCTACCCCAACCCCTTCACCGAGGCGGTGCAGTTCCAGCTGAGCACGCCGGGCGTGCAGGTGCTGACCATCAGCGACAACCTGGGCCGCGCCGTGGCCACCGTGCGCAGCCAGCCCGACGGTTCGGTTCGCTGGCAGCCGGCCGCTACCCTGCCGGCCGGGCTTTACCTGGCCCGCACCATCGACGGCAGCCAAAGCGTGCGCTTGCTGCGCAACGCCGCCAACTAAGCCTGGCGCCTGGTACTGCGGCAAACAAAAAGCCCTGCTGACGGCGTCAGCAGGGCTTTTTGTTTGCAGAAAGGAAGGTTGAATTAGCGGTTCCCGATTACCAGGCGCTGCGTGTCCAGCAGGCGGCCTTCGGCATCGCGCAGCACCACATGATAGAGGCCGGGCTTCAGCGCGGGCAGCTGCGGGGCCTCGGCCGCGGGCGACACGGACATTTGTCCCACCAGCTGGCCCAGCTGCGAGTAGGCCTGCACCACGCCACCCATGGCCGGCAGGTTGGGGCAGCGCACCAGCACAGTTTCGGCGCCTGAGGCGGGGTTGGGATACACCTGCAGCTGCGGGGCAGCGCCGAGCTTGCCCACGCGCAGCGCCACTAGGGGCGACAGGGTGGTGCTGCCGTCCAAGTCGACCTGGCGCAGGCGGTAGTACAGGATGTCGGCGCCCTGCGCCCCGGCCTCCGCATCGCGCAGCTTATAAGTATGAGCCTGGCTGCTGTTGCCGGCAGCGGCCACCTGGCCCACGGCCTCGAAGGCAGCCTCGGGGCCCTTGGCGCGCTCTACGATGAAATAATTGCTGTTTTTCTCCAATGCCGTGGCCCAGGTCAGGTCGGCGCCGCCGTTACTCCATTTAGCAGCAAAGGCCGTCAGCTCTACGGGCAGCGGAATGATGACCGAGGGCAGGCCCCCGCTGCGGTCGTCGGCAAAGGCCGTGTACACGGGCAGGCTCGTCAGCAGCGACACGCCGGACGCGGCGGTAATCTGCACCGACTTGAAGGCCTGCGTGGTGAGGAAGGAGATTTCCTGGCGGCCGTTGGGCAGCAGGTTTACCGACAGCAACGAGCTGCCCGAGGCGCTTTCCAGCACGTTGCCATTAGCATCGTAAGTAGTGAGGGTGAGCTGGTCGAGGGCCGCCGCGTCGAGCAGGCCTGCCCCCGCGCCTACCACCATACCGGCCCGGTTGCCCGCGGCGCCCGTGCCGTTCAGGGCCAGCTTCAGGTCGACGGTAGAGAGAGCGGCTGTGGGCATGGTGATGGTGGCAAAGGTGTTAGGGTCGTTGTCGGCGGCACCGGCCGGGTTGGTCACGCCGCAAGAGCCGTTGAGGGCTACGCACACCACAGCGTTCTGCCGCACTTCATAAGTATTCGAGAAGCCGGGCTGCGTGGGGTCGTTGTCCGACAGCACGTCCGTGGTGCCATCGAACGCGCGCGGCTCCACGCCAAACCCGTAGTACAGCCGCAGGTTGTCGAGGGCCGACACCGTGCCCACGCGCTCAATCTTCACTTCATCAAAGGGCAGCGTGGTGGGGAAGCTAACCTGGTATTTGCCGTCGGGCAAGGCCCGCAGCTCCAGCAGGCCTACGTCGGTGGCCGACTCGCCGGTGGCCACGCCGTTGCGGTAGGTGCTGATGCGCAGGCCCGCCAGCACGTCCAAATCGAGCAGGCCGCCGTTGCCAATCACAAAGCCGGCGTAGTAGCCGGCCGGGGCGGGCCGGGTATCGGCCAGCTTCACCGACAGCGACTGCGCGCACGACACGCCCACCGGCGTCACAAACTGCGCGTAGTCGGTGAGGCTGTTGTTCACGGCCTGTTCGGGGTTGAGCACCCCTGCCCCGGCGCACACGCTCACCACGCCCACGTTGGAGGTGCTGGCGCCGTAGTACGGCGTGAGCGAACCGGCCGGCAGGTTGAACTGTGACAGGATGCCTCGGGCCTGCTGCTGCTGCAGCGACGGCACGGCGTAGGCATAATAAATCCGCAGCTTAAAAGAAACCGAGGCCACTCCGCCCACGGTGATGCTGATTTTGGAAAAAGCCCGGTTGGCTACAAATTCCAGCTGCGTGGGACGCTCGTCGCCCGCCAGAAGGTCGCGCACCACAGCGGCCGATACCACGCGCGTTTCCAGCACGTTGTTGCCGTTGCCATAAGTACGCAGCGTGATGGTACCCAAGGCATTGAGGTTAACCAGATTTCGGTTGGTGCTCACGTTGGCCACCACAATGCCGGCGCGGTCGCCCACCGCCCCCGTGCCATTCAATCCCAGGCGAATGCCCGAAGAAGAAAGCACCCCAATGGTGGTGTTCAGGGTGGCATAGTTGGTAAGCGACGCATCGGCTGTCCGCTCCGGATTCTGCACCCCCGATTCTAAAGTGACGGAAGTGAAGGGAACAGTTGTGGAGACGTAAGGGTCGTAGTCTGAATACTGGTTATTGTTTGAATAAACCGGGAGGCCCGCTGCGAGTGAAACCCCAGTATGCAGAACCATCGCAAGAGCCATCACCAGCAAAGCCCGAAGCCGGCCGGTGGAATAGAGCATGTGAGTAAAAGCGTGCATGACGTTGAAGAGAAATATTTTAACTAATTGGCACTGTGCCTGCTCTCCTCTTGCAATTCCGCGGCCACCGTGTGCCAATCCGGCTGTATGGCTTATTTTCAATTAGATATGATTTGAGCAGCAATAATCATTGTTCCCAAACGTGGAATATATTCCTAAATTGAGAAATCAGCTAATATGTTGATGCAATCCGAACGCAATTCTACTTCGTACATCACCCATTTTGACGAGCTTTTTTGCCGTCAAAGTCGTTTATGATGTAATTTCGTAATTATAATTTTTCCAATGTATTAAGCACACCCAGGCATCAACCGCTATTCGCTGGGCCATCTTGCATACACATCTTCATTCCTTTGTCCCATGACATCTACCTTACCCTTCAAGATTTTTGTCATCGAAGACAACGAGTGGTATGGCGAGCTGCTGGTGTACCGGCTGAGCCAGAACCCCAACCACAGCGTGCAGCGCTTCGCCACGGCCCGGGCCTGCCTCGACCACCTGGACGAAAAACCCGACTTCATCACGCTCGACTATTCGCTGCCCGACGCCAAGGGCGAGCAGTTGCTGCGCCAGATTCGGGAGCGCCTGCCCGGCACCGAGGTGCTGGTGGTGAGCGGGCAGGAAGACGTGGGCACCGCCGTGAGCATGCTGCGCCAGGGTGCCTACGACTACCTGGTGAAGGACGAAAACACCCTGGACCGCCTCTGGAACATTGTGGGCAAGGTGGAGCAGCAGGCCCGCCTGCGCCGCGAAAACAACCAGCTGCGCCAGCAGATTGGGGCGCGCTACGGGGCCGGACAGGCCATTCTGGGCGAGCACGCGTCCATTCAGCAAGTGCACACGCTCATTGCCAAAGCCGCCCGCACCACCATCACGGTGAGCGTGAGCGGCGAAACCGGCACCGGCAAAGAGCTGGTGGCCAAAGCCATCCATTTCCAGTCGAGCCGCGCCGGCCAGCCGTTTGTAGCCGTGAACATGGCGGCCATTCCGCGCGAGCTGGTGGAGAGCGAGCTGTTTGGCCACGAAAAGGGCGCTTTCACGGGGGCAGTGGCCCGGCGGGTGGGCCGGCTCGAAGAAGCCAACGGCGGCACCCTTTTCCTCGACGAAATTGCCGACCTCGACCTGAGCTTGCAGGCCAAGCTGCTGCGCGTGCTACAGGAGCGCGAGGTGACGCGCGTGGGCGGCAGCCAAGCCGTGGCCTTCGACGTGCGCCTGATAGTGGCCACCCACCGCGACCTGCTGGCTGAGGTGCAGGCCGGCCGCTTCCGCGAAGACCTGTACTACCGCCTGCTGGGCCTGCCCATTGCCCTGCCGCCCCTGCGCCAGCGCGGCAACGACGTGCTGCTGTTGGCCGAGGAATTTGTGCGCGACTTCTGCACCCAAAACAACCTGCCGCCCCGCCTGCTCACCGACGACGCCCGCGAGCGCCTCAAGGGGCACCCCTTCCCCGGCAATGTGCGCGAGTTGAAGGCTGTGGTGGAGCTGGCCGCGGTGCTGGCCGATGGCGAAGCCATCAACGGCGACGACCTGCCCCTGCGCGCCGGCCGCACCACCGTGGGCCCGGGCAGCCAGCTGTCGCTCCGCGAGCAAACCACAGCTATAGTGCAGCATTGCCTCGACGAGATGGAGGGCGACGTGCTGGCCGTGGCCGCCCGCCTGCGCATCGGCAAATCGACCATTTACCGGATGATACAGCAGCGGGAACTGCACGTCAGCTAAGCCGACGCCGCTTCACTACCTTGCCGCTGCATTCCGTTTCTGCCTCGCTTTTTCCCGATGATGCGTCGCTCCCGCTCTCCTCGTGTGGCCCGCCGGCCGGCCGCGCCCAGCACCCGGCGGGCGGCCGAACGGCCGGCTCGTTGGGCGGGCGCCCGGCCCGATACCGAGCCGCTCATCTTCGGCGACGGACTGGCCGATAAGGTGCCGCTCATTCTGTTTTATTACGACGTGCAGCACCGCCGGCTGCGGCACTGCAACCAGCACTGCCAAACCGTGCTGGGCTATTCGCCGCAGGAGCTCCTCTCCTTGGGCACCGGCATGGTGAGTGCCTTGTTGCACCCGGAATCGATGCAGCAGGCCCAGCTGGGCAACCTGCACACGCTGCTGCACTCCGAGCGGCCCATTAGCTGGGACTGCCGCGCCCGGCACCGCGACGGCAGCTGGCGCTGGCTGCGCCTGCGCCTACGGGCCAGCGTGCTGGGCCCCCACGGCAACGTGCGGGAGCTGATGGGCAGCGCCGAAGACGTGACCCGCCACCGCGCCGCCGTGGACGAGTTGCGCCACAACCGGCACCTGCTGCGCCAGGTGGTGGACTTGGTGCCCAACCTGATTTACATCTACGACCTGCGGCAGGAGCGCAACGTGTATTCCAACCGGCGCCTGGAGCTGATGCTGGGCTATGCCAGCGAGGAATTGCTGGCCTTGCCGCAAGGCGCCTTGCTACCCCAGCTGCTCAGCCCCGAGGAGCGGGAACGGCTGCTGGCCCACTGGCGGGAGGTGGCCCGCCTGCCCGACGGCGAGGTGCTTACCCTGGAATTTGCCGTGCAGCACCGCAACGGCACGGTGCGCTGGCTGCGCAGCACCCACACGCCGTTTGCGCGGGCCGCCAATGGGGAAGTCACCAGCATCATCGGCGTGGCCGAAGACGTGACCGACCGCCGCGCCACCGACGCCCACCGCCGCGCCGCCACCGACCGCCTGGCCGAGCAGCACCGCCTGTTCCGACAGGTCATCGATGCGCTGCCGCACCCCATCTACCTCAAAGATGGCCACGGCAACTACCAGCTGGCGAACCGCGCCATGGGCGCGCTCTATGGCCTCACGCCCGAAGAACTGGTGCGTCTCGACGCGGCCAGCCTGCCCATGCAGGACCACGGCGACCTGGCCCGCTACATCGAGCAGGACCGGCAGGTGCTGGCCACCGGCGAAGACCTCACCGTGGAGGAATCGTACACGGCCCTGGACGGCACGGTGTCGTGGTTCAGCAGCGTGAAGCGCCTGTTTGTGCGCGCCGACGGCACGGCCCAGGTGCTGGGCCTCGACAGTAACATCACCGAGCTGAAGCGCACCCAGCGGGCCCTGGAACAAGCCATTGGCGAAGCCGAAGTGGACGCGCAGGCCAAGCAGGATTTTTTGGCCAACATGAGCCACGAGATTCGCACCCCGCTGCACGGCATTCTGGGCCTGACCGGGGTGCTGGCCAAAACCAACCTCAGCCGCAGCCAGCACGACTACCTGCGGCTGCTGGGCGAGTCGGCCGAGCACCTGCTCACGGTGCTGAACGACGTGCTGACCACCGCCCGCCTCGGCGCGGGCAAGCTGCAGCCCGAATCGACGCCCTTCGACCCCACCGAGCTGCTGGTTGGCTGCGCAGCCCTGCTGCGGCCCCGGGCCCGCGAAAAGGGCCTGCGCCTGCGCATCGACCGGCCCGCTGCCCTGCCCGAGGTGCTGGGCGACGCCCACCGGCTGCGCCAGGTGCTGCTCAACCTGGTCAGCAACGCCATCAAGTTTACCGAAGCCGGGCAGGTGCGGCTGCGCTGCCGGCGGGTGCCTGCCCCCCTGCACCACGCCGAGCCCGCCGACACGGTGTGGCTGCAGTTTGTGGTGAGCGACACCGGGCTGGGCATTGCCCCCGAAACGCTGGACAAGGTGTTCGAACCCTTCGCCCAGGCCGCCGCCAGCACCGACCGCGAGTACGGCGGCTCGGGCCTGGGGCTGAGCATTTCCGAAGGCCTGGTGCGGCTGATGGGCGGCACGCTGCGCGTGAGCAGCGAGCTGCACCAGGGCAGCACGTTTGCCTTCACGCTGCCGCTGCGGCCGGTGCCGCTGGAGGCACCCGCGCCCGCGCCGCCCATTGCGCCGCCCACGGAGGCCGAAGCCGGCCGCATCCTGCTGGTGGAAGACAACCTGGTGAACAGCCTGCTGGCCGAAACCGTGCTCCGCAACTGGGGCTTCCAGGTGACCACCGCCGCCAGCGGCCCGGCGGCCATTCAGCTCTTCGAGCACCGGCCCTTCGACCTGGTGCTGATGGACATTCAGATGCCCGGCATGGACGGCGAAACCGCCGCCCGCGCCCTGCGTCTGCACCCCGATGCCGCCCGCGCCGCCACACCCATCATTGCCCTCACGGCCCGCGCCCAGGCCGGCGAAGCCGAGCGCCTGCAGGCCGCCGGCTTCGACGGCTACCTCTCCAAGCCCTACCGCGAAGAACAACTCCTCGAAACCATGCGCGCCGTATTGGCCCGCCACGCCGCCGAACCAACTCACCCTTACCATACCGCCGACACCATGTCTTCTGCAAAACCCCTCTACGACCTGAGCAACGTGCGCCAGTTGGTGCGCCAGGACGAAACCATTGTGCGCCGCCTGGCCTGGGCCTTCATCGAAACCACGCCCGCCATCCTCACCGCCCTCGACGAAGCCCTGGTGAAGCCCGACTGGGAGGCCGTGGGCGACGCTGCCCACCACCTGAAAAGCTCGCTCGACGGCCTGGGCGTGGAAAGCCTGCGCCACGTCATCCGCGAGATTGAGGCCTATGGCGATGCCGCCCCCAACCCTGCTCACGCCGCCCGACAAATTGCCCAGGTGCGCGCCGTGACCGAGGAAGTAATGGCCGCCCTCCGCGCCGAATTTCCGGAGCAAGGCTAGCGAACCAGGCGCCCGCCTGGACGGGCGCCACGCCTCAAATGCCTAAATCTTGTTGAAACCCGCGTTCCCTGTTTGGGGTTGAATACCCAACAGCGACTCCCCGACCGGAGCCGTTTTCATCCACCCGCTTTTTCGTTCACTATCATGTTTCTGTTCATGCTCGGCCTGCTCGTTGTCACGGCCATCCTCGCCTACAGCACCGTTAACGACATTAAGGAAATGCTGACGCCCGCTCCGGTGCGCGCGAAGTAGTTCTCAGCCGTTTGGTTAAATGAAAAAAAGCAGCCCAAGAGCTGCTTTTTTTGTTGTTCTGGCTTAGCCAATGAAGCGCTTAGCGGATGACCAGCTTGCACATCTGGCTGTTGTTGTCCGACTCGAGACGCACGTAATAGAGGCCGTTGGCAAATTTGCTCAGGTCGAGCATTTTGGTGTAACGGTCGTTGAGTTCGGTGAGCGTTTCGCGGTACATCACCGAACCGATGACGTTGAGCACGCTCAGCTCCACTTTTTTACCTTGCTGGTTGTTGATGGTCAGGTGCACGATGCCGGTGCTGGGGTTGGGGTATACCACCAGCGTTTTTTCATCGTTGCCGGGTTTGCTGCCTTGCTGGCCGGGGCGGTGCAGGGTGGTAGCGGCGGCAGCGGGCAGCGTGCGCAGCATGGGGGCAAAGCCAAAGCTCAGGCCCATACATAGCAAGAAAGATAGAAAGTAGCGTTGCATCATAGTATAGTTAGCGGGTGGAAAGGCGCGCGAGGCGTAGAGGAGATAACGAAAAATGGTGATTTTAGTTGACAAAGGTACGGCAGTTAATTTGCCGAGCCACTCTCAATATACAGAAACCTCGATGAATTACGTTGTTTTCGCTTCCGCCGTTCTCATTTTGCCGACCAATTAAGTGGATATTCTCCTGATTGGCGGCGGGCTGGCCGGCTTGGCGGCGGCCCTCGACCTGGCCGGGCGCGGCCACCGCGTGGCGGTGGTGGAGCGCAAGCAGTACCCCTTCCATAAGGTGTGCGGCGAGTACGTGAGCAACGAAGTGCTGCCCTACCTGCGCCGCCTCGGGGCCGACCCGGTGGGGCTGGGGCCGGCAGCCATCACGCAGTTCCTACTGTCGTCGCCGGGCGGGCGCACCCTCACGGCCCCGCTCGACCTGGGCGGCTTCGGCGTGAGCCGCTACGCGCTCGACGACTTTCTGTACCAACAGGCCGCGGCGCGGGGCGTCACGTTCTACCTGAAAAGCACGGTGACGGACGTGGCCTTTGATGCCACCGCCGACCAGCACGTGGTGGCGCTGGCCGATGGCCGCCAGCTGACGGCCCGCATGGTGCTGGGCACCTACGGCAAGCGCGCCAACCTGGACCGGCAGCTCGGGCGCGGCTTCTTTGGGCAACGCTCGCCCTACCTCGGCGTGAAGTACCACTTGCGTCTGCCCGGCTTTCGGCGCGACGTGATTGCGCTGCACAATTTCGCCGATGGCTACGCGGGCATTTCGGCTATTGAAGAGGACAAGCTGTGCTTCTGCTACCTCACCACCCGCGAAAACCTGCGCCGCCACGGCAACATTCCGGCAATGGAGGCCGCAGTACTGGCCCAAAATCCACGGCTGCGCGAGATTCTGGGCGCGGCCGAGGTGCTGTATCCGCAGCCGGAGGTGATTAATGAAATTTCCTTCGCGCCCAAGCAGCCGGTGGAGCAGCACATTCTGATGGTGGGCGACGCGGCCGGGCTCATCACCCCGCTGTGCGGCAACGGCATGGCCATGGCCCTGCACGGCGCGGCACTGGCCGCAGTGGCGGCCGATGACTTTCTCAGCCACAAAACCACGCGGGCGGGCATGGAAACCGCTTATGCGCGGGCCTGGCAGGCGCAGTTTGGCGCGCGGCTGCGGGTGGGGCGGGCGGTGCAGCAGCTGTTTGGCGGGCCGGTGCTGAGCGAGCTGGTGATAGGCGGCCTGCGCCACTGGCCGGGCGCGGTGCAGGCCCTGATGCGGCGCACCCACGGCCGGGAATTCTAGCGCCGGGGCGGGCTGCCGGCTTTTCGCCGGCTGTCCGCTCTTCGCCAGGCAAATTTGCCGCTTGCTGAGCGGACAGCAGCATGGCTGGCGTCGGCGGCTTGCTCTTCGCCAGACAATCCGTTGCCCATAGAGCGGACAGCCGGCGACAAGCCGGCAGCCCGCCCGTTTCCTTGCTCAAACCAATTTTCCAAAGCGCTTCCCGCCTGACGCCAAAAAGTTATTGACGGGATTTTAGCCGAGCAGCGCGCAAAACTGTTTGTAATCCCGTAAATAGGGTGTGCCGAGGCGCGGATGTTGTTCCGGGCAGCGGCTACGCTCTCCTTCCGCCCGTCATTTTCCTTCCGGCATGCCGAGTTATTTAGGTGCCATCGGCACAGCCAATCCTGTCCACCGCATTGCCCAGCCGCAGATAGCCGAGTTCATGGCCAGTGCGTTGGGCTTTGGCGAGGCCGATACGCGCAAGCTGCGGGCGCTGTACCGCGTGTCGGGCATTGAGCACCGCTACTCGGTGCTGCTCGACTACGGCCGGGCCAACGGCGAGTATACCTTCTTCCCCAACACACCCGACTTGGAGCCATTTCCCAGCGTGGGCCAGCGCATGGCCGCCTACCGCCGCGAGGCCCTGCCCCTGGCCGTGGAGGCCGTGCGCAATAGCCTGCGTCAGGTACCGGATGTGGCTGCGGGCAGCATCACGCACCTCGTGACGGTGAGCTGCACGGGCATGTACGCGCCGGGGCTCGACATTGAGCTGGTGCGGGCCCTAGGCCTGCCGCCCGACGTGCGCCGGACCTGCGTCAACTTCATGGGCTGCTACGCTGCCGTGAACGCCCTGAAGCTGGCCGACGCCTTCTGCCTGGCCGATGCCGGGGCCCGTGTGCTCATCGTGAGCGTGGAGCTGTGCACCCTGCATTTTCAGAAAAGCCCCGAGGAAGACCACCTGGTGAGCAATGCGCTGTTTGGCGACGGCGCGGTCGCCTGCCTGGTGCAGGCTGCTCCGCTGCCCAATGAGGTGCCTAGCTTGGCCCTGCAAGCCTTTCACTGCGGCCTGGAGCCTGATGGGCACGACGACATGGCCTGGCACATCAACGACTTCGGGTTTGAGATGACGCTGAGCAGCTACGTGCCCAAGCTCATTCAGCGCGGCATCCGCACCCTGACCGATGGGCTGCTGGACCGCTTGCCGGTGCAGCTGGGCGACGTGCGGCACTTCGCCATTCATCCCGGCGGCCGCAAGATTCTGGAAGCCATCGAGGCGGCGCTGGGGCTGACGCGCGACGACAACCGCCACGCCTACCGCGTGCTTCGCGACTATGGCAACATGTCGTCGGCCACGGTGCTGTATGTGCTGCGCGAGGTACTGGCCGCTGCCACGCCGGCCGACGATGGCGCGCCAGTGCTCAGCTTCGCCTTTGGCCCGGGCCTGACGATGGAAGCCATGCTTTTACAGTTAACAGTTGGCAGTGAACAGTTAGCAGTTGCGGCTCATCAGCAGCAGGAAGAAACCGTGCGTGAAGCAAAACTGCTCACTGTTCACTGATAACTGTTCACTGACAATGTTTGCAGAGCGCGCTGCCGGTCCCGAGCTGATGGACGACCTGACGTTGGCCTCCGACGCCCTGCGCCAGAACCTCGACGAGCTCGAAACCATCAATACCTGGCTGGGCGGCTACGCGCCGGTGCTGGATGCGTTGGACCGCCTGCGCCCCCGGTTCCCGGCCGGCCGACCCCTGCGTATAGCTGACTTAGGCAGCGGCGGCGGCGACACCCTGCGGCAGATAGCCCGCTGGGCCCGCCGCCGGGGCGTTGCCGTGGAGCTGACCGGCATCGACGCCAACGAATTCATGCTGGAGTACGCGGCTGGCAAAAGCGCGGATTACGCCGAAATCAGCTACCGGCAGTTCGACATTTTCGCGCCCGAATTTCAGGCGCAGCCCTACGACGTGCTCACGTGCAGCCTGTTCTGCCACCACTTCACCGATGCAGAGCTGGTGACGCTGTTGCGACAGTGGCAGCAGCAGGCGCAGGTGGCTGTCGTCATCAATGACCTGCACCGGCACTGGCTGGCCTACCACAGCATTAAGTGGCTGACGCGGCTGCTGGGCGGCTCCTACCTGGTGCGGCACGATGCGCCGCTGTCGGTGGCCCGGGCCTTCCGGCGCGAAGATTGGGTGGCGCTGCTGGCGCGGGCCGGTATTGAGCGGTATGAGCTGCGCTGGCGCTGGGCGTTTCGGTGGCAAGTAATTATCAGCGGTTAGCGATGAACGGTTAGTGGGTAGTGACCACATGCATACGGGCTACTATTCATTAATCGTTAACCATTCACCGCTAATAGATGCCCGCCGCCACCCGAAACGTATTGGCGTGCGCCTCCACGATATCGGCGATGCGCTCGGAGTAGCCGCCGCCCATGCACACCACCACGGGCAGCCGGTGCTGCTGACAGAGGCGCAACACGAGTTCGTCGCGCTGGCGGCAGCCTTCGCGGGTGAGGGCGAGGTGGCCCAGCTTGTCGGTGGCCAGCACGTCGACGCCAGCGAGGTAGAACACAAAATCGGGCCGCACGTCGGTTAGCAGGCGCGGAAGCGTGTCGGCCAGCAGCTTGAGGTACGAGGCGTCGTCGGTGCCGTCGGGCAGGGGCAGGTCGAGGTCGGAATGCTCTTTGCGGGCGGGGTAGTTGCGGGCACCGTGCATGGAGAAGGTGAATACCCGCGGCTCATCGCGAAAAATGGTGGCCGTGCCGTTGCCTTGGTGCACGTCGAGGTCGACGATGAGGACCTGGCGGGCGTGGCCGTGGGCCAGCAGCCAGGCAGCCGCGGCAGCCTGGTCGTTGAGCAGGCAGAAGCCCTCGCCCCGGTCGCAGAAGGCGTGGTGGGTACCGCCGGCGATATTGAAAGCTACGCCGTGCGCGAGGGCCCGGCGCGCGCACTCAATGGTGCCGCCCAGGATGGTGATTTCGCGCTCGAACAGCTGCGCCGACCACGGGAAGCCGGTGGCCCTCTCCTCCTGCCGGGTGAGCTGGCCGAGGCGGAGGCGCTGGTAGTAGTCGGCGTCGTGCACCCGCAGAATGTCCTCGTCGGGTGGGGGCTGGGCCACGAAGAAGTCGGCCGCGGTGGCAGTGCCTTCATGGAGAAGCTGCTCGGGCAGCAGCTCGTATTTCAGCATGGGGAAGCGGTGGCCGACAGGTAGCGGGTGGTCGTAGTTGGGGGCGAGGGCAATGGACAGCATCGGGTAGGTAACGAAATAAGCACCGTAGTGGCCGGTTTGGAGCAACTGATGCCAAGGCACAAAGCAACCGGTGAAAATTTGTTGTCGGTCATGCTGAGCGGAGTCGAAGCATCTCTCCCGCGCAACGTAATCACATATTATTGCGGTAGAGATGCTTCGACTCTGCTCAGCATGACCGGCAGGCGGCTACCAACTGGGTGCACTTGCGCATTCCGAAAGAATCATGACATTTGTGCAAACGTTTTCACACCCGCTCTAGCCTATGTATTCCCACCGCTTCTTCCCCACCGGTTGCTCCTTACCGAAATCGGTTTGGTCCCTCTTGCTTTTAAGTCTGTGCCTGCTCGGGCAGGCGGCCGCAGCCGAGGATATCAAGTCGCCCAACGGCCAGCTCACGCTCAGCTTCAACCTGCAGGGCGACGGCGTGCCCACATACCGCCTCACCTACAAGGGTCGCGACGTCATCAAAACCAGCAAACTGGGCCTGGATTTGAAAAACGCCACCGCCCTCACCAGCGGGTTTGCCGTGGCCGAGAGCAAGCAGCGCAGCTTCGACGAAACCTGGACGCCGGTGTGGGGCGAGGTGAAAACCATTCGCAACCACTACAACGAGCTGGCCGTGACGCTCAAGCAGGCCAGCACCGACCGCAGCATCCGGGTGCGGTTTCGGGTGTTTGACGACGGGCTGGGCTTCCGCTACGAGTTTCCGCGCCAGCCCAAGCTCGATTACTTCACCATCAAGGAGGAGCGCACCCAGTTTGCCCTGGCCTGCGACCACAAAGCCTTCTGGCTGCCCGGCGACTACGACACGCAGGAGTACAGCACCGTGACGTCGAAGCTCTCGGAGGTGCGCGGGCGCATGAAGGCAGCCGTGACACCCAACGCCTCGCAAACCACCTTCTCCCCCACCGGCGTGCAGACGCCGCTCATGCTCAAAAGCCAGGACGGGCTCTACATCAATATTCACGAGGCGGCGCTGATTGACTACTCGTGCATGAGTCTCGACCTTGACGACAAGAATTTCGTGCTGGAGTCGCACCTCACGCCCGATGCCGTGGGCGACAAGGGCCTGATTCAGACGCCGGCCAACTCGCCCTGGCGCACGGTGATTGTGAGCGACAAAGCAGGCGACATTCTGGAGTCGAAGCTGGTGCTGAACCTGAACGAGCCGACCAAGTTCAAGGACGTGAGCTGGATTAAGCCGGTGAAGTACGTGGGCGTATGGTGGGAGATGATTACGGGCAAGAGCACGTGGTCGTACACCAACATGGATAACATCAAGCTCGATTCCGTCGACTACAACAAGGTGAAGCCCAACGGCACGCACGGCGCCAACACGGCCCACGTGAAGGAATACATCGACTTCGCCGCCAAGCACGGCTTCGACGCGGTGCTGGTGGAGGGCTGGAACACCGGCTGGGAAGACTGGTTCGGCAAGCACAAGGACTACGTGTTCGATTTCGTGACGCCCTACCCCGATTTCGACGTGAACGAGCTGCAGCGCTACGCCGCCAGCAAAAACGTCAAAATCATCATGCACCACGAAACCTCGGGCTCGGTGCGCAACTACGAGCGGCACCTCGACGCGGCCTTTGATTTCATGAACCAGCACGGCTACAACGCCGTGAAAACCGGCTACGTGGGCGACATCGTGCCCCTGGGCCACCACCACTACGACCAGTGGGTGAACAACCACTACCAATTCGTGCTGGAAAAAGCGGCCGCGCATAAAATCATGGTGAACGGGCACGAGGCCGTGCGCCCCACCGGCCTGGCCCGCACCTATCCCAACCTGATTGGCAACGAGGCGGCCCGCGGCACCGAGTACGAGTCGTTCGGCGGCAACAACGCCGACCACACCACCATTCTGCCCTTCACCCGCCTCATCGGTGGGCCGATGGACTACACGCCCGGCATTTTCCAGACGCGCATCAGCACCTTCAACCCCGCCAACAAGTCCTTCGTGCACAGCACCCTGGCCCGTCAACTGGCCTTGTACGTAACGATGTACTCGCCCCTGCAGATGGCGGCCGACATGATTGAGCACTACAACGAGCACCTCGACGCCTTCCAGTTCATCAAGGACGTGGCCGTGGACTGGGACGACAGCAAAGTGCTCGAGGCCGAGCCCGGCGACTATATCACCATCGCCCGCAAAGCCAAGGGCAAAAACAGCTGGTTCGTGGGCAGCACCTGCGACGAAAACGGCCGCACCTCGAACGTGAATTTTAGTTTCCTCGACCCCGGCAAGAAGTACACGGCCACCATTTACGCCGACGCCAAGGACGCGCATTACGAGAAGAACCCGCAGGCCTACGCCATCCGCAAAATGACGGTGACGCGCAAGAGCAAGCTGGCGCAGTACTGCGCACCGGGCGGCGGCTATGCTATCAGTGTGGTGCCGCAATAACTCAATCCTCTGTCATCCTGAGCGCAGCGAAGGACCTTATCACGTTTAAACATTAGTTGTTCAGCCGTGAGAAGGTCCTTCGCTGCGCTTAGGATGACAGGCGGCGCAGTTGATATGCCTCGGCTGCGCTCGGCATGACCGTTTTGCCAGTGGCTCAGCAGCTGCCGAACAGCCGAACGAGCAGGTGACGAATTACCTTGCGAAAGCCCAGCATTGGGCTTTCGCTGTTTTACGCCCGGCTCTCCCCCATGCAAAACCTGTTCTTCGAGTTCGTTTTTCTGGTGCTCATCATTCTGGCGCTGGTGATGCTGGCCCAGAAGCTGCGGCTGGCCTACCCCATTGTGCTGGTGCTGGGCGGGCTGGCCCTGAGCGTCACGGGCTGGTTTGCCAACATCACCATCGACCCGGAAATTGTGTTTCTGGTGTTTCTGCCGCCGCTGCTGTATGAGGCGGCCTGGCAGGTGTCGTGGAAGGAATTCTGGAAGTGGCGGCGGGTGATTGCCAGCTTCGCGTTTCCGGTGGTTATTATCACCTCATGCATCGTGGCGGTGGTGGCGCACTCGCTCATTCCGGGGTTCACACTGGCGCTGGGGTTTCTGCTGGGCGGCATCGTGTCGCCGCCCGATGCCATTTCGGCTACCACCATCATGCGCAACGTGCAGGTGCCGCGCCAGATGGTGAGCATCATCGAGGGCGAAAGCCTGCTGAATGACGCTTCTTCGCTGATAGTGTTTCGGTTTGCGCTGGCGGCCGTGCTCACGGGGCAGTTTGCGTTTAGCGCGGCGGCGGGCAGCTTTTTTCTAGTCATTGTGATGGGCACGGCCATTGGCATGGGCATCGGGCTGGTGTTCTACGCCATTCACCGCTGGCTGCCCACCACGCCCAGCATCGACACGGTGCTTACCCTGCTCACACCCTACTGCCTTTACTACGCGGCCGAGCATTTCCACTATTCCGGTGTGCTGGCCGTGGTGAGCGGCGGCCTGCTACTCTCCAGCCAGCGCCACGCCATGCTCACCTACCGCAGCCGCATCGAGAGCATCGACGTATGGAGCGTGCTGAGCTTCGTGCTGAACGGGCTGGTGTTTCTGCTCATCGGGCTGGAGCTGCCCGCCATCACCCAGCAGCTCGACGGCGGCCTGGGCCCGGCCATTGGCTACGGGCTGCTGATTTCGCTCACGCTGGTGCTGGCTCGGCTGCTGTGCTCCTTTGGGGCGGTGCTCTTTACCAGGTTTGCCAGCCACTTCATCACCGTGGCCGATGCCAACCCGGGCTGGCGCGGGCCGGTGGTGCTGGGCTGGGCGGGCATGCGCGGGGTGGTGTCGTTGGCGGCGGCGCTGTCCATTCCGCTGCTTACGCCGCAGGGCCAGCCCTTCCCCTACCGCAACCTGATTTTGTTCATCACCTTCGTGGTCATCCTCGTCACGCTGGTTTTTCAGGGGCTCACGCTGCCCTGGCTCATTCGTATGGTGAAGCCGGTGGCCAGTCACCAGCCCATTGCGCCCGAGCAGCAGGAATTGATTTTGCAGAAAAAGCTGGCCCTGCAAGCCCTTCGCTCCGTGGAAGCCGCCGACGGCCCGCCCAGCGACTACATGCAAAACCTGCGCGCCCGCCTGCAGCTCGACGCGGCCTTTTTCACCCACCAACTCGAAGCCCCCGCCGGCCCGCCCGACGACCGCCTGCACCGCTTCCACCAAAGCTACCTGCAGCTGCTCGACCAGCAGCGCACCCTGCTGCACGAGATGAACCACCGCATGGAGTTCGACGAGGAAATCATCCGCAAGTACCTCACCATCCTGGATTTGGAGGAGTACAAGCTGCGTGAGAAACAGCCGCAGCTGCTGGGCACGGAGTAGCGGGGCTGAATCGGGTACAGCCCATCATGCAGAGCGCAGCGAAGCATCTTTACCGCACAACTAATCCTCTTAAAAGAAAGCGCGACCGGTAACCTCTGGGGCCGCTTGTGGTTGGTTAATCCCAGCGACGGCTGTTCTTGGGCCCGCTGGCATCAGCCTGGCTTAGGGCTGGCACATTGCTTATCTTTTGCTCTCACTTCCATTCCTTTCCTTCTATGGCGATGAACCCCGAGCCGGACGTGCCGGCGCCCCACGACGAAAACCGCCGCAATTTCCTCAAGCAGTCATCGCTACTCACGGCCCTGGCCCTGGTGCCGGCCCCGGTGGTGTCGGCTGCCGAGGCTAAGCTGGACGAGCGGGTGGCTGAATCCATCGAGAAAGTGCCGCTGAGCCTGAAAGTAAACGGCAAGAAATACAAGCTCTCGGTGGAGCCGCGCACCACGCTGCTCGACTTGCTGCGCGAAAACCTAAACCTGACCGGCACCAAAAAAGGCTGCGACTACGGGCAGTGCGGCGCCTGCACCGTGCACGTGGATGGTCAGCGCGTGAACAGCTGCCTGAGCTTCGCGGTGATGCACGACGGCCAGGAAATCACCACCATTGAGGGCCTGGCCGACGGCGACAAGCTGCACCCCATGCAGGAGGCGTTCGTGAAGCACGACGGCTTCCAGTGCGGCTACTGCACCCCGGGCCAGATTATGAGCGCCGTGGCCTGCGTGCGCGAGGGCCACGCCGGCTCGGAGGCCGAAATCCGGGAGTACATGAGTGGCAACATCTGCCGCTGCGGGGCTTACACCAACATTGTGGCCGCCATTCAGGACGTGAAATCGGGAGGGCAAAAGGTATGAACCAGTTTCAGTACGTGCGGCCCACCAAGCCGCAGGCCGCCATCGACGCAGTGGCCAAAGACGCCAACGCCCGCTTCATTGCCGGCGGCACTAACCTCGTGGATTTGATGAAGCGCGGCGTGATGACCCCGCAAAAGTTGGTCGACATCAACCGCCTAGACTTCCGCAAAATCGAGCGGGAGGGCAATACCCTGCGCATCGGTGCCCTGGCCCTGAACTCCACCGTAGCCAACGACCGGCAGGTGCGCGAGCGGCACCCACTGCTGGCTCTGGCACTGAATGCCGGGGCCAGCCCGCAGTTGCGCAACATGGCTACCGTGGGCGGCAACATGCTGCAGCGCACTCGCTGCGCCTACTTCTACGACATCACCATGCCCTGCAACAAGCGCCAGCCCGGCTCCGGCTGCGGCGCGCTGGAAGGCATCAACCGCATGCACGCCATTTTCGGATTCAGCGACAAGTGCATTGCCGTGCACCCCTCCGACATGAGCGTGGCCCTCGTGGCCCTCGATGCCACCGTGCAGGTGAGCGGCCCCAAGGGCAACCGCAGCATCCCCTTTGCCGACTTCCACCGCCTGCCCGGCGACACGCCCGAAAAGGACACCAACCTGGAGCCCGGCGAACTAATTACGGCCGTGGACCTGCCCGACAGCCCCTTCACCAAGCACGTGCACTACCAGAAAGTGCGCGAGCGGGCCAGCTACGCCTTCGCCCTGCTCTCGGTGGCCGCGGCGCTGGATATCGACAATGGCACCATTAGGGCGGCGCGGCTCGCGATGGGTGGTGTGGCGCACAAGCCCTGGCGCCTCACCGCCGCTGAGCAGGCGCTGGTGGGCAAACCGGCCACGGAAGCCACGTTCCAGCAAGCTGCCGCCGTGGCCATGCAGGGCGCCAAGGCCTTCAAATACAATGAATACAAGCTGCGTCTGGGCCCCAACGCAATTGTGCAAGCCCTGAAAACGGCCGCTGCGGTATAGCGTCATGCCGAGCGCAGCCGAGGCATCTCGCGTGCGCAACGCAACTCAATCGATTGGTTTACTTCGGCATGCGAGATGCCTCGACTGCGCTCGGCATGACGTGCTATAGCATAAGCACTTTCTCCTTATGAACGCCCCAGAAAAGAAAATTGGCAAGCCCATGAACCGGGTGGACGGCCGCCAGAAAGTGACCGGCGCGGCCAAGTATTCGGCCGAGTACGAGCTGCCCAATATGGCCTACGCCGTGCTGGTGGGCAGCACCATCGCCAAGGGCCGCCTCACGGGCCTCGACACCAAAGCTGCCGAGCGGGCTCCGGGCGTGCTGGCCGTCATCACCCACCTCAACGCGCCCAAGGCGCCCGGCATCAAGCCCGCCGGCAAAGACCCCTCGCAGCCGCAAACGGTGGGCAGCGCTCTGCAGGTGCTCGTAGACGACAACATTCGCTTCAACGACCAGCCCATTGCCGTGGTGGTGGCCGACACGCTGGAGCGGGCCCGCTTCGCGGCGCGGCTGGTGCAGGCCCGGTACGCTGCCGAAAAGCACCTCACCAACCTGGAAGCCGCCAAGCCCAACGCCTTCCTGCCCACCCAGGCCAAGAAGAACCCGAAGTCGCCCACGGCCGACTACCAGCGCGGGCAGGTGGACGCCTACAAAACCGGCGCCCTCAAGCTGGAAGCCGAATACGTGATACCGACCGAGGTGCACCACCCCATGGAGCTGCAGTCCATCACGGCGCACTGGGAGGCGCCCGACCGGCTCACGCTCTACGACAAAACCCAGGGCACCATGGCCACCCGCCGCGACTTTGCGCGGCAGTGGGGCCTGCCCGAGGCCAACGTGAAAGTCATTGCCACCTTCGTGGGCGGGGCCTTCGGCAACGCCCTGCACAGCTGGCCCCACGAGTCGGCGGCCATTATTGCGGCTAAAGTGGTGAACCGGCCCGTGAAGCTGATGCTCACGCGCGAGCAGATGTTCACGATGGTGGGCTACCGGCCCCACACCTGGCAGAAAATCGGCATGAGTGCCACGGCCGACGGCAAAATCACGGCCATCACCCACGAGAGCATCGGTCAGACTTCTACTTATGAGGAGTTTACCGAATCGACCCTGGGGCAGACCAAGATGATGTATCAGTCGCCGAACCTGACCACCCGCTACCGGCTGGCGGCGCTCGATATAGGCTCGCCCATCTGGATGCGCGGCCCGGGTGAGGCCACCGGCGCCTTCGCCCTGGAATCGGCCATGGACGAAATGGCTCACCTGCTGAACCTCGACCCGCTGGAATTCCGCATGCGCAACTACACCGAGCAGGACCCCGAAAAGGACCGTCCCTGGAGCAGCAAGTTTCTGAAGGAATGCTACCAGGCCGGCGCCCAGCGCATCGGCTGGAACAAGCGCCAGCTTAAGCCCGGCGCCCTGCGCGACGGCGAATGGCTGGTGGGCTACGGCATGGGCGTGGGCACCTTTGGGGCGCACCGGGGCTCCTCCAAGGCCAGCGCCCAGCTGCTGCCCAACGGCACCGTGCTGCTGCAAAGCGCCGTGACGGACATTGGTCCTGGCACCGGCACGGCCATGACGCAGATTGCGGCCGATACCCTGGGCCTGGCCCCAGAGAAAATCCGCTTCGAGTGGGGCAATTCCGACTTTGCCCAGGCCCCCACCCAAGGCGGCTCGGCCATTGTGAACACCGTGGGCCCGGCCGTGCAGGAAGCCTGCCTGGCCTTGAAAGACAAGTTGCGCGAGCTGGCCGCGGCTAGCAACGGCGCTTTTGCCACCGCCAAAAAAGAAGACATAACTTTTACCGACAACCACCTCACCTTGGCCGGCAACCCCGCTGCCCGCGCCGCCTACGCCGACTTGGTGAAGCAGGCCGGCGGCACGGCCGTGACCGTGGAATCGAAGCCCAGCGGCGAGGGGCAGAAGTATTCTATGTACTCGTTTTCGGTGCATTTTGCCGAGGTGCGCGTGCACGAGCTGACCGGCGAGGTGCGCGTGAGCAAGCTGGTGAGCTGCGCCGATGCCGGCACCATTGTGAACGAAAAAACCGCCGGCAACCAGATGAAAGGCGGCGCCGTGGGCGGCATCGGCATGGCCCTGATGGAGCACGCCATCATCGACGACCGTTTCGGCCGCTACGTGACCAAGGACCTGGCCGACTACCACGTGCCCGTGCACGCCGACGCGCCGGCCGTAGAGGTGTACTTCGTGAACCAGCCCGACCCGCACGTGAACGCGCTGGGCACCAAAGGCATCGGCGAGATTGCCACCATCGGCGTGGCCCCGGCCATTGCCAACGCCGTGTTCAACGCCACCGGCAAGCGCGTGCGCGAGCTGCCCATCACGCCGGACAAGCTGGTGTAGTGGCTGATTCGAGCCCAGTACGTCTGAATAAAAACCCTCACCGCAAGGCGGTGAGGGTTTTTATTCAGACGTACTGGGCTCTGGTTATTTCTGGCAGGGCTGGTAGGTGCTGGCTTATAACTCTCAATATGAGTGCTTGCTCGACGGTTTCAATGCCCGGCGCACGGGATTCCATCCCGCCGCGTGGCAGCCGTGGCGTACGACGCTTGACTTGTTCTTGGAATCATAACCTACAATACTTGCGTTATACTGGCAGAGCGGCTACTATTGCATTAGTGGACACCAGCTGCTGGCCAAGCTGAGGAAACACCAGAGCCATACCAAACGGCCAGTCTCATCCGCTGGCCGTTTGTAATTTTAAATTATGGAAGTAACTAACCACACCCTCGCCGAAGCCACCACCACCGCGCCCTTCATCGACTACGCCGTGTGCGTAGACGACAGCAACCGTCCGGCCAAGCACGTAGGCGATTGGCCAGTTGAGGGCCAGATTTACCCCGTGCGCGTGACGGAGGGCAAGGCCGAAGGAACGGAACTAGTGCACGTGCTGGGCTTTCAGGGCGAAGCGCCCTATTTTAATGCCTTCAGCCAGCACCGATTTGAAATCATCGAGCGGGTATGGCTCAATTAGCCTTTGGCGCCCCGCTACACAAAAGCCCTGGCCAGTTGGCCGGGGCTTTTTATTTTCTCTTAAAATGGCGATGCCATCTGTTCCGTGCACGCCAATGGGCAGGTGCCCGCCCCAGCGTTACCAGATAGCAACGGCGGGCGGCAATGGAATGCGCACAGACTCGTCGGTCTTTTCTTGCCAGAGGCCGATGCAGCACGTTGGACCGTTGCCTGGCCACTCGTGCTGGTTGACGTGGTGCGGCTTGAGGGCCTGCACAGCAGGTAGCCAGTGCTCAGGTGAACAACGGAGCCAAGGCTTAAATCAAGGCGACGCTCATTCCGTCGGCTGTCATACCTCGACTGCCACTGCGTGTTCAGTCGTTGTGGCGCAGGTAAAAGGTGACCTGCACGGAATCGCCGGGCTCCACCTTGACCGTGGTGCGGGCAGGGCGCATGCCCGTATGCTCCACGACCACCTGGTGCTTGCCGGGCGCGACGGGTACACGGTACGCCCCGAACGCATCGGTGTAGTGTGCTTGGCCATCGATTGAAACCAATGCTTTGGCTACGGGGAATCTTCCGGCCTCATCTACCACTTGCACCCGGCCCACCAATACCGGGGCACTGCCGGGGGCCGCGCGGAATCGCACCTCTTCCTGCCCCCGCAACGAAGAGGGGCTGCTGGTGACGCGTTCTGAATTGCAACTGACGAAACCAGCGACGGAAAGGAGCAAGAAGAAAGTCGAGGTAGAATGAAGTGCCTTCAAAAACAAGAGGAAAAAGGTGGTAAAAGCCCGAAGCCATGCTCGTGCTGGCCGCTATTTTGTCGTGTCAATAATAACGATGAGGTGATGGTACTAAGCGCATTATTTGCCACCTCCTAAGTACCCCATTTTTAGTAAAGCCAGGAACCGTATATGTAAAAACCGCCTCTGCGCTTCGCAAAGACGGTTTTCGTGAAGTGTATTGGGCTCGAACCAACGACCTCCACCGTGTCAGGGTGGCGCTCTGAACCAACTGAGCTAACACTCCGGAATCGGCCCTGCCAGGGCTGCTGAGCAACCCCAAAGGTAGTACTTGTGCGCTTTTGGAACACCAGGCGACTCGGCTTTTTTTCCCGTGCGCTGGCCGCGGGGGCAACTTTCTGAGCCCGGGAAAGTATAGGGGCAAACGGGAATAGTAATCTTCCCGGGCCTGTGGCCTCATTTCCTTACCTTCTTTCACCATGAAAAAGATTTTTCTGTTTCTGCTGCTCGCTGTGGCTTCCGGGCCGGCTGCTTTTGCACAAGCTGCCCCGGGCGGCGCTCAATCTTCTAAGGACTACACCGGCGGCGCCGTGACCGAGTCGGGCAACACCGGCTTCGGTGTAAAAGGCGGCTACAACCTCAGCGGCATACGCGGCGATGACGTAGTGGGCCTTAATCGCAATTCGCTCAGCAGCTTCCACGCCGGGGTGTATGGCCAGTTCGGCTTCAACGACTTTTCCTCCATCCAGGCTGAACTGCTGTATTCGCGGCAGGGCTTCTCCGCCGATTTTACGCCGACCGGCTCCTCGACCAAAACCACGCAAACCTTCCACCTCGACTACGTTTCGCTGCCCATTATGTATGTCGGCAATTTTACCGACAACTTCAGCTTCCACGTAGGCCCGCAGGTTTCCTTGCTGGTGAATGCCAACAACGGCTCTTCGCTCGATTTTGCGGCTAACGGCATCCACTCGTTCGACTACGGTGGAGTAGGTGGCCTGGAAGCACGTTTTGGCCCCGCCCGCTTGGGCGCCCGCTACAACCTGAGCCTTGGCAAGCTGTTCAAAAGCCCCGACAACCCCAATGCAGCAGGCGCATACGTTGCCAGCCAATACAAAAACTCTAACATCTACAACAACCTGCTGCAGGTATATGTAGGCTTCGGCTTCACCCAATAAGCAACGCTTACTGTTATGGTTCAGAAAAGAGGCCTTCGGGCCTCTTTTTTTGTGCGCAGCCAAGCGCCTGGTGGCAACCCTGGCCGCGGGCGTCCGTTTTCCCTAGCAATCCATTCATTGTTTTTAAGCATGAAAACAACCTTATTCACCCTGGCGCTCGGGCTGGCCCTGGCGCCGGCCGTGCAGGCCCAGCAGGGCCCTGGCGTGGGCTCGTCAACTGATTACACGGCCGGCGACGGCACGGAATCGCGCAACACCGGCTTCGGCATCAAGGGCGGCTACAACCTGGCCAGCATTCAGGGCACGGGCACCAGCCTGTTTACCAACCGCGACAACCTGAAGGATTTTCACGCGGGCGTGTACGGCCAGTTCGGGTTCAACAACTTTGCTTCGCTGATGGTGGAGCTGCTATACTCGCGCAAAGGCTACCGCACCGACTACCTGGGCACCGCCACGCGCGACACCCGCCTCGACTACCTCGAGCTGCCCATCCTCTTCGTGGGCAACATCACCGAAACGCTCAGCATCCACGTGGGGCCGCAGGTGTCGCTGCTTACCAACGTGCGCAACGGCGACCTCAGCGTAAGCATCAAAGACAACGGTTTCAACAGCCTCGACTACGGCGGCATTGTGGGCGCCGAAGCCCGCCTGGGCTTTGCCAAAGTGGGCGCCCGTTTCGACTGGAGCCTGGGCAAGGTATACAAGGACGGAACGGTGGTGCGCTACAACTCCACCACTGGCGCGGCCATTGGCGACAACAACATCCGCAACCAGGTTTTTCAGCTGTACCTGGGGCTGGGCTTCAAAAAATAGCGGGCCCGCATGCCCGGGCTCGACGTAGCGGCGCTGGACCACGCCCGCGAAATGCTGCTGGGCCGGGCGCTGGCCGTGCTGGCCGCCTGGGCCCTGCTCAACCTGCTGGTGAGCGGCATCCTACTGCGGCGGGCCGACCGCCGCTTTGTGCCCTATTACTTCCACGGCATGAACGTGGGTTGGGGCTTGGTGAACACCGTGCTGGCCTGCTGGGGCATTCTGCACCTGCGCTTTACCTCGCCGCCGGGCCTGCGGCTGGCCGAGCTGGTGGCGGAGCAGCTGCACAACGAAAACCTCTTTTTGCTCAACACGGGGCTTGACGTGGCCTACGTGATGACGGGCTTTTACCTGCGGGCGCTGGCGGCGGTGCCGGGCCAAGCCAATGCGGCGCGCCTGGATGGTTTTGGCCGGGCGCTGTGGGTGCAGGGCGGCTTTCTGCTGGTGTTTGATGCGGCTGTGTGGTGTCTATTGCACTGGCAAGGGCAGGCTTGGATACCGCTTATTTAATCATTGTTTAGCCAACATCTTGAATCTCATATTGGGAACAAAATCCGACTTAGGGAGAATCTCGTTTCTTTCATCGGGCGAATTTGCCAGTAAGTCGGCCAAAGCGGCAGGTTTAACTTATTTATCTTTTAGTAATCACGCTGATAGATGAAATTTGAGTAATCCTGCTACGGGCACCGGCTGGCTGATTGTCATTCGCCGTTTAGCCCTAAGCAGGAATTATATGCGCCTTTTTACCCTCTTTTTCAGCTGCCTTTTGTCGCTGGCTCCCGTTTTGGGAGCTTCTGCAAACACCTTCGACCGCGTAGAAGCCGTGGCCGTAACCAGCCCCGCCGGCGGCGTTCGCCTCAACGGCATCTTGCGACTGCCCACCGGCCAGGGCCCCTTCCCGGCGGCGGTGCTGCTGCCCGAGCGCGGCGTGGACGCCAGCGACCCCAACTCGGCCAACAACCAGCTGCTGAGCAGCCTGGCCGAATACCTGGTGCGCCAGGGCGTGATAGTGCTGCGCCTGCACGAGCGGGGCCTGGGCGGCTCTGGCGGTTCGGCCGCCACCACCACGCTGGCCGAGCGCACTGCCGACGCCATTGCGGCCCTCAACTACCTGCGCACCCGGCCCCAGGTCGACGTGACGCGCCTCGGCCTCATTGGCCACGGCGAAGGGGGCAACGTGGCCCTGCTGGCCGGTGCGCAGCCGCTGGCGCCCACGTTTGTAGTAGCCATGGGCGCGGCGGGCCTCACCGGCCGCGAAGTGCTGGCCAGCCAGCCCACCATGTACGGCAAGGTGCTGGGCAATGACTCGACCGACGCCCAACGCGCGCGCAAGTACCGCCTCGAAATGGTGGCCGCCGAGCAGGAAGCCGCCAAAATGCGCCTGCACGGCTCCAACGCCGCCCAGGTGCAAACCTACCTCGACCAGCAGCGCCTGCGCCAGAAAGCCGCCATGCGCCGCGACGAGGAAGCCCTCCTCAAGCAGCAGCGGGCCATGCTCGAAATTGTGCGCCAAACCCCTGACAATGGCCAGGCCCAGGCCATTTTGGGCAACATGCTGCGCCAGCGCTATCCCGGCATTGCGCCCCAAGACCTGCAGGCCAGCGTGCAAACCCTCACCACCCCCACATATCGCAGCTACCTCAATTTCGACCCGCAGCCTGCCCTGCCCGGCGTGAAATGCCCCGTGCTGCTACTGCAAGGTGAGGCCGACCAGCAGGTGAACGCCACTGCCAATCTAACGGCCCTGCGCAAAGGCCTGCGCAACAACGCCCGCGTGGCGGAGCTGCGCTACCCCAACCTCAACCACGCCTTGCAGTTCGCCAGCAACACGCCGGCCGAAGCTGCGTCCGCCGCCTTCAACCCCGATACGCCGACGGATATTTATAAGTGGATTGCGAGCCAGAAATAGGGCCGGCGTCTGTCATTCAAGAAGTAACATCTGTCATTGCGAGCGAAGCGCGGCAATCCGTCCTCTTAGCCGCAACCAGCCTATTAACGTGACAAAGCCCAATTCAAAAAGCCCCGGTACCGCAGTGGTGCCGGGGCTTTCTGGTAAAAGGGCAGGTCTGGTCCTAACAGGACGGATTGCTTCGGCTACGCCTCGCAATGACAGACGACGCCCAGACTATCCGTTGTTTAGTTATGCCCGCCGTGCTGGGGCTCCAGCATTTCTTCCACGATTTTCTTATTGAAAGCGGGGATGTCTTCGGGCTTGCGGCTGGTGATGAGGCCGTGGTCGGTCACTACTTCGGAATCCTCCCAGAGGGCGCCTGCGTTTTTGAGGTCGGTGTGGACGCTGGGCCAGCTCGTGACGCGCTTGCCGCGCACCACATCGGCTTCTACCAACAGCCAGGGGCCGTGGCAGATGGCGGCCAGCACCTTGCCCGAGCCGGCGAACTGCTTCACGAAGCTCACCACGTCTTTATTGGTGCGCAGGATGTCGGGGTTCATCTGGCCGCCGGGAAGCACCAGGGCGTCGTAGTCGGCCGGCTGCACGTCGGTGATGACCTTGTCGACGTCGACTTTGCTGCCCCAGTCTTTGTTAGGACCGTCCCAGCCCTTGATGGAGCCGCTTTTGAGGGAGATGACGTGGGTTTCGGCGCCTTCGCCTTCGAGGTATTTTTTGGGTTCGTCGAGTTCGGCCTGCTCGAAGCCGTCGGTGGCGATAATGGCAATTTTCTTGCCCTTGAGTTTGTCGCTGCTGAAAATGCTCATGGTGGAAAGGGAGGATATAAAAGAAGAAAGCCGGAAACGGTCCGGCTTTTTCTGTACGCCCTTTCCGGGCCAGTGGTTGATATAAAATTCGGCCCTCAGCTCTCAAACCAATGGATGGTGAAGGTGGTGCCCTCACCCACCGTGCTGCTTACTTGCAGGTGGCCGCCGCGGCTGGCCACAATGCGCTGCACCAGGTACATGCCCACGCCGGCCCCGGCAATGTGCGGATGCTGCCGGGCAAACGGCTGGAACACCGGCGCCGGGCGGCCCGGCAGCTCCATGCCCATACCGTTGTCCTGCACGGTGAGCACGGGCTGGCCGGCGTCGGTTAGGGAGCTGCGCACCGTGAGGTGCAGCGGCCGGGCGGGGTCGGCAAACTTGAGGGCGTTGCTGAACAGGTTGTGCAGGATGGAGCGCAGGTTGGCGCGGCCGTAGGTGAGCGTGGGCGCCGCCTCAAAGTCCAGGCTGACAGTGGCCTCGGCTTCCTGCACCTGGGCGCGTAGGCCTAGCAGCACTTCGTCGGCCACGCTGCGCAGGTCCAGCGCTTCTACCGGCGCCGAGAGGCCGCGCTGCTCCTGCACGGTGGCGGCCAGGTCTTGCAGGGTGATGTCGAGCTGAAGCAGGGCTTCGTCGAGCATGCCCACAATTTCGCCTTCCTCGGGGTCATCGAAGGACGCCGAGCGGCGCAGTTCGTCAAACAAGCCGCGCAGGTTCAGCACGGGCTGCTTGAGGTCGTGGCTGGCCGTGTACACAAAGGTGTCGAGGTCGCGGTTGGTGCGGGCCAGCTCGTCGTATTGCGTTTGGAGCACTTCGCGCAGGCGGTATTGGTCGTCCACATCGGTGCAGGTACCGAACCAACGCGGGCCCCGCTCGTCGGTGAGCTGCCGCGCCCGGATGATGTGCCAGCGGTAGCGCCCGTCATGCCGCCGCATCCGAAACAGGCCCTCGTAAGGGAGGCCAGTGGCTATGCTCTGCACCCAGCGCCGGGCCGCGCCGGCCTGCTCGCTGGGTTCCAGCAGGTTTATCCAGCCCGTAGGCCCCAGCTCCTCCTTGGTCAGGCCCGAGTACTCGCCGGTGTAGTGGTTGTAGTAATCAATAAAGCCCTCGGCCGTGGCCGTCCAGATGAGCTCAGGTATGCTGTCGGCCAGGAAGCGCAGCTCAGCCTCGCCGCGGCGCAGGGCATCGGCCAGCTCGCGCTGGTCGTGCACTTCGGTGAGGGCGCCGTGCCAGAACACGGCCTGGTCGGGGGCGTGCAGCTCGGGCAGGGCGCGGCTCAGCATCCAGCGGTACTGGCCGTCGTGGCGGCGCAGGCGGTACTCGTAGCTCCAGCCCACGCCGCTGGCCCGGGCCGTGTCGGACTGGTAGAGCACGCGCAGGCGGTCGTCGGGGTGAATAAGCAGGGGCCATATGGCGTTCAGGTCGGCCGTGGGCGGCTGGCCGGTGAAGTAGTACCACTGCGGGCTCACGTACTCAAACCGGCTGTCGGCATCGACGGTGAACGTGATTTGGGGCACAGTTTCCGTCAGCACCCGCAGGCGCGTGTCGAGGCGGCGGGTTTCGATGGACAGGTGGTGGGCCCGCTGCCGGGCCTCCTCCTGCACCGTCACATCCACGGCAAACAGCAGCAGGCCGCTCACCGGGCCGTCGCCCTCGTGCACGGGCTCCAGGGCAATGTCGAAGTAGCGCGGCGCGGGCTTTTCGTCGGCCGTGGTGGGCAGGGGCAGGCAGTAGGCCTTGGCCACGAAGGGACGGTCGGCGTCGTACACCTGCCGCATCACCTCCAGCAAATCGGTCGGAATGGCACCCGGGTGCTCGGCCACGGCATCGCCTTCGCGCACGGCCGGGCCCAGCACGGCCTGCATGGCCTCGTTTACAAACCCGTAGCGCAGCTCCGCTCCTTGCAGCGTGGCGACTCCGGCCGGCATGTGCCCTAAAATATCCCGAAGTTGTTGCTCACGCATGGCCAAAGGTAGGCAGCCGCCGTGGGTAAGCGCCCGCATTGGCGCCGAATGCGCCGCACTGACGCGCAGAAACGATTGGGCTTCTACGCATCCAACGCCCCCAGACCGGCCGGGACTTCTTCGGCCCCAAACACCGCCAGCTTCACCAAATCAACCAACAAGGAATCGGCGATGCTGAGCGAGCTGGGGGGCGGGGGCAGGTGGTGGGGCAGCAGGAAACCCTGCAGGGCCTCGAAGCCGCTGGGTTCGAGGGGATGAAACGCCATCGACCAGTCCGAGAAGCTGCGCACGGTGATGGGCTTGTCCACTAGCTTGATTACGTTGGAGTGGCGCCCGTCGCGCGAGATGGTTTCGAACAGGGGCTCCAGCACTTCTTTTTCGCCTTCAATGAGTTGAGCGATGTTGCCGTGGCTGTAGAACAGCACGCCGGTCACGTTGTGCGCGGCGTTGTCGCGGCGGCACTGCATCAACAGCTCCTGCAGGTCCTGGTCGGAGAGCGGACGTACGGCCCGGCTCATGTACACAATGTGAATCATATTAGAAATCAACAACTAAAGCTTCTCCACCCCTGCTCCGAGCAGAACAGTAGTACGGGTGCCCGGGCGGCGGGTTATTGGTTATTTCCAGCCGGCCGCCCGGATGTCGGCTGAGAGCTTAGAAAAGCATAAAAGTAAAGTGGTAATCATTTCAAGAAGGGAGTTGGCCATCTAATGGAAGCAGCTGCAGCGCAATTGCTCAGGCTTCCAGTGCTTAAAGCCTCACACGTGCAGCAAACGTTGGAAGCAGTCGGCTACAGGTGGCCAATGGTCGGCGCTGGCGGCTAAACCGCCGAGTGCGTTTTCGGTGCCAGGTAGCGGCAGGCACCTTTGAGAAACTATCGGGCACTTCGTGTTCTGCCTTATGCCAACGCTGCGCTGTCTTCGCCCTCTCCTCTGCCCTTTGCGCCTGTTTCGTGGGTTGGCTTGTTTGCTGCTTTTGCTGAGCAACTTTCCCACCTGGGCTCACCCCATGCCCAACTCCGTGGTGCTGCTCGACCTGCACCCCGGCGGCGTGGCAGCTGAGGTGCAGCTGCCCCTAGGCCAGCTGGAAATTGCCTTTGGCCAAAACCTCACCCAACAGCCCGAAACGCTGGTGCAGCGCCTCGGCCCCGAGCTGCGCGCCTACATCCAACAGCACGTGCGCCCCGAAACGCCCGACGGCCAACCCTGGGCCGTGGCCGTGCGCGAGCTGCGCATTCAGAACGCCGAGCAAACGGCCACCGGCCCCTACCAGGAGCTCACGGCCCAGCTGTGGCTCACGCCGCCGGCCGGCGCCACCGCCCGCGCCTTCACCTTTAAGTACGACGTGATTGTGCATCAGCTGGTGACGCACGTGGCGCTGGTGTCGGTGCGGCGCGACTGGGAAGTGGGCCGCGTAGGCACCGAGCGGCCCATCGACGTGGGCGTGGTGCGGCTCGACGTGGTGAATAACGTGGTGCCACCGCTGTTTATCAGCCAGGCGGGCGACGGGTGGTGGGCCGGCTTCCGGGGCATGGTGGGGCTGGGCGTGCGCCACATTGCCGAGGGCACCGACCACCTCTTGTTTCTACTGGTGCTGCTGTTGCCGGCGCCGCTGCTGCTTGGCAAGGGCGAGCGCTGGGGCCGCTTCGGTGGCACGCGCTACAGTGTGCGGCGGCTGTTGCTGGTGGTGTCGGCTTTCACGCTGGGGCACTCCGTTACGCTGCTGGCCGGGGCGCTGGGCTGGCTGCGGCTGCCCGGCCAGCTGGTGGAAGTGCTGATTGCAGTATCCATTCTGGTGTCGGCGGTGCACGCGGTGCGGCCGTTGTTTCCGGGGCGTGAGGGCTGGGTGGCGGCAGGCTTCGGGCTGGTGCACGGGTTGGCCTTCGCCAGCACCTTGGCCGAGCTAAACCTGCCTGCCGGGCCCATGGCGGTAAGCATTCTGGGCTTCAATCTCGGCATCGAGCTGATGCAGCTGTTCGTCATTGCCCTCACGGTGCCCTGGCTGCTTTTGCTGAGTCAGACGCCCAGCTACCCTGCCGTGCGAATGGCCGGGGCGGTGGCCGCCGGCGTGGCGGCCCTGGCCTGGATTGCGGAGCGCATTTCCGCCCACGCCAACCCGCTCACGGCGCTGGTGGCGCGGCTGGCGCAGCACGCGCCCTGGCTGCTGGCAATGCTGGCGGTGGCGGCCGTGGTCAGCTTCCAGCGCCAGCGCCGAACGGCCGCTCAGCCTTTATTCTAACTGCCGTGCTTCAGCGTGCAGCACTGATTTTCTTTTTTAATCCCACTCTCTATCATGAACAAATTCCTACTCGCAGCGCCCCTTGCGCTCGCCGTATCGGCCTATGATTGGGCCACTAGCTTCTTTGAGCCAGCCGCACCACTCAGTTACACGGCTACGGCCGCGGCCCCGGCAGCCCCCGCAACGCTCAGCACCTTCAAAAGCCTGAAAGGCACCCAATCGACGGCCGCGGTGAGCGACGTGGTGAATGCGGCCAACGCCTTCATCGCCTCGCTGAGCGCCACGCAGCAAGCCACGCTGCTACAGGCCTACAACTCGACAACCGTCACGAAGTGGTCGAACCTACCGGTGAACTCCACCAACCGCATCGGCCTGCGCCTCGATGCGCTAACCGCGGCTCAGCAAGCCTTGGCACTGGCCGTGGTGCAGGCCGCCACGGGCACAGTAAGCGGCGACGGCTTCAACGAGATTCAGCAGTTGCGCGCGGCCGACGACAACCTGGCGGCCAACGGCGGGGGCGGCGGCTACGGCAGCGGCGTGTACCTGATTGCGTTTTTGGGCACGCCCTCGCTCACGGGCACCTGGCAGCTGCAGTTCGGCGGGCACCACCTGGCCACCAACATCACCTACGGCAACGGCCAGGTGACAGGCGCCACGCCCAAGTTTGAGGGCACCGAGCCGCTGAATTTCACCACGGCCAACAGCAACGTGCTGCCCGCCGGCACGGTGTGCGCGCCGCTGTCGAACGAAGGCGCAGCCATGCTGGCCATGCTCAACGGCCTCACGGCCGCTCAGAAAACCACGGCTCGCCTCAGCCAGAGCTTCGGCGACGTGGTGCTGGGCCCGAACGGAAACGGGCAGTTTCCGGCCACCAAGGTGGGTTTGGCGGTGAACACCCTCACGGCCGCGCAGCAAGCGCTGGTGGTGGAAGCCATGCGCCCCTGGGTGCAGGACTCCGACGACGCCACGGCCGCCAGCCTGATGACCAAATACACCAACGAGCTGGCCGGCACCTACATCGCCTACTCCGGCACCGGCAACTTCACCACCAGCGGCGACTACGCGCGCATCGACGGGCCCACCGTCTGGATTGAGTTTGTGTGCCAGAATGGGGTGATATACTCGAGCCAGATTCACTACCACACCGTGTGGCGCGACCACGCCCGCGACTACGGCGGAAACTTCTACGGCACCTATACCAACGTGCTGGGCACCAAAACTGCCGCAGCAGCCCAGGCCTTCTCGGCCTACCCCAACCCGCTCATTGGCGGGCAGCTGCTGCAGGTGCAGCTGGCCAGCCCCGCCACGGCTGCCACCTACACCCTGCGCAACAGCCTGGGCCAGGCCGTACGCACGGCGTCGTTCCGCGGGCAGGCCACCGAAGTATCCATCACCGGGCTGGCAGCTGGCCTCTACACACTCAGCGTGCAAGCCGATGCCAACCCTGTGGTGACGCAGCGCGTGACACTGGAGTAGCAACCACACCGCTTCGCAAAGAAGCCCCGTCCGTCAATCCGGGCGGGGCTTTTCTTTGATGCAGCCGCCCACTTAGCAGCGCGACCGACAACCACTTTAGGCGAGACAATGCGCCGCTTTGTCGATTGCGTGCCTCCTGGCTGCGGTGGTAGCTGACCTTTGCATCAGCCAAGCAGCATAATGCAAACGCCTAAGCGCGTCGGCCCCGTTTGTGAAGAAGGTATGTGCGGTTGGGTCTGAGGCTGGTCGTTTCTACGGCCGGCCTCTTTTTTGTCTATTTCCGCCCGCGCAGCCCGGCCACCAGCCGCTGCATGGCGTGCTGCCGGAACGGCGAAGGCGAATCGAGGCCGGTGGTGAAATTGTAGCGCACCGCCACGATGTCCAAGTTCCGAAACCGGTCGAGGTATGTGGGCACGAAGCGAAACAAGGCCAGCACCTCGTAGCTCTCATACACCAGAAAAGTGCGGCGCTGGCTGCCGTGGAATAGCCGCTCCTTACGGGTGAGGTCGAAATAGCCCGTCAGTGGCGACGAGTTGAAGGCAAACACCTTTTCGATGCGCGGGCAGGTGTAGCCCGCGTGCTGGGCCAGCCCGCCGCCCAGCGAGTGCCCGGCAGCCATGATGCGCTCCTGGCCGCCAAAGGCCGCATCGAGCCGGGCCGCCACCGCCGGCGTGAGGGCGCGGGCCTGCTCGTACTGGTCCCACAGGCGGGGCCAGTTGGTGACGGGTCGGGTGTTGGCCACCCAGTCGGCAAACTCCAGGTAGTTGGTGCCCCGAAACACCAGCACTGCCAGCGGGCGGGCGCCGGTGCGCTGCTGCACCCACACGTCATACACCATGCCGCCCAGCCGATGCTGGCGCGCCGGGGCCACTAAAGTGTCAGTGAAAGGAAACGGCTGCCAGCCGCGGCGGGCTAGCTCGCGGCGCTCTACGGCATACTTGGCGGTGTCCTGGCGGTAGTCGGGCCGGTGGTTGGGAGCCTTCACGCCCGAATACACGATGGCGCTGAGCATGGCCATGTCCAGCACCAATTGGTAGTCGGCATCGTGGAGCGTGGGCGTAAGCTGGCCCTGGGCTAGTTCGGCCGGCGTGCGGTGGTACTGCTTGCCCTTGATGTTGACCACGGCATCTTCGGGCCGCTGGCAGGCGCTGAGGAGTAGCAAGGGGCCCAGCCACGAAAGAAGCCGGGGACTCACTGCTGCCCATGAAAACCGTTTGTGCATGAGTGTGCTGCCTGCTGCCGGGTTGGGCCCTCGGCGGCCCGTTGCCGGCATACTGCAGCCGGGTGCCGCGAAAGTAGCAGCGCCGGCGCTTTGATTGCCGCCCGGGCGCCGCCTGCCGCTCAGCACCCGGGCGTGCGCACTTTTGCAGGGCTGTGTGCAGTTAGCCCACAGTAAGCTTCGGGCCAACGATGCGGCACTGGTTGGCTATGTGGATTTTCTGCGCGTCGTCCGGCGTGGCCGTGGGCGGCAGCGCGGCCAGTTGCTTAAACAGCTGCTCGGTTTTGCCGCTGGGGTGGGTCATAAACACCATGCGGCCCGTGTCGCTCAGCGTGAGGAAGGTGTGGGGGATGTTGCGCGGCAGAAAAATCAGGTCGCCGGCTTTCAGCGTGTACCGCTCCTCGCCCACCTGCACCAGAAACTCGCCTTCGGTGATGTAGAACTCCTCGTCCTGCTCGTAGTGCACGTGTAGCGGCGGGCCGTCGTGCTTGCGGTAGACGCCCGAAAACATCGACATCTGCCCATCGGAGTCTTTGGCCGACACTTTCAGAAACAGGTCGAAGCCCATCAGGTGGTAGTGCTCGCCGGCGCGGGCATCGGCCAGGCGCAGCACAAAGGGCTTTTTCGGGGCGCCCGGGGCCGCGCCCAGCGCAAGGTGGGGCGCCAGGGCCATGCCGATGGCCGTGGCGGAAAGGGCTTTGAGGGCGGTGCGTCGCGATTCGATTTCCATGGCGTTTGCTGAAATAGTGAATTATAGCAGCAAATCTATATCCTACCTCGAGGGGCACAGTGGTCAAAAAGCGACATCTTTAGCGCAGCAGCAAAATGTGCTCCGGCGCGCGCGCCTCCGCCTCGGCAAAAAGCGTGGGCGTGACGCCCGCAAACTGCTTGAAATCCTTCACCATGTGCTGGTAGTCGGCGTAGCCGCAGGCTAATGCTACGTCGAGCCAGTCGCGGGCGGGTGCGGCTTCCTTCAGGGCATACGCTCGGTTGAAGCGCGCAATCCGCATAAACAGCTTGGGGCTCACCCCCATCCGCTCCCGGAACTTGCGCTCAAACTGCCGGAAGCTCAGGCAGGCTTGCCGGGCCAGGTAGTCGAGCGACACGGCCGGGCTGGCCGTGTGCAGCCAGCGACCCAGTTGGTCGATGGGCTCGTGGCGCAGGCGCAGCCGGGCAAATTTTTGCACCAGGTAGGCATCTACCACGGCCAGCATTTCGGCGTAGCGCGCCGTGTTCATCAGCTGCTGTATCAGCTCGCCCATCTCCTTCCCAAACACGGCTTCGGCATCGATGGCCGCGTCCGTGAATTCGGCCATCGGCGCGCCGCCCAGCAGGTGAAACAGCCCGCCCGGCTGAAAAATGACCTTCACCAGACTGAACGTGCGCGGGTAGTGGTGGTGCCACACCGTGAGGGGCTGGCCCTGCAGCAGCGTGTGGGGCATCACCATCCGCTTGTTCAGGTCGGTGTTCACCTTGGTGAAGGCCTCCCCCGGATAGAAAATGATGCTCTGCTCGGCGCGCGCCGGCAGCAGCTTGGTGGGAATTTCGGGCAGTCCCCTGAAATCAAAGTCGCAGAGCAGATATTCCTTCACGTAAGGCTGCAAAGCGGGGTGCGGCAACGTTACTTGGTATATCATGGCGCCGGGGTTTCGTGCGGGCCGGTGCCTTCCGGCCGCGGGCCTAACCGGCTGGTAATTTAGGGAATCGCCAGCGCTTTGGCACCCGGCCACCGGCGCGCGGAGTCTTAGCTCAATTGCAACCCTTTGTTCACAAAACGCCGGTAGATGCCGGACAGAATTTCGCTCTTGGTGAGCTGCTCCTGGCGGATGTTGCTAATCCAGAACAGCACCTTAAGCTCGTATACTTGGCCGTTGATGCTGCTGAGCAGGATTTCGGCCGGCTGGTGGTGCAGGGTGTAGGGGCTGGTTTTGATTTCCTCCTGAATGAGCTCGCGGGCGGTGGTCAGGTTGGCTTGCAAGTCGGCAGTTTCGGAAGTCATCTTCAAGGACAGCTCGGTGCGGATGTGGTCGTTGGTGCGCGTCCAGTTGATGACGTGGTTGGAGAGCAGGTCGCCGTTGGGCACAATGATTTCGGAGCCCGTCACGGACGTGAGCTTGCTGGACCGAATGCCGATGTCGTGCACGCGCCCTGCCTTGCCGGCCACCTCAATGAAGTCGCCCACGTGGAAGGGCCGCTCAAAAATCAGGATGATGCCCGACACCAGGTTGTTGACGATGCTCTGCAAGCCCAGGCCGATGCCCACGCTGAGCGCCCCGAACACAATGGCAATTTTGCTCAGCGGCAGCCCCGTGGCGGCCGTGGCCAGCGCGAAGCCCACCAGCACCAGCAGCAGCCGCAGCGCCACCAGCCACGAGCCCCGCTGCCGCGCATCCACGCTGTCGTCGGTGCCCACGTCGCCAAAAAAGTAGCCGATGTAGCGCTGCAATAAGGCCGAGATGTAGAGAATAACGAAAAACAGCCCGATGTTGCCGAACGTGAATTCGGTGCTGCCCAGCAGGTGCGGTGTGGTGAGCAGGCGCTCGAAGAAGCCGTAGATGAGGTTGTAGATGTTGAGGTTGGAAGTGAACACCACCAACCACAGCGCCCCAGCCAGCACCGTGAGCAGGCGCAGCAGGTTGGCCTCGATTTTATCGTAGTCGAAGGCCGAAGTGGCGCCCGTGGCGCCCCGGCTGCACAGGATTTGCAGGTGGAATGCTTCGGTGAACAGCTCAATAAACACCGCCAGCCCGATGCCCTGCGTGAGCCCGAAAATGGCCGCCGTGCTGAACATCTTGGCCAAACTCAGCCGGCCCACCACGTTGCAGAGCATGGCCAGCGCATTGAGCCCGATGAACAGGCCGGTGACGGGAATGAGAAACCGCAGCTGAGCCAGCGTGGCACGCAGCCGCCACAGCAGCCACGCCCCGATGCCCACGGCCAGCCCGTTAAGCCCCAGCAGCCCCCAACGCGCGCCCAGCCCGGTGGTGGCGTTGGCGTTGGTAATGCTCAGCCACACAAAAAACACTACCAGCCCCAGCCAGCCCAGAAACGGCCGCCGCGGCCAGCTGCGCGCAAACACCGCCGTGAGGGCCACCAACAACAGCAGTTGCAGCAGCGACAGGTAGATGGGCGGCGGGTGCAATTCCAGGGCCGGCGCCAAACTGAACATGACCACCAGCGTGGCCGCCACCGGCCCCGGCCGCAGGTAGCGGAATGGCTCGGTGATGACCAGTCCCTCGGCCCGGGCCCGGCGGTAGTTGAACGTGACCCAGCCGTAGAAAACCAGCCCGATGAGGGCCATATAGGCCCAGTTGTCCCAGTTGTGGGCGAAGTAGAAGTTGATGATTTCGCGGCGGTACTGGCCGGCTTTGCGGGCTTTGGGGTCGGGCGGGATGGGGGGAGTGGCTTCGGCGTCCCACAGCGGCGGGTAGTTGAGCTTGGCGCTGGTGCGGCTGTAGCGGCGCAGTTGGTCGCCCACCTCGTCCTGCAATTCCATGCCCTGGATGTAGCTGGCGGCCACCTGCGTCTGCAGCTGCTTCACCTTGAGGTAGCGCTTTTCGAGCAGGCCGGCAATGCGCTGGCGCCGCGCCCACAGCGCCGAGTCGGAGCGGGCCAGGGCCAGCGTGGTGGCATCGAGGGTAGCGGCGCGGGCGGGGGGCGGGGCAATGCTGCGCAGGCGGCCCTGCATGGCGGCCAACTGCTGGTTGGCCGCGGCCAGGTCGGTGCGCCACTCCCCTAGTTCGTCCTGAATGGTGCTGAGCATGAGCTGGCACATCTGCAGGTGCTTGATGTCGACTACCTGCCCTTTTTGCTTGAGGGTATACTGAATGGCCTTGAGGTTTTCGACCACGTCGGGCAGGTCTTCGGCCAGCCCGCGCGTATCGAATACCTTGCGCACCTGGCCCGAAATGCTGCTGAGCGTGGTGTAGCCCACTTCGAGGCGGTAGGAGTCGTCGCGGACGGCCGCGGTAGTATCCACGGCCATGGTGTCTTCCTTCGCAACGGTGGTTTGGGCGCGGACAGGGCCCAGCAGTAGCAACCAGCAAAGCAGGCTGAGCCAGGTTGTTTTCAGATTTAAAACGGGCATAGGGCGGCTTTAAGCTGGAAAATTACGCTTCAAGCCGGGCCGGCTTTTCTGCAAAAGATGCAGCCGGGCGTTGTGCCGCTAAACAGGGTAATTGCATCGACGGGCCCTTACCCCCGGCCCCTCTCCTTGGGGGAATGCGACCAAGCATTCTTCGGGGGCCACGGCGGCGTGGGCTTGTGGCAAAGGCTTTAGCTTGTGCGCCGACTGGGAGAGAATGAGGTGACGCAATACAGGCTAAAGCATGAGCTATGTGAATCGGCAGGCACCCCTCTCCTAGGGAGAGGGGCCGGGGTGAGGTTTTCCCTTTCGCGCCACGCTACATTGCAACGGCTATGCTCCTGCCACCGTCTGTCTCCACTATGATAAAACCCCTCCTCACTGCTCTCCTGCTGGGCGGCTTGGCCGACACGGCCGCCGCCCAAACCACGCCGCTCTACATGCCGCGCGACATCAAAGCGGCCTTCGCCAAGGGCACCCGCAGCCCCGACGGCCGCCCCGGCCCCAAGTACTGGCAAAACCGCGCCCGATACGACATCACCGTGCAGGCCGCCCCGCCCGCCCGCGACATCCGCGGCCGCGAAACCATCACCTACTATAACAACAGCCCCGATACGCTGCGCCAGGTGGTGCTGCGCATCATCCAAAACATTCATAAGCCCGGCGCCTCGCGCGACGGCGATGCCTCGCCCGACTACCTCACCAGCGGCGTGGTGATTGACACCTTGCTGGTGGCCGGCCAGCTCAAGCCGATGCCCGCCAACCTGGGCACCGCACCGGGCGTGCGCCTGCCCCGCCCGCTGGCCCCGCACGACTCAATGAAATTTGCCGTGGCCTGGCACTTCCCCATCTCGGTGGAAAGCGGCCGCGAGGGCATGATTGACCCCACCACTTATTTCCTGGCTTACTTCTACCCGCGCATTGCGGTGTATGACGACTACGCCGGCTGGGACCGGCTGCCCTTCGTCGACAGCAAGGAGTTCTACAACGACTTCAACGACTACACCCTGCGCGTGAAGGCGCCGGCCAACTACATTGTGTGGGCGACTGGCACGCTGCAAAACCCCGACCAGGTGCTGCAGAAGGACGCTGCCAAGCGCCTCAAGCAGTCGATGACCAGCGACAAGGTGATTCACGTGGCCACGGCCGCCGACCTGGCGAAGAAAAACATCACGGCCCAGCAAGCCATGAACACCTGGGTGTGGACGGCCAGGGACATTTCCGACGTGACTGTGGGCCTGAGCGACCATTACGTGTGGGATGCCGCCAGCGTCATCGTGGATGCCAAGGCCAAGCGCCGCGCCAGCATGCAGGCCGCCTATGCCGACTCGACGGTGGATTTCCGCGAGTCGGTGAAAAACGGGCAGTTTGCGCTGGGCTGGTTTTCGAACCCCAATAACTGGCCGGGCGTGGCATATCCGTTCCCGAAAATGACGGCTTTCCAGGGCTTTGCCGACATGGAATACCCGATGATGGTGAACGACAGCCCGCAGAAGGACCCCAAATTCGCGCAGTTTGTGCAGGACCACGAAATCGCGCACACCTGGTTCCCGTTCTACATGGGCATCAACGAAAGCCGCTACGCCTACATGGACGAGGGCTGGGCCACCACGTTTGAGCGCCTCATCAACACGGCCGAAAACGGGGCCGAAACGGCCGACAAGTTCTATAAGATGTTCCGCGTGAGCAACTGGATTAACAACATTGCCACGCCCCAGGACTTGCCCATCATCACGCCCAGCAACGAGTTGAAGTCGGGCTACGGCAACAACGCCTACGGCAAGCCCTCGCTCAGCTACTTCGCCCTGAAGGACATGCTGGGCGACGCACTGTTTAAGAAAAGCCTACACGAGTACATGGACCGCTGGCACGGCAAGCACCCCATTCCGTGGGATTATTTCAACTCCATGAGCAACGCCAGCGGCCAGGATTTGAGCTGGTTTTTCAACAATTGGTTCTTCACCAACAACTACATCGACCTTGCTGTGACGGCCAGCGGCCCCACCGTGACGGTGCAAAACATTGGCGGTTTCGCCGTGCCGTTTGACATGCAAGTGGAGTACGCCGACGGCAGCAAGGCCACCCTGCACCAGTCGCCCGCCGTGTGGCAGGCCAACCAGAAGCAGGCTACCATCACCGTACCCAAAGATGTGAAATCAGTGCGTCTGGACGGCGGCATCTTCATGGATGCCAATGAGAAAGACAACGCCTGGGCCCAGCGCTAGCCGCCTGGCGCGGCCCGGATTCACAATTTCTTAACATTGCCAAACCGGCGGCGCAGGATGCGTCGTAAGTTGTGCAGCAAAAGCCCCCCACTGGCCTCCAGCGGGGGGCTTTTGCTTACGTCCTTATGCGTTTTCTATGCTGCTGCTTTTCCTCTTTTTGGCGGTGCTGCTGCTCACGTACTCCAACGGCGCCAACGACAATTTTAAGGGCGTGGCCACCCTTTGGGGAAGCGGCACGCTGGCCTACCGCCCGGCCCTGGTGCTGGCCACGGTGGCCACGTTTGCCGGCTCGGTGTGCTCGTATTTCTTCGCCGATGAGTTGATTAAGAATTTTTCGGGCAAGGGGCTGGTGCCGGATGAAGTCATTCAGTCGGTTGATTTTATCCTGTCGGTGGCCTTGGCGGCGGGCGTCACGGTGTTGCTGGCCACGCGCTTTGGCTTTCCCGTTTCTACCACCCACGGGCTGGTTGGCGCGCTGGTGGGCGCCGGCCTGGTGGCCGTGGGCACGGCCGTGAATTTTGCCAAGCTGGGCGCCACCTTTTTCCTGCCCCTCGTGCTGGGGCCGGTGCTGGCGGTGGGCGTGGGCAGCCTGGTGTACGTGCTGTTCCGGCAAGGGCGGCGGGCGGCCGGCATCACCGAGGAATCGTGCGTGTGCGTGGGCGATGTGTGGGTGCCGGTGGCCTCGGCGCCCACGGTGGCTTTCACGACGCTGCCCACGCTGCAGGCCAGCACGGGCACCTCGGCCGAGTGCCAGAACCTGTACCAGGGCTCCTTTCTGGGTGTCCGGTTCCAGCCGCTCATCAACAACCTGCACTACGCCAGCGCCGCCGCCATGAGCTTCGCCCGCGGCCTCAACGACACGCCCAAACTGGTGGGCCTGCTGCTGGTGTGCAAGTTCTTCGCCATGCCCGTCAACGTGCTCATTCTGGCCGTGGCCATGGCCGTTGGCGGCCTGCTCAACGCCCGCAAAGTGGCCGACACCATGAGCAAGAAGATTTCCTCACTCAACCACGGCCAGGGCTTCACGGCCAATTTCATTACCAGCCTGCTGGTGATTGTGGCCAGCAAATTCGGCCTGCCCGTGTCCACCACGCACGTGTCGGTGGGCAGCATCTACGGCATTGGGCTGGTGAACGGCACGGCCAACTCCCGGGAGATTGCCAAGATTGGCTTGTCGTGGCTGCTCACGCTGCCGGTGGCGGCGCTACTGAGCGCGGGCTTCTACTTCGCTTTTCACACGCTGGGCCGGTGATACCCGACGCCGGAACCTCACCCCCGCCCCTCTTCACAAGAGAGGGGAACCAGACGATTTCCGTCAGGAGCACATCCGGTGCCCACTCTCCGGCGGAGAGGGGGTTAGGAGGTGGGATTCTGCCGCGCACGCGAGATGCGTCGGCTGCGCGGATTCCTGATGAGCAGGACCGTCCGTTTTGATTCAATGGCCCTTTTACCGCTCTACATGAAGCATTTCTTACTCCTTCTACTCACTGCCTTTCTGCCCCTGCTCACCTTCGCCCAACAGACTACCAGCGCCTTCGAGGGCCAAGTGGTGGGGCAGACCGGCGAGGCCATTCCGGGGGCTACGGTGCTGCTGACCCACGTGCCGACGGGCACCCGCAGCGGCACGCAGTCGGATGCCGGCGGCAAGTTTTTGCTCACCAACCTGACGCCCGGCGGGCCCTACCAGGTGCAGGTGAGCTTTGTGGGCTACCGCCCCGAAACCCAGGAGGGCCTGTACCTGAGCCTGGGCAAGGTGGCCCGCCAAACCTTTGCGCTGGTGGAGGCGGCCACCGAGCTGGGCGGCGTGCAGGTGACGGCCAACAAGAGCGACCCGTTCACGACCGACAAAAACGGCCAGGCCTACCACCTGGGCCAGACGGCCATCCAGAACACGCCCACCGTGAACCGCAGCCTCGGCGACCTCACCAAGCTGCTGCCGCAGGGCAACAAGAACTCTTTTGGCGGCTCGAACTACCGGTTTAACAACCTGAGCATCGACGGCATGGCCACCAACGACGTGCTCGGCTTTCAGGAGCCGGCCAGCGGGGCCAGCGGCACGGTGGCGGCGGGCACGCCGGGTGCGCTGGCGGGCACCCAGCCCATTTCGCTCGATGCCATTGATGAAATTTCGGTGGTGCTGTCGCCCTTCAACGTCGCGCTGGGCAACTTCACCGGGGCCAACATCAACGCCGTGACCAAGGGCGGCACCAACCGCCTGGCGGGCAGCGTGTACAGCTACGGGCGCAACCAGGCCATCACGGGCAAAAGCGTGGACGGGCTGAAAACGCCCATCGAGAACTACTATGATATTCAGTCGGGCGCCAGCCTGGGCGGGCCCATCATCAAGAACAAGCTGTTTTTCTTTGGCAACTACGAGCTGCAGCGCCGCGAGGAACCCGTGTCTTTCGCGCCCGGCGCGCCCGGCACCAACGTGCCGCTGGCGGTGGCCCAACAGGTGAGCGACTTCCTGAAAACGCAGTATGGCTACGACCCTGGCACCTTCGGCGACGCGGCCATTAAGCGCAACAGCGACAAGTTTTTGCTACGCCTCGACTACAACCTCTCCGACAAGCACCGCCTCACGCTGCGCGACAACTACGTGACCGGCTTCGCCGACAACCTCGAACGCTCGCCCACGGTGCTGAACTACGGCAACCAGGGGTTCCGACACCACAGCCGCACCAACAGCCTGGTGGCCGAGCTGAAAAGCACCTTCAGCAACCAGGTTTCCAACCAGTTGATTGTGGGCTTCAACACCGTGAACGAAAACCGCAGCTACGACGGGCGCCTGTTTCCGCACCTCGAAATCAACTACAACGCTTCCACGGTCATCTACGCCGGCACCTACCGCGAGGCTGCCGTGTACGGCACCAGCCTCAACACCACGCAGGTCACCGACAACCTCACGCTGTTCAAGAACAAGCACACCTTCACCTTCGGCACGTCCAACGAGCTCAACAACATCGAGTACCGTTTTCTGACGGCCTTTAACGGGCGCTGGCAGTACTCGTCGGTGGATGCGTTTCTGGCCAGCCGCCCCAACCGCGTGCGCGGCGTGTACAACACCGACAACAACGACGTGGCCTATAACAAGGCCACGCCCTCGGCCAACTACCGGGTGCTGCTGCTCAGCGCCTACGCCCAAGACGACTACCGCGTGACCAACCGCCTGAACGTGCAGCTGGGCCTGCGCCTCGACCTGCAGCTGCACCCCGACAAGGTGCCCGCGAACCCGGCCGTGTTCAAGAACCCGGAGTTTGCGCCCTACCAGAACAAGTTTGGCGGGGTGCCGCAGCTCAATCCCCGCGCGAGCTTTAACTACCAGCTGAACGAGGCCGGCACCGTGCAGCTGCGCGGCGGCTCGGGGCTGTTCACGGGCCGCATCCCGTTTGTGTGGTACGCCTACGCGCACTACATCTCCGGCAACCGCTACAACAACATTGACTACCGCCCCACCGGCGGGCTGCGCATTGCCGAAGACCTTTCGGCGCTGCAGGCCGTGCAGCCCGGCCTCGCCGAAATCAACCTGATTGACAACGATTTCAAGCTGCCGCGCGACTGGAAATCCACGCTGGCGTTTGATGTGAAGCTGCCGCACGATTTCACCTTTACGGCCGAGGGGCTGTACTCGAAAGTGGTGACGGGCATGCTGTTTCAGTCCATCAATTTCAAAGACGCCAAATCGACCTTCGCGGGCGCCGACAACCGCCCCTACTTCACCAACACCGGCAACGCGGCCAAGATTGACCCGGCCTTCACCAACGTGTTTGTGATGAGCAACACCAACCAGGGCTACAACTACAACGCCACCTTCACCCTGACCAAGCGCGTGCAAAACCGCCTGGAGGCCACCGCCGGCTACAGCTACGGCCAGAGCAAGGACATCGTGAACGGCGTGCGCGTGTCGCCAGCCGCCAACTACGAATGGAACCAGGCCCTGGTGGCCAACTCGCCGGCCCTGGCTTATTCCAACTTCGACCTGCGCCACAAGTTCATCGGCAACGTGTACTACAACCTGAACCTGAAGAAGGTGAACCTGGGCGCCAGCCTGGTGTACATCGTGCGCTCGGGCAGCCCGTTCTCGTTTGTGTACGAGGGCGACGTGAACCGCGACGGCTCGGCCAAAAACGACCTGCTGTTCATCCCCCGCACCCGCGAAGACATCGTGCTGGCCGACATCACGGGCAGCGCGCCGGTGTCGGCGCAGCAGCAGTACGAACAACTCGAGACCTACATCAGCAACGACCCCTACCTGTCGGAACACCGCGGCAGCTATGCCGAACGCAACGCCGCCCGCACCCCCTGGACGCAGCAGCTCGACCTGCGCCTCACCGCCAAGCTGCCCCTCACCCAGGCCGGCACTCAGCGCCTCGAAATCACCCTCGACGTGCTCAACCTCGGCAATCTGCTGAACAACGACTGGGGCCGCCAGTACTTCGTGCCCAACATCAACAACTCGGGCTACGCCTTGCTCGACTTCGTGCGCATCGAGAACAACCGGCCCGTGTACCAGTTCAAAAACCCCACCGGCGCGCCCTGGCAGGTCGACCCCATCAGCTCGCGCTGGCAGGGCCAAGTGGGTTTGCGGTATTCGTTTAATTAACAGGCCGTCACCCGCAGCAGCCTGCGCCGCCGGTCATTGCGAGGCCGCAGGCCGTGGCAATCCGTCCTGTTCTCAGCGGCTAACCTACTACTCTAAAAAAGCCCCGGCACTGCGCAGTGCCGGGGCTTTAGCTTCGCGGACCTAAGGTTCTGGTTAAAAAAGACGTGTCTGGCTCTGACAGGGCGGATTGCCGCGCTGCGCTCGCAATGACAGGTGGCGCAGGGGCCCGCTACTCGTCGCTGCCCGCGTTGCGCCGCTGCTTTTTCAGCTGCTGGCGCACCTCCTTCACCCGTTCGTCGAAGCCGTCGGGGTCGTAGCTTACATCTTCCACGTCGAGGTCGTCGAGCAGGTCCATCATGGCGTTGGAGTGGTCGGTGCGGGTGCCGGCGGGCATGCTCACGAAGGCCATTTCCGACCACAGCAGGGCCAGCAGTCGCAGGCCGTCTTCGCTGCGCATCTGCATTTCGAGCACCAGGTTGGAGTTGTCGAAGTGAATGAGCTGGCTCAGAATGCGGACGCGCGCGCCCTGCCGGGCCGGCTTGAGGTAGCTGATGTGGTGCTTGGTGATGACCCAGCCGGCTTTTTGCTCGCGGGCTATTTCGCCCATGTTCAGCTGGTAGTGCTCGGTGGTGTGGTCTTCGCGGGCGTTGAGGAAATAGTCGAAGTAACGGGCGTTGTTGAGGTGGCCCAGCATATCGCAGTCCTGGAAGTGGACGCGGTAGGTGGTTTCGGGCGTTTGGATGAGCTTGGGCATGGTGGGCGAGGGTTGAGTGGGGCAAAGGTCGGCAAGCCGAACGTCATGCAGCGCGCAGCGAATCATCTCGCCTGCGCAACGCAATCCAATCAAAGGATTAGTTAAAACACGCGAGATGCTTCGCTGCGCGCTGCATGACGTTCTGGCTTTTACTTCCTTCCCTCATACCCTGAATATACTCGGCACGCCTAACACTTTGCTGAAAATTCCCTACCTTTTACCACCCAAATTCCCGCCGCATGTTTTCGCTCACGCCCACCCGTTCGCTCCTCCTTCAAGCCTTAGCCGATACCTTCATCCCCCCCCTGCCCGACGGCAGCCCGTCCGGCTCTCAGGGCGTGAACCTGGAGAAGCTGGAAGCCGCCATCCGGGAGCAGCCCGAGGGCGCGCAAAAGGAGTTTGGCCAACTGCTCGATCTGCTGGAAAAGCCGCTGCTGGGCCTGACCTGGTTTGGGCCACTCAAGCCCTTCCGCAAGCTCGATACTGCCCACCGCGAGCAGCTGCTGCAAAGCTGGGCGGCCAGCAATGTGCCGCAGCTGCGCAAGGGCTTCCAGGCGCTGCGCAAGCTGTGCACGCTGCTCTACTATGGCGGCAGCATGGCCGAAGTGCCGGCCGCCTGGGGCCTTCTCGGCTACCCGGGGCCGGATGAGAAGCCGGTGGATACGCCCAAGCCCATCCATACCCTGAAGCCTACCGAGGCCACCACTTACGAGTGCGAGGTGCTGGTGATTGGCAGTGGTGCGGGCGGCGGCGTGGTGGCCGGCGAGCTGGCCGAGGCGGGCTTCGACGTGCTGGTGCTGGAAAAAGGCCCCTACTGCCACGGCTGCGACTTCACCCAGCGCGAGGTCGACATGCTGGGCACGCTCTACGACGCCAAGGGTACGCTCTGCACCCAGGACGGCAGCATCGGCATCCTGGCGGGCGCCTGCCTGGGGGGCGGCACCACCGTAAACTGGGCCGGCGCCTTCCGCACGCCCGACTACGTGCTGGAGGAATGGGCCCGCGAGCACGCCGTGCCCCATTTCACCACCCCCGAGTTCAAGGCCAGCCTCGACGCCGTGGCCCGCGCTATCAGCGTGAATACCGATTACCCCCGGCACAACGGCCAGAACCAGGCCCTGCGCGACGGCTCCATCCGGCTGGGCCAGGAAGTGAAGCTGATTCCGCGCAACGAAAAGGGCCTAACCGACTCAGACAGCCACTTCCGCAGCCTGGGTTACAGCACCATGGGCGATGCCTATGGCATTAAGCAGGGCACGCTGAATACCTATTTGCTCACCGCCTTTGAGCACGGCGCCCGCATTCTGGCGGATACCAAAGTAGATAAAGTCACCGTTGCCAACGGCCGCGCCACCGGCGCCGAGGCCGTGTATACCGCCGCCGATGGCCGCCAAATTCCCATCAACGTGCGGGCGAAGCGCGTAGTGGTGGCTGGCGGCGCCATTCAGACGCCCGCGCTGCTGCTGCGCTCGGGCCTCAAGCACCCGCATCTGGGCCGCCACCTGCACCTGCACCCCACCGTGGTGGTGGGCGCCCACTACCCGCAGGCCATGAACTCCTGGCATGGCCCCAGCATGAGCGTGGTGAATGACACCTACACCCGCCTGCACGGCACCAACTTCGGCGCCAAGCTCGAAACGCCTCCCACCCACCCCGGCCTGCTGAGCATGGTATTGCCCTGGCGCTCGGGCCGGCAACACCACGAACTGCTGCGCGGCGCCAGCCACTTGGGCTCGTTCATCGTCCTCACCCGCGACCGCGACGGCGGCCGCGTAACCATTGATAAAAACGGGGCGCCCCTGATTGACTACGTGCTGTCGGATTTTGACCGGGCCAACATGCTGGAAGGCGTGCGCGCTGCCGCCCAAATCCACGTGGCCGCCGGAGCCGAAAACGTATATCTGCCCCACGGCACCCTGCCCACGCTCCAAGCCCAAGACGGCGTGCTACTCAACCCCGCCCTGCTCGACCAGCTGCCGCACCTAAGCTGGAAGCCCAACCAGTTTGGCCTTTACAGCGCGCACCAGATGAGCACCTGCCGCATGGGCGGCGACGCGGCGACCCACCCCCTCCGGCCCAACGGCGAAACCGTGGAGGTGCAGGGCCTCTTTGTGGCCGATGGTTCGGCATTCCCGGCCTGCAGCGGTGTCAACCCCATGCTTACCATCATGGCGCTGGCCCACTTCACGGCCCAGGGAATGAAAGCCGCCGAAACGCCCTCCCGCCGCCCGCTACCTTTGGCCTCGACTTTGGGCCACCATGCTGCAACTACTACCTGAGAATTTCCGCGCCTCGCGCCGGCTGATTACGACCTTATTTTTTGGCGGCTTGCTGCTGCTCGGCCTGCGCCTCACCAACGACTACGGCATGGGCTGGGACGAGCCCACCGACCGCGAGGGCGGCTACATTAGCCTGCGCTACGTGGCCCAGCGCCTGGCCCCCGGCCTGCTCGAACGAAGCCACCTGGCCCACCTGCCCGAGCTGCGCACCTACCGTGAGGCCGACCACGGCGTGGGCTTCACCATGCCGCTGGCGGTGCTGGAAGAAGTTTTCTACCCGAATGACCTGCCGGGTGCCTACTGGATGCGGCACCTGCTGGTGTTCGGCACATTCGTGCTGGGGGCGTGGGCGCTATTTCGGCTGGGCACCGAGCGGTTTGGCAGCTGGCGCTGGGGGCTGGTGGGCGCGGCGGCGCTGGTGCTTTCGCCCCGAATTTTTGCCGAAGCGTTTTACAACCACAAGGACCTGGTGTTCATGAACCTGTTCGCGCTGAGCGGGTTCACGCTCACGCGGCTGCTGCGCCGGCCCACGGCCGGGCGGGCCCTGCTTCATGGCCTGGTGATGGCGCTGGCCACCGATGTGCGCGTAATGGGCCTGCTGCTGCCGGTGCTCACGGGCGCTTTTGTGGCTCTCGAACTCTGGGCCCGGCCGCTGCGCCGGGCGGCCCTGCTGCGGGCCCTGGCTTTGTGCGCGGCCGCCACGGCGGTGCTGATGGTGCTGTTTTGGCCCTACCTGTGGGAAGCGCCGGTGGCGCGGTTGTGGGAGTGTTTCGGCAACTTCCGCTACTTCCGCCAAACCATGCAGGTGTTTTACCTGGGCCAATTGCAGTCGTGCCGGGAGCTGCCCTGGCACTACCTGCCGGTGTGGCTGCTCATCACTACGCCCGTGGCCTACTCGGTGCTGTTTGTGACGGGCACAACATTGGTGCTGAGCCGCCTGTTGCGGCGGCCGCTGGCGCTGCTGCGCCGCACGAGCGCCCGGCGCGACCTGCTTTTTGTGGCCTGGGCCCTGGGGCCGCTGGTGCTCATCATCGCCATCAATTCGGTGGTGTACGACGGGTGGCGGCACGTATATTTCATTTATCCGGCCTTCCTGCTGCTGGCGGTGCAGGGCCTGCGGGCGGCGGTGCGGGCCTGGCGGGCTGCCCCGGCAGCCTCGGCCCGGCGGAAGGTGGGCGTGGCAGCGGGTGCGCTGCTGGCCCTGGGCGTGGCCCACACGGCCTACCGGCAAGTGCACGACCACCCGCACCAGTACGTGTACTTCAGCTTTTTGCCTGGCCCGGTGGCGGCGCAACTTTTCGAGCGCGACTACTGGGGCATCTCGGCCCGGCAGGGCCTAAGCTGGGTGCTGGCCCACGATGCCGGCGCCACCGTGGCCATCAGCGACACACTGACCCAGCGCGACGTGCTGCACAACAACGCCCTACTGCTGCCCACCACGGCCAGCGCCCGGCTGCGCTTCGTGTCCCACGCGCAGGCCAGCTACTTTCTGGGCATCTACCGCTGGCACCCCTGGTCCTATGAGGCTCGGTTCGGTACGCCGGTGCATCACATTTGGGTGGATGGCATGCCCATTTTGACCGTCTTCCGGCGCTGAGCCAATTCATGTACAGGGTGTTAAGTTTGGGGCATGAAGCGCCCGCCCCTGCCCGCCCTGTTGTTGCTGCCGCTGCTGGCGGTGCTGCTGTTTGGCAACTGTTCGCAGAACGTATACCGCGTGCTGGGGCCTGGCACCACGCCGGCGCAGGTGGCCCAGCTCAAAGAACTGGACCACAACGCCGAAACCGCTTACCAGGCCACTTTTACCGGGCCCAACAGCCTGCCGGGCCCCACCGCCCGCCAGATTTTGGATAGTGCCACGGCGGCCCGGCAGCGCCTGCTTTCGCCCGAGCAATACCGTCGCTATAAGGGCCGCAACTTTTGGCGAACGCTGCGCTATCCCAAGCGCCCGCCCCGCGGCTATCGGTAGCCAACCGTACCCGCCGTCTTTGGTGCGACATGCACCCGCGGCCGGTTTCCTGCGTAGTGGAGAAATATTGTCGTTTCCTATTATGCGCGCCTCCCGCCTTTCCCTGCTGCTGTCTCTGAGCCTGACCGCCGCTAGCTGCTCCATCTTCCACCGCAACAAGCCGGCCCCGGTGGTTGAAACTGTGCGCACCGCCGACTCGCCCGCCCCGCCCACCGCCGCTCGCGACCTAGCCGACGTGATGGGCACCGAGCTCAAGCTCACCCCCGACCAAACCGGTCGGGTGCGCACCATCCTCAACGGCACGCTGGCGGAATCGAACGCCGCTAAGGAAAAATTCGCCCCCAAGTCGCCGCAGCTCATAGCCGAGCTCAAGCGCATCAACACCAAGTCGCAGCGCGAGCTGAGCGCCGTGGTGGGCCCCGCCAAGTTCAAGCAGCTCCAAACCAAAGCCACCCAGCAGAAAATTGCCACCGAAATGCAGCAGCGGCAGAAGTAGCCGGCGCCTGCTAGCGCGGCGGCAGCGCCGTTTTCACCCTCAGCATCGACCAGTCGCTAGTGCCGCCGCTGATACGTTTCCTGCGTTTCCCAGAGCCCGGCGGAACGGCCCAGTTGGCGTGCTTGCGCCGCCGTTGCGGGGGCCAGCCGAATGGAAGTCAGCGCCCCGTTCTCGCGGCGGTAGCGCACGGTGCCGCGGTTCAGCACCAACAGGCGCAAGGTGTCGGCGCCGAGGGTTTGCCAGTTGAGCCGAGTGCCGTCGATTTCCAGGCGTTCTACTCTCCATTTGTCATTGGCGTCGGTGGGATTATTGAGATAATACCGCCCCTGAAAGCGGCGCAGCTTGCCGGCTTCGGCACCCACGAGGCTGAAAATGGTATCTATCCACAGCCAGCTGTCGCGCACCGAGTCGCGGCCCATGAGGTGCACGTAGTGCAGATGCCCGTCCTGCTCATACGTTGTGTCGGTGTGCAAATGGTAGTGTAGCGCCGAATCGGCCTGTCGGCGGCTGCCCATCACACGCTGCAGCTCCTGTCGCCACACTGCCGTGCGACCGATGCACAGCGACTTCCCCGAATCGGCCGCCGTGTACACGCCGCGGTGCCGGGGAGGGAAAGACGCCATGTCCGCTGCCTGCGCCGGAAATGGCTGGGCAAAGCGCACTTCCGGGCCATCGTCGCAGGCGGTCAGCAGCAGGCCAGCAGCTCCCAGGCCCCAGCCGCACAGGCGTTGTGCAGTCGTCATGCACGTTCATGCGGCTTCTGCCCAGAAAGTAACCTGACACCGGCCGGGCGTTTACAAATACTTCACCAGCCAGTCAATCAGCCGCTGCACCTTGCCGGTGTAGGGCGGATACATGGCCTTGATGCCGGTGAAGCCCACGCGCTGCCGCAGCACCCCTTTCTCGTTGCTGAACGCCAGGAAGCCGCTGTGGCCGTGCGCCTTGCCCAAGCCGGAATTGCCCACGCCGCCGGTGGGCAGCTCGGGGTGAGCAAAGTGCAGCACCGTTTCGTTCACGCCCGCGCCGCCGGCCGACACGTTTTCGAGCAGGTAGCGGCGGTTGTCGGCGCTGGTGCTGAATACGTACTGCGCCAGCGGCTTGAGGCGCGCGTTGATGTAGGCCGTGGTTTCGGGCAGGGTTTTGAACGTGAGCACAGGCAGCAGCGGGCCGAATATCTCCTCCTCCAGCACGCGGGCACCGGCCGGTACGTTGGTGAGCAAGGTGGGCTCGATGTAGTTCTGCAGGGCATCTACGGTACCGCCGGCGGCCACGGTGGCGCCGCGCGTCTGGGCGTCTTCGAGCAGGCCGGCGAGGCGGGCAAAGTGGTGCTGGTTTACGATGCGGGCCAGTGATTCGGAGCGCTCGATGCCGGCGCCGGTGGGGTTATAGGCACGCTGAATGGCGGCAGTGAGCTCGCGCAGCAGGGCCGGCTGCACGCTTTCCTGCACCAGCAGGTAGTCGGGGGCCACGCAGGTCTGGCCATTGTTCAGGAATTTGCCCCACACAATTTTCTCAGCGGCGTCGCGCAGGTTGGCGGTTTCATCCACCACGGCGGGGTTTTTGCCGCCCAGCTCCAGGGTGAGGCCCGAGAGGTGCTGGGCGGCGGCGCGCATCACAATCTTGCCCACCTCGGGGCTGCCGGTGAAGAAAATGTGGTCCCAGGGCAGCTTCAGCAGCTCGGTAGCCACTTCCTTGTCGCCTTGCAGCAGCAGCACTTCGTCGGGCCGAAACAGGTCTTCGCACATCTTTTGCAGCAGCGCCGACGTGGCCGGCGTTTGCTCGGCGGGCTTGATGACCACGGCGTTGCCGGCGGCCAAAGCCGAAATCAGCGGGCCCACGGCCAAGTAAAACGGGTAGTTCCAGGGCGCGATGATGAGTACCACGCCCTTGGGCTCGACCTGCACCCAGGCGCGGGTACCCAGCAGGGCCATGCTGGTGCCCACGGGGCGCGGCGCCATCCACTTTTTCAGGTGGCGGCTCGTGTGTTTGAGCTCTACCAGCGAGGTCCAGATTTCGGTGAGGTCGGTTTCGGCGGCGGGCTTGCGGAAGTCGGCGAGCAGTGCTTGGTGAATGTCCTGCCGGTGCGCGTGCAGCCAGTCGCCCAGCTTTTGCAGGCGGGCGCGGCGGGCGGCTACGCCCTCCTGGCGCAGGGCCGGGGTGCGCTGGCGCAGGGCCTCAAAGGCGGCCCCATAACGGTTGGCGGCAATAGCTTGGGTGGGCGAAGCAAGGCTTTCCAGGGGCGCGGCAACGGTTTCGGGCATGGGTGAGATAAGCTGATAGGAGCAGATATACGCGCTGCGGTACGGCGCGGGCCAGGGCTCGCTGAAAGATACGCGGCTTGCCTAAAATATTCCGGCTGCCCATCCGTCAGCGCAATTCGGCAGCGCGGCGGTTACCCCAACGTGACGCCGGTGTTACCTTTGTGGCTCGTTATGCAAGCCACGGCTTGCCCGTTTTCCCATCTGGTGCCCCCTCGCCCCACCCCCTGCCGCGAGGCCGCACCGCCGTTATCCGCTATTCGTTTCTGTTCGTGAATTCTTACTACCCTGGCCGCGCCGCGCGGCTGTTTGTGACGCTGTCTTTCAGTTTGGGTTTTGCCTTTAGCAGCGCCGCCCACGCGGCCCCTGCCGTTTCCGATTCTACCTGCTGGGCCGCCGACTCGGTGGCTGCTACTCCCGCTACGGCCGACACCACCAAGGCCCTGGCCCCGGCCGTCGCTTCCGATTCGCTGGTGCGCATCCACCCGCGCGGCGCCGACGGCCGCATCAGCGACTACACCGTGGCGCCGGGCGTGACCTGGCACTACGAAAACACCAAGCCTTTCCGCTGGCTGTTCCACATTCCGCGCGACCTGGGCCAGGCGCCCGGCTACATCTTCCGCAAGGAGAATAAGGACACGTTCATCGGGCTGGCCACCAGCTCAGTGGCGCTGTGGGTGGCCGACCAGGCCATCATCGACTGGAGCCAGGATTTCGGCAAGTTCATTGGCCTGAAGGCAGCCAGCACCCAGAAAACCCTGGTGTACATCCCCTTCCACGTGGGTTCGGCCAACCTGCCGTTCGAGTTCAACGTGCCCGATAACCTCAACAGCACGTTCTACTTCCTCGGCGACGGCTGGACGCACCTCACCGTGGCCAGCAGCTTTTGGGTGTACGGCGGCATCAAGAAAGACAACCGCGCCCTGCAAACCTCCAGCCAGCTCGGCGAGGCCATCCTCAGCACCGGCCTGGTTATCCAAACGCTGAAGCGCCTCACCGGCCGCCAGAGCCCCTACGTGGCCACCAAAGACCGGGGCGAGTGGCACCTGTTTCCGTCCTACAGCCGCTACCAGAGCTTCGTGCCCAACTACGACGCCTTCCCCACCGGCCACCTGGCTACGGCCATGGCCACGGTCACCGTCATTGCCGAAAATTACCCCGAATACCGCTTCATTCGCCCCGTGGGCTACTCGCTGATGGGCCTGCTGGGCTACTCCATGCTCAACAACGGCGTGCACTGGGCCTCCGACTACCCCATCGGCATTGCCATTGGCTACGCCTTCGCCAAAATAGCCGTGCGCAACGGCCGCACCCGCGTGGAGGCCACCCCCGACGGCAGCCCCGCCGCCCACGGCACCGGCATGGCTCCGCCGCCCAAGCCGCGGCCCTGGTACCGTCAAGGCCATTTTGCACCTTATAACTACGGTCCCTTCACCGGGGCCTCGTGGTCGTTGCACTGGTAGGCTTATTTCAACAAAAAAGCCCGCTTCTAATCAGAAGCGGGCTTTTTTATATGTTGTAAGAACGTCATGCCGAGCGCAGCCGAGACATCTCGCCGCGGGATACTAATTACTTCAGCACGCGAGATGCCTCGGCTGCGCTCGGCATGACGTTCTCACTTTTGACATTCAACAGGCTTATTTAAACAAGCCCTTTTTCACGGTGCGGTTGCCGTTTTCGTCGATTTTAATCTTCGTGCCGTCGGCGCGCTTGATTTTCACCGAGCCGTCGTCGTCGCGCTTCACTTTGGCGCCGTTCATGTACTTGGCTTTGTGGTCACCGTCCTTTTCGTTTTCCACTTTCTTCACACCCGAGCCTTGGCCCACGCTGCCGCCGGTGCGGCGCGTCGTGGTCGTGGTGGTCGTCACGGTGGCGGGAGCTAGCGAGTAGGGCCCGTCGCCGTAGTTGGCGCGGTTCGAGGAATAGGTGTTGTAGTAGCCGGGGTTGTTGAGGTCGGTCCGAATTTGCTCATCGGCGTCATCGTTGGCCTGGCGAATGGCGGCGTAGCGGCCAATGGTGTCGGCGGTGTAGCGCGTTTCGAGCTCGTTGATGCGACGGCCGCGGTTGTAGTAGGTGCGCTCGATGCGCGTGGTCAGGGCCGGGTCGTTCAGCTTGAGGTCCTCGGCCACGCGGGCGGCCATGCGGCGGGCGTCGTCGTGCAGGGCCACGGTGTCCACGGTGGTCGTCGTGGTGGTAGTCGTAGTGACGGGCGCGGTGGTTTCGGGAGTCGTCGTGGTGGTCGTTTCCACCTTTTTATCCTGTTGGCAAGCGGCGGTGGCCAGCGAGGCGGCGGCCAGCAGGCCGAGCAGTTTCGTGTTCATGGGGTACAGTTAAGAAATTGAAAACGGCGATGTAGCCATTTTACCGGGCAGATACGGCCGTGCTTGCGGCGGGGTTATGCCCCTAGGCATTCACCACCGAGCCGCCGTTGGGGTGCAGCGTCTGGCCTGAGAAATAGGAAGCGTCTTCCGAGGCCAGAAACACATACGCCGGCGCCACTTCCGAGGGCTGTCCGGCGCGGCCCATGGGCACATCGTGGCCAAAAACCGGCAGCTTGAAGAAGCCCGCTGCCGTCACAAACGGCGTCCATATGGGCCCCGGTGCCACCGAGTTTACCCGGATGCCCTTCTTCACCAGCTGCAGCGACAGCGCCCGCGTGAAGGCCGTGATGGCGCCCTTGGTGGAGGTGTAATCAATCAGCATCTCGTTGCCTTTGAATCCGTTGACCGAAGCCGTATTGATGATGGAGTCGCCTTCCTTGAGGTGCTTGAGCGCGGCCCGCGAGATGCGGAACATGGCAATAATATTCAGGTTGAAGATGCTGTCGAGTTCTTCGTCCTTGATGTCCTCTAGGGTGTCGTGCCAGTTCTGCTCGGCGGCGTTGTTCACCAGCACGTTGAGCCCGCCCAGTTCGGCCACGGTGCGGTCCACGATTTCCTGGCAGAAGGCGGGCGACTTGAGGTCGCCGGGCAGCAGCAGGCAGCGGCGGCCGCGGGCCTGCACCAGCTCCTGCACCTTCTCGGCATCCTGCTGCTCGGTGGGGAAGTAGCTGATGGCCAGGTCGGCGCCTTCCACGGCGAAGTGCACGGCCACGGCCCGGCCGATGCCGGAGTCGCCGCCCGTGATGAGGGCCACTTTGCCCTTGAGCTTGTCGGCGCCCTTATAGCCCTCGCGGATGAATTCGGGCTCGGGGGTCATCTTGTATTCGAGGCCGGGTTTGCCGGCGCCCGCGTCCTGGCTTTGGGGCGGGAAAATGGTGGGCTTGTCAGACATGGAACCTGGAATGGGGAAAGGTTGAGCTTCTCCTAACGGACCGGCTCGGGCCGGGTTGCTTTGTAGCGTGGACGCTGTGAGTCCGCGCATCGGCAGGACTTTCGCCCATACGCGGACTCGCAGCGTCCACGCTACGGGGGCTCGTACCTTTGCCTGCCAACCGACCATTCCGCCTCATGCCGCCCACCTCGCTCATCCGCCTCAACAAATTCATCAGCGAAAGCGGGCTGTGCTCGCGCCGCGAGGCCGACCGCTACATCGAGCAGGGCCTGGTGCTGCTGAATGGCAAGCCCGCCAAAGTAGGCGACCAGGTGGGCCCGCGCGACCGGGTCAGCGTGAATGGCCACCGCCTGGAGCCCAGGCAGGCCGAAGACGCCGTGTACCTGGCCTTCAACAAGCCGGTGGGCATCACGAGCACCACCGAGCCCGGCGTGCGCGGCAACATCGTGGACTACGTGAACCACGCCGCGCGCATCTTCCCCATCGGCCGGCTGGATAAGGACTCGCAGGGCCTGATTTTCCTGACCAGCGATGGCGACATTGTGAACAAGATTTTGCGCGCCGGCAACCAGCACGAGAAAGAGTACGTGGTGACTGTGGACCGCATTCTCACCGACCAGATGCTGGACGAAATGAGTCGCGGCATTCCCATGCTGGGCACGGTCACGAAGCCCTGCGTGGTGCAGAAAGAAACGCCCTACATCTTCCGCATCACGCTGGTGCAGGGCCTCAACCGCCAGATTCGGCGCATGGTGGAATACTTCGGCTACGAGGTGGTGAAGCTGGAGCGCGTGCGCATCATGAACGTGACGCTGAAGGGCCTGCCCGTGGGCGACTGGCGCGAGCTGACGCCAACCGAACTGGCCGGCATCATGAAAATGGTGGAGAAATCGAGCGGCACCGAGGAAGCATCCGGCGGCCGTCGCAGTCAGCCCAAATCGCCCGCCAAAGCAACTACGGAGGCCACGACGCCGAAAGCGGCCCGGCCCTACAAACGAAGCAGCCCGCCTTCAATAAAAAACCCGTCGAGCAATGGCTGGTGGGGGCCACGCCCCGAGAAGGCCGCTCCCGGCAGCACCAAGCCCGGTGCCGCTGGCAAGCGCCCCTCCGCAGCTGGCCCCGCCGCGCGCCCCAAAAATGGGGGCACCAGCGGCCCGGCTCGGGGTCAGAATGCCCGGCCCGGCAATGCCGGCGGCCGCCCAGCGGGTGGTGGCAAAAGTGGCGGCCGGGGCCCCGGCCGGCCGCGCTAGGGTTGGCCTACCGGAATCATTGCCCCGCCTGCTGCCGTTAGCCCCCCGGATGAAGTATTTGCTCCTGCTTTTTTGCTTGTGGCTGCCTGCGGCCGCAGCCACCCCGCCCCCGCTCGAACCGCTGCAGATAGCCGAGCAGTTTGTGGCTCCCACGGGCTGGGCCGAGATGAAGGACTACCTCTGCTGTGAGGCCGCCGGGCAGGCCAAGCGCGAAACCCTGGGCCAGCAGATTCCGCCGCAGCTGCAGCGCACCTGCCAGCTGGTGGCGCAGGGCGACAGCACCGCCGTGGTGGCCGTGGAGCTGCAGGGTTCGAGTGCTGCCGAGCACCGCGACTTCTACCTGCACTTTGCCAAGGAAGCGGAGGGCTGGAAGCTGGGCGCTATCCGCAACCTGGCCATGACGCACCTCGGGCCGCCCATGGTGGAGTTGCTCTCGGCCCTGCCCCCCGCCGAAGTGGCCGACTACAACCGCAAGCACCCCGACGCCAGCCACGCCTTCACCGTAGGAAACCTGCGCCTGTGGACGGCCGCCGACGCCGACATTGCCGCCCACTTCCGGAAGAATCGGGCCGATTTCCGCAAGCTGCTGCGCCTGGTGCAGACTGGTCGGTACTTCGCCAGCGCCGACAGTGCAGCCACCGGCGAAACTGCCGCCAATGCCAACCCCGCCGTGCACGCCCTGCTCCGCAAGCTGTTCCTGAGCCGCGTGACGCGCCGCGAAACCGGCTGCGCGAGCTGCCTGGAGTTCGTCATCGGCGGCAAGGTGAACAGTACGGTGGGCCTGCTCTACCAGGCCGAGCCCGCCCTGCTGCCGGCCATGACGCCCGAGCACCTCATTGTGCTCAAGCCGCTGGGCGAAGGCTGGTACCTGTACAAAACCACCTAAAGCGCACGCGAAAAACCGCCGGCCCGCGTTAGGCAAACGCGGCCCGGGGTGCGGTGGGCCGGCTTTGTTCAAGTACTGCGCTGGCCCATGAAACACGTGTTACTGTTGCTGCTTTTGCTGACGGGGTTGAGGGGTGCGGCCCAGCCGCGGGTGCCCGCCCCGCGGGAGCTGGAGGCGTTTTACGACCAGTGCAACGCCTACCAGGTGCGCAAGTACCGGCCCGAACGTGGCTACGAACTGCGCACGCTGCGCTCCAACTTTTCGGACGAGGAGCTGGCGGCCCTGCGCCTGGGCAACCTGCAGCTGGTGCGGGTCGACCTGGTATACACCGCCTTCCGGCTCGACCCCGCTTTCAGACAGCGGCAGCTCAACCTGGGCCGCCTCCGCAACCTCACGGCGCGCCTGCCGGGCATCCTCACCAACCCGGCCATCAGCTGGAACCTAGTGGAGCAAACCGGCTGCTCCAGTTCCGAAACCTGCCAGGACTACTTCCATGGCTTCGTGCTCTACATCGAAAAGCGCTACACCGCCGCCGACACCAAGCGCGAAGCCGACAGCCTGGCCCGCACGCTGGACTTGCGCCTGCGGAAGTTCGACCGGCTGCGAGCGGCCCGCAAAAGCTCCGGCAAGCCCATTGCCTGCAACTATCCGCCCAGCCGCTACTCCCTCAAAGACCTCAACAAGCGGCTGAAGCAACGCTACCGCACCCCGCCCGGGCTGCACGGCACGTTTGGGTTCGAGGCGCGGGCCGACCAGGCCGGCGTGGTGCAGCAGGTGCTGCTCCACCCCGCCGACCCTGGCGCTGCGGTGCCGCCGGAGTTGGCCGCCAAGCTGCAGGAGACCCTGGCTTTTGCCAGCGGGTTTCGGGTGGGCAAGCAGCGGTTTCCGTTTGTGGTGCGGGGCGAGGTGGTGCTGCCCGTGCGGCGCCGAAGCCTGCGCTTCCGGGGCTATTACCTGGCCGACTCGCTGATGCGCAAGCACAACATCCGCCTGCGCTCCGACGACTGCGTGGCCCGTTTCTACAAGCCGGGCGAGCTCCGCGACGACGAGCTCCTGCCCAACCCCGACGCCAGCGTGGTGAGCAAGGTGATGGCCCGCCACCCCGAATGGCGCAAGCAAGTGGTGGTGGCCGACGTGACCGGCAGCATGGCCCCCTACACCCTCGACCTACTGACCTGGCTGCAGCTCAGCGCCCTGCAGGAGGAAAAGACCTTCGTGTTCTTCAACGACGGCAACGATGCGCCGGACAAAACCAAGACCATCGGCCGCACCGGCGGGCTCTACGAAGTGAAAACCGCCGACTTTGAGCAAATCAAAAGCAAGGTACTGGAAGCCATGCTGGCTGGTGGCGGGGGCGACGCGCCCGAAAACGACGCCGAAGCCCTGCTCCGCGCCCAGCAGCTGGAGCCCGCGGCCACAGAATACATCTGGCTGGCCGACAACCACACCTTCCCGCGCGACACCGAGCTGCTGAAGCTGGGGCCAGGCAAGGTGCGCATCATCCTCTGCGGCGCCTACGGCTACGTGAACCCGCGCTACTTGGCACTAGCCCGCACCCGCGGCTACACCCTGCACACACTCGAAGGCGACATTACCAGCCTGAGCACCCTGCTGGAGGGCCAAACCATCAGCATCATGGGTGCCCAGTACCTGGTGACGAAGGACGGCTTCAAACTCATCAAAACGCTGTAGGGGGCCGGCGCCCGGCCCAGCCACAGGCCAGCGGTACCTTTGCGCCTTGCCGCGCCCGTATTATGAAGCCTCCCCACCCCGCCGCCCCCACTACCCCCGCTCCCGAAAAAGAGCAGCTGCACCCGCGCAACCCCCACCGCGCGCCCTACGATTTTCCGCAGCTCAGCCAGGCCAATCCAGCCCTGAAGGCTTTTGTGCAGCCCAACAAGTTCGGCAACCTGTCGATTGACTTTGCCAACCCGGCCGCCGTGAAGGCGCTGAACCAGGCCTTGCTGAAACAGTTCTACGGCATCGAGCACTGGGATATTCCGCGCGGCTACCTGTGTCCGCCCATCCCCGGCCGGGCCGACTACGTGCACTACCTGGCCGACTTGCTGGCCGAAAGCAACGGCGGCACGCTGCCGCGCGGCGAAGACATCACCGTGCTCGACGTAGGCGTGGGTGCCAACTGCATCTACCCCATCATCGGCCGGCGCGAATACGGCTGGCACTTCGTGGGCTCCGACGTGGACGGCGTGGCCCTGCGCGCCGCCCAGCAGATTGAGGCCGCCAACCCCGCCCTGGCCGGCGCCATCGAGGCCCGGCTGCAGCCCACGCGCAGCCGCATTTTCGACGGGCTCATTCAGGCCGGCGAGGTGTTCGATATGACCATGTGCAACCCGCCTTTCCACGCCTCGGCGGCCGAGGCGGCGGCGGGCAGCCAGCGCAAAGTGGCCGGCCTTGGCACGAGCCCGGGCACCGGGCACGGCCGGCGGCCGGCGCTCAACTTCGGTGGGCAGCACCACGAGCTGTGGTGCGCGGGCGGCGAGGCCGGCTTCATCCGGCGCATGGTGCAGGAAAGCGGCCGGCGGCCCACTTCCGCCTACTGGTACACGTCGCTGGTGTCGAAAAAAGAAACCCTGCCTGGCGTGTACCGCGCCCTGCAAACGGCTGGCGCCACCGAAGTGCGCACTGTAGAAATGGCCCAGGGACAGAAAAAAAGCCGTTTTGTGGCCTGGACATTCCTCAAGCCCGCGCAACGCGATGCCTGGCGCAAAGCGCGCTGGCAGTAGCCGGTAGCAGTGGCCGCGCGTTGCCCTGCAGATATTGCGTATCTTCGTCGTAATCCACTCCGCTGTTTTGCCGCCTTGCCCACCATGAGCCGAAACAGCCCCACGAATCAGCCACAAAACGAATACTATGGGTAGGTCTCAAGAGACATTTGGTAAGAAAGACAACGAGAAAAAGCGCGCCAAGAAGAAAACCGAGAAGGAAGAGCGCAAAGCCGAGCGCCAGGCCAACGCCAAATCCGGCGCGGCCCTGGAAGAAATGTTTGCATACGTGGACGAGGACGGCAACATCACCACCACCCCGCCCGACCCCACCAAGAAGCGCGTCATCAAGGACGAGGACATTCAAATCAGCGTGCGCAAGCAGGAAGACCGGGAGCCCGAAGACACCACCCGCACCGGCACCGTCACCTTCTTCAACACCTCGAAGGGCTACGGTTTCATCAAGGACAGCCAAAGCCAGGAAAGCATTTTCGTGCACGCCAACGCCCTGGGCGGCCTCACCATCGGCGAGGGCGACAAGGTGACCTTCGAAACCGAAATGGGCATGAAGGGCCCCAACGCCGTGCGCGTGAAAAAGGGCGGCGCCACGCCGCCCCCGGCGGTAGAAGAATAAATATTGCTTAAGCAAAAAGAAAGGCGGCTACTCGATGAGTAGCCGCCTTTTTGGGTTATTGTCCGTCATGCAGAGCGCAACGAAGCATCTCGCGTGCAGCAGTAATTCAATGCCTTTGATTAGTTAAAGCACGCGAGATGCGCCGCTCTGCATGACGGCCTTCTGTTACTGTCTTAAGCGTTGGCATCCATTGCCGCCAGGTTTTGCTCGGCGGCGTTGGCGTCGGTCGTAGCATCGGCTTCGGAAGCAGAAGAGGCGGCGTTGCGGCGCTTGGCAATCAGGCCCAGGCCGATGGCGGCCAATGCGGCACCCGCCAGCACTTTCTGCCCGGTGCTGAGCTTGCGCTTGCCCAGTTTTTTGAGCGACTTGCCGGCCCCGCCGAGCAGCGTGGCTTTCTTATCGGCTTTCTTTTTCTTGGTCTTTTTCATGGCGATGGGTTAAACAGAAATGAGAATAAGCGGGAGCCGCCCGGTGTTTAATCTTCCGATTCGGCCTCGGCGGCGAATTTGGGCTTGGATGCTTTGCGGCTTTTGTGGCGGGCAGGCGCGGCGTCAGCTTCCTGGGCCGAGTGGCTGGGCAGCAGGTGCGCCGGGCCGGAGGCATCGTCCTCAGCCTCGGCGGCCGAAGCAGCGTCGGTTTCCTGAGCGGCCAGGTAAGCCAGGCCGGCAGCTACCAGCGCAATGCCACCCACCAGCTTCTGGCCGGTGCTCAGCTTGCCGATTTCCTTGGTCACCTTGCGAAACTTCTTGATGGATAAGGCGGCAACGTCCAGAATGTCTTCTGATACGTCGTCTTTCTTGTGCTTCTTCTTTTTGTCTTTGGCCATGAGAAGGTTGGGTAAAACAACGGTTTCCAGAAAGAATTGAAGCGGGAAGGCCATAGCAGGCTTGCGGGGCAATACCGGGGCAATGGCGCGGCCGGCGAAATAGGGTATTCGCAAGCCGCGGCAGAATGTTGCCTTTTTTGCCGAACCGCCGGCAACGGCCGTGCTAAGCGCGCCTAAGGCTTGCTCTCAGCCAGTCCCTTATCAATTATCTGAAACAGCGGATTGTCGGGCTTAGCCACCTTTTTCAGCTCGCGCTGGGCCGCCAAAAAATGCGGACGCGCCTCCTTGGGTCGCTGCAGCTGCATGTTGAGAATGGCCACATAAAAATGCAGCAGCCCCTGCGCGCCGGGCTGGGCGGGCGCCGTGGGCAAGCGGCTGCTGAAAAAAGCTTCCGCCTCGGCCCACTGCCCCTGCGCCTGGTAAATGTCCATGATGTCGCTGAACATCTGGTCGTCGGCCGGATTGAGCTGGTAGAGGCGAGTGGCCCAGGTGGTGGCATCGGGCGCGTGGGTGGTCACGGCCAGCTCCAGCAGGTTGCGCAGGGTGGCGTAGTTGGCCGGCTGCAGGTCGAGGCTTTGCAGCAGGGCTTTTTTGGCTTCGGCGGGCTGCTGCAAGCGCTGGTAGAGGGTGCCGAGCATGCGGGCGGCGTCGGCCTTCATCTCGGGGTCGGTGTAGAGCCGCAGGGATGTTTGCGCGAAGGGCACGGCCCGGGCCGGCTCCTTGAGCTGCAGCAGGGCATACGCCAGGTTGTAGGGCGCATCGGGGTACTGCGGGTTTAGGGCAATGGATTTTTCAAACGGCGCCACGCTGGGCTGGGCGCGGCCCTGTGCTAGGTGCGCGTAGCCCACGCCGTAGTAAGTCATGTAGTCGCCGAGCTGGTGGGTGTGGGCCCGGCCGTAGTGTTCTATCACGAGGTCGAGCAGCTGGGCTTCGGTTTTGTCCTGCTCGCCGCAGTGGCACAGCACCGCCCGGTAGTAATAGTCGCCGAGGCCCTGGCTGAGGCTGTAATCCTGCGGAAAACGCTTCTGCAGCTGGGCCAGCGTGGCTGGAATATCAAGCAAGTGCATGCTGTACTTGCCTTGCTGGCCGCGCAGCCGCTCCACGGTTTCGCCGGGGGCCAGGTCCTTCAGCCCAAAAGCTTTAAAATTGATGGCTATGAGGTAGTACCGCAGCAGCAGCTTTTCCTTTTCCAGCACCACGGCGGGCTGCTGGTTTTGCGGGTCGGCTTGGTCGAGAATTTTACAAGCCGACTCGTATTTCTTTTCGGCCTCCAGCTTGGCTGCTTGCGCCAGGGCCGGGGCAGCTGCCCCCTGGGCCACGCCCAGCTGCGGCAGAAGTAGTAACACCAGCAGCAAGCGCGTCAAGCGGGTAAAGAGGGACATAGATTTTGGTGGTTAGGAAAGATGCGGAGACTGTTTAAGCCACGAAAGACGGTCATGCTGAGCGAAGTCGAAGCATCTCTACCGCGCAACGTAATCATTTACTACTGCGGGAGAGATGCTTCGGCTGCGCTCAGCAGGACCGCCCTTAGTTGGGAGGTCATTTGCTGCTACCATGCGCCCGGCCCGCACCCACCGCCTCAGAGCAACAGCACGTCGATGCGGTGGGCGTGCACCTGCTGCAAGTTTTCCGACCAGGCAAATACCGTGAAAAAGCCGTCCATGCTGGCCACCAGGGCAATGGCGTCGCGCTGGTCGTGCACAAACTGGGCGGCGGCCAGGTGGCGGGTGCCGCCGTTCTGGGCCGGGTGCAGCTGCCGGGGCTCGCTGCCCACCACGGGCTCGGTGAGCGTCATCATCTCCACGGGCGTGCTGCTGGCGGCCCGCGTCACCTTCGCCCCGAAGGCCAGCAGGTGGTAGTCTTGGGTGATGACGGTGGCCCCGTCGACGGCCGTGAAGCCGCCCACCACACCAATGCTGCGGTGCAGCTGGTTTTGGCGGCCGCGGCGCGACTGCCCCGGCCGGCGCCGCAGCGTGATGCCCTTGTAGGCCGGTGCCACGGGGTAGCTCAGCGGGTGCACCACCGATTCCTGCCACCGGTCGGAGCCGGCGGGCACCACCAGCACCAGGCCGCCGCGGCCGTGGGCGCGCATGGCGGCGGCCAGCTCCAGCAGCACGTTGTCGGTTTCGCCCGAGCCGGCCGAGGGCAGGCTGCGGCCGGGCAGGAAGGCGCGCAGGGCCGGGCAGTCGCTCAGGCCGCCGTGGTCTTCGTCCACCAGCTGCAGGTGGTCGCCGCGCAGCACGGCCACGTTCACGTACTTGCCGAAGCCGCCCACGCGGCGGTGCTTCACCACCAGCAGGCCGGGCTCCACCACCTCCAGCACAAAGCCCAGCGACGGAATGGCGTTGGCCGTGCCCCAGAGGTAGAGGCCGTCGGCGTCGTGCCACACCCCCAGGTGAATACCGGGCTGCTCCACGGCTGGGGCCAGTTTGAGCAGGTTGTAGGGCGTGAGGCGACGCTTGTGGCCGAACAGCAGCGGCCGGCGCACTTGCTCAGGCGGCAGCAAAGCCAACGAAATGCGCGGCGGGTGCCCCTCCTCGCGGCGCAGGCTGGCCCAAAAGGCCACATCTAGCACGGCCTCCACCCACTGCGCCTCGGGCGGAGCAGCCAGCCGGTCGGTGTCTTCCAGGCTGGCGGCGCGGTGCCGGGCAAAGTGGGCTTCAATCATGGGCGCAGCCATGCGAGCCGTGAGGTAGGTGGGTTCGGAAAGCATGAGGGGTGGGAGCAGCAAGGGAGGCGGGGCGGCGAGAAACGAATAAGAATTCAAAGGAACGTCATGCCGAGCGCAGCCGAGGCATCCCGCGTGCAGCAGTAAACCAATCGCCTCACGGTTTTGATTACTCTCGCACGCGAGATGCCTCCGCTGCGCTCGGCATGACGCGTTTTGGCTATCTGCTTATTCTATATCCACCCTACTCCCGGTCGTAATTCGCTCGTTTGCCCAGCGCGGCCATGCGCACGGTTTCGGCCACACGGCGGGCGCGGGTCTCGGGCTGCTTGGCGCCCAGCACCCAGGTCAGAATCTGCTTGCGGGCCGAGGGCGCGAAGGCAGCAAAATGCCGGCCCGCGGCCTTATCGGCAGCCAGGGCGTCGGCCAAATCCTCGGGCACGGCGCCGGCTTCGGCGGCATCGAGGCTTTCCCAGGCGCCGTTTTGCTTGGCGCGGGCAATGGCGGCCAGGCCGGCGGGCATGAGCTGGCCGGCGGCTTCGAGGCGCTCCAGCCGCTCCTTGTTCACCTTGCTCCAGCCGCTGCGGGGCTTGCGCGGCGTGAACAGCAGCTGCGTGCGCTCGGCGTCGAGCTTGCGGGGGTGCGAGTCTATCCAGCCGAAGCAGAGGGCTTCCTCCACGGCTTCGGCGTAGCTCAGGCTGGGCAGGCCGCTGGCTTTCTTGCCGTACACCAGCCACACGCCGGGGGCACTGGCGTGGTGCTCGGCCAGCCACTGCCGCCACGCTGCGCGGCTGGCGGGTTGGGTTTGGGCGAAGGCGTCGGTGCGGGACATGAGGAGTCACTAGTCTTTTGGAATGGCGCAGAGAGGCAATATCAAGCGTTTTTGCAATAATTTGCTATTGACAGACCTGAGTAGCATCGAACCCAAGCAATGTACTACTTAGCAGCCACCGCCCGGTATCTCGCCACGGGGAAGCTCAGCCCACCAGCGGCAGGGTCCGCACGGCGTCATCGACGCGGATGCGGGCCTGCCCCCGTCCAGCCGCACCGTGTCGTTGATGCTACTGAAGCGCGAGGTCTGGCCCTTCACGGCCAGGCGCAGCGGCTCGCCGGCGGGCGTGACGGCTAGTTGGGCCCGCAGCGCCACCGGCGAGACCCGGTCCACGAACTTGAAATCGACGTCGTAGGTGTGGGCCTGCGCGGTGCGCGTGAGGCGGTAGGTTTCCTTCCCGATGCGCTGCGCAAACTTGTGGAGCAGGAAGGTGGGGCTATCGGCCGGAGCCTGTTGGGCGTGGCTGGCGGCGGGCAGCAGGGCCAGCGCGGCGGCAAGGAGTCGTTTTTGCAGCATGGAAAGGATAGTTCTTCCCAAATATGCGAAGTGGCGGAGGGTTTGTCGCTTGGAAGCCGTACGCGACAAAGTAGTTGTGGCTATTAGAATTGCCTGTTGCTCCCGGCCTGACGTTATGGCGTGCTTCCCCTATTTACCTCTCAATACCAGAGCATGCGATACTTAAAGATATTTTAGCTACGTGGCCTATTAGTTTACAATGCAATTCCAACCTATATTGCGGAAACAATTCTTTTCTCATTAAAAATGTACATCTCAAAAATAGACATCAAAGGCTTCCGCATTTTTAAAAATACAGAAGTGATTTTAAACGATGGAATAAATGTAATCATAGGACATAATAATGCAGGTAAGACTAATTTAATTAAAGCTCTTTTATTAGTAATAGATTATCAAGAAAGCAAACGCCTTGAGATAGACGATTTCAACAAAAATGCTCTACTTTCCGACCTACAACTTTCTCCTCCCGAGATTACGATACAACTGACAATATCCCAAAGCAAGAACGAAAACTTGAATTCAGATGATTTGGTAACGGTATCAAATTGGCTTACGAAATTAAAGGCGCCTTATGAAGCTGTACTCACGTACAAATTCTTTCTACCAGAAAGAGAAAAAGCACGGTACCTTAAAGATGTGGCAGCAGCTACCGACTCAAACCAGGTTTGGCATATTGTAGAGCATGAATTCATTCGACTCTATACCTATAAGATATTTTGCGGAGACATCAAATTACAGACCACTGCAGATAGCGAATCATTACAAAAATTTGATTTTCAGTTCTTAGATGCTATTCGCGATGTACAACGCGATATGTTCACAGGTAAGAATGCATTACTGAAAGAAGTACTCGATTTTTTCATGGATTATGAAATAAAAAGCGACACTACAAAAGTTGATGCAGACAAGACTTCTGAAATAAAGCAAAAAAAGTCCGATTTCTCAAACAAAGCCAATGATTTATTAAAAGACCTACAGTTGAGAATGAAAAATGGCAAAGACCAAATCTTATCCTACACAGACAACACTGGTGCATCCTTCAATAAGTCAAACCCAAACTTTGAAGGCAGCATATCAGATGTGGAAATGTTTTCCGCATTAAAATTAATTGTAGAATATGAGACCGGCATAAAGATACCTGCCACACACAATGGGCTTGGGTACAACAACCTAATTTACATATCACTATTGCTGGCGAAAATGCAAGTAAATTCAGATGGAAAATATTTAGGTAGTAATGCTAAGGTTTTCTCTATTTTAGCTATCGAGGAACCCGAAGCGCATTTGCATCCAGCAATGCAGTATAAATTCTTAAATTTTTTAAAAGAAAATATTCAGACAAGTAAGAAAGTAAGACAAATATTCATTACATCACATTCTACGCACATAACCTCAACAGTTTCACTCGATGAGCTGATATGCATTCACAATGAAAATGGAGACGCCAAAGTGGGTTATCCAGGAAAAGTATTTACTGATGATGCCGAAGGAAAAAAATCCAAAGAGTATGTTCAAAGGTTCCTTGATGCAACTAAGTCTGATATGCTATTTGCTCAAAAAGTAATTTTAGTCGAGGGGCTAGCAGAGCAGCTAACGATATCAACCTTTGCTGCATATATTCAAAAGTCTTTAGAAGATAGACATATTGTCGTCATAAATATCGGAGGCCGATATTTTGAACATTTTTTAAAAATATTTGACACATTGTTTACATATACAATACCTAAAAAAATTGCGTGTATCACGGACAGAGACCCTGAAAGGAAAGCAAAGGCAAACCAGATTTTTACAATGTGCTACCCTTTTGAGTTTAATGAAGATGTTACCACATATGACTACAAGGATAATGCGTCAGATAGCATCATAAAATATCAGAATCATCCTAACATCAGGTTTTTTAGTCAAGATTCTAGAGAAGGCAAAACTCTTGAATATGACTTGATGCTAAAGAACCCCACGCTAGATTTAATAATTACTAGCACAACAAAGAATAAAAGTGAACTCAAAACCCTGATGACCCATTACCAAAACAACAGCCCATTAACAGATTTCATCTCTTGCTTGAGAGCGAGCAATGAGAATGACAGATTAGTTAAAAGCATCAATGCCAACACCTCTTGGAATGATAACGAAAAGAAAAAAGCGATAATAGCGTCTAGATACTTAAACTCTGTCGGAAAAGGCGAAAATGCCTTAGAGCTCTCTTACTTATTGAAAGAAAATCTTAAATCAGGTAATTCTGTTGGCTTTGAGGTCCCCATATACATTCAAGAAGCAATCAATTGGATATGCCAGTAAAGACTATAATCTCGGATGATTTAATTGATATTGAGCAACATTTTAGAGTTGCTGCAGGCCCCGGTGCAGGTAAAACCCACTGGCTGGTCAATCACATTAAGAATGTACTTCATAATTCCACGAGGCTACAAAAAACAAGAGCTGTAGCTTGCATCACTTATACAAACGTCGCAGCCGAAACTATTATTCAGCGCTTACAGCTAGCTTCATCGCGAGTGGAGGTTAGCACTATTCATGCCTTCTTGTATAAACATATTGTCAAACCCTACTTAAGCTTTATTGATACCAAGCACGGCCTAAATATCGAGAAAGTAGAAGGGCATGACGACACCATCTTATCCAACTATTCTCTACTCAAGGATTGGAAAACAAATACGAACCAACGTAGAATTACAGATGACACCGCAGTTGTAGAGGCAATAAAAGCTGCTCGCTGGAGATTTAATACTAATGGCGAATTAGAAGTAAGACCTGACAGACCCTATAAAGCCAATAATTACTCGATAAGAACTATTTCATATTTAGAATACAAGAAATTAGCTTGGCAAAAAGGAATATTACATCACGATGATGTACTATTTTTCAGTTATGAGCTTATAAAGAATAACCCGTTTATTATTAGTGTAATAAGAGCGAAGTTCCCTTATTTCTTTATTGACGAATTTCAAGATACCAATCCAATCCAAACTTATATTATCGAACAAATTGGACAATCAGAAACTATTATTGGCGTAATTGGCGACAAAGCTCAATCTATATATGGTTTCCAAGGAGCGAAGCCTGACAATTTCGATTCAGTTCAGTTACAAAACCTAAATACATTACAGATTCAAGCAAATAGACGCAGTACAATTGCAATTATCAATTTATTAAATTCGATACGCAACGATATAACACAAACCCCTGTAAGAAACGATATTGGTGACAAACCCATAGTTATAGTTAATAATCCTGTTTCTGCCTTAGCAATTGCCCAAGCAATTATTGGACAGGAAACCATTCATTCCATAACAAGGCTTAATATCACTTCAAACCTTATAAGAAAAAGCCTTAGTGCGGCCAGTACAAACGGGAATCTACTAGAGAAGATTACAGATATTGACAAACCATCACAAAGCAATAACTACAGAAGCAAGGTAATACAAGGGTTTATCAAAGCCACAGAGTGGGCACAAGAAGGGCGCTATAAAGAGGCGCTTGCAGAGTTAGATAAAGTATTTAAACACAAAAGCAAGAATGAAAGAGCAAAAGATAATTTAAAGTACATCATAACTTTATGTGAGAAATACGACAGCTTTAAGACTAAAAAACTTTATGAATATTTCTTAATTATAAGAAATGAACTTAACGTTGATATTTCTGACTTAAGAACTGGCGCCGGTAAGAATTTCTATGAAAATCACACTTATCAAGAGCTTGCATTATGTGTTAGAATTCCTGAAGACAATGGACTACATAGGACCATCCATAAGTCAAAAGGTGCAGAATTTAACAACGTCCTCGTAGCACTCACTGAAGAAAAAGATATAGATTTCTTAATTAAACCTAATTTACAACTTGAAGACCATAGAGTATCTTATGTTGCGATTAGCAGGGCGAAGAATAGATTATTCATTTCTGTACCGACTTTGTCCAGTACAAATAGAGTTGCCTTGGAACAGAAAGGGTTTGTGATACAGTAAACCACAAACCCTTTAATACATTCCGTAAAAAGCGGCTGAGGCTCCCGTAGCTTCAGCCGCTTTCAGTTTCTATCGCTCCGACGTTATGCCGCGCCGGCTGGGTTCGGAGGCGCTGGGGCTTGCCCGCCCCCTGCAAGCCATGCTAGCCACCGCGGTGCCGCCCCAGCGCTCCGACGGAATGCTCCTAAACGGTGGCCCCCATCGGATGCCCATTTATTCGCCGTTTCTACCTGCCCCTCGCCCGTCCGCCGGCGAGACCTCCTGTAGCCGCTTTACCTTTGCTTAGCAGTTCTGGGCCTCGTTGCAGTTGCTGCTTCGCCCTCCACCCGCGTTTCCCTATTGTCTTATTTCACCCGGAAGCCCCAGCTCCCTCCTTCACCTGTGCCTCTACCTTTTTCTATGAAACGTCTTTTCACAACGCTCGGCTTGGGGCTGACGCTGGCGGCTTGCTCGCCGCGCGTCATCACGCAAGCCAGCCAAAGCCCGCACAACATTGTGGCCGCGCCGGGTTTTGTGGTCATTGATGAAACCGACAAGTTCAGCGGCCCTTCCGAAGAGGTGGGCGATATTGAAATCAAAGACACCGGGCTGACGCTTTCCTGCGATTACGAAACGGTGATTGCGCGGGCCACCAAAGAGGCCCAAGCATTGGGTGCCAACGTGCTCAAGGTGTACGAGCACCACCTGCCCGACCACTGGAGCACCTGCCACCGCATCAAGGCCAAAGCGCTGCGGGTGGCCGACCTGGCCCCTTTCGAAAAGGAAATTGTTTGGAATGCCGCGCGCCGGCTCGCCCAGGTCGACTTTAAAGCCAGCACCGAGAGCCGGCCTTTCGAAGCGGCCACGAGCAGCTTCATTCGCTACCATTACGTGGGGCGGCTGTTCCAAGGCAAGGTGCAGTTCAAAGTGGAAACGGTGTTCGACTGCCAGAATTCCTACTTCAAAGGCAAACAGGACCCGGAACGCACCCTGGCCCACGAACAAGGCCACTTCGACATTACCGAGGTTTTCGCGCGCCGCTTCACCAAAGCCGTCAAGGAACAAGTGGCTGACACCAAAGAGCTGGCCCAAAAACAAGAGGCTATCTACCGCCAAATCAGCACAGAAGCCCAGGCCATGCACGACAAGTACGACAGCGAAATCTATGCCGACCGCAGCAAGCAAGCCGGATGGCTCGTCACCATTACACAGGAGCTAAACGGCCTGCAAGCTTACGCCGATAAGGAAATCAGTCTAAAGATTAAGATGTAATTCGCCCAGTAGCGCAAAGCGGAAGCGGCTGAAGCTCATGTAGCTTCAGCCGCTTCCGCTTTGCGCTTCTCGGGGTGATGCCGCTCGGCCGGGACCGGCGCTAGGCAGCCAGGTGCTGCTTGCCGAAGGCCACCAGGCTGTCTACTATCGGCAGGGCCTGTTGGCCGCTGTCGGTCAGCTCGTACTCCACGCGCGGCGGGATTTCGGGGTAGGCGTGCTTGGTGAGCAGGCCGCTGGCCACCAGGTCTTTCAGCTCCTGGATGAGCACCTTCTCGCTGATGTCGGGAAGCAGGCGCTTCAGCTCGCCGTCGCGCTTGCGGCCGTCGCGCAGGTTTTCGAGCAGCAGTACCTTCCACTTGCTGCCAATCAGGTTCATGGCCTTGCGCACGGGGCAATGGGCGGTATCGCGCGGAATGGTGTTCATTTTTTCGGGCTGAGTATCAATGTTTCTTACCTGGAGGTAGGCACCGCACAAATTTGTAAGTACTTGACAAATATACCGGTAGGCCACAACCTTTGCAGCACGCAGTTCGGAGCCGGCGCCCCGGCCGCGCGGTGGGCTTCCGCCCCCGGCCCATTGCCAACCGCGCCAACGGCTGCCCTGTTTCACCCCTTACCTCTTTTTGTGATGCGCCCTACTTCCGTTGAGATTCTGGAGCCCCAGGCCGGGCCGACCGTGTCGCTGGCCGGCAACACCTACCGCACGCTGCTGAGCGGCACGCAAACCGGCGGCGCGTATGCCGTCATCGACATGCTGGTGCCGCCCGGCGGCGGGCCGGCCCCGCACGCCCACGCCGAAGTGCAGGAAAACTTCTTCGTCATCGAGGGCGAGGTGGTGGTGCGCTCCGACACCCAGACCTACACAGCCGGTGTGGGCACGTTCATCAACATTGCCAAGGGCGGGGCCGTCCACAACTTCAAGAACGAGTCGGAGGCGGTGGCGCACCTGCTGTGCATCGTGGCCCCGGCCGGCACCGAGGAGATGTTTGCCGAAGCCGGCCAGCCGGTGGCGCCGGGCACCTTCCTGCCCCCGCCCCGCCTCGAACCAGCCGACATTGCCCGCCTGCAGGGCATTGCCCGCCGCTACGGCCAGGAGGTATTTGCGCCCACCTATTTCGACCAGCCCACCCGGTAAGCCCCAGCGCGGTGGTGGAGGCGACTCGTCTAAGGAGTAGAACTGTCATGCTGAGCGAAGGCGTAGCCGCAGTCGAAGCATCTCTACCGCGCAACGTAATTATTTACTACTGCACGCGAGATGCTTCGACTGCGGCTACGCCTTCGCTCTGCATGACCGTTTTTCTATTCCCAACACGCCCTCATCCCGAACCTGTTTTCTTCTTTGCCATGAAAAAAGTAATGTATAGCCAGTACGGCGGCCCAGAGGTGCTGCAGCTGGTGGAGGTGCCCCAGCCCGTGGCGGGCCCCAAAGAGCTGCTGGTGCGCGTGCGCGCCGTGAGCCTGAACCCGCTGGACTGGAAGCTGCGGGCCGGTGAAATGAAGCTGGTGGCCGGCTCGAAGTTGCCCAAAAGCGTCGGCATCGACTTTGCAGGCACTGTGGCGGGAGTGGGCGCCACCGTGCGCGCCTTCCAGCCCGGCGAGGAGGTATTTGGGCTGGTGGATGTGCTCAAGGGCGGGGCTCTGGCCGAGTACGTGGTGGTGAGCGAGCAGCAGGTGGCGCGCAAGCCGGCCGGGCTGTCGTTTGCGCAGGCGGCGGCTTTGCCGGTGGTGGGGTCGTCGGCGTTGCAGGTGTTTGAGCAGCTTATCAAGCTGCGGCCCGGCGCTGAACTGCTCATCAACGGGGCTAGCGGCGGCATCGGCATGGTAGCTACGCAGCTAGCCAAGCGCCAGGGGGCGCGGGTAACGGCCGTGGTGGGCCCGGCCGGCCTGGCCGCCGCCCGGCAGTGGGGCGCCGACACCGTGCTCAACTACCGGGAGCAGTCGGTGCACAGCCTCGGACGGCGCTTCGATGCCGTGCTCGATTTGTCGGGCCAGCTGCCCTTTGCGCAGGCGCGGCCTCTGCTCACGCCCGCCGGGGTGTACGTGCACTCAGCGCCGGGCGTGCGGGAAATCGTCGGCTCCTTCTGGCACAACCTGTTTTCGAAACAGAAATACCGTGTGCTGCTGCTCAAGCCTAAAGCGGCTTACCTCACCACCCTGGCCAACAGCAACCTAGACGTCGTTATTGGGGCTACGTATCCGTTGGCGGACTTTCAGCGGGCGTATGCTGAGGTGGCGAAGGGCGGGATTGTGGGCAAAGCTGTGTTCACGGTGGACTAGGCTAACCATAAAAGCCGTCATGCCGAGCGCAGCCGAGGCATCTCGCGTGGAGTGGTAATCCAGTCGTCAGGATTTACTACCCCACGCGAGATGCCTCGGCTGCGCTCGGCATGACGACCTAGAAACCTAGGAAGCTTCAGTCGCTTTCGCATTATTGCCCCTAGGGCGCCTTATTACCACGGAATCTCGCCGGTTTCCGGGTTGTATTCCTCGCTGATGAACTTGCTGGTGGGACCGTCGGCGCCAATCAGGGCATATTTCACCACGCGGGCGCCGGCTTCCTGCACGGTGCCGGTGCCGCGGTGGTTGTTAAAATCGGTGGCCACGAAGCCGGGGTCAACGGCATTCACTTTGAAGGGCGTGTCGCGCAACTGGTAGGCCAGGTTGATGGTGTACATGTTCAGCGCCGACTTGGAAGAGTGGTACACGGCCGCTTTGTGGTCGTAGTACTTGTAGCCGTGCACCCGGTCGCTGTGCAGGGTGAGCGAGCCCTGGGCCGAGCTGACGTTCACGATGCGGGGCGCCGGCGACTGCCGCAACAGGTCGATAAAGGCCTGCGTCACGGATATCACCCCGAAGAAATTGGTGTCGAACACCGTCTGAAACTGGCTGATGGGGGACTCAAGGGCCGACTGCGGCATGCCGCCGTTGATGCCAGCGTTGTTGATAAGCACGTCGAGGACGGGCGTCTTTTGGCCGATGGTTTCCCGAGCGGCCTGCACCGAGGCGGGGTCGGCTACGTCGAGCTGCACGGGCTCTACCTGGGTAAGGCCTTCGGCGTGGAGCTGGGCCACGGCGCGTTGGCCATTTTCGAGGTTGCGGCTGCCCAGGTACACGTAGTAGCCTTGCTGCAGGAGCAAGCGGGCGGCTTCAAAACCGATGCTTTTGTTGGCGCCGGTAATCAGTGCTGTCTTCATGATGAAGGGGGTTACTTGATTGAACAACACAAAATTACCGGGCCCTATAAGCGCCGCAGTGGCACATTCTGCGGCATCACGGGTACATTTCGCGGTTGCTGGCGCGGTACTCGGCGGGCGTGAGGCCGGTTTCGCGCTTGAAGAAGCGGCTGAAGTAGGACGCATCGGCAAAGCCCAGGTCGTAGGCAATTTCCTTCACCGACTGCGGCGTGTGGAACAGCAGGCGCCGGGCCTCCAGCACCAGCCGCTCCTGAATGTGGGCAATGGCCGGCTTGCCGCTCTGGGCCTTCACCACCTCGCTCAGGTGCCCGGCCGAGATATGCAGCAGGGCAGCATACGCGCCCACCTCGTGCCGCTCGCGGAAGTGTTCCTCAATCCGGGTCCTATACTTCCGCAGCAGCAGTTGGTCCGCCGAGGGCTCATCGCCCGGAAACTGCTCCGTGTAGAGCCTGCTGAGGTAGGTGAGCAGCACGGTCAGGTGGGCGCTGAGCATGGCCTGCTGCCACTCGCCGGGGCGCTGGTACTCGGCTTCGAGCCGGGCCAGCAGGTCTTCCACAAACGCTACATCGGCCGGGGCCAGCAGCAACTCGTGGCCGTTCTGCGGATTCAGCAGCAGCGGCAGCTGCGCCAGGGCCGCGTTGGGCTGCCGGGCCAGAAACTCGCGGGTGAACGCCAGGCTGACGCCCCACATCGGCTGCAGCTTTTCCTTAAGCTGCAGCTGGCCGGGAGCCGAGAAATACAGCGCGTTTTCTTTCAGCTCATAGGGCGTCATGTCCACCCAGTGCCGGCTGCCGCCGCGCTGCACGTACACCAGATGGTAGTAGTCCTTGCGGTGCGGCTGCAGCATGTTCTGCCGGAAAGCCGGCTGTCTGCCGTCGGCCCGGTTCAGTTGGAAGAAGGCTCCGGCGGCTCCTTGTGACTCCAGGGAGTAAATGGGGATTTGCTGGTCGAGAAGAAGCGTGGGCATAACCCAAAACTACTTTGTTTGTAGGCACCGCGCCCAAAAGAACGGTGCTGGTGTCGAATAGAACGGTCATGCCGAGCGCAGCCGAGGCATCTCGCGTGCAGCAGCAAACCGGTCGATTGATTTACTACCACAGGCGAGATGCCTCGGCTGCGCTCGGCATGACGTTTTAGGGAAGCATTTTACCTTCCTAAGTCCGCTGTTTCTACCAGGGGCTGAGGCCCGTTTCCGGCGCGTTGTCGTCGCTGAAAAACTGGCCAGTGGGGCCATCCGGGGCCAGCAGGGCGGCTTTTACCACGCGGGCGGCCGCGTCGGGCACGGTGCCGGGGCCGCTGTGGTGGTTGAAATCGGTGGCGGTGTAGCCGGGGTCCACGGCGTTCACTTTGAAGGGGGTGTCGCGCAGTTCGTAGGCCAGCACGATGGTGTACATGTTGAGCGCGGCTTTGGACGAGCCGTAGGCGGCCGTCTTCACGGCGTAGTATTTCCAGGTGGGGTCGGCATTTAAACTCACCGAACCCAGGCCCGAGGTCACGTTCACAATGCGCGGCTCGGCCGAGGCGCGCAGCAGGTCGAGGAAGGCCTGGGTGGTTTGCACCACGCCGAATACGTTGGTGTCGTACACTTCCTTGAAGGTGGCCACAGGTGTGTCGATGGCAGTTTGGGGCACCCCGCCTCCGCTGATACCGGCGTTGTTGATGAGGACGTCGAGGCCGGTTCCTTTTTGGCCGATAGCCTGTCGGGCGGCGGCTACCGAGGCGGCATCGGTTACATCAATCTGCACGGGCTCGACCTGGGTAAGGCCTTCGGCGTGCAGCTGGGCCACGGCCTGCTGGCCATTTTCAAGGCTTCGGCTGCCCAGATAGACGTAAAAACCGTGTTGGAGCAGCTGGCGGGCGGTTTCAAAGCCAATGCTTTTGTTGGCGCCGGTGATGAGGGCGTATTTCATAGGAGGATTTTGGCTGGGTTGATTGAACAGCACAAAAGTCCCCTACCCCGCCGCGGCACCCTAAAGGGATTCAAACGAAACAGTAAGAAATTCAAACAACCACTGGGTGCCGACCCACCAGGGCGCGGTGGGCCGAGGGCGTGGTGCCGGTTTGCTTCTTGAAGAAGTTGTTGAAGTAAGTGGGGTACTCGAAGCCCAGGCTGTAAGCAATTTCGGCAGTGCTCCAGTCGGTGTGCTGGAGCAGGGCGCGGGCCTCGCGGATGATGCGCTCGGCGATGTGCACGGAAGTGGTTTTGCCGGTGAGGTCGCGCACGGCCCGGTTGAGGTGGTTGACGTGCACCGAGAGCTGGCGGGCAAAGTCGCCGGGCGTGCGCAGCTTTAGGCCGTGGGTGGGCGAGTCGATGGGAAACTGGCGCTCCAGCAGCCCCTGAAACAGGGCCGCAATGCGCGTGGCAGCGTTGGGGTGCTGATAGTAGCTGGCCTGCGGCTGCAGCTTCAGCGCTTCGTGGATGAGCAGGTTCAGGTAATTGCGAATAACCTCCTGTTGGTACACGTAGCCCGAATTCATCTCCTGCAGCATCTTGCGAAAGAAGTAGCTCAGGTCGGCGTACTGCGTTTCATCCACCAGGTACACCGGGTCAGACCCGAGCCGAAACAGCGGCGATTCCTGCAGGCTGGCCGCCCGGTCGTTCACGATGAGAAACTCCTCGGTGAACATGCACAGGTAGCCGCCCTGCTCCGCCGACACGGGCTCCCAGGAGTAGGGAATCAGCGGGTTGGAAAACACCAGTGCGGGCCGGTCGATGAGCACGCCGCGGGTGGCGTAGTTGTAGCGGCTGCTGCCGGTGAGCAGCGAAATCTTGTAGTAGTCGCGCCGCCCAAACACGAGCTTGCGGGCGTTGAACTGCTCGCGGGCGTACACATTGAAGCAGTCAGTGGCGACAATTTCGGGCAGCTGGCTAGTAGCAGGAGCAGGTGTAAGGGCTGGGATTGACATGTCTCAAAAGTAAGCATATCAAATAAGGCGAAGGTTTGCGGGCCGGAACCAGTTGGCAATTTTCCGAAAGCCACCGGCGAATTGGTAAAAGCAATAAGAAGCGGCCTAGCGCCAAGCAATCGAAACCTTGGCAACGTCGGCCGCTTTCAGCTTCTGGCGCTATGAAATTATTGCCCCACCCGCAGCATCCTGCCGCCCCGGTAGCGGTAGCGGCCGGCGGGCAGCATCGTTTCCGGCAGCGGCCCCTGGCTCCGCTCGTCAGCCCCCGAACGACCAACGCGGCTGGTGAGGCGAGGCCGCTCCACCCGAATCAGACCCGCTCGCACCTGCACGGTTTGCGCCCGGTACTCGCTGCCGGCCGCATCGTCGTCGTACGTCGTGTCGTCTTCGCGGCCGTAGCTGGTGTCTTCCCGCAGCGCCTCGGTTTTGAGGAGCAATAGCGGTTTTTCGGTCACGTCGATGAGGTTGGTGAGGCCGTAATCGAGGCTGCCGCCCCAGAAACCATTGTGGCCGCGCAGGTTCAGCAGCAGCACCCGCCGCTGCGGGTCAAGCTGCACCGTGTCGAGACTGAACTCGCCGCCTACCGCCCCGGTGTCGCCCACCGGCTCCAGCTGCACCTGCGTCCAGCAGGTTGCGGCGGGCGTGGCCCGGTACAGCAGTCGCGTGGGCTCAAATAGCCGGCTGATGCGCAGGTAGCGCCCAAACACCGTATCGATGCCCCAAGGCCGCCGCGCCACATCGGCCCGCAGCGAATCGTCGCTCACGCACCGAAACCGCAGGGGCCGCACCCCCACGAAGGCCCGCAGCGAATCAGGCTCGTGGTACAGGTCAGCAACCGGCGGGGCCGTCTTCAGGGTTGGTTGAACCGCCGGCCCGGTTGGTAGCGGCGGCGCAGCTGCCGGGCTTTGTGGCGGCCTTGCCCCACTTTGGCCAGACTCCGGCAAGCGCCCCGCCTGCTCGCTGGCTGGAGATTGACATGCCGAAACCAATCCCAGGGCCAACCACAATACTGGAAACGCTCTCATCGGTGGGCTGCTTTCATGGCCCAAAGAAAAGCAGCAAAAACGCTGAAAGCTTCAGCCGCTGGACGTTGCTGGTGCAGCAGTGTTCACTTCCCTACCCAGACCAAGTGCCCGTTCCGGTACTGATAGCGACCCGGCATCAGCGGCGTCAGCTTCTGGTCGCCGCTGCTTGCCCCGATGCGCAGCTCCCGGCCAAAGCGCACCGGCCGATTGGTGAAATGGACGCCATAATCCACCTGAACCAGCGCGGTTAGCAGTAGCCGGGGAGCCTGGCTGACGTCCAGCAGATGGATTATTTTGGTGTTAATGCTGGACTTATTTCGCTCGAAACTCCAGCAGGTCAGCCGCACCTCTGGCATGCCCTGCTGGTCCATATTGCAAGTGTCGAGCTGCGCAAAATTGTCGCGGTCGGACGGGACGTAATTATATTGACTGCCGTAAAGACGTGTCAGGTCCCGAAAGCTCTCAAGGTCGTATTCATTTACATAAATCGGTTCCTGGTCCCACAAGCGCCGTTGCGGCACTCGGATGCGCGTCCAGACCGTATCGGCAGGCGAGTGCCGGCAGAGGAGGATGTAGCCGCCGTGTACGAGCAGAAAACGGGCGCGGGACTGCCGCACTTCTGCCAACACCAAACTATCCAACCCGAGTTGCGCGGTGCTGGCGGTGTCGCAGAAGATGGGCCGGCTGGGGATGACCACCGGCCGGGCCACCCGGTGTGGCTTGGGGCCGCGGGGCCGCGCCTGTTGGGCAGCCGCTCTGGTCCCACCTCCAACCAAACTCAGCAGCACGAGTATCAGTAGCTTATTCATTTTCCCATCCAAACCAGATGCCCGTTACGGTAATGGTAGCGGCCGGGGGTGAGTGGTGTTATCTTGCTTTTATCATGATTTTCATAACCATGGTGAACCAGGCTTCCAATTCGAAGGTACGGCGTGGCAGTCAGCGGTTTTACCTCTTTGACTAAACCGTCGTTATGACCAGTTTCCAATAGTAAAAGAATATCCTCTTTTTCTAACCTTACCGACCGCTCCCACCCTGAGGTAAAAAAAGTCTTGTCGCCAGAATCAGGAATATCGGAGTCCGTCGCCCAGCCCTCTTCTTTTATTTGAATTATCGCACTTAACAACAGTCGCGGCGTACCGCTTACGTCGATGAGGTTGAGGGCCACGCGGCTACCGTGGCCGTGCTCCCAACCCCGCCAAAAACCCACTAAGGCTTCCGGTACGCCATCGTGGTTCAGGTCCTGATGCAAGAGGCACATATTCCCCTCGATAAAATAGTTTTCATTGAAAGGGAAAGGGGGTGGTTCCAGCGCAATCCTCAGAAACACGGTGTCGGTGGGCAGTCGGCGAAACAGCAAGCTGCCCGGTTCCAACCAAAATAGTTGGGGAAAGGCCAGCAGGCTATCCCGATAATGCTTTGGCCAAACCTTAGATGCCCCTACGCGGCTGAATTGCATTTCGTGCGTCGGCAGTATAATGGGCTTGGGGGCTACAAGTACCCGGCCCGTTTTACCCTTCGGGTGTGCTGGCACCGTCCATTTTTGCGGCTTTGCGTTCCCCGGCCGGGCTTGTGCCACCACTTCATACAGGCCGATGCTATGCACCAGCACAACCAGTATTATGATACCTGCGCGCGTCATAGTGGCAGACAAGGTATGGGTTAAAAGCAAAAGAAGCTGAAGCCACAGCGGCTCCAGCTTCTTTCAGTTTTTACTGCGTGTAGGCTTACATGTGAATGGCCCGGTTCTCCGTAGCGGCCAAACACGCTTCTTTCATGGCCTCGGCGTAGGTGGGGTGCGAGTGGCTCATGCGGGCCACGTCCTCGGCGGAGGCGCGGAACTCCATGGCCGTCACGGCTTCGGCGATGAGGTCGGCGATGCGCGGGCCAATCATGTGCACACCCAGGATTTCGTCGGTGGTTTTGTCGGCCAGCACCTTCACGAAGCCGTCGGTGTCGCCGCTGGCACGGGCCCGGCCGCTGGCTTTGAAGGGGAAGGAGCCCACTTTGTAGGCCTTGCCCTGCTCCTTGAGCTGCTCCTCGGTGTAGCCCACGCCAGCTACTTCGGGCCAAGTATACACCACGCCGGGGATGAGCAGGTAGTTGATGTGGGGCTTCTGGCCCACAATGGTTTCGGCCACGAACACGCCTTCTTCCTCGGCCTTGTGGGCCAGCATGGCGCCCCGAATGACGTCGCCAATGGCGTAGATGCCGGGCACGTTGGTTTGCAGGTGCTCGTCGACCTTGATGCGGCCGCGCTCTTCCATCTGCACGCCGGCGGCTTCCAGGTTGAGGCCGGCGGTGTAGGGCACGCGGCCCACGGCCACGAGGCAGTAGTCGCCTTCAAACTTCACTTCCTCGCCCTTGGCGTTGGTGGCCGTCACGGTCACGGTGTCACCGTCGCGGGTGGCACCGGTCACCTTGTGCGAGAAGAAGAACTCAATGCCGATTTTGCCCAGCACGCGCTTCAGTTCCTTGCCCAGGCCGCGGTCCATGGTCGGGATGATGCTGTCCATGAACTCCACCACGCTCACTTTGGCGCCGAGGCGGGCGTACACCGAGGCCATTTCGAGGCCGATGACGCCTCCACCAATCACAATCATGTGCTTGGGCACTTCGCGGATGTTCAGGGCCTCGGTGCTGGTGATGATGCGCTCCTTGTCCTGGGCAATGAACGGCAGCACCGTGGGCTTGGAGCCGGTGGCGATGATGACGTTTTTGGTTTCAATCTGCTGCGCTTCGCCGCCTTCGCGGGGCGCGATGCTGATGTGGTTTTTATCGACGAAGGAACCCACGCCGGTGAGGACGTCGATTTTGTTTTTCTTCATCAGGTAGGCGATGCCGTCCACGTTGGCCTTCACCACGCCGGCCTTGCGGTCAATCATACGGTTCATGTCCACCGTCAGGTTTTCCAGGCCAATGCCGTGCTCGGCGAAGGCCGTGTGGGCGTTGTGGTAGTGCTCGGACGAGTCGAGCAGGGCCTTGCTGGGGATGCAGCCCACGTTGAGGCAGGTGCCGCCCAGGGTGGGGTATTTCTCGATGAGGGCGGTTTTCAGGCCCAATTGGGCGCAACGGATGGCCGCTACATAGCCGCCCGGGCCGGAGCCGATGACGGTGACGTCGTATTGATTCATAGAGCCGAAGGTTCGGTGATGGTTCGCGCCGCGAAGGTACGGCACGGCGCAGGTGGGTTTAAGAAGTTTGGCGATATAAAAACGTCATGCTGAGCGCAGCCGAAGCATCTCGCGTGTGGTAGTAATCAAAACAGCCGAACGATTGAGTTAGTATCCCACGCGAGATGCTTCGGCTGCGCTCAGCATGACGTTCTGTTTATTTAATCCACCAGCTCAATCAACCAACACGCCGATGTAGAAGTTGAACGTATCGACTTCCAGCGTCTCCTTATCTGCCCCAGCCAGCTCCTTTATCTCCGCAAACCGGGCCGTGGGCTTGATGAACTGGTACTCGCCGCCCTTGCGCCGCACCCGAACGGGCATGTCGAACTTCTCCACCTCGCTCACCCAGCGGGCCAGGGTTTTGCCTTCCTCGAAGCGGATTTCGAGGACGGGCAGGCTTGTGTGGCGCAGGTACTGGTCGAAAACCTTGGTGAAATCCTGGCCGCTCTCGCGGTTGATGTAGTCCATCACCTGTTGGCCGGTCACGGTTTGGTGGTAGAAAGTGCTACTGAGGCCGCGCAGGATTTGGCGCCACTTTTCGTCGTTGTTGAGAATGGTACGAATGGTATTGAGCATGGCGCTGCCCTTGTCATACATGTCACCAGAGCCCTCCTTATTCACGCCGTAGGGGCCGATGATGGGCGAGTCGTTCTGGATGTTGCGGCGCTGGCCGTGCACATATTCCTGGCCGGCCTGCTTGCCAAACTGGCTTTCTGTAAACAGCGCTTCGGAGTAGCAGGTGAAGCTTTCGTGCACCCACATGTCGGCAATATCCTTGGTGGTGATGTTGTTGCCGAACCACTCGTGGCCACTCTCGTGGATGATGATGAAGTCCCACTTGGTACCCCAGCCGGTGTTGCTGCGGTCGCGGCCCAGGTAGCCATTCTGGTATTTGTTGCCGTAGGCCACGGCGCTCTGGTGCTCCATGCCCAGGTGCGGGGCGTCCACGAGTTTGTAGCCGTCCTGGTACCACGGGTAGGGACCGAACCAGTGCTCCATGCTCTTGAGCATGGGCTTCACGTTGGCGGCAAACTGGGCTTTGGCCTTGGCCACATTCTCGGGTAGCACCCAGTAGTCGAGCGTCAACGGACCTTTCTCGCCCTGGTAGGAATCCGCAAAGTGCTGGTAATCGCCCACGTTCAGGGCCACGTCGTAGTTGTTGATGGGGTTGCGCACGGCCCAGTCGAAGCGGGTGTAGCCATCTTTCAGCTTGGTGGTTTTGCGCAGGCGGCCATTCGACACGTCCTTCAAACCATTCGGCACGCTGATGCTGATGAGCATGGAGTCCACCTCATCGGCCTGCTGGTCCTTGGTGGGCCACCAAATGCTGGCGCCGGTGCCCTGGCAGGCCGTAGCCACCCAAGGCTTGCCCGCGGCATCCTGGGTGAAGACCATGCCGCCGTCCCAGGGTGCTTTTTTGGCCACCGTGGGATTGCCGGAGTAGTACACGGTGAACTCGTCGCGGCTGCCTTTGGCAATGGCTTTGGGAAAGGTGACGAATACCGCGTTGGCCTCGCGGGTGAAAGGCACTTCTTTGCCTTTGTACACAACCTTTTCCACCTTCAGATTGGCGAATAGGTCGAATTGCAGCCGGGTGAAATCTTGCGCGGCGGTGAAGCGAAACAGGTTGGAGCCACTGATGAAGCGCTGGGCCGGGTCGAGCTTCACGTCGAGGTGGTAGTAGTTGAGGTCGTAGCAGGTGCGCAGCGGCGTGGTAAGGCTGCCGCGCAGCGAGTCGGCACGGGTATAGGCTGCGGGCTTGGGCTGGAGCAGTTGCGCCGTGGCGGCAGGCGCAATAGCCGCCAGCAGCAACAGCAGAACCAGAAGTTTCTTTTTCATGCCACAAAGCAACGACCCACGGCAGGAATATGGGCCGGCCCTCCCTGTCATCCTGAGCGCAGCGAAGGACCTTATCATGCTTGCTTAAATTAAACGCAAGTCGTTTTTCGGTAATAAGGTCCTTCGCTGCGCTCAGGATGACAGGGAGCGTCGGCCGTAATTTTGCGGTCAGTCCTTCCAACTAAATATGTCTGAATCCACTCCGGCTGCAACCTCGCGGGCCGCGCTGTTCACAGCTTTTGCCCTTGTCTACCTCATTTGGGGCTCAACATATCTGGTGATGAAAATGGCGGTGGCCACCATGCCGCCGCTGCTCATGGCCGGTACGCGCTACGCCCTCGCGGGCGGGTTGCTCTACGCCTACCTACGCGGGCGGGGCGAGCCGGCGCCTACGTGGCAGGGCTGGGGCTTTGCGGCCGTCATCGGCATTTGCCTGCTGGGATTTGGCAACGGCGGTACCACGCTGGGCGTGGTGTATTTGCCTAGCAGCATCACGGCGCTGCTGGTGGCTACAGTGCCCATGTTTCTGGCGGTGCTGGGGTGGCTGAGCGGCATCTCGCCCCGGCCCGGCAAGTGGGTGACGCTGGGCCTCACCGCCGGCATGACGGGCCTCTACCTGCTGGTGGCCCACACCCAAGCCAGCGCCGTGAAGCAGCCCGGCCATACCGGCCTGGGCGTATTCTCGGTGCTGCTGGCCTCGCTGGTGTGGGCCATCGGCTCGCTCTATGCCAAAAACCACCAGCCGGCGCCCTCCCCTTTCCTTTCCGGCGGCATGCAGATGCTGTGCGGCGGCGTGGTCATGTTCGTAGTGGGCTTGCTGAAGGGCGAGGCCACGGGGTTTGCCTTTGCGCAAGTCACGGCCCAGTCGTGGTGGGCGTATGCCTATTTGGTCACGTTCGGGTCCATCGTGGCGTTCACGGCCTACATCTGGCTGCTACGCGTGGTGGAGCCAGCCCTGGCGGGCACCTATGCGTTTGTGAATCCCGTGGTGGCAGTGCTGCTGGGCTGGGCCTTCGCCGGCGAGGTACTGAGCCCGCAGATGCTGGGCGGCGCCGCACTCATCGTGCTGGCCGTGGTGCTGGTGGTGCTGGGCGGGCGCCGGGCTTCCGCCAAAAAACCGGCCGTATTACCCAACCCAGCCGAAGCTGCCCGGCCGCGCGAGTAGTCGCGCTACAGCGGGTGCCACTCGCTGGCAGCCGGGCGCTGGGCGCCCACCAGGGCCGAGCCACCGGCCAGCACCAACGCGTCCTCGCCCACGCCCACCAGGGCAATGGGCAAGCCCGATTTGTCGCTGATGCCCGTGCGCAGGGCGTAGCTCACAATGGTGGAGGCAAAGGCCACGGCGGCCCCGAGCAGCCCGCCGCCCAACGCGCTGCCGTGGCGCGAACGGTACCAGGCCGCGCCCACCAATGCGCCGCTCACCAGCCGGCCCGTCATCACAGGCAGGGCAATGCGGTCGGGCGTGTTGGGCAGCTTATCGGCCACCATTTCGCCGGCGGCCACGGCCTTGAGGATGCCCGCCGCGACGGGCTTCTGCAGCAGGCGCAGCGAGGAGCCAGCCAGGCCGCTGCTGGGCTGGCGCGACAAATAGTGGCTCAGAAACGCGGGCGCGCTCATGCTGCGCATGCCGGCCAGGGTGGCGAAGCCCACGGCCGGCCAGAACTTGGCCGGGCGCCGCGAAATATGTTTGGATGGTTTCATACTAGAACAGAAGTGTGGCCCGTTAAACGGTGTCGGGCTCGCCTAGGTCATGGGCTGCTTCAAAATATTCGCTACTAACCACTGAAATAACCTTTACCCCTATCCTGCTCCGACGGCATCGGCCCGCGCCTGGCGGGCTTTCTTCCACATCTTACCTATTGCCCTGCGCATGGAAGTACCCGTGGTTGCCTTCATCATCGCCGTCGTCCTCATCGCCCGGCTTTGGGACCTGCCCAAAAAGCTGGCGGCGATGCAAGCCGAGCTGGACCGGCGACACAACATCCAAGAAGAAATGCGGGCCGAGCTGCACCGCCTGCGCGACCAGCTGGCCGTGCTCCGCGAGGCCGGCCTGACGCCCCCATCCGGCTCCCCGCCGATGCCCGCAACAGCTGCGGCGACGGTAGTTGCTCCGGCATCCTCCGCAGCAGTGGCGCCGGCGATGACGACAGCACCCTCCGCAACCGCACCGCCGGTAATGGCCGCGGCCACCGCTCCACCAACTCCTGTGCCGGTCTTGCCGCCTGCTGCTACGCCGGCTGTGGTTGCTCCCGTGGCAGCACCCGCACCGGCGGCTCCACCTGCATTAGCCCCGGTACTGCCGGTGGTGCCGGTGCCCGATGCCGCACCTGTGGCCCCGCCCACTCCTGTGGCGGTGCCCATAGCGCCGGAAGTTGTTCCCGTAGCATCCTCAGAGCCTATTGCTTCGCCCACGCCAGCGCCTGTGCTTCCAGTGGCTGCGCCGCATGCTCCGGTGGTGCCGCCCGTGGTGGCCCCCTTGCCAGTGGCGGAGGGGCCCGCTCCCGTCCCCATTCCTGTTTCAAAACCGGCCCCGGTGCCGCAGGCAGCAACCACGCCTACCCCAACGCAACGGCCACCGGTAGTACCACCCACCCCTCCCCCTCCGCGCCGCCCGCTGCCCCCGCCGGTGCCCGCTGGGCCCAGTTGGTGGGACAAAGCCGCGACCCTGCTGCTGGAAAACTGGACTGGCATTCTCGGGGCGGTGGTGCTGGTGACGGGCGTGGGCTTTTTGGGCATCTACGCAGCTTTGCGGCTGGCTCCGCCTTACCGGTTTCTTCTGATTTGCGGGTTTGCGGCGGGCTTGCTGGGGGCGCGGTTTGGGCTGCGCAACAAGGCGTTTGCGCAGCAGCTCAATGCGTGGTTGCTGAGCAGTGCAGCGGCCATTTTCCTGTTTGCCTGCGTGGGGTCGGTCAGCATTGCGGGGCTGCGCTGGGCCGTGCCGCCATTCGACTATCTATTGTTGCTGGCCGGGGTAAGCGCCAACCTGTACCTAGCCTGGCGCTCCAGCCGCGAGGCGGTGTCTACCCTGCACGGCGTGCTGAGTTTGGTGGCGCTGGCGGTGCTGCCGCCCACGGCCCTCACGCTGGCGGCCGCGGCGGGTGTCACGGCGTTCAGCATTGCCATTACCTACCGGCAGCTGTGGAAATATCAGCTGCTACTCAGCATTGCCAGCTTTTTCGTCTTTCACCTCTACTGGCACCAGCAGCTGCATGCGGTTTCCAACACGCTGCGCCTCACGGCCATGGGACTGGTGCTGCTGGTGGGCGCGGCCGCGGCTGTGGTGCAATACCGCCGCGTATACGCCAAGCGGCGGTTTGAACCGTTGCTGTTCACGGCCCACGTGCTGAACTGGACCACGCTGGGCATCAGCCTGTACCTGCACAGCACGGGCTCCATCTGGAAAACCATTCCGCTGGCGCTGGGCGCGCTGCTCACGCACTGGGCCGGGCGGCGGGCCCGCCAGCTGGGCATCGGCTGGCTGTTCCAGACCGATACCATCATTTCGCTGATTTTGGCCTTGGCCACGGCATTTTCGCTGCAGGGCTGGCACGCCACGCCGCCGGTCATCCTGCTGTTTATGCTGCTGGAGTCGCTGCTGATTACGCTCATCATGGCCCGGCAGCGGGAGGCACTGGTGTACCGCGTGGCACTGGCCGGGGCGGGTTTTGCCGGCGTGGACCTACTGCTGGTAGCCGCCGGCCGTGCGGGCAACCCACCCTTCCTGCTTTACCGCGACGCCCTGGTGTTGGCCCTGGCCGGCTGGGCCGGGCTGGCGTTTGCGCAGCTCACCTACCGGCAGCCGCTGCTAGCCGCCTCTTCCGACGGCCGCAATCAGGCGCACCACAACCTGCTGAGTGGCTTCGCCGGCCTGGCGGGGCTGCTGCAGGTCGGTGCGGGCCTGCTGCTGGCGCGGGTGCTGTTTGGCTACGCCCACCCGCCAGTTTGGGGGCTCATGACGGCGCTGCTCGGGCTGGCGGCGGGCTCCGTGGCCTTGGCATTCTGGGTGCGTACCGCCAAGCTGGCACCCGGCTGGGTGCGGCAGCAACAGCTGCTGCTAGGGCACTTTTTTGCCGTACTGGCCGTGTTGGGGCTGCACGAAACCGGCCTGAGCTGGCCCCTCGTGTTGGGCCTGCTTTACGGCGAGCACCTGCTGGCGGCCGCACTGCTGGCCCGGCAGCGCGAGGCCCTGCCGTACCACGTTGCCCTCACGGGCGCCTACCTAACGGCCGTCGGCCTGCTGGCCGTGGTGGGCTATCAAGCCAGCTATAGTTTGCCGCCTGCACTGTACCGCAACGCCGCGGTGCTGGCCCTGGCCGGCTGGGTGGGCCTGTTCTTCACCAATCGGCTGCAACAGTGGCTGGCGCAATGGGCTGAGAAAACAGGCATCATATTTACTTTCAGTAACGCTGAGCAAGACTATCTGAGCGGACTGGCTCGGCTGGCTGGCTTGCTGCAAGTGGGCGCCGGGCTGGTGCTGGCGCGGGTACTGTTTGCCTGGGAGGGCGTGCCCGTCGGGGTACTGCTGTTGGCCCTGATGGCACAGGCGGCCATCTCCGTGGGCTTGGCCATCGGGCTGCGCACCGCTTCCCATCCCGACCCTTGGGTGCGGCAGCAACAACTGCTACTGGGCCAGTTCTTCGCCTTGCTGGCCGTGGTTGGCTTGCACGAAATGGGCTTGGGCTGGTCCGTCGTCCTGCTACTGCTCTACATTGAAAACCTGTTGGTAGCCTGGGTAACGGCTCAAAAAGGCGAAAGCCTGCTGCACCGTGTCACCGTCGTTGGGGCGTATTTATTCGGCGGTGGCTTGCTGCTGGTGGCGAGCGGCAAACTCTATTCGGGCTTGCCGGCTGTGCTCTATCGCAACGCGCTGTGGCTGACCTTAGCTGGGTGGGCAGGCATCATATTCCTTATCGTGGCCAGGCGCACAGGTGCGTCGCGGGCTTCGACCAGCCAGGCTAGCACTCCTGCTCTTGTCTCATCCGATGTGGCCTTGCAAAATGGCCTGACCGGACTGGCGGGGCTGCTGCAGGCGGGGGCCGGTGGGCTGCTGGCCCGGGTGCTGTTTGGGTGGCAGCCCGTGCCGGTGTGGCTGCTCATGGGTGCGCTGCTGGGGCTGGCGGCCGCGGCGCTGGGGTTGGCGGCCTGGGTTCGCACCGTGCCGCAAGTGCCGGGCTGGGTTCGGAAGCAGCAATTGGTATTGGCGCAACTCTTTGCGGTACTGGCTCTGCTTGGCCTGCACGAAGCCGGCCTAAGCTGGCCAGTGGTACTGGGCCTGCTCTACGCCGAAAACCTAGCCATTGCATTTCTTACGGCCCGGCGCCGCGAGATGCTGCTCTATCACCTCACGCTGGCCGGGGCATTCCTCACCGGCACGGGCCTGATGTTGGTGGTGGGCAGCCAGGAAGGCATTCCGACCTCTGCCGTGCTCTACCGCGATGCCTTGGTACTGGCCTTGGCCGGCTGGGCGGGCCTGGCTTTTGCCCAACGTACCTACCAGCAGTTTGCCTCTGGTCAAGCCGCTGACCCATCCGAGCAGCCGGGCATTGGCAAAGGTATTTTCGAAGCACTGGGCGGGTTTGCGGCGCTGGCAGGTTTGCTCCAGGCCAGCACGGGCCTGCTGCTGGGCCGGGCGCTTTTCACCTGGCACAACGCGCCCACCGCACTCCTGCTGCTTCTGCTGATGCTGACGGGTGCTTCGGTAGCAACGGCGGCGTGGGTGCGCAAACAAGGGATACTGCCCGTTTGGGTGCGGCGCCAGCAATTGGTGCTGGGACAATTTTTCGCCGTGCTAGCCGTATTCGGGCTGCACGAAATCGGCCTGAGTTGGCCCGCCGTTTTCACCGTGCTCTACGCCGAAAACCTGCTGGTGGCCCTGCTCCTCGCCGGGCGCGACGAAGACGCCCTGCTCCACAGCCAAACCTATCTGCTCGTGCTGCAGGCGCTGCTGCTGCCGCTGCTGGTGCGCAGCCTCTGGCCCGGCACCCTGGCGGCGCTGCCCCGCGCCGGGCTGCTGGCCGGCGCGGGCCTGCTCACGGCCGCCTACCAGGCCCGGCGGCGCTTCTGGCCGCTCTCCACTGAAGCCGAAGAATATGGCGCACTCGGCCTCGGCGGCACCTGGCAACTCTCGCTGCTGGGCCTGGCCGTGGGCTGGCTGCTGCTGGGCGTGGGCACGCTGGTATACGAGCTGCCATGGGCGGCCTGGGCGATGGTGGGCCTACTGGGCAGCCTGCTGTGGCTGCGCACGCGGGTGGCCCTGCCGGGCGTGTGGGCCGGGCTGGTGCTGGCCGGCGTGGGCTACCTCGCGCTGCAATGGAACCACGTGCTGCTGCCCGCCCATGGGCAAGTGTATAGCCCCGGCTACGTGCTGCTGTACCTGCTGCCCACACTGGCTGTGCCGGTGGCGGGGCTGCGCACCTCGTGGTGGGCGGCCGGCGGGCGCTTTGTGCGCGCGCCCTGGGTGTACCTGCTCGGTGCCCATGGGGTGGTGGCCCTGGTAGCCGCGGTACCCGCCGGGCACGTGGCCTACTTCTGCTTGGGCTTGCTGGCGCTGGCGGCCACCTCCTTTGCAGCCGCCCAGCTGTGGCGACGCCGGCTGCCCGATACCGCCGCCGTGCATCGCGCCGGCCAGCCCGACCGCTACTTCCTGCATCTCGGCTACTGGCTGCTGAGCGGCGCTCTGCTCACACACCTGTGGCTGCTCACGCGCAACGAGTGGTTTTTCGGCCAGCCGGCCGAATACTTCACGGCCGCGCTGCTCTTTGCGGTACTGGCTGCCTGGGCTGCTGTGCGCCCGCCGGCCACGGCCCCTGTCTACAATTCCTGGCGGCGCCTGCACCCCTGGCTGGCCGAAGCCGCGCTGCTGTTCGGCACCGCCACGCTGGGGCACAACGTGCGCACTTCCTGGCTGCCGCTGCTGTGGGCCGCGGCGGCGCTGGGCCTGGGCTATGTGGGGGCGCATTTGCCGAAACGCTTCCGGCGCCTGGGTGTGTACGGGCGGCTCTACTACTGGCTGGCGGCCGGCACTTCCGGCGCCGTCAGCCTCATCCACCTCGACCCCAGCCAATTGCTCAGCGCTCAATGGTGGGAGCTCACGGCTGCCGTGGTACTGTTGTTTGGCTACGTCTGGCTGGCCCTCACCCAGGGCGACAAGGCCTTCCGGGGCCTCTCGCCGGCCTGGGACATCCTGGCTCGTCCACCGCGCCGCGCCCTCGAAGCCTGGCTGCTCTACCCGGCTTTTCTGGCGCTGGCGCTGCTGCTCATTCAGTCCTTCGACCGCTCGGTGCTCACGGTGCTGCTGATGCTGGAGGTGGTGGCCGTGTTCAGCATCAGCCTGCTGCTGCGCCGGCAGGATTTGCGCTACCTCTCGCTGGCCGGCCTGCTGGCGTGCCTGGTGCGCCTCGTGTTCTTCGACCTCAGCCGCAGCGGCACCATCACCCGGGCGGTTGTTTTCATCCTCATGGGCTTGCTCCTGCTGGGCATGAACGCGCTCTACGCCCGTTTCAAAGCCCGTTTCACCGCCATTGAGGCAGAGCCCGAGGACGATTTCTCGCTGCCCGATTTCACTGCACCCGACGAGGAGCCGCAAGTGGTACCGGAATAGCGAAACAGGCTGGCATTTGCCCACGAAAAAGGCCCGTCCGGTATCGAACGGGCCTTTTTCGTGGGCAAATGCCAGCACTAGTAGTGCTTAGTTAATATCGCTAGCGTGGGTGCGCAGCACCTCGCGGGCAATGGCCAGGTTGGTTTCGCGCGCGTTCACGGCCAGGTAAATGAATTTGTTGCCGGCTTCATTCAGCTTGATGAGGTGCAGCTGGTTGGTGAGCGTGATGAGGATGTCCTCAATCCGCTCGCCCGTCAGCTTCAGGGCCGACATGGCTTTCTGCTTTTGCTTCACCACTTCGGTGTTGTAAGCCGCAGCGGTTTCGGGGTTTACGGTGGGCGAGTTGGAGTGCGAGGCCAGGGCCATGCCCGAATTCACGTCGACCACCGCCACGGCCACCAGGCTCGGCAAATCGGTGATAATTGCTTCCACTGCCTTGCCGGCAGGACTGTTTGTAGAGTAGGCCATATCGGCTATTGGGGAAGGGGTATTGGGGGAAAAAGATTCTTGGGGCTCATTCGCAAACCGCCTGCGGTAGGTCTTCGCTTTCACTACAATAAGGCCGCCTGGAACCGGCAACTGAATAATTAATAGTCAGAACAAAGCCGCAAGTAGTAAGATGTGTTCAGCCTTGGTCTTGCCTCTTTCACCCTACTACCTGCCACTTAATGCTCATTAGAAAAATAACCAGTGCTTGCGCTTGGCGGCACGGGGCTGCAACGTCACGCCCTGGGCCGCCACGTCGGTGGCTTTCAGTTCCTGGTCGTGGTAGCCGGCGTAGCCGTATTGCAGCGTGGCGGTAGCGGCGGTGCCGGCCGTCATGCGCAGGGCATAGTTGCCGTTGGCGTCGGTGCTCACGCCCTGGGCGGTGCCCTTGCGCAGCACGGTGGCGCCCACCAGCGGCTGGCCGGCTTCGTCCACAATGCGGCCGCTCACCGTCACGAGGCGGTTGGCATTGGCAGTGGCTTCGGCAGCGGCGGTGCTGGCCTCAGCCAAAGCCGTCATTTCGGGCAACGACACCGGCACGGCGGGCGTGTTGTGCGAAGGCAGGCGGGTGCCGGCCATCGAGGCGCCAGCCACCAGCGCAGCCACGCCCACCATCGAGAACGCGCGGCGGCGGAAACGCTGCGGCTGCTCGCGAATGAACAGCAGTTGCTTTTGCACCCAGGTGGTGGGAGCAGCGGCTTCGGCTTCCTGGGTAGCCATTTCGTGCCAGCGCGTCACGGTAGAATGGGCCTGCGTGGCGTCTTTGCGCAGGTAGTTTTCCACGGCGCGGGCCGAGGAGCGGGCCAGGTCGCCGCGCAGGTAGGCGTCGCGGTACACGGGCAGCAGCTCGCCGGTTTGCGGGTCAAATGGAGTAGCGGTAAGCTTCATTTGATGAACAGAAAAAAAGGGTGAGAAAAGAAACGGTGTGGCTTACCGGCCAGCCACGGGCCAAATTCCAGCTGTTTACTGCCCCTGCCCCGTGGGCTCCAACAGTGCCAGGCTGCTGCGCATCACCTCGCGGGCAATGGCCAGGTTGGTGTCGCGCGAGTCGACGGCGAGGTAGATAAACCATTGCCCCGGGGGCACCAGCCGCAGTAAATGCAGTTGCGAGGGCAGCGTAAACACCATTTCCGCCACTTGCTCGGCCGGTGTGCCCAAGGCCCGCAGCCCGGCCTGCACCTGCCGCACCGCTTCGGCGTTGTACCCGGCCACCGTGCCTGGCCGCAGGTCGCGGTCGACGGTGTAGGTGGCCAGGGGCTTACCGGAAGCCACTTCCGCCACGGCCGCCATCAGCAAATCGGGCAGCTCGGCCAGCAGGTGCCGCATGGCACTTTCAATGCGGGCGCTGGCAGGTCCGGTGGCAGCCAGTTCCACTTCATGGGCCACCGGGCCCGCCAGGCGCTGCAGTTGTTTCAGAAAAGGAATTTTCATAGGGCACGAGGCGGGCGGTCCCGGCTGGCGCGGCGGCTGGGCCCGTGGGTAGCCGGGCCCGGCCGCAATGCGTGGGTTGCGGCGGCGCGGGCCGCCGCGGCCAGCACTAGTTCAGGTTGGCCGACGAGCTGCGCAGCACTTCGCGGGCAATGGCCAGGTTGGTTTCGCGCGAGTTCACTACCAGGTAAATGAATTTGTTGCCGGCCAGCTTGATGAGGTGAAACTGGTTGGTGAGCGTAATGAGGATGTCCTCAATGTTTTCGCCCGTCAGCTTCAGAGCCGACATGGCTTTCTGCTTCTGCTTCACCACTTCGGTGTTGTAGGCGGCAGCGGTTTCGGGGTTGATGGCCGGCGAGTTGGAATGCGAGGCCAGGGCCATGCCCGAGGTAATGTCGACCACGGCCACGGCCACGAGGCCCGGCAGGTCGTTCAACACGTCTTGTACTACTTTGCCAGCGGGGGAGTTTGCGGAGTAAGCCATGATAAAGGGGGAGGTTAAAAGAATGAGAGAGTTGTTGGATGCTGTTTTAAGCAATGATGGATTTCAATATTTCACGGGCCAGCGCCAGGTTGGTATCCTGTGTTTTCACGGTCAGGAGCACAAACCACTGGCCGCTTTTAGCCAAGCGAATCAGGGATAGTTGTTTTCGTAGCGGGATTAGGATGTCTTCGAGGCGTTCGCCACGAATAGGGCCAGCGGCCAAGGCCTGCTGTTGTTGGCGCACCGTTTCGGCGTGGTGGGCGGCCGCAGCCGCGGGGTCGAAACCCCGCCGCCGGCTTAGGTGTGCCAGGCAGTTTCCGGTGGCCACCTCCACCACCGCAACAGTTGTTAGGGCGGGCAGTTGGTCGAAAACTTCTTTTATTACTTTTTCAATTTTAACTAACGGGATTTTCGAAGCTATAAGTGCTTCGTGGTTCAATACCAACCGCACACTTCCGGGGCGCTGAGGACGCGTCCCGTTGGCGGCCGCCATAATATTCATTTAAAATAAGCTGAAGAATAAATAAATATATCGACCACATTAATTGCACTTTCAACACATGTTGCAGTGCCTGTTTCACATTACAAAGCTCTGCATTGTACTACCCCAATAAAAATGACTTAGGTCACTTTTGAGAATGATTTACATCAAATCGGAAACCAAGGCCCCTCTATTAACGTAAATGCGCGCTTTGCTAATTTATAATTAATCTAATATTTTATTTCGCACGCTTTGACTGTAAACGGCCACGCAGTTCCCCTACTCGCTGCTCGGTTAGGCAGTGAATGATGAGAAGCCTAGTTGACGTTTTCAGCGCAGCCCGCGCCTGTAGCAGCCCGATGCTGCGCCGCTGCTAATCGTAGAGCGAGGCGATTTCGCTCAGGCGGTTGGGCTGCAGGATGGACACCAAGCTGCCGCGGGTGGCAATGATGCCGGCTTCCTTGAAATCTGACAGCAAGCGCGTGGCCGTTTCCTTGGCCGTGCCCACCAGCGAGGCCAAGTCTTCGCGCGAGAAGCTGATGCTGAAAGCTTCGGCATCTTCCTCTTTGCGGAAGGTGTGGTAGAGCAGCAGCAGCGCTTCGGCCAGCCGCTCGCGCACGGGCTTGTAGGCCAGGTGCAGCATCTGCACTTCGGCCGCCCCCAGGGCTTTGGCCATCATCTGCATCAGCGAGGTCGAAAACTGCACGTTGGATTGCCACACCCGAAAGAAATCGGCGCGCGGGATAAAGCACACCACACAGTCTTCCAGCGCCACCGCCGAGGTGGAGTACTTCGTCTCGGTGAGCAGCGACTGAAAGCCCAGCATGTCGCCGTCTTTTGCCAGGCGTACAATCTGTTCTTTGCCGTCGCCCCCCGTCTTGGTCACCTTGATTTTGCCCTGGCTCACGCAATGCAAGCCCAGCGAAGGCGCGCCCTCCTGGAATATCCGCTGGCCTTTTTGGTAGCTCTGCGAGACTTTGCTGCCGGCAATGAACTCCAACTCCTCCAGTTGGCAGCACCCCATCAGGGGACCTTTGCGGTGCGGGCATTGCTGGCAGTTCGGCGTAATGAATTTTCCCATGAGCGAGTAAGATGGTAGGCTTAGGCATCCCAAAGATAGCACCTCTCGCAATAATTCAATTTCGAAAAAAATATTTAACGAGCTTTTGCGCCTGTTTATCGCGCAAAACATCGTTTCCAACGTCCAAAAATAAAAAAGGCCAGTTCCCGATTTGGGAACTGGCCTTTTAAAAATCCTAAATCAGGAATTAGATACCAAATAGCATACGAGTGGGGTCTTCGAGCAACTCCTTCACGCGTACCAGGAACGACACCGACTCGCGGCCGTCGATGATACGGTGGTCGTAGCTCAGGGCGAGGTACATCATGGGGCGAATCACCACCTGGCCGTTCTCGGCCACGGGGCGCTGAATGATGTTGTGCATGCCCAGAATGGCCGACTGCGGCGCGTTGATGATGGGCGTGCTGAGCATGGAGCCGAACACACCACCGTTGGTGATGGTGAACGTGCCACCGCTCATCTGCTCAATGGTGAGCTTGTTGTCGCGGGCCAGGCCGGCCAGGCGCACCACTTCTTTCTCGATGCCCTCGAAGCTCAGCTGCTCGGCGTTGCGGATGACGGGCACCACGAGGCCTTTGGGAGCCGATACGGCAATGCTGATGTCGGCAAAGTCGGAGTACACGATTTCGCCGTTGTCAATCTGGGCGTTCACCGCGGGCCACTCTTTCAGGGCGATGCACACGGCCTTGGTGAAGAAAGACATGAAGCCGAGGCCCACGCCGTTTTTCTCCTTGAACTTGTCTTTGAACTTGTTGCGCAGGTCCATGATGGGCTGCATGTTCACCTCGTTGAAGGTGGTGAGCATGGCCGTCTCGTTCTTCACCGTCACCAGGCGGCGGGCCACCGTCTTGCGCAGGTTGCTCATGCGCTCGCGGCGCACCTCGCGGCTGCCACCGGCGACCGGCGCTGCAGCCGGAGCCTGAGCAGCAGCGGCCGGGGCAGAGGCGGGAGCCGGCGCAGCCGGCTTGGCTTGCGCGTTCTGGGCATCTTCCTTAGTGATGCGGCCGTCGCGGCCGGTGCCGGCAACATCGGCAGCAGCAATGCCTTTTTCACCCAGAATCTTGCCAGCTGCCGGCGAGGGCACGCCGGTAGCATAGGTAGCGGCACCGCCAGCGGTGGGGGCCGTAGCCATAGCCGCTACCGGAGCAGCGGCGGGGGCAGCAGCTGCAGGTGCCGGCGCGCCATTGCCAGCCTTGTCACCGCCTTCGATGCGGGCAATCACAGCGCCGATGCTGATGGTTTCGCCTTCTTTCACGGCATGGCGCAGGGTGCCAGCGGCCTCGGCGGGCAGTTCAAACGTGGCTTTGTCCGATTCGAGCTCGGCAATCACCTCGTCGCGGCTCACCTGGGCGCCGTCTTCTTTCAGCCACTTGGCCACTGTCACTTCCGAGATGGACTCGCCTACGGCAGGAATTTTCATTTCAACCGAGCCACCGCCCGCAGCGGGGGCAGCAGCCGGGGCGCCCGGGGTAGCGGGGTCGTTGCTTTCTTTCCCGGCGGGAGCACCGCCGTAGCCCGACTGGTCGCTGGCAGCGGGGTTTTCTTCGCCTTTGTTGATGGGGTCGGCGGCTGCAGCAGGCGCGGCGGCTGGGGCAGCGCCACCGGCGGCGCCGTCAAGGTCGGCAATCACGGTGCCGATGCCGATGGTTTCGCCCTCGGCTACGCGGATTTTCAGCGTACCGTCGGCCTCGGCGGGCAGCTCAAACGTGGCTTTGTCCGATTCGAGCTCGGCGATAACCTCGTCGCGCTTCACGGCATCGCCGTCTTTTTTGAGCCACTTCGCAATGGTGACTTCGGTGATGGATTCGCCAACGGCGGGAATTTTGATTTCGAGAGCCATGAGCAGGCGTTTGGGATTAGTCAGTTAAGAAGAAAGGTCGGGCAGGTGAATTAGTCGGGCGTGTCCTTTTTGGCCGCTTCGGCCACGGCCTTGATGTTGCCGTCGGCCACGGCTTCCTTGGGCTTGTCGAAGGCGCGGGCCACCAGCTCCTTCTGCTCCTTCACGTGGATTTTGTTGTAGCCCGTGGCGGGCGAAGCCGAGGGCTTGCGGGCCACCACGTCTTCCAGCTCGCGGCGCATGAAGCGCAGCAGGTAGTTCCAGTAGCCCATGTTCTCGGGCTCTTCCTGCACCCAGTAAATCTTGGCCTTGCCGTACTTGGCCAGTTCGGCGTCGAGCTGCTTTTTGGGGAAGGGGTGCAGCTGCTCTAGGCGGATGATGGCCACGTCAGTGCGGTTGGAAGCGCGCTGCTCTTCCAGCAGGTCGTAGTACACCTTGCCCGAGCACAGCAGCACGCGCTTCACCTTCTTGGCTTCGGCGAAGTCGTCGCCCAGCACCTCGCGGAAAGCCCCGCCGGTGAACTCTTCAATGGGCGACACGGCCAGCGGGTGGCGCAGCATCGATTTCGGCGACATCACCACCAGCGGCTTGCGGAAGCTCCAGGTGAGCTGGCGGCGCAGCGCGTGGAAGAAGTTGGCCGGCGTAGTGATGTTGGCCACGATGATGTTATTCTCGGCGGCCAGCTGCAGGAAACGCTCGGGGCGGGCGTTGGAGTGCTCGGGGCCCTGGCCTTCGTAGCCGTGGGGCAACTGCATCACCACGCCGTTCATGCGCTGCCACTTGCTTTCCGACGACACAATGAACTGGTCAATCATGGTCTGGGCGCCGTTGGCGAAATCGCCGAACTGGGCTTCCCAAATCACCAGCGCCGTGGGGTTGGCCATGGCATAGCCAAATTCGAAGCCCAGCACCGCGTACTCGCTCAGCAGCGAGTTGTAGATGCTCAGCTGCTCGTGCTCGCCCTCCATGAAGTTGAGCGAGTTGTAGGGGGCCGAGGTTTCGGCGTCGTGCAGCACCGCGTGGCGGTGCGAGAAGGTGCCGCGCTGCACGTCCTGGCCGCTTACGCGCACCGTGTGGTTTTCGCTCATGAGCGAACCGTAGGCCAGCAGCTCGCCGGCGGCCCAGTTCAGCACGCGGGTTTCGTAGAACATTTTGCGGCGCTCCTTCAGCAGGTTATCAATCTGCTTAATCGGCTTGAAGCTCTCGGGAATTGTGGTCAGGGCCTTGGCCACTTTCTGCACCGTTTCCTCCGAAATGCCGGTTTCGGGCGACTTTTCAAAGTCTTCCTGGGTGCTGCGGCGCAGGCTGCGCCACTCGTTTTCCAGGGGCTGGTATTTGTAGGGCAGCGGGTTCTGCTTCACCATGTCGAGGCGGGCCTGCAGGGTGTCGCGGAACTCCTTGTCCATCTGGTTGGCCAGTTCGGCATCCACGTCGCCGCGCTGCACCAGCATGGCGTTGTACACCTCGCGCGGGTTCTGGTGCTTCGAGATGAGGTTGTAGAGCGTGGGCTGCGTGAACTTGGGCTCGTCCGACTCGTTGTGGCCGTGGCGGCGGTAGCACACCATATCAATGAAGATATCGGCGTGGAACTGCTGGCGGTATTCGGTGGCCAGCTGCACGGCAAACACCACGGCTTCGGGGTTGTCGCCGTTCACGTGCACTACCGGCGCGTCGATGATTTTAGCGAGGTCGGTCGAGTAAATCGACGAGCGGGCGTCCTCAAAGTCGGTGGTGAAACCCACCTGGTTGTTAATCACAAAGTGGATGGTACCGCCGGTTTTGTAGCCTTCGAGTTGCGACATCTGCGTCACCTCGTAGCCAATGCCCTGGCCGGCCAAAGCCGCATCGCCGTGGATGAGGATGGGCAGAATCTGGTGGTAGTCGCCGCCGTACTGGTGTTCGATTTTGGCGCGCACGAAGCCTTCCACCACCGGGTTCACCGCCTCCAGGTGCGAGGGGTTGGGGGCCAGCTTCAGGTTCACTTTCTGGCCGCCGCTGGCTTCCACTTCCGAGCTGTAGCCCATGTGGTACTTCACGTCGCCGTCGCCCATGGTGAGGTCGGGCACAGCCGTACCTTCAAACTCGCTGAAAATCTGCTCATAGGTCTTGCCCATGATGTTAGCCAGCACGTTGAGACGGCCGCGGTGGGCCATGCCAATCATTACTTCCTTCACACCCAGCTCCGCGCCCTTGCCGATGATGGCGTCCAGCGCGGGAATGGTCGTTTCGCCGCCTTCGAGCGAGAAGCGTTTCTGCCCCAAGAACTTGGTGTGCAAGAAGTTCTCAAATACCACGGCCTCGTTCAGCTTCTTCAGGATGCGCTTCTTGTACTCCACGCCGGGGTTGAAGGCCAGCGAGTCGCGCTCCACCTTCTCGCGGAACCAGTCCAGCACCTGCGGGTCGCGGATGTACATGTACTCAAAGCCAATGGCGCCGGTATAAATTTTCTCCAGCGCCGCCACGATGTCGCGCAGCTTGGCCTGGCTGCCGAGGCCCAGCACCTCGCCGTTCTTGAACACCGTGTCCAAATCGGCTTCGCCCAGGCCAAAGTCGGCGAGGTCGAGGCGGGGCTTGCGGTCTTTGCGCTCGCGCACCGGGTTGGTTTTGGCGCGCAGGTGGCCGCGGCTGCGGAAGGCGTGGATGAGGTTGCGCACGGCCGTTTCCTTATCGGAAGCCGGCTCACCGCTGGCCAGGCCGGGGGCGTTGTTGGTAGAGGCAGCGGTGTTCAGCACGCCGTAGTCGTCGGGCTGGGGCCGGGGGCCAGGCGCGGGGGCAGCTTTGGTCGCGCCAGCGGCGGCGCCGTTGGCTGCACCGTTGCCGTTGGCCCCGGGCACTACGGGCGCGCCCTCGGGGAATTGCTGCGAGAAGTCAAACCCTTCGAAAAACTTGCGCCAGCCAAAATCAACCGATTCCGGGTTCTGGCGGTAAGCTTGGTATAGGGTTTCGATGGCCGCCGCGTCGGCGTTGGCGATATACGAGTATGCGTCCATGGATGAAGGAGCTTTGGTAATGCTACGCAAATGTAATCAGCTTCATACCCAGCTAAAAACCTGCATTCGCATACACGAATTAACCAGTAATTCAACACAATAAGCCCTAGCGACACTCATGTATTGAAGGGCTTGGCTGGTCAATTTATCACATTTCGCCGGATGTGCTGATTTACGCTTACGCATATTCTTACTCAGCGTCCGGAAGCCATGAAATGAAATCCGGCCGAAGCGACGCCCAAACGGCTGCGGAACCCCGGTCTTTTCTATAAACTTTTTACTATATGTTCCGCCTCAGCCTTCTCTAAGGCATTTAGCAATTGGATAATTTATTTTTAGCAAACTTATAGGGTCTGTTTACCGTTTTACTTTTCCGCCTTTGCTTAACAGCCAAGGTTTTGCCCATACCGCCGGGCTGGAATGGCGGCCGGACGAACCCGTAATAGATGTATAATGCACGGCTATTAATAGAAGCGTTTTTAGCAATTTCGACGCTTGCAGCCCCTCTTTTTAGTGCTGCTTTCAGCGCTGCCCCACTAACTGAAACTTCCGGAATGCGCGCCTTTATCGCGTCGCGAGGGGTGCGCCACACCGCCCTGATGGGAGCGGCCAAAACCAAAAAGAAGATGGCCCGCAGCCTGACCTACACCGTGACCGCCACAGTGTACGAAGCGGTGCCCAGCCAGACAGACAGCGAGCCCTTTGTCACGGCCGACAACTCCCACATCAAACGCCACTACGGGACCAAAAAGCGCTGGATGGCGCTTTCCAGGGACTTGCTCAAGCCCTGGGGCGGGCAGTTTGACTACGGCGACAAGGTGCGGGTGCGTGGCATCTCGCCGGAGCTCGATGGCGTATACACGGTGCACGACACCATGAACCGCCGCCACCGCCACTGCATGGACATTCTGGCGCATCCGAGCGAGAAGCTCGATATCTTCACCAAGGGCGTTAAGATTCAAAAGGTGGCCCAGCTATAGGCGCCTGCTATTTATAGTTTATTATCGAATTATAAACCACAACAAAAAGCCGCGCCCAGTAGGGCGCGGCTTTTTGTTTGCCTCGTGGTGGCGCAACGACGGCTATTTGGGCAACGCCATTTTGAAGATGCGGAAGGGCGGGCGGGGCTGGCCCACGCCCTTGTTCCAGTTGGGCGTTTTGTGAATGGCGGAATTGGTGACGTACAGCGTGCCGTCGGCGGTGAGGCTGTAGGTGTCGGGCCACTGCAGGCGCGGGTCTTTCACGAGGGTTTCGATTTTGCCGGCGGGCGTGCGGCGGAGCAGTGCGCTCTGTTCGAAAGAAGTGAGGTAGACGTTGTTGGCCGCGTCGATTTCGAGGCCGTCGGTGCCGGGGATTTCGCCCACGGTTTCGACCTGCTGGCCCAGTTGGGCTTCGCTGAGGCTGGCGTCGCGCAGGGCGGCGGTTTTAATGCGGTAGAGGGTGTGGCCGGTGAGGGGGCAGTAGTAGAGGTAGGCGTTGTCGGTGCTCAGGGCAATGCCGTCGGCATTGAACTTAGCAGGCTTGCCTTCCAGGTCAATCATGGGGTGGCCTTCGGCTTTGATGACAAGGCCTTTCACGGCTTTCGTGGATGGGTGGTTGGCCAGCAGGCGGCGTGATTTCAGGGTTTTCAAATCCGTCACAACCAACGCGCCCAGGCCCGATTCGGTCATGTAGGCGTAGTTGTTTTGCAGGTCGATGCGCACGTCGTTGAGGTAGGACTTGCGCGGGGCCACCATTTCGGAGAAGGGAATGGTGAGCAGCACCTGGCCGGTTTTGGGGTCGGTTTTCACCAGCTTGGGGCCGCCGGCTACGGTGAATTTTAGGCCCGGCGCGGCGGGGTCCAGTATCCAGACCATGCCGGACTTATCGGCAAACACGCTTTGCGGGCAAATCCAGTGCTTGAGCGGTTCCGATTTCACCGAGTCGTTCCAGGTGCACCAGCTGGCGTTGGGGTAGGGCGTGAGGGTGTTATTCGGGCCCACTTTGGCAATGGGGTACGAGGGGTTCCAGTCCCAGCGTGGAAAACAGGCGAATACCTGCCCACCTGGTGCCACGGCCACGCCCACCATCTGCGGGTCGTTGAACTCGGCCACCACCTGCAGAGGCGAATTGGCCGGCGCTTCGTATGTGGCGGCGCTAGTAGCCGTAGAGTCAGAAGCGGGGGTTTGGGTTGCCGTGTCGGCCTTGCCGGAAGGCGACGAACAGGCGCTTAGGAAGCTGGCTGCAGCCAGGGCGGCCCCGGTGCTTAGGGTAAAAATGCGAGAGGCAAACATGAAAGAAGGAATGTGGTGGAAAGGAAAAAGCCCCAACCGGTGAGGTTGAGGCTTTACATACGGCCGGCGGGGGCCGGCGTTGAGAAAATGCTGGCTTATTGGCTAGCGGCCGAATCGGCAGCAACCGGCGCTGCCGCAGCTGCGGAGTCGCGCACCGCTGCCGCTTTGCGTGCCATGTCGGCAGGCGAAGGCACGGGCGGCGCGGGGTTGGTAGGTGCCACCCGGATGGTTTCGGGCGCCGCCGTCACCGGGGCCACCTGCTCGGCCTGCGGGCCGGTTTCGATGGGAGCGGCCAGGGTATCGGCAGCCGTTTGGCTGGTGCTGGAGATATGCTCCGACGGCTGGCGGTTGAGCGAGAGGTAGAGCACCAGCCCCAACAAAGCCAGCAAGCCGCCAATGGACAGAATGAGCGCCAACGGGCTGCGGGTCGCCGGGGCACTGCCCGCCGGGAATTCATCGGCCACGTAGCCCGCATCGGCAGCGGCCAGCCCGGGCGAGGGCGCAGCCGGCGGGGGCAATGATGCAGCTGGTGCGGCAGTGGTATCGGCTTCGAGGGCCCGGCGCACGGCCGGCGGGATGAAAGCGGGCTCCTCCTCTGCGGCGGCAGCTTCGGCGGCAGAAGCGGTGAAGCTTGGTGGCAGCGGTGCCAGGGGGGGCTCGGCCTGCGTCACGTCTTCGAACATCGGCGAGGGCGTTTCCACGGCCGGGTTGGCCGGCAGCACCACGGGGGCCTCAGGCGCAGCGTCGGATGAAGCAGAGGCCGCGGGCGCGGCTGGGGTAGCGCCGTCGTGGAAAACCAGGCGCTGCTTCAGGGCTTCGAACTCGGTGGGCGTGAGGGCACCCGAGTCGAGCATTTCCTTGAGCTGGCGCAGGGTGTCGAGGGGCGAGGAATTGGGGTTGTCCATGTCCTGAATACGACCGGGAACGGGGCTAGTTTTTGCGGTCGAGGGCCGAGAGGCGGTCGCGGCGGCGCTGCAGGCGCAGGCGGCTGTCGTCGAGCAGCAGCTTGTTCTTCACCTGCGCGGCCGAGTCGGCGCGCGACTGCACCAGGTTTTCGATGTTCTTTTTCTTCAGCTCCTCGATGCGGGCCAGGTTGGCTTCGGTGTTGCTTTTGAGGGCGGCTTGCTCTCTTTCGAGGCGTTCTTTCTCCTTTTCGGTGGCCTTGAGCTTCTTCTCGGCTTCGGCAATCATATCGCGGTAGGCCTTGAGGCGGGCGGCGCCAGCGAAGTTCTGCGTCATGGCGCGCAGGGCCTCGTACTCGGTTTTGGTGCTGCTGGGGTCGAAGAAGGTGTTGTCGTCGAAGCCGCCAAAAATCATGACTTCGGCCACCGAATCGGACGGGGCCACGATGGTGGCGTAGAGGTCGACGAGCTTGCCCGACACGGTGCTGGCGGGTGTTTGCTTGGCCATGAGAATGTCGCTTTTGCCCATGCCCAGCACGCCGCCGGTTTTGAACTTCACGTTGTAGCTCGACTTCATCCAGTCTTGCAGGAACTCGCGCACGTCGGTGGCCTTGCCATCGACCTGCACCTTGAGGGCGGGGCGGGGCTTCTTGTTATAGTTCACTTCGCCGGCGCGCACGTCGTAGAGCTGAGCCGAGGCCAGGGCGGGCGCCAGCCAGCCGGCTAGCAGAAGCAGGAACAGAAAGATTTTTTGCATGGAAAAGGTGGGATGAGAGGCGGTGCGGCTAGCGCAGCTCGTGGCGGTCGAAGGCGGCCTGCAGGTCGTCGCGCATGGCCTGGAAGCGGGCAATGGCCGCGGCCAGGAACTCGTCGTCGAGCAATTCGCGGGCTTCGGCGTCGGTGCCGGTGAGCAGGTCGAGCTCGGCCACTTTATAGGTTTGCTCCAGGTTGCCCTGCTCCAGCTTGAGCAAGAACTTGCCGTTCCAGGCCAGCAGCGTGATTTTGACGGCGGGGTGCGGAATGTCGGCGACGTGGCGCATAAACAAGAAAATAAGGCCAGGAACCGGGCACGAAGATAGTAAGCTCGGCCTAACTCCTCCCCTGCTCACGGCGTAAAAATAGCGTGGTGCGGCGCCCCGCACCGCTTCCTTTCCACCTTTTCATTCATCACCGCCATGTCACAGGGAGATAAGTCGAAGTACACCGACAAGCAGAAGCGCCAGGCCGAGCACATCGAAGAAAGCTACGAGAAGCGCGGCGTGTCCGAAGAAGAAGCCGAAGCCCGCGCCTGGGCCACGGTCAATAAAAACGACGGCGGCGGGAAACAACCCGGCGGTTCGGGCCGTAAAAAGGACAGCAAGTAGCTATTGAGTGCGCTTATGCGCAGCCCCGTGGTTCGTAATTCCACTTGAAGAGCCCCACCGGTTGAAGCCGGCGGGGCTTTTTTGTGGGCGTTGGGCTATTGCGTACTGGCCGCCGCCCAGTCGTTTTATGCAAGATGAACGGCCCGAGCATCCAGGCAATGAGGTTTTACTTATTGCCCTGCTATGCGTTTGCTATTCTTCCTGCTACTGGAGCTGGGCGTGATGCCGGCCCTGGCTCAGGTGCGCCCCCCTCACCGCAACGGGGGACGCCGGCATTACGCCGCCGCGAAAACCCGTCTTTCGTTTCCGCCGAAATACGACGGCACTGAGCCTTTGCAAAACGGAATGGTACGGGTGCGGCGCGAGAGTAGCTACGGCTACCTCGATGCTGCCGGACGGGAAGTAGTACCGGTACGCTTTGCCGCCGTGGCCGACACGGATACGCCTGAAAGCTACGCCCTGGCCAAGCGCGTAGTGCCCGGCTGGGCGCAGCGGGACATCCGCCTGCCGCCGCACTTGATTCTGGTAGTGGATTTTGTTCCGGCGCTGGTGCAGTCGCCTGCCGATGTGGCCAGGCAGCGGCCCAATCCCCGCCCCGAAGATGAATACCGGCTGGGCCTCTACCGCCCGGACGGGCGCGAGGTGTTGCCCGCCAAATATGCTTACATCCGCGCCATTGGGCCGTTTCATGCCGGGTCCGGCGCCGATTCGCTGACGCTGACGTCGGATTGTTTCGCCGCCGGCATCCTGGCAGGCTACGCCGGTTACGTCACGCACGGGGGCTGCATGGTGACCTATCACCCCCCGGAGCCCTACTACCGGGAGCAACTGCTGCATCGCAGTGGCCGCCTGCTGCTGAGCGGCAAGCAGGTGGCGCCCATCAAGTGGCTCAGTAGGGATTTGGTGGGCATTGGCAATTTGATGCCCGGCGCATACTCAACAGGCGGCGCCTGCATCGTGCTTGATACCACGGGCCGCCAAGTAATGACGGGCCGCTCCATCACCCCTTTCGGGAAAGATGACCGTTTGATGGTCGACAGAGACAGAAGCCAGGTGCTGTTGCGGCGCGATGGCACCCCGGTAACCAACAAGCTATTCACCTACCTGCAAGCCCTCGATAGCACCCGGGCCATTGCCCATGCCTACGTCCTGGGCAGCGTTGGCCATGAAGACTACGGCTCCGCACGCACCCGCTATGCCGTTCCGCTGCCCTTGGCGGGCCTGCTTGACTTAGCAACCGGCAACTGGCTGCTGACGCCGCGCTACGAGTCGATGCGTCCGGTTGGTGAGGGCTTTGTTGTGGTGCAGCACGGCAGCGAAGGCACCGCAGACCAGCACGGCGAATTGGTGATACCGCCTACTTATAAGCGTGGCAGCCTGCATGCGTGCCACGACAGTGCCAGCGGCCAGCCCCTGCCCTACTGGCTGGCATACCAACGGCACAAGGCTTTGCTGCTCGATTGCCAGGGGCGGAAGCTATTGGCCTGGCCTCTTTCGCTTACGCCTCGGGACCGGCACGGATTCTTCAACAACGGCCAGATGTTCTTACAACCATCCAACGGCCGGCGCGCCCGGAAGGTAGTGGTTGCGCTACCGCCGCCGGGCGGCGCCGGGCACGCGGTACTGCGCCGGGCAACCGAATGATTTTCGTGCGGGCCAATAGCCCAAGCCACCGAAGTCAACCATGCGCTTTATAACAGCGCAGGCGCTACGCCTTCGGCTGTATTTTCGTCGCATGAAAAAATTTCTCCTGGCCCTGCTCCCACTCGCGGCGGCCGCCCAAAATTCCACCATCCTCACCCCCGAGAAGCTCTGGCAGCTTGGCCGCCTGGGCGAAATGCAGGTATCGCCCGATGGCAAAAACGTGGCCTACACCGTGACCAAGTACAGCGTGGCCGACAACAAGGGCAACGCCGACATCTGGCTGGTGCCCGTGGCCGGCGGCACGCCCAAAAAGCTCACCGACACGCCCGGCTCGGAAAACACCCTGAACTGGCGGCCCGATGGCAAGCTGACCTTCATTTCGGGCGAAAGCGGCACCGACCAACTGTACGTGATGAATGCCGACGGCACCGGCAAAACCAAGCTCAGCGAGTTTCCCGACCAAGGCCTGAGCAATCTGAAATACGCCCCCAAGGCCAATTTCATTCTGTACACACAGGACGTGAAATCGAGCCCGAGCACCCTGGACATGTTCCCAGACCTGCCCAAGGCCGACGCCAAAATCATCGACGACCTGAACTACCGCCACTGGAACGTGTGGGACGACCACCTGGCCAGCCACGTGTTCTTCCAGCCGCTGGGCACCGACGGCCGGCCCACCGGCTACGGCAAGGACGTGATGGCCGGCGAGAAGTTCGACTCGCCCCTGATGCCGGATGGCGGCTCGGAGCAGCTGGCTTTCTCGCCCGACGGCTACCGCCTGGCTTATACCAGCCGCAAGCTCACGGGCAAGGCCGAGGCCGAAAGCACCAACTCCGACATCTACCTCTACGATATTCACAACGCCCAGACCGTGAACCTGAGCGAGGGCCTGGGCGGCTACGACACCGAGCCCAGCTTCTCGCCCGATGGCAAGCAGGTGGCCTGGCTAAGCATGGCCACGCCCGGCTTCGAGAGCGACCGCAACGGCATCGTGGTATATGATTTCGCCAGCAAGAAGCGCGAAGACATTACCAAAGGCTCGGAGCTGAGCGCGGCCAACGTGCGCTGGAGCGCCGACGGCAAAACCATCTACTTCGTGGCCGTGGTGGAAGGCACCGAGCAGCTGTTTGCAGTGCCCAGCAAGGGCGGCAAAATCCGCCAGCTCACGAAGGGCGCGCAGAACTACAACGCCTTTGAGTTGGTGGGCAAAGACCAGGCCGTGGCCAACCGCACCACGCTGAGCACCTTCGCCGACCTCGTTCGGCTCGACCTGAAAACCGGCAAGGAAACCCCGCTCACTACCATCAACCAGCAGGAGCTGGCCGGTATTAAAATGGGCAAGGTGGAAGACCGCCGCGTGACCACCACCGACGGCAAGCAGATGCAGGTGTACGTCATTTACCCACCCGATTTTGACCCCAGCAAGAAGTACCCCACGCTGCTCTACTGCCAGGGCGGCCCGCAAAGCCCCATCACCCAGAGCCAGAGCTACCGCTGGAACTTCCAGCTGATGGCGGCCAACGGCTACATAGTGGTGGCGCCCAACCGGCGCGGCCTGCCCGGCTTTGGCCGGCAGTGGAACGACGCCATTTCCGGCGACTGGGGTGGGCAGCCCATCCGCGACTACCTCTCGGCCATTGATGACGTGAGCAAGGAGCCCTACGTGGACAAAGACCGGCGCGGCTGCGTAGGCGCCTCCTACGGCGGCTACTCGGTGTATTACCTGGCCGGCAAGCATGAAGGCCGCTTCAAGACCTTCATTGCCCACTGCGGCCTCTACAACCTCACCAGCTGGTACCCCAGCACCGAGGAAATGTTTTTCGCCAAGCACGACATGGGCGGCGCGCCCTGGGACGCCAATCCGGCGAAATCCTACACCGATTTCAACCCGCAGCAGTTTGCCAAGAACTGGGACACGCCCATCCTCGTCATCCACGGCGGCAAGGACTTCCGCGTGCCTGAGGGCCAGGGCATGGAAGCTTTCGGTACGGCCCAGCTGCGCGGCATCCCCAGCCGCTTTCTCTACTTCCCCAACGAGGGCCACTGGATTCTGAAGCCGCAGAACGCCATTCTGTGGCAGCGCGTGTTTTTCGACTGGCTGGGCCGCACGCTTAAGCCCGAAGGCACGGCGGCGAAGTAGCAATTACATCAATTAGTTGAGCGAATCCATTTGCCAGCTTGCCATTACCCGGCAAGCTGGCAAATGGATTTTTATTTTAATAAAAAGAAATTTTCGCTGACTTCATACGTACTTGGCAAGCCTGTTATGCTTGACCATTGGCCTATGAGAATTCTTCTATGGGTTTTGCTGCTTGTGGGGAGTGTGCTGAGCGTGCCCACGCAGGCGGCCGAGTTGCCGCCGCACCTGCGCGACACCCTGCTGCTGAAAGACCCCAAAGGCGCCCACGTCTCCGAAGCGTACCGCTACTACACCGAGCCTTTTGGCCCGGCGCCCAACCCCGAGCGGGCCGAAGCTGCCTGGCGCGCCGGCCGTTTCCGGCCCGGGCCCTGGCACAAAACCCTCAACCTGGGGCTGCTGCACGAGCGGGTGTGGCTGCGCCTGCCCGTGCGCAACACCGAGGCCCGGCGCCTGCGCTTCGTGTGGAGCATCTTCAATTTCGTGGACAGCGCCGCGCTCTACTGCCGCCGCCCGGGCGAGGCCAACTTCCGGCAGATTGGGGCGGCCAGCTCGTGGGTGCCGGCGGCCGAGCGGCAATTTCCGGCCCGTTCCATCAGCTTCCCGTTCGAGTTGGGCGCGGGCGAGTCGGCGGTGCTGCTGCTGCGCGTTGATGCACACACCGGCGGCGTGTACTTGCCCACTTACATCGAAACCGTCGAGCATTTTCTGGCCTGGGAAATGGGCTTTCCGTTTGAGCGGCACTGGGTGTGGCTGCTGGGCTTCTACCTGGGCAGTGCCCTGTTCAACCTGGTGCTGTTTGCCTTTCTGCGCGACCGGATTCACTTGTGGTACATCGCCTACGTAGCGGCCGTGACGCTGTTTTTGATGATGGAAGACGGGCTGGACGCCATGCTGCTGCCGGCCGGGCTCTACCGCCTGCTGTGGTCGGTGGGCCAATACAATTTCATGATTCTGGCCGGGGCAGCTGGCATCTGCATCATGCAGCTGTTTCTGCGCTGGCCGGGGCAAACGCGGCTTTACCGCGCTGGCACCGGGCTGGCGGTGGCCGCCGTGGCGTTTGTGGCGGTGTATGCAGCGCTGTTTCCGTGGGCGGTGCGCCACAGCCTGACCGTGGTAGAAACGCTGAACTGGAGCCGCGAGCTGCTCATGGTGCTGGTGTTTGGCTACGGCTGGGTGCTGCTGATTTCGGCTTTCCTGAGGCGGCACTGGCGGCGGCTGGCAGCCTTCTATGCGCTCACTTATTTTTTCTTTTTTGTGGGCTACGGCGTTTTTTGGCTAAACCACCTGGGCCTGACCAGTTTCAACCCCATTTACCCCAACACACTGGCCTGGGGCCTGTTTGCCGAGCTGCTGGTGCTGGGCGCGCTGCTCACCGGCCGCTTCCGCCACACCCTGCGCCAAAACGCCCAGCTGCGCATCCGGCGCCTGCAGCAGCGCAACGAGGAGGGCGCCCGCCTCATCGCGGCGCAGGATGCTGAGCGGGAGCAGCTGGCCCGCGAGCTGCACGACGCCCTGGGCCCCAACCTGGCGGCCCTGCACATGGCCTGGCAAAGCAACGCCGTGCGCGATGCCCTGGCCGCCGCCCCCAACGCCGCCACCATTGGCCTGCTCACCGAAGAAATTCTGGGCCAGCTCTACGGGCAGGTGCGCCAGCTCAGCCACGCGCTGCTGCCCTCGGCGCCGGGTACCAACCGCCTGAGCACCTCCGTGGCGGCCCTCTGCGACGCCTTCAACCTGAACGGCACCCCCCACGTGGAGGCGAAGCTCGACGACAACCTCGACAACCTGCCCTCGGCCGTGCAGTCGGCCGCCTATCGTATTGTGGCCGAGCTGCTGAATAACGCCGTGCGCCACGCTCAGGCCCACCACGTGCAGGTGCACCTGCGCCGCCGCCTGGCCGCCCTTGAAATCTGCGTGCAGGACGACGGCCGCGGCTTCGGGCGCGGCGAAGACACGCCCAGCACAGGCATTGGCCTGCGCGGCGTGCGCACCCGCGCGGCCTACCTGGGCGGCAGCGTCCGCATCGAAACGCCGGAAACAGGCACGCGGGTAGTAGTGAGCTTGCCGGGGTAGTGGCGGATTGGTGGATTGGTGAGTTGTCAGCGCGAGGGCACAGCCCGTGGCAAACGAAGTTCAGCGAAGCTAATCCGTCCTGTTCTCAGCGACTAGCCTTCTAATGTGACAAAGACCTAAAAAAGCCCCGGCGCTGTGTAGTGCCGGGGCTTTCTGGTAAAAGAACGTGTCTGGTGTTGACAGGACGGATTGCTTCGCTGCGCTCGCAATGACAGGCGGCTTACTTCACCAGCACTTCCGTCACCTTCCCAATGTCTCCGCTCACCTTCTGCAGAAAGACCAGTTGCTCCAGCAGCGACTTGTCGTCGGCATCGGCGGGCACGGCGGGTTCGGTGGGTGGTAGCTCGGGGCCTGACTCGGGGGCGGCAGGGGCTATGCGGGTCAGGCTTTTTTGCAGGGCAGCAGCGGCGCTGGTGAGGGCGCGGCGACCCTCGGCGGCGAAGGGCGGCACGGCGGGCGCGGCCTCGCGCAGGGTACCGGTGAGGGCGGCAATGTTGGAGGAAAGAATGTGGTTCAGCACCACAAACTCGTGGGTTTCGGAAGGGCAATGCTGCTTGCTTTTGGGCTCGGTGAGCATGCGCTGGAAGGCCGCCGCGAGGTTGGCCCCGCTCACGTACACGTCTTTGCGCAGCAGGCGGTACTCGTGCGGCGGCAGCGGGCGCCCAGCCAGCCGGTTGGCCAGCTGGCGCAGGTAGGCCAGGTTGGCCTTAAGGGCAGCGGCCATATAGTCGGTTAGCTGTTCCGATTCCCAGCTCGGAAACAGGAGGTAGCCGGCCGAAAACGCAATGGCGCAGCCAATTAGCGTGTCGGTGATGCGCTCCTCGGCTACCCCAATGTAGCTCAACCCCAGAAAGCTGAACATGATGAGCAGGTAAGCCGTCAGGAATATAACCGTAGCCAGGTACACGGTGCGCTGGAAGCTGTAAGCCAGTATCATAAACACCACCAGCACACCGAACCGCACCTCCGTCCAGGGCAGGGCCCAAAGAATGGCAGCCCCCAGCGCCCCGCCCGCCAGCGTGCCGATGATGCGCTCCTGGTTGCGCTGGCGCGTGAGGCTGAAACCGGGCTTGAGCATGATGGTCACCGTCATCAGAATCCAGTAGTTGTGCTGGCCGTGCCACAGGCTTTCGGCCACCACGAAGGCCACCAGGCAGGCCACCGTCATGCGCACCGAGTGGCGAAACACGCTGGATTTGAGTGTGAAGTTCTGACTCAGGGCCTGGGCTTCGATTTCCTGGTGAGCCACGAAGCGGGTGTGCTCGGCGGCGCGACTGGGCACGGCAGACTTAACCAGGCTTTCGTCGAAGTAGCGGCGGATGTTGCCAATGCGTCGGATGATGTCGCGCAGGTTCACCAGAATTTTCTTCAGCACCCGGGTGTGGCTTTCGGCCTCGTTGTCGAGGGCGCTGATGCGGGCTTGCAGACGCATCCATTCGTCGCTCAGGTCGGGGCCCGTGCCCTCGTAGGGCCGGTTGGCCTGAATGGCCACGCCGAGGTGGTCGAGCTCGGTGGCGATGTGGCGGATGAGCGTGGAAATGTAGGGCAGCACGCCGCTCTGGCCGAAGCTGGCGCGCACGGCGGCGTAGTCGTAGTAGCCGGCCGTCACCCGTTCGTAGAGGTCCACGGTTTCGACGAAGGTGAGCACCAGGCGGCGGCCGGTGCTGGTGGTTTCGTTCACAATCTGGCGGGTGCGGAACAGGATGTCGCGCGCGGCTTCCTGCTTTTCGTTCACCACCACCTGCTGGGCCACCAGCTCGCGGTAGTCCTCATCGAGGGCCGTGGCGGGGTTGTAGAACTTGGCTTTCAGCTCCAGAAAGCGGGCCAGGGCATGGATGCACTCGCCCAGCGCCTGCTGGGCCGGCCGGTAGGGCAGCACCTGGTAGGTCACCATGGCCAGGCCCGCGTACCACAGCCCGCCCAGCAGCAGCAGGCCAGCGTGGGGCAGCGCCTCGGCCAGCGCGGGCGGGTGGGCTAGCATCAGCACCACGTTGAGCAGGCCCGCCGTGCCCACCGCCCCGGCCCGCGCGCCCCACACCAGTAGCATGGTGCAGCCGAAGCTGAGCAGGCCCACTTCGAGCCCCAGCAGCCACACGCTGGTGGCCGCCAGGCTGGTGAGTAGCGAGGTGACGAGCACCATGCCCAGGGCGGCCAGCATGCCGTTGCGGCGGTGCGCAGCGGGGCCGGGCGTGTCGGTCACGCTCACGCACACGGCGCCGGTTGAGATGGTGAGGCCGAGGTCGAAATGCCCCCACTGGGCCAGCAGCAGCGCCGGCAGCAGGATGGACACCGTGGTGCGGACGCCATCAGAAAAGTGCTGCCCGGACAGGAAATAGCTAATGCGGCGGGAATAGGTGTTCATTCGGAGAAAGCGCGGACTCGCTGCGAATAAACGGGAGGATAAGTTAAGAGTTAAGGGACGTCTCTCATCCTGAGTGCAGCGAAGGACCTTCTCACGCTTGAACGCAGCATGGATGATATACTGCAAGCCGTTCTCACTTAATAAGGTCCTTCGCTACGCTCAGGATGACAGATGTGCCCCTGCTCTCAACCCCTACCTCAAAGCGTCGTCGTGCTGGGCCTCCCTTCTTCTTCATCGTACGCCGCCGAGTCGCCCTCATCCTCGTACACGGCGTTCTCAAGGTCGTCGACGCAGGTTTCGAGCTGAGCCACTTCTTCTTCCTTTTCGGCCAGCTGCTGGCGCAGGGCGGCTAGCTCGCGGGCCTGCTGCTGCTGGGTGGCTTCAAGCTGGGCCAGGCGGTGCTGGTCGGCCTGGCAGGCCGATAGGGCTACGGCCAGCGCTGCTACACACACGGCATGTTGCCCCAGCCCGCGGTTCCAAGCAAATTTTACGGCTTTCATCACGCCAAAATTACGCAGGCAGCCCGCCGCAGTTGCCCAGGGCGGCCGTGCAGGCGGCCGGTTTAGCGTTGCCACACGGCGTAGCCATAGGCGGCCAGCGGCACGGTGGCCGGGCTGCCCATCGGCATTTTCGTCAATGAATTCGTCCAACCCGCGCCTTGCAGCGTGGTCGGCAACGGCACCGACACGGCAGTGTTGCGCAGGTTCACCAGCACCACTACTTCCTGCCCGTTGAGGCGGTGGCGCACCACCACGGCACCGGGTGCCTGGTCGAAATACTCGGCTGGGCCGTAGCGCAGGGCCGGCTGAGCGTTGTACACCCGCAGCAAGCCGCGGTAGAACGTGGCCGCCGTGGGGTCGTAGCTCCAGCGGATGGGTGTGCGGGTGGGGCTGTTGAGCTGGGCCGGGTCGCCGGCTTCCTGCCCGTTGTAGACAAGCGGCGCGGCCCCGAAGGCCAGCGTGGCCACGTAGGCGGCGCGGGCGGCGGCCTCACTGCCAAAGCGCAAGGCGGGCGTGCCCTGCTGCACTTCGTCGTGGTTGGTGGTGAAACGCAGGCGGTAGCTGCCCGCAGGCACGCTCTGCATTTCCTGGGTGTGGGCAGCGGCTAGCGCGGCGGCCGGGGCCTGGTTGATGATGACGCGCTGCAGGGCATTGTAGAAGTCCCAGCCAAAAGTGAGCTGGAAGCCGGCGGCGTAATGGCTGGTCTGGCTGCCTTCGGCCAGGAAAAACAGGTTGGGGTTGGCTTGACGTAACTCTGCAATGGCCGCCTGCCAGTAGTCGTCGGGCACGAGGTCGGCCGCGTCGCAACGGAAGCCGTCGATGGCGTGCTCGGTCACCCAGGTTTTCATAGCGGCCATCATGGCCTGGCGCAAGGCGGGCTGGTTGTAATTAAGGTCAGCCACGTCGGTCCACTGCGGGTTGGGATGCGCAATCTGGCCGTTGATGTCGCGGGTGTACCAGTCGGGGTGCTGCTGAATCCAGGGATGGTAGTACGAAGTGTGGTTGGCCACCCAATCGAGCAGCACGCGCAGGCCGCGCTGGTGCGCGGCGGCCACCAGCCGGTCGAAGGCAGCCAGGTCTCCCAGCTCGCGGTTCACGGCGGTGTAGTCGTCCACGGCGTAGGGCGAGTTGTGCGTAGGGTGCAACGGCATCAACCAGAGCGTGTTCACGCCCAGCTGCTGCAGCGAGTCCAGCCGCGGCAGCATGCCATCGAAAGTTCCGGCCGCGCTGAAATCGGGCACAAACACCTCGTACAGCACCACGTCGCGGGGCGCCAGGGCCGGCAGCGGGCTGATGTTGGCTTCCGGCACCAGCTGCTCCGGCGTTTCTTTTTTGCAGCCGCCCCACAAGCAGCCCAGCAGCAACAGCCACAACAGTGGCCGTGGATGCCGCAGCAGTTTCAGGAATTGGGGCCGCTGTTTCATCCTCAAAAATAGCGTAAAACACAAAGGGAATGGAAAGCAACTCAGGCCTTCCATCCCCCTTCGATTCTACTTCTTAATTACCTGTCGCGCTAGCGGTGCATGTCTTCCTGCACCGGCAGGGTGTAAAACTCGCCGCAGCTCAGGATGTGCACGCGCAGGTCGCGGATGGTAATGGCCTCGCCCGATTTGATGCGGTGAATGTTGGTGTCGGTGCAATCCTGGCCGTCGACCACCGTCACCACGCCGCTGCCGATGACTTCGAGTTCGCGCCCGTCGCGGATAACCACGGCCGTGTCTTCCTCCAGGCCCAAGCCGATGCAGCCGGGGTTGGTGGCAATAATCTGGGCCATGCGGATGATGCGGCCCCGCGCCACAAAGTGCGTGTCGATGGCCACGTCGTGCACGAACTGCAGGCCGGTGGTCACGTGAATTTCGTCCTTGAGCATGCCCTGGTTGTCGCGGCCCTGGTAAATCATGGGCGTGCTCATAGCAGCGGCGCCGGCGCTGGTGCCCGCAATCACGATTTCCTCGTGCGTGAACCGCTCCTTGAGGCGCCGCAGCCAGGGCGTGCCCCCCAGCAGGGCCGTGAGGCGCAGCTGGTCGCCGCCCGTGAACATGAAGCCATCGGCTTCTTCGAGCTGACGCAGGGCCTCTTCGCTATGGGCCTGCTCGCGGTTTTGCAAGTCAAGCACGTCCACTTTGCCGGCTTCCAGGCTATTGAATAAGTCAAGGTAGTCTTTGGCAGCCGCCTTCGGTTCTTCGGAGGCGATGGGCACAATCAGAATGTTTTTGTTGGGGCCCACCTCGCTCACGAAGCGGCGCAGAATGGAATCGGGCGCGTATTCGGCCTCGGGGTCGGTGCCCGGAGCAGGCGACTTATCTTCGTGCCCGCCAATGGCAATGAGGATGCCCTTGGGCGGCAAGCAGGTAGACTCGGCTTCCTTCTTGGGGTGGGTTTTGGTTTTGCGGGAAGGCATGGATGGAAAGGAAGGATATGGGAATAAAGGATGACAGCCGGGGCCTACGCCGGGGCCAGGCCCGTGCCGGCGGGGCCGTTCAGCAGCTCGCCCAGCGCCGTGAAGCGCGAGCCATGGCAGGGGCAGTCCCAGCTTTTTTCGAGGTTGTTCCAGTGTACCACGCAGCCCAGGTGCGGGCAAATGGCCGAACACTCGTGGGTGGCGCCTTGGTTGTCTTTGTACACGGCCACTTTGCTCAGGCCGCGGCGCAGCACGGCGCCCTCCCCCACCGGAATTTCCTCGGGGGTTTTCACGTCGCCGCCGGTCAGCAGGTCGGTGTATTCGAAGGCCACGTTCACGTTTTCCTTAATGAACTCCTGGGCGCTTTCGCGCTTTACGGTGATGCGGCCGGGGTCGTAGAGGTCGGCCCAGGGGTTAGGCCGGCCCTGGATGAGGTCGGTGATAATCATGGGGCCCAGCGTGCCGTGCGTCATGCCGTGGCCCGAGTCCCCGGTGATGATGAACACATTGTCCGAGTCGAGGGGGTTGCGGCCGGCGTAGGCCAGCCCGTCCTGCGGCTCCATCACTTGGCCCGACCACCGGTAGTCGAAGTCCTTCACCATCGAAAACCGGTCGCGAGTCCATTCCTCCAGGCAGCGCAGTCGGGCTTCGGGGTGCTCTTCCTGACCGGTTTTGTGGTCTTCGCCGCCCACTATCAGCAGGTCGTAGTTGGCCGCGCCGCCGCGCGGGCCGGCTTCTACCTCCTGCAGGCGCACGTAGTGGTAGGGGTCGGCCGTGTCCCAGTACAGGGCTTTGGTGATGCTGCCTTTGGGCACGCGGGCGGCCACCACATAGGTGCGGTAGGCGGCCTGCTTGGTGTGCATCACCACCCGGTCGTTGAAGGGCGTATTGGTAGCCACCACAATGCCCTTGCGGGCCTTCACTTCGACGCCATCGGCGGTCACGACGTGGGCGTTGGCGCCGCCGTGCACCTCACTCACGCGGGTATTGGTGTGAATGCGGCCACCTTTTTTGGTAATAGCGGTGGTGAGGCCAATCAGGTACTTCAGGATGTGAAACTGGCCTTGGCTAGGGAACTTGAGGCATTCGCCGGGCTCGAAGCCGGTGGTGCCGGCTTCGGAGAGGTGCTCTACGTGGGTGAGACCGGCGCGGTGGGCAGCTTCCAGCTCTTCGCTGAGCTCCTTGCTGCTGCCGTTGGCGGGCAGGAACAGGTAGCCGTCGAGGCGGGTGAAGTCGCAGTCGATTTTCTCTTTCTTCACAATGCCTTCGATGGCCGCAATGGCCGTGGTGTGGCTGTCGGCGGCCAGGCGGGCGCCTTCCTGCCCAAACAGGTTTTCGAGGGTGGTATACCGGTCGTCGAGAGCGTTGGAGAGGTGGGCGGTGGTGCGGCCAGTTTCGCCGCTGGCCAGTTCGCCGTCTTCGAGCAGCAGCACGTCGAGGCCCTCGCGCGTCAGTAGGTAGGCCGTGGTGAGGCCGGCAATGCCGCCGCCCACGATGACCACATCAGCCGAGGCGTTTTCGGTGAGAGGCTCGAAGGTGGGCAAGGTAGGCGCTGTGCCAAACCACGATGTATTGGTGGTGCCGGAGGTGCGGGCGGGGTTGGGGAACTTGTTGGGCATGATGGAAAGGAAAAAGGACTTGCTTTCTTACGCCAGGCCCGGCGGTGGCGTTAGGTTGAGCTTACTCGGCATGCCGCCTAAAAGGCCGTTTTCAGCTCCTGAGAGGCATGTTGCTTCGTCTGCGCCGGCCACCCAACTGAAAATAGTGGGACTCAGGCAGCCCTCCCGCGGTAGCGCCCGGATTGAGGCATGAAAATTGTCGTTGCTTAAACGTTTATTGTGGCTAATTTGCCCCCAGGTAGCTGAATACTCGGCTGTTTTCTTCACCACCCCTTCATTCTTTCACCCCTCATCACCCAATGAGAACAAAAATTACCCATCTGGCCCTTCTGTTCGCCCTGCTGGGCCCGGGGGCGCTGCGCACCGCCCGGGCACAAACCGTGTATGTGCCCGCTGCTGTCACGGGCTTCACAGATGACGTCGTCGCCGAGGGGCCCAATTCCAACGTCGCCGCCACAACCACCAATTCGGTGGACCGTGGCATTCCGACAGTGCGCTGGTGTTTTGCCAGCTCCACTTTTCCAGGTTTGAATGCGAGCAATGCGCTGCCGGCTAACGGCACGATTAACAGCATTAGCACCACAGGCCTGACCTTTCAGTTGGCGTCTTATACCGGGCCAAACTCGCTGCGCATTGACGGCGACAACCGCGCCAACCCCGCTACCCTCACGCTCACCAACCCCCAGCCGTGCAGCGAAGTCATGGTGTTGGCCACGGAAGGCAACGGCACCACCGCGGCCGATAAGATATTCAGGGTCAACTTCACCGACGGCACCAACCAGACCTTTAACGGCGTGACCGTGCCGGACTGGTTTAACGGCACCATTACGCCCGCTATCAACGTGGGCAGCCGGGTCAGCTACGTGACCAACGCCATTGATATCACTCCCAACAACCCGCGTCTGTACGAGGTGCGCCTGAATTTATCGGTGGCCAATTACAGCAAGTCGGTACAAAGCATCACGGTCATCAAATCGGTGGTCGACCCGGTGCTCAACGTGATGGCCATCAGCCTGGGCTCCAACTGCTTGGGCGTGCCCACCGGCGGCACGGCCATTGCCAACCCCGCCAGCGTGTGCCCCGGCCAGCAGGTGGTGCTGGGCCTCACGGGCGCTTCGGCCACGGGCGGCATCACCTACCAGTGGCAGGCCTCCACCGACGGCGGCACTACCTACAACAACATCGCCGGTGCCACCTCCACCTTCTACACCGTAACGCCCTCGGTGACGACGCGCTACCGCGCCGTGGTGACCTGCCGCCTGCAGTCGAGCAACTCCTCGGCCGTGACCGTGACCGTGCCGCCCGCCTCGGCCACGGTGGTCTACCCAACCGGCCCCTATTGCCAGGGCAACGCCGGCGGCCCCGCCCAAACGGTGGTGCCCACGAGCTTCACGCCCGCGGGCGGCACCTTCACCAGCGGCGCGGGCCTGGTGCTCGACGCCACCACCGGCGCCGTGAACCTGACGGCCTCCACGCCGGGTACCTACACCGTGACCTACACTATCCCGAACTCCTGCCAAGCCGTGGCCAGCACGTCCATCACGCTGGTGCGCGCGGTGGCTTCGCTGGCGTATCCGGCCAGCACCTATTGCCGGGTGGGCAGCAGCGGCGCGCCCACGTTCCAGCCCGCAGGCGGCACGTTTACGGCCACGCCGGCCGGGCTGGCCCTCAACGCCAGCACGGGCCTTATTGACATTGGCAACTCCACGGCCGGCACCTACACCGTGAGCTACACCAGCAGCGGCGCCTGCCCGGCCACGGCCACCACTTCGCTCACCGTGAAAAGCGACGCCGTGCCGCAATTCCCCAACGTCATCACCCCCAACGGCGACGACCAAAACGAGGAGTTGAAGCTCAGAATCAGCGACGTGACCGGCTACCGCCTCCGCGTGTTCAACCGCTGGGGCCGCAAGGTGTACGAAAGCAACGACGCCACCAAGGGCTGGAAAGCCGAAGACAACAGCGCCGGCATGTACTATTACCAGGTGGAATACACCGACTGCGCCGGCCGCCGGCAGGAGAGCAAAACCTGGATTGAAGTGATAAAGTAGGGTGCCTGCGCTGCCTTTGAGCAGCCAGAGCATGCAAAAGGCCGTCGTGCTGAGCGAAACATCGCCCGGCACGACGGCCTTTCTCTTTTCGCTGGCTTAATAGAGCACGTCGTTCACCGGCAGCACTTTGGCGGGCAGCTCGGTTTCCTGGAGCAGCTCCCGGATGTCGATTTCGATGCTCCGGCAGATGGACGTCATCGGCACGTCGTGCACATCGTTTTCGAAGGGATTTTCGCTGGTGTGGCCCACCAGCTCGATGACGTTGAACACCCACGACACCAGCACCGAAAACGGCACCATCAGCCACACGTGGTACTGACCCAGGGCAATGCGGTGGTCGAATTCCTCCACCAACCCCAAGGGCAGCACGGCCGCAAAAATCCAGACAAAGGCAAAGCTGAAAAACGCGAACTGCCGCGGAAAAGGCGTGTTTTTGATGCGCTCGCAGCCGCCTTGGGCGTTGAACAAGTCCTGAATGGTCTGCGCCAGGGCCACCTGGCGAAACTCGGTGAGCAGGCCCTGCTCCACCAGCTCGCGCAGCTCGCTGCTTTGGCGGCGCAGCAGGTGGGTGGGCGGGTTGCTGAGGTTTTTGGCCGTGGCCGCTTCGGTCGGGGGCAGGAAGGGCGCCACTTCGGCGTCCCACAGCTCGGCGGTTTGGCGGCGCAGGTGGAGGCGCAAGGCGTTGCACCAGGCCACGTGGCGGTAAGCCAGGCGGCGGTGCAGGGCTGCCATTCCGGCCTGGGCGCTGGGGTCGACGGAACCTTCGGGCTGCACAAAATCGAACACCCGAATGGCCCACACGCGGCTCACGTTCACGATGCTGCCCCACAGCTGTCGGCCCTCCCAAAACCGGTTGTAGGAGCCATTGCTCTTGAAGCCAATGTAGAAGGCCACCGCCGTGCCCAGCAGCGCCACCGGCTGCCACGGAATATCGAGCACGTGAATGTCGAGCGGCCCGTAGAGAAAGCAAACTAGCGTGTTATAAATGGTGAATATCACCAGGCTGCGCCAGGTGAGCCGCCAAACGATGCCCCACCGGAGGTTGCTGCGTACATACATATGACCGGCTTTAACCTAAAAAGGACGCTCGTGGTTGTGCTTCCCCTGTTCGATACCCGCTAGTTCGACAAGGCCGCGATACACTTCAGCTCGATGGCAATGGGCGTAGGCAGGCAATTGATTTCGAGGGTGGTGCGGCAGGGCTGGGCCGTGGCGAAGTACTCGGCGTAGAGGCGGTTGTACACCGGAAAGTCGTCCTTCATATTGGTCAGAAACACGGTCACGTCTACGAGGTCGTCCCACTTGGCGCCGGCTTCTTCCAGAATGTAGCGCACGTTCTGGAACACGGCGTGGCACTGGCTTTCGAAATCGTATTGCAGGATGTTGCCGTCTTCGTCGACCTCGACGCCGGGGATGGCCTTCTGGCCGCGCTGGCGCGGGCCCACGCCCGAGAGAAACAGCAGGTTGCCCACGCGGCGGGTGTAGGGGTAGGCGCCCACGGGCTCGGGGGCGCGGGAGGTGGCGGCGGACTCGGCCATGCGAAAAGTAAAATTTGGTGCGACAGGGCGAAAGTAAAACGCCGGGCCGCACGTCAGCCCATTTAACGGCTCCGGCTGGCAAGGTTTTTTCAGTGGGCTGTGTTCCAAGTACCGTTATTTGCACACATCCCCGACGAATTTATTTAGCTAACCGCATGAAAATCCTCCTTCCTCTACTGCTCTCCTGCGCCCTTGGCTTCGGCGCCCAGGCTCAAAAGCTCAAAATGCCGCCCAAGCCCGCCAGCGGCACCGTGTACGACTCGGTGGCCCAGCCGGCCGTGCCCATCGGCGGCACCGAGCGCTACGCCCAGTTTCTGGCCGACCACCAGAAATACCCCGCCAGTGCCATGCAAAAGGGCATTCAGGGCACGGTGAAGGTGAGTTTTATCGTGGAGAAAACCGGCACCGTGAACGAGGTGAAAGTGGAAAACCCGCTGTCGCCGGAGCTTGATGCCGAGGCCATCCGCCTCATCAAGAGCGCCCCGAAGTGGACGCCGGCCCGCCACCACCGCAACGAAGTGGTGCGCCAGCGCGTGGTGGTGCCCGTGTCGTTCGTGATGTCGCCGGGCAGCACCGTCACGGTGGGCACGCCGGGCAAGGAGCGGCCCATCCTCACGCCCGCGGCCGACATTGCGGCTTCGGCCAATCCCAATGTGCGGCCCGTGGTGGCCCCCGACCGCCCCACCCAACCCGTGGGCGGCACCCAGGCCTTCTTCGACTGGATTGAGAAAAACCAGAAATACCCCCTGCTGGCCAAGCAGCGCAAGATTCAGGGCAAGGTGATGGTGGAATTCATGGTGCAGCCCGACGGCAGCCTTACCGACGTGCGCGTGGCCCGGCGCCTGGGCTCCGGCCTCGACGAGGAAGCCCTGCGCCTTATCAAAGCCGCACCTAAATGGGAGCCCGCCATTTTTCAGGGCAAGCCGATAAAGCAAAAGATGCTTTTGCCTGTTTTATTCCAGTTATAAGCTGGTGGTTTGATAAGTTCTTCCTGAGCAGCCCCCGACTGGTGGGGTCTTGGGGAGGGATATTGCGCCATCTTTTTACGCTGTTCTCATGATTCCCTCCCTCATTCTCGCCACCTCTCCCACCCTGCTCTGGGCCCACCAAACCCGCTACCGTGAAGCCGCCCAAAGCCTGGCGAATGACCTGTTCGATTTTCTCGACGACGACCTGAAGCCGTATGTGCTGCTGCTGGCCCTGCCCGCCGACCCCACGCAGTGCGCCCGCTGCCTGGAGCCCGAGGACTGCGGCCTGCCCAGCGAGCCCTTCGACGGGGCCGTGGCGCGGGGCAAAGTCATTCAGCTTACCACGCCCCCGCCCTACGTCGAAAACAACGACGTAACGGCCGACATGGTACGCCGCAAGCACGAGGTAATTGGCATCCGCGAGGCCGTGCAGGAAACGCTGGACCAGTTGGACGAGAATGCGCCGCACCAGCACTTCGCCGGCTGGCCCGTGGAGATGCACGGCCACTTTGTGGTGACGGTGCTGCGCATGCAGCGCAAGCCGCTGCGAGCCTACCCGTCGCTGCGCCCGCACCGCTACTACACCAGCGGCCGGCCACTGGCGCCCTCGCTGCTGGTGGCCGCCATGCACCGCTTCAACGACGAAACCGTGAAGGCGCTGAAAGAAGCGGCCGCCGGCATGGGCTTCTTCGTGCGGCCCCGCGAGAGCGAGGAACTGCTGCGCAGCGCCGGCCGGGCCCTGATGGACACGCCCGCCCAGGCCCTGGGCCTCGACCCGGCCGTGACGCAGCTGTTCAGCACCTGCAACACCATCAGCAGCCTGCGCTACGAAGGCGCCGAGGGTGTGGGCAAGTTGCTGCTGGCCCGCCGCGGCCACCCCAACCTGCAGGAAATTTTCGCCCTCACCTGCCCCACCGACCTCACCGACTTCCGCGCCGTACGCAAGCTGCTGGAGATGACAACGCCTGATGTGCACCTGCTGGCCGATGGAAACAGCGTGTACGCCCTGGGCCGCCAAGTGGGTCACTACGACGCCGAGCGCGAAGACCTGTTCGTCATCAGCTTCGTGACGCACTACGCCTGGGAATTGCAGCACGCCGGCCACGTGCTGCTGCGCTCGCACTACGGCCTGCCCGGCCTGCCCCACACCCGCCTCAATCGCACGGGCTTCCGCAAGGCCCTCAAGCGCACTTTCGCCCTCACCGACCACGTCAAGGTGGAACGCCTCTGGGACGTGGTGCTCGAAGCCAGCCGCCAGCCCCACGGCACACTGCTCGTCATCACCACCGAGGCCCTGGCCGAAGCCGACCGCCTCAAGCTGCAGTGCACGCTCATCGAACCCGTGCCGCTCACGCCGCTTATCACCCGCCTCGTCACCAGCATCGACGGCGCTGTGCTGCTCGACCCCGAGGGCTACTGCTACTCCATTGGCGTCATCCTCGACGGGCGCGCCTCCGGCCGGGGCGACGGCACCCGCGGCGCCCGCTACAACTCGGCCCTGCGCTACGTGGAAAGCTCGGAGCACCCGTGCATCGCCATCGTGGTGAGTGAGGATGGGCTGGTGGACGTGATTACGTCGGAGAAGGAGTAAGACAGGCAACCCCGCCTGTCATTGCGAGGCCGCAGGCCGTGGCAATCCGTCCTCTTAGCCGCGACCAGCTTAGTAATGTGACAAAGCCTAAATTAGAAAAGCCCCGGTACCACTGCGGTACCGGGGCTTTTCACATTATTAAGGGTCTGATTTTGACAGGACGGATTGCTTCGGCTGCGCCTCGCAATGACAGTCCCGGCACCTTACCGCTTTGCCCGAAACGACCAGGTGAGCCGGAACACGGCCACTACGTCGCCGGCTTCATCGGTGCCAGTGCTGGTGCATTCTACAGTGCGGCCTTCGCCAGTAGCACGGCTCTCGGCCACAGCTTGCGCAATGCGCGGGCCGTCGGGGCAAGTGAAGGAAATCAGGCCCACCGCTTTCTTCTTGAAATCGCCCTGCAGCCCCACCACCAGCATCGAAACCGGGCTGCCGGCCTGTACATGCATCATGGCTTGAATGCCGCTGGCCAGCTCCGCCGCCATCGCCAGGCAGGCGAAATAGATGCTGCGAAATGGGTTTTGTGTGAGGTACTTGTAGCGAATGGTGACAGTGGCCGCCTCTGGTGTGAGTGACGTGAGACGCAGGCCCGCCAGCCAGGCCATAGGCAGCTTTCGCAGCAGGAATAGCCGCAGCTTCATGGGGTTGAGCACCTGGCGGCGGAAGGCGGCGGCTTGCGGGGTATCGGCGGGAATCGGCATGGAGCGAAGTTACGGTTTTGTCATTGCGAGCGCAGCGAAGCAATCCGTCCTGTCAACACCAGACACGTTCTTTTGCCAGAAAGCCCCGACACTACGCAGTGCCGGGGCTTTTTAATTGGCTTTATCACTTCTCAAGGCTGGTCGCGATGAGAGGACGGATTGCCGCGCTCCGCTACGTTCCGCTCGCAATGACAGGACGGGCAGTTGCTAGCTTTTCTTGTCGAGCACTAGCACCACCTTGTTCCAGTTAGCTGAGGCATTAACTACGGCGCGGAAGGCTTCGAAATCAGCTTTGGGCCAGCGGATTTGGCGGTAGTTTTCGTCCACTGTCACGATTACGGTCTGGCCCTGCTGCACGTAGGAAGATTTAAAGTCGTAGTCGGGCTTGGCGGCGTCGGGGCCGGCTTTAACGTCCACGTTTAGGTCGTTGAGGTTGCGCACGGTGTAGCCGGCCGGCACGTCGAAGCGGATGGTGCGCAGGTAGCGGCGGTTGTTGTCGTTTTCTACGTCGAACTGCCGCTCCTCTTTCTGGTAAAGCTCGGTTTGGGGGCCCAGCAGCGTACCGATTTTGAAGAGGTAGCGCGGGCCGGCCTTGTCGAGCAGCGAGGGCGAGTCGAGCTGGCCTTCAATGATGAACGGCTTGTCGAGCGGGTTCACGCCGCGCTCCACGTTTTGCACGGTCATTTTCTGGAAGTTGGTCGCATCGGCCACCACGCCCTTCTGCAGCTGCTGCATAAGTTCCGTGCGTTTGGCCTCTGGAATCAGGGCCCAGAAGGGCTGGATTTGCAGGGCCGGGTAGCCGCCCAGCGTTTGGCGCAGCTTCACGGTGCTGCTGCTCAAATCGGGCGAAAAAACCACCGTGGCGTCGATGTTCTGCGGGCTTTGCTCGGCGCTGAGGGCCGGAATTTCCTTTACCTTGCCCACGGCCGACTCGATGTTGCCCAGCTTCACGCCCTTAATGAACAAGCCGGAGCCAGCCGTCCAATCGGCGGGCAGCATGCCGTAGCGGTACTCGGGGCGGCCAGGGGCCAGGTACTGCCCAGTAGCGGGGAAGTACAGCGCAAAATGGTCGAGGTAGTTCCAGGTATCGAAGCTGCCGTCGAAGGGCGCAGCATCGCGGCCACTCGTCACCACCACTTCAAAATCGATGCCCAGCGTGCGGTAGATGGCCGCCAGCAGGTGCGTGAAACCGCCCTCGGGGGCGTTGTGGGTGGCCACCACCTGGCTCAGGGCCGGACTGGCGCCTTCTTCGAGGTTGAAGTTGAGCTTGACGTAGTTTTCGGCGGCCATGATGCGCTCGGGCAGTGCGCCGCTGGTGGGCAGCTTAGCGGCGGCCAGCACCTTGGCCACAGCCTTCACGTCGTCCTTGCTCAGCTCGGTCATGCTGCGGTAGAGGTACTGGCTGGCATCGGCCCAGGTAAACTGGCGCACCTGGCCCTTGCTGGCAATGTAGGCCAGCTTGTACTCGGCGCGCATGCGCTGGGCGGCCACGTTGGCAAAGGCCTCTTCGCGCACGGCTGGCACCGATTTCAGCGCGAGACGCAGGGCCTTGTGGCCGGCGATGGTGGTGTCCACGGTCACGGCCGGGCCGTTGTACACGTGGGCTTCAAAGGTCAGGGCTTCGGGCGAAATCAGTTCAAACACCACGTCGCGGGCCGCAATATCAGTTTGCAGTACCTCGCTGCCGAAGTGGTTGAAGCGCCGCTCACGGGTGTAGAAGTATTCTACCTCGCTGCCCTTCTCCACCCCGTCTACGGCAAACACGCGGAAGCCACGGCCGCCTTCCTGGTCCTTCAGCTCCTTCATGTCGGCGGCTTTCACCTCGTGCACCTCGCCGCGCGGACTGATGGTGCGAGCCTTGATGTCCACCGGCGCGCCCGTTTCCAGCACCGGCACCACAATCTTGTTGAAGCGCTCGATGCCATCCGACGAGTTCACGCGCACAATGCGGTGCTCGGTTGCAAACAGGCGCATGTCCTTGCGCGTCTTGTCGTAGTAGTACTCTATGCTCGTAAAATCGCGCAGAATGATGGCCGGCAGTTCGGCCTCGGCGGTCGAGATAGGCAGGCGCTGCTTGCGGGCTACGTCCCAGTTGTAGCCGGCGTGCACGAGGTCGGGCGGCAGGGTTTGGGCCGGGGCGACGGCGGCAGTTAGCAGAAGAAGGAAGAGGAAGAGAGGACGCATAGAGTGGTTACAATCTGTTTTCTAAATCAATAATCGGCTGTCATCCTGAGCGCAGCGAAGGACCTTCTCACGCTTGAACAGTTTGCAGTCATTACCGCTACCAACGTGAGAAGGGCCTTCGCTGCGCTCAGGATGACAAACGGTGCCGCTAGGTCTTTTTCTTTTTCAGAATCACCACTTCGCGATAAGCCGTGCCGAGCTTGTTCACTACCGCGTTCCAACTGCCGAACTGCTTGGGCTGAAGCAGCAGGTAGTTCACGTACACCTCGCGGTCCTGGATGATTTTGTCGCCCTTGCGCTCGTAGCTCACCTTGAAGCCGAGGGCGTCGCCCTGGGCCTGCACCGTGGGCGGCAGGTAGCTCACCTCGTAGCCGGCGGGCACCACCAACTCGGTGCGAGTGTGGTCGGTGTGGGCGAATTCGTTGTAGCGCGGCAGCTTGCGGGTGGTCGAGTCGATGCGGTCGGTGGCGAAGGGGCGCTCCAGGCTCAGGTTCACGTACACCTCGTCGTCTACCTGCTGCACGTAGTCCTGCAGGCGGTAGTCGTAGCTGATGCTCAGCGGCTGGTCGCGGGCGTCGAGGTTGGCAATGCTGTATTTGTCGACGAAGAACTTGTTGTTGCCGCGCTCCAGCAGGGCCTTGATGTACTTGGGCTCAGCAGTGCGGTCCAGCCCGTCGAGGCCGTAGCTGTGGTTGACTTTGCTGTAGCCGGCCAGGCTGAGCTTGCCGGTGCCGCGCAGGGTGGTGCCGTCCAGTGTCAGCACCGAAGCATCGTCAAAGCCGCTGCGGGCCTTGTCCATGGTCGGGATGGGCACCACGAGGCTGTTTTTGGGGTCGATGCCGAGCAGGCCTTCCTTGCCCTGAATCATAGCCGAGGGCATGCCGTAGGGCGTGTGCTTGCTGGTAGCATCCAGGAAAACGTACTGGCCCGGCTTGGGCTCGTAGGTGGCAATCATGTGGTTATCCACGCCCGGCGTGGCCAGTTCAGCATACTTGTAGGGCAAGTCGCGGGTGCCCACCCAGGTCAGGTAGGCGTTTTTCACGCCGGCCAGGTGCAGCATTTCGTTGGTGAGGTTGGCCATGTCCTTGCAGTCGCCGTAGCGGCGGGCGTACACCAAGCCGGCATCGTGCGGAATGAAGCCGCGCAGGCCCTGCTCGAAGGCGATGTACTTCACGTTGTCCTGCACCCAGTAGTAGATGCGACGCACTTTTTCTTCCTCCGAAGTGGCACCTGCCACCAGCGAATCGACGCGGTGCTGCAGGGCCGGGCTGGGCTGCCGGTCGATGCGGCGCACGAAGTCGGCGTACATGGTATAAAGCTCGGGCACGCCAGCCAGCAGCTTGCGCGTCTGGCCGTTTACGTTGGCTTCCTGCACGAAAAACACGAGGTGCGGCAGGTAGTAGCTGGCCTCGGGGCCGTCGTCTTCGCGGGGAGGGCTGGGCAGGTTGTCGGCCGTCCAGCGGTACACCACGGTGCTGCCTTTTTCCTCTTTGGTGTATTTGATGGGCGTGTTTTCGGCGTGGAAGGTCTTGTAGCCAATCACCACGCCCTTGGGGGCCGTAATGGTCAGCTCCGCGTGCTTCACGGGCACGTAGGAACCCACGAAAAACGGCATCACGAAGCGCGCGTCCACATGGCGCACGGTGTAGTCGGTGATGGTGCGGGCGCCGGGCGTCACGTTCGGAAACGAGAACGAGGTGGAGCGGGTATCGTCGAAAAACACGCCCGACTGAATCTCGAACTTGTCTTTAAAATCCGTCACCTTCACCGTCTTGAATTTCTCGCCGTTGGGCACCATGGTGCGGGCTTCCAGCTTCTGCAGGCGGTTGAAGTGCGAGCTGAACACCCGGTCGTCGGCGTACATGCCCGACTGCTCATCCAGGTGCAGCATATCGGCGTGGTGGCGGGCCAGCACCTGCACCGAGTCGTTGCGGATTTCCACAGTCAGGTCCTGCCGCATTTCCAGGTACACGGCTTTTTCGCCGGGGTACTGCTTTTTCATTTCCGCCACAGCCTGGCTGGGCGCTTGGGCGCGGGCCGCGGCGGCCAGCACCAACAGTGCAGGCAACAGTAGAGAGAATCTGGACATCGGATAGGGAAAGGGAATAGAAGACTAATTGACGAATAGTCGCATTAAAGTTAATGAGTTGTAGCAGCTTTCAATAGCGCGTTGCACAGGATTTTGCAGCAGCCCCCGGCAGCTGGCACCACGTGGTAGAGACGTCCTACTTGGTAGCGTACACCATCTGGTTCCAGTACACCTCGGTGCGTAAGGGCTTGCCGTTGGCGTCGTAGTAAGTGGTGGGGCCGCGGCGCTCGCCGCTGCGGTAGGTTTCCTCGCGCTCCAGGGTACCGTCGGGGCGATAGTAGCGGCTGCGGCCGTGCAGCTGGCCGTGCAGGTACTGTTCTTCCTCCATGCGCTTGCCGCCGGGGTAGAAAGTTTCCAGCAGCCCCGAGCGCAGGCCTTTCACGTGGGATGAACGCCGGAACACCTCGCCCGAGGCATAGTAGAACGTGGCCGTGCCGGTGGCCTGGTTGTGGTCGAAGGTTTCGGCGGCGGCGGGCTTGCCATTGGCAAAAGCCACGGCCACCGGGCCGGTCTGGTTGGCCAGCGGCTGGAAGGCTGCGCCCTCGCCCGGCCCGCGGAAGCTTACCAGCGTGCCGTGCTCATACATTTTTTCCACCACCAGCTCGCCCGCGGGGTTGAAGCGGCGGCTGGAGCCGTGCAGCTCGCCGCCGTCATAGTGCTCCACAAAGGCTACCTGACCGTTGGGGAAGTAGTAGGTCCACTCGCCTTCTTCGTTGCCGGCGCGGTAGCTGCCCTTGCGCTGCAGCTGGCCGTTCTCGTAGTAGCTCAGCCACTCTCCCTGCTGCTGGCCGCCGCGGTAATCGCCCGCGCGCTCGGGCTTGCCGTTGGCGTAGGTGGTTTTGAAGGGGCCGTGGCGGCGGCCGTCCATTTGGGTGAACGTGGTTTCGGGGCTGCCATCGGGCCGGTACGTCGCGGCGGCGCCGTTGCCGTTGTAGCACAGCATGGTGGCGTGGTAGAACTTTTTGCCGTTGGGGTAGCTCAGGTCCAGGCCTTTGCTGTCGGGCTTCAGCTCCACGCGGCTCATTTCTTTGCCCAGCGAATCGTAGGTGATGATGCGGCGCAGCGTGCCAAACTCGCTCAGGCGCTCCTGAGTGAGTTTGCCACCGGGCTCGTAGCTGCGCGAAGGGCCATTTACTTCCCCTTTGAAATACTCGTACTCTTCGCTCACGCGGCCGTCGGCGTAGTAGTCCTTCCAAGCGCCGTGGCGCTGGCCGTCCAGGTAATAGCCGGTGGACGAGGGCTGCCCGTCCTCATAAAACTGCTCGTAGTAGCCGTTCTGCTCGCCATCGGGCCCAAACTGCAGGCGGCGGCGCACCTGCCCGCCGTGGTAGTAAAATTCGGAAACGCCGCTCTTGGTGCCTTTGTCGTCGTAGTGCGCCATTTCGCGCACGCCGCCGTCGGCGTAGTACCACTTCCACTCGCCGGCCAGCTGCCCGTCCACGAGGGTGCCCGTGGCGGTCTTGTTGCCTTTGGCGTCGAGGGCGTGCACGGCCACGCGGCCTTTTTTCACGGGCTGGTCGAGCACCAGCTTGTTGTTTTGGTCGAAGTGGCGCAGGCGGGTGATGCGGCCGTGGGCGTATTCGGTTTCGGCGTAGAGGTGGCCGGTTTCGTCGTAGTCGCGGTACGGCCCCTGGCGCTCGCCGCTGTCGTCGTAGGTTTCCTCCACGTTAGGCTTGCCGTTGGTGTAGTAGGTGCGCCAGGTGCCCACACGCTTGCCGTGGGCGTAGCGGCCCTCTTCGCTCACGGTGCCGTTGGGATGGTATTCGGTGTAGGCGCCGTCGTGCTCGCCCTTGTCGTTGGTGCCTTTGTTCTCGGGGGTTTTGTCGGCGTAATAAGAGAAGAATGGGCCCTGCTTCACGCCGTTGGCCATCATGGTGGTGTACTCGGGCGTGCCGTCCTGGTAGAAGCCTTCTTCCAGGCCGTCCACCTTGTCGTTGTGCACGGTGGCGCGCATGCGCAGCTGGCCATTGTCGTAGTAGCTGGCGTAGGGTCCCTCCAGGTTGCCGGCCTTGAAGCTGCGGCTGCCGATGCGGGCCCCGCATTCGTTGTAGGCCACCAACGTCCCTTCAATCTTGTCGGCCTTATAGGGAATGTCGAACGAGGGCTGGCCGTTGGCATGAAACTCGCGGGCCAGGCCCTCGCGCTCGCCCTTATCGTTGTAGACGAACGTCTTCTCCACGGTGCCGTCGGGCCGCAGCACTTTCCACGGGCCGGTGCGCTCGCCGGCCGCGTTGTAGCGCCCCACCGCATCGATGGCCCCTTGGTTGCTCAGCGAAATCCACTCGCCGGCCTCATGCACGAATTTGTCTTTGTCGTTGTGGCCCGGGCCGAGGCCCTCGGGCTTGCCATCGCTAAACCAGCCGGTGAGGCGCTGGTCCGGCGCGCCGCCCGCCACCTGCTGCTGGGCGCGGATGTCCAGCAGCGGCGGCACTACCTCTTTCAGCATGGCTTCCACCTTGCCTTTGTTCGACTTCACCCATTGCATGGCCTTCTTATCATCGGCCGATTGCAGGATGAGGTAGGTGAACGTGGTCAGGTTGTCGCCCTGGCGCAGGGCCTTCACCATGGGCCCGTAGGTGCGAATCCAGAAGTCAGTGGCGGGCCCATCTGCCGGAAATTTCTCCACCAGCAGTTGTGTCTGCTTCACCACCGCGGCCTGAAATTTCACCTTGCTTTCGTAGCTCTTTTGCAGGGCTACTTTGCTTTCCAGCAGCTGGTCGAGCTCGGCAAAGGCGTCGTTGGGCGCCAGCGGCTTTTCCTTGTCCTCATCTTTCACCACGGGCTCGCCCTGCGACAGGCGCTCGGCGCTCACCAGCACGTTGTGGCTGGTGGTGCCATCGTCGGCCAGAAACAGGCAAGTAATCCAGCTCATCAGGGCGTGGGCGGTTTGGCCCTGCTCGGCGGCCAGCGTACCCAGCAGCCGGTGCGAGTTGGGGTGCAAGGGGTGCAGCTCCACGCTGTGCTGCAGGTTGGCCAGTGCCGGGGCTACGCGGTTGTGCTGGGCAAATTCCAGCACGCCCAGGTTGTAGTACAGGCTCTGGCTGTAGGGAAAAAGGTGCAGGCCCTGCTGGTAGGTGGCGCGGGCGGCGTCCAGCTGCTTTAGCTCTTCCTGCGCGCTGGCCAGCGTGTTGTAGGTCTGGGGCTCGAAGGGCTGCAGGGCGATGGCGCGCTTGGCGGCGGCCACAGCTTCTTCGTGCTTGCCGGCCGCGTTCAAGCTCAGGGCCAGCTCACTTTGGGCGGTGGCGTAGGACGAGTCGCCGGGCGTCACGGCCTGGTACTTGGCAACAGCTCCGGTGTAGTCCTGCTTGTCGTGCAGGGCCACGCCTTCTTTCACCAGTTGGCCGGGCTTGGGCCAGGTATTCGGAGTTTGTTGGGCAACGCTCAGCAGCGGAGCGGCCACGAACAGCGCCATCGAGGCTCTGCGGATAACAGCAGACATAACAGAAAAGGGAAGGAGACAAAGAAGGCAACTTCCCGGCCGCCGGCCGTAGCAGCGGTGCCTACAGTGCCACAATGATAATCATTTGCGGCTATCCCTTCATGTTCAGCTCATCTATTTTTTAGCCTTGGTCTTGGTTTTTTTCGCGGGCGGCAAAGCGGGCTCCGGCAAGGCTGGCGCGGCCGGGTAAACCGCCAGTTCCTGGTAGCCAAAGGTGGGGTCGGGCTCGCGCCGAAATTCCAGTTCCGTCAGCTCGCTGAGCACGATTTCAGCCGTGGTGTACACCCGGCAGCCGTCCAGCAGGTGCCCACCGATGGTGCGACCTGTGCTGTCGCTCATGGCCAGGTGCAGGTGCGAGCCATTGACGGACAGCGTGCTCACCAGCGACACTATCTCGAAGCGGCCGCGGTACACGCTGGGCCCTTCCTGGTTGGCCAGCCGCAGCGTGGCCACCGTGAGGCTGCCCACGCACGTCACCATGGCGCCCGCCCGGATGTTGTGAGTTTTGGCAAAGGCGGTAATGCTTTGGCGCAGGTCGTCGCCGGGTCGCAGGCGCAGGGCGTGCGTTTTCAGCGTGGAGGTGGAGGCGGCAGACACAGCAGGCGCGGTTTGGGCCAGCGCGGGGCCGGCCAGCAGGCAAAGAAGAAGCAAGCGAAACACGGAGCAAGGTAGGGCGTGAACAGAAAACGCCTGTCATCCTGAGCAAAGCGAAGGACCTTCTCACGTCAGAACAATTGGCGTTCAAATGTGAGAAGGTCCTTCGTTCTGCTCAGGATGACAGGCGCCGCGAGTGTGATGCCTTAGCGGCATTCTGCCCTCTTCCCTTCTCCCTGTTTCTCTTCTTCCCTACTTAATAAACCGCACGGTGCCGTAGCGCACCTTGATATTCACATTCCCGGCATTATGGGCCGGCACGGCGCCGCCAAATACGCCCAGCACGTCGCTGGTTTGGGGTCCGTTTTCCTGCGAGAGCACCCGCACGAAGTTCTTATCTACTAGTAGCTGCCCTTGCTCGGTGCTCACGTCGAAGCGGAAGCCGGGAGCCTCGGCAAAACCCAACCGAATGGTGCTGAAACCGCCGTCGAGGTTCACCTGACGGAAATTGGCGCCCATGTCGCGCACCACAAAATCGGGGCTGTAGCGCACGGCCATGTCCAGACCTTCACTTAGCCGGTCCACCGTGAAGCGCGAGTAGCCCGACGAGCCACGCAGGTTGCGCACCGTGCCCAGAGCCACGTCGCCATACTTGCTGTGCACCGTCAGGTCCTGCACGGTGCCGATGTCGATGTCGGAAAAATTATTGCGCAGGTCCACCGTGGTGCCTTCGTCGAGGCGCAGGCGGGCGTAGCTGGCGTCGATGCTGGCGCGGCCGGCGAAGGCCACGGAGCAGTCGCCGTTGCCGATGCGCAGCAGGTTGCGCGGCCCGTCGAGGCGGCCGGCGCGCAGGGTGCCGTAGTCAACGGCCAGCTCGGTGGGGCCGGTCAGGTCGCCATTGATGGCCACTTCGCCGAAGTTGTTGTGCACACGCAGGGCCGTGGTGCGGGGCAGCCACACGGTGTAGTTCACCTCGTAGCGGCAGCCGCCCGGCCGTCCGCGCAGGGCCGGGCCAAACTGCGTGCTCACGGCCACGCCGCCGGTGCGGCAGTCGTAGTCCAGCCACTGCACGCCCAGTGCATCCAGCACCTGGCGGGCGCCGGCCTCGGTTTCGGAGCGGGCCACCAGCTCGGCGTCAACCTTGATTTCGCGCTTGTTCCAGGTATTCACCTGCACGCGGCCGTAGCGCGTTTCCAGCGAGAACGACCGGCCGCTTTTGGGCACGGCGTAGCTGCGGCTCAGGCGCCGCCGCTGTTCGGCCTGCAAGATGCTGGCTTGGTCGCTGGGCTGGTCGGGCACGGGGTTTTGCTGGCCGCTTGGGCTATACTCGTCGGCTACCACGGCCACGTAAGTCTGCATGCGGGTGAAGGTGAGCGGCCCCACTACCCATTGCACGGCTTGCGCCCGCGCAGTTGTTGGGCATCCCATTCCCATCAGCAGTACCAACAAGCCCAGCGCCCAGCCCGACACGGCGTGAATCGACTTGCTCATTCGGCCTGGCGCCGGCTATCGGCCAGCACGAAAGAGCTTGTGTTGTTGCGTTCCTCCGGGGCCGAGGCCGCGCCCAAGTGCAACTGCTGGTCGAGGATGTCGAGGCGTACTTGCAGGTTGCGGTTCATGGCCGTGAGCACGGCATCGGGCTGCGGGTGGTTCAGCAGCTCGGCCTTGAGCTGGCGGTAGCTCGAATCGAGCGATACCAACTCCAGTTGCCAGTCGGCCGTCACGCGGGCCATGCCGGGGCCTTGCAGTTCGCTCAGCTCGTGCTGGCGGCGGGCCAGCTGGTTGGTGTAGTAGGCCTCCATGCCCCGCACGGCCCGCACAAGCTGGCTGTCGGCGCCGGTGGTGCGCTCGGCGGCCGACATGGCCATCGGGTTGCCGCCCTGGTAGAGCGCGGCGTCGGCCTCGGTGGCCGGGCGGCTGGTGCTTTCCGGAGCCGCAGCAGCGGCTACCTCAGCGGTAGCGTGTTTCGATTTCCAAGCTTCGCTGGCGCCGGCGGCAAATACTAACAGGGCCAGCGACGCGGCCACGCCGTAGCGCTGCAGCCAGCTAGCGCGAGGGGCCTCTACCGGGGCCGCCACGGGCTCGGGGGCCAGGCGCAGGATGGGCGCGGCCACGGGCTCGTTGAGCTGCTGCTCGAGCGCAGCCCACAGGTCGGGGCGCGGCTCGTGCGTGTCGAAATCGGCGCGGTGCCGCTCGACGAAGTTTTCTAAAGAATTCGGCTTATTCGTGTTCATGAATGGGTTACAGACGCACGGTTCTTCCAGGTTTCAGGGGGCTGCGGGGATATATGGGGTGGCCGCGGCCAGGCGAAAAAGGATGAAGAGTAGGTGGAAATAGGTAATAAATAGGTAACGGTATCGGCTTAACTCAGGCCGCGCTGGGCGGCCAACTCGCGCAGTCGCACCCGGGCCCGGCTGTACTGCGATTTTGAAGTAGATTCGGAAATGCCCAGGATGCCGGCAATTTCGAGGTGGTCGTAGCCTTCGAGCAAGTACAGGCTCAGTACTACGCGGTAGCCGTCGGGCAGTTCCTGAATGCAGCGGCGCAGCACGTCGGCGCGGTAGCTGGCGTCGGCCTCGTCGTCGGGCGAGAGGCCAGCGGCTTCGGCGGGCTCTTCGTGGTGCTGCTCGCCCAGCGGCACCAGCGCCAGCCGCCGCTGCCGCAGGCAGTTGATGCTTTTATTCACCACAATGCGCTTCAGCCAGGCGCCAAACGAGGAATCACCCTTGTAGCTGCTCAGCTCCCGAAAGGCGCTCAGAAACGACTCCTGCAGCACGTCCTCGGCCTCGGCGTAGTCGCCGGTGATGCGCAGGGCCGCGTTGAACATGGCCTTGGCGTAGCGCCGGTAAATTTCGGCCTGGGCCTGGCGGTCGTTCAGGCGGCAGCGCTCCACCAGGGGGGCATTGATGTCAACGTAGGCTACGGCGGCTTCCATGTGCAGAGAAAGGCGGGGTTTGAAATGCTTAAGCGAGTGAAGGACTCCGGGCCGGGCGGCAGGGTTGCAGGCCGGCCCCGGCAGTTGGCGGCGCAGTGCAATTTACCGATTCTTTACCTTTGGCTCCTCACTATTCGCTTTTGCCGTGCTCCTGCCCCGCCGCCTGTTTCCCTTCCTGCTACTGCCCGCGCTATGGAGCTGCAGCACTTCCGATTCCAACCCCATTGTTGACTTTGGCGAAGGTCAGGGCATCACCTACCGCAACGGCCAGAACCTTCCAGTGGGCCCACGCGACTACACCGACTGGACCACCGACGCCACCTGGAACAAGCCAGAGCGCGACTTGTTCCCCGATGTGAACGCGGACCTGAACGGGCCGCAACGAACCGAGCTATTTGGCGAAACAACCGTTTTCCCCAACCCTTCGGAGAGCGGACGCACCACTTGGCTCGTATGGCCCCGCAACCGTACCAGCCCTAATCAACTCACCCTGCGGGCCGTGTTGGTCAATCGCCAATATCAGCCTTTGCTGCGCATTGGGCCTTTGCCGCTGGCAACGAACGGACTTGCTACAGCGCTCGACTACCCCAAAGCCGGCCTCAGCCCCCGCGAGCTTTACCGCCTCTACTACGTGGCCACGGACGCCAGCGGGTTGGTGTACAAAGGCCACGGCGACGTGCGCTACGACCCGCAGTAGGGCCTGGCGCCCGGCCGGGCCATGGAGTGGCCTTTTTCGCTGGTTTGTCGCCAATTTTACGGGCGAATTTATTCCTATGCCCCTAAAGTCCCTTCTCATCACCGGCGGCGCCGGCTTCGTGGGCTCGGCCCTGGCCCTGCGTTTCCGCGAGGCTTACCCCGAGTGCCGCATTTTTGCCCTCGACAACCTCAAGCGCCGGGGCTCGGAGCTGAACCTGCCGCGCCTACGCGAGGCCGGGGTGGAATTCGTGCACGGCGACATTCGCAACAAGGAAGACTTCGACGCCCTGCCCGCGGTGGAGGCCGTCATCGAAGCCTCGGCCGAGCCTTCGGTGCTCGCCGGCCTCACCTCGGCGCCCGACTACCTGATAAACACCAACCTGGCCGGCACGGTGAACTGCCTGAACTACGCCCGCCAGCACAACGCGGCGTTTGTGTTTCTGTCCACGAGCCGGATTTATCCGATTAACCAAATCGACAAAATCAGGACTGTGGAGGCCGAAACCCGCTTCGAGGTGAGCGCCGAGCAGCCCATTGCCGGCATCTCGCCCCGCGGCCTGGCCGAGGATTTTCCGCTCGAAGGCTACCGCTCGCTCTACGGCGCCACCAAGCTGTGCTCGGAGTACCTAATTCAGGAGTACCACCATTTTTATAACATGCGCACGGTCATTAACCGCTGCGGCGTGCTTACCGGGCCCTGGCAGATGGGCAAGGTCGACCAAGGCGTGGTGGTGCTGTGGGTGGCCCGCCACCTCTGGCAGCAGCCGCTGGGTTACTTCGGCTTCGGCGGCACGGGCAAGCAGGTGCGCGACATTCTGCACGTGGATGACCTGTTTGATTTGGTGCAGTATCAGCTCGAACACCTCGACCAGGTGAACGGCCAGACCCTGAACGTGGGCGGCGGGCGCGCCATCAGCGTGAGCTTGCAGGAGCTGACGGCCATTTGCCAGCGCGTGACGGGCCACACCGTGCCCATCAGCTCGCAGGTGGAAAACCGGCAGGCCGACATCCAGTTGTACCTCACCGACAATTCCCGCGTGACCAACCTCACCGGCTGGACGCCCAAACGCTCGGCCGAGCAAATTGTGACCGACGTGTACCACTGGCTGCGCGATAACGAGGCGCAGCTGAAACCCATTCTAGGCTAGGCCCCTCCTCTGCATACCATGAAAATCGCACTCATTACCGGGGCCGGGGGCCTGATTGGCAGCGAGGCCGTCGAATTTTTTGCCGATAAGTTTGACGTCATCGTCGGCATCGACAACAACCTGCGGAGCTACTTTTTCGGCGAGCAGGCTTCCACCGACTGGAACCGCGTACGCCTGCAGACCACCTTTGCCAATTACCGCCACCACGCCGTCGATATCCGCGACCAGGCGGCGCTGACGGCCATTTTCCAGGAGTACGGCCGCGACATTGCGCTGGTGGTGCACACGGCCGCGCAGCCCAGCCACGACTGGGCTGCCCGCGAGCCCTTCACCGACTTCACGGTGAACGCCAACGGTACGCTGAACCTGCTGGAAATGACGCGCCAGCATTGCCCGGAGGCGGTATTCATCTTCACCTCCACCAACAAGGTGTACGGCGACAACCCCAACCTGCTACCGCTGGTGGAGCTGGAAACCCGCTGGGAAATCGACGAAAGCCACCCCTACTTTGCCCACGGTATCGATGAGCAGATGAGCATCGACCACACCACGCACTCGCTTTTCGGGGCCAGCAAGGTGGCGGCCGATGTGCTGGTGCAGGAGTACGGCCGCTACTTCGGCATGAAAACCGCCGTGTTCCGGGGCGGCTGCCTCACCGGGCCGCGCCACTCGGGGGCGCAGCTGCACGGCTTTCTGTCGTATCTGATGAAGTGCGCCATCACCGGGCAGCACTACACGGTGTTCGGCTACAAGGGCAAGCAGGTGCGCGACAACATTCACTCGCACGACCTGGTGAACATGTTCTGGCACTTCTACCAGCAGCCGCGCACCGGCGGCGAGGTGTACAACGCAGGCGGCGGGCGCTTTGCCAACTGCTCGATGCAGGAAGCCATTGCCTTGTGCGAAGAAATTACGGGCAACCGAATGAGCTATTCCTACTCGGAGCAAAACCGCGTGGGCGACCACATCTGGTACGTGTCCGACGTGCGCCGCTTCCAGCAGCATTATCCCGGCTGGCAGTTTGAGTACGGCTTGACGGCCACGCTCACCCAGATTTTCAACGAGCTGCGCCAGCGCCAACCCGCCCCCACGGCATGAGCCAGCCCACGCCCCCAGCCCACCAGCCCGCTGTAGCCGCTGCCACAGCGGCCGCACCACTGTTGAGCGTGGTGATTCCGGCTTACAACGAGGAAGAAAGCATCGGCGAAACCCTGCGCACCCTGCACGCCACGCTGCTGGCCGAGGGCATCGCCCACGAAATTGTCGTCACGAACGATAACTCCAAGGACAACACCCTGGCCCGGCTGGAGGAGCTGGCCCAGGAAATTCCCACGCTGGTGTACTACACCAACGCCGGTCCCAACGGCTTCGGCTACGCCGTGCGCTACGGCCTGGAGCGCTACCGCGGCGACTGCGTGGCCGTGATGATGGCCGACCTCTCGGACGACCCCGCCGACCTGGTGCGCTTCTACCGCAAGATGCAGGAAGGCTACGACTGCGTGTTTGGCTCGCGCTGGGGCCGGGGCGGCCGCGTAGTCGACTACCCGCCCCACAAACGCGTCATCAACCGGGTGGCCAACGCCATTGTGAAAACGGTATTTCGACTGAAGTACAACGACTGCACCAACGCCTTCAAGCTCTACCGGCGCCACACCATGGAAGGCCTCAAGCCCTTCCTCTCCCCGCACTTCAACCTCACGCTGGAGCTGCCGCTCAAAGCCATTGTGCGGGGTTATTCCTACGCCGTGGTGCCCAACTCCTGGACCAACCGCAAATACGGCGAGAGCAAGCTCAAAATCAAGGAAATGGGCAGCCGCTACTTCTTCATCATGATGTACTGCCTGATTGAAAAGTATTTCGCGCAAGGCGATTTCCGCAAGAAACAGGAGTAGCTTATGGGATAAGAAAATAGGCCGCAAGTAGCCTATGAGCAGTTTGCGGGCAGTAGTTAGCAAGCGGTTTTCTCATTGAATTTCGAAACACGCTAACATTACCAGATTAACTATACTATTATCAATAAATAATAGTTATTATTGATGAGAACCTACCCCATCCTTCCTTATGAAAAACACGCTACTCAAGCTCAGCTTTTTCTTCCTGTTAGCCTTTCAGCTCAAGGCCCAAAACTCCCCTTTCGTCTTTCAAAGCCTGAGTCAGCAGCCTTATGCGGACTTGGCAGCGCCCGTTCAGTCGTTGAACAACGGCGCCCTATGGGACAGAAACTCCTCCTTTGCCGTGCCGTTGGGCTTCACCTTCACCTATCGTAACCAAGCCATTACGTCTATCAACGTTTTAGCGCGCGGGGTACAGTTTGTGGGGCTTGGCAATTTGTACATGTTCGTGTACAACACTCCTTTCGGCGGCAATCTGATTCAGGACCGGGGCATAGCGAATAATACGGCCAGCATGTCGCCGGTCAGCTATGCCGTGAGCGGAGCGGCGGGCAATCGAATTGGGAAAATAGAATGGAAGAATGCCGGCGTCATACAGTCGTCGCCAACCCCACAGGACCCCACCCATTTTGTTTCCTGCCAATTGTGGCTTTACGAGCAGGGCGGCAAAATTGAGATTCATTTCGGCCCCAGTTTTACTACCGCCACCAGCTTCCAGAATAACAGCATCTTCGTCAAAACCTATTCGGATAACAATTTGGCCGTAACCCCTACGGGGAATAGCAACAACCCGTCGTACGTGGTGGAGAACTGCAATATCCCCTGCTATGGGTCGGTAACGGGCGCCCCGGCCCAGGGCACGGTCTATGTTTTCAATCCTAACACCAGCTTTGCGACGGCTGCCCGGCAGTCTGCGGCAACGGCCTTCAGCGTTTACCCGCAGCCGGCCCGCCAGCAGCTTACCATCGACTTGAAAGGCGCTCCCGCTGCTGCCACTGAGGGCCAGCTAATTGATGCCCAGGGCCGGGTTGTGCACTCATTTCAAATTTCTCAGCAGCAGGCCGCAGCTCCGGTTACCATTGCCTTGCCCACGCTGGCAACCGGGCTCTACGCCTTGGCTTTGCGCAGCGCCACGGCAAACTGGCAAACCCAACGCCTCGTAATCGAGCAATAAATCTCAGCGCTAACGCAAACAGGCCCGGCTTAACGTGTAAGCCGGGCCTGTTTGCGTTAGGAGAGCAGTCTATGCCTTAGATATCAAACTTAATCCCCTGTGCCAGCGGCAACTCGGTAGAGTAGTTGATGGTATTCGTCTGGCGGCGCATGTACACCTTCCAGGCGTCGGAGCCGGACTCGCGGCCGCCGCCGGTTTCCTTTTCGCCGCCGAAGGCCCCGCCGATTTCGGCCCCGCTCGTGCCGATGTTCACGTTGGCAATGCCGCAGTCGGAGCCGGCAGCAGCCAGGAAGGCTTCGGCCTCGCGCATGTTCAGCGTAAAGATGCTGCTGCTCAGGCCCTGGCGCACGTCGTTTTGCAGCGCAATGGCTTTCTCCACGCCGCCGCTGTACTTGATGAGGTAGAGAATGGGCGCAAAGGTCTCTTCCTGCACCGTGTGGTAGTGGTTTTCCACCTCTACCAGCGCGGGCTGCACGTAGTGGCCGCCGTGCAGCTCGGCACCGCTCAGTACCTGGCCGCCGGTGAGCAGCTTGCCGCCTTCGGCCTGCACTTTCTCCAGCGCTTGGCTGAACATCTTCACCGCGTCGGCGTCGATGAGCGGACCCACCAAAGTGCCCTCCTGCAGCGGGTGGCCAATGGGCAGCTTGGGATAAGTGGCCAGCAAGCGGTTTTTCACTTCCTCGAACACACTCTCTTCAATGATAACGCGGCGGGTGCTGGTGCAGCGCTGCCCGGCCGTGCCCACCGCCCCAAACACGATGGCCCGGATGGCAATGTCGAGGTCGGCGTTTTTGGTCACGATGATGGCGTTGTTGCCGCCCAGTTCCAGCAGGGCGCGGCCCAGGCGGGCGCCCACCACTTCGCCCACTTTGCGGCCCATGCGGGTGCTACCCGTGGCCGATACCAGCGGCACGCGCCGGTCGGCGGCCATGGCGGCACCGATGCTGGCGTCACCCACAATCAGGCTGAATACGCCTTCGGGAATCTCATTCTCGGCCAGCACGTCCCGGATGATGTGCTGCACGGCCACGGCCGTGAGGGGCGTTTTCTCGGAGGGTTTCCAGATGCTCACGTCGCCGCACACGGCGGCCAGCATGGCGTTCCAGCTCCACACGGCCACCGGGAAGTTGAAGGCCGAAATGATGCCCACCAGGCCCAGCGGGTGGTATTGCTCGTACATGCGGTGCGCCGGGCGCTCCGAGTGCATGGTGAAGCCGTGCAGCTGGCGCGAGAGGCCCACCGCGAAGTCGCAGATATCAATCATTTCCTGCACTTCGCCCAGGCCCTCCTGCAGAATTTTGCCCATCTCGGCGCTCACCAGCTTGCCCAGCGGCTCCTTGTACTCGCGCAGCTTGTTGCCAATCTGCCGCACGATTTCGCCACGCTTGGGGGCGGGCACGTTGCGCCAGGTTTTGAAAGCTTCTTCGGCAGCCTTCACCACGGTTTCGTAGTCGTCGGCAGTAGCGAAGGCCACGCTGGCAATGCGGCGGCCGTCGGCGGGCGCGTTGATAACGCGGCGCTCGGCGTTGGCGTGGCCGCCCCAGGTGCGGCCGGTGCTGTAGGCGGCGTTTTCGGCTTCTACGCCCAACTGGCGCAATACGTCCTGAATGCCGTGGGGGTCTTCGTGCGGGTGCGCCACGGTCACGTCGGGCGCGGTGGCTTCTTCGAGGGCCTGCTTCATGTCGATAAGGGGGGTGGGATGATGCAGGCGCAAAGCTACATCTTGCCGTCGAACGGGGCAGGCAATTCGCGTTCGGGGCTCCCGCTTACTTCCCGCTGGCCGGTTGGGGAGTGGGCCGCTTTTTCTACTCGTTGGAGGGCAGCATGCCGGCCCGCTCCTGCTGGTCGTGCAGCCAGGCCATGGCTTCGGCCTCGTCGTTGTAAAAAAGCGGATACGAATCGATGGTGGCGGCGTGGCGCAGATGCTGCTCCATCTCGGCGCTCTCGGCCGCCTGCCGCTGGTGCGGCCCCGACAAATACGCCGTGAACAGCGGCCCGCCCAATTCGGCCGCTACCTTGGGCGAAAACTGGTCCCGGAACCACTCGTTCAAATCGGGCCCATCGAGGGGCCGGCGGCGCAAGTCCAGCAGCCAAAAGCGGCAGTTGCCGTGTTCCTTGGCCGCGGACAGCATCACCTGGTAGGTTTCCTGCACCTGGGGCGGCGGCAGGGCCTGCAACCATCGGCCAATAAGAACCCCTAAATCGGGGCGGTATTCAAGCGAAAAGGCATTAGTTGGAAAGGCAGGCACGGGCAGAATAGAAATGGCGAACAATGACTTATACGCCGCTGCAAAGACGAGGTTAGTTCTCAGGCTTTCTCGCCACCCACGTATCAGGTACCCAACCAGACACAAAAAAGCCCCTTTCTGTGCTTGGAAAGAGGCTTCTGCTCATGCAAGTGGTGCCTTTACCCCACTTTGCGCAGGGCCACCCGTTCCTGCTCCAAGTCAACCAGATTGTTGAAGACCTCCAGGCTGTCGCGGCGCAGGTTGCGCACCTCCTCGTCGGAAAGCTGCCGGACTTTGGTTTGGAAATCCTTGTAATACGCCACAAACACAGCCAGCTCGGGCACCCGGTTTTCGTAGGGCACCATGTTTTCCAGTACTTCGCTAAAGAAGTGCGGGCTGTGCGTGGTCACGAAAAACTGGTTGTCCTGCTGCGTGGCGATGCGCTCGGCCAACTGCGACACATACAACGGGTAGGAATGCGCCTCCGGCTCTTCCAGCAGAATCACGGTTTTGCGGTTCGATTCCATGGCCGCCAGGTAGAAGCCGTAGCGCTGCAGCGTGTCGCCGCTGCCCGAATACGGGTAGGCAAAGCTGAGGCCGTCTACCTCCTTCATCACCTCAAACCGGCCGGTGTCGGGGCGCACCCGCATGCGCAGGCCCCGCTCGGCAAAGAGGCTGGCAAACTCCTGGCGCAAATCGGCGTGCTCCTCCAGCACCTGCACCAGATTGTTGCCGTGCGGCGGGCGCAGCGAGGCGTCGGGATAATGGCGGTCGATGTGGCCGCCGGGCTTGTAGCGGTACGATTTCACCGCGCGCGGCTGCCAGGCCGGGCTCGACGCCAGGAAGTGACCGTCTTCGCCGGGCTGGTCGAGGCGGCCGTGCCGGTCAAACTCGGTGTAGAGAAAACCCGGCTCGGGCAGGGGCGAGCCTGCGGACAGGTGCGGATACAGCCGCTCAAGCAGCAAAGCGTCGTCGGCTGAGCGGGTTTTGCTGCGGCCTTCCAGCAAGGGCAGGCCCAGCTTGGCCCGCAGCAGCCGGTACACAGCCTGGCTAAACACCCCGTACCGGAATCGTTTGCTTTTGCTTTCGTGCCCTAGCAGGCAGATATCGCGGTCAGTTTCAATGCGCACCGGCTGCGTCAGCACCCCGTCGTGAAAGAGGTGGGCCGGCTTTTCGTAGCGCACGAAGCTGCTCAGAAATTTCTTCTTCTTCTCAAACGGAAAACTACCCAGCAGGCTCATGGCCTCCAGCACCGTCGATTTTCCCACATTGGGCTGGCCAATGATGAGATTGACGCGTCGCGGATGCAACACGGCGCTCCGAATCGACTTAAAATTCTGGATGTAGAGGGTGTTAATGACGTTTTCCATGCACTTGTGTTGGCAAACAAGCCAATCCGTTAACCGTTCGGCACAGGCCGTAAAATTTCCCAAGTTGGGAATACTACTTACGAAAAAAGCCGACTGTTAGACTTTCTTTCCGAAGCCAACGGCCAGTCCCTCAACGGTTATTTTGTCGAAGTTATGCCCTTAATTCAATCTTTTCTATAGCTCCTACCAAATTATTTTTTTCTAATAATCTTAGTCGAAAAGCTCATCTTAAAGGCATCCTGTCTCAGTACAAAAAAAAGCCCCTGCCAGTTCGGCAGGGGCTTTTCTAACGCAGAAAGATGTTATTCGGCGCCGATGGGGTAATAAGCCTTGCGCCCGTCCGGGTACACGCCCTCCACCAGCACGCCCGAACCGTTGCGGCCCTGCTCCAGGTACGCTTTCACGTCGGAAGGCTTGGTCACCGGGTTGCGTTCGATACGGGTAATGATGAAGCCGTCGGCCATGCCCGTTTCACGCAGGTTGCTGCCCTTGATGCCGCTCACCTTGGCGCCGCCCTCTAGGCCGAGTTTGGCCAGCTCGCGGGCCGGAACGGCCGAGATGGTGGCACCCTCGTACTTGATGGACGCTACGGCGTCTTCGCGCACCACGCCGGTGGTGCCGGTCGAGTTGCGGAGGATGGCCTCAGCAGTGCCGGCGCTGCCGCCGCGTAGGTAGCCCACCTTAATCTTGTCGCCGGGGCGGAAGCGGGCCACTTGCTCCTGCAGCTGCGAGGAGGTGTTCACGTTCACGCCGTTGATTTGGGTGATGATGTCGCCCATTTTCAGGCCAGCGGCGGCGGCGGCGCTGTTCTCGCTCAGGCCTTGCACGTACACGCCGTTCAGGGTGTTGAGCTTCTTCTCGGAGGCCAGCTTGGCGTCCACTTCCTGAATCTGCACGCCGAGCAGGGCACGCTGCACCACTTTGTATTTCAGCAGGTCATCGACCACTTTGCTGGCCAGGGAGCTGGGAATGGCAAAGGAGTAGCCCTCGTAGCTGCCGGTGTGCGAGGCAATGGCCGAGTTGATGCCGATGAGGTCGCCGTTGAGGTTAACCAAGGCGCCGCCCGAGTTGCCGGGGTTCACCACAGCATCGGTCTGGATGAACGACTCGATGCCCATGTTGTCCTTGCGGCGCAGGATGTCGATGTTGCGGCCCTTGGCCGAGATGATGCCGGCCGTCACGGTCGAGTTCAGGTTGAAGGGGTTGCCCACGGCGAGCACCCACTGGCCCACTTTCACGTCGTCGGAGTTGCCGTACTTCACGAAGGGCAGGTTGTCGGCCTTCACTTTCAGCACGGCCAGGTCGGTGTTGGGGTCAGCGCCCACCAGCTCGGCGTCGAACTTACGCTTGTCGTCGAGCACCACCTCAATCTTCGAGGCCTTGTCGATGACGTGATTGTTGGTCACGATGTAGCCGTTGGCGGCAATGATGACGCCCGAGCCGGAGCCCTGGCCCCCGCCCTGCGGCTGCTGTTGAAACTGGTCGAACTGGTCGCCGAAGAACTGGCGCAGGAAAGGGTCCATTTGCTGCCGGCGCTGGTCGACGGGCGCGGCGGCGTATTCGGTCATTACGTGTACCACGGCCGGCGTCACGGCGGCAGCGGCGGCTACGAAGTTCAAGCCTTCGGGCACGGTGTAGGGCGTGCTCCGCATTTCAGAAGTGTAACGCACCTGGGGGTTGGCGGCTACAGCCTGGGGCGCCACTTGGGCGGGCTCCAGCAGCTTGTACCCCCCCACGGCCACGCCGCCGCCCAAAATGGCGGAACCGAGCAGGCCGAGCATCATTTGTTTTGCTTGCATGGGGTAAGGGAAAATGGAAAAAGGTGAAACCAGGTATTGTGAGGACTAATTTAACGTGCCGCGCATGAAAAGCGGATGAGTCAAGTCAGCCATATTGCTATCAACGCAGAAAGGATTCGCTTTCGCGTCTCAGGGTTGCTTTTAGCAGAAAATAGGCCAAAGCGTATTGTTTACGCACCTAACACCAGCGGTGGCAAAAAAGGCACCCCGCGGGGTGCCTTTTTTACTTAAGCGGCCGGCAATTAGCGGATTTCAATGTGCTGCTTGGTCACTTTGTCGGTGTCGAAGGGCAGCGTGACGCGCAGGATGCCGTCGGTCAGCTCGGCGCCGATGGCCTTCACGTTCACCGTATCGGGCAGGCGGAAGCTGCGGCTGAAGGTGCCGTAGTTGGTTTCGAGGCGGCGGAACTTGGGCGCGGCGGGGGCTTCGGGAGTTACCACAGCAGGCTTGTTCTCGTCGGCCTTGGCTTCATCGCCAGCGTTGGCCTCGGTGGCGGTAGCGGCGGCTTCCTTGGCAGCAGCGGCGGGGTTGGCGCGCTCGCCGGAAATCACCAGCTGGCCGTCGTGGAATTCGATGTTGATGGCGTCCTTCTTCAGGCCGGGCAGGGCCAAATGCAACTCAAAGCCTTCGGCGGTTTCGAGGATGTCGGCAGCCGGCGTGAAGGCGGGGGCAGGCTGCGCCGCGTTGGTTTGCGGGGCTTGCAGCATGTCGGCCAGCATGGCGCTCAGGGCGCGGCTAGGACGGAGGGAAGGGCGGGTGTTATACAGCAAAGTTGCCATGGTTGTTATAGAATTTGAAGTGAAAGAATGACTGCCTACTAACGGCTTACACTCGCTTCCATTCAATTCTATACCAAACCAGTTTTATAGCCCATTTTCAAGACAAAATGTCTTAATTCGTCATTTTGCGAAATCTGACCTTTTTCCCAAACTAACGCAAAACGTCAATTCGACAACCTGAAGCCACTATTAATGTATCAGCCGAACAAGACATTGTGACAGCAACACGCAGATAGCATTGCTAGTGCTGAGTAGACAGCTGGCGACGGTCGAATACTTCTTTGCCCGCAAATAGGGTGAACCGTGCATCCAGCCCGATAACCGGCGTCACGAGGTTCAGGCGGCCCGGGTCGGCAGTAGGCGTGCCGCTGATGGGGTTATACTGCGGGATGGAGAAGTAATACGAAGTGGTGTAGGCAAACCAGGGCGTGAAATCGAAATGGTTGCTCACCCGCACGCCCAGCTCGCCGCGCAAGCTGGTGTATTGGATGGTGCGCTCGTCGGCGTCGGTCTGCGTTTTTTGCAAGCGCACGTGCATGATGCCTTCGTAGCTGAGGCGCGGGCGCAGGGCCAGGCCGCCCTGGCCCACCGGAAACACCTTTTCCAGGTCGGCGCGCAGGCTGAGGTAGTTTTGCGGGGTGGCTTGGAAGTATTGCTGCGAATTACCCACCGAAAACACGCGGTAAGCACTCAGGCGCTGCCCGAAGGTAAGGGGGCCCACTTTGCCGCGGTGGCGGAGCAGCAGCTCGGGGGTGAGGTACTTCGCGTAGGCGCTCGGCTGGTATTGCAGGCCGCCGCCGCCGCTCCAATGGTTGTTCCAGAAATGCTCGTAGGAGAAGGCCACCGCGCGCTGGTCGAAGCCCAGAAACCGGTCGTTGCCGCCGAAGCCGTTGTAGGCGGGCACGTTTTCGCCGTGCAGCTCCAGCAGCAGGTAGTCGCCATTGAGCAGGGCCAGCTCGCCTTGCAGGTTTGCCCACAATTGGTGGTCGAGTACCACCCGGCGGGTTTGGGCAGCAGCGGGCCGGCACCACAACGCGGCCAGCAGCAGGCATAAGGTAGAAATGCGTTTCATACCGCAAAATAGCACCGCCGGCCCCCACCAACTGCCAGAGGCGGCGGCCGCGCTTCCCTACGCTTGGCGGGCCAGCTCCTGCACCGCCAGCCAGGCCATCAGGCCCGGGCCGGTGGCAAGGGCCTGCTCGTCGATGTCGAAGGTGGGTGTGTGCACCGAGGCAGCAAAGCGGCCGTCTTCGTGGCGGGTGCCCAGCCGGTAGAAGCAGGCCGGCGCGGCCTGCGAGAAGTAGGCAAAGTCTTCGGCGGCCATCCACTGGTCGAGCTCCACCACGTTTTCGGGGCCGAGGTACTGCTCAGCGGCGGCGCGCACGCGGGCCGTGAGGGCGGGCTCGTTTTCGAGGTAGGGGTAGCCGTGGCGGATTTCGAGCTCGCACATGGCGCCCATGCTCGCGGCCAGGCCTTCGCAGAGCTGGCGCAGGTGCTGGTGGGCCTCGGCGCGCCACTCCTCGTTGAGCGTGCGGAAGGTGCCTTCGATGTATACTTCGTTGGGGATGACGTTGGTGGCGCCGTTGGCGATGACCTTACCGAAGCTCAGCACCGAAGGAATTTTGGGGCTGGCGCGGCGGCTCACCACTTGCTGCGCGGCCACAATGATGTGGGCGGCCACCAGCACGGGGTCGAGGTTCATCTCGGGCATGGCGCCGTGGCCGCCCTTGCCTTTAATGGTCAGATATAGTTCGTCAGTGCTGGCCATGTAGCGGCCGGAGCGCAGACCGATTTTGCCGGCCGGCAGGTGCGGAAACACGTGTTGGCCGAGCACGTGGCCCACGGCTGGGTCCTCCAGCACGCCTTCCTTTATCATCAGCGAAGCACCGCCCGGCAGCCGCTCCTCGCCCGGCTGAAACATCAGCTTGATATTGCCCTTGAACTCGCCCTTCAGCTCGTTTAAGATGCGGGCGGCGCCTAACAGCGAGGCCGTGTGCACGTCGTGGCCGCAGGCGTGCATCACGCCGGGGTTGGTCGATTTGTACGGTACGTCGCTGGTTTCCTGAATGGGCAGCGCATCCATATCGGCCCGCAGGGCGATGGTGGGCCCGCCGGGCCGGCCTTCGATGAGGGCCACCACGCCGGTGCCCGCAATGGGCCGGGGCGTGAGGCCCAGCTTCCGCAGCTCCTGCGTGACGAAGGCAGCGGTATTGGTTTCTTCAAACGACAGCTCCGGGTGGGCGTGCAGGTGGCGCCGGATGGCCACGGTGTCGGCCGCGTATTGGGCGGCAAGGGCTTGAATGCGGGGGATGAGCTGGCTTTCGGGCATGGGAGGAGTGGCAAAGGGCACATCAGCCCGTCATGCAGAGCGCAGCGAAGCATCTTGCCGGCTCAAGTATTCAATTTAGAAATTAGTTAAGCGGGCGAGATGCTTCGCTGCGCTCTGCATGACGTTCTTTCGCTTGTAAGCCCCTCCCCTATGGGTTTTTGTTCAGCAGCACCTGCGTGGGTTCCAGCTCCAGCTTGGGGGTGAGGCCGCGCAGGCGGGCCAGGCCGCGGGCGGCGTCGAGTTTGGTGAGGTAGTCGCCGATGTAGAGGCGGTACACTGGCGACTTGAACACGATGTAGTCCGTCTCGTCGGGGTAGCGGCCAATGATGGTGCGCCGAATGGCCATCACCTTGTCGCGCTCCAGGCCCAGGTACACCAGGATGCGGTAGCCCTGGGCATATTTCACGTTCTGGTTGGTGTAGGCCTGGTCGCGCAGGCGCTGCTCCACCTGCGGGTTTACGTGGCTGGTGGGGGCAACGGGCGTTTTGGGGGCAGCCGGCGCGGCAGTGGCGGGCAGCGGCTTGGGGGCGGCAAACACCGGGCGGTACTTGCTCACGTCTTCGGCCGGCATCGGCGCGGGCGCGGCAGCGGTGGCCACAGGTTTGCGGGTGGTGTCGGGCGGGGCGCTGGCCTGGGGGGCCTGCTGGGCCGTGCTGGCGCAGGCCACCAGCGACAGCAGCGCGGGAAACAGCAAGCCTTTAAGCAACGGACGGGTCATTGGTTTCAGAAATCAGGGCCACACTATTAGACGAGCCGATGCGGTCGGCGCCGGCGGCAATCAGGGCCTCGGCCGCCGCGCGGGTGCGGATGCCGCCGGCGGCTTTGATGCGCATGGTTTCGGGCAATACGCGGCGCAGCAGCTCCACGTCGGCCACCGAGGCGCCGCGGCTGGCGAAGCCGGTGGACGTTTTCACAAAATCGGCCTCGCCGGCCACGCAGAGCTGGGCAGCCAGCTCCATCTCTGCTTCGGTGAGCAGGGCGGTTTCGATGATGACCTTGAGCAAGGCCTGGTGCACGTGGCAGAGGTCGGCCAGGTCCAGGATTTCGTCCTGAATGGCGGCCGTTTGGCCCGATTTCAGCGCCGAAATGTTCAGCACCATGTCCAGCTCGGTGGCCCCATCATACAGCGCCACTTCGGCCTCCTTGAACTTTACACTGGATGCCGAGTAGCCCAGCGGAAACCCAATTACCGTGCAAATGCCCACTGGCGTGCCGGCCAGCTTGCCGGCAGCCAGGGCCACGTAGCACGGCGGCACGCACACGGTGGCAAAGCCATGTGCCACGGCCTCGTCGCAGAGCTGGAGTATCTGGGCCTCCGTCGCGTCGGGGCGCAGCAGGGTGTGGTCGATTTGGGCGGCAAGGTTCATGAGGCAAAGGTAGCGGGTAAGGCCGCCCCTCCCCTACTCCGGCGCGGGGCGGCGGGTTGCGGGAGCCGGGCCGGCACCACCCCCGCGACTGAAGGGCAAGCCGAAAACTATTGCGGCAGCTTAAACTGCACCAGGTAATCGGCGAAGCCCACCGTGGGCTTTGCCAGCAGCGGCCGGCCGCCCACGGTGGCCGCTGGCCCTAGGGTGACGCCCAGGTACAGGCGGCCGGTGGAGGCCAGGGCCAGCAGCGCCAGCGCATTGCTGGCTACGCTCACTTTGCCCTCGCTGTGCAAGTGCTGCACCCAGCTGAAGGCCGCGCCGGCAAGGGTTTCGTGCGCCTGGGCCACAAAGTAGTTGGTGGGGCCTGTGGCGTGCAGCTGCACCGAGCCAAAGTCGCCGTTGCCGTAGAGCAGGCCGGCCAGGTACAAGTTTGCACCGCGCTTTGCCAGGCTCATTACATAGACATAGTCTGTTGGCCGAGTTCCGTCGAACCGGGTGTTCCACACCAGGCGCGCTGCGGCACCGGTGTCCTTCAGCTTGGCGATGAAAAAGCTCTGCAAGGCGGTAGGAAAGCCATCGGCGGGGCGCAGCTGAACGTAGTAGTCGCTTTCGCCCGCGGCGTATAGGCTGTCGCCGGCCGCAATCAAACAATTCGCCTGCCCTTCCCTCATGCCAAGGTCCTGTACCCAGCTCACCGTGGCCGAGGGGCCGGCATCGAGCAGCCGGGCCACCAGCGTGCGGCCTTGCTGAGGCGGGCAAATCACGGCTGTGGTTCCCAGCGTTACCGTGTCGGTGACGTGGGCCGTCACGTACACCCGCGCCCCCGCCACCGCCAGGGCGGGGTTGGTGGCCACGCCCGGGCCAGCCGACTGCACCGCCCACTCGAAACGCCCCTGGCTACCGGCGTCGGTCAGCTTGGCCACGAACAAATTCCGGTTGCCGGTAGCGCGCAGGGTGGTGGGGCCCAGCCGGACGGTGCCGCCGAAATCGCCCGCCACGTACAGGGCCGTGCCCCGCGCTACCAGTTGCTTAGGCACGGCAGCCCCAGCCACAGCATTGCCACTACGCACTTGATGGTCAAGGACACGAAGAGATGCTTCATGGCTGGCGGCAGCTGGCGAGGGAGAGCGACTGATAGTAGCGACCGAAACTTACAACAGCACGCGCCGCCGCGGTCTATGGCCGCTTTTCAGCAGCTAGGCGCGCCCAAGCAAGTTACTCGGAGTGGGGCTGCTCTTAGCCCCCGGTCGCGCGGCCGGGGCGCTATCCAAGGAACACGGCCAAACGTTCTGCTTTCCGTCAGTGCTATCTTCCATACCATTCCCGCCAAGGAAATAGTACTGGTTAGAAAAACAGGGTTTGGCGCTAGAAGAAACTTGCTGGCCGCCAAAGCCTAAAGAATGGCATCGGTTATTCCACCGCTAAACGTTGAGTAGCGGAGGCGCTGCCCACTTGTACTCGCACAGCATAGAAACCGGGCGCTAGGCCAGTTAGGTCCAGCTCGGTTTGGGCGTTGGTTGCCGCCGGCTGGGTGCGCACAGCACGGCCCAGGGCATCGAGTAAGGTGAGGGTGGCCTTAGCAGCGCCGGGCACCGCCGGCAGCTGCACGGTGGCGCGGCCCCGGGCCGGTCTGGGCCACAGGCTCAGCCCGGCCAGCTCCGTAGAAGTGGCGGTAGCCAGCACGCTCGTCCGCAGCGCGGCTAGGAAGCCCACGCCCACGGTGGCCGCCGTGGTAATGGTCTGGCTGCCGAATGCGGCCGGCGGGGTGACGCTGCCGCCCACGTGCACGGTGTTGCCCAGCACTACCAGGCTAGTGGCCTGGTCAGCGCCGGTACCGCCGGCTTTCTGGGCCCAATCGAAGGTGCTGGCCGGCCCGGTGTCGTTCAGCCGCGTCACAAACACGTCGGCCGTGCGGGCGGTGGCGCCCGAGGTATTGGCGAGGTTGCTGCTGCCAAATGTAGCCGTGGGGCTGGTGAAGGCCCCGGCCATGTACACTTCGCTGCCGCTCACGGCCAGGGCAGTGGCCTGGTCGGAGGCGGTGCCGCCGGCCTGCTGGGCCCACACCCAGGTGCTACTAGTGCCCGCGTCTGCCAGCTTGGCCACGAAGGCATTGGCCGGGCCATTGCTCACCACGCCGTTGATGTCGAAAATGGCCAGTCCGCCAAAGCTGCCGGCCACGTAGAGGCTGGTGCCGTTCAGGGCCAGGGCGGTGGCTGCGTCGGCATTGATGCCGCCGGCACTTTTGGCCCAGGCCAGGGCCGGGTTGGCGCCGCCATCCACAAACTTGAGCACGTACACATCGCGGCCACCGTTGCTGTTAAGCGTGGTGCTGCTGCCCAGGTTCAGGTTGCCGGTGTAGTCACCGGCCAGGTACACGGTGCTGCCACTCGAAACCAGCGCGGCGGCGGCATCGTCGGCTGCCGCGCCGCCGAACGCCCGCGCCCATACAAAGCTGCTGCTGGCGCCAGCATCGGCCAGCTTGGTGAGGAAGACGTGAGCCAGGCCGGCGGTGGTGCCGGTGGCCGTGTTGTTGGTAAGGGTGAGGGTGCCCAGCGTCGCTGTCTGGCTGCGGAACGTACCGGCGAGGTACACGTTGGGGCCACTCACATCAAGGGCCGTGGCGCGGTCCTCGTTCAGGCCGCCCACCGGCTGCGCCCACACCCAGGCGGCGGTGCTGCCGGCATCGGTCAGCTTGGCCACAAAGCCGTCGGTGGCCCCAGCCGAAGTGAGGCCAACGGAGCCAAAGCTAGCTGCCACCCCAAACGTGCCGGCCACGAACACGCTCACGCCCCGCACCGCGAGGGCCAGGGTCTGGTCGTTGTTGGCACCGCCGGCGCGCTGCACCCAGGTAAAGGCCCGGCTGGCCACGTTCCACTTGCCCACGAACACATCGTTCAGCCCGGCGCTGGTAATCAGGGCGCCGCCCATGGCCACGGTGCCCGTGAAGGAGCCCGTCACGTAAAGGTTGGCGCCGGTGGCATCGGGCGCGGTGGCCGTCACGGTGTAGGCCCCGTTGCTGGCCGAGGCCACGGCCGTGGCTGTTTGCCAGGCAGGAGCCTGGGCGTGGACCGCCGCAGCTTTAGCCCAGAATAGCGCAATGAGCAGCAGGCTTCGCAGGTGGGTAAAGGTGTGTTTCATAAAAGGCACAGGGGTCTTGGTTGCAGGTATTGCCATTGACCGTGCCGAGGGGAGCTGGTTTAACCCCGCCACACAAAAGCGCGCCCGTTCCGGCCGGCGGGTCGGAACGGGCGCGCTTTTGCCGCGTCAGGAGTGCTGTGCAAGCTATTCTACCAGCAAGCGCTGCGTAGATGCGGCGCCGCCGGCCTGCACCCGCACCGCGTAGAGGCCGGGAGCGAGGCCAGTCAAATTGAGCTGGATATTGGAGCCCATGGCTACCGGCTGGGTGCGCACGATGCGGCCCAGCGCATCGTGCACGGTGAGGGTGGCCACGCCGGGCCCGGGGGGCAGCAGCACGGTGGCGCGGCCGTGGGCCGGATTGGGGAAAATACCGAAGGAAGCCGCCATCCAGGGCGCTTCAGTGGCGGTGAGCGTGGGGTCGGTGAGGGTGGCCAGAAAGGCCACGATGGTGGGCGACAGGATTCCCGGCGACGACGTGGGGGTGAGTACCGTTTGGCTGTCGAAGTTGGACACCGGCACCACGAACCCGGCCACGTATACCGTGTTGCCGGCCACGGCTACGGCCGATGCCCCGTCATTATTGGCCCCGCCGCCGGTTTTTGCCCATGCCCAGTTGGCCGCATTGCCCGCGTCCTCTACTTTGGCCACAAACACGTCACCGCCACCCGCACCCGTCAGGGTAGTGCTGCCAAAATCAGCCGAGGTACTATATACCCCCGCTATGTAGAGGCTTGAGCCGCTTACGGCCAGGCCATTGGGCACATCGGGGCTGGAGCCACCCGCGCGCAAGGCCCAGGTAAAGCTCCCGCTGCTGCCCGCATCGGTCAGCTTGGCCACAAACACATCGGTATTGGCACTGGCCGGCGTGAGGCTGGTCGTACCAAAAGTAGCCACCGGCCCCTGAAATGCACCAGTTACGTAGACGCTGGTGCCGCGCACGGCCAGGGCCGTGGGCTCGTCGTAGTTGGCGCTCCCGGCCGGCTGCGCCCACTCAATAGCACCGGCGGCTCCCGCGTCCGTTAGCTTCGCCACAAAGATATCGGCACTAGTCCTGGCGGGCAGGCTGGCGGCTCCCAGCGCGAAGGCCGGCCCTGCATAGTTTCCCGCCAGGTATACCGTCGGGCCATTTACGGCCAGCGCCCGCACTTCCTCGGTGCCCAGGCCGCCCACCCGCTGGGCCCAGACAAAGTCGGCGCTAGTGCCCGCATCAACGAGTTTGGTTACAAAACCATCCAGGTTATTGGTGCCGGAGCTGGTCAGGGACAGGGCGCCAAAGCTGGCTGGGCTGCTGTAATAACTGCCGCCCACGTAGATGTTGTTGCCTTGCACCGTCAGCGCCCGGCCGTAGTCGTCGCTGGCGCCGCCGACTTGGCGGGCCCACGTCCAGCTGGCGCTGGTGCCCGCATCCGTGAGCTTGGCGACAAACGCATCCCGCGCCCCGGCATTGGTCAAGGAGTTGGAGCCGAAGATGCAGCTACTACCCATGAAGGTGCCCGCCACGTATAAGCTGTTTCCGCTCATCACCAGCGTTTTGCCAAACTGAAAGCCTCCCATGGCCTGCTGCACCCAAACGAAGCTGCGGCTGGCGCTGCTCCATTTAGCCACGTACATATCGCCATCGGTGCTGCTTATGGAAATATTGCCAAAGCTCACGGTGCCGCTGAGAGAGCCCAACGTGTACACATCGCCATTGGGAGCAGTAACCATGGCGTCGGTCCCGGAACTGTTGCGGAAGACCTGGCTGGTAGTGGTCACCGTCTGCCAGGCACTGGGTTGCGCCATAGCAACAGATGCGCTGCAGCACAGCAGCGCCCCAAAGCACAACAAAGAGAAGATGTTTTTCATAGAAGCCGGAAAGTATGATAACGCACTAAAGGTATTACTCTATGAAACAAATTTTTGCTGACACTATAAGCAAAAACGCCCCGACCAAGCGGCCGGGCACTGTTTCATTTTCAGCCTTGCCTACTCCACCATCAAGCGCCGGGTGGCCGTGGCCCCGCCGGCCTGCACGCGCAAGGCGTAGAAGCCCGGCTCGAGGCCGGCCAAGTTCAGCTCGGCTTTAGCGTCAGTGGTCGTTTGGCTGTGCACGGAGCGGCCTAACGCGTCGAGCACGGTGATGGTAACCAAGCCGGCACCAGCCGGCAGTTGCAACGTAGCACGGCCGTGGGCGGGGTTGGGGAAGAGGCCGATATTTTCCGGGCGCAGAGCGGCCGTGGTGGCCGTGAGGGTGGGGTCGGTGAGGGAAGCCAGCGTAGCCACTGTGGTGCCCACGAGGCCAGCAATGGGCAATGAACCGAAGCTGGCGGGTGGCTGGACGCCCGCGCCCACGTACACCGTGCCGTTGGGGGCCACGGCCACGGCCGAGCATGAAACAGATGCCGTTCCGCCCGCGCGCTGGGCCCAAGCGAACCCGGCCGTGCGGCCCGCGTCCGTCAGTCGGGCCACAAACAGGTCGGTGCCATAATTAGACGCGGCGGTGAGGACAGTCGTCCCGAACGCTAACGTGCGGCTATTAAACTCGCCTACGATGCATATTCCGGTTCCCGCACCGGCCAGTGCATAGGCGCGGTCTGCCCCGGCCCCGCCCACGCGCTCCACCCATCCGAAACTGCTCGTAGTGCCGGCGTCGGTCAGCTTGGTTACGAACACGTCGGCCAAGCCAGCGCTCGACAGCGTGGCGGGGCCAAAAGTGGCCGCACTGCCTTCGAAGCTCCCGGTCACATACACGCTGCTGCCGTTGAGCGCAATGCCGCGGGCGCGGTCTTCGCCGGGGCCGCCGCCGCGTTGGGCCCACGCAAAATCGGCGGTGGCGCCGGCGTCCTCCAGTTTGGCCACCACCGCGTCGTAGCTACCAGCGCTGGTCAGCGTGGTGGCCCCAAAGGTGGCGGTCCTACTAAAAAAGCCCGCCAAGTATACCGAGGTGCCGCTTACTGCCAAGGCGTGCACATCATTGAAACCGGAACCACCCGCCGCTTTGGCCCAGACAAAAGCTCCGCTGGGGCCTGCATCTACCAGCTTGGCCACAAACAAATTGGCGGCGCTGCCGGTGGGCAGAACTGTGGTTCCGAAAGTGGCGTCGCCGTAGTACCCGGCCACGTACACGTTGGCGCCGCTTACAGCCAATGCCTCGCCAAGCTCAAATTGTGAGCCGCCCGCCTGCTGCACCCACGTGAAGCTGGCCGTGGTCCCCGCATCGGTGAGTTTGGCCAAATAGAAGTCCGAGGTGCCGGCACTGGTGAGGGAAAGGCTGCCAAACGCCGCTGGCTGGCTCCGAAAGGCGCCGGTTACATACACATTGGCTCCGTTCACGGCCACGGCGGCGGCGCCATCGCCGTAGCTCCCCCCTATTTTTTGCGCCCACACGAAATCGCCGCTCACGGGGTTCCATTTTGCCACAAACCCATCTTCCTGGCCCGAGCTCACCAGCGTGGAGTTGCCAAAACTAGCGGTGCCACTGAAGGCGCCCACGACGTACACGTTACCGTTGGCAGCCGTAGTTCCCAGTACATAGGCGTCGTTGTTGGCACTCACGCTGCTGCTCACAGCAGTTTGCCACGCTGGGGCCTGCGCCCATGCGCCGGCACCTGCTACGAAGACCAATACCACTGCCAATGCGCTGGTTACGAATGAGTAGATTTTTTTCATCAAAATGAAAATGGCTTGTGGAAGATGGCGGTATCTGGTAATGTGCCTAAATATAGCCGAAGTATGTATTTTCTTATACATACAAAAACGCCCCGACCAACCGGCCGGGGCGTGCTGATTTTCAGGCTTGCTACTCTACCACCAAGTGCCGGGTGGTCGTGGCCCCGCCGGCCTGCATGCGCACGGCGTAGAGGCCGGGCGCCAGGCCGGTCAGGTCGAGCTCAGCTAGAGGACCGGTAGCTCTTTGGGTGCGCACGGGGCGGCCCAGGGCATCGAGCACCGTGAGCGTGGCCGGGCCGGTGCCGGCCGGCAGTTGCACAGTGGCGCGGCCGTGGGCGGGGTTGGGCGAGAGGCCAATACTGGCGGAAGGTAGAGCGACCGTAGTGGCGGTAAGGGTGGGGTCGGCGAGGGATGCTAAAAAGCTTGTCCCAGCATTTCCAGCGCTTGCAATGGTCACGGAGCCAAATGTGGCGGGAGGCATTATTCCACCGGCGGCATACAATAGTCCGCTTGGGGCCGCCGCTAATGCTGTTGCTCCATCACTACCGGCCCCACCAGCCGGCTGCACCCAGGCCCACGCGCTGCTGGCACCGGCATCGGTGAGCTTGGCCACGAAGATGTCATTGGTAGAGTACATGGTGCCGGGGGGAACGCCGGGGCTAGGAGATACAACGGGCCCCAGTGTGCTTGTGAGCACATTGGGGCCGAAGCTGGTTACCCCGCTGAAGCTTCCCGCTACGTATACATTGGTGCCATTCACAGCCAGGGAAGTGGCCCTAGTGGCGCCCGCCTGCGCGGTGGTCGTTGCCCATATAAAACTGCCCGTCGAACCGGCATCACTTAGCTTGGCCACCACTAAATGGTTAATGTTAGGAGTGGTGTTCATTAGCGTGATGGCTCCGAATGAAATGTAGGTACCGGAGGTATAACCGGATATGTACAAGCTATTGCCACTTAAGGCCACCGACCGAATGATGTCGAGTCCATCGCCGGATACTTGCTGCACCCACGCAAAGCCTGCGCTGGTGCCGGCATCCGTAAGCTTAGCCACGAAGCCATCTTGCCAGCTGCTGGTGTTGGTGAGCGCAAGACCGCCGAAATTGACGGATGGGCTTGTAAAATAGCCCGCGACATACACAGTAGCTCCCGAAGCAACCAGCCCCACGGCCACATCGGAGCTTGTTCCCCCCGCTCCACGTGCCCAGGCCCAAGTAGCAGTGGAACCCATATCGGTCAGCTTCGCCACATACGCATCGTAGCTTCCGCTATTGGCTGGGGCAATGCTGCCAAAGGCGACTGGTCCCTCAAACCCGCCTGCTACATACACATTGGTTCCGCTCACCGCCAACGCATCTGTTGTGCCGTTGCTCAATCCACTCCCACTGGTCCGTTGCACCCACGTAAAACTACCGGTGCTGCCAGCGTCGGTCAGCTTCGCCACGTAGGCTTCATTAGAGCCCGCACTCGTCAGGCTTATGCTACCGAACGTAACGGTATTGCTCATCGTCCCCCCCACATAAATGCTGCTGCCACTCACCGCCAGCGCTCTAACGTCTATCCCCCCGGTTGTACCGTTGGTTTGCTGCGCCCAAACAAAAGAACTGCTCGCCGTGCTCCATTTGGCTACAAATAGCTGTTGCCAAGCCCCGCCGACCAACGTGATGCTGCCGAAGCTGATGGTGCCCCTGAACTGCCCCGCCACATACACGTTGCCTGCCGCGTCAGCCGCCGTTGCCACTATCTGCGATTCACTGCCCGCTGTTTGGCCCACGGCTACCGCCGCTTGCCAAGTGGAGGCTTGCCCGTGAGCCACTCCCCCGACAGCCACATACACAACACCCCAACTAATAACCAATGGTTGAGCAATGCGAAAACGTGTTTCATAGAAAGCCAGAGAATGGTGAGCAGAAATTGCCGCTAGCGGCTCAATGATTACGCCAAGCTTCCGTGGCCTTCGCGTAAGTCGCTGATTTATGACCGGCTAACAGAATTGCAATAAACGCAAAAACGCCCCGACCATCTGGCCGGGGCGTGCTGATTTTCAGGTTTGCTACTCCACCACCAGGCGCTGGGTGGCCGTGGCACCGCCGGCCTGCACCCGCACGGCGTAGAGGCCGGGCGCGAGGCCGGTCAGGTCCAGCTCCGTGGCGGCATTGGCGGTGGTCGCTTGGGTACGCACGGCGCGACCCAGGGCGTCGAGCACGGTGAGCGTAGCCGGGCCGGTGCCGGCCGGCAGCTGCACGGTGGCGCGGTTGTGGGCGGGGTTGGGGAAGAGGGTGATGCTTTCGGCCAGTCCCCTTGTGACATTAGAAGTCAGCAACGCATTAGCCAATGAAGCAAAAAAGCCAACATAGAAAAGGCTGTTTGCGCTTGGCGGGTTTGTGTAACTAAGCATCAGATTGCCAAAGCTGGCAGAACTGCTGTGCCTTGCTAATGCATTATGCCCATAAAATCCTCCGACATATAACGATGTTCCGCTTATTGTCAACGCATTAGCCTGGTCTTCATCAGGGCCGCCAGCCTGCTGGGCCCAAGCAAAATTGCCAGTGTTTCCCCCATCGGTCAATTTTGCTACAAAAGCATCGCCGAGCACTGCGTTTGCTAAAGTGGCGCTACCAAAATCAGCCGCTTGGGAATTGAACTCTCCGGCAATGAATACTTCCGTCCCGCGCGTCATCAATGCGGTAAGAAATTCGGGCCCCGGTCCCCCAGCCCGCTGAGCCCAGATGAACCTAGGCGATGTTCCTGCATCCAAAAGCTTTTCCACAAGAACATCGTCGCCGCCTGCGCTGGTCAATGTTGAGCCGCCTTGGCTTAAAGTACCCGCAAAGGTTCCCGCAATGTAAACGACGGTATCGCTCCCTTGGATGGATGCTTTAGGTGGTACGCTGAGTTGAACAGGAACTTCCTGCGCCCAAACGTATCGACTGCTCAGCCCCGCATCGACCAGCTTAGCAACAAATCCTTTACTGCTGCTGCTGGAGAGGACTGTAGCGCCAAAATTTTCCGTTCCTGTGTAGGTGCCCGTCGCGTAAACGTTTCTTCCAACCACGGCCACCCCGGTACCGTAACTGCCTGCCCGCTGCACCCACGAAATAGCACAAGATGGCCCTGAGTCCATGAGTTTGACTAAGTAAGACCCATAAGGACTAGCGGCATTGGGTGGCAATTGAATTGGAATTGCCGCGTTGCTGTAAGTAGCGGTAGGTGACAAACTGCACGACAGATAAAGACTAGCTCCACTCACCGCCAGCGCATAAGCTTTGTCGGAATACGTAGAGCCCCGACCAGCTCTTTCTGCCCAGACAAAATCGGCATTGGTGCCTGCATCGGTCAGTTTGGCTACAAACAGGTCGCTGGATACCTGAAATCCCCCTTGAGCATTTTGCAACACAATACCGTTGCCTACTTGTACGAAAGGACTATTAAAACTTCCGCTTATGTAAACGCTCGTGCCACTCACGGCAATGGCCGCCGCTGTTTCTACATAAGAGCCCCCCAGTTTTTGGGCCCATAGAAACCCGTTGCTAACCGGGCTCCACTTGGCCACGAATACGTCTGTAGCACCCGCGACCAGCGTGGTGTTGCCAAACGTCACGCTTGCGTCAAATTCGCCAAGCAGGTACAGGTTACCGGCTGCATCGGTAGCCATATCCTTCACAACAGTGTGTGCATAGTTGCCGGAAAATCCCATGGCCGCTTGCCAGGCAGGCACCTGAGCACGTGCGGCAGAACCTAATAGCAAAATGCCTGTCGCTACCATCCAAGCCCAGGTCAACGAGAAAAAATGCTTCATTAAATGAATACTTTGGTCAAAACAGCGTCCATGATTCTTATAGGTCTTGCCGAAAGAAATGACACTTGCCGTCGGCAATCCTACACTTTACAATATAGACCATAGAGTTATACATCAAAGCCTTTGTTGAAAATGAAACGCCCCGACCAACCGGCCGGGGCGTTCCCATTTCAATCCAAAGCCGAAGCTTAATCCACCAGCACGGCGCGGCCACTTTCCACGTCCTGCTCCACGGCTTTGTACTTCACGTCGCGCACCACGCGGCCGTCCATGTACTGCACGTTCACCTTGTCGTTGCGGTTGGCCACTTTCTGGCTGCGCACGGGGGTTTGCTTCACAGCGGGCTGGTCCTGCGGACCCATGTCTTCGGGGCCGGCACCGAGCGAGTCGAGGCTGGATTCGTGCTCCACGGTGAAGTTGGTTTGCTGCTCTTCGTCGTCGAGGTAGTAGTCCTGCTCCTCGTTGGTGCCCACGGCGCCTTGCTGCACCGGCACATCGGCGTGGAAGAGGAAGGTGGTGGTTTCCTCGTTCACCTTGGCAATCATGCGCTTGAACAGCTCGAAGCTCTCGAACTTGTATACCAGCAGCGGGTCCTTCTGCTCGTACACGGCGTTTTGCACCACTTGCTTCAGGTCGTCCATCTGACGCAGGTGCTGTGTCCAAGCTGTGTCAATCACGCTCAGCACCACCACTTTCTCCATTTGGCGGAGAATGTCGTGGCCGCCGGTGGCCTGGGCGCGGCGCAGGTTAGCAATGGCCTGCACTTGCTTCTTGCCATCGGTGAAGGGCACGGCGATGTTCTCGTAGGGCGAGCCGTTGCTGAGCAGGTCGTTCACCAGCGGCAGGTTGGTAGCCGCAATGTGCTCGTTCTTGCTCTGGAAGTAGCCCAGGGCCTCTTCGTACAGCTTCTGCGTGAGGGCCGGCAGCTGCAGGCTGGTGAGGTCCTGCTGCGTGAGGAAGGTGTCGTAGCCGAACACCTTGATGATGTTGAGCTTGAAGTCCTCGAAGTCGCCCGTGATTTTGTGGCCGCTGGCGATGTCCTCGCTCACGTCATAAATCATGTTGAGGATGTCGACTTCCATGCGGTCGCCGTGCAGGGCGTTGCGGCGGCGCTTGTACACCACCTCGCGCTGGGCGTTCATCACGTCGTCGTACTCCAGCAGGCGCTTGCGCGTGCCGAAGTTGTTTTCCTCCACCTTCTTCTGGGCGCGCTCAATGGAGTTGGTAATCATCGAGTGCTGAATTACTTCGCCCTCTTCCATGCCCATGCGGTCCATCAGCTTCGCAATCCGGTCAGAACCGAACAGACGCATCAGGTTGTCTTCCAGGCTCACGAAGAACTGCGAGGTGCCGGGGTCGCCCTGGCGGCCGGCGCGGCCCCGCAGCTGGCGGTCCACACGGCGCGATTCGTGGCGCTCGGTGCCGATGATGGCCAGGCCACCCGCCTCGCGCGAGGTTTCGCGCAGCTTGATGTCGGTACCACGGCCGGCCATGTTGGTGGCAATGGTTACGGTGCCGGGGAAACCGGCGGCGGCCACAATCTCGGCCTCGCGCTGGTTCTGCTTGGCGTTGAGCACCTGGTGCTGGATGCCGCGCAACTTCAGCATACGCGAAACCAGCTCCGAAATTTCTACCGAAGTGGTACCCACCAGCACCGGGCGGCCGGCTTCCACCAGCTTCTGGATTTCCTGGGCCACGGCGTTGTATTTCTCGCGCACCGTCTTGTACACCTGGTCGTCGGCGTCCTTACGGGCAATGCCGCGGTTGGTGGGAATCACCACCACGTCAAGCTTGTAGATTTCCCAGAACTCACCGGCCTCGGTTTCGGCCGTACCGGTCATGCCGCCCAGCTTGTGGTACATGCGGAAGTAGTTCTGCAGCGTCACCGTGGCGTAGGTTTGGGTGGCGTCTTCCACGCGCACGTTTTCCTTGGCCTCGATGGCCTGGTGCAGGCCATCGGAGTAGCGGCGGCCTTCCATCACGCGGCCGGTTTGCTCGTCCACGATTTTCACCTTGCCGTCCTCGGTCAGGATGTACTGGTCATCCTTCTCAAACAGCGTGTAGGCTTTCAGAAGCTGGTTCACGGTGTGCACCCGCTCCGACTTCTCGTTGTAGTCGCTCATCAGCTTGTCTTTCTGCTGGAGCTTCTCCTCGGCCGAGAGGGCGTTGTTTTTCTCGATGTCGGCAATGGCCATGCCGATGTCGGGCATGATGAACAGCTTGGGGTCTTCGCCCTGGGCCGTAATCAGGTCAATGCCTTTTTCGGTCAGCTCAATCTGGTTGTTCTTCTCATCTATGGTGAAGAACAGCGGCTCGTCGGCCTTGGGCATCTGGCGCGAGTTGTCGGCCAGGTAGTGGTTTTCGGTAGCTTGCAGCACCTGACGGATGCCGGTTTCGGAGAGGTACTTGATGAGCGGCTTGCTCTTGGGCAGGCCGCGGTAAGCACGGAATAACAGCAGGCCGCCGGTGCCGTTTTTGTCGCCTTCCTCCACGCCGGTTTTGCCGGCGGCAATCTGCTTGCGGGCTTCCACCAAGTAGGATTGCACGAGCTTCTTCTGCTCGTCGACCAGGCGCTGAATGCGCGGCTTGAGTTGGTAGAACTCGTGCACGTCGCCGCGCGGCACCGGGCCCGAGATGATGAGCGGCGTCCGCGCATCGTCAATCAGCACGGAGTCCACTTCGTCGACCATGGCGTAGTGGTGCTTGCGCTGCACAAGCTCCTCGGGGTCGCGCGCCATGTTGTCGCGCAGGTAGTCGAAACCGAATTCGTTGTTGGTGCCGTAGGTGATGTCGGCCTGGTAGGCAGCGCGGCGCTCCGGCGTGTTGGGCTGGTGCTTGTCGATGCAGTCCACGGTGATGCCGTGGAACTCGAACAGCGGCGCATTCCACTCTGAGTCGCGCTTGGCCAGGTAGTCGTTCACCGTCACCAGGTGCACGCCGCGCTTCGACAGCGCGTTGAGGAACGACGGCAAAGTCGAAACCAGCGTTTTGCCCTCACCCGTGGCCATTTCGGCAATTTTGCCCTGGTGCAGCACTACGCCGCCAATCAGCTGCACGTCGTAGTGCACCATGTCCCAGGTGATTTCGGCGCCGGCAGCCGTCCACTTGTTGGCCCAGATGGCCTGGTCGCCTACAATCTGGCAGTTGGGGTGCGTGGCGGCGTATTCACGGTCGTGGGCGTTGGCCGTCACCACCAGCTGGCCATTTTCCTTGTAGCGGCGGGCCGTGTCCTTCACAATGGCGAAGGCCTGCGGCAGCACCTCCAGCAGCACGGCTTCGAGGTCTTTGTTGCGCTGCTTTTCCAGCGCGTCAATCTGCTCGAAGATGGCTTCTTTCGAGGCCACGTCGAGTTGGGGCTGGCTGTCGATTTGCTGGTGCAGGCCGCCAATTTGCCCGTCGAGGCCGGCGAGGCGCTCGGCGATGCGGGCGCGCACGGCGTCGGTCTGCTCGCGGAGCTGGTCGTCGGTGAGGCCGGCCAGTTTGGCATATTCGGCATTAATCAGCGCCACGTAAGGCGTGATTTCTTTCAAGTCACGCTCTGCTTTGGAGCCGAATATTTTGGCGACGGTCTTGCCTAGGAATTCAAACATCAGGTAGTATTTTAGCGAATAGCGCCGGAGCGCACCCCAAATTTACGGAGGCTTCCGCTAAAACCGTCCCAAAAAGGAATTTGTGCCATGCTGGCAGCTTATAGCGCGGACGCTGCGGGTCCTCGGTAGTATGTTGCTACGCATCGCCAGGCGCTAGCGCGCGTCTCTGACGCGTGCCGACTGGGCCCGAGTCTCTGACTCGCTACTGAACAACCCACGCTGCACGTCGCGCCTCATATCCCGAGCCTGAGGCTCGAACCAAGCCGGCACGCGTCAGAGACGCGCGCCAGCACGTTATGTCATGTCACACCGCCCAGTGATGCCTCATCTCACCCACGCAGCGATTCAGTGTATCGTCCAGCGAAGGAAGCACCATCCCATTCTCACTCCGCAGCACGCTTTGGGCCGGCCGGGCTGCGGGCAGGTTGAACTCCGCCATAGGACGCGGCACCAGAAAGTCAGACGAAAGGCCCGCCCGTTCGGCCGCCATTCGCGCCAGCTCGGCCCAGGTGCAGGCGCCGTCGTTGACGACATGCCAGATGCCGTGGGCCTCATCCATAAGCAAATCAAGCGAGGCATTCACCAAATCGGGCACGTAGGTGGGCGAGATGCGCACGTCATCGGCCACTTCGAAACGCCGCCGGGCACGGGCCGCTTCCAGGGCGAAGTACACGAAGTTGAACTCGTCCCAAGCGCTGAAAAAGGCGCTGGTGCGCACCACCAGCGCCTGCGGGTGCACGGCCAGCACGCGCTGCTCGGCAGCCAGCTTGCTGCGGCCGTACACGTTCAGCGGGTTGGGCTTGGCCGACTCAGTGTAAGGCTCGGCCTGCTGCCCATCAAATACCAAATCGGACGAGAACGTGAGGAAGGACAAGCCCCGCGCGGCGCAGGCTGTGGCCAGTACCGAGGGGCCGGTGGCATTCTCGCTGAAGCATTGCCCCGCGTCATTCTCGGCCTCATCGACGCGCACGTAGCCAGCGGCATTCACCACGGCCCAGGGCCGGATGGTATCCAGCGCCTTCTCAACCGAAACCGGACTAATGATATCCAGTTCGTCGCGCCCCAGCGCCACCGTCACGAGGCCGCGGGTGTGGCAGATGCGCCCGAAGGCCCGGCCCAGGGTGCCGTTGGCCCCGGCAATGAGCAGGGGGCGAATATCCTGCTCAGCAATATGCTCAGGAACGAAATCAGGCCGCATAGCGCAGTTTTTCTTTGGTGAAGGGCCGAACAGCTTTCGGCGTTTTAACCCGACTGCCAGGCTGCGGCTCGATGGATTTGGCGGGCGCGCTGCTGGGCTGGAAGTGCACGCGGCCGGGGCGCTGCCACCAGCCCAGGCTTTGCAGCACCGGGTGCCCGAATGGCTGGCCGTGCGCCAGGCTGCGCACCAACTTGGCCAGCAGCGTGGGCCGCAGCTGCCCGCTGCGCACGTCGAAAACACCGGTTTCGTAGTGCCCGACGTTGCGGGTGAGCAGGCTGTTCCAGTCGTAGGCCCCAAACAGCGACCAAACCGTGACGGCGCGCACGTCGGCGCCCTGCTCGCGGGCCGCTTGGGCCGATTCCCATACGTAGTGCAGCCAGCGCACCTGCTCCTCACGCGTGCAGTTGAGGTGGGCCTCGGTAATGGCCACCGGAATGCGGTAGCGCTGCCAAGCTTGTAGCAGCAGGCTGGTCACGCCGGCCAGGGGCACCTGCCCCACCCGCACGGCTTCGATGTCGGAATAACGCTGCCGGCCATTATCAGCTACGTGGCAGGGCCAGTAGTTTTCGGTGGCCTCGTCCAGAAACCGCTCGCTGGTGAGGTAGTGGTTCAGGCCCAGCACGTCGGGCGGGCAGGGGTTGTCGAGCCAGCTTTGCAGCTCGGCTTCGGAAGCACCGTTCTTGCGCAGGTAGTGCCAGAAAAAGTGCGAGGGATTGACGCGGCCACACAAAATGTCGAAACTCAGCCAGCGGCGGTGGTTTTCGAAATTGGCCTGGTAACGCATGGCTGGCGTGCTGTGCACCTGGGCCAAATCCTCGGTTTGCACTAGCTGGGCGTTTGGAATGACTTCGCGGATGGCCTGCATGGCCTGCCGGGTCGCATCGAGCTGGTTGAGCAGGGCGCGCACGAAGGTGCGGTCGTCGGCGGTGTGGGGGTACCAGTGGCCGTAGAGGGCGCTGAAGCGGGCGGTGGTCAGCGGTTCATTCACGGGCGTGAAGTGCGTGAGCCAGGGGTAACGCCGGGCCACGTTGGCCGCGTGCTGGGCCAGGCCGGTGGCGAAGCTGGCCTCGTGCAAGGCGGTGTAGCGCGGGCCGCTGCCGTGGTGCACCAAGCCGATGATGGGGTTGATGCCCAGCTCGCGCAGGCGCGGCAGGCGGGCATCGGCCCAGGTCCAGTCGCAGGTGTCGGGGCTGTCGGGGCAGGTGTGCTCCCAGAGCACGGGGTAGCGCAGGGTTTTCAGGCCAAGGTCGGCCAGGGCGTCGAGGTCCGACACCCGGTCCCAGTGGCCGCTGCGGGCGAGTTGGTCCGAGTAAGCGTCGCCCACGCGGCAATGGCTGCACTCCACGCCGCCCCAGAGTTCAAGTTGATTCATAGTGAAGGGAATAGGTAGGACAATGGCCCGAAATAGCGTTCAGCTTGGTTTGGGCTTAAATCAAACTGCCACCCCAACGCAGATGCGCGGGGTGGCAGCTTGGGCTTGGAAAGGCGGAATTCCTGGTTTCTACTCTTGCTTCGGCGAGCGGCTCACCAGCTTCTCTACCAGGGCAGTGCTGCCCGAGATGGCCGGACGCACGGGCTTAGCGGCGTCTTCCTTCTCCGTCAGCTTCTTGTAGAGCGTCAGGGCCTGGGCCACTACCTGGTCCATGTTGTAGTACTTGTAAGTGGCGAGGCGGCCCACGAAGTGAACGTTGGGCGTCTCATCGGCCAGCTTCTTGTACTTGTTGTACAGCTCGGCGTTTTCCGGCATCGGGATGGGGTAGTACGGGTCGCCCTCGGCTTGCGGGTACTCGTACACGATAGCCGTTTTGGGGTGGTCCTGACCGGTGAGGGCCTTGAACTCGGTGATGCGGGTGTAGGGGTGCTCGTTCGGGTAGTTCACCACGGGCGCGGCTAGGTGCTTCTCCTTGTTCAGCGTTTCGTGCTTGAACTCGAGCGAGCGGTAGGGCAGCTTGCCGAACTTGTAGTCGAAATACTCGTCCACCGGGCCGGTGAAAATCATCTCCTTGAAGGGAATGAAGTCGATTACCTCGTGGTAGTCCGTGTTCAGCATCACCTTGATGTTCGGGTGGTTGAGCATGTTCTCAAACATCCGGGTGTAGCCGTGCAGGGGCATGGCCTGGTAGGTGTCGGTGAAATAACGGTCGTCGCGGTTGGTGCGGGTAGGCACGCGCGAAGTCACCGACTTGTCCAGTTGCGAGGGGTCGAGGCCCCACTGCTTGTTGGTGTAGTTCTTGAAGAACTTGTTGTACAGCTCGCGGCCCACTTTGCTCACCACCACGTCTTCCGACGTTTTAATAACGTCCACGTGCTCAGCCACCGAAGCAAAGAACTCTTCTACTTCGAAGCTGGTCAGGTTCAAGCCGTAAAGCTTGTTGATGGTGTCGAGGTTGATGGGCATCGGCACGTGCTGGCCATCGACCGAGGCAAGCACACGGTGCTCGTAGGGGCGCCATTCGGTGAATTTGCCGAGGTAGTCGAACACATCTTTCGAGTTGGTGTGGAAGATGTGCGGGCCGTACTTGTGCACCAGAATACCGTCCTCGTTGTAATGGTCGTAGGCATTGCCCCCAATGTGGCAGCGCTTGTCAATGACAAGGACTTTTTTGTTGCTGCGGGTGGCCAGCCGTTCGGCAAGCACGCTGCCGGCAAAACCGGCCCCAACGATGAGGTAGTCGAACATAGTGCAGGGTATGGAAATGTGGAAAGGGGACGTTGTTTTGAATTAAATCTCTTATTCGGCAAGTCGCGCGGCAGCTTAATGCGCCGCAATCGGCGGCAGGGTCACTTCCGACACTTTGGTGTCCATCAGCGGCTGGTGGGCCTGCGTGGTGGTGGTGGCGTCGGTTTTCTTGGCTCGGAGGCGGTCCTGCATCAGGTCCACCATCTGCTGCCAGGTCTGGTCCCAGGAAATGGTGGCCAGGTAATCGTCGGTACGCTTACGCCAATCGGCGTCTTCGCGTTGGGTGAGGGCCTTCTCGATGGCCTTGCCAAAATCGGCGGCGTTGTCGGCAATCTGCACCAGGTTGAGGTCGCCGTAGGGCCGCACCACGTCGCGGATGGGCGTGCTCACCACGGGGTTGCCGGCGGCGAGGTACTCGGGGGTTTTGGTGGGCGAGATGAACTTGGTGCTTTCGTTATCAGCAAACAAGAGCGTCGCCACATCCCAACCTTTTAAGTAGGAAGGCAGTTCCTTATAGTCCTTACCGCCGAGGTAATGCACGTTGGCAGTGCGCGGTAGCGTGGCGGGGTCAATTTTCACCACCGGGCCGATGATGACAAACTGCCACTCCGGGTGTGCTTGCGACAGCTCGCGCAGCAGCTCAATGTCGAGCCGCTCATCGACCACGCCGAAGAAGCCGATGCGCGGGTGCGCAATGCTGGCCTGGTCGGCGGGCTCGGCCAGCGGGCCGCGGGCCTGGCCGAAGTGGGCCTTGTCGATGCTGCTGGGGAAGGGGTGCGCGTCGGGGTGCTGCTCGCGCTTCGACTCGTAGAGGGTGTGGCCGCCGGTGAATACCAGGTCGGCTTTGGTGAAGAGCTCCAACTCCCGTTTTTTCAACTCGGGCGGGGCAAACTTGAAGGCCGCCAACTCGTCCATGCAGTCGTACACGGTGAGCTTGGGCGTGAACTGGCGCGACTTGCCGAGGGCCATCGGCGTGTAGTACCAGAAAATGTAGTTGGTAACGCCTTGTTCGTTAAAGTAGTGGCTGAGGACTTCGAATTGGGCTTGGTCGGCGGCGTTTTCGTCGGCGCGGAGGCGCTGGGGCAGGTGCACTACCACCACTTTCACGCCATTGTCGCGGTTTTTGATTTCAACGTGCGGCTCAATCAGGTCGTCGTTGTGGTAGAAAGCATCTTCGACGTAAAAAACCCGGCCGTGCTGGGCAAAGCGCGACAGCAGGTGCTGGGGGCGTTGCCAAACAAAATCCCAATGCAGGTGTGCAAAGCATACCAAATCGGGCAGGGTGTAAGCAGTAGGGGTTTCGGCGGCTGAGTCGCTGGGCCGGGCAGCGTTGGCGGAAGCGCGCAGAGGCGTTTCCACCGTCGAAGAAGGTGGCATGAAGGTGTGCAGGAAGAAAAGGAGTTTCGCGCCGCGCCGGAATAGTATCGAGATAACTCGGCCGGAGCGCTTGACCAGTTATACGGAACTACCCGGCAAAGGATATGGCCGGCCTGAACTCGCTCAAGCCGCCTCCATTGCTCACCAAATCTTCATTTTGCATACGCACAGCTATATTTCGCTGTGCAGCCCGCTACAACAAACACTGCCACTCCACCGCATCGGCCCACCCGCCGGGGGTGCGCAACCAATCGCGCCGGATACCTACCCGCCGAAAATCAGCTGCCCGGAACAGCCTCATACTTGCGCCATTAGTATGCTCTACAGTAGCATAAATCTGGTGCAAGCGCAGTACCTCACGGGCGTACTTTTTCAATAATTCGAGCGCTTGCTGGGCGTAGCCGCGCCGCCGCTCAGTGGCCAGAATGGTGATGCCCACACCCGCCCTTTGGTGTAGCGGGTCGTAGTCGAAAAGGTCGACCACACCCACCGGCAACCCGTTAATTTCAGTATAAACCACCTGCCGGAGCTGCCGCACTAAGTAGAAATCCGCAGACGCATGCTCCAAATATTCACGCAAGGCATGCTGCGACACCGGCGCCAGGGTATCCGACACGCCCCAAATGTCCCGGTCATTCTCTAAATCATAGAGAAAGTCAAGGTCATCGGGCTCAAGCGCGCGGAGTGCAATCATTATTTATAAATAATACTTAACAAAAACGTCATACTAAATGCCATCTGTCATCCTGAGCGCAGCGAAGGCCATTCTCACGTTTGGATAGATTTCCTTGCGTGAGGAGGGCCTTCGCTGCGCTCAGGATGACAGATGGCACGTTAATCTTAATCTACATCGCCGCTAAACACGCGCGTAGCCGGGCCACTCAGCCACACGTTGGTGAAGCCGCCATCGGCGCGTTGGTCGAAGGATACCTGCAGCTCGCCGCCCATGGTTTGCAGACGCACGGGCGATGCTGCGCCGCGCTGCGAGGCGGCCAGCGCTACGGCCGTGACGCCGGTGCCGCAGCTTAGGGTTTCGTTTTCTACGCCGCGCTCGTAGGTGCGCACGGGCCAGGCGTGGGCAGGGTCGGCGGGCATCTCCACAAAGTTGACGTTGGTGCCGGCGGGGTCGTAGGCCTGGTCGTAGCGGATGTCGTGGCCGGCGCCGTACACGTCGAACTCGGCCAACTTGTGGCCTTCTTCGGGGTCGAGGAAGTGGATGTGGTGGGGCGACCCGGTGTGCAGGAACACATCACCCTCCTCCCCTACCTCGGCTTCGATGGCGGGGTTCACGTCAATCATCTTGAGGCGCACGGTACCGTCGGCTTCGATGCGGGCGTCGTGGGGGCCGTCCACGGCCAGGAAATGGGTTTCGTCGCCGATGAGGCCAAGGTATTTGGCAAAGGCCACGGTGCAGCGGCCGCCGTTGCCGCACATGGAGCTGGGGCGGCCGTCGGCGTTGAAGTACACCATCTCGAAGTCGAAATCCGGCTTGTTGCGCAGCAGGATGAGGCCGTCGGCGCCGATGCCAAAGCGACGGTCGCAGAGGCGGGCAATGCGCGGCTGGTCGGTTTCGTCGAACTGGCGGGCGCGGTCGTCAATCATGACGAAGTCGTTGCCGGTGCCCTGGTATTTATGAAAGTGCATGAGTTGAGAATTGACCCACAAAAATAACGCTGCACCAAACAGAACGTCATGCCGAGCGCAGCCGAGGCATCTTGCTTGCCGCAGAAATTCAACCGTGGCAACGATTCGAGCGAGATGCCTCGGCTGCGCTCGGCATGACGTTCTTCTATTAGGCCTGATGTTTTAATTCTCTGCTTCCCCATGCCTACCGGTGCTCCCGTTCGTAAGCCAAACCGCGGTATTTCATGCGCCGTTCCCAGTGCTTGCGCTTGGGCGCGATGCTGCCGCGCAGGTGTTTTTCGATGACCAGGGCTGCAACGGGGGCAGCAGCCGTGGCCCCGAAGCCGGCATTTTCGAGGTACACGGCGATGGCGATTTTAGGGTTGTCGGCGGGGGCGAAGCCGACGAAGGTGGCGTGGTCGTCGCCCTCGTCGTTTTGCACGGTGCCGGTTTTGCCGGCAATGGTGATGCCTACATCGGCCAGGTTGGAGGTGGCGGCGGTGCCGCCGCGTTGCATCACGGCTTTCATGCCGGGTACCAAGGCTTCGAAGTTGGCGCTGTCGATGAGCGTATGGTGCTTTTCGAGGAAGCGCGGCAGCGGGCCGCCATCACCCACGCTACGCACAAAATGCGGCGTGTAGTACCACCCGCGGTTGGCGATGATGGCCATCATATTGGCCATTTGCAGGCCGGTGAGGTTGATTTCGCCCTGCCCTACGCTGAGCGAGTAGATGGAGCGAAATTTCCAGTAGCGGGTGCGGCGGGCCTTGTCGTAGAAGGCGGGTGTGGGCAGAAAGCCTGCCTGCTCGCGGGGCAAATCGACGCCCAATAACGTGTCAAGACCGAAGGACTTGGCGTAGCGCTGCCAGGCGGCCAGGTTGCGGTGGCGGGCGGTAGTGGTGTCGGCCACCAGGCTATCAGGTACGTGTTCGATGAGCTTGCGCATCACCTGGTAGAAATAAGGGTTGCAGCTGTACTGCAGGGCAATGGTGAGGTTGCGAGGCACCGGATGATGGTGCACGCAGTTGATGAGCGACTGGTCGCAGCGGAACCCGGTGGTGGGCTGGATGGCGCCCAGCTGCAGGGCCACGGCCGCGTTCACCAGCTTGAACACCGAGCCGGGCGGGTTGGCCAGTGTGGCCGAGCGGTTGAGCAGCGGCATGTCTTCGTTTTCGACCAGCTTGCGGCGGGTGCCGGCGCGGTCGGGCGCGGTGAGGACGCCGGGCGCAAACGTGGGCGCCGACACCGCCGCCAGCACCTCGCCGGTGCGCGGGTCGAGGGCCACGAGGTAGCCTTTGCGGCCGGCCAGCAGCTTCTCGGCGTAGGCCTGCAGGTTGGCATCAATGGTCAAATGAATATCCTGGCCTTGCTGGAAGGCCGTGTCGGCAGCCCAGGTGCCGTGGGGCTGGCCCAGCGTATCGACGAGTGGGTGGGCGTAGCCGCGGTGGCCGTTGAGCAGGCCATTGTAGTAGGTTTCGACGCCGCCGTTACGCACCCGGTAGAACCGACCGCGCCGGTAGCGTTGAATCAGGTTTAGGAAGGACTGCGCGTTGCTGTAGGCGTAGCCCAGCACGGGCGCGCCGGTGCTTGTGGTGTAGCTGCGCAGGGTGCGCTGCTCCAGCTTCAGCATGGGCCAGTCCTTTTGGTTATCCTGAATTTTTTGGGCCTCGGCGTTGGTCAGCAGCAGCTTTACGCCGCCTTTGGGCCGGGCGCCTTCGTAGGGCAGGGCGGCCTCAATACGGTGCCAGAGCAGGCTGTCGCGCCAGCCAAGCAGGCTGCTGAGCTTTAGCGAATCGAGCGGCGGGCGCTGCGGAAGGGTGAGGATGTATACGGGACGCGTGGCCACAAGCACCGAGTCGTTGCGGTCGAGCACGCGGCCGCGGCGCAGCGGCTCGGTGGAGACAATGCGACGCGGCGTGAGCGGCCCGAACGTAGAATCCTGCACGGGTGGCGGTGCCCCTACCTCCTGCCCCGGCGAGGAGCAGGCATTGAGCAGCAGCATGAAAGCCAGGAGAAAGGTTTTCCAGGGAAGAGCTGTAAGCATCCGGTAAAGCTAGTATTGGGGTTGCAGGCGGGTACGGGTGGTTCGATGAACCGGGCTGTTAGCCTCACCAAGTAGGCCGCCCTGCTGGATTATTGCCTAGGAAGCCGCCTACTGCGGACACCACCAAGCTACTTCAGCAGCTTGCGAAGCAGCGCAATTTGGCCCCCGTGGTAGAGGTAGTGCTGGGCCACGCCGTGCAGCATTTGGTGGGTGGTGTAGCTCCCACCCTGCGGCGGCTCAAACGTGGCCCCGATGGTGCGGCCCAGCTCTGCGTCGGGCAAGGTTTCTACGAACGCCAGCAACTGTTGCTGCGCCGTGCGCAATGCGGTTAGGGTGTGCTGCCAACTGGCTGCGCTTAGTTCGGCGGGCAGGGCGGGCCAGTCTTGGGCGTCGCCGGGTTGCAGGGGCTTGTTGTCGGCAATGCGGCGGCGCACGATGGCCGTCCAGTTGGCCACGTGCACCACGATTTCCCAGATGCTGTGGGCGCTTGGGATGGGATGTTGAGCCGCCTGAGCGGCGGTGATGCCTTCCAGATTGGTCAGCAAAGAAGGGCCGCACCACGGGTCGCCGTCAAAAGCGCGGCGGAGCTGGTCGAGCAGGCGGGGAATTTCGGCCATGGCGAAAAAAGGAAATGGGTGGAGAGGCTTCGGCTGCAATACGGAAGCCAGGTTTGAAAGGACAGGGTGCCCCGCGGACACGCCCTGCCCGCCCCTGCCCCTACCTTTGCAGCCTGCTTATGTACGAATTCCTCACCACCTCGCCCTGGCCCGACTACGAGCTGATTGATTCCGGCAACTTCCAGAAGCTGGAGCGCTTCGGCAAGTACGTGCTGGCCCGCCCCGAGCCCCAGGCCATCTGGGACCCACACCTGCCGCTCAAAGAATGGGAACGTGCCGATGCCGCCTTTGTGCGCGCGGCCGGCAGCACCGAAAAAGGCCAGTGGCGCCTCAAGCCCAGCATGCCCGAGCAGTGGGTGATTGCCTACGAGCGGCCCGATGGGCTGCGGCTGAAATTCCGCCTCGGCCTGTCGTCGTTTAAGCACGTGGGACTGTTTCCGGAGCAAGACCCCAACTGGCAGTTCATTTATAACCAGACCCGGAAGCGCCGCGCCAAGCTGCCGCGCGTGCTCAACCTGTTTGCCTACACCGGCGCGGCCACGCTGGCCGCCCGCGCCGCCGGGGCCGACGTGACGCACCTCGACTCGGTGAAGCAGGTGAACTTCTGGGCCCGCGACAACATGGACGCCAGCCAGCTCGACGGCGTGCGCTGGCTGGTGGAAGACGCCATGAAGTACGTGCGGCGCGAAGTGAAGCGCGGCAGCAAGTACCAGGGCCTCATCCTCGACCCGCCCGCCTACGGCCGCGGCCCCAATGGCGAGAAGTGGCAGCTCGAAGACGAATTGAACGAAATGCTCAAGCTCAGCCAGCAGTTGCTCGACCCCGAGGACCATTTCTTCGTGGTGAACCTGTACTCGCTGGGCTTCTCGGCCCTGATTCTCGACAACCTGACCACCGCCATTTTCCCGGGCGAAAAAGCCGTGCGCGAACTGGGCGAGATTTACCTGCACGACGCCGGCCAGCGCCGGCTGCCGCTGGGCACGTTCTGCCGGTTTGCCACCTAGCGCGGGCCGGCGGTTAGCTAGGTTTGTTCAGCCAGCGGTGGAAGACGATGGCGCCCGCGGCGTAGGCCAGCACGTCCCACGGGTCGGCAACGGCGCGGGCAGACCACCGCGGCAGCAGGGCTTCGAACCACAGCGCCACGCCGGCCCAGGCCGCCAGCACCCAGGTGCCGGGCAGCGTGGCACGGCGGCCATACACCAGTTGGTGCGCAGCCAGGGCCAGGCTCAGTACCAAGGGCAAACACAGTACGTCGCTTAGGTAGGAAGTGAACCAAGCTGGCAGCGGCCAATGCAGCCAGCGCTTGTTTAGCTGAATGCTGCTGTACAGCAGGGCACTGGCCCCAAACAGCGGGTGGCAGAGCACAGCCGGCACCCGCATCTCAGCCCGCAATAGCCGTCACCAGCCACACGATGAACCCCAGGATGGCAATGAACAGCAACTGCCCGCTGCGGATAATGGTCTTGAAAAACCACACGAGCCCCTTGTCTTCGGGCCCGATTTCAATTAGCTCGATGCCGCCTTTTTGCTGCTCCTGGGCCACTCGTTGCTGGGCATCGGCGTGAGCGCGCGGGTCCAGTAGCGCGCCGCAGTGCTCGCACCGGTCGGTGGCCAGCTGCTGCCAGTGCGACCACTGCTGGCAAGCCGGGCACTTCTTCGTCGAAACCATTTTTTTATCAGCCATGGCGCCTTACTTGCGCCGGAAGTTACGTAGAAAGCGGGCGAACCTTCGAGCTGTTTGCTACCAAGCATCCGACACCCGGCCGCTTTCGCCCCCCATTTTCTTCATGCACCAAACCACCAGCCACCGCCGCCGCGTCGCCCTTATCGACATGGGCACCAACACCTTCCACCTGCTCATCGTGGAAATGCCCGACCAGCCCGACGGCAAGCCCCACATCCTGCTGCGCACCAAAGCCGGCGTGCGCCTCGGCGAGGGCGGCATCAGCAAAGGCATCATTGCGTCCGAGCCGTATGCGCGGGCCTTGCACACATTGGCCGGTTTCAAAGAGGAAATCGAGCTGCACCAGGCGCAGGAAATTCGCGCCACGGCCACCAGCGCCATGCGCGTGACCAAAAACGGGCCCGACCTGGTGCGCGACATCTTCGAGCAAACCGGCATTCAGGTCAACGTTATTCCCGGCGAGCGGGAGGCCGAGCTGATTTGTGAAGGCGTGCGGCAGGCCGTGGATTTGGGCCAGGAGCCGCAGCTGATTATGGACATCGGCGGGGGCTCGGTGGAGTTTATCATCGCCAACCAAACCACCATTTTCTGGAAGCAAAGCTTCGAAATCGGCGCCCAGCGCCTGCTCGACAAGTTCTTCCCCGACCCCAGCGGCGTGTTTCCGGCCGCCGCCGTGGAAGCTGAGCAGCAGTATCTGGCCACGGTGCTGGCGCCGCTGGTGCAGGCCGTGCAGCGCTACCGCCCCACGGGCCTAGTGGGCGCTTCGGGCAGCTTCGACAGCCTGGCCGACATGCAGCTCGGCCGCCTGCGCACCGAAAGCGAGCTGCCGCCCAGCACCGAACTGGCCCTGAGCAGCTTCCAGGAGAGCTACCGCCACTTGCTGAGCGGCAACCACGAGCAGCGCTTGGCCCTGCCCGGCATCCTGCCCATGCGGGCCGACATGCTGGTGGTGGCGGCCGTGCTCATCGACTACGTGCTGGGCATCACCGAAATCACGCGCATTCGCACTTCGGCCTATGCCCTGAAGGAAGGTGTGCTGGCCGAGATGCTGGGTCGCTAAGCGTCGGCAGCTGCTGTAGGGCGGAGCAACTGCATTCTCATAAAAAAACCCGGAAGGACTTTCGCACAACACCGTGCGGAAGCCCTTCCGGGTTTTTTTATGAGAATGCCGGGGCCGACTTATTCCACCACCACTTTGCGGGTCAGCGTTTCGGTGCCGGCCTGCACCAGCAGGGTGTAGAGGCCCGGGGCCAGGCCGCGGGTGCTTACTTGTTGCTCAGATGCGGCGGTCAGCTCTTGGGTGCGCACGGCCTGGCCCAGCGCGTTGAGCAGCTGGAGGCGGCCGGTGCGGGCGCTGCCGTCGGTCAGGCGCAGGGTGAAGGCGCCAGTGGCCGTGGGGTTGGGAAACACCGCGAGGGCGGCGGCGTTGGTTTGCGGGCGGGTGCCGAGGGGCGTGAGGCCGATGGTGAAGGGGCCAGTGGGGTCGCTGCTGGCATAGCCGCTCACGGCCAGGTAGTACTGCGTGCCGGCGGTGAGGCCAGTGAAGGCCACGGCGCCCAGGCTGGTGTTGGGGCCAGTGCTGGCGCGGCAGGCCACCTGCACAAATCCGGTGGTGCAGGTAGCGGCCGTGAACACGCGCACCAGGCCGGCCGCATTGCCGCCGAAATACAGCGTGGGGTTGCTAACGGTGGGCGTCCAGGTGAACCAGGCATCCTTGGGCAGCTGCGCGCCCGAGCAGGTGGGGAGCGAATTGATGATGCCGCCGCTAACGCTGGTGGTGCAGTTAACAGTGGAACCGTTGAGCTGGCCGGTGAGGGCAATGGCGTTGCAGGGCTCGTCGTTCGGCGGCTGAATTTGGTCGAAGGTGATGGTTTGGCTGTTGTTGGCGGCGTAGCCATCGGGCTGGCCGTTGGGCAAGCTGCCGGTGACGGTGAGCGTGAAGGTGCCCACTTGCGCCAAGGTGATGGGCGTGCTGAAGCTCAGCTGCTGGGTGGCGCGGTAGCCCAGGTTCAGGCCGGTGAAGGTTTGGGAGTTGGCGGCCGGCGTGGCGCCGTTGGTCACCGTGTAGCTCAGCGTGACGGCGGTCAGCGTGGCCGTGCCATCGTTGCGAATGGTGACCGTGACCGGGTTGGTGCCGAGCACGCCCGTTGTAGTGGGGGCGTTGATGCTCACCACTGCCACGTCGTTGGGCACCACGGTCATTTCGTAGGCGCCGGGGTCGGGCACGGCCGGGCGCAGCACGCCCACAATGTCGCGCGGCACGCGGGCCAGCAGCGCCCCGGTGCCAGCGCCGTCGAGGGCCTGGTTCAGGGGCAGCAGGTTGCCGGTGGTAGGGTCGGTGAACTGGGGAGCCGCCTGCACGCTGTTTTGGTCGTAGCTGGCGCTGTTCACGGTGCGCCAGTTGGCCAGGGTGGTCTGGCTGCTGCCGTAGTAGCCGGTGAAGTTGGTGGTGCCGCTCACGTACAGGTCATTGTAGTCCGACGTGATGGTGGAGCCGACCGTGCCGAAGTACAGCGCGTACTTGTTGCCCGTGCCGCCGCGGGTCACGCTTATCAGGTTGTTGCGGAAGTCAATCAGGTTAGCTACTCCCGTCTGGTAGAAGCCGTAGCAGCCCGATGTGCCAATGTAGCTCGTCTGGTCCAGCGACACGGTGTTGTGGTAGTAGCGGGTATAGCCGGTGCTTGAGTTGTAGATGCCGTAATCGATGCCGAAGCCGGTGAAATTATACACCACGTTGTTAATCACGTCGTTTTCCAGGCCCAGCACCCCGCTGTTGGCCGTGTAGTAGATGCCGTAGGCGCTGGCGTTTGCACCATTCGTGGGCGCGCCGCTGAAGGAGTCGTGAATGCGGTTGCTTTCCACTACTGAGGCCAGGTTATTAAAGCCGTAGATGCCGTAGAAAGCAATGACCACCGAGCGGTTGGTGCGGTGCACGTTGTTGCCACTCACACGCGCGCCGGTGCTATTTTCCACGTCGATGCCGCGCTGGTAAAAGTCGCGCACCTCGTTGCCGATGGCGCGGAAACCAGCGGCCCGGCTGGAACTGGAAACACCTATCATCGCCAACCCGTTGTAGCCGCCGCTGATGACATTGCCCGTCACGCGCAGGTTGGTGGCGTTGCCGAGCGGCACCAGCGTGCCCGAGCTGCCGGGCGCCACCGAGATGCCTATGCAGCCGCCCGACGTAGTGGTCAGCGACGCCAGTATCACGCAGTTGGCAATGCGGTTGTTTTCGGCCGCACCCTGCACCTGCACGCCCGTGCCGTAGGTAACATTCGCGCCCACGGCGCCCGCCACGTCGATGGTCAGGTTTTGCAGGGTCACGAAGTCGGTATCGAGCAGCGAAATGGCGGCCGATTGCGCCACCGTGCCGTTGTACACAATGGACTGCTTGGCAGCGCCGCCGTCCACCACCACCGTGTCGGTGGCACTCACGCCAGGGATGATGCCCAGTACGAAAGGCCCGGTGTAGGGCCCGTTCAGCACGTTCAGGCGCACGGGGCCGGACACGCCGCCGCCGTTGAGGGCCGCCGCGGCCGTGCCGAAGTTCACGAAGTTGGTGGCGCTGGCGGGCTGCTGCTGGTTGATGGTGTAGGTGCCGCGCAGGGCGGTGTAGGCCACCGTGGTGCGGGCGTTGTTGGTGGCGTTGGCATCGGGCTGGCCGTTGGGCAGGCTAGCCGTCACCGTCAGCGTGTCGGCCCCGACCACCAATTGCGCCGGCGTAGTAAAGGTCAGGCTTTGGGAAGTGCCTGGGGCCAGGTTGCTCAGCGTGAACGTCTGGGCCACGGGGGTGCCGCCGTTCAGCACGTATTGCAGGCGCACCGATGTCAGGGCCGTGGTACCATTGTTGAGAATGGTGGTCACCACCGGCCGGGGGCCAGCCGTGAGCGGCGGGGCCAGGGCGTCGATGCTGAGCACTGCCACATCAAGGGCCGGGGGCGTGAATTCGTAAGCGCCCAGGTCGGGGGCGGTGCTGCTACGGGTGGTGCCAGTAAAGTCCTGGGGCACGCGGGCGAGCGGTGTGCCCTTGCCGTCGAGGGGGCTGGCGGTGGGGCGCAGGTTGCCGGTGGCCACGTTCTCGAAGCCCGGTTCGGCGTTGGTGCTGGCTTGGTCGAAGGCGCCATTGTTGGCGGTTTTCCAGGCGGCCAGGGTCGGGAAGCTGGTTTGGTTGTAGGCGCCGGTAATGAAGTTGGCACCCTGCCCGCTCAGGTCGTTGTAGTTGCTGATGGTGGAGCCGGCAGAAAGCGTGGAAACATACACCGCGAACTGCGGCATGCCCCCGCCCTTGCTGATGCGCACGATGTTGTTCAGAAATTCCACGTTCGGCCCCAGCAGCTGGTAGAAGCCGTAGGAGCTGTTCACCGACTGCGTGGTGGGGTCGTTGATGTCAATCGTGTTGTGGTAGTAGCGCGCGTAGGCCGAGCTGTTGTTGTAAATGCCAAACGTTGCGCCGGCGCTCGAAATGTCGTAAACCAGGTTGTTCACTACGTCGTTGGTGCTGGTAGCGGTAGCCGCCGCGCCCGTGCCCACAAAGATGCCGTACGACACGCCGCTGGTGCCCGGGGCGTAAGCGGTGTGCAGGCGGTTGCGCTCCACGGCCGCGCCGCTCACGCCGGTGGTCAGGTAGATGCCGTAGTAGGTCGTAACCGAGGTAGCCGTGGGCCGGGTAGCCTCGTTGCCCGTAATTCGGGGCGCCGTGAGGTAACCGGCGTAGATGCCGTACTGGTAAAAGTCGCGCACCGTGTTGTTGCTGATGACCACGCCCGGCGTGGGGGCCGCCACCGTGTTGCCCATCACGCTGATGCCGTAGTAGCCGCCCTGCACCGTGTTGCCGGTGATGGTCACGTTCTGGTTGGCCGTGGCGCCGGCAGCGGTGATGCTGGTGGCAGCAGCCCCCGACACGATGCCTCCGCAGTTGAAAGCCACCCCGCTGGTCACGGTGCAGTTGCTCACCACGTTGTTGTCGGCGTTGTTCACCAGCTGAATGCCCCAGCCAGCCGTAGCACCACTCATCACGTTGAGGTTGTTGACGGTCACGTAGTCGGCCCCGTTCAGCGACACGGTGGCCGGCTCAGCCGCCGTCGCAGACAAAAACTGCAGGGTGCGCCCGTTGCCGTTGAACGTAATGCGGTTGGTGGCGCTGCTGCCCGTAATAACCGGCAGGCGCAGCTGCTCGGTGTAGGGCCCACCGCTCACGCTAAACGTCACCGGCCCGCTCACCCCGCTGGTTGTGAGCGCAGCGGCGGCCGCCGAAAAGCTGGCGAAGTTGGTGCCGCCCGTGGGCTGGGCGTCGTTGATGGTGTAGGCGCCGCTGAGCTGGGCCAGGGCGGCCGGGCCGCTCAGCAGCAAGGCCAGCAGCGCGCCGCCCAGGCGATACCAGCGGGCAGGCCGGGGCAAAGTAGTCGTTTCAGCCATAAAAAGAAGAGTGAAGAATGGTGGGTGGCAGGGCCCCGGGTTTGGCAATTGCCGCGTCGAGGGGGTAACGCCCCGGGGCCCCTTGCAGCACAAGGTAGCTCGAGGCCGCCGCCGCCGGAACCCGGCGGGCGCGAGTCTAACGGTTTTGGGTGCGAGTGTAGGCGTTCGCAGTGCGAGTCTGATTTTCGCTCCCAAACGGCCCGGGCCGGGCCCGGCACAACGTAACCGCGGCGCAGGGCGTTGGCGGTTTGGCTTTGGCCGCAGTATCTTGGGTAATTCCGTCTGTCTCATCCCGCTTGTGCGCCTGCTTCGCCTCCTGCTTTTACTGCTGCTGCCCCTGAGCGCCGGGGCGCAGGCGTCGGCGCTCGATAGCCTGCGGCAGCGCCTGGCCACCACGCCGCCCGACACCAACCGCGTGCTGCTGCTCAACCACTTGTGTTGGCAAACCAGCACCCACGACGTGGCGCAGGCCCTGGCTTACGGGCAGCAGGGCCTGGCCCTGGCCCGGCAGCTGCGCTTTGGCCTGGGCGAGGTGTACCTGCTCAACGCCCTGGCGCGGGCGGCCTACCTGCAGCACGACGAGCTGGCCGCCATTCGCTACTACCAGCAGGCCGTGCGCCGGGCCGAAACCACCCCGCGCGCCGACCGCCAGCACATGCTGGCCCTGCTGGGCCTGAGCCGGGTGGCCATCCAGCAGCAGGACTTTGCCGAAGCCGAGAAATACGGCCGGCTGGCCCTAGCACATATGCAGCGCCGCCGTCCCGTATCCATTTCCGACCAGGGCCTGGGCCAGTACAGCTTGGCGTCGCTGTACTACGGCTGGCTGCGCTCGGGCCAGCCTGCCCCCGATTCCATCGACCGCCTCTGTACCCAATACACCCGCCAGGCCCTGGCCTCCTTCCGCCGCCTGCCCCCCGACGCCAACCAGGCCTCCTGCTTCGCCGACATGGGCCAGGTGCATGCCCTACACTGGCAATACGACTCGGCTGAGTACTGCTTCAATGAGTCTTTGCGGCTCTACCAGCGCTTCGGCGACCGGTTTGGCCAGACTGAAACGCGCCTGGGCCTGGCCGAAGTACTGCTGGCCCGCCACCGCCCCGCCGAGGCAGCCGCCCTGCTTCGCCCCGCCGTGGCCTGGGCCCGCCAGCTCAAAGCCACTGGACTGGAAGCGCAGGGCGACAAGCTGCTGGCTGCTGCCCTGGCCGAAACCGGGCAGGGCCTGGCCGCTTACCGGCTGGCCCGCACCGGCCAAGCGCTGCTCGACAGCCTGGAATCGGCAGAGCGGCGCCAGACCTTGGCCCGCCTGCGGGTGCAGTTCGACACCGAACGGCAGCAGAACCGCGTGCGCGAGCTCACCCAGCGCACCCAGCTCCAGCAACAGCAAGCCGCCAAGCAACGGCAGTATCTCTGGCTGCTTGGGGGACTGTTGCTGGCCGTGGCCGCCGGCCTGGGCGGGGCTGGCCTGCTGGCCTGGCGCCTGCGGCTGAGCCGGGCCCAGCTGGCCCGCCAAAACACCGAGTTGCAAGCCACCCGCACCGAGCAAGACCGCCTCTACGCCCTCATCGCCCACGATTTGCGCAGCCCCGTGGTGGCTTTCTCCGCCTTGGCCGACCTGCTGAAGCGCTACGTGGAGCGCCACGACACCGCCCGTTTGCTGGGCCTGGGCGAGCGCATGCGCCAGGCGGCCGAGGGCCTGCGCGGCCTTCTCGACAACCTGCTCAGCTGGGCCCTCACCCAGCGCGGCGAGCTCACGCCCCAGCCCGAAACCCTGGATGCCGCCACCCTGCTGGCCGAGGCGGCTGCGCTTTACCAGCCCGGCTGCGAAGCCGCCGGCGTGCAGCTCGCCGTGGCCCCCGGCACTGCTGGCCGGGTGCGGGCCGACCGCAACATGACGCACACCATCCTGCGCAACCTCATCAGCAACGCCTTGCGTGCCACCCCAGCCGGGGGCACCATCACCCTCGCTGCAGAGGCCGGGCTGCCCCGCTACATTAACCTTGTGGTGCGCGACACCGGTGCGGGCATGGATGCCGCGCAAGTGCAGCGGCTGGTGGCCGAAGCGGCCATTGGGTATCCGGCCGGTCGGCGCGGGCCGGCGGGCCTGGGCTGGCGGCTAAGCCAGTCGTTTGCCCGCGCCCAGGGCGGCCAGCTCAGCCTGACGAGCCGGCCCGGGCAAGGCACCACGGTGGTGGTGGCGCTACCGGCAGCGGTTGGGGCCGAAACGAATCAAGAGGTTTCGCAGCTGGCGGGCGAAACGGTGTAGGAGCACCCTGCCCCTACAATTTGCGTACTTTCGGCCAGGTCTTAGTGCCATAACCTGGAAAATCCTATGGGCGATTTAGCCATTCGCGTGCTGGTGGTGGAAGACGAGCCGATTTACGCCGACCAGCTCGAAGCCTACCTGCAAGACCTGGGCTGCGAGTTCATCGGCCCGGCCACCGATGCGCGCACGACCCTCTCGCTGTTTCGCACCGAAGCCGTGGACCTGGTGCTGCTCGATGTGCACCTGCGCGGCGCGGTGGATGGGATTGAACTGGCGGGCCAGCTGCGGGAACTGCGCCCCGTGCCCATCATTTTTCTCACCTCGCGGGCCGACGACGAAGCCTTTGCCCGCGCCCGCCCGCTGGGCCCGGCCGCCTACCTCATCAAGCCCGTGGCCTTCGACGCCCTGAAAAGAGCCATGGCGCTGGCCATCGACAGCTTTGCGGCTACCGGCGCAGCAGTTGCGGCCGAGGCCACGGCCCCCACCGCTGCTCAGCCGCCGGAAAAAACGCCGGACACGCTGTTCATCAAGGAAAACGGCCTGCTGGAGAAAATCCGCGTGAGCGAAATTCAAAGCGTGGAAGCCGACAACAAGGTGTGCCGCCTGGTGCTGGCCGGGCGCACGGTGGTGGTGCGCATGCCCCTGCGCGAGGTGATGCGCCACCTTCCGCCCGACCGGTTCGTGCAGATTCAGCGCAGCTACCACATCAACCTCGACTACCTGGAGCGCTTCGACCCGGTGCGCAACCTGGCGCAGGTGGGCGAACAAGTATTACCCGTGAGCCAAACCTACCACCACGAGCTGCTACGCCGGCTCTACAAGCTGGATTAGCGCGGGATAGGGCCGCGCGCCGCTTCGGCCAGGGCCCGCCCGTGGCAAGGACCCTGGGGAAGGTGGGCCCGCGCGGCGGCACGCCGCATCCGCCCCTAATTTTGCGGCCATGACCTTTTCCTACAGCCAACTCTTTGCCTTCACGGAGGCCGTTTTTCGCAGCATCGGCTGCCCCGATGAAGACGCCACCCTTGCCACCGAAACCCTGCTCTCGGCCGATTTGCGCGGCGTGGACTCGCACGGCGTGGCCCGCCTCGTGGGCTACGTGCGCTTATGGGAAGCCGGCCGCATCAACGCCACGCCCCGCGTGGGCGTGACCTACGAAACACCCAGCACCGCCGTGGTGGACGGCGACGGCGGCCTGGGCTTGGTGGTAGGCCCCAAGGCTATGCGCGTGGCCATCGAGAAAGCCCGACAAGTGGGCACGGGCTGGGTGTCGGTGAAGAACTCCAACCACTTCGGCATTGCGGGCTACCACGCCATGCTGCCCCTGGCCCACGACATGATAGGCGTGGCCATGACCAACGCCTCGCCTTTGGTAGCGCCCACTTATTCGCTCGACCGCCTGCTCGGCACCAACCCCATTGCTGTGGCCGTGCCCGCCGGCGAGCAGCCCGATTTTGTGGCTGACATGGCCACCACCACTGCGGCCAACGGCAAGCTCGAAATTGCCCAGCGCAAAGGCACACCCCTACCCGAAGGCTGGGCCCAAACCGCCGACGGCCAGCCCAGCACCGACGCCAACGCCGTGAAAAACGGCGGCGCCTTGCTGCCCCTCGGCGGGGCCACCGGCTCGCACAAAGGCTATGCCCTGGGCAGCATTGTCGACATTTTCTCGGCCGTACTCTCCGGCGCCAACTACGGTCCCTGGGTGCCGCCCTTCGTGGCCTTTCTGCAGCCTTCGGCCAACCCCGTGGGCCAGGGCCTGGGACACTTCTTCGGCGCCATGCGCGTCGATGCCTTCCGGCCGGCCGACGAGTTCAAAGCCCACATGGATAACTGGATTTCGACTTTCCGCAACGCGCAGGCCGTGGAAGGCAAAAAGGTCCTCATTCCCGGCGACCCGGAGCGCGAAATGGCCGCGCACCGCATTCTGGATGGTATTCCGCTGCTCGACGCGGTGGTGAAGGACCTGGAAGGCGTGGGCGCCAAATTTGGGGTGAAGCTGTAGCCACAGAGCTTCGCAGTGACAGCACAAGGGCGCCCGGCAAATTGCCGGGCGCCCTTGTGCTGTCGTGTTGTGGGGAGGGCTGGTAGCACTAGCGCAGCAGGAGCACCTTTTGCCGGGCTACGCCGCCCGCGGTTTGCAGCACCACCACGTAGAGGCCGGCAGGCCAATCGGCAGCACGCAATACTACTTCGTGGCGGCCAGCGGCTTGTGCGCCTTCGGTCAGCACGGCTACTTCCCGGCCGGCCAGGTCGATGACGCGCAGGCTGACGGCACCGGCGGCAGGGAGCGTGAAAGCCAGGCGAGTTTCCGAAGCGAAAGGATTGGGTGCGGCGGGCTCGAAAAGGGGCTGTGCAAGGGCGGCGTTGGGAGTGGCCAGCAGGAACAAGCCCACGTTGGCGGGGGTGCTTTCGTTGTGCAGTCGGTCGAGGGCCGTCACGGCGTACACGTAGCGACCGGGGTCGGGCGGGCCGGCAATGCGGTAGGCCGTAGTGTCGGTAATGCCCAGCAGGTTGGCGGGGTTGGCCAGGTCGGCGGCGGCGATGGGCGTGGTGCGGCCCGGGAAGCGGTACACGGCGTACCAGCGGGCCGTTTCGCCGTCGGGGGCGGGCAGCGGGGCCTGCCAACTCAGGCGCGTTTCGGGCACGGCGGCGTCATTGTATTGGCTTACCTGGCGCGGCGTGAGCGGCGGCACGGCGTCTTTCCAAGGCATGGTGGGCACCAGGGCCGGGAAACGGTAGAAGTCGGTACGCAGCGAATCGACAAAGCCCATGGGGTTGGCCAGCAGCGGCGTCGAATTGTAGAAGATGCTGCCTTGCACGTTGGGCTGCTGGCGCAGCAGCCGAATCTGGCTGGGCAGCTGCGTGGGCAGGCGGAAGCCCGGCTCGGTGGCCGTGGCACTCACCCGGTACACGCCCTGGCCCACATACACGTGCCGCACGGTGTCGGGGTTCACCTGCTGGCTCCACCACGGCACAATCAGACTATAGTTGGCCGCTGTCTGGCCGATGGCGAAGTACACCTGTGGCGCAAGGTAATCGACCCAGCCACGCTTGAGCCACTTCCGCGAGTCGGCGTAAATATCGGTGTAGCTCTGAAAGGCCGTGGTAGCCGTGCCGCCCACGCTGGTGCCGTTGCGCCACACGCCGGGCGGCGAAATGCCAAACTTCACCCACGGCTTGGCGGCCCGAATGCTGTCGGACACCATCTTCACAAACAAGTCCACGTTGTTGCGCCGCCAGTCGGCCAGCGAGGTGAAGCCGCGCGGGTAGGCCGCAAACGTGGCCGCGTCGTTGAAGGTGACGCCCGTTTGCGGAGCCGGGTAGAAGTAGTCGTCGAAGTGAATGGCGTCCACGTCGTAGCGCCGCACCACGTCCATCACCACGCGCACCAAGTACTGGCGCACGGCGGGCAGGCCGGGGTCGAGCACGCGCAGGGTGCCGTAGGGCACCACCCAGTCGGGGTGCTGCACCGTGACGTGGGTGGGCGCCACGCTGGCCGTGGCGCTGGTAAGGGCCCGGTAGGGGTTTATCCAAGCGTGGAATTCCATCTCGCGGCGGTGCGTCTCCCGCACCATGAAGGCCAGTGGGTCGTAGGCCGGGCTGGGGGCCTGGCCCTGGGTGCCGTTCAGCCACTCGCTCCAGGGCTCCAGGGTGCTGGGATAGATGGCGTCGGCCGCGGCGCGCACCTGCACCACCACCGCGTTGATGCCGTTTTGCCGATGCCGGTCAAGCAGGCTCACGAACTCCTGGCGCTGCTGCACGGGCGTGCGGGTGCGGGCGCTGGGCCAGTCGAGGTTGAAGACGTGCGCTATCCAGGCGGCGCGCATCTCACGCTTGGGCGGCGTGGAGAGGGTTTGGGCCGGGCTTGAAAAGGCTAGTACTGCCAGCACCAGGGCAAGACTAAATCTTCGGAAGCATTGTGTAGAAAGGGCCATAGAATGTGGAAAAGGTGGGAATAAGGAATGAGGTTTGGAAGGTACCGCATTTTGTCTGATGCTTCTGCTCAATCTTTCAAGTAGGCATTTTTAAGCAAAAAAAAGCGGCGCCTCCCGGAAAAAACCCGGTAAGGCGCCGCTGGCTAATGCAAGTGCGGTGCTTTAAACTTTCGAAACGTGCCCGTTGGCAGCCGGTACCAGCGCAGCAATGGCCACGTTCTGGTTCAGGTACTGCGACGAGTACCCGGCGTCCGACTTGTTCAGGAACAAGCAGGTGCCACCCGTCACCGCATCAATAATCTGCGAATACTGGTCCATGGGCAGAGCCGGGCAGCCGAGGCTGCGGCCCAGGCGGCCGTTCTGCTTGATGAAGTCTTCGCTCACGTAGTCGGCGCCGTGCATCACAATGGAGCGGGCGGCGGCGTTGCTGTTCACGCCTTCATCCAGGCCCTCGAGGCGCAGGGAGTGGCCGTGCTTGCCCTCGTATTCGCCGCCCGTGGCATAAAAGCCCAGGCTGCTCATGTTGCTCTGGTCGGTGTTGGAGAAGTTGGTGGCTTCGTTCTCGCCGGAGTTGTGGCCGTGGGCCACGAGCGTATGGAACAGGATTTCGTTCTTGGCCAAATCGAGCACCCACAGGCGCTTCTCGGTGCTGGGCAGGTCGAAGTCAACCACCGTCAGCACCTGCTTGCTTTCGTCGAGCTTGCCGGCTTGGCGCAGGTTGAGGTAGCCGGTCATGGCCTTGGCGAAGGTTTCGAAGCGCAGGCCTTCCTGCTCGGCGCCGAGGGCGTCGTAGGTGGTGCGCAACGTTTTGTCGAACTGGGCCTGGGGCGAGAAAGCAAACTTGATGTCGCGCAACTCGCTGGGCGAGCTGCCGGCCATCGACTTCGTGACCGGGCCGGCCATGGGCGTGGCCAGGAACAAAGAGGCCAGGAAAGGCAACACCCGCCGCGCCAAACGCTGGCGACGCAGGGACTTCCGTTTCCGCTGAATGATGCTGGTCTGGTGCATGGTTTCGAAGGATTTGCGGGCGAATGAGCTAAACCGCCAACTGCCGGACGGCAACTGGTTTATAGCCTTATACGGCATTCCATCCACAGTGGACAAAAGCTAAAACGCCAACCCACTCCTAATAATTCCAAACCGCTATGCTCGGCCCCGCCCCTATCGCCAGCCGCGCTGCACAAAGCGCCGCCCCGCCGCCGGCCCATCGAGCCAGCGCGACCGGACGCCGGGGCCGCTTAGCAGCATCATACTGCCCACCCGCATGGTGGCAATGATGTCCTTGAACTGCTCGGGCGGCAGCGCCGGGCAGCCGCGGCTGTAGCCCAGGTGGCCGTATTGGGCAATGTATTTCGGGCTGGCGTAGTCGGCCGCATGCAGCACCACATAGCGGTCGAAGGCATTGGCGTTTTGGCCCTTGTCGAGCCCCTCAATGCGGCGCGAGTAGCCGTGGATGCCGTCGTAGGTGCCGGCCGTGCGGTAGAAGCCCAGCGAAGTGCAGGCCGACTTTTCCTCGTTGGAAAACCGGCGGGCGCGCAAGTGGCCCGAGCCTTCGCCGTGGGCCACGTAGCTGCGGTGCAGCACCTTGGCTGCCTTTAGGTCGATGACCCAGAGGCGCTCGGTGGTGTTGGGCAGGTCCATGTCGGCCACGGCCAGCAAGCCGGCCCGCTCGATGCGGCCCGTGGGGTGAAGGGTGAGGTAGCCCACGCAGGCCTGCTCCAACACCTCAGGGCGCAGTTCGGCGGCCGTAGGGCCCAGGGCGGCGTGCAGCTGCCGGATGGCCTGGCGCAGGGTATCGGGCACGCCGGGCACTGCGGCCACGGGCGTGAGGCGCAGCGAATCGGGAACGGGCGCGGCGGCAGTAGCGACAGTATCAGCAACGGTGGCAAGGGCAGTGGCCCGCGGGTGCGGCGCGCCAGCGGTACTGCGCAACTCATCGGCCCGCAGCTGGCACCCGGCTGTTAGTAGCGCGGCTGCTGCCAGGCACCCAAGGCTTGGCAACCTCAGTCCTTTTGCCCGACTTGTATTCATTTCTGACTGCCCAAACATGGGTTAAAATTACAGCAGCCGGGCAGTCGGCTCCAACTGCTGAGGTTGAAATGCGCGGGCAGGCATTGACGAATCTATCGCACTTCCACCAAAAAATGGGCCTGGTAAGCACTCATAAATTTTTTGTAAAAATGCCTCTAGTGCAAACGAATGCGCATTTCAATGTGCAAACGAATGCGCAAAGTCTATAAATTATTGTTAAAGTCAAATAAATCAGGCGTATAACATTATGTCATTCTTTTACCAAAATCTGAAATAAATATACCTTGGCGACAGCAAGCAGGCGGTTTTAGGCTTCGGCTCTCAGACTGCCACTTGCCATTTCCTTCATTCTTTTTTCCACAAAACCAAATTCCCACACATGATGCACTTTTCACCCTATTTTCCATTCCGCAAACGATTCCGGTTTACGCTTGCGCTGGCCGCGGCCCTGCTGGGCGCCGGCAACCACTCGGCCCAAGCCCAAAAAGTAGTGATGCAGGGCTTCTGGTGGGACTTCTGGAACAACAACTACCCCAACGGCTGGGCCAACTACCTCGCCGACCTGGCCCCACGCCTCAAGACCATGGGCGTGGACGCGGTGTGGATTCCGCCCACCATCAAAAACCCCAACCAGGGCAACGGCTACTCCCCCTTCGACAACTACGACCTGGGCGACAAGTGGCAGAAGGGCTTCCTGGCCACCCGCATGGGCACCAAAGACGAGCTGCTGCGTGCCGTGGCCGTGCTGCACGCCAACGGCATTGAGGTGATTCAGGACGTGGTGCTGAACCACAACGACGGGGCTGGCTCCTCCAGCGGAGCGGGCGGGCAGGACCCCGGCGCCTGGGACGACGGCACCACCAGCAAATACAAGAACTTCCGCTACGTGAGCTACGGCCGGCCAGTGACCGACGAGAGCGCCGCCGACTACCTGGCCCGCACCGGCCGCTTCTCGAAAAACTGGCAGAATTTCAACCCCAACCCCGGCAACAACTCCACCTCCGGCGACTGGAATGCGCCTTACTTCGGGCCCGATATCAGCTACTATTCGGGCTCCTACGGCCAAAGCTCCAACGCCACTTACAACCCCACGCAGGCCAGCGACTACATGCGTACCGGCAACCGCAACTGGCTGGTGTGGTACAAGAAGCAGGTGGGCTTCGACGGGGTGCGGCTCGATGCGGTGAAGCATTTTCCCGATTTTGCCTCGGAAGATTTCCTGTACAACCTGCAAAGCAACGCCGGCTGGGCCAGCGGCGGGGCCACCATGTACGCCGTGGGCGAATGGGTGGGCTCCAGCAGCCAAATGGACCAGTGGGTGACCAACGTGAACAACCGCTCGGGCACGTTCGACTTCAACCTGCGCAATGGGCTTTACAACATCGTGAGCCAGGGCGGCAGCTTCGACATCGGCACGCTGCCCAGCTACCAGCAGGGCGCGCGGGTGTTCAACATCAACGGCACCTACGTGCACCGCACGGTGCCCTTCGTGAACAACCACGACACCATGCGCCCCCAAACCGACGCCAACGGCAACTACACCGGCTGGAACACCGGCTCGGAGCTGGCCCCGCACATCGACCCGTTCGACCCGCGCCTCTCGGCCGTGTATGCCGCTGCACTGGCCATGGACGGCTCGCCAATGCTCTATTTTGAAGACGTGTTCAACGTGGGCAACACCAGCAAGCGCTACATCCACAGCCCCAAAAGCACCACCGACCTGCCCACCCGCGACGACCTCGTGAACCTGGTGTGGTGCCACCAGAACCTGCACTTCAAGGACGGCGCCTACAAGGTGCGCTGGCAAGCCGCCGACCACCTCGTGATTGAGCGCAGCACCAAGGCCATCATCGGCATCAACGACAGCTACGCCAACTGGCAGAACAACACCGTGAGCTGCGATTTTGCCCCCGGCACCGTGCTCAAGGACTATTCCGGCGCCAACGGCACGGCCACCGTGACAGTGAGCAGCAGCCAGACTGTAGCCATCAACACGCCCCCCTGCAACGGCACGGCCGCCGGCGGCCGGCGCGGCTACTCGGTGTGGGCGCCCGTGAACGCCACCACCGGCTACACCCGCCCCGCCCTGGCCACCACCCAGGAATGGGAACTGGCCGACGACCTCGGCGACGCCGACAGCCGCAGCCTGATGCAAGGCGGCGCCCTGCCCGGCGGCTCTACCGCTTACCGCACGGCCGGCCGCATCTACGTGGCGGCCAACAAGACGGTGACCTACAACCTCTACCCTACCGACGCCACCCGCAGCCTCACCGTGGCCGTGCTCAACAGTGCCGGCACGGTGGTGAGCAGCCAGACCGGCACCGGCACCCTCACGGGCACCTACACCGTGCCCTCGGAAGGCTGGTACACGCTCAAAGCCAAAAACGCTAGTACTGCTAATCCCACGCAGGGTGCTTTCGTGAAGGTGACCTACACCGCCCCCACTGTGGTGACGGGCGCCATGACCGGCCGCCGCGACGCCAACGTGCTGGCCACCGCCCAGGAAGCTCCTGCCGCCGAAGTGTCGGTGTACCCCAACCCCACCGCGGCCGACCGCATCGACGTGGTGATAACGGCCAACCGCGAGCAAGCCGCCACCGTGCAGCTGCACGACCTGATGGGCCGCTTGGTGCACCAGGAAACTGTGCGCCTCTACAACGGCTCGAACGAGCTGCGCCTGGGCGTGAAAACGGCACTGGCAGCGGGCATCTACCAGCTGAGCGTGCCCGAGTTCCACGTGAGCCAGAAGGTGGCGGTGCGGTAGACCGCAGGATTTGGTTAATGAAAAAAGCCTGCCCGGGACAGCTCGGGCAGGCTTTTCTTTTTGACCGGAATTGAAAATGCTATCTGCTACGGCACCACCAGGCGGCGGGCCAGCTCGCCGCAACGCACCAGGTATACGCCAGCTGGCAGTCCACTCACGGGCAGGGCGATGGTGCCGGCCCCCGCCGGCAGCTGCACCTGCCGCAGAACCCGGCCGCTTGCGTCGACCAGCTGAACGGGACGGGCCTTATCTGTGGCCGATAGCGATAAAGTAACCTGCTGCGAAGCCGGGTTGGGATAAAGGCTGGCAGCGGCCGCACGAGCGGCAGCGGCCGTGGCAGTGGGAACGGCAGGGTCGTAAATACCCCAGCCGTTCATCATTTTGCTTTCATCGCCGGTGGCCACAAAATTGCCGCCCACATACACCCTCGTACCAACCGCCGTCAGGGCAAAAACTTGTTTATTGGTGCCCGTGCCCAGGCTGCTCCAGCTGTTGCCATTCCACTTCGCAATATTATTGGCGGCCGTTGTACCGGCCTGGGTGAAGTTGCCGCCCACGTACACGTCGGCACCGGACACGGCCAGGACGGAAACGGTGCCCGTGGCAATGCCGCCACCCAGGCTGCTCCAATTCGTGCCGTCCCATTTGGCAATGTTGCTGGCGGCCACGCCGCCGGCCTGCGCGAAGCGGCCGCCCACGTACAGGTCGGTGCCGGACACAGCCAGGGCGGAAACGATGCCTGCGGGGATGCCGCTGCCCAGGCTGTTCCACCGGGTGCCATCCCACCGGCTGATGTTATCAACGGTGGTTCCGCCGGCTTGCGTAAATACCCCACCCACGTACACGTTGGCGCCGGAAACGGCAATGGCGTTTACATAAGAGGGATTTCCGCTGATGCCGCCGGATACGCCAGTGCCCAGCGCGCTCCAGCTGCTGCCATTCCATTTGGCAATGTTGCTGGCGGCCACGCCACCGGCCTGCGTGAAGCGGCCGCCCACGTACACGTCGGAGCCAGACACGGCCAGGGCATAAGCGCCGCCCTGGACAGTGCCCGTGAAGATGCCGGTGCCCAGGCTGCTCCAGCTTGTGCCATCCCACCGCGCCACGCCAGAGGCCGCCACACCGCCAGCCTGGCTGAAGCTACCGCACACGTAGAGGCTGGTGCCCGCCACCGCCATGGCGCTGACGGAGCCGTTTAGCCCAGTGCCCAGCGTGCTCCAGCTGGCCCCGTCCCAGCGGACAATGCTGGCAACGGCTCCGCCTAAGTGGTCGAACGTACCGCTCACGTACACGCTCGAACCAATTACTGCAACCGCGTTGACCGCGGGCTCGGAATAAAGATATCCGTAGGCTCCGTTGACCGGAGCGCCCGCAGTTGCGAAAGAAAGCCAGGTGCTACCGTTCCACCGGGCCAGCCCGTCGGCGCGAATGTCGCGGGCCCGGCTAAAGGTCCCTCCCACGTAAAGCTCGTTGCCGATGGCGGCCAGGGCACCCACGGGAGAGTACCGCACCTGGTTTACGCCATTGGTGGCCCCGGTGCCCAGGCCGCTCCAACTCGTGCCGTTCCAACGGGCAACGTTGTTGACTGCTACGCCGCCGGCCTCGGTGAATTCGCCGCCCACATACAAGCTACCGCCCAGCACCGCCAGCGCCCGCGGGCTGCCGGTGCCCATGCCGGTGCTCAGGCTGCTCCAGTTGCTGCCGTCCCAGCGGGCAATGCGGTTGACGGTGGCGCTACCGGCCTGGACAAAGCCGCCGGCCACGTACACATCCGTTCCCGACACCGCAATGGCCACAACCGTGTTGGTACTTCCGCCGCTTAGCCCGGTGCCCAGGCTGTTCCAATTGCTTCCGTCCCAGCGGGCAATGTAGTTGGCCGGCCGGCTTCCGGCCTGGGTGAAAAAGCCGCCCACGTACAGCTGATTTCCCTGCACGCCCAACGCATACACGGCTCCGCTTTGCCCCGCGCCCAGCGAGAAAGCATCTACCCCACTGCCCAGGCTGCTCCAGCTGCTGCCATTCCACTTGGCTATTGCTTTGGCTGAAACCCCACCAACGCTGTTGAAAACGCCTCCCACGTACAGGTCCGGCCCCATTACCGCCAGCGCGCTCACCGTCCCGTTGACGTCGGAAGCCTGGGTGGGCCCCACCCAGCCCCAGGTGCTGCCGTTCCATTTCAGCAAAATCCCCGAAATGCCCGCGGTGAGCATAAGCCCTTCGGCCCCCACGTAAACGTCGGTCCCGATGACGGCCAGGGCTCTCACGGTCCCGCCCTTCACGCCGTTGCTGGCGCCGCTGCCCAGGCTATGCCAGCGTGTGCCGTCCCAGCGGGCCACGTTGTTGGCTACAATGTTTCCCACCGAGGAGAAAGTCCCGCCGATGTAAACGTTGCTTCCGGCCTGCACCACCGTATAGACAATGCCGTTGGTGCCAGCCAGGCCGAACCCGTTCTGCCAGAACTCGTCGCCGGCTCCGGTGGTAGAAACGGGCCGAAACGCCGGCCGGCCGTCGGGGCCCATTGTCATGCGAAAGCCCCGGGCGTCGAAGGAACCCTGCACTTCGGTTCGCAGCGTCCCATCCGGGTTCAAAGCTTCGGTTAAGGTGGGGGCCGCCGGAAGCCCGGCGCCCGCCACAGCCGGTACGCCATGCAACAACAGCAGCCACAGCTGCGCTACACCCATGGCCAGGGCCCTCAGCAAAGTAGAAGTTTTCATAGAACAAATGGAATGGGTCCGTTCAAATATACAGCGCGGCCCATCGGCGGCTTCGTGTAGCCCCGGCATCCACTTGCTTAAAAGAAAATGCTGGCGTTCAGTTTGGCATAAAATGGAGTGCCGGGCGTGAAGTGCAACTCATCAACCGGCGCAGGTTCGGTACGCAGGCGCGTTTCGGTGGCAAACTGAGCCTGGTTCCATTTCACGTTGAGCAGGTTTTCGGCGGTGGCGCCAATTTGAAAGCGCGGGGTGGTGTAGCTGAGCACGGCATCAAAGAGGAAATAGCCGCGGGCCGTGATGCTGCCGTCGTCGTTGGCCGGGCGCGAGTCGATGTGGCGGTAGCGGAGGCTGCCACTCAGGCCCTTGGGCGCCTTGTAGGTGAGGCCGCCGATGCTGGTGAAGGTGGGCGCCAGCGGGATGTAGTTGGCCTCGGCGGGTGCGTCGAGCTGGCGGCCGTGGTTGTAGTTGAAATCGCCGTCGAGGAACAGGCGGCGGCCGAGCTGGTAGCGCAGGGATACGTCCACGCCATAGCGCTGGGTGGGGCCGGTGCTCTCGGTCACGCCTTCGTCGCCCACGTACACCAGCTCGTCCTGCAGGTGCAGGCTCCAGAGGGCGGCATTCACCACCAGGCTGGGCAGGGGCTTGAAGGTGCTGCCGATTTCGGAGCCCACGGCGCGGGGCAGCACGTTGGCATTGGCGTCGCGAATCACCCCGCGCGCATCATTCGAGTGGAAGCCGAAGCCGGAACGGGCAAACAGCTGCACGGCGGGCGTGAGCTGGTAGTAAAGGTTGAGCTTGGGCGAGACGCGGGCGTGGCTGACGCGGCCCCGCAGCGGTTCCAATGCGCCGCCGTTGTCCTCGCTGGCCAACTGCCCGCGAAAGTCAAAGGTGAAGAAATCGGCCCGCACGGCCGCGTTCACCGTGAGGCGGTCGGTCAGGTTCAGGGTTTCGTCGAGGTAGGCGTTGATGTTGCGCTCGTAGAGCTTGCCCTGGGTGGTGGTGCCCAGAATGCGGCGCTGCGCGGCCGTGTAGAGGCCCAGGTTGGAGAAGTCGTTGCGGGTGCCCACGCCAAGGGTGCTGTGCAGCTGGCGGGCGCCAATTTGGTCGTCGCGGTCGTAAGTGGCGGTGTAGCCGACGAGGTGGCGGTCGTCGGTCTGTTCAATTTCGTCGCCATTCAGCGGGTCGCGCAGGAAGAAGGTGAAGTTGGAAAACAAGCTGAAGTCGTATTTCGAGTAGTAGGCCTGCTGGCGCAGCACGGCATCGTGCGGCAGCGCGGTGGTAAGCACCACGGAGGCATTGGTACGGCCGGTGTTGCCACCCTCGCTGGGGTCGATGCTGCCGTAGCGCGAGATGCTGCCGTCTTCCACGGCGCGCTCCGGAATCTGCCCGCTGGCGTCCCAGCGCGAGGCAAAGTGCGAGCCCAGCAGCGTGAGCGAGGTGCGCTCCGTGAGCTGCCCGGTGTACTTGGCCAGGCCGTTGAAGCGCTTGAGGTGCTGCTTGGCGTCGAAGTAGGAATTGGTAAAGTAGTACTCGGCGGCCACGTAGGCACTTTCGGGGCGCTTGCTGAGCAGGTGGCGGCCCGCGCCCAGCAGGTCGAGCATTACCAGGGCCCGGCGGGTGTCAAACTGGCCCAATTCCAGCTTCACCAGGCTGCGGTCGAGGCGGGTTTTGGTGCTGAATTCGCCCGCGCCGGCCGTGGCAAAATCGCCGAAGCGGGCCGTGTAGGGGCCTTTATACACCTTCAGCTGCTCCACCGTTTCGGGAATCACGAAGTGAAAATCGGCGTAGCCCTGGCCGTGGGCGTGGCTCACCATGTTCACCGGCAGCCCGTCGATGCTCACCGCGAAATCGGTGCCGTGGTCGCAGTCGAAGCCGCGCAGGAAAATCTGCTCGGCCTTGCCGCCGCCCGCGTGCTGGGCAATGAACAGGCCCGGCACCAGTTGCAGCAGGTCCTGGGCCGAGTTGAGGGGCCGCAGCACCTGGTCGATGTGCGAAATGGCGGCCAGGCTCTGGTTGGGGTCGCGCGGCTGGCTCACGGTCACTTCCGCAAGGCTGAGCGTGGTGGCGGCCGTGGTCAGGCTCAGGCTGCGGGTTTCACCGGCGGCGAGGGTCACGGGTACGGTGTGGGTGCGGTAGCCTAGCGCGCCAATGCGCAACTGGTACATGCCGGGCGCGAGGCCGCCGAGGCGGAACTGGCCCAGCGCATCGGTAGCGGTGCCGCCGGGTTGGCCCTGCAGGCCCACGCTCACGCCCGCCACCGGCAGGCCGGAAAGGGAGTCGGCCACGGTGCCGCGCAGGGTGGCGGTGCTTTGGGCATAAGCCATGGGCAGTTGCCCGCCAATTCCAACCAGCAAAATCAGTACAAGGGTAGCGAGTTGTTTCATGCTGATGCAGAAAAAGAAAGGCGGCTTCGCCGAAGCGAAGCCGCCCGCTTAGGTTAGAAATTGGCTTTGCTCATGCAGTTGGCCCGGCATTGGGCGCGGTGTTGGGCGCGCTGCTGGCCCAGGTGGCCGCGCAGCTGTTGGTGCGCCGCCTCACTCGGCAGCAGTTGGCGGCCGGTTAGGCCGAGCGGGTTGGCAGCCAGGCGGCCAGCGGCCGGCAGCTGCACATGGGATGCAACGCCCGTAGCGCCCGCTACGGGTTGAAGGGAATTAGCCCGGAAAATCATTGGGAAAGGAGTTGAACGCGCCCAAGCGCTAAGGCCCGGCAGGCTGCGTCGGATGAATGGGATAAGTGGAAGCTGCGCGCTTGCCTCGTGGCACGCGCACACTGGCCCTGTTTGGATTCGAACCGAATGCCAAAAACCAGAAGCCCAACTTATCCCCGACGGGGCGGCAACTCAATCTCGCCCCGGTGCCCAACGGGCACGGCCACCTCACGGGCAGCCACCTGAGGCTCAGCGAAAATAAAAACCGGCTTGGCAAACGCCACCCGTACTTCGGCCAGGCAGTGCGTATCCAAACCCTTGAAGGAATTGAGCAGCTGCTGCAAGGGCGGCCGCTCGCCGGTTTTCTTCACGGTGTACTGCACGCCGTTGCAGTCATCGAAGCAGGCCAGCCGCAGGGTGTGCTTGAGCTGGCAATCCTGGCTGTGCACGTAGGCAAAGGGCCGGGTGATGGGCCGCGCCGGGCGCTCCACAAGGCCTGCCCCCACTACCAGCAGGTAATTTAGCAGCAGCAGCAACGTGAGGAACTGACGAGGCATAAGCGAGGAGGAGTAGGCGAAGCTAGCGCGGGCAGTGGGCCGGTATTGTTTCGCCTCTACCAGTTACGAGAACCAGCCGACGAATAGACTGATTTAGCGAAAATTATCAGGCGAAAAAGACGCGCTCCACGGTCCAGTAGGCGGCCACGAGGCCAATGACCACCGAAACCGGCACTACCACGCGCTGTTTGTACCAGCTTTTGTCGGCCGCCCAGCGGCCCACCAACGCCCAGCACAGCAGGATTACGGCCACTTGCCCCAGCTCCACGCCCACATTGAAGGAAATGAGCGAGCCGAAATAATCCTTCTGCGGCAGCCCCAGCCCCGTCAGCGCCGAGGCGAAGCCCATACCATGCACCAGCCCGAAGCCAAACACGATGAGCAGCCGCCAGGGATTTAGCCGGTCGGTGATAATGTTTTCGATGGCCACAAACAGGATGGACAACGCAATGATGGGCTCAATGACGGCCGAGGGCGGCGAAATCAGCCCGTACATAGCCAAGCCCAGTGTGATGGAATGCGCAATGGTGAAAGCCGTGGCCTGCATCAGCACCGGCTTGAGGCGCGGCTCCAGAATGTAGAGGCTGATGATGAACAGAATATGGTCGAACCCCAGCGGAATGATGTGCGTGAAGCCCAGCTGCAGATAAGTCCAGAAAATCTCGGTGCGCGAGAGCTTGCTCAGGTCTGTGTTGAGCACGTGCGCAGCGGCAGGCTGGGCCAGCAACAGCAGCAACGGCAGCGCCACCAAGGCGCGGCGCGGGAGCTTTTGCAGCGGTACAGCCAGTTTCATTTCAGGGCTATCAAACAAAAGGTGAACGTCATGCCGAGCGCAGCATCTCGCCCGCTGTGTTGCAATCTGTATTTATTACTTCGACAGGCGAGATGCTGCGCTCGGCATAACGGCCATTTTTCAAAAAGCCCTACCGCGCCGCCAGCAGCATCTTGCCTTCCGCCTCCACCTCGGGGTTGAGGTAGGGCGCGGTCTTCAATGAGTTTTCAATCAGGGCCTGGCCCTCGGCGGTTTTGCCCAGCTTGCTGAGGATGAGGCCGGCGCGGCACAGCAGCACGGGGTTCTTCGAGCCCGTGCGGCGGGCCACCTGCATGTACTTCTGGGCCTCGGCAAACTGGCCGCGCTTGTAGAGCACCCAAGCCATTGTTTCGTTCACGTCGATGTTGTCGGGCCGACGCTCATACTCGATTTTGGCGTGTTCAAGGGCCTTGTCAAGCTCGTTGGTTTTCACGTAGGCGTAGGCCAGCTCCCGGTCGGCGTAGTGGCCCATCTGCTCATTGTCGTCGGCTTCTTTAGCCGCGCTGGCCAGCATTTCAATGGACTCTTTGGCCTTTTTATCGGCTTCGGCGGGCTGGCCGTTCAGGCGGTACAGGTCGGCTAGCTCATCCGAGAAAGCGTAGTCCTTCACCGTCACGCGCGCTTGTTGATAAAGCTTGATGGCTTGCGCGTAGTCCTTATGTGCCGCTGCCATGCGGCCCAGGCCGGCCAGGGCGTAGGCGTAGGCCGGGCGGGCCAGTAGGGCCATTTGGTACTGTGCGCGGGCGCGGGCTGTGTCGCCACTGATTTCATAGAGGTGGCCCAGGGCTACGCGGGTCCACTCGGTCTGCTCCAGGCCAACGTAGCCGGCCTTAGCCGCCATGTCCATGGCCTCGATAGCGCCGGGCACGTCGCCGTAAATCTCGCGCAGGTAGCTCGTGCGGGCATATGAGGCCAGCTCTGGGCGCAAGGCATTCATCTTGTCGGCCATTTTTATGGCCTCGTCGTAGTGGCCCATTTCCACGTTGGCATCGGTCAGCAGCCCATACACGAAACCGCTGTTAGGGTTCAGCTTCACGGCTTGCTCGGCCAGGCCCAGCCCTTGGGCAAAGTGGTGCTGCGTGAGGCAGAGCGACGACTTGCAGCACAGCGCCTCGAAGTTTTCGGGTTCGGCTTGCAGCACTTCATCCAGCAGGCCCATGGCGGCCTCGTCGTAGTACGGGTGGTCGCCGGTCACGCGGGCCTCTTGCATGTAAGCCTGGGCCAGCAGCAGGCGGCTTTTTTGGTCGTTGGGGTCGGCGCGCAGCTTGGCGAGCAGGCCCTCAATGGCCGCCTTGGTGTTCAGCCACTCGCCACCGGCGGCCAGGTCGCCGTGGCGCTCTTTCAGCTGCGGTGTGCGAGGCGCCGGTTTTTTAAATATAAAAATGGCGGCGGCCAACAGGCCAAAAACCACCAGCAAGGTCGGGTATAGGTACTTTCTCAAAGCAGAAGGGTACTTAAGGATTCAAATGGACCGCGTAAATGAAAGATACCGAAAAAGAGCCGCCGCCAGTCCCATACGGGCCCAACGACGGCTCAGTTTTTCAGGCATTAAAACCGCTTACTGGCGCTCAATGCGAACCGATTGCACTATCGTCTTGCCATTGTACAGCGTGGCGATGTATTGGCCAGGGGCTACGTCGCGGCCCGGCTGCCAGGTCAGTTCGTTCACGCCTTGGCCGAAAGTCCGGTCTTTGGCTACTGTAGCCACCCGGCGGCCCGCCGCGTCGCTGATGACGATGCTCATCGTGCCTTTGACGGGCAGCTCAAAGTGCAGCGTGGTGCTTCCAACGAAAGGATTGGGGTAGGCCTGGGCCACGGTCAGGCTGGGCGACAGGCCGAGGCTGGTCGTGCGCTGGGCCAGGGCCACGCGCTGGGCGTTGGTGCCGCTCCAGGGCGTTTGCACATACGGGAAGGCAGTACGGAAGGTCGTATCGTTGCGCTCCACATTGGTGCTAAAGCTCACCACGTTGGTCAGCTGCGTGGTGAGGGGCGAGGGCGAGGTACCTACCGTGTAGTCGTCGTACCACAGGCCAATGGCGGCCAGCACCGCGCCGCTCACAGCTTGCAGCTCGATGCGGGTCACGTCGTCTTCGAGGCGGCGGCCGTTCGGGAAGCCGTCCATGTTCGGGATGGCAATGTAGTTGGCGCCGCTGGCGGTGTAGCGGGCATCGGTGAGGCCCAGCACGGCTGCGGCAAGCAAGCCTTCCGAACTAAAGTCGGCCGAAGTGCGCGAGGTGGGCGGCACGGCCAGGTTGATGCGCAGCATGTCGCCGAAAGTCGGCAGGAAGTTGTTGATGAAGGGCTTGCCAGCCGTCAGCGGGTTGCCGCCGGTTTTGCCGGTAGCCAGCTGGTAGGGCGGCAGGTTGGGCACGCCGGTGTGGAAGATGGGCAGTAAGTCAACCGAGCGCGGCGCGCCGGAGGTGCCGTTGTTCAGCAGGTATTCGCCAAAGCCGCCGCTGGCAATGGGGGCCAGGGCCGTGCCGTTGGTGGCGGCGTTGCCGAACAAGGGCGCCAGGCCGGGGGCGCCGTTGCGGAAGTCGAAGCCAGCAGCCAGAGGCGCGGGCAGCAGGCCGGCCAGCGACTTGGTTTGGATGCGCAACAAGCCCAGGCCGCGCGTTGGGCCCACGGGGCCCTGGATGGCTTCGCCGTAGTACGTTTGGCCGGCCGGCTTGGGAGCTGCGCCGTTCACGGGCACGTTGTCGGCCATGTAGAGCCCCAGTTCGGGGTTCCGCAGGTTGGCTTCAAACATAGCTTGGCGCGAGCCAGCGGCCGCAGCGGCCACCCCATACGGCGTGTCGTTGTTCCAGGCGTCCTTCATGCCCACGGGCTGAATGACTTCGTTGGTGAGGGGCATGCCCAGGCGCGATACCTGCACGTAGGTGCCGGTTTGGGTGCGCGTGCCGTCGGCGTTGATGGTGCGCAGCGACAGGCGGCTGGCCGAAGCCCACACACCCACGGTGTAGGGCGACACGGGCGAGGCGGGCGAAGTGGTGCCTGCCAGGGGGTTGGTGGTAGCCGTCAGGGCCGGCGTGCCGGTGCGCACCAGGGCAGCTACCGGAATCTTCATTACGATGCTGTGCACGTTCTTGCGGGCCAGGCCATCGCGGGCGCTGCTAGGAGCGCGCACCGCGCCCAGGTCGAAAATAGCGCCCAGGTCGGTGAAGAAGGCATCGTCGGCGGGGCCGCAAAACACCTGCATGTTGCCACCAGTAGTGGCTACCGTCTGGATGGTGCTTTCCAGATAAGCTTGGTAGTTGGGCCGGTTAAGGCCAGCCGCGCTGTTGATAGACCGCGGGCCAATGTTAGGCGCCGGCACCACCCCGGCCGTAATCAGGGTCGTAAAAGCGCCACCGGCCAGGCTTTGCTCCAGCTGGTAGGTGGTTTTCAGGTTTTCCTGCCCCAGCCGCACCCGGAAAAAGGTCGTTGGGTCCTGGTTGGTGCGGGTGAACGTGAAGCGGTAGGTAATGTCGTCGCCCGTGGTGGCGGGGTTGTTCTTGACGTGTATCTCGTAGCGGATGTTTTCGCCGAACGAGTTGAAGTTGGGGCCGCCCTGCGGCAGCTCAAACGGGATGTAGTTGGCCACGATGGTGGCCGTGGCGTTGGCGTCGTTGGCGGGCGCGTCCGGGCTGCGGAACACGTAGAGGTCGGTGTTGTCGGCCAGCGGGTCGTCGGCGATGAGCGGGGCTTCGCGGTGGCTGGAGGCTTCCAGCGTGTTGTGCTGGCCACTCCAGGCCAGCATCCCTCCTACCGCAGCGGCGAATACCGCAGCCGGCACCAGAGGACGAGTAAGCAATTTTTTCATGTGAAAGAAAGGGGTTAAAGTGGAAAAAAATAGGCAAAGCGGTGCCTGACACTAGCCTGTGTAAAGGCCAGATAATGAGGCAACCCAAATGTGTTCGAGCATTTGTTATTCCCTTACGAGCCAACTATTCGTTTCGGTTTGAATGCTGCTTAAAATCGTTCAATAAAATTCGGGCTTTTGCTGGCTTTGCGGGCTGAGCCTGCATCAATTCTCAGCCAGCCTGGTTTAGGGGCTACTTTTGTGGTGCGCTTCGCGCTGTTATTTTATTATTTCCTCTGGGCCGGCTGCTACGCCGGCGCCTCCCCTCTTATGGCTACAGTCGCTATCAATCTTGCCACCGGCAGCCTCCAGCAAGAAGAAATCATCGTGGGCATCGACCTGGGCACCACCAACAGCCTGGTGGCCTACGTGCACCCCGAAACCCGCCAGCCGCTGGCCATCAACGACCTGGGCCGCGGCACCATCGTGCCCTCAGTGGTGCACTTCCCGGCCGATGGGTCGGGCCCCATCGTCGGCACCGAAGCCCGCGAGTTCCTGCTCACCGACCCGCAGCGCACCATCTACTCGGTGAAGCGCCTGCTGGGCAAAAGCTACCGCGACCTGGGCCAGCACGCCCAGCAACTGGGCTACAAAGTCATCGACGACAATTCCGAAGGCCTGGTAAAAATCCGGGTAGAAGACCGGTTTTATTCGCCCATCGAGCTGTCGGCCGACATTCTGAAGGAACTACGCGCCCGCGCCGAGCACGCCCTCAAAACGCCCGTGAACCGCGCCGTCATCACCGTGCCGGCTTACTTCAACGACTCGCAGCGCCAAGCCACCCGCGACGCCGGCCGCCTGGCCGGCCTCGAAGTGCTGCGCATCGTGAACGAGCCCACGGCGGCCGCCCTGGCCTACGGCATCGGCCTCGACCCCGATGAGGAAAAAACTGTGGCCGTGTACGACCTCGGCGGCGGCACATTCGACATCAGCATCCTGCGCATTCAGCAAGGCATTTTTGAAGTGCTGAGCACCAACGGCGACACCTATCTGGGAGGCGACGACCTGGACCGCGCCGTGGTGGACCACTGGACGGCCACCTTCGGCCTGCCGGAGGCTTACCACACCAACCCGCACCTGCAGCAGCAGCTGCGCCTGGCCGCCGAGATGGCCAAGAAATACCTGAGCCAGCACGACGACTTCACCACCCACCTGACCGACGAAGCTGGCCAGAACACCACCGTCACGCTCACCCGCGCGCAGTTCAACGACCTCATCCGCCCGCTGGTAGACCGTACCATTGCCGCCTGCCGCCAGGCTGTTCAGGATGCCAAAATCACCGCTCCGCTCGATGCCGTGCTGCTGGTGGGCGGCTCTACCCGCGTGCCGCTGGTGTACGAAGCGGTATCGGAGTTCTTCGGCCAGCCGGCCAACAACTCGCTCAACCCCGATGAAGTGGTGGCGCTGGGCGCGGCCATTCAGGCCGATATCCTGGCTGGCAACCGGCGCGACGTGCTGCTACTCGACGTCACGCCGCTCACGCTTGGCATCGAAACGCTGGGCGGGCTGCTGGACCCCATTATTCCGCGCAACTCTAAGATTCCGACCAAGGCCGGCCGCCAGTACACCACCAGTGTCGACGGGCAGGTGAACCTGAAAATTGCCGTGTACCAGGGCGAGCGCGACCTCGTGAGCCAAAACCGCAAGCTGGGCGAATTTGTGCTCACCGGCATTCCGGCCATGCCGGCGGGCCTGCCCAAGGTTGATGTGAACTTCCTGCTGAACGCCGACGGCATCTTGAAGGTGGAAGCCATTGAGCTGCGCTCGAACACGCGCCAGCAGGTCGAAATCAAGCCCCAGTATGGCCTCACCGACGACCAGGTGGAGCAAATGCTGATGGACTCGCTGCTGAACGCCAAAGACGACGTGGCCGCCCGTCTCCTCATCGAAGCCCGCACGGCCGCCGAGCAGCTGCTGTACCAGGTCGAAAACTTCACCCGCAAAAACCGCCAGCATCTCACCGAAACCGAGCTGGCCGACACCGAAGCGCAAGTAGCCAAGCTGCGCACGGCCCTAGCCGGCCCCGACCGCGACCCCATTCTGAAAGCCATGGACGAACTGGACGAGCTGACGCGCCCCTACGCCGAGCGGGTGATGAACATTTCTATTCAACAAGCCATGGCCGGCAAGAAAATCGGCTAACCACGTCATTGCGCCGGGCCGCGGCGCGCTTTTCATTTTCGCATGACTCCTTCGCTTTTCCGAAGCCGGCTGCTGTGGCTGTTTTACGTAGCGCTGGCCAGCGTGCCCTTGTCGGTGTCCTGGTTTTCGGAACGGTGGCGTTTTGGGTTGCTGCTGGCTTCGGAGCCGCTCATGGCCCTCACGGTGGGCGCGCTGGGGCTGGGGCTGGTGGCGGGTTGGCTGCCCTGGCCCCGCACCGCCCGCCGCCTCGACAAACTCATTGGCCTGCACGTGGGGGCACTTTTCGTGTCCACGGTTTTTTCGAGCGATGTGGTGGTCTCGGCCAAGTACTTCGCTACCATCGTGCTTTACATCAGCTTTGGCTACGGGGTGCAGCGCGTGCTGCGGCTGGAGCGCACCGAGTGGTTCCGGGCCTTGTGGGCGCTGGCGCTGGGCACCGGCCTGCTGGCGGCCTTCGCCTTGATGCGGCATGCGCAAATCGGCATTTCGTACACGTTTTCCTATTTCGTGGCTCGTCCGTTTTTGGAGCACGGCCACACCAACCTCACCGTCATATTAGAGCCGCTGGTGCTGGTGCTCAACATGGCGCTGCTCTACCATCCGCGGGCGCAGCGGCAACGCGGGCGCTTCCTCATCACCATGCTGCTCACGGCCGTGCTGATGGTGGTGGCGTTCTCGTATTCGCGGGCGTCCTACGTCTCGATGCTGGCCCAGGCCCTGCTATTGCTGGCATTTTCGGGGCGCGAGGCCGGGGTGCGTTTGCTGCTGCCCTGGGCCGTGGCCAGCTGCCTGGTGCTCGGCGGCTGGCAGGTCGTCAACATTGTGCACCCGCATCCGCCCACGGCTGCCAAAACCAACCTGCTGCAGGAGTTGGGCTCGGTGAGCGACTTTTCCTCGGCCAACGAGTCAAACGCCGAGCGCATGAGCCGCTGGTTGTTCAGCTTCGACCTCTTCCAGCAGGAGCCGGTGGTAGGCGTGGGCCCCGGCACCTTCCCCGACCGCTACCTCGAGTTTGTGCGCAAAGCCCCGGCCCACCCCAACTACTACACCACCCTGCGGCGCATGAACGCCCACGACCTCTACCTCGACTGGCTGGCCGAGTCTGGTGCGCTAGGGCTGCTTTCGGGCTTGCTGCTGCTGGGCTACCTGCTGGTGCGGCAGCTGAAGTGGGTATTCCACGGACCACAAACGCCCGCGCAGGTTGGCATCACCGCCTACCTGCTGTATTTTCTGCTGCATTCCTTCGCGCAGGACTTTTGGCAGGAGCCCCGCGTGGTGGTGCTGTTTTGGCTGGCTGTGGGTTTGCAGCGCTACTACGCCCGGGCCGCCATGCACAGCGCCCCTACTACGCCCCCGGTCGCCCTTGCCGCTCCAGCCTCTGAACCTACTGCCTAATTGGCCCACCGAGGCTATTTCCTCGCGCCTTGCACGGCTGGTTTTTGGCTTGGCGAACGAGGCTGGCCGCGCACACCAAAACTCAGCACCGCCCGCGCCGCCGTATCGCGGAAAGTTACTTCCAACAGCTCCGAAGGGCTTTTCATAGCCGAATCGGCCGCAAAAGAAAAATTGTAGAACAAACGGGAGCCGCCTCGGTCGCCCAAGCGCACGCCTAGCTTGTATAGCTCAATTTGGGTTCCGTGCCGCTGGCCACTTTTCCAAATGGGGTGGGCTGCCGCAACAAATTGCTTCAGACTGAAGCCCTGGCGCACTTCGGGTGCCAGGCGGGCGTAGGCAGCCGGGTAGTTGGCGCGCAACACGGCGCGCAAAAACAACCCGGCCGCCTGCGCCTGCCCCGGCCGCGGCGCCGTTTGAGCGAGAGGCGCCGGGCGGCCCAAGCCCAGCGCCGCTCCCCCGGCCACCGTCATCAGCACCAAACCCCGGCGGAATATTTTCAGCATGCCCCAAAATAAGCGAAGGCAGCCGGTCCGGCTGTTGTGCCAGGCCTGCTGCCTTCGTTCCGGTGCCGCAGGCACCGATTTCAGCCTATCATTTATTCAATCACCACCCGGCGCGTCACGCTCAGGCCGCTGCCGGTGAGGCGCAGCGTGTACACGCCCGTCGCCAGCCCCTGCGTGGGAAGTTCGGCCTGGTTCACGCGGCCCGTTCCTAGTTGCATGGCTTGGGTGAGCACGCGCTGCCCGAGGGTGTTGTAGAGGTCAGCCGAGGCCGTGCCACTGGTGCCGGCCCCGCTCAGTTGCACGCGCAGCACGTTGCCGTTCGTCACGGGATTGGGCACCACGGCCACGGTGTAGCCAGCCGTTTGCTCGCGGGCGGCCAGGCCCCGGGTTACCGTCACGGCCAGCGCGGCGAGGTTGTTGTTCTCGTTGCTTTCTGTTTCGGCGTTCAGCGGGTCAGCCACGAAGAGGACGTAGTAAGCGCCGGGCGTGGTGGCGGCGGGCACAGTCGCTGCCAGCAATTGGCGGTTAGCGCTGCTGCCAGCGGCCAGCGTAGAGCCGGCGCTGCTGCCCAGCAGCACGTCGCTGGCATCCAGCGTCTGGTTGGTCGAGAGATAATACCCCACGGCCGAAGTAGCGGCCGGCCCCGCCCCCTGGTTCTGCACCGTGGCGCTCAGCGTCAGATTGCCCCCGGCAGGCACTGAGGAGGGCGAAGCCCCAATCTGGGTCAGCAGCAGGTCCGACAGCACCACGGGCGCAGCCACACACGTCACCGTCGCGTCGAAGCCCATGCCTGTCACGCTGCCATCGCTGGTAAATACCAGCGTCAGGGCCCCCGACGTGTTGGTGGGGCTGGCCTGAATGGGCAGCGTGGGCAAGGAGTTCAGCGTGGCCAGCAAGGGCGACTGCGCGTTCGGGCCGTCGTAGATGCGTAGGGCATCGCAGCAGGTTTCCACAGCAAACGAGTTGAAGGACAGCTGCACACGACTGGCGGCCGTGCCAGGGTTGATGACGAGGGTACCGTTGGCATTGTCCGAGTAGGGCCCAAAGCCGCCGTGGTCATATACCGTCGTGCTGCAGGTGGTGATGGTGTTCGTGCCCGTGTAGGGCACCACCGTACCCGTAAACGGCCCCGTTACCGTGAATTGGTAGTAGGCCACGTTGTTGTTCTCGTTGCTCTCGCTCACCACGTTGGTGGGGTCGGCTACGGCCAGCATGTAGTAGTTGCCCGCCGTGGTGCCGGTCGGAATCGTGACCGTGCCGCTGGACGTGTTGTATTGGTTGCTGCCCAACACACCGCCGGTAGTGGTGGTGAGCAGCACGTCGCTGGCATCCAATATCGCGTTGGTCGAAAGGTAGTAGCCCACGTTGCTGCTCGGCGAATTGGTGTTGCCGGCGTTGTAAACCGACGAGTTAACCGTCATCGTCCCCCCCGGCGACATGGAGTTGCTGCCCAGATAAAGCTGCGTCATCTGCAGGTCGATGAACGGCACGGTTAACTGAATCGTGGTAAACGCCAGGTTGTTGTTCTCGTTGGTTTCACTCACCGCATTGGCGGGGTCGGCCACGAACAATATGTAGTAGAAGCCCGGGGCGGTGCTCGCCGGAATGATGGCATTGGCCGTTCGATAAGAACTCAAATTGGCCCCCAGGGCAGCGCCCGGCACAGTCGTCAGCAGCACATCGCTGGCATCCAGCACGGCGTTGGTCGAGAGGTAGTACCCCATGGTGCTGCTCGGCGATGTCAGCGTGCCCGCGTTGTAGATGTAGGAAGTCATTCCAATTGACCCGCCCACGCCCACCAGGTAAGGCGAGGAGTAAGCCTGGCTCACCTGCAGGTCAATGCCCGGAGCCGTCACCGTCAGGGTGGTGTAGGCCACGTTGTTGTTCTCGTTGGTTTCCGCCACCAGGTTCGTAGGGTCGGCTACAAACAGCAGGTAGTAAGTACCCGAAGCCGTACCAGCGGGCACCGTGATGTTGGAATAAATACTGGCATAGTTGCCGCCTGCCAGCGAGGCCGTGTTCTGGTTGCCCACCAGCACGTCGCTGGCATCGAACGTGGTATTGGTCGACAAGTAGAAGCTCAGGTTGGCCGGACTGGCTGGCGCGTTGCCTTGGTTGTATAGGTAGGCCGAGGCATTGGCCGAACCACCCGCTGCCACGGTGTTTGGCGACACATACACCGACGACACCGACAAATCAATTGTGGGCGCAAGCACCGTGAAAGGCAGGCTGCGCACGTTGTTGGTCTCGTTGGTTTCGCTCACCAGGTTGGTGGGGTCGGCCGCAAACAGGATGTAGTAGGTGCCGGGCGCAGTGCCCGCCGGAATGGTGAGGTAGCCCGAGCGGTACGACGCCAGGTTGGCGCTCAGGGCGCTGCCCGTGGCCGTGTACAGTAGCACGTCGCTGGCGTCCAGCGTGGTATTCGTCGATAGATAGAAGCCCATGTTGCTGCTCGTAGCCATCACGTTGCCTTGGTTGTAAATCGAGGCCGAAGCCTGAACCGTGCTGCCGGCCGCGCCTGAATATGGATACAGCGATTCCTGCTGCACCACCAGGTCCACGCCCGGAGGCGCTACCGTGATGGCCACCGAAGCCACGTTGTTGGTTTCATTGGTTTCGCTTACCTGGTTCTGGTAGTCGGCCACAAACAGAATGTAGTAGGTGCCGGGCGTGAGGCCCGTGGGAATGGCCGCCGTGCCGTAGCGCGCCGACGAATACGTCGTCGTGAGCGCGCCGCCGTACTGCGAGGTCAGCAGCACGTCGCTGGCGTCCAGTGTAGCGTTGGTAGAGAGGTAAAAGCCCACGCTGCTGCTGGGCGATACCGCGTTGCCCGTGTTCTGAATGTAGCAGTTCATGTTGATGGGCGTGCCCACAGCCGTAGTCAGCGGCGACACCGCGGCCTGCTGAATGGTCAGGTCGATGCTCGGGGCCACCACCGTCACGTTCACCGCCGCCACGTTGTTGTTCTCGTTGCTTTCCGTCACCTGGCTTTGGTAGTCGCCCACAAACAGGATGTAGTAGTTGCCGGGCGCAGTGCCCGCCGGAATGGTGGCCGTGGCCGAGCGGTAGGAGCTCAGGCCCGGGTTCAGCGCGTAGCCCGTCGAGAAGTTTAGCAGCACGTCGCTGGCATCCAGCGTGGCATCCGTCGAGAAATAGTAGCCCACGTTGCTGCTGGCCGCCGTGCCCGCCCCGATGTTGTAAATAGAGCAGCTCAGCGAAACCGGGTTGCCGGCCACCGTGCTCAGCGGACTTACCGAAGCGCCCTGCACGGCCAGGTCGGCCAGCGGCACGCTCGTCACGCAGGCAATGGAAGCCGCGAAGCCGCTCAGCGTGTAGTAGCCGTCGCTTTGCAGCACCACCGTGAGCGTACCCGCTGCGTTGGTGGCATACAGCGAAGCCGGCGGCTGGTTGTAGTTGGAATACTCGCCAATCAGCGGGGCCGAGGTCGAACTGCCGTCGTACACTCGCACCACGTCGTAGTAAGGGTCGACGTTGAACGTCGAGAACTGCAGCCGAATCTTGTTGCCAGCCGTGGAGGGCACCAGCGTGGTACCACCAAAAGCATTCGAGGAGTAGTTATTCGCCACACCGCCGTCGTCATACAGCGTTCCCGAGCAGGTTGTCACCGACGTGAGGCCTGTGCTGGGCAAATTATACGTTTGGGCCCGTGTTGCCTGGCTCCAGCAAAGCACCGCCACCAGCACCACCATCCACGCATTACCCTTAAAAAACAAACGGTAGTTTTGTTCCATATGAAGAAATTGATGAAAAAAGCATGAATAGTAAAACGAAAAAACCAAGCCATCGCGGCCCCTGCAAGCAGTGGTTGCCTCGACAGCTTGGTTTCGCTATTTAGTTATCGTTTTGGGGCACCAACACGAACACGTCCTCACCGGGACGTTTCATGAGGTATTTCTCCCGGGCAAACTTTTCCAGCAAGGCCGGCGAGCTCATCAGCTCAGCCCGGTCCTTCTTCACCACCTCAATGTTGTCGAGGTAGTATTGCTTCTCGTTGCGCAGTTCCTGCCACTTGCGGTAGATGTCGAACTGCTTGCCCAAATCGTTGGCATCGAACACCAGCATCCAAACCAGGAAGCCCATGCCGGTGAGAAAATAAAAGCTGCGCAACACCCGAAACACCGGGCTAATGAAATGAGGTAGATTCATTGGGATAAAGGTAATACAAAAGGCCAATTCCACTAGCGCAGAATTGGCCTTTTATTCAACTAAGCCTCAGCAGAGTTACATCTTCTTACCAGGGAAATAAGCTACCTCGCCCAGCTCCTCCTCGATGCGAAGCAACTGGTTGTACTTCGCCATCCGGTCGGAGCGCGAAGCCGAGCCGGTCTTAATCTGACCGGTGTTCAAAGCCACGGCCAGGTCGGCAATGGTGTTGTCCTCCGTCTCGCCCGAGCGGTGGCTCATGATGCTCTTGTAGCCGTTGCGGCGCCCCAGGTTGATGGCGTCAATCGTCTCGGTGAGCGTGCCAATCTGGTTCACTTTGATAAGGATGGCATTGGCAATGCCCTCATCAATGCCGCGCTGCAGGCGGTTCACGTTGGTCACGAACAGGTCGTCGCCCACCAGCTGAGTTTGCTTGCCTACACGCTCCGTCAGGGCCTTCCAGCCAGTCCAGTCGTCCTCGTCCATGCCGTCTTCCAGGCTGATGATGGGGTACTTCTTCATCCAGTCAGCCCAGTAGTCCACCATTTGCGAAGAAGTCAGCTTGTCGCCGGTGCTCTTTTTGAAGTGGTACACACCATCCTCATAAAACTCCGATACGGCCGCGTCCATGGCAATGAACACGTCCTCGCCGGGGCGGTAGCCGGCCGTTTCAATGGCCTGCAGCACAATCTTGATGGCGTCCTCGTTCGACTTGATGTTCGGCGCAAAGCCACCTTCATCGCCCACGTTGGTGCTGAAGCCTTGCTTCTTCAGCACGTTCTTCAGGTGGTGGAAGATTTCCGTGCCCCAGCGCAGCGCCTCCGAAAACGAAGAAGCGCCCGTGGGCATAATCATGAACTCCTGGAAGTCGATGGAGTTGTCGGCGTGCGAGCCGCCGTTCAGAATGTTCATCATCGGCACGGGCAGCGTGCTGGCCCCTACCCCACCTACGTAGCGATACAGCGGCATCCCAGCATCCTGTGCAGCGGCGCGAGCAGCGGCTAGGCTCACGCCCAGAATGGCGTTAGCGCCCAGGTTGGCCTTATTAGGCGTGCCGTCCATCTCCAGCATAATCTTGTCGAGCAGCGCCTGCTCGTACACCGAGAAGCCCACCAATTCTTCCGCAATGCGGGAATTCACGTTCTCCACGGCTTTCAGCACACCTTTGCCCATGTACATCGACTTGTCGTCGTCGCGCAGCTCTACAGCCTCGTGTTTGCCCGTGCTGGCGCCCGAGGGCACGGCTGCCCGGCCCACCACGCCCGAGTCGAGCGTTACGTCAACTTCCACCGTCGGATTACCGCGGGAATCAAAAATCTGGCGAGCGTGAATTTGCGAGATGAAGCTCATAACTTAAGATAGGGATTGGTTCGCCGCAAACTTACGCCTGTCGCCCGCAAATGCCGCCTTTGCGGTGTCATCAACGGTTGGCCAGCATTACCGAGTCCAATACCGCCGCATTGAACTTACGAGCTCCTGTTGCGGCGAAAAGCACCTTGTGTTGCTTATCCAAAATGAGGTGGGTTGGAAACCCAACTATTTCGGGGTGACCGGGATAAATTTCCTCGATAAACTTCTGCTGTCTGCGGAGTCCGATATACTCGTCCCCATACCGGTTTAAGTCTAAAATATAAGTCGGAGCAAAAACCTTATTGCGGTACAGAAAGGACTTTATGCGTTCCAAATCACCCCAATTCTCGGTACTAACCAATTAGGTGGTATGTAGCTGCAGGGTAGCTGGCATCTCGGCTACGCACGGCTTGCAAAAGCTAGCGTAGATGTACAGATGCGTAAACCGATTGGGACTTTTATCAATGTATTCCTTTACAAAGCCCGACGTCATCTTATAAATCCTGATTTTATCAGCCGATGCCACGGGTGCCAAATTCTGTACCTGCCCTTCGCCTGCAGCCAGTTGCCCAGCTAAACCAATTGGAGGCGTGAGTGCCTGCTGCTCCTTCACTGGTAGCTTACTAAACCTCGGATTCACTTGACACGACCATAGCATTACACTACCCATCAATGCGATGACTATAGCTATGAATTTCATCTCGATTGCTTGCAGTTAAGGTTTAGATAAGCTTGAGTAAATAAACGCAGAAAGGGACGCCCCAACGGAGCGTCCCTTCCAAATCAGCAGCAACTGCTACGAATTAAGCACCGGCTTCGTCAGCCTTAGCTTCTTCGCGGCTTTCGCCGTCTTTTACCGTTTCGGTAGCCGTGTCAGCCGGAGCCGACTGCTCAACTACTGCGTTCGGAGCCACAGCCTCACCCGATACTTCGGTAGCCGAAGTACCAGCTTCGTTGGTAGCATCCGTAGCCTTCTTGCCACCGCGACGCGAACGACGGGTCGTCGTGGTCTTCTCGGCAGCAGCCTGCTTCGACTCGAGCAGGGTCTCGTTGAAGTCCACCAACTCGATGATGCACATATCGGCGTTGTCGCCCAGACGGCTGTCGCTCAGCTTCAGGATGCGGGTGTAGCCACCGGGACGGTTAGCAATTTTGCCCGAAATCGTACCGAACAGTTCCTTAATCGACTCCTTGTTTTGTAGGGCCGAGAACACCATGCGGCGCGAGTGCGTCGTGTCTTCCTTCGACTTGGTCAGCATCGGCTCCACGTACTTGCGCAGGGCTTTGGCTTTAGCCACAGTCGTCGTCAGACGCTTGTGCAGGATGAGCGACGAAGCCATGTTCGACAACATGGCGTGGCGGTGGGCGGTAGTCCGGCCCAGTTGGTTAACTTTTCTTCCGTGACGCATTGGTCGTTTGAAAAAATGTGTGCTTGCGGGCGGCGACCACGGCGGGCCTCATGGCCTCATTAGAACCGCTGCCCCTGGGGCACACTGTGAATAAAATGTGAGAAATGTATGTAAAAAGAATGTGGAGATGTGAAGTTGAAAACCGAGCCCGAAGCTCATCTTTTCACATTTTCACATCTCCACACTAGTATTCTATTCTTCGTCGAGCCGGTACTTGCTCAGGTCCATGCCGAACTCCAGGCCACGCTCTTCCACGAGGTTTTCGAGTTCGGTGAGGCTCTTCTTACCGAAGTTGCGGAACTTCATCATGTCGGCGATTTCGAGCTGCACTAGCTCACCCATCGTCTTGATGTCGGCCGCCTTCAGGCAGTTTTTAGCGCGTACGCTGAGCTCCATATCCTCCAGGGGAGTCTTGAGCATCTTGCGCATCTGCATGGTTTCCTCATCAATCGGCTCGTCTTCGGTCACGCGCGGGCCCTCTAGGGTCATCGTGTTGTCCGAGAACAGCATGAAGTGCTGAATGAGGATGTTGGCCGCACCTTTCAGCGCGTCCTCCGGGTGAATCGAACCGTCGGTTTGAATCTCGATAACGAGCTTCTCATAGTCGGTCTTCTGCTCCACGCGGGTGTTCTCGATGCTGTACTTCACGTTCTTGATGGGCGTGTAGATAGCATCGATGGCAATCTGACCGAAAACCTGGTCAGCCGGCTTGTTCTCGTCGGCGGGCACGTAGCCGCGGCCCCGGGCAATCGTCAGCTCCATCTCCAGCTCCACGCTGGGGTCGAGGTGAGCAATTACGTGGTCGGGGTTCAGCACCTCGAACCCGCTGGCGAACTTGGCAATATCAGCGCCCGAGAAGGTATCCTGGCCTTTCACGCGCACCGTAATTTTATCCGAGATGGCGTCGCTCACCTTCTTGAAGCGGACCATCTTCAGGTTCAGGATGATTTCGGACATGTCCTCAATCACGCCTTCGATGGTCGAAAACTCGTGCAGCACGCTGTTGGTGCGCACCGAAGTGATGGCGAAACCCTCCAGCGACGACAACAGAATGCGACGCAGCGCATTGCCGATGGTGACGCCGTAGCCCTTCTCGAGCGGCTTAAATTCAAACGTCCCGGTGAAGTCGTCGGATTTCTCCATCACCACTTTCTCCGGCATCTGAAAAGCTAAGATTGACATATGTGGGGCGTAAAAAATGTAAAAAAAGTTGGTGAAGTATAAGCACAAGTGCGGCCCGGCAAATTGCCGGGCCGCTACCAGTAGCGCTATTTACTTCGAATACAGTTCGACGATGAGCTGCTCCGTGATTTTCTCCGGAATCAGGTCACGCGAAGGAGCGTTGGTGAATTTGCCAGCCAGCTCCTTGCCGTCCCACTCCAGCCACGAGAACTGGCGCGAGTTGCGAACCGACAGGCTCGTGGTGATGGCTTCCAGCGACTTCGACTTCTCACGCACGGCCACAATGTCGCCGGGACGCAGGTGGTACGAAGGGATGTTCACCACTTCACCGTTCACGGTGATGTGCTTGTGGCCCACCAGCTGACGAGCCGCGCGACGCGTCGAGGCGATGCCCAAACGGTACACGGTGTTGTCCAGACGGGCTTCCAGCAGTGCGAGCAGGTTGTCGCCGGTGATGCCGGGCATGGTAGCAGCCTTGTGGAACAGGTTTTCGAATTGCTTCTCCAACATGCCGTACATGTACTTCACCTTCTGCTTCTCCATCAGCTGCACGGCGTATTCCGACTGCTTCTTGCGGCGGCCGCGGCCGTGCTGGCCCGGAGGATATGCTTTCTTGTTGAGCGCCTTGCTCGGGCCGAAAATCGGCTCGTTGAAGCGACGGGCAATTTTTGAGGTAGGGCCGGTATAACGTGCCATTTGATTATCCTAACTGAAGTGAAAAACTAAACGCGACGACGCTTGGGGGGGCGGCAGCCGTTGTGGGGCAGCGGCGTTACGTCGCGGATGGTGGTCACCTCAATGCCCACGTTGCCGAGGGCGCGGATGGCCGACTCACGGCCCGCACCCGGGCCTTTCACGAATACTTCGGCTTTGCGCATGCCCAGGTCGTGGGCCACTTTGCCGCAGTCGCTCATCGCCATTTGAGCGGCGTAGGGCGTATTTTTCTTCGAACCACGGAAGCCCATTTTGCCGGCCGAAGCCCACGAAATAACTTGACCGTTGTTGTTGGTGATGGAGATGATGATGTTGTTGAACGAGGCACGGATGTGTACCTGGCCCACCTGCTCCACCACGACAACGCGCTTCTTGGCTTTGTCTTTTCTTTTTTGTGCCATTTGGTTATCGCAAAAAATGCGGGAGGTGTTGGCGCTGGCTGCGCGAGTATGCTACTCGCCAGAGCCAGCGCCGATTCCCGGTTAAGTTTATTTCGTTGCCTTCTTCTTGCCGGCCACCGTTTTGCGCTTGCCCTTGCGGGTACGCGAGTTGTTCTTGGTGCGCTGACCACGAACCGGCAGGCCTTTGCGGTGACGCAGACCACGGTAGCAACCGATGTCCATCAAACGCTTGATGTTCGTCGTTACTTCCGAGCGCAGCACGCCTTCGGTCTTGTGCTCGGCGGCAATGATGGCGCGGATGGCACCCGACTCCTCGTCGGTCCAGTCCTTCACCTTCTTGTTGACGTCGACGCCAGCTTTTACCAGAATCTTGCTGGCGTTGCTCCGGCCGATGCCGAAGATGTAGGTCAGCGAAATTTCGCCGCGCTTGTTGTCCGGGATATCAACCCCTGCGATACGAGCCATTGTGTGTGGTTATGTGTTTGCGGACAGAAACCCGGCAACTGCTTGGAAGGCGGGCGGGAAGTGCTTAACTCCCTGCTCAGTACCCAAGGTTCCGGGATTCTAAAAATTGAATTAACCCTGACGCTGCTTGAAGCGGGGGTTCTTCTTGTTGATGACGTAGAGCTTGCCATTACGGCGGACCAGTTTGCAGTCCACGCTACGCTTTTTCACCGAGGTTTTTACTTTCATGACCTGTGAAGGGAAACGGGTTTATTTATAACGATACTTAATCCGGCCCTTCGACAAGTCGTAGGGCGACATTTCCAGTTTCACCTTGTCGCCGGGCAGAATCTTGATGTAGTGCATCCGCATCTTGCCCGAGATGTGGGCAATCAGCTGGTGGCCATTTTCCAGCTCCACGCGGAACATGGCGTTGGAAAGGGCTTCGAGGATGGTACCGTCCTGCTCAATCGAGGCTTGTTTTGCCATAAGGGCTACTGCTGCAATGCTTTTTCGATGTATTCAAAAGAGGTCAGAATTTCTGCCTTCTCTTTTCTAACTACTACGGTGTGCTCGAAGTGCGCCGAGGGCTTGCGGTCCTTGGTACGTATGGTCCAGCCATCCGCCTCCTGCACCACGTCCTTCTTACCCAGGTTCACCATCGGCTCAATGGCCAATGTCAAACCCGTTTGCAAGAGCGGCCCGGAACCCCGCTTGCCGTAGTTCGGCACCTCGGGCTTTTCGTGTAGCTCCGCGCCAACTCCGTGGCCAACCAACTCGCGCACCACCCCATAGCCCAACCGGCTTACATGGTTCTGGATGGCGTAGCTGATGTCGCCCACGCGGTTGCCGCTCACGGCTTGTTCAATGCCTTTGTACAGCGCCGCTTTTGTTTCCTTGAGCAGCGTCAGCACTTCCGGCGCCACCTCCCCGATTGGATAGGTGTAAGCACTATCTGAATGGTAGCCATTCAGCAACACCCCGCAGTCCACCGAGATGATGTCGCCGCTCTTCAGCGGCTCGTCGGTGGCAAACCCGTGCACCACTACCGCATTCGGCGACAGGCACAGGCTGTAGGGGAAACCGTATAATCCTTTGAAGGAAGGGATGCCGCCGTGGTCTCGGATGAATTCCTCCGCGCGCTTGTCCAGCTGCCGCGTCGTCACTCCTTCCTTCACCAGGCTCGCGACTTCGCCGTGAGCCCGGGCAAGCAGCTGGCCGCTTGCCCGCATGAGGTCAATCTCCTCTTCGGTTTTGTATTGAATCGGACCCTTTGCCATTGCTTGATTACGAGGCGATGGAAATGGGCTGAGCCGTGCGACCGCGCAGCTTACCCGATTTCATCATGCCGTCGTAGTGCTGCATCAACAAGTAGCTCTGCACCTGGTTCACCGTGTCGAGCACCACACCCACCATGATGATGAGCGACGTGCCGCCATAGAAAGCCGAGAACGGACGGGTAACGCCCAGCAACAGTGCCAGCGCGGGGAAGATGGCGATGAGTGCCAGCGCCACGGCACCCGGCAGGGTGATGCGCGTCAGGATTTCATCGATGTATTCCGAGGTATCGCGGCCAGGCTTCACGCCCGGTACGAAACCACCGCTCCGCTTCAGGTCATCGGCAATTTGGTTAGGGTTAACGCTGATGGCCGTGTAGAAGTAGGTGAAGATGATAATCAGCAGACCGAAGGTCAGGTTGTACTGCCACGAGGTGTAGTCCGAGAACTTCACGCCGATGTAGCTGGCGGTATCGCTCTGGTTCTGCCATACCGACGCCACGATGGCGGGCACGAACATCAACGACTGGGCGAAGATGATAGGCATTACACCGGCTGCATTCACCTTGAGGGGAATGAACTGACGCTGGGCGTCCAGCTGCGTAGTGCCACCAACTTGCTTAGCGTACTGCACCGCGATGCGGCGAACCGCTTGCGTGAGCACGATAACCGCCATTACCACGAGGAACAACACCACCATTTCCAGCAGGAAGATGAGGGATTTGTTCACGCCTTTGGCAGCGGCCTCACCGATGATGGCACCGGGGAGACGCGACACGATACCAATCATGATAATCATGGAGATACCGTTGCCGATGCCTTTGTCCGTGATTTTCTCACCCAGCCACATGCAGAACAGTGTGCCGGCCGTGATGATAATCATGGTCGAGACGGTGAAGAACGTGCCGGGATTGATAATGGCTTCGGCGTTAATCGTGGCGATGAAGCCAACCGATTGGGCCAGCACAATCGGAATCGTGAGAATCCGGGTGTACTGGTTGATTTTCTTACGTCCCGACTCGCCTTCCTTCTGGAGTTTCTGGAAGTAGGGCACGGCGATGGTGAGCAGTTGCAACACAATCGACGCCGAGATGTACGGCATGATGCCCAGCGCGAAGATGGACGCGTGGCTGAACGCGCCGCCAAGCAGCGTATCCAGAATGCCAAACAAGCCTTGGGCGCCGGTCTTGAGTTGCGTGGGATCCACGCCCGGCAACACCACGTAAACGCCTAGGCGATAGATGGCAATGAAGAAAAGCGTATTGAGGATTCGCGTACGCAAATCCTCAATCGCAAAAATGTTTTTTATCGACTCGATAAACTTATTCATTGCCGAAGGTAGCTATTAGAGCGTTACCGCTTTGCCGCCGGCTTTCTCGATGGCTTCAACAGCCGACTTCGAGAATGCGTGAGCATGAACTTCAACAGCTTTGGCGATTTCGCCACGGCCGAGAACTTTGATTTTGGCGTTTTTCGACACCAGACCATTGGCCACGAAGTAAGCGGCATCCATGGTCGTAGCCGAAGCGTCTTTGTCGAGCAGCGAGGTCAAGGCATCGAGGTTGATGGCTTTGTACTCGACGCGGTTCAGGCTCTTGAAGCCGAACTTGGGAACGCGGCGCTGGAGGGGCATCTGGCCACCTTCGAAGCCGGACTTACGCTTGTAGCCCGAGCGCGACTTGGCGCCTTTGTGACCACGGGTCGACGTACCGCCGCGGGTCGAGCCTTCGCCCCGGCCGATGATTTTCTTGCTCTTGGTAGAGCCAGCGGCGGGCTGGAGATTGCTGAGATTAAGCATGACGGATACGGAGTCTTACAGTTCGGTTACTTCGAGCAGGTGTTTCACGCTGTTCACCATGCCCATGATGGACGGGTTCACGTCGTGCTGCGCGGTGCTGTTGAGTTTGTTCAGGCCCAGGGACTGAACGATGCGCTTCTGACGCTCGGGGCGGTCGATGGCGCTGCGCACGAGCTTTACTTGAATTTGTGCCATGTTCAATTAACCGTTAAAAACGCGGGCCAAAGAGATACCACGGGCTTGAGCGATTTGCAGCGGGTCGCGCATTTTGGCGAGGGCAGCAAACGTTGCTTTTACCACGTTGTGGGGGTTCGACGAGCCTTTCGACTTCGCCAGCACGTCCTTGATGCCGGCGCTCTCGAACACGGCGCGCATGGCACCGCCGGCGATTACGCCCGTACCAGCGGCAGCCGGCTGCACTAGCACGAAACCACCTCCGTAGCGGCCTTCCATGAGGTGGGGAACGGTGTGCTTGTACATCGGTACCTTCACAATGTTCTTCTTGGCGTCGTCAATGCCTTTGGCAATGGCGTCGGTTACTTCGTTGGCTTTGCCGAGGCCGTAGCCCACGTTGCCGTTGCCGTCGCCTACTACCACAATGGCCGAGAAGCTGAAGCGGCGGCCGCCTTTTACCACCTTCGCTACGCGGTTGATGGCTACTACTTTTTCTTTGAAGTCGGAGTCAGCGCCCATGCGGCTGTTGTCCTTGTTCCGGTCCCGGTCGTTGCTACGCTCCCGGTTGCCGCCGCGGTTGTCGCGGTTGTTGTCGCGTTCTTGCGCCATGATGATTTAGAAATTGAGGCCGCCTTCGCGGGCACCTTCAGCCAATGATTTTACGCGACCGTGGTAGAGGTAGCCGGAGCGGTCGAACACCACTTTCGTGATGCCTTTCTCCTGGGCTACGGCGGCGAGCTGCCGGCCTACGGCGGCGGCCAGGGCCACGCCGTTACCACCTTCGGCGGTTACTTTTTTCGAGGAAGCGGCAGCCAGCGTGCGGCCAGCCGTGTCGTCGATAATCTGGGCGTAGATGCCCGTGTTGCTGCGGAACACCGACAGGCGCGGACGCTCCGAGGTGCCGGACACTTTCGTGCGGATGATGCGCTGAATCCGCTTGCGGCGAGTTGCTTTATCAAATGCCATGATGCGAATTTATTTAGAAGCCGTTTTACCAGCTTTGCGACGGATAACTTCACCCACGAAGCGCACACCTTTGCCTTTGTAGGGCTCTACTTTGCGCAGCGAACGGATTTTGGCGGCCACTTGGCCCAGCAGCTGGTTGTCGATGCTGGTCAGGGTCACGATGGGGTTTTTGCCTTTTTCGGTAACGGCCGTGGCGGCTACTTCTTTCGGCAGGGCCAAGTACACGTTGTGCGAGTAGCCGAGGGCCAGCTCCAGCGTGCTGCCGGTGGCGGTGGCCTTGTAGCCTACGCCCACCAGCTCGAGCTGCTTGGTGAAGCCGGTGCTCACACCGGTTACCATGTTGTTGATGAGGGCGCGGTAGAGGCCGTGCATGGCCTTGTGGCGCTTCTGCTCAGTGGGACGGGTTACGGTGAGGGTACCGTCTTCGATGGCTACGGCGATGTCGCGGTCCACCGGCGTGGTCAGCGTGCCCTTGGGGCCTTTCACCGTCACCGTGTTGTCTTTGTCGACCGAGATGGCGACCCCAGCGGGGACGGCAATCGGCAGTTTACCAATACGTGACATAATTGAATTTGCTAAAGCGGTTCCGGACTAGTACACGTAGCACAGCACCTCGCCGCCCACGTTCTCGGTTTTGCACTCTTTCTCGGTCATCACGCCTTTCGAGGTCGAGATGATGGCGACGCCCAAGCCGCTGAGGACGCGGGGCAGGTTGTCGGCGGCCACGTACTGACGCAAGCCGGGCGTCGAAACGCGCTGCAGCTTGGTGATGGCGGGAGCCTTCGTGGTGGGGTTGTACTTCAGGGCGATTTTGATGGTGCCCTGAACCGACGAATCATCAAAACGGTACGACTGGATGTACCCTTTGTGGTACAGCACTTTCGTGATTTCCTTTTTGATGTTGCTGGCCGGGATTTCTACCACCCGGTGGTTCGCCTTGATGGCGTTGCGTACCCGGGTCAGGTAGTCGGCAATGGGGTCAGTGTTCATTGATAATTAAATACGTCCGCTTTTTTCGGAGCGCAAAGATAAGAAAATTTCGCCCGGCTGCCAATGGCGCCTAACGAAATTTCGGGTTAAGACTACTTGGCACGTCCGGCGACGGTCCGGCCAATGGTTTCTTTCGGCAACCTGCCAAATGATTTTGAGGCACGCCTCAGGTTTGGGAGTGCAAAGGTAGCGGGCTTGCAGGGGCTTTTGCAAGTGCCTGACAGAAATATTCTTGGAAGCCGAACGGCCGCCGCGCCTAAATCACCGCACCGACTAAGAGGCTATTCCTGCTTCAGATGCTTGAGAATGGCAATCACGTCTTCTTCCCCATGCGCAGGCTCGGCTTCCTGAAAGGTCTGATGGACGACGTTGGCCAGCGGCGTATTCGAGCCCTCAGCTTTGGCTAAGCGCAGGTCTTTGGCGAGCAGCTTCAGAGCGAAAGCGGCCTGGTAGTTCTCGTTGAGGATAGCCTCGCCCTTGAGATTAATGAAGATGCTGGCAAGGGCACTGCTTTTGATGAGGGCGAGCAAGTCGGCCGTTTCCAACCCGTGCTGCTGGGCGAAGAGCACGGCTTCGGCCAAGCCCTGCGCCTGGAAGCCGAGCATGGTGTTCATGGCCAGCTTAGCGGTGTTGCCAGAGCCGGTGGAGCCTACTCGTAGCGCCAGCTTGCCGAGGTGGGCAAACAAGGGCTCGGCCTGCTTGAATGCTTCCTCCTCCCCGCCCACCATAATGGCGAGTTGGCCAGACTCCGCTTGCTTCACGCTACCCGACACGGGCGCATCAAGGTACTGATGACCTTTAGCACGGCTGAGCTTGGCCATTTCCTGACTGACTCCGGGTGAGACGGTGCTCATGTTGACGAGCAGCTTGCCGGTGGTAGCCGACTGCAACAGGCCGTGCTCCCAGGTGAACAACTCACGGATGGCCTGGTCATCCGAGACCATGAGGAAGATAACTTGGGCGGCGTCGAGCACGGCGGCGGGCGTGGGGGCCACGGTGGCACCGTCGGCGCGCAGGGCTTCGGCTTTGGCGGGGTTGCGGTTATATGCGGTGACGGGGAGGCCAGCGGCCAGTAAGCGGCGGGCCATGGGCGTGCCCATGTTGCCGAGGCCAATCCAGCCGGTGGTTGTGGTGGTTTCCATAAGGGGTTTTTGAAGGTTAATGCGCTATAGCATGCCCTAAGCGCAGGCTGCCTATAACGGCAAACGGGGCAGCTCCGACTATTGGAGCAGCCCCGTTTGTACCTCTAGTAGTCCAATAGCTGGACATCTACCTCCCCCATACTTAGTTAATCGGCTGGAACAGCCGGCTCCACCGCACCTTGTGCAACAGGTCCGCATTGGGGTCAAGCGAGAGCCAAGTGAACACGGCTTTGCCCACGATATGGTCTTCGGGCACGAAGCCCCAGAAGCGGGAGTCCTCGGAATTATGGCGATTGTCGCCCATCATGAAGTAGTAGTTCTGCTTGATGGTGTAGCGCGTGAGGGGCTGGCCGTGCTGGTATATCATCCCATCCCGCCAGGTGATGCCCTCGTTGTGCTCGTATTGCGACACGATTTTGTAGTAGATGGCGGCATTGGCGGGCGTGAGAGCAATGGTTTGGCCCTGGCGCGGCACGGGCAGCGGGCCGTACTCGTCAAGCTGCCAATGGTTGGGTACGCTGCTGGCGGCCTGCGATACGTCGAAGTCGGCCACGTCGGGGAACAGCTGCACGGGATACTCCAGCACCGCCAGCGACTGCACGTAGGGCTGACCACGGAAATAGGCGGCCACCTCGGCCGGGCAGCTGATGACGAAGCCGGGCTTGCCCGTTTCGGGATTGGCAACGGCGCGGGGCACGCCGTCGGGCTCGCGGTAGTCGACCACGCCCTGGGTGCGCAGGGCGGCCAGGATTTCATCGTTCGGCGCGGCCACCTGCATGAAGTAGGTGGTTTGGGGCCGGCCGGCTACGGCGCTGGGCTGGCCGTTGAGGAACACCTGGCCGTGGCGCAGCGTCAGGGTGTCGCCGGCCACGGCGATGCAGCGCTTGATGAGATTGGTGCGCAGGTCGGCTGGGCGCTGCGGCTCGTGCGGCACGTGGAATACCACCACGTCGTTGCGTTTCACCGTGCTGAAACCCGGGAAGCGGTAGGTGGGCAGTTGGACGAGGTCGGAATAGCTCTGCGGGCCGCCTTCCCACAGCGTTTGGTGCGTGAGGGGCACTTGCAGCGGCGTTTGGGGCGTGATAGGGCCGTAGTGCAACTTACTCACCATGAGGTAGTCGCCCACCAGCAGCGTGCCTTCCATGCTTTCCGAGGGAATGGTGTAGGCCTCCACCGCTGACCAGCGCAGCAGCGTAGCCGCCACAATGGCGAAAATCAGGGAGTCGGCCCACTCACGGGTTTTGCTTTTGGCCAGTTTGGGAGAAGGGTTAGCTCTACGGGAAGAGAAGTAGGGAATGCGCATAAGGAGTGTGTTGAAGTAATAGCTGCGTAGTATCGCAATACTTTCATCAACGCAGTTGCTCTTCCCCTATTGCTAAGCTGTCTCTCCCCTACTCCCGCGACCCTAGCAGCAATGAAAACGGGAGTAGCGGCAGTATTCGGCATCTGCCTAATTTTCGACCCCAACAGTGGGCGAATTGTAATTGCTGCCATTTACTCTGCTCATCTTACCGAATGCGCCCAGAATGAGGCTATCCCCATCAGTATAATATGAAATAGGAAACCTGTAATGCATGCAGCCTTGACGCATTTCAAGGGTATTTCGCGTTTTGTTAAATTCCGAATAGTAAACAGTATAATGGTTCCAAACCACAAATTCTGGCTGTGGCAGCATGCTGAACTCACCGATTATGATTGTAGAATCCTTGGGTGCTTTATCTCGACGCCATTCGCCTTTGATTCGCTTTCTTATATCAATAGGGTTTTTGTGCCTGCAGCCGAACAACGCACTAGCAACATAAAAGCAAATTAGGCAGGTATATTTCATGTGAATAGCCGAGAGGCAAAAGCAAAATTCCCAAGCCGAAGCCTTTGCAGACCTCAACTTGGGAATTAAAACCTTATTGCGAAAATCGAAGCTTACCAGCTCGACTTGGTCACACCGGGAATCTTCCCAGCGAGGGCCATTTCGCGGAAACGCACGCGGCTGATGCCAAACTTGCGCATGTAGCCGCGGGGGCGGCCGTCAATCATGTCGCGGTTGTGCAGGCGCACGGGCGAAGCGTTTTTGGGCAGCTTGTCGAGACCTTCGTAGTCGCCGGCAGCTTTCAGCGCCTTACGCTTCTCAGCGTAGCGGGCCACGGTGGCAATGCGCTTGCGCTCCCGTGCTTTGATGGATTCTTTAGCCATGAGTTCGGAAGATTAAGCGTCTTTTTTAGCGTTGGCGAAAGGCATACCGAACGCCTTCAGCAGTTCGTAGCTCTGCTCGTCGTTCTCGGCGGTGGTCACGAACGTGATGTCCATGCCCGAGATGCCTTTGATTTTGTCAATCGAGATTTCGGGGAAGATGATTTGCTCCTTCACGCCGAGCGTGTAGTTGCCACGGCCGTCGAAACCTTTGTCGTTGATGCCTTTGAAGTCACGTACGCGGGGCAGGGCCACCGTCAGCAGGCGGTCCATGAACTCATACATGCGCTCGCCGCGCAGCGTCACTTTTGCACCGATAGGCATGCCTTCGCGGAGCTTAAAGTTCGACACTGATTTCTTGGCGATGGTCGGAACAGCCTTCTGGCCCGTGATTTGGGTCAGCTCTTCCACGCCGTTGTCCACCAGTTTCTTATCGGCAACGGCCGCGCCAATGCCGCGGTTGATGCAGATTTTGGTGATGCGCGGTACCTGCATGATGCTCTTAAACTGGAATTTCTCCTGGAGCGCCGGTACTACGTCTTTCTGATAAATATCCTTGAGTCGTGCCATGATAGGTGCGGATTAAGCGTTGGCCGAATCAACTTTCTTCACGTTCGACACGTGAATCGAGCCTTCGATTTTGGTGATGCCGCCCTGGGGCGACTTAGCGCTCGGCTTGTTGTGCTTGGTCATCAGGTTGAGACCTTCCACCACCACGCGCTGGGTTACCCGGTTCACCGACTTAATCACGCCGGTTTTGCCCTTCTCGTCGCCGGCAATCACCTTCACGGTATCGCCCGACTTCACGTGCAGCTGCACGGGGTCTGCTTTCTTGATAGCCATGGTTTAGATTACTTCGGGGGCTAGGGATACGATTTTCATGAACTGACGCTCACGCAGCTCGCGGGCCACCGGCCCGAAGATGCGCGTGCCGCGGGGCTCGTCGTTGTTGTTGAGCAACACGGCGGCGTTGTCGTCGAAGCGGATGTACGAACCGTCTTTGCGGCGCACTTCCTTCTTCACGCGAACTACCACAGCCTTGCTCACGGTGCCTTTCTTGGCGTTGCCCGAGGGCAGTGCCGACTTGATAGCCACCACGATTTTGTCGCCTACCGAGGCGTATTTCTTGCCCGTGCCACCCAGTACGCGGATGCAGAGGACTTCCTTGGCGCCGCTGTTATCGGCCACCGTCAGGCGGGATTCTTGCTGTATCATTGTTCTGGATTACTTAGCGCGTTCAACAATTTCAACCAGGCGCCACCGCTTGGTCTTGCTCAGCGGACGGGTGCTCATGATGCGCACCGTGTCGCCTTCGCCGCACTCGTTTTTCTCGTCGTGGGCGTGGAATTTCGTGGTTTTGGTCACGAACTTACCGTACTTGGGGTGCTTCTGTTTCTGCACCACAGCCACGGTGATGGACTTGTCCATCTTCGAGCTCGTTACCGTGCCGGTGATTTCCTTGCGCATGTTGCGCGAGTCTTCAGCTACGGCTTGGTCTTGGGTTGTTACGTCGGTTGCCATCGGTTATTGAGCGGAGTTAGTGGACTGCTCGCTCTTGCGACGGTTCTGCTCGGTGAGCAGACGGGCGACAGTCTTACGGTTAGCCTTGAGACGGGCGGGGTTTTCCAGGGGCGAAATCGCGTGGGCGAAACGCAGCTGCTGGCCCTGGGCCTGCTCGGATTTGAGTTGCTCTTTCAGCTGGTCAGCCGAAAGGCCTTTGAGGTCGGTCTTGTTCTTCATCGGAATTAGGCGGCTTCAGTGTAGTCGCGGCGAACCACGAAAGAAGTTTTCACCGGCAGTTTCTGGGCAGCCAGACGGAGCGACTCCTTGGCTACTTCCAGCGAAACCCCGTCCGACTCGAACATGATTTGGCCGGGCTTCACGCAGGCTACCCAATACTCGGGCGAGCCTTTGCCCTTACCCATGCGCACCTCAGCGGGCTTCTTGGTAATCGGCTTGTCGGGGAAAATGCGAATCCATACTTGCCCTTCGCGTTTCATGGCGCGGGTCATGGCGATACGAGCAGCCTCAATTTGGCGAGCCGTAATCCAAGACACTTCCAGCGACTTGATAGCGAACGAACCGAAGTCAATGGAGCTGCCGCGGTAGGCCAGGCCTGTCACGCGACCCTTTTGCATCTTGCGATACTTGGTCCTTTTCGGTTGTAACATTTTAGTTTATTGTAAAAAGAGTGTTCTTAAAAGAGAGGGGCGAACAGCCAAACATTTCACTTCGTTCACCTAAGCGGCAAACGAAGTGAAATGCGCTTGACAAGTTCTAGCGACGCGGGCCACGGCCAGCACCGCCGGCAGCACCACCGCCTTGGGCGGGGCCGTTGCGACGGGGACCGGCGTTGTCGCCAGCACCGCCACGGGGGCCACGGTCGTTGCCGCCACGGCCACCGGCACCACCGTCACGACGGGGGCCACGGTCGCCTTCGCGACGCTCGCCGCGGGGGCCGCGGTCGTCACGACGACCACCGCCACCTTCGCCACCACCGGGGTTGGTGAGCTGCTGGTTCGGCGAGAGGTCGGGCTTGCCGAACACCTCACCGCGCATCACCCACACCTTGATGCCGATTTTGCCATACACGGTCTGAGCTTCCGACAGAGCGTAGTCGATATCGGCGCGCAGTGTGTGCAGCGGCGTACGACCCTCTTTGTATTGCTCCGAACGGGCGATTTCAGCACCGCCAAGACGGCCACCGCACTGAATCTTGATGCCTTCGGCACCAACACGCATAGCGGCCTGAATCGACATCTTCATGGCGCGACGGAAGGAGATACGAGCGGCCAGCTGCTGGGCGATGCTCTCGCCTACCAGTTTGGCATCCAGCTCCGGACGCTTAATCTCGAAGATGTTGATTTGAACGTCTTTGCTGGTGATTTGCTTCAGCTCGTCCTTAATCTTGTCAACCTCCTGGCCGCCTTTGCCAATCACCACACCCGGACGAGCCGTGTTGATGGTGATGGTGATGCGCTTCAGGGTGCGCTCAATCACGATGCGGCTGATGCCGCCTTTCTGAATGCGCGCGTTGATGTATTTGCGGATTTTCTCGTCCTCCACCAGTTTCTCGGCGAAGTCCTTGCCGCCGTACCAGTTGGAGTCCCAGCCCTTAATCACGCCGAGGCGGAAGCCGGTTGGATTTACTTTTTGTCCCATGTGTGGTTAGGCGTTGGCTTCGTTGTCGGTGGAAGCGGTTTTAGCGGCTTGCGCCTGGGCGGCTTTCGAGCCAGCCTTCTCAACCTTCGTGTCGATTTTCAGCGTCACGTGGTTGCTGCGCTTACGAATGCGGTGGCCACGGCCCTGGGGGGCGGGGCGCAGGCGCTTCAGCTGACGGCCTTCATCCACGAAAATCTCGCTGATGTAGAGGTTGGCGTCTTCGATGCGCTCGTCTTCGTTATGCTGCTGCCAGTTGGCCAGGGCCGACAGGAGCAGTTTCTCAATCTTCTCGGCGCCGATATTGGCTTCGAAGCGCAACAGGCCGAGGGCCTGGGTCACTTTCTTGCCGCGCACGAGGTCGGCCACCAGGCGCATTTTGCGCGGCGAGGTGGGCACATTGCGGAGTTTAGCTACTGCTTCCATCTTAGCGCTTGCCTTTATCTTTTTTGGCGATGTGACCACGGAAGTTGCGCGTCGGGGCGAATTCGCCCAGCTTGTGCCCTACCATGTTCTCGGTCACGTACACCGGGATGAACTTATTGCCGTTGTGAACAGCGAACGTGTGGCCCACGAAATCCGGAGAAATCATCGAGCGGCGCGACCATGTCTTCACCACCGATTTCTTGCCGGCCGTGTCGAGGGCCGTGACTTTCTTTTCCAGCCGGAAGTCAATGTACGGCCCTTTTTTTAGTGAACGTGCCATCTATTACTTCTTGCCTTTGCGGCTCACAATGAGGTTCTCCGAATACTTGTTCTTGTTGCGGGTCTTCTGGCCCTTAGCCAAAATACCGTTGCGGCTGCGCGGGTGACCACCCGACGACTTGCCTTCGCCACCACCCATGGGGTGGTCAACGGGGTTCATCACCACGCCACGAACGCGCGGACGACGACCAGCCCAGCGGTTGCGGCCGGCTTTGCCCATGCGGGTGTTCATGTGGTCGCCATTCGAAACCGTACCTACCGTTGCCATGCAGGTCACGAGCACCATGCGCATCTCGCCCGAAGGCAATTTCAGCGTGGCGTAACGGTCTTCGCGGGCTACGATTTGAGCGTAGGTACCAGCCGAGCGGGCCATGGCAGCGCCTTGGCCGGGGTGCAACTCGATGTTGTGCAGGATGGTACCGAGGGGAATCTCGCGCAGGGGCAGGGTGTTGCCCACTTCGGGAGCCACGCCCGGGCCCGACACAATCGTCGTGCCTACCTGCATGCCGGCGGGCGCAATGATGTAACGCTTCTCGCCGTCAGCATAGTTGAGCAGGGCGATGCGCGCGGTGCGGTTGGGGTCGTACTCGATAGTCTTCACCACGGCCGGAACACCGGCTTTGTCGCGCTTGAAGTCCACGATGCGGTACTGGGTTTTGTGGCCACCGCCGATGTAGCGGTTGGACATCTTACCGGAAGAGTTCCGGCCACCCGTTTTGTTGAGGGAAGTCAAGAGCGACTTCTCCGGGGTCGACGCGGTAATCTCGTCGAACGCCGGCGCAACGCGGAAGCGCTGCCCTGGGGTTGTTGGTCTGAGTTTTTTGAGTGCCATTACTAGCTAGTTGTGCTTTTGCGGCGGAAAAATAAAGGCAGCCTACAGGTTGCCGTAGAAGTCGATAACGTCGCCTTCTTTCACGGTTACGACGGCTTTCTTGCCGTGGGCGCGACGGCCGGTTACTTGGCCGCCTTTGGTGCCACGGGTTTTCATTTTGCCAATGGTGCGCATCGTGTTGATGTCGGTCACGGTCACGCCGTACAGCGCTTCGATGTCCTTCTTGATTTGCACTTTGTTGGCGGTGCGCTCCACTTCAAAAGTGTAGCGGCCTTTTTCGTTGAGGCCGGTGGCCTTTTCGGTCACGATGGGGCGTTTCAGCGTGCTCATTATTCGGCGGTGCTATAGAGTTCAACCAACGATTTCAGGCCGTCTTCCGCAATCAGGAGCGTGTCCGTGTTCAGCAGGTCGTGGGTGTTGAGGCCCACGGGCGTCGACACGGTCACTTTCTGCAGGTTGCGGGCGCTCAGAACCACGTTCTTGTTCACCTCGCCGGTCACCAGCATGGTTTTCTTGCCGTTGTTCAGCTTCAGGCCGTCGAGGATGGCCACGAAGTCCTTCGTGCGGGGGGCATTGAGCGAGATGGTTTCCACGAGAGAAATCTTGCCGTCCTTGGCCAGGCTTGACAGAGCCGACAGGCGAGCTACGCGCTTGGTCTTTTTGTTCAGCTTGAAGCCGTAGTCGCGGGGCTGGGGACCGAAAATGCGGCCACCGCCAACGAACACACCCGACTTCATGGAGCCAGCGCGGGCGCCGCCCGTACCCTTTTGCTTCTTCAGCTTCTTGGTGGTGCGGTTGATTTCGTTCCGCTGCTTGGACTTGTGCGTGCCTTGGCGCTGGTTGGCCAGGTACTGCTTCACGTCCAGGTACATCACGTGCTCGTTTACTTCGAGGCCGAAGATGGCGTCAGACAGGGTCACCTTGCGGCCGGTGTCTTCGCCTTTGATGTTATATACTGCGAGTTCCATCGTACTAGTCTATTTCTCGATTACCACGTAAGAATTCTTCGCGCCGGGAACCGAGCCGCTCACCAGAATGAGGTTCTTGTCGCCTACTACGCGCATCACCTTCAGGTTCTGCACTTTCACGCGGTCGTTGCCCATGCGGCCACCCATGCGCATTCCTTTGAATACGCGCGAAGGCCACGAGCAAGCACCGATAGAACCGGGGTGACGCAGGCGGTTGTGCTGGCCGTGGGTCTGGCCACCAACACCCTGGAAGTTGTAACGCTTCACAACGCCCTGGAAACCCTTGCCTTTGGAGGTACCTACCACGTCCACGAACTCGCCCTCTTCGAACAGAGTAGCGTCGATGGTGGCGCCGGCGGCGTAGGTCGATTCGGCGTCGAGGCGGAATTCAACCAGTTTTTTCTTGGGGGTCGTACCGGCTTTAGCGAAGTGACCAGCCAAGGCTTTGGTGGTGTTTTTGGCTTTTTTCTCGCCGTACCCAATTTGAATGGCGGTGTAACCGTCATTCGCGATAGTCTTAACCTGCGTCACTACGCACGGACCCGCCTCGATGAGCGTGCAGGGAACATTCTTCCCGTCCGGAGTGAAGAGGCTTGTCATACCGATTTTCTTACCGATGATGCCAGGCATTCTATGTGGTTATTAATGAACACAAAAAGAAAACGGCCGAGTGCCGTTTTCGCTAAGGGAGTGCAAAGATAGAAAAAAAGCCACGGGAATCACAATGATGTCCAGAAATATTTTCTGGATGAGGCGGTTAGCTCGGCGGAATTGAATATTTCGCCCGTCAATAAAACCTTTTGCTAAGCAGGACGCCAAATTGGGTCAGAGTCGTCGGTGGGCAGTGAGCCTTGCAAAGCGAGTAAGAGGAAGAACACCACGAAGGCGAGGCCAATCTGCGTTTCAAGCGTGTATTCGACTAAAAACGACAGTGCCACGCTGACGTACTGGGCCAGCAATAGCGGGGCGCATTTGCGGCGGGCCCACCACACGGGATAGAATAGTCCCCAGCAGAAGACTATTAAGCCTACAATGCCATAGGAGGCCAAGTTGTAGAGGTACTGGTTGTGAGGCAGGATGTAATACTCACTAGTCATCTCAGGGTAAGTCTCGGCATAGCGAATAGCCATCTCGCTTTCCAAATCCGGCTTACCTACGCCGAAGAGCTTGTTGTCTTCCCAGACATTCAGGGCTGCTTTATAAGAATACAGGCGGCCGGAGATGGAGAACTTCTTGCCCTCGTCGCTCGTCTTTTGCTGCGCTTTGCTGACGTCTGTTTTCGTATTCGATATCTTATTCCGGAATGTTGGAAACGCTACGTAGCTAAATACCGGCAGCAGCAGCAATACCAAGGCCAACGCGCCAGCCCGTTTCCACTGGCGCTTGCGCAGCACTAGATACAGTACTGCCAAGCCGCCTAGTGCATAGAAGGTCATCTCGCCACTACGCACCGCCAGCATGTGCAGGAACAGCACGAGGCTTACCAATGCCCCAATTAGCCAAGGGCGCCAGGAGGCCCGCACTGCCCGATGCTCTAACAGTAGCACCCCGGCGGCCACGGCCAGTGTAATGAGCAGGCTGAAGCGGATGTGGTCCGGCTCCGTCGGCATTACCTTAGAGCGGTAGTAACTCTCGTTGATTTCGGCGGCGTGAAAGGCGTAATTGATGGTAGCGCCCACCGCGGCCAGCGTCGTCACGCCAATGAGCAGCAGCCAAAGCCCGCGCAAGTAGCGTCCCGGTAGCGGTGGTAGCAGCCAAAAAGCCAAAGGCAGCATCAATAGCGGCAGCTGCATTCCGAGGTCAAACCGATATTCGTCCATGTTAGCCGCCTCCGTGTGCAGGCCCGCAAGCAGGTGTAACCCGAATAACGTAGCAATGCTCCCGAATACCGGCCACAGCGCCCGGTTGGCAATGTGCTTGTGCACCAACGCGTAAACTACCCCAGTCACCGCCAGCCCACCCATGGCAATTCCTAGCGCCACCCGCAGCCAGTTAGCGAGGAAAATGCTAACGATGATGCAAGCGCAGAAGAAGAAAGCAATGCGGTGCAAACGCGCAACGGAAAAGAATGCAAGCATGTAGAAGCAGTAGTGGCCCCGCAAGTTCCAAAGAAAAAGCCCTACTGCAACGCGTGCAGTAGGGCTTTAACTTAATTAAGACTGAAAATCAGTTCCTCAGACTTTGATTTCTACGTCAACGCCGCTGGGCAGTTCCAGCTTCATGAGGGCATCCACGGTCTTTGAAGAGGTCGAGAAGATGTCCACGAGGCGCTTATAGGTGCAAAGCTGGAATTGCTCCCGGCTCTTCTTGTTCACGTGGGGCGAGCGCAGCACGGTGAACTTCTCCTTTTGGGTGGGCAACGGAATGGGGCCGCTCACGATAGCACCGGTGGCCTTCACAGCCTTCACGATTTTCTCGGAGGATTTGTCGACCAGGTTGTGGTCGTAGCTTTTCAGCTTAATGCGAATTTTCTGGTTCATTGTATGGGGGTGGAAGCCGATTGCCTCCTTATAGAAAAGCTTTTTGGATGTTTCTGGTTGCTTATTCCTAGTTGAGTTAACTCAATTCAGGAATAAGCAACCAGAGACTTATTTACCTCCTTTGGTTTTGGCCACGATGGCGTCAGCCAAGTTGCTCGGCACTTGGTCGTAGTGCGAGAACGTGAGCGAAGCCGAAGCACGGCCCGACGACAGCGTGCGCAGGTCGGTTACGTAGCCGAACAGTTCCGACAGCGGAACGTCAGCCTTGATAACCTGAGCACCACCGCGGGTGTCCATGCCTTTCATCATGCCGCGACGACGGTTCAAGTCGCCGGTCACGGGACCGGTGTATTCATCCGGGCACAGCACTTCTACCGACATGATGGGCTCGAGCAGTTTCGGACCAGCCTTCTTGGCAGCTTCACGGAAACCGTCACGGGCGGCGAGTTCGAACGACAGGGCGTCCGAGTCAACGTCGTGGTACGAACCGTGGAACAGACGCACCTTCATGGTTTCGAGCGGGAAGCCAGCCAGCGGGCCACGCTTCATGGCTTCTTCGAAACCTTTCTGGATGGGCTGAATGAATTCGCGCGGGATAACACCGCCCACGATGGCGTTGTCGAACTCAAGACCAGCCTTTTCGGGCTCGGTCTCTTTCGGACCCAGCTCAAACACGATGTCGCCGAATTTACCGCGGCCACCGGTTTGCTTCTTGTAGGTCTCGCGGTGCTCGACTTTCTTGGTGAGAATCTCCTTGTAGGCCACCTGCGGGGCACCTTGGTTGATTTCCACCTTGAATTCGCGCTTCATGCGGTCGATGATGATTTCCAAGTGGAGTTCGCCCATACCGCGCAGTACGGTCTGGCCGGTCTCTTCGTCGGTGTTCACACGCAGCGTGGGGTCTTCCTCGATGAGCTTGGCGATGGCCATGCCCATTTTGTCCACGTCGGCCTGCGTCTTGGGCTCGATGGCGTAGCCGATTACCGGCTCGGGGAAGCTCATGCTTTCCAGTACCAGCGGCTGGCCTTCGGCCGTCAGGGTGTCACCCGTCTTGATGTCTTTGAAACCCACACCGGCGGCAATGTCACCAGCTTGGATTTTGTCAATCGGGTTTTGCTTGTTGGAGTGCATCTGCATGAGGCGCGAGATACGCTCCTTCTTGCCCGTGCGGTTGTTCAGCACATACGAACCGCCGTCGAGCTGGCCCGAGTAGCAGCGGAAGAAGCACAGACGGCCCACGTAGGGGTCGGTAGCAATTTTGAATGCCAGGGCAGTGAAGGGCTCCGTGTTGTCGGGGTGACGCTCCACTTCCTCGCCGCTGTCGGGGTTGGTACCGATGATGGCGGGCATGTCGAGGGGCGACGGCAGGTAAGCCATTACGGCATCCAGCATGGTCTGCACACCTTTGTTCTTGAAAGCCGAGCCGCAGAGCACGGGCGAGAACTTCATGTCGATAACCGCTTTGCGGATAACGTCCATCATTTCTTCGCGGGTGATGCTGTCCGGGTCTTCGAAGAACTTCTCCATCAGCGTGTCGTCGTACTCAGCTACGCTTTCCACGAGCTTTTCGCGCCACTCCTGCACGGTGTCCACGAGGTCTTCGGGAACGGGGATTTCGTCGTACGACTTGCCTTCGGTTTTGTCGTCCCACACAATGGCTTTGCCGGTGAGCAGGTCAACTACGCCTTTGAAGGTGTCTTCGGCGCCAATCGGGATTTGCAGCGGCACGGGGTTAGCGCCGAGCTTGTCTTTGATTTCGGTAACGGCCTTGAAGAAGTCGGCACCAGCACGGTCCATCTTGTTGACGAAGCAGATGCGGGGCACCTTGTACTTGTCAGCCTGACGCCACACGGTTTCCGACTGGGGCTCCACGCCCGATACGGCGCAGAACAAAGCCACGGCACCGTCGAGCACGCGCAGCGAACGTTCTACTTCTACCGTGAAGTCAACGTGGCCGGGGGTGTCAATCAGGTTGATTTTGTACTGCTTGGTGTCGGCCGTCTGGTTGCCCTTGGCGTCGGTGGGGTAGTTCCAGAAGGTGGTGGTAGCGGCCGAGGTGATGGTGATGCCACGCTCCTGCTCCTGCTCCATCCAGTCCATCGTGGCGGCACCGTCGTGCACTTCCCCGATTTTGTGGGTTTTACCCGTGTAATAGAGAATACGCTCCGACGTCGTGGTCTTACCGGCGTCGATGTGCGCCATAATCCCGATGTTGCGGAGGTACTGAAGGTCTTTGTTAACGGCCATTGTTACAAAAAGTGAATGATTGAATGGCTGAATGGGTGAATGAGGTAAATGGTTCCGCTTAGAAACATTCACTCATTCACCCATTCAGTCATTCGCACTTGTATTAGAAACGGAAGTGCGAGAAGGCCTTGTTGGCCTCGGCCATACGGTGGGTGTCGTCCTTTTTCTTCACGGCGGCACCTTCACCTTTGGCGGCAGCGATGATTTCGCCAGCCAGCTTGTCTTTCATGGTCTTCTCACCACGACGACGAGCGTATTGAATCATCCACTTGGCGCCTACCGAAATGCGGCGGTCGGCACGCACTTCAATCGGAACCTGGAAGGTAGCACCACCTACGCGGCGGCTTTTCACTTCCACGGTGGGCATCACGTTGTTCAACGCCTTGCGCCACATTTCGAGGCCGTTCTCCTTGGTGCGCTGCTCCACGAGGTCGCAGGCGTCATAGAAGATGGTGTACGCCAGGTTTTTCTTGCCGTCGTACATCATGTAGTTCACGAAACGGGTTACCAGCGTCTCCTTGTACTTAGGGTCCGGCAGCAGAACGCGCTTCTTCGGTTTGGTCTTTCTCATGATATGGTATAGTTGTCAGTTGTTTGTTGTCAGTTGTCAGTTGCATAGCCGATTGAACGGCCCAACAACTGACAACTAACAGCCAACAACTAAATCATTTACTTTTTCTTACCGGGTGCTGGTTTGCCACCTTTGCCGGTAGCGGCTGCCTGACCGGGCTTCGGACGCTTGGCACCGTACTTCGAGCGGCGCTGCAGACGGCCGTTTACACCGGCGGTGTCCAGGGCGCCACGGATGATGTGGTAACGCACGCCTGGCAGGTCTTTTACCCGGCCACCACGAATCAGCACGATGCTGTGTTCCTGGAGGTTGTGGCCTTCACCGGGGATGTATGCGTTTACTTCCTTACCGTTGGTAAGGCGCACACGGGCCACTTTGCGCATAGCCGAGTTCGGCTTCTTAGGCGTGGTGGTGTACACACGGGTGCACACGCCCCGACGCTGCGGGCACGAATCAAGGGCGGGCGACTTCGACTTGGTAGTCAAAGCCTCACGGCCTTTCCGTACGAGTTGGTTAATGGTTGGCATTTAGAGAATGGTTGGTTTGGAGCCGTTTGCCCCTAAAATTTGGCTTGCAAAGGTAAGAGAATTCCGTGGCAATAGCAAACAGACTGAGGATGTTAATTTTTCGCTCCTGTGGTTTTGTCCAAAAACAAAAGCGCCTCCACTAAGAAATGGAAGCGCTTTCGCGGCTAAAGCATCTGGTTCAGCTTACGCCTCCCCTACCGCGCCGCCGAAGTTCATCGGGTAGCTGGGGGCTTCGGCCTGCATCTTGATGGTGCCGAAGGCGGCTTCAAACCGCTCGATGTTCTCGGTGAGAGCTTGCAGCAGGCGCTTGGCGTGCTCGGGCGTGACGACGATGCGCGCCTTTACCTTGGCCTTGGGCAGGCCGGGCATCATGCGGATGAAGTCAATCACGAACTCGCTGTTGCTGTGCGCAATCATGGCGAGGTTGGCGTATTCGCCCTCGGCCATGGCTTCGGAAAGCTCGATGTTAATGGCGTTGGGGTCCGGGTTTTGGTCGGTTGGTTGCATTATAGATTAACTGTACTCTCTACTCTCAATTGTTTGAGCTTGCTTATAGTCGTAGAGATTGTGAAAAGCGACACAATGACTGTTAGGCCAATGCCAGTGTATCCGAGCAAGTCAAAGAATTCTAGTGGAACAGAATTACTATGTGCATTAACAATGCCGAACACACAGTACGTTACTTGAAGTCCTACTAACCAAATAGCAGATACAAGTAGTGCGATGTACTGGGCCTTTTTCCAACGGGTCATTCCGACAAAGAAACAAAAAAGCCGACCGGTTTCCACCGGTCGGCTTCTTATTGCCTTAGTGAGGCTGATTACTCAGCCGACACTTCGCGCTTGCCAGCACGGCTGGGGCGCTTAGCGGGAGCGGCGGCTTCGGCGGTCTGGGCGGCTTGGGCAGCCTCCATTTCCTCTTTCGAGCCTACTACCTGACGCGTGTACTCGCGCAAGCCAGTACCGGCCGGGATGAGGTGACCAACGATTACGTTCTCCTTCAGGCCCAGCAGCTGGTCGGCCTTGCCACGGATGGCGGCTTCGCTCAGCACCTTGGTCGTTTCCTGGAAGGACGCGGCCGAGATGAACGAGGCCGTACCCAGCGACGCCTGCGTGATGCCTTGCAGCGTGGGGCGCGAAACGGCGGGCTGGGCATCGCGCACTTGCACGAGGGCAAGGTCGCGGCGACGCAGGCTGCTGTTCTCGTCGCGCAGGCGACGGGCCGTCACAATCTGACCGGGCTTCAGGTTGGTCGAGTCACCGGCTTCGGTCACCACCTTCATGTCGATAATCATGTCGTTCTCGGCCATGAAAATGATTTTGTCAATCACCTGGTTTTCGAGGAACGACGTGTCACCGGCATCCAGAATCACGACTTTCTGCATCATCTGGCGGACGACCACCTCGATGTGCTTGTCGTTGATTTTCACACCCTGCAAGCGGTACACTTCCTGAATCTCGTTCACGAGGTACTCCTGCACGGCGCCGGGGCCCTGAATGTTCAGGATGTCGGTCGGCGTGATGGCACCGTCCGACAGCGGCGCGCCGGCGCGTACGAAGTCGTTGTCCTGCACCAGGATGTGCTTCGACAGCGGCACCATGTACTTCTTCTTCACGCCGTCTTTCGACTCCACGAAGATTTCGCGGTTGCCACGCTTCACCGAGCCGTAGGTTACCACGCCGTCGATTTCCGACACCACGGCCGGGTTCGACGGGTTGCGGGCCTCGAACAGTTCGGTCACGCGGGGCAGACCACCGGTGATGTCGCGGGTTTTGCCCACCGAACGCGGAATCTTGGCCAGGATGTGACCGGCCGTGATTTTGTCGTTGTTCTCCACATTCAAGTGCGAGCCCACCGGGATGCTGTAAGCCTTCTGGCCTTCCACATCGCCTTTTTTGCCGGGGCGCACAATGATGGACGGGTTCTGGTCCTTGGCCTTCGATTCGATAATCACCTTCTCGCGGTGACCGGTCTGTTCGTCCGATTCCTCGCGGTAGGTGATGCCTTCGGTGATGGCGTCGAACACCACGGTACCGTCGAACTCGGCCAGAATAACGGCGTTGTAGGGGTCCCAGGTGTTCAGCTCGGTTCCTTTCTCCACTTCCTGGCCTTCTTTCACCAGCATGAACGAGCCATAGGGCACGTGGTTGGTGGTGAAGACGCGGCCGGTGCCTTTCTCCACGATGCGGATTTCGCCCGAGCGGCCCATCACCACGTCGGTTTTGCGGCCTTCGCCGTCGGTGGTAGCCACCGTGCGAACGTCTTCGAATTCCACAACACCGGCGAATTTGGCTTTGATGCTCGATTCAACCGCGATGTTCGATGCCGTACCACCTACGTGGAAGGTACGCAGGGTCAGCTGCGTGCCGGGCTCACCAATCGACTGAGCGGCGATAACACCCACGGCCTCACCCCGCTGTACCATACGGCCCGAAGCCAGGTTGCGGCCGTAGCACTTGGCGCAGATGCCGCGCTTGCTTTCGCAGGTCAGCACCGAGCGGATTTCCACCGATTCGATACCAGCCTGATCGATGCGACGGGTCATGTCTTCCTTGATTTCCGAGCCCGAAGCCAGCAGCACTTCGTTCGTGTTCGGGTCCACGATGTCGTGCACCGTCACGCGGCCGAGGATGCGCTCCGACAGCGGCTCCACGATGTCCTCGTTATCTTTCAACGCGAAGGTCTCGATGCCACGCAGCGTACCGCAGTCCTGCTCGTTCACAATCACGTCCTGCGACACGTCTACCAGACGACGGGTCAGGTAGCCGGCGTCAGCCGTCTTCAGCGCCGTGTCGGCCAGACCTTTACGGGCACCGTGCGTCGAGATGAAGTACTCGATTACGTCGAGGCCTTCTTTGAAGTTCGACAGAATCGGGTTTTCGATAATCTCGCCAATCGAGCCTTGCAGCGACTTCTGGGGCTTGGCCATCAGGCCGCGCATCCCGCCCAGCTGACGAATCTGCTCGCGCGAGCCGCGGGCCCCCGAGTGCATCATCATGTAGATGGAGTTGAAGCCCTGGTTTTCCTTCTCCAGACGGCCCATCAACGTTTCCGTAATCTGGTTGTTGATGCGCGTCCAGATGTCGATAACCTGGTTGTAACGCTCGTTGTCGGTAATCAGACCCATCTGGTAGTTCTGCGTCACCGCAGCCACGTCGGCCTGGGCTTGCGCCACCAGTTCGTCTTTCTCCTTGGGGATGTTGATGTCGCCCAGACCCATGCTCAAGCCGCCTTTGTAAGCCGACTGGAAGCCCAGGGTCTTGATGTCATCGAGGAATTGCGCAGTGCGGGCCATGCCCGTGCGCTTAAACACCAGCGAGATGATTTGCTGGAGCTTCTTCTTGGTGAGCAGTTCGTCCACGAAGCCCACTTCCGTCGGCACCAGTTGGTTGAACAGCACGCGGCCGGCCACGGTCTCGATGACTTTCGTCACGAGGTCGTCGTTCTCGTCGCGCACCTGCGTCCGTACCTTGATGAAGGCGTGCTTCGAGAGCTGGCCTTCGTTAATGGCGATAACCACTTCCTCGTCGGAGTAGAACATGCGGCCTTCGCCGGCTACTTTCTCGTTGTCGGTGCTGCGCTTGCCTTTGGTCACGTAGTACAGCCCGAGCACCATGTCCTGCGACGGTACCGCAATGGGCGCGCCGTTGGCGGGGTTCAGGATGTTGTGCGAGGCCAGCATGAGCATGGAGGCTTCCAGGATAGCGGCCGGGCCGAGGGGCACGTGCACAGCCATCTGGTCACCGTCAAAGTCAGCGTTGAAGGCCGTACAAACGAGCGGGTGCAGCTGGATAGCCTTGCCCTCGATGAGGCGCGGCTGGAACGCCTGGATGCCTAAGCGGTGCAGCGTAGGAGCACGGTTGAGGAGCACCGGGTGGCCTTTCAGCACGTTTTCCAAGATGTCCCACACCACGGCGTCCTTGCGGTCCACAATCTTCTTGGCCGACTTCACCGTCTTCACAATGCCGCGCTCGATGAGCTTGCGGATGATGAACGGCTTGAACAGCTCGGCCGCCATGTTCTTGGGCAGGCCGCACTCGTGCAGCTTCAGCTCCGGACCTACCACGATTACTGAACGACCAGAGTAGTCGACACGCTTACCGAGCAGGTTCTGACGGAAGCGGCCCTGCTTGCCTTTCAGCATATCGGACAGCGACTTCAGGGCGCGGTTGCCTTCGGCGCGCACGGCGTTCACCTTACGCGAGTTGTCGAACAGCGAGTCCACAGCTTCCTGCAGCATGCGCTTCTCGTTGCGCAGAATCACCTCGGGCGCTTTGATTTCAATCAGGCGCTTGAGGCGGTTGTTGCGGATGATAACGCGGCGGTACAGGTCGTTCAGGTCGGAGGTAGCGAAACGGCCGCCGTCCAACGGCACGAGGGGGCGCAGTTCCGGCGGAATCACCGGCACCATGCGAATGACCATCCACTCGGGCTTGTTCTCGATGCGGGTAGCAGCGTCGCGGAAAGCTTCCACCACGCGCAGGCGCTTCAGCGCCTCAGCCTTGCGCTGCTGCGAGGTTTCGTGGGCGGCAGAGTCACGCAGCGAGTAGCTCAGTTCGTCCAGGTTGATGCGCTCGAGCAGCATTTGCAGCGCATCGGCACCCATCTTGGCGATGAACTTCTGCGGGTCCTCGTTGGGCAGCATCTGGTTTTCGCGGGGCAGCTTGTCAATCACGTCGAGGTACTCGTCCTCGGTCATGAAATCGAGTTGCTGCACGCCTTCCTCAGCCATCGTACCGGGCTGAACGACTACGTACCGCTCGTAATAGATAATCTGGTCGAGCTTCTTGGTGGGCAAGCCCAGCAGGTAGCCGATTTTGTTCGGCAAGCTTTTGAAGTACCAGATGTGAGCAACGGGCACTACCAGTTCGATGTGGCCCATGCGCTCACGACGCACCTTCTTCTCGGTCACTTCCACGCCGCAACGGTCGCAGATGATGCCCTTGTAGCGGATGCGCTTGTACTTACCGCAGTGGCATTCCCAGTCCTTCACCGGACCGAAAATCCGTTCGCAGAACAAGCCACCCATTTCGGGCTTGTAGGTGCGGTAGTTGATGGTTTCAGGCTTCACCACTTCGCCGGTGCTCCGCTCCAGAATTGCTTCGGGCGAGGCCAGCGAGATGGTGACTTTGGAGAAGTCCTGAACTACTTTCTTGTTTTTTGCAAAAGCCATTTGATTGGTTTTAAGCGTTTAGCTGTTGGCTTTGTTGCTGTTTGAGCCTTCGCCCATCGCCAGATGGGCGCAAGGGTTCCAAACAGTTCGACACTTCAAAAAGTGCCTTTGCGCAACAGATAGGTATGTCAGGCAAAGGCACTTTCAAAAAGGTCTATTTTATTAATCTCACCGTCAGGGCGAAGGATGGGAAGGCCTTCGATTAAGATTCGTCGGGGTTTTGTTGCTGTTATGACCATATCTCGGAACAGCCCCCGCTCCTCTTTCACCGAAGCGTTTTCGCATCCTCATTTACCAGAGCCGCTCAGTCAGCCGCTCGTCTTGCCTGCCGGTTCGTTATTGGTTTTTGGTTGTTGGTTTTTTGCTCTGACGAACTAAAAACCAACAACCAAAAACCTTAAACCAATTAATCCATCGTGATTTCCAGTGCCAGACCACGGAGTTCGTGGAGCAACACGTTGAAGGACTCGGGGATATTCGGCTTGGGCAGCACGTCGCCTTTTACAATGGCTTCGTACGCCTTGGCGCGGCCCACCACGTCGTCCGACTTCACAGTCAGGATTTCCTGGAGGACGTTGGAAGCACCGAAGGCCTCCAATGCCCACACTTCCATCTCGCCGAAGCGCTGGCCACCGAACTGCGCCTTACCACCCAGCGGCTGCTGCGTGATGAGCGAATACGGCCCGATGGAACGAGCGTGCATCTTGTCGTCCACCAAGTGACCCAGCTTGAGCATGTAAATCACGCCCACGGTCACCGGCTGGTCGAAACGGTCGCCCGTCAGACCATCGTGCAGGTAAGCACGGCCCCAGTCGGGCAAGCCAGCTTCGGTCAACTCGCGAGCTACTTCGTCTTCGGTAGCGCCGTCGAAAATCGGAGTCGAGTAAGTACGACCCATTTTCAGACCAGCCCAGCCAAGTACGGTCTCATAAATCTGACCGATGTTCATGCGGCTCGGTACACCCAGCGGGTTCAGCACAATGTCCATCGGCGTGCCATCGGGCAGGAAGGGCATGTCCTCATCGCGCACGATGCGGGCTACTACCCCTTTGTTACCGTGACGGCCGGCCATTTTATCACCCACCTTCAGCTTGCGCTTTTTGGCGATGTAAACCTTGGCCAGTTGCACGATGCCAGCAGGCAGTTCGTCGCCCACTTCCAGCGTGAAGCGGTTGCGCTTGAAGCGAGCCGTGATGGTGTTGCGGCGCTTGGCGTAGTTTTTCACTAGCTCCTGCACCAACCCATTCACGCGGGCATCAGCGGTCCAGCCTTCCATCACCAAGTCCTTGAACAGGTTGGCTTCTTCAGGCACGGCGTAGTTGCTCTCATCCTTGTAAGGGTTCTTCTCCGGGAACAAGCCTTCCACAATGTTCTTGCGGTTGAACTTCACGCCCTTCGAAATCATCTCCTCGCCAAAGCGGTGCTTGATGCCCTGCGACGTCTTGCCTTCCAGCAGCTGCACCAGCTTGTCGACCATGATGGCACGCACGCCACGGAGTTCCTGAGCGTACTTGTCCTTCAGGTCTTCCACTTCCTTCTTCGACTTGGCCCGGAGGTTTTTGTCTTTCTTCGGACGCGAGAAGAGCTTGGTGCCGATAACCACACCGTTCAAGGAGGGCGGTGCCTTAAGCGAGGCATCCTTTACATCGCCGGCCTTGTCGCCGAAGATGGCGCGGAGCAGCTTCTCTTCCGGAGTCGGGTCCGTCTCGCCCTTGGGCGTGATTTTACCAATCAGGATGTCGCCTTCCCGCACCTCGGCGCCGAGGCGGATGATGCCGTTGTCGTCGAGGTTACGCACGGCTTCTTCGCTCACGTTCGGAATCTCCGAGGTCAGTTCTTCTTCGCCACGCTTCGTTTCGCGCACTTCCAGTTCAAACTCCTCAATGTGAATCGAGGTGAAGATGTCGTCGCGCACCACGCGCTCCGAGATGACGATGGCATCTTCGAAGTTGTAGCCCTGCCACGGCATGAAGGCTACCTGCATGTTGCGGCCCAGGGCGAGTTCGCCCTGGTTGGTGCCGTAGCCTTCGCACAGGGGCTGGCCTTTGCTCACCCGCTCGCCGCGCTTCACGAGCGGCGTCAGGTTGAGGCAGGTATCCTGGTTGGTGCGACGGAACTTGATGAGGTCATAAGTAACCCGTTCGGCGTCGAAGCTCACGAGGATGTCGTCCTCCGAGAGGTCGTACTTCACCACAATCTTGTTGGCGTCCACGAAGTCAATCACGCCTTCGCCTTCGGCCACCACCAGCACACGCGAGTCGGTAGCAATGCGGCCTTCCAGACCCGTGCCCACAATCGGAGCCTCGGGGCGGAGCAGCGGCACAGCCTGACGTTGCATGTTCGAGCCCATAAGTGCACGGTTGGCGTCATCGTGCTCCAGGAACGGAATCAGCGAAGCAGCTACCGATACAATCTGGTTCGGGGCCACGTCCATGTAGGAGTACTCCTCGGGGCTAACCACGGGGAAGTCACCCTCGAAACGGCCTTTCACCAGTTCCTGAGTCAGCTTACCGTTCTCGTCGAGCAGCGAGTTGGCCTGGGCGATGTGGTGCGTGTCCTCTTCCTCAGCGGTCAAAAACTTTACATTTTCGCTCATGTCCACCTTGCCCGACTTCACGTCGCGGTAAGGCGTCTCGATGAAGCCCATCGAGTTCACACGAGCGTGCACGCACAGAGACGAAATCAGACCGATGTTCGGGCCTTCCGGCGTTTCGATGGTGCAAAGACGACCGTAGTGCGTGTAGTGCACGTCACGTACCTCGAAACCAGCGCGCTCACGCGACAGACCTCCCGGCCCGAGTGCCGATACGCGACGCTTGTGCGTCACCTCAGCCAGCGGGTTCGTCTGGTCCATGAACTGCGACAGTTGGTTCGTACCGAAGAACGAGTTGATAACGCTCGACAGGGTACGGGCATTAATCAGGTCAACCGGCTTGAAGTCCTCGTTGTCGCGCACGTTCATACGCTCCTTGATGGTACGGGCCATACGGGCCAGGCCCACGCCAAACTGAGCGTAGAGCTGCTCCCCTACCGTGCGCACACGGCGGTTGCTCAAGTGGTCAATGTCATCGACAATGGCCTTCGAGTTAATCAAGCCAATCAGGTACTTCACGATGAGAACAATGTCCTCATTGGTCAGTACCCGCGACTCCTGCGCCATGTCAATCTGCAGCTTCTTGTTAATCCGGTAGCGGCCCACTTCCCCGAGGTCGTAGCGCTTGTCCGAGAAAAACAGCTTCTGGATGATGTCGCGGGCAGTTTCTTCGTCCGGCGCTTCCGTGTTACGGAGCTGACGGTAAATCTGCTCCACAGCTTCCTTCTCCGAGTTGGAGTTGTCCTTCTGCAGCGTGTTGTAGATGATGGCGAAGTCCGCGATGTTCACGTTCTCGCGGTGCAGGATAACCGACTTGGCGCCGGCCTCCAGAATCACGTCGATGTCAGCGTCCTCAATCGTGGCATCGCGCTCCAGCAACACTTCGTTGCGGTCGATGGATACCACTTCGCCGGTGTCCTCGTCCACGAAGTCTTCCGTCCAGGTGCGCAGCACCCGAGCGGCCAGCTTGCGGCCCACCACTTTCTTGAGGTTTTTCTTGTCGGCTTTCACCTCTTCCGACAGCCCGAACAGGTCGAGAATGTCTTTGTCAGTGCCGTAGCCGATGGCGCGAAGCAGCGTCGTCACCGGGAATTTCTTCTTCCGGTCGATGTACGCGTACATCACGTTGTTCACGTCCGTAGCAAATTCAATCCACGAACCTTTGAACGGAATAATACGGGCCGAGTACAACTTGGTACCGTTCGTGTGCTTGCTCTGGGCAAAGAACACGCCCGGCGAGCGGTGCAGCTGCGATACGATAACGCGCTCGGCGCCGTTGATAACGAACGAGCCCTTTACGGTCATGTAAGGGATGTTCCCGAGAAACACCTCCTGCTCAATCGTCTCGAAGTCCTCGTTGTCCTTATCATTGCAAATCAAACGCAGCTTGGCTTTCAGCGGAACCGAATAAGTCAAACCACGGTCGATGCACTCGTCAACCGAATATTTCGGCGGGTCGACGTGGTAATCGATAAAGTTGAGCACGAAGTTTTCGCGCGAATCCGAAATCGGAAAGTTTTCGGCGAACACTTTGAACAATCCTTCGTTAGAACGACGCTCAGCAGCGGTTTCCAACTGAAAGAATTCCTGGAACGAGCGCACTTGCACATCCAGGAAGTCCGGGTACTCAATAACCTTCTTAATCTTGGCGAAATTGATTCGCTCGGCGGCCGTTTTCTTGAGGGCGGCCGTCTGTGCTTTCGGTGTAGCCAATGCGATGGGGATTATAAGATGGACACAGAAGCGTAAAGTGGGAAGCCAGGGTGGCGGCTCATCAGCGGTGCAGTGCACTCCCTAACCACCTGTGCAACAAGATGGTTAGCTGACATAGCAAAAGCGCGAACCGGGTAGCTCGCGCGGTTGACACGCTACAAACAGGAAAAGACCTGGCTAAGTTGCCAGGTCTAATCCTTATTTGAAGCGGGTCCGGAGATGCTTCAGGAGCAGAAACTACTTAACTTCTACTTCAGCACCGGCTTCTTCGAGTTGCTTCTTCAGCGACTCAGCCTCGTCTTTGGCTACGCCTTCTTTAAGGGGCTTGGGAGCACCGTCAACCAGTTCTTTGGCTTCTTTCAGGCCCAGACCGGTCAGGTCTTTTACCAGTTTCACCACAGCCAGCTTCTGGCCACCAGCAGCCTTCAGGATTACGTCGAAAGCCGTCTTCTCCTCGGGAGCTTCTTCAGCAGCAGCGCCGCCGCCGCCAGCCATCATTACGGGAGCAGCAGCAGCCGGCTCGATGCCGTACTCGTCCTTCAGGATGCCTGCCAATTCGTTTACTTCTTTCACCGTCAGGTTTACGAGCTGCTCAGCGAATGCTTTCAAATCTGCCATTTCTGTAGATTGTTAAAAAATGTGTTGTTGAAAATTTAAAGGGATGCGGAAAAGCGGCGGGCTTAGGCGGCCTCTTTTTCGCTGAGGGTTTTGAGGATACCAGCCAGTTTGTTGCCGCCGCTCTGCAGAGCCGAGATAACATTCTTGGCGGGCGACTGGAGCAGGCCGATGAGTTCACCGAGCAGTTCCTGTTTGCCTTTGATGGTGGTGAGGGTCTCCAGCTGGTTAGCGCCGAGGTAGATGCTAGCATCTACATAAGCACCTTTCAGAACCGGCTTGGGCTCCACGCCACGGGCGTAGTTTTGAGACTTGTAGAAGTCGCGCAGGAGCTTCGCAGGAGCCGAACCGCTCTCCGTAGAGAACAGCACGCCCGACTGACCTTTCAGCGCGGCATCCATTTCCGAAGTGTCGTGGCCGAGGGTGTCCAGTGCTTTCCGGATGAAGGTGTTTTTGTACACCTTGAACTCCAGGCCGCGGGTGAACACCAGGCGACGAAACTCGTTGATTTTCGCTACCGACATTACCGAAGCATCGACAATGTAGAACGAGTTGTGCGACTGCATTTTTCCGCTCAACTCATCCACGAGGGCTTGTTTTTCTTCCCGGGTCATGTTTGGTTGGTTTAATTAGCTAGCGGAATTTACTTGGCTGTCAACCGGCACAGCGGGCGACATCGTGCTCGAGAGCGTGATGCTCTTGATGTAGGTACCTTTCGACGAAGAGGGCTTCAGGCGACCCAGCGTCTGGATTACTTCCAGAGCGTTTTCGGCCAGCATCTTCTCATCGAACGACACTTTACCAACCGAGCAGTGGATGATACCGGTTTTGTCAACTTTGAAGTCGATTTTACCAGCTTTCACTTCCTGCACAGCCTTGGCTACGTCGGTCGTTACGGTGCCCGACTTCGGGTTCGGCATCAGACCACGGGGACCGAGCACGCGGCCCAAGCGACCCACTTTGGCCATTACGGCCGGCATGGTGATGATTACGTCGATGTCGGTCCAGCCTTTCTCGATTTTCGAGATATAGTCGTCCAGACCCACGAAGTCGGCGCCGGCGGCGGTAGCTTCGGCCTCCTTGTCGGGGGTCACGAGAGCCAACACGCGAACGGTTTTGCCGGTGCCGTGGGGCAGGGTGGCCACGCCACGAACCATCTGGTCCGCTTTGCGGGGGTCCACGCCGAGGCGTACGTCGATATCTACCGAGGCGTCAAATTTGGTGTAGGTGATATCCTTCACCACTTTGGCGGCTTCCACGAGGCTGCGCACTTGCGTCAGGTCGTGTTTGGCAAGGGCTTCCTTGCGCTTTTTGCTTACTTTAGCCATCTGTCTTTTCTCCGTTTTAATTATTCAGCAAAAGGAGAATCGCCTTTGATGGTAATGCCCATGCTGCGAGCCGTACCGGCTACCTGCTTCATGGCGGCTTCCACTTCGAAAGCGTTCAAGTCGGGCATTTTCGTTTCGGCGATGGTACGCACCTGGTCCCAGGTGACCGAGCCCACCTTGTTGCGGTTCGGCTCTTTCGAGCCGCTTTGCAGCTTGGCAGCTTCCATGAGCAGCACCGGAGCCGGTGCCGTTTTCACCACGAAGTCGAACGACTTGTCGGTGTACATGGTGATGAGAACAGGACAAACCTGGCCGGCCTTATCTTGGGTGCGAGCATTGAACTGCTTGCAAAACTCCATGATATTCAAGCCTTTGCTACCAAGTGCAGGTCCTACCGGCGGCGAAGGGTTCGCGGCGCCTCCCTTTATCTGCAGACGCAGATAACCTCTGATTTCTTTGGCCATTTGGATGGATTAGGCTGGGGCTCCTGCGTCGTAACTCGCACTTGCCTCAGTATTGAAACTCCTGTTTGGAAGCCCCGCCGACCCGGAGCGAATAATCGGCGTGGATATTTTTAGTACACTAAAACGTCATGCGTCGCTGGGCTCCGCATGACGTTCTTTCTATGCTTCTTTTTCTACTTGCGTATAGCTCAATTCTACTGGCTGCGAGCGGCCGAAAATCTTCACCACCACGTTGAGCTTCTTACGCTCTTCGAATACTTCGTCCACGTTGCCGGAGAAACCGTTGAAGGGGCCGTCCACCACTTTCACGAGTTCGCCCACTACGTAAGGCTTGTCGAGGGTAGCGTCAGCTTGCTGCTCGGCCTCATCCACGATACCGAGGATGCGGTTTACTTCGGTGATGTGCAGCGGAACGGGCTTGTTATTGGCCGCGTCCTTCTTGTCCTTGTCGCCGAGGAAACCAATCACGCCGGGTGTGCTGGTGATGATGTGGTCAACTTCACCGTGGCCCAGCTCAGCCTCGATGAGGATGTAGCCGGGGTACAGGTTACGCTCACGAACGCGCTTCTTGCCGTTGCGCATCTCGAACACCTTCTCTACCGGAATCAGTACCTGGGGCACGTAGGTAGTGAGGTTGTGGCGCGCCAGCTCGGTTTCGAGGTAGTTCTTCGCTTTTTTCTCCTGGCCGCTCACCGAGCGCACCACGTACCATTTCAATTCGCTCATCTTGTTTACTGATTAGCGAAACGAATTATAGAAAGCTTTCAGTACCGACTCAAAGCTGACATCCATGATGCCTACCACCACGGCAAACACGAGCGAGCCTACCAGCACGAGGCCGGCGCTTTTCTGCAGCTCGGTCGTGGAAGGCCACGTTACGTTGTAGCGCATTTCCTCGATGGTGGCGCGGAAATAATTGCTCAGTTTGTCCATTGGATGAAGAAAAAACAGCGTTGCCGCTGAAAACAACATGGAGCGGACCAACCGGCCCAGATTGCACGAGTGGAGAGATTCGAACTCCCATCAAAGGTTTTGGAGACCTCTATTCTACCCTTGAACTACACTCGTGTAAATGCACTTCCCGCTAACGCATTTCGCTAAAGGGAGTGCAAAGGTAAGAGAAACAGAACACAAAACAAATACTTGCTTCTGTTTCAGCGTAAAAAAAGCCGCTCTCGAAATACCGAGAGCGGCTTTTTTACTGGTTAAGCCGGAGCTTAGTCGAGAACTTCGGTTACCTGACCGGCACCTACCGTACGGCCACCCTCACGGATAGCGAAGCGGAGGCCTTTCTCCATTGCCACCTTGTTGATGAGCTCAACCGTGATGGTGATGTTGTCGCCGGGCATTACCATTTCAACGCCCTCGGGGAGGGTGATGATGCCGGTAACGTCGGTGGTACGCAGGTAGAACTGCGGACGGTAGTTGTTGAAGAACGGCGTGTGACGGCCACCTTCCTCTTTCGAGAGAACGTACACCTCAGCCTTGAACTTCTGGTGGGGGGTTACCGAGCCGGGCTTGCAGATAACCATGCCGCGACGGATGGCTTCTTTTTCAATACCGCGGAGCAGCAGACCTACGTTGTCACCAGCTTCGCCACGGTCGAGGATTTTGCGGAACATTTCCACACCCGTAACCGTCGACTTCAGGCCGGCAGCAGCGCCCATGCCAAGGATGTCAACCTGGTCGCCCGAGTTGATAACGCCGCGCTCGATACGACCGGTAGCCACGGTGCCGCGGCCGGTAATCGAGAACACGTCTTCAACCGGCATCAGGAAGGGCAGGTCGGTCAGACGAGCAGGAATCGGAATGAACGAGTCAACCGCGTCCATCAGCTCGTTGATTTTGGGAACCCAGTTGGCATCGCCGTTCAGGCCGCCGAGGGCCGAACCCTGGATAACCGGAATGTTGTCGCCGTCGAAGTCGTAGAACGAGAGGAGTTCGCGGATTTCCATTTCCACCAGCTCGAGGAGCTCGGGGTCATCCACCATGTCCACTTTGTTCATGAACACCACCAGCTGGGGAACACCTACCTGACGAGCGAGCAGGATGTGCTCACGGGTCTGGGGCATCGGACCGTCGGTAGCAGCTACCACGAGGATAGCGCCGTCCATCTGGGCAGCACCCGTTACCATGTTCTTCACGTAGTCGGCGTGACCGGGGCAGTCAACGTGGGCGTAGTGACGGTTCTTGGTGGAGTACTCTACGTGAGCGGTGTTGATGGTAATACCACGCTCTTTTTCTTCGGGAGCATTGTCAATCGAAGAGAAGTCACGCTTTTCGGCCAGGCCCTGGTTTGCTAACACCATGGTGATAGCAGCGGTCAGGGTCGTTTTGCCGTGGTCAACGTGGCCGATGGTGCCGATGTTAACGTGCGGCTTGGACCGGTCGAAATTTTCTTTAGCCATTGTAAAGAGTAAAAAAAGAGGTGGTGAAGTGAATTTGAAGGTAAAAACCGGACCTACACGAAGAAAGCGAGACTCAGCCCCTACTGTAATAGAAAACTGTGCGTCGCTTGCCTGAGAGAACCGTGCCGGCGGCCGGAATAACTCCGACCGCTGGACTTGAACTAATCTGAGCCATTTATGGGATTTGAACCCATGACCTCTTCCTTACCAAGGAAGTGCTCTACCACTGAGCTAAAACGGCTTATTCTGAAAACGTGAGCGGGAGACGAGGTTCGAACCCGCGACCTGCAGCTTGGAAGGCTGCCGCTCTACCAACTGAGCTACTCCCGCAGATGGCATCATGTAAAAAGTGGGGGTAACAGGACTCGAACCTATGAACCCGAAGGAGGTGAGTTACAGTCACCCGCAATTGCCGCTATGCGATACCCCCATTTTTGGTGCTCCCCGGCCGATTGCCGAGAGGCGTTTTCCTCTTGATTCGCTGACCGCTGAAGCAGTTGTGTTTCGTAAGGAGCTGCAAAATTAGAGGTTTTTCGACACAAGGCAAGTGGTAGCGCGAAAAAAGGTTGTTCTTTTTTCGCGCCTTTTGCGGAAGTCGCTTTTACATAAGGTTATAAAATGCTTTGAGCCGGTCATCGGTTTCTTTCTCCCGGATGTTTTGCAGCGTCGCTTTCAGGCTAGGCATGGATGGGAGCAGCAGCGCGAGGCTCTTGTAGGCACCCAGGCGAATTTCGTAGCGCGGGGCGTTGCGGGCGTAGTCTTCCAGGATTCTGATGCCTTTGTCGCGCTCCACGGGTGGGATGTGCGTCATGAGTGTGCCGAAGGACTGGAAGTAGGCGTAAAGGTCCATTTCGGCTACGTCGGGCAGGCGGCGCAGGAACCAGGGGTACTGGTCGAGGGCGCCGTTGAGGGCATAGTAGTCGGCAATGGCGAGGATGAGCGGGCCGCTGCTGGTGTTTTCGATGGCGGCGACTTGCTGGCGGGTATTGAGCTCGGGCTTTTTGGCCAGCACCTGGATGGCGGCGGCGGCTACCAAGGCGGAGCTGTCGGCGATGGCGGCGCCGTAGAGGGGGCCGTAGTTGCCGTCGGGGAAGGTGGCGAGGGTAGCAATGGCCTGGGCGCGGACGCGGGAGCTGCGGTCGGTGGTGGCGAGGCGCTGGATGTCGCGGCGCATGCCTTCGGGCTCGGGGCCACGGTAGCGGCGGAGGTGGTCGAGGGCGAGGCGGCGCACTTGCCAGAATTTGTCGTTCATCGCATTACGCAGCATGCTGCTCACCGAGAGGTCGGCGGTTTTGTTTTGCAGCAGCTCCATTACCTCGGATTTCTGCTGGTAGGTTTTGGCGTGGTAGAATTGGAACACCAACTCGTCCTGGCTGCGGTCTTCGTCGATTTGGGCCAGAAGTTGGTTTTCGCTGTCGAACTTGACCAGGACCGGCTTCTGGCCGGCGGGCAGGGTGAAGGTCTGGTCGGCCTTGGTGACGGTGATGCGGTGCTCGGTGGGCTGATTACCATTGGTCCAGACGGCCACGCTGACGGGCAGGCGGTAGACGGGCTGGAACAGCGTATCCTGAGTTTGCTGCACACGCAGGGCTACCTGGCCGTTGGCGTAGCTGTGGGTGATGTGCAGTTCCGGATGGCCGCGCTGCATGAACCACTGGTTGAAAAACCAGGTCAGGTCCTCGCCGGTGGTTTCCTCGAAAGCGGTGCGCAGCTTCGAGATTTCTACGGCCGAGAGCTTGTTCTGGGTGAGGTAGTGGTTCAGCGCGGTGAAGAAGGCGTCATCGCCCACGTACTTGCGGAGCATGTGGAGTACGCGGCCACCTTTGTCGTAGGAGTGGCGGTCGAACATGTCCTCGCGGTTGACATAGCGGTAGCGGATGAGGGGCTCGCGCTTGGCGGTAGCTTCTTCGAGGTAGTTGTTGAGCTTGATTTCCTGCACGAGGCTGGCCTCGTCGGGGCCATACTTGTACTCGGCCCAGAGGTATTCGGAGTAGTCGGCGAAGGACTCGTTCAGGGGCAGGTTGCTCCAGCTTTCGCAGGTCACATAGTCGCCGAACCAGTGGTGGAACAGCTCGTGGGCGATGACCGTCTCGGCGGTTTGGTAGTTGGCGTCGAGCAGGTCGCGCTTGGTGGCTTGGATGGTACTGCCGTGGGTGGTGGCGGTGGTGTTTTCCATGGCGCCGCTCACGTAGTCGCGCACGGCCACCTGGGCGTATTTCTCCCAAGGGTATTCCACGCCCAGCTTTTTGGAGAAGAAATCCAGCATTTCGGGGGTGTGGCCGAAGATGGCGCGGGCGGTGCCGGCATACTGCGGCTCCACGTAGTAGTCGACGGGCTTGCCGTGCCAGGAGTCGTTCACCACGGCAAAGTCGCCCACCACCATGGTAGCCAGATAAGGCGCGTGGGGCTGCGTGAGCTTCCAGGTATCGGTGCGGGTGCCGTCGGCATTGGCGTGGGAGGATGTCAGCATGCCGTTGGAAAGCGTTTTGAATTGCTTTTCCACCGTCAGGCTGATTTCCTGGGTCATCCGCTGGTTAGGCTTGTCGATGGTGGGGAACCAGCAGGAACTGGCCTCCGTCTCGCCCTGCGTCCAGATTTGGCGGGGTTTGTTCTTCTCGGTGCCCAGCGGGTTGATGAAGTACAGGCCCTTATCGGAGGTAATAGCGGCCGAACCGCCCTGCGGCAGCTCATTGGGCTTGGCCACGTACACGATGCGCAGCTGGTAGGGCGTAGTGCGCGGAAAGGGCTGGCCGAGAGCAATGACGAGCTTCCGGCGGTTGTAATTATAATTGAGGCTGCGGCTCTTCCCCTCCCCCATCAGCTCAATCTTCTGAATGTCGAAACCTTTGGCATCAAGGGTCACCTCGCTCTGCGGGTAGAAGTGCGAGCGCAGCGTGAGCACGGCGGTACCCAGCAGGTGCTGCTTCTTGTAGTCGAAGCGCACGTCGAGCTTTGTGTCGAGGATGTCGGTCAGGATGGTGGCGGCGGGCTGCAGTGGGGCCTCGGCGGGCAGCCAGGAGGGCACCACCAGGCCGGCTGGGGCGGGCGCGGGCGTAGCGGCGGGGGCCGCTTTCTTGTGCACCGGTGCCTTGGGTACGGGCTTGCTGCTGCGCGGCTTAGTGGCTTGGGCAGCAGCCGCTAGTTGCACCAATAATAGCAGACTGGTGAGGCCTGGAACCAGATACTTCATGCCAACAAGAACGGGCGAAAAACGCGTCAATTTCTGAATTAATTTGAGATTTGGGCTACCTTTAACCCCAGCTTTCCTCCCACCCTATTCACCGCAGATGCTTCAAATCAGCACCGGCCCTGGTCAACTCTGGGAAGTTGACTACCGCGCCGCCGACACCGTCACGCTCAATGGTGAGCCTTTTGCCTGGGATTTAGTCGATTTGGGCGAAGGCCGCTTTCATGTGCTGCACGAAGGTCGCTCCTACAACGCCGAAGTTGTAGCGGCCGACTTCGCCACAAAAAGCATTGTGTTCAAAATCAATGGCCAGCGCGTTGAGCTTAATGCCAAAGACCGGTTCGACCTGCTGCTCGAACGCTTGGGTATGAGCGACGCCACCGCCGCGAAAGTAAATGAGCTCAAAGCCCCCATGCCCGGTCTTATCGTAGACATTCGGGTGGCGCCCGGCCAGGCCGTACACAAAGGCGACCCGCTGCTGGTGCTCGAAGCCATGAAAATGGAGAACATCCTGAAAGCACCGGCCGATGGTACCGTGGGCAGCATCAAGGTAAACCTGCGCGACAACGTGCAGAAAGGACAGGTGCTGGTGCAGTTTTCGTAACCGGCCTTATTATTCCGACATTCTTATTCATTACGACTTGAAATACAACCGCATCCTCCTCAAGCTCAGCGGCGAAGCGCTGATGGGCCAGCAGCAGTACGGCATCGACGCCGAGCGGCTGATGCAATACGCCTCCGAAATTAAAGCCGTGGCCGCTACTGGCGTGCAGGTGGCCGTCGTGATTGGCGGCGGCAACATTTACCGCGGCGTGGAGGCAGAAGCCTTCGGCCTCGACCGCGTGCAGGGCGACTACATGGGCATGCTGGCCACGGTCATCAACTCCATGGCCCTGCAAAGTGCCCTCGAAAAGCTGGACGTGAGCACGCGCCTGCTGTCGGGCCTCACCATTCAGCGGGTGTGCGAGCCGTATATCCGGCGCCGCGCCGTGCGGCACCTGGAGAAGGGCCGCGTGGTGATTTTCGGGGCCGGCATCGGCTCGCCTTACTTCACTACCGACTCGGCTGCGTCGTTGCGCGCCATCGAGATTGAAGCCGACGTGGTGCTGAAGGGCACCCGCGTGGACGGCATTTATACGGCCGACCCAGAGAAGGACCCCACCGCTACGCGCTACGCGGAAATTACCTTCGACGAGGTGCTGAGCAAGAAGCTGAATGTGATGGACATGACGGCCTTCACGCTGTGCAAGGAGAATAACCTGCCCATCATCGTGTTCGACATGAACACGGCCGGCAACCTAGAGCGCCTGCTGAACGGCGAGCCGATGGGCACGCTGGTGCACGACGGCGGCAAGGGCGATGGCCGCAAGCACGCCCTCGACCCCATCAACAGCCTGTTGCAGCCGCTGGTGGGCAAGCTACCGGAACAAGCTTAATTTTTAGTTGTCAGTTGCTTGTTGTCAGTTGTTAGTTTGTATCGAGAAACCACACTGATAGCAGAACCTGACAACGGACAACTATCAACTGACAACTAACAAAATGGACGAAGAAATTCAGTTTTACCTTGATGAGCTGGTAGAATCGATGGGCAAGGCCCTAGCCCACGTGAACGTGGAAATGAGCCGCATCCGCGCCGGCAAGGCCTCGCCGGCTATGCTCGACAGCCTGCGGGTGGACTACTACGGCACGCCCACGCCCATCGGCCAGATTGCGAACATCTCGGCGCCGGATGCCCGCTCGCTGTTCATCAAGCCCTGGGAGAAGAACATGATTAGCGAGGTCGTTAAGGCCATTAAGAACAGCGACCTGGGCCTGAACCCGATGTCGGATGCCGAAGGTGTGCGCCTCAACATCCCGGCCATGACTGAGGAGCGCCGCCGTGAGTTGGTGAAGCAAGCCAAAAACGAAGGCGAGGCCGGCAAGGTGCGCGTGCGCGGCATCCGCAAGGATGTGAACGAGGCGCTGCGCAAGTTGTTGAAAGAAGGTGCTTCGGAAGATGCCGTGAAGTCGGCTGAGGAGAAAGTGCAGAAAACTACCGACACTTACATCGCCGAGGTTGAGAAGGTACTCAGCAAGAAAGAATCGGAGATTATGACTATCTGATTTGGTCATTTCTTGATGCGAAAAAGCCCGGCGAGTTATCGTCGGGCTTTTTTATTGTTTGGGAAGTTACCGTAGAGGTGCGCTGTGCTTTGCTACTTTAGAAGCTCGGCCTCGACGGCGGCAGGCACAAGGTAGCGGATGCTGCGGCTGGCGCGCAGGCTTTCGCGGATGTAGGTGGCCGATATGTCGAGTAGCGGGGCGGCTATGACCTGAACGCGGGGAAATGTGGTCAGGTCAGGTAGCTCGGTGCCGGGGCGTGGGTACACGTAGATGTCCACTTCGGCCAGCAGACGCGGCGCTTCCTGCCAGCGCGGGAGGCCAGGAAGGTTGTCGGAGCCCATGAGGAGCACGAAATCGTGCGTGGGGTGGCGCTGACGCAGGGCGTCGAGGGTGGCAATGGTGTAGCTGGGGCGCGGCAGGCCGAACTCGATGTCTTCGGCGCGCAGGCGCGGGTTGCCGGCAATGGCCAGCTCGACCAGGCGTAGGCGCTCGGCTTCGGGCCGCAGGTCGGCAGTGGCTTTGAAGGGGTTGTGCGGCGTGACGACGAGCCAGACTTCGGCTAAATCGGTGCGCGTGGCGAAGTGCTCGGCCAAGATGAGGTGGCCGATGTGCACGGGGTTGAACGAGCCGAAGAGCAGGCCGATGCGTCGGCTCATACCACGGCCGGCTCGGCGCTGATGAACTCACGCACAAGCTTTTCGGCGTGGGCGCTGGCTTCGTCGAGGTTGTCGTTGACGACGGTTACGTCGAACCGGTCTTCAAACGCCAATTCGAACTTGGCCTTGTATACCCGTGAGGAAATGCTGGATTGTGAGTCGGTGGCGCGGGCTTGCAGGCGCTGTTCCAGGACTTCGATGGACGGCGGGCGCACGAAAATGGCCAGCGCGCGGTCTTTGTAGAAATCCTTGATGCTGAGACCACCTTTCACATCCACATCGAGAATGGCGTGCTTGCCGCTGTCCCAGATGCGTTCGATTTCCGACTTGAGCGTGCCATAGAAGGCACCCTCGTAGACTTCCTCCCATTCCACAAATTCGTCGTGCCGAATTTTGTCCTGGAATTCATCTGCCGTGATGAAATAGTAGTCCTTGCCATTCTCTTCGGCCCGGCCGCGACGGTCGCGGGTGCAGGCCGAAATGGAAAAGCTCAGCTCCGGCACCCGCTCCATGAGCCGGTGCACAATAGTGGTTTTGCCCGCGCCCGAGGGCGCCGAAAACACGATGATTTTGCCTTGCATCACGCAAAGCTAAGCCGTCGGAGCCGGTATTAGGCCACCACGGCCCCCACACGGGCCAAAATGGAGTTGTGGAGGGAGGCGGGCGTCGACGGGGAGGGCACGCGCTGCTTCAGGAAGGAGATGAAGATGCGCTGCTTCTCGATGTCGTCGAAGCAAGGCGAGCAGTCGTTGGCGTGGTCGATGAGGTAATCCTCTTCTTCCATGGTCAGGGGCTGGCCTTCGATGAGTTGGTCAAGTACAGTATTCACGCGTTCACAGTCGGGGCCGTTGTCGGGGGTAGCAGCAACGGGGGCCGACGTATTGGTTTTCGTAGTAGCAGATGGGGTCATAATTGAAAAGGCCGGGAAAGAAGTGAACGCCAAGGAAATGCGACCTAAGTACCGACTCGGTGCGCTTGTCGGGAGGGTTAATTATTTTCGGAGTCGGTTAGTTCCGTTTCGCCGTCAATAGCGTCATTGCCATATCCCATTGATTGGGCGTATTTCTCCAGCTTGTCTTTGAGGAAATTGCGGGCCCGGTGCAGGCGCGAACGCACCGTACCAATCGGAATATCAAGCACTTTGGCCATTTCCTCGTAGGTAAAGCCTTCGAGGTCGCAGAGGATGATGACGGTGCGGAAATCGACCGGCAAAGAATTTAGCGCGCTGGCTACTTCGTCGCCAATCAGGTCGCGGGCCGACTGCTGGCGCATATCGGACGACGAAGCGCCTACTTCGCCCTCGGCTTCTACATCGTCGGGGTTGTAATAGCCCTCAATCTCGCTGTAGTCGACCTTGGCGGGCTGCTTGCTCTTCTTGCGGAAGTCGTTGATGAACGAATTCTTGAGAATGCGGAAAAGCCAGGCCTTGGCATTGGTACCGGGCTCGAAGTACTCGAAAAAGCGGTACGCCTTGAGGTAGGTTTCCTGCACGAGGTCGTTGGCATCGTCCTCGTCGAGGGTGAGCCGGTAGGCAAAGTTGTAGAGCGGGTCGAGCACGGGCATGAGCTCGGCCTGGAAGCGGCGGTCTTTTTCCTCTTTGCTCAGTTTAACCCGTTCGGGAGAATCGCTCATACAGGTGGGCGGGGGAAATTGCAGGTCGAAACCTACGAAGGAATAGGGAATTAGGAAAAAATCTGGCGCAATCGGCAACTCGGGAAAATGGGTGGCCGGGTTGCTTTTCGTCGGCGCGAAGCTAGCCAGCAAAGCACGCTTTAGGCATTAAAAACACCTAAAAATGCATCTTCTGGTGGGCTAAGCGCCGCCCGATGTACGCAGGGCGCCGCCCGCTGGGTTGCGTAGCGGCTATTAACTAACAAACGAAGTAGTCGAATTGACCTGAATATGTTTGCTAGCATCCGGCTTTTATAGCGCAGGCAAGCGCTGCCACGCGGCTACTTGTGCCACCACCGCGGCGGCCTCAATGGCCCGGATGCAGGTGCAAGCGGCAGGCTGCTGGCGGCAGTCCTCGCAGTTCGGCTTGTCGAACACGACGAAGCCAGCGTGTGCACCCAGCGGGGCCCAACGGCCGGGGTGCATGGGCCGGATGGGCGGGTAGAGGCCCAGCGCGTGTCGGCCCAGCGCAGCGGCCAAGTGAAGCGGGCCGGTGCTGCCGGCCACGAGGCCATCGGCGGCGGCAATAAAGGCGATGAACTGGGGCAGGCTGAGCTGGCCGGTGAGGTCGGCGGCGAGAAAGGCGGCGTTTTGCGTCAGCCAGTCGGCCAGCTCCTCCCCTTCCGCGGCCGTGCCGGTGACGAAGACGCGGTGGCCGGCCGCGTGCAGCAGTTGAGCGAGGCGAGCATAATTATCCAGCCCCCACTCGCGGGCGCTGCCCCGGCTGCGCGGGTGCAGAAGGACGTTGAGCTGGCCGGGTTGACGCCGATGGAGTAGTTCCTGAAACGCGGACGCCAACGGCTCGGCGGCTTGCAGGCGCACCAGCTTGGCTACTTCGGACAAAGGCGGGGTTTCGAGGAAACCCAGGGGGTGGAGCAGCTTTAGATTCAGCTGGGACTCGTGCAGGGGCGAGTGGCGGCGGCTGAGGGCCACCAGCCGGTTGCAGGTGAGCCAGTGCTGCCAGCGGTTGCGCGTGCCGATGCGAACGGGAATTCGAGCCTTCCGGGCGAGACGCGCCAGGGTTTTATTGGGGAAGACGTGGATGATGGCTGCGGCGCTGTAGCTACGCAAGGCAGCCACTTGCTCAGGCTCCGGCAGCTTCAGCAGTTCGTCCAGGTTCAGAAAATCATCGACCCACGGGCAGGCCGACGCTACAGGCGCGGTGTAGGTGCGGCCGATGAGCACCACCCGGCAACCGGGAAACAGCAGCTTGAGCTGCCCCGCCACGGGCAGGGTCAGCACCACGTCGCCGATGGCATCGGTACGGGAGACGAGGAAGGTCTGGCTCATGCTTCGGCGTTTTCCGTGCGGGTTTTCAGCTTGGCGAATTTCAGGAACACGCCCCAGGCCGATATGCCGGCGATACACAGGCCAGCAAAGCCATCGAGCAGGCCCAACCGGAAAAAGTAGCCGTGCACGAATTTCCAGAGCGGCTTGAGCAGCAGGTGAAACAGGCCTACCTGAGTTTTGCCGCGCAAGGCCAACTCCTGGGCCGTGATGCTGGTGAACTTGTTGAGCTGGCTGACGTGCTGCGCGATGCTGTGGTAGCTGTAGTGCAGGGCGTCGCCGGCGAGGGGGGCGGTGGTTTGACCTTCGTTCACTTCGTAGCGCTCGTGCAGGAGCAGGCCGGTCCAGCGGCCCAAGCGGCGGTCGTAGAGGCGCAGCTTGCGGTCGGGGTACCAGCCGCCGTGGCGCACCCAGTGGCCGCAGTAGTTGGTGAGGCGGGCGAGGCTGTAGGCAGCGTGCTGCCAGTTTTGCTTGGCCGCGCGGATGGACTGCCGCAGCTCCTCGGTCAGCACCTCGTCGGCGTCGAGTTGGAGCACGTGGTCGAACCGCGCTTGGCTGGTGGCGTAGTTTTTCTGCTCCACGTAGCCGGCGAAGGCATGCTGAATGACGCGGGCGCCGTGCTGGCGGCAGAGGTCCACGGTGGCGTCGGTGGAAAAGGAATCGACCACCAGCACGTCGTCGGCCACGTCGCCCAGCGCCTGCAGGCAGCGGACGATGTTGGCTTCTTCGTTGAAGGTGATAATGACGACGGAAAGTGGAACGGGCATGGGCCGGCAAAGGTAAGCGGAGGCCGAATGCGGGGCGGCGGCCATCTTTGTCGACGAAGCGGTATCCCCGCTGCCATAGCTGATGCCACCTGCGGAACTTTGTCGCTCCTATTTCCTGGCCCGTCGTTGGCGGTGGTTCTTTTGCTTGCTAGCGCCGCCGCTAGTGGCATTGCTCGTGGGGCTGCCCGCATCTGTGCTGCTACGGCCGCAGCCGGTGCCAGTGTTTTTTGTGCTGTGCTGCTTGCTGCCGTTTGGCTTGGCAATAATGTTTCTCTATGGGTTGGTGGAGGCCATCTGGGAGCGGGTAACGATAGCGCCGGATGGCGTAACGCAGGCCGAAGTTTTCGGCCACCGCCAGTTGGCTTGGATGGAAATCAGAGGCTATAAAATTGACCGCAACTACTTGCGCCTCTTGCCCACCGACACGCGGAAGCGCCCGGTTAGAATTGGGTTGCTGACGGAGCACATATCCGAAATCATCGACTGGGTGGTCGCATATTACCCTAACCTCAGCCCCCGAACCACCACAATTCAGTCCGAGCCACCATTCGCAGCGCCAGCTACGGAATCTGCCCAAGCCCGCCAACTAGCCGAAGCCCAGCAAACTGCGCGGCTCCTGAACGGGGGCAGCTGGCTGGCCGCAGCGTGGCTGCTTTTCCTGCCGGTGCCCTACTCCATGGCGGTGCTGGCGTGCCTGCTGCTTCCCCTGGCTGCTATTGCCGCACAGTGGCTATATCCCGGTATGCTGCGGGCCGATGAGCCCGATGCCGCGCCGGCACCGTCACTGGGCGTGAGCTTGTCAATTCCCGGGGTTGGCTTATTCATCCGGATGCTGCTGGATGCAGAATTAGTTAGCACATCGGCTATTCAGCCGTGGGCGTACCCTGTGGGCGGCACGTTTGCGCTGCTACTGTTGGCGGGAAGTTGGAGACAGCTCTTGAGCAAAAAGGGAATTGGCGGCTCCGTCATCATCATTGTCGTAACGGCGTGCTGTACGGCTACAGTGCTCCGGTGGCTTATGACGTGGCTTTCGACACCGGCCGGGCCGTCGACTACCGGCCTGTTCTGCTGCGGAAGTACATCAACGACGACGAACTGCCCGGCTTCAGCGCCGTGGTGCAGCCGTGGGGACCTTTCTCCGACTCGACTACGGTGCACGTGAGCAAGGCTTACTACCGCCGGCTACGGCCCGGCAGCCGCGTGCGGGTGCGCCTCATGCCGGGTGCGCTGGGAGTTCCGTGGTTTAAGGTAATGGAATGAAGCCAGCGGCGCTGGCATCGGTGGTTGCAGCCTGCCGCCGCGATTTTCCGTATGGCAAGCCGCACTCCGTGCGTAACTTGCGCCCGCATTCGTTTTCCCATACAATGAAAAAAACGCTCCTCCCCGGCCTGCTGGCCGCTGCCCTGCTGTCGTTTACGCTGCCGTCCTGCGGTCCTTCGGCCACGGAGGGTGACGACGATATTGCCACCGCCACGCTGCCGCCCCTGCCCGCCGCGCCCGACACCACCAAGGGTGCCAAGCAGGCCGAGCAGTTCCGCGAGCTGAACGCCGTGAACGCCACCGAAGACATCAAAAAGATGCAGCCCCAGATGTAATCTGGCCCTTGGCAGCTTCGCAATGAGCAATGAGACATGCCGGATGAGGCGTTTCTCATTGCTCATTTTTCGTTAAAGCCCTTCTTCCCACTTTTTCCTTTCTTCCTTTGGCTACTGATAATTACACCATTCGCCGCGGCGTCGAAGCCGATTTGCCCCAGGTGCTGGGCCTGATTCACGAGCTGGCGCTGTACGAGCGCGCGCCCGAGGCCGTGACCAACACGCTGACGGCCATGCAGCGCGACGGGTTTGGCCCGGCGCCCATCTTTGGATTTTTTGTGCTGGAAAACGAGGCCGCCGAAATTATCGGCCTCGCGCTGTTCTACACCGCCTACTCCACCTGGAAGGGCCGGATGCTTTATTTGGAAGACTTGGTGGTGACCGAAGCGGCGCGGCGCGGCGGCCTGGGCCGGCTGCTGTTCGATGCCGTGGTGGCCGAGGCCCGCGCCTCCGGCGCCGTGCGCCTGAAGTGGCAGGTGCTGAACTGGAACGAGCCCGCCATTGCCTTCTACCAAAAGCTGGGCGCCACCATCGAGAGCGAGTGGTTCAACGGCAACCTTGACGAGGGCCAGCTGGCCACTTATGCAGTGGCGCCAGCGGCCTCGGTGGCAGTGGCCAGACGATGATTTTAGGTAGTAGAAAAGATGTAGAACGTCATGCCTCGCCTCTGCTTGGCATGACGTTCTTTTTTTATCACGTAACTGCCTAATACCGCACAAACCTGCGGCTACCGGTTTTGCCCTGCGCGTCTTGCCAGCGCAGGATGTAGAGGCCCGGAATCAGACTGGCAACGTTGAGGGGCACCACGCTCAGGCCGGCAGAGAGCGTGGTAGAAGTGGTGCTGAGGCGACGACCCAGCCGGTCGTAAATGCGGAACACAACTGCGCCATCTGCCGCGGCGGGGTATTGCAGGCGCAGCACGTCGTCGGTCACCGGGTTGGGGAAGATGGAAGCCGTGGCGCTGGCCCCTTCGGTGGTGATGAGGGCGGGCGCCACGTTGTCGAGGGTGCCGTCGGGGCGCAGCAGGCGCAGGCGGTAGTAGTGCAGCCCGCCGGGCGTTTGCGCGTCCACGTACTGGTATTGGGCCGCGGGCGGGCGAGCGGCCACGGTGGCCAGGCGCGTCCAGGCAGCGGTGTCGCCGGCGAGGCTGCGCTCCACGGCAAAGCTGCTCAGGAAGCATTCGTCGCGGGTGGCCCAGCTGAGGGTGGTGCCCGTGCCGGCGGCGTACTGCGCCGCGAAGCTGGTGAGCGGCGCGGGCAACAGCGCGGGCCCGCCGCAACCCAGCTGCCGGAAACTGCGCACCCGCAGCACTTGCCGCCCACCGGCCACGTCGCTGCTGGTGCTGAGGGTGCGGGTGTTTTGGCCGCGGGCCACGGCGTAGTGCATCACGGCACCGGGCAAGATGAGGTGGGTGAGTTGCTGGGCGTGCCCCAGCTCGTGCACGGCCACCGACTCGAAATCAATTTGCCCCAGGGCCCCAACGGCCAGCGCGGGCCCAAACTGGAAGTTGGTCGCGTCATCGAATTGCATATCGATTTCCTTCACCCAAAACACCACCTCGCCGCTGGGCGCGTAGCAGCCGCGGTAGTAGCTGGTGGTGCGGCCCAGCACCTGGGCCGGCAGGTCGGCGCCGGCGTCGAAGGCTACCACGTTCTGGCCGTCGTCGGCAATGGCGTTGCTGGGGTTGGCGGCAGCCACGTCCCAGTTCATACCGGTTTGGCAGCGCCAGGTGGCCAGGGCCCGCTGCCAAGAGGCCGCCGCGCTGGTCGTGAAGTTGGGCCCGAAGCGAAAGCTGATGCCGCCGGTGGCATTGAGGGCAATGTGGTTGGGCCGCTGCAGCAGAGTGCCGTCGGTATTCTCGACGTTGGTGAGGGCGTAGCCGATGGTGACGGCACTCGCGCTTTCTACCACCGATTGGTCGGACGTGGTGATGCGCAGGGTGCCCGAGCCGGCCGGGTGGCCGTTGCTCACGGGCGAGCCGCCGTTGGCGGCGGAGGGCACCCGCACATCAATGCGGTTGTTGGTCCAGCTCAGGTAGTCGGCGGCGCGGGCTTTCACGCGGGTGCTGCCCCCGTCGTCGGCGTTGCGAAACTCGACGAAGCCCGCGCCCCGGCTGTTGCCAAACCCATCGCCGGTGATGGTGAGCACCGCGCCGGTGCCGGCGGGCAGGCGCTGGGGCGAAAAACCGCTGATGGTGGGCGCCATGTTGCGCTGCCCTGGGGCCGGGGCCATTGGCGCCAGCGCCGGATTGGCTTGCAGCAGCTGGCGCGGCTGGCCGGTGAGGTTGGTTATCTGCTTGAAAAAAGCAGCATCTAGTGCCGGATAGGTGCGAAAGGGCTCGGCGGCGGTGCGCTCGGCGGGGTTAAATTCAATAAAGCCCTGCTGGCTGGCGTAGGGCGTGTAAGCAGCGGCTGCGGGCAGGCCCGACCAGGGCGCCCGGGTTAGAAAAAAGACGCCCTGCTGGCCAGGAGCCAGCTGCAGCGTGTTGGTGAGCACCTGCTGGTCGAGGCCGAGCCGGCCGCCTTCGGTGACGAGCACGAGGCCGGTGGTGTCGGCTACCTGGCCCTTCAGCAGCGAAAACACGCGCAGCCGGTGCCGCGTGAACAGACGCGTGTGGCTGGCATTCCAGAAGCCCTGTGCATCGAGCACCTGGGCTTCTACTACCAAGGCTGCTTGATGGGCGCGTTGGGCTGGCTCGATGGGCTGCATGAGGCAGTGCAGCTCGGGCGCCTGGGCGCGGGCGCTGCCGTAAGCGGCCACCAGCAGCCCCAGTGCCCCCGCCACCCGGCGGCTTAACCCACGAAGAAATGGTAACGAAAGCGGCATAAACAAAGAAAAAAGCGAGGTGTGCCCAAGATACGGCAAACGCGCCGTGCCCGGCGCGCTTAGCGGCTGCGGTGGGCCTCGGCCGCTTCGCGGGCGAAGTGGCGGCCCTGCTGGTGCCGGCGCCAGTCGTGCCAGATGACGCCCACAAATACGTTGAGCCGGTAGCTAAAATACAGGCCATCGAAGTCTTCTTTATAGTCGACTTCGAACACCGACTTGCGGTAGCCGAGGCTGCCGCTCACGCCCACCCAGCGGAAGGGCTTGAGCAGCACCGCCACGCCGGCCTCGACGGGCACAAACAGGCCACGGGTGTTGGTGGGCGTGTTGCCGTTCTGGTCGGTCACGGTGTAGTGGCTGCGGCCCAGGCCCACCTCCAGCGGCAGGCTGATTTCGAGCCAGGGCCGGTGCACGAAGACGTAGCTCACGTTGGGCGTGAGGTAGGTGAGGCTGAGCTGCGGCGTGAGGGTGTCGGCTATTTTCTTGGTGCGCTTGCCGTTTTTGTATTGGTAGGTGTAGAGCGTGGCGTAGTCGCGGCTGAGGGTGTAGCCGCCCACGCCCAGGCGCCAGCGGTGGTTGGGCAGCACCACGCCCGCATTGAGCCCAACGACGTGCACCGCCGACGACTGCACAAAAGACTCCCGGTTGTCGAGCGAGAGCACGAAGCCTACCCGGCGATGCGCCGGGGCCGGCGGCAAGCAGGGCGGCCCCTCGGGCAAGGCCAGCGAGTCGTGCGGTGCAGCCTCCGGCTGCTGCGCGGCCGCCGGGCCTGCCAGCGCCAGCAGTAGCAGCAGGCCCCAGCAACGGCAATGAAAATCAGTGTATATTAGCCTCATGCGCTCAAAGCTAGGAGCGCACCAACCGGGCCCCTGCCGAAAAACGGCCAATTCCGTTTCACGCTCTACAGACTACCAAAAATGCACCGGGTTTAGTCGGCAGCGGGCGCGGGCTGTGGCAGCCACGAGGGCGAGCCACCTGCCACCACAGGCCAGCCGTCAGCGTACGTAATTTGGTCGAGCAGCAGCACACGACGCGAGTAGCCCTCCGAGTCGTCGATGGCGTCGAAGGTGGGCTGGCGCGGGTCGATGGCGTGGCAGGCCAGCCAGTCCTGGCCGGCGCCGTCGGTCACCACGCAGTTGTGGCCGGGGGCGAGCCAATGAGCGTTGGCAGCCAGCAGGGCGGCGTGGGGGTTGCCCGTGGCCGCGGCGTAGGTTTCGAAGGGACCGGTGGCGTGGCGGGCGCGGGCCACCAGCACGGCGTAGTGAGCGTGGGGGCCGCAGCAGTTATCGCCCGAAAAAAAGAGGTAGTACCAACCCTCGTGGTAATGCACCCAGGCGCCTTCCACTAGGCGGTGGTAGTCATTGGGGTCGTTGCTGCCGCTGGGAAACACCACGGCCTGCGCCACGCTGCCAGGCGCGAAGCTAAGCCGGTCTTCGGCCAGCTCGCGCACCCAGATGGGCCCGAAGCCCGAGCCCCAATACAGCAGCCGCTGGCCGGTGGCGGGGTCGTCGTAGGCCATGGGGTCGATGCAGGTGAAGCCGGGGCCGGGCAGCAGCGGCCGGCCGCAGTCGCGGAACGGGCCGGCGGGCGCTTCGGCCACGGCCACGGCCAGGCTGAAGAAGTCGGCGCCGTCGGGCCGGGTAGAGTAGTAGAGGTAATAGCGGCCGCCGTGCTCGCTCACGTGCGGCGCCCATATTTTCTGGCTTTGCAAGGCCCAATCGGGCTTTTCGGGCAGGCCTTCGCCAAGGTAATCCCAGTTTACCAAATCCTGCGAGCGGGCCACTTGCAGGTTGATGATGGCGCCGGCCCGCTTGGTTTGGGTACCGTAGGCGTAGTACCAGCCGTCGGCGGCGTGGATAAGGGTTGGGTCCGGGAAGTTGTCGTCGATGACGGGATTTTGGTACATGCGAGGCTTCGGGGGTACAAGACTGCTATTGGCAACAGCTTTTTAGTACATACGAGGTTTCGACGGTACAAGAACATCAAGCTTCAACTGTTTCCCGCTTGGCGCTCTGCGCGTTTCGCCGCTGCACCACAACCTGCCTCTTCACCTTTGCAACACCCGCACCGGCTGTTGTTGCAGCCACACATAGGCCGATGCCACGTCATCGAAGGTACCAATATGCGGGTTTTCGACGGCTTGCACAATGGCCTCGGTGGTTTGGCGGGCCACCAGGCTGCGGGGCAGCACCCACGCTATGTATTGCAAGCCCGCGTTGCGCATCTCTTCTACCCACCACGCGCCCCACAGCGAGAGCTGCATGGTGGTGCGGATGATGCTAGAATTGTCGTTGAGGATTTTGGCGCAGGGGTGGGCCCGCAGGCTGTCGAGCATCAGCAGGCAGCAGGCCTGCGAAGACTCCTGGTCATGTTCGCCCTTCCAGTCCACGTACAGCCATTGGTTCGGCGCATCGTAGCCGATGAAAATGGCGGGCGTATCAACAATGGTTTGCAACTGCATGGGCAACCGAAGGCAGCAATGAAGCTACAAAACTAAGGCCGGCGGCTATTTCAGAGCGGTCGACAGGAGGAAGGGTTGTTTGCAGCCGGGCCACGGCGGCAGCTATTAGCTTTGTGGTTTGGCCCAGCGGGGCGCGGGGGTTCCGGCGCGTAGTTGAGCTGCTTTATTATTCTTTCTTTTCTCCTTTATGTTCCGAAAAATCGTTGTGCTGCTGGCTCTCTTTTGCGCCCCCTACAGCCTGCTGGCCTGGGGCGTGCTGGGCCACCGGGCCGTGGCGCGCATTGCCGAAAACCACCTCTCCCCCACTGCCAAGCGCGAAGTAGCCCGCATCCTGGGCCGCGAAACCATGCCGCTGGTAAGCACCTGGGCCGACGAGCTGCGCAACGACCCGCAGTTCAAGGAAACGGCCCCCTGGCACTACGTGAACGTACCCACCGGCCTCGACTACACCGCCTTCGCCGCCCAGCTCAAGGCTACCGTGCAACCGGCCCCGGCCCTGCCCGCCAACGCCTACGCGGCCCTGCTGCAGATGCGCCAGGACTTGAAAGACCCCAAGAAAACGGCCGACGAAAAGCGCATTGCCCTCAAATTCCTGATTCACCTGGTGGGCGACGTGCACCAGCCCCTGCACCTGGGCCGCCTCGAAGACAAGGGCGGCAACACCATTCAGGTGAACTGGCGCGGGCGCGACACCAACCTGCACAGCATCTGGGACGGCGACCTGGTGGAATACCCCGGCTTCACGTTCACTGAAATGACGGCCGCATACGACCACCCTACTTCTACCCAGGTTAAGGAATGGCAAAAAAGTGACCCCACGGCCTGGCTGTTTGAGTCGTACCAGCTGTGCTCGCCCATTTATGCCAGCGCGGCCACGCCGCCCACCAAGTTCGACTGGCACTTCTACCCCACTTTCGGGCCCACCGTGGAAGACCAGATTCTCAAAGCCGGTATCCGGCTGGCCGGCATGCTGAACGAGGTGTTCGACAAGTAAAAAGCCCCGGCTCAGTGTTGAGCTCAAAGCCCTTTGGAATGCGCAGGTTGCATTTCGAGGGGCTTTTTGCTGTCCGGCCGTGCAAGCTGCACACTAGCAACATTGGCGCAACATCGTGCGTCCTACCGCACAGGCAAGCGGCCTTTTCGCGCTTGCCACCGTGCTTATGTCTCCTGCTTTACATCAACTGCCGGCCCACGTGCCCCACTCCCGCAGCCGCGTGCACGTGGTGGTAGAAACGCCCAAGGGCAGCCGCAACAAGTTTGCCTTTGAGCCTGATTTGGGTGTTTTCAAGCTGAAGGGTACGCTGCCCGAGGGCCATAGCTTCCCGTTCGATTTTGGGTTTGTGCCTTCGACAAAAGCCGCCGACGGCGACCCGCTCGACGTGCTGCTCATCTTGCCGGCGCCCGCGTTTGCCGGCTGCGTGGTGGAGGCCCGCCTCATCGGGGCCATTGAGGTGGAGCAGCAAGAGAAAGACGGCCAGGTGGTGCGCAACGACCGGCTGCTGGCCGTGGCCGCCGACTCGCGCGAGCACCAGGGCATGCGCGAAATCACGGATTTGCCCAAGGAGCAGCTGCACGAAATCGAGCATTTTTTCATTTCCTACAACGCCGTGAAGGGCCAGGAGCTCAAGATTCTGCGGCGCGTGGGGTCCGAGCGGGCCCACGCGCTACTGGCTCAGGCCGCGGCGGCTAAGCCCTAGCGCCATGCAAGAGCTGATTGACACCCTTTTCGGCCCCGACGCCGACTCGCACACCATCACCGCCCTGCAAATGACGGTGCGGGCCGGGCTGGTATTTTTTGCGGCGCTGGTGCTGCTGCGGTTTTCGGGCAAGCGCACGTTTGGCGGCAACACGGCTTTCGACATGGTGGTGAAAATCATGCTGGGGGCGGTGCTGAGCCGGGCGGTGGTGGCGGCCTCGCCCTTTGGGGGCACGCTGCTGGCCGGGCTGGTGCTGGTGGGCCTGCACCGGCTGCTGGCCTGGGCCTCGTTCCGCAGCGAGGCCGTGAGCCGCTTGGTGAAGGGCGACGCCGTGCTGCTGGCCGAGCACGGCCAGCCCCACCCCGAAACCCTGGCCCAGCACAACCTCACCCACAACGACCTGCTGGAAGGCCTGCGCGACAGCGGCAACGTGGCCTCGCTGGCCGATACCGAAGCCGTGCGCCTGGAGCGCAACGGCAGCATCAGCGTGGTGAAGAAGAACGGCTAGCCCGCATTGCCCTGGCGCTGCAGCCAGCCAAAGGCCGAGGCCAGGTCGTCGAAGGTGCACACCGTGGGGGCTTCAATGTCGAGCACCACGCCTTCGGTGCTTTGCCGGGAGATAAGCTGCCGGGGCAGCACCCAGGCCAGATAGCGCAGGCCGGCGGCGTGCATTTGCGCCACCCACTCCAGGCTGCGGGCCGAGAGCTGCATGGTGGTGCGGGTGATGTTGGAGTTATCGTTCAGGATTTTGGCGCAAGGAAACGCCCGCAGGATTTCCAGCATCAGCCCGCAGGCCGCCCAGGACGAATCGGCGTCGTGCTCGCCCTTCCAGTCCACGTAGAGCCACTCGTTGGCCTCGTCGTAGCCAATGGAAATGCCAGGGGTGTCAACGATGGGGCGCAACTGCATGCAATGGGTAGAGGTGGGGCAAGGCGCGCCTGGCGCTGGAACCACCAAAAATACGCGAGCGCCTGCGGTTGGTCAACTATTCATTCGTTGCATCCAATTTGCCCAACTGCTAGCGTTGGCCGAACCGCTTTGCTGCGGCTGCCTCACCGGCGACTTGCATCATGAGCAGCCACGAACTAGCATGAATCGGGTTACAGAATGCTTCTGCATCGGAGCGCCGGGCCTTTTCTTCACCATCTGACACCAATGGTATTCACACCGGGCCGAATACGGGGCGCTCCGTGGGCTGGCAACACCGGATGGACTTCTTTACGCGGAAAATATCTTGGAGCAAAGCAGCCATTGGCGGGCAACCTCAGCTACTTCTGAAGGGACAGTTGCTAAAAGCCCAGTAATATTCTTTACCTTTCTGTGATTTAACAGCATTATATCCGGAGCAGTTCGCTCACTTCGCTCCCGTATGCTCCTACCTGCCTACATGGTAACTCCCGTTTTCAGCATCTCCGATTACGCGAAAGCCATTGAGTTCTACATTGGTTGGCTGGGCTTTCGCATCGATTGGGAAGAAATGCGCAACAAGCAGCCCGTTTACGTGCAGGTATCGCGCGGCGAGGTCATTCTCCACCTCAATGCCTTGCCCGACGACGTGCCACCCGGCGCCAAAGCCCGGGCCGAAATGCAAGGGCTCTTGGCCTTCCACCGCCAATTGCTGAATAAAAACCAAGCCACCCGCCTCAGCCTCGAGCCCGCTTACTGGAACAACCGCGTGCTGGAAATGGAGGTCGTCGACCCCTTCGGCAACCGCATTGTGTTCTGCGAATTTGCCACGCTGCCGGCGTAGCGGGCTGCCGGCTCAGGCCGGCTGTCCGCTTGAAGTGCCCCGATACCTGCCAAACGACGAGCGGACAGCCGGCCTGAGCCGGCAGCCCGCGCCCATACGTCTGCTCTGCCTACTTCTTCACCGCCTTAGGCGCAACCGGCTTAGCTACCGGCGCCCATTTCTTTACTGGTTTTGGCGCGGCTGGCACGCGGGCCACGGCCACTGGCACAAGGCTGTTCAAATAAGTTTCGAGATGGGTGTAGCCGTTGGCGGCGCGCAGGGCGCGGTCGGCGGCGTTCTGCGGGTTGAGGCCGTGGGCTTTTTCCCAAGCGTCGGGCATGCCGTCGTGGTCGGCATCGGCTGGGGCGGGGGCCGATTTCAGCACCGGCCAGGCGCGCTGGCTCACGCTGTAGGGCGTGCCGTGGGGGTAGTGGCCCTGCACGTCGATGAGGGTGCCGGTGCCGGTGCGCACCTCGCCCACGATGCGCTGGTCCAGGGTGTCGCGCACAGGCCGGATGGCGCCGGCGCCTTGCAGCACCGCTTCGTAGGCCGTTTTGGCCGGCTGCAGAGTGAAAGGGCCCAGGGCAAACGGCTGGGTTACTTTCGACTGCACGGTGTCGGCGGCGGTGCCGCCGTTCATCACCACGCCGCTCCAGTTGTGGGCCGTCACGGCCGGGGCGCCGTCCACATAGTTGCCGGCCAGGTAGAACTTGCCGTAGGGCAGGCGGCCCTTTTCCTTGTCGATTTTATAGGGATTCAGCACCTGGGCGCGGGTTTTGGGATTGGTGCTCGGGCCGGGCTTGTAGTAGTTATTAACGACGTTGTAGTTGCCGCCCTCGCCGGCGTATACGTTGTTGGTGCCCCAGTCGTAGATGACGTTGTTGCTGAAATCGCAGTTTTCGAAGCCCGCCGGGTGGGTGTAGCGGCTGCCGTTGAAGCGGGGCGTGCGGTTGTTGCAGTGGGCAAACAGGTTGTGGTGGAAGGACGAATGCTGCCCACCCCAGATGCCGCCAAAGCCGTGCCGCTCAAAATCTTTGTCGCCGGCCTCGTAGTGGTAGGAGTAATTCAGCGGCTCGGCAATGAGGTTCCACTGCAGAGTGGTGCTGTCGCCCTCGTACACGGAGAAGGCCTCGTCGGTGCTCCAACTCATCGAGCAATGGTCGACCACAAGGTGGTTGTTGCGCGTGCCGCCGAAGGCATCGTCGCCCCCGGCGCCGTCCACGAAGCCCTTGTTCTGGTTTTTGTCGCCCATCCGGAAGCGGATGAAGCGCACGATGACGTTGTTGGCCTTCACCGACACCGGGTAGTCGGCCAGGCAAATGCCGTCGCCGGGCGCGGTTTGGCCCGCAATGGTGGTGTTGGCCTTGCTAATGGTGAGCGGCGAGGCCAGGTGAATGGTGCCCGACACCCGGAACACGATGGTGCGGGCCGGAGCTTTGTCAGCGCTCAGTTGTAGGGCGTAGCGCAGGCTGCCGGGCTTGCCGTCATCGAGCAGATTGGTTACTTCGAGCACCGTGGTGGGCGCTGCTGCTGTTCCCCGCCCGCCGCTGGTGAAACGCCCCGCCCCTTCGGCCCCCGGGAAGGCCAATAGGCCCTGCGCCCGTGCCGGACCGGCGGCCATCAAACCCAAAACGACTACTCCCACGGCCCGCCGGGAAGCCACTTTTGAAAAAAAATCTTTGAAAAAGAATACCATGTGCCTAACTTGAGCTTGCAACTTGGCAGCTCCGGCGTGAACGTGCCGTGAAAACTGCCAGCTGCGGGCGCACAGAAACCGCGCCAGGCTCACGCCATCGATTGCATAGAATTTGTTTGCTGACAGGCAACTTCCTTTTTGGCAGTTGCGTGTTAGAATGTTCTCAGGCCTACCACCCCCTGCCGGGCCGCTTCCCCGATTCGCTTACCTTACTCGTTCGTTATGCGCCTTGCTTTCCTCTCCTTCGCCATAGCAACCTTCGGCGGAATTCACGCGGCCGCTGCCCAGCAGGCCGACTCGCGGGTGTCCGCTTCGGGCAACACCCAGGAGCGTATTGCCCTCTCGGCCCGGCCCGAGCGCGCAGCCCCCGCCCGCCCGCGCCTGGCCTGCGCCCCGCTTATCGGTACCGTATATGACCCCAACGGCAAGCCACTGACGGGCGCCACTCTGCTCATCAAAGGCACCCACGACATCTACGTGACGGACTCGGAAGGCCGCTTTCAGCTCACCGACCCGGTGTACGAAGGCCAGATTCTGGACGTGCAGGCGGCGGGCTACGGTATGATTGAGGTGCCGCTCGACGACTGCACCCTGCCGCGGCTGGTGCTGGCGCCCCTGCCCACGGCCAAGTTCCGCCAGTATGGCAAAAAAGAAGGCCAGCTGATGCGCCTCAACCACCGCAGCACCAACCTGCACTAAACTTTTGGAAAACCGGCCGCGCCGGGCGCCAATGGAGTAAGTAGCCGATGTTTCCGACTGCCCCATTGGCGCCCGGCGCGGCATTTACGGCTTGGCCTCCCAGCAAAAAGCGGATGGCGCAAGGGCCCGGGCGAAAGGTTATGGTGTGTAATAACGGGCTGGGTGCGACCTTCACGCACCAATGAAGACACGCCTTTTCTGCGGCGCGCAGCCGCTTGCTCGTCTGTTGCGGCTGGTAGCCCTGCTCATCTTTACGGGGTTGCCAGGGCTGGCAACGGCCCAAACGCCCGGCGCTGCACTCTCCAAAGTGTGGGTGCCGGACCTGGGCAACGGCCGCTACAAAAACCCCGTGCTCTACGCCGACTACTCCGACCCTGACGTGGTGCGGGTGGGTAGCGACTTCTATTTGACGTCGTCGAGCTTCAACTGCGTGCCGGGCCTGCAGATTCTGCACTCCAAGGATTTGGTGAACTGGACCATTATCGGCAGCGTGTTTAAGGAACAGCCGCCGCTGGCGCGCTACCGCGAGCCCCAGCACGGCAACGGCGTGTGGGCCCCGGCCATTCGCTACCACAATCAGGAGTTCTACATCTACTACCCCGACCCGGACCTGGGCATATTCGTGACCAAGGCCAAAAACCCGGCCGGGCCGTGGTCGGCGCCGGTGTGCGTGAAGGAAGCCAAGGGCTGGATTGACCCCTGCCCGCTCTGGGACACGGACGGCAAGGCCTACCTCGTGCACGGCTTTGCGGGCTCGCGGGCCGGCATCAAAACCATTCTGGCCGTGAGCCCGATGAGTGCCGACGGCCGGCGCCTCACCGGCGACGACGTGCTGGTGTTCGACGGCCACGCCGGGCATCCTACCCTGGAAGGGCCGAAATTTTACAAGCGCAACGGCTACTACTACATTTTTGCGCCGGCCGGGGGCGTGCCCACGGGCTGGCAGCTGGTGCTGCGCTCGAAAAGCGTGTACGGGCCTTATGAGGAGAAGATTGTGATGGACCAGGGCAAAACGCCCATCAACGGCCCGCACCAGGGCGCCTGGGTAGACACCGACGCGGGCGAGGACTGGTTTCTGCACTTCCAGGACCAGGGCGCCTACGGCCGCGTGGTGCACCTGCAGCCCATGGTGTGGAAAAACGACTGGCCTGTTATCGGCGAAGACCCCGACGGCGACGGCAAGGGCCAGCCGGTGCTCACCTACCGCAAGCCGCGCATCAAAAGCCCTGCGCAGCCGCTGGCCACGCCGCCTACTTCAGATGGGTTTGCGGGCACGGTGCTGGGCCGGCAGTGGCAGTGGCACGCCAACCCGCAGGACTACTGGGCCTACCTGAACCCCACGGCCGGCGCGCTGCGCCTCTACTCGGTGCCGCTGCCCGAGGGCTACAAAAACCTCTGGCAGGTGCCCAACCTGCTGCTGCAAAAGCTGCCCGCCGACGTGTTTACGGCCACGGCCAAGCTCACCTTCAGCCCCCGCGTGGAAGGGGAGAAAGTGGCGCTGCTAATGATGGGGCTCGATTACGCTTACATTTCGCTTACCAACCAGGGCGGCAAGCTGCAGCTCAGCCAAAGCGTGTGCAAAGATGCCGACAAGGGCACGGCCGAAACCAGCACCCCCGCCGTGGAGGTGCCCGCCGCCCGCGCCGGCCAGCCCCTCTACCTGCGCGTGGCCGTGAAAGCCGGTGCCAAGTGCCAGTTCAGCTACAGCTTCGACAACCGGACTTTTGAACCGCTGGGGGCCGAGTTTCAGGCCCGCGAGGGCAAATGGATTGGGGCCAAGGTGGGCTTATTCTGCTCCCGCACAACCAAATTCAACGACTCGGGCAACGCCGACGTAGATTGGTTTAATATAGAAAAAATTGTATATTAAGGGAAAATTCCATTCATCGCGATACCCTCGCTTCGTTCGCAGCCCTGCAAATGCCCGTCGACCTGTACCATAATCCGCTCACCGAAATCCTATTTGAGCAGGCCAAAGACTTTGTGGGGCTGTATGATGTGCAGGGCCGGTGGTTTACGCGGGTGAACGCGGCGGGCTACCGTCTGCTGGGCTACCCTACGGCCCAGGCCCTCTATGATGACCCGCGCCGCACCCTGCTGGGCCAGCGCATGAGCTCGGAGGAGTGGGCTGAGCTGTGCGACCGGGTGCTGCGCGACGGGAACTATACCTTCGAAACCGAGCTGCGGCGCCTATCGGGCCAACTGTTCTGGGCCTCGATTGAGCTGACCAACCTGGTGGTGGAAAACCGGCACTACTTCGTGATTCGCCTCACCGACACCGACCGCCTGCACACAGCCGAACGCCGCCTGGCCATGAGCGTGGGCCGCTTCGAGGCGGTGGTAAGCCACGCCACCATCGGCATCATTATGTGCAACGCCGACGGCCGCATTGTGCTGGCCAACGACAAGGCCCACGCTGTGTTCGGCTACGACAGCCCGGCCCTGCTCAGCCACGGCATCGAAGAACTGGTGCCGGCCTCCGTGAGCGGCTACCACGAGCGGCTGCGCACGTCCTTCAACGCCCGGCCGGAGGTGCGCGCCATGGGCCACAACCGCGACCTGATGGCCCGCCGCCGCGACGGCTCGGAGTTTCCGGTGGAGGTGAGTCTGAGTTATTTCCACCTCGACGAAGAGCTGTTTGTGGTGGCCTACGTCGTCGACATCACCTTTAAGAAAGACGCCGAGCGCGAGCTCCTCATTCAAAACAAGCACGTAGCCCGCCTCAATGCCGAGCTGGAGCAAAAGGTGGCCGACCGCACCCACGCCCTGGAAAATACCCTGGCCCAGCTGGAGCAGCGCAGCCAGGAGCTGAGCCAGGCCCTGGCCGCCGAGCAGGAGCTGGGCGAGCTGAAGTCGCGCTTTGTGAGCATGGCCTCGCACGAGTTTCGGACCCCGCTCACCGGGGTGCTTACCTCGGCCGCCCTCATTGAGAAGTACACCACCACCGAGCAGCAGGACAAACGTGAGCGTCATTTGCAGCGCATCCGCACCTCGGTGAAGCACCTGACCGACATTCTGGAGGAGTTTCTGTCGGTGGGCAAGATTGAGGAAGGCCGGCTGGAAGCCCACCCGGCCCAGGTGGCCCTGCCCGCGCTGCTGCGCGAGGCCCAGGCCGACGCCGAGGGCCTGCGCAAGCCCGGCCAGCACGTGCGCGAAGTGTTTGGCCCGCTCGACCTGCTCTGGACCGACGCCTCGCTGCTGCGCAAGGTGCTGGTGAACCTGCTGAGCAACGCCTTCAAGTACTCGCCCGACCAAACCACCGTCACGGTGCGCGCGGCCACGGCGGGCGGCTGGCTCACGCTCAGTGTGCAGGACCAAGGCGTGGGCATTGCCCGCGAAGACCAGGAGCATTTATTTGAGCGGTTTTTCCGGGCGCGCAACGCGGCCAACCTGCCCGGCACCGGCCTGGGGCTCTACATCATTGCCCGCTACATGGAGCTACTAGGCGGCACCGTGGCCCTGCAGAGCGAATTGGGCCACGGCACCACCGTCACCATCACCCTTCCCTATGAAAACGATACTGCTCGTTGAAGACAGCGACCTGATTCGCGAAAACACGGCCGAGATTCTGGAGCTGGCCGGCTACGACGTCATCACGGCCGAAAACGGCAAGGTCGGCGTGGAAAAGGCCCTCGCCACCAAGCCCGATTTGGTGGTGTGCGACATCATGATGCCCGTGCTCGACGGCTACGGCGTGCTGCACATCTTCAGCCAGAACCCGCAGCTGGCGGGCGTGCCCTTCATCTTCCTCACCGCCAAAACCGAGCGCGCCGACCTGCGCCGCGGCATGGAGCTGGGCGCCGACGACTACCTGACCAAGCCTTTCGAGGAAACCGAGCTGCTCAGCGCCATTCACAGCCGGCTGGCCCGCTTCGGCCAGCTGCGGCCCGACTACGACCTGCGCGCGCCCGGCGGCCTGAACCAATTTCTGGACGATGCCACCGCCGTGGGCCACCTCACGGCCCTGGCCGCCGACCGCAAGCCCCACACCCTGCGCAAAAAGCAGGAGCTGTATGCCGAAGGCGACGAGGCCACGCGCCTGTACTTCGTGCAGAGCGGGCGGGTGAAAACCGTGCGCCGCAGCCCCAGCGGCAAAGAATTGATTACGGGCGTGTATGGGCCGGGCGAGTTTTTCGGCTACCTGCCGCTGCTGGAGCAGCGCCCGCACGCCGACTCGGCCGTGGTGCTGGACGATGCAGTGCTGCTCTACATCCCGCAGGAAGATTTTACGCAGCTGCTGCACCGGCACCCGGCCGTGGGCCAGCAGTTTGTGCGCCTGCTGGCCGGCCGCGTGAATGAGCGGGAGCAGCAGCTCCTGGGCATGGCCTACGACTCGTTGCGCCGCCGCGTGGCCACCACCTTGCTGCGCCTGCACGAGCACGCGCCGGAAGGCGCCATTCAGCTCTCGCGCGACGACCTGGCGGCCGTGGTGGGCATCGCGCCCGAGTCGCTGATTCGGACGCTGAGCGAGTTCAAGCACGACGGGCTGATTGAGCAGACGGCCCACGGCATCCGGGTGGTGCAGTCCGAGAAGCTGCGGCAGCCCAACTGGTAGCTTAGGCTGACGAGAATCAGGGCGTTTCGCGTTTGTCGTCAGGTAGGCGGCAGGGCGCGGCCGGTAGGTTTGCAGCGTCTTCATTCAACCGTCAAACCCTTATGCTGACCACCTATCCACCCCTGAAAACCGGCAGCCTGCTGGCCGGCCACCACACGCCGGCGGGCGAGCAAAAAGCCCTGGTGCTGCTCGACAAAAACGGCCAGAAAGTCATTTACAAAACCTTCGCTGCCGGCGAGCGAATGCCCACCCACCACGCGCCCGCTGAGGTGCTGGTGACGGTGCTGGCCGGCCGGCTCGTCATCACGGTGCTCGAAACTTCCACAGAAGTGGAAGCAGGCGACTACCTCGTTATCCCCGCCGGGGCGCCGCATGCGCTGGATTGCCTGGAAGCGGCCCGCATTCTGATTTTCCGCTAACCAGCAACCCACCAAAAAGCCCGGCCCGCACCCTGAACATCAGGACGCGGGCCGGGCTTTTTTTGGTCAAAAATGCGGGTTACAGCACCGAAAGCGGGCCCCGTGCCTGCAGCCGCGTTTCGAATACCTGGGCAATGGCGCGGCCGCGCAGCTTGGCCTCCTCGGCGGTGGGGCCGGCAAAAAGGTCGTCGACGGTGGCGCAGAACAGGGCCACCCAGCGCTGAAAGTGCGTGGCATCGATGGGCAGCGGCACGTGCTTGGGGAAGGGGCGGCCGTGGTAGCGGCTGGTGCCCAGCAGCAGGCCGCTCCAGAAGTCGTACATATTGGGCAGGTGGTGCGCCCAGTCTACCTGCGCGAAGCCGTTGAAAATAGAGTCGAGCAGGGCGTCTTCGTTGACGCGGGCGTAGAACGTATCGACGAGCAGGCGCACGTCGGCTTCGGTGGTGATGTCGGGGCGGGGCGTGGTCATGGCGAATAATAAGAACCGAAATATCAGGCCAGCTGGTGCTGAGCGGCCGCGGGCACCGGAGCTGCCTGGGGAGCTTGGGTGCCCCAACGGTAGGCCCAGCTGCCGGCCAGCAGCAGCGTGATAAGCTTAACCACTTCGAGGCCGATGTAGGTTTTGTGGAGGTTGCTGGGCAGCGGCGGGTGGCCGGCCAGCAGCGCGGTGGCGCGTAGGTCGAGGGCCGGCAGCAGCCACAGGGTTTGGAGCAGGAGCACCGTGCTGAGCAGGGCCAGCGCCGCCCACAGGTGGGCCGGGGCGCGCCGTAGGGCCGCGCTCAGCAGGGCTGCACCGGCCAGGGCCAGCTCCAGCTTGTTGAGCGCGGCAAACACGATGCGGCCGATGCCCAGCCCCAGCGGCACGGTGATGTGCGGCGCGGTGAACTTCAGCGGAGCTTCGAGAAAGGAAATGCCGGCCACCAGGCCCGCCCACACAAAGAGCGACAGCACCAGCAGCAACGAACCAGCAGGACGAACAGCAGACATACGACAACGGAAAAAGAGCGAAAGCCCGGCGCGGAGCAGACCTTGCAGCTAGCGAAAAGATGATACAAAATTGAGTCCGCGCCGGTGCCCGGGGCCTGAAAACAATCAGCCGCGGGCCTGATGTTCGTCAGCCGGGCCCGGCGCGGGGGGCCGGAGCTTTGCGGTTGCCAATTTTCCTGCCTGCCCGTGCCTATCGTCGCCCCTGCCCCTGCCGAAAATCTCACCCATACCGCCTGCGCCCACTGCGGCGACGCCTGCCCCGACGAACCCATCCGGCTGGCCGAGGAGCCGGAATTGAGCTTCTGCTGCCAGGGCTGCCGGGCGGTGTACGAGTTGCTGGCGGCCCGCAACCTGTGCACCTACTACCGCCTCGATGAGCGCCCCGGCCAGAAGGTGAAGCCCGTGGAGTTGCCCGGCCGCTTCGACTACCTCGACCTGGAATCGGTGCAGACACAGCTGCTGGCGTTTCGCTCGCCCACGCTGGCGCGCCTCACGCTCAGCATCCCGCAAATGCACTGCGCCTCCTGCATCTGGCTGCTCGAAAACCTGTTCAAGCTGAATGCGGGCATCACGGCCTCGCGGGTCAATTTTCTGCGCAAAGAGCTTACGGTGAGCTACCAGCCGGCCGCTACTTCCTTGAAAGAGGTGGTGACGCTGCTGGCCTCGGTGGGCTACGAGCCGCAGATTACGCTGGCCGAACTAGGCGCCCAGCCCCACCACGCCAACCGCACGCTGTATTACCAGCTGGGCGTGGCGGCCTTTGCCTTCGGCAACGTGATGCTGTTGGCCCTGCCCGACTACTTTTCCTTCACGGCGCAGCTGCAGGCCGCGTTTGGGGAGTTTTTTGGCGGGCTGAGCTTGCTGCTGGCCCTTCCGGTACTGCTGGTGAGTGCGCGCGGCTTCTACCGCTCGGCCTGGCAGGGGCTGCGGCAGCGCTACATCAACCTCGATTTCCCCATCAGTTTGGGGCTCACGGCGCTGTTCGTGACCAGCGTTTTTGAAATCGTCACGCAGCGCGGGCCGGGGTACCTTGACTCCTTCACAGGGCTGGTGTTTTTCATGCTCATCGGCAAATGGGTGCAGCAGCGCAGCTACGACGCCCTGCGCTTCGACCGCGACTTCACCTCCTACTTCCCGGTGGCCGCCACCCGCCTCACGCCCACCGGCGAGGAGGCCGTGCCGGTGCGGGAGCTGCGCGCCGGCCAGCGCATTCGGGTGCGGCACCAGGAAATTATTCCGGCCGATGCCGTGCTGCTGCGCGGCCAGGGCCTGATTGACTACAGCTTCGTGTCGGGCGAAAGCGAGCCCGTGGCCAAAGCGCCCGGCGACACCCTGTATGCCGGCGGCCGCCAGGTGGGCGAGGCCGTGGAGCTGGAAGTGGTGCGCGAGGTGTCGCAGGGCTACCTCACCCAGCTCTGGAACAACCCCGCCTTCCAGAAAGCCGACACCGCCACGCTGGAAACCTACGCCAATAAAGTGGGCCGCTACTTCGTGGCCCTCACGCTGCTGCTGGCCGTGGGCGCAGCAGCCTACTGGTACCCCAGCAGCCCGGCCATGGCCTTGCGGGCTTGCACATCGGTGCTGGTCATTGCCTGCCCGTGCGCGCTGTCGCTGGCCACGCCGTTTGCGCTGGGGGCCGCGTTGCGGGTGCTGGGCCGCCACAAGCTCTACCTCAAAAACAGCGCCGTGGTCGAAACCTTGGGCCGCGCCGACACCCTGGTATTCGACAAAACCGGTACGCTGACCGATGTAAAACGCTCGGCTGTGGAATACGCGGGGCCGGTGCTCAGCCTGCCGCAGCAGCAAGCCGTGGCGGCCGTGGTGCGCCAGTCCACGCACCCGCTCAGCCAGCGCCTGGCGGTTGAACTGCCTTCGGGCCAGCTGGCTGTGACTGATTTTGCCGAAGTGCCCGGCGCAGGCGTGCGCGGCACGGTGGGTGGTGTGACGGTGCGCGTGGGCTCTGCCGCTTTCGTAGGTCAGGCTGGCGACTCCGCAGGCGAGGCCGGCGTGCGGCAGTCCCGCGTTTACATCAGCTTCGAGGGTGGCCCAAGCGGCTGCTTCACCTTCCACAATGTATACCGCGAAGGCCTGCGCGAGGTGCTAGCCAAGCTCAGCCAGACCTACCGCCTGGCTGTGCTTTCGGGCGACAACGAAACCGAGCGCGCCCGCCTGCGCGAGCTGTTCGGCCCGAAAGCTGAGTTGCATTTCCACCAAACCCCACAGCAGAAGCTCGACTACGTGGCACAGCTCCGGCAGCAGGGCCGCCGCGTGGTGATGGTGGGCGACGGTCTCAACGACGCCGGCGCCCTGCAGCAGGCCGACGCCGGCCTAGCCCTCACCGACACGCTCACCAACTTCTCGCCCGCCTGCGACGGCATCCTCGAAGCCGGCAGCTTCGGCCGGCTGCCCACCGTGCTGGGATTCGCGCAGGACTGCCTGCACATCGTGCTGGCCACGTTCGTGCTGTCGTTTTGCTACAACGGCATCGGCCTGGGGCTGGCGGTGCAGGGCCGGTTCACGCCCATCGTGTCTGCCATTCTCATGCCTATCAGCTCACTGAGCGTAATGGTATTTGCCACGCTGCTGGTTAAGCTGGCCGCCAGGCGGCGCGGGCTGTAATCATCGCACTTATACACCAATCCCACCATGTCAATCATATTCATCCTTATCGGAATCAGCTTGTGCGTAGCCCTTGCGTTTCTGGGCGCTTTCCTGTGGGCCGTGCGCTCGGGGCAGTACGAGGACGACTACACGCCTTCTATACGCATGCTTTTTGAAGATGAAGCCCTGCCTGATGAGAAGTAGCTAAAGCGGCTTGCGGTATCTTGATAGCATTTTCAAGCTTATTGCAGCCAAGCAGCATGGATGGTTTTACGTGTTCAAAATGTGGAGAATTTCATGCTGAGTTTCCGATGTGCTTCGGCGCACAATTCCCCGCTTATTATTTCAGTATTCCGGCGGATGAAAGGGAAAGCCGGATTGAACTGACGGAAAGCCTGTGCATCATTGATGACACCCACTTTTTCATTCGGGGCAGAATTGAAATACCAGTAATTGATTCCACCGAAGTGTTTTGCTGGGACGTGTGGACGACGTTGAGCGAAGCAAATTTCTGGCGCACCAATGAGGTATGGCACGACCCCGAACGCGTGAACGAGCCGGCCTACTTTGGCTGGCTACAAACCAGCCTCCCAGGTTACCCCGAAACATTGAACCTGAAAACGCTGGTCCACACGCAGCCAGTCGGCAGCATTCCGCTCATTGAGGTAACTGAGGAAGGCCATCCATTAAGCGCTGACCAACTGAGCGGCATCACTTGGCAACGCGTGATTGAACTGGTAGAAATAGCCTTACACGGTACGGCCGCCTGACAACAATCAGGCAGCCGTCTGATTTCGCTCAGCCAGGCAAAAAAGGGCTTGCCGGACCTTTGGGGTAATAAAAACAACCCCTCTCCGACCCATGCAGGCCGCTTCATTTGCTCCGACTGTCGCCCCTTCGCCGCCGCTTATTCCGGCTACCCCTGGCCGGGCCGTCGACACCTTTTTCTACGACAACAAGATTGTCCGCAACTTCGGGATTGCCACCGTGGTGTGGGGCATCATCGGCATGATGGTGGGCGTGCTGGCCGCCTTCCAGCTGGCTCGGCCCGAGCTCAACATGAACACGGCCGTCACCACCTTCGGCCGCATCCGCCCGCTGCACACCAACGCCGTGATTTTCGCCTTCGTCGGCAACGGCATTTTCATGGGCGTGTACTACTCCTTGCAGCGCCTGTGTAAGGCCCGCATGTTTTCGGACGTGCTGAGCAAGGTGCACTTCTGGGGCTGGCAGCTCATCATTTTGTCGGCCGTGGCCACGCTGCCGCTGGGCTTCACCACCAGCAAGGAATACGCCGAGCTGGAATGGCCCATCGACATCGCCATCACGCTGGTGTGGGTGGTGTTTGGCTGGAACATGTTCGGCACCATCGCCAAACGGCGCGAGCGGCACCTCTACGTAGGCATCTGGTTCTACATCGCCACCTTCCTGACCGTGGCCGTGCTGCACATCGTCAACTCCATGGAGCTGCCGGTGGGCTGGCTGAAAAGCTATTCGCTGTATGCCGGCGTGCAGGATGCCTTGGTGCAGTGGTGGTACGGCCACAACGCGGTGGCCTTCTTCCTCACCACGCCCTACCTGGGTTTGATGTACTACTTCCTGCCCAAGGCAGCTGAGCGGCCGGTGTATTCCTACCGACTGAGCATCATTCACTTCTGGTCGCTGATTTTCATTTACATCTGGGCCGGCCCGCACCACTTGCTCTACACTGCTCTGCCCGACTGGGCCCAGAGCCTCGGCGTGGCTTTCTCGGTGATGCTGATTGCGCCGAGTTGGGGCGGCATGATTAACGGCCTACTCACCCTGCGCGGCGCCTGGGACAAGGTGCGCGAGGAGCCCGTGCTCAAGTTCATGGTGGTGGCCATCACGGCCTACGGCATGGCTACTTTCGAGGGCCCGATGCTGAGCCTCAAGAACGTAAACGCCATTGCGCACTTTACCGACTGGATTGTAGCGCACGTGCACGTGGGTGCCCTGGGCTGGAACGGCTTCCTCACCTTCGCCGTGCTTTACTGGCTGTGGCCGCGCCTCTACCGCACGCCCTTGTATTCGAAGAAGCTCGCCACCACGCACTTCTGGCTGGGCACGCTGGGCATCGTGTTCTACGCCATCCCGATGTACTGGGCCGGCTTCACGCAGGGCCTGATGTGGAAGCAGTTTAATGCCGAGGGCATGCTGCAATACCCCAACTTCCTCGAAACCGTGCTGCAGCTGGTGCCCATGTACTACCTGCGCGGCATCGGCGGGGTGCTCTACCTCAGCGGCGTGTTCCTGATGATGTACAACCTCATCAAAACCGCCAAAGCCGGCTCGCTGCTGGCCAATGAGAAAGCTCAGGCGCCGGCCCTCCTGCCCGCTGCCTTGGTGGAAGCCCATCACGAGGGCCACTGGCACCGCTGGATTGAGCGTCGTCCCTTTCAGCTGGCCGTGGGTGCCACGGTGGCCATCCTCATCGGCGGCGCGGTGGAGATGATTCCGACCTTCCTGGTGAAGTCGAACGTGCCCACCATTGCCTCCGTGAAGCCCTACCGGCCGCTGGAGCTGCAGGGCCGCGACCTCTACATCCGCGAAGGCTGCTCGAACTGCCACACCCAAATGGTGCGCCCCTTCCGCTCCGAAACCGAGCGCTACGGCGAGTACAGCAAAGCCGGCGAGTACGTGTACGACCGGCCCTTCCTGTGGGGCAGCAAGCGCACCGGGCCCGATTTGCAGCGCGTGGGCGCCAAATACCCCCACTCCTGGCACTACAACCACATGATGGACCCCACCAGCATGTCGCCCGGCTCCATCATGCCGCCCTACCCCTGGCTGTTCGAGGATAAAATCGACTACAACATGCTGCCGGCCAAGATTAAGGCCCTGCGCCACCTGGGTACCCCCTACCCTGCCGGCTTCGAAAACGAGGCCGTGGCCGACGCCCAAAAGCAAGCCCAAGGCATCGTGGCCGATTTGAAAAAAGAAGAAATCGAGGTGATGCCCGACAAGGAAATCGTGGCCCTCATTGCCTACCTCCAGCGCCTGGGCACCGACATCAAGGTGAAGCCCGAGCAAGTTACGGCCAGCGCCACGGCCGCCGCGCAGTAGCGTGGACTCTGCGAGTCCGCGCCCTCCCGAACGACAACCACTAATACGCAGACTCGCAGAGTCCACGCTACTACCCATGGATAAAAACGTCCTGCAATCCATCGCCGGGGTCGGCATCTACCCCGTGATTTCGCTGGTCATTTTCGGCCTTTTCTTCCTCGGGCTGCTGGTGTTTGTGCTGCTGAGCAGCCGCCAGCATCTCCACGCCATGAGCCAAATGCCGCTGCTCGATGACGAACCCACCCTGCAATCCAACCTCAACCACGACGTGATATGCTAACCCTTCGCACTTTCTCGCTGACTACCCTGGGCCTGCTGACCGGCTTTGCCGCCGCCGCCCAAACCGCTGCCCCCACCGCAGGGCCGACGCCCACCAGCATCCTGAGCTGGGTGGTGTGGTGGATGGCCGGCGTGGTGCTGCTGATGGCAGTGATGACGGGCGCCTCGGTGACTTCGGCCGCCCAGCGCCGCTACGCAGACCAGCAAGAGCCCGAGGCCGCTGCCCAACCAGCCGCGCCGCAAGCCCCGGTTCAGGCCCCGGCCCCGGCTGTTGCCGAAGCTGCTTTAGTTGCCACCCGCGAAGAAGTTTACGCATGAGCCGCCACTGCTTAGCGCTATCCGGGGCCGCCGCGCTGCTGCTGACGGCCGGCCCCGCCGCAGCCCAAACGGGGGCCGCGGTTTCGGACCCGCAACGGGCCATGCTCTGGTTTTTGCTGAGCACGCTGGTGCTGGTGCTGCTGGTGTTTCTGCTGCTGTTCGTGGCCCTCATCAGCTGGATGCGGCCGCAACTGCGCCAGTTGTATAACCTGCCCACCGTGCACGACACCTGGAGCGGCCGGGTGCTGGGCCTGCTGGTGGGCGACGCTCGCCTGGTGAAGGGCGAGGTGCGCGACGAGCTGCTCGACCACAATTACGACGGCATCCACGAGTTCGACAATGACCTGCCGCCGTGGTGGAAGTACGGCTTCTACCTCACCATCGTCTTCGCCATCGGCTACGTGGGCTACTACCACGTCCTCAAGACTGGCCAGCTGCAAGGAGCCGAATACGCCGCCGAAATGCAGCAAGCCGCCCTGCTCGTGGCCAGCACCCCCGACGACCCCAACCAGCTCACCACCTACACGGTCCTCACCGCCCCGGCCGACCTGAGCACCGGCAAGAGCCTCTTCGCCACCAACTGCGCCCCCTGCCACGGCGCCAACGCCGAAGGCAAAGTGGGCCCTAACCTAACCGACGAGTACTGGCTGCACGGCGGCGAGGTGAACCACGTCTACAAAACCGTCAAGTACGGCGTCAACGGCAAGGGCATGGTGGCCTGGAAAGGCAAGCTCTCCGGCAAGCAGATTCTGCAGGTAACATCATATGTGCTGAGTCTGCAAGGCTCGAAGCCGGCAAACGCCAAGCCCCCACAGGGCGAGAAAGAGGCACCGGCGGTCGCCAAGCGGTAGTGTGGGTTCGAAAACACATTTCAGAACGGTCATGCTGAGCGCAGTCGAAGCATCTCTACCGCGCAACTAATTCAATGCTGTCACAACGAAGCGGTAGAGATGCTTCGGCTGCGCTCAGCATGACCGTTCAATTAATTCATTACCTCCCATGTCCACCACCCAATTCAAACCCAACGACTCGTACCGCGATTCCATCGCCACGATAGATGCGAAAGGGGCACGGGTGTGGCTCTACCCCAAGAAGCCCAGCGGCCGCCTCTACCGCTACCGCAAGCTGCTCAGCTACGGGTTTCTGGCGCTGCTGTTTGCTGGGCCCTGGCTTCGCATCAACGACCTGCCGGTGCTGCTGCTCAACCTGCCGGCGCGGAAGTTCATCATCTTCGGGCAGATTTTCTGGCCCCAGGATTTCTTCATTCTGCTGCTGGGCTCGCTCACGTTTCTGGTGTTCATCATTGTGTTCACGGTGGTGTATGGGCGGGTATTTTGCGGCTGGGTGTGCCCCCAGACCATTTTTCTGGAGATGGTATTCCGCCGCATCGAGTACTGGCTGGAAGGCGACGCGCCCCAGCAAAAAGCCCTCGACCGCCGCGCCCTGGACTGGGACAAACTCTGGCGCAAAACCACCAAGCACGCGCTGTTCCTGGCCATTTCCTTTCTCATTGCCAACACGTTTCTAGCCTACGTCATCGGCACCGATGAACTGCTGAAACTGGTGACGGACGCACCCTCGGCCCACCTGGGCGGGCTGGCTTCGATGGTGATTTTCACCGGCATTTTCTACGCGGTGTTTGCCCGGTTTCGGGAGCAGGTGTGCACCATTGTGTGCCCCTACGGCCGCCTGCAGGGTGTGCTGGTGGACAAAGACAGCCTGGTGGTAGCATATGACTACCAGCGCGGCGAGCCCCGGGAGAAGCTGCGCAAAAACCAGCTGCGCACCGCCGGCGACTGCATCGACTGCAACCAGTGCGTGCAGGTGTGCCCCACGGGCATCGACATCCGCAACGGTGCCACCCAGCTCGAATGCACCAACTGCACGGCCTGCATCGACGCCTGCAACAACATCATGGCCCTCATCAACAAACCTGAGGGCCTGATTCGGCACGCCACCGAGAATGACATTGCCAACGGCACCAAGTTTCGCGTCACGCGCCGCGTGAAGGCCCTTTCCGGGGTACTGGCCGGGCTGCTGCTGGTGCTCACGGGCCTGCTGGTATCGCGGGCCAACGTGGCGGCCACGGTGCTGCGCACGCCGGGCCAGCTCTTCCAGAAAACCAGCCACGGCACCATCACCAACCTCTACAATATCTCGGTCATCAACAAAACCAACCGCCCCTACCCGCTCACGCTGCGGGTGCTGGAGCCCGCGCAGGGCCGCATCTCGCTGGTGGGTAGCAATGGCCTCAAGCTGCCTGCGCAAGGCATTGCCGAGGGCGTGTTTTTCGCCGAACTACCCCGCACGTCCCTGCACCGCACCAATCAGCCCATCCGCATCGGCCTGTTCAGCGGCAACAAGCTCATTGCCGAAACCAGCACCAAGTTTCTCGGGCCGGCACAGTGAGGCTTTAGCCACCAACCAGCCCGTCATGCCGAGCGCAGCCGAGGCATCTCGCGTGCCGCAGTAATCAATGCTCCCACAACGAAACGAGCGAGATGCCTCGGCTGCACTCGGCATGACGTTCTTCCAAACCATCCAATAACATGGTCACCACCGTTCCCAAAACCCGCACCACCCTCTGGCCCTACGCCATTATTGCCGTGTTCGTGCTGTTCGCGGGCTACATCGGCTTCATGGTGCAGCAGGCCATGCGCACCAGCGTCGACTTGGTTAGCGCCGACTACTACAAGCAGGAGCTGGCCTATACCCAGCGCATGGAATCCGTGGCCCGCACGGCGGCGCTCCCTGCCCCCGTAGAGCTCACCCACGATGCCGCCGCGCAGGAGCTGGCTTTGCAACTACCGCCCACGCTGGCCGGCCAGGCCGTGCAGGGCCAAATTCACTTCTTCCGCCCCTCCAACCAAAAGCTCGATTTCATCCTGCCGCTGCAAAGTGCCGCGCAGGTGCTCAGCACCCGCAAAATGCAGCCCGGCTACTGGCGCGTGCGCCTCGATTTCACGGCCGGCAACCAGGCCTATTTCGTCGAAAAAGAACTCACCATTTAGGTAAGAGGGGGAAGAGGGAGGTGGAGAGAGGGATATCTAAAGACCTTCTTCTGTCTCCCAATCAACATTCTCTCCTTCCCAACTCCCCAACTCCCCACCTTCCCCTCTCCCCTCCTCCCATCTCATGCTTCTCGCTGGCTTTCTGTTTGGCTTACTGGGCAGCTTCCACTGCGTGGGCATGTGCGGCGCCATTGCGCTGGCCCTGCCGGGGCAGCGGAGCGGCTTTGGGCAGCTGCTGACTGGGCGCCTGCTCTACAACTTGGGGCGCGTGAGCACCTACGCTGCCCTGGGCGCCGGGGCCGGACTGGTGGGCGAAAGCCTGCGCTTGGCCGGCGTGCAGCAGGGCTTGTCCATTGCCTCGGGTGTGCTGATTCTGCTGCTGGTAGCGGTGCCCGAGCGGCACACCGGCCGCCTGGCCGCCGCACTGGGCTTGGCCCGGCCGCTGACTTGGGTGAAAACCACGCTGGCCGGCTTGTTTCAGCACAACTCCTGGCCTGCGCTGTATGCAACGGGCCTGCTCAATGGCCTGCTGCCCTGCGGCCTGGTGTACCTGGCCCTGGCTGGGGCCCTGAGCGCGCCGGGCGTGACGGGCGCGGCGGCCTATATGGCCTGCTTCGGCCTGGGCACCCTGCCGCTGATGCTGGGCCTGGCCCTGAGCGGGCAACTGGTGCCGCTGGAGTGGCGCGGCCGCCTGCGCCGGGTGGTGCCCTATGCGGCGTCGGGGCTGGCGGTGCTGTTCATCGTGCGCGGGCTGGGGCTGGGCATCCCCTACCTGAGCCCGCAGCTGGATGCAGCCACCGAAGCGACGACCGCAGCCCAGCCGCTTACCGTCCATTACTGCCACTAGACAAATAGGGAGTGAGAAAACATTAGCCACCAGACCCATTCCTCCTTCGCCTTATTCCTTCTTCCCTGCTCCCCTCTCCCCCATTCCCTAATGAAAACCCTGCTTGTTGCCCTCGACCACACTGCTGCTGCTGAACACACCCTGGCCTACGCCAACAAGCTGGCCGTGCGCTGGCCGGCCGAAATTGTGGTGCTCTACTGCCACCCCAAGCCGGCCGCCGGCCAGCCGCTGGCAGAGCTGCGCGTCCAGGAGCAACGGCTGCGCGGCCTGGTGGAGCGCCTGCGCTACCAGCAGCTCACCCGGCAGGATGGCCGCCGCATTCAGTACCACTACCGCGTGCTGGCCGGCTGCCTGCACGACCACATCCGCGAGGAAGTGCTGCGCTGCGCCGCCGACCTTGTGCTGATGGGCCTGGAGCACATCGACTGCGGCCGGCAGGAGGCGCCCGGCAACCACGCCGCGGCCATTGCCAAGCTGGTGAGCTGCCCCCTGCTGGTGGTGCCGGCCGGCCGCCGCTCCCTGCCCAAGCGCATGGTGTTTTCGGCCGATTTCCGCACGCTGGGGCTGCACATCCTGCCCCGTCTGGCGGCGCTGGAAGGCGCCTTCCCGGCCCCGCTCGACTTGGTGCAGTTCTATGCCCCCGCCGACCGGCCCCAGCGCCGCCAGCTGAAGCAAGCCCTCAGCAAGGCCTCGGCCCACCTGGCCTGGCCCTTCAGCGCCACGCATCTGCTGGAAGACGACGCACCGCTGGAAGGCATCGGCGACTTTTGCGCCCACATGCAGGCGCAGCTGCTCATCATCGCGCCGGGCAGTTCGGAAGAATTGCTGCGCTTTTTCGATGCCTGCTACGCCACCACGCAGGCCTACCACACCCGCATTCCGGCGCTGGTGCTGCCCTCGGCTGCCGAGCGCCAGCCGCAGGTGGCCTGCTGCGACCGTTGCGCCGCCCGCCTGGCGCAGGAGGCCGCCCCCCAATTGGCCCTCGCCAACTACCACGCCGTGCGCTGGGCCTAAGCCCCGGCCGTTTTTCTTCTGCTTTTTCTCTAAACCTCATGACTCCCTCCGTTCTAATTCCCATTGCCCCGCCGCGCACCGTGGTGGAAAGCTGGATGCGCCAGTTCCAGGACTGGCTGTGCCACCGCCTGGAAGCCGCCGACGGCGGCGCCACCTTCAGCCGCGACGACTGGGCCCACGAGGGCGGCGGGGGCGGCTGCACCCGCGTCATTCAGCAAGGCAACGTGCTGGAAAAAGGCGGCGTGGCGTTTTCGGCCGTGTGGGGCGAGATGGACGAGCGGGCCGCCCGGCAGCTGCTCATGCCCGACCGCCGCTACTTCGCCACCGGCGTGAGCGTGGTGCAGCACCCGCGCAGCCCCATGGTGCCCATTTCGCACATGAACGTGCGGTATTTCGAAGCCGGCAACGGCGAGGCCTGGTTTGGCGGCGGGCTCGACCTCACCCCGATTTATGTGGATGCGGAGCAGGCCCGCCGGTTCCACGAGCAAATTGCCGAGGTGTGCGACCGCCACGACACCAGCTATTACCCGCGCTTCAAGCAGTGGGCCGACGAGTATTTCTACCTGCCCCACCGCCGCGAAACGCGCGGCGTGGGCGGCATTTTCTTCGACCGCCTCACGGTGGGGCGCGACGGGCTGTTCGAGGAATTATTCGCCTTCGTGCAGGACGTGGGCGAGGTGTACGGCCGGGCCTACAGCGCCATCATGCGCCAAAACGCGGGCCTGCCCTACGGCGAGCAAGAGTTGCAGTGGCAGCGCGTGCGCCGCGGCCGCTATGCCGAGTTCAACCTGGCCATTGACCGCGGCACCCGCTTCGGCCTCGAAACCGGCGGCCGCACCGAATCCATCCTGATGAGCCTGCCGCCCCAGGCCGACTGGCACTACAACCTGACGCCCGAACCGGACTCGTGCGAAGCCACTACCCAGCAGTGGCTGCGGCCGGGCGTAGACTGGCTTAATGTGGGACAGTAAGTAAAAAGGGTAAGCGGCCCGGTTTAGGCCCAGGCCACGGCCCGCAGTGCCGGCACCGGCAATACCAGAGGCGGCTCCGCCACCTTTACCACCGCTGGGGTGGCAGTGGTGCACCAGCCGGCTCGGACGGCCGCCGTAACGGTGGATGCGCAAAACACGAGTTGCAGGGCGTCGGCAGCGGTAAGCATGATGGTGGGAATTGAGATGAATGGCAAAAATACTATTCAATCTATAAATACTACCTGACGAAAATCAGCCAATCGGCTGATTTTCGTCAGGTAGTATTTTTTTTGCACCCACTAGTAAGTCAAGACTGCCCGCGGACCGATGAGCAAGCAAGCCAGTACACATGCGTCAGTGACGGGTTCTATCTTTTCTGCTTCCGCCGCCGTTATAGCACTGGCTGAACACTATCTTAGATTTTTACCGCTTGCCAGCCCCCAATTGCCTCAATAGACAAGCGGCTGTGACACATCTCTTTCAATGTTAGAAGAAACGAAACACTACTTTTCCAATGCCGTCGGGTCGGTGCTGTACGTGCCCGGCTCTTTCGTATACCTCCACTGGACGGGCGAACCCCTGCACGGGCCCGAACTGCGGGCCCTCTACGTGCACGCCCGCAACCTGCTGCTGCGCTACAAGCTGCGCCGCATCCTGGCCGACCACCGCGCCATGCCCACTGCTTTTGCGCCCACCGAGCGCGAGTGGCTGCTTACCGAGTGGTTTCCCAACACGGCAGAGGAAATACCGCGCGTGCGCTACGCCGCCCTGCCCAGCCCCGACCCGCAGCGCCGCCTGCACACCGACGAGGTGGTGGAAGCCCTGGGCCGCCATGCCGAAGTAGCCGTCTTCGACGACATTGCGCAGGCCACAGCCTGGCTGGAGGCCCAATAGCTCAAAGACGGAACGGCCGGCTTCACCGCACGCTTACGAAGGCCCCCGTCCTTTGTGCTTTTGCTTCCTTATCCTAATCAATGTCCGAATCCGATTCCCGCTATGCCCGCGTGCTGGCCTGGCTCGACCAGCACGTTATCCATCCCTTTTATACCGACCGGGTGCGGCGGCTGATTCTGCAAAGCTTCCCGTTCTGGTTTGCGTCGGTATTGGTGGGCGGAGTAGCTGTGGGCTACGAGAAAGTATTTGGCTGGGCCGAGCAGATGAGCTTTGCTTGGCTGCGCCACGAGCCGCTTTTGGCCTTCGGACTCACGCCGCTAGCGTTTGGCGCCTCGTGGCTGCTGGTGCGGCAATGGGCCCCGGCGGCGCGGGGCAGCGGCATTCCGCAGGTGATGGCAGGCATTGAGCTCTCGAACCCCAGCCAGCACCGCCGCACGGCCTATTTGCTGAGCTTGCGCGTGGCCGTGGTGAAGGTGCTGAGCAGCGTGGTGCTGCTGCTGGGCGGCGGCGTAATTGGCCGCGAGGGGCCTACCATTCAGATTTCGGCGGCCATTTTCAGGGCCATCAACCGGCTACAGCCGGCCGGCTGGCCCCAGCTCTCGCGCCAGATTGCCTTGGTGACGGGCGGCGCGGCGGGGCTGGCGGCGGCCTTCAATACCCCGCTGGGCGGCATCGTGTTTGTAGTGGAGGAGCTGACGCAGATGCACATGGCGCGGTTTCGCATGGCGGTGTTTACGGCCGTCATCATTGCCGGCCTCACGGCCCAGACGTTTCTGGGGCCTTACCTATACTTGGGCTTTCCCAAGATAGTGCCGGCGGTGGGGCGCGTGCAGGTGCTGGTGGTTGTGGTGGCGGTGGTGTGCGGGCTGGCCGGAGCGGTGTTTGCCAAAACCTTGCTCTGGCTGGGGCGTTACCGCCAGCGCTTCGGCACGCTGGCGGCGCAGGCGGGCTGGGTGCTGGGCTGCGGGCTGCTGCTGGGCTGCCTGGCTTACCTGGTGGGCAGCGAGGGCGTGGGCACAGGCAAGCCCATCATCAACCGGCTGCTGTTTCAGAATAACGGCGAGACGCCGTGGTACCTGTTTCCGGTGCGCTTCGCGGGCATGGCCCTGAGCTACAGCAGCGGCGGGGCAGGCGGCGTGTTTGCTACTTCGCTCAGCGCTGGGGCCATTCTGGGCGACGGCATCTGCCAGGTGTTCGACGTGGCCGTGGCCGACCGCAACCTGCTCATTCTGGTGAGCATGGTGAGTTTCCTGACCGGGGTGGTGCGCTCGCCGTTCACGGCCGCCATTTTGGTGCTGGAAATGACGGACCGGCACTCGGCCATTTTCCAGCTGCTCATCAGCGGCCTGCTGGCCCAGGCCGTGGCCGCGCTGGTAGACCCGCACTCGCTTTATGAGCACCTCAAGGCAGGGTTTGTTCGCGAAGCAGGCGAAGTGGACCGGCGGGAGGCCGTGCGGGGGTAGGAGTTAGGACGCCTGTCATCCTGAGCGCAGCGAAGGACCTTCTCACGTCAAGGTTTCTAACGGGAGAAGGTCCTTCGCTGCGCTCAGGATGACAGGCGTCTTCGGCCTCTACTCCCACCCCAGCTAGTAACCTCGACTCAGAAAACGGGGTACACCCTGGCAGCCGGCCCGGTGGGCCACCGCTCCTTTCCCCGACCTGATGACGAAACACACCTATGACATGGGCTTGGTGGGCAACTGCGCCTTTCTCGCCCTCATCAACACCGATACGTCAGTGGCCTGGCTCTGCTGGCCACGCTTCGACAGCAGCTTTGTATTTGGCAGCCTGCTCGATACGCAGAAGGGTGGCGAGTTCAGCGTACGGCCGGCCCACGGCGCGGCCTTTGAGTCGAAGCAGTATTACCAGGAAAATACCAACGTGCTGCGCACCGAAATCACGACGGCCGACGGGCGCTACCGCGTCACGGACTTCGCGCCGCGCTTCGAGCAGTACGACCGGTACTACAAGCCGCTGATGTTCATCCGGAAGCTGGAGCCGCTGGCCGGCGCGCCCCGCGTGCGGGTGGTGTGCAACCCCGTGGGTGAGTACGGCCGCAAGCCGCTCACACACCGGCGCAGCTCCAACCACATTGCTTATCTGGGCCTGGAAGAGGAAATCCGCCTCACCACCAACATCGCCCTCACCTACGTGCTCGACGGCGAAGATTTCGCCCTGAACGAAACCAAGTACCTCGTGCTCACCTACGGCGCGCCGCTGGAAGCCCCGCTGGAAAGCACCGTGGAGCGCTTCCTGGGTGCCACCGGCGACTACTGGCGCAAGTGGGTGAAGAACATGAGCATCGGCAACTTCCACCAGGACCAGGTGATTCGCTCGGCCCTGGCTTTGAAGATGCACCAGTACGAGGACACCGGTGCCATCATTGCGGCCACCACCACCAGCCTGCCCGAAGCGCCCGGCAGCACCCGCAACTGGGACTACCGCTACTGCTGGATGCGCGACACCTACTATATCCTCACGGCCTTCAACAACATCGGCCACTTCGAAGAGATGGAGCGCTACTTCCATTACATCGCCAACCTTTCGGGCAAAGTGAAGGGCAAGTACCAGCCGCTGTATGGCATCAGCGGGACCACGGAGCTGGTGGAGCAGGAACTGGATTTGGAAGGCTACTTGGGCAACCAGCCCGTGCGCATCGGCAACGACGCCTACACCCATGTGCAGAACGACGTGTACGGCCAGGTGCTGGTGGCCCTGCTGCCGCTCTATGTGGACCAGCGCTTCGTAAACCGCGAGCGGGCCAACCCCGAAGCCCTCATGTACGAGGCCCTGCGCCTGATTGACGCCACCATGGACGTGCCCGACGCCGGCCTGTGGGAATTCCGCAACCTGGCGCAGTACCACTGCTATACCTACCTTTTCCACTGGGCCGGCAGCCACGCCGCCCGCCAGACTGCGCGCGCCTTGGGCAATAAGGAAATGGAAGCCCTCGCCACCGAGCTGAACGAGGAAGCGGCCCGCCGTATCGAGCAGTGCTACAGCGAGGAGCTGGGGGCCTACACCAACGCCATCGGCTCGCCCCACCTCGACGCCAGCACGCTTCAGCTCATCCTCATGGGCTACCTCGACCCGCACTCCGACCGCGCCCGCCGCCACCTCGAAGCGCTGGAAAAGGAGCTGAAGACACCCGAGGGCCTGTTCTACCGCTACCGCCACGCCGATGACTTCGGCACGCCCGAAACCACCTTCCTCATCTGCTCCTTCTGGTACGTGGAGGCTCTAGCCTGCGTAGGCCGGCTCGACGACGCCATTCGCGAGTTCGAGAAGCTCATTGCCTATGCCAACCACCTGGGCCTTCTCTCTGAGGACGTGGACGCCAAGACGGGCTCGCAGTGGGGTAACTTCCCGCAAGCCTATAGCCACGTGGGACTAATGAATGCGGCCTACCGCATTGCCAAGAAGCTGGATAGGCCGAATTTTGTGTAGGCCGCTTCTATGTTGACGAAAAAGTAGAACGTCATGCCGAGCGCAGCCGAAGCATCTCTCTACCTCCCCGTCTGTCATCCTGAGCAAAGCGAAGGACCTTATCAAGCTAGAACAATAAACGTTCGTCGGTGATAAGCTGCTTCCTTCGTCAGCATGACAAACAGCGCGGTAAAGATGCTTCGGCTGCGCTCAGCATGACCGTTTAGTTAGTAGTCCAAGCTGGCTACCTGTTTACAGCAGCTCCCGCAACAGCCCCCGCACCGCCGCAGGCCCATCAACGTGGAACCGCGCCAGCGAGCGGGGCGCGCTGCCCACCTTCAGCGTGTAGGCATCGGGCGGCAGGGCGCGGAAGGTATCCTCATCGGTGCGGTCGTCGCCGATGGCCAGGATGAAATCGGGATGGTAGCTACTCACGGTGCGAGCGGCCGCGGTGCCTTTGTTGATGCCAGCGGTTTTGATTTCAACCACCTTGTTACCTTCCATTACCTGCAACTCGGTGTTGGAAGCCATGAAGGTGAGGTGGCTGGTGAGCTCGCGGGCGCGGCTGGCGCCCAGCTCGGCATCGGCGCGGCGGTAGTGCCACACCAGCGAATAGTCTTTTTCCTCAATGAAGGAGCCGGCCGTGCGGCTCACGTACAATTCCAGCACGGGGCGGATGTCCTGCTTCCAGTCGGCCCGCAACTCCTGAAATAAGCTCCACTCTTCCCCCTGGCCGCGCAGCCACACGCCGTGCTCGGCAATAAAATCGAGCGGCAGGTGGCCCAGCCACTCCTGCAAGGTGGCCCGGTCGCGCCCGCTGATGATGACCACGCGGTTGCGCGGCTCGTCGGTGAGGGCCCGCAGCAACAGGCGCAGCTCCTCGTCGGGCTTGGCGCGCTGGGGGTTTGCATTGAAAGGCGCCAGCGTGCCGTCGTAGTCGAGCAGCAGCAGGCGGCGCTCGGTAGCGTGGTAGTCTTGCTTGAGCTGCTGGGTGGCGGCGGGGGTGAGCTTGGTGGTAGCCAATGTCTGCTGCTGGCTCTTGGCATGGGCAAGCCGGTCCATAAACAGCTTGGTCCAGGCAAACACGTCGTACTGGCGCACCAAGGCCTGCATGTTGGTCATGCGGGCTATCTGGTCTTCCTCGGGCATTACCAAGGCCTCATGCATGGCCTCGGCCAGCTGGCCGGTGTCGGTGGGGTTGATGATGAGGGCGTCGGAGAGCTCGCGCGCCGCCCCGGCCCGCTCGCTCAGAATGAGCACGCCGCGCTGGTCGGCCTTGCTGGCCACATACTCCTTGGCCACCAGGTTCATGCCGTCGCGCATGGGCGTCACCAGCGCCACCTCGGCCAAGCGGTAGAAAGCGGCCAGCTCTTCCAGCGGAAACGAGCGGTAGAAGTAGTGCACCGGGTTCCAGGCAATGGTGCGGTACTGGGCGTTGATGCGGCCCACCAGCTCGTCGATTTCCACTTTCAGGTCGGCGTATTGCGCCACCTGGTCGCGCGAGGGCACCACCACCATCAGCAAGCTTACCTGCCCGCGCCATTCGGGGTAGCGCAACAGCAGCAGCTCAAACGCCCGCAGCCGCTGGGCAATGCCCTTGGTGTAGTCGAGCCGGTCGATGCTCAGGATAACGCGCACCTCCTTCAGCGCCTCGCGGTACTCGCGCACGTGTGCATCGGCCGCTTCCGAGGCTGCCGCGTCGGCGTAGCGCTGGTGGTCGATGCCCATCGGGAAGGCATCCACCAGCACCGAGCGGGTGGGGGTTTCAATCTGGCCGTGCTGGTTGGGCAGGCCCAGCAACTGTGACACGGCACTGAGAAAGTGCCGCATGTAGCCGAAGGTGTGGAAGCCAATCAGGTCGGCCCCGAGCATGCCCTGCAGCAGTTCGGTGCGCCAGGGCAGCACCCGAATCAGCTCGTAGCTCGGAAACGGGATGTGCAGGAAAAAGCCAATGGTGGCCTGCGGGCGGGCCGCGCGCAGCATTTCGGGCAATAGCAGCAGCTGGTAGTCGTGCACCCAGATGGTGTCGTCGGGGCCGGCCTGCTCCAGCACAGCGCGGCAGAATTTCTCGTTCACGGCCACGTAGGCCTTCCACATGTCCTCTTCATACACTGCCAATTGAGCGAAGTAGTGAAAGGTGGGCCAAAGCGTGCCGTTGCTGAAGCCCTCGTAGTAGTCGCGGATTTCGTCTTCGGTCAGAAACACCGGCGCCATGCTGTCGGCGGCCAACTGCTCGGTTACAAAAGTGGCCTCGGCTTCATCTTCAACAAACAAACCCGGCCAGCCTACCCACACGTTGCCATCGGCCCGGTAGATGGAGCCCAGGCCGGTGGCCAGCCCGCCCTCGCTGGGCTGAAAAGCAAGGCCGTCGTCGGTACGCAGGGCTTTCGTAGGCAGGCGATTGGAGACAATAATCGTTCGTGACATAGCAACAGGAAGAATGAATAATCTTCCTGTTTACGGCAAAAAGCCACTTTTCGCCGAATTCACGCACTTTTAGGACCGCACCCGCCGCCTTTTAATGCGTCTGCTGAGCAAACAGCATGCCCGCGGAGATGGAAAAGCCGTGGCTACGGGCGTGGTAAGGGGTGCCCTGGTAATCGCGCTGGTAATAGTCGGTTAAGTCCTGGGTGAAACGGGCGGTGAGCGTGTACACCCGCCGCTCGTGGGCCCAAGCCAGTTCGGCACCATACGCCTGCGCCCAGAAACTGCCCTGGTTGTTAAACCGATTCCCCGGGGCAAACGACGTCGCGTCGAGCTCCACGCCGTTGACTACCGCCACAAAGGCCACGCCTCCTTGCAGGTGCAGCGCGGGGCCGGATGGCCCGCCCAGGCGCACGTCCAGCAGCAGCGGCACCTGCACGCAATCAATGTCGTAGGTCGATTTACCGGTAAATACCCGACGGGTAAAATTACCGCCTTCGCGGACGTAGAGCACTTCGCATTGCGCCGACAAAGGTTTGTAGAGGCGCCGCCGCACCACGGCCCCAGCCGTGAGTCCCGGCACGCGCAGCACCTGGTCGGCCCCGGGCCGGGTGTGCAGGTCTACTTCTGTGCCGGTGATGGTGTAGTTGCTGTAGCCTGCGCGCAAGCCCAGGTACAGTTTCGGTTCGGCTGGGACATCCGAGCTTTGGGCCCTGGCCCAAGCGGGAATCAGGAACAGAGCAAGGGCAAAGAAGCGGTGAAAACGCGGGCAGGGCATAAGGAAGGCCAATAAGGAGCCGAAAAGATAGAGCGTACGTCCGGGCTTTGGCTACTAAATCGGAGCATTCAAAGCCGGCCCAGCCAGAAAAAACGTCTCATTCGATATAATTCGCTACCCGTCAGCCCTATGCAGAACATCTTATTCCCTTCATAAACTGGGAGAAGTGTTCTGCATAGAGCTGCAAAAGCCAGCATCGCCCCAACGTTAGCTATGCGCCTGACATGCGCCGAAGCAGCTGCGCTCGTCTGGGCACAATTTGACCCGGCTGGATAAAATGTTCAATGCGGACCCAACTCAGTTTTAGCTCAAAATGGACTACATGAACTTCGAGCATGGTCCCTACCTAGACCTGGCCAACGAGCGCCTGGCGGAACTCAACCTGGTACAGCGGCGGGGCGCGGTGCGCCTGATTGTGAGTATTGTTCTTTGATAATTACGGGCTGCTCAAGCCAATTGGCGTCGATTGGCAGAGGTTAGGTTGGATGCTGGCCTGTGCTTACGCAACTTTGGGGCCGGCCAAGCGGCCGAATCGTTCGGAGCACCGTGCCGGCGAGTTACTCAACTGCCGCCACTCTCACCCATTGCCTATCACTGTGTTGCCGGTCTGCCGTCCGTTTTTTGCTAGCTGTCGCCGGGCTTACCAGACCTGGGGCCGGGGCGGACGGGCATACCTGCTGCTGGGTGGGCTGCTTGCAACCCATCTTGCCCCGGCCCAAACCACCGGGCGGCAGCCGTCCGATGTCTTAGCCCCGCCGGCCCGGGTCAACGACCTGGCCCACCGTCTGCCCGCCGACTCGCTCGGGCGGCTGCTGGCCTATGTGCGCCTGGCGCATGCTATTCAAGACCGGCACCGCCCCGATTCTGCCGCCTACTACCTGGGCCGGGCCTGGCGGCTGGCCGGGGCGCGGCAAAGGCAACAGCGGCCGGCCGCTGTGATAGCGCTGGCCAACGAGCTAGCCGGGCAGCACTACGTTCGGGGCAACTTTGACAGCACTCTCTACTACTACCAGCAGGCGGTTCAGCAGTTTCAGGGAGCAGGGCCCGACAGCAGTCTGACGCCCGACCCGGCCACCACCCGGCCCACCAACTCGGGCCAACCCCTCCCCCTTTTGCTGGCCGGGACGCTGGCCAATGCCGGCTCGGCCGGTCGCGTGCTGGGCCGCCTGCCCCTGGCGCTGCGCTACTACGAGCGGGCCCGAAACCTCTACCAACGGCAAGGTAACCTGAACGGCATCGGCTGGACGCAGTGCCTGATAGGCGAAGCCTATGCCGCCCAAGGCAACTACCCCCAAGCCGAGCAGGCGTATGAGCAGGCCCTGGTTACCTATCGCCGCTACGCCCAGCCAGCCGCCAACCGAGACCCGGCCGGGGGCGCGCTGGCCGACGTGCTGCTGAGCTACTACCTGCCCCTGCTGCTGGAGGGCCACAGCAGCCGCCCGCCCGCCTACGCCAGTGCCCTGGCCGCCGAGGCCACCGCCCTGGTGCGGGCCGCTCCCTACAACGCCTTGCTGCTCACCCGCCTGAACCTGGTGCCGGCTCAGGTGGCGCTGCAAGCCGGCCAGCCGGCCGAGGCGGCCCCTTGGCTGAGCCGCGCCTGCACCTGGCTTCGCCGCGGGGCCAGCGCCGACACCGCGGTGGCCGGCTGGCCCGCTCGCAACCAGCCCTACGCCGAAGTGAAAGCCCTGACCCTGGGCCTGACGGCCTGGCAGCAGCAGCCCACCCACCCCGAGCGGGCCCGTAGCCTGCTAGCCGAAGCCGTGGCCCTGCTCACCCGCTACCCCCGCACCGCCCCCCAGCCCAAGCCCCGCCAAACCCTGGCCCGAATTGCCCTAGCCATGGGCGAGCCGTCGGCCGCCGTGGCGCTGCTGCGGCCCCTGCTGCGCGGCTACCAGCAGTCGGGCAGCCTGCTGCCGCTGAGCCAGCTCACCGAATTGCTTACCCAAGCCTATGCCCGGGTTGGCCGCTACGACAGCGCCTACGCCTATTCCCGCCGCACCCAGACCCTCACCGACACCTTGCGCCAGGCTCAGCAGTTTGCGGCCCTGGCCGCCTCCGAGGCCCGGTTCCGTAGCCGCGAGCAGGCCTCCCAAATTGCCCATCTCACCGAGCGCGAGCGCCAGCAGACCCGCCTGGTGCGCCTGGCCGCAGCCGGGGCGGGGCTGCTGGCCCTGCTAGCGCTGGCCATCCTACTGGCCCTGCGCATCACTCGCCGCCTCAATAGGCGGTTGGCCGCTCAGACCGTCCAATTGCAAGCTCAAGCTGAGCGCCTACAGGAGCAGGCCGGGCACTTACAGATGCAAACCGAGCACCTACAGGCGCAGACCGAGCGCCTGGGTGAGCTGGATGCGGCCAAAAACCAGTTTTTTGCTAATGCCAGCCACGAGCTGCGCACCCCACTCACGCTGGTGCTGGCCCCGCTCGACACCCTGCTGCACGCCCCTGCCCAGAAGCTGCCCGCCGCCGCGCGCGCCGCCGTGGCCCTGGCCCATCGCCAGGCCCAGCGCCTGCACGAATTGGTGAACCGCATCCTGGACCTGACCAAGCTCGAAGCCGGGCAACTGGCGGTGCAGCCCGTGCCCACGGCCGTGGCCCCGCTGCTGCGCAACCTGCTGGCCTCCTTCGAGCCGCTGGCGGCCGCTCGGGGCCTGTCCCTGCACGGCCCCGAACGTCTGCCGGAGGGGCTGCATCTGCTGCTGGATGCGGATAAGGTGGCGCAAATTCTGACCAACCTGCTCGGCAACGCTTTGAACCACACGCCTGCCGGCGGCACCGTGACGCTAACAGCCGCTCTGCCCGCTGCCGACGGCTATTACACCCTGACCGTGCAGGACACCGGCCCCGGCATCGCGCCGGCCGAGCAGGAACGGGTGTTCGAGCGCTTCTACCAGGGCAAGCAACACCAGGCGCAGGGCGGCACCGGCCTGGGCCTGGCCCTGAGCCGCGAGCTGGCTACCCTGCTGGGGGGTACTCTCACGCTGGCCAGCCAGCCCGGCCAGGGCGCCGCCTTCACCCTGCGCTTTCCAGCTACGGTGTTAAGAATTGAGAGTGAAGAGTTAAGAGGTGAAGGAGTGAATGAACTGGACTTAAGAAATAAGAGGGCGGAAACAGGGCCTGTGTCTGACGACGCGTCGATATCCCCAACGCTTAACTCTTCACTCCTAACTCTTAACTCCAAACCTCGTGTGCTGGTGGTGGAAGACCATCCCGACCTGCGTGATTACCTGCGCGAGCTACTGGCGCCCACCTACGAGGTGCTGACGGCCACTGACGGCCAGGACGCGCTGGAACTGCTGACCCGCGAAGCACCCGTGGACTTGGTAATCACCGACGCCATGATGCCGCGCCTGAGCGGCACCGAGCTGCTGGCCCAGCTCAAGGCCGACCCGGCCCGCGCCGGCCTGCCCGTGCTCATGCTCACGGCCCGGGCCGACGAGGCCCACCGCCGGGCCGCCCTCACGGTGGGGGTCGACGATTACCTGACCAAGCCCTTCGCCCCGGCCGAACTGCTGGCCCGGGTGCAAGTGCTGCTGGCCCGCCACAACGTGCGCCGCCAGTTTGCCTACCGGCCCGAAGTCGCCGTCCCGGCCGGGCTGGCTCCGCTCACCGACGCCGGACCGGCCACGGCGGCAACCGAAGGAACCGGAGCGAACGAACAACTGGCCCAGTGGCAGGCCCAGGTGGTAGCCCACCTGGCCGACGAGAATTTTGGGCCGGCCGAGCTGGCGGGTTTGCTTGCCGTGAGCGAGCGCACCCTCTACCGCCGGTTGGGCGAAAGCGCTGGGCTCACGCCGGCGGCCTGGCTGCGCGAGCTGCGCCTCAACCAAGCCCGGCAGCTGCTCGAAGCCGGCGATTTCCGCACGGTGGTGGCAGTAGCCGAGGCGGTGGGCTTTGCCTCGGCCAGCTACTTCAGCAGCCTGTATACCGAGCGCTTTGGTCGCCGGCCCAGCGACTACCGAAAGTCGAAAAAGTAACGTTTCGGGGAAGCCGGGCTGCCGCCCGGATGGCCGGAGCAGGTGTGCTGGTGGCCAAGCAAAGAGGCCATTTGCCTGCCAGAAAGGTGTAATTCCCTGCCAAAATGCGGCAGAAGACAAAATTGGCGGGGAATTGTGCCTTTTTAAAGGAGCCTCAATTCCAACTTTGTAAGAGGTAGTTACGGGTCAGCTTTTGTGTCCGCAGGCTTTGCCTACTAGCGGCTGGCCTGGGACTGCGCGGACTCCCCGTGTGCTCGCGGGGCTTCCTGGCAAGCAGCCAATAGCCCGACAAACCGGCAGCACTCCCCCGGCTCAAGTGGCACTCCCCACCGCACTCGACTAGGCGACGCGAACACTTCGCGACCAAGGGTACCCGCCTTCGGTACCGCACCCCAGTCTCTGATTATCTATCCTACCTCCTCCACTTATTTTTATGAAGTACGTCTCCTCGCTGTTTTTGCCAAAAGGTGCCTCGCGGTGCGCGGCTCCCTCACTACCCCTCCGCCTCCGCTGGGCCGTCGTGCTGCTCCTGCTCGTGGCGCCGCTGCTGAGCCGGGCACAGGACTACTGGATGACTCCGGCGGCCATCACCACCTGCTCGGGCAACTTGTATGACCCCGCCGGACCGGTCAACAACACCACGAGCTCTAACACGACCTACAGCACCACTCTGACGCCAGCCACGCCCGGAACCTCAGTGCGCCTCATCTTCACGCAATATTATGGGCAAGCTAGTGAAGGCAGTCTCTTTATCTACGACGGGCCGGACACCAATGCCCCGCTCATCGGGGAGTATTCTCAGAACCCCCGCACTGTAACCGCGAACAACGTCACGGGCCAGCTCACCGTCGTTCTCAAAACCCTGGTACACCCTATCGGCAGTAGCGGGGTGGGGTTTTCCGCCATTATATCCTGTCAGAGGAGCCCGTACATCAGCAGCTTTACGCCCACCAGCGGCACGGGGGGCACCAGCGTGGTCCTGACGGGAAGAAATTTTACCGGCGCCACGGACGTGACCTTCAACAGCATGTTGGGCTACGACATTGCGGCGACGAGCTTCACCGTCAACTCTGACAACCAGATAACCGTGCAAGTACCGGCTGGGGCTCCCACCGGCCCCATCAGTGTGCAAAATGGCTCTGGTACGGGCACCAGTGCTGCCAACTATACCAGCACCGATTCCTACTGGATGACTCCGGCGGCCATAACCGCCTGCTCGGGTACCTTGTACGACCCCGCCGGCCCCATCTACAATACCACGAACTACGACTACGCGTACCCCAAGACCTATACCACTACCCTGACGCCGGCCACGCCCGGGGCCTCAATGCGCCTCAATTTCACGTCTTTTTATGTGCCATACGATGAAGGCAGACTCCTCCTCTACGACGGACCGGATACCAATGCCCCGCTCATCGGGGAGTACTCCCGGAACACCCCCCCTGGCACCGTGACCGCGAGCAACGCCACGGGCCAGCTCACCGTCGTCTTCAGAAACATACTAACCCTTTCCGGCAGTAACGGCACGGGGTTTGCCGCCACTATTTCCTGCGTGAATCGCCCGTACATCAGCAGCTTTACGCCCACCAGCGGCACGGGGGGCACCAGCGTGGTCCTGACGGGAAGGAATTTTACTGGCACCACGGCCGTGACCTTCAACAACACGTTGGGCAACGGCCTGGCGGCGACGAGCTTCACAGTCGATAATGACAACCAAATTACGGTGCAGGTGCCGGCCGGGGCCCCCACCGGCCCCATCAGTGTCACCAATGCCTATGACAAGGGCACCAGTGCGGCCCACTTTATCACTGGTACCTACTGGATGGGCCCGGCGGCCATTACTACCTGCTCGGGCACGCTGTATAACCCGGGCGGCCCTAGCGCCGGCAACCCCGCCGGCAGTGCCACCACTACCCTGACGCCGGCCACGCCCGGGGCCAAAGTGCGCCTCAGCTTCTCGCAGTTCAGCGTGAATGAATCGGTCGTCCTCTCCATTTACGACGGGCCGGATACCAATGCCCCGCTCATCGGGCAATACTACCAGAACGACGTTCCCGGCACCGTGACGGCGACCAATGCCACCGGCCAGCTCACGGTTCGCTTGATTGGCAATCTTACCTGGAGACAGGGCGTCGCCAATTATACCGCCGCCGTTTCCTGCGCCACGGGCATGCCTACGGTGAGCAGCTTCACGCCGTCCAGCGGGGGGCAGGGGGATTTAGTGGTCATCACGGGCACCGGTTTTACCAACGCGACGGGGGTGGCATTCAACGGTTCGGTTTATAATAACCGCGTGCCGGCCCCGGGTTTTGTCATCAATTCCAGCACCCAGATTACGGTGCCGGTGCCGGCCGGGGCCACGGTTGGGCGCATCAGCGTGAGCAACGCCAACGGCGCGGGCAGCAGCAGCACCGACTTCACGCCGCTCCCCCCGGTCATCAGCAGCTTCACGCCCACCAGCGGCACGGGGGGCACCAGCGTAGTCCTGACGGGAAACTACTTTACTGGCACCACGGCCGTGGCCTTCAACGGCTTGGCGGCGCCGAACTTCGTGGTCAACTCCAGCACCCAGATTACGGTGCCGGTGCCGGCCGGGGTCACCACCGGCCCCATCACCGTCACCACCAGCTTCGGCACGGGTACTAGCAGCGTTTTTGCCACCGACGTCATTCTGATTGGCACGGCGGCCGTCACCACCTGCTCGGGCAGCATCTACGATTCGGGCGGGCCCAACGGCAACTACGGCAACGACGAGAACCTGACGACCACCATCACGCCGGCCACGGCCGGAGCCAAGGTGCGACTCAGCTTCTCCCAGATAAACACAAGAAGTGGTACGGATGTCCTGCGCGTGTATGACGGCCCCAACACCAGCGCGCCCTTCCTTCGCTCCTTCGGTGCCGGCAGCGCGGGCGGTGTCGTGACAGCCACGAACCCCACCGGCCAGCTGACGCTGAATTTCACCTCCGGCAATACGAATTATTACATGTCCGGCTTCGCCGCCGCCATTTCCTGCGTCAAGCCCACCATCAGCAGCTTCACGCCCACCAGCGGGCAGGCGGGCACCACGGTAGTCATTACGGGCACGGAATTCAACACGACCACGGCCGTGCGCTTCAACGGCGTGCTGGCTCCGGGCTTCGTGGTCAATTCCGACACGCAAATCACGGTGAACGTGCCGGCCGGGGCTACTTCGGGGCCGATTTCGGTGATTGCTTCTTACGGCACCGCCGTCAGCGCCGGCAGCTTCACGGTGCCGCAGCCCGCCCTCACGGCGGTGAGCCCGTTCCTGGGCGTGCCGGGCACGGTGCTCACCCTCACGGGCACCAACCTGAGCGGCACCAGCGCCATCACCTTCACGGGCAGCGCCGGGGTGAAAACCGTGACCAGCGGCTTCGTGGTGAATGCCGCCGGCACCCAGATTACGGGGGTAGTAGTGCCCGCCGGCGCCCAAAGCGGCCCCGTGACGGCCACCACGGGCGGCGGTACCGCCCCGGTAGCCACGGCCCTGTTTTCGCGGGCCACTACTCTGGCCGCCGGGGGCAGCCACATGGTGGCCGTGCGGGCCGACGGGTCCTTGTGGGCTTGGGGCAACAACGCCAACGGCCAACTGGGCCTGGGCAGCGCGGCCAATCAAAACACCCCGCAGCGCGTGGGCACCGGCAATAGCTGGGTGAGCGTGGCCGCCGGCGGTAGCTACACGCTGGCTATCCAGGCCGACGGTTCGCTCTGGGCCTGGGGCCTGAATGACAGCGGCCAGCTCGGCCTGGGCAACACCACCAATCAAAACACCCCGCAGCGCGTGGGCACCAGTACCAGCTGGGCCAGTGTGACAGCGGGCACTTACCACACGGCGGCCGTTCAGGCCGACGGCTCTTTGTGGACCTGGGGCTACAGTGGCTCCGGCCAGCTCGGCTTGGGCAGCACACTCCAGGCGAACAGCCCGACGCGGGTAGGCACCGGCACCACTTGGGCCAGTGCGGCCGCGGGCGAAAAATACATGCTGGCCGTGCAGGCCGATGGCTCGCTCTGGGCCTGGGGCGGCAACGAATACGGCCAGTTGGGCCTGGGCAACACCACCAATCAAAACACGCCCCAACGGGTGGGCACTAGCACTAACTGGGTGAGTGCGAAGGCGGGCAAATTACACTCGGCCGCCGTGCAGGCCGATGGCTCGCTCTGGGCCTGGGGCCTGAATACCAACGGCCAACTCGGCCTGGGCAACACCACCAATCAAAACACGCCCCAACGGGTGGGTACTAGCACTAACTGGCTGAGCGCCGCCGCTGGCGACGCGCACAGCCTGGCCGTGCAGGCCGACGGCACGCTCTGGGCCTGGGGCGCCAATGCCAACGGCCAGCTCGGCCTGGGCAACACCACCAACCAGACCACCCCGCAATCCGTGGCGGCCGTCACCAGCTGGCTGAGCGCTGCGGCGGGCACCGGCTACTCGGCGGGCGAACAGAGCTGCGGAGCCACTTGGGCCTGGGGCCTGAACACCGCCGGCCAAGTGGGCGACGGCAGCACCACCGCGCGCACCAGCCCGGTACTCATTTACAATCCCATCAGCCTGCTCACCTTCTCGCCCGCTACGGCCGGGAGCGGTAGCCCCGTCACGGTGACGGGCACCAACCTGGCCGGTCTCACGGCCCTCACGGTGAACGGGGCCAACGCCTTTACCAGCGTGACCAACAGCACGGCCACGGGCTTCACCTTCGTGGTGCCGGCCGCGGCCCCGCTCGGTGCGGGCACCGTGACCGTGGCGGCCGGCTGCGGCACGGGCAGCAGCACGGCCTTCACGGTGGGCGCGCCCACGCCCATTCTCAACACGGTGAGCCCCGCAGCCGAACTGCCGGGCCAGGCCGTGACGCTCACGGGCCTCAACTTCACCAGCACCAGCACGGTGAGCTTCGGCGGGGTGGCCGCGGCCAGCGTGACCTACAACTCGGCTACTTCGCTCACGGCCGTGGTGCCGGTGGGCGCCACGCCGGGCAGCAGCGCCGTAGTGGTGAGCACCGCCACCGGCAGCAGCCCCAACAGCCCCGCTTTTGAGGTGCTGCAAGTGTACCGGGGCACGGCGGCCAGCGGCTGCCTGGCCACGGCCAGCGTGAGCATAACGGGCAGCGGCGGGGCCAATACTTGGCGCTACCTGCGCCTGCCCGGCGCGGGCGGGGCCGTGGTGGCCGCCATCGAGGACACCCGCAACCTGGGCACCGTGTCGGCAGGCATGCTCGACCTGGGTACGGCCACGACCGCACCCGTGCGCACCGACGCCAACGTCCAGGCTTACTTCGACCGCAACTTCTACCTGACGGCCACCAACAAGACCTTCACCGGCCAGACTGTGCGCGTGCGTTTCTTCGGACTGAGCAGTGAGCTGACCCGCCTGGCAGCGGTGGATGCCAACGCCACGCTGGCCGGCCTGAAAGCCTCGCAATACAGCGGCGCCAACGAAAACTGCGACCTGGTCGACAACGACCCGAACGGCGAGTCGCGCCTGCTGCCCGCGCCCGCCACCATGCTCAGCGGGGCCGACTGGTTTACGGCCCAGGTGAGCGTGACCAACCATTTCTCCGAGTTCTACCTGACCGCGGCCAGCGTGCCGCTGCAAGCCGTGAGCCAGGCCCCCATGCTCACGGGCGTGTCGCCGGCGCGCAACCTGCCCACGGCCCCGCGGGGGGCCAACGTGGCGCTCACCTTCTCGCAGCCCATTGCGACGGGCACGGCGGGCAACGTGCGCGTGTTTGGCTCGCAAAGCGGTGGGCAACTGGTGCGCGGCGGCAATGCCACCGCCAGCGGCAACCTCATTACCGTGGACCCGACCCGTCCGTTTGCGCCCGGCGAACGGGTGATGGTGACGGTGCCGGCCACGGTGCAGAGCACGGCAGGCTACAATGCGCTGGCCCAAGTGCATGAATTCACGGCCGGGACGGTCCCGGCCACCGGTACCTTCCTCACCCCCCCGACGCAGCTCAACATGGGAGGAGCGGCGACTTCGGTAGCCGTGGGCGACCTGAACGGCGACGGCATGCTGGACGTGGTAACCAGTGACCCTTACAGCAAGGGCTTTTATTCTGCCTTTCCATCCCCGGGGGTAGTGGTGCGGCTAGGGGCGGGGGGCGGCCAGTTTGACGCGGCCGGCAGCAATCCGCTCTCTGACCCCGGCAACATTACATTGGGCGACGTAGACGGCGACGGCGACCTGGACATTGTCATAACCCCAACAACTTACAATGGCAGCATCACCGTTAGGCTGAACAACTCGCAAGGTCAATTTCCCCCTGGTGGTCGAAATATTTATCTATACTCATATACTGGACCTAGCCACGTAGTACTGGGCGACGTAGACGGCGACGGTGACCTGGACATGCTGATAGCCGCCAGCAAGGCGTCCGTCAGCTTCAACGATGGCACTGGCAACTTCACTAGCGCCTCCACTACTGCCTCCAGCATCCCCACAGCTAATGCAGCGTCGGATGTGGCGCTGGCCGACGTGGACGGCGACGGCGACCTGGATGCCCTGATAGCCAACAACAACCAGGTGAGCGTGCGGCTCAACAACGGCAGCGGCAGCTTTAGCGGCGGCACTGACGTGCCCGTGGGCGGCGCACTCAATAAGCTGGCGGTGGGCGACGTGAACGGCGACGGCTACCTGGACTTTGCGACGAGCAGTGGGTCGGCGGCCTCGCTGAGCGTGCGGCTCAACAACGGCAATGGCACGTTCGGGGGCGGCACCGACTATCCGGTGAGCTTCACGCCGGGCTCCCTGGCGCTGGGCGACGTGGACGGCGACGGCTACCTCGACCTGGCGGCGGCTGGCTACTCGAGTAGCAGCAACTCTCCGGGGCAAGCGGCGGTGCGGTTAAATAACGGCAACGGCACGTTCAGCGGCGGCTCCGACTTTGCCACTGGGGGAAGTCGGGCCTCCGTGGCGCTAGGCGACATGGACAACGACGGCACCCTCGACTTGGTTACGCCGCACCTCGGCTACCAGTCGGGCTATGACTTTAATAGCCAGGTCCCTATTTTCTCAATGGCCGACCTTTTTATTCGCTTCAATACGGCCTTGCCGCCGACCATCACCGGCTTTTCGCCGCAGAGCGGGCTGGCGGGTACGCCCGTCACCATCACCGGTACTAACCTGAACCGCGTGCGCGGCGTGCGCTTCGGCGGTAGCAGTGAGCTAGCCCTCTTAGACCCTAATGCAGTACAGACGGCCACCAGCCTCACGGTGCTGGTGCCGGTGCGGGCGGCCAGCGGCGTCATTACCCTCACCTCTGCGCAGGGCGTTAACGTGCCCACGGCCACGTCCTTTACCTACACGCCCCGCCCCCTGGACCTGGTGGCCACGTTGAGCCCGGCCGGGCCGCTGGATGTGTGCCAGCCGCGCACCCTCACGGCCACGGCCGCTAGCCCGGCATTTGCTGCCGGGGGCGGCATTAATTTGGCCGTCTTTGCTGCACTGGAGCAGCCCAATGGCAAGCTGCTGCTGGGCGGTGCCTTCACCACCTATCAGGGTGCGACGGCCAACCACCTCATCCGGCTCAACCCCGACGGCAGCCCCGAGTCTACGTCTACCTTCAGTACCGGCACGGGTGCTACCGCCGGCTTCAATGGCACGGTGTATAGCGCCGCGCTGCAAGCCGATGGCAAGCTGCTGGTGGGCGGTATCTTCACCACCTATCAGGGCGCGCCGGCCAACCAACTGATTCGGCTCAACCCCGACGGCAGCCCCGACGCCACCTTCAACACCGGCGCCGGTGCGGGCTTTACCGGCGGCACGGTGGGCGTGAACAGTATTGCAGTGCAGCCCGATGGCAAAATTCTGCTGGGCGGCGACTTCACCACCTATCAGGGTGCGACGGCCAACCGCCTCATCCGGCTCAACCCCGACGGCAGCCCCGACATTCTGTTCGGCACCGGTACGGGTGCTACCGTGGGTCTCAATGGCGTGGTGAACAGCATTGTGGTGCAGCCCGATGGCAAAATTCTGCTGGGCGGCGACTTCACCATGTACAAGGACGCTACGGCTAGCTACCTCATCCGGCTCAACGCCGATGGCAGCCCCGACGCCAGCTTTGCCGTCGGCAACAGCTTTCAAAATACGGTGTATGGGCTTGCCCTGCAGGCCGACGGCAAAGTGCTGGTGCATGGGAGTACTTTTTCGCAATCCCTCCGCTACCTTGTCCGACTCACCGCTAACGGCAGCACCGACGGCACCTTCAACGCCGGGGCCTTAAGCGGCACGGTGAACCACTTGGCGCTGCAGGCCGATGGTAAGATAGTGGTAGTCGGCACCTTCACTAGGCCTGGCAGCCGCATCGCGCGGCTCACCACCACTGGCAGTGTGGATGGCACCTTCAACGCTGGTGGTTCGGGCCTCGACAACGGGGCGCGGCGGGTACTGGTACAGTCCGACGGCAACATCCTGGTAACCGGCGGCTCATTCCTGAACTATAACGGCGCTGCTGCCCCCAAGCTCATTCGCCTCAACGCTGACGGTATCCCCAATATGCCTACTCCCGTGAGTGGGGCCACGTTCACCTTCTCGCCGGGCGGCACCACCACCAACCCGCTCGTCACCAACACGGCCGGCAGCTACTCGGTGGTGGCCAGCCTCAACGGGGCCACGTCGGCTCCCTCCAACACCGTCACCCTCACGCCCTGCACCACCATGCCCACCATCACGGTGCTGAGCACGGCGGCTGAGCTGCCGGGGATGCCCGTTACCATCACGGGCACGGGCTTCGCGGCGGGCAGCACCGTCTCGTTTGGCGGGGTGGCGGCTAGCAGCGTAACGGTGAATTCGGCTACCTCGCTCACGGCCGTGGTGCCGGCCGGCGCGGTGCCGGGCAGCAGCGCCGTGGTGGTGGGCACGCCCGGGCTGGGCAACAGCGCCAGCGCGCCGCCCTTCACCGTACTGGCCGTGTACAGCGGGACCACCCTGGGCACCTGCCTGCCGGCCGTGCCCGCCACGGCCAGCGTGGGCGACGGCGCCTGGCACTACCTGCTGAGCAGCGGCGGCCAGGTGGTGGCAGCCTACAACTACACCGGTACTTCGCTGGGCAACCTCTCCATCGACGTGTTGCTGGCCGACCCGGCCCAGCCCGTGCGCCACGATGCCGGCAGCCGCTCCTACCTGGACCGTAACTGGCACCTCACGGCCAGCGCCGGCCGCTTCGACGGCCGCACCGTGCAGCTGCGCCTCTACGGCCTCAATAGCGAGCAGGCCCGCCTGCTGGCGGCTGACAACACCGCCACGCTGGCCAACCTGAAAGCCACCCAATACAGCGGCCCCAACGAGGACTGCCAGTTGGGCAATAACGACGCCACCGGCGAGCGCCGCGTGCTGCCCGCCCCGGCCAGCTCGCCGGCCGGCACGGCCTGGTTTGCGGCCGAAATGACCGTGGCCGACCACTTCTCTGAGTTCTACCTCACCGGCAGCAGCACCCCGCTGCCCGTGGAGCTGCTGAGCTTTACGGCTGAAAAGCGCGGTACCACCGTGGCGCTGGCCTGGGCCACGGCCTCGGAGAAGAATTCCGACCGATTTGAGGTGGAGCGCAGCCGCGACGGCCGCATCTTCGAGCGCATCGGCCAGGTGGCCGCCGCCGGCAGCAGCGTCAGCATCCACCGCTACGACTTCCTCGACCGACAGTACCCCGGCGAAACCAATCAACTCTACTACCGCCTGCGGCAGGTGGATTTGGATGGCACGTTCAGCTACTCGCCCATGCGCACCGTGACGGTAGGCGGCCCGGCCACGCTGGCGCTGTTTCCCAACCCGACGCACGGCGGCGCGGCTACCCTCACGGGCGCGGTACCGGGCACGACAGTGCGCGTGTACGACGCCCTGGGCCGCGAGGTGCTGGCCGCTATGGCCGATGCTTCTGGTACGGCCGCGCTGGCGCTGCCGGTCGGGCTGCCGGCGGGCGTGTATGTGGTGCACGCCGGCAGCAAAGCCTTGCGCCTCACGGTGGAGTAAGGCCCCTGGTCTTTTTACCCAAGTTGAAAAGCCCGTCGTTCCCGCGACGGGCTTTTTGACGTTTAATGGGGAGAGTCCACCGGCGACCGGGCTACGCAATTTGCACTGGCATTTGGCCTGGCAGCGACTGGCAACTGGTAGCAGTGGAAGATGTGTGGGGCATGGGCCGGCAATACGCCACCAAGCTACACGGGCTGGGCATCACTCCGGCGGCCCTAGCCCGGTGTACCGAGGCGATGTTTTAGTAAGCTCTCGACATCAACCGGGGGCTAAACCGCGGGCATTAAATAAAAAAGGCCTCTTACGCTAACGTAAGAGGCCTTTTAGCGCTCCCTCCTGGGCTCGAACCAGGGACCCTCTGATTAACAGTCAGATGCTCTAACCGGCTGAGCTAAGGAAGCTTTTTCTAGTCCGAAACCCGGTTGTTGTCGTTTCGGAGTGCAAATCTACAACGGCTTTTCAGAGATACACAAGCTCTGCATAATATTTTTTCAAAAATTCGCCAGCTAGCTCAGTTCGTAATGTTGAGCTGCGAACCTTGTTGGCTGACATTGTACTGTTTAAGTGGCCGCGAGGCCGGTCCGCCGGTGACTTGTCCTTGCAAATTAAATTGTGAATTGCAGCAGGAATCCCGCATAAACAGGCTCGAATTTCGGTCCAAGCTTACCAGAGCGCAGGCATCGTAAGGTTGGTAGGGGCAGTTGCGCTCGAAGGCCAGGTAAGAAGTCGCGTTCTGCCGCACCACAATGACGCCCTTCACGCCCCCATTGCCCGCGGGGCCCTTCACCGGCAGCATTACCGCCCCGTTATCGAATCGCAACTTCACGTATTCCTGGCTGGTCAGGTTAATGCTAAGGTTGACCGGAGCATAAGGAATAGCCGGCTGGCTGTCGTTTTTGCTGCCGCAACTGGCCAGCGCCAAGGCAACGCCTGCAGCCGGCAACATCCAAGAATAATGGCTCATATCGTCACGAAATAAAGGCGGAAAAGCAATAAGCCACTTCAAGGGCCAATAGTTCGGCGCTCGAAGTGGCTTATCCAGCAAACGCCGGAAGGCGGCGCTTATTTCTTAAACAGTGAATTCACGAACGTGTGCCGGTCGAACAACTGCAGGTCGGTCATCTTCTCCCCCACCCCAATGTAGCGCACCGGAATGCTGAACTGGTCCGAGATGCCGATGACCACACCGCCGCGGGCCGTACCGTCGAGCTTGGTGATGGCCAGGGCCGTAACTTCAGTGGCTTTGGTGAATTCCTTGGCTTGCATGAAGGCGTTCTGGCCCGTGCTGCCGTCGAGCACCAGCAGCACTTCGTGCGGTGCATCGGGAATCATTTTCTGCATCACGCGCTTGATTTTGCTCAGCTCGTTCATCAGGTTCACCTTGTTGTGCAGGCGGCCGGCCGTGTCAATGATGACCACGTCGGCATTCATTTCCACGCCTTTTTTCACCGCATCGAAGGCCACCGAAGCCGGGTCGGTGTTCATGCCGTGGCTCACCACGGGCACGCCCACACGCTGCCCCCAGATGATGAGCTGGTCGACGGCCGCGGCGCGGAAAGTGTCGGCGGCGCCCAGCACCACTTTTTTGCCAGCTGCGTGGAAGCGGTGCGCCAGCTTGCCAATGGTGGTGGTTTTGCCCACCCCGTTCACGCCCACCACCATGATGACGAAGGGCTGGCCGGTGCTGCCCGCGCGGTCGAGCACGGCCATCGAGCCGGATTTGTTGTCTTCCAACAGCTCGGCGATTTCCTCGCGCAGGATGCGGTCGAGCTCCCCGGTGCTCACGTACTTGTCGCGCGCCACGCGCGCTTCAATACGGTCAATGACCTTGACGGTGGTTTCAATGCCCACGTCGGCGTGCACGAGCAGGCCCTCCAGGTCGTCGAGCACGGCCTCGTCCACGGTGCTTTTGCCCACCACGGCCTTGCTCAACTGCTCGAAGAAACTGGTTTTGGTTTTTTCCAGGCCCGCGTCCAGCGAGGCTTGCTGGGCGGGGGTTTCCTTATCTTTTTTAAAAAAATCGAAGAGGCCCATGAGGGGAAGGGTATGAGGGTATGAGGGCGTGATTCGAGGAGGTATAAAGGGTTGCCAAAGCCGTGCGGCTGCGCCGCCAATTCCCTCATAAACTCCTTCCCTCCTACCCCCTTAAACTGCAAAAAGTCCCACGAAGGTGGGACTTTTTACTCTTTTAACGAAGCCGCAGCGGCCAACAATTACTTGTTGCCGGTGGCCAGGTATTCCTGTACTTTGTCGAGCAGCACCATTTCCTCGCGGAAAGTGTAGGCACCGGTTTTCTCCGATTTCACGGCCCGAATCACCTTCGCCCAGTTCTTGGCGTTCTCGGTGGTTTTCAGCGTAGCAACTACTTTCTTAGCCATTGTTCAGGTTATTTAATTTCCTTGTGAACGGTCATTTTCTTGAGGATGGGGTTGAATTTCTTCAACTCGATGCGCTCAGGCGTATTCTTGCGGTTCTTGGTGGTGACGTAGCGCGAGGTGCCCGGCATCCCCGAGTTTTTATGCTCGGTGCATTCCATGATAACCTGCACCCGGTTTCCTTTCTTGGCCATCTCGACGGGGGTGTATGATTTTAATTTTTAGGACTGCAAAGGTACGTGGATTTTTGGAAATCACAAAGGGTCAAGTCAACATCGTGTAAAACAATGGCTCTGCCTTACTTCAACTCCGGCAGTTTGAAGCCTTCTAAGGCGCTGGGTTCGGCCATGAGCTTTTCGATGTCGGCCACCGTACGTGGCGCTTCGGCCGATAAATTATCGTAGCCGGTGGGCGTAATCAGCGCGTCGTCTTCGATGCGGACGCCGATGTTCCACCACTTGGGGTCGCAGGGCGAGCCGGCGGGGATGTAGATGCCGGGCTCCACGGTGATGACGTTGCCGGCCTGCAGGGGGCCGTAGCGGCCCCGGTCGTGCACGTCGAGGCCAAGGTAATGGCTGGCGCCGTGCGGGTAGTAGCGGCGGAAATCCTCTTTCTTTTTGATGATACCAAGCTTCACCAAGCCATTGGCCACCACTTCCTGGGTGGCTTTGCTGGGGGCATTGAACTCGGCGCCGGGCTTGCAGGCGGCAAAGCCGGCCTCCTGAGCGGCCAGCACCAGTTCGTAAATCTGGCGCTGGGCGGGGCTGAACGTGCCGGAGGGTGGCGCGGTGCGCGTTACGTCGGCTGAGTAGCCGTGGTACTCGGCGCCGCAGTCCATGAGCACGAGGTCGTTGTCGAGGCGCTGGCGGTCGTTGGTTTCGTAGTGCAGAATGCAGCCGTTGGCCCCGCCGCCCACAATGCTGGGGTAGCCCTGAAACTCGGCGCCGTAGCGGCGGTACACGTATTCGTGCAGGCCCTGCACCTCCATCTCGCCCATGTCGGGGCGCAGCAGCTTCAGCACCTCGCGCTGGCCCTGCGCGCTGATGCGGATGGCCCGGCGCAGTAGGGCCAGTTCCTCGGGCGTTTTGATGGCGCGCAAGCCGTCGAGCTTTTCGCCCAGCGTGGCGTCGTCGAGCCGGCCGGGTGGGTGCGCTTCGATGGCGGCTTTGCGGGCGGCATCATTGGGCGCGGCCAGGAAAGCTTTCAGCAGCGCCGAGGTACCCAGCGCCGGATTGTCCTTGATGGCTTGGCTGATGAACCCGTTGGCACCCTTGCCATCGAGCAGGCCGTAGCGGCGGGTCATGTTTTCAGCCTCCGAGACGGCGGGGTTGTAGTTGGTGGTCAGGCCGGCCTGCTGGCGGAAAGTATTTACCAGGCTGTAAAGGTCAGCAGGGTTGCGCGCATCGTCGCGCGCATCGGTGGGCAGGTTGTCGAACAACACCTTATCGAAATCTCCCCACTTGATGCCGGCAGCTTCAAAGTCTTTGTTGTCGGCAGCGAACTGTAACCGGAGTTGGCCTTTGGCCCCGGCGGCGCCCAGGCGGCGGCCGGTCCACTGCTCGCGGGCGGGGTTGCGGGGCTGGGTGAAGAGGGCCTCGGTGATGCCCGGCTGGCCGCCCACGGTGCGCGGCTCCTTGAAGAGCAGCAGCACGGCGTCGGGCTCCTCGTAGCCGGTGAGGTAGTAAAAATCGGGGTTTTGGTGGTAGACGTAGTTCACGTCGTTGGCCCGGTTGCGCACGGGCGCGGCGAAAACGACGGCCACGCTATTGGCGGGCATCTGGGCCCGCAGTAGCTCACGGCGCTGCTTGTGAAAGGCCGGCGTCAGGAAATCGGTGGGCCGGGCGGGCGCGGGGTTGTCAACCAGCGGCTCGGGAATGGACGTGGGCGCTTGGGCCGAAGCGTTAAGGCTGGTCATTCCCAGCCATCCGGCCAGCGCCAGCTGCGCAACGTGCTGCCATGGCCGTGACGTCCGGAAACGAGGGTAAAGCGATAGTAGCATAGCAACCAGCTGGTAAGAAGGTGATAATGCAAGTTAGCCGCCAATAGACAAAGCCAGCGCCGCTGCGGTTGCCTGAGAGACAACCGCAGCGGCGCTGGCTTTATGGAGTAGTCAGTAAAAAGTATTAAGCAGAAAGACCTGGTGCCATCGCGGCTACATCTTATTGCTTACGACCCCTACCTGATGCTAAAATCTAGTAAACGATGAAGCCCTGCTCCTTGGCCTTCTTCAAGGTGGCCATGATGCCGTTCTTGTTGATGGTGCGGATGGTGGAGGTAGCCACTTTCAGCGTTACCCAGGCGTCTTGCTCGGGCACGTAGAAGCGCTTTTTCTGCAGGTTCGGGTAGAACTTGCGCTTGGTCTTGTTGTTAGCGTGCGAAACGTTGTTACCAACGCGGGTACGCTTGCCGGTCAAATCACAAACACGGGCCATGATATCGGAGGGTTAATTAGTTACTAAGCAGGGAAACGGGCCGCAAATATCGGCAAAAGTCTGGCATTCACCAAACACCCCTGCTTATTTCTGACCGGAAGGGCCCGCAGGGTTGTTTTTGGGCCGAAATTTCCAGGGACAGTGGCGGCAGCCGCTGCCGCAGCAGGAACCCCGCCGAAGGTGATATTGCTCCGTGAAAACGAGGTAGCCCTCGGGCGTGTAGTAGAAATCGCCGGGTTGGAGCGGCTGGGGTTGGACGGGAGGCATGGGCGAATCAAAGTTAAGACTCGGTACGTTGAATGGGCGGTAAGCCGTATATTGTTCTCGCAATCCGCACATTCGTTCTATGAAAACGTCTACTTCCTTCGCGCGGCCGCTGCTGGCCGGGGCAGCCTTGTTATTGGCGCTGCCTACCATTGCCCAGGGCCCGGCGCCGGTGGTGCTCACGGCCGATACCGCCCCGGCGGGCGTGCGCCCGGCCCTCACGCGCGAGGAGGCTGCGCTGGCCGACCCCATGCGCGAGGCGTTGCGGACGTTGCCGCAGGCGAAAAAGAAGTTTTTGGCGGGCCTACCCAGCGGCGACCAGTTTCTGCTGTCGGTGCGGGTGATTGCCACGGACACCAGCTTCCGGCAGGCGTCGGCGCGGGTGCTGGGCTGGCACGGCAACACGGTGCAAGCCCTACTGCTGCCGCCGGCCGACGCAGCTGTGAAAGCCGAGCCTACTCCCGTGAGCTTCCCCGAAACGGCGGTGGTGGACTGGACGCTGCTGCGCGCCAGTGGCCGCGAAGAAGGCAACTACGTGGGCCGCTACATCGACACGTCGAAGCAGATGGAAAGCCTACCGTTTCGGTAGGCAAACGCCACCCGGCGGGCGGGAAAATCGTAGTTTCGTGGGCTCACCCATTTTCCCACCTGCCTTATGAATTCGACCTCCTCCCCCACCGCCACCAGCCGCCGCGCCGAGCAGCTCATGCAGCTCGAAGACCGGTACGGCGCCCACAACTACCACCCGCTGCCCGTGGTGCTGAGCCGCGGCGAAGGCCCGCTGCTGTGGGATGTAGATGGCAAGCAGTACTACGATTTTCTCTCGGCCTACTCGGCCGTGAACCAAGGGCACTGCCACCCGCACATCATTGGGGCGCTCACTAAGCAGGCGCAGCAGCTCACGCTCACGTCGCGGGCGTTTTTTAACGACCAGCTGGGTGAGGCCGAGAAGCAGCTATGCGAGCTGTTTGGCTACGACAAAGCTTTGTTGATGAACTCCGGGGCTGAAGCCGTGGAAACCGCCCTGAAGCTGGCCCGCAAGTGGGGCTACCAGGAAAAAGGCATCGCGCCAAACACGGCCCGCATCATTGTGGCAGAGCACAACTTCCACGGGCGCACCACGGGCATCATCTCCTTCAGCACCGACGGGGACAGCACCCACGGCTTCGGGCCCTACATGCCGGGCTACCAAGTGGTGCCCTACGACGACCTAGAGGCGCTGGAGGAAGCCGTGCGGGAGCCGCACGTGTGTGCCTTTATGGTGGAGCCTATTCAGGGCGAAGCGGGTGTAATGGTGCCGTCGGAGGGGTATTTGAAGAAGGCCGCGGCCATTTGCCAGGCGCACAACGTGCTGTTCATTGCCGATGAAATCCAGACCGGGCTGGGCCGCACGGGCCGCATGCTGGCCTGCGACTACGAAGGCGTGGACCCGGATATTCTCATCCTAGGCAAGGCCCTGAGCGGGGGCGTGCTGCCGGTGTCGGCGGTGCTGGCCAATGACATTATCATGCTCACTATTCAGCCCGGGCAGCACGGCTCTACCTTTGGTGGCAACCCGCTGGCCTGCGCCGTGATGCGCGCCGCGCTCGACGTCATTAAGGATGAAAAACTGACGGATAACGCCTTCCGGCTGGGCGAGATTTTCCGCGAGCGGATGCGCCAGGTGCAAGCCAAGCGCCCCGAAGTGGTGGACTTGGTGCGCGGCAAAGGCCTATTGAATGCCGTTGTCATCAACCCCACCGACGACGGCCGCACGGCCTGGGACGTGTGCGTGAGCCTGATGGAGCGCGGCGTGCTGGCCAAGCCCACGCACGGCGACATCATCCGCTTCGCCCCGCCGCTGGTGATTACGGAGGAGCAGTTGCACGCGGCCTGCGACGTGATTGAAGAGGTGATTCTTGCGTTTTGATGGCTCTCCGTCATCCAGAGCGCAGCGAAGGACCTTCTCACGAAAGAACAAAATTCATTTCATCGTGAGAAGGTCCTTCGCTGCGCTCTGGATGATAGATTTCTCCCATGTTTAACACAAACCTGTCCTACTGGGAGCACCAGTCCTTTTTCGGCCCGGCCGACGTGGCCATCGTTGGTGCAGGGCTGGTGGGCCTCACGGCGGCGCTTTACCTGAAGCAGCGCCGGCCTACTTGGCGGGTGGTGGTGCTAGAACGCGGCGCGTTGCCCAGCGGGGCCTCGACCAAGAATGCGGGCTTTGCCTGTTTCGGGTCGGTTTCGGAGTTGATGGAGCAGGAAAAGCGCGGCGACCTGCAAGCCGTGGTGGCGGCCCGTTTCGAAGGGCTGCAACGGTTGCGCGAGCTGCTGAGCGATGCCGCGCTGGACTACCGGCCAGTGGGTGGTTACGAGTTGTTTCGGCACGAAGAATCAGCACTAGCAGCGGAGTGCCGCGAACGAATTGATTATTTCAATGCCCTGCTGGCGCCGGTGGTGGGCCAAGCCCGCACCTTTCGGGATGCGAGTACTGAGGCGGGCCATTTTGGTTTTGCGGGCGTGGGCACGCTGCTCAAAAACGAGCACGAGGGCAGCCTCAATACCGGGCGCATGATGCGCAGCCTGCTGGCCCGCGCGTGGGCTGCTGATGTGCCGGTGCTTACCAATAGCGGGGTAGAAATCATTGAAGCCTCGGCCGCCGGGCACTCGCTGCACCTTGCCAACGGCGCGACCGTCGAAGCCAGCCAAGTGCTGCTGGCAACCAACGCTTTTGCCACTGAGCTGCTGCCGGAGCTCGCCGTGATGCCTGGCCGGGGCCAGGTGCTGGTGACGGAACCAGTGCCTGCCGTGGAACTGCCGGGCACCTTCCACTACGACCACGGCTACGCCTACTTCCGCCAGCTGCCCGACCACCGCATACTGCTCGGCGGTGGGCGCAACCTGGACTTCGCGGCCGAAGCCACCACTGCGCCCGGCCTCACGCCCACCGTGCAGCATTATCTTGAAAACCTGCTGCACGAAGTTATTTTGCCCGGGCGGCAACCGCGCATCGACTACCGGTGGAGCGGTGTGATGGGCTTCGGGCCGGCGCTGGCGCCCATCATTGCGTGGGCGCAGCCGGGCGTGCTGGCCGCCGTGCGCTGCAATGGCATGGGGGTGGCCCTGGGCGCGGGCACCGGCTGGCGCGCCGCCGAAATGCTGGCCGGCGCATAGCGAAAACTCCCGGATATTCGTAGAGCACAGTTCAGATTCTACTTTCGGCTTCCTGCTATGCCTCTTGTTACGCGTGCTCGTTTTTTTCCTTTCCGTTTGCTGCCCGTGGTGGCGCTGCTTGTCGGCTTGATGAGTAGCTGCCAGAGCAGCCGGCCTGGCTTTGCTTTTCAGCCTGCCTCGGGCCGGGCAGTGGCGGTAGTAGCGCCGGCTTCGGCCGTTGCTGTCCCTAATGGTGCAGTGGTAATGGCAGCAACGGCAGCGGCCGATGATGCCGCGCCTGTTGTGGCGCGGGTATCAGGCAAGGCACGGCGGCCGCGAGCTGCAGCCCGCCTTGCCGTCGTAGCAAAAGCGGCGTTAGCGCCCAAAACTGTCCGCCCGCCGTTGCTGCAGCGGCGCGCGCTGCTCCAGCGGCCCCACGCTACTGCTGAAGCCGGGCTGGGTACCACGGTGCTGGGAGTGCTGGGTTTGATAACGCTGCCCATTGCCGCGGTGGGGCTCATTCTGAGTGGCGGCGCGCTGGGCTGGATAATTGTGGGCGGGCTGGCGGCGCTGGCCGTGCTGGTAGCGTACATCGACCCGTTTGGGCGGTAAGAGGCGTGGCAACACGCCGTTTTATAAAATCGAATAATTACTGTTATAATATTTTATCAATCAGTAATTTGTCGCCAAATATAATTTCATTTTAAAGTCTGACTAATTGAAAATTACGTTAGGCTTTCCTACGGTGAGCTAGTGAACTTGGGCCATTGTCTTTCATCACAATGTTCCAATGGCACGAGCACGAAATGGGGGTTGGGGTCTCCTAATTTTAATATGCTGGGCCGCAGGGTGCCGGAGCGAGCAGGTGGCTTTTCGGTTTCAACCAGTTGCTTTGTATCAGGACGCGGAGTTAACTCCCAAGACTGCAGTAGCCACACAGCCGAGCGAAACGGCTTGTTTTGGGAATCCTTTGTTGCCGGCAGTTCCCGCAGCTTCTTCATTGTCGGCATTGCAACGCGCAACACGGCAGCCGCCGCATGGCAGCCGCTTTGGGGTCGTCAAGCGTTGCGGGCAATTGCTGCCACATGGCAAGGCCGACCGTCACGCGCTGCCTGTCGCGGCCTCCGAACCTAAACGCAAACGTTCGATTGATGACCCGCCTTGGGGCGGTATCATGTTTTTGCTGGGTGTGTCGTTGTGTGTGGCCGCGGTAATATCAGGCATTAAAATTGGCGGTTTGTTGGGCTTGGGCGTTGGGGTGCTGATGTATCTGGTCGACGCTTACATCGGGGCCAGAGGCTTTGCTGGGCCTGATAAACACGCTTCGGCCAGCGTCTACTCTGGCCCAACCCGGCATCGCCTTAAGTTCATCATTCTCAACAAGGCACGGAAGCCTACCCAAAAGGATGTTTCCGATACCAGTCTCGGACAAATTATTTTTATAATTGGCGGTTTAATGATGATTACGGGAATATTTGCCGGAATCATTCTGGGACTTCTAAGCATCTTTCCAAGCGTCAGCTTAGGTACGCTGGCTTTATGGCTTCTTTTCGGGGGGTGCCTTCTAGCCGGTGCAGCCTACGGTGGTATCGGGTAGCCGGGCCCGCCCAACATTACCTTTGCGGGGGTTGTTTCAACCCGTCTTACCAATCCTATTCGCTGTGTCTTTTCTCCCGACCCACCGCCCCCGCCGCAACCGCAAGTCCGCTGTCATTCGCGACATGGTGCAGGAAACCCGCCTCACCGCCCACGATTTTATCTACCCCATCTTCATCACCGAAGGCCAGAACCAGACCGAGGAAATTAAGTCGATGCCCGGCATCATGCGCTTCACGGCCGACCGGGTGATTGACGAAATCGGGCAGTGCGTGGAGCTAGGCGTGAAAGCCTTCGCGCCCTTCCCCAACATCAACGAAGTGCTGAAGGACCCCATGGCCCGCGAAAGCACCAACCTCGAAGGACTCTACCTGAAAACGGTGGCCGACATCAAGCGCCAGTTCCCGAAGGTGGTGCTGATGACCGATGTGGCCATGGACCCCTACAGCTCCGACGGGCACGACGGCGTGGTGGACCCCGACTCGGGCGAAATCCTCAACGACCCCAGCCTGGAAGTGCTGGGCCAAATGGCCCTGGCCCAGGCCCGCGCCGGCGCCGACATCATCGGGCCGAGCGACATGATGGACGGCCGCGTGGCCTGGATTCGGCGGGTGCTGGACGAGAATGGCTTTCAGCACGTGAGCATCATGAGCTACACGGCCAAGTACGCTTCGGCGTTTTACGGGCCGTTCCGGGATGCGCTGTCGTCGGCGCCCAAGAAGGGCGACAAGAAAAGCTACCAGATGAACCCGGCCAACCGCCTGGAGGCCCTGCGTGAGCTGGCGCTGGACGAGGCCGAGGGCGCCGACATGGTGATGATTAAGCCCGCGCTGAGCTACCTGGACATCATTCGGGAAGTGAAAAACCACACCCATCTGCCCGTGACGGCCTACAACGTGAGCGGTGAGTACGCTATGATTAAGGCCGCCGCCCAAAATGGATGGGTGGATGGCGAGCGCACCATGATGGAAGTGCTGATGAGCATCAAGCGCGCCGGCGCCGATGCCATCCTGACTTACTTCGCCAAAGAAGCGGCCGAGGTGCTGCGCCGCGGGTAATGCAGACTGCTGAACGGCCCCTCACCCGCCGCGCCACGCCAGATGACGTTCCGGCCATCCTCGCGTTGGTGCGGCGGGTGGTGCCGCTAATGCAAGCCATCGGCAACTTCCAATGGTCGGCCGACTACCCGAACGAGGCCGTTTTCCTGACCGACATTGCGCAAAACCACCTTTGGGTGGCTGAGCTGGACGGCGCCGTGGCCGGCGTAGCCGCCCTCACCCAAGACCAGGACGCCGAATACGCTCAGGCCGACTGGGACGTGACCGAGCCCGCCCTCGTGACGCACCGTCTGGCCGTGGACCCGGCCGCCCAGGGCCGGGGCGTGGCGCTGGCCCTGATGGAGCGGGCTGAGAAGCAAGCCGTAGCGCAGGGCCTGCGAGTGTTGCGCGTGGATACCAACTCCGAAAACGCCGCCACCCAGCGGCTGTTTCCGAAGCTGGGCTACCGCTTTGCGGGCGAAATCACGCTGGCGTTTCGGCCGGGGCTGCGGTTCTTCTGCTACGAAAAGCGGCTGGCGTAATGGACATGCCTCGGCTGGGTTTGGTGGTGGCGCTGCTGGCCGTGGGCATGGCCTACAGCGTGCGCGCCGGCAAACTGACGACGGCCGCTGCCACTACGGGTGGCGGGCTGGGGCTGCTGATTTACCTAGGTGGCGGCTTCGGCGGGCTGGCGCTGCTGGCTTTGTTTTTTGGGCTGGGCACAGTGGCCTCCGGCTGGCGCGTGGCCGAGAAGCGTCGGCTGGGGCTAGCCGAAGAAAACAAGGGCCGCCGCACCGACGGCCAGGTGGTGGCCAACGCCGGCGTGGCCGCGCTGCTGGGCCTTTGGGCCTGGCAGCTGCCCGCCCAAGCGCCGCTAGCTTGCCTGATGCTGGCCGGTAGCTTCTGCGCCGCCACGGCCGATACGCTGTCGTCGGAGCTGGGCAACGTGTATGGGCAGCGCTACTATAACATCCTGACTTTCCGGCCCGACACGCGCGGCCTCAACGGCGTGGTGAGTTTGGAAGGCACCCTGTTGGGGCTGGCGGGCACGGCCGTGCTGGCGGGCGCCTACTGTTTGGGCGCGGGCTGGGGGCCGGTGTTTGGCTGGCTGCTGGTGGCGGGCACGGCTGGCAACATGATGGATTCGGTGCTGGGCGCCACGCTGGAACGGCGCGGCGTGCTGGGCAACAACGCCGTCAACTTTATTAATACCCTGACCGGGGCGCTGGTGGCTGGCGGGCTGATGCATTGGCTGGGCTAAAGCTCACCTGTGCACAGCTACCCATTTGCTTACACCAACACGCCTCCTCCGTCCACCACCACAATTTGGCCGGTGCTGAAAGACTGGCGCAGCAGGTAGAGGTAGGTTTGCGCCACCTCCACAGCCTCGCCCACGCGGCGAGTCAGGAGCTGCTGGCTGAAGCTGGCATACATGGCTTCGCGCTCGGCTTCGGGGATGCTGGCCCACAGGTCGGTTCTGACAATGCCGGGCGAGACAGCATTTACCCGAATGGGAGCCAGCTCCACGGCCAGGGCGCGGGTGAGGCCATCCATTGCCCCGCAAATGCTGGCACCCACAGCCCAGCCTTTGCCCGGGCGGCGGCTGGCAATGCCCGTCGTCAGTACTACCGAGCCGCCGGGGCGCAGGTGTGGCTGGGCGTATTTCACGGCCGTTATGGCGCCGAAATAGCGCAGTTCGAAAGCCCGGCGCATGGCATCGAGGCCAGTTGTGGCAACTTCGCCGAGCTGCAGGCTTTCGCCAGCTGTGAAGATGAGGTGGTCGAAAGCACCGCGTTGCGCGAAGAAGGTCTGCACCTGCGCTTCGTTGGTGAGGTCCAGGGCGTAGCCTTCGCTGCCGGCGGGCAGGGTTTGCAGCGCCCCATCGACGCGGGCTTGGTTGCTGGATGCAATGACTACTAGGGCGCCTTCGGCAGCCGCGGCCTGGGCGGTGGCGAGGCCGATGCCGGCGCTGCCGCCAAGGATGACGACGCGTTTGTTGGTTAAGAATCCGGGGGTGGTGGAGGTGCTCATGGTTGCTTTGTTTGGTTGAAACAAAGGTCCCCAGCGGCCTGGTGGGGCCACTTACTAAATGGTAAAAAGCGCGCTACCGAATGTTTTTGCGGATGCGGCTGAGCGACTGCGGCGTGATGCCCAGGTAAGAAGCCACGTCGGCCAGCGGCACACGCCGCACCACATCGGGCTGCTGGCGCAGGAACTGCTGGTAGCGCGTGGTGGAATCCAACCCCAAGTAGGCGTTGCGGATTTGAATCTTTTCGAGCAGGGCTCGCTGGGTAATCTGACTGATGTAGGCGCGCAGGTAGGGCAATTGTTGGTAAAGCTCCTCAAGCCGGGGCCGGGTGATGGCCAATACCTGTGCCGCACAGGCCGCCTGAATGCTTTCGGCGGCGGGCACCTGGTTGTCGAAGCTGTGGAGAATGGTGCACAGCTGGCCCTCTTTCAGGAAAAAGTGCGTCACCTCCTTGCCGCTGGGCTGCAGCACCATGATGCGCAGCACGCCTTCCTCGATAAAGAAACGCTCCTGGCAAATGTGGCCGGCGGCAAAGAGCGTTTCGCCCTCGGCCACGGCGCGGGGCCGCCAGGCTTGGAGAATGAGCGCCTGGTCGGCCTCGGGAATGGGGCCGGCGTCTTGCAGACAGGCGATGAGAGATGCGGGCATCGGGCAGCAGGCGAAAGGCGCAACGAAACTATGCCACCGGCTTATTTGCAAACGGCCAACGCCCCAGCCGCCGGCTCCAGAGCAGAAACGCGCCGGTGCCCAGCGCCATCATGCCCAGCGCCGCCAGCTGGAAATAGAGCTTAAAGGTGACGCCGCCCCAGGTCACCTCAGCTGGCGCTATGCCCACGAACACGAACAGCCACACCGCAATGGCCACAATGACCGGCAGCGGAAACAGGGGCATCTTGAAGGGCAGCGCCGCCGTACCGCGCCGGCGCCGGAGCAGCACCAGCCCCACGGCCTGCCCCACAAACTGCACCAGAATGCGCATGGCCAGAATGGCCGAAATCACCTCGCCCAGCCGGAACAACAGGCTGAACACGAAGCCTACGCCGCCCAGCAGCAGCAGCGACACGTAGGGGAACTGCTTGGTGGGGTGCAGCTTGCCAAACAGGGGCAAGAATTCGCCGTCGGCTGCCGCGGCGTAGGGGATGCGCGAGTAACCTAGCAACACCGCAAACAGCGAGGCAAACGCCACCAGCAGCACCAGCGCCGTGGCTGCCGTGGCAGCAGCCGGCCCGTAGAGGCGCTCCACAAACACGCTCACAATGAACTGCGATTTGTCGCTGGCGCCGGATTGCCAAGCCTGCACCTCCTGCCAGGGAATGACCGTCCCTACGCTCCAGTTCAGTAGCAGGTAGAGCGCCGCAATGCCCAGAATGCTCAGGAAAATGCTGCGCGGAATGACGCGCTGCGGGTTCACGATTTCGGCGCCGAGGTGGCACACGTTGTAGTAGCCCAGGTAGGAATAGATGGTTTTGACGGCCGCTTGGCCCATGGCCGCCGAGATGAGCAGGCCCGGCAAGGCCGGAAAGCCCCCCGCCGGGAAAAGGTCGACGGGGTGGTTGGGGTGCGTGACGCCACCCACAATCAGCCAGCCCATGAGGCCCAGCACGCCCACCCACAAAGCCACGCCTAGCTTGCCAATGTCTTCGATGCGGCGGTAGAGCAGCACGATGAGCAGCAGCACCACGGCGCCGGCCACGGCTTTGGGCTGCCACCACTCGGTGAGCGGCACGAGGTAGCCAAAGTATTGGGCAAAGCCAATGGCGCCCGAGGCCAGCACCAGCGGCGACTGAATGAGCGTCTGCCACACGTAGAGAAACGACATGAACCGGCCCCAGGTCTGTTCGCCGTAGGCCAGCTTGAGGAAGCGGTAGGAGCCGCCGGCTTCGGGGTAGGCCGCGCCCAGCTCGCTCCAGATGAGGCCGTCGACCAGGGCCAGGGCCGCGCCCACCAACCAGGCCAGCAGGAAGTTCGGCCCCATGAAGCCCATGACGAGCGGCAGGGTGACAAAGGGGCCAATGCCCACCATGTCAATCATATTTAAAGCTGTTGCCTGCACAAGGCCCAGGCGGCGCTGCAAAGTGGGTGCGGACATGGGGGCGAAAGTACCGATGTAGCGTGGACTCTGCGAGTCCGCGCCTGGCAGAACGTTCGCCCAGGCGCGGACTCGCAGAGTCCACGCTACATTCCAACCCCTGCCACTGCCTGCGCGTAAGCCCGGCCAACGCTTCACCAGTTCTTCATCTAAAATCCATGGCCGGTAGCTCTTCTAAAATTGTGGTGTACGGTGCCATTGGGGCCAACCTGGCCATTGCCGCTTCCAAGTTTGTGGCGGCGGCCTTCACCGGCAGCGCGGCCATGATGTCGGAGGGTATTCACTCGCTGGTGGACAGCGGCAACGGCCTGCTCATTCTGTTCGGCATGAACCGCAGCGCCCGGCCCGCCGACGCGCAACACCCCTTCGGCCACAGCAAGGAAATCTATTTCTGGACGGTGATTGTGGCGGTGCTCATTTTTGCGGTGGGCGGCGGCATGTCGCTTTACAAGGGCTATCAATACTTGCAAAACCCCGCCCCGCTCACCGACCCTACCTGGAACTACTGGGTGCTGGGGCTGGCCATTGTGTTCGAGGGCGTGGCCTGCACGCTGGCGTTCCGGGAGTTTCGAAAGACGCAGGGCGAACAGGGCTTCTGGCAGGCCCTGCGCACCAGCCGCGACCCGGCCGTGTTCGCCATTCTGCTCGAAGACCTGGCGGCGCTGGTGGGCCTGGTGATTGCGCTGGCGGGCATTTTCTTCGGGCATCTGCTGAATAACCTGTATTTCGACGGCGCGGCTTCCATGGCCATTGGGGCGCTGCTGGTGGGCATGGCCGTGTTTATGCTCACCGAAGCAAAGGGCCTATTGGTGGGCGAAGGCGCCAGCCCCGCCGTGCTGAATCAGCTCGAAACTCTGGCCCGTCAAGACGCGGCCGTAAGTGCGTTGCGCCCCCCGCTCACCATGTACCTGGGTCCGAATGACGGCATCCTGGCGCTCGACGTGGCGTTTCACGACCACCTCACGGCAGTGGAAGTGGAACAGGCGGTGGAGCGTCTGCAAACCAGCATTAAAGCGCAACACCCGGAGTTCAGCAAGATTTTCATCGAAGCCTCCTCGCTCACCGGGCACGCTCAGTAGCGCGGACTTTTAGTCCGCGGGGCTACTACGCCACTCGCGGACTAAAAGTCCGCGCTACGGCCCCAACCTCCCACGCAACCTCCGCCATGAGTTCAGCCCACAGTTCAAAATTTGCCATCTATGGCGCCATCGGGGCCAACGTGGCCATTGCCGCCAGCAAGTTCGTGGCGGCGTATTTCACGGGCTCCTCGGCTATGCTCTCGGAGGGCATTCACTCGCTGGTGGACAGCGGCAACGGCCTGCTCATCCTCCACGGCGTGAAGCAGGCCGAGAAGCCGGCCGACAAGCGCCACCCCTTCGGCCGCAGCAAGGAGCTGTACTTCTGGGCCCTGATTGTGGCCATTCTGGTGTTTTCCGTCGGCGGCGGCATGTCGTTCTACGAAGGCATCGAGCACCTCAAGCATCCCGCCCCCATCTCCGACCCCACTTGGAACTACTGGGTACTGGGCCTGTCGCTGCTTTTTGAAGGCATTTCCTGCTTCCTGGCCTTCAAAGCTTTCAACGCCGACCGGGGCGACACGGGCTTCTGGGAAACGCTGCGCCGCAGCAAAGACCCGTCGGTGTTTGCCATTCTGCTCGAAGACCTGGCGGCCTTGCTGGGCCTGGTGATTGCGTTGGCCGGCGTGTATTTCGGGCATTTGCTCAACAACCCCTATCTCGATGGCGCGGCCTCCATTGCCATTGGGGTGCTGCTGGTGGGCGTGGCGCTGTTTCTCATCTACAAAACCAAGCGCCTGCTGGTAGGCACCGGCGTCGACGACGAAACCATCGACGACATTGAGCGCATTGTGCAGTCCCAGCCCCACGTGGAGCAAGTGGGGCCGCCCCTCACCTCCTACCTCGGCCCGGCCGACGTGGTATTGGCCCTGGACGTGGAGTTCAAGGACCACCTCACGGCCGAGGAAATCGAGCACGCCATCGACAAGCTGCAGGACGACGTTCGGGCCAAGTACCCCGAGATGAAGCGCATTTTCGTAGAAGCCAAGTCGCTGTCGAGCCGGGCGGCTTTGTAATAGGCAAAAGAAGAACGTCATGCCTCGGCTGCGCTCGGCATGACGTTCTTTGAGTTCAAGACAACTACCTCATTCTCCTCCTTCCTCAGCCTTATGGCCGACGCAAACGCTTCTAAACTTTCCCTCTACGGCGGCATTGCTGCCAACGTCGCCATTGCCGTGAGCAAGTTTGTGGCGGCGTATTTCACCGGTTCTTCGGCCATGTTGTCGGAGGGCATTCACTCGCTGGTTGATACCGGCAACAGCGGCCTGCTCCTTTACGGCACCGCCCAAAGCCAGCGCCCGCCCGATGCCGAACACCCCTTCGGCCACAGCAAGGAGCTGTACTTCTGGGGCCTGATTGTGGCCGTGCTCATCTTCGCCATCGGCGGCGGCATGTCGTTTTACGAAGGCATCAAGCACATTCAACACCCCGAGCCCATCGAAGACGCTACTTGGAACTATGTGGTGCTGGGCCTTTCCTTCCTGTTTGAGGGCATTGCGTTCTACCTCTCGGTGAAGGCCCTGCTGGCCCAGGCTGACCGCAGCGTGGGCTTCACGGCAATGCTCAAGACCAGCCGCGACCCGGCCGTGTTTGCCTCGGTGATGGAAAACCTGGCCGCACTGATTGGCCTGGCCATTGCCGGCCTGGGCGTATTTCTGGGCCACTTGCTGAATAACCCGTATTTCGATGGCGGGGCATCCATTGCCATTGGGCTGCTGCTGATGGGCGTGGCCGTTTTCCTGGTGAGCCGCACCAAGGGCCTGCTAGTGGGCACCGGCGTGGACGCCGACACGCTCGCCAACCTGGAGCGCATTGCGCGCGCCGCGCCGCAGGTGCGCGAAATCCGTTCGCCCCTCACCATGTACCTCGGCCCGAACGACGTCATCATGGCCCTCGATGTGGACTTTGCCGACGACCTCACCTCCACGCAGGTGGCGGCGGCCGTGGAGCACTTGCAGGACGCCATCCGGGCCGAACACCCGGAAGTGCAACGTATTTTCATCGAGGCGAAGAACTTGGTGCAGGCCGCGCCAACGGAGGGCAAATAGCCCGTCATACCGAGTGCAGCCGCGGCATAACGGACTTGCTTATCCATCCAGATAAGCTCAACCTTAACCCTAGCCCTGCTTTTTCGGTTTAAGCCATACCTGTGCCCGTGTCCGCCCAACCAGCGGGCGCGGGCATTCGCCTATTATCCCCTTTCCTGATTTATGGCTCTTCTTTCCTCCGAGACCAACCCGTTCCAATCCTTTTGGTGGGGCGGATACGAGTGCACCGACCAGCTCAACGCCTTTGGCAACCGCGTCGATTTCCTGCCGCTCACCGGCCATTTGCAGCTGATTGACGAAGATTATGCGGCCCAGAAACCGTTTAATATCGGCACCGTGCGCGAAGGCATTCGTTGGGCCATGATTGAGAAAACGCCCTACCATTACGATTTCAGCACCGTGAAAACGATGCTGGACGCGGGCAAGCGCCACGGCGTGCAGCAAATCTGGGACCTGTGCCACTTCGGCTACCCCGACGACTTGACGCCCTTGCATCCCATGTTTGCCCGGCGCTTCGCGGCACTGTGCCGCGCGTTTGTGGATTTCTATCGCTCCGAGCGGCCCGACGATGTGCTCATCGTCACGCCCATCAACGAGGTGAGCTTCATCAGCTGGCTGGGCGGCGACGCCAACGGCACCTCGCCCTACTGCCACGGCCAGGGCTGGCGCGTGAAGTACGGCCTGATGCGCGCCTACATCGAGGGCAGCTATGCCCTGCGCGAGGCCGACCCCAGCATTCGCCTGCTCACCACCGAGCCGCTCATCAGCATTGTGCCCCCGCCCAACGCCTGGCCCGAGCACCGCCGCGACGCCCGCCAGTCGCACGAAAACCAGTTTCAGGCCACCGACATTCTCTGCGGCCGCTTGAGCCCCGAGCTGGGCGGCTCGCCCGAGCTGCTCGACATTGTGGGCTTCAACTACTACTACGACAACCAGTGGCAGCTGCACCCCTACCGCAAGCTGGGCTGGAACGATGCGCCCATGGACCCACGCTGGGTGCCACTGCACAAGCTGCTGCGCAAGGCCTACCAGCGCTACGGCCGTCCCTTCGCCATCACCGAAACCAGCCACCCCGGCGTGGACCGGCCCATCTGGTGGCGCATGATTGCCGACGAGTGCGCCCAGGTGCTGCGCAAGGGCCTGCCGCTGCAAGGCGTGTGCATCTACCCGCTCATCGACCGCCCCGACTGGGACCACCTCGACCAGTGGCACCGCTCCGGCCTCTGGGACGCCGACCTCGCGCAGCCCGGGCCTGGCCGCGTGCTGCACCAGCCCAGCGCCGAAGCCCTGCTGCAGGCCCAGGCCCTGGTGGCCGCTGCCAAGCCGCCCCGCCGCCGGCAAAGCGCCACCAGCGTGCAAGCCAGTCTTTCGCTGGCCGCGCCTATTTTTAAGCCATGAACCTTTCGGTGTTTCTGGGCACTCCCATCGGCCCGCTGGCCATCAGTGGCTGCGAGGAAGGCTTGAGTGCGGTTACTTTTCTGAACGATGCGGTGATTCCGGCAACGCCGCTGGCTGCTGTGCCCGAATGCCTGCGCCCGGCGTACGAGCAGCTGCAAGCCTACTTTGCCCGCGAATTACGCACGTTCGATTTGACGTACTACTCCACTTTTGGCACCGATTTTCAACGGCAGGTGTGGCAGGCGCTCACGGGGATTGGCTACGGGCGCACGGCCTCTTACCTCGACGTGGCCAAGCTGCTGAACAACCCTAAATCGGTGCGCGCCGTGGGCGCGGCCAATGGGCAGAATCCGCTGGCCATTGTGTGGCCCTGCCACCGCATCATCGGCGCCGACGGCAGCCTGACGGGCTACGCCGGCGGCATGCACCGCAAGAAGTGGCTGCTCGAATTTGAGCAGCCCACGCGGCAGGGCGGGCTGTTTGGGTAAATGGTCTGAAAGCGGCTATGCCGCCCCTGCCAAGCACACAGCAGTTATTTCAGCAGGCCAGGAACGGTGCAACGGATGAGTTTCCAACTAGTCGTGTCCATACACTTGGGCCCCAGGTATTGTAGTTCAACAACATAGGGGAAAGGGATAAACCGAGGCTCAACAAATTGAAAGATTTTGCCCTGCACGATGAAATGGCCTTGGGGAGACATCTTCACCTCGGGGGAAGCTTTGGGGTAAGTGAGGTCGGGCGAATAGTGCAACCGCTCGTCCATTAGGATATGAGCCATGCGCAACGCGTCGATGTAGTTCGGTTCTTCGACGATGACGTTGCCTGTATAGCTTTCATACAGGCTAATCCCTACTCCCACCAAAAAAGGAATGGCCACCATGGCCACGCCCAGGCACGCCAGGACTACGAACAGACGAGTCAGATTGGGCGGGGGCGGCGGGGGCATGGCAGCGAAGTGGACAGCGTAAAAATAAGCGGTGTCCACGGGTACGACAAGGCAGATGGACATTTCGCTACCCCTCCAATCCACCTCACGCCCCCACAAACTTCAGTAGGCCCTGATAGATAATGTTGTGCTGCCAATACAGCTGCAATACCATGGGAATGTGGTGCCGGCCGGGAATGATGGTGTATGTTGGTGCTTGCCCAATGGCTTTGAGCCGGTCGCGGAAGCGTCCCGCGCTGCCACTGATGCTCGGGTAGGTTTCGCCGCCGAGGTAGAACAGAAAAGGCGGAATGCCTGGCCGAATCTTGTAAATGGCTGACATCTCCTTCCAAACCGCGGGGTCGTGGCCGAAAGGCACTTTGTACTGGGCGTCGCCTTCGTAGCGCATTTCCTTTAGGTAGCTGTACATATCCAGCCCGGCCGGGTCGTCTAGGATGGCGCCGCGCACGGGGTTTTGGGGCAGGCCGTTTCGGGCCAGCAAGGCATCGTCGGTAGCGAGCAGCGCGGCTAAGCCACCACCGGCGGAGTGTCCCATTACGAACACGCGCTGCGGGTCGCCGCCGTACCGGGCAATGTGCTGCACCGTCCAGGCCAGGGCGCGGGCGCAGTCGGCGGCCTGCTCGGGCACGTGCACGGCGGGCGCGAGGCGGTAGTTGATGACGACGGCCACCACGCCCTGCTTGGCCAGGCGCCGGCCGATGAAGCTGTAGATGTTCTTGTTGCCGCTCGTCCAGCTGCCGCCGTGGATGAACAGCACCACCGGGTAGCCGGCCGCCTGAGGCGCGGCTTTTTTGGGTGAATACACATCTAGCACGTGGCGCTCCTTGTCAAAATCGGGTGCAGTGCTGGCCACATAAGGCACATTTTTGGTGCGGTGGCTGGGGCGGGCTACCACGTATTCGGTGGCGAGCAGGACGGCCACGGCCGACAGTAGCACCGCCACGGGTGCTACCAGAAGAAAACGACGCATAAAACGGGAACGAATGACCGGCGGCCATGCTTCGGAATGCGCATGGCCGGGGCTCACCTACGCCGCGCCGGTGGCTGCGGTTTGCGCGGCTCGGCAGCAGCGCGGGCTTTGCAGCCCGCGTCCCCGCGCCGTTGGAATCGTTCGGGCTTCCGCTGGAGACGCGGGTTACAAAGTTCGCGCTACGAGCTCTGGCTTTATCTTTGTCAGAAACTGCGGCCGGCGCATTTTAATAGCGGCCGGCATTATTCATTTCTTTAATCTTCAACGTGTTTATCCCTGCTTCGCTCAAAACCGTTTCGTCGGCCCTGACGGCGGCCTTGGTACTGGGGGTGCTGCTGGCCACGCCGGCCCAGGCCCAGCGCCGGGGCAAAACCTCGGCCGCCAACGCCGACGGCAGCCTGGCCACCGCCCCGGCAGCGCCCGGCCGCCCGGCCCGCCTACAGCCTATGTTCGGTGGCCTCAGCCCGGCTCAGGCCACCCAGATTATTGGCGAGGCGCAGCTCAAGGCCATTGCCGCCAGCTTTGCCTCCACGGCCGAAGCCAGCACCTTTTTCACCAATAAAGGCTACGAGTATCTGCGCGAAAACCAGCCCGACACGGCCGTTTACCGCTTCAACCTGGCCTGGCTGCTCGACCCCAAAAATGCCGAGGCCTACCGGGGCATGGGCATTGTGGCCAGCAGCGAGCCCACGCCCGACGCCGCCATCGGCCTGCTCACCAAAGGCCTGGCGCTGTCGCCCAGCAGCGCAGTGCTGATGAGCGACCTGGGCACCAGCCACCTCATCCGCTACAACCAAACCAAGAAGAAGAAGGACCTCACCACCGGCATCGAGCTGTTGCAGCGCGCCACCGCCGCCGAGCCCACCAACGCCGTGGCCTGGCAGGAGCTGGCCCGCGGCTATTTCTACCAGGAGAAGTACGCCGAGGCCTGGGCCGCCGTGCACAAAGGGCAGGCGCTGAGCCCCACCAGCCTCGATTTCAACCTTGTGTCGGACCTGCTGGCCAAGCAGCCCGACCCGCAAGGCACTTTCAAATAAACCCCGCCCGGCAGACCAATTCCGGCAGCCTTGCCGTTGTTGGCCGTACAAGCGGAGTTTCATCATCCTTTATCTCTAGCATGCGGTTTCGTCTTTTTATTCTGGGAGTGCTGGCGGCTGGCTTTCTCAGCAGCCACACGGCCCACGCCCAATACCACTACTCGGTGCGCCACTACAACCGGCAGGGCCGCCCCTACTACCGGGGGCCGCTGCACGTCACGCTCGGCGGCGGCACGGGGCTCTACGACGGCGACCTGGGCAACAGCCCCGGCGACAATTTCTTTGGCCCGGCCGTGAGCGCGGGCATTCTCTACCGCCTCACGCCGCACCTGCACCTGGGCAGCGAGTTCAGCTACCTGAAGCTGGGCGCGCGCGACAAGGCCAAAGAGCGTGGCCTGGCCTTCACCAGCACCAACGGGCTGGGCACGGTGTTTCTGCGGTTTGACCTGCTCCCCGATGAGTCGATTTTTGCGTCGTCGGTGGCCGAGGCACCCATCTTTCAGGTGTTCGTGCAAGGCGGCGCCGGTTTGATGCTTTTCGACCCCCGCTCCTACCTGGGCACTGCGCGGCCCAGCAACGAAACAGCGTACCTGGCCCCAGAGCGCAACGACTATCCCTACCTGGCCGGCGTGGCGCCGGTGGGCGGCGGCTTCAGCGTGCGCCTCACCGACCAGTTCCGGGCGAATCTGGAAGCCAACTACTACTTCACCACCACCGACCAGCTCGATGACATCAGCAAGCGGCTGGGTGGTGCCTCGCGCAACAATGATGGCTTCGGCACGGTGATGCTAAAGCTGGATTACTCGCTGAAATAAGCCAAGCGGCCATACTTCATAACGAAACAAAAAGGCCCGTCAGCAATGCTGACGGGCCTTTTTTAGTCTATTTGCCGAGCGGCTACTCTTTCACGAAGCGCTGGCGGAAGGTTTGCTGCCCGTCGCTCACGCTGATGACGTACATGCCCTTGGCCAGGCTGCTCACGTCGAGCGTGCCGTTGCCGTCGTAGCGTACGCTGCCCACGTTGGCGCCGCGCAGGTCGGCCACGCGCACGCTGATGATGTCAGCATTGTTGCCGAGCAGCAGGTGCAGCTCGTTGGTGGCGGGCACGGGGTAGATGCTCAGCTCGTGGGCCGAGGCCAGGCCGGTGTTGCTGCCGGTCAGGGTAGCGTTGCCGCTGTTCACGGCTGGGGTGCTGGTGCTGGTGCCACCGGCCACCAGGGCCGTGCTGCCGGTTACGCCCACGGCGTCCCAGGCGTTGGTCACAGAAATTACTTCGGGCGAGCCGGCGCCGTAAATGTCCGCGGCGGCCTGAATGGAGTAGGTGCGGGCCTGGGCGTAGGTGGTGCCGGCTGTCATGTACACGTCTTCCATACGGAAGGTAATGAGGGCGGCTTTGTCGATGCCGATGCCATTTACGGAGTAGGCCACGCCCTTCTCGTTGGTGGCCGTCTTACCCACCGAAATCAGGTAGTACCAGAAGTTGATAACACCCGAGTTGGTGTGCACTCCGCCGTAGTCGCCGGTGCCGGTGTACCAGTTGATGCCCTTGTAGTAGTCGGGCTGGCCCTGCGTCTTGGGGGCGCTCATCGAGCGCAAAGCGGCCTGCTGCTTGTCAATTTCCTCGCCAATCAGCCAGGTCGATTTCGGCTTGGCACCGCTCGAGGTCACGCCCAGGTGGTTTACCGCATAGTCCTCAATGCTGGCGCCCCAGATGTCGGACAGGCCCTCGTTCATGGCGCCCGACTCGTTCGAGTAGGTCAGGTTGGCAGTGTTTTCGCACACGGCGTGGCCGATTTCGTGGCCGCACACGTCCAGGGCCGTGAGGGGACGGAAACGGGTGGCGCCGTCGCCGTAGGTCATGCGCACGCCGTCCCAGTAAGCATTCTCGTAGCTGCGGCTGTAGTGCACGTAGCTCTTGATGATGGCGCCGGCGTTGTCGTAGGAGTTGCGGCCGTGCACAGTCTTCCAGTAGTCGTAGGTGAGCTGGGCACCCACGTGGGCGTCGCCGGCTACCCAGTCGAAGTTGGCGTTGTTGTACTCGGCCGACGTCCAGTTGTTGTCAGCGTCGACGAAGTCGACGGCGCGGGCATACTGCGTGCCCTTCTTCATGTTGAAGGTCTGGATGCCGAGGCCGCGGGTGGTTTCGCGCAGGAAATAGCCGCCGGTGGTGGTGCCGTCGGCAAAGGTGCGGGTGCCGCTGTAGGCCGTGGCAAAAGTGCCGGTAGCGCCCGCGTGCTTGATGATGTTGTCTTGCAGCACCACCTGGCCGGTGTGGGCATCCACGTAGATGAGGGCGCGGCTAACCGGCTCCTGAGCGTAAATGTTGAATTTCCAGGCCAGCACCGGCTGGCCTTTCTCGCTGGCGTTGGTGGTCAGGCCATTGCGCACAATCACCAACTCGCCCTGCGGGTAGTAGGTAGCGGCCGAGTTGTTGGTTTCCTGCTTCAGGCCGGCTTCCTCGGCCACGTCCTGCCACATGTACTTGGTGGCGCCCACGTGGGCCAGCGCCCGCGTGAGGGCCGCCGAGGCACTCAGGGCCGGTGTGGTGTTGAAGTTGGTCAGCTTCTCGAAGTCGCCGCTGATGCTTTCCACCGCGCCGCCCTTGGCGTGCACCGTGTAGTCGGCATGCTCTACCCGGATACCCTGGTAGTACTGCGCAAATTTCTCATGGGTATAGCCCAGCGCATCGGTTTTCACGCGGGTCGAGCGCATCTGGTCGGCGTTGGTGAGGGCCAGCTGCTGGCGCAGCACGTCCTCAGCGGACACCCCGCGATAGGCAGCCTTGCCCTCGGCGCTGAACTGCACCAGCACGGGCTGCTTGTCATCGCCCAATACTTTGGTTTGGATGCGGCGGGCATCCTGGGCCTGGGCCACGTTGGCGGCCAGGGTGCCGAGCATCAGTAAAACGGCAGCAGAGTATTTGTTTGTCATGCTTTTAAGTATTTAGAAAAGGATTGAAAGGAAGGTGGAAAGTTGATTGTGAAAAAATCATGAAGTGAAAGCAGGCATTGAATAAAAATGAGCCGCCAGCAGCGCCAGCGGCTCATTTCCATAAAATTCAACCGCTTATTCCTTCACGAAGCGCTGGTGGAACACTTTCTGCCCGTCGCTCACGCTGATGGTGTACATGCCCTTGGCCAGGCCGCTGATGTTAAGCACACCGTTGCTGAGCGTGGTCCCGGTCATGCGGGCGCCGCGCACGTCGGTTACCGTCACATCGGTTACTTCAGCATTGCCGGGCAGCACGAGGCGCAGGGCGTCGGTGGCCGGGTTGGGGAACAGCTCCAGGGTGCGGGCCACATCGTTGCCGAGCGGCGTAGCGTCGCCGGTCAGCGTAGTGGGCGCAATGGCCGCGCCGCCCGTGATGTTGAGGGTGTAGTCCTCGGCCTCGCCGTAGCTGAAGGTGCCGCAGCTGGTGGTGGCCGAGTTGTCGCTCATTATCACGCGCATCACGGTGCTGCCGTTGCGGGCCGTGGTGGGCACCGTGAAGGTGGCGCTCAGGGTGCCGGAGCTGGCGCTGCTGCCGCTAATCACCAGTTCGCCGGCATCGGTGAACACGCCGTTCTTGTTGTAGTCGATGTACACCTTCCAGTACTCGGTGTAGGCGGTGCTGGTGAAGCCAGCCGAGAAGTACATGGTCTGCGACGAGCCAGCGGCCACGCTGGTGCTCAGCGCCGTACCGTTGTAGTAGCCGCCATCTTTACCGGAAGTGCGGTTGATGCTGCCCAGCTGCACGAGGTCAATCCACTCATAGGCCTGGCTGGTGCCTTTGATAGTGCAGTAGGTAGTAGTGGTGGGGGGCGGCGTGGTGGTGCCACCGCCGGCGTAAGACGCGCCCACTCCCACAGCATACCAAGCATCGGTTACGGCAATTACCTGGGCCGAGCCGGCACCGTAGAGGTCGGTAGCGGCCTGGATGGCGTAGGTGCGAGCCTGGGCGTAGGTCGAGCTGGCCGTCATATACACGCTTTCCATGCGGAAGGTGATTTTGGCAGCAGCATCAATGCCCTGGCCGGTCACGCTGTAGGTATTGCCACCTTCGTTGGTGCCCGATTTGCCCACCGCCAGGATGTAGTACCAGTGGTTGAGCACGCCCGAGTTGGTGTGCACGCCGCCCTGGTCGTTGGCATTGGAGGGCGCCGACGACAGCGGCGCCCAGTACTGACCCTTGTAATAAGCCGGCTGGCCCAAGGATTTCGGGTCGCTCATCGAGCGCAAAGCGGCCTGCTGTTTGTCGATTTCCTCGCCAATGAGCCAGGTCGACTTCGCTTTCACGCCGCCCGAAGTGAAACCCAGATTGGCCACTGCGTAGGCTTCGATGCTGGCACCCCAGATGTCGGACAAGCCTTCGTTCATGGCGCCCGACTCGTTGGCGTAGGTCAGGTTGGCCGTTTTCTCGCACACGGCGTGGCCGATTTCGTGGCCGCACACGTCCAGGGCCGTCAGGGGGCGGAAACGGGTAGCGCCGTCGCCGTAGGTCATGCGCACGCCGTCCCAGTAGGCATTTTCGTAGCCGGCACCGCCGGGCACGTCGTCGAAGTGCACGTAGCTTTTGATGATGGCACCGGCGTTGTCGTAGGAGTTGCGGCCGTGCACGTTCTTCCAGTAGTCGTAGGTGGCTTGGGCACCCACGTGGGCGTCGCCGGCCACGTTGTCGAAGTTGGCGTTGTTGTACTCGGCCGACGTCCAGTTGTTGTCGGCGTCGATGAAGTCGGTGGCCGAAGTATAGCTGTTGCTCTTCTTACAGTTGAAGGTCTGGATGCCGAGGCCGCGGGTGGTTTCGCGCAGGAAATAGCCGCCGGTGGTGGTGCCGTCGGCAAACGAGCGGGTGCCGCTGTAGGCCGTGGCAAAGGTGCCGGTGGCCGCCGCGTGCTTGATGATGTTGTCTTGCAACACCACCTGGCCGGTGTGGGCGTCCACATACACGTAGGAGCGGCTAATGGGCTGCGCGGCGTACACGTTGAACTTCCAGGCCAGCACCAGCGGGCCGTTCTCAGCGCCTTGGCGCATATCACGCACAATCACCAACTCGCCGGTCGGGGCGAATTCGTTGGCGTTGGCTTCATTGGTTTGCCACATGTACTTGCGGGCACCTACGTGGGCCAGGGCGCGGCTCAGAGCGGTGCTCTCATTCAGGCCGGGCGTGGTATTCAGGCCCGAAATGCGCTCGAAGTCGCCGCTGATGCTTTCTACCGTGCCGCCCTTGGCGTGCACCGTGTAGTCGGCGTGCTCTACCCGAATGCCTTGGTAGTACTGCGAGAACTTCTGGTGCGTGAAGCCCAGTTGGTCGGTTTCGACGCGGGCCACGCGCATCTGGTCGGCGTTGGTAAGGGCCAGCTGCTGCCGCAGCACCTGTTCGCCGCTCAGGCCGCGCAGGGCCATCTTGCCTTCGGCGTTGAATTGCACCAGCACGGGCTGTTTGTCGTCGCCCAAAACCTTGGTTTGGATGCGCGCGGCATCCTGAGCGTGAGCCGTGGTAGCGGCCAAGGCGCCGAGCAGAGTTAATGCTACAGCTGAGTATTGTTTTCTCATTTAAATGGATGAAAAATGTGGTGGGAAAGGCTTAGCACTTTTTGCAATATTCGTGCTTTTGCCTTCGCAACCTAGACATTATTTCAATCCGCAAACGTTATCGATTAAAAATTTTAATGTTAATGCCAAAATTTTATACAATTCATGAAGATGAATTTGCACTCAGCCAAATTGAAATAATCCTTTACCTTGAAACGAGCAAACTGGACTTATTTTTGCTGATTTTGGGTACGGTTGAGGTAGTCGGCGGCTAAGGTCGACAGTGTCTTCACGCCTAGCGTCAACCCGCTCTCATCAATGCGGAAGCCGGCCGTGTGGTGGTCGGCCGCAGTAGCGGGGTCTTGCCCCTTGGCCATGCCGCCCACGAACAGGAACAGGCCCGGTACCTTCTCCTGGTAAAAAGAGAAGTCCTCCGCACCCGTCACAGCCTTAATTTCGTGCACATGCGCCGGGCCGGCCACCGCCTGCAGCGTGGGCAGCATCCGGGCCATGAGGGCGGGGTCGTTGGTGGTCACGGGCACGTAGGGCTCGATGCTGACGTCGGCGGTGGCCCCGGCGCTCTCGGCAATGTTGGTGGCAATGCGGCGGATGCTGGCCCAGATTTGCTTTTGCACTTCGGGGTTGAGGGCCCGAATGGTGCCGCTCAGCTCTACATCGGGCGGGATGACGTTGTAGCGCACGCCGCCGTTGATGGTGCCTACCGTGACAACGGCCGCGTCGTCAATCAGCTTCACCTGCCGGCTCACGATGGTTTGCAGGCCCAGAATAATCTGCGCAGCCGTCACCACGGGGTCCACGCTGTTCCAGGGGTAGGCGCCGTGGGCGCCCTTGCCGTGCACCTTGATGGTAAACCGGTCGGAGGAAGCCATTTCGCCGCCAGGGCGGTAGCTCAGGTTGCCCACCTCGGTCTGGGCCTGAATGTGCACCCCGAACACGGCGTCCACCTTGGGCTTGTCGAGCACGCCCTCCTTCACCATGAGCTTGGCGCCGCCCTCCACACCGGGCAGGGAGCCTTCTTCGGCGGGCTGGAAAATGAATTTCACGGTGCCGGGCAAGTCGGCTTTCACTTGGCTGAGCACTTCGGCGGCGCCCATGAGCATGGCCACGTGGGTGTCGTGGCCGCAGGCGTGCATCACGCCCACGGGCTGGCCCAGGTAGGTGGTTTTCACCTTGGAGGCGAAGGGCAGGTCGTTGCTTTCGGTGAGGGGCAGGCCGTCCATGTCGGCACGCAGGGCCACCACCGGGCCCGGCTTGCCGCCGCGCAGCACGCCCACCACGCCGGTGCGGCCCACGCCGGTTTGCACTTCCAGGCCCAGCTTTTTGAGGTGGGCGGCAATGAGGGCAGCGGTGCGGGTTTCCTGGTTGCCCAGCTCGGGGTGCTCGTGGATGTCGCGCCGCCAGGCTATCACTTTGGTTTCTTCCTGGGCGGCCAATTGGGCAATGCGGGCATTGAGGGCTGTGTTTTGGGCTTGTGCGGCGGGCGCAGCCAGGGCAAAGGCCGCAGTGGCCGTGAGTAGGGCAAATGTAGAAGTGGAGCGCATCGAGAAGCCAATTTTAGCGGTGAATGGACCCGCAGCGGCACCTGCAGGCAGGTTGCAATGTTACGTTAATGCTACCGGCTTCCGCGCGGCGGTCGAGCTTGTGCCGTATTTTTGCAGCAGTATTTCTTCCTGGTTAATTATTTGATTGCCTTAACTCTGTGGCTACTCTCTTAAAACCGGTTAACTCCTCTCCTGCCGATTCTGCCTCGTTGCCCACCCGCCCGGCTCCCTGGGCAGCGGCCTGGGCCCGCCCCGGCTACCGGCTGCGCCTGGCGCTGGTGCTGCTGCTGATGGCCGCGCTGCTATCGGTGGTGCCGGGCTTCTTTCACTTCATTCAGGCCCGCCCGGGCCACCGACTGGCCGACCCGCTGCTGGCGCTGCTGCCGGTGCACGACGTATCGGTGCCCACCTTTGCGCTGATTTACGGCGCCGTGGCCGGTACGCTGGTGTACCTGCTGCCGCGCCCCAACCTGCTGCTGCGGGCCCTGTGGGCCTACCTGTTTCTGCAGTTGCTGCGCATGGGCACGCTGTGGCTGCTGCCCCTCGACCCGCCCGCGGCCCTGGTGCTGCTGCGCGACCCGGTGATGGACCGCATTTTTGAGGTGACCACGCAGCCCATCGTGCGCGACCTGTTTTTCTCGGGCCACACCGCCACCATGACGCTGCTCGCGCTGGTCGTGCGCGGCCGCAAGCTGCGCCGCGCCCTGCTGCTGATGACGGTGGCCGTGGGCATGCTGGTGCTCATCCAGCGTGTGCACTACAGCTACGACGTGCTGGCCGCCCCGCTGTTTGCCTGGCTGGCCTACTGGCTGGCGGGGCGAGTAACAAAGCAGCAACCCGCCGCTCAAGATTCTATTCCTCTTTGAATATTCTTCGCAATGCACCTAAAAGCCCCGAAAATGTAAATTTTCGGGGCTTTTTTAGGGATTCATTCAAGCGCCCTTAATTTTAGAATAGCTACCTTTTGCGTGAACCGACTGGGGATGGTTTACAAGGCTTGAACGTTGGCCAGCGTGACTTCCGGCAAGTCATAATGCGGCGGCCGTGGGGCGGCAGAGATGGCTTCCGGGATGGAATACCACTGCGGGGGGCTCCAGGGCAGGACTTGGTAGGTGAAGGAGATGCGCGTGCCGGGGCGGAACGCGGCCGTGTCGGCGACGGCGAAGGAAAAGGTTTTCACTTCCGAAAAGGCCGTCGTGTGGCTGTTGGGGTTGCCCGGCAGGGTCAGCGGGGGCGCCAGCTCCACCCGCCACCGCCAGCGCACAGGCGAGACGTTGAAGGAGGCAATGAGCTTGGTGGGCTCGACAGCCACAATCCGCCCCTGCACGGAAGCCAGCGGCGCCGCGGTTGTGGCGGCTGGCACTGGGGCCACCATTTGTTGTTGACAACCTCCTAGCGAAGCGGCAGCCAGCAAACACAGGAACGTTTTCATGGGCGTAGCGGGGAAAGAGGTGGAGTGTATCGGTTTGACCGGCAACTAATGAACGAGGTTGCATTTTGCTCAAAGCGCTCTACAAGCAGAACGGTCCCGGCCAAGTGCCCGAAGCGGGGATGGGTCATGACCGTCTTGAGCTCCATTCCCTTCAAAAAACGCTCCAAAAACCTCGTTTGTCGAGACGCAGTAAGTCTAGGGCGCGACCGTTTTCCTGAACGCAAGTTCAGGGAGGCTGACCAACCCAGTGGACACGGCCACCCGCGCCCGGGTGCTGGCCTAGGTTTCTTCCATATATTAGCCCGCCGGAAGGACTCACCTTTCTGCTTTTGCCGCCCCGCCAGATGCCCCTGCTCCAGTTCTACGCCCATCTGTTGTTCCGGGCAGCCGCGCTGCTCACGGCGGGGCTCGCCCTGGTCTGCCTCGCGGTCATCAACGTGCTGGGTGGGGCCCTGCCGGGCGTGGAATTGAACGAACTGGTGGCCCGCGCGGCGACGGCGTTGCACCGCGACGCCGGCAGGCTGCTGGCTTCGGCCCGGACCCGCAACGCCCCGGAGCCCACCGTTTCCAGGTCCGGCGACGCCGGGTAAGCCCCGGGATTGCCTCCTTCGGAAGGCCGCTACACCTGCCCGAACCTAGCGGCTTTTTGGTGGGGCTTTATTCTCATACGCCCCCAGATGAGGCATTCGGGCCCATTTATTGCCAGGAAAGAGCATATTAGCCTCCCTGTGGAGGCCAGAGCGAAGGTGGCGTTAGCGTGACCAGTCGGCTGACATATTCCTCGTTTCAATAAACGGCCAATAATTTCCCGCCACCAGATGCCAACAAGCTACCGCGGTACTTGGCGAGTCTAAGAAACTCGTCTACGAATCAAAGTTTACAAAATACGCCAAGTAGATGAGTTTTGTAAACTTGTGGGTTTCTCAAAAAAACCATGACTCATAAAAGTGAAAGCCCCAAACCACTCAGGTTTGGGGCTTTCACTTTTATGAAATCTGATTCAAAATGACCACCTAGCCCTACAAATACTTCTCGTAAATCCCGGCCGCGATTTTCTCCACAATGCCCTTGGGCACCACGCTGGTGAGGCCGGCCGACACCTTGTTGAGCACGCCGGGAATGATTTCAGCTTCGCCGGCCAGCAGGCCCGCCACGGCGGCTTCGGCCACGGCTTCGGGCGTCATCGAGACCTTGTTGGCGGTGGCTTGCAGCTCGGCGCCCATGCCGGCGCGGTCAGCAAAGCTGGTGGTGGTGGCACCGGGACTCAGGCACGTCACCGATATATTACTAGCTTTTAACTCGTAGCGCAGGCCGCGGCTGAAACTCAGCAGAAACGCCTTGCTGGCCGCGTAGAGCGAGAGCGAGGGCACCGCCTGATAGGCGGCCGTGCTGGCTACGTTCAGGATGTATGCTTTAGACGCCCGGTGCAGGACCGGCAGCAGGGCGTGCGTGAGGGCCACGGGCAGATGCATGTTCAATTGCAGCATGTTTTGCTGCTCGGCCAGGCCCAACTGCTCAAAGCGGCCCCAGAGGCCGTAGCCGGCGTTGTTCACCAATACGGCCAGCTGGTCGGTTTGCTGGGTGGCCCAGGCGGTCACGGTTTCGGCGGCACCGGGGGCAGCCAGGTCGAGGGCCAGCACTTTGGCCTGGCGCTGGTGTTTTTGGCTGATTTCCTCGGCCAGGGCCGTGAGTTGGTCTTCGGAGCGGGCCACCAGCAGCAGGTCGTAGCCGCGCCGGGCTAGTTGCAGGGAAATGGCGCGGCCAATGCCGCGCGAAGCGCCGGTGACGAGTGCGTACATGGTGGATTAAATTAGTGGGATGTTTGTCATCCTGAGCGCAGCGAAGGACCTTCTCACGTTTACGCCGATTGATTTACTGGAAACCGTTTAGCCGTGAGAGGGTCCTTCGCTGCGCTCAGGATGACAAGCGTTTTTTACTTCACCAAGTGCAGGAAGCGCAGGTAGAAGGGCGTGGGGCTGTCTTCGCTCTTGGGCTGGTACTTGCCTGCGATGATGGGCACGTACATCACGCGGCGGCGGCTGGCCTCGCCGATGAGCGGCGACTGGGCCACGCGGTGCCACATGCGGCCGTCGTGCACGGTGAGGTCGCCGGGCTCGGTTTCGATGGCCATTTCGTTGGGGTCGTAGTACACGTCTTTGTAGTACTTCTTGCGAAACAGCATCTTGTGCAAGCCCTGGCGGTGGGTGCCAGGTATCACGCGCAGGCCGCCGTTGGTGGCCTTGGTGCCGTCGAGGTGCAGGCCCACGTTGAGCATGGGCCCGATGCGCTTGCCGTAGAACACGTCGCGCAGCGAATCGGTGTGCCAGCCCATCTGGCTGAACTCGGAGCCGGGCACGTTTACGTAGTGGTTCACTACGAGGCCGTCTTTCTCGTTTTCGCCCACGCGGCCGCCTTCGGCTTCGAGCAGCGGAAACAGGGCCCGGAACCGCTCATCCTGCAGCAACTCGTGCAGCACGGGATGGTGCTGCGAGGCGAAGGCAAAGCGCTGCACAATGCGCGAGCCGTCCACGTCCTTGCCGTATTTGATGGGCACGCCGTTCACTTTTTCCACGCCCTCAGCCAGCCACTTGGCTTGCACCTCCTGCGTGGCTTGCAGAATTTGCTGAACGTGTTCGGGCGAGGCGAACGGGCGAAAGTGCAGGAAACCGTATTTAGCGAAAAAAGCCCGCTGCTCGGCCGTGAGGGCGTGGCCGAGGGTAAAGCGTGGGTAATCAGCAGATAGAGCCATAGCAGAAAAGAGGCGGCCGGCGGGAAGGCCAACCGACATACAAAGATAACATGCCCGGCGCAGCCCTTGCCCTGCCGAAAGGGCGTTGGCGGCTGCGCAGCGGCTATAAACCGCGCCGGTGCGCGAGGGTTTTAAACAGGGCAAGTACGCACCCGGTGAGTGAACAGATTGTGAATCTGCCGCCGGCTCCGCCTTGCAAACGGTCCGGTTTGCCAAATACTTTACCGGCCTCAACTTAGCCGCCCACCCAACGTGCTAAATAACCGGCCGCTAGCGTTAGGCAGCTATTCCGGGCGCACGTCAATTAGCCCGGGTTCGCTTGGTTTTATTTCTATGCTTCTTCAATTACCCACTTTCAACGCGGTGCTGAACCCTTGCCCCGTCGACCGGGCCGCGTTTGCGGCGCATCCGCGGGGAAGCTTCTGCGGCCAGTGCCAGCGCGTGGTGCAGGATTTCAGCCAAAGCCCCGACCCCCTGGCCGACCTGGCCGCCGCCCGCGCCGCCTCGCCCAATGGGCAGGTGTGCGGCAGCTTTCGGCAGGCGCAGGTGGCCCCCGCCCCTACCCTGCCGCGGCGGCTGCGCTGGTTTCTGCTGGCGCTGGTGCTGGTGGTGGGCCAGGGCCTCACGGCGCGCGAGGCGTGGGCGCAGGTGCGGCGACGGGGAATTGACTATGAGCAGCTAGTAACACAGCCAGCGCAAGCGCACACAGAAGCCTCAAAGCAGGATTCGGCGGCGTTGGCAGATAAGAACCGGCTGCCGTTTCTGGGCGTGGTGGTGGAGCACATGCCAACTTTCCGGGGCGGTGGCGTCCGGGCGATGGCCGACTACCTGCAGCGGCACACCAACTGGCCGGCGCCGGATGTTCTGGCAGGTGAGGGCGCTTCCGGACGCATTTTCGTGGCCTTCACGGTGGGTGCCGATGGGCTTCCCAGCAACGCGAGAGTAATCAGGGGGTTTAGCCCGCAAGTGGACGCTGCCGTATTGAAAACCATTGGGGGAATGGTTGGCTTCGAGCCGGGTATGCAAAATGGCCACCCAGTTAGCGTAGACGTGGTGCTGCCAGTGAACTTTAAGCTAAAATAGCCGTGGTCGTACATTCCAGCACTTCAAATACTGTCGCGGGGCCGCTTATTTGGCTGGTGCTGGTTTTGACCGGGGCATTCTGCTGCAGAAGTTCAACTGTTGCGGCCCAGGCTGCTCATATTTCGCACACCCCGGTTGGGGCGGCGCCCGTATTCCTTTTCGTGGAGCGCATGCCTGAGTTTCGAACGGGTGGCGGAGATGCCGCCTGGCGGCAATACCTGCAGCGGCATATTCACCTGCCAGCCACCACTCAGGAAGCGCCCAACCGGTTTGTGGCCACTTTTATCGTCAGCGAAACGGGCGCCATTCGGCAGGCCCGCCTTGCCCGCAGCTCCGGCATTGCGGCACTCGATGCGGAAGTGGTACGCGCTATTCGCGCCCTGCCTCCTTTTCGACCGGGGCAGCAAAACGGTGTGAATGTGAGCGTGCAATTATCTTTCTCCATGATTATTTGCCTACAGTGAGCCCCGCAGCGTAGCGGCAGCTTGCCGATTCCGCCCAAAATTCCCCATCTTCCCCCCGCGCTTCTTCGCCACTTCACTTCCACACAACCTCAACCCCACCGCTCCCATGGTCTTCACGCCCAGCCCCATGCTTCTCAAGCTGCTCTACACGCGCGGCAGCCTGCACAACCTGCCCGACAACCAAGGCGTGGCCTTCAGCATCAAAAACCGGCTCGACACCGTGAAGGTGACCGGCTTCAAGCAGGTGAAGATTGGGGAGACGATAGTGCCAGCCGAGCAGATAGTAGTGGACCTGGGCGACGGCGAGCAGCGCCCCGCCAGCCAGATTAACGCGGACGGCCAGGCCATCGACCTACCCGTGGGCCGCTCCCTCACCATTCGGCTGGCCACGCCGGCCCTGCCCGAGGGCATGCACCCGGTGCAGGCCTGGTTCAGCACCGATGCCTTCGGCGAGCTGCACGTGGAAGTGGAAGACGCCATTGTAGGCGCCGCCATGCACAAGCCCCGCATCCCGCGCTCCGACGAGGACGACTACGCCGAAGCCGCCATTGCGGCCCGCCAGCGCTTTGCCGAGGAATTTTCGGGCAAAGAATTTAAACACCTGAAGGAGTACTCATTCGATGCGCACGTGCTGAAAGGTAACTGCGAGCATTTCATGGGCGTGGCCCAGATTCCGGTGGGCCTGGCCGGGCCGCTCACCGTGCACGGCGAGCACGCGCAGGGCGATTTCCTCATTCCAATGGCCACCACCGAGGGCACGCTGGTGGCCAGCTACAACCGCGGCATGCAGGTGCTGAACCTGTGCGGCGGCGTGAAGTGCACCGTCATTGGCGATGCCATGCAGCGGGCACCGGTGTTCGTATTCGACGATGCCCGTGGGGCCCGCGACTTTGGCAAGTGGGTGGAAGACAACATCAACCAGATTCGGCCGCAGGCCGAAAGCACGTCTAGCGTGGCCAAGTTGCAGTACATCGACACGTATTTGAGCAACAAGTTTGCTTACCTGCGCTTCAATTTCAGCACCGGCGACGCGGCGGGGCAAAACATGGTGGGCCGCGCCACCTTCGCGGCCTGCTCCTGGATTCTGGAAAACTACAAGGGCCCGAAAATCGAGCACTTCTACCTCGAATCGAACTTTGCTACTGATAAAAAAGCCTCGCAAATCAACGTGATGCGCACCCGTGGCAAGCGCGTGGTGGCCGAGGCCGTGGTGAAGCGCGACGTGCTGATGCAGCGCATGCGCGTGACGCCCGAGCAGCTGGCCTACCACGGCCAGGTGAGCAACGTGGGCGCCTTCATCTCGGGCGCCAACAACAACGGCGCTCACTCGGCCAACGGCATCACGGCCCTGTTCATCGCCACCGGGCAAGACGTGGCCAACGTGAGCGAGTCGAGCGCGGGCATTCTGTATTCGGAAGTGACCAAGGACGGGGACTTGTACATCAGCATCACCATTCCGTCGCTCATCGTGGCCACGCACGGCGGCGGCACCGGCCTGGCCACCCAAAACGAGTGCCTGCAAATGCTGGGCTGCGTGGGCCGCGGCACGGTGCGCAAGTTTGCCGAAATAGTGGCCGGCGTGGTGCTGGCCGGCGAGCTAAGCCTGGGCGCCGCCATCAGCAGTTCCGACTGGGTGAGCAGCCACGAGCAGTACGGCCGCAACCGGTAGGCACCGGCACTGCGGGCCTGCGCCATGCTTTGGCACTCTTTCTGCCAACGCCACAAGGTTCCAACTATTTTCTCCATGAAACGTCCCTTTACCTCTCTCTTTGTCGGCCTGGCGCTCACCGTCAGTGGCTTGCTCACGCCAGCCCGCGCCCAGCCCACCTACACGCGCGACTTGGGCGAAGTGGCCCTGGGCATCTACCAGCAGGCCAACTCGCCGGGCGCGCTGGAACGCATGCGCAAAGACCTCATCAAGGCGCCCGAAGCCTACCTCGTCAGCGTCGACCAGCCCGGCGTGCTGGTGCTGCCCAACAAGCGCCGCGTGCGCGTGCCGGCCATGAAGTACAACGTGGCCCTGCACCTGCTCGAAGTGCGCGACTCGACCGGCAGCCACGTGTGGCCGCCCGGTAGCCTCGACGGCTTTTATATGGGTAAAGGGGCCGATACGCGGCATTTCCGCACCTTCCTGGTGCGCAACGGAGGCACCGAGCGCAACTTTGTGGAAGTGCTCACGCCCGACGACAACGCTTTCCTGGTGCTGGCCGTGCTGCACCACTACGTGCACGACGACGCCGTGCTCGACCCCATTCTGCACACCGAAACCCGCCCGGCCCGCACCGAAATCGGCCAGGTGGTGTTGGCGGGTCCCTCCTCCACGCCGCAGGAGCCCCTGCGGGCCCTCTCGCTCAATCGGCGGGACGTGTTGCGGCTGTTTGGCACCCGCGCTGCTCAGGTAGAAGCTTATGCCGCCAAGGAACACCTCAGCTACACCGACCTGGCCCAGGTGCTGCGCATGGTGGAATACTACAACCAGCAGGGCAAATAGCCATATTCTGCTGCTGACTTCGTGAAATTCAGCCGTTAAGGCCACGGCAACTACTTTTTTGCCTGGCCCACGACAGCCGTTGGCGTTGTAATTTTGTGCCTTTCCTTATAGGCTTTACTTCATTATTCGTGAAAACTTCTTTCTGCTTATCACTCCTTTTTGCCGCGGCCGTGAGCGGGGCCGCGCCTGCCGCCGCCCAAACCTCGCGCGACGTAGCCGATGCACGCGTGGCTTACCAGCAAGCCAACACCGGCGCCGTGGCCGAGGGTTACCGCGCTTCGCTGAAGCAACAAACTAGTGGGTTCGTGGGCGGCCCTGCTTTTCAATTGGGCTATTTGCGCACCGCCGATGGCCGCTCCCTGCTAGTGCCCGGCCTGCGCTACCACGCGGGCCTGCACCTGCTCGAAGCCCAGGACTCCATCGACCTCGAATCGACGCACTTTTGGCCCGCCAGCAGCCTGCGCGGCTTCGACCTGGGCGAGGCCGGCGACCCCGCCGCCCCGGTGCGCCGCTTCCGCTCGCGCCTGGTGAAAGAAGGCAGCGCCGGCACCCGCCGCGAGTACGTGGAAGTTCTCACCGCCATCGACGCGGGCCCGCTGCTGCTGGCCTGGCTGTATGCCCCGGCTGACGAGGCCACCACCAGCAAGCGCCCCCTGGTGGGCACGCTGGTGGCCGGCCCCGGCACCGTGGGTACCGAGCCTCTGCGTCCGCTGGAGCCCACCGAATCGGCCGTGCTGCGCCTCTTCGGCAGCCGGGCCAACGACGTGCGCACCTTCGCCAACACCCAGCACCTCGACTACACCCGCCCGGCCGACATCGCCAAAATGATGGACCACTACAACCGCATTGCGGTGGTCAAATAACGCAGCTGCCCGGCCCGCCCGGTGCAATCAATGCAACAAAAAAGCCGACCTGCGAGGGTCGGCTTTTTTATTAGAAGCCTGGGCCAAATGGGCTTACAGCGAGTTGGCCGTCACTTTAAAGCGCGTGTCGGAACGAATGGTGAGCGAGTCGCGGACGAAGTAGTTGGGCCGTTGCCGGCTATACACCGTCAGCTCGTAGGTTTCCGATTTCAGGTAGTCGTCGAGGCGCTCGGTGGTGGGCACCAGCGTCAGGGTTTTCGCTCCTCTGGGCGGGTTGTAGAGGTAGGCGAGCATAATCCGGTTGTTGGTTTTCGGGGTGTTGATGTACACCTTGAGGCTATCCAGAAAGTCGAAGTTGAGCGTGGACGGGCTCACCAACGTGAGCTGCATCTGGTCGAGCAGCACGTTCTTGACTTTGTCGCGAGTGGTCTTGTTGTTGCGAAACGATGCCTCCGAGTTCGTGATGATGGAAACCGGCTTGGGCAGGCCCGTGTAAAAAATGCTGGGCGGGGGGATGCGCGAGTTCTGCGACACGTCTACGGTAAATGTCAGCAGCTCATCGAGCGGGTTCTTTTTGCAGCCGAATACCGTCAGTAGCACCAGCGCCGGGGCGAGGAAAAGTAATTTTTTCATAGATGGTCAAACGGTTGGTTAGGTTTCGGTATACGCAATGCGGCCGCTAAAAAGTTCGCTCACAGCGGCCCGGCAACCCGATGAAGTTACGCATTTCCAGCTCAATCCATCATGTCGGCCGAGCGCGGCGGGTCGGGCACGAAGCCGGGGTTCCAGCTCATGGGGTAGCGGGCATCCACATACGGCAGGGCCGCTTCGGTGAGGTAGAGCGGGCGGAAGGTGTCCACCATCACGGCCAGCTCGTGGGTTTCGGTCTTGCCAATGCTGGCTTCCACGGTGCCGGGGTGCGGGCCGTGGGGCAGCCCCGTGGGGTGCCAGGTGAAAGACGCCAAATCGACGCCCTTGCGCGACATGAAGTTGCCGGCCACGTAGTACAGCACCTCGTCCGAGTCCACGTTGGCGTGGTTGTAAGGCGCCGGAATGCTGAGCGGGTGATAGTCGAACAAACGCGGCACGAAGGAACAGATGACGTAGTTGTGCCCCTCAAACGTCTGGTGCACGGGCGGCGGCTGGTGCAGGCGCCCGGTGATGGGCTCAAAATCGTGGATGCTAAAGGCGTAGGGGTAGAAATACCCGTCCCAGCCCACCACGTCGAAGGGCGTGTGGGCGTAGGTCAGCTCATGCAGCATGCCCTCCTTTTTCACGCGCACCAGATAGTCGCCCTCGGGCTGCTCGTGGGGCAGCAGCTCGGTGGGCGGGCGCATGTCGCGCTCGCAGTAGGGCGAGTGCTCCAGCAGCTGGCCGAAGTGGTTGCGGTAGCGCCGCACCGTTTCCACGGGGCTGAACGACTCGATAATCATGAGCCGCACCGGCCCTTCTTCGAAGTGCAGCTGGTGAATGATGGTGCGCGGCACCACCACGTAGTCGCCGGGCTCGAAGGCCACCTTGCCCATCTGGCTCCACAGCTCGCCGCGGCCTTCGTGCACGAAAATCACCTCGTCGGCCTGGGCGTTTTTGTAGTAGTAATCCATTCGCTTCTCCGTGGGGTTGCAGATGCTCATGGTCACGTCGGCGTTGCCGAGCAGCGTTTGGCGGGCGGCCAGGTAGTCGCCGCCGGTGGTAGTTTGGGCGAGCGTGCGCAGGTGCTCGGGCTGCAGGGGCCGGTCTTTCAGCAGCTTGGGCGCGAAGGGCTTGGGCTCGCCCACATGCTTAATCTGGGTGGGCGGGTGCACGTGGTAGAGCAGCGACGACACGCCGTGAAAACCCAGCGTGCCCACCAATTGCTCCGAATACAAGGAGCCATCGGGCTGCCGAAACTGGGTGTGGCGCTTGCGCGGAATCTGGCCGAGGCGGTGGTAATGCGACATGGGGCGGGGTGGGGAAAATGGAGCAGTGAAGGTAAGAACCCCAGCTGTTTTGCGCGCAAAATGCACCATCTGTCATTGTGAGGAGGAGCCGAAGCAATCCGTCCTGTCAATGCCAGACACTCCCTTTCACCAGAACCGTAGGTCAGCGAAGCTAAAGCCCCGGTACCGCACTGGCACCAAGGCTTTGTCACAATAGAAGGCAGGTCGCTGAGACAAGGACGGATTGCCGCGCTCCACTGCGTTTCGCTCGCAATGACAAATGTCCCGCAATGACAGACATCTCCTGCTCCTACTTCCCCAGCAGCGCCAGCTGGGCCGAGCTGTCGCTCACGGCGTGCAGGGCGCTTTGCAGCTCGGCGTCCTGCTCGCGCAGCACCGTGTAGTAGGGCACTAGGCCGTAGGCACTGCGGGCAATGTAAGCCTTGAGGAGGTTGCGCAACAGCGGCGCGCAGCGGCGCACGGTGGCCCCGTCGGCCTTCACGCCATCTTGGGCGGCCTGGGCTGTGAGGCTCGCCAGCTGCGCATCGGAAATGCGGAAGGTGGCGTTGAACTGCTCAAAGCGCAGGCCTTCTAGCTCGGCCTTGTGGCCCTGGTAGAAACTTAGGGCAAAGGCGCGGGGCACGCCGTGGGCCAGCAGCTTGGTGTAATACGCCGAGTGGGCCACCGAGTCGCGCGGCACAAACACGTCGGGCATGATGCCGCCGCCGCCGTACACGGTACGGCCGTGGTCGGTGCGGAAGCGCAGTTCCTTGGCAAAGTGCACGCTGTCGGCCGACTGCAGCTCGCCGCGGGCGGCGCGGTTGGCCACGTCGGCGCTGTATTCGGCGTAGTTGGCGCCATAGGGCTTCTGAATGGAGCGGCCGGCCGGCGTGTAGTAACGGGCAATGGTGAGGCGCAGCTCGCCGCCGTCGCTCAGGGCAATGGGTTGCTGCACGAGGCCTTTGCCAAAGGTGCGGCGGCCAACGAGGATGGCGCGGTCGTGGTCTTGCAGGGCGCCGGCCACCACCTCGGCGGCCGAGGCGCTGCCTTCGTCCACGAGCACCACCAGGGCGCCTTCCTCAAATTCGCCGGCCACTTTGGCGTAGGTCTGCGAGTCGTACTGCTCGCCCTTGCCGTCGGTGTACACGATTTTGCGCGAGCCCCCGATGAACTCATCGGCCAGGCGGGTGGCGCGGTCGAGGTAGCCGCCGGGGTTGCCGCGCAGGTCGAGCACGAGGCGCGTGAGGCCCTGCCGCCGCAAATCGACCAATGCGGCCTTGAACTCGTCGTAAGTATTCGAAGCGAAGCGGCTCACCTTGATGTAGCCGGTCTGGTCATCCACTAGATAAGCCGCGTCGATGGACGAGTTGGCAATGCGGCTGCGGGCCACGCTCAGGCGCAGCGGCTGAGCCAGATGCCGGCGGCGCAGCTCCAGGGTGAGGCTGCTGCCGCGCGGGCCGCGCAGCAGCTCGCTAAGGCGGGCCGTGCTGAGGCGGGCCCCCGACACACGCTTGCCCCCGATGCTCAGAATCTGGTCGCCGGGCTGCACGCCGGCTTGCTCGGCCGGGCCGCCGCTGAGCGGGGCCACCACCGTCACGGTGTCGCGGAAGACGTTGAATTCGATGCCCACGCCGTCGTAGTCACTCTGCAGGAAAGCATCGGTCTTCTGCCGGTCGCGGGCCGGGATGTACACCGAGTGCGGGTCGAGCTTTTCCAGCATCTGCGTCACGGCGTAGTCGGCCAGGCCCTCGGTATCCACCGAGTCGGCGTAGTCACGGTCCACGTAGCTCAGTATTTCCTTGAAGCGCAGGTAGCCACGGGCGGTAGCATCGGGGTTTTCGGAAGAGGGTCGGAAGGGGTTGTTGGCCACCAGCACGCCGCAGCCCATGGCCAGTCCCAGCATGAGAATTTGCCGCAGCCCAGCCCGCCGCCGGGAGGCAACGGGCCGGGTCTTCTTTAAAGAATCGAACGGCGAATCGGACATGTAAAGAATAGAAGTGTTCGAATAGGGTATAGAATAATGGAGTTCAAAGCTATTGAAATTTTCTCAGCCTAAAAGCCCCAAATATTGCATCCCGACACTTTATAAGATTTATCCTATGACAATCTTAAATTAAGTAAACAACAGGCCTTCTTATTGCCATATTACAATTTATGGCGAATTAAGAATGCCAGCAAAAACGCGCTGCAATTTGTAACTTTATTTATACCGGCATGAATCACTTTCGATGAAGCAGCCTTTATTCACGGCGAGTTGCGGCCTGGGCAATGCCGACTCAAAACGTCGGATGCAGCAGGCTATGCTGCTACCGACGGGCTTTGGATTACCTCCCTGCCTCTGTCCGTATCTTTGCCGTTGCAACCTTGGTTGCGTCACTTTTTTCGCTTCTCCTGCCCTGCCATGCCCCGCATCCTTGCCATCGACTACGGAAACAAGCGCGTGGGCCTGGCCGTGACCGACCCGCTGTGCATGATAGCCTCGCCGCTGGAAACTGTGCACAGCAAAGACCTAGTGGCGTATGTGAAAGCCTACCACCAGCGCGAGCCGCTCCGGGCCGTGGTGGTGGGCATGCCCCGCACCTTGCTCAACGAGCCCACCGATGCCACCAGCGCCGTGGTGGGCCTGTTGCGCACGCTGCGCCGCGAGCTGCCCGAGGTGCCCGTGCACGAACTCGACGAGCGGTTTACCTCGCGCATGGCCCACGCGGCCATGCTGGCCGGTGGCCTCGGCCAGAAAGCCCGGCGCGACAAAGCCACCGTGGACCGCGTCAGCGCCACGCTCATTTTACAGTCTTTTCTCGAATCGCCGCTGATGCGGGAAGTGTAACCGGTTTAGTTGTTTTAAAGAAACGTTATGCTGAGCGCAGCGAAGCATCTTGCCCGCCGCCAGTAATTATTTACTATAGCACGCGAGGTGCTTCGCTGCACTCGGCATGACGGCCATATAGTCCCTGATACCATGATTTACCCCATTGTCGCCATCGGCGACCCCGTGCTGAAAACCAAAGCCAAGAACCTGCCCGCCGACCTGCCTGCGGCCGAGCTCAAGCAGCTCATCGCCGACATGTACGAAACCATGTACTCGGCCCACGGTGTGGGCCTGGCCGCTCCCCAGATTGGCAAGGCCATCCGGCTATTTGTGATGGACTCGGGGCCGATGGTGGAGCTCGACGAGGAAGACCTGGCCGAGCTGGAAGAGGGCGAAGTGCCCGAGCAGGGCATCAAGCGGGCCTTCATCAACCCGCAGATGGTGAGCGAAACCGGCGAGGAATGGGGCTTTGAGGAAGGCTGCCTGAGCATTCCCGGCATCCGGGAGCTGGTGACGCGCCACGCCGACATTGTGCTGCGCTACGAGGACGAAAACCGCCAGGTGCACGAAGAAGCATTTTCGGGCATGGCCGCGCGCGTCATCCAGCACGAGTACGACCACCTGGAAGGCGTGCTGTTCACTGACAAGCTCTCGGGCTTTAAGAAGCAGCTGCTCAAGGGCAAGCTGGCCCGCATCAGCAAGGGCGACGTGCGGCACGACTACCGCATGAAGTTTGCCGCCGACGGCAAACGGCGGTAGGTATTTATCCCGCGGTAAACTTTATATCCTGTCATCCTGAGCGCAGCGAAGGCCCTTATCACGCCAGAAGTTTCTAACGTGATAAGGGCCTTCGCTGCGCTCAGGATGACAGGTTTCATAGTGTTTCTTTGAATAGTTACGCCCCCGGCTCCGTATCTTGTTACTCGTGAAAAAATACGGCTACTTCCTGCTGATTTGCTTGCCCTTACTGTTTGTGGCTTACCGGGCGCAAGCCTGGGGCTTTTTTGGGCACCGGCTGCTCAACCGGCTGGCGGTGTACACCCTGCCGCCGGGCATGATAGGCTTCTACAAAGCCAACATTGACTACCTGACGGTGAATGCTACGCGGCCTGACTCGCGCCGCACCATTGTGCCCGACGAAGCCCCCAAACACTTTCTGGACGTGGACCGCTACGGCGACAGCGCCGAGTATAAGCTGCCGCGCAAGTATGCCGACGCCGTGGCCCGCTACGGCGAAGACTCCTTGCAGCGCCACGGCATTGTGCCCTGGAACGTGGTGGCCATGAAAAACCAGCTCACCGCCGCCTTCAAGGCCAAGGACACTGACCGCATTCTTCGCCTCTCGGCCGACCTGGGACATTACGTGGCCGATGCCTGCGTGCCGCTGCACACCACCAAGAATTACAACGGCCAGCTCACCGGCCAGCGCGGCATTCACGGGCTGTGGGAATCGCGCCTGCCCGAGCTGCTGAGCAGTGACTACGACCTGTTTACGGGCAAGGCCGAATACCTGGAAAACCCCACCAACGCCATTTGGGCCGCGGTGATTCGCTCGCACGCGGCCGTCGATTCGGTGCTGCTGTTTGAGAAGCAGCTGACGGCACAGATGGCAGGCGACCAGAAATACGGCTATGAGCAGCGCGGCAACAACACGGTGCGGGCCTACTCACGCGAGTTCAGCCGGGCCTACCACGCACGGCTCAACGGGCAGGTGGAGCGGCAGATGCGCTACGCAGCGGGACTCATCGGCGACTTCTGGTTTACCTGCTGGGTAGACGGTGGTTCGCCTGATTTGCGCCAGCTGCCGCGCACGCCTTCCGAAAAAGAGCAGCTGCGCTTGGAGCAGGAGGCCAAACAAACCGCTGTGGCCCCCACGCGGGTGGTGCCGGGGCACGACGAGTAAGCGGGCTTCAGCTGGCATTATCGGGAATACACAACAGAAAACGTCTGTCATCCTGAGCGCAGCGAAGGACCTTATCACCACGGAACGAACAACGTTCTGACTGGATAAGGTCCTTCGCTGCGCTCAGGATGACAGACGTTTTTATTAGCGCAACGCTTCGGTGTCGTGCACCTGGTCCAGGTTGACCACGGCGATGCCGTCATCGCCGACTTCGTAGGCGCGGATGAAGCGGCGGTGCCACTCGATTTCGTCGTGGGTGTAGGAGTTGCGGGCGTGCACGTCCTGGGCAAAGGTGTCGTCGTAGCCTTTGAGCTGCACGATGACTTCGATGCCCAGCCGGGCGTAGTCTTCGGCTTGCAACTCGTAGAGCGGGCTTTCGGGGGTGATGTCGTGCACCAGCGTCCAGGTGAGGGGGAAGAAGCTGATGGCGCTGCGCTCCAAGGGCAGCAGGTCGTAGCGCTGGTCGAGGGTGGCCTCGTCCACGGTTTTGAGGATGACGCGGGCCTGCAGGTCGATGAGAATGCTGTTGCGCAGGTTGGCAATGCGGAACTGCAGGCAGGGCGTGCCATCGGCCCGGCGGCTGATGAGGGCCGTGCGGCTGAACAGGATGCGCGCCGTAGGCCGCGAAAACCGCCCGTATAGCAAGCCCGTGGCCAAGGCAAAGGTGAGTACACCCACCAATGCTTCCACGCTGGAAAGAAAGCCGCTGCCGTTGCTGCCGGGGTACACGTGCCCGTAGCCGACGGAGGTGAATGTTTGGATGGAGAAAAACAGGGCGCTGAGAAAGTCCTGCCACCAGCCGTGCGGGGCGGCCACGCCGGGCAAATCATCGAGCCCGAGCGCGATGTAGGCCAGCGCAAAACCCACGTTCAGCACCGTGAAAAACACCACCACAATGCCGATAAACGGCCACCACGGCATGGTGATGAGCCACTGATAAGGGTCGTGCTGGTGGGGGCCGCCGCGCCGCCGCACGTTGAAAGTGCCGTCGTGGTTGATGGCGCGCTGGGTGCGGCGCGAGAATTTTTCGCCAATGCCAGGGTCGAGCGTGGGCATGAGAATAAAAGGCTAATAACCGCTGCCAAAGAACGTCATGCTTTATCCGACGTCCGTTTGCCGAGGCGTCTTTATCGCTTCGTTGCAACGAATAAGTTACTTCAGCGGTAGAGATGCTTCGACAAGCTCAGCATGACGTTCTTATTTGCTTTACCCCTTCCCTTCATGAAAGGCGTTTACTCCCTCATCCTGCTCACCATTTCCAACCTTTTCATGACGTTTGCCTGGTACGGCCACCTGCACCTGTTCAAGAAAATGGCCTGGTTTGCCAAGCTGGGGCTGGTGGGCGTCATCCTGGTGAGTTGGGGGCTAGCCTTGTTTGAGTACGTGTTTCAGGTGCCGGCCAACCGGCTGGGGTTTGAGGAAAACGGCGGGCCGTTCAGCCTGTTTCAACTCAAAGTCATTCAGGAAGTCATCACGCTCACGGTGTTCACGCTGTGCGCGGTGTTCGTGTTCAAAACGGACAAGCTGGGCTGGAACCACATTGTGGGCTTTGTGCTGCTGGTGGCGGCCGTGTATGTGATTTTTAAGAAGTGGTAAGAAGCGGCGCTACTGCGCTTTGGCTACCCGCAGCACTTCGGTGCGGCCTTCGCCAACGAAGCGCAAGTGCAGGCTGTACACGCCTGCTGGCAGGCCGGTGGTAGGGAGCGCCACCTGCTGAGCGCCGCCCGGCAACAGCGCCGCCGGCCAGGCCAGCACCACGCGGCCCAGCCCGTCGTGCAACGTGAGGGCCACAGCCTGGGCATGCGCAAGGGTGAAAGCTACGGACAGCTCGGCTCCGAAGGGATTGGGAAAGGCGGCCGTAGTGGCGGCCGGGCGGCTGGCGGCCGTGGCCAGGGGCCGACAGGCTTGGCGCGGCGTTTGGCCCCAGGTTTCAGTGCCTTTCCGATAGCCAATCAAATTGGTGGTTATGGTGCAGCAGGAGGAATTGTATTCAATGTGGTTGGTTCGGCCCAGCCCGACAGCGTAAGTTTCATAGAGTTCGCAGTCGACACACGGCCTTTGCAGACAGACCGAGTCGTTGGGAGGGGTGCTAAAACTACCCCCACTCCAGCTATACCGGCCATCGTAACGCCAAACAGGCCGGCGGTTCCATTGCGCCGAACGGATGGCATCGCGCATAACGCCTCCGGTGCGCTGCCGGGGCCCATCGGGCACGTATTCGCCGGTACCCCGGGCAAAGCGGGACATTGTGCGACTGGAAACAACCAACGTAATAATCTGGCCATAAGTTTGGCGGGAAGCCGCGCAGTGCCAGATGCGATAGGTAAGTGTGTCGCCCGTGCGGCTAGCCGTGCGCGTGAGGACGCTGTCTACGTAGTTGTAGTTGTAGATAAAAGGGGAAGGGGCGGGCACGCCACTATTATACTCGGAAGTATTGTACCAGAATGCGTCGCCGGGCTGAAAATCGTAAATAGCCTGGGGCGTGAGTTGCGCGGTGCCCAGACGGCGGCCGGGCACTGCGCTTAGCACCAATTGCCGCACCCGGTTAGCCGCCCGAAGCCGGACATCACTCAGTGAGGGGCCCTCTACCAGGCCGTTGTTTTTACTAAGTCGCCATATTTTGCCAGCCGAAGACGTGATGGTCACCACCGAGTCTGTCTGCCCTAGCACCGTAACTAAGCCGCGGGCCGTGACGCGAGCCGTTTCGGCGCTTCCCTGTCCGTATAGCCCCCACGCCTGATTGAGTGGCGCGCGCGGACGCAAGACAAACACCTTGAAGTACTGCATATTAGCATAATCACCAAAAATCAGTCGGTATTCTTCCTGCGCGGTTCCGGCACTGCGTACTTCCAGATAGCCGCCAAACAAGTTATCTGAATAGCGGCAATTGCGACAATTGGCTACGTATGACGCTCCTAGATTAGGACCGACGCGGGAATTGAAAAAGTAGGCCGAGTCGGTTCCGCCGCTCACTCCGGCGCGTTCCAGTCGCAACGAGTAGAGTGTGTCGCTCCCCACTTGACTGAACTCGTACGAGGCACCCGGCCGAAACGGACGGAAATTCTGCCCCCGGGCCGTGATAGAGAATAGCAAGATGAGCAGCCAGTAAGCGTTTTTCATAAGCAATGGGCAGGGATGATGGCGGCAGGACGGTGCGCCGCCAAGCCAGGATAGCAATATAGATTATTGCTATAGAAATAAATGTGCGGCCCCGCGTCGACGCCTCACTACCCGTGCCATTGCGCTGCCAATCAGCAAGCTGTTGCTTGGCTACGGCCGGCAAAAACCTAGCGGGCCGGCCCGGCGTACCAGCCGCAGCGGCGCGGCTCTGGGCCGCGCGCTTTTCTGCATTTTATGGCTCAATTTTGCTCCCGGATGCTGCTGGCGCTGCTGCTGGCAGGTGTTTTTAGGTTTTCGGCCCAGGCCCAGAAGGTGGGTGTGGTGCTCAGCGGCGGTGGGGCCAAAGGCCTGGCCCACATTGGCGTGCTCAAGCAGCTGGAGAAAAACCACATTCCCATCGACTACATCGTGGGCACGAGCATGGGCGCCGTGGTGGGCGGCATGTACGCGGCCGGCTACTCGCCGGAGGAAATTGAGCAGATTGTGCTCACGCCCGAGTTTCAGCGTTGGACATCGGGCAAGCCACTGGAAAGCAAGACATTCAATTTCCTCACGGCCGAACCTTCGCCCTCGGCCCTGCGGCTCGGCATTGCCATCGACTCGACCTTCAAGGCGCGGGTGAGCACCAACCTGGTGAACGACCTGAACCTGAACCTGGCCCTGACCCGCATGCTGGCGCCGGCCTCGGCCAGCAGCGGCTACAATTTCGACAAGCTGTTTGTGCCCTTCCGCTGCATGGCCTCGGAGGTGTTTACGCGGCAGGTGGTGGAGCAGAAGTCGGGCTCGTTGTCTGACGCCATTCGCAACTCGATGGCCTTCCCGCTGGCGTTCCGGCCCATCCGCAACCTCGACGGCAAGTACTACTACGATGGGGCGGTGTACGATAACTTCCCCACGAATACAATGAAGAAAACCTTCGCCCCGGACATCATCATTGGGGTGAACGTGGGCGACGTGGCCTTCAAGAAATACCCCAAAAACGACGACCAGCTGCTGGCCAGCACGGTGGCCTTTCTGGGCACGAGCGTGGCCGACACGGGCAGCGTGGGCAAAAACGGCATCTACATTCAGCCTGACCTCGACGGCATGGGCGTGGGCGACTTCGACCGGGTGAAGGACTTTATTGCCGAAGGCGACACGGCCGCCCTGCGCAACATGGAAAAAATAAAGGCCCGCATCGGCCGCCGCGTCGACTCGACCGAGCTCCAGAAGCGCCGGCTGGCCTTCCAGGCGCTGGCCCCCAAGCCCCGCTTCATCGACGTGAAAGTGAACGGCCTGCGGCCCGACCAGAACGAGTATGCGGCGCGGTTTTTCCGGAAGACCGGCCGCGAATACACGCTCGACGACTTAGAGGAAGGCTACTACCGCCTGGCGTCGGACGACTATTTCAAGAACATCTACCCGCGCATTCGCTACGACGCAGCACGGCAGGGCTACGTCTTCAGCGTGGATGCCCAGCGCAACAACAACGTGAGCACGGAGCTGGGCTTCGTGCTTTCCAACCGGCCCATCGACAACCTGTACTTCGGGCTCGAATACCGCTACCTGCGCCGGCTGCTCTACACGGCCTCGGCCGACGTGAGCCTGGGCCGCTTCTACAATGGCGCGCACGGCTCGTTCCGCATCAGCGTGCCGGCCAAGTATTCCTACTTTATTGAGCCCGAAGTCACCTATAACCAGTGGGATTACCAAAACACCGGCGGGCTGCTGGGCCGCGACGTGCTGAGCACCCAGGTGCGGCAGCAGGACACCAAGCTGGGCGGGCAGTTCGGCATTAGTCCCACCTACCGCAGCCGCCTGCTGCTCGACCTGGCCACCTTCGTGACCAAGGACGAATACACCAACTCTAAGGAAATCAACTCGGCCGATGTACTTGATGCCACGGTGTTTCGGGGGGCCACGGCGGCGCTACGCCTGGCCCGCAACACTCTCAACCGCAAGCAGTACGCCACCAGCGGCCACCGCTACGTGTACACGCTGCGCGGCGTGACGGGCGAAGCCGACTACACGCCCGGCTCCACGGGCCAGCAGCCGGGCAGCTCCACCCACCACGAGTGGCTGCAGTTTCGGGCCACGGTGGAGCGGTATTTTGTGTTGAAGGGCGACCGCCACGCCTGGGGCTATTTCGCCGAGTTGATGGCCAGCTCGCAGGGCACGTTCTCGAACTACCGCTCTTCGCAAACCACGGCGCCGGTTTTTGCCCCGCTGCCCGATACGCGCACGCTGTTTCTGGACAGCTACCGCTCGGCGCGCTACGGCGCGGTGGGCCTGCGCTACACTCAGCCCTTCCTGAAAAAGCTGGAATGGCGCTCCGAAGTGTACGTGCACGTGAACGCCCAGCCCCTGAAGCAGGGCGAACAGCAGGTGGCCGTGCGCCAGTCCGGCCTCGACCGACCCCGCCTGACGGCCAGCACGGGCCTGATTTTCCAGACGCCGGTGGGCCCGCTGGCCGTGCACGCCCGTTTCTACGACGACCCAGCCGAGCGGTTCGGTGTGTACGGGCATCTGGGCTTCCTGCTGTTCCGCAGCCGCGCGCTGGAGTAGGAATCTAACTACCAAGCGACTCTGTCATCCTGAGCGCAGCGAAGGACCTTATCACGCTAGAATATTCTGACGTGGTAAGGTCCTTCGCTGCGCTCAGGATGACAGGTTTTCGTAATACTCAAGCTACCTCCGCACCGCCTCCATCACCTCGTCTGGCGCTTCCAGCGGCAGCAGGTGGCCGGCACCGGGCACCACGCGGAAGGGCGTGCCAGCCGGCAACAGCGGCAGCGTGAGGTGCCGTTGGCTTTCGGGCGTAATGGCGGTATCGCCTTCGCCCACCAGCAGGTGGCAGGGCACTTGCACGCGCGGCATCAGGGCGGTGATGTCTTCGCGCGCGCCTTCGAGCAGCCAATGCGTCCAAGCGGCCTGGGTGGTGCGCAGGTTGTCGGCGATGACGCGGGCGCGGATTTCGGGCGCGATGGGACGGCGGGTGATTTTGCGGAAGGTTTTTTCGGCCTCTTCCAGTTTGCCGTGGGCGGCCACGGAAGCGGCGCGGTCCTCGTCGGTCATGGGCTCGCCGGCGGGCGGCGAGGGCGACAGTAGTACCAGGCGGCGCAGGCCCGCCGGCTGCCGGGCGGCCAGCGCCAGCGCCATTTTGCCGCTCATGCTGTGGCCAATGAGGGTGAAATCGGCCACGTGGTGCTGCGCGATAAAAGCGGCTATCCAGTCGGCATAGGCCCGCACCGAGTAATCGTACCCTGCCGGCACCGCTTGTCCGCCAAAACCGGGGAGGTCGGGTGCGAGTAGGGCTGCAGGCGCAGGCAGCAACTGACGCAGCAAGTCGTACTCACGGCCCGAGCTGGCCCAGCAGTGCAACGCGATAATGGTGTGGGACATAGCAGCAAAGTGGGGCGTAAGCGCTACTGTACGCAGCCGGCCTGAAAAAGCCGTCTGCTTCCCTACTTGTTTTGCCTCCGGGCGAAAATTTGCCTTCACCATCCCATTTTCTTCCGGCGGATGGAAGCGTAGCAATAACTATTATCTGCTTCGGTGCGCGCCGTTGGCATCGGTCAGCATCGGGTTGTGCATCAGCATTTCAGGCGCAGTAGTCAACTTTTTTCGCCAGTAATGCAAACCGCAGCCCCTTTCCGGCTCGTAAGTGCGCTTCAATTACCCGATATCAACGCCATAGCCCGTCTTCGGGTCGCTTCATTAACTTCTAGATTACGTACTTATACATAGCCTCTATCTGCAATAAACTCGTACTAGCCCCATCCTCCGTTCTTTTATTGCAAGCTCTGCCCCTCGCCGCCCACCGGCCAGCGCCAGTTACACTCTTTCCATGAAATCAACTCAGGCGCTGCTGTCGGCAGCGGACGAAGACGCGCTGGTGCAGCGCCTCCTTGCCCGTGACGAACAGGCTCTCCGACTCCTGCATGACCATTATTCCCGCAACCTGCTCACAGTCATTATCCGCCTGGTGCGGCATGAAGACCTGGCGCAGGACGTGTTGCAGGAGGGCCTGCTGAAAGTGTGGCTCAGCATTGCCCGCTACGACCCCGCCCGGGGCCGCCTTTTCACTTGGATGGTGCGCGTGTGCTGCAATCAGGCCATTGATGCGATGCGTAGCCCGCGGCACCGCTTCCACAGCGCCAACAAGTCGTTGGAAGTGGGCGGCGCGCAGCAGGCCTCGGCCCCCGCTTCGTTCAATCCCGAGCACATTGGCTTGCGCGAGTTGGTGCTGCGCCTCAAGCCCCGGCAGCGCGAGGTTATCGACCTGCTCTACTTCGGCGGCTGCACGCAGGTGGAAGCTGCTGAGCAACTCGGTATTCCGCTGGCCACGGTGAAAACCCGCGCCCGCGCCGCCCTGCTGGTATTGGGCAATATGGCGAAGTAGCGTTTATAATACTGTTTCCTTTCGCTGCGCGAAGAATGGCAGTATTATAGGCTCATCCCCTCCTTACTTTGGGCACTCCTCCCGCGTCAGACCTTCATTGATAAGGATGGCGGCGCGGTTGCCCTCCGCCGCGGCAATGAGGGCTTGCTGGGCGCCGGGTGTGGTGTCGCCGGCGGCGTAGAGGCGCGGAATGGACGTCTGCATTCCACTATCCACCCACACGGCACCCTTGCTGGTGAGGCGAGCCCCCATGTCGGTGGCCAAAGCGCTGCGTTGCAACTGCGGCGCGTGCAGAAACAGGGCGGCTCGCTCCAGCTGGCTACCGTCTTCGAACTCGATGCACTTCAAGTCGCGCGCCGGCGAGCCAATGAGCCGGGCAATGGGCGCGTCGTGCACGCGAATGTGCTGGCGGCGCAGGCGGCGGCGGGCGTTGGGCGTGAGGTGACCCGGGCCGTTAGTAACCACCACAATGTCGGAACTCCAGCGGCTCACCAGCAGGGCCAGGCCCGTCACGGTACGGCCCTGCCCGAACACGGCCAAGGGTTGGTTGCGCACCTCCCAACCGTGGCAGTACGGGCAATGCAGCACGCCCCTCCCCCACAATTCCCGAAAGCCCGGCAGCGGCGGCAATACGTCGGACACGCCCGTGGCCAGCAGCACGCGCCGGGCGTTGCACTCAAACGGCGCGTCGTCGGCGGTGCCCCGGCCGGTGGCCCGGAAGCCGCCATCCTGCCGGGTGATGCTCTCGATGCGCAGGCACTGTACTTCTACCGTTTCGTAGGGGCGCAGCTGCTCGTGGCCCAGGCGCAGCAACTCGTCGGGGGCCACGCCGTCGCGGGTGAGAAAACCGTGCACGCCCGGCGAGCATTCATTGCGGGGGCGGCCACCGTCGGCCAGCAGCACCCGGCGCAGGCAGCGGCCCAACGTGAGGGCCGCCGAAAGCCCGGCGCTGCCCGCACCCACTATCAAAACATCGTATTGCATAAGTAGAAGAAACGTCGGTTGCTGTAACTGCCCCCACGGCGCTGGGGTTGTGATAAAAGCAAAAAAGCCCTCCCCAGCGTGGGGAGGGCTTTTTAGTCAAATCGCCGGCTAGGCCGGAAGCGGCCTTATTCCTTGATAAGGCGCTTGGTGAGGTTAATGGTTTGGCCGTTGCTCACGCCGCGCACCAGCACCATGTAGGTGCCGCTGGCAATGGTGTTCACATCCAATGCCTGGGCCAAGCCGGCTTCGCGCGTTACGCTCAGCACCATGCGGCCCGTGGCGTCGAGCACGCTCACCTGGTAGCTACCAGCAGGCAGCGCCGTCAGGTCGAGTTGCGTGGTCGAGGTGGCGGGGTTCGGGAACAGGGTGATGGCCGGCTCGGCGGTGGCGGTGCCCGTGAAGGCCACGGTGCGCACCGGCGAGTAGGTCGCCGTGCCGTCGGTGTCGACCTGCTTGAGGCGGTAGTACACCAAGCCGGTGGCCTTGCGGCCGATACCAGCGTCCGTCAGGCCGTAGGGCGTGGCCACCGAGCTCGAGCCCTGGCCTTTCACTTGCGCGATTTTCACGAAGTCGGTGCCATTCAAGCTACGCTCCACATCGAAGTGGTCGTTGTTCTTCTCCGAAGCCGTGTGCCACACCAAGGCAGCGTCCACGTTTTTCACTGCCGTCGCCGTGAAGTCGGTCAGCTCCACCGGCAGCGGGTTGGCGCCCAGCACGAGGTTGAAGGTCTGCGTGGTGATACCGCCGTAGAGGTCGGTGGTGGTGATGGTCACCGGGATGGTCTGGCCGGCGCGGGGCAGCTTGGTGCGGTCCGTTACCGTGAACAAGCCGGTGGTGGCGTTATAGGCAATGCCCACCGCCGTCAGGGCCGCGGTGTTGGCAGCCGTGATGGAACCGGTGACGATGCCGTTGTTCACCGTGCCCGTGGCCGGGGTGCCGTTGGCGTTGTACACCAGGCCGGAGGCATTGTAGAGGGCACCGTTGGTGTCGATGCCGTAGGCCACCACGTCGCCGTTCTGGTATTGGTTGGCATTGCCACCCTTGGTGATAACCGTGTAAACTGCAGCGTTGTCCTGGCCCACCGGGATGGTGTAGAGCGCCGGAAGCGACTGCCCATCTTGGTTATCGACGGCCAGGTAGGTGAAGAAAGCATTGCCCACGAAGTTGGCAGCGGGGTCGAACGTCAGCTTGGTGGCGTCCGTCACCACCGTACCCACGGTGGCCACTGCGCCGTTGTAGTACAGCACCCCGGGGCTGTTGCCACTGGGGGCCGCCGTGGGCAGCGACGTGATGATGTACTTCACCACCGTGCCGGGGTCGGTATCGGTGCCTTGCACCGGCGAAAGCGCGAGCTGGTCGGCCGTGTTGCCTTCGGGGACGCGGTAGTTGACGCCGGTATTCACCAAGGGCAGGGCCACGGGCAGGTAGTTCACCTGCGTGGTCACCGACGAAGTGTTGTCCGAGGCCAGAATATCGCCGCTAGCCGTCACGCTGGCCACCGCTGTGTACGAGTAGGTGGGCGAGGTGAAGGTGATAGTGTTCAGGGCCTGATTCGTCGCGCCAGTGTTTTGGGTGCTGAGCGCGGGGAAGGTCACGATGCCCGTGGCGTTGTCGTAGGTGCCACCGCCCGAGGCGGTCACCGTGCCCAGGCCGGCCGGCAGCTGCACCGAGTAGTTCACGTTCGAAGCCGTCGAGGGGCCGTTGTTGCGCGTCGTCACAGTGTAGGTCACGGGCGTGTTGGGCTGCACTTGTGCCGGGCCCGCCAGCGAGATTTGCTCGTTCACCTGAGTTGCTACCGACACTGAGGTGCTGGCAATGTTGTTGGCCAGGTTCGGGTCGGAGGTGTTATCGGTTACGGCAGCAGTGGCCAGCAGCGGGCCTGTGCCGGGCGCGTTCACCGTGATGGTGTACGTGTTGGTCGTGTTGGCTGCCATCGAGGCAACCACCGGGAAGGTGACCACGCCGGTCGTGGCGTCGTAATTGGCGTTGCTGGCCGTAGCGCCCGCCGGGCCGCCCGAAATCGTCACGCCGGTCAGGCCGGCCGGCAGCAGCACCTTCTGGGCCACCTGAGCGGCCGCCGTGGTGATGCTGGCGTTCACCGTGGTCACGGTGAACGTCACCGCCGAGCCGGCCGCTTGCGTTTCCAGGTTGGACGTGATGGTCGTTTGCACGTCGGCCACAGCGGCCGTCTGCGCGCCCAGGGTGGTCACCGTGGCCGCGTAGTTGTTATTGAAAATCTGGTCATTGCTGGCGTCGGTGGGCGTTACCGTGGCGGCAGCTGTGATTTCGGGCACGTAAGGCGACGTAAACGTGATGGTGTTCACGATGGCGTTGGCTGCACCAGGTGCCTGGTTGGTTTGGGCCGGGAAGGTCACCAGGCCCGTGGCGTTGTTGTAGGTGCCGCCGCCCGAGACGGCTACCGACGTCAGGCCAGTCAGGCCCGCCGGCAGTTGCACGGTCGTCGTCTGGCCATTGCTGGCCGAGGGGCCGTTGTTGGTCGTCGTCACCGTGTACGTCACCAGGTTGCCGGCCGCCACCGTCGTGGCGGGTCCGTTGATGGCCACGGTGAAGTCGCTGTTCGGAATCACGGTGGTGCTGGCCGTGGCCGCGTTGTTGGCCGGCGCACTGTCAATCCGGTAGCCCGTTACCGAGGCCACGTTGGTCAGCGTGGGCACGTTGGGCGCTAGGTAGGTCACGGTGTTTTCGCGGCGCGTGCCGGGCGCCAGGTTTGCCACCTGCGGGAAGGTGACCAGCCCGGTCGTGGCGTCGTAAGTGGCACCCGCTGCATCCGGGCCGCCAAAGGTCACCTGGCTGGCCGTCAGGCCGGCCGGGATAGAAACGGTCTGCGTCGGCGTAGCCGTCAGGGGACCGTTGTTGAGGGTGGTCACCGTGTAGGTCACGGCCTGTCCGGCCAGCACCGAGGCCGGGCCCGTGATGGTCGTTGCCAGGTCGTTGGTGGTGGGGCTCACCGTCACGTCCACGTTCGACAGGTTGTTGCTGGGCATGGGGTCCGACGTGTCGGAGCCGATGGTCGACATGGCCGTGATGGTGCCCCCGCCGGGAGCCGTGGCCGTGATGGTGTAGGTGTACGCCGAGCCCGAAGTCACTGCGCCCGAAATAGTGGGCAGCGTAACCACGCCGGTTGTAGCGTTGTAGTTGGCGTTGCTGGCTGTGGCGCCTGCCGGGCCGCCCGATACGGTTACCCCGCTCAGGCCGGCCGGCAACGACACCGTCTGGGTCACGTTGGTGGCCGCGCCCGGGCCGGCGTTGCCCGAAGCCACCGTGAAGGTGACGGTGCTGCCGGCGGTCACCGCATTGCTCGGCACCGTGATGGTCGTGTACAGGTTGGCCGATGCCGCCGTGGCGGCGTTCACGGTCAGGTTCACCACGGCCGAGTTGTTGGCCGTGTTCAGGTCGCCGGCCGCCGTGGTATTGGGCGTGGCCGTGGCCGTCACAGCGAAGGCCGTCGCGGCAGCCGTGGGGCTGTAGCTGATGACGTTGTTGACGCTGGCACCGGGCGCCAGGCTGGGCAGGGCCGGGAAGGTCACCAAGCCGCTGCTCTTGTCGTACGTGCCGCCGTTGGTCACAAACACGTTGGTCAGGTTAGTTGGCAGCTGCACCGTCTGCACCACGTTCAAGGCCGGCGAGATAGAGCCCGTCGTCTGGGTGCTGGTGGCGTTGAAGGTCGTCACATCGTAAGTCACCGTGCCGTTGGCCGGTACCGAAGTGGGCCCCACGATGCGCGTCTGCACGTCGAACTGCGGGGTGACGTTGATGGAAGCCGATGCCGAATTGTTGGCCGTCTGGCCGCCTTCGTTGGTGCTGGTGCTAATATTGGCCGTAGCCGTTACCGGGCCGGTGGCCGGCACGTCAAACTTGATGGCCGAAGTGGCCAGCGTAGTCCCGGCCGCAAGGGTAGTCCCGGCCGCCGTGGGCGTGTACGTTACAAGGCCCGTGGTGGCGTCGTAAGCCGCGGTGTAGCCCGTGATGGCGCCAATGGTAACGTTGGTCAGGTTAGGCACCAGCTCCACAATCAGCGAAGGGTCGGCCGCCGCCACCGCACCGGTGTTCCGGAACGTCACGTTGAACTGTCCTTGGTTGGCACCCGTGCCGCCGGCCGTGGCCGTGGCGTTCGAAGCCGTGATAGCAGCCTGCACGTCGGCGGTACCCACCACCGTCAGGGCCAGCGAGGCGGCGTCGTTGGCGGTGATGCCGCCCTGGCCGGAAGTAGTCGTGGTGTTGCTGGTCAGCGTGTTGGCAGCCGTGGCCGGAGTCGAGGCGGTAGGCGTGGTCGAAGCGGTGTAGCTGAACGTGAACATGTTAGTGGCGCCGCTGGCCAGCGTAGCTGCCGTACCGAAGTCGATAACGTTGCCCGCCAGGGTAGCACCAGTGGGCAATACCACATTGGTGACGCCGGTGGGCAGAGTTACTTTCTGCGTCACCTGCACCGCCGTTGCCGGGCCGTTGTTGGTGAAGGTCGCGGTGTAAGTACCCGAAGGCTGGCCAGCGTACAGCGACGTGGGGCCGCTGAGCGTAGTGGCCACGTCGGCATTGGTCGAAATGGTGGTCGTCAGCTGGTCGGTGTTGTTCGCCGGCACTGCGTCGGCGGCCGGCGTGATGTTGGAGTTGGCCACCGCCGAAGTCGTGCCTGCAGCCACCACATACGAGATACCGAAAGAAGTAATGGTACCACCGGCCATAGTCGTCAGGGTCGGGTAGGTGACCGTGTAAGTCCCAGCGGCCACGTTGTAGGCGCCCACTGTGCCGCCGGTAGCGGTAATAACCGTGGCCACCGGCACTTTGAGAGTGACGGTGCGCACCACGTTGCTGGCCGCCGTACCACCGTTGTTATAGAAGTCTACGTTCAGGTTCACTGTGCTGCCCACCGCGGCCGTGGTCGGGCCAGTCAGGTCCGAAATCAAGTCGAAGGTGCAGTTGATGCCAGCCGTGGTGTTGGTGATGACGTTGCCAATGTTCTTGTTCACCACCCCGGCCAAGCCGGGTTGCGCGCCGTAGGCAGTTGTGCCGCTCGTGGCGAGCGTGAGGCCGTTGGCCCCGCCGTTGGCCGACGAGGCACTCGACGCCGGACCGTTGGTGTACACAAAGCCGCCGCCACCGCCGCCGCCCGGGCCGTGGGGGTCGGCGCCCGGGGTGTTCGTTCCGCCGTTGCCGCCGTTGGCTTGCAGAATGATGTTGGGCAGACCCAGCGTATTGTTGGCCGTGAGCAGCACCGAGCCACCCGCGCCGCCGCCGCCGCTGCCGTCGTTCAGCACGCTGTTGTTGGCATTGGCGCCGTTGGCCAGCACCGAACCCGCGCCGCTCACCGAGCCGGTCCGAATCAGCACCAGGCCGCCGCCGGCCGCGCCGCTGCTGGCGAAGCCGTTGGCGTTGTCGCCGGTGCCGTTGTTGGTGGTGCCGGCGCCGCCGCCACCGCCCATCACTAGGCGGTTGGTGCTGGCCACCGCGAAGGCGGCCCCGGGCTCCCCGCCCACCGGTTGGTTGCTGTTCCACGAGTTGCCGCCACGGCCGCCCTGGCCGCCGTTGGCGCCGCCGCCGCCGCCGGTGTTTTGGTCGTTGGCCGCCGGGTTGGCGTCGGTGCCGCCACCGCCGGCATTGCCGGGCCCGCCGCGGCCGTTGCTGCCGCTGGGGTAGCCTTCCGCTACGTTATCGGTTGCGGCCGTTGTAGCGCCACCGTTATTGGTGAAACGGGGAGTACCCGCCATGCCTTCGCCTTTGGCGCCGTGCACGGTTTTAGAAGCTAGGTTTCGGTAGTCGGTGCCGCTAGCGGTGGCGTCGCCGGCCTGTTCAATGCCCGCGCCCCCGCGGAAGCCGGCACCCGAAGCATCAATATTAAAACCATTGAAATTAAGCGTCCCCAGCACGTCAAGCGCGATAACGCCGCCCACGCGGCCGTTCCACACCTGGCCGCCGGCCGATGTTTGCAGCGACAGGTTGCCGCTTAGCGTCAGGCTTTGGTAAGACGCCACTTTGATAATCTGAAACCGGCGCTGACCGGTCGCAGCAGTAGCATCTGCATTCGAGTAAGCGTTGCGCAGCGCGGTGCTGAGGGTTACGCTGCCGTCTTGGTTGTTTTTCGGAGCATTGTACGAGCTGGCGATGGCATACTCGTAGCGGCCCGCCGTGAAATTGTTGTTGGAGAGGTTGCCGTTCACGGGTGCGCTGGGCACACCGTTGCCGTAGCTCACCGTGTTGGTGGCGTCGATGTCGGCTCCCTGCATCTGCACTATCAGCAGTAAGTCACCGCTGTTGATGGCAGCCGTACTACCTCCGTAGCCTTGGTTAAGGCTGGGCAGCGTGATTACCGTGGTCGTGCCCGCCGTGGTCGTTTGGTTGGATACCGCATAGTATTGGTTGCCAATGGCGGCCGTAGGGGTAGTGGCCGTGCTGGGCGTGGTCGGGCACGGGCCGGGGGTGGCGGCGGTGCTAGCCGCACCCACCGTCGTGGTCACGTTGGCCGCGGCGGCGGTGCCGTTGTTGTTGGCTGCCGCAGGGTCGGCCGTGGAGCTGGTGCTGGCGGCCTTGCCGGTCACGTTCACGCTGCCGCTGGTTGGCGTGGGCGCCACGAAGCTCACCGAGTTCACCACCGAGGCGCCGCTAGCAATGCCTACGGCGTCAAACGTCACCAGCCCAGTCGAAGGATTATAGCTGCCATTCGTTACGTTGACGCCCGTGGTACCGGCCGGGAGCTGAATAGTAGCCACCACGGCCTGGGCGTAGTTGGGGCCATTGTTCTGGCTGATGGCCTGGTAGGCCACCGTCTGGCCGGCCGCCGCAGCGGTGGGGCCCGAAATCGTCGTCACCACGTCGGCCGAGCCGGCGCTAGTGGGGATGATGTAGTTAGCAGTGTTTGAAGCAGCACCTTGGTCGTCGGTAGCCAAGTAAGTAAAGGTGGGCGAAGATGCGTTCACATAAGTGCCCACCGGCGCGAAGCTGAGCTGCGAAATTTGGGTGGGGGTCAGCACCTGGCCGGCGCGGGCCGGGCCACCGTTCACGTACAGCGTGCCCTGCGTGGTCGGGTTGGGCACGGTCACCAGGGTATACGACACAATGGAGCCATTGCCGTTGGCGTCGGTGGCGCTCAGCGGAGCAATGGCGGTGGCGGGGCTGCTGTTAGGCAGCACCGGCGAGTTGGTCACGTTGTTGGCCACGGGCGGCGTATTGGCCGCTACTGTGGTGGTAATGTTGGCGGCAGTAGCTGTGCCGTTGTTGTTGGCCACGGTGCCGTCGTTGGGCGAAGCCGAGCTAGCGGCTTTGCCGGTCACGGTTTGGTTTGGCATCACAAAGCTGACCGAGTTCGTGACGGCGTTGGCCGCGCCGGTCGCCAGGTTGTTGATGGTGGCAAACGTGACCACGCCCGTGCTGGCCGTGTAGGTGGCGCCGGCGGGCAGCGTCAGGCTGGCCAGGGGTAGGTTGGGCACCAGCGTCAGCGTGGGCACCACGCCGTTGGCAACGTCGCCGCTCAGGTTCTGGGTGGTCACGCTGTAGGTGGCCGTCGAGTTGAACGAGGCGCTGGTTGGCCCGCTGATGGTCGTTTGAATGTCGGACTGGGCGCACCAGGCTAGGTCTACAATGCCCGTGGTTTGCGTGCGGTCGGCCGTGGTGTTGGCCGGGGCAATGTTTTCGTAGGTGAGCACCAAGCGCTGAATCGGGCTGGGGAAGCGCACGGTCACGTCGCTGGCACGGTCAGCAGCGCTGGCAGCTATGCCGGTCACGGCATTGGTCTTGAACTGCGGCGTCGTGGCCGCCGTGAGGCCCGAGCCCGAGCCCACAAAGCGGTTGGTGTTGTTCGTGCCCACAGTCACGTTGGCAGTAGTCAGCGTGACGAGGTTGCCGCCCGTGGCCGCGTCGTAGCCGTCGAACGTCACGCGGTCGATGAAGTCGGCCGGCGTGGCGGAAGTGGGCTGCACGTCCTGGTCGATGTCGGTAAGGCGGATGGTGAAATTGCTTAACGGCCGGCTGAACGTATAGGTAACGGTCGCTACGTTGGCACCGGTCACGCCCACGTTGTTCTGCTTCCACACCAAGTAATTACCAGTGCCCAACACCGCATCGGCGCCCACCGAGAATAAGTTGGTGTTCGTCCCGGTCACGGTCGAGGTGTAGCCACTGGTAGTCAGTGTGGTACCACCTACCACATCGCTGGCGGCCTTGCGGCTGCCGGGAGCGGCCGTGGCGTAGTTAAAGGTCGTGGTTTGGTTGCAGGTTTGGGCCCACGTCTCAATACTTATGAGACTGACCCAAGCCAACAATAGGGCCCTAATAGGTATGTTTATTTTCATGAAAAAAAACTTATTGTGAAAAATCAGAAAATGGGAAGCACAATTCTGAGTGGGGCGGGCAAGCGAATGCACAATTGATTTCCCCGGTTACAAAAGTATTTTTAATGCCAGATGTTCTTGTATTGCTTTCGTTTAACCCACCGGGTCCGCCGGCAAACGCGCCAAAAGAGGAGGTGAACGGCAGACATGATGCTACTTTCATTTTGCTCAAGAGGGCAACCCTGAAAATGCCATCCTAAAAACAAATTGAAAAAGTCATATATTTTATTTTACAATAAATTTTTTAAGCCTTGTGGCGCCTCAACAACCTATATCGAATCGGCTTAGAAATAAGCACTATGGTCGGAATGCAGCCACTAATTACGGAGCCAATTTCAAATCGGATTTGGCCTTAAATTAATAATTTGCTACGTTTACCCATTCTATATAAAATCCTATTTATCAATCACTTATCATTTATATCAATACGATTTCTATTCGGTTGAATTAGTTTAACGACTCGTTCAAGGGTTCCTAGCCAGCAGCTGCCTGATTGCCGAAACGTGACCACATGAACGTGCTCCCTGCTGCTGATTACTGGTAGCGCCGCATTGGGTCCTAATGCAAAAAGCCCCGTCGGAGACCGACGGGGCTTTTTGTTTTTATCAGGTCGCCCCGAATCGGAGCCACTTGTTTTATCGCCAATTAGCGGCGGATGAGCGGCAGCGCTTGGCTGATACCCGCGCCTTGCACCTGCACGATGTAGGCACCCTGCGGCAGGCCTTGCAAATCGAGCGACGCAGCCACCGCTTCCATTTGCTGTTTGCGCAGCACACGGCCGGCCAGGTCAACTACCTGCACCTGGTACGAGCCGGCGGCTAGGCCACTGAGGTCAAGCGTGGCGTTTTCCTGGCTGGGGTTGGGGTAGAGCGACACCGCGGCTTTACCTATGCCAAACACCACCTTGCGAATGGGGCCGTATGAGGCAGTGCCATCGGCATCTACCTGCTTCAGGCGGTAGTAAGCCACACCCTGCGTCAGCGGGCCCACCCCGGCGTCGGTGAAGCGGTACTCGGTGGCGCGGGTGGTACTGCCCTGGCCGCGCACCGTGCCCACAGCTACGAACGTGGTGCTGTTGATAGAGCGCTCCACCACGAAATGGTCGTTATTCTTCTCCGAAGCCGTGGTCCAGGTTAGCACGGCATCGGCCTTCTTGGCCGTGGCCTCAAAAACTGTCAGCTCAACCGGCAGGGGCACGGCAACGGCATTGGAGCGGAACAGGTACTGGGTGCCTGCCGCGTTTTTGGGCGCGGTCGACGGCGTGCCGCCGTACGTGGGGTCGTATAGGTCTACTAGTCCGTTGAAGTTGGCATCGTGGTAATACGGGCTGTCGGTGTCGAGGAAATTTGGAATCTTGTCGTTGTCCGTATCCTGGAGGAACGCCGTAGCCGCCAAGGTATTGCCTACCGGGTAATAGGTAGCTTTTTCCGTGTTAGCAACCGTGAAGGCGCGGGCTTTGGCCAGGATTTCATCACCGGCCCGGCCGTTGTCGTTCGTGTCAAAGCCCTCGGACCAGTCGGCCGTTTGCTGCAGTACAGATTTGGCACCGTTGGCCGCATTATCGTTGTCGGAATCGGCGTCGAACATATCGGCTTTGGTGTCGGCATCCGTATCCACGGCATACGTCAAGCTGGTGCCAACGAGTGCGGTGCCACCCGGGGTAGCATCGTAGGCATTGTCCAGCCCATCCTTGTCATTGTCGAGGCCGGTGGGGGCTACATAAGTCAGCGTGGCCTGGGCCTCGCGGCCGTCGTCGATGCCGTCGTTGTCTGAATCAAAATCCAGGAAATTATAGTTGCGCACGGTCTGGCTGTTAGCCGTGAACGTATCGGCGTCGTTGTCGGTCAGCGTGTATTTGCTTACACCGTCTTCAGCTGTAATGGTGCCGGTATTTGAATAAGTCATGGTTTGCTTCACGGCATCGGGCAAGCCGTTGCTTCCCACACTGGAAGGGGCTGTGCTTACGTCGGTTGCCATGTACTTGCCCAGCGAGGTGTTGTAGTCGCTGGATTTGGTGCCGCCGCCGGCCAGGTTTTTTCTGAATGAATAAGTCGGAGCCGATACCGTTGAGTTGTTGCCGTTGGCTTCCACGGCGTCGGGCAGGCCGTCGCCATCAGCATCCACGTCGAAATGATTGGGAATGCCGTCGAGGTCGATATCGAAGATATCGTTAATGCCGTCTTTGTTGGCATCGCGGAACGCACCCAGCACGGGGTGCACGTAGTCCACGTCGAGGTAGCGAATGGGCGACTGGGCGTCGGCAAAGCCACTGGGGTCGATGCTGGTCGTGTTCGTGGACAGGGCTTCCACCACATCCAGCACCCCGTCGTTGTCGTCGTCGATGTCTGTGTTGTCGGTCACACCGTCGTTGTCATTGTCGCATACGCTCACCGTGGTGTAGGATAGGTTGCTGGCGGTGCTCACGAAACCGTACGTCCAGCTGTTCACTAGGTAGTTGTTGCCCACAGTGTTGGTGCCATTGCCCCAGGGGTGGCCGGCGTTTGCGGCGTTGGTGCCAGTGGTTTGAACGGTGGGCGTCGGGAAGCCGGTCAGGTTGGTGTCGTCCCAATACAGCAGGTCGGTGCCGGTGGATGAAGGCCGCACGTTGCGCACGACAAAGCCGCCTTCGTTGCCTTCGGCGTCGTACAGGGGAAAGTTGACGGCCACGCCGCGGTTTACAAAGCTATAGGAAATGGTTTGGCCTGCGGGCACCCGAACGCCGTTCACCAAACCGTCCCATAGCACGGTGGCCGAAGTGCCAGCCGTTACATCAGCCGTCAGCGTCCGGGTATTGCCGCCGTAGGTGATATTAATGTCAAACCGGCCCGTTTCCGATGAATAGGTAGTAAACGCCACTTCCGTGTTACCACTGCGGCAGTAGGGCTGAGGCGTGATGCTGGCCACCGGCACCGCGGCGCTGGGCCAAATGGTGCGGTCGGGGTCGTTCACGAAACTGGGGTATTGTGCATACGCTAGGTTGCTAGTCTGGCTGCGCCGACGCAGCGCTACCGTGTTGCGCCCAGTAGCGGTGGTGGAGCCAAACTCATTGGTAACAAAGAAGAAAGCGTAGGGTCGCAGGCCTGCCAGCTCAATGGCTTTCACATAATACTGGCCCGGCGTGGCCCGGCTTTCCACCAAGGGATAAAGCGTAAAGTTTTTGGATAGCCGGTTTTCAAACGTGGTGCCGCCCGGCGCGTTGACCGAAGGACCGGTCGAAAAAGCCCAGAACTTGCTGAACAGGCGGCCCGTTTTCTCCAGGTTGTCGGTGCCAGTTACGGTGAAGTCCCATTTATCGTACACGCTGTAGCGCTGGCCGGGAAAGGCCGTATTGTTGCTACGCGTTTTCAAATCATTGAAGGCACCCTGCGTGCCTTGGCTCGTGTATTCGCCCACCTGCGTGAACTCTACAAAGAAGTCCTGCGTGGCGCCGGTATTGTTGACGTAGGTAAGCGGCACATAGCCATTGGCGCCGCCTGGGCCCGCGGTGGCCTGTGCATAGCTATTAATCACCCCCGCCTGCGTGGTCAGCAGTTGGTAGGTGTTGGTAGTGGTGCTGGCGCGGGTCAGGGTTTTCTGGTCTACAATAGTCCCATCGCCGGTGCCGTAGCGCAGCGTAATCATCAAATCCTGATAGGCCGCAGCAGCGCCCGTCAGGCTTGTGAGCGGGGCCGTGCGGTTTACGCCGTACGACAACTTTTCGCCGGGCAGCAGCCGGATATACAGGCGCTGGTCGGGCGAGAACGAAGAGCCAGCTGCGGTGCTGGTCCAGCTAGCCGGTTTCAAAAACCCATAGGAGACGTCAATCCCCCCCGAAGCCACGTCCGAATCGTGCACCAGAAATCCGGTTCGGTCATTAGTCGTGGCCGTTAAGGCATCGGTATTAGTGCCGGGGGTGAGGTTTTTTGACCCCTCGGCCCAGGCCTGTGAGCCGAAGCTTAGGTTAGCTAGAAGGCCCCCAAGCGCCAGTGCTTTGGTCAGTAGTCTCTGTTTCATATCAGAAGTGGTAGTGTGGAAATAGATTATAATCAGACAGTATGCCGGCTAATTATTAAGCTTGGCATAACGAAGGGCAGAGGGCTCTTGCGTTTTAATGGCAGCGTTTGGCAATGAATCGCAGACGTAGCTGGTGCGGGTAAAATACCATCAATACCGCCAAAGGCTTTTATTAATTAAATTCAATTACAAACGCTCATTTAAATGACAAAATTAGAGCTTTTGGCCTTAACCAGACACGTATAATTATAAAATTAACATCAATTGCACATGAATAATTTTACTATATTGACTTTATAAACGGCAGTATTTTTTTGACATTATTTACCTAATAATCAAAGGCGTAAATCTAAAATTGTTAGAATCATTTTTTTTAAATACCAATATGATTTAACTCTATATCTATTGTAAATAATCCAATTATTTATTCATCATGTCTCAATTCTGAGTAAAATCTGTTTACACATAATTGTACAAAACCCAGTAAAATAGCGAGAAAATAAAAGCGGGCGGTCGACCACTTGTATGGCCAACCGCCCGCTTCGGCGGAATTTCTAAAAGTGGGCGACCTTACGCCCGGCCGCTATTAGTCACCAGCGCCCGCAGGGGCTCATTGAAGCCAACGGACTCCACCAACTCCTCCAGCGGCAGGTGCAGGCGGTATTTCCAGAAGTGCGTGGGGTTGCTGGGCACGTTGATTTGCTCGTCGTGCGGGTTGGCGCGGCGCAGGTGGCCATCGATGGCCAGCAGGTCTTGCAGCGGGAAAATGGCCCACATGGCCGGCGAATGCAGATGCTGCACCAGGATTTCGCGCGCTACCCAGGGCTCGCAGTAGAAGGGGGCGATTTCGCGCCAGTGGCCCAGCATGGTTTCGAAGAAGCGCTGGGTGCGCACCCGGTCTTCTTCCCACCAGCCGCGGATGGTGCTCATGTCGTGGCTACTGGTGGTCACCACGCTTAGGTAAGGCGCCGCGTCGGGGTGGCCAAACTCGGTGGCGGGGTCGGCGGGCATGCGCTGGATGTTGAGGCCCAAGATGCCGAGTTCCTTCATCACGCCGGGCACGGATGCGGGCACCATGCCCAAGTCTTCGCCACAGATGAGCATGTCGGTGGCGTAGCGCACGGGCGGCAGTTTGATGAGGCCCTGCTGGCGCCAGAACTCCTCGTGGCGGCGGAAGAAGAAGTCGAGGTAGATGTCGTCGTAGAGGCGGCGGCGGTCCTCGTCGCTGTCCAGCTCGCGGAAGGAGTAGCTCTTGTTGAGCGTGATGCGCGGGTGGTAGAAGTCATCGCCGGCCGGCACAAACAGCACTTCGTTCACCAGCTTGAACAAACCGGTTTGCACCCACTGGAAGTACTCGGCATGTTCGGGGTAATCGGCAATTTTCTGGGCAATGTAAGCCTCTATCTTGCGCTGGTTGTCGACTTCTTCTTTCAAGTGAATGCGGCCGTAGCTGGCATCGTACATGTATTCATCGAATACATTTTGCGCCTCGCCTTGGAAGATTTCCTGGAGCATGTGCCAGCGGATGTACGGCTCGCACAGGCGCGAGTAGTCGAACCAGCCAAGGCGGCGCTCAATCTCGTGGCGGTGCAGCGGCAGGGCCGGCGAAAAGTGGCCCAGCAGGCCTTCTACTGACTCAATGGGCATTTCCCAGATGCGGAAGAAGCCCAAAATATGGTCGATGCGCAGGGCGTCGAAGTAGCGGGCGAGGTGGCCCATGCGCTGCTTCCACCACTTGTAGCCATCCTCGGCCATGCGCTCCCAGTTGTAGGTGGGGAAGCGCCAGTTCTGGCCGGTGGTGGAAAAATCGTCTGGCGGGGCGCCGGCCTGGCGGTTCATGTGGTAGAGTTCGGGCTGGGTCCAGGCATCCACCGAGTGCCGGTAGATGCCGATGGGCAGGTCGCCCTTCAGCACTACGCCCTTCGAACGGGCATAATCGACGGCGGCCAGCAACTGCTTGTCGAGGTGGTACTGCACGAAGAAGAACAAACCGTACTCATCGTAGTCGGGCGCGTTTTCAGCGGTGAGGGTCTCTAGGTTACGGGGAGAGCGAAACTCCTCGGGCCACTGCTGGAAGTCGGCCGTGCCGAACCGGTCGCGCAGGGCTGAGAAGGCCGCGTAGGGCACCAGCCACTCGGCTTGGCTGGCGTAGAAGGCGCGGTAGCCAGCATCAGCCAGGAAGTTCTGTTTTTCCTGCTTGTAGAGCAGCTTCAGGAACTTCCACTTGGCATTCATCACCGGCTCGTAGTCCACGAAATCTTTGGCGTTGAATTCCTGCTTGAGTTGGGCCAGCTCTTTGGCGGTATTCTTGTCCTTGAGGGCGGCAATGCCTTCGAGGTGAATAAACTGCGGGTGCAGCGCAAACACCGAAATGGCTGCGTATGGGTAGGAATCGACCCAGGTGTGGGTGGCTGTGGTGTCGTTGATGGGCAGAATCTGGACCAGCTTGAGGCCGGTTTGCACGGCCCAATCGGTGAGCAGCTTCAAATCGGAGAACTCCCCTACCCCAAGGCCGCTTTCGGAGCGCATGGCGAAAACGGGCAAAGCCACACCGGCCCCGCGCCAGGCGTCGGGGTGGCGGTAGCCTTCGTCGTTGAACACGCGGGCGGCGGTGCTATCCTGCGTGGCGGGCACTACGCGGTTTTCGCCGCCTTCCATGTCGAGGGCGTGGCCGGCGACGGCATCCCACATGGCGTATTTATAGTGGCAGTCCTCGCCCGGGTTTTGCAGCGTGACGCGGCCGGTCCAAGTCGGGTAGTTGGCATCCGACAGCACGAGTCCCTTGGTGTTGTCCCAGGCGCCCAGCGCGGGGTCGGAGCCGAGAATGCACAGCCCCAGGTGGGGCGCCACGCGGGGCGCGACGAGTTGGAAAACGGTTTCGCCAGCGGCGGGGGCTGGCTGGTTGGTGGTCGCTAGTTGCTGGTTGTTGCCTGTCGCGGCGGTTTCCGCAACATCCGCAGCGTCTTTAGCTGCTTTAGTACCTCTGGCTGCTTTCTTGGCTTTGGGAGCCGGGGTTTCGGCGGGCGCGGCGGGCCGGGCAGGGCGGCGAAACAGGGCCTTGGTGAAGGCGGCAGTCTGCAGCTCATTTTCGGGCTGGGCGGGGGCGCGCCAGTAGTCGGCCAGGCGCAGGGCGGGGGTGCGGGCGGGGTCGTAGGTTACGGTGCGGTTGGGGCCGTGCTCCCAGTGCTGGGCGCCGGTGTTTGCGTCGAGCAGTACATACTTATAGGTAAGCGTACCGGCCGCGTCGGGCACTTCCAGGTCGAAACTCCAGCAGGTGGTGGCTTCGTCGTAGCGCATGAGGGCGGCCCCCGCCAGCAACCAATCGCCTAGCTCGGGGCGGGAGCCGCACACGGCCAGCCGTTGGCCAAACACGGTGCGGTAGGGAAGAGAGAAACGTATTATCATGGGAAGCTCGGTGGGATTTCGGGTCGAAGATAAGGCGGCGTTTAGTGAGGAAGACGGAAAGAAAGCGCGTCAGGCTGAGCAGGGTTGGGCCGTTTCCGGCTGTTTTGTGCAATCGATTGAACAACTAGCTAAATCAAGCGGCTTTTACCCAGCTCAAACAGACAACTTTTTACGCCCCAATTATTCGTTCTTAATTCTACATTCCTCCTGGAGCGCCGTGTTGATGTCCAACCCCGGCGTACGGTTTTGCGTTTGGAATAGCTGCTTTGCCTGGTGTAGTTGCTAATCCCATCCTGCTTTGTCCACTTTTCTGCGTCGTGCCCTTTACGGATTGTTGGGCTTAATTGCCTTGGTGCTACTGCTCGTTGTTGCAGTGGTGGTGTTTCTGCAATTCGATGCCGGACAAGACTTTGTAGCCAAGAGAGCCGAGAATTACTTACGCGGCAAGCTGGGTACGGAAGTGCGCATTGGCAAGTTCCGCACCGACTTCCGCCACGCCATCAACCTCGACGGCGTGTACCTCGAAGACCAGCAGCGCGACACGCTACTGTCGGTGGGCCACCTGGGCGTCGACCTTGCCATCTGGGACCTGCTGCACAAACAAATCAACGTTTCGAACATCGAGTTGAACGACGGCCGCGTGCGCCTCACCCGCACCGAGCCCGACTCGGTGAACAATTACGATTTCATCATCAAAGCCTTCACCGACCCCACCGCGCCGGTCGATACCACGGCTTCGGGTTTGAAGTACGACATCGGCAAGGCCCGGCTCACTAACATTTACTTTACGCAGCTCGACCAGATTACGGGCTCCGACATCCGGGCCCGCATCGGCGAGTTCACGGCCAACATGGACGAGGTGGATGTGGACAACTCCATCTACAAGGTGGATAAAGCGGCCCTGCGCCGCTCGGCCATCAGCATCGTGCAAACCAAGACGGCGCCCGAGGTGGAAAACCCCGGCCCTACCGAGCCGCTCACCCTGCAGTTTGGCCTTAACCGCGCCACGCTCGACAGCGTGCAGTTTACTTATAAGAATAACCCCGCGGCGCAGTACATCAACACCAACATCGGTCTGGCCGACATCACCGCTAAGGACATCGACCTGCAGCGGCAGCGGGTGAACCTGGGCAAGCTCACCCTCAAGAACACCACCTTCGCCTATGCCCAAAACGAGCAGGTGCCCGTGGAAGAAAGGGTAGTGAACCCCGCCGAGGCTGTGCGCAAACTCGACGAGGCCACCGACAAAGCCAAGGCCGCCACCGGCCAGGCCGCCGCCTCGCCCGGTTGGCGCGTGAACCTGGACCAGTCGGACATCAGCGGCCTGGCCGTGAAGTTTGACAACTTCAACCAACCCCAGCAGCGCACCCGCATCCCGGCGCTCGACTACAACCACCTCGATTTTACCAACCTTGTACTCAACACGCGCGACCTGCGCTATTCCGAAAACCGCACAACGGGCAAGGTGGACAACCTGGCTGGGCAAGAGAAAAGCGGCTTCCGAGTGGATTCGTGGAAGGCTAACGTGGTGTACGACTCGGTACAGATTCGGCTAGATAGCCTCGATTTGGTGACGCCGCACACCCGCATCCGGCGCACGCTGGCCATTGGCTACGAGAGCCTGGCCGCGCTGGGCGATGTGAATAAGCTGCCGAATCTGAAGATTGAAGGTGACCTGCGCGACGTGCGACTGGGCTTCCGCGACATTTTGTACCTGGCGCCGGACTTGGCCGGCACCTCGCCCTTCAACACCGGACCCAACCAGTCGGTGCTGCTGAACGGGCAGGTAGCGGGCCGTGTAGGCGACATGACCATTCGCAACTTCGAGTTTGTGGGCCTGCGCAACACCATTGTGAAGGTGCCCCGCATCCACATCACCGGCCTGCCGGAGGTGGACGGGCGGTTGTACGTCGATGCCAACCTGCGGCAGTTCAGCTCGTCGCGGGCTGATGTGCTGAGCCTCGCGCCCAAGGGCAGCATTCCGAACAACATCAGCATTCCACCCACTTTTGCGGTGAGCGGCACTTTCAAGGGTTACCCCACCACGCTGCAATTCAACACCGACCTGCAGGCCCGCACTAGCTACGGCAACCTGGCTTTCAGCGGCAACCTGGGCCGCAAGCAGGCCAACGGACAGCAGCCGCTGGTGGGCACGTTTGCCATTGGCGGGTTCGATTTTGGCAAGCTGCTGAAAGACCCGACCATTGGGCGCGTCACGGCCACAGGCCGCATCAACGCTACCGGCAACCTGCAGGACCCCGGCACGCTCGTGGGCCAGGTGCGCGCCAACGTGCAGAGCGCCCGCTACAACGGCTATACTTATAAAGGCGTAGCCGCCACCGTCGACCTCGACCGCAACCGCTACGTCATCAACGCCAGCAGCAAAAACGACCCCAACCTCAACCTCGACCTGAGCGCTGTGGTGAACCTGCGCGACCCGCGCAACCCCACCTACGAAGTCACCAACCTGAACCTGCGCGGCGCCAACCTCACGGCGCTGGGCTTCTACACCGGCGGCGACTTGCGCGTGCAGGGCAACCTCAAGGCCAACCTGCGCGGCTCGAACCTGAACACGCTGAACGGCACCTTCAGCGGGCAGAAGATTGTGATTGTGCGCGACAACCAGCCTTTCGCGCTCGACTCGCTCAACGGCCGCATTGTGCAGACGGCTACCCGCACCACGGCCGTCATCACCTCCGATATCGCCAACGTGAACCTCGACGGCAACGTGCACCTCGGCGACATTGCCACCGAGCTGCAGCAGCACCTCGACCGCTACTTCGACGTGCCTGGTGTGCGCTACGTGCCCAGCACGGCTGACCGGCATTTCACCTACTCGCTCAAGCTGAAAGACCCGCGGCTGGCCACCAAACTGGTGCCGGGCCTCAAGAAGATTTCGCCTTTCACGCTGGCCGGCGACTACTCGCGGCAGGCCGCCCGCCTTACGGCCAACACCAGCATTCCGCTTATTCAGTACAACAACTACCGGCTCGATTCGCTGCGCCTGAACGTGGACTCGGACCCCAGCAAACTGGACTTCGGCCTGCGCCTGGCCCAGGCCGCGCAGGATACCACGCTGCGGCTGCGGCGCCCCAGCGTGGTGGGCAACATTGCCAACAACAAGGTGTTTGCCCGGGCCGCTATCCTCGGCGACTCGGCCAACCGTGAGCGGCTGGCGCTGGCGGGCACCGTGCAGGCCCTGGCCCAGCCCGGCGGCAAGGAAGTGGCCTACCAGTTTGAGGCCGCGCCCGAGCAGATTATCAACTACCAGAACTGGACGGCCGGCGCCAACAATTACGTGCGCTACTACCCCAGCGGCGCCGTGGTGGCCGATGGCCTGAACCTGACCAACGGCCGCAGCACCCTGGCCCTGCAAAGCCAGAATCCGCAGGTACCCACCTCGCCGCTGGGCGTCACGTTCACCAATTTCGAGCTGGCCGAGCTGGCCCGCATCGTGCAGCAGCAGGATTCGCTGGTGGCGGGGCAGCTCAATGGCACGGCCCGCATCGACAACCTGGGCAAGCCCAACCAAGCCTTCACGGCCGATGCCACCATCAAAAACCTGGTGTTCCAGAAGGCTTCGATTGGCGACATTGCCTTCCAGGCCACCAATCCCGCTCCCAGCCGCTACGACATCGACGCGCGCCTGACCGGCGGAGCGGCCGGCACCGTGGGCGGCGCCGGCAACGACGTGCACGTAACCGGCACCTACTTAGCCAGCAGCCCCACTCCGCTCAACCTGACCGTGGACGCCAACCGGCTCAACCTGAAGCTAGTGGAGCCTTTCTCGGTGGGGCAGGTGCGCAGCGCCACGGGCTACATCCGCGGGCAGCTGACGGTAACGGGCGCCCCCTCCGCTCCTATCGTGCGCGGTACGCTCAATACCTCGGATGATGCCGGCTTCATCGTGCCACAGCTGGGCTCGCCCTTCCGCTTGCCCAACCAGGCGCTGACGTTTGATGTCCGGGGCATTGCCTTCAACAACTTCACGGTGCTGGATTCTGCTTCCAACAAGGCCGTCATTAACGGCTACCTGCTGAGCAAGGATTTCATCAACTACGCCTTCGACATGCGGGCAACAACCAATGATTTCCTGGCCGTGCGCAGTACCCGCGAAAACAACGAGCTGTTCTACGGCCGCCTGGTGCTTGATTCGGAAACGCGCCTCACCGGGCCGGTCGACCTCATCAAAATTGACACCCGCGTGACCGTGGTGGATGGCTCCAACCTCACGGTGGAGTCGCCGGCGGCCACGCCTACTACTCAAGAGCGCACGGGTATTGTTGAATTTATTGACAAGAGCGCCCCGCTCGATACCATGCTGGCCCGCAAAGTAGCCGTGGATACTACCAAGGTGAACGCCACGGGCTACGACATCACGGCCGTGGTTACCATCACCAACCGCACGCCCTTTACCATCGTCATCGACCCGGCCAGCGGCGACAACCTGAAGGTGCGGGCCGCCGGCACGCTCAACACCAACATTGCGCCCGACGGCACCATCTCGCTCAGCGGCCGGCTGGACGTGGCCCGCGGGCAGTACCACATGTCGCTCTACAACCTGGCGCAGCGCGATTTTATCCTGAGCCGGGGCTCGTCCATCACCTGGGACGGCGACCCCTACAATGCCACGCTCGACCTCACGGCCATATACAAGGTGCAGGCTGCGCCGGCCGAGCTGCTGGCCGGCCAGGGCACCGACGACCTGACCAGCGCCACGGTATCGCGCAACCGGTTGCCGTTTAACGTGCTGCTGAAAGTGACCGACCAGCTCAGCAAGCCCACCATCGGCTTCGACATCACGCTGCCCGAAAACCAGCGCGGCGCCCTCAACGGCCAGGTGGAAGCCAAGCTGGCCCAGCTGCGCCAGCCCAACCAAACCTCGGAGCTGAGCAAGCAGGTGTTTTCGCTGCTGATTCTGGGCCGGTTTGTGGCCCAGAACCCTTTCCAGACCAGCAGCGGCGAGGGTTTGGTGGCCACGCAGCTGCGCGGCAGCGCCAGCGCCGTGCTGACGGACCAGCTCACCAACCTCACCGACAAGTACCTCTCCGGCCTGGGCCTCGACCTGGGCGTGACCAACCAAGCTGCCTACGGCGCCGACGGCAGCCAGGGCAGCCGCACCGACCTGAACGTGGGCCTGCGCCGCCAGCTGCTCAACAACCGCCTCACCGTGCGCGTGGGCACCGACATCAACCTGAGCGGCGGCACGGGCACCCAGGCCACCCGTGGCCAAAACAGCGCCAGCAACCTGGCCGGCGACGTGAGCATCGAATACCGCGTGCTGGCCGACGGCCGCCTGCGGGTGCGCGTGTTCCGCCAAAACAGCTATGAGGACATCGATGGGCAGATTATTCGCACGGGTGCGGCCTTGGTGTTCCAGCGCGACTACCAGGATTTGAAGGAGCTGTTTTCGAAGGTACCCAAGGACATCAAAGCCGAGCGCCGGGCCGATAAAAAGGACGCCAAAGCTGAGAAGAAGGCCGAAAAGGACTCCGTGCAAAGCCAGCCTTCGGCGCGGGTAGACACCACGCGGACGCCCAAAAAATAGAGACCAAGAATGAGGAATGGAGAATACGATATGGCTAACAGGGACTCGGGTACGAGCGGTCTGAAATTGCTAATGAAGCGGTTTCCACTGCTTGTTGCTTCGTTGCTGGCGCTCTCCGCATGCTCGGGCCTGAAGTATGTGCCCGAAGGCCAGAAGCTGTACACAGGCAGCAAGGTCATCATCAAGTCGCCCGAGAAGCTACCGAACCAGAGTGCGCTGCAAACCGAGCTTGAGTCCGTTATCACGCCCAAGCCCAACGGCTCCTTTCTGGGCATGCGGCCCAAGCTGTATTTCTGGGGCCGCGGCCAGGTTAAGAAAAAGGGCCTGGGCAAGTTCCTGGCCGACAAGTTTGGCGAGCCGCCGGTGCTGCTGAAAGACGTGAAAATCAAAGCCACCAGCGGCCTCATCACCAATCGCCTCTACAACAACGGCTTCTTTAAGGGCGTGGTAACCAACGAGGTGAAAACCCAGGAGAAAACCGCTCAGGTTAACTACACCGCCACCACGGGCCAGGTCTACACCATCGAGAAAATTTTCTTTCCCGACCGCGACACGTTGATTGACAAAGACATTCGGGCCACCCAGCCCGGCACGCTGCTCAAGGAAGGCGATGCTTATAACCTCAATACATTCATCGCCGAGCGGGTCCGCATCGACAATGAGCTGAAAAACAGCGGCTATTTCTACTTCAACCCCGACTACATCCTATTCCAGGTAGATAGCACGTTGAACAACAAAATCAACGTGTACCTGCGCGTGAAGGCCTCGGCCCCCACCAAAGCCACCCGCCCCTACTGGCTCGACCGCATCAAGCTGAACACCAACTACGTGCTGACCGATACCACCACGCGGCAGCCGGTGCTTTATAAAAAATACGAGTACTACCCCGACGAGAAGGTGTTTAAGGCCAAGGCCATTACCAACGCCACCTTCCTGTATCCGGACAGCCTGTTCCGGCGCAAGCGGCGCGACCAGACCATCAGCCGCCTGATGAGCCTGAACACGTTCAAGTTCGTGGAAATCCGCTTCCTGCCGTCGGCGGCCGGCGACTCGGCCGGCCGCGCCCGCCTCGATGCCGACGTGCGCATGACCCAGCTCAAGAAGAAAAGCCTACGGGCCGACTTGCAGCTGGTGAGCAAGAGCAACGGCTTCACCGGCCCGGGCCTCACCGTGTCGTTCCGCAACCGCTCGGCCCTGCGCGGCGGCGAGCAGCTGCTGGTGAACGCCGTGGTGTCGACCGAAACGCAAACCGGCAACGGCAATGGCGCCCTGGGCCTCACCAGCTACGAGTACGGCATCAACGCGCAGCTGCTGTTTCCGCGGCTGGTGGTGCCGCACCTGCCCTTGCTGGATGTGCATTTGCCCAACTCTGACTTCCAGCCGCGCACCACGCTGGGCGTCGGTGTGCGAACGGTGACGCGGGCCAACTACTTCTCGCAGAACTTCTTCAACCTGAACTACGGCTACACCTTCAAAACCAAGATTACCAACGAGCAGGAAATCCGGCCCATTGACATTACCTACGTTCAGTTTGCGCCTACCGACACCTTCAACATCATTCTTAAGGACCGGCGCTACCTAAAAACGGCCTTTGAGCAACAGTTCATCCTGGCCAGTTCTTACCGCTACACCTACAACCAGCAGGTGCTGGAGCAGCGCCGCCAGCAGATTTATTTCAGCGGGCAGGTGGAAGGCAGCGGCAACCTGGCCAGCCTCATTGCCGGCTCCACGGGCCAGACGCGCAACCCGCCCGAGCGCGGCTACACCGTGGGCGGCCAGCAGTTCAGCCAGTACCTGAAGTTTGACTTGGAGTTGCGCGAGTACTACCGCATCAGCCCGAACCCCGCCTCTGGCAACCGCATTGTGGGCCGCTTGCAAGCCGGCGTGGGCATGCCTTACGGCAATTCGGTGGTGCTCCCCTACCCTCGCCAGTACGGCATTGGCGGGCCCAACAGCATCCGCGCCTTTGCGGCCCGCGGCATCGGGCCGGGCACCTACAAGCCGGCGCCGGGCGAGCAAACCCTCAACCAGTTCTACGACCAGGTGGGCGACATCCGCCTCGAGGGCAACCTCGAGTACCGCCAAGACCTTATTCCCTACCTCAAAGGTGCTGTGTTCGTGGATGCCGGCAACATCTGGCTGGCCAACGACGACCCCGACCGCCCCGGCGGCAAGTTCAACCCCAAAACCTTTCTCAAAGAATTGGCGGTAGGCTATGGTGTGGGCCTGCGCGTTGATGTGCAGTTCTTCGTCATCCGCTTCGACCTGGCCTTCCCGCTGCAGGCGCCTTATGGCCCGCCCGACAGCACCAGCCCCCGCTTCAACCTGGCCATCGGGTATCCGTTCTAAAACGGGCCCCGTCATTGCGAGGCGCAGCCGAAGCAATCCGTCTTGACCTCAGTGACCAGCCCGAAGAAGTGATAAAGCCAATTAAAAAGCCCCGGTACCAATGCGGTATCGGGGCTTTCTGGCAAAAGAGCGTGTATGATGTTGACAGGACGGATTGCTTCGGCTTTGCCTCGCAATGACAAGTCTATTCTCTACCGAATAATGGGCATGCGTTCAAACGGCCGCTCCCGGTCGAACAGGTAGCGGTAGGTGGCGTGCGTCTTCAGAATCTTGGCGCCGATGGAACGTATGGTAACCAGCATACGCGGGTTGAAGTCGCCAATCCAGTTCATTTCCAGGTCGGCATAGCCCGCGTCGATGAATGCCTGGCGCGCATACACCAGCATGGCCGCGTCCACACCCTTGCCCTGGTGCTCGGGCACCACCCCGTAGATGATGCCGAACATCTTCTTATCGGTCCGCTGCATGTAGCGCCGCTGCTCCCACAGGAAGCGCAGCTTGCCCAGCAAGTTTAGGCGCCGCCCCACGTGCTTGAAAATCTGATTCAGAGCAGGCAGGCTGATGAAAAACGCCACCGGCTCTTCGCCGTGGTAGGCAAACCACAGCAGGCGCTCATCCACCACGGGCTTCATTTCCTTCACAATCTTGCGGGCTTCCTCCAGCGCCATGGGCTTCACGCCGGTATGCTTGGCCCAGGCCAGGTTGTATACGTGGTGAAAATCCTGCGCCAGCTTCTCGGCGTCCTGCTTGCGGGCGTGGGCGAAGCGGTAGGCGGCGGCATGTTCCTCGGCCCGCTTGGCAAAGCTGGGGTGCAAGGGAGCTGCCGTGGTGCGGTAGCAGGTGTATTGTTTGAAGTACACCTCAAACCCGTACTGCTCAAACAGCTGCCGGTAATAGGCCGGGTGCCAAAACATGCCGTAGTTGGGCTCCAAGTCGTAGCCGTCGATGAGCAAGCCCCAGAACCGGTCCCGCTCGCCAAAGTTGATGGGGCCGTCCATGGCCTGCATGCCCCGGGCCGCCAGCCACTGGCGCGCCGCCTCAAATAGTTGGTTGGCCGCCGCCTGGTCGTCGATGCACTCAAAAAAGCCCATGCCACCGGTGGGCAGGTCGGCGTTTTGCACATCCACCGCGTCGCGGTTGAGGAAGGCCGCCACACGGCCCACGGTTTGGCCGCCGGCATCGGTCAGCACCCAGCGCACGCACTCCCCATTTTTGAACTTGGGATTTTTGGCAGGGTCGAATACGGCCTCCACCTCGTTTTCCAGCGGGCCAATGTAATTCGGTATGCCCGCGTGCAAGCGGGCCGGCAGTTCAATAAACTCCCGCGCCAGGCGGGCGTCGACAACTTCTAGAAGTGGCATAGCAAAGTGTGTTCCGCGGCCGGGCCACGCAAGCGCGCCGCCGAAAACCCGGTAACGCCGCAAAGAAACGCCTCAACCTCCTCTCGCCCTTGGCCAGCGGGGGTGCCCCGGCCTTTTATTGCAGCCGCGAGGACCCACTGCGTGCTGCCGTGGCGTAGTCTGCCTGCGCGGGGGCAGGGACAGAATTACCGGAGGCACCGCCCTTTCGCGGCAGTTTGGTAGCGCCCAGCTGGCCCAGCACGAAGCAAAAGGGGCATTCTTTCCGTCCTTCGCCCATGCCATATATGCGGTTGGCGGGCTCTATTTTCTGGCCAACACGGCAGTTGGGGTGGGTGTGATAAACCTCAGCCGCTGGCATTTCCAGTGAGACTGCATAAAACGGCAAGCTGTATTTCATAGCGCGCAGAATTGGTGTAGGATAGCATGCAAGCGCAACTGCCCTGGGAACGCATGGGCAATTGCTGCAATAAATGTACTTATAAAGTAATAAATTTACTTATTTTCAAAAAACATATTTTTCATTATTGGAAAAATATCATAAAATGCGCCCGCAAAATATTTTATTTATTAAATTCTGGCTGGGCTACTGTTAATAATTCATGATTAGGATTGTCGAAATCCTATGCCGGAAGCTGACCATCTTTCCGCCCCTGCTACTTAGCCAACAATGCAACCAACTGGGTTGGTGCCTATAAAAAAGCCAGTCATAGCTTTCTACGACTGGCTTTTTTATAGGCTAAAGGCTTATACACCTTAGTCTTTGGGCTTCACTTTGGTTTTGCCACCGCGCTTACCCTTTATCTTGGTATCGCTCGGAATAACCGGAGCCTGGTTTACGGTAGTGGTAGTCGATGGCTCTACCGTTGTGGTCGTCGACTCGGTGGTGGTCGATGAGGCGGGGGTTTGCACCGGGGTGGCCGGGTACGCGGGCGTGGCCGGCGTCACCGTGGTTTGCCGCGTGGTGGTGGTAGTCGTGCTCGACTGAGCGCTGGCCGAGTAGCCTGCTGAAGCAAACAGCAGTGCTAAGAAAAGTTGCTTTTTCATAGGTAAGATGGCGTTAAGAGAACGTTGAGCCGGCCTAAGTGGAATACCGGCTGTGAGTTGGCTTAAACGACTGTTCTGCCCAAAGGGTTGGCCTAGTGCAGGCGGTAGGCGGTTGCATGGCCAGACGAGAAAAACGCAAAGGCCCACCGGTGGAGCACCGGTGGGCCTTCGACCGCTCTGACGAAAGCGGGTGATTAGTTAGAAGCCATTACCTCAACGGCCGCTGGGTTCCGAGCCGGTGCCCCCTTCTTTAGGTAGCGGTGGGCTTCCTGATAAAGGTCCGACTTGCGTTCGGCCTGCTCCAGCACCACCTGGAAGTAGCGCTGCGCCAGCGGGCGGTTGCTGGCCTGCGCCGCCAGCCGGCCCAGCCCGGCCGCGGCAAACAGGTAGTAGCCGCCCTTGGTCTGGCCCACCGATTCGGAAAACACCAGGCAGCGCTGGTAGAAATCCTGCGCGGCTGCGAAATTGTGGTAGCGGTGCTGCTCCACGTAGCCCAAGTAGTAGGCCGCCGCGCGGCCGCTGAAGCCTTCGTAGCCGGGCAGGCCTTTGTTTATCTTGGCCAGAATGTCGCGGCTGGTGCGCTCGCACTCTGTCAGCTCGCCTTCGGCAAAAGCATTCTGGGCACGGGCACGCTGAAAGCAGCTGTTGTCAGGAAAGTCGCGGGTGAGGTCGCGGGCAGCGGAAAGAGCACCGGCCGTGTTGTTTTCGCGGGTGCTGCCCAGAATGCGCATGCGGAAGAAGCGGGCCTCGGCAGCGGTGTAGAAACCGTGCTGGGCCACATCTTCCAGTTGGGCCAGGCCGGTGTTGCGGTTGCCCTTGGGGAAAAACCAAAGCACAGGGCGCAGCCAGCGATATTCCTCGGCAATCCAGACGGCGTAGTAATTGAACAAGCCTTCGCCGAACACGAATTCCGGGCTCAGACCGTTGGCCTCGCGGCTTTTTTGCAGGTAAGTCAGCGCCCGCTTGCTGCTCACCGTGGCCTTGCGCCAGTCGTGCCGCTCGGCGTGCAGGCGGGCATCAAAGCCGTAGGCGGCCGAGAGGAAGAAGCTGGCTTCGTAGTTGTTGTTGTCGGCGTCGTAGAGCTTCTGGGCCTTGGTGGTGGCCGTGTCCATGTAGGCGAAGAAGGTCTTGTCGTACTGCTGATTATGGGTGTTGCTGGGCATGATTTTCCACCACGTGCTCAGGCCCAGTAGGAAGTAGGGCATGGGATGGTTGGGGTAGCGCCGCCGCAACGACCGGAACTGCCGCTCAGCCTGGTCAAACTTGAAGTTGTAGAGGTTGTGCACTGCCCCGTCCAGCTCGGTCTGGATGTCGGCGTTGAGCAGCAGCCACTCCTTGGTATCGACGGCGGCCGGGGCCACCAGCACGTCGTCAAGCGCCACCTCGGGCATGGCCCGCACGGTATCAGCAGGCGAAGGCAGCGGAGCCTGAGCCGACGCGGTGGTCAGCGAAAAAAAACTAAATATTCCTGCGCTCACAAAACGCAGGGCACGACGAAATTGGTAGAAATTTGCCATGTGCGAGCCTTTGTATAATTTAACCGATAATTAACTTAATAAACAAGAGAGGCGAAAGCGGTGAATACGCTTTATAAACCCTAATTCAGACCAAATTAAACGCATTATCTAATAACTGATACAAATTTAGCAAATATAATTTTACTAATTTCCACAGAAATATAATTTCATGCTTCTTCATGGTATAATCCAATAACAAGAGCATGTTTGACTCTTACGGCAACCTCAACATGGGAACATTCAGGATGAGCTTTTTCGAAAACCTCACCTACGATTTTGCAGTTGAATTCAGATTTATCAGCTACTAAATCATCGGCTGGCGCTGGCCAGCCTTTTTCCCGCTTTTTATGGAATACTTACGTTTGGGCAACACCGGCCTGCAGGTGTCGCGCATCTGCCTCGGCACGATGACCTACGGCACCCCCACCGAGCGCTGGCCCTGGGCCCTGAAAGAGGACGAAAGCCGGCCCTTCATCCAGAAGGCGCTGGAGCTGGGCATCAATTTCTTCGACACGGCCGACGTGTACAGCAACGGCGCCAGCGAGGAAGTGGTGGGCCGCGCCCTGCGCGACTTTGCCAAGCGCGACGAAGTGGTGCTGGCCACTAAAGTCTTCAACCCCATGGGACCCGGCCCCAACGACAAGGGCCTCTCGCGCAAGCACATCATGAGTGCTATTGATGCCAGCCTCAAGCGCCTGGGCACCGATTACGTGGACCTGTACCAGATTCACCGCTGGGACTACCACACCCCCATCGAGGAAACACTGGAGGCCCTGCACGACGTGGTGAAGGCCGGCAAGGCGCGCTACATCGGGGCGTCGTCGATGTACAGCTGGCAGTTTGCGCAGGCTCTGTACTTGGCCGACAAGCACAACTGGACACGCTTCGTGAGCATGCAGCCGCACTACAACCTTGTGTACCGCGAGGAGGAACGCGAGATGCTGCCGCTGTGCGAAGACCAGAAAATCGGCGTCATTCCGTGGTCGCCGCTGGCGCGGGGGCTGCTCACGGGCGGCCGCGGCAAGGCCCGCAACGAAACCGAACGCGCCAAAACTGACGCCTTCGGCAAAAGCCTCTACGGCCGCGACGACGACTTTGCCGTGGCCGACCGTGTGACGGAAATTGCCCAGGCACATGGCCTCCCCAACGCCCAGATTGCGCTGGCCTGGATGCTAAGCAAGCCCGTCATCACGGCGCCCATTGTGGGCGCCAGCAAGCCCGGCCACCTCGAAGACGCCGTAGCGGCGGTGGACGTGAAACTCAGCGCCGAAGAAATAAAGCGCCTGGAAGAGCCGTACCAGCCGCACCCGGTGCTGGGCTTCTCGTAGGGCAGAATTTTAGAAAGGAAACAGAACGGTCATGCTGAGCGCAGCCGAAGCATCTCTACCGCAGCAGTATATGAATTTCACTGCGCGGTAGAGATGCTTCGGCTGCGCTCAGCATGACCGTTCTGTTTATTCTCTGACGTTCCCAGCTCCTCCCCTATTTCTTCAGTACCAGATAGCCATACGCTGGCAGCGAAATGGTAGTGCCCACGGCATAGGTCCCGCCCTGCAAGGCGTTGGTCCAGGTGGTGTTGGCCAGGGCGGCGGGCACGGTGAAGGTCTGCACCGAATTGCGCACATTGGCCAGCACGAAGGCTTGCTCGGTACCGGTGGTTTTGGTGAAGGCGCACACGTTGGCGGTGCTGTAGGCGGTGGGCGTGCCGGTGCGCAGGGCGGGGCTGGCGGCGCGCGCCGTCATCAGCTGCTGGTAGGCGCGCTTCACGTCGGGGTTCAGGCCCCACTGCACTTTCACGGAGGTGAAGGGAAAGGGAATGTTGGCCGCCATACCCGTTTCCTGGCCGTTGTAAATCATGGGGACGCCCTTATAGAGGGCCGCCACCACGAAGGCCGACATGGCGCCCGCCTTGCCGCCAAACAGCGCCACGGGCGAGCCGTCGGAGCCGTTCACGTCGTGGTTGGTGATGTAGCGCACCACCTGCTGCGTGCCCGTGGCGCCCAAGTATTCGCTGGCGTTGAGGGCGTCGAAGCTGGTGGCCGACTGGCCGTTTTTATACACGTTGTAAACGCCGCCGTAGAAATTGAAGCCGTAGTTGTAGTCGAAGCCCGAGGCGAAGTTGCTGCTACGGTTGGCTTCGGCCAGCAGCAGCAGTTTGTGGGTCTTCACGTTGCGCAGCGTGTCGATGGTTTGCTTCCAGAAATCGTTGGGCTGAAAGTCGGCGTAGTCGAAGCGGAAGCCGTCGACGTTGGCCGTGAACACCCACGACTTAATGGCCGAAATCATTTCGGCCCGCATGTAGGCATTGTTGAAATCGAGTTGGGCCACGTCGTTGTAGGTAGTGCCGTTGTTCGACACCGCCGCAATGCCGCCGCCCGGATTGGTCTTGTACCAGTCCGGGTGGGCAGTAATCCAGGCATTGTCCCAACTGGTGTGGTTGGCCACCCAGTCCAGCATCACGACCATGCCGCGGGTATGGGCGGCATCCACCAAGGTGCGCAAATCGGCCAGCGTGCCAAATTCCGGGTTCACGGCGCGGTAGTCCTTCACGGCATAGGGCGAATTCACCGATTTGCTGTCGGTGCCGATGGGGTAAATCGGCATCAAATACAGCACGTTCGTGCCCACGGCTTTGATGGAATCGAGCCGGGCCAGCACGCCCGCAAAGTTGCCCGCCTGGCTGAAGGCGCGCATGTTGACCTGGTAAATCACCGCATCCTCACGGTTAGGCACCCCGTTGAAGGGCGTGCCGTACTGCGGCGGCGTGGGCGTGGAAGTAACCGTTGGGAAATCTACAGCTGGGGGCGTAGCGTCCTTATTGCAGGCGGCCAGCAAGCCCACGGTGGCCAGCACCAGTGCGTTAGCGCGTAAAATTTGGCGAATCGACATTGTAAAGCGTTTATATAAAGCGAAAAGAAAGACCGGCGGCTACTTCACCGGCTTGAAGCTGACGGCTGCCCCGCCGCCCGGCGCCAGTTGTAGCTTCAGTACCGATTTGCTGGTCACCGTCTGCTTGGTAATGCGGTAGGCCATGGGGTTTTTCTGCCAGTCGGCCCCTTTGCCGTCGGCGTAAATAATGGCCTCGTAACGCTGGCCGGGCGTTAAAAAGTCCAGTTTCACGGCCTGTTGGCGGGCATTCTCGTCGGTGATGGCACCCAGGTACCACTCATCCTTGCCCTTTGCCTTGCGCACGGTGGTGAGGTAGTCGCCGGGCTCGGCGGCCAGAATGCGGGTATCATCCCAGTCCACGGGCACGTCCTCGATGAATTGGAAGGCGTCGAGGTGCTGGTTGTAAGCCTCGGGCAGGTCGGCGGCCATTTGGAGGGGCGAGTACATTGTCACGTACAGGGCCAGCTGCTTGGCCAGGGTGGTGTGCACCTGCTTGCATTGGTTACGGGCCGGGTTCCAGTCGTCGAGCTTAATCTGAAAGATGCCGGGCGTGTAGTCCATAGGCCCGCCCATGAGGCGGGTGAAGGGCAGGATGGTTTCGTGCTCGGGCGGGTTGCCGCTGCTCCAGGCGTTGAACTCGTTGCCGCGGGCGGCTTCGTTGGCCAGCCAGTTGGGGTAGGTGCGGTGCAGGCCGGTGGGCCGCACGCTCTCGTGCATGTCCACCATGATGCGGCTGTCGGCCGTGCGCTGGGCCGTGCGCACGTAGTGGTTCACCATCCACTGCCCGTCGTGGTGTTCGCCGCGCGGAATGATTCGGCCCACGTAGCCGGTTTTCACGGCGTCGTAGCCGTGCTGCTGCATGAAGCGGTAAGCGGCGTCCTGCCGGCGCTCATAATTTGTCACGGAGCTGCTCGTCTCGTGGTGCATGATGAGCTTGACGCCCTTGCCAGCGGCGTAGCGCTGCAGCTCGTCCACGTCGAAGTCGGGGTAAGGCGTCACGAAGTCGAAAACTTCCTCCTTCCAGTTATTGGCCCAGTCTTCCCAGCCCACGTTCCAACCTTCTACCAGTACGCCGGGGATGTGGTGCGCGGCGGCGAAGTCGATGTAGCGCTTCACGTTGGCGGTGTTGGCGCCGTGGTGACCGTTGTTTTTCAGGGCGTTCCAGTTGGTGCCGGCCAGCTTGATGTTGCTGGTGTCGGCGTAGTTCCAGCTGGCGCGGTTCACGTGCATCTCCCACCACACGCCCACAAACTTTTGGGGCTTAATCCAGCTGGTTTCAGCTACTTTGCTGGGTTCGTTCAGGTTTAGGATGAGCTTGCTGGCCAGCACGGCGGGGGCATTGTCGGCCACCACAATGGTGCGCCAGGGCGTGTGCTCGGGTGCTTGCAGGTAGGCCTTGGCGCCGGTGCCGGTGGCATCGGGCACCAGCTGGCTGCTCAGGCCGAAGGTTTGCGTGTTCACGTTCAGGAACATGGCCGGGTAATTCACCAGCGCCGCCTCGTGGATGTTCACGTACAGCCCGTCATCCGATTTCAGCATCAGCGGCGTCTGCACCCGCTTGGGGTCGGCCTTCTGCTGAATGGGCTCAATGGGCGTGGTGTTTACCTCGCTCAGGCGGCTGGTGGTGTAGGTATACTCGTTCGAATCGTAGTCGCCCGGAATCCAGAAGGCCTTGTGGTTGGCCGGCAGGTTGAACTCGGTGTGCTCGTCTTGCACCGTGAAGTACTGCAGGCGCGTCTGCCGCGGAAACTCATACCGAAAGCCTACCCCGTCGGCAAACACCCGAAACACCACGTCCATCTTGCGCCCGTCAGCCGCGGGCTGGCGAAGGTGCACCGTGAGCTGCTGGTAGTGGTTGCGAATGCTTTTCACCTCGCCCCACACCGGTTGCCAGGTCTCGTCTACGTCCTTGGTTTCGCTGCCCACCATCACCAGCGGCCCGTCAAAACCATTGCCATCGGCAAACGACAGGCCCAGCCGTGAGGGCTTGATAACCTCTTTCGGCCCTTTAACCATCCCTTCTTGTCTCAGCGACACCTCATTCGGGCCGTAAAACACGGAATAGGTAGGGCGTCTATCAGGCCCCAGCGCCACCCTCAGGCTGACTTTATCGAGGCGGGCGGTGAGAGGTGAAGCAGCCTGAGCGTGGGCGCAGTGCCCAGCTCCCAAGAGGCCAACGGCCAGTAGGATTCTTTTCATAAATAGGCATCGAATGCACCGAGCCCAGGGGCCTGGGTTGCATTCGTTTCGAGTGGGAATCCGACAAAGCTAGTCCCACCTTTACCTGCCCGTAAGTAATCAAGCCCTAATATAAAAATTATTAAGCTCCCATTAGGCAAACACGCTCACTAACAGCGCAGTATCACTTATAAAACGAGGCAAAATATTGACCTAATATTGCTGCATTCAAGTCAGTTTTGGCCGCAAAGCACCCCACCTTCGGCCATTTACCTACACCGCCTCGATGGCCTGAATGCGTGCCTCAAACTCCTCGTTCGGAACTACCGACCGGTTCTTCACCCGGGTCTTGTAAGTGTAAATCGTGTTGATGGAATAGCCCAGCATGCGGCTGATTTGCTCGCTGTCGGCAATGCCCAACCGGATGAGGGCGAAGATGCGTAGCTCGGCCGTTAGCAGCTGGTCATCGGAAAGCACCACCCGGTCTTCCTCCCGAAACAGCGCGTTGAATTGCGCAATGAAGTTGGGAAACAGCCGCAGAAAAACCGTGTCGAAGCCGCGCAGTAATTCGTTGCGCTCGGTCTTGATGTTGACGCCATCGACCAACTTTTGCAGGCCGGCGTACTGCTTGCTGCTCAGCAGGGCCTCTACCCGCTTTTTCAGGTTCTCCAGCTTGTCAATGTACTGTGAGTTGTTGTGGAAGTAGTAGCCAATGTACTCTTCCTTAATCTTGTTGGCTTCGTTGAGGCCGTGGTTGAGTTGGTACAGTTCGTTGTTGCGGGCCTGCAGCGCGCCGTTGGCCGCTGAAATGAGGCGGTCGGCCCGGCGCAATTTGCGCAGCGCCAGCGCGCTTACCACCGCAAAGGCAATAACCACCCCAGCCAGCGCTGTCATGATGATGGCATAAGTTTTCAGCGACTTGCGCTGGTTTTCAATGATGCTGATTTTCTGCCCCTCGATAATGGACGACACGTGGCTGATTTCAATCTGCCGCTGCCGCGCCTTGTAAAACGCCGCATTTTCGCGCGCTTCGCGGATGAAAGTATATGCGTTCTGGAGGTCGCCCTGCCGGTAGCAATAGTCGGAGAGCTTGAAGATGGCCGTGGTTTCCTTGGTGGCAGTTTTCACGTCGGCAATGGCCGCCAGCAGCAGCAGCTCAAACGCCTTGCCGGGCTGGCCAGCCAGCTCGTAGAGGTAGGCGGTGGTGCTGGCACTCACCGCTAGCTGGTGCAGCGTGAGGCGGGGCAGCTGCCGGATTTGCTGGTAAGCCGCAACGCCGGCCCGCAGGTCGTTGCGTTTCTGCGCCCTAAACTCCTGCACCGACAGGTAGTCGTAAGAACCGGGCCGGCTGAACTGCAGAGCCTTGTCGGCATACGCCAGGGCTTTGGCGTAGTAGCCCGGGCGATACACCTGGTCCTGGTTGAAGTTGCCTAGGTCGCTGTAAGCCCGGGCTTTCAGGAAATAGAAGCTTTGCTTATCTGGCCCGCTTAGCAGCTTTGGGTTGATGCGGTCCAGGGTGTCGAAGGTTTCCTTAAACAAGCCCGATGAGAGTAGCACAAAGGCCAGCTTCAACTTGGCCAGCTCCATCTTCTCGGGGCTGCGCAGCTGGGCCGCCAGGCGCGTAATCTTCTGGCAGTAAGCAAATGCCGAGTCGTACTTGAACGCCTTGTATTCCTCGTAAATCCGCACTCCCAGGTCGAACTTGGCATTGTCGCTGGCTTCGCTGGAGGCGAAGTCGGCCGTGAGGGCCGCAATGCGATTCAGGCGCTGCCCGTCGTATTCCTTCTTATGGGCCAGGGTTTGGTTGAGCACCGTAAGCAGGCTGTCGGTGGTGCCTGTTCGCTCTATTGCGCAAGCCCACAAACTGCTGAGCAGCAAGCCCCCAAAAAGAACAAAGCGCTTCAACAAGTAGCTCACGTTGCGGAAGAGCCGCGGCGCGGCTTTGAATCGGATGATACGGCGTCGGAAGCTGTAAAAAAACGAGTTGCGGCGAAAGGCCAAGGCAGCTTTCGCACCAAGCCAAACCGGGGCAAAAACAAAACCGCCACTCAATTCTACAACTGAGTGGCGGTTTTTCGTGTGGGAAGTAAAGGATTCGAACCTTCGACCTCTTGCGTGTGAAGCAAGCGCTCTAAACCAACTGAGCTAACCTCCCAAAAGCATAAACAACAAGCGCCAATTACACTTGCGGCAAAAAAAACAGCCACCTAGCTTAACGCCTAAGTGGCTGCTTCTCAGTGTGGGAGATGTAGGGTTCGAACCTACGACCCTCTGCTTGTAAGGCAGATGCTCTGAACCAGCTGAGCTAATCTCCCGTGGGGTTGTTCCCGTTTGGGATTGCAAAGATGGGAGGTGATTTTGGAAATGCCAAACGGAACGAAGCTTTAGCCTCTTGATTTTTTCGTGCAATCCATCATTTCAGCAGCAATTCATTCATTTTCAGGCAAAGAATTTTTCCTCAAAATTGTCGGCCGGTATCTCAATTGAGCAGTTTCCGGAGCTGGCAACGTATTCGGGCCACTCCCGTTAAGCTTCCAAATCTCACTTTCCAACCAAACTGTCTTTCCCAATGGATACCCAACTCCTCCAAAACTACTCCGAGCAAGAGAAAACAGCTTACCTGAGCGCCATTGCCAGCCTCGCCACTGCTGACCGCCAGGCCTCCCAGGCCGAAGGCCAGTTCCTGCAGGCACTATGCCAGCAAGCGGGCCTCTCCGAAAGCTCAACCCAGCAGGTGGCCGCTGCTGCCCAAAATGCTAGCAACGAAGGCATTCAGCAGAACCTGGACGCGCTGAAAAACAGCGACCTGCGCTTCTCGCTCGTCACCGACCTCATCAGCTTCGCGCGCGCCGATGGCTCCTACGCCAACGACGAGGAAGCCATGATTAGCAAGATGGCGCAGTACCTCGGCATCAACCCCGAGCAAAAACAGACGCTGGAAACCGTAGTGGACCAAGCCGCCAACGTGCCGCACGACCCGCAGGACCCCGCCAAGCAGGGCTTCTTCGACCGCATCGGCGACAAGCTCTCCAACGTGGGCATTCCCAAAAGCGCTCTGATGACGGGCCTGCTCGGTGTGGTGGCCCCCATGGTGATTTCGCGCGTGATGAGCGGCGGCAGCCAGAACCAGGGCTATGGCAACCAGGGTGGTGGTTTGTTGGGCGGCAGCATGGGCGGCCTGCTGGGCGGCGCGGCCCACAGCGGCCTGGGCGGCATGCTCGGCGGCTTGCTGGGCGGTGGTATGCTGGGCGGCCTCATGGGTGGCGGCAATCAAGCGGCCAACTACCCGCAGCAAGGCTCGGCCATTGGCAGCGGCGGTCTGGGCTCGATGATGTCCATCCTTGGCGGCCTGGGCGGGCGTCCTAACTCGCAGCCGGCCAGTGCGGGCGGCAGCGGCCTGGGTGGTTTGCTGGGCGGTGGCAGCTTGGGCGGCATGCTCGGCGGGCTGTTCGGCGGCAATCGCTAAATCTTGAACCACGGACCACGGATTCGCGCGGATTTTTCGAATGCCACAGATTTTGTGGACGCCTTTATCTTCTGATTGCACAAATAGAAAGGCCACTCATTGAGTGGCTTTTCTATTTTTAATTGAGCTCGGGGTTGATTTATGTGCATCCGTCCACAAAATCCGTGGCATCCGAAAAATCCGCGCGAATCCGTGGTCCGTGGTTCAGGGCTTGGTTGGCGGCGCTACCACCGGCGCGCCGGCAAACACGCCGCCGTGCTGCTCCACCATTTCCACGAGGCGGTAGTTAAGGTCTTCCTTCACGTCGAGGTACTCGTCGTAGCTGGTGGTGTCGACGAAGTACTGCACGGTGACTTCGCGGCCGGCGGGCGTGAGGGCGTTGAATTTCATTTGCACGTCTTGCGTCACCAGCGGGTGGGCCTGCATGGCGGCAATGGAGCCTGCGATGATGGCGTGGAGTTGGGCGCTGGTGGTTTTCTGGTCGAAGACGAGGGTGAAACCCACGCGGCGCGAGGTGCGCAGCGAGAGGTTATCCAGCGGCTTGTCAATCATGCTTTTGTTGGGTACGGTCACATAGCTTTTCTCGGCGGTGCGCAGGCGCGTGCTGCGGAAACCGATTTTTTCTACGGTGCCGCTCACGTCGCCGGCCGTCACAAGGTCGCCCACCCCAAAGGGCTGGTCGAGGAAGATGGTGAAGGAGGCAATAAGGTTTTCGAGGCTTTCCTTGGCTGCGAAAGCCACCGCCAGCCCGCCGATGCCAAGGCCGCCAATCAGGGCCGTCACGTTCACGTTGAAGACTTCGCCCAGCACCACCAGCACCCCGATGATGATAACCAGCACCTTCAGCAGGTCTTTGGCGAAGGGCAGAAACTGGCTGTCGAGCCGGGTAGCGGTGGCAGTTTGGCGCAGCTCGTTGCGGCGCTGCACCACCAGTAAAGCGAAGTCGACCAGCCGCAGCACCACCCAGGTAACGGTGAGAATAATGCCCAACAAAAACACGCGCAGCATTGCCACCTTGGGCCAGGGCTCAACCCCGGGCACGGCATCGGGCGGCAGTGGGTAGCGCAGCACCCCAAACGCCAGGTAGAGCGTGGCCAGCAGCAGCAGCACCGACAGCGGCTGAATCAGCAAATCGTGCAGTTCCCGCTCGGTCACCCCGGCCGTGTAGCGCTTGGTGAGTCGGAAAAGAATGGCACTCAGCAGCCGCGACATCAGCCGCCGCAATGCCGCGCCCACCAGCAGAATAAACCCGGCCAGCAAGTACTGGCCGATGGAATTGCCTAGAATTTCATGATTTAGAAAAGGAGGAAGCGTCATCAAGCAAGGAAATGGATACGCTGTAGAGACGCAGGTTGGCGCCGCGTGGTTGGGAGGGCATGGATGCAATAGCCAGCAAAAAGAACGTCATGCTGAGCGCAGCGAAGCATCTCTACTGCAGGAGTAATTATCTACTCTCGCGGTAAAGATGCTTCGCTGCGCTCAGCACGGCTTTTCCGCTCCCTACTTCGCCCGGATGGCAATCACCGGGTCCAGATTGGCTGCCACGGCCGCGGGCACGATACCGGCGATGACGCCAATGGCCACCGAAATGAGCAGGCCCAGTGCGATGCGGGCCGCTGTCATGGTGAGCGGCAGAGCGTCCTGCGGGATGGTAGTGACGAGCCACACCAGGAAAAGGCCGGCTCCGCCCCCGATAAGGCACAGGCAGATGGCCTCAAACAAGAATTGGAATAGGATGAAGAAGTTTTTGGCGCCCAACGACTTCTGTATGCCGATGATATTGGTCCGCTCGCGCACCGACACGAACATGATGTTGGCAATGCCGAAGCCGCCCACCAGCGTGGCCAGCCCGCCAATAACGGCCCCAATGACGCCGATGCGGCTGAACAGCGTGCCAATCATGGAGGCAATCATTTCGGGGCGGTTCAGGGCGAAATTGTCTTCCTCGCGGGGCTTGAGGCCGCGAATGTTGCGCATCACGCCCTGTATCTCGTATTCCAAATCGAGCAGGCCGGCGTCCTCGTCGCGGCCCTTCACGGCGATGGATGTGCTCGGGCCGTTGCCATAGCCGGTGGTACTCACGCTGAAGAGCTTGGCAAACAGACTGAAAGGAATGATGCAGTTGTCGTCGTTGCTGGCGATGGTGAGCAGCTTTTTACCCTCTTTCTCCATTACGCCAATGACGGTGAACGTGCGGCCGCGCACTTTGAACTCCTTGCCCAGGGCATTGCCATTGGGAAACAGGTTTTCGGCGATGATGGCGCCGATGATGGCAACGGGCCGGCCCGCATCCATCTCCTGCGTGGTGAAATAGCGGCCTTCTTTGAGCGGCACGTTGCGCACCGCCCGGAAATCGTAGGTGACGCCCTGCAGTACGCAGTCGGCCACCGAGTTGGAGCCGGCTTTGAACGTATTGCTGCCGCTGGCGGCAAACATGGCCACGCCCTTGTTGTTGGGCCCAAGCTGCCGGCGTAGCTGTTGGAACTCGCGCGGCGTGGGGTTGGGGCGGTTGAAGTATTTCCACCAGGGCGAATCGGGCGAAAAAATAAACGGCCATTTCTGGACGTAGATGATTTTATCGCCCACAAAATCGAGGCTGCTGCGAATGTTCGTTTCCAGCGAATCGACGACGGTGAAGACGGCGATGATGGAGAAAATGCCCACCGTGACGCCCAGCAGCGACAAAATAGTGCGCAACAAATTGGCCTTCAGGGCGTCGAGGGCAAAGCGAAAGCTTTCGAAGACGAGACGGAGCGTGAGCATGGCAAAAGGCAGGGATGCAGAAAAGAGGAATGGCGGCCGGTAGCGCCTGCAAAAGTGCACCGGATAACTTTCGCCGCGGGCGGCGGTTTTCCGTAGAGGCGTTTTACAAGCTCAAAAGAAGGGATTGCGCGGGGAAGTTGCTGACGGTGAAAGCCCGCCCATGCAACCAGCCTCCTCAAAAAAACCGATACTCCCGAAAAAAGCCGTACTTTTGCCTCCCCAAAATTCCGTATATTCCCCAATTACTGCCCTATGGCGATGAAATTGCATGAGTTCAAGTTTGAACTCCCCGAGGAGCTGGTGGCCATGCACCCGGCCCGCAACCGCGACGAAAGCCGCCTGATGGTGGTGCACCGCGCCACCGGCCAGATTGAGCACCGCAACTTCAAAGATATTCTCGATTATTTTGACGAAGGCGACGTGTTGGTGTTCAACGACACGAAAGTATTCCCCGCCCGCCTCTACGGCAACAAAGAAAAAACCGGCGCTAAAATCGAAGTGTTCCTGCTCCGCGAGCTGAACAAGGAGCTGCGCCTGTGGGATGTGCTGGTGGACCCCGCCCGCAAAATCCGCGTGGGCAACAAGCTGTACTTCGGCGAGTCGGACATGGTAGCCGAGGTGATTGACAACACCACTTCGCGCGGCCGCACCATCAAGTTCCTGTTCGATGGCACCGACGAGGAATTCCGCAAGGCCCTCTACGAGCTGGGCGAAACCCCGATTCCGAAGGAAGTCATCAACCGCGAAACCGAGCCTTCGGACAAGGAGCGGTACCAAACCATCTACGCCGAGCACATTGGCGCGGTGGCGGCTCCCTCGGCTGGCCTGCACTTCACCCGCGAGGTGATGAAGCGCATGGAAATCAAGGGCGTGGAGCCGGCGTTTGTGACGCTGCACGTGGGCCTGGGCACCTTCCGCACCGTGGACGTGGAAGACCTGACCAAGCACAAGATGGATTCGGAGAACTTCATCGTGACGGCCCCGGCCTGCGAGGTGGTGAACAAGGCCCTCGACGCCAAGAAGAAGGTGTGCGCCGTGGGCACCACCACCATCCGCGCCATGGAAGCCTCGGTGTCGGCCAATGCCCGCATGAAGCCCACGCAGGGCTGGATTGACCGGTTCATCTTCCCGCCTCACGATTTCAAAATCGCCAACTGCATGCTCACCAACTTCCACATGCCGGAGAGCACGCTCATCATGCTGGCGTCGGCCTTCGCCGGCTACCCGCTGCTGATGGAAGCCTACAAGGAGGCCATCAAAGAGAAGTATAAGTTCTTCAGCTACGGCGACGCCATGCTGATTCTGTAAGCATTCGAGCCGCTGGCTTTCGGAACGCCGGAATTCCTTGTCAGGAGTTCCGGCGTTCTTTTTTAACAGAACTTCGCGCCGATGAAAGCAAAGCGTCTCAGTACCCAGGCCCCCAAGCCTCAGCCCGTCCAAGCTCCCAAGTCCCCAGGTGCCCAAGCTCCGCGGTTCGCCATTCTGGTGGCCGGCGGCAGTGGCACCCGCATGGGCGCCGACCGGCCCAAGCAGTTTCTGCTGCTACGCGGCGAGCCTGTGCTGCTGCATACCCTGCGCCGCTTTGCCGAGACGGCGCTGGGCGTGCAGGAAATTGTGCTGGTGCTGCCCGCTGACCAATTCGATACCTGGCAAGGGCTGTGTGCACAGTTCGGCATTAACATTCCGCACCGGCTGGTGACGGGCGGCGCCACGCGCTGGGCATCCGTGAAAGCCGGCTTGGCAGCGCTGAGCGAACACCCCGAAGGCCTCGTGGCCGTGCACGACGGCGTGCGCCCGCTGGTGTCGCGCCAAGTGGTGGAGCGCACCTATGCCGCGGCCGCTACGCACGCCGCTGCCGCCGCCGCGGTGATGCCGAAGGACTCGGTGCGGTTGGTGTCGCAGCACGGCTCCTCGGCCCAAAACCGCAACCGCCTGCGCCTGATGCAAACACCCCAGACCTTCGAAATCGACCTGCTGCGCCGGGCCTACGCCATGCCGGAGTTGGCTTCGTTCACCGACGATGCCACGGTAGTGGACGACCTTTGCCGCGTGCAGTTGGTGGATGGTGACTATCGCAACCTGAAAATCACAACGCCCGAGGATTTGGTGGTAGCCGAAGCGCTGCTGGGCGGTGGGTTGGCGGATTAGTGAACTTAAAAGAACGTCATGCAGAGCGCAGCGAAGCATCTCGCGTGCAGCAGTAATTAATGATTAGTTGGAGCGGGCGAGATGCTTCGCTGTGCTCTGCATGACGTTCTTGCATTCTCAATCCCGCCACTCTACAAATCCACTACTTCACTGACCCACCAATCCACCCAATGGAATACACCAGCCTGCTCTACGACGTGCGCCCTGACGGCGTGGCCACCATCACCCTGAACCGCCCAGAAGTATTCAACGCTTTTAATGACCCCATGAGCTACGAGCTGCAGGATGCCCTGAAGCAAGTGGCACGCGATGCCGCCGTGCGGGCCGTGGTGCTCACGGGCGCCGGCCGGGCCTTTTGCTCGGGCCAGGATTTGAAGGCGGCGCAGGAGGCTGCTGCTGCTGAGGGGAAGCCCCGCTCCTTCTACGACTCGCTGCATCAGCGCTACAACCCCATCATTCGGGCCATGCGCGGGCTGCCCAAGCCGATTATTGGCCGGCTGAATGGCGTGGCGGCGGGCGCGGGCTGCTCGCTGGCGCTGGCTTGCGACGCCATTATTGCCAGCAGCGACGCTTCGCTGATTGAGGTGTTCATCAACATCGGGCTGGTGCCGGACTCGGGCTCGTCGTGGTTTTTGCCGCGGCTGGTGGGCACGCTCAAAGCCTTTGAGCTGTGCAGCCTGGGCTCGAAAGTGCCGGCCGATGAGGCGCTGCGGCTGGGCCTGGTGAACCAGGTGGTGGCGCCCGAGCAGCTCGACGAAGCCACTTACGCGCTGGCGTCCCGTTACGCTTCTGCTCCTACTAAGTCCATCGGCCTCATCAAGCAGATGCTGAACAAAGCCGGCGCGGCCACCCTGGACGAGATGCTGGATTACGAAGCCCACTGCCAGCAGATTGCCGGCGAATCGGCCGACTATCTGGAGGGCGTGAAGGCGTTCAGCGAGAAGCGCAAGCCGGCATTCAAGGGAGTCTGAACCACGGATTCGCTCGGATTTTCCGGATTCTACGGATTTTGTGGGCGTATCCGTACCGCAGAATTCAAGACATAAAAAAGGCCACCCTAACAGGTGGCCTTTTTCATTGAATTGTGGGACGTCTACAAAATCCGTGACATCCGAAAAATCCGAGCGAATCCGTGGTCTAGCGCAGGGTGATGGTGCGGGTGCGGCCGTTGATGGACACCGTGGCGGTATTGTCGCAGGCACCGTTGCCGTAGTCCAGCACCATGGTTTTGCCCTTGGTGTTGCTAATGCTGATGGTACCCTGCACGAAGTACTTGAAGCAGTCGCCGCGCTTGGTGAGGGGCGACTGCACGGTGGTGGTGTAGCCGACGCCGTTGCGGTTGGTGCCGGCCGAGGAGCCGGTCACGCTGAACACGTCATCCGAGAACTGGGGCGTGCCGAAGCCGGCCGTCTGGGTGAAGGTCCAGCTGGCGGTCCAGGAGTGGGTGCCGCCGTTGTTGGCGCGGATGATGCTGGCGTTGGTGACGTCCACCGAAAACGAACCCAGCCCAAGGTCGGTGAAGGTGCGGGTGGCGGTGTGCTGGTTGTCGTTAACAAAATAGTTCTGGCGCGTAACCACGGCGCCGGCGCGACGCGTCTGTACATCGGTGGTGAAGCGCACCAGAATCTGGCCGCGGCGGTAGCGGCCGTCGGGGCACAGGCAGTTGGTGGGCCCAAAGTCGATGGTAAGCGTGCGGGTGTTGTAGTCGTAGCTGCGGGTGGCGCAGGAGCCAAAGCGGGCGCGGAACTCAGCATCGGTGGTGGCGTAGGACGAGCCCTGCACGGTGGGGTCGGTGGGGCCGGCCAGCTTGGCGTCGGAGCTCACCGCGGTTTCGATATTGTCCTCGCTGCGGTCTTCGGCGGTGGTGATGTCGTCGGGAGCAGCATCGTCGGACTTACGGTTGCAGCTGGCGGTGAGCAGCAGGCCGCTGGCCAGGCAGGCAAAGGTGAGGGAGCGGAGCGAAAAGGTACGCATGGTGAAAAAGGTGGGAATATAAAGATGTTGAAAGATACGCTGCGTTTGTGGCCGTTTGGAGGCGGCGGGCAAGGCCAGGTTTAACGGCTTTTTAAAAAAATGCCGAAAACGCTAAAAAACCCGGCCCCTACGCCCGCGTATAGCGGGCCAGATTATTCCTTAACTTCTTCAAGCACCCTTACCATGCGCCTTTCGCTGAATATGTTGCCAGCCCTGCGGCGGTGGTCCTGCGGTGGGCTGGTAGTACTGCTGGCCGCCTGCTCCTCGGGCGGCGGCTCCGATGCCTCGGCCGAGGCCGACGCCTTGAACGAGCACAAAATCAATGAAGCGGCCATCACCGACAAGCAGGAGGCCGATGCCAAATTCCTGGTGCGGGCCGCCAGCAACGCCTTGCTGGAAGTTGAATTAGGCAAGCTGGCCCAGGCCCGGGCCGCGGCGCCGGCCGTGCGCGCCTTTGGCACGGAGGTGGTGCGCAGCCGCCTCGACCTGCTGGCTGCCCTCCGCACCCTGGCTGCCGCCAAGCAGCTGGCCGTGCCCTCAGCATTGGGCGACGACGAACAATCAGCTTATCACGAAGCCAGCACCCAAACCGGCAATGAGCTCGACAAGCGCGTGATGGCGCTGCTGGTGAAAACCCAGAAGCAGGACGAGGATGCCTTTGATGACATGAAGGACGACGCCTATGACGGCGACATTCGCGGCCTGGCCGCGAAGTACTATCCGCCCATCGACGAGCAGCTGGACGCTGCTAAGGAAGCGGCCGAAGCAGCGGAAAAACTGCCGTAGGCGTCGGCGTTTCTTCAGCATCTGTTCATCTAGCTATTTCAATTTTAGCATCTCATCAAACTCATTCTCTTCCATGAAACGCCTATTCATCACCCTATGCAGCGCGGCCACGGTACTGCTCGCGGCGGCCGGCTGCAACTCCAACGACTCAGTGAAAGAAGCCCAGAAAACCAATGAGGTGAAAGCCGACAGCGCGACGGCCGACACCAAAATGGGCGACATCGAGAAGAAAGGGATGGACTATGACTCCGAATTCATGACCAAGGCGGCCAGCGGCGGCATGCTGGAAGTAGAGCTGGGCAAGCAGGTGGTGGCCCGCGCCATCACGCCGCAAGCCAAGGAGTATGCCCAGAAAATGATTGACGACCACACCAAAGGCAACGCCGAACTAATGGCCCTGGCCACCAAGAAGAACATCACGCTGTCCACCACCCTCGGCGACGACCATCAGAAAGTGCTGAAAGACGTGACCGAGGAAAAAGGGGTGAAGATGGACCAGGAGTATATGAAGGAGATGCTCAAAGACCACCAGGAAGACGTGAAGGAATACACCGACGCTTCCATTAAAGCCTCCGACCCCGACATCAAGGCTTTTGCCGCCAAGACAGTGCCCATGCTGAAAATGCACCTCGACATGGTGACGAAAATGAAAGCGACGGTAGACGCTGCCAAGTAGCCAGAGGTGTGGCCACGAAAAAGGCCTGTCCCGCACCGGGGCAGGCCTTTTTTGTGGCCTCTAGGAACCAGTTTATTGATAATCAACGGTTGTGCTTAGGAATTTTAATAAACAAACTGTGCAACATCGACCTGCGATTCTTCCGTAACACCCGCGAGCACACGCTTAAGCCAACACCTTCCTTCACTTTTTCCTTTCCAAAATCCATGGTACGCTCCCTCCTTCCCTTGCTGGCTACGGGCCTGCTCACGCTGGCCGCTTGCGGCGATGCCAATAAATCGACCACCGAAAGCAATACCGACAGCAACATGGCCAACACGCCGGCCGCCGGCACCGATACTACCGCCGGGGCAGGCTCCGCTATGGGCGATAGCAGCGCTATGAGCGGTGACGCGATGAGCGGCGGCGCGGCCAAGGCCGACCCCAACGGCCCCACCGGCCCTCACAAAGACGACAAGGAATTTATGATGACGGCCGCCCACAGCGACCAGAACGAAATTCAGCAAAGCAAAATGGCCCTGGCCAAAGGCGTGACCGGCATGGCCAAAGAGATGGCCAATAAAATGATTGCCGACCACACCAAATCGACCAACGACCTGAAAGCCATTGCGGCCAAGAAAGGCGTGACCCTGCCCACCGACATGGACGCCGAGCACAAAGCCATGGCCCCGGCCATGGAGAAGCTCTCGGGCAAGGAGTTTGAAGCCAAATACATGGCTCAGATGCAAACCGACCATCAGAAGACGGCCAACACCATGGCCGCCCACGAGAAAATGACCCAGGACGCCGACCTGAAAGCCTTCATCGGCAAAACCCTGCCGGTGGTGGAGCAGCACCTGGGCATGGCCAAGCAAGGCTCGGATATGAAGATGTAGCCACCACTTGGGTGCTAGCCCTAAAGCCCACCTGCCGCATGCAGGTGGGCTTTTTTTTGTTTCTTTCCAATGGAAACAACTTATTCTATATTCATTTTATGCAGCACGTTCCTGACACCGCCCTCGACCACCACGACCGCACCGAGTTTCAGATAGAGCGCATGATTTTGTTTTCGGACGCCGTGTTTGCCATCGCCATCACGCTACTCATCATCGAAATCAAGGTGCCCGAGTTGCACGAGAAGTCCAACCACGCGGCCTTTACGGCGCTGCTGTGGCTTATTCCCAAATTCGTGGGCTTCTTTATCGGCTTCTTCGTCATTGCCACGTACTGGGCGGCCCACCACCGCATTTTCCGCTTTGTGCAACGCTACGACGACGGCCTGATTTGGCTAAACGTGTTTTTCCTACTCAGCATCGTGCTTATGCCCTTCACCTCGGCCTACTACGGCGAGTACCCCATGCTGCGCGTGCCATTCGTGCTGTATTGTGCCAGCGTCATCGGCACTGGCCTGCTCCAGATGCTGATGCAGCGCACCTTAGCCAACCCCAAGCGCAACTACGTGTACCCCGAGGCCCTCTCCCACCCCGACCTGGACCTGGGCCGCCCCCTGATTCCGACGGCGGTATTCGCCCTGGGCATTGTGCTGACCTTGCTGCTTCCGCACTCCTTCATCAGCCGCACGGTCTTCATCCTGATTTTCCCATTCATGATGCTCTACGGCAAGCGCTACAAGCGCCTGAAAAGCGAGTATGATGCCCGCCAGCCGGCGGCAGTGGCGCACTGAAACGGGTCCGTCGCCTCCAGATAAAGCGCGCCCTACTTGGCCGGGCCAACGGCCGCAGCCTCCCATTGCAGCTCGTAGGAGTCGCAGCGCAGGGCGTTGATGTTCATGCGGAAACGGCCGGTGGCGGTTTTGCCCGCAATTTTGCCGCCCAGGTCGAAGCACCAGGCGGTAGCTCCGCCGTCTGGTGGCTCGCAGATGCGGCCCGCAATGGTGCCGTTGCTCACGGCGAAGGTGCCCTTGGTGGGGCCGGCCGCGCCCAGCATCTCCAGCTTGCCATCGCAGCGCCAGTAGCCTTTGAAAGTGAAGTCGCGGATGGTTTTGCCGTCAGGTGCCACTACGAAGCTGAGCGTATTCCCTTTCAAGCCGTTGGTGAATTTGCCCTCGAAGCGGGTGCCCGCCGGGGGCGCGGCAGGATTGGCGGCGCTCAGGAGCGTCAGTAATGGAAACAGTAACAATGTTCGCATAGCGGTGGGAATGAAATGAGGCCGGCAAATAACCATTTGCCGGCCTCATTCGCAATATCCCTTTCCGGCTACGCCGTGGCGTATTTGCTCGTGCGCAGCTCCTCGGCCAAGAAGCGGGCGGTGTGGCCCTTGCCGGCCTTGGCTACCTGCTCGGGCGTGCCCTGGGCCACGATGATGCCGCCGCCCGCGCCGCCCTCGGGGCCGATGTCAATAATGTGGTCGGCCACCTTAATCAGGTCGAGGTTGTGCTCGATGATGAGGACGGTGTTGCCCTTGTCGGCCAGCTTCTGGAGTACATCCGCGAGGTGATTAATATCCTCGAAGTGCAGGCCGGTGGTGGGCTCGTCGAGGATGTAGAAGGTCTTGCCGGTGTCTTTCTTGCTGAGCTCAGTGGCCAGCTTCACGCGCTGCGCTTCGCCGCCCGAAAGCGTGGTGGCCTGCTGGCCCAGCGTGAGGTAGCCCAGACCCACGTCGTTCAGGGTTTTGATTTTACGCAGGATGCGGGGCTGAAACTCGAAGAACTCCACGGCCTTCTCCACGGTCATATCCAGCACGTCGGTGATGGACTTGCCCTTGAAGCGGACTTCGAGCGTTTCGCGGTTGTAGCGGCGGCCCTTGCAGGTTTCGCAGGGCACGTGCACGTCGGGCAGGAAGTTCATCTCGATGGTGCGGATGCCGGCGCCCTCGCAGGTTTCGCAGCGCCCGCCCTTCACGTTGAAGGAGAAGCGCCCCGGGCCATAGCCGCGGATTTTAGCTTCCGCCATCTCACCAAACAGCTGTCGGATTTCGGTGAACACGCCCGTGTAGGTGGCCGGGTTCGAGCGCGGCGTGCGGCCGATGGGCGACTGGTCAACCTCAATCACCTTATCGATAAAATCCAGCCCCTCGATGCTGCCGTAAGCCAGAGGCTCCTTCTTGGAATTAAAGAAGTGCTGGTTGAGAATCGGGTACAGCGTATCGTGAATGAGCGTAGACTTGCCCGAGCCCGATACACCCGTGACGGCCACCAGCTTGCCCAGCGGCACTTTCAGGGTCACGTTTTTGAGGTTGTTGCCCTTGGCGCCTTTCAGCACCAGCTCGGTGCCTTCGCCCTTGCGCTTCCTCTTTTGCAGCTCAATGTGCTTCTGCCCGCTGAGGTACTGCGAGGTGAGCGAACCCGAGTTGAAAATCTCGGTGGGCGTGCCCGAGGCCACGATGCTGCCGCCATGAATGCCCGCGCCGGGGCCAATGTCCAGCACGTGGTCGGCGTGCAGAATCATGTCCTTGTCGTGCTCCACCACAATGACGGAGTTGCCAATGTCGCGCAGGTGCTGCAGCGCCTTGATTAGCCGCTCGTTGTCGCGCTGGTGCAGGCCGATGCTGGGCTCGTCCATGATGTAGAGCACGCCCACGAGCTGGGTGCCAATCTGGGTGGCGAGGCGGATGCGCTGGCTTTCGCCGCCGCTCAGCGTGCGCACCGGGCGGTGCAGGTTCAGGTAGTCCAGGCCCACTTCGAGCAGGAAGCCGATGCGCTTGCGGATTTCCTTAAGGAGCTCCCGCGCAATCACGTTCTGGCGCTCCGTCAGCCGGTCTTCCAATCCATCAAACCAGCCAGCCAGCTCGTTCAAATCCATCACCGACAGCTCGCCTATGTGCTTGCCGTCCATCTTGAAGTGCAGGCTTTCCTTCTTAAGGCGGAAGCCCTGGCACTCGGGGCAGGGCTGGGCCTGTGCGTACTGCGCAATCCACTCCCGGATGCTGTCCGACTCCGAGTCCATCTGCCGGCGCAGGAAGGGAATAATGCCCTCGAACGGCTCGGTGAAGGTACCTTTGCCGCTGTCGGCCTCGTCTTCCGAGATGCCGTGGAGCAGGCGCTTGAGCAGCTCCTCGGGCAGCTTCTCGATGGCCGTATTCAGGGTGGCCTTGTTCTTCTTGAGGATGAGCGAAAGCTGCTGGAAAATCCAGATGTCGCGGTACTCGCCCAGCGGCGCGATGCCGCCCCGGCTGATGCTCAGCTTGCGGTCGGGCAGCACGGCTTCCTCGGTGATTTCCTGCACCTCGCCCAGTCCATTGCAGGTGGGGCAGGCGCCGTAGGGCGAGTTGAACGAGAATGTGTTGGGCGCCGGGTCGTCGTAGGCGATGCCGGTGGCCGGGTCCATCAGAAAGCGCGAGAAGAACTGCGGCGCGGCCTTTTTGGCGTCGGGGTCGAGCACCAACATGGTGCCCTTGCCGTGCGTGAGTGCGTTCTGCACCGAGCCCGAGAGGCGGAACCGGTCTTCCTCCTTCACGATGAGCCGGTCGATGACGATTTCGATATCGTGGATTTTGTAGCGGTCCACCTGCATCTTGGGCGTGATGTCGAGGATTTCGCCATCTACCCGCACCTTAGCGAAGCCCAACTTGGCAATCTTCTGGAAATCTTCGCGGTAGTGGCCCTTGCGGCCCTTCACCACGGGCGCCAGCACCACCAGCTTTTTGCCGTCGAAGTGCTTGAGAATGTAGTTGATAATCTGGTCATCAGATTGCCGAATCATCTTCTTGCCGGTGGCATAGCTGAACGCCTCGGCCGTGCGCGCATACAGCAGGCGCAGGAAGTCATAGATTTCGGTGATGGTGCCCACCGTGGAGCGCGGGTTGCGCGAGGTGGTTTTCTGTTCGATGCTGATAACCGGCGACAGGCCCTCAATCTTGTCCACGTCGGGCCGCTCCAGCCCGCCCATGAAGCTGCGGGCGTAGGCCGAAAACGTCTCCATGTAGCGGCGCTGCCCTTCCGCATAAATGGTATCGAAGGCCAAGCTGCTCTTGCCCGAGCCCGAGATGCCCGTGAACACCACCAGCCGGTTGCGCGGAATCTGCACACTCACGTTCTTGAGGTTGTGCTCGCGCGCGCCGTACACTTCGATAAACGGGGCATCGATGTGGTGGGCCGCGCCGTTGGCGGCGGGCGCCGTGGTGGGCGGCAGCGTCTCGGGCGTCTGGTGTTGCAGGGCTACGGCCACGCTGGCCGGGTTGGGCTGGGTGGCAGCGGCGGCTTCCGGCTCGGTGAGGGCACCGGCGAGCTGCTTTTTTAGCGCGGCGCCGTTGGCAACTGGTTTTTTCTTGGCGGAAGCGGCGGCTTTAGGAGCTTGGGCAACCGGGGTAGCAGTGGATTTTTTGGCCATTCAGGAACGCAGCGAATAAGTGCGTAAAGGTACGTAGATGGGACGCCGAAGGCTAACCCGAAAGGCAACTTTGCCAGTCGGGTTAGCTTCCGGGGCGTCGGGGTGTAACAGCACAGGCAGGCGGTTTGTCCCCGGCTTTCTGATAGAAAATGAATGGGCGAGGGTTCCCGGCATTTGGGCGACGTTTTTAGCCGGTGAATCTACCTTTTCGGGCACATTGGCACTAGCCTTGCACCTATGGAAGAGCAGCGCCGTTAGTGGCCTGTTATTCCATTTTTTCCAACCCAATAGCATGAAACCCCTCGCAAGATTATTTGGCGCGGCCCTGGTGGGCGCGTTTGCCCTGTTGGCCACGCCGGCCGCCCAGGCGCAGGTGGGGGTGAATATTAATATCGGCGTGCCGGCCTGGGGGCCCCAGGTGCCCTACGGCACGCAGTATTACTACATCCCCGAGATTGATGGGTATTACGACCTCTACAACCAACAGTACATCGTGTTCCAGGACGGCTACTGGGTGCCCCAGCCGGAGCTGTATGGCTACGACCCCTACCTGTTTCATCCGGTGATAGTGGACTACCGTGGCACCCAGCCCTGGACGCGCCTCGACTACTACCACCAACGCTACGCCTACCAGCCCTACCGCTACTACGGCCCCGCCCGCTCCGGCTACTATGGCTACGGCCACAACGGCTATGGCAACTACTACGGTGGCAACTACGGCTACCCGCGCCCCGGTTATTACTCCAACGGCCGCAGCTACAATGCCCCCGGCGGCTACAGCGGCCACGACAACCGCGGCGGCAACCCCTACCCCGGCGGTAGCTACAACCCGCCCCGCGGCAACCAACAGCCTCAACCGCATCAGGGCAACTACAGCCCCGGCCCAGGCCAGACCCCGGGCAACCACGGCGGCTATGGCGGCGGTCAGGGCCAGCCAAGTGGTGGCAACGGCGGCGGTCGGCACGGCCGCAGCTAAGGCAGCCAACTGAGCGTTATTAACCAACTTTTTGCCGATGCAGTATAACAGCACCCGGCCCGGCGCCGGGTGCTGTGTACCTCACCCCATCCTAACCTCATGAAACTGATTCCCAATCTTTTTTGCGCCGCCCTGATTGGCAGTGCCGCGCTGACCGCTGCCCCCGCGGCCCAGGCTCAGATTAACGTCAACATCAACCCGGCGCCGCCCGCTGTGGTGGGCGCACCGGCTGATGCGCAGTACTACTACGTGCCCGAAATCAAGGGCTACTACGACGTGCCGGCCCGCACATACATCGTGCAGCGCAACGGCCAATGGACGCGCCTGGAGCGGTTGGAGGGCTACAACCCGGCCAACTTCCATCCCCAATACATCGACTACCGCGGCAACTCGCCCTGGACCTACCGCGGCGGCAACCCCAGCAACGGTGCCCTCCCCCCCGGCCAGGCTAAAAAGATGGGCTACCCCGCCAACCCCAGCAACGGCGGCCTGCCCCCCGGACAAGCCAAGAAAATGTATCGGCACGACGACCATGACCGCCACGAAGACCACGACGATGACCGCGGCAAGGGTCGCGGCAAGGGCAAAGGCCGGGACCACGACCGTGACTAATTTTCCGAACGCACAAAAAAACCGACCACTTTTAGGGTCGGTTTTTTTGTGCGTTGAGTAGTTGACTATAAGCTTAAAACGCCGCGTTCTTGGGGTAGCGCGGGAAGGGAATCACGTCGCGGATGTTGCCCATGCCCGTCACGAACAGCACGAGGCGCTCGAAGCCCAGGCCGAAGCCGGCGTGCGGCGCCGAGCCGAAACGGCGGGTGTCAAGGTACCAGTCGAGGTCTTCGGCGGGCACGTGCATTTCGGCCATGCGGGTGGTGAGCTTGGTGTAGTCTTCCTCACGCTGCGAGCCGCCGATGATTTCGCCGATGCCCGGAAACAGCACGTCCATGGCGCGCACGGTGCGGCCGTCGTCGTCCAGCTTCATGTAGAAGGCTTTGATGTCCTTCGGGTAGTTGGTGAGGATGACGGGCTTCTTGAAGTGCTTCTCCACCAGGTACCGCTCGTGCTCGCTCTGCAGGTCTGTGCCCCAGTCCACCGGGAACTCGAACTTCTGCTTGGCCGACTTCAGAATGTCGATGGCCGCGGTGTAGGTGAGGCGCTGGAAGGCGTTATCGACCACGAAGTGCAGGCGGGTGAGGAGTTCCTTGTCGTACTGGTCGTTGAGGAACTGCAGGTCGTCGGCGCAGTGCTCTAGGGCGTAGCGCACCAGGCTTTGGAGGAAGTCCTCGGCCAGGTCCATGTTTTCTTCGAGCTCGATGAAGGCCACTTCGGGCTCAATCATCCAGAACTCGGCCAAGTGGCGGGCGGTGTTGGAATTTTCGGCCCGGAAGGTGGGGCCGAAGGTGTAGATACTGCCCAGGGCCATGGCGGCCAGCTCGCCTTCGAGCTGGCCGCTCACGGTGAGGTTGGTTTGCTTGCCGAAGAAGTCCTGGGTGAAGTCCACCGAGCCGTCGGCGGTGCGGGGCGGGTGCTCGGGGGGAAGGGTGGTCACGCGGAACATCTGGCCGGCACCTTCGGCGTCGGAGCCGGTGATGATGGGAGTGTGCACGTAATAGAACCCGTGGCGGTTGAAGTAGTCGTGGATGGCGAAGGCCAGGGCATGCCGGATGCGCAGCACCGCCCCGAAAGTGTTGGTGCGGGGGCGCAGGTGGGCGATGTCGCGCAGGTGCTCCAGCGAGGTGGCTTTCTTTTGCAGCGGGTAAGCTTCGGCGTCGGCCTTGCCCAGCACCGTGATTTCGGTGGCCTGGATTTCCACGGCCTGGCCCTTGCCTTGCGAGGCCACCAGCTGGCCGCGAATGGCCACGGCGGCACCGTTGCTCACGTCTTTGAGGCTTTCCTCGGGGAAATTCTCGGCGGCGGCCACGGCCTGAATGGTGTGGATGGTGGAGCCGTCATTCACGATGATGAACTGCACGTATTTGTTGCCGCGGCGGGAGCGAACCCAGCCTTTCACGAGGACTTCGCGGTCGAGCTCCTGGCTGGCCAGAAGGTCTTTGACGGTGGACCGTTTGAGGGACATGGTATTGAACTAGCGGGATGTAAGTGGGGCAAAGGTAGGTCCTGGCCGCAGTAGCACGAAGTTTGCAGGGCGCGCCCCGGCCGCGAAACCGCCGTTGTTATCAACTTTTCAGGCCAAGATTTAGTAAAATTGACCTCCGCTGTCGCCTTTCCGTACTTTCGTTACTATGCAACGCCTCGACCTTAAACAGCTCCTCTCCCAAAAGCTCAGCCCGCAGCAGATTCAGTTCATCAAGCTGCTGCAAATCCCGACGGCGGAGCTGGAGACGCGCATCAAGGAGGAAATGGAGGTGAACCCGGCCCTGGAGGAAGACGAACCCGACGACGCCGAAGAACTGGACCGCGACGATGACGACAGCGACGACTCGGATGACCCCGACGCCAGCCTCGACAACGACGACAACACGCTGGACGAGGACTTTGACGACCGCAGCAGCTCGGACGACAACGCGGAAGAGATGCACGAGCCCGACCTGGCGGCGAAAGAAGACCTGGCCTCGACCGACGACGCGCCCGACAACACCGACCTGGACCTGAGCGACTACCTCAACGACGACGAAATAGCGGGCTACAAGATGCAGGGCGACGGCCCCGGCGAGGAAGAAGAGCGCGACACCCCGCTGGCCGACACCAGCGCCTCGCTCATCGACTCGCTGATGGACCAGCTGCACTTTGCAGATTTGGATGAGCGGCAGGAGGCCATTGGCCAACAACTCATCGGCTCGATTGACGGCGACGGCTACATCCGGCGCGACCTGGCGGCCATTGCCAACGACATGGCCTTTGCGCAAAATCTGGAGGTGACCGTGCCCGAAATTGAGGCAGTGCTGCGCGTGGTGCAACAGTTCGACCCGCCTGGCATTGCGGCGCGCGACCTGCCCGAGTGCCTGCTGCTGCAACTGGAGCGCCGGCCCCAGGACGACAACACCGTGAACGCCGAGCGGATTCTGACTGAAACCTTCGAGGAATTCACCAAAAAGCACTACCCGCGCATTCAGCAGCGGCTCGACCTGGAGGACGACGAGCTGAAGGAGGCCATCAATGTCATTTTGAAGCTGAACCCCAAGCCGGGCGGTAGCGGCCCCACTGGCGCGGGCAAGACGCAGTACCTGATGCCGGACTTCATTCTGACGAACGACAACGGCGTGCTGAACCTGACCCTGAACGCCCGCAACGCCCCCGAGCTGCGCGTGAGCCCGGCCTACACCGAAATGTTCCGCACCTACGACAAGGCCGCCAAGAAGGACGCCAAGATGAAGGAGGCCGTGACCTTCGTGAAGCAGAAGCTCGACTCGGCCAAGTGGTTTATCGACGCCATCCGGCAGCGGCAAAACACGCTGCTGCGCACCATGAACGCCATTGTGGAGCTGCAGCGCGAATTCTTCGTGGAGGGCGATGAGAGTAAGCTCAAACCCATGATTCTTAAAGACATCGCCCAGATGATAGGCATGGACATCTCGACCGTGAGCCGGGTGGCCAACTCCAAATCGGTGCAAACGGAATTCGGCATCTACCCGCTCAAGTACTTCTTCTCAGAGGGCATTGCCACCGACTCTGGCGAAGACGCCAGCAGCCGCGAGGTGAAAAGCATTCTCAAGGACCTCATCGGCAAGGAGAGCAAGGAGCGGCCCCTTAGCGACGACAAGCTGGAGAAGATGCTCAACGCCCGCGGCTACAACATTGCCCGCCGCACCGTGGCTAAGTACCGCGAGCAGCTGAACATTCCGGTGGCCCGGCTGCGGAAGGAGCTGTAGGGGCGCTGGCCTTAATCAGAAAAACGCCTGTCATCCTGAGCATTCACGCTCTTTTTTCATCGCCATTAAGCCCATCTTCAGCATATTTACAGGGTGAAAACCGACGCCCTGCCCTCCCCTACTCTTCCTACTGGCTTAGCTGAGCTGCAAGAGCTGCTGCTCACCGAGCGCGCCCGCCGCGAGCAGGCCGAAGCCGAATTGGCCCGCCTGCAGGCCCTGAGCCAGGTGCCCTTGCTCAATCCCAACCCCTCTCTGCGGGTGAACAAGGACGGCCAGCTGCTGTATGCCAACAACGCGGCCGAGGGCCTGGCGCAGGAAATGCAAGGCACCGGCCCCTCACGGCTGCGGCCGCAGCTGCTGCACGCCGCCACCCAGGCCCTGCGCAGCGGCGAGGTGACGCGGCACGAAGTAGTAGCCAACGGACAGTACTTCGTGCTGCACGTGGTGCCGGTGCTGGAAGAGCAAACCGCCCTGCTCTACCTCACCGACGTGACCAACCAGCGGCAGGCCGAAAAGCACAACGACGAGCGGCGCGAGTTCTATGAAACCGTGCTGGCCCACCTGCCGGCCGTGGTGACGGTGCTCGACCCCGACCAACGCTACCGCTACATCAACCCCTACGCCGAGCCCGACCCAGTGAAACGGCAGGCCCGCATCGGCATGTCGTTTGCCGACCACGCGGCCGCCCGGGGCCTGCCCACCGCCCTGATGGTACGCCGCCGCCGCCTGTTTGAGCGGGCCGTGCAGAGCCGCGAGCTGGTGAGCTGGGAGGAGCGCTGGCCCGGCCCCGACGGCGAGCCCAACCTGTACTGGCTGTGCTACTACCAGCCCGTGTTCAGCTCCGATGGCGGGCTGCGCGAGGTGCTGTGCTACGGCTTCGACATCACGGTGCGGCGGCAGGCCGAGGCGCGCACCCGCCAGAGCGAGGCCGAACGCGACGCCCAGCAGGCCTTCACCAACCTGGTGCTCGACCTCAACCCCAACCTCATCTGGGTGCGCGACGCCCAAGGCCGCACCATCTTCGAGAACGCCGAAATGCGGTCCCAGCGCCAGCACATCGCCGAAGTGGCGGGGGCTGCGTCGATGGAAGCAGCCATGAGCAAGGACGAAATCCAAGAGGCCATTCAGGCTGACCAGCAGGTGCTGCGCACCCGCCAGCCGCTCACCACGCAGTTTTCGATGAAGCTGGGCAACGGCGAAACCCAGTGGTACCAAACCGTGCGCTGCCCCCTGGTGCAGGCCGACGGCACCGTGCAGGTGCTGGGCGTGAGCACCGACATTACGGCCCTGAAAAAAGCCCAGCACGCGGCCGAAGCCGCCGCCACGGCCCGCGAAAACTTCCTGGCCAACATGAGCCACGAAATTCGCACGCCCCTGAACGGGGTGCTGGGCATGACCAGCCTGCTGGCCAAAACCGGCCTCAACGAGCAGCAGCGCAACTACGCGGCCATCATTCAGCACTCGGGCCGCCACCTGCTGAACGTGGTGAACGACGTGCTCGACATGGCCAAAATCACCTCGGGCAAGCTGGAGCTGGAGCAGTCGGCCTTCAACCTCTGCGACTCGATGGCCAACGCGGGCCAGCCCTTGGCCATTCAGGCCCAGGAAAAAGGCATCCGGGTGGTGGGCACGCTGCTGCGCGACTCCTGCCCCCACCCTTGGGTGATGGGCGACTCCTACCGCCTCAACCAGGTGCTCATCAACCTGCTTTCCAACGCCATCAAGTTCACGCCGCCGGGGGGCACCATCACGGTGGGCGGCTACTTCGTGCGCGAAACCGAGGACACGCTCACCACTGAATTTCGGGTGACGGACACGGGCATCGGCATTGCGCCCGACAAGCTGGAAACCATTTTCCAGGAATTTACGCAGGCCTACGCCGACACCACCCGGCAGTTTGGCGGCACCGGCCTGGGCCTGAGCATCAGCCGGGCGCTGGTGCAGCAGATGGGCGGCCAGCTCACGGTGCAGAGCGAGCTGGGCAAAGGCAGCTCGTTTGCCTTTATTACCACCCTGCCCAAGGCCAGCGCCGAGGCCCGGGCGGCGGCCCTGGCCCCGCTGGCGCCGGTGCACGAGGCCACCGTGCGCGGCGCTCGTGTGCTGCTGGTGGAAGACAACCCCGTGAACCGCGAAGTGGCCCAACTGCTGCTCGAAGGCCACGGCGTCATTGTAGACGAAGCGGCCAGCGGCGTCGAAGCCCTGGAGATGTTTGAGCACCAGCGCTACGACGTGGTGCTGATGGACATTCAGATGCCGGGCATGAACGGGCTGGAGGCCACCGCCCGCATCCGGGCCCACGCCGATGCCACCAAGGCGGCCACCCCCATTCTGGCCCTAACGGCCAACGCCTTCCGGGCCGACGCCGAGAAGTACGCCGCCGCCGGCATGAACGACACCCTGCCCAAGCCCTTCGACGAAGCCGAGCTGCTCAGCAAGCTGGCCGCCCTGATGGGCGGCGGCACGCCCCTGCCCAAGGCCACCACCGCCGAGCCAGTGGCTACCGAGCCGGCCCCGGCAGTGGAATCCGCTGCGCCCGAGCCCGCCGCCCCAGCCAAGCCCGCACCAACAACGCCCAACGCGCCGCTCTACAACCTGGCCCTGCTACACGAAACCGCCCACGGCAGCATCGCTTTCATGAACCGCATTCTCACTTCGTTCCACACCAACACGCCCGCCAGCGTGGCCGAGCTACGCACCGCCCTAGCCGCTGCCGACTGGCCCGCCGTGGCTACCGTGGCGCACCGCCTGCGCCCCTCACTGAATTTGGTGGGCGCCGCCCGGGTGGCTCCCCACCTGCAAACCGTCGAGTCGAAAGAAGCGACTGATGCCGAACGACGGGCCGCTACGGAAGGCTTCATCGCAGAGCTGACGGCACTGCTGGACGGGCTGCCGGAACGCGTGACGGCGTAGAGGAGGAGGGCATTGGGGCGGCGGCTTGCGGCGCAAGCTCGCACTAAATGGGCCATCCAACGCAAAGGAGCGCGTTTTTCTAACCCGCCCTCAGAACTGGCTGGGCGGCCTCAGGGCTGCACCACCAGCCGTTGAGCGGCGCCCAGCTCCCCGCCCGTCGAATCGACGAGGCGGGCCAGGTACACGCCTGCGGCCAGCCCTGTCACGTGGGCTGTGCCCGCAGCGGACGGGGCCAAGCCTTTTTCCAGCACCAGTTGCCCCAGTGCGGAATACACCAGCAGCCGCGCGGCCTGGTGGCCCGGCGCCGATTGCCAGGTAAGCGTGGCGTCGCCCGTGCGGCTGGGGTTGGGGTAGAGGGCAAACGCTCCTGCCTCCCGGGCCGTGGCGGCGGACAACGGTTGGCAGCTCAGGTGGGCGCTGAAGGGCGAATAGCCCCCGCCGGTGCCGGCCGGGTTGTTTAGCGTGAGCGAGCCGAAGCGCAGCGTGGGACTATTAAAATACCCTGTGACGGTTAAGCACCCAGCCGCGTCCATCGTGATGCCGGTACCATAGTCGCTGGTATTCCCACCGGCGCTAATGGCCCATTCAAAAACGCCCGCGGCGTTTACCTTGGCCACGTACACGTCGTTGTATTTGAAGTAGCTTGTGCCTGGGCCGTTGTTAATGGAATACATCGCGCTTCCATTATTAAGCGTAGTGTTGCCAAAGCTGGCCGGAGAGTCGGCAAAGTAGCCCGTCAGGTACGCGTTGCCCGCCGCGTCGATGGCCACGGCTTGGTTACTATCGCTGCCCGAGCCGCCGCCTCGCACGGCCCACTGCCAGGCGCCGCTGGCGTTGAGCTTGGCCACAAACATGTCGCTGGGGGCAGCGCAACTGGTAGAAATTCGAGGCCCGGGCGTGTTGGTGAGGGTGGTGGTGCCGAAGGTGGCAGTGGTAGAACTAAAGGAACCCATCACGTAGATATTCCCCTGCCCATCCACCAAGGCCCGCTGTGCTATCCGAGTACCGCCGCAAGGGTCGTTGCCGCTGCTAGACGTGGCCCATTGCCAAACGCCGGCGGGGCTGAGCTTGGCCACGAAAGCGCCGCCCGTGGGATTGGTGATGGTGACGGTGCCGAAAGTGGCGGTGAAGTTATACAGGTGGCCAGTCACCAATAAGTCGCCTCCCGCGGTAAAAGCCAGGTAGGGCGCCTCATCATTGCCAGGGCCGCCACCCTGCACGGCCCACTGCCACGCTCCGGCAGCGTTGAGCTTGGCCACGAACACGTCGGTTAAGTCGTTACGGACTTGGGGAGCGTTGGTCAACACTGTGCTGCCAAATTGCGCCGTAGGCCCATCGAAGGTGCCGCTCACGTAAGCGTTGCCGGCACTGTCGAGCAGCAAATCCGTCACGAGGTCGAAGGCGCCGGTTTGGGTGGCGCCGCCCGCTCGCACCGCCCACAGCCAAGTGCCCGTGGCGCTCAGCTTAGCCACGAAAATATCTGGCCGCTGGTAGGCATTGGGAATGCCCACGTAGGAATTGGTGAGCGTGAAGGGGCCGAAGGTGGCCGTGCTGCCATCAAAGCTACCGGCTATTACCACTCCCCCATTGGCGTCGGCGCTGAAGGCGTTCACGCGCATCGTGCCGTTGCTGCTCGCGCCCACTGCCCATTGGTAAACGCCCGCGGCGTTGCGAAAAGCCACAAACGTTTGGGTGGGAGCGGCAATGCTGAACGGACCGAACGCAGCGGAACTGCCGTAGAAAGTGCCCGCTTCGTAGGTGTTGCCCTGGGCATCGGGGGCACTCCGGCTGCCATAGATGTTGCTCCCGGCCCCAGCCACCACCCCACCAAACACGGCATTGGCCGGTACCGATACCTGGTCGAATACAGGCACCTGCGCGCGTACTCCGGTACCCAGCAGCACAATAATCCATAGCAGTATAATGTGTTTCATGGGATTATGGAAGAAGTGAAAGCCGAATATAGGCTTTTATCTTCTACCCACACGCCATTCCGCCGTCAGCTCGAAGTAGGGCAGCACGCGGCTGGTTTCGCGCTCCAAATCAGCTGCCGAGTAGCTGGTGCCTATGAAGCTGCCCTTGCCTACGGTATAAGTCGAGTACGTCCGCATCCACTGCAGCCACAGGCTGGCCGTGAGGTTGAAGCCGGCGGTGGCGCGGCGCTCCACGGCCACCTCGGGCCCCTGCTGCCGGGTAATGTTGTGCAGGTAAATCAAGCTCACGGCGGGGTTCGCGGCCGAGGCGTCGGGCAGCAGGGCGGCGCGGCCGTAGTTGCGCTGCTCCAGCAGGCGGTAGCCCAGGCGCAGGCTGGTGCTGCCCTTGGGCCCGGCCCAGCTCTGGCGGGCGCCGATGTTCAGGTCGTGGGTCACGCTGGTATCGAGCGGGCTTTCGCGGAACTTGGTCCAGTCGAGCTGGCCCACACGGTTTTCGCGGCGCACGTAGTCGGCCAGCAGCAGCAGGCGCGGGCGCAGCTGGTAAGTGATGCCCTGGGTTTGCTCCAGCACGCGGCTGGCGCGGTTGCGGGCCTGCTCGGTGGCCTGGTCGCGCACCTGGTAGCTCACCCATAGGTGGTAATTGGAGCGGATGCTCCATTTGCCCGGCGCCCACGTGAAGCCCGGTTCCCAGTGCAGCAGGTGGTCGGTGTAGTTCTCGGCGCTCAGCCCCGCCCGGATGAACACCGTTTGGCGGTACTCGCCGGCCACGCCCAGCGTGGTGCGGAAGGCCCCGGCCCAGCGGCCCGTCCAGGTCAGGCGGGCCAGGTGCTGGGCTTCGTCGCGGATTTGCTGGTTGTCCTTGCTGGGGGCGTCCACGCGCAGCAGCTGGGCCGAGCCCAGCAGCGCCAGGGCGTGGCGAGCCGTGGGCAGCCAGGTGAGGTTGCCCTGCCACAGAGTGGTTTGCTCGGTGATGTCCTTCACCTGCTCGCGGGCCAGGGCGGCCGCCAGCCGGGGCGCGTTCAGGCGGCGGGAGTTGTCGAGGTAGTAGGCGCGGGTGCGCTCGTGGTAGTTGAAGGTGATGCTGGCCTGCAGCTTGGGCCGGGCAAAGCGCAGCTCCTGCCGGGTGTCGATTTCGCGTTGGCGGTAGCCCACGTCCTGCAGGGTGTCGGCTCCCTCGCTCAGCCGGCGGTACAGAAAGGCGCGGGTGGGCAGTAGCACGCTGTTGTCGGAGCGCAGCGTGGCATACTCGTTCACTTTATAGGTAGCGCCCGCCTGGGCCAGCACCGTGTCGGACTGGATGCGTTGCACCGAGCCCAGCAGGTAGTCTTCGGCGCGGTTGGTGCGGAAGCCCAGGCGGCCCTGTACCAGCAGCGGCGCATTTTCCAGGAAAGTCTGCTCGCCGGCCGCCTCGGCCACCAAACGCTGCATGGTGCGCGGGCCCAGCTGGGCGCGGGTGCCCAGCACGCGCAAAGCCAGCGGTGGCGCGGCCGTACCGTTGAGAAAATACAGCGCGGCGGCGTCGAAGCCGTAGGCCAGGCCCGCGTCGGAGCGGCCGTTGCGGTGGTCGGTGGCCAGGCCGCCCAGGGCGGTGAGGTGCAGCTGGCTCAGGGTATCGAGGGCATTGCCGGGGCGCAGGCGGCGCTGGTAGCCCAGGCGGCCCAGCCACAGGCCAGTGCGGGTGGCGTTGGCGCGGCTTTGGTCGTAGTGCAGTTGCTGGCCGATATGCCAGTGCTGGGCGGCATCAAGCATGAAGACGTGGGCCACGTCGGCCCCGTAGTCTTGCCGCACGAAAGGCGGCGTGCCGCGCGAGTCGTAAATCCAGTCGGAGCCCACCCGGTAGCGCAGCTGCTGGCGCGGCCCCAGCTGCAGGTAGCCCAGCGCCCGGCTGGTTTGCACGAAGGTGCTCACGCCCACACGCCGCGCCTGAGCCAGCAGAAATAGGGCCGTGTCGGCTCCGGCCGGGCGCAGGCCCCGAAACACGGGGCCGAACGGAGTGGCCCCTACCTGAGCGGAGGCGCGTGGGGCCGGCACTAGGAAAAACAATAAAATCAGCCCGGCCACGGCGCGTCGAATCAGGAGGCGCCCCCTGGCCGCCGTCCACTTTTTACGCACCGTAAAACCTTGAATTACCACACCTCCCCGCCCCGCCGAATAACGCCTCGCGGAACGGCACCGGGAAGGTAATACATTCATTCGGGAGGCTCCGCAAATCCTTTTCGGCAGGTTGGCGGCGGTAAATTATTCTTCATTCGTTTGCTTTTGCCGTTATTTGCCCTGCCTACTCCTGTTGCTACATTTTTCATCCTGCCGTTACTATGAATAATTATCTTATCCGAAACACCTTACTGGCCGTACCAGCAGCCCTGCTGCTCTCGGCGGCGCCGGCCCTGGCCCAGCACGTGCAGTGGGCCGCCCGCCTCGTCGCGGTATCGTCCTACAAGTCGGAAGGCAAGGACCCATTTTCGCCCAATCAGGTGCTGGGCGTGCCCAACGCCCTGCCACTGGGCCAAATCAGCAACGACGCCTGGATTCCGCGCAAGGAGGGGCCCAATGAGTTCATTGAAGTGCGCTTCGCCCGCTCCATTGCGGCCCAGCAGGTCACTATCGTGGAGAACTTCAACCCCGGCTCTATCACCAAAGTGGAGCTGGTAGACACCAAGGGCGAGCACCACGAAGTGTACGCCAACGCCAACCCTGGCCCCCTGCCCGAAACCTTCCGCACGCTTGAAATTCGCTTTCCGACAGCCGACTACCGCACCCTGGGCGTGAAGGTGTACATGAACACGGCCAAGGTAGAGGGCGTTAACCAGATTGATGCCATTGGCGTGGCCGACGTGGCCTCCACCATGGTGAAGCAGGACTTCACCGAGCCCAAAGGCCCCGAGGCAGTGAAGTCGACGCAGTTCGACTCGTCGCTGGTGAACCTGGGACCGAACGTGAACACGCGCTATGTGGACACCCACCCCGTGATTTCGCCCGACGGCCGCACCCTGTACTTTGCCCGCCAAAACCATCCCGGCAACGTGGGCGGCTCGCGCGACCCGCAGGACATTTGGTACTCGAAGCTGCTATCGGGCCGCAACAAAACCTGGAGCTTGGCAAAGAACATGGCCGAGCCCAGCAACAGCCCCGAAGACCCCAACGGCCTGGCCTCGGTGTCGGCCAACGGCCGGTCGGCCCTGCTCATTGGCGTGTACGAAGACGGCCTGATGCAGCCTAAAGGCTTCAGCATGAGCAAGCAAACACCCGGCGGCTGGACCAAGCCGGTGAAGGTAGAAATTGACGACTTCTACAACAAAGACCCCGAGCACATCGACGGCTTTCTGGCTACTTCGGGCAAGGCTCTGCTCATGGCCGTGGAGCGCAACGACGGCGTTGGCGGGCAAGACTTGTACGTGAGCTTCCCCAAACCCGAAACCCTGCCCGAAGGCGTGGCCACTGTGAAAAAGCAAACCGAGTGGACCAAGCCCATCAACCTGGGCCGCAACATCAACACTACCGGCTCGGACTTCGCCCCTTTCCTGGCGGCCGATGAAAAGACCTTGTACTTCGCCAGCGACGGGCGCGGTGGCTACGGCAAGTCCGACATCTTTTATACCAAGCGCCTCGATGATACCTGGACCAACTGGAGCACGCCCCGCAACCTGGGCCCGGTGGTGAACTCGCCCGACTTCGACGCCTACTATACCATCTCGGCCGCCGGCCAGGACGCTTACCTGGTGTCGTCGCGCAACGGCATCGACGGTTCGAAGGACATCTTCCGCATCTCGCTGGCCCCCGCCTTCCAGCCCGAAGTGGTGACCCTGCTGACCGGCCAGGTGCTCGACGTGAACACCAAGAAACCCATCCGGGCCATCATTCACTACGAAAACCTGCTCACGGGCGAGGAAATCGGTGTGACCGAGACGGACCCGCGTGATGGCTCCTATACCATTGTGCTGCCCAGCGGCGTGCAGTACGGCGTGCGCGCCGAGGCCAAAGGCTACATCGCCGAAAACGCCAACCTCGACGTGACGGCCAAGGACAAGTACTCGGAGCAGAAGCAAGACCTGTTCCTCGTGCCCTTCGACGTGGGCCAGACCGTGAAGCTGAACAACATCTTCTTCCAGCAAAGCAAGTACTACCTCAACACCAGCTCCTACCCCGAACTGCTGCGCCTCATCCGCATCATGAAAGACTACCCCACGGTGGAAATCAAGATTTCCGGCCACACCGACAACCAGGGCGACCCTGCCCTGAACCTGAAGCTGAGCCAGGACCGCGTGAACGAGGTGAAGAAGTACCTCGTGGCCCACGGCATCAACGGGGGCCGCATCACCACCGAGGGTTTCGGTGGCACCAAGCCCATTGCCAGCAACGACCAGGAAGAAACCCGCTCGCGCAACCGCCGCGTGGAGTTCACCATTACCAAGAAGTAGCGCTTTCGCACTACTTTCCCGGTCAAACAAGAAGCCCCGGTACCGCTTGGTACCGGGGCTTCTTGTTTGACCGGGAAAGTAGCTTACTGCTTGGCCGTTGACTCGCTTTCGACAAAGGCCGTGAGGCGCCCTTCGGAGCTTTCAATGCCCACCAAATCGAGCAGGTCCTGATAGAAAGAAGCGGTCTGCTGACGGTCCTCCAGGGTTTTCATCAGCGGGTTGATGCGGCTTAGGCCAGCGTCGAGGCTCTGCAGAAAGGCTTCCTTGGTGGGATTGGTGCGTGAGGCGAGGGCCAGGAAATCGGAAGTGGACTGCGCCAATACACGGTTGGTCAGCGGGCGGGCTTCGACGGGCAGAATTGCCGCCTTCTTGCCCACCTCCATAGCATCTTGCGTTTGCTTGAGCAGCTTCTCAAGCTTGCTCGCCGCTTTGCTGGGAATGGTGATGGTAGTTTGGGCGTAAGCATTGCTGCCCAGTAAGATAAGGAGTGCGAGTAGAAAATTACGCATGAGTGAAAGAAGTTAGCACCACGCAACCACGTGGCACTTTAATGGCCCAAAGATAGTGCCAACAACGAGCCATTTTATGAATTAAATCAAATTTTTTATTTAATTCATAATAAAATTTAACCTACCCTACAGGTTATGAGCTCATGCTGAATGAATCAGGCCTCAGCGAGGCCACAGCTTCAGAAACAAAGCTGTGGCCTCGCTGAGGCCTGAAATTTATCCTGGTGCACCCGTGTATTGACAGCTGCCCCGCGGTTAGCTTATCGCGTTTTAGTAAGCCCGGGCGAAGTAGGCCCGGCGCGGGCTCGGCTTGCCCGTCACCATGCAAATGCCTTCCTCGTCGGGTTCGGCCAGGGCCAGGCAACGCACGGTGGCTTTGGTTTCTTCCTTGATGCGTTCCTCGGTTTCGGAAGTGCCGTCGTAGTGAGCCAGCAGGAAGCCGGGCTCCTCGTCCAGCATGCGCTTGAACTCGTCGTAGCTGTCCACGCGCGTGGTGTGCGTGTCGCGGAAGTCCTTGGCCTTGGCGTAGATGTTGGTTTGAATATCAACCAACAGCTGGTCAACGGTGGCCACAATGTCGGCCAGCGGCAGGCTCATTTTCTCCTTGGTGTCGCGACGCACCACTTCCACCATGCCGGCGTCGAGGTCGCGCGCGCCGATGGCCAGGCGCACGGGCACGCCCTTCAGCTCCCACTCGGCAAATTTGAAGCCGGGGCGCTCGGTGTCGCGGCTGTCGAGCTTCACCGAGATGCCGCGCGCGATAAGGCCCTGCTGAATAGGCCGGATGCGCTCGATGAGAGCGTCCAGCTCGCCGGTTTTGTAGATGGGCACGATGACCACCTGGATGGGCGCCAGCTTGGGCGGCAGCACCAGGCCTTCATCGTCGGAGTGGGCCATGATGAGGGCGCCCATCAGGCGGGTGCTCACGCCCCAGCTGGTGCCCCACACGTGCTCGCGCACGCCTTCCTTGTTCGAAAACTGCACGTCGAAGGCTTTGGCGAAGTTCTGGCCCAGGAAGTGGCTGGTGCCGGCCTGCAGGGCCTTGCCGTCCTGCATCAGCGCCTCAATGCAATAGGTGTCTTCGGCACCGGCAAACCGTTCGTTGGGGGTTTTCACGCCTTTCACCACGGGCAGGGCCATATGCTCCTCGGCAAACTCGGCGTACACGTCGAGCATCTGGCGGGTTTCGGCCACGGCTTCCTCGGCGGTGGCGTGGGCGGTGTGGCCCTCCTGCCACAGAAACTCGGCCGTGCGCAGGAAGAGGCGCGTGCGCATTTCCCAGCGCACCACGTTGGCCCACTGGTTGATGAGCAGCGGCAGGTCGCGGTAGCTCTGTACCCAGTTTTTGTAGGTGTTCCAGATAATGGCTTCGGAGGTAGGGCGCACCACCAGTTCTTCTTCCAGCTTGGCGTTGGGGTCCACGCGCAGCTTGCCCGGCTTGTCGGGGTCGGTCTGGAGGCGGTAGTGCGTCACCACGGCGCACTCTTTGGCAAAGCCTTCGGCGTTTTTCTCCTCGGCTTCGAACAGGCTTTTGGGCACGAAGAGCGGGAAGTAGGCGTTTTCGTGGCCGGTGCGCTTGAACATGTCGTCGAGCTGGCGCTGCATTTTTTCCCAAATGGCGTAGCCGTAGGGCTTAATCACCATGCAGCCGCGCACGGCCGAATTTTCGGCCAGGCCAGCACGCTTTACTAACTCATTGTACCAGAGCGAATAATCTTCTTGGCGGGTAGGCAACTTTTTGCTCATAAAAGGCATCTTAGGGGTAATCGAAAAAGTTCCCAACTCTGGTACAACATTTGAATTGACCAAGCGGCACCGTTTCGGTGCCAAATTACGTTAGGAATACGCGGACCTTCCCAGCGCCGCACGGCCGGCCCTCACGGGCGGGCGCGCAAGGCCAGTGAGCAGGGGCTTCGTGTTCTGTTTATTAGCAGGTGCCGGCCCGCGCTTCCTTCATCTACCTTCTACTATTTGCGTTGTTACTTTACCGCTGTCCCACTCTTTTCGTCCTCAGTCATGAAAAATTCGCTCACCGCTTTGTTGCCCGCCATGGCCCTGCTCGCGCTGGGCGGCTGCGCGAGCACCGCGGGCCTCGCCACGTCGGAAGACGACGGGGTCTATTACTCTTCGAAAGACCGCACCACGGCCGTGGTGGCCGCCGCGCCCGCCCCGGCCGCTACCGACGAAGCTGCCAACCCCGACTACCATGGCGGCTCGGCCAAGTCATCGGCCAGCCAGGGCACTGGCTCCGACCAGTACTACGACAACACGTACACCTACATGAAGGGCGTGCCCACCAGCCCGGGCCTGGCCTATTACACCCCGTATAGCCCCTACACTACCCTCAGCTACGCCGGGGCGTATGGCTACGGCTGGGGCGGCGGTGCCTGCGGCTTCTCGCCGTATCCCTGCGTTGGCGTTTACGACCCGTTCTATAGCTCGTTTTACAGCCCCTTCTACAGCCCGTTTGGCTATGGCTACCGGTCGGGCATTAGCGTAAGCTTCGGCTTTGGCTACGGTCGTTCGTACGGGTATTACGGCTATTCGCCTTTTGGCTACGGCTACTCCCCGTACGGTTATGGCTACGGTGGCTTCTACGACCCCTTCTACTCGCCCTATTACTACGGCGGGGCCTTTTACGGTGGCTACTACGGCCGGGGTGGTTACTACGGCAACAGCTACAATGGCGGCTATTATGGCAACAGCGGCAGCTACGACAACCGTGGCAACGGCCGCACTTACGGCCACCGCACCGACCGCGCCTCCGAAGGCCGGGCTTCGACGGCGGGCGTGAATAGCGGCTCTACGCCGGCACCGGTGCCGGCAGGTGGCGGGCGCATGCGCAGCGAGATGGTGGTGCAGCCGGGTACCACACCCACCTCGACGCCTGACGGCGTGTCGATTGAACGGAGCCGTGGGCGTTCCGACGCGGGCTCCCTCACCTCTACTCCGGGGCAGGAACAGAGCACTGGCGGCTTCAACCGCCCGCAGCGCATGGACCGCACCGGCCAGCCGCAATACCGCGACATGAGCCAGCCGACCACCATTTCGGCCCAGCCCGATGCGGCACCCGCCCAGGGCCAGGACATTCGTGACAACGGCCGCGGCCGCTGGCGCAATGCCGACGCCAACCCGCAAGGGGGCCAGATGCAGCCCACTGCTGCCCCGCAGCCGGTTGAAAACGAGCGCCGCCGCGGCGGGTTCTTCCGCAACCTGGCCGGCGACCAGCCGGCTAACAATGGTGGTCAGACGGCCGAGCAGCCGCAACGCCGCAGCTACGAACAACCCCGCCCGCAACGCACCTTCGAGCAGCCCCAGCGCACCTTCGAGCAGCCCCAACAGCGTAGTTACGAGCAGCCTCAGCAGCGCAGCTACGAGCAGCCGCGGCAGGAGCGCACCTTTAGCCAGCCTTCGTACTCGGCTCCGTCGTATGGCGGCGGGGGCGGCGGCGGAAACAGCGGCGGTGGCGGTGGCGGCGGTCGCCGGGGTCGCGACTAAACGAATCGGTTTGTTTTCTGCAAAAATTCCCCTTAGCGAGCCGGCCCGACGGCCGGCTCCTTTTCTTTCCCTTCCCCATGAAAAACCGGATATTATGGCTTAGCCTGGCCCTCGTTGCGGGGCAGGCCGGCCACGCCTTTGCCCAAGGCCCCAGCGATGCCCTGCGCTATTCGCGCCTGCAGTTTGGTGGCCCAGCCCGTACGCAGGGAATCGGCGGGGCCAACGTGGCCCTGGGCGCCGATTTTGGCAACCTCACCAGCAACCCCGCGGGGCTGGGCCTGTTTCAGAAGTCGGAGCTGCACTTCACGCCGGGTGTGGGCGTGGGCCAAAGCGACGGCCGCATTGAAGGCATCTCCAGCGCCGCTGTCAACGATACCAAGAACAGCTTCCACATTGCCAGCACGGGCGTGGTGCTGGCCAACCGCAAGGCCGACACCGAGGACGGCGACTGGCGCGGCGGGGCCTTTGCGCTGGGCTTCACCCGGCTGGCCGATTTCAACGCGAGTTCCAACTACCAGGGCACGTTTGGTCTGGAACGGGCTTCTTTTCTGGAACGGCTGAAACCTTCCGCTGGGGTGCAGCCACAAAGTTTCTATGACAACCTGGACGCTCAGGCCAGCAGCGGCCGCTACACTTCCGACCTGGGCCTGGCCTATGGCGCTTACCTGGCTAATATCTCTTCCTATCGGCGGGGCACCCGCGGCGACTCGGCCGTGGTGTTGCGCGCGCAGGGCAACCAGATAACCCAGGGCGAGCTGGTGACCAATTCGGGCTCGCTGTCGCAGTTTGACATCGGCTACGGGGGCAGCTTCCGCGACCGGTTGTACATCGGCGGCGGCATTGGCATTGTGAGCTCCAACTTCACCCAAACCCGCACGCTCACGGAGTCGGACAACGACCCCAACACCCACTTCCAGAGCCTGACCAGCAGCACGGAGCTGCGCACCAAGGGCAGCGGCTTCAATGCCCGCCTGGGCGTCATTGTGCGGGCCTTAGATAACCTGCGCATCGGCGCCTCGGTGCAAACGCCGACTTTCATGCGCCTGAGCGATACCTACAACGAAAGCCTGGTGGGCAGCTTCAGCGCCACCGGCACCGACCGCGTGCCCGGCGACCTGCCCGTGGGCACCGGCCCCAAGGTGTCTTTTCAACCCAATGACTACGACTACACGCTAACGACGCCCTTCCGGGCCAACGGCGGCGTGGCCTACACGCTGGGCAAGCACGGTTTCGTGACGGGTGACGTGGAATATGTGGGCTACCGCCAGGCCCGCCTGCACAACGACCCCAACGGCGCCAACGGCGACGACTACTCGTTTTCGGCCGAGAACCTCGCCGTCCGCAACCTGTATAAGAACACCGTAAACCTGCGCTTCGGCGCCGAGGGTCGGTTCGACGTGTTCCGGGTGCGGTTGGGCTATGCCCGCTACGGCGACCCCTACGTGGCCGACACCAACGACGACCGGGCCCAGAACTTCTACACCGCCGGCCTGGGCCTGCGCCAGGGCAATTTCTTCCTCGACGCGGCCGGCGTTTACACCACCTTCAACCAGGTGTACACGCCCTACAGCGTGGGCGGCCTGGAGCCCACCATTAAGGTGAGCAATACACGCTTCACCACCAGCGTCACGGCCGGCATCACGTTTTAGTGGCGGGCCTACACGCCGCTTGTTGCGTACAAAAAAAGGCGTCCTCTGCATGAGGGCGCCTTTTTTATTGATTGGCTGGCGGTTGGCCCTATTTCGTCACCTTCACCGAGCAAGTGAGTAGCGGAGCGGTGCCAAACACCGCGTTGCTCACCAGCAGCACGCCGGTGTGCGTAAGCCCGCTTTCGGTCACCCGGAACGCAACCACCTGGTTTTTAGCCAGCACACCGGTATTGAAGGGATTGATAAAGGTCGTTCCGGCAGTGAAGGCACTGGTGATGGCTGCCCCCGTGGTGATGCCGGCAAAATCGTTTTCGTTGAGCCGCGTGGCGCGCAGCTCGGTGGCTTTGCGGTTGCTGCGGGGCCACCGCTGGGGGTTTAGCTTAAACACACTGGTATCGACGGGGGCGTGCAGGCTCACGGAAGTGCCGTCGAGGCTGTAGGCTATCAAATCCACCAGCAACTGGTTGCCTTGCACGGTGGTTTCGCGGTTCAACACGGCGTACTTGGGCAGCAGCAAGCCGGTGCGCAGGTTCAGGAACACGCGGCGGCTGTCGCGCGTGCTGGCGGGCACGGCGCGGCTGCGGGGCACAGGCCGCAGCAAGGCCGTGTAGCTGTGGTACACGGCCGCCGAATCGGCTTTGCGCACCGTGAGGCGCAGGGCCCGGCTAGCCGATTCACCTTGCTTGTCCTTGATGGTGTACTGCCACTGCTCGGAGCCCGAAGTGGCCCGCGCCACAAAGGAATTGTTGAACAGGTACTCGCCGCCAGCCGGTGCAGGGGTAGAGGCCCCAAATACCGGCTCGATAAGGGAATCGAGGTACACAATGGTTTGTGCCTGAGGGGCATTCTTGGGGTCGAAGCTGGATACCGGCGTTGGGTAATTGATGGGGCTGAGCCCCGGGCTGTAAGTTACCTCCGCGTGCAGGCGCTCTAAAGCCACGTCGTTGCCCAGGGCGTAGATGCGCGTGGTGAGGGTGTCGTTGGCATTCACCGTCCGGTTGCCCGACGTAAGCGATGACGCGCCCACCAGGTCGAGCCGGACGGGCCCGTTGGTTTTGGCACAGGCGCCCAGCAGCGCGGGCAGGCAAAGCAGCAAAAAGCGAAAACGCATGGTGCAAAGGTAACGGTGGGCGCGGCCAGCCGTGGGGCGCAGGGCAGGTCCGCTCATCAACGGTCCATTGGCGTTCATATTTTACCGGCATCGGCAGCCACATCGCCTTGCCTGCACCCAACAAAAAAGGGCTCCCATTACCGGGAGCCCTTTCTCTTACTTATTTATCCGAAACTAGTACGGCTTGGCGTCGTGGGCCACTGCTTCGGCTTCGGCCGCTGCTTTCGAGCCTTTGGCTTCGTTGTACTGGTTGCCACCTTCGGCGTTCTGGCCGCCGCGGGCCGCGGCGAGGCCGTCGGCCAGGCGCTTGCCCCAGTCGGCGTCGCAGTTGGTGCACAGTTCCACCATCTTGTCGCTCACGGTGCGGTTGGCGGTAGCCAGGGCGCCCACCATGTTGCTGATGAGGTCGTCGCGCTCCCAATCTTCGTGCAGGCGGTAGCGCTCACCGGCTTGCTTGAAGTTGTTTTGGCGGTCGATGGTCTGGCGCATCAGGCGGCCCTTGTACTCGGGCATGTGGTCGGGTGCCGTGCGGGGCGCCTCCTTCAGGCCGTTCAGCGAGCTGGGCTCGTAGTTGATGTGGTTGTTCTGGCCCGGGGCCGAGTCCACGTGGTAGGCCATCTGGCCGTCGCGCTGGTTGGTGGCCACGTGCTTTTTGGGCGCGTTGATGGGCAGCTGCAAGTAGTTGGTGCCCACGCGGTAGCGCTGCGTGTCGGAGTACGAGAAGGTGCGGCCCTGCAGCATCTTGTCGTCGGAGAAGTCGAGGCCGTCCACCAGCACGCCCGTGCCGAACGCCGACTGCTCTACTTCAGCGAAGTAGTTCTCGGGGTTGCGGTTCAGCGTCATCATGCCCACGGGCAGGTGCGGGAACTGGTCTTCGGGCCAGATTTTGGTGTCGTCGAGCGGGTCGAAGTCCAGTTCCGGGTGCTCGTCGTCGCTCATAATCTGCACGCGCAGCTCCCACTTGGGGAAGTTGCCCTTTTCAATGTTCTCGAACAGGTCCTGCGTGGCGTGGTTGAAGTTTTTGGCCTGAATGGCTTCGGCTTCGGCGGCGGTCAGGTTTTTCACGCCCTGCTGCGGCTCCCAGTGGTATTTCACCAGCACAGCGTCGCCGTTCTGGTTCACCCACTTGTAGGTGTTCACGCCCGAGCCCTGCATCTGGCGGTAGTTGGCCGGGATGCCCCAGGGCGAGAACAGGAAGCTCACCATGTGCATGGCTTCCGGCGTGTTCGAGATGAAGTCAAAAATGCGCTCGCCGGTCTGGCGGTTGTGCACCGGGTCGGGCTTCTGCGAGTGAATGAGGTCCGGAAACTTCATGGCGTCGCGGATGAAGAACACCTTCAGGTTGTTGCCCACCAGGTCCCAGTTGCCGTCTTCGGTGTAAAACTTCACCGCGAAGCCGCGCGGGTCGCGCAGGGTTTCGGGCGAGTGGCCGCCGTGGCCCACCGTGCTGAAGCGCACGAACACCGGCGTCTGCTTGCCGGCGGTATTGAACAGCTTGGCGCGGGTGTACTTCTCGATGGGCTCGTTGCCCACCTTGCCGTAGGCTTCAAACACGCCGTGGGCGCCGGCGCCGCGGGCGTGCACCACGCGCTCGGGCACGCGCTCCCGGTCGAAGTGGCTGATTTTCTCAATGAACTGGTAGTTCTCGAGCGTGGCCGGGCCGCGGTTGCCCACGGTGCGGGTGTTCTGGTTGTTGGTGAGGGGGTGGCCCTGGCGGGTGGTCAGGGTCTGGGCGTTTTCGCCGGAAGCCATGCGGCCGTCCTGCGAGGTGCCGGCGCCGTTCACGGCCGTGCCGGTGCCGTCGCCCGACGTGGGATTTTGCGCTTCGCTCATGGAATGAATGCGTTTAGGTTGAAAGGATGGATTCGGAATTACTGTGCAAGTAACACCAAATTTTGGCCGCTTGTTTATAGATTTTGGTTATGGCAGCATTAGGAAAAGGCCGTTCGGAGGAAGGGCACCGTCTGTCATCCTGAGTGTAGCAAAGGACCCTATCACGACTGACCAGCTTGCAGTAAACCAGTTGGCGCAAGCGTGAGAAGGTCCTTCGCGGCGCTCAGGATGACAGACGAATATTAGCGCCGCGTACCCCGCACCATCCGCGCTTTGCCGAACATATCGGGCACCACGCGCACGTCCTCAAAAGCTTCTGGCGAGAGCAGAGCGGCTGTTTCGGCGCCTAGTGCTTCGTTAATCTCCCAATAAATACTGCCGCCGGCAACCAGCAGCTCCTGCCCTACCTCGGCCAGGCGGCGGTAGAACAGCAGCGGGTCGTCATCGGGCACAAACAGCGCTGTGGCGGGCTCCCAGGCCAGCACGTTTTCGCGCATGAGCGGCCGCTCGCTTTCGCGCACGTAGGGCGGGTTGCTCACCAGCACATCGAGGGCGCCGGGCGCGAGACCAGCGGGCAGCCCCCCTAAAATATCAACTTGCTGAAAGGCCACGGCCGGGGCGTAGCGCGCGCCGTTGCGCCGGGCCACGGCCAGCGCCTCGGCCGAAATATCGACGGCCATCACCTCGGCTTGGGGCAAGGCGCGGGCCAGCGCCAGCGCCAGACAACCCGAGCCGGTGCCCACGTCGAGCACGTGCAGGCCGGCGCGCGCGCGCTGCTCCTGGGTGATGAGGTGCACCAGCTCCTCGGTTTCGGGGCGCGGAATGAGCGTGGCGGGCGTCACTTCTAGCTCCATATCGGCGAAGTAGGCGGTGCCCAGCACGTATTGCACGGGCTCGTGGGCTTGCAGGCGGGCCAGCAGCGCAGGGCAGGCGGCCTCGGCGGCGGGTGGCACGGGCTGCTGGGCGTCCATCATGCGTTGCAGCGAGTCGATGCCCAGCAGGTGCTCCACCACCAGCGTGGCAATGGCCTGGGCTTCGCGCTCGGGGTAGAGCGGGTGGAGGGCCGCAGCAATGTCGGCGGTGAACTGGCGCGTGGTCATCGAGACAAATGTAGGCTCCGGCGTAGCTGCGGCGCGGCTGCTACCTTCGTCCTGATGAAAACAGACGACGCCACTTTCATGCGCCGCGCCCTCGATTTGGCGCAGCAAGGCACCGGCTACGCCCGCCCCAACCCGCTGGTAGGCTGTGTGGTCACGCACCAGGGCCGCATCATTGGCGAGGGCTGGCACCGGCAGTACGGAGGCCCCCACGCCGAAGTAAATGCCTTGGCCGCCGTGGCCGACCAGGAGCTGCTGAAGCAAAGCCGCGTGTACGTGACGCTGGAACCCTGCGCCCACCACGGCAAAACGCCCCCCTGCGCCGACCTGCTCATTGCCAAGGGCGTGCCCGAGGTGGTGATATGCAACGACGACCCCTTCCCGCTGGTGGCGGGCCGCGGCCTGGAAAAGCTGCGCGCCGCCGGCGTACGCGTTGAAACCGGCCTGCTGGCCGAGGAAGGTCGCTGGCTTAACCGCCGTTTCTTCACTTTCCACGAGAAAAAACGGCCCTACCTGGTGCTGAAATGGGCCGAAACGGCCGACGGTTTCCTGGCCGGGCGCTACTTCCAGCCCGTGCAAATCAGCGGGCCGCAGGCGGGCCTGCTCACCCACCGCTGGCGGGCCGAGGAGCAGGCCATATTAGTGGGCACCCGCACGGCCCTGCACGACAACCCGCGCCTGAGCGTGCGCGACTGGCCCGGCCAGCAGCCCACGCGCCTCGTCATCGACAAAAATCTGAGCCTTCCGCCCACGCACCACTTGCTCGACGGTTCGCAGCCCACCCTCATCTACACCTACCGCCAGCCCTATCACAAAGCCAACCTCGACCTGGTGCACCTCTCCGAAGCAGACGACCTCATGCCTCAGGTGCTGGCCGATTTGTATGAGCGCAACATTCAGTCGGTGCTGGTAGAAGGCGGGCCCACGGTGCTCAACGCCCTCATTAATGCGGGATTGTGGGACGAAATCCGGGTGTTCCGGTCGCCCACGACGCTGGGCCAGGGCATTGCGGCCCCGCGCATCGGCTTCGGTGGCTTGCGCAGCCAGGAAAACGTTGGGCCAGACCAGCTGTTCTGGTACGTAAACGAGTAATTTTTATTTGGTTGTCAGTTGCTCGTTATCAGTTGTTAGCCCTTTCCGGTTTCCTTCTGATAACCGACCTGACAACTAACAACAGACAACTGACAACCATGGCCGAATCCCTCACCCTCGATACCACGCTCACCAAAGCCGAGCAATACCAGCAGCTCCTGCCCCAAATCGAAGCCCTCACCACCGGCGAGCCCGACCTCACGGCCAACCTGGCCAATACGGCAGCGGCCCTACGGCAGGCTTTCGGCTTTTTCTGGGTGGGCTTTTACCTCGTAAAAGGCGATGAACTGGTGCTGGGTCCATTCCAGGGGCCCATTGCCTGCACGCGCATCCGGCACGGCAAGGGCGTGTGCGGTGCCAGCTGGGCGCGGGCCGAAACCGTGCTGGTGCCCGACGTGGAAGCTTTCCCCGGCCACATCGCCTGCAGTTCGGAGTCGAAATCAGAAATCGTGGTGCCGGTTTTAAAGAACGGGCAGGTAGTGGCCGTGCTCGACGTGGACAGCGACCAGCTCAACGATTTTGACGTCGACGACCAAGCGGCACTGGAGCAGCTGATGCAACTGGCGGCGCGGTGGTTTTAAGCATCACCGGGAGTTGCTCTCCTAATAGTTAATGTCCATTTCTTATGCGTGGCGCCCTTCGTCTCGGCCGCAAATACACCGTTGGCCCGGCCCTGTTGGCTGGCTTGTTGCTGGCGGGCGCGAAGGTTCGGGCGCAAGCCGTTGCGCTATCGGGCGTGGTGGTAGATGCTGTTTCTGGGCAGCCGGTGCCGTTTGCGGTAGTTGAAATCCGAGCGCGCCACTTGGGGGTGCAAACCACGGAACAGGGCCAGTTCACCATGGACTTGCCGACGGCTTGCACAACCTCCGACTCGTTGCAGGTTTCATCCTTGGGGTTTGCCCCGCGGGTGGTAGCCGTGCCGGGCGTCTCGCCGTGCCGGCTGGCCCTGCGGCCGTTGGCCGTGGCGCTGCCCGAAGCCGTGGTGCGGCCTTCCACGGCGCGCCCGGTGCTGCTGGGTCCCGCCGGGGCGGGCGATAAAGCCGGCTTTGGGGGCGGGGCCGGCATGAGCGCCGCGCACAGTTCAGGCTGGCAAGTGGCCCGGCGGTTCACTGAGGCTCCGGCCGGGACCATTCAGGCCGTTCGGTTTTACGTGAAGCCCAACCCGCATTGCGGCAAAACCTCCGTGACAGCGCCGTTTCGGGTTCGGCTTTATGCGGCCGACGGCCCCAACGGCGCACCAGGCACCGATTTGCTAACCACATCCGTTATCAGTGCCGCTGGCAAAGCGGGCTGGCACGAGGTAAATCTGGCCAATTACCAGGTGGCGGTGCCAACGGGCGGCTTCTTCGTGGCCATGGAGTGGCTCTACACCAAGCCCGATTTTGGCTGCGAATTCCACTACGTCACCTCGACCAAAGAGCAGAAAACAGTGTCGGTCTACGGCCAGAGCCTCGGCGGCTATCGGAATGCCACCGAGCCGCCGGGGTGGTACCTGAGCGCCGGCTATCCGTGGCAAACATTCCGGGCACTGCCGGACCATGCTGCCCTTGGCAGCCAGAGCGCCGCCATCCAGGCTTTGGTGCAACCCAATTAAAGCCGGCCCTGGGTTATATTTTTTCATCTGTTCCCCCTGAGCTCCTTCTTTTCTATGAAAAAGCACTTCCATTTCCTCGGCGACTGGCGCCGCAACGTGCTACTGCTGGCCGCCGCCGGCAGCCTTGGCCTCGCGCTGCCGGCCTGCTCCAACGACCACGACACCCGCACCGACGACAACGGCGCCGAGGGCAACTGGGGTGGCGAAACCTACAGCCAGGGCGTCATCACTGAAATGACCGAAGTGCAGCCCGGCGAGTGGAAAATCACGGCCGAGCGCCCCGCGGGCAAGGAGGAAGTGGCCGCCATTCTGCACCACGCCGACGGCAAAACCGACACCCTGCAAGGCCAGGCCCTGCAACGCCAGATGCAGGATTACAGCCGCCGCTACCCCGAAAACCACGCCAGTGGCAACGGCCTGATGAACGTGCTGATGTGGAGTAGCATCGGCTACATGGCCGGCCGTTTCATGACGCCTAACCCTACCTACTACGCCAACCCCGGCGTGATGCAGCAAACCCAGGCTTGGCGCAGCACCGTGGCCGACGAGCGCCGGGGCGGCCGCGGCTTCTTCGGGCGGGGCTTCAGCGGCGGACGCACCTCCCCTTCAGCCGGCATTCAGGAAAGCCGTTCCATCATGCGCAGCTCGCCGCGGCCCAGCTTCCGCAGCAGCGCGCCGGCGGGCCGCAGCAGCGGCTTCGGCAGCCGCGGCGGCTTCCGGGGGTTTGGGGGCTAAGGATATTCAAGTAAAAAAGCCCGTCATGCTGAGCGCAGCCGAAGCATCTCTACCGCGCAATGCAATTCTTTTAAGTGAATTACTGCTGCACGCGAGATGCTTCGGCTGCGCTCAGCATGACGTTCTGATTTTCATTGTCCAACTATGATAAATCTTCTCCCCCTCTCTGGCGACGTAGCCCCGGCCGTGCGCGCCCTGGGCTGGGACTGGGCCGTTGAAGACGCCTGCCAGCACTACGTGGCCCGTGAGGCCGTGCAGCTCACCGAAAACGAGGCCGAAACCCTGCTGCAAGCCGCTGATACGCTCTACGACATGCTGGTAGAAGCCATTCCCGACCCCATCCCCGACGAGCTGCTGCAAAAGCTAGCCATTGCGCCCGACCTGTGGGAAGCCGTGCGCCACTCCTGGAACGACGAGCGGCACTGGCATCTCTACGGCCGCTTCGACCTTGCCCTGACCGCCGATGGCCCCAAACTCCTAGAATTCAACGCCGACACTGCATCCAGCCTGCCCGAAACCGCTGTGGTGCAGTGGGCCAGCCTGGTAGCCGCCGGCCAGGCCAGCGACGAGCGCCAAGCCAACGGCCTGTTTGAGTGCCTCGAAGACCAATTCCGCCACTGGCGCGCCCTCAACAACGACCGGCAGGCCACTCTCCTGCTCGTGCATCTGCCCGACAGTGCCGAGGACGAAGCCAACTGCGCCGTGCTGGCCGAAGCCGCCCGCACGGCCGGCTTTGCCGATGTGTTTGTATGCTCGGTAGATGCCATGACGGTATCGGTGCAGGGCGAAGACCGGGGCGTATGGGCCGAATCGGTACCCGGCGAGTGGCAAAAGTTTGACTTCCTGTTCAAGCTAGTGCCCTGGGAAATTCTGGCCGAAGAGGAGCCCGAGCTCACCGCTGACCTTGCCCACCTGCAGCTCACCCGCGACGTGGTGACTGCCAACCCCGCTTACGCTCTGCTATTCCAATGCAAGGCCCTGCTGGCCCTCCTCTGGGACACCTTCCCCCACCACCCGCTGCTGCTCGAAGCAAGCCTGCAGCCCCTGCCCGGCCACCACGTGCGCAAGCCTCTGCTGGGCCGCGAGGGCCAGAATGTAACCGAAATCCAGCCTGATGGCCGCCCCGGCGCCGCCGTGCCCGGCGAGTTTGACCAGCAGCCCCAGTTCTACCAACGCTGGGCCGAGCTACCCACCGATGCCCAGGGCCGCCGCTACCAGGCCGGCGTGTTCTGGGCCGGCGAAGCCTGCGCCATCGGCTTCCGCCGCGACGCCGGGCTCATCACCAACCTGTCGGAATTCGTGCCTCACATTCTTATCTGAACCGCAGATTTTCGCAGATTAAACGGATAAGAACGGATTCGAATGGGTCCGTTCTTTTTCATTTTATGTTCTATGAGAATTCAATAAATGGGCTTGGTTTTGACGAAGCATTTGTATTCCAAAGAAGGGCCACCGAAATTGATGAGCAAGCCAACAGGAAGACGGTACGCCTCTAAGTAGTTGATGATTTGAGCATGGTGCGTTTCATTTAGAACGCTTAGAGCTTTAAGTTCCACCAACACGGTATCATTCACAAGAAAATCGACTCGACGCGAGCCAATTTCCTTTTGACGGTAGTAAATAGGCATTTCTAACTCGCGCTGCGCTACTACGCCACACTGTTCCAACTCGATAGCTAACGCCCGCTGATAAATCACCTCCTGAAAACCAGTTCCCAGCACCCGATGCACCTGCATGGCACAACCAATGATTTTGCCCGTCAATTCTTTGTACAGACTCAAATCAACTGGTGTCTTTTCCATACTGGAGCATCTTTCCAACAAGATAGCAAATTCAGTGAAGCACAAAAAAAGAACGGACCCATTCGAATCCGTTCTTATCCGTTTAATCTGCGAAAATCTGCGGTTCAGACCTTCAACTGGCAAATCACCGTTTCGCCGCCTTTCACCTTCTGGCCCAGCTCCACTTTCACATCCGAATCCACGGGCACGAATACATCGACGCGAGAACCGAACTTGATGAAGCCGAACTCCTCGCCCTGGCTCACTTCGTCACCCTCGTTCACGTACCACACAATGCGGCGGGCCATGGCGCCGGCAATTTGCCGGAAGAGCACGAGCGGGCCGGCGTCCGACTCTACTACCACGGTGGTACGCTCGTTTTGGGTGCTGCTTTTGGGGTGCCAGGCCACGAGGTAGTTGCCGGGGTGGTACTTGAAGTATTTTACCAGGCCCGAAATCGGGTTGCGCGTCACGTGCACGTTGATGGGCGACATGAAAATGCTGATTTGCTTGCGCTCGTCCTCGAAATACTCGGGCTCGAACACGTTCTCAATCACCACCACTTTGCCGTCGGCTGGCGCAATCAGCAGGTCTTCGTGGGTGAACATGTGCCGGTACGGGCTCCGGAAGAACTGTAGAATCAGCAGGAAGATGATGGCCGTAGCGCCTGCGAACAGGCCGTTCACCAACGTGTTGCCCCGGTTGAAATAGAACATCAACAAGTTGAGCGTCAGCAAAATCAGCAGCGTCACAAACAGAATGCGTCGTCCTTCTTTATGTATTTTCATGAACCGCGGATTGAACGGATTTTAACGGCTGAAACGGATTTTAGAGGTTCCAGGCAGCCGTTAAGATGAGTGGTCGGGGTGAATTTGGGCAAACAAAGGTCGGCAGGAAAACCAAAAAGGCACGAACCTCGCGGCCCGTGCCTTTTCAAAAGCAATTACGTCAGGATGTTAAAAACGGTTGAGGCTTCGCTTTCAAAGCAGGCGGAACCACCAAAAACCCGTTTTCTTCCGTCGCAATTTGTTATATCTGCGGGCTAGAAGCCGCCGCGGAACTTGTAGGTCTGAGCTACTTTGTCGATGGCCACCACGTAGGCCGCAATGCGCATCGGGATTTTATACTTCTGGCTGGTTTCGTACACCTTCTCGAAGGCTTCGGACATAATACGGTCGGCGCGCTCGGTCACCATGTCCAGGCTCCACTTGAAGCCCTGCTTGTTCTGCACCCACTCGAAGTACGACACCGTGACGCCGCCCGAGTTGGCCAGAATATCCGGCACCACCATAATGCCCTTCTCGTTGATGATGGGGTCGGCTGAGGCCGAGGTGGGGCCATTGGCGCCCTCCACAATGAGTTTGGCCTTGATGTCGTGGGCGTTGTGCTCGGTGATGACGTCCTCCACGGCGGCGGGCACCAGTACGTCCACATCAGAAGTCAGCAGGTCGTTCGGGTCCATCGGCGTGGCGCCGGTGAAGCCTTCGAGGCGGCCGTTGTGGACGTTTTTGTAGGCAATGGCCTCGTCAATGTTAATGCCGTTCTCGTTCCAGTAAGCGCCCGAGATGTCCGACACGGCCTTGATTTTCACGCCCTGCTGGTGCAGCAGCACCGCGGCCCAAGAGCCCACGTTGCCGAAGCCCTGCACAGCGGCCGATACTTCCGTGGGCTTGAGGCCCAGCTTCTTGAGCGCGGCCAGAGCCGACACCATCACGCCGCGGCCGGTGGCCTCGGTGCGGCCCAGCGAGCCGCCCATTACCAGGGGCTTGCCAGTCACCACGGCGGGCGAGGTCAGGCCGTTGGTTTTCGAGAATTCGTCCATCAGCCAGGCCATCTCGCGGGGGCCGGTGCCCATGTCGGGGGCCGGAATGTCGCGGTCGGGGCCAAAAATGTCTTTCAGGGCCAGCGTATAACCGCGCGTCAGGCGCTCAATCTCGCCGGCGCTCATGGTGGTGGGGTCGCAGATGATGCCGCCCTTGGCGCCGCCATAGGGAATATCAACCACGGCGCACTTCCAGGTCATCCAGGCCGCCAGAGCCTTCACCTCGTCGAGGTGCACGTTTTTGTCGTAGCGGATGCCGCCCTTGCTCGGGCCCAGAATGGTGTTGTGAATAACGCGGTAGCCTTCGAAAACGCGGATTTTCCCGTTATCCATCGTCACCGGAATGTGCACAATCACCTGCTTGTCAGGAGCTTTGAGCACGTTGTAGGTTTCATCATCAAGGCCGAGGATTTCGGCGGCGATGTTGAAACGCGACATCATCGACTCGAGCGGGTTTTCGCGGTCGACTTTCGGGGCCGGTTCTTTATACACGGTATTAGCAGCCATGCGGAAGGGGGTTGGTTAAGGAAACGTTGGGTGGGACGATAGGTACGTTTTAGGCCCGCAAAGGTATTGGTTTTGGCAGGATGCGGAAGGAATTTGCTGCAAACGTTTGGGGATGGTTGTAACTCCCTGTTATGCCTGTCATTGCGAGCGAAACGCAGTGAAGCGCGGCAATCCGTCCTGTCAAAACCAAATATGCCCTTTTACCAGAAAGCCCCAATACCACAATGGTACAGGGGCTTTTCGCGGGTTAAAATAGCCTTATCACCTCTCAAAGGCTGGTTGCGGCTGAGAGGACGGATTGCCGCGCTTCACTGCGTTTCGCTCGCAATGACAGACGAAGCAAAAGCCCCTACCCTGCCAGCAACTGCAGCAGCGCCAGCACCGGCAGCACCAGCAGAAACGCGTCGAATCGGTCGAGCAGGCCGCCGTGGCCGGGCATGATGCTGCCCGAGTCCTTTACCCCCACGCTGCGCTTGAGCATGGACTCGGCCAAATCGCCGAGCGGGGCAAACACGGCCACCACGCCGGCCGCCACCAGACGGTGCATGAGCGGCATGTTGGGCAGCATGAAGCCGATAGCCCAGCCCACTATCAGCGTCATTACAAAGCCGCCGGCCCAGCCTTCCCAGGTTTTGCCGGGCGAGACTTTGGGGGCCAGCTTGTGCTTGCCAATGGCCCGGCCCACGGCATAGGCGCCGATATCAGACGCCCAGATGAGAAAGAGCAGGGCGAAGATGCGGCGGTAGTCGTAGCCTTCGCCGCTTTGGGCCAGCAATGAAAGCAAAGCCATTGGCACACTGACGTAGAAAACGCCCATCAGCACCACACCGGCGTTGCCGAAAGGGCTTTTGTAGCGGGGCCACACGAGTAGCTCCCGCAGCAGCAGAATCACGGGAACCAGCACCGCCAGCCCCGTCCAAAGCAAACGCAGGTATAAACCGTTAATGACCCTAAAAAACTCGTCAAGAGCTGTCGCTGATTCGCCACTGAGGCCATAATCGAGTCGTACAAACCAAAATGTACCGACAAACACTAATATCCCTAGGGCCATGCCTACACCTGTGGCCGGATACAAATCACCCGCCCGCATCATGCGGTAAAATTCCCACAGCATGACGGCCTGCACGGCAGCGAAGAACAGCCCGAACGTCCAGGGGCTGAACCAGACGCTGCCCAGCAGCAGCGCGGCGCCCAGCACGCCATAAATGACGCGCAGGCGCAGGTTGCTGGGGCCGGCTTTTTCGGCGGGCGTTTCAGCGGGAGAGGTCGGAAGCGTAGAGTCGGGCAAGTTGGGAAAGGCTGTAGAGGAAGAATGAATTTTAGAACGTCATGCCGAGCGCGGCCGAGGCATCTGGCGTGCTGAAGTAAATCAATCGTGGCAACGAAGCACGCGAGATGCCTCGGCTGCGCTCGGCATGACGTTTTTCCGGCAATCGGGTTACGTTGTTTGCTGAACGCCCTCGCGGCTGAGGATGCGCATTTCGGTGGGCGGTGCCGGGGCTACGGCCGTCATGCGCTGGTGCAGCACGTAGAGCAGCCCCACCGTGAGCAGGCCCGAGGGCAGCACCCACCACCACGGCAGCGCCTCGTTGGAATCAGCATCGAAGCCCCAGCCCAGGGCGCCCTGCTGGGCAAGGTAGAGCAGCAGCAGTTGGAAAGCATTCTGGGTGAAGTGGGCGGCCATGCTCACCAGGATGTTGCCGCTCCACAGATACAGGTAGCCAAGTACCAGCCCCAATATGAAGCGCGGCACAAACCCAAAAAATTGAATGTGAATGGCCGAAAAAATAGCTGCTGCCAGCCACACGCCCACGTGCGGCGAAAACCAGCGCACCAGGTTTTTCTGCACCACGCCCCGGAAAACCAACTCCTCGGCCACGGCCGGCACCAGCGCCACCACCACCACGCCCACCAGGAAGCGCGCGCCCGTGTTGAAGCGGGTGAGGAACTTGGTGAGGGCAGCGGCGCGGTCTTCGCTGGCGCGGGCCCACACTTCAAAATCATGCAGCGCGGCCGGGAAGTGCGCGCCCGCATTCCAAGCAATGATGACCGACATCAGCGGCATGATGACGAGGATGAGCGCGCCCGCCGCCAGCAGCCACCAGCCCGCCCCGAGCCGGCGCGGATTGAAGTATTCGGCCCAGCCGTAGCCCAGCGCCGAGGCCAGCGCCAGCGCGCCGCCCCCAAACACCAGCCCCAGCGTGACGCCCTGAATCATCATCATCAGGCCCCAGCCGTTGGGCACGTCGGCCGGGCGCTGCATGGCCGTTATCATCTCGCCCACGCTCAGCCCGAAGCCGCCCATGCCCCAGGCAAATATCACGGCATAGGCCACACAAAGGCACAAAACCATGAAACCCAGGAGCAGCAGAATCTGCAGGCCGGGGTGCAGGGTGCGGGGCAGGAAACCTTTCATGGCGGGGTGCAAGTTGGGAAGGGCGTAAATTTACCGCAGTTTTTAACTTAGGCTTGAACAGCACGTCACATTAGAACGTCATGCTGAGCGCAGCCGAAGCATCTCTACTGCAGTAGCAAATGATTACTTGCACAGTAGAGATGCTTCGGCTGCGCTCAGCATGACGTTCGGAATAAAATAACCAAGCATTCCCGTGGTCAAAATAGGCAACATCGAACTCCCCGACTTCCCGCTCCTGCTCGCCCCCATGGAGGACGTGAGCGACCCGCCCTTCCGCGCCGTGTGCAAGGCCAACGGGGCCGATTTGATGTACACAGAGTTTATTTCCTCGGAGGGCCTTATCCGGGCGGCCGCCAAGAGCCGCAAGAAGCTCGACGTGTTCGACTACGAGCGGCCCATTGGCATTCAGCTCTTTGGCTCCGACGTGGAAACCATGGGCGAGTGCGCGGCCATCAGCACCGAGGCCGGGCCCGACCTCATCGACATTAACTACGGCTGCCCCGTGAAGCAGGTGGCCTGCCGCGGGGCCGGCGCTGCCCTGCTCCAGGACATCCCCAAAATGGTGGCCATGACCGCCGCCGTGGTCAAAAGCACCCACCTGCCCGTGACCGTGAAAACCCGCCTGGGTTGGGACGAGGGCACCAAAAACGTGGAGGAAGTGGCCGAGCGCCTGCAGGATGTGGGCATCAAGGCCCTCACAGTGCACGGCCGTACCCGCGCCCAACTCTACAAGGGCGAGGCCGACTGGCGCCTCATCGCCAAAATCAAGGACAACCCGCGCATCCAGATTCCCATCTTCGGCAACGGCGACATCGACTCGCCCCAGAAGGCGCTGGAATACCAGCAGCGCTACGGCGTGGACGGCGTGATGATAGGCCGCGCCAGCATCGGCTACCCTTGGATTTTCCGCGAGGTGAAGCATTACGTGGCCACCGGCCAGCTACTGGCGCCGCCCACGCTGGAGGAGCGGGTGGCCATGTGCCAAATGCACTTCGACCGCAGCGTGGAGTGGAAAGGCCCGAAAGTGGGCATCTTCGAGATGCGCCGCCACTACGCGCACTACTTCCGCGGCTTGGAAGGCGCCAAGGCCTGGCGTACCCGTCTGGTAGAGGCCGGCACCCCGGCCGAGGTGTACGAGATTTTGCAGGAGATTGCCAGCAGCGACGCCGTGCTGGTGGGGTAACTTTTGGCTTTGTTTGTCAACTCACGGCCCGTCATGCCGAGCGCAGCCGAGGCATCTCGCGTGCCGCAGTAAATCAATCGTGAGAACGATTTGAATTACTCCACCAAGCGAGATGCCTCGGCTGCGCTCGGCATGACGTTCTTTTTGCTCAGCCCGACGTTCTTTGTCGTTGCTACGTTACCGCTTTCATGATTCCGATTTACGAAAAGAAAACCCGCGTCAAAATCCTAGTGGCGGCGCTGGCGCTGCTCATTGGCGCGGCCACGGTGGTGTATACCAACCTGCTGGTGCAGCGCGTATCGGAACGGGAGCAGCAGCAGATTCAGCTCTACGCCAAGGCGCAGCAATTCATCGTCAACTCGGAAACGGACATCAATCCCTTCGTTTTCGACGAAATCATCAACGGCAACACTACCATTCCGGTCATCCTCACCGATGGCACCAACGTGGTGAGCGCCAAGAATGTGGCCATGCCACCGGGCGTTTCTGTTGCTGATTCGGTGGCACTGCTCAGCGCCGAGCTGGCCATCATGAAGGAAAAGCACCCGCCCATTCTGGTGAAGCTGGGCGCCGGGCAAGTAAACTACATCTACTACCGCGACTCGCAGCTGCTGCGGCAACTGCGTACCTACCCGCTGGTGCAGCTGGTGGTAATTGGCTGCCTGGCCATCATCGCCTACTTCGCGTTCAGCGCCTCGCGCCGGGCCGAGCAAAACCGTGTATGGGTGGGCCTGGCCAAGGAAACAGCCCACCAACTGGGCACGCCACTCAGCAGCCTGGTGGGCTGGCAGAGCTATCTGCGCGAGAGCGACCGGTTCCGGGGCGAGCCCATTGTGGAAGAGCTGGGCAAGGACATTCGGCGCCTCGAAATCATCACCGAGCGGTTCAGCAACATCGGCTCGGTGCCGGTGCTCAAAGATGAAAACCTGCTCCAGTCGACCCGCAACGCCATCGAGTACCTGCAAAGCCGGGTGTCGAAGAAGGTGGTGTTCAAGATTGAGTCGGACCTGCCGATGGACACGCCGGCCCGCATCAACGTGCCGCTGTTCGACTGGGTCATCGAAAACATCTGCAAAAACGCTGTGGACGCCATGGACGGGCGCGGCTCCATCACGCTGCACCTACGGCGGGTGCGCACGCGCCGCACCTGGTACCGCCGCGGCGCCCCGCCCCGCCAGGTGGCCGTCGACATCACTGACACGGGCAAGGGCATTCCCAAAAACAAGATGGAAAGCGTGTTCATGCCCGGCTACACCACTAAGAAGCGCGGCTGGGGCCTGGGGCTAGCGTTGGCCAAGCGCATCATCGAGAATTACCACGAGGGCAAGCTCTTCGTGAAGTGGAGCGAGATGGGCCGCGGCACCACCTTCCGCGTAGTGCTGAACCAATAAAGGGTTGAGTTTTGAGGGTTAAATGTTGAATGAAACACAATGGAAAAACTCAACATTCAACCCTCAAAACTCAACCCTTCTTTACCTATTCGTAATCTCCACATACGCATTGCCCGTCACGGGCTGGCCGTGGTGGGTGCCGGTCACGCGGCACATGCCTTCCCAGTACCGCAGGTTCAGCACTTTGAAGACGCGCAGGTTCAGTTCCTGGTTGGGCACGAGGGGCGTCACGGTAAGCTCATAGCCTTTGCTGGGCACGCTGACGTGCCAGGTGGCAGGGTATTTTTTCTTGGAGACCGGGCTGGTCCAGTACGTGAGGGGCTCCAGCTTAAAGTCGGCTTCGGCGAGGTGCAGGTTTTCGCCTTTGGAGCCAAAATGTGAGCCGCCGCCGATGTGCTGGCCGGTTTGGGTGTCGTGCACGGTGTAGAGCATCAGCTCCTCGCGGGGCTCGTCGAGCTGCAGGCTGAGCCAGTCCCAGGCCACGTTTTTCTTGTTCACGCCGCCGCAGTTCCACTGGCGGTCATACCACAGCTCGCCGGTCACTTCGTGCGTTTTGCCGGCCACTTCGATGGTGCCAGTGGCCGCGAGGCGCGGGTAGCTGTAGTAGCCGGCCTGGGCTACGGGGCCGTATTGCTCGTAGCCGGTGCCGCCGTGCAGCAGCACGGGCTTGGCCGGCGTGGTGCGCAAGCTAATGGCCTGGCCGGCGTGGTTGGTCATGCGGGCCTGCAAATTGTAGGTGCCCTCCTGGCCGGTCAGCGTCCAGGCTTGGGCGGCTTTTGGCTGCTGGAGGCTGAGGGGCAGCGTGGCCGCAAGCGGCTGGGGCAGCTTGCCGAGGTAGTAGTCGTAGCGGAACTGCTGGGCTTGCGGGTCGGTGAGGGCGAAGTGCACCATCTGGTAGTCCTGCTTGCCGTCGGGGTTGAAGTGGAAGAAAACATATTCTACACCGAAGCTTTCGCCGGTTTTCACATCCTTCAGGTGTCCCGTGAAGTACCACCACTCCAGCGAGTTGTTTACGTGCGGCGCCTCTTCCTGCGGCAGCTCGGCGCGGCCGGGAAAACGGTCGTTTTTGGTGGTAGGCTTGAGGATGGAACAGGCCGAAACGGCCGCGAGCAACAGAGCAAAACGCAGAAACTTCATACCCTTTGAGAAGGCTTTTCGGGGCCGAAAAGTTTGGGTTCAGGAGCTGCTTTTGTGCGGCCGGGGTGGCCGCACCGGTGGGCGAGTGCGGGCAATCTTGCCCATGATTCCGCCCCGCCCGAGTGTAGAGAGTAGCCGCACTTCCAGCCGCGCCGTGGGCGGGCGGTTGATATCCAGCGGAACATACTTCGGCATGAAAACGAAGTGACCGGCTGTAAATCGCAGTACGAGTTGCCGCTGTTCGAGCACTTTCCAATCGCGGGCAAACGTAAGCTTGAATTCGCCTTGCCCGTTGGCCACGGTCCCGTATTTAGTACCATCGATGAATACCTCGGCCCCGGGCACCGGCAACTGAAGCGAATCGTCCACGACCACCCCGCGAATGGTGATGGCCGCGCGGCTGGCAGCCAGCGAAAACAACGCGCCGGGCACCGGCGCCGGGGGCCCCTCTGCATCGGCCTTTCCTTTAAGAAAGCCCCGTTGCGGTACCGATAGCTGGCGTATGACGACCGGAGCCGGCGCGGGTTCGCCTTTCACCGACACCACCACCGTTTTTTCGAGCAAGGCAAACGGCCGCCGGGCAATGCGCAACGTGACGGAGCCGGCTTTCACCGGCTCCCAGTTGGCAGGCAACGTCACCGAGAATTCGCCGCGCTCGTTGGTTATCACCCCGTAGGGAGTTTTGTCGATATAGACCGGGGCGCTGGCCAACGGCACATTCAACGAGTCATCGAGCACCACGCCCCGGATGGTGATAATGGCCTGGGCCGGGTTTTGCCGGACTAGCACCTCCGCCGGCAAGGGGCTGGGCAGCCGTAGCGCCGCCACAGGCTGGCCGCTGAGCAGGGTCATGGCCGCCAGCAACCAGCGTCGCGGGCCTTGGGCGCGCCCAAACGAAAATCCAACGGCCGGCACCGCCGGGGCGGCTATGAAAGCGCACACGGGCCCACGGCGCGCCGCCAGAAAGGCCAGCACCTCGGCCTCGCTCATGCGCGTGAAATCGACCACTTCCGTTTGGCAGCTGTGGCAGTGGCGGCCCGCCGCAGTGGGGGACATGTTGTCCCAGTTGGCGGCGCAGGGCTTCGGAATGGTTACCATGGAAACAGCGGCTAGCGAGCTTAGCTTATTTCACGGGCGGCGCCACCGGCGGCTCCGGCATCCGGATGCGCCCCATCACCTTGCCCCGGTCGGGAATGGAGGCCAGCTGCACCATTAGTGGCGCGGGCCGGGGCGTGGTGCGCACGTCCACGGCCACGGTTTGTTCCTTGAAGTCAAAGGGATTGCCGGAAAATTTGAGTGCCACTTTACCGTTAGCAATGGGGGCCCAGCTACGGGCCATGGTCAGCTCGAAATTGCCTTTGTCGTCGGTAGTGGTGCCAAACTCGGTGTCGTTGATGAGCACCCGGATGCCGGCCACGGGCGTATTATTGGCCCCGTCCAGCACCTGCCCGCGAATGACAATTTGCTGGGTTTCGGGAGCCGTGGCATCGGATGCAGGGGAAGCGCTGGCCTGTGCGGGCGGCGACTGGGGCGGCTTGGGGGCGCACGACGAAGCCACCGGCTGCCAGCCCAACAGGGCCAGCCCCGCCACCAGCCAGCGCCGCCAACGGCTAGCCGGCACTGGCGCTAGCTGTGTGCTAAAAGCAAGCCCGCATACCCGCTGCCCACTACGCGCCGCCAAAAAGGCCAGCACCTCGGCCTCGCTCATGCGCGTGAAATCGACCACTTCGGTGGCGCACACGGCGCAGTGGCGGCCCTGGGCCGTGGGCGTCATGGCGGCCCAGCTTTCGGGGCAGGGCTGCGGAATGCGGAGGGCGGGGCTGGTAGTCATGCGGCTAATGTAACGTTTTCGGCGGCTCAGCCGCGGCGGAAGGGGCGCGTGAGCCAGTATTTGCTCCACCGATAGAAAGCGCGTGGGTGCCAGGGCCACGGCGAAGCTAATGCCATAACTCCTCCCGCCACGACAACCACTTCGCCGCTCAACATGCCTTTCACATCGGGCTGAAGCTTAAATGTCAGCGGCTTCGGGCTGCTGGTTGCGATGCTTAGTTCTTGCGAAACATACCCAAGGCAGCGTACCTCTAACACGACTAGGCCATACTGTCGGTATTCGTCGGGCACCCGCAATTCAAATGTGCCGTCGGCAACGGTTGCAACTCCTACCGTGGAGTTCCGAATAAGTACGGACGCGCCCGGCAAACCTTCCCGAGTGGTCGAGTCGAGCACCAAGCCCTTCAATACCAACGGCTCGGAGGCCTCTGCTACGTCTTTCATATCGGCTGCTTGCGCCACCGGCACCGGGCCGCCCCAGTAGCGGGCGCGCCATTCCGTCGGCGCTTGGGCCTTCGCATCCGTCCCTATTCCTTCGCGCAGCCCCCACAAAGCCACGGCCGCCGCCAGCCAGGTGCGCCAGCGCGCCACCGTTGGGGCAGCCGGGGCGGCGCGCTGCAACGGCCGCCCGAGCTGCCCCGCCGCGAAACGGCCGCAGGTGCGGCCGCCCGCGGCACCGGCCAGCAAGGCCAGAATTTCGGCGTCGGTTTTGTGAGTGAAGTCGACTACCGTTTTCTGGCAGGCGGCGCAGTGGCGGCCCTGGGCGGCGGGCGTCATGGCGGCCCAGCTTTCATGGCAGGGCTGCGGAATGTGAAGGATGGTAGCTGGGCGCATCGGTACAGGCTTTTGCTCTTGATGCCCGGCCGGCAAAAACTGCACACATTCCGGCGCAAAATCTCGTACCTTGGTTATTGTCATCCTCCTACCCCACTGCCATGACATCTGCTCTACGCCTCAGCCCACTTGCCCTGCTACTGCTGCCGCTGCTCGGCCAAGCCCAAACGGGCGCCACCAGCTCTATTGGCTTAGAGCTGCCAGCGCCGGCGCCGCCCAGCAGGGGCCACTTCCTGACGGGTGCCTACGTGGTGGGCACCTACTCGGCCCTACCCCTCAGCAGCAGCTACGGCTACGGGGTGCAGCCGTTTTTGCGCTACCAGTGGGGCAGCGGTACCAGCAGCCGGCGGCCGTACGTGCAGTACAGCTTCGCGCCTTACCGCATGCCTACCTACAGCGCCGGTCAATTTGCTGGGACCGACGCTGCGGCCCGGCCCGCCAATGCTGGGTTTGCACCGCTGGCTTTTCGCCAGGCACCACTTGGCGCACTGCCCTACGGCAGCTACGGCGGGCTGGGCGCTTTCTCGGTGGGAATCCCCATGCAGATTGGACGCAGTTCGGCCGTGTTGAATGTGACCGGCACAATAGTTCAGGGACTCCTGAACCCGGCCACCTGGGGCGTGACGGGGCTATAACCCGCGCCGGGGCGCTATCTTTTGCCCCTCAAACCCGCCCCTCCACCTTTCATGAGTTCCCAGAAGTCCTTGTTTCGTCGCAAAACCATTGCGGCCATCCTCCAAAATCCACCCGCCGACCACGAGGGCCACGCCAGCGGCCTGGCCCGCCACCTGACCGTGCGCGACCTCACGGCCCTCGGCATTGCGGCCATCATCGGGGCCGGTATCTTCAGCACCATAGGCAAGGCCAGCCTGGATGGCGGCCCGGCGGTGTCGCTGCTGTTTGTGTTCACGGCCGTGGCCTGCGCGTTTTCGGCCCTGTGCTACGCGCAGTTTGCGGCCACCATCCCGGTCAGCGGCTCGGCTTATACTTATGCCTACGCCTCCTTCGGCGAGCTGGCAGCCTGGATTATCGGCTGGGCGCTGATAATGGAATATGCGGTGGGCAACATCGTGGTGGCCATTTCCTGGTCCGACTACTTCACCGGGCTGCTCGATGGGATAGGAATACACATCCCCGACTACCTCAGCACCGGCACCCAGAGCGCCTACCAGGGCTATCATTCTGCTCTTAATGCGATGATTGCGCACCAGCCGCTCACGGCGGCGCAGGAAGCCAGCTACAAGCTCTGGGCCACCGCACCGCTGCTGTTCGGCGACTTCCATTTGGTGTGCGACCTGCCGGCTTTCCTCATCACGGTCCTCATCACGGCGCTGGTGTACGTGGGCATCAAGGAAAGCAAAAACGCCTCCAACCTGCTGGTGCTGCTCAAGCTGATTGTGGTGTTCGTCGTCATTGCGGTAGGCGCCTTCTACGTGCAGCCGGCCAACTGGACGCCCTTCGCCCCCAACGGCGTGAGCGGTGTGCTCAAGGGCGTGTCGGCGGTGTTTTTTGCCTACATCGGCTTCGATGCCATCTCCACCACGGCTGAGGAATGCAAGAACCCGCAGCGCGACCTGCCCAAGGCCATGATGTACGCCCTCGTCATCTGCACGGTGCTGTACGTCATCATCACGCTGGTGCTCACGGGCATGGTGAGCTATAAAGAACTGGGCGTGGGCGACCCGCTCTCGTTCGTGTTTGCCAAGGTGGGGCTGTCGCGCCTGTCGGGCCTGGTGGCGGTGAGTGCGGTGTTTGCCATGGCCTCGGTGCTGCTGGTGTTCCAATTGGGGCAGCCGCGCATCTGGCTCACCATGAGCCGCGACGGGCTGCTGCCATCGGTGTTTTCCAAGATTCACCCGCGCTTCCACACGCCTTCGTTCAGCACCATTGTCACGGGCTTTTTTGTGGCGGTGCCGGCCTTGGTGCTCAACATGGATTTGGTGGTCGACCTCACCAGCATCGGCACGCTGTTCGCGTTTGCGCTGGTGTGCGGTGGCATTCTGATTATCGACCCCTACGGCAAGTCGGAGGCTCGCTTCAAGGTGCCCTACATCAACGGGCAGTGGCTGGTGCCGCTGATTCTGGCCATCGGCGCCTTCCTGGTGGTGCGCTACAACGCAGCCTCCAACCATGAGTTCTGGCTCGATGCCAGCGGGCAGCACGGCTGGCTGCAAACCGATGCCGTGAGCGGCAAGGTGACGGGCGGCTTCGCCCACCAGATTCCCACGCTGGTGTTTTTCCTGTTCTGCATCGGCCTGAGCGTGCTGTCGTTCCGCAAAAAGCTTTCGCTGCTGCCGGTGCTGGGGCTGCTTATCAACCTGTACCTGATGACAGAGCTGGGCATCAGCAACTGGACCCTGTTCTTCGTGTGGCTACTGATTGGGCTGGCGGTTTACTTTGGCTATGGGTACCGTAACTCGCGGCTAAACCCGGCGGTGGGCTAAGCAGTTGCGCGTGGGTTAGGTATTTGGCTGCTGCTTTTTTTCTTTGCGCTGACTTATGAATCCCTCCGCTGCTTTTCTGCAACAAGCCCTCGACGCCAGTCCGCAAGTTTTCTTTGTATACGACGCCACGGCCGCCCGCATCGATTTTGTGAGCGCGGCCTACGAGCAGCTTTTCCCCGATTTTCGGCGCGAAAACGCCACCGCCGACCTGCCCCGCCTGTTGGCCTTGCTACCGGCCGAAGACCAGCAATATGCCCGGCGCTGCCTGGGCGAACTGCTGGCCGGCCACCACTGCGACGACCTGCTGTTGCGCCTGCAACCCAGCCCCGACGCGCCCCTGCGCTGGGTATCGATGCGGGCCCAACGCAGCGTGAGTTCCGAAGGCCAGGTGCTGCTTTCGGGCACCGTAGAAGACGTGACGGCGGAACAGGAGTACTTGCGCAACTCTGACAAGTACATGGCCAAGAAGAACACCACGCTCGAAATTCTGTCGCACGACCTGGCCGGTCCGTTTAACATGCTGCAGCAATTGGCTGAGTTCCTGGAGGAGCGCACCCGCAGCCTGCAGGACGAGCACGTGCAGAAGATGCTACGCATCATGCGCGACACCTGCCGCGACAGCGTGAACCTCATCCGCGACTTCGTGGACGGCGAGTTCATGGAATCGTCCAACGTCGATTTTAAGCCCTCGCGCGTCGACTTGGTGCAGGCCCTGCGGGAAGTGGTTGACATGTACAGGCAGGGGGAGCACCTGGTGGCCAAGCATTTCTTCTTCCGCTCTGCGCAGCCCTTGTTGCTGATGGAGGTTGACAACAACAAATTTCTACAGGTCATCAACAACCTGATATCCAACTCCATCAAATTCACCCGCGAGGGTGGTAACATTACTGTCTCGGTGGAGCAGCAAGCCGACCAGGTGCTCGTGTCCGTGGCCGACGACGGCGTGGGTATTCCGCCCAAGATGTTGCCGGTGCTGTTCGACCGCTTCACGCCGGCCCGCCGGCCGGGCTTGCTCGGAGAGAAAACCACCGGTCTGGGCATGCACATCATCGAAACCATTGTGCGCCTGCACCACGGCCGCATTTGGGTGGAAAGCGAGGAGAACGTGGGCACCACATTCTACATTCAACTGCCGCTGCCGAGCGGGGCGGGGGCTAAATAGAAACGCATGGTCCGCTAGCATTGGGGCCTCCCCCGCTTCATGACCTCCCTCCTCACCTTCCGACTGCACGGCACCATACCGGCCGCCACCGGCCGCGAGCTGCAGGCCGAGTTGCGCCAGGCCCAGGAAGTCGGTACCGACCACCGCCGCGCTCAAAAACAGTTTTTTGCCAAGTTCGATGCCGTGCTCGACCGCGGCCCCATCGGCCCGCGCTACTTCGAAAACGAGAAAATAGCCGAAGTGCTGGCTGGTGAAATCATGATGCTGGAAGAAACCGGTTTCCGCGTGCACGCCTTCGCCATCTTGCCCAATCACGCCCACCTCGTGCTGGAACTGTCCGCCGACAGCTCCCTGTCTTTCGCCAAAGCCGTCGACCTGCTGCACCTGCGCACCGGCACCGCCTGCCGCCGTTTGGTACGCCCCAAGCTCCCGCCCGAAGCCGAGTTTTGGCAGGTAGGCTGGCACGAATACGGCGTGCAGGATGCTGCCGAGCTGGCGCGCCTGCTGACTTATGTGCGCGGCAATGCCCGGCAGGCAGGGCTACCGGCGCGGTTTCAGGAGTGGCCGTACGCGAGTGAGTAAAATGGGAAAACGCTCCTACTTCGCCCGGTGTACAATCAGCACGCCGCCCAGAATCACCACCATGCCTACGAAGTGCCAGATATTGAACGCCTCCCCGTCGAGCGCACCCAAGGCCAGGGCAACGATGGGAATGAGGTAGGTGCTGGACGAAGCAAACAGGGCCGTTGACTGCTGAATTAGCTTGTTGAACAATACCATGGCCACCGCCGTGCTCATGGTGGCCAGCAGCGCGATGTAGCCGAAGGCCGTCCAGGCGCCCGGTACGGTAGCCAGCTTGTGCAAGAAATCGGTGCCCAGCAGCAGGAAAGCCAGCGCCGGCCCGCCAATGAGCATGAGCAGCACGGAAGTCACCGCCACCGGCGTCAATCCGTTTAGCTTGTGTTTAATCACGTTTACGCTCACGCCGTAGCCGATGGTGGCGGCCACAATGTAGAGGCCGTACCAGGCGTTGCCCTCGCCGGTGGGCGTGGCGTCGCCGCCGCTGCCGCCCAGCTGCAGCATCACCACCGTGCCCACCAGTCCCAGGCCGATGCCCAGCACCCGCAGCACCGTGAGCCGCTGCCCAAACAGCAGCGCACCCACCAGCAGCACGAATACCGCCGTGAGGGCATTGAGCACGCCCGCCAGCCCCGAGGCCAGCCGGGTTTCGGCGTAAGCAAACAGGAAAGCCGGCAGCAGCGTGCCCACCACGCCGCTTAGCGCCAGCCACTTGAAGCGGCTGCGCGCCACGCTGCCCACGTGGCGCAGGGCAAATGGCAGCAGCAGCGCCGCTGCCACGCTTACCCGAATAGCGCCCAGCTCGAGGGCCGAAAACACCACCAAGCCCTTCTTCATCAGAATGAACGAGGTGCCCCAGATGCAGGCCAGGATAATCAGCAAGGCCCATGCCATGGGCGTGGTGGCAGCCGGCGCGGGGGCGGCCAGCGCCTCGGCTGCTTCAAGGGAAGCCGTTTCGTCGGTGGCGCCCAAGGCACCGGTGTTGCCGCTGGGTTGGAACCCGCCCGAGGCAACCCCGGCGGTGCGGGACGCGAGTGGAGAATCAGTGGCAGCAGGGTTTTTCGATAACATGGGGCAAAGGTACGCGCCCTCCGCACGGCGGTTATTCCGGAAAGTTGCGGCTTTGGGGCTGGCTGTCTGGCGCGGGGCGGCTGATTTTCGTCAGCTGCCACTTGGTTGCTGGCCTTTGCACCGCCTGAGGCTGCCCTGGCGCCTGATATTCGTCAGGTTTGGGGGCGAACCCTGGCTTAGCCTTGGCTGTTGGTAGGGCGTACCGAAATCCTGCCGTAATTTTGTCGTCCGATTTCGTGTCGTTTCTATCTATGTCGCATCCGTTCAAGGCCGTTAGCCTATCGTTCAAGAAAGCGCCGCTGGCCATCCGCGAGCTGCTTTCGCTGGACGAGGCCGCCTGTCGCCGCTTTCTACACACGCTGCACAATGAGCTGGGCCTAAGCGACCTGCTCGTGCTCAGCACCTGCAACCGCACCGAAGTTTACTACGCCGCCGAGGACGACCGCAGCCGCGAGATTATCCTCGCCCTCGGCGACCTCAAGGGCCGCCCCGACGTGGGCCAGTTCCTCCCCTACTTCGACTTGCTCCCCACCGCCGACGCGGCCGTGCAGCACCTCTTCGACGTAGCCATGGGCCTCGACGCCCAGGTGGTGGGCGACCTGCAAATCAGCAACCAGGTGAAAATGGCCTACCAATGGGCCGCCGACGCCGACGCCGCCGGCCCCTTCCTGCACCGCCTGCTGCACACGGTATTCTTCACCAACAAGCGCGTGCAAACCGAAACCAGCTTCCGCGACGGCGCTGCCTCCGTGAGCTACGCCGCCCTGGAATTGGTAGAGGAGTTGACCGCCGACGTGGCCAACCCCAAAGTGCTGGTGGTGGGCCTGGGTGAAATTGGGGCCGACGTGTGCCGCCACCTGGCCGCCAGCAAAGGCTTCGGCGAAATCACGCTCTGCAACCGCACCCGCAGCAAGGCCGAGGCCCTGGCCGAAGAGTGCGGCATGAACATCGTGGACTTCGAGGACCTAGTGCCCGCGCTGAAAGAAGCCGACGTCATTATCTCGTCCATCAACCGCGCCGAGCCCTTCTTCACCAAGGAATTGGTGCAGCACCTCGACGTGCTGAGCTTCAAATTCTTTATTGACCTGAGCGTGCCCCGCAGCATCGCTGCCGACGTGGAGCAAGTGCCCGGCGTGCTGGTGTATAACATCGACGCCATCCAGAGCAAAGCCTCAGCCGCGCTGGAAGTGCGCTTGGCCGCTGTGCCGCAGGTGCGCGCCATCATCGGCGAGAGCATTGCCGGCCTCAGCGAGTGGAGCAAGGAAATGATGGTGTCGCCCATCATCCAGAAAGTGAAAGCCAGCCTGGAGCAGCTGCGCCAGGAAGAGTTGGACCGTTTCCAGAAAAAAGCCACCCCCGCCGAAAGCAAGCTCCTCGACGAGGCCACCCGCTCCCTCATGCAAAAGGTGCTCAAGCAGCACGTGCTGCAGCTCAAAGCCGCCTGCAAGCGCGACGACGCTGGCCAGCTGGTGGAATTGCTGGGCGAGCTGTTCGACCTGGAGAAGCAGCCGGCAGCGGTATAACCCTGTTCGTCTGTCATTGCGAGTGAAGCGCAGCGAAACGCAGCAATCCTTCATCTCATCCGCGACAAGCCTTGAGAAGTAATAAAGTCAAACAAAAGCCCCAGTGCCATTGCGGTACCGGGGCTTTCTGGTAAGAGGGCGTGTCTGGTATTGACAGGACGGATTGCCGCGTTTCGCTGCGCTCCACTCGCAATGACAGGCGGGACGCTTATGCCTGCTCCATCATCTTCTCCCGCTCCTTGATGCGGAGGTCATTGTTGGCAGCAGTGGGCACCACCGTTACCACCACGTATTTCGAGGTGGGCGTATTGCTCACTTTAGCCACGCTGCCGATGGGTACCAGGGGGTTGGCCTCGGGGAAGTAGGCCGAAACGTTGCCTTTCGGGATATCATACGGGACGGCAACAAACTTCTCTACCCGGCGCTGCTCGCCCTTGTAGTGGCTGGTGATGTCGATGAGGTCCTTAGCCTTAATATTGCGGTCGGCCATGTCGGCCGGGTTCATGAAGAGCACGCGGCGTTCGCCGTGGATACCGCGGTATCGGTCGTTATACTCGTAGATGGTGGTATTGAACTGGTCGTGCGAGCGCACGGTCATCAGCACTAGTTGGTCGGGCTCCAGGTGGTATTTCTCCAGCGTGGTTTTGCTGAAGTTGGCCTTGCCGTTGTCGGTGGTGAATTTCCGTTCGCGGGGGCCATTGGGTAGGTAGAAGCCGCCCGGCTTGCGCAGCTTGCGGTTGTAGTCCTCAAAGCCCGGAATGACACGGGCAATGTGGTCGCGGATGACGTCGTAGTTCTCCGTCATGGCTACCCAGTCAGTCTTGGTTTTGCTGCCCAGCGTGGCTATTGCCATGCCGCAGATGATGGCCACTTCGCTCAGTTGGTCGCCCTCCACGGGCACCAGCACGCCCTTATTCTGGCTCACCACGCCCATCGAGTTTTCGCAGCTCGTCATCTGGTGGCCAGCCCTTTGCATATCGATATCGGCGTGGGCGAAGGTGGGCAGCAGCAGGCTGGTTTCGCCGGTCACCAAGTGGCCGCGGTTGAGCTTAGTGCCCACGTACACCGTCAGCTTTTGCTTGCGCATGGCTTCGGCAATGACTTCGGTATCGGGGCCGGCCGCCAGCAGGTTGCCGCCCAGGCTGAAGTATACCTTGGTGTGTCCTAGGCGCATGGCCTTGATGGATTCGACCACGTCGAACCCGTCTTTCGTGGGTGGCTTGAAGCCGAACTCTTTCTCCAGCGAATCAAGGAAATGCTTCGGCATGCGCTCCCAGATGCCCATCGTGCGGTCGCCCTGCACGTTGGAGTGGCCGCGCACCGGGCAGGTGCCCGCGCCGGGCTTGCCGATGGCGCCCTTCATCAGCAGCAGGTTCACAATTTCCTTCACCGTTTCCACGCCCTGGCGCTGCTGCGTGATGCCCATGGCCCAGCACACGATGATTTTCTGCTTGCGGGCAATGATGTTGGCTGCCTCCAGCAGCTGCGCGCGGCTGATGCCGCTGATGGTTTCAATATCTTCCCAGCTGGTATCAAGAATATTCTGTTTAAACTCCTCGAAGCCAGTGGTGAACTCCTTCACAAATGCGTGGTCGACCACCTGGCCGGGGTTCAGTTCCTCAGCTTCAAACAGGTGCTTCATGATGCCGCGCAGCAGGGCCATGTCGCCGTCGATGCGCACTTGCAGGTAGAGGTCGGTAATCTGGGTGCCGCCGCCGAGGAGAGTACCCATGGCTCTCAGCGGGTTCATGAAGTCCTGCGGGTTGCGGAAGTGGTTGAGGCCGGCTTCAATCAGCGGGTTCACGCTGATGATTTTGGCGCCATTTTTCTTCGCGATTTGCAGGGCCGAGAGCATGCGCGGGTGATTGGTGCCCGGGTTTTGGCCCATGATGATGAGCACCTCCGCCTCGTGAATGTCGTTAAGCGTGACCGAGCCTTTGCCCAGCCCAGTAGTGGGTGTGAGGCCCGAGCCGCTGCTCTCGTGGCACATGTTGGAGCAGTCGGGCAGATTGTTGGTGCCAAACTCGCGGGCAAACAGCTGGAACAAGAAGGCCGGCTCGTTCGGCACTTTGCCCGAGGTGTAGAAAATGGCTTCCTCCGGCGACTTTATGGCGTTCAGCTCCTTAGCAATAATGTCGAAAGCATCGGGCCAGGCAATGCGCGAGTAGTGGTTGTCGCCGGGGCGCTTCACCAGCGGGTGGGTGAGGCGGCCGGCGTTGTTGAGGTCGCGGTCGGTCATGCGCGAAAGCTCGGCCAGGCTGTGCTTGGCGAAGAATTCGGGGCCAGCAGCGCGGTGGTCGGAATCGGAAGCGCTGGCCTTGGCCCCGTTCTCGCAGAACTCGGCCACCGAGCGGTGTTCGTCGGGGTCGGGCCAGGCGCAGCTGGAGCAGTCGAAGCCGTCCTTCTGATTCATCTTCAGCAGCGCGTGGGTGCCGCGGGTCATGCCGCCCTCGCTCCAGCTGAACTGCATCGACTTGAGCACGGCCGTGACGCCGGCCGCAATTTTCTGCCGCTCCTCCAGCTGCAGGCCGGTGAGGGCCTCCGGCGGCTGGGCCAGCACGGGGTGTTCGTATTTGGCGTTGGCCACGTCGGGTGCGGGAATGTGGGCGTGCACGTGGGTTCGGTTGGGGTCGGAACGGTAGTGGTTGGGCGCGGGTGCCGCGCCCTGGGCGGGCCGTTCGCCGCTTTTGGGCGCGTTGGCTTCGGCGCCCTGCTCGTGGGTACGGCCGGCCTTGCTGGGGTCGTTCTGGGGAGAGTGCGGAGTATCGGGCATGGCTTGAAGTGTTGAATTTTCAGGGTTGAGGGTTGAGTTTGTGGAAGCGTTGAACTGAAGACTCACTAAGTGGCAGCACACTCAACATTCAACCCTCAAAACTCAACATTCTTGCTAGTGCTTGCAGTCCAAGTCCTTCTCTACCAGAATGCGCAGGTGCTGGCTTTCGGACAGTGGCAAGTCGTGGGAGAAGCCGTTCTGCTCGGTTTCGACCCAAGCTTTGGCCAGCGCAAAGGGCACCAACACGGTGAGGGCGCCCGGCTCGTAATGAATCTGCACGGGCTCCTCGTTGGGCATCGTCTGGGGGCGCTCGGAGCCGCGCTCCAGGGCGTAGGTGAGGCGCTGCTCGGGGTTGGGGCCGAAGTGCACGGCCCCTTCCACGTGGCCCTTTTCGGCAAACTCGGCTACCTCGCCATCGGAGAGGCGCAGGCGCAGGGTGTCGTCTTCGATGCGGAGTTTCATAGATGGGTGGGATTTGGGGTGAAAGTTAAACGGATGGCCCCGGCGGGCGTTGCCGGATGCAGGTGCATTGGGTGGCTTTTCCCACTAAATTTTCACCGCACAGCACGTAGCCTAAACCGTTACACGGCCAACCGCCAGCCGTGACTGTAAATATTGAACCGCTCGTTGCGCACAAAGCCCAGCACCGTCATTCCAAAGTTTTCGGCCGCCTGCACCGCTAGGCTGCTTGGGGCTCCCACTGCCGCCAGAATGCCAATGCCCGCCGCCGCCGCTTTCTGCACCAACTCGAAACTGACGCGGCCGCTCACCAGCAACACGTGCTGATGCAACGGCAGCCACCCGGCCAGCAGCGCGGCCCCAATCACCTTGTCCAGCGCGTTGTGACGGCCCACATCTTCGCGCAACAGCAGCAGCTCCCCCTCCGGCGAAAACAGGGCCGAGGCGTGCTGGCCGCCCGTCTGCTCGAAGCCGGCCTGGGCTGCGCGCAGCTTCTCCGGTAGCTGGTGCACCACGGCTGCACTGAGGAGCGGGCCGGCAGCGGGCAGCACCGGGCAGCTTGCGGTTTGCACAGCGGCTATGCTGGTTTTCCCGCACACGCCACAGCTGGAGCTGGTGTAGAAATGGCGCTCCATCGCCTGGAAATCGACTTGCACATGAGCGTCCAGCTCGGCCCTCACTACGTTACCGGCCTCTTCGGCCTTTTGCACATCGGGGCAGGGAATGATGCCCAGCAAGTCGGCTTTATCGTGGATAAGGCCTTCGGTGAGCAGAAAGCCGGCAGCCAGCTCTTCGTCGTGGCCGGGCGTGCGCATGGTGACGGACAGGGTACGGTGCAGGCGCTGGCCCCCGGCCTCGTAGCCGACGCGGATTTCCAGCGGTTCTTCGGCGGCCAGCTGGTCGGAGGCGGGCACGGGTGGGCCGCTGCCGCTCACTTTCTGGATGGTGGCGAATTCGTAGCTGGTGGCGGGGAGCAGAATGGCGGGATTCATGGGGATGGGGTGAGCGCACCTTCGAAAGTAGAAAGTGAAGCTGCTGGTTTTTAATTTTTGATTGCGCTCGCTAGTTGCCCGCTGGCTCGGCACTGGCCAGACCCGAAGCGCAGTATGGCAACTGCAAACGCACAAAACCTGCCGCCGTCAGCCTCGTACTGCTAACTTATTAGTATTCAACGCCACTCAGGTAGTCCCAGATGAAAAAACTTTCCGCACGGTTAACCTCATTGCTGGTGGCTGCTCTGTGGTTGATATCCCCATGGGCGCAGGCGCAGACGCCCGCCTGGCAGCAGCTGACGGCCCCCGCGTGCGCCTTGGGTAGTGCTGCCAATGCCCAAGCGCTGGCGGCCGATGCCAATGGCAACGTCTTCATGGCCGGCACCTTCAGCAACGCCATCCGTTTCGGCACTACCTTACTAACCACCCGCAACTCGCAAGACAGCGAAGCCTACGTGGCGAAATGGAACCCTGCCGGCGGCTTCATGTGGGCACAACGCATCGAAGGTTCTTTTGTTCAAATCAGTGCGCTGGCCGTGAACGGAAGCGGCGTGTACGTGGCCGGCACGTTCAGCAACAGCCTCCGTTTGGGAGCGGTGCAGCTGACCAATGCTTCGCAGGCAAATTCTCCCGACATCTTCATCGCGAAATTGATTGACCAAGGTTCCACTGCCGCAGTGGCCTGGGGCCAGCGCACCGGCGGGCCCGCGTATGAAACGATTTCGGCCCTGGCCGTAAGCGGTTCTGACGTCTACTTAGTGGGCAAAGTAGGGCCTAACGGGGGCACGATTGGCAACGTGGCCTTTCCCAATACCGGCTACTGGGGCTTTGTGGCCAAGCTCACCGACGCGGGCACCAGCGGGACCATTGCCTGGGCCCACCAGCTTCAGGGCAATTCCTATGTTATTCCGTTTGCGGTTGCCGCCAATGCGGGAAATGTTTACATCGCCGGCACGTTCGGCACAACCGCTACATTCGGCGCCACCGCCCTGACCGGCACCGACGATTGTTTTGTGGCCAAGCTGACCGACACGGGCACCGGCGCCAACTACGTGTGGGCGCAGCAGGCCGGTGGCACCGATGTTGAACAGGCATCCGCACTGGCGGTGGCGGGAGCCAACGTGTACGTGGCAGGCTACGCCGAAAGCTCCAATGCGGCCTTCGGTGCCTTGCGGCCGGCCGCCTCGGGGCCCCGCTCCTTCGTTGCCAAACTCACCGATGCCGGTAACAGCAGCCATTTTGCGTGGGTGCAACAGTCGGTGGATGGAGGCTTGGGCTCCATCTCCTCGCTGGCCGTCAGCGGCCCCAACATCTACGCCGCCGGCAGTTTTTCCACTTCTTCCATTGCCTTTGGCAGCGCTGCTACGCTAGTCAACTCGTCGCAGCCATCCGGAAATCCCTTAAGTCCTTGGGGTCGGGACGGATATGTGCTCAAAATAAGCGAAACAAACAGTGGCGCCGCTTTTGCCTGGGCCAAGCCCGTAGGTGGCCGCTTTGAAGAAGTGAGTACCGGAGTGGCCTGCAGCGGGACCAGCGTGTACCTCACGGGTTGGACCAACAGCCAGACCGCAGATTTTGATGGCCGCCCCCTAGCCAATCCTTCCGGAAACAACGCCTTTCTAGCCTATTTTGATGACCCCACCCTCACCGCTACCACGGCCGTTCACAGCGATTTGAACTTCCGATTGTCGCCCAACCCGGCCCACGGCCGCGCTACTGTCGCGCTGCCCGGGGTGCCGGGTGTTCCGAGGGTTGCCCTCACCCTGCTCGACGCCCTGGGCCGGGTGGTGCGCACCACCACGGTGCTGTTACCAGCCACTGGCCTATCACTAGAGGTGGACCTCAGTGCACTGCCAGCTGGCCTTTACGCCCTGCAAGTGCGGGCGGGCGGGGCCACAGCCACACGCCGGCTGCTAGTAGAATAAGGCGGCGACCGGTCATTTCCGGCTCGGCAACAGCGCAAGCCGGTTGGGCGCTGGGCAAGCGCCCGTCAATCTTTCGTATGGGTGCATGCGGCTCACTCAATTTGCACAGCAGCTGGCAGCGTGCGCCCCCGTGCCGAACTTGCGGCGCGTGGGGCACTCACCGCTTCTACCGCTGCCTATGAAAATCAAGAAACTCACCCGTAACCTTACCTTCTGGGTACTGCTGGCCATTGTGGCGGGGGCCCTGCTGGGTCACTTCGCCCCCGCCAGGGCGGTGCTGATGGAGCCGCTGGGCAAGCGCTTCATCGACGTGGTGAAGCTGTTTATCAATCCCATCATCTTCCTCACCATCACGCTCGGCATTAGCACGATGGGCGATTTAAAGAAGGTGGGGCGCATTGGCGGGAAGGCACTGCTGTACTTCGAAATCGTGACTACGCTGGCGCTGCTCATTGGTGTGGGCGTGGCGGCGCTGGTGCGGCCGGGTGCGGGCGTAAGCACCGGCCGGCTCGATACAGGCAAGGTGGGCGAGTTCACGAAGCGGGCCTCGGAGTTTTCGTGGGGGCACTTTCTGGCCGATAACCTGACGCTACAAGTTCTCCTCGTGGCCATTGTGCTCGGCATTGTGCTTAGCAAGTACGCCGGGCGCAAACCCATCATCCACTTCCTCAAAGAAGCCTCGAAGTATGTATTTCGGGGGCTGCACCTGGTGATGCTGTTGGCGCCCATTGGGGCATTTGGAGGCATGGCCTTCACCATCGGTAAGTACGGCATCGCCACGCTGCTGCCGCTGGGCAAACTCATGGTGACGGTGTATTTGACCATGGGCGTGTTTGTTTTTGCGGTGTTGGGGGCCATTTTGCGTTCCTGCAACATCGGCGTGTGGTCATTCCTGAAATATCTCAAGGCCGAGCTGCTGATTGTGCTAGGTACTTCGTCGTCGGAAGCCGGCCTGCCGGGCCTCATGGAGAAGTTGGAGCGCATGGGCTGCGCCCAGCCGGTGGTGGGGCTGGTGGTGCCTACGGGCTATTCCTTCAACCTCGACGGCACCACCATTTACCTTTCGCTTTCGACCCTTTTCCTGGCTCAGGTGTTCCACGTCGACCTTTCCGGCGCCCAGATTCTGACCATGATGGGCATCCTGATGGTGACCAGCAAAGGCGCGGCCGGCGTAGCGGGCAGCGGCTTTGTGGTACTGGCCAGCACGCTCACGGCCATGAAGGTGATTCCGGTAGAGGGCCTGGCCTTGCTGCTGGGCGTCGACCGGTTTATGTCGGAAGCACGCAGCATCACCAACTTCATCGGCAACGGTGTGGCCACTGTGTTCCTCGCTCATCACGAAGGCGCCCTCGACCACGAAATGGCCGCAGAGGCCCTGGGCAAGCGTCTCAAACCGTTGCGTTTCCGCCGGGGCTACACCAGCGGCGAGTACCTGGGCGACGCCGCCGAGCATGCCAGCGAGGTGGCGCGCCTGCTGAACAATAAGAAGTAGAAACGGGTAGAGACATTCCCACTTCGCCCTGATGCAACCTACTGTTACGCCGCCCCCCGCCCCTACCCGTCCGCCCATCCGCTTCGACCGCAACGAGCTGGCCGGCGCGTTTGGCGACCTCGGCACCGACCTGCCGCTGCTCATCGGCGTCATCGCCGCCTCGGGAATCGACAGTGCGAGTGTGCTCATTCTCTTTGGGCTGATGCAGGTGTTTACCGGGCTGTGGTACCGCATGCCCATGCCGGTGCAGCCGCTCAAGGCTTTCGCGGCGCTGGTTATTGCTCAAAAGCTCCCGGGCCGCGTCATTTTCGGCGGGGGGCTGGCCATTGGCATCGGCATGTTTTTTTTGTCGATAACCGGGCTGATTGATGCCTTGGGAAGGCTGGTACCCAAGGCCGTGGTGCGCGGCATTCAGTTTGGGCTGGCCCTGCAGCTGGCCACGCTGGCCCTCACCAAGTATGTGGGGGCCGATGGCGCGGCCGGCTACGCGCTGGCGGCGGCGGCTTTTGTGGTCACGGTGGTGCTGTTTGGCAACCGGCGCTGGCCCGCGGCGCTGGTAGTCATTGCCCTGGGCGTAGCTTACGCGTTGGTATTCAAGCTCGATTTAGCTACTGCCCAGAAGGCCGTGGGTCTGCACTTGCCCACCTGGCACCTGCCCCAGCGAGCCGACATCCTCACCGGAGCCCTGCTGCTGGCCCTGCCTCAGATTCCCTTGTCGCTCGGCAACTCCATCCTTGCCACCAAGCAGGTAGCCCAGGATTTATTCCCCGAACGGACACCGCTCACCATCCGCAAAATCAGCTTCACCTACGCCCTGATGAATTTGGTGAATCCCTTTTTCGGCGGGTTTCCGGTGTGCCACGGCTCGGGCGGCATGGTGGGGCACTACGCGTTTGGGGCCCGCACCGGCGGCTCGGTGGTCATCTACGGCGGTATTTTCTTGGTGCTGGGGCTGTTTTTCAGCCAAGGCTTTGCCGACGTGGTGCAGATATTTCCGCTGCCCATTCTGGGTGTGCTGCTGCTGTTCGAGGCGCTGTCGCTGGCCGTGCTGTTGCGCGACATCAGCGACCGCCGCGCCGACATGCTGCTGGCGCTGCTGGTGGGCCTGCTCTGCGCCGGGCTGCCCTACGGCTACCTGGTGGGCCTGGTGGTGGGCACGGCGGCCTACTACACCCAGCAGCGCGGCTGGGTGGGGCTGGGCAAGCACTAGCCCCACCCAGTTCCTACAAGAGCCCGCGAATCCAGCCGCCATCGACCGGAATGGAGGTGCCGGTGATGTAGCTGGCTCGTTCCGAGCACAGAAAAGCAGCCAGCGCAGCGAACTCCCGCGGCTCGCCCAGCCGCCGCATAGGAATCTGGCTTTCCCAGCGCGCCGTAGCGTCGGCGGCCGAAATGCCTTCTTTGGCGGCCGTGACATCGGCCAGGCCTACCACCCGCTCGGTGCGCGTGTAGCCGGGCAGAATATTGTTGACGGTGATGCCTTGGGCGGCCACTTCGGTGGCCAGGGTGCGTGCCATGCCGGTTACGGCTGCGCGCAGGCTGTTGGAGAGCATCAGGTTTTCCACCGGCTGCTTCACCGAAATGGACGTGATGTTGAGAATGCGGCCCCAGCCGCGCGCTTTCATGCCGGGCAGCACGGCGCGCGTCAGCTCCACCACGCTGGTGAGGAGCAGACTGGTGGCGGCCTGCCATTGCTCAGGCCCCAGCGTGTCGAAGGTGCCGGCGGGCGGGCCGCCGGCGTTGGTTACCAAGATGTCGATGCGGCCGAAACGCTCCTGTGCAGCCTGCGTCACGCGGGCCACGTCGGAGGGGTTGGCCACGTCGGCCACCACACCCAGCACCGGCACACCAGCGCTTTGCTCGATGGCTGCGCAGGTTTCGCGCAGGGCTTGCTCACCCCGCGCGCACAGCACGAGGGAGGCACCTTCGGCGGCCAACTCTTCGGCCACGGCGCGGCCCAGGCCCTTGCTGGCAGCGGCCACCAGGGCCACTCTGCCTTTTAGTCCGAGGTCCATGGGCTTATTTCTGGCGCAGGTAGTCGTCCGATTTATCGAGCCAATCCTGACGGGGCGGGCTGAAAATGTCTACGTCCAGCGTGTCTTCGAGGGCCTCGGCCTTGTGGGGCACGTTGCCGGGGATGTGCAGCACCTCGCCCACACCCACCACAATGGGCTCGGCATCCTCGGAGCCAATCCAGAAGCGCAGCGCACCTTCCAGAATATAAGTTATCTGCTCGTTTTCATGCTGGTGCAGGGGCACAATGCAGCCCTTTTTGAGGTAGACGTGGGCCAGCATCATCTTGTCGCCGGTGATGAGGCGGCGCGAGAGCTGCTCGGTCACCTGCTCTTTGGGCATGGCGTCCCATGTGTATTTGGTGGCGGTGGGGTTTTCGGGCATGAAATGGTTCGTGGGTTAGTATGGGCGAAAAATAAGGAAGGTCATGCAGAGCGCAGTGAAGCGTCTCGCGTGCCGCAAGTAAATCCTTATGATTGGTTTACTACTGCACGCGAGATGCTTCGCTGCGCTCTGCATGACGTTCTGATTTAAGCTCCTTTCCTGTATACCCTATTCCTTCTCCCCTATCCCCAAACAAACTACACCCGCACCCGGCCCGCCACCGCCGACACGCATAGCCCCATGAAGGCAATAAACGCAAACGACACGCGCAGGCTCGTGGCACCGGCCACAAAACCGATGATGGGCGGCCCCAGCAAAAAGCCGAAGAAGCCGATGGTAGACACTGCCGCCAGCGCCATGCCTGCCGACATGTGCGTAGACCGCCCCGCCGCTGAGTACACCAGCGGCACCACCGCCGAGGTGCCAAAGCCCACCAAAAGGAAGCCCAATAGAGCCGTGGGCAGCATCGGAAACACCACCGCAATGCTGAGTCCGGTGGCTGTAAGCAGCCCGCAGAGCTGAATCACGCGCTTCGGCCCGAGCCGGTGAGCCAGCCAGTCGGCCCCGAAGCGGCCAGCGGCCATGGTGCTCATGAAGGCCGTGTAGCCCGCGCCCACCCAGGCCTTGTCGGCCTGAATAACTTTCTTGAAATAAACGCCGCTCCAGTCGAACATGGCCCCCTCGCAGATGAGCGCGCAGAAGGCAATAGCGCCTAGGCCCAACAGCTCCTTGTCGGGCCGCACGAAGATGGGCTGGTCGGGGTCGACACCACTGTCCTGGCGCACGGTGTAGCCGGCGCTCACCACCAGGCCGGTCAGAATAAACAGCGCAATGCCCACGAAATGCCAGCCCGGCGGTACCGCGTGCCCAATCATAAACGAGCCAATGGCCGCCCCCACGAAGCCCGCGAGGCTCCACAGCCCGTGAAACGAGCCCATGATGGGCTTGTGCTTATACAGCCGCTCCACGCCTACAGCCTGCGTATTCACCGAGATATTGGTCAGGTTGCCGCCCACGCCGAACAGTATCAGGCAGGGCACCAGCTGGAACAGGTTTTGGGCCCAGCCCAGGCCCAGCAGCGCCGTGGCGTAGAGCACCACGCTGCCCAGTATCACCCGGCGGCTGCCGTGTTTGGCCACCAGCCAGCCGGCTAGCGGCAGCGTAAGCATCTGCCCCAGCGGAATAGCCAGCAGCACGCCGCCCAGTCCCGCTTCCGAAATGCCCATGCGCTGCTGAATGCTCGGAATACGCGAGGCCCAGGTAGCAAAGCACAAACCCAGCAAAAAGAACAAAGCGCCTACCGCCACGCGGTGGGCCTGGCGGGAAACTGTCCGCACCGAAGAAGTAACTGAAACCATATTGCTTGCCGCCCACCGGCGGCGCTGTAGCGCCGCGTCCCGCACGTTGTGTGCCGTAAAATTAAGTTTCCCAAACGCCCCAGCCGCCCGATAAGTTTTGCGGAATACCTGCTGCCAAACAGCCAACGGCCCGGCACACCAAAGGTGCACCGGGCCGCAAAGCCGACTTTGCCCGCTGCTTAGGCGTTGGTATCGAGCGTTATCTGCGTCACCACGTCGCGCAGCAGCAAGGTGATGGAATCGACCAGCGGCTGCAGAGCTTCGGCCTGGAAGGGGCCTTCCCATTGGTCCAGCGCCTCCACGGGCGGCAGCACGTGCAGGGCGTGCAGGTGCTCCACGCCGGGCTTTAGCGTGTGGGCGGTAGTTTTCAGCAGCTTGATGTCGCCTTCCTGCATGCCGCGGTTCAGATTCTGGACGGCTTCCTCGCAGCTCTCCACGAAGGTGGTGAGCATGAAAGCCACAAATTCCTGGTCGCCCTGGCCGGCCACCAGCAAGTCTGCAATGGAATAAAGCTTTACTTCCGCTGCCATTGGCGGGGCGGGCGGTGGGGCCAGTATTTCGGGCTCGGCGGCCGCGCTGGGGGCCGGCGCGGGCTCAGATTCCAGCGCGGGCAGCGGCATGGTCAGGGTCCAGTCGCCCACCACGCGCAGCAGTTCTTCTTCCTTAAAGGGCTTGGCCAGGTAGCCGTTCATGCCGGCCGAGAGGCACTTCTCGCGCTCGCCTTTCACAGCGTTGGCCGTGAGGGCCACAATGGGGGTAGCCAGGCCCAACTGTTGGCGCAACAGCGCGGTGGCCGCGTAGCCGTCCATCACCGGCATCTGAATGTCCATCAGAATCAAGTCGAAGCGCGTGTGCTGGGCCAGCTCCACGGCCATAGCGCCGTGCTCGGCCTCAGTCACCTGCACGTGGGCGTGGCTGAGGAAGGTTTTGGCAATCTGACGGTTGAAGCGGTTGTCTTCCACCAGCAGCACCTGCTTGTTGCGCAGGTACTGGAAGGCCGGGCTGTCGGGGGGCAGCACCACTTTAGGGGCTAGGTCTTCGGCCGTGCCCACGGGCAGGCGCAGGGCAAAGGCCATGGTGGTGCCCTTGTTGCGCTCGCTCTGCAGCTGCACGTCGCTGCCCATCAGCTTCACCAGGTTGCGGCAAATGCTCAGGCCCAGGCCCGTGCCGCCAAATTTGCGCGTCACCGACGAGTCCTGCTGGCTGAACTCGCTGAAAATGTGCTGCACAAACTCCGGTTCGATGCCAATGCCCGTATCGGCCACCCGGAATACCACCTCGCCGGTGTCGCCATCGGCGGCGGGCTGGTAGTCGCAGGTAATGGCCACGTAGCCGGTTTCGGTGAACTTGATGGCGTTGCCGGCCAGGTTCAGCAGCACCTGCCGGATGCGGTAGGGGTCGCCGAGCAGCACGCGGGGCACGGCCGGGGCCACCCGCGTGAGCAGGCGCAAGCCCTTTTCTTCGGCCTTGTAGTGCAGGGTTTGCTCAATCTCGGCCAGCAGGTGCGTGGGCGTGAAGCCGACTTGCTCCAGCGCCATCTTGCCAGCCTCCAGCTTCGAAAGGTCCAGAATGTCGTTGATAATCACCAGCAGGTGCTCGGCCGAGGTGCTGATGGCCTGGCGGTAGCTATCCTGGTCGGGCGCCAGCTCGGTTTTGGCCAGCAGCTGGCTCATGCCCAAGATGGCGTTCATGGGCGTGCGGATTTCGTGGCTCATGTTGGCCAGGAAAATCTCGCGGGCCCGCACGGCGCTCTCGGCCGCCAGCTTGGCATGGCGCAGGGCCCGCTCGGTGGCCACCCGCTCGGTGATGTCGAGGCCGTAGGCCACCAGCATGCGCGGCGAGCCGTCGGGGTGAAACACGGGCTGCAGGCAGCGGAACTGGTGCCGCAGGCCCTCGGGCCGGTCAAAGGTTTCTTCAAACGTCACCAGCCGGCGCTCCTGGAACGCCTCGCGCAGGCGCTCCTGCCGCTCCTCGGCCAGGGCCTGGGGGTAGCCGTATTGCGCGCAATATTCGAAGTTGTTTTTGCCAATCACCCACTCGCGCTTCACGGGGTCTTTGATGCCGCTCTGGTTGACAAACAAGTAGCGGCCTTCAGCGTCGAACACACCAATGTCGCTGGGTATGTGATTGAGCGTGAACTCGAAGAACTCACGCTGCTCTTCCAGCTTTTGCTCGGCTAGCCGGCGCTTGGTGATGTCGGTACCCGTGCCCACCACCATGCGTACGGCCCCGTCGGAATCCAGCACAGGCACGTAGTAGCGCAGCAGTTGGCACGGACCATCGTCTGTCATTAGGGTTTCCTCCCAGCTGGTTTCGACGCCGGTTTCAATCACCTGGGTCAGCAGGCGCCGCCGGGTAGCCCCGATTTCGGGCGCCACGCCGCGGTGCTCGCAGTATTCGTCGTTGGTTTTGCCAATCACCCATTCCCGCAGCTCGGGGTTGCTGAAGGACTTGGCATTGACTACCTGAAACCGTTGCTCAGGGTCGAACACGGCCACATTTACCTTTAGGTGGTCGAGCACCGCCTGGTAATAATCCTTCTGGTCTGCCAGCCGTTGCTCGGCGCAACGCAACGCCGCCTGCGCGTCGGCCAGGGCCTGACGCAGCTGGGCTACCTGGCAAGATTCGGCAGATGTGTCGCTCATTAGCTGAGTCTGAAGAGTAACAGATGCCGACAAAACGGTAGAATTGTAAAAATCAGACATAGAATATAATTACGACCCTGTATAGCACTAGCAAATATACGTTATTGCACCATGCTAACACCTTTATTTTCTACTTATTAAAATAAATAAAATTGCACTATAATTTTTAAAATTATAAAACCCATTTAACTCAACATGCAATTGGCCGTGGTTAACTACAAGAAAGTCTAATGCTTGTGAAAGGCTTACGTGACTGCTTGTAGCTCCGGATTTACATCGATTTTCTGCGTGTTTTTTACTTATAGCAAAGTCGCCAGCTCTCGCTGATACATAGGATTATCAGTCATGCCGTTGTGGCCCGCGCCGGGCAGCAGCACCAACCGGTCGGTGGGCTTCAATAACGCTTTGAGCCGGAGCGACGACTGATGATAAATCACCTCATCCCGGTCGCCGTGAAACAGCACGACGGGCGCCTTGACTTTGCCAATCAACTCGTTGGTAGGCAACGGGTAGCGCACCAGAAACCCCGGCACGAATGGGTACAGCCGCGCCGCCAGGTCGCGCATGCTGAAGTACGGCGCCTGTAGTATCAGCAGCTTGGGGTGCTGCTGTGCGGCCAGCCAAGTGGCCAGGCCCGTGCCCACAGAGTAGCCCAGCACCACGGTGCGGCTTTCGGGATACTCGGGCAGCAGCTGTTGGTAGACCGTCTGCACGTCGCCCGGCAACTGCGCCTGGCTGCTAATGCGCCCCTCGCTTTTGCCGTAGCCACGGTAGTCGAGGAAGAAAACGTCATAGCCCAGGCGGGTGTACACGGGCGCGGCCTCGGCCCAGCTGCTCACGTCGCCGCCGTTGCCGTGCAGGTAGAACACCAGCCCTTTGGAGTGGGGAGCGTGGAATAACAGGCCGTGCAGGCGGGTGCCATCGGCCATCTTAAACCACCGTTCTTCGAAGCTACCGGGAAAGCGAAACCGATAATCGACCGGCAGCCGGCTGGGGAAGAATAGCAGCTTTTCCTGCTTAAAATAGAGCACCGCGCACAGCAGCACATACAGGCCAACCAGCATGCCCAGGATAATAAAAACAACTTTCATTGCAGCGGGTCCCGGGCTTTAATGCCCCGGCCCCAATAGCAGGCAAGGTAAGATAACGACCGTGGCTTCCTAGCCCCCAATGGTGGCCATGCTCTCGAAGCTGAGCTGGTGCAGAGGCCGCTGCCGCTCGGCCTCGAAGCCATTGGCGGCGCGGTGACGGAATGCGGCCGACAGCGCCGCCACAATTTCCTCATCAGACTTGCCGCCGCGCAGCAGGGCGCGGGTATCGAGCACGCCCTGGTCGTAGAGGCAGGTTTTGATGCCTCCTTCGGCGGTGAGGCGCAGGCGGTTGCAGGTGCCGCAAAAAGTACGCGAATACGCGGCAATGATGCCCACACGGCCTTGGTGGCCGGCCACGCGGTAGTCGGAAGCCGTGGCACCGGCCGCCATGGGCACGGGCGTGAGTGCGCCAAAATGCGCTTCCAAGTGCTGGCGGATGCGCAGGTGGTTCCAGGGCAGCGAGGCAGGTCCGGCCTCGTGGCTGCCGCCGTTGAAGGGCATTTCTTCGATGAATCGCACGTCTACGGGCAGGTCGCGGCTGAGGGCGGCCAACGGAATGAGGTCGTCAATGTTTCGGCCGTCCATCACCACAGCATTGATTTTGACCTGAATACCGGCATCCAGCAGGGCGTAAAAGGTTTCCAGCACCCGGGGCAGCTCGTCGCGCCGCGTGATTTGGAAGAACCGCTCGCGGTTTAGCGTGTCGAGGCTGAGGTTCACGGCCTTCACGCCCAGGCGGGCCAGGGCGGGCACGTGCGGTGCCGTCAGCACGCCGTTGGTGGTCAGGCTGATGTCGTCGATGCCAGGCAGCTGGGCTAGTTGCTCCATGAAGGGCACCAGGTCGCGCCGCACGAAGGGCTCGCCGCCGGTGAGGCGCACTTTGCGCACGCCCAGCCCGGCCAGGAGGCCCGTCAGGCGCAGCATCTCCTCGTAGCTCAGCAGTTCGTGCTTGGGCATGTACCGGATGCCTTCCTCGGGCATGCAGTAGAAGCAGCGCAGGTTGCAGCGGTCCGTCACGGCCAGGCGCAGGTATTCCAGCGGCCGGCCGTGCTGGTCGTAGAGCGTGGGGCGGGCCGGGGCGGCTGGGGCGAGGAGAGATGGAAGCACGTTTATCACCAATTTTGCCGGGCTGTACGTAAGACTGCCGACTTGTGGTAACCCCGGACGCCGGGCCGGTGTTCAGGCCACAGCCCAAAGCGCCGCCCGCGGCTGATTTTCGCCCAAGTTTACGTCGAAAGATATGTCCTTAAAAATCGCCCTCTTCGGCATCACCCGCGACATCGTGGGCACTTCCGTCATCGAGCTGCCGGCCCCCGCCCCTGCCACCGTGGGCGAGCTGCTGGCCGAAATGCGCCGCCAGTACCCCGCGCTGGGCGAGCTGCGCAGCTGCGCCGTGGCCGTCAACAACGAGTACGCCAACGCCGACCAGCCGCTGCACACCGTGGATGAAATTGCGTTGATTCCGCCCGTGGCCGGCGGCTAAACGTCATGCTTCGCTGCGCTCGGCATACGTTCTATGTAATTTCAACTGACACATGACCCCTACCCTTTCCATTACCGACCAGCCCATTGACATTGCCGCGGCCCTCGCCGCCGTGCAAACCGACGCGGCCGGGGCGGTCAATTCCTTTATCGGCACGGTGCGCAATCAATCGGGCGGCCGGCCCGTGCGCCGCCTGCACTACGAATCCTACGACAGCATGGCCCTCACGCAGCTGGGCCACGTGGTGGCGCAGGCCTACGACAAGTGGCCCATGCTGCAGGAAGTGGCCGTGGTACACCGCAAAGGCACCCTGGAGCTGGGCGACGTGGCCGTGGTGGTGGCCGTGGCCACCCCGCACCGTGCCGAAAGCTTCGCCGCCTGCCAGTTCATTATCGACACGCTAAAACAAGTGGTGACCATCTGGAAGCGCGAGGAGTACGAAGACGGCACCGAGTGGGTGGCCGCGCACCCATAAAGCTCTGAACAAGCAAAAAGCCCGGTTCCTACGCAGGAACCGGGCTTTTTGCTGTTAAATCAAGACCTTACTTCGCCGGAATCAAATAGCCGAGCGAGAGCTGAAAGGCCGAGTGACGGGCGTTTTTCAGGTCGCCGTTGAAATAGGTGCTGTTGTCGGATTTCACAAAGTCGCTGAAGGCGCCGGTGTAGCGCAGGTTCAGGCTCAAGCCGTTGTCGGCCTGGTAGCCGATGCCGGCCAGGTAGCCCAGCTCGTTGCGGTTGAGGCCGCTCACGTCGCGCTTGTTCTGCGACTCGGTGGTGGTGGGCGTGCCGTTCAGGGCCGAAGTGGTGGTGACTTTGGTCTCGTCGTTGGCGCTGATGAGGTAGGAGTACTGCGGGCCCACCTCCGCGATGAAGCCACCGGCGTTGATTTTTAGCAGCACCGGCACATCGAGGTAGTTGTAGTTCACCTGGCCTTCGCGCTTTTGCTTGGTGCCGAGCAGGTTGGTGTATTCGGTGGGCTTGTTCTCAAACCCTTTCTGCGAATACAGCACTTCGGGCTGCACCGAGAAGAAGCCGTCGCTGGTGACGGGCACGTTCACCATGACGCCGCCCAGAAAGCCGACTTTGTTGTTATAGGTCGATTCGTTTTTGACGTCGCCGGCCAGGTTGGAGTAGTTGGCGCCGGCGCGCAAGCCAAAGCGCACGTCCTGGGCCCGGGCCGAAGAAACAGCGGCCAAGGCTAACAGCGCAGCGGCCGGAATGATGACTTTTTTCATGATAGTAATAGCGAGTGAATGAATAAACGCTGGCCGGCTAAATTCGAAAAGTGTGCCAACCTGCGCCGTAAACGCCCTTTTCCTTTCTCGCATTGCATCCGCCGCGCACGAAAAAGCCTGACTACCGTGGCGGCAATCAGGCTTTCAGAACGTTAATTACTAATCTTTTTTTCGAGCTACCCGGCATACCAGGCGCTGGCCTAGCTGCCTTTTTCAAAAATCAGTGGGCCAGTTCCTGCTCGGCGGCGGCCCGTTCTTCGGGCGTGTTCACATTGCGCAGCTCGGCGGGCACCGGCGGGGCCAGCAGCTCGATATCGGAGTTTATCAGCGCCTTGCGCGGGCAGGAATAGCCCATGCCCAGAAAGCGCAGCAGCTGCCCGTAGCTGCGCGGCTCCCAGATGCTGACCAAGGGCTCCGGAAAATCATCCCACGGGCTGCGAAAGGACGTGGCCATGCGCGCCGGCTGCCGGTTGCTCACCAGGTATTCCAGCGTGTCGCGGGTCAGGAAGGGCAGGTCGCAGGCCAGTACTAGCCACGCCGCATTGGGGTCGGCTTGAAAAGCTGATAGGATGCCGCCCAGTGGCCCCAGGCCCAGAAAAGTATCGGGCAGGGCTTTGAGGCCGGCGGGCAGGTCGGCCGCCTGGTCGGGCCGAACAGACACGCGCACGTCGGGGCAAAACTCGGCCAGCAGTGCGGCGGTGTGCTGGCGCTGGTCGAGGCCGTGGTAGTGCAGGGCGCCTTTGTCGGTTTGCATGCGCTCGCTGCGGCCACCAGCCAGCACCAGGGCGCGCAGCACCGGCACGGCCATGTGGTACCACTGTTGCAGGAAGGCCGCAATTTTGGCCGTGTCGGCCAGCGGCAGCACCGGGGGCAGCAGCCCGGCGCTCAGGTGCTCGGTGAGCACGGCGGGCAGCTCGGTCTGGCCCTCGGCCAGCAAAATCAGCCGCACATCGGTGAGGCGGTCGAGCTTCTTATCCAAGGGCTTGCGCGGGTCGACGATGACGACCTGCTGGCGGGCGCGGAAGTGGTTGCCGTTCACCAGCACCACGCTTTCGTGGGCCAGCAGCTCGGGCTGGCTGAAGCGGTCCAGCACCCGCGTGAGGTTGAGCTGGCGATAGGTAATTTTATCAACCAGCTCCGCCGAAAGGCCATTATCGGCCACGTAGGGCGTGGCTTTGATGGCTGCCGGTGCCTCGGCAGCGGCGTCGCCGGCGGCGTGGTCGGCATCCACATAGGCCATGCGCAATTGGGGGGCCAAATGCGGCAGCAGCCGGGCTACGAGCGCCTGAATGTCGCCGCAGGGCGCGCCGAGGATGGCGAGTTCGTGGCGACCAAATTCGCCCACATCGGGGCGGGTGAGGGCGGCGTGCTTGAAGCGTTTTACGGTTGAGCTGGGCAGACTATCCATGCCGGAATCTACGAATTTTCGAATCGATTGAAATCTTTCTTACCGCCGGTTTTGGCGATAAGCTGCACGTTATCAATCGTGATATCGTGCGAAAAGGCTTTGCACATGTCGTAAATGGTGAGGGCAGCTACGGTGGCGCCGGTGAGGGCTTCCATTTCCACGCCGGTGCGGCCCGTGACCACGGCGGTGCACACCACGCGCAGGGCGTCGGGGCCGTCGGGCTCGATGGTGAGACTGCAGTCGTCCAGGCCCAGCGGGTGGCAGAGGGGAATGAGGTCGGCCGTTTTTTTGGCGCCCATGATGCCCGCCAGAATCGCCGTGTGAATGACCGGGCCTTTGTGCGAGGGCATTTCGCCGGCCTGCACGCGGCTTAGTAACTCTTCGCCCAGCACCACGCGGCAGTGGGCGCGGGCCACGCGGCGGGTGGGGGGCTTGGCGCCCACATCCACCATGGTGGGCTGGTTGGCGGCGTTGACGTGGGTGAAATTTTTGGTTTGCATAGGGCGTAGAGACGTGGGAAAGGGCCTAATCGTTGAAAGTAGCGCGGACTTTTAGTTCGCGTCGCCAAGGGTCGCTTAGACACTTAGTAGGGCCGCAACCTAAACCTCCAGGCTAATCTAGCCAACTCGGCGCCCAATTGTTTTAGCCCAAACCATTGGGCTAGGCAGCCGTTTTGTATCCGGCACCGAGCCCAACAACCGACGCCCAACGCGGCAAATCTGCCGCATCGGCCCCTTTGGACCGCCCATTTCCCATCCCGAATTATGACCAATACCGCTTTAGTCGTTGGTGCCAGCGGCATCATCGGCAGCAACTTAGCCCAGGAACTGCTGGCCAATGACTGGCCGACTTACGGCCTGGCCCGCCGCCCCGGCACCGACATTCCCGACCTGCAACCCGTGGCCGCCGACTTGTTGGACGTAGCCAGCCTGGAAACCGCCCTGGCCAATATTCGCCCTACGCACGTGTTCATTACCAGCTGGATGCGTAATGACACCGAGGCCGAAAACATCCGCGTGAACAGCGCCATGGTGCGCAACCTCCTGGCCGTGCTGGGGCCGAAGCACTCGGTGCAGCACGTGGCCCTCGTAACGGGGTTGAAGCACTACCTGGGGCCGTTCGAGGCTTACGTGAGCGGAGGCGTGCCCCCACCCACGCCGCTGCGTGAGTCGCAGCCCCGGCTGGCGCTCGACAACTTTTACTACGCGCAGGAAGACGAGGTGTACGCGGCGGCCGAACGCGACGGCTTCACCTGGAGCATTCACCGGCCGCACACCATCATTGGCAAGGCGGTGGGCAACCTGATGAATCTGGGCACCACGCTGGCCGTCTACGCCAGCATCTGCAAGGAAACAGGGCGCCCTTTCCGCTGGCCGGGCTCGCGGGCGCAGTGGGAAGGCCTGTCGGACGTGACCGATGCCCGCGTCATCGCCAAGCAACTGGTGTGGGCCGCCACCACCGAATCCGCCCGCAACGAGGCCTACAACGTGGTGAACGGCGACGTTTTCCGCTGGAGTCAGCTCTGGGGGCGCTTGGCCGAGTGGTTTGGCGTGGAACCGGCAGGTTTCGACGGCGCCACCTACCCGCTTGAAACGGAGATGGCCGGCGACGCAGACACTTGGCGTGAAATTGCTATGAAATACGGCTTGGCAGAGGCTGATTTGAGCCGTCTGGCCTCGCCCTGGCACACCGATTTGGACCTGGGCCGGCCCATCGAAGTGATGACGGACATGGCTAACAGTCGCAAGCGCGGCTTCACCGTGTTTCAGAGCACGGAAGACTCGTTCTTTGATTTGTTCGCGCAGCTGCGCCAGGACCGGCTGATTCCGTAGGCGCTACACAGAAATATTCAGTACGTCATGCTGAGCGCAGTCGAAGCATCTCTACCGCGCAAGTATTCATTTACTGTTGCGGCAGAGATGCTTCGACTGCGCTCAGCATGACGTGCTGTTTTTTGGCCACCGCTTCATCCTTTGCTTTTAACTCTCAACCAATACCCATGCTCTCCCCCGCCGAAGCCACGGCCCGCGTCCTCGCCACGGCCCGCCCGCTGCCGCCCGAAACCGTGCCCCTGCCCCACGCCGCTGGCCGCATCCTGGCCGAGACCCTGATGGCCGACCGCGACTTCCCGCCCTTCAACCGCGTGGCCATGGACGGCATTGCCCTGGCGCACACCGCCTGGGCCGGTGGGCAAACAGAGTTTGAAATTCAGCACGCGCAATTTGCCGGCGCCCCGCCCCGGCCGCTGCTTGATGCCCGACAGGCCGTAGAGGTGATGACTGGCGCGGTGCTGCCCGCCGGCACCGACGTGGTGGTGCGCTACGAGGACATTCTGCTGCACGACAACCGCGCCCACATTCAGATTCCGCCGCCCGAAGCGCCCGGCGTCAATATCCACCACCAGGCCGCCGACCGCCGCGCGGGCGATGCCCTGCTCACGCCCGGCACCCGCCTAGGACCGGCCGAGCTGGCCGTGGCCGCCACCGTGGGCGCCGCTGAGTTGGCCGTGACGCGCGCCGCTCGTGTGGCCGTGGTGAGCACCGGCGACGAGTTGGTAGGCATCCCGGAAACGCCGCTGCCGCACCAGATTCGGCGTTCCAATGCCTACGCCTTGCAGGCGCTGTTCACGCAGGATGGCGCCGCAGTTTCGATGTTCCACTTGCCCGATGCACTGGAGGAGCTGCGCGATGGCCTCACCAAAATCCTCGGCGCCGACTTCGATGCCGTGGTGCTGAGCGGGGCCGTGAGCAAGGGCCGCGCTGACCACCTGCCGGGCCTGCTGCGTGAACTGCAGGTGCGCGAAATTTTCCACGAGGTGCAGCAGCGGCCTGGCAAACCGTTGTGGTTTGGGGCGCGGGAAGGTGGGCCGGTGGTGTTTGGCCTGCCCGGCAATCCGGTGTCCACCTTCATCACGGCCTGCCGCTACGCGCGGCCCTGGCTGCGCGCCGTGCAGCAGCCAGAAGGCGCACCGGCAGCGGTGGAAGCCCCCGCACCGGCCGTGCTTACGGTGGATATCAATTTCAAGCCCCTGCTCACGCACTTCGTGCCCGTACGCCTGGCGGTGGATGCCGAGGGCCGGCGACTGGCCACGCCGCTCCGGGTGGGCGGCTCGGGCGACATGCTGGGCCTGGTGGGAGCCACTGCGTTTCTGGAGCTGCCGCCGGAGCCAGCCGTGTTTCCGGCAGGCAGCGCGTGGCCGTGCTGGTTACTGTAAGCTTGGTTTTTTCTGAACTTCTGGCGGGCAAATGCGTAAACCCATCCGAGTCGCAGCGCCAGCGGCTGAGTGTTGAGGGTGGCCCGGCGCACTGGCCACCGTCTTTTTTCTCACCGGAAGCCACCCGAATTATGCCGACGAAAAAAGCAAGCACCGCCAAAAAAGACCCCTGCTGGAAAGGCTACGAGCAGGAAGGCACCAAGAAAAAGGACGGCAAGACCGTTCCGAATTGCGTGAAGAAAGACTAGCTCTCGTAGCAGCTTCATAATATCAAATGGCCCCGGCCCGTGCCCACTCGGCGCGGGCCGGGGCTTTGTGTTAGAGTCGGGCCCAAAACCCAAAATTGATTTAAAGGGCTGCGTCGTATCTTCGCCTTACGCTGCTATCCAGAAAGACCGAGGGACCGGGCCCGATGACGTCTTGGCAACCTACCGCGAGTAGGTGCCAACTCCCGTTTCACCGCCATTTTGGGTGAAAGAAGATGACAGCCGGAACTGTGCGCCTGCGCACGGGTTTCTTTCTGGATACGCGCTTACGTAGCTATTCGCCCCAGATAAGAAATGCCCAACGCCACCCTCGCTGCTCCCTCTCCGCTTCCCGAAATCCTACGCCAGCGCCTGCTGATTCTTGACGGCGCCATGGGCACCATGATTCAGCGCCACCCGCTCACGGAAGAGGACTTTCGCGGCACCCGCTTCGCCGACCACGACCGGCCTCTACGCGGCAACAACGACCTGCTGAGCCTTACGCGGCCCGACATCATCAAGGGCATTCACGCTGAATACTTCGCCGCCGGGGCCGACATGGTGGAAACCAACACCTTCTCGGGCACCACCATTGCGCAGGCTGATTATGGCCTGGAGCACGTGGTGTATGAGCTAAACTATGAGTCGGCCCGCCTGGCCCGCGAGGCGGCCGACGAGTACTCCACACCCGACAAGCCGCGCTTCGTGGCAGGCGCCGTGGGCCCCACCAACCGCACCGCCTCGCTCTCGCCCGACGTGAATCGGCCCGGCTTCCGCGCCGTGACCTTCGACGAGTTGGCCACCGCCTACCTGGAGCAGGTGCGCGGCCTCGTGGACGGCGGCGTAGATGCCCTGCTCATCGAAACCATCTTCGACACGCTGAACGCCAAGGCGGCACTCTACGCCGTACAAAAGTTTTTTGACGAGGGAGGCCGCGTGGTGCCCATCATGATTTCGGGCACCATCACCGATGCCTCGGGCCGTACCCTGAGCGGGCAGACGGTAGAAGCTTTCTGGAACAGCATCAGCCACCTGCCACTGCTAAGCGTGGGCCTGAACTGCGCCCTGGGCGCCCACCAGCTCAAGCAGTACGTGGAGGAGTTGAGCCGCATTTCCGACGTGCACATCTCGGCCTACCCCAACGCGGGCCTGCCCAATGCCTTCGGGGGCTATGACGAGTCGGCCCAGGAGTTTGCGGCGGTGGTTGAAGACTACTTGAAAGACGGTATTGTGACGGTAGTGGGCGGCTGTTGCGGCACCACGCCCCAACACATTGCCGAGCTGAGCAAGCTGGCCGACAAGTACAAGCCGCGCCAGCTACCCACTGAAATTACCCCTGCTACCCACCTTAGCGGCCTCGAACCGTTCGACATCAAGCCCGAAAGCCTTTTCGTGAACGTAGGCGAGCGCTGCAACGTGACGGGTTCGCGCGCCTTCGCCCGTCTCATTCGTACCGGCGCTTATGAGGAGGCGCTGGCCGTGGCCCGCGTGCAGGTGGAAGAAGGGGCCCAGGTGCTCGACATTAACATGGATGAAGGCATGCTTGACTCGGAGCAGGCCATGACCACCTTCCTGCACCTCATTGCCTCGGAGCCTGACATTGCGCGGGTGCCGGTGATGATAGACTCTTCGAAGTGGAGCGTGATTGAGGCGGGCCTGAAGTGCGTGCAGGGCAAGAGCATTGTGAATTCGATTTCGCTGAAAGAGGGCGAGGAGGTGTTTTTGCAGCGGGCCCGCACAGTGCGCCAGTACGGCGCCGCCATGGTGGTGATGGCCTTCGACGAGGAAGGCCAGGCCGACACTTACGAGCGGCGCATTGCCATTTGCCAGCGCAGCTATGACCTGCTGATGAGCATCGGCTTCCCGGCTACCGACATCATTTTCGACCCCAATATCCTCATTGTCGGCACCGGCATGGAGGAGCACCGCAACTACGCGGTCGACTTTATCGAATCGGTGCGCTGGATTAAACAAAACCTGCCCGGGGCCCTCACCAGCGGTGGGGTGAGCAATATCTCGTTCTCCTTCCGCGGCAACGATGTGGTGCGCGAGGCCATGCACGCGGCCTTCCTCTACCACGCCATCCAGGCGGGGCTGGATATGGGCATCGTGAACCCCAACCAGCTCGCGGTGTACGACGAAGTACCGAAAGACCTGCTGGAACTGGTAGAAGACGTGCTGCTCAACCGCCGCGCCGACGCCACCGAGCGCCTGCTGGAATTTGCCGACCGCATCAAGGGCCAGAAATCCAGCAACCAGCAAGCCAGTGCCACCGCCCAGGAATGGCGCAGCCTGCCGGTGCAGGAGCGCCTGGCGCACGCACTGGTGAAGGGTATCACCGAGTTCATTGACGAGGACACCGAGGCCGCCCGCCAGGAGCTGGCCCGGCCGCTCGACGTGATTGAAGGCCCGCTGATGGCCGGCATGAACGTGGTGGGCGACCTGTTTGGGGCCGGCAAGATGTTCCTGCCCCAAGTGGTAAAATCGGCCCGCGTGATGAAGAAGGCGGTAGCTTATCTGGAGCCGTATCTATTGGCCGACAAGCAGGGCTCGGACCGGCAGACGGCCGGCAAAATCCTGATGGCTACGGTGAAGGGCGACGTGCACGACATCGGCAAAAACATTGTGGGCGTGGTGCTGGCCTGCAACAACTTCGACATCGTGGACTTGGGCGTAATGGTACCGCTGGAGAAAATTTTGGACGAGGCCCAGGCCCAGCAGGTGGACGTTATTGGCCTGTCCGGCCTCATCACGCCCTCGCTTGATGAGATGGTGTACGTGGCCCAGGCCATGGAAAAGCGCGGCATGAAAACCCCGCTGCTCATCGGTGGCGCCACCACCTCGCGCCTGCACACGGCAGTGAAAATTGCGCCGGCCTACAGCGGCCCGGTGGTGCACGTAAATGACGCCTCGCGCAGCGTGGGGGTAGCGGCGGGCCTGCTCGGCTCGGGCGAAGTGGCGTATGCCGAGACGGTGGCCGCCGACTACGCCGCCCTGCGCGCCGACTACGCCAGCCGCCAGCGCGAGAAAAACTACCTGACCATTGAGGCCGCCCGCGAAAACGGCTTCAAGTCAGATTGGGACACGGTTTCAATTACCAAGCCTAGCTTCCTCGGCACCAAGGTGCTGGAAGACTACGACCTGGCCGAACTGGCCGAATACATCGACTGGACGCCCTTCTTCCATACCTGGGAGCTGAAGGGCCGCTACCCGCGCATTCTCACCGACGAGACGCTGGGCGAGGCCGCCACCAAGCTATTTGAGGATGCGCAGGCCATGCTTAAGCGCATCATTGATGGCAAGCTGCTGTCGGCCCGCGCGGTGCTGGGCTTCTGGCCGGCCAATACGGTGGATTACGACACCATCGAGGTGTACGCCGACGACACGCGCGAAGCCGTAGCCACCGAGTTTTTTACCTTGCGGCAGCAGGGCGAGAAGGGGCCGAAAATCCCCAACCTCGCTTTCTCCGACTTCTTGGCGCCGAAGGAATCCGGCCGGGCCGACTACCTGGGCGGCTTTGCCGTGACGGCCGGCATCGGCATTGAGAAGCTGCTCGAACAGTTTGCGGCCGACCACGACGACTACTCCAGCATCATGGTGAAGGCCCTGGCCGACCGCCTGGCCGAAGCCTTTGCCGAGCGCCTGCACGAGCGGGTGCGCCGCGAGTTCTGGGGCTATGCGCCCGACGAGCACCTTTCCGGCGACGACCTGATTCAGGAGAAATACCGCGGCGTGCGCCCCGCGCCCGGCTACCCCGGCTGCCCCGACCACACCGAGAAAATCACGCTTTTCAACCTGCTCGACGCGGAAGGCAAAACCGGCATTTCACTCACTGAAAACCTGGCTATGTACCCGGCCTCGTCGGTAAGCGGCCTTTACTACGCGCATCCCGACTCGCGCTACTTCGGCCTCGGCCGCATTGGCCTGGACCAGGTGAGCGACATTGCCCACCGCAAGGGCATGGCCACGGCCGAGCTGGAGCGCTGGCTGATGCCCAACCTGAACTACGAGCCGAAGAAGTAGCGCGGACTCTGCGAGTCCGCGCCTGAAAGGCCTCTAACCATATTGACTTTACGCTTCCAAGCGCGGACTAAAAGTCCGCGCTACACTCAATGAAAGTTACCGACCACCTGGAGCGTGCCAAGGGCAAGACGCTCTTCTCCTTTGAAGTGCTGCCGCCGAAAAAGGGCGAAAACATCCACAACCTGTTTTCGAACATTGAGCCCCTGATGGAGTTCAAGCCGCCGTTTATCGACGTGACCTACCACCGCGAGGAGTATGTGTACCGCCACCACCCCAACGGCCTGCTCGAAAAGAAAACCGTGCGCCGGCGCCCCGGCACGGTGGGCATTTGCGCGGCCATCAAAAACCGGTTTGATGTGGACACCGTGCCCCACCTCATCTGCGGCGGCTTCACGAAGGAGGAAACGGAAAATGCGCTGATTGACTTACACTTCCTCGGCATCGACTCTATCCTGGCCCTGCGCGGCGACCCCATCAAGAGCGAGGGCGTGTTCAAGCCCGAGCCTGACGGCCACGCCTACGCCTGCGACCTCATCGGGCAGGTGGCCAACCTGAACAAGGGCGAATACCTCGACCAGGAGCAGGACGACACCTGGGCCACTAATTTCTGCATTGGCACGGCGGGCTACCCCGAAAAGCACTTCGAGGCGCCCAACTACAACGCCGACATCCGCTACCTCAAGCACAAGGTGGACCGCGGCGCCGACTACATCGTGACGCAGATGTTTTTCGATAACGAGGAGTTTTTCCGCTTCGAGAAGCTGTGCCGGGCCGCAGGCATTGACGTGCCCATCATTCCGGGCCTCAAGCCGCTCACCACCAAGAGCCAGCTCACCATGCTGCCCCGCTCCTTCTACCTCAACCTGCCCGAGCCCTTGGTGGAAGCCGTGAGCCAGTGCCGCGACAACGACGCGGCCCGCGCCGTGGGCATTGAGTGGTGCCTCAACCAGAGCCGCGAGCTGATGGCCCACGGCGTGCCCTGCCTGCACTACTACAGCATGGGCAAGTCGGAAAGCATCCGGCGAGTGGCAGCGGAGTTATTTTAAGTCAGGTTTGGGGTAAACCCAGAACGTCATGCAGAGCGCCAGCGAAGCATCTTTACCGCAATAGCAATTCAATCGTATGGATTGATTAGTTGTGCGGTAAAGATGCTTCGCTGGCGCTCTGCATGACGTCCTTTTTAAAACCTGACCGAATCAAAGAATGCTCGACGACCTGTTTGCCCAACTGCGCACAGCTACTGCGCCGGCCGAGATTGAGGCACTGCAAAGTGGTATCTGGCAGCTCTGGCTCACGAGCGGCGACGTGGCCCTCGACAAAGTGCTGGAGGCTGGCATGCGCGCCATGCAGGCCGAAGACCACACGCTGGCCATTAAACATTTTACCGAAATAATTCAAATTAATCCGGCATTCGCCGAGGCTTGGAACAAGCGGGCCACGGCGCATTACCTGCGCGGCGAATACCGGGCTTCGCTTGATGACATTGCCGAGACGCTGCGCCGGGAGCCCCGGCACTTTGGGGCGCTGTGGGGCGAGGCCAGCATCTGGCGGCAGCTCGGCGAGTACCGGCGGGCACTGCGGGTACTGAGCCAGTTGGCCGCTATTTGCCCGCACCTGCCTGGCCTTCACGAACAACAGCTCTACTTCCGGGAACGCCTCGAAGACGGCGGAGCAATGGAGTAGCATTATGGGTAAGAAGAAGATTTTGCTACCTTAGGTCTCAGCAAACGTTTGGGACCGAACCAGCAGCAATTTCTCATTCTTCAATACCCGTGCTACTATGAATAATTACATTTACTCCATTTGTCAACTTTTCCTCATCACGCTGACGCTGACAGCCAACGCCCAAAAAATGCACACCACCAAATGGGAAAGCGGCCAACTCGACCGCCGCACCAAAGTGGGCGTGTGGGAATACTACGGCTACACGGCCTCGAAGGAGCAGGTGGTGGTGCAGCGCTACGACCATTCGACCAAAGAATTGCTGTATTTCCGCCCCAATGGCGAGTTTATCTATAACATCGAAATGAAGCCCGGCCAGTGGACGCGGCACGCCGTGGACCGGCCGCCGCTGTTCATTGGTGGCGACCCGGCCCTGGCCACCTACACCACCCAGCTGCAATACCCACCGCAAGCGCAGGAGCGCAACATCCAAGGCCAGGTCACGGTGAGTTTTGCGGTTGATACGCTGGGGCGGGCCAGTGGGCACCGGGTGCTGCGCAGCATTGGGGGCGGCTGCGACCAGGAGGCCCTGCGCGTGGCCCGCACCATCCCGGATGAGTGGATTCCGGCCAAGCTGGGCAGCCACGCGGTGGCCGTCGAATATGAGCTGACGCTTACCTTTCGCCTGGCCCAGCCGTAGAAGGCGGGGCTGAATTGGCTCCACCACCTGCCCGCCTGTGCGCTATGAAACTACGATTTGAAGGAAACAGCGGCCGCTGCGCCCGGCTGGCTGGCACCCTCGCGGCCCTGACGCTGGCCCTGACCAGCTGCGACTCAACCCCGAACGAACGCCGCGCCGCCGCCCGCAATGCCGGCCGCGAACTCGACACCCTGGCCAGCAGCGCGGCCCACAAGCTCGCCCGCGTGGGCAAAGGCGCCGCCACCTACAACGCCGCCAACCGCGCCCGCCGCGCCCGGCCCCTCGACCCGCGCCAGCAGATTGCTATGGAAACCAAGCTGCTGGGGCCGTACTCGGGCCAGGTAAATGCCCTCACGCCGGCCGACCTGCCCAATGCCTACACCCAATTTATTCGGGAAGTACGCGCCCAGCGCGGCGCCTGGACCGACCGCGACTGGGACTACGCCCGCGCCGTGTACCAGCGCCTGAACGACCAGCTCAAGCAAATTCGGCTCGACATGCCGGCCCGCTATGAAGTAGCCATTCGGGCCCGGCAGGCCGAGTGGGTGACGCTGCAAGCCGGCCACACGGCCTCCGGCATCAGCGACGCCACCAAAGCGCAGCCGAAATAAGAAATGTTGAGTGCTGCGGGTTGAATGTTGAGTTGCCAGTCGACCATTATCCGGCTCCGGAACTGAATCATTCAACACGCAGCAGTCAAAACTCAACACTTCCCAAGGTGCCCGGTCCCGATTCCATCGTTTTTCTTGAATCGTTTTACGAGCCGCTGGCGGCCAACCTGGCGCGCACCCGCCTGGAGGCGGCGGGCATTCCGTGCTTTCTGAGCAACGAAAACCTGGTGTCGCTGCTGCCGCTCTACAGCCCCATCACGGGTGGCGTGCGGCTGTATGTGCGGCAGCGCGACGCCGAGGCGGCCCTGGAAATCCTGCACCACGAGCCGGTGCCGCTAGCCACCGAGCCCGACGTAGCCTCCTTCGCCGCCGATGCCCCCGACCCGGTGACGCCGCGCTGCCCCCGCTGCGGGTCATCGGATGTGGCCTGGGGGCCGGCCACGCGCAATACCTATGGCTTCTGGGAATCGGTGCTGTCGGTGCTACTGCGGTTTCCGGTGCGGGGCCACCGGTATCACTGCTTCCATTGTGGGAACGAGTTTAAGTAGAGCGGCCGGGTGGGTTTCGTGAAAATGATACTACTTTTTGGAGCCGTTGCGTTGTCGAAAGATGAGCTCCCTGAATAACAAACGCCGGCCCATAGTGGCCTTACTTTCGATACTGCTGGCCACGCAAGTAGCTGGGGCACAAGGCCAGGCGCAGCCCGCCATTAACGGTTTGCGGGGCGACTACTACGAGGGCACTGATTTTGAAAAGTATGTTTTGACCCGGCGCGACGCCACTATCGATTTCAATTGGGGCCATCAGCCGCCCGCGCCAGGCCTGCCAGCCGAGGATTTTTCGGTGCGCTGGACGGGCTGGCTGGTACCGCCGGCCAGCGGCGAATATACCTTTCACGTAACCGTGGACGACGGCATCCGGCTGTGGGTGAACGACAAACTGCTACTAAATGAGTGGCGCGGGCAGCCCGTAAGCGTATACACCGCCACCGTGACGCTGCGGGCCGGCGAGCCCTACCGCCTGCGGGTCGACTACTGCCAATACCGCCTCGATACCCGCGTGTTCGTCAACTGGGAGCTGCCGTCGACGGTGTCTTCCTCCTGGCGAAATCTATGGGGCGTGGCCGCCAGCAAACCCAAGCCCGTGCCCATTTCGGCGGCTTATTTGTTTCGGAGCAATCCCAAACTAGTGGCAAGGCCGGCCACCCCTCCCACGCCGGCCCCCAAAGCGCTGGCTCCTCAAACGGTGGCCGCAAGCAAGCCGCCACTGCCCGCGCCGCCACCGAGGAAAAAACCAGTGGCGTCGGCATTGCCCCGCATACCAGCACCGAAGCCTGTGGCCACAAAGCGGGTGGTGCCAGCAGTAGAAAAGGCCCCTCTTCCCGTTTCGGTCGTTATTGATTCGAGCAGCACGGCGCGGCTGACCACGTTGGCAGTGGGCGAGGCCTTGACCCTGCCCGAGCTTTATTTCGACCAGGGGCAGGCGCGGCTGCTGCCGGCCGTGCGCACTGCCCTGGACGGGCTGGCTGCCACCTTGCGCGCCCAGCCGGCGTTGCGCTTCGAAGTGCAGGGCCACACCGACAACGTGGGCAATGCCGAGCTCAACCGCCAGCTGTCGCAGCAGCGAGCCGAGGTGGTGTGCCTCTACCTCACGGCCCACGGCGTGGCGGCCGGGCAGCTGCGTCCCGTGGGCTACGGCGGCACCCAGCCCGTGGCCGACAACGCCGACCCTGCCCAGCGCCCGCGCAACCGCCGGGTGGCATTGCGCCGGCTGTAAGGCCAACCCCGTGGCCTTTTCTGCGTTGCATCAACGCACCCATTGGCCCACCCCTATGGCATTTGCCACCCGCATGACCCAGGCCCTGCGCCAAAATTGGAGGCATTATTTGGTTGAAGCGGGCGGCATCATCGCCTTTCTCACGTTTTCGAGCCTGGCCGCGGTGGTCTTTCACCATCCCGATTCGGCGGTGGCGCGGGCGCTGGGGCCGCGGGAGTGGGTGCAGCGCATCGGGATGGGGCTGGTGGTGGGCGGCCTGATTGCGGCCATGGCTTACTCGCCCTGGGGAAAACGCTCGGGCGCCCACTTCAACCCGGCCGTGACGCTTGGCTTCTGGCACCTGGGGCACATCGCCGCGGCCGATGCGCTGTGGTATGCGCTGGCACAGTTTGCGGGGGCCCTGGGAGCGGGCGCGGTGCTGCATTGGGCGTTGGCGCCGTGGTTTGGGCACCCAAGTATTCACCACAACACCACCCGCCCCCTGGAAGGCCCCCACGGCTGGGCGGTGGCGCTGGGCGCGGAGGTCGTTATTTCCAGCATGCTGATGCTGGGACTGCTATGGACCATGCACTCGGCCCGGGGCAAAAAGTGGACGGGCGCGCTGGCCGGCCTGCTGCTGGCCGTGTTTGTGGTGGTTGAGGCACCGCTGTCGGGCATGAGTTTGAACCCGGCCCGCACCCTTGGCTCGGCCGTGGCGGCGGGTGAGGCGCCGCACCTGTGGCTGTATTTTGTGGGGCCGCTGGGCGCCATGTGGGCCACGGCCGAAGCCTACCGACGCCACCGACTTCGCCGGCTTCCCACCGAGTACCCGCCCCAATTTCCGGATGCCGCAGCGTAGGCCATGCCAGAAGCAATTCGCTATAGCCTTCCCCAAGTTTTTCGCGTAATGCAGGGCAACCCATACTTCCTTGCTCATGCCCACCAAAAAACCTGCGGCAGCCAAATCTGCCGCTAAGAAAGCTCCTGCTGCGCCCAAAGCGGCTCCTGCCAAAGCCGAGCGCCGCCCCATGGCCGCCGACATGAAGGCCGCTGCCCAAAAACTGCCCTATCCGGCCAAGCAAGCCGACATGAAGCTGCAGCCCGACTCCGACCTGGCCAACTACCGGGCCGCCGGCAAGCTGCAAGACAAAGTAGCCATCATCACCGGGGCCGACTCCGGCATTGGCCGGGCCGTGGCTATTGCCTTTGCCAAGGAGGGCGCCCACGTGGCCGTGGTGTTCAACGAAAACGTGGAGGATGCCGAGAAAACCAGGCAGCTGGTGGAGCGCGAAAAGCGCAAGTGCCTGCTGCTGCAGCTCGACGTGCGCGACTCCGAGCAATGCAAGCAGGCCGTGCGCCGCACCCTGGCCGAGCTGGGAGGGCTGAACATCCTGGTGAATAACGCGGCTTTCCAGAACAGCCAGTTAACGTTTGAGGAAATTCCCGAAGAGCAAATCCGCCGGACTTTCGACACCAATATTCTGGGCTACATCTGGATGGCGCAGGCGGCCATTCCGCACTTGAAGAAGGACGATTGCATCATCAATACGGGCAGCATTGTGGGCATCACGGGCATCCCCATTCTGGTGGATTATGCCGCCTCGAAGGCCGGCATTCATGCTCTCACCAAGTCGCTGGCTTTGTACCTGGGCGAGAAAGGCATTCGGGTGAACTGCGTGGTTCCCGGTCCGGTCTGGACGCCCAACATTCCCGGCACCATGCCACGCGAAGAAATCGAGAAATTCGGTCACGAAGTGGCACTCAAGCGCCCCGGGCAGCCCGAAGAAATAGCCCCGGCCTACGTGCTGCTGGCATCGCAGGACGGCTCCTTCATGACCGGCAGCCTGGTGCACGTAACCGGCGGCAAGCTCAGCAGCGACGAGTAAGCCGCCCGGCTGAAAAAGGCTGTCATCCTGAGCGGAGCGAAGGACCTTCTCGCGTTGGAACGACTGCTTCTGGCGTGAGAAGGTCCTTCGCTAAGCTCAGGATGACAGACGAATTCTTAACTATAATCCACTTTGCTTTATGACCGACAACTCCTCCTCGCTGCTCGACCGCAGCCGCACCGTGGCCGGCCCCGGCTACAACCGCTGGCTGGTGCCGCCGGCGGCGCTGGCCATTCACCTGGCTATTGGGCAAGCGTATGCGTTCAGCGTGTTCAACAAGCCGCTGGGCGCGCTCATCAGCGGCGACGTGGACAAGCCCGCGTCCGACGACTGGACGCCGCTGCAAATCGGCGTCACGTTTTCCATCGCCATTGTGCTGCTGGGCTTGTCAGCGGCCGTGTTTGGGAAGTGGCTGGAGCGCGTGGGGCCGCGCAAGGCCATGCTGGCGGCGTCGCTGTGCTTTGGCGGCGGCTTTCTGATTGGGGCGCTGGGGGTGCACCTACACAACCTCTGGCTGCTGTATTTCGGCTATGGCTTTGTGGGCGGCATCGGGTTGGGCATCGGCTACATTTCGCCGGTGAGCACGCTGATTAAGTGGTTTCCCGACCGCAAGGGCGTGGCCACGGGCATGGCCATAATGGGCTTTGGCGGCGGCGCTATGATTGGCTCGCCCTTGGCCAACAACCTGATGAACCATTTCAAAGCCTCGGCCCCGATGGGTGTAGCGCCTACGTTCATTGTGATGGGCCTTATTTACCTGGTTTTTATGCAGTTTGGCGTCTGGACCATTCGGGTGCCGGCCGATGACTGGAAACCTGCCGGCTACGTGCCCAGCACCGAGCACAACGACCTCATCACCACGGCCAACGTCTCGGCCGACAACGCCATCAAAACGCCGCAGTTCTGGCTGCTGTGGGTGGTGCTGCTCTGCAACGTGACGGCCGGCATTGGGGTGCTCGAAACCGCCTCCCCGCTTATTCAGGAGACGTTTTCGGACTCGGCCATGGGCCCGGGCAAGGGCGTGACGGCGGCCGCGGCGGCTGGCTTCGTGGGCTTGCTTAGCTTGTTCAACTTGCTGGGCCGCTTCTTCTGGTCGTCGGCCTCAGACAAGTTGGGCCGGAAGGTGGCCTACGCCATCTACTTCGGGCTGGGTATGGTTCTCTACGCCTTGATTCCAACACTGGGCCACAACCTGCAGCTGACCTTGTTTGTGGCCGTGGCTTGTGTGATTATCAGCATGTACGGCGGCGGCTTTGCCACGGCGCCCGCCTACTTGTCCGACCTTTTTGGCAAGTACCAGGTGGGCGCCATCCACGGCCGTTTGCTCACGGCCTGGAGCACGGCCGGGGTGCTGGGCCCGCTCATTGTGCACTACCTCTCCAACAGCCGCAAAGCCCAGGGCCTATCGGGCGCTGCGGCCTACCAAACGGTGTTTTACACCATGGCCGGCTTGCTGGTGGTGGGCTTCATCGCCAACATCGTTGTGACGGCCGTGAACGAGCGGTATTACGAAAAGGGCCCAGTTACGATAGAACCCGGCGCCCACTAGGCTTCATTTCCAATTTCTAATCTGACTGCATTATGAATCCGCAATCCAATTCCCCTACGCCGCCGGCCACGACGGCCGACACTAGCAGCGGCGGCTCGGTGGTGCTGGCTTGGCTGGTGGTGGGCCTGCCCCTGGCCTGGGGCGTGTCGCAAACCTTTATCAAAGCACTGGCTTTGTTCAAGTAAGCCCGTTCATTTCCTCTGGTTTCTAGGAGCAGCCGGCCCGCAAACTGGCTGCTCTTTTTATGAATTTTGTTTAAGAAATAAACCCCAAAAGTTGAACCCTTTGGATGGGCTTCCCTCGTAAGGAGTATTAGCTGAGCCGTTCCTGGCGGTGCGGCTGTCAGCCCAAGCTCCTTATATGCTCACTCCCGAATACCCAAGCGGCACCGTGCGCGCCCTTCTGGACAGCTCGCACGTTTCCGAAGCCACCCGCGCCGCTTTGCAAGCCCGGCTCGAAGCGCCCGCAGCCTACGTGCCGCAGTTTCTGGCCCCCGACGCCTACGCGCTGCTCGAAGCCGTGGCCGCCCGCCTCTTCCCGCAGCCCGACCGGCCCACGCAGCCTGTGCCGCTGGCCCCGGCCGTGGACCAGCGCCTGGCCGAAGGCCGCGCCGACGGCTGGCGCTACGACGCCCTGCCGCCCGACCGCGAGGCCTACCGGCTGGGCCTCGGCGGCATTCAGGAAATTGCGCAGGCATTGTTCCAGGCCAATTTCGCGGACCTGAATACTACCGGGCAAGACGCCGTGCTGAAGGCACTGGCTACCGGCAACCCACCCGGCGCCACCTGGCAAACCCTCGATGCAGGCCGCTTCTTCGAGGAGCTGCTGGCCGAGCTGACCGAAACCTACTACGCCCACCCGCTGGCCCAGGAAGAAATTGGCTACGTAGGCATGGCCGACCTGCCCGCCTGGACGAAAATCGGCCTCAACCAGAAAGAAGACCGGGAGCCGTCCCTGTCATCCTGAGCATAGCGAAGGACCTTATCACGTCAGCAGCAAAATACTGCAAGGTATTCAGGCTTGATAAGGTCCTTCGCTATGCTCAGGATGACAGCCGATTTCCTCCTCAAACATATTGATATCCATGCCCGACGAAGAAGTTCTCGAAGAAGGCGTCCTCAACCCCATCAAGCCCGAAGTGCAGGACCCGCTGCTACGCGCGCTGCTGGCCGACGAGCCTGCTCCGGCGGCCGCAACGCCCGTTGATACTCCGCTGGAACAGCCCCAGGCCGTGGAGCCCGAAGCCGACGAGGTGGACTGCGTGGTGATAGGGCTGGGCGCGGGCGGCGCGCCACTGCTGGCCCGCCTGGCCATGGCCGGCCTGAAAGTGGTGGCCCTCGAAGCTGGCCCCTGGCACAACCCTGAGAAGGACTTTGCCACCGATGAAAGGGCGCAAGACTTCTTGTTTTGGAACGACGAGCGGCTCTCGGCGGGCCACGACCCGCTGGCCATGGGCAAAAACAACTCCGGCATGGGCGTGGGCGGCTCAACACTGCACTACACCGCGTACACGCCCCGCCCCCTGCCCGACGACCTGAGCCTGCGGCGCGACTTTGGCCGGGGCGAAGACTGGCCGGTGAGCTACCAGGAGCTGGAACCGTACTACGAGGAACTGGAGCAGTTTCTGGGCATCTCGGGCCCCACGCCCTACCCTTGGGGCCCGACCCGCCGCAAGGGCTACCCGCTGGCGCCGCTGCCACTCAATAGCGCCGCCCAGCTAATGGTGCGTGGTGCCGAGAAGGTGGGCATTCGTACCTCGCCGGCGGCCAATGCGGCGCTGTCGGGGCGCTACTACCAGGAGGGCGTGGGCTGGCGCGAGGCCTGCACCAACCGCGGTTTCTGCCAGGCCGGCTGTTTCAACGGCGCCAAGGCCAGCATGGACGTCACCTTCATTCCGCTGGCCGTGAAGCACGGCGCCGACATCAGGCCCAACAGCTTCGTGACGGAGATTGAGCGCGACGCGCGGGGCTACATCACCGGTGTGGTGTACACCCAGAATGGCGAGCAGAAGCGCCAGCGTTGTCGCCATCTGTTCCTGTGCGCCGGCTCGGTGGAAACACCTCGCTTGCTGCTGCTGAACGAGTTGGCTCTGACCAGCGGGCAAGTGGGCAAAAACCTCATGGCCCACCCCGGCCTGCAGGTGTTCGGCACCTTTGCCGAGGAAGTGCGGCCCAACAAGGGCATTCCGGGCGGCCTGATTTCGCAAGACACCCACCGGCCGCAGGATGCGGATTTCGCGGGCGGGTACTTGCTGCAAAGCATTGGCGTGATGCCTGTGACGTTTGCCGGGCAGGTAGCACGCGGGCGCAAGCTCTGGGGCCAGCCCCTGCGCGACTACATGCGCAACTTCAACCACATTGCCGGCATCAACATCTTGGGCGACTGCCTGCCGCACGCCGACAACTTCTTGGAACTGGCCGAGGAAAAGGACGCCCGCGGCCTGCCCAAGCCGCGCCTGCACTTCACCGCTCAGGAAAACGAGCAGCGCATGAACGCCCACGCCGAGAAGACGATGCGCAGCATCTGGGAAGCGGCCGGCGCCACCGACATCTGGGCGTTTCAGCGCTACGCGCACGTCATCGGCACGGCGCGCATGGGCCTGAGCGGCGATGATGCCGTGGTGGACGCCAACGGCCGCGCCTTCGACGTGCCCAACCTCTACATCGCCGACAATTCCGTTTTCCCCAGCGCCCTAAGCGTGAACCCGGCTCTGACCATCATGGCCCTGAGCCTGCGCACCGCCGACAAGTTTCTGGAGCAACAGCAGCGGCGCGACGTTTGATTCTGGTTGTTAGTTGCTCGTTGTCAGTTGTTAGTCAATGACTACTCCTTGAACAGCCTGACAACCGACAACAAGCAACTGACAACTATTCTTTCATGAAAACCTTCCTCACCCACATCAAGGAGAAGTACGGCGACGGCGGCTACGCAGGCGACGAGTTTGGCGGGGCGCGCGGGCACGACGGGCGCGGCCTGCCCACGGGCCAGCCCAACAACTTCATGTTCGCCACCGGCATTGAGTGCTCGAACCCCACCATCGACCACGGCCGCATCCGGCGCGACCTGTTGCAGGAGTGCGGGCACTACGAACGGTGGCGCGAGGATTTTGCCTTAGTGAAGGAGCTGGGCCTAAAGGTGCTGCGCTACGGCCTGCCCTACCACAAAACCCACCTCGGCCCCGGCCGCTACGACTGGGAATTTGCCGACCAGGTAATGGCCGAGCTGCAGCGCCTCGAAATCACGCCCATTCTGGACTTGCTGCACTTTGGCGTGCCCGACTGGCTGGGCAATTTCCAGAACCCCGAGTTGCCCGTGCACTTCGCCGACTACGCCGCCGCCGTGGCCGAGCGATACCCCTGGGTGCGGTACTACACGCCTATCAACGAAATCTACGTGACGGCCCGCATGAGCGGCAAAGACGGCATCTGGAACGAGCAGCTGAAGACGGACCGCGGCTTTGTAACGGCCATGAAGCACCTGGTGGCGGCCAGCATCATGGCTACCCAGCAAATTGCCCAGCGCCGGCCCGATTGCATCATCGTGCAAAGCGAATCGGCCGAGTTTGTGCACGAGCTGCGCTCCAATCCCTCGCCGCAGATTACGCTGGATAACAAGCTGCGCTTCGTGTCGCTCGATTTGCTGTATGCCCACCACCCCGACGGCGATGTGCTGAACTACCTCTTTGACAACGGCCTGACCCGGCGCGAGTACGACTGGTTTATGGCTGGCGAGCCGCCCGGCTACCAGATTATGGGCAACGACTACTACGGCCGCAACGAGCGCATCATCCTGCCCGATGGCACCGAGTGCACCAGCATGGACGTGCTGGGCTGGTACAACATCACGCTGGAATACTACCGGCGCTACCGCAAGCCCGTGATGCACACCGAAACCAACGTTTTTTCGGCCCACGAGGCCCCCACCTGGCTCTGGAAGCAGTGGGTGAACATTCTTCGCATGCGCGCTGAGGGCGTGCCGGTGCTCGGCTTCACTTGGTATTCGCTCATCGACCAGGTGGACTGGGACATTGGCCTGAGCCGCCAGGTGGGCAAGGTGAACGCCTGCGGCCTCTACGATTTGGACCGCAAGCCGCGTCCCGTGGCCGCCAGCTACAAGATGCTGCTCCAGGAATACGGCCAGATTACCATTGTACCCCACGGCGAGCTGTTCGAGGTAACAAAAGGTCCGGCTACGCTCAAAGTGGAAGTATAATGCCAGCGCCAGCCGTCTTGCTGCTGCGCGTGGCCGCCGCCTGGCCTTTGCCAGGCCTGGGCATGCTGGTGCTGCCCGAAAAGCCCGCGCCAGCTCTGGCCGTCTACCCCCTGCACACAGCCCTGCCCGTGGAAGCGGCCCTGCCCGACGGAGGCCGCCACCCCGCCGTGGCCACCGTGGAAGAGCTGACCCGCTCCGACGCGCCCGCCCCCGAGCGGGGCTTACTGCTGGACCTGGAAGCCGACCGGCTTCCGGTCGGCACCGAGATATGGCTGGTTGAAGCCAGCGCCGACCCGTACGCAGGCCTTCATTGATGATGTAGTTGAAAGGCACGTCCGTCTTTGCCGACGCGTGGCCAAGGCCGTCGACTTTTTGCGGGGCTTGCTAGACGAGCGTTGGCAGGCCCCATCGGGGCGGCTAGCTTGGTGGCTACCGGTGCTGCCCGCGCGGCGCTGGGTGTTCATTTCCCACCTTTCACTTATCTCGTGATGTCCAAAATTCTTACCCCTCTGCTGTTTGGCGCGCTGCTGGCGCTGGCGGGCCAACCCCTCAGCGCCTCGGCTCAATGCCGCGACCCCTGGATTGCCAAAGCCTACCAACAGGTGGCGAGGCGCAACCCCGTGGGCCAGGGCGAAATCTGCGAATGCAACATCAAGCTCTATAATAATGGCTCCTGGGGCAATTACAACGAGTTGGTGGGCTACGTGCAGCAATTCCTGAACAGCGGCACGCGCGTGGGCTACGCGCCCCTTTCCAACGGCAACTTTGCCATGGCCATTCTCAGCGGCAACCAGGTTTCGGCCGTGTCGGTACTGAATGCGGGGGGCAACGTGGTGGCCGCGGGCGGCGGCAACGTGGTGGCGGCCGGCGGTGGCAATGTGGTAGCTGCGGGCGGTGGCAACCTGGTAGCAGCCGGCGGCGGGAACATCACGGGGCTAAGCAATAGCACTCCGGGCTTTGCGTTTGGCATGAGCCGCGGCCTGCTGGCGGCGGGCGAGCAGCGCAAGCCCACCAGCGGCAACGGCGCCATCGTTATCAAATAACCGGTACGGCCCAGCTGCTGCGACTGCCCGGCAATAGACAGCTGAATTTGCAGCGTTGCAACTTAAACAGGCGCGGATGGTGAGCAAGTCCTCACTATCCGCGCTTTTCTATTTAGCCGCCCCCGACAACAATTCATCCAGCAGGTTTAACCGTTCATCCGTTTTTTTTCTCCGCTGGCCGCGGAACTAGTTGGGAGCCACCCTTGCTTTGCGTAAATTGCGAGACTACTACTCGTCCAGGTATTTGGCTCCTTACTACTTTCTATGAAATTTCTTGCTCCGCTGCTCCTGGCCTGCCTCTTGGTATTGCCCGCCGCAGCCCAGCGTATCATCATAAGCGGCCAGGTGGTGGAAGCCGTCAACGGCGAGCCGGTGCCGTTTGCTTCCGTCTTCATCCCCAAAACCAGCAGCGGCGTTACGGCCGATGCCGACGGCAAGTTCAAGCTGGCCGTGGCCGGCTCGCCCGACTCCATTGCAGCGTCGGCCATGGGCTTTGCCACCCAGCGGCGCAAGCTCACCAACGCCCCCACCCAAACGGTGCTGTTTCGGATGAAAACCGGTGGGGTGACCCTGGGCGAGGTCTTCGTGTCGTCGCGCCAACCCGAAAACCCCGCCTTCCGCATCCTGCGCGAAGTGCAGAAGCACAAGCCCGAGAACGAGCGCAACGCCCTGCAAGCAGCCGAGTTCGACTCTTATAACCGCATCGAAACCAGCCTCATCGACCTGCCTAAGTCCCTCTCGAACCGCAAGGTGGTGAAAGACATCCGGGCGCTGGCCGTGCGGCGCGGCGCCGTGGCCGCCGCCGACCCCGACGCGCCGCTGCCCGTATTTGCCTCGGAAGTGGGCTCGCGCGTGTATCAGAAGTACTCGCCCCTGCGCCGGCGCGAAGACCTACTGCACAAGCAGATGCGTGGCGTCGGCCCCCGCGAGGGCTCGGTACTGAGCCAGATGCTGGGCTCGAACTTTCAGAGCTTCGACTTCTACCCCAACTGGCAGAACGTGCTGGGCAAGGACTTCATCTCGCCCATCGCCGAAGGCGGCCGCCTCACCTACGAGTACGAGCTACAGGACTCGGTGTTTGTGGGCAAAGACTGGTGCTACAAGATTGCCGTAACGCCCAAGCGCAGCCACGACCTGGCTTTTAAGGGCACCATCTGGATTACGCAGCAGGGCTACGCGCTGCGCCGCATCGACGTGGTAGCCAGCCCCGAAGCCAACATCAACTTCGTGAGCGACCTGCGCATCTACCAGGACCTGACCTCGCCCGACGACGGCCCCGGCATTGCGGCCCGCACCAAGCTGCTCATCAGCGTGCGGCCCTACGAAAAGCAGGCGGCCATGCTGGTACGCTTCACCACGGTGAACAGCAATATTGTGCGCAACAAGGTGCACACCGAATCCGGCTTCTACGACCAGCCCATCGTGTCGTCGCTGATGGAAACCGACGACAAATCCAGCGGACTGCTGGGTGGTTTGTCGCCCAATGGGCCGGGCTATTTCGACCAGCACCGCCCCGACACCCTGAGCCTTTCGGAGCAGCAGACGTTTGCCGTGCTCGACTCGGCCAAGTCGCTGCCGTCGGTGCGCAACGTGCTCGACTGGGTTGAACTGCTGGTGAACGGCTACAAGCGCGTGGGCAAACTCGATTTTGGTCCTATCTCGACCCTGTATGCCCACAACGACTTTGAGGGCAACCGCTTCCGCATCGGCTTCCGTACCACACCCGAAATTAGCCACAACTGGCTCACCCAAGCCTACCTGGCCTACGGCACCCTCGACGGCCGCTTCAAGTACGGCGCGCGGGTGAGCTACATTGCCGAACGCCGGCACTGGACGGTGTTTTCCGGCGAGTTTAAGCACGACGTGGAGCAGGCCGCTCTGCTCGACAACGACTTCCTCGACAACAACAACTTGTTCATTGCGGCCTCGCGCTGGGGCCGCTTCAAGCAGGGCCGCCCGGTACTGCGCGACCTCACGTCGTTCAGCATGCAGCGCGACCTGTTCCACGGCTTCACGCAGACCATGACGCTGCGCTACCAGTACGTCAACCCGCTGTTTGAAATTCACTCCCGCCCTTCCGGCCCCGGTGCTCCCATGCCCACCGACGAACCCGGCTCCAACATTTTACACCTGAGCGAGCTGGTGTCGGAATCGCGCTACGCGCCCGACGAAAACCTGGTGCAGAGCGAAAACCGCCGCCGGGCCGTGGGCCTGAAGCGCTGGCCGGTGTTTGGCTTCCGCTACACGTTGGGCGCCATCGACTGGACGCATGGCAACTTCATGTACCACAAGTTCAACCTGTCGGTGCAGCACAGCGTGTCGCTGGGCCAGCTGGGCCGCCTCACCTACCGCGCCGAGGGCAATTACATTCCCACGGCCCTGCCCTACTTCATCCTGAAAACGCCGCTGGGCAACCAGACGCCCTTCTACAACGCCAACGCGTTCAACCTGATGAATTACTTCGAGTTCGTGACGGACCGCTCGGCCTCGCTGCGCCTCGACCACCATTTCGAAGGCCTGTTCATCAACGCCATTCCCGGCCTGCGCGCCCTCAACTGGCGCTTTGTGGCCACTGGCAACGTGCTCTACGGCAAACTTTCGGACCGCAGCCGCCGCATCAACCGCGACTCGCCCGACCTGCCCGGCCAGATTTCGACCCCCTACGTGGAAGTGGGCTACGGCGTGGAAAACATCTTTAAGTTCATCCGCGTCGATTTCATTCACCGCCTCACCTACCGCGACGTGCCCAACACCAACAATTTCGGCATCAAAGTGGGCGCCCAGTTCCGCCTGTAACCGGCTGTAACCGGCTGCAACCCGCCGGCAGCAAAGCCCATCGGCCCAAAGCCGGTGGGCTTTCTGTATTTTAGACGCCTTACGCAATAGGCACATATTTACGCGTAGCCTCGGAGCCCGCGCGGTGGGTTTGGCAAGAAGCTGCTGAAGCTCGTTTTGAGCACGGGTTTGCTGTTGGCCAGCCTGCTGGGCCATAGCCTGACGGCCCAAGCCGCGCCCGAAGACACGCTGGTGGTGAACCCGGCCCAGCAAGCCATCTACCTCGACGAGAACCACTACAGCATGCTCGCCAAGGCAGCCATGCCGCAGAAGCAGCTCAAAGCCTTCGAGCGCATCAACCGAGCGCCGCAACAGAAGAAGACAGTAACGTTCAGCCTCACGGCCGAAGCCATTTACCCTGGAACGAGCAAAGCAACACCAGCTTCAGCCGGCAGCTCAAGGTGTATTAATTCATGAAGCAAAGCCGATGCACGCAAGGGGCTTCGTATCTCGTTTGCCGAGCCCCGCCTCCCCTGCCATTTGGCTTATGGGAAGGCAGGGCTTTGCGCTTGGTGGGGACATGGAGCCCAGCTGCCAAATATCATCTAATCTGGCCCGCAACCCAGTCTGGCGTTTTATCATTTTCGCATCATGTTGGCCTGATAGGTTTGTTTCATTCTTCACCTTCTTATCAGTTCCAACTCATGAAAAAGATGCTTTTTTCCGCTGCTGCGCTGCTGTGCACCGTGGCCGCAATGGCGCAAGCCCCCGCTTCCGCCTCGCACGCCGTGAAGCCAGCCACCACCCGCCAGCACGATGCTGACGATGAACGCGACGGCAAAGCCGGCGCCCCCGCCAACCACGGCCAGACCGTGAGCAACGTGGCCCAGACCACTACTCTGACCGGTGCCGACAAAGGCGCCGCCGTGAGCGCCGTGGCCCGCAGTGGCCGAGGCGTCGACCACGCCACCCGCAGCGCCCGCGGCGAGCACAGCCATGCCGGCGGGGGCCATCTGGGCGGCGGCCACAGCGCCGGCAGCCACGGCGGTGGCCGCGGCCACGGCCACTAAAAGCCCATCGCACATGCGCCGGCCGCGCTTCTGAGCTACTCGGGGGTGCGGCCGGCTTTGTCGCTTAGCAGCCACCCGGGCTTTGCTACGTTGTAATTTGCCTCCTTCCATTCTGCCGGGAAACCGGGTTTGCTTATCATGAAAATCGTGTTTCGCTTTCTTTTTCTGGGGCTGCTGCTCGGGGCTGCCCGGGCGCAGGCCCAGGCCGTGCCCGAGTTTGCCCAAGGCGCGCAGCCTGTGGCCCAAGCCCCGGCGCAGACCGCGCCCGGCACCGAGCCACCCGTGAAAGCCGTGCCCCAAACCGAACGCAAGCCCAAGCCCGAACGGGTGGATGACGGTGCCTCCGAAAACCCCGGCAACAGCGCGTCGGCCCGGGGCAGCCGGCCGGAGCGGAGCGCCCGCGGGGCGCGCGGCAGTCAGGGCGCCGGGGCCGGTGGCGGCCGGGGTGCCCGCGGAGCCGGGGCAGGGGGCGTGGGCCGCTCAGTAGGCGCGGGGCGCGGGCATCGATAACGACAACGGGCTTATCCATGCGCTTTTTCTACCGAACCGCTGTCCTGTTGGTGTTTCTTGGTCAGTGCCTGAGTGGCCGGCCTGCGGCCGCGCAGGACGTGGGCAGCGGGCTGCCAACCGGCAGCTCGGCCACCCCAGCTGATGCTAGCGCGGCCCACGGCGGCTTCACGGCGGCGCTGAGCTACGGCAGCAACTCGTCGTTTTTTGGCCGCACCCAAACCACGCGCTACCCTTACACAGCCGGCGAACTCATCTATAAAAGCCGCTGGGGCGTGTGGGGCTCGGCAGTGGGCTACAACCTGCTCAACACCAGTACTTTTTTGGACGAAACCGACCTGTCGGCCGGTTGGGATGGCGACTTATCGAAAACGGTGGATGCTTCGGTAAGCTACTCGCGCTTTCTGTTTGCGCCCAACAGCCCGCTCGTCAAGTCCAGCGTCAACAACTCCATTGATGGCTACGTGGGCTGGGACTGGGGCTACGTGTACACCCGCCTGAACGCAGCCTACCTGTTCGGCGAAACCAGCGACTTTTTTCTGGTGCTCGATAACTCCCGCAACTTCGAGTTCGAGAAGGTGCTCACAGACAAAGGCTACCTGTCCATCGAGCCGCGCGTGAGCGTGACAGCTGGGACGCAGCGCTTTGCCGAAACCAGCCTAGTGCAGCAGGTGCAGCGCGGCAATGGCAACGGCCGCGGCAACAGTGGCAGCGGCAAAACGACCCTCGCGACCACCACCAAGACGCGCTTTCAGGTGCTCAACTACGAGCTGCGCGTGCCCGTGACCTATTCGCTGGGCGTGGTGGCGCTGCAGGTGGCGTGGCGCTACGCCATTCCCGTGAACCTGCTGCCGGAGGATGCCTCCGGGGCGCGCTCCTACTTCACCACCAGCCTTTCCCTCAACCTGTAACCGCACGGCGGGTCTGTTTTTACTTCGCTCATGACCGTTTTGATTGTGGAAGACGAGCGCACCCTAGCGCGCGAGCTGGGCATCTTCCTGCACAACCACAATTTTGCCTGCACGGTGGCCCGAACGGCCGCCGAAGCCCGCGCCCAACTGGCCGACACCCCCTTCGACTTCGTGCTACTCGACCTGGGCTTGCCCGACGGCGACGGCCTGCAGGTGCTGGCCGAAGCCAAACAAAACGAGCTGACGGCCGCCGTCATCATCCTCACGGCCCGCTCGGCCGTGGAAGACCGCATCGGCGGGCTGGAGCTGGGCGCAGACGACTATTTGGCCAAGCCCTTCTCGCTGCCCGAACTACTGGCCCGCATGCACGCCATCACGCGGCGGCGCTTTGGGCTGCACAAGCCCCGGGTGGCCTGCGGCGCGTTTGAGCTGGACTTGCAAACGCGGCAGCTGTTTTGCGCGGGGCAGGAAGTGAGCTTGTCGGTGAAGGAGTTCAACGTGTTGAGCTACCTCGTGCTGCACAAAAACCGCGTGCTGACGCGCCTGCAGCTCACCGAGCACATCTGGGGAAACCTGGCCGACACCGGCTTCGACTCCAACTTCATCGACGCCCACATTAAGAACCTTCGCAAGAAGCTGGGCCAGTACGCCGACACCGACTGGCTCGAAACCGTGCGGGGGATGGGCTACCGGGCCCGGCTGTAGCTTGCGCGCTTCCCACCTCGGCTCTTCACTCGCATTGCTTTGAAGCTCAGCACCAAATTTTCCTTGTTCAATGCCCTGTCCCGGGTGGCCATTCTGCTGCTGCTGGTGGTGGGGCTGCCGCCGGTGATGAGCCGCCTGGCCCTGCTGGCCACCGACCAGCGCCTGGTGCAGAAAAAGGAGAAGGTGCTGCGCCTGATTCGGCGAACTGGCATTTCGGCCTTCATTGCCGGCGAGCAGTCGTCCTACGGCAGCTACAACCTGCTCAAGGAGGAGTTCATCTCGCTCGAAACCATTGTGCCAGGGCCCAAAATCGACGTCATCGAGGACTCGAAGCGGGCTGTGGAAGACGAAATCGTGCCCTACCGCGTGCTGAGCTACTCCTTTGCCCAGAACGGGCAGAATTACCTACTCGAAATCGGGCGCAGCACCGACAGTATCGGCGAAACGGAACGCAACTTCCGGCGCTACGCCTTCTACCTGCTGCTGCTGGGCGTGGCCCTCACCACGCTCGCCGACCTGGCTTTTTTCCGCTACCTGCTGGCGCCGTTCTACACCATCATCCGGCAGCGGCTGCGCAACAGCCATTACCCGCCGGCGTTCGATTTTGACCCGGTGGAAACCAGCACCGACGACTTCCGCTACCTCGACGAGAGCCTGCGCGAGATGATGGCCACCATTCAGGCCTCGTTCAGCAAGGAGCGCAAGTTTATTGCCGATGCCTCGCACGAGCTGCTGACGCCGCTGGCTGCCCTGCAATACCGCTTCGACAACATGCTGGCCGACGAAAGCCTGTCGGAAGAAAACCAATTGCGCGTGGTGGAGTCGCAACGCACCGTGCACCGCCTGCGCACCATTATCAAGTCTTTGCTCATGATTTCTAAGATTGAGAATGACCAGTTTACCCGCACCGACTCCGTGCGCCTGCAAGAGCTGACGGCCGAGGTGAGCGAGGAAGTGCAGGACCGGCTGGCCGTGCGGAACCTAACCCTCACCTGCCTTGTGGAGCCCGATTTTGTGGTGGAGCGCTGCAACCGCGGGCTGCTATTCACGCTGCTGTTCAACCTGGTGAGCAACGCCATCAAGTACAACCGCGAAAACGGGCAGGTGTACCTACTGGGCCGGCCCGATCCCACCGGCCGGGGCTACGTGCTGGAAGTGCGCGACACCGGCCAGGGCATTGCCAAGGAGCAGCTGCCCCACCTCTTTCACCGCTTCGACAAAGGCGCCGCGGCCGATGCCGACAGCTATGGCCTGGGCCTGAGCATCGCCCGCACCATTGCCGACCTGCACGACATCGCCATCGAAGTGAATTCCATCGAAGGGCTCGGCACATCCTTCCTGCTCACCTTTCCGCCCACGCCCGCCGCGAGGCGCTAAAGGAGCGGGCCGCGTGGGCCGTTGTGCGGCGCGGCTTTTTGCGCCCGTATCTTTGGCAACGGCTGTGCCCGGTGGTGCCGGCCGTTCTTTCTGCATGCTCTCGGCCACCTCCCTTCAACGCCTGTTCGGCATCAAAGCCAGCGAAACCCGCACCGTGGGGCTGTTTTTGCTGCACAACTTCCTGCTCGGCATCGGTTCGGTGCTGGTGTACGTGGCGGCTAACGTGCTGCTGCTGGAGCACGAGCCCGAGCTCAGCCTGCCCCTCGGCTACCTGGCCGGCGCCGCCGCCATGATGGCCGTGGGCAAAATCTACACCTACTTCGAGCACCACCTGCTGCTGAAAAAGCTGGCCGTGCGCGTGCTGCTGGCCGTGGTCGCACTAGTGGGCGCAGTGGGCGCGCTGGTGGTATTCGGCCACTCGGTGGCGGCTGCGGTGGCCATAATGGCCGGCTATCGGGTTATTTATCTGCTCACCAACCTGGAATTCTGGGGCGTGTCGGCGGTGGTGTTTGATGTGCGCCAGAGCAAGCGCCTGTTCAGCGTCATCAGCTCGGGCGATATGCCGGCCAAGGCCCTGGGCGCCTTGCTGGCCGCCCTCATCCACGGCGATGCCCAGCTGCCAGTGCTGCTAGGTGTGTCGTTTGCGGCGTATCTGGCGGCGTTGTTTGCCTTGCGCGCCACGCTCGGCTCGCACGTGGTGGAGGCCGCTGCCCGGCCGGTGCGGCGGCCCCAGCGGGCGCCGGGCCAGCTGGCCCGGCAGCTGTTTGGCGGCAGCGAGCTGGTGCTGGCCATGTGCATGAGTTTGCTGGCCATCGGGGCCGTGCTTACGGGCGTCGAGTACATGTTTTTCCTCAATGTGAAGCATAAGTTTCACGCGTCGGAAGACGTGATGCGCTCGGTGGGCTGGGTGCTGGGCGGCACTTACCTCGCGGCCATGTTTTTCAAGCTGCTGGTGAGCCGGCAGGCCCTGGAGCGATACGGCGTGCAATGGTCGCTGCGGCTACTGCCGGTGGTGGCGCTGGCAGCGCTGGCCATTTTCGGGGGCTTGCAAGCCACAGGCGCTTACTCCCAAACCGGCCAGCTGGCCTTTTTCTGCGGCCTGTATTTGCTACTGGAAGTGCTGCGCCGCACCGTGTTCGACCCGGTGTTTCTAGTGCTGTTTCAGCCGCTGGCGCCGCAGCAGCGCCTGGCCGCGCACACGCTGGCCAAGGGCTTTTATGAGCCGCTAGGCATGGGCCTCACGGGGCTACTGTTTTTCATGTTCCGCTACACTGGCTGGCTCAGCGGGGTAGCGCCTTTCATTTGGATGGGTGCCTTGCTGCTGCTGGCGCTGTTGTTGCTGGCCCGTACCTACCGCAGCTACCTGGCCGAGTTGAAGGAAGGCCTGGGCCGCCGCTTCGCCGAAACCGCCGACCTGGCCCTGCCCGACGCCGCGCGCCAGGTGGTGCTTGGCCACTTGCAAAGCGCCCACCCGCTCGAAGTACTGAATGCCATGAGCTGGCTGCACCAGCGCGAGCCCCAAGCTCTGGCCCTTCACGCCCCTGCCCTGCTCCAGCACCCCGACGAGCGGGTGCGCCTGGCCCTGCTGGCCACCCCCGAAGTGCGCCCCCTACCCCTCGACACCCTGCAGCAGCTCGCCCACCATGACCCCGCCCCTGCTGTGCGCGAAGCTGCCGCCCGCGAGTTTGCCGCCGCTGCGCCTGAGGTTTCCACACTGACGGCTCTATTAGAAAGCACCGACCTGGCCGTGCGCCAGGGGGCCCTGCGCGGCAGCCTCGAAACCACCCCCCAGCACGCCGCCGCCCAAGCTAACCTTGGCGAGTTAGCCGCCACCCCGGCCACCCACCGCGCCGCCCTGGCGCTGCTGGCTTTTTTTCCGCTCGATGTGCAGATTGAGCTAGTGGAGCGCAGCCTCGGCAGTACCGATGCGGCCGAAGCTCAGGCGGCGCTGGCCGCCATTGGCACCGTGGGGCATACCGCTCTGGCGCCCTACCTGCTGCATGCCCTGGGCGACAAGCAGCGCTGGCAGCCTGCCGCCGACAGCCTTGTGGCCCTAGGCCCCGCCGTGGTGCCGCTGGTGCGCGAAGCCCTTGCACACGAGCCCGGCAATGCCATTACCCACCGCCTCACCACCGTGCTCGAGCGCCTGGACGCGCCCGCCAGCCGCGCCGCCCTGGTCGAGTTGGCCCAGCGGCCCAACCTGTTTTCCCGCTTGGTAGCGCTGCGGGCCCTGCGCCGCTTCCCGGCCGAACCTGCCGAAACGCCGCTGTTTGAACGCCTGCTGCGCGAAGAATTTGGCTTGGCCGCCCAATTGCTGCGCGGCTTGGTGGCCGACCCGCGCCCGGCCCTGCAGGCCCCCGTGCAGTACGAGTTTGAGCTATTGCACCAGCGGGTGTTCGGCCTGCTGGCCCAACTGTACGATGCGGAGTCGGTGGCCACGGCCCAGCGCAACGTAGCCCACGCCGCCCGCGAGCGCCAGGCCAACGCCCTCGAAATTCTCGACAACTTGATTCCGCGCACTATTTATCAGGGGCTGCAAACCCTGCTTGACGACACCCCGCTGGCCGAAAAGGCCCGCATTTTTGCCACGCTCACCAGCGCCGGTGTAGCCATTCACCACCCGGCCCCGGCTGGCCCCGCAGCTGCCGCGGGCAGTGCCATAGCGCCGCCAGTGGCACCCGCGCTGGCCGTGGCCGAAGAGCCATTGCCGACGCTGCTGCTACGCCGCGGCCCGGCCGCCTTCACCACCTGGACGCTGAGCGTGGCCTTGCGCCACTGGCAACCCACCGAACCCGACGCCGAGGCGCTGCTCCGGCCCTACCTTCACTCGCCCCTGGCGCTGCTGCAAGAAAGCGCCCTGCTAGCCGGCCGCGCGCTGGAAGCCCTTACCGGCCGGCCGCTATCCATTTCGCCCATTTCCATGAGCCACGCTGCCACATCCGAAACCCGCGTCTCTGCCCTGGAGCGCGTGGTGGTGCTCAAAAGCACCGCCCTATTTGCCTCCACGCCCGAAAACGTGCTCAGCAGCATTGTGCCTATCATGAAAGAGGTAACGTTCCACGAAGGCGAGGAAATCTTTGCCAAGGGCGACATCGGCACCTCGCTCTTCATCCTGCACGACGGGCAGGTAGGCATCTTCAACGGCGAGCAGCAGCTGGCCACCTTCGGCCCCGGCGACTTCTTCGGCGAGCTGGCCCTGCTCGATGCCGAGCCCCGCTCCGCCTCGGCCGCGGCGCTGAGCCAGGTGCTGGCTTTCCGCATCGACCAGGAGGACTTCTACGACGTGATGGAAGAGCGCGCCGAGGTGTTGCGCAACATCCTGCGCATGCTCTGCCAGCGCATTCGCACCCAGAACGAGAAGATGCGGGAGCTGGCAGGGTAAGCCACCCCTAGTGTCATGCTGAGCGCAGCGAAGGACCTTATCACGGCTGAACAAGTCATTGTTGCGTGATAAGGTCCTTCGCTGCGCTCAGCATGACAGGTAAGATGGCTATTCCACCACTTCGTAAATCTTCACCGGCAGCGCCTTGTTCTTGAGCGTCACTTCGCCCACAAACTGGCAGTGAAACGACTCTTTCACCCGCTCATATACGGCTTCGCTGATGATAATCTGGCCGGCTTTGGCGGCCGACTGCAGGCGTTGTGACATGTTCACCACGTCGCCGATGACGGTGTAGTCCAGGCGCTTGAGCGAGGCCGAGCCGATGTTGCCCGAGACCACTTCGCCGGTGTTCACGCCGATGCTCACTTCGGGGCGGTAGTCGAAGCCTTGGGGTAGCGGCGTTTCGCTGTTCTTCAGCGCGGCGCGGGCCGAGAGGGCGGCATCAATGGCGCGGTCGAGGTGGTGCTCGCCGCGGAACACGCCCATCACGGCATCGCCCATGAACTTATCGACGTGGCCGCCCTGCGCGATTACCTCCTTCACAATCAGGTCGAAGTAAGTATTGAGCAAACTCACCACGTCGGTGGGGTTTAGCTTTTCGGCCAAGGCCGTGAAGCCGCAGATGTCGAGGAAAACCACGGTGGCTTCCACGGTTTCGGAAGCCAGCAGGCGGTTCTCGAAGTCGGGCCGGGTCATGAAGTTGAGCACCGTTTCATCCACGTACATCTTCAGGATGTTGTTTTCCTGGATGGCGCGCAGGGTTTCGCGCAGTTGGCGCACCTGGTCGGCGGTTTTTTCGATGGTCACCTCCAGGTCAGCGAAGTCCACGGGCTTCACCACGAAGTCGAAGGCGCCGCGGTTCATGGCGGTGCGCAGGTTGCCCAGGTCGCCGTAGGCCGACACGATGACCGTTTTCATGGCCGGGTGCTCGGAGTGGGTGCGCGTGAGCAGGGTCAGCCCGTCCATCACCGGCATGTTGATGTCGGAGAGGATGATGTCGGTATCGGGGTGCTCGTCGATGCGCGCCAAGGCTTCTTCGCCGTTGGTGGCGAACACAAACTCGTAGGCCTGCTCCCGAATCTTGCGTCTGAATTTCTGTTTAATCAGCAGCTCCAGGTCGGTTTCGTCGTCGACCACCAGAATTTTAGTTTTCATACAACTGATTATAATGGAGCAGTGGCCACGCGTTGGGAACGGTCATGCCGAGCGCAGCGAAGCATCTCGCGTGCAAGTGCAATAGTAAACCACGGGATTAAAATTACTGCCACAAGCGAGATGCTTCGCTGCGCTCGGCATGACCTGCTGCCGGGCTGTCTCCGTTAAGCCGGCCGCAAATGCGCCAGCTTTTCCTTGAGCACGGCAAAATCCACCGGCTTGCTCAAAAAATCGTGGGCGCCTAAGGCCAACGCCTTCCGGTGGCTGTCGTCGTCGCCGTAGGCCGTAATCATCATCATGGTGGTGGGCGGCATCTCGAACTCCTCCTTCACGTGGCCCAGCAGGTCGAGTCCGCTCATGCCGGGCATGTTGATGTCGGAGAGGATGATGAGCACCTCGGAATGGTGCTGGCGCAGAAAATCCAGCGCCTCCTCGCCCGAAAACGCGAAGCTGAAGCTCCACTCGCCGCTCCGGATTTCGCGCCGGAAGCGCTGCTGGAACAAGTCGCGCACATCGGTTTCATCGTCAACCACCAGGATTTGCATGGGTAGATTCCTTATTGAATTTGGTTGCTTCAAAGGTAAAGCCGCCCGTTGCCTTTCTAATGCAGGATGAATTGGGGGAATTGCTCTAACCGTATTCCCTGCGGCGGAACAGCAGCGGCTAGGCCGGCAGCCGCACCACAAACTCGGTGCCCTGGCCTTCCTGGCTTTCCACGGTGAGGGTGCCGCCGTGGCCGGTGGTCACGATGTCGTGGCTCAGCGAGAGGCCCAGACCGGTGCCCTCGCCCACGGCTTTGGTGGTGAAAAAGGGCTGGAATATTTTGGCCCTGATGCCGTCGGGAATGCCCACACCGTTGTCGCGCACCCGAATTTCCACGTCATTGCCCACCCGCTTGGTGCTCACGCTCACTTGCGGCTGGTAGTCCGAGTCGGCGCCTTGCCGCTGGCGCTGCTGCACGGCATGAAAGGCATTGGTGAACAGGTTGATGAGCACGCGCCCCAGGTCCTGGGCCACCACGGTTACCGCGGGCAATGCGGCGTCGAAATGCGTGCTAAGCTCGGCGCTGAAGTCCTTGTCTTTGGTGCGCAGGCCCTGGTAAGCCAGGCGCAGGCTGTCGTCGACCAACGCGTTGAGGTCGGTGGGCATGCGCTGGCTGGTGCCCGCGCGCGAGTGCTCGAGCATGCCCTTGATGATGGACGTGGCCCGCTGCCCGTGCTGGCTGATTTGCTGCAGGTTTTGCTTCAGCCCGCTCAATATTTCTTGCTCTAGCCCCGTGGAGCGGGCCGGGCCCTCGCCTTTGATATCGTCGACCAAACCGGAGCTGACTTCGGCGAAGTTTTTCATGAAGTTGAGCGGATTTTGCAGCTCGTGGGCAATGCCGGCCGTCAGCTCGCCCAAAAAGGCCATCTTCTCGCGCTGCACCAATTGGTCTTGGGCCGTTTTCAGCTCGGCCAACGACTGCTCCAGGGCTTCGCGGGCCCGCTGCTGCTGGCGGGCGTGGCGGCCTAGCAGCAAGGCCAGGGCCAGCAGCGCCACCACCCCCGCCACCAGGGCGTAGGTGCGGTAGCGGGCCTTGAGCGCGGCCTGGGCCGCGGCGGCCTCCTGCATGCGCTGCTGCTCGCGGTAGTTGAGGGCTTGCAGGCGCATCACTTTTTCCTGGCCAAAGAGCGTGTCCTGCATCAGGATTTTCAAACTCTGGTACTTGAGGGCGCTGTCGGCGTTGCGGCGGGCCTTAAAGTCCTGCGTGAGCAAGTTGCTCGCGTTGAGCACACCGCGCAGGAAGCCGTTGGTTTGGGCGGCCTGGCAGCCCAGGCGGGCGTAGTAGATGCTGGAATCGGCCTGGCCCTGCTGCTGGTAGAGCGTGGCCAGGCCCACGTAGGCAAAATTGAGGCTGCGCAGGTGTTGCACCTGCTTCGACTCGGCGATGCTGGCCCGGTAAAAGGCTTTGGCCTGTGCCGTGCGGCCTTGCTTGCGGGCCACGTTGCCCAAGCCGTAGAGGATGTAGTTGGTAGGCGTGTGCAGGCGCCGGGCCAGGGTGTAAGCCCTTTCCTGGAAAATACGGGCCGAGTCGAGTTGGTTGAACAGGTCGTAGGCCAGCCCGATGTTACTCAGCTCAATCACCACGCGGCGGTCGTCGCGCAGCTCCTCGCCCAGGCGCAAGGCCCGGAAATAGTAGGCCAGCCCCTGGCGCTGGTCGCGCAGGTACACGTAGATGATGCCGATGCTGCGCAGGTTCTGGGCGGCCAGGGCGCGGTCGTGGGTGGCTTCGGCAATGCGCAGCGACTTCTGAAACACTTCCAGCGCGCGGGCCAGGTTGCTTTCGCGCAGGGCGGCGCCCAGGCGGTTCAGGGCCTCGCCTTCGCCGTGGCGGTAGCCAATGCGGCGGGCCAGGTTCAGGGCCTTGTAGGCGTACACGGCGGCCGAGTCGGTGCGCTGCGTCCAGAGCTGGTCGCTGAGCTGGCAGAGCAGCAGCACCTGGTCGTAGTTGGTTTGGGGCAGCGAGAGCAGGTGGCGCAGGCTGTCCACGGCCCGGCTTTGTGGGGGCTTCGGCGCGGGTGCCGGCAGCGCGCGCCCCGAAGCCGGGAGCAGGAGCAGCAACCAGCCCATCAGCGCCAGCCGCCGCCAGCCGGACTTAGGCAGTAACACGGAAAAGAGCGTAACGATTTGGCGCAAGAATCGACGGTTAAACGCGGATGGAGAAAAAGCAGATTCCTATTCTGAGAAGGCCTAGCCGGTTGGCCCAACGCCAGCCGGCTGCTTTCGCGGGCCGCTGACTAGCGTTGGGGTTTCCGGCCAGAAACAAGCCCAAATGCCTGCTGGCAAAGAGAGCGTTGGCAATATGACCAGCCAGAAAACCTATAGACAAACAAACCGCTAAGTGGTTCTGAAACAGGCGCACCTAATTAAGTGGCAAGCTAATCAGAAACTCGGTGAAATTCCCCGGTTGAGACTCGACGCTCAGCGTGCCACCGTGGCCCTGGGCGATGATGTCGTGGCTCAGCGAGAGGCCCAGCCCCGTGCCCTCGCCCGTGGGCTTGGTGGTGAAGAAGGGCTGGAAGATTTTGGCCCGGGCCTCGTCGGGAATGCCCGTGCCATTGTCGCGCACCCGGATTTCCACGCCGCCTGGGCCGGCGCTGGTTTGCACCGTCACCTCGGGGCGGTAAGATGAGTCGGCTTGGCGCTGGCGCTGCTGTACGGCGTAAAGGGCATTTGTGAGCAAGTTGATGAGTACGCGGCTCAGGTCCTGCGGCACCACGGCCACCGGGGGCAGGGCCGGGGCGAGTATGGTGTTGAGCTCGGCTCTAAAGGTCTTGTCTTTAGCGCGCAGGCCCTGGTAGGCCAGGCGCAGGCTGTCTTCCACCAGGGCGTTGAGGTCGGTGGGTACGCGCTGGCTGGTGCCTGTGCGCGAATGCTCGAGCATGCCTTTAATAATGGCCGTGGCCCGCTGCCCGTGCTGGCTGATTTCGCGCAGGTTCTGCTTCAGACCGGCCAGAATCTCGCCCTGGAGCCGAGCCCCAGGTTCGTGGGGCACGGCTGGGCCGTCGATGTCGTCGACGAGGCCGGTGCTGACTTCGGCGAAGTTCTTCATGAAGTTGAGCGGGTTTTGCAGCTCGTGGGCGATACCAGCCGTGAGTTCGCCCAAAAAGGCCATTTTCTCGCGCTGCACCAGTTGGGCCTGGGCGGCGTGCAGGTTGGCCAGCGACTGCTCGAGCTGGGCGTTCTGGGCTTCCACGAGTTGAAGCGCCTGGGCGTTGATGCTGTCAAAAACCAGCGTTACCACCAGCAGAATCAGCATCAGCCCCACCAGGATGTCGAGGTGCCAGAACTGAGCCTTGGCAGCCGGCACCTGGTTCGGAAACCGGTAGTGCAGCTGTTCCGCTCCCCAAAAAGCCAGCACCGTGGCCAGGCCCAGGCCAAAATAAATCAACCCTGCCCGGCGTCCTAGCAGGAAGGTGGCAATGACGCTGCATAGCCCCAGCCACCAGGTAGTGGCCGCGTAGTAGCCGCCCTGGTAGGCCGAGTTCACCGCCACCGTGAGGTAGCCCACAAACACAAACGCATAGCCCAGCACCACGTGCGAATACCACCCGGCGCGGTAGCCAAACAGCAACAGCACAAAGCTCACCACCCCAAAAAGCAGCACGTACAGCCCCGGCAGCAAATCGCCCCACCAGCACAACAACATAAAGTTGATTGAGAACAGGCCGGTGAGCAGCACGGTATTGACGATGATGCGCACCCGCCGCCGCAGGTCGAGGCTACCGGTAAAGCCAGCGGGAATGAAGTAGTCGGTAATGGAGGTGAACATAGCTACGCGGCACTGCCGACAATGGAAAGGGCGGTGCAGCTCCACCAGCCGGCCCGAATGGTCCAACCCCGTCCGGCTGCGGGCGGCCGTCGTGCCCGCGCAACGCACGACCGTAGGCCATCAGGCCCAGGCGCAGCAGGGAGGCAGCAACGCAACCAAACAGGTTTTTACACCGGCAAGCTAATGACAAACTCGGTGCCTTCGCCCTCGCGGCTTTCCACGGCCAGCGTGCCGCCGTGGCCTTGGGTCACAATGTCATAGCTCAGCGAGAGGCCCAGCCCCGTGCCCTCGCCCGTGGGCTTGGTGGTGAAGAAGGGCTGGAAGATTTTGGCCTGCACGCTCTCGGGCATGCCCGTGCCGTTGTCGCGCACCCGGATTTCCACGTCGTCGCCCACGCGCCGGGTGCTCACGCTCACGGTGGGCGCGTAGCCGGGCTCGCCCTTTTGCTGGCGCTGCTTCACGGCGTAGAAGGCGTTGGTGAGCAGGTTGAGCAGCACCCGGCCCAGGTCCTGGGCGATGACGGCCACGGGCGGCAGGCTGGGGTCAAACTCGGGCTTGAGGGTGGCATTAAAGGTTTTGTCTTTGGCCCGTAGGCCGTGGTAGGCCAGGCGCAGGTACTCGTCGGCCAGCTGGTTGAGGTCGGTGGGCACCCGCTCGCCGGAGCTGGCGCGCGAGTGCTCCAGCATGCCCCGCACAATGCTGGCCGCCCGCCCGCCGTGCTGGTGAATTTTCTGCAGGTTCTGCTTGAGGTCGGCCAGCAGGTCGGCTTCCAGCTCCAGGTCGCGGTCGGGTTTTTCGCGCTCCTCTTCCAGCTCGGTCACCAGCTCGGCGCTCACCTCGGCAAAGTTGTTGACAAAGTTGAGCGGGTTTTGAATCTCGTGGGCAATGCCGGCCGTGAGTTCGCCCAGGCTGGCCATCTTCTCGCTCTGAATGAGCTGGGCCTGCGTAGTACGCAGCTCCGTGAGGGCCGTGCGCAGCTCTTCGGCCTGGTTGGTGAGGGCGGCGGTGCGCTCGGCCACCAGGTGTTCGAGCTGCGCGTTCTGGGCCTCGATGAGGCGCTTGGCTTTCTCTTCCTCCTCGCGCAAGGCCTGCTCTTTTTCGAGCTGCTTTTTTTGGCTGCGGGCAATGAAAATGAAGGTAAACAGCCAAATGATGACGAAGGCCTGCGAAGTATCAAGGGCCGAATCGTACTGTTTGGGAATTTTGCCCTGGGGCGTTTCCAGCACGTATTCCACCAGCTTGTAGAGCACAAAGGGCGCCATGGCCAGCAGCAGCGAGCGGGCCGGGCGGTAGTCGCGCAGCACCAGCAGCATGGCCATTATCACGCCCAGGGCCAACAGCCAGTACACGTCGCCCAGCGTCGTGGTTTGCAAATTCAACGCCTGAGACGCCACAAACAGCGCCGCGCCCGGCACCCAAATCCAGTTCAGGGCGCGGTTCCAGACGGGTAGGCGACGGGGCAGGTCCAGGAACTTGCGCAGGGCGCCCACCATCCCATACACCAAGGGAGTGACAAAAAATAGGTCGCTGTTTGAGTAATGAGCCATGAATGGAAAGCAGCTGCCGGCCGGGCGCTCCCCGGCCGTAGTTCCCGGCAATGTTAATCAGCAGCGAACGAACTGTGATTTCGCGCCGAGGTCAGCAGCCATCGAAACGACAGCTGCGGGCCACGCCGGCAGGCGCTAGCCGGGCAGCACAATCAGAAACTCGGTGCCCTCGCCTTCGCGGCTTTCCACGGTGAGGGTGCCGCCATGGCCCTTGGTGATGATGTCGTAGCTCAGCGACAGGCCCAGCCCCGTGCCCTGCCCGGCGGGCTTGGTGGTGAAGAAGGGCTCGAATATCCGGGCCTGCACCGCCGCCGACATGCCCGTGCCGTTGTCGCGCACCCGGATTTCGACGGTGCGGCCGGTGGGCCGGCGCGTGCTCACGTCCACGGTGGGCACGTAGCCCGCGTCGGGGCGGGTTTCGTGCTGGCGCTGGCGCACGGCGTGCAGGGCGTTGGTGCACAGGTTGAGCAGCACCCGGCCCAGGTCCTGCGGCACGGCGGCCACCGTGCCCATGCGCGGGTCGAATTCCTTATTCAATTGGGCCTCGAAGGCTTGGTCCTCGGTGCGTAGTCCCTGGTAGGCCAATGTCAGCGACTCATCGGCCAGGGCGTTGAGGTCGCTGGGTTCGCGCCGGCCGATGCCACTACGCGAATGCTCGAGCATGCCCTTGATGATGGAAGAGGCCCGCTGCCCGTGCTGGCTGATTTGTTGCAGGTTCTGCTTCAGCCCGCTCAAAATTTCCTGTTCCAATCCCTTGGAGCGGGCGGGGTCCTTGCCGTTCATGTTGTCCACTAGGCCGGAGCTGACTTCGGCGAAGTTTTTCATGAAGTTGAGCGGGTTTTGCAGCTCGTGGGCGATGCCCGCCGTGAGCTCGCCCAAAAACGCCATCTTCTCGGCCTGCACCAGCTGCGACTGCGTGTGGCGGAGTTGGGCCAGGGTGCGGCGGTTGGTTTGCAATTGCAGGTAGATGAACACGCCCAGCCCCGACACCAGCGCCACCACCAGCAGGGCACCCAGCAGCAGCCAGTTGCGCAGGCGCAGGCGCTCGGTCTGCACGGCCTGGGCTTGCCGCAGGTCGTTTATCTGGTTGCTTTGGGCCTGTTCCACACGCTGGGCCTCGTACTGGGCCACGTTGAAGGCGGCCTGGGCAGCCTTGAAGGTATCGGCCAGGGCAATGTAGGCACGCGAATAGCGCTGAGCTTCCACCAGCTGGCCCCGGGCGTCGTAGAAGGCGGCCAGTTCCTGCAGGTATTTCGGCCGCAGGCGGTCGAGGCGGGCCAGGGTGGCCTTTTGGTAGGCCAGTAGCCAGTGCTGCTCGGCCTCGCGGTCGTTGCCCTGCGCGGCGTAGTACTGCGCCCAGGTAGCGTCCAGCTCAAACTCGCCGGGCCCACTGGACATGGGCAGGTCAAGAGAATCGTCGAGCTGCTGCGCGCGGCGCAGCAAGGGCGCCGCCTGGGCCGGGGCGTGCATCTGGAGCAGCACGGCCGCTTTTTGCACCAAGGCACAGGCCCGGTCCATTTGCTGCTCGCTGGGGTCGGCCACGTGGGCGGCCAGGGCCGAATCGGCCGAGCGCAGCGCGGCGGGGAAATGCTTTTGCTGCACAAACAGCTTCGACAGCGCCAGGAAAGTAAAGACCCGGTTGGTGCCCTGCACGCGGCGGAACTCCGGCATAGCCTGGGCCCGGCTCAGGTATTGCACGGCCTTGTCGTGGTTGCCCCAGTCGGCGTAAAGGCCCCCGGTCACTATCAGCTCGTTGATGTGCAGCTTGTGGCTGAAGGGCAGCGCCGTGTCGGCCGCGCGCAAGGTGCTGTTGATGGCCCGGTTGTAGTCGCCCATGCGCCGGTAGTAGGCGCCCTGCGACACGTAGCAGGCCGTGATGTTTTCGATGGCGCCGCGCAGGCGGTAGAACGTCAGCTTCTCGTCGTAATATTTTTTTCGCGCCGCCATGTTGTTCTGCTCGTTGTACAGCCCCACCAGGTTCATCAGCAGCCACGGAATGGGACGCTCCAGCCGGTCAAACTCGCTGACGGCGGCCTTCATGGTGTCGAGGGCCGCGGGCACGTTGCGGCGCCACAGTTGCAGGCCGGCGCGCAGGCGGCGGTAGGGGGCGTCGTCGATAGCCTGCTCGCGCTGGTTCAGCAGCAGCAGCTGGTCTAGCCAGGAAATGGCCTCGACGCCGGTGGGGCGCAGGTCCAGCAGGTGCACGAGGGTGCGCAGGCGGGCCGAGTCGGCCGTTTGCCGTGGCAACGTCCGGGCCAGCGAGTCGCAATCTGCGTCCCAGTAGCGCTGCTGGGCCCGCGCCGGGCCGCAGAGCGCCCACATCGCCAGCACCGTAAAAATCCATCTCATGGGTAGAACCTAAGCGTAAAGGGCGGGAATTATCGAACCAGGCAGACTGCTATAGCCGTGTTTTTGCCCGGCCGGAAGATTCGCCGCCATTTCCATGCCGTAAAGATGGATTAATTCCCGCGCAACATCGACAACCCGGCGCAGAATTATGCTGCCCGCTGGGTTCAGATAAGCGCTTGATTTTCTGTTTTGAATTTTACCTGCTTGCTTTGCTTGCCTCCCGGGCACTTTTGCCCGCCCGCTTTGCCGCATGAACCTCCAAGCCGCCGAAGATTTTATCGTGAACGAGCTGCGGCGCGGCCTCTCCCCCACGCTCTACTACCACGGCCTGCACCACACCCTCGACGTGGCCGCCGTGGCGCTGAAGCTGGCCGCCGCCGAGGGCGTGACCGATGCCGAGGCCCTGGCGTTGCTGCGCATCGCCGCGCTGTACCACGACGCTGGCTTCCTGCACAGCTACCAGGGCCACGAAGACGAGGGCTGCGCGCTGGCCCGCGCCACGCTGCCGGGTTTTGGTTTTACGCCCGCGCAAATCGAGCAAATTTGCGGCCTGATAACGGCCACAAAATACCCGCAGGAGCCGCGCAACCACCTCGAGCAAATCATCTGCGACGCCGACCTCGACTACCTCGGCCGGCCCGATTTTGTGCCCATCTCCACCAGCTTGTTCGACGAGCTTACGGCCCGCCAGCTTATTGCCGACGAGCACGCCTGGTTTCAATTGCAGGCGCGGTTCTTGGCCAGCCACCACTTCTGGACGCGCACGGCCGTGGCCCGGCGCGCGGCGCCCAAGCAGGCCCGGCTCGACCATATTCTGGCGCTGCTGGCCAACTGGCCCGCGCCCGGCGAAACCGCCTGACCCGCCGTGCAGCTCGTCGTGATTTCGGCACCGGAAGCGGTAGCGCACGAAACGGACAAAATGCGCGGCCTGCTGGACGCCGGCCTCCGCCGCCTGCACCTGCGCAAGCCGGGCTTTAGCGCCGGCGAAATGGCCAGCATCATTGAGCAGCTGCCCGCCCGCTACCACGCGCGGCTGGTGCTGCACGGGCATCCGGCCCTGGTTTCGACGATGAAGCTGGGCGGCCTGCACCTCACCGCCGCCGCCCGAACCAGCCCGAGCAGTCGGCCCAAACTAGCCACTGGCCAAACCTTATCCACCTCTTTCCACACGCTGGCCGATGTTCGGCAGCACCGCCGAAAGTACGACTACGTATTCCTGAGCCCCATTTTCGACAGCCTCAGCAAGAGCGGCTACGCGGCAGGTTTTGAATTATCCACCGTAGCGGAGGCGTTACGGCACCTGCGGCAGCGCACCGGCTACGTGCCGCAAGTGCTGGCCCTGGGCGGCATCGAAGCCGAAAAGCTGGCGGCCGTGCGGCAGGCGGGCTTTGCGGGCGCCGCCGTGCTGGGCGCCATGTGGCAAAGCCCCGACCCGGTGGCCGCATTCCGCGAGCTGCAGGCCCTGGCCGGCTAGTAGTCGGCCAGCCCGTTTCGCAGCGAATACACCTCCCGAAATCCCAACCCCAGCAGCTGCTGCGCGGCTTTCTGGCTGCGCACTCCGCTGGCGCAATGCACCACCACGGGCACAGCGGGCACAATTTCACCCAACCTCCCTTCCAACTGGCCCAGCGGAATCAGCCGCCCGCCAATGCTGCGCCGGGCCGCCTCATGCGGCTCACGCACGTCGAGCAGCTGCAGCGGCCGGCCGCTTTGCTGCCAGGCCTTGAGTTCGTCGGCCGTGATTTCGGGCGCGCGCTGCGGTGCGGCGCGCAACGGGGCCTCGCCACAAAAAGCGGCGTAGTCGGGCGCCAGCTCGGTGAGCTGCTGGTTGGCCGCTACGGCGCGGAAGCGGATGCTTTGGAAGCGCATGCCCAGGGCGTCGACCAGCAACAGGCGGCTGCTCAGCACCTCGCCCAGTTCCAGAATGATTTTCAACGCCTCGGTGGCCTGCAGGGTGCCAACCAAGCCCGGCAGCACGCCCAGCACCCCAATTTCGGCGCAGCTGGGGGCGTCGCCCGGCGCGGGCGGCTCCGGGTAGAGGCAGCGGTAGGTAGGGCCGTTTTGGTAATTAAAAACCGACACCTGCCCCTCAAACTTAAAAATGGCCCCAAACACTAATGGCTTGCCGAGGATGACGCAGGCGTCGTTCACCAGGTAGCGGGTGGCAAAGTTGTCGGAGCAGTCCACTACGATGTCGTAGCTGGCAAACAGGTCAAGCACGTTGTCTCTCGACAGCAGCTCCTGGTGTGTTTGCAGGACGATAAACGGGTTTTGCGCCGCCAGCTTTTCGGCGGCTACCACGGCTTTAGGCCGGCCCACGTCGGCGGTGGCATAAAGCACCTGGCGCTGCAGGTTGCTGTCGTCCACCGTATCGAAATCGAGCAAACCCAACGTGCCCACGCCGGCCGCCGCCAGGTATTGCAGCACCGGGCAGCCCAAGCCCCCGCAGCCCACCACCAGCACGCGGGCCGCCTTCATGCGCTGCTGGCCGGCCGTGCCTATTTCGGGCAGCAGCAGGTGGCGGCTGTAGCGGTTGGTTTCGGGAGGGGAAAGCGAGAGGTCGGCGGGGTTCATCAAGAGTAAGTTTTGAACGTCATGCAGAGCGCAGCGAAGCATCTTTACCGCCACAGCTAAACCAATCGTTGAATGAAAAGGATTAGTGAATGCGGTAAAGATGCTTCGCTGCGCTCTGCATGACGGCCGAGTGGAGGCGTTCTACCGGCCCAACCCTACCAGCGTCGCGTCCCAGTCTTTCCAAACCGGCTCATAGCCCTGGCGGCGCAGCATGGCGGCAATTTCGGCGGGGCTGCGCTCGTCCGAAATCTCGAATTGCTCCAGCGACTCCGGCGCCACCGCGTAGCCGCCGGGGTTGGTCTTCGAGCCCGCGCTGATACTGGTGATGCCCAGCTTCACCACGTGGTCGCGAAAAACCGGATGTTCGCGGGTCGAAATCGACAATTCTACTTCCTCGTTCAGCAGGCGGTAGGCGCAAATGAGCTGCACCAGTTCCCGGTCGCTCATCTCCACCTTCGGCTGCAGCAGCCCCTCGGCCGGCCGCAGCCGCGGAAATGACAGGCTGTACTTGGTCTGCCAATAGGTTTTTTCGAGGTAGTCGAGGTGTAGCGCGGTATAGAAGCAGTCGGTGCGCCAGTCTTCGAGCCCGATGAGTACGCCCAGCCCCATTTTGTGAATGCCGGCCCGGCCCAGCCGGTCGGGCGTGTCGAGGCGGTAGTTGAAATTCGACTTCTTGCCCTTGGGGTGGTGCTTTTTATAGTCGTCGCGGTGGTAAGTTTCCTGGTACACCAGCACCGTGTTCAGCCCCTCGGGAATCAGGCGCTCGTAGTCGGCCTGGTCCAGCGGCTGCACTTCCATGGAGAGATGCGCAAAGTGCGGCCGCAGCGTACGCAGGGCCTTTTCCAGGTAGTCCACACCCACTGTCACGTTGGCCTCGCCCGTCACCAGCAGCACATGGTCGTAGCCCCAGTCCTTGAGCACGGCGGCTTCCTGCAGCATCTCTACGCTGCTCAGCGTACGCCGCGCAATCTTGTTATCGAGGCTAAAGCCGCAGTAGGTGCAGATGTTCTGGCACTCGTTGCTCAGGTACAGCGGCGCGTAGAGCTGCACCGTATTGCCGAACCGTTTGCGCGTGAGCTGGTGGCTGAGCTGCGCCATCTGTTCCAGATACGGCGCGGCGGCCGGCGAAATCAGCGCTTTGAAATCCTCCAGCGTGCGGTGGGGCGCGGCCAGGGCACGCGCCACATCGGCCGCCGTCTTGGCGTAGATGCTGGCTTGCACTTCGTCCCAAGGGTGGGCTTCAAAGAGGGGGCGGAAGCTCATGGTAGCTGGTTTTTTAATTTCAGAACGGTCATGCTGAGCGCAGTCAAAGCATCTCTACCGCTTCGTTGCTTTGATTGAATTAGTACTGAGGTAGAGATGCTTCGACTGCGCTCAGCATGACGTTCTACCATTCTCTGCTTTCAACCAAAATCTACATATCCAGAAATGCCGTGAGCGGCGAGCTGGCCACTGCTTCTGTGTGCACCACGGGCGCGGCTAGCCGGGCCTCGTAAGCCATGCGGCCGGCTTCCACGGCCATTTTGAAAGCTGTCGCCATCGCCACCGGGTTGCCGGCCACGGCGATAGCCGTGTTCACCAGCACCGCATCGGCGCCCATTTCCAGGGCGGCCGCGGCGTGCGAAGGTGCCCCAATGCCGGCATCCACCACTACCGGTACCTTGCTCTGGCCGATGATGATTTCGAGAAATTCCCGCGTCAGCAGGCCCTTGTTCGAGCCGATGGGCGAGCCCAGCGGCATCACGGCCGCCACGCCCACTTCTTCCAGGCGTTTGCACAGCACCGGGTCGGCGTGGATGTAAGGCAACACCACGAAGCCCAGCTTCACCAGTTCCTCGGCGGCTTTCAGTGTCTCAATGGGGTCGGGCAGCAGGTACTTGGGGTCGGGGTGAATTTCGAGCTTGAGCCAGTTGGTTTCCAGTGCCTCGCGCGCCAGCTGGGCGGCAAACACCGCTTCTTTGGCCGTGCGCACGCCGGAGGTATTGGGCAGCAGATTAAACTGCGGATGCGACAGGTGGCGCAGGATGTCGTCCTCGGCATCGGCCACGTCCACCCTTTTCAGCGCCACCGTCACCAATTCCGAGCCCGACGCCAACAAGGCTTCTTCCATCAGCCCCGACGAGCTAAATTTGCCCGTGCCAGTGAACAGCCGGGAGCTAAACGTGCGGTCAGCAATGACCAGATTATTATTTAACATAATAATTAAATAGCATTTACTGCTGATAATTCGCTGACAAACAAACCTGCTGCATCTGCCGGGTTTTCAGTTGCCCCAATGGCGCCGGACACCGCCACTCCATGCAGCCCCGCAGCCAGCAGCGCCGGCACGTCGGCCAACGTGATGCCGCCGATGCCAATGACGGGCGCTGTAATGCCCATTGCCTGGCATTGTCGCATGATTTCAGTGTAGCCTGCCAGGCCCAGAATCGGGCTCAGCTTCTCTTTGGTGCTAGTGAAGCGGAAAGGCCCCAGCCCCACGTAGTTGACGCCGGCTGCGGCCAGGCGCTGCACATCAGCAAAGGTGTTGGCGGTGCCGCCGATGATGAACTTCGAACCCAGCATTTCGCGGGCTTCGTCGGGTGGCAGGTCTTCTTTGCCCAGGTGCACGCCGTCGGCCCCGATTTCCTGCGCTAACGCAGGATTGTCGTTGATGATGAGTGTTGCGCCGTGGCGCCGGCACACGGCCTGCGTGTCGAGCGCCAGCTGTTTCCAGATGGCGGGCGGCTGGTTTTTCACTCGAAGCTGCACCCAGCGCACCCCGCCCCGGCAGGCCAACTCGGCCGCCTCAGCGTTGGTGGTGATGTAGTGGAGCGCGTTGATTTTCATGGTTGGTTCGGTTGAGTGTCGCTGAAGCTGAGTTGGTGCTATAGTTTCGAATGGTATCCCAGCAGCGTGTTGTTGCTGGCCAAAAACGCGGTGGTATAGTCTTTAGCGGCTTCGCAGGCTTCCACCAGCGCTTCGCCCTTAGCTAGGTTGGCCAGCACCGCGGCCGAGAGCACACAGCCGCTGCCATGCTTCTCGCCGTGCGGCAGCCGCGTCACCGAAAACGAGTCCCACCGGCCGCGGGCGTAGAGCACGTCGGTTGATAGCTCGCCTTCGTCGTGGCCGCCTTTCAGCAGCACCGGGCAGAAGGCGCTCACAGCTTGCGCCGCCAGCTCCGCCGATTCTTCGCCGGGCCACATGCGTAATATTTCGGGCTTGTTGGGCGTCACGAGGGCCATTTCGGCGCACAGGGCCTGCATGAGCTGCCGGTCGGTTTTGCGGTGGAACTCGTAGCCGGCCGAAGCTTTCAGTACCGGGTCCCACACGAGTTGCAGACGCGGGTTCTGCCCTTTCAGCCAGCCCACCAGTTCCAGTAGCTGCGGTAAGCTTTCGACCAGGCCAATCTTGATAAAATCGACCTTAAAACGGGCAAATAGCACGCGAATCTGCTCCCGAATTTCGGCCGCTGGCACCCAGTTCACCCGCTCAAACGACACGTCGTTTTGCATGGTGAGGGCCGTGCACACGCCCAGCCCATACACGCCGTGGCTCTCAAACGTTTTCACGTCGGCCAGCAGACCGGCCCCCGCGCTGGGGTCGAAACCGGCAATGCTAAGGGCGTAGGGGCGGAAGGGTTGGGACATAGAGTTGTGGGCTTAGAAGGTTGGGCAGCAGAACGTCATGTCGAGCGCAGCCGAGACATCTCGCCGCGGAAGACTAATCACTTCGGCACGCGAGATGCCTCGGCTGCGCTCGACATGACGTTCTGGTTTGACCATTTACAGATAAATCTCGCTGCCCTTTTCCACAAATTCACGCGACTTTTCCACAAGACCCTGGGCCAGCACCTCGCTGGCCGTCAGGTCCTGCGTGGCGGCATAGTCGCGCACTTCCTGGGTGATTTTCATCGAGCAGAAATGCGGGCCGCACATCGAGCAGAAGTGAGCTACTTTGGCGCCTTCGGCGGGCAAGGTTTCGTCGTGGTACTCGCGGGCCGTATCGGGGTCGAGGCTGAGGTTGAACTGGTCTTCCCAGCGGAACTCGAAGCGGGCCTTGCTTAGGGCGTTGTCGCGGTATTGGGCGCCCGGGTGGCCTTTGGCCAAATCGGCGGCGTGGGCCGCAATTTTGTAGGCGATGACCCCGTCTTTCACGTCCTGCTTGTTGGGCAGGCCGAGGTGCTCTTTGGGCGTCACGTAGCACAGCATGGCCGTGCCAAACCAGCCAATCATGGCCGCGCCGATGGCCGAGGTGATGTGGTCGTAGCCGGGCGCAATGTCCGTCGTGAGCGGCCCCAGCGTGTAGAAAGGCGCCTCGTGACACTCTTTCAACTGCTTGTCCATGTTTTCCTTGATGAGGTGCATGGGCACGTGGCCGGGGCCCTCAATCATCACCTGCACATCGTGCTTCCAGGCAATTTTGGTGAGCTCGCCCAGCGCCTCCAGCTCGGCAAACTGCGCTTCGTCGTTGGCGTCGGCGATGGAGCCGGGGCGCAGGCCGTCGCCCAGCGAAAAGGCCACGTCGTAGGCCTTCATGATTTCGCAGATTTCCTCAAAGTGCGTGTAGAGGAAGCTCTCTTTGTGGTGCGCCAGGCACCATTTGGCCATGATGGAGCCCCCGCGCGACACGATGCCGGTCACGCGCTTGGCCGTCATGGGCACGTAGCGCAGCAGCACGCCGGCGTGGATGGTAAAGTAGTCGACGCCCTGCTCGGCCTGCTCAATGAGCGTGTCGCGAAACAACTCCCAGGTCAGGTCCTCGGCCTTGCCGTTCACCTTTTCGAGGGCCTGGTAGATGGGCACGGTGCCCACCGGCACGGGGCAGTTGCGGATAATCCACTCGCGGGTTTCGTGGATGTTTTTGCCAGTGCTCAAATCCATCAGCGTGTCGCCGCCCCAGCGGCAGCTCCACACGGCTTTATCCACCTCTTCCTCAATGGATGAAGTCACCACCGAGTTACCGATGTTAGTATTGATTTTCACCAGGAAATTGCGCCCGATAATCATGGGTTCGCTCTCCGGGTGGTTGATGTTGCTGGGAATGACGGCGCGGCCGGCGGCCACTTCCTGGCGCACAAATTCGGCCGTGATGTGGCCCTCGGGCGTATTGGCCCCAAAGCTGTGGCCGCGGTGTTGGGTGCGCAGCGGGTCGTCGGCCGGTAGCTCGTCGAAACGCTGGTTTTCGCGGATGGCGATGTACTCCATCTCGGGCGTGATAATGCCCTTTTTGGCGTAGTGCATCTGGCTCACGTTGTGGCCTGACTTGGCGCGCAGCGGGGCTTGGATGTGCTCGAAGCGCAGATGGTCGAGGCTGGTGTCGGCAGCGCGTTGCTGGCCGTATTCCGACGTGGTGCCGGCGAGCTGCTCCACGTCGCCGCGGTTCAGAATCCATTGCTGGCGCAGGCGGGGTAGGCCCTTTTTCAGGTCGATTTCAACGTTGGGGTCGGTGTAGGGGCCGCTGGTGTCGTACACCGTCACGGGCGCGTTCTGCTCCGAAGGGAAGCCGAAATCGAACTTGCGCTCGGTGTCGGCGAGAGCGATTTCGCGCATGGCCACCCGGATTTCGGGGTGCAGCTTGCCGGGCACGTAGATTTTGCGGGAGCCGGTGAGCGGCTGGCGCTCCACCAGCGTCTGCTGCGGGGCCTGGTCTTTTTTCTTCATCTATCGAAAGTGTAGCGGTGAAATATTCCTGTTTGGCTTTTAAATCGTCTGTCATCCTGAGCGCAGCGAAGGACCTTCTCACGCTGGCGCCAATTGAGTTGCTGCAAACCATTCACCGGTGAGAAGGTCCTTCGCTGCGCTCAGGATGACAGGCGTTTAGCCGCCCTGCGTGGCGCGGATAATCGTGACCCGGTCGTGCTCGCGCAGCTCATGCGCAGCCCAGGCGGCGCGGGGCACCACCTCGTCGTTCACGGCCACGGCGAGGCCGCGCTGCTCGGCCAGCGCGAGGCCGGCGAGGAGCTGCGTGAGCGTCTGAGAATCGGAGGTTTCCTGAGGCGAATTGTTTACGTAGCAAACCATAGCAACTGAAAAAGTTGGTGGTGAGGCAAATCCATAAACAATAGCGGGTGCCGGCAACGGACCACCCATAGGCAGCCGCGAGCGGACCATTACTTTTCCCTTCGCCGGTATTAGCCGGAATCAGGTTCCAAGGGTATTATCTCAGCCGCGCCGAAGCGAAGCACCCCTAAAGTTTATGGGCCAAAGCTACACACCGCTTCCAAATAACCGACCAGTCAGTGGTAATAATTGGATAGGGCATCGGCGCCGTGGCGCGCCACGGCGCTGCAAAAGTTTCTTGTGCAGGATTAAGCCGAAAGCAAAAATCCTATATCTTCGCTACAGATGCGTTGCTTTCGAACTATCAGCCAGCTATGATGCAAAAAGCTCTATCTATTTTCGTGTTACTCGCCGCACCCGTCGCAGCGAAGGCGCAGGTCGACACCGTGCGGGCCAGCACCCTACCCGGCCCGCAGTTGGCCGAAAAGGCTTACAATGCCGGCCTGGCCAGCTTCCAGGCCCAGAGCTACCCGGCCGCGCTGCGCAGCTTCGACCAGGCCTTAGCCGCCAAGCCGGACTTTGTGGCTGCCTACACCAACCGCGCCGCCACGCATTTCGAGCTGAAAGAATACCCGCAGGCCCAGGCTGACTACGACCAGGCCCTGAAACTGGAGCCCGGCAACTACGCCAGCTACTTCGGCCGCGCCCGCGCCCAGGAAGCTCAAAACCACCTCCCCGAAGCCGAGCAGGACTATTCCGAAGCCCTGAAAGCCAAGCCCGACTACGCGCCTGCCTGGTACAACCGCGGCGTGCTGCGCTTCGAGAAAGGCGACTATCAGGCCGCCCGCGACGATTTCGACGGAGCCCTCAAGGCCGACCCTAAGCTGGCCTATGCTTACCACGACCGCGCCAGCGCCCAGCAGAAGCTCGGCAATTTCGCTGCCGCTACGCAGGATTACACCCAAGCCCTAGCCCTGCAGCCCGACCTGCTGCCCGCCCTGCTCAACCGCGCCGCCGCTGAGCGCCGCACCGGCCAGTTGCCCCAGGCCCTGAAAGACTACGACGCCTACCTGGCGAAGAAGTCCGACAACGCCTTGGCCTACACTAACCGCGGCAGCGCCCGCTTCGAAAACAAGGACTACGCCGGCGCCATCGCCGATTTCAGCCAGGCCCTGCAACTCGACCCTAAGTATGCCTACGCTTGGAACAACCGCGCCGCTGCCCTGCTCAAGCAGGAGAAATACGCCGATGCCGCCGCCGACGCCAGCCAAGCCCTCCAGCTGAAACCCGACTACGCCGAAGCCTACCTCAACCGCGGCCACGCCCGCGAAATGCTCCGCCAGGCCGACGAAGCCTGCCAAGACTGGCGCAAAGCCGCCGAGCTGGGTTTGACGGTGGGCAACCAGTACGCCGCCGCGGCCGGCTGCGCGGGCGAAGCGGCGGAATAACAGCACGTCATGCCGAGCGCAGCCGAGGCATCTCGCGTGCCTTAACTACTTAAGTCTACTGGATTACTTCGGCACGCGAGATGCTTCGCTGCGCTCTGCATGACGACAATAATTAAGTTTTATATAATGCCCTTTTCTATTCGTTTGCTCCTCCTGCTCCTTACCGCCGCCCTACCCGCCGCGGCCCAAAGCATCGCCTTCACCAAAGACAACTTTGGCGACAACAAGGACGGCCTGCGCGAAGCAAACCGCGAGCTAAAGGACGGCGACACCGAGTACCGCGCCGACCCGCCGCGCTACGCCGCCGCGCTGCCGCACTTCCTGGCCGCCCAGCAGTTCAACCCCAACAACGCGGCCCTGAACGTGAAAATTGGCGACTGCTACCTGCACTCGCCCACCAAAACCGCCGCCCTGCCCTACCTGCAAAAAGCCGCCAAGCTCGACGCCACGGCCGATGTGCGCACGCACTACCTACTGGCCCGCTCCCTGCACCTGAGCGGTAAGTGGCGCGAGGCCCTGGCCGAATACCAACAGGCCCAGCCCACCGGCACGAATACCCGCAGCGGCGACGCCGAAACGGTGACGGCCACCGACTTGCAGCGCCACATGCAGCAGTGCCGTAATGGCCAGCAACTGGCCGCCCACCCCACCCGCGTATTCATCGACAACGCCGGGCCGGAGCTAAACTCTCCTGATTCGGACTATGGGCCGGTGGTGTCGGCCGACGAGTCGACCATTCTCATTACCTCCCGCCGGGCGGGCTCGACGGGCGGCAAGAAAGACCCCGAGGGCAACGGCTATTTCGAGGACATTTACCAGGCCAACTGGCAGGGCAAGAAGTGGAGCCGCGCCACCAACCTGGGCGCCCCCGTGAATACCGACGACCACAACGCCACCGTGGGCCTGGCCCCCGACGGCCAGCGCATGCTGGTATATGTGGGCACCAACGGCGGCGACCTGCTCGAAGCCAACCTCACTGGCACCACCTGGACCAAGCCCCGGCAGCTCGGCTCGCGCATCAACACCAAGGCCCACGAAACCTCGGCCAGCTACTCGCCCGATGGGCGCTGGCTCTACTTCGTGAGCGACCGGGTGGAGGGCAGCCTCGGCGGCTCCGACATTTATAAAGTGGACATGGAAGGCCGCAACCAACCCGTGAACTTGGGCCCAACCATCAACACCGGTTCCGGGGAGGAAGGCGTTTTTATGGCCCCCGATGGCAAGACGCTGTACTTCTCCTCAGAAGGCCACAACTCGATGGGCGGCTACGACATCTTCAAATCCGTGTTTGAGAACGGCAAGTGGAGCGAGCCCGAGAACTTGGGCTGGCCCATCAACACGCCCGATGATGACGTGTTTTTCGTAACCTCGGCCTCAGGGCGACATGGCTACTACAGCAGCGACCGGCCCGGCGGCCTCGGCGCCAAGGACATCTACCGCATCACCTTCCTTGGCCCCGAAAAGCCGCCCGTGCTCAGCCAGGAAGACCAGCTGCTGGCCTCGCGCCTAAACCCCGTGAAGCAAACCGTGCTGGCGCCCGCCGTAGCCGTGGCCACCGCCCAGGTCACCATCCTGAAAGGCACCGTGACCGATGCCGCCAGCCAGCAGCCGCTCGACGCCGCCATCGACCTCATCGACAATACCAGCGGCCAGACCATTGCCACTTTCCGCAGCAACGCCACTTCGGGACGCTACCTCGTGAGTTTGCCCTCGGGCACCAACTACGGCATCGTGGTGCGGCAGGAGGGCTACCTGTTTCACTCCGAAAACTTCGACCTACCCGCCGGCGCGGCCTACGCCGAGGTGGTGAAAGACATCCCGCTCAAGAAACTGGAAGTGGGCACCACCATCGTGCTGCGCAACATTTTCTTCGACACCGGCAAGGCCACCCTGCGCCCCGAAAGCACCGCCGAGTTGGAGCGCCTGCAAAAGCTCCTCACCGAAACGCCCGCCCTCAAGCTGGAAATGGCCGGCCACACCGACGACGTGGGCGAAGCCGCCATGAACCAGGACCTGAGCCAGCGCCGCGCCCAGGCCGTAGTCACTTACCTCACGCAACACGGCATCGCCGGCGCCCGCCTCACGGCCGTGGGCTACGGCGAAACCCGCCCTGAAGTGCCCAACACCAGCAAAGGCAACCGCCAACTCAACCGCCGCACCGAGTTCAAGGTGGTGGCCAAGTAGCCTTGCAAAAGCAGAGCAAACAACCTCAGAACATCCTGCTAAGCGCAGCCGGTGCATACCTACTGCATTAGTAATCCAACAATTAGGATTAATTAGGTAGTAGAGCTGCTTCGGCTGCGCTCAGCAGGACGTTCTGATATCCTTCAACTGCAAGCGCGACCCGGTAAAATGTCGCATTGACCGGGCGGGGCGCTTTGATAATCGGAAAGTTGCCTCTGGCGAAGGTGATGGCTTTTTACTTTGCGCCATTAGATTATTGGGTGACTTTCTCCGCTTGAAACTGATACGCTATTTCATTTACCGCCGCCGGCTGGGGTTGCTGTTGCTGGCGCTGCTGGGCGGTCTGTTGCTGCTCACGCGGCCGGCGCAGGCCCAGCAGGTATTTCTGCAGCGGTTTGGTCCGGCCGAGGGCTTGCAGCCGAACTTCATCTACGCGCTGCTGCAAGACCGGCAGGGCTACCTCTGGATGGGCACCGGCGAGGGACTGGTGCGCTACGACGGCACCCGCTTCGTCACCTTCACCAAAAAAGATGGGCTGGCCGAGGATTTCGTGGTCTCGTTGGGTGAGGAACCTGCTACGGGGCGGCTCTGGGTTGGGCACTACGATGGAGGCGTTTCGGTGAGGAACGCGGCCACCGGCCGCTTTGCGCCGACGAAGCTTGCTGCCGTGCCGCGTGCCCTGCACCTGCGCGCCGACGGCCCGCCACCCGTCGACACGGCCGCCATAGGCCGCTACCTGCGCCATTACCATATAACGCTGCAAGAAGGCACCGAGCCCATCTGCCTGCTGCCCGACCGCGAAGGCAACACTTGGTTGGGCACCGCCGGGCAGGGCTTGCTGCGGCATTCAGACCGCCACTTGCGGCTGGAAGCCCAGCCTGCTTTTCCCTCCGGGCAGGCACCCGCGCTGGCCACCGTGCCCCAAAAGCAACGCACAGAAGCCTGGGGCACCCTCAGCGGCAACCGTTTCTTCCAGTTGCTGCCCAGTAACGATGCTCCACTGATGCTCGGCACCGCCTTGGCTCCGCCCCTGCCCGGCGCCCCGGTCAAGGCCTTGCTACCCCGCCCAGCCCGGTTCGGCGGGGGCTTCTGGGTGGGCACTTCGACGGGGCTTTACGCCGTAGCCGCCCCCGGCCAGCCCGGCGAGGCGGTGCCCGGCCTGTCGGGGCGAACGGACTTCAACGTTAGCGCCCTCGCCTACGCCCCCGGCACCGGTCTGTGGGTGGGCACCGCCGCCGACGGCCTCTACCTGTTACCGGCCGACGCAACCAGGCCCATCCGCCACTTCACCACCGCCGAAGGCTTACTTCACAACACCATCACCGCCTTGCTGGCCGACCGCGCCGGGCGAGTGTGGGTGGGCACGCACGGCACCGGCCTGGCCTTCTACGAGCCCGCCCGCAATGCCTTCGATTACGCTCGCCTCACCAAAAAGGGCCTCGACGTGAGCAGCTTCGCCGAAGATGCCGATGGCCGCCTGTGGGTGGGCACCGAAGGCCAGGGGCTGTTTTGCCGCCTGCCCACCGGGCAATGGGAGCAGTTCACGGGCGGGCAATTACCTTCTGATTATATCTATGGCCTGCTGCCGCTGCCCGACGCCGCGCCGCGCTTGCTGCTGGTGCACCGCCAGGGCCTCACGGTGCTGCACGCCCGCACCCAGCAGTTTTCCCCGCTCGCGGCCCCCGACAACCCGCTGGTGCGCGACTGCCTGGGCCCGGCCGCCCTGGCCCAGCAACCCAGCGCCCCCACCGTGGCTTGGCTGAGCACCCGCGCCGGCCTGCTCCGCCTCGACCTCACGGCCGGCCTGCAGCAGCTTAGCCCACCTGCTCCCGGCCTGGCCCTGCTCGGCGCCGAAGTCGATGGCGAGGCCCGTCCGGTGCAGGCGCTGGGCCAGCTTTCGGCCACCCGGCACCGGATTTCGTTTGCCTTTGAAGGCATCAGCCTGAGCGCCGGCGAGCCGCTGCAATACCAGTTCCGCCTGCGGGGCCTTTCCGATGAGTGGAGCCGCCCCAGCCGCGCCGGCGAGGCCCAGTTTCCGGGCCTCGATGCTGGACGCTACGATTTCCAGGCGCGGGTGCGGCGGGGCGACGCCGGGCCTTGGAGCTCGGTAGTTTCGGCCCGCTTCGGCATTGCCACGCCATTTTGGCGCACGGGATGGTTTGCGGTATTAGCGGTGCTGGGTTTGGGGGCGTTGGTGGTTGGGCTGGTTCGTTTCCGGGAGCGCACGCTGCGCCGCACGCAGCTGGTACTGGAACGCACCGTGCGCGAGCGCACCGCCGAGCTGCGCCAGCAAAAGGCCCAGATTGAAGACATAAACGCCGACTTGGTGGTGGCCCGCGACGCCGCTGAGGCCTCACGCCGGGCCAAGGCGCAGTTTCTGGCCAACATGAGCCACGAAATCCGCACGCCCATGAACGCCGTCATCGGCCTCACCAACCTGCTGCAAGCCACCCGGCCCACGCAGGAGCAAGCCGAGTACCTCACGGCCATCGAGTCGTCGTCGCAAAACCTGCTGGTCATCATCAACGACATCCTCGACAGCTCCAAGATGGAGGCCGGCAAGCTGACGCTGGAGCAGGTGCCCTTCCGCCTACCCGAAGCCGTGCGCCGCCTGGGTGCCATGTTCAAATTCGCCACCGAAAGCAAGGGCCTGGCCCTGCACATTGAGGTGGCTGACGGCGTGCCCGCCGCCGTGGTGGGCGACCCCGTGCGCCTGAACCAGATTCTGGTAAACTTGGTGGGTAACGCCATCAAATTTACCCGCCAGGGCAGTGTAACGGTGCGGGCCGAAGTCGTCAACCAATCCGCCAATTCGCCCACCCACCAGCTCATTCGCTTTGCGGTGCGTGACACCGGCATTGGCATTCCGCAGGATAAGCTGGGGGCTATTTTCGAGGATTTCTCGCAGGCCAACACCTCCACCACGCGCGAGTTTGGCGGCACCGGCCTGGGCCTGAGCATTGCCCGCAACCTGGTGCAGCTGCACGGCGGCCAGCTGGGCGTGACCAGCGAGGAAGGTCAGGGTTCGGAGTTTTTCTTCGAGCTGCCCTATGAGGTGGCCGATGCCAGCGCCGCCCAGCCCGAGGCCCACGCCGGCCTACTCGCGCCCTTCGAGCCCGCACTGCGCGTGCTGGTGGCCGAAGACAACGCCCTCAACCAGCTGGTAGCCCGCAAAACCCTCGAAGCCTGGAACGTGCAGGTCGTTATTGCCGAAAACGGGCGCCTCGCCGTCGAAGCCGCCGCGGCCGACTCCACGCCCTTCGACGCGGTGCTGATGGACGTGCAGATGCCCGAAATGGATGGCTACGAAGCCGCCCGCCGCATCCGCGCCCTGTTTCCCGACGCCAACCAGCTGCCCATCATCGGCCTCACCGCCTCGGTACTGCCCGAAGACCGGGTGCTGGCCCTGGCCGCCGGCATGAACGACACGCTGGCCAAGCCCTTCGAGCCAGCTGTGCTCTACGCGCGCCTGGCCCACTTCACGGGACGAGCTTTAGGGCAGGAGAGTAAGAGGGTAGGAGAGTATGAGGGCGCGGCTACCGACCCTTCGGAAGCAACTTCTACCCCCCTACCCCCACACCTTCCTACCCTAAAGCCCGACTGGCACCTGCTGGAAGAGTTGGCCGGCGGCAACGAAGGCTTCCTGCGCCAGATTGTGGGCACCTTCCTGGCCGAAGCTCCGGCCCTGGAAGGCCTGCTGGCCGCTCACTGCATGAGCGACCCGGCTGCGCTGGCCGCCACTGCCCACAAGCTCAAGGGGCAAGTGGCCTACTTTGGCGTGCCGGTGCTGCACACCCAGCTCGACGAGCTGGAGCGCGCGGCCAAGCACCCGGCGCATCCTTACTGCGAACCGCTGGTGGACTCCATTCGCCAGCAGCTGGCCGAGCTGTACCCGCAACTCGAAGCCCGGGCTTCGGCTTAGAAATCGACAGCACCGGTTACATTCGCTTTCTTAACGATTGCCTTTTCCGCGCCTATGTCTGCATCTGTTCTAAGTTGTCTGGTGGTCGACGACGACCCCATGTCGGTGCAAGTGGTGCTCAACTGCATCAACAACACGCCATTCCTCACCGCCGCCGGCAGCTACACCAACCCCGTCGAAGCCGCCGAAGCCCTGCGCACGCAGCCCGTCGACCTGCTGTTTCTGGACGTGGAAATGCCGCTCATGTCGGGCATTGAGTTGCTGCGCACCCTGCAGCACCCGCCCCTGGTGGTGCTCATCACCAGCAGCAAAGACTACGCGGTGCAGGCCTTCGAGCACGCCGTGGTCGACTACCTGGTGAAGCCCGTGAGCTACGGCCGTTTTCTGCAAGCCGCCCAAAAAGCGCTGGAAATGGCCGAACGCCAGTCGTCGGCCGGCGCCGACAACATTGAGGACACTCCGGCCAACGCGGCGTTTACCTTCGTGAAAGTCGACAACAAACTGGTGCGCGTCACCTTCGCCGACGTGCGCTACGTGGAAGCCCTCGGCGACTACGTGCACATCATCACCGGCCAAAGCAAGCTCATTGTGTATAGCACTATGAAGGGCGTGGAGGAGAAATTTCCCAGCAGCTTGTTTGTGCGGGTGCACCGGTCTTTTATCGTCAACGTCAACCACATCCAGGCCCTCGAAGACAACATGCTGACCGTGGAAGGCAAGCAAATCCCAGTGGGTCAAACCTACCTGCGCGATGTGATGCAGCGCCTCAACAAGTTTTAGCCGGCTGCCCCGTCGTTTTTTCATTCCTCATCCTTCTTTTCGGCATGCGCTTCCGCTTAGAGTTTCGTCCCGGCAGCCTGGCGGCCACTGTCGCTTTGCTTTCCCTACTCATGGGTTCCGCCGCCCGCGCCCAGCAGGCCGGCGACACCACCAGCGTGAGCTGCGGCCCGCCCCTGCCGCGCATGCTCTGCGTCGACCTCGACGGCCGCCCGTCCATCGACGAAGCCGCCGGCCCCTTCACCTACCGCTGGCAAATGGGCGACGGCACCACCCTCACCGGCCCCACCATCACGCACTGCTATAAGGAGCGCAAAAACTACGTGGTGCAGCTCGACGTCATCGTGGACAAGACCGGCGAGGTGCGCACCGGCCAGAAATACATCCCCATCAACCTCGTGCAGCAAGACGTGGTCGACTTCACCGCCTCCACCACCCGCGTGCGCGTGGGCCAGCCCGTCAGCTTTGCCTCGCCCGAAGCCCAGCTCCTCAGCTGCCAGAACGTGCAGTTCGTGTGGGACTTCCGCGACGGTACCGTGCAAAGAGGCCGCACCGCCGAGCACGTGTTCCGCCGCCCCGGCACCTACGCCGTGCGTTTCAGCATGCGCGGCTACGGCTCCGAAGCCTGCATTCAAAGCCACTGCGTTTCGCGCCAGATTGTGGTTGAGCCCTAAAGAGGAGAGTAAACGCCCGAGAACGAAACGTCAGGCCGAGCGCAGCAGAAATAATTCTACTGCGCTCGGCCTGACGTTTTTTATGACCCTTCGTACCTACACCGCTGCATCGTTGGCCACCGGCGCACCCTCGCGCAACAGCTTCAACACCAGTTGCCACAGGTGCTCATAGGGGATGATTTCTACTTCGGCAAACGCCTCGCCGGGCGGCGCGGTGTCGTACAGTTGCTGCAGCAGCGCCTTGCCGCGCTCGGCGGCTTTGGCAGCGTCGAAGTTCTTTTCCACAATTAGCTGCAACAGGCGCAGAAACAGCCGGCTGCGCACCGTGGAGGGTTCGTATAAGTGCCGCTGCTGGTACTTGCGCAGGCGCTCCAAGCGCAGGAGCACGGCTTCGAGGTTGCGCTCGCGCAGAAAGTGCAGCAACTGCAGCACCAAAATGGCCACGTTGTGCCCGCGCTTATCACGGGCGTATTCGGGCAGCTGCAGCACCCATTGGGCCATTTGGCGCTGCCGGGCAACAGATGGCCGCGGCGGCGGCAACACAAAGTCGATGTAGGCCCTGTACAAATCCCAGCGCTGCAAAGCCGCCTCGCGCTGAATCAGATACGCCGGGTTTTGGGTGATGGTTTCCATCAGCTGCTGGGCCCGCTCGTATTGTTCGGCGTGCAGCGCCAGCAGCACGTGGTGTTCCTGAAAATAAAACCAGTTGTTCGACGACGGGTGAAAGTCCCGGTTGTATTCTTCGGCCAGGCGCAGGCCCTGCACCGGCTGCCGGCTGCGCAGGTAAGCGTAAATGCTCACGAAGTGGTTGAAGCGCAAATCGAACCGCCGCTCGTTCAGCTTGCCCTCCTTCAGGCGCCGCGAGGCCGCCGCCGTCACCCGAATCATTTCCTGGAAATTGCCCTGCAGCTCCTCGTAAGCCAGCCGCGCCCGGTACACCACATTATATGTGGTGAAGCTGCGGGCTTTGCGGTGCAGGGCTTCGAGCTGGGCAATACGCTCGGGCAGCACGGCCAGCACGGCCCGGCGCGCGGCCACGGTACCGCTCAGGGCCAGCTGGGTGTCGGTGTACAGCTGTTCGGCTTCGTCTTCCAGCGCCAGCACCTGCTGCGCGTGCGCCAGCACCTTCACGGCTTTCTTATAAGGTATGACATCGCGCTTTTCGGCGTGCAGGTTGCGCAGCATGCGGGCGCACTGCACGGCATACTGCGTGAATTCGCCTTTTTCGGCCAGTACCAGGCAGCGTTGCAACAGCCGTTCCGACAGCTTGTACTCGCGCTCGGCATATAAAATGCTTACCTTGTGTAACATGTCCAGACACTCCAGCTCGTAACGGCGCGACACCAGGTGCCGCGGGTCGGAATGGTCCAGGAAATAGAGTTGGTTGAGCAGCTTGCTGCGCACGCGCGACTGCAGCTTTTGCAGCGCCCGCACGTTGGTCGGCGTGGCCTTGCCATACAAAGCCTTCACCACCTGCAGCTGGGTGGCATCGGGCGAGTTGGCCAGGGTCTTCACAAACTGGTTCTCTTTGCTCGGCTGACGGCTGTTTAGGTCCAAAACCGGCAAAGAATTCAGAGTGCGCGATGTCACAATTCGCGCCAAATTCGCAATTTCATTCATCTAAAATCGGCTCAATTGAATTGCAAACGCAGTTTTCACACAAAATATGCACCTAAAACCGATGTCACAAAAAGACGGATTCTTTCCTTTTTCCGATGACAGCGTCCGCTCACCTTTGTATCGTGAATATTTACGACCAATTTTCGGCTTCGACGTCACAAATTGACTGTTTTTTCTGAAAGCGCCATCAAAAAAAGTTTGTTTAAAATCAGAAAAACTTATTCCATATATTTTTTCTGATTTTAGTTAAGTTATTTATAATTTGTATACAAGTCAACTTTAGGGCGGAAATGTCCTTTTGCACGGTCTGGTAGCCCCCCAACTTTGTGGTGTTCAAATAGCTGACACACATTTAAAGCCTCACACCCCGTGCTGAATCTCCTTACCATCGCCCTGTTCCAAGTTGCTAGCATCTGCACTCCCGCCGCCCCCACTGCGGCACCGGCTAATTCTGCGAACATCACCAGCATGACCGACGGCGGCACCGGCGGCTGGGCCGGCGACATCACCGCTTCGGTAGATGGCGGCACGGGTGGCTGGGCTGGCGATATCACGATGCAACTGGATGGTGGCACGGGCGGCTGGGCCGGCGACATTGCCATGCAGTTGGACGGCGGCACCGGCGGTTGGGCTGGCGACATCACCATGCAGCTCGATGGCGGTACCGGTGGTTGGGCTGGCGACATCACCACCACGGCAGACGGCGGCACCGGCGGCTGGGCCGGCGACTACACGGGCAAGTAAAGCCCCGCTTTTCGTGCCTATATTGCCTGCTCACTGTAGCATGACTTTATAGTCGGAATGTACCGCGCGAGGCACAACTTCCTGGTCGGAGCCCGTCTCTGTCTTGCAATTGCCTTGCTGCTACAGGGTTGTACGGCCAAGCGCCGCGCCGCGGGCTCCGTTCAAATCCGCTGGGCGCACGACCCCGAAAACCTCGACCCTATGGCCATGGCGAACCAAACCGCCATCGACGCCATCAATTTATTAAACTGCAGCCTGCTCCAGGTTGATTTTGCCACAAATCAGTTTGCGCCGGCCTTGGCCGAAGCGCTGCCCACCGTGCAGCTCCTCGGCGACTCGCTCATGCGGCTGCATTACACCCTCCGGCCCGAGGCCGCCTGGGACAACGGCCGCCCGGTGCTGGCCACCGATGTGGCTTTTACCCTCAAGCTGATGTTCTGCCCCGGGCTGCCCAACACGGGCCCCAGCAGCCAGTACCGCTTCATTCGGGATATTCTGGTTGACCCCCACTACCCGCGGCGGTTCACCCTGGTCTGCACCAGCCAGTCGGTGGAAAACGTGCAGGCATCAGGCGATTTTTTTATACTGCCCGAGGCTGCGCTCGACCCCAAGGGCGAGTTGCGCGCCTTTTCGCTGGCGGCGCTGCAACGCCACGTGGCCGCGGCGCCCTCCCCCGCAGTATTGCAGGCGCTGGCTCGGCGCTACGCGGCTGCCTCGCCCGGCCAAACGCCTGCGCGGCTGCCCGGCTGCGGGCCCTACCAGTTGGTGAAGTGGGAGAAAGACCGGTATCTGAGCTTCCAGCGCAAGGCTCACTGGTGGGCCGACCGGGTACGTTCCCGCCCGCTCGCGCTACAAGCACGCCCGGCCCGGCTCGAATACGCCATCATTCCCGACCCGGCCACGGCGTCGCTGGCCCTGCAGCGCGGCGATATTGACGTTTTCCCGCAAATGCCTCCCCGGGAGTTTAAGCGCCTGCGCCAAACCCCGGCTGCCCGCGCGGCGCTGAATTTTTACACCACGGCTTCCTACGACGTCGTCACCGCAGGCTTCAACACCCGGCATCCGGCCTTGTCCGATGCCCTGACGCGCCAGGCCCTGGGCCGCTGTTTCGACGCCGCGGGCCTCTTGCAAGGCAGCGAGTTGGGCGAAGGCCAGCGCACAGTGGGCCTTATCAGCCCCGCCGACCGGCTCAATTACAACAACAAACTGGTGCTGCTGCCCTTCGACCTAGCTGGCGCCGTGGCGCTGCTGCGCCAAGCGGGCTGGCAGCGCGGAACTTCCGTTGCGGCCGGCTGGCAGCGCCTCAGCGCCCAAGGCCCCCAGCAGCTGCGCCTGACGATGCGCTACCGAACCGATGAACCGCTTTTTGCCACGGTTGCGCTCCAGTTCCAGGCGGCGGCGGCCAGCATTGGGGTGCCCGTTAGCCTGCAGCCTACCGAGGCGGGCGCTTTCACTGTAGCGCTGCACAACGGCGAGTTCGATGTATACGTGCGGGCGCTGCGCGGCAACCCGTTCATGTTCAATTTTACGTCGATTCTGCATTCGCAGGCCATTGGTGCGGGCAACACTACTGGTTTTGGCACCCCCGAAAGCGACCGGCTGATTGAAGCCATTGCGGCGGCCAGCACCGTGCCGCACCGCGCGCAGTTGCTGCACCGTTTTCAGGCCCTGATGCAGCAGCAGATGCCGCTGGTGCCTCTTTTTTTTCGGTCGAACCACCTGGTGGCGCAAAAACGGCTCACCAGCCTGCACCCCACCAGCCTCAAACCCGGCTTTGCGGCCATGGCCATTGGCGAAGCGGTCCCTTCCACTTCGCCTTAACTTATGGCCCGGCTACTTTTCTGGCGACTGCTGCGGACGGCGTTGGCCGTGTGGGCGTTGGCTTCGGGGGTGTTCCTGCTCAGCCGCCTCGAAGGCAGCACGGCCGTAGAACTGGCGCAACCCGACCCAGCCGAGCTGCGCGTGGCGGGCGCCGCTGCTACCCCTGCCGCACGCCAGGCACTCGATGAAGCCACGCGGCATCGCCTGGGGCTCGATATTCCGCTTTTCTATGTTGGCACGCACCCCGTGGCGGCGACCACGGCGGACCGATGGCATTGGAATGGGGTACCCAATCAGTATCATAAGTGGCTCAGTGAGGTGGTGCGTGGGCGGCTTGGCACCTCTTTCCGCACGGGCGAGAGCGTAGGCGGGCGCTTGCAGCAAGCGCTGCGTTTCACGCTGCCGCTCACCGGCACCGCCGCGGCACTTGCTGTTGTATTCGCGTTGCTTCTGGCCCAGCGCCTGGCGGCCCGCCCGGGCTGGCACCGGCCGGTGCGGGGTGCGCTTGTGGCCTTGCAAGCCCTGCCCCTTTTTGTCATCGCGCTGGGCTTGCTGCTGCTCTTTGCCAACCCGGCAACCCTGGCCTGGTTTCCCAGCTATGGCCTCGAACAAGCCATTGATGCAGATGTGGACGAGGGCAGCCGGCTTGGTTCCTATTTGTGGCACTTGGCGTTGCCTGTAGCAGCACTCACGCTAAGTGCCCTCCCCGAACTCACGCTGCAGCTAACGGCAGCCCTAGAGCAAGAGCTCGGCAGCCAATATGCCACCACGGCCCGGGCCAAAGGCCTGGGCGAGCGGGCCATAATCAGCCACCACGCGCTGCGCAATGCCCTACTGCCCTCGCTAGCCCAACTGGCTGAGTTGCTTCCTGCCCTGGTGGCCGGCGCCGTGGTAGTAGAAGTGGCATTTGCCCTGCCCGGCATGGGCCGCTTGCTGGCAGAAGCCGCCGCCGCCCGCGACTTTCCCGTGCTTGTGGGCAGCGTGCTGCTCGTGGGCACAGCCCGACTGCTGGCGTTGCTCATCACCGACCTACTGGCCCGCTGGGCCGACCCTCGCATTCGTTGGCAGCAATAATCCCTCCGTCCGCATTTCGGCTGCCCCGGTGGGCGGCGGCCTGGCTGGGGCTGCTGGGGCTGTTGGCCGTGGCGGCGCCTGTGCTGCCCCTTCCCTACCCTCCCCACGTGCCCGACCTGGCGCATATCGCCCAAGCCCCCTTAGGCCCTGGCCAGCATTGGCTCGGCACCGACCCACAGGGGCGCGACGTCCTGAGCTTGCTGGTGTTTGGCACGCGCACTGCGGTGTTGCTCACCTTGCCAGCGGCCCTGCTGGCGGCTGTTCTGGGAGCATTGCTGGGTGGGGTGGCGGGCTACTGGGGCAATCGGACGCGGGTTGCGGTGCCGTACTGGGCCGTGGCGGCGGGTGCCGCGTGGTGGGTCTTGCGCCTGCCCGCTCCGTGGTTGGGGCCGCTGGTAGGCACACTTGGGCTTGGCAGCTTGGTGGCGGGCGGCTCCGGGCGCCGGGTATTGGCCTGGCGCGTGCCGCTCGATGGTGTGGTAATGGCCGGCGCCGCCACGCTCGATACCGTGCCGCGACTGGTATTGGTGGTGGCCTTGGCGGCCAGCACCGGGAGCATTTCCGCCCTCGGTTTGCTGGTGCTGCTCACGGTTACGTCGTGGCCTTCGTCTGCTCGCCTGGTACGCGCCCAGATGCTGCGGGTCCGAGCATTGCCATTCGTGGAAGCGGCTCAAGCGGCTGGCCTGCCTGCGTGGCGCATTTGGCTGAAGCACGCCATGCCACACGCTATCAGCCCATTACGCACAACATTGCCCCTAAGCTTGGCCACGCTATTGGGGCTGGAAAGCACACTGTCTTTTTTGGGCATTGGCTTGCCTCCTGAGGTAGCAAGTTGGGGCCGGCTGATGGCCTCTTACCGACAGGACACCGATGCTTGGTGGCTTTTTCTTTTTCCATCAATCATGCTAACAATCAGCATTATATCTCTAAACAAACTAGCAAAATACAGGACATAGAAGCTACTGTACACAGGCATTGCTCACGGCGGGAGTGAAGCATAAATATGCTTACGCCATTGTAAAACCACGATATTTTAAATGTCGCAAATGACTCATTTTTTCAAGACCATCTGCAGTAATGAGCCATAGAATCATGATGGCCATTTAACTGAACTACAGTACAATACATAAAACAACCTTACTAATAACTTTTACAAAAATTGAATTATAATCAGTTCTTAATTAACAAAAACAACAATAAGGCAACTTTTACAATGTCTCAATCTTAGCTAGTATGTCCTTTTTTGGGGTAAAATGGAGCTGTAACATTGTATTGCTTTTCGGGACAATAATTAAATCCCCGAGCGAATGTTCCCTCCGTTTCTCTACCCACAGCCCATGTATCTTCTCATTTACCCTTCTTTGAGTGCCCCCCGCCGCCCTAAAACTGCGGCGCGGCCTGCCGGTTCCGTTTCGGTGGGCGTCGATTTCGTCACCCCCGATGGCATGGTTGTTCCCCGTGCATTGGGCGAAGCGGCCTTACTGGGCCGCACGGCGGTTCTGGTGGGCGGCCTGCTGGTAGGGGTATGGCCCCAGTCTTAAGTTCTTCCTTTCCGCTTTAGTCGATAGCAAGCCATCTAGTTTATTACCAATTACTTATTTTACAACGCCGCATTTGGTATAATACTTTACCCATTTCTACTATCCTTAAGTCTACCGCTCGCAGGCTACCCCCGCCGAGCTTTAACCCGCCGTCTACCCCGGCGGGTTTTTTATTGGCCGGCTTCGCTTTGCCGGCCCACGATGTCGATGCCTTCGGCAAAGGAATGAGGGCTGTAGCCCAGGTCGCGCCGGGCCTTGTCGATGCGAAAGCCGGTGCGGGCCGGGCGGCGGGCGGGCTGCGAAAACGTGCTGGCATCGACGCGCTCAATCAGCCCTTTGTCGAGCCCGAAGAAGTCGGCCACCTGCAGGGCCATGGCGTAGGGCGTGAGCATGTCGGCACCGCTGAGGTGGTAGATGCCTTGGGCGGAATGCCGGGCCAGCAGCCAGCAGCCTTCGGCCAGGTCCTCGGCCAAGGTGGGCGTGCGCCACTGGTCGGCCACTACTTTAATGGGCTTGCCAGCGCGGAGCGAGTCGCGCACCCACAGCACGATGTTGGTGCGCCCGTATTCGTGTGCCACGCCATATACCAGCACGGTGCGGGCAATGGCCCAGCGGCCGGAGCTGGCTTGCACCAGCTGCTCGGCAGCCACCTTGCTTTCGCCGTAAAAATTGACGGGGCCGGGCGCGGCGTCTTCATCAAGCGGCCCTGCTTCGCCGCTGAAGATGAAATCGGTGCTCAGGTGAGTGAGGTGAATGTCCAGCGTAGCGCACAGGTTCACCAAATGGCCTACGGCTGTCACGTTCTGCTGCCAGCAGGCGTCGCGATTCAACTCGCAGTCGTCTACATTGGTCAGGGCGGCGGTGTGGATGACGTGGGTGGGCTGCTCTTGTGTTAGCACCTGTCGCACCTGGGCGGCGTCGGTCACATCGAGCGGCACAAAACGCACGTCGGGATACAGAGCAGCCAGCTTGTTGGCGCCGCGCGACGTGGCCACCACTGTTACTTCGGGCTTGGGCTGCAGCAGCGCCACCAGCTTCTGCCCCAGCAGACCGTTGGAACCGGTGACGAGGATTTTCATTTGACAATTAAGAGTTGTCAGCTAACAAGCTCCGCTGTGGCGGTTAGCAACGCAGGCCGCGGTGTTCATTTGGAGCGTTAAATGCCGAATATTAATTGCCAAACGAATAGCCGTAGAGCTTGGTGATTTTTTTGCGCTTGAGCTTCTCCACTTTCATGGTCATTTTGGCGTCGGCCAGCGGCCGGTCGCGCGGGTCTTTGGGCAGCTTGGCAATCTTGTCGATGACATCGAGCCCCTGAATGGCCTGACCGAAAACCGTGTACTGCCCGTCGAGGAAGTGGGTGCCGTCGTGGTTTTCGACTAGGTAAAACTGGCTGCCGCTGCTGGGCGTGCCGGCGGGGCCGCCCATACGGGCGGCAGCCAGGGCGCCGTAGTTGTGCTGGTGGCCCACCAGCTCGGCCGGGATGCTGGGCTCGTTGGGCTGGCCCAAGCCGTCGTTGGTGGGGTCGGCGTCCTTGGAGTTGGCGTCGCCGCCCTGAATCATGAAATTGTCGATGACGCGGTGGAACGTGGTCCCGTTGTAGAAACCGCTCTGCGCCTTTTTCAGGAAGTTGGCCTTGTGTAGCGGCGTGTCATCGAACAGAATGACCCGGATAACGCCCTGCGGTGTGGTGATGGTGACGACCTCTTCTTTGCCGCCCTTTTTCGGCTTGTCGGGTTTAGCGGCCCAGGCCGGCGCGGCTGTGGCCAACAACATCAGCAAAGACCCAGCGAGGAAAGCGGAAGCACGTTTCATAATTGCAGAAGGAAAGTCTAATGAAAAACAAAGCTAACGGTGGCGACGGGCTAGCCGCGGTGCTCGCGGATGCTGGCCAGAATTTCGCGGCCACCACGCGCCAATACGGCATCGGCCACGGCCACGCCCAGCGCCCGGGCACCGGCTTCGGTGGCTGCGTCGGCGGTTTGAATTTCTTCCACGTACTCTTCCCCGCTCAGGCTGATGAGGCCGCCGTGCAGCCGCAGCCGGCCGCCGTCCAGCGTAGCCAGCGCGAATGAGGGAATGCTGCAGCCGCCTTCCATGGTGTGCAGGAAGGCGCGCTCGGCCAGCAGGCAGGTGTGGGTGGCGGGGTGGTCGAGGGCCGCTTTGAGGCGGGCTTTTAGGTCGGCGTCCAGGTCGGCGGCGCACTCCACGGCAATGCTGCCCTGGCCGGTGGCGGGCACAAACTGGCTGGTGGGCAGCGTGTAGCGCACCAGGTGCTCGTAGCCCATGCGGTGCACGCCGGCGTAGGCCAGCACCAAGGCATCAAACTGGCCTTCTTCGAGCTTGCGCAGGCGGGTTTGGAGGTTGCCGCGGGCTTCGGCGGTTTCGGCGTGGGGGTAGAACCGGCGGAGCTGGGCCTTGCGGCGGGTGCTGCTGGTGCCCAGCACAATGCCGGGCTGGTCGAGCACGAAGTTTTCGTTGAAGCTTAGCACCACGTCGTTCACCTGCTCGCGCTCCAGAAAAGCCAGCAGCTCCAACTCGCGCGGAATGCTGCTTTGCACGTCCTTGGCCGAGTGCACGGCCAGGTGGGTGTCGCCGCGCAGCAAGCTGTTTTCCAGCTCTTCGGTAAAGACGCCCTTGGAACCGATTTTGGCTAGGCTGCGGTCCTGCACGGCGTCGCCGGTGGTTTGCATGGGCACTATTTCGGTTTCGAAACCGGCTTGCTGCAGCAGGGCGGCCACGTGTTCGGTTTGCCACAGGGCAAGGCGGCTGGCGCGGGTAGCGAGGCGGATTTTCATTTTGCTGAATGGATTTGGAACGTCATGCTGAGCGCAGCCGAAGCATCTCGCTCACATCGTTGAACAATTGAATTACTACCCTAAGCGAGATGCTTCGGCTGCGCTCAGCATGACGTTCAGATTTTTAGAAAGCCGCCCAACCGCAGCGAGCTGTCGACAAACACCATTTTGGCGTTGGCATTGCGCTCGATATGGTAGTGGGCGTCGGTGAGTTCTTTGGTAAGCAAGTCGGCGTTGCGCGGGGTCACGAATTTGGCGAAGCCGGTCACGAATTGCTGCTCGCCGCTGGCCAGGTGCGGCACAAATTTCGGGTCGATGCCGAACAGCAGCACCTTGCGCAGCAGGCCCAGCGAGTAGCTCAGCAGCTCCTTCTGGTTTTCGCGGCCCAGCTTCTGGAATTCGTCACTTTGCTTGAGGATGTCGGCCGCTTTCTGACTATAGCACTGGCGCATCCACTTCGCGAAGAACTCGAAGTAGTCATGGTCGGCGTTAGCGTCGCGGCTGGCAATGGCGGCGCCCAGGCTGCCCTCTGCCAGCTGCGCCACCTGGCGCGCTTTGGCTTCGGGCACTTGGTAGGCGTCGCGCAAAAAATCCGTGATGTCGTCCTCCGAAAACGGGCGCACCACCACCGGCTGCACCCGGCTGATGATGGTGGGCAGCAGCTGCTCGGGCGCGTGGCTCACCAGCAGGAAAATGGTGGCGGGCGGCGGCTCTTCCAGCAGCTTGAGCACGGCGTTGGCGGCGGCGGGGTGCATCAGCTCGGGCAGCCAGATGATGACGATTTTGAAGCGCGCCTCGAAGGCTTTCAGGCTCACTAGCTTCAGAATCTGCACGGCCTCGTCTTTCGAGATATTGCCTTGCTTGTTTTCGGCCCCGATGTGCTGCATCCAGTCGTTGAGGCCCTGGTAGGGGTTGTCGAGCACGAAGCTGCGCCACTCGCCCATGAACTTGCTGCTCACCGCGTCCTTGGTCACCGTTTTGGTGGTGGTCACGGGCATGATAAAATTCAGGTCGGGGTGGGCCAGTTTGGCCATTTTGGTGCAGGCCGGGCAGTGGCCGCAGCTGTCTTGGGCGTCGGGGGCACGCTCTTCACAGTTCAGAAACTGTGCGTAGGCCAGTGCCAGCGCCAGCGCCGCGCCCCCCTCCTGCCCCCGAAATAGCTGCGCGTGCGCCACGTGCTGCCGCGCCACCGATTGGCGCAACAAGGCTTTGACGGCCGTTTGGTTGGGAATATCCTGGAATAGCACGGCTTAATTGATACTGGGTTTCAACTGTTTCGGGCGCGACTTGTGCTGCCACAGCAGCTTCATGGAATTGAAATAGTCCGTATCGAAGCGAAGCAGCTGGATTTCCGACAGCATGAAGGGCGGGTTGTCATCATCGCGCACGCTCACCGTGCAGTCGGGCCCCAGCGTATCTACCCACAAATGCACCGCGTCGGTTTCCTTCACCCAGCCAAAGAAGGTGCTTTCTTCCTCGTCGGCAAATTCAACCAAGCCGTACTGCCGCTCCACCCAGCGCATCATGTCTACCAAGTCTAAGAAGACAAAACCAGGCGGCACACCGGGCTGAATTCCCTTTAGTTTCAGGACCTGCTCCACCTGCTTTCGGCCGCGGTGCGGCCGGCGCGACACGATGTGCTTTTTAACTATCAAGGCGTAGCCATCCACCACATAATCGGCCGGAATAGAGCGTAGCAACAGCCAATCCTCGTTTTCGGCCACCCACAGGCCCACCTCATCGGTTTGCCAGCCGGCCAGCTGCACGTATTCCACGCGGTAGGGCTTCATCTTACTTCGCCTTTTCCCAAATCCGGTCCTCGGCCGTTGCATCGAACACCGCTTTCAAAATGTCCCGCTCCACCGCGTCATACGGCAGGTTGCGGCGGGCCATCACGCGCTCGGCTACCTCGTTGGCCTTGGGCAGCTGGAAGGTTTCGAAGCCGGCCGCGCCGCCCCAGCTGAAACTCGGGATGAAGGTGCGCGGGAAGCCGGCGCCGAAAATATTGGCCCCCACGCCCACCACCGTGCCGGTATTGAACATGGTGTTGATGCCGGCCTTGCTGTGGTCGCCCATCATGAGGCCGCAGAAGGTCTGGCCCGTATCCACGAAGCGCTTGGCGGTGTGGCTCCAGATTTTGACGGGCGCGTAGTTGTTCTTCAGGTTCGACGTGTTGGTGTCGGCCCCGAGGTTGCACCACTCGCCGATGACGGAATTGCCGAGGTAGCCGTCGTGGCCCTTGTTGCTATAGCCCAGCACGATGCTGTTGCCCACTTCGCCGCCCACCTTTGAGAAAGGGCCTACGGTGTTGTCGCCGCGCATTTTGGCGCCGGCATTGATGTGCGAGCCTTCGCACAGCGCCAGCGGACCTTTGATGATGGCGCCCTCATGCACTTGCGAGTTCTTGCCCAGATAAATCGGGCCGTCCTCGGCGTTGAGAATGGCGGCCCGAATTTTCACGCCTTCCTCAATGAAGATGTTTTCGGCCCCGTACACGATGGTGTGGGCGTCGCCAACTGGCTGCGAGGTGCGGCCTTTGGTAAGGAGGGCGAAGTCGCGGCGGATTTCGACACCATTGCGCAGAAACAGCTGCCACGGCCGGTCAATCACCGTCACGGGCTCGGCTACCTGCTTGGTTTCGGGAATGCCGTCCTGAATGAGCTCGGCCACCAGCGAGGCATCGGCCACGTGGGCAGCCACCAGCAGCTCGTCGCTGTAGAGGGCCTGGCCGGGCTGCAGGGCCTGCACTTGGCGGGTCAGCAGGTCGTCGGGGCACACAGCGCCGTTGACGATGAGGGCGGGGCCGCTCACGTCGCCGGCCGGAAACTTGGTTTGCAGGTAGGGCTGCGTAAGGTAGCCAACAGAGTCAACCCCCAGCCGGTGCTGCCACTTTTCAGCCAGCGTGAGGATGCCGCAGCGCAGCGCCGCCACCGGCCGCGTGAAAGTGAAGGGCAGCAAGTGGGGCCGAATGGCCGGGTCGTCGAACAGGAGAACGTGCATAATTTGAAGCTTCAGGCCGCAAGCTACAAGCCACGAGCGGGCAGCTACGGCCAGTGGCCGCCGTTGACGGCGGAAAACGGAGGAACTCAGCAAGAAAAAACTCCTGCCAGCTTTCGCCAACAGGAGTTCTATCAAAAAGCTTGTGGCTTGCAGCTTGGCGCTTGCGGCCGGGCCAACAGAAATTACTTGTTGGTGCTGGTCTGCTCTTTCTTGGCGTAACGGCTGCGGAATTTCTCCACGCGGCCGGCCGTGTCGATGAACATGTTTTTGCCCGTGTAGAAGGGGTGCGAAGCGGAGCTCACTTCGATTTTCACCAGCGGGTAGGTTTTGCCGTCTTCCATCACGATGGTGTCGGTCGGCTTCATCGTGGAGCGGGTGATGAACTTAAAGTCCGAAGAAGAGTCCTGGAATACGACTTCCTGGTACTCGGGGTGGGTGTCCTTTTTCATATCGAGAGGTCGGTTTTACCGGTTAAACCCTGCCGATTTTGCGGAAGGGACTGCAAAAGTACAGCTTAGCTCCGAAATTCCCAACGCCGGCCCCAAGATTTTCTTGCCGGGCCGGCACGTCCGGGCCGGCTGCAGAGTATGTTGATTTTCTGAAAAGGTTTGTACATTTGAATCCGGCCGCACCCTCAGGCCGCTTTGCCGCGCGTGATGCCACCCGTACTCGTCCGCCGTATATCCCGCCGTTTTGGCCTGGCAGTGCTGCTGCTGGTGCTGGGGAGTGCCGTGGCCGCCGTGGCCGCCTCGCTCAGCTTGTTCACCGCCTCCTACGACAGCGCCCGGGTCCGCATCGACTGGGAAGTGAACACCGAAGCCGACGTGACGAGCTTCGACCTGGCCCGCAAAACTTCTACTGAAACCAGCTACTCCGCCCTCACCAACGTGACGCCCAACGGCCAGCGCCGCTACACGTTCTACGACGCCAACGTGTTTCGTACCGCCAGCGGCGGTGCGCCCACGCCGGCCCTGGGCGGCGGCCCGGTCACTTACCGCCTCACCATTCACGGCCCCGGCGGCGACCAAAGCTTTCTGACCGTGCTGGCCGGCACTCCCAGCTCCGTGCAACGCTCCTGGGGCACCATCAAGTCGATGTTCCGGTAGGGAAAGTCCGAATTTTTGTAGAACGTCATGCTGAGCGCAGCCGAAGCATCTCTACTGCAACACTAAACCAATCGACGGGTTTAATTGCGGGAGAGATGCTTCGGCTGCGCTCAGCATGACGTTCTTTCTATTTCTATTTGATTGATTAAACCCGATTCCATGCCTGCCCAGCTCTGCTTCGCTTCCAACAACGCCCACAAGCTCGATGAAATCCGGCCGCTGCTGCCCGCTGGCCTCACGCTGCTGAGCCTGGCCGATATTGGCTGCCACGAAGAATTGCCCGAAACCCAGGATACGCTCGAAGGCAATGCCCGCCAAAAAGCGGAGTACGTGCGCCAGCACTACGGCGTGGCCTGCTTCGCCGACGATACCGGTCTGGAAGTGACGGCTCTGGGTGGCGAGCCCGGCGTATACTCAGCCCGCTACGCCGGCCCTCAGCGCCGCGCCGAAGACAATGTGGCCAAGCTCCTGCACGAGCTGCAAGGCGCTGCAGACCGCTCGGCCCGCTTCCGCACCGTGGTGGCCCTGGCCCGCGCCGATGGCAGCACGCACGAATTTGCGGGCGAGGTACTGGGGCACATCACCGAAGACACCCGGGGCGCGGGCGGCTTCGGCTACGACCCGGTGTTTGTGCCCGACGAAGGCGACGGCCGCACGTTTGCCGAGATGAGCGGGGCCGAAAAAAACCGCATCAGTCACCGGGCGCGGGCCGTGGCCGGGCTGCTGGCGTTTTTGCAAAAGGAATAAGAAACGCCTGTCATCCCGAGCGCAGCGAAGGACCTTTCACGCCAAACGTGCCGTTGCAAAGTGATAAGGCCCTTCGCTGCGCTCAGGACGACAGGCGTTTTTCGCTGGATGCTCTGTTCATTCCTCGCCTCCCTTTCCCGCGCAGCATTATCTTTGCCTGCTATGCACACCCCGTATCTAATTGGCATCACCGGCGGCAGCGCTTCTGGTAAAACCACGTTTCTGCGCCGGCTTCTGGCTTCTTTTCCCGAAGAGCAGATTTGCCTCATCTCGCAGGATAATTATTACCACCCGCGCGAAAAGCAGCTGCGCGACGACCAGGGCGTTGAGAACTTCGACCTACCCGCCAGCATCGACGCCGCGGCCTATGCCGACGACGTACTGCGCATCAGCCAGGGACAGGAGGTGCGCCGCAAGGAATACACCTTCAACAACGCGGCCGTGACGCCCAAGGAACTGGTGTTTCGGCCGGCGCCCATCGTGGTGGTGGAGGGTATTTTCGTGTTTCACTTCGAGGAAATCGCCAAGCTGCTCGACCTCAAGGTGTACATCGATGCCCAGGAGCACGTGAAGCTGCATCGCCGCATCATCCGCGACCGTGATGAGCGGGGCTACGACCTGGCCGATGTGCTCTACCGCTACACTCACCACGTGGCCCCCACCTACGAGCAGTTCATTGCGCCCTACAAGCACTACGCCGACATCGTAATTCCAAACAACCGCCACTTCGAGAAAGGGCTGGAGGTGCTGGTAGGCTTCCTGCAGGGCAAGGTGGCCGCCGCTCAGCGATAAACGCTGGCGGAGTTAGAAGGGCAGTTTTGAGGCCGTTTGAACGCCGAGGCATTCGACTTTGCGGATGCTTTTTTGGCCTACTTCATAAAATGGAAGTTAAAATAGATTATCTTGTACCTGCAATTGACGCCAGCCCGGCAGACACTAACGCCGTATAGGACCTGATTGCTTTCTGGTTTTGATAATCCATTTTGCTTTGCCACTTATGAAACGTGCACGTTTACTCTTTTCTCAATGGGCGGTGCTCACTGCCCTTTCGGCCGGGCTGCTGGGGCTGACCAGCTGCGATAAGAACGGTCAGGCGGGCATTTTGCAGCACCCGGCCGGCAACTCGGCCTACCGCGTGGAGGTGACGCCCGACAACGCCTACAGCCAGGCCTTCGACGCCAACCTGGGCAAGCTCAACGACACCACTTACCTCATTATTACCAAGGCCGAGCGCGGCAGCGTGTTTGCGGTGCACACCGGCCCGCTGCCCACCGCCGACCACGCCGTGTGCTTTGCCAGCACCAACAACGCCGGCTTCAAAGAGTGCGTGCAGGAGTATTACCACAACGCAGGCGGCGTAGCCATCCAAAGCAACGAAGCCGGCTGGTGGGCCACGCCGCTGTAGGCGGAAGATTTCGACAGCAACACAAGCCCGTCATGCTGAGCGCAGCCGAAGCATCTCTACCGCGCAAGTAATTTATTTACTGCCGCACGCGAGATGCTTCGGCTGCGCTCAGCATGACGCTTTTTACCTACCTAATGTATAGCAAAGCAGAAGCTACCCAACTGCGTCAGGCTTTCTGGACCACCTTCGGGCAATACATGGCGCCCATTCCATCGGCCGAGGGCGAAACCACCAATTGGATAAACTACAAGACGGGCATCAAGCACCTGTATTTCCGAATGCAGGCCGACAACCGGCGCGCCAAAATTGCCATCGAGCTGAACCACCCCGACGCGGGCATTCGGGAGTTGTTCTGGGAGCAGTTTCTGGAGTTGAAAACCCTGCTGCACGAAACCTTGGGCGAAACCTGGATATGGGAAGCTGAGTCCATCGATGCGCAGGGCTTGCCGCTGAGCTGCATCTACCAGGAGCTAAGCCCCGTCAACATTTTCAACCGCGAAGACTGGCCCAAGCTGATTTCCTTTTTCAAGCCCCGCATTATTGCCCTTGATGCGTTCTGGGCCGACGCGCAATACACGTTTGAGGCGCTGAAATAGCCGGCACGCCGACTATAAAGATGCCTCTTGCCCGCATTGCCTTGAAATGGGTATCTTTGCAGACCCCGTACATACCCATGCTGGTTCTGCTCTCCCGTTTTTGGTTCTCGCTCCGCTTTGCCCTGCTCGCCGCCACGGTGCTGCTGGTGCTGGGCCTGAACCAGCGCGCCGTGAGCGTGCTGCGGCCCGTGGGCAAGGGCGAAGCGCGGTTTACGCGCGCCACGGTGGTGAAACAAAAGGTAATGCTAGAAGCCACGGCTTCGCTCAAGCATTTTGTGGCTCCGCTGGGCACGGCCTGGCTGCCGCTGCCGGCCATTGCGGCCACTTGGCTGCCCACGCTGCGCCAGTTGCTGGCCGTGCCGCGCCTGCGGGCCGGCATCCGGGCGGGCGAGGTGTTTCGGGCGCGGCTGCTGGCCGTGGCGCTGTCGCCGCAGGCCCCTTAGTGAAGTGTTGAGTTTTGAGGGTTGAATGCTGAATGACCTTTTGCCAAACGGCAGAGGGTTCAGGCAGCATCCAACCCTTTTCCACTTCCCCATTCTTCCGCTTTGCTATTCCTGGCTATCCAGTGCAGGAATTCAACCCTCAACATTCAAAACTCAACCCTTTTCTCTAATGCGTAACAAAGGATTAATCATCGCGCTTACCGTCGTTGTCACGGCGTTGTGCGCGTACTTCCTCTTCTTCACCTACGTCTCGCGCGGGGTGCAGCAGAAGGCGGTGGCCTACGCCACCCGCAACGGCAAGATTGACGAAACCGCCCGCCAGCACTACCTTGATTCGGTGTGGCGTGCCCCGGTGTTTGGGCCCTTCACCTACCGCGAGGTGCGCCAGAGCGAGCTCGGCCTCGGCCTTGACCTGAAAGGCGGCATGCACGTGACGCTGGAAGTATCGCCGGTGGAAATTGTGCGCGCCATGAGCGGCAACAGCAAAGACCCCGCCTTCAACAAATCGTTGGCCGATGCCCAGGAGGCGCAGAAAACCAATTCCAGCACGCCCTTCACGGCCCTCTTCGCCCAGGCTTGGCAGCAGAACGCCGCTGGCCGCCCGCTGGCCAGCATCTTCGCCAACACCACCAACAAGAGCCGCAACATCGACATCAACTCCTCGAACGAGAAGGTGATTGGCGCCATCGACAAGGAAGTGGAAGAAGCCATTGACCGTTCCTTCAACATCCTGCGCACCCGCGTAGACAAGTTCGGCGTGAACCAGCCCAGCATTCAGCGCGTGAAAGGCACCGGCCGCCTGCAAATCGAACTGCCCGGCGTTGATAACCCCGACCGCGTGCGCAAGCTGCTGCAAGGCCAAGCCAAGCTGGAATTCTGGGAAGTATGGAACCAGAACGAAGTAGCCCCCTACCTGGTGGCCCTCGACAAGCAACTGCAAGCCAAGCAAACCGCTGCTAAAGCTGCTCCCGCTGCTGCTACCACCGACACCACCGCTACGGCCGCTGCCGCCGGCGACTCGACCTCGCTGGCTGCTCAGCTGGCTAAGAAGACCAAAGCTGGCAAAGCTGGCGCCGACACGGCTGCCGCCAACACGCCTGGTGTGCTGGCCAAGCTCTTCACCATGCCCGGCCGCCTGGGCGTGAACCTGCGCGACACCTCGGCCATGAACAAAATCCTGCGCTCGCCCGAGGCTAAGGCTACCCTGCCCCCCACCCTGGCCCTGCTCTGGAGCCTGAAGCCCACCACCATCGACAAGCAGGAATACCTGGAGCTGGTGCCGGTGCGCAAAACCCGCGACGGCGTGCCCCCCATGGGCGGCGAAGTAGTGAGCGACGCCCGCGCCGACCTCGGCCAGAACGGCCAGCCCGAAGTGTTGATGAACATGACGCCCTCGGGCGCCCGCAAGTGGCAGAAAATGACGGCTGCCAACATCGGCAAGCAGATTGCCATGGTGCTGGATGACTACGTGTGCTCGGCGCCGGTGGTGCAGGGCGAAATCTCGGGCGGCGGCACCAGCATCACGGGCAGCTTCCAGGTAGAAGACACCGACGACTTGGCCAACCAGCTGAAAGCCGGTAAGCTGCCCGCTCCCACGCGCATCGTGGAAGAAGCCGTAGTAGGTCCGTCGCTGGGTAAGGAAGCCATCAACCAGGGCCTGTACTCGTCGCTGGCCGGTGTGGTGATTATCATGCTGTTCATGGCATTTTACTACGGCCGCGCCGGCATCGTGGCCGACATCGCCCTGCTCTTCAACATCTTCCTGATTCTGGGCGTGCTCGCTCAGTTCGGCACCGCCCTCACGCTGCCCGGTATTGCCGGTCTGATTCTGGTGATGGGCACCTCGGTGGACGCCAACGTACTGATTTTCGAACGGATTCGAGAAGAACTGGACCACGGCCTCAGCCTGCCTGACGCTATTAACAAAGGCTACTCGCGTGCCTTCTCGGCCATCTTCGACTCGAACGTGACCACCATGCTGATTGCCGTGATTCTCGGCTTCTTCGGCACGGGCCCGGTGCAAAACTTCGCCATCACGCTGGGTATCGGTGTGCTCACCTCGTTCCTGTCGGCCGTGTTCGTGTCGCGCCTCATCATCGAGTGGATGGTGAAGGGCAACGAAAACCACCCGATGACCTTCAGCACGGTGATTTCGCGCAACCTGTTCAAGAACCTGAACTTCGACATCGTGGGCAAGCGCAAGCTGGCTTACACCTTCTCGACGCTGTTCATCGTGGCCGGCTTCGTGCTGATGTTCGTGCAGGGCGGCCCCAACCTGGGCGTGGACTTCAAAGGCGGCCGTGCCTACGTGGTTGACTTCAACAAGACGATGGTGGCCTCCGACGTGGCCGACAAAATCCGCCCCGTGTTTGAAGGTGCCGGCCTCGAAGTGAAGCAGTACGGCTCGCCCGACCGCCTGCGCATCACCACCGGCTACCTGGCCGAAGATGAAAGCGTAGCCGCCGACAAAAAGGTGGTAGCTGCCCTCAACAAAGGCCTGGAAGCTTACAGCGCCGATGCCCCGGTTATCAAGTCGACCTCGAAAGTGGGTGCTACCATCGCCGACGACATCAAGCGCACCTCGGTGCTGTCGCTGGGCCTGACGCTGCTGGGCATCTTCGTGTACGTGCTGTTCCGCTTCGAAAAGTGGCAGTATTCGATGGCTGCCGTGGTGGCCCTGTTCCACGACGCCCTGCTCGTGATTGCGGCCTTCCCGATTGCCCGCCTCTTTGGCCTGAACTACGAGATGGACCAGATTTTCGTGGCTGCCCTGCTCACGGTTATCGGCTTCTCAATGAACGACACGGTGGTTATCTATGACCGTATCCGCGAGTACCTGCGCGAGAACCCCAAGCTGACCTTCGCCCAGGTGGTGAACCCGGCCCTGAACTCGACCTTCTCGCGCACCATGATTACGTTCACCACGGTGTTCCTGGTGGTGTTTGTGATGTACGTGTTCGGCGGCGAAACCCTGCGTTCGTTCTCCTTCGCCATGATTATCGGCATCATCTTCGGCACGTACTCGTCGCTGTTCATCGCCACGCCGATTATCCTCGACACCTACGGCAAGAAAGAAGAGCGGGAGCGCCGCGCCGCCGGTGAGGACCTCAGCAACGTGGGCACCGACGCTCCGAAGCTGAGCCAGGCTAACGTGTAATCTGAACCGCAGATTAAGCAGATTTAACGGATTGAACAGATTCAAGCGTTAATACTGATTTGAGAAAAGGCCGTCCAATGGACGGCCTTTTTTTGTGACTAATTGTGGCTTCGCGGCTGTAGCAAGCCAGGAATAATGGTCGAATCCGTTCAATCCGTTAAATCTGCTTAATCTGCGGTTCAGACACAGGCAACCCTTTTTTACTATCTTCCGAGTGGTCTTGTGAAGTCCCGCCAACGGCCGCTTGTATGCTGCACCTTTCCTCACCTAAATCTGCTCCCCCGACGCTGCCGGAGCTGCTGGCGGCCTGCCAACGGCAGGACCGGCTGGCGCAGCGGCGCCTCTACGGGCAGTTCCACGGCTTTGCGATGAGCATTTGCCTGCGCTACGCCCGCGACCGTGACCAAGCTCTTGAAGCCGCCAACGACGGTTTTCTGAAAGTATTCCGCGATTTGTACCGCTTCGATGCAGCGCGCCACCCCGAAGATGTGCTGGGCTCGTTCCGGGGCTGGCTCAAGCGCATCATGATTCACACGGCCATCGACCACTACCGCGCCAACGAGCGCCACCAGCACCAGCAGGAACTTGACGACGTGACCCTGAACCAGGCCGACCAGGGCGCCACGCCCCTCGATGCGCTGAGCTACGACGAGTTGCTGGGGCTTGTGCAGCGCCTGCCACCGGCCTACCGCGCTGTGTTTAACCTGGCGGTGATTGACGGATTTGGCCACGAGGAAATTGCCGAGCAGCTGCGCATCTCGGTGGGCACGTCCAAATCCAACCTATTCAAGGCCCGCGCCCATTTGCGCGCCATGCTGGCCCAACACGCTACTATTTCTATGCCCCGCTATGTGGTCGGATAACGATATTGATAAAGCATTTCAACGGCTCAACCCACCGGAGCCGGAGCCCGCGCCCTTCCCGCTGGACGCCTGGCTGCGCCTGGAAAATGAGTTGGACAAGGAAGAAGTGGCCCGCACCGTGCGGCGGAAGATGTGGCGCTTTTTTGCGGCCGAGGTGCTTATCGTGGCACTCGTAGGCTTGGGCTGGCTGCTGTGGAAACCAGCGGACGCGGTGGCTCCGGCTGCTTCCCGGGTAGCTGCCAGTGGCACACCCCGTCCGAAGGAAAGCCAGCACCTTTCGGCATCCACCGCAGCACAGCCAACGGTGGCCGCCCGGCCGCACGGTGCGGCAGACGCATCGGCTGTTTCCCCGGCCAGGTTGAGCGCCGCGACGGTTAATTTGGCTCCTGCTGCAAATGCAGCGGCTGGTGCTGCTACGCCCGGGTTAGCGCCAGTAGCCGCACGTGCTGCTTCCAGCACCCAGGGCGCTGCATTAGAGCCCCGCAAATCCGTTTTGGGCGTGGCAGTTGCCACACCTCGATTCAACTCGGCTTCGGCACGTGGCGGGGCAGAACACCAGACCAGCCGTCTGCCTTTGGCCGCCGCTATTCCCTCCAAATCCCGCAAGGCCCGTCGGCTTGCTGAGCAACAGGCACAGCGTAGCCACCAACGCAATGGTTCGGTCGTGGCAGCGCGGTTTCATTCGCAGGCGTCCTCGGCAGTAGCCACGTCTGGGACTCCAGCAACTGCATTAAGCGCTACCAATAGCACCCGTGGCGAGGGCTGGACGAACCCGCAGCCTGAGGCCCGCATTTCTGATGAGGCGGATGGAAATTCAGCAACTGCTACACCACTGGCTGCCGCAGAACTCGACTCCGAAACCAGCCCGGTAGCATCTGATAACGCAGCACTTGTGCCACAGGCGGTGAGCTTGCCCACCGCGGCCCTTGCGCTGCCTGCGCCCCTAACGCCGGTAGCCGAGACGAAGCTCACTACTGCAGCACCGGAGCCGCGCTTCTTCATTAGCCTGGTGGGCGCGCCCGACGTGAGCACTGTGAGGTTCGTTAGCGTAGAGCGGCCCTTGCTCAACCTGGGGTTGACCTTGGAGTACCGTTTCACCAATCGTCTGCGCTTGAGCACCGGCCTGCTGCGCGCCAATAAGGAATATTACGCTCGCCGCGAGGACTATGATTGGACGAACTACCCCCGGGCGCAAACGCGAACCTTTAGCTGGGTGGAGGGCAAATGCATTGTGCTCGACGTACCGCTGAACCTGCGCTACGACGCCGTGGTGCGCGACAACGCCCGGTGGTTCGGCACGACTGGCCTCTCGTCGTTCTTCATGCACCGCGAAAACTACAGCTACGACTACCTCGAAGGTGGCGACTACAAGCTCTGGGAAATGCCGGGCCTAGTCAACGCCAACCAGCACCTGTTCAGCGTCCTCAACCTCTCGGCCGGCTACGAGCGCAGCCTGGGCCAGCACTGGCGCCTGCAGGCCGAGCCCTACGTGAAGGTGCCGCTGGGCGGCGTGGGCGCCGGCAAGGTGAAGCTGACCAGCGCAGGCGTATTTCTGGGCGTGAAATACGGATTTTAGGTGCGGGCACGCCCCATTGCTTCGTAGCTTTCCGGTTTCAGTTGCCAAGCGGCATTTCTTCTCCTTCTTTTTGATGCTATTCGGTATGTCCGTCTTCTACTCCTTTTCTGCTCAGCTGCGGCTCGCGCTAGCGGGCGTTTCACTCCTCACGCTGGGCCTTGCGGCCGGCTGCACCTATTCGCACGGCGACCCCGCCCCTGCCTGCGACGTGCCCAGCGAAAACGTGACGTACAGCGCGGTCGTCTCGCCCATTTTCGATGCGCATTGCCGCGAGTGCCACGGCACCAGCGTGTATACTGTGAAAGGCGGGGGCAACAACTTCGGCGACTATGCGGCCATCAACCGCTACTTCTCGCCTTCCAAAATCATCGGCAGCATTCGGCACGACCCCAACTTCGACCCCATGCCGCAGAACCGCGACAAGCTCTCCGACTGCGACATCCAGCGCATCGAGAAGTGGATAGCGGCCGGCAAACCCAATAACTGAGTCAGTATCCGGAATTGAGCTATAAGTGCTTTGGCTTGATTCTCACTACTCATTACTTCATCCTCTTTCGCTATGAAACGCCCTTTCTTTCTGCTGCTGGTCTTTTTCTCGCTCACGGCACTGAGTCACTCCCACGCGCAAAGCAAGTTCATGACCAAGACGGGGCGGGTATCGTTTTTTTCGTCCAGCCCCATCGAGGATATTGAGGCCCGAAACGAGCAGATGGCTGCCGTGCTCGACTTTGCGGGCGGGCAGCTGGCTTTTTCAGTTCCGATTAAAGCCTTCGTGTTCAAGCGCACGCTCATGCAAGAGCACTTCAACGAGAACTACATGGAGTCGGACAAATACCCGAAAGCCACGTTCTCGGGCCGCTTCGTGAGCTTTGACGCCGCCACGCTGGCCACCGCCGGCCCGCACAATGTGCAGGTGGAAGGCGACCTGACCCTGCACGGCGTGAAGCGCCACATCACGGTACCGGCCAGCGTGGAGCTGAAAGGCAGCCAACTGCTGGCGTTTGCCACGTTTCCGGTGGCCACGGCCGACTACAACATCGAAATTCCGCTGCTTGTGCGCAACAACATCGCCAAAATCGTGACCGTGCGCGTGGCCCTCACCTGCGACGCCGTGCCCGGAGCAGCCGTGGGCGCCGCCACCCCGGCCCATTAACTTCAACTTTCCCGCCTATTTCCGTTTTTATGTGCCGTCATTTCTACACTACTTACTGCTTCACGGGCTTGCTGCTGGCTGGCCTGCTCGCGCTGGCCAGCCCCGCCCGCGCCCAAACCGACTTGCTGCGCGACCTCGAAAAGCAAACCACCGACTCGACCAAGCAGGAAGCGGTGGCGGCCACGTTCAAGGGCACGCACATCATCAACGCGCAATCCGTTGAAACGCCGGGCCGCGGCACGCTGGCCTTCCTCATTCAGCACCGCTTTGGCACGCTCAACAGCGGCGCCTACGAGTTTTTCGGCCTCGACCAGGCCGTGCTGCGCCTGAGCTTCGAGTACGGCTTGAGCGACCGGCTGGCCGTGGGCGTGGGCCGCAGCTCGCAGGAAAAAACCTTCGACGGCTTCCTGAAATACCGCGCCCTGCGCCAGAGCACCGGCGCGCACGCCATGCCGGTATCGGTTACACTGTTTGCGTCGTCGGCCATCACCACGCTCAAGTTCAATGAGATTGCCAACACCGAAAAGCGCAGCACGGCCTCGCGGCTCGACTATGCTTACCAGGTGCTCATCGCCCGCAAGTTCAGTCCCAGCTTGTCGGTGCAGCTTATGCCCACACTCATTCATCGCAACTACGTGGCACTGGCTGGCATGCAGAACGACGTGTACTCCATCGGGGCCGGCCTGCGCCAGAAGCTGACCAAGCGTGTGGCCTTCACCGCCGACTACTTCTATGTGCTGCCTGGCTACGTGGCCGACAACTTCCACAACGCCCTCGGCCTGGGCTTCGACATCGAAACCGGCGGCCACGTCTTCCAGCTGCACGTCACTAACTCTAAGGGCATGACCGAGAAGTTTTTCGTACCCCAGACGGATGGCAACTTCTTCAAAGGCGACATCTATTTCGGCTTCACCGTGGCGCGGAATTTTACCATCAAGTCGCAGCTGTAAAGCCAAGCGCTTCATCTGTCATTGCGAGCATTCCGCGCATGAAGCGGCGACGAAGCAATCCGTCCTCTCAACGCGACTAGCCTTTCGTTGTAATGAAGCCAATCAAAAAGCCCCGGCGCCATTACGGCACCGGGGCTTTCTGGTAAAAAAGAGTGTCTAGTTTCGACAGGACGGAATGCTTCGTCGCCGCTTCATGCGCGGAATGCTCGCAACGACAATGTTTCGTGCTTACACCAGCACGCCTTCGGCTACTACGCTCTGCACTTCGGGCACCATGCGCTTGAGCAGGTTTTCGATGCCCGATTTCAGCGTAACAGTAGCCGAGGGGCAGCCGGAGCAGGAGCCCTGCAGATTTACGGTCACCACGCCTTCGTGGTAGCTTTTGAAGGTGATGTTGCCACCGTCTTGTTCCACGGCGGGGCGCACGTAGTTGTCGAGCAGGTCGATAACTTTTTGGGCAATCTGACCTTCCTGCTGGGTGGGGTCGCCGGCGGTGGCGGCCTGGGCAGCCTTCTGCTCAGCGGCGGGGTCGACGGTGAAGATGGGGCCGCCGGCTTCAACGTAGCCCTTCAGGAACTGGCGCAACTCGGGGATGAGCTGCGTCCAGCCGAGGTCGGGCTGGGTTTTGGTGATGGTGACGAAGTTCTGGGCAATGAATACGCGGCCCACATAATCGAAATTGAACAGCTCCTGCGCCAGCGGCGAGTTGGCAGCAGCTTCGAGGTTGGGGTAATCGACGCTCACGCCATCAACCAGCAGGTTTTGGTTGAGGACAAATTTCATGCTCTCCGGGTTGGGAGAGGCTTCGGCATAAATGGAAACAGACATGGCTGGGAGGCTTAAAATCAAGGAGAAAGCTTGACGCGCTTGCAACGGCAAAGATACAACCGCAACGGGGCATCATAGGTTGCAAATGTACCTACATTGATTTGTTTGTGCCGGGTGCCTGGTTGCCCCCGGCTATTGGGGGCCTAGCAGCCACAGCCCACGCTCGCGCAACATCCGGGCCACGGGCGAATCGGGACGCAGCAGGGGCAGCAGCTCTGCCCAAGGCACCACTAGGTTGGGGCCCCAGCGGTAGAATAGCAATTCATGGTCGCTGTATTGAAACTCAAGCCCCTTTTCGACTATGCCAAATGCGTCGTTGGCCGGCAACGGCAGCCACTCAAAGCTGTCGTCGGCGCTTTGCTCCCCGCCAAGGCCCGTCGGGCTGCCGGATTCGGATTGGTCGTCATCGGTGCGCAGGTGGCGAGCCAAGGCGTGGCGTAGGGCCACCGCGGCGCCGGGCTGCAGAATGTCGTTCAGCGTCAGCACAGCGCCGGTATTCAGGTCGTATACCACGTGGGTGAAGCCGTGCGAACAAGCCGAGGACCCCGAGCAGTAAGAATGGTCTTCGGCCCAGGATAACAGCCCGTAGTCCAGGTATTCCACATAAAGGCTGCTGTATTCCTCTTCGGTGCCACGTGGCTCCTCGTAGTAGCCCTGTCTCCTAGCTTCGGCTACATGATTAAGCTTTTCGCCGGCTCTTTGCCGGGGTCCGGTGGCGCGTGCCGCCGGGGGCGGGCACTGCAGTTCGGCCAGTGCCGGGCGTAGGGTGTCGGGGCCCAGTAGGTGCAGGTAGGCTTGGCCATACATGCCGTACATGGTTGCGTGGCGCAGCACCGTGTCCTGGCTCACCCGCTGGGTCCAGTCGGCGCTGCGCATCACCTGCTCCCCCACAGCCACGTAATCCACCATGAGTACTTCGTAGGGCACGGCGGCGAGCTTACCCTGGTCGTCGTGGTAGTCTTCGTGCAGTTCAAAAGGCTGCGGAGGGCCCGTTGGCCCCGTCCACGTGCCCGTCAGTCGGGGCCCTACGGACTGGTCGGCCCGCCAAAACCCCACGCCGACGGTGGGCTGAGCGCTGTCGGCTTCTACCAGCCGCAGAGCTACGGCGGGGCGGTAGTCTGGCCACGCCCGCAGGCAGTGAAGCACCGCGGGCCGGCCCGCAAAACGCACGGTGCCGCGCAGGGCCGGGTCGCCGTTTTCGTCTTTGTCGCGGTTCAGCTCAACGGTGACTTGCTGCCCGCCCACGGTTCCGCGGTAGCGGGCCCCTGCAAACGGCGGGGCCACTGCATTTGGCGGCGCAAAGCGAAAGATGGGGCCTGGTGCTTCTGCCCACTGTGCCCAGGCCACCTGTTCTCGGCCAGCCAGCAGCAGAATCATGAATCCAAATCGAAGGAAAGACGAATGCACCGGCACCAGATGGTTTTTATAACCGGTTGGCCCGCGCCCGCAGCAGCAGGTCGGCCAGCACCAGTTGCGTCATGGCCTCCACAATGGGCACGGCGCGGGGCAGCACGCAGGCATCGTGGCGGCCTTTTCCAACTAGGGTGATGGCCTCGCCTTTGTCATTAATGGTTTGCTGGGGCTGGAGCAGGGTGGCCACGGGCTTGAAGGCGACGCGGAAATAAATGTCCTGTCCGTTGCTGATGCCGCCTTGGCTGCCGCCGCTGTGGTTGGTGCGGGTGCGCACGGCGCCGGTTTCGTCGGTGTAGAATTCGTCGTTGTGCACCGAGCCGGGCAGCTTCGTACCCGCAAAGCCGGAGCCGAATTCGAATCCCTTCACCGCATTGATGCTGAGCAAAGCGTGGCCCAACACGGCCGGCAGCTTGTCGAACACAGGCTCGCCCAGCCCGGCGGGCACGTGCCGGGCCACGCCCGTGATGATGCCGCCCACAGTATCGCGCGCGGCCTGCGCCTCGCGGATGCGGGCTTCCATGCGGGCGGCCGTGTCGGGGTGCGGGCAGCGCACGGGGTTGCTGTCAATGAGGCTCAGGTCCAGTTCCTGATATTCCAAAGGCAATTCTACCTCGCCCACGGCCGAGACGTAGGCAGCAATTTCAACCCCGAAATGCGCCAGCAGCTGCATAGCCACGGCCCCGGCGGCCACACGGGCGGCGGTTTCGCGGGCCGAGCTGCGGCCGCCGCCGCGGTAGTCGCGCCGGCCGTACTTCACGTCGTAGGTGTAGTCGGCATGGCTGGCGCGGTAGGCGTGCGCAATGTGCGAATAATCGTCGGAGCGTTGGTCGGCGTTGGGGATGAACAGGCTGATGGGCGTGCCGGTGGTCAGCCCCTCGAACAGGCCCGACTGTATGTGCACCGTGTCGGATTCCTTGCGCGGGGTGGTGAGGTCGGACTGTCCCGGCCGGCGCCGGTCCAGCGCCGCCTGAATCTGGGCGGCCTCCACGGCCACGCCGGCCGGACAGCCATCGATGACGACGCCGATGCCCGCCCCGTGCGACTCGCCAAACGTGGTGATGCGAAAGAGGGAGCCGAAAGTATTGGACATGTTTTGTTAGTGGTTAACGGGTTAATGATTAGTGGTTAATTGGTGGCAATGAAGCGTGGCGCTGGACGAGCCAACACAAGCATTAATCACTAGCCGTTAATCATTAATCATTGACAAAATTACGCCCGCCGCCCTGCCCGCCACCAGCCGAAGCCGGCCAGGCCGGCCAGGCCGATGAGCAGCCAGTCGGCGTAGCGACGCACATCCCGGTACACGTCGAGCGACTGCAGGGTATCGTCGGCGCTGGCCAGGGCGGGGCCGTAGAAGGGGTCGTCTTCGGGCTTGGGCATGGATGCGGGCGGGGTTGCCACACCCTGAATGTTCGGACGCAGCTCGGGGCGCAGGGTGTCGTAGTGGGCCGTGGCCGGATTGAACACCACAAGGCGGATGAGGCTGTCGAGCGGGAGCACGCCGGGGCGCCGGGCCACCAGCCGGTAGCGAAACATCTTGCGCCCACCGCCGGACGTGGCGGCCTCTTTCACTTCGGGCCCAAATACTTCCAGGCCCGGGCGGGCCGGCCACTCGGGTGCCAGCACGGCCGCCAAGTTGCCACGCCCTTCCACCCCAAACGTGTAAGTGAACGACTCGCCCACCCGAAACCGGATGCGGCTGATGGCCTCCCGCACCTGAAAAGTGCCCACAGCCACGGCCCCGCGCTGCTCGGCCTGCGGCAGGGGCTGCACCTGCACGCTCAGGCCCGGCGCGTAGTAGGTTTTGTAGCCCGCCAAGCGGTTGTCCTGGCCCGGCTCGGGCTTTTTCAACACCTTGAATTTCACCATCGTCAGGGCCAGGGGCGGGAAGTGCAGGGGCTGGGCCGTGAGCGGGTAATAAATGTTTTCGGCCAGCCGGAAACGCAGGTAACGCTCGCCCTGGTGGCGCACGGTGTCGGGCGTCACGCTGGCCTCGGGGCCGGGCTCCTGCCAGGCGGTGGGCTGGTGCAGCTCGTGCAGCAGCGGCGGCAGTTGGTCGTTGAAATCGTGAAACGCCAACAGGGCTTGGTCTTCGGGCTTGAGGTAGAAGTAGAGGCCCACCCGCACGCCCTCGCCCACAAACACACGCGGGCGCTCCGCCACCACGGCCAGAAAGGCGTGGTCGGGCACGTCCTGGTAAAGCACTGGCTTGGGCTTGCCAAACATCTTGTCGAGGTCGCCCACGGCTTGCAGGGGCGCGGTGGGGTTGGCCGGCTTGGTAATGGTGCCGGGGTTGGGCACCGGGGCGGGGCCCACGTGCACGGTGCTCCCGCTGCTGCGCAGCACCACGCCGTTCACCGTCAATTGAAAGGGTTTGATGACAACGTCGCCCTCGCCGTAGGGCACGTAGCGCTGCGTAATGGTGACGTCGACAAAGCGCCGGCCCTGCACGGTGCGCACGGTGTTGGTGCGCGTCTTGCCTGCTTTCTTAAAGCCGTCGAGCTCCGGAAAATCCGAGTATTTCTCCAGCGTGCCGCCCCGTAGCCGGAAGCCCAGCGTGAAAACGCCCGTCACGGGCAAGGCGCTCGGGCCGGGCACCAGTTCCACATCGGCTGGAGCGGGGCTGGCGGCGGGCTTGGGCACTGCGGCGGGCTGCGCCACGGCTGCGCTTAGTCCCAGCAGCCACCAGAGCCCCGCCATTCGCCAAAAAAGTCTTCCCATAGTTGCCGGCCCGTTAGCAAACCTTAAAAGTAGGCTGAATTGCTGGAATCCCCATTTTCGCTAAAAGAACGCCAGGATATATACAGCAGCAGGATGACATTTGCAAAATAAAATTTCGGCTTCATAAATCCTTTTCTGATGCAGTTGCCGTATCTGCCCTCACATACCCCAACAATAAATCTGGTTTTCTTCCTTGCAGTGGCCTTTATAGGCCGCACGGTTGTGTATTGCCTTTGCTGGCCACCTTATTTTCCCACTTAACTTTTCTCACCATGTCCGACAATCTCCAGCCCCGCGGCTCCGACGACGCTGCGTTCGCCCAGCCGCTGTACACGCCCATCAAGCGGCGCTCGTTTTTCATGTACGCCGGCGCTACCGCTGGGGCTACGGCCCTGGTGCTGGCCGGCTGCTCCAAAGACAACGACAACAACCCCGTCAGCAATGGCATCAGCCTGGGCTCGGGCGATGTGGGCGTGCTCAACTACGCCTACGCCCTGGAGCAGCTCGAAGCCGCGTTCTACGCCCAGGTGGTGAAGACGCCCGCTTCCGACTTCCAGACCGGTGAGCTGGCCTATTTCACCCAGGTAGCCGCCCACGAAGCCATTCACCGCGACTTCTTCAAGGCCGCCATCAACCGCGACGCTCCGGGCAAAATCCTGCAGGACCTCACCCCAAACTTCACCAGCATTGACTTCACCAAGCGCGCCAGCGTGCTGGGCGCAGCCAAAACCTTTGAAGACCTGGGCGTAGCCGCCTACAACGGGGCCGGCATTCTCCTCAAAAATGCTGCTTACCTGGTCATTGCCGGCCAGATTGTGTCGGTGGAAGCCCGCCACGCCGCTTACGTACGCGACCTGCTCACGCCCGGCTCGTTTGCCGACGACAACCAGGTTGACGCCAATGGCCTCGACAAGCAGATGATGCCGACGGATGTAATTACCGCCGCCCAAGGCTTCATCACGCAGAAACTGGACGCCAGCTCGGTTGGCAAATAAGGCTTCCTTTCCTCCACTTGTAACTCCTCATTGCCATGAATTTTTTCCAAATCATCGACCAGCTGGCGGCCGTAGACCCCGACGTACTGGACCGCTTCGATTCGCGTCGCTCCGTCTTTAACTCCCTGGGCTCCGTAGCCAAACGCTCGGCCCTGGCTGCCACGCCGCTGTTCTTAGGCGCGCTGTTCCAGAAAGCCTATGCCGGCACCAAGTCGACGCCCGTGGAGGTGCTCAACTACGCCCTGACCCTGGAGCTGCTCGAAGCCGACTATTACCGCCTGTTCCTGGCGGCCGGCACCATTCCGGCCGGCGCCGCCACCGCGGCTATCACCCAAATCAAGAAGCACGAGGACGCGCACGTGGCGCTGCTTACGGGGGCCATCCGCTCGGCGGGCGGCACGCCCGTAACGGGCAGCTCGACGGCGGGCGTGCGCTTCAAGCCCTCGGCGTTTCCTTCCACCTATGCGGGCCAGCTGCAGGTAGCCCAGTTGCTAGAAGACGCTGGCGTGCGCGCCTACAAAGGCCGCGCCGGCGAGTTGATTGGCACTACCCTGCTCACTACGGCTCTGCAGATTCACTCGGTGGAGGCACGCCACGCGGCTCACATCCGCACCATGCGCGGCCAGCTGCCGTGGGTGAACCCCGCCGATGACCTGGCCTCGAACGCCATCTACACCAGCGGCGTCACGGCTACGCCTTCCACCACCGTCACCACGGCCGGTGGCTCCTACGGCATCCCGGCCTACACGGCCGCTAGCCCCACCGAAAACAACACCGTGCAGTCGAACGTGCCCCTCACCTCGGGCCTGGGTGCTACCTACACCGCCGCCGATGCTGCCGCCGCTTTCGACGAATACCTGCAGGCAGCCGAGGTAGTAGATGCTTCGCGCGCCGGTGGCCTGTTGGCTTAAATTCAGCCGTTAGGACACTTTTTCGGGCTTAGCCCCCTTATGAAGCCGGTTCCGCTTGCGCGGGGCCGGCTTTGTTGTGCTGGCGTTGCAACCATTGGTCGGGCAGGAAGTACCTTTGTACTGGCTGGGACCCGGCTTATCGGGTAGGCGGGCTGGCTTGAAACGTTTACGAATGTCTGACCTCTCTCATTTGCCCGCTCGGCGGGAGCCGTCGCTGGGGCGACGCTTGTTTTTGCAGCTTTCGGCGGCTTCGGCGGCTTCGGTTGCCCTGGCTGCGGCGGGCTGCAGCCCTTCCTCCACCCCTACCCCGGCGGCCGCCTCCAACCAGATTGTCCTGCCCCAGGGCAACCAGGGCCTGCTCTACTACGCCTACTTTCTGGCCCTGGCCCAGGCCACTACCTACCAGAAAGTAGTGGATGCACCACCCAGCGACTTCACCCCCGTTGACCGGGCCGTCTTCGACGACCTGCGCGACCACGCCGTGGTGCACCGCGAAACGCTGAAGTACCTCATCGACCCCACCCGGGCCACCGTCATCTTCCCCGCGGATTTTGCGTTCAACCTCAAGTCCTTCACGCTCACTACGCGGGCGGGAGCACTGGCGGCGGCGCAGCAGCTCGAAGACCTGGTGGCCTCGGCCTACCCCGTGATTTTGCCGCTGTTCAGCAGCACGAACATCTATAAGCGCACGCTGCTGCTTAAGATGTCGACGGTGCAGGCCCGGCATGCCGCCACGGTGCGCGACCTGCTCACGCCCGGCGGCTTTGCCAGCAGCGCTGTCGTGGATGGCAACGGGCAGCTCATCACCCAAACGCCTTTTGTTGTGCTCACGGCGCTGGCGCCTTTCGTGGCGCCCTATGTGCTGGCCTTCACTTGCCCCGACACCAATTCCAGCACCGACGCCGGCCTTTGCACCGCCAACGGCTAGCGCTGCCTTATTCGTTATTTCTACGGCCGCCCCGGCGGTTTCTGCATGAAGCTGATATCCTTGCTTGACCATTTGGCCGCCACGCCGGCCAGTTCTGCGGCCGCCCCACGCCGCGACGTGCTGGCGCAGCTGGGCCGGGCCGCCGCTGCGGCGCTGCCGCTGGCCCTCGGCACCCTGCCGGCCGCTGCCGCCACCAACGACACGCCCCTGGATGCCTTGCTGCAACTGCTGCAGCTCGAGCGCCTGCAGGCGGCCCTCTACACCCAGGGTCTGGCCGCGACAGGCCTGATTCCGGCGGGCCAGACGGCTGATTTCCAGCGCTTGCTGGCTCATCAAAACCAACACGTGGCGTTCCTGACGCGCACCCTGCAAGATGCCGGCAGTGCTGCGCCCACGGCCCCCACCTTTGACTTCAGCGGCCGGCGCAACGTGGCTTCCAACCCCGAGCTGTTCCCGGCCGTGTTCAGCAACTACGACAATTTCCTGGCCCTGGCGCAGCAGATTGAAGACCTAGGCGTGCGCCTCTACCAATATCAGGCGTTCAACATCAATTCTGATACCCGCCTGACCCAGGCCGTGTTGCGCATGCAAAGTGTGGAAGCCCAGCATTCGGCTCACGTGCGCAGCCTGCGCCGCGGGCGGGGGGCCACGGTGGGCACCTGGCCCAGCGACGAAGATGCCACCATTGTGCGGCCGGCGGCCCAGGCCCTCACCACGGCCGCTACCGGCGGCGAAGCCAACGTTGTGCAATTCGCGTCGGCCAGCACCCAGGTGCCGTTTTCGACGTTCTTTCTCATTCGCGACAATACGGCCATTCACGACCCGGCCCTGGCCGAGGCGTTCGACGAGCCCATTACCAGCGCCGTAGGGCAAGCCGCCCTCAACTTATTTAGTTAAGCCGCTTGTCGGCATAAAATTTTGGCATTTTCCCGGAAAAGAGCGGCCCTGGCCGCTCTTTTCGCGTATTGTCCCTCCCGCAAGCCCCGCCACCCTTACGATTCTGCTTGCGTTCGCTGCCTGTTATATTGTATCTTTCCTATTATCAAAAGCACCAAGCCCAGGCCACGCCTTGCCGTTGCCTTTCCTCTGTTCTTCACCGTCCTCCCAATCCCACCCAAATGTTAGACTATGTAAAACTGATACTGACGAAAGTCAGCTTCAACAAGGCGCTGTTTGAGAAAGAACTTCGCAAAGCCCTCCACATAGTACTGCCGGCCGAGCTGGCCGATTTTCGCAGCTGGTGCTACCAGCAGTTTGCCCGCGTGTACCGACACGTGCTGAAACGGGTGTTTGGCCGCTTCCGCGACGATTTCCCGGTTGCTGGCGTGGGCTAGTCTATAGGTAGCGGTGCTGGTTCGTTGCTTTCCGTCACGAACCGGATGTTGCGCCGGAGGCCTTCGTAGCCCGTGCGCTTCACGGCCGACTGGCGGAATAACTCCGTAAATAGTTCGTGGGTGATTTCGCGCCAGTCGCCCGGCGTCAGGTCTTTCAGGCCAGGCGCGGGGTTGAACTGTGGCTCGTTGTGCGGTTTCGAGAAGCGGTTCCAAGGGCACACGTCCTGGCAGATGTCGCAGCCGAACACCCAGTTGCCGAATTGCCCAGCCACTTCGGTCGGAATCTGGTCCTTGAGCTCGATGGTGAAGTAGCTGATGCACTTGCTGCCATCCACCACGTAGGGCTCGGTGATGGCCTGCGTGGGGCAGGCGTCGAGGCACTTGGTGCAGGTGCCGCAGTAGTCGCGAATGGGCCCATCGGCAGGCAGCTCCACGTCCACAATCAGCTCGGCGATGAAGTAGAACGAGCCCGTGCCCGGCGTTATCAGGTTGGAGTTTTTACCCACCCAGCCCAGGCCCGACTTCTTGGCCCAGGCCTTGTCCAGCACCGGCGCCGAATCGACGAAACAGCGCCCGCCAATCTGGCCAATCTCCGCTTCCATGTCGGCCAGCAGCGTCTTCAGCTTGTCCTTGATGACGAAGTGGTAGTCGCGCCCGTAGGCGTACTTGCTGATTTTGAGCGTGTCGTCGGGCTGCTGGGTTTCGGGCGCGGGGTAGTAGTTGAGCAGCAGCGAAATCACCGACTTGGCGCCGTCCACCAACAGGCGCGGGTCGAGGCGCTTGTCGAAGTGGTTTTCCATGTAGCCCATGCGGCCGTTCATGCGGCGGGTGAGCCAGGTTTCGAGGCGCGGCGCTTCTTCCTCCAGAAACTCCGCCTTCGAAATGCCACAGGCCATGAAGCCCAGTTCTGCCGCGCGGCGCTTGATGAACGGGGCCCATTGGAACTGAGGAAGCATTCTTGACGAGAATAGGGTTAGGGACGGTCGCGGCCAACGAAGCGGTTTCTGCCCAGCAAAAATCCGACAGCGCGCTCTAAGTTGCGCGCCAGGGTTTCTTCGCTTTTCAAACGCACCAGATAACGCACCAACTCGTGCTGGCGCGAGGGCGGCAGTCGGTCGAACACCTCCCGGGCTTCGGGAGTTTCGGCCAGTGCCTTTTCAAAAGCCGGGCAAGCAAGCACCGGCGCAGGCGCTGGGTTGTAATCAATACCAATGGCCAGCACCTCCCCAATTCGGCGCGGCGAGTTGGGCAGCATCAGCAAATTGATATACAGGCGCCAGAGGCCGGCGTAGCGCACCAGCGTCTGCTGATAGGGCTGGCCGTTCACGGTTCCGTGCACGCGTATCGGCCCCTTGATGCGCCCCGCCCGAGCGAAAACGTCGGCCAATACCTCGGCGGGCACCTGCACAAACGGATTGACGCCAATGATTTCCAGCGTAGCGGTAAAAGTGTGCATGAGCAGCGGCCATATACAAAAACGCACCGCCGGATGGCGGTGCGTTTTCATCAAATGATAACAAACCTACGAGGTTATCTCGTCGAACAGGCTGGCGCCGTTGTTGCCGCGCAGGTGGTTGGGCAACAGGCGGCCGAGGTGCTGATACGCCGCCTCGGTGGCTTCGCGGCCACGCGAGGTGCGCTTGATGTAGCCTTCCTGGATGAGGAAGGGCTCGTACACCTCCTCGATGGTTTCGCCTTCCTCGCCGCAAGCCGTGGCGATGGTGCTGATGCCCACCGGTCCGCCCTTGAACTTGTCGATGATGGTGCTGAGGATGCGCTTGTCCATGTCGTCGAGGCCGCGCGAGTCCACGTCCAGGGCGTTGAGGGCAAACTGCGCGATTTCGACCGTGATGGTGCCGTTGCCTTTAATCTGGGCGAAGTCGCGGGTGCGGCGCAGCAGGTTGTTGGCAATACGGGGCGTGCCGCGCGAGCGGCGGGCAATTTCGAAGGCCGCGTCCTCGTGGATGGGCGTGCCCAGAATTTCGGCCGAGCGCTGCACGATGCTGGTCAGCAGCTTCGAGTCGTAGTACTCCAGACGGGCCGAGATGCCGAAACGGGCGCGCAACGGCGCCGTGAGCATACCCGAGCGTGTGGTGGCGCCCACCAGGGTGAAGGGCGACAGCGAAATCTGCACCGAGCGGGCGTTGGGGCCCGAGTCGAGCATGATGTCGATGCGGTAGTCCTCCATCGCCGAGTACAGGTACTCTTCCACCACGGGGTTGAGGCGGTGGATTTCGTCGATGAACAGCACGTCGTGCGGCTCTAGGTTGGTGAGCAGGCCGGCCAGGTCGGAGGGCTTGTCGAGCACCGGGCCACTGGTCATCTTGATGCCCGAGCCCAGCTCGTTGGCGATGATGTGCGAGAGGGTGGTTTTGCCCAGGCCGGGAGGGCCGTGCAGCAGCACGTGGTCGAGGGCGTCGCCGCGCTGCTTGGCGGCGGCCACGAACACCTTCAAGTTCTCCAGAATCTTGTCCTGGCCCGTGAAATCGTCGAAACTAAGCGGGCGGAGGGCTTTGTCGATGTCCTTGTCGGTGGCATCAAACCCATCGGTTCCGCCGGTGAGAAAGGCTTCGCGCATAGATATAGTTGCTAAAATTATTGGTCGCTTCTTGCTAAGCTAATGAGTAACTATTTACCAGGCAAAAAAGCTCCTTTTATTGAATAAAAAACGCCTCTCATCCTGAGCGCAGCGAAGGACCTTACCACGTTGGAAACTTCGGGCGTGATAAGGTCCTTCGCTGCGCTCAGGATGACAGAATTTTGTCTGTCTCTTCTACTCGTGCAGCAGCACTTCAATGTCTAGGTGCAGCCAGTCGGTTTCCCAGGATTTGTGGTTGAGGCGAGCGGTGAGGTGCTTGCCGGCGTCGAGCAAGCGGGCCACGGTTTCGTTGCGGCCTTCGGGCAGGTAGCCGAGCCATACGTTGGCGGGGTCGGTGGCGGGGGCGGTGTGCACCTGCACGGCCCAGTCGTCGTAGTGGTTGTCGGCCTCGCGGGTGAGGTGCAGGGCCTGGCCCACCTTCAGCTTGGGCTCGTACTTCTCCAGGTTGGGGCGGTGCGAGGTGCCGGCCACGAGGCATTCGAGCAGCACGAGGGGTTCGGACGCAGGGACGATTTTCATCATGGGGCCAAATTACGGCACGGGCGAACTATATGGATGAAGCCTGCGGCACAGGCGAATGGCCCGCAAGCAAATATTTTCCACATTCTATTGCGGCCATCGTGCGTCGTTCTTCTGACTGTTTCAACTTCTGGGTGATTTTGATGCCCAACCTTGCTTTTAAAGATGCCTGCACGAAAAATGCTGCGCTAGCGTCGGCAGAGTTCCACGATGCCCTGCTGCCACTGCTACAGGGCTACAGCGATGAAAAGGAAGTGGCCAAGGATAGGCAGCGGTTTTGAGGTGGGCGGAACTGATGATGGAGTAAGAATTGAAATCCATATTTCAACCATCTAACGCTTTCTCATTCATGAAAACTTTCTACGCTTCCTCGCCACGGCCACTTGTTGCTGCGCTGCTCCTTGCTGCGGTGGGCCCGGCTTTGGCCCAGGCGCCGGTTATCACCTCAGTTGTCCCGATGGCCAACGCCCGCGCGGTGGCCCCTAACAGCGCGGTCACGGTCAACTTCAGCCCGCCGCTCACGGCGGCTTCGGCCGGGGCGCTGAAGGTGTTCAGCAGCCAGCGCGGCGGGCTGCGCACACGCGGAGCCACGCCGGCGACTGTGAACGGGAGCGCGCTGAGCTTTGCGCCCACTACCTACCCGTATATGCCCGGCGAAACGGTGCGGTACACCGTGACCACGGCCGCGGCCGGCAGCGGCGGGGCCATGGCGCAGAGCCGGGTCGGGCAGTTTACGGCGGCGGTGGGCGGCACGGGCACAGGCAGTAATTTCAGCCTACCGAGCGCCAATGCTCAGGTAGCCACGAACTACTACCCGTCAAGTGTAGCACTGGGAGACATAGACGGCGACGGTGATTTAGACTTTGTTACGGCCAATAATGGCACGACGTCTATTCCCGGTTCGGTCAGCCTGGGTTTCAACAACGGAAGTGGTGTATTTAGCCGGGGTTCTGACGTAGCTATAGGTCTGATTTGCTACGGCGTGGCCCTGGGCGACCTAGACGGGGACGGTGACTTGGATTTGCTCATCGCCAACCAAGAGCAGAACGGCACTGTGAGCGTGCGCCTCAACAACGGGAATGGCACGTTTGTGGCGCCAAGCAGCACACCTGAGGTGACCGTGAGTAGCTATCCAGGCAGTGTAATAGTGGGCGACGTAGACGGCAATGGCGATTTGGACCTGCTCACTGCTGCCACCATCAATACATATGGCACTAACAGCGGCAATACAGTGAGTGTCCGGCTCAACAACGGCGCCGGTGTTTTTACTACCCCAACTAGAAATCCGGAGGTTACCTTTAGCAAAGACATCACTGGTTTGGCACTGGGCGACGTGGACAGCGACGGCGATTTTGACCTGCTCACAACCAACTATCGTTCTTCTGCTGCAGCTATGAGCGTGCGCCTCAACGATGGGCAAGGCAGCTTCACTGCGTCAACGCTCTACCCTGACCTTGTCATTCCAGCTTATTCCGGTGGCGTGGTATTAGGCGACGTGGATGGCGACGGCGACCTCGACGCGCTGACGGGCGCCACTGAATCGGCTTTCTTGTGGCTTAACGATGGACAAGGCAACTTCTCCGGGTCAATTCCCAGCAATGAAATCTATATAGGGTCTATCTACATAAGCAATGTAGTGCTAGGCGATATGGATGGCGACGGTGACCTCGACTTAATTGGCACCACCCTGATTACCGGGGTACGGTATCCAGGAGCAAGAAATGGCCACGTCAGGATATGCTTTAATAACGGTCAGGGCAATTTCGCTTCTCCGACCAGCGCCTCCCACTTCTCTACAAACAGCGACTTCTCCACCAGCACAGCCCTGGGCGATATTGATGGCGATGGTGACCTGGACTTTGTGGTTGCCAACTATCAAGGCTTCACTGTGAGTGTGCACTTGAACAGCAGCGGCCCGCTGGCCACGGCCACCGGTCGCACCGCCGCTGCCCTCTCCGCCTTTCCCAACCCCGCCCGCGGCGCAGCTACCGTCACCGGCGCCACGCCGAACGCGCCGCTTACCATACTTGATGCCGTGGGCCGGGCGCTGCTCACCGCTACCACCGATGCGACCGGCACGGCCCGGCTGCCGCTTGAGGGGCTGCCGGCGGGCGTGTACCTCGTGCGCTGCGGCGAACAGGTGCGCCGGCTGACGGTGGAGTAAGCCCACACCGCGTAAGTTGCGTGGGCATTTCCATCCCCCTTCTTCCTTCATGCCATGAAAAAAGTGCTTCTCTCTGCCGCCCTCGTGCTAGCCGTGGCTGGCTCCTGGGCGTTTTACCCCAACGGGGCCCCGGTGGCTTCCGGCTACCTGATGGTGGTGGGCAGCGGCCGCCCGGGCAATGAGTCCTACGTGCCCGAAATCGTCACCATCATGCCCGATGGCAAGCAGCAGGTGCAGCGCCTCACCAACGTGAAACCCAGCTCGGACCGCAGCACCACCGACGTGGCCGTGGCCCTGCACCACGCCGAGTTGCTGCAAGTAAACAAGCTGGTGGCCCAGGGCTGGCGCCTGGTGAGCGTGGCCCAAAGCACCGTGGGCGTGGGCGCCACCACCGAAACGGTGTATATGATGGAGCGGCGGTAAGGGCGTTGCGCCATATAGAAAACGGCCGCCTCATTGCTGAGGCGGCCGTTTTTCTTGCGGTGCTATTTGAATACTACTACTTGGTCAATCCTGTTACGGACCAACGAAGAGCAGCAAGGCATTATTTACTTCGGTCGCTTCTTGTAAGAAGCGTTGGAAATCCTGAAACATTTCAACCATCAGCGCGTCTCCATCGAATTGCTCATCAGCTTGACTTAGCGATATCGAGGCCAAGGCGCGATACAAGGTGGCCACCTCATCCGGGTGGAATACCTGCGCTTCGCCTTCCAACTGCCAGGATTCTTCCAGCCCACCTACTGGCTGGCCGCCGTGCACGATTAAATGGTGCGCTATGCTGCTGAATGAGAGCATGCCTTTCACCAACACCACCCAATCGTAGCTGCGCGCTTTTTTTGCCTCGTACCAAGACGTAGAATCAAAGCGCGGGTGCCACTGCTTGATAAACTCTTCTTGTTCGGCCCGTAGTACTTCAACAAGCATGGCCGGCTGCCGAACATACATCTCGGCAGCCGGCCATGCGATTTGTTGCAGTGAACAAGTGATGCTCACACGCGTTATTTAAACGCCTGAATGCCCGTAATGTCAGCGCCCGTGATGAGCAGGTGAATGTCGTGGGTGCCCTCGTAGGTAATCACCGATTCCAGGTTCATCATATGACGCATGATGGGGTACTCGCCGGTGATGCCCATGCCGCCGTGAATCTGGCGGGCTTCGCGGGCCACGTGCAGGGCCATGTCCACGCTGTTGCGCTTGGCCATCGAGATTTGGGCGCTGGTGGCTTTGCCTTCGTTTTTGAGCACGCCCAAGCGCCAGGCCATGAGTTGGGCCTTGGTAATTTCGGTAATCATCTCGGCCAGCTTCTTCTGCTGGAGCTGGTAGCTGGCAATCGGCTTGCCGAACTGCTCGCGCTGCAGCGAGTATTTCAGGGCCGACTCGTAGCAGTCGATGGCTGCGCCGATGGCGCCCCAGGCAATGCCGAAGCGGGCCGAGTCGAGGCAGGAGAGCGGGCCGCGCAGGCCGTCGACGTTGGGCAGGATGTTCTCTTTGGGGATTTTCACGTCCTCAAACACCAGCTCGCCGGTGCAGGAGGCGCGCAGGCTCCACTTGTTGTGGATTTCGGGGGTGCTGAAGCCTTCCATACCGCGCTCCACGATAAGACCTTTGATGCGGCCTTGCTCGTTTTTGGCCCACACCACGGCCACCTGGCACTCGGGCGAGTTCGAAATCCAGAGCTTGGCGCCGTTCAGCAGGTAATGGTCGCCCATGTCCTTGATGTTCGTGGTCATGCCGCCGGGGTTCGAGCCGTGGTCAGGCTCGGTGAGGCCGAAGCAGCCGAGCCACTCGCCGCTGGCGAGCTTGGGCAGGTACTTCTTGCGTTGCTCTTCGGAGCCGTAGGCGTAGATGGGGAACATCACCAGCGAGCCCTGCACCGAGGCGGTGGAGCGCATGCCGGAGTCGCCGCGCTCAATTTCCTGCATGATGAGGCCGTAGCTGATGTAGTCGAGCCCGCCGCCGCCGTATTCCTGCGGAATGGTGGGGCCGAAGGCGCCCACGTCGCCAAACTTGCGCACAATTTCCGAGGGGAAGTGTGCGTCCTGTGCCCACTTCTCGATGTTGGGCGAAATCTCTTTCTTCACGAAGTCGCGGATGGACTGGCGGATGAGCAGGTGCTCCTCGGTCAGCAGGCCGTCGAGGTCGAAATAATCGGTGAAGCCGTTGGCGTTGGTGCTGCCTTTCTGGGCAGTGTGGGCCTTGGCTTGGGGGGAGAGAACGTCGGCTTCGGATGACATGGTGGAGGGTTGGGTGGTGAGGTGGGAGATTCAGCAAAGATAAGAGGCTGAGGTGGCCTCTGCGTGGGCAGAGCTACGGCTCCGCGCGCTGATACCAGCCGGCTACCAGGCGGTAGGTGCCGGGCGGGTAAGGTTCTTGCTTAACGGGCGGCTCGTCACCGAAAAGCCCGATGGGCATGGTGTCGGTTGAGTCTTTGGACAAAGGCTTTTCCGAGGAACTGTCGATGCGGTAGCGACCCAACACCACGGTACGGGCCTGGTTGAGCACGCGGTAATAGCGACTCACGTTTTGTTCCTGACCGGGCGATTGCTCGCCATCGTCGGTTTCGGAACTCAGGCCCGTTTCGTAGCGCCCGACGGGTGCGTCGAGCAGCCATTCATCGCGCTCCAGGTCGTAAATCTGTAGCCGGGTAGTGGCTTCGCCGGTGGCACCCCGGCCGGCGCCCATCCAGCCGTCCACATTGGTCAGGACCAGCAGCGTGGTATCTGGGCGAGCAAAAACCTGGTGCGTAAGGCCGCCAAACGTGTTTTTTTGGCCCAGAATGCTTGCCCGGTAACGGTCTTTTCCGAATTCGAGCAACACATAATAACCTGCCATGCCCTCAACGATATACAGCTCCCGCCCGGCCGCAACGGGCAGCGCCACCGGTTTGTCGTAAGGGTCGGGTTCAGCATTTGCGGGTGGCGGCACCACCGTTAAAAACTCATCTAACGCGCAGAAATCCGTGCGCCAGTCCGTTCTTAATTTTAACGAATCAGCATTCTCTTGCTGGGTCAGCAGCCTAATTACTTCATCGAAATTGCAGCGCTTGCCCACAGTATCTGAGGCAATACGATGGTCAATGTCTTTGGAAAAGCGCCAGGTCGCGACGGGCACAGCGGGTGGGGCTGCTACCCGTGTATCGGGGGCCGGCTTTTTCACCGGCTCGGAGCACGCATGCAGTAGCAGGCAGAGGGGCAGCCCCCATTTCCACGTAAAAATCATGATACTTGCGGGCTAAAGCCTTGTGGTAAAAGTAGCACGCCGTTTTCAAGCGCAGTCATGCGGCCGGCATCCTCGTAACAGCCCTACCCGTTCCCCTTGTCATCACCATGCCTACCTCTATTCCCCCTCACCACCCCGCCAAACTAAACGAGTTGGAAGCCACTGCCATTTGCGGCAACGACATTTCCTCCTCTTGTCTTTATGTGTCGGCATTGGCCATTTCCTACGCCGGGCAGTACGCCTGGCTGGCCCTGCTGGTGGTGGGCGCGGTGCTGTTTCTGTTTCGCAAAATCTACGGCGAAGTGGTGGGCGCCCTGCCCCTGAACGGCGGCGCCTACAACGTGCTGCTCAACACCACCAGCAAGCGCAACGCCGCGCTGGCCGCCTGCCTTACCATTCTCTCCTACATGGCCACGGCGGTGCTCTCGGCCAACGAGGCCATGCACTACCTGCACACGCTGTGGGAAGGGTTGCCCATTCTGTGGGCCACGGTGGGGCTGCTGGGGCTGTTTTTGCTGCTCACCATCCTGGGCATGTCGGAGTCGGCCATTGTAGCCGTCATCATTTTCATCACACACCTGGCCTCGCTCACGCTGCTGGTGGGGGTAGCCATTTGGTACCTGGCCACCCACGGCTTCCATAATCTGGCCCTGAATTTCCAGGTGCCGGTGAAGGGCGGCAGCATTCTCAACGCGCTGTTTTTTGGGTTTAGCGCGGCCATGCTGGGCATTTCGGGGTTCGAGAGCTCGGCCAACTTTGTGGAAGAGCAGGCCCGCGGGGTGTTTCAGAAAACCCTGCGCAACATGTGGGTGGTGGTCACCGTGTTCAACCCACTCATTGCCTTTCTGGCCGTGGCGGTGCTGCCGCTAGTGGAAGTGGGCCAGCACACCGAAACGCTGCTTTCGTACCTGGGCACCGTCACGGGCGGGCCGTGGCTGGGCATGGTCATTTCGGTGAATGCGGTGGCGGTGCTCAGCGGGGCCGTGCTTACCTCCTTTGTAGGTGTGAGCGGCCTGATGAAGCGCATGACGCTGGACCGCATTCTGCCACAGTTTTTCCTTAAAGAGAACAAGCGCGGCAGCAACTACCTCATTCTCGTCATGTTTTTTGCCTTGTGCTGTTCGGTGTTGTTCATCACGCAGGGCCAGCTGGGGCCACTGGCGGGGGTTTATACCATCTCGTTTTTGTCGGTGATGGCCTTTTTTGCGCTGGGCAACTTCCTGCTGAAGCGCAAGCGGCCCAACCTGCCGCGGCCCGTGTACGCGGGCATCCTCACGGTGTCGTTGGCGCTGCTGGGGGTGCTGGTGGCGCTGTTCGGCAACGTGCGCATTCACCCGGAGTACCTGATTGTGTTCCTGGAGTATTTCCTGCCGGCTATGGGCGTGGTGGCCATCATGCTCAACCGCATTGCCATTCTCAACCTGGCGCTGTCGGCGGCCGAGTCGCTGGCCCAGCACCTGCCCAAAGCGGCCCGGCTGGCGCGCCTCAAGGTACGGCGGCAGCTCAAGGAGCTGGCCCAGCAGGAATTCGTGTTTTTCACGAAGGGCGACAATGTAGCCAACCTCAACAAGGTGATGGCCTACGTGGTGGAAAACGAATTCACCAACCGCCTGCGCATCGTGACGCTACTCAAAGAAGGCGAGCGGTACCCCGAGGAATTGCTCAACGACATTCGGGTACTGGACCGCGCCTACGAGCAGATTGAGGTGGAACTGGTGACGATGGAGGGCCACTTTGGCCCAGAGCTGATTAACGAGCTGTCGGAGAAGTGGAATATCCCCAAAAACTTCATGTTCATCGGTTCACCCGGCGACCGGTTTCCCTACCAAGTGTCGGAGCTGGGCGGCGTGCGGCTGATTATCTGAACCGCAGATTAAGCAGATTGAACGGATTTCACAGATTTTAATTTTGCGGACGATGCTAACGTACTACCGCAAGCTCAGCAAAAAAGGCCACTCATTCAGAGTGGCCTTTTTTACAAATCAGGCTTTAGGGTTTGTCCACAGAAATCTGTGAAATCCGTTTAATCTGCTTAATCTGCGGTCTAGAAACGCAGGTTCAGCGAGGCCAGGAAATTGGTTTTGGCCTGGGGGTAGTAGTAGTTAAAATACTGGGTCTGCCCGCCGTAGACGTAACCGTACGTGTAGCCGTTGTTCACGTACTCTGTGCCGAAAATGTTGTTGACCAACACGGCCATTTCCACTTCCCGGAAGCCCAGTTTCTGCGGCTGCCAGAGGTAGCGCAGGCGCAGGTCCTGCACATAGTAGGGGTTGATGCTGCGCGCCTCCGTGCTGGTATTATCGAGGTACTGGCGGCCGGCGTAGCGGGCCAGGGTGGCCAGCTTCAGGCCGGGCAGAGCCTCGTACTCCACGGTGTAGGCGGCCGTGAGGCCGGGCGAGAAGGCAATGTTGGTTTGGCTGTAGGTGGTGGCTTTTTCGCCGCCCTGGTCGTAGTCGGCCAGGTAGTCGGTGTAGTTGTTGATTTTGTTCTGGCTGGCCGTGGCAGTGGCCGTAAAACTCAGGACAGGTACAGGCTTGTAGGTTACCTGAGCCTCCACGCCGCGGCGGTAGCTCTCGGCCACGTTGGTGTGAATGGGGTTGCCCACGTCGTCGAGCTGGCCACTCAGCACCAGCTGGTTGCGGTAGTACATGTAGTAGAAGTTCAGGTTCGCCTGCACCTTTTCGGTGGCGTGGCGCAGGCCCAACTCATAGTTGTAAAGCTTTTCGGCGGTGGGGCGGCGCTCGGCGGGCGTGTCGGTGTAGTCGGTGCGGGTGGGCTCGCGCTGGGCGATGGCAAAGGAAGCGTAAAGCTGCGTGCTGGGGCGCAGCTGGTAGGTGAGGCCGAACTTGGGATTGAGGAAGGTGAAGCGGGCCGTTTGCTGGCTTTTGGAGCCGTTGGGGCGGCCGTCGGGGGCGTACAGCTCGTAGCGCACGTAGCGGTTTTGCAGGTCGACGAAGCCCGCCAGCTTATCGGCCAGGCTCACGTTCAGCCGGGCGTACACGTTGATGTCCTGCTTGTGGGCATTGGGTTCGTCGTTGTAGCGCGTGCCGGTTTCGGGAATGCTGAGGCCGCGCTGCGCCCAGGTCAGTTCATCGAAATGCTGGCCCCGGTAGCCCACCACGGCCCCGCCCAACGTGGCTTCGGTGATGCGGCTGTTTGTGGGCCGGGCCTGCAAGGCAAAGGTGGCACCGTACATATCGGTCTTCAGCCAGCGCCGCCGAATAACGTCGGTCAGCGAATCGGGCCCGGTCGGGCTGATTGGTACAATGCCGTAATTCACGGCCGTCTGCCCAGCCTTGTACTCCTCGTAGTAGCCGCCACCGCGCGTCCAGAAGGGCGTCACGCTCAGGTTGAGGGTGGGTGCGAGCTGGCGCGAAATCAGGAACTGGTAGTAGTCCTGCTGGTAGTTGTCGGTCTGGTTCTTATAGGCCGGCAGGTGCTGGCCGTAGTCGGTGCCGGCCTCGTTGTAGCGCCGGTTTTTGTGCAGCAGCGAGTCGGCCAGGCCGTACCAGCTTTGGTAGGTGGTTTCGTAGCCGGTGAGCACAAGGGCCCGCAGCAGCGTTTTGTCGTCGGAATACGTGCCGGTCAGGTACAGTGACCTGAGCCGCGACGAGGCGCGGTCCACGTAGCCGTCGCTCTGCACCCGCGAGGCGCGGGCATCTACTGAGAAGTGGCCGTTGATAAGCCCCGTGCCGGCCATGATGGTCGACTTCCAGGTGCCAAACGAGCCGGCCGAGTTGTTGATTTCGGCATACGCCTTGGGCCGCAGCCCCAGCGTTTCCACGTTAAGGCTGGCCCCGAAGGCGCCCGCGCCGTTGGTGCTGGGCCCGGCCCCGCGCTGCACCTGAATGCTTTGGGTAGACGAGGCCAAATCCGGCAAATCGACAAAAAACACGCCGTGGCTTTCGGCCTCGTTCACCGGCACGCCGTTCAGCGTCACGTTGATGCGGGTGCCGTCGGTGCCGCGAATGCGGATGCCGGTGTAGCCCACGCCGGTGCCCGCGTCGGAGGTCGTCGTCACGCTGGGCGTCTGGTCGAGCAGGTAGGGAATGTCCTGGCCAAAGTTGCGCGCTTGCAATTGCTGGCGACTCACGTTTTGGTAGGCAGTGCCGGTTTTGTCGGTGGCGCGGGTGGCCGTCACCACGGCCTCGGGCGTCAGGATGCGGCGCAGTTTGGCCGTGTCAGGCGGGGCGGTTTGCTGGGCCCGCGCCGGGGCTGCAGCCAGCCCGGCAAGGGCGGCTCCAGCGAGCAGTATAGTTTTCAAAAAGAAAGACTAAAGATGGAACGCGCCGTCGCCCCAGGGGTCGGAGCGGCAGCGGAAACGTCCGCGGATTGTTTGTTCCCTGCGCCGGCATTACCCGGTTCAGGTTCGATGGGTATCATCTCAGCCGATGTGTTGTGCACAACACCAGCACCCCTAAACAGACCGCAAAGGTAACACCTGGCCCGCCCCGCATCATTTTTTTATTATTCAACCGCTCGGAGTGCGCGCGTTTCCTGACTGTCAGTTAATTTAGGGACGTCGGGCGACGCAACGCCGAACCCGGAACCTGCGTTTCTAGTTTCCCTCCCGATTAAGCTGCTTTCGCCATGTTCAGCCTCCTCTACGCCGTCGCCTTCTGCGCCTTTTTCCTGTTTGTGCTGGCCATGCCGCGGCGCCGCGGCGTGGTGCCCCCGCCCCCACCCTCCGATGGCGACGACGACGGCGGCGAACCGCACGACCCCGGCCTGCCCGACCTCGACTTGCCGCCCGGCATCTCGCGCCCCATCAACGACTGGGAGCCCGAATACAACCGCCGCCGCGTGGGTGTGTAAGCCTATTTTCAGCTAAAACCGAAGGGCCCGTGGTCTACAGTGTGCACGCCATGCGCACGTAGGCCACGGGCCCTTTATAAAATATTTCGCCCTCAGGCTGCATGCCAAACCGGGCATAAAATGCCGCGCTGTCCTGCCGGGCATCGCACCAGATGTGCTTGGCTCCTAGCCGTTGAGCCTCAGCGAAAACATGCTTCAGCAACTCAGACCCAATGCCCTGCCGCTGACAATCAGGCCGGGTGGCGAATTTGCGAAACCGGGCTTCCGGCCCCGTCACGAATAGGGAAATAACGGCCACTACTTCACCGGCCCGCAAAGCGCCGAAATGGTGGCCGGCCGCGTCCTCGGCAATTTTTACGTAGTCCAGCGGCTTGTCGGGCCATAGCACCTGGTGGCGCAGGGCGTAGGTAGCTTCAGGCGCAATGGGTTGAATGTGCAACAGTTCAGGCATAAATCAAGGGCAGGCAGGGAAGTCATGCTGCGCGCAGTGAAGCATGACCCGCTTAGTTGCATTACTTAGCCTACCTCAATGCTGAACGCAGCCGTGAACACCTGACCGGGCTCCAGCGTCATGATGCCTTCCTTGTCGCGCAGCTCACCGGGCTCGCCGGTGGGGCTGGCCACGCCGTGCCAGGGCTCCACGCACACAAAGCCCGCGCCGGGGCCTTTGGTCCAGAGGCCGAGGTAGGGAAAGCCATCGAAGCGGAAGCGCACAAAGTGCGCCGACTTGCGCGTGCGCAGCGTGAGGTTGGTAAAATCGTAGTGCTTAAACACCAGCGCATCGTCGGCGAATAGCTCGTAACTCAGCGGCAGCTCTTGCGCATGGTTCAGCACAGGCGCGGTGGCGCCGGTGAGCAAGCCGCCCCGCAGCAAGTGGCGCTCCAGCGTCACGGGGTGGTCGAACTCGAAGTAATAGTCTTCAAATGCCTCGCCCGGCAGCAGGGGGCAGCGCACCGCCGGGTGCCCGCCAATGCTGAACAGCAAGGGCTGGTTGGCGGCGGGGTTGCGCACGTCCCAGCGCACGGTGAGTTGGGCCTCGCGCAGGGTGTAGGTAATGGTCAGCTCAAAGGCGAAGGGGAAAATGGCCTGGGTGGTTTCGTCGTGCTGCAGCCGGAACACCAGTTCGGTAGCATCGTGGCGCAGCACGGCAAACTCCTGGTCGCGGGCGAAGCCGTGCTGCGGCAGCTTGTAGTCGCGCCCCTCGTAGTGGTACACGTCGTCGGGCAGGCGGCCCACTAGGGGGAAGAGCACCGGCGCGTGCCGGGCCCACACGGCGGGGTCGCCGGGCCACACATATTCGAGGTTGTCGGCCCGGGTGACGAGGCTGGTAAGCTCGGCGCCGTGGGCGGCGAAGGAAGCCCGGCAGGTTGAGTTTTCGAGGGTGTAGCGGGCGGACGTGTTCGGCATAACAGGTTGTTGCAGGGAAAGTGGCTGTTGCTCGGCACTACGCAGCAGCTCATCGACCAGAAAACAGGCCTGGGCAAAGCGGCGGGGGCCATCGCCGGAAATTTCGGCAAAGTTGGACATGCGTTCCCGCAGTTCGCGCTGGTAGAGGTCGTAGAACTGCTGGCGCAGGTGCGGGTGCTCGCGCAAGGGGTCGGGCTGCCAGGGCAGGTCCACGCCCATGAGCAGCACCAAGTCGTACTGCTGCTGGTCGATGCAGCGCAGTATCCACTCGGGGCAGGTGCCGAAGGAATGTTCGGCCCAGATTTTAATCACCAGCAAATCGGTGTCGCTGAATACCAGGCGATGGGCCCGGGCTTCGGCCGCGGCTTCGGCTTGCAGCTGGCCCCGGGCAATTTCCTCGAGGTCTTCGAGCGTGTAGCGCGGCCCCGAATCGGCGAGGTATTCGCGGGCAAATTCGGGGGCGAAGGACGTGCCGTAGTGCGCCGCCAACTGGGCAGCCAGCGTCGTTTTGCCCGTGGATTCCGGGCCGGTCAGGGAAATGCGCAGCAAGGGTGGGCGAAGTGAAAAGGGGGGTGGAAAGGAGACCAGACAGCCGCGCGGAGACGTTAGGGGGTGGACTAACGAGGTGCCTCCGGGCTGCCCAATCGGTCAAATATTGCACATCGCCATGACTTTATTGCCATAGCTAGCGCTAAGCGCCTCCTTGTGAGGCCGTAACCGTGCCCGCCGCGGCCCGCATTTCTCGGCGCCACTGCCAATAACCGTAGGCCGCCAGCCCCAGAAATATCACGTACAGCCCGCTGGTGAGGAAAAGGTCGCGGTGCCAGTACATACCCACGTAGGCCACGTCGACACCCACCCAGAGCAGCCAGTTTTCGAGGTGGCGGCGCGAGAGCAGCAGCTGGGCCGCCAGGCTGATGGCCGTGGTGGTGCTGTCCCAGTAAGGCAGGGCGGCGTCGGTGCGGGTTGAGAACAGAAAACCGGCGACCAGCGCGTAAAGCAGCCCAGCCCCCAGGAGCCCGGCCGCCAACCGGGGCGGCGTGCGCGTGATGGGCAGCGGCGCGGCTTCGGCTGCGGCGTTGCCGCGCAGCCACCTCGCCCAGCCATACAATAGCAGGGCAATGAAGGCCAGCTGCAAGCCCGCATCGGAGTAGAGTCGGCTTTGCCAGAACACCGCCATGTACAGCACGCCGTTGAGGATGCCGATGGGAAAATTCCAGATGGAATTGCGGGCCGCCAGCCACACGCAGGCCACACCCGTGAGCACGCCCGCCACCTCCAGTGGGCTGGCCGACCGGATGGCAGCCGCTACAGCAGCCAGAATAGCGCTCAGAATATCGGGAAGGGACAACGCAGCCACCGGGGAAAGAATAAGCAAGGCTGCAAGGTAGCCCCGCCCCTACTTTTGCGCCCTCAATCCCCTCGCCCATGGAAAGCGCCCCCCTCGAAATCAGTCCCGAAGAGCTGCACCGCCGCCTGCAAGCCGGCGACGACCTTCAACTCATCGACGTGCGCGAGGAAATGGAGTTTGAGTACTGCCACCTGCCCGGCAGCCAGCTAGTGCCGCTAAGCGAATTCACACGCCGCACCGCCGAAATCCGCGAGGAAGGCCCCGTGGTGGTCATTTGCCACCACGGCGTGCGCTCGGGGCAGGCGGCCGGCTACCTGCGCCACCGCCTGGGCCGCACCAACGTGCTGAACCTGCGCGGCGGCGTGGCCGCTTGGGCCGCGCAGGTCGACCCCACGTTTCCGACGTATTGAGTTGGGCAGTTGTTAAAGTAGTTTGAGAAGCCATAACGCCTGTCATCCTGAGCGCAGCGAAGGACCTTATCCAGTTAGAATTATCCAACGGGACAAGGTCCTTCGCTGCGCTCAGGATGACAGGCGTTACGATTTTACCCAATCGTTTGGAGCCGAAATCCGTTGTAAGGGCACTTGATGCTTCCAGCTATGCCTGATTTCGCTCTCTCCCCGCCCGTGCCCGCCCCCACCCTGGCCGACCGGCTGGCCCTGCGCGAACGGCCCTTGGGCACGCCCCTGCTGCGCCAGGAATGGAAAGAACTATTGTTTTTGCACTGGCCGGTGCCGCCCGACTTATTGCAGGCGCACCTGCCGCCCCGCCTTCGCATCGACACATTCGACGGCCAGGCCTGGCTGGCGGTGGTGCCGTTTCAAATGGCCAAGGTGCGCACCCGGGCTACGCCGCCTATGCCTGGCACCGATGAGTTTCTGGAGCTGAACGTGCGCACCTACGTGCACCTCGACGGCGTGCCCGGCGTGTGGTTCTTCTCGCTCGATGCCACCAGCGCGCTGGCCGTGTGGGTGGCGCGCACCTTCTTCCACCTGCCCTACCTGCGGGCCGACATGCGCCTCGACAGCCCAAGCGCGCAGCTGCGGCAGTTCGCGGCCCGACGCACGCACGGCGGCGCCCCGCCCGCGCACTTCCGCGCCACCTGGAAAATCGGCGCGCCCCTGCCTCCGGCCGAGCCAGGCTCGCTGGCGTTTTTTCTTACCGAACGCTACTGCCTCTACGCCAGCAACAAGGCCCGTACCAAGCTCTACCGGGGCCGGGTGGCCCACCAGCCCTGGCCCCTCAGCGCGGCCCAGGTGCTGCACTACGAATCGAGCCTGGTAGAAAGCCACGGACTGCCCACGCCCAGCAGTGCCCCGCTGGTGCACGCCGGCGGCCCGGTGAGCGTGGAGCTGTGGCCCATGCAGCAAGTGTAACCGGCGGATAGGCTAGTCGCGCAGCCAGCGCGTCATGCGCGGAAAATCCTCGTTGGTGGTCAGGCCCATCCACACCAGCAGGGGCAGGCCGGGGTAAATGCCCTGGCTGAAGTTGCCCAGTATCCACGGGCTGCTGCCGCGGTAGCCGGCGGGGTGAAACACGATTTCGGGCGGTACGCCAATGGCCTGGGCCGCGGCGTATGACCACAGGATGGCTCCTATCTCTTCGCCGTCGGTGCCGTGTTGCTCGGGCTTGCCGGCCATCACGTTGCCCGCCAGCTGGCGGCGCTCGGCGGCGGGCGTCATGGCCAGGTGGCCGGCCTCGTGCAGTAGGTCGCCGGGATAAAGCAATTTGGAGAGGTCAAGAAGCAGGCCGCCGTCTTCGATGAGAATACCAGGCAGGAAAGAATCGGCCTTTAAATTGGCTTCCCGGGTCGGAATGCCGATGTTGGCCAGAAACTGGCGCATGGCAGGCAAATAGGCGAGGGCAGCTTCGTCGGCGGGGGGCGAAGCAGGGCGCTTGTTGAACATTGCGAAAAAGGACGAGACGGCCACAAACCAAACTTAGCCTCATTTCGCCAATATCTGGCTGTGCGCCATGGCCTGCCAGTGGCTTGGGGGCTTTGACGGCAAGCCACTGCGGCGGTTCAGGCCGTAATTTTGGGCCGATGCCCAACGCCTTCATCCTACCTCCGCTGCCCGATTTGCCCATTCTTGCGGCGCTGCCCGAACTCATGTCGGCGCTGGCCGCCAGCAGCCGCGTGGTGCTGGAGGCCCCGCCCGGCGCGGGCAAAACCACCGTGGTACCGCTGGCGCTGCTGGCCGCCGAGTGGCGCAATCCCGAGGACAAAATTCTGGTGCTGGAGCCGCGCCAGCTAGCCGTGCGCGGCGCAGCTGCCCGCCTGGCCCAGCTGCTGGGTGAGCCCGTGGGCCGCACCATCGGCTACCGCGTGCGGCTCGACAGCAAGGTGAGTGCCGACACCCGCGTGGAAGTCATCACCGAGGGCATTCTCACCCGCATGATTCAGGACGACCCGGCGCTGGAAGGCGTGGCAGCTGTGGTGTTCGATGAGTTCCACGAGCGCAGCCTGAACGCCGACCTCGGCCTGGCGCTGGCGCTGGATGCGCAAGCTGTGCTGCGCGACGACCTGCGCATTCTGATAATGAGCGCCACGCTCGAAGCCCAGCGGCTGGGGCAATGGCTACCGGCCCCGGTAGTGTCGTCGGCCGGCTTTCTATTCCCCATCGAAACCCACTACCTCGACCCGCGCCGCGCGGCCAGCCTGCCCAACAAGCCCGCCGACCGGCTGGCCGAGCTGGTGCCGGCCCAGGTACGCGCCGCGCTCAACACGCACGCCGAGGGCGACATTCTGGTATTTCTGCCCGGCGTGGGTGACTTGCAGCGCAGTGCCCGCAAGCTGGAAGACACGCTGCCCGACCACGTCGACCTGCACCTGCTGCACGGCGAGCTTCCGCTCGAAACCCAGGACGCCGCGCTGCGCCCCGCCCGGGCCGGCCGGCGCAAGGTCATTCTGGCCACCAGCATTGCCGAAACCAGCCTCACCATCGAAGGCGTGCGGGTGGTGATTGACGGCGGCTTTGCGCGGGTGCCGCGCTTTGTGCCGCGCACCGGCTTCACCACCCTCGAAACAGTGCCCGTGGCCCGCGCCGCCGCCGACCAGCGCCGGGGCCGCGCCGGCCGCCTGGCCCCCGGCACCTGCTACCGCCTCTGGACCGAAGCCGAGCACCACAACTTGCCCGCCCACCGCCCGCCCGAAATCCAGACCGCCGACCTCAGCAGCTTGGCCCTGGAACTTGCCCTGTGGGGCGCCGCCGAGCCCACCAGCCTGCGCTGGCTGGATGTGCCGCCGGCCGCTGCCTTCGGGCAGGCGCGGGAACTGCTGCTGCGGCTGGGAGCCTTGGCTGAGTTAAGAGTTGGGAGTGAAGAGTTAAGAGTTGAAACTGATGCGTCAACTAAATCAACTCTTAACTCTTCACTCCTAACTCTTAACTCGGCAAAGCCGACGCCCCACGGCCGCCAGCTGGCGGCGCTGGGCTTGCCGCCGCGGCTGGGCCACCTGGTGGTGCGCGGGCAGGAGCTGGGCCACGGAGCCGCCGCAGCTTCCCTGGCGGCGCTGCTGGCCGAACGCGACTTGCTACGCTGGGCCTCTCCCACCGACACGCGCCCTGCCCCGCCTGACCTACGCCTGCGCCTCGAAGCGCTGGCTAGCGGCCGGCCGCCTCTGCCGGGCCTGGCCCTGCACCATGCCACGCTGCAACGGGCGCGCGACGTGGCCCGCAACCTCACCGGCCGCTTGAGCAGAACCGCTAGTTTACCAACTCACCAATTCGCTCATCCACCCGTAGGCCTGCTCACCGCCCTGGCCTACCCCGACCGGCTGGCCCAGCGCGAAACCCACGACCGCCTGCGCCTCGTGACGGGCCAGCGCGTGAGCCTGAACACGACCGATGTCGACCCCCAAGCCACCTTTTTTGCAGTGGCGCATTTGGCGGGTACGGCCTCGGCCCCGCGGGCTACGCTGGCCGCCCCGCTGGGGCAAGACGAGCTGGAGTTGGCCTTCGCCGAGCAGATTACGACCACCGACGAAGTGCGCTACGACCCGACCACGCAGCGCGTAACCGGCCGCCGGGTACGTCGCCTTGGGGCCCTGTTGCTCGATGAAAAAGTAATCGGCCAGCCCGATGCGAAACTGGTAGCGCGGGCCTTGCTCGATTATTTGCAGGAAGCCGGTGCAAGCAAGCTAAACTGGACGCCCACCGCCCGCCAGCTGCAGCAGCGGCTGGAGTTTCTGCGGCAGCAATTTCCTGCGAATGATGCCGCCGAGCCATGGCCGGCCTTCGACGACGAAACCCTTACGCATGAGCTGGCCGACTGGCTCGGGCCCCACCTTACCGGCCTCAAAACCCTCGACCAGGTGCAGCGCCTCGACCTCTACGAGCCCCTGCTGGCCCGCCTGCCCGGCGGCTGGAACCAGCGCCAGGAACTCGACCGCTTGGCCCCCGCCGCGCTGGAAGTGCCCAGCGGCTCGCACATCACCCTCGACTACAGCGACCCGGCCGCACCCGTGCTGGCCGTGAAGCTGCAGGAGCTATTTGGCCTGACCGAAACGCCCACGGTGGCGGGCGGCCGTGTGCCCCTGCTGCTGCACCTACTCTCGCCGGGTGGCCGCCCGGCCCAGGTGACGCGCGACCTGCGCAGCTTTTGGGAGAAAGGTTACTTCGACGTGCGCAAGGATTTGAAAGGCCGCTACCCCAAGCACCCCTGGCCCGACAAACCCATGGAACACATTCCGACTAAGCTTACTAAAAAGCGACTAGGGCAATAGGCGGATTGGTGGGATAGTAGGCCGGCGGATTAGTTCGGTTATACCATCGAACCTCAATCCACCATTTAGCGCATTTCGTTCTCGTCCAGGAAGTTCTTGCCGTTGGTGCGGGGCGAGTAGTGGCGGTGCAGCCAGCGGCTCAGGCCGCCGAGACCGGGCAGCAGCACCCGCTCGGTAATGTTGGCCTGGTCGAGTTTGTCGCGCACTTCCCACTTCAATTCGGCGGGAATGATGATGCGGAAATACAGCTCGGGATGAGCGGCCAGCCAGTCGTGCAGCACGCTCTGGGCCGTGCTCATGAGCGAGAAAAGCGCGTACTGGTGCACGATGCGGGCATCGAGGCTGGGCGGCTCTAGAAACAGCACGTAGGGCTCGGCCTGCAGTTGCTCCAGCTCGTGCAAGCTGCTGCTCACCGACTGCAGCAGCTCGGAGGTGAATACGTTGGAACCCTCCTGGCGCAGGGCCTGGCGCAGGCGCTCGGGCAGATGCTCGGCGGCTTTCACATAGTTCAGGGCCCAGATGATGCCGTCTTCGTGGTAGGCGGCGAGGTCGTCGGTGGCAAAGTGCAGGGCCACGTAGGGCGAATACGTCCAGTCGAGCAGGCGGGTGGGCAGGCCGTGGTGCTGGGCCAGGGCCAGCCAGTCCCAGGTGCTGGTAGTGGCCGTGGGCAGGCTGGTTTCGCGGGCGTACTTGCGGAAATTGCGCAGCAGGTGGTGCTCCAGGTTGTGGTATTCGCCGCCCAGCCGCTGCAGGCTGGTATCTAGCAGGTAGTGCCGCGAGCGGCTGCCCCGGTACACAAACGGCGACCGAAACCGCCCAATGCGCGCGTCCCAGGTGTTTTGGAACAGCAGGCGCTGCAGGTCTTCCCAGGAGGCGGCGCGGTGGTCGGTGGCAGAATGCGGCATGGGGCGAAGATACACTGGGCAGAAGGCAAGCCCAGGTTAAAAAAACGTCATGCTGAGCGTAGCCGAAGCATCTCTACCACCACGCTAATCAAATTACTTGCGCGGTAGAGATGCTTCGGCTACGCTCAGCATGACGTTCTGTGTCGGCAACTCCGGCAAACCGAAGCTGACCGCCCAAGTCTACTCTCCTGCCGGAAAGTCAGCGGCATCGCCTACTTCGGCGTATTGCTCCAGCTCTTTGCTGATGGCCGCAAACTTCTCGCGGGCGCCTTTCACGGCGGCTTTGCCCAGGGGCAGGTGAAGCGGCGGATTCTCCAGCTGTACCACATCGTACATGGCTTTGGCGGCGCGCACGGGGTCGCCGGGCTGGCGGCCGCTGTATCCCTGAATGCCGCGCAGGTTTTCGCCCACCGTGGCCTCGTAATCAGCAATTTTGGTGTTGGCAATAGTGGCCGACTCGCCCGCCCACTTGGTGCGGAAGCCACTGGGCTCAATGTTCGTCACCTTGATGCCGAGCGGGGCCACCTGCTGGCTCAGGCTCTCGCCAATGGCTTCGAGAGCAAACTTTGAGGCATTGTAGATGCCCACGCCGGGGAACGTTTTCAGCCCGCCGATGCTGGTGATGTTCAGCACATGGCCGCTCCGCTGCTTGCGTAGCTGCGGCAGCACCGCCCGCAGCACGTGCAGCGCCCCAAATACGTTCACGTCGAACTGGCGCTGCACTTCCTCGGCCGGCACTTCTTCAATGCTGCCCATAGAGCCGTAGCCCGCATTGTTTACGACAACGTCAAGCTGGTTGAACTTTGCAATAGCGTCGGTAATAGCTTTTTTCACAGCGGCTTCGTCGGTCACGTCGCACACCAGGCCGAGGGTGCGGCCGTCGGCCTTTTGGGTGAAGGCATCGGCTTGCTCGGGCTTGCGAAAAGTGGCGGCCACGCGGCCACCTTTTTCGAGCACATAATCGGCCAGTGCTTCGCCAAAACCGGACGAGGCGCCGGTGATAAACCAGGTTTGGTTGGTGGAATCAGGCATGTTTGGTTGATTTGAAATGGGAGCTGCTAAGACGGCCCGACGCGGCGAATTGTTTGGTTAAGGTTTCATTAGGCAAAACACCTGTCATCCTGAACTTCGCGAAGGGCCTTGTCACGTTTGAACCACTTGTTTTTGCTTGACAAGGTCCATCGCGAAGCTCAGGATGACAGTTAAAATAAGAATTTCTGCCACGCCAACCCAACTTCTCGCCGTACCTTTGCCTGGCAAAAGGCCCCAACCCCCAACCCCTTTTGCCATGGCGGACTCCGCAACCCCCAAAATTGCCTTCGAGGCCCTCACCTACGACGACGTACTGCTGCTGCCAGCGTACTCCGAGGTTTTGCCCCGCGACTGCGACACCGGCACCCGCCTCACCGCCAACATCCGGCTGCAAACCCCGCTGATTTCGGCGGCCATGGACACCGTTACGGAGTCGGACATGGCCATTGCGCTGGCGCAGGAAGGCGGCCTGGGCATCATTCACAAGAACATGTCGGTGAAGGCGCAGGCCGAGCAGGTGCGCCGCGTGAAGCGCAGCGAGTCGGCCCTGATTCAAGACCCCTTCACCCTGCCGCCCACCGCCACCCTGGCCGACGCCCGCCAGCTCATGCGCAAGCACAACATCGGCGGCATTCCGGTGGTGAGTGCCGACCACCACCTCGAAGGCATCCTCACCAACCGCGACCTGCGCTTCGAGAAAGACATGGCCCAGCCCGTGACCACCGTCATGGTACCCCTGGACCGCCTCGTGACGGCCCCCGCCGGCATCACTCAAGCCGCGGCCGAGCAGCTGCTCACCGACAGCAAAGTCGATAAGCTCCCGCTGGTGGACGCCGACGGCCGTCTCGCCGGCCTGATGACCTACAAAGACATTCGCAAGCGCCGCCGCTCCCCCAACGCCAGCAAAGACCACCTAGGCCGCCTGCGCGTTGGCGCCGCCGTGGGCGTCACGCCCGACTTGCTCCAGCGCGTGGCCGCCCTGGTTGAGGCCGGCGTCGACATTGTAAGCCTCGACACGGCCCATGGCCACTCCAAGGGCGTGATGGACGCCGTGCGCGCCATCAAAGCCGCTTATCCTAACCTCGACGTGATGGCCGGCAACGTAGCCACCGAAGCAGGCGCCCGCGCCCTGGCCGAGGCCGGCGCCGACGTGGTGAAGGTGGGCGTGGGCCCGGGCTCCATCTGCACCACGCGCATCATTGCCGGCATCGGGGTACCGCAGTTGTCGGCTGTGCTCGAAGCTGCGAAAGGCCTGGCCGGTACCGGCGTGACGCTGGTGGCCGACGGCGGCATCAAGTTTTCGGGCGACGTGGTGAAGGCCCTGGCTGGGGGTGCCGCCGCCGTGATGGTGGGTTCGCTGCTGGCCGGCACCGAGGAAGCCCCCGGCGACCTCATCATCTACGAGGGCCGCAAGTACAAAAGCTACCGCGGCATGGGCTCGGTGGAAGCTATGGAAGACGGCAGCAAGGACCGGTACTTCCAGGACGCCGAAGACGACGTGAAGAAGCTGGTGCCCGAGGGCATTGTGGGCCGCGTGCCTTTCAAAGGCAATGTGAGCGAGGTGATTTATCAGCTGGCCGGCGGGCTGCGTGCCGGCATGGGTTACGTGGGCGCGCCCAACATCGAGGCCCTGCAGGCGGCGCAGTTTGTGCGCATCACCGGGGCGGGCCTGCGCGAAAGCCACCCGCACGACGTGCAAATCACCCGCGAGGCGCCAAATTATTCGAGCCGCTAATTAAACATTTTTAGCCTGCTGACATTCAAGAAGCCCCGCTGGTCTACGCTGGTGGGGCTTCTTGCGTATGGTCTTTCGGCGAAGCCCTATTTTGCCCCTGCGATTGTATCTTGCAAGCCGGTTGAGCGCCCTCCAAGGCGCAAGAGGCTGGTGGGCTTGTGTTATTCCTAGTTTCTGTCTGTGCCTCAACGCTTACGCTCCATTTTATTGCCGCTGACAGCCCTGAGCTGGCTGCTGCTGCTGCTGAGTGCCCTGAGCCACTCGGGAGCCGGGTCGTGGCTGGGCGTGTGGCCGCAGTGGGCCACGCAGCTCGCGCAAGGCGCGTTCGTGCTAGGCGTGTTTTTGCTCTACCGCTACCACCGCTCGCCCCTGCAGGGCCAGGCCTTTGTGCGGCTGCTGAAGCAGTTGCTGCTGGGGCCGGGCCTGCTGGCGTTGGTCTGCATCGGCCTGCATTTGTTTGAGCGCCTGCTCGAACCCGACGCCGGCGCGGGCAAGGCCAGCATCCTGTTCACGAGTGTTTACACGGTCAACCTGGCGCTGTTCGTCATTTTCCTGGCTCGCACCAATTATGCGTGGCGGGCGCTGGTGCTCTTCCGCTCTACACCCCGCCTGCAGCGCGAGTGGACCATTTTTGAGGTGTTGCTAGGCGCCACGCTATTGTTCCGGCTGGTAGGCGTGAACCCGCCCAATTATCTGACTTACCCCCTCATGGCGGGGCTGGGCTTATTCGGTGTGTACCTGAGCGGGCACCAGAAATGGGTAGCCTACCTCAGCCAGCGCGAGAAGTGGCGGGCGGTGGCCTTTCAGGCGGGACTGTTGTTCAGCTTGTTGGTCTTTGTGCAATACTTCCGGGTCACGCAGGTCGACCCGCAGCTCATTGCCCCGCAGCCGCAGTACGCCTTTTTGCTGCTCACGGCCTTTTTCTCAGCATTTTATGCGCTGATGGGCCTGCTGGTCACGTTTTTCAACATGCCCATTGCCGACGTCATCGAGCAGCGGCGCAACGAAATCCTGCGCCTGCAGCGCCTCACTCAGATTATCCAGCGCGGCCAAACCACCACCGAGGTGTACCGCATTCTGCTAGAGTCGGCGGTGCAAACGGCGCAGGCCGACGCTGCCTGGCTCGACCTCGACCCCGTCCACGCCGGCATCGACGCGGCCGACGCCACGCAGTATTACAACTTCACCCAGGCCCAGGCCGATGCCATGCGCCCCCGCCTGCAGGGCCATGAGCTGCCCGAGGGCGAGCACATCACCAACGACCTGCACACCCGCGCGGGCTTCGAAGGTCCCGCGCAGCTCTACCGCTCGCTGCTGCAGCTGCCTTTGCGCGGCCTGCACTTCAACTACGGCATGCTCTACCTGCTGAAAACAGAGCCGCACACCTTCGACCGCGAAGACCTCAGCATTCTGCAAACCTTCACCAGCCAAGCCGTTCTCAGCATCGAAAACCTGGAGCTGGTGCGCACCTCGCTGGCCAACCAGCGCACCCAGGAAGAGCTGAAAATTGCCTCGCAGGTGCAGGACAGCCTCATTCCCAAGAACCTACCTACTGACAACTGGTTCGACATCAGCTCTCACTCGCTGGCGGCCAAAGAGGTGGGCGGCGACTTCTACGACTTCCTACACTTGCAGGGCCGACGCCTAGCCGTCATCATCGGCGACGTGAGCGGCAAGGGCGTGACCGCCGCCTTCCACATGGCCCAGATGAAGGGGATTTTCCACTCGCTGATGCAGGAAAACCCGCTGGCTAAGAACGAGCGCGACAAATTCCCGGTGCCCAGCAAGTTCATGGCCCAGGCCAACACGGCCCTCACCCACTGCCTCGAAAAGTCCTCGTTCATCACGTCTTCGCTCTACATCATTGATTATGAGCAGGGCGGCTTTGTCTTTGCCCGCGCCGGGCATTGCCACACGCTCTACTACCACGCGCTGCGCGAGGAGGTATTCTATTTCGAGTCGCAGGGTCTCGGCCTCGGCATCATCCGCAACGAGAGCTACGAGAAGCACATCAAGAATCAGTTTTACGACTACAGCCCCGGCGACGTGATGGTGATTTACACCGACGGCATTGTGGAAGCCCGCGGCGGCGACGGCACCGAGGAGTACGGCGAAGACCGGCTGAAGCTGCGCCTCGAGGAAAGCTATTTTCAGGAAGCCGAAGAAATCAAAAACTTCATCCTCGACGACCTCAACAGCTTCACCCACGGCCATCCGATTCACGACGACCAGACGCTGCTCGTCATTAAATTCAAGTCGGCCCAACCCCTGCCGTTGGCCTAACGTATCGACCTCACTATGAAAGTAACTGCTCAACCCTCCGCCGATACGCTTACCCTCCTGCTCGACGGCGAGCTGGACGCCAGCTCCGCCATTGTGCTTGACACTGAGCTGGCTAAGCCCGATATTCTGAACTACCGTAAGGTGCTCGTCGACTGCGCCAAGCTCAGCTATATCTCCTCCGCTGGCTTGGGCGTGTTCATCTCGCACCTGCAGCGTTTCCAGGACGCCAACGTGAAGCTGGTGTTCTTCAACATGCAGGAGAAAGTGTTCAACGTGTTCGAAATCCTGGGCCTGGATGCGCTGATGACCATCGTGCCCAGCGCCGCCGAAGCCGAAGCCGCCTGATATTCAGTTTTGAGTGTTGAGGGTTGATTGTTGAGTTGTTAGGCTTGTCCATACTCCGCACATCTACTCACTCAGCATTCAACCCTCAACATTCAACCCTTCCCAAGTGAAATCCTCCCTCCGCATTGCTTGCTCCCGCAGCCACCTCCAAGAGGTGCGGGATTTCGTGCGGACTTACCTCATGGGGCTCGACCTCCCCGAAATCACCATCAACCAAGTGGTGCTGGCCATCGATGAGGTGGTGGCCAATTTCATCATCCACGCCAATGGGGAGGACGAAACCCAGTTTCTGGACCTGGAGCTGGCCGTGGCCCAGCACGAGTTGAACGTAGAAATTGCCGACCACGGCGATACCATTTTCCTGCCCGGCGCCCACCAGTCGCCCGACCTGCGCGCCTACATCAAAGAGGGCCGCAAGGGTGGCATGGGCATGGCCCTGGTGAACCGTCTGATGGACCGCGTGGAATTTTTTACCCGCGGCAACCACACGGTGTGCCACCTGAGCAAGCACTTGGCTTAGGCCTAATAGGCCAAATATCCTCAAGAACGTCATGCTGCGCGCAGCCGAAGCATCTCGCTTGTGATAGTAAATCAATCGATAAAACGGTGCTGATTACTACCTCAAGCAAGATGCTTCGGCTGCGGGCAGCATGACGTTCTATTTGGTATTGGCTATCAGTTGGCCTCGTCTTTCTTTCCGTCCGGAAATTGGTTAATTTCGCACCGGTAATTTTATGCCCACGCGGCTCACTTCTTCCCGGCCGCAATTCTTGTTTTCTCTAGCTTTTTATATGCACAAACGCATTCTGTACGCCGGCGCGGCCGTCGTGACGTTGCTGGCTGGTTGCCAGACTTCCAAACCGGCGGCTACGGCCACTGCGGCTTCTACCCCCGCCACCGGCCCCGTGGTCGAAACGCTGGGGACCTACCCCGTGCCGGCCAACGAGTTTGCCTACGTGTACCGCAAAAACAACAGCTCGGCCCCCGACTACGGCACGCGCCAAAGCGTGACCGACTACCTCGACCTCTACACCAACTTCCGCCTGAAGGTGCTGGAAGCCGAGCAGCGCGGCCTCGATACCACTCAAGCCTTTAAGCGCGAGCTGGAGGGCTACCGCCAGCAGCTGGCCCAGCCCTACCTCACCGAGAAGAGCGTGACCGACCAGCTGGTGCGCGAAGCCTACGACCGCATGAGCCAGGAGGTGAACGCCTCGCACATCCTCATCCGCGTAGCCCCCGATGCCACCCCGCAGGACACGCTGGCCGCCTACCAGAAAATCACCAAGCTGCGCCAGCAAGCCCTGGCCGGCGAGGACTTCGGCCAGCTGGCCCGCGCCAACAGCGAAGACCCTTCGGCCAAGGAAAACGGCGGCAAGCTGGGCTACTTCACGGCCATGCAGATGGTATATCCCTTCGAGTCGGTGGCGTATAAGACGCCGGTGGGGCAGGTGTCGCAGCCGGTCCGCACGCGCTTCGGCTACCACCTCATCAAGGTGAACGACAAGCGCGCGGCGCAGGGCGAAATCAAGGTAGCTCACCTCATGGTGCGGGCCAATGCCAACGCGCCCAAGGCCGACTCCATCACCGCCAAAAAGAAGATTGACGAGCTTTACAGCCGCCTGAAAAAGGGCGAAAACTGGGACAAGCTCGTGGCGCAGTTCTCGGAAGATGCCGGCTCGGCCGCTAACGGCGGCGAGCTGCCGCCCTTCGGCACCGGCCGCATGATTCCCTCGTTCGAAGAAGCCGCTTTCAAGCTGCAAAAGCCCGGCGACCTCTCGGCCCCCGTGCAAACGCCCTACGGCTGGCACGTTATCAAGCTGATTGAGAAGCAGCCGCTGGCCAAGTTTGCCGACCTCGAAGCCGGCTTGAAAAGCAAAGTGGCCAAGGATTCGCGCTCGGAGCTGAACAAAGCCGCCTTCCTGAAGCGCGTGCGCCAGGAAGACCAGTTTGTGGAGGTGCCCGCCGCCAAAACCTACGTGTTCAGCAAAGCCGACACGGCGCTGGTAGCCGGCCGCTACAAGTACGTGGCCCCGGCCGCCGCTACCGGCAAGCCCGCCAAAAACGCCGTGACCGACAATTCGGCTCTGTTCACCATCAAGGGCAAGCCCTACACGGTGAAGGACTTCCTGACTTACGCGCAGCAAAACCAGCGCCCCCGCGCCGGCGCGCAACCCAGCTTCGCCATGCAGCAGCTCTACGACCAGTACGTGGAGCAGAGCCTGACCGACTTCGAAAAGAACAGCCTCGACAGCAAGTACGAAGACTACCGCATGCTGGTGAAGGAGTACCGCGACGGCATCCTGCTGTTCCAGTTGATGGACGAGAAAGTGTGGAGCAAAGCCATTGAGGACACCGTTGGCCTGAAGAAGTACTTCGCCGCTAACCAGGACAAGTACCAGTGGGACCAGCGCGTGCAGGGCACCGTGGTGAGCGCAGCCACCCCCGCCCTGCTCACCCGCGCGCAGCAGGAGTTGAAAGCCGGCCGTTTCGCAGTGACGAAAAACGTACCGAAGGCCATTGCCATTCGCCCAGGCACGGCCGTTCAAACCAAAATCGGCAGCATTGCGCTGGACGGTTTGATTAAGCAAATGCTGCAGGACACCCTTTCGCGCGTAACCCTGACCGGCCGCGTGAAGAAAGGCGAAAAAGCCAGCCTGGCCGGTGCCCGCGCCGACTCAGTGGCCAGCTACCTGCGCAAGCGCGGGGGCATTTCGGCCCGCCGCATCAGCAAAACCGTGGCCAAGGCGCCCGCCGCCGAAAGCCAGGTGCAAGTGGCGCTGGTAAGCGCTAACCCGGCCGCCATCGAATCGGCGCTGAACGAGCAAAACCCGCTGTCGGTGCAAATCAGCCAGCGCATCTTCCAGAAAGGCGACAACAAGGTGATGGACGACCTGCTGGGCAAGGGCCCCGGCACCTACAACGTGCAGAAAGACGGCCGCTACTACGCCGTGACCATCGACAAGGTGCTGCCCGCAGGCCCCAAAACCTTGGCCGAAGCCCGCGGCCAAGCCACCAGCGACTACCAGACCTACCTCGAGAAAGAGTGGATTGCGCAAATGCGCGCCACCCGCCCCGTGAAGGTGAATGAGGCTGAGGTAAACAAGCTCATTACGAAGTAATAATTGCCAGTTAGCAGTGAACAGTTAACGGGGATACTGCTCCCCGTTAACTGTTCACTGCTAACTGTTTTTACGCCCTGCAACCTTCACCGCCGGGTATGGCTCCTTGTTTTTGTCCGCCCGCGGATTTATCATGAAATTTGTGCGTGCATTTACGTGTTGAGCGTGGGTGTGGCTCAGGTCCCGGCTGATTGGCCAGCGGACTTTACTTATTTAATTTATGCTTGTTAAAGTGAATCGCGCTGCGGCGTCGGCCCTGCTTACGCTGTTGTTGCTTCTGGGCCTGGCGCCCGCTTCCAAAGCCCAGTTGGGCATCAGCCGGCCCAAGGGGCAGGAGCTGCTCGATGGCATCATGGTCAAGGTGGACAACCAGATTGTGCTCCGCTCTGATGTGGAAATGATTTATGCTCAGGAAGTGGCCCGCGCGGCCGGCAAGCCGCTGCCGCCCGATTTGAAGTGCAAAATTCTGCAGAGCTTGGTGCTCAACAAGCTGATGCTGGCCAAAGCCGAGACAGACTCGGTGGTGGTAGAAGACAAGCAGGTGAACAACGAGGTAGACCGCCGCATGGCCTACTTCGTGCAGCAGATTGGCTCGGAAAAGCGCTTGGAGGAGCAGTACAACAAGCCCATCAAGGCGCTGAAGGACGACCTGCGGCCCCAAATCAAGGAGCAGCTCACCCAGCAGAAGATGCAGGAAACCATCACAGGCAAGGTGGCTGTGACGCCCCGCGAAGTGGCTCAGTACTTCAGCCGCGTGCCCAAAGACAGTCTGCCCTACTTCAGCACCGAGGTGGAAGTGGGTCAGATTGTGATTCCAGCCCAGGTGAATGATAAAGCCAAGCAGGCCGCCATGGCCAAGCTGAACGACATCCGGGCACAGGTGCTGGCCGGCGCCGACTTTGCCACCCTGGCCAAGCAGTATTCCGAAGACCCGGGCTCGGCCAAAGAAGGCGGCTACCTGGGCTTCTTTAAGCGCGGCGAGCTGGTGCCCGAGTACGAGGCGGCTTCCATGAAGCTGGAGCCGGGGCAGCTGTCGCCGGTGGTGCAGTCGCAGTTTGGTTTCCACCTGATTCAGTTCATCGAGCGCAAGGGCAATACCTATGCTACCCGCCACATCCTGCTGAAGCCCGAAACCGGCGCGGCCGATGCCAGCGCCGCAGCCAAGCAACTGGTGCGCCTGCGTCGTCAGATTTTGTCCGACAGCATCAGCTTCGCCAAGGCCGCCAAAGACAACTCGACCGACAAGCAGAGCAGCACCAACGGCGGCCTGCTAGCCAACCGCCAGGACGGCGGCTCGCGCCTGCCGCTCGACAAGCTCGACCCGGCCATCTTCTTCGTTATCGACACCATGAAGGTGGGCCACATCACCCCGCCCATGCCCTACCGTACCGACGACGGCAAGGACGCCATGCGCATCCTGTGGCTGAAATCGAACACCCCGCCCCACCAGGCCAACTTGGAGCAGGACTACCAGAAAATTGCCGCCGCTGCCCTCAACGAGAAGCGCAACAAAGCCCTGGATGAGTGGTTTGCCAAGAACCGCAACTCGGTGTATTTGGAAGTGGCCCCGGAGTACGCCCAGTGCAAGGTGCTGGAGTCGACGGACAACCGATAGCTGCGGACTATTTGAACGTCATGCCGAGCGCAGCCGAGGCATCTCGCGTGCAGCAGTAATCCATTCATCAGGTTTACTATTGCATGCGAGATGCCTCGGCTGCGCTCGGCATGACGGGCTTTTTATTTTCTACTAGAATTTTCTAATGGCTCAATTCCAAAACGACAAAGAAGCAGCCGATGCCCTGGCGGCCTCCTACCAGAAGCTGCGCCAGGAAATCGGCAAGGTCATCGTGGGGCAGGACGAGGTAGTGCGGCTGGTGCTCACGGCCGTGTTTTCGCAGGGGCACGCTCTGCTGGTGGGCGTGCCCGGATTGGCTAAAACCTTGCTGGTTCAAACCATTGCCGCTTCGCTGGACCTGTCCTTCAACCGCATCCAGTTCACGCCCGATTTGATGCCTTCCGATATCGTGGGCTCAGAAACGATGAACCAGCAGCGGGATTTTCACTTCGTGAAAGGCCCCATCTTCGCCAACATCATTCTGGCCGACGAAATCAACCGGACGCCGCCCAAGACCCAGGCTGCCCTGCTTGAGAGCATGCAGGAATACGCCGTGACGGTGGCCGGGCAGCGCTACCCGCTCAGCCGCCCGTTCTTCGTGCTAGCCACCCAAAACCCCATCGAGCAGGAAGGCACCTACCCCCTGCCCGAGGCGCAGCTCGACCGCTTCATGTTCAACATCGAGCTGGGCTACCCAACTTATGCTGAGGAGTTGAACATCGTGAAAAACACGACTTCGAACATCAAGCAAACGGTGAGCAAAGTGCTGCACGCGGCCGACATTCAGGCCTTCCAGGAACTGGTGCGTCGTGTGCCGGTGGCCGATAATGTGGTGGAGTACGCCGTGGGCCTCGTGCGTAAAACCCGCCCCAACACCGACCGCGCCCATGCCCGCACCAACCAGCTGCTAGAATGGGGTGCCGGCCCACGGGCCTCGCAGCACTTGGTAGTGGGTGCCAAATGCAACGCCTTGCTCAACGGCAAGTACTCGCCCGACATAGAGGACGTGCGCGCCGTGGCCGTGCCGATTTTGCGCCACCGCCTCGTGCGCAACTTCAAAGCCGAAGCCGAAGGCCTCGGCGTGGAGCAGATTGTGAAAGAGTTGTTGTAGAAAACGGCTGTCATCCTGAGCGCAGCGAAGGACCTTATCACGCCTGAGGCAGTAGATTTGTCAATCTTTGCAACGCAAGCGTGATAAGTTCCTTCGCTGCGCTCAGAAAGACAAAAGCCCCAAACCGAATGGAAGCCCAAGCCTACTATCAGCAATTTGAGCGCAACGTGCGCATCATCCTCGACGCCCTGGCCGCCGGCCTCGACCTGCGCACCACGTCCCTCGAAACCAGCCTGCCCCTCGAAGTGTACGTGCTGTGTGAGGTGTTGAACCAGGGCGCTGGCGAAGACTTCACGCTCTCGGCCAGCGGCGTGGCCCGGCTGGCCGAGTTCCAGCAGCAGTTCATGAAGCACGAAGGCCAGACGCTGGCCGCCATGCAGCGCGTGCTGGCCGACAAGCGCGGCACCATGCGCACCCCCGAAGGCCGTGTGCTGACCAAGGAAATGCTCATCCGTCGCTTCGAGTTCTTCAACGAAGCCGCCCGGCAGGTGAACGTGATGCGCACCCAACAGTCGCTGGGCAGCCCCTACCCCCACGTGGGCGCCAATAAGTAGCCAATTTAATTTTTGGAAAAAGGCCGCTTCTGAGCCCAGAAGCGGCCTTTTTCGTTTTTACTGAATTGCCCGGTCTGCTGCGACCAATTTGCCGTATTTGCCTGCATGCTGTCCCGCGCCCCGCTCCACACCGCCCGCCTCTGCCTGCGCCCCTACGAACCGGCCGATGCCGAGGCCTTCTTCGCCCTGCTCCACGCCGACCGGGCGCGCTTCCAGCCCTCCTTCCCCGACCGCCTGCAGGCCGTGCGCTCCGTAGCCGATGCCCAAACCTCCCTCAACACCTTCGCCGACGATTGGCGCACGGGCCGCTTCTATGTGTTTGGCATCTGGGAGCGCGCCACTGGCGTGTACATCGGCGACATTTGCATCATGCCCCAGCAAAAAGGGCAGGCCGAAATTGGCTATTACCTGGCCGCTGCCGCCGAGGGCCGCGGCTACGCCCGCGAAGCGTTGGCAGCCGTTATTGATTTTGGCTTCGAAAACCTGGGCAGCCAGCGCCTGCTGGTGCGCTGCTTCTTGAGCAACGAGAAAGGCCAGGCCGTGGCCCGCGCCGCAGGCTTCATGCCCGAGCCGCCACCCAAGCGCCCGCTCTGGTTCCGCAACTCCGATGCCCTGAGCCGCATTTGCCGCTTGTGGCTTGAGCGGCCGGTCTTGAGCAACTGATTAGTTTCGGAGCGAGGTGAAGTAAGGCGGCCGAGGCTTCTATTGCCCCACCCGCGTCCGCCGGCCGATATTGCCCAGCAGCCATTCCTGCCGGAAATTGAAGTACATGGCCAGCGAATAATCAAGTGCGCCGCTGTTGAGGTCGTACACCGGCTCGACGCGGGCTGTGATGGCGGCAGCATCCGAAATGCGGATATCGCGCATCAGGCGTACCATGATAATCTTGCGGTGCGGGTCCAGAAAGCCGGGGTCCGACACGGTGCGCGAGGCGCTTTGGTAGAAGTCGCCCCCCAGCGGCGAGAGAAAGCGCTGACCCTGCCAGTAGCTCACCATCACATCTAGAATGCGGCTTTCGAGGGTGCCGTTGAGATACAGGCCCCAGCCGTTGCGGTACGGGAATTGGTTCCGGGTGAAGGAATAATCCTGGTAGCCCAGCACGTAGCCCTGGAAGCGCACGGCCTGCATAGTCGGCCTTTGCAATAAATAACGCGTTTCCAGGCCCAGCGCGCCGTTGAACACGGTTTGCAGGGGTTTGTCGAGCGTATCAATCTGCCCGCCGTGGTGGATGGCCGTGAACTGGAACGGGATGGTGGTTGTCCAGCGGCTGCCGTCGCGGCTGGTGCGGTAGCTGGTGCTCAGACCGCCGGCCACTTCCTCCTGGTAGTTGCTGTAGCGGTACTGCTGGCGCTGCCAGTCCACCCACTGGTCGAGGAAAAAGCGGTGAGTGCGAATGACGGTCTGGATGCCCTCCTCCAACGGGTTTAGCATTACCCGCTCAAAGTTGAACATCGGCTCGATGTAGTTGTGGTGCAGGTGCGGGCGGATGTTGCCGAAGATAAGCTGCTGCTTGCCGTGCGTCCAGGTGGCCCGGAAGGTGGGCCGCACTGCCTTCAGCACCGGGTTGCCAAAATCCTTCCACAGAAACACGCCGCCTTCGAGGCGCAGGTTTTGCGATGGGTAGTACACCAGCTGCGGGTTCAGGTGCGTGCCGTAGAGCGTGTAGCCGTCGATGATTTTGTTGAAGTACTCGTTGTCCTTGAAGAAAACGAAGGCATTGAGCGAGAGCCGCAGGTCGCCAGAGGAAACAGAATCCTCTCGTGCCCGCTGCTGACTTTCCCGTCTAAGCGAATCATCTAATTTGGTATCGGGTCCGTCTGGATTTCGTGAGATGTAAGTATACTTCAGTTGACCAGGACGATTGCCTATAAACGCCCGATTATCCAGTTGTGCTTGGGCCGTTTCCACTCTAATTAGCAGAGCCACAACACCAACTAAAATTTTTAGATAATTCCTCATATATTTCCGCTTTCTGCGGCACGATTCCGGTAGGCGTTGTGTTAGAAAAAGCCGTCGCAAAAGGGGCTATTCGGAGGATTTACCAAAGAATAGCTTTATCTGATTGCCACGTCGCCAAAACCCTTAACTTTACCAAACCTAATTCCTTTTTCCCAACCAACCCCAATGGCAGTAGCTACCGAAAAGGCTTCCAAAGCCGATAAGGCCGAGACCAACGTCGCCGCCGAAAAAATGAAAGCCCTCCAGCTTACCCTCGACAAGCTGGACAAAGCCTACGGCAAAGGCACCGTGATGAAGCTCAGCGACCAGAAGGTGGGCGACATTCCGGCCAACAGCACCGGCTCGCTCTCGCTCGACATCGCGCTCGGCATTGGCGGGTTGCCCAAGGGCCGCATCGTCGAAATCTACGGGCCGGAATCGTCGGGTAAAACCACGCTGACCCTGCACGCCATTGCCGAAGCTCAAAAGGCCGGTGGCATGGCCGCCTTCATCGACGCCGAACACGCTTTCGACCCCATCTATGCTCAGAAACTGGGCATCGACACCGCCAACCTGCTCATCGCCCAGCCCGACAACGGCGAGCAAGCCCTCGAAATCGCCGACCAGCTGATTTCTTCGGGTGCCGTCGACATCTGCGTGATTGACTCCGTGGCCGCCCTCGTGCCGAAAGGCGAACTCGAAGGCGACATGGGCGACTCGAAAGTGGGTTTGCACGCCCGCCTTATGAGCCAGGCCCTGCGCAAGCTCACCGGCACCATCAACAAAACCGGCTGCTTGTGCATCTTCATCAACCAGCTGCGCGAGAAAATCGGCGTGATGTTCGGCTCGCCCGAAACCACCACCGGTGGTAACGCCCTGAAATTCTACGCTTCGGTTCGTCTTGACATCCGCCGCATTGGCCAAATCAAGGAGGACAAAGATAACGTGACCGGCAACCGCACCAAGGTGAAAGTGGTGAAGAACAAAGTGGCCCCGCCCTTCAAGGTGGTCGAGTTCGACATCATCTACGGTCAAGGCATCTCGAAAGTCGGCGAAATCGTTGACCTCGGCGTCGACATGGGCATCATTGCCAAGTCGGGCTCGTGGTTCAGCTACGGCGACCAGAAAATTGGTCAGGGCCGCGAAGCCGTGAAAACCCTGCTGCTCGACAACCCCGAGCTGGCCGACGAAATCGAACAGAAAATCCGCACCATGGCCAAGGGCGACGAAGATGTCATCCCCGTGGATATGGCCGGTCCCGAAGACGGCGAAGACACGCTGTAAGGCTTGTTGAACCGGAACCCTGAAAAGCCCGTTGCCTGTCGCAACGGGCTTTTTCTATGTCCGTATCTTTGGCAAGATTCCGAACTGGCACTGCGTTTGTCTTTGGGCTGCCTAAGCTATTTCTTATTTATCCTTATGAATCGCCGCTGGCTCATTTTTACCCCTGCTATCCTGTTTGTATTGGCGTCGGCGCGGCTGGCGCTGGGCCCCGGCGATGCCGTGCGCAGCATTCCGCAAAACAGCTTCGGGCGCGGCGAAACCATTAAGTATACCGTGCACTACGGCCTCATCAACGGCGGCGAGGCCACCGTAGAAACCAGCGGCGGCCTGGAGCGCGTGAACGACCGGCCCTGCTACAAGGCCACGGTGAGCGGCAAAACCACCGGCTCGTTCGATTTTTTTCTGCGCATCCGCGACCAATGGCGGGCCTACATCGACACCACCAGCATCTTGCCCCTGCGCGCCCAGCGCGAGATTGCCGAGAAGAACTACCGCAAAAAGGAAACCGTTGATTTCGACCACCTGCACGACGTGGCCGAGGTGACCGACCACACCCACAACAATGCCCGCTCCACGGTGAAAGTGGCCAACAACTCGCTGGAACTGGTGAGTGGGTTCTACTACCTGCGCACCCTGAATTTTGACCGCATGCGGGTGGGCGACGTGGTGCGCGTGCCAGGCTACTTCGACGGCGACAATTTCATGCTGGAAGTGACCTTCAAAGGGCGCGAGGTGGTGGAAACCAAAGCCGGCGACGTGCGCGCCTTCAAGCTGGTGCCTAAGATGCCGAATAACAAGCTGTTTCGGGGCGAGAATGCCATTTCGGTGTACTTCTCCGACGACCGCAACAAGATTCCGGTGCTGTTTCAGGCCGAGATGTTTGTGGGCACGGTGAAAGTGGACATGACGGGCTACAAAGGCTTGAAGTGGAAGCTGAACATGGTGAATTAAACCGGTTAGCTTTGCCAAATGCCTGATTCTATTGCCGATATTTGCAGTTATGTCCTTCCCTATCGAAAGATATGTTGCAAATTTATCGGTAGTCGCGCTGTGCGTTGCAGGCATTATTGGCTTGGTTCGGTATCGAAAGCTTGACGGCAACATGCGGCTGCTTTTGCTGCTGACGCTGCTTGCCATGGCCGTCACGACGGTGGCCATGACGCTGCAGCGGCAGCATCGGCCCAATCTGTTTCTCTTTCCCATCGACACGGCCATCGAGGGTACGCTCCTGGCCCTCATCTACCGCAATGCCCTGCGGCCCTTGCCCATCACCCGGTTCATTCCGGCGTTCATTGGGGTGTTTTTGCTGGGCTCGGCCGTCAGCTACAGCCCCCGCCTCGACACAGTAGAGTTCAGCCCGGTGCAGCATTTCATCGAGGGGGTGGCGGTGCTCACCTTCGTATTCTATTATTTCCACCGCGAAATCACGCGCCAGGTGGTGACGCGCCGCTTGGAGCGCGAGCCCATGCTCTGGGTATCGACGGGCCTGCTGCTGTATTTCTCGGGCAACCTGCTGATATTCCTGACCAGCAATCTGGTGCTGAAGTACTCCGTCGTTGTCAGCCGACACGTGTGGGCCATTCATGCCCTGCTCTACACTTTCCTCAACGTGTTCTACTGCATAGCCTTCAGCCTCAGGCCTCGCTTAGCCGACGAAACCGTCTATACCCGGTAGCAAATTGGTATTCAGTGGCTAGGATGGGTACGGCCGAGTGGCGTCACACAATCGTAACATAGCACCGGCCGCATCGGGCGGTACTTTTGCGGAAACATTGTTTCGCTTCACTTTAGCCCCAACCGCCGTGAGCACTCCTAAATCCGCCGTGTACAAGATTCTGGTAGTCGATGACGACCCGGACATCGTTGAGTTGCTGGAGTTCAACCTCAAGAAAGAAGGCTACAACACCGCGTCGGCCGCCGACGGCCGCAAGGCCCTCGAAATCGCCGCCGATTTCAACCCCGACATCATCCTGCTCGACGTGATGATGCCTCACCTCGATGGCATTGCCACCTGCCGCCTCCTGCGCGAGCAGCCCAAGTTCAAAGACACCTACATCCTGTTTCTGACGGCCCGCGCCGAGGAATTCTCCGAAGTGGCCGCCTTCGAGGCCGGCGCCGACGACTTCATTGCCAAGCCCATCAAGCCTCGCGCGCTGCTGGGCCGCCTGGCCGCCGTGAAGCGCCGCGACCAGGACCCCCACACCGCCGTCGACGCCATCGATATCAACGGCCTGCGCATCGACCGCACAGCCTTTGCCGTGTACCAGGACGGCAAAAAAATTACCCTGCCCAAGAAAGAGTTCGAGCTGCTGGCCTTCCTGGCCGCCACGCCGCACAAGGTGTTCAACCGCGAAGAGCTGCTGCAAAACATCTGGGGCAACGACGTCTTTGTGCTGGCCCGCACCGTGGACGTGCACGTGCGCAAGGTGCGCGAGAAAGTGGGCGACCACCACATCCAGACCATCAAGGGCGTGGGCTACAAATTCAATGTAGACTAAGCTTCTGGTCCCTTGCCTGTCATCCTGAGCGCAGCGAAGGACCTTACCACGTCAGCATCTTTGAACGTGATAAGGTCCTTCGCTACGCTCAGGATGACTTATTTTTATCCTTATAGCCCCGTCTTATGAACCTCTCCTCCCGCACCATCGCCATTCTCATTGCGCTGCTGGTGGCCGGCGTGCTCACTACTTATGCCCGCATTGGCCCCACACTGCCATTCCGGGAGGCCTTTCTGGCGGCGGGCGTCACGGTGGCGGCGTGCTTTCTACTACTGTATCTGTCGTTCGAAGCCCTGATTTTTCGCGAAATCAACGGTATCTACGCGGGCCTGGAGCACATCAAGCGCAAGGAGTTCAAAAAGCTGAGTGCCAAGTTCCTGTTCCGGCCGGAACCGGTGAAACGCGTGCGAGATGAGATTCTGCAGATGGCCGAGCGCCGCCAGCAGGAGCTCGACGAGCTGGTGCGCCTGCAGGCCCTGCGCCGCGACTTTCTGGCCGACGTGTCGCACGAGCTGAAAACGCCCCTGTTTGCGGCGCAGGGCTTCGTGCATACCATCTTAGACGACGAAGACGACGACATCGACCTGGCCACCCGCCGCAAATTTCTGAGCAAAGCTGCCGCCAGCCTCGACACCCTCAACGCGCTGGTGCAGGACCTAGTCACCATCGCACAGCTCGAAAAAGGCGTGGTCCGCATGCGCCGCCAGCGCTTCGACCTCATCGTACTGGTGCGCGAGATATTCGAGCTGCTGGAGCAACAGGCCGCCCGACGCGGCACCACCGTCGAGCTGTTTCCGCCCAGCCTGCCCGAGTCTGGCCTGCTGGTGATAGCCGACCGCAACCGCATCCGCCAGGTTCTCATCAATCTGATTGACAATGCTATCAAATACGGCCGCGACCACGGCCGCGTGGTGGTGGCCCTGATAGAAGGCAGCCGCAGCGTGCGCATTGCCGTGCGCGACGACGGCAGCGGCATTGCTCCCGAGCACCAAAATCGCATTTTCGAACGCTTCTACCGCATCGACAAAAGTCGCTCGCGCGAGTCGGGCGGCTCGGGGCTGGGCCTGGCCATCAGCAAGCACATTGTGGAAGCGCACAAGTCCACCATCAAGGTAAAAAGCACCGTGGGCGAAGGCACCACGCTGGAGTTTAAGTTGAGCAAGCCGAAAAGTGGCCTGGTGGGCAGCTAGTTTGTAGAACCAAAGCAAGTACGTCCTGCTGAGCGCAGCCGTACCTTTGCAGCTTCCTATGAAGCTCCCGAATTTCTCCGACCTCGTACTTTTCGAAAACGACGACTACCTCGTTGTCAACAAGCCGCCGTTTCTGGCCACGCTCGACGAGCGGGTGGGCGGCGCGCCCAACATGCTGCGCCTGGCCCGGCAGCACCATGATGACATTCAGGCCGCTCACCGCCTCGACCGCGAAACCAGCGGCGCGCTGGCTTTCGCCAAAAACCCGGCAGCCTACCGCCACCTCGCCATGCAGTTCGAAAACCGCGAGGTGAAAAAGCAATACCACGCCGTGGTGTGGGGCACCCCGCAGCTACAGGACGAAGTGGTGGAGCGCAACATCGAAACCACCAGCCGCGGCAAGGCCCGCCTCGCCTACAAGGGCAAGCCCGCCGAAACCCACTTCACCACCCTCGACACCTACGCCCGCCACGCCCTCGTGCTGGCCGAGCCCGTGACGGGCCGCATGCACCAGATTCGCCTGCACCTCATGTATTTGCAGGCGCCTATTGTGGGCGATAAGGACTACGGCGGCGAAGATTTCTACCTGTCGTCGCTGAAGAAAAAATTTAACATGAAGGAAGGCGAGGAAGAGCAGCCCTTCATCAAGCGCTTCGCCCTGCACGCCCTCAAGCTGCAATTCACGGGCCTGGATGGTGAGGAAATTGCAGTGGAGGCGCCTTACCCCAAAGATTTCCGTGTGCTGGTAGAAGTGCTGGGCCAAAACCGCTAGTCGGCTATGACAAATGCGATGCAGGAAGTATGGGCGCGCTTCGAAAACTGGCTGCAAGCTCATGCGCCTCAGCTGTTGGAAAACTTGAGCCTGGGCGCATCCGAAACGGCATTAGAGAAACTGGCCCAAACGCTGGATGCCGCGTTGCCCGATGACTTTTTGGCCTTTTACCGAATTCACAACGGGCAACAGAGCCAGAGCGGTGGGCTTATCAATGCGGAGGAGTTGCTATCGGTGCCCCGCATGTTGGAGGAGTGGACGGTCTGGAATGACTTATTAGCCGGCGGCGATTTTGAAGGGGCCAGTTCTACACCAGCCCGTGGCATTCGAGCCGATTGGTGGAATCCGCGGTGGCTACCCCTCACGTACGACGGCGCCGGGAATCACTGCTGCCTCGACCTGGCACCGGCCGATGGCGGCACCTATGGGCAGGTTATCCGCATGTGGCACGACGATGCCGAGCGCACCCTGCTCGCCAGCTCTTTCACAGAATGGATAACCGACTATGTGCAGGCGCTAGAAGCGGGCCAGTACGTTTTTAGTGAAGATTACGACGGCATCTTATCGGTAGATGACCTGTAGGCAAAGGCCCTTCCCGCAGATTTCCGGGCATGGGTATAGATGTTCAGGCAAAACCGCTACCGTGCTTACCGCACCCGTTCAAATATGATGATGCGCGTGGTGTCGCGCTCCGGCCGTTCGGGGTGGCGGGGCAGGGCCGTTTGCCACCGCTCGCGGTAGCGCGCATCAGTACGCATGTTATTCAACTTCACGTGGGCCTCGGTGGGTGCGTACCAGTCGTCCCATATCAGCAGCGCGCCCACGGGCAACGATTCCAGCTGGCCGTTTTGGTTCAAACCCAGGCCGGGATGCATTTGCGGAGAAAAGGGATTGTTGCCCGTGGCCACAGCTACGTAAGGAAACTCGTAGGCCATTGGCCGCCACGCCAGGTCGTCGGTTTGGCGCAGCCAGGCAGCGGCCTGCTCCACCACCAATTGGTCGGGGGGCAGGGTGAAGTCGCGCTGCCAGCGGAGGGCGTTGCGAGCCCCCGAGAAGAGAAACAGCACGGCCGCCACCGCGAAACCAAGTTGAATGCGCCGCTGGGCCTGCGGACTGCGGCCCAGCAGGGCCAGTGCGGCCAAGCCATTGAGCGCCACCACGGCAAACAGCGGCGTGGTCACGTCCAGCACCCGCGTCAGGCCGAAGGAATTGAACAAGCCCTTGGCCCAGAATATGGTGTGGGCCGCAATGAACACCGTGATGCTGCCGTACACCAGCAGCAGTTCGGCGCTGAACAATGGTTCTTGGCGCCGCTCGGGCCGGAGGCAGTCGCGGAGCATGCGCAGACCACCTACCGCCACCAGCACCGATAACACCCAGCCCAGCAGCCCCGGCAAGCTCTTCACGAAATGCGGCCAGTCGCCGTGCCCATACACCGAGATGGTGGCGTACGGATTGCGCCCAAACACCCAGCCCGGCTCGCCCAGCACGATGGCACCCGCAATAGTGAACAACACGTAGCCCAGCACCACGAGCGGCAAAAAGCGCCACTGCCGCTTCCAGGCCAAGTACACCACCCAGATGCCAATTAGAATAAAGCCCTCGGAGCGCACAAAGGGCAAAAAGGAAATCAGCGCGGCCGACCAGCCCGGCCGCCCCGTCATGGCCAGCGCCACCGAGGCCACCAGCACCAGCCCAAACAGCGGTTCCGTGAGGCCGGAATATTGAATGATAAAGTAATCGGGCGCGGTGTAGCAGAACAGCACCGCCAGCTCCGGCATGGGCAGGCGCAAGGCCCGCGCAATGACGTAGGCGCACCACGCCGACGTGGCTACCACGGTGCACTGAAACAGCTTCATGCCAATGAAACCTGCTTGTGCCGGCCCCGATGCCAGCAGCGTAAACAAGGGCTTGGCCCACGAATCGAAATAATTCAGTGGGTTTTGAAAAGCGTAGTGCGCAAACAGGTAATGCTTCACGCTGTCGCCCGAATCGTAGGTGCCTTTGGTGATGAAGGCCATGACCACCGAAATCAGGAAACAACCGGCTAGCAGCAGCTGAGCGCGGCGGTCGGAAACACGTGTATCAGAAAGGGCAGCCGTAGGATTCATAAGCAACATTAAGCTTCAAAAGTACGCCCAAGCGCTAAGCATTGCCATTTGTGGGAACAGACGTTTGGCTTGATTCAAACCGCATTCGGGAAAAACTACGGCGCCACGTTTGGCTATTCCACGACAAATCAGTACCTTTGTGTCCGTTTTTCCCGAAGCCTATTCGGCTCCGTACTCTTATTCAATAGTTTAGCATACCTTTTTTTCGACTCATGGACCACCTGAGCTTCAAGACGACCCACGTCAATAAGGCCAACGCCCAGAAGAGCTGGGTTATCGTAGACGCCAGCGTGGCCCCGCTGGGCCGCGTTGCCAGCCAAATTGCCAACATCCTGCGTGGCAAGCACAAGCCTTCCTTCACCCCCAACTCCGACTGCGGCGACAACGTGATTGTTGTGAACGCCGACAAGCTGCGCGTGACGGGCAAGAAAATGACCGAGAAGGTCTACATCACCCACTCGGGCTACCCCGGCGGCCAGAAGCGTCGCACGGTGCGCGAGCAGATGGAGCGTGATTCGCGTCGCGTGATTGAGCACGCTGTGAAAGGCATGCTGCAAGACAACCGCCTCGGCGCCGCCCAGTACCGCAACCTGTACGTGTACGCCGGCACCGAGCACCCCCACGAGGCCCAGCAGCCCGTGAACTACGAACTGAAAAACCTGTAAGTCAACGCCGACTTACCCTTTTATTTTTCCACTAAATGGCAATTACCAACACCTCTGGTAGAAGAAAAACCTCGGTGGCCCGCATCTACATGCAGGCCGGGCAAGGGAATATCACTATCAATGACCGGGACATGAAGTCGTACTTCAGCAACGAACTGCTGGAGAACGTCGTGAACCAACCCCTGGCAATCCTCGAGCAAGTCGGCCAGTACGACATCAAGGTGAACGTGCGCGGCGGCGGCATTTCGGCTCAGGCCGAGGCAATTCGTCTGGCCATCACCAAGGCTCTGGTGAGCGACAACGAAGAAAGCCGCCCCGCTCTGAAGAAGGAAGGCTTCCTGACCCGCGACCCGCGCATGGTGGAACGCAAGAAATTCGGCAAGCGCAAGGCTCGTCGTTCGTTCCAGTTCTCGAAACGCTAATCCAGGAGGAAATTTATCATGGCCCAGACTACCTATAAGGACCTGCTCGACGCAGGTGCCCACTTTGGTCACCTCACCCGCAAGTGGGACCCCAAAATGGCGCCGTACATCTTCATGGAGAAGAACGGCATCCACATCATTGACCTCAACAAGACGCTGGTTTCGCTTGACTACGCAGCCCAGGCTATTCGCAACATCGCGAAGAGCGGCCGCAAAATCATGTTCGTAGCCACGAAAAAGCAGGCGCAGGAAATCGTTACGACGGAAGCCGAGCGTTTGAAAATGCCCTTCGTGACCGACCGGTGGTTGGGCGGCATGCTCACCAACTTCGCCACGGTTCGCAAGAGCCTGAAGAAGATGGCCACCATCGACAAGATGGTGAAAGAAAACACTGCCTACGCCGCACTGGCTAAGCGCGAGAAGCTGATGATGTCGCGTGAGCGTGAGAAACTCGGCCGTGTGCTGGGTGGTATCTCCGACCTCGGCCGTCTGCCCGCCGCCTTGTTCGTAGTGGACGTGAAGCGCGAGCACATTGCCGTGAAAGAGGCGCAGAAACTGGGCATCCCGGTTTTCGCCATCTGCGACACGAACTCGAACCCCGAGCTGGTGCAGTTCCCGATTCCTGCCAACGACGACGCCTCGAAGTCTATCCAACTGATTGTTGGCGTGATTGGCAAGGCCATCGAAGAAGGCCTGTCGGAGCGCAAAGTTGACAAAGAAGATGCCGACCGCAAGGAAGCCGATGAGGCCGCCATTGCCGAGAAAACGGCTGCTGACGAAGAATAGTCTCTTCTTAGCTCTTTGAAAGAAGGGAACCTTCGAGTAGTCTAGGCTCCGGAGGTTCCCTTTTTCTTTTCCCTGAATTCTAACCCAACCAAACAAAATCTAATGGCCGCTATTACCGCCGCAGACGTAAACAAGCTCCGCACCATGACCGGTGCCGGCATGATGGATTGCAAAAAAGCCCTGACCGAAGCCGATGGCGACTTCGAAGCTGCGCGCGACATTCTGCGCAAGGCTGGTCAGAAAATCGCTGACAAGCGCGCCGAGAACGAAACCTCGGAAGGCTTCGTGGCTGTGAGCGTGAGCGAGGACGGCACCAACGGCAAGCTGGTGGCTCTGGCCTGCGAAACTGAGTCGGTGGCCAAAGTGGCTAACTTCCGCGAGCTGGTGCAGCGCATCCTGGATGCCGCTGTGCGCACCAACGCTGCTACCAAAGAGGAGCTGCTGGCCGTGAAAGAGGACGATGGCCTGACCATTCAGGAGCACATCACCGACCTGACCGGCAAAATCGGCGAGAAGCTGGACCTGACCTACGTGACGCTGAGCGGCGAGAAAGTGGCTTCGTACATCCACTCCGACAGCAAAAAAGGCGTACTTGTAGCCCTGAAAAATGTGGGTTCGGCCGACGCTGCTGCCGTGGGCCGCGACGTGGCTATGCAAATCGTGGCCATGAAGCCCGTTGCCGTTGACAAAGACGGTGTGGACTCGGCTACGGTGGAGCGCGAAATCGAAATCGGCAAAGAGCAGGCGCGTGCCGAAGGCAAGCCCGAAGCTATGCTGGAGAAAATTGCCCAAGGCAAGCTGAACAAGTTCTACAAAGAGCAGACCCTGCTGAACCAGGAGTTCGTGAAAGACGGTTCGATGACCATCGCCCAGCTGCTCGACAGCAAGTCGAAAGGCATGACCGTGACGGACTTCAAGCGCGTGGCTATCGGCGCTTAATTGCCGCTTGCAATTGCTGAAAAAAAAGCCGCTGGCGCAATGCCAGCGGCTTTTTTTATTGTCCTTTCGGTTTAGGTTTATTCATTTGGCGGGTCATATCGGCCATACCGTTTAGATAATCTTGCAGCGGTCCCATGCCAATCGCAGCGCGGCGTTTATCTACGTTCTTGGGGTCGCGCAACGATACAGGAATAGCGACAACCTTACTGTAATCATCACCTACATTTCCGGTGTATTTCACCTGGGTTCCGTATTCTTCGAGTTGACCCGTATTGATTGCCAGGCGGTCGACCAGGTACGCGTAATTAACCGGGTCGGCATTGTGCCGTTCCACTTCGCGTCGCATCAGCTTAAGAACTTTCCGTTGAAAATCGACGTGGGCGTCGGCGTGCTGCACGAGCAGCCAAAAGTTATAAGAGCTGGTTTTGCCTACTTCGCGGAATCCGGGAAAGCCAAATTGACGCACAATCTTTTCCAGGACAGGCTGATGCCGCGCATAGTTGTCTTTCTCAACCTGTTCCAGATTGCGTCCAACGCTGTCGGGCTCTTGCCTCGTGATGCGTTGCATGGGCCATTGGTCCACATTCCTTAAGCTGTCCAAGGTCTTGCTCAGCTTCGGGTATAATACCACCGTTTGGGCTTTGGCTGATACGCTCACAACTAACGCAACCAGCAATAAGCATATCAATTTTGCAGTAGTCATTAGTGCTGTGATTACAGACTATTTCTGATTGTTTAATTCGCTAAGTCAATAATACATAAATACCACCTAATCTGCATAATGTAGGCGATATGCCTTACTTGTGCTGTCGCTGCCACGCCCGCACCCGCGCCTTGACATTCTCGCGGATGTTCATGTAAAACAGCGCGTAGTCGGCGATGTGGCGGGAGTAACGCAGCTTCTTCTTGCCGGAGGGCGGGAAATGAGGGAAGCCTTTGAAGCGCGGCGCGTGCACCCAGAGTTGGCCGTGGTGAATCTGGGCATCGGTGAAGTGCGGGTGGACGTGCTTGAAGCGAATGCTAACCGCGCCGCGGTTGAGGCTGGCGGGCGCCAAAGTGGAATCGAGCGTCCAGGTGAGGGGGTTGACGGCGATGCTGGGCTGGAACATGGTGGATTCGTGGCCGGCATCGGAGGTGTTGTAGGCGATGTAGCAGTCGGTAGCCAGTGAATCGGGGCAGGGCTTGATGGCGAGGAATTCATTGGGCTTCACCTGGAAGCCGATAAGGTAGGCGGCCACGAGCTGGCCGCGCAGCGGGGTGGCTTTGTCGAAGAATTCGTGGAGAAGGCGCGTAGCGTGGTCGGTGCCCTGGCTGTGGCTGGCGATGATGAACGGGCGCCCCTGGTTGTAGTGCGCGAGGTAGTACTGGAAAGCGGCTCGCACGTCGGAATAAGCCAGTTCCAGGGCTTTTTGGCCGTTGGGCTCTTTGTCGAGGAAGGAGAAAAGCGTGGCTTGGCGGTAGCGCGGGGCATAAATACGGCCAGTGGCGTTGAACACGCTGGCCTGCTGCTTGATGGTGGTGCGGTCGGTGTACTTGTTCAGCCACTTTTTGCGCACGTCGCCGTTCCAGTGGCGGGGCGAGTAGTAGGTGGTAGGATGCACAAAGAATACATCCACGGCGGCTGTGGCCTGCCCGTCGCGCAGGGTGGAATGGCGCGGCACGGCGTCGGCCGAGTCACGCCGAGTGGGCAGGGCGGCCCAGCTGCTGGCCTGGGCGTAGTCGGGCGCCGGCGGGGGCGTGTATTTCTCAAAATCCCGGCCCGGCTTGAGCAGCAGCCGGATGCAGCCGTTGAGCGGCAGGAGCAGTAGCAGAATCAGCGCGGTGCGGAGGCAGGAAGGCAGCGCAAGCATGGCCGTTCTATCTCTTTATTGAACAGATTCGGGCCAATGCTTCAGCTCGCGCGGCGTACCGTCGGCGTTGTACAGCAGCGTCATCGGCTCGGCGGGTTTGGCTACTACGTCGGCGAGGGTGATGTTCCAGCGGAGCCACATTTCGGCCAGGGTTTGGGTGTAGGCGCTGTTTTCCCAAGGGTTGAATATGGCGCCGGTCACGTCATCGATGAGGGCATCGAAAACGAGTTGGGTGTCGCCGGGGCGCGGGTGGCGGGGGTAGATGTCGGGCACGACGTGCAGCAGGTGCGCCGCATAGTACACGCGGGCCTTGAACTCGGCAATCTGTACCGGGTGCAGGGGCCGCTGAGCGTCGGCGTAAACCTTGCCCATGGCTTGGCCAATCAGCCCGACATCAACCAAACAAGCCACCAGCACGGCTTTATCGAGCTTGATGCTGAACACGAGCGTATTCAGGTCGTCGTCGTACTCGAAGGGCGTCACGTCCTCAGTGGGGTCGGCTTCGAGCACGAAAATGGAGCCGGGCACAAAATCGGCATACTCCGTGGGCACGCGCAGGCCCTGCAGCAGCTGGAAAAAGGCTTGGAAGCGACGCACCAACGCGGCATTTTCGGCCAGCGGGTACTTAGGCTTTATCAGTGGTTCAAACTCATTCAGCAGCTCGGTGATGAAGATGCCGTAGAACATTTTACCCATCCACAGGAACAGCGTGTCGTCGCCGAGGGCGCGCAGGGCGGCAGGGCCTTCCAGGCTGGCTGCCTCTACCCTACTCTCCAGCTCTGCGATGCGCTGGCGGGCGGCAGGGCTGGCGGGTAGGCGCAGGTCTCTGATGAGAACGGTGCGCTGGTCGAGCAGTTGAATGGGGCGCTCGGCCAGGTTGTACCGGGCTTGCAGCCACTCGGCGAAGACGGGCACAGTGTCGGCAGGGCCGACGGGCTGGCCGCTGAGAAAGCAGATTTCGGGGCCGAAGCGCATGCCGTCGAAGGGGTCGTAGGGCAGCAGGTCGGCGGGGGTAAGCTGGGGCATAAAACAGTAGCGCGAACTTGGTACTTCGCGTCGCCACGCGGCCGGCCGGAAAATCCGGGAGGCGCGGGGACGCGAACTACAAAGTTCGCGCTACAATGGTTACGAGGCGCGGCTTAGCGCGACAGCGTGTTGCCCGCCTTGATGAGCAGCTTGCTCAGGTTGTTGAGCGGGCCGCTGTAGTCGCCACCGGCATCTTCGGCCACCTTGGCCGTTTCGGCGCCGAGGCTGGCCAGGATTTCGGCAATGTCGTGGGCCGGGCTTTTGGGGTCGGCCAGCAACTCGCTCAGCTGGTTGAGCTCCTGTTTGATTTTGGCTAGGCCGGAGCGGTCCGACGCGGCCAGCACCGCGGCCCAGCGCTCTACTTCGGTGCGGCCCTGGGGGCCGGAGTTGGTGGGCGTACTGGCCGTCAGAAAGGTCAGGGTGTCGTCGAGCAACGCGGTGTTTTGCTGGTCGCTCACGGCCAGGGGCACTTCGGGCGTGGGGGGCGTTTGCGGCGTGGAGGCAGTGGAGTCCATAGGAAAGCGGGAAATAAGAATGCGTAGGGGGCTATACTAGCGCAGAGGCTAAAAAGTTAGCTTGGCCCTTCGTCCGCTCGCCCGGAGCTGAGGCCGATGGCCGGGTTACCTTTTGCCAGCACATTTCATTAAGCTCATCCATTCACTTCAATTCCGTTTTCCAATGAAAATGTCGCTGAAACCGCTGTTCCTAGCTGCCGCCGTGGCCCTCGCCGCTACCGCCTGCGAAACCAAAACTGCTGAGACTTCGACTGCCGCCGACGGCACCACCACGACCACCGTGACCACCGACAGCACGGCCCCTGCCGGCTCGGCCACCGAAGCCGGTGCCAAAATCGATGCGGCTGCCGACAAAGCCGAAGCTAAAATGGAGGCCGCTGCCGACAAGCTGGGCGCGAAAATGGACGCTGCCGGCGAAAAGCTCGATGCCAAAATGAATGAGGCCGGCGCCAAAATGGACGCCGCTGGCGACAAGATTGACGCCAAAATGCGCGCCATGGGCGACGCCGCCAAACGCTCGGCTGAGCAGACCAAAGCCAACGCCAAGGAAGCCGCCAATAAGTAAGCCTGCGCCACTTTTTATAAAAAGGGCCCGCCTGCAATTGCAGACGGGCCTTTTTTATTACGCATACGCCAGTTCCAGTAGCACGTCGTAGTAGGGCCGGCCCAAGGTCCGGGCACGTAGCCAAGCGTAGAAGCTGAGCACCTGCAAGTCTTCGCGCTCTGAGGACAGGAAATTCGGCATATTGAACACGCGGTTGCCGAAATCTGGTCGGCGTGCGATGGCGGGGTCTTCAATTACCTCGCGCACCAAGGACAAGTATTGTAGCACGGCTTGGTAGGGTCCGCCCACGGGCACGGCAGGCGTGTCGCCCTCGGCCGGCGTGGCCGGAAACTGCTCGCGCAAGGTGCGCTCGATGGCGCGCAGGCGGGTGAGGGCCAGCTCCTGGTTGCCCAGCTCAAACTGAATCAGCAGCTCGCCGATGTTGCGGTTCACCATCCATTCCAGGCCCAGGTGCTGCTCCAGCCAGTGGTCGGTGCGGTTGAGGCTGAGCATGCTTTGGTTGGCTTTGGCGAATTTTCCTTCGACGAAATAGTGAAACGAGAGCTGGAAGCGGGCCGTGAGGTCGTCGGCGGCCGCCAGAGGCTTGGGGCCGTGCAGGGCGTTTTCGAGCAGGGCAATGCTTTCGGCGTTGCGACGCAGGAAGGCGTAGTTGGCCGCCAGCAGGAAGGTGAAGCGCGGCACCAACTCGCCAAACTGCCGGGCCGGGCCGGCGTCAATCAGGGCCTGCCCCTTTTCCAGGTACGCCACCGATTCTTCGAAGCGGCGCGAGCGGTAGAGGGCGTGCGCTAGCATGTAGAGCAGCCGCAGCTGGTGCCCGCGCTGGGCCGGCGCAAAGCCGTGGCGCCGCTCCATGAGGGTGTAGCAGCGTTCAATGAAGGGCGCAAACGAGGTGAAGTCGCGCCGCACCAGCATGGCATTGCGGGCAATGGACATGAGCCGACTCAGCAGCGAGGGCGAGCGGGCAAAGGCCTCCTGCAAGTCGTACTCGGCCAGAATCTGCTGCACGAGGCCATCGACGGCTACGGTGGCTCGGCCGCGGGCGCGCGACTCGCGCAGGCGCTGGCGCAGCAGGCTGTCGGCAATGTTGGCGCGCTCCTCCTCATCGGCGGCCTTTTTGTTGGCGCGGTAGCGAGGCAGGATTTCATCGAGCGGCACGGCGTGGGGCGTGCCCGCGTATTGAATCTGAAGGTTGTACACCGCGTTCAGGGGCTCGTATTGCTCGCTTTCGCGGGCCAGCTTTTCGGCCTTGCGCAGCGTGCTCCAGGCCAGACGCGGAATGCCGGTTTCGAACAGGTACTGGGCCAGGGTGAGCTGCCCGCGCACCGAGGCGGCAGCCGTGGTGTCGAGCTGGCGCTGGCGCAGCAGCAGGAAGTCGGTGAGGTGGCGCAGCAGGCGCTTGCGCAGCGCGTAGTAGGCCACGGGGTTGGGCTCGTCGGGGTAGAGCTTGGCAATGAGCTTGTCCTTTTTCAGCTCCTTGGCTTGCACCAGCAGCTCGTAGAGGCGTGAGTCTTGCCGGCCGGCGGCCTTGCGGCGCTGCCGCTGAATGAATACGCCGAAGTCGCGGCGCTCGTCGGGGGCCAGGGTCAGCAGTGTGGTGCGCAGGTCGTCCATGGGGCCAAATTACGGCGCGGCGGGACGTTGTGGGATGGGCCGCGTTGAACCGCTGATTCGTGCCTGAAACTGAACGTCGTACCGGGCAGAGCGAAATATCTTGCCTGCCGCCAGCCATTATTTACCGCTGCTGTACAAACTGGTCGGGGCACTCTGTGTGACGGCGTTAGCGCCGTAACCATTTTTATTTACGGCCTTCTATCAAGCTCAGCCTTATAAATTTATCGGGTTACCTTTTACCTGGGGCTTTATTAAAGGCAGATTTTTCAATCATTCCTTTCCTTATCATCTCATGAAGACCTCCTTCAAAACCTTGATGCTGGTGGCTGCCCTGGGCACCTTCACCTTCGCTTCGTGCTCCGAGAAAAAAGCCGATGAGGCTGCCACCACCACCGAAAACACCGCCTCTAACGCCGGCGACGCTGTGGGCGATGCTGTGGACAGCGCCAAAGCCGACATGGCCCGCGAACCCGGCGACACCGCCGTGGTGCGCAATAAGCCCGCCAACGGCGTGGTAGAAGAAACGCCTGCTACCCCGCAGAAATAAGCTGGTTCGCCTCGCTTGAGAAAGCCCCGCCGTGCACACGGCGGGGCTTTTTTGCTTCATGCTCACAGGTTGGAAAGCAGAACAGAGGTGCAAAATTCGGGCATTCGTGAAGCGGCTATAAACTCAGCCATTGGACCGGGCGTACAACTGCCACCAAACGACGTTTTTCCTTTTCATTCCCACCTCTTTCACTCATGGACCTCAACAACAATAACATCGGCGACAGCACCGAGCTGCGGGCTCGCGGCAACTGGAACGACATCAAGGGCCAGGCCAAGCAGAAATGGGGCAACCTCACCGACGACGACCTGACTTACGACGAAGGCCGCCAGGACGAGTGGTTTGGCCGCCTGCAGCAGAAAACCGGCGAAACCATCGATAACATCAAGAACTGGTTCAACGAAAAAACCGACAATGCCACGGCTTCGACCACTGGCACCGAGTGGCGCGCCCGCGGCAACTGGGACCAGGTGAAAGGCCAGGCCAAACAGAAGTGGGGCAACCTCACCGACGATGACCTGACCTACGAAGAAGGCAAGCAGGACGAGTGGCTCGGCCGCTTGCAAGAGAAAACCGGCCACGCCGTCGACGACATCAAGGCCTGGTTCAACCGCACTTTCTAACCTTCCGCATTTCCCCGATGAAGTAAACGCGCCTTCCAGTTCCACACGCGGCTGCTTCGTCACGAAAGGCCCCTTCTGATTTCAGGAGGGGCCTTTTTTTGCTGCTAAAGGGCCTGGTAACCCAACCTTGTAATTCGGGTGCACGTCTAGAAAGCCCTTTTCCCACTCTTTCCGCCTGTGCCATGTCGGTTGCCAACACCTTACTTTCTGCCGTTCCTGGCTCGCCTTCGGCCGGCATCCGCCTGCTGGCCCGCCTGGGCTTTGCCGCCATCGGGGTGGTTTACTTGCTGATGGGCGCGCTGGCCCTCATGGTAGCTACCGGCCTGCGGCTGGCTGCACAAGCTGACAAAGAGGAAGCCGTGCAGCATCTGCAGACCGTACCGGGCGGCCGCCTGCTGCTGGGCCTCATTGCGGTGGGGCTGCTGGGCTACATCGTCTGGCGTTTCACCCAGGCCATTCGCGACACCGAAGGCAAGGGTTCGGACGCCAAAGGGGTGGGCACGCGGCTCTGGTACGTGTGCAGCGGACTTTTCTACAGTGGCCTGGCCCTATATGCCGGGCGCCTGGCTTTGCAAGGCTACGCCGACAAGGGCGGCAGCACCTCGCAGTCGCTGACGGCCAAGGTGCTGGCCTGGCCCGGTGGCAACTGGCTGGTGCTGCTAGCGGGCGTGGTCATCATCGGGGTGGGCCTGTACCAGGGCTACCGGGCATTTTCGGGCCAGTTGCGCAACGACGTGGACGGCAGCAGCCTCACCAGTGCGCAGCAGCGGCTGGTGTATCGCGCGGCCCAAATCGGCATCACGGCCCGGGGCGCGGTGGTGGCCATCATCGGCTACTTTGTGGTGCAGGCCGGGCGGCAGTCGCGGGCCGGCGCCGTGGGCAGCACCGACGAGGCCTTCGACCTGCTGGCCGCCATGGGGCCGCTGGCGCTGGGGGTGGTGGCACTAGGCTTCGTGGCCTACGGCCTTTACTCCCTGGTGCAGGCCAAATACCCCATTTTGCGCGGGCTTTAAAAGTGGCTCGTTCCGTAAGAAGCCGTTATCGGGCCAGCACCTCCATGTAATCGGTCAGGCTTAGCGTTTAGTCAGAACCAGCGGTGCATCGGTTCCGGCAAACATTACAGCCATCACGCCAACGTAGTTTCAGCTACGTAATCAGCTAAATAAGCGTAGCGCTCCGTGAGCTGGCCGCCTTTGGCAATGGTGGCCCGCGCAATCACGCCTTCGGCATCATCGCCCACCAAGTGCGGAAGCACGTTGTCGATGAGCTGGCGGCCAAAGTCGCGGCTGGCGTTGCGGGGCAGTTCGCAGGGCAGGTTATCTACGGCCATAATCGTGATGTTTTCGGGCCGGGAGTAGGCGGGCTCCAGTTCGCCGGTGGCGGGATTATAGTCGAAAGCCGGGTCGGTGATGGTGCTGCTGCGCTTGGTGGTCGGAATGGAGCCGTTCACGTCGCAGGTCACGTCGGCAATGGTGTTGATGCGGAAACCCGGCATCCGGGTGTCGGCTTCTTCGAACAGCCGGGGCGCCGCCGGGTGCCAGTAGGCGCAGGCAATGAGCAAGTCGGTGACGGGCACAAATAAGTTAAAAGCAGACTCGTACTCCTGCGGGTTTTGGTGGAAATCGGGGGTATCCCACACGCGGCCGTCGCGGCGGCGATTGTAGTCGGAGCTGCCCAGCTGGGTATACACCGGCTCGGTAAAATCGTGGTAGAGGTAGTCGTATACACTCACCCGCCTGATGCCCATGCGGTTGAGCACCTCCAGGGCGCCCTGCGCCACGCGGCCCGAGCCCGTCACGGCCATCTTGATGGGCGGCAGCTTCTTCACCTTGAAAAACTCCTCCTGCATGTCGTCCATGTCCACGCACTGGTAGGCCGGCTTCAGGTCGTAGAGGCCGTGCTTGCGCCCGTAAGTCAGCAGGCCGTTGTAGGCCCCCACGATGCCGGCGTAGCGCCCGAAGGCCACAATACGCTCGCCGCGCGCGTTGGTCAGCAACTCGTAGTCGATGAGGGTGATGTTCTTTTTCAGCACGGCCTGCAGCAGCTTCCGGTTGGCGGGCTGCTTCTTCACGGTGTGCGAGAAAAAGAGGTACGTTTTGTTGGGAATGAGCTGGTCCACGGGTACCTCTTTCACGCCCATTAGCACATCGCATTCGCTCACGTCGTCGCGCACCTCAATGCCAAGGTCGCGGTATTCCTGGTCGGCGTAGCTGCGGATGGGGCTGCTTTGCGCCACCACGCGCAGGCCAGGGAAGGTGGCCTGGGCTTCGACGCATTTTTTCGGGGTGAGGGGCACGCGCTTGTCGGGCGGCGTTTTGCCTTCGCGGATGAGGCCAATGGTAAAGGGCATGAGCGGGGTGGGATGGGGAATGGATGGGCTGGCAAAGCTAGAAATTTTGGGCTGTTGGGGCGGGGCCCGCCCCCGCCCGGTCGGCTGCGCCGGCTCACTGATACCGTTCAATAGTCGGGCGGGGGCAAGCCCCGTCTCTACGTCATTCGCCGGTATTTTATGGCGCTAGGGGAAGCCTTTCGCCCGTACCTTTGTTATCCCGGAAGTTAGCTTTCTCCCCACCCCTTTTTCGTCTTTATGTCGTTGAAATTCTCGTCCGTTGACGTTTTTGAAGCTCGCCACAACGCGCCCGGCGCCGACGAGCAGGCCGCTATGCTCCGCACCATCGGCGTGGAAAGCATCGAGCAGCTCATCAATGAAACCGTACCGCCGGCCATCCGCCTGAAAAAACCCCTCAACCTGCCCGCCGCCCTCAGCGAACGGGCTTTTTTGGCGAAATTCAAGCAGATTGCCAGCCAGAACCAAGTGTTCAAGTCTTACATCGGCCTTGGCTACCACGACACCACCCTGCCCCCCGTCATCCAGCGCAACATCCTGGAAAACCCGGGCTGGTACACCGCCTACACGCCCTACCAGGCCGAAATTGCTCAGGGCCGCCTCGAAGCCCTCATCAATTACCAGACCCTGGTAATTGACCTCACCGGCCTCGAAATTGCCAACGCCAGCCTGCTGGACGAAGGCACCGCCGCCGCCGAGGCCATGCACATGCTGCACAGCCAGACCAAGAAAAAAGGCGCCCACCAGTACTTCGTGTCGGAGCAGGTGCTGCCCCAAACCATCGACCTGCTGCGCACCCGCGCCACCCCCATCGGCATTGAGCTAGTGGTGGGCGACCACCGCCAGGTAGACCTGAGCAACGAAGGTTTCTTCGGCGCCATGGTGCAGTACCCGGCCGCCGACGGCGAGGTGTTTGATTACACAGACTTCATTGCGCAGGCACAAAAAAATAACGTCTTCGTGGTGATGGGCGCCGACCTGCTGGCCCTCACGCTGCTCACCTCGCCCGGCGAGCTGGGCGCCGATGTGTGCGTGGGCAACTCGCAGCGCTTCGGCGTGCCGATGGGCTATGGCGGCCCGCACGCCGGCTTCTTCGCCTGCAAAGACCAATTCAAGCGCGTGATTCCCGGCCGCCTCATCGGCCAGAGCGTGGACGCGGCCGGCAACAAGGCCTACCGCATGGCCCTGCAAACCCGCGAGCAGCACATCCGCCGCGAAAAAGCCACCTCCAACATCTGCACCGCCCAGGTGCTGCTGAGCGTGCTGGCCGGCATGTACGCCGTGTACCACGGCCCGCAGCGCATCCGCCAGTTTGCCGTGAACACCCACTTGCTGGCCCAAACCCTGGAAGCTGGCCTGAAAAAGCTGGGCATGGAGCAAACCAACGAACATTACTTCGACACGCTGAACCTGCGCCTGGAAAGCACCGAACTGCAGCAGGCGGTGAAGAAGGAAGCCGAAGCCGCCCGCATCAACTTCCGCTACTTCGACGAAGTGCGCGTAGGCATCTCGCTCAACCAGAACACCGAGCTGAGCGACGTGAACGACATCCTGAACGTCTTCGCCAAGGTGCTGGGCAAGCAGGCCGAAGCCGCCCAGCTGCCCGCCGAGGCGGAGCTGAGCTGGCCCGCCAGCCTGCAGCGTACCAGCGAGTACCTCACGCACCCGGTGTTCAACACGCACCACGCCGAGCACGAGATGCTGCGCTACATGAAGCAGCTCGAAAACAAGGACCTGAGCCTGGCCCACAGCATGATTCCGCTGGGCTCGTGCACGATGAAGCTCAACGCCACCGCCGAGATGATTCCGGTGACCTGGGCCGAAATCGGCGGCCTGCACCCCTTCGCTCCCATCGAGCAAGCCCAGGGCTACCAGCAGATTTTCTCGGACCTACAAGCCTGGCTGTGCGAGGTGACCGGCTTTGCCGCCGTAAGCCTGCAGCCCAACTCCGGCGCGCAGGGCGAATACGCCGGCCTGCTGGCCATCAAAGGCTATCACGATGCGCGCGGCGACCACCACCGCAACGTGGCCCTGATTCCGGCCTCGGCCCACGGCACCAACCCCGCCTCGGCCGTGATGGCCGGCATGCAGGTAGTGGTAGTGAAGAGCACCGAAGATGGCAACATCGACGTGGCCGACCTCAAGGCCCAGGCCGAGAAGCACGCTGCCAACCTGAGCTGCCTGATGGTGACCTACCCCAGCACGCACGGCGTGTACGAGGAAACCATCATCGACATCTGCGACACCATTCACCAGCACGGCGGCCGCGTGTACATGGACGGCGCCAACATGAACGCCCAGGTGGGCCTCACCTCGCCCGCCAACATCGGCGCCGATGTGTGCCACCTCAACCTGCACAAAACCTTCTGCATTCCGCACGGCGGCGGCGGCCCCGGCGTGGGTCCCATCGGCGTGGTGGCCGACTTGGTGCCCTACCTGCCCGGCCACGCCGTGGTGCCCGTGGAAGGCCGCGACGCCGGCTCGGTATCGGCCGCGCCGTGGGGCTCGGCCAGCATTCTGCCCATCAGCTACGCCTACATCTCGATGATGGGCGGCGACGGCTTGAAGCGCGCCACCGAAACGGCCATCCTGAACGCCAACTACATCAAGGCTCGCCTCGAAAGCCACTACCCGGTGTTGTACTCGGGTAGCAACGGCCGGTGCGCCCACGAGATGATTCTGGAATGCCGCCAGTTCAAAAAGGCCGGCATTGAAGTAGAAGACATTGCCAAGCGCCTGATGGACTATGGCTTCCACGCCCCCACGGTGAGCTTCCCAGTGGCCGGCACCCTGATGGTGGAGCCCACCGAAAGCGAAAGCAAGGACGAGCTGGACCGTTTCTGCGACGCCATGATTTCCATCCGCAAGGAAATTGCCGCTGTGGAGGCTGGCCAGGCCGATGCCAAGGAAAACGTGCTGAAGCACGCTCCCCACACCGCCGCCACCGTCCTGGCCCACGAGTGGACCCGCCCCTACACCCGCGAGCAGGCCGTGTACCCCATGGACTACGTGCGCGCCAACAAGTTCTGGCCCAGCGTAAGCCGCATCGACTCGGCCTACGGCGACCGCAACCTCATCTGCAGCTGCACTCCCATCGAGCAGTACGCCGACAAAGAGGAAGACTTGGTGCAAACCGATAAAGGGCCGTCGTATTAAGCAGCGGCAGCGTCTGTCATTGCGAGGAGGCACGACGAATCAATCCGTCCTGTTCTCAGCGACTAGCCCTCTAATGTGACAAAGACCTAAAAAAGCCCCGGCACCATTGCGGTGCCGGGGCTTTTTGGTAAAAGAGCGTGTCTGGTTCTAAGAGGACGGATTAGCTTCGCTGAACTTCGTTTGCTACGGCCTGCGGCCTCGCAATGACAGGCGATTCCTGCTATTTATCCCCTCGCACGCCGAAGCAGCGGCGGTCCATGTAGCCGGTTTGCACCAGGCCGTTCTTCTCCAGCCGCACACGCACAAAATAGGCATTGATGGTATCGAGCACCTGCACGGTATTGCCGGCGGTGGTCTGCGTCAGCACGTTGGAGGTTTTGGTCATGCCGTCGTACACGGGGCAGTCCACAATGGTGTTGTGCGGCACCGGCGTGGTATTGGGCGCCGTGCGCCGCACCTCGTCGCGGGCAGAGGTGCAAGCGGTGAACAAGCCGACGGTAGCCAAAACCAACAAGGCAGTACTTTTCATTGACGAAGCTGGAAATTGATGAGGGGAATTCGGGGGTAAGGTAGGACAAAATCCGGTTATCTCAAGATGGGACAGTTGGAAATTCATCGCTCAAACCCGAGCTTCGTTCGACTAAAATGTGAACGACGGGGGTGGCTTTTTCGTTAGTGTAATAGCTTCCGAAACAGGCTGCTGGGCTTTCGCCGCGCTCGTTTCAAAGCTTCCTCTCATCTGTATTCTAATCGTCTTTATGAACCGCATCACCCGTTCCCTGGCCCGCCCGATTGGCTTAGTGGCTGCTGCCGTAGCCCTGCTGCTGGGCCCCAGCGCCTGCTCGCCGGCCGCCCGCGTGGGCGTCACCAACGACTTCGACCACGCCGTTAATTTCCGCGCCTTCAAAACCTGGGCCTGGTACCCGCAGCAGCCCAAAGATGTGGAAGGCGGCCCTGCCAAAGGCTATGAGTCTTTCCTCGACAAGCGCATGCGTGCCGCCGTGGCGGCTGAGATGACGGCCAAAGGCCTGACCGAAGTAACGACGGCGCCCGACATCTATATTGCCTACAGCGCCCGTGTGGAGGACAAGCAGCAAGTGTCGCCCTACTACAACGGCCTCGGCTATCCCTACGGGTATGGCTACGGCTACTACGGCCGCGGCTACTCGCCCGTGACGCAGTACAAGGCCGGCACCGTGGTAATTGACATCATCGATGCCCGCCGCAAAGAGCTGGCGTGGCGCGGCACCGGCCAGGCCCAAGTCGACCAAAACACCATCGACGAAGCCGAAACCCACCGCATCGTGAACGGCATCCTGAGCACCTACCCGCCCCAGGACAACAACGCCCGCCGCTAGGCTGCTTGCAACGTCCCGCTTCCTAAAAAGCCTCTTCTGTCCGAAGGGGCTTTTTTTGTGTGTTCCATCTGATAAATACCGTGCGCTTTTCTTCTCTTTTTGTTTTGGCAATTGGCCTGTTGCTAAGTAGTTGCCAAGCTGTTTTCACGGGCATCTACAGCATTCGCGAACCCAAGCCTTTGGCAGCAGGCAGCTTGCCCAAGCTAGCAGAAGACTATGGTGTCCCTCCCGACAGTCGCAACGGGGTGCTCGATACCAGTTTCCGCCGCGTGTTGCGCCGGATGCACCGCCAAGATTCCAGCGTAGCCAAAAACCATTGGCAGTTTTTGCAGGCCGTGTACTACGATGCGGCGGGCCGCCAGCAGTCCTTTCACATTAACTGCTACGCCGGGGGCTTCCCCAACCTGCATTGGGAGCGCGACGGCATCATGGCGCAGTTTCCACCGGCCCAACAAGCCCCGCGCGACTCGGCTTTGTCTTTGGCCGAGCATCTGAAGTTCATTTACTCTGGCAGTGCACCAATATCGGCTCCGCCCGCCAATTACACAGTAGTAGTGCATTGGAGCCGCTTCATGACGCGGCAAAGCAGACGGCTCATTCAGGCGGTGCGCCGCAACGTGGCCTTGGCCCCTGCGGGCACGCGGGTGGCGCTGGTATTCGTGAATACCGATGACTTTTATTACCTCACTTATAAACGAGAGGACGAGCGGCTTGCGGCGCTGCAACAAAAAAGCCCGGCCAAATAGCCGGGCTTTTTTGTTAATAATAAGTTGATAAACCAACTACACCGGCACGTTCACATGGCGCTCGGCGTGGTAGGAGCTGCGCACCAGCGGGCCGCTTTCCACATACTTCAGGCCGCGGCGCAAGCCTTCTTCGCGGTAGTGGGCAAACTGGTCGGGGGTGATGAACTCGGCCACGTCGAGGTGGCGCTTGGTGGGCTGCAGGTACTGGCCCAGGGTGAGGATGTCGAGGCCGTTGGCCACGAGGTCGTCCATGGCCTGGTACAGCTCGTCGGGCTTTTCGCCCAGGCCCAGCATGATGCCAGACTTGGTGCGATGGCCAGCCAGCTTGGTGCGGCGGATTTGCTCCAGGCTGCGGTCGTACTTGGCCTGCGGGCGCACGAGGCGGTAGAGGCTGCCCACGGTTTCGATGTTGTGCGAAATCACTTCCTGGCCGCCCGATATCATGACGTCCAGCGCGTCCCAGTTGGCTTTTACGTCCGGAATCAGGGTTTCGATGGTGGTGCCGGGCGAGAGCTGCTTGGTGAGCACCACGGTGTCGCGCCACACGCTGGCGCCGCGGTCCTTGAGCTCGTCGCGGTTCACGCTGGTGATGACGGCGTGCTTCACTTTCATCAGGGCAATGGCCTCGGCCACGCGGCGGGGCTCGTCGAGGTCGTATTCGGTGGGGCGGCCGGTGGCCACGGCGCAAAACGAGCACGAACGGGTGCAGATGTTACCCAGAATCATGAACGTGGCCGTGCCCGCACCCCAGCATTCGCCCATGTTGGGGCAGTTGCCGCTTTCGCAAATGGTGTGCAGCTTGTGCTCGTCCACGAGGCGGCGCACGGCGGCGTATTCTTCGCCCACGGGCAGCTTCACGCGCAGCCAGTCGGGCTTGCGGGGACGGGCGGGGGCAGCCGTTTCGGGCTGGATAACGGGCAAGTCTATCATCTCAATTGACAGTTGGCAGTTAACAGTGAGCAGTTAACTTCAAGTAAAAGCAATTTCCCGCCCAATCGGTTCGAAGAAAAAGCTTCCCAAAATTACGCACATAAAGGCCGGCTTTTACCTTCCTGCCCCAATAGGCCTCAGCATCGGCTCACTACCAACTATTAACTGAGAACTGTCCCTAGCTCCGGTGCCCGAAATACAGCGTAAGGTACACCGAGGGAAAGAACTGGCGGTTCACGGCCTGGTTCTCGGGGCCAGTATAGGGGCTGAGGATGACCATGCGCTTGGTGAAGGCCTCGACCAATACGCCCACTTCGAGGCCCGTCACGGCGTCGCGGTAGCGGCCGTACTCAAAGCTCAGGCCGCCGCGCACGTGGAAGCCCGGCACCACCTTGGTATCGCTGATGCCGCTGAAGAGCGGGCCGTGGTCGAGGATGGCCGGCAGAAAAGTGTGCTTGAGCGGGTCGTACTGCTCGTTCACAATCTCGTCGGTGGCCAGGCTGGGCACCTGCGTGCGGGCAAACGTGCGGTCGTAGGAAATGTAGTAGGGCATGAGCAAGCCCAAGGACGGCCCTGCGCTCAGCAGGCCGTTCACCTGCACACCGGCATCGGCGGCTTTGCGGAAGAGGATGCGCTGCATGCCAAACGACGGGCGCAGCACAAAAGCATAGTTGGTTTTGCGGTCGATGTAGCTGCCCCCCACGGCGGTGTTGATGCGCTCTTCCTTGGCGTTCTTCAGCATCACGCCCTCGAGGCTCCAGAAACGCAGCAGGCGGTTGTCGAGCACACGGGTAGAGCGGACGGACACCCCTCCAATCAAGCCGCCCTGGGTATTGAAGTTGATGCCGTACACGAACTCCTTGCGGTACGACTGCTCATCCGACGGCGCCTCGGGCACGGGCGCGTAGCGGGTGGGCGTCGTTGGGGCAGGCGCTTCGGGCGCCGTCGTCGAACGCGAAGCAGGAGCCGCCGGCCGCACCGGCCGTTCCTGCGCCTGCGCTGCGGTGGTCAGGCTGGCAGCCGCCGCCAGCAAGCCGAAATAACGAGAGAAGGAGGAAAGCATAATCAACCAAAAAAGGGCCCCGGCCGCTGCCACCAACGCGGCGCACGACTTGATACGTAATTTAGCGAAAGAAGAAACTACTTGGTAAAGGTAACTCGCTGACTTGATGAACACCGCCACCGCCCGCTACGCCGGCAACCTCCGCACCGAAGCCACGCACGTCGCGTCCGGCACCACCATTCAAACCGACGCGCCCGTTGATAACCACGGCCGGGGCGAAGCGTTTTCGCCCACCGACCTGGTGAGTACCGCCCTCGGGGCCTGCATCATCACCACGATGGGCATTGTGGCCGAGCGCCACGCCTGGGACTTGACCGGCAGCACCTTCAACGTCACCAAGCACATGAGCACGGATGCCCCACGCCGCATTGCGCAAATTGACGTTGCGCTGACATTGCCGGCCACGCTGGACGCCAACGCCCGGACCGTGCTGGAGCGGGCCGCCCACACCTGCCCGGTGGCCCTGAGCCTGCACCCCGACCTGGTGCAGAACGTGGTGTTTGAGTATCGGTAGAAGAAATTAGGCTCAGCTGTCACCCTGAGCGCAGCGAAGGACCTTCTCACCGAGAAACAACTAGCGTGAGAAGGTCCTTCGCTGCGCTCAGGATGACAGCCTTTAGCAACTGTTTACTTCACCACGCTCTGCACGTCGCTCAGGCGGATGCCCATGTGCGAGGCATCGTAGGTGCACTCGCCGCCCTGGATGAGCAAGAGCTGCGGCGACTCGTGGCGCACGCCAAACTGCTCGGCAATCTGAGCCGAAAGGGGGCGGAAGCGCAGCAAATCGAGGTAGTAAATGGGGAGGTCGAGGCCACTGTCGGCCCATTGGCGCTCAATCTTGCTCTTGGCCGCCGCGCTGATGGAGCAAGTGGTGCTGTGCTTGAAAATGAGCACCGGCTGCTCGTAGGAGGCCCGGGCCAGGTCGGTAAGCTGTTCGGGTTGGGTGAGGGGAAGCCAGGGAGTCGACATAAGAGATTCTGGGTAAAAAGAGCAACGGGGTGCGCCGGCGCACCACAAGGCAAGCCGGCGCCGGAATACTACAACAGATTTTGAGCTAGTTGATTCCCGCGCGGCTGGTCATTTTTTTTCGTCGTTGCGGGCGGCCAGCTTGCGGCGCTGGCGCTGCTCTTTGCGCACGAGGGTGGTGGTTTTGTCGCGGCGCAGGCCCAGCAGGCCGGCGGGCTTCACGTTGGGCGCGGTGCCTTTGCCGTAGTTCACGTCGCGGCTAATGTCGGCTTGGGGCTGGGTGCTTTTGCCGCGCTTGAGCTGCTCGGCCGTCACGTCGAGGTGGCTGTCTTTGTAAGGCGAGTCGGTGCGCTTGGCCTCGCGCAGGGCGCGGCGGTTGGCAGCCTTCACCTTAGCCGGTTTTTCCTTCACAATTTGGGCGTGCGCCGCCCCGCTACCCAAGGCCAGCAGGGCCCCCAAAGCAAATAGCACGCTACGGCTTGTCGCCGCCAGTAGGCGCTGCATCGGGCGTTGATTCTTCCTTGGGCGCTTTGGGAGAAGCACCGTGCTCGTAATCGGGTTTCTTGTGGAGGCCATATTTGAAAAAGTCACGGATGGATTGCCAGGGACGGAACGGCTTGGATTGTTTGTTGACTTTGCGGCGCTTGAGCTTGGGCTTCTTCATGAGCCCTTTTTTGTCGTAGCGCACCGTCGATTTCTCGGGCAGCGTGCGGGCCGCCGGGGCTTGCGAGGGGGCCGTTACCGTGCCGCCGCTGGGCGTGGAAACGTCGGTGGCGGCTTCCACATCGGGCCCGCCTTCTACCGACTTTTCTTTCTTCTTGGCGTGGGTGAAGGCCAGCAGTCCTTTCTCTTTTTCCTTTTTGGCCTTTTGCTGGGCAATGTATTCGGGCGAGGGCTTGGGCGTAGGCAGCCGGTACGGATGGAACACCTTGTGGTAGAGCGAGCAACTGCTCAGCAGCCACGCGCCCAGCAAGGACCAAAGAACAACGGGAGGTATACGTGTCAGCACCGTAAAACGGACAAAGTCAGGAAGGAAGCGAAAGAAAGGTACGGCCCGGCCGCGCGAAAACCGAGCCATTTAATCGGTAGCAAGACTTAAGTAGCAAGTAATAAGATTCGGAGCTTCGGGGTTCAGGGCTTTCGTCTTATTACTTGCTACTAAATACTTGCTACTCGTTAATAGTTGCGCAACGCCTGCACCTGCTCGCGCAGGCGCTGCTGAGGCAGGAAGGCAGCCTCCAGCGGCGGCGCAAACGGGATGGCCGTGTCGAGCGAGGCCACGCGGCGCACGGGCGCGTCGAGGTGCTCGAAGCAGTTCTCCCCTATCCAGGCCGCGATTTCGCCGCCGATGCCGCCGGTCATGGTGTCTTCGTGCAGGATGAGGACGCGGCCGTTTTTCTCCACGGTGCGGCGCACAGCCTCCTGGTCCCACGGCAGCAGGGTGCGCAGGTCGAGCACGTCGGCCGACACGCCCAGGTCCTGGCACACCTCCAGGGCCCAGCGCACGCCCATGCCGTAAGTGATGATGCTCAGCTCGTCGCCCTCGGCCGCGAGCGCAGCCTGGCCAATGGGCGTGGTGTAGTAGGCCGCCGGTACCGGGCCGCTCATGCTGCGGTAGAGCATTTTGTGCTCGAAATACAGCACCGGGTTGGGGTCTTCGAAGGCGGCGCAGAGCAGGCCCTTGGCATCGTGCGGGTTGCTGGGGTATACCACCTTCAGGCCGGGCACGTGCGTGAACCAAGCTTCGTTGCTCTGCGAGTGGAAGGGCCCGGCCGCCGAGCCGGCACCGGTGGGCATGCGAATGACGACGTCGGCATTTTGGCCCCAGCGGTAGTGGCTCTTGGCCAGGTTGTTCACAATCTGGTTGAAACCGCAGGTCACGAAATCGGCGAACTGCATCTCCACCATGCTTTTCTTCTTCTTGATGCTCAAGCCCAAGCCAATGCCCACAATGGCCGACTCGCACAAAGGCGTGTTGCGCACCCGCGACTTGCCAAACGCAGCCACGAAGCCTTCGGTGATTTTGAACACCCCGCCGTAGTCGGCAATGTCCTGGCCCATGAGCACGAGGTCGGGGTAGCGCTCCATGCTCTGCTTCAGGCCTTCGGAAATGGCGTCGATGAAGCGCTTGTCGGGCGCGGCGCTGCCCGCAGGCGCGTCCGTCACGGGCGCCTCGAAAGGCTGGTACATGTCCGCAATTTCCTCCTGAATGTCGGCCGTGGGCATGGGCACGGCGTCGGCTTCCTGCAGGCCAGCTTCAATAGCAGCCTTAATGGTTTCGCGGATGCTGTGGCGGGCGGTTTCGGTGAGAATGCCCTCGGCCAGCAGCCATTTTTCGTAGTTTTCGACCGGGTCTTTGGCGGCCCACTCTTCCATCAGGCTCTGGGGCACGTACTTGGTGCCGCTGGCTTCCTCGTGGCCGCGCATGCGGAACGTCAGGGCCTCTACCAGCACGGGGCGCGGGTTTTCGCGTAGGTCCTCGGCCAGGCGCTTCACAGTGGTGTACACTTCAAGCACGTTGTTGCCGTCTACCTGCACGGCCTCCATGCCGTAGGCCGGGCCTTTGTCCACAAAGGACTTGAAGCGAAACTGCTCGTTGCTGGGCGTGCTGAGGCCGTAGCCGTTGTTTTCAATCATGAAAATGACCGGGAGCTGCCACACGGCGGCCACGTTCAGGGCCTCGTGGAAGTCGCCCTCGGAAGCACCGCCGTCGCCGCTGTACGTCAGCGTCACCTTGGGCTTTTTGTCGAGCAAATCGGCCAAGGCGATGCCGCCGGCCACGGCCAGCTGCGGGCCGAGGTGCGAAATCATGCCCACGATGTGGTGCTCGTTGGTGCCGAAGTGGAAGCTGCGGTCGCGGCCCTTGGTGAAGCCGGTGCGCTTGCCCTGCCACTGCGCAAACAGGCGCCCCAGCGGCACCTCGCGGCCCGTGAACACGCCCAGGTTGCGGTGCAGGGGCAGAATGTATTCGTCGGCCTCCAGGGCCAGGGTGCTGCCCACCGAAATGGCCTCCTGACCGATGCCCGAAAACCACTTGCTCACCTTGCCCTGGCGCAGCAGAATCAGCATTTTTTCCTCAATCAGCCGCGGGCGCAGCAGGTGTTGGTAGAGGTGCAGCAGGGTTTCGTTGGAGAGGTCTTGGCGGTCGAAGGTCATAAAAAGAGGGGCGGGTTGGGAGCAGCAAAGGTAGCGGCCATGCGGCAGGTCGACAGCTACTCTGCCAATCCGGGTTCGGGATGCGGCCCATGGGCGCGTGCACAGAAAAGCAGCACCAGTCAGCCGTGGCACAGTCTGCGCATTTCGCGGGGCACGACACCTCATTTGCACGGAGCCTGACGCCGCCGTTAAGCACCGACAACGCAAGCGGCACGGCGCCGCGTGCCCACCGCCGCGGCACAACGGCTGCGACCCGGCAAAGGACCCGGACCTTTATCTTCGGTGCCCATTTCCCACCTGGTATTTGGCCTACGCCGATTCCTGCCCAAGCCGTTGCCAATGGTTTCCCTGCCTTACGGGAGAGAACTTTGGGCTCCGCCTCGCTTCTACATGAAAAAACACGCTCTCTCCTTTTTCCTCGCCCTGCTGGTGCTGCTGGACTTAGGCTACACGTTCGTGCAGAGCTACCAGTTGCCGCTCGATGGCGACATCTGCCCCATTGTGGCCCCGGCGGCCGACTGCCGCCAGGTGCTTGGCGACCCCTTTGGCTGGGCGGCGCTCACCCGCCACGAGGTGTACGTGGCCCCGAACCGTTTTTTTGCTCATGCCGCCATGTTCACCTACTTCAAGTCGGTGCCCCTGGCTTTGCACAAGCTCACCGACCCCATTAGCAGCGTGTACGCCGCGTGCGCCCTGTTTGGCGTGCTGGTACAGGCCCTGCTGCTTTACCTGCTTGGAGTATACATCACCGGCCGCTACCGGCCGAACCGCCGCTTCTGGCTGGCGGTGCTGCTGGTGCTGCCGCTGTTTCAAATGGCCGGCTATAACGACCAGATGGGCATCATCGACCAAAGCATTACCTATACTTTTTTTTATGCCCTCCCCATGGCGCTGCTGCTGCTGCTGCTGCTGCCTTTCTACCTGGCCGCGCGGGAGCAACGCCCTTTGCAGCTGGGGTGGGCCGCCTGCGTGGCCCTGGTGGGGCTGATGGTGGTGCTGGCCTTCAATGGCGCCATCATCACCGGCACCGTGGCGGTGCTCTACTGCTGCCTGGCCGCCCACTGGCTGGTGCAGCAATGGCACACCGGTGTGGGCACTGGGTGGCAGCAATGGATGCAACGGGTTCGCGCGCTGCCGCGTCAGCCCCTGGTGCTACTGGGGCTGTTTGGGCTGCTGTGCCTGTATTCGCTCTACCTGAGCCGCTACGAGCGCGAAAACCTGGACCACTCCCTTCCCCTGTGGGAGCGATACAGCCGCATTCCGGCCGGCATTGCCTGGCAGTACCGCAAGCTGGGCATGCCGCTGCTCACGCTGGCCGTGCTGGCCAATGTGCAGCTGCTGCGCCGCCAGCTGTCGGCCGCGGCGGGCAGCCAGCGCATCCGGCACCTGATACGGTGGTTGGGAATATTCGCGCTGATTTACTTGCTGGTGCTACCCCTGGGCGGCTACCGCGAGTACCGAGCCCTCATTGTGCGCCGCGACTCCGTGATTCCGCTCATCCTGGGTTTGGTCTTTGCCTATGGGCTTTCGACGCTTTACTTGCTCTACCACCTGCCTACCCGGCCGCGGCGCTGGTACGCCGGAGCGGTGCTGCTATTTGCATTCATCTACCTCAACGCCGACCGACACCTGCCCAACGTTTCCAACACCTGCGAGCGGCAGCACCTGACGCGCCTGGCCCAAGCCACCGAGCCAGTGGTCCGCCTAAGCACCGACTGTACACTGATGTCCTGGGAAATCAACCGCTGGCCGCAGTACTCCGACCTGAATGCGCAGCTGTTTGAGTACTGGGGCATTACACAGGGCAAAAAGCTTTATTACCAGCAAGACTAGCCGTGGGCACTGCCGGCCGCGTATTGCGCTTTTGCGCAGGGAGAGTCACGGAACGTCCTTTTGAAGCTGACACCATTTGTAGCCAATGGTGTTTACCTCAAAAGCAAGCCGGCTCAGGCCTCGTTTGCCAGGCACCGTCGGATGCGTTATAGCTTCCCCGAACATTGGCTAAAGTGCTTTTTAATCTACCGCGTGGGGCCCGGCCCGAGGCCCCAACTTTCGTTACATCCCGCGGGTTATAGCCTCGCGTGTTCCCGCCTACTTTTATTTCATGATTCATTTCCAGGAATTCACCCTCGCCAACGGCCTGCGCTGCATTGTGCACGAAGATTTTTCCACGCCCATGGCCGTGCTCAATGTGATGTACGACGTGGGCTCGCGCGACGAAGACCCCGGCCATACTGGCTTCGCCCACTTGTTTGAGCACCTGATGTTTTCGGGCTCGGTGAACATCCCGAGCTACGACGAGCCCCTGCAGCGCGTGGGCGGCGAAAACAACGCCTTCACCTCCAGCGACATCACCAATTATTACCTCTCGCTGCCCGCGGCCAACCTCGAAACCGGCTTCTGGCTGGAAAGCGACCGGATGCTGAACCTGGCTTTCTCGGAAAACGGGCTGGAAGTGCAGCGCAAAGTGGTGGTGGAAGAGTTCAAGCAGAGCTACCTCAACCAGCCCTACGGCGATGTGTGGCTGCAACTCAAGCCCCTGGCCTACCACACCCACCCCTACCAGTGGAACACCATCGGTAAGGAAATTTCGCACATCGAAAACGCGGTGATGGACGACGTGCGCGGCTTCTTCCAGAAGCACTACGCGCCCCAGAACGCTATTCTGGTGGTGGCCGGCGCTGCCAGCGTGGCCGAGGTGCGCCGCCTGGCCGAAAAGTGGTTCGGACCCATTCCGGGCGGACCAGTTTACCAGCGCCAGCTTCCGCAAGAGCCCGCGCAGACCGAAGCGCGCCACCGCACCACGCAGGCGCCGGTGCCGCTGTCGGCGCTCTACAAGGCCTACCACATGCCCGCGCGTGGCGACGCCCGCTACCACTCCGTCGACCTGCTCAGCGACATGCTCGGCCACGGCAAGTCGGCCCGCCTGCACCAACGCCTGGTGAAAGAGCAAGCTTTGTTCAACAACATCTCGGCCTCCCTCACCGGTTCGCTCGACCCTGGCTTGCTCGTCATCAGCGGCAAGCTGAACGCAGGCGTCGACCTCAAAGAGGCCGATGCCGCCGTGGAAGCCGTGGTGGCCGAATTCCTGACCGCCGACGTGGACCCGCAGGAGCTGGAAAAAGTAAAAAACCAGGCCGAAAGCAGCCTGGTTTTCGGCGAAATCGACCTGCTGAACCGCGCCCTCAACCTGGCCTACAGCAAGCTGCAGGGCGACGCCAACCTGGTGAACGAGGAAAGCCGCCGCATTCAGGCCGTGACGGTGGCCAGCGTGCGCGCCGCGGCCCAGGAAGTGCTACGCCCCGAGAACTGCAGCACGCTTTATTATGAAGCAGTGGAGCAGAACGAGATGGTAGAAGTCGAGTAGCAGATGTATTCAGCTTAAATGAAGAACGTCATGCTGAGCTTGCCGAAGCATCTCTACCGCGCAAGTAATTATTTACAGTTGCGGTAGAGATGCTTCGGCAAGCTCAGCATGACGTTCTTGTATTCTAGTGCTGTCCTACTTTTTCTTGGCTTTCACCTTGGTCTTTGAAGCCGGCGCCGTGGGCAGGTTGCTGTCGCGGCTCAGGGAGCTGTTGGCGGGCTTGGCGTAGCGGGGGCGCGGGGTGCGGTTGTCGTTGTAGCCGCCGTTGTTGGTGTAGCCCACTTGCCGGCGCATGGGCGTGGCGGGCGCCAGGTACATCGAGCCGTTGCGGATGTCTTCGGGCACGCCGGCACCGTAGGGTTTGCCGGTGTGGGGGTTGATTTTGACGGCCGTTTTCACCTTGCGCGGGCCGCGCGTGGAGTAGGGCGTGAGTTTTTTGCTGCGTGACTGCGCCGAAGCATCGGTAGCGGCCACTGCAAGCAGGAGCAGCGAAGCGAAAAGGTAGCGGAACATATTGCTGACGAAAAAGATGAAATGAATTGCTTGCTCGAAGTCCCGGCCGCACCGGGCCCAAAGCGAATCGGCTTCCATTCATACGCACAACTGCCGGGGGCGGATGGTGCCATGAAATGGAAGCCGATGCAAAAATAAAGCGGAGCAGGGGCCGGAGCCAGCCGCCGTTAGTTGCCGAGCGTGGTTTGGGTAGCGGCGGGCTTGCGAGCCGGGCGCACGCTGTAGGGGGTCAGGCCGTTGCTGGTGCGCACGTGCACGGGCATGCCGGGAGCGGCCGAAATGTTCTGGTTGTCGATTTCGCCGCGGGAGGTGGTAGCGGGCAGAACATCCGTGGCGCCCCAGCCGTCGTTAGAAGCCACGGCCGTTTGGGTGTTGTTTTCGATGGGCGGCCAGCCGTCGTTCAGGGGTGCGGCGGGGGCCGATTTCACGGCCACGCGGCGAGCCTTCTTGGCCTGGCGGGCGGCTACCTTGGCGGCTTTGGTGGTTTTCTTGGATGCCTTCACCGGAGCGGTTTGGGCGCTAGCTTCAGCCAGCAGGAACATCGACAGGGCGAGGGTGAGGAAGGAACGAAGCATGGCTGAAATGAAAAGAATGTGGAGTTGAAAAGTTGATTACCGTAGCTGAGAGGACATATTCCAAAGGCGTGCCAACTTTTTCAACTGCTGATTTCCGACCAGCAAAAAAGCCCGGCCGGCCCGCAAACGCAGACCATCCGGGCCATTGTCCCGACCAACGCCGCGGTTTTATCGCGGCGTGAGCGTGGTGCGGCTTTTGGTGCGGGCGGGCGCAGGCCCGTTGTAGCCCTGCACCGTCTTGGGGTTGTCCACGTTCACGGGCATGCCAGGGGCGGCGTACACGTTCTGGCCTTTGCCGTCGGCACTTTCGGTAGAGCCCACGGCGCCGTTGCCGCCGGGGCCAATGGCGTTGCGCCCCTCAGAGCTGGCCTTACCAGTCGCCGATGCGGAGCCGGTAGCCGGCTTCATGGAGGTGTTGCGGGTGGCCGTAGTGCGAGTGGTTTTGGCCTTGGTGGTTTTGGTAGCGGGGGCCGACTGGGCCGCCGCTTCAACAACGAAGGCAAGCGCGAGCAGGGCGGAAAGCAGGGAGCGAAGCATAAGCGGGGTGGTGAGAAGTGAAAGAAAAGTGACTAAGTGCCCTGCAGCAGGCCTAAGAAACAGGCGGCTTCCGGTTGCTACGGCGGCGTTGGGCATACGCGAAACCCCGTGGCCCGGTATGCGCGGGGGCCAAAGTTTTGGTGCCCATCTGCCTCTTAGCGCAACCGCTACAACGCCAAACGGCCCGGCCGCCCCACCCATCAGGTGAAGCAACCGGGCCGAAGTAGATATAAGCCGGGAGCTTGGCTTGCTTACCAGCCGAGGGGTTCGGGCGCTTTTTTCTTGGGAGCCGCTTTCACGGGCGCTTTTGCAGGGGCCTTGGCTTTATCGGCAGCACCGCCTTTTGCAGCGGTGGCAGCCGTGCCGGCGGTGGCCTCCGTAGCAGGAGCCGGAGCGGGCTCGGGCGTAGCGGGAGCAGCGGCCGCAGCCGGGGCAGGCGCAGCGGCCGGGGTGGTGTCTACCGGGCGGGGCGGCCAGGGCTTTTCGCGGCGCGGCTTGCGGTTGAGGCGGCGCTCACGGGCGGCAATGGCGTCGTCTTCCATCACGTGGCGGCCGCCGCGCATCATCACCGGGGCGCCGGGCGCTACCGAGATGCCCTGGCCAATGCTGGCGCTGCTGGGCGTGGCTGCGCCGCCACCAAAGCCTTTATCGGCGGCAGGAGTTGCAGCGGCAGCTTCCGGAGCGGGAGCAGCTTCGGGGGCAGGAGCTTCGGGCGTGGCGCCGCCGCTGGCCGTGGCCTTGGTGCTGGTGGCGGCTGCGTTGGTTTTAGGAGTGGTTTTCTTGGCGGGGGCTTTTTTGGGCGTATCCCAGCCGCCGGTGTCCCAGCCGCTCTGGGCCGAGGCGGAAGTTGCTACGCCTCCGAGGATAAGCAAGAAAAATAGCGCACGTTTCATGGTAAAAGTTTTAGAGAAGGTGAATCAGGAATTGCGGTAACTGAATGTGTTCGTGAATCGTTCGGCGAGGGCCGGGCCCTTGCCGTAACTTTGCGGCCTATGATGCAGGAATCCATTGCCGCTCTTACGGCCGAAATTACGACGGCCGAACTGAATAATCCCGCCGCCCTCGATGCTTTCCGCATCAGTTACCTCGGCCGCAAGGGCCGGCTGGCCGATTTGTTCGACCAGCTGAAGACCGTGCCCAACGAAGAGAAACGTGCCGTGGGCCAGCAGCTCAACGCCCTGAAGCAGCAGGCCCAGGCCCGTTTCGACGAGGCCCAGCAGGCCGCCGAAGCGGCCGCCGACAACGCCCCCGCCAACCCCGACTTCGACTATACCCTTCCTATCGTGCCCAATGCCCTGGGCACCCGTCACCCGCTGAGCCTGGTGCGCGAGGAGATGCTGCGCGTGTTCGCCCGCATCGGTTTCGCCGTGGCCGAAGGTCCCGAAATTGAGGACGACTGGCACAATTTCACCGCCCTCAACTTCCCCGAAAACCACCCGGCGCGCGACATGCAGGACACGTTCTTCGTGGCCTCGGTGTCGAACGCGGCCGGTGCAGCCGACACCGGCGCAACCGGTGAGGCGGCAACCGGCGCGCCCAATTTGCCGCACCTGCTCCGCACCCACACCAGCACCGTGCAGGTGCGCGTGATGGAAACTGAGCCGCTGCCCATTCGCCGCGTGATGCCGGGTCGCGTGTTCCGCAACGAGGCCATTTCGGCCCGCGCCCACATGATGTTCCACCAGGTGGAGGGCATTTTCATTGACGAGGGCGTGAGCTTCGCCGACCTCAAGCAGACGGTGTATTACTTCGTGCAGGAGCTGTTCGGGCAGGATATCAACATCCGCTTCCGCCCTAGCTTCTTCCCTTTCACCGAGCCCAGCGCCGAAATCGACATCACCTGCCTCATTTGCAAAGGCAAGGGCTGCAACATCTGCAAGTACTCGGGCTGGGTTGAAATTGGCGGCTGCGGCATGGTGGACCCCGCCGTGCTCGAAAACGCCGGCATCGACCCCGAGAAATACTCCGGCTATGCCTGGGGCATGGGCATCGAGCGCATTGCCATGCTCAAATACCAGATTAAGGACCTGCGCTTGTTCACGGAAAACGACATGCGCTTCCTACGGCAATTCGAGGCGCTGTAGGGTGCTCTGACCTCATTTGCATAAACTTGCGAAAAGCGGGAGATGGTTGGCCAGCCAACTGTTTCCCGCTTTTTCGCATCCTTACGGCCATGTCTGCACCTGTACCGCCCGCCCCCACTGCTTTAGATTCTTTTCTCAGCCAGAAGCTGCGGTTTTGGTCGCTGATGGCCATGGTGCTGCTGGTGTACGTGCACGCCTACAACCTGCACCCGCGCTACCTGCAGCCCTTCACGCCGGTGCAGGAGCCGCTGGGGCCGGGCACCTGGCTGCAATATTTGCTGGCCAACGGGCTGCTGCGCTTCCGCATCCCCATTCTGTTTGCCATTTCGGGCTACCTCTTTGCCTGGCGCGACGGCGCCGAGCCGCACGGACAGCGGGTGCGGCGGCGCCTGCGCACGCTGGGACTCCCCTACCTGCTCTGGAGCGGGCTGTGGCTGGCCGCGCTTTGGGCGCTGGAGCAATTTCCCATCACCAAGCAAGCTATAATTGACGCCGAAATCAGCCCATTCTGGCCGCGGCAGCTGCTCAGCCAGTACTCGGCGGGCGAGTTGGTGCAGCGTTGGCTGGTGGTGCCGGCGCCTTTTCAGTTGTGGTTTTTGCGCAGCCTGTTGGTGCTGAATCTGGTGTATCCGTGGCTGCGCGTGGCGGTTTTGCGCCGGCCGGTTATATACTTTAGCGTAGTGGGGCTGCTATGGTTTTTCATGATAGACCTGCCTTTTCTGGAAAGTGCAGGGCTATTGTATTTTGGACTGGGCGTGTGGCTGGCGCTACGAGGCCAAGACGTGCTGACGCCGCCCAGCTGGGTACGGCCAGGGCTGCTGGCGGGGCTGTGGCTGGGCGTGTGCCTGCTCAAAACCTGGCTGGCGTTTCACGCGGGGCCACCGTTTTCTACGCCGCTGGCGCTGGGCATGCTGGCGCTGCACAAAGTGGGCGAAGTGAGCGGCATGCTGGTGGCTTGGTTCGGGCTGAACGGGCTGGTGCGCTGGTGCATGGTCCGCGGCTGGTTTCGGTGGCTGACGGGCTTTTCATTTATGATTTATGTGCTGCACGTGCCGCTGGTGAACTATGCCACCGAGCTGGCGTTGCGCTACGGGCGGGCCGTTCCGCACATCCATTTGCTCACTTACCTCGCCCTACCCCTCCTGGTAGTGGTTGTGAGTGTGGCCTTTGGCGCACTGCTTCGTGCGGTGGCACCACGCATTTATAGGGTGCTTACTGGTGGCCGGGGACTGGCTACGTCGTAATTTTGGGGTTCGGCCGGCAAGCAATCTATCCTATTCGCGCTTGTGGCCCTTTTTTCTGAAGCCGCTGGTGCCCGTGCGCCAAGAACTACTTCAGAAAAATCCCGGTTAGTCAGTTTAAATCAGCGATAAGTGAAAGTTAGAAATCAGACCCAGAATAAGGTAAACGTCATCACCCTCGGCTGCTCGAAAAACGTCGTGGACTCGGAAGTCCTGATGGGCCAGCTGCAGGCCAATAAGTTCGACGTGACGCACGAGGCCGAGAAATCGGACGCCAACATCGTTATTATCAACACCTGCGGCTTCATCGACAACGCCAAGCAGGAAAGCATCGACACCATTCTGCGCTACGCGGATGAGAAAGAAGCCGGCCGCCTCGAAAAGCTGTACGTGACGGGCTGCCTCTCGCAGCGCTACAAGGACGAGCTGGAAGTGGAAATCCCGCAGGTGGATGCCTATTTCGGCACCCTGGAGCTGCCCCAGATGCTGAAGACGCTGAACGCCGACTACAAGCACGAGCTGGTGGGCGAGCGCCTGATTACCACGCCGCGCCACTACGCCTACTTCAAAATTGCTGAGGGCTGCAACCGCCCCTGCTCGTTCTGCGCCATCCCGCTGATGCGCGGCAAGCACGTGGACCGGCCCATCGAAGACCTGGTGAAAGAGGCCAAGCGCCTGGCCGGCATGGGCACCAAGGAGCTGATTCTCATTGCCCAGGACCTGACCTACTATGGCCTGCAGCACTACGGCGAGCGCAAGCTGGCCGACCTGCTCCGCAACCTGTCCGATGTGAACGGCATTGACTGGATTCGCCTGCAGTACGCCTACCCCTCGCAGTTCCCGCTGGATGCGCTGGACGTGATGGCCGAGCGTGAGAACATCTGCAAGTACCTCGACATGCCCCTGCAGCACGGCTCCGACAACATGCTGAAAACCATGCGCCGCGGCATCACCAAGCGCCGCACCATCGAGCTGGTGGACACCATCCGGCAGCGCGTGCCGGGCATTGCGCTGCGCACCACGCTCATCAGCGGCCACCCCGGCGAGACGGAGCAGGACTTCCAGGAAATGTATGACTTCGTGGAGCAGACGCGCTTCGAGCGCCTGGGCATCTTCACCTACTCGCACGAGGAAAACACCCATTCGCACACGCTGGTGGACGATGTGCCGGCCGAAGTGAAACAGGAGCGTGCCGATGCCATCATGGAGCTGCAGCAGGGCATCTCGATGGAGCTGAACGAAGCCCGCGTAGGCCAGACCTACAAGGTGCTGTTCGACCGCAAGGAAAGCGGCCACTTCGTGGGCCGTACCGAGTTTGACTCGCCCGAAGTAGACAACGAAGTGCTGGTGCCAGTGGAGAAAAACACCTTCGTGCGCCTGGGCGACTTCGCGAATGTGAAAATTGACTCGGCGTCGGATTTCGACCTGTACGGGCACTTGGTATAATCGTGGGCAGCTAGCCGTTTTCAAGGCTGAAAGCAACTTTTCCGGCGGGGCCGGGTTTAGTGCGGACTTTTGCTACTGGCAAGGGTTCGCACCGAACCCGGCCCCGCTCGTATTACCCCTATGCCCACTCGCTGTACCACCCTGCCCTACGCCGAAACCGGCGCTTTCTCCGGCCTGCTCACCGATTACCTGGCCCAGAAACCCGCCTTAGCGCCTTTTTACAACCGCTTTCCGTCGCTGGAAAATTTTGCGGCGCAAATAGAGGAAAAGCAGGCCAGTTACACACCCGAGGCCCGGCAGCGGCTGGTAGCAGCACTACAGCAGCAATACGGCGGCGCAGCCCCGGCCGCCACCGCCGCCAACATCGAGCTGCTGGCCCAGAAAACCACCTTCACCGTGACCACCGGGCACCAGCTCAACCTGCTCACGGGGCCGCTGTACTTCATTTACAAAATCGTGTCGGCCGTCAAGCTGAGCCGGGAGTTAAAGGCGCAGTACCCGCAGTACGATTTCGTGCCGGTGTACTGGATGGCCACCGAGGACCATGATTTCGCCGAAATCAACCACTTCACGCTGTTCGGCAAGACTTACTCCTGGGACGCGGCCAGCACCGGCGGCCCCGTCGGCCGCCTGCCGCTCGAAGGCCTGGAGGAGCAGCTGCTGAGCCAGCTGCCGCCCGAGGTGCCGACGGCGTTTCGCGAGGCGTATGCGTCTTCGCAGAACCTAGCCGAAGCCACCCGCAAGCTGGCCGATGCTTTGTTTGGCGAGTTCGGGCTGGTGACGCTTGATGCCGACCGCTCGGCCCTGAAACAGGCCTTGGTGCCGCTGCTGACCAAGGAAATTCAGGAGCAGGTTTCTAACACCGCCGTGCAGGCTACTAACGGTCGCCTTACCGAGGCGGGCTACAAGCCGCAGGTGTACTCGCGGCCCATCAACCTGTTTTTCATCACCGACGAGGGCAAGCGCGAGCGCCTGGAGCCCGACGCCAGCGGCGCCGACTGTGTGGAAGTCACCATCCGCAACACCGCTAAGTGCCACAGCCAGGCTGAACTGCTGGACTTGGCCCAAACGCACCCCGAGCAGTTCAGCCCCAACGTGGTGCTGCGACCGGTGTACCAGGAAATCCTGCTGCCCAACCTGGCTTACATCGGCGGTGGGGCCGAGGTGGCGTACTGGTTTCAGCTCAAGGACGTGTTTGCCGCGTTTGGTGTGCCCTACCCCATCGTGCTGCCGCGCAACTCGGCCGAGTACATCAGCCGGGCCAACGCAGGCAAGCTGAAAAAGTTGGGGCTGACTTCGCTGGAAATCTTCCGCCCGCTACCCGAGCTGAAAAAGCAGGTGGGCGCCGCCCTGGGCCAGGAAGAAGTGAGCCTGCGTGAGCAGCAGCAGGCGCTGGCCGCTGCCTTCCAGCAGGTGCAGGACCTGGCCCAGCGCCTCGACCCCACCCTGGTCAAAACCGTGGCCGCTGAAGCTCAGAAAGCCGCCGGCGGCCTCGCCGGCCTGGAAAAGCGCCTCAGCAAAGCCGCCGAAACCAAGCACGAAACTGCCTACTCGCAGCTAGCCGCCCTCAAGGAAAAGCTCTTCCCTGGCGGCGGCTTGCAGGAGCGCAGCGACAACGTGCTCAGCATTTTGATTAACAACCCTGGCTTCATCGAGCAGCTGGTGGAGGCGTTTGAACCGCTAGCGCTGGAGTTTACCGTTTTGACCGAAGAATAGCCTAGATTTGGCCAGTCGTCTGTTCTGGCCTGTTTCGCTCATGCTTCAGTTTTTTCGCTCGCTTTTCGCCAAAGCATCCCCTGCCGCTACCGACTTATCCTACGGCTTGCTCACCCAACTTGAAATTGAACCGCTGCTTACCGGTAATCAATGGGAAAAGCTGGAAGCCACGGCCACCGCGCTGGCCACCGACGACCTTAGCCGGCTCTTGGATGGCTGGTGCCTCAGCCACCGCTATGCGCCGGCTATTCAGCGCTACCTGGCGGCCGGCAGTTCCGAACTGCGGCAATTGGTGGCGGGTGTGCACGCCACTTTTCTGGCTTGGGAAGCCCGGGGCGGCCTTATTGCCACCGAAACTACCCAAGGGCAAGCGGATGGGTTTTTCCACTACCTCAACCAGGCCTACGACCATCTGAACCAACCCTTTGAAAACCCAGCGTTTCAGGCCGAAGCGGCCGCCCGGCTGGTACGGGTGGGCATGGGCTTGGGCGAGCGGGAGCTTGCTACCGATGCCTTTGCCGTGTGCGCCGAGCTAGCGCCCACGCACCTGACCGGTCATTATAATTACATGCGGCTCGTATCGCCGTGGTGGCACGAAGGCTTGGAAGACTTAACAAGCTACGTCGACTCTATTGCCGACCCGGCTTTGCGCCGCTTGTTCCAGCTCCTTGCTTTACACGAGATTCACAGCTTTTTAGGGCACGAGCACAACAGCGTGGCCACAGCTACCAAGCTGCTGAAGCAGGACTATCGGGCGCGAATCGACCAAGTACTGGCCGGGCCGGGCCGGGCCGAAGGAAACTCCCTGGCGGCTATATACTACAATAACTACCTGGCGGGACTGCATCACATTCTGGGCAACACCGCTGCGCGCAACCAACTTATCCAAACGTTGGGGGCACATTTCACCCCCTACCCCTGGCAGTATTTCGGGCTGAACAATGCTGCTGCCGTACAAAGCCTGTTGAAGTCCTAATGCTTGGGCTGGAGCCAAAAACCAAGGCCGACCTGCGCCGCGCCGCGCTGGCCCGCCGCCTGGCCCTGGACGACGACGAAGTAGCGCGCCGCAGCATCAAGCTGCGCGAAAACCTGTTCCGCCAGTTTCCGGTGGCGCAGTGGCAGTGGCTGCACCTGTTTCTGCCGCTGCAAAAGCGGAACGAACCCGATACTTGGAACGTCATCCGCTGGGTGTGGGGCGAGGAGCTACCCCTGCGCCTGGCCACGCCCGTGGTGCAACCCGATGGCGCTTCGCTGAAGCATTACGAACTGCTGCCCGAAACCCAGCTCACCCAAAACCGCTGGGGTATTGACGAGCCCGTGCCCGACCCCACCACCGCGCCGGAAGTTTTCCCTGCGGCCTTCGATGCCGTGCTGGTGCCGCTGCTGGCCGTGGACCGCATGGGCCAGCGCGTGGGCTACGGCGGCGGCTTCTACGACCGGTTTCTGGCCCAGTGCCGACCGGGCACGCAGTTCATCGGGCTGAATGTGTTGGATGAGCAACCAGTCGAGCGCATTGCCGACGTGCTGCCCACCGATGTACCGCTCACGGCCTGTATTACGCCGGGCCGGGTATGGCAGTTTTAGGGCAACCTGAGAGAACGGGATTTATAGCGTTTAGTATGCCGATAAAAATTTATTTTTTCGACGTAAAACACTAGCAATAAGCCATTCATAAATAGCGTTGGCCGGGTATCTATCATTCCAAAAGGACAGAACCCATGGCCGAAATCCAACCGCAAGCCGCCGGGCCCAACAAGGCCGGCAAGCGCCGCGCCAAGAAGATGTCGACGCGCATCGACATGACCCCGATGGTGGACCTGGCGTTTCTGCTGCTCACCTTCTTCATGCTCACCACCACGTTTGCCAAGCCCAACAACCTGGAGCTGCAAATGCCGGTGAAAGGCCCGCAAACCTTCACCCGCGAATCGGGCGCCATGACCATTGTGCTGGGCAAGGGCCACCGCGTGCACTACTTCTTCGGGCTGAATGCGCCGCACGACCCCAGCGTGCCAACGCCGGAGCTGCACACCACCTCTTTCGCGGCCGATGGCATTCGGCAGGTATTGCTCGACCGCCAGCGGCAGCAACCGTCCCTGGTGGTGCTCATCAAGCCCAGCGAGGAATCTCGCTACAAGGACATGGTGGACATCCTCGACGAAATGAACATCACCCAGCAGAAGAAATACGCGCTGGTAAAAATTACCCCCGACGACCTCACCCTCCTTAAAACCGCCGCATTATGATGACCAATACCCAACTGGCCACGGCCAGCCTCGACGACATCGTATTCGATGGTCGCAACCGCCACTACGGGGCCTACCAGCTCCGCGCCCTCTACCAGCGCCACATGACACGGGCGCTGATTATTGCCACCGCCCTTTGCGCGCTGCTGCTGGTGTTTCCGCTGGTGGCCCGGTGGCTGGAAGGGCCGCCCGCGCCCCCGCGCAAGGTAACCGTGCTGGCCGACCCCATGGCGCCGCCACTCGACCCCAAAACGGCCACTCCGCCCCCGGTGACGCCCCCGCCCGTGGCCCCGCCCGCGCAGCTCCGCCCGGCCACCATCCGCTTTACCCCTCCCGTGGTGGCGCCCGACCCGCAAGTGACCGAGGACGTACCGGAGCAGGCTGCACTGCAAAATGCCAACATCTCGACGGTGACGCGCGCCGGCAGCGACGAGCCCGCCGACCTTACCCAGTTGCAGGAAACCACCGGCCCGACTGAAGTTGCCGGTACCGTGGCCGAGAAGCCCTATGCCTGGGTGGAGCAGATGCCCGAGTTGCCGGGCGGTGGGGGCAACGCCGCCATCGTCGCCGCCATTCAGAAGGCCGTTAAGTACCCGGCCCTGGCCCTCCGCAACCAGGTCGAAGGCCGCGTTTTCGTGAGCTTCACGGTGAATGCCCAGGGCGAAATTTCAGACGTGAATGTGGTGAAAGGCCTGGGTTCGGGCTTGGACGAGGAAACGATTCGGGCGGTGAAAACCCTGCCCAAGTTCATTCCCGGCAAGCAGAATGGCCGCGCCGTAAGCGTATCGTTTACCGTGCCGGTGACATTCAAGATTCAGTAATCGTCCGTCGTTGCGCGGTTCTGTCCTTGCAAGGCCGCAGGCCGTGGCAACCGAAGGTCAGCGTAGCTAATCCGTCCTGCACCCTGCGACCAGACTCGGCTGTGACAAGGCCACTAAAAAGCCCCGGCACCATTGTGGTGCCGGGGCTTTCTGGTAAAAAGATGTGTCTGGTGTTGAGAGGACGGATTGCTTCGCTCCGCTCGCAATGACAGACGATGCCCTACTTCCTCACTGCCCCTACGTCCTCTACCCGCTCAATGCGTGCTTGCCCCCAGGGTGCAATGCCAACGTGCACGCGCAACGGGTGCAGGCGGCCAGCTTTTTCGAGGCGCAGGCCGCTGCCTTCGGGTACGTAATAGCGCTCCAGGTTGAAACGCAGCGTGAGCGAGTGGCGGTACACGTCCGTTATCCAGGCGCGTAGCACGGCCTGGCCGGGAGCGGCCGTGGGGGCCTTGGGGTACACGCCCACGGTGGTGCTGAGGCTGTCGGGCCCTTGGGCCAGCAGCACGAACACCCCCTGGCGGCGGCGTGGCGCGGCGGCGTCGTGCCACTGGTTCAGGGACGCATCGCTGATGACGTAGCGCAGGCGAACGAAGTCGCCGTGGAGCAAGTCGCGCGGGTCGACGGGCGTGGTGGCCAGCACCACGTGCTGGCCCAGGGCCGTGGTGGCGTAGCCCGCGCCAGCCACCCCCAGCACGTAGAGCACCTGCGCCGCCACCAGCAGGCGCAGCAGCGGCCGGCGGCGCGCCGGGTTTGAGGCCCAAGTGAGCAGGTCGGGCATTCCTTTCAATTATAAATTTTGAATTATAAATTATGAATTGACGCTTCAGCGTCGGGGGCGTCTGTTGCTTCGGTAGGTAGTGCGGGCGGGGCGGCGGCCAGCGTTTGGGCGTTGCGGCGGCGCAGGTACCAGCTCAGGCCCAGCAGCAGCACGCCGCCGAGCAGGAAGAACAGCGACTTATCCAGGAAAGCCCAGGTCAGCTTGAAGTAGGCCACGGCCGTGGCCGCCACAAACAACACCGCGCCCAGCGTAAGCTGGTCAGAGTCTTGGTTGCGGTGGGCGCGGGCCAGCACCGAGCCGGCATGGGCGTAGAGCACCACCAGCGTAGCCACTGCCAGCGGCAGCCCGCCCGGCAGGTAAAACCCCGGCAGCAAAAGCAGCCAATCAAGCAGCGTATTCATCCGGCCGTGTGCCCGCTTACCGGCCACGGACAGCGCAAATACGGCCGCCAGCGACGCCAGGTAGGGCAGCAGTGGCGGCCGCAGCACGTTGGCGTAGGTATCGGTTTCGCCGAAGGTAGCCAGCCCGAACATAAACAAGTAGGCCGCCACCAGCGGTGGCGCCTGCAGGGCGCGGGCCCCGGCGCGGTTGGCCTGCCAGTCGCCGGCGGCATATATGGCCATGGCGGGCACAAAAAACCAGGTGATTTTGGCGTGGAGCACGGCCACCAGCAGGCCCGCCTGCCACAGCAGCCCCACGGCCAGCACCGTGCTGCTTACTACCGCGGGCCGGCGCCACCAGTAGTAGCCCAGCCCCGCGGCCACCAGCGCCGCCGTGGCATAGCTGAAGCTGCCCAGCACCTGCACGCAATACGTTTGCACGGCCGCCCCAATAAGCACCGTGAGCAGCACCAGCAGCCGCGAACCGTACACGTAGCTCAGGGCCGTGCCGGCCACCACCCAGGCCAGCAGCCCACTTACGTCGTAGCCCACCAGCTGGTAGAGCTGGCTCACAAGGATGATGCTGGCACCGAACAATATCAGCCCCAGCCCGATAAGGCCGTGGCCCAGGTCGGCGTTGCCGCGGCGCAGGAAATAGGCGCCCGCCCCGTAAGCCCCCAACAAGCTGCCCAGCAGCAAGGCCAGCCGCAGCGCAGCGGGCAGGGCCTGCCAGTTGGCCGCCACCACGCTCAGGGCGCTCAGGCCCACCAGCACGCTGCCCAGCAGCGGCAGCAGCCCCAGCGTGGGCGCGTCGGTGGGGTAGCGGGCCAGCAGCTGCTGGCGCTGTGCCTCGCTGATGAGGCCATCGGCCACCCAACCGGGGCTTTCGGTTTCGAGGAATTTGCGCGACAAGGGTGGTGAGTTAGCGGATTGGTGGATTGTAGGTAGGCGCAATTTGCATAATTTATGACCGACTCATCATTGGCTAATCCGCCAATCCGCCGAGCCACAAACCGGCTAAATCACTTCACCGCCCGCGTCATTTCGCGCTTACCGGGGGGGCCAGGCAGCTTTTCGGTGTGCCACCCGGCCGCCCGCAGGTTGCGCCGAAACTGACCTTGGGCGCAGTAGCTCACCAGCACCGCGCCGGCCGCGGAGGCGGCGTAAAGCTGGGCAAAGATGGCTTCTGTCCACAGCTCGGGCTGCTTTTCGGGGGCGAAGGCGTCGAAGTAAATCAGGTCGTAATAGTTGGCCGGCAGCGTGGCTTCTTCCAGCGCATCGGGCAGCTTGGTGAGAAAGAAGTGGGGCGCCAGTGGCACAGTTTCGCGCCAGGGGGCGGCGTGCAGCTGGTGCAGCAGCGGCACGGCATCGGGCGAGTCGGCAGTCCATTTGCGGGCCAGCTCGGCCACCACTTCGGCGGGCAGCGGCACGGTTTCGAGGGCATCGTAGGCCACGGCGGCTCCGGCGGCTTGGGCGCGGCTCAGGGTGAGCAGGGCGTTGAGGCCGGTGCCCAGGCCCACTTCGAGCAGGTGCAGCGGCCGGGCGCAGGGCCCGCCCAGGCCGGCCTCCAACCGGGGCAGCAGCCCCGCCTCGATGAACACGTGCTCCGATTCCTGCCGGGCGCCGTGCCGCGAGTGGTAATGCTCATCGAGTGCCGGCACGTAGAGCGTGGCCGAGCCGTCGGCCGTGCGCCGCACTTCTACCTTTGGCGACTCCAAAAATTGCTCACTGCTCATTGCTAACTGTTATCTGATTTTATGGCCCGCGTAAAAGTAGCCCTGCCCGCTGCCTTCTCCTTCCGCACCGAAATCCCGGTGCGCATCACCGACCTGAACTACGGCGGCCACCTCGGCAACGATGCGCTGCTCAGCATCCTGCACGAGGCGCGGGTGCAGTTCCTGCGCTCTCTGGGCCTCGAAAATGACTTCGACCCGGTGAGCAAGCTCGGCCTCATCATGGTAGATGTGGCCGTGGAGTACAAAGGCGAGGCCTTCCACGGCGACGTGCTGCACCTGCAGATGGCCGCTACCGACGCCAACAAGTACGGCTTCGATGTGGTGTACCACGTGCACAACCAGGCCGGCAAGGAAATAGCCCGCGCCAAAACCGGCATGCTCTGCTTCGATTACAACGTGCGCAAGCTGCGCCTGCTGCCCGAGGCGCTAGCGGCTCAGGTGCATTAAACGTTTAGCGGTGTTTCGCCAACCCGTCCTCCCCATAGCCCCACCCAATGTGCTGCAGGTGCTGGGCGCAAATTGGGCTGGTATTGCCGGTTTTTAAGCTCGGCCACTTCCGCCCCGCAGGTCTCCACCTTAAGGGCCAGCCATGGGCGGCTTCCAAGCATTGCCTGGTTACGAGCCTAGACCACTAGTGCCGACACACGCCACGACATAAAAAAAGGCAGCTTCTCAGGGAAGCTGCCTTTTTTGTGCCAAGTGTTGGGCCTTACCGGCGAGCTTCCTCGCGGGTCAGCTCAGCAATGAGGTTGTTGTAACGCGTCTGCATCTTCTGCACCAGTTCCGCTTTGTAAGCCGGGTCGGACGAGAACCGCTTCAGCAGGTTGACCTTGCTCACATCGGTACCCCGTTCGCGCAGGTTCTTCTCAGCCAGGGCAAATCCGGCTTCGATATCGGCGCTCTTCAGCGGGTTGTAGCGAATGGGCTGTGCAGCCAGTGGGCCATCCTTCAGGCCCGGCAGCTTCGGAGCCGCCGCGGGAGCCGTAGCCACCACGGGAGCAGGCTGCGCTGCCACGGCCGGCACGTTGCCACCCATGGCTTCACGGAAGCCGGGCACTAGGGTAGCCAGCGCCGAATTGGTTTGATTGATTTGGGCACGCAGGGCAGCAATTTCAGCAGCTTGGGCCGAAATTTTGCTTTCCTGGCTTTGCACCAACTGTGCAATGTCGTTGGTGTTCAAGCCCACGGCCACGTTCACATGGTTCACGCCCTCACGGTCGGAGGCCGACCAGGCAATGCCCACAATGCGCTTGTAGTCGGCAGCTTCCATGGCACCGGGTCGCTTGGCTACGCCAAAGCCATTGCCGCCGCCGCTTGCCAGCACGTAGTCGCCGGGCTGCACCCGACCAATCACCTTCACCGGCACCTGGCCCATGAACGCCACCTTTTCATAGTTGGCTTCTTTGCCGGCTTCCGGCATGTTGCCCAGCACAATGGGACGCTCTGAAATCACCATCACTTTTTCGGCGCCGGCGGTAACTTTCGAAATCACCCCACCTTTCACCCCCACTACATCACCGAAATGAAACTGCTCGACGGCGCTGGCTTTGGGCAGCCATTCGGCGTAGTCGCCGGCGCCCGACTGGTAGGTCACGCCAATCTGCGTTTGACGGAAGGTATTGTAAGTTACTATTTCGGCGCTGGCAATGGCCAGGTTGGCGGTGGCAATTACCGCGTTGGCCACCGAGGCGGCAATGAGCGAGGGGATGGGCACGGTTTCGCACACGCCCAGCCCCACGCATGGGGTAGTGGAAGCAAGCGCAGCGGCTACGTCGGCGAGGGCCATGCCTTCCTCGGCAATGGCGATGGCTTCATTGGCCGCCAGCATCGAGTTGTCATAAATGTACTCGGGGTCTGAATTCAACTCGCTGGTAGTCTGGCCCTCGATACGGCCTTGCACCCCGTCATTGTCGAAAAACGTGACGAAATCCTTGCTGCCGTTCCGGCCACCGTTCACCTTGATGGCCACGCCTTGGTCGCTGCCCTGCACGCGCAGCGGATAGGCGGCGTAGTTGCCGTCGCCGCCGCTCACGTTTGCGTCGATGGTTACCTGGCCTTTGGCGCTCAGGGTGTTATTGAGGGTGGTAGCGCCGCCCACTACTAGGGTGCTGTTCAGGTTGGCCGCGCCGGTCGTGTTCAGCGTGCTGTTCAATCGGGTAGCCCCGGCCACGGTCAGGGTATTATTCAACGTCGAAGCACCCGTTACCGCCAATGTGCTGTTCAATGCCGAAGCGCCCGTAACCGTCAAGGTGTTATCCAATTGCGTGGCGCCTACAGTGTGTAAAGTGCCGCTCAGAGTAGTGGGGCTGGCATTGTTCACCCGTAAGGCGCTGTTCAGGTCCGTGGCGCCCGCTACCGCCAACGTATTATTCAACGCCGAGGCACCCGTAACTGTCAAGGTGTTGTCCAGTTGCGTGGCCCCCACGGCACGCAAGGTGCCGCTCAAGGTGGTGGGGCTGGCGTTATTCACGCGCAGGGCGCTGTTCAGGTCGGTAGTGCCCGCTACGGTCAGCGTGTTGTCCAATTGCGTGGCGCCTACCGTGCGCAGGGTACCGCTGAGTGTGGTGGGGCTGGCATTGTTCACGCGCAGGGCGTTGTTTAGGTCGGTGGCGCCTTCCACGGTCAGGGTGTTTTTCAGTTGCGTGGCCCGGTCTACCGACAGCGTACCGGTGAGCACCGTCGGGCTCGCGTTGGCCACCGTCAGTGGGCCGTTGTTGACGGTAGCGCCGCCCTTGGCGTTCAGCGTGGTGTTTTTGTCGACGGTGAGGTCATTTTTCACCAGTTGGTTGCGGTCGATGGTAGCATCGCGGCCCACGTGCAAGTCATTGCCAATGTTCACGTTATTGCCCACATTCAGGGTGTTCTGAATGTTAATATCGCCGTCTTTGGTGATGCGCAGCCGCTCCAAGTTGTTGGTAATCATCACCAGGTCGGCGTAGTTGGTCGAGCCCAGGAAGTCGGTCAGCGAGTTCACGCTCGAGTTGCCAAACAGCGACCATACCTGCGAGGGCACGCCGGGCGTGTTGCCATTGGCAGCGCCAGAGCCGCCAGTTGCCTTACCGGCCTTGGCGGGGCCCACCAGCTCACTTGCCGTGCCGGCATGGAAGGCATAGGGCACGGCCAGCAGCTTGCTGCTGCTGATGGTAATAAAGTTGGCGCTTGCCCCGGTCTTGATTTCCACCTGCATCCAGATGTCCTCCGTGCTCCAGGGGATGTCTTTGAACTTGCCCTTCTCCACTTTGCCTTCGCCCACTACGAGCGTGAAAAGGCCCAGCTGGCTGGTCGTCACCTTATGGGTTTCGGTGTAGTGCGCCACTTGGTCGGTGTAGTTGCTAACCAGGCTGATGCGCAGGGTGATTTCCTTATTGCTCAGCACCTGGCCGGCCGCGTCGCGGGCTACCGCTTGGTAGCGCATCCCGTAGGGCACATGCTGGCCGTAAGCCAAATTCAACATGCACAGCGAAAGCAGGAAAAATAAGTACAGCTTTTTCATGAGAGACTTCGAATGGGTTGGGTGGGAGACTATTGGGCCTTGATGATTTTGAAGGTCTGCAAGGCATTTCCGCGCTTGCCGCGCACGTGCAGGAAGTAGACGCCAGCCGCGAAATCAACCAGGTTGAGTTGCTGTTCCAACTGGTGCAGTTGCGGCGATTGGGTCAGGAGCACCTTGCCGCTCGCATCCGACAGCGACAGTTGCACTGCCTCCTGTAAGTCAGCAGGCATGAAGACCGTCAGCAGGGATTCGACCGGATTGGGCGCCGCCGAAAAGAGGAGCGCCGACGTGTTTCCCGGTTCTTTAGTCAAGGCCGTTACCTGCAGCGAAGGCTGGTGAAACCCTTGCGTGTACAGCGTGGCAGGCGCCGCAACAGTTTCAACTGCTACTTCGCCCAGGCTCCAATCAATAAGCACCCCGGCTCCTCCAGACGAGCCACCGGCACTGGATATAAGCTCCGGGCTAAGCTTCTGGGCCGTTGCACCATAAGACATGCCCACCACAGGCATTATCAGTAGAAAGCTTTTTTTCATAACATGGGGTTGAGGTGGTAAGGAAGAACAATGAGAAATCAGGCAATGACGATGAAACAAGCTGCTGCACTACCCGCAAGGGGCCAAGTGATTTGAGCTCGACTATTCGGTTCTTCTTTCAGCCTATGACGCAGTAAAGTCGCATACTGCGTTAGGTACTGCACGTCGAAATAACTACGCCACCTCTTACTGGTTACGCTCTGTATTTCAGCGCCCTAAAGTATGACCTTTTCTTTTATTGATAAAATAATTAATAATCATTATTCATTAAATATAATTTTTCATTGCTTTATGTCATTAAAAATTGATATGCCAACTTTAAAATACAATAATTGGTGTGACGGATAGTGAGGAGCTTAAGTTGCTTTTTGTCAATTCTCTCAGCCGTCCTTAGGGAATAAGGATGCCCACAGCAATTGACTCGATGAGAGCAGGCAGCATTGTTTCTAAGTATCTCATCAGGCTGGCTCTTTTTCCATGAGTCAGCAAGGCGATGCAAGCGGCTTAGCCAAGACAGGAGTACGCCACGCGCAGCAGTACCTGCCAGTTACGTCTTGTTTCATAAGGCAACTGCAGAGAGCAGACCAGTGCTTGAATAGGCGGAGCCAAGCTTTGATGGTTCTGTCTTGGTTGTAGCAATGCGCAGCATCATTAGTGTTTACGCATGAAGACAGGAAGCCGCCGCCAAACTGCAAGCCTTGGGAACCCAACGCCCTGTTGGCTTGTATCTTTGCACTATGCTGCTAGAATTGCCCCTCGCCCCCGTTATTAAGAAGCGCGACATCCGCAAAACCTCGCCCGACGAGCTCAAGGCCTTCATGGTGGAGCACGGCGAGAAGCCCTTCCGCGCCAAGCAGGTGCAGGAGTGGCTCTGGAAAAACACGGCCGCCACGTTCGAGGAGATGAACAACATCTCGGTGGCCACCCGCGAGCTGCTCGACCAGCACTTCGTCATCAACGGCGTAACGGTGCAGAACAAGCAGCTCTCGAACGACGGCACCATTAAGTCGGCCTTCAAACTCTACGACGGCAACGTGGTGGAAGGCGTGCTCATCCCGCACGACACGCGCATGACGGCCTGTATCTCGTCGCAAGTGGGCTGCTCGCTCACGTGTAAGTTTTGCGCCACCGGCTACATGGACCGCAAGCGCAACCTCGACGCGGCCGAGATTTACGACCAAGTGGTGCGCATTCGGGAGCAGTGTGAGGCCCAGTACGGCACGCCGCTCACCAACATCGTGTACATGGGCATGGGCGAGCCGCTGCTCAACTACGCCAACGTGGTGGAAAGCGTGCGCCGAATCACCGCGCCCGACGGCCTGAACATGGCGCCGCGCCGCATCACCATCAGCACGGCCGGCATTGCCAAGATGATTAAAAAGCTGGCCGACGACGACGTGAAGGCCAACCTGGCCCTCTCGCTGCACGCCCCCACCGATGCCAAGCGCAACGAAATCATGCCCATCAACGAGGCCAACTCCCTGGCCGCGCTGAAGGAAGCCCTGCAGTACTACCACCAGAAAACCGGCCGCAAAGTCACCTACGAATACATCGTGTTCGAGAACTTCAACGACGAACTGGAGGACGCTGCCGAGCTGCTGAAGATTGCCAAGTGGTTGCCCTGCAAGGTGAACCTGATTGAGTACAACCCCATCGAAAACGCCGCCTACCAGAACGCCGAGGCCGACAAAATCACCGCCTTCCACAAGTTCCTGGCCGACCGCGGCGTGCAAACCAACATCCGCCGCTCGCGCGGCAAAGACATTGACGCCGCCTGCGGGCAGCTGGCCGTGAAGGAGAAAGCCGCTGCCTAACCCTTCCGGCTCCTGAGCCAAAGAAAAAGGCCCGCCTGTAAATCAGGAGGGCCTTTTTCTTTGGCTCAGGAGCCGGAAGGACTACTTTACCCGGCCAAAACGAAACGTGACTTCGCCGTAGGGGTAGGCGTCGGTGTAGTTCTGGCTCACGCGGCCGAAACTGTATTGCTCGTCGTAGGAATTGTGCGCATACATCAGCCCCAGGCCGCCGCTGATGCGGGGCCACGCCACGCGCAGGCCAGCAATGCCGGCCAGGGCCGTCCTTTTGCTATAGGAGTCGCTGTAATGCACCACGTAGGTTTCGTTCATCAGGGAGATGCGACGGCTCACGCGGGTGGCCCCGCCCAGCATCAGCACCGGCGTGCTCCCGAAGCCGCCCCCGCCACTGAAGCCAAAGCCCACGCCGCCGGTCAGGTTGTTGTCGGCGCTGCCCACAGTGGCGTTGGCGTAAGTGACACCAGCGGCGTAGCCGCCCACGAATATCAGCATGGCCCCCGTGCCGAAATGCAGGTTGTCATTCTTCGACCCGAAACTGACCTTGGGCGTGAATCCAATCAGATTGTAAGAGCCCGCTGCGGGTATAAACGAGGCGATTATGCCCATCGAAAAATTATTGGTGATGCCGTAGTTCGCGTTCAGCAGGAAGATGTCGATGTCCTGCACGTAGCCTTCGCCGCGCCGCAGGTTGCGGGCTGTGGGCCCGAAGAACAGGCGGTTGCCGTTTCCCACGTAGTCGTAGCCCTTGCGGGTTTGCTGGGCGGTAAGCAGCACCAAATCGCGCAGGTTGGTGCGCTGCACGCGCACCGTGCCCAGGTCTTTGGTTTCGAACTCCAGTTCCTGGGGGCCGGCCGTGCGTAGCACGCCAATGAAGCTGTTGCCCGATTTCAGCTCCACGCTGTAGGAGCTGCCAATGAGTTCGGGTTGCGAGCTGGCCACTACGTAGCCCGGAGCTAGGGCGGCGCTGGGCGCCACGGGGGCGGCCACCGGCCCGGCCTGGACCAGCTCGCGGAGGCGCCCGTCGATGACGGCGCGCACGGCATCGAACTCCACCGGCAGGCTGGGCCGGTTGAGCACCTGGCCGTCGCGCTGGCGGATGCGCAGCGTAAGGGCGCTGTCGGGCGCCAGGGCGCGCACGAAGCGGGCGTCCAGAAAGTTGTCGGCAGCGTAGTTGGGGAACAAGCCAAAACGGGCCTTTTCGGCTGCGTCGATGACCTCGCCCACGGCGGGGCTCACCACCAGGGTACGCTCGGCGGGCGCCTGGGCACGGGCCGGGGCACTGGCAACCAGCGCCAGGCCTGCGAAACCAATACGTAGTAGATAATGCATATGAGGAAGGGAATTTTCCTCAAAGATGCTGTTTTACTGGTAAATCGTTGCAAACCTAATTATTTCGGCCAAGTGCATCGCGGCGGCCCGTCCACTGTGCCCGGCGGCCGAGGGCCCTGCCCTCGTCTACGCCGGCATCAGTCTTATGCAAGAAGCACTTAACGACTGCTTGCAAAAGGAGAGTACGGGCGTTAAGATTTCCAACGGCCCGTGCTGCGAGGCCGGCCGGTGGCCTTTTCCTCATCCGACTCGCCGGGCGCGATTTCCTCCAGCCTCACGCGCACGGCGTGGGCTTTGGGCTGCACTTTCTGGCCGAAGGCATCAGCAAATTCCTGGGTGAATTCGGCCCCGAAAAAGATGATGAGCGACGAGTAATTGACCCACAGCAGCAACACAATGGCCGAGCCCGCCGCCCCGAAGGCCGAGCCGGGGTTGGCCTTGGCGATATAAAAAGCAATGAGGTACTTGCCAATTACAAAAAGCAAGGCCGTGATGAAGGCGCCAATGCCCACGTCGCGCCAACGGATGATGGCGTCGGGCAGGAAACGGTAGATGAGGGCAAACAACAGTGTGGTGATGCCCAACGAAAGCAGCACGTCGACCACGTGAATGACGATGACGCCAATTTCCGGAATCTGCCGCTGCAGCCAGTCGGTGAAGGTGGTGAGGACGGCGCTGATGACAAAGGAAATGAGCAGCAGCAGGGCCACGCTCAGGATGAGGCCGAACGAGAGAAAACGCTGCTTGAGGTAGGCGCCGATGCCGATGCCGTTGGTTTTCACCTTCAGGTTCCAGATATCGTTAATGCTTTCCTGCAGGGTAACAAAGAAGGTGGTGGCCGCAAAAATGAGCGTGGCCACTCCAATGGTGGTGGCCACCGGCCCGCGCTGCTGCACCGTGAACTTGGCAATGCTGTCCTGCAGAAACTTAGCCGAATCGGCCCCCACCAGCCCCTTTAGCTGCCCGTAAATCTGTCCGGTGAGGGCTTCGCCCCCAAACGCCGCGCTGGCCACTGTGATGACGATGAGCAGCAACGGCGGCAGCGAAAAGATGGTGTAGTACGACAGCGCCGCCGCGTGCCGAAACGAGTTGTTGTTGCTGAACTCGCCAGCCGAAGACTTGATGACAGCCAGGATATCGGAAAATTTGTAATGCGTAGCCATGCAGAGCGAAAAGAATGTAGGCCTTACTACGGCCGGTGGGGAGCCGCGTTATCAGAAAAACAGATAAGCTCTTCCGTACCCCCCGCTGCACTTAGGCTTCGGCTAAAGTCTTTTTAGCGTCCAGCGCAGCACCTCAACGGGCGCTGCGCGCAGGGCGGCGGCTAGCTCGGCGTCGTCGCGGAACTGCAGTTGCGTGAGCGTGCTGGCTTCCACGCTCACCTCGATTTCGGCTGCCTGAAACGGCCAGGGCTCCACCAGCACCGGGCCATTGGGCACAGGCTGGCGCAGGTGGTAGCTGCGGCCGTCGGGCCCGTGGTAGATTTCGAGGGTGCGGCCCATTTCCGGGATTTCGTGGCGGCAGAGGATGAGCGACAGCCGGTCGGCCCAGTGCAGCAGGTCGTAGGCCTGCTGGGCAGCGGCTTTGGTCAGCTTGAGGGCCCGGCGCCAGCGTTGCTGCCGGGCGCGGAGGTCGTCGAGAAAGTCATCGATTTCGCGCGACTGCCCCCGCAGGCCCTCGTAGAGGCAGCTTAGGTGCAGGCTGGTGAGCAGGCTGCGCCAGCGCCCCTGGAAGCGCGCAGCAGCCAGCACATCGGTGGCCTGCGCCAGCGAAAATTCTTTCTGGGTGAAGTTGGCCGGGGCACCGGCGGCGGTGAGGCCGTAGTGGCCGCCGCGGCCGTGCCAGGCCTGCTGCTCGTCGTCGTGCTGGGCCACGGCCGCCAGCAGGCCCACCCACTGGTCGGGCGGCAGGGTGGGCGGCCAGTGCCAGGCCAGCTGCATGGCCAGCAGGGCGTGGGCTTGCTGGTAGATGATTTGCCAGCCGGCGGGGGCGGAGTTGACTATCATGGTAGGAGGCTGCTACGGTATGGAGCAATGGGCTCCCGCGCACCAAGCAGCATGCGCTCTACGGAAAATCATCTTCCGCCGGTGCAACCAAGTGCATCTGGGCACTGTCTTTTGCCAAAGCCACTACCACAAACATGCGGGTGCTTTTCACCGCTTCTACCAGCCCCCTTTCACAATAAGTCATGCATCCATTCATGCCTTAATTACTGTCGGGAAAGATTTAACATTAATTTTATTTTAGCCCTTTAAAAAGCAAAGTTGCATCATTATTAAACCACTAATTGAAATTTTGTTTGATGCAATCAGTAATGGCTACTATATTATTTATTAACCCAACAATAGAGGAGTCAGAATCAGCTTCACGCTTCATCCAAAGCCATAATTATCAATAAAAAGTATTACTTTTGAGTCAACATTAACGCCCAGGCGTTTTCAGCATTTGCAAACATTGGTAGTGGGAGTAAGTACTACGCTGCGAGAAGCTGCAACTTCTCGTATGCGCAGCGGTTTAATGTGTGTTTTTGGTGAGTGAAAACTTCATGGATTTACTTATCCCACTACCATCGTTTCCTAGGCTGAATTTATCAATTACGAAATCATTGCCCAATATTTCGTACTGGCGCTGACAGACCAGCAAAAAAAGAGAAGGTCCGTTACAAACTTCAACTATGTGGTGAAGTTTGCAACGGACCTTCTCTTTTTTCTTTAGATAATAAACGTTCAGCAAACCGACCACAATGCGCCCTTTATTATTCCACAGCGCAATTGTGAATCGAGCTTGTTTTAATTAGCCAGGGAATAAAAAATAAAAGGGCCATAATTGGCGCCGTGCACATGTCACGGCGCCAATTATGGCCCTTTTATTTTGGCTTATGTTAGCGCGTAGCGGCGCGCACCGTATTGCCGAAAATGGCCGGTGCGTTGATGGCGTACGCAATTCTCGTCAATTGCCCGGCTGTGAAGGTACCGGACACCGACGTGAAGGTGGTGTAGCCCAAGCCCGGGATGGTTTGGGCGGGCACCACGATGTGCGACGCGTCGGTTTGCACGAAGTAAGCTGTGAACAAGTTCGGCGCGTTGGTGAAGCCGAAGTTGTCGATGCGGTACAGGCCTTTGTTGCCCACTTTGGTAACGGGCGACGGCGAGAAGCCGCTGCGCGTGAAGGTGCCGCTCTGGTCCAGATTGTTCACGGCCGGGTCGGTCACAATCACCGTGCGAGTAGCCGCAATGGTATCGCCTTCGGTGTTGGCACCTTTGTAGCGAATGACGTAGATGCCCGGCCGCGACGTGTTGACGGGGTTCGAGATGATGGGCTGCAGGGGCGCGCCACCCAGCTCGGCCGTTACGCCGGGCTCGGTGAAGGTTTCGCCCACGTTGATGACGTAGTACTCGTTGCCGGCCAGCGTGATGGCCGGGAAGTTTTTGATGCGGGACAGTTCGTCGGTTTCTGTCTTCTTGCAGCCGCCGAGGGCCAGCGACGATGCAACCGCCGCCGTGCCGAGAAGGGTAAGAGCTAGCTTACGCATGGCTTGATAAGTTAAAGGATGAGGGGCTACTTCTTATCCCACCACACCGGCACCTCGGCCGATTGCACGGCGGGGGCGTTGGCGTTGCGCGAGGTTTCGGTGAAGGGGTAAATCAGGCGCTTGGCGTAGGTACGGTTCGGCAAGTCGCTGTAGGGGGTACCCGTGATGAAGGAAGGATACTTGGTGCGGCGAAGTTCCGTCCAGGCCTCGAAGCCTTCGGTGCCGTTCAGGGCCACCCATTTCTGGGTGATGATTTGCTCGAGACGAGCCTCGCTGAAGCCGGCGCTAGAGCCGCCATTGAAGGCAATGCCCGTGCTGCTCAGGAAGCCCGTGGGCACCGTGCGGCCGAAGTGAGCAAACGAGGCTTGGATACCGGCTTCGTACAGCGCCCGGGGCGTAGCTGCGCCAGCCAAGCCGCGCAACGCGGCTTCGGCCTGCAGGAAGAGGCTTTCGGCGCCGCTCATGAGCACCACCGGCGAGGCCACGCCGGCAATCTTTTGCAGGTTCGGCCGCGAGCGGGTGCTGATGGCGCCCGACGCGCCCCGGATGGCATCGCCCTGGGGCGTGCCCACGTGCGCCGCCGTGGTGTTGGGGACAGTTGCCGTGCTGCCGGGCCGGCTGAAGAAGTCGTCGATGCGCGGGTCGTTGGTGTTGGCCAGGTAGTCGGTGCTGGTCTTGCTGGCGATGATGTTGTTGGCGATGCCCGAGGAGGGGTTTACATCGGCCAGGTACAGCGGGTTGCCGTTCTGGGTGGCGTTCGAAAAGCCCGTCACCTGAGCATCTTCGGTGGCGCCCAGAAACTGCGCGCCGCCGGCGTACAGGGCCCGGATGCCGGCCTCGGCCACGGCCTGGCGGGCGTATATCTGGCGCAGGTAGATTTTCAGCTTCAGCGTGTTGCCGAAGCGGCGCCACTTGTTCATGTCGCCGCTGAACACCAGGTCCTGGCCGCCCACGCTCACGGCGGTGGAAGACGTGTTGATTTTGGCCAGCGACTCGTCAATCAGCGTAATCAGGCCGTCGTACACCACCTGGCCGTCGTCGAACTTGGGCTGGGTGTTGGCCGCGCCGCGCAACGCCTCAGTGAAGGGAATCTTGTCGAAGCCGTCGGCCAGCACCTGGTAGGTGTAGGCCGATTGCAGGCCCGCGATGGCGGCGTAGTTGGAGCTGTCGCCCTTGGCCCGGTCCATCACGAAGCGAAAGTTCTTCAGGCCACCCGTAAACAGGGTTTGGTATTCGCGGTCGTTGGTCGTTTGGCCGATGCGGTACCGGTCGTAGTCCTTATACTGGTTGGCGGTCAGGCTTTCGGTCCAGTGCTGGGCGAAGAAGTTGCCGAGGATGTTGAACGGCGCACCCATCACAAAGGCCACGTTGCCGGTACCGGCCGGCAGTACCAGGTCGGGGCTCACGGAAGCAGGCCGCGTGGGGTCGGTGTTGATGTCGAGCTGCTTGTTGCAGCTCGACAACCCACCCAGCCCCAGCAGGGCCAGAAACAGCAGGTTCTTATAGTTGGTAATCATCTAGTTTAGAGAAATAAGGATTAGAAGCTGACGCGGATGTTGGCGCCGTAGCTACGCAGGCTGGGCGAGCCCGTGAAGTCGAAGCCCTGCACGTTGCCGTTGCCGAAGTTGTTGATTTCGGGGTCAACATAGGTGTTCTCCTTGGCCGTCCACAGCAGCAGGTTGCGGCCGGTGACACCCACCGACAGGCTACCGAAGGGCGTGCGGGTCAGCCACTTGCTGGGCAGCGTGTACGAGAAGGCCACTTCGCGCAGCTTGGTGTAGGAAGCGTCGATGATGTTGGTGGCGGAGGGGCCGCTGGCACCTTCCAGCGCGCCGAAGTAGTTGTAGGCGTCGGTGGGCGTAGTGTTGGGCGAGTAGCTGCCGTCGGGGTTCTGCACCACGCTGTTGGGGATGATGAAGGGCTGGCGGTCGTTGATGAGCGTTTCGGGGGCCGTGCCGGCAAAGCGCTGGGTGCCGCGGGTGCGCGAGTACATCGAGCCGCCTTGCTTGGTATCCACCACCACCGTCAGGTTCAGGCCCTTGTAAGCGAAGGTGCTGGTCAGGCCGGCCGTGTAGTTGGGCGTGATGGTGCCGAAGGTTTGAATCACGGGGTTGGTGAGGGGCGTACCGGTGGTGGCCGATACCACCACCTGGCCCTGGTCGTTGTACAGGATGCCGTTGGTGCGGAACACGCCGTAGGGCTCGCCCACGCGGGCCGTCAGCGTCACGCCGCCCAGGCCGCCGATGGCCACGTCGGCGCCGTCGGGGGTGGTGGCCAATACCTTGCTCACGTTCTTGGTGTAGTTCAGCGAGAGGTCCCAGGTGAAGCCGCCCACTTTCACAGCCGTGCCGCTCACCAGCAACTCAATGCCTTTGTTCTGAATTTCGCCTACGTTGCCCACCAGGCCGGTGAAGCCCGAGCCGGGTGCCAAAGGAATGGTCAGAATCTGCTTGGTGCTGCGCGTGTCATAGAGGGTCACGTCGGTGGTGAGGCGGTTGTTGAAGAAGCGCAGTTCGGCGCCCACTTCCACCGATTTCGAAATCTCCGGCTGCAGGGTGTTGCTGCCGATGACGTTGCTCTGGCTGTAGCCCACCACGTTGCCCAGCGGGTATTGCAGCACGCCGCCGGTGTAGCCGTTGCTCACGCTGGCCACGTTAAACACCGAGCGCGTCTGGTACACAGGAGCGTCGTTACCCACCTGGGCCACGTTGGCGCGCAGCTTGCCGTAGTTGAAGAAGCGGTTTTCTTTCAGGCCCAGCAGGTCGGTGAACACGAAGCCCAGATTCACGGCCGGGTAGAAGAAGCTGCGGTTGTTGGCCGGCAGCGTCGACGACCAGTCGTTGCGGGCCGTCAGGCCCAGGAACAGGAAGTCGCGGTAGCCAAAGTCCACCGTCGAATACACGCCCACCAAGCGGCGCAGGCTGTGGTTGAGCGAGGTGTTGAGGTAGCCGTTGTTCTTGTTGTTGTTCAGCGTGGCGCCAATGGAGTTGCTCACCAGGTTGTTGGTGCCCACGCCGCTGCCGTCGAAACGGCGCTGATTGAAGTTCTGACCCACCAAGGCGTTGATGGTCAGGTCGGGCGTGATGTTGCCGTTGTAGGTCACAATCACGTCGGAGTTGATTTCGGTGTAGTTCAGGTTGTCTTCGGCGTAGTAGCCGGTGCCGGTGGGGTAGCCGGGCGTCGTGGGGTCGCGGCGGGCCGTGAACTGCGAGCGTTGGTCGCTGTAGGTATCAATGCCGAGGCGGTAGTTGGCCTTCAGGTGGTCGTTGAGCTGGTAGCCCACCTGGGCATTGCCCACCAGGCGGTTCACGGTGTTGTGGAACTTGTTGTCGTGCAGAATCTGCCAGGGGTTCACCGTGTAGGGGCTGTAGTACCCGTTGATGTCGTTGAACTTATTGTTGATGTCGCGCAGCTCCAGCAAGCTGATGTCGCGGGGCGTCTGAATCAGCTGGTCGTAGATGGAGTTGTTGCCCTGGCCGGTCACGGCCGGGTCGCTGTTGGTGTTGGTGTAGGTGGCGCTTACGCTGCTGGTGATTTTGTTGGTGAGGTGCGTTTCGCCACCCACTTTCACCGAGCTACGGTTGTACTTGGTGCCCGGCGTGATGCCGGTTTGCTGCACGTTCGAAGCCGACACGATGTAGTTGGTCTTTGCGTCGCCGCCGCCCAGCGAGATGGTGTTGTTCCAGGTTTTGCCCAGGTCGAAGAAGTCGCGCACGTTGTTGGGCAGGGCCACGTAGGGCTTGGAGCGCTGCTGGTTGCCCACAATGTTGCCCCACACGCGGTCCACGCCGTCGAAGCGGGGGCCCCAGCTGGTGTTCTCGCGGGTGTCGGCCAGGCGGGTGTAGCCGTCTTGCGGGTAGCCCTGGCCAAACTCGTTCTGCATTTTGGGCAGCATCAGGATGTCGTCAATCACATACGACGAGGTGAAGGTCACTTCCGCCTTCTTGCCGGCCTTGGCGGCGCCGCGGCCCGACTTGGTGGTGATGATGATGGCGCCGGTAGCGGCGCGCGAGCCGTAAAGAGCGGTAGCAGCCGGCCCTTTCAGGATGTTCACCGATTCCACGTCTTCGGGGTTAATATCGTTGGCGCGGTTGCCGGTGTCCACGCCGTTGTTCAGGTTGTCGCCGGTGCCCACCTGGCTGTTATCAATCGGAATACCGTCCACCACGTACAGCGGCTGGTTGTTGCCGGTGAAGGACTTGTTGCCCCGGATAACCACGCGGGTCGAGCTGCCTACGCCGCCCGAAGTGCTGTTGATTTGCACACCGGCCACCTTGCCCTGCAGCGAGTTCAGCACGCTGCGGTCGCGGCCCTGCGTGAGCTGCCCGGCCTCAATGGTTTGGGTAGAGTAGCCCAGCGTGCGCTTGTCTTTCTCAATGCCCAGAGCGGTTACCACTACCTCGTTCAGTTGCTTGGTATCGGTAGCCAGCGAGATGGTGTAGGGGCCATTGCCGTTGGTAATGGACTGTTGCTGTCCCACGTAGCCCACTGAGCTGAAGCGCAGCTCGGTGGCCGTGCTCGGTACCGTCAGCGTAAAGGAGCCGTCGGCGTTGGTGGCCGCGCCCACAGTGGTGCCCGGCACCAGCACGGTCACGCCGGGCAGGCCCTCGTTGGTGGCCCGGTCTATTACCCGGCCCGACACGGTGCGGTCCTGCGCCCAGGCCGACCCGAAGGAGCCCAACAGCAACAGCAGCACCATTCCTAATAGTTTGTTTTTCATTTAGTGAAAAGGTGAATTAAAAAACAAAGGAAAAGCTGTGAAAAAATCAAAATATTATCACCAGTTGACCATTACTCTGCCTTTATGAATAGCAGAATTGACTATCCCCTCAGCGAGCGTTTTGGTCCCGGTTCAAATTTCTCTTTTGCTAAAAGCTGGCAGATGCGCACGCCCGAAACGCCACTACAAGCAGCGTTTTTTCTGACGTCAAAAAATTAACGTAGTAGCCCAAAAGCAATAGCGTAATCGAACAGGCGCACTCCAGTTTTGCAACTGCCGCCTTGCCCCGGCATCATGCTCGGCTACAAACACCAATCAGGCACCACTGCAGGGCATGCTTCTTCGTTGAGAAAACGCATACACCCCGCCGATGCATTGACTTGGCTAGTAATGTTTTGGGTCTAAGCAGGGCCTTGTTCTGCCGGGCCAGTGCACCGGCAAGCCCCTGCTAGCAGACGTCGCAGGCCCATTGGCGCTTAGTTCGGGCCCTGGTGGGTGGGGCCGCGGAATTCGCGGTCACCTTCAAAGGTGCAGTTCTCCGGGTCGTCGCCGTCGAGGGTGTAGCTAATTTTCAGAATATTACCATTTACCGTGCCGTCGGCTTTGATATTGCCCCGGTAGGTAGTGCCCTGGTAGGTGTACTGGTAGGGCGTAGTGGGCACGGTGATGTGGTTGCCGTCTACCGTGGCTTCATACGTTTCCTCAATGCCGTAGAGGTTGGTGATGAATACTTTGCCGTTTTTCGTATCTGCCTGGTTGTAGATAGAAATGGTGTACGGCGCGCCCGGTGTGGTGGGGCATTTTTCCGTGCCTACGTAATTGCCGGCGACGGTAGAATATATTTCAATATCCTCGTTGTCCTTTTTGCAGCCAGAAAATGTCAACCCAATTGTCAGCAAGCTGGCCGCCAACAATATCGTTGGGGTTTTATGCATAAAAAAGTTTGTTTTGAAGAAGGGTGAAACCAACGCTTTAAGATTAGCCGCGTGAAGGTAGCAAAGTCAACAGTTAAAAAGGGAATTGCCACACTTCATGGCTACAATGAACCCTATAATAGTGTATTAAAACAATACTTGGATTATTGCTCATCCCGAACCCATCAAACACCCTTATCACTCACACTAAACCTTTGATACACAAAGCATAATACCGCACAACAACACCTTCTGCACGAAGATACTGCTACCAACGAAGCATTTTTAAACTTAACCTTTTGTTAAAAATTAATTTTTAGCTTTTCTGAAACGAATAATAGCGCAACGCGGAGGCGATACGATTGCACCTATTAGGAGTGGAAAATAACTTGTGTTTCAGCGAGACTTAGGCAAGGCTTGTTTTTAAAAATAGCGCGCACTTATAACAGTGTTGGGCTAACTGTGGCACTGCCCACCTGGCCGTGACGGGCCAGCAAGCAGGTGCGCGGCAGCAGGGCACCTACAAGCCCGAGGTAGCATAAACCGCCCGCTGCCCCGGCCGTACTTTGGGCCATGCCCCTCCCCCACGCCGGCCCGCCCGTGCCCCAAACCGTTCGATTGCCCGACGGCCGCCGCCTGGGCTTCACGCGCTACGGCCATCCCGCGCACCGGGCGGTGGTGTTTCACCACGGTTTTGGCTCTTCGGGGCTGGAACTGCCCCCCGACGCGGCCCTGCTGGCCCGCCTGCAACTGCAGATTCTGGCACCGGACCGGCCGGGTGTGGGGCAGTCCGGTGTGTACCGGCCGCTCTCCTTTCCATCGTTTGCCGACGACGTGGTGGCTTTGCTTGATGCGCTGGGCGTTGATGCTCCGGTGGGCGTGATGGGCTGGTCGGTGGGTGGGGTGCATGCGCTGGCACTGGCGGCGCGGCACCCGGCGCGGGTGGCAGCGGTGGCGCTGCTCAGCACCTGCCTGCCGCTGGGCGAGCCTGCCGCCTACCGCCACCTGTCGCGGCTGTGGAAGCTGTTGCGCTGGGGCCAGGTAAGCTTTCCATGGCTGAACCGCACCACGTTTTTGTGGCTCAGCCGGCAGTGGCAGCGGCGACCTGACCGCACAATTGACTGGTTTATTCGCCTCATGCGGCCGGAGGAGGCCCGCGTCACGGCCCGCTTCCGGGTCCTGCTGCGCGACGCCGCGGTGGCCGGGTTTGCCAACCACGGCCGGGGCGTGTACGACGACGCGCAGGCCTGGTGCCGCCCGCCGGGTTTTCGCATTGAGGAGGTGCAAGCCCCCGTGCGCCTCTGGCATGGCGAGCAGGACGGCGTGTGGGCACCCGGTAATATTCCTTACCTGGCCCGGCGGCTGGGCGGCGCCCCTGTGCACCTGCTGCCGGGCCAGGGCCACATGCTGTATTTGGAAAACTGGCCGGCGATAATGGAGGAAATGGCGGCGCTGCTGGATGGGCCCTGTCTGTCGTGCTGAGCACAGCGCATGATGACAGGCAATTGTGCCTCAGCCCAACCGCACCCGCATCTGGTGGCGGCCGGGTTCCTCGTAATGGTAGCTTAGCAGAAAGCCATAGGTTTCGCAAATCTGCCGGGCAATGGCCAGGCCCAGGCCCACGCTGCCGGGCAGGCGCTCGGGTCCGGGCCGGAAGCGTACGAAGAGTTGGTCGGCGGGTAGGGCGCGGGGGCGGCCGGTGTTTTCGACTACCAATTGGTGGGGAGTAAGCTGCACGCGCACCGCGCCGCCGGGTACATTGTGGCGGATGGCGTTGCTGAGCAGGTTGCTCACCAGAATATCGAGCAGGGAGCGGTTGGCGGCCAAAGGCAGGTTGGGCGCCAGGTCGGTTTCGAGGTGCAGGTTGGTGGCGGCCAGCTGCTCGCGCAGGTGGCCCAGCTGGGTGCGAATGGTGGCGGCCAGGTCCACGGTTTCGGTGGGGAAGAACAACTGCTGGTCGAGGTGGGCCAGCAACAGCAGGCTGCGGCTGAGGTGAGTAAGGCGCTGCGTCACGTCGAGCAGCGGCTCGATGTGGCCGGCCTGCTCCTCCGTCAGGCCAGGCGCCTGCACCAGCATGTCGAGCTTGGTGCGCAGGATGGCCAGGGGCGTTTGCAGCTCGTGGGCCGCGTTTTCGGTGAACTCGCGCTGCCGCCGGTAGATGCGCTGGTTGCGGTTGAGGAGCCGGCCCAGCGCCGTATTCAGTTCCTTGAACTCGGGGATGCGTGTGGGGGCCAGGTGCACCGGTTCGGGCTGGTCGATTTTGTAGCGCTGCAGCTCGCCCAGGGTGCGGTAGAAGGGCGCCCACAAGCGCCGGGCCAGCACGTGCTGCAGCACCAACAGCCCCACTAGCAGCGCCCCAAACAGCAGCGCGCCCGCCTGTACAATGCGCGCCAGCAGCTCCTGGCTATCGAGCATGGTGGTGCGCAGCTCCAAGCGGTAGGGCAGCCCCTGGAACATCACCGGCGCCGCCAACTGCCGGTAGGGTACTGTCTTTTTCACCAGCTGATTGTACATCATCCGCACGCTAAATGCGGCAGGCGGCCCAGGCGTCGTCAGCGGCACGAATTCTACGTTGTGGTCGAGCCGGTGCCAGAATTCAAGGTCGGCCGGTGAGCGCAGGTAAAGGCGCAGGTCATTTTCGACGCGCAGCTTGCGCCGGCTCAGCGTGCGGTCGACATAGACATAGTAGATTTTGCGGATGAATTCGTAGTACACGAATGTGCCTGCCCCAGCCACCACGCTGGCGTAGATAAGGAAGTAAACGGTGGTGCGGGCCAGGAGCTTCATTTTTTGATGGAGAGGGGTGCCATTCGAAGGTCATGCTGAGCGCAGTCGAAGCATCTCTACCGCGCAACTAATCCTGACGATTGGGTTACTACTGCGGTAGAGATGCTTCGACTGCGCTCAGCATGACATTGTTTCTATTCCTGTAGCCATCAGCAGCCTCAGTTCGGCTCGAACCGGTACCCTAGCCCATATACCATCCGAATGTAGTTTGGCGCGCCGGCCTCGGTAAGCTTGCGCTTAAGGTTTTTGACGTGGGCGTATACATTCTCGAACGTGTCGAACTGCTCGGCCGCATCGCCGGACAGGTGCTCGGCAATAGCGCCCTTGGTGATGACGCGGCCCTGGTTGGCCAGCAGCAAGAGCAGCAGGTCGAACTCGGTGCGGGTGAGGGTGAGCGACTTGCCGGCCACGGAGGCGCGCCGGGCGGGCACGTCCACGGCCAGCTCGCCGGCTTGCAGCAGGTTGGTGCCCTGGTAGTGGCGGCGGCGCACCAGCGCGGCAATGCGGGCGCTGAGTTCGGGCAGATAGAAGGGCTTGGGCAGGTAGTCGTCGGCGCCCAGCTCCAGGCCGGCAATGCGGTCATCCACGGCGGCGCGGGCGCTGGTGATGATGACGCCGGCGGCCTTCTGGTGTTTTTGCAGCTCGCGCAGCAGGTCGAGGCCGTCGCCACCGGGCAGGGTAAGGTCGAGCACGATGCACTCGTAGTCGTGCAGCAGCATTTTTTCCTGCGCCTGGGCGTAGGTGGTGGCCACTTCGCAGATGTAGCGCTGCGCTTGTAGGTAGCTCACCACGCTGGCCAGCAGCGCCGGCTCATCTTCGACGAGAAGCAATTTCATGTAGGGGGTTCGCTGGGGATGGGCGGCAAGGTAGGGCCGTTTGCGAGTCGATTGAAAAGACAAAGGCTGTCATCCTGAGCGCAGCGAAGGACCTTATCAGCTTTGAACTGCTTGCAGTGAAGCCAAAACGGTGCTGATGTGATAAGGTCCTTCGCTGCGCTCAGGATGACAGTCCTTATATCGATGCATAAAAGAAATAAGTAAGCGCCCACTCACTTATTTTTCAAAATTCCAATTTCTTCCAAATGTATTCTAAATCGCCCCGCTACTTCGCTTCCCTAAACCACGAAAACATTCTCACTTTCCCAAAATTCCCATGAAGCGAATCCTACCCTCCTCTCCCCTTTCGGCCCGGACGGCGGGCGCGGCGCTGCTGCTGGCCGCTTGCGGGGTGGCCGGTCCGGCTGCTGCCGCTTCGGCGGCTACGGCTGTGTCTGTGGCCCCAAACGATTCCAGCCCGCTGGCACGCCGGCCGCTCACCGGCCGCATCCTCGATGGCAACGACCAAAGCCCGCTGGCTTTTGCCTCGGTGGCGGTAAAAGGCACCAACCGCGGCACCACCACCGACGCCAGCGGCAGCTTTAAGCTGGACGTGGACGACGGCGAGGTGCTGGTGGTATCCTACGTGGGCTACGAGCTGCGTGAGGTACCCGTTCCGGCCGGCGCCACCACGCTGGATGTACCCATGAAAACCACCACCCATACCACCGCCGACGTGATTGTGGTGGGCAACCGCGCCTCCGAAGCCCGCACCAACGTGGACCTGCCCGTGCCCGTGGACGTGCTCACGGCCAAGGAAATCACCAAAACCGGCCAGACCGAGCTGGGCCAGATGATTCACTTCACGGCGCCCTCCTTCAACTCGACCAAGCACGCCATCAGCAACGTGACTTCGTATGTGGACCCGGCCACCCTGCGCGGCCTGGGCCCCGACCAGACGCTGGTGCTCGTGAACGGCAAGCGCCGCCACCAGTCCTCGGCCCTGAACGTGAACAACGTGGTGGGCCGCGGCTCGGTGGGCACCGACCTGAACGCCATTCCCACGGCTGCCATCGAGCGGGTGGAGATTCTGCGCGACGGCGCGGCGGCCCAGTACGGCTCCGACGCCATTGCCGGCATCGTGAACATCGTGCTCAAGGCCAACCCGCGGGGCGGCGTGGTGACCGGCAACTACGGCATCACGGCCAAGGGCGACGGCGCCACTTACGACACGGGCCTGAACTTCGGCCTGCCCGTGGGCAAGCGCGACGGCTTCCTGAACCTGACCGTGCAGGGCCACCACAACGACCCCACCGACCGCTCGGGCGACTATACTGGCCGCGTGTACAACTCCGACAAAGCCACCGACGACGCCCTGGTGGCCCAGAACAACTTCAACCGCCACGTGACCAAGTACGGCACGGCCCGCAACACCATGGGCCAGTTTTTCTATAACGGCGAGGTGGCTATGGGCGAGAAGTGGCGCCTCTATTCCTTCGGCGGCCTGTCTTATAAGGACATGACGGCCTACGGCTTCTTCCGCAACCCCAGCAACAAGGCGCGGGCGGTGCTCTCGCTGTTTCCGAACGGCTACAATCCCGTGTTCCCGGCCACGGTGCTCGATGTGGCCTCCACGGTGGGTTTGCGCCGCAAAACGGCCAGCGGCTGGGCCCTCGATTTCAGCCTCGGCGGCGGCCAGAACACCATCAAGACCTACGCCAACCACACGGTGAACCCGTCGTATGGCAGCGCTTCGCCCACTGATTTCTACACCGGCACCAACAAGTTTGGGCAGGTGCTGGCCAACGTGAACGTATCGAAGGGCTTCACGGTGGGCAACCTGAAATCCCTGGCGCTGAGCTACGGCGGCGAGTTCCGGGTGGAAAACTACCAGCTGCTGGCCGGCGACGAAGCCTCCTGGAAAAAAGGCCCCGTGACCACCAACAACCCCGACGTGGGCAGCAGCGGCCGCGAAGGCATTGCGGCCGTGAACGCCGTGGAGCGCACCCGCAATAATGTGGGCGTGTACGTGGACGTGCTCAGCGACATCACCGACAACTGGCTGGTGGGCGTGGCCGGCCGCTTCGAGCGCTACTCCGATTTCGGCTCCAACGTGAGCGGCAAGATTTCGACCCGCTACAAGTTCTCGGAGATGTTTTCGGTGCGTGGCTCACTCAACCGGGGCTTCCGGGCACCGTCCATGCACCAGCTCTACTACTCCAACTACGCCGACGCCCAGTGGCTGACGCTCAACGGCGTGTTCGACTCCTATCCCATTGCCCACCTGCGCAACGACAACCCCTACGTGCAGAAGCTGGGCGTGGGCCAGCTCAAGGCCGAAACCACCTTGGACTACAACCTCGGCTTCACGGCCCAGGTCACGCCCGACCTCGTGTTCACGGCCGATGCCTACCAGATTGACATCACCGACCGGGTAGTAATTTCAGGCCAGCTCGACGCCACCAAGCCGGCCCTGGCGCCCACCTTCGCCGGCTCGGGCTACGCGCAGGTGCAGTTCTTCTCCAACGCCCTCGACACCCGCACCCGCGGCCTCGACGTGGTGGCCAGCTACCGCAAAAAGATGGACCGCGACCAGGAAATGGGCCTCAACCTGGCCATGGCCCTGAACTCGACCAAAGTGGTGGGCGAAGTGCGCACCCCCGCCTCGCTGGCCAACCTGGGCACCCCGCTCGTCGACCGCGTGATGATTGGCCTGATTGAGGTGGCCCAGCCGCGCTCCAAGTTCATCGGCTCGGTCAACTACCGTTTCAAGAAGCTCGAAGGCCTGGTGCGCGCCACCCGCTTCGGCGAAGTAACCGCCATCCAGAGCACGGCGGAACTAGACCAGACCTTCTCGGCCAAAGTCATCACTGATGCCTCGCTCACCTACGGATTCACGCCCCGCGTGGGCCTCACCGTGGGCGCCAACAACCTCTTCAACGTGTACCCCGACGAAATCGCCTTCCCCTCGCTCACGGCCTCGGGCCAGACGCCCTACACGCGCTTCACTTCGCAGTTCGGCTTCATGGGCGCATACTACTTCACGTCGCTGCGGTTCAGCTTCTAGGCAAGCGAGTTATAAAAGAACGGTCATGCTGAGCGCAGTCGAAGCATCTCTCCCGCGGCAGTAAATCATTCGCTGCAACGAATGAGGTGGGACGAATTCGTTGCCTGCGGATGGTGAGCCGCGCAACGAAGCGGTAGAGATGCTTCGGCTACGCTCAGCATGACCGCTCTTTTTACTCGGCCAGCCCGTTCTGCCAACCCACCACTCCACCCATCCACAAATCCACCACCATGCTCGCACTTGCTGGCTTTGCCATGATTCTCACCTTTATGGTGCTGATTATGACGAACCGTCTTTCGGCCATTACGGCGCTGCTGCTGGTGCCAGTGGCGTTTGCGGTGCTCTGCGGTTTTGCGGGGCAAATGGGGCCGATGATGCTCGACGGCATCAAGAATATTGCGCCCACGGGCATCATGCTGGTGTTTGCCATCATGTACTTCGGGCTGATGACGGACGCCGGCCTGTTCGACCCGGTCATCAACCGCATCCAGCGCGTGGCCCACGGCGACCCGCTGAAAATCATCGTCGGCACCGCCCTGCTGGCCCTGCTGGTGTCGCTGGACGGCGACGGGGCCACCACCTACATCATTGTGGTGACGGCCATGCTGCCGCTGTACCGCCGCCTGGGCATAAACCCACTGATACTGACATGCATGAACATGCTGGTGGGCGGCGTGATGAACATTCTGCCCTGGGGCGGCCCCACTGCCCGCGCCATGAGCGTGCTCCACCTCGACAGCACCCAGCTTTTCAACCCGCTGATTCCGGCCATGGGCGCGGGGCTGGTGTGGGTGTTTTTTGTGGCCTGGCGCTTTGGCCTGCGCGAGCGCAAGCGCCTCGGGCTGGAGCACTTAAGCCGGGCTAAAACCGAAGAAAAAGCGGCCGTTTTTGGCTTGGCTGCCGGCGTGGCCCAGCCCCTGCCCGAAGTACCCGACTTGGAAATTTCAGCCGAAGAAAAAGCTCTACGCCGCCCCAAGCTTTTGTGGCTTAATGCCCTGCTCACCATCGCCCTGATGGTGGCGCTGGTGCGCGAGTTGCTGCCGCTGCCGGTGCTGTTTATGCTGGCCTTTGCACTGGCAGCGGTGCTCAACTACCCAAACCTGGCGCAACAGCGGCAGCGGTTTGCGGCCCATGCGGGCAATGCGCTGTCGGTTGCGGCCATGGTGTTTGCGGCAGGCATTTTCACGGGTATTCTTAGCGGCACGCACATGGTGGATGCCATGGCGCAATCCTTCGTGGCCTTGGTGCCGCAGTCGCTGGGCCCGCACTTCCCGGTGCTCACGGGGCTGGCGAGTGCGCCGCTCACCTTCTTCATGTCGAACGACGCCTTTTACTTCGGCATTCTGCCGTTTTTCACCAAGGCGGCGTCGGCGTTCGGCATTTCGGCGGCCACCATGGGCAAGGCCTCGCTGCTGGGGCAGCCGGTGCACTTGCTCAGCCCGCTGGTGCCGTCCACGTATTTGCTGGTGGGTCTGGCCGGGGTCGACATCGGCGCGCACCAGCGCTTCACGCTGAAGTGGGCCGGCGGCACAGTGCTGGTGATGCTGACCGTGTCGCTGCTGCTGGGCATTATCCAACTCTGATTAAAAGAACGTCATGCCTCGGCTACGCTTGGCATGACGTTCTTTTGTACTTAAGGCGCGCGGGCATCTTTACCCAATCTGCCGCGTTACCCTGCTACCCCAGCTTCTCCGCCGTGAACCACTACATCGAGCAAATCATACAGAACCCGTTGGCCTCGCTGGCCATCGTGGGCAACCTGGTCATCATCGAAAGCCTGTTGTCGGTGGACAATGCCGCCGTGCTGGCTACCATGGTGGGCGACCTGCCCCGCGAGCAGCGGCAAAAGGCGCTGCGCTACGGCATTTTCGGCGCCTACATTTTTCGCGGGCTGTGCATTCTGTTCGCGTCGTTTCTCATCAAATTCTGGTTTTTGAAACCGCTGGGCGGGCTTTACCTGCTGTATTTGGTGTACGACCATTTCAAGGCCGGCCCGGCGCACGACGAGGAAAAAATTGAGAAGGAGAAAAGCTGGATTTACCGCAACACGCTGGGGCTATTTGGAAAGTTCTGGGCCACGGTGGCCCTCATTGAGCTGATGGACCTGGCCTTTAGCATCGACAACGTGTTTGCGGTGGTGGCTTTCACCGACAACCTGATTCTGATTTGCGTGGGCGTGTTCATCGGCATTCTGGCCATGCGGCTGGTGGCGCAGGGCTTCGTGCTGCTCATGGGCAAGTACCCCTTTCTGGAAACGGCCGCCTTCGTGGTCATTGCGCTGCTGGGCCTCAAGCTGCTGCTTTCACTGGTAAGCCACTTCCTGCCCGGCCACCCGGTGAGCGAGGCCCTGGAAGGCGAAACCGCCGACGTGGTTCTGACCGTGCTCACGGTGCTTTGTTTCCTGGTGCCGTGGGCTACCTCGCTGCTCTTCAACGTGCCCCAGCGCCCCGGCGGCAACCGCATTGCCGAGGCCAAAGCGGCCGGGCAAGCCGACGCCTCCCGTCAGAAAGCCTAGCGCGTGGCCGGGGTTTTTCGCTCGCTGCAGCACCGCAATTTTCGGCTCTATTACGCCGGCCAGTCCGTTTCGCTCATTGGCACCTGGATGCAGCGGCTGGCCGTGGGCTGGCTGGTGTATAATGCCACGCACTCGGCCTTTTTGCTGGGGCTGGTGTCGTTTTGCGGGCAAATACCGACGCTGCTGCTCTCGCCCTACGGCGGCACCGTAGCCGACCGCTACAGCCGCTACCGCGTGCTGCTCTTCACGCAGGTTGCCTCCTTAGTGCAGGCCACCGTTCTGGCCTGGCTGGTGCTCAGTGGGCACTACGCCACCTGGGCCGTGGCCGGCCTGAGCCTGCTGCTGGGCACCATCAACGCCTTCGATATTCCGGCCCGACAGTCGCTCATTGCCGAGCTGGTGGACGACCGCGCCCACCTGCCCAACGCCATCGCCCTGAACTCGACCATGGTAAACCTGGCCCGGCTGGTGGGCCCGGCCGTGGCGGGGCTGCTGCTGGCGCGCTTCGGCGAGGGCCCCTGCTTCGTGGTGAATGCCGTGAGCTTTGTGGCGGTGGTGGCCTCGCTGCTGCTCATGCGCATGGCCCCCCGCCCCGTGCGCACACACCGCCCCGGCGCCTGGGAGGGCCTGCGCGAGGGCTGGGCCTACCTTCGACAGGCCCCGATGCTGCGCCGTCAGATTTTGCTCATGGCGGGCATCAGCTTCTGCGTGATGCCCTTTGGAACGCTGCTGCCGGTATTTGCCAAGGACGTGTTTCATGGCGGAGCCGGCACCTTTGGCTGGCTGAACAGCCTGTCGGGACTGGGCTCGCTGGTGGGGGCCTTTTATCTGGCTGCGCAGCCGGCTGGTGGGCGGCGCACGCAGCTCATCACCTACGCGGCGCTGGTGTTCAGCGCCAGCGTGCTGGTTTTTGCACTCAGCCCGCAGCTGGCCGTGGCACTAGTATTCATCACGCTGGGCGGAGCGGGCATGATGCTCTTCATCGCGGGCACCAACACGGCCATTCAAACCAATGTGGCCGACCACATGCGCGGCCGGGTGCTGAGCTACTACGTGATGGCCTTCCAGGGCATTCAGCCGCTGGGGGCGCTGCTGGTGGGCTGGCTGGCGCGGCACATGGGGGCGCCGCACACGGTGGCAGTGCAGGGGGCCGTGGGGTTGGCGGTGGGGCTGGCCTTTTGGTGGCAGGGCCGGCGGGCCGCAGTCGAAAACAGTTTGGTGAGGGCAAGCAACTAAAGCGCCGAAAAGCCGGTCAGAAAACAAACAGCACTAGTCGTGGCTGTTTACTTCTATATCCGAGTTGTAGCGGCGACGCCGCGACGTTCCTTCCACTGTTTCTAACTCTCAGCCTTTTCCCACATGAAAAAGTTTACCCTGCATCTGCGCACTGCTGTTTGCCTGGGGCTGCTGGCGGCGCCCGGCCTGGCCCGCGCGCAGGCTCCTATGTGGCAATGGGCCGCGGCGCCCAGCGCCATCGTCGACAACAATACGGGGTTTGGGGGCTCCAGCATTTCCGCCGTGGCCCAGGATGCCTTCGGCAACACGGTGGTGGCCGGCAGCTTCTATGGCAGCTTCACACTGGGCAATACCACGCTGACCAGCGCCGGCTACAATGACATTTTCGTGGCCAAGGTCAGTCCCACCGGCCAGTGGCTGCAGGCCGTGCGCGCCGGCGGCCCGGGCCAGGACGGGGCAGCAACGCTGGAACTGGACGCTGCTGGCAACGCCGTGGTGGGCGGCAGCTTTGGTGGTCTGGTGCCGGGCGCCACGGCGGCGTTTGGTCCGAATACTCTCATCACCGCCGGTAACGCCGATGCCTTCGTGGCCACGCTCAGCACCACCGGCCAGTGGACGCAGGCCGTGCGCGCCGGCGGCACTGGCACCGACTACGTGGCGGACATGGTGCCCGACGGCACCGGCAATATGTTGGTCGTGGGCACCATCACTGGCGTTGGCAACCTGGGCAACAGCGCCTTCAACGGGCCGGCTGGGGCCATGCAGCTGTTTGTGGCCCGGCTCAACCTGGGCACCGGTACCTGGACGCTCCTCAGCCAAGGCACGCCCCCTTACGGCGCCCAGCCCAGCGCTTTGGCGCTGAATGCCGCCGGCAATGCCGTGGTGGCCGGCCGCTGTGGCAGCAACATCACATTCGGCAGTACCACTCTGACTTCCAACCGCAACGAGGGCACCTTTGTGGCGCGTCTCAACACCAGTACCGGCCAATGGACGCAGGCCGTGGCGCCCGTGCAGTCGCGCAGCAATAGCGCCCCGCCCTCGGTCATCAACTCGCTGGCGGTGGATGCAGCCGGCACCGTGGCCGTGACTGGCGTGCTGATTGAAACCGCCACCTTCGGCAACCTTGCGCTGACTAGCGCGGGCAGCTATGACGTGTTCGTGGCCAAACTCAACACCGCCGGGCAGTGGACGCAGGCCGTGCGCGCCGGCGGCGCAGCCAACGATATTCCTTACTCCGTCATCTTTGACACGGCTGGCAACGCCATTGTGACGGGCCTTTTCGGGCCGTACGGCGGCTTCAGCCCCACACTCTCGGCCGACTTTGGTAGCAATACCGTCACCAGTGCCGGGCAGTACGATGCCTTCGTGGCCACGCTGAGCCCCAGCGGGCAGTGGCTACAAGCCGTGCGCGGCGGCGGGGGCGGCAGCGACATTGCGGGCCCGACCGTGGTCGATGCCGCGGGTAACATCACTGTGGCCGGCTCCTGCACCGGCCCGGCGACTTTTGGCCCCCACACGCTCAACACCAACAGCGGCTATGGCATGGCCTACGTGGCGCGGCTCAGCACCGACCTGCTGGTGACGCATGCCACCACCCCGGCCACAGGCGTGGCATTCGCCCTAGCCCCCAACCCCGCCACCGGCGCGGTGCACCTCACCTGGCCCGAAGCCAGCGAAGCGGCGCGCCAGGTGCAACTGCTCGACGCCGTGGGCCGCGAAGTGCGCCGCCAGGTGTTGCCAGCCCATGTTACTACCGCTACACTCGATGTCGCAGGCCTCACCAAGGGTTTATATGTGGTGCGTTGCGGCGCTGCCACCAGCCGCTTGCAGGTAGATTAGCCAGGGCAAATGGAAAAAGGGAAAGGGGATAAGACCAACTGCATCATTAGCCTGGCCTTATCCCCTATCCCTTTTTCCTTATTCCCTGAACTACGCCGGCTGCATTTCCTTCAGGTGCAGCAGCATATCGGCCGTCATCTTGTCGAGGTCGAAATCGGGCTGCCAGCCCCAGTCCTGGCGGGCCTTGGAATCGTCGATACTGGCGGGCCAGGAGTTGGCGATTTGCTGACGGGCGTCGGGCTTGTAGGTTACTTCAAAGTTGGGCACGTGCTTCTGAATGCTGGCCGTGATTTCGGCTGGCGAGAAGCTCATGGCGCCCAGGTTGTAGCTGGTGCGCACTTTGATTTGCTCGGCCGGGGCGTGCATGAGGTCCAGCGTGGCCTTGAGGGCATCGGGCATGTACATCATGGGCAGATAAGTGTCGTCCTCGAGGAAGCACTCGTAGTTTTCGCCGGCCACGGCCTTGTGGTAGATGTCCACGGCGTAGTCGGTGGTGCCGCCGCCGGGCAGGCTCTTGTAGCCGATGAGGCCGGGGTAGCGCAGGCTGCGCACATCCAGGCCGTGCTTGCGGTGGTACCACTCGCACCACTGCTCGCCGGCCAGCTTGCTGATGCCGTACACCGTGTTGGGGTTCATGATGGTGACCTGCGGCGTGTGGTCGCGCGGGGTGTCGGGCCCGAACACGGCAATGGAGCTAGGCCAATACACCTGGGCCACGCCGTGGGCCACGGCCGCTTCCAGCACGATGAGCAGGCCATCCATGTTCAGCTGCCAGCCAAAGAGCGGGTTTTTCTCGGCCGTGGCCGAGAGCAGGGCGGCGAGGTGGTAAATCTGCTTGGGCCGGTACTGGCGGATGAGCTTATCGAGGCGGGTGCGGTCGAGCACGTCGAGCAGCTCGAAGGGACCGCCGGCCAGCATTTCGGGGTTCTTGGGGGGGCGCACGTCGGCGGCCACCACCAGGTGGGGCTCGTAGCGCTGGCGCAGGGCGGCCACCAGCTCCAGGCCCAGCTGCCCGCAGGCGCCAATTACCAGCACCGAGCCGGGTAAAACAGAAGTAGCGGGGTCGCCGGAAGTAGGGGTCATGGAGCGTGTTGAATGAGGGGGTGGGATGGGAGTTTGGGCGCAAAGATACCGGGCCCGATGTAGCCCAAGCGTGGCTTGCTACGTATTGTCATCTTCCACGTTGCTTGTGCGCCTCACCCAGGGCGCCCGGTCCTATGCCTGAATCTTCTCCCCTCTTCTCGCTGGTATACCGCAGCGAGGCTTCCCGTGCTGTGCACGAAGTCACTCTTGGTGCACTGGTACGCAAGGCCCGCCTCTACAACCAGCAGGCCCGCATCACTGGCATGCTGCTCTATGCCAAAGGGCAGTTTTTGCAGCTGCTCGAAGGCCCTGAGCCGGCCTTGAGCGACTTGTATGCCCGCATCAACGACGACGCGCGGCACTACGACGTGACCACGCTCTCTTACGGCCCCGTTGAGTTACGCTCCTTCGGCCGCTGGCCCATGGCTTATGCGTCCGTCGACGCGGCCTTTCTGGAAAAAGTGGCCCGGTGCCTGCCCAAGCCCGCCGCCGTGGGCCTCACCGCCGAGCCTTGCCCCGAAGTGGCCCTGTTGCTGCGCGACTTTGCCAAGGAACAGGAGCAGGCGCAGTAGCAATTGGATTGAATTCACTAGCAAGCGCATCCACCGCAAGAGCGGAGGCGCCACTTTTTGCGGCTCGTCGCATGGCGCCGCAACAACGATTTTGTTTAATGACGAGACGCGAAATGCTGTGTCTCTACGCCGTTTCGGCTCATTGCCAATTGTCGTTCCGCCGCAGCGCTCCGGGAGTGCCGGTATCTTTGGGCCAATGACGTCCCGACTAGCTTTACTGCTTTTTGCTTTGAGCACGCTGCTGTGCAGCACCGCCTTGCACGCCCAAACTTCTCCCACCCCGCCCTACCGCAACCTGGTGATGGAAGGCGGCGGCATCCGCGGCATTGCCTACGGCGGCGCCTTGCAGGAGCTGGAGCAACGCGGGGTGCTGGCTGGCCTGCGGCGGGTGGGCGGCACCTCGGCCGGAGCCATTCAGGCGGCGCTGCTGGCAGTGGGCTACTCGGCCCAGGAAATCATCGACGTGGTGAACGCCACGCCCGTGCAGCGGCTGAATGACGGGCGGTTTATCTTCTTTGGGGGCACGCACCGGCTCATCACCCAGTACGGCTGGTACCGGGGCGACGAGTTCAGCACCTACCTCAGCGAGCTGGTGGCCCGCAAAACCCAGAAGCCCAATCTCACCCTGGCCGAGCTGCACGGACTGGCGCAAAAAGAGCCCACCCGCTTCCGCGACCTCTACACCACCGGCACCAACCTCACCCAGCAGCGCGTGCAGGTGTTCAGCTACGAAACCAACCCCACCATGCGCGTGGCCGATGCCGTGCGCATCAGCATGAGCATCCCGCTCTACTTCCGGGCCGTGCTGCTCGATGCCCAGAACAACGTCATCACCGGCGACCCCAAGCCCGGCCAGCCCACGCAGGTGTTGGTCGACGGCGGCCTGCTGGCCAACTACCCAGTCGATTTATTTGACTACCCGCGCTACCTGCCTGCCGGCTTCACCGGTCCCGCCGATGTGCGCGGCCGCGTTTTCAACCCCGAAACGCTGGGTTTGCGCCTCGACCGCGCCGAGCAGATTCCCCTTGACACCTCCCCCACCGGCCGCCAGCAGCTGGCCCCCTACGACATTCAGGATTTCAACTCCTACCTGGCCGCCCTCTACACCGTGGCCCTCGAAAACCTCAACCCCGTGCAGCCCGCCGACCAGCGCCGCACCATCAGCATTGATTTCCTGAATTTCAGCCCCAAAATCAAGCGCATTTCAGATACTCAGAAAAAGCAGCTGATGGACAGCGGACGCAAGGGCGTGCAGGCGTTTTTTAGCCGTTTGCCAGCAGGCCGATAGGGGTAATGACACAACCGCAACCAACGATAAGCAGCCCGCCACTTCTCACCTCAAGTTTGCTGCTGCCATGACTCCAGAAACTGGGCTGCTACTTTTCGTTTTATTGCTGGTCATTGGGCTGCCTCTTGGGCTGAGTGCCGACTCTTATTTCCACATGCAGAGGTTGAACCGGCCCGTCGTTTGCTTTGTGCATAGGTCCTGGCGCGAGATGAGTTTCTGGTGGACGCTTTTCCAGACATTATTTGGGGTAACACTTCTGGTAGGGCCGTGGATATTTGCGGTAGCGCACGATGCCGCTTCGTTTGCTTTGATTGCAACACCGGCATCACTACTCGTTGCGTGGCGCCAGTTTCCAGCCATCTGTTTATACTACACCTACCGGCGGTGGGATGGCCGAGCGCGCTTCTGCTTCAACCGGGCAGAAAAGCGAATGACGTACTTTAACCGGGAGCTTTCGCTCACTTTTGCACTATCGGAAATAGACTCCCTCTCCCGCTACACTCCGCCAGCCAGCCGCACGGCCAGTGCTGACTACAGCTATACCGTTATGCACCTGAACAGTGGCCGGACGCTGGTCGTAACCTCGCTGCTGTGCGATGACATTGATTGGCTCACGATATTGCCTGCTGTCAAAACCGAAGTCATAAAACATTCTTTCGCTTGGCTGCCCACTGATTTCAAATTCAAAAAGTTTTTCAGCCCTTTCTCTAACTAGATACTCACCATCCCACCACCATGTACGCCACCCTCCAACCCGACCTTGAGCAGCAGCTCCAGGAAATTAAAGACGCCGGCCTTTACAAGAAGGAGCGCATCATCACCTCGCCCCAGGGCGCCGAAATCGAAACCCGCGAGGCTGGCGATGTGCTGAACTTCTGCGCTAACAACTACCTGGGTCTCAGCTCACACCCCGAGGTTATCAAGGCCGCCAAAGAAGCCATCGACACGCACGGCTACGGCATGTCGTCGGTGCGCTTCATCTGCGGCACGCAGGATATCCACAAAGAGCTGGAACAGAATCTGGCCGAGTTCCTGGGCACCGAGGACACCATCCTCTACGCCACCGCTTTTGATGCCAACGGCGGGGTGTTCGAGCCGCTGTTCAACGAGCAGGACGCCATTATTTCCGACGCCCTGAACCACGCCAGCATCATCGACGGCGTGCGCCTGTGCAAGGCCCAGCGCTACCGCTACGCCCATAACGACATGGCCGACCTGGAAAAGCAGCTGCAGGACGCCCAGGCCAAGGGCACGCGCCACCGCATCATCGTCACGGACGGCTCGTTCTCGATGGACGGCACTATTGCGCAGCTCGACAAAATCTGCGACCTGGCCGACAAGTACCAGGCTTTGGTGATGATAGACGAATGCCACTCAATGGGCTTCCTGGGCAAGACCGGCCGCGGCACCCACGAGTACCGCGACGTGATGGGCCGGGTCGACATCATCACCGGCACGCTGGGTAAGGCCCTGGGCGGCGCCATGGGCGGCTTCACCTCGGGCCGCAAGGAAATCATCGACATGCTGCGCCAGCGCAGCCGCCCCTACCTCTTCTCGAATACGCTGGCCCCCGCCATTGTGGGCGCCAGCCTGCGCGTGCTGGAGCTGCTGACCGAAAGCACGAAGCTGCGCGACCAGCTTGAAGAAAACACCAAGTACTTCCGCGCGAAGATGACCGAAGCCGGTTTCGACATCACGCCCGGCGAGCACCCCATCGTGCCCGTCATGCTCTACGATGCCAAGCTGGCCCAGGAATTTGCCGCTAAGATGCTGGATGAAGGCATCTACGTGGTGGGCTTCTACTACCCCGTGGTGCCGCAGGGCAAGGCCCGCATCCGGGTGCAGCTTTCGGCCGCCCACACCCGCGCGCACCTCGACAAGGCCATTGCCGCCTTCACTAAAGTAGGCCGCGAGCTGGGCACGCTCAAGGACAAAGCCGCCGAGGCCAACGCGCCCACCGGCACCCAAGTGGTGACGAACACGCCGTGAGGCGGTACGGCTACTAGCAGATGTTATCATAATAAAAAATGCTTCAGCCAGGCGCTGGAGCATTTTTTATTGACCTTCGGCTGGTTTTGTCAGCGCATGGTTGGACGGTGAGGCAGGGCAGGAAAACCGAAAGAGGTTAGAAGCAGCCCCGCCGACACGCTCTGATTGCGGATGCCAAACTGGGCCAAGTCGCCATTATAGCCGTCGGCGTAACTGGCAAACACCGGCAACTGTCCTACCCGCAAGCACACCAAGGCCCGCCACGAATTGTAGCGAAACGGCCGGGTCATACCGGTTTCGGCGCTGAGCCGGACCCGGTTAAAAAACTCGCATTCGCTCACATATTCCAGCGACGCTGCTAGTCCGCTTACCTCGTTGCGGCGTAGGTTACTTCCAGCCCAAGGCTGTTCCCAGCGTCGATATTCTTCTTTTTCGCCCTGTAGTGCTCCGCGACGCAGGTAAGCCCGGCCAGCTAAGTCAGCCACTACCACGTGCTTGCGGTTGGGGGTTTCGTACAGGTTCCATGACACGTCGCCGCCCCAATAATCCCATCCCCGACTAATATAATCACGCGTGTCGCGTTCGGTTCCGTGGCTATTGGCAACGGTAGCGTAAAACGCAGCCGAATCAGCAATACCTTGCCCGTTGGACTCATGCCCGTAGCCCACGCGGACACTGGCCCCCCTTGGCACCAGACTGGGGTGCCGGAAATGGTATTCTAGAAACAGATATGGGTTAAAACGCTTGCCTATTACCGGACTCGACGGGCGAGTCCCGATATACTGTCCAAACCGGCCACTGAAGGCAAAGTTAAGCCGGACGGCACTGTAATATTTGCGCCGGCTGGGCTTAGCTGGACGGCAACAAGCCGAATCTATTTCGTAACGCGGGCGCACATTGGGCCACCACCGGCCCAGCAGCCACGGCTGGCCTGCGAACAGGCGCAACCATTCTACCAGCGGCAGCGGGTAGCGCTGCGAAACCGTAAAATCCATGAACGCCGCATCGTCTGAGTCTTTGGTAAACGACACGGTGTTATACTCAAAGCTCTGTAACAGCAACTCGTATTTCTGTTGGGGCCGAGCAACTGAGTCGGCTTCGTCGCCAAAACCACGCTGCAGACCAGTAGGCAGCCCTCCAGTAGCCGACTGGGCTCGCGCCGCACTGACCAGAAGCAGTAGCATTCCCAATAGGTAGAAATGTTTCATAAGAGTTGTGGGTTATGGGTTATCAGTAAAAAACTGGTTTCGGGTAGTAGCAACTTGGCTTATTTCATCTAGCCAGCACCTGTCAGTGCGCCTCATTCTTAGCCATTGCGCACATTGCCGGATAGAGGAAGTGCACAGAACCCTTCCCGCTCCTAACCAGCCCGCCGGCAACCAAAGCGAAGTTTGGGGGCAGCGATTTGTCGTTTTAACCCGACGCAATAGATAATTCACCAAGCCCATGACGAGACGTCAGGGGGCACACTGCCGCCTATTTCGGCTCGACAGGTATGCGTATTGGAGCGAAGGTGGGCTGTTGGCCCGTATTTACCGCCTTTCCTTCTTTAGCAGCATGGCGGCTTTGTTCCGCAGCCCGCTTCTGAACATTTTTGGTCCATTCGGCCCTGGCCTCGGCTTCAGCCATCAGCATCAGTGCACGCAGACGCGCCAGCTCGTTCAACGCCTGAGTTTGAACACGTGTTTGTTCGCCGTTGGCTTGAGCGGCCGTAGCGGCCGCTTTCTTGGCTTTGGGTACCCAGTTCCGCCGCATGGAATCTAGCAAAGGAGCATTGAGCTGGCGAAAAAGGGCGTTGGCTGGTTTATCGTACTCAACTTCCAACGCGCGCAGCATAGCATCCAGTTCTGGGCCCAATTGCCGCAGTTGGTCGGATGTGAGCACATTAAGTGCGCGTTGGGTGGCTTGGGTAGTAGAATCACGCCAAGCGGCTTTGCGTCGTTTTTCGCCTTGCTGGTATTGCGCATCACGCAACGATTCCAAATCCCGAGCGTCGCGTTTAGCCACCCGCTCCACATCGGCCCGCCGGGGGCTGAGGGTGCGTGGCGCATTGCGGGTGTAAAGTTGAAACAAAGGAATGTCGACGGTGATACCTACATTGAGCCGGATGGAATTGCGGGCATCGAGGTTGTTAAAGCTCCGATTGCCCCGCGCCGAATCCGGCGTGAGCTGGCGAAGTTCGCGCAACTGGGGCGTAAACTGGGCTCCGGCAAACAAACTCAGTGGCGTGCCACGCATGTGGTAAAAACCAAACAAGCCAGGGGCCAGCACCTGCCGGAAACCAATATTGGAGGGCAAGGGAGCAGCGTGAGGGTCGTTGAACCGCAGCAGCACCGGCACCCCCAGGTCGATAACCGAAACGAACACGCCCACTGCCGCGCCGCGCAAGTAACGCTCTTCCCCATCAATGTCGTAATAACGATAAGCTTGGTCGAGACGGCGGTTGCGGGCCGCGCGCTGGCGCTGGCGGGTGGCGGGCAGCAACCAAGAGGTGGGAGTCAGCAACGCCCGTCGCCGCACAGGCAGGGCCGCGCCCCGCAGGCCCCAGGCCCACGAGAGGCCGATGGGTGCGGTGGGCCCCAGGTTGTAGCGCCAATAGTTTACGTCGGGCAGGCCGGCCACCCGTTGCGCCTGCGTCAGGTAAGCGTATTCGGCGCCGGTGGTGACGCCCGTAAAAGCGTTAATTGAAAAACTACTAAAGCTAAGCCGCTTAATGCTGGAGCTGCCCACTGGCAGCGCAGCCGCTTCCAAAGCGCTTTTCACGTCATCGGCGTTTTTGGCTTGTGCCACAGCCGCCATAAAAGAACCGTAACGCACCAACTGAGGCAGGCTCAGGAGTTGGGTACGGGCCGGCTGGGGCAGCTGACGCAACCGCGCCTCAGCGTCAAGGGCCGGGCCGATATTACCGCCCCCAGCGGGAGCCTTTTCCTGGCCCAACGAAAGCAGCACCACATCGAGTAAGTTGGAAAGGGCCACGCCGTAATCCCCGCCGTCGGCAGCCACAAAGCCCTGCAGCAGCGCATCGCCGATGCTGCGGTACAAGGCGAGACGGGCTTGTAGCTGCGGGTCACTCATGCGCCCCGGGTCGTTTGCCTGCACCAGCAAAGCATTGCTGCGTTGCGTGGCCCATTCCAAGCTGCTAAGCATGGTTTGGCACAAGGGCGCAAAGTCAGCCGCGCGCAAGGGCGCCTGTTTTGCCCGTTCGCGTAAGAGCTGAGCCTGGCTTTCGAGCTGTCCGCTCAGCACCACAAAGTCAAATACCAAAGGCCTGAAAACAGTTGGTTTAAGCAGCCACTTGGCCACATTAGCCAGCTGTTGCGTTTGCTTGATGCGCTCCAGCAATACCCCCAGCAGCAGTTCGCGCGTGGCCGGGGTGCGCAACAACGCTTCTACCTGTTGCGTGGGCAACCAGTGCTGGTCCAAAACATTGCCATCGAGCAGGGCCTCCGACAGGGCATTGGTCAAGGTCAGGGTTTGGGCCAGTGGGGCGTTGTTGGCTAGCAAGCCATTGCGCGTCAGGTCTTGTTGCAGCCGGTTGAGCAGGTCGGCGGGGTGCGCACCGTGCGTGAGATAGTAAAGGGCCCGCGAACTAGCATAAGTGAAATGAAGTAGGCGTTCCGCCTCCGGTCCCAAGTTCAAGCGCCGGGTATAAAACTGCTGGTTTTCAAGCAGGGTACCATAGTTGAAAAGCAGTTCACGCAAGTCGCGCTCGAAAGTACCGCGCAAGGTTTGTACCACGGTACTGTAATCGGCCGCACCGCTGCTAAGCAGGCGCGCCGTGCTTGGAAACAGCCATTGCAACTCCACATAGGCAGAATCGTGTAGCAGCGTGGCGAAGTGCTGAAAAAACGTGGCATTCAATTCCTGCTTCAGGCGGTCGGCTAGGAAGCGGGCCGTTCCGTCGATGATGGCCCCCTCAGCACTCGTAGCTGGCGGGGCGGCTTTACCCCCACCAGCCAGCACGGTCGCGGCAGTTGGCAGGCTCAAGCCGGGAGCCAAGCTTAGAGAAGGAAGCAGTGCCGCACTTTCCAAATCCTGCCTGATGCGGTGTGCCTCACTCAACGCCACTGCCGAGGTCCTTCGTTGGTTCTGCGCAGCCGACAGTTCGGCATAGCGTTGCCGCATGGCCGCGTATGCCTGTTGTAGACGCTCCTTATTAGCATTGCCGGTCTTGTCCGCGGGCGCAGACAATCGCAGGTAGTTCCACAAGGCCGTTCGCAGGGAGCCACTGGCTGCGCTGGTCACTTCTGTCGTAGCACGTATATTGGTATAATCAGCATAAAAAGTGTTTAGCTTCTGATGCACAGCACCAACTAATTCGCTTTGAATTAGTTGGATACTATCCTTGAATGCGGATGGCAACGGTTGGCCCGTTGCATGCTGATAAAGCCTCTTCAGCAAATCTGACCGGTTGGAGTCCGTTCGGTTATTCCTGCTCGTGTCCGCTACCAGTTGAGCCGCCAATAATTGTGCGATGTTGCTCAGCAATTTATCCTGAGCCAACACCGCTGCTACTTTTTTTTGGGTTATTCCGACTTCCAAGTCGGCTTGCTGGTCGCTTTTTACAATGGTCGCTTCGGTGAATCGACGATAAACTTCCTCTACTGTGCTCTTCAGGAAAGGATTGTCTTGGTATGCATTGTGTACCTCTGCCACTGTAAGCTTATCACCATTCGCCAACTTGCCTTTGGCAGTTGCCAGCAACTGAAAAAACTGCCGGCTGCACTCCAATACCGTATCAGCTGCGGCCTCTTTATTAAACGGTGGTTTTGCAGCGATTATGCGCTGGTGTAGCTGGTGCAGCTTAGCCGCCGTTTGCACGGCACTTTGTCCATAACTAACGAACGGCCCCAGCAAAAGGTATATGAACAACTGGTAGATATTTCGACCCATAGTAGTAGAAGAGTAAAGTGGTAGATAAAATGCGTTAGCTGACAAGCCTCGGCAATCTCTTCATAATAGTTAATAATGTCAATAATATCTATAAATTATTTTGATAACTTATGTAAACATATTCCTATTTGAAAAGACGTTTGTGGTATCGCTTACAGCCGTATGCCCACAAAAAAAGCCCCGCTGGCAATGCCAGCGGGGCTTTTTGATGAAGCGAAGTGCTACGCTACTGGCGTACCACGCGCTGCGTCAGCACGCCTTGCTCGGTCTGCACCCGGAAGGTGTAGACGCCCGAAGCCAGTTGGCTGAGCTGGAGCTGTGCCGTGCCAACAGCTACCGTGCCGGTGTGCACCACCTGGCCCAGCGCATTCAGCACCGTCAGCTGCGAAGCCTTGGCGTTGATGCCGCTCAGCTCCACGCTCAGCTGGCCGTCGGCCGTCGGGTTGGGGAACACGCGCAGGCTCACGCCGTTGAGCGAAGCCGTTTGCGTGCCCAGCACCGTAGCCGTCACCGCCGCCGAGGGGATGGAGGTACAGCCGTTGGCCGAGATGGCCACGACCGTGTAGGAACCGCTTTGCGCGCCGGCGGTGAGCTGCAGCGTGCCCGTGGCGGTGGGCGTGCCCACGGCTACAGGCGCCCCGCCGCCCGTCGAGCGGTAGAACTGGTAGGTCACGCCCGCCGTGGCCGGCGTGCTCAGCACCACGGCGCCGCCCGCTTGCGGCGTGGCCGTGAGCGTGGGCTGGCCGATGCCGAAGATGACCGTGAACGTCGTGGTGGCCGACGCGGCCGTCGAGCCGCTGCAGGCGCCCGTGGCCGCCACCGTGTTGGTGATGGTGAAGGTGCCGTCGATGTTCGTGTTAGCCAGGGTGATGACACCCGTCACCGGGTCGATGCGCAGGCCGATGCCCGTGGTCGAGAACGTGCCGGCCACAGCGCCTGGTGCCAGCACGGGCGTTACCGTCACGGGCGAGTTGGTGCAGTAAGTACCGGCTGGGTAGCTAAACGAAGCGTTGGGCGGCGTGGAGAGCGAGAGAACGGTTTGCGCCGTCTGGGTGCAGGCGGCCGAGGGGCCGGTGGGGGTCAGCGTCAGCGTCACGGTGCCGGCGGCCACGTCGGCGGCCGAGGGCGTGTAGGTGGCGTTGAGCGTGGTGGCGTTGGGCGAGAAGGTGCCCGTGCCCGAGCTGGTGTAGGTGCCGCCCGTGGCCGTGCCGCCAATGGCGCCGTTCAGCGTGTAGGGCGTGCGGCCGCAGCTCGTGGCCGAAGCTGTGCCCAGCGTGGCCACCAGGCCCGGCGTCACGTTCACCTGAATCGGCGTGCGCGCGTTGGTGCTCACACACTCCGACCCAATCTGCCAGTTGTAGAAGAAGTAATAGTAGCCGGCCAGGGTGCCGTCGGTGATGCGCACGGTGCCGCTGGGCGATACGTACGGGAAGGAAATGCCAGCGCTGGTCGAGTAGTCGCGCATCAGGCTCGGCGTGGCTGCGCTCAGGTACAGCGTGTAGTTGCCCGCCGCGGGTACGGCAAAGTTGAGCGTGAGCACTGCGGGCGCGATAGCACCCGTTGTGTTGGCCGGCACGGGCACCGTCACCGTGGCCACCGGGTTGGTGGTGCTGGTGGTGCTGCCGTTGAGCAGGTGGATGGTCGCGGTGCCAGCGGCGGCGTTGGCGGCGCGGTACACCGTTACGCTGGTAATGGTGGTGGCGCCGGTCGTGGTGAAGTACAGGCCGCCGATGGTGTTGGTACCGTCAGCGCCCGTGGTCGAAGCCTTGCCCACGTTTTCCTGCCCGCCCGAGAAAGCTTCGGCGTAGTAGGTGGTGTTGGCCGTGAGGGCCGGCGTCACGAACGGGTTGCCCGTGCCGACCAGCGTACCGCCGGTGGCCGCCGTGTAGTAGCGCACGTTGATGCCCGTGGGCACCGTGGCCGAGAGCGAAGCCGTGCCGCCGGCGCACACGCTCAGCGGCGAGGGTGCGGCCGTGATGGCGGGCGCGTTCACCGTGATGGCCGACACGTTGCTGTACACCACGTTGGTGTTGCAGGTCACCTGGTAGCGGTAGTAGGTGGTGCTGTTGAGCACCGGCGTGGTGTAGGTGGCCGAGGTGGCACCGGCTACGTCGGTGAAGGGACCAGTAGCGCTGCTGCTGCTTTGCAGCTGGATGTTGCCGTTGGCCGAGCCGGCGAGGCTCAGCGAAGCCGTGCCGCTGAAGCAGATGTTGCTGGTGGCCGGCGAGAGCGTGCCTGCCACCGGGGCCACCGCCGTGCGGGTCACCGTGGCCAGGGTGTTGTTGGCGGTGTTGAGGTCGCCGGTCACGGTGGCCGTGACGGCGAAGGAGTAAGCACCCACGGCCGACATGTTCAACGTGCCGGGCAGGGTCACGGTCTGGGTGGCGCCGGTGGCCAGCGTGCCGGTGTTGATGGTCGTCGTGAACGTCTGGGCCGGGCCCGTGGGAGGCGTCACCACCACGGTAACGGTAGCGGCGTTGTTGGCGAAGTTGAGGGCGGCGCTGCCGTTGTTGCGAATCAGCACGCTCACGGCTTCGGTGGGGCTGTAGCACGTGGTGTTGGCAGCGGGCGTGAGCAGGCTGGCCGCGGCCACGTCTATTGCTACGGGCGTAAACTCATAAGCACCCATGTCGGGGGCCGCGCCACGGGCAGTGCCAACGATGTCGTCGGTTACGCGCGCCAGGGGCGTGCCCGAGTTGTTGAGCAGCACGTTGCCCGGCGTGAGGTTGCTGGCGCTGGTAAACACCGGGTCGGTCGACACGCTGTTCTGGTCGAAAGCGTTGCCGTTGGCGGCCTGCCAGCTAGCCAGCGTGGCGAAGGCGGCGTTGTAGTAGCCCACGTTGCCGTTGGGCACGAAGATGTCGTTGTAGTTGCTGGTCGTGCCGCTCACGGTGTAGTACAGGCCGTACTTAGTACCGGAGCCCGCACGCGTGATGCTCACCACGTTGTTTTTGATGTCAGCACTCGTGCCCGAGCTGTAGATGCCGTAGGTGGTGCTCGTAGAACCCGTTTGGTCGTCGCTGCTGATGCTGTTGTTGTAAATCCGGCTGTAAGCCGAGCCCGAGTTGTAGATGACGTACTGCGAGCCGTTGCCGTTGAGGTTGTAGAGCACGTTGTTCACCACGTCGTTGGTCGTGGTGGCCGTGGGCGTCGTGCCGTTGGCCAGGTAAATGCCGTAGAGCGTGCTGGTCGAAGTCGGGTTGGCGGTGAAGGGGTCGTGCAGGCGGTTTTTCTCGAAGGCCAGCCCGCGCGAGGAGAAGCTGTAGAAGCCGTAGAAAGTGCTGCCGTTGGTGCGCACCAGTCGGCTCAAGTCGTTGCCGATGAACTGGGCACCATCCTGGTAGCCCACGTACACGCCGTACAGGTAGAAGTCGCGAATGTTGTTGTTGCGCAGCACGTTGCCGGTGTTGAAAGCCGTGGTGCTGTTGCCGTAGAGCGTTACGCCGTAGTAGCCGCCGTTCACCGTGTTGCCTTCCAGCGTCAGGTTGTTGGCCGAGTTGCCACTCGTGGTGCCGCTGGTCAGCGAACCGCTCACGGCAATACCGATGAAGTTGCTGCTCGTGCTGCTCAGGTCGTTGTTGATGGTGCAGTTGGTGATGCGGTCGTTGTCGGCCACGTTGGTCAGCAGCACGCCGTAGCCGTAGGTGGCCGCGGGCGACGCGCCGGTGCCCCCGGTCGGGTCAATCACCAGGTTGTTGATGGTGGTGTAGTCGGTGCCGTTGAGCTGCACCACCGCCCGCTGGTTGCTGTTGGTGGAAGCAAACTGAATGGTGCGCCCGCCGCCGTTCACCACAATGGTGTTGGTGGCGCTGGTGCCCGACACGGCGTTCAGCATGAACTGCTCCGTGTACGGGCCGCCCAGTACCGTCAGCGTCAGCGGTCCGTTCACGCCGTCGCGGTTCAGGCGCGTAGCGGCATCGGTGAAGCTGGTGAAGTTGGTGCCAGCCGTAGGCTGCGCGCTGTTGATGGTGTAGGCACCGCTGATGGGGTTGGCTGTGGCCGCCGACGACGAGATGTTGTCGATAACTGCCGGTGGCTGCACGCCACCCGATGCGTCATTGCGCCAGGTAATCACCAGGCGCTGGGTGGTGCCGGCCACGTTGCCCGGCAGCTGGAGGGTAGTGCGGCCAAAAGCAGTCTGCAGGTTAATGTTGCCGCCAATCTGCACGGCTCCGGACGTACCGTTCACCAGCTGCGTGCCGGCCACGGGCGTTACCGTGGTGGGCACCAAAAACACCTGGATGTAGTCGTAGATGCTTTCGCCACCGGCTTTCCAATCGAAACCGAGGTCAACCACGCTTTGGCCGGCGGGGAAAGTCACGTCCCGGTACATGTGGGCCACGGCCGTCGTGGTGATGGTGTAGGCATTGCTCGCACCAGCATCGTTCGAGATATAGGCCGATTTGGTGCCGGGGGTGGTGGGGCCGTTGCCGCCAACCGTGCCCACGTACCACTGGTTCACCTGCGAGCCGTTGACGATGGTGAAGGAATTGGTAGCGCCTTCAAACGTTTCGCTAAAAACGGTTGTGGCCGTTTGAGCCTGGGCACCGGCGCTGCCGAGCAGCAGGGCGCCCACGCCCAGTAGCCTCGCCAGCCGCTTGCCCGACGCGAGGATGCCGAGCCGCGAAGACTGCGGCTCGTGAAGTAAAGTTTTGCGCATGAAAAATGAAGGTAAAAGTGAACGGATACGGAGTGGGTGGGAAGGGAAAAATGCGTGAAAACAAAAAACTACGGGTGGTAGAAATCAAAGGCCTAGGTAAGCCCAATGCGAAACCGTCAGGACGAGAGAGCAAGGAGAGGCTGCTTGCAAAGCCTACAACCTACGGTCCGTTTGAACAAACATTCCCAGAAAAGTAAAACCAAAACGACCAGAAACCTAATCGCCCCGTGGCTAAGCACAGCCATAAAAACCTTTTAGCAAACCAGCAATTAGCTGATTATTAAAAGCATGGCCAAATGTCAATTTCCTAAACTCAATTTCAAATGTGGCGGCCACATTTTCGCCCTCAGTCTCCAAAAATGTAAGCTCAAGCCGGGCAAATGCCCTTGCCTACGCCGCGGCTTCCGATTTTAGGGGGGCTGCGGCGGCCGGGCTGCCGGCGGTGCTCAGCAGCCACTCGTTGAGGCGGGCGCGCAGCTCGGCGGTGGCCAGGTTGCGGTGCACCTGGCCGTGGCGCACCAGGCTCATGGCGCCGGTTTCTTCGCTCACCACCAGCACTACGGCGTCGGTGATTTCGCTCAGGCCGATGGCGGCGCGGTGGCGCAGGCCCAGCGAGGCGGGCACGTCGGGGTTTTCGCTCACCGGCAGGATGCAGCGGGCGGCCTGAATGCGCCCCCCGGCAATGATGACGGCGCCGTCGTGCAGGGGCGAGGTTTTGTTGAAAATGGAGAGCAGCAGGCGCTTGCTGATTTCGGCGTCGAGGCGGTCGCCCGATTCGGCGAAGCTCGTCAGGTCCGAAGCCTGAGCGAAGCAGATGAGGGCACCGGTGTATTTGTTCGACAGGCTTTTGGCGGCTTCCACGAAGGGGCCCGCGGCCAGCGGCGCGGCTTCGGCGGGGCGGCCCCAGCTCCAGCCGCGCACCCGCTCCAAGGCCGTGGCCTTGCCCACGTTCAGCAAAAACCGCCGGATTTCCTGCTGAAACAGGATGATGCTGGCCAGCACCCCCACGCTCATAAACTGGCCCAAAATCTTGGTGAGCAGCTCCATGCCCGTGGCTTTCACCAGCAGGTAGAGCAGGTAGAATGACACCAGCCCCAGGGCCACGTTCAGGGCCACTGAGCCGCGCAGCAGCTTGTAGAGCTGGTAGAGCAGCACCGTCACCAGCAACACGTCGGCCGCGTCAATCCAGCCGAAGTGCAGGAAATTGATGGGGAACGGGCCGGTCATGGGCGGTGTGGATGAGGAGAGAAAAGTCGGCTGTCATCCTGAGCAAAGCGAAGGACCTTCTCACCGATGAACGGCTTACAGCAATCACTTACTCTGACGTGAAAAGGTCCTTCGCTTTGCTCAGGATGACAAACACCACATTGGATGACAACAATTAGACCCAGTCGTTGCACGGCCGAGGCTTCGTCCTTCAAATTACGGCCTTTATTTGGCGTTTGGAAAGGTATGCGCAAATAATTCTATGGTTTGCCGGGCTTCGGCCACGTCGTGGGCCCGCAGGAGGCGGGCGCCGCCCTGCAGGCCCACCATGTGCAGGGCCGTGGTGCCGTTGAGGGCGGCTTCGGGCCCAAGGCCCAGCGGGCCGTACACCATGCGTTTGCGCGAAAGGGCCGCCAGCAGCGGCAGGCCCAGCGCCCGCAGCTCGGACAGGCGGCGCAGCAGCTCGTGACTCTGGGCGGCAGTTTTGGCGAAGCCGAAGCCGGGGTCAAGCAGCACATCCACGGCGCCGGCCTGGCGTAGGGCAGCCAAACGGTCGCGGAAGTAGCGCAGCAGCGTGAGCACCAAGTCGTCTTCGTAGTGCGTCAGCTTGGCCATGGTTTGGGGGGTGCCGCGCAGATGCATCAGCACGTAGGGCACGCGCAGGCGGCCCACGGTGGCAAACATTTCGGCATCGAGTGTGCCGCCGCCCACGTCGTTCACCAGGTCGGCGCCGGCGTGCACGGCCGCTTCGGCCACGCTGGCCCGAAATGTGTCGGCCGAGAGAAAGGCCTCGGGAAACGCGCGGCGCAGGGCCTTGATGGCGGGCATCAGGCGGTGGGTTTCTTCGTCGGCCGAAATGTCTTCGGCGCCGGGGCGGGTGCTGTAGGCACCGAGGTCGAGCACGGCGGCGCCGGCTTGCAGCATGGCTTCGGCGCGGGTGAGCAGGTCTTTTTCGGAAGCCACGCGGCTGCCGGCGAAGAAAGAATCGGGCGTGAGGTTGAGAATGCCCATCACCTGCGGGCGCTGCAGGCTTAGCAGGCGCCCGTGGGGGCTGAGCAGGGTGGTGGGTTGGTGGAGGGGTGGATGAGTGGAGAGCATATAACCGGACCAACAGGCAGCGAAAAGCCCAATATCCATCCAACCGCCCGAACTTGCGACGGCGAGCCCCATCCACCACCCCACCAACCCACGCATCCATCACTTGAACACCCCCGAACACTACGACCTGCTGCTGGCCCGCTGCCGCACCCTGTTTCTGGCCAAAACCCACGACTACGGCACGGCCTGGCGCATTTTGCGCCTTCCCTCGGTCACAGACCAGATTTTCATCAAGGCCAACCGCATCCGGACCATTCAGGAAACCGGTGTGCAGTTGGTGGCCGACGACGTGAACGAGGAATTCGTGGCCATCATCAACTACTGCCTCATTGCACTGATGCAGCTGCACCTGCCCCAGGACACGCCGCTGGACATGGCCCCCGACGCCGTGGCCCAAGCCTACGACCACGAAGCGGCCGAAAACCGCCGCCTGCTGCTGGCCAAAAACCACGATTACGGGGAGGCCTGGCGCCAGATGCGCGTGTCGAGCATCACCGACCTGATACTGATGAAGCTGCACCGCGTGAAGCAGCTCGAAGACATCGGCGGCGCGGCCCTGGTGAGCGAAAGCGTGGAAGGCAGCTACCGCGACATGCTGAACTACGCGGTGTTTGCCCTGATTTTGCGCGGGGAGAAGTAAGGAGGCGGAGCGCAAGCAATGCAACGGGCCGTTTGCCTAAAACACAGAACGCCGCACTAAACGAAATAATGGTTGCTCAACCCTCAAGAGTGAGTATGCCGCGCAAGGAAACAAGTAAATTACTGAGGCCCACCGTCCGGGGCTGTCACGTCAAACTGAGGCAAGCGTTATACTTCTACACGCCTTTTACCATGTATCACAAGTACTTTTTTCTGGCTGCGGTTGGTTTTATTTCAGTCAGTTGCTCGAAAAAATCGGATGCGGGCCCGTCCATTCCGGCGAACACCATTCAGCTGTCCGACAATGGCCAGGCAGTCACGTTTGCTTCGTCCACGGCCACGGCCGTGCTGGAAACCAATGCGCAGGGGCAAAAGCAAATGACCATCCAGGCCGCCACCTCGGACAACAACCACCAAATTGCCCTCTCGTTCGCCGACCGCCAGGGCGTCGAAACGCCGCGCACCTACGGTGGCGACCCAACCAGCGCCAGGTCGGCCGGCAGTGCGTACACGGTATCGCTGACGAATTATTCCACGCGGTGCCGGTCGACGACTTTTGGCACTCAATTGTATCAGTTTTATTCCGGCACGACTTCTCCCGTCGATTTCAAGCTGGTAATCCAGGCCGTAGACGTTGCCAACCACACCGTCAGTGGCACCTTCCAAGGCACCTATACCCTGGGCTGTGACAGCCGGAACATTACCAATGGGCAGTTTAATTTGCCCTATACGGTAAAGCCTTAAAGGGCTTTCTGCCGCGCTAGCGGCACTCTTTTCGCATCTGGGCCAATTTTTCGAACCGCCTTGCGCTTAATCTATCGGTGCCTACCGGAGCGCCTGTTTCGTCCGAGCCCCATTATTCTGCCTCATCGTTCCATGCGTTTCTCGCTCAAGCTTGGTGCTGCTTCGGTAGTTCTGCTCCTGGGAGCTTGCCAATCGGACCCGCCCAATACGGTAGCGTCCGCAGCACCGGTGGCGGCCGACTCAAGCCGGCGGGAAGTGCCCACTGCGGTGCCCGTTACTGGAAGCACCAGCCTTCCCGCAACGCAACGGCTACGGCTCAACGACACCCTGGAACTGGAATGCAGCCAGCCGGTGGCCACCTTCGTCACCAGTGAACAGCCTGCGCCCCAGACGGCCTGGACCCGACTGGCCCTGCGGGGGCGCCGCGGCTGGTACCAGGTGCTGGAGACAAACGCCTACTGGACGCTGTACCACGCGTCGGTTGCGCCCGATGGCTCCTTGTTTCAGTTGCCGACTGTGGGCGTGGAAGACCAGCTGGACAGCGGGGCGCATCGCGCCAAGAAACCATTGAAGGTGACCGAGGACGATTTTTTCTACAACCCCTACGACCTGCGCCACCGCACGTGGACTGAATATCTGGACGAAGAATTGAATGCCCTGCCCGCCCGGCAAATCGAGGCGGAATACCTCGGCGGGGAATTCGACGACAAAATCTACCATCCCCTGCCCTATTGGCTCGCGCAGGAAAAGGCCCGCTTGCAGCAAACCCACCGGCTGCCCCCTCCCGAACAAATAGCTCAATACCTGGAGCTGAGCCAGGACACCGCCCGGCACACGGGCCGCCTGGTGCCGGCCTACCGCCCGCTGCTGGCGGAACTGCTCCGGGCCTACGAGCCGCTGTCAACTTCTGCCGACACCGCGCGCCTCTTGCAGGAAGCCATTCGCTCGCTCCAAGTGCGAGCAAAGACGTCTAAATAGCCAGAAGGGCTTTTTTCAGTGAGTTGGGCCTTGCGTTTCCAACGCTGCCAGTTTTGCGGCTACAACTACCGCTGCCGGTTGCGGCGAAAGCGCAGGTAGTCGCGAATCATGCCATACACATAGTACACGAAATAGCCGCTCGCCGCCAGGACGCCAAGCACGAAGAGCCCATAGAAGAGCAAGAGCAGCCAGTATGCTAATCCGAGCATGAGGTAAATATCGAGAGCGTGCCTACTATAACCAGCCCGACCGTTTGCTAAACGAGAAAGGCGGGTCTATTAGCGCGAATGACAATTCCTACCCGCAACCGTGGGCGTCCCTTTTATTTCATCGGAAGCCAAAGCTGAGCCAATGCCGGCCACGCACGATTTCCAACTTCCGGCCCGACCTTTATCCCAAACATTGCGCGTTGCCCGCGCGTTTGCCACCGGCTTACTTTGTCTTATGTCAACTACTAGTTCTGCTCCCGCCGTTGCTCCGGCCCCTCACCTGTTGCGCACCGTCACCCGCGTGTGCTGGTTTGTGTTGGGCGCCATCTTCATCTTCTCTGGCCTCGTTAAGCTGAACGACCCCGTGGGCACGGCCTACAAGCTGGAAGAATACTTCGAGGTATTCGCCGTGGCGGTGCCGCCGCTCGAGGGCTTCTTCCTGTGGTTCAAAAACATTTCGCGCACGCTGTCCATCTTCCTCAGCTCCCTGGAAGTGATTCTGGGCGTGGCCCTGCTGCTGCGCTGGCACCTCAAAATCACGCTGTGGGTGCTGCTGGGCCTGCTGGTGTTCTTCGGCTTCCTCACGTTCTACTCAGCTGCCTTCAACAAGGTGACGGACTGCGGCTGCTTTGGCGACTTCATCAAGCTCACGCCCTGGACTTCGTTTGCCAAAGACATGTTCTTGCTGGTGCTGTGGGGTGTGGTGTTCACGCACCAGCGGTTTCTGCGCCATTCGTTTGTGCAGGGCACGTTCGGCATCATGGTGATGACGTTTGCCTCGGCCATTGCCATCGGCATTGGGGTGCGGGCGCTGGGCCACCTGCCCTATTTCGACTTCCTGCCTTATAAAGTAGGCAACGACATCGGCAAGCTGATGAAGCCCGCCGAGCCCGCCCGCTACCGCTACACCATGACGCGCAACGGCGAAACCAAGGAATTTGACACCTACCCCACCGACACCACCTGGAAGTACCAGGCCATGACGTCGCTGAACCCCAAAGAATCCACGCCGGTCATCACCGACTTCGAAGTATCGGATGCGGACGGCAACTCCTACACTCAGGAATTGCTGAAAGGCAGCAAGCTGGTGCTCATCGTGCAGAACACCAACAAGACGGACCGCGACCGGTTCGCCGCCATCAACGCGCTGATGGAGGGCGCCGCTAAGTCGCGCCGCGGCATCACGGCCCTCACCATCACCAGCACCAGCGCCGCCAAGTTCGATTCCTTCCGCCACGACGTGAACCTGGCCGGCCCCTACTATTTCGCCGACGCCACCGTGCTCAAATCCATGATTCGCTCCAACCCCGGCCTCATGGTGCTGCACAACGGCGTGGTGAAAGCCAAGTACCACTACCACGACCTGCCCGCCCTGTGGGAGGTGGAGAAGGTGCTGAAGGAGTAAGGATTGATGACTGGACGTCATGCCGAGCGCAGCCGAGGCATCTCGCGTGCCGAAGTAATCAAAATCGTAAGCCCGATTGGATTGCATTGCGCACGCGAGATGCCTCGGCTGCGCTCGGCATGACCGTTCTTTGGGTTTTCGTTTCTTTCTCTTTTAATCACCTCCCATGCTCGCCTTCATTCTCCGTCGCCTGGGCCAGGGCCTGCTCGTGCTGGTGGGCGTGGCCTGCACGGTGTTTGTGCTCTTCAACGTGCTGCCCGGCGACCCGGCTGCCCTGCTGGCCGGCCAGCGCACCGACCTGGCCACCAAGGCCGCCATCACCGCCGACCTCGGCCTAGACCAACCCCTGCCCGCCCGCCTGCTGGGCTACCTCAACGACGTATCGCCCCTGGGCCTGCACCCCGCCGACTCGGCTGGGCGCGCCCGCTACGGCGGCGTGGCGGTGCTGCCGGTGGGCAGCAAAGCGCTGGTGCTGAAAACGCCTTACCTGCGCCGCTCCTTTCAAAGCAATAAGGACGTGCTGCGCATTCTGCTCGATTATTTCCCCGGCACGCTGTGGCTGGCGCTGGCGGCCATGCTCATTGCCAGCGTGGGCGGGGTGGCGTTTGGCGTGGCGGCAGCGCTGCGGCCTCAGTCGTGGCTCGACAGGGTGCTTGTTAGCACCTCGGTGCTGGGCATTTCGGTGCCTTCGTTTGTAGCGGCCATCCTCATCGCCGTCACTTTCGGCTTTTACTGGAGCCACTGGACGGGCCTGAGCCTAACGGGGCAGTTGTATGAGACGGACCCATTCACGGGCGAGCGTCATTTGGTGCTGCGCAACTTACTGCTGCCGGCCGTGGCGCTGGGCATCCGGCCGCTGGCCATCATCACACAGCTCACCCGCTCCAGCATGCTCGACGTGCTGAGTCAGGACTACATCCGCACGGCCCGCGCCAAGGGCCTGAGCCGGGCCGCCACCGTGCTGCACCACGCCCTGCGCAACGCCCTGAACCCCGTGGTGACGGCCGTTTCGGGCTGGCTGGCCTCGCTCATGGCCGGCGCGTTTTTCATCGAATACATCTTCAACTGGAAAGGCCTGGGCACCGTGACGCTGCGCGCCGTCGAGAACCTCGATTTCCCAGTGGTGATGGGCGCCACGCTGTTTGTAGCCGCTCTGTTTGTGGTGATTAACATTGCCGTGGACGTGCTTTATGCCCTGCTCGACCCGCGGGTGAAGCTGGGGTAGGAGCTGGGGATTAGGCATTGGGTGGAACTGTCATCCTGAGCGCAGCGAAGGACCTTACCACATAAGAACAGTTTAATAGTAATTCTAACCACGCGGACGTGATAAGGTCCTTCGCGCTGCTCAGGATGACAAACAATACCAAGGCACCATCCTTTCCTATCCCCTTTCCTCCCGGCGGCTCCGGCCACCTCAGCCTTGTGGGCCTGCCCGGCGCGGGCAAAACCACGCTGGGCCGGCAGCTGGCCGCGCATTTCAACCGGCCGTTTCTCGACCTGGATGTCGCCATTGAAGCCCAGACCGGACGTAGCGTGCGGGAAATTTTTGCCACGGATGGCGAGGCCGCCTTTCGGGAAATAGAATCGGGGATGCTGCGCCGGGCGCTGGCCCACAGCGGGGCGCCGCTGGTGCTGGCCACGGGCGGCGGCACGCCCTGCTTTCACGACAACATGACTTTGCTCAACCAAGCCGGCCCCACGCTATGGCTCGATGTGCCGGTGGAGGCGCTGGCCGCCCGCCTGCCGCCCGAGGAAGTGGCCAAGCGGCCCCTGCTGGCCGCCGCGGGCGGGGCCGAAGCGTGGCTGCGCGAAACCCTGAAGGCCCGGATGAAGTTTTACGCTCAGGCACGGTTGCGCTGTTCGTCGGCGTGCACCCTGCCGGCCGTGGTGGCCCAGCTGGCAGGCATTGGTTTTGCTTTGCCCGGCACATTGCCCTCGGCATCGTAATTTTGCCTCTTCATTATTTCGTCGTTCGCTAGCCTTATGCAATCCGTATCCACCGAAGAACCAGACGTTAAGCCAACGCCCGCATTCGATGTCAACACCCCCGTGCGCCCCAAGCACAAGGGTTCGGCCCAGCTGTTTCAGAATCCTTTATTGGAGCGGCTATCGCACACGCACATTGCCTTGCCCGTGGGCATTTTCGCCATTACAGGTATTTTGAGCATGTATTATGGCCTCACCCGCGGCTTTATGACCGGGCTGGGCGCGCTTGGGCTGTTTTTGGCAGGGCTGCTGGCCTTCACGCTGGTAGAATACCTGGTGCACCGCTACGTGTACCACATTCCGGCTACCACGCCGGGCCGTGCCAAGTTCCAGTACACCATGCACGGCGTGCACCACGAATATCCCAAGGACAAAACGCGCCTGGCCATGCCGCCCATCATCACGGTATTTGTGGCCTCGCTGCTGTTCTTCATTTTCCGCTTCAGCTTCGGCTCGTATGCGTTTGGGCTGCTGTCGGGCTTCACGTTCGGCTACGCCATGTACCTGTTTGTGCACTATGCTATTCATGCTTACGCGCCGCCGAAAAACTTCCTCAAGGTTTGGTGGACGCACCACAGCCAGCACCACTATCGGCAGGATGAAGTGGCTTTTGGCGTGAGCAGTACGCTCTGGGACCACATTATCGGCACCATGCCCAGCAAGCGCAGCGAGTAGTACAGCGGCTTGGCCTCAAACGAAAAAGCGCGGCTCCCTTGCAGGAGCCGCGCTTTTTTCATTAGCTGTGAACAGGATTAGGAACGGGGCCCGCGCATCTTGTTCACGATAAAGAACAGCAGCGCCACAACCAAGAAAACGGCGATGATGCCCGTGTAAGCACCGGCCTTGAAGATGTCGCCGATGGCCTCGCAGCTGGTGAGGGCCGTGGCGAACACGCAGAGAAGCAGAAACAGGGAAAAACGGGAAGTAGTCATGGCGTTAGCGGATAAGAAGGGGTGAAAGAAGGAAGGCGCAGCTTGGTTGCGGCCACATAATAGGCTGATACTAGGGCTGTGCCGAAAAGGTTGGATGGGGGGCTAACGCGGGTAGGTGCGCGGCTCTATTCGTCTGTCATTGCGAGGCAGAGCCGAAGCAATCCGTCCTCTCTTTGCGACTAACCCCGCGCTGTGAAAAGGCCTTAACAATGTCATGACCAATCAACAGAAAGCCCCGGCACCATTGCGGAGCCGAGGCTTTCTGGTAAAAGGGTATGTCTGGTTCTGACAGGACGGATTGCTTCGGCTCTGCCTCGCAATGACAGACGACGCTAGCAGCCTAACGCGGCAGCTCGCCTACCAGCTGCCGCTGGCGCCGCCGCCGCCGCTGCTGCCGCCCCCGAAGCCGCCGAAGCCACCTCCTCCGCCGCCACCGCCCCAGCCGCCACCTCCGCCGCCGAAGCCACCACCCCCAAAGATGATGGGTGGCACGAAGCCCCCGCCGAAGCCGCGGTTGCCGCGGCCCCCTCCCCCGCCGCGATTGCGCAGCAGGGTGAAGATGATAACCATCACGATAATGATGGCCCAGAACGGAATGCCCGAGCCGCTGCGGTCGCGGCTGCGGGGCTGGCGGGCATCGGCCGGGTCCATCTTGTACTCGCCTTTGGCGAGGGCAATAAGCTGGTCGGTGCCACGGTCGAGGCCGGCGTAGTATTGGTTTTCGCGGAAAGCCGGCACCAGCGTGTTGCTGATGATGCGCTTGGCAATGGCGTCGGGCACGGCGCCTTCCAGGCCGTAGCCGGTCTGGATGCGGGCCTGGTGCTCCTGCTGGGCCACCAAGATGAGGATGCCGTTGTTCTTGCCTTTGCGGCCGATGCCCCAGCTTTCGTAGAGGTTTTGGGCGTAGTTGGCAATTTCGTCGCCGCCCAAGCTGGGCACGGTCACGACGGCAATTTGCGATGAGGTGCTGTCGTCGTAGGCCACCAGCTTGCGCTCCAGGGCCTCGGCCTCGGCGGGCTGCATGAGGCCGGCCAGGTCGTTGACCAGGCGCGGCGGGTTGGGGCGCGGGGGCACGCCCTGGGCTGCGGCCGCGAGGCTGGCCCAGGCCAGAAGCAGCACCAGCAGCCAACGCCACGGCGCGGGCCGCAGCGCTAAGAGGCGGGCGTCAGCCACGGAGTTTTTCATGCGTCGGAAGACGGCTTCTGGCCGCCGAAGGAAATGGAATCGTCCAGCTCGTTCTGGTCGGTTTTGGCGTCGTAGGGGAAGTAGCGCTGCAGCTGCTCGCCCACCATCTTGATGCCGCGCTCCAGGCCTAGCACGTAGTTTTCGTGCCGGAAGTGCTCCAACACGGCTTCTTTGGTGGTTTCCCAAAAGTCGTCGGGCACGGCGGCGTTGATGGCCGAGTCGCCCACCACGGCAAACTGCCGGCTTTTCCAGGCCAGGTAAAACAGCACGCCGTTGCGGGCGGCGGTTTTGTGCATGTTCAGCTCGCCAAACACCTGGGCGGCGCGGTCGAGTGGCTCGGGCGTGGGGCAGGTGTCTTCGAGGTGCACCCGGATTTCGCCGGAGGTCGTGACCTCGGCCTGCCGGATGGCGGCCACCAGGGCGGCGTCCTGGGCGGGGGTAAGGGGGGAAGTCATCGATTAGCAGTTAATAGTGAACAGTTAACAGTGAGCAGCCAGTAGGTTGCGGCCTACTTGTTCACTGCTCACTGTTAACTGATAACTGAAGTTAAAACTGCACCGTGGGAGCTTTGCTGGCGGCCGGGTCGGCTTCGAAGTAGGGCTTGGGGGGGAAGCCAAACATGCCCGCAAACAGGTTGTTGGGGAAGGAGCGGGTGAAGGTGTTGTAGTCGTTGGTGACGGCGTTGAACTTGTTGCGCTCCACGTTGATGCGGTTTTCGGTACCCTCAATCTGGGCCTGCAGCTCCTGGAAGTTGGCGTTGGCTTTCAGGTCGGGGTAGTTTTCCGACACGGCCAGCAGGCGGCCCAGGCCGGCCGATACCTGGCTCTGAGCCTCCTGGAATTTCTTGATGTTTTCGGGCGTGAGGTCGTTGGGGTTGAGTTGCACGCTGGTGGCCTTGGCGCGGGCTTCCACCACGCTGGTGAGGGTGCCCTGCTCGAACTTGGCGGCGCCCTTCACGGTGTTCACCAGGTTGCCGATGAGGTCGTTGCGGCGCTGGTAGGCGCTTTGCACGTTGCCGGCCTGGGCCTTCACGGCCTGGTCGCGCTGCACCATGCCGTTGTAGCCGCACGACGACTGGGTGAGCAACAGGGCCAGGCCCGCGAAGTACAGAAGAAAGCGTTTCATGTGAGGGAGTAAGGGAGTTGGTGAATGGGTAAGAAGGAAAAGGTATTCGGGTAATTTTGAACACCTGGGCCCGGCAGCGGTTTAGCCCCGGACCTGGCGCAAAGTACGCAGCTTGGCCCTACTGGTTGTAGCTTGCTGCTTAGCTGGACTTGTCCGGCCTGCTTCGCTCCCCTTTCATCGGTTTCTTCTTCGGTTCATTACAATGAAAGCCGTTATTCCCGTCGCCGGCATTGGCTCGCGCCTGCGCCCCCACACCCACACCCAGCCCAAGAGCCTGGTGCCGGTGGCCGGCAACACCATCCTGGGACACATCATCGACCGCCTGCGCACGGCCGGGCTCACCGAGTTTGTGTTCGTGGTGGGCTACCTGGGCGATAAAATTGTGCGCTACGTGCGCCGCAACTACCCCGACCTCAACGTGAAGTTTGTGATGCAGGAGCCGCGCGAAGGCCTGGGCCACGCCCTGTGGCTGGCCCGCGAGGAGTTCCGCCACGACGAGGATGGCGTGCTCATCCTGCTCGGCGACACCATCGTGGACGTGGACCTACCCGCCCTGCTGGCCACGCCCGGCTCGGTGCTGGCCGTGAAGGAGGTGAAGGACCCCACCCGCTTCGGCATAGTGGAGCTGGGGGCCGGCGGCCGGGTCAGCAAGGTGGTGGAGAAACCCAAGATTCCGAAGTCGAACTACGCCATGGTGGGCCTCTACAAGCTAGCCGACGCCGAGAAGCTCGCCCAGGCCCTGGAGTGGCTGCGCGAAACGGAGGTGCGCACCCACGGCGAATACCAGCTCACCGACGCCCTGATGCACCTCATTGAGGAAGGCGAGGCCATGACCACCTGCCCCGTGGACAACTGGTTTGACTGCGGCCGCAAGGAAACCCTGCTCGAAGCCAACGCCCGCCTGCTGAACACGGCCGAATTCCTGGACGACCGGGACTACTCGGAATTCCCCGACTCGGTGATTATTCCGCCGGTGAGCATCGGGCGGGGCTGCCAGATTTCGCAGTCCATCATCGGCCCCAACGTGGCCATTGGCGACAAAACCATCATCAGCCACACCATCCTCACCGACTCCATCATCGGCAGCTACTCGGAGCTACGCTCGGCCGTGATGCACGACTGCATTGTTGGCTCCGATGCCTCGTTCCGCGGCATGAACCACTCGCTGAATATCGGCGACAACACGGAGATTGATTATAGCTAGCCTCGTTGCAGGCCGTTGCCGCCAGCTGCAAAGTCGTTCGCGCATCGCTGAATGTGGCCTGGGCGCCCCGGCGCAGCGCTTGGTTGAGGCAGGCAACGAACACCCTGACCAATAGTTTGCAGGGCCCGAATGGGCCGTCTGTGCGGCGGTACGCTGTTCTGTTAATCAAAGTAAAGGCATGAAACCATTCCTGCTCGCCGGCCTAGTGCTGGCCACTGTAGCCGCACGGGCCCAACCCCAGAGCCCGGCACAGGGGGTGGAGCGGGAAGCAAACGTGCAATTCAGTTGTGACCTGCTGCTCCCCGACACCGTGGTATTTTTCACGAAGAAGGTGCCGGTGCCCGCTTTGATAGCCTCCAGACCCTATTTATTTCAAGCCACTACCACGCGTGGGGAGGAGCGGGAGCTATATCATAACAGCCTGGTGCAGCTCAGCCGGGTCAACACGAGTTTCGCGGTTCGCCGGGTGGCAGGCCCGGGCCACGGGCCGGACAGCGTCACCTTCAGTGTTCGAGGCGTTCTTCGGGTGCGCCGTCTTGGCTCCGATGGTCGGGCCGAGGCCGTGCTAGCCGATTTGCTAGTGGAAATGACAGACCGTCGCCCCCAGCAGTTGGTCGAGGTACCGGAGGTGGGGACCATTGCGGTGCGGGCCATTATCTCTCCGTAATGGAGCGTGCACCAGAAGCCAGTTGACCATGGCTACGAGGAGCAGGCCCTCGTCGAGACGCTAGTTTTCCAATCGGGTTCATTGGTGCTGAACTGGCCCGACCGCCCTGTTTGATTGCGCTGCTGGAGCTTGAAAACGGTGTGAAAAAGTAACCTCGGCGCACTGGCGGCGTTTGGGTAGCATGTTTTCCTTTCTGCATTCTGCAGCCAGCGTGGTGCATCTGGTGGCCGTAGGGCTGGCCCTGGCCACTAGCACGCCCCTGATGCTGACGCCCAAGGCCACGCGTCGGCACCGCTACCTGGGCGCGGCCTTCGTAGGCAGCATGGCAGTGGCGCTGCTGAGTGCGTTTCGCATCTACTTTTTGTTTGGGCGGTTTGGCATTGTGCACTACGGGGCGGTGGCCAGCGCGCTGGCCCTGGGCGTGGGCACGGGGGCGGTGCTGTGTCGGCCATTGCTGCCCGCGTGGCGGCAATGGCACTACCTAGGCATGGGCATTTCGGTGACGGGCCTATACGCGGCGCTGGTGGTAGAAAGCACTTATCGCTTGTTTCCGGCCGCCTGGTTTTGGTGGGTGACGCTGGGCCCAGCCGCGGCCGTGCTGCTGGCAGGGGCGCTGGTGCTGCGCCTGCACTTTCCACCGTGGCGCGGTAACGCTGCAACGGTGGAAACTATTGACCAGCCGGTTGTGAATCGAGCTTGGGTAGCTTCTGATGATTATAAGGAGCGCAACGGCTTTAAACAGACCGAAGCGGCTTGAATTGGAATGATGCTGGCACTGCTAGCCCGCCTGTGACAGCAACGCAAGAAGCCCCGGCTGCGTGTGCGGCCGGGGCTTCTTTGATGTCTTCGGACCATTTGGGCACCTTGGGAAATTCCTTGGCGCGGGGTAGGTTTTTAGAGGCAGCCGAGTGTGCGAAACTCGTCCGCTTGGCGCGTTTCGTAAACTTTGAATCGCAAATAAGTTACGTAAACTCGCCAGGTACTGCGGAGCTTACTGGCTGCTTATTCTGCTCTACCAATAATGGTTTAATAACCTGAGCCTTTAGCTGGTAGGTTCGCACGGTCCGCCCCAACGCATCGAGTAAATGGCGCTCCATGGGCTCGGTTACGGAAGGAGGCCAGTTAATGGTGTGACAGCATCGCTGGATTAGGAAAGGTTTGTGTTCTGACCTAGTACTCGACTTCATCGGTGGCGCGACTGTCGTGGCAAGAGCGGTGCGATTGACGGAATGGCGGCTGATGAATCAACGGATGGCTTCCCAGGTCAGGTATCGCACCTCGTTATTGGTGCCCACGTAGAATAAACTACCATCCCGTTGCCGCGTCAGGCCCCAGTGGCAATTATTGACGCTGCTGTATGGTTCTATTATCCACCCACCCGCCTTGGAACCGTTAAGGCAGCCCCAACGGGCTTTGGCAATGCTGTTGGGAGTACGAAAAATGAGCGTGCCGCTGTCCTGAATGTTTATGTCGCCGTACGCCAAGATGTTTATAGGGGCACTCGGGGCATCCATATAAGAGCTTGACGCATCATAGAACCGGTAACAAATATGATTGGCAAGTGAGTTGAACGGTGAACCGGGTGGCGCGCTATGTTCTGTGGTGCAGTAGTATATTTTACACCCCGTAAACGCATCAGCAGCGTCATAATACGAATCCACGGCCAGCTCTCCGCGTACCGTGCCCTCATCTGCAACTGGCATGTTGGTCCAGCCATTCATCCAGCGGTATACTTTCAGCGAATGATTGGATACAAAGGCTACAGTGCCCGAAGTAAGGCATGCAATGGTTGCATCAGTGTCGTCGACGGGGTCTTGCTGGGTTACAATATCATGGCTCCAGGTGGCGGGGCTGGTACCTGAATCAAGCTTCACGTACTCTAACCAGCCCTGGATGCTGCGGTAAAAAACGGTCCACTCGTTGACCCGGTTGTTGACCCGGCCGCGGGCCTCGAACACTAAGTTGCCGCTGACGTTCCCAGCCGTTCCGCTGGTATTGGTTGTGAAGTGTTGCCAGCCGGAGCCACCAACAAACTGGCAGTAATCAATGGTGTTGCTCGTTGTACGGTAAAATAGTACCCCATTCGAATGGAACACGAGGTCCCCGGCGGCGTTGCTCACGTTTGGAATGGCATAATGGCTCCAGGTGGGGATGCTACCCGTAACGGTGCTCTTGGCGTACCGAATGGTTCCGGAAGGGTCAGTCCAAAAAATAGACCCGTCAAGCTCTACGGCGATGTTAGAGCGGGTTGTGGCTGGTACTGCGGGATTTGCGGCACTGGGAATCGCGTACGACGGGGAAAACATATCGTAGTAACCTGCCCATAAGTCGTGAATACGAGATTTTTCAGGCGTGTTCGGCTCGTTAAATCGGTACACTCGTGAACTTCCCATTGACCGGCGGCCCGGCATCTGCATGGCAATATCGGGTTCATTGCATCTAAGCCACGTGTAGGCGTAGCGCAGCCAATCGGCGCGGTAACGGGGGGGCTGCTGCCCAAACCATGAGATTTCATCTTGGCCCCAACAGTCCTGCATAGGATTTATGGGATGGGGGCCGTCGCTGTTATCGAACTCCACCAACCATAGGCGGGTGTTGGCGTGGTCGCCGTAGGGGATGCCGCCCATCGAGTTTGAGGGGTCCACACAGGATTCCATCCGCAATTCGGTGCCGTAGATAGGTAGCCCTTGTCCATACAATCCCTCGGTTCCCGCTTGGGTGGGGTTGTTGACTGGTCGAATGGGAAAGGAATAAAAGTTGAACAGGTCCTCCTTATAGTATTTGATGGAGCGCTTGGAATGACAATCCAGGATAACATACTGACGGCGAGCGCCGCACCGGCTGTTGCGCTGCGTAAAGTGAACGGTGCTCGGTAAGTTGGTTGCGCCAAAACGGGCAAACGAACGGATTTTGTCAAACAACTGCTTGGTGTGGTAATAGGGCGGCAACGGAGTTCCTTGTGCGTCGAAGGTTCCTTGAGCGTCTTTAAAAGCAATCAAGTTCCACTGTCCCATGTGCAAGGCTTCGATGTCGCTCGCGATGTAACTGCATGCGCGGTAATACAACCACATTTTAGCTTCGTCCCTGGTAACGTCAACGACGCTGAAGCCCGCAAACCCCGTAGGACCTTGACCAGCCAGAAAACCAATGTCTGTCGGAATAAAATTTCGGTTCGGGTACGTACTCGTTGCGGGATGCCAAGCGTACCAGACCCAATCGGGCAAATGAATATTTTTTATGTTGCTGTCTATGGAACCACTTGCATCCGGTTCATTACCGGCGTATTCGAACACCGCTGCCTGGGCAATACGACCTTTATTCGAATCCGGACCGAGCAATTTCCTCACATTCTGAAAGGTCCGGTCAAAGTGGTCGTTGTCTTGAGCAGTGTCCCAGATATCAGCCCAAAACCCTGCCACTCGGCCAATGAACATGGCGTTGATGCTATTCAAGTCGGCAAAGTCCTGGGCCCGTTCCGTATCCAAGTATGGCCTGCTGGGGGGGAGACGGTAGCTGGGTGGCGGATACCCACATAAAGCCTCCATTGTGATGGCTTTTTGCAAGTACCGCTTTAAGACCAATGAGTCAATTGGACCGTTATTCCACTGAGCAGCGCTCAGCAGTGATTGGGTTATCAACCCTAATAGGAGCAAAATTTTTTTCAAGCCTCGAAAAGTAACGGGTTGAACAATGACTTAATACGTCAATTGTTAGCCAAAAAACTGTTAAAAGACAGGAGCGGAATTTGCCTTCCAACAAACGGTCGTTTGTTGGAGAGTTTTTTCACAGCGCTCGCGCAATGCAGCCGATTAAAGGATTGGGCTCGCCCTTTCCTTGATGCTGCTGAATAGCTTTCCGAAATTGTTCAAGGGTGTCGAACCCATTACGCATTTGGACGAGAGGCAGGTGGGCGCGGTAGCGGACAGCGGGCTCCTCCAGTATCTGGCGGCGGATGCCGGCCAGGCCTGCGTGAGGGCAGCGCGGTGGGCAGGCACTTGCAGCAGCCAGAGGTCGGCATCGAGGGTGGCATAGGCCACCACGTCGCGCAGGTGCCGGAAACTGCGCACGGAGTTGGATTTGGTGAGCAGGATGTCGAGGCCGGGCCAGGTGTGCAAGTGCCAGAAGCCGTCGGAGCGCAGGTGGTAGAACGGCAAGGCGAAGTTGGCCGCCGTGAATAGCGGGGACGCACTGAGGTTGGCGCAGATGGCTTTGAATGAGTTCAGGCGTGATTTCGATGCGGTTGCCGGTGATGGAGCCCTCAGCGATGTTTTCGAGCACGGCTAGCAGCAGGGCAAGATTGTAGGGCGCTTCGCCGTGCTGGCGGCTGGTAGCCACGCGGAGCTTTTGAAAGCGGCGGAGGTAGTCGGTGAGAAGCATCGGCGGGCAAGTTAGGGCGCGGTGGGCGCGGACGGGACACAAGCGGGTGCCTCCCCCCCGGCTGAAGGCATAGCATCAATCCCATAATAAATAGCGCCCTACGCCGTACTTTTCGGCAAAACTGCGCTGCTTATGACCTTCCGCTTTATTCTGGCCGCTCTTGCTCTGTTGTTGCTCGCCGGGCCGCTCCGCGCCCAAACGCCCCTCGGCCAGCCCTCGCTCGACGAGAGCAAGGTGCAAATCTGGTGCGCCACGGTGCGCTTCGTGTACGACGACGCCGGCCGCCCCAATCTCAAAAGCACCGTGCGCTGCGAGGGCGGCAACCTCGACGCCCTAGTCGCCAGCATCCGGCCCGACAGCCTGCGGGTATACTCGCTGCTCTACCAGCCCATCGAGGGCCGCGGCGCCATCTACCAAGGCAAGAAGGACAACCCTACCCGGCTGGCGGCCCTGGCCAAAGCCATTGTGAGCAAGCTCAAAGGCTCGCCCGCGCGCCGCAAAGACCCTGCCCGTATGGCGCGGGTGGCCGCCCTCGAAACGGCACTCACCAACTACGTTACCTCGGGCACGCCGCTGGGCGAAGTATCCGCCGCCATGGCCCCCGAGAAGCCCGACACCACGGCCGTGCCCGGCGCCCCCGGCCCAGCCGAAGCCGCCGAAGCCCAGGCCGCAGCCGAGCGCGACGCCGCCCGCCCCGGCGGCACCGCCCTGCCCACCGCGGGGAGTGGCAGCCTGCTTTTCCGCTTTGCCGCCCCGCTGTCGCTCATTCTTAGCATTCTGAGCTTGGTGCTCTACATCATGCTGCGCATCACGCTGGGCCACTGGCGCCGGCAGCAGCGCCGCGAAACCCTGACGGCCAAGCAGGCCGCCACCACTGCCCAAGCGGCGGCAGCCGAAACCAGCGCCGCCGTGGCCGACTCGGTGGCCCGCGTGAAGCGCGCCGAAGCCTTAGTGCTGGCCGCCTCCGAAACCAGTGCGCCCAGTGTGGCTACCCCAGCCCTCAACCAGCTCAGCCCCGCCCAGCGCCTGGAGGTGGAGCGCCTGGTGAGCCAGCGCGTGGACGAGGAGCTGCGCTGGCTGCGCGCCAACCTGCCCGAACTGGTGGCCGCTGCGGTAGCGCCGGCTGCGGCAACAGAAACACCACCTTCTTCGGCCTCAAAAGCGGAGCACGGTGAGCCGGCAGGCGATGACGTGTAGGCCCCGTTCGGCCGGGGGCGAGGTTAACCCTAGGCACATTTTGACGGTTTATAGCAATTCCTACCACCACATGAAAGCTGCCCTCCGCCCGCTCGTGCTGCTGGCAGCCCTCGCGCTGCCGGCCTGCCGGGCCAGTGAGCCGCCCGCGCGCAACACCCTCCCCCGCCGCCAGCCCCTCACCGAAGCCACCACTCCCGAAAACGCCGAACCCAGCCGCAAAGCCGGCCTGGAGCTCCCCGATACCACCCGCCGTGACCTACCCCAACAGCCGTAAGGCCGATACCACCGACACCTATTTTGGCACCCCCGTGCCCGACCCCTACCGCTGGCTCGAAGACCCCGACTCGGCCGAAACCGCCGCCTGGGTGAAGGCTCAGAACGAAGTCACGTTTGGCTATCTGGGCCAGATTCCGTTTCGGGACCGCATTCGGGCACGCCTCACCAGCCTCTGGAACTACGAGCGCTACGGCGTGCCCGAGCAGGTGGGCGACGAGCTGGTGTACGCCAAAAACGACGGGCTGCAAAACCAGGCCGTGGTGTACCGCCAGCGCGGCAACGAGGCACCGCGCGTACTGCTCGACCCCAACCAGTTTTCGGCAGACGGCACCACCGCCCTGGCCGGCATGGAGTTCAGCAACGACCACCGCTACCTGGCCTACGCCACCAGCCGCGGCGGCTCCGACTGGAATCAGGTGCGTGTGATGGACCTGCGCACCCAGGAGCTGCTGCCCGATGTACTGGACTGGGTGAAGGTATCGGGCACGTCGTGGACCACGAACGGCTTTTACTACAGCCGCTACGACCCGCCCGGCCCCGGCGAGAGCGACATGTCGGGCAAAAACGAGTTTCATAAAGTTTACTTCCACCAACTGAATACCCCGCAGGCCGACGACCGGCTGGTGTACGAAAACCCCGGCATGGCCCTGGGCTTCCGCATGGCCGGCGCTACGGAGGACGAGCGGTTTCTGTGCCTCTACCTCACCGATGGCGTATCTGACGGCAACCGCCTGCTGGTGCGGGACCTCACCGCCGCGGCCCAGGCCGAGGCCTGGGTGACGCTGTTCGATTCCTACGAATTCAACAACACCGTCATCGGCAATGTGGGCGGCGAGGTGCTGGTGTACACCAACTACCAGGCGCCGAACTACCGCGTGGTCGGTATCGACCCCGGCCGGCCCGCCGAAGCGCACTGGCGCGAGGTGCTGCCCGAAACCGCCAACAAGCTCGAAAGCGTGTCGCAGGCCGGCGGCTACCTCCTGGCAAGCTACCTGCACGACGCCAGCTCACAGGTGAAAGTGTATTCGGAGCAGGGCGAATTCCGGCACGATGTGGCACTGCCCGCCATTGGCACGGCCAGTGGCTTCGGCGGGCGGCGCGAGGCCACGGCGGTATACTATGCCTTCACTTCCTTCACCTATCCCACCACCATCTACCGCTACGACATCGCTACGAATACCAGCACGGTGTTTCGCGCCCCGGCGGTGGATGTGAACCCGGCCGACTACGACACCACGCAGGTATTCTACCCCAGCAAGGACGGCACGCGCATTCCGATGTTCATCGTGCACAAGCGCGGCCTGGAACTGAACGGCCAGCACCCCACTTACCTCTACGGCTACGGTGGCTTCAACGTGAGCCTCACGCCCGGCTTCTCGGTGGCGCGCATGCTGTGGCTCGAAAACGGCGGCATCCTGGCCGTGGCCAACCTGCGCGGCGGTGGCGAATACGGCGAAGAATGGCACCGCGCTGGCATGACGCCCCATAAGCAAAACGTGTTCGACGACTTCATTGCCGCCGCCGAATACCTCAAAACGAATAATTACACCAACACGCAGCACCTCGCCATTGCGGGTGGCTCTAACGGCGGCCTGCTGGTGGGCGCCGTGGCCAACCAGCGCCCCGACCTGTGTCGCGTGGCCCTGCCCGCCGTGGGCGTGATGGACATGCTACGCTACCAGAAGTTCACCATCGGCTGGAACTGGGCCCCCGAATACGGCACCTCCGACGACGAGGCGCAGTTCCATAACCTGCTGGCTTTCTCGCCCCTGCACAACCTGCGGCCCGGCACGTCCTACCCCGCCACGCTCATCACCACCGCCGACCACGACGACCGGGTGGTGCCCGCGCACTCCTTCAAGTACGCTGCCGCCCTGCAGGCCGCCAACGCCGGCCCACACCCCACCCTCATCCGCATTGACGTGAATGCCGGCCACGGCGCCGGCAAAAGCACCGCCCTGCTCATCGACGAGTGGGCCGACGTGTGGAGTTTTTGCTTCGCCAACATGGACGTGGTGCCGGCGCTGTAGAGGCACAACCCTTCGCGTCTTTGGGTTGAAGGAAAACGCCTGGCCCCTTTTCTGGTTGTTCAACGACGAGACGCGAAGGGTCGCGCCTCTACAACACCTTTCCCTACCTTATGCAAATCGGAATCAGCTCATTTGGCGAAGTCGCCCCCGCCCACCTCGCCGGCCAGGACCATGCCGCCGCCCAACGCATGCAGGAAATCCTGGCCATGGGCCGGCTAGCCGATGAAGTAGGCCTCGACGTGCTGGCTCTCGGCGAGCACCACCGGCCCGACTTCATCATCTCTGCGCCCGAAGTTATTCTGGCCGCCGTGGCCGCCGTCACCAAACGCATCCGCCTCAGCAGTGCCGTCACCGTGCTCAGCTCCGTCGACCCGGTGCGGACCTTCCAGAACTTCGCCACCGTGGACCTCATCTCCAACGGCCGGGCCGAGATGATTGCCGGTCGCGGCTCCTTCATTGAGTCGTTTCCGCTGTTCGGGCAGGATTTGAAGGACTACGATGCGCTGTTTATCGAGAAGCTGCAGTTATTCCTCAAAATCAACGAGAACGAAGTGGTGACCTGGCAGGGCAAGCACCGCGCGCCCATTGAGGCCAAGGGCGTGTACCCGCGCCCGGCACAGGCCAAAATTCCCGTTTGGATTGGCGTGGGCGGCACGCCGGCCTCGGTGGTGCGGGCCGGGCAACTGGGGCTGCCGCTCACCATTGCCATCCTGGGCGGGGCACCCGCGCAGTACGTGCCCTTTGCCGAGCTATACCGCGAATCGGCCCAGAAAGCCGGGCACGACGTGGCCGCCCTGCAACTGGCCATCAACTGCCACCTGCACGTGGCCGATACCGCCCAGCAGGCCCGCGACGAGTTTTTCCCGCCCTACTCCACGCTCATGAACCGAATCGGCCGCGAGCGGGGCTGGTCGCCCATGGACCGCCGTCACTTCGACTATCTCTGCGGCCCGCAAGGCCCGCTGCTGGTGGGCGCGCCGCAGGACATCATCGACAAGCTGCTCTACCAGCACCGACTGTTCCAGAACACCCGTTTTCTGGCGCAATTGGTTATCGAAGGCATTGCGCACCAAAGCGTGCTGCGTTCCGTGGAGCTGCTGGGCACGCAGGTGGCGCCAGCCGTGCGGGCGGCGCTGGGCGGTAGCTAACCAATAATTATATATACTTGGCAACCAAACAGCCAGCTTGCCGGTCAGCAAAGCATGAGTTCCGCCCTTAAACCTGCCCTCTTATGCGCTATTTCTTTACTTTGTTGGCCATGGTTGCTACGCAGGCTGTTTACGCGCAGTGCTGCCCATACCTAAACCCCGTGCGGGTGCTGCCCGCCAACCCCACCGCCGCCGACCAGGTGCGCTTGGTTTTTCAGGCCGCTACCGGCGGCGGGGGAGGCAAGATTGGTTACACCATTGCTCGAAATGGCAACAACCTTACCTTCACTGGGTGCTACTACGACGGTCCTACCGCTCAGCCTCGAACGTACACCGACACGGTGAGCGTCGGCCAGCTCCCGGCGGGCGCCTACACCATCGTATTTGTTGGGATAGTTTCGGCCAGCACCCAGCAGTGCATAGAGTACCGGCGCAATACGGCTTTAGCTGCGTTTCAGGTGGGAAGTGCACTGGCTGTGCGCCCCGCAGCCGATAGCTGGGCCCTGTTTCCCGTGCCGGCCACGGGCCGCTCCCTGACGTTGGTAGCCCCACCCGACAAGGCCTTCCAAAGCCTGCAACTGCTCGATGCAGCCGGACGCCTCTGCCTCGACTATTCCCCTGCTCAATTGCCTCATCAGGCCAACCAATGGCACCTGGACTTATCAGCTGTCCCCGCCGGCCTCTATTTCCTGCGCATCAGCGCGGCTAGCGGCGAGCAAATCACGAAGCGGGTGCTGTTGCCATAGCGCTACTACCGACATAAAAAAGGCCGGCCCACTTGCGTGAGCCGGCCTTTTTGGTTTTTGCGGCAGCTACTAGTAGCGGTACAGGTCCGACTTGAACGGGCCTTGCACCGGCACTTTGATGTAGTCGGCCTGCTTGCTGGTCAGCTCGTCCAGCTCCACGCCAATTTTGGCAAGGTGCAGGCGGGCCACCTTCTCGTCGAGGTGCTTGGGCAGGGTGTACACCTGGTTTTCGTACTGGTCGGCGCGCTGCCACAGCTCCAGCTGGGCCAAGGTCTGGTTCGTGAACGAGTTCGACATCACGAACGAGGGGTGGCCGGTGGCGCAGCCCAGGTTCACGAGGCGGCCTTCGGCTAGAATAATCACCTCTTTGCCGTCGATGGTATAGATGTCGACCTGCGGCTTCACCGTGTCTTTGGTGTGGCCGTAGTTCTGGTTCAGCCAAGCCATGTCGATTTCATCGTCGAAGTGACCGATGTTGCAGACAATGGCCTTGTCGCGCAGGGCGCGGAAATGCTCCTCGCGGATGATGTCGCAGTTGCCGGTGGTGGTGATGACGATGTCGGCGCGCGGGATGGCGTTTTCCATCTTCTTCACCTCGTAGCCGTCCATGGCGGCCTGCAGGGCGCAGATGGGGTCAATTTCCGTCACGATAACGCGGGCGCCAGCGCCGCGCAGCGAAGCGGCGGTGCCTTTTCCTACGTCGCCGTAGCCGGCCACCACGGCCACTTTGCCGGCCATCATGATGTCGGTAGCGCGGCGAATGGCGTCCACGGCCGACTCTTTGCAGCCGTACTTGTTGTCAAACTTCGATTTCGTCACCGAGTCGTTCACGTTGATGGCGGGGAAAGGCAGGGTGCCCTGCTTCACGCGCTCATACAGACGCAGCACGCCGGTGGTAGTTTCTTCCGAAACGCCTTTAATGCCAGCGGCAAGCTCGGGGTAGCGGTCCAGCACCATGTTGGTGAGGTCGCCGCCGTCGTCAAGAATCATGTTCAGGGGCTGACGGTCTTCGCCGAAGAAGAGCGTCTGCTCGATGCACCAGTCAAACTCCTGCTCGTTCATGCCCTTCCAGGCATACACCGGGATGCCGGCAGCGGCAATGGCCGCGGCGGCATGGTCCTGCGTCGAGAAGATGTTGCACGACGACCACGTCACCTCGGCGCCCAGGGCCGTGAGGGTTTCGATAAGCACAGCCGTTTGAATGGTCATGTGCAGGCAGCCGGCAATGCGGGCACCCTTGAAGGGCTGCGAAGCGCCAAACTCCTCACGCAACGACATCAGGCCGGGCATTTCGGCTTCGGCGAGGCGAATTTCCTTGCGGCCCCACTCGGCTAGGCCCATGTCTTTTACTTTGTACGGTACGTACGTTTTCGTCGTGGTTTCCACCATGATGCGGATTAATTAGGTATATCGCGTTTCAACTGCAAAGATACTGGATTTGTTCGGCGAGGCGGCACGTATTGCATTTGGCGGGCAGGTGCGCCAGTGGCCAGCCCGTGCTATTGCCAGTGGCGGTACTGAAACAATTGCTGCTGCTGCAGAAGCAAACAAAAAGCCCCTGGCGTCGGCCAGGGGCTTTGTATGAATAGTGGGCCGGGCCCGCTAGTTATTCTGAATCAACACGGCTTTCGGCTGCAGGTCGGCCGGAAGCAGAGGGTTGACTACGCCGCGCAGCAGTACGGTGTAAATTTTACCGGCTTCGTAGGTTTTGTTGGTGCCGGTGCCTGAGCCGCTCCCATCGCCCACGTTGGCAATGATGACCGAAGGCGTACCGCTGGTAACTGCGATGTTGTACTGGCCGGGAATAATTTCCACAAAACCCGAAGCATTACCAAACTGAGCGTCGGTGCCCGCAATGTCGGCGATGCCGGCCACCACTGTCGAAAGCTTGGCCGCAGTGGCCGCACCCTGGCCGAGGTGCACGAACCGGATTTTAGCCTTGCCCGACGACGGCGTGGCCAAGTCATCGGTAGTGAGCAGCCCCCCTACCGTGGTGGCCGTGTTGGCGTAGGCGAAGTAGGAATAGTTTTTATCTTTCTCCACCGTCACGGCCTGGGTGGCTTGGGTAGCGTTCGAAGAAGCCACGTTGATTTTCAGCGTATGGCCGCCGGTATTCACACTCTGATAGTTGGAGCTTTGGCCGTAGGTAAGATTGGCTTTTTCGCCGTCATCCAACAGGAATTTGAGGCCCACGTTGGCGCTGGCGGCCCCGTGGTAGAGGTATATACGACCTTGGTCGGGCACGGGAGTAGGCGCCGGCGTGTCGGATTTGCCGCAGGCAGCCAGCAACATAGTGGCGGGTACCAAAACCCGCAGCGCACGAGAGATGAAGGATGTTCGCATAACAAAAGCAGTTTAAAAGAAGTAAGCTTACCGCCCAAGAAACCACGGGCCGGCTCGGCCTGAACGTGTGCGCCAGCCGGTTTGTTGAGTTAACCCAGCTAAAAAGTGCGGTTGCCCGGCGTTTTCTCCGCCGGGGCGCATTCTATCTTTGTTATATGCACAAACCTACCGGGTTGACTTCGGCCACGTTGCGCCTTCGCGCGGCAGCAGCTACAGCTTTGATTTTTACCGCCCTGGCCTCGGCCCAGGCCCAGCAGGCCCCGGCCACCATCCGCCTGCACCCCGACGATGCCGCCCGCGGCCTCAACGGCGCGCAGCACAATTTCGAATTCCTGCCCCCAGGCGTGGGCGGCGAGCAGTACCAATCGGCGGGCTTTTTTGGCCAGAAACTGCGCCCCTACCTGGTCAGCAACCCCGAAGCCGTTGCTTTCCTCAACAAATACCGTCGCCAGAAAACCTTGTTTTTAGTTGACCGGGTTGTGGCCGTGGGCTCGTTCGGCCTGTGGGGCCAGCAGATTTTTGCCGGCGATGAGAAGCAGTACTTCAACAACACCCAGAAAGTAGCGCTGGGCGTGTTTGCCACCAGCCTGCTGGCCACGGTGTTCATCAACCGCAACACCAATACCTATCTGAAGCGCGCCGTCGAAGCCTACAACGCCGGCTCGGCCCACGGCAGCGTGTGGCCCCGCCTGCGCCCCACCACGGTGGGCCTGGGCCTGACGCCCGCGGGCCAGCCGGTACTGGGCCTGCGCTGGGCGGTGCGGTGAGGAGCCTTAAGTAAGAAGAGCCCGCATACGGCGTTGCTTCGCAAGGCGTCGTTCTTTCCTGGCTCTTGCTACCGGACTCTCCTACCTATTCCTACCCGCCTTTTTTCCGTATAAGCCTCTTCATGGACTACCCCTTGCCCGAAGCGGCCCGGCGCTATGTGGCCGCGCACCTGCACGACGACCCCGCCCACTTGGCCCTGCAAGCCCGCCGCCACCCCGGCCTGCCCGTGCCCGAGTTGGTGCGCCAGATTCAGGCCCGCCAAAAAGCCCGCACCAAACTGCCCGACTGGGCCGACAACCCCGACCTGATTTTTCCGCCCGCGCTGTCCGTCGAGCAGGCGTCGTCGGCGCGCACGGCGGCATTCAAGGCCAGCCTGGTGGAAGGCCAGTGGCTGGCCGACCTCACCGGCGGCTTCGGGGCCGACTCGGCGGCGTTTGCGGCCCGCGTGGCGCACGTCGACTACGTGGAGCGCAACCCGGCACTGGCCGAGGTGGTGCGCTACAACTTTGGCCAGCTCGGCCTCACCAACGTAGACGTGCACGCCGCCGAAGCGCTGGATTTCCTCAAGGACACCACCCAACGCTACGACTGGCTCTACCTCGACCCCGCCCGGCGCGACACCGCCGCCCGTAAGATTTTCCTGCTGCGCGACTGCGAGCCCGACGTGGTGAAGCTGATGCCCTTGCTGCTGCACAAGGCCGATAAAATTCTGCTCAAAACCTCGCCCATGCTCGACATCGAGCAGGCCGTGCAGGGCTTGGCCCACGTACGCCGCCTCTGGGTGGTGGCCGTCGACAACGAGGTTAAAGAAGTACTCTACGAACTGGGCCAGGAGCCTGCCATCGACCCCGAACGCTACGCCCTGAACCTGCGCCGCGATGGCACCCAGCAGGAATTCCGCCTCAACCGCGCCCGCGAGGCCCGCGCCACTCCGCGCTACGCCGAAGCCCAGCAATACCTCTACGAGCCCAACGCCGCCGTGCTCAAGGCCGGCGCCTTCCGCAGCATCGGCACGGCGTTCGAGCTACTAAAGCTGCACCAGCACAGCCACTTGTATACATCTGACGTGCTTCGGCCCGATTTTCCGGGTCGCATCTTTCGGGTCTTGGCCGTGGAAAAGGCCGACGGCGCGGCCCTTAAAGCCCATCTCGGCCCGGAAGCCCGCGCCCACGTCACCACCCGCAACTTCCCCGATTCGGTGGCCGATTTCCGACGCCGCACCGGCATCCGGGAGGGCGGCGACGTGTACCTGTTTGCTACCACCGACCTGCGCAGCCGGCCCGTGGTGCTGGTGTGCACCAAAGTAGTGGCGGGGGCGGCGGGCTAGCTCCACCGGCGCTAGGGCTTGACCGGTTGGTCGGGCCGGCGCCCGAGGCGGAAGCCCACCAGGGCCCGGTAGGTAAACTGCGCCGCCGAGTAGCTGTAGCCGTTGTAATCGGTGACGACGGCCAGGGGGTCGGCGGGGTCGTGGGCGGCCTCTTTCACGGTCAGCGGGTCGGCGTAGCTGGCGCCCTCGTTCACGGCCGCGTCGAGGCTAAAAGTGAAACGCCCGTAGCGCACGCCGGCTTCCAGGTACACCCCCAGGCCAAAGGCTGGCCCGCCGATGAATCCGGACTGCGTGGGCACCAGCACATTGGTGGCCGTAAGGCGGCTGCCGCCCGTGCCGTATTGTTCCTGCGAGTGCGCGCTGGTGGTGAAATTCAACAGAAAGCCCCCGCCCGCAAATACTTCACGCGTTTGATTTTGAAACAGCGCATTGCGGGCGCCCAAACGAGCATCAATGCGGGTGCCATACCAGGTGTAGGAGCCGGCGCCGCCCGCTAGGGCAAAGGTGCCTTTGCGGCCGTACTCGCTGAATAAGGCTTCAGAATGCACCATCCAGCGGCGGCCGGGCAGTAGCAGGTCGAGGTAGAGCCCGCCCAGCGGATGCACTTGGCCGTCGAGGTTCAGGTTGCTGAGCAGCGCCGGTTCCTCGCCCCCGCCCGCGCGGCCGAATTGCAGCTGGTTGTAGCCCACGCCGGCCAGCAGCCCGCCGTTGAAAGCAAATGACCGGCGGCTACGGGAGCGAGCGGTGTAGCTGGTGCCGGGCTGCCGGGTCGGGCTGCACTGCGCATTGAAGGCCTGCACCACGGCCGATAAGCCGGCCACGGTGAAAGGCGCCCCGCCGACGGCGCTGCTCGCGGCCGGGCAGTCGCCGAAATACTGCAGCAGCTGGGCTTTGTAGTTGTTGGCGCTCAAAATGCCCTCCCGCCCATTTGCCGTGCTCAGGTATTTGCGGTCGACCAATTCCTCGAAGGGTTTGCCGGGCCGGCCCACGAAATAGTGGGTCACGTCGCCCAGCACCACGCGCAGCAGTGGCGCCGGGCCATCCACCAGCACTTCAGTCAGCAGGGTGTCGGGGCGCTGGCTGATGACGAGCCGCGTGGGCAGGTCGGTGCCGTGGCTGCGGGCGGCGCGGTCCACCGGTACCACTTCGGTGCGGAAGTACCGCCCCCCGTCCAGCCCAAACGCCCGCAGGCCGGCGCGGCCATACGCCTGCGTGGGTGCTCCGGGCGCCGGCCGAAAGTCGATGCGGGTGGGTGGCTGCTGCCAGAAGCGGTTTTCAATTTCACCCCGTAGCGTGTCGCCGGCCGCTGTCACCACAAACCCGCGTTCAAATACCTGGCCCTGGGCAGCACCAGCCGTGCATAGGCCGAGCACGGAGAGAAAAAGCGTGGTTGTTAATTGGCGCACAAGCAGCAAGATGAAATGAAACGGTAAAGTATGCTTCGCCGCGGCTTAGTTCTAGCAGACGAACCATTTCCAACCACTTTTTTTCGTCGGTGCGCAGCCGCTTCGAGGGGGCGGCCGTACACGCAGCCGGGCAGCGTGCTTTTTCCGCGGCCTGCTTTTTATGCGCTTCAACAATAAAATCTGTCTGGTCACGGGCGGTACCTCTGGCATTGGCCAGGCAGTCTGCCTGCGGCTCGGGGCCGAGGGCGGCCAGGTCGTGGCCTTGGGCCGCGATAAAGCCGATGGTGCCGAAACCGTGCGCCTCATCACCGAAGCCGGCGGCAAAGCCGTGTTTATGGTTTGCGATTTGGCCAAGCCCAAGGCCATCGAAGCCACCGTGCAGAAGGTGCTGGCCAAGTTTGCGCGCATCGACGTGCTGGTGTGCGACGCGGCCATGATGACCTTCGACCCGCTGGTGAAGCTGGACCTGGCCCACTGGGACACGCTGATGCAAGTGAACCTGCGCTCCCTGGCCCAGCTCACCCAGCTGTGCCTGCCGCACATGCCCAAGGGCAGCGCCATTGTGGCCGTGAGCTCGGTGCACGCCCACCAAACCACCGCCAACGTGGTGCCCTACGCTACCAGCAAAGGCGGCATGGAAGCCTTCGTGCGCGGCATGAGCCTGGAGCTTCCGTTCCGCCAAACCCGCATCAACGCCGTGGCGCCCGGCGCCGTGGACACGCCCATGCTCTGGAGCAATCCCAACGTGAAAAGCGGCAAGGAAAAAATCGACAAAGCCACCGTGGGCCGCCCCGAAGAGTTGGCGGCAGCCATTGCTTTCCTAGCATCCGACGAAGCAAGCTTCGTGCACGGCACCACCCTGGCCGTCGATGGCGGCCGGCTGGCGCAGCTATAAGCCCGCCAGCGTGCGCTTGCCTATGCCCAGGGCCGTAGGCAATACCCCGAACTTTCGTACTTTTGCCCAGCGCCCGCCCGCCGACTATCTGGCTGGGCGGGCGTCTTTCTTTTCTTTTTGCTCTTTTCGCGCACTCAATGCCCTATCTGTTTACTTCCGAATCAGTTTCGGAAGGCCATCCCGATAAAGTTGCCGACCAGATTTCCGACGCCATCCTCGATGAGTATTTGCGTCAGGACCCTACCTCTAAAGTAGCCTGCGAAACGCTCGTAACGACTGATTTTGTACTGGTGGCCGGCGAAATCAAGTCCAAAGCCCACGTCGATGCCGAGCCCATTGCCCGCGAAACCATCCGCCGCATTGGCTACGATAAACCCGAATACCTCTTCAACGCCGACACCTGCGAGGTAATGAACCGCCTGCACGAGCAGTCGCCCGACATCAACCAGGGCGTGGAGCGCGCCAAGGACGAAGACCAGGGCGCCGGCGACCAAGGCATGATGTTCGGCTACGCCAGCCACGAAACTGCCAATTACATGCCCCTGGCCCTCGACCTATCGCACCGCCTGCTGCAGGAGCTGGCTGCTATTCGCCGCGAGAAGAGCGACATGCCCTACTTGCGCCCCGACGCCAAAAGCCAGGTCACCATTCGCTACTCCGACGACCACAAGCCCGAGGCCATCGACACCATCGTCATCAGCACCCAGCACGATGAATTTGACGCCTCAGAGGAGAAAATGCTCGAGAAAATCAAGGCCGATGTGCTCAGCATCCTCATCCCGCGCGTGAAAGCGGGTTTGAGCGCTGATGTGCAAGACCTGTTCACCGACCAGATTACCTACCACATCAACCCCACGGGCAAGTTCGTCATCGGCGGCCCGCACGGCGATTCCGGCCTCACCGGCCGCAAAATCATTGTGGACACCTACGGCGGCAAGGGCGCCCACGGCGGCGGCGCCTTCTCGGGCAAAGACTCGTCGAAAGTGGACCGCTCGGCCGCCTACGCCGCCCGCCACATCGCCAAAAACCTAGTGGCTGCCGGCGTGGCCGACCAGGCCCTCGTGCAAGTGGCTTACGCCATCGGCGTGGCCCAGCCGGTGGGCGTATTCGTGACCACCTACGGCACTATCAAGGCCAAAAATACCAGCGGCCAGCCCATGACCGATGGCGAAGTGGCCGAGAAGGTGCAGAAGCTGTTCGACCTGCGCCCCTACGCCATCGTGAAGCGTTTTGGCCTGCAAAACCCCATCTTCGCCCAGACGGCCGCCTACGGTCACATGGGCCGCCAGCCCGGCACCGTGAACGTGGTGATGCCCGGCGGCGAAACCAAAACTTTTGAAACCTTCACCTGGGAAAAGCTCGACTACGTGCCCCAGATTAAGGCCGAGTTTGGACTGAATTAATGGTTAATGATTAGTGGTCAGTGATTAGTTGCTGACGCCATTACTTACTCTTAGCAAAAAGCCCCGCTTGTGCTCACAAGCGGGGCTTTTTATATGCGGCAATGAAAAAGGTAGCCGCTAACCGTTAATCACCAACCACTAAAACCTAGTGGCTCATTGTCTTTTCTTTGTACCGGGTAATCTGGCGGCGCAGGCTTTCGGTGGCGGCGTCAGCGGCGGCTTCGAAAGAAGCGGCGTCTTCGGTGCTGAACAGGGTAGAGCCAGGCACAAACAGCTTTATTTCGACCGTCTTGTTATCAATTCCGTCTTTGTTGTTGAGGCGCATAATCACCTCGCCATCGGTGAACTTATCATAAAAAGTTTCAAGCTTATTGAGGCGTTGCTGTACGAAGTCAAGCAATTTCTTGTCGGCGTCGAAGTGCACCGAATGCATCTGAACTTTCATAAAGAAGTTGATTAAGAGGTAAAAAGGGTGTGGTAAACTCAGGCCCGTGGGTGGGCCTGTTCAAATACGGATTTCAGGCGGTCGACGGACAGGTGCGTGTACACCTGCGTGGCCGCCAAACTGGCATGCCCCAGCAGCTCTTTGATGGAGTTGAGGTCGGCCCCCTTGCCCAGCAAATGGGTGGCAAACGCGTGGCGCAAAGCGTGCGGGTGCTGCTGCGCGCCGGACGTTGTAATCTGGCTCAAATACCGCTTCACGGTGCGGTACACCAGCTTTTCATACATCGCCTCGCCCTTGTCGGTGAGCAGCAGCGGCCCGCCGATGGCGCCAAACTCGTGCGCTCGCCGAGCCTGATACTTTTCAATCACCAGCTTAAGCGTGGGGTTTAGCGGCACGATACGCTGCTTGTTGCCCTTGCCCGTGACGCGCACCGTGCCCGCGCCCAAGCTCACGTCGTCGGGATAAATACCGATGAGCTCCGACAGGCGAATACCGGTACCGTAAAGCATTTCCAGCACCAATTGGTCGCGGTGGCCCACAAAGTCGTCGCTGAATTCGAAGGTATTTAACAAGCCGTTCAGGGCCTCTTCGGGCACGAACTCGGGCAGCTTCTTGGCCATCTTCGGGGCCTTGATGCGCAGCATGGGATTGCTGGCAATGGTGCCGGCGCGCAGCAGGAACTTGTAGTAGGAGCGCAAGCAGGCCACCTTGCGGTTCACGGTGCGGGGGTCCAAGTCTTGCTGCATCAGTTCCACCACCCAACCGCGGATGAGCGGGTGGGTGGCCTGCGCGGGGTCGGCCAGTTCGTAGGCCGATTTCAGGTAAGCGGCAAACTGGCCGAGGTCGGTTTGATACGAGGTGAGCGTGTGGGCGCTGTAGCGCTTCTCAAAGCGCAAGAAATCGAGAAAGGCATCCATACCAACAGCAAAAACGCCCGGCGTTTGGGCCGGGCGTTCAAGGTAACATTTTTTTCTTTCCTACCAATCTAACCGCTGCTATACGGACGCGAAAAAACCGGCCGGCTTGCCTCGCAAGGCAAACCAGCCGGTTTTTAGCAAAGCTAATCCGCGCTTAAAACGAAAGCTTATTCGCCGGGCTGACCGTAGGTAGCCAGCTTGTACACGGCTTTCTGCTTCATTTTGCGCTGGGTCACGCTGGGCTTCTGGAAGAACGTGCGACGACGCAGCTCTTTCAGCACGCCGGTGCGCTCGAATTTCTTTTTGAAGCGCTTCAGAGCGCGGTCAACCGATTCGTTGTCTTTGATTTGAACGATAATCATATCAGGGAGTGAGGGAAGTTTTCAGTCGAGGGCGGTGCAAACCGGGCCGCAAAGATAATCACGGATTCGTCGGATTAACAACGGATTCCACGGATTTTGTAGTCGACTTCAATTAAGCGTAGGCCGATGTCGCCCAAAACGTTTCGGCTTGGCCACAAAATCCGTGGAATGCGCGGTTAATTCAGCGAATTGGTGGTCTACTTCAGCAGCGTGCGGGCAATGACCAACTTCTGGATTTCGCTGGTCCCTTCGCCGATGGTGCACAGCTTGGCGTCGCGGTAGTACTTCTCGGCCGGGTAATCTTTCGTGTAACCGTAGCCACCGAAGATTTGCACGCCGTCGTTGGCCACGCGCACGCTCACTTCGGAGGCGTACAGCTTGGCCATGGCCGATTCACGGTTTACGTTCTGCCCAGCGTCCTTCATGGCGGCGGCGCGATAGGTGAGCAGGCTGGCAGCCTCAATCTCGGTGGCCATGTCAGCCAGCTTAAAGGCAATGCCCTGGAAGTTGCTGATGGGCTGGTTGAACTGCTGACGCTCCTTGCTGTATTGCAAGGCCGCTTCGTAGGCGCCCTGAGCAATGCCCAGGCTGAGCGCCGCAATGCTGATGCGGCCGCCATCGAGCACCTTCAAGCTCTGCACAAAGCCGTCGCCCACCTTGCCGATAACATTGCCCACGGGCACCTTGCAGTCGGTGAAAATCAACTCGGTGGTTTCGGAAGCACGCATGCCCAGCTTGTCTTCCTTGCGGCCGGCAGCAAAGCCAGGCGTGCCCCGCTCGATGATGAAGGCCGTCATACCGTGCGAGTCGCCTACTTCGCCGGTGCGGGCGATGACAACGGCCACGTTGCCGGTTTTGCCGTGGGTGATGAAGTTTTTGGCGCCGTTGAGGATGTAATTCTCGCCGCTCTCATCGAGCACAGCAGTAGTGCGCATGTTGCCGGCGTCGGAGCCGGTGTTGGGCTCGGTGAGGCCCCAGGCGCCAATCCACTCGCCGCTGGCCAGCTTGGGCAAGTACTTATGCTTTTGCTCCTCGGAGGCGTGCTGCAGGATGTGACCGGTGCAGAGTGAGTTGTGGGCGGCCATGCTCAGGCCGATGCTGCCGTCAATCTTGGCCAGTTCGGCAATGGCCGTCACGTACTCCATGTAGCCGAAACCGGCCCCGCCGTATTCCTGCGGTACCAGCACGCCCATGAGGCCGAGCTCGCCCAACTTATGGAACACATCGACGGGAAATTCCTGGCTTTCGTCCCACTTCATCATGTGGGGCTTGATGTGCTGGGCGCCAAAATCGCGCACCATCTGCGCAATCATGGTTTGGTTTTCGGTGGCTACGGCTTCCATGGAAGTAAGAGCGGTTGGTGGGAATTGTGAGTACGTGAGAAAGTATTTTTCGAAACGAACGACTGTTCGTTTTGGCCACACGAAAGTACGTGTTTCGGCGTTGGCAACGGCGAGGGCGGGGCCGGCCACCGAGGCCGGATGTTGAACGGGCGCGGCAAAAGCGTTACTTTTGAGGCTTTTTGGGGGAAACCTGCCGCCGATGGCTGCGGGAATTTCCGGAATTTTTCTTTGATTCTGCACTCCTTGGCCTTCATGCCGTCTTTCTCTCTTCGCCGCCTGGGGCGGCTGTGGCTGCTGGCCTTGCCCGCCCTGCTGTTTTTTTCGTCGTGCGCTTCCACGAAATACTATCAGAAGCGCACCCTTTTCCGCCTCACCGATAGCCAGGGCCGCCAGCTCGATAGCACCAAACTGCGCATCGCGGTGAACCGGACCGAGCGCAATTATGTCATTCAGCCCAACGACTTTCTGGAAGTGCGGGTGAACACCAACAAGGGCGAACGCATCCTCGACCCCAACGGCGAGTTGCCGTTTGGTTCTCCTTCGGGCAACTTGCCCAGCCGGGGCAGCGTGGTGGGCGGCCAGGGGGGGGGCGGCCGTAGTGCCCAGCCCACGCGCAGTTCCGGCGGCGGGTCGGCGTCGGGGGGCTCCGAATTTTTGGTGCAGGCCGATGGCACCGTGGTGCTGCCGATGCTGGGCCGTGTTCGCATCAGTGGGTATTCGCTGCTGCAAGCCGACAGTCTGCTGGCCACCCGCTACCAGGAATATTACATACAGCCTTTCGTGACCACGCGCGTGACTAACAACCGCGTGATTGTGCTGGGCTCGGTGGGCGGCCAGGTCATTTCCCTCACCAACGACAACATGAACCTCCTGGAAGTGCTGGCCCTGGCGGGCGGCATCGACGGGCAGGGTGGCGGCAGCGGCGGCCTCTACCGCAACGGCGGCCGGGCCGACAACATTCGCATCATCCGAGGCGATTTGAAAAACCCGCGGGTGCAGCAAATAGATTTGTCGACCCTAAATGGCATGCGCCGGGCCAACCTGCAGATTGAGCCCAACGACGTCATTTACGTGGAACCCATCCGGCGCCCCTTCCTCGATGCGCTGACCGACGCGGCTCCGATTCTGAGCCTGACCAGCCTCGTGTTTACTACTACGTTCTTTATTATATCGCAGGTGCGGCGCTAACCGCTGCGCGGTTTCATCCTCCGTATACCGTTTTTAGCAGCGGGCAAACCTGGCAATTCTAGTGTAATGGCTATAAACGAAAATCTCGAGCTCGAACAACTCATCCGCAACGCAGCGGGGGGCGGGGGCACGGCCCCGCCGGCTCTGCTGCCCAGCGACCCGGGCGCCGACGAGGACGACTCCGCGGGCCTGGATGTGACCACGCTGGTACTAGTGGCCCGCCGCAGCCTGCTATGGCTGCTGCTGCTCATCGTGCTGGGCGTGACGGCCTCCTGGTTGTACCTGCGCTACACCAAGCCGGTGTACCAGTCGTCGTCGCTGCTCAAGATTGCCGAGCGCACGCAGGCCGCCGACCTCGGCCTGGCCGAGCAAATAGGCCCGGCCGCGGATAAAGCGGGGGGCAGCAAGCTGGCCGGCGAAGTAGAGTTGATTAAGTCCAACATCATCTACCAACGGCTCAAAGATTCGTTGGCGCTGGACGTAAACTATTACGTCCAGGGCACCGTGCTGGAAACCGAGCTTTACACCGCCTCGCCGTTCCACGTCACCTACACCATTGCCGACCCGGCCCTTTACAACCGGAAATTCAGCCTGAAATTCACCAGCTTGCAACGCTTCAAGCTGGAATTCATTAACCAGGGAAACACGCAGGGCGGCGAATATGCCTTGGGCCAGCCCATCAATTTGCCGGGGATTCAGCTGCGCATAGACGGCACCCGGTATCTAACCAAGGAAGCGCTGAGTTCAGATTATCACTTCACCATTCAGGACGACCAGGCCGTCAACGCTTATCTCGATAAAAACCTGGCCGTGGAAGTGGTGAACCCCAGCGCCAACACCATTGGCATTTCGTTCAAGGACTTTACTCCTATTAAGGCTCAGAGCATTGTCAACAAAATAGACACGGTTTACAAACAGGCCAAGCTGGCGCAGAAAGCCCAGTCGGTGGACTTGCAAACCAAGTTTCTGGACAAAACCCTCAACGACACCAAGCAGCAGTTGCAAGAGGCCCAGGCCCGGCTGCAAGCCTTCATCGAGCGAAGCGGAGTCTACGACCCGAACGCCGAAGCCGGCGCGCTCACCACCAAGCTAGAGAAGCTGGAACTGGACCGAACGGCCCTGAACGAGAAGCTGGGGCTGCTGGCCGAACTCAGCCGGCTCATCAAGGAAGAAAGCATCACGTCCTCAGAGGATGAGCGAGTAGAGGAAAGTATTCCCGCCATCGCAGGCCTGGAAGACCCACAACTCGCGTCGGGACTCAACGAGTTGAACGACCAGCAGTGGCAACTGCGCCGGTTGCGCCGCTCCAGCACCGACCGAACCGAAGCTGTGCAGCAACGCCAGGCCAACATGGAGTTTACGCGCAACAAAATCCGGCGCGTGCTGCTGCAGGACGAAAAGCTGTTGCGGCGCCAGCTGGCTCTATTGGACCAGCAGAGCAACAAATACAACACCGCGTTGCAGGACAAGCCGCGCGAGGCCACTGAGCTGGACCGCCTGCGCGGCCCGGTGGAGCAGTACCGCAAACAGTACCAAGACCTGTTTCAACGGAAAATCGAGTTTGAGATTCAGAAGGCCGGCAACATCGCCGACTTTGACATTCTGTCGCCGGCTTCGCTGCCGTCGGCGCCCATCTTCCCCAACAAGCTCCTGGCTTATGCCATTGGGCTGGCCGGCGGCCTGCTGCTGGGCCTGGGCCTGATTGCGGTGCGCTACTTCATGCACAACACAATCACGACGGTGCGGGAGTTGGAGCGCAGCACCAAAGCTTCGGTGCTGGGCATCATTCCGACTTACGACAAGGAAAAGATGGAGATTTCGCGCTTGGTGGTGGACAAGAACCCTAAGTCGGCCATTTCGGAGTCTATTCGCTCTATTCGAACAAACCTCGATTTTATTAGCTCTTCCAAAAAGAAGCGGCTGATTTCGGTGACGTCGACCATCTCGGGCGAAGGCAAAACCTTCGTGACGGTGAACCTGGCAGGCATCATTGCCCTGTCGGGACAGCGAGTCATCATTCTTGACCTGGACATGCGCAAGCCCAAGGTGAACCTGGCCTTCGGCACCGAGAATACGCGGGGCGTGAGTACTATCCTCATCGAGCGCCATACCGTTCAGGAATGCATTCAGCAGACTAGCATCGAGTCGCTGCAGTTCATCTCGGCTGGCCCCACGCCACCCAACCCGTCGGAGTTGATTCTGAGCGACCGGTTCGATGCCATGATTGAGGAGCTGTACCGCAGCTACGACGTGATTTTGATTGATACCCCGCCGGTGGGCCTCGTCACGGACGGCATCCTGATTATGCGTAAGGCCGACATTCCGCTCTACATCGTGCGGGCCGATTATTCGCGCAAGGCATTCATCAAGAACATGAACCGGCTGATGCGCAGCAACAACTTCACCACCATGTGCACCATCCTCAACGACGCACCGTCAGGGGCGGGCTACGGGTATGGCTACGGGTATGGATATGGCTACGGGTATGGCAACTACGGCGGCTACGGCCAGGGCTACTACGAGGAGCCGTCGAGCCGCCCACTCACCTTTGGCCAGAAGCTGAAGAAGTTTTTCACCTAACGCCCGGCACGTACCATGGCTTCGTTCTGGCAAAAACTTTTTGGCGGGGCGGCGCCCGAGCCCACGTCGGCCGCGCCCGTAGCGGCCCTGGCCACACTGGGGGCCGACATGCACTCGCACCTGCTGCCTGGCCTCGACGACGGCGCCGAGACGGTGGAGCACTCGCTGGACTTGCTGCGGGCCCTGCGCGCGCTAGGCTTCCGCAAGCTAGTGATGACGCCCCACATCATGGGCGACTTCTACAAAAACACGCCGGAGGGCATCCGGGCAGCTTTACAGCTCATGCGCGAAGCTGCCACAGCCGCCGGTATCACCGACGTGGAGCTGAGCTGCGCAGCCGAGTATTACCTCGATGAGTTCTTGGGCCGCAAGCTGGCCGACGGCACCGAAATGCTCACCTTCGGCGGCGAGAAGCGGTATCTACTGTTCGAAACATCGTACATGAATGAGCCGCTTAACCTCTACGAAATAATCTTCGAGATGAAAGCGCAGGGCTACCGGCCGGTGCTGGCCCACCCCGAGCGCTACACCTACCTGTACGGGCGCTTCGCCGAAATTGAGAAGATGCGCCGCGACTACGACGTGCTGCTGCAAGTAAATCTGAACTCACTGGCCGGCTACTACTCGCCGGGCGCCAAGAAAGTAGCTGAGCAACTCATTGACGGCGGACTGGTTGATTTCGTGGGCACCGACACCCACCACCTGCGTCATACCGATACCCTGCTGCGCCGCACCGTGCCGCAGCCGTATATGGAGAAGCTGCTGAAACTACCGCTGCTGAACAATACGCTTTAACAACTTTGGTTTTAGTTGGCAGTTACTCATTGTCGGTTGTTAGCTTCTGACTTCCCGTCGAGTATTTATCTGACAACTGACAACGAGCAACCGATAACTCAGTTTATGATTTTCGTCACCGGCGGCACGGGCCTCATTGGTTCCTTTCTGTTGCGGGCCTTGCGCGAGCGGGGGCTGCCGGTTCGTGCCCTGCACCGTGGCGCGGTGCCTGCTAACGCCGCGCCGGGCGTGGAATGGATAGCCGGCGACCTGCTGGACACTGAGCAGCTGCGGGCCGCCCTCACGCCCGACGTGACACACGTGTTTCACTGCGCCGGCCTTGTGTCTTACGCGCCGCAGGACGAAACCCTGCTGCTGCAGGTGAACGTGGAAGGCACCGCCGCCGTGGTCGACGCCTGCCTGGAGCGGCCAGGCATTCGGCTGGCCTACGTGTCATCGGTGGCGGCGCTGGGTTCGACGGCGGGGGCGGCTGCGGCCACCGGCACCCTTACGGTGACGGAGGCGGCCACCTGGGATTTGGGCGCCTCGCATCCGGCATACGCCACTTCCAAGTACTTGGGCGAGCTGGAAGTGTGGCGGGGTGTGGCCGAAGGCTTGTCGGCCGTTATCGTGAACCCATCGGTGGTGTTGGGCCCTGGCGACTGGAACCGCAGCAGCACCCGCTTGCTGCGCTACGCCCACCAGCAGCATCGCTTTTATACCCGCGGACTAGTCAATTTCGTGGACGTGCGCGACGTGGTGGCACATTTACTAGCCCTGGCCCTCGATCACCCCGAGCTGAGTGGGGAGCGCTACATTCTGAGCGCCGAAGCGGTGCCTTTGGGCGAGTTTTTCAGGCAGGCTGCGGCGGCTTTGGAGCGGCGCCCGCCCACAGTGGCCGTGCCCAACTGGGCGGCCGAGGTTATCTGGCGCTTGGAGCACGCCCGCGCCGTGCTCACCGGTGCGCGGCCCCTCATTACCAAAGACACGGCCCGCGCCGGCCGCCGGCCAGTGGTGTATGCGCACGGCAAAGTGCAAAGCGCTACCGGGCTCACTTTCCGCCCGTTAACCGAGACGTTGGCCTGGTGTGCGGCTGGGTTGCGCGAAAACCCGGCCAGCGCCCCGGCGGTTGTCGTAACTTAGCAAGAGCCGGATTGCACGGTTTTGCCCAATATTTGTTTATCATTGAGAGAGTACTAGCAAGTGGAGTGAACAGCGGTTTGCCGGCGGTTTATTTTTCCTGATTTGCCGCCGCGGCTGCCCGTTCGCAAAACCCCGATTAATCCACTTAACTGCGATTTTATGCGCATGAACGAACATTTTGAAAACCACCGGACGGTGCTGGATACCGTGCGCCGCTTCGAGCGCATGCTGGCCCAGCAGGAGTCTGTTTTCTTCGACCTGGAGGACTTCGAGAACATCATCGACCACTACGTTACCAACGGTGCCTTCGACAACGCGCTGCAGGCCTGCGAGGCTGCGCTAAGCCAGTACCCTTTCTCGACCGAGCTGCTGATTGACCGCGCCCAAGTGACGGCCATGCGTGGCGACTACACCGAAGCCGAGCGCCAGATTGACGCCGTGGCCGAACTGGACCCCACCAATGCCGACGTGGCCGTGACACGGGGCATTATCAGCACGCAGCGCGGCGAGTTTGCCGAGGCCGTGGAGTTTTTCCGGGCCGGCCTGGCGCAGGAGCCCGAGCGCGAAGACATTCACTTCAACCTGGGCTTGGCGTTTCAGAGCTGGCAGAAATTTAAAAGCGCGGCCAAGCACTACAAGCAAAGCCTGCGCCTGAACCCCGACAACGAAACCGGGGTGCAGGAGCTGCTGCATTGCCTCGACATCACGGGCCGGTTGGAGGAGCATGAGGAGTTCTTCAAGCGCTTCACCGACGACGACCCCTACTCCCCCACCGCCTGGTACAACCTGGGCCAGTACTGGTACCGCCGCGAAGACTTTGCCAAGGCCGCCGAAGCTTTCGACTTCGCCGTGACCATCCGTGCCGACTTTCACGACGCCCACCACTGGCTGGCCGATACCTACGTGTGCCAACAGGAGTACAAGAAGGCCATTGCCGAGTTTGAGCAGGCCTACCCGGCCGGGCAACCCACCGACGAGGCCCTGTGCAACATCGGCGAGTGCTACGAGAAGCTGCGCGACTGGGAGCCGGCCCGCAAGTACTACCGCCAAGCTCTTGAAATTAACCCCGAGATGGACGAGGCCTGGTTTGGGCAGGGCGTATTGCTGCAGGAGCAGGGCCGCTGGTTTGAGGCCATTCACTACTTCCGCAAGGCCACTGAATTGTACGCGGAGAGTGGCGAATACTGGTCGGCATTGGGCGCGGCCGAAAACCATGTAGGCAACGTGGTGAGCGCGCTCGAATCGTACGAGAAAGCCACCGAAGTAGCCCCCGACGACGTGCAGGGCTGGGTGAGCTGGAGCGCTATTCTCTACGAGCAGGGCCACTACGCCGAGGCCGTGGACCTGGTGCGCCACGCCGTGGAGCTGCACCCCATGGAGGCGCATTTCCACTACATGCTGTGCGCCTACCTGCTGGCCGACGGTCGCATGCGCGAGGCCTACAACACCTTAGAAACGGCCCTGACGCTCAATTACGAGCAGCATGTGTTGCTATTCGACTACTTTCCCGAGCTGCGCGACCAGCCGGGGCTGCGCAAATTGATTGAACAGTTCCGGAAATAACATTTCCCTCGCTTAGACGCTACTTTTGTAACCGCCCGTTCTCGCGAACGGGCGGTTTTTTGTTGCCGGCTCCACCCAACTCCGGCCGCTGTTTTCTCCTCAATTAACCCTTTTTGCCCCCAATTGATGAATTACGACCTCTCCCAACTGCCCGAGCGCACGGCCAAGCCCCGCGAGCAGGGCTATACCATGGTGATGGACAAAGGCATGAGCCTGCGCGAAGTTGAAGACTTTCTGGAGGTGAGCGCCACCTACACCGACGTGGTGAAGCTGGGCTGGGCCACCTCTTACGTGGTGCCCAATCTGAAGCAAAAGCTCGAAATCTACCGCGCGGCCGGCATTCCGGTGTATTTCGGCGGTACGCTGTTTGAGGCCTTCATCATCCGCAACCAATTCGACGACTACCGCCGCCTGCTCGACAACTTCGGCATGGAATACGCCGAGGTGTCGGACGGCAGCATCGACCTCGACCACGGCCGCAAGTGCGAGTACATCCGCGAGCTGAGCAAGAGCGTGCGCGTGCTGAGCGAGGTGGGCTCGAAAGACGCCGAGAAAATCATTCCGCCCTACAAGTGGATTTCGCAGATGGAAACCGAGCTGCAGGCCGGCGCCATCAAGGTGATTGGCGAGGCCCGCGAAGGCGGCAACGTGGGCTTGTTCCGCAGCACCGGCGAGGTGCGCTCGGGCCTGGTAGAAGAAATCCTGACCAAGATTCCGTCGGAGCGCATCATTTGGGAAGCGCCGCAAAAGGCCCAGCAGGTGTGGTTTATCAAGCTGCTCGGCACCAACGTGAACCTTGGCAACATTGCCCCCAATGAAGTGGTAAGCCTCGAAACTATCCGCCTGGGCTTGCGCGGCGACACCTTTACCCACTTCCTCGACATGGACGCCGTGGACCCCATGTTCCACCCGGCGGCCAAGAGCACCAAGCCGGGCACTTCCATGCCACGCGGCTAGGCCAGTTGTACGTTCAGCCGAGCGTGCGGCGCGCTGCCACAAGGCACTACCAACACCAAAAAGGCCGGCCCCCTCGCGGGAGCCGGCCTTTTTGGTGTTGGTAGTGCAGGTTACTGCTTTACCACTTTCAGGCTTTGGGCCTGGCCGTTGGGCTGGGTGATGCGTACCATGTACACACCGGCTTTCAGGTCGTTCAGGCGCTCTACCGTCACGTCGTTGCTGCCAGCGCCCAGTTCCAGGGGTTGCTGCCGCACCGTACGGCCGGTCATGTCGGTTACCATCACCGAACCTTTGCCAGCCGAGGCCGACTGCAGGGTCAGGTGCAGCTGGTCAGCGCTGCTGAAGGGGTTGGGGTAGGCAAGCACAGCAGCATCTTCCGTCACGTTGCCGCTGAAGTTCACCACGCGCGGACCATAGTAAGACTCTTTACCGTCGTTGTCGATTTGACGCAGGCGGTAGTACCGGTCGCCAGCTTTGTTTTTCTCTACGTCGAGGAAGGTGTAGGATTTCGCCGTCGAGCTGTTGCCAGCGCCGGCCACAAAACCCAGCGTGCGGAAATCCGAGCCATTGGTCGATACCTGTACCTCGTAGCCTTTGTTGTTTCGCTCAGTGGCCGTCTTCCAGGTAATCTCTGCATTTACACCGGCACGTTTGGCATCGAAGCTGGCCAGCGACACAGGCAGCGGGTTAAGCTTATCGCCCAACGTCAGCGTGAACGCAGGCAGGCTGTTCAAGTCAGCACGCGTAACGGTCTTAGCAGCCGTGCTAAGCGTGCCAAACACCGGCTGATAGGGAGGCCCGTTGCCGATGGAACGGAACATCGTCAGGTTGTTCTCAGGAATGCCGTTCAATTCAAAGGTCGAATTCAGGTAGTGGAATACAACCGAGGTCAGAGTTGCACCCGTAAACCGCGGGTCTTCGCTGTCCAGCGTGTTGCTCACAATGTACTGGCGCTTAATAGGCACTCGCGTGTTGCAGTTCGTGCAGGTAGGGCTCTGCAGCGGGTCGCCGACGATGCGGAAAATGGTGATGTTGTTAGCCGTGTAGTTGGCGGTCAAATCAAGCCCAATGTTTCCAAAAGTATTTTGTACACCCGTATTCAACTGACGCAGCGAGCGTGTTACGCCTAGAATATAGGAAGTATTAGTCTCAGGACTCAAGGGGTTGATGAGGCCGGTAGTTTCTAAGTCCACAAGTGCCAAGAGAGTGGTATCGAAGTAAGGCGTAAGCGTACCGGAGCTTACATCTTCGAACGCCGACTGCACGATAACACCGTTAGTAGCCGAGGTTGGTTGAAACGACAACGTATTGGTCGGGCGCATCACGCCGGTCACCGATTTGATACCCGAACCTTGAATCAGGATATCGGGCACCGCCAGCACACCCGTAATCACTTGGTCTGCCCCAGCAAAGATGATGGTAGAGTTCAGCAATGAGTTTTGCACACCACGAACGCCAGTAATAGTTCCCCTGAGGCCACCAGCATTCTGACGCAGGTTGCCGTATACTGAAAGAACGGCTTGCTGAATTTCCAGTTCGCCCCGGGTTGAATTGCTCTGGCCTACCAGCGTGAGGTTTTTGACAGCATAGGGGTAAACCGGATTATCCAAAAGCGGATAAACAATGACAGCTGGAGACGGGGGACGTTGCGGAATAATAGCGTTTGAATTAGCTGTGGGAACGCCGTTCGTCCAGTTGCCAGCTTTAGTCCAATCGCGGTCAATGGTGCCCTGCCAAGTAGTAGTACCACCGCTCGGGGTGACGGCAGGTGCAACTACATTGAAGGTCGCGCGAAAGCCGGTGGAGCCACTGGGGTCATATTGGGTACCGGGAACCGGAGTACGTCCACTTTTTACGTAGTCAGTAGCGAAGCGTATCTCAACGTAGTAAGTCCCTCCACCCAGTACCTGGGGCTGGTTCAACAAGTCAATAGAAGCCCCGCTGGCTGCATAATTGATTGAAGAGCCTGTATTAGTAGACGAGGTGTTGTTAAGAAGCAACGGCGAGAAAGCCGGAATGATGGTAGCATTCGTCAGATATACCCGGTATTCCAAGCGCGCAGCATTGGTAGTGGTAGTGGTAGTAGACGTACCCACGTTAGCCTGCGCTGCAGTGATTAGTAGGGTGCTAGCCCCTGCTGCCTGGTCGAATGTGCCGCCATTACCTAAGTCAGCTCCGTCAAATAACGGGTTGAATGGGGGCGTCGTTATATTGTTGTCATATGTCCCGTCGTAGACAGTCGACGTTGGCGCAGCAGTAGAAGTCGAAGCGCTAATTGTGACGTTGTCGAAATTATAGAATACTTGCCCTTGAGCTTTTTGGGGAAAGCCCAGCCCAATGAATATGGCAAATAAGGGGATGAGAGAGCTTAGAAAGCTTCGCTGTCGCAACAGCTTTCGCGTAAGGAGTAAAGTTTGCATTGGATTTAGGAATTGGATGTTAAAAGGAGAGAAACGAAAATTTCCTTTTTCGTTACGATGCGCGTATACGCAGGGGTCAAAAAAAGGTACAGTTGTTATCAAAAAGTCAAATTTTTTGTTAAAATGTTTTAAATTAGCATTATACAATATTGAGCAATGAGGTTTCAACCAATGTCTTGGTGGAATAACAATCACCCGGTTTGGGGTAAGGGATTGCACTGTAGAGAACAGAAACCAAGCGGCTTTTCTCGGCCGGCAGCACTACCTCCAGCAATTCATGCACGCTTACTCTAATCCTGTTGGAAAGTTGCGTGATGGAAAGTCATTGCTGTCGTTGCCAAAAGGTTTTCATTTTCGTTGTCAATCATATTAAGCTCCATCGTGGCACAAGTCCCAATCAAAGAGATGGGCACCGACAGCCGCACGAATCTACGAGCATCAGCGGCATTATCACAATAAACACCTTAATATAGCACTTGATTCAAAAGCTGGGAAGAATAGCGAATAGGGTGACTTTGATGCTCTCACGGGTACATTTTATGCTCACCATAACCAGGTAATGCTGCTTAGCATTAATGAAGTAAGTAGAACTAACATATTATGCATTAAGCATTTGCTTCATTATTCTCAGTGAGTAAGGCAATGGCCGACCTATAGAAGCCTACGAGTGTCATCCGCTTCAACAGCAAACGAATAACGGCAGAGGTGTGGAAGCGCTTCAAGGCCCGCTACCAGTCGCCCTTTTGAGAAACAGTTATTGGTCTGGTAAAAATATTAGGCCTGCAACGGCAAAGGTTTGACAGAGGTTGGGCGTTTTTAACGCCGCCCGGCGCGGGCCGTCTTCCAGCCAGCTGCTGCGCCGACGGGCACATCATAGGTCATGCCAAACTTTAGGGAGCCACCGTACGACGAAGCTCATACGGCTGTGCTTAGCGTGGGATTTGTAAGCTTAAGGGCCGTATGACAGCGTAATTGAGCGGTTGAAAGTTTAAACAAACGTTAACAAAATTACACCTTCGTTTTCGATAATCAACGCATGCCTGGGTGCTAGGCTTCGCTTATTGCACTGCTACAAAAGCAAAAACCGGTGAGAAAGCGGCTGGGGTGATGTGGAAAAACAACGGAACGGGGGTGTGAGCCCTGGGCTTGGGCAGTGGCGGCCGGCGCCCTGGAGCCGGGACTTCGGCGCCGGGCGGTTTTCTTTGTGGCTCACTTCACGCCCGGCATGGAAATCATTAAGCACTTCTTCGATTTATTGCTGCACCTCGACAAGACGTTGGTCAACGTGGTGCACGAATACGGCAGCCTCACCTACCTTATCCTGTTCCTTATCATTTTCACCGAGACCGGGGTGATTGTGATGCCTTTCCTGCCCGGCGACTCGCTGCTGTTTGTGGCCGGCACGCTGGCCGCTCAGCCCAACCCCGACACCGGCCACCCGTTGCTCAACATCTGGCTGCTGATTCCGATGCTGATAGCGGCTGCCTTCATTGGCGATAACCTGAACTATGCTGTAGGTGATTACCTCGGGCCAAGAGTGTTTCGGGAGGACTTTAAGTTTTTGAACCGCAAGTACCTCGACCAGACCCAGGCTTTTTACGCCAAGCACGGCGGCAAAACCATCATCATGGCGCGCTTTGTGCCCATCGTGCGCACGTTTGCGCCGTTTGTGGCCGGTATTGGCACCATGACGTACCGTTATTTTGCGTCGTTCAGCATTGCGGGGGCAGCGCTGTGGGTGATTTCGCTTACGCTGGCGGGCTACCTGTTCGGCAACATTCCGCTGGTTAAGAACAACTTCACGCTGGTTATCTACGGGATTATTCTGATTTCGGTGCTGCCGCCGCTGTGGTCGTTTGTGAAGAGCAAGCTGAGCCCGGCATCCGCGACCGACGCGCGCTGAGCGTGAGCGGCTTTGGCCGGTAATACCCCACCTTTTCTGAGCAAGAACGCCCCTGGCCGCGCGGTTGGGGGCTTTTTTTTGTGTTGTTTTGGCGCGCCTTCCTATCCATCCCCTCATCCTATGCGCCAATTCGGGCTTATCGGCCGCACCCTTAGCCACTCATTTTCGCAAACGTATTTCACGCAGAAATTTTACTCGCTGGGTTTGCCCGACCACGAGTACGAGCTATTCGAGTTGGCCTCGATAAATGAGCTGCCGGGCGTGCTGGCGGCCCACCCCGACCTGGTGGGCCTGAATGTGACGGTGCCCTATAAAGAATCGGTGATGCTCTACCTCGATGAGCTGGCGCCCTCGGCCACCCGCGTGGGCGCCGTGAACGTGATAGAGCGCACCGCCGAGGGCCGCCTGCGCGGCCACAACACCGACCACGTAGGCTTCCGCGAATCGTTGCGGCGGTTTTTCCCGCTTCAGCCAGAAGCGCGGGCGCTGGTACTGGGCACTGGGGGCGCATCCAAGGCAGTGGCCACAGCTCTGCAGGACCTGGGCATTCCGCATTGGCTGGTGAGCCGCGACCCGATGGCCCACGGCCTCACCTACGCCGACCTGACGCCCGCGCTGGTGGCGGCGCACCGGCTCATCATCAATACCACCCCGCTAGGTACCTTCCCGCACACCGACGAGTGCCCTTCCCTGCCCTACGCGGCCCTCACCGAGCAGCACTACCTCCACGACCTGGTGTACAACCCCGCCGAAACCCTGTTTATGCAGAAAGGCAAGGAAGCCGGCGCACAGGTGAAGAACGGGTTTGAGATGCTGTGCCTGCAGGCCGAGGCGGCGTGGGAGATATGGAATGAGGGACAGCAGTAACTTTTTGTCTGTCATTGCGAGGAGCTACGACGAAGCAAACCGTCCTTGTCTCAGCGACCAGCCTTCTATTGTGACAAAGCTTTAATACAAAGCCCCGACACCATAGTGGTGCCGGGGCTTTCTGGTAAAAGGGCGTGTGTGGTTTTGACAGGACGGATTGCTTCGTCGCCGCTTGATGCGCGGAATGCTCGCAATGACAAACGGCGCGCCCTACTGCTGGCCACCCTGGCTTTCGCCGGCTTTGGTGTCGTCGTTGCGGATGCTGCGGCGCTGCTTGGGCGGCGCGGCTTCGATTTTGCCGAAGCGGTAGCCGAAAGCCAGGCGGATACCGCGTAGGGCGATGTAGTTGTGCTGCTCGAGGTTGAAGAAGGGCGTGCTGATGTTGGAGTTCAGGTCGCGCCGTGCAGTGATGAAATTGTCGGCATTGAGGGTGAGGTCGCCCTTTTCCTTCAGAATGGTCTTTTTGATGCCCACGGAGTAGTAGTTCCAAGCGGCGGCGCGGCCCTGCAACTGCACGCGCGACGAGCTGATGCCGCCGTAGAACTGCGCGCTCAGGGTTTTGGTGAACTTGTAGGTCGAGTTGAGATTGAAGTTGTACATCAGGCCCTCGTTGGTGGTGTTGAGGAAGCCCGAGTGCAGCACCACGTAGTTGAAGGAAGTGGAGCCGCTGATTTCCCACTTGGGCATGGGCTTGAAGGAGCCGAACACGCTGGCGCCGTAGGTGCGGTTGCGGGCAATGTTGGCGTAGCTGGTTACGGTGGTGTCGAGGCGCTGGGTGCGCACGGCCTCGATGGCGTTGTTTGTCTGGCGCGTGAAGAGCGAGAAATTCAGCACCGAGCCTTTCACGAAGGTGCTGTAGTTCAGCTCGTAGCTGTCGGTGAACTCGGGGTCGAGCTCGGGGTTGCCGCGGCTCACGTTGAATTTGTCGACGCGGTTTTCGTAGGGGTTGAGGTAGTAGATGTTGGGGCGCTGGATGCGGCGGCTGTAGGCCAGGCGCAGGGTGTTGCCGGGCTTGCGGGTGTAGCTAATGCTGGCGTTGGGTAGCAGGCTGGTGTAGCCGCTGGTGAAGCGCGTGATGTCGTTTTGCTGGAAGCGGCCCACGATGTCGGTGCGCTCCAGGCGGGTGCCCACGCGGGAGTTCAGCTTTTTGCCCAGTGGGAAGCCGTAGGTGCCGTAGGCAGCGGCCACGTTTTGGTCGTAGTCGAACACGTTGGAACGCTGGCGGTCTACCACGAAGGGCGCGTCGGTGCCAGTGGCGGTCTGAATCTGGTAGTCGCTCAGCACCCGGCGCAAAATGGCCTTGCCGCCCACTTCCACGCTGCGCTTGTCGCCGATGGGGTGGGTGTAGTCGGTTTGGAGCGTGGTTTCGAGGTTGCGCGAGAGGTTTTCGCTGCTTTCGCGGTAGTTGGGCAGGCCGGTGGCGGTGAACTGGTTTTCGTACTGGTTCAGGGCATAGGGCTGCAGGTTGCGGTTGCGCGAGTGCTGGGCCAGCAGGCTCCACTCGCGGCGCGGCTGGCCCTCGAAGGTGCGCGTGTAGGTGCCGTTCACGTCGTAGCTCGACGAGTTGAATTTGTATTCGGTGGCGCGGGTGAATAGCTGGCTGGCCGTGGGGCCGCTCAGCACGCGCAGGTTGTTGGTTTGCTCGCTCTCGCTGTTGTTGCGGTTGAGGCTGCCGCTGAAGCCCACGGTGAGGCTGTGGTTTTTGGCGGGGTCGTAGTCGAGGCTCATGCGGCCGTAGGCGCCCCCGCCGAGGTTGTTGCCGCTGCCGTTCTGGTTCAGCACCGATACCAGCTGGTCGGGCGAGCCGTTGAAGTTGGTGCGCTCTGACGTGCTGGCACTGGGGCTGTAGTAGAGGTAGCTGCTGAGGTTGGTGTTCACCCCTACTTTGCCGCGGCGCACGTTGAGGCTGCCGCCGGCGTTGGAGCTGCGGTTGCCAGCAGCGGCGTTCACGCTGCCGTTCACCCCCTGCAGGTTGTTCTTTTTCAGAATGATGTTCACGATGCCGGCCGTGCCTTCGCCGTCGTATTTGGCGCCGGGCGTGGTGATGACCTCCACGGAGGCAATCTGGTCGGCGGGCAGCTGCTTGAGGGCGTCGGCCAGGTTGCCAGCCAGGATGCTGCTGGGCTTGTTGTTGATGAGCACCCGGATGTTGGAAGAGCCGCGCAGTTGCACGTTGCCATCCAGGTCCACATTCAGCAGGGGCACTTTGCGCAGCACGTCGGCCGCCACGCCGCCCTTGTTGGTGAGGTCGCGGTCGGCGTTGTACACAATGCGGTCGGGCTTCACTTCCACGGTTTCCTTTTCACCGGTCACGGTCACGTCGCCCAGCTGCTGGGCACTGGCCGCCAGGGAGAGTTGGCCCAGGTCGGTGGTGCCGCTGGTCACCGTCACCTCGCGCGTAAGGGCTGCGTAGCCCAGGAAGCTCAGCTGCAGGCGGTAGCTGCCGGGTGCCAGCCCACGCAGGCTGAAGCGGCCCTTCTCGTCGGCCACGGTGCCGTCGATGGGTGTGTCGCCGGTGGGCGGCAGCAGGGCCACGGTGGCAAACTCGACGGGCTTTTTGGTGGCGCCGTCGAGCACGGTGCCGTTGAGGCGGCCGGTGCCCTTGGGGGCATCGGGCAGCACCAGTGGCTTGGGCGCGGCGGGCTTAGGAGCGGTAGCGGCGGGCGTGGCAGTGGGCGCGGCCGGGGTTTGGGCGTAGGCCGAGCTAGCGCAGGTCGCCAGCAGCGACAAGCCGAGTAGGGTATGTTTCATTTGCAGAAAGAAGGTGCGGGCGAAGGATGCAGAAAAAAGGCGAGCGTTGCGGCCGGCTATTGCTAGAAAGCCAACGATTAAGCTGTGCAGGAAGTATATCAGCGAACAGGCGTTTTCATTACACAGAATAGCAGCACGCTCAGGCCAGGTTGCGCCAGCGCAAAGTTACATAGCCCAGGCCCGCGCTTACCCCAAACCACAGCAATTGGTACCACTCGTGCGGCGCTATCGTGGGCAGCGCCATACCTGGCACAGGCTTAAAGGGTGTGGAAAGCAGCGTAAGCATGGGCCCGGCGTAGGGAATCCAGCCCACATGCTCCCAGCGCAGCAGCGTGAGGCCGGCCACCCAGCCCGCCATGCCCACCGCCACCGGCAGCACAAACCCTTGTTGCCACTTGCTGAGCACGTACTGCACGCCCACAATGCCCAGCGTGGCCAGGTAGGTGCGCCCCAGCAGCAAGCCCAGCACCCGCAACGGGGGCGCAAACTGCTGCAGGTGCAGCTCGGGCCGCAGGGCCTGCAGCAAGTAGCCGCCCGCCAGTAGCAGCGCTACAAACAGCAGTTGGGCCAGGGCATTCAGCCCCAGAATGATGAGCAGTTTGCTTAGCCACACCGGCAGGCGGCCCACCGGCAAGGCAAACAAGTGTTTCCAGCCCTCGGCTTTGTTCTCCACGCCCACCACCAGGCTGGTAAGCAGCACCACAAACAAAGGCAGCAGCACGGCGGCCGTCTGCCAGCTCATGCTGGTGTATTTAATCCAGCCGTCGGCCCCTGGCTTCAGCATGAGGTGGCCTTTGAAATACAGGATGCAGAAATTGAGCAGCACCGGCAGCACGCCGCTGGCCAGCGTGAGCCACAGTGCTGCGGTACGGCGCAGCTTCAGCGCATCGGCGGCGAGGCTGCGGCCGAACTGCACGAAGACCCCGGGCACCGGAGGCAGGGCAGGCAATGACGAGGGGCGTACGGAAGGGTTCATTGGGCGGTGGCGGTTTCGGTGAGGTGCAGAAAGGTGTCTTCGAGGGTGGGCTGCTCGCAGTGCAGGCTGAACACAGGCTGGCCGGCGGCAACCAGCGCACTGGCCAGCGCCGCGGTGTGTTCGCGTGATTGAAACGGCACACGCAAGGTGCCCGCGGCCACCACCTGGGCCGCCGCTAGCGCGGGCAACAGGCTCCGGCAGGTGGCGGCACAGGCTGTTTCGAGCACCAGCTCGGCCTGGGTTTGCTGGCGGGCCTGCAGCGCGGCCAGGCTGCCCTGAAACACCAGCCGCCCCTGCTGAATGACGCCCACGTGGGTGGCCACTTTCTCGACTTCCCCAATAAGGTGGCTCGACAGCAGGATGGTTTTGCCGTGCTCTTCGCGCAGCTGCCGCAGCAGCAGGCGCAGGTCGCTGATGCCGGCCGGGTCGAGGCCGTTGGTGGGCTCGTCGAGGATGAGCAGGTCGGGGTCGGGCAGCAGGGCCAGCGCCAGGCCCAGCCGTTGCTTCATGCCCAGCGAGTAGCCTTTCACCGGCCGGTGGGCGCTGGCGCTGAGGCCCACCTGGGCCAGCACCGCGGCGGTGCGGGCGGCGGGCAGCCCACGCAGGCGGCGGGTGGCTTCCACGTTTTCGTGGCCGGTGAGGTGGTCGTAGAGCGAAGGATTTTCGATGAGGGCGCCCACCCGGCTGAGCAGGGCCACGCGGTGCCGGGCCAGCTCGTGCCCAAACAGGCGCACCGTGCCGCCGCCGGGCCGCAGCAGCCCCAGCAGCAGGCGCAAAGTGGTGCTTTTGCCGGCCCCATTTGGGCCCAGAAAGCCGTAGATGCTGCCGGCGGGCACTTCCAGCCCGAGGCCGTGCAGCACGGCCCGCTCCCCGAATTGAAAGGAAAGGTTGGTGGTTTCAACTAAGGGAACGGTGTGCATTGCAGAAAAGTGAAGGTGAGAAAAGCGCAGGCAAACGAAAATCAATTTGAGAATGGTATAGCAGCGTAGCTATTCTACTTTGGGAGCAGGCTGGTCGTGGCCGCCCTGGTGCAGGATGAGCTGCGCCACCTGGCCCTTGTCGTTTTTAGAGAACTCTACTTCGGCGGGCACTCCCTTCAGCGCAAACAGCACCGGCGACATGGCCTCGGTTTCGAATTCCGACTGCCCCGTGGCCTGCACAAACAGGCGGCCGTCGCGCTGGCGCACAGTGATGCGGAACGTAGGCGCCAGCTCGTACACACCCACGTAAGCACCCAGCGTGGAGGCGTCAGCGGCCATGGTGGCTGCTACCGGCGGCGTGGCTGGTTGGTGGTGCAGAATGCGCAGCAGCCCACGCTTGAGCTCGGCCAGTGATTCGCCGGCGTGGTTGTCGAGCAGCACAATCACCTGCTGGCTCTGGGGAACCCGCACCAGGTAAGAGCTGAAGCCGTTGATGGCGCCGTTGTGTTCCTGCACGAGGATGGTATCGACCTCGGCGCCCACTTTGGCCTTATAGACTATCCAGCCGTAGGCATAGTGGTTCTTGACGGGCGTAAAGAGCAGCTTCTTACTGGTTTCGGACAGCACTTTGTTCCCTTCCAGAGCTTGGCTCCAGTGGTAGAGGTCGGTGGCAGTAGAGGTGATGGCGCCGGCCGCGTACGGCACGCTCATGTCGAGGGCGGGCGCGGTTTCCATGCCGCTGGCGGTGGCCTCGTAGCCGGTGGCACGGCGGGCGTCGGCAGGCTCCTGCACGTCGACGGAAGTGGCTTTCAGCTTGAGCGGGCCGGCGACGTTTTCCTGGAAAACCTGTGCGTAGGGCTTGCCGGTCACTTTTTCGATGATGGCGCCCAGCAGCACGTAGCCAGAGTTGCTGTAGTGGTACTGCGTGCCGGGCGCAAACTCCAGCGGTAACGTCGAAAACAGCGACACCAGCTGCGTGGGCGTGTGGGGCGTGCGCATCACGGTCGTGGCGAACGTGGGCTGGGCCGTGTAGTTGGGCAGGCCGGCGGTGTGCGACAGCAGTTGGTGCAGGGTGATTTGGCCGCCGGCCGGCTGCGGGTAATCGGGCAGGTAGTCGGCCACGTGGCCGTCGAGCTTCAGCTTGCCTTTTTCCACCAACTGCAGCACCAGCGCGGCCGTGAACTGCTTGCTGAGCGAACCGATGCGGAATTTGGTATTAGGAGTGTTGGCAAGGCCTTTTTCACGGTTGGCCAGGCCGTAGCCCTTTTGCAGCACCACCTGGCCGTGGTCGGCCACCAGCACCGTGCCCATGAAGCGGCCGGATTTTTCAAACTGATGCACGTAGTCGTCGAGCTGCTGGGCCATGCTGGCGGGCGCAATGGCCGCCTGGGGAGCAGAAGCCACCGTTTGGGCCATGAGGGCGGGGGCAGCCAGTACACCGAGCAATAAGAGGCCGGCAGTGGCGGGGCGGAAGATGTTTTTCATCATCGGAGCAGGTGAAAGGTGAGGGCATTGCTGAAATCCAAGGCAAACCTAAACGGCCCCAAACCGCCCAATTTGTTTATTCAACCAACCCTTGCCCGCCCTGCTTCAACTCCAGGTTTTCGCCCTTCAACTCGGCCAGGCATTCAACCAACGCCCGGGGCAATGCCGCGCTGGCAGTTGGTGCCAGCCGGCGGGGCGTTGAGCCGGGCAAGGCGGGTGTTGGTTGAATCGGAGGCGAGCGTCTTTTGCCCTCGTTCTACCTTGCGCCGTGGAAAATTCTGTCGTTTCGCCCGCTGCTCCTGTTTCTCTGGCATCTGCCACCCGGCCGGCGTTAGGCCCCACGACATCGCCGGCCCGTCGGCCGTGGTGGCCGCGCACCCATGATGCCCTGCCGGTGCCGTGGTGGGTGCACGTGGCGCTGGTGGCCGTGCTGCTCGGCATCGACGCCCTGCTGTATTACGCCACACGCCTCAACCCTAAAAGCATGGTGAAGCTTGACGCGGTGTGGTTTGTGCGCAACGCGGCGCTGGACGTTACCACGGCGGGGCTGTTCTACTGGAACTGGCTGGTGCTGTTTCCGCGCACACTGTCGCAGGGGCGGGTGGCGGCCTACCTGCTGCTGGCGCTGGCGTCGGCCGGCGTGTTTTCGCTGGTGCGCATCACCGTGTCCGATACGGTGTACCGGCTGATGAACGGCAGCCACCCCGGTTTCAGCTCCTACCAGTTCGACCTGTGGCTTGGGCTGCTGCTGGGCGGCGTGCTCGCGCTGGTGGCCAGCTCCGGTGTGCGCATGACGATAGAATACCTGCAGGGCCAGCGCAACCGCCGCGAGCTGGAGCGCCAGCACCTGCTCACTGAGCTGGGCATGCTCAAAACCCAAATCAACCCGCACTTCCTGTTCAACACCCTCAACAACATCTATTCGCTCACCAGCCGCAAGTCGGACCGCGCCCCGGAAGCAGTGTTGCGCCTGGCCGAGAGCATGCGCTACCTCCTCTACGACAGCGGCGCCGACGCCGTGACGCTCACGCAGGAACTCACCCACCTGCGCAGCTTCCTGGATTTGCAGCGCCTGCGCCTGCCCGCCGCCGAGGCCGAAACGGCCATCCTCCTCACCACCCACGGCGCCCTGGAAGCCGCCCCGCCCGTGGCCCCGCTCCTGCTGCTGCCCTTGGTCGAAAACGCCTTCAAGCACGGCGACCTCGCCGCCCGCCCCGAAGCCATCCGCATCGAGTTGGAAGTGGAAGGCGCCGAGCTGCGCTTCTCGGTGCACAACTACGTGGCTGCCATTGCCGACCTGCCCCGCCAGCCCGGCGGACTCGGCCTGCACAACCTGCGCCGCCGCCTAGAACTGCTGTACCCCGAGCGCCACGAGCTGCACGTCCGCACCCTGCCCGGCGAGTACGCCGTGGAGCTTGTGCTGCAGCTTGGTGGCAATGAGCAATGAGCAATGAGCAATGAGCAATGAGCAATGAGCAATGAGCAATGAGCAATGAGCAAAAAGAACGTCATGCCGAGCGCAGCGAAGCATCTCGCGTGCAGTCACTAATTCTTTCGATTGATTTTACTGCGGCACGCGAGATGCTTCGCTGCGCTCGGCATAACGTTCTTTGATTCCTGCCCACTTCTACTCCCTACATGCAACGCCTGACCTGCGCCATTCTCGACGACGAACCGCTGGCCCTCGAACTGTTGGCCGACTACTGCTCCCAAGTACCTTTTCTGGAACTGCGCGGGCAGTTTCATGACGCGCTGGCCGGCCTCGCTTTCCTACAGGACAACCCCGTGGATGTCGTGTTCATGGACATCCACATGCCGCGCCTCACCGGCCTGCAGTTGGTGCAGTTGCTGCCCCCGCCGGCTCCGCGCGTCATCTTTACCACTGCCTACGACCAGTACGCCGTGCAGAGCTACACCCTTAACGCCGCCGACTACCTACTGAAACCCATTGCCTTCGACCGATTTTTACAGGCCGTGGCTAAGGTGCGACATGCGTCGCCCAGCGCAACAGCAGCTCCGGCTACGTCCGCATCGGCCGTGCCGGAAGCACCCGGACCGGCGCCAGCGCCAGCGCCAGCGCCCGCCGACGCCATGTTTGTAAAAAATGAGCACCGCCTGCAGCGCGTGGCCTTCGATGACATTCTCTACATCGAGGGCATGAAGGAATACCTGCTGCTGCACACCGCCAGCGCTGGCAAAATTCTCACCCTGCAGTCGTTCCGCCGGGTAGAGGAAGTGCTGCCGCCCGAGCGGTTCGCACGCATCCACAAGTCGTTTATGGTGGCCCTCAGTCGCATTGAGCACGTGGAGCGCGGCAAGGTGCAGGTAGCAGGGCGCCTGCTCCCCGTGGGCGACACCTACCGCGAATCGTTCGCCGAGCTGATTCGGGCGCACAATCAGTTGTAATTTCATTTGGCTAGGCGGCCTCCTGTCATTGCGAGTGGAGCGCAGCTAAACGCGGCAAACAAAGTTCAGCATAGCTAATCCGTCTTCTTACCCGCGACTAGCCCTGAGTTGCGACAAAGCCTTTTTAACAAACGCAAAAGCCCCGGCACTACGCAGTGCCGGGGCTTTTCATATCATTAGGTTGGTCGCTGAGAACAGGACGGATTGCTTCGTCGCCGCTTAATGCGCGGAATGCTCGCAATGACAATCCACCACTCCGCTAACCCACCAATCCGCTACTTCGCGGCCAGCTTCTTGGCAATCTCGGCCGTGTGCTTGCCTTGGAAGCGGGCACCTTCGAGTTCGTTATCGCTGGGCTGGCGCTCGCCTTGGCCGCCGGCCACGGTGCTGGCGCCGTAGGGCGTGCCGCCGGTCACCTCGTGGTGGCCCGTCTGCCCTTGCCAGGCGTAAGGCAGGCCCACAATTACGAAGCCGTGGTGCAGCAGCTCGGTGTGGAAGCTGCGGATGGTGGTTTCCTGGCCGCCGTGCTGGGTGGCGGTGCTCACAAACACACCGCCGGCTTTGCCCACCAGCGCGCCCTGAGCCCACAGGCCGCCGGTGCTGTCCATGAAGGCCTGCATCTGGCCGCACACGTTGCCGTAGCGCGTGGGCGTGCCGAAAATGATGGCGTCATACTCTGCCAGTTCTTGCGGCGTAGCCACGGGCACGTGGGCAAAGGCCTGCTGGGCGCCGGTGGCCCCAATCTGGTCGAGAATGGCCTGGGGCAACGTTTCGGGCACGCGCTTCACCACCACGTCGTTGCCGGCTACCTGGCGGGCGCCTTCGGCCACGGCTTCGGCTAGTTTCCAAACGTGGCCATAGGTGGAGTAAAACAGCACAAGGGTCTTCATGTGAAAGGGTTTTAAGGGGTTAAAAAAGAGTAGGCCAAGTGAATGAGGTAAGTACGGCACGGCGGAAAATAGGTCTCAGGCCGAGCTTGGCACCAATGTATGTACATTAATATTACCGCTTAACGCCAGGAAAGGTTGTTGGTCAGTCCTTAAATATCTTCGGCAATGGATTGGCTTCGAGCCCTGCTTCAGCTTTTGCTTTGGAAGGTTTGCAAGGGGCTTGCAACCATTTGGCGCGGGCCGGCATCTCCCTTGCAACACGCCCCTTATGGGGCTTGCTTTTCCTGGCCCGACTCGCCTTTCCATGCTGCAAAAAATGACTCTTCTCACTACCGCTTCCCTCGCCGGCTCGGGTTACCGGCTGCCGGCATGAGCGCCGCGACCTGGTTTGCCTTCGGCGCCGACGACGTGCTGCCCGACCAAACGGCCCAGCCCGTGGCGCCGCGCCTCACGGCCAGTCGCCACTCGGCCGTGACCAGCCCGCCCACCGAGGCCGAGCTGATTGACGGCTGCCTGCGCGGCCGCCAACTGGCCCAGAAGCTGCTCTACGACAAGTACGCCGGTAAGATGATGGCCGTGTGCCTGCGCTACGCCCAAACCACCTTCGAGGCCGAAGACGTGCTGCAGGAAGGCTTCCTTACGGTGTTTCGCACGCTGGCCAGCTTCCGGCGCGAGTGTCCGCTGGAGTTCTGGATTCGCCGCATCATGATTAACGCGGCCCTGCGCCAGCACCGCCGCAACGCCTCGCTGGTGGCAGTGAGCGACGGCGAATACCCCGAGACGCTGTCGAGCGAGGAGTTCACGCTCAGCAATTACAACTTCCAGGAATTATTGGCGATGGTGCAGGAGCTTGCCCCGCGCTACCGCATGGTCTTCAACCTTTACGCCATTGAAGGCTATACCCACAAAGAAATCGGCGAATTATTAGGTATTACCGAGGGCACGAGCAAGTCGCAATATTCCCGGGCCCGCGTCATCTTGCAAACTAAATTGGAGCGCCTGAGCGCGCCCCCCCGCCATGTCAGCTAATCCTATCGACGATAACACTACGCCTAAAGCCACCGGCAGTCTGGAAGACCTGTTTCGCCACCATTTGGGCGAGGAGGCCGCCGTGCCGCCGCGCCCCATGCTGTGGGACCAGATTGACAATTCCCTGCTCGTTCGGCAAAACGAAACCTACCGCAAGCGCCTCACGGCCACGCGCTGGGTGGCGGCAGCCAGCCTTCTGCTGGCCACGCTGGCCGGCACCGGCTGGTGGGCCCAGCACGACGGCGGCTTCAGAGGCGCCGAAGTGGCTAAAGTGACGGCTCCGGCCGCCTCGCGCAACGGCCAGCTGGCCGGTTCGTCGGCCGCTTCCTCCAGCCAAGACGAAACTGTTGGCAGCCGCTTAAACGGTGTAGCTAGCCAGTCGGCCACGGCTGCGATGCCTGGCAGCACTGCCCGGGGTACTGTGGACGCCGACGCCGCTTCAGAAAATGGTTTGAACAGCCGCGCCTCCGCACCGGCTTATGCGGCCAACGGAGCGCCGGCCGGCACTGGCTTTGGCGCGGCTTCGGTGCGTGGTGGTTTCGAGCGTCCTGCCCGCGCTGCTGCTGGCCGAAACAGTGGCACTGATGCGGCTCGGCGGACGGCTTATAGTGCCCGCTTTGAAAATAACAGCAGCGCTATTATTGCTCAGGCCAACCCGACATCTACGGCTAACAATGGCGTTAACGCCGCTACGGAAGCCGGCTTGACTGCGGCCGGCACTTTGCCGGCCAGCGCCACTTCGGCAACCGAGGCCGCCAGCACGGGCCTCGCCCCGGCAGCAACTGATGCCACTGCCGCTTCGGTAACCGAAACGACGCTGGCGCAAAACTCGGCCGCGGCCAGCCCGCAGCAGGTGGGCCTGTTGGCTACCCGGCCGGCGGCCCTCAGCCTGCTGGCCAGCACCGCACTGCCCAAAGGCCTGCCCACGGTGGCCCTGCCCGAGCCCACGCCGGCCGCCGATTTCGGCAAGTGGCACTATGGCCTCAGCTACGCCGCCTCGGTTTTCAACCCGAACGTGAACTTCTCGCGGGCAGGCATCGAGCCGGAGTTTGACTACAACCCCGCCCTGGGCCCCGACTCGCCCAAGCTGACCGAAGCGGCTGCCGCCCAGTACCGCGAGAACCTGCGCCCCGGCCTGAGCCAGCGCCTGGCGCTACTGGCCACGCGCCACCTCAAAGGCCACTGGTCGGCTAGTACGGGCCTGGAATTCAGCCAGTCTACGGCGCAGTCGGCTTCCACGGCCGCTTTTGTAGGCGAGCAGCTCTACGACTTGGGCCCCTTCACCAACGGCAAGCTCCGCACTACCGACTTCCAGTACCGCATGGGCAGCGTGCCGCTGCAAGTGAGCTACTCGAACCCCGTGAAGCGCGGCTGGAGCCTCTACGGCCGCCTGGGCGGCGTGGTGAGTGCCCTGCTGGGCGTGCGCAGCGCCGTGGAAGGCGAGCCCGAGGCTACTAAAACGTACTCGGTGCTCTCGGCTGGCATGCCCTACCGCCGGGTGCTGGGCAGCGTGCGCGGCGCGGCCGGCGCGCAGTTCCGCCCCGCGGTTGGCCACTGGGCCCTTACCCTCGGCCCAACGGCTGAGCTGGGCCTCACGCCCCTTAACGCCCACCCTGCCCAGAGCTTTATGGCCCAGAGCCGCCCCTATAGCTTCGGCATGGAAGCCGGCGTGGAATTTGGACGGTAGGAGTTGATATAAAGAACGTCATGCCGAGCGCAGCCGAGGCATCTCGCGTGCAAGAGTAAACAATTACTTCGGCACGCGAGATGCCTCGGCTGCGCTCGGCATGACGTTCCGCTTTTCCTCGCTTCCCGCGAAACCCAATTTCTTTGTTCATGGTTAAGGTAGGCTGAGCATTTCGGCCTACCTTTCTCATTGCATGGAGTACCAACTGACCTCTGAATTTAAGCCCACCGGCGACCAGCCCACCGCCATCGCCAAGCTCGTGGAGGGCGTGAATAATGGCGAGCCGGCCCAGGTGCTGCTGGGCGCCACCGGCACGGGCAAAACCTTCACCATGGCCAACGTTATTGCCGAAACCGGCAAGCCGGCCCTGGTGCTGTGCCACAATAAGACGCTGGCCGCGCAGCTCTATGGCGAGTTCAAGGCCTTTTTTCCGAACAACGCCGTCGAGTATTACATCAGCTACTACGACTATTACCAGCCGGAAGCCTACATCGCCAGCACCGACGTTTTCATCGAGAAAGACCTGGCCATCAACCAGGAGATTGAGAAGCTGCGGCTGCACACCACCTCCACCCTGCTCAGCGGGCGGCGCGACGTGATTGTGGTGGCCTCGGTGTCGTGCATTTACGGTATTGGCAACCCCGAGGAATTCGCCAAAAACGTCATTTTCCTGAAGCCGGGCATGCGCTACACGCGCAATAACCTGCTCTACCAGTTTGTGCAGATTCTGTACTCCCGCACCGAGGTGGAGTTTTCACGCGGCACGTTCCGGGTAAAGGGCGACACGGTGGACGTATTTCCGGCTTATGCCGACTACGCCATCCGCATCTACTTTTTCGGCGATGAAATCGAGTCGGTGCACAAGATTGACCCGGTGAGCGGCAAGAAGCTGAGCGACGAAGCCCACGGCATCGCCCTCTACCCCGCCAACCTGTTTGTGACCGGCAAGGAAACCCTGAATTCGGCCATCAAGCAGATTCAAGACGATATGGTGCACCAGCACGCCTACTTCGAGAAGGAAGGCCGCGATGCCGAAGCCAAGCGCATCATGGAGCGCACCGAGTTCGATTTGGAGATGATTCGGGAGCTGGGCTATTGCTCGGGCATCGAGAACTACTCGCGCTACTTCGACGGACGTACGCCGGGCTCGCGGCCGTTCTGCCTGCTCGATTACTTCCCCGACGACTACCTGCTGGTGGTGGACGAAAGCCACGCCACCATGCCCCAAATCCGAGCCATGTGGGGCGGTGACCGCAGCCGTAAGACTGCGCTCATCGAGTACGGCTTCCGCCTGCCCTCGGCCCTCGACAACCGCCCACTGACCTTCAATGAGTTCGAAAGCATGTACCGGCAAGCTGTGTACGTATCGGCCACGCCGGCCGACTACGAGTTGGAACAGGCCGGCGGTGTGGTGGTGGAACAAATCATTCGCCCCACTGGCCTACTCGACCCCGAAATCGACCTGCGCCCCAGCATCAACCAGATTGACGACCTGCTCGACGAAGTGGACAACCGCGTGAAGCAGGGCGACCGGGTGCTGGTGACCACCCTCACCAAGCGCATGGCCGAGGAGCTGAGCAAGTACATGGACCGCCTGGGCATCAAGGTGGAATACGTGCACTCCGACGTGAAAACGCTGGACCGCGTGGAGATTCTGCGCAAGCTGCGCCTGGGCGAAATCGACGTGCTCATTGGCGTGAACCTGCTGCGCGAAGGCCTCGACTTGCCGGAGGTGAGCCTCGTGGCCATTCTGGACGCCGACAAGGAGGGCTTCTTGCGCGACCAGCGCAGCCTGATTCAGACCATGGGCCGGGCGGCGCGGAATGACCGCGGCAAGGTGATTATGTACGCCGACCGCATCACGGGCTCGATGCAGCGCGCCATTGACGAGACGAACCGCCGCCGCGCTACCCAAATGGCCTACAACGAGGAGCACGGCATCACGCCCAAAACGGTGCGCAAGTCGCGTGAGGCCATCATGGGCCAGACCGACCTAGCCGACTACCGCATTGTGGAAACTACCGGTTACGCCAACCCCGAAGCCGACGGCACCGCCCTGGCCCTGGCCGCCGAGCCCGTGGTGGCCATGATGACCAAGCCGGAGCTTGAAAAGCTCATCAAAACCACCGAAAAGCAGATGGAAGCCGCCGCCAAGGACCTGGATTTCCTCACGGCCGCCAAGCTGCGCGACGAGCTGGCAGCCCTGCGCACCATGCTCAAGGGCAAGCGCGACTAGCCGGTTGGCACGATATTCGGCCTAGGAGGGCCCCGGCGTATGCCGGGGCCCTCTTTTTATTTCAACGCTATGAAAACTTGGTTACTATGGGCGGCGCTGCTGCCGTGCCGGCTGGCCGCCGCACAGGTGGAGCACGCCGCCGTTGTTCCGCCGCTGCCGGAATCGAGCTTGCACGCGTCGGTGAGCACCACCACGGTGCACAATGTGCCGGGCGTGCGCTACCAGTACCAGCTGGTGCATTTCAACAATCAGCAAGTGCGGCTGGCACCGGCCTGGCACGGCCAAATCAAGCTGGAGCCGGCTCGCAAACTGTTCAATCCCGATGCCGACGCCGAGCTGGACGGCCTCTTGCTGAAAACCATCAACGAGCTGTCAGCCGAAGGCTGGGAGCTGCTGGAAATTCGCACCGAAACGCAGCCAACCAGCGCCGTGCAGCAGGTGGAGCGCGACTTGCAGTTCAACGACCCGCAGCGGCCCGTTTACAAAGCCACGACTTCTGTCTCAGCTTCTTCGAGTACGCGCTACCTTTTCCGCAAAGCCTTGTAGCTTTGGAAGAGCCAGGCAGCCGCGAACTAGCTGCTGGCATCAACCCAATTTTCACCCTTATTCTGCAATACCATGAAAACTTTATTACGCGCCGCAGCAGCCGTAGCCGCCGTGTCGTTGGCCGCCTGCACGGCCCAGGCCCAGGCCCAGGTGAAACAGCCCCGCCAGGTGGGCAGCTTCCAGGTGGTCGAATCCAGCGGCGGCATTGATGTAGTGCTGACGCAAGGCAGCAACACTTCGGTGGTGGTCGAGGCTTCGGAAGAAGCCCAGGCCCACCTCGTGACCAAAGTGGAAGGCGGCACGCTGAAAATTGGCTGGGAGTCGGGCTTCAGCTGGAAAAACCTGCTCAGCAACAACCGCCACGCCAACGTGTACATCACCTGCCCGCGCCTCACCGGACTGAGCCTGAGCGGTGGTTCCGACGCCAAAGGCCAGTCTACCTTCTCGGCCGACGACTTCCGCATTCAAGCCAGCGGCGGCTCCGATGTGAAGCTCAGCCTCACCGCTAAGAGCCTAACCTGCTCCGCCTCGGGCGGCAGCGACGTGGACCTGAGCGGCCGCGTAGAGCGCCAGACCGTCGACATCAGCGGGGGCTCCGACTACAACGCCTTCGACCTGCGCAGCACCAGCGCCACGGTGCACGCCAGCGGCGGCTCCGATGCCAACCTGACCGTGGACGGCGAGCTAACCGCCAGCGCCGGCGGCGGCTCCGATGTGCACTACAAAGGCTCTGCCCGCCTCACCACCTCCCACTCGGGCGGCAGTAGCGTGCGCCGCGTGCAGTAGCCCAGGCTGCGGCAAAAACGGCTTTCAGCTGGCGTCAGCACATCATGCTTGTTCTATATTTGCCGCAAATATTTTCTCACTGCCTTTCTGTTTTTCTTTTTATGCCTGCTCGTTTTACACGTTGGGTTTTGGGAGTCGGGTTCCTTCTGGCCAGCTTTGCTTTCGCTCCGGCGGCGCAGGCGCAGGCCAAGGGCAGCTACCAATTTCTGCAGATGACCACCATTGAGAGCATTGTGCCGGGTGGGATGGGCCGCTCACGCGTGATGTTTACCCCTGAATGGAAGGGCACGAAGGAATCCACCATGGAAAACCTGTTTTCGCTGACGGGCATTAACCTGGGCAATGTGCACAGCAACGAAGAGCTGATTGTGCGCTACCTCAACGAAATCACCGCCGACGGCTGGGAACTGTACCAGACCACTCCCCTCACCCAAACCATTCAGGGCACCGGGGGCCAGTCACAGCAAGGTATCTTTCTGACACGCTACCTGTTTCGCAAAGCCAAATAGCTCTGCGAGGCCTTTTTTTAAAGCCCAAGCCTTACCGGTTTGGGCTTTTTTTGTACCAATTTGTAGGTATAAAGCAACGCGTGGAAGCGAAATTACGGCTGTTTATACAGCGCCCCACCCTTCATCACCAGCCGCACCTGGCACACGGCAGCTACGTCCTGCGTAGGGTCGCCGGCCACAGCTATGAGGTCGGCCAGCAGGCCGGGACGAATGTTGCCGCGGTCGGCCAGGTGGAAGATTTGGGCGTTGCCGCTGGTGGCCTGGCGCAGCACCTGCAGCGGGGTGAGGCCGTAGTCGCGCACCAGCAGCTCCATTTCGCGGGCATTATCGCCGTGGGCAAACACCCCCACGTCGCCGCCCAGCGCCAGCGTCACGCCGGCCTTCAGCGCGGCCTGCATGCTGAGGTGCTTTTGCTGCACGCGCGGCGGCAGGGCATCGGCCCCTTTTTTCCAGCCCTTGTATTGGGCAATGGCGTCGGTGGCCGCCACGGTGGGGCACAAGGCCACGCCGCGCTTTTTCATCAATTGAAATACCTCCAACGTTCCTTCGTCGCCGTGCTCGATGGTCTCGACGCCGGCTAGCACGGCGCGGCGCATACCTTCGGGCGTGCTGGCGTGGGCCACCACGCCCCGGCCTGCCGAGCGCGCGGTTTGCACTATCAACGTCAGCTCTTCCTGCGAAAAGGTGGGCTGGGCACTGCCGCCCGGGCCCCAGCGGTAGTCGGCATACACCTTCACCACGTCGGCGCCCTTGCCCATCTGTTCGCGCACGGCCCGGATGATGCCGTCCACGCCGTCGGCCTCCTGCGCGCCTTGGGGCACGTCCTCATCTACCGAAAGCTTGGGGCCGTAGCTGCCCGTGGCCACCAGCGCCCGCGTGGCCACCAGCAGGCGCGGGCCAGGAATGACGCCTTTGTCGATGGCTTGCTTGAGGCCCACGTCGGCGTAGGCCGCCCCTTCGGTGCCCAGGTCGCGGGCGGTGGTGAAGCCGGCCAGCAGCGTGCGCTGAGCGTGCGCCGTGGCCCGCGCCACGCGCAGCGCCTGCGATTCCAACAGCACCTGGTCGTTCCAGGGCGTTTCGTTGTAGGGGTGCAGCAGCAGGTGCGAGTGGCCTTCGATGAGGCCGGGCAGCAGGGTGAGGCCGGGCAGCTCCAAGGTGCGCCCGCCGGCGGGCAAGGCCAGTTGCGCCGCCGGGCCGGCCGCCGTTATCCGGTCGTTTTCCACCAGCACGGCCCAGCCGGGGTGCAAATCCTGGCCGTCGAACACGGCCGCGGGACGCAACAAAATGGCTGGGGCGACGGTCGGTACGGCAGTAGGCTGGGCTTGCGTCTGCCAGGTCACACCCGCCAGCAGGGCCGCCAGGCCCCACCGTCGCATAGGGCCGGCCATCGCAGCTTTGCTTATTTTTTTGATTAGAATTTCAAACCGTCGCATAGCGTCAAGGCAAGCTCTTAGCATCACCCGACGCCAGAGCAGCGAAGCTACAGTCTGGACTTAATGTATGTCGCGCCCCGGTGTTTAAACCACAGCGCCCCCAGCCGGAGCGGGCTGGGGGCGCTGGTTAGAAGCAGGAAAAGCGGCAGAATAATGCCCTAGCTAGAGGCGGCGCAGGCTGCGGCGGACTTCGCGGTGGGCGGTTTTCATATAGGCCTTCAGCTCCTGCTTGCGGCCGACTTTGATGGGCTGGGGCGAAGCGAGTCGCAAGGTGGTGTCAGGCGAGTCAGGCAGTACCGACACGGTTTCGTCGGCAAAGCCACCGTAGCTCACCGTGAGCTTTATGGGGGATGAGGTAGCCGGCAATAGCACGCTGAATTCGCCGTTGGAATTGCTCACGGCCATTTCTTTGGTACCGGCAACCGTTATCACCGCACCGGGCAGGGCCCCATCGGGGTTCACCACGCGGCCAATAAAGGTGCGGGTGGCACCGTCTTCGCGCGGGGCGCTGGCCGAGCGCGGCGTGTAGGCCGAGCTGCTGGCATAAACGGCCTGCGCTTGCGCACTGATGCCATTGAGCGTCAAGAGTCCAATCAGGAAAGCAAGCAGGAGTAATGAGCGGCGCATAAACAGGTGGGAATGGTGCAGCAGACAGCTTATTGAATGATATAAATTTACCCTTGCATCTATCCAATAGTCCACCCTTTCTGGCCCAATAGCCCGGCTGGCCCAGCCAATGGCGTCTTTTTCTCTAGGAATGGAAAAAAGTGGCTGTGTAAACTTGGCTTAACCAACAACAATTTGTTCCCAGCCAAGAATCAGCAGCAACACAGCGGCCGTGGGTTGCTTATTGCCCTGCTACCGTCTGGCAGGGCGCGGGCCACTGGAAAGCAAGGCGACAGGTGAAAAATTCGGGCCGGAGCGCATTTGGATGCGGCGGCTGTAGCGGCTAGCTGTAGTTTTGTGTAGCACGAGCATAAATCAGGCCGACGCGGCCGCCCGACCTTTGGCTTCGATTTCATTCGCTGCGCATACCAACAACATCTTACTTAAGCCTTTACCCATGACCAAAATAAAAGTAGCCAACCCCGTGGTGGAGCTTGATGGCGACGAAATGACGCGCATCATCTGGAAATTCATCAAGGACAAGCTGATTACGCCCTACCTCGACCTCGACATCAAGTACTACGACCTTGGCATTGAGTACCGCGACGAGACGAACGACCAAGTAACTATCGACGCAGCCAACGCCATCAAGCAGTACGGCGTGGGCATCAAGTGCGCCACCATCACCCCCGACGAGGAGCGCGTGAAGGAGTTCAACCTGAAGCAGATGTGGAAGTCGCCGAACGGCACCATCCGCAACATCCTGGACGGCACCGTATTCCGCGAGCCCATCGTGATGCAGAACGTGCCCCGCCTGGTGCCCAACTGGACGGCTCCCATCTGCATCGGCCGCCACGCGTTCGGCGACCAGTACCGCGCCACCGATTTCGTGACCAAGGGCAAGGGCAAGCTCACCATCACCTTCCAGCCCGAAGACGGCGGCGAGGCGCAGTCGTTTGTGGTGTTCAACTTCAAGAGCGACGGCGTGGCCCTGGCCATGTACAACACCGACGAAAGCATCCGCGGCTTCGCCCACGCCTGCTTCAACCAGGCCCTGATGAAGGGCTGGCCGCTGTACCTGAGCACCAAAAACACCATCCTGAAGAAGTACGACGGCCGCTTCAAGGACATCTTCCAGGAGATTTACGAGCAGGACTACCTGGCCAAGTTCCAGGCCGCCGGCATCACCTACGAGCACCGTTTGATTGACGACATGGTGGCCTCGGCGCTGAAGTGGAACGGCAACTTCGTGTGGGCCTGCAAAAACTACGACGGCGACGTGCAGTCCGACACCGTGGCCCAGGGCTTCGGCTCGCTCGGCCTGATGACCTCGACGCTGGTGACGCCCGACGGCGGCACCATGGAAGCCGAAGCCGCCCACGGCACCGTGACGCGCCACTACCGCGACCACCAGAAGGGCAAGCCCACCAGCACCAACCCCATCGCCAGCATCTTCGCCTGGACGCGCGGCCTGGAGTTCCGCGGCAAGCTCGACGGCAACCAGGAACTCATCAACTTCTGCCACGCCCTGGAACAGGTGTGCATCGAGACCGTGGAAAGCGGCAAGATGACTAAGGACCTCGCCGTCTGCATCCACGGCAACAAGGTGGAGCACGGCCGCGACTACCTCTACACCGAGGAGTTCCTGGAAGCGCTGGACCAGAACCTGCAAGCCAAGCTGGGCAAGTAATACGGTCTTGTTTTGGAAATAAAAAGGCCCCTGCCAGTTGGCGGGGGCCTTTTTGGTTGGGTGAATTTCGTGCTTTAGCACCTCAGCGCTCTGCGCAACTTATGAACCGAACTGCTCGGCCCGCTTCGAGGTTATCTTTCGGTCTGAAACGCACTCTTTTCCCGGCTTCCCATGAAACTGCTGGCCTATTTCAAAGCCCTGAGCTGGCAGGAAGCCCTGCCGCTGTTTCTGGTCGAAAACTTGGTGGTACTGCTGCTGGCGCTGGCGTTTGGCTACCTGCTGCAAGCCGCCTTTGGGCGCAAGCAGGCGCTCGGGCCGGTGCACCGCCCCATCACTGCCACCGAGTACCGCTTTGCTACCTATACGCTGCTCCTCAATACCGTCATCACCTTCGCGGGCTTCTGGCTATGGCGGCAGGGCTTCATCACCATCCGGGAAGGCATTTCCTCCCGCATTCTGCTCGATTTCGTGGTGCTTTTCATCGGCATGGATTTACTGATGTACGTGTTTCACTACGCCATCCACCACTCGCCACTCTACCACCTGGTGCACGCCGAACACCACGCCTATCCCGAGCCGCAGCCCATCGACCTGTTCGTGTTGCACCCCATCGAAACTCTGGGCTTTGGCGGGCTGTGGCTGCTGCTCATGGCCGTGTACCCGGCGCACTTCCTGGCCATCGTGGCCTACCTCACCGTGAATGTACTGTTTGGCGTGCTGGGCCACTCCGGGGTCGAGCCCTTTCCCGCCGCCTGGGACCGCAGCCCCTTGTTCAAATACCTGGGCTCCTCCGGCTTCCACTTTCAGCACCACCAGGACGATAGCCACAACTTCGGCTTTTACACCTCCATTTGGGACCGCCTGTTTGGCACCTTCGCGCCCAGCCCTCCCGTGCGGCAAGCTGCCCCAAGCACGAAATAGGAATGTGCTTCAAATGCCCTGCTGAGCGCAATTTGAAGCACATCCTATTTGTAGGGTTCCTACTTCAATTCCAGCACCACCACCGACTTAGCCGGTAGCGTCACGGCCAGCTTGTCGCCCTTCTTTTTGGCGCCGGTGAAGGCGGCCAGGGCCACGGTGTTGGGTTTGTCAAAAGTGTTGTAGTCGTTGATTTTAGCTGAGGTGAGGACACGGCCAGTCACCGTTTTCCAGCTCACACCGGGCAGGGCAGTTTCTAGGGTCAGGGACTTGTTGGGGTCAAGGTTGACGAGGGAAATGTGCACCGCGCCGTTCTTGTCCTTCGAAGCCGAGGCATTCAGGGCCGGGATTTTCTCGTTGCCGAACACGTAATCAGGGCTGTTGAACTGCACAGGCAGAAACTCTGCGTCCTGGTGCACCTGGTAAAGGTCGAACACATGGTAGGTGGGCGTGAGCAGCATCTTTTCCTTGTCCGTGAGCACCAGCGCCTGCAGCACGTTCACGGCCTGAGCCAGGTTCGCGCCTTTCACTCGGTCGCAGTGGTTGTTGAAGATATTGAGCGTGGTGCCTGCCACCAGCGCGTCGCGCAGCGAGTTCTGCTGGTACAAAAAGCCGGGGTTGGTGCCGGGCTCCACGTCGGTCCACACGCCCCACTCGTCCACCAGCAGGGCCACCTTCTTGTCCTTGTCATACTTGTCCATGATGGCTGCGTGGCGGGCCACAATGGCGTCCATGCGCAGGCAGTTGCGCAGCGTGCTGAAGTACATATCCTCCCCAAAGCCGGTAGCCTTGCCCTTGCTACCGCTCCAGCTACCGGTGGGCAGCGTGTACTGGTGCAGGGTGAGGCCCCACATCTGGTTGAGCGGGATGTTTTTCATGCACGTCTCGGTCCAGTTGGCGTCGTCGCCGTTGGCCCCGCTCACAATGCGCTTTAGCTTGGTGCCGGGGTAGTCGTGGGCGAAGGTGGCGTAGCGCTTGTACACGTCGGTGTAGTACTGGGCCGTCATGTTGCCGCCGCAGCCCCAGCTTTCGTTGCCGATGCCCCACCAGCTCACCTTGTAAGGCTCGGGGTGGCCGTTTTTGCGGCGCTCCAGCACTAGCGGCGTGTCCTCGTTCGAGTTGAGGTACTCCATCCAGCCAGCCATTTCCTGCACCGTGCCGCTGCCCACGTTGGCGGCCAGGTAGGGCTCCGTGCCCAACAGCTGGCACAGTTCCAGAAACTCGTGCGTACCGAAGCTATTATCCTCCAACGTATTGCCCCACCACAGATTCAGCATCTTGGGGCGCTGGGCAGTGGGGCCCACGCCGTCGTGCCAGTGGTAGGTATCGGCAAAGCAGCCGCCAGGCCAGCGCAGGTTGGGCACATGGATTTTCTGCAACGCCTGCACCACGTCCATCCGAATGCGCCCCTGCTTGGGCACGTTCAGCTTCTCATCCACCCAAAAACCGTCGTAAATACAGCGCCCCAGATGCTCGGCAAACTGCCCCTGAATGTGCTTGCTGATAATAAGCTTGGAATCTCCGGGCTGAACAGTGAGCTGCACAGGTTGAGCCACAGCTAGCAGCGGCGCGCCTGCAGTCAGCAAGGCAGCGATGGAACGGAATAAGCGCATGAAGGAACGAGGCGTTGGGTGGGAATCAATGATGATAAGCGAATCAACGACGCAATTTAGATTATCGATTGTGTAATTATGAGTACAACAATTCAATTAATTGATTATCAATAAATACCAGCAAAATCGATAATATTGCTTTCAACACTCCCCCTGCTCACGTCCCATTTCAGCCACCGCGCAAATCCCTTCTTAACGTTCAGCGCCGGACGACACCTCGTTCAGAATGGCATGGTCGAGGAACGACAGCTCGGTTTGGTTAGGCTTGAGTAGCTCTAGCACAGCAATGTCGTTGTGGCCTTTTTTCAACCACTCGGCTGGCACGTAAATGGTTTGCTGCGGGCCGATGGACCAGTAGCGCCCCAGGTTGTGGCCGTTCACCCATACCACTCCCTTGCCCCAGGCACGCAAATCAAGGTAAGTATCGGCGGGCTTGTCCACCGCGAAAGTGGCGGTGCGAATGACCGGCCCAGCGTTTGCTGCCAACTGTTTTTCGGTCGCTTTCGTGGCGGTGGGTGCCCGGTCAAAGGGCAGGCCGAACATTTGCCAGCCCCTTACTTGCTGTCCATCCAAACGCACGTTGTTCGTAATGCCTTTGGTGTTTTGCAGCAGATAAGGGCCGAAATTGATGCGCCCCATGTTTTCCACCAGAATATCGAGCTGCACTTGGCCCGCGGGCAGTGCCACGTCCAGGCTTTCTTGCCGCAGTCGCCGGTCAAGGGTGCCCACGCGCTGGCCGTTCACCAGCACCACGGCGTAGTCGCGCAAGCCGTCAACCTGCAGCTTCTTGGTACCCCCTCCAGAAACCGTAGCTCGGTACAGCACAAAACCGTAGGCCTGTCTCAAGTCTTCGAAGGTGAGTGGCGTTGAGTTGGCAACCGGCACGGGCAGGCGGTCGAACAAACCGATGCTGGCGGTTAGTCGCAGCGTCGGCAACGCCACGCTCGGCTTCGCGGCCGGCACAGGTGGCAACGGCTCATTGGCGGACCGGTACCGGGAAATCACCTCCCGGAAGGCCATAAATTTAGGTGTAGCGTTGCCGGCCTCGTTCAGTGGGGCATCATAGTCGTAGCTGCTGGTTTGAGGCTCGTAGGGCGAAGAATTGCCTTTGTAGTTGGCCCCATTCATGAAGCCGCGGGTGGTGCCCCCATGAAACATGTACATGTTGATGCTCATGCCCGCTTTCAATACCGAGTCTAGCCCCGGCGTGTACTTGCTGGCCGGGACAGTATGGTGCGAAGCGCCCCACCAGTCAAACCACGCCGGGTACCACTCAGCCACGTAATAAGGCCCCTTGCCGCCGTGGTTGTCATTCACCAGTTGTCGAATTTGGCGTGGCTTGTCGGTTCCGTTCACGGCTGGCAGCATGCCGTCGAGGTGGCCTTTGGCCACGTCGTTCACCGGGTCACAGGTATAAAGCAGGCCGTCGAATCCCGCATCTTCAAACAGCTTTTTATTCACGGCCAGGTAAGCCTTATCCGAGCCGTAAGAGCCGTACTCATTTTCGACCTGCACCATCAAAATAGGGCCGCCATGATTCACCTGCAATGGCGCCAACTGCTTGCCCACCGCTTGCAGGTAGCGCCGATAGGCGGCCACGTATTGCGGTTCCTGGCTGCGCACCTGCAGGCCCGGAATGTTCTGTAACCAATAGGGGTAGCCACCAAATTCCCATTCTGCGCACACGTAAGGACTGGGGCGCAGCACCACCCACAAGCCTTCCTCCTGGGCCATTTTCACAAAAGCAGCTACGTCGTGGTTGCCTGTGAAATCATAGTGGCCTGGCTGAGGCTCGTGCGCGTTCCAGAACACGTAAGTGCCCACCGTATTCAGCCCCATGGCTTTGGCCATTTTTAAGCGGCTGCGCCACGCCTCACGCGGAATACGTGGGTAATGCAACTCACCCGAAATCATTTGAAAAGGCTTGCCATCGAGCAAAAACTGCTCGGCGCCCAAGGCAAAGGTATGCGTGGGCACAGGCACCGGCGCGGCCGATAAACGCAAGCTAACAGCCAGCAGTGAGGGTAACAGGTAACGGGCCGGCTGCAAAAAATTCAACACAGTTCTAACGTTTACAAAATAAATATCGTGATAACCGACCCGCATAACATCAATGAATGAAGACCTCGGCAGCCATCTTTAGCCGGAGAGGGCTGCCAAAATTAACAGCACATGCCTTCCACACGCTTCACAACAGCCTATGGCACTACAGAAGCAGCTAACCAAACAACGGCTTTGGCACCGATAGGGCAGCAGATGCCCTTCCATCATTCTGGAAACACCTCCGTCAGGAGTGGGCTAAGCCCTACTATTGCGATTACTTTCAGCCAAGCAGCGCTGGTATCATTGGCTTCTAAGCTTCCCTCCACGTTTCCCTGAGTCCAACCGCTACGCTTTGCCCTGTTCGAGCCTTATACGCCCGCAAGTCAATACCCTTCTAGTCCGCCGCCCTGCCTTGGCTGTCCCGAATGCCTAACTCAATTATGCGCTACAACTTTCTTAAAATCCCTTTTCTACACGAACTCATGCATGCCACTTGCGGCTTAGGTATTTGGTTTGCCACTTGCCCGATTACCCAAGCGCAACATATCCACAAAAAAGAAACATTGCTTTTCGCATCCTTTCGCGGTAACGGCGAGGACGGCTTGCACTTAGCTAGTAGTTCCGACGGCTACCATTGGACTGCTCTGCGCAACGACCAATCTTTCTTAAAGCCCACCATAGGTAAAGACAAGCTCATGCGCGACCCCTGCATCATTCGGGGCCACGACGGCCGTTTTCATATGGTATGGACCACCAGTTGGCACGAGCGCAGCATTGGGTATGCCAGTTCTAAGGACCTTATCCACTGGTCCGAGCAGCAAAGCATTCCCGTCATGGAAGCCGAACCCACCGCTAAAAACTGCTGGGCTCCAGAAATCACTTACGACACCAAGAACCACCAATACCTGATGATATACTGGGCTACTACCATCCCCGGTCGCTTTCCACAAAGCGAAACCACTCTGGAAGGCGGCAACAACCACCGCATCTACTATGTCACTACCAAAGACTTCAAAGCATATTCACCCGCCAAGGTTCTTTACGACCAAGGTTTCAACGTAATCGACGCCACCATTCAGCCCGTTGGCTCACGTTTCGTCATGTTTTTGAAGGACGAAACCAGAGAACCCATCCAAAAGAACCTACGCCTCGCCTTTTCCGACCAACTCCTAGGCCCCTATAGCCCGCCCTCAGCTCCAATTACGGGCAAATACTGGGCGGAGGGCCCTACCGCCATCCACTTAAATAGCGAGTGGCTTGTCTATTTTGATAAATACACGGAACACAAATATGGCGCCGTCTCCTCAACTGACCTAAAGCACTGGACAGATGTATCCGAGCGCCTCGATTTTCCCAAAGGCACTCGTCACGGCACAATACTGCGCATTACCCGCAAAGAATTAGCCCGAATAATTTCAATGAATTAATTCCTACCTAACCATCCACGCTTACTGTGATTGTTCCATTAAGCTAATTGTAAGCGAGGCTAAAAAAGCAAACCCCCCATCTGGTCCGCTGGCGAAAGCGGGCAAGAAGGGGGGTTCCTGTTGAAAGGTTGGCGGCGACCGACTCTCCCACCGGTGAAGGCAGTACCATGGGCGCACCGGGGCTTAACGGCTCTGTTCGGA
>NZ_JADQDP010000001.1 GCF_015694735.1 Hymenobacter properus | reverse complement strand
GCGAAGGACCTTCTCACGCTTAGACTGCTAGCGTGAGAAGGTCCTTCGCGGCGCTCAGGATGACAGCCGATTTGGCTGAGGGTGCGGCGTCATCAGTTTCGCAGTTCCTTCAGCGCTTGCGTTACCTCGTACTCCGTGATTTGCTCCGGGTAGTTGGCGTAGAAAATATTATCCTCGTTCAGCCGGTAGCCGCCAATCAGGGCGCGCTGGGCCGCTTCCAGGTGCTGCCGCGCTGGGGCGGCCTGGCCCTGGAAGCGGTAGTTCAGGGCCAGGTAATAATTGGCTTCCGGGTGCTGCGGGTAGGCTTTCAAGCACTGTTGCAAATAGGTTTGGGCCTGCGCGTACTGCTTCAGCCGCTGCGCCGTCACGCCGGCATACCATAAGGTATTGAAGTGGACGGAGCCCTGCCCGTCGGCGCCGCGCTGCAGGGCCATGTCGGTGGCAAAGGCTTTCTCGGCCAGCTTGTCGTGGCCCAATTCCAGCTCGCTGGCGCCCTCAAAAAAGGCGTAGGTGTGGTCCATCTCGCGGCCGTTGGGCTTGAGCTTAGCCACGCGCTGGAAGTCGGTGATGGCGCCGGTGTAGTCCTTCGTGAAAATGCACTTGAGAAAGCCCCGATACGCTAAATACCGGTTGGCATCAAGGGCCACGGCTTTATCAATGAGCGGCATAGCCTGGGCATAGTCGCCGCATTTTATCAGCGGCATGGCCTTTTGCTGGTAGGCATAGGCGATGTTGGGGCAGGTCGCAATCAGGCTGTCGCAGTACTGCGCCCAGCGCGGGTCGAGGTAGCTGATGCGGTGCGCGCCCCGGTCAAAGTAGCGGGCCACGAGCGTGTCCTGGTAGGCTTTGCTGGCGCAGTCGCCCGCCGGTGGGCGGCTGGCCGGCTGGGCGTGGCCGCAAGCCGGTGCCAGCAGGCTAAGGAATAACGGCCACCACTTTTCCATCGGTTAGCTTAAAGGTTAGGTAGGTGAAATAGCTCACGGCGTAGCCGCGGTGGGTGGCCACGCGCCAGTCCTTCAGCGTTTTCAAAAAAGCATATAGTTCGCCCACCAGCTCCGGCCGGAAGTGCGTGGGCGCGTAGCTGGCATCGGTTTGCAGCACCTGCGTCATCGGCTGCCGAAACCCCGCGCAGTCAATCATAAACCGAAACGTGACGTAGCCGCTGCCGCTAAACCTGCGGCCCCCGCGCTGCAAAAAAGCCGTGGCCTCCCGCACCAGCGTGGCCGAGCTGCGCGGGTATTTCCCGTCCACCGCAAAATAGTGCGCCACGAGTGCCTTCGCGCAGGCGAGGTTGCGGACGGTAGTGGTGTCGAGGTATTCGCCGCCGCGCAGGGGGAGGTATTGGGCGCGGGCAGAAAAAACAGGCCAAAGAAGCAAAATCAGGGCGACGCTCCATTGGAATGCGTTGCTGTTATTCACCATCTATCATTTAGGGTAAGGCTGGTAGCAATAGGTTTTGAGCCAAGAATTCCCCTTTTTATTTGATTTTAACCATCTCGGCTGTGAATGTTAAGTCTGAAAAATTAGAAGTAGAAGTTTGGGTGTACGAGTTAGCCGACGTGCGAATAATTCTTACCGTAAGCAAAGCGTTTTTAGGCATATCGGGATATTTATCGAATACATCCTGATGGGGAGTAAGCACATAAGTGCACTCGTCGAGCCATTTAACGCTGTAGGTTGTCGGCTTTGCGGAGCCCTTATAAAATTCGCTCTGTTCGGTGCCGCTACGGGTGATAACGGTCGTTATGCCATGGTCCGTTATCGAAAATGTTCCGTTTTTGAATTTGTGGCAGTCGGCTTTTTGCGCCGAAGCGTTGTCGGCACAAGTGCAGATAAATAACAGAACGAACAGCACACTCTTCATGAATACCCGGCTTTGATAATTGGAGCGAAAAGACGAACTAAACTAAATGCCGGATTTTTCGCCGGAGTAGCTTGGTAAAGGCTCACGGTTTTCCCGCGCCCACCCCCAAACATAATAACCCAGCCCCGCCACGCAGGCCCACTGAATGGCCGTGAGCCCCAGTCCCGGCAGCGCCGCCGTGGGCTTGATGAACTCCACCAGCAGCCGAAACAGCAGGTACCCGCTCAGAAACAGCTGAAACCGCCGCCCATCGGCCAGCGGCCCACGCCGTTCCAGCAGCCACAACAAGAGCCCGAGCGCCGCCAAAAACAGGATTTCGTAGAGGTTGGTGGGGTGGCGGCGCACGCCATCGCCAAAATTGATGCCCCAGGGCAGGGCCGTAGCCGTGCCGTAGGTGCCATCTTCGAGGCCGCTGAAGAAGCAGCCGAGCCGGCCGATGGCCAGGCCCAGAATGATGGGAAACACCATGAGGTCGCCGCTGCTGGCTGTCACGCCCAGACGCTTCTTGGTGAGCTCCACGCCAATGAGTCCGCCCAGGAAGCCACCTACAATGGTTTTGTTGGTGAAATAGTAGACCCAGCCGCCGGGCGGGTGCGCCAGCAGCTCAGGATGCTCCAGCAGGCCCAGCAAGCGCGAGCCGAGCAAGGCGCCCGCGGCGGCACCCACGAATATCCACTGCCGGTGGGCGTCGCTGATGCGGTCGGGGTGGCCGGTGCGCAGGCGCTGGTAGAGGCGGTAGCCCAGGGCGTAGGCCAGCACCTCGCACAGCAGGTGCACGGGCAGGCGCGCGGGGCCCAGGGCCAGTTCGACGGGAAAATGCATGGGCTAAAGCTAGCGGCTGGCTGGCAAAGCACCGGCCCGAAACCGCCAGGCCTGCATCGTTGAAATGTCCTTAATATAATAGTTTAAGCAATAGATTGTGAATTGCTTATATTGAGGCATGGTGGATTGCTAGCGTCTGCTTTCCGCAACTATTGGGCTTGACAGGGCTGAATTAAAATTTACCTTGGCAGCATGGTTTTTCTCCTTAAGTGCCTTGCCATGAAACCAATGATTACCTGTTCGTTACCTGGCCTTGCATTGTTGAAACGACTGCGCAGCCGGCGGGTGGGGGCCCCGGTTGCTTGGCTGCTACTGCTGGCCTTCGTGCCGCTGGCCACCGGCTGCAATTACTACCGCACCCGCGACCAGCCGGTGAGCCGCGACACCGTGAACATGCTGGCCGAATCGAAGCTGTTCATTGTGCACCAGGGCACGGCCGTCTGGGTGCTGCGCAACCCCAAGCTCAACGGAGAAACGCTCGAAGGCACCCAGGAGACCGTGAAAGGCACCTTACAATGGTACACCAATCCCCCAAAGCCAGACCAGAAGAAGGACTCGCCCCGCTACCGCAGCGTAGACACGAAGGCAGTGCTGAACCTCGTGCACGTGTACGTGAGTGACGTTCAAGGCGGAGCCGAAGACCGGGTTAGCATTCCCTTTGCAGCCATCAAGCAGATTGATTTGGTAGAGAAGGATTCCGGCAAAACCACCGCTTCCTACGTGTTGGGCGGCCTCGGAATAACGGCGGGTGTGTTTGCCATTCTGCTGGTCATTGTGGCCCTCACCAAAAGCTCTTGCCCGTTTGTGTACGCTTACGACGGCCACGAATACCGCTTTACGGGCGAGGCTTATGGCGGCGCCATTTTTGCCCCGGCCGAGCGCAACGACTACCTACCGCTGCCCGCCCTGGCGCCCGAAAACGGCGAATACCGCCTGCGCATCAGCAACGAGCTGAAGGAGCGGCAATACACCAACCTGGCCGAGCTGTGGCTGGTGCAGCACCCCGCCGGCACGCAGGTGCTGCTCGACCAGCGCGGCCGGGTGCAGACGCTAAGCCAGCCGCTGCCGCCCACCCAGGCCCGCTCGCAGGCGGGCCACGACTGCACCGCCCAGCTGCAAGCCTCCGACCGCAATGCCTTCCTCTTCAACGAAGACCAGCCCGGCAACGCGCCCAACGCCCTGACGCTAACCTTCCCAAAACCAGCCGCCGCCCGGCACGGCAAGCTGGTGCTGCACGCCCAGAACTCGCTGTGGCTCGACTACCTCTACGGCGCGTTCATAGAGAAATTCGGCACCGCCTACAACTCTTGGGCCGCCCAGCAAAAGACCCAGCCCGCCGAAATCAACCGCCAGTGGAGCCTCGACCAAAGCATTCCGCTGAAGGTGTACGTGGAAGCCGGCCAGGGCTGGCAGCTGGCCGAAACGCTGCCCACCGTGGGCCCGCTGGCCGCGCGCGACCTGGTGGTGCCGCTCGATTTCGCCGCCAATGGCACCAGCCAGGTGCGCGTGAAGCTGGAGTGCGGCTTCATGTTTTGGGAGGTCGATTACGCGGCCCTCGACTGCAGTGCCAACGTGCCCGTGCAGCTCGACAACTGCCGCCTCACCAGCGCCCGCACCGAACGCGGCGCCGACGTCAGCGCCCAGCTCGCGGCCGAGGACACGCTGTACCTGCGCCAGCCCCGGCCCGGCGGGGTGGCCAGCCTCAGCTACCAAAGCCACCTGCCCGCGCCGGCGGCCGGTACCCGACGCACCGCGTTTTTGCGCACCAAGGGCTACTATGAGCACATCCGCGATTTCAAGGGGCTGCCCAACCTGCCGGAACTGTACGCTTTCCGCAAGCCTGGCCGCTTCATCGAATTCTCGAAGGAAAAATACCGCGCCGCCACCCGGCAACTCATGCCCACGCTTGCCCAACGCTAACGCCCATGGAAGCCACGCTCATCACCGACCTTACTTATGTAGAAGCGCCCGCGGCGCCAGTAGTCTCGCTGCCCAGCTTGCCGCCCACGGTAGTGCAGTCGGGCCTGAAGCGCAGCCTCCTGACGGGCTTGTTTCAGCTGGCCGAGGCGCGCTTGCTGTGGCGCTTTTTGCGCACGCCGGCCCGCGTGGGCGAGGCCATCCGGTACGTTGAGGAGTTGAAGCGCGAATATTACGGCGACCTCAAGCCGCGCAAAGTAGCCCGCGTGGCCGGCCGCTCCTACCGCGAATACTATGAGCCCGGCCGGCCCTCGGCGGCCTACGATGCCTACGTGGCCACCACTGTGAACCGCGCAGTACCCTTCCGGGGCGATGCCGACACGCTGAACCTCGTCTTTCTGGCCATCACCAAAAAATGCCCGCTGGCCTGCGAGCACTGCTTTGAGTGGGATGCGCTGAACCAAAAGGAGGTGCTGTCGCGGGCCGATATTCAGGACCTGGTGGCCCGCTTTCAGGCCCGGCACGTGACGCAGATTTTCTTCAGCGGCGGCGAACCCATGCTGCGCGTCAACGACCTGGTGGCGGTGGTGGAAGCCGCCCGGCCCGGTACCGATTTCTGGGTGATAACCTCGGGCTTCAACTTTACCCGCGAAAACGCCGGGCGGCTGAAGCGGGCCGGCTTCACCGGCGTCACCATCAGCCTCGACCACCACGAGCCCGCCCGGCACAACGCCTTCCGCGGCTCGGCACAGGCCTACCAAAATGCCGTGCAGGCGGTGGCTTTCGCGCACGAGGCCGGCCTGGTAGTCAACCTGTCGCTCTGCGCCACGGCCGAATTTACCACCGGTACCAACCTGTGGGCCTACGCCGAGCTGGCCCGGCAGCTGGGCGTCACGTTCATCCAGCTGCTGGAGCCACGCGCCGTGGGGCACTACGCGGGCCAAGCTGTCGACCTCAGCCCCGCGCAATTGGCGCTGCTGGAGGATTTCTACCTCAAAATGAATTTTGCTTCCGATTATTTCAGCTGGCCTATCGTGCACTACTACGGCTACCACCAGCGCCGCATGGGCTGCGCCGGCGCCGCCGACCGGTTCCTCTACGTCGATACCGACGGCGACATGCACGCCTGTCCCTTTTGCCAAAAGAAAAGCGGCAGCGCCCTGTGCCGCACCGCCGACGATGGATTCGATGCCGCACTGGCCTCCCTCAAAACCCGCGGGTGCCACCCATTCAGCCAGGCGGCTTTATGAGAAATGGCCTCGATTTTGGGGCTGAAAGCTAAGGGCGGCCGCTTTTTTTTAACTATTTTTTCTGTTAAGCCCGGGTGCCTGGCCCAGCGAAGTACGGATGGGCTAAAAGCGGTTGGGGGTCAGGGGGATTAACCGCTGCGGAGCCTACGGCAAACAATAAAATTGCGCAGGTGATTTGGTCGATGCAAACCGCTGAATGGTCGATTGCGAGAACCCACGCGGCAATATTTCCGGCACGGGTGGGGTTATGAACCCGGAAGCGACATGCTGCAGATGGGCGCTTCCGGTTGCCAGGATTATTTTTTTATCACTAATCCCACCTGTATGTTCCGCAACGTTCTTGTGCTTGTTGGCCTGCTGAGTTTATTAACCACCGTTGACGCTTCTGCTGCTTCTGCCAGCATTTTCCGCAACCCGAACCGTAAAATAATGCCTGGCAATCACCGCCCCATTTACCGGCGCTATGGGCACCACGGCCTGTTCCACAACGGCTTTCTCGGCATTCACAGCCGCCGCCAAACCAAGATTTCGGGCGCCAAAATCGGCGGCACCAAGCGCCGCGGCACCCTTTAAGTAAAAACCAAACGGGCCCAACTGTTAAGTCGGGCCCGTTTGGTTTCAGCAATGGTGCTCATTACAGCTCGCTGTTCTTTGCCGCCGCCTTGCGCATGAGGACCGTGAGCGGCGAGCGGGTCAGGTCCGACTCGCTTTCGAAGCCGCTGCGGCGCACGTTGGCGGCGGCGCTTTCGCCGGTGGCAGGCAGGGCCCGGTTCATCCAGCTCAGAATGTCGGTGGTGGTGCCGGGCAGCAGGCCGTGGAAGGCGGCCAGAAACTTGGCCGGCAGCGAGAGAATGATTTCGCCGTCGCCCCGGCGGCAGGCGTTCCAGATTTGGCGGGCCGCCTGCTCGGCGCTGAGCGTGAAGCCCGGCAGCGAGTCGGCGATGCTGAACCAGGCAAATTCTTTTTCGTGCTGGCCCTTCACAATGGCGTGGTCGGGGCTGCCGGTGCGCAGCAGGCCCGGGCACACCGTCGTGACCGTGACGCCGTGTTGCCGCAGCTCGGCCCGGAAGCCTTCGGACAGGCCCACCAGCGCAAACTTGCTGGCGCTGTAGGGTGCCATGTGCGGCAGGGCCACCTTGCCCCCCAGCGAGGAAATGTTCACGATGCGGCCTGCCCCGCGGCGGCGCATGCTGGGCAGCACGGCCTGCATGGCGTGCAGCGGTGCCCAGAAGTGCACGGCCATCGAATCTTCGAAGTCGCGCGCGTCCATGTTGTCGAGCGGCCCGCCCACGATGATGCCGGCGTTGTTGATGAGCACATCCACCGGGCCGAGGCGGTTTTCCACTTCGGCCACCATGGTGCGTACTTCGGTTTCGTTGGTAATGTCACGGGCCACAGTCAGCACGTCGGCTTCGGCGGCGCCGGCCATGAGCAGGTCCTGGCGGGCGCGGGCCAGCTCGGCTTCGTCGCGGGCGCAAATGGCCACGCGGGCGCCCTCAGCCACGGCTTGGCGGGCCAGCACCAGGCCCAGCCCGCGCGAGCCGCCGGTGATGAGCACCACGCGCCGATTGAGGTCGTAGGAGCCGCGGCGGTTGCCCCACATGGTGGCGGCCAGGGCGGCCGCGCCCAGGCCGGCGGCCAGCAGCCAGTTCGTCGAAGAAGTACGGTTGTTCTTTCCCATGTGCGCTTGTATGCCAAACCGGCCCGAAAGGTTGCACCGGCGAGCCCAGCGGGCCCGGTTTTCGGGCTGTTCTGGCACGAAACGTGGTTGGCGCGGCGTTAGGGGCTGAATGCACAGGCTTTTTGCCGATATTTACTCCGCCGAAGTGCCCCGCTTTTCGTGCCCGCTTTTCCACCCCCGTTTTCCATGAAAGTTATTTTGCTCTCGTCGCTGCTGGCCGTGGCCGCGGCGCCCGCTGCGTCGGCCCAGACCGTGGTCAAAGCCAAAACCAAGACCGCCGGCCAGCCCAGCGTCAAAACCAAAACCCGCACCGCTGCTCAGCCTGCTGCCGCGCCCGAGGAACCCATGCCCGTGGCCGACGCCGCCGTGGTCGACGCCAAAACCAACGCCCTCACGGCCAACATGCAGAAGAACCTGGGCCTCAGTCCCCAGCAAACCGAGAAAGTGCGCGCCATCAACCGCCGCAGCATCGACGCCGTGGAGTCGGCCCGCCTGCGCTACAAAGCCGACCCGCGCAAGCTGGCCGGCGTGGTCGAAACCGTGAGCAGCTCCCGCCTGGCGGCCATTAAAGACGTGCTCACCCCGGCCCAGTTCGACAAGTATCAGCGCAAGCGCGAAGAAAAAATGGGCGTGCCCAACGTGCAGGGCGTGCAAGGCACCCCGCCGCCCGGGCTTGGTGGCGGCGGCGCGGGCGGCGACCAGTAGGATTGTTGTTAACTAGAACGTCATGCAGAGCGCAGCGAAGCATCTTTACTGCAATAGTAAAATTGATTAGTTGCGCGGTAAAGATGCTTCGCTGCGCTCTGCATGACGTTTTGTAATTAAAAGCGCCGGACCCCGCGGGTCCGGCGCTTTTTTGTGCGCTTGGTGCTTCATTTCGGCCACTAAAGCCCCCACTGGCGTATGCTTGGGGAATGAACAAACCCTCTGCCTCCGGCCGCTTGGCCGAATTGCTGGCCCGCGCCGGCCTCGATTGGTTTCTGCTGGCGCTGCTGGGCGTGGTGGCGCTGGCCTACTTTGCGCCCGGCCTGGGCAGCAAGGCCAGCCCGGTGCCCTGGCATACCATCACCACCGTGGGCGTGGCGCTGGTTTTCTTCTTTTATGGCCTGAAGCTGAGCACCGAAAAGCTGCGCGCCGGCATGCGCAACTGGCGCCTGCACCTACTGGTGCAGCTGGCTACCTTCGCCCTGTTTCCGGCGCTGGCGCTGCTCGTCAAGTCCTTTTTCGGTAGCGAAAGCGGTGCCTTGCTCTGGCAAAGCATCTTTTTTCTGTGCGCGCTGCCCAGCACGGTTTCCACGTCGGTGGTGATGGTGAGCATTGCGGGCGGCAATTTGCCAGCAGCCATTTTCAACGCCAGCATTTCCAGCCTGCTCGGCATTGCACTCACGCCGCTGCTCACCAGCCTGTTCTTGCACACGGGCACGGGCGGCGGGCAGCTGTGGGGCCTAGCCACGCAGCTGCTGTGGCAGGTGGTGCTGCCGGTAGGGGCGGGGGTGCTGCTCCATTCCCGCTTCAACGCCTTCGTGGAGCAGCGCAAGGCCGGCCTGCGCGTGTTCGACCAGGTTACCATCCTGCTCATTGTCTTCACCGCTTTCTGCGATTCCTTCGCCGAGGGCATTTTCAGCCGCTACGGCCTGGGCGACATCCTAAAACTTAGCGCGGGCATGGTGGCGCTCTACCTGGTGGTGTTTGGCCTCATCTGGGGCCTGTGCCGGGCCTTGGGTTTCTCGCGGGCCGACCAGATTGTGGCCGTGTTCTGCGGCTCCAAAAAGTCGCTGGTGCACGGCAGCGTGATGGCGAGTCTGCTCTTTCCGGCTAGCGCGGCTACTGGGCTCATCCTATTGCCGCTCATGCTCTATCATGCCCTGCAGATTATTCTGGCCAGCAGCATGGCGCAGTACCTGGGGCGGCAAGGGGTTGCGCCGGAAGCAACTGTTGGTACAGCCTGAAAGGGCTTGCTTACTGCAAAAAAGGGACGTCATGCTGAGCGCAGCCATAGCATGACGTCCCTTTTCTGGCAATGATTGGGCCTTAAGCCCCCAGCTTCTCCTTGAAAAACGCCAGCGTCAGGGCCCAGGCCTCGGCCGCAGCTTGCGGGTGGTAGCTGGGCCGCTCATCGCAGTTGAAGCCGTGGTCGGCGTAGGAAATGACGGTGTTGATATAGGGCTTGCCGGCAGCTTCCACGGCCTCCATCACTTCGGCAATGTGCTCTTTGCTGATATGGGCATCGAGCCCGCCCCAGAAAAACAGGTGCGGCGCGTGCAGCTCGGCAGCGCGGTCCTTCAGCAGCTGGGTGCCGCCGCCGTAGTACGACACGCCGGCCGCCAGCGGCAGCACCGCATTGGCCAGAAACGACACGCGCCCGCCCAGGCAGAAGCCGATACTGCCAATTTTATCGCCCATCACCAGCGGCTGGCTGCTGAGCCAGGCGTGGGCGGCCTGCAGGTCGGCGGTGAGGTTTTCCACGGTGATGGCGCGGAAGTGCGGCGCGGCCACGGTGTTGAAGTCCGAATACGCAATTTCCAGTCCCGGCGCGGCGGTGCGATGGAACAGCTCGGGCGCTACCACGGCATAGCCGGCCGCGGCCAGGCGGTCGGCCACGCTGCGGATGTGGTGGTTCACGCCAAATGCTTCCTGCAGGAGCAGAATGCCCGGCACGGGGCCGGTGTTGGCGGGGAAAGCGGCGTAGGCGTGCATTTCAGTGCCGTCGGCCACGGATATGATGACGTTGTTCAGGTCGCTCATATAAGCAAGAAGAGGATAGAAGTTCGGGTGCGTATACCGGCAACGCCCGCAAATGTTCGGGCCTGGGCGCGCATTTCCTGGCACGGGCCGGCCTCTCGAACCGGATGGCCCCGCCAGCGGTTTAAGCTTTCTATCCCTCTTCCAACCCATGAATTCTTCCTCCAAACTTCGCCTCAACGTGCTCGACCAGTCGCCCATCCGGCCGGGCGCCACGCCGCGTCAGGCCCTGCTCGAAACCGTGGAACTGGCCCAGCTGGCCGACCGCCTCGGCTACTCCCGCTTCTGGGTGAGCGAGCACCACAACACCAACACCCTGGCCGGCTCGACGCCGGAAGTGCTGCTGGCCCACCTCGGCAACCACACGCAGCGCATCCGGCTGGGCTCGGGCGGCATCATGCTGCCACACTACAGCGCCCTGAAAGTGGCTGAGAACTTCCGCATGCTCGAGAGCCTCTTCCCCGGCCGCATCGACCTGGGCATGGGCCGCGCGCCCGGCGCCGACCGCCTCACGGCCTACGCCCTCAACCCCAACAACCAGTTCAACGAAAAAGACTTCGTGGAGCAGTTGATGGACCTGCAAGCCTACCTGCGCGACGAGAAAGTGCCTGATACCATCCACGAGCGGGTGATGGCCATTCCGCAGTCGGCCACCGCGCCGGAGCTGTGGATTTTGAGCTCCAGCGGCCAGAGTGGCTTGTTTGCGGCGCACCTGGGCATGGCGTTTTCGTTCGCGCAGTTCATCAACGGCACAGGCGGCCCGCAGGCCGTGCGCAGCTACCGCGAGCGGTTCCGGCCCTCGCCGGAGCTGGCCGAGCCGCTGGCCAACGTGGCCGTATTCACGCTCTGTGCCGAAACCGAAGAAAAAGCCGACGAGCTGCGCAAAGCCATGGACATGCAGCTCATCCGCTTCAACCGGGGCGAGTTCCGCACTTTCCCTTCAGCGGAAGAAGTGCGCAACTACCAGTTCACGGCCGAAGACCAAACCCACCTGCGGCACAACCAGGCCCGCGTGGTAAGCGGCACGCCCGCGCAGGTGCACGCCCAGTTCACCCAAATGGCCGCCGACTACGGTGTGGACGAAATCACCGCCGTCACCATCACCGCCGATTTTGAAGACCGCCGCCGTTCTTATGAGCTGCTGGCCGAGGTATTCGAGCTGACGCCAGCCCCTTCGGAGCAAGAGGCAGCCTTGGTTTAACCGCAGTGGTTTAACTGCATCCTTGCCCACAGCTAAGATGCAGCACACAGCAACAACAAAAACGGCCCGCATTGATGCGGGCCGTTTTTGTTGTTAATGAATGTATTAACGCGTTTTTAGGCTTGCATTTTCTCAACTCATAAGCATGAAATGAAAATTCTTAACGCTGTTTATTTGGAACGGTTCTAAATAGCGCTCAACTTTGTGGCATATTTTGAATCTTTCTAAATAACATATGCGTTCTGCACTACTTCCTCTTCTGTTGACGGGCACTTTGCTGCCGATGGTTAGTATGGCCCAAAATGGGGCCCCGCATCATCAGCACGAAAAGCGGCACAGCCGGATGGGCGAAGTGACGGGCCGCATCGAGCTGGCCGACGGCCAAGCTGCCGAACAGGTTTCGGTGCGTGTGAAAGGCACCGACCTGGGCGTGAACACGGCCCCCGATGGCAGCTACCGCCTGCAGGCTCCGGCCGGCTGGCAGGTGCTCACCATCAGCTGCCTGGGCTGCACGCCGCAGGAGGTGACGGTGGAAGTGAAGCCCGGCCAAAGCGTGGCCGCCCAGCCCGTGCGCCTGGCCGCCGGCGAGCAGCAGCTGCGCGAAGTGACCGTGACCGGCGCCAAGAGCCTAAACCAGCGCGTAGTGAGCGCCGGCAAAATGCCCATTGCCCCGCTCGACAACCCGCAGAGCACCGTCACCATCGAGCGGGCCGTGCTGGAGCAGCAGCAGGCCCTGCGCCTGAGCGACGTGCTGGCCAACGTGAGCGGCGTGTATGTGATGGGCACCACCGGCGGCACGCAGGAAGAAATCGGCAGCCGCGGCTTTGCCTACAGCAGCTCCAACACCTTCAAAAATGGTGTGCGCTTCAACAACGGCATCATGCCCGAAGTAAGCTCATTGGAGCGCATGGAAGTGCTGAAGGGCAGCGCGGCCATTCTCTACGGCAACGTGGCGGCCGGCGGCATCCTGAACCTCGTCACCAAGAAGCCGCAGTTTCAGCGCGGCGGTTCGGTGGGGCTGCGCCTAGGCAGCTTCGGCTTCGTGAAGCCGCAGTTTGACGTGTACGGCGCCGTGGCCGGCAGCGACAAGGTGGCCTTCCGCCTGAACGGCACCTACGAGCGCGGCGACAGCTACCGCGACGGCGTGAGCGCCAACCGCGTGTATGTGAACCCCTCGCTGCTGTTCCGCCTCACGCCCAAGACCGACTTGATAATTGAGGGCGACTACCTGCGCGACCGGCGCACGCCCGACTACGGCATCGGGGCAGTGAACTACCAGATATACGACTCGCGCAGCCGCTTTCTGAATACGGCCGATGCCCTCAACTCCACCAACCAAACCAGCGCCACGGCCACGCTCACCTCGCGCCTGAATGACAGCTGGCAGGTACGCGCGGTGGGTTCGTTCCAGCGCTACGATAACGAGTTGCGCAGCGCCGCCCGCCCTACCGCCAACGTCATCAAGCCCGGCCGCAACTACGGCAACTGGCTGCGCAACCTGCAGCGCACCCAAACCGCCGAAAACTATTTCCTGGCGCAGCTCGACCTCACGGGCACGCTGCGCACCGGCCGCATCGGCCACACGGTGTTGGTGGGCGCCGATGCCGACCAGTACAACACCAACGCGCTTTCCTATATCAACCAGGCCTACGACTCGCTCAACATCATTGACCCCAGCCGCAAGCTGGGCGCGCCCAAAGGCGTAGTGAGCGGCTACGACGCCCTGCGCTACAACACCCGCACGCTGGGCAACACCCGCCGCGCCGGTTTCTACGCCCAGGACCTCATCAGCCTGATTGACCACGTGAAAGTGCTGGCCGGTGTGCGCTGGAGCTACCAGGAAACGCCCTCCGACGTGTATACCTACCCGGCCCTGACGCTGCCGGCCACCAACGCCCCCACCGTGGCCGAAAACCGCCGCTACGACAACGCCTTCTCGCCGCGCCTGGGTTTGGTGTACCAGCCCATTAAGACTACTTCGCTGTTTGCGTCTTACTCTAATTCTTTCGCGCCCAACTCCGGTTTCGACGAGCAGGGCAACGCGCTGGCCCCCTCGCTCATCGACCAATACGAAGTGGGTATCAAGAACGAATTGTTCAAAGGTGCCCTGTCGGCCAACGCCACGGCCTACCGCATCATCAACAGCAACCAGGCGCAGTCCATCCTGCCCACCGACCCGCGCTTTGCCACTAGCAAGGTGACGGCGCCGCAGGAGCTGGCCGGCGAGGTAACCAGCCAGGGCGTGGAGGTAGACGTGCAGAGCCGGCCTGTCAATGGCATCTCGCTCATTGCCGGTTACAGCTACAACACCATCACCTACACCAAGAGCAACATCTACGAAAACGGCAGCCGCCTGCGCTATGCTCCCGCCCACACGGCTAACGCCAGCGTGTTCTATAGCTTCGCCAACGTGTTTGCCAACAACGCCGCCCTGCGCGGCCTGAGCGCCGGTTTCACGGCCTACTATGTGGGCGACCGGTTGGGCGGCCGCAACTCCCGCCTGCTCGACCCCGCCACCGGCCGCCCCTGGGCCACCGGCGCCGATGCCTTCCAGCTCATTGCCGTGCCCAACTACTTCCTCTTCGATGCCTCAGTGAACTACTCCTACGACCGGTTTTCGCTGCGCTTCAAAATGGCCAACCTCCTCAACGAGCTGAGCTATAACCTGCACGACGACAACAGCATCAATCCCATTGCGCCGCGCACTTTCTCGGCCACGCTGGGCTACAAACTCTAGGATGATTCCGCCTGCAACGGGCCGGCTGCTCTCAAAGCGGCCGGCCCGCTGTGCCTAATTCTACCCTGCGCTGGGTATTTTTTCTGATTAATTCGTTTTCTGAAAGCCCGATGACTCCGCTTAAATCTGCCTTCCGCACTGTTCACTTATGGCTGGGGCTCGCCTCGGGGCTAGTCATTGTGTGGGTGTGCCTCACCGGCTGCGTGCTGGCGTTCGAAAAAGAGCTGGAGCAAGCCTGGCACTCGGAGCGCTACTTTGTGGCGCCGGCCAGCACGCCGCGTCTAGCGCTGGCGCAGGTGGCCGAAGCCGTGCGCGCCTACAAGCCCAAAGCCAAAATCGGCAGCTTCAAAGTGTATGCCGACCCCACCCGCACCGTGGAAGTGAGCCTCGCCGGCGCGCCGGAAGGGGGCAAGGGAAGTGCCGGCCGCCCCGGAAGCGCTGCCGCCGAGCAAAAAGCTACCGAAAAGCGCGCTGGCCAGCCCGCCGAGGGGGGACCTGGCAAAGGCCCCAGCAAAGGTGGAAAAGGCGGTAAGGGCGGCGAGGGCGGTGGCCCCCGTGTGTTTGTGAACCCCTACACCGGGGCCGTTACCGGCGAGCTGAACCCGCGCGACAACTTCTTTAAGACTGTGGAGATGCTGCACCGCGGCCTGGTGGCCGGCAAAGTAGGCAAGCTGGTGATGGGCATTAGTGCCTCCATGTTTCTGTTCATCCTGGCTACGGGCATTGTGCTGTGGTGGCCCACCGCCCGCAAGGCCTTCAGCGCCCGCCTGAAGGTGAAGTGGGGCAGCAGCTGGAAACGCCTCAACCACGACTTTCACATTGTGCTGGGCTTCTACGCGTCGGTGTTTCTGTTCGTCATCGCACTCACCGGCGTGGGCATGTCGTTCGATTGGGTAGGGGAGGGCATCAACAAGCTCACCCACTCGCCGCTGAAGCGCCCCGAAGCCCCCGAGTCGGCCGCGCCAGTTGGCGCCGGGGCGCCGGCCTTTGCGGCCGATGCCGTGCTGGCCCTGGCCCGCCAGCAAGCCCCCGACGCTGAGTTCTACGCCCTGCAGCTGCCTAAAGACCCCAAGGGCAGTATCCGGGTGGCCGTGCTGCGCCCCGGCGCCATCACCGAGAATGCCACCGATGAGGTGTACCTCGACCAATATTCCGGACAGGTCATCAGCGGCCAGACGTATGCCCAGCGCCCCCTGGGCCAGCGCATCCGCGGCTTGTTCAAGCCGGTGCACACGGGAGCCATTTTTGGCTGGCCCACCAAAGCGCTGGCTTTGGTGATGACGCTGCTCGGCGCCACCTTCCCCGTCACGGGTACTATCATGTGGCTAAACCGGCGGCGCAAGCAGCAGCGCAAAACCCGCGAACTGGCAGTTGTGGCCTAACAAACAGAGCAAACAACAGGCAATGCGGGGTTGGTCAATTTTGTAAAATTTTGACCAACCCTGCATTGCTTTATGCCCTTGGCGAGCACAAGGGTCTAAGATAACGATTCTGGATTTTGTTATATCTATTGTACTTGCTTCTGTTTTTGCTGACTTATAAAACCAACATGTTAATTGCTTGGTGGGGCATATTTTTAGCTAATTTATTATTAAATAAGCAATATATAGAAAGTGGTTTTATTCCCGTTTTGATTCTGTTATTCCAAAATTAGTACTATTATCGAGTTAGGTGTTTTCTTTAAATTACTTGCTGGCAAAGCATTAAATAACAGTAGCGCGTTTGGCAAAAATATTGTTTTTGCGGGAGGGTATGATTTTTATCCCTCTTTGTATGCGTTATTCTTACTTATCCTTTCGAGCGACTTTCCTTAGCGTTTTGTTGCTGGTAAGCAATTCCCTCACAAGTGCTGCTCAGCAGTCCGTTGCGCAGCCATGGCAGTATGCTTCCTCTGTGGTTTCTTCGCTGAACGCCACCAACGAGCCACGTTCGGTGGATGGCTCCGTTTCGACAGCGGCCCGTATTGAGGCGCCGGTACTGTTGGGTGCCGCCCGCTTGCGGCTGGCCTTTCCCTCAACGGTTCGTCGTGGTGGCCGGGCCGGCTTAATTATCCAAATGGGTTCGAACGTTGACTTGGGCATCTTGAACGGCACCAGCATTCGCACTTACATGAACAACAGCTCAACGGCCGTGGACAACTTCGCGGCAAGCTCGCTGCTCGACCTCAGCGCCACCGGTACCAATAAGGTGGCGGTGGAATTCACCGTAGCCGACGATATCAACCAAATCGAAATACGCACCACCGGCCTCCTCAACGCCAGCGTCAGCGTGGATGTTTTTGAGGCTTACGGCAGCGTGACCCCGCTGCCGGTCGAGCTGGTGTCTTTCCAAGGCAAAGCCACGGGTACCGGCGTGGCCCTAACTTGGAGCACGGCTTCGGAGCACAACAGTGACCATTTTGTGGTGGAACGTGCTGAAGAGGAGTTGGATGTTTTCCGGGCTATTGGCCAGGTGAAGGGCGCCGGCAACAGCACCCAGCCCCGTCAGTACCAGTTTGTTGATGCCGCGCCCAAGGCCGTGAGCTATTACCGCCTCCGCCAGGTCGATGCCGATGGCAAGGAAGCATTCAGCCCGATTGTGATGGTGAAAAGCATGGCGGCGGCCACGGCTTTGGCCGCTTATCCGAGCCCGGCCGCCGATTTCATCACCGTGGCCGGTACCCCGGGCAGCTCCATGGAGCTGTTCAATCAGTTCGGCCACCGCGTGCAGCAAGTGGAAATGGCGCCGGTGCAGCGCCAGCAGCTCGACGTGCGGGCCCTGCCCGCGGGCGTGTACTACCTGCGCAACGCGGCCACTGGCCAGAGCACCCGGTTTGTGAAGGCCGCCGGTGCCCAGTAAGCATTTTATCAGCGCTTAGCTAAAAACAGGTCTCGTTCCGGGACCTGTTTTTTTATCCAAACGTCTCCCAACCCAGCTTCAGAATAAAGGCCCCCACTACCACCAGAAAGAGCACGCGCACGAAGCCGGTGCCCTTTCGCAGCGCCATGCGGGCGCCCAGCGTAGAGCCCAGCATGTTGCAAATAGCCATCGGAATGGCCACTTGGTAGAGTACGTGCCCCGTGGAAATGAAGAAAGCAAGTCCAGCAATGTTGGTGGCCACGTTCACGAACTTGGCCGAGGCCGAGGCAGCCAGAAAATCGTAGCCAAACAACCCCACAAAGGCAAAGAGCAGCAAGCTGCCCGTGCCCGGCCCGAAGAAGCCGTCGTAAAAACCGATGGCCAGTCCCAGCGCCACGCCCGTGATAATCTCGCGGCGCCCGTGCAGGCGCGGGGCGTGCAGGCTGCCAAAATCCTTGCGCCACAACGTATACACGGCCATGGCCGAGAGCAGCACCAGCACCAGCGGCCGCACCGCTTCTTTATGCAGGCTGCTGGCGGCCCGGGCGCCCAGCAGCGCAAACCCGCCCGCCACCAGCGCCGTGATGGCCACCGTGCGCCAGCGCAGCGGTACGGCGTCGGGGCCGCCCAGGTAGCGGCGCAGGGCCGCGGCCGTGCCGGCCAGGCTGGCCACTTTGCCTGTGCCCAGCACGGTGGCGTATGGCACTTCGGGCAGCAAGAGCACCATGGCGGGCAGCTGAATAAGCCCGCCTCCGCCCACCTGAGCATCGATGAAGCCGGCCAGCGCGGCAAAAAAACAGAGTAGGACCAGCGAAACCGTCATGGCGCGAAGGTAAGCCTCTGACCCCGGCCGGAATTGGCAATATCGGCAGTAATGACGCGTTCTGGTTTAAAAACCAACCCTATGAAGCCAGCCTGGAAATTTGCTTTTTTGCCACTGTTCACCACCTTGGGTGCCTGCCAGGCGCCTGCCGGCCCGGGCGCCCCACCGCGTCAGGTGCGCAGCGTTGGGTACGGCAGCGTGACGGTGTACCCAGATTATGCGGAGCTAACAGTGGACGCTGATTTCACCCGGCCCAAGCTGAAAGACGCCGTAGCGGAAGTGCAGGCGGTGGTCGACCAGGTGCTGGTGCTGTCCAAACGCTACGCGCCCGGCCCCAACGAGGTGCGCGTGAGCAGTACTTCTTCCAACAAGGAATTTGATTACGTGAAGGGCAAGGAAGTGTTCCTGGGCTTCAACTCATCGCAATCCGTCACGGTGCGAGTCAACGACTTGCGGCGCCTCTCGCCCTTCCTCGAAGAACTGCTGGCGACTCGCATCAGCCGCATCAAGGACCTGGGCTACGGCCACAGCCGCGCCGACAGCCTGCACCGCGAAGCCGCCGCCCTCGCCCTGACCGATGCCACCAAAACCGCCGATAAAATGTGCACCGCCCTGCACGTGCGCCGCGGCGCGGTGCTGGAAGCCAGCGACGGCAGCAATTCTGAAAGCAGCGACGGCTGGGACCGGCCGCGCACCAACATTCAATTATACAGCAAAGGCTTTGGCGGCCGCGGCTTCAAAACCAGCCCCGAGCTGCTGCGCTTTAGTAGCACCTGCAACCTTGCCTCGGCGCTGGAATAATCCCTAAGGCTGAGGCGTACAGGCTGTGCGGTAAGCAATTAATACTGAAATAGGCCGCCAGACACGGTGCTGGCAACCGCAGCCAAATACACAATCGCAGCTATCAGCGGCAGCGTGATGGCCAGGCAAATCAGGAGGGGTTTTTTGATGCTTTTAGTCGGAAAGTCTATCCAGTTCGGCACGAATTTTTTGGAATAAGCTTCCAGGCCCATGGCCCCTGCGTAGCCAATCACCAACGGCAGCCACGTGCCGCCCACCCGATTGGGCAAGTACGACGTGAGCCACAGCAGCAGCAAAGTGTAGCCGATGCTACCCCACAGCGCCTTGCGTGCGGCCTCGGATTGGCCCACATCGCGCAGGTTCTGGGCCGTCAGGAAGCCGCCCGCAATGGCACTGAACAGCATGGAAAAGCCCCGAATGGCCCGCGCCGAATACAAAGGCACATGGGGCTGTGCCGCCTGCAGTTCTGTTTCCATCAATTAAAAAGGCGGCTCCTCGTTGCTGAAATTGCTCTTCGGGAACGGCACCGGCGACTCGTTAATCTTCGAGCCCAGGCGAATGGTGTTAGGCGCAAATGGGCTAGGCTCGCTGTCGAAGTTGCTGGCGGGCAGGCTCATGGTCTGGTAGTTGCCGGGGTCGAAGCCGCCACCCATGCCGTCGAGGTCGGCAAACTTGGTGAACTTGCCGATGAACTTGAGCTGCACGGTTTCGAGGGAGCCGTTTCGGTGCTTGGCGATGATGACTTCGCCCACGCCTTGCGTCGAGTTGCCCTCGGCGTCCTGGTCGAGGCCGTAGTATTCGGGGCGGTAGAGGAAGATTACCATGTCGGCGTCCTGCTCGATGGAGCCCGATTCACGAAGGTCACTCAGCTGCGGCTTCTTGTCGCCACCACGGGTTTCCACCGAGCGCGAGAGCTGCGACAGCGCCAGCACGGGCACGTTCAACTCCTTGGCAATGCCCTTGAGAGCCCGCGAGATGCTGGCGATTTCCTGTTCGCGGTTGCCGCCCCGGCCGTCGGTGTTGCCGCTCATCAGCTGCAGGTAGTCGATGATAATCATCTGCACGTCCTTCTGCGAGCGCAGGCGGCGGCACTTGGTGCGCAGCTCGCGGATGCTCAGGCCGGGCGTGTCATCAATGTAAATGGGCGCCGCCGAGAGAGCCGTGATTTTGTGGTTGAGCTGCTGCCACTCGTGGTCGGCGAGGCTACCTTTCTTGATTTTCTCGGAGTCCAGCTCCGCCTCGGCCGAAATCAGACGGTTGACGAGCTGCAGCGAGGACATTTCAAGTGAGAAGATGGCCACGGCCTTCTTGAAATCGACGGCCGCGTTGCGCATAGCCGAGACTACGAAGGCGGTATTGTGCGTCACGGTCATGTCCTGCAGCAGGAACAGCCGGTTGCCGTCAATCTCAAACCCGTAATAATCATCAACTTTGTCGAACTCCACCGTGATGCCTGTCTGGCGCCAATCGACGGGCGAGGCCCATGGCTGGGCCTTTTTGCGGGCCACGCGCACTGGTACGCGGTTGATGTCGCCATAGAGGCGCACGCGCCACACTTCGCTTTCGTAGCCGATGCTGGAAATGGTGGCGCGCTTCTTCGTGAGCGACGTACGGAAACCCAGCGAGTCGCCCAGGAATTTGATTTGCCGGGCAAGGCGGTGGTTTTTCTGGGTGATTTCGTAGCCGTTGGAAACCGGGTCGAGATGGCCGTCGCTGTCAATCAGACCGGCCAGCAGGCGAAGGCGGTTTTCGGTCGAGTTGATAGCGTAGGCGCGTGGTATGTGCTTGTTGCCCAATACGCCCAACTGCCGCAGCTCATCTTGTAAGGAATATTCGGCAATGTTACCGCCCTGTCGCCCTTTGGTGATGCCGTAGCTGTTGCAGCGGTTTTCGACCACGCCTACCGTTACCTGCATGTTCAGCGCGGCGGCGTACTCGTGCAGGTAATCAATTATTTCCTGGTCCTGGCCGGTGATGCGGCAATCGTTAGAAGAACCGTCACCGAGCCACACACCCAGGAAATACGGGTCCACGGGCAACTCCTGCGCCTCAAACTTCACGGGCACTTTGTAGCCTTTGTAGTTCGAACGGAATTTCGGCCCTTTGGCCAAGTAGTCCTTCACGGTGATGTTGAGCACGTCGCCGTGGCGGTGCGGACCTTCGTTGCGCGAGCGTTTGAGCGAAAGGATGTGGCTCTCGTTCACGCGGTAGTCGTCGCCCTTGTTCTGGCGCACCCAGTACATGTTTTCGCGGCCGCGGGCAATACTCAGCACCCGGCGCGGGGTCGAGTCGTCGCCCATCAGCAGGTCGCCGGGCAACACGTCCTCCACATTGCGCAGGTCGCCGTCGAACATCAGCACTTTGGTACCTTTGCCGAGACACTTGCCCATGCCCGGGCGCGCAGCAATAATCACTAAGTCAGACGGTTGCCAGCCGCTCGTAACGCGGTCAAGCGCCGAGAAGCCAGTGGGCACGCCCGTGAGGCCGTCGCTCTGGTTTTTCTTTTCTTCGAGCTCCTTGATGGCCTTGCCCATCAGGCTGCGCATGTCGTCGAAGTTCTTGCGGATGTTCGCCTCCGACACCTCAAACAGGGCCGACTCGGTGTCGTCGAGCAGCTTGAACACGTCGGTGGTGTCCTCGAAGGCGTCCTTCTGAATTTCGCTCGAAATGCGAATCAGCTCGCGCTTGATGGCGGTTTCGGTGATGATGCGGGCGTGGTATTCCACGTTGGCGGCCGAGTTCACCTTGAGGGTGAGGTTGGCCACGTAGAAGGGGCCGCCGGCGGCCTCGAGCTCGCCCATCTCGCGCAACTCGTGCACCACGGTGAGCTGGTCGATGGGCTCGGACTTGTCGAACAGCCGGATGACGGCCTTGTAGATGCGCTGGTGCGCGTCTTTGTAAAAGCTCTCGGGCTTAAGCAGGTCAATCACCGAGGTCAGGGCATCTTTTTCCAGCATCAGGGCCCCGAGCACGGCCATTTCGAGCTCAGGCGCCTGGGGCGGCAGCTTGCCGGCCGCACTGGCATTAAAGGGGACCATTCCGTTTGCACCCCGGCCGTTCCAAGCCGCTTTGGCTCGGGCGGCGGATTGCTTCAGGCGGTCGTCCATTTGGTCAGGCATCGGTTGGGAAAAGGGGATTGGAGCAGCGAGTGAACAACGGGCGGCCCGATTAAAAAAACAGTCGGGCACGCCTTCTATACAAAGCTAACCCGTAAGCCGGGGAAAAGTGCCGCTGGAAAATTCGAAACTTTTGGCTATGCGAAGGGTGCGGCGGTCGGGCTTTCGTAATTTCGCGCCCCAGCTTTTTGGTGGTCAGTTATTTGTTGCTCGTTGTCAGTTCGGGCAGCTTCGACGGCCGTTGCCATACCCGGTTACGGCGCTTCCTGACTGACAACGAGCAACTGACAATTAACAACTACCTGATTTGGCTTCCGATACGCTTTTTCCGCAAACTGCTGCGCCGCAACGCATCCACCTCATTGCCGTGGGCGGCAGCATCATGCACAACCTGGCCCTGGCCTTGCACCGCCAGGGCGCCCGCGTGACGGGCTCCGACGACGAAATTTTTGAGCCCGCCCGCGGCCGCCTCGCCGCTGCCGGCCTGCTGCCCGCCCAAGAGGGCTGGGACGCCGAGAGCATTACGCCCGACCTCGATGCCGTGATTGTGGGCATGCACGCCCGCTCCGACAACCCCGAGCTGCGCCGCGCCCAGGAACTGGGGTTGAAGGTGTATTCCTTCCCCGAGTACATCTACGAGGCCAGCCGCGACAAGCAGCGCATCGTCATTGGCGGCTCGCACGGCAAAACCAGCATCACGGCCTGCATTCTGCACGTGCTGCGCTACCACGGCCGGCAGTTCGACTACGCCGTGGGCGCTCAGCTGGCCGGTTTCGATTTGATGGTGCAGCTCACCGACGCGCCCATCATCATCATCGAGGGCGACGAATACCTGTCATCGCCGGTAGACCGCCGGCCTAAGTTTCACCTCTACCAGCACCACATCGGCGTGATTTCGGGCATCAGCTGGGACCACATCAACGTGTTTCCGACCGAGGAAATCTACCGTGAGCAGTTCCGCATCTTCGCCGACATGACGCCCAAAGCCGGCGTGCTCATCTACGACCGCGACGACGAGCAGGTGCAGCTGGTGAGCGTGCCCACCAACCCCGACGTCACCTACATCGGCTACGGCCCGCACGAGCACGTCATTCGCAACGGCAAAACCTTCCTCATTAACAAGAAAGACGAGGAGGTGCCCATTCAGGTATTTGGCGAGCACAACCTGCGCAACATCTCGGCTGCCAAGGAGGTGTGCAAGCAGCTGGGCATCAAAGGCAAGGACTTCTTCAAAGCTGTGGCCTCATTCCCCGGCGCCGCCCGGCGCTTGGAGCTGGTGAAGGAAGGCACCACGTCGGTGGTGTACAAGGACTTTGCCCACGCACCCAGCAAGCTCAAGGCCACTGCCACGGCCCTCAAAAAGCAGTATCCGCAGCGCCGCCTGGTGGCCTGCCTGGAGCTGCACACCTTCAGCAGCCTCAACCCCGATTTCCTGCCGCAGTACGCGCACTGCTTCGATGCGCCCGACGTGGCGGTGGTGTATTTCAACCCCCACGTGCTGGAGCACAAGCGCCTGCCGCCGCTGGCCGCCGCCACCGTGGCCGAAGCCTTCCAGCGTCCCGACATCAAAGTCATTACCGACAGCGCCGAGCTGGCCACCTTCCTGCGCGCGCAGCAATGGGCCAATGCCAACCTGCTGCTTATGTCGTCGGGCACATTCGATGGGCTGGACCTGGCGGCGCTAGCCACCGAAATCACGGGCTGAGCATGAAACCGACGCTGCTATTGTTGCACGGCGCCCTGGGCAGCCCCGCCACGCTGGAGCCACTGGCCGAGCTGCTGGCGGCCGATTTTACAGTGAAAACCTTCGCCTTCGCCGGCCACGGCGGGCGCGAGGTGCACCCGGAGACGTTCGCGCTGCCGCAGTTTGCGCAGGAGGTTTTGGCGTTTTTGCAAGCGCACGAAACCGGGCCGGCGCACGTGTTTGGCTACAGCATGGGTGGCTACGCGGCGCTGCTGGCAGCCCGGCAGGAGCCGGCGCGGTTTGCCGGCATCACCACGCTGGGCACCAAGCTGGACTGGTCGCCGGAAAGCGCAGCGGCCGAAACCCGCTTCCTCGACCCCGAGAAGATGCAAGCCAAAGTGCCTGCCTTTGCCGAGCAGCTGCGCCAACGCCACGCGCCCGCCGACTGGACTGCCGTGGTGCGCGCCACCGCCAGCCTGATGACGGCTGCCGGCGCCCAACCGCCGCTGGCCGCCGCTGACTTTGCCGCCCTGCATGTGCCCGTGCAGGTACTGATGGGCGACGGCGACCTGACGCCCGAAAGGGGAGACGCCAGCCGCCAGCTAGCCGAGCAGCTGCCCCAAATGCAATACGCGGTGCTGCCCAACACCCCGCATCCCATCGAACGGGTCAACATTCCGGACTTAGCAAATCGGATTCGCACTTTTGCTTGGGCTCATTCCTGAAAACCAGCCAATAAAAAAGCCCGCTACTCAGCGGGCTTTTTTGGTGTTTTGGAGGCTTGCATGCGGGGCCGGTCGGTGGTGATGAGGACGGCCAGGGCGGTTAGGGCGGCGCGAAGCAGCCATTTGCCGGTGGTGCTCATTTGTTGGCAAACAGTTCGTTGTTGGGTTCCACCTTCAGGTCGCAGTGGCTGCCGGGGTAGCTTTCGGTGCAGTTGGTGCCCACAATGCGGCCGTTTTCGAAGCTGAAATAGCACGCCGGGCAGCCCACGCTGGTGATGGTGTAGCGCTCGGCCGAAGGGCGGAGGTAGTACGTGTTGTCGCCGCCGCTGGTGAGCGGCAGGGCCATGGCCCGAAACGTACCCCCGCGCAAGCCCATGCCAATGAGGTAGTAGGTAACCGGCGCCCCCGCGATGCCGGGAGCCTTGCGCACTTGAATTTTATCGACCACCGTGCCGTCGTTGAACTGGCGGATGAACGCCCGGGCCATCTCGCTGCGCGGCGTCTTGTACTCGGTGGTGGTGTCGGTGAAATGCACAATCTGCCGGCTCTCGGGCTTGGCAATTACCTCGCCTCTTATCCGGTTGGGGCTGCCGAACTCGTTGGTGGCCGTCTTCGTGCTTTCGCACGACATCGCCAGCATCACCAGCAAGCTCAGCAAGCCCAATCCAAGCAGACGAGGGAGAAATTTCATGGGTTAGTGATTAGTGGTTAACGATGAGTGACTGGCGGTTGCGCTCACCACTAATCGTTAGCCATTAACTGAATTAGCGGGCCGTGTAGTATTTGCGCGCCTCGGGCAGCTCGCGCTGAATGTCGGCGATGCGCGTGCCGTTGGAGGGGTGCGTGGAGAGGAACTCGGGCGGGGAAGCCTGGTTTTCGCGGGCGTCCATGCGCTGCCAGAACGTGATGGCGCCGTCGGGGTTGTAGCCGGCCATGGCCATGAAAATCAGACCCAGGTGGTCGGCTTCCGATTCCTGGTTGCGGCCGTATTTCAGCAAGCCCAGTTGCGAGCCCACGCCAAACGCCTGCAGGGCCAGTTGCTGGGTAGCCGGCGCGTTGGTGGACAGCGCCGCCGACAACGCTTGTCCGCCGAGTTGCTGCACCAGGCCCTGGCTCATGCGCTCGGAACCGTGCTTGGCCACGGCGTGCGCAATTTCGTGCGACATTACCACGGCCAGGCCATTTTCATCCTGCGTGATGGGCAGGATGCCGGTGTACACGGCCACCTTGCCGCCGGGCATGCACCAGGCATTCTGCTGCTTGTCGTCCTGAATGACGTTGAATTCCCATTGGTAGCCGGCTAGCTGGTCGGACGCATTTTGCTGGCGGAAATAGGTTTCCACAGCGCTTTGGATGCGTTGGCCCACGCGGCGCACCATGGCCACATCCTGCGAGTTGTTCGACAGCGGGCCTTTGGCAATAACTTCGCGGTACTGCGTGGCGGCCAGTGAGTTGATTTCGGAGTCGCTCACGAGGCTGAGCTGACGGCGGCCCGTGATGGGCACCGTAGAGCAGGCGGCCACAAAGGCCAGGCTGGCTACAAGGGTGAGTTTTTTGAACATAGCTAGGAGGGAAAAGAGAAAACAGCCACGCCGCAAGGCAGCGCGTTTGGTTGGCGGCTATACGGCAGGCGGGCGGGTAAATGTTTTCGGGCGCGCTTGAGCGGCCGAAAAACTGCCCGACGGGTTGCCGCAAGCCGGCCGAAGGCCGTAGTTTTGACTTCCTTCCCCGCCTCCCGAGCCTCCTTCCATGAAAATCATCTGCATCGGCCGCAACTACGCCGACCACATTGCCGAGCTGCAAAACGAGGTGCCCAGCGCGCCCGTCATTTTCCTCAAGCCCGAAACAGCGCTGCTGCAGCGCGGCCAGCCATTCTTCCTGCCCGAGTTTTCGCAGGATATTCACCACGAACTGGAACTGGTGCTGCGTGTGAGCAAAAACGGCCGCCACATTGAGGAGCAATTCGCCCATACCTACTTCGACGCCATTGGCCTGGGCATCGACTTCACGGCCCGCGACCTGCAGAGCGAGCTCAAGAAAAAAGGCCTGCCCTGGGAGCTGGCCAAAGCCTTCGACGGCTCGGCCCCCATTTCGCCCACGTTCAAGCCGGTGAGCGAATTCGCTGATTTGGCCAACATCAACTTCCACCTCGAAGTGAACGGCGAAACCCGCCAGACCGGCAATTCCAGCCTGATGCTGCACCCGTTTGCCAAAATCATCAGCTTCGTGTCGAAATACATTTCGCTGAAAATGGGCGATTTGATTTTTACTGGCACCCCCGCCGGCGTGGCCGCCGTAAAGCTAGGCGACCAGCTGACCGGCTACCTGGAAGGGGAGAAGCTGCTGGAGCTGAACGTGAAGTAGGGAAGTGGTGTGTTTTGAATATAGCCCGTCATGCTGAGCGCAGCCGAAGCATCACTACCGCAGCAGTAAATAATTGCATTGCGCGGTAGAGATGCTTCGGCTGCGCTCAGCATGACGTTCTTTTGATTACTGAGATTTTGAAGAATAAAGCGAAGTTGATAATCGGACTGGCGCTGGCCCTTGCGGCCGGGGCGGCCAGCCGAGTAGGAGGGCAGGAAGCCGATACCGCCGACCGCGACCGCCACACCGTGAGCGAGCTGCTGCGTGCCGGCCGCCCCACCGTGGCGCCGGGCTATTTTATGTTTCCGATTGCGCCTGGCAAGCCCAATTTCCTGGCCGGTAGCATGGGCGAGCTGCGGCCCAACCACTTCCACGGCGGGCTCGACATCAAGACCGGCGGCGGGGTGAACCAGCCCGTGTACGCGGCGGCCGACGGCTACGTGTCGCGCCTGAAGCAGTCGTCGTTTGGCTACGGTAACGTGCTTTACATCACCCACCCGAACGGCACGACGACGGTATACGGGCACCTGAACGAGTTCAAGGGTGCATTTGCCGCCGAGCTGCTGCGGCGGCAGTACGAGAAGCAGAGCTACGAACTGGAAGCCTTTTTTGAGAAGGACAAGTACCCCGTGAAGCGCGGCGAGCTTGTGGCGCTGAGCGGCAACACCGGCGGCTCGGCGGGTCCGCACCTGCACTGGGAAGTGCGCGACGCCCAGGACCGGCAGTACAACCCGCTGCAGTGGGGTGGCTTCCCGGAAATTCAGGACCACCTAGGGCCGGTGTTGCAGGCGTTTGCGGTGGAGCCGCTGGGCATTGAGGCGCGGGTGAAGAACGTGTTTGCCAAAGCCCTGTTTGTGCCCAAGCTGCAGCCGGCGCCGGGCGCCACCACCACTTGGGCCGATACCATCAGCGCCTATGGCACGGTGGGGCTGCTGGTGCAGGGCTTCGATAGGTTTGACAATGCCTGGAACAAAAACGGCATTCAGCGGGTGACGATGACGGTGAACGGGCAGCCGTTTTACCAGCACAACATCGACGCCATTCCCTTCCCTACAGGCACCCGGCAGGTGGGCAACTTCGTCGATTTCCTGTACCAGAACACCCAGGGTCGCACCCTGCAAAAGCTGTGGGTGGACGAGGGCAACGACCTGGCGATGTACACCACCGGCCCCACCAAGGGCCGATTGAACGTGGAAGCCGGCAAGGTTTACAACATCGACATCACGCTGGCCGACTCCTACAACAACCAAACGCCCGTGCACCTGGTCATTCGCGGCGAGCAGCCCGCGTACTTCAAAACCCGCTCGGCTGCCGTGAAGCGCCCGGCCCTGCGCTTCGAGGTGACGCGCAACCTGCTGAAGGCCGTGGTGGCCGACCCCAGCGCCGACTCGGTGGGCGCCAACCTGACGCTGCTGCGCGGCAACCGCCGCCTCGAAGTGAAGCCCAGCTACACGCAGAACAGCGAAAACGTGTACCTCTACGACCTGCGCGCCGGCCTGCCCGATTCCATCCGATTCGGCAGCATCACCAAGAAATTTGACCGGCAGGTGATGATTCCGGCCGGTAAGGAAACCAGCTACGCCACCAACCACCTCAACCTGGTGTTCGGCCCCGAAACGCTGTTTGGCAACCTCTATTTGAGCACGAGCTTCAAGCCCGAGGCCACCGGCAGCGGCTTCTGGACGGTGGGCTCGCCGCTGCAGCCGCTCTACCACACGGCCGTGCTCACCCTCAAGCCCGCCACCCCGCCCGCCGACCCGCGCCGCACGGCCATCTACTCGGCCACGGCCAGCGGCGCCCGTGCCTACCTAGGCGGCGTGTGGGACGACAAAGGCCAGATTACGGCCAATATCCGTCAGTTTGCCTCCTACCGCATTCTGCGCGACACTACCGCGCCGCGTGGCAGCCTCATTGGGCGCGCCGGGGGACAGCTGTCCTTTTCGGTGGGCGACGACATGTCGGGCCTGGCCAGCTACCGCCTGCTCATCGGCGGCAAATTCCGCATGCTCCGCTACGAGCACAAGAAGGCCCTGCTTTTCACCGTGGCTTCGGATACGCTGGGCCCGCGCCTGCACGGCCCCGCCGAGCTGCACCTCACCGACCAAGCCGGCAACGAGCGGGTGATTCCGCTGAGCTTGTAGCCCCAGCTTTGGCTTGCGCAAAAAGAACGTTATGCCGAGCGCAGCCGAGGCATCTCGCGTGCACTAGTGACTCAATCGATTGGATTGCGTTGCGTACGCGAGATGCCTCGGCTGCGCTCGGCATGACGTTCTTTTGTGTTCAAATAAAAATTAATACTTAAACGCCCATGCTTCCCCAACCCGGCCAGCCCGCTCCCGATTTCACCGCCCAGGACCAGGACGGCAACACCGTCAGCCTGCACGACTTCCGCGGCCAGAAAGTGGCCCTTTATTTCTACCCCAAAGACGACACGCCCGGCTGCACCGCCCAGGCCTGCAACCTGCGCGACCACCAGGAGGAGCTAAAAGCCGGCAACATTCAGGTTATCGGCGTGAGCATCGACAACGAGGCCGTCCACCAAAAATTCGCCCTGAAGTACGACCTGCCGTTCCCGCTGCTGGTTGATACTGAAAAGAAAATCGTGGAGGCGTACGGCGTGTGGCAGGAAAAGAAAAACTACGGCAAAACCTACATGGGCACCGTGCGCACCACGTTTCTGATTGACGAAAACGGCGTGATTGAGAAGGTGATTAAGAAAGTAGACACCAAGGAACACGCCGCCCAGCTGCTGAAGTAGTGGCGGGGCAGGCGGGCTTCTGCCGTTTCCGATTAGGGGAGCCCCGGGCCTGCGCTATCGGGACCGTTTGCAATAGGCACCCCGCGAAAAACGCCTGTTTCCCCATTGCCTCGTGTGCTACCTTTACCCTCAACGAAACCAATTTCACCCGAACTAATGGCCGATACCACCACCCCGAAAACCGTCGAAAAGCCCGAAAAAAGCAACGAGGAGCTCAAGGAAATTGCCACCCAGGTGCGCCGCGACATCGTGCGCATGGTGCACGCCGTGAACTCGGGCCACCCCGGCGGCTCGCTGGGCATCACCGACTTGCTGGTGGCGCTCTACTTCAAGGTGATGAAGCACCACCCCGAGCCCTTCGACATGGACGGCAAGGACCAGGACTTGTTTTTCCTCTCAAACGGCCACACCTCGGCTACCATGTATTCGTGCCTGGCGCGCTCGGGCTACTTCCCGGTGAGCGAGCTGGCCACCTTCCGCAAAATCAACTCGCGCCTGCAGGGCCACCCCACCACCCACGAGGGCCTGCCGGGCATCCGGGTGGCCTCGGGCTCGCTGGGCCAGGGCCTGAGCGTGGCCTGCGGCGCCGCCCAGGCCAAAAAGCTCAATGGCGACAAGCAGCGCGTATTCGTGCTGATGGGCGACGGCGAGTTGGAAGAAGGTCAGAACTGGGAGGCGGCCCTCTACGCCGCCCACCACAAAATCGACAACCTGATTGCCATCGTGGACCGCAACGGCCAGCAGATTGACGGCTCGACCGACCAAATCGGCGGCCTCGGCGACATCGGCGCCAAGTTCAAGGCCTTCGGCTGGCAGGTGTTTGAGGGCGACGGCAACCACTTCGATGCCCTGCTGCCCATGCTCGAAAATTGCGTGGCCGCCACCGGCAAAGCCAAGCCCATCATGTTTGTGATGGACACGAAAATGGGCTTCGGCGTCGACTTCATGATGGACGGCCACAAGTGGCACGGCGTGGCTCCGAACGACCAGCAACTGGCCGAAGCCCTCGACCAGCTGAAAGTGGGCACCGAAGGGGATTACTAAGGCTTTTCGATGCGGTATTGTCTAGAAGTAACGCCTCACCCCCTGACCCCCTCTCCGATGGAGAGGGGGCACCGGTTATGCTCCGTGCAGAATCGTCAGGCTCCCCCTCTCTATGGGAGAGGGGGCCGGGGGGGGAGGCGCCACGTCTGGGCAGTACTGTTATTCCTCGCGCTCCTAAGTAGCCAAACCGCCCACGCCCAGAACGCCGCACCCGAGAAGCCCAAAGTCACCCGCATTCTGTTTCTTTTGGATGCCTCGGGCTCGATGATGGCGCCCTGGGAAGGGCAGCCGCGCTGGAACGTGGCCAAGCGCATGCTTAGCAAGATGGTGGACTCGCTCAACGCCTACCCCAACCTAGAGCTGGGTTTGCGCGTGTACGGCCACCAGTTTCCGAATGCTGACAAGAACTGCCAGGACTCGCGCCTGGAAGTGCCCTTTGCCCCGCGCAACGCCAAGGCCATTAAGGACAAGCTGACCACGCTCAAGGCCCAGGGCAACACGCCCATCACCTACTCGCTGGAGCAGTCGGCCAACGACTTCCCGATGGATAAGACCTCGCGCAACGTGCTGCTGCTGATTACCGACGGCCTCGAATCGTGCAACCGCGACCCCTGCGCGGCTTCCATTGCCCTGCAGCGCAAGCACGTTTTCCTCAAGCCTTTCGTCATTGGCATTGGGGCTGAGCGAGACTTCGGCAAGCAGCTCGAATGCCTGGGCCAGTATTACAACGCCGCCGAGGTGAAAACCTTCCGCACGGTGATGGACGACGTCATTGCCCAAACGCTGAGCAAAACCACCGTCTCGGTGAACCTGACCGATGCCAACGGCAAGCCCGTGGAAACGAACGTCAACATGACCTTCGTGAACAACGTGACCGAGCAGCCCGAGTACAACTACGTGCACTACCGCGACGCCCAGGGCAAGCCCGACGTGCTCGACATCGACGCCCTGCAGAGCTACGACCTTGTGATAAACACCGTGCCGCCTGTGCGCCAGGCCAACCTGCCCATCAAGCCCGGCAAGGCCAACGTCTTCACCTTCAAAACGCCGCAGGGCACCCTCTGGCTGCAAAACCCGCCCCTCACGCCCAACCCCTACGGCACCATTCGGGCGGTGGTGCGCAGCCAGGCGGGCGCCACCGTCACGGCCGGCACTTTCGGCACCCGCCAGAAGCTGCTGGCCGGCAACTACGAAGTGGAAGCCCTCACGCTGCCCCGCACCGTGCGCCGCCTCACCATCAAACAAGGTCAGGAATACACCTTCACGTACGCCGCACCCGGTACGCTAAACATCACGTCGGACTTAAAAGGCTACGGCAGCATTTATGAGCTGAACGACGACGAGTCGCAGACTTGGATTTACGACCTGCCCTACGGCGGCAGCAGCAAAGTGAACCTGCCCATGCAGCCGGGCGCCTACCGTTTGGTGTTCCGCACCAGCAACAGCACCGGTAGCAAGTTTACGGACGTGCGCAACTTCACCATCCGCAGCGGGCAAACAACCTCGGTGGCCATTTTTGGGAAGTAGCTTAGACCATGAAGTCAAGCATGCAAAAGTCATTTCTATTTGATACGCTGCTGCCCAAGCTCCATATAGTAGCTTGGGTTGTAGCCATTCTGGGCTTTGTTGCTAAATGGACGCAATTGGAAGGAGGAAGTACAGCGCTCATTGTTGGCCTGGCTACTCTTAGTCTGGTCTATTTTCTGACGGCCTATGCCCCGTCTCGCATTCCTGAGGACGATTCGTCAGCAAAAAGCTACCCAAGACAGGATACGCAGATTGGGGAGTCTTCAAAACCGGCTTCATTTCTGGTTGACATATTGTTACCCAAACTCATCAACATGAGCAGCGCGGTTCTGCTGGTTGGCATGCTATTCAAACTGATGTCTTGGAACGGCAGTCAGACGATGCTAATAGTAGGAGAGGGCACGCTTTTTACCGCCGTCATTCTCCTGTTGCTTAACCAGCGCATAAACGTGCGAGCCCTCGTGTTGGCCGCATTGGGTGGCCTGCTGATGTACACTTCGGCCGATGACCTGGTGCGCCAGTTTCATCGTGACGACCCGGTGCTGGTCGAGAAAATGATTTACCGCAACCACCACCCGCACGACCGCGCCGCCAATGAGGCCGTTCGGCAGTACCTGTGGCATAAACAGGATAAACGCTACAACTAATTCGCAACGCTAGGCCTGCAAGGCCCCTAAACCTTACTTCTCCATGAAAGACTTCCCCTACACCGAATCGAAAGACACCCGCAGCGGCTTCGGCGCGGGCCTGGCCGAGCTGGGCAAAACCAACCCCAACGTGGTGGCCCTTTGCGCCGACCTCACCGGCTCGCTCAAAATGGACGCCTTCAAGAAGGAAAACCCCGACCGGTTTTTCCAGGTGGGCATCGCCGAGGCCAATATGATGGGCGTGGCCGCGGGCATGACCATTGGCGGCAAAATCCCCTTCACGGGGACCTTTGCCAACTTCAGCACCGGCCGCGTGTATGACCAGATTCGTCAGAGCATTGCTTACTCGGATAAGAACGTGAAAATTTGCGCCTCGCACGCCGGCCTCACGCTGGGCGAAGACGGCGCCACCCACCAGATTCTGGAAGACCTGGGCATGATGAAAATGCTGCCTGGCATGACCGTCATCAACCCCTGCGACTACAACCAGACGAAGGCCGCCACCATCGCCATTGCCGAGCACCACGGCCCGGTGTACCTGCGTTTCGGCCGCCCCGTGGTGCCCAACTTCACGCCCGTCGACCAGAAGTTTGAAATCGGCAAAGCCTGGACTCTGAACGAAGGTACCGACGTGAGCATCTTCGCCACCGGCCACCTCGTGTGGAAAGCCGTGCTGGCCGGCAAGCTGCTGGCCGAGAAAGGCATCAACGCTGAAATCATCAACATCCACACCATCAAGCCGCTCGATGACGAGGCCATCCTCGCCTCGGTGCGCAAAACCCGCTGCGTGGTGACGGCCGAAGAGCACCAGATGAACGGTGGCCTCGGCGACAGCATCGCCCAACTGCTGGCCCGCGAGGAGCCCCTGCCCCTGGAAATGGTGGCCGTGCACGACAGCTTCGGCGAAAGCGGCACCCCCGACCAGCTGATGGAGAAATACAAGCTGAACGAAGCCGCCATCGTAGCCGCCGTGGAGGCCGTGATGAAGCGGAAGAAATAAGCTTTCGAGGACAGTAAGTAGTGAAAAAAGACCCTCAGCCGCGTGGCTGAGGGTCTTTTTTATAAATTATTATTGAGCGAAGAATAAATAGCAAAGCAAATTTTGAAGCGCCTCACTTTCAACTTGTGATGGTTGGCATTTACTTGCAGGCGGCATAAAAAGCCGTGAAAGAATATGAAAAAGCAACTCTTAATCACAGGAATTAGCTGCGCTTTGCTTAGCGTGATTTCGGCCAGACTAACAGCGCAAACACCTCAGGCACTCATGCCTAAAATGGGTAAATACGGTTGTACGGCCAGCAAATACAGGGGAGGTTCTTACGAGTACATTCCTCACGGCTCGTTTACGCTAAATGCCGATGGTACTTATTTCTACTCCGGTTTTGAGAAGCCCAGCAAGGGCAAATACACCGTGGACCAAAGCGGGAATTTGTTGTTTACGGGTGGGTATCTGGACCATGGCAAAGCCGAAAAGATAGACCGGCCCGACAAGTTTTTCTTGGTGTTTCCAACCATTCCGGATAACCGCTGGACTTGCTCTTATGTGGGGAAATAACCGCCATTTTCCCGCTACGGAGTTGCCGATGACGTAGAGTGATTAGCCGTTTTCCAACAACGGCAAGGCCCCGCAACTGTTCAGTTGCGGGGCCTTGCCGTTGTTGGAAAACGTTGAATTTGCTTTTAATGCAAAAGCTACCAGCAGCGGGCCTTACTTATTTGTTCAAAAGGAAGGTCTCCAACGCCGTTTCTTCTCCATTACCCCAATCATATTGCACGAACCCAATTGAATGAAAGCCTAGTCGCACAACGGCATTAGCCCGTTCGGGAATGACAAAACAGAGGGCAAACTTTATCGATGAATTGTCCGCAATGAAATTGCGAATGGCATGGTCCAACTGGAGCATTACCCGGCCACCCCGAGCTTTGGGATGCACAGCAGTTCTGCCGCAATAAGCGAAGGGCACATTCTGAGGCAAATCCAGATGTGCAACATCCTCCTCAAGAGCGGCTAAATCAGTTAAAACGGCTGCTCTTACAGCGCCTATGATATTGTTTTGCTCATCTTCCACAATCCAGTGGTAGGTGGAGTCAAGCGGGTCTAACTCGTCGAAATAGCCATGCGGGTATTTCTCCCTGTTGATAAACTTTGCGTAAGGTGATTCTTCATAAGCGGCAACTCGCAAATCATAGATTTCCTGCAACCTGCTTTTTTCAGTCAAAAGTTTGGCTTCCATGATGTCTTGTTGAAGAAATTAATACTTAAAATTCTTTAGCGTAAAGCGCTGCTAACTATGCAGCGCCTTATAAACCGGTTTGCAATGGCTCAGGAATTATTGCCTCTTCAATTCGCAATTGCTTAGCTGCTTTTATGCCGCGAAATACTGCCACGCAAAAGAAGAAGCGCATCATCAAAAAGCCAATACCCGGCGTGTGGCTGGCGAGCATAGCGTTTTTGAAGCTCACCACCCCGTCTAACACAAGCAGCACCAGGGCCGTGGTGAGCGCGGGGGCGGAGCGTTTGGCGTAGCCCAGCCAGCCCAGTCCCAGAAAGATGGCTCCCTCAATGATGGAGCCCCAGCCGACGCCATTCTGCTGCAGAACCTCGACCCGCCCGAACTCCGCCAGCGCGCCCAGCCCCATGCTGAGGGCGCCCACAAAAAGCAGGGTGTACCACGCTTGCTTGAGGCTTTCGACTGGGTGGGTGCCGCTGCCGGGCACGGGCTGGCCATCAAGTAGCAGTTCGAGTTGCTGCGGCCACCGGTCTTCGCGGAGTTGGGCCGAGAACATGCGGCCGTCGGGGAGGGGGTATTGGCGGCCTTGGGCAATTTTGGTGTCGGGGTTGGTGGCGGTAAGCTCCTGACCGGCGTAGCGAACGGTGAAATTGCGGTATAAAAACCCCCACTCAACGGTGAGGGCATCGGTGCGGGCAGGGTCGAGGTAGTACGTTTTGGATGGCATTTAATGAATTGAACGAGTGAATGGTGGGGCCAAAAAAGCCATTAAAGATGAAGAATATTTCGGCCGTGTTTAAACATTGCCGACCTTAAAGCCTCCAAAGGGTCATTTTTGCCAGCATCGCGCGTTTGGAAGACCACGAAATCCTCCTCAAGTTTCAAGACCCGGCTTCGCGCAATCTGGCGTTCAATCAGCTCGTGCGCAAGTACCAGAGCAAGGTGTACTGGCACGTGCGCAAGATGGTGGTGGACCACGACGACGCCGACGACCTCACCCAGGACGTGTTTGTGAAGGTGTGGAAGCACCTCGAAAACTTCCGGCAAGACGCCCAGTTGTTTACCTGGATTTACCGCATTGCCACCAACGAGTGCCTCAATTTCCTGAGCAGCAAGCGGCGCAAGTTTCTGCTGCCACTTAATGACGTGGGCGCCGAGCTGGCCGCCAAAATTGAAGCCGACCCCGCCGTGGCCGGCGACGAAGTGGAGCTGAAGCTACAAAAGGCCATCCTGCGCCTGCCCGACAAGCAGCGCCTCGTCTTCAACCTGCGTTACTACGACGAAATGCCCTACGAGCAAATGGCCGAAATAACGGGCACCAGCGTGGGCGCCCTGAAGGCCAGCTACCACCACGCCGTGAAAAAAGTGGAAGAATACGTGACCCGTACTACCGACGATTAATCAGCCAAAAGACAAATTTTTACTTGCGGAGTTAAACGCCGCCCCCTGTTCTTCATCCAATAGCCATGAAAACTTCATTTAAGCTCGACGCGCACCCCCGGCGGCCCCACCCGCTGAGCGAGCCGCCGGCGGGCTACTTCGATAAGCTACCTACGCAGATAATGGCCCGCCTGCCCCAGGCCGAAGCCCGCACCGCCGCGTCCGGCTGGCTGGCCTGGCTCACACCCGCATTGCGTACCAGCCTGGCCTCGGTGGCCGTGCTGAGCGGCTTTGCGGCTTCGTTCTACCTGAGCGGCACACCGCGGTTGGTACCCTCCACCGCTTCTACCGCCGCGCTCGATGCCGTGCCGCGCACCGAACTGGTAGGCTACCTGCTCACCAGCGGCGCCCGCGTCGAAAATTCTGACCTCGCCGTGCTTACCGCTGCCCACCCCAACATCGCCAAGGGCTTCATCCAGGCGTCGGACGAGGAACTGACCAACGCCCTGGACGCGCAGCCGTCCGAAGACCTGACTTATTTGTAATCTCCTTTTGAATATGCCTTCTATCAAATCTGTTTTTCGATTATCGAGCTTGGCAGCCTTGCTGCTCGCGGCCGCGCCGGCCGTGCACGCGCAGGGCGGTTTTGGCGGCCCGGGCCTGGGCGGCCGCGGAGGCCAGCGCCTCGGCCAGCTCGAAAACGCCAAGATTGCCTTCATCACCAACCGCGTTTCGCTCACCCAGGACCAGGCCCAGAAGTTCTGGCCGCTCTACAATGAATTTTCGGCCAAGCGCCGCGAAATCAACCGCAGCGGCCGCCTGCTGCGCCGCGACGTGACCGAGGGCATGACCGACCAGCAAATCCGCGACAACCTCACCCAATCCTTCGCCATGCGCCAGCAGGAGCTGAACCTGGAAAAGGAGTACTTCGACAAGTTCCAGAAGGTGATTTCCATGCGCCAGGTGGCTCAGCTGTTTCAGGCCGAGCGTGATTTTACCAAAGAAGTCATCAAGCGCGTGGCCGGGGCGGGTGGCGCCACGCCAGCGCCGGGCACCGACTGAGTTCGTTTCTTTCTGAGCTATGTCCCGAGGCCGCTGCCCCCGCAGCGGCCTCGTTATTTTTGCGGGATAATCGAAATGAATTGTTGTTGGTTTTGGGAATTGTCTGTCATTCCGAGCGCAGCGAAGGGCGCATTTCGAAACCCTCTAACGGGAGAAGGTCCTTCGCTGCGCTCAGGATGACAGACGGTTTAAATCCGACCAATCCGCTTAAATCCTATAAATCCGTGGTTCTGACGCCTCGCCAATTATTCCTGCGCCACCAGGCCCAAACCTCCGATTTTCCGCTGCTGCTGGAAATTGAGCGGGCCGAGGGCATCTACATGTACGGTCCCGACGGCCGCCGCTACCTCGACCTGATTTCGGGCATCGGCGTGAGCAATGTGGGCCACCGCCACCCGCACGTGCTGGCCGGCATCCAGGCCCAGCTCGACAAGTACCTGCACCTGATGGTGTACGGTGAACTGGTGCAGGCCGTGCCCGCCCAGCTGGCCGAGGCCATCCACCGCACCCTGCCCGCGCAGCTCGATTCGGTGTATTTCACCAACTCCGGTGCCGAAGCCATCGAAGGCGCCCTGAAGCTGGCCAAGCGCCACACCGGCCGCACCGAGCTCATTTCCTGCCTCAACGCCTACCACGGCTCCACCCACGGCGCCCTGTCCATCACCGGCTCCGAGGGCTTTAAAAACAGCTTCCGCCCGCTGCTGCCCGACGTGCGCCACATCCGCCACAACGAGCTGACTGATTTGGAATTGATAACGGAGCACACGGCCGCTGTCATCATCGAAACCGTGCAGGGCGAGGCCGGCGTGCGCGTGCCCAGTCCCGAATACCTGCCGGCCCTGCGCGCCCGCTGCACCGAAGTGGGTGCTCTGCTCATTCTCGACGAGATTCAGTGCGGCTATGGGCGCACGGGCAGCATGTGGGCCTTCGAGCAGTTCGGCATCGAGCCCGACATTCTGGTGTGTGCCAAGGGCATGGGCGGCGGCATGCCCATCGGCGCGTTTATATCGAGCACCGAAATTATGTCGGGCTTCAAAACCAACCCCATCCTGGGGCACTGCACCACCTTTGGCGGGCACCCGGTGAGCTGCGCGGCGGCGCTGGCTACGCTGCAAGTCATTCAGCAGGAGCGGCTGGCGGAGGGCGTGGCCGAAAAGGCGGCGCGGTTTCGGGCGCAGCTGCGGCACCCGGCCATTCGGGCCGTGCGCGGGGCCGGGTTGCTGATGGCCGTGGAATTTGAGTCGTTTGAAGTGCTCAAGCCCATTATCGACCATGCCCTGGCCCACGAAGGGATTCTAACCGACTGGTTCCTGTTCTGCGACAATTCGCTGCGGTTGGCCCCGCCACTCATCATCAGCGATGAACAGATTGACGAAGCCTGCGCGGCCTTGCTGCGCGCTATTTCGCACGTTACCGGCGTGGCTTAGGCCCGCGCTTGCTAATGCAAGCCGGCCCGCCGCAAGCCTGAGCAAACAGGAGCGGCGGGCCGGGATTGGTCGAGTCGACTATCGGGTTAGTAAGGTTTTGCCATAGGCCTACAAGGTAACCGTAGGCCGGGGCAACTCGTTGTAGTTCAGGAAGGAATTGCTTTCCTCCTTGATGCGCTCCCGGGGGATACCGTCTTTCACGCCTTGCGAAATTTTGCGCACCAGCACGCCCACAATGGCTTTGCGGAAGCCCAGCTTCTCGGCCATCATGATGCAGAACTCCATCTCGGTCTCGTCCACCACGCCGTCGGCGAGCATCATGTCTACGAGGTCGAAAATCTGGTCGAAGCGCTCGGAGTCGTTGGTGGGGAGGTCGTTGCTGGTGCCTTTGGCACCCGAAACCAAGGCTTGCACCTCGGATTGGCTCAGGCCGTTCTTCTTGCCTACGGCCAGGATGAAGTTCATTTCCCGGGCGTCGATGTGGCCGTCCGCCTTGGCCAGGGCCGCCAGGTTCAGCAAATGGCCTTTAATTTTTTTGGCCTGCTCATTTTCGAAGAAACCGAACATAAAACGTGGGAATTGAAAGGTGGAAGATGATTTAGTGGCCTTACCGGCCAATTGTAGAGGTAAGGTACACGAAAAACCAACCGGTTTTTCACCTGAATACGCGAAATGTTGAAAAAAAGATAACGCGGCCGTTTTCAACATTCTTCAGCTTACCGCTGGGTGTTTGCAATCGTTTCGCCAACTTTGCGGGGTTTGGGCGCCGTTGGTGCGCCCGCTTGATTTAAGGTTCAGTAGATGAAAAGAATAGCAGTATTTACCAGCGGCGGCGATTCGCCGGGCATGAACGCCGCCATTCGGGCGGTGGTACGCACGGCCACGTATCACGGCATTGAGGTATACGGCATCATGCGCGGCTACAGCGGCATGATTAAAGGTGAATTTGTGCGGCTCGACTCCGCTTCGGTTTCCAACACGGTGCAGAAGGGCGGCACCATTCTCAAATCGGCCCGCAGCCTGAAATTCATGACCAAGGAAGGCCGCCAGCAGGCCTTCGACCAGCTGGTGAACCACGGCATTGAAGGCCTGGTGGCCATTGGCGGCAACGGCACTTTCACGGGGGCTACCATCTTCGAGGAGGAATTTGGCATTCCGACGGTGGGCGCGCCGGGCACCATCGACAACGACCTCTACGGCACCGACTACACCATTGGCTACGACACGGCCGTGAATACGGCGCTGGATTGCATCGACAAAATCCGGGACACGGCCGACTCGCACGACCGGTGCTTTTTCGTGGAAGTGATGGGCCGCGACTCGGGCTACATCGCCATTCCCTGCGCCATCGGGGGCGGGGCCGAAATCGTAATGATTCCCGAAACCCAGATGAGCACCGACGTGGTGGTGGAAACCCTGCAGGCCGGCTGGGAGCGTTCCAAAACCTCGTTTATCGTCATCGTGGCCGAAGGCGACGAGGAGGGAAATGCCACCCAGGTAGCAGCCCGCGTGAAAGAAGCCATTCCGCAGCTCGACACCCGCGTGACGGTTATCGGCCATATTCAGCGCGGCGGCTCACCCACCGCCGCCGACCGCCTGCTGGGCTCCCAAATCGGCATCGCCGCCGTGGAAGGCCTCATGAACGGCATGCGCAACGTAATGGCTGGCATCATCGACAAGAAGCTGGTTTATACACCTTTCATTGATACCATTAACAAGAAAAAGCTCATCAACCAGAGCTTCATGCGGATGGTGGAGATTCTAAGCGTGTAGTTGAAACGTCTGTCATTGCGAGGGCGCAGCCCGCGGCAATCCGTCCTCTCAACCGCGAGTAGCCTAATAATGTGACAAAGCCCCGGTACTGCGCAGCGCCGGGGCTTTTTGGTAAACGAGCGGGCCTGGTCCTAACAGGACGGATTGCTTCGTCGCCGCTTGATGCGCGGAATGCTCGCAATGACGGACAACTACCCTAAATCCACCCACTGATACGCCGCATCCCGCCGCAGCCAGGTAAGCTGGCGCTTGGCGTAGCGGCGGGTGTTGCGTTGGAGCAAGCGCACGGCTTCGGCCCAGTCGTACTCGCCGTCGAGGTAGCCGAATATTTCTTGGTAGCCCACGGTTTGTAGTGCATGATGGTGGCGGTAGGGCAGGACGGCACGCACTTCTTCGAGCAGGCCGGCGGCCAGCATGTGCTCTACGCGCAGGTTGATGCGCTGGTACAATTCTTCCCGCGGGCGGGTTAGCGCCACTTTCACGTTGCGGAAAAGCGGATTTTCGGGCGGCGGGCCCTCGCTATGAAAGCTGGAAAACGGGCGGCCGGTGCTGCGCGTGATTTCGAGGGCACGCACCACGCGCTGGGGGTTTTGCTGGTCGATGCGGGCGTGGGCCACGGGGTCGGTAGCGGCCAGCTCGGCTACGAGGTGGGGGAGGCCGTGGGCCGCCAGCTCCACGTGAAGCTGAGCGCGCACTTCGGGCGGCACGCTGGGCAGCTCGTCGAGCCCGTCCGTCACGGCCTGCACGTAGAGGCCCGAGCCGCCAGTGAGGATGACCAGCGGGTGCTTTTGGAACAGGTTTTCCAGTACAGCCAGCGCGTCGGCAGCAAAGCGGCCGGCACTGTAGTCCTCGCTGATGCTGTGGCTGTCAATGAAGTGGTGGGGGACGCCCAGCATTTCCTCAGGCGTGGGCTTGGCCGTGCCGATGCTCAGCTCGCGGAAGAACTGGCGCGAGTCGGCCGACACGATTTCGGTGCCGAACTCTTGGGCCAGTTGTACGCACAGGGCCGTTTTGCCCACGGCCGTGGGGCCGGCAATGGTGAGCAGCACGGGCCGCGGGTCGGCAGCGGTGGGGGCGAGCTGGGCGAGGATATTGGGGGGGAGGAGTTCTGGCATGGCTGAGCGGCTTCCTGTCATTGCGAGGCAGAGCCGAAGCAATCCGTCCTGTTCTCAGCGACCAGCCTATTGAAGTGACAAATTTAAAATCAAAAGCCCCGGCGTTGTGTGGCGCCGGGGCTTTAGCTTCGCTGACCTTTGGTTCTGGTAAAAGGGAGTGTCTGGTTTTGACAGGACGGATTGCCCCGGGCTGCGCCCTCGCAATGACGGTTATAAATTTGGGTGCTTCTCATCAAACCCCGTCGCATCCTGGTAAGCCTTCGCCAGAGCCAGCAGCTTGCCTTCCTCGTAGAGCTGGCCCACGAAGGTGATGGTGGTGGGTAGGCCAGCGGCGGTAAAGCCGTTGGGCAGAGCAATGGCCGGGTGCCCGGTTAGGTTGGTGGTGACGAGCGTGGCGCTGAAAGTGGGCGTGATGTAGCAGTCGATGCCCCGGAGCTTTTCGTCCATTTGCTCGATGAGCAGGCTGCGGGCGCGTTGGGCCTGAATGTATTCCACGGCCGGAATGAAGCGCGAGGAGCGGAAAGTGTTGGGCCAAGCGAAGCGGTTTTGCAGCACCATCTGCCCGTCGCGGCCCGAGCGGGTAAGGTCGTCGAAGGCCGCCGCGCCCTCGGCCGTGAGCACAAAGCGCAGGATATTGCCCGACAGCGCGGGCATTTCCAGCGGCACCAGCTCCACGCCCAGCTGGCGTAACACGTCGAGCACTGCCTGGTCGTTGGCCTTGGTAGGGTAGTCCTGGTCGAATGCCTTTTTGATGTAGCCCACACGCAGCTTTTTCAGGCTGGTGCCGAAGGCGTAGGCGAAGCGGTTGGGGGCCAGCATCGTGGCAGGGTCGCGGGCGTCGGGGCCGGCGGCGGTGAGGGCGGCCAGCACCAGGGCGCAGTCTTCGGCCGAGCGGGCCAGGGGGCCGGCTTTGTCCATGGTCCAGCTCAGGGCCATGGCGCCGGCGCGGCTCACGCGGCCGTAGGTGGGACGCAGGCCCGTGACGCCGCAGGCCGTGCTCGGGCTGAGAATGGAGCCCAGCGTTTCGGTACCGATGGCAAATGGCAGCAGCCCGGCAGCAACCGCCGAGGCCGAGCCGGCCGATGAGCCGCTCGAGCCCTTGGTCACGTCCCAGGGCGTGCGGGTTTTTTCGCCAAACCACACGTCGCCCTGCGCCAGTTCGCCCAGCGTGAGCTTGGCGCAGAGCACAGCGCCGGCCTCGCGAAGGCGCTGCACCACGGCGGCGTCTTCATCCAGTACCTGCTCCTTGTAGGGCACCGCGCCCCAAGTGGTTTTGTAGCCCTTGGCACTGAACAAGTCCTTCACCCCAAACGGGATGCCGTGCAGCGGCCCGCGGTACTTCCCGGCCCGGATTTCGGCGTCGGCCTGCCGGGCTTGCTGGTAAGCCAAGTCCTCAGTGAGGGTGATGACACAGTGCAGTTTGGGGTCGTACTTCTTGAGCCGGGCCAGGAAAAAAGTCGTCAGCTCTTCCGACGAAACCTGCTTAGTGCGCAGTAGCTCGCCCAACTGCCGCACGGTGTAGAAGGCAAGGTCGTCGCGGTTGGCGGGCAGCTTCACCTTGCCCGCGTCGGGCAGGCGGCCGGCGCTGCCCCCGCCGCTGAGCTGCGCCTGCCGCAGCCGCAGCGGGCGCGGGTCGAACCCCACGGCCGGGGTCACGCTATTGGGCATTTCCAGCTTGCGCAGGGCCTCGTAGCTGTCGCGGTAGCCCGTCAGGTTGCGGCGCGTCGAGTCGAGCTGGGCATCGGTGAAGCTGAGGCCCATGAGCTGCTGGGCGGCGCGCAGCAGGGGCACCGTGATTTCGTCGGGGGCGCTGGGGCGGGCCACTAGGGCACCGGCCGCGAAGCAAGCAGTGCCGAGAAACAGGGCGGGAAGAAGTTTTTTCAAGTGGGTACAAGGAAAGCCTGACTGGATACCGAGGGCTAATGTCTTCTGAAGAGGGCTAACCGTATTGAATTGGATTGGCTAGCTTGGTGCAAACTCCAAAGCAGTTAAAAAAGGTGTTTGTGTCTGCTAGAGAAGCGGTTATTACCTGCCTCTCATATTTTACGCCTGCCACAAGGGTTATGAAGGAATCTGCCATTTCGATGCTTGGAATTCAAGGATATCCTGCGGTTAGCGCCGGTACATGAAGGTCGCATCCTCGGTGCCAGCATTTTCTTGCTTGTGCGTCTGATAAATCAATCGGTGGCGGCTTAACACGGTAATAGGGTGCAGCGTTTCGCCATTAAGGGTATCGCGGAAGCGGAGGGTGTCGGCGCGGTAGATATACATTGTGCCGGTGGGTTTCGCAAACCCATTGTGCCAGAGGTAGACCTTGCTGTTAGCCGTCAATTCCAGCCAGACGCTGCCCGGCGCGTTTTCATTATACTCGTCTGCCAGGAGTTGTCCGGCAGCGTCGTAGGTGACCCTACGCACCCCCAACTGTTCCCAACGACCTACCGGCGACGGCGTCGAAACTGAGGCCGATGGGGCGCACTGGGATAAAAATAATCCCAAGAACAAGCAGGCGGCACCCTTCTTCATGCCGTGAAGCTAAGCAAATGCAGAAGATGATAACAGGGGTTCTGCTTGAACGAGGATTACAATGCCGCCGTCTCAGTCAGTGCTGGCCTTAGCCATTCACCGGCACCACCCCGGCCCACAGCCGCCGCAGCTCCCGCTCCTCGTGCTGCCAGCTGAGCTGGGGGGCGGCGCGGCGGCAGTTGGCGGCCAGGTGCTGGTAGCGGGCGGGCTCATCGCGCAGCAGCCGGTTGAGGGCGCGGGCCAGGGTGGCAGGTTGCAAGTCCAAAACCAGCTCGGCCACGTCAAACTCGTCGTTGAGGGCGCGGTATTCGGGGAAGTCGATGAGTACCTGCGGGATGCCGGCGTGTACGTAGTCGAAGAACTTGTTGGCCAATGAGTAGTAGTAGCTCAGGCCCACGTTTTCGAGCAGCATGATGCCCACAGCGGCGTGGCGCGTCACCTCGCGCAAGGCCTCGGGCAGCACGAAGCCGCGAAACTCCACCTGGCCCGAGGCCAGCAGGCCCAGCCGCTCGGCTTGCGCCCGCAGCTCGGCCGAGAGGTCGCCCTCGCCGCAGATTACCAGCCGCCCCGCCACCTGTGGCATGGCGTCGAGCAGTTGCTCCAGGCCACGGCCCACGTTCAGCGCGCCCTGGTAGAGGATGTAGCCCCCGGACGGCGCTGCACTCGGCGTGGGCGGCAGCGTTTCCTCGTCGCGCAGGCGACTTACGTTGCGCACCACGCCGAAGGGCCGGCCGTAGCGTTGCTCAAACAGCCGGGCCAGGGCCGGCCCCACGGTGTAGGCCAACCGGGCGCGCGGCACGATGAAGCCTTCCACCCAGCGCCAGATGCGCTGCACGGCGGGCCGGGCCACTACCTCGGGCACTTCAGTGAATAGCTCGTGGGCGTCGTACACCAGGGGCTGGCCGCCCAGGCGGGCGCGCAGCCACATGGGCAAGGCCGTGTCGAGGTCACAGGCGCACCAGGCGGCGGCGCGCTGGCTGAGCAGGTAAAAAAACAGCCGCAGGTTGTACTCTACGTAAAACAGCTTGCCCTTCTGAAACCAACCGCGCAGGCGGTGCTGTTGGTAAGGCTGCGGGGTGAGTGGGGGCGAGGCGGGCCGCTGCCAGCCCACCAGCTGCACCCGGTAGCCGGCCGCCGCCAGGCTGCCGCAGATGCGCTGCATGCGCTGGTCGAAGCATAGGTCGGTGGTGACGGCGAAGAGCAGGCGCGGGGCGGAAATGGGCGGCAAAGGGCAATGCGGACGCGGCCAGGGCCGTTCCGGTTAGTCGTAATTTTATTTTGGCCAAATTTACGCCGCGGTCCGGCCCGGCGCAGGCTATATTAGCAGGAAATTCAACTCGCGGCACGCGTAATTGTATGGCTTCTTTTTCGGCTGCTTCTTCCACCCGCCCTGTGGCGCCGCCGCTGGCGGCGTTGCTCGACCAGTTGGGACAGGTGTATCTGCTGACTGACCGGCAGGGCGCCATCGTGGAAGTCAACGAAGCGTTTCTGGCTCTAACCGGTTACCCGCGCGACAAAGTGCTGGGCCAGTACTTCTACCAGATGCTGGCCCCCCAGCCCGAGCGCGAGGGGCGCAAACGCGAGTTCCGCGAGAGCATCGAAAACCAGGCCCTGGCGCCCTGCTACGAGCAAACCCTGCTTACGCGCGGCGGCCAGCTGCGCCCGCTGCGCTGGCAGGCCGGGTTCACGCACGACGCCGCCGGCCACGTCACGGGCATGTGGATGGCCGGCCACGAGCTGCCCAGTAAGAGCGCGCCCAGCCCGGCCCTGGCCGGCGACAGCACCCACCTGCAGGACTTCCTCGACAACGCCCAGGACTTGGTGCAGCACTTGAGTGCTGACAACGGCTTCCTGTTTGTGAACAAGGCCTGGAAGGAAAAGCTGGGCTACACCGACGCCGAGCTGGCCACGCGCACCCTGGCCGACGTGGTGCACCCCTACTACAAGGCCAAGCTGCTCTACCAGCTGCGCAACCTGTACGACGGCGAGCCGGTGAACAAGGTCGAAACCGTGTTTCTGACCAACCAGGGCAAGCCCGTGCACCTCATCGGGAGCATGAGCGTGGTGCGCGAGGAAGGCCAGCCGGTGAGCAGTCGCGCCATTCTGCACGACATCACCGACCGCATCAAGGCCGAGCGCCTGCAGAAAGTCTATTATAGCATTGCCAACCTGGCCATCTCGGCCAAGGACTTGCCCAGCCTCTACGGCGCTATTCACCGCGAGTTGAGCAAGATTATCGAAACCAGCAACCTGTTCATTGCCCTCTGCGACGACGCACGCACGCAACTGCAGTTTGCCTACCACGTCGACCAGCACCCCCAGCACCGGCCCAAGGGTGCGCTGCCGTTCAGCAACGGTGTGTCGGAATACATCATTGCCGGCGGGCAGCCCCGCTACCTCACCCACAACGACTTCCAGCAGCTGGTGCGCAGCGGCACCGTGGCTGCCCACGGCCTGGTGCCGGAGGTGATGCTGGCTTCGCCGCTGAGCATCGGCGACCGCATTATCGGTGTGCTGGCCGTGCAGGACTACACCCGCGCCGACGCCTACACCCCCGGCGACCTCGACGTGCTGCACTTCATTTCGAACCAGGTGGCCCTGGCCATCGAGCGCAAGCGCAACGAGGAGCAGATTGGCAAGCAAACGGCCCGCCTGAACGCCATTTTTGAGAGCGGCTCGCACGTGATGTGGACGGTGAACACCCGCGCCCAGCTCATGAACTTCAACCGCAACTACGCGGCCCTGTTCCTGCGGCGCAACGGCACCTACCCCGTGCGCGGCCTTAACTTGTGGGAGGCCGACCTCGCCAACATGCCCGAGGCCGAGCGCGACACCTTTGTGCACCATTACAACGCGGCGTCAAAGGGCCAGGCCCAGCGCTTTGAGATGCGCCTGCGCGACGCCCGCGGCTACGACGTGTGGACCGATATTCACCTGAACCCTATTTACCTGGGCGACGGCTCCTTTGATGAGATTTCGGCCATTGCCCACGACATCACCGAGCAGAAGCGGGCGCAGCTGGCTCTGGAGGAGCAGGAGGAGAAGTTCCGCAACATCTTCGAGTCGTTTCAGGACATTTACTACCGCACCAACGCCGAGGGGCTGCTCACCCTCGTCAGCCCTTCGGTGCGCGAGGTGCTGGGCTACGAGCCCGAGGAAGTCATTGGCCAGCCAGTTCGGGACTACTTCGTGGATGCCGAGGACCTGGACCGGGCCAATGCCGAAACCCTGCGCAGCGGCGGCCTGCGCAACTTCGAGACCCAGATGTGGCACCAGGACGGCTACCCCGTGAGCGTGCTGGTGAACGCCCGCATGGCCACCCCGCCCGAAGGCGAGGAAATTTCCGACGAGCCCGGCCTGTACGGCACCGAAGGCATTGCGCGCGACGTGACCGAAATCCGGCAGATGCAGGACGACCTGCGCCTGGCCAAAGACGAGGCCGAAGCCGCCCTGGAAGCCAAAACGCAGTTCCTGGCCAACATGAGCCACGAGCTGCGCACGCCCATGAACGGCATCATCGGCATGATTGACCTGCTCGACCAGACGGTGGAAACCGACGAGCAACTCGACTACGTGGATACCCTGCGCAAGAGCTCCGACGCCCTGCTCACCATCCTGAACGACATCCTGGACTTGTCGAAAATCCAGGCCGGCAAACTCCAGATTCACGAAGCGCCCATCGAGCTACAGGCCGTGATGGAGCGCATCCGGGCCCTGTTCATCTACCGGGCCGAGCAGAAGCACATCCGCTTCACCTATCACATCACGCCCCACACGCCGCGCTTTGTGGTGACGGACGAGGTGCGCCTCTTGCAGATTCTGAGCAACCTGGTGGCCAACGCCATCAAGTTTACCAACGAGGGCACGGTGGCCATTGTGGTGAGCAGCGTGAGTACCGACGGCGAGCACCACACCCTGCGCTTCGCGGTGCAGGACTCCGGTATCGGCATCTCGACCGACAACGCCAGCCTGCTCTTCACCAACTTCACCCAGCTCGACACCACGCCCAGCAAGGCCTACGGCGGCACGGGTCTGGGCCTGAGCATCAGCCGGCAACTGGCCGAGCTGCTGGGCGGCGAAATCGGCGTGCTGTCGGACGAAGGCGAAGGCTCGGTATTCTGGTTCACCATCAGTGCCCGCGAGGCGCCGACAAATGAGGTACCGGCCCCGGCGCCCGTGCGCGAGCCCATGGCGCAGCCCTTCGAGGCCGCCCCGCGCGTGCTGCTCGTCGACGACAACGCCATCAACCAGAAGGTGGGCCAGCGCCTGCTCACCAAGCTGGGCTGCGAGGTGCACGTGGCCGGCGGCGGCCCCGAAGCCATTGCCATGGTGACGACGCCGGGGGCCGAGTACAACATCATTTTCATGGACATCCAGATGCCGGACATGGACGGCGTGGCAGCCACGGCCGAAATCCGGCGCCTGCTGGGCGGCAACTGCCCGCCCGTGGTAGCCATGACGGCCTACTCCATGCAGGAAGACGCCGGCCGCTTCATGCGCCAGGGCCTCGACGACTACGTAGGCAAGCCGGTGAAAAGCCGCCACCTCTACGAAGTGCTGCACCGCTGGCTACGCCCGCGCAACCAACGCCCGCCCGAACCCGCCGCGGCGCCCGGTTCCGCTACCGCGGTTGCCCCCGAAGCGGCGCCTTTGCCCACGCCTGCACCGGAAGTGGCCAGCGAGCCCACGCTCGACGAAGCCATCTTGCGGCAGCTGGTGGAGCTGGGCGGCCCCGAGTTCACGTCCGACCTGTACCTGGAGTTTGAGCAGGAAGCCGGCGACTTGCTGCGCGACGCCGCCCCCACGGCCGCGGCAGGTCAGTTCCGCGACCTGCTGCCCATGCTGCATCAGCTGAAAGGCACCGCCGCCACGTTGGGCGGCGTGGCCCTGGCCGCCCAGGCCCGGCACTTGGAGCACCAGCTCAAAGAAGGCCGCACCGACGACGCGGCCGCGGGCTTTCGACTTTTGGAGTATTACTTTGCACAGTTCATAGCCGAGTACCCCGGCGCCGTGGAGCGAGCTACGAGTACTTCGGCTGTGTAAACGGCCTGACCTTTCCTGTTTTCTACCTCCCCCAATTATTCCAACCTTACGCGCATGTCCGTCGACAACCAATCCAAAACCATCCTGATTGCTGAGGACAGCTCGGTGATTCTCAACCTCACCCGCAAAATTCTCGAGCTTCAGAAATACAAAATCGTGCTGGCAAAAAACGGCGGCGAGGTCCTGAAGCAAATCGAAACCAATCCCATTGATTGCGTGCTGATGGACATCAACATTCCCGTGAAGGATGGGATGCAGTGCACCCGCGAAATCCGGGCCCACGAAGACCCCAAAATCAGCAAGTTGCCCATCATTGCCATCACCGGCAACGCCAACAACTACTCGATGGACCAGTTCCGCGAGGCCGGCGTGACCGACTACCTGCCCAAGCCCCTCGACTTCGACGCCCTGGTGCGCGTGGTGAAGCAATACGTGGGCTAAAGCAGTTAAGAGTTAGGAGTGAAGAGTTAGGAGTTGAATCGGAAATGTATTTTGATTCAACCCTAACTCTTCACTCCTAACTCTTCACTCTTAACTTAATGAATGTAACATTCTTAGGTACGGGTACCTCGTCGGGCGTGCCCATGATTGGGTGCTCCTGCGCTGTGTGCCGCTCCCTCGACCACCGCGACAAGCGCCTGCGCGTGTCGGTGCACGTGCAGGTGGACGGGCGCAGCTTTGTGATTGATTCGGGGCCCGACTTTCGGCAGCAGATGCTGCGCGCGGGCACCACGCACCTCGATGCGCTGCTGTTCACGCACGAGCACAAGGACCACACCGCCGGCCTCGACGACATCCGGGCCTTCAACTTCCGGCAGCAAACCGACATGCCGGTGTATGGCGAGCCGCGGGTGCTAAGCCAGTTGCAGCAGGAGTTTGCCTACATTTTTGCCGAGCACAAGTACCCCGGCGTGCCCCGCGTGACGCTGCACGCCATTGAGCGCGACGACGAGCCCTTTGACGTGCAGGGCGTGTCGGTGCTGCCCTTGCGGGCCATGCACCACCGCCTGCCGGTGCTGGGCTTCCGCATTGGCGGGTTCTGCTACCTCACCGACGCCAACCACCTCGGCCCCGAAACCCGCGCCCAGCTGCGCGACGCCGACGTCATCGTGCTCAACGCCCTGCGGCGTGAGGAGCACATTTCGCACTTCACGCTGGCCCAGGCCCTGGCCGTGCTCGAAGAGGCCCAGCCCAAGCGGGCCTTCCTCACGCACATCAGCCACCAGCTGGGCCGCCACCAGGATGTGGAAGCGGAGCTGCCGGCCTGGGTGCGCCTGGCGTATGATGGGCTGGTGGTGGAGGTGTAAGTCGGTGGCTGATGTGCGCTGGTAAAGGCGCTACTTGGCCACGCGAAACGTGCATTTGATGTTTTCCTTGGTGGCTGCGTGGTAGTCGCCTTGCACTTGCCATTTCACATAGGTAAGCAAATAGCGCCGGCCATTGGCACGCACGCTGGCCGTGTCAATCCAGTCGCTTCCTCGCGAGCCTAGGATGGTGGGCATAACGAGCTGCTGCGTGGCGCCCTGGGCGTCAGTTATGCGAAGTGTGGGCCGGGCGTAATCGGCCGCGAAGCAGTTCGCATTGCGGGGGCAAATGCTGAATTGCAGGTCCGTTAAGGCGAGTGTTAGCTCGGGCTGCGCAAGTTGCGGCAAAGTAGCTTGCTGTCGATAAGACAATAGAAAGTCCTGGTTAAACTCCGCCGCGACAGTGGCAGGGCTTTCGACCTCATCCTTTTTGCATGAAAACAAGCTGAGGGTTAGAATGCTGAGAAGAAAGTGCTTGTTCATGGAGCGCTAAGTTGGACGAATGAAACCGTTGGGCTTAGGGCTGACCGGGCTGAATCGTTGTTCGTTGCGCGCAAAGGCCTAAATTTCCCGTCCCTTTCTACGCTGGTAATTACTGTCGGCATTCAGGCTGCAACCTACCAGCAAATTGTCCTGTCTTATGCACACCAATTATTACTTCCTGCGCCAGCTAGCTCCAGCGCTCACCGAGCGGCTGCGGGGCTACCGGGTGGCCGTGTGCTTCACACAGGAGAAGGATGAGCTGGTAATAGGCCTTACCAATGGCAGCCAGGAATTCTGGCTGAAGGCGCAACTGGGCGCAACTTTCCCGGCGCTGGCGCTGCCCGAAACCTTCCAGCGGGCCCGCGCCAACTCGGTCGATTTATTTCCGGACATGCTGGGCGAGCAGGTGGAAAGCGTGGCCGCCTGGCCGCAGGACCGGGTGCTGCAGGTGAACTTCCGCAGCGGCGCCCGGCTGGTGTTCAAGCTATACGGCCCGCGCCCGAACGCCATTTTCCGCACCGCGCCTGACGCGCCGGCGCAGTTGTTTCAGCAAAAGCTGCTCGCCGATGCGGAGTTGAAACCCCAGCCGCCGGTGCCATCCACGAAATCCGACCAATCCGAAAAATCCGCTGAATCCGTGGTTCAGACCCCGGCTCCTGGCAAGCTGCCCCCACCGCTGGCCGACCTGCCCCTGCGCTACCTGCGCACCCAAGGCTACGACCAGGCCACGCCGGAAGCCAAAACCCGGCTGGTGAACCAAATGCTGGCCCAGCTGGAAAAGCCCGCGCATTATTACGTCATCCAGTTCGAGGGGCGCACTCGGCTGAGCTTGTTGCCGCTGGGGGAAATACTAGAGACGCTGCCCGGCGATGACCCCATTGCCGCGCTGCGCCGTTTTGTGCCCATGGCCCTGGGCCGCCGGGCGCTGGAAATGGAAACCAAGCAGCTGCGCCAGCTGCTGGAGCGCCGCGCTGATGAGGCCAGCACGGCGGCGGCCCACGCCCGCCAGCGCCTGCACGCCCTGGCTCACGAGGCCGGCTACCGCCACACCGCCGACCTCATCATGGCCCATCTGCACGAGATTCCGGCGCGGGCCGAGCAGATTGAGGTGCTGGATTTCTACACCAACCAGCCCAAAGTCATCAAGCTGAAGCCCAACGAAAAGCCGCAGCTCACCGCCGAAAACCTTTACCGCAAGGGCAAGAACCAGCAAATCGAGGAGCGCCAGCTCACCGAGCGCATTGCCCGGCGCGAGGCCGAGGCCTTCACGGCCCTAGAGCGGCTCGAAGAAATGGACAGCCAGCCGCAACTGGCCGAGCTGCGCGGCCTGCGCGCCTGGCGCAAGCTGCACGGCCTCGACCCCGCAGCTACGGCCGGTAAAGCTCCTGGGGAACTGCCCTTCAAGGTATTCGAGGACCGGGGCTTTACCATTCTGGTGGGCCGGAGCGCCGAAAACAATGACTTGCTGACCCAGAAATACGCGCACAAAGAGGACTTGTGGCTGCACGCCAAAGATGTATCGGGCTCACACGTCGTCATCCGGCACCGCGCCGGCCAACCCGTGCCGGAACCTGTGATAGAACACGCCGCCATGCTGGCCGGCTGGTATTCCAAACGCCAGCACGACAGCCTGTGCCCAGTGACGGTCACGCCCAAAAAATTCGTGCGCAAGCCCCGGGGTGCCCGGCCCGGCCAGGTGGTGGTAGAACGCGAACGGGTGGTGCTGGTGAAGCCCGGTAACCCGTTCGACAGGGACGAGGATAAGTAAGGAGAAGACTCTTTTCACAGCCGCGCCGTCTGTCATCCTGAGCGCAGCGAAGGACCTTCTCACGTTGATATGTTCAGCCGTGAGAAGGTCCTTCGCTGCGCTCAGGATGACAGTTTCGTGTATGGCAAGGCTGTTCTACAAACTCCGGCTGATGCCCATTTCCAAGCCGCGTAGCTCGGCCAGGCCGCGCAGGCGACCGATGGCAGAGTAGCCGGGGTTGGTTTTCTTCTTGAGGTCGTCGAGCATCTGGTGGCCGTGGTCGGGGCGCATGGGCAGGCTCACCTGGCGCTGGCGCATCACCTGCACCAGCTCGCGCATCACGCCGTACATGTCCACGTCGCCTTCGAGGTGGTTGGCTTCGTAGAAGTTGCCGTCGGCGTCGCGCTGGGTGCTGCGCAGGTGGATGAAGTGGATGCGCTCGGCAAATTGCTTCACCATGCCGGGCAGGTCGTTGTCGGCCCGCACGCCGAAGGAGCCAGTGCAAAAGCACAGCCCGTTGCTGAGCGAGGGCACGGCGGCTGCCAGCGCCGCCACGTCATCGGCGGTGCTCACCACGCGGGGCAGGCCCAGGATGGGGTAGGGCGGGTCGTCGGGGTGAATGGCCATGTTGATGCCCACCGACTCAGCCACCGGCACCACTTCCTGCAGGAACAGAATCAGGTGCTCGCGCAGCTTGGCTGCGTCGATGCCTTCGTAGGCGTCGAGCGCCTGCTGGAATTGCGCCAGCGTGAAGCTTTCCTCGCTGCCCGGCAGGCCGGCAATGATGTTGCGCTGCAGCTGTTGCTTCTCCTCGTCGCTCATGGCGGCGAAGCGGGTTTCGGCCTTCTGCAGCTCCTCGGGCGAGTAATCCTGAGCGGCGTTCCGGCGCTTGAGCAACTGGGTATCGAAGGCCACGAAGGCGGCTTTTTCGAAGCGCAGGGCCTTGGAGCCGTCTTCTACCTCGTAGGCCAAATCGGTGCGCGTCCAGTCGAGGACGGGCATGAAGTTGTAGGTAACGGTGAAGATGCCGCAGGCCGCCAGGTTGCGCAGCGACTCCTGGTAATTAGTGATGTAGTGCTGGAAGTTACCGGTGCGGGTCTTGATGTTTTCGTGCACGGGCACGCTTTCCACCACGCTCCAGGTGAGGCCGGCGGCAGCCACTTCGGCCTGGCGTTTCTGGATTTCGGCCACGGGCCAAACCTGGCCGTTGGGGATGTGGTGGAGGGCGGATACCACGTCGGTAGCGCCGGCCTGGCGGATGTCGGCAAGGCTCACGGGGTCGTTGGGGCCGTACCAGCGCCAGCTTTGGATGATGGGCATTTTTTGAAAGAATAAGGTTTTATCAGAGCGTCATGCTGAGCGCAGCCGAAGCATCTCGCGTGCAATAGTAAACCCAATCCAAAGTATTACTCCCACACGCGAGATGCTTCGGCTGCGCTCAGCATGACGCACTCTATTGGAATGTGAAGCGGAACTACACGCCACTAAACGCATTGAAGCCCCCATCCACCACCACGGTCTCACAGTCCACAGCCCGGCGGGTATCCTCAATGCCGAGGTCAAACAGGTTCTGGCCGGGGCCCACAGTGGCGCCGGGTATGTTGCCGCCAGCGGCGTTCACCAAGCCGTCGATGCGGCCCCAGGTATGCATGATGGTGTCGCAAGCGGCCTGCATCTGGTCTACGTCGAGCACATCAGCCAACACGACCAGGCACTCGCCGCCAATTGCGCGAATAGCGGCGGCGCGGGCCTCGGCACGCTCAGCGTTACGGCCCAGGATGGCCACTTTGGCACCGGCTTCGGCCACGGCCAGCGACATGGATGCGCCCAGTACCCCGGTAGCCCCGGTAATGACGACGACTTTATCGGCTAGGAAGAATTGGTTTAGAGAGGGCATATAGGGGGTAGAAACGATGGTGGAGTGAATAATCAGCAGACGTTCAAAGCAAAATTAGAGTAGCTCTACCGACCCTTCCAGACGGATGGCATCTGAGGCGCCGCTACCCACCATGAGGTTGAATTTGCTGGGCTCGGCCACTCACTCCCGGCCGCGGGGGCGGGCCTGAGTGAGGTAAGGCGGCCGGGCAGAAACCGGCCAGGAAGGGCGAACAGTCCACTAAAGGTGTTAGCCGCCCCAATCCAAATGCTAGCAGTGGCCCGGACTTATCCACGAAAGCGTTTGCGGTGGTTTTGCCTGCTTACTCGTCCAACTCAGCCGTGAAAGCACAAGTAACTCCGTGGTTTAGCTCGAAAAAAAGCTTTTAAAGCAGACCGGCCCAACACAAGAAAGCCCCGCCGGCCACCTGCTGCAAGCAGATAACCGGCGGGGCTATTGTTTCGGCCGTTACGCTTATTGCGCGATGCGGCGGCTATACGAACCCGCGCTGGTGAGCAGGCGCACCACATAAATGCCCGTGGGCAACGATTGCAGGCCCAGCGTCCAGCGGCCCGGTTGCTCGGCGGGGGTGAGCGTGATTGACTGCACCCGGCCCAAGGCATCGAACACTTGCAGGGCCGCGCCCGTGCTGCCCAGCAGCTCGGCGGGCAGCTGGCTGCTCACCACCCATTCTTTAGCCGTTGGGCCAGGGTACACGTCGAGGCCTTGTCCCGGCTTGGTGCTGAGCTGCACCACGCGCACCGGCGAATAGCTGCTGCCCTTATCGAAATCGACTTGGCGCAGGCGGTAGTAGCTGGTGCCCGGCAGCGGCTGCTCGTCCACCACGCGGTAGATGGTGCGGGTTTGTGTGGTGCCCGCGCCCTCCACTGTGCGGTTGTCGCGGAACACTTTCCCATCGGCCGAGCGCTCCACTACAAAGCTTTGGCTGTTCTTTTCCGATGCCGTTTCCCAGTGCAGGGCCACTTGCTGGCGGTCCGTGGGAGTGGCCGTGAAAAGGGTCAGCTCCACGGGCAAGGGCCTGGGGCAAGTCGGTACCAGGGCATCGCAACTTCGTTCGTTGGTGTTGTTGCCGGCCACGGGCCCCATGTTGCACACCCCGGTGCTGCTGCCTAGGGCGCACACCCCAATTTTATTCGTGCAGTTCTGGGCAAGGTGGTTGAAGGCTCCATTGCCACCGAACACGCAGCCTTTCACCGATATATTGCCCGCGCCGCAAATCGTGTTGTTGGCGCCACCCGGCGTAAGGTCCAGGTTGCCAAGCACGTACATGGCGCCGTCGGCCACAATGTCAGAATTATACAGAATTGTATTGCAGGTGGTCGTGAGCGACGCCCCGCCTTGCACCATGATGGTGGCCTTGTTCACTCGCATCACCCCCGAGGTCACCGAACTGGGCGCGAATACCCGCAGGTTGGTTACCTTCTGCGAAGCCGAACCGTCGCCCACCCCCAGGTTGTAGTCGCCCGAGATGGTGCCGCCGTTGTTTACCACCACAGTGCCGCGGCTGGATATGTCCAACGACCCGCCGTCTTCGACCACAATGGAGCCCCCATTGCTCACCGTAATCAGGCCGTCGGCTTCCACCGTCAGGTGCGAGTGCACCGTGAGGCGCCCGGCCGAAACCGTGATGCTGCCCCCGGCCCCCACCACGTAGTCGCTATCGAGCGTGAGTGCGTAGTTAGAGTTCAGAAATACCCGGGCGTCGGTGTTTGACGCTGGCTGGGTCGGGCACGACCCACTGCCTACATCAAAGGTAGCCGTTGCCGAGAGGCCGCCCATGACCCCGGAACCCGTCGCAACATACGAGCACTGGCCCAATGCTACCATGGGGATGATGGCGCTGACCGCAGCCGCCATTACGCAAGTAACTATCGTCTTTTTCATAGCAGTAGTGACAACTCATGAGCCTTTTGGGATTTAATTCATAACTAATATAACTAATTTGTATGCAAATTGCAAGTGTATATTGAATAATTTATAGTATCAACCTTGATAATTCATCACTCATAAGTTTATTGTGCTATTAGTATAATGTTTGAATTCGACAGTTTAGGTATCAAGACAGGTAAAGTCCATTTAGAATTGCCAGAAACTATTTAATTAATTATTGACAAAACACAAATCTGTCTTTGCCTTACGCTGGAGCTTATTTGCTAGTAAGGTCCCTGAAGCAGGAGGCGGCCTGTCGTGGCAGGACCGCACAAGTCCATAGTTGCCACGCCAAAGCGGGCGCTGCGCAACAGCCGGAAACGACAATGGCCCGTTCCAGACGAGCTAGAACGGGCCATTGTGTTTGCGTGCGCGCGGGGAGATTCGAACTCCCACACCCGAAGGCACCACCCCCTCAAGATGGCGTGTCTACCAGTTTCACCACGTGCGCAAAAAGAGCAACCAAACCGGGTAATTCGGCCAAGGCCGGCGTCGCTGAGGTGGCGAAGCGGGTGCAAAGATAGCCGGCGGTGTTCGGGTTTACAAACACGTTGGACACATTTTCATCAAATGACCATCATTCAATCGTTTAACTTGCGCTCCCGCATAGAAAGCGTCGCACTTTCACGCCTATTGCCCCCATTCCAGCTGATGAAACACGCTTCCAAGCCTGACTCCACATCCTTTTTTGGCCGCATGGCCGAAGGCATTACCAAGTTTTCGGGCTCCACGGCCGCTTTCATTGCCGCGGCGGGCTTGGTGCTGGTGTGGGCCCTGACCGGGCCGCTGTTTCATTATTCCGAAACCTGGCAGCTGGTCATCAACACAGGTACCACTATCATCACGTTTTTGATGGTTTTTCTCATTCAGCGGGCCCAAAACAAGGATTCGCTGGTGCTGCACCTCAAGCTGAATGAGCTGCTGGCCGCCACCCAGGGCGCCAGCAACCGCCTCATCAACGCGCAAGACTTCTCTGAGGAGGAAATTAAAACCCTGCACGATTTCTACTGCATCCTAGCCGACCTGGCAAAAAAAGACAACGACCTGGGCAAAACCCACACCGTGGAGGAGGCCGAAGACAACCACAGCGAAAAGCTGGCCGCCCACGGAGAGTAGGGGAGACAGTAAAAACAGTAAAATAGGAAGGTGGGGAGTTGGGGTTTTGCCTGCGCAAACCGCGCAAGTCTTAACTCCAACTCCCCACCTTCCTATTTTACTGTCTTCCCTACTTGGCCTGAATCAGCGGCGAATCGACCACGTGCTCCGACACAAACCACACCTGCATCTCGTTGGTGCGGATGAGCTGGCTCACAATGAGGTCGTTGGTGCCGTCGTCGCCATCCTCGTCGGCTTTGTCGGCGTAGTCGTGGCAGTTTTTCAGCAGGCGCTGGTGGGCGTCGAGCAGGCGCGAGACCTGCACGGGGGCTTCTTCGCGGTCGCGGGGCACGCGCGGGATGCTGCTGAGCTCGGCCACGTCGTGGGCCATGGCCACGGCCACGCCGCCCAGAATCTGGATGCGCTCGGCAATGGCATCTACCAGCACCGACTGCTCTTCGTAGTGCTTGTCGTAGAGCAGGTGCAGCTGGTAGAAGGTGGGGCCCACCACCTGCCAGTGGTGTTTCTTGTACATGTCGCGCAGCGTGATGGTGTCGGCCAGCAGCTGGTTGAGGCCAGTGACGCTGTTCTGGCGGGTTTCTTCGCTGAGGCCGATGGGCAGGCGCTGGCTCACGGTGCCGTAGCGCTGGGTGGGGGCGGGGGCTTGGTTTTGCTGGGTGAGCACTGGCTGGATGTTCACGGCGGGGTTGGAGCCGTTGGAGCCTTTGGCCGATGGGGCTGCTTTTTTGGCGGCCGGTGCTTTGGAGGAAGCGGTTTTGGCGGAAGATGCCATGGGAAGAAAAACGAGTGAGGTGAAAGAAAACCGGAACGAGCCGGCAGCGAAAAAATCTGCTTCTGCGTACGTAAAGCACCCCGCCGGGTTAAGCCCATGCTCTTTAAAACTTGCTCCATGACCGAGCCAATTTCTACTACCCAGCTGCCGCAGGACCTGCACCCCGAAGACCACCTCACCAGCTCGGCCATGCTGCAGGACATCGTCATTGGCTTGTCCGACGGGCTCACTGTGCCGTTTGCACTAGCGGCGGGGCTAAGCGGGGCGGTGAGTTCCTCAGGGCTGGTTATCACGGCAGGCTTGGCCGAAATTGTGGCCGGTAGCATTGCCATGGGCCTGGGCGGCTACCTGGCCGGCCGCACCGAGGTGGAGCACTACGCCGCCGAGCTCAGCCGCGAGCACCGCGAGGTGCAGGAAGTGCCGGAGGTGGAGCGCGCCGAGGTAGACGAGCTGCTGGCTGATATGGGCCTGTCGGAAGCCACCCGCCGGCTGGCCGTGGCCGAGCTTACCGCCGACCCCGAGCAGTGGGTGAAATTCATGATGAAGTACGAGCTGGGGCTGGAAGAACCCGACCCCAAGCAGGCGCCCAAAAGTGCCGTCACCATCAGCCTGGCGTATGCCGTGGGCGGGCTCATCCCGCTCAGCGCCTATTTCGTGACGGACACGCCGGCGCAGGGGCTGCTGTGGTCGGCCGTTATCACGCTGTTGTGCCTGCTGGTATTTGGCTACTTTAAAAGCCGTATGACGGGCCAGCCCCCGGTAGCGGGCGCCGTGAAAATGGCCGTGGTAGGGGCGCTGGCCGCTGCGGCGGCTTTCGGCATTGCGCGGCTGGTGGGCGGGGCGTAGAAAGCAGCTGTCATCCTGAGCAAAGCGAAGGACCTTCTCACTTATGAACGACTGGCAGTAATAAATGCGCCAAACGTGAAAAAGTCCCTCGCTGCGCTCAGGAAGACAGACGATAAAATTCTCAATCAAACTGACCAATTCTCAACCATGCAGTTCAAGCTTCCCAAAACGCCGGCCGTGTACGTCGAAGGCAAGGATTTCAAGCTCGCCGACGTTGACCCCGACGACATCACGCCCTTCAAGCGTCGCCCCGATGACAAGGCCGACGCAGAACCACGCCTTATCGAGTTGCGGAAGCGCCTGAGCGTGCTACAGGAGCTGCTTTATGCTGAGCACAAGCGCAGCCTGCTCATCGTGCTGCAAGCCATGGACACGGGCGGCAAGGACGGTGCCATCGAGAATCTGCTCACCGGCGTGAATCCGGCCGGCGTGCAGGTGGCCACGTTCAAGGCGCCGTCGAAGGAGGAATTGGACCACGACTTTCTGTGGCGGGTACACGCCCACGCACCGAAGCAAGGCCACATCACGGTGTTCAACCGCTCGCACTACGAAGACGTGCTTATCACCCGCGTGCACGGCCTGATTGACGAGAAAACCTGCCAGCAGCACTACGACGACATCAACAACTTCGAGCAGCTGCTGCGGCACAGCGGCACGCGCATCCTCAAGTTTTTCCTGCACATCTCCAAAGAGGAGCAGGCCCAGCGCCTGCAGGCCCGCCTAGACGACCCTGCCAAAAACTGGAAATTCGACCCCAACGACCTCAAGGAGCGCGCCTATTGGGACGATTACCAGGCCGCCTACGAAGCGGCTTTGCGAAACTGCTCCTCGGAAAAAGCGCCCTGGTTTGTGGTGCCCGCCAACCACAAATGGGCTCGCGACCTGGCCATCACTGAAATTGTGGTGGCCGCGCTGGAGGACATGAACCCGCAGCCGCCGGAGCCGGATTTCGACGTGAAAGCGCAGGTGATTGAGTAGGCTAGCGCGCCAGCAAGTTTACATTGCTACGGCACCAGTCAGGGCGTCCTCCTTGCGCTCGCCAATCTGTTGGCGCCACATGGCGTAGTAGAGGCCTTTTTGGGCCAGCAGCTCCTCGTGGCGGCCCTGCTCGGCAATGTGGCCGCGCTCGAGCACGAAAATGCGGTCGGCGTGCAGGATGGTGCTCAGGCGGTGGGCAATGAGGATGGTCATGTGCTGGCGCGAGCCCGAAAGCTGCCGCACCGTCTTGCCGATTTCCTCCTCGGTGAGCGAGTCGAGGGCCGAAGTGGCTTCGTCGAACACCATGAGGGTGGGCTTGCGCAGCAGGGCGCGGGCAATGCTGAGGCGTTGCTTCTCGCCGCCCGACACCTTCACGCCGCCCTCGCCAATCACCGTGTCGAGGCCCAGCGGGGCGCGGGCCAGCAGGGTGCCGGCCGCGGCCTGGCGCAGGGCCAGTAGGCATTCCTCATCGGTGGCGCCGGGGGCCACAAACTGCAGGTTTTCGCGGATGGTGCCGGCGAACAGCTGGGTGTCCTGCGTCACGAAGCCGATTTGCTCGCGCAGCTCATCGAGGTCGATTTCCGAGCCGGGGATGCCGTTGTAGCGAATCTGGCCCGCCAGGGGCGGATAGAGGCCCACCAGCAGCTTCACCAGCGTGGTTTTGCCCGAGCCCGAGGGGCCCACGAAGGCAATGGTTTCGCCCAGCTTGGTGGTGAAGGTGATGTTGGTGAGGGCCTGGTTGTTGGCCGTGAGGTGCTTGAAGCTGACGTGGTCGAAGGCCAGGTTTTCGATGTGGGCCACCGATTTGGGCTCGGCCGGCTTCACGTCCTTGGGCGTGTCGAGGATGGTTTGGAAGTTGCCCAGCGAAATCTCGGTTTCGCGGTAAATACCAATGATGGCGCCCAGTTCCTGCAGCGGCCCGAAGATGGAGAAGGAGTAGATGAAGAACGAGAAAAACTGCCCCAGGCTGATGTGGCGCTGCACCAGCAGATAGAGCAGCAACAGCACAATGATGTTGCGCAGCAAGTTCACGAAGGTGCCCTGCACGAAGCTCAGCGAGCGCAGGTAGCGCACCTTGCGCAGCTCCAGCTTCAGGATTTTGTTGGTGGTGCCGTTCAGACGCTCCGTTTCTTGCTGGGCCAGGCCCAGGCTTTTGATGAGTTCGATGTTGCGCAGGCTCTCGGTGGTGGAGCCGGCCAGGGCCGTGGTTTCGGCCACAATGGTTTTCTGTATGACCTTGATGCGTTTGCTCAGCACGTAGCTCAAAATGCCCAGCAGCGGAATGGTGAGGAAGTAGCCCAGCGCAATGGGCCAGTACACCGTGATGGCGTACCACATCACGAACACAATGCCCACCAGCGCCGTGAACAGCACGTTCACGAAGGCCTGAATCAGCTTCTCCACATCCAGACGCACTTTCTGGAGCTTGCCCAGCGTCTCCCCCGAGCGCTGGTCCTCGAACACCTGGTAAGGCAGCTCCAGCGAGTGGCGCAGGCCATCGGAATACATTTTGGCCCCCAGCCGCTGGGTGATGACGTTGACGTAGTAGTCCTGAAAGTTCTTGGCGATGCGGCTCACCATGGCCGCGCCCAGCATCAGGCCGATGTAGGGCAGGGCCTCGCGCAAAAACGGCCCGAACGGCACCAGGTGCACGGCGCCAAGGCCACCGTCTTTGGGCGCAAAGTGGTCGATTAGCTTGCGGAAGAAATAGGGGTCGAGCAGCGAAAAGACCTGGTTGATGGCGGCCAGCCCGAGGGCCAGCACCAGCAGCGGCCAGTAGTTGCGCAGGTAGCTATAGAGGATTTTCATGAAAGCAAAACAGAAGCCCGGCCGGGCCGGCCGTAAGGCTAGCAACCCGGCCGGGCGGCAATGGTTTGACCCGTCAGCATGAGAGGAGCTGAAAACGGAAAAGAACGTCATGCTGAGCGCAGCCGAAGCATCTCTACCGCGCAACGCAATTCATGTTTACTACAGCGGTAGAGATGCTTCGGCTGCGCTCAGCATGACGTTTTTATAAAGAAGCACCGCTTCTACACCGTGCGTACGGCTTGGCGGCTGCGCAACAGATACACTACCACCAGCAACACCAGCGCTACCAGCGCCGGTATGCCTTTGGCAATACCACCGGGAATCTTAGTGGCGTGCATAAACACGGCCCCAATCATGATAATGATAAGACCAAGGGCCGCCAGGCGCACCGTGCGCGGCACCAGTAATCCGATTCCGCCCAGCAGCTCGGCCACGCCCACCACGGTGGCCAGCACGCCCGGCAGCCCCATGCCTTCAAAGTTTTTGGCGGTGCCGTCCAGGTCTATCAGCTTGTGGACGCCGGCATTGATAAACATGGCCGCCAGCAAGGCTTGCAGTATCCAGGCAATGATGTTGCGTACAGAAGGGCTCATAAAAACAGGAAAAGGGTGAGGGGTGAAGGTTACGGAGTACCGGCCAACGGGGCCAGCCAGCCCGCAGACGCAGGCCGCGCAATATTACTTTAACCCCAACAAAAACACCCTCTTCACCAGCAGGGCAAAGCGGGTGTTGATGGATAAGCTGCCGCTGTTGGCGGCGGGCTTTAGCGGTTGCCGCCGCTGGCCTGGCCGCCTCTGCGGCCGGCCTCGGCGTGCTGCTCTTTGCCGCCGCCGCGCTCCGACTTGCCGCCGTTGCTGGCTTCGCCGCCCTTGCGGCCTGCTTCGGCGTGCTGCTCCGAGCTGCCGCCGCGTTGCTTTTGGTTGTTGGCCATGATTGAAAAAATGGAAATGTGGAAAGAAAGAACACCGCCTCTAACGACCTCATCACGGGCCCGGATACCACTGATGAGGTCAAAAACGGCCTTTTTCTCCAAAATCTTTCTTTCTGCGGAGGGCGGGCTACGGGTTTTCCGGCGCTACCAGCAAGAGTAGTTTAGGCCGCAAAACCCCAGCTTTAAAATAAGATTTATCCCGGTTGAAATATCAGTATTAACCACTGTCTAAACCCGTACTTTTCCACTGGATTTTTGAATATAGAATAAATTAAATTTGTAAGCCGCGTCTTCCATTATCCTCCTTAATATTTCTTTTCTGGAAGTCTGAGGCAGCTCCTTTATCGCTCTTAATCTCCATTATTCATTCCTGCCGATTATGACCGTTGTTTATCACGAATTACTGCCCGAGAGCTACCTGCTCATTCTCGCGCCCAGCCACGCTGAGGAGCCCGAAGCCGCCCTGGCCCACTCGCTGCACTGCGCCCAGCGCAGCGGCAAGGCCGCCGTGTGGGTCGATTGCGGCATGCTGCACTCGCTCTCCGATGAGGCGGTCCGGCTGCTGTGGGTGGCGCACCACCAACTCGAGGAAAAGCACGCCAAGCTGGTGCTGGTGCACGTGCCCGAGCGCGTGCGCCGCGACTTGCTGAAGCGCGAGCTGGGCCCCGCGCCCTGCATAGTGCCCACGCTACTGGACGCGGCCCGCCAAATGCCTCATGGCATTGAAAACACGCCGGACTAACGCCCGGCTCATTCCGAAATACACCGTTTTATTCTTTGTGTGATGTTTACCACGCTTTTCGGGTCCGTGCCCGACGACTTGCCGGCCGACCAGCGGGCCCACTGGCTGCGCCGCCAGGCCACCGCCCGCAACACCCTCGAAATTCAAAACCTGACCGGCACGCCCGCCAACGACGAAACGGTGGCTTTTTTCCAGCGCTATGTGCGCGGCGAAATCACGCTGGCCCAAGCCATCGCGCAAGTGCGCGAGCAAATGGCCCAGGAGCACCAGAGCTACCGGCGGTTTCTGGACCGGCGAAATAGTATCTGAGGGGTTCGTTCTGACGTGGGTGAAGCACCCACCAGAACGAACTCCAGCCGGCCCTATGCTGGCCGCAAGGTTGGATTCAGGAAGTGGGGCCTTGCGCTAAAACGGCCCTTCAACTCTCTGGCTTGACCACCGTGAATGCTCCGGTGCCGTCCCCGTTGGGCAGGAACCCGCGCAGCCGGTTGACATGCTTGTTGATTTCCTCGATGCGCTCTTCCTGCCACACGGGTAGGCGCCGCGACGCTCAGGCCCCGGCCGCTTCGTCGAGGGCGCGGCGCACTTCGGGCCAGCTCAGTTCGCCGGCCACGTAGCGGGCGTAGAGTTGCTGGGCAAGTGCCGTGGCGTGGGTTTTGAGCTTGGGGTGCGTGAGCTGCAGCTGGCGCAGTACATTGGCGCGCTGCTGGGGCGTTTGGGCGCTGGGCCCAAAGCGAGGGTCGTAGGCCATGGGTAGATGCAGGGAAATGGGATGAAGGCTTTCCTTGAACAAAGTTCCGGGCGGGAAGGCCGCAAGAACAGCGGGAGAATACGGATTTTGGGAACGGGGAATTACGGAAGGACGCTTCATGATGCCCCCGCCCAGCGCGACTATGCTACCAGCCTCGCGGCCCTGCGGGCCGTAATGGGCTCCTACGTGCTTCGTTTTTCGAACAAGCAGGTGCTACATCACCTGGATGGGAGTGCTGGAAATCATAAAAGCAACAATAACATAGCAGGTCGCTAACGTGGCCAGTTTCAAATGCCGAATTAAAACGTCATTAAAAATGCAAGGCTACCCCTCTCCCCAGCCAACCGTAGGCCGGCGAGTGAGGCGCCCCCTTTGTAGCTTTGGCCTCCTTCACCGGCCCCGCCTAATGTCGTCCACCGTGCAGTTTGCGTACCGCCCCGACCTCGATTTGTTTACCGCCCGCTGGCTCAGCCTAACTTCTGGCAGCACCGAGCGCGGCGAATACGAGGCCCTGCTACGAGCGCCTGAGGCCCTGGGCACCCCGCACTGGCTGCTCGACGTGCGCCGCCGCCCCACCACCACGCCCGAGGCCGCCCGCTGGGTTACCACCGACTGGCTGCCCCGCGCCGCCGCCCTGCTGCGGCCCGCCCGCCTGCGTCTGGCGTTTCTGGTGCCGCCCGTGCGGGCCGAAAACCTGCGCGCCGACCCGGCCTTGCACGCCATCATGAGCGCCGCCTACGCCCCCGGCCACCCCTTCGACCTGCGCACCTTTACCGACGAGGGCGCGGCCGTGGCCTGGCTGCTGGGACAGTTGGAATAGCCGCCGGGCCACGGCCATTGATGTAGTTCGGCAATGGCTTTGGCAGGGGGAAAATGGCTAGTCATACTGTGTAAATTTTAACCTGGGTTTAGGCGAAAGAGGTTCGTTTGTTGAACCGGGGAGGATTTCGGCGGCATAGCTGGGCTTGAGCGCAGCGGATTCACTCGCCCCTATTCTTTTATCACACCTTCTGCCGATAGCAACCCGCCCGCGCTGCCTCCACTCCGGGCAGTCATTTGAAGCTCCGCTGGCCTTGCGCACCCGCGCCGAGCTTTGCCGCGAATTCGCGACTCAAGTGGCCGAGCAGCACAGCGGCGGGCTCACTATGGACCCGCTCCCGGGGCGGGGCACCATTTTCAACTGCAAACTGGGCTTGTGAGGGGGCTTCGGCCTGATTATTGAGCAGCGAGCGGGACGCCGCCCAGCGGCTGGTTCTGCCGATGAAGGGCGCCGGCTGGTCGGGACCGGCGAACCTATTTGCGGGCCCGTTTGTACATTTGAAACCATACCCGCGTGGCTGGTGGTCAGCCTATTCGGTGCAGAAATGATGAAGTTTACTGCGATGCCGAAATGGGGCCGGGCCGATAGGGGCGTGGCCCGTATGTTTGCCACGGAGCACGTTCACGCTTCTTAACTTAATGCTTGCATGAAGATAAAATCGACTCTACTCGCCGGCCTGGGACTGCTACTGGCGCTGGCCAGCTGCAAGCACGACGCCGACACTGTGGACCCCGAAGGCGCTGTGGCGAAGCCCACGGCCTACAACCTGCAAGTGCCGAGCAACTTCCCGGCCCTGCCCGCCGCCCCGGCCGACAACCCCCTCACCAACGAGGGCGTGGCGCTGGGCCGGCAGCTTTTTTACGAAAAAGCGCTGTCGTTGAACAACACGGTGGCCTGTGCTTCCTGCCACCGGCAGGAACTGGCCTTCACCGACGGGCAGGCGCACGCCACGGGCGTGAACGGTACCACCACCCTGCGCGGCTCCATGAGCCTGGCCAACCTGGCCTGGGAGCCCAAACTGACCTGGGACGGCGCCGCCACCGGCCTCGAAAACCAGTCGCGCATTCCCATCGAAAACCCCCTGGAGATGCACCAGAGCCTGAGCGCCGGCGTGGCCAAGCTCCAGGCCACGGATACCTACCCGGCCCTGTTCCGCAAAGCCTTCGGCAGCAGCACCATCACCGAAGCCAACGTGCAGAAAGCCTTGGCGCAGTTCGAGCGCACCCTGATTTCGGGCAACTCGCGCTACGACCGGTTTAAGCGCGGCGACCCCACGGCCCTCACCGACTACGAGCAGCAGGGCATGGTCCTGTTCTACAAGCACCCCGAAGGCACTGCTTCCACCCGGGGCGGCAATTGCGGCGACTGCCACGCCGGCGACCTGCAAACCGACCACCAGTTCCGTAACAACGGCCTCGATGCCACCTTTACCGACCTCGGCCTGGGCGGCCTCACCGGCCAGCCCACCGACAATGGCAAGTTCCGGGTGCCCAGCCTGCGCAACATCGCCCTCACCGCACCCTACATGCACGACGGTCGCTTCGCCACCCTGGCGCAGGTGGTGGATCACTACGACCAGCACGTGGCGCTGAACAGCCCCAACATCGACCCCTTGCTGCTCAACACCACCAACAACCCCCTCGGCGGCTCCCGCCTGGACCTGACGGCCAGCGAAAGGGCCAAGATTGTGGCCTTCATGCTCACCCTCACCGATACCACGTTCATCAAAGACCCGCGTTTTGCCCGGCCTTAGGCCGCGCAGTAGCTTCTGCAACGCAAGCCCCAAAGCAGCCGCGTGCCGACGACAGCCTCTTTCGGAGAACTGTCGCCGCCATGCGGCTGTTGCGGTTAAAGGCAGCGAGCCGCCCGGGCAGAAGCGGGCGCGGCGCTAAATTTGTTGTTTCGGCGCATTTGCCACGCATTCATTTCTGCTTCTGATTCCCTCCGTTATGCTTTTATCCATTCGCGCCACCTTCGTTCTGGGCTTTTCGGCCGGTTTGCTTCTGCTAAGCGGCTGCGAGCAGCAGAAGCCCGCTGCCACCACGCCCGCTGCCCCGGCCGCTCCCGCTGCGCAGGTCCGCTACGAATGCCCCATGGGCTGCGCTGGCAGCCAGAGCAGCAAGCCCGGCAAGTGCCCGGTGTGCGAAATGGAGTTGGTGAAGAAGTCGTAACCGGCGCCGAGGGCCGGATTGTGAAAGTCTGGAGCGCAATTTTATGTAGCTGCGGAAGCAGTGGCTGGTAATTTTGCGAGGCCGTTTTTGGTTATATGCAATGCGGCTCTCGCGCGTTTGCGAGCCGCCTCAAACCTTACTCCGCCATGTCCACACTTCGTTTCAAAACCACCATCAACTGTGGCGGCTGCATCAAAGCCGTCACGCCCGCGCTCAACCAGGAAGTGGGCTCCAACAACTGGGAAGTCGACACCGCCAACCCCGACAAGATTCTGACCGTGAAAAACACCCAGGCCACCCCGGCCCAGGTAGTGAAAGCCGTGCAGGAAGCTGGGTTCGAGATTCAGGCGCTGGCTTCTTAAGACTGATAGGCAAGAAAACGTCGTGCTGCGGCCATGCTCAGCATGACGTTTTCTTGCCTGCAAGAGCAATAAAAAAGGCGGCCCCAATAGCGGGGCCGCCTTTTTTGTGGTGCCTGAATCAGCTTATTGCACCACCACTTTCTGGCTGGTGAGCTGCTCGCCCACTTGCAGCTTCACCAAGTAGGCGCCGGCGGGCAGGCTGCCCAGGGCGAACTGCTGCGGGCCGCTTTGCTCGGCCGAGGCCAGGGAGCGCACACGCTGGCCCAGCGCGTTGTATACGGCCAGCGACACCGGCTGGCGGCCGGCCGGCACGGTGTATGCCACCGTGGAGGTAGCCGTGGCAGGATTGGGGTATACCTGGAAGCCAAGGCCTTGGGCCACGGCCGAGCGGCTGGCCAGTGCGCCCGTGCCCAACACAAAGCCCACCGACTGCGTGCCGGGAATGGTGCTAAAATCAGGGTTGGCCCCGAAAGCCGTGCTGCGACCCGCTACCTGCGGAATCACGTCAGAGAAGTTGAATTGGCCGTTGCTGTCGATGAAAGCGGCAAACAAATCGATGCGGCTGCCGGCGCCCAGCGAGGTGGTGGCGCTGTTCAGCACCGACAGCGGAATCTCAAGTTCAAGACCCGTATTGTTGGTGTTGGCGGCCAGCGACACGGTGTTGCTGTAGGCGAACTTGGTGCCGGGGAGCACGGCCGTGGTCGAGGTAATCACCGCGCCGGTTTTGTTGCCCTGGCCCACGTAGGGGTCGGTGCCGGCGGCCGGGGCGCCGGTGCCCGTCACATACGATACGGCGCTGAAATACACGTCGCTTGCGCCAGGGCCCACCACGGCCCGGAAGCCGTAGTCCGTTTCCTGGTCGAGACGCGGCTGGTGGGCCAGGGGCGACTGCGAGTCGCTGCTGCCGGGCAGGGCCAAGGCCGCCGGCACCCCCGAGCGGGCAGGCGTGTTCAGGTACAGGATGAGTGCCCGGTAAGCCCCCGAAGTGGAGGATTCGGCCGAGCCCACCACCATGATGTTGAGCGTGGTGGCGGTGTAGCCCACGTAGAGGGCCTTGAGGCCGCGGTCGGCGTCGAGGTGGTTGCCGGTGTAGGTGCCGGCCAGCTGGTACTTGCCTACGCCAATGCCGATTTCAGCCGCCGAGGCCATGCCGTCCATCGTGAACTGGGCCGAAGCCGTGAGCGAAGCCGCCGTGAGGGCGCCCACTGCCGCTAGGGTAAAGAAACGTTTCATGGGAATTGGGAATGATAAGTGAGAAAGTTTGGTAAATGTGGAGTTTACAGCTGTTCGACTTTCACTACGTCGGTTTGGTCGCCGTGGCTGATTTTTAAGAAGTAAAAACCTGCGGCCAGCCCCGAGGCATCCCAGCGCAGGGTTTGCGGGCCTGCCGCCAGCGCCTGGGGCGCGGCCACCACCCGCACCAGCTGGCCGGTGAGGCTGTAGAGGGCTGCTTGCACGGTTTCGGGGCGGGGAAGGCTGAAGCGCAGCGTGCGCTGGCCGGCCGCGGGATTGGGATATACCTGGGCCGCGAGCGTGGCCGTGGCCTGCATGGTCGCGGTGGTGCTAGTGGCCACAAATTCGACGTCGTCGAGGCTCGCCGACTGGTTGGCGCCCGCGGTGGAGCGCAGGCCGATTTCGCATTGCCCGTTGGTGACGACGATGCCTGGCACCTGCACCTGCACCCAGATGCTGGAGGCGGGCAAGGTGGTAGCCAACTCGGTGCCGCCGAAGCCGTTGGCATAGAGCTGGCAGGTGGTTTGGCCGCCGGTGCTCTGGGCCCAGGCGCGCAGGGTGTAGGTGCCGTTGGGCACGTTGCTGAGCAGCTGGAAGGTGCGCACCTGGTAGGCCGTGGCTTTCTGGTGGCCCAGCTGGTAGAGGCTGGCGCGGCCGTAGTTCTGGGTCAGGTCGGCGTCGGCATCGGCGGTCGACACGGTGGTCCAGCCCAGCGGCGTCTGGGTGGCGGCCGTGTACTCAAAGCCGGGGTTGTACACCAGCCCCGGGGCCGGCGGGTTGTTCAGAAACGAGCTGAGAGCCACGGTGGGCTGGCCGTTGTTGTTCCACATGCCCAGGGCGTAGCCCATCCAATTGTAGGCCTGCGGCTCCCAGTACATCACGCCCAGCCCCTTGCCACCGGGCACGGCGCGCACCTTGGCCAGCAGGTCGAGCAGCATTTGCTGGGTGGGAATGGCGGCGGTGGCCGGCATGCCGGTTTCCACCACCATCACTTCCTTGCCGGGGTAGCGCGCCACCATGTCGTTCATGTTGGCTTGCAGCTGGGCATTGAGGGTGGGCCAGTTGGCGGCGGTGGGGTAGTGCGACATGCCGATGACGTCGTAGCGCGCGCCGTTCACGGCCAACTGGTCGAACACGTTGCGGAAGTAGCTGTTATTGTAGCCGTTGGCAATGTGCACGATGACCTTAGAGGTCGGGTTCACGGCTTTCACGGCGGCGTAGCCGCGGTCGATGATGGCGGCAAAGTTTTGGGGGTTGAGGGAACGGCGGCCGTCGGGCCAGAGCATGCCGTCGTTGGTTTCGTTGCCCACCTGTACCCACTCGGGTACGATGTTGTTGTCTTTCAGCGAGTCCAGTACATCGTAGGTATGGTTGTACACGTCGGTCAGCAGCTGGCTGAAGGAGTGCGAAGCCCAAGCGGCAGGCTTGGCCTGCTGGCCGGGGTCGGCCCAGGTGTCGCTGTAGTGGAAGTCAATCAGCAGGCGGAAGCCCAGGTTGCGAGCCCGGATGGCCTTGGCTATTACATCGTTCTTGCCATTCCAGCCGCCGGCGGGGTTCACCCATACGCGCAGCCGGATGGCGTTCATGTCGTGGTCGCGCAGCAGCCGGAACAGGTCCTGTTGCACGCCGGCTTCATTGTAGAAGCTGTAGTTGGCCTGCTCCATCTGCGTCACCCAGCTGATGTCGGCGCCTTTGGCGAAGACGGGGGTGGTTTGTGCCTGCGCGCGGTTGGCCAGCCCCAGCAGCGCGCTCAACATCAGGAAGAGTAAGGTTTTTCTCATATCAAGTAAGCAAGCTTATGGCCGCTACGCTATTAACCTAAGTTCAGGGTGGAGGTTATTTACTAAGGCGCCCTTTGCGCAATCGATTGATGCCCTGGTCACAAACGGACGCAAAAAAGAAACCCCGTGATTGCAGAAGCATTGCTCCATCAATACGGGGTTTCTCAAAAAAGTTACGCGGACTGCGGCAAAAACCTTACTGCAACGTCACGGATTCGATGTCGACAGTCAGCGGCTGGTTGGTGGGCGTTGCGGCCTCCCAAATCACCTGCAGCACTTCAGCATCGGCCAGCTTGAATGCGGGCATGCCGGCGGGCTGGTACTGCAGGGCATTGAAGCCGGGGTAGGGGCGGGGCATCAGCAGCAGCGCATCGGGCCGAAAGGCGCTGAGCGGCAGCCGAACCTCCTGCAGTTCGGCGCCCACCGGCAACGCGGCCGAGTATGACACGGCGTCCTTCGTGGTCAGGGTCACTTTGAGCTGGGCGCCGGGCTGGCTGCTGCGGGCCCGTACCACCACCGTTTGGAAGCCGGCCACATCGGCGGTGCGGCTGGCCAGTTTGTCGCCAAAATACGCCCGCAGGCTGGCAGCCGGGCCGCTTTGGGCCGCCTGGCCGGAGCGAAGCGGGCCTTGCACCAGCCGCAAGGCCAGGGCGCCAACCGGCGTTGTCACGTAGTCGGTCCAGGCGTTGTTGACGACGGTGCGGGCCTCGATGCGCTCCTGGTCACGGCCGGCCTCAAACAGCGGCAGCGGCGTGCCGGCGGCCACAATGGGCACCTCAAAATGCTCGAGGTGGGCGTAATCCCAGTCGCGCGGCTGGCCGCTGAAGCCGCCGGGAAAAGTGGTGGCCTGCGTGCCTTTGCGCACTACTATCCAGTAGCGCAGCTGTCCTGGATAAAGTAAGTCAGCGGGCACGGTGGCTTCCACGGTGGCGTAGCGCGGCATGCTCATTGGTAGGGTGCGGGTGCGGCCGTAGTAGTGCTGGGCCACCAGAAACACGCTGTCGGTAGCGGCCAGGTCGGTGAGCGTAGCCGTGAGACGCAGGGGTTGGCCTGCCACGGCTTGCGCTGGCGGCGTGTGGCGCAGTTGCCGCCCCAATTCCAGGTTTTTCGGCGTCACAAACTCGCTCAGCCGCAGGTAGTTATTGAAGACCGTGCGCTCGGTGTAGGCCGCGGTGGCCTTGCCGGGCGCGGAGAGCAGGTAGGCGCCAGGGCGCAGGATGGTGCGGCCATCAGCAGCCTGGCTTTGGGCACTATTGCCCTCGCTCAGGCCTTTGATGGCAAAGGCGGGGCCGAGGTCGGGCAGGTGGAGCTGCAGCGGCTGGTCGGTCCACAGTACCTGCGTCACGGGCTTGCTCAGCGAAGCTTTTTCAAACGGGTCGCGGATGGGGACGGCGTCGGGCATCACCTCCAGGCGCCACACGCCGGGCGCCAGCTTATCCAGGAAGTAGGCGCCGGTGCCGCCGTACGTTGCCACCGGCGAGGAGCCCACGCCGGCCAGGTGCTGCAGCTTTGCCGGCTGCTTGGGGACCGTGCGCGTGTCGGCGGTGTAGTAGAACTCCTCGGGCGTGTTCACCTCGCTGAGCTGCTGCCGGTAGCTTACATGGAAGTCGCTGAACACCGAATCTTGCGGGTAGCGCGGGAACTGCTGCCCGCGCTTCACCGTGCGAAACACCTTGCCGGCAATGAGCAGGCTGATGGCCTTGGCGGGCGTGTAGGCCAAGTTCAAGTAGTGGGTTTGGTACTCGGTGTTGGCGTGGGCAATGGCCAGCGGGTCGTAGGCAAACTGCGTGGCCCATTGGAAACCCGCCTCGCGGAAGCTGCGGGCCATGAACGGGTACATGACGGGCTGAATGATGTCGGCCGACTCGAACTCGTACACCATCTTGGCCTTGCTGCGGAAGCGCGGGTCGGTGCGGTAGGGGATGGGGTACTGGTCGACGTAGGGCAGGAAGTTGCCGCGCAGCGCGTGGTTGGCCACCAGCCCCTGCGGGTACCACTGAAAGGTGAGGCCGTCGACCTTGGCGTTGAGAATGGCCTCGTACACGTCCGGGTTTTCCGACACATTATAGAACACCGGCTTGCGGCAGCCCGTGGCCCTGATGGCGGCGGCCATGCGGTTGGCGAAGCTCGTTACCTGCTCCTCGGGCTTGTGGTAGCGCGGCTCGTTGCACACCTCGAAGGCCAGGATGTCGGGGTCTTCGCGATTGAGGGCCTTGGTGTAGGGGTTGCGGTGGTTGAGGAACTGCGTGAGGTAACGTTCCTGCGCGGCAATGGCGCGCGGGTTGGTGTAGGCCTCGCCCTTTGAGAAAATGCTGGAAAAACCCGTGCCGGTGTCGGGCTCGGGGTAGCCGTTATTCCAGTAGGCAATGGGCGTGAGGATGATTTTGATGCCTCGCTGCTTGAGCTCGTTCACCAGAAAGTCGAGCAGGCGCAGGTGCTCATTTTCTAGCAGGTTGCCGGTGGTGTCGGTGATTTCCACGTCCCACACGTGCACCCGAAAGGCGTCGACGCCCAGGCGCGCCAGGTGGTACACGTCCTGCCGAATGGCCTGCTCGTGGTTGCCGCCCACTTTCTGGATGGCGCGGTAGGAGTAGGCGAAGGGCGCGGTGTAGTTCACGCCAAACAGTGCCACTTCCTGTCCGCCCTTCTGCCAGCGCAGCACGCCTTTTTTGTCCACGTACACGTCGCCGGCGGGTGCTTTCGCAGGCTTCTGGGCCTGAGCTTGGCTGGCAGAAAAGAGGTGGCAAAAGCAGCTCAGCAGCAACAGAAACGTAGGGCGCTTGAACATGAGGCAGGCGGAAAAAGTAAAGGCGAAGTACCCCGCAAAAGTACGCGGCCCGGCTCCTGCGGTCCCGGCAAACGATTGCCTGCCTTTGAAAGTTAGACAGTACTTTTCGGCCCCTAAGGCGCCGGAATTGGCCTGTCCGGCCGCGTCTGCGTACGCTGCTCAGTGCCCCAAGGCCGTACCATCCACCCGTTTTCATTTCCTCCGCTCTCCATGTCTGCAACCCTTGCCCAAGCCCTGGCGGCTGATTTTCAACAACGTTTCGGCTACGCGCCGCTGCTGGTGCGGGCCCCCGGCCGCGTGAACCTCATCGGCGAGCACACCGACTACAACGGCGGCTTCGTGCTGCCCGCAGCCGTGGACAAGGAGGCGGTGTTTGCCGTGGGGCTGAACAAGGGCGCGCAAATCCGGCTGGTGGCGCACGACCTGAATGAAACCCTGGACCTGGACAACGCCGCCGAAATCGCACCTAGCGACACGCACTGGGCCAACTACTTGCTGGGCGTAGCGGCGCAGTTTCAGCTGCGTGGCGTGGATGTGCCGGGCTTCGACTGCGTGTTTGCCGGCACCGTGCCGCTGGGCGCGGGCATGTCGTCGTCGGCCGCCATCGAGTGCGGCTTGGCCTTCGCCCTTAATAAGCTGCTGGATGCCGGTTTTGAGAAGATGGAGCTGGCCCGCGTCGCCCAGTTTGCCGAGCACACCTACGCCGGCGTGCAGTGTGGCATCATGGACCAGTTTGCCAGCCTGTTCGGGCGCGACGGCCAGGTGGTGCGCCTCGACTGCCGCTCGCTCGAATACGAGTATTTCCCCTTCGATACCCAAGCGGCTCGCATCGTGCTCTGCAACTCGGGCGTGAAGCACAGCCTCGCCAGTTCTGAGTACAACACCCGCCGCCAGGAGTGCGAGCGCGGCGTGAGCATCCTGCAGCAGCACTACGAAGGCATCAGCAGCCTGCGCGACGCCACCATGGAGCAGCTTGAAGCCCTGAAGGGCGAGCTGGGCGGCACCGTGTTCCGCCGCTGCGCCTACGTGGTGCAGGAAAACGCCCGCCTCATTCGGGCCTGCGACTGTCTCAATGCCGGCGATTTGGCGGGTTTTGGCAAGGAGATGTACGGCTCGCACGCCGGCCTGCGCGACGACTACGAGGTGAGCTGCGCCGAGCTGGACGTGCTGGTAGAAGCCGCCCAGAAAGCTCCTGGTGTGTTCGGTGCCCGCATGATGGGCGGCGGCTTCGGCGGCTGCACCATCAACCTGGTGGCCCCGGATAAGGTGGATGCGTTTATCGAAAGCGTGAGCAAGGCGTATGAGGAGAAGCTGGGCCTGAAGTTGGAAACCTACCAGACCACGATTGTGGCCGGGGTGGGGGCGGTGGTTGAAGCCCAATAGAACGTCATGCAGAGCGCAGCGAAGCATCTCGCGTGCCGAAGTAATCAATTCGATTGAGTCAGTATTGCGCGCGAGATGCTTCGCTGCGCTCTGCATGACGTTCCCCTCAAAATTCCCGAAATCATGTCCACTTCCTTCGATTCCACCGAACACCCGCACCGCCGCTTCAACGCCCTGGCCGGCGAATGGGTCCTTGTGTCGCCGCACCGCTCCAAGCGCCCCTGGCAGGGCCAGCAGGAAGAGCCCGAGCAGGAGCAGCGCCCCGCCTACGACCCCACTTGCTACCTCTGCCCCGGCAACAGTCGTGTGGGCGGCGAGCAGAACCCCAAGTACGAGTCGACTTTCGTGTTCAACAACGACTTCGGCGCCCTCACCGCCGACGTGCCCACTGGCGGCGTGAACGAAGGCGGCCTGCTGCGGGCCGAGGCCGAGTCGGGCGTCTGCCGCGTCATCTGCTTCTCGCCGCGCCACGACCTGACCCTGCCGCAAATGACGGTGCCCGCCATCCGGCGGGTGGTCGATTTGTGGGTGGAAGAATTCCAGACGCTCGGCGCCCGACCCGACATCAACTACGTGCAGATTTTCGAGAACAAGGGCCCGATGATGGGCTGCTCGAACCCGCACCCCCACGGCCAGATTTGGGCCCAGCGCACCGTGCCCGGCGAGCCCGCCAAGGAAACCACGCAGCAGCTGGCCTACTTCCAGGAGCACGGCCGCACCCTGCTCAGCGACTACCTGAAAATTGAGCTGGAGAAGAAGGAGCGGGTGGTGCTCGAAAACGAGCATTTTGTGGTGCTGGTGCCCTATTGGGCCGTGTGGCCCTTTGAAACCATCATCATCTCGCGTCGGGCCGTGCAGGATATCACCCAGCTCACGGACGAAGAGCGCACCGCCCTGGCCGACGCCGTGCGCCGCCTCACCATCCGCTACGACAACCTGTTCAACATCAGCTTCCCGTACTCGGCAGGCCTGCACCAGCGCCCCACCGACGGCCAGGAACACCCGGAGTGGCACCTGCACATGCACTTCTACCCGCCGCTGCTGCGCTCGGCCACGGTGCGCAAGTTTATGGTGGGCTACGAGATGCTGGGCGACCCGCAGCGCGACGTGACGCCGGAATTCAGCGCCGGGCGGTTGCGCGAGCAGTCGGAAGTGCACTATAAGGGCGTGCCGGCGGAGTAAGCGGTTGCCTTCGGAAACATCATTTTAGAACGTCATGCTGAGCGCAGCCGAAGCATCTCGCGTGTGGTAGTAATTCTTTTCTTGCGATTGGATTACTTCAGCACGCGAGATGCTTCGGCTGCGCTCAGCATGACGTTCTGCTTTTAATAACAGCCTGCAATACACCCCATGTCCCACAAATACCGCGCGCTCGGCACCCTCCTCACCGGCCTTGCCCTGCTGAATGCCCCTGCTGCCTCGGCTCAGAAAGCGCCCAAAGCTTCGAAGGCTGCTGCCGTTGCCAAAGCAACCCCGGACTACTTCCCGGCGGCCGACATGATGACCATCGGGGTATACTACTACCCCGAGGCCTGGCCCGAAAGCCAGTGGGCGCGCGACTTTGCCAACATGCGGAAGCTGGGGCTGGAGTTTGTGCACATGGGCGAATTTGCCTGGGGGCTGTACGAGCCGCAGGAAGGTAAATATTCGCTCGACTGGTTGGAGCGCGCGGTGAAGCTGGCCAGCCAGGCCGGGCTGAAGGTGGTGCTGTGCACGCCCAGCGCCGCGCCGCCCGTGTGGCTGGCCGAAAACCACCCCGAAACGATGATGGTGAGTGCCCAGGGCCGCCGCCAGGCTCACGGCACCCGCGAGCAGGGCAACTGGAGCTCGCCGTTGTTTCGGCAGTATGTGGCCAAAATCAATACCCAACTGGCCCAGCGCTTCGGCCAGAACCCGGCCGTGGTGGGCTGGCAGATTGACAACGAGCTGAGCCACTACGGCCGCCAGTTTTCCTACGATGACTTTAGCAAAACCAAATTTCAGGCTTGGCTGAAGCAGAAGTACGGCACCATCGACAACCTGAACCGCGACTGGGGCAACGTGTTCTGGTCGCAGCTTTACCAGAATTTCGAGCAAATCCGCATCCCCAACCCTGACGAGCTGGTGGCCACGCCCAATCCGCACGCCCTGCTGGATTTCGAGCGCTGGTTTGCCGATGAAGCGGCCGACTACATTCGGGAGCAGGCCGCCACGCTGCGCCAGCACAGCCGCCACCAGTGGGTGACCACCAACCACATGGCCACCCACCGCGACGTGAACCCCGCCCTCACTCGCAAGGACGTCGACATCACTACCTGGACCGTGTACCCCGTGCACGGCGAGGTATTTCCCGAAAACGGTCCACTGGGTTTCCGGCTGGGCAACGGGGCCATGCTGGGTTTCATGCACGATTTCACGCGCCCCCTGAACGGCTACTCCGGCGTGATGGAGCTGCAGCCCGGCCAGGTGAACTGGGGCGACGTGAACCCGCAGCCGTTGCCCGGTGCCGTGCACATGTGGCTGATGCACGCCTTCGGCTCGGGCGCGAACCTGATTTGCTCGTACCGCTACCGGCAGCCACGCGCGGGCAGCGAGCTGTACCATTACGGCTTTGTAGGGCCCGACGGCGTGACGCCCCTGCCCGGCGGCCTCGAATACGCCCAGGCCATGCGCGAGGTGACCCAGCTACGCCAGCTGCGGAAGCCCAACGCGACCATGCCCGCCCGCCACGCCGCCCGCCGTACCGCCCTGCTCTACAACGTCGACAACCGCTTCGACCTCGACAACCAGACTTCCACAACGCGCTGGAACAGCATGGGCCACCTGCTGCGCTACTACCGCGGCCTGAAAACGTTGAACTGCCCGGTCGACGTCATCACCGAAGACCAGGATTTCAGCAAGTATCCCTTCGTGGTGGCGCCGGCTTATCAGCTGCTGGACAAAACGCTGGTGGACCGCTGGACCGCCTACGTGCAGAACGGCGGCCACCTCGTGCTCAGCGTTCGGACCGGCCAGAAAGACCGCCGCGGCATGCTCTGGGAAGGCCTCTGGGCCATGCCCATCCTCGACCTTATTGGGGCGAAATTCAACGACCGGCCCTTCGACATGCTACCCGGCCAGGTGAAAGGGCAGGTGACGGCCGCGGCCAAAAAATACGACTGGGGCAGCTGGGGCGAGCAGCTGGTGCCCAACGCCGGTACCAATGTGCTGGCCACCTACGCCGACCAGTTCTATGCCGGGGCGGCGGCCGTGGTCACGCGCAAGCTGGGCAAGGGCACCGTCACCTACGTGGGTGCCGAGTCGCTGGCCGGCGACCTGGAGCGTGACGTGTTGCGGCAGGTATACGCTGCCGCCAACGTGGCTGTGGAGAACCTGCCCGACCAGCTGATGGTGAACTGGCGCGACGGGTTTTGGGTAGCCACCAACTTCACGTCCAGCAAGCAGGCCGTGCCCGCGCCGGCCAGTGCCAAGCTACTGGTGGGCACCCGCGAGCTGGAACCGGGCGGCGTGGCCGTGTGGCAGGAATAAGCAGCAGAATTAATGGATAGCGGGTGCAAATAGGCCAAGGGAAAGGCCTACTTTTGCGTTTTCCCACCTGGCTCACTTTCCCACCTATTCTCCTTTCCCCTTGACGCCCAAACGCGCCTCTATCTCGGACATTGCCAAGGAGCTGAAACTCGCCGTTTCGACCGTGTCGCGGGCGTTGAGCGGACACTCGCGCATCAGCGAAGCCACCCGCCAGCGCGTGTGGCAGCTGGCCGAGCAGCTCGATTACCAGCCCAACCATTTGGCAGCCGCCCTACGCAAGGGCCGTAGCAACACGCTGGGCGTCATCTTGCCGAACATCGATGGTCACTTCTTTGCCCTCGTGATGAAGGGCGCGGAAGCCGTGGCCAATCAGGCCGGCTTCAACGTGATGCTGTGCCAAAGCAACGAGGACCACGCCCACGAAGCCAAAAACGTGGAAACGCTGATGAACGCCCAGGTCGATGGTATCCTGGTATCGTTGGCCCGTAACACGCACGATTTTCAGCACTTCGAGAAGGCTCGGCAGCGCAACCTGCCCCTGGTATTTTTCGACCGCATTCTCGACGGCAGCGAGGTGAGCGCCGTGGTGGTAGACGACCAGCGCGGCGGCTACGAAGCCACCCGGCACCTGCTGGCCCAGGGCCGGCGGCGCATTGCCCACTTCGGTGGCCCGCAGCACCTCAATATCTTCAAGGACCGGTATGCCGGCTACCGCCAGGCCCTGGAAGAGGCCGGCGTGCCATTGGAAGAGGAACTGGTGGTGCTTTGCCACGATATGTCGTTGGAAGACGGCGCGGCCGGCATCCGCCAGCTGCTGGACCTGCCGCAGCCGCCCGACGCCATCTTCTCGTCGGGCGACTTCACGGCCGTGGGAGCGCTGGATGCTCTTAAGGAAAAGGGCTTGCGCGTGCCACAGGACGTGGCGCTGGTCGGTTTCGGCAATGAAACCTTTTCCTCGCTCACCGAGCCCAAGCTCACCACCATCGACCAGCGCTGCGAGGAGATGGGCGGTGCCGCCATTCGCCTGCTGCTGGAAATGATTCAGCACGACACCCAGACGCGCACGCCCCGCAAAATCGTGCTCCGGCCGGAGCTGCTGAAGCGGGCGTCGTCGGAGCTGGTTTAGGTTCGAATAGGAAGAACATCATGCAGAGCGCAGCGAAGCATCTCGCGTGTAGCAGTAAACCCATCAAAAGGATTGGTACTGCCCGCGAGATGCTTCGCTGCGCTCTGCATGACGTTCTTTCCGCCCGTTATCATCCGTCGGTCGCGCTGTGAAAGACTACCTGCTGTTCGTCGATACCGAAACTTCGGGCATCCCGCGCGACTGGACCAAGCCCTACGCCAGCCGCAAAAGCTGGCCGCACATCGTGCAGCTGGCCTGGATAATCTGCACGCCCGACGGCCGCGAAATCAAGGCCGAAAACCACTACATCCAGCCCAGCGACTACGACATGAGCCCGGAGTCGGGCCGCGTGCACGGCCTCACGGTCGACTTTCTGCGCGCCAACGGCCGCCCGCGCCACGCCGTGATGCAGCGCCTGCACCGCGACCTGCTGCACTACCAGCCGCTGGTGGTAGCCCATTTCATGCAGCTCGATTTTCACATGGTGGGCGTGGGCTTCCACCGCGCCGGCCTGAAAAACGTGCTGGCCGAACTGCCCACTTTCTGCACAATGCGCGCCACTGGCCCACTGGTGCGCCACGCCACACAGGGCTTTCTGCGGCTGGGCGAGCTGTACGAGCGGCTGTTTCACGAGCCGCTGCTCCATGCCCACGACGCGCTGGTGGACGTGCGCGCCACCGCCCGCTGCTACTTCGAGATGCGCCGCCAGGGTCTCATCACTGACGAAACCATTGCCCAACAAACGCCCGTGACCGTGCCGCCTGAGCGCCCCGTGCGGCCCTTGCGGCGGAAGCGGCTGCGCATCGGCGTGGCGCCGTGGCTGTTAGTGGGCACGCTGGCGCTTCTGTTGCTGGCTTTTTGGTTGATTCGATAAATTGACCAGCTAATAATGAGCGTCATGCAGAGCGCAGCGAAGCATCTCGCCTGCTTCAACTAATTACTACTGCTGGCGAGATGCTTCGCTGCGCTCTGCATGACGTTCTTTTATTCCTGAATACTACCAGCCTCTTGCCTTATGTCCGATAAACTCGATTTTCTCCGCACCGTCAAGCCCTTCGACCTGCTGCCCGAGGACGTGCTGGCCGAAGTGGCCGCGGGATTGCAGGAAGTGCAGCACCCGCGGGAGGGCGTCATCTACTTTCAGGACGAAACCAAGCTGCGTGGGCTCGACATTCTGGTGGAAGGCGAGTACGAGACGTTCTTTTACGACAGCCAGCAGAACCGGCGCGTGGTGGAGTACAGCCGGCGCGGCGACTGCTACGGTGGCGTGTCGCTGCTGCTGAACCGGAAAAAGTCGCTGCGCACGGTGGTGGCCAAGAAAAATACCCGCGTGTACTTCCTGCACCGGCGCGAGTTTCTGGCCTTGTGCCAGGGTTATGAAGGCTTCTTTCACTTCTTCACGGCGCGCTACGGGCAGCGCATGCTCAATGAGGAATACGCCCACTTTGTGCGCCCCCTCACCCATGCCGGCCAGAGCTACCTGGCGTCGGACCAGCTGTTTTCGCGCCGCATCGAAACGCTGGAGCTGCGGCCCATGGTGCTGTGCGCCGCTTACACGCCCATTCACGAAGTGGCCCGCCGCATGGCCGAGGCCCGCACCAGCTGCTATTTCATTACCAATGCCGACGTAGACGGCCACATCATCGGCTACGTCACCGACATCACCCTGCGCGACAAGGTGGTGGCCGGCCTGGCCGACGCCCGCCTGCCGGTCGAAACCATTATGGATGCGCCGGTGGTCAGCATCAGCTCGCGGGCCTTTGTGTATGAGGCCATTCTGCTGATGTTCCGGACCAAGACGCGCTACCTGCTGGTGGAAACCGATGGCGAGTACGTGGGCTTCCTGAGCCGCAACAAGCTGCTGACCGACGACCAGGCGCAGTCGCCGTTCATCTTCATTCAGAGCGTGAAGCAGGCCCAGGCCGTGCCCGAGCTAAAGCGCCGCTGGGAGCAAGTCCCGGAAATGGTGTACCAGCTCCTGAACCGAGGCGTGAAGCCCGAAATCGTGAACCAGGTCATTACCACCGTGTCCGATACCATTGCCCTCAAGCTCATTGAGGGCGCCATTGCGGAGCTGGGTCCGCCGCCGGCCCGCTTTGTGTACATGGTGCTGGGCAGCGAGGGCCGCAAGGAGCAAACCTTGCTCACCGACCAGGACAACGCCATTATCTACGAAGACAAGGCCAATGAGCAGCGCGAGCTGGTGCGCGCTTACTTTCTGAAATTTGCCGAGATGGTGAGCGACCAGCTCAACGCCATCGGCTTCAGCTACTGCGAGGGCGGCTTCATGGCCAAAAATCCGAAATGGACGCACTCGCTCTCGCACTGGAAACGCAACTACGTGGAGTGGATGACCGAGGCCAACCCCGAGGCCGGCATGCAGTTCGCGGCCTCTTTCGACTGCCGCTATATCTATGGCGACGCCGAAATCATGGACGAACTGCACGCCTTCCTAGACGCCGAGCTGCAAAAGCCGCGCGAGCGGTTCTTCCATTACATGGCTGTGAACGCGCTGCAGTACGAACCGCCGCTCACCTTCTTCCGCAACATCCGCACCTTCGCCGTGGGCTCGCAGCAGGTGTTCAACCTCAAGCGCACCATGTCGCCCATCGTCGATTTGGTACGCATGTATGCCCTCAAGCACCGCATCTTCGCCACCAACACCGGCGAGCGGCTCGAAGCCCTACGCGCCGCCGGAGTGTTCACCGAACGCGAAGCCCAGGAGCTGCTTCAGTCCTACTATTACCTGATGGGCGTGCGCCTGAAAAAGCAAGCCGCCCAAATCATCAGCGACAACGTGGCGCCCGACAACTACCTCGACCCCAAGACTCTCACTAAAGTGGAGCAGGTGACGCTCAAGGAGATTTTTAAGGTGATTTCGGATTTCCAGCTCAAGATTAAAGTGGGCTTCACGAAGTCGTTGGGGTAGGAGCTAGCCGTCTATCCTTAGGAGGGCCTGTCATTGCGAGCGCAGCGAAGCAATCCGTCCTGTTCATAGCGACTAGCCCAATAATGTGACAAAGCCCCGGTACCATATGGCGCCGGGGCTTTGTCGCTTAAGACAGTATCTGGTTTTGACAGGACGGATTGCTTCGCTGCGCCCGCAGTGACAGGCCCTCCAAGAACAGGGCGCTATTTCCTGCGCTTCATTTCCTCGCGTCGCATCGGCATCTTGTCCACGATGCCGAAAAGTGCCTCGGGCGTAATTGGGCGGCTGCTCTTTTCTTTCACGCCGCCGTCTTTACCGATGAGTACAGCTGCAAACGCGGGCGGCTTAATGCCTATTTGCTGCGCCAGAAACTGCTGGTCAGCTGCTGTTAGCTGAGCATATAGGACTTCCAGTACCAGAAAGTCGCGCTCGGCCAAGGCTGCAGCCTGGGGCGCGAGCAGTGCCTTTTGTTGCTGGAAGTCGACGTGCTGCGTTGTGGGGGCGGCTATCAGTAGCACTCGCTTCTTCCAGCGGCTTTCCCACAAAAGTTGTTGTAAGGATGCGGGCGTGGCGGTTTGGGCGTTGAGAGATGACAGAGAACTTAGCAGCGCCGTGGCGGTAGACAGAATCAGAAAGGCGATACTTTTCATGCGGCAAGTGCAAAGTAGGATTGCAGGCAAAGTGGCTTCTCACCTCCTGTCGTAACTGGCGTAATACGCAAAAGATTTTTGCCTCGACCATGCTCCACCTGCTGCGCGACGCCCTTTTTCCCGTCCTCGTTTTCCTGCACGCCGTGCTCATCGGCGCGCCGGCCAACCACGGCCGGGGAAGCTTCCAGCGGGCTCATTGCAAAGTGCGAAAAATCGGCCGCCTGCCACGCAGCGTGCGCGAAAGCTCTGGCCTGGCTTGTGCCGACACGCTGGGTGGCTTCTGGACGCACGGCGACGGCGGCACGCCTGCGCAACTCACCGAGTTTTCGCTGCCCGGCACGGTGCGCCGCCGGCTCGACCTCGCGCCGCTGCCCAACCGCGACTGGGAAGACCTGGCCCGCGACCCCACCGGCCGCCTCTACATCGGCGACTTTGGCAACAACCGCAGCCAGCGCCGCGACCTGGCCATTTACCGCCTGAGCCTGCGCGGTGGCCGCCCGAATGTTGACACCATCGCCTTTCGTTACCCCGACCAAACTGCGTTTCCGCCGCACCGGGGCCACCGCAATTTCGACTGCGAAGCCTTCTACTTTTACCAGGACACGCTGCATTTGTTCAGCAAAGACCGCAGCCTGCGCCAACTCACCAAGCACTACGTGCTGCCGGCGCACCCGGGCCGCTACGTGGCTGTGCTGCGCGACAGCATTCGCCTCGGCCGCCCCATCACGGCGGCAGACATCAGCCCTGACGGCAGCACAGTAGCCCTGCTGGGCTACGGCGGCGTGTTTTTGTTCACTAATGCCCCGGGGCGTCCTTTGTTCGACGGGCCGAAGCGCTTCCGGGCACTGCCCACCACCGGGCAGGCCGAAGGGCTGGTTTTCCTGACAGATTCCACCTTTCTGGTCAGCAATGAGCGGGGGCGGCTTTTCGGGGGCAGCCGGCGGGAGCGCCGGTAGCAGCGTTTGGCGGCTGGCTTGGGGCTAAAGAAATGGCACCTGCATGCTGCCGATTGTCGGCGTTGGCGCGAATGCGTGGGGGCTATATTATCTTATTGTTGCTTTGGGTTTTAAAGCGTGGTTTTTCGAAAGGAATAGTATAAGGCCCTTACTTTTGAAGCGTTGAAAAAACTAGCTGAAAGCGCTGCAGGGAACCACGCAGCCCTGGCCCAACTGTGGGCCCGACTACAAGCCCTTGACCTCGACGGCGGGGCTTCGCTCTCCTTCTCCCGGCGCTTGGCCCGCGACAATGGCTGGCCCGTGGATTTCGCCCACCGGGTGGTGCTGGAGTACAAGAAATTCCTCTTTCTGGCCGCTACCTGCGGGCACCCGGTCACGCCTTCCGACGAAGTGGACCAGGCTTGGCACCTGCACCTCGTCTACACCCGTTCGTATTGGGACGAGCTGTGCGGGCAGGTGTTGGGCTTCCCGCTGCACCACGGGCCCACCCGGGGCGGGGCGGCCGAGGGCCAGAAGTTTGAAGATTGGTACGCCCGCACGCTAAACTCTTACACGGCCGCTTTTGGAACCCTGCCGCCGGCCGACATCTGGCCCGAAGCAGCGGTGCGATTTGGCGAGGCGCCGCACTTTCGGCGCATCAACCTGCGGAAGCACTGGCTGCTGCCGCGGCCGCGGTGGCCGTTTCGGCGGCCCAACGGGCGTGTGGAGCTGGGGCTCCTGGCGATGCTGGGGCTGCTGGGCTGTGGCGCGCGCACGCCCCTGAACCCGCTGAACTGGTACGGACCGGAGTTTCTGACGCTGTTCTGGGGGCTGGCCCTGCTGCTGGTGCCCGTGGTGTGGTGGCTGCGGCGTGCCGGGCGCGGACCCGAAACCGACTACGCCGGCGCCCCGCTCGGCACCTACGAGCTGGTCCGCTTAAGCGGCCGCGGCCAGCTGGTGGCCGAAAACGCCATTGCTGCGCTAGTCAGCACCGGCCACGCCGAGCTAATGTCCGGGCGCCAAATCAGGCGTACCGACGCCGCCCCGCCCGCCGAGCCCTACGAGCGTACCGTGTGGGATTTGATTCGGCCGGACGGCAGCACCGAACTGGATGCGCTGCTGAAGCAGGCCGCTAACCCCAACGTAGCGGCCCTGCAAGCCCTCGATGCCGCCCTGGAAGCCAAAGGTTTGCTGCTGCCGCCAGCCCGGCGCAAGCAGCTCAATCGCATACCGCTCCTGGCGGCGCTCGGCTTGAGCCTTTTCGGTCTAGCCAAAATAGGAGTGGGCCTGCACCGGGACCGGCCCGTGGGGTTGCTGTGTGCGTCGTTGCTTGTGCTCGCCGTGCTGGCATGGAGCTACCGGACCGCCGCGGAGGCGTGGGCCACCGGCTGCGGCACGCGCCTGCTGCAGCGCTTCATCCCAGAAGTGCGTGCTGACCAAGTGGCGCAGCGCCGCAGCGGCGGCCCAGTGTCGGGGCACTTGGTGGCTGTTTCGGTGGCCTTCTTCGGGGTGGCTGAGCTGCGGAGGTGGGGCATGGGCGCAGTGGCTGCTAGCCTGGCGCCCCCACCCAGCTCAGATAGCGGCGACAGCGGCGGCTCGGGCTGCGGCAGCAGCGGCTGCGAAGGTGGCTGCGGCGGCTGTGGCGGCTGCGGCAGCTAAACATAGGGCCGGGGACCAGCCGGCAATAAGCAACCCGCTATTTTGTGAAGGAAAACAAGTAGGCAAAGGAGGCCTGAAAAGCCCGATTTCGGAAAGTAGGACCGTCCACTGTCGAGCCATTGCCGAGTTGGAAGTCGGCCCCAAGGTTGCGCAGGCCTAAGCTATAGCCCGCCTGCACCAACAGGGGACCGTGCCGATAGCCCAGGCCGCCTTGCACGCCGAAATCGAAGCGTCGGCAATAGTAGGCCTTGTCGCCGAAGGTGTTAGAGAAGTAGTCGCCCCCGGCTACTGGCCCCGAAAACTCCGAATAGCCGCCCGAGGCGGAACGCGGGGTGCGGACAGAGTAGCTGATGCCATTTGAATAGGTGCCACCAAGCAGCACCCCGGCGTAGCTGCCCGCAAAAAGGCAGAAGCCCTGGCCGTCGGCCCGCTGGTTGTAGGCCAGGTTTAGCGGCAACGTGAGGTAGTTGAGCCGGTAGGTGCTTTTGGTCACAATGATGGTGGTTTGCCCCGCACTTTCCTCGGTGTAGTTATCGTTGATGCCAAACCCTTTTTGCGAAAAGAGCAATGCGGGCTGCAGTTCCCAATGGTTCTGGCCAATGTAAGCTTGGATGCCAGCCTCAACCCCTTGGGTATGGGTGGTGGCAAAGGACCGCCTTTCGAAATACGGGGCCGTGGTCACATTCAGGCCCAGGGTGGGGCCAACGCTGACGCGCAGCTGGGCTTGGGCACGTCCCCCCGCCAAGTTTAATGCGCCGGTGAGGGCTGCCGGAAGAAATAAAAGGCGACGGTTCATAGCAGAAAGAGAAGGATGAAGCGAATTAGCAACCAGGCTGCGGCAAGGTAACAATCGGACCAGCTTAACTAATCTGCCTGAGCTTCTCGTTGCCAGTGGCACTGTTCGCCAATCACCGGGCGTACTGTCGTTGGCACTGTGGTTTCAAGGGGCCTCCAGCAACACCACCGAAGAGTACAGGAAGGTTTGGGCAAAGGCCGGCAAGTTCTTGCGGGTGCTTACCTCCATTCCCACCCCATGAAAACCAACCGCTACTTGCCTATTGCCGGCGGCCTGCTGCTCAGCCTGGCCGGCCACGCCCAGACCAAGCTGGTTACGGGCGCGCAGAAGCCCATGCCCGCTGCCGAATGGATTGATGCCGACACCGGCCACAAGGTGGTGCGCCTCACCCAACAGGATGGCGACAACGCCAGCTTTTACTTCCACAACAACCCGTTTGTGAAGGGCAAGGGCAATGAGGATTTGATGGTGATTTACCACACCGACGACCGGGGCCACCAGCTGCGCCTGCTGAACCTGAAAACCCGCCAAACCGAGCCGCTGACGCGCTACTTCAAGCAGGTGAAGGGCGAGATTGTGGGCCGCAAGCGGCGCGAGGTGTTCTACCAGGTGCAGGACACCGTGTACGCCACCAGCGTGGACAGCAAGAAAACCCGCCGCGTGTTCGTGTTCCCCGCCGATTTCAAGGCCGACATCACTTCGCTCAACGCTGATGAAACCCAGCTGGGCGGCGCCCTGGGCTCTGATGCGGAAAAGGAGATTTACCGCCAGTACCCGGCCAAGAGCGACTTCTTCAACCGCATCTACGAGGCCAAGCTGCCGCGCACGCTGTTCACGGTGAGCACCGACGGCAAGGGACGGGTCGACAAGCTATTTACCGACAATGCCTGGCTGAACCACGTGCAGTTTTCGCCCACCGACCCCGATTTGCTGATGTTTTGCCACGAGGGCCCCTGGCACAAGGTGGACCGCATCTGGCACATCAATACCAAAACTAAGGCCGTGAAGCTGGTGCACAAGCGCACGGTGGATGGCGAAATCGCGGGCCACGAGTTCTTCAGCCCCGACGGCAAAACCATCTGGTTCGACATGCAGAAGCCGCGCAGCGTCACGTTTTACCTGGGCGGCACCGACGTGAAAACCGGCCAGGAACGCGCCTACCAGATGGACCGCAACGACTGGTCCATCCACTTCAACATCTCGCCCGACCAGAAGCTTTTCGCTGGCGACGGCGGCGACGCCGGCCAGGTGGCCAAAGCCCCCGACGGCATGTGGATTAACCTTTTCCGGCCCGAAGGCGACAAGTTCCTCACCGAGCGCCTGGTGAACATGAAAGCCCACGGCTATAAGCTGGAACCCAACGTCCACTTCACGCCCGATGGCAAGTGGATTGTTTTTCGGGCCAACTTTGAGGGCTCCGAGCAGGTGTACGCCGTGGAGGTGGAGAAGAAGGCTTCCTAAAACGTCAGCAGCGCGCAGCGAAGCATCTCGCGTGCGCAACGCATTAATTTGATTGACTACTTCCCCAGCGAGATGCTTCGCTGCGCTCTGCATGACCGGCTGATGGTCGAGAGTGAAACGCACAACCCCCATGCCCCTAAAAACCACCCTCGCCGCTTGCTTTTGCGCCGCCCTGCTGCTGGCCCAGCCCGCCGCGGCCCAGAAGCTGCCCAAGAAAAAAGCCGTGCTCAAAAGCATGACGCTCACCAACGACTACTTCATGAAGAAGTGGCCGGACACGGGCAAGGAAATTGTGACCAACAAAACCCGCCCCAGCCACATCTGGACGCGTGCCGTGTACTACGAAGGCCTGATGGCCCTCTACCGCACCGACAAGCAGGCGCGCTACTACGACTACGCCGTGGACTGGGGCCAGAAGCACCAGTGGGGCATCCGCAACGGCACCACGGACCGCAATGCCGACAACCAGTGCGCCGGCCAAACCTATCTGGAACTCTACCAGATTGACCCCAAGCCCGAGCGCCTGCACGACATCAAAGCGGCCGTAGACAACATGGTGGCCAGCGAGAAAGCGGACGACTGGAACTGGATTGACGCCCTGCAAATGGCCATGCCGGTGTTTGCCAAGCTAGGCGTTATCACGAAGGACAACGCCTATTATGAGAAGATGTACGCCATCTACAACCACTCGAAAACCCGCGAGGGCGGCAACGGCCTCTACAACCCGCAGGACAAGCTGTGGTGGCGCGATAAGGATTTTGTGCCGCCCTACAAGGAGCCCAACGGCGAAGACTGCTACTGGAGCCGCGGCAACGGCTGGGTGGTGGCGGCCATGGTGCGCGTGCTGGAGGTGATGCCCAAAGACGCCCCGCACCGCGCCGAGTACGAGCAAATGTACCTGGCCATGATGCAGGCCCTGCCGCCCCTGCAGCGCCCCGACGGCTTCTGGAACGTGAGCCTGCACGATGCCAACCACTTCGGCGGCAAGGAGATGAGCGGCACCGCCCTCTTCACCTACGGCATGGCCTGGGGCCTCAACAACGGCCTGCTCGACCGCAAGCAGTACGAGCCCATCATCGCCAAAGCCTGGCAAGGCATGGTGAAGGACTGCATTCACAAAGACGGCTTCCTGGGCTACGTGCAGGGCACCGGCAAGGAGCCCAAAGACGGCCAGCCCGTGAGCTACACCAGCAAGCCCGACTTTGAAGACTACGGCCTGGGCTGCTTCCTGCTGGCCGGCAGTGAGGTTTATAAGCTGAAGTAGAACGTCATGCAGAGCGCAGCGAAGCATCTCGCGTGCCGCCACTAATTCAATCGTTGGAACTGCCTTAATTACTGCTGCACGCGAGATGCTTCGCTGCGCTCTGCATGACGTTCTTCTACATGAAACGCTCCCTCGCCCTTCTCCTCCTTGCCTCGCTCACCGCCCAGGCGCAGGCCCCCAAATGGCCCGCCATCACCCAGCAAACCAAGCCTTGGACGCGCTGGTGGTGGGAGGGCAGCGCCGTGAACAAGGCCGACCTCACTCACCTGCTCACCGAGTACCAGAAAGCCGGCCTCGGTGGCATGGAAATCACCACGATTTACGGCGTGAAGGGGGCCGAAAGCCAGTTCATCGATTTCCTTTCGCCGAAGTGGATGGACATGCTCTCGCACACGCTCACCGAGGCCAACCGGTTGGGGCTGGGCATCGACATGGCGCAGGCCTCGGGCTGGCCGTTTGGTGGCCCTTGGGTGGCGCCGGCCGATGCTTCCAAGTACGTTGCCTACAAAACATTTGAGGTGAAGGGCGGCGCCAGCCTGGCCGAGCCGGTTACGTTCATGCAGAAGCCCATTGCCAACGCCGTGGGCCACAAGGTGGACCTAAAGCAGCTTTCAGACCCCGTGGCGACCAACAAGAACCTGCAGACGCTGGCCCTCGACCAGGTGCGCTTCGAAAAGCCGCTGCCCCTGCAAACGTTGATTGCCTATTCGGACAAAGGCGAAACCCTCGACCTCACCACCAAAGTAGACCTTAAAGGCAAGCTGACCTGGACGGCTCCGGCCGGCGGCACCTGGACGCTGTACGCCCTGTTTCAGGGCTGGCACGGCAAGCAGGTGGAGCGCGCGGGCCCGGGCGGCGAAGGGGACGTCATCGACCACCTGTCCAAGCCGGCCACCGACCACTATTTGGCTTACTTCGATAAAGCCTTCAAGGGCCACGATGTAAAGCCCATTCGCGCGTTTTTCAACGACTCCTACGAGGTAGACGACGCCCAGGGCGAAGCCAACTGGACGCCGGCAATGCTGGCTGAGTTCAGCCGGCGTCGGGGCTACGACCTGCGCCAGCACCTGCCCGCGCTGTTTGGCAAAGCCAGCGAGGACGAAAACCAGCGCGTGCTGACTGACTACCGCGAAACCATCTCGGAGCTGCTGCTCGAAAACTACACCAAAACCTGGGGCGCCTGGGCCAAAACCCACGACGCCCTGATTCGCAACCAAGCCCACGGCTCGCCGGCCAACATCCTGGACTTATACGCCGCCACCGACATTCCGGAAACGGAAGGGGAGAACCTCACGCGCATCAAGTTCGCCTCGTCGGCCGCGCACGTCACGGGCAAGCCGCTGGCCTCGGCCGAAACGGCGACCTGGGAGAATGACCATTTCTTGAGCAAGCTGAGCGACATTAAAAAGGCCATCGACCGCATGCTGCTTGGGGGCGTCAACCACGTGTTTTACCACGGCACGGCCTACTCGCCGCCGGCCGCCAAGTGGCCCGGGTGGCTGTTCTACGCCGCTGTGGAGTTCAATCCGCAAAACCCGTTCTGGACGGATTTTGGCAAGCTAAACCAGTACACGGCCCGTGCCCAAAGCTTCCTGCAAGCCGGCCAGCCCAGCAACGATGTGCTGCTCTACCTGCCGCAGTCCGACGCTTACACCCGGCCGGGCAAGGTGCTGCTCCAGCACTTCGACGGCATCGAGCATGGCTTCAAAGGCATGCCCGTTGAAGGCACCAGCGAGCTACTGTTGGCCAAGGGCTACGGCTACGATTTCATTTCCGACAAGCAGGTGCAGCAGGTGAAAAACGACGGCGCCGCCCTGCTCACCAGCGGCGGCGCCCGCTACCAAACGTTGCTCGTGCCCGACGCCCACCTCATGCCGCTGCTCACGCTGGAAAGCCTGCTGCGCCTGGCCCAGAACGGCGCCACCATCGTGCTGCAAAACCAGGCACCCGCCGACGTGCCCGGCCTCGGCAACCTCGAAAACCGCCGCGTCAACTTCCAGAAGCTGCTGGCCCAGTTCAAATTCAAAGACGCCAAAGACGGTGTGCGCCAAGCCACCGTGGGCAAGGGACGCGTGCTGCTAGGCGCCGACGTGAGCCAGCTGCTGACCCAAGCCGGCGTGAAGCGCGAAACACTGGTGGACAATGGATTGGAATTCATTCGCCGCCGCCACGAGGGCGGCCATACCTACTTCCTGGCCAACTGGGGCGAGAAGCCCGTGGCCGCCTGGGTGCCGCTGGCCACCGCCGCCAAATCGGCCACTCTCTTCAACCCCATGACCGAGCAGGCCGGGCTGGCCACCTTACGCCCCACAGCCCAGGGCACTCCCGAAGTGTACGTGCAGCTGGCGCCCGGCGAAACCTGCCTGCTAGACACCAACGAGGCCACCGCCACCGGCCCGGTATATCCCTACCTTACCCTCACCGCCACGCCCCAGGCCCTCTCCACGCCCTGGGACCTTAGCTTCGTTTCGGGCGGCCCCGAACTGCCGGCCAAGCAGCAGCTCAAGGAATTGACTTCGTGGACGAACTTGGGCGAGGCCGGCAAGAAGTTCTCGGGCGCGGCCAGCTACACCACCACCTTCGCCCTGCCGCAAGGCACCGCCGACGGCTTCCTGCTCGACCTGGGCCGCGTGGCCCAGAGCGCCCGCGTGCAGCTCAACGGCCAGCCCGTGGCCACGCTGCTGGGCCCGGCCTACCAGGTGTACCTGCCCAAAAACCAGCTCAAGGCCAGCAACACCCTCACCGTGACGGTAAGCAACCTGATGGCCAACCGCATTGAGGACCTGGACCGCAACCACGTCGACTGGAAGATTTTCTACAATACCAACATGCCCGCCAAGCTTAAGGAAAACCGCGGCCCCGACGGCCTCTTCACCACCGAGGGCTGGAAGCCGCTGGAGTCGGGTCTGCTGGGGCCGGTCACGCTCACGCCGGCGTCGGTAGGCGCCCCGGTGCAGTAGATTTTAGTTATTAGTTGCTCGTTGTCAGTTGTTAGGAAGACCTAAGACTGTATGAGTAACTGACAACTGACAACGAGCAACTGACAACTAAAGAATATGGAAGAAATAGCCTTCACCATGAAGCTCAAGCCCGGCGTGGCCGCCGAGTACGAGCGCCGCCACGACGAAATCTGGCCCGAACTGTCGGCCCTGCTACACGAAGCGGGCATCCGCGACTATTCCATCTACCTCGATGCCGCCAGCGGCATCCTGTTTGCGGTGCAGAAGCGCCTGCCCGGCCACTCTTCCGACGACCTGCCGCGCACCGAAATCATGCAGCGCTGGTGGGCCTACATGGGCGACTTGATGGAAACCAACCCCGATAATTCCCCGGTGGTGCAGCCCCTGGCGCGGGTGTTCCACATGGACTGAAGACTGCTGCAAATTTTCTGCGAATAGCAGGAGGGTGCGGGAAGGTTTGGAGTAGATGAATAGGCAGATTTGTACTGTGAGTGATTTACAACCTGACGGGTGCGCGGCAGGATGGAAAAAGATTGGGTGGGAGTCCTCTTTCAGCCGTTTCCGCCGTGTGCCCCGTCAGAGTTGTCACTTCGCCAGATTCCCGTGCGGTTGTGCAGGCAAGCCCTGCTGAATGAGGCAGCGCCCATTCAATCCGCCTCCTACTGGTGAGAAACAGCATCCGAAGCGGCCTGCCTGCCAGCTTCCCGCTTAAATGAAAAAGTGAGTTTTAGTGAAACAATAAATACGAAGAGGCGGCCTCCACTGGGGGCCGCTTCTTTTTTTGCTGTTTCCGCTAAGCCGGATGAAACTAGCCGCCTATAAAGTGCTGGGAATTGATTGAGTAATCTGGAAAGCGCAGTGCGTCGAAGTGGTTTTGCCTCAGTATATGAGGCAGTTAGCTATTTAGGTAAAGGACGCCGCGGCGGCAGAGCTACTGGTTTAAGGCCATGTTTCAGCCTCAGGGGCGCTAAGTGAAGATGTCGCATTTGTACAATTGAATATATTAAATATATAATATATTTGTTTATACAAAGAAGGAGGCACCGGCTGGATGAGCTCAGAGCCGGGGCCTGCTATCGGCCTGTCCTTGCAAGTGGTGGCGTCTGCCCGCCAATGTTCACCCGCCCTGCTTGAATGCCTCCCGGTTTCGCGCCTGAGCGAATCGGTGGGAGTTGCGCGCAATTGCTGCTGGAGGCGCCTTCTGGTGCTGGGCGCGCGGCTGCCTGCCGGAAAAGGGCTGTCCGGGAGAAGCCTGCTTTCTCATTTTTTATCCTGCACGACATGAAACACCTTGTATTTTCATCCGGTCGCCCCTGTTCAGGTGTTGCGGCGGGGGGACGCCTGCTGCTGGCTGTGCTGGTGGCGTTGCTACTGGGGGCTGGCACTGCCACGGCCCAGATTACGGCGGATTACCACGACGGCAACCCCGCCGACTGGGCCAATTTCACCACAATTTACCCCATCCACGCCTACTCGCTCGACTTGGCCAATGCGGCGGGCAACGTGGACAACCAGTTCACGCAGGGCTCGAAAGACGGCAACCTGCTCACGGATTGGCACTGGAGCAACGGCAGCGCCAACGCCAAAGGCGACATTACCAACGCCGGGGCGCTGCTCACAGGGCCCAACAACACCATCATGCGCTTCTTTGGCGACCGCACTTCCGACAACGGCGACGCGTCCATTGGCTTCTGGTTTTTCACCACCCCGGTCAGTGTGAATGCCAACGGGAATTTCAACGGGGTGCACGCCAACGGCGACCTGCTGATTCTGAGTGATTTTACCAGCGGCGGCACCACGCCCACCATCAGCGTGTACCGCTGGAACAACGGCGCCCTGGTGCAGCTGCCGGCCAACAATGCCCTGTATGCCGCCAACGTGAACCACGTGACCTACCCCGCGCCGGCGGGCTTCACCTACCGGGCCAGCAACGGCAGCCTCGACTACGCGCCCAACCTGTTTTACGAAGGCGCCATCGACCTGGCCGGGATGAACATTGCCAGCTGCTTTTCCTATTTCCTGGTTGAAACCCGCAACTCGCAGTCCATCACGGCTTCGCTGCAGGATTTTACTTCCGGCACCTTCAACGCGCTGCCGCCCACGCCCGAGGCCACCGTGGTGCAGCCCTCCTGCACCGTGACCACCGGCACCCTGAACGTCACCGACCCCGTGCTGGGCTACGTATACACCCTCACCGGCACCAAGCCTGTGCGGGCCGCAGTGAGCAATACGACGGGCATTTTTGCCGGCACGCTGCCAGGGGACTACAGCTTGGTGGCGGCCCAGCGCACCTGCCTTTCCGGCGCCCGCTCCGTTACGGTAAACCCGCAGCCGCTCACGCCCGCCGCGCCCTCGCTGGACAAAGTGGACCCCACTTGCACCGTGAGCACGGGCACGGTCACCATCACCTCAGCCACCACGGGCCTCACCTTCAGCTTGGACAATGGCACTTACGCGGCTTATCCGGCCGGGGGCTATACAGGTCAGGCAGCGGGCCCGCATACCGTAACGTCGAAAAACGGCGACGGGTGTATTTCGGCGGTGGCTTCCATCTCGATTGGCGCCCAGCCGCCCACACCGGCCACGCCCACTTTGGGCAAAGCGGACCCCACCTGCACCCTAAGCACCGGCACCGTGACGGTGACCTCGGCCACGGCGGGGCTGCAATTTAAGCTCGATGCCGGCAGCTTTGCTGCCTATCCGGCCGGGGGCTACACGGGCCTGGCCGCTGGCCCGCACACCGTAACAGCCAAAAACACCGACGGCTGCGTTTCGCCGGCGGCATCCATCACCCTCAATGCCCAGCCGCCCACGCCCACTACCCCCACGCTGGGCAAAGTGGACCCCACCTGCGCCGTAAGCACGGGCACGGTCACCATCACCTCGGGCACTACGGGCCTTACGTTCAGCTTGGATAACGGCACTTACGCGGCTTATCCGGCCGGGGGCTACACAGGTCAGGCAGCGGGCCCGCATACCGTCACGGCCAAGAATAGCGACGGCTGCATTTCGCCGGCGGCTTCTATTACCATCAGTGCGCAGCCCGCTACCCCCGCGCGGCCGGTGGTTACCATCCAGGAAGCCACCCTGTGCGGCCCCCTGACGGCGCCGAAGCTGACCGTAAGCTGCCCCCTCACGGGCTACACCTACACCGTGACCCAGACCGGGGTGGCGGGCTCGCAGACTGCGGTGTACGGCGGCTCCGGCGCGCTGGAGTTCACGCTGCAAGCCGGCAAGGGCTTCAGCATCACCACCACCAGCCCCGCGGGCAGCGGCGGCTGCACCTCGGCGGCCACCAATTGCAGCAACTACACCCTCAATGCCTGCCCGGTGTCGAATTTCTCCGTGTCTGCCCCGTCGACAGTGAGCTCCTCGCTGAGAGACATTGAAACGCAAGCCTACCCCAACCCGACCAGCCACGACGCCACCATCAACTTTGTGGTGCCCCAGCGCGGTCACGTCGTCCTGACGGTATACAACGCCATGGGTGCGCGCATTGCCACACTTTTCGATGGCGAATCGCAGGCTGGCGAAGCCCATTCTGTGGTGCTGAGGGGCGCGTTGCTGGCCTCCGGTACTTATTACTACAAAGTGACTGCCAACGGCAAAACCAAAACCAGCCGCGTCCTGCTGGTGAAGTAGCACTGGGCTGATTCTGAAACGCAAAATCCCCGCTCCACTTGGGCGGGGATTTTTGCGAAAAGCTTAAGGCTCCTGGTTTAATACAGCAGCACCACTAGGCTGCGCGCCCCGTGCGCCCCAATCACCAGCGACTGCTCAATGTCGGCCGTTTTGGACGGCCCGGCTACGAATTTGCCGTAGCCGCCCGTATCGGGCAGCTGCGCGTAGGCCTGGTGCATGGTGGCCACAATGCGCCGTTGGTCGAGCACCAGTGCGAGGTGCTGCGTGATGGTGGGCAGCGCCCGGTGCAGCATATTGGCCTCGGGCAGCCACACGCAGCCGTTTTCGGCCACCCCGATTTCGCCCGGCAACACCGCTAGGTCAATTTCGGCCAGAATGCTCGTGGGCGTCTCCCTATCCACCGGCACCGTGCCACGGAAGAGGGGAGAGGCCACGTGGCGCGCTTCGGGAAACAGCTGCTGCAGCGTGGCCTCCAATTCTTCCGGCCCGCCCATGCGCACCACGGTACCGCCGATGCCCGCCAGCACGGTCGTAAACCGTTCCACGGTGGCCTCACCGCCAAAATCGGGCACGGTGGGCAATGGCAGTTCGGCCGGCTTGTTGGCCTTGGCAGCGGCTAAAATTCGTTCGCGGGAAGTGGTGCTCATGCGGAAGTCTGGGATGGGGCGGGCTGGGCGGCGGGCTGTTTGGCGTACCACTCGCGGAAGCTTTGCTTGGGCGCCTCGGGCAACTCGCGGGCCACGGCCCAGGCGTTCATAGAAGGGGCGTGGGTGAGGCCGTGCGGCAGCAGGCGCAGGGCCTTGCGCGCAAACTGCCCGCCCAACCCATACACCCGCGTGCTGGCCAGCACCCGGCCCATGAATTTCATGCTCCACTTCTTTGAGGCCGGGATTTCGTTGGCCTCGCCCAGCACCTGCCGCCACTTGTAGAGCTGGGTGTGAATGTCGATTTTCACCGGGCACACGTCGGTGCACGAGCCGCACAGCGTGCTGGCAAACGGCAGCGAGGCGTGCTTTTTCATGTCGATGTTGGGCGACAGGATGGCGCCAATCGGGCCGGGCACGGTGAAGTCGTAGCTGTGCCCGCCGCTGCGCCGGTAGACCGGGCAGGTGTTCATGCAGGCCCCGCAGCGGATGCATTTGAGCGAAGCCCGGAAGTCGGGCCGCCCCAGCTGCTGCGTGCGCCCGTTGTCAACAATAACGATGTGCATCTCCTTGCCCGGCGCGGGCTTGGCGAAGTGCGAGGTGTACGTCGTCACCGGCTGCCCCGTGGCGCTGCGCGCCAGCAGTCGCGTGAACACGCCCAGGTCGCTCAGCCGGGGAATAATCTTCTCAATGCCCATCGCCGCGATGTGCACCCGGGCCAGGTTCACGCCCAAATCGGCGTTGCCCTCGTTGGTGCACACCACCACGGCGCCGGTTTCGGCAATGGCGAAGTTGACGCCCGAAATGGCTACTTCGCCCGCAATGAACTTGGCCCGCAAGTGCTGCCGCGCTGCCTCAGTCAGGCGCTGCGGGTCACTCTCGCCCTTGGTCGTGCCCAAGTGGGTGTGGAAGGTGTCGCCCACGTCCTCCTTTTTCAAGTGAATAGCGGGCAGCACGATGTGGCTCGGTGGCTCGTCACGGAACTGAATGATGCGCTCGCCCAAATCCGTGTCCACCACCTCAATGCCGTGCTGCATTAGGTAGGGGTTCAGGTGGCATTCCTCGGTGAGCATCGACTTGCTCTTGACGATGCGCGTGGCGCCGGCTTTCCGGGTGATGTCGAGGATAATGGCGTTGTGCTCGGCCGCATCGGCAGCCCAGTGCACGTGCACGCCATTGGCCTGCGCCGCGGCCTCAAACTCCTGCAAATACAGGTCGAGCCGGCTCAGGGTGTGGTTTTTGATGCCGGACGCCAACTCCCGCAGTTCCTGAAACTCGGGCACGCCATACACGGCCCGGTCGCGCTTCTCCCGCACGAACCACAGGGTTTCGTCGTGCCAGGTGGTGCGGTCGGCATCCAGCAAGAATTTATCGGCGCGAATGGCGTGGGACATGAGGCGGGGTAGTGGTTTGGGGGCTGGCGGATTGCGGGGGGTGAAGGTGGAAATTCTGTCATCCTGAGCGCAGTGAAGGACCTTATCACCGAAGAACTATTTGCAGTAATTCAAATTGCGCAGCCGTGATAAGGTCCTTCACTGCGCTCAGGATGACAGGTGCTTTCAGGCTACTACCCCATTCAAAATCTCGGCCGCGTGCATCACCTTAATGGGCAGCTTGGCGCGGCGCACGATGCCTTCGAGGTGCATCAGGCACGACATGTCGCTGCCGGTGAGCACCTGCGTGCCGTTGCGCACGTGGTCGGCCACACGGTCCTGGCCCATGCGGGCCGAGATGCCGGCCTCGCTCACGCAGAACGTGCCGCCGAAGCCGCAGCATTCGTCATTCCGGTTCAGCTGGGTGAGCTCAATGCCGTCGAGGGAGCGCAGCAGGCGGCTGAGCTGCCCGTCGCGCACGGGCGTCATCTCCGATTCATTGGCTTGGTGCAGGCCGCGCTGGCCGTGGCAGCTCAGGTGCAGGCCCACCTTATGGGGAAAGGCGCCGGGCAGCGCGTCCACTTTCAGCACGGTGCTGATGAAGTCGATGAGGTCGTAGGCCGCGCTGCGCACATGCTGTACATCGGCGGTCTGGTCGAGCTTGTCGAAGTGCTTGCGGACGTGGTACACGCAGCTGCCTGAGGGGGCCACCACGTAGTCGTAGTCGCTGAATGTTTCGACGAAGTGCTTGTAAATGGGCAGCGCGTCGCGCTCGCAACCGCTATTGGCCAGGGGCTGGCCGCAGCAGGTTTGCTGAGCGGGGAAGTGCGCCTGCACGCCCAGCTTCTCCAGCAGCTGCAGCGTGGCAATGCCGACCTGCGGGTAGAACTGGTCGATGTAGCACGGGACGAATAGGGCAACTTTCATTCTTGTTTTCTAGCGTATTCGGGCGTGAGGTACCTTAGAACGTCATGCCGAGTGCAGCCGAGGCATCTCGCGTGTGGCAGTAATCAAAATCGTTGTCTCGATTGGATTCCGTTACGCACGCGAGATGCTTCGGCTGCGCTCGGCATGACCATTCGGTATTGTTCAACTTCAAACCGTTCGGCCCGGCACCGCCACCAGCGGCATGTCATCCTCATCCGTAAACAGCGGCTGCGTTTTCTTCAGCGCCTCGCCCTGCTCCAGGTGCACCAGAGCGCCCAGCGCGGTGGCCTGCGGCACTTCCAGCGTGCGGATTTCCGCCTTCGGGAAGTTCCAGCTCAGCGTTTGCATGAAGAGCGGGTTGCGGGCAAAACCACCATCTACGAAGATGGTTTTCTCGCCCTGCCACACTAGGTGGATGGATTCGAGCAGGATGTTAATCAGCCCGTGCATGAGGTGCTGGTAGGCATCCGAGGCGGTGCGGAAGCCGCTCAAGTCCCACTCCTCGGCTGGCTGGTCGGGGAAGGGGCCGGTGCCGGCCATGCAGGCGGGGCGGAAGCCCGCGGAGGCCTCATCGTAGGGCCGGGCCAGCACGATGGAGCGGTAAAAATCGGGCTTGACGTGGAAATGGGCGGCAATGCGCTCCACCTGGTAGTCGTGCTCGCGGCCCAGAAACACGCGGGCGGCCCGGGTGGCCTCGCCGCGGGGCGTCATGAAGCTGAGGCAGTCGCGTCGCAGCAGCTCCGGCGTCAGCGGCTGGCTGTTGAAGGGGTTGATGGTGACCGACCAGGTGCCAGTGGATACCAGCACGAAGGGTTCGTCATTTTCGGCCAGATAAGGCATCACGGCCGAGGTGCTGTCGTGCAAACCCACGCCCACCATGATGCCATCCACCACCGAGGCGATGGAGTCGCGGGTGAGGGGCGCCAGCTTCTCGTCGATGCCCTCGCGGTACACCCACTCGTGGTAGTCGCCGCGCTTGTAGTCCCACAGCGCCGTGTGGCAGCCAATGGAAGTGAAGTCGCTAAATTTCTCGCCCGAAATGAGGTAGGAGAGGTAGTTCGGCAGGTGCAGCGAGGTGTGAATCTGGGCGAACTTCTCCGGCTTGGCGTACTTCAGCCAGTACAGTTGCAGGCCCGAGTTCAGCAAACCCAGGCGCGGCGAGCAGGTGTCGGCCGCAAACTCCTCGGGCGACTGGCTCAGCTCTGCGTAGAACTTGGCCTCGATGTCAGCCGGCATGGGCTTGAGGTAATTGTAGAGCGGTAGCATGGGCTGACCATCGGCTCCGAGGTGCACCCAACTGGCGCCGTAGGCAGTGAAGTTCACGCCCTTCACGGTGTAGTGCGGGTGTTGGCGCAGCTGCTTCCAGTGGTCGAGTACCCACTCCGTGAGGCGGGGCAGGTGGTCGCACACGAAGCCGTCGTCGTCCAGCACATCGGTGCACACGTGCAGCTCCTCGTTGATAATCTGCTGGTCCTCATCAAAGAGAATCAACTTCTTATTGGTCTTGCCGATGTCAAAAACGGCGTAGACGGTTTTTTTGATGGTTGGATTCATAGCCCCGTCGATACGCTGTGTTTGCCGCGCTGCTGAATGAGTTTCTCGCGCACGCTTTCGGCGCGGAAGGCGGCCAGAGGCCGGATGGCGCCGCCGGCACGCAGATAGGCTTCCGATACCAGCGGGCGCACGTCGGTGAGAAAGGCATCGCGCAGAATTTCCTCGGCGCGCACCACGTCGTTGGCGTCCTGGGCTTCGGCCAGGGCCTCGCGGTCCACCAGCAGGGCTTTGGCGTAGGCCGAGAGGATGTTGTCGACCGATTGCAGGAGGTCTTCCAGCGGGTCTTTCACGTTGTGGCTGGCGTCAATCATGTAGGCCACGGCCTCGGCGGGCACCGAATGGTCGAGGGCGGCGTCTACCAGCTCGTTGAAAATTAGAAACAGCTGAAAGGGCTTAATGCTGCCGGTCGTCAGGTCGTCGTCGCCGTACATCGAACCGTTAAAGTGGAAGCCGCCCAGGCGGCCGAACTGCCGCAGGCGGCCCACAATCTGCTCGATGTTAGTGTTGGGCAGGTGGTGGCCGAGGTCAACCAGCACCTGCGCCTGCTTCCCCAAAGCCTGGCACAAGGCCAGTGAGGTGCCCCAATCGGGAATCACCATCGAGTAGAAGTTGGGCTCGTAGGGCTTGTATTCCACCAGCATGGTCCAGTCCGAAGGCATGGCCTCATAGATGGCCGCCAGCGACTCCTGCGTGCGTAGAAACGCGCGGCGCAGGTGCGACTGCCCGGGGAAGTTGGAGCCGTCGGCCAACCACACGGTCAGCGTCTTGGCGTCGAGCTGTTGGCCGTAGCGCACGCAGTCGATGTTGTGCTGAATGGCCTGCTCGCGCACCGCCTTGTCGGTGTGGCTAAGCGAGCCAAATTTGTAGGACAACGGCTGGTCTTTCTGGTCCTGAAAGGTGTTGGAGTTCACCGAATCAATCACCAAACCTTTCTCCTTCAGCAGCTGCTGCAAGCTGGCAATGTCCTGCGGAATGTCCCAAGGAATGTGCAGCGAAATGGAGTTCGACGAGCGGTTCAGCGCCTGCAGAATGCCCACGTCGCTGATTTTGTCTTCCAGCGTAGCGGGCTCGCCGCCGGCCGCAAAACGGCCGAAGCGGGTGCCGCCCGTGCCCAGCGCCCAGCTCGGAATAGCCACCTGAAAATCAATCAGCTTCTGCACCACGGCGGCCACATCGGCGTGACGCAGACGCGGCGACTCGGCCGTGTACTGAAACTGGGTTTGGTGCTCGGCCAGCAGCGGCTGGTTGAGTTCGGCGAGGCGTTGGTCAGAGAACATAATAGGCTATAGGAGTTAGGTCCGGTGTTGGTTGGGTAGATACAAATTACCCGCTCCCCAAAGCGCGAACTGTTCTGGGCTCTCCTGTTTTTGGCTGCGGAAAGTGGGGACAGGCTAGTTATTAGAACGTCATGCCGAGCGCAGCCGAGGCATCTCGCGTGTGGTAGTAACTCAATCGTTCAATGATTGTGATTACTTCGGCACGCGAGATGCCTCGGCTGCGCTCGGCATGACGTTCTGGCTACGGCCTTACAACGACCCCCGCCGAATCGTGTAAAACGGGTTCTTCACCTTCACACGCTGCTTCTCCAGCAGCAGGGTGGCGGCGGTTTTGCCCATGGCCACGAAGTCGGTGGTAATCACCGTCATGTTCAGCAGCTCCTTCAGGGGCGTTTCGTTGAAGGAAATGATGCCGACCTCGCGGCCCAGCAGGTAGCTGGTCTGGCGGATTTTTTTCACCAGCTCCACTAGGTCGGTTTCGCGGATTACCACGTAGGCGGTACCGGCCTGCACCACTTCGTTCTTGGCATTCTCAACCACCGCAAATTCCTTGTTGCGCATCAGGCAGAAGGAGCGGAAACCCCAGGGCAACTCTTCCGGGTGGTTGGCGTCGGAGGGTAATACCAGCACCAGGCGCGAGTACTTTTCGAGCAGGTCTTCGGAGCTTTCCAGGGCGTTGAAAATGTCCTTGTCGAAGTCTTGGAAAACGCGTAGACAGTCGTGAGTCAGCTCCGGAATGTCCTTGTCGAGCAGCACTAATTCCTGACTGGGAATGGTGTTGAGAATGGCCCGCGACTGCTCCTTGGGCGTGTCCAGGGTGAAGTGTGGCATCACCACGTAGTAGTTGTACTTGCCGAGGTTCTTCTCGATGATTTCCTGAAACAGGTTCACGTTGTAGTGGTGAATCTGCAGGTCGACGGTGGCGCGGTCGCCGAGGGTTTCGAGGAAAGCGTAGTAGATTTCTTTCTTGTAGGAGCTCAGCTTGTTGAAAACCAGCAGAATCTTCAGCTTTGAGGTGTCGCTGGCTTCCACGTAGTAGCCTTTGCCCTGCACCGAGGTAATGAAGCCCCGCTCGCGCAACTCGCGGTAGGCCTTTTCGACAGTGTCGCGGGCCAGGTAGTGCTCCACGCTCAGCTCGCTGATGCTGGGCAGGTGGTCGCCGTTTTTCAGCACGCCACGCTCAATATCCATGATGACCGATTGCACAATCTGCTTGTACTTCGGCGTTTTATCGAGGGGCTTTAGTTGAAGTTGGTACATCCCGGAGGTGGTGGGCAAGGCAGGTGATTTCATGCTTTTCTACTAAGGGAAACCCGGTTGGAAGCGGCGAAATTCAGCAGCGCAAAAGAGGAAGTGGGAGAGGAGAAAAACGTGGGGCGTTACCCAAATGTAGCTTTTTCCGCAATGCGGACAGATAGATAGCTGGCGAAATTCGCATAAAAAAGAACGCCATGAGGGAAAAAACAGAACGTCATGCCGAGCGCAGCCGAGGCATCTCCCGTGCAGCAGTAAATCCAATCGACTGGATTACTACCACAAGCGAGATGCTTCGACTGCGCTCAGCATGACGTTCTACTTAACTCAACCGGCACAATTGCCAGCCAATTAGCGCACGAAGGCCATGGCTACGCCGCCGTCCACGTTCAGCACGTTGCCGGTGCTCTTGCTCAGCGAGCCATCCACGAATACGCGCACGGCTTTGGCAATGTCTTCGGAGAGCAACTCCTCGCCGAGCAGGGTACGCTTGGCATAATGGGCGGGCAGCTCTTCTACCGAGATGCCGTAGGCCTTGGCGCGGCCAGCAGCCCAGTCGCCTTCCCAGATTTTCGAGCCGCGCAGCACGGCATCGGGGTTCACGGTGTTCACGCGGATTTTGTCGCCACCGAGTTCGGCGGCCAGCAGGCGGCTCATGTGCAGCTGGGCAGCTTTGGCGGTGCCGTAGGCCACGTTGTTGGGGCCGGCCACGAGGCCGTTTTTGCTGGCGATGTTCACGATGTCACCGCCCAGGCCCTGCTGGCGCAGGATGGTCACGGCAGCCTGGCTCACCAGAAACTGGCCTTTCACGAGCACATCGTTCAGGATGTCCCAGTCGGCCTGGGTGGTGTCGGCCAGCGGCTTGCTGATGCTCAGGCCGGCGCAGTTCACGATGATGTCGACGCCACCGAATTGCAGTACGCCGGCTTTCAGCGACTCGGCAATGCTCTCGGCGCTGGTTACTTCGATGGGGGCGGTGATGGCGCTGTCCTTGCCGAATTGCTTGCGCAGGTCGGCCTGGGTTTCTTCGAGGCGGTCGCGGTCCACGGCCACCACGCAGGCGCCGTACTTCAGCAGCTCCTCGCAGATGGCTTTGCCGATGCCGCCGGTGCCGCCGGTCACGTAGGCGATTTTGCCGGAGAGGGCCTTGGGCGGGGCCATGCGCTGTAGCTTGGCTTCTTCCAGCAGCCAGTACTCGATGTTGAAGGCTTCCTGCTCGGGCAGGCCCTGGTAGGTGCTTACCGCTTCGGCACCGCGCATCACGTTGATGGCGTTGGTGTAGAACTCGGCGGCTACGCGGGCGGTCTGCTTGTCTTTCGAGAAAGAGAACAAGCCCACGCCGGGCCACAGGATGATAACCGGGTTGGAGTCGCGCACGGCAGGCGAGTTGGCGTGCTTGCTGCGCTCGTAGTAGGCCACGTAGTCCTTGCGGTAGGCCTCAAACTGCGCTTCTAGGTAAGTTTTTACGCTGGCGGCATCGCCCTGCATCACGTCGGCGTCGAGTACGAGCGGGCGGATTTTAGTGCGCAGGAAGTGGTCGGGGCAGGAGGTGCCTTTGGCGGCGAGGCGGGCCAGGTCGTGCGAATTCACATACTCCAGCACGCGGCTGTCGTCGGTATAGTGGCCCAGCATGCGACGCTGGCTGCTGGCCAGGCCGCGCAGCACGGGCATCACGGCGGCGGCAGCGGCGCGGCGGCCGGCAGCGTCGAGGGTTTGCTCGCGCTTCACGCCCCCGAATACCGGACCTTTCTTGCCGTAGTTGGCTTCGAGGTAGGTGGCGGCTTGCTCAATGACTTCGAGCGTGTTCATGTACGACTCGTACGACGTGTCGCCCCAGGTGAAGAGGCCGTGGCCGCCGAGGATGACGCCGCGCAGGCCGGGGTTTTCAGCTACAATCTTTTCGAGCTGCAGGCCGAGGTCAAAACCCGGCTTCTGCCAGGGCAGCCAGCCCATGGTGTCGCCCCAGATTTCGTGCATGATTTGCTCGCCGTCCTTGCTGGCCGCGATGGCAATCAGGGCGTCGGGGTGCAGGTGGTCGATGTGCTTGAAGGGCAGCAGGCCGTGCAGCGGGGTATCAATGCTGGGCGTGGCGCACTTGGGGTCGAAGAGGCAGTACTCGAACAGGCCCACCATCTCGTCTTCAAATTCGAGGCCGCGGTAGCGGTTTTTCAACTGGTGCAGCTTCTCCACGTAGAGGTTGGCGCAGCCCGAGCGGGTCAGGGTGCCGATGTCGCCGCCCGAACCTTTCACCCACATCACTTCGGCGGCTTCGCCGGTCACGGGGTTCGTCTCCTGGATTTTGCAGCTGGTGTTGCCGCCGGCGTAGTTGGTCAGGCGCAGGTCGGCGCCGAGCAGGTTGGAGCGGTAGAGGAAAAGGGCTACTTCGTCGCCCGCCAGCTCGGCGGCTTTGGCTTCGTCCCAGAGGTAGCTGACGTGCTGGAAAGTGAGGGTTTTTTCCATGATAGGGCTTCGGTTGCGGTTAACCAGAAAACAGGATTGATTTTGCTTGCTACAAAGGTGCCGGGAGTGGGAGAGGGGTTACATCCTGCACTCTCCTGCTTCGTTGGTAAAAAGTTGTTAAGGTTATGTGTAGCGGTTCCGTAGCGCGGACTTTGTAGTCCGCGGTCTTGACCGAAACCCACGCGGCGCGGCGACGCGGACTAAAAGCCCGCGCTACTTTCGCGGTCAGGAGAGCACAGGAGGGTTTGGACTCACTTACCTGGCAGCTTTGCCCAAAACGACATTGTTATGGCTGTTATCTGGGGAGTTATTCTTCATGCGCTGGGCGGCTTTGCCTCCGGCAGTTTTTACTTGCCTTATAAGAAGGTGAACGGCTGGGCCTGGGAAAGCTACTGGCTGGTGGGCGGCATCGTGAGCTGGCTGCTGGCCCCCTGGATTTTGGGCTACCTCACCGTGCCCAACCTGCTGGAGGTGCTGCACCAGGCCGATTCGTCGACCATTTTCTGGGCCTATTTCTGGGGCGTGCTTTGGGGCACGGGCGGGCTCACGTTTGGGCTGGCCATGCGCTATCTGGGCCTGAGTCTGGGCATGGCCGTCACGCTGGGGCTGTGCGCCGTGTTTGGCACGTTGGTGCCGCCCATTTACGAGGGCAAGATGGGTGAGCTGGCCGCCACGGCTTCGGGCCGCTACATCCTGCTGGGCCTGGGCGTATGCGTGCTGGGCATTCTGATTTGCGGCCGGGCCGGTTTGCTCAAAGAAAAGACGCTCACGCAGGAGCAAAAGCAGGAATCCATTGCTGAGTTCGACCTGAAAAAAGGCCTGATGGTGGCCGTGTTTTCGGGCATCATGAGTGCCTGCTTCTCGTTCGGCCTCACAGCCGGGCAGCCCATTGCCAAGCTGGCCGAGGCGCAGGGCACCAACCCGCTGTTCGTGAACAACGCCATTCTGGTCATCATCCTGCTGGGCGGCCTCACCACCAACGCCATCTGGTGCCTCTACCTCAACTTCAAAAACAAGACCTACACCGACTACCTCAACCCCTCGTACCCCGCCCTGCGCAACATCATTTTCTGCGCGCTGGCCGGCACCACGTGGTACTTCCAGTTCTTCTTCTACGGCATGGGCGACAGCCAGATGGGCGCCTACCGCTTCTCGGGCTGGACGCTGCACATGGCCTTCATCATCGCCTTTAGCAGCATGTGGGGCCTGGTGCTGCACGAGTGGCGCGGGGCCAACAAGGCCACCATGCGCACCGTGACGCTCGGCATCATCGCCGTGGTGCTCTCCACCGTGGTGGTGGGCTACGGCAACTACCTGGGTTCGCCCGAGCACAGCCAGGCCGCGCAGGACACGGCCGCCGTGGAGAATACTGCCGCTCAATAACTGTTGCTAAAACTGCCGCAGGCCAAGCGCCCGGGCCTTGTCGGTAGATGGGGCCCGGGCTTTTTGTTCAACGCCATGACCCAACACTTCGCCGCTTTTCTGCTGACTACCGGCCTGCTCAGCGCCCGCCCGGTGGCCGCACCACCTGCCGCCCCGCCGGTGCAGGCCGAGCGGCTGGGACGTGGCGTGGTAGCCATGGCAATGCCCGATGGCAAGGTCTTCGTGAGCTGGCGCCTGCTGGACTCTGATGCGCCTGATGTTGTCTTCGATGTATACCGTCAGACGGCTTCCGGTCCGACGATAAAGCTGAACGATACGCCTTTGGCAGCCGGTACAAACTGGCTTGATGCCACCGCTAAGAAAGCTGAGGCGACTAGCTATACCTATACCGTTCGCCGGGGCGGGGCTGTAGGGCTTAAAGTCCATGAAAAGCTTGAGCTTACGAAGGTCTGGGCCGACGGCTACCTGCGCCTGCCGCTGCAGCCGCCGCCCGGCGGCACGGTGAGCAGCGGCGCCGAAACCAGCCCCTATACTTACGTCGCCAACGACGCTTCGGCCGCTGACCTCGACGGTGATGGCCAGTACGAAATCGTGCTGAAATGGGAGCCCACAAACAGCCGCGACAACGGCTCCAGCGGCATCACCGGCCCGGTCATCCTCGATGCCTACAAGCTGAATGGAACCCGCCTGTGGCGCATCAACCTGGGCAAGAATATCCGGGCGGGTGCGCACTACACGCAGTTCATGGCTTACGACCTGGACGGCGACGGCCGGGCCGAAGTGGCCTGCAAGACCGCCGACGGCACCGTAGATGGCGCGGGCAAAACCCTCGGCGACGCCGGCAAGGACTACCGCTCTCTGACGGTGCCAACCGACGGCGTGCAAGTGCCCGGCCCGCGCGACAGCAAGTACGGCCGCATCCTGGCCGGGCCGGAGTATTTCACCGTGTTCGACGGACGCACCGGCGCGGCGCTGGCCAGCACGCCCTACCTGCCCGCCCGGGGCGAGCTGGGCGGCTGGGGCGGCATCGGCGGCAACGGGGGCAACGACAGCTACGGCAACCGCGTGGACCGTTTCTTGGCCGGCGTGGCTTATCTCGACGGCCAGCGGCCCAGCGTGGTAATGTGCCGCGGCTACTACGGCCGCACCGTGCTGGCCGCCTGGGACTGGCGCGGCGGCAAGCTTACTTCGCGCTGGGTGTTCGACTCGAAAGACGGGCAAAACCCCTTCTCCGGCATGGGCAACCACGGCCTGAGCGTGAACGACGTGGACGGCGACGGCAAGGATGAAATCGTGTACGGCTCAATGGTGGTAGATGATAACGGCACTGGACTGTTCAGTACCGGCCTGCGCCACGGCGATGCCCTGCATGTGAGTGACTTTGACCCCAGCCGTCCCGGCCTCGAAGCCTGGGGTGTGCACGAGAACGAAGAGAAAGTGCCTGGCCACGAAAACGGCCCTGGCGCCGCCATGTATGCCGCGGGGTCGGGCGAAATTCTATTCTCCAAGCTGCCGGGTGAGGACGTGGGCCGCGGCATGGCCGCCGACATAGACCCGCGCCACCCCGGCGCCGAAGTATGGACCAATGTGGCTGAAATGGGCTTGCTCAGTTGCCAGGGCGAGCGCCTCGGTCTTGCGCCACGCTCTGTGAACTTCGGCCTGTGGTGGGACGGCGACTTGCTGCGCGAACTGCTCAACGATACCCGCGTGGAGAAGTGGGACTACCAGACCAGCCAGCTCAGTACTTTGCTCGACGGTAAAGCCTTCGGCGCGGCCTCCTGCAACGGCACCAAAGCTACGCCCTGCCTTAGCGCCGACCTGCTGGGCGACTGGCGCGAGGAAGTGGTGTGGCGCACGGCCGACAATTCGGCGCTGCTCATCTTCAGCACCACCATTCCGACTACGCACCGCCTCGTCACGCTCATGCAGGACCGTGCCTATCGCCTCGGCGTAGCCCGCGAGAACGTGGGGTACAACCAGCCGCCGCACCCGGGCTTTTTCCTCGGGGAGGGGATGAAAGCAAATTGAGCGAAAGACGGACATGCTGAGCGCAGCCGAGGCATCTCGCGTGCGCAACGCATTCTAATCGATGAAATTACTGCTGTACACGAGATGCCTCGGCTGCGCTCGGCATCACGAACAAACTCCTGAATACCCCATTCCATGAAACCAAAGCTCCTCCTGCCACTCGCGCTGCTCGTGCTGTTCCTCGCCAGCTTCCGCAAGCCCGGCCCGCCGCCCACGCTGTTCATCATCGGCGACTCCACGGTGAACAATACCGGCAAGGGCCAGATGGGATGGGGCAACGTCATCGGCGCCTACTTTGACACTACCAAAATCAAGATTCGCAACAACGCCAAGGCCGGGCGTAGCACCCGCACTTTCATCAGCGAAGGCCGCTGGAAAACCACCATCGACGCCATCCGGCCCGGCGACTTTCTCATCATGCAGTTTGGCCACAACGAGGGCAGCGTACCCGACACCAGCAAGGCCGGCCGGCGCGGCGTGCTGCGCGGCACCGGCGAGGAAACAAAGGCCTTGGTGTGGCCCGACGGTCACCCCGAAACCGTGAACACCTACGGGTGGTACCTACGCAAATTCATCCGCGAGGCCAAGGCTAAAGGAGCCACGCCGGTGGTCTGCTCCATGATTCCGCGCAACGAGTGGAAGGATGGCAAGGTCGTGCGGGCCGGCAACGACTTTGGCAAGTGGGCCCAGGAAGTGGCCCAGCAGGAAGGTGTCGCGTTTATCGATTTGAACGACATCACCGCTTTGAAATACGAAAAGCTGGGCCCCGATGAGGTGAAAAAGTTTTTCCCCGGCGACCACACCCACACTAACGAAGCCGGCGCCCGAGTCAACGCCGAATCGGTGGTCGATGGCATTAGGGCCAATAAGAAACTGGCGCTCAATAAATACCTAAAAAAGTAAATCGTCTGTCATCCTGAGCGCAGCGAAAGACCTTATCACCTTAGAAAGCCCAAGTGTGATAAGGTCCTTCGCTGCGCTCAGGATGACAGAAGTGAAAAACACTGACGCTATGAAACCCACTAAAACCACTCTCGCCGCCGGCCTGCTCTGCCTCGCGCTGCTACTCGCCGCCTTTACTGCCCGACCGCCCAAGCGCAAGCCCACGCTCTACCTCATCGGCGACTCGACCGTAAAAAACGGCAAGGGCCGGGGCGACGGTGGCCTCTGGGGCTGGGGCAACTACTTGCCCGCCCACTTCGACACCACCCGCATTCGCATCGAGAACGACGCGCTAGGCGGCACCAGCAGCCGCACCTTCCAAACCAAGGGGCTGTGGGAGGCCGTGCGCACCAAGCTCCAGCCCGGCGACTTCGTCATTATGCAGTTTGGCCACAACGACGACGGCCCTCTGGCGGACACCGCCCGCGCCCGCGGCACCCTCAAAAGCAACGGCGAGGAAAGCCAGGAAATCTACAACCCCCTCACCAAGCAGCAGGAAGTGGTGCACAGCTACGGCTGGTACCTGCGCAAAGTCATTAGTGAAACCAAGGCCAAAGGCGCCACACCGGTGGTGTGCTCGCTGGTGCCGCGCAACGGGTGGAAGGACGGCAAAGTAAACCGGGCCACTACCGGCTACACGCAGTGGGCCGCCGAAGCGGCCCGGCAGGGCGGCGCCTATTTCATTGACTTAAACAAGCTGGTGGCCGATAAATACGACCGCGAAGGCGAGGCCAAGGTGGGCACTGTTTACTTCACCGCCAAAGACCATACCCACACCATTGAGGCCGGCGCACAGCTGAACGCGGCCACCGTGGCCGAGGGCATCCGGGCCACCAAGGGGCTGGCGTTGCGCAAGTACTTGAAGTAGAATTCGCAACACCCACCACTGGCCTCTACCTGCCGGGGAGGGTCAGGACGGTGCAGGAGGCTTACAACCGGGACCGGCAATTCCTTCGCAACACTTATTCCCACCTGTCGCCTGCTTATGAAAAAACTTGCCGCGTGGCTGCTGCTCCAGTGCTGCTTAGGCAGCTGGAGCGGCAGCGCCCAGACGCCGTCTGCCCGCCCTGCGCCGCTGCCGGGTACGGTCATCATTCCAGCCTCCGATTTTATTCAGGAGATACCCAAGGGTGTTGTCATCGCCGATGCGGGTAATCTGAAAGCGCCCTGGATTTTCAACAACACCGCGCTGGTGCTGAAGTCGAAAACCAACATGCAGGTGCGGGTGCAGGTGCCGGAGGCGGGACGCTACACGCTGTACGTGCGCAGCCAGGGCGAGAAAAACACCAGCTTCAAAGTGGCCGTCAACGACAAGGTGACGGCCGAAAGCTTCGGCCGCGGTCCGCTGAGTTGGCAGGTCGGTGGCACGTTTGAGCTACCCGCTGGGCCGGCCTACGTGAAGCTCACGCGCATCGAAATGGGCGCGGCCGTGGACGTGCTGGTGCTGAGCAAAAACGCCAACTTGCAGGAAAACGACGTGCGACCCTACCAGCTGCCGGAGGACGTGGTGCTGTTGAAGCAGTACAGCATTCCACTGTCGAACGCCGTGAAGTTTGGCGACGTGGACGGCGACGGCGAGACCGATTTCATGGTGCTTGAGCCCGACTTTTCAGCCCATGTGTTCAACCACGCGGGCAAGGAGTTGTGGGCCTACCAAGCGCCTACTGAATACGTGAAGGAGCGGTCAGAATTTGAAGCGCCCGGCGTGCTGTGGGATTTCGACCGCAACGGCCGGGCCGAAGTGGTGCACTGGCGCTTCATCGAAGGGAAAGAGTGGCTGGTGGTGGCCGATGGGCGCACCGGCCGCATCCTGCGCAAAACGCCCTGGCCCACCCAGCCGCTGCCGCACGTGTACAACAACTTCCGGCTGGCCATTGCCCACCTGCACGCGGGCCCGGCCAACGACCTGGTGGCGTACACCGACATGGGCGGCACCCAGAACATGACGGCCTACAACGCCGACCTTAAGCAGCTTTGGCAACACACCGAGCACCGCAAAAAAGACAACCTTGGCCACTACGTGTACCCCGTCGACCTCAATGGCGACGGCCTCGACGAAGTGCTGGTGGGCTCGTTGCTGCTTGACACGAAGGGCCAGGAAATCTGGAACCGCTTCGACCTGCTGCCCGACAACCACGACCACGCCGACAGCTACAAGTTCATTGACATAAACGGGGACGGCCGGCTCGACATCGCCACGGCCAACAGCGAAACCGGCGTGTTCGTGTATGACGGCATGACGGGCAAAATCATCTGGCAGAACACCGCCGAGCATAGCCAGCAGCTCGCCGTGGGTAATTTTCTGAAGGGCGTAGCCGGTCCGCAGGTCGTCATCGGCGGGCGCACCTACGGCACGAAAGGAACCGATGAGCCCGGCCTTTCCAGTCAGCTTTACTGGTTCGACAACGCGGGCAACCTGGTGAATAAATGGCCCGGTAACCCCATCAACGGCAACCCCGATTTTGTGCGCGGCCACTGGCGCGGCGACGGCGCTACCTGGCTGTTCTGGCACAAGTTCCGGCTGAACGACGCGGGCACCGGCGAACTGTATTTCCCAGATACAGTCTTCCACATGTTCGATTTCACGGGTCAGGGCGCAGAAGAAGTCATCACCCTGAACCAAGGGCGGCTGAGTGTCTTTGGCAGCCGTAGTGCCACGCACAGCGGCAAGGACCAGAAGAAGGACCTCGAATACCTGCGCAACGCCGTGGTGAACCACACGCATTACTAGCGCTTACAATGCTACGTCATGCAGAGCGCAGCGAAGCATCTCGCTCGCGCCGTCTGTCATGCTGACGAAGGAAGCATCTTATCACCGACGAACGTTTATTGTTCTAGCTTGATAAGGTCCTTCGCTTTGCTCAGGATGACAGATGGGGCAGTAAAGATGCTTCGGCTGCGCTCAGCATGATGGCGTAGTCGAATCCGATATTGCTTATGAAATACTTCTGCCTGCTGCTCTTCGCCTTGCTTGACTCGCAAGCATCCCACGCCCAAACACCCGCCACCCAGCGCCAAATCCAATACCTCTCGGGCCGCGACAACCACCCCACTGTGAAGTGGGACTTCTATTGCACCGGCGGGCGCCAGAGCGGCTACTGGACCACCATTGCCGTGCCCTCGTGCTGGGAGCAGCAGGGTTTTGGCTTCTACAATTACGGCCGCGACTACAAGACTTACGGCAAAAACTTCCGCTTCGCCGATGAGCAGGGGCTCTACAAACACTCCTTTACAGTGCCCGCCAGTTGGCGCGGCCGGCGCGTCGAAATCGTGTTTGAAGGCTCGATGACTGACACCGAGGTGAAGGTGAACGAGCAGGTGGCCGGGGCCGTGCACCAAGGCGCTTTTTACCGCTTTAAATACGACATCACCGACAAGCTCAAGTTCGGCGAATCCAATCTACTGGAAGTGAAAGTGAGCAAAATGTCGGCCGATGCCAGCGTGAACAACGCCGAGCGGCTGGCCGACTACTGGGTATTTGGTGGGATATTCCGACCGGTGTTTCTGCAGTCGTTCCCGCAGCAATATGCCGACAACGTGGCCATTGATGCCCGCGCCAACGGCAGCTTCACGCTCCGCGCCAACGTGCGCAACGTGAAGCAGGCGGCCCAATTGCAAGTCGATATCATTGACCAGGCCGGCCAAACCGTGGGCACCGCAAGCACTAGCGTGGCCGCCGGCGATACCCTGGCCCGCCTGAGCACCACCTTGAAAAACCCACGCCAGTGGACCAGCGAAACGCCCAGTCTCTACCGCGCCCGTCTCACGCTGCGCAGCGGCTCCGAAACTCAGTACCAAACCACCGAGAGCTTCGGCTTTCGCACCATTGAGGTGCGGCGCGGCAAGGGCATCTATGTGAACGGCACGCAGGTGAAGATGAAAGGCACCAACCGCCACAGCTGGTGGCCCGAAACCGGCCGCACCCTCAACGACAGCATTCAGCTGCAGGACGTGAAGCTGCTGAAGGAGATGAACATGAACGCCGTGCGCATGTCGCACTACCCGCCCGATGCCGAATTCCTGCACCTCTGCGACTCGCTGGGCCTCTACGTGCTCGACGAGCTGGCCGGCTGGCAGAAATTCTACAGCACCAAAGCCGGCACCCCGCTGGTGCGCAGCATGGTGGAGAAGGACCAGAACCACCCCAGCATCATTTTCTGGGACAATGGCAACGAGGGCGGCACCAACAAGGAGCTGGACGCCATTTTCTATCAGTATGACCTCACCCGGCGGCCCGTCATTCACCCGCACCACCGGCCCGGCAACGCTGCCAGCGGCATCGACTGCAACCACTACGAGGACTACTACAGCACCCAGAAAATCCTGGCCGACTCGCTCATCTACATGCCCACCGAATTCCTGCACAGCCAGGACGACGGGGGCGGAGGCGCCGGGCTGGCCGATATGTGGGAGCTGCATTGGAAGGCCCAGCGCTCGGGCGGCGGCTTCCTTTGGGCATTGGTAGATGAGGGAATTGTGCGTACCGATGAGCGCAACATCATCGACGTGAACGCCGTGAACGCACCCGACGGCCTCGTGGGCCCGCACCGCGAGAAGGAGGGAAGCTTCTACGCCATCCGCGAGATTTTCTCGCCCGTGCACATCACCCTCAAACAACTGCCGGCCAAGTTCGACGGCAGCATTCCGGTTGAAAACCGCTACCATTTCACTAACCTCAGCCAGTGCTTTTTCCAGTGGGAGGTGGTGAATTTCCGTAAGCCTGGCGACCCGTTTGCGGGGAGCCTCTCCGGCAAGAAAAGCCGCGTCAAAAGCCCCGCCGTTGCCCCGCTGGCCACGGGCAAGCTGAAGCTGGACCTGCCCAAGGACTTCCAACGCTACGACGCGCTGGTGCTCTCGGCCTTCGACCCGCAGAAGAACCTCGTGTACAAATGGACCTGGAAAACCGGTGGCAACGCCAAGCTACTGGAGGGCGTGCTGGCGCTGGCCGCCAAGGACCAGCCCGCCGTGCAGGTGGCCGAAACCGACTCCACGCTCAACCTCACGGCCAACAGCATTTCGGTCACCTTCAATAAAACCAACGGCCGCCTCGGTGGCGTGAAGGGCAACAACGGCGACAAGCTCAGCTTCGCCAACGGCCCCGTGCTGGTGGCAGGCACCGCCGCTTTCACCGGCCTCACGCACCGCCCCGAGGCCGACGGGGAAGTGGTGGAAGCCAGCTATACCGGCGCCCTGAAAACCGTGCGCTGGAAAATGCACACCACCGGCTGGCTGCAGATGGATTATGAGTATGCCCTGAGCGGCGACTTTCCCTTCACCGGCCTCAGCTTCAGCTACCCCGAAAACTTCGTCATCGGGGCCAAATGGCTGGGCCAGGGGCCGTACCGGGCCTGGAAAAACCGCCTGGCGGGTACCTCCCTCAACACCTGGACCAACGCCAACAACAGTACCCAAACTGGCGCCGCCCCTTGGATTTACCCCGAGTTCAAGGGCTACTTTGCCGACGTGGCCTGGATGGAATTCAACACCGTGGAGGGCGCCTTTCTGGTGGCCAGCCCCGACCCGGGCCTGTTCGTGCGGCGCTTCAATTTTTACGGCCTCTCGGGCGTGAAGCCCCAGCCCGGCTTGCCTACCGGCGACATCTCCTTCCTCGACGGCATCCCGCCCATCGGAACCAAACTGGGGCTCAACATCGACCAGCACCCCGAACGCCTCGGTCCCAATTCGGAACTCAACCACCTCGACGGCAAACCGCTGAAGCGCACGCTCTATTTCTACTTCGGCCTGCCGCCGACGGATAGCAAACCCCAGCCCTACGTAGCCCCGGTGAAGGACGATTTATTCTAAAAAGCAATTCGAAGGAAATGGGGACTTAAGGACTACATTCGTTCGGTCATTATGTCCTCCAGCCATGCGGAAAATTTTTCTTGCCTCTTTATTGGTCTTCGGCACTCAGGTAGCACACAGCCAAGCGGTTGAGCCGGGTTACTTGGTGCTGCAACGGGGCGACACGCTGCGGGGCGAAGTGGAAAATGCCTTTTGGGAAGAACCGCCCGCCACCGTCCGGTTCCGGGCGGCCGCAAGCGCGCCCTGGGAGAGTTATTCCAGCGAATCCCTGGCGAGCTTGTATGTGTCGTCGGGCCGGCTGTGGCGGCGCGAGACCCTGCCGCTCGACCGCGCCGCCCAAACCAAAGTCGACCTGCTTTCCTACGACGTGGTGCGCCGGCAAACGCCCGAGTCGGTACTGGCCGAGGTGCTGGTGCTGGGGCCAGCCTCGCTGCGTGGCCTCACCCTCAACGGCACCCGGCATTTCTTCGTGCAGCGCCCCGGCCAGCCCTTCCTGGAGCTGGCCGCGCGCAACTACCTGGTGAACAAAGAAGGCGCCACCCGCGTGGCCGATGCCAACGATTTTAAGAGCCAGCTGCTGCGCTATTTCGGCGATTGCGAAGCCCTCACCCGCCAGCTGGACAATACGCCCTTCACCGCCGCCGGCCTCACCGGCCTCGTGCAGGCCTACAACCAGCACTGCTCAGAAGCCCGGCGGGCCGGGCAGGAAATTGCCGTGCGGGGCCCGGAGGTGCGGCCCGCCCTGGCCCTTCGGGTGGGCGCGCTGGCCGGACTGCGGTTCAACTCGGTGCGCCTCGACGGGCAGGGCCAGGCCGGCGCCGTGCTGCACGGCCTCAACGCCGACGCCCGGCTGCATCCCCAGCTCGGGTTGTACGCCGATGTGGTGAACGGCCGGCGGCGGCTGGCCCTGCACTCGGCCGTTATGGCGTCGCGGTTTGGCCGGAGCGAGCCGGCCTCCTTTGGCGGCACAGCCGGCAGCTACCAGTGGAGCGGCACGGTGGTGGGCCTGCAGCTCGGCCTGCGGGGCTTCTGGCCCGTGGGCCCGCGCACGCAGGTGCTGGCGGGCGTCGGCTACGAGCTCAACACGTTTTGGGACGGCTTCAGCGACTACCACTACGGCCCCGAGCAAAGCGGCTTTATCTATCAATTCTGGGGCACGGCCCTGCCTTACCTGGAAGCTGGCCTGAGCCACCAACGCTTCGCCTTCACGCTCCTGGGCCGCATCTACGACCACGAGGCCGTGACGCTGGCTTACAGCACGCCCATTGGCCGCGCCGAAACCACCTATACCTACACGCCTGGTGCCTGAGCGCCATGCTCAGCTACCGCCTCAATGCCGACCCGGATGCCGCGCGGCCCGTCCGGTAGCGCCGGCACAGGCTGGGCACAGGACTGGTGAGGCAGCGACAACCGCCTCTGCCTCACCGGTCATTAGCTGTTCAGCATCGCAAATGCCTCGGCCGGCGACGCGCGGCTGAACTCGTAAAACTGCGCCGTCTGACCTACCCGAATTTCTTCGTCGCCCTTGGCCAGGCCGGCCAGCAGTTCGTCGGCCACCTGCTGCGGCGGAATCCCGTTTTCGCCGCCTATTTCGGTAGAAAACTCCGTGTTCACCAGCGGCGGCATCAGCTCAAACACGCGCACGCTGCTGGCTTTCAGCGTGTGGCGCAGCGCCTGGGTGTAGGAGTGCACAGCCGCCTTGCTGGCCGAATACGTGGGCACTCCCGCGCTCGGCGCGTAGGCCAAAATGGATGACACGTTCACAATAGCCGCTTCGGGCTGCTGGCCCAGCACGGGCAGCAACAGCTCAGTCAGACGTATCATGGCCAGGTAGTTGGTCGTGATTTCGACGCTGGCTTTGGCGAAAGCATCCGAGCCGGCCGTGAGTTGGTAAGCCGAGGCCTGGCCGGCGTTGTTGATGAGCACGCTTAGGTCGCTGAATTCGGCGTGTACTCGCTGCACCAAACGAGTAACATCGGTTTCGTTGGTGATGTCAGTAGCAATGGTCGTGACGCCGGGGAGTTGGGTAGCCGCCGCTTGCAACTTGGCTTCATTGCGGCCCACGATGACGACGCGGTTGCCTTTTTCGGTCAGCGTTTTGGCAATGGCCAGGCCGATGCCGGAGCCGCCCCCCGTGATGAGGACGGTTTGGTTGGAGATGTTCATGTGATGGGATAATTGGGAAATGGAAAAAAGCTGGTTTTAATGTAGGCTGTCGGTACCGCTGTTGGGCGGGGTTTTAATTGGGTGAAGCTTCAAAAAGCCATGCTGCGCGGTGCACTGAATGGCTTTTTGAACCGCCATTTAAGCCGAAAACTTCTTCACAATGAGCGTGGCGGTGTGGCCGCCGAAGCCGAAGGAATTGCTCATGGCGTATTCGATGGGGCGGTAAGCCGGCTGGCCCAGCGTGAGCCGGAGGCGGCCCGTGATTTCCGGGTCGGGCTGCGCGGTGTTGATGGTGGGCGGCACCACGTCTTGCTGCACGGCCTGCACGCAGGCAATGGCTTCCACAGCCCCGGCGGCGCCCAGCAGGTGCCCCGTCATGCTTTTGGTGGCGCTGATGTGTAGGTGCGGCGCCGGCCCAAACACCCGCCCAATGGCGCGCAGCTCGCTGGCATCGCCCAGGCCGGTGGAGGTGGCGTGGGCGTTCAGGTAGTCAATCTGGGCGGCGTGTAAGCCGGCATCGTTCAGCGCCGCCTCCATGCTTAAGTAGGCGCCTTCGCCCTCGGGGTGGGTGCCGGTGAGGTGGTAGGCATCGGCGGCCATGCCCCCGCCCACCAACTCGGCCAGAATGGGCACCCCACGGCGGCGGGCGTGCTCATACTCTTCCAGAATCAGCGCGCCGGCGCCTTCGCCCACCACAAAGCCGTCGCGGCTCACATCGAAGGGCCGCGAGGCGGTGGCGTAGTCCTCGTTGCGGGTCGAGAGGGCCCGCAGGGCGTTGTAGCTGCCAATGCCCGTTTCGTTGACGGCCGCCTCGGAGCCGCCCGAAATCAGCACGTCGGCCTTGCCCCAGCGGATGTAGTTGAAGGCATCAATCAGCGCTGTGGTAGACGTGGCGCAGGCCGAAACCGTGGCAAAATTCAGCCCCCGCAGCCCGTGCTTGATGGAAATCAGCCCGGCCGCGATGTCAATAATCATTTTCGCGCCCATGAAGGGGTTGAAGCGCGGCGTGCCGTCGCCGTGGGCAAACTCGCTTATCTGTTCCTGCAGGGTGCCCAGCCCGCCCACCCCCGAGCCCCAGATGACGCCAATGCGGTTGCGGTTGAGCTGGTCAAATTCCAGCTCGGCGTGCCGAATGGCCTCATCGGCCGCCACCAGCGCGTACTGCGTGAATAGGTCGTACTTGCGCACCTCCTGGCGGTCGAGGAAGCGGAGCGGGTCGAAGCCTTTCACTTCGCAGGCGAAGCGGGTTTTGAATTTCGACGCGTCGAAGTGGGTGATGGGCGCCGCCCCGCTCACGCCTGCCCGCAGCGCGCGGCCAAAGCTGGCGGCGTCGTTGCCGATGGGCGTGAGGGCGCCCACGCCCGTAATGACTACCCGTTTGTATTCAGGCATAATGAGGGGATTTTGAGGAAACAATAGCAGCTGAATGGTCTTCTCCGCAGAGCCTAAGTCAATGGTCCGACAAGCTGACCTTCACCGGCGAGCGGCCCGGCTGGCGGCGCACCACCAGCAGGAGCAAGGGCATGGCCGCCAGAAAAAAGCAACCCACCAGCAGGAAAGCGTCGTTGTAGCTCATGATGCCGGCCTGCTGGTTCACGGCCGCGTCCAGCAGGCCGTAGGCACGCCGTTGGGCTTCCAGCACGGGCTGGCCCAGGCGCAGAGCCACTAGCTGCGCGCCGGCGGCCAGGCGCTCGGCCACACCCAGGTCGGCGGCCGTAAGGTGGGTGACGAGGGCCTGCCGGTGCACGGCAAATTGCGTGGCCAGGTAGGTGTTCACGATGGCAATGCCGAATGAGCCGCCCAACTGGCGCATCATGTTGTTGAGGGCCGCACCCTGGGCAATGTCCTTCAGCGCCAGGCCAGATACGGCCAGTGCCGTAAGTGGCACGGTGAGCAGGGCCAACCCCGCCCCACGCAAAATGAGCGGAAAATAAAAATCGTCCTTGCCCGCCGTGCCATTCAGCAGCGCCATGCGCCAGCTAAACGCGAAAAACAGCAGAAACCCCAGCATGACTACGACTGGAATGGGCACGCCGCCTTGCAGCGCGCGGGCCGTGAGCACCAGGCAGAAAATAGCCAGCACTGCCCCAGGCAGCAACAAAAGGCCCGTGTCGAGCACCGGGAAATGCAGCAGGCGCTGAGCAAATACCGGCGTGAGGTACACGGAGGTGAATAGTCCCATGCCCGTCACGAAGGTGAGCAGCGCTGCCACCGCCAATGTGCGGCTTTTCAGCACCCGCAGGTTCACGATGGGAAATTCGGTGGTTAGCTCCCACCAGATAAACGCCACAATGCCCACGGCCGCGGCCACGCTCAGCTGCGTGATGTACGCTGTTTGGAACCAGTCTTCTTCCTGGCCGCGCTCCAGTACCACTTGCAGCGCCCCCACGCCTACAATCAGGAAAAACAAGCCCACCCAATCCATGCGCAGTGCATTGCGGGCCACCTGCACGGCGGGCTCCCGCACCAGCAGAAACGCCCCAACTGTCACAACAATGCCGATGGGCACATTCACCAGGAATATCCAGTGCCAGGTGCTCACGTCCAGAATGTAGCCCCCCAGCGTAGGCCCAATGGTGGGCCCTGTAAACACACCAATGCCAAACAAGGCACTCGCCACCCCGCGCTTGGCCGGCGGGAAGGCTTCAAAAACAATGGTCTGCGAAGTCGATAGCAAGGCCCCGCCGCCCAGCCCCTGCACAAACCGGAAGGCGACCAGCGTCCAGATATTGCCCGCCGTGCCGCACAGCACCGAGGCCAGCGTGAACAGAATAATGGACCCAATGAAGTAGCGCCGCCGCCCAAACCGCGCCGCCAGGAAGCTGGTAATCGGGATGATAATGATGTTGGCGATGGCATAGGACGTGATGACCCAGGAGGTATCCGCCAGCGTAGCACCGAGGTTGCCGCTCATGTGCGAGAGCGCCACGTTCACGATGCTGGTATCAATCAGTTCCATCACGGCAGCCGCAATGACGGTGGCGCACAGCAGGAAGAGGCGGAGAGTGCTCATGAGAAATTATTTTATACCAATCGGTATAATTTAGGGCAAAAAAAGAGAGCTATGCCACCAGCTCGTTTTCAATGAGGTGCTCGATGTGGTTCAGGCTGGCGAATAGCGCCGTGGAGCTACCCGTGGCTTTCGAAACGAGAATGCCGCCCTCGGTGAGGGCGATGAACAGGTTGGCGTAGTGGCTGGCGTCGACACTGGAGCGGACTTCGCCGGTGGCCTGGCCTTTCTCGATGAGGTGCATGAGGTTGCGGTGCCACTTGGCGAAGCTGTCTTGCACGCGCAGGAGCAGGGCCGAGGGCGGGGCATCGTCGCACTCCACCGCCGCGTTGAGGATGGGGCAGCCGCCGCGCAGCTTTAGCGTGGGGTAAGCGTTGCGGTAGTAGCGCGGCATGGCCAGCAGCTTTTCGCGCACCGTGCTGCCGCTGGCGGCCCCGGCCCGCAAGGGTTGTTGCACCAGTTCGAGGTTGTAGTCGAACGCCGCCAGCGCCACTTCCTCCTTGTTCTCGAAGTTGCCGTAGATGGCACCCTTTGTCAGGCCCGTAGCCGCCGTAAGGTCGTTCAACGACGTGCCGGCGTAGCCCTGCTTGTTGAAAACAGGGGCCGTTTGCTCGATGATGAACTGGCGGGTGCGCTCGGCTTTAGACATGATGACGGTGCAAATATACCGTTTGGTATGAAAACGCAATGACGCCCCGAAATGTTTTCGAGAAATGAAATTTGGATTGCAGCTCTACCTATCCTTAGGCTTTAATAGCTGCACATAGGTCGGCTTGTCCCGGTCGCAGGTCAGTTTGCCGTCCTTGAATTCAAGCGTCGCTACCTGAATGACGCTGCGCTTGGCAGCGATGCTGTTGGCGGGCGCGGGGTTGGCCTTGCTGCGGCCGGGGTGGGTGAAGTAGAACACGTAGGCGCGGCCGTTATTCACTACCACGTCGCAGTGCCCGCCAATGGCCTGGTCGTCGCGGCCCTGGCCGGGGAGTTCGAGCAGGCGCTCGGGCTGGGCGGCCCAGTGCAGCAGGTCGGGGGAGTGGTACACGGCCATGCCTTTCCACTGGTCAATTATCATCCAATACTGCTCGTGCCAGCGGAAGACCTTGGGGCCTTCGCCGCGCTCGTTCAGGGCCTGGCCGCGGTCGGTCCAGTGCTGCAGGTCGGGGCTATCGGCGTAGTAAATGGATTTGTGGTCCCGCTCGTTGTTGTACCACAGCCGCCAGGTGCCATCGGGTAGCCGGTGCACACTGGCGTCGATGACTTTATCGGTGATAAGGGGCAGGGTTTGCACGTACTGCCAGTTCAGTAAATCGGTGCTGCGGAGCTGCACAATGACGCGCGGGTGCTGCCAGTCGGTGAAGGTGCCGGGCACATAGGTCAGGAACATGTGGTACTGGCCGTTGGCTTCCACAACATCGGGGGCCCAGTGCGTGTAGCCGCGGTCGGGCCGGTAGTTGATGTTGGCCGTATCGCGGTAGCTCCAGGTGGTGCCGCCGTCGGCCGATTCGGCGATGCCGATGCGGGTGCCATGCACCCAGGTCACGCCCGTGGCGGTGGTATCGGTGGCGCGGCGGTTGGTGTAGAACATCCACCACTTTTGCCGCTGCTTATTCCAAATAATGACCGGGTCGGCCGCGCCGTCATACACGGGGTCGCTGAATAGCGGCTTGGGCGCCGGCTGTTTTGTCGGGCGAACCGGCGTTTTTTGCGCCAGGGCCGGGCTGGTCGCCGCCAGTAGGCCCATGGCAGCGAGGGCCCACAGGGCTCGTCGGCAGGCGTTAGGGGTGGTTGCTTTCATCGGGGACTATTGTTGCTCCAGCAGCTTCAGCTCCTTGGTTGTGACGCGAAAAATGGTGCCGTGGCGCAGGCCCGCCGGCACCCTCACCTGGTCGGAAACATCGGTCCAGGTGGTCAGGTCAGCGGACTTGACGGCCCCGTACTTGTGCTCGCGGTACTTATCGAAATACACCAGCCACTCCCGGCCCAGCTTCACGGCGGTGGGCCCCTCGGCCCAGTAGCTGCCCGTGATGGGCGCCGACGCCTTGCCATAGGGCCCGGCCATCTGGTCGCTGAACGCCACGCGCAGGTTCTTCTGCACCGGCTCGCGGGTTTCGTCTTTCAGAAACATCACAAATCGCTGGCCGTCGGGCTGAATGCTGGCGTCAATCACGTTGAAGCCGGGCTCGTAGAGCAGTTTCGTGGGCGTGAAGGTCTTGAAATCCGGCGTGCTGGTGGCGTAAATGCGGTGGTTGTAGCCATTTTCGGCTGGGCTTTGAGTTTCCGGAAATTGACCGCTGATGGTGCTGGCCCAGTAGATGAGGTAGGTTTTGGTGCTGGCGTCGTAGCTGATTTCCGGGGCCCAGGCGTTGCGCGCGCCTGGCTCGTGCGCCATCACGGGCAAAAACTGCTGCTCGCTCCAGTGAATAAGGTCTTTCGAGGTAGCGTACCCAATGCCTTTGTCCTGCCAGCTCACCGTCCAGACCATGTGAAACCGGCCATCGGCGCCGCGCAAGATGCAGGGGTCGCGCATGAGCCGGTCGTGGGCCACGGCGGGCCGCAGGAAGGAGCTGTCGCGCTTCAGGGCCGTCCAGGTGTAGCCGTCGCGGCTGCTGGCCAAGTGCAGGCCGTCGCGGCCGTTGCCTTTGAAATAGCAGAACACAAGGGCTTCACGCATGCTAAGTCCCGCGGGTGCCTGCGCCCGGGCCGCCCAGGCAGGCGCGAGGGCAAGCGCAACGAATGAAAGCACGGTTTTCATCTTTAGCATAGAAAATGATGGTGGTGAAGCGGCACTAGTTCCCGTCCGGCTTGGTCACGGCGCTTCGGGGGCTGTCGGGCCACACCCAAGCCGCTAGCGCATCCGGCTTGGCGGGGTCGAACGCCGGCGTGTCGTCGCGCAGGAATTTGGCCAGGCCCAGCTTGTTGGCTTTGATGCCTTCCACCACGCACTTGGCTATTTCGTAGGCGCCGTAGGGGTTGAAATGGGTGTTGTCGGCCAGCGGAGCGGTTTGGCCGGGATAGGTGTTGGCGGGGTAGTGCACCAGGGCTTTTTTCGATTCCTCCACGCCCAGCGCTTCGTACAGCTTGGTGGTCATGGCGTTGAGGTCGATGAGGGCCACTTTCTCTTCCTCGGCCACTTTGCGGGCGGCAGCGGGGAAGTCGCCCAGGCTGTTTTCAATGCGGCCATCGGCCCCGAAGGTGCGGCGGCTGGTGGAAGTGACGATGACTGGTATGCCGCCCTTGCGGCGGGTTTCCTGCACGAAGAAATGCAGCCGCTCGGAGTAGGCCTTCCAAGCGCCGTCGTTTTCGCCCTTGTCCTTCTGGTCGTTGTGGCCGAACTCGATGAAGAGGTAGTCGCCGGGTTTCATCACGCTCAGCACCTTGGCCAGGCGCTTCGAACTGAGGAAGCTGCCCAGTGCGAGGCCCGATTCGGCGTGGTTGGCGACGGCCACGCCGGGCTTCAGGAAGCGCGGCAGCATCTGGCCCCAGGCGGCCCAGGGCTCGTCGTCCTGGTCCACGACGGTGGAGTTGCCGGCCAGAAAAACCGTGGTGGCCTGCGGCGCGGGCGTGATTTCCAGCGCCGCCAGGCAGGGGCGTGAGCCATCGAATTCCAGCGTCAGGCGGTCGTCCCAGTCCAGCTTGTGCAGCTCGCGCGGCTTGAGGCTCACCGTTTCGGTGTCGTTGATGCGCCGGCTCTTCACGTTGATGGTGAAGGTGCGGGTGATGAGTTGGTCGGGCTTGGTGGCGGTGGTTTCGAGCAGCAACCGACGCGACTCGGCCTTTAGAAACGTACTGCTGGGGCCTTTGGCGTCGCCCAGCGTCACGGTCACGTTGTAGTTGCCCTCGGGCAGCTTCACCGAGAAGTAAAATGGTTGTGGGCTGGTCACAAAGTCGCTTTTCAGGGCATCCTTCCCGCCGCGGTCCACGCCCGTTATGGTGGTGCCGAAGTCGAAGCCGTAGCCGGTGGCATCGGTATATGCGGCAGTGGGCAGCACCTGCTGGTAGCCGGCGGCAGGTTGGCCGGGGCCGAAGTCAAATTTGAAACTGGGCTGGAGCGACTGCGCAGGGGCTGCAGTAGCCAGCAGCAAGCCGGGGCTGAGGAGCAGGCAACGGGTTCTCATGGGCGGGAAATGGCGAATGCGCTAAAAGTACCGGCGGCTTTTGCCGGTGCTTACCTGCACTGTCCTGACTGCGGCAGAGTGCAGGAGAGTGCCTGAAACGCCCCGCTCTTTCTTGCGCCATTTCCCACCCTTGCAGTACGTACCGTATGCTGGCCCGCCGCACCTTCCTGACCGGTTTGCTCCTCACGCCGCTCACCCGCGCGCTGGCGGGCTTCACCGGCCGGCTGATTGATTACCCCAAAGCCGATTTCTCGAAGTTCAGCAAGCACCTCAGGCCCGTGGGCCGGGCCCTGGAGCTGCCCGAATATTACGTGTGGTGCAACTCGCCCATCTACGGGCCCGATGGGCTGGTGCACGTGTTCTTCTCGCGCTGGGATGCGAAAAAAGGCATGGGCGGCTGGCTGAACGGCTCCGAAATAGCCCACGCCGTGGCCAAAAAGCCCGAAGGCCCCTACCAGGTGCTCGAAACCGTGCTGGCCCCGCGTGGCCCCGGCCACTGGGACGCCACCACCTGCCACAACCCCAGCATCCAGTTCGTAGACGGTAAGTACTGCCTGTTTTTCATGGGCAACTCCAACGGCAAAACCGACACCAAGCGCATCGGCCTGGCTACCGCGCCCAGCCTGAACGGCCCTTGGACGCGCCCCGACCAGCCCCTGCTGCTGCCCGGCCCCGCCGGCGCCTGGGACGACCACTGCACCACCAACCCCGCCTTTATCAAGCACCCCAACGGCCAGTACTGGCTCTACTACAAGTCCTGGAACACCCAGGAATACGAAGCCGCCAAAGGCCAGGAAATCCGCGGCAACCGCAAATACGGCCTCGCCATCGCCGACAAGCTGGAGGGCCCTTATGTAAAGTTTAAAGGCAACCCGGTCATCGACTTCTCCCGGCAGGGCAACAACAAGCAGTTCGAGGATGCCTTTGTGTGGCGGCAGCACGGCAAGTTCCGGATGCTGGCCCGCGACATGGGCGTGTACAGCCAGGAAGTGGGCCTGTACCTGGAGTCGGAAGACGGCAAGGCCTGGACCTTTCCCAAAATAGCCTTCCTGCCCATCCGCGACTATGGCGTGGCCGAACCGCCCGCGCCGCCCAAGCTCAAGCGCTACGGCCGCCTCGAACGGCCGCAGCTGCTGCTGCGCGACGGCAAGCCCGAATACTTGTTCTGCGCCTCGCAGGGCGGCCAGGGCATGACGGCTTCGTCGTTTATCCTGAAAGTGGAGTAAGCCGGCCGCGCCAGCTACAGTGAGGAATCACTCAGGCCGCGGGCCAATACGCAAGAAACAGCGGCAGGGCAGGAGGGTGCGGGAGGGCAACCCGATGAAACAGAGAAAAATTTGTATCAATGGTAATACCCGGCGGAGTGGTTCTCCGCCGAAGCGGTGAGTGAAGGCCGGCGCGGGTAGCTGCAACTGCTTGCGCCGGCCTGTTCCGCACCGGCCGGGTATTGACGGGCCCCGGCCGACGGGGTTGGCAGCGGGGCCGTTGCCCTGGGTTTCGGCGGCTTCGATGCAGCCGCTGGCCACTGGCGGTGCTGGCTCCGGCGCGATGACGGGATATGATAATTAAGTATCAAAACCGGGCAGGATGTTAGCAGAAATGTGGCCAAGCAGTAGTCTACAGGAGAGTGAGGGCTTACCCCGCTTCTAATATTGACCCAGGTTCCGCCTTTCCACCCCTCGCAAACAAGTAGAAAGTCTCACCCAATTCCCACAGTTTATGAATAAGTTTTACTCCTGGCAACGTTTGCGGCTTACCGCCTGCGTGCCCATGCTGCTGCTGGCAGGAACGGCCCTGGCCGCGGCGGCGCCGGCGGCCCACGCGGCCCGTCACGCAGTGGCCGACTGGACGCTGACCGGCAAAGTAACCGCACCCAACGGCGAAGGCCTGCCCGGCGTGACCGTGGTGGTGAAAGGCACCACCCTGGGGACTACCAGCAACGCCGACGGCTCGTTCAGCCTGTCGGTGCCCGACAAGGCCGGCACGCTGGTGTTCAGCTTCATTGGCTACCAAACGCAGGAGCGGAGCTTCTCGGGCCCCGGCAACTTCTCCATTAAGTTGGCCGACGACTCCAAGAGCCTCGAAGAGGTGGTGGTGGTAGGCTACGGTACCCAGAAACGGGCCGACGTGACCAGCGCCATTGCCACCATGGACGCCCGTAAGCTGGAAGAGCGGCCCATTGCCCGCGTCGACCAGGCGCTGGTGGGCCAGCTGGCCGGCGTGCAGGTGAAGCAGACCTCGGGCGTGCCCGGCCGTCCTTTCAGCATTCAGGTGCGGGGCGCGGGTTCCATCTCGGCCGGCAACGAGCCGCTGTATGTAATTGACGGCTTTCCGCTCGAAACCGTGGGCGCCAGCGCCAACGGCCGTTTCGGCAGCGGCAACCCGCTCGACAACATCAACCCCAACGACATCGAGAAGATTGAGGTGTTGAAGGACGCCGCCGCGGCCGCCATCTACGGCTCGCGGGCCGCCAACGGCGTGGTGCTCATCACCACCAAGCGCGGCCGCTCGGGCAAGCCGCAGATTCAGGTGAACAGCTACGTGGGCGGCTCGCGCGCGGCCAAGAAGCTCGACCTGCTCAGCGGCGAAGAGTGGGCCTCCCGCGCCACCGAAATCATCAACAATAACTGGGTGAAGTCGACGCCCACCACGCCCGGCGCCGTGCAACGCACCGCCGACCAGACCACGGCCCAGCGCCGCGCCATTCTGGGCCTGACCGGCAACAACGTGAACCCCGACCTGATGCTGGACGACCGGTGGGCCATTCCCGGCCACCCCGGCCTGACCTACATCGACTGGCAGGACCAGCTCTACCGCACCGGCCTGAGCCAGAACTACCAGGTGAGTGCCTCCGGCGCCACCGACAACGTGAACTACTACGTGTCGGGTAACTACAACGACCAGCAGGGCTTCGCCCTCGGGCTCGACTACAAGCGCTTCACGGCCCGCGCCAACGTGGAAATCAAGGCCAACGATAAGCTGAAGTTCGGCCTCACTATCAGCCCCACGTATTCCATCTCGAAAGACCCTGGCATCGAGGGCAAGGACAACCGCTTCCACCAGCTGCTGTCCGAAACGCCGATTGTGGAAGACACGGCCGGCGTGAACACCGCCTACGGCAAAAACGAAGCCTACCGCTGGGGCGTGAGCACGGCCAGCCCCATTGCCGTGATTAACGCCTACGAAGGCGACACCCGCAACTACCGCACGCTGGGCACCGTGTTTGGCGAGTACCAGCCCATTGCCGGCCTGCGCCTGCGCTCCACGCTGAACTTCGACAACAACGAGTCGACTTCGACCTCCTACCAGCCGCCCACGCGCAACCTGGCCACGTCGCTGGCTAGCGGCTCGTACAGCACCTACCGCCGCCAGACGTTCGTGAACGAAAACACGGCAACGTATAGCAAAACCCTCGGCAAGCACGACTTTTCGGTGCTGGCCGGCCAGTCCTACAACTTCGCCCGCCTCGACAACAACAGCGCCTCGTCGTCGGGCGGCTTCGTGAACAACACGGTGCGCACCCTGAACGGCGCCGTCACCATCACCACCAGCGGCCCCACGGCTTCGCAGAGCGTGCTGCTCTCGTACTTCGGCCGCTTGCAGTACGCCTACGACGGCAAGTACCTGCTCTCGGCCAGCATCCGCCGCGATGCTTCGTCGCGCTTCGGCTACGAGGACCGCGCCGGCGTGTTCCCGGCCGTGAGCGCGGGCTGGCGCATCTCGCAGGAGTCCTTCCTGCAGCCCGTCACCTTCCTGAGCGACCTGAAGCTGCGCGCCAGCCTGGGCTACTCCGGCAACAACACCATCGGCGACTACAGCAGCATTGCCACGCTGGGCGTGTACAACTACACCTTCGGCGGCCTCATCGCCCCCGGCCAGGCGCCCAACAAGGTGGGCAACTCGCAGCTGAAGTGGGAGCGCAACCGCACCATCGACTTCGGCGCCGACGTGGGCGTGTTTAAGAACCGCATCACGGCTTCGTTCGACTACTACACCAAGAACAGCCTCGACCTCCTGCTGAACGTGCCCGTGCTCACGGCTTCAGGCTTCGGCACCAACCTGCAGAACATTGGCGAGGTGCGCAACACGGGCTGGGAAGTGGAACTGAACACCCGCAACCTGGAAGGCGCCCTGTCGTGGACGACCTCCTTCAACCTGAGCCACAACGAGAACAAAGTGGTGCACCTGGGCCCCGGCGACGCCACCATCTACGTGCCCAACGGCCTCGACACCGAAAGCAACATCCTGCAGGTGGGCCTGCCGGTGTACAGCATCTTCGTGGTGAAGCAAACCGGCATCCTCAGCCAGGCCGACATCGACGGCGGCGCGGCCCGCTTCGGCAACGAAACCGCCGGCGACCCCAAGTACGAAGACTACAACAAGGACGGCAAGATTGACGTGAACGACCGTCAGGTGGTGGGCAACCCCAACCCGACTTACACCTTCGGCCTGACCAACACGCTGCGCTACAAAGGCTTCGACCTGAGCTTCCTGATTCAGGGCCAGTTCGGCGGCTCCATCTACTCCACCCTGGGCCGGGCCATCGACCGCACCAGCGTGGGCTACAAGGAAAACGCCCTAGGCCGCGTGCGCGACCGTTGGTTCTCGGCCGACAACCCCGGCGCCGGCATCAAAGGCAAGGCCACGGGCAGCTTTGGCTTCATCCGCAACACCGACTGGCTGTATTCGTCGGACTACTACCGGGTGCGCACCATCACGCTGGGCTACGACCTGGGCCAGCTCATCAGCAAGCGCGTGGCGCAGGGCGCCCGCGTGTATGTGACGGCCGAAAACTGGTTTGGCTGGGACAAGTACACCGGCGGCCTCAACCCCGACGCCCTGAACACCGGCAACACCGGCACCTTCATCTCGGGCTCGGACTACGGCGGACTGCCGCTGGCCAAGACCTTGGTACTGGGCCTCAACCTCACTTTTTAATTAGCCGAACGGTCGAGTTAGAAACCATTGAACGTCATGCTGAGCGCAGCCGAAGCATCTCGCGTGCAGCAGTAATCAATGCCATGGCAACGAAGCGAGCGAGATGCTTCGGCTGCGCTCAGTATGACGTTCAGAGTTGTCTCAATTGACTCTCTTCCCCCGAAAATTCCCATGAAAAAGATATTCCTCAGCTTATCCCTGGCTTGCGCGCTGGTGTCACTGGGCGGCTGCGAAAAGGACCTGGACCAAACCCCGATTTCGAACGGCTCGGTGCCGGACTTCTACAAAACCGCCGCCGACTTCGACCAGGCCATGACGTCGGTGTACAGCTCGCTGCGCGGCTTCCCCGACCGGGAGGTCATCCTCTCGGAGCTGCGGTCCGATAACATGTTTGCCGTGAGCTCCATCGGCTCGCGCGACTGGGACCCGGTTAACAACTTCTCGGCCGCGCTGCTGGTGGTGAACCCCTACGTGGCCGACGCCTGGGCGTCGGACTACTCCACCATCTTCCGGGCCAATACCATGCTCGACCAGCTGGACAAGAACGGCGCCGCGGCCGGCTCGCTGCGGGCCCGCTACGAGGGCGAGGCCAAGTTCATCCGGGCCTTCATGTACCTCGATTTGGTGCGCAAGTTTGGCCGGGTGCCCGTGATTGACAAGCCGCTCATTCCGCAGGAAGTGGCCAAGAAAGGCCGCAATGAAGTGTCGGAGGTGTACGCGCTGATTGAATCGGACCTGCGCACGGCCATCGCCAACCTGCCCGCCTCCTACACCGGCACCGGCGTGGGCGCTACCTCGGGCGTGGGGCGCGTCACGAACGGCGCAGCCAAGGGCATGCTGGCCCTGATGTACCTCACCAAGTCGGGCCCCGACTACGGCATCAAAGGCCCGGGCCTGAACAGCAACGAGTACGACAAGGCCAATGTGCTGCTCGATGAAATCATCAACCGCACGGGCACGCCGCAGTCGGCCGCATATTCGCTGCAAACCAACTACGCCAACATCTTCTCGCCTACCAACGAAAACAACTCTGAGGTACTGTTCGACATTCAGTACATCTCCAACGGCCTGGGCACGCTGGGCTCGTCGTTTATGAACGTGGTGGTGCCCGATGCCTATTACCAGGGCCTCGCCACCAACGGCAACCTGGCCCTGCCGTTCTCGGCCGGCTCGGTGGAAATCAAGCCTGTATCCAACGACCTGAACAACGTGTCGTACGCCGCCACCGACACGCGCCGCGCCGCCACCATTCAGCAGGGCTACACGAACGCCGGCACCACCGACACGCGCCCCTTCTACAAGAAGTACGTGAACGTAGCTGGCAAAGGCACCAGCCGCACCGACTGGGCCACCAACTACATTGTGCTACGCTACACCGACATCCTGATGATGAAGGCCGAATGCGAAGTGCGCGGCATTGGCGGCTCGCCCGCCACGGCGGCCGCCCGCCTCACGCCCATTCGCACCCGCGCCGGCCAGCCTGCCTTCACCACCATCGACCTGCCCGGCCTGATGGAGGAACGCCGCCGCGAGTTTGCCGGCGAAAACCTGCGCTGGAACGACCTCATGCGCTCGGGCCTGGCCCTGACCACGATGAACGCCTGGGCCAACCGCGAAGACCCCACGACGCTGCCCAGCGGCGCTCCGCGTGATTACAAAATCGTGCGGCCCATCACCAAGGACCTGCTGTTGCTGCCTGTGCCGCAGGTAGAGCTCGGCTCGGCCCCCGGCACCTACACCCAGAACGACGGCTACTAACCCGTTTGTACCACAAAGGCCCTGCGCCCGGTTTTGGCTCTCGTTGCGCACGAGGCCAGAGCCGGGCGCAGTTGCGTGCTAGCACCCCGGGCTAGTGTTGATACCGCACAGTACAGGACGGTGCGCCTGCAAGCCACGGCTTCATTTGCCGAACGTCCCCATTTCCACCCATGCCCACGCTTCGCTTCCGTCCTCTGGTCAACTTCTGGTGCCGCAGTTGGGTCTGGCTGCTGCTGTGGGGGCTGAGCCATGCTGCCCTGGCGGCCCCGCCTCCGGCCGGCCGCACCAAGTTCAATTTCAACCCCGGCTGGAAGGTGCAGGTAGGGGAGAAGCCCGGGGCCGAAGCCACGGCCTTTGACGACGCGCAATGGAAAAGCGTGACGCTGCCCTACGCCTGGAACGAGGACGAGGCTTTCCGCAAAGACATCAAGGACCTAAGCACGGGCGTAGCCTGGTACCGCAAGCATTTCCGGGTGCCCGCCAGCGCGGCGGGCCAAAAGGTATTTGTGGAGTTTGAGGGCGTGCGGCTGGCCGGCGAGTTCTGGTTGAACGGCCAGCGCCTGGGCCTGCACGAAAACGGCGTGATGGCCGTGGGCTTCGACCTGACCCCGTACTTAAAGCCCGCGCCGGCCGACAACGTACTGGCCGTGCGTACCGACAACGACTGGGACTACAAGGAGCGCGCCAGCGGCCAGCTGTTTCAGTGGAGCAACCGCAACTTCAACGCCAACTACGGCGGCATTCCCAAAAACGTGTTTTTGCACGTGATGAGCCCGCTGCACCAGACGCTGCCGCTGTTTTCGGCGCTGGGCACCACGGGCGTGTATGTGTATGGGCAGGACTTCGACGTGACCAGCGGCCGGGCCACGGTGGTGGCCGAGTCGCAGGTGAAAAATGAGTTCCCGACGGCCCGCACCTTCACCTATGAGGTGAGCGTGGCCGATGGCGACGGCAAAACTGTGGGTACTTTCCGCGGCGGCGAAACGGCTTTGCAGCCGGGCGAGGTGAAAACGGTGAATGCTCGGCAAGCGCTAGCGGGGCTGCATTTCTGGAGCTGGGGCTACGGCTATCTGTACACGGTTTCGACCCGACTCATCGTTGATAAGAAGGTTGTTGACGAAGTGAACACCCGCACCGGTTTCCGCAAAACCGAGTTTGCCAACGGCCTCATCAAGCTGAATGACCGGGCGATGATGGTGCACGGCTACGCCCAACGCACCAGCAACGAGTGGCCCGCCGTGGGCCTGGGCGTGCCCGCCTGGCTGTCGGACTACAGCAACGGCCTGATGGTGGCCGGCAACGCCAACCTAGTACGCTGGATGCATGTGACGCCCTGGAAGCAGGACGTGGAAAGCTGCGACCGGGTGGGCCTGCCCCAAGCCATGCCCGCCGGCGACGCCGAAAAAGACGTGGACGACCGCCGCTGGGGCCAGCGTTTGGAGCTGATGCGCGACGCCATCATCTACAACCGCAACAACCCCAGCATCCTGTTCTACGAGGGCGGCAACGAGAGCATCAGCGCCGCCCACATGCAGGAGCTGAAGGACATCCGGAACCAGTACGACCCGCACGGCGGCCGGGCCATTGGCTCGCGCGAAATGCTCGACATTCCGCAGGCCGAGTACGGCGGCGAGATGCTGTACATCAACAAAAGCGCCACCAAGCCGCTGTGGGCCATGGAGTACTCGCGCGACGAGGCCCTACGCAAATACTGGGACGAGCTAAGCCCCCCCTTCCACAAAGACGGCGCCGGCCCGCTCTATAAGGGCGCCGATGCTTCGGACTACAACCGCAACCAGGACTCGTTTGCCCGCGAGGGCGTGATGCGCTGGTACGACTACTGGCACGAGCGGCCCGGCACCGGCACCCGCGTAAGCTCAGGCGGCGTCAACATCGTGTTCAGCGACACCAACACCCACTACCGCGGCGAGGAAAACTACCGCCGCAGCGGCGAGGTAGATGCCCTGCGCATTGCCAAGGACGGCTACTTCGCCCATCAGGTGATGTGGGACGGCTGGGTGGAACCCGAGCGCGCCCGCACCCACCTCATCGGCCACTGGAACTACCCGGCCGGCACCGTGAAAAACGTGGACGTGGTGTCGAATGGCGAAAAGGTGGAGCTGTTGCTCAACGGCAAGTCGCTGGGCTTCGGGCAGCAGCGCTACCGCTTCCTGTTCACCTTCCCGAACGTGGCCTGGCAGCCCGGCACCCTGCGTGCCGTGAGCTACGACGCTACCGGCAAAAAAGTGAGCGAAGCCGAGCACCAGACCGCCGGCCCCGCCGTGGCCCTGCGCCTCACCAACCTGGCCAGCCCCACCGGCCTGCACGCCGACGGCGCCGACCTGGCCCTGCTGCAAGTGGAAGCCGTGGATGCCCAGGGCCGCCGCTGCCCCACCGCCCTGAACCTGATAAACTTCACCCTCAGCGGCCCCGCCGAGTGGCGCGGCGGCCTGGCCCAAGGGCCCGGCAACTACATCCTAAGCAAAAGCCTGCCCGTGGAAGGCGGCGTGAACCGGGTGCTCATCCGGAGCACCACGCAGGCCGGCAGCATCAAGATAACCGCCACCTCGGAGGGCTTGAAACCGGCCGTAGTCAGCCTGAAATCGCAGCCGGTGCAAGTAGAAAATGGCCTGAGCCCGCAGCTGCCGAGCGCCGGCTTGCCGGTGCGCCTGCAGCGCGGGCCCACGCCGGCCGGGCCGGCATTCACGGTGTCGCGCGTGGCGGTGCCCATTCAGTCGGTCACGGCCAGCTCGAATGCGGCCAATGCGGCCTTCAGCTTCGACGACAACGAGCTGTCGGAATGGGTGTCGGACCGCAAGCAGGCCGGGCCGTGGATTGAGTACACGCTGGCCCGGCCTGCCCCCGTTAGCCAGGTGGCGATGAAGCTGACGGGCTGGCGCAACAGCAGCTACCCCATCCGCATACTGGTGGAAGGGCAGGAGGTGTTCAATGCCAAAACCGAGCGCAGCCTGGGCTACTTTACCGCCGTGTTTCCGCCCCGCACGGGCCAGAAGATTCGCATCGAGCTAACCGGGCAAACCCAGGCCAAGGACGCCTTCAACATCACCGAGCTGGAGGCGCCCCAAGCCACTGCCGTCACCGACAAGGCCGGCCCACCCGGCACGCTAGGCCTGGTGGAGGTGGAAGTGTACGAGAAGCCGACGGGGGCATCGGTGCCGTAGATTTTTATGCAGCAATCTATTTCTAAATGCCTCGACATGAGGCGTCGCGTTTGGACGGTACTGTGGCTCTTGTTCCTCGCTTTCACCGCCCGTTCCCAAACGCCCGCGCCGCTTTGGCACAACCAGCCGCGCACCCTGCGCTACCGTCCCGAGGGCCAGGATTTCGTCATCACCAACGGCACGCACCGCTTCACCCGCGCCCTCTACGGCACCAACACGGCTTTTCGGGTGGAGGCCGGCGACTTGCCGGAATTTGCCCTCTACCTGCCCGGCATGGGTGGCAACCTGAAGTTTGGCCTGCTGGCGGGCGGCCAGAGCAAGTGGTTGATTAAGGCCGATAACATTGTGGCCCGCTACCGGCCCGGTATGATGCTGTATGACATCACCGACCCGCTGTTGGGTCCTGGCAAATTGCACCTGGAGGTGCTTGCCCGGGCCGAGGCCGAAGGCATTCTGGTGAAAGTGCGTTTTGAAAACGTGCCGGCCAACTCGGTGCGGTTGCTGTGGGCCTTTGGCGGTGCCACGGGCAGAAAGTTCAGCCGCGACGGCGACATTGGCGCCGACCCCGAATCGAGCTTCTACTTGAAGCCTGAATACTGCCAGGGCAATGCGTTTACGCTGCAAAAAAACAGCTTCACGCTCAGCTTCAGCCTGCCCGCCAAAGCCGGTGCCATCCCCGCCCCGCCCCAAACGCTGGCCGGCGTGGTGCCGCTCACGTCCGAAACCCATGTGGCCGATGCCGCGCAGCAAGACACGCCCCAGCAGCTTTTCGCATCGTCGGCGTCGGCTGCGCCGGTGGCTACCGGGGCGGTGAAAGTGGTGGCGGGGCGGGATTTCTACTTCGCGGTGCAAAAGCCGGAAACGGGCGTGCTACCCATCTACGCGGGCCTGCCTGCTGCCTTTGCCCAGGCCGAGGCGGCCCGCGCCGCGCTGGCCGGACGCGTGAGCGTGAGCACGCCCGACCCCTACCTTAACACCTTGGGCGGGGCGCTGGCCGTGGCGGCCGATGCCATTTGGGAAACGCCCTCGTACATGCACGGCGCGGTGGCCTGGCGCATGCGCCTCAACGGCTGGCGCGGCCCCTACGCGGCCGACCCGCTGGGTTGGCACGACCGCGCCGCCACCCACTTCCGGGCCTACGCCAAGTCGCAGCTGACGAGCCCGCCCCGCGGCCCCGTTACGCCCGACACCGCCCTGCACTTTGCCCGGCAGCTGGAGAAGCTGGGCACCGCCGTGTTCAGCGAGGGCTACATCAGCCGCAACCCCGGCGGCGACTTCCGGCCCCACCACTACGACATGAACCTCGTGTTCATTGATGAGCTGCTGCGCCACTTCAACTGGACCGGCGACCTGGCCCTGGCCCGCGAGCTGTGGCCGGTGCTGCAGCGCCACCTGGCCTGGGAAAAGCGCAACTTCGACCCCGACGGCGACGGCCTCTACGACGCCTACGCCGCCATCTGGGCCTCCGATGCGCTGCAGTACAGCGGCGGAGCCGTTACCCACAGCTCGGCCTACAACTACTACGCCAACCGCCAGGCCGCCGAGCTGGCCCGCCTGCTGGGCGAAAACGCCGCGCCCTACCGCCAGGAGGCTGCCCGCATTCAGCTGGCGCTGCAAAGTCGGCTGTGGCTGCCCAAGCTGGGCTGGTACGCCGAATACCAAGACGCGCTGGGCCTCAAAAGCCTGCACCCGGCCGCGGGGCTGTGGACCATTTACCACGCCCTCGATTCGGAAGTGCCCAACCTGTTGGAAGCCTACCAGGCCACGGAGTATGTTGATGCCGGGATTCCGCACATTCCGGTGCGGGCCGCCGGCCTGCCCGATGCGGGCTACTACCTGTTGTCGACCACGAACTGGCAGCCCTACGACTGGTCTTTGAACAACGTGGCGCTGGCCGAAAACCTGCACACCTCCTTGGCTTACTGGCAGGCCGGCCGTGCTCAGGACGCTTTTCTGCTCTGGAAAAGTGCTGTGCTCGAAAGCATGTACCTGGGCAGCAGCCCCGGCAATTTTCAGCAGATTTCCTTTTACGACAACTACCGCGGCGAGCTGTACCGCGACTTTGCCGACCCCATTGGCGTGGCGGCCCGCTCGCTGGTGGAGGGCCTGTTCGGCATTCGGCCCGATGCTTTGCACGACACGCTGCGGGTGCGCCCCGGCCTGCCCGCGGCCTGGGATTCGGCCTCTTTGCAGGTGCCAGACCTGACGTTCCGCTACCGCCGCCAGGACCGGCGCGAGGTTTATACCCTCGCCCAGCGCCTGCCGAAGCAGCTCGCAGTTGAGCTGCAAGTCCCGGCCCTGGCCGACCACGTGGCGGCGGTGAAAGTGAACGGCCAGCCTGCCGCCTGGCGCAACGTGGCCGGCGCCGTAGGGCGGCCGCTTATCGAAATCAGCAGCGCTCCGGCGGCGGGCTTCCGCGTCGAGATTGAGTGGCGGGGCGAAGCGCTAGAGGCGGCGCCTCCGACAACAGCAGGGCCAAACTTGGCTATTGCCTTAGCTCGTGCCCGGCCCGGCGCGTTGCTCGACCCGCAGCAGGTGCTGCGTCAGGCCCGGATTGACGGGAATAAGCTGACGGCGCAGGCAGCCGGGGCACCGGGCCAGCGCACTGCCTTTGTGCAGCTCAAGCAGGGCGACCTGAACTGGTGGGAGCCACTGAAAGTGGAAATGGTAGCGGTAAGTAGCCCCGCCGCTTCAGCGGCAGCAGCTACGAAATGGGAAACTCTCGACCTCAGCGCTTCCTTCAACGACCGGGTGACGCAGATTTTTCAGCAAATCTACCTCGCGCCGCGCGCCAATACGGCCACGCTGGCGCTGCCTTTGCAGGGCATCGGCAACTGGTGCTATCCGCTCACGCAGGCCAGCATTGACGACAGTGGCCTGCGCCAACTGGCCGAGGAAAAAGATGAAATTCGGCTGCCTAGTGGCGTACCGTTGCGGACGCCCGGGACGCCGCGGCGCATACCCGGACCTAATGTGAAGAATATTCTCTTTGTGTCGCAATGGGACAACTACCCACGTCAGGCCACTGTGCCGCTGCGGGGCCGCGCCCGCCGCGCGGTGCTGCTCATGGCCGGCAGCACCAACCCCATGCAAAGCCAGCTGGTGAATGGTGAGGTCATCGTCACCTACACCGACAACACCACCGCCACGCTGCCCCTGCGCAACCCCGACAACTGGTGGCCCATCGAGCAAGACCTGCTCGATGACGGCTTCGCCTTCCAGACTGGCGCACCCAAGCCCTGGCGCGTGCACCTCAAAACCGGCCTTATCACCCAAGACTTCAACCAATACACCAGCATCAAAGGCTTCAGCACCCGCGCTATTGACGGCGGTGCCGCCACCGTGCTGGAGCTACCCCTCGACCCGAAGAAAAAGCTCAAAAGCCTCACCGTGAAAGCCCTGGCTAATGATGTGGTAATTGGGCTAATGAGCGTGACGCTGGGGCGCCCATAACCTCACCCTCGGCCCTTGTTCGCTTGAAGCGCGAAGTCTCAGGAGAGGGTTGCCAGATGATTTTAAAGTTGATTGCATGAAAAGAAAAAACTTGAACTACTCGTCGGGCTCCCCTCTCCTGGGGGAATGCGGCCAAGCATTCTTCGGGGCCGGGGGCGAGGTGGCTCGCGTGGCAGCTTTGCTGCTCTTCGCCTTCACGTCGCAGGCTCAGCCCATCAACCGTCAGGCTGTGGTAGAGCGGCACAAGGTCGTCGTCACCAACACCGATTCGCTGAACTCGCTGTCTGTCGGCAACGGCAAATTTGCCTTTACCGTCGACGTTACCGGCCTGCAGACCTTCCCGCAGCACTACGAAAAGGGCCTGCCGCTCGGCACCGAGTCGGAGTGGGGCTGGCACCGCTTTCCGAATAAAGAAGGCTATAGGTTTGAGCAAAGCCTGCGCGAATACACCCTGAACGGCCGCAAAGTGAGCTATGCCGTGCAGGTGAAAACGCCCGGCAACAAGGAAGCAGTCGACTACTTCCGCGCCAACCCGCACCGCCTGCAGCTGGGCAACCTGGGCTTCCTGATTCTGAAAAAGAACGGCCAACCCGCCGGGGTGCGCGACCTCAAGAACATTCAACAGGTGCTGAACCCTTGGACCGGCGAAATCAAGAGCCACTTTACGGTGGAAGGCACCGCGGTGGACGTGCTAACCGTGGGCCACCAGACGCAGGACGCGGTGGCTGCTAAAGTCACCTCGGAGCTGCTGAAGGCTGGGCGTTTGAAAGTGGCCCTGCGCTTCCCCTTTCCCACGGCGGGCTGGGCCGATATGGCCGTGGACTACAGCCACGATGACGCGCACAAATCGGCCATTGCGGAGCAGAAATCCGGCCACGCATTACTCACGCATCAGCTCGATACGACGAAGTATTTCGTGGCTCTGAACTGGACTGGTGCGGGCGTGCTGGCTGCTGGTCGGCCCCACGAATTCATCCTCGCGCCCGACCGCAAAAGCGCCGTGCTGGAGCTGGGCTGCGAGTTTGCACCACTTAGGGCCAAAGCAGCTGCGCCCACCTTTACCACCACGCTCGCCAACAGCCGCCAGCAGTGGCCGGCCTTCTGGCGCAGCGGCGGCGCCGTCGATTTTGGCGGCACGCCCGACCCGCGCGCCAAGGAGCTGGAGCGGCGTGTGGTGCTCTCGCAGTACCTGACCAAAATTCACAACGCCGGCTCGCAGCCGCCGCAGGAAACCGGGCTGCTGCTCAACAGCTGGTACGGCCGCCCGCACCTCGAAATGCACTGGTGGCACGCGGCCCATTTCGCCTTGTGGGGCCGGCCCGAAATCCTGGAGAAGAGCCTCACCTGGTACGCCCGGCCCGACGTGCAGGCCGTGGCCCGCGGCATTGCTCAGCGCCAGGGCTACGCCGGCTGGCGCTGGCAGAAAATGACCGACCCCTGGGGCGAAGAAGGGCCGTCGTCGGTGGGTGCGTTTCTCATCTGGCAGCAGCCCCACACCATCTACTTCGCCGAGGAAGCCTACCGCGCCCACCCCAACGCCGCCACGCTGAAGCTCTACCAGGAGCGGGTGGCCCAGACGGCCGAGTTCATGGCGTCGTACCCGTTTTTTGAGCAGGACAAAGGCCGGTTTATTCTGGGCAAAGGCGTGATTCCGGCGCAGGAGCGGTTCAAGGCCGAAGAAACCTTCAACCCCACGTTTGAGCTGGTGTACTGGCACTGGGCGTTGAATGTGGCTCAGAAATGGCGCGAGCGCCAGGGCCAGCCGCGCAATGCCAAGTGGGACGAAGTGCTGGCTAAACTCTCGAAGCTACCCGAAGCCAACGGCGTGTACCTGGCCGCCGAAAGCGCCCTCGATTCTTACACCAACCCCGAATTCAAAACCGACCATCCCTCGGTGCTGGCCGCGCTGGGCGTGATGCCCGCCACCGGCCAGCAGGACGCCGCCACCATGCGCCGCACCTTCGACCTCATCTGGAAAGACTGGAGCTGGAACGACACCTGGGGCTGGGATTTCCCCATGACTTCGATGACGGCCACCCGCCTCGGCTTGCCCGACAAGGCCGTGGACGCCCTGCTGATGAAGGTGCAGAAGAACACCTACCTGCCCAACGGCCACAACTACCAGGAAGGCCGCCTGCCCCTCTACCTGCCCGGCAATGGCGGCTTGCTGGCGGCCGTGGCCCTCATGTGCGCCGGCTACGACGGCGCCAAGGAATCCAACCCCGGCATCCCGAAAGGGTGGAAGGTGAAGTGGGAAGGCTTGCAGAAGATGCCGTAGAGGTTAACGCAGCGAATAAACAGCACGTCATGCAGAGCGCAGCGAAGCATCTCGCGTGGGGTAATTAAATACTTACTACACGCGTCATGCTTCGCTGCGCTCTGCATGACGTTCTTTGATTTCAATATGAAAAACAAGCTTATTCTGGCCCTCACGGCTCTTTCAACCCACGCCGCCGCGGCCCAGACGCCCGCCGCGCTGCCGCCCGTCAAAACCACGGCCTTTCGAACCGACACGTTTTCTATTGCCAAATACGGCGCCGTGGGCGACGGCCAAACCCCTAACACCGCCGCTTTTCAGCAAGCCATTGCGGCCTGCGCCAGCAAGGGCGGGGGCGTGGTTCTGGTGCCGCCCGGCCAGTGGCGCACCGGCCCCATCGAGCTGCAAAGCAACGTGAACCTGCACGTGGCTACCGGCGCGCTCGTGCAGTTCAGCGAGCGAATGTCCGATTACAAGCTCATCAAAACCAACTGGGAAGGCTTAGCTGCCGTGCGCAACCAGCCGCTCATCTATGGCAAAAACCTGGAAAACGTGGCCATCACCGGCCGCGGCATCCTCGACGGGGCGGGCGAGGCCTGGTGGATGGTGCAAAAGGCCCGCACCCTGGAAAGCGAGTGGAAAAAGCTGGTGGCCTCTGGCGGCGCCCTCAACGAGAAGCAGGACCGGTGGTACCCCACCGCCCAGGCCCTGAAAGGCACCACCGTGAAGGAAGCCGGCGTGCTCACCGAGGAGAAAAAGGAAGTTGCCGATTTTGAAGACATAAAGGACTACCTGCGGCCCGATTTTCTGGTGCTCGATGGCTGCAAGCGCCTGCTGATTGAGGGTGTCACCTTCCAGAACTCGCCGGCCTGGACGGTGCACCCGCTGTTGAGCGACGACGTGGTGGTGCGCAACGTGACCGTTATCAACCCGCCCTACAGCCCCAACACCGACGCGCTGGACCTGGAATCGTGCCGCAATGGCCTGGTGGAGGGCTGCTCGTTCTCGGCCGGCGACGACGGCATCTGCATCAAGAGCGGGCGCAACGAGCAGGGGCGGGCCCGCGGCGTGGCTACCGAGAACTTTCTCATCCGCAACTGCACCGTGTACCGCGCCCACGGCGGCTTCGTGATTGGCTCGGAGATGTCGGGCGGCGCGCGCAATATCTACGCCTCCAACCTCACCTTCATTGGCACCGACATTGGCCTGCGCTTCAAAACCACGCGCGGCCGGGGCGGGGTGGTTGAGAACATCTTCATCGACCACATCACCATGAAGGACATTCTCAACGAGGCTCTGCTCTTCGACATGTACTACATGATACGCGACCCCAGCCCGCAGGTGCCCGGCTCGAAGGAGCGCCCGGCCTCGCCGCCCAAACCGGTGGACGCGGGCACGCCGCAGTTTCGCAAAATCTACATTACGGACGTGACCTGCAACGGCGCCAAAACCGGCATGCTGGTGCGCGGCCTGCCCGAAATGGCCATTCAGGATATCAGCCTGAAAAACGCCGTGCTGCGGAGCGAACAAGGCCTAGTCTGCATCGAGGCCGACCGCATCAGCCTGAGTAACGTGACGCTGCTGCCCACTCAAACCGACCCCGTGATGGAAGTGCACAACAGCCGCAACATCACCCTCGACGGAATCCGCTACGCCCAAGGCGCGGCGGTGCTGCTGCGCGTGTCGGGCCCCGAAAAGGCCCAAAACATCCGGCTGCTCAACACCGATGCTTCAAAGGCTAAGCAGGCGTTGGAACTGGGCGTGGGTGTAAACAGAAAGGTGGTGACGGTAACCAAAAAGTAACCCGCCGGGCGCGGCAAGAATGGCTGGTGCATTTGCTGTCGGCCAGTGCTTGCGTCGGCACATCCCTTTGAAGGCAATTGGTGGTCGTCAGGCAAGCCCGCAAAATTGATGAATAGCAGAAACAGGCCCCCATTGCGGGGTCTGTTTGGTATAAGTATAGCTTATCCTGCGGGGTAGGAGCTAGAATGGTGTAGTCTATTTGAGAAATTAGGTGCGCTTTATTCACTGAGAGGCCTTTTAATCCCATAGACCTGAATCTTGCTGCATTAAAGGATTTAGCAAAAAAGCTATTTTGCTGAATGTATAAATTCTGCCCGGCTGTATTAATAATATTTCTTCTGCCCGTACCATCCATTGCCTTTCCTTAAAAAAAGCTAGCGTTTTTCAGAATATGAAGGTTGGCTGAAGGGGGCGCAGGATGGTTTAGCGTTTCAAAAATCAAGGTTGTCAGGGTATTAACAGCCTTGTTTCCTTCTACATTTGAAAAAATTCTAACCAGCCTACTTCAGATGAAAAAACTGTTTACACGCACCTATCGTCCGTTGCTTTGCGCGTTGGGCCTGGGGGCTTTGGTAACCGGTGCAGCGCATGCTGCTCCGGTGCCCCTGGTTGTGACCGGCTACACCGCCGACGTGGTGGCCGACGGTACCGGTGCCGCTTCGGCCCGCACCACGGCCGATTTCGACGGCGCCTCCTACGCCCTCATGACGGTGGGCTACACCAACCCGGCCGGCACCTCTTCCACGTCGGGCCTGCCCGCGTCAGGCCTCATCACCAGCGCCAACACGCCGGGGCTCACGTTCCAGCTTGCGGCCTACACGGCCAACAATTCGCTGCGTATCAACACCACCAGCGGCACCGGCACCCTCACCGTGACCACGCCGCGCACGGCCGGCGACATCTACGTGCTGGCCTCGAGCGGCAGCGGCGTTAGCACCATGGTGGTGACCGTGACGTTTACGGACGGCACCACGCAGGTATTCCCGGCTTCTACGGTGAGCGACTGGTACGGGGGCAGCGGGGCGGCCATCATCGGCCTGGGCCGCGTGAGCGTGGCCGACAACAGCATCACCAACAACACCTCCGACCCGCGCCTCTACGAATTCCGCTATACGCTGTCGGCGGCCAACATAAGCAAGCAGGTGCAAAGCGTCGGCTTCAGCAAAACGTCGACCACGGGCGTGCTGAACGTGATGGGCGTTTCGGCCAACCCCGTGTGCAGCAGCGCGCCCACGGCTGGCACGGCCACGGCCACGGCCACCAACACCTGCGCCTCGTCGGCCATCGTGGTGTCGCTTTCGGGCGCTTCCACCGACGGCGGCCTGGCCTACCAGTGGCAGTCCTCCACCAACGGCGGCACCAGCTACACCGACATTGCAGGCGCCACCAGCGCCACCTACACGGTGTCGGGCCAAACGACGACCACCCTGTACCGTGCCCGCGTGACCTGCAGCGGCACCGCCCAATCGACTACTTCCACGGCCGTCACCATTTCCTCCACGCCGCCCACCTACGCCACCCTGCCGGTAGTGGAAAGCTTCGAGAACACCTGGCTGGACGTGTGCAACACGCGTGACGTGCCCACCGTGTCGTGGCGCAACACGCCCTCCACGGGCAACAACTCCTGGCGTCGCGAAGACGACGGCACGGCCGGGGCCTGGGTAAGCCCCGCTTCCTGGGGCTACACGCCCGCAGGCAGCCAAGGGGCCCATTCGGCCCGTTTCCACAGCGGCCAGGCCACCAACGGCCTCATCGGCACCCTGGACCTCTACGTGGACCTGAGCGCTGCCGGCGCCAAGCGCCTGAGCTTCGACTTTATCAACACCAGCGGCAGCGACTCGCTGGTGGTGCAGCTTTCGACCAACGGCGGCACCACGTTTAGCCGCCTCGACGGCTACAAGCTGAGCACGGGCACGGGATTTAACACCGTTGTGCTGCCCATCAGCGCCACTTCGGCTACGTCGGTGCTGCGCTTCCGCGGCCGCGCCGACTTCGGCGTCACCGATATTGGGTTGGATAACATCGTGCTGGAGTCGGCCACGGGCTGCCTCACGCCGGCCACCCTCACGGCCACCACCACTACCACCACGGCCACCCTCTCGTGGCTGACGGGCGGCACCGGCACCTACACCGTGGTGTACGGCCCCACGGGCTTCAACCCCGCCACGGGCGGCACCTCGGTTTCGGGCATCACCACGGGCAGCACCACCATCACGGGCCTCACGCCGGGCACCACCTACCAGTTCTACGTGACGTCGAACTGCGGCGCGGGCTCCAACTCGGGAACCGCTGGCCCGGTTGCGTTCACCACGCTTATCCTCAACGACGACCCCTGCGGTGCTACGCAGTTGACCATCAGCAACGTGTGCACGCCGATAAACTCGACTACCATCGGCGCTACGCAAACGCCCAGCAGCACTTACGCCGGCGGCACGCAGGGCACGGGCTGCGGCTCCATCTCGGCCCCGCGCGACGTGTGGTTCCAGTTCACCACGGCCGCTACCGGCCCCACCAGCACGCAGGTGCGCATCACCGTTACGGGAGGCGCCGCCAGCGTGGTGCGGGCTTACTCGGGCACGGCCTGCGCCGGCCCGCTCACCTACATTTCCTGCGCGGGTACGGCCTCCAACACGGCCGCGCCGGTGCTTGACCTGACCACCCTCTCGCCGAGCACCACCTATTACATCCGCGTGAACGAGTACAGCACCACCGGCACGCTGGGTAACTTCACCATCTGCGCCTCGCCGGTGCCGAACTGCCCGGCGCCCACCGGCCTGGGCACGGGCACGCTCACCAACACCACCGCCGTGGCCAACTGGAGCGGCACGCTGAGCACGGGCGGTACCTACTCGGTGATTTACGGCCCCAGCGGCTTCATTCCCACCGCCACCGGCACCACCATCTCGGGCCTCACCGCCAACACGGCCACCCTCACGGGCCTGAGCCCCACCACGGCCTACCAGTTCTACGTGCAGCAGATTTGCGGCGGCTTCAACGGGAGCAGCACCCTGGCCGGTCCGTTTAGCTTCACCACGCCCCTCACCGCGCCTACCAACGACGACCCCTGCGGCGCCGTGGCCCTGAGCAGCACGGCCGTATCGGCTACCAACGTGGGCTCGACCGTTACCACCACCGGCAACATGAACCTGCCGGCCTGCGCCGGCGGCTCACTGCCCAAGGACGTGTGGTTTGCCTTCACGGCCAACGCCACCACCAGCACCTTCACCCTGACCGGCGCGGCGGCCGGCGCGCTTCGCGTGTACACCAGCCCGAGCTGCTCAGCCGGTCCGTTCACCTCGGTGTTCTGCCAGGGCAGCGGCGCCAATAACACGGCCTTCGCAGCGCCGGTCGTTGTTTCGCCCCTGGTGGTAGGTCAGCGCTACTACGTGGCCGTGAGCGGCTTCGGCAGCTCCGACACCCCGGGCTCGTTCACCATTGCCGCCACCAACGTGCTGGCGGCCCGCGCCCAAACCAACAGCAACGCCCTGAGCGTGTTCCCCAACCCGAGCAACACCGGCCAGCTCACCCTGCGCCTCAATGGCCTCGGCGCCAGCCAGGCCACGTTGCTCAACGCCCTGGGCCAGACGGTGCGCACCCAGGCCCTGAGTGCCGCTCCTGAGCATACCCTCACCACCCAGGGCCTGGCCGCCGGCGTGTACACGCTGCGCGTGCAGGCGGGCACGGAGGTGTTCACCCAGAAAGTGGTGCTGGAATAGTTGCCACTTCACACCGATAAAAAGAGCCGCTCCGGTTGGGGCGGCTCTTTTTTGTTGGGCCCCGCCCATAGCTGCTGATGCCGGTGCTTGGGCGCGGTAGCTTATTGATTAACTCCGGGGGGCGGTCGTTTTTAGTTCGATGGTAGATGCGGGGGAATGCTCTAAATGTAGAATAGATTTCAGTAGACATCATTGCCGCAGGGCAGCTTGGCCCGGTCGCGTAGGTCGTGAAGAGTGCGCTGGTAAAAGCTGCGTTGGTGGCACTCGCCTTTCCGGGTAGGTGGCTCGGCTTCGACGGCATTAACAGCGCCATCCGGGCCAGCTTACAAAACCTGATGGACATTACCTTGAAAAAGGGTCAACTGGAATAACACACCCCATTAGGTACATAGGAAATCGTCGGCCTTTGCCAGCTGCGACGTTATGACAGCTGCTTAGCTTTGCCTAAGAACAGCAGCCTTCGCCCTATATGCCGGATTTATCGCCGTTAGCCGTCGAGTTCCTGATGGACCTCCGTATTATTGCCCCGGCATGTAGGGTGCATTTTCACTTGCTGTCGCCACGCCGCTCTTACGCCGAGCCGACCCCGCAGGAAATCGCGCGGATGGACCACCCGGAGTGGATAGCACCTGTCATGTGGGCCTACTGCGAGGTTGGCAACGGCATCGACCTGGCCTGGACAGTGCCCGAAGAGCTGGAGGACCAACACCCCGAGTGCAGCGGCCGGCTGGCCCTTCGCCGAATGCAGGACATCTACGGCAGCTGGGAGGGCATTGTGTATTTCGAGCGGCTCCTGCGCCCGGGCTTCGAGCGCCTGCGCCAGTTCAAGGTCGTGGACCTGAACACCGAGGAAGCCGGCGTGGGCTTCTACCACGACGAGCAGCAGGACCCGGCCCTCTATTACCTGCCCTTCGGCGAGGGTCGCCTGCCCGAGCCGCTTGGGGTGGACTTCACGGGCTACATCAAGCTGCTTACCCTCTCGCTGGGCTATGCCCACTGGCCCCTGTTGCTTGTTGAGCTCTGCCAGCACTTTGCCCAGCATCCCGACCTGCCATTTGCCGGTCCGCAGCACCCCAACGCGCAGGAAATGGTGGCCGACCTGACGGCGCTTTACCCGGCCTTCACCCTGGCCGCCTTCGTCGCCCTCTACGACCAGGTGCGCCTGCGTTCGTGAAAGAGAGGACGCTTGGGCCAGGCGGCTAGCGGGTGAGGACGTGTACCCGCCGGTGCGCATGTCGGTAGATTGATGAGGGTAAGACGCTGGAGCCACTCCGGACACAGCCGGCACAAAAAAGCCCCGACTGCTTGCGCAGCCGGGGCTTTTTAGGAAAGTCAACAAGCTGTTATTCCACTACCAGCTTCTTGACAATGACGCCGGCACTGGTTTTCAAGTGCAGGGTGTAAACGCCCGTAGCTAGGTCAGCCAGGCTGAGGCGGTGGGGAGCCGCACCCTGAGCGGGCAGCGACTGGGTACGTACGGACCGGCCCAGGGCATCCACCAGTTCGGCCACAACCGCCGTGCGGCCCAGGGCCGCCGGCAGTTCCACGAAAGCCGTGGTAGTGGCCGGATTGGGGTAGAGGCCCACCTGGGCGGCCAGCGCGGCCGGGGCCGTGGCTAGCACGGCCTGCGGCGAAAACACCAGCTCGAAGCGGCCGGTGATGAGCGCCGAAGCGTTGCTCACCGTGAAGGTGTAGCTGGGTTGGGTGCGCAGGTCGATGACGGCGCCGCTCTGCAGGTCGCGCAGGTACACGGGCGTAGTGCCCAGGTTCAGCAACTGCGCAGTGCTCAGCGTGTAGCTGCCCACGGCGGGCACGCCCACGGCCAGCGGCACCACGCGCTGCGTGGTAGTCAGCGGCGCGCGCCCGTCAATAGCCAGGCGCTGGGTGGCCGAGAGGCTGGTGCTCAGGTTCAGGCCCGAGGGGTTGGGCAGCTTTTCGGCGTCGTATTGCGCGTCGAAGCCGTCGGTAGCGCCCTGCTCGAAGTACACGAAGGCCGCGTCGGTCAGCGTGCTGCCGGCGCCTTGCAGGTGCAGCTCCACCAGGGGCCGGGTTTCGGTGGTGCGCTGATAAGTGGGGCTCGTGTAGGTGGTGGGGCGCTGGCTGTTACGGAAGGTAACCGAACCGTTCGTCTGGCCCTGGGCCACCTGCACGAAGAAGCCTTGGCCCTGGGCCACCACCGGGCTGACGGTGCCGATGCCCGCGCTCGCGCTGTAGAAGCCGTAGACGCCGGTGTAGGGATTGCGGGGGTCGTTGCTCTGGTACACGTACATCGTGCCGCCTACGTTCGGGCGGTCCGCAACGCTCACCTGCGACCAGTCTAGGGGCGAGGGGTAGGGGTTGCCAACCAGGTTGTAGCCCGCGGAGCCGTCGGTGGGCAGGGCGGCGGGGCGGGCCACGTTCACCGTCTGGGTGCCGTTGTTGAGAGGGCCGGTGAAGTTCCAAGTCTGGCCGCCGCCAATCAGCACGGTGTAGCCCTGGCCCACGTTCAGCGGGTCAGTGAGGGCGTTAGGCGAATACCAGCCCTTGTCGAACAGGTTCAGGTTGTTGTTCGTCGTGGTCAAGCGGGTCGGGTCGTAGCCATACACCGTGGGGAAGGACGGTACCAGCAACGGCGTGGCCGACGTGTTGTAGGCCGGGTTCACCACCGGCGTGTAGCCGCTCGTCGTCAGGCTGCTCACCGTGGCGTTGCCGATGGCCGGGCTCACGTGGCGGTAGCCCAGGTTGGGGTTCAGGCTGGGGTCGATGTAGCGCTGCACGGTGGCGGTGCCGGTCACAACCGCACTACTGTTATTCACCACCATCGCCGTACCCGCCGCATCCGAAACCAGGGTGAAGGGGTTGCCGTTGGCGGCAAAGTTGCCGTTGAGCAGGAGCAGGCGCCGCACCGAGGTCACGTTCGGGTTGTTGAGCTGCGCGCCGTTGGGGCCCACGGTCAGGTTCCAGAAGCGGTTGACGCCGCCGCCGTTTAGCAGGCTCAGCGCGCTGCTGCCCAGCACGAGCGTGCCGCCGTTGCTGCCCGAGAAGCCGGCGAAGATGCCGTTGTTGGTCAGATTGGCCGCGAGGATGAGCGTGTTGTCGGTCATCGTCAGCGAGGCCCCGGAGGCGATGCTCAGGTTACGGGCGTTGGCCGGCGCGTTGGCCGTGATAATCGGGAAGCGCCCGCCGCTGGGCGAAGTGGGGATGGTCGCGTCAAGCGTGGCGTCGGGCACCTGATTGGGCGTCCAGTTGCTGGCATCAAACCAGTTGGTGTTGTTGTTGCCGGTCCACGTTACCGCCGTCACGGCCGGGGCCGCAATGGTGAGGGAGTAGGCGCGGGAGCCGCTGTAGGGGCCGGGGGCGGCCGAGGCGTCGGTGGCTGTCACCGTGAAGTTGAACGTGCCGCTGGCCGTGGGTGTGCCCGAGAGCGTGCCGTTGGTCAGGGTCAACCCGTTCGGCAGGGCGCCGGCCGTGATGGCAAATGCGTAAGGAGCCGTGCCGCCCGAAGCCGTGAGGGTCTGGCTGTAGGCCGTGCCCTGCGTGCCGTTAGGCAGCGAGGCCGGGGCTACCGTGATGGTGGGAGCCGCAACAGTCAGCGTGTAGCTGCGCGACCCGCTGTAGGGGCCGCCGCTGCCTGCGGTTGAGGCATCGGTGGCCGTCACAACGAAGGTGAACGAGCCGCCGGCTGTGGGCGTACCCGCGATGGTGCCGTTCGTCAGGCTCAAGCCCGCGGGCAGGGCACCGGCCGTGATGGCATAGGCATAGGGAGCCGTGCCGCCCGAGGCCGACAGGGCCTGGCTGTAGGCCGTGGCCACCGTGCCCGTCAGCAGCGTGGCCGGGGCCACCACAATGGTCGGGGCCGCGATGGTGAGCGTGTAGTTGCGCGAACCACTGTAGGGGCCGGGGGCGGCCGAGGCGTCGGTGGCCGTTACCGTGAAGGTGAACGAGCCGCTCGCCGCGGGCGTGCCCGACAGGAGCCCGGCTGCCGTCAGCGTCAGGCCCGTGGGCAGGGCACCGGCCGTGATGGCGTAGATGTAAGGAGCCGTGCCGCCCGAAGCCGACAGGGCCTGGCTGTAGGACGTGCCCCGCGTGCCGCCAACCAGCGTGGCCGGCGAGACCGTGATAGTCGGGGCCGCGAACTGCACGCTCGCCGTGTTGGTGAACGCGTTGCCCGTGTTGTTGTCGTCGAAGGCCACGTTGTCGGCCAGGGTCACCGACACGGTGCCGAACCCGCTGGGCGTCACGGTGAAGGTGTAGGGGCCCGCGCCGCTGCCGCTGAAGCTGCCGCTGGTCAGCGTGCCGCCGGTCACCGTCACGTCCGAAGCCGTGAAGCTCGTGCCCACGCTCTGCGTGAAGCTCACCGAGAATGGAATGGGCGCGGTGCTAGTGGGGCTGGTCGAACTCGTGCTCACCGTGGCCGTCAGGGGCGCGGCCGTCACGGTGAACGTGGCCGAGGTGAAGGTTCCGTAGAGGCCAAGACCACTAATGTCGGGCTGAATGCTGCCCACAAACACGGTATTATTGAAGTTATCCAGCAGGTACACGTTCAGCACCTGGTCGTCGTTCCTGCCGTTGTTGGTCCGCTCGGCGGCCCGGAAGCGGACCTGGTAGCTGCCCGTGGGCACGGCCAGGGGCTGCGCCACGCTGCCGTTGTTGCCGGTCGAGCTTAAGCTTTGCAGGAGCGCCACCGCGTTGAGGTCGGCCGCCGTCGAGCCGAAGCCGCTCCCATTGCGTGACACGCCCGCTTGCGTCGTGAACGTCCAGGGCGAGGCCACGACCCCGGTCTGCTGGTAGAGGAAGCCACCGGCGGGCACGTTGTTGGCTTCGAAGCTGCCATTTTGGATGCCGTTAGTCACGACGGTGGTAGTGCCGCTTTGCAGCACCTGTACCAAGTCCACGAAAGCCGTCACGTCGCTGAAGCCGCTGGGGCTGCCCATGCCCTGAATGCGCAGGGTGGGCTTGGCCAGGAAACTCTTGTAGAGGGTGTAGCCGGGGCCTCTAACCGGCAGGCTGCTCACCGTGGGGGATACCCCCGTGCTGTTGACCAGCTGTAGCTCCAGACTGCCGTTGCCGGTGCCCGTGTTCACGACCACGTCGTAGGTCGTCGTGCTGCCGCTCACGGCGGTTACGCTGGCCACGGAGGCCCCGCTCACCGACGTGCCGCTATTCGCCACCGAGAAGTTACCCGTGTTCAAGCCCGTGACGCCGCCGGAGAAGGTAGCCCGGTAGGTCAGCGTCGCCGTCGCCGTCGGCGATGGCGTCACCTGCGTCAAGGTTGCCGTGACGAGCGGCAGCGAATAGGTGAACGAGTAGGTGCTCGAGGCCGGGTTGAAGTTACCGGCTTGGTCCTGAACGGTGTTGGCCAGCACCTGCACCGTCACGTTGCCCGCCCCGCTGGGCGTCACCTGGAAGGTAAAGGTGTTGCCGCTGCCGGCCGTCGGGCCGCTGGTCACCGTGCCGCCGCTCACCGCGATGTCGCCGCTGGCGAAGCCCGTCACCGGCTCGCTGAAGGTGGCCGTGAACAGCACCGGCGAGGTCGTGGTCGAGCCGCCGTTGGTCACGGTGCTGCTGGTCAGGGAGGTCACCGTCGGGGCCGTCGTGTCCACCGTGAAGGTGTTCGTGTTGGAGTTGGCGCTCACCGTACTGCCGCTGGTCTGGGCCGTGGCATACACTTGGTAGCTGCCGCTGGTCAGGGCCGTGGGCTGAGCCAGCGAAAAATTGCCGCTGGCGGTGGCCGTGGTCGTGCCGATGGCGGAGGCCGCACCGGAGGCCGGGCCGACGTACACCGTGACGGTGCTACCAGCCGGGGCCGTGCCCGAGTAGGTCGGCTGCGAATTATTGGTCAGGCTGCCGTTGGCCGGCGCGGTCACCACCGGCGCCGCCGTCACCGGCTGCTGCACCGTGAAGGCGCTGGTCACCGTCTGCGAGCAGGGAGCCGCCACCGAGATGTTGCCAGCGCCGAAAGTGGCTGTGGTGGGCACCACGAAGGAGAAGCCATTCGCCGTCAAGTTGCCCACAGTCGCCGTGGCACCGTTCACCGTCACGCTGGTCACGCCGCTCAGGTTGGTGCCGGTTACCGTCACCGGGGTGCCGCGCAGGGCCGAGGTGGGGCTCACGTTCGAAATCGTAATGGTGGGCGACGGGTTCACCGTCACCTGGGCCACCGACGTGCTGGTCTGGCCGTCGCTGCTGCTCACCGTCAGCAGCACGTACTGGGTTTTGTTGGCCTCGCTGCAGTCGTAGGTCAGGCTGGGGGCGTTGGCCGAGTAGGCAGCCTGCACGGCCAGCGCCTTGGGCGTGCCCGAGCAGGGGTCGCCAAACGTGTTGTTATTGGCATCAATGGTGCCCGAGTTTCTGTTTATCAGGGAGGCGTTCACCGTGGCGCGCACGTCGGTGCCGGGAGTGCCTCCGTTGCCCGTCGGCGAGCCGCAGGTGCTGGGCCCATAGTTGCCGTTCGTGCCCGTGGGGCTGCCGTACACGGCAAAGGGGATAGACGTGAAGTTCGCCCCATTAGGGGTGCTCAGCGCCAGCGTGCTGCCTTCGGTCACCCGCCCATATACAATTTTCTGGATGGTGTAGGTGAGCGTGCCCCCGCCGCTGCTGCCGTTGTTGACGCTGCTGGCGTTCAGGGTAGCGGTGCCGTTGGCGGTCAGGTTCACCGTTACAGCCTGCGAGGAAGCCACCAGCGGCTGCTGGTAGGTGACGCTGTACTGTGAGGCCGCCGTATTGCCGTTGCCGGCCAGGTCCTGGGCCACGTTGGCCGCCACGTTCACTCGCACGGTGCTACCGCTGCCGCTGGGCGTCACGTTGAAGGTGTAGGTGCTGTTGCTAGCAGCGAAGAAGCCCGATAGAGTGCCACCCGTCACTTGTACGTCGCTCGACGTGAAGTTCGACACGTTTTCCGTGAACGTCACCGTGAAGGCAATCGGCGTGGTGGCCGTCGTGCTGCCGTTGCTCACCCCCGGCGTCGAGCTGGTGATGGTCGTCGTCGGAGCCGTCTTGTCGATGGTATAGGTTTCACCGGCAAAGGGCACGTTGCTCACGCTGGGCGTAAGGCCGGTGCTATTGTTCAGATTCAGGGTGAGGGTACCGCTGCCGCTGCCGGTGTTCACCGTCACGGTATAGGTAGTGCCCGAGCCCGATACGCTGCTCACGCTGGGCGTTGCGCCCAGCGTACCGGTGGTCGTTACGCTGAAGTTGGCAGTCGTCAACCCCGTCACGCTGGCCGCGAAGGTCACCGTGTACTGCACGGTGGTGGCGTTGGTGGGGTTGGTGCTGGCTCGCACGATGGAGGTAATCGTCGTCGGCACCGGCGTGCCCGTTACCTGGATGTTGTCGAAGGCAATTTCTTCACCCCCGTTGTCGCCCACTTCCACCCGGAAACTCACGTTGGTACCCGCCACCGCGGCGGGCAGCGTGATGTCCACGTCTTGCATGGTGGTGGTCAGCGCCGTACCGGTACCGTTCTGAAGCAGTGCCCCTCCCGAGCCTGTAAAGTTTCCGGAAGGGAAGGCCTGCCAGCCCGCGCCGCTGTTCAGGTTGTAGGAAAAGCGCAGGAAGTCGTCGCTCGAAAACGTATTGCCCGCGGCAGCCGCCTTGAGCTTGAAGTGCAGGTTGGTGTAGCCGGTGGTATTGATGGGCGCCAGCATCAGCACTCCGCCAAGCGGCGTCGCGATATTGTTGCCCGCCGTGGGCAGCCCGTCGCTCGACGCGGGCAGGAATTCCTTGGTACCCCTGCCGTAGAAGTAGCCGCTGCCCTGGATTTGGCTGAAGACGGTGGTGGAGTTGAACGTAGCGCCGGGGGCGCCGGTCAGCCGCACAAAGCCCTGCGTTCCGGAGGTAGCCGTGTTGGAGCCGTAGGTCGTGCCTTCGCCGTCAGTCTCGAAGTCCACGGTGAAAGGCACCGCCAGACCCACCGCGCTATTGAGCGTGGCCGTCACCACGACGTTGCGGTTCAAGGGCGAACTGGTATTGGCGCCGTCGCTGACCGTAAACGCGAAGCTACGCGTCCCGCCGCGGGCGGCCGTAGAGGTGATGTTGCGGTACCTTACCGAGAGCAGCAGGTTCTGGTAATTGGCTTCCGATGAAGAGCCGGTAAAAGCCAATGCGCCGTTGGTGCTGTTGGCCGCGTCGAACGTGATGCCGCTGCCAGCAGGAATTGTGTACGTCAGCTCGTCCTGCGCCGCCACGCGGGTGCCGTTGGTGAAGACGACCTTGGCGGCGTCCAGCGTAGTGCCGGAGGGATTGTCGACGGTCAAATTGGTGAAAATGGGCAGCGCCGCGGCCCCTTCAGCATAAGCCCGGTCACCGGTGTCGGTTGTAGTTAGCGTCGGGCGGAGGGTGGTGGCCTGGCTGCCCGTTACCCGAATGTTGTCAAACCCTAGCTCCGCGCCCGGCTGGTTCTGGTCAGCCTCTACGCGGACAAACAAATACCCCGTGCCGTTCGGAATCGAAAAATCAAAATTGGTGAAGCTCCCGGTTAGGGCAGGCCCTTGGGTGCCGTTCACGAACTGGTACCATGAGCTGACAGTACCAGGATTAAGCCCCCTAAATTCGCCGGCTGTTATGAAACTGGAAGCTGCCGGAACGACGTTCGTCGGGGTATAAACGTATTGAATACGCAGATGCTCGTCCGATGAAGCGACGGGGCTGTTAGTAGCAGCGCGCGGGTCCGTGACCAGAATACTAATCTGGATGTTGTTGTAGTTCCCCGCGTTGGGTATCCCGTTGAGCGTCAACGTCGCCGAGGGTATGGTGCGGTTGAAATCCCTTACCCCTTCCGACGCCCAGAACCAGGAGCCATCGGGCGTCGGCTGAACAACCGGGTTTCCAAATCCCGTCTTCGGATTGGTCGTGCGGGTGAAATAAACGCTATTGGACGTGGTATTGGAGAAGCTACTCGTGTAGCCGTATTCACTACTGGTGCCTTCGAAGCTTTCCCTGATGCTCAACTGAGCCCAGGCGCTGCCGGAAAGCAGGAGCAGCAACCAGAGGATTAAATGTTTTTTCATAAAAAAAATATTGGAAAGGATGAAACAAAGGTACTATGTAATTCAGCGAGTTACTCGATTTTAGCGTTTCCTTTTTAGAGGAATCAGTTTAGCACCTCGCCGATGCCCACCCCAAGCTGCAGGAGCTGCGCCCCGGTGAAGTAGCCTTCTTCCAGGGCTACCATGTCAAGGCGCAGGGCTTCACGCTGGCCGCACGCTACCCAGATGCCGGCCGCCGCATCGGCGTGGAGCACCGTGCCGGGGGGCACCGGGCCGGTGGCGGCGTTGGGGTGGGGCAGCACGCTCAGCAGGCGCAGCGGCTGGCCGCGCAGGGTGGTCAGCGCGCCCCGGTTCCAAGGGTTGGCAGCGCGCACCAGTCGTTCAATGGCCGCGGCTGGCTCCGTCCAGCGCACCGATACATCGGCCAGGGCCGGGCGCGGCCAGTAGCGGGCCCGGGCCTCATCCTGGGGCACGGGCGTCAGGGGCGGCCCCTCGCCGCGCAGGCTGGCCAGCAGGCGCAGGGCCACGGGGGCGGCCTGCAGCGCCAGGCGGGCCCGGTGCAGCCCGTGCGTATCGGCCGGCCCAATGGGTACGGGCTCGGCCAGCAGCACGGGGCCGGTATCAAAGTCGGCGTCCATGCGGTGCACGGTCACGGCGCCGGCCGGTTCGCCGTTGCGCAGCTGCCAGAATAGGGGCTCGGGGCCGCGGTAGCCGGGCAGGGCGGCCAGGTGAAAATTGAGGAAGCCCAACGGCGGCACCGCCAGCAGCGCCGCCGGAATGCGCCAGGGCAGCGTAAACACCAGCACTGCTGCCGGCTGCAGTTCCCGCAGCCAGGCCGCCAGTTCTGGCGCCAGCTGGGGCCGGGCCAGTCGCACTACGGGCAGGCCTAGCGTGGCGGCCTGTTCAGCCAGCTGCTCGGTGGCATCGAGCGGGGCGCAGCGGGGCACGGCCACGCCCGCCACGGCGCCTTGGGCCGCCAGGGCCTGGAGAGCAGGCCAGCCCAGCTCGTTGCTGATGATAACGGCTACTTGCATGTGATAGGAAGCAGGAAAGCCCGCCGCCAATAAACCGCGCCGGCCTGGGTAGCAGATGGGCTGCTGCCCTGGCCGGCGCGGTTTATTGGCGGTAGAGGCAAGGGGTTAGCTGCGCGAGGGGTAGATGCCCGTTATGGCAATGGCGTAGTTCATTGCCATCAGGGGCTGGCGGTTTTCGTGGGGCTGGCTGCCGCCGCTGTTGTCCGTGTTGCCCGTAAACTGCCCGCCCAGGGTCGTGTTGGCCGAGCCATTGGCGTACTGGTTGCCCTGGTTTAGTGGAGGAGCCGGATAAGTATTGGAGGGCGACTTGCTGTCGGCCGAGTCCGACGTCTTCACGGTGCCCGAGAAGGCGTGCACGTGCGCCGGTATCTGGTTGGCGTTTAGCGCCACCGATTCGGTGCCGGCCACTTGGCCCATCGTGTAGTTGGCGCCACTGGCCGTCGACTGGCCCTGGCCCAGAATCACGCGGCCGCGCAGGTCGGGCAGCTTGAACGTGGTCACGCCGTCGCCGCCGTAGAAGGTGCCGAGCAGCGAGAACAGGGCCTGATTCTGGCTGATGGGCAACGTCTGGCCCTGGCAGAGCAGCCAGCCTTTCGGGGGAAAGTTGAAGCTCATGAGGCGAATCTCGCCGAGGAATATACCGTCCATATGATTGGGAGCTGATACGAGGTGGAAGAGGAGAAACTACTGTTGCGACGGGTAGATGCCAGTTAGGGCAATGATGTAGCTCGTCGCCAACACGGGCTGGATGTTGAGGTGCGGCGCGCTGTTACCCACTGGGGTGGTTTGACCGGTCACAGAACCGGGGGCCAAGGTGGCATTCGCTCCCCCCGCCGGGCTGGCGTATTCACTTGCTCCATTGCTCCCGAACTGGTTGTTAGCGGGCGTATTGGCGGGCGTGCCGCCGTTCATCGCGCTGATGGAGCTGCTGACCGGGTGCGCATGTGTCGCCATGTTCAGGGTGGTCAGCGTCACGCTCTCCACGCCCGTACTCATCCCTATCGGGTAATTGGTACCCGTAGCGGCCACGCCCTGGCCTACCACCACCCGGCTCTGCAGGTTGGGCAGGGCAAAGGTCGTTTGCCCGTCGCCGCCGTAGGTCGTGCCGACCAGTTGAAACAGCGCGGGGTTTTCACTAATACTGACCAGGCTGCCATCGCAGAACGCCCAGTTTTCCGGGGCGAAGTTGCCAGCAAAAACGCGGATTTCGCCAATGTAGTTATCCATAAGAAAAGCTGCTTAAAAGTCAGGGGTTAGGAACGGGGCGGGAAAACGCCCACCAGGCAGATGATGTAGTTCATGGTCAGGTAGGGCATCATGTTGCTGTGCGCCTGCCCGCCCCCGCTTGGGCCGGACGTCCCCTTGATAATGCCCTGGCCCATCGTTTTGCTGCCGGCTTCTTCCCCGTACTGATTGACGGCTGTCGTGGCCAGAAAATTATTGCTGGGACTGCCCTGGTCCGCTTGGCCATTGAAGGCCGGCAGCGTGCCGGTGATGGAGTGAATGTGGGCCGGAATCTGCGTCATATCCAGCGTGACGCCTTCACTGCCTACGGCCGCGCCCCGCGGGTACGTCGATAGCCCCGGGCCCTGCCCCGCGTTGATGATGGCCCGGCCGCAGAGGTTCGGCAGGGCGAAGGTGGTCGTGCCATTGCCGCCGTACGTCGTGCCCAGAATCGAGAACAGGGCCGTATTCGACCGGATTTGCATAATCTGGCCCTGGCATAAGGCCCAGTTCTGCGGCGCAAAATTGAACCCGACGGCGCGGATTTCGCCTATGTAAGCTTCCATAAAGGGGAATGAGAAAAAAGGTGAAGGAATAGAGAATGCTCTTGCCCACAAGCAAAAGCGGTGAAAACAGAGAAGGTATCAGAGCCATCGGCGGTTAGTTCACGTAAGTGGACCGTCCATGGTGGCCATCCAAGGCCGCGCGCATCACTCATTTGCGGTGCACGCCGAGTCGGTGGAGCATAACCTTCGCTTCTACTATCTGCCCCTATCCACACCAACATGGAAACAGGACAAGTCCGGAGGTGAACACAGCTTGAATTGAGGAACAAAAGCGGAAAAATGTCGGCTCAAGCATTTATAGCATTGCTCGTCAAAGCTTGATTCAGCACGAAAGCTACACGGCTGCTGATGCAAGCACAACTTGAGCGCATTACAAATTCATGGTTTGTATGTGAACTTCCGTATTTGGTATGTAGAGCCTGGCCGGGTAGATTATTCAATGCCTGAATGCAAGAAAAAACAGGATGCATCCTGCTGGTTTGCGCAAGCAAAGTAACGGTTTGTAAACAGGCGGTATTAGCGTAGAAATACCTGGTTTTCAGAACCAGGTATTTCTACGTAGATGGATGCCAATTTCGGGCGGTTCTTATGCCTCCAGCAGGCCGTGCTTCACGGCAAATACCACTAAGCCCGCCACGTTGGGGGCACCGGTTTTTTCGAGCAACTTTTGCCAGTGGCCCTCCACCGTGCGCCGGCTGATGCACAGGTGGGCGGCAATGTCGGCAGCCTTGCGCCCTTCGCAAATAAGCCGCAGCACCTCCTGCTCGCGCGGGGTGAAGTGCTCCTGTTCGTTGAGTTTGGCCGAGGCCGGCCGGGCTGGTTGCTGCAGGCCCCGCATGAGGGCCCGCGAAATGCGCGGCGTGAAATGGTGGCCGGTGGTGAGCACGCCTTCCAGCGCCTGAATGAGCTCGTCCTGGGTGGCGTCTTTGGGCAGGTAGCTGCGCACGCCGAGCTTCATCATTTGGGTGATGTACTTATCGGCCGAAAACATCGACAGGACGATGATTTTCAGGTCGGGGTACAGGCCGAGCAGCTGCTGGGCTACTTCGGCGCCGTCAGTCACGGGCATTTGCATGTCGAGCAGCAGCACGTCGGGCAGGCGCTGGGCGCAAAGGGCCAAAAGTTCGGGCAGGGTGGTGGCTTCCTCCACGGCGGCCACGTAGGGCAAGGCCTGCAAAATGAAGCGGAGGCCCTGCCGGAACAACGGGTGGTCGTCGAGCAGGGCGATGTGGACGGGGGAAGGAACAGCCATGTACAGTGGGGGTAGCCAATGATGGGCGAAGGTAGTAGTTCGGCCGGCGTGGAAAGCCGCGGACTAAGCCGCGGCCCGGAGCTGAATAAGGAAGTGGCTGCCCTGGCCCGGCGCTGACCGCTGCTGCAGGCGGGCGCCCAGCATTTGCACCCGCACGTCGATGTTGCGCAGGCCGGCCCCGCCCCCGGTGGGCGCCGCCACGAAGCCGCAGCCGTCGTCGCTCACTTCCAGCGTAAGCTGCGGGCCGTGCTGCTGCAGGCGCACCTGCAGGCTGGTGGCCCCTTTGGCGTGCTTCAGGGCGTTGTGGATGAGCTCCTGGCAAATGCGGTAGAGGGCCAGCTCCTGGGCCAGCGCCAGCGGCTGGGTGTAGTCCATCTCCAGTTCAATGGCCAGCGCCCCCGTCTCGTTGCACACATCTACCAGGTGCTGAATGGCCTCGGCCAGGCCGAAACGGGCCAGCACCGCGGGGTAGAGGCTGTGCGAAATGCTGCGCGCGTCGTGCACGGCCGCAGCTATCAGTTCTTCGACCAGGGCCAGCAGTTCGGCGGAGTTGTCGGGCACAGGCTGGCTGCGGAGGCGGTTGACGAGCAGCTTGGCGGTGGCAATGGTGGAGCCGATGCCGTCGTGCAAATCCTGCCCGATGCGCTCCCGCTCGCCTTCCTGCGCTTCGATGATGGCAGCTAGCAGCTCTTGCTGGTGCGCCGTTTCGGCGGTGCGCAGCCGCAGTTGCTGCTGCAGCAGGCGCTTTTGGTAGGTGAACAGAAACAGGAGCAGGCAGCCGGCGGCCACCACCATCATGCCAATGCTCCAAAAGAGTAAAGAACCAAATGTTACTTCTTCCGGGGTAGCCATAGCGCCACGCTGTAGCAGCAATAAAGCATGATGAACAGCAGCGAATGTACCATCCAGACGGTCATGTTCAGCTGGAAGGAGAAGCGCAGCAAGTAGTTGCTGAACAGCGCAATTTGTAGGTAGCCCAGGCAGTAGATGGTGAGCCCCGCCGATACCCAGAACATGGGCTCGCGCTTGAGCTGCTGCACGTGGAGTTCGTGCAGCAACTTGCGAAAATAAAGCCCCACCATCCCCAGCACCAGCACGCTTTGCAGCACCTGCTGCCCGGGCCGGAATTCTTTGAGCCCGCCGATGGAAAGACTATCGAATACCACATAAGCGGCAAAGCCCCCCACCAGCCAGGGCAGGGCCCGCGTGAAGGTGGGGGACTGGAGCGTTTTGCCGTAGAGCACGGCTTGCAGCCCAAACTCGCCAATGGCGCAGATGGGCATCAGAAACAGGTTGTTTGATTGCATCATCATCATCGCAAAGCCGATGATTTCGAGCGGCAAAATGAACCAGGTCAGGTACGCCAGGTACCGGATATTGTCTGGCAGGTGGCGAAAGCGGACGGCGCCCATGACGGCCGCCACCACCACCGGAACCGGCGTCAGCCGCGTCAGCCACTGCTCCGGCGTGAGGTACAAAAAATCATCCATGCGGGCAACGCGCTAGCTCCGCCAGGGGCAGCGCCACCAGGGTTAGCGAATCGGCGGGCAGGGCGTCGACAAATCGTAGAACGACTCGTCGGTAACGGGTTGGCCTTGCTGCACGGCCTGGGTCGGGTCGAAGCGGCGCGCCACCAGCCCAAAGGTTTGCGTCGGGCTGTTGAGGTTGGTGGGCGAGTAGTAGGTGTGCAGGCCCAGCCAGAGGCGGATTTCCTGCTGCCCGTAAGCCTGGTCGGTGAACAGTGGCTTGACGAAGTCCTTGAGGTCAAAATTGTAGCCTTCCAGCGGCCCCGCGGGCGTGGCAAACATGTCGGTCGTCACGGCCGACGCCCCCTTCCAGCTGTCGACCCACAGGGTAGCCAGGTTGTCGGGCACAGGCTCGCCCAGCACTGGCGCCGTGCTTTGCGTCCACCACGGCTGGGCCAGGTAATAAGCCGACTTGCGGCCTTCGGGCTGCTGCGTGTCGTCGGCGGCAAAGAGCACCAGCGAGAACTTCTGCTGGCCGCCGTCGGGTATCAGCACAAAGCGGGCTTTTATCTGCTTGGCCCCCACTGCCGACACCAGCTCTGCCACGCGCATGATGGGAAAGCTCACGTAGGCCACCCGGGCGCCAGCTTCGGCCTCGAAGCTGCCCGGCAGCGCCGGACTTTCGGCCTGGCTGACGAGGTTCAGCCAGTTGGCCGCGTATTGCGTGAATTCTTCCTGCGTCAGAAAGCCGGAGGGGGTGGAGATGTTTTGCATGAGTTGAAGAAAGGGGAATGAAAAGCCGTGATGCGCTTCAGCAAAGCAAATAAAGGGCCCGCGCGCCAAAGCCAAAACGGCGACGCCGGGCTTTCGGGCACGGGCGGCCGCTTGCTCCGCTGCAGGGGCAAAGGAATGCGATAAGCAGAAGAGTTGTGCAGGTAGAAATACGCGGTTTTCACAACCACGTATTTCTACGGGTGGGCTGGGCCAATTAGTCCAGCTCCACCATGGCCTTGATGACGCCGTTGGCGGGGTCGAGCCAACCGGCAAATTCGGCCTGCACGGCCCCAAACGGCACCCGGTGGGTGATGTAGGTGGTGGGCTGCACCAGGCCCCGCTTCATGCATTGAATGACGTGCTCAAAATCGGGGCGGGTGGCGTTGCGGCTGCTCATGAGCGTGGCCTCGCGCTTGTGAAACTCGGGGTGTGAAAAGCTGATGTCGCCCTTCTGCAATCCCACCAACACAAACCGCCCGCCCGGCGCCAGGTAAGCAAACGCGTTCAGAATGGCCTTCTGGCTGCCTGTGGCGTCGATGACAACTGTAGGCATGTCGCCGTTGGTAATGGCGGCCAACTGCGCCGCCACATCGGGCGCCAGCGCGTTGACGGTATGGGCCACGCCCAACTTCTCCTGGCAAAAAGCCAGGCGCTGCTCGTTGATGTCGAGGGCGATGACCTGTGCCCCGGCAATGCGGGCAAACTCCATCACGCCCAGCCCAATGGGGCCAGCGCCCACCACCAGCACAAACTCGCCGGGCTCCACGGCCGCGCGGCGCACGCCGTGGGCGCCAATGGCCAGCGGTTCTACCAAAGCCAGCTCATCGAAGCTCAGGCCGTCGCCATGCACCAGCTTATCGGCCGGCACGGCCACCACGTCGGTCATGCCGCCGTCCACGTGCACGCCAAACACCCGGATGCTGGCGCAGCAGTTGGGCAGCCCGCGGCGGCAGGCAATGCAGTGGCCACAGTTGAAGTAGGGAATAAACGTGACGGCTTCGCCCGGGGCAAATCCTTCGGCTCCGCCGGCATCAATCAGCTCGCCGGCCAGCTCGTGGCCCAGCACACGCGGGTAGCTGAAAAACGGCTGCGTGCCCTGGAAAGCGTGCAAATCGGTGCCGCAGATGCCGATGCGCCGGATGCGTATCAGTGCCTCGCCCTGCTGGGCGGTAGGGTGGGGGTGCTGCTGGTAAGCAAACTGGCCAGGCTCCAGGCAAACGAGGGTGTTCATTGGTGGATTGGTGGGGTGGTGGACTATTGGGGAGGCGAAGCAAACGCCTGTCATCCTGAGCGCAGCGAAGGACCTTCTCACGCTTGAGTTACTTACTCGGACGTGAGAAGGTCCTTCGCTGCGCTCAGGATGACAGATGGTTTTGGTATCTAAGCGTTGGCCAGGGCGCGGTCGAGGTGCACGTAGCCGCCGTCGACGTGGATGATTTGGCCGGTGGTGTGGCTGCTGCGGTTGGAGAGCAGGAAGGCCGTAGTGTTGGCCAATTCTTCGGCCGTGGTCATGCGGTTGCCGAGCGGGATTTTGCTAGTGATTTCGCGCAGCTTCTCCTCCGGGTTGGGCAGGGTCTGAATCCAGGTTTCGTAGGCCGGCGTCCAGCTTTCGGCCACCATCACGGCGTTCACCCGAATGCCGTACTTCAGCAGCTCCACGGCCCACTCGCGGGTGAGGGCGTTGCGCCCGCCGTTGGCGGCGGCGTAGGCCGAGGTGTTGCCCTGGCCCGTTTCGGCCGTTTTAGAAGTGATGTTGACGATGGCGCCCTGCGACTTCTTCAGCTCGGGCAGGGCGTGGTGGGCCATGAGGTAATAATGCACCACGTTGCGGTGCAGGCTCAGCATGAAGCCGGCGTAGTCGCCGGTTTCGAGGCCCACGCCGTCGTTCACGCCGGCGTTGTTCACCAGGCCATCGATGCGGCCAAACTGGGCCACCACGGCCTGCACGGCGCGGGCGCACTCGTCGGGTTCGGCCAGCTCGGCGGCCACCTGCCCGGCGCGGCCTCCGGCGGCTTCAATAGCGGCCACCGTTTGCCGGTTGTCGGCTTCGTTGCGGCCCACGATGACCGGAATGGCGCCCTCTTGGGCCAGCACCCGCACGATGCCCTCGCCGATGCCCTTGGCTCCGCCTGTGACGATGATGACTTTGTCCTGAAGCTGTAAATCCATGAAGAAGAAGGTTGTTAGTTGCTGGTTATCAGTTGTTCGTTGTCAGTTGCTGGTAGTGGTTACAACGACTAACCAGCAACTGACAACGAACAACTGACAACCAGTAATCCTACAGTTGATAAAAAGCGGTGGCGTTGTCGCCCCAGAACTGGTTTTGCTCGCCGGGCGAAAGCCGGGCCACGTAGTCGGCCACCAGCGCGTGCATGCGTCCGTAGCCGCCGGCCACGTTGCACACCGGCCAGTCGGAGCCAAACATGACGCGGCCGGGCCCAAAGGCCTCAAACACCACGTCGAGGTAGGGCCGAAAATCAGCCGGTTGCCACTGTTGCCAGTCGGCTTCCGTCACCATGCCCGAAACTTTGCACAGCACGTTCTCGCGCTTGGCTAAGGCCTGAATGTCGCGCCGCCAAGGCTCCAACTCGCCGGCTTTGATGAGCGGCTTGGCCAAGTGGTCGAGCACAAAGGGCTGCTTGGGAAAGAGGTCCGCTAACTCGGCCGCATAGCCCAGCTGGTCGGGCAGCACCAGCAGGTCGTAGGTGAAGCCCTGAGCGGCCAGCGCCGTTATGCCGCGCCGGAATTCGGGCTTCAGCATCAGAGCTCGGTCAGCTTCGCCCTGCAGCACGTGCCGGAAGCCTTTCAGCTTCTCGAACTGCGCGTAGTGGGCCAGGCGCTCAGCCACGTTCTCGGCCCGCAAGTCAACCCAGCCCACCACGCCTTTGATGAAGTTGTGCTCGGCCGCCAAATCCAGCAGCCAGTCTGTTTCGGTCTCGCTTTGGCTGGCCTGTACGGCCACGCACCCATCGAGGCCGTGCTGCTCCAGAATCGGCTGCAAATCGGCGGGCAAAAAGTCGCGTTGGATGACTGCCATGTCGGGCGTTATCCAGGCGTCACGCTCGGCGTCGAACTGCCAGAAGTGCTGGTGGGCGTCAATTCTGACCATACGCTTTCACGGTTTGGCGCGAGGTGCCCAGGCCGTCGATGCCCAGCTCCACCACGTCGCCGGGCTTGAGGTACACCGGCGGGTTCATGCCCAGGCCCACCCCAGCGGGCGTGCCGGTCGAGATGATGTCGCCGGGCAGCAGGGTCATGAACTGGCTGAGGTAGGAAATGAGGAAGGGAATCTTGAAAATGAGGTTGGCCGTGGTGCCGTCCTGCATCAACTGCCCGTTCACGCTTAGCCAGAGGCGCAGGTTGTCTACGTCACCCATTTCGTCGGGCGTGGCCATGAAGGGGCCGATGGGGGCGAAGGTGTCGCAGCCCTTGCCCTTATCCCAAGTGCCGCTGCGCTCCAGCTGAAACTCACGCTCCGACACGTCGTTGTGCAGGGCATAGCCGGCGATGTACTGGTGGGCGTCGGCCTCGTCCACGTAAGAAGCTTTCTTGCCAATCACCACGGCCAGCTCTACTTCCCAGTCGGTTTTGACGGAGTTCCGGGGAATCACCAGGTCGTCGTTCGGGCCCACGTAGGCCGTGGTCGACTTCATGAACAGCACCGGCTCGGGCGGGGGCGTGGCGCCGGTTTCGCGGGCGTGGTCGGCGTAGTTCAGGCCGATGCAGAGGATTTTCGACGGCCGCGCCACGGGTGGGCCCAGGCGCTCGGTTTCGGCAATGGGGGCGAGCCGGCCGTCGTTTTCTTTCAGAAATTGAGCGAGCCGAGCCAGGCCATCGGTCGCAAAAAAGGCTTCGTTGTAGTCTTCGCCGAACGCCGAGACGTCGTAGCGCTGCTCGTGGAGGATGACGCCGGGTTTTTCCTGGCCGGGCTGGCCGTAGCGGATGAGTTTCATAGGAAGGGTGTGGTGGTTAGAGAAGAGGGAACGTCATGCAGAGCGCAGCGAAGCATCTTTACCCCGGAAGTAATTATTTACTGTTGCGGTAAAGATGCTTCGCTGCGCTCTGCATGACCGTTCTGGAGTGTCCTGCATCAGGTGTTTAGCTTGATGAAGCCGCCGTCCAGCGGGTAGTCGCAGCCGGTCACGAAGCCGGCTTCGTCGGAGGCCAGGTAGAGGGCCAGGGCGGCCACTTCGTTGGGCTGGCCCATGCGGCCGATGGGCTGGCTTTTGGAGAGCTTGTCGAAGATTTCGTCTTCCTTGCCGGCGTAGTTTTTGGCAATGAAGCCATCCACGAACGGTGTGTGCACGCGGGCCGGCGAGATGCTGTTGCAGCGAATGTTGCTGCCGAGGTAGTCGCGCGCCACCGAGAGCGTCATGGCAAACACGGCGCCCTTGCTCATGGAGTAGGCCAGGCGGTCCGTCAGGCCCACGTGGGCGGCAATGGAGGCCATGTTCACAATGGCGCCGCCGCCCTGCGCCTTCATCAGCGGCACGGCCGCAAACAGGCAGTTGTAAGCGCCTTTCACGTTCACCTGGTACACCCGCTCGAAGTCGGCTTCGGAGGTGGTTTCCACGTTGCCGACGTGGGCGATGCCGGCGTTATTCACCAACACATCGACCCGGCCGATGGCCTGAAAAACGGCCACCACGGCGGCCTGCTCGGCCACGTTGGCGGCGTGCACCTGGGCCTGGCCGCCCGCCTGCTCAATTTCGGCCACCACCTCCTGCCCGGCGTCGGCGTTGAGCTCAATGATGTGCACGCGGGCGCCCTGCTTGGCAAAAAGCAGGGCAATGGCCCGGCCGATGCCGCTGCCGCCGCCGGTGATGACGGCCGTTTTTCCGGATAAACTGAACATGTTTTTAAAGTGCGGGTAAGTGTAGAATAGGGTGAAAAGGGGGCGTTAAATGTTGCGGTTTCGGCTGGCCCGGCGGCGGTTCACTACCGCCAAACATGCCAATGCGCCGCCACCCTTTCGGAATAGCGACGCATTGATTTGTAATGCATTAAACTAGCTCAGCCGTTGGCCTATTGCATGGGGTCGAAGCTGCCGCCCCAGTCTTTGTTCTGCTGCACCTGGGGGTTGTTGTCGATAGCGGCCTGCGGAATGGGAAAGAAGTAATACTTCGCATCCCACTTGATGCCGGTCGTCGAGATGGGCGCGGCTTCCAGCGCCTTGGGGGCGATGGTAAAGTAGTTGGTGTACACCTGGTCCAGGTTCAGGTTGTCGCGGGTGGTAGCGAAGTCCGACGGGGCCGAGGCGTTCAGGGTGATGGTGCGGCCCGTGCGCTTGAGGCCGTTGAGGGTTTCCATCTTGCGCCAGCGGCGCAAATCCCAGAAGCGCTTGCCCTCAAAGGCCAGCTCCAACTGCCGCTCGTACAGGATGGCGTCGAACATCTCGGCGCGGGTCATGTTGGCTTTCAGGCCGTAGTTGCCGTCGCTGCCGGGCTCGATGCCGGCACGCTGCCGAATGGCCTTCAGCTCGGTGTAGGCTTCGGTGAGGCGGTTCACGCCGCAGGCGCTTTCGGCCAGGTTCAGCAGCACTTCGGCGTAGCGGATTTCAATCCAGTCGGTGCCCAGGTACTGCACTTCGCTGGGCGAAGCCGAGGGGTTGATGGCCTTGCGGCAGTAGAAGCCGGTGTTGGTGGCACTGCCAGATTCTACCGAGGTGCTGCCGCGCAGGTAGGTCCAGAGGCGGTAGCCGGTGTTGCCGTTCAGGGGCCAGGTGCAGCCGTTGTAGGCAATGGTTTTGTCGAAGCGCGGGTCGCGGTTTTTGTAAAACAGCTGGTCGCTGTAGGTGTAGCGGCCGGTTTCGGTGCGCTTCTTGCCGTCCAGCATGGGGAAGGCCTGGACCATTTCCCAGGTGGGCTGGTTCTGGCCGCCGCCGGTGCCGTTCACGGCGGGGCGGGTGGAGTTGTCGTACTGGTTGTTGCGCTTCAGCTGGTCACCGGTCGAGGTGTTGTAGCTCGTCACCATCACGGCCTCCGGGTTGTTCACTTCCTGGAACCAGAGCTGGTCGAAGGAGGCGTGCAGGCGGTAGCCGTTGGCCAGCAGCGTGGCCTTGGCTTGCACGTTGGCGTCGTAAGCGGCCTGCCACTTGTCGGCGGTGGTGAACTGCGGGCTGGCGGCGTATACCAGCACGCGGCCCTTGAGGGCCATGGCGGTGCCTTTGTTGATGCGGCCCCAGTCCGAGTTAGACGTCCACTTGCCCGGCAGGGTCTGAATGGCCGAGTCCAGGTCGGCCACGATGGCGGCAAAGGTTTCGTTGGTGGTGTTGCGCGGGATGTAGGCCAGGTCGCGGGCTTCCTGGCCCACGCCGTTCAGCGGGCTCATCACCAGGGGCACGCCGCCGTACTGGCGCACCATCTCGAAGTAGCGCCAGGCGCGGAAAAACTGGGCCTGGCCCCGCAGGCGGCCCTTGGCGCCGCTGGGCAGCGGGCCGTTTTTCACGTTGCTCAGGAACATGTTGATGGTCCGGATTTTGCCGTAGTTGTTGGTGGCGCTCAGGCCCGTGCCAAACTCGCCGCCCACGTCCGACACCAGCAGCGTACCCGCCAGCAGGCGGTTGGCCGAGTAGGCTTCTTCGGTCAGGCCGGCCACGTTGAAGTTGCTGGCCGTGTTGTTGGCCGTGTTCAGCGTGGCGTTGATGATGGGGTCGCCCCACTCGGGCAGGTTCTGGTTGTAAATGAAGCTCAGGTTGAGGTTGGCCAGCGTGGAGTCCTTAAACACGAGCTCCGTCGTGGACTGCCCCAGGTTCTCCTTGTCCAGCACTTTCTCGCAGCTGCTCAGCCCGAAAGCGGTACCGATGGTGGCGAGGGCGATGTAGTGAAATGGTTTCATGTGGCGAATGGGGTGGGAATTAGAAGCCTACGTTCAAACCAAGCGAGAGCGAGCGCAGCGTGGGGTATGCGTCGTAGGAGCCCGAGTAGGTTTTGTAGCTGTAAGGGTTGTAAAAATTGAGGGCGTTAACGGCCGTGAAGAACACGCGCACCGAGCCGACGCCCACCCGGTTGGTGAGGGTGGTGGGCAGGCTGTAGGAAATGTTGGCGTTGCGCATGCCCGCCGAGAACGAGCTGCGGAACCAGAACGACGAGTTCACGTCGTAGGTCGAGCCGAAGGCCGGGGCCGGGTACGCGGCGTTCGTGTTTTCAGGCGTCCAGTGGTCGGCCCAGAACTCAGGCCGGTTGGCCGTGGCCGTGCCCTGCTTGCGGGCGGCCGATTCTACTACGTCCTGGCCGCCCCACGACAGGCCCATCGTGGCCGAAATGCTCAGCGACTTGTAGGTGATGGTGGGGTTGAAACCGATGCTGTAGTGGTTGCTCGACTTGGGGGTCAGGTAGGTTTGGTCTACCTCCGTGATGATGCCGTCGGGGGCCGTGTAGTTGCCCGAGGCGTCTTTGGGGCCGCGGATGTCCTCGTAGTACAGCATGCCGGGCTTGGGGGCCGAGCCGAAGAGGGTGTACTTGGGGTTGGCCTGCAGCAGGGCGTCTACATCAGCCTGGGTGCGGAGCATGCCCAGGTACTTGTAGCCCACCACGCCTTGGTCGGTCGAGCGGCCCGTCGGGTCGTCCCACTGGCCAACCTGGCCGCGGCTCACGTCCACTTTGATTTGCTTGTTGTCGCTCCAGGCAAAGAAGGTGTTCACGCGGAAACCGAGGTCCTTTGTGATTTTGTCGCCGTAGCCCACCGATACTTCGTAGCCGAAGCCGTCTACCGACGAGAAGTTTTCGGAGGGCAGAGCCGCGCCAATCACCTGCGGCGCCGAGTTCACCAGCGCCGTGAGCATGTTGTAGCGGTGGTCGTAGAAGCCGTCCACGGTCAACGACAGGCGGTTGTTCAGGAATTGAGCGTCGATACCAGCGTTGTACTTGGTGTCGTCGTCCCAGCGGGCGGCGCGGTTGGCCAGCGCATTGTTGGCCGCAAACACCAGCGACCGGTCGCCGTTGCCGCCGAACACGGCGCCCTGGCCGGTTTTCAGGCCGTAGCTCGTTTGCCAGTTGAAGGCTTTGGTGGCGTCGCCGCCCAGGAAGCCCACCGAGCCGCGCAGCTTCAGCAGGTTCACGAAGCTCACGTTGTCGCGGAAGAAGTTTTCCTGCGAAATCACCCAGCCCACCGACACCGAGGGGAACAGGCCCCAGCGGTACTCCGGTGCGAAGTTGGTGGAAGCGTCGTAGCGCAGCGTGGTTTCGAGCAGGTACTTGCCGTCGTAGTCGTAGTTGAAACGGCCGGCGTAGGAGAGCGTGCCAGCTTCGCTGGCGCTTTCCGTAGTGGTTTGGGCGCCGGTGGCGAAGTTCTGGTAGTCGAGGTTGGGCACGCCGGGGGCGATGATGGCGCCTTCGGCCATGGCGGCCACGCCGTCGGTGGTGGTTTCCGACTGCTCGAAGAAGGCAATGGCGGCCACGTGGTGCTTGCCAAACTGGCGGTCATACGTGAGGTAGCCGTTCAGCTGGTAGCTGTCGAAGGTGGTGGGATTCAGGCGCACCCGGTCGCCGTTGTTCAGCACCACAGGGGCGCCGGTCACGTTGCCGCCGTAGATGTGCTTGTTGGTGCCCAGCATGGTCAGGCGGTACACGTTGTACTTGGTGCCGTACTGCTTGCCGAAGCTGTTGTCCATGGTTTTGCCGAACAACACCCGGGCTTTCAGGCCCTTGATGAAGGGCAGCTCGTACTCGGCGCTGGCCGTCACGTTCAGGCCGGTGTTGCGGGTCGAAGTGTAATTGTCCGAGTTCTGTACTTCGAAGAAGTGGAAGGCGTCCACTGTGTTCAGGTTGGCGCCGTTGGCGTTGGTGAGCAGCGTGGGCAGGCCGTTCACGTACATGGGCACCCACTGCGGCGTGTAGAGCAGGCTCTTCATGTCGTTTTCCACGTTCTCGCCGCCCTGCTTGAGGTAGTACATGCGCTTCTGCGACAAGTCGCCGCTTACCGACAAGGCCACCTTCAGGCCGCGGGCCACCTTCACGTCGGTGCTGGCGCGGTAGGTCCACTTGTTGGCGTTGATGTTGTCGAAGTTGGCGTTCTGGTAGTTGTAGCTCACGCCGGCGAAGTAGGTCACCCGGTCGGTGCCGCCGCTCATGTTCAGGGCGTGGCGCGTCAGAATAGCCGGTTTCCAGGCCGTGCGCAGCCAGTCGTAGTTATTGCCCGCGAAGCTGTCCAGCTCGTCCTGGGTGTAGTAGTTCGTGCTGGTGGGCGCCACGTTGTTGGCGCGGTTGATGTCGTTCAGGTAGGTGGCCTGTTGCACGCCCGACATCATCTTGGGCAGCTGCACGGCGTCGGTGGAGCCCACCGAGCCGCTGTAGCTGAACTTGGGCGCGCCCAACTGGCCGCGCCGGGTGGCCACCAGCACCACGCCCTGGGCACCGCGGGCACCGTAGATGGCGGCCGAAGCGTCTTTCAGAATCGAGATGGATTCTACCTCCGACTGGTCGAGCACGTTGAAGTCGTCCTCGGTGCGCACCACGCCGTCAATAACGAACAAGGGGCGCAGCGTACCGCCGTCCTTCGACAGGATGATGGGGTTGCGCACCGTGATGGCGCCGGCCTCGCCGGGGCGGGCCGTGCCGCCACTCACACTCACGCCCGGCAGCTGCCCGGCCAGCGTGGCCGAGAGACTGCCCGTGGGCAAGTCCTGAATCTTCTGCATGTCCACCGTGGCCACGGCCCCGGTCATGGTAGCCCGGGTTTGGGTGCCGTAGCCCACCACCACTACTTCTTCCAGGGCGGCGTTGTCGTCTTGCAACGACACGTCCAGCGTGGTGCGGCCGTTCACAGCCACTTCCTGTGTCTTAAAGCCAATGAAGCTGAAAATCAGCGTTTCATTGCCCGTGGGCAGGTTGAAGTGGAAGGTGCCGTCCGGGCCCGAAGTGGTGCCGCTTTTGGTGCCTTTGATGAGCACCGTCACGCCCGGCAGCGGGTTGCCTTTGGCGTCTTTCACCACACCCGTAAGGCCCACTTTGATGCCATTCGGCGCCTTGGGCGATTTAAGATTGAGGGGCGGACCGGCCACGGCCGCCTGGGCCGGGTCGGTGGCCAGCAGCGTGCCGCCTACGAGCAGCGCGCAGGCTAGCCGCGGAGCCACTGCCGACAGCGGCAAGGATTTGGGTAAGGAGTGGGCCATAACAGTTTGGTGGGTTAAACTGAGAAAAAGGGTGTTGATGGATTATTGCGCGGTGCCGGCGGCTTTGCGGGCCGCGATGCGAGCCTGCCAGTCGATGCCGGCCTGTTTCATGTCGATGCCAGCGGCCGAGAGGTAGTTGTTGATGCGGCCCTTGTATTTGCCGAACCAAGCGTGCTTCTGCTCCGAGGTGCCGCCGTCCATGGCGTGCTCGCGGGCCTCGGTCAGCCAGGCCAGCATCTGAGCACGCTGCTCCTTCGTGAGGTTGGGCAGCATGTCGTTGTAGGCATTCATGGTGAGGGGCAGCACGCCGTAGGTCATGCCGTCTTTCACCTGTTCTACCTGGGCCGGGGTGAGGCGGCGGCTCAGCTTTTTGAGGAACTGCGGGTGCAGCTTGTCGAGGGCGGCGGTGGTTTCGGTTTCTACCTGGGCCAGGGCGGCCTTGGTGGCGTCGGTCTGGGGCTGGGCTTTGAGGGCGGCCTTGCGGGACTTCTGCTGCTCGTAGATGTCGTTCAGAGCGCGGTACTGGTCGGCGATGACGTCGCGTACCTGCACCGAGTCTTTGGCTTTCAAACCGTCAATCTTGCCCACAATCTTGGCCGCGCGCTCCGTGATGGTGCGGGTGTAGGCAGCCTCTTTGGTTTCGGTGGGCGCGGGCGCCTGGGCCGAGGCCTGACTGGCAGTAGTTGCAATAAGCAAACCTGTTAAAAACAGGCTTAGCAATGATTTATTCATGTTTCACGGGTAGTGCTAGAATAGGAGCAAGTTACCCGTGTTTTGAAGGCCCGTACTGTAACTTTTAACTAACTTATTGTACGATATTATCATGAGTATGAAGTTTTGATTAAGCCAACTTCCAATTTCGGCAAAAAGTGCCTCTCCAGTATCGTGAAGGTGGTTTTGGCCGGCTCGCCAGAGAGCCCGACCGGGTGTGTAAAAGCCCTTAAATGGCCCAAAAACGCCACGCAATCGTTCCCGGACTTTTTTTGTATATCGTATAATCAGCGCGCAAAATTCCCTATGCTTCGGGTACAGCTAGCGGGCTATATATAGGAGCGGCCGTAAGTGAGGGCGTCATCACCGGCCGTTTGCGCCAGTAATTGGCCAGGATAGAACCCGAAATATTCATCCACGGGCTGAACACCGCCGCCGGCAGCCCTACCGTGCCCAGCTTGCCCATGCTGCCGGCCAGCCCCGAGGCCATGCCGCCGTTTTGCAAGCCCACTTCGAAAGCCACCGTGCGGGCCGAATTCACGTCGAGCCCGAACAGCCGGCTCAGCCAATAGCCAAAGAAATACCCCGCCGCGTTGTGCAACACCGAAGCCAGGAACAGCAGGAAGCCCACGCGCAGCAGGTTGTCGTGCCCGGCAGCCGTGGTTACGGCCGTGAAGTAGATGATGCCGAACATGGACAGGTAGGGCATTACGGCATCTATTCGGGGCAGCTTCTTAGCTGCTTGATGATACAGCACGCCCACCACCACGGCCGCCACCAGGAAGCTGAGAATCTCCAGCGCCTGCAGCAACTCGGGGCTGCTGACACGGCGCTCCAAAAAAGCCCACAAGCCCAGCGGCAGCGCCACCAGCCATAGTGCGCCGGCCCCAGCCAGCAGGCCCACCACGCGCCGGCCCTGCGGCGGCGCGGTTTTCAGATAATCGTGCAGCAGCGCGGCCATGATGGGCACCAGCACGATTTTGATGATTTCCATCATCATGCTCACAAACTTCACCTCGATGAGCGTGCCCGCCAGCAGCTTGAGCAGGAGCGGCGTGAGAAACGGCGCCGCCAGCGTGGCCATGGCCGTCACGACCACCGAGAGCACCATGTTGGCCCGCGCCAAATACACCATCACATTCGAGGCCAGCCCGCTGGAGCAGGAGCCGATGAGGATGATGCCGGCCGCAATTTCCGGCTCGAAGTGAAACACCCGGGTGAGCAGCAGCCCCATGAGCGGCATCACTGAAAAGTGGCACAGCAGGCCGATGAGCACGCCCTTGCCCGTGCTGCCCAGCCCCGAGAAGTCCCGAATGCTCATCTGAATGCCCATGCCGAACATCACCAGCTGCACCACCGCCAGAATCAGCCATTTGTGGCGCAGGTCCACGCCGCCCCACTGCTTGAAGGCGCCCGGGTACACCAGGCCGGCCACCACCGCCACAATAATCCATGCCGTGTACTGGTAGCTGCGCAACAGAGGCACGGCTTTCAAGCCCAGCGCCAGGCCCACCACTGCTACTACTGCCGCCGGCTGCCACAGGGCAGCATTATGTTGGCTGATACCTATTAGAAGTACCACGCCCGCGAGGCCGGCAACAAGCAAGCAGAGTTGGAAAAGGCGGTTCATGGGGCGCGGCGAAAGGATTGGGGTTGGCGGGACCATTCAAAGATTTAGGCGGGGCAAGCCGGCCCCTACAGCAGCTCCGTTGCCAACTGCTTGATGGCGATGCCAGGGCTGGCCAGAATGGGCACGATGCGGTCGGCTGCATCCAGCGCATCGACCACCCGCGCCATGCTGGCCTGGGCCAGCACCACCACATCCACTTTCGTTACCAATTCCTTCAGCGCGGCGGCTACGATGGCGTCGTGCTTCGCGCCATCGCCGCTCATCAGGGCCTCGAAAGCGCCTTCGCAGAGCACAGAGGTCAATTCGATTTCGCGGCCGGCCAGGGCGGCGCGGCGCTGCACCAGGTCAGCAGTAGGGCCAAGGGTGGTGGGCAGCGTGGCAATAACGCCGATGCGCCGGCCGGTGCGCACAGCTTCGTCGGCCATGGGCTGGTCGACGCGCAGCACGGGTACCCCGGCCAGGCCGGCGGCCTGCTCCACCGCCGCGCCAATGGACGAGCAAGTGACCAGTACATAATCGGCCCCGCCTGCCTCGGCCGAATTCACGTAGCCTACCACGCGCCGGGCCACGGCGGGCGTGAGTGAGCCCTCGCGGTTGATGGTGCGCACCAGGCTGTCGTCGACGATGTTGAAGGTTTGCACGCCGGGCAGGTACTCGGCGCAAAGCTGTTGGAACACGGGCACCAGCGTAGCGGAGGTGTGGACGAGGGCGAGGGTTTTGGCGGGCATATTAGAATGGGTTGCTAGGTTTGAACAGCCGTCATGCAGAGCATATCGAAGCATTTCGCTGGGGCACAACTAATTAGTTAATCAAGCGAGATGCTTCGCTGCGCTCTGCATGACACGCCATTAATACTTATTCGGGCATCCGGCCTTCGAGCAGCACGCCGAAGTACCCCGGAGCGCCCACTTGGCCGCCTTTGAAATTGACTTCGACGCCGTGCAGAGGTGAATCCGGGGCCGACGCGCGGCACAGCGGCGCACCGGGGTAGAAGGGGGCTAGCATTTCTACTGCTTCGATGCCCATGGCGCGGGCAGCGTAGCTGGAGGTGTCGCCGCCGGCCACCACCACGCGGCGCACGCCGGTTTGCTGCACGGCTGTGCGGGCGATGAGGCCGAGGGCGGTACCCAGCGTTTCGGCCGGGAGGCTTTGGCCTGCGCCCGCCGCGCCGCCATTGGTGTGGACGATGACGCTTTGATTTTGCCGGAGGTAGCCGATGACTTGCTGCTGGTAGTGCAAGAGGGCAGAGGAGACATCAGTTTCGGTCGAAGCAGCCAGTTGATGCGCGTCAAGCACGACTTCGGCAAAGCCGTTGGCCCGGGCCCAGGCCACCTGGCCAGCCGTGACCGGCGAGCAGCTGCCCGACACTACCAGCAACGGTGCGGCACGGCCGGGTGCGGGCCACTCGCTTACAGGTTGCAGCGTGCCGCGCTGCGCCCATAGCCGCCCCAGTGCCATTTCGATGCCGGAAGAACCCACGGAAAACAGCGGCTTCGATTCGGTAGCGGCGCTGTCGACGGCGGCCCCAATGCCAAGAAGCTGCTCCTCGTAAAGCGCATCGAACAAAATGATTTCGGCTCCAGCCTGCACCTGAGCGGCCAGGGATTCCTGCATTTCAGCCAGCGGCCGGGCGATTTGCAGAATGTCGAGCAAACCGGTTTGGAGGCTGGTCTGCCGGGCCAGGTGCAGGCGCAGGTCGCTTTCGTCGGCGGGGGTGGTGGGGTGTTGGCTCATCGACGGATGCCGGTCGAGGCGGAAGATGCCGCCCTCGCTGCCGATGCCCAGGCGCGCAAAGAGGTTGCCGAAGGCGCAGTAGCGGCCCAGCGGCGGCGCAGCCACCAGCAGCGGTATAAAAGCATTGGGAAACACCCGACGCCCCACCTCAATGGCCCGCCCGATGCTGCCAATAGTAGGCGACGAATCGAACGTTGAGCACACCTTATAATGCACGTGCCGCGGCTGCAGCTCCCGCAACCGGGCAAAAGCCGGTTCTAAAACCGTCTGCATCGCATCGGGCCGCATGGCGCGGGTGAGGCCGGCTACGCCGATGGCATCGAGGCGGGGATAGGCGGCGAGCTGCGTGGCGGTGGGCGGCTCGATGAACAGGGCCGTGCGCGCCCCGGCGCGGCTCAGGAACTCAAGCGCGTCGGTGCTGCCGGTGAAGTCGTCACCGTAGTAGGCTAGGAGTAGCTGCCTGTTCATTTGCCGCCGAACTTTTCAACCGCTGCGGCAAATTCCGGATGTAGCGTGGCGGTTTCGGCCAAGCTGCGGCCGTCCACAGCGCCTTGCCAGGCTTGCTGTAGGGCCTGCACGCCGGCCGCCGGGCCCATGGGGTGGGCCAGGATGCCGCCGCCGGCCATGTAGAGCAAGTCGGTGGTGCGGGTGCGGCGGTAAGTCTCAAACGCCTGCCCGCCCCACTGGCCCGAAGACACCACCGGCAGCACTGAATAGCCACCGAGCAACGGCGTCTGGCAGGCTTCGATGGAGGCCACCACGCTGTCGTCCGATTCCCAGAACTTGTTTTGGATGCCGTTGACGTGCAGCTGGTCGACGCCCGCCAGCCGCCACAGCTTCTGGTAGGCGCGAAAATCGATGCCCAGCAGCGGGTGGCGCGTGAGCATGCCCCATCCGTTGCGGTGGCCGTGGATAGCTAGGGCCCCTTGGTCGCAGATTTTGCGGGTGCCGGCCAGGCCCACGCTGTTGATGCTCACCATAGCGCAGGTGCCGCCGGCGCGCACCACGTATTCGTACCGACGCAGCATTTCGTCCACTTCCCCGCTGATGTTGAAAGCATACATCACCTTCTTGCCGGTGCGGTCGGCATGGCGGTTGATGACGGCCATCACGGCATCCACGCGGGCCTCAAAAGGCGAGTTGGCGGCGGCCATCTGCAGCTCGTCGTCCTTCACAAAGTCGATACCAGCCTCGGCCAGCGTCTGCACCAGCCCGGCCGTTTGCTCGGGTGTGAGGCCGATGCTGGGCTTGATGATGGTGCCGATGAGCGGCCGGCCCTGCACACCGGTCAGCGCCCGGCAGCCGGCCACGCCGAACGCCGGGCCGGCAAAGTGCTGCGCATACGAAGCCGGCACGTCAAGGTCCATCAGCTTCAGCCCCGTGAACTGCCGGATTTCATACAGATTGCCCTGCAGCGTGGACACGAGCAGCGGTAGGTTGTAGCCAAAGTTCTCCACGGACCACGACACCCGCACCCGCGCCCGATGATACAGTCCGCTGCTGCTCGTGGCACCCGGAATGGCCGGTTCGCGCACCGTCTCTAGCTCCTCCACCGACTCTACGCGGGCCGCGAAACGCTGCTTGAGCTCCGCGGTTTCGCCCGGTACGGCCACGAAGGTGCCCGACGACTGCTCGCCGGCCAGCACGGCGGCCGCGTCTTCGGGGCGGAAGGGGGTTTCGATGTAGTAGGTAGCGGTAATGCGTTCCATGTAGTGGGGTGTAGCGTGGACTCTGCGAGTCCGCGCATGGGCGTTCAATTGGTAGGTTCGGGCAGGCGCGGACTCGCAGAGGCCACGCTACATTACCCTTGAAAAATTGACTTCAAATAGGCCGTATTGGCCCCGAAATTCTTCTTCACGTTGCGCGGGTCGGCGGCATCGCGCGAGCGTTCAATCACCAGCCAGCCTTCCCAGCCCATGTCGGCCAGGGTTTGCTTCACTTTGTTCATATCCAGGCGCGTGTTGTTTTGCAGCCACACGCCGTCCTCGTCGGTCGCGTGCATCTGGCAGATGCGCTTGCGGCCCAGGATGCGCAGCTCCTCGTTCAGGTCACGGCCTTCCTTGAGCGGGTTCGAGAAGTTGAAATAAATCTGGATGTTTTTTGAGCCGATTTCCTTTAACAGTTCTACCTCACCCTTGGCATCCAGTGCAGTTTCGATGCCGACGATTACGCCTGCTTTCTTCGCCATTTCGCCCACCACCTTCAGCCGCTCTACAATGGCGGGGCGCAGCTCCGGGTTCTTACGCAGGTCTCCTTGGGTGCCGAGGGGCAGGAAGGCCACCTTCACGTTCAGGGCCTTCATGGTGTCGAGGCAGTCCTGAATCATGCGTTGGTAGGTGGGGCGCGTAGCGAAGGACTGGGCGTAGAAGCCGGTCATGGCCAGCGAGCAGATTTCCAGGTTCAGTTCCTTGGCCTTGTCGATGAACTGCTGGCGGATTTCGGGCTTGGCGAGCTGGTTGTCGAAGGTTTCGCGCTGGCCCAGGCCGCCCATGTCGATTTCCACCCCGTCGGCCCCGATGTCCTTGGTGAGTTGCAGCGCGCCCAGCTTCTGCCGCTTCAGAATCATCAAGTCAACCACCGCCACTTTGTAGGTCAGTTTCTTTTTGGCGGGCGCAAGGGCGCTGGCCCAGCCGGGCAGAAGCAGGCCGCCTGTGAGCAGGGCGCTGGCGGATAGAAAATCGCGGCGGGAAATAGACTGGCTCATGGGGAGAGGGGCAGGGGCGGGGCCTGCCCCCGTCCGTTGTTGAACGAATTCGTTATTGTGGCGCGAACGTGTGGGTAGGGACAGATTTCGCCCCTACATTTTCATTGGTCGGAGCGAAAGGGACGGGCCGGCAGCCCGGCCTCCGAAAACAGATTCGGCTGCGCCACCTCATCCCAGCCGAAGCGCACGGCCTTCGGTTGCTTCACGCCCGGCGCCGATACCAGCACCTGCGAACCCTGGATGCTCGCCTGTGCAGGCACAAACACGCCGTCGGCTCCGGCAATGGTAAAGTCCGTCAGCGGCTTGCCGTCTTTGCTGACCAGCGGCGCGGCCGAGGCAAACGAAACGGTGGCTACGTCGCCCTTCACTTTCAGGCTGCGGAAAACCGGCCCTTTGGCCACCACGCCGGGCATTTTGTAGGTATTGGCCAACGCCAGCAAGGCCAACCGCCGCCCGATTTCCCACTTGAAGCCGGGGTGAATGCCGCCTTCGGTGTGGGCCAGGTCGGTGGTTTCTATCATGCCGGTGTGCGGCACTTGCAGCACCGCCGCCTGCGCCTCGCGGAACAGCGGCAAGGTTTCGCGCGTCAGCACTACTTTGTCGTGGGTATCGGAATATTTGAACGGAGCCAGCGACACGTAGTAGAATGGCATCGCTGAGTCGCCCCAGGCCGCGCGCCAGCTGCTGATGAGGGTGCGCATTTTCTGAGTGTACGTCGTCGTTTCGGCCAGGAAGCAGTTGCTTTCGCCCTGGTACCAGAGAAAACCACGGGCTGCCAGCGGCGCCAACGGCTTCACCATTGTCTCCCAGAACTTGCCCGGGTCGCCGTCTACTTTCTTGCCCGCAAAGGCCGGGTCCCGGGCAAAAGCCTCTTCCGAAATCCAGGGCTCGATTCGGCTACCCGGCACGGCCGAGGATACCATGCCCACCGGCACGTGGAGGCGTTGGTTCAGCTCTTTGGCGAAGAAATAAGCCGCTGCCGAGAATGAGCGCAGGGCCGAGTCCTGGGCCACGGCCCAGTCGTGGTGCAGGGTATCGGGCTTGGACAGCGTTTTGCGGTTGACCAGGAAAATGCGGATGGCGGGGTTGTGGGCCACATTCAGCTCGTCTACCGGATTGGGGCCGGGCACGTTGGGGCGCGTCACCTTGCTGTTTTTGCGCATGGTGTACTCCATGTTCGACTGGCCCGAGCACACCCACACTTCGCCCACCAAAATATTGCGCAGCCGGATGGTATTGCTGCCGCTGACGACCAGCTCGGCCGGCGTGGCCGAGGCTTTGAGCGGCTTCAGCAGCACCTGCCACTTGCCAGCGGCATCGGCCTTGGTGCTCGGGTGCTGCCCGGCAAACTGCACTGTCACCGCTTCGCCCGGTGCGGCCGTGCCCCAGATGGGAACGGGCTTCTCGCGCTGCAGCACCATGTCGTGCCCGAGAATGCGCGGCAGCGTGATGGTAGCGTGGGAGGGCAGTGCCATCCCTAGCAGTAACAATAATCGCCCGATAAGCCTGCGCTTTTCCATCATTTCTTGGCCAGCCAAATAACCTCCGCGCCGCTACCAGCGCTACTTAACGTCAGCGACTTGCCGCCCTTCACCGATTCTGTTGCGCCCGTAAACTGCCCAGTTTTGGGGTTGATGCGCCGCACGGCAAACGTGCCGCTCATCCCCGACAAATCCACCTGCACCGGCGACTGGCCGTCACGGTACAACAGCAGACCGGTTTTGCCGTCGCTCATGGTCCACTGGTCAGTTGGCTTACCGGGCAACTCCACCGGCTTCATCCCGGCCACTGCCGATGCAAAACCGGCATCGGCCACGCGGGGCAGGCTGGCCATCGAGCCGCCGGCCAGCAGCACGGCCCAGCCAAAGGCGTCGTAGCCATCAGCGGAGTAGAGCACGGCTTTGTCGGGGAATTGCTGGCGGTACTCGCGCACGGCCCGGTACACCTGCTCGAACGAACTGCGCTTGGGCGGCGTGAGGCGGGCGTGCTGGCGCGGGGCCAGGTTCTGGCCGCCGGCCGGGGCGTAGGCCTGGCCGTTGAACTGGTAGTGCCAGTAGTTGATGTCGATGACATCGACCACTTTGGCTCGCGCCGCATCGGCCAGAATGGCGTCCTGCACGTCCTTGGTGGTGCTCAGAGCGATGGTGGGGTGCTGACCGGTTTCAGCTTCCCACTCCTTTATGGTGTCGAGCCAGAACTGCACGAAAGCCAGTGGCCCGGTGAACTCAAACCCGATGGAGTGAATGACGCCGGTTTGGCCCTTAAAATTGTCGAGGCACTGGCGGATGTAGGCGCGGTGCAGCGGCCGACGCGTGGCATCGGTCACGTCGTAGAACTGCTCGGCCATGAAGATGCGTTTGTCGCCGGCGTAGGGCGGCGGCTCCGGGAAGCCCGTGTTGTTCACGTTGTTTACCGGGCGCCAGGGGAAGTCGGCATAGTGCGCGCCGGCCTCGATGATGTTGTGCTGGAAATAATGCTGGTGGAGCAGCACGAGGCCTTTTTGGTCGGCTAAGTCGGCAAACTGGTGCAGGCGGCTCCAGTACCAGGCGTTATACTTGGTGAGGTCGTAGCGGCTGAGGCCGTCCCAGGCCAATTCCTTGCCGCTGCGGGCGAAGGGCAGCTCGTAGAACGGCGCCCATACCTCGCCGTCCATGCGACGGATACGCTCGTGGTCGTCGCGCCGACGCTCGTACCACAGGCCGTAGTTGTGGTGCAGCATCACCACGTTTTGCGCCCGCATCGAGTCGGTCATTTCCTGCAAATCATCGGTCAGGCCACGGCCAATCTGGCCCGGCACGAAGCGCGTGATGTGCGGCTTGGGGTTGAGCAGGCCGTAGGGGCGGGCGCTGCCGTTCCACCACGGTACTTCCTGGCGGCGGCCCAGCACCAGGGAGTTGCCGCGCGTTAGCACGCCCTGCGCTACGTGCAGCGGAGCCGCGTAAGTGGGCGCCGGGGCGATTTTCAGCTTCAGCTTGTCAATGCTCGGGGCTGAGTTTTGAACCGAAATAGGCTGACGCGTGGGCGCGGCCTTCACCAGTTCCAGCACGGTAGGAGCGGGGTTCACCGATAGGCGCGTCAGCTCCTGGGCTACGGCCACTTTGGGGCTGCTGCTGGCCTCAGTAGGCACGGGCAGCAGGATGGCGCGGGCCTTTACGGCGTCGCCCAGCCGCTCCTGCAGCTGCGCGTAGTAGAGGCTACGCGGGTTGATGTTTTCGTTGGATTGGTCCCAGTAGCCGTTGCCGGCAAACTGCGCCCAGGTGCCAAAGGCCCAGTTCTGGGCCGTGGGCGGGCGGTAGCAGTCCATGCGGGAGGCGGTGCATTGCCAAAACACGCTGTTGGCCACGGTCCAGCCGGCGCCCTGCCCGTCCTGCTCGCGGTTGCCGAAGCGTAGGGCCTGGCCATATTCCTTGATGATGTCAAACAGCACGCCCGAGGCCCAGCTGTCCACACCTCCGCTAAAGCTCAATGCCTGCTCGGCGTCGCACTGCACGAAGGCATTGGGACCAGCCGCGCAGAAGCCCAGCGCGAAATCATGGTAGCCATTCTCAGCATACAACCGTTGAAAAAGCGTCTGCGAGCCCAGCGTGTAGAAGGTATTGCGCCGCTCGTTGCCGATTTCCGACACCGGCGCGGTCGAAATACAATCCTCCACCGTCAGGCGGCGCGCGGTGGCCTGCGCCAGCACGGCCGAGCCGGCGAAGTGCCGGAAACTCACCTGCCGCACCCAGGCATCCTGCGCGTTTTCAATGTCAATGGCCACCCAGCGGTGGTTTTCATCCTTGGGGTTGGCCGCGTCGAAGGTCGATTCCAGCCGCAGATTTTCTACGCCCACCTGTGTAACCAGGCCGGGCCAGATGTAGCGAGCCACGGTGCCGCCGCCGTAGGCTTGGTCGAGCGCAGTGGTGATGGGGGCGTCCAGCGTGATGCCGTTGGCATCCACAGCCACCACCTGCCGGTCCCAGGCCAGGTCGCGCTGGCCGGGTTTCCAGCCCAGCGATGACAGACCGCCACCGAAGGTTTCCATGCCCAGCTTATGCACCCAGGCCGCTGTGCTGGGCCGTCGTACCTGCACCCGGTCCCCCACCTTGAAGGCGCTGGCATTGTCAACTTTGATGCTGCGGGCATTCACCGGCACGTACTTGTCAGCGACAGCGACGGCGGTTTCAAACTTGCGGTCGTTGTGCCCGCCCACAGTCAGCAGGTGGTCGCGGCTCACGCCCGTGCCGACAACAACGGTGCCGCCGTCGCCCATGCCGCTGCCGCGCAGTACCACGCCCGACGCACGGATGAATAGGCGCCCCGCCACTTCATACGTCCCATTTTCCAGCAGCACCGCGCCGCGCAGCCCGTCTTTGCCCAGCGGCAAACCCGCTACATAATCCAGCGCCGACTGAATGCGCGCCGTGGCATCGCCGGCCTTCACCGGCACCGTCACCTTGATGGTGGCGGTGGGAATGGCTGCCTCGCCTGCCCGATAGCCGGCGTAGGAAAAATCCGGCACCCGGTTGCCGAGCGAGTCCGGCGCGTAGCTCAGCTTGCCGTCCTTGAACTCGATAGGGCCGGGAGGAGGCACGGGCTTCGCTGGCTTCTGCGCGGCGGCAGGGCCGGCGGCGAGCAGACCGGAAAGGAGCAGGAAGTAAAAGGTGCGAGTGGGGTGGGGCACTGGAAAGAAAAAGGGTGTTTTCAGAGCAGCTTAATAGGATAGTCGAATAATCAAGAACGTCATGCTGAGCGCAGTCGAAGCATCTCTACCGCGCAATGCATTTCATTTTACCATTGCAGTATAGATGCTTCGGCTGCGCTCAGCATGACGTTCTGAAAATCAAAAAATGGCTACGGCTTCACCGTATTCAGTGCCACCAGGCTATTGAGGTAGTTCTCAATGTTGGCGTAGCCGTTTTTGGCAATGGCTGCTGCGTCGGCCGCATTCTTGGGGTCGAAGCCGTTCTTCTTTTCGTAGTCGTCGGGCATGCCGTCCTTGTCGGAGTCGGTGTAGGGCTTGCCGGCGTAGGTGGGGTAGCCGCCCACCTGCACGGGGTCGGTGATGATGCCGTTTTTATAGGAATCAATCGGTAGGCGGCGGTGCTCAAACTGCGTGGTGGGCAGCTTTATGTTCTTGATGTAGTCGATTTTACCGGTGCGCACCTGCTGAATCACGCGGGTGTCGACGGGGTCGCGCTTGGGCAGGGTGGCGCCGGCGTTGTCGAGCACGTAGCTGTAGGCTTTCTCGGCCGGGATGATGGTGATTTCCGGCATCGGCAGGGGCTTGTCCACCTTCATGTCAGGCATGTACTTGCCGGCATTGGGCAGCTCCTCCACCTGCACGCCGCCGTTCCAGTTGTCCTTGGTCACCTCGGGGTAGCCTTCCACGATGTTGCCGGCCACGTAGGCGCGGCCGTACACCTGGTATTTCAGCTTGCTGCGGCCCGATTCAGGCTTCAGGATGCGGTGGCCGATGGGCGTGTCCTTGGGCGTTTGGGGGCCGGGCTTGTAGTAGTTATTGATGATGTTGTAGAGGGCGCGGTAGTCGCCGCCGTCGGTGGAGCGGTGCACCCAGTTAAACATCACATTGTTGGCGAAGTTGAACACGCCGTTCCAGCCGATGGACGGGTTGCGGCCCGCGTTGTCGGCCCACAGGTTGCGCATGAACGTGCAGTTCTCGCCGCCCAGCGTGCTGCCAAAGGCGTGGTTCCAGGTATCGAGCGCTTCGGAGAAGATAGAGTTCTGGATGGTGATGTTTACCGTGCCCAGCTTTTGCTCTGGAATGCCGGTGCTGTCGTTGTACATGTGGCGGTACATCGACATGTTCTCATCCAGGCCCCAGCTCGCCGAGACGTGGTCAATCATGATATTGCCAATCGGGTTGCCGCCGATGGAGTCGTCGCGCCGGCCCACATTCGTCTCGCCGCGGCGGAAGCGCATGAAGCGAATCAGCACGTCGTGCGTGTTCAGCCACACCGACTCGCCGGCCACGCAGATGCCGTCGCCGGGGGCGCTCTGGCCCTCGATGGTGATGTAGGGGGCCCGAATCATGAGCGGCGTTTTGAGGCGGATGATGCCGGCCACGTTGAATACGATGATGCGGGCGCCGCCCTGCTCGCATGCCTCGCGCAGGCTGCCGGGGCCGCTATCGGCCAGGCTGGTCACCACAATCACGCGGCCGCCGCGCCCACCGTAGGTGTAGGCTCCGCCGCCCTCCGCACCCGGAAACGCCGGGATGCTGGCCTGCGGCAAATCAATGGGACGGGCCGCCCACGGAATGTAAGGCTTGCCCTCGCGCTGCTCCTTCTGAATGATGGGGTAGGCCTTGTTCCAGGCAATTTCGGACTGCCGGTAGGCGTCCTTCATCATAGCCTCGCTGGCCTTCTGCACGTCCTGCGGAATCTTGGGGTACTGGGCGTGGGCCGCGAATTGCGTGGAGAAAAAGAGGCCTAAGGCGCTAAGCGAAGCAAGCGGTTTGTTCATGAGCGGGGTGGGGGAGTTTGGATGAAGCGAAATAACAGGGTAAAAACCGCCGGCACCTATACCATTTTCTCGACCCTGTGTAGGATGTTAGCATTCGCCCAGAGAAGGCGGGTGGGCGTTTGGCGTTGATAAGTAAATACTCACCCGCACGCTGCTGCTCGATATGTTTATCGTCAACGAGGCGCATTCATTGTTCAGTTCAAAACAACAGGAAGAGGGTTTTAGCTACTGAGAAAGCCTTCGAGCGTGCTAGGGTATTGCTGGCGTCTGCCTGTGAAACAGCCGTTCGTGACGCCTCACCAAGCCCAGTTTCTGCCGTGGCGAAAGCCGCTTACGCAGCAGATTTATCGATTGTGTAAAGGCTGCTTTGGCGATGGCAACATGCTACAAGAGCCGGCGAACATGGTACACAGAATTAGCCCAGGCGCCCGATAATTTTGACCTGATGCCATTCGTCCATTTCGCTTCTTCTTGCCGCCAATCAGCAGTGCTCCGCAAGTACTGGAATCAGCTTTTTTGCAGTGCTGTCTTACTGGTTGGTTTGTTGCTGGGCCCTAGCCAGATAGCCCAGGCCACCAACCCGGTAGAACGGCCTGCCGCCGCCCAGACCCGCACCATTCTCCTGCCCAAAACGGCCCACGCCCGCCTGCAATACGGCGCGGACCAACTGGCTGCGGCACTGAAAAAAGCTGGCTATCAGGTTCAGATTCAACAGGCCGACAAACTGCCCAAAGTTAAAGGCCTGATTGTAGTGGGCCGCGCGGCCGATGCCTTGGTGCAGCAGGCAAATACCACTTTTCACACCGCTGCTGAAAAGGCACCCGGCAAGGAAGGTTTCGCCATTTCTTCGGCCAAGGATGACAACCTGCTCATCAGCGGGGCCGATAATTCTGGGGCGCTCTACGGATGCCTGGAGCTGGCTGAGCAGGTGAAAGCACAAGGCAAAATCGGCGAGAACATTCACCTCACCGACCAGCCCGAAATGGTGCTGCGCGGCACCTGCATCGGCGTGCAGAAGCCCACCTACCTGCCCGGCCGCAACGTGTATGAGTATCCCTACACGCCCGAAACCTTCCCCTGGCTCTACGACAAGGCGCTCTGGATTAAGTATCTGGACATGATGGCGGCCAACCGCTACAACTCGCTCTACCTGTGGAACGGTCACCCCTTCGCCTCGCTGGTGCGGCTGAAGGACTACCCGTTTGCGGTGGAGGTAGACGATGCCACCTTCAAGAAGAATGAGGAGATGTACCGCTTCCTGACGCAGGAGGCCGACAAGCGCGGTATCTGGGTGATTCAGATGTTTTACAACATCATTGTCTCCAAGCCCTTCGCCGAGCATTATAAGATTAAAACCCAGGACCGGGCCCGGCCTATTGTGCCGCTCATTGCCGACTATACGCGCAAGTCCATCGCCGCCTTCGTGGAGAAATACCCCAACGTGGGCCTGATGGTGGCGCTGGGCGAGGCCATGGAAGGCGCCGGCCAGGACGACGTGGACTGGTTCACGAAAACCATCATCCCCGGCGTGCAAGACGGCCTCAAAGCCCTGGGCACTACCGAGCAGCCGCCCATCGTGCTGCGGGCCCACGACACCGACGCGCCCCGTGTGATAACCGAAGCGCTGCCGCTCTACAAAAACCTCTACACCGAGGCCAAATTCAACGGCGAGGCGCTGACGACTTACACCCCACGCGGTTCCTGGGCCGAACTGCACCGCAAGCTGAGCGGGATGAACTCGGTGCACATCGAAAACGTGCACATTTTGGCCAACCTGGAACCGTTCCGCTACGGCTCGGCCGATTTTATTCAGAAATCGGTGCAGGCCATGCATAACATTTACGGTGCCAACGGCTTGCACCTCTACCCTGAGTCATCTTACTGGGACTGGCCCTACACGGCCGACAACGTAGCCGGGCGCCAACTACAAGTTGACCGCGACTGGCTGTGGTATGCCGAATGGGCCCGCTACGCCTGGCGCGCCAACCGCCCCCGCCCGGCCGAAGTCGCGCACTGGAGCCAGCAACTGGCCGCCCAATTTGGCTGCGACGAGCAGGCCGGCCAGCACATTCTGGAGGCTTATGAGCAGGCTGGCGAAATCGAGCCCAAGCTGCTGCGCCGCTACGGCATCACCGACGGCAACCGGCAGACGCTCACGCTGGGCATGTTGATGAACCAGCTGATTGACCCCAAGCGCTACGGCTTGTTTACGCTGTTGTATGAGTCGGAATCGCCGGAGGGCGAGATGATTATCGAGTATGCTGAAAAGGAGGCGAAAGGAGAGAAGCACGTGGGCGAAACCCCGCCGCAGGTGGCCAATGAGGTGGTAGCGCATGGCAAAGCCGCCATTGCGGCCATCGAGCGCGCCGCACCGGCTATCAAGCAAAATCAGGCCGAGTTTGCCCGCGTCAAAAACGACATGTACTGCCAGGATGAGCTGGCGAATTTCTACGCCGAAAAGGCCCGCGCGGCCCTGCAGGTGCTGCGCTACAAGTACTCGCACAACGTGCAGGACCTGATGGCTGCAGTGCCGCTGCTGCAAAGCAGCGTAGCGCACTGGCAGAAGCTGGTGAACCTCACCAAGGACAGCTACCTCTACGCCAACAGCATGCAAACTTCGCAGCGCAAAATCCCCATGCGCGGCGTGGACGGTACCTACAAAACCTGGGCGGAAATGCTGCCCGTGTACCAAAAGGAGCTGGCCGTTTTTCAGCACCACATCGACTCGCTGAAAACCGCTAAAACCAACGTGGACGCCCCCAAAATTGAGGTGCTGCGCAACGCCCCGGTGAAGCTGCTGAGCAAATCCGATACCTACCCTATTGCCAGCGGTCAGGCCGTTTTTGCTGATACCACGGCGCGCATCACGGCCCTCGCGCCGGAACTGGCGAAGCTGCAGGGGCTGCGTTTCGGCAAGGCGCAGCAGGTGGCACATGGCACCGAAATCCGCTTCACTACTACCAAGCCGGTGCGGCTGCTGGTTGGGTTCTTCAACCAGAAAAGCCCGCGCTATTTGCCCATTCCCATCCTGGAAATTGACGCCAGCGCCAACGACTACGGCCAGGCCGATAGCAAGATTACCAATGCCCTTGCCATCGAAGGACTGCCGCCGGTGAACGTGCACGCCTATTCCTTTAAAGCCGGTACGCACACGCTGAATCTGGCCCGTGGGGCCTGCGTGGTGCTGGGCTTTATTGATGGCAGCCAGCCGCTGCGCACCTACGATGCCGGACTGGGCGAAGGGGTGCGCAAGGTGGGCGAACTGGATTGGTTGTTTGAATAAATATGTAGCGTGGACTCTGCGCGTCCGCGCCGTTCTTAACCTGACTAACGCGGACTTGCAGAGTCCACGCTACTTTCTTGCTATGAAACCCACCCGCCTGCTTCTTTCCCTCAGCCTGCTAAGCGCCGTTCCGGCCGCCGCCCAGCAGCCCGTGCTCACGCCGGAGCACCTGCGCGCCAGCGTGGCCCGCTTCAATGCCCTGGACAAGGAGGACGTCATCAACTTCGTGCCCAATGCACAGGCGGCCGACTGGCTGGCCCGTGAGGTGCCGCTGTTCGAGTGCCCCGATTCGGCCATTCAGGAGACATATTATTACCGCTGGTGGACCTTCCGCAAGCACCTCAAGCAGACGCCTGACGGCTATGTGTTCACGGAGTTCATCACGCCGATGAAGCACGCCGGGCCCTATAACACTATCAGCAGCGCGCTGGGGCACCATATCAACGAAGGCCGCTGGCTGCACGACCCACAGTATATCGACCAGTACACGCGCTTCTGGCTGATGGCTAAGCAGCCACAGGTGAACACCAAGCTGCACAGCTTCAGCAGCTGGCTGCAGGATGCGGTGTATGGCTTGTACCAGGTGAATAACAACCAGGCGTTTGTGCAGGAAATGCTGCCCGCGCTCAACGCCGACTACCGGCAGTGGGAAAAGGAGCGGATGCTACCCAACGGGATGTTTTGGCAGTACGACGTGCGTGATGCCATGGAGGAGTCCATCAGCGGCGGGCGCAAGGAAAAGAACGTCCGCCCCACCATCAATAGTTACATGTACGGCAACGCTAAAGCACTGGCCGCCATGTACAAACTTACTAAAGTCGACAGCCTCGAACGCAAGTACACGGCCAAAGCCAAACAGCTCCGCGCCGATGTGCAAAAGGTGCTTTGGGACCCCAAAGCCAGCTTTTTCAAGGTGCAGTACGAGAAGGGCGGCCTCTGCGAGGCGCGGGAGGAGCTGGGCTACATTCCCTGGTACTTCTCGCTGCCGGCCGATAAGGCGACTTATGCCAAGCAGTGGGAGCAACTCACCGACGAGCAGGGCTTCAAAGCACCCTGGGGCCTGACCACGGCCGAGCGGCGTGCCCCTGGTTTCCGCACCCACGGCTCGGGCCACGGCTGCGAGTGGGACGGCGCGGTGTGGCCCTACGCCACCACGCAAACGCTTAAAGGCCTGGCCAACCTGCTCACCGAATACAAGCATCAGGACGGCATGAGCGCGCAGGTGTACTACGACGAGCTGCACAAATACGCCCTCTCGCACCAGAAAAACGGCGTGCCCTACCTGGGTGAATACCAGGACGAAAAGAACGGCGAGTGGCTGAAAGGCGACAACCCGCGCAGCAGCTACTACAACCACTCCGGCTTCGCCGACTTGGTGATAACCGGTCTCGTGGGCCTCAAGCCGCGGGCAGATAATGTGGTAGAGGTGGTGCCACTGGTGCCAGCTGGCAAGTGGGATTGGTTTGCCCTGGACCAGGTGCGCTACCACGGCCGCATGATTTCGGTGATTTGGGATAAAACCGGCCAGAAATACGGCAAAGGCCAGGGCCTGCGCATTTTTGCCGATGGCAAGGAAATCGTTCGTGCCAGTGAATTGAAGCGGGTGACGGCTAAGCTACCCGGTTAATAATTGGTCATGCGCAGCGCAGCGAAGCATCTCGCTCGGGGTAACTAAATACTTGCTACATGCGAGATGCTTCGCTGCGCTCTGCATGACAGATTAAATTCTATGAAACGCTTCCTTTCCGCCTTTCTCCTGGTTCTCACCTTCTCGGCGGCCCGCGCCCAGGACTTTTACAACGTTCTGAAATACGGCGCCAAAAACGACAGCACGAAACTGTCCACGGCCGCTATTGCCAAGGCCATTGACGCGGCGAGCAAGGCGGGTGGCGGCACGGTGTACTTCCCGGCCGGTCGCTACTGCACCGGCCCCATTCACCTCAAAAGCAACATCACCATTGAGGTAGGCGCGGGCGCCATCCTCTATTTCAGCGACAACTTCGACGACTACCTGCCTATGGTGCCCTCGCGGTATGAGGGCATCGACGTGACCAGCTTCTCCCCTCTGTTCTATGCTTATAAGGCCGAAAACATCACTATCAAGGGCCGGGGCATCATTGACGGGCAGGGCAAAAAGTGGTGGGACTACGCCGAAGGGCAATCGCGCAAAAGCCAGGATTCGAAGTGGCAGCAGGAATTCAAGCGCCTCAACGCCAACATCCTGAAGCCAGATGAGCAGGGCGGCGTGATTGACCGCGCGTTTCTGCGTCCACCCTTCATTCAGCCCATGTTTTGCAAGAACGTGCTGATTGAGGGCATCACCATCCGCAATTCGCCGTTCTGGACCGTGAACCCGGAGTTCTGCGAGAACGTGACTGTGACGGGTGTCACGATTAACAACCCGAAGTCGCCGAACACCGACGGCATCAACCCGGAGTCGTGCCGCTACGTGCACATCTCCAACTGCCACATCAGCGTGGGCGACGACTGCATCACCATCAAATCGGGCAAGGACGCGGCCGGCCGCAAGATGAACGTGCCGGCCGAAAACTACACCATCACCAACTGCACCATGCTCAGCGGGCACGGCGGCGTGGTGATAGGCTCGGAGATGTCGGGCGGGGTAAAGAAAATCGTGATTTCGAACTGCGTGTTTGACGGCACTGACCGGGGCATTCGCATCAAAACCGTGCGCGGGCGCGGCGGCGTGGTGGAAGACATTCGGGTCGATAACATCGTGATGAAGAATATCCGCGACCAGATGATTGTGCTCGATATGCAGTACGCCAAAACCACGCCCGAGCCGGTGAGTGAGCGCACGCCGCGCTTCCGCAACATCCATTTCAGCAACATCACCGCCGAGGGCAACCAGGCCGGCCTGCTGAATGGCCTGAGTGAGATGCCTATCGAAAACGTCTCGTTTTCCAACCTGAACCTGGATGCCAAGCAGGGCTTCACCATTCGGGAAGCGCGCAACATCGCCTTTCACAACGTGCAGGTGAATACCACCATTGGGCCCGCCGTGCGCGCCGAAAGCGTGCAGCTGCTGCGCCTCGACGGCGTGGGCAGCGCTACCCCGCTGGCCGGCACCCCGCAAGTGGAGCTGGGCGACGTGCAGGATGCCTTCATCTACAATTCCTTTCCAGCAGCGGGTACCGAAACCTACCTCAAGCTGAAAGGCGCCAAAACCCGCAGCATTGTGCTGCAAAACAACAATTTTAAGTACGTGAAAGCGCCCGTGTCGCAAGACGAAGCGGTAACGGAGCGAGTGGTTGGGCCATAGCACCGTAGCGTGGACTCTGCGAGTCCGCGCTTGCCGGAACTATAAGCCTTTCGCCCAAGCGCGGACTCACAGAGTCCACGCTACACTTCCCACCCATGCCGCGCCTCATTTTATTTCTCCTGCTCCTCACCCTTCCCGCCGCCGCTCAGCAACCGCTGAAGCTGTGGTACGCCCAGCCTGCGGCCAAATGGACCGACGCGCTGCCCCTCGGCAATGGCCGACTGGGCGGCATGGTGTTCGGCGGGGTGGGGCAGGAGCACATTCAGTTCAACGAGGCCACGCTCTGGACCGGCCGGCCGCGTGCCTACGCCCGGCCCGGTGCCGCGCAGTACCTGCCCCAAATCCGCCAGCTATTGGCCGAGGGCAAGCAGGCTGAGGCCGAGGCGCTGGCCGAGCAGCACTTCATGGGCCTGAAGGACCACGAGGAATCCTACGAATCCGAAAAGGCCGCTTGGCTGCAAAAGTTGCGCACCCTGAGCGTGGCACAGGCCCTGGCCCAGCCGGGGTGGAAGCCCCTCGCCATCCCTACCCTCAATGGCTGGGAAAGCGCCGGCCTCGACGGTTTGGACGGGGCGGTGTGGTTTCGGACCTCCTTCGACCTGCCCGCCGCTTGGGTCGGCAAAGACCTCACCCTGAGTCTGGGCCGCATCCGCGATGCCGACGTAACTTACGTGAACGGCCAGCAGGTGGGCACCGACGAGGGCATCAGCAAGAAGCGGCGCTACCGGGTGCCGGCCGCCGCGCTCCGGCCGGGCCGCAACGAGGTGGCCATTCAGGTGCTGAATTTTTACGACAAGGGCGGACTGATTGGGGTGAAGGAAAAGCAACCGGTGTTTGTGGTGTATCCGGAGAATGCCGCGCCCGAAACCGGCGTGGCGCTGAGCTCTGATTGGCAATACTGGGTGCAAGACGCCAACCCGCCGCTGGCCCCGAGCTACCAGGCCTCGTACCAACCGTTTGGGGATTTGTGGCTGGACTTTCCGGCGTTGGGCCAAGCCAGCGACTACCGCCGCGAGCTGGAAATCACGCAAGCCGTAGCGCGAACGGAATACCGGCAGAATGGAGTGGCGTTTACGCGGGAATACTTTGCCAGTGCCCCGCAGCAAGCCTTGGTTAGCCGCCTGACGGCTGGCACAAAAGGCAAACTCACTTTCACGGCCCGCTTCGGCAGCGCCCACGCCAACCGCAAAACCTATCGGGTAGACGACCACACACTGGCCCTGGCCGTGCAGGTGCGCGACGGCGTGCTCCGCGGCGTGAGCTACCTGCGGGTGGCCGCCAAGCACGGCAAAGTCACGGTAACGGACAACCAGATTCAGATTGAAAATGCCGACGACGTTACGCTTTTCCTGACGGCCGCCACCACCTTCAAGAGCTACCAGGATGTGTCGGGGCAACCGGAGCAACAGGCGAAACAGGCGCTTGAAAAGGCCTCAAAACGAAGCTACGAAGACTTAAAAGCCGAGCACGTTCGGGACTATCAAACGCTCTTTAACCCCTTCGCCCTCGACCTGGGCCACACTGCCAGCGAGCAGCTGCCGACGGACACCCGCATTCAGCAGTTCACCCCCACCGCCGACCCCGCGCTACTGGCGCTGTACCTGCAATTCGGGCGCTACCTGCTGATTTCTTCCTCGCGGGCCGGTGGCCCGCCGGCCAACCTGCAAGGCCTGTGGAATGACTCGCTGACGCCCTCCTGGGGCAGCAAGTACACCACCAACATCAACCTGGAAATGAACTACTGGCCAGCTGAAGTGCTGAACCTGTCGGCCTGCACCCCGCCGCTGTTCCGCTTCATCAACCAACTCGCCCAAACCGGCCGGGCCACGGCCCAGGCCCACTACAACGCCCCCGGCTGGGTGCTGCACCACAATACCGACATTTGGGCCGGCACCGCGCCCATCAACGCGGCCAACCACGGCATCTGGGTGACGGGCGCAGCTTGGCTGTGCCAGCCCGTTTGGGAGCATTATCAGTTCACGCAGGACCGGGAATTTCTGCGCCAGCAGTACCCCGTGCTGAAAGAGGCCGCCCGGTTCTACGCCGCTTTTCTGGTGAAGGACCCACGCACCGGCTGGCTCATCAGCACGCCTTCCAACTCGCCCGAGCACGGCGGCTTGGTGGCTGGCCCAACGATGGACCACCAGATTATCCGCGAGCTGTTCAACACTACCAGCGCCGCTGCCAAGGTGCTGGGCGTGGATGCCGATTTGCAGCAGGAGCTGACCGCCAAAGCCGGCCAGCTGGCCCCGAACCAAATCGGCCGGCACGGCCAACTGCAGGAGTGGCTCGAAGACAAGGACGACCCCACCGACACGCATCGCCACGTGTCGCACCTCTGGGGCGTCTTTCCGGGCTCCGAAATCAGCCCTGCCGAGCCCAAGCTGCTGCAGGCCGCCCGCACCTCGCTCACCCAGCGCGGCGACGGCGGCACCGGCTGGAGCCTGGCCTGGAAAGTCAACCTCTGGGCGCGTTTCCGTGACGGCGACCACGCCCAGCGCATCCTCCAAAACCTGCTCTCGCCGGCCGAAAACGGCACCGGGCCCGAGCAGGGCGGCGTGTACAAAAACCTTTTTGACGCCCACCCACCATTCCAGATTGACGGCAACTTCGGCGGGGCGGCGGGCATGGCCGAAATGCTCCTGCAAAGCCAGACCGGTGCATTGGACCTCCTGCCCGCCTTGCCCACTGCTTGGGCTAGCGGCAGCGTGCGCGGCCTGCGGGCGCGCGGCGGCTTTGTGGTGGATATGAAGTGGGCGCAGGGCAAGTTGGCGGAAGTAGAAATTAAGTCGGAAGCCGGGCGGGAATGCGTGGTACGGTATGGCGGGAAGGAAACGCGGTTTGCCACGAAAGGGGGACAGGTTTATAAACTGACGGACGTAGGGGCAGGGCTTGCCCCCGCCCGCCGCTGAACAAACACAGAATGACACTTGTGCAGCTATTGCAACGATTTTGGGCCCCAACGGACAGGAGCAAGCCTTGCCTTTACATCGTGCTGCTTTTACTGCTGCTCACAGTCCAAACTCACGCCCAAACCCGTCTCACTACACCTCTGCTCGACAACTGGCGCACCATCGCCGACGACCACAACCAACAGGCTCACTCCAACTTCGAACGCCCCGATTTCGACGACAAAAACTGGCAAACTGTGACCGTACCCCACAACTGGGACGCGTACGAGGGCTACCGTCGCCAGCGCCACGGCAACCGCCACGGCTACGCCTGGTACCGCAAAACCTTCACCACACCTGCCACCGCGAAAGACGCCCGCAGCTTCCTGTTTTTTGAGGGCGTGGGTTCCTACGCCACCGTTTGGCTGAACGGCCTACAGGTAGGCTACCACGCCGGCGGCCGCACCACCTTCACCCTCGACGTAACGGCCGCGCTTCGCCCTGCCGGCCAGCCCAACGTGCTAGCCGTGCGCGCCGACCATCCCGCCAACATCCAGGACCTACCCTGGGTGTGCGGCGGTTGCTCCGAGGAGCGCGGCTTCTCGGAAGGCTCGCAGCCCATGGGCATTTTCCGGCCGGTGTCGTTGGTGGTCACCAGCCCAGTGCGGGTCGAGCCCTTCGGTGTGCACATATGGGCCGATTCTACGGTGTCGGCCCAGGCCGCCCGGTTGAACGTAGACACAGAGCTGCGCAACTACGGCGTCACTTCGCAAACCCTGACCGTCAGCAGCCAGCTGCTGGACCGGCAGGGGAGGAGCGTGGCCGAAACCAGCACCAAGCAGAAACTGGTGGCCGGGGCCAGCGCCCAGCTTCATCAGCAGCTGCCGGAGCTGAAGCAGCCGCATTTGTGGTCGCTGCAAGACCCGTATTTGTATCGGCTGGTCACGAAAATACGCGCCAAAGGCAAGCTGCTCGATGAGATAGAAACGCCCTACGGCATTCGCTGGGTGAGTTGGCCGATTGGGCGGGCAGCGGCGCCCGGGCAGAAGCAGTTTTTGCTCAATGGGAAGCCGGTTTTCATCAATGGCATTGCTGAGTACGAACACATGCTAGGCCAGAGCCACGCCTTCACCCCGGAGCAGATTCGCACCCGCGTGCAGATGATAAAAGCCACTGGCTTCAACGCCTTCCGCGACGCCCACCAGCCGCACAACCTGCGCTACCAGGCCAACTGGGATTCGCTGGGGCTGCTGTGGTGGCCGCAGCTGGCCGCGCACGTGTGGTACGACACGCCGACCTTCCGCCAGAACTTCAAAACCCTGCTCACCGACTGGGTGAAGGAGCGCCGCAACTCGCCCTCGGTGGTACTGTGGGGCCTTGAAAACGAAAGCACGCTGCCGGCGGACTTCGCCCGCGAGTGCAGCGCACTCATCCGCCAGCTCGACCCCACGGCCTCGCGCGAGCGCAAAATCACGACCTGCAACGGCGGTCAGGGCACCGATTGGGACGTGCCCCAGAACTGGACCGGCACCTACGGCGGCGACCCCAACCAGTACGGCGCCGACGTGGCCCGCCAGGTCCTCATCGGCGAATACGGCGCCTGGCGTACCCTCGACCTGCATAAAGAATGCCCGCCCGCCTTCAACAGCGGCCCCTTCAGCGAAGACCGGTTTGCCCAGCTAATGGAGCTGAAAGTGCGCCTCGCCGAAGCCGCCAAAGACCAGACCGCCGGCCACTTTTTCTGGCTGCTGACCTCGCACGACAACCCCGGCCGGGTGCAGGGCGGCGAAGGCCAGCGTGAACTTGACCGCATCGGTCCGGTGAACTATAAAGGCCTGCTCACGCCCTGGGAGGAGCCCACGGATGCCTTCTATATGTTCCGGGCCAACTACGCGTCCAAAGCCACGGGGCCCATGGTTTACGTAGCCTCGCACACCTGGCCCGACCGTTGGCTGACACCCGGCCGCAAGGACAGCATCACCGTCTATTCCAACTGCGATGAGGTGGAGCTGTTCAACGACGTGAACGCCGCCTCGTTGGGCCGCAAAACCCGCCCGGCGGGCATTGGCACCCATTTTCAGTGGGATGGCGTCGACGTCAAATACAACGTGCTCTACGCCGTAGGCTATGTTGCCGGCAAGGCCGTAGCGAAGGATTATATCGTGCTGCACCACCTGCCGAAAGCGCCAAATTTTGACCAGTTCCTAGCCGATGCACAGCCCATCACCCGGCCGCAGCCGGGCCTGAACTACCTCTACCGCGTGAACTGCGGTGGCCCGGCTTACCAGGATGAAAACGGCCAGACCTGGCAGGCCGACCAACCCCGTACCGACCCCAAAACCTGGGGCTCCGAGTCGTGGACGCAGGATTTCCCCGGCATCACGCCCTTCTTCGCCAGCCAGCGCCGCACCCATGACCCCATTCGCGGCACCCGCGACTGGCCCCTGTTCCAAAGCTTCCGCTACGGACGCGAGAAGCTGCGCTACGCCTTCCCCGTGCCCAACGGCGAGTACACAGTGGAGCTGTATTTCACGGAGCCCTGGCTGGGCACCGGCAGCGGGCTGGACTGCACCGGCTGGCGCCTGTTCGACGTGGCCATCAACGGCGAAACGGCGCTTCACAACCTCGACATTTGGAAGGAAGCTGGACACGACCAGGCTCTCAAAAAGACCGTGAAAGTGCGTGTAACTGACGGCCAGCTGATTGTTTCCTTCCCGCACGTTGCTTCCGGCCAGGCCCTGATTTCCGCCATAGCCATTGCTACTGCCGATGCCAACGCCCAGCCCGCACAGGGCCCGCAGCCTGTCATCGGTAGCCTTAAAACCACCAACACAACGCAGGCCGCGCAGTGGTCGGCCCAAACCTGGCTCGACACAGGGAGCCAAACTTTCAGCGATGCACCGGCTGCTTTCAGTGCCCTGCCTTCGGCGCTTTACGGGGCCGAGTGGCTGCGCGGGTCAAGTAAGGCCGGGGCCGCTGGCGGCACGTTCAGCGTGAGCACCGCCGCCGATGTGTACGTTGCCCTCGACGCCAAGCAAGCCACGCGTCCCGCTTGGCTGAAGGAATACGAGGACACCAAAACAACCCTCGAAACCACCGGCCCAAGCACCTCCACTTTCCATCTGTACCGCAAGCGGTTTCCGGCTAACGCCAATGTTGCTCTCGGGACCAATAGCAGCGCTTATATCGTGGCCGTAAACCGCACCAGCAGCATCGAGCCGGCCTACGACCTCAAGGCCGTCACCGGCTACAAGCCTGCCACCGCCCGGCTCAGCGGCCCTGGCCTAGTGAAGGAAACCGTCAACACCAAAGAAAGCATCACCTTCAAAGAAGCCAGCGGCAGCGCCCTGGAATGGACCATTCAGGTGGGCGTAGCCGATACCTACTCGCTCACCTTCCGCTACGCCAACCCGCTGGCCCGCCCGCTCGCCGCCACGCTCACCGTGGCGCTGGCCGACGGCACCGTCCTCAAAACCGAAAACGTGGAGCTGCTGCCCTCCAAGCCCGGCAAGTGGAACTACTTGGCCACCTCCACCGGCACCATGATAAACGCCGGCAGCTACCGCGTGAAACTCACTGCCGCCGACGCAGCCGGGCTGAGCGTGTCGGGGCTGGATGTGCAGTAGTAAGGTCGGGAACAACACCGTGTCATCCTAAGCATTCTGCGAAAGCAGAGACGAAGGACCTTATTACCGCTGAACGGTTTGCAGTAATTCAAGCGACGCAGCCGTGAGAAGGTCCTTCGTCTCTGCTTTCGCAGAATGCTCAGGATGACCGATGGTTTTCTGCGGCTCGGTTTTGCCTGATGTTATCCTGCCCTAGCCAAGATGTTATAATAGGAGGCTAACAATCTACAGCACGCCCGCTCCGGCCGCCGGTAAATTTGCTAGCAGTACCAGCAGCCCCTATTTCGGCGCTATGTCGCGGCAATTTGGTAATATGGCCTCATGAGCAATTTGCGAGTTCTTGACCTTGTTATCATCGCGCTATACCTGGCGGCCATGATTGCCGTGGGCGCCTGGTTTGCCCGGAAAAACGACAGCGCCGAGCAGTATTCCAGCGCCTCCGGCCTGATTCCGGGCTGGGCCATCGGCATGTCCATCTATGCTACTTTTCTCAGTAGCAACACATTCCTCGGCGTGCCTGGTAAGGCCTTTGGTACCAACTGGAACGCCTTCGTCTTCAGCATTTCGATGCCGTTGGCGGCCTGGGTGGCCACGCGCTACTTCGTGCCGTTCTACCGCAGCACCGGTGAAATATCGGCCTACACTCACTTGGAGCACCGGTTCGGTAGCTGGGCGCGCACCTACGCGGTGGTGTGCTTCCTGCTCACGCAGCTAGCCCGCATCGGGTCCATCTTCTTCGGCATTGCGCTCACCCTGCAGGCCCTCACCGGCTTCTCCATGGAGTGGATTATGCTCATTACCGGCAGCTGCATCATCGTTTACACGGTACTGGGCGGCATCGAGGCCGTTATCTGGACCGAGGTGGTGCAGGGCGTGGTCAAGACTTTCGGCGCGCTGCTCATTCTCTACCTCATTGTGACCAACATGCCGGGCGGCGTGTCCAATATCGTGGCCATCGGGCAGGCCCAGCACAAATTCAGCTTGGGCGGTTTTGCCCCCGATTTCACCACGTCTACCTTCTGGGTAGTGCTGCTCTACGGCTTCTTTATCAACCTCAACAACTTCGGCGTCGACCAGAACTACGTGCAGCGCTACCACACGGCCACTTCGGCTAAGCAGGCGGCCAAGTCCATCTGGCTCTGTGTGTTGATGTACGTGCCGGCCTCGCTGCTGTTCTTCGTCATCGGCTCGGCGCTCTTTGCCTACTACCAGGTACACCCCGAGCTAATTGAGGCCGTGAAGCTGAAAGTGGCCGCCGAAAAGCTGCCACTCACCGCCACCGCCAGCCAGCTGGCCCAGGCCGCCGCGCAGCTCCAGCCCGCTGATTACGGCGACAAGGTGATGCCGCACTTCATGGTCACGAAAATTCCGCCCGGCTTCGTGGGCCTCATCGTGTCGGCCATCCTGTCGGCGGCCATGAGCACCATCAGCTCGGGCATGAATGCCTCGGCCACCGTCTTCACCGTCGACATCTACCAGCGCTACTTCCGGCCCGGCCTTAATGTGAAGCAAACCATGCGCAGCCTGCACGTGGGCACCGTGCTGGTGGGCCTGCTGGGCATGGGCGTGGGCATTGCCATGATTGGGGTGAAAAGCGTCCTCGACGTGTGGTGGGAGCTCTCGGGCATCTTCGCGGCGGGCATGTTGGGTTTGTTCCTGCTCGGCATCATCAGCCGCCAGACGCGCAACGCCGAAGCCCTCACCGCCACCATTATCGGCGTGCTGGTCATCGTGTGGCTCACGCTCTCACCCAACCTGCCCGAGTCGCTGGCGGCCTTCCGTAATCCGCTGCACAAGAGCATGGTCATAGTGGTGGGCACACTCACCATTTTCCTGCTGGGCTTGCTGCTCACCCGCCTGCGTCAGCGTCGCACCGCGCCCCTTGTCCCCGAAGAAGTCTTAACCCAGTCCGTCCACTAGACGGCTCACTTTTACAGCCCGCGGCTCACCCGCCCCAGCCCTTTATTCTTATGAAAAACGCATCCAAGGGATTTATCCCCGTTATGCTCACGCCCTTCCAAAACGACGGGCGCATCGATTATCCCGCCCTTACCCGCCTCACGGAGATGTACTTAAAGGCAGGAGCGGCTGGCTTGTTCGCCAATTGCCTGTCCAGCGAGATGTTTGAGCTGAGCGCCGAGGAGCGCATGCAAAGCATCCGCCACATCGTGGATGTAGCGGGCGGCGCCGTGCCCGTAGTGGCCACTGGCACCTTCGCCGGCACCCTCACCGAGCAGGCCGATTTTGTGAAGCAAGTATACGCGGCCGGCACCGAGGCTGTCATCGTCATCACCGGCCTGCTGGCCGCGCAGGATGAATCCGACGCCGTATTCAACGAGCGGTTCCACGGCCTGCTCGCCCAGACCAGCGGCGTGCCCCTGGGCTTCTACGAGTGCCCGGAGCCTTACAAGCGCGTGCTCACGGCCGAGCAGCTGGGTGAGTTTGTGGCCACCGGCCGCGTCACCTACCACAAAGACACCTGCCTCGACCTCAACCAAATTAAAGCCAAGCTGGCTGCCACCGCCGGCCAGAAGTTTGGCCTCTACGACGCCTACATGGTGCATGCCGTGGAGTCGCTGAAAGCCGGCGCTGCCGGCCTCTCCTGCATCCAGGGCAACTTCTTCCCGGAACTCATCGTGTGGCTCTGTCAGAACTACGACAACGCCCTGCTGCAGCACGAAGTGGCTGAGGTGCAGGAATTCTTCATCAAGAACATGCACGTGATGCACGACGTGTACCCCACCGTAGCCAAGTACTCGCTCAAGCAGCGCGGGGTGGACATTTCCACCTTCACCCGCCGCAAGGTGGGCAACTTCACCGGCACCGTGCGTGCTGGGGTAGAGGCGCTCTACGGTGATTACAGCACCCTGAGCCGGCAGCTGGAATTGGTGGCTTAACCTTACGCCCTGACCTCCTCTACCCAAGGAGGAGGCACCTTTTAGGCGTAACTAATCCTACATCGTTGATAAAGTAAAAGAGCCTTCTGCATCAGCAGAAGGCTCTTTTACATTTCGTACCAAGGCATTTGGCTCCCCGAAGAATGCTTGGTCGCATTCCCCCAAAGAGCGGGGCCGGAGGATGTTACGCCGCCATTGCCAGCTCCTTGTGACTGTGCAGGTACTTCTTCTTGTACTCCAGTGGCGTCATCTTTGTGATTTTCTTGAAGTGACGGTAGAAATTCGATACGTTGTTAAAACCGCATTCGAAGCACACAACTTCTGTTGGTAGTTTGTCCTCAATCAGCTGACGGCAAGCCTGGCTGATGCGGATTTCGATGAGGAAATCGTAGTAGGTTTTCTTCGTGATGAGCTTGAAGTAGCGGCAGAATGACGTGACGCTCAGGTTGCTGATGGACGCAATTTCGTCGAGCGTGATTTCCTTTTTGTAGTTCGACAGCGTGTAGTTGCACACCTTATTGATGCGCTGCACGTCCGACTCGTTGCTCTGCTTGAAGGCGTGGTGCTCCGAGGCAATGGTTTGGGTTTCCGTGGTTTCAGAAAGCACCTTCAGGATGGACAAGAAGATGATAATGCGGTCCAAGTCGGTCGCTAGCACGGCCTGGCGCATCAACGGGGCTAGCTTGGCCTTGGCCTTGCCGGTGATGAGCAGGCCGCTTTTGGCCTTCTCAAACAGCTTGGGAATGAGGTAGGCTTCGGGCAGGCCGAAGAGGTAGCGGCCCAGGCACTCGGGTAGAAACTGAATTACAATGGCCTCCACCTGCTTGTCGGGGTTGCCTTGGAAGTACTCCTCGTTGCAGCGCCACACGTGCGGTAAGTTGGCCCCCACGAGCACCATTTCATCGTCCGAAAAATTGCTGATGTTGTCGCCAATCAGGCGCACGCCCTCGCCTTTAATCGTGTACACTAGCTCCAGCTCGGGGTGGTAGTGCCAGGTGGTACCGAAGTACGATTTCACATCGTGGCGAATGCTGAACGAGCTCTGCGGGGCAACCGGGACTTTGTGGAAATGGGCTTTCATGAGGGAGAGAGTTTGGTGGGAATTGCGAGTGGGAGGGCAACCGGACGGGTAGAGCTGACGCGACGCTATGGTTACGAAATCGATTGTGTAGAAGAGCGAAACAAGAATCGGTAGGAAGAAGGGTAGGGTGGCAAAAGGTAGTGGCGGGCTGGCTTCTCTAGGATATTATCCTGCGTTTGGAGAAGCCTGAAACTGACTAGTAAATGATAATATCCGTCAGTAAGTAGTCACTAAACTATAGCCTTCAAAAACCTGAACTCTCCTGTACTTGCCTGCTCAGGCATCTCAGCGGGGTAAAAGAGGCAGAAAAAGACGGCTTGGACACAGGTGGGGTGGCCGTTTTTTGCTTTAGCAGCTTCTGGAGGCTGGCTTCAGCCCTATGGTAACATCCTACACTAAGTAGGCAAAAAGCCGGAGGCCTTGTGGGGAATATGCTGGCAAATTTGTCTACCCACTCAACCCGGATTTTTCCCGCCATTCCTAGCGCGTTAAGCAACCGTTTTCGGACTTGCGTGGGGCTTGGCTCCACTTTTACCCTATCAGCCCGTGACGACATTTCCTACCCACGAAGTTCTCCTGCTCGCCAGCGGCGACCTGCGCTTGGCCGCCAACCAAAACTGCTGGCCCGCCCAAGCCGCCATGGAAGCCCAGCTCACCGCCGCTCTTGAAAAGCAAGGCTGGACGGTGAAGCGCGCCCACGCCTACGACGCCGACAAGCAGCACGGCTTCCTCGATTCGCAAAAGATGGGCCTGGAGGTGTTCCGCCATATCCATCCCGAACAGCCGCTCATCGTGGCCGAAAGCGTATGGCAGTACTCGCACCACGTGCTGGCCGGCCTCACCACCCACCAAGGCCCCATCCTGACGGTGGCCAACTGGAGCGGGCAGTGGCCCGGCCTGGTGGGCATGCTCAATCTGAACGGCTGCCTCACCAAGGCCGGCGTGACCTACAGCACGCTTTGGAGCGAGGATTTCACCGACGCTTTCTTCGAGAATGGCCTCAAGCAATGGCTCTCCAAAGGGCGCATCACGCAGGACGAGCGCCACGTGAAGGACTTCGCCGACGCGACTTTGCCCGCCACGGAGGAGCACGCCGGCCGCAACTTCGGACGCAAGTTCAAGCAGCACAAGGCCATCATGGGTGTGTTTGATGAAGGGTGCATGGGCATGTACAACGCCATTGTGCCCGACGAGCTGCTGCACGCCACCGGCATCTTCAAGGAGCGCCTGAGCCAGGCCAGCCTCTATGCCGCCATGCGCCTCGTGACCGAGGCCGAGGCACAAGCCGTGCTCGATTGGCTGCTGGCCCGAGGCATGAAGTTCAACTGGGGCACCGATGAGGCTACCCAACTCACCAAGAATCAGACGCTGGAGCAGTGCAAGATGTACATCGCCGCCGTGCGCATCGCCGACGAGTTCGGCTGCGACACCATTGGCATCCAGTACCAGCAGGGCCTCAAAGACCTGACCGTGGCCAGCGACCTGGCCGAAGGACTGCTGAATAATGCCGACCGTCCGCCCGTATTCTCCACCACCGGCGTGGAGCTGTACGCCGGCCAGGCCCTGCCGCACTTCAATGAAGTAGACGAGTGCGCTGGCCTCGACGCCCTGCTCACCTACCGCCTCTGGAACGAGCTGGGCTTGAGCGGCGAAACCACGCTGCACGACCTGCGCTGGGGCCAGAGCTTCGACACCGGCGACGGCGACGAGTTTGTGTGGGTGTTCCTGATTTCGGGCGCCGCCCCGCCGGCCCACTTCGTGGATGGCTACGCGGGCACCAGCAGCGAGCGCCAGCCGGCTATGTACTTCCGCCTGGGCGGTGGCAGCGTGAAAGGCGTGAGCCGCCCCGGCTCCATCGTGTGGAGCCGCGTGTACGTGATGGACGGCAAGCTGCACTGCGACCTGGGCGTGGGCGAAGCCGTGGCCTTGCCTGCCGCCGAAACCCAGCGCCGCTGGCAGGAAACCACCCCCGAGTGGCCCATCATGCACGCCGTATTGAGCGGCGTAACCCGCGACCAGATGATGGCCCGTCACAAGGCCAACCACATCCAGGTGGTATACGCCCCCTACGCCGCCAAGGCTCATCAGCTCTGCCGCATCAAGGCCGCTGCCATGGCCGAGATGGGTATTGAAGTGCACTTCTGCGGTGATGTGAAGGGCTTGGAAAAAGTGGCAGCGGGAGAGGTGGCCTACGCCGCGCAGCCGGCTTAATTCCGGACTGAAACCAACGCCAAAAACCTACGCAAACAATTGCCTAAAATGTCCCACCGCCGCGCTTTACTCGCCGTTCTTTTCGTCTCTGCTTGTGCCGCCCAATCGGCCCGCGCCCAGTACCCCACCATTCCGCCGGAAGTGCAGGCCAAAGCCGATGCCGCTCTGGCCGAAGAAGAAAAACGCTCCGACGAAGCCTGGCAGAAGGCCCAGCCCATCATTCAGGCCGAAGCCAAGGCCGGCAAGCCTTACATTCCCTGGGCCGCCAAGCCCAGCGACCTACCGCAGTCGAAGCGGCTGGCTTTTCCCGGCGCGGAGGGCGGTGGAGCCTATGTTTTTGGCGGGCAGGGCGGCAAGGTATACGTGGTGAAAAGCCTGGCTGACCGCGGCCCCGGCACCTTGCGCGAGGCCCTGGAGCAGGGAGGCGCGCGCATTATCGTATTCAACGTGGCGGGCATCATTCGCCTGCAAAGCCCCATCATCATCCGGGCGCCCTACGTCACCATTGCGGGCCAGACGGCGCCCGGCGACGGCATCTGCGTGGCGGGCGAGTCGATTTGGATTAATACCCACGACGTGGTGGTGCGCTACCTGCGCTTCCGCCGCGGTGCTACCGAGGTGGCCCGCCGCGACGACGGCCTAGGCGGCAACCCGGTGGGCAACATCTGCATCGACCACGTGTCGGCCTCGTGGGGGCTGGATGAGAACATGTCCATCTACCGCCACGTGTATCACAACCCCGAAACCGGCAAGGCCGACAAGCTGCCCACGGTGAACGTGACCATCCAGAACTCCATCTTTTCGGAGGGGCTCGACACCTACAACCACGCCTTCGGCAGCACCATTGGCGGGCTGAATAGCTTGTTTACCCGCAACCTGTGGGCCAACAACATTGCCCGCAACCCCTCGGTGGGCATGTACGGCGATTTTAACTTCGCTAATAACGTGGTGTTCAACTGGTGGAACCGCTCGGCCGACGGTGGCGACAACCACTCGGAGTACAACTTCGTGAACAACTACTACAAGCCTGGTCCCATCACCCCGGCCGGCGAGCCCATCAGCTACCGCATTCTGAAGCCCGAATCGGGCCGCGACAAGGACGCCAAGAATCTGTTCGGCAAGGCCTACGTGGCTGGCAACGTGGTGGCTGGCAACGACAAAGTAACTCAAGACAACTGGGCCGGCGGCGTGCAGGTAGAGGTCCCGGCTGATGCCGATAAAATCGTGGCCGAAATCCGCACCGATAAGCCTTTCACCCTGCCTAACATGAACACCGTGCTGCCCGCCCAGGAGGCCTACCAGTACGTGCTGGCCAACGTGGGCTGCACCCTGCCCCGGCGCGACGCCGTGGATGCCCGCATTGTGGAAGACGTGCGCACTGGCAAAATCACCTACGCCAAAAACGCCCAGCCCACGCCGAAAAGCCCCTACATCAAGCGCCGCTTGCCCGAGGATTCCTATAAAAACGGCATCATCACCGACCCCGCGCAGGTAGGTGGCTACCCCGACTACAAAGGCACGCCCTACGCCGACGCCGACAACGACGGCATGCCCGACAAGTGGGAAACCGCCCATGGCCTCAACCCCAAAAACGCCGCCGACGCCACCCAGGACCGTGACAAGGACGGCTACGCCAACATCGAAGAATACCTGAACAGCGTGGTGCCCCTGCAGAACGTGCGGCCCAATGCCGGCAAGGTGAAGTCTTAAAACGAACGTCATGCAGCGCGCAGCGAAGCATCTCGCGTGCCACCACTAATTCTTTCGATTGATTTTACTGCAGCACGCGAGATGCTTCGCTGCGCGCTGCATGACGTTCTTAGGCTTAGGCTGGGAGCTCACTGGAAACCGAATGACTATAAAAACACGCTTCTCTGCGCTGCTTTTGCTGCTACTAGCATCCTTTGCACCAGCCGCTGACACCACCGGCCCGCTCAAAGTGTCGCCCAATGGCCGTTACCTGATGACGGGTAGCGGCAAGCCGTTTTTCTGGCTGGGCGATACCGGCTGGCTGCTCTTCAGCAAGCTCAAACGCGAGGAAGCCGAAACCTACCTTGAAGACCGCCGCAAAAAAGGCTTCAACGTGATTCAGGTGATGGTACTGCACCAGGTGCCCCTTGCCAACGTGTACGGCGACTCGGCCATGGTGCACGGCAATGTGGCCCGGCCGCTCACCACGCCCGGCAACTCACCCACCGATGCCGCGCAGTATGACTACTGGGACCATGTGGACTACATCGTGGACCTGGCCGCCAAAAAGGGGCTCTACATGGGTATGGTGCCGGTGTGGGGCACCAACGTGAAGAACGGCAAGGTGAACCAGAAGCAGGCCAAAACTTACGCTACCTTCCTGGCTGAGCGGTATAAAAACCGCCCCAACATCATCTGGCTGAATGGCGGCGACATTGCCGGCTCCGACTCGCTGAAGGTTTGGAACACTATAGGTGCTACCCTAAAAGCCGTGGACCCGAACCACCTCGAAACCTACCACCCGCGCGGACGCACGCAGTCATCGGATTGGTTTCATAATGCGAGCTGGTTGGATTTCAATATGTACCAGTCGGGTCACCGCCGCTACGAGCAGGATACGTCGAAAAACGAAACCAACCACTACGGCCAGGATAACTGGCGCTACCAGCAGGCCGACTACGCCCTGAAACCCACCAAGCCCTCCCTCGACGGCGAGCCTTCCTACGAAGGCATCCCACACGGCCTGCACGACATCACCCAGCCCCGCTGGACTGATGCCGACGTGCGCCGCTACGGCTACTGGTCGGTGTTTGCGGGCGCGTTCGGTTACACCTACGGGCAGAACTCGGTGATGCAGATGCACAGCAGCTTCGACAAAGGCAGCGCCTACGGTTCGTCGGAGCTGTGGTCGTCTGCCATCAACGCGCCGGGTTCGGCCCAGATGCAGTATTTGAAACAGCTGATGCTGTCGCGGCCTTTCTTTGACCGGGTGCCCGACCAGTCGCTGATTGCCGGTGAAGTAGGGGAGAAGTACAACCGCCTGATGGCCACGCGGGGCAAGAATTACGCCTTCATCTACACCTACAACGGGCGGAACATGAAGGTGAACCTGGGCAAAATTGCCGGCGCGAAAGTGAAGGCGTCTTGGTATAGCCCGCGCGATGGCAAAACCACCGCCATCGGCACCTTTGCGAACAAAGGCACTCAGGAGTTCAACCCGCCCGGCGAGCAGAAGGACGGAAATGACTGGGTGCTGATTTTGGATTCGGTGTAATGTATCGGGCCTGAGAAGGCCGTCAGGCTGAGCGCGGACGAGGCAGCTCTATCGCGCAAGTATTCATACTATTGCAACGAAGCGGTAGAACTGCTTCAACTGCGCTCAGCCTGACGTTCTGATTTTTCCTCCAATGACTAAACATTACTCCCTCCGCTTCCTCACCCCGCTGCTAGGCATCGCGCTGCTCACTTCCTGCGCGAAAGAGGCATACATGTTTACCTCCTTCCGCGAGCCGGCCACCGACGGGCTGCACTTCCTCTACAGCTACGACGGCTACAAGTGGCAGGACGCGGGCAAGTCGTTTCTGACGCCGCAGGTAGGCCCCAGCAAGCTCATGCGCGACCCCAGCATCGCGCAGGGCCCCGATGGCACCTACCACCTCGTGTGGACCTGTGGCTGGAAAGGTGATAAGGGCTTCGGCTACGCCAGCTCCAAGGATTTGGTGCATTGGAGCGAACAGCGCTTCATCGACGTAATGAGCCACGAGCCCGGCACCGTGAACGTGTGGGCCCCCGAAATCTTCTTTGACCCGCCTACGCAGCAGTTCCTCATTGTGTGGGCCAGCACTATCCCTTTGCGCTTCCCAAAGGGCCAGGAAGAAGAGGACAATAACCACCGCCTCTACTACACCACGACTAAGGACTTCAAGACCTTCTCCGCCACCAAGCTCTACCTCGACCCGGGTTTCAGCGCCATCGACTCTGAGGTGATTCGACGAGGCGTGGATGACTACGTGCTGGTGGTGAAGGATAACACTCGGCCCGAGCGCGACATCAAGGTGGCTTTCGGTCCCACGGCTACCGGGCCGTTCCCGAAAGTTTCGGCGCCCTTCACTGCCAATTTTACCGAAGGCCCCAGCGTGGCCAAACTGCCGCATAATCAGTGGCTGGTTTATTATGACGCCTACCGCGAGAAGAAGTACGGCGCCGCGAAAACCAGCGACTTCCTAACCTTCACCGACGTCTCGGCCAAAGTCAGCGTGCCGGCCGGGCACAAGCACGGCACCATTTTCATGGTGCCGCGCAAGACACTTAAAAACCTGCTGCAAACCGCGCCGGGTGGGGCGGCGGGGGCAACCTCAGCTACTGGAAAACAATGAGTAAATCCCAACTGCCGGCAACATGTAGCGTGGATTCTGTGAGTCCGCGCCCGGGCGAACGTTCTAATGGGACGCGGACTCGCAGAGTCCACGCTACAATGCTGGCGGCGTTACTTCCCATTCTCGCCCACGCCCAAGCTGCACCGGAAACTATCCGTTATACCGGCACCACGCTCAGCAACGTGGACTACCACCACGGCCAGTTACGCCCGGCCATCGGCACGCACGCCCGGCAGGTGCTGCGCGCCAACCGCGAACACCCCGACGCAGCCAACGGCGAAGGCTGGACCTACAACCACGCGCCCATGCTGGCCTACTGGCAGGGACAGTTTTACTACCAGTACCTCAGCAACCCCGTGGGCGAGCATGTGCCGCCCGGTCGTACCCTGCTGCTGACCAGCAAGGATGGATACACCTGGAGTAACCCCACGGTTATTTTCCCGCCCTATAAGGTGCCCGACGGCTTCACCAAAGCTGACCAGCCCGGCAAAGTGGCCAAGAACCTAATGGCCGTGATGCACCAGCGCATCGGCTTCTACACCTCCAAGAAAAACCGCTTGCTCACACTGGGTTACTACGGTGTTGCCCTCGACGCCAAGGACGACCCCAACGACGGGCAGGGCATCGGCCGGGTGGTGTGCGAGGTGCTGCCGGGCGGCAAGTTTGGCCCCATCTATTTCCTGCGGAACAACAAGACGTGGGACAAGTCGAAATCCGCTTATCCCTTCTACACCACCAGCAAGGACAAGGGCTTCGTGGCTGCCTGTGAAGAAATACTGGCCAACCCGCTGATGATGCAGCAGATGGTAGAAGAGCAGGACAAGGACGACCCGCTCATTCCCATCAAGAAGGATTACAAGGCCTTCAGCTACTACCACCTGCCCGACGGCCAGCGCGTGGTGGGCCTCTGGAAGCATGCCCTCACCACCATCAGCCCCGACGGCGGCAAAACTTGGCCTAACCCGGTCATCCGTGCGCCGCACTTCGTGAACAGCAACGCCAAAATCTGGGGCCAGCGCACCTCCGACGGCCGCTACGCCACGGTATACAACCCCTCGGAATTCCGCTGGCCGCTGGCCATTTCGACCAGCGAAAATGGCCTTGAATACACTGACCTTTGGCTGGTGCACGGTGAAATCACGCCCATGCGCTACGGCGGCAACTACAAGAGCTACGGCCCGCAGTACGTGCGCGGCATCCAGGAAGGCGACGGCCTGCCGCCCGATAAAAAGCTGTGGGTGAGCTACAGTGTGAACAAGGAGGACCTATGGGTGGCCTCGGTGCCTGTGCCCGTGCGCGCCACAGCCACAAGTCACGCCAACGAAGTTTTCGCCCAATTACCAGCCGGGCAGGAACTGGACCAGTGGAACACCTACAGTCTCGTGCAGGCTCCCGTCGAAATCGGCAAGCTGCCGGACGGCTCGAAGGGTCTCGTGCTCAAGGATTCCGATAAATTCGATTACGCCAAGGCCGAGCGCATCATTCCCGAAAGCAAGCAGCTGGTGGCCGAGCTGTCGGTAGTGCCCGGCCAGAACGACCACGGCTTGCTGCAAATCGAGTTTCAGGACGCCAAGGGCCAGCCCGCCGTGCAGCTCAGCTTTGACTCTACCGGCACGCTCAGCTACAAAGCCGGCGCCCGCTTCAAGGGCGTGACTAAGTACCAGGCCAGTCAGCCGCTGGACCTGAAAGTGACCCTGGACGCCCCCAACCGCACCTGCACCGTCACGGCCAACGGCAAAACCAGCACCTTCATCTTCTTTGCCCCGGTGGCTGCCTTCGAGCGCGTGATGCTGCGCACCGGCCCGGCCCGCCACTTTCCCACGCCCGACACCCCCGCCGACCAAGCTTACGACCTGCCGAAAGCCGGCGATTCAGAGCCGCTTGCGGTGTTTTACCTGAAGTCGCTGAAAACATCGGCGCCGGAGGTAACTGCTAAGACGCCCTGAAGTGGCGCCTCACCCCCCGGCCCCCTCTCCGAAAAGGAGAGGGGGAGCCACGGCGACAGAGGTTGTTGCTTGCTTTAGTATTTTTCATTGCTTGAATGGAACCGACCGAGCCGTATTTGCCGCAGGATAAAATCTTCACTGCTGATAAGAAGCAGTATGGTAAACTTGAGCTTAAAGCGCGAGCCAGAGGCATGCGCCATGAGCCTACGCCTGCTGAGGAAAAGCTGTGGCAACATCTGCGCGGTGGCCAGCTAGAAGTGAGGTTTCGTCGCCAGCACAGCATTGACCGCTACATCGTAGACTTCGTGTGCCTTTCCCACAAGCTGATAGTAGAACTGGATGGTGCTGGCCACCTAGAACCTGACCAAGCCGACTATGACAGTGGCCGCTCTGCTTTACTAGCTGAGCTAGGCTACCGCGTGCTCCGCTTCACTAACGAGCAAGCCCTCAACCAAACTGAAATAACCTTAGCCGCCATCAAGGCCAGCCTATAAAAGTCCCTCGCGCTCTTCCTTCCCTCCATGGTCGTCAGGCTCCCCTCTACTTTTCGGAGAGGGGGCCGGGGGGTGAGGCGCCACGCTCGCACAACATGCTCAAATACCTACTAGCCTTACTGCTCCTGCCGCTGAGTCAACTCCACGCCCAGCGTACCGAAACCCAATTCCTCTCCGGCACGGGCAATGACAAAACCGTGAAATGGCAATTCTACTGCACCGCGGGCCGCAACTCCGGCAAGTGGACTACCATCCCGGTGCCCAGCAACTGGGAGCTGCAAGGCTTTGGCAAATACAACTACGGACACAACAAAGACACAGCACGCGGCAAGGAAAAAGGCCTCTACAAGTACCAGTTCAAGGCACCTGCCGGCTGGCAGGGCAAGGTCGTAAACATCGTATTCGACGGTTCGATGACCGATACGGAAGTAAAAATTAACGGTCAGTCGGCTGGGCCCATCCACCAAGGTTCGTACTACCGCTTCAAATACGACATCTCGAAGCTGCTGAAATACGGCAAAACCAACCTGCTCGAAGCCACTGTGGCGAAGCACTCGGCCAACGAATCGGTGAACGACGCCGAGCGGCGCGGCGACTTCTGGATTTTCGGCGGCATTTTCCGGCCGGTGTTTCTAGAGGCCCTGCCGATTAGCCACATCAGCCGGGCGGCGCTGGACGCACGGGCTGATGGCTCGTTCAAAGCCGACGTGTATGCAAGCGGCGCAGCCGATGAAGTCGTGGGCCAGCTTTACACACTGGATGGCCAGAAAATAGGAGGAGAGTTTAAAGCTGCAGTAGCAGCCGGCAGCACAGCCACGCGCCTGCGAACCACCGTTTCCAACCCGCGGCTCTGGACACCTGAAACACCCAACCGCTACCGCTTGGCCCTCACGCTGCGCAAGGGTGGCCAAACAGTGCACACGCTCAGCCAACGCTTCGGCTTCCGCACCGTGGAGCTGCGCGAGCGCGAGGGCTACTACGTGAATGGCGTGAAGGTCAAATTCAAGGGCGTGAACCGGCACTCGTTTTGGCCCAGCTCGGGGCGCGCTACCAGCAAGGCGCTCAGCATCATGGACGTGAACCTGATGAAGGACATGAACATGAACGCCGTCCGCATGTCGCACTATCCGCCCGACGACCATTTCCTGGAAGCTTGCGACTCGCTGGGTCTCTTCGTATTCGATGAAGTGGCCGGCTGGCACGCGGCCTATAACACGCCCACCGGCACCAAGCTCACCGAGGAAATGGTGGTGAAAGACGAAACCCACCCCAGCATCATCGGCTGGATAAACGGCAACGAAGGCGGCCACAACTTCGACCTCGACCCCGTGCTCGACCGCATGGACCTGCAAAAGCGCCCCGTAGTGCACGCCTGGCAGGTATTTCGCGGCACCGATACCCAGCACTACATCAACTACGACTACGGCAACGGCACCCACCTGCACGGCCACAACATCGTGTTTCCCACCGAGTTTCTGCACGGCCTCTACGACGGCGGCCACGGCGCGGGCCTCGAAGACTACTGGGAGCAGATGTGGCGCGAGCCACTCTCGGCCGGCGGCTTCCTCTGGGACTTCTCCGACGCCGCCGTGGTGCGCACCGACAAAGGCGGTATCCTCGACACCGACGGCGACCACGGCCCCGACGGCATCGTGGGCCCGTACCGCGAAAAGGAGGGGAGCTACTTCACCATCAAGGAAGTGTGGAGCCCCGTGTTCTTCGAGCGCCGCGAAATCACGCCCAACTTCGACGGCACCTTCCGCATCCAAAACCGCTTCATCTACACCAACCTAAGCGCCTGCAAATTCACCTGGAAGCTGGCCCAACTGCCCACGCCCGGTAGCAGCGCCGCGCCCGCCCCGCGCACCGGCGCCATTGCCGCGCCCAGCATCGCGCCCACCGAGTACGGCCCGCTCAAGCTGGCGCTGCCCGCCGATTGGCAGCAGGCCGACGTGCTCTACGTGACTGCCACCGACCCTAGTGGCCGCGAAATCTACACCTGGAGCTGGCCCATTGCCCGCCCCGCGCAGATGGCCCAGCGGCTGGTGCCCACCACCAGTTCCGGCTCGGCTAGCATCACCGAAACCGACTCGCTCTACACCGCCAGCGCCCACGGCGTCACGCTCACCTTCAGCCGCAAAACCGGCCTGCTGCGCCAAGTGCGCAATGCCAAGGGCCTCATCCCGCTCACCAACGGCCCCGTGCTGGCCGAGGGCGAAACTGCCTTCGAAGGCCTCAAGCAGCACCAGGACGGTGCCAACGTGGTCATCGATGCCACCTTTGGCAAGGCCAGCCGCTACCAGTCGCTGCAATGGACGTTGTACCCCTCGGGCTGGGTCCGTATGACGGCCAAGTACTTCCCCAAGGACTACGATTTTGCCCTGGCCGGCCTCAGCTTCAACTACCCTGAAAAGGAGGTGCGCGGCATCCAGTGGCGCGGCGACGGCCCCTACCGCGTCTGGAAAGACCGCCTGAAAGGCACCAACCTAGGCGTCTGGACCAAGGCCTACAACAACACCAGCACCGGCGAGCCCGACGGCACCAAGAGCCCGCTCTACCCCGAGTTCAAGGGCTACTACTCCAACTTCTACTGGCTCACGCTCCAAACCACCGGCCAGCCCCTCACCATCATCTGCGACCAGGAAGACGTGTACCTGCGCCTCTTCACGCCCCGCTTCGCCGCCAAGCCCTACAACACGGCCCCGGCCTTCCCCAGCGGCAACCTCTCGTTTATGCACGGCATCACGCCCATCGGCACCAAGTCGCAAAAAGCCGAAAACATGGGCCCCATGGGCAAAACCAATATGTATTACGACTACAGCAAAGACCCTTCCTACGCCAAGGAAATCACGCTGTACTTCGATTTTTCGGGGGATAGCGCGCCTGCACCAAAGCCAGTGGGCAAAAAGTAGGAGGGAGGCCCTATTCGCTGGAGCCCGAGCAGCTGCACATCGGCTTCGCCCGCATGACGTACCCGTTTTTTGCGGGGCTGCTATTTCGGCTGGCGCGGCTGCGGCCGGTGCAGCATGCCTTTTGGTGGTGCAGCCTGGCGGTGGTAGTGGTGCTGGCCATGCCCCGCATCGGCAGCCCCGCGCAGCTGTGGCAAAATGGGCTCTACGATGCTCTCTGCATCATTTTCGTCTTCCCCGCTATCATCTTCTTCGGAGCCAGCGGGGCGGTGCGCTCGGGCGCGGCCCAGCGGCTGTGCCGCTTCCTAGGTGATATTTCGTATCCGATTTACATCACGCACTACCCGCTCATCTACACCTACACGGCCTGGGTCGCTACCCATAAAGTGTCCTTGCGCGAGGGCTTGCCCGTGGCGGCGCTGGTCTATCTGGCGGCGGTGGCGCTGGCGTATGGGTGCTTGAAATTATACGATGAGCCGGTGCGGGAGTGGTTGAGGAAGAGGGTACTAGTGGGTGCGGTTTAGTAGAGGATTCCTCTGCTATGCTGATGTTATGAGTGCTTTGGCCTATTCTACCTTATATTTCCTCCCTGCTGGTCCAAATTTCGTATCGACAGTTGGATATTTAGAATGATTTTAGATTAAATTGCTGAAAATAAATGATTTATGCCTGACGAGCTTTCAATTAAAATAACCCGCGAGAAAGACGGGTCAGCGCCATCATTGACGAATATGTCACTTGATGCAGCTCAATCTGTGAAAGTTTTTATAGAATCTTTCACCGAGTACGCTAGGGCTCATAGCGAAGACTCACATATAAAAATACTTGATACTGGTAACGCAATCGATAATATACTGACTCTTCCAGAAGCTGACAATTCTGCTTCTGATGAAATTCTTGATGTTGTTAACAGTGAATCTGAAAGTGATAATCTTGTTAAGGTATTTAATCTGATACGTAAAAGAATAAGTGAGAATGGCCTATCATACGAGGTAAATCTGAAGCACCAAGACGAAATAGTTAATCTGACTGAAAAATTTAAATCTAAAAGGTTTATCACGAAACAACAAGCAGACCCACCATTACAAGAAGAGGTTGTTTTTGTGCGCGGAATGATTTATGAATCCGGCGGTATGAATGTTACTAATATTCATATTAAACCGAAAAAAGGTAAACCTTTAGGTATAAGTTGCTCACAAGCCGAAGCTAGAAAGTTTTCAAAGCTTCTTTATTCTACAGTATTCGTTTCAGCAGTTCGGCAATGGAAAAAACCGAAGGATGTTACAATGCGGTTGCTTGATGTATACAAAGACGAGGAGCAATTTGAAAGATTTCAGGCGCTTTATCATGAGTATACTGATAGCGAATCATCGGAAAGGTTTAATAAACTTCGTGAGGACTTAATATCGACTCTTACTAAGTTTGGAGCAGCTTCGCCGCGAATCTCTAGGATAATGCGTCTTTACAATCATGCGTTAAGTGATAGAGGGATAATCAGAACTATTTTATTTATTCTCAAACCTTTAAGACATGAAAAAGCTATTGCGAGTCTTTATGATGACCTAGCCACGGTTTTGAAGAATGGTAACACGCAACACTCGTATTAGAACTGACACTGAGTATGAAAGTTGAAGAGTCGTATATCATCAAAAACCTGAAAAGATTTAATGATGAGTCACTGCCGAATAGCTTCGTTGCGCTAGCAGCTAAAGTTAATGAATTGAAGCAGTTCGGTCATGCTGCAATTTTAATAAGACTAAAGGGTCGAAATTTCTTATATCATTATCCTAGTTTTACTCTTCCTGTTGTGGAAGATGACTTTGACGAGCACGGCTGGTATTTCTATAAAATATTTTCTCAAATAAGGGTTGATGATGTTAATGAAGTCGAAGGATTTTTAGATTTATGTCGATGGATATGTGGAAAGTCAAATATAATGTATGCGTTTTTTGCTGATAAATCTAATTATAATTCCAAGGGTGAATATATTAGTAAAAATGGGCTGCCTGAACTTGGGACTTGTGTTTCATTTTGTGTAAATACTCTTTCTGGTTTTATGCCTGAAGTTGATTCTTATCTTGAATTGGATGATTGGAATAGTTCTTCCTTAGGTAATATGGCTAGCTATGACTTGTTATTGCAAGAATACGCAAGAGGAAAGGATATTGATATGAATATCTACAATGCCTTTAAGAAGCGTGTTACACCATTGGAGTATGTTACTTCTGCTTTTCTTGAGGAATATCCAATCAAAAGAGAATGGATATCTGAAATTGCGCCTATAGTACAAGGTGCTGTTTAGCATACTTCTACATTATAATTTTAGTCATTGGCATCATTGTGAGTTTTTAATTCACGATTTAAACGCTATCTAAATCGCAACTAGACAAAATCTAGATTTCCCATTCCACCATCCTCACCACACCATGCACAAATCGACTAGATTCGTGCTAACATCCTAGAATAACGGGAAGCAAAAAAGTCCGAACTATGTGGGTGCCGAACTGCGCCCTGCGCACCCCCCAGCCGGCCCGGTGGCCGAGGCACTTGCTCTACCTAGGAGCGAGCGCAGGGGGGAGGCTCCGACTATGACTGCCCGACTTCTGTTTCTGCTACTTACTTGTTTGTCGCTCACGGTCTTGCGGGCCGCGCCGCCCGCCGCTGTGCAGCTTCAGCGGCTGCGCTGCGAACTGCTAACCAACCCCGAAGGCATCGACGCCACCGCCCCGCGCCTGAGCTGGGAGCTGAGCGGGCCGGCGCGCGGCCTCACCCAAACGGCCTACCAGGTGATGGTGGCCTCCACGCCCGAGAAGCTGGCGGCCGACGAGGGCGACTTGTGGAACTCGGGCAAGGTGGCCGCGGGGCAGTCGGTGCACGTGGGCTACGGGGGCGCGCCGCTACGCAGCCAGGCGCGCTGCTACTGGAAGGTGCGCACCTGGACCAGCCAGGGCGAAACCGCCTGGAGCGCGCCGGCGCAGTGGAGCATGGGCCTGCTGAACTACCTCGACTGGAAAGGTCGCTGGATTGGGCTGGACCGCGCCTTTCCGTGGGACGATGAGACGACCCACGCCCGGCTGTCGGCCCGCTATTTCCGCAAGGAGTTCAAGGCCGCGAAGGCCGTGACGCGGGCCACGGCGTCCATCATCGGGCTGGGGCTGTACGAGCTGTATGTGAACGGCCAGCGCGTGGGCGACCAGGTGCTGGCGCCCGGCCCCACCGACTACACCCAGGGCGTGAAGTACAACACCTTCGACGTGACGCGCCTGCTGCGGCCGGGCGCCAACGCCCTAGGTACCGTGCTCGGCAACGGTCGCTTCTACGCCATGCGGCAGCACTACAAGCCGTACAAAATCAAGACCTTCGGCTACCCCAAGCTGCTAATGCAGTTGGATGTGACCTACGCCGACGGCAGCCACGAGGTCGTGAAAACCGACGAAACCTGGCAGGCCACGGCCGACGGCCCCATCCGAGCCAACAACGAGTACGACGGCGAAGAATACGACGCCACCAAGGAAATGCCCGGCTGGAGCACCGCCGGCTTCGACGCCCAAAAGTGGGGCAAGGCCGAGCTGGTGCAGGAGCCCGGCGGCGCTTTCGAGGCCCAGATGAACGAGAACATGAAGGTGATGGAAACCCTGAAGCCAGTGGCCCTCAAGCCGCTGGCGGGAGGCAAGTTCATCCTCGACATGGGCCAGAACATGGCCGGCTGGCTGCGGCTGCGCGCCACGGGGCCTAGGGGCCAGAAAATCACGTTGCGCTTTGCCGAGACGCTGCAAAAAACCGGCGAGCTGTACGTGGCCAACCTGCGCGACGCCCGCGTGACCGACGTATACACGCTGCGCGGCGGCGCCCGCGAAACCTGGGAGCCGACGTTTGTGTACCACGGCTTCCGCTACGTCGAAATCAGTGGCTACCCCGGCACGCCCACGCTGGCCGATTTCGACGGCCGCGTGGTGTACGACGACCTGGCCACGACGGGCGAGTTCGTGACCTCCAACGCCACCATCAACCAGGTGTATAAGAACGCCTACTGGGGCATCAGGAGCAACTACAAGGGCATGCCCATCGACTGCCCGCAGCGCAACGAGCGGCAGCCCTGGCTCGGCGACCGCACCACCGGGGCCTACGGCGAGAGCTTCGTGTTTGACAACTCGCGGCTGTACGCGAAGTGGCTCGACGACATTGCGCAGGCCCAAAAAACCGACGGCAGCATCCCCGACGTGGCCCCCGCCTTCTGGCGCTACTACGGCGACAACGTGACCTGGCCCGGCACCTACCTCACCATCGCCGATATGCTGTATGCGCAGTACGGCGACGCCCAACCCATTGCTATGCACTACGACTCGATGCGCCGCTGGCTCGCCTACATGCGCGCCAACTACATGACTGCCGGCTACCTTGTGACCAAGGACAAGTACGGCGACTGGTGCGTGCCGCCCGAATCGGAGAAGCTGATTCACTCGCAGGACCCCGCCCGCAACACCAGCGGCGAGGTCATCGCCACCAGCACCTACTACCACATGCTGACGCTGATGGAGCGCTTCGCCACCGTGCTCGGCAAGCCCGCTGATGCGCAGGAATACGCCGCCCTAGGTGCCAAAATCAAGGACGCGTTCAACCAGAAGTTTCTGAACGCTCAAAACCAGCAGTACGCCAACAACACCGTGACGGCCAACCTGCTACCCCTGGCCTACGGCATGACGCCGGACGCCGAGCGGGGCAAGGTGTTCCAGAACATCGCCGATAAAATCTTGGTTGAAAACAAGGGCCACATCAGCACCGGCGTCATCGGCACGCAGTGGCTCATGCGCGGCCTCACCGCCGAGGGCCGGCCCGATATTGCCTACAAACTGGCCACTAACCGCGACTACCCGAGCTGGGGCTATATGGCCGCCAACGGCGCCACCACCATCTGGGAGCTCTGGAACGGCAACACCGCCGACCCCGCCATGAACTCCCAAAACCACGTGATGCTGCTCGGCGATTTAATCATCTGGGACTACGAGAGCCTGGCGGGCATCAAGTCGGCCGCGCCGGGTTTTCAAGAACTGGAAATGAAACCCGCCCTGATTGACGGGCTGACGTCGGTGCAAGCATCTTATAACTCGGTGCGCGGCCTAGTACGCAGTAGCTGGACGCGAGATGCAAAGCGCTTCACCTGGAACATCACGGTGCCGGGCAATGCCAAGGCGCTGGTGTACGTGCCGGCTAAGGATGCGAAGGACGTGATGGAAGGCGGCAAAAAGGTTTCTGGCGCGGCTGGGGTGAAGTTCCTGCGGCTGGAAGGGGGTAGGGCGGTATTTGAAGTTGGCTCGGGGGAGTATGCGTTTGTGGCGAAGCAGTAGAGAATGAATCAATTAAGCAACCGTCATGCTGAGCGCAGCGAAGCATCTCTATCGCACCGTTCAACGGGGCGCCTCACCCCCCGGCCCCCTCTCCGAAAAGGAGAGGGGGAGCCGGACGCCTTTCTTACTGAAACTAGAGCTAGAATTAAAACTAGTTCCCCCTCTCCTTTTCGGAGAGGGGGCTAGGGGGTGAGGCGCCCCGTTGGGCGAGCTTCCTGTATTACCGCACACATTCTATTGTTCCGACTTCCATTTAATGACTAAATCCTTCGCTATAACTAAGCTGAAAGCGACTGGGCAAGCCGTAGCACTAGCTTCTGCGCTGCTACTAGCCGCCCCAGCCACCCACGCCCAAACCCCAGCGCCCACCATCACGCAAATCCCCTCCACCGCCAAGTGGTCGGAGCGGATGGCGCTGTCGGTGCTGAAGCGGAGCCCGTGGCTGCAAGACCCCGCCCTAGGTGATTCCTGGGGCTATACCCAGGGGCTGCTGATGCACGCGCTGGAGGCGTTGGAGCACCAGACCCACGACCCACGCCTGCGCACCGCCTTGCAGCAGTACGGCGATAAAATGGTGGATGCCCAGGGCGAGATTCACAACAAAGATTACAAGCCGCTGGACAACAGCCTCGACAACATCAACTCGGGCAAGCTCCTGTTTCAGCTCTACACCGATACCAAGCAGGAGAAATATAAAATAGCCCTGCAAAAGCTGCACGCGGAGCTTCAGCAACAGCCCAAAACCAGCGACGGCGGCTACTGGCACAAGAAGAAGTACCCCAGCCAGATGTGGCTCGATGGCGCCTACATGGCCAGCCCCTTCGTGGCGCAGTACGCGGCGTATTTCAAGGAGCCAGCCGGGTTTGACGAGGCGGCCAAGCAGCTGCTCTTGCTCGAAAAGCACCTGCGCGACCCCAAAACCGGCCTGCTCTACCACGGCTGGGACGAGAAGCACGTGCAGGCCTGGGCCAACCCGCAAACCGGCCAGTCGCCTAACTTCTGGGGCCGCGCCATCGGCTGGTACGGCATGGCGCTGGTCGATGTGCTCGACTACCTCCCCGCCAAGCACCCCGACCGCCCCAAGTTGGTGCAGGTGCTCGACCAACTGGCCGTCGCCATTCAGAAATACCAGGACCCCGCCAGCGGCCTCTGGTACCAGGTGGTAGACAAGGGCGGCCAGCCCGGCAACTACCTGGAGGCGTCGGCCTCGGGCATGTTCGTGTACACGCTGGCCAAGGGTGTGAACAAGGGCTATCTGAACAAGAAGTACCGCCCGGTGGCCCAAAAAGGCTTCGACGGCATCACATCCAAGCTCATTGAGGTGAAGCCCGACGGCGAGCTCAACCTGCTGCAAGTGTGCGAAGTAGCCGGCCTTGGCCCCGGCACCGAGCGCAACGGCTCCTACGAATACTACGTGGGCGAGCGCATCAAAATCAACGATTTGAAGGGGGTAGGGCCGTTCATTCTGGCCAGCCTCGAACTCAATAAATAGCGGCTCCGGCCATCCAACGTACCGCCATGAGAAACCCCATTTTGCTACTGGCCCTCGGGCTGCTTGCGCACGGCGCATCGGCCCAAACGCAGCCGTGGAAACAGGGCATCGTCACTGACGAATTCATCTTCGAAAAAGCGCCCTTCCCTGAGAGCCACGCCGCCACCATCGCCGAGACACCGAAGGGCCTCGTGGCCGCGTGGTTTGGCGGTACCAAGGAGCGCAATCCCGACGTGGGCATCTGGGTGAGCCGCCAGGAAAATGGCCGCTGGACCGCCCCCGTGGAGGTGGCCAACGGCATCCAAAACGAAACCCTGCGCTACCCCACCTGGAACCCGGTGCTCTACCAGGCGCCCGGCGGCGAGTTGCTGCTGTTTTACAAAATCGGCCCAAAACCTTCGGAGTGGAAGGGCTGGCTGCGCACCTCCAAAGACAACGGCCTGACGTGGTCGGCGGCCCAGGCGCTGCCGGAAGGCTACATCGGGCCGGTTAAAAACAAGCCCGTGCTGCTCAAAAACGGCACTTTGCTCTCGCCCACCAGCACCGAGGGCAGCGGCGGCTGGCTGGTACACTTTGAGGCCACGCCAGATTTTGGCAAGACTTGGACTAGAACCGCGCCCGTGCCGAATGGCGCAACCCAGGGCGCGATTCAGCCCAGCATTCTCACCTACAAAGACGGCCGCCTGCAAGCCCTCTGCCGCAGCCGCGACCGCGCCATCCTCGAAACGTGGTCCACAGACCAGGGCAAAACCTGGTCGCCCCTCGCTAAAACCACCCTGCCCAACAACAACTCCGGCACCGACGCCGTGACCCTGAAAGACGGCCGCCAGCTGCTGGTTTACAACCACGTGTTACCCCCCGGCACCCTTGCCAAAGGCCCCCGCACCCCCCTCAACGTGGCCGTATCAAAAGACGGCAAAGAGTGGTACGCGGTGGCTATTCTGGAGGATTCACCCATCAGCCAGTACTCGTACCCCTCGGTGATTCAGACCAAGGACGGGCTGGTGCATTTCGTGTATACCTGGCGCCGCCAGCGCATCAAACACGCCGTGCTCGACCCCAAAAAGATGAAGCTGGTGAAGATTGAAAACGGCGTGTGGCCGGCCATGAAAGGCTACACAGCGCCAGAAGGCACGGCAGAGATTACGAAAGATTGAGCCTGACGAGGCGCCTCACCCCCCGGCCCCCTCTCCGAAAAGGAGAGGGGAGCCGGACGACCACCAGATTAGAGCTAAGGCTAAAACTAGAGCTAGTTCTCCCTCTCCTTTTCGGAGAGGGGGCTAGGGGGTGAGGCGCTCCGTTAGCGCGGCACCTCAAACACCAACAGCATTCCCACCCATGTCCAGATTCTTCCGCCTGCTCCTAGGTTCACTTTTCCTCACCACCGCTGCCCAGGCGCAAAACTCCGACGACCAGTACCGCGAGCCGTTGCAGCAGGTGCTGGAGGAAATTCAGCAGCGTTATGGGGTGAAAATCCGGCCCGATGCGGCCATGGTAAAGGATAAGTACGTGACCTACGCCGAGTGGCGTTTCCGCCCCGACGTGGACGAAACCTTGCGCAGCGTGCTGGCCCCCTTCGACTACCAGGCGGCGAAAACCGGCGACAAAACCTACAAGCTCAAAACCTTCCAATACCATCTCAAAACACCCGACGAAGGCGCCGCCCAACTGGCGCAACTGGCCAGTCAGTACCACGACGCGGCCACCTGGGAAAAGCGTAAAGCCGAACTGCGCAGCTGCATGTGGTCGGCGCTACGGCTGTCGCCTATGCCGGCCAAGCCAACCAGCAAACCCATCATTACCAACAAGCGTCAATTCGACGGCTACACGGTGGAGAATGTGGCTATCGAAACGCTACCGGGCTACTACATGACCGGCTCGATTTACAAACCCACTAAGGCCAAGGGTAAAATCCCGGTCATCATCAGTCCCGACGGGCACTTCGGCGACGGGCGCTACCGGGCCGATGCGCAATTGCGCTGCGCCACGCTGGCCCGCATGGGCGCGATGGTGTACAGCTACGACCTCTTTGCCTGGGGCGAGTCGCTGCTGCAATTCAAGGGCGAAGACCACCGCCGCAGCCTCGCCATGACGGTGCAAGCCCTGAACGGCGAGCGTGCCCTAGACTACCTGCTGTCGCTGAAAGACGCTGATAAAACCCGCGTTGCCATCACGGGCGGCTCGGGCGGCGGCAGCCAAACCATGCTGCTCACGGCCCTCGACGACCGCATCAAGGTGAGTGTGCCCGTGGTAATGCTCTCGACCTACCATAGCGGCGGCTGCCCTTGCGAAAGCGGCCAGCCCGTGCACCTCTGCGGCAACGGTACCAACAACGCCGAAATCGCCGCGATGGCCGCCCCACGCCCCCAACTCGCCATCACCGACGGCGGCGACTGGACTGCCCAAACGCCCGAAGTCGCTTACCCCTATCTCCAAAAGATATACGGCTACTACGGCAAAACTGACCTTGTGCAAAACGTGCACTTGCCCAAGGAAGTCCACGACTACGGCCCCTCGAAGCGGCAGGCCATGTACGAGTTTATGGCCAAAAACCTGGGTCTGAACCTGGCCGCCGCCGAGGACAAAACCGGCAAGCTGGATGAGTCGCACGTGACGGTAGAAAAGCAGGAAGCACAGTTTGTTTTCGGACCGAAAGGGGAGGGGTTGCCGGCCAACGCGCTGCACAGCTTCGAGGACTTGCAAACAGAATTTAATAAGCTGACGGCTGCCCGATGAACGATGTAGCGTGGACTCTGCGAGTCCGCGCAACGAGCGCAGCGAGTATCCACGTCTGCGCCGTTCAATTTCAAACTTAATTCAAGTGCGGCTGGCAATACTCGCTGCGCTCGTTACGCGGACTCGCAGAGTCCACGCTACTTTCAGAATGACTCGAAGCTTACTTATTGCACTCAGCCTGCTCGCCGCTGCGCCAGCCCATGCCGCCGACATCTGGGTGGCGCCCACTGGCTCGGACCGCAACCCCGGTACCCAAGCGCAGCCGTTGGCAACTCCAAATGCTGCCTTGCGCCATGCCCGTAATTTGCGTCGCTTGCACGATGCCTCAGTGACTGGTGGCGTGCATATCTGGTTGAAGGGCGGCGAGTACCAACTGGCGGAGACGTGGTTTTTCCGGCCCGAAGACGCGGGTACAGCCGACAGCCCTACGGTAGTAGCCGCCGCGCCTGGCGAGCGGCCGGTGCTGAGTGGCGGCGTGTCGGTAGCGGGCTGGCACAAAGCGGCTAGTAAAATCGCGGGCTTGCCGGCTGCGGCGCAAAGCCAGGTGTGGGTAGCCGCCGCGCCGCTGCTGGGCGGGCGCGCCCTCGATTTTCGCCAGCTGTGGGTGAACGGTTATAAAGCCACCCGCGCCCGCACGCCCAACAACGATAACCTGCCCCGCCTGCTCACCTGGGACACTGACAAGCGCGAAACAACCGTGCCGGCTGCTGCCCTAGGTGGCATAAAGCAACCCGGCCAACTGGAAATGGTGCTGCACCAGATGTGGGCCGTGAACGTGCTGCGTGTGAAAACCCTGGCTGTGCAAGGAGACAAAGCCCGCGTGACGTTTCAGGAGCCCGAAAGCCGCATCCAGTTTGAGCATCCCTGGCCGCGGCCCATTATCAACGGCAAAAACGGCAGCTCGGCCTTTTATCTGACCAACGCCATCGAATTGCTCGACCAGCCCGGCGAATGGTTTTATGACGCTCCACACGGCCAGGTATATTACTGGCCCCGCTCTGGCGAAAACCTGGCTACCGCCCAGGTAGTAGCGCCCGCCCTAGAAACGGTGGTGCGGGTAGCCGGCACCCTCGACCAGCCGGTGGGCTACGTGCAGTTCAAGGGCCTGACGTTTGCTTACACCACTTGGCTGCGGCCTTCTGAGCAGGGCCACGTGCCCTTGCAGGCGGGCATGTATCTGCTGGATGGCTACTCGCTGGCTAAGCCCGGCACGCCAGACAAGGCCGGCCTCGAAAACCAAGCCTGGATAGGCCGCCCACCGGCCGGGGTGGAAATGCAAGCGGTGGACCACACCCGCTTCGAACGCTGCCAGTTCCTGCACATGGGCGCGACGGGCCTGGACTACCAAAGCGGTACCCACGATGACGTAATTACTGGCTGCACCTTCCGCGACGTGGCTGTGAATGGTATGCAAATTGGCAAGTTTTCGGATGAAAGCGTGGAAACCCATCTGCCCTACAACCCAAAGGACGAGCGGGAAATTTGCACCAACGAGCTGATAGAAAACAACCTTATTACCGACTGCGGCAATGAGGACTGGGGCGCGGTGGGCATTGCGGCGGGCTTCGTGCGGAGTACCACCATCCGCCACAATGAAGTTTCGCAGGTGCCTTACACTGGCATAAGCCTGGGGTGGGGCTGGACCAAAACCGCCAACGTTATGCGCGACAACCGCGTGCTAGCCAACTACGTGCACCACTACGCCCAGCATACCTACGACGTGGCTGGCGTATACACGCTCTCGGCTCAGCCGGGTACTCTCATCAGCGAAAACCGGGTGGATGAAATCGGCCGGGCGCCCTACGTGCACGACCCCGACCACTGGTTCTACCTCTACCTCGACGAAGGCTCGTCCAACATCACTGTGCAGGACAACTGGTGCCCGGCCGAGAAGTTCCTGGCCAATGCCAACGGGCCAGGCAATGTATGGAAGAACAACGGGCCGATGGTAAGCGAGGCGATAAAGCAGGCAGCGGGGCTGGAGGCAGCTTATCAGGATTTGAAGAAAGTATCAGCCCAGAAATGAATAACCTAAAACGTCATGCAGAGCGCAGCGAAGCATCTCGCGTGGCGCTATAATCAATGCCATTGCAACGAGGCGAGCGAGATGCTTCGCTGCGCTCTGCATGACGACCAACCTCAATAACATCAACCCACCTGATGATAAAATTCTGCCTGAAACGAGTCGCGGCTGTGCTGCTCTTGCTACTCTTAGCAACCTCTGCCCAAGCCCAGCAGCGTCCGCAAAAAGCCACCTGGATTTGGTACCCCGGCGACTACGAAATCTGGCTGGGCAACCAGATGCAGAACCGCCGCACCGAGCGCGGCACGTTCTTCCCGGTGTTCTGGCGGATGGATAGCCACTACGTGCTCATCGACTTTCACAAAGATTTTGACCTTGCACAGCCCGAAGAAGTGGAACTGCGCGCCGAAGGCCAGTACAACGTAAAGCTCGACGGCAAGCCGCTAACCGGCGCGCCTACTCACCTTACTGTACCGGCCGGCAAGCACCGTATTAATCTCAAGGTTTACAACCAGGCCACACCGCCAGCCGTGTTCGTGCGCGGCAACACCATTGCCTCCGATGCCTCGTGGCTGGTTACCTACGAGGACAAGGAATGGATTGACGCTTCGGGCAAAACCTCCGACCAGTCGGGCACCACCTGGCTGCAGGCTGGTGCCTGGAACTTCGACTCGCCCGAGGCGCGTCCCTCCGCTTTCAAGCTGCCCACGGAGGTGCGCCGGGCGGCCCAGGTGGAGCGCAACGGGCAGAGTATGTTGGTAGATTTTGGGCGCGAGACCTTTGGCTATATCAAGCTGCACGGCGTGAAAGGCAAGGGCCAGGTGGCGGTGTATTTCGGCGAATCGAAGGAGGAAGCCCAGGCCACTGAGACTTGCGAAACACTGGAGTACTTGGCCGTGAACCAACCGCAGAAGGGCGAACAAACCACCACGCTATCCAAGGCGTTTCGCTACGTGAACATCCGGCCCGAGGCGGGTGTGAGCCTCGATTCGGTGTCGCTGCTGTACGAGTATGCGCCGGTGGCCGAGCGAGGCAAGTTCCGCTGCTCGGACGCGCAACTGAATAAAATCTGGGACGTGGCGGCCTACACCATGCACCTGAACACGCGGGAGTTTTTCATCGACGGCATCAAGCGCGACCGGTGGGTATGGTCGGGCGACGCTTACCAGAGTTACCTGATGAACTACTACCTGTATTTCGACACGCCCACCGTGAACCGCACGCAGTGGGCCTTGCGCGGCAAAGACCCGGTAACCAGCCACATCAACACCATCATGGACTACAGTTTTTACTGGTTCATCAGCGTGTACGATGCCTACCAGTACACGGGCGACAAGGCCCAGGTGCAGCAGCTCTACCCCCGCATGCAAAGCCTGATGGACTACTGCCTGAACCGCCGCAACAAAGACGGCCTAATGGAAGGGCTGGCTGGTGACTGGGTATTTATCGACTGGGCCGACGGGCTGAGCAAGAAGGGCGAAGTAAGCTTCGAGCAACTGCTGCTGTGCCGCAGCCTCGAAAGCATGGCCTTGTGCGCTAAGCTGGTCGATGACCAGACCGGCGCGCAGAAGTATCAGCAGTTGGCTACTGACCTCAAAGCGAAAATTTTCGCCACCTACTGGAATCCCGGTAAAGGCGCTTTGGTGCACAGCCGCGTAGCCGGCCGGCCCACCGACCACGTGACGCGCTACGCCAATATGTTCGCCATTTTCTTCGATTACCTCAGCCCCGAGCAGGAGCAGCAGGTAAAGAAATCGGTGTTGCTGAACCCGCAGGTGCCCAAAATCACGACGCCCTATATGCGCTTCTACGAGCTAGAAGCCCTGTGCGCGATGGGCGAGCAGCCCTACGTGCTCAAGGAAATGAAGTCGTATTGGGGTGGCATACTGGACCTAGGCGCTACCTCCTTTTGGGAAGAATACGACCCTACTAAAAAGGGCACCGAGCACCTAGCCATGTATGGTCGGCCCTTCGGCAAGAGCCTGTGTCACGCCTGGGGTGCCAGCCCCATCTACCTGCTCGGCAAGTACTACCTCGGCGTGAAGCCCCTCACGCCGGGCTACGCCACCTACGAAGTGGTACCCAACCTCGGCGGACTACAATGGATGGAAGGAACCGTGCCTACTCCGCAGGGCGACATCACGGTAGCTGCGAGCCCCAAGCAGCTTAAGGTGAAGGGCGCCAGCGGCACCGGCACGCTACGCTTTTCTAGTAAGTCGAAGCCAAGCTGCAAAGGCGGCAAAATCGCCTCGAAAGGCAACGGTCAGTATGAACTGACGCTGGAGAAGGGGCGGGAGTACGTGGTGACTTATCAGGCCCTCTAATGGAACATCCTCTGCGTTCCTCTGCGAAAACCGCTGCGCTACGCTGCGGGAGCTGGCATCTTCTCGGCCTGTTGTTATGGTTGCTGCTGCCGCTGAGTGCCACTGCGCAAGCCGGTGAGAAGATGGCAATTGTGGAAATTATTGGCTCCGGGCGGGCACCCGTTGCGGCCGAAAACCTGCTGAAGCTGTGCCGGAAATACCAAGTGCCGACCACCGGCGTGTATAGCTGGCAAAACCACTTGGTTGCCTATGGAAAGGCGGCCAGCATTCAGGCGGTGCAAAAGAACCTGGCCGCGGTTTATGCCGGGAGCGAAGTGAAGTTCTACGCCGTGCCTTTCTACAAATTCGATAGGCAGCGCTGCGCCGGTAAAACCACTGCCAAGCAGTGGGACAATATCATTCTTACCGCCAATCTGGTGAAAGACCCTGCCAAGCAGCAGGAATACCTGAACTACCACGACACCCAGTTTCAAAAGTGGCCGGAGGTGGCACAGGGCTTCTGCAACGCCCGCTTTCAGCAGCTGCTGGTGTTTCGGCAGGGGCGGCAACTGATGCTGGTTATCAGCATTCCGCACGGCGAAAGTTTGGATAAGTTGAACCCCAGAACCTCTCTGAATAACCCGCGTGTGGACGACTGGAATGCGCTGATGAAGCAGTACCAGGAAGGCCTGCCCGGCACCAAGCCGGGGGAGGTGTGGGTGTTTCTAAAACCGGTGGCAATGCCAAAAGCCGTACCGGTGCACATCAAATAATACGAAACGTCATGCCGAGCGCAGCCGAGGCATCTCGCGTGCGCAACGCAATTCAATCAGTTCAACGAAGCGAGCGAGATGCCTCGGCTGCGCTCGGCATGACCGGCGGTTTCGGTCATTCAAAACTCAACATTCATAACTCAAAACTCCTTAATGCTTACCCTCGGAATCCTCGGCCTCGGCGAAGGCCGCAGCACCATGTCAGCCGCCCTCAACAGCCCGAAATGGAAGCTTAAAACCATCTGTGACCGCAACGAAGACCTGTGCCGCCACCGTGCCGAAGAATTCAACTTCCCCCACTACACCACGCAGTACCAGGACATGCTCGACGACCCGGAAATCGACGCCGTGGCCATCTACACCCCCGACCACTTGCACGCCGAGCACGTGGCCCAGGCCCTGCGCGCGGGCAAGCACGTGGTGTGCACCAAACCGTTTATCGACGACCTCAGCAAGGCTAACGAGCTATTGGAACTGAGCCGCACCTCAGGGAAAAAGCTGTTCGTCGGCCAAAGCTCCCGCTTTTTCGAGCCCATGAAGCGGCAGCGGGCCGACTACGAGGCCGGCCTCATCGGCGAGCTCATTACCATCGAGGCCTACTACCACGCCGACCACCGTTGGTTTCTGGAAAAAGGCTGGTCCTTAGAAAATGCTTTCAAGTGGCTCTACGGCGGCCTCAGCCACCCGGTGGATTTTATTCGTTGGTACCTGCCCAATATCGAGGAGGTGATGGGCTACGGCATGCTCAGCAGCAACGGCGCCAAGGGCGGCCTCAAGCACCAGGATACCATGCACTTCATCTTCAAGAGCACCGATGGCCGCGTGGCCCGCGTGAGTGGCTGCTACACTGGACCCGTGCAGCCCGTGACGCGCGATTCGGAGATGAGCTGCGTGCTGCGCGGCACCGAAGGCGCCAGCCAGGGCGACTACATGGACCTGCGCTACGCCATCACCGACCGCACCGGGGAGGAGCGCCTCATTACCTGGGAGCACAAGCTCAAGCACTATTTCCGCTTCGAGGGCAAGAGCCACCACGCCGGCGAGTACCAGAACTATCTAGAATATTTCGCCGATTCCATCGAGCAGGATTTCACCGCCTACCCGGACTTGAAAGAAGGCATTGGCACTATTGCGCTGCTGCAGGCCATGGACCGCTCGCTAAGCACCGGCCAGCCGGTGAAGGTGCAGGCGCTGCTGGCGGAGCATGGTATTGTGCTGAGCTAGAACGGCCTAAAAAAGTCCGTCATGCTGAGCAGAGTGCAGCGGAGTCGAAGCATCTCTACCGGGGTAGTAACTCCTGACGCCCGCAACGAAGCGGTAGAGATGCTTCGACTCCGCTACGCTCTGCTCAGCATGACGAATTGTTAAAGCAAGCCCTTTCCAAATTCCCACCCGTCATTCCCACCCACTATGGGCAACAACTTACTCGGCCACCTCACCGCCTGGGACTACGCCATCGTCGCGGCCTACGTCGTGATTCTGGCTGGCATCGGCTATCGGGCCAGTGCTGCTAAGAAAACCGAAGAATCGTTGTTTCTGGCCAATAAGTCGCTGGGATGGGCCAGCATCGGGTTCAATATGTGGGGCACGAACGTGGGGCCGTCGATGCTGCTGGCGTTTGCTTCGATTGGTTACAGCACGGGCATTGTGGCGGTGAATTTTGAGTGGTACGCCTTCGTGTTTCTGTTTTTGCTGGCTGTGGTGTTTGCGCCGCGCTACCTGGCGGCCAACGTGAGCACCATGCCCGGCTTCATGGGCCGGCAGTACGGCGACTCGACGCAAAACATCCTGGCCTGGTACGCGCTGATTAAGATTCTGATTTCGTGGCTGTCGCTAGGGCTGTTTTCGGGTGGGCTGCTGGTGCGGCAGATTCTGGGCATCCCGATGTGGCAGTCGGTAGTGGTGCTGGTGCTGTTTGCGGGCGCGTTCACCTTTGCGGGTGGGCTCAAGGCCATTGCGCGCGTCAACGTGTTTCAGATGCTATTGCTCATTGGCGTGTCGCTCACGCTCACCGTTATTGGCGTGATGAAAGTGGGCGGGCTGAGCGAAGTGTTCCACCGCGTGCCCGGCCACTACTGGAACCTGCTGCAACCGGCCTCCGACCCCAAGTACCCGTGGTACGCCATTCTGCTGGGCTACCCGGTGTCGGCGGTGGCGTTTTTCTGCACCGACCAGGCCATGGTGCAGTCGGTGCTGGGAGCGCGCAGCCTGGAGCAAGGCCAGCTGGGCGTCAACTTCATCGGCTGGCTCAAAATCCTGTCGTTGCCGCTGTTCATTCTGACCGGTGTGCTCTGCTACCTCCTGTTCCCCGACCTGAAAGACCCCAAAGAAGCCTACATGACGATGGTGACCAGCCTGTTTCCGGCCGGTATGAAGGGCCTCGTCATCGTAGTACTCATTGCCGTGCTGGTTGGCACCATCAGTTCCTCGCTCAACGCGCTAAGCACCGTGTTTGCGATGGACGTATATGCCCGCAACATCAACCCCCAGGCCACCGACGCCGATGTGGTGCGGGTGGGGCGGCGCACGGTGCTGGTGGGCTGCGCCTTCGCCGTGCTCATGGCGCTGGCCATCGACTCGGTGAAGGGGCTGAATCTGTTCGACGTGTTTCAGGCGGTGCTGGGCTTCATCGCGCCGCCGCTAGCAGTGGTGTTTCTGCTGTCGGTGTTCTGGGCTCGCACCACGCAGCGCGCTGTCAACGGCATCTTGTCGTGGGGTTCGGCCTTTAGCCTGGGCGTGGGCGTGCTCTACCTCTGGGTGCTCCCGCCCGATACGCACCCCTTCTGGCCGCACTACCTGATGCTGTCGTTCTACATTTTCGCGGCGCTGTTCGGGGCCGCCGTGCTCATCTCCCTCACCGACCCGGCTGGCCAGGCCCGCCGCCAGGCGGTAGACTACGGGGAGTTGGCCCGACCTACGCGGCGCGTGCAGCTGCTGTGGGCCGCGCTGGCCGTGGTGATGGTGGGGCTATACGTGGTGTTCAATGGGCATTAAGGTGTAGCGTGGACTCGCAGAGTCCATGCTACATCACCACGACATCGGCCCTCCGCGATTCCGGCAGCACTTTCAGCACCTGCACCTTCCCATCCTTAACCACTGCTTCCACCGTCGTTTGGTATGGCGCATGCAGCTTGAAGTGCACGTCCCACTGCTTCGGCCAGGCGGGCAATAAATAAATCTTTCGGCCGTCGGTTTGCAGCAGCATTTCCTGCAAGCCAATCATACCCGAGCCGCCCCAGTTGTGGTCGGGCGCCCAGTCGTAGCCCGGCCCCCAGAAGGCAGGGAAGCGGCGGCCGGAGTCCTGCAGCTTCTGCACCGTCAGGGCGGCGGCCTCGTCGGTGAGACCAAGGCGGGCGGCGAAGATGTTGTGCTGCTTCCAGCCCACGTGGGAGCGGAATTTCTGCACGTCGGCATCATAAAGGTAGGTGTTGCGGGCCGTGTCGAGGCCGGCTTTGCCCACGCCGTAGAGGCCCCAGGGAAACACCGGGTAAAGCTGCGGGCTCTCGGTGTTGTTGATGCGCTCCCAGGTTTTGGCCGGCGCGATAGTGGGGTGGCTCTGGCTTTCGCGAAAGCTGATAGCTGGAATGCGGCCCAGCATGGCGGTCCACTTCTGGCGTTGCGCGGGCGTAACGAAGCGCGGCGGCAGGGCCAGTAGCTGCGTGAGAACGGTGCGCAGGCCGGTGATGGTGGCGGTAGAATTGTAGGCCATTTTGTAGGTCTCCGCCCCTGAGCCAGGGTAGAGAACCAGGTGCCCCGCGCCGTCGAGCGCCTTGGCCCCGCGTTGTCGGGCCAGGTACAGGTAATGCTCGTCGAAGAAGGTGAGGCAGCTCTCCACGAAGGGCAGGTAGGCGGCTACATCGTGCCCGGCGTAGCGCTCGGTTTCCAGCATCATCAAACAAAATTCGAGCACGGTGTCCCACTCATATTCCAGCCAGGCGTTGTATTCCATGCCCTTGTCGAAGTCGGCGGGGCGTTTCCAGTTGTATTCGGCGGGATTGGGCAAGCCAAAGTTTTCGAGCTGCTCGGTGAAGCTGGCGCCGCCGTGCTGCCAGTAGGTTTGGCTGCGTAGTTCGGCATTCTTGAGCAGGCGCAGGTAGAAATCAACCTGCGGTTTGAGCAGGTTGAAATCACCGTTTTTCAGCATCGGCCAGTACACGAGGCGCTGGTTTTGGGCCGTGTGCGTACCGCCGCCCCAGTTGCGAAAGTCAGGCGTGAACTTCAGCGTGGAATCCGTCAGCACCGGGTCGTAGGTGAAGAGGCCGCCGTTGAACTTGGTGGGCCACTGGCCGAAGGCGTTGCAGCCCAGCATGTAGCGCATGAGCTGGTAGTTGCGGCCGGCTTGCCATTCGCGCAAGTTTGCGGCTGCTTTATCGGGCTCGATGTGGATAAAGCTGCGCTGCCAGTAGTCGCGCCACCAGGCCACGGTGCGGCGCCGGGCCGTCAACTGGTTCGGCAGGGTGCCGATAAGCCGCTGCAGCTCGGCTTGCCATTGCACCCGGGCGGGCGAGTTAATGGCAAGCAGCCCCAAGTGCCCCTGTTCTGCGGATTCGTAGGCCGTGTGCAGCACCAGCGTGAGCGAATGCTTGCGGGCCGGCACTCGGCTTTTTAGCTGCCAGCCGCGGTAGGGAGTGCGGAGGTACTGCCCGTCGGTGGTGCCGGCCGGAAGCATGTTTTCGCCCCACAACAGGCCGCCAAAAATCAGGTGTTGCAGGGGATTGTAGAGCTGGCCTTTCACTGCCGCCAGGCCCTGCTGCTGCACGGTTACATCGAACACCGTTTGCGGCTGGTTCTGGTGGAAAAACTCCACGGTGTGCCCTTGGAAGCTGATGCTGTCGTGCCGGGTTTTGACCTCGCCTTGCGGCGCCCATTTGTAGGAGTTCTGGTTGTTTTCCTTGCCCTTCAGCACCCGGTCCTGGAAGCGCCAGCTTTCGTAGCTGGCCGTGGCCGCGAGCTGCTCGGTGCTGCTCACTTCCACATGCACCACGGGCCGGAACACATCTACCCAAACGTGAATCTGCGTCGTGGCCTTGCCCGCAGTGCCGGTGAGCGTTACGTCGCCCGTTTGCAGCGCTAGTTGCTGCTTGAAAGCGCCTTTCTCGAATGGATTGGGCGAGAGACGCAGGCGCACGCGCCCTAGCTTCAGCAGCGAATTGTTCTCATCAAACGTGCCGCTGCGGGCAATGTAGAACAACACGTCGCCGTTTTCAGCCCATACGTTCAGGCCAATGTCGCCGCCCCCGCAGGGCATCGATTCGCCGGCGTTTTTGCTGGGGGAGGTCCAGGTGATGTTGTTGGAGGCAAGTTCGGGGCTTTGGGCGCGGGTGAAGAAGGGGAGTAGCAGAAACAGCAGAAGCACTTGCCGCGTCCGATTCGGATGAGACATCAGGCCGTCATGCAGCGCGCAGCGAAGCTTTTTGCGTGCTGATGTAAACGAATTACTGCTCCACGCGAGATGCTTCGCTGCGCGCTGCATGACCGTCAAAGTAGCGCTTGTGGCCTTTCTCATTGCGCCCAATCATCCGTGCGGAACGACGACACCGGCAGCCCTTCGTTGCTGAACAGCGTGGCCTTGGTGAAGTCCTGAAACGCGTAGCGCACCGCCACCGGCGCCTTCACTGCCTCGGCCGAAACGTTGATGACGCTGCCACTGATGCTGGCTTTGGCAGGGTACCATTTCTGGTCGGCGCCGGCTATTTCAAAGCCCGTAAGCTCCTGCCCGAACGTTGTCATACCCATCGGCGAATTTTTGAAACGCACGGCCACCGTGTTGTCTTTCACCGTCATCGACTCGTAGGTGGGAGGCAGGGCGCCGAAGCCTTTGCGGCCGTAGGTCTGGGCCAGGGCCAGCAGGGCCAGGCGCGTGCCTCCGGGCTCCTTGCGCATGGGATGGATGCTGGCCTCCTCGCCCACGTCGAGCAGCACGGCCATCGCGGCGTTAGGAATCTGGTCCTGGGCCTTGCGCTGGGCATCGCGCAGGAAGGCCGAGTTGTACTTGCCGCCTTTGTTCTTGGAGGTGCGGGTGTAGTCGAAGGGTGCAATCTGGGCGTAGTAGAAGGGAAATTCGCCCATGCCCCACTTCGTGCGCCACAGCTTTACCAGCGTGGCCAGCTTGTTGGCATACTCGTCGGGGTTGTCGTAGTTCGATTCGCCCTGGTACCAGATGGCGCCCTTGATGCCGTAGCCTTCAATAGGATGCAGCATGCCGTTGTACAGCGTGGTGGCCGTGCGGCTCACCAGCTTGATGGTGTCGCCCTTGGCCGGCACTTTCACGCCGGCAAACTGCCGCACCGTCTCGGCGTCCATCCACGCCTCGATGAAGGAGCCACTGTAGCTGCAGTGCAGTAGCCCCACCGGCACCCCAAGCTGCTCTTGCAACAGCCGCCCAAAGTAGTAGGCCGTGGCGCTAAAGTTGCTCACCGCCTCGGGCTCGGCTACGCGCCAGGGCGAGGGCTTGCTATTCTCCTGCACCTCCGTCACCGACGAGCGGGGAACGGTGTAGAGCCGCAACTGGTCATTCTTCGAGTGCAGGATGGCCTCGTTCGAGCCCAGCACCGGCTGGCCTTTGAAGCCCTTCATCGGCATTTCCATGTTCGACTGCCCGCCGCAGAGCCACACCTCGCCCACCAGCACGTTCCGGAGCTGCACGGCCGGCCCGTCGCCGCTGATGCCCAGCGTGTAGGGCGTGTAGCTGGCGGCTGGTGTCTTCACTTTCACTTTCCACTTGCCAGTGGCGTCGGCCTGGGCGGTGTATTTCTGCTTGCCCCACGAAGGATTGACGGTGATGGTGCTGCCAGCCTTGGCCCAGCCCCACACGGCGCACTCGGCCTGCTGCTGCAGCACCATGTTGTCGGTGAACAGGGAAGCGAGGCGCAGCTGGGCGTGGCTTAGCAGCGGGAGCAGCAGGGTGAGGCAGAGGAGAGAAAGATGCTTGGTTCTCATGTAAGATTTGGATGGTAACCGGCGGTCATGCAGAGCGCAGCGAAGCATCTCGCGTGCCGCAGTAAACAAACTGTCCTTAATTGAATTAGCATAGCACGCGAGATGCTTCGCTGCGCTCTGCACGACGGCACGTAAAGCAGTCGATTGAGGCTACCTACTCACCGGCAGCCACACCTCCATGTCGTGCAGGCCGCGGTTGCCCCAGGCATAGTAGGGAATTAGCTTAAAGGGAACCGTGGCGGGCTTTTCCTTGGAAATGGGATGGTAGAGCTGGCCCTTCCAGGCCGAGTTGTCGGCGAATTCACTTTGGCCTTCCAGCCACACCACGTCCGAGCCGGCAATGGTGGTGTGGCGGGGCGTGAAGACGGTGTTGGCGTTTACAATCAGGCCGCTGAGGGGCTTGCCGGCGGGCAGGTCGCTGGCTTCGAGGCAGTACACCACCGGGCCGCGGCGCACGGCCACCTGGTTGCGGGTTTCTTCGATTAAAGCGTTGGCTTCAAGGAGCTGCGCAGGCATTGGGAGCTGCAGCTCCACTTTGTCGCCGGTTTTCCAGCGGCGGTTGATTTCGGCGTACTGGCCGGGAGTGAGCTTGGCGGCCACGGGCTGGCCATTCACCAGCAGCGTCGCGCCTTCGCTCCAGCCGGGCACCCGGAAAAACATCGAAAACGGCTTCTTCGGCGCGGTCTGCAGCATCACTTTCACGCTACCGTCCCAGGGGTAATTGGTTTCCTGCGTCAGCTTGAGCGGCGAACCGTCTTTCAGCTTCGTGGTCAGGTTATTGCCACCGTATAGATTGAAAAACAGTCCCTTGTCCGACGTGTTGTACATGTAGTTGTTCACCTCCGAGATGGTGCGCACCACGTTGGGCGGGCAGCAGTTGGACAGACTGATGTAGTCGACCCGCTCCTTCGACCAGCGTTGCGAAAACGGCAGGTCCGTGGAATATGCCAGCGGGTTGGTGTACAGGAAGCGCTGCCCGTCGAGGCTGATGCCGGAAAGCACGCTGTTATAGAGGGCCGTTTCCATCACGTCGGCGTACTTGGCTTCGCCGGTGATTTGCAGCATGCGCCAGTTCCATAGCACGTTGCCGATGTTGGCGCAGGTTTCGCCGTGGGCCGTGAGGTTGGGCAGCTGGTAGTCTCGCCCGTAGGCCTGGTGGATTTTCTGCACCGTGTCGGGCTTGTAGGCCGTGCCGTCGGGCGACACGCCGTCGTAGAGCGCGCCGCAGGCCCCGGTCACGTACATTTTGTGTTGGGTCACGTCGTCCCACATTCTATCCAAGGTGGTGAGCAGCGTCTTGTCGCCGGTTTCGGCGTACACGTCGGCCGCGCCGGCGAAGAGGTAGTTGGCGCGCACGGCGTGGCCGCCGGCCTTTTGCATCTGCCGGAAGGGCAGGCGGTCCTGGTTGTCGTCGGTGCCGATGTCGGCGGCCAGCCCGCGGATGTTGATGAGGCTCTCGGCCAATTCCAGGTAGCGCGGGTCGCGGGTGGTGCGGTACATTTCCACCACGCCCATGTAGTGCGCCGGGCAAATGGCGTTGCGCGCCAGCTCGGGCGAGGCCGTTTTGTAGAAATTATACAGATAATCGGTCGCTTTCTTCGCCGCATTCAGCAGCGTGGTTTTGCCTGTGGCGCGGTAATGCACGCAGCCGGCCGTCATCAGGTGGCCCAGGTTGTAGGTCTCAAAATTCAGCCGATTCTTGAATGCCGCCTTTTGCCCCGGGTTGTTCAGCTCTGCGATGGTGCTCTGGGTGCTTAGGTAGCCATCGGGCCGCTGCACCTTCACCACCAGCGCAATGGCCTCGTCGAGCTGCTGGTCTAGCTTGGGGTCGTGCGTCACGGCGTAGGAGGCCGATAGCGCCTCCAGCAGCTTGAAAAAGTCGCCATCGTGGAAGGGCGGGCCCTTGTGTGCACCTTTCTCCAGGCCCGCCGCAATTTCGAAATTCTTGTAAGCGTGGTTGCGGTCAGAATGGTAGAGCGCCCACATGGTCGGAATCATCGATTTCTGGCACACGTCGAAGCGCTCGGCCCAGAAGCCGTTGGTCCATTGCACGCTGCCCATGTCCACGCTACTGAGCTTGGCGTGGGAGCTGGCGGCGGTGTTGGTTAGGGCTTTTTGCTGCGCCAAAACCGGGCCCGCAAAAGCCATTGCCAGGAGGCCAAGGCCGAGTTTTTGAATAGCTACTCGCATAAAAACTAATCTACTTTGAAGGAGAATGACGGAACGTTGCCGAGGCCAATGGTGACTGGCCCCAGCAGGCCGGCTGGCAAAAGCGGCTTATCGGCGGCAGGCAAGGGGGCCGGGGTCCAGGTAGGGCGCTGGTCAGCAGGCAGGGCCTGGTCGCCGATGAGGCGGTTGGCCCAGGTGTTGGTGACGCTGATTTCTATTTGGTTATTGCCCTTTTTCAGCGCCGGGGTAATGTCGAGGCGGTAGGGTGGCGTCCAGGCAATGCCACAGGGCTGGCCGTTCACGCGCACTTCGGCCAGGTTGGCCACGGTGCCAAGGTCCAGGTAAACCCGGGTTGAAGGCGTGCCGGCCAGCTTGCCTTTCTGCTGCTTGAGCTGCTTCGGGGGCTGCCAGCGGAAGGTCTGGGTGTAAGTGGCCGTGCCGGAGTAATGGCGGATGGTTGCGTCTGAGTGCTGGCTCCAATCCGTGAGCTTGGCGAAGGCTACGGGCCGGGCCGGGCCGCGCATTTTCGAATCGAATTGCACCTGCCAGGGCCCCCCGAGGGTTTGCACCGGCTGCATTGCCAAGGCATTCAAATCGTCGTGCGCGCTGGGCGGTGTTGCAGGTTCTCGGAAAACCACGAAGACGGAGCCATTACGGTCCAGATGCAGCGGCAGCAAAGTGCGGCCGTTTTCAATTTTCCAGTCAGTAGCCGGGCGAATTTCACCGGTCACGGCATCCCATAGCTCCGGCTGCCGCCCGGCTACGCGCAAGCTCAGGTTGATGGTGCGGGCAGAATCGAGCTGGTTGGAAATGAAATAGAGGTCAAACTGCGTGTCGGTGCGGTGCGTCCAGGCAATACCGCGGGCGCGCTGGCCGCTGGTAGTGCTGGCCACTACGTCGCGGGTAAAGCCCAGCGCGTCAAAAGAATCGGCTTGATAAGGCTCCCGCAGCACACGGCCTTTTGCTGCTGAACCCGTCGCCGCTCCGCCCGCTGTCGTAGACGCCGAGGCCGGCGAATTAGTAGTCTGGTTCAGCGTAGCAGTCAATTGTCGAACCTGCTTATCCGCGTTTGGAAAACCTTGCAACCCCGGCGAGTGATTGGGCTGCCGGTTAAGCAACACGGTGGCCCCCTCCTGCACCAGTTCCTCTAGCTTCGTCGCCACCTCGAGCGACATGGCGCTGCTATCCGGGCTCATCTTCAGCGCGCCCGGCACCACCAGCAGGCCGTAGTTGGCCCCGCCCGGCAGCGCAATGCGGCCGTTTTCCACCTTGGCCAGCCGTAGCAGCGCGTCTTTGTTAAAGGAGTCGTAGGCGTAGCCGTGCAGAGGGTCTACCAGCATGTCGGCGGTTTCCATGTTGGCCGAGGCGGATACTTTCTCCGGCTGCTCGCGCATGGGCAGGCCCGCGTTGGCGAGGCGTTTTTGCTCGGCGGCTACGGCTTGCGGGCCCATAATGCCGGGCAGGTCGTTTACCAGCCGATTGGGCAGAATTGCCCGTCGTGGCGTTTCCTCACCCGTGAACACGGCCACATCCACAACAGGGCTACCGAGTTGCAGCAGCGCCTGGCAGCGGCGGGCGTAGTCGACCCAGGCGCGGCCGGGCTTCCACCAGGTTTGGTCGCGCTGGAAAAACAGGCCGATGCCGCTCAGGGTCATGCCCGGCTTGCGGTCGAGCCAGGGGTTGTGCACGAACACGTGGTACACCATCCGGTTGACGCCCAGCGCGTAGTTGCGGTCTTGCAGCGCCTTGAGCATGCCGGGGTGCTCGTCCCAGGCCAGTTTTAGCTCTGTGAAGGCTTCGGCCTGCACGATGTTCTTGCCGTAGATGTGCGCGCCCGACACGGCGTCGAGCATGTCGTTGGGCTTGTCGTGGGTGGGGCTGCGCAGCCAGAATTCGCCCATCGGCACGTCGGCGTGCTGGTAGTGCAGCAGGCCGTCGCTGACCATGGTGGGCGCAATGGCTTCGGCCGAAAACGTGCAGCCTTTGGCGTGCGCCAAGTCGCGTAGCGTCACGTAGAACTTGTCGTTTACTAGCTCTGCAATGGTCTGGCGCACATCGAACAGCACGCGTTCCGACTGGTCGGCGTTGGCCAGGGGCACGCCGGCCATCACGGGCAGCCAGGGCAGCAGGTCGTAGCCGCGCCGCTGCTTGAACTCGGCCGGAAAGTTGGCCGACCAGTTCTGCGAGCCGCACTCCCAACTGTCCACGTGGAAGCCCTTGAGCACCCGCGCCGCCAGCTCCGGCCCGCCCTGCCGCACCGCCTCGCCAAACCACTTATCAAACTGCATACTCACCGCAGCGGGGTTGAACTTGTCGCATTCCAGCCCGCGCCCGCCGCCGCCGGTGGTGTTGACTTGGCCGGTGCTGGTGTGGCCCATGCGCAGGATGGTCCAGCGGCCGGGCGGCGCGGTCCAGGTCAGGCGGCCGTTGGCGTCGAGCTTGTCAGTGAGGTTGATGACTTTGCCCAGCGGTACGCACTGCGCGTCGGGCAACTGGACGGGCGTGCTGCGCTCACTCACGCGCCACACGTCGCCGTTCTTGCCCTCAAATTGATGAATGCGTGCCTCGCTAGAAAGCTGGATTTCCGAAACTTTCAGACTTTGCTTCCACTTGGCCGCGTCGAGGTCCTCAGCGCCCGGCTCCGAACCGGCGGGGTCGTACAGGAAGCGAAAAAATCGGGCCGTAGTGGCGGGCAGCGCGTGCGTCACGGCGCTGCTGTCCTGCCAGCCGCTGCGAGGCGGCTGCAGGCGCGTCACGGGCCGGAACGTGCGGCCATCGTCGCTTACTTCCACGCGTAGGCGGTTGGCCTGGTAGTTATAGCCGTTAGAGCGGATGCGGATGCTGCGGCAGGTGAACGGCTGTTCGAATGCGTATTGAATCCAGCCGGTTTCGCTGGTTTTGAAGCCTTTTTTGTTGCCGGGCGTGGCCAGCAGCTCCAGATTCTCGCCGGTCAGGCTGCTGGTTATTTGCGGCTTCACGGTGGCGGTGGAAACGCCGCTGCCAGTGGGCGTGGGGTAGGCGTACACCGCCACGTCGCGGTAGTAGCCCTGCGTCCGGGGCGGCTGGGGCAGCGTCAGGCTCAGCTTTTTGCCGCCCATCACCTGTGTTTGAGCCGACACCACGTGCTGCATCGACAGCTCCGGCGTAATCCACGGCCCGCCTGCCAGCGCGAAGCCGTCGCTGACGTGCATGGCGAGCTTCAAGCCTAGCCGGTCGGCTTCCTGCATGGAGTGCTTCACCATGGCCCACCACTGCGGCGAAAGCTGCCGGGCCGGCGGCGAAACGGCCGGCGGATTCTCCACGTCCTTTATGGGCATCAGATACGCCCCGCCAATGCCGGCTTCCTTCATGGCCTCCAAGTCGGCGGTAATGCCTGCCGGGGTCACGGCGCCATTCATCCAGTACCAGAACACCCACGGCCGCGCGGCTTCGGGCGGGTTTTTGAAGGCGGATTCTAAATCAAGTGCTTGCTGGGCGCGCACCGAGGCCGGCAGCAGGCCGAGCGTCGGCAGCGCGAGCAACAGGAGGGCCTTGGGAAGCAAGCGGGTTTTCATTCGTGTTATCAGTTGAGCTGTAGTTTTTTGACTGTTATGCAGCGCGCAGCGAAGCATCTGGCGTGCGCAACGCAATTAGTTACTGCCACAAGCGAGATGCTTCGCTGCGCGCTGCATCACAGTCTGGTATAGGCCAGACGGTTAGGCCAACTGCCCTTTGATGCGGTAGCCATACATGCCGAACAGCAGAATCACCAGGTAGCATACCATCGGGATGAGGTAGCCAATTTGAATATTATCACCGCGCATGTCGATGAGGGTGCCCATTAGCGGCGGCATGATGGCGCCACCCACGATGGACATCACCAGCCACGACGAGCCGGGCTTCGTGTCGTCGCCGAGGCCGGCAATGCCCAGGGCGAAGATGGTGGGGAACATGATGCTCATGAAAAAGCCCAGTCCGCCTAGGGCGTAGATAACGTAGGCCCCGTCGCCGAACACGGCCACCGCGCACAGCGCCATGGCGACAACGGCATAAATCGACAGCAGCCGCTGCGAGGCGATGTACTTCAGCAAAGCAGTGCCAATGAAGCGCCCCACCATGAACAGCAGCCCGTAAACGGCCAGGTAGTAACCGGCCGTTTTCTCATCCACGCCGGCGCCTTGCTTGGCCATCCGGATGAAGAAGCTCGTGACGCATACCTGCGCTCCCACATAGAAAAACTGCGCCACCACGGCCCAGGTGAGGTGCCGGTGCTTGAGCACCGCGAAGAAGCCGCCGCCTTCCGACGGCTCGGCTTCGGCGGCCCGCACTTCGGGCAGCTTGCTGAAAAAGAACAGCACCGCCACGGCCACCAGCACGCTGGCCAGCACGATGTAAGGCAGTTTCACAGCTGCCGCTTCGTGGTTGAGGTAGGCGATGCGAACGGCCTCGGGCATGGCGGCCAGCTGGGCCTTGGTGTATTCCTTGCCCGACAAAATCAGGTTGGCCCCGATGATGGGCGCTACGAACACGGCCAGCCCGTTGAACGAGGCCGCCAGGTTCAGCCGGCTCGTGGCCGACTCGGGCGGGCCGAGCACGGCGGCGTAGGGGTTGGCGGCGGTTTCCAAGGTTGTCAGCCCGCAGCCAATGATGAACAGCGCGGCCAGAAACAGGCCGTAGGAGCGGGCGTCAGCAGCCGGCACGAACAGAAACGCCCCGCCCGCAAAGGCCAGCAGCCCCAGAATGATGGTGGCCTTGTAGCCCAGCCGCTTGAGCAATATCCCGGCCGGAATGGCCATCAGGAAGTAAGCCAGAAACACGGCCGTGTCCACGAAGGTTGACTGCCGGTTGTTGAGTTGGCAGGCTTTCTGAAGGTGCGGAATCAGGATGGAGTCGAGGCTATGCGCCATGCCCCACAGGAAAAACACACCCACCACCAGAATAAACGGCAGCAGGTAGGCGCGGCCACTGGCGGGGCTGCCGGTAGCAACGGGTGGCGGGGTGGAAGCAGGAGCAAGGGCCATGGGGTGGGATTTGAGTTACAAGAATGAGAAAAAGGGCGTCATACTGAGCGCAGCCGAAGCATCTCTACCGCGCAATGCAATCAATTACCAATGCGGTAGAGATGCTTCGGCTGCGCTCAGCATGACCGTTTTATTGATGGTCTCAAGCGCGCAATTTCACCACCAGCAGGTGGTCGCAGGCCAGCACCACTTCGCCGCGCTCGTTGATGACTTCCACGTGCTCAGTAACGGTGCCGTAGCCGGGCTTTTTGCCTTCTTCCTTGGCCGAAATCGTAACTTCTGAGTGGATGGTGTTGCCAATGAAAACGGGTTTCACGAAGCGCAGCCGGTCGTAGCCTTTGGAGAAGGCTTCGGGGTTGATTTCCGAGGCGGTGAGGCCGATGCCGATGCTGAAAATCATGGTGCCGTGCGCAATGCGCTGGCCGAAGGGCTGGGTTTTGCTCCACTCCGCGTCGAGGTGGTGGGGGAAGAAGTCGCCCGTGTGACCGGCGTGTACCACGAAGTCGGTTTCGGTGATGGTGCGGCCCAGCGTCACGCGCTTATCGCCGAGGGTGTAGTCTTCGAAAAAAGTCGATTTGAAGTACATGAGTTGGTAGTCAATTACTCGTTTTTAGTTGCTGGGCTGGATAGTCAAACCCAGACCGTCATGCAGCGCGCAGCGAAGCATCTCGCTTGTGGCAGTAACTAATTGCGTCGCGCACACGAGATGCTTCGCTGCGCGCTGCATGACCTACTTTATGACGTAACATTTTCGCGGTTAGAGCCACTTGTTGTGGCGTTGCCGTCGCTCGACGCATAAGCTGCTTCCACCACGGCCATGGTTTTTATCACGTCTTCCACGCTGGTGGGCAGCACGTCTGTTTCGCCGTTTTTATAGCGCATCAGGCTGCCCATTGTGCCCATGAAGGCATCCGGAAACCACGAACCTTCCAACGCCACGGTGTGCCATACCGGCTTTTCGCCCTCGCGCAGCAGGCAGTACTCAAACTTGTCGGGCACGCCGTTCGGGTAGTCCATCAGCAGGCCCATGCGGGCCTTGATGGCGCCTTTTGTGCCTTCCCATTTGATAAAGCTCTCCTGGTTTTCGGGGCCGAAGGAATGGTCGTGGTTGGTGTTGATGACGGCGTGCATCGTGTCGCCGTAGTCGAACAGAATGGTGGAGCGCGACGAGGACAGCGCCTTGGCGGGGTGCCGCAGCGTCTTGGCCAGCACGCGAGCGGGCTCGCCCAGAAAGCTGCGAATCAGGTCGATGTAGTGGATGCTGTGGTACTGAATTTCGAGGCGTGGGTGCACCATCACGTGCGGAAACAGCTCCCAGGGTGTCTCCAGTGTCACGCGCACTTCCATATCGTACAGCTCCCCGATAAGGCCCTGGCGCAGCATTTCGCGGGCGGCGGCCACGTAGGGCGCAAAGCGCAGCTGGCAGTTGATGGCGGCCACCAGGTTCTTGCGGCGGCACACCTCCAGTATTTCCTGGCTTTGCCAGAAGTAGTCGCCCATGGGCTTCTGAATCAGCACACCCGCACCATCAGGCAATTGGTTTAGCGTTTCTACAAACTGCTCGGGCATGATGGTGATGTCGTACACGGCATTGGCGGGCGCGTGGGCCACGGCCTCGGCCACCGAGTCGTACACGTGCGGGATGCCCCAGGTAGCGGCCAGCTTTTCGGCCCGGGCCCGGGTGCGGTTGGTGATGCCGACGACCTCAAACCCGGCCTTGCGGTAGGCTGGCAAATGCGCGTCGTTCACGATGCCGCCAGCTCCGATGATGACGATGGGCAACGGCCGCTGCGGCAGCACGGGCAGGTAGTTGATTTCGTGGCTGTCGATGTTAAACATGGTCAAGCGAGTTGATTTTCTGTTGGCCCGCGGCGAGTAGCTCGGCCACCGGCGCGTCGGTGTTGATGGCTTGCAGCACCACTTCGTCAATAATGGCGGCGATGCGCGCCCAGTTGGTGTGGCGGGGCAGCGTTTCGGCCTGTTGGTGCAGTTGCTCCAGCTTGTGATAGTAGGGCACGAGGCCATTAATGTCAGCGTCGTGCCAGGTCGAAATCCGGCAGCCGATGCCGCCTTCCAGCGTCAGCAACTTGTCGTTTTCGGGGCGGGTGGCGTAGCGCAGAAACTCGTAGGCCACATCCTTGTACCGGCTGCCCGCGCCGATGGCGTAGAGCCAGTACACGTTCAGCGAAGCCGACTGCCCGCCCGCGCCCTGTGGAATTGGGGCAATATCGACCTGGCCCCTTACCGGGCAAGCAGTATCCACGTCGCACACGGCCGCAAAGCCAAACCAGTTAACCATCATAGCCGCTTCGCCGCGCGCAAAGGCCTGACCGGCCGTTACCGACTCATACTGCATGGTCTGTGGATGCGCGGCGGCGTGGTCGCGGAGCAACTCCCGGTAGAACGCGAGCCCCTCGGTCGCCGCAGCACTGTCGATGCGCACCTGACCTTGGGTGTCAACCAGCTGGCCGCCACGCGTCCAGAGGTGCAGGCAGAAGTCGAAGACCGTGTTGTGGCCGTCGGGGTAGCCAGCGGCTACGAGGCCGTACAAATTGTTGGCAGGGCGCTGGAAGAAGCGTGCCACGGCCTGGAATTCCTCCCAGGTTTCGGGCACTTGCAGCGGCCGGCCGTGCTGTTGCTGGAAGGCCGCTTGCTCGGCGGGGTTCTCAAACAAGTCGCGGCGGTAAATCAGGCACTCAGGCCCGTCGTGGAAAGGTAGTCCCAGCACGGCGTCGCCAAATTGCTGCATGCCTAAAAGTGAGGGACTCCAGCCCTGCGGAAAATCAACTGGCGGGTTCGGAGTGAGGTAGGGCACGAGGTTTTCTAGGGCATCGACGGCTTGAGCTTCGGCCAGCCAGTCGGTGCTGATGTGGGCCACGTCCCAGGCGCCATTTTTAAGACCTTCATCCGTGAGCAGGCTGGCGTGTAGCTCGTGCAGGTCCATGGGCACCATCTCCACAGCTAGCGGGCAGCCGGTTTCCTCGCAGAAGCCCGACCACAGCTTCGCCATGGCACTTTCGAACGGGCCAAACTTGCGCACGGCAATGCGGAAAACGGTGGGCTCAGGCGTCATGGCGGGCGGGTTGCAAAGTGGCTAGTTCGGCCAGGATGGCGGCGTTGTCCTGGCCCAGTTGGGGGGAGCCCACGGACGAGGTCAGCAACTCGCCATCGAGGCGGATGGGGCAACGCGTGGTGCGGTAGCGGTAGCCGTCAGCCATTGTCACCTCTTGCACCATGTTCAGCGCCGCGAAGCCTTCGTGCGCCAGCAGCTTGTCCCAGGTCAGCACGTTGGCGCACCAGATGTCGGCGGGCTCCAGCACGGCCAGCCAGGCTTCGGTGGTGGCGGTGCGCAGGTGCGCGGCCAGGGTGGCTTTTATCTCGTCGCGCTGCGTGAAAGCCTGCGCCACTTCCCCGTAGCTCAGCAACGCCGGACAGCCCAGCAGCTGGCCCAGCTTGGGAATTGAGCCCATGGCCAGGGCCAGGAAGCCGTTGCTGGTCTGGTAGATGCCGTAGGGCGCGCCAAGGTAGGCGTGGGCGTTATTATGTCGGGTGCGCTCGGGCAGCGCGCCACCGTCGTTGAAGAAGGTGGTGATGGTTTCGAACTGAAAATCGAAGGCCGATTCCAGCATGCTCACCTGCACCAGCCCGCCCGCGCCGCTTCGGCCGCGCCGCACGAGGCAGGCCAGCAGTCCCTGCGCCAGGTGCGCCCCTGCCAGCATATCCACGATGGACAGGCCCATGGGCACGGGGCCAGCATCGGCGTTGCCGCTCAGCCAGGTCAGGCCCGACACGGATTGTAGCAGTAGGTCCTGACCGGGCTTATCGCGCCAGGGGCCTTCGGGGCCGTAGCCGGATATTTCGCCGTACACCACGTTGGGGTTCTGCGCTTGCACGCGGGCGTAGTCGAAGCCGAGGCGCTCCATCACGCCGGGGCGGTAGTTGTGCATCACCACGTCGGCGCGGGCGAGCAGTTCCCACACCCGAGCTTTGTCGTCCTCGTTTTTGAGGTCGACGGCGAAGCTTTCCTTGTTGCGGTTGATGGCGTGAAACACCGACGACTCGCCGTTCATAATGATGTTCGAAGTGTAGAGGTGTCGGCAGATGTCGCCCGTTTCGGGCCGCTCAATTTTGATAACACGCGCTCCGAGGTCAGCCAGCCGCAGGGCGGCCGAGGGGCCGGAAAGAAACTGGCTGAAATCAACTACCAGCAGGCCATCGAGCGGTTTGCTCGCTGCACTAACCTCACTCTCCCAAAGGCCAGCACGCAAAGAGGGGAGGCTAGCCTCTGACACAAGACCAAATTCCGCCCGAATAGCCTCCGTGTCAACTCCCGGTCGGGGCGCCGCCTTGTCTGAATACAATCGTTCGCCATCAATGCGGATGGGGCAGCGCGTGGTGGCTAGCTGCTGCCCGTTACTGAGGTTCACCAGCTGCTTTATTCCCAGCACCTCGAAGCCGGGGCTGCTGGTGGCCTGCTGGTAGTTCAGCACCTCAGCGCACCAGATGCCCAGTGGCTCCAGCTTCGCGAGCCAGGTGGCGGTGGAGGCTTCGCGCAAGGCTGCGGCTAAGCGGGCACTGATGTCGTCGCGGCCGTCGAACCAGGAATTTGCCGTGGGGTAGTCAGCCAGAATGCCCAGGTTCAGCGTGGTATCGAGCTTATCCAGGTTGCCCATGGCCAGAGCCAGGTAGCCGTCCTGAGTTTGATAGATGCCGTAGGGGGCGCTCAGGTAAGGATGAGCGGTGCCGCGCGCCGCACCGCGTTGCGGCAGCTGGCCGCCGTCGTTCAGGTGGGTGGTCAGCAGCTCAAACTGCATGTCGAGCACCGATTCCAGCAAGCTGACTTCGACCAGAGCGCCCCGGTCGGTTTTATCGCGCCGGACCAGCGCCGCCAGCAGCCCTTGCGCGAAGTGCGAGCCGCAAATAATATCGGCCACGGCAATACCGAAAGGCGTGGGGCCGTCATCCTTCGTGCCCGACAAGTATGTGAGGCCCGACATTGACTGAATCAGCAAATCCTGCCCCGGCTTGGTGGCCCAGGGACCAGTGGGTCCGTAGCCCGTCACCACGCCGTAGATGAGGCGCGGGTTCAGGGCGCGCACATCGTCGTAGCCGAGGCCGATTTTTTCCATGATGCCCGGCCGGAAGTTGTGGGTCATCACGTCAGCCCGGGCCAACAGCTGCTTCACCTGGGCCAGGTCATCGGGATTCTTGAGGTCGGCGGCGTAGGATTCCTTATTGCGGTTGATGGTGTGAAACACCAGGCTGCTGTCTTCCACAAACAGGTTTTTGATGGCAATCTGCCGGCCGGCCTCGCCGGTGCCCGGCCGCTCAATTTTAATGACGCGCGCGCCGAGGTCGGCCAGCCGCAGGCCCGCCGAGGGCGCGGCTAGGAACTGGCTAAATTCGATGACTAGTAGGCCGGAGAGGGGGAGAGACATAGATTGTTGGTTGTGATGTTGCGTGGACTCTGCGAGTCCGCGCAACGAGCACTGCGAGTATTGGCGTAAGGACGGTGAAGGCGCGAGTCACTCGCTACGCTCGTTGCGCGGACTCGCAGAGTCCACGTTACATCGTTCTGGATTTCACATATAGCTCGTTCAGCTCGCGCAGCAGGGCGCGCTCGTCGCCGCCGTGCATCAAGTACTGGCGCACGGGCTCGCCGGCGTGGTCTTGGAAGTACATGTGGCCGTGGTAGCGTGGGCGCAGGAAGGCGCGCTGCAAAGCCGGCAGCGTGGCCGCAAAATAGTTGCTGGACTGTGCGTTCACCTGCGCGTCCTGCCAGGCGGCGAGGTGGCCGGGTTGGCCGCCGTTGTCGAAATACAGCGTTTGCTGGCAGGTGGGCGAGGCCACGAACTCGGCGTAGCGCACGGCGGTGGCTACGTCGGCGCACTTGGCCGAGATGGCCAGGCCGGTGCCGCCGAGCGTGCTGCGTAGGCGGGTGCCACCGGGCGCTAGGCTTACCATGTCGTGGAAGTGCAGCAGGCGGCGGGCGTAGCCGCGGCGGGCGTAGTTGGAATAGCCATAGGCGAAGGGGCAGTAGGCCAGCGCGTCGGTCTGCGTCATAGCCTCGTACACCTGAATGGGGTTGCGGTGGAAGCAGGCCGGGTCCACCTTGCTGGCCAGCTCGCGGAACATCTGCAGGGCCTGCACGCCCACGGCCTCGCTCACCACTTCGTTTTCGCGCTGGCAGGGGTCTTCGTCCAGCGAGCAGCAGAACATGTAGAAACTCATCAGCGTGTCGATGGGGATGAGCGCGAAGGCCACCAAGCCGCGGTCGGCCAGGGCCAAGAGGTCGGCGAAGGTTTCGGGCAGGGCCAGGCCGTGCTGGGCCAGTAGGTCGGGGCGGCTGGCGGCTACGGGCGTAGCCGCGTCGATGGGCAAGGCCCACTGGTGGCCGTTGAAGCTGTAGCTTTCGAAGGAGTGACCCACGGTGTTGGCTTGCTGGTCGACCAGAAACTCGGCGGGCAGGTACTCATCCAACGGCAGAATGGAGCCGGTACGCGCCGCAAAGCCGGCCCACGGGTGGTCAATCACCAGCAAGTCGAACCGCTCGGCCAATTGCTGTATCGACTCGTCGGCGAACTGTTGCAGCGAGCGTTTCTCCCAAGTGATGCTCACGTTCGGGTTCAGCTCCGAGAAGCGTTGGGCAGTGGCAGCCATCGGCACGAAGCCGCGGCTGTGGTTCCACGTGATGCCTTTGAGGTGGATGTGGTCGGTGGGCATTGGGGTGCGTTTCTTATGATGGCCGTCATGCAGAGCGCAGCGAAGCATCTCGCTCGCTTCGTTGTTGACGCTAGGAATTACTTCAGCACGCGAGATGCTTCGCTGCGCTCTGCATGACGTTCAGTGGGTTGATTAGCAAAGCGAATGCTTTGAGCCAGTTTGCTCGCATCCTTTTTGCCGCTGACGGGTAGCAGGTAGAAGCTGTAGCTATAAGGTTTCGAGGGCAGCTGGTATTTGTCAATCGGGGCGGCCTGGGCGTCCCAGCTGGTGTTGCCGCCCACGCCCATCTGGGCGAGGTCGATGTTGAGGGTGATAAAGCCGGCGTCTTTCAGCTTGTTGGTGTGCCGGGCTTGCCGGATGTTCTGCTCGGTGTAGGGCCAGGCGCTCATGCTCAGCATGCTGTCAGCTACCACCAGCAGGCCGGTGTTTTGCTTGTCGGCGAGCTGCATCCAGCGCACGTCGGTGCGGTTGGCGTATTCCATCGGCACCACGTAGGAGTCAGCAAACTCGCTTAGCGGCTGCGAGTAAATGCCCGCGTCGAAGCCGTAGCGGCGGTCGATGTAGTTTTCCAGGGGGCCCCGGCCGTAGAAGCTGATGTTGTCGTAGGCGCGCTTGATACCGAGCTGCATGCCCACGCGCGGAATGTTGGGCAGGCCGGCGGCGGGCGTGAGGGCGTAATCCACTTTCAAGGCGCCGTCGCCGTTCAGCGTGTAGGTCACGCGCGCGGTGGTTTTGCCGTCGATGAGGGCGTAGGTGCTCATGAGGCTCGGGCGGCTGGCGTTACTTTGGTCCAGCGTCAGGCTTTGCAGCTTGGGCTCGGCCGCAAACCACTCTTTCAGCTTCTTGTCGGCCTTCCAGCCGCGCCGGTCGTTGTCGGTAAGGGGGCGGGTGAAGTGAGGCAGCAGCGGAGCCGCCAGCTGCTCGGTGCCGCGGTAACGGTAGGAGGTGAGGGCCCCGCTGGCCTTGTCAATGGTTACCTGAAAGTCCTTGCCGCTTAGCTGGTAAGCCGTCGCATCGTTGCGTACGGCCACAGCTGGCTGCTTGCCCGAGGCCGCCTGGGGCTGGGCTAGGCCGGTGAGGGCCAGCTGGTTGGTAGCGACTTCGTGGCCCGCAGCGGCCCAGGCCGTCAGTTGGGGCAAGGTGAAGGAAATATTAGCCAGGTACTCCGCGTCAGCTTTCAGCTTGGGCAGGTATTTCGCCAGGGAAATTACCGTGTCGCGCCCGGCTGCCAACCGCAGTCGGGGAAGTGGTTTGGTGCTGATAATGCGGCCGTTCTCGCGCAGAATCAGCGCGGCGGCGTAGGTGTCGGCGTTGAGCAGTGCGGCGCGGTTTTCTATTCGTACGAGGCCCTTGACGGCATCCACCAGGGTGCATTCCAGCGGCTGATACACGCGCTTGCACTCGTAGATGGCGGCGTGCGGCTTGCCGTCCGAAGCCACGATGCCTTTGATGGTGAAGTCGTCGTAGTATTTCTCCTGAAAGTCGCCGCCATAGGCGTAAAACGCGGTACCGGTCGAGTCTTTTTTCAGCAGGCCCTGGTCTTTAAACTCCCAGATGCAGCCACCAATCACGCGCTTGGTGGCGCGCCAGCCGTCCCAAAATTCCTTCATGTTGCCGGTGGCGTTGCCCATGGAGTGGGCGTACTCGCAGAAGAAAATGGGGCGGGTATCGCCGTTCGGCTGGTTGGCCAGTAGCTCGCCCGTGAACAGGCCGGGGTACATGCGGCTCACCATGTCCACGTAGGGCTGGTCGCGCGGCACCTGGATGCGGTAGGCGTGGTTTTTGGGGTAGTTTGGGTCGGAGGGGTCGATGTAGCCGGGCAGGTGCGGGTCGCCCTGCGCGGGCTCGTAGTGGATGGGCCGGGTGATGTCGAAATCGCGCAGCCAGGCAGCCATGGCGGCGTGGTTGGGGCCGCGGCCGCTCTCGTTGCCCAGGCTCCAGAAGATGATACTGGGGTGGTTTTTGTCGCGCAGGGCCATGCGCATGCTGCGCTCCTGGTAGGCGGCGGTCCAGGCCGGGTCGTTGCTCAGCTTGGAGCCCAGGCCGTGGGTTTCGAGGTTGGCCTCGTCGATGACGAGGATGCCGTACTCGTCGCAGAGGTCGTAGAAGTAGGGGTCGTTGGGGTAGTGGCTAGTGCGAATGCAGTTGAAATTAAACTGCTTGAGCGTGCGCACATCTTCCCGAATGTCGTCGCGGCTCACGGCCATGCCCTTGGCGGGGTGGTGGTCGTGGCGGTTCACGCCGTAGAGGTAGGTGAGCTTGCCGTTGATGAGCAGCTTGCCGTTATCCTTCGAGAATTCAATGCTACGGAAGCCTACCCGGCAGCTCTTGGCTTCGAGCACCGCGCCGGTTTTGTCGGTGAGGGTGAGCACCAGCGTGTAGAGGTTGGGCGCCTCGTCGCTCCACTTCAGCGGGTTGCGCACGGTGGTTTCGAGCAGACCGAACTTGGCGTTGTCGAGGCGCGGATACTTCTCATTTAGGATGCCGTCGGCTGTGATTTGCAGGGGTTTTTCCAGCACCGGCTTGCCCTGCCGGTCATAAAGCTGCGCCGCTACCTGGTAGCCGCCGAGGTCGTTGTTGCCGGTCAGATTTTCGAGGCGCGGGCGGATGCTCAGCACCGCGTCCTTGTAGTCCTTGTCGAGCTTGGCCTGCCAGTGGAAGTCGGCAATGCGCAGCTTGGGCTCGGCCAGCAGCAGCACCTCGCGGAAGATGCCGCTCAGCCGCCAGTGGTCCTGGTCTTCGAGGTAGGAGCCATCCGACCAGCGCATTACCTGCACCGACACCACATTTTCGCCGCCCTGCAAATAAGGCGTCACGTTGAACTCAGAGGGCAGGCAGCTGTCCTCGCCGTAGCCCAGAAACTTCCCGTTCACCCACACTTTAAACGCCGAGCTGACGCCGCCGAAGTGCAGCGTCACGTTCTGGCTTTGCCAGCCGGCCGGCACCGTGAAGCTGCGCTGGTACGAGCCCACGCCGTTGTAGTCCTGCGGCACGAACGGCGGGTCAACGGGCCGAAACGGGTACTTGGCGCTCTTGTAAATGGGCAGGTCGTAGCCGTTCAGCTCCCAGTTGGAGGGCACGGCCAGCTGCTTCCAGCCCTTCACGCGGCTTTTGTAGAAGTCGCGGGGCGCATCAGTGGGCTTGCTGGCGAAGCTGAAATCCCACAAGCCATTGAGCGACTGCACACGCGAGCTAAGGCTGCGGTTGCCCGTCAGCGCGTCCTTCTCAGAAGCGAATGAGTAGGCCGTGGCGCGAGCCCGGTCGCGGTTGATTTCGGTAAGCTGCGGAATCTGGTAGCCGTCGGCCTCGGGGCCGGGGTAGATGACTGGTGCGTGCGAGACGTTGGGGAAGAAATAGACGCTGGCCTCCTGGGCGCGTCCTAGGAAGGGCAGGAGGAGCAGGATACACCAGACATGGGGCTTCATCCCCCAGTCCCCTCTCCAGCGGAGAAGAGGAGCCAGGCGGCATTTCGCTCTGGAAAAAAATGGAATATGAATTCTAGTCATTCTCATTTTAGTCAATTCTTTAATCCCGTGGCTCCCTTATTCCTCCAGTAGGAGCAGGGGTAAGCCATTAGGGCTGACTTTGAAGCGTTACTGTTGCGCTAGTCGGTCCCTCAGCATCTGCCCGAAGCGTAATGGCCCCGCCCTTCTCCATCGTCTGAATAATGGCCAGCGCCATCCCATTGTAAGTCTTGCGCTCAGGCGCCTTAAATGACTCCATGCTAGCCTGGTACCCATTGTCCACGCCCGCAATAAAACCAGGCCCGCTCACCGAAAACTTCACCAGGTTGGCCGCATCGGGCACCAGGTTGCCAGCCGCATCCAGCACACGAACCGTCACAAAAGACAAGTCTTTGCCGTTGGCTTGCAGTTGGCTACGGTCGGCGGTTAACTCGATTTTGGCGGCGGGGCCGGCGGTTTTTACGGTGCTGGTCAGCACAGTTTTGCCGGCGCGGCGCGAAATGGCTTGCAGTGTGCCGGGGACGTAAGGCACGCGCCACATCACGTGCAGGTCGTCGGCGCCTTTCTTTTTCGTGCCCAGCGACTTACCATTTAGAAAAAGCTCCACCTCATCGGCTTGACTGTAGTAGACCCACACGTCCACGGTTTGGCCAGGGCGCCAGTTCCAGTGCGGCAGCAGGTGCAGCACGGGTTGGTTGGTCCACTCGCTTTGGTAGAGGTAGTAGGCGTCTTTGGGGAAGCCGGCTAGGTCGATGAGGCCGAAGTAGGAGCTGCGCGCCGGCCAGGGGTAGGGCAGGGGCTCGCCCAGGTAGTCGAAGCCGCTCCACACGAAGGCCCCGCTGATGAACGGGCTGTTCTTGACGCCCCACCAAGCTGCCTCGTGGGTGGCGCCCCAGTAGGGCGCGGCTTGGTCGTAGCTGGAAGCGGTGAAGTCGGAGTTGCCGGTGGTGAGTTTGGTTTTGCCGTCTTTGGGCCAGATGCGCAGGCTGTCGGAGGGCAGGTCGTAGTGGCCGCGCGTTTCGTAGGCGGCCGCTATTTCGGTAGCCAGGAAATGCTGACCGGGGAAGCTGGTGGGCAGTTTGGGGTAGTCAGCGTGCTTGTAATTGAAGCTCAGCACGTCGAGCACGTTGGCTTGGCTGATGAAGTTCTTAGCCGGCTCCTGCTCCGTGAGGGCTGAAGTGACGGGGCGCGTGGGGTCGAGGCGCTTCACGGTGGCGGTCAGCTCGCGGGCGAGGCGGGTGCCGGTGCTGTCGAACTGCTCGCGAATTTCGTTGCCGATGCTCCAGATGAATACGCTCGGGTGGTTGCGGTCGCGCCGAATCTGGTCTTCCAAGTCGCGCTGGTGCCACTGCTTGAAGTCAAGGTGGTAATCTTGGCCGTTCTTCTTTTTCTGCCACATGTCAAACGCCTCGTCCATTACCAGAAAGCCCATGCGGTCACACAAATCCAGCAATTGCGGCGCGGGCGGGTTGTGCGACATCCGAATGGCGTTGCAGCCCATAGCGCGCAAAATCTGCAACTGCCGCTCAGCCGCCCGCACGTTAAATGCCGCCCCCAGCGCCCCCAGGTCGTGGTGCTGGTTCACGCCCTGGATGCGCAGCGGCTGGCCGTTCAGCAGAAAGCCCTTCTGGCTATCGAAAACGCAGGTGCGAATGCCCAGCGGTGTTTCATATTCGTCCTCAATTGTCCGTCCCGTCAGCACCGTGGTTTTCACCCGGTACAAATAAGGCTTGGTCACCGACCAGAGCTGCGGATTCTTCAGGGTAAGTTTTTGCGATACTGTGGTTGTTGCGCCGCTCAGTTTCACGCTCGTTGTCAACTGGCGCACTATTTCCTTCCCACTTGCGTCCAACAGCACCGTTTGCAGCGTCACCGTTTGCGGCTTGCCGGTGGCATTTCGCAACTGCGTGACCGCGGCCACAGTAGCGGCTTGGGCGCTCACGGCGGGCGTACTCACGAAGGTGCCCCACTCGTCCACGGCCACCTGATGCGTTGTCACCAGCCGCACGTTGCGGTAGATGCCCGAGCCAGTGTACCACCGCGAGTCCGGCTGGGCCGAGTTGTCGACGCGCACGGCCAGCACGTTGGGCTGGCCGGCGGGGCGCAGATAGGGCGTCAGTTCGTAGCGGAAGGAGATGTAGCCGTTCGGCCGGTAGCCAAGAGAATGACCGTTCAGCCACACCTCGCTGTGCTTATACACGCCGTCGAACTCAACAAACACGTTGCGCCCCGCTGTGGCCGGTAGCGTGAACGTCTTGCGGTACCAGCCGATGCCGGTGGGCAAGCCGCCGCCCTCGGGCTTGGCGGGGTTCTTCTCATCGAATTTGCCTTCAATACTCCAGTCATGCGGCAGCGTGAGTTTTCGCCACGCGGCATCGTCAAAAGCCGATTCTTTCGCACCGGCTTCGTCGCCCAGATAGAACTTCCAGCCTTTGTTGAAATCAGCCGTGACCCGCGCCGACGGCTGTGCGCCAAAAGCCGTATTGGCTGCGCTGAGCAACAGTAGAAACAGGGCGAGCAGACGGGGCATTGGGTGGGATTTTGGAATATCAGAACGTCATGCAGAGCGCAGCGAAGCATCTCGCTCGGGGTAGTAAATCAACCGTGCGAACAAAGCGAGCGAGATGCTTCGCTACGCTCTGCATAACCGCCTATTTTTTACTCTCTTTCGGCTTCTTCACCGGCGGCGCGATAAATGCCACCGCACTCTTGCCCAAGTCCTTCGACGTGGCCACGGCAATGCCGCGCTGGTCGGCCTTGTTCACGGCGCAGTAGTAGTGGTACACCACGCCTTTGTATTTCAGCACGAAGGACTTATGGGCAAACAGCTCGTCGTAGGGCTCGGAGGGTTCTACCAGGTTAGCACCGGTCCAGTCGGTCCAGTGGGTGAGGTCGTAGGAGCAAGCGAAGCGGTTCACGGCGCCCTTCACGCCGGGGTAGAAGGCGCCGAAGTAGAACATCACCCACAGGCCGCTGTCCATCTTCTGCAAATAGGCGTCGCCGGTGATGCCGGTGTGGTGGTTCAGCACGGGGTTGCGCAGGTAGCGCTGCCAGTGCGTCATGTCGTCGCTCACGGCCATGCCGATGCGCTCAGCGCCGCGTTTGGCGTTGAGGCTGTCGCCGTTGGCGTTGTAGTACATCACGAAGGGGTGGCCGGTGAGTTTGGCCTTGTCCCAGGTCACGGAGCTTTTGTAGATAGTGTGATTTTCCCACCAGCGCACGTCCTTGTCGTCGGGGCGCAGCACCGGTTTGGCAAGCCGCTGCCACGTGGGCAGGGTGGTGGGGTCCTTGTCGGTCGAGGCCAGGCTGATGGAGAGTAGGCCTTTTTCGTACCCGCGCGAGTTACCGCCGAAGTACGACAGCCAATACTTCCCCTGGTAAGGCTGCCACTCGTAGCTGCCGCCCCACTTGGGGTCTTGCAGGGCCACGTAGCCGGCCTTTTGGTTGGTGTCCCAATCAGTGGTGTCCGTGAAGGACAGGATTTTGCCCTTGGTTTCCCACTTTAGCAGGTCTTTGCTCTGGGCCAGCCAGGTTTCGTAGCCGCGCCCGTCGAAGATGATGTAGGTCATCCACCACTGCCCGTTTTTGCGGAACACGCTGGGGCAATCCATCTTCTTCTGGTTGTCATCCGTCACGAGGACAAGGCCGTATTTGTGGGGCGTCTTCACCTCCTCGTACACCTTCTGCATCTCGGCAGCAGGCACTTCTTTTGGCAGCACTTTCTGCGCCCAAGCCGGTTGGCACATGCCGCTGATTAGCAGGAAGGAGGCAAGCTTGATTTTCATGCGATTACAAAGAGGAGTTAACCTCAAAATGATAAGTGCCCGAGCCCACCTTAATGCGCGCCCGGCCCTGGTCAATGCCCAGCGACTGCAGCTCCGGATGCTGCGCCAGCGGCTGGCCGCCCTCTGAGATGCGTGCCCCTGCCGCAGCGGGCAGGTAAACCGTGGCCGTGGCGTTGGCCGGAATGGTAACCGTCAGCGCGAAGCCGCTTGCCGACTTTTTCCAGTCGCTGGCAATGAGGCCATAGGGCGACTGGTGGCTGGCTTTAGCGCTGGTCACGTCGCCCACCGGTTCGGGCTTAATGTCAATGTGGTTGAAGGCCACCGACCCTTCAGCCGGCCGTATCCCGGCCAGGCCACCGTACAGCCACTCTTGCAAGTGGCCCAGCATCAGGTGGTTATTCGATACGGTGGGCAGCGCGGCCCACGACTCGGTGAGGGCCGTGGCGCCGTGGGCCAATTGGTAGCCGTAGCCGGGCACGTCGGTGCGGCTGTTCATGGCAAAAATGACGTCGGAGCGGCCGGCATCTTCCAGCACGCGCAGCAGGTAGCGGTAACCAATGTCGCCGGCCGTCAGGGCGTTGTCGCGGCTGCGGATGTCTTGCACGATGTTGTCGACCACGGCGGCCTTATCGGCCGGAGCCACCAGGCCCATGTACACAGCCATGGCGTTGGCGGCCTGACTGCCGGTGGCGTACTGCTTGGTGCTGGGGTTGAAAAACTTCTGGTTAAAAGCCGTTTTCACTTCCGCGCCCAGCTGCTCGTAAGTCGTAGCGTCGGCGGTTTTGCCCAGCAGGCGGGCAATTTGGGCCAGAATGGTGAGGTCGTAGTAATAGGTAGCGGTGCCCGTCACGCCCATGGGCGTGAGTTGCGAGGTGCCCGGCGGCTTGGGGCCGAGGTCGTACCAGTCGCCCAGGCCTTTGGTGATGATGTGGCCGTTGGCCTGCGTGCCGAGGTAGGCCACGTAGCGGCGCATCATGTCGTAGTTCTCGGCCAGCGCCGGCCGGTCGTCGTACCATTGATAGAGGTACCAGGGCAGGATGATGCTGGCGCTACCCCACTCGGGCGAGTCGCGGAAAATGTCGCCGCCCCACTCAAACTTCACGTACTCGGGCGCAATTTCCGGCACCAGCCCCTCGGCGGTTTGCGAGGCGCGCATGTCGGCCAGGGTTTTGCGGCCGAGCGTGGCAATGTCGTAGCCGTAGCGCATCGAGGCGCCCATGAGGTGGGTTTCCTCCAACCAGCCCAGCTTTTCGCGGTGCGGACAGTCGGTGAACACGCTGGCTAGGTTGCTTTTAATGGACCAGTCAATCAGCTTGTTGGTGCGGTTGAGCAGGTCGTTGGAACACGAAAACTCGCCCACAGAAGCCGCCGCGTTGCGCGTGTGCAGGGCGGTGAGGCTGATAATCTCGGGCCGGTTTTGCGGGTTGGCTTCGCCCTTCGGCACGCCGCCTTCCACCTGCGCGTAGCGGAAACCATAGTAAGTGAAGCGCGGGCGCCAGGTTTCGATGTCGCTGCCTTTCAGTACATAAGTGAAGTAGAAGCCGCGCCCAATGTTCTTCTGCGTGATGGTTTTATCGACGGACAGCAGCTCGGCAGGCGCAATGCGCACGGTATCACCGCGCCGGCCCTTCACTTGGAGCTCAATGATGCCCGAGGCGTTCTGGCCGAAGTCGTACACCCACTTGCCGGGCTGGGGTTGGGTGGTGCTTTTCGCCTTGAAAGTATCGAACATCCGCAACGGCTCTTGTTGCTGGGCCAGCAGCTCGGCCGGACCGTCCACGGTGATGACGGGCCGCCACTGCCGCGCGTCGAAGCCGGCGGTGGCCCAGCCGGACTGTTCCAGAATGGCGTTGTAATCCTCGCCGCCGTAGATGCTACTGAAGGTGACCGGCCCGGCGGTAGTTTGCCAGCTTGGGTCGCTCACCACATTCTGCTGGGTGCCGTCGGCATAGGTCAGCGCCAGCCGGCAAATGAGCTTGGGGTAGCCAAAGGCCGACTTGAGCTTGCGGTACCGCTCCTTCACCGGCGGCACGTAGTAGAAGCCGTTGCCGAGCATCACGCCCAGCGCATTGGCGCCACTTTTCACCTGGTTGGTAACGTCGAACGCCACGTACTGCGCCTGCTGGTCGTACTTCGTCCAGCCCGGGTCGAGGAAATGGTTGCCAACTTTCTGGCCGTTCAGCACTGCTTCAAACTGGCCTAGCCCGCTGATGAACAGCGTGGCTTTAACAGGCTGCTTTTTGGCTTCGAACTGCTTGCGTAGCAGTGGCAGTACGTTGTTTCCGGTGTAAGTGTCCTTCTTGCCGTCTACGGGCAGCACGTTCACGCGCTCGGCGGGCAGTTGCTCGTAGGCTATCCAGGTGGCGTCCCTCCAATCTGCAGCAGAAAACAGACCCGTTTGCCACTCGGCCGGGGCCGACCACCCGGAGGCCACGCCCTGGTTGTCCCAGGTTTTTACCTTCCAACAATAAGTTGTGGCCGGTTGCAAGGCGCGGCCGGCGTAGCTTACCTGTATGGAAGCGTCCGACATTATTTTGCCGGAATCCCACACGTTGCCTACGTTCTGGTTGAGCTTTGTGGGGCTGTCAGCCACCAGAATCTGGTAAGCCGTTTGCCGCACGTTGCGGCGGTCGGTGCGTAGCTGCCAGCTCAGGGCCGGCGTGCGGGTTTGCACGCCTAGCGGGTGGGGCTGGTACTCGCAGCGAAGGTTGGTAACAGCCAGCTTTTGCGCGGCGGCCGGATGATAAATCAGTACAATGAGCGTGAGCAGAAGGGCAGCGGCAGGCGAGGGCAGAAAGGAAAGAAATGGCCTTATTTTCATTGCCTTGAATTTGGCTGCGACGGTGCTGGGCTCAGAATGGATAGACGAACAGAATATTGGACCGGGCCTGAAGCAGGCCATTGACAAATGTAGAATTTGCGCCGGCCGGGCCCGTGCCGGGCGTTGGCATCTTGTTGTAGGATGTTAGCATGCGGCCTGCTGAAGCCGTTTCCTCGTTTTTTGTAGCCAACCCTAAAGCGCCGCCTCCCGTTTAGCCACCCACTCAGGGCACACAGCGTGGGGAGTATTGAAAGGATGATGAGAAAGAAAATGACGGCCTTTGCGGGAGCATTGCTTGTGGCGGACCTGCTGCTCGCAGCCTGCCAGGACAAGCCTTCGCAGCCCACCGCTACCTCCGAGGCCCCCGTCCCGGTAGCCGATAGCAGCGCCGATACCCTGAAGCGGGTGCGGACGCCCGGCAGCAAGGTGCCCTTCGTGGCGCCCACCAAAATCGGACGAGTGCTGGGCGAGAAAAGCCCGTCGCCACCCGCCAGCCGCTAAGGGGCGGCGCCGCGGCCAGCATAGACGGATAGGCTATGTAATTTCAGCACAGTACAGGAGGGTTTTCGCGTGCACTGGTGGGTGCTTGCGCGCATGTTACAACGCGCCGTTTTGCTGCTCCTGCTGTTGCTGGGTGGCCTGAGAAATGCCAGTGCCGCCCCGCCCGCTGGCGGCTTCAACATCCGCGACTTTGGGGCCCGGGGCGACAGCGCAACGCTGGACACCGACGCCATTAACCGGGCCATTGCCGCGGCGGCCAAAGCGGGCGGGGGCACGGTGTATTTCCCGGCGGGCACCTACCGCAGCTACTCTATCCGGCTACAAAGCCACATCAGCCTCTACCTCGACCAGGGCGCCGTGCTGCTGGCGGCCGCGCCCGTAGGCACCACCGGCTACGACGCTCCCGAGCCGGCCGACAACGACAAATTTCAGGATTTCGGCCACAGCCATTGGCACAACAGCCTGATTTGGGGCGAGAAGCTGATGGATATTTCCATTCTCGGGCCGGGCACCATCTATGGGCAGGGCCTCACGCGGGAGGGGCCGCACCAGGCGCCGGTGGGCAACAAGGCCATAGCCCTGAAACTGTGTCGCAACGTGATGCTGAAGGATTTTACGGTGCGGCAGGGGGGCCACTTTGCCCTGCTGGCCACCGGCGTCGACAACCTGACCATCGACAACCTCAAGCTCGACACCAACCGCGACGGCCTCGACATCGACGGCTGCCAGAACGTCCGCATCAGCAACTGCACCGTCAACTCGCCCTGGGACGACGCCATTTGCCTGAAAAGCTCCTTCGCCCTGGGCTACGCCCGCCTTACCGAAAATGTCACCATCACCAACTGCCAGGTAAGCGGTTTCGACCGGGGCTCGCTGCTGGATGGCACCTACCGCCGCAACGAAGCCGCCCTCGTACCCGACCATGAAGGGCCCACCGGCCGCATCAAGTTCGGCACCGAGTCGAACGGGGGCTTCCGCAACATCGCCATCAGCAACTGCGTGTTCACCTACTGCCGCGGCCTGGCCCTGGAAACCGTCGACGGTGGCCTGCTCGAAGACGTGACCATCTCGAACATCACTATGCGCGACGTCACGAACTCGCCCATCTTTCTGCGCCTGAGCAGCCGGTTGCGGGCGCCGGCCGGCACCGCCACCGGGCAGCTGCGCCGCATCAATATCAGCAACGTGACAGTTTATAACGCCGACGCGCGCTTTGCCACGCTCCTGAGCGGCGTGCCCGGCCACCCCATCGAAGATGTGCGGCTGAGCAATATCAGCATCTGGTACCGGCCGCTGGACGCGGCCTCCGCAGCGGCCATTCAAAAGGACCTGCCCGAGGACGAGAAAGGCTACCCCGAGCCGCAAAAGCTGGGCGTAGGCCCGGCCTACGGCTTCTACATCCGCCACGCCAAAAACATTGAGCTCAGCAACATGAACATCTACTTGCTGGGGGCCGAAATGCGGCCGGCGCTGATGCTCACAGATGTAGAAGGCGCCCGCCTGCAAAACGTGATGGCCGACAAGGCCGGGGCTGCGCCGCTCCTGGTGCTGCGCGGTGTGCGCGGGCTGGAAGTGGCAAATAGCGAGGCACTGAAGAAGTCGACCAGCACGAAGTAAGCGCGGGGGCGTAACCGACAGGGCTTGGTTCTGCGCGCCATCCAACGTCATGCAGCGCGCAGCGAAGCATCTCGCTCGAAATAGTAAATCAACTGTGCGGGCGAAGCACACGATATGCTTCGCTGCGCTCTGCAAGACTTTTTTCTTGTTCTACAAATCCCACCCCATGAAACAAGCGCTACTCCTGGCTTTCACGCTCCTGGCTACCACCGCCCAGGCTCAAATCGGCCGTCGTTTTCCTGCAGAAAAGAAGGTTGTGAAAGACCCTGTGACGGGCACGCCGCTGACCTTTCTCACCAGCACCCCAGCTGGTGATTCCAAGATTTACCAAACCCACAACCAGTGGACTGCCGACCTGCAGTGGCTCATCTTCCGCTCCAACCGGGCTAAGAACGAGGCCCTTGCGGTGAATGAGAAAACCGGCGAAATCGTGCAGGTGAGCGAAGGCGGCTACACCGGCATGCTGAACGTGGCGCGCAAGGCCATGAAGCTGTATTTCATGCGCGACCTGCCGGGAAGCACGAAAGAGCAGCCCGCCGGCGTGCAGATTGTGGAAGTAGACCTCGCTAAGGTGTTTGCCGACAGCAAGGCCGGTAAAATGCAGCCCGCCAGCGCCTACCAGCGCATCTGCGGCACCACGCCGCTGGAGCTGCAGGCCGGCGGCGACATGGCCCTGGATGGCGACGAAAACTGGGCTTACTTCCGCGTGGGCAAGGAGGAAGCCGCCCGCCATCTGGCCCCCGGCACCAAGCTGGAACCGGAGTTTGGCCCGCGCCACATGGGCGCCGGCCCGGCCGGCATTGCGGCCATGAACGTGCGCACCGGCGCCATCAAGTACGTGGTGTCGGTGCCATTCCAGATTGGGCACATCCAGACCAACCCCTGGGTGCCCGGCGAAATCGTATTTTGCTGGGAAACCGGCGGGAAGTCGCCCCAACGCACCTGGACGGTGCAGGCCGATGGCACCGGCCTGCGCCCGCTCTACCCCGAGGCCGAGTACGAATGGGTGACGCACGAGGCCGTGATTACCAAGGATGAAACCGCATTTACCATCATGGGCCACCGTCCCATTCCGGCCGTGGCCAAGGACGTGGCCCCCGGCACCCCCGTAGCCGGCGCCAACCCCGGCCAGGAGGCCGCCTGGGGCCCCTCCGGTACCCGCGAAAAGCCCACGGGCCTGGCCATCGTGAACCACCGCACCCGCGAGGTAACCATTGCGGGCCAGACGCCCAGCGGCAGCGGCCTCTGGCACGTGAGCGGCTCGGCCGACGGCCGCTGGGCCGTAGGCGACGACTTCGCCCGCAACATCTATCTCATCGACCGGCACAGCCACGAAATGCTGCTGCTCAGCACCGGCCACAAACCCACCGCTGCCGACCACCCGCACCCCACCATGAGCCCCGACGGCACCCGTATCGAAATCCAGTCGGCCATGCTTTCGGCCGATGGTAAGAGCATGAACATCTGCATCATCCCGGTGCCGGCGGCGTGGCTGAAACGGAAGTATTAGGTTTGGCCTTCTACAGGAAAAGAACGTCATGCCGAGCGGAGTCGAGGCATCTCGCGTGCAGCACTAATCAATGATGAAGCAACGATTTAATTACTACTACACGCAAGATGCCTCGGCTCCGCTCGGCATGACGTTCCGGCGAGGTATATGCTGCCTCCTAGTGCTGCTTTGCTTCTTTCGTCTCCCCGCCGCCTACGCCCAGGAAGACCGGGGCTTCAAAGTATACCAGTTTCCGGCTAACATGATACCGCGCATCGACGGCAAAGCCGACGATTGGGCCACGTTTCCGAAGGAATACATTGTGGGCACCGACCAGCTGCGCGACGACTCCGGCCACTACCCCAAAGCCGACTCGGCCAACCTCGACGTGAAGGTGCGCGTGGCCTGGGTGGCGGGCCTCAACCGGCTCTACTTCCTCTACGAAGCCTATGACAACTATTGGGATTTTAGTCGGCCCGACCTGCACAACGACACCTTCGAAGTGGTGGTGGACGGCGACCTCTCCGGCGGCCCGCTAACCGCCGAAATGCACCCCAATCAGGACTTGCCGTTGATGGAGCGCTACTTCGCCTTCCACGGCGTGCACGCCCAGAACTATCACATTTTCATGCCCGCCGAGGGCAAGGATTGGGCCCTGGCCTGGGGCAGCCAGCCCTGGATAAAGCAGCTGCCCTATTCCAACATCGCCTATCACTACGATTTCCGGCCCGGCCAACGCGGACGGCTCACGGCCGAGTTCTGGATTACGCCCTTCGACTACGCTGGGGCAGAAGGGCCGGCGCGCGCTGTTGAATCGGTGTTGACCGAGGGCAAGAAAATCGGCCTCACCTGGGCCGTGATTGACTACGACGACGTGCAGGACGAAAGCAAAAAGGGCTTCTGGAACCTCTCCAAAAACCACAAGATGTACGGCAACACCAGCCTGGGCACTGTGTTCACGCTGCAACCGCTAGCCGAGCAGTACCTCCCGAAACTGGCGGCCCAATGGTCTTTCAGCGTCACGGATATGGCCCGCCGCCAAGTCAGCTTCCGCGACGAAAGCCGCGGCCCCATCCGGCGCTGGCATTGGGACTTCGGCGACGGCAGCACCTCCACCGAGCCAAGCCCGGTGCACCGCTACAAAGACGCTGGTAAGTACATCGTGGTGCTGGAAGTGGAGGGCCCGGCGGGCAAAGCGCGGATGGCCAAGGTGTGGGACGTGGCGGTGAAGTGACATTTCCGCAGCCGTACCCCAAAAGCCCGTGCTCGCCAAACCCCGGTCGGGTTTTCATGGTAACTATGCCTGACCACTGCCCCGCCTCCCATCCGCTGCATGCCCGATTCCACCTATGATGCCGTTGTTGTCGGTTCCGGCCCTAACGGGCTGGCGGCTGCCATTGCCATGCAGCAAGCCGGCTTGTCTGTGCTGCTGATTGAGGGCAAGAACGAGCTGGGCGGCGGCCTACGCACCGCAGAGCTGACCTTGCCCGGCTTCCGCCACGACATCTGCTCGGCCATTCACCCGCTGGCCGTCGCCTCGCCTTACTTCCAGACGCTGCCGCTGGCCCAGTACGGCTTGGAATACCTCACGCCGCCCGTGGCCGCCGCCCACCCTTTCGACGACGGCACCGCGGCGGCGGTCCTTGCTTCCATTGATGCCACCGCCGCCACCCTCGGTCCCGATGCCGCCGCCTACCGCCGCCTGCTGGCCCCACTGGTGGCCGAGTGGCCCAGCCTTGTGCGTGCCGCGCTGGGGCCCTTGCGCCTGCCGCCCAAGACGCTGGCGCTGGCTCGGTTTGGGCTGTCGGCGCTGCTGCCGGCTACAGTGCTGGCGAGGCGGTTTTCGGGTGAAAAGGCAAAGGGGCTGCTGGCGGGCATGGCCGCCCACAGCATTCAGCCGCTCAGCAACCTCACCACTTCGGCCATTGGCCTGGTGCTGCTCACGGCGGCGCACCGCGGCGGCTGGCCCCTGGCGCGGGGCGGTTCGCAATCCATCGCCGACGCGCTGGTGGCCCACTTCCGCGCCCTGGGCGGGCACGTGGAAACTGGCACCTTCGTGCGTTCGCTCGGGCAACTGCCGGCCGCTCGTGCCGTGCTGCTCGACGTGACGCCCGCCCAGCTGTTGGAAATAGCCGGGCATAGCCTCTCCCGCATCTACCAGTGGCAGCTGCGGCGCTACCGCTACGGCATGGGCGTGTTCAAAGTCGATTGGGCCCTGGCCGCGCCCATTCCTTTCACTGCGCCGGAGTGTGCGCAGGCTGGCACCGTGCACCTGGGCGGCACCCTGGCCGAAATTGCCGCCGGCGAGCAGGCCGCCGCGCGTGGGCAGCACCCGGCCCGGCCGTTTGTGCTGCTGGCCCAGCAAAGCCTGTTCGACGCTACCCGCGCCCCGGCGGGGCAGCACACCGCCTGGGCCTACTGCCACGTGCCCAACGGCTCGCGCCACGACATGACCGCCGCCATCGAAAGCCAGGTGGAACGCTTCGCGCCAGGCTTCCGGGAGCGCATTCTCGCCCGCCACACCTTCGACCCGCTTCAGATGCAGGCCCACAACCCCAACTACGTAGGCGGCGACATCAACGGCGGTGTGCTCGACATCGGGCAGCTGTTCACCCGGCCGGCGCTGCGCGCCTCCAACTACCGCACCTCACAGCGTGGGCTCTATCTGTGCTCCTCGGCCACGCCGCCGGGCGGGGGCGTGCACGGCATGTGCGGCTACCGCGCCGCTCGCCTGGCCCTGCGCGAGGTGTTCGGGCTGGAGGCGCCGCCGCTGCAGGGGGAGGGGTGAGGTGCCCGGAGGTCGGCGCTAAAACCCAAACGCCAGCGCCCCGCCGTCCACGCTGAAATCCTGGCCGGTGATGTAGGTGGCGCTGGGCGAGGCCAGGAAGCACACCAGCGCCGACAGCTCCTCGGGGCGGCCGAAGCGGTGCAGGGGCATGCGCTGCAGGATTTTCTGTCGGCGGTCGGCGTCCATCACCTGCTGGCTCATCTCCGACGGAAACCAGCCGGGCGACACCGAATTGACCAGCACGTTCGACTGGCTCCACTCCACGGCCAGGCCCCGGGTGATGCCCAGCACCGCCGACTTGCTGGAGCTATATGGCACCACTTCCGCAAACCCGAGGTAGGAGGCCATCGAGGAGATGTTGATGATGCGGCCGACGTGCGGCGACTGGCTGAGGTATGGAAACGCGGCCCGGCAGCAGGTAAATACGCTGGTCACGTTCACGGCATGAATGGCTTCCCACTCGGCCGTGCTCAGTGCTTCGGCCCGCTTGCGCTGGGTGATGCCGGCATTGTTAATCAGCACATCGATGCCGCCGTCGGTGCCGATGGCGTCGAACACTTCTTTCACGGCGGCTTCGTCGGTCACGTCCAGCTTCATGAACGTGATGTTTTCCGGCACCGATCCATCGTGGGCCACCTTGATGCCGCCGGAGCGGCTCAGGGCAAACACTTGGGCGCCGCACTGGGCCAGCGTCAGGGCCTGGTCGAGGCCTAAGCCGCTGGAAGCGCCAGTGACGATGATGCGCTTGCCTTGTAGGGAGAACAGGGATTCTAGTTTGGAAGTCATAGCGGGGGAGAGTAATAACTTTAATCACCTGTCATCCTGAGCGCAGCGAAGGACCTTATCACGTTAGGAGTAAAATTCAAACTTGATAAGGTCCTTCGCTGCGCTCAGGATGACAGATGGCGCGGGCGGGCTAAATCTCCGTCAGGCACTCGTCCTTAAACCCGAAGCCCCAGCCTGGGCGGTTGTGCGGGCGGGCCAGGCCGTTCACGATTTCCAGCGGGTGGTCAATGAGCGGGTCTATCCAGTCGAAAGACTCGGCACCAGCGCCGTTGGGGATGGTGCAGAGCAGCGGAATGTCGTAGTCTTTGTAGTAGTGCGGCAGCACAGGAATATTGAAGCTGCCGGCCAGCGCGGCGCTGTTGCGCCAGGCTTCCACGCCGCCCAGCCGCAAGATGTCGGGCTGCCAGATGTCGATGGCGTTGCGCTGCAGCAGCTCGCGCAGCGGCAGGGTGGAGTATTCACGCTCGCCCATGGCCAGCGAAATGCCCGCCTGGGTGCGCAGCAGCTGGTAGCCCTGGAAGTCGTCGTGGGCAATGGGCTCCTCAAACCACTGGATGTTGAGCTCGCGGGCGGCGCGGGCTAGGGCCAGGGCGTTGGGCACGGTCATGCCCTGGTTGGCGTCCATCATGATGCCGATGTCGAGGCCCACGGCCTCGCGCACTAGCCGCAGGCGCTCGAGGTCTTCGCGCCAGTCGGGCTTGCCCACCTTGATTTTCACGGCCTGGAAGCCGCGCGCCTTGTAGCCGCTCACCTCGCCAATCAGCTCCTCCACCGAATAAGAAATCCAGCCGCCGCTGCCGTAGATGGGCACTTCGGTGCGCGAGGTGCCCAGCACTTTCCAGATGGGCTGACCCAGGATTTTGCACCAGGCATCCCACATGGCAATGTTGTAAGCCGCCTGCGCCCAGCGGTTGATGCCTTCCATGCCGAAGTACTCGTTGGCGTGGTTGAGCTGCTCAAACACCTTCACCGTGTCCGACACTTCGGCGCCGAGCACCAGCTGGCCGGCGTCTTTCAGCGCCCCGGCAATGGCGAGCGGGCTGTACTGAAAGCTGAGCAGGTAAGACTCACCCACTACGCCGGTTTCGGTGGTGATGCGCAGCACCAGAAACGAGATTTCTGAGAGCGTGTGCGTGGCGTCGGAAATGGGGTTTTTCAGGTCGGCCTTGGCGGTGTACACGCCGAAGCTTTTGATTTTGTGCATGGGAAGGGAAACAGGTGTTTTTGGTAAAGAAGCAGTGTTGCTGGCGCGCCAGCGAGAGAGTGGAAGGAGGTGAGTAAGCTACCGCGCCATAATGGTGAGCACGGGCGCCACCAGCAGCCGTGAGGCGGTGGCATCGAGGTGCAGGCCGTCGGCGGTCATGGCGTTGATGTCGAGGCCCGGTGTTTGGTAGCCGTTCACGAACAGGCAGTGGGTGCGTTTCGCTACTTTTTGGAGGGCGGTGCTCATGGCGCGCACTCGCGCGTCGCCGCCCTGGTATTTGGGCAGGGCCTCGGCCTTTGTGCCGTAAGGCGGGGGCGAAACGATGATGATGCGTGCCTGGCGGATGGCGGGGTAGGGGCAGGATTTGATTTTGCGGATAAGCTTCTCCAGGTTGGCCGGCACTTCAGCCTGGCGGTCGGCAAAAACGGCTTTGGCGTCGTTGGTGCCCAGCTCCAGCACCACAAAATCGAATGGACGCTCCTTGGTAAACTCGGCTGCTTTCCGCAGATTCTCGTCGATGACCAGCAGCGAGTTCAGCGTACTGTCGCCGTTGTTCACGAACCCAATGGTGCGGCCCGATTTGCTGATGTTGAATACCTGCGCGCGGGGCAAAGCCAGCTCCAACTGCTTGGGCCAGCTGTGCGGAAACGTGCCGTTGCTATCGCCCAGGGTAAAGATGTTGAGGGCCTTGTCCGATGCCGCCGGGGCTTGTGCGGGCAGCAGCGCCGGCAGGAGCAACAGAAACAGGATAAGCTTTTTCATGGCAGATGTTAATTGGCGCGTGTGCTGCTTTGCAATGGATTACAGAGGGGGTTAAGTATTTCCCTCATTAGATTTATTGGCCGCATTAATTGATAGATTAGCGCAGACAGCAATTTGGAAGGAGCCGATACATGAAAAGAAAGCAGTGCGCACTTTGGGTTTTCGCTTGGCCGTTATTCGCCTTGGCTCCGAAACAAGAGGCTGCACCTGTTCCAATAGTTGGGCTTCATTCTTTGCAAGAAGTAATTGATATCCACACGAAAGAACTACGGGAACACCTGCCTAGATATGACCATCTTTTTGTTGTGACAAACCTTGACCATGTACAGGCTTTTGATAAAACTGTATTGGTATTGAGCGAATTAAATGCTCACGTCTTACGCCGAAATGACCAAGACTACTTAATGGACGTTCGTATTGAAGCAAATGGACATGATTTGAGAGTTCGAGTAGCTAATTTCAAAGTGATGAAGATGTCTAATAATCGTATAGAGCTACTGAACCTAAATAATGGCCATGTCTACCTCTTACAATAAAACAGTTAGGTTAAAACCTTAATCAGCTACTTCACCTGCACCGAGCTGTCGTTAATGCCATACGGGTGCTGCTTGAGCAGTTGGGTGATTTCGGCGCCGGCCAGCAGCACGGGACCGTAGCCGTGGGCGGCGTACACGTTCACGGGGCGGTAGTAGTAGAAGGCGGGGTCGAAGCCCATGCCGGTGCCCACGCAGGTGTCTTCCACCTGGCCTTGCGGGTTAACCTTAGTGCTCACGGCGTTCCAGGCGAGCAGGGCCATGGGGCCGTAGGCCTGGGCATCGAGCCAGCCCTGGTTCACGGCGTGGGCAATGGCGTAGGCGTAGATGGCCGTGGCCGAGGTTTCGAGGTAGCTGTCGTTGCGGTCGAGCAGCTGGTGCCAGAAACCGGTTCCGCTTTGTTGGGCCGCCAGGCCGCGGGCATGGGCGCGCAGCAGCTCCAGCACCGCCGGGCGGCCGGGGTGGTCGGCAGGCAGCACGTCGAGCAATTCTACCTTGGTGAGGATGGCCCAGCCGTTGGCCCGCGCCCAGTGGAACTCGGGGTGCTCGGCCATGCCCTGCACCCAGCCGTGCATATACAGGCCCTTTTGCTTATCAAACATGCGCGGGGCAAACTGCGTGACCTGCTTCACGGCCTCGTCGTAGTAGCGTCGCTCGCCGGTGAGCTTGCCCATTTGCGCCAGGGCCGGCGCGCTCATAAACAGGTCGTCGAGCCAGAGGGTGTTGGGCAGGGGCCGGTTGCGGGCCAGTGTGCCATCGGCCAGCCGAAACTCCTTGGTCATGATGTAGCCGATGAAGTTGTCAATCATAGGCCGCAGGTTGGCCTTGGGGTCGAGGCGCTGCGTTTTTATCATGGCCGCGCAGATGGCGCCGGCATCGTCCAGCGCGTGCGGCTGCAGCACCGAGCGCACGGGCGTAGCCGCCTCGGGGTGCGCGGTTTGGTAGTCGCGGAAGTAGGGCACCAGCTCGCCCAGAAACTTGAGGCGGCTGCTGGTGTAGGCCGCGTATTTGGGGTCGCCGGTGGTTTCGGAGGCGCGCAGCATGCCGGCATAGGTCACGCCCCATTCGTAGCTGGTGAGGCGGAAGTCGCCGGGCTTTATGATGGCGTCGGGGTTGAACTTCCGGCGGTCGGTGATGGCCGCATTGGTCTTTTTATCTACCAGCTCGGCAGGCGTGGCGGCATTGAGGTAGCCGTACACGCGGTCGAGCACCTGCTTCACGTCCTCGGCTTTGGTCTGGCCGTAGGGCACGGGGTAGTCGGGCCGGAGCAGGTGCAGCGGGGTGGTGGTGTCGTTGGTTTTAACCTGGGCGTGGGCGGGAGCGGCGGCCAGCAGCAGGAGCAGGGCAGGAGCAAGGGGGCGCATGGCGGAGAAAAGGCGTTGGCTGGCCAAGGTAGCGGCCGGGCCGAAGCGGATTCTCCTGCGCTGTCCTGCTTCGCGGCGGGCTTAGGCCAGTGTGGCCTCAGGGCGGGCAGCAGGGTGCCGCTTCGCCTTACTGTAATCCCCGCAGCATGTTATAAAAGGCCTCGGCATAAGTGTCGCTGATGGGAATGATTTGGTCGGCAATTCGAATCCTGTTTTTCTCGATGTGGTCTATTTTGTCAATAGCAACCAGGAAGGACCGGTGCACGCGGGCAAAGTCCTGAGCGGGCAGCAGCTCTTCCAGCTTGGCAAAGCTCAGTAGCGTCATAATTTTCTCGGTGCTGGTATGAATGCGTAAGTAGTCTTTCATGCCCTCCACAAAAAGTATGTCGCGGGTGGCTACTTTTTGAATGCGGTGGCCCACTTTCAGAAAGACATACTCCGGCTCATTCCGGGCCTCCGCCCTGGCTTCCTTGTTCTCCCGCAGCTGTGGCCAGCTTTGTTCCTGGTACAGGCGGAGCACGGCCTTATAAAACCGCTCAAACGTGAAGGGCTTCAGCAGGTAGTCCCGCACTTCCAGCTCATAGGCTTTCAGCGCATACTGGTCGTAGGCGGTGGTGAGAATAATCATGGGCTTTGGGTTCAACATCGGGATGAAGCTGAGCCCGTCCAGGTCCGGCATATTGATGTCGAGAAACAGCAGGTCGGGCTGGTCGGCCTTCAGCGGGGCGGCGGCCTCCAGGGGGCTGGCATAGGCGCCTTTCAATTCCAGAAACGGCACCTTCCGGATGTATTCTTCCAGAATTTCCTGGGCCAGGTATTCGTCCTCAATGATGTAGCAGCTGAGCTTTTCTTTCATGAGCCGGGGCGTGCAGGCCGTGGATGGTCAGATTGACCGTAAAGGTGTGGCCGGTGTTCTGAATGGTGAGCGAATGTTGCTCCGGATACAACAGCGCCAGCCTTTTCCGAACATTCGGCAACCCGATGCCGCCGGGGCCTTCCAGGGGGCTGGTGGCCTGCTGGCCGATGGGGTTTTGCACGCTGAAAGTCAGCGTGTCTTCCTGCACCGCCACGCACACTTTCAGGTCGCCGGGCTCGAGGCGGGCGGGGCTATGCTTGTAGGCGTTTTCGAGCAGGTGGATGAACAGCAGGGGGGCAATGCGGCAGGCCGTGGCGTTGCCACTAATCTGCAGGTCAACTATGGGGCTGTTTTTATAGCGAAGCTGCTGCAGGCTCACGTAGTCGCGCAGATAGTCCAGCTCCCGGGCCAGCGGCACGGTGGCCGCGTTAGACTCGTAAATCATGTAGCGCATGAGCGAGGCCAGGTGCATCACCGCCTCCGGGGCAGCCGGGGCTTGCTTGTACACCAGCGTGTGAATGTTGTTGAGGGTGTTGAACAGGAAGTGCGGGTTGATTTGCGACTTCAAGTAGTACAGCTCGGCCTCCACGGCCTGCTTCTCGAGCTGCTCTTTTTTGATGGTGTTAATGACCAGCGTCTCGGTGACCCGCGCCAGCCAACCCAGGAAGATGAAAATGGGCACCAGCGTGACCAGTGTCATGCAATAGTACCCGATAAAGGGGTTCGATAAACTGAAATCCTTATAGTGAAAAAGCAAAAAGGGCAGCGGCCCAATCAGCCAAATGGCCGCCAGCCGCAGCCAATAGCCTTTTCGCGTACCAGTGTAGTGGGTAAGCAGGTAGAAATGGCTGTAGAACACTCCCGTAGCGGAGGCCACCACCCCCACGGTGAGCGTCAGCCAATGAGGGTTTGTTTCCCCTCGCAGCTGCAGCACGACCAGCAGCGTGAACAGCGCCCAGAGGGATACGTGAATCAGCCGGAAGATTTTCTTGATGCGGTCCATGAAGCAAAGGTGTTTCGTTCGGGCCTGGCCGGCGCACCGCTTTATACCAGCTGCTGCTCTCCCTCTACGAAAAGGGAAATGTAGCCGGCCAGTGCTTTGGCGGCAGCAAAGCCGCACTTGGTAGAGCGGTTCACGGCATTAGCATAACGCTTTTCGCTTTCCCAGCCGGCCAGCCTTGCTTCGACCCAAAATGAGGAAAAGGCCCCGGCTGGGGTGCTTGCAGCCCTCAGGCCACCCAAAACACCGAAGCAAATCAGCTATGACAAAGCCTCACTCGTTGCGCCTTTCCATTCGCAACGTCTCGAAAAAATATGCGAATGGCGTGCAGGCGTTGGAGAATGTGTCGTTGGACATTCCGCCCGGCATGTACGGCCTGCTGGGCCCCAACGGCGCCGGCAAATCAACCCTCATGCGCACGCTGGCCACGCTGCAGGAACCCGATGCCGGGCAGCTGCTGCTGGGCGACATCGACGTGCTGAACCAGAAGGACGCCGTGCGCCAAACCCTGGGCTACCTGCCCCAGGAATTTGGCGTGTACCCCAAGGCCAGCGCCGAGGAGCTGCTCGACTATTTCGCGGTGCTCAAGGGCCTGACCGACCGGGCGCAGCGCCGGGCCACCACCGAGGCCCTGTTCCGGCAAACCAACCTGTGGGACAAGCGCCAGCAGAAGCTGGGCGGCTACTCCGGCGGCATGCGCCAGCGCTTTGGCGTGGCCGTGGCCCTGCTGGGCAACCCGCGCCTGCTGATAGTAGACGAGCCCACCGCCGGCCTCGACCCCGCCGAGCGGGTGCGCTTCCTCAATTTGCTCAGCGAATTGGGCGAAAACAGCATCGTGATTCTCTCCACGCACATTGTGGCCGATGTGGCGGAGCTGTGCACCAACATGGCCATCATCAACAAAGGACGAATTTTGCTGGAGGCCTCGCCGCTGGGTGCCGTGGCGGCCCTCAACGGCCGCATCTGGCGCCAGCTGACTGATAAACACGCCCTGCCGGCGCTGGAGCAGGAGCACCGCGTCATTTCAGCCAAAATGCTCAGTGGCCGCACCCTGGTGCACGTGCACAGCGAGGAGCGGCCCGGCCCGGGGTTTGAACCGGTGCAGCCGGACCTGGAAGATGTGTACTTCAGCGCCCTGACGGGCTGCCTGGGCCCGGCCCAGCAGCAACGCAAAGCGGAGGAGGCAGCGCAATGAAGCTCCAACGAATTTTCGCGCTGGAATTTGGCTACCAGCTGCACCGGCCCGCCACCTGGCTCTACTTTGGGGTAATAGGAACCATTGCCTTTCTGATAGTCACGGCCAATTACCTGTCGGATGCGCAGGAAGGGTATTTTAAGGTCAATGCGCCCGTGGTCATTGCCACGGTGGCGGTGTTGTGCAGCGTGTTTTGGCTGCTGATAGGAGCCTCGGTGGCCGGCGACGCCGCCGCCCGCGACGTGCAGACGCGCATGCACTTGCTCACCTATACGGCCGCCACCCGCAAAGCCGACTACCTGGGCGGGCGGCTGCTGGCGGCCCTGGCCCTCAATGTGCTGGTGCTGCTGGCGGTGCCGGCGGGGCTGCTGTTGGCCATGCATGCCTCCGGCATCGAGCCCGAGCTGCTGGGGCCATTTCGCGGGGCACCCTACCTCACGGCCTTTTTCTTTATCGTGCTGCCCAATGCGTTTATCGCCACGGCCATTCAATTTTCGGTAGCTGCCCTCAGCCGCCGGGCCATGGGGAGCTACCTGGGCGGGGCGGTGCTGTTTGTAGCGGCCTACGTGGTTGGGCAGGTGCTGCAGCACGAGGGGCAATGGGGAAATCTGGTCGACCCCATGGCGTTTACCCCGGTGATGGGCCTGATGTCCAAATGGAGCCCGCTGGAGCTGAATGCGCGCCTCGTGCTGCTGGAAGACGCTTTTCTCGTCAACCGGCTGTTGTGGCTTGGCATCGCACTGGGCTCGCTGGCCTTTACTTACTTTCGGTTTCAGCTTGTGTTGCCCGAAAGCCGCCAAAAGCGGAAGCTCGCGGAACAGTCCCAGGCGAACGGGCCGGCCCAGGAAGCCCTCAGCTGGGGAGCCGGGCAGCCGCAGCCTCGGGGAACGTTTGGGGTGGCTACGTGGCTGCAGCAGCTGCGCTTGCTCACTGGCCAGGCCTTTCGGCAGCTCGCTACAAGCAAGGCGGGCTTGCCGCTGCTGGGCTTGCTGGCTTTGGTGATGTGCGTGGCCTCGCCCGGCAACCTGAAGGCTCGGGGTGTGCCCTTGCTGCCCCGCACCGACTTTGTAATAGACTACCTGACGGCGCCCATCACGCAGCCCGACAAGTTCTGGATTGTCGTCGGCCTGCTCACCATTTTCTACGCCGGGGAGCTGGTGTGGCGCGAGCGGGAAACCGGGCTAAATGAGATTTCTAATGCCGCGCCGGTGCCGGAATGGGTGCAGTTTTTGAGTCGGTACCTGGCACTTGTGCTGGTGCTGGTGAGCTGGCTGGCTTTCCTGCTGGTGGCCGGCATGGGCGTGCAGGTAGCTATGGGTGGGTTCAGGCCCGAACTGTGGCTATACGTGCAGGTTTTGTTCGGGCTGCACCTGCTCGATTGCCTGCTCTTTCCCCTGTTGGCGCTGGCCGTGCACGTGCTGGTGAATCAGAAGTTCGTCGGGCACCTGGTGGCGCTCCTGCTTTACGGCTGCCTCTGCTTTGCCCCGAAACTGGGCATCGAGCATAAGCTGCTCATTTATGCCGCCAGCCCAGGCTGGACCTATTCCGACCTAGCGGGCTTTGGCCCGTCGGTAGCGCCCTGGCTGTGGTTTAAGAGCTACTGGGCGGCGTGGGCTCTGTTGCTAGGGGTGGTGGCGGTGCTGTTCTGGGTGCGCAGCCGCGATGCCGGCGTTATTTCCCGGTTCCAATTGGCGCGTCGGCGCTTCAGGGGGGCTGTGGCCGGGGTAGCGGCGGGGGCAGCAGTCGGCATTTTGGGGCTGGGAGGGTATATTTTCTACAACACCAACGTGCGGCATGCCTATACCAACTCCGCGGCCGCCGCCGCGCAACGGGCAGCCTACGAGCAGCGGTTCCGTCGGTACCAAAGCATGCCCCAACCCTTGCTGACCGGCGTAACTCTCGGGGTAGAAATGTACCCCAAGCTGGGCACGGTGCAGATACAGGGCACCTACCTGCTGGTAAACAACAACCGGGTACCCATTGACTCGGTGCTGCTGGCCGCTGGTACTGCCGACGTCGCAACCAGCGCCGTTGCCTTCAGCCTGCCCGCCAAGGCCGTGCTCGTGGACGAGGAGCTTGGCCAGCGCCTGTACGCGTTGAGCAAGCCCTTGGCGCCCGGCGATTCGTTGCGCCTGCGCTTTGAAGTGGCGCACAAAGCGGTGGGCTTTTCCAACGACGGCGCCGATGCGCAGATAACGGCAAACGCCAGCTCCTTCCGGAACCTGGAGTGGCTGCCCACCATCGGCTACCAGCCCTACCGGGAGCTGGACGAGGCGGGCGCCCGCAAAGCGTATGGCTTGCCGCCCCGGCCCGCCACGGCATCGCTCTATGATGTGGCGGCCCGGCAGTATGCCCCATTCCCTGAACAAATCCGCTTCGAAGCCACCGTGGGCACCGACGCCGACCAAACCGTGGTGGCACCGGGCACCCTGCGCCGGAGCTGGACCAAAGCCGGCCGCCGCTACTTCCATTACGCTTCGGAGGCGCCCATCCGCAACGAGTACGCTTTTTTCTCGGCGCGCTACGCGTTGCATGAGGGGAAATGGCACAATCCGACGGCCGGCGGGCAGGACGTTGCCATTCAGGTTTACTACCCCCGGGGGCTGACCGAAAACCCGGCTCGTATGGTCCGCAGTGCCCAGGCTTCGCTGGACTATTACACCCGGCAGTTTGGGCCCTACCCGCACCGTCAGCTGCGGTTTGTGGCCCATTCAAGCAATGATTTTGGCAACCACGCCGCGCCCATCAACATCACCACGGAAGAGGGCTTTTTCCTCCTCAACCCCAAAGCCGACGAGCGGGGCTTCGACCTGGTGACGGCCGTGGTAGCACACGAAATAGCGCACCAGTGGTGGGGCAACCAGCTCAAGCAAGCCTATGTGGAGGGCGCCGGCCTTATTACCGAAAGCCTGGCGTGGTACTCGGCCATGGGCGTGTTGGAGGATAAGTACGGCGCCGAACACCTGCAGGCGCTGCTGGGTTTTCTGCGGGAAGAAAACGAAACCCCGCGCACCCGGGCCGCCAAGCCGCTGCTGCAGGCCGACGACTGGTACCAAAACTACCGCAAAGGCCCCCTGGCCCTGTACGCCCTGAGCCAATACATAGGCCGAGACCGAGTGAACGGGGCGCTGAGGCAGCTGCTGGCGAAGCACCGCCCCGGCACGCTGCCCCGGCCCACTTCGCTCGACCTCTACCACGAGCTGCAGGCGGCAACGCCGGACTCGGTTAAACCCTTGTTGCGCGACCTGTTCCAGGTCAACACCTTTTGGGAGCTTGCGGCGGAAAGCGCCCGCGCCCAAAAAATTAAAACGGGCGCCTGGCAGCTGACGTTCACTGTGAAGGCCAACAAGCTGGCGGTGGATAGCTTGGGGGCCGAGACCAAGCTACCGATGAAGGAATGGGTGGAAATTGGCGTCTTCGCACCCGCTGAAGCGGGCAAGGAAGTAGGCAAGCCGCTCTACCGCCAAAAGTACCTCATCGCATCCGGCAAGCAAACCATCGTGGTGACGGTACCTGACCAGCCTGCTAAGGTTGGTATTGACCCCCGCAATCTGTTGGTGGATTGGAAACTGACCGACAACTACGCAGTGGTGCAGGCCAAAGAATAAGCCGCCGCCCTGCACCATTGGGCGAGAGGGCACTACATTTCCAACAGAAACGTAGTGCCTGCTTCCAGGGCGGTTTGCACCTTGATGCTCCCGCCATGCAAGTGCATAATCTGCTTGGCCAGGCTCAGGCCGATGCCCGTGCCGCCTTTGCGCGTGGTGAAGAAAGGAATGAAGATGCTGTCCAATACGTCGGGCGCGATGCCAGTGCCATTGTCGGCTACTTCCAGCCCTACCTGGCCCTCCGCCAAGTGGCGAGCCAGCAGCTGAATGCGGGGCTGGGGGCTGAGGCGCACCGCGTAGGCCGCGTTGAGCACAAGGTTGATGAGCACCTGCTCCATCAGGCGTGAGTCGGCTTGCATACACAGGTCGTGGGGCTCCACCGTGGTCAGGAGCTCAATGCCCTTTTCGGCCAACTGGGTCGTCATCAACCCCCGGATGCTATCGAATAGCTCCTGCACGTACACGGTGGTGAGCTGAGGGGCGCTGATGGTGCTGAAGTCGCGGTAAACCTGCGCAAACTGCAGCAGGCCCTCGCTGCGGTGCTGAATAATGCCCACGCCTTCCACCACATCCTCCAGGGTGGCGCGCACGGCAGCGGGCGCCAGCTCCAGCTCGCGGCCCAGGTCGCGCCGCAGCGTGTCGGCCAGCGAGGCAATGGGGGCCACCGAATTCATGATTTCGTGGGTCATCACGCGCAGCAGCTTCTGCCAGGCTTCGGTTTCGTTTTCTTCCAGCGCGTGGCTCACGTTTTTGAAGGCCACCAGCGTAAACTCCCGGCCCTGCAGGCGGAAGGTGGTGGCCGAAAGCAGCAGCTGCACCGCCTTGCGGCCCACGGTCAGCTTCACCACCGTGGCCGCGCCCGACCGGAGCTGGCCAATGGCTTCGTAGAGCGCTGGCAGCCGCTTTTGCAGCGTGCTCATGTGCCGGAGGTAGGGCAGTTCCAGGGTGCGCTTGAACGACTCGTTGATGGATTCGACCTGCCCGTCGGCGTCGTAGGAAATAATGCCCGTGTCGATGAGCTGCAACACGGTTTGCAGGTAGGTGAACTGGGCTTCCCGCTCGGCGCTGAGCTGCCGGTAAGTGGCGCTGAGCTGGTTGAACACCGCGTGTAGGGGCCGCAGGGCGCGGTTGGGGTGAGCCTCGTTGTAGTGCTGCGAGAAGTCACGGTACTGCACCCCGGCCATGAAATCGGCCAGGGCCTTACTGCCCCGGGTCACGTGCCGGCCCAGCTCCCATACGGCGAGGCCCAGAAGCAACACGGCCAGCCCCAGCAGCCCGAACTGGCCGCGCGCAAACAGCCGTTCGGCCGCATACAGCAGCGCAAAAAGCACCAGCAGGCGCAGCGCCAGGCCAAGTTCCAGCCGCTTAAAGGTCATGTTTGTCGAGGCGGCGGTAGAGGGCAGTGCGCGTGAGGCCCAGCTCCTTGGCGGCCTTGGTGATGTTGCCGTTGTGGCGCTCAATCACGCGCAGAATGGTGTTTTTTTCAACTTTGCTCAGTTGCAAGGGGCCTTCCTCGGCACCGGCCGCCCCGGCGGCCACGTTTTCCATGGCCGAAAACTGGAAATCTTGCGGCCGCAGCACCTCGCCTTCGGTCAGGATGACTGCCCGCTCCACGGCGTGCTGCAGCTCGCGCACATTGCCCGGCCAGGGGTGCTGCTTGAGTTTTTGCAGGGTGGCGGGCTCGAAGGCGGGCGTGGGTTTGCGGTTGCGGGCGGCGTAGAGGCCGGCGAAATGCCGGGCCAGCAGCAGCACGTCATCGCCGCGGGCCCGCAGGGGCGGCAGCGTGATTTCGACGGTGTTGAGGCGGTAAATGAGGTCTTTGCGGAACTGCTGCCGGGCCGCCAGCTCGTAGAGCGGGGCGTTGGTGGCCGAAATCAAGCGAATGTCGATGGGCACCGGCGCGTTGCTGCCCACCGGTATCACCTGCCGGTTTTGCAGGGCCGTGAGCAGCTTGGCTTGCTGGGCCAGCGAAATGTTGCCGATTTCGTCCAGAAACAGCGTGCCGCCCGACGCGGCCGTGAACCGGCCCTGCCGGTCCTCGCGCGCGTCGGTGAAGGCGCCCCGCTTGTGGCCAAACAGCTCGCTCTCGAAGATGCCCTCGCTCATGGCGGCCAGGTCGGCGGTCACGTAGGGTTTGGCTGCGCGGAAAGACTTTTGGTGCAGGGCTTTGGCTACCAGCTCCTTGCCGGTACCGTTTTCGCCGAGCAGCAGCACGTTGGCTTCGGTGGGGGCCACTTTTTCGATTTTGTGAAACACCTCCTGCATGGCTTCCGATTCGCCGAGCAGGGAAAACTCGGCAAAAGAGGCCGCGCGGCGGGGCGCGGGCGGGGCGCTGGGGGCGTTGCCGGCCTCGCGGGGCTCTAAAGCCGCGGCCAGGGTTTCGAGCAACTGGGCGTTGTGCCAGGGCTTCACCAGAAAATCGGTGGCGCCGGCCTTGAGGGAGCGCACGGCCGTGCTGATTTCGCCGTGGGCCGTAATCATGATGACGGTGGCGCTGGGGTCTTTTTCGCGGATGCGGCTCAGCCAATACAAGCCCTCGTTGCCGGTGCCGAGGGTGCTTTTGTAGTTCATGTCGAGAAAGATGGCATCGAAGCGCTGCTTGCTCAGCAGCGAGAGCAGCAGCTCGGGGTTCTTCTCGGTCACTACTTCCTGCACCTCGGGCTTGAGCAGCATGCGCACGGCAAACAACACGTCTGTGTCGTCGTCGACCACCAAAATGCGCGCTTTTTTCAGAATCATGAATCGGTAACGCTAAACAAATCGAAGCCCGCGGCCCGTTGCGGACGCGAAGCACCGCATTTCCAGCCACAATTGTACTAGATTCTAAAAATTGCCTTTGCAGCGCCTGATAGATGATTTTAACCCGGCGGTGTTGCAGCGTTGTATCAAAAGCGGACGGTTGGTGTATCAAAAACGTACGTTTTAGGCGCTGCTTTAATTGGTTATAAATTTAATAATTTGTGAATCAGTGATTTGACAAAGTGGCATCGTTCTTCGTGTGTCGAGGCATGGGCCTTTAATCAGGCCGCTGAAACGCTGCCAAGCACATGGACGAACTGATTCAAAAGAAAACCTGGACCCCAGCTAAGCTGCTGCTGCTGGGCGCGCTGGCCCTGGTGGTGGTGGCCGTGGCGGCCCTGCTGCTCACCTCGGCCGGCCCGGCCAAGCTCAACATCGACCCCGAGCGTATCACCATCAGCACCGTGTCGCGCGGGCCGTTTCAGGAGTTTGTGCCCGTGGATGGCGTGGTAATGCCCATCAAAACCATTTACCTCGACGCGCCGGAGGGCGGCACGGTGCAGCGCATCCTGGTGGAAGATGGCGCGGCCCTGCAGGCTGGCCAGCCCATCATTCAGCTGGCCAACACCGACCTGCAGCTCGAAATGGTGAACCGCGAAACCGCCGTGTTCGACCTGATGAACAACCTGCACAACACCCGCAACCTGCTCCAGCAAAACCGCATCACGCAACTCAATCAGCAGGCCGAAATCGACAACCAGCTGCGCGAGGCCAAGCGCCTCTACGACCTCAACAAAAGCCTCTACGACCAAAAGGTGATAGCGCGGCAGGAGTACCAGCAAACCAAAAACGCCTACGATTTTCAGCGCCGCCGCAAGCAGCTCAGCGGGCAGGCCCTGCAGCACGATTCGCTGGTCATTCGGGAGCAAATCAACCAGATGCAGCAGTCGGTGGGGCGCATGCAAAGCAACCTGGCCCTGATGCGCCGCAAGCTCGACGACCTCACCATCCGGGCGCCCGCGGCCGGCCGCATCACATCGCTCAACGCCGAGATTGGGGAACTGAAAACCCGCGGCCAGCGCATCGGCCAGCTCGACATGCTGACCGGCCTGAAGGTGCGCGCCACCGTGGACCAGTACTACATCTCGCGCATTTTCCCTGGCCAGAAGGGCGATATCACCCTCAACGGCAAAGTGTATGGGCTGAGCGTGAAGAAGATTTTTTCGCAAGTGGCCAAGGGCGTGCAGGTAGACCTGGAGTTTACCGGCGAAACGCCTGCCGGCCTCGCCCAGGGGCAGTCGTTGCCGGTGCGCCTGGCCCTGAGCGACCAAACCATGGCCCTGCGCGTGCCCAAAGGCGGCTTCAACCAGAAAACCGGTGGCAACTGGATTTTCAAGGTGAGCGAAAACGGCGACAAGGCCTACAAAGCCGACATCCGGCTGGGCCGCCAAAACCCTGACTATTACGAAGTGCTGGAAGGCCTCAAGCCCGGCGACCGGGTGATAACCTCCAGCTACGAGGGCTACGAAAACATGGGCGAGTTAGAGCTGCGCGCCAAGTCGAACTAGCCCGGCACGAACATAAAAGGAACGGTCTTGCCGGGCGCGGCCGAAGCGGCGCTGCCACAAATGGTACTTGGTGAGTGCTTTGGCTTCGCTGCAACGAAGCGGTAGCGCTGCTTGGGCGGCACTCGGCAAGACCGTTCCACACAACCGAATGCGAACACAACCCCATCTTTTTTCTGCAAAAATTACCTTCTCCCGTTCACCAGCCCACTTCCACTTCCCATCCCATGATTAAAATCGAAAACCTCGAGAAGATTTACCGCACCGACGAGGTGCAGACCAAGGCCTTGAACAACGTGTCGCTGGCCGTGAACGAAGGCGAGTTCGTGGCCATCATGGGGCCGAGCGGCTGCGGGAAGTCGACGCTGCTCAACATCCTGGGGCTGCTTGACGAGCCCGACGGCGGGCAGTTTGCCTTTGCGGGGGCGGAGGTGGCGCACGCCTCGGAGCGCCGCCGGGCCGAGCTGCGCAAAAAGCACATCGGCTTCGTGTTTCAGAGCTTCAACCTGATTGAGGAATTGACGGTGGCCGAAAACGTGGAGCTGCCGCTCATATACCTGGGCGTGGGCGCGGCCGAGCGCAAGGAAAAAGTGGCTGCGGTGCTGGAAAAGATGCAGATTATGCACCGCCGCAACCACTTTCCGCAGCAGCTCTCGGGCGGGCAGCAGCAGCGCGTGGCCGTGGCCCGCGCCGTGATAAACAGCCCCCGCCTGATTCTGGCCGACGAACCCACCGGCAACCTCGATTCCAGTAACGGCAACGAGGTGATGGAGCTGCTCACCGAGCTCAATGAAGGCGGCACCACCATTGTGATGGTGACCCACTCGGAGCACGACGCGCGGTATGCCCACCGCGTCGTGCGGCTGCTGGACGGGCAGGTGGTGCTCGAAAACCGGCAGCCGGCTTTCTCGGCCTAACCAGCCCTTATATCTCGCCCGATTTTCTGCTCAGAAGTCATGTTCAAGAACTATTTCCTCGTGGCCTACCGGAACCTGGTCCGGCACAAAGGCTTTTCTTTTCTCAACATTGCAGGGCTGGCGCTGGGGCTCACGGCCTGCCTGCTCATTGGCCTGTTTGTGCACGACGAGCTGCAATTCGACAAGTTTGTGCCGCAGGGCGACCGGATTTTCCGCCTCTACGCCGACCATTTCAGGGGTGATGCCCGGGAAACTGCCGCGCCGGTGCCGCCCATGTACGCCACCACCATGAAGCAGGAGTTTCCGGAAGTGGAGCAAACCATGCGCATCCTGATGCAGGCCTCGAACAACCTGGTGGAAGTGGGCGACAAAAAGCTCTACGTCGACAACAGCGTCATTGCCGATTCTACCTTCTTCAGCATGTTTGAGCTGCCGTTCAAATACGGCTCGGCCGAGCACGCGCTGGACGCGCCCACGTCCATTGTGCTGGCCGAGGACGTGGCGACCAACTTTTTCGGCAAGGAAAACCCGGTAGGCAAGGAAATTAAGGTGAACAAGCAGAGCCTGCTGGTGAAAGGCGTGCTGCGCGGCGGCCTTTCTAAATTCCACTTGCCCATCAACTATGTGCTGCCCCTGTCGGCGGCCGGCCTGCCCAAGGAGCGCATGAAAAAGTGGGGCTGGCACCAGTTTTTCACCTACGTGAAGCTGCGCCCCGGCACCGACGCCCAGCAAACCCAGGCCAAGCTGCAGCGCTACGTGACGCAGGTGGTGAACCCGACCCTGCCCGCCGACGACCAGATTAAAGAGGTGACGTATCTGCAGCCCCTGCACCAAATCCACCTGTATTCGGCCAATTTCAAGTACGACATGTCGACGAAGGGCAACATCACCTACGTAAAGGCCCTGAGCTTCATTGCCGTCTTCATTCTGCTGATTGCGGGCTTCAACTTCGTAAACCTGTCCACGGCCAAATCGCTGCAGCGGGCCAAGGAAGTGGGCATCCGCAAAACCATTGGGGCCAGCCGCGAGCAGCTCATGCTGCAGTTTCTGAGCGAAACCGTGCTGCTCACGCTGGTGAGCGTGGTGCTGGCCACGGTGCTCACGGCCTTGCTGCTGCCTTCGCTCAATGCCTTCACGGGCAAAACCATGACGTTCGACCTGCTGGCCAATCCGGCACTGCTGGGTTTGCTGGGGCTGCTGACCGTGGTGGTGGGGCTGGTGGCGGGCTTCTACCCGGCGCTGGTGCTGTCAGGTTTTCAGCCGGTAAAAGTGCTGAAAAGTGCCGTGGTCACGGACGGTGTGTTTGGCCGGGTGCAGTGGCTGCGGCACGGGCTGATTGTGGTGCAATTCGCGCTGTCGGTGTTCCTGATTGTGTGCGCGCTGGTGGTGTTTCGGCAGGTGAGCTTCCTGCACAACAAGGACTTGGGTTTCAACCGCGACCAAATCATGTTTTTCCCCATGCGCGGCGACAACATGAAGGAGCACTACGACGCCTTTAAGAACGAGCTGGCGCAGGTGCCCGGCGTGGCCTCGGCCAGCATCGGCTACGGCTTCCCCGGCGACCAGGTGGCCGGCGACGGCATCATCGTGCCCAAAAACGGCGAGGACAAGGAGCACGGCGTAACCCAGTTGATGGTAGACTACGACTACCTCAAAACCCTGGGCATGCAACTCATCGCCGGCCGCGACTTCTCGCCGGCGCTGAAAACCGACAAAGACCAGGCCTTCATCCTCAACGAAACGGCCGTGAAGGAGCTGGGCTTCGGCACGCCCGAAAAAGCCCTGGGCCAACCTCTGAAGTGGAAGGTGTGGAACGACAAAAACCCCGACTCGCTGAAAGTGGGCAAGGTTATCGGCGTGGTGAAGGATTTTCATTACAAGAGCCTCTACGACAGGCTGGAACCCGCCGTGCTCCAGATTTTCCCCGGCGCCTACTGGAAAGTGGCCGTGAAGCTCAAGGCCGACAACATCGGCAGCTCGGTGGAAGGCGTGAAGCAGGTGTGGGCCAAGTTCAGCCCCGACAGCCCCATTGAGTATAAGTTTCTTGACGACAACTTCGACCAGATGTACAAAGCCGAGGATAAGCTCAAGTCGCTGCTCTGGCTATTCACCGGCATTGCCATCTTCGTGGGCTGCCTGGGCTTGTTCGGCCTGGCCACCTACGCGGCCGAGCGTCGCAAGAAGGAAATTGGCATCCGGAAGGTATTGGGCGCCAGCGTGGGCAGCATCGTGGGCCTGCTCTCGAAGGAATTCCTGGTGCTGGTGCTGGTGGCGGCCGTCATTGCCTTCCCGGCCGCCTGGCTGGCCATGAACCGTTGGCTGCAGGACTTTGCATACCGCATCGATATGCCGCTGTGGGCCTTCCTGGTGGCCGGGCTGGCTGCGGCCGCTGTGGCCTTTCTCACGGTGGGCTACCAGGCCGTGCGCGCCGCTACCATGAACCCGGTTTCTAACCTGCGAGCGCAGTAAGGATTCCTGCGCGTGCCTGGCAGCCGCACCAGCCACGCACCTAACCCCGGCAGCTTTGGGAAGCTACCTCTTCGGAGGTGAGGCCGAAGAGGGGAGGAGTGGGCACGCCCAGTAGCCCCAGATAAACGTACAGCTGCCCCCGGTGGTGGATTTCGTGCTCCAGAAGGGCCCGGAGCCATTTCCACAGCGTAATCGGCGCGTTGCCCGGCATGAGGCGTTTCTGCTGAAGTTCACTGTCGGTCAGGCTGCCGAGAATGGCGGCAGATTCGGCCCGCAACCGGTGGTAGTAGTGCAGCACCTCGGCAGGGCCCGCCGCCAGTTCCCGGCCCCAGCCCGCGTAGGCACTCGGTCGGCCCGCCGCTACTTCGGCGTACAAGTACCGCTCGATGGCCGCGAGGTGGCGCACGGTATCGCCGAGGGTTAAGCTGCCGGGCCGGCAGCGCCAGTCCAGCTGGTCGGGGGGCAGCAGCGCAACCAGGCGGTCGGTTCGCTGACGGATTTTCCCGTGGTAATCGAGGAATGAGGCAATGGTGCGAATTTCCATCAGGAGTTCAACGAAGTAGACGCCGCGGCCGGGCTTTCATCCAGCAGCAGCTCCATGTGGATGTTGACCCGTTCGTAGGGCGAGGGCCGGTCGGGCTCAATCTGGCGGAACCCCAGCTTGTGGTAGAGCCCGATGGCCGCGGTGAGCCCGGTGTTGCTTTCCAGGTACACGCGCCGCGCGCCCATGCTGCGGGCCGCGTCGAGGGCGGCCTGGGCCAGGCGCTGGCCAATGCCCAGCCCCTGCGCCGCCGGCGACACGGCCATTTTGGCCAGCTCCAGCGTATCGGCACCCATGCGCAGCAACGCGCAGGCCCCAACAATTCGACCCTGATGCTCGGCCAGCAGGATTTGGCCGCCCCGTTGCAGCACGTAGGCTTCGGGATGGTCGAGCATCTCTAGGTCGTGGTCTTCGAGCACGAAGTCCTTCTCAATCCATTCTGCATTGAGGCGCTTGAAATCCGCGGCGTACTCGGGCTGGAAAGTGAGGATGCGGAGGTTTTCCGCCTGGGAGCGGGCCGCTGGTCCGGGTTGGGCAGGGGTGGTGGAGGCGTGCATGAGTGCAGGCGAATAAGGGGAAGGCACTGTTGTTAGGAGGCGGCGGGCTTACGCCCCTGCAGGTACTCGTCGGTGAAGTGGGCGGTGCGCTTGGGCTGGGCAAACTTCTCGGCGTTGTAGCCCTGCGAATGGCCCCGCGGGATGGACAGGGAATGCCACTGGCTATCGAGCGCCATCTTGCCCAGAAACACAATTTGGCCCACGTGGTAGGGGTAGTGCGCCAGTTGCCGGTTGATGGCTTCGGTGATGCTGTGGCCTTGGTTGCGGATGTACACCGTGGTGCCCTGGTTGGCTTCGGTGATGGAATCCAAAGCCGTGAATAAGCATGCCCAGCCGGCTTCCCACTTGGCCAGCAAGTCGTCGCGGGTCAGGATGTGGGCTTCAAATTCCGCGTCGCGGTTGCGCCACTGCTTCTCGCCATCGGAGGTGAGGAAATCGGTCCAGCGCGAGAGCATGTTGCCCCACAGGTGCTGCACAATGATGGCGATGCTGTTGCTCTCGGCGTTGTATTGCCAGAACAGGGCTTCATCAGGCACCTGGGCAAACGTCTGGTCGCCGAGCAGCTTGTAGTACTCAAACTGTTTTCTGACACTGGTGAGGTAGTCCGGAGCCATGGCAATAGTCATTGAAGGGTGAAAAGAGTCGTGTTGCTTGAATTCAATTAGGAGCCTTGTGGCCCGGAGCCGGGCGGTTGATAAGCCAGACGCCGCCCAGTATCACCGCCAGGGCCAGCACTTGTTGCAAGCGAATGGCTTCGTGGGCCAGGCCGGCCCCCAGCAGCACCGCTACCACCGGGTTGACGTAGGCGTAGGTGCCCACTACGGCCGGCGGCCGCACCTGCAGCAGCCACAGATAAGCCAGATAAGCCACCCCCGAGCCGAACACAACCAGGTAGCCCAAGGCCCACAGGCTCCGGCCGCTGACCTGGGCCGGCGCCACGCGCGCCCACTCGCCCGCGCCGCAGCCCACCAGCCCGCAGAACAGCCCCGCAGCCAGCAACTGCTGCGCCGCATTGGGCAGCGCAGAACCCGGCGCGACCCAGTAGCGGGTGAGCAGGGCCCCGGCCGCAGTGCACAGGCTGCCACCCACAACGGCCCCCACGCCCAGCCAGTACCCCGGACTGAGGACCCGCACCCCCGATTCCGTGAGCTGTCCACCAAACAAGCCCGCTACCCCCAGCGCGCCCAGCAGCAAACCCAGCAACCGCAGCTTCTCGCGTCGGTACTGCGCCCAGCGCGGCCAGTCGAGCACCGCCAGCCACAGCGGCACCGTGGTAGCCAGAATGGCGGCTAGGCTGCTGGGCAGCACCTGCTCGGCCCACACCGTAGAGCTGCTACCGAGTCCCAGAATCAGCACGCCGCACGCCGCATTGCGGGACCACCCGGCCCGCACCACGGCCGGCTGCCCGCGCAGCTGGCTCAGGCCGGCCAGCAAAGCGCCGGCCAGCAGCAGGCGGGCGGCCATCAACAGGTAGGGCGGCAGCGTTTCCAGCGCCACCAGCGCCGCAAAATACGTCGACCCCCAAATCACATAAATGGCGGCAAACGCCAGGGCCACCGCTCCGGGTGCGGTCACGCGGGGCGCGAGCGGGCCGCTGCGGCGCACGGGAGAGTCAGCTGTCGCGGGCATAGAGGGACATAATGAAAATGATTGAGAAGGCCCTGCCAAAGGACCAAAGCGGGAACAAGCCGCAAACGCAGGCTTCAAGGAAATTGGCGTGCTGCAGCACCGGCGTGTGACGCAAGAGGCGGCTATGGCCTGATTCACTGGCTACAAGCAACTCAATGCTTGCATTCTCAGCCAAGTAGGTATGCGCCCGGACAAAACGCCTGCTCGTTAGCTGTGTCGTGAACGCCCATGCAGCAACGGGCTCTCTGCAGTGCCTCGAAAGGAAAGGCAATATCCTCCAAGGGTTGCCGCAGGTACTGGGCAACGCGCTAGTAGAACCGTTCCCGCACGGAATTGGAAACGTGAAGCGGCGGAAACCTACCCTTGGGCTGGTTCAGCCAATTCTTCGGGCACCACCACGATGCCCTGCTGCAGCTTGGAGTTTCGGCGGCCGTAGAGGAAATAGACCGCGAAGCCCAGCAGCATCCACACCCCGGCCACTTGCAGGGTAAAGGCATCCAGGGCCACAATCAGCAAGGTGCAGAGGACGGCGCCCAGCGCGGGCACCAGCGGGAAGCGCGGCGACGACAGCGGCGAACGGAACGGGCGGGGCTGCTCGGGGTGGGAGCGGCGCATCAGCCACACGCCCACGCTCACCAGCACGAAGGCCAGCAGCGTGCCGAAGGAGGTTAAATCGCCGGCCAGCGAGCCGGGCACGAAGGCCGCGAACAAGCCCACAAAGGCCATAAGCATGAGGTTGGACTTGTAAGGGGTGCGGTAACGTGGGTGCAGCTCGGCAAAGGCCGGCGGCATCAGGCCGTCTTTGGCCATGGAGAAAAACACGCGGCTCTGGCCCATGAGCATCACCAGCACCACCGACGAGAAACCCAGCAGAATGGCCAGCGTCACGGCCGTGGCCAGCCAGCCGTAGCCCGGCATGTGCGCCCGGATGGCATAGGCCACCGAGGCCTCTGCCCCCAGCGAAGGGTCGGCAAACTCGCGCCAGTTGGCCACCCCCGTGAGCACGTGCCCGAACAGGATGTAAAGCACCGTGCAAATGACCAGCGAGCCCAGAATACTCAGCGGCATGTCGCGCTTGGGGTTCTTGGCCTCCTGCGCAGCCGTGCTCACGGCGTCAAAACCGATGAAGGCAAAGAACACAATGGCCGCGCCGCCCAGAATACCGCCCAGGCCGTGCTTGTTCCAGGCCGAGTACTCGCGCACCACCGCACCCGCCGCGTTCCGCACCGGCGCTGCATTTTCCGGAATGAGGTAGGGCGTGTGGTTGGCGGGGTTGATGAACTGCCAGCCCACCCCAATGAAGAGCAGCACCACGGCTACCTTCACCACTACCATCACCGAATTAAACACTGCCGATTCCTGCGTGCCTTTCACAAGCAGCAAGCTCAGGGCCACCACCACCAGCACGGCCGGCAGGTTGATGAGTCCGTGCTGCGTGACGCCGCCAAGCACGGCGCTTTCCAGCGGGGAATGGCACCAGGCGTAGGGCATCTGAATGCCAAACGCCTGCAAGAGCTTGTTGAGGTATTCGCTCCAGCCAATGCTGACGGTGGCCGCGCCCAGGGCGTATTCCATAATCAGGGCCCAGCCGATAACCCAGGCCACAAACTCGCCCATGGTGGTGTAGGCGTAGGTGTAGGCCGAGCCGGCAATCGGAATCATGGCCGCGAACTCGGCGTAGCACAGCCCCGCAAACACGCAGCCCAGCGCCGCCAGCACAAACGCCAGCGTCACGCCCGGCCCCGAGGCCTGCGACACGGCGTTGGCCGTGCGAATAAACAGGCCGGAGCCGATGATGGCGCCCACGCCCAGCGCAATAAGGTTGCCCGCGCCCAAGGTGCGCTTAAGCGCGCCGTGACCGGAAGCATTGGCCTCGCCCAGCAAGATTGCCAGGGGCTTGGTAGCGAAGATGTTGCTCATGAGTGTGAGAGGGAATGAGTAGGGGAGAAGGCTTCAAGTTGGCGCCTTAGCTCGCTGATACGGGCCAGGTGGTGGTCGTCGTGCTCGGCCACAAACAGAAACAGGTCCGTTGGCCGCATGGGCGTGCGCATGCGCGGGTGTAGAGCCGACCGTTCCAGCATGGCTGCGTCCAACGCCTGCAGGCGTTGCACGGCGCGCAGGCGCTGCTGCCGGAAGCTGCTCAGCAGCGTGGGCAGGGGCGTGGCGTTGTGGCCCGCCCGGGTGGTGGCTTCGTTGTTCAAATCCGTCGGGCGCAGCTCGGCTTCCCCAGCCACGATGTCTTCGAGGCGGCCCAGCCACAGGGGTTCCAGGTCGGCCAGGTGGCCCGCGTTTTCCTGAATGCTCCAGGTGCCGTCCACGCGCGCAGTCAGCCATTCAGAAGGCATTGCGGCCAGTTTTTCTTCCAGCCGGGCCGGCGTGCCCGCTAGCCGCTCCAGCAGCGAAGGCAGCAGGCGCGGGTCGGCCGACTGGGAAAATTCGCGTTCAAACCATTTTAGTTGTTTCATGCGGAGTGGGGTGGTGGGGGCCGCAAGGCCTGTTTTTGGGAAGCCAAATGGGGGATGCCACCCGCTTTAAGCAGGCGGCGCGGCCAGGCCGATGGCCTCGCGCACGAGCCCGGCCAGGCGAATGAGGCCGGCTTCCACTTCCTCACCGAAAGGCAGGCCGTAGCTGAGCCGAAAGCAATTGTGGTACTGCTCGTGCAGCGTGAACATGCGGCCCGGCGCCAGGCTGATGCCCGCCTGCGCCGCCCGCCGAAAAAGCGCTGTGGCGTCCACGCCCGCCGGCAGCTCCACCCACAGCAGAAAGCCCCCCTGCGGCCGGCTGACCTTGGTGGCCGGAAAGTGTTGCTCGATGACGCGGGCGTAGCGCCGGTAGTTGTCCAGCAGAAAGCGCCGCAGCCGCTGCAAGTGCAATTCGTAGCGGCCAGTGGCCAGCAGGTAGCCAATGGCTTGGTGCGTGAGCCCCGGCGAAGCCACCTGCTGGTAAAGCTTGAGCCGCTTGAGCTGCTCCACATAGCGACCCGGGGCCACCCAGCCCACGCGGTAGCCCGGCGCCAGCGTCTTGCTCACCGAGCCGCACCAAAGCACCAGCCCCGAGGTGTCGAAAGCCTTGCAGGGCTTGGGTCGCTGGGCGCCGAAGTGCAGGTCGCCGTAGAGGTCGTCTTCAATCAGCGGCACCTGGTAGCGCTCCAGCAGCTGCACCAGTCGGCGCTTGTGGGCTTCGGGCATGCAGCTGCCCATGGGGTTGTTGAAGTTGGGCGTGAACAGGCACACCTGCACCCGGCCCGCCGCCAGGTGAGCAGCCAGGGCATCCAGCTCCACGCCGGTGTCGGGGTGGGTGGGCAGCTCCAGCACCTGCCGGCCCAAGGCGCGGGCCAGCTGCAGCACGCCCAGGTAGGTGGGGCTTTCCACGGCGAGCGTGTCGCCGGGCTTAGTGAGCGCCAGCAGGCACAACGTCACAGCCGCCATGCAGCCTTCGGTGGCGATGAGCTCGTGCTCGGTGAGCTGGCCACCCCACAGCATGCTGTAGCGGGCAATCTGCTGGCGCAACAGCAGGTTGCCCTGCACGGGCTCGTAGCGGGTGCCGGCCTGCGGCAGCTGTTGCTGGGCCCGTCGCACGGCCTCGGCCAGCCGGGCCACGGGCAGCACCGAGGGGTCGGGCACCGAGACCGAAAGCGGAAGCAGGTCCGGGCGGTGCATGTGGGCCGAGTACTCAGCAATCAGGTCTTCCGCCTCGCTGAAGGCCGCCAGCTCCGGCGGATGCGCGGCGGGCTGTGTGGGCGTGGGCAGGGCAGGAGCGGGCCGGCCCACCGGGCGCACGTAATAGCCCGACTGGGCCCGGACCTCCACCAGCCCGCTCGCTTCCAGCGCGTAATAGGCCTGCAAGATGGTGCTCACGCTCAGCCCCTGCTCCCGGCTCAGTACCCGCACCGAGGGCAGCTTGTCGCCCGCGCGCAGCACCCCGCCCCGAATCTGGGCCGTCAGGTGGTGGGCCACCACCTGGTATTTGTGCAGCGGGGCAGCGACGGGCAGTGCAGGGTTCATGGCAAGGCAAGAATAATGCTAATGAGCAAGATAAACCTGTCGGGGATGCATCGCGAATCAGGCGCCGGCCGCTGCAGCCGCGTAGTGTGCCCGCACCCGCTGCACCAGGCCCTGGGCGTTCAGCTCCATGTATTCGGCGGCCGGCCAGTCGTTGATGCTGCGGTAGTAGAGCACCACCGACTGCACGCCGGGCAGCACCTGCTGTAGCGCAAAGCGCAGGTCGGGGTAGCGGGTCAGGCCCGTGGCGAAATAGGCGCGCAAGGCGGCTTTGCTGCGAAGCACGCCGCTGGCGTCCGCGCCCAGCTGCTTAATGAGTGGCGAGCAAAAATCGAGCTCTTCGGCGTAATGGGCCATAATGCGGTCCAGGTCGTGAGCATTCCAGCTGTCGACCCAGTCGTGGGCGAAGGCGGTGGCTTGTTCGAGGGTCATGGTAATAGCAGAAGGGTAGTAGCACGGCCGGTGCAGGAACCCGACAAAAGTCCGGAAGGCTGTACCGCCAAAACAGAGGCAGTTTTCCACTTATTACACCGGTACAGTTGGCCCTTGCACGAAGCTTGGAATTGTCGGCACACCACCAGCGAGGCCTGCGCTAGGGCGTCCACTCCCTTAATGACCATGCACTGTTATTCAGACAAGGCAAAAAGTGCCACAGAGACAGAAGTTTCCCTGATATTAAATGTGCCAAGCACTCTGGGCTTCGTGGCATTGTTTAGCCTTAGGGGGCAGGTGCAGCTAACCCAAATTGCGCCGCCGTACCCATGCCGCATCGTTCATTGACCACGCGGGGCTCAAAAAGGAATATCCGGAAAACGAAAATGCCCTTCCTGCAAGCAGGAAGGGCATCGTTTGTAGTCCGTAGGGGAATCGAACCCCTGTTGGCAGAATGAAAATCTGCAGTCCTAACCCCTAGACGAACGGACCGTTGTTCGTTTTGATGATGCAAAGGTACGGCGCGAAGTCTTCCGTGCAAGTATCGGGCCTAAAAAAAATGGCGTGTGAGCGGAAATGGCCTGTTTTACAGGCTGAAAAATTTGCGCACCATGTCAAGTCCCGCTGCTGGCTGGTGGATGCAAACCCTCAATGGAGCTAGTTGGTTGTTGTAATCGGTAGAGGAATCGAACCCCTGACGGCCTATATGGTGGAAAGCGGCGCCAACCCGCGCCGTTCTACTATCTTCGCCCCGATTTTAAACCAGCCGCCAGTCTGGGGGCTGTCACTTACCACCCTTCCTGTTTCACCATGGCTAAAATTAAAGTCGCCATCAACGGCTTCGGCCGCATTGGCCGTCTCACTTTCAAATCGCTGCTGGGCCGCGACAACGTGGAGGTCGTTGCTATCAACGACCTGACCGACAACAAAACCCTGGCCCACCTGCTGAAGTACGACTCCGTGCACGGCCGCTTCAATGGTACCGTGAGCTACGACGAGGAGAGCCTGACTGTGAACGGCCAGCGCATCCATGCCCTGGCTGAGCGCGACCCCAAGCTGCTGCCCTGGGGCAAAATGGGCGTGGACGTGGTGCTGGAATCGACCGGCCGCTTCGTGGACGAAGCCGGTGCTGGCCAGCACCTCACCGCTGGCGCTAAGAAAGTGGTGATTTCGGCCCCCGCCACCGGCAACATCCCCACCGTAGTGTTGGGCGTGAACGAAGACATCCTCACCGGCTCCGAAACCATCCTGAGCAACGCCAGCTGCACCACCAACTGCCTGGCCCCCATGGCTAAGGTGTTGGACGATGCTTTTGGCATCGAGAAAGGCTACATCACCACGGTGCACGCCTACACCTCCGACCAGAACCTGCAGGACGCCCCCCACAAGGACCTGCGTCGCGCCCGCGCCGCTGCCTATAGCATCATCCCCACCAGCACCGGCGCCGCCAAAGCCGTGGGCCTGGTGCTGCCCCAGCTGAAAGGCAAGCTCGACGGCCTGGCTATGCGCGTGCCCGTGCCCGATGGCTCGATGACCGACCTGACCGTGATTCTGAAAAAGGAAACCACCAAGGAGGAAATCAACGCCGCCCTGAAAGCCGCCGCCGAAGGCCCGTTGAAAGGCATCATCGAGTACGTGACCGACCCGCTGGTGAGCATCGACATTGTGGGCAACCCCCACAGCTGCATCTTCGACTCGGAACTGACCGCCGTGAACGGCACGCTGGCCAAGGTGATTGGCTGGTACGACAACGAAACCGGCTATTCGACCCGCACGGCCGACCTCATTCAGAAGCTCGGCGAGCAGATGAACGGTTAACTCCCGGCTTCGTAAATAAGACGCCGCTTGCTTCGCCATCCGTGGTGGGGCGGGCGGCGTTTTTCGTGTAGCTGCCCGGCGACTCCACCTTTTATATTGATTTGCTTAGCGCTAGCTGAGTGCGCACCATGCCCAAAACCTGCTTCATCCTCAACCCCAAAGCGGGCCCCAGCCGCCGCCACGACATGCCGGCGCTCATCGCCCAGCACTTTGGGGCGCGGGAGGCCGACTATGAAATCCGGCAAACCGAATACGCGGGGCACGCCGTGGAGCTCGCACGGACGGCCGCGGCGGAAGGGTTCGCGGTGGTGGCCGCGGTGGGCGGCGATGGCACGGTGAATGAGGTAGGCCGCGGCCTGCTGGGCACCGATGCGGCCATGGGCATCATCCCGCAGGGTTCGGGCAACGGCCTGGCCCGCCACCTGAAAGTGCCGCTGGGCTTGCCGGCGGCCCTGCGCCGGCTGGCTGCGCCCGCTTTCAGCCGCATGGACGTGGGCGTGATGAACGGGCACCCGTTTTTCTGCACGGCCGGGCTAGGGTTCGACGCGCACGTGAGCCAGCACTTTGCCCAGGCCGGCTCGCGAGGACTGAGCACCTACCTGCGCGTGACACTGCGCGAATACCGCCGTTTTCGCGCCGTGCCTGTGGAAGTAGACCTCGCCGGGCAGCACCTGGCCACCGATTGCTACGTGCTGGCCTTTGCCAACGCCTCGCAGTACGGCAATAACGCCTACATCGCCCCGCTGGCCGACTTGCGCGACGGCCAACTCGATGTGTGCCTGATTGACGCGCTGCCGGCCGGCCGGGCCTTCCGCGTGAGCCTGGCCATGGCCCTGGGCACGCTGCCCCAGAGCAAGGCGGCCGAGTATTTTCGGGTGCCACAGGCACGGGTGCAAGCCGCGGCGCCCATCGGCTTCCACGTCGATGGCGACTACCTGGGCCACGCTACAGAGTTTGAAGTGGAGCTAATGCCGCTGGCGCTGGCCGTGGCGGTTTAGATTTTGGTGGTCAGTTGCTCGTTGTCCGTTGTTAGCAACTCGATACGCTGATGCAAATGCTAACAACGGACAACGAGCAACTGACAACTAGAACCATGAAACAGAACCGTACCGGGGTCGTGTACTCGACCAACCCCGATTTCTCTTACCAAAGCAACGAGCCGGCGGAGGCCACTACGCTGCCGCCGCAGCAACAGCAGCTGCGTGTGCAACTCGACAAAAAGCAGCGCGGCGGCAAGCAGGTGACGCTTGTGACCGGCTTTGTGGGCACCGATGCGGACCTACAAGCTTTGGGTAAGCTGCTAAAAACCAAATGCGGCGTGGGCGGCAGCGCAAAGGATGGCGAGGTAGTGGTGCAAGGCGACTTCCGCGACAAAGTGCTGGAAGTGTTGCTGAAGGAAGGTTACAAAGCCAAAAAAGCGGGCGGTTAACGCTAAGCGGATGCACCCCGGCGGTGGGGTTTGCGTATGCCGGGCTTTACACTTGATGCTCATGCCCGAGTTGCCCGCGCCTGCTCCCATTAATTCGTCGGCCCGTCGGCTGCTGAGCCGGCGCGGCGAGTTATTACTGGCGGTGCTGCCAGTAATTACGGTGCTGGGCTTGCTCTGGCTGCTCAAACTCCTGAGTAACCAGCAGCTCCTGTTTGCCTCGCTGGCGTCGAGTTGCTTTTTGATTTACCTCGACCCTGGGCATCCCACCAATAGCGGGCGCACGCTGGTGATTAGCCAGCTGTCGGGGGCAATTCTGGGTTTTGCGTTTCATGCCTGGCTGGGGCCGGGCTACCTTGGAGCGGCTCTGGCGCTCCTGAGCGTGATTGGGGTGATGATAGCCGCCGATGCCATGCACCCGCCGGCCGTGGCCACGGCGTTGAATTTTGCATTCCGCGCCGGCGCGGGCGAAGGTAATTTGCTGTTGTTTGGGCTGGCCGTGGGCTTGGTGCTGGTGCTGCTGGCCGTGCAACGCGGCTCGGCCTACGTGTTGGGCCGGCTCACGCGCGCCGCGTCCTTGCCTTCGTTCTAATTTACTGCCATGCCACAGCTACCCGCCCTGCCCGAAACAGCCCGCGACGTGACCTCCTTACACGGCCAGGCCGAAGACACCGTCATCAACGCCGTGCAGTGGCTGAAGCTGGGAGTGGAAGCGGTGGGGGCCACCATCATTGTGCTGGGCATTCTCAGCGCTGGCTGGCTGCTGTTGAAAGCGCTGCTCAAACGACAGACGGCTGATTTTACGGCCATCCGGTTGGCGTTGGCGCGTTACCTAGCCCTGGCGCTGGAGTTTCAACTGGGGGCAGATATTCTCTCTACGGCAATTGCGCCGAGTTGGGAGCAAATAGGCAAATTGGGCGCCATTGCCGTCATCCGGACGGCATTGAACTACTTCCTCTCCCGCGAAATGCGCGAGGAGCGCCGTGAAACCACACCCGAAAAAGCGGTGGTGGAGCGGGCTGATAAATGAAAGAGTAGAAGACAGCACGTCCTGCTGAGCGCAGTCGAAGCATCTCTGCCCCAGCAGTAATCCATTCGATTGTCATGCTGAGCTTGCGAAGCATCTTCTCCCCGCTGAACGATTCGGACTGACGTGATAAGGTCCTTCGTCTCTGCTTGAGCCGCAGAATGCTCAGAATGACAGACGAAGTGGTAGAGATGCTTCGGCTGCGCTCAGCAGGACGTTTCTTTTCTCACTTCTCACTTCTCACTTCTCATTTCTCAACCGCTCCTTTGCCCGCTCAGCGTCCTCCGGCGTGTCGATGCCGAAGGCTTCGAGCTCGGTTTCGGCGCATTGGATGCGGAAGCCGGCTTCGAGCCAGCGCAACTGTTCCAGGCTCTCGGCGGATTCGAGGGGCGACACGGGCAGGCGGGTGAGCTGCTCCAGCACGGTGGGCTTGTAGGCGTAGAGGCCCAGGTGGCGCAGGTAGCGGTGGTGCGCCAGCCACTCCTCGGGCACGCGGCCCCGCTGGTAGGGCAGGGGGTGGCGGCTGAAATACATGGCGTGGCCCAGCTGATTGAGCACCACCTTGGGCAGGTGCGGGCTGAACAACTCCTCGTCCGTCAGCACGGGTTTGACCAGCGTGGCGATGTCGGGTGCGGTGGCGGCGTCGGCAAACAGGTCGGCCAGGGCGTTGATTTGGCCGGGGTGAATGAAGGGCTCGTCGCCCTGGATGTTGACGATGCAATGCACGTCGGCCGGGCTGCCCAGCTGCTGGAAGGCTTCCCACAGGCGGTCGGTTCCGCTGGGGTGGTCGGGGCGGGTGAGCACGGCCTCGCCGCCGAATTCCTGCACGTGCTGCTGGATGCGGGCGTCGTCGGTGGCCACCACCACGCGGGCCAGGTTGGCCTGCCGGGCCTGCTCCACCACGCGCCGAATCATGCTGCGCCCGCCCAGGTCGACGAGGGGCTTGCCGGGCAGGCGGGTGGAGGCAAAACGGGCGGGAATAAGGCCAAGAACCATGCGGAGCGCGAAGATAAAATCCGGTGAAAGCACCAAAAATAGGGGGCAAACCACGGCTTTAACTTGAAATGCTTTCGGGGCGCGGCCAATTACCCGCTGGTTTTTGCGTTATTTTGCCTCAACTGCCCACCCAATCGGTTTTTGCTGGAGTGGCGCTGATTTTGCCAGGTTGATTTTATGACTGTACTTCTTTCGTTATTCACGGTGCTGGCCCTCGGCGGCCCGGGCAAGGGCTCAGCTGCCAAGGCTGCGCCCACCGATTCTATTGGCGTGGAGATGCGCGGCGGCCAGCGCTTCGTGAAGCACCGCGTGACGGCCGGCGAAACCCTCACCGCCCTCACCCGCCGCTACCACGTCAGCCTCGACCAGCTCACGGCGGCCAACCCGCAGATTAAAAACGGCCTGGGCATTGGCCAAATCGTGTACGTGCCGCGCCCGGCAGCCGGCAAAACGGCTGCGGCAACGACGGCCAGCAAGGCTACCGCACCCGCTGCTGTTGTTGTGCCCGCCCGCCACACCGTGGCCAAGGGCGAAACGCTGTTTGGCATTGCCCGCAAGTACCAGCTCACGCCCGACGAACTCATTCGCCTGAACAAGCTGCCCGCCGGCGGTGCGGTGCGCGTGGGCCAGCAGCTGGTGCTCTCGGGCAGCAGCGCCACGGCCGAGCCCGCGGCTGCACCAGTGCGCGCCGCCGAGGTGGAGGCCGTGCCCACCACCACGGTGGCCAAAACGCCCCCGCCGGCTCCCGACAAGCCCGCGCAAATTGCTACTGTGACCTCTACGGCACCGGCTGAGAAAGAGAAAGAAGAAAAGCGCGAAGAGCGCGAGGAAAAAACCGAGCGCACGCCTACCCGCGCCGGCGAGCTGCTCTCCCGCGTGGTGGAAAATGGCCTGGGCGCGTCCATCGAAAACAACGTGACCGACAAGTACCTGGCGCTGCACAAAACCGCGCCGGTGGGCACCATCATGCAGGTGAAAAACAGCATGAATGGTCTGTCGGTGTATGTGCGCGTAATCGGCAAGCTGCCCGATACGGGAGAGAACAACAACATTCTGGTGCGCCTCTCGCCCCGCGCCGTGCAGAAGCTAGGCACCTCCGATGCCCGTTTCCGGGTGGAGACGAACTACATTCCGCAGTAGGGCGGTTGTCATTATAACACGCCTGTCATCCTGAGCGCAGCGAAGGACCTTCTTACGTTGGAACGACAGTTCAGCCGTTAGAAGGTCCTTCGCTGCGCTCAGGATGACAGGCGTGTTATTTCATGCATTTATACTTACCTCGTTGAACATCGCCCAACTCCGCCGCCAACTCGACGCCCAGTACGAGCGCTACAACCGGCCCGATTTCATTAAGAACGACCCCATTCAAATCCCGCACCGCTTCACCCAGAAGCAGGATATTGAGATTTCGGCCCTGTTTGCGGCACTGCTGGCCTGGGGGCAGCGGCCCACCATCATCAACAAGTGCAACGAGCTGCTGCGCCGCATGGACGACACGCCCTACCAGTTCGTGACGCAGCACCAGGACGAGGACCTCAAGCGCCTGCTGGGTTTCTGCCACCGCACGTTTTGCGACACCGACTTGCTGTATTTCGTGGAGTTTCTGCGCGACTGGTACCGGCAGCACGATTCGCTGGAAACCGCGTTTCTGGTGGGGCACTCACAGCGCGAGCGGCTCATCAACTTCCACAACCGCTTCTTTAGCCTGCCCGATGCACCCCAGCGCACCCGCAAGCACGTGGCCACGCCGGCCCGCAAATCGGCCTGCAAGCGCGTGAACATGTACTTGCGCTGGCTGGTGCGCCGCGATGACCACGGCGTAGACTTCGGCCTCTGGACGCGCCTCTCGCCCGCCGACCTCATCATGCCCATCGACCTGCACGTGGAGCGGCAGGCCCGCCCCCTGGGCCTGCTCACCCGCAAACTCGTGGACTGGGAAGCTGCCGAAGAACTCACCGCCAACCTGCGCCAACTCGACCCCGCCGACCCGGTGAAATATGACTTCGCGCTGTTTGGGGCGGGGGTGGATAAGTAGGGCAAATGGCGTCGCTGGCGCGCGTGCTACACACCAGCTAGTCTGGTGCCTCAAATTTAATTTGCCTGCACATTAAGCATTTGGGGCGGCTAGCGGCAGCTTGGGCCAAATGGTCGAAGAAAATATCTTGCGCGCTATGCTCCGTTATGCCCTGCGTCTCCTTTGCCTGATGCCGCTGGCGGTGGTCGCATGTCAATCACACCAAGACAGCGGCGCTGCCGGTCGCAAGTCCCGGCCTGCAGACGACCCGATTGAAAGTGGGGCGCTGTTCTACTGGGTGGGGGCGAGTGCAACGCAAACCTTCGGCCACTACACCCAAGGCCAGCCAAAATTCACCGTTGATTCTGTTAACCACCGGAACTATAGTGTCCGAATATTCGACCAATGCCTAACGGTTGACGCCCGCGATACTGTGCTGGCCACCTGCAACGACGCAAGCCCCGGAACCGCAGCCTTTGCGCCGCTACTTGCTAAGAATACACGGCTGCATTTTACTTACAGCGGGGAAAGTGGGGAGCACGAACAAGTGCTTGTTTATGAAGTTGCTGATTTGGAACATGCAAGCAAACAGTCGCTTGCATTGCCGCGTCGGGCCGTTATTCTGGACCTAAAGCCATTTTCTTCTGATGGGGAATAACTCTCCGGAACGCGGCCGCACAAGTGCACCCGGCATGAAACCAAACCATCCAGTAGCGCCTCGCTGGCTCCTGTATTCCTGCTTTTTGCTGCTTGCCGTGGCGCTCTTCTTGGCTTATTTGTCGTGGCAGGATTTTCGGTTTGCCAATGCACTACTTTCCAACGGGACCCGCACTCAGGGCAAAGTGGTCGATGTTTTTTACCAGCGAGGCTGGTACGCTGCAACCATCTACACGGTAGAATACGCCGTGGGCCACACCCACTACCAAGTCACCAACCGGTTCACGAGCAACGACCAGCGGCACCAGCTCAACGACTTGGTGCCCGTGCTCTATGCGGCTGCCGCACCCCAGGTGGCAATGATGGACGATAAGTGGGAGCGAAACACTTGGACTGTACACGCCCTTGTGGCGGGCGGTGCTCTCCTAATGGCTGGACTTTTTTTCAAAGTATATCGCGCCGCAAAAGCTACCTGAGATTTCGGCCGGGCGCATATTTGACTCTTGTCCCCGCTCTGGGAATAAAATCTGGGCATGGTCTTCACCCTGTGCCGCTCGGGCCCGCTACCGCAATTTGCTTTTTCACTGACAGACAGATAATTTGGCTGCCCTCTCACCCCAACGTTATCTGCTATGAGCGCACCGCTACCCGCTACTGCTGAATCAATTGCCACCCAGCCCACCACCTTGCGGAGTCACCTCGTGCTGGTGCGCATGGGCCTGATGCTGGCTGGCATCCTTATCCCGGCGTTTGGGCTGCCGGTACTCATTGGCGCCTGCCTGTTGCTGAGCGAAGGCAACCTGGCGTGGGGCGGGGGGCTGCTGTTGCTCGGCCTACTGATGCTGGCTGCGGCCTGGCCGCTGTTGCGCCGCAGCATGTTGCCCGTGCTGGCCACCCTCACGCCCGCGGCCCTGCGCCTCGAGCCCCGCGACCGCAGCGTAGCCTACGGCCTGGCCCCGGCCGAATACCCCTTGGGCGACTTCACCGGCTTTGGCGAAATCCTGTCGCAGGGCGGCAGTCACATCAAGCTCTACCGCGCCAACGGCCCCATGCTGCAGCTGGCCGACCGCCCCAAGCGCGGCATCTCAGCCGCCGAGGCCAACCTGCCCGGCCTGGTGGATGCCCTCAGCCTGAGCGAGGCGATGCAGGGCCAGGTGGCCGACGCCGGCGCGCCCGCCGAAAGCCTGCATCGCCCCAATTTCTACCAGAGTGGGCTGGGCCGAGCCTTAGCGTGGCTGTGCTACGCGCTGATGGCGCTGGGCGTGGTGCTCCTGCTCGTACCCGGTGTGGAATGGACGGTTTCGTTGCGCTTGTTCACGTTCACGGCTTTGTACCTGGGCCTGTACCGGCGCAACCAAAAGACCGACGACTCGGCTGCTCCGGCCGAGGCCAAATAGTCAAGTTTACGCTGGGCTGCCAACTGCCTTATGGAGCAACGCTTCCCTCTCGTCCTGACCAACCGGTGGAAGGCCACAAGCTTTGTACTTGCTACCATAGTGGTAGCGCTGGCGACAATGGGACTGATTGGCTTTGCGGCCGCTCTCTATCCGCTGCTGGGCATTGTCGGACTGGGGCTGTGGTTTGCGGGCTTATGGGTTTTGCCAGAGCGGCTGGGCAAAAAAGTTGCCTACAGCCTGGCCACTGCTACGCTGGATGAGACGGGGCTGACGGTCTGCTACGAGACAACTGGCACCGTGCAGCATCTTGCGTTTGCCGACATGGTCTCTTACAGCACTTATTTTAACTCCGGCCTAACCATCAGGCCGCGCCGGGGCCGTACGCTGTGCCTTCACCTCAACAGCCGGCTACACCCGCAGGGCATGGGCAAGATGTGGGCGCTGATAAACGCTTTTGAAAGCATCGTGGCAGCCTATCAGCGGCAGCACCCGCAACAGCCGCAAATAGCTAACCTTGGCTTTCTGGAGCGGCCGGCTGGGGCGTTTTGGCTGGTTGTTTTCGCCACCTTCGTGGGGTGGCTGGGCTGGCGGGCCGGGCAGCCGCTGGCCAGCGAAGGCACCTGGGGCGGTTTCCTCTTTGCAAGTCTGCTGCTCACTATTTATGCCCTGGCCTGGCGCCATGCCCGCATGCAATGGAAACGGTAGACGGCAGCATAGGGCACATTTAAGTAATAAACCGGCGAATCTTCCCGCCCGCTTAGCTGTTTACCTTCGTATCCAATTTCCGAAATACTGAAAGACTACCTTCTTGCTTTTACCCCAACACTTTGAACAAAAAATTGGCTTCAACACCCTGCGCGAGCAGCTCGAAGCCAATTGCCTATCGGCCCTGGGCCGGCAGTACGTGGCCCGCATGGAGTTCCAAACCAAGCACGAGCCCCTGCTGAAACTGCTGCAGCAAGCCGATGAATTCGCCTACCTGCTGCGCTCCGGGGCCGATTTTCCGGCTTCGCACTACCACGACGCCAAGGTGCACCTCAAGCGCGCTGCTCTGCCAGGCGCCTACCTCGACGTGGCCGCGTTTTTTGAGGTGAAGATGAGCCTGCGCACCATCCGGGAGGCGCTTACCTTCTTCACCCAAGCCGACGAGGAACTGTACCCCACGCTGCGCCTGCTGGGCATCGGCGTGCAGGTAGACCGCAACCTGCTGGCCGCCATGGACAAAGTAGTAGACGACGAGGGCGGCGTGCGCGACGATGCCTCGCCGCTGCTGCGCCAGATTCGGCAGGAGCTGATTGCCCGCCAAGGCCAGCTGCGCCGCCAGATTGCCGGCATCCTGCGCCACGCCAAAACCGAGGGTTGGATTCCGGGCGATGCCGAGCCCACCATTCGGGGCGGCCGCCTGGTGCTGCCCGTCATTGCCGAGCACAAGCGAAAGGTGAAGGGCCTGATTCACGACGAGTCGGCCTCGGGCCAGACCGTGTACATCGAGCCGGCCGAGGTGTTCGAGCTCAACAACGACATCAAGGACCTCGACAACGCCTATCACCGCGAGCTGATTCGCATCCTTACGGCCCTCACCAACCAGTTGCGCCCCCACATTCCGGACCTGCGCAAGGCCTATTCCTACCTCGGGCTGATTGACTTCATTCGGGCCAAGGCACGGCTGGCCGTCACGCTCGACTGCCAGTTGCCCAAGCTGCACAACAAGCCGCTGCTGAAGTGGCACGGCGTGCGCCATCCACTGCTGCAACTGGCATTCGCCCAGCACAAGCGCGAGAACGGCGACGCCCGCGAAGTGGTGCCGCTCGACCTGGAGCTAAATCACGAGCAGCGCATTCTGGTGATTTCCGGCCCCAACGCCGGCGGTAAGTCGGTGAGCTTGAAAACGGTGGGCCTGGTGCAGTTCATGCTGCAAATGGGCCTGCTGATTCCCTGTGCCGACAACTCCGAAGCCGGCGTGTTCGAGGACATTTTCCTGGATATCGGCGACGAGCAGAGCCTGGAAAATGACCTGTCGACCTACTCCTCGCACTTGCTGGCCATGAAGCAGTTCCTGACCCTGGCCGGCAAGAAAAGCCTGGTACTGATTGACGAATTCGGCACCGGTACCGAACCCAGCCTGGGCGGCGCCATTGCCGAGGCCGTGCTCGACCAGCTGAATAGAGCAAGAGTATATGGCGTCATCACCACGCACTACACTAATCTGAAGAATTTTGCCGAGCGCACCCCGCACCTCATCAACGGGGCCATGCGCTACGACCCGGAGAAGCTGCAGCCGCTTTACCGACTGGAGGTGGGCAAGCCGGGCTCGTCGTTTGCCATCGAAATAGCCCGCAAAATTGGCCTGCCCAAGGAGGTGGTGGAGCGCGCCACGCAGCTGGTGGGCAAGGACAAAATCCGCTACGACCGCCTGCTCGAAGGCCTTGAAAAGGAGAAAACCGAGCTAGAGCAGCGCACCGCCGAAGCTGCCAAAGCCGAGCGTCGACTCAAGAAGGCCGCCCAGGAATACCAGGACCTCAAGCAGCACCTCGAAGACACGAAAATCGAAACCCTGCGCACGGCCAAGCAGCAAGCCAAAGCCCTGTTGGTGAACACCAACCAGCAGATTGAGGCCACCATTGGCGAAATCCGCCGCGGCAACGCTGAGAAGGAGGTGAACAAAGCCGCCCGCGAGAAGCTCGACAACTTCGTGCGGAAGGAGTTGCAGATTGAGCCGCCCAAGCCCAAGGCCACCCGCGAGCGCGCCGAAACCGGCGGCCTGCAGCCCGGCGACAAGGTGGCCCTCTACGGGCAGGAAGGCCACGGCGAGGTGGTGAGCGTGAAAGGTAAAACCGCCGAAGTGCTGTTCGGCGGTCTCAAAACCTTGGTGAAGGTGAACCAGCTCGAAAAGCTGGGCCGCGCCGAAATCCGCGAGCGGGAGCAGGCCGCCAAGGCCAAAGCCGGCAAGCTGGGTGGCGGCGGAGGGGGCGGCAACGGCCTCAACATCACCGACCGCATGGCCGGCTTCAGCCCCACGCTCGACCTGCGCGGCGAGCGTGCCGAAGACGCCCTCACCAAAACCATGAGCTTCGTGGACGACGCCGTGATGCTGGGCATGCCCGAAATCAAGTTCCTTCACGGCCGCGGCAATGGGGTGCTGCGCCAGGTGGTGCGCGACTATCTGCGCTCGCAGCGCGCCGTGGCCAGCGTGGCCGACGAGCACGCCGACCGCGGCGGCGACGGCGTCACCATTGCCGTGCTGAAGTAGCGTATTTTACTTGGCGGCGGGACGCCACTAATGTCCTTGAAAAAAAGAGAAATCCAGGCCAAAATAAGGCCTGGGTTTCTTGTTTGTGGTATTTTGTAGGCTGCGAGGAAGCCAAGAGAGCAACCTGAAAAGTCTGGAAAAAGCAAAAATCAGCTGGCGGCCGGGAGTAGGTGGGGAGTACGTTTGCAGCGCTTCGGCCAAAACGCAACGCCGCGTGGGTCGCAAGCCATAACCACGACCTTGCCCCCCTAATTCCTATGAGTCCCGCTGCCACCAACCCGCGCCTTCAGCAAACTTCTTCGGCCTTCATCGCCGCCTCCTGGGTGGCCTTGCTTCTGGGCATCGTTGCCTTCAACATCGGCCTCTGGAATGCGCAAATGGCCCTGAATGAAAAGGGCTACTACTTCACCGTGCTGATGTACGGCCTGTTCGCCGCCATTTCGGTGCAGAAAAGCGTGCGCGACCGCCTCGAAGGCATTCCCGTTACGAACCTCTATTACGGCATTAGCTGGGTGTCGGTGCTACTCACGGTGCTGCTACTCACAGTCGGTTTGTGGAATGCCACGCTCACGCTGAGTGAAAAGGGATTCTACGGCATGGCCTTCGTGCTGAGCTTGTTCGGGGCCATTGCCGTGCAGAAAAACACCCGCGACAGCCTACACGCCAACCCGCCCACGTCGGCCGACCTCGCCCAGTAGCCTGCCGCGCCGCTCACTTTGCCCCAAGGCCGCTGTGAAGCAAGTTCCACTGTTGCTTATCTATTCCCGGCTGGTCATCGGCGGGGCGCTGCTGGTTCTTAGCTACCAGGCTGTGGCCCACTTTGCCGCCCTAGCCGTGGGGCTGCTGGCCCTGGGCGTGCTCACCGATGTGTTTGATGGCATCGTGGCCCGCCACCTGAGCCTTTCCACCGAAAAGCTGCGCCGGCTCGATTCCGCAGTTGACCAGATTTTTTGGGTATTGGTGCTCGGAGCCACTTACCTGGCCTGGCCGGGCTTTTTCGCACGGCACACAGCGCAGCTTTGGCTGCTGGTGCTGCTGGAAGGGCTGACGTATGCCGTTTCGCTGCTACGGTTTCGCAAGGAGGTGGCCACACATTCGTGGGGCGCTAAGGCCTGGGTGCTAGTTTCGCTGGCCGCTCTCATTCAGCTATTGACCACTGGCGACGCCGGGTGGTTATTTCAAGCCTCATTCGGCATTGGCGTGGCCAGCCGGCTTGAAATTGTGGTCATTGTGCTTCTGCTGCGGCGGTGGACCAACGACGTCCCCACCGCCTACCACGCTTGGCAGCTGCGGCGCGGCCGGCCCATCCGGCGCTACAAGCTGCTGAATGGGTGAGACGATTACTTAATTAGAAAAGCTACTTGTCTTTAATCAGCCCACCCAAATAATTCAGCGGCTGACTGACATTGAAGTAGATTCTATTGCCATTAAAGTGCTGCTGGGCATCACCCGCCGAGGCTTCGGCCATGGGCTTCAAAGTGAAGACATCGGTGGTGCCCGTTCGCGACTGCTCGCTAAAATCCAGGTTGTAATAGCCCATCAGGGTGTACTCGTCGTCTACCGTGGGCACCACAAAAGCCGTGGCGGGGCTGTGGCCGTCGCCGCTGCTGCGCAGGGCCCGGAGCAGGCCAAAGTAGCGGTTGGCGTAGCGCTGGGCGAGGCGGCGGCCGCTGGCCTGGCTGGCGCACACTATCATTTCGGTGGTGAGACGCAGGTTGAAGGGGTGGGCGCGCAGGTCTTTGGCACCCAGCGCCAGGGCTTCGCGGTACTGCTTGGCGGCAAAGGCTTTGGTGAAGGCTTCGGATGCTTCAGCAGCAGCTTCTGGGTTATAGCTCGGCTGAAAAATCTGCCCGTAGTAGAGGTAATGGTAGTCCTTCGCCTGCAAGGTCGAGTCCGAAGCTTGCAGCCGCGTCAATTGCTTGGGAAAGTAGTAGGGCGAGCCAGGGTTGGTGGTTTCGCGCTTGATTTCGTCAAAATCAACGTTGGAAACCTTCTGACCCATTGCCCGGAAAGTGAACAGCAGGCAAACGGATAGCAGCAAAAATCTCATAGCAGTGAAAGGGTTTTGAGTCTGAAACGCAACGGCGGGATAATTGAATGATACCCGAACACAAAAAAAGGCGGCCTCCCGTTAGGAGGCCGCCTTTTTTTAATGCTTAATTAGTGCTTACTGCACCACCACGCGGCTCACCTGAGTGAATTCCGGCGTGGTCACCTGCACCATGTACAGGCCCGATTTCAGCGCCGTGGCGTCAACCGATAGGTCGGTGCCGTTCAGGGGCTGGGTTTGGGTCAGCACTACGCGGCCGGTCACGTCGCGCAGCACCACGGTAGCGGTGCGGGCGGTGCTGCTGGCCAGGCGCAGGTTGAAGCTGCCGCGGGCGGGGTTGGGGTACACCTGCATGGTGCTGGTTTGCACCGTGCCGGCCTTGGTGGCCAGGGTGAGGCGGCACACCGTCACACCGCTCACGTTTTGCTCGGCAATGCGGGCAGCATATTCCTGGTAGTAGCGGTTGGTTACGCGGCCATCGTGCACCACGAGGGTGTTTTCGTCGTTTTCGGTATCAGCCGAAAGCGTCCAGTTGTGCGAGCCCACGAACACCGTGGGGTCCGACTGGCTGGCGCCGGCGTCCACAATCAGGGTTTTGTGGTGCATGATGCCGAAGCCGGCGTTCGAGCGCTTGATGAGCAGGCGGTTGCCCAGCCCGGCCTGCATGAGGCGGAACGAGTAGCCGGCCGTGCCGCTGGTGTCGTTCACGAGGCCGTCGGAGCAGGTGCCGATGCCGCGCTGCGTCACCTGCAGGGCAATGGCGCGGGCCAGGTCGGCGCGGGTGATGAGCATGGACTCGAAGTGCAGGTCATTATCGGCCGAGGCAATGGCCTGCAGCAGGCGGCCGTTCACGTTGTCGGTGGGCGAGAAGTACGACTCCACCGACTTGCCGCCGATGTTCAGGAAGTGCGGCGTGTTGTCGGTTTTGCGCGAGCCGAAGGTGCTGGTGCCGGGCGTGGCCGTGTTGGAACCCCACATTTCTTCAAACTCCACGGTGTAGACGCGGGCCAGCGACTGGTCCTGAATGGCGATGACGTTGTTGCGGTCGGTGGTGAGCTGGGCGCCGGTCCAGTTCATTGAGCCCGTCCACACCCATGGCACGTTGGGGTTGGTGCTGTTGGCATCCACAATCACAAACTTGTTGTGCATGATGCTGCTGGTGGTGCTGCCGGCCGTGTTGGGGCGCGAAATGCGGCGGATGCCGGTATTCAGGCTGTTGATGCTCACGTTGGCGTTGTCGTCCTCGTAAATCACACGCACCCGCACGCCGCGGGCGAAGGCGGCATTCACCGCGTTCAGAATCGTGGCGTTGTTCCAGTTATAGATGGCAATGTCCAGCGTCTGGGTGGCGCGGTTGATGTAGCGCACCAGCGTATCAGGAGCGGCGCCGTTGAGCATAACCACGGCCGCGTTGCCGGGCAGAGCCAGCGAGGCGTCCACCGTGTTGTTGAAGAAGTTCTTAATCACGCCCGACGACAGCGAAGCCGTAATCATGGGCACCACGCGCGATTCCGAGCGGCCCACGCTGTTCACCGACACCGCCTGGATGTAGTAGATGGTGGCGGGCTGCAGGCCGGAAAGCGTCTGGGTGTGGGAGGTGGTGAGGGCCGTGTTGCCGGCCACGGTGGTGAAGGGGCCGGCCGCCGTGGTGGCGTAAGCCAGCTGCGTGTTACCCGCGTTCTGGGTGGTATAGTCGATGGTCAGGCTGGTGGTCGTGATGGTCGTCGGCACCGGCGTGTTGGTCAGGTTCGGCGTCAGCCCCTGCAGGAAGTCGCTGTACTTGCGGTTCAGCAGCTGGTAGCCACCGGTGATGGAGGTAGCCGACGACGAATACTGGCTCATGACCCCAATGGCGTCGAACGTGCCGGTCGGGCTGGGCTTGCCAATCAGGCCGTCGGGGCCCGTCGAGTTGGTGGGCACGTAGGTGATGTAGTTGCAGTTGCCGTTGAGGCGGTACGAGGTGTTGGCCGCGAAGGCCGACACCGGCGAACCCGAGGTGGTGCAAGCCGTGGGGTGCGTCGTCATCGACGTCAGGCCGTTGATGCGCACCAGCATGCCTTCGTACTGCTCGGCAAAAGCACTGGCCGCGTTGGCAGCCGTAAATACCACCGGCGCCGGCACGGGCCGGTTGCCGGCCAATACAGTCAGCGAGTTGATGGGGTCAATTTCGAGCAGGCCACGGAACATTTTCAGGCCGCCGGTTACTTCAATGCTGTCGCCGGGTACCAGCGGCGACACCAGCGCGCCCGAAGCGCCGCCCGTGCTGTACACCCCGATGCCGGCCGTGCCGTCCTGAATGTAGCGGATGATGCTCGCCGAGGAGCCCAGCTCGGCCCCGTTCGTCACGATGCCGCGCACCGTCACGGTGGGGCCTTGCGTGCCGTTGGTGGTGGGGGCCAGGGCCCGCGCCGCCGCAATGGTAATCGCAGTAGTTTGCGCCGAGACGGTGTGCCAGCAGCTGGCCGCCGCCAGCAGCGCCAGCAGAGTAAGTTTCTTCATGAAAAAAACAGGTTTACGAAACGGTTATTTTTAAATGGTCGGCGGTAGACGGAAATACAAAGATGCTGTATTTCAGCCAAACGAACCCGCCGCCTGGGCCGGCCGTTCCCCCGTCGCGCATTAATTTTTTGTTGTCGCACGGCCGCGCTTGCCGCCGGCTGTGATGAAGGGCACCGGCGTGGCCGTCTCGGTCCCGGCCGCGTTGCGCGAGCTAACTTCCACGTAATAAGTGGTGCCCGGTATCAGGTCGCTCAGCGTGAGGCTGTGGTGGGTGGTGGGCGTGGCGTCGAGGCGCGATTCGCGGAGCTGTTTGGGGTCGAGGCCGAAGCGCACGCGGGTGTCGCCGGGGTTCAGCGTCGAATACACCACCGTAAAGCTCGTGGCGCTCACGTTCACCGGCACGGGCTCCTCGGTGAGGCGGGGCAGGCCACCGCCCAGCACCAGGTCGGAGGCCAGGCGGGGCAGCAGCTGGTAGCCGCCCGCACCGCTGGGCGCATACTGGCTCATGATGCCGCGCAGGTCGAATTTTTCGGTCGGGGGCTTGGCGTCCACCAGGCCCTCGGGGCCGGTGCTGGCGGCCATTACGCGCACCAGCGTGCCCGGCTGGCCGTCGAGCAGGTAATTGGCGTTGCCGGCCAGGGCAGTGGCCGGGGTGCCGGCCGGCGTGGCCAGGCGCGTCACCCCCGTGAATTCCACCAGCCGGCCTTCGTAGCCTTCGGCAAAGGCCGTGGCAGCCTGTGCCACCGGCAGCTTCACGGCGTGCAGCCGCATGCCCGAGGCCAGCTTGTGCACCGAGGCCACGGGGTCCATTTCCAGCAGTCCGTTGTAGGCCTTGAGCTGGCCGGTGACTTGAATGCTGTCGCCGGCGCGCAGCTCGCCGAAGCCCGGCAGCTTGGCCGGCTGGGCGTAGAGGGCCAGGCCAGCTTCGGCGTCCTGCACGTAGCGGACGTTGCCCATTTCAGGGCCGTTGAGCACGATGGCGCGCACCGTCACGGTGCTGCCGGGCCCCAGCGCGCGGGCCGCTTTCACGGTGAGCACGGGCGGGGCAGTAGGTTCGGTAGGGGCGGGTGGGGGCGTCGGCAGGCCGGGGACCAGGCTGGCGCAGAGTAGCAGGTGGTACATCATCGTAAATGGGATTTAAAGCAGACCGATGGTGGCAGTGCTATTGACAAAGTTCGGCACAAATTCCTCATTTGGTGCCCGTCAGCCCATTCAAAAATGTGTAACGTTACGGTGCTATTCAATCACAAAATATTAACTTCCGGGTGTAGCTCGATGCCGAACTGCTGGCGCACGGAGGCTATTATCTCCTCGGCCAGCTGGCGCACTTCGCCGCCGGTGGCACCGCCGTGGTTCACGAGCACCAGGGCCTGGCGGGCGTGCACGCCGTGGGTGCCCGCGCCGGGGCCACGCCGCATCCCCTTCCAGCCCGCCCGCTCGATGAGCCAGCCGGCGGGCACCTTCACGCCGCCGGGCACGGGGTAGCCGGGCAGCTCGGGGTACTCGCTTTTGAGGTGGTCAAATTTGGCCTGCGACACCTCGGGGTTCTTGAAAAAGGAGCCCGCGTTGCCAATTTCAGCCGGGTCGGGCAGCTTGCTGCGGCGGATGTGGATGACGGCCTGGCTCACATCTTGCGGCGTGGGCTCGCCCTCGATACCCAGTTCGGCCAGGGTTTCGGCGATGGCGCCGTAGCGCACGTTGGGACGGGCCTGCCGGTGCAGGCGCAACACCACTGCCGTGACCACAAACTGGTTTTTGAGCGTGTTCTTGAACACGCTTTCGCGGTAGCCAAAGCCGCACTCACCAGCCGAAAACACGCGCAGCGCGCCGGTGGCTATTTCCACCGCTTCGAGGTGGTCGAAAGTATCGCGCAGCTCGGCCCCGTATGCCCCGATGTTCTGCAAAGGTGAGGCGCCCACCGTGCCGGGAATGAGCGAGAGGTTTTCGAGCCCGCTCAGGCCCTGGTCGAGGCTATACTCCACGAGGCCGTGCCAGCTTTCGCCGGCCCCGGCGCGAATGAGGGCTGTCTGAGTGTCGGCATCTTCCGAAATGATTTCGAGCCCGCGAATCTCGTTTTTGAGTACTACGCCCGGATAATCCTGGGTGAACAGCAGGTTGGAGCCGCCGCCCAGGATGAGCTTGTCGGCCGCCTGCACCTGGGGCAACCGTAGAAGCTGGCGCAACTCATCGGCCGAAGCGAAGCGGGCAAAGTAGCGGGCCCGCACATCGAGGCCAAAGGTGTTGTAGGGGCGTAAGGAGACGTTTTCTTCGAGTACCATGCCGCAAAGGTATTGGTGCCTGCATCAGCCTTGCCAGTAGGCATATTTAAGCCGGAAAGGACTCGCATATTTTGTACTGCTGTGATGAGCGTTGTACGCGGCAAGGTGTCGTTGTGCCTAATACGTTGACATTTTGTGCTAGAACGAAGTCTTTTGTGCGGTAAAAGTGGGCTTTGTGCTATTAGGGATGGCTCAGAAATGCGCCGATTCAAATGGTGGTTTTATCGCCAAGACTTTGGGAAACGCCAGCAATTACGGTTTGCCTGGCTCTTTGCCCCATGTTTAGAAACCATTGTCATCTTTGGGCAATGGACTCCAAGCAAACCACCCGCCTTAGCAAGTTTCTCAGCCTGCACCTCCGCCACCGGCCCGATGCCATTGGCCTCACCCTGCAGGAAGGCGGCTGGGTGAGTGTGGCAGAGTTGCTGGCCGCCTGTGCGGCGCACGGCACGCCTATCAGCCCAACGCAGCTGGCAGAGATTGTGGCCAACAATGATAAAAAACGCTTTGCCTTCGATGCCAGCGGCACCCAAATTCGCGCCCAGCAGGGCCACAGCGTGGAAGTTAATTTGCAGCTCACGCCCGCCGTGCCGCCGCCCGTGCTCTACCACGGCACGGCCCCGGCCGCGCTGCCCGCCATCCGCCGCGAGGGTTTGCAGAAGATGCAACGCCACCACGTGCACCTCTCGCCCGACGAGGAAACGGCACGCCGCGTGGGCGCCCGGCGCGGCCAGCCCCACATCCTAACCGTGGATGCAGCCGGCCTGCACGCGGGCGGCGCGCTGTTTTACGAGTCCGGCAACGGGGTGTGGCTGGTAGATGCGGTGCCGCCGCAGTACCTGGGCGGGCTGTAGCCCGGACTTTGCGAATCCGCATCTAGGCGAAATCCGGCTGATATATGCAGGCTCACCGAGCCGAAGCTACAGCGGCACTAGCGCAAATAATGCGCGGCCATGATGATGCCGTAAATCCAGCAGGTGTAGAGCGAGGCGTACCCAAAGCCTTCCCACAGGCTGGCACCCAGGCGGCCCCGGCAGCGATTTGAGTTTTTGAACACCAGCCGCAGCGCCCGGAAAAACACCCAGTACAGCATAGCGGCGAAGATGAGCACGCCCGTCCAGAGCAGCGCGCCCACCAGCCAGATAACGAATACTGCCAAAACGGCCACCACCACGGCCATGACAAGGGCCGCCAGGATACCCAGGATGCCGTGCCCTTCGGAGAAGTCAAAATCGAGGCTGGGCAACGAGTCTAAGCCGCCGGTGCCGGGGAAATGTTTGCGGCTGATGCGGTCGGTGAGGCGGCCCACGTCATCGCGCAGCTTCACGCCGTGGTAGAGGCCCACAGCTGTGAACAGGAAAAATGCCGCGAACAAGATGCTGGTTGAAATCAGCGAATTGGCAAACAGAGTGCGATGCTGCCCCAGCCCCAGCAGCCACACGGCCACCGTCGTGACTACCACCACGGCCGCCGACACCAGGGCCACATTGCCGGCGCTGAGCAGGCGGTAGGGGCGGGGAGCGGTGGGCATGGCGTCTGGTAAGAGCGGGCTCGGGTAAGGCGAAGCGAAGATTGCGCCATCAGCGGGCGCAATCCTCGCTGCCTAAGCAACGCGGGCTACTTCAATTTGGCTTTCACATTAAAGCGCGAATCGGCCCGCAAGGTGGTGTTCTGGCGCAGGGGCTGGGCCATGGTCACGTCCGTAAACAGGGTGTAGGAGCCGTTGCGCAGGTAGGCGTCGAGCTTGTTGCCCGAGGGGGTCAGGGTGATGGTGGTTTGGCCGGTGGGCACAGGATTGAGCGAGGCCAGCAGCGTTTTGTTGGTGCCCGACGCGTCGGTGGCAATGTAAATGCTCACGCTTTTCAGGAAGTCGAAGTTCTGGCCGGCTGGGTCGGTCACAGTCAGGGTGAGGCGGTCGAGGGTAACGTCCTGCACGTGGTCGGCGCTGGTATTGTTGGCCGAATACGTGTTAGAAGAGCTGGAATTGACTGTGGCCCCCGGCAGCGACAGCAGCGCCGTGCTGAACACGCCCGTGGCCGGCACCTGGAAGCTGGTCGAGTCGTTGATTTGAAAGGTGAGCAGGTCTTCAATCTTCTTGCAGCTGCTGGCACCCACGGCCAAGATGAGGCAAATAGCGAATAGGACTTTATGGGAAGAAAGTAGGGTTTTCATGAAAATCGGGCTTTTTGAAATAAGACAGTAGAAAGAATCGTGCCGGCAAAAATATTGCCAGCGCTGAATCTACGCCCCATCCAAACCTTCGGATTTCAGCCAGCGTTCAATCGTACCCTCCGCGTGCTACCGCACCCGGTAGCCGCTCAGCGCGTAAAACAGCAGGTACAGGTAGCACAGAGCCGGCACCACAAATGCCACCCGCAGCCCGCCGCCGTGCGTGGCCAGCCAGCCCATGAGCGGCGGAATCAGCGCCCCGCCCACAATGGCCATAATCAGATACGACGAGCCCTGCTTGGTGAACGGCCCGAGCCCGGTGATGGCCAACGGGAAGATGACGGGCCACATGATGGAGTTCATCAGCCCGCAGAGCACGATGAGCCACAGCGCCGTTTCGCCGGTGCTCAGGATGCTGGCGCCCACCAGCGCCGTGCCGGCCGCGCACACCGCCACCAGCAGCGCGCGGTTATGAAACTTGAGCAACAGCGGAATGCCCACCACGCGCCCAATGAGCGAGCCGAACCAGTACGAGGCCACCAGCACTGCGCCCACAGCTTTGGTAAAGCCGGCCGCAGTATCAATAGGCGCCGGCTGCTGCCCAAAAAGCACGCCCACGTAGTTGGTAGCCACATTCAGCCCGCGCACCAGGCTTTGGGTGAAGCTGGAAAGCTGCTGAATCCCTTGGCTCTCGCCGTAGCGAATTAGGAAAGACCCCAAGCCTACTTCTACACCTACGTATACGAAAATGGCCACCACGCCCAGCACCAGGTGCGGGAACGACAGTGCCGACGTGCGCCCCGCCGCCATGGGCCGGGCCTCTTCGGCGGCTTCCTCGGGAATGCCTTCAATATCGGGAAGTTTCACTAAGAAGAAAAACAGCGCCGCCAGCAGCACCAGAAACACCGCCAGCCCGATGTAAGGCCCCTTCACCAATTGCGATTCCTCAGCCAAGCGCTCTTGAAGCGGCAACGCTGCCAGCCGTGCCTTGAGCGCCACCGAGCCGCCAAACAGCACCAGCCCGCCCACCAGCGGCGAGAGGCTGCCGCCGAAGTTGTTGGCCACGCCCACCACACTCACCCGCGCCGCCGCGCCGCGCGCCGGGCCCAGGATGCTCACGTAGGGATTGGCCGCCACTTGCAGCAGCGTGATGCCCGCGCCCAGCGTGGCCAGCGCCGTAAGAAACAAGGCAAACGCCCGCGAGTCGGCCGCCGGAATGAAGAGCAGCGCGCCCGCCGCCATCACCAGCAGCCCCACCACAATGCCGCGCTGGTAGCCCAGCTTCCGTAGTACCCAGCCGGCGGGCAATGACATCAGAAAATAAGCCCCGAAAAAGGCCGACTGCACCGCCGAGGACTGCAAATCGGTGAGCTGGCACACATCCTTGAGGTAGGGCATGAGCACATCGTTGAAGTTGGTGACGGCGCCGAACAGGAAGAACAGCGTGGTCATCAGCACCATGGGGCCGGCGTAGGAGCGGGCGGGCGCAGCAGCGGTGGGAGCCGAAGAAGGAACAGAAACAGGAGTAGCCATATGGGGGCGGAAGGTACAAAAAAACCGGCCACAGGGGCTGGCTTCAAAGCAGGAGCATGAAGAGGGGACACGGCGGCTTTGTAAATGCGCCAACGAAAGGCGGCCTTATTGCGGGCTAAGCTTCATTATTTTCTTGTAATTGGCCACGGTTCCGTAGTTTTCAAGCCCCTGTAGGTAACTTATTTTCCAGGTGCCGTTAACTTTTTTCGCTTTCACCTCATAGTTGAGTGGAGGCTCAACGCCATCTATTTCGTCCCAGGTCCAGTGAAATGAGGCCGTATTATCGCCAAACTTCAGGTTGTTGAGGGTAAGTCGTTTCCAGTAAAAGTCAGGGTTGTCCTGGCAGTTACACCAATCATCCGAATCGGTGTACCACAACGGAACGCCATCCTTTGCGTTTCGCCATTCAACCCCTGCTTGTTTGATGGAGGAATCAATCGTCATGGCAATGGCCCGGTGCTTGGCCAGAAATTCATCGGAGAAAAAGTTGGTCTTCTTATAAGTCGCGTAGCTTTTTTCGTAGGCTGCCCAGTCGATGCCGGTGAATAGGCTATCGGAAGGGGCATTGAACTTTAGGGGAAATCCGTAATCCCGGAATTTAGTCGCGTGCCACTCGTAGGCGCGTCTCATCAAAGCCGTGAGTTCAACGCTGTCCGGGTTTATTCGGAGCTTGGTGCCGGGTTTATCTTTTGAATTGTAGGTGTTTAGCAAAGTCGTGCTGTCGGTGTCTGCTTGCTTCTGGACGGTGATGCTACCTGCTGGCTTTGAATCGGGCGAATGGCCGCAACTTGCGAGCGCGACAGCCATTAGTAATAAGGCAAACAGGGAGAAGCTGCAGTTCATCTTAAGGTGGTTATTGAAGCGCTTGCCCACTCAGTCGGAATGCAAGCTCGTCTAGGTGTTTCTCAAGCTAGAACTTGCAGCGGATTATCTGATGCAGCCTGCCGATGGCAAAGTAACAAAGCGAAGTGCATGGCTAGAGGAGGGCTGGATTACGGGTGACGAGTGCTTTCGCCTAACTACCATTCGCGGCTGGCAGGGCACTTAGGCGAAGGAAAAAGGAGCCGCATGGCCGGGTTGGTGGTCGGTACCCGCCCGCTAGTCCCGACCTTTGTGGGATGCACCTCACCGCCACCACCCAGTTTGGCCTAGAAGAACTCCTGGCCGACGAACTCTACGACCTCGGGGCCGACATCACCCACGTGGGCTCCCGCGCCGTCGAATTCATCGGCGACCTGCGCCTGCTCTACGAAGTGGCCCTCTGGAGCCGGCTTTCCATGCGCCTGCTGCGGCCCTTCGCCGCCTTCTACGCGCCCGATGAAAAGGCCCTGTACCGCGAGGTGAGCCGCATCGACTGGCAGGATTTCCTCGGCCCCGGCCAAACCTTTGCCATCACGGCCGTGGTGAACCGCTCCACGTTCGAGCACTCGCTGTTCGTGGCCCAGCTCACCAAAGATGCCATCGTGGACCAGTTCCGGAACCGCACCGGCGAGCGGCCCAGCGTAGACACCCGCAACCCCGACATCCGCCTGCACCTGCGCATGACCGAGAACGAGGTCATTCTCAGCCTCGACGCGGCCGGCGACTCGCTGCACCGCCGCGGCTACCGCCAGGGCACCAACGAAGCGCCCCTGAACGAGGTGCTTGCCGCTGGTCTGGTTTTGCTCTCGGGCTGGGACGGCAAGCAGCCGCTCATCGACCCCATGTGCGGCTCGGCCACCATCCTCACTGAGGCGGGCCTGATGTGCCAGCGCATTGCGCCCGGCCTGTTCCACCAGGGCAAGTTCGGCTTCGAAAACTGGTACGACTTCGACCCCCAGCTCTGGCAGCAGGTGCGCACCGAAGCCGAGGCCCAGCGCCTCGAAGAGCCGCAAGCCTACCTCGCCGGCTCCGACCTCGACCCCAAAGTCATCGACGCGGCTGCCGCCAACATCACCGCCGCCGGCCTCGAAGACTGCGTGCGCCTCTCGGTGCGCAACGTGAGGGATGCCGCCGCGCCCGCAAAAGAGGAGCCCGGCATCGTACTCATGAACCCGCCCTACGGCGAGCGGATAGGGGAGGAGGCCCAGATGGCCGCGCTCTACAAAACCATCGGCGACTCGCTGAAGACGAATTTCCAGGGTTACAACGCCTTTGTGTTCACCGGCAATCTGGAGGCGGCCAAGAGCATCGGGCTGAAGCCGGCGCGGCGCATCCCGCTGTTTAACGGGCCGATTGATTGCCGACTGTTGAAGTACGAGTTGTACCGGGGCTCACGTCGTGAGCCGAAGCCAGCCGAGGGCCCGGCCAAAAACTAATCTGCTTGGAACTTCCCGCCCCCGGCTGTTATTTTTATCTAATTACTCCACCTGTGTTATGTCCGATACCTTAACTACCGCCCCAACCGACCTGCTGCCCGCCGCCCGCCAGGCCCTGAAACGGTATTACGGCTACGACAATTTCCGCCCCATGCAGGGCGACATTATCCAGAACATCCTCGGCGGGCGCGATACCGTCGTGCTCATGCCCACTGGCGGCGGCAAGTCGGTTTGCTTCCAGATTCCGGCCGTGGTAAGCGAGGGCACCTGCGTGGTCGTCTCGCCCCTCATTGCGTTGATGAAAGACCAGGTGGAAGCCCTAAAAGCCAACGGCATTGCGGCAGCTTACATCAACAGTAGCGTGGGCCAGTCGGAGTCCAATGACATTGCCCGGGCGGCCGTGAGCGGGCACCTCAAGCTGCTCTACGTGTCGCCGGAGAAGCTGCTGAGCGAGGGCTTCTTGCAGTTTTTGAATCGGGTTAATATCAGCCTTTTCGCCATTGACGAGGCGCACTGTATATCGAGCTGGGGCCACGATTTTCGGCCCGAATACACGCAGCTGGGCGCGTTGCGAAACCACTTTCCCAACACGCCCATTATAGCCCTCACGGCCACGGCCGACCGCCTTACCAAGCGCGACATCATCACCCAGCTCAACCTGCACGAGCCCAAGGTGTTCCTGTCCAGCTTCGACCGGCCGAACATCAACCTGATAGTGCGCGGCGGGCAGGACCGCATTAACTCCATTATCGATTACATCGGGCGCCACCCGCAGGACCCCGGCATTGTGTATTGCCTCTCGCGCAAAACCTGCGAAACCATTGCCGCCAAGCTCAAGACCAAGGGCATTAAGGCCGGCCACTACCACGCCGGCATGACGCCCAACCAGCGCGGCGCTGTGCAGGAAGCCTTTTTGCAAGACGATTTGCAGGTGATTGTGGCCACCATCGCCTTTGGCATGGGCATCGACAAGAGCAACGTGCGCTGGGTGATGCACTACAACCTGCCCAAAAACATCGAGGGCTACTATCAGGAAATTGGCCGGGCCGGGCGCGACGGCGCACCCAGCACCGCCATCCTGTTCTACAGCTTCGCCGACGTGATGCAGATGCGCGAGATGGTGACCAAGGACGTGCCCGCGCGCCAGGCCCAGCTCAACACCGCTAAGCTCGAGCGCATGCAGCAGTTTGCCGAGGCCGCCAGCTGCCGCCGTAAAATCCTGCTCAACTACTTCTCCGAAACCCTGCACGAGGAGTGCGGCAACTGCGACATCTGCCGCAACCCGCCCACCACGTTTGATGGGACATTGATTGCCCAGAAAGCCCTGTCGGCCGTGTTTCGCAGCCGCGAGAAAGTGGCCATCAACCTGCTGATTGACATCCTGCGCGGCATGCGCAACCAAGCCGTGCTGCAAGGTGGCTACGACCAGATTAAAACCTACGGCGCGGGCTCCGACCTGCCGTATCTGGACTGGTACAGCTACATCCACCAGATGCTGAACGACGGCCTGTTCTACATCGCCTACGAGGAAGGCTACGCCCTGAAAATTACCGAGCGCGGCCACCAGGTGCTCAAGGGTCAGCTCACGCTGCCACTCAAGAAATTCCAGCCCGCCGAGAAGGCCGAAAAGCCCACCCGCGCCAGCAAGAAGGCCGCCAGTGCTGCGTCTACGGCCGCCGTGGGCACGCCCGAAGCCCAGCTGTTCGACAAGCTGCGCCGCCTGCGCAAAGCCATTGCCGACGAGCAAGGTGTGCCGCCCTACGTGGTATTCTCCGACGCCACGCTGCAGGAAATGGCGGCCGAGCGGCCGGTCAGCCGTGTGGGCATGCTGGGTATTTCGGGCGTGGGCATGAAGAAGTTCGAGACTTATGGCGAGGCCTTCATCAAGCTCATTCTGGAAGATGGCGGCGGCCAGTACGTGCCCTCCGACTCGGACAGCATGTTCAACGAGCCTCGCCCGCGCCTGGCCAAGGCCGCTGCCGACAAAACGGCTGGCGCCGACAAGCCCGTGAATGACTCCGAAGACGCCACCGTGCAGTTCCACCAAATGGGCCTGACGCCGGAAGACATTTCGGAGCGCCGGGGCTTGGCCCTGAGTACCGTGAAAACCCACCTCTACACCGCCTACGCCAAGGGCCGCGAGCTGCGCATCCAGGACTTCGTGAGCGACTCGGAGCTGGCCGAAATCCTCACCGCCCGCGCCCAACTCGGCAACGACGCCTCGCTGCGCGACCTGTTCGACCACCTGCGCGAGAAGTACGACTACTTCCAGCTGCGCATGGCCGGGCTGTACCACAAGCGCCTGCGCGGACAGTAGGCTGCACCAAATAAATAGAGAAAGCTCGCCGTTACGCACGGCGGGCTTTTTTATTTGTAGGTTCCCGCCTGATTCTGCCGCTTTTATGGCTCGAAAACTTCTCCTTGCCCTCGCGGCCCTCGTCATCGCCGCGTTTGCGGGCCTGATGCTCACCAAAACGTACCCTTACTACACCTTCGAGAAGGGAATTTTCTTCCTCACCACCAAGAGCGACGAAACCAACGACAGCCCAATTTTTCGGCTGGGATTCTACGTGCACATCACCACCAGCCTCGTGGTGCTGGTGCTGGGGCTGCTGCAGTTTCTGCCGTGGCTGGCGCGGCTGGGGCCGGGGCTGCACCGGGGGCTGGGCAAGGGCTACGTGCTGGGCATTTTGGCGCTGGCGGCACCGTCGGGCCTCATCCTGGCTTACTTTGCCAACGGCGGGCTGGCCGCCCAGGTCGGCTTCACGCTGCAGTGCCTGGTGTGGTGGCTGTGCACCTGGAAGGCCTACCGCACCGCCCGCCAGCGCCAGTGGCCCCTGCACGTGGACTGGATGCTGCGCTCCTTCGCCGTGACGCTGGCCGCCCTGGCCTTGCGCGGCGAGAGTTATGTGATGTACTACGTGTTCGAAACCAAGCCCATAGAAACCTACCTGACGGTGGTGTGGCTTTCGTGGGTGGGTAATTTGATAGCGGTAGAAATGCTGCTGGAGGCAGGACTCGGGCGGTATTTCCTGCGCGAGTTTATGCCGCAGCTGCGTGCTAAATTGGCGGCATGAAAGCCACGAATTGGGTACTCGCGCTGGCAATGGCCGGCAATGCCGCCTGCCAGCACCAGACGCCGCCGACTGCGGCTGTGGAGGGCGCAACTGCCGCGCCGCTTGCCGCTGCATCGGCCCCGGAAGTCGCCCCTTTACCGAAGCCCTCCGCCACCGAGCCCAAAGACACGCTGACGCCGGAGATGCTCCAGGCACTGCAGCGCTACGACTTCTCGCCCTTGCTCCAAACGGTCACCGGCAAAGATTCGGTCGCCAGCAGCCACGTGCATAACGGCTTTTTCGGCCCCGACCACTACCGAATTGAGGTCGTGTTTACGGAGGTGCGGCGCGACTCTGCGCAGCCGGCCCTGTACCATCTGCGGGGGCAGGACCGGTACAAATCCGTCGTTACGCCTTTCGCCGGCACCTTCACCGTCACCCAATTGGCTGACCAAGCGCCCTATTCGGCCGCACGGGTGGCAATGGCGAAGAGAGACGGCTATGAACTGCGGAATGACCCCAACCTCTACAGCGCGCTGGGTAAGTTTGAGCTACGCGAAGACAGCACCCGGCGCGGGGCGGGCGTGTTCAGGGGCCGGGTCGCTTTCGACTGGCAGTTGTTAGAAAGCGGCTCATTGGTTTTGTCGTCACGCGACGGCAAAGGTTCTACCCAGGGCGGCGATGTAAAGTTTGAGGGCACTTGGACGCATGCCGCCACGCACCGCACGTATCCGGTAGTTTGGGTAGAGAACATCTTTACCTATGCCGGGGCCCGAAACGTGCTCAAGGACTTTTTCATTGGGGAGCGTGACCCCGATTTCAATCCCAAGTACGCCAAGCTCGGTTGGAACAGCTATTGGGAAAACGACGAATGGTGGGCCAAGCCGACCAAGCCAGCGCTTAGTTTGTAAATACTAAAACGCCGCCACTCTCCGTTAGAACCCCAGAAGAGCCATCTAGCAATATAGCTGGCCATATAATTCTCATTTCTGGGCTCATGCGGTATTTCCTGCTTCTCACGGCTCCGGCGCTGTTGCTGGGCGCCACGCAATTCAATTCCTTGCCACCCGCCCCCGCTCCTGCAAAGGGGACGACGCCCGCCGCCCTGGCTGCCCCCGGCGCCGTGCTGCCCAATGCCGCCCGCGCCACCCTGCTGGCCCGCGCCCAACTGGGCAAGCTCTGGCAGCACCAGCCCCAGAGCGGCACCGAAGATGTGCTCAACGGCTGCTATGGCTACGACGGGCGGCGCATCGAGTTCGTATTCACCACCGTGCAGGCCGATGCTAAGAGCCCCGGTCGCTACCTCGTGGCCGGCAAGTTCCGCTGCTACGGCGACGTGACGCCCTTCCGCGGCAGTGTGGAAGTGCAGCAGGTACAGCGCCTGCCCACCGAGCAGGCCGCCTATGCCGAGGCCGACGAAAGACTGCCCACCTACTGCGCCACGGGCAGCTTTGCCCTGCAGGCCACCAGCCACCGCGGCCTGGGCGGCCGTTTCGATGGCCGCCTGGCGCTCGATTTTACCCTCTCGCCCAGTCAGCGCGCCGTGCTGGCGTCTACCAGCAACCCCGCCACCCGCAACGGCGGTCTGCTGTTTGAAGGCCAATGGCGTGAAGACGCCACGGCCGAAACCGCCGTGCCCGTGCTCTGGAAGCAGGGAACCGCCGTGACGCGGCAGGTGCTTTCGCGCTTCGAAATGGGCGAACGCAGCTCCTATGTCAACCCTAAATACGCCCGCGTGGGCTGGAAGGACTTATGGGAAAACGATGAATGGTGGGTCGAAAAATCGGTGGCGCGACGCTAAAGTGGTGGGCAGAAAATTATTAGCTAAGTGAATTAGTATCTTCGCACTTGCGTTGCTAACTTCACCAGCCGAATTCGCGTTAGCATCCGACGCCACTCCCGGCTGCTGCCCTCCCCGATGATTAACACCAACCTCAAGTTTTGCCGGCGCGAGCTCGCCCTCACGCAGGCCCAGATGGCCGATAAACTCGGCATCAAACGCTCCCTGGTGGGCGCCTACGAAGAAGGCCGCGCCGAGCCCCGCCTCGCCACCCTCGTCAACATGGCCCGCCTTTTCGGCATCACCCTCGACCAGCTGGTGACCACCGACTTTAGCAAGAAAAAGAACGCCAAAATCATCGGCACCGCCCCGGCCCCCGAGGCCGCGGCCGACACCGACGACCAACCCGAGCCGCCCACGCCCGCCGGCGGCAAGCTCCGCGTGCTGGCCTTCACCGTGGACAAGGACCAGAACGAAAATATCGAGCTGGTGCCCCAGAAAGCCGCCGCCGGCTACCTCAACGGCTACGCCGACCGCGAGTACCTGGAGGTGCTGCCCAAGTTCCGCCTGCCCATGCTCTCGAACACGGGCACCTACCGCGCTTTCGAAATTGCCGGCGACTCCATGCTGCCCATTGCCAGCGGCACCGTCATCGTGGGCCGCTATGTAGAAGACTGGACGACCATTAAAGACGGTACGCCGTGCATCGTGGTGAGCAACCGCGACGGCATCGTGTTCAAGCGCGTGTACAACAAGCTGCGCTCGGGCGCCATGTTCGTGCTGCACTCCGACAACCCGCACTTCTCGCCCTACGACGTGAAAGTAGACGACGTGCTCGAAATCTGGGAAGCCAAGAGCTACATCAGCAGCACCTTCCCCATCGCCGAGCTGTCGCTGGAGCGCGTGGCCAGCCTTGTGCTGGACTTGCAGCAGCAAGTGGCGCAGCTGAAGAAGGTGTAAAGAATCAGAGAAAGAGCGTCGTGCCGAGCGCAGCCGAGGCATTTCGCGTGCCATAGTAAACCATAACGATTGGATTGCTTCGGGACGTGAGATGCCTCGGCTGCGCTCGGCATGACGTTTTCTGTTCCTACACCGGCCAACTTACGGCCCAGCCGGCGCGTATGGGAGGCACTCCCATTCTTCACGCCCCCGCCCATGCTCAAATACATTTCCGCCGCCGACCGCCACCATGCTGCGCCCGCTGCCTGGCTCAACAGCTATTTCCTGTTCTCGTTCGCCGATTATTTCGACCGCGACAACCTGCATTTTGGCCCGTTGCGGGTGTTTAACGACGACAGCGTGGCCGCGCAGTCGGGCTTTCCGCAGCACCCGCATTCCGAAATGGAAATTGTGACACTGGTGCTCGAGGGCGAAATCACGCACCAGGACACGATGGGCAATAAAACCACCATCAAAGCCGGCGAAGTGCAGCGCATGACGGCCGGTTCCGGCCTGGCCCACTCCGAATTCAACCGCCAGGACAAACCCCTGCACCTCTACCAACTCTGGTTCATTCCCGGCCAGAAAGGCCTGACGCCCAGCTACGAGCAGAAGGATATCGGTTTCCTCAGCGGCAACAAAAACGAGTTGGTGCCTCTCGTCACGGGCCAGAAAGTACTGGAAGACGTGGTCTACATGAACTCCAACAGCACGGTGTATTGGTCCAACCTGAGCGCCGACAAGGAAATTGAGTTTAAAACCTTCCCCATTCGCCTCACCTTCATCTACGTGAAGGAAGGCGTCATCTTCGTGAACGGCACGGAGCTGGGACCCAACGACCAGGCCCGCATGACCGACGACGACGTGGTGCAAATCAGGGCCAGTAAGGACGCCCAATTCATCCTCATTGACCTGCCCGCAAGCGAAGCCAACTACTAAGCTGCGGTTTCGCAAAAACAAAAAAGCCGGCACGAAGCCGGCTTTTTTGTGTCAATGCCATTCCATAACTGAGGTCGAAGGCGCTTTAAAAATTGTAGCTCACCCCGGCCGAATACCCAGTCGATTTGCCGATGTTGCGCCCGGCCACGTAGGTGCTGATGCCCAGCGTCAGGCCGAAGCCGTTGCTGATGGGGCGGTAGCCGCTGGCACCCAGGCGCACGTAGTTGACGCGCGTGGACGGGAAAAAGCCGGTGAAGCCCTGTTCGGAAATATCGGTGCCGCCGTTCGACTCCTGGAAGGAGGCGTAGCCTTCGAGGTAGGTTTTGGGGCCGGCGTAGCCCAGTTTGGCTTCGCCGATGAGGGCGTTGGGCACCAGGCCGCTACGCAGGCTGTAGCCTACCTGGGCCGTGGCAAACACGCCGGACGCTGTTTTGAGGTGGGCCACGCCGGCCGTGGAGTACTTGGTGGCCCGGTTGCCGATGGCAATGATGTAGCCGTAGCCAGTGTTCGTCTGGTAATTGCTGAGCGGCGTGCTGAAGCTCACCACGCCCAGCAAATCGAGGATGCTGCTGCCGATTTCGCGCGAATACGCTTTAAACTTGAGCAGGGCCGTTACGTCTTGCAGGCCCTGGCGCACGTTGGTGTAGCCTTGGTCGCTATACAAGGCGCTGAGGTCGTTGATGACGGTGCCCGGGGCCCGGCCTTTTGACTGGATGAAGGGCAGGCTCACTACCGCGTCAATCTTGTCGGTGAGGCCATAGGTGGCGTAGAGGTTGACCGAGTTGACGCGCACTTCCTGGAAAATAGGCACCTGGTCGATTTTCTCCGGGGCGAGGTACACATTGGTGTAGCTCTCTGTGGTGCCCGACAGCGACGCCGAGCCATGCCCTTTGCCCGCCATAAAGCCGCTTACCAAGGTTTGTGCCCATCCGGCCGAAACGCTGCCCAGTACTAACATCGCGCTCAGCGCAAGCGTAGAAAAATTTTGCATATAATAGGATTTTGCAAATAAATAATTTGCCGGGTGTTGGTTGCAAAAAGGCCGTACTAATTATTTCAAAGCGCAATCTACGGAGATTAATTGCCTGTCGGATTTACCTTCGTGCAATCCGAAGCCGATTTAAAATCGTTTGTATTCAACACTTTGGGTCGAATTGCAAATTACGCCCGACCAATACATCCTTTTACCCGATGAAAAATTTTTTCTCTCTTACAACAGGTGTTCTGGCCATGTCCTTGCTGGTAGCCGGATGTGCTAAAAACAAGGACGTCGAACCGACAATTACCAATATTGCCGTTACCAATCCCGACTTTCAGACCCTGGAAGACGCAGCCATTCGCGGCGATGTGGCCGTGCTGCTGGGCAACAAGAATGCGGCCGACCCATCGGGCAACTTCACGGTGTTTGCGCCCACCAACGCGGCCTTCGCCCGCCTGGGCCTAAACTCGGCAACGGACCTCACGGCCTTGCAGCAGCCGTTTCTGCGCAGCACCCTGTTTTACCACGTGTTTAGCGGCACGCTGCCGGGCAGCGCCCTCACGGCCGGCAGCACGTCGGTGTCGGCACTGGGCGTTACGCGGCGCATCATTCAGCGGGCCGACAGCAGCAAGTACGTCAACGGCTCGAAGATTCTGGGTACGGACGTGACGGCGGCCAATGGCCTGATTCACCCCATCGACAAGGTGCTGCTGGCCACGGGCGGCAACGTAGTAGAATCGGCGGTAGCGCTAAGCACCGCAAAGGTCTTCGTGAAGCCGGAGCTGACGTTCCTGGTGGCGGCCGTGTTGCGCTGCAACCTACAGGGCCTGCTTTCGCAGCCGGGCCCCTACACCGTGTTTGCGCCCACCGACCAGGCGTTTATCGACGCCGGCATTCCCAACATCGACGCCATTAACAAAATGGACGTCAACACCCTCACCGGCATTCTGGCCAACCACGTGCTCAGCAACAGCAGCGCCGGACAGCTGGGCAACAAGTTCACGCCCGAGCTGCCGGCCGGTAGCTCCGTTACGGCCTTTGGCGGGCGGCCCCTGGCCCTGGGCGCTTTCACCGACGGCGTGCTGACCGTGAAAGGCGCGGGCAACCCGGCCCCGGCCAACATGGTGATTCCCGACGTGCAATGCACCAACGGCGTGGTGCACGTCATCGACCGCGTGTTGCTGCCCTAGCAGCGCGGCAACAGAGCAGCTAAAACGAACAAACAGAACGTCATGCTGAGCGCAGTCGAAGCATCTCTACCGCAGCACTAGCCATTTAGTATCGCGGTAGAGATGCTTCGGCTGCGCTCAGCATGACGTTCTTTTTTACTCGATTCGCAAGCTACCCAAAGCTACATCGTGTATTTCCGGCCCTTGTTTTGAGCTTTCAAATAAGCCATCAGCGGTTGGAAGTAGTCGACCATGGCGCGGGCCGAGAGTTCTTCGCCCGTTTTTTCTTTCAGCACCACGCGCCAGTCGCGGCTGGCGCCGGGGCGCATGATGTCGCGCAAGAAATCACCAACTTCCTTGTTGCCGAAATAATTGGTAGCGTGCGGGTCCTGGTGCAGAATGTTCTTGGCAATGTGGTCGTGTAGCTGAAACAGAATGACGTAGCTCAGGGCGTAGTCGTAGTACTGAGCGGGGTCGTCGTTGATGTGGGTTTTGGTGGCGGGGTCGAGGAAGTTTTCGCCGCGCTCGGTGGGCGGCACCATGCCTTGGTACTGCTTGCAGAGGGCCCACCACCGGGCGTTGAGCTGGTCGGCGGGCAGGTTGTCAGCGTAGAAGCTGTTTTCCCACTCGCTCATCACGCCCGAGGCGAAGGGTATGAACGTGACGTAGCTCAGGGCCTCTTGCAGCAGCTGCTGAGTCTGGTCGGTTTTGGTGTTGGCCGGAATCAGGCCAAGGCCCACTAGGAAGGGCTTCTGCTTGGCCGCCAGGCCCATCATGCTGCCGATGGCTTCGTGGTAGGCTCGGTTGGCGCCCTGGCGCAGCAACGGCGGCACGTCGGGGTTGGAGTAGGTTTGGTAGTAGAAGATGTGGCCCAGCTCGTGGTGAGCGGTTTCGTACCACTCGGTGTTGGGCTCCACGCTCATCAGGCTGCGCAGGTCCTGGTTCAGGTCCATGTGCCAGGCGGAGGCATGGTTGTTCTTTTTGTAGCCCGCGTTTTTGGGCAGGGGGTAGAGGCTGCTTTTTTCGTAAAACGAGGCCGGCAAGGCCGGGAAGCCCAGGCTTTGGTAAAACCGCTCGCCCTGCTTCACTTGCCACTCGGCGCCTTTCTTGGCCAGCACGGCGTCGAGGTTCAGGCCTTTCACGTCCACCATGGCGCCCCAGTCCTGGCCCCAGCGGTTGGGCAGCCAGTGGGCGGGCAGGTAGTCGGGAACCTGCTTCACGTGGTATTTCTTTGCCAGCTCATAGCGGGCGTAGGTATGCAACTCGCGGTAGAGCGGACGCAACTCATCGTTGATTTTGCGCACCAGCGCCATCATCTCGTCGCGCGTTAGGCCGTAGTCGCTGGCCTGGTAGGTGAAGTAGTCGGGGTAGCCCAGTGCCTGCACCGTCTGGTTGCGCAGGTCGCGCAGGTTCAGCAGGCCGTCTTTCAGCGTGGGGCCGATGGCCTTGCTGGCTTCCCACACCTGTTGGCGCTTGGCGGGGTTGGTTTCCTTGCGCAGCAGGTCGTCAATGTCGTTGGTGGTGACGGACTTGCCAGCGTATTTGTAATCAAAGCCATAGAGCTTTTCCGTTTGGGCGGCCTCGGCACTGATGCGCTTTTTCACCACACCGGCCACCGTTTGCGGGTTGTTGGCGGCATTGTAAAGGGCCGTTTCCAACTGTTTGACCTGGATGGGGGTGAGGGCGCTTTTGTGCTTGAGCAATTCGCGGAGCTGCTCAATGTTGGCCGTGCTGCCCGTGAAGGCGGCCATGCGCTGGTTGGCGCGGGTGGTGGCGCCGGCATTGCTGGTGTCGCCGGCCACAATGTGCGTGTTGGAGCGCCACTCAGCCTCGCTCGAGGCCGTGTAGAGGCGCACGTACTCGGCGTTGTAGCCGCGCAGGAAGTCCTCGGCCTGGGCGCGGTAGTCGGGCGGGGCCGGCGCGGCGGGCGGCGGGGCAGGAGCGGCCGGCGTGGTGGCCACGGGTGCTTTCGCGGTGGGCGCGCAGGCGGCCAGCGTGGCGGCCGCCAGAAGGGGAAGTAGCTGCTTTTTCATGGAGCAAAGAAAAGCATTTGCGCCGCGCGTGGCAGCCCCCAATTCTAATGCTTCATGCCGTGCATGCCGGGCTGGCCCTTGCCCAGTTGGTCGAGGGCGGCGCGGAAGCCGGTGGCCAGCTGAGTGGCGGGCCCGCGGCCGTAGTAGTGCAAAAACACCATGCGCGGCTGGTCGAAAAGCATGTGGTTGTGCACGGCCACCACTTCCAGCTGGTGGGCGCGCAGGGCCCGGATGACTGGGTTGACTTCGTGCTCCAGCATGGCGATGTCGCCGGCTATGTGGGCGGCCTGTGCCGTGCCCGCAAACGCCGCCCACGAGTTCAGGCCCATGGCGGCCGTCATCTCCGTGTTCATCATCAGCACGCGCAGGTCGGCGCGGCCCACGGTGTATTTGTAGGTGGGGCCGTTTACCTTGCCCTGATACTTCACAATGGCGTCGAGCGCCGGCAGGTCGAACAGTTCCTTGCCCGTGGGCGCGGCGCCGGGGGCCGGCGTGGCGTTGTTGGCAGAGGTGGGTGCCGGGGCTGCCGGGCCCGGCGGCTGGTTGGCAGGCAGCAGCTTCGAGTTGCGCAGGGTGGCGGCAAACTTGCGGGCCAGCTCCGCGGGTGTGCCCATGCCGTGGAGGTGCATGTAAAAAATGCGCGGCTCCTCGTAGAAAAAATGGTTGTGCACGGCCCCAATCTCCAGGCCATTGGCGTGGGCGGCATCCATCAGAGGCGCCACTTCTGCCTGTAGCAGCACGGTGTCGCTCATCAGCATAGCCGCCTTTCCGTCGAGGGTGTGCTTGATGGCCACCCACCCGCCAAAACCGAACGGGATGGGCACAGGCTCGCCGTGGATACTTATTTTCAGGTCGTTGCGCGGCAGAGCAGTTACGTGGGTGGCCTGGGCCTCGTCGTAGCTGCCTTTCTTGCCCAGCGCAGCTTCGATTTCGGCAATTTCCGCTGGCGTCAGTGCCGGTGTTGCGGCTTTAAGGACGTGCGCCGCCTGCGTGGCCTCGGCGGGTAGCAGCGACGTGGCGCTGAGCAAAGCGGTGGCGCGCAAGGCCTCGCGCCGGGACATGTAAGTACTCATAAGCAGCCGGAATGAAGCGCAAAAAAACGAATGCACGAAAGAACAAGCCAGGCTTGCTAATGCAACTCGAACGCCGCCCGTAAGGGGTTGGCCCGGCCCCGCAGACTTCTAACTACGCCGCCTGCGCCTGCATCAAATGGCAATCCTTATACTTCTTGCCGCTGCCGCAGGGACACGGGTCGTTGCGGCCAAACTTGCGGCGGCTGCGCAGGGTTTTCAGCCACTCGCGCGGGTCCACGGCGAAGCGCAGAAAGCGCTTTTTGGGGTTTTGGCGGAAGGCCCGGCTCAGCAGCTCGTACAGCTCGGGGTGGTTTTCCTGCAGCTTCTCGGGCTTCTCGAAAAAGTATTCGGTGACAACGGCGAAGAACTCGGCCTCGTTGGTGGCGGCGTAAGGGTTGATTTCGGACTTACCTTCCTGAATAGCGGCAATTTCACGCTGCATCACGGTGGCCCAGGGCTGCAGCAGCTCGGGCGGCAGGGCAGCTTTGGGAAGGCCGTCAATCACGCCGTCGGCCTCATCGAGCAAGTGCGCAAACTCGTGGATGCCCACGTTCTGCCGGTCCAGCCCGTCGCGGAAGCCCTGCTCCAGCGAAGCCTTCGACAGGCGCATGTAGTGCTGGTTCTGGAAGCCCTGCACTGAGCCCAGCAAGGTGCCCTGCAACGGTTTCACTTCCTTATCGGGGTCGTTTCCCAGCTTCCACGCGTCGGGCACAATGAGCACCTCGCCCAGGTGGCTGTACTCCCAGTCGGGAAAGCCAAATACCGGAATCAGCGCCGAGGCCGCCACCAGCAGGCGGGTGGTGTCGTCCACTTCCGTCTGCACGCCGGTGATGCGGGTATTGGCCAGAAACACCTGCACCTGCTTCTCAAAGCGGGCTTTTTCGTTCTTCGTTAGTGAGAGGTAGAACGCCACGCGCTCGGCCAGCACCTGCCGCCACGCTGCCGGAAACTCCGTGGCAACGGCCTCGGCGCGGCGGCGCGAGTCGGCGGTGGCGTAGCGGTAAAAGACGTACAGGATGGCTACTAAAACGGCCAGGGAAATCAAGTAAGGCATGGGCCGGTAGTACGGCTTGGTGCCCTTGGGGTTGGCCTAGGGCTTGGCCGCCGGGCGGTGCGGGGTAGCGTCGGGGTTGCTATTGAGCCGGTAGGCCAGCCCCGCCCGCAGTTCCCGAAGCCCGCTGTAAACCATAGCATCAAGGCTCACTGACAAGCGGTTGGCGCGCCACCCAATGCCAGCATAAGGCAACAGCAGCCCCACGTCATCGTTGTCGCCGGGGTTGGGCGTGGCCGCCCCCGCCGGCAGCGTAAACCGGCGGCCCGTGACGACATCGTTGGTGAAGCCGCCGCCGATGAAAATACGCTGGCCGGCGGGCAGCGGGAAGTAAACGCGCGCCCCCAGGCGGGCCGTGAGCAGCCAGGCCCGGTAGGTGTAGTCGCCAAACACCGGGGTGGTGTAATTATACACCACGCCCCCAACCACCATCGAGGACGGAATGGTCCCGGTTTGCACGCTGCCCCCGCCGCTAAAGCGGCCCACGGTCAGGTCGCCGTACAGCGAAACGGTGCGGTTGGGCAGCAGCATTTCCCCGTAAAGGCCGCCCGAGGGCCACCCCCAGTGCCGACCATCTTCGGTCGGCCGAAGCAGGTAGCGCGCGCCCGCGGCGGCCCCAATGTGGAAAGCAAGGCGATGGGGGGCTTTTTTCGGAAAAAACGTGCGTCCGGCCGCGCCGCCCGGCGTGCACGTTTCGTTGAATGCCTGCACTACTGCCGCCAGTCCGGGCGCCGAATACTCAGCGCCCACGGCGGCGCGGCTGGCCGCCGGGCAGTCGCCAAAGTACCGTTCCAGCTGAGCCCGATAGTTGTTGCCGTTCACGACTTCCAGGGTGCCGTAGCGGCCGGTGTGCAGGTACTTGCGCTCGCTCAGCTCCAGCAGGGGCTGGCCGGGCCGGCTCACCACGTAGTGGGTGGCCCCGATGCGTACCACCCGCACCAGCGAAGCGGCCCCTTCCACCAATACCTCGGCCAGCACCGAATCTACGCGCACGTTGGGGGTGTAGCCCTGCGTCAGCCGGTCGAGGCGGGTTTCGGCGGCGTGGTCGATGGGCAGCGCTTGGTAGCGAAAGTAGCGCCCCAACGTGAGCGCCACGGCCCGCAGCTGGCGCGGTTTGAACAGCTCGCCGAGGCCGTTGGACGTGGACCGGAAGCGAATGAACGTAGGCGGCTCTTCCCAAACCCCATTTTCTACTTCGCCCCGCAGGGTATCGCCGGTGCTGCGCACGATGTAGCCCGGCTCGAAAGCCTGCGCTTGCGCACGCCAGATGAAACAGCTTAGAGCTGCGGTGAGGAGAAGGCGCGGGAGCATAAGGGGCAAGAGTAGGGGGCAGGCGCTGGCCTTCCGCTCAGGTTTTGGTTTTAAAGGGCTTGAGCTAGTGGGTGGCCGCAGGCTTTCTCGCATCCGGGTTGCGGCCCAGGCGGTAGCTCAATCCTAGGCGGGCGGCGAAGTTGGTGCCGAAAAACATGGGCCCCAGAAAGTCGCTTACCTGGCCCATTCCCTTGGGACCGGTAATGCTCCCCGAATCCACCATGTCGCTGCTGGCATACATCTGGCCGTCGAGGCTGAGGGTGAACCGGTCGCGCCGCCAGCCGGCGCTCACGCTGGGCGTCAGGACGGGGGTGGCGAAGTAAAGCTGCGGGTCGGTGGGCGCGGCGCCTCCATTGAGGGGGGTAGTCTCCGCCCCGGAAATGAAGTTTAATTCGTAGCTGACGCCGATAAAGGCCAGCTGCTCTTTGGGTAAGCTCATGAAATAGCGCATGCCAATGCGAGCCGTCGTCAGCCAGGCGTCGTAGACAAACTCGTTGAACCCCTCGGCCCCGGTTAAGGGAACGTACGTTCGCTCGGCGCCCTTGCTGTGGAAACGGCTCAGGCTCAACTCGCCGTGCACCGCGATGTTGCGCCCGGGCTGCAGCAGCTCGCTGTACAAGCCGGCGAAGGGGTGCGGCTGGCAGTCGGTGCAGGCGCCTTCGTAGTGCAGCGAGCCGCTCTCGATGCGGTTGTAGCGCACGCCCGCGAGCAGGCCGCCCTGAAACGCCACTTTGCGGCGTGGGTGAGCCAGCTCTAGCAGGTTGCGGCCCGGCTGGTGAGCGCAGGCTTCGTTGTAGGCCTGCACCACGGCCATGAGGCCGTCCGCCGTGAACGGGGCCTTCTGCACGGCGCTGTGGGCGGCCGGGCAGTTGCCAAAATACACGCTGAGCTGGCCGCGGTAGTTGTTGCCGTCGGTGAGCAGCCACGCCAGGTCCACAGTCCGGCGCAGGTATTTGCGTTCGCTCAGGTCGAGCGGGGCATGGCCAGCCTGCAGGAGCAGGTAGTGCGTGGGCCGCTCAAACTTCTCCACGCGCACCAGCGACACCGGTCCGTCCACGAGTATTTCGGCCAGCAGCGAGTCAACCTGCACGTCGGGGCGGTTTTCGTAGGGCAGGTCGCCCACTTTGGCCCGTGCTGCGTGGTCGATGGGCAGGCCTTCGTAGCGAAAAGCCCGGCCCGCGGTAAAGCTCACCCGGCGCAACTGCCGGGGCTTGAACAGCTGGCTGGCACTTTCCGGCGTCGGCCGAAAGCGGATGTAAGCTGGCGGCTCCTTCCAAAACCCGTTTTCAATCTCGCCGCGCAGGGTGTCGCCGGTGCTGCGCACGATGTAGCCCGGCTCGTATACCTGGGCGGTGGCCGAAAAGGATAGTGAAACGAAGGCGAAGCAGTAGAAAAGTAAGCGTGTTGACATAGGAAAGGAATTGGTAGCCAAAAAGCACGCTAAAATAAGGGCAAATGCGTCGCCAGCTTCTGCCGCAGCAGCGCAATCAGCCGCTCATCGCCAAACGGGTATTTATCCGGAATACGCAGCACCACCAGGGTTTTGCCGTGCAGCTCTTCCTCGAACTTTTCGCGCAGGCGGTCGGCGTGGCGGCGCTCCATCACGAAGATGGTTTCGGCCCAGCCCAGGTGGCCGGCACTCACCCGTACCCGGGCCCCCGGCTCGGTGCCGGCCGAGCGGGCCTCGTAGTGCGGGTGCTCGTCGAACAGGCGTTCGGCGGTGAGGCTGCGCCACTTGTTTTGGGAGCAGATGAAGAGGATTTTCAAATTGAATAATGGATACCAAAACGTCATGCCGAGCGCAGTCGAGGCATCTCGCGTGCAGCAGTAATTAATTTTACTATGGCACGCGAGGTGCCTCGGCTGCGCTCGGCATGACGTTCAATTGATTGTTCTGCTACCGAATCAGGGCCACCTTCACCTTTTTGCCTTTCACCTTGGCGCCCTGCATGCGGGCCAGCACTTCCTGGGCTTGGGCCTCAGGCACGGCCACGAAGCTGTGGTGGTCGAACACTTCGATGCGGCCCACGGCCTCGCGCTCCAGCCCGCCCACGCTCACGAAGGCGCCGGCCAGGTCGCCGCGGCTTATTTTCTCGCTCTTGCCCGCCGACACATGCAGCGTGACGGTGCTCGGGCGCGGGGCCTTGGGTGCGGCGGCGGGCAGGGCCGGCGGGCGCAGGCCAGCCCACTGCACATTTTTGGCGGTGGGCCACTGCTGAATTTTTTGCTGCTCGGGGGGCGTCACCAGCAAGTGGGCGGTGCCGGTGGCGCCGGCGCGGGCCGTGCGGCCCGCCCGGTGCTGAAAGGTGTCGGTGTCGTGCGGTGGGTCGAACTGCACCACGGTGTCGAGGTCGTTCACGTCGAGGCCGCGGGCGGCCACGTCGGTGGCCACCAGCACAGTGGCCGAGCCGTTGCGCAGCTTCAGCATGCTTTTGTCGCGCTCAGGCTGCAGCATTTTGCCGTGCAGGGCCTCGGCGGCCAGGCCCCGGCCGCGCAGGAAGCGGGTGAGCTCCTCCACCCGGTCGCGGGTGTTGGCAAACACCAGAGCCCGGCCGGCGGTGGGCTGATTGAGAAGGTGAAAGAGGGCAGCGGGCTTCTGCTCGGAGGCGCTGAGCACGTGGCCGCGCAGCACCAGCGTGTCGGGCAGGGTGGTGGCGTTGGCGCCGCCCACGTTCATCACGCGGGGGCGGGTGAGGTGCTTGCGCACCAGGGCCAGCACTGCATCGGGCATGGTGGCCGAGAACAGCAGCGTTTGCCGGCGCTGCGGCAGGCGGCTGATGATGGTGGCCATTTCCTCCTGAAAACCCAGCTCCAGCAGCTTATCGGCTTCATCCAGCACCAGCACTTTCAGGCGGTTGGGCACAATGGTGCGGCGCTCCAGGTGGTCGAGCAGGCGGCCGGGGGTGGCCACCACCACGTGGGGCATCTGCTGCAGGCCCTTCACCTCGTCGCGCATGGCGTGGCCGCCGTAGTAGCCGGCCACGCGCAGGTTGGGCAGGTGCTTGCCCAGGCGCTGCAGGGCGTCGCGCACTTGCAGCACCAGCTCGCGGGCGGGCACCAGCACCAGCGCCTGCACGGTGGCCGAGGTGGGGTCCACCTGTTGCAGCACGGCCAGGCCGTAGGCGGCGGTTTTGCCCGAGCCGGTGGGGGCCTGCCCGGCCACGTCCTGCCCCTCCAGGGCGGGGGCCAGCACCAACTGCTGCACGGGGGTGGGCTGGGTGAAGTTCAGCTCGGCCACACCCGCCAACAGGGCGGGGGAGAGGGCGAAATCGGCGAATTGCGGGTCAAGCTGGGCGGACTTGGGCGCTTCGGAAGCGGCCCCGGCGGCGGAGGTATCAGGAGTTTGCACGGGGCAAAGGTACGGCCCGGGGAAAGGGAAGCTGCGCTACATCGGCATTTCCGCAACAATGGCGAAAAAGCCGAAACTCACAATAAAATAAAGCAGGAATAACGCCAGCATAATCAAAGGAAGACCAAAGAAGAGGGCTGCTCCGGCGTCGAGCGCCAAGCTCCATTTAAAAAGCGCATATACCAGCCAGCCGGCCAGCCCCACCAGTGTCAGGTAGATGGCCCAGCTCAAAAACCTTCCCATAAAATACTTCAGCTTGCCCCGCCCCGTGCGGGTTTCGGCAGGGTCGGGATGCCGCGGCTGGGTAGCAGGCCGAAGCAATGTGTCCGGGGAAACGGTGCGCTTTGGGCGCACCAACTGGGGATTATAGCGGTGAGGAAGCGCCCGGTTTGTTCGGTATTTTCGCTGGTAAGTGCCCCCAAGCCCAACGGCTGCTGGCTGCAAAATGGTCGTTGGGCCAACCGGCCGATGGGCAGCCAATGGACACGCGCGTGGCGCGGGCCGCCCGGCAGAGCGCCCCTCAAAAACAGCCGCCGCGGGTTTCAGAGAAGTGGTTCTAAAAGCCAGGCGCGCCTCGCGGCAGCTGCTTAGCAGCAAGAGCAACTGCAGGAGGCGTTGATACCGCATGGCATCCGTCTATTTTACATCTTCCACGTTCACCAGCCGGTAGCGCACGGCCGTTTTTTTGGGTCGGATGTCCAGCCCGATGCGATGGGCGTAAGCCTTCGTAAACGCCGCCCCGAAGTAGAAAATCATAGCGCAGTAGAATACGAACAGCAGCACCAGCACCAGGCTGGAGGCCGGCCCGTACACCGGCCCCAGGTCGCGCGCCACCAGCAGGTGGCCCAGCACCACCTCGCCCAGGCTGATGAGCAAGGCCGTGAGCGCCGCCCCGCGCGTGACGGCCCGCCACGGCACCTTGGCCAAACTCAGCGTGCGAAACGTGACGCCAAACCACGCCGCCAAAATCAGCCAGGCAATGAAGGCGTTGAGCCCGCGCACCACGAAGTAGGCAAAGGTGGCGTCGAAGTCGTGAATGCTTTCGGCAAACAAGCCCAGTGCCGAGTCAGTGCCGAAGGCCAGCAGCGACAGCCCCGCCGTGGCCAGCAAAATGCCCGCCGAACGCGCCCGCTCGCGCAGGGCCTGCGAAAACTTGCCTGCCCCGCGCTTGGGCCGGATTTGCCAGAGCTGATTCAGCGAGTGCTGAATGACCGTGAACAGCGTGGTGGCCACAAACAGCAGGAAGGCAAAGCCCAGCATCGTCACCAGCCGGCTGCGCGTGGGGTCGGCCACGTTCATCACAATCTGCGATACCAAGCCGGCCGCCGACGCGCCCACCAAGTTGCTGATTTTAGCCAGCAGCAGTTGCCGCACCATCGACGTGGAGTAGAGCGAGCTGAGCAGCTGAATGAGGATGATGAGGATGGGCGGCAGCGCAAACGACGTGAAAAACGCCGTGGCCGCGCCCAGCCGCAGCGGGTCGTTCTGGCCCAGCTCGCGGGCGGCGCGGTGCAGCAAAATGGGCAGCTCGCGCCACCACGGGCCCGGCAGCTCGGCCGGCGAATCTAACTTTGTCATAACACCCCAGGGGCAACATTCTTGGCCGCAGCCGTAAGAAGCAAGGCCCCCGCGAAGGTACGGGCTGCCAAATGGCCCGGGTTTGTTTCCTCTCTATGTCGCCCTCCGAATCTGAGCCTCAGCCTGTAGCCGCTCCATCCCGCTCCTGGCTGCGCCGCCGCGTGCTCGACCCCTTTCTCGACCTGCTCAAGGCCGGCCTCTCGCCCGAGAAGCTGGCCCTCACCATCGGCCTGGGGGTAGCGTTTGGGTTGGTGCCGCTGTTCGGCGTCACTACCCTAGTGAGTGTGGCCACGGCCCTGCGCCTGCGCCTCAACGTGGCCGCCATGCAGCTGGCCGCCCACCTCATGAGTGCCTTTCAGCTTATCCTGCTAATCCCGTTTCTGCGCACCGGCGCCACCATCATGGGCCAGGGCGACAAAGTGAAAGGCCTCACCGTGGCGCGCATCCGCCACCTCATCGACCACGAAGGCTGGGCGGCCGTAGTTAACTTGCTCTGGCGCGCCGAACTGGGCGCCCTGCTGCTGTGGGCCCTGATGGCCGTGCCGCTGGTGGCGCTGCTGTACTTTATCCTGCGCGCAGTGTTTCGGCGGGTGCTGGCCAAGCAGAGCACTGCCCAGGCCGAAGCGGCGCCAGAGGGTATTTAGGAATCGGCTGTCATCCTGAGCACAGCGAAGGACCTTGCCACGGCTGCGCACTAAATGCAGGAACGTGATAAAGTCATTCCTTTCACTCTGAATGACAGACGCCCTAATCCCTGCTCTTCACTGAATTAAAACGCCAACAGCGCCGTCGCCTGCTCGCGCAGCAACTGGCGCGACAGTTCGTGGTTGAGCCCGCCATCGGCGTTCAAATCCTGGTTGATGAAGGGCAGGCGCACCCGCTGGGGCAGCACCGCCGAGCCCAGGTACATCAGCACATCGGTGAGGTGGGCCATGGCCAGCAGGCCGCCTTGGCCCCCGCTGCTCAGGCCCACCAGCGCCACCTTTTTGCCCTGAATGCCTCCCGGGTACGCCAGGCCATCAATAAAGGCTTTGAGGGCCCCGGGAAACGAAGCGTTGTACTCGGGTACCACCATTACCAGCTTGGGTCCCGCGTCGAGCATCGTGGCCAGGCGGTTGAATTCGGGGTGGCGGCCCACGTTGTGGTACAACGCCGTGCCCACAAAGTCGGCCGGCAGCTCGGCCAGGTCCAGCAGCTGGCTTTCGGCCCCCAGCTCCGTCAGCACGGCTTGGTAGTAGTGGGCAATGCGGCGGGCGCGGGACTGGGGCCGGTTGGTTCCGGCAACGACGGTAATCAAAGCAGCGCGATGTATTAAGGGTTGGTGAGAGGCTAACTGCTGAGCCTGGCAGTTGGTTGCGGCCTTTTAACAGCCATAGCCGGCCGGTGGTCTGGTTTTCTGATAATATTCCGAGGCGAGCGCCGCCGCTGCACCGACCAAACCGCCGCCTGGGCCGTACTGAGAAACTTATGTCCCCTACTGCCGCCCGCCCCAACCTCACCCAAGGCTCTATTCTGAAAGCGCTGCTTACCCTGGCGCTACCCATCGTGTTCGGCAACCTGCTTCAAACGGGTTATCAGCTGGTAGATGCCTTTTGGGTGGGGCGGCTGGGCGCCAGCGCGGTGGCGGCTGTGGCGGTGAGCTTCCCGGTCAACTTCCTGCTGATTGCGCTGGGCTCAGGGTTTTCGGTGGCGGGCTCGGTGCTGGTGGCCCAGAACTACGGCGCTCGCAACCTGCCCATGGTGAACCACATTGCGGCCCAGACGCTAATGCTCGAAACCGGCCTGGCGCTGCTGCTCACGGCGGTGGCGCACTGGGGCTCGCCGCTTATCCTGCGGCTGATAGGGGTGGGGCCCGACATTTTTGAGCAGGCCAATCAATTTCAGCGCATCCTGTTTCTGGGGCTGGGTTTCAACTTTGGTTTTCTGATGTTTCAGGCCCTGATGCGGGGCGTGGGCGAGGTGCGCATTCCGCTCTACATCAACATTGGCACGCTGGCGCTCAACTTCCTGCTCGACCCGCTTTTCATTTATGGCTGGGGGCCGGTGCCGCCGTTTGGGGTGGCTGGGGCGGCGGTGGCCACTTTGGTCACACAGGCGCTGAGCGTGGTAGTGGGCATGGTGGTGCTGCTGCGGGGCCGCTCAGGCATTCAGCTTACTTTCAAAGGGTTTAAGCCCGACTTTGCCCTGATGCGTCGGGCGGTGAAGCTGGGCGTGCCCTCGTCCATCGAACTGTCGGCCCGGGCCCTAGGGCTGTCGATGATGACGGTGCTGGCCGCTGCTTTCGGCACCACGGTGCTGGCTACCTATGGCATTGGGTCGCGCATTCTGGCGCTGGGCATCATCCCGGCGCTGGGCATCTCGCTGGCCTGCTCCACACTGGTGGCCCAGAACATTGGCGCTCGCAACCTGCCCCGCGCCGTGCGCACGGCCAACTACGCCATTGCCATCAGCTTCGGCGGACTATTGGTGGTAGGGCTGCTGGGCTACCTGGCGGCGGGCCCCCTGGTGTGCTTTTTCCTGAAAGGCGACGAGGCCGTGAGCCAGGACGCCATCGAATTTGTGCGGATTGCCGTGTTTAGCCTTTGCTTCACGGGGGCGCAGCAGTCGGTGTCAGGAGCCTTGCGCGGCTCCGGTAACACGCTGTCGGCCATGATGCTGACTATCATCGGGGTATGGGTGTTTCAGTTTACGGTGGCCTGGTACCTGTCGCAGCACACGGCGCTGGGCTTCCACGGGCTGTGGTGGTCGTTTGTGGTGGCCAACGTGCTGGCCGCCACACTGGCGCTGCTCTGGTACCTGCGCGGCGACTGGAAAGGCAGCGACTTAGCCGACCCGCTGCAGGGCCGGGCCAACCAAGCGGCGCAGCTGGAAGACAAGCCTTGAAATGCAAAACGGTGAATGAGACGATGAGCAGTGGAAAAGAATTTTACAGCCCTCAGCCTATTTTCCGTCTTCAATCTCGCTGGCTAACTCATCACTCTCTCATTCCTCTCGTTTCGCCGCCAGCGCTGCCACGGCTGCCAGGCACAGCGCAAACCACACCCACGGCAGCCGCAAATCGAGCACCGACAGCCCTCCGAAAACCAAGGCCGTGCTGAAGCTGGCGAACGACTGAAAGGCTTGGTTCAACCCAAAAATCTCGCCGCGGTCGGCCTCGGTAGTGCGGCGGGCCAAGCGGCCTTCCAGCAAACCCTGGATGAGAGAAAGGGTGAGGCAGTCGGCCGTGACCAGCGCGTACAGCGCGATTTTGGAGGTGCCCATCAGGCCGTAGCCGGCCAGCACCGGCACGCCCAGCGCCGCCAGCCATATAATGGCCCGGCGCTGGTCGAGGCGGTCGGCGAGGTAGGTGTAGAATACATAGTTGAGCACGATGCTCAGCCCGCCAAAAAACATGAACATGTAGGAAATCTGCCGGGCATCGAACCGCATGGGCCCGGCACTCAGGAATGGTACAAAGTAGAAATAGTACCCCGTGCTGAGCGTGAGGGCCACCTGCGTGAGCACAATGCGCCGGATGCCAGGCGCGTGGGCGTCTTTCTCACGCAGCCGGGCCCAGAGCGTGAGCGGGTTGATGGCCTGCATCAGTTCGGCCCGTAGCTCGGCACCGCGCACGCCGCTGCGCTGCTGGTGCGTTTCGGGCAGCCACAGGCTCAGCAGCACATTGAGAGCCGCCAGAGCCACCGCCAACCGCACCACGTAGGTGGCCTGCAGCGCCGGCGGTACCTGCAAGGCGCTGAGCAGCAGCCCCGATGCCATGGGCCCCAGCACGAAGCCCAGCGATATAATGGCACCCTCAATGCCCAGGTTGCGAAACAGCTGCTCGGGCCGGGAAATGTCGGTAATGGCCGAGCGCACGGTGGCGTACATGCCGTTGGTGAGCCCGTCCGACACGCGGTTCACAAAGTAGAGCCCGGCCCGCACCGGCAGCAGCAGCGCATTGGCCAGCAGTGTGCCCACAGCCGAAAGAATGAAAATGGGCCGCCGCCCGTAGCCGTCGCCCAGCCGCCCGAGCAGCGGCGCCGAAAACAGCTGTACGCCCAAAAATATACCTGTGCCCACGCTCAGCCACAGCTGCGGCTGGCGCAGGCCCCGCACAAATTCGGGCAGCACCGGCCCCACGGCCGCGCCCACCACCACGTCGAGCAGAATAATGGCATAAAGCAGCGGCAGGCGGCGGTCGGAGGGAAGCAGAGGCACAGGGCAAAGTAACAGGTTGGCAGGCGTAGGGGCCTGCCCAGACATGCGCCATTAGAATGGTACCGGTTAACAGCGGCCGGGCGGTGCTCCGGCCTTGCATCTTTTAACAAGCAACAACGGCCATTGGCCAGCGCTCCAGGGCTTATTTTTGCCAAACCCGACCAGGCGCCCTTGCAGCCTGTGTCCGTTTCTCTTGCAGCGTATGAGTGAAGTATTGATTGCCCCCGGGGTTGCGCCGCGGCGGGCGCGGGTGGCCATTGCGCTGTTCTTTTTCGTGTCGGGCTTCGGGTTTGCCACCTGGGCGTCGCGCATTCCCGTCATTCAGCACCGCCTGGGGCTGAGCGAGGCCGGGCTGGGCGCCGTGCTGCTGGCCCTGCCGGCCGGCCTGATGCTGACGCTGCCCGTGACCGGGCAACTGCTCCAGCGTTTCAGCAGCCGCCAGGTGATGCTGGTGGGCGCCGTGCTCTACAACCTGGCGCTGGGCCTGCTGGGCTTTGCGGCGCACGCCTGGCAGCTGGCGGCGCTGCTGTTTGCTTTCGGCTGTTCGCGCAACCTGCTCAACCTATCCGTCAATGCCCAATCGGTGGGTGTACAAACGCTGTACAGCCGTTCCATTATTGCCACGTTTCACGGCATCTGGAGCGTGGCGGGCTTTGCCGCAGCGGGCCTGGGCGCCTGGCTCATCGGCCACGACGTAGCCACTACCACGCATTTCGCGGCGGTTTCGGTGGCACTCTCTGCGCTGGCTTTTGCCTTTTTTCCCAATACCCTGGCCCTGCCACCGGCTCCCGAAAAGAAATCGTTTTTCACCTGGCCCGAGAAAACGGTGGTGAAATACGGCCTCATCACCTTTGCTTCCATGGCCTGCGAAGGCACCTTCTACGACTGGAGCGGCGTGTACTTCGCCGAAACCGTGCACGCGCCCAAGGCCATAGCCGGCCTGGGCTTCACCCTCTACATGGTGGCCATGACCAGTGGCCGCTTCCTGGGCGACGGGCTGGTGGGCCGTTTCGGCATCAAGCAAATCCTGCAAACCAGCGGCTTGCTGATGACAAGCGGCTTGCTTTTGGCCGCTGCCTTTCCTACGCCGGTTACGGCCGGATTCGGCTTCGTGCTGGGCGGCCTGGGGGTGTCGTGCGTGGTACCACTCGTGTTCAGCCTCGTGGGCCGCGCCAACCCGTTAAGCGCGGGCGCGGCCATTGCTTCCGTGTCCACGGTCAGCTACTTCGGGTTCCTGATGGTACCGCCTTTGGTGGGCTTTGTCGCCAAGGCGGCCAGCCTGCGCTGGTCGTTTGCGCTGGTGTCGGTGCTGGGGCTGCTGGTGGTATGGATGGTGCCCAAGCTGCGGGTAGGAGAGGAGCCAGCCCGGGCAAACGCTAGCGTATAGCAGCGTACGGCCTGTTTACTCTTTGTAAGGGGCAGCTAGACTGCGCGTTGCTAGGCCTTGGCCTGAAACAGCTTTTTATCGGCCCAAAAAGTGCCCAGCGGCACCAAAGAGGCAATAAATCCCAGCAGCACTTTCTTAATAGACCACCCACGCTCGATGCTTTGCTGAATCAGCAACAGGACGTAAAGTACAAACAGCACCCCATGAGCCATGCCCACATGCCTGACGGCCTGCGGCTGCCCGGCAAGGTATTTCAAGGGCATGGCAATCAGCAGCAATACCAAAAAAGAAACGCCTTCGAGAATGGCCACAAGGCGCAAGCGACCCAGGCCAGTTAGCAGAAAATCCTTCATTCAAAAACAAAAAAGCGCGGCGAATGGACGCCGCGCTTTTCGTAGAAAGTGTCTTAACAATTAAGCTAGGTTGTTCGAAGCAGCCTTGGCTGCCAGGAACTCGCGGTTCAGGATGGCAATGTTCTCCAGCGAGATGCCCACCGGGCACTCGGCCGCGCAGGAACCAATGTTGGTGCAGGCGCCGAAGCCCTCCTTGTCCATCTGGGCCACCATGTTTTCGACACGGGTTTTGCGCTCCACCTGGCCCTGGGGCAACAGCGCCAGCTGCGACACCTTGGCCGATACGAACAGCATGGCCGAGGCATTTTTGCAAGCCGCCACGCAGGCGCCGCAGCCAATGCAGGTAGCCGCCTCGAAGGCGCGGTCGGCAATTTCCTTCGGCACCGGAATTTCGTTGCCGTCAGGGGCGCCGCCGGTGTTCACGCTCACGTAGCCGCCGGCCTGAATGATGCGGTCGAAGGCCGAGCGGTCCACGCTCAGGTCTTTGTTCACCGGGAAGGCGTTGGCGCGCCAGGGCTCGATGGTGATGGTGTCGCCATCCGAGAACTTGCGCATGTGCAGCTGGCAGGTGGTGGTGCCCTTCTCCGGGCCGTGCGAGCGGCCGTTGATGAACAAGTCGCACGAGCCGCAGATGCCCTCGCGGCAGTCGTGGTCGAAGGCCACCGGGTCTTGGCCGGCGTGCAGCAGGTCTTCGTTCAGCACGTCCAGCATTTCCAGGAACGACATATCGGGCGAAATGTCCTTCACTTGGTATTCCACAATTTTCCCTTGAGCCTGGCGGTTGGGCTGCCGCCACACTTTCAGGGTCAGGTTCATCGGTTTAGCGTTGGGGTTGGAACCGGCCATTTTTCTATTTATCGTTTGTCATCCTGAGCGCAGCGAAGGACCTTATCACGCTGGTACTCGTTGGGTTAGTAACTTAATTGATGCGCACGTGATAAGGTCCTTCGCTGCGCTCAGGATGACAGGTTATTACTTGTAGCTGCGCTGGGTCAGCTTCACGTTTTCGAACGTCAGGGCTTCCTTGTTGAGCTTTTCGGGCTGGTTATCGCCCTGATACTCCCAAGCGGCCACATAGGCGTAGTTTTCGTCGTCGCGCAGGGCCTCGCCCTCAGGCGTCTGGTACTCCTCACGGAAGTGGCCGCCGCAGCTCTCGTTGCGGTTGTAGGCGTCGTCAACCATCAGTTCGCCCAGCTCCAGGAAGTCGGCCACGCGGCCGGCTTTCTCCAACGCCTGGTTCATTTCCTCGCCCGAGCCCACCACTTTCACGTCCTGCCAGAACTCCTTGCGGAGCTGCTGAATCATGCCTTTGGCCTTTTTCAGACCTTCAGCAGTGCGGGCCATGCCGCAGTATTCCCACATGATGTGGCCCAGGGCCTTGTGGAAGTCATCCGGCGTGCGGCTGCCGTTGATGCTGAGCAGCTGCTCGGCGCGGGCTTGCACGTAGGCTTTCGACTCGGCAAAGGCCGGGTGGTTGGTGTCTACCGGCTTGGGCGGCGTCTGGGCCAGGTAGTCGCCAATGGTATAGGGAATCACGAAGTAGCCGTCGGCCAGGCCCTGCATCAGGGCCGAGGCACCGAGGCGGTTGGCGCCGTGGTCGGAGAAGTTGCACTCGCCCGTAGCGTAAAGGCCGGGCACGGTGGTTTGCAGGTTGTAGTCCACCCACAGGCCGCCCATGGTGTAGTGCACCGCCGGGTAAATGCGCATGGGCTGCTTGTACGGGTCTTCGTCGGTGATTTTCTCGTACATGGCAAACAGGTTGCCGTACTTCTGGCTCACCGCCTCGGCGCCTGTGCGCTTGATGATGTCCGAAAAATCGAGGTACACGGCCAGGCCAGTGCTGCCCACGCCGCGGCCTTCGTCGCACATCATCTTGGCGTTGCGCGAAGCCACGTCGCGCGGCACAAGGTTGCCGAAAGCGGGGTACTTGCGCTCCAAGAAGTAGTCCCGGTCATCCTCAGGGATGTCCTGCGGCTTAATTTGGCCCTGGCGCACGCGCTCAGCCATTTCCACCGTTTTGGGCACCCACACGCGGCCGTCGTTGCGGAGCGATTCCGACATCAGCGTGAGCTTCGACTGGTAGTCGCCCGATACCGGGATGCAGGTGGGGTGAATCTGGGTGAAGCAAGGGTTGGCGAAGTAGGCGCCTTTTTTGTGGGCGCGCCAGGCGGCCGTCACGTTGCAGTACTTGGCATTGGTGCTCAGGTAGAACACGTTGCCGTAGCCGCCGGTGGCCAGCACCACGGCGTGGGCCGCGTGCGTTTCAATCTCACCGGTAATCAGGTTGCGCGTCACAATGCCGCGGGCCTGGCCATCAATCACCACCACGTCGAGCATTTCCGAGCGGGTGTACATCTTCACCTTGCCGTAGGCAATCTGGCGGCTCAGGGCCGAGTAGGCGCCCAGCAGCAGCTGCTGCCCGGTTTGGCCGCGGGCGTAGAACGTGCGGCTTACCTGGGCACCACCGAAGGAACGGTTGGCCAGCAGGCCGCCGTATTCGCGGGCAAAGGGCACGCCCTGTGCCACGCACTGGTCGATGATATTTACCGATACCTGGGCCAGGCGGTACACGTTCGCTTCGCGGGCACGGTAGTCGCCGCCCTTGATGGTGTCATAGAACAGGCGGAACACGGAGTCGCCGTCGTTCTGGTAGTTTTTAGCGGCGTTGATGCCGCCCTGTGCGGCGATGGAGTGCGCGCGACGGGGCGAGTCGTGGTAGGTGAAGGCCTTCACGTTGTAGCCGAGCTCGGCAAGCGAGGCGGCGGCGGCGCCACCGGCCAGGCCGGTGCCCACCACAATCACGTCGTATTTCCGCTTGTTGGCAGGGTTTACGAGCTTAACGTTGAACTTGTGCTTCTCCCACTTTTCGGCGAGAGGACCTTCGGGAATTTTGGAATCCAACTGCATAGCAAGACGGAGTGAGGTTAGTTATTCAGTTGTTGGTTGTCAGTTGTTAGCGCACGCTAGGCTGTTGCCACAAACCGGCAACAAATAACCAGCAACCAACCACGAAAGTTAGAAAGCAGCTGCCACGGATTGCAGCAGGGCCGGGGCATTGGCCGCCAGCTCGCCATCGGCATTCGTGAACAGGAAGAAGTAAAGCGGCATGGACGCAAAACCGGCCGACACCACCACGGCGAAGGCATAGCCCACGTACTTGATGATGGGCGTGTACTTGCGGTGGTTCAGGCCCAGGGTTTGGAAGCCCGAGCGGAAGCCGTGCCACAGGTGGTAGCCAAGGCTGATTTGGGCGGCCACGTAGAGCAGCACGTACCACCAGATGTGGAACGACGACACCACAGCCAGGTACAGGTTATCGTAGTCGCGGGTCAGCGGGTCGGCGCCGCCCATGCGGGGCAGGTCGCCGGCAAAGCGGGCACGCCAGAAGAAGTTGTAGAGGTGCACCAGCAGGAAAATCAGGATGATGGTGCCCAGGATGCCCATGTTGCGCGAGGTCCATTCCGAGTTCTGCTCGGAGTGGTTGCTCACGTAGCCTTGGCTGCCGCGGGCGGCTTTGTTGCGGCGCGTCAGCATCAGGGCTTCGTAGATGTGGAAACCGAAACCCAGCACCAGGCCCCATTCGATGGTGCGGATGATGGGGTTGGTGCCCATGAAATGGGAGTAGGTGTTGAAGGCTGCGCCCCCGTCGTGCTTAAAGAGCTGCAGGTTGCCAATGAGGTGAACCACCAGAAAGGTGCACAGAAACAGGCCCGTGAGGGACATGATAATTTTCCGGCCGATGCTGCTGGTGAATGTTTTGGTTATCCAACTCATAAAGTAGCCAAACTTGGAACGTGGGAGGGTGTGTTTTGAGGGCTCAAAGGTAGCCCCCACTGGCTAACCGGGCAACGGACGAGCGGTTTACTTGTGCGCAGACGCCTATCGAATAAACATTGCCGAGCGTGGTGAATCTATCCTGAGCCGGCATCGTTAACACACGCACGGGTGCGGCTCAACATTTTCCGTAACTTGACTGTGGCTTGCAGCGGGGCGGCTGCAGCCGGGCAAGCACCCGAAGGGTATATTTCGTAAAACAATCAGTATGATACAGTTTTCTCCACTTCGGGTAGGGGCGTGGGCGCGGTTGGCGCTGCTGCTTACCGTTATGGCTGCGGGGCTGGGTTTGCGCCCGGAATCGGCCTGGGCCACCCACATTCGCGCCGGCGACATTCAGGCCAAGCCCGATACGGTGACCAACAACCCCCGGCGGGTCTTTTTCAAGCTGGTGCTGTACACAGACAACAGCTCAACTGTGCCGGCCGACTTCGCCACCGTTTTCTACGGCGACGGCACTTCGAGCTGCGGCCAGGGCATCCCGCGCTCTTTGAAGCGCGCCATTCCCGGCAACACCGATACCAGCGTCAACATTTATTATTTCGAGCACACCTACCCGTCGTCGGGCAGCTTCACGGTGAGCTACATTGGCGAGAACCGCAACGCGGGCGTGCTGAACATGGATAATTCGGTGAATACGAATTTCTACATCAGCACCACCATTACCATTGACCCGGCGCTAGGCCGCAACCATTCGCCCATTCTCACGGCGCCGGCCGTCGACAAAGCCGCCCTGCGCCAGGTATACCTGCACAACCCGGCGGCCTACGACGCCGACGGCGATTCGCTGGCATTCCACCTGCGTTCCAGCCAGAAGGTGCCGCTAGGTATCACCGGCACGCAGGGGCCGCCCTGCGCTGGTACGGGCAACAACAATCCGGTTGCCGTGCCGGTAGACAACTTCCGCTACCCCAACAGCCCGAGCATCACTGGGGCGACGCCGACCCAAGTAGCCTACGGGGGCTTGCCTCCGGGGGTGGTGGGCGACCCCGCCATCTTTGTGCAGGACGCAATTACCGGGCAGATTACCTGGAACGCGCCCGCCGCCCTGGGCTTCTACAACGTAGCCTTTGAAGTGGAAGAATGGCGCCGCACGCCGCTGGGCCGGCGCCGGATTGGCCTGGTAATCCGCGACATGCAGATTATTGTGACGGCCAGCAACAACCTGCGGCCCACCATCACCGTGCCGGCCGACATTTGCGTGGTGGCCGGGCAAACCGTGACGGGCACCGTGACGGCCGTGGACGATGCCACGGGCGGCGCGCAGCAAACCCCCATTTCGCTGTTTGCTTACTCGGGCATCATTCCGCCGGCCACATTCCGGCAGACGCAAACCGGGCCGCCGCAGGCCCAGGGCACCTTCACCTGGCAAACCGATTGCAGCAATGTGGCGCAGCTGCCTTACCTAGTCGTGTTTAAAGCGCAGGATTCGCCGGCCGCGCCGGCACCGCCGCTCATCGACGAGAAGCCCTGGCGCATCAGGGTGGTGGGCCCGCCGCCCCAAAACCTGCGCGCCACCCCCGCCACTGGTGCTTTGACTAGCGCCGTGCTCACGTGGAGCCCCTACATCTGCACCAACGCCTCGCAGATTTACATCTACCGCAAGGTGAATTCATCGAGCTTTGTGCCAGGACCCTGCGACACGGGCATTCCTGCTTCGGCCGGTTACACGCGCATTGGCACAGTGGCGGCTTCGGCTACCACGTTCACCGATTCCAACCTGGACGCCAGCGGCGTGGCGCAGGGCCTCGACCGTGGCCAGACGTACTGCTACCGCATCTACGCCGAGTTCCCGCTGCCGGCCGGCGGGGCCAGCATCGCCTCGCAGGAGGCCTGCGTGTCGTTTCAGGGCAATGCGGCCCGCCTCGTGAAAGTAGACGTGGAGAATACCAGCACGACCACCGGGCAAATGCAGGTGTGCTGGACGCGCCCACGCCCGGCCGGTGGCGGCACCTTCGACGGCACGCCCAGCTACGTGCTCTCGCGCGGCGAGGGGCTGAATCCGGGCACGTTCACGCCCATTGCTACGCTTAGCTCGCTGGCCGACACCTGCTACACCGACACGCAGCTGAATACGCAGGACCTGCAGTACACTTATAAGCTGGAGTTTGTGCGCACCTTCCCGGCTGGCGACTCGCGCCCACCCGTTCGGGAGGCTTCGCCCACGGCCAGCAGCGTGCGCACCAGCGCCGCGCCGGCCACCGCCGCGGCCACGGCCGTGCGGGTAAGCTGGACGTATAATGTGCCTTGGGACAATGCATCCCGCCCGGCCATCGTCTTCCGCCGCACGGGCAGCAGCGGGGCCTTTGTGCGCATTGGCACGGCCCCCACTACCAATACCGGCGGCACCTACACCGACAGCGACCCCACGCTGGTGAAAGGCCAGACCTACTGCTATTACGTGCAGACCGACGGCCAATACCCCGGCATTGCCTACCTGAACTCGCTGCAAAACCGCAGCCAGGTGCGCTGCCTGGAACTGCGTAGCCCCCCGTGCACGCCCAAGCTTACGCTGGACCCCACCAACTGCGAAGAGCTGGCGGCCCGCCCGCAGTACCCCACGCCCAACGACCGGTATACCAACCGCCTGAGCTGGACGCTGAGCGACTCGCCCACTGGCTGCGACGCCAACGTGACCGGCTACCGCGTGTATTACCGGCCCACACCCACGGGCGCGTTCACCTTCCTGGGCACCACCACGCAGCCCAGCTACGTACACAGCGACCTGGCGTTTAATGGCGGGTGCTACGCGGTGCAGGCCGTGGGCAACGGCGGCGTGCTGAGCGACACGAGCAACGTGGCCTGCCAGGACAACTGCTTGTTCTTTGTGTTGCCCAACATTTTCACGCCCAACGGCGACAACCAGAACGCGGTGTTTCGGCCCAAAAACAACTCGCCGGTGCGCAGCGTGCACTTCCAGGCATTCAACCGCTGGGGCGTGAAAGTATTCGAAAATACTACCACGGCCAACGACCCCGTGCTCATCAATTGGGACGGCGGCGGCCCCGTGGGCGAGTCTGCGGCGGGCCCGGGCAAGAAATCTGCCGACGGCGTGTACTTCTACCTGGCCGAAGTGGAGTTTGCCGACTTCAACAACACGAAGCGCACTTACAAGGGCTGGGTGGAAATTGTCCGATAGCCCGCGCGGCCAGCCCGCCCTGTTTGGCAAAAAAGAAAAGGCCGTCCTGCAAAGGGCGGCCTTTTCGGCTTAATTTGTGTGGGCAAGAAGGGCCGGTAAGAAAACGGCACCGTTTGCCGTACTTGCTTTTAAACCTCAGGCGTTCGGCAGGGTTGCTGGTCGGGGCCGGGGGCGGCGGAGGGTGGGCAGCGTTTGTTCTGGGTTTCGTTTTCCAATAGTCTTATGATAGCATCTCTTCTACTTCGCGCCAGGGCTTGGGTATGGACCGGCTTCCTGCTGTTGCTGGTGAGCGCGGGGCTGCGGCCGGAAACGGCGCAGGCCAGCCACATTCGCGCCGGCTTCATTCAGGCCAAAGCCGACACCACGATACCCGGCAACCCGCGCCGTGTCTTCTTCAAGATGATACTTTATACCACCACGCTGTCCACTGGCACGCAGCCCCCGGTGGACGAGGATAAAGTGACCATTTTTTTCGGGGACGGCACGTCCAGCTGCTACCGGGGCATCGACCGGGTGGGCGGCCGCCAGCCCATTCCGCTGGTGCCCGATACCGGGCTCAACGTGTACGTGTTTGAGCACATTTATCCTTCGGTGGGGCCGTTTACGGTGCGCTACACCGGGGAAAACCGGATTGCGGGCGTTCGGAACATGGACAACTCGAGTGCCCAGTCTTTTTACATTAGTACCACCGTCTACATCTACCCCGAACTGCTGGGCAACCGGTCGCCGGTCATCACGTCGCCGTCGGTCGACAAAGGCGCGGTCAGGCAGGTGTTCACTTACAACCCGGGTGCTTACGATGCCGATGGCGACTCGCTGGTGTACAGCCTGCGGCCCAGCAAAAAAGTGAGCCTCCTGGCCCAGGACATCGTGGGACTGCCTTGTTCGGGCGCTACGGGGAACAATACCCCGGTGCCCGTCACGGTACCAAACTTCCACTACCCCAACCATCCCTCTGTGACACCGGGCACCCGCCCGGAACAAGTAGCTTACAACGGGTCGCCGCCCGGGGTGCCGGGAGACACGGCCACTTTCGTGCAGGACATCCGCACGGGCCAGGTTACCTGGAACGCGCCGGCCGAGGCGGGGATATACAATTTTGCTTTCAGCATTCGGGAGCTCCGACGCACGCCCCTGGGGTGGCGCGAAATAGGGGAGATAATAAGCGACGTGCAGGTTATTATCGTTTCGACCAACAACCTGCGGCCGACTCTGACGATTCCGGCCGACATCTGCGTGGTGGCGGGCCAGACAGTGACGGGTGTAGTCACGGCCGTCGATGGCCTGTCGCAAGGCAGCACGGCCCAAACCCCGGTTTCGCTGTTTGCTTACTCGGGCATCAAGCCACCGGCCACCTTTGTGCAGAGCACGCAGGGGCCGCCCCAGGCGCGGGGCGTCTTTACCTGGCAAACGCAGTGCAGCAACGTGGCCCGGCTGCCTTATCTGGTGGTGTTTAAGGCCCAGGACACGCCGCCGGGCTCGGGCTCTACCACCACGCCGCCCGCCAACCAGCCGCTGATTGATGAGCAGGTGTGGCGCATCACGGTGGTGGGGCCGCCGCCGCAAAACCTGCGTGCCACCGCGGCCACCACCACTGGCGGCCTGAACCGCACGGTGCTCAATTGGGACGCTTACACCTGCACCAATGCCAGCACCATCTACATCTACCGCAAGGTGGGCCCGGGCCCGAGCCCGGGGCCCTGCGAAACGGGCATCCCGCCCTCGTCGGGCTACGTGCGCATTGGCTCAGTAAATGCCAACGTCACGACCTTTAACGATGACAACCTCGACGCCAGCGGCGTGGCCCGCGGGCTGGCCCGTGGCCTCACGTATTGCTACCGCATCTACGCCGATTTCCCGCTGCCTGCGCTCGGGTCCAGCCTGGCTTCGGCCGAAGCCTGCGTTACGTTCGCCGGCCGCTCGGCCCAGCTCAAGAACGTGGACGTGGAAGCCACCAGCACCAACGCCGGCCAGATAGCCGTGCGCTGGACCACACCGCGCACCACCACGGGCGTCGCGTTTGACGGCACGCCCAGCTACGTGCTGTCGCGCGGCGAGGGCTTGGCCCCGACGACCTTCACCACGGTGCGCACCTTCACTTCGCTCACCGATACGTCGTATGTCGACACCGGCCTCAATACCATGGACCGGCAGTATACCTACCGGCTCGATTTTGTGCGCACCTTCACGGGTGGCCAGCCCAGCATCACCGAAACCCTGGCCCCGGCCAGTAGCGTGCGTACCACCGTGGTGGCCAACAACCCACCCACGGCTTTCACCGTGAGCTGGACCTACAATGTGCCCTGGGACAACACGGCCCGCCCCGTGACCATTTACCGCCGTGTCGATACGCCGGGCAGCACCTTCGTGCCCATTGCCACGGCCCCGACCGGGCCAGGCGGGGGGACCTACCTGGACAATAGCTCGGCGCTGGTGCCGCGCCAGAGCTATTGCTACTACGTGCGCACCGAGGGCCGCTACGCCGCCGCTGGCTACCTCAGCTCGCTGCTCAACAAAAGCCAGGAGCAATGCCGCCAGCTGATTGCGCCGCCCTGCACGCCGGTGCTGGCCCTGCAAGCAGTGAACTGCGACAGCCTGGCCGCCCTGCCCCAGCCGGCCGGAACCACCACTACCTATACCAACCGCCTGCGCTGGACGCTGAGCAACGCTCCCACGGGCTGCGATGCCAACGTGGCCAGCTACCGCGTGTATTACCGCGAAGGCACTGCCGGCGCTTTCACCCTGCTCACCACCACCACGCAAACCACCTTCATCCACGCCAACCTTCCTACTTCGGGCGGCTGCTACGCGGTGCAGGCCGTGGGCAACGGCGGCACGGCCAGCGACACGAGCAATGTGGCCTGCCAGGACAATTGCCTGTTCTTCTCGCTGCCCAACATCTTCACCCCCAACGGGGACAACCAGAACGCCGTGTTCCGGCCCAAAAACAACTCGCCGGTGCGCAGCGTGCACTTCCAGGCCTTCAACCGCTGGGGGCGCAAAGTTTTTGAAAACACCACCACGGCCAGCGACCCCGTGCTCATCAACTGGGACGGTGGCGGGCCGGTGAACGGCGACACCGCCGGCGGCCGGGGCAATAAGGTGGCCGACGGCATCTATTTCTACCTGGCCGAGGTGGAGTTTGCCGACACGGCCAGCACCAAGCGCACCTACAAGGGTTGGGTGGAAATTGTGAGGTAATTTGATTGATAATCAATGCAAAATGGCTGAAATTAGCGCTTTTGTTTTGAACAGCGCGGGCTCCGAGGCCCGCGCTGTTTTTTTGGGCCAATGCTGGTTTGTGTGCAGCTTGCGCCCCAATTCATTTTCCCTCCCTCAGCACTAAAACTCCTATGAGCTCGACCACCGCAGTAGTATTTCCTGGCCAGGGCAGCCAGTTTCCGGGCATGGCCCGCGACTTGTTCGACCAGAGCCTCGACGCCCGCGCCCTGCTCACCCAGGCCAACGACATCCTCGGCTTCAGTCTCACCGACATTATGTTTTCGGGCACTGATGAAGACCTGCGCCGCACCGACGTGACGCAACCGGCCATTTTCGTGCACTCGGTGGCTCAGTTTGTGGCCCGGCCTGAGCTGCAGCCCGGCATGACGGCCGGCCACTCGTTGGGCGAATTCTCGGCCCTGGTGGCGGCCGGCGTGCTGCGCTTCGAAGACGCCCTGCCGCTGGTGGCCCGCCGCGCCCAAGCTATGCAGGCCGCCTGTGAAGAGCAGCCCGGCACCATGGCCGCCATCCTGGGCCTCGACGACGCCACCGTGGAGCGCGTCTGCCAGGAAATCACCAACGGCGGCGACGTGGTGGTGGCCGCCAACTACAATTGCCCCGGTCAGCTCGTCATCTCGGGCTCAACGGCCGGCATTACCAAAGCCTGTGAGGCCCTGAAAGCCGCTGGCGCCAAGCGCGCCTTGCCGCTGCCCGTGGGCGGGGCCTTTCACTCGCCCCTGATGCAAAGCGCCGCCGCCGCCCTGGCCGAGGCCATCGAAAAAACGACCTTCAGCGCCGCCAAATGCCCCGTTTACCAAAACGTGGACGCATTGCCGCACACCGACCCCGCCGAAATCAAAGCCAACCTGCTGGCCCAGCTCACCGCTCCCGTGCGCTGGACGCAGCTGGTGCAGCGCATGGCTGCCGACGGCGCCACCGACTTCATTGAGTGCGGCCCTGGCAAAGTGCTGCAAGGCTTGGTGAAAAAGATTGTACCCACGGCCACCGTTGGCTAGTTAAGGCAACTAAATAAGAATTGCGGCCCTGGCTTGCTGGTTGATTTACTCAACTGGCAGCCCAGGGCCGCACTGCTAGCGAGTCGGGGCATTGCGCCAGCAACTGGGCCACGCTGAGGCCAAGAACCGGATGCCGCACTCCGCCGGCAATTTCGGCCAGCGGCACCAGCGCAAAGCGCCTTTCGGCCAGGCGTGGGTGCGGCACGGTCAGGTGCGGCTCGTCGATTATTTCATTGCCATAAAGCAAAATATCCACGTCCAGCGTGCGGCTGCCCCAGTGTTCGAGGCGCTGGCGCCCGGCCTGTTGTTCGGTGGCCTGGCAGGCGCCGAGCAACTCCTGAGTCGACAGCTCCGTGCGCAGCGCCAAGGCTTGGTTGAGGAAGGCCGGCTGGTCTTCGCGGCCCCAGGCGGCGGTTTCGTAGAGGGCTGATGCCGCAATTATTGCCCCGGCCGACGCGGCGAGCTGCTGGCAGGCGCCGGCCAGCAGGGCGGCCCGGTCGCCGAGGTTGCTGCCGAGCAGCAGGTAGGCGGTGGCGGCACGGCTCATGCGCGGCGCTTGAAAAAGTCGGCGGTGCGCTCGGCAATGAGTCGGGCGGGCTCAGGCAATTCCACATTTGCCCAGGGATGTGCCCCGCCAAACATGTGCGTGGCGTCAGGCACGAGCAGCAACTCGGCATCGGGGCGGAGCTGGTGCAGGGTGTGGGCGGCGGCCACGTTCACGGTTTCGTCCTGGTCGCCGTGCACGAGCAGCAGGGGCTGGCGCAGCTTGCGGCGCACGTTGTGGGCAATGTCGAGGCGCGGGCGGTGCGTATGGTAGTCTTCCACCAGTTGGTAGTGCAGGGGCAGCTGCTGGCCGGTGCGGGTGTTGGGCACGTGCAGCACGCCGGTGCGCTCCCACTCGTCAAACACGGCTTGGGGCCAGTGCGGGTGTACTTCGGCAATGGCGGCCCAGGTGGCCACGGCCCGCACGCGCGCGTCTTCGGCGGCCTTGAGCAGCACTAAACCGCCGCCGCGGCTGTGGCCTACCAGGCACAGGCGCCCAAGGTCCATTTCGGTGGCCGGCACGGGTGTGCTGCCCGCAAACAGCGCGTCGATGAGCTGCCCGATGTCGTCCAGCTCGATGCTGAAATTATTGCGGCCAAACGCATCCAAATCCTCCAAATCGCCGGTGCCGCCGACTACAATGCCGTTGTGCGAGAGGTTGAGCTTGACGAACACGAAGCCGCGCTCGGCAAAAAAGTCGGCCAGCAGCGGGAAATGGCCCCAGTCCTTAAAGCCCTTGAAGCCGTGCACAAAAACCACCACCGGCTTGGGCTGGCCATCGGGCCGGAAGGTGGCATCGGCCTCGAAAGCCCGGCCGTGGCCGGTGCCGGTGAGCAGGAAAGAAACGTGAGTGAGCATGCGGCGAAGGTAGGGCAGGGGAGATGGGGAGTTGGTGAAAGGACGAAAAAGCCCGTCATGCCGAGCGCAGCCGAGGCATCTCGCGTGCAGCAGTAAATCCTGACGTTGGACTACTGCTGCACGCGAGATGCCTCGGCTGCGCTCGGCATGACGGGCTGGTGGTGTTTTACATTGCACCAGCCCGCAACCCACAAATCCACCACTCTTGCCGTATCATTGCCGGCGCAATGCCCCAACAACCCACTTTCTCCCTCGACCAGATTCAGGCGCCCATTGCGGCCGAAATGGAAGAGTTTGAGGTCAAGTTCCGCCAGTCGATGCGCACCAAGGTGCTGCTACTCGACAAGATAATGGGCTACATCGTGAAGCGCAAAGGCAAGCAAATCCGGCCGATGTTTGTGTTTCTCACCGCCCGCGCCGCCCGCCCCGAGCCCACTACTACGGCCCCGCTGCCCGATGCGTCTTTCCGCGGCGCGGCCCTCATCGAGCTGCTGCACACCGCCACCCTGGTCCACGACGACGTGGTGGACGAAAGCAACTACCGCCGCGGCTTTTTCTCCATCAACGCGCTGTGGAAGAACAAGATTGCCGTGCTCGTGGGCGACTACCTGCTCTCGCGCGGCCTGCTGCTCTCGCTCGAAAACGACGATTTCGACCTGCTGAAAATCGTGAGCAACGCGGTGCGCGAGCTGAGCGAAGGCGAGCTGCTGCAAATTGAAAAAGCCCGCAAGCTCGACATTACCGAAGACGTGTATTTCGACATTATCCGGCAAAAAACCGCCTCGCTCATTGCCTCCTGCACGGCAGTAGGGGCAGCCTCGGTGGGGGCCGACAAGGAAACCATTGAGCGTGCCCGCTTATTCGGCGAAAAGGTGGGCATCGCCTTTCAAATCAAGGACGACTTGTTCGACTACGGCACGGCCGAAATCGGCAAGCCGGTGGGCATCGACATCAAGGAAAAAAAGATGACGCTGCCGCTGATTTATGCCCTGCAACACGCCTCGTGGCTGGAAAAGCGGCAGGTGATTTTCAACGTGAAAAACAACGAAGGCCACCGCGACCGGGTGCAGCAGGTGATTGAGTTCGTGAAGAAGTCGGGCGGGCTGGACTACGCCATCCGCACGATGAAGCAGTACCGCGACGACGCGCTCAACATCCTCCACACCTTCCCGGCTTCGCCCAGCCGCACTTCGTTGGAGGAGTTGATTAACTACACGATAGAGCGGGAGAAATAGGCCTGCGGCCTTGCGCACCACCTGTCATTGCGAGCGCAGCGAAGCAATCCGTCCTGTCAAAATCAGACATGTTCTTAAGCGACAAAGCCCCGGTGCCGCATGGCACCAGGGCTTTTTATTAAGCTTGTCACATTAGAAGGCTAGTCGCTGAGAACAGGACGGATTGCTTCGCTGCGCTCGCAATGACAGGCGCTCCGTGCTACTACGGCTACTCGGCTACCTGGTAGCTCACCGATTTGGCGTCGCTCACTTTGAAGGTCACGCCGTCGAAGGTGCTGTCGACTTCCAGCGAGTGGGTCATCTCGCAGCCGGGGCACTTAATTTCTTCGATTTCGTGGTTTTCGGCGTGCTCGGGCGAGTCGGCCTGGTCGTTGGGGGCGGGCACGCCGATGAGGTCGGTGAATACTTCGGTGTTGCATTTGGTGCACTCAAACTTGAGGCCGACGGCGCGGCCTTGCAAATCGGCGAGCGGAGCGGGTGAGCTGGGGTTCTGCTGAATCCACATAGGGCAAGGGAATTGGAGGAAAGAAAAGAAAGGTGCCGGGCCGGGGCCCGTTCGGCTGTACGCGGACAAGGCAAAAAAAGATGAACCAGTTGCGCCCGGGCGGTAGTTTTGGGTAGCCGTCCCACGGCCGGCCGCGAAGACATCCCAAATGCAAGCATCCGAAAAAGCAAGCCCTAAGACCTTCTACCTGCCGCGGCTGCCGCGCTGGCGCTCCCTGCTGCGCTCCTTTGCGCTGGCCAAAGACCCGCTGCCGGTACTCAACGACACCCTGGCCCACTACGGCGACACGGTGGAGCTGTTCATTGGCGGCGTGGAGAAAAGCATCCTCACCCGCGACCCCGGCCTCACGCAGCACATCCTGCAGAAAAACAACCGCAACTACGCCAAGTCGAAGTTCACGCGGGGCTTTTCGCGCTACATCGGCCACGGCCTGCTCACCAACGACGGGCCCGACTGGCTGCGGCAGCGCCGGCTCATTCAGCCCGGCTTCCACCGGCAGCGCGTGGCGGCACTCACCGGGCTGATGCAGGAAATCACCAGCGACACGCTGGCGCCGCTGGTGGCCCAGGCTGGCGCGGCGGGAGGTGCTACCACCGTGGAAGTGCACGAACTGATGACGCGGCTCACCTTCCGCATCATTGCGCGCTCGGTGTTCAGCACCAACTTCCCGGAGGCCGAACTGGACCGCCTGGCCCGGCTCATCACCGAGATTCAGGCGTTTTTCGTGCGCTCCATCCGGCAGCCCTACCTCAAGCCGTGGTTCCGGCTGCGCGGCCGGTTTAAATACCACGACGACCTGGCCGCCGAGTTGCGCGTGCTGCTGGGCCGCCTTATTGCCAAGCGCCAGGCCGATAATGCCCAGCCCGGCGCCACCCCGCCCGACGACCTGCTGCAAATGCTGCTCGACGTGCGCTACGAAGACACCGGCGAGCCCATGACACCCGAGCGCGTCCTCGACGAAGCCCTCATCCTGCTCATTGCTGGCCACGAAACCAGCGCCAACGCCCTCACCTGGCTCACCTATCTGCTGGCCCACCACCCCGCCGAAGCCGCCGCCATTCGCACCGAGGCCGACGGTGTGCTGGCCGGCCGCCGGCCCGTGTTCGAGGACCTGCCGCGCCTGGGCCGCGCCCTGCACGCCGTGCAGGAAACCATGCGCTGCTACCCGCCCGCCTGGATGGTGGACCGCGTGGCCCTGGCCGACGACGAGTACCAGGGCCTGCGCATCCCGAAAGGCACGCTCTTCTCGCTCTACTTCCACGGCCTGCACCACGACCCTAAGTATTGGCCCGAGCCCGAGCAGTTCCGCCCCAGCCGCTTTGCGCCGGGCCAGGCGCAGCCGGTGCAGGCCAACGCCTACGTGCCCTTCGGGGGCGGGCCGCGCCTGTGCATCGGCATGCAGTTCGCCCTCACCGAAATGCAGCTCGTGACGCTGGAGCTGCTGCGGCTGTTCGAGATTAACTGGGTGCCCGGGCAGGGCCCCGTGGACATGCAGCCGCTCGTCACGCTGCGGCCGAAGGGAGATTTCCGGGTGCAACTGCGGCTGCGCTGAAAAAACGAGTGCCCCGAAGCAGTACTGCGGCTCGCGTTGAACGCTGGCGTTCTAACGGACAGAAAAACGCTTAGGGGCACTTGTTTCCGGGCTTTTAGGCGTCGGCCAAGTGGTACGTCAGCACTGGCGGGAAGGCCCGGGTGGCTACTGTTTCGGCAATGCTGGTGTTGAAGTAGCGGCTAAGGCCGGAGCGGGCGTGCGTCGGAATCACCACTAGGTCGGCATTCACCTGCTTGGCAAATTGCTCGATGCCGGCGCTGGTGTTGTCGGCGGCGATGGTGCTGGTCTGAAAGTTGGTCAGTTGCGCCCGCTGTGCAAAGGCCTGTTCGTGTTGCTGGTTGGCCTGGCTGTTGGCCCCGTCGGCCACGTGCAGCAAGTGAATGGTGGCGTTCGGGAAGGTGGTCTGTACCTGCTGCAAGCCGGCAATGGCCCCGACGGATTCCTCCGTAAAGTCGGAGGGGAAAACGATGTTGCGCACCTCAAACTGCGGCTGCTGGTGCTTCACGGTCAGCACCGGCACGTTGGCCAGCCGAATAATCCGCTCGGTGTTTGAACCCACGAAGAAGTTTTCCATGGCCCCGTGGCCCTGCGCGCCCATCACCACCAGGTCGGCGCCATGGCGTTCAACGGCACTCAAAATACCATCGCCAATGCGCCCCATTTCCACGCCGTCGGCCACGGCCACGCCGGGTGCCAGGGTTTCGGCCTGGGTGCGCAAGGCGTGCAGGCGGCGTTTCGTTGCCTCCATCAGCTTTGGAATGAAAACGTCGTCGATGCTGCCTTCGCTGTTGGGCAGCTCACTGCCATTCACCGGCCCGCCGTAGGCACTGAAATTGGCCGTGGCGGCTTCGGGAGCTTCCAGCACGTGCAGCAGCCTCACGGCGGCGCCGGTTTGCTTGGCCAGTTGCAGCGCTACTTCAAAAGCATGGTGCGACTCGGCCGAAAAGTCGGTGGGAACAAGGATGTTTTTCATAGGATGAAGATGGAGTGTAAAACAGGTGTAGTCTAGCTGTTTAGAGGCTTACGTAGAACGTTCGTTTGGGTAGATAAGCTGCTGCGTAAGTTTTGCAGGGCCTTTCACTGTGCCTTCATCTAATGCCCCCAAACAGCTTGGCAACGCAGACGAGCACTGGCCAAAACCACGGGCTCAGCCCTAAAAAAAACGCTGCGACCCGCCCGGAATGGCAAATCGCAGCGTTTCTTGTTGGTTGTGACTGATGATGCCAGGCGCACCAGCGTCACAGGCCGGCTATTCCTTCAGCAGCTTATCCACCGTCTGCTCAAACCCGGTAATTTCTTCCTGGTAGTACTTGCCCGTGCCCGGCCCGGCGAAGCCCGTATGAATCTTGCGCACGTTGCCCTTTTTATCAAGGAAAATGGTGGTGGGGAAGGCCAGGAACTTGGCCAGCTGCGGCATCGACTTCGCCACCGAGTCCTTGTTCGACACACCGGCAAACGCTACGTCGTAGCCGATGTTGAACCGCTCGCGCATGTTGCGCAGCTTGGGGGCCGACTTGGCGTATTCGCCGCTGCGCTCGTAGCCCAAGCCGATGATTTCGACGCCGCGCTGCTTGTTCTTCTCGTACCAGGGGGCCAGGAAGTTGGTTTCGTCCATGCAGTTGGGGCACCACGAGCCCAGCACCTGCAGCACCACCACCTTGCCGCGGTACTTGGGGTCGGTGGGGGAGATGCTGCCGCCTTCGATGACGTTCGGGAACTTGAAATTCAGCCGCGACTCGTCCTTTTTGAGGTAGGTGAGCGTGTCGGCGTCGGGCAGCTTGGCCTTGGGGTCGGGCACGGCCGTCCAGGTTTCGTGGCCCGACTTGCCGGAGTAGAAGTCGCCGAACAGCGTATTGGGCGCGTAGTGCTTGGTGATGTCGATGGGCTCCTTGGGGCCGTTCTGGGCCGTGAACAGGAAGGCGTGGCTGCCATCGAAGGTGCTCACCATCATTTTCTGCCCGCTCACCGTGCCGCTGAGGTAGCGGTAGTCGCCGGTAGTCGTGAGGAAGGTGCCCGTGAGCTTGTTGCCCTGCTGCGTGAATACGCCCGTGGCCGGGTAGCTGTCGTCGCCGTCCTGGAACGTGGCCCGCCAAGTGCCGCCAAAGCTGCCCGGCTTCTCGATGGATTGCGCGGCTGGAAACAGCTCCTGCGCGCCCGCCGAAGCCGTAAAGGGCACGCGGTAAGGGTCTTTGGTGTCGTACTTCACCCAAGTGCCTTTCAGCTTGTTCGCGCCACCAGCCCGTACCACCAGTGCGGCATCGAAGGCGTGCATGCGAATGGTGGTGGAGTCGCCGGCTGATTTAATATCCTCGCAGCGCAGCCGCTCTTCGCCGTTCAGGCCCTTATTAATAAGGTAAACCACCGGCTTGCCGGCTTCGGTTTTCACCTCAAACAAGAACGGAATTTCCTGGCCCTGCGTGGCCAGCACCCCGCGCCAGGGACCGGGCGTGAGCGTGGGGGCCGCGGCGGAAGAGCCGCCAGCAGCGGTTTCAGAGGAAGAAGAATTGGAAGAGCAGCCGGTGAGGCCGAAGCCCAGCGCGGCCGCAGCCAGCAGGGAAAGCGAAGTTGATTTCATGGTAAGCGCAAAAATGCAAACGGAAGCCCCACAACCGCCACCCGCGCCAATAGGTTGCCGCCTGCCGCTGCGCCATCAGCGCAAACCGCGGCGCTCACTGCGGGAGCCCGGCCCTGCGCCGCATCCGAACGCAACCACCAAAACCCTCGTTAATCCATTCAAAACCCGCATCTGCGCATTTTGGCTAGGTACAACTTGGCGGGGGTGCTACATTTGCACAACCACTCTTATTATAACACGCATCCTATGGCTTTCGACCTGGAAATGATTCGCGCCGTGTACGCCGGCATGGGTTCCCGCATCGAAGCGGCCCGTGCCGCTGTGGCGCGCCCGCTCACCCTCACCGAGAAAATCCTTTACGCCCACCTCTACGGTGGCGAAGTGAAGCAAGCCTACGAGCGCGGCGTCTCTTACGTTGATTTTGCCCCCGACCGCGTGGCCATGCAGGACGCCACTGCCCAAATGGCTCTTCTGCAGTTCATGCAGGCCGGCAAAGACAAAACCGCCGTGCCCAGCACCGTGCACTGCGACCACCTGATTCAGGCCAAAGACGGCGCCACCGAAGACTTGGCCGAAGCCAATACCGAAAACAAGGAAGTGTACGACTTCTTGGCCTCGGTTTCCAACAAATACGGCATCGGCTTCTGGAAGCCCGGCGCCGGCATCATTCACCAGGTAGTGCTTGAAAACTACGCCTTCCCCGGCGGTATGATGATTGGCACCGACTCGCACACCCCCAACGCGGGCGGTCTGGGCATGATTGCCATCGGCGTAGGCGGTGCCGACGCCGTGGACGTAATGGCCGGCATGGCCTGGGAGCTGAAGTTCCCGAAGGTCATCGGTGTGAAACTGACCGGCAAAATGAACGGCTGGACTTCGGCCAAAGACGTGATTCTGCGCGTGGCCGGCATCCTGACTGTGAAGGGCGGCACCGGCGCCATCGTGGAATACTTCGGCGAGGGCGCCGAGAGCCTGAGCGCTACCGGCAAAGGCACCATCTGCAACATGGGTGCTGAAATTGGCGCCACCACGTCGGTATTTGCCTACGACGAGAAGATGGGCGACTACCTGCGTGGCACCGGCCGCGCCGAAATCGCCGAGGGTGCCGCTGCTATTGCTCAGCACCTGCGCGCCGACGACGAGGTGTACGCTCAGCCCGAGCGCTACTTCGACCAGCTCATCGAAATCGACCTCAACACCTTGGAGCCCTACGTGAACGGCCCGTTCACGCCGGACGCTGCCTGGCCCATCTCGCAGTTCGCTGCCGCCGTGAAAGAGCACGGCTGGCCCGAGAAGCTGGAGGTAGGCCTGATTGGCTCGTGCACCAACTCGAGCTACGAGGACATCACCCGCGCCGCTAGCATCGCCAAGCAGGCTGTTGACAAAGGCCTGACCGTGAACGCCGAGTTCACCATCACGCCCGGTTCGGAGCTGGTGCGCTACACCGTGGCCCGCGACGGCCTCCTCGACACCTTCGCCGACATGGGCGGCGTGGTGCTGGCCAACGCCTGCGGCCCGTGCATCGGCCAGTGGGCCCGCCACACCGACGACCCCAAGCGCAAGAACTCCATCATCACGAGCTTCAACCGCAACTTCGCCAAGCGCAACGACGGCAACCCCAACACCCACGCCTTCGTGGCCTCGCCCGAAATCGTGACGGCCTTCGCCATTGCCGGCGACCTCACCTTCAACCCCCTTACCGACACCCTGCCCGGCGCCAACGGTCCCGTGAAGCTCGACGAGCCGATGGGCGTGGAAATGCCGCCCCGTGGCTTCGCCGTGGAGGACGCCGGCTTCCAGGCGCCTGCTGCTGACGGCTCGGGCGTGCAGGTAATTGTGAGCCCCACCTCGGACCGCCTCGAACTGCTCGAAGCGTTCAAACCCTGGGAAGGCACCGACCTCATGGGCCTGCGCCTGCTCATCAAAGCCCAAGGTAAGTGCACCACCGACCACATCTCGATGGCCGGCCCGTGGCTGAAATACCGCGGCCACCTGGACAACATCTCGAACAACATGCTCATCGGGGCCACCAACGCCTTCAACGGCGAGGCCAACTCGGTGCGCAACTTCGCCGTGCAAGGCGATTCGTACCTGACCGTGCCGCAGTCGGCTCGCTCCTACAAGAGCCAGGGCATCGGCACCGTGGTAATTGGCGATGAGAACTACGGCGAAGGCTCCTCGCGCGAGCACGCCGCCATGGAGCCTCGCCACCTCGGCGTGCGCGCCGTGATTGTGAAGAGCTTCGCCCGCATCCACGAAACCAACCTGAAGAAGCAGGGCATGCTCGGCCTCACCTTCGCCAACAAGGCCGACTACGACCTGATTGAGGAAGGCGACACCATCGACATCCTCGGCCTGACCGACTTCCAGCCCGGCAAGCCCCTGCAGGCCCGCCTGCACCACGCCGACGGCGACACCGACCTCATCACCCTCAACCACACCTACAACGAGGGCCAGATTGAGTGGTTCAAAGCCGGCTCGGCCCTGAACCTGATTCGCATGAAGGAAGCCAGCGGAGCTCAGCTCTCGCAGAAGTAAGCGAGTAGCACTAGCTGCTTGAGCAACAACGGCCGCCTCGGGAAACCGGGGCGGCCGTTATATTTAATGCCTTACTGACAGCACAAAGAATGGAGTTGAAAAAGATGTTGCTTCTGTGCGCGCTTGGGTTGCCGGTTTCGCGCGCTGCGGTGGCCCAATTGGCTACTGAGCCGGTGCAGCCAGTGCAAACGCAACAATACAATACGGGCGCTGTGGAGGAATTTAACGTGCTGAAAACGGATAAAAAGGTCCGGCACGGCACTTATGTGCGCTACCTGCCAAGAACCTTTGCCGGTGTGGTGGTGCTGGAAACCGGGAGCTACGACCACGGCCAGAAGGAGGGCGAGTGGCGTACGTTTTCGGAAGAGCGGCCCTGGTGGAACCGCATCACCAGCGTCGGGGCCTACCACACGGGCGAAAAAGAAGGTATTTGGACGTATTACCACCGCTATATGCCCGGCCCAACGGCCGCGACTACGGTGAATAAGGAAGCAAATGCCAAAACTGGTTATTCGGTCGATGTCAAAGACACAACTGCCATTGTGCAGGCCCAAGGCTTATACGCGCAGGGGAAACGCGTAGGCGTTTGGACTTATTTTGACCGGCAGAAGCAAGTAGTGCAGAAAGTCAACCATTTCAGCAACCAACTGCTGTACTGGCAGGATGCGGCCGCCCCGGCCAACCACCCGCTGCTGTACGCAGGCGGCAAAGACCAGCTTCGGGTCGAAATCATGGGCGCGCTGGGACCTTTTTTCGCGCTGGGTTTCGATAAAAACAGGTCGGCAGAATTTATTTATCAGGTTGATGCCGCCGGCAAACAACTGGCCATTGTGTACGCCGAAGCCACCGGCCTTACACGCTACGAAAAGCAGCTGCTGCAAGTATTAGCTAAAGTACCGCCCTATTGGGTGCCGCAGCTGGCCAACGGCCAGCCGATGGCGTCGCAGTACCGGGTCAAAATCAGTATTGAAGTAGAAGCAGATGGTAGCCGAAAAAGAGCGCGGGCTTTGGTGGAACCGCTGGGCTCTTGAAGCTGGGATGCCATTCTGGTCGATTAATAATCGATAGATTCCCGGCAAGCGCGACGCCAGATGAAGGCTGCCTCGGGAAACAAGGGCGGCCGTTTTGGCTTTAGAATCACCATGACCAGTTCTTCCCGTCCTGCCGTTCCAGTTGCTGGGTTTATCATCACCCTGCTGGGGGCTGTTCTGTTTTCCACGAAGGCCATTATTGTCAAGCACGCCTTTGGTGCCACGCATACCGACGCCCTAACGCTGCTGACCCTGCGCATGGCGTTTGCACTGCCATTTTATGTGGTGGCTGCGTTCGTGGTATCGGGCCAGAAGGCAAACGTGCGCATGACACTGCAGCAATGGCTGCTGGTGGCTTTTCTGGGAATGACGGGGTATTACCTCAGCAGCCTGCTCGACTTTATTGGCTTGCAATATGTGTCGGCTGGGTTGGAGCGGCTGATATTGTTTCTGTACCCCAGCTTCGTGGTTTTTATCAACGCTATTTTTTTTGGGCAGCGAATCACCCGCATTCAAAAAGGGGCTTTGCTGCTTACGTATAGCGGTATTTTGATTGCCTACGTGGGGGAAATATCCTTTGATGCCAGCCAACCGGGCCTGTATTGGGGAAGCTTACTGGTGTTTGCCTGCGCTGTCACGTACTCCATTTACATTACGGGCAGTGGCAAGATAATTCCGGTAATTGGGGCTAATAAATTCACCGCGTATGCCATGCTGGCGGCCACGGCCGGCATTTTTGTTCATTTCGCTCTCACCGGCCACCACGAAGTGTTGGCTACGGGCAAGGCACTGTGGGTGTATGGGTTGCTGCTGGCCGTGTTTGCCACCGTGCTGCCTTCGTTTATGATATCGCAGGGCCTGAAACGAATAGGCGCCAACAATGTGGCCATCATCAGCGGCATCGGGCCCGTTTCGACCATCTTACAGGCCCATTTCATCTTGGGCGAAAAGATATTTGCGGCGCAGATTTTTGGGACTGTGCTGGTCGTGTTGGGGGTGCTGCTGCTGAGTTGGAGGCGTAAGGAAGCAGCGGGATACTAAGGCAAAATGGCCCCTTTGCGCCGACGTAAAGAGGCCTACCTTTCGGTCATGAGAAATGTACTGCTTGCCATTGGTCTGCTTTTCTGCCACGTGCTGGCCAGCGCCCAGTCCGCCATACCTTATGGCAACAACCCCGCCGCCGGGCACTACCTGCTGGTGCGCGGGGTGAAGCTGTACTACGAAACCTACGGCCAGGGCCCGCCGCTGCTCCTGATTCATGGCAACGGCGGCAGCATCAAGAAACTTGAAAACAACATCCCTTTTCTGGCGCAGCGCTACCGCGTCATTGCCGTGGATAGCCGCGCCCACGGCAAGTCCGTGGACCCCGGCGACTCGCTGAGCTTCGAGATGATGGCCGATGACTTTGCCGGTTTGCTCACCAGCCTGCGCATCGACTCGGCCTACGTGCTGGGGTGGAGCGACGGTGGCATCAACGCGCTGTTGCTGGCCATGCGCCATCCGCAGAAGGTGAAGAAATTGGTTTCCACCGGCGCCAACCTCTGGCCCGATTCCACGGCGCTCATGCCCAGCCTGTGGCGCCAGCAGCAGCGGGGCTACCAGGAAAACAAAAACGTGAAACTCACCGACGCCAAGCAGAAAAACGACTGGAAGGTGTTCTGCCTGGACGTGTTTCAGCCCAACATTCCACTCTCGGCGCTGAAAGGCGTGCAGGCGCCGGCCCTCATCGTGGCGGGCGACCGGGACCTCATCGTGCCAGAACACACCATCGCCATTTACCGACATCTGCCGCGCGCCTGGCTCTGGATAATTCCCAACAGCGGCCACGCCACCGTGCGGGAGCACGCCGACGAATTCAACCGGAAAGCCAATGAGTTTTTCGGGCCAAAGCGGTATTGCCTCCGGCGCGTTAGGTGGGCTGGGTGTTCGAAAGCGACTGCAGGCGGATGCATGTTTATTGCCCATTTCGCACCCTGCCGCCGGCTTCCGGGCTGCCAGGCTTGGCAAGACGCCGCTCATTTATCCATCGCCTAAACCCTGTTTCGTGCTTCCGCCCTTTAACCCCATCACCAAAGCACCCTATACCGACGGGGAACGAAGTCATTTGCGGGCCAGCTTTGAGCAGGTAAGCGCTGAATATCGTCGGCAAAAGCGCTTGGGCGGGTGGTGCATGGGCGGCCTTTTCTTGGGGATGGTGTTGCTGCAGGTGGTGCCGGGCTCCATCCAGTCAGGAGGAGGAATTCTGATTGGCTTGGGATTATTGGCAGTTCTGATAATGCTGCTGGTGACCGGCTTGCGCATGGCTGGCCTCCTGCTTTGCCCGGGCTGCCACCAAAAGCTGGAGGAAATAGGCGCCTACTGCCCCGAGTGCGGCAGCCACGGGCTGAAACCCGGCGGTTGGTTTTCGTCGCCGCACTGCCCCACCTGCAACCGAAAGATGCGCCGGAACAAAGGACGCCATTATACCATTCGGGCCTGCTCGCACTGCGGGCTATATCTCGATGAGAAAGGCCTGTAGACGGTACCGCGCCGCCCGGAAAGCCAAGAGTGCTGCCACAGTAGCCATGTGCCTAATGCTGCCATAGCGAGGCCCCAAGCCACTGCCCCCGCTCGGCCCGCGTAGAGGAAATTGACCACAGGCCCGGCCAAAATGCAGCCGTCCCCTTAAACGAGTAAATCCGCCACAATTCTTTCGACCATGACGCCAAGTTCTCAAGCCCATAAGCTCCCCACCATTGCCTGCTTCGGCGAAATCTTATGGGACTTGCTGCCCACCGGCAAGCAGCCGGGCGGCGCGCCCTTCAACGTGGCCGTGCACCTGCACCAACTGGGCCTGCCCGTGCGCTTCATCAGCCGCGTGGGCGCCGACGAGCTGGGCGCCGAGCTGGTCGATTTTGTGGCGTCGAAAGGCGTGGCGACGGACCTCGTGCAGCACGACAGTACCCACCGCACGGGCATCGTGCACGCCAACGTCGACAACGCCAGCGAGGTAGTCTACGACATTGTGCAGCCCGTGGCCTGGGACTACATTCACTACGATAAGCTGGTAGAAGCCGCCGTGGCCAGCGCCGATGCCTTTGTGTTTGGCAGCCTGGCGGCCCGGCAGGCGGGCACCCGCGAAACGCTCTACCGCCTGCTCGAAAGCGCAAAATTCAAAGTGTTCGATGTGAACATGCGCCCGCCGCACGACACCCGCGCCGTGGTGGAACACCTGCTGAACCAGGCCGATATGGTGAAAATGAACCACCACGAGCTGGCCGAGCTCATGGCCTGGTTCGGTGCCGAAGCCGAGCCAGCAGCGGCCATGCCCTGGCTGGCCCAGCGCTTCGGCCTGCAAGCCGTGTGCGTGACTTGCGGAGCCGACGGCGCCCTGCTCTGGACGAATAATCAACTCTACCGCGCGCCCGGCATCGCTGTGCCGGTGCAGGACACCATCGGCAGCGGCGACTCGTTTCTGGCGGCGCTGCTCAAGGGCTGGCTTACCGGCCAGGCCCCCAGCGAGGCGCTGCGGTTTGCCTGCGCCACGGGGGCACTGGTGGCCACGCGCCAAGGCGCCACGCCCGCCTTTGCCGAAGCCGACGTGCGGGCGCTGCTGACGGCCGCCGGTGGGCGCTAGCGGGGCAGTGGCCGCGCTTCTTCGGCCGCGAAGTGGCGCATGCGGTAGCAGTTCATGGCTGTGTCGCCGAGCTGCTCGATGAGCTTGTAGTTGGCCACGGCGCCCACGGCTGCCCCGATGACGGGCACCAGCTGGGCCATTTTGGCCAGGTCGATGTAGTCGCGGTATTCCTGCTGGAAGGTGCGCCAGTCGAACTCCTCCGGGTTCAGGGGCAGGCTGAGGCGGTAGGCGTCCCAGTCGGCCAGGCGGCGGTAGGTGGCGTTGCGGGTGTGCTGGCTGCTGAAAGCCAATTGAAACACGTAGAGCAAATACAGCCGCTCGGTGTAGTCGTGCACGTCGTAACCGTAGAGGGCGGCGGTATCGAACAGGAGCTTGATTTTGAGCCCCAGCAGCAGCGGAAAATCGGCCAGGCCCAGCAGAAAGCCGCCCGCGCCGGTCACGGCGCCTTCGGCCGTGGCCATGGTGCGGTAGTCGCGGATGCGGGTGCGTACCTCGGCCTCGCGGGCAGCAAACGCCACGCCGGCCAGCGGCTTGCTGGTGGTGTGCCGCGAGCCAAACAGCACGCCGCGCACCATCTGCTTGATGGCGGCGGTGATGGCCTGGTGCACCTTCTCGGGCAGCAGGGCATTGAGGCGCACCTGCACGCGGTGGGCAAAGTTGTTCAGAAACGAGGGGCGCCGCTGCATCCGGAGCTGCCAGGCGCGCAGTTCTATGCGGGTTTGCTGTTCGTCGGGGTTCATGGGCGCAAAGTAGCGCGGACGCTGCGAGTCCGCGCATCGGTAGGACGTTCGCCTCGGCGCGGACTTGCAGCGTCCGCGCTACAGCGTAGCCGTTTGCGCCTCCCGGTTTTCGCGTGGCTTGGTCACGAGGTAATACCAGAGCAGAATGCCCAGGCCGATGAGAAACGGCACCAGCGCCAGGTGCTTGCCCGTGATGGTGGGCGTGACGTGTACCGTATCGAACCCGAAAAACTCGCTGGTCATCCAGTAGGAGTTGGCCGTAATCCAGAACACGATGGCCAGGTTGTGGGCCAGCTCCGAGGCCAGCGCGCGGGTGCGCCAGGCAATAATCAGGGCAATGCCCAGCGTGGGCACCACCATAGCCAGCCCCAGCGGCCGCCACACCATGCACCAGGCAATGTCTTTGAGCAGCCAGAACAGGATGTGCGTGTTTTCCATCTTCCGGTACGTGGCCGGAATGCTGTACACTTCTTCGGAAACCTCGGGCGCAGGGGCGGACATAGGGCAAGGCGAAAGCCCAAAAATAAGCCAGGCGGCTATTCTCCCGGCGCCCCGATGCCCAGTGCCTGCAGCTGCGGGCGGTACTTGTCGTAAATCACCCGCAGGTCGGCGTTGTGCGTGGCCGCATCTACCCCAATGCTCACGTTGCGGGCGTGAAAGCGGTGCAGGTGGCTGATGTGGGGGCACACCACCGGCAGCTGCCCCGCAAGCAGGAAGCGCACGTAGAGGTCCAGGTCCTCGGCCATCTTCAGCTCATTGTCGTAGCCGCCCACTTCATCCACGAAGGCGCGGCTGTAACACACGTTGCCCTGAATGAAGTGCTCGGCCCGAAAAATGGCCTGGAGCATGGCCGTGGGCGTGTCGAACTGCCAGGCGTAGTAGTCCTCGTTTGGCAGGTAGCGGCCGTGCTCGTCCACGCGCAGGAAATCGGCCACAAACCAGGAGCGGCCGGGATTAGCGTTGATTTGGGTGCCGTAGTGAAACAGGGTGCGCTGCAGCAGAAAGTCGTCGTCGTCGAGCGGCACAATCCAGGCGTCGGGCGCGGCTTCCCGGATGAGCTGGTTGCGGGCCAGCCCGGCCAGCTGGCGGCCCGGCGTGTGCCAATGGCGCAGCGGCGGGCCCGGCTGGCCGGCGGCCTCGCGCAGGAAAGCGGCCGTGCCATCGCGCGAGCCGTTGTCGAAAATCAGGTGCTCAAAGGAGAAATCGAGGGGCGCGGTCACGGTGGCGCGCACGCTGGCCACGGCTTCGGGCAGCAGCTCGCGGCGCTGGTGGGTAGGAGTGATAACGGAGAAATGCATACGCGGCTTTTCAGCATCTTTTCGGCGACGGGCCGAAAAAGTTGCTCCCGGCCGCGCCTTTCACCAGCCGTATGGGGGCAAGCGGCGTGCTGTAAGGCACTTACTTCGTGCTGATTTTGCTTTTCAGCCAGGTGTTCAGCTCGCCGGCGGCGGCCAGGTCGCGCACTTTCTCCAGCGGTTTGAGGGTGCCCAGGCCGCCCAGGGCGTAAAGTTTCAGCATGGCTTGCACGCCTTCGGCGTTCAGGGTAAGGGCGTCGGTCACGTCGGGGTGTTGCAAGCTGTAGCGCGTCCAGCCGCCCATGAAGGCCATGAGCAGGTCGGTTTGCTTGCCGTACAGCTCGCCCACGTAGGGCTGCAGTCCGATGGACACTTTGGGGCTGCCACTGGCCCACTCCAGCAAAAAGCGCTGGGCTTGCTTGCGGCGGGTCAGGTCCTGGTTTGCGGGAGTGGCTTCCAGCCAGTTGATGGTGTTGATGACCTGAGGCTCGTATTTAGCGAAGTCGTCGGGCTTGCTCAGGGTGTATTGGGCGGGCACGTCGAAGGTCTGAGCCGAAGCTGCCGCGGGCAGGCCACCGAGCAGAAAGGCAAGTAGAAGTTTTTTCATGGAAAGTAGCAGGGACAAGAATGGGCTCAAGGTAGGCAGCCTGCGGCAAATGACCACACCTGCCCTCAGGCGCACACTCCGGCAGCCGGCGCTGCGGCCTTACCTTGCCCCGAAATGAAAACATCCGCTATTTTCAACTGGAGCGGGGGCAAAGACTCGGCCCTGGCGCTCTACAAAGTGCAGCAAATCGGCCACTACCGCCTCCAGACGCTGCTCACCACCCTGAGCGAGCCCTACCAGCGCATCTCCATGCACGGCGTGCGTGCCGCTCTGCTCGACCGGCAGGCCGCCAGCCTCGGCCTGCCGTGCCGCAAGCTGTTCCTGCCCGAAATGCCCAGCATGGATGCCTACGAGCGCCTGATGGCCACCACAATGGCAGAGCTTAAAAACGAAGGTGCCACGGCCGCCATCTTCGGCGATATTTTTCTGGAAGACCTGCGGCGCTACCGCGAAGAAAAGCTGGCCGCGGCCGGCTGGGAAGCTGTATTTCCGCTCTGGGGCGTGCCCACCGGCGAGCTGATGCGCGAGTTTCTGGCCCTGGGCTTCAAAACCATCACCACCTGCGTCAGCGACAAATACCTCGACCAGAGCTTCGTGGGCCGCGTCATCGACGAGCAGTTTCTGCGCGACCTGCCCGCCAACGTGGACCCCTGCGGCGAAAACGGCGAGTTCCACACCTTCGTCTTCGACGGGCCCAACTTCCGCGAGCCCGTGGCCTTCGAGAAAGGCGAAATTGTGCACCGCCGTTACCAGCCCGCGCCCAAAGCCGATGATGCGGACTACGAATGTGGCGATAAGGCCGACGCGAGTCCGTTCGACACAGGTTTCTGGTACTGCGATTTGCTGTAAATCAGAACGTCATGCAGCGCGCAGCGAAGCATCTCGCGTGCAAGAGTAATTCAATCGTCAGGATTAGTGGCCGCACGCGAGATGCTTCGCTGCGCGCTGCATGACGGGCCAGAATTACGCGCCTGATGACCCCGCTGCGTCCAGCGTGCGGCTTAAGTCCATGGCCTGTTGCACAATTTCCGCTGGGAAGCCTGCCCGGGCCAGCAGGCGGATGGCGTTGCGGGTGCGCAGCGGGCCGGGTTTGAGCAGGTAATCGAAATGCCAGCTGGTTTCGGTCACGGTTTCGGAGAAGTGGTATTCCGTGAACGCGGGCGCCAGCAGCTGGCCCAGCTCGCCGTCGTGCGTGGAAGCTATTACCAGGCTGCGCGGCTGCAGATACGCCAGCACGGCCTGCGTGGCAGCAATGCGCTCCACGGTGTTGGTGCCTTTGAACAGCTCATCAAGAATGAACAGGTAGCCTCCCCCGCCGGCTTCGGCCGCCTTCACGAAGCCGAGGATGGTTTCGGCTTCGGCGAAGTAATAGCTCTTGCCCTCGGTGAGGCTGTCGGCCAGGTTGATGCTGGACACCACCCGCCGGAAGGGCGCGGCGTAGGCTGTGGCCGGGCAAGTGGCAATGGTTTGGGCCAGCAGCGTATTGAGGCCCACGGCGCGCATAAACGTGGTTTTGCCCGACATGTTGGAGCCTGTGAGCAGCACGCTGGTGTGGGCCACGGCCAAGTCGTTGGGCACGCAGCCGGGCACCAGTGGGTTGTAGGCGCCCGCTAGGTGCAGGCCCGCTTGGGTGGTGAATTGCGGCACGCAATGCGGGTGCCGCGCCCGAAACCCGGCCACCGCCACCGCGCTGTCCACGTAGCCCACTGCCTCGTACACCGCCCGGATGGCTCCGAAGTGCTGCTCTACCTGGCGCCGGCAGCTGTGGTACACAATGAAATCGAGCAGCAACACCATTTTGATATACTGCAGAAACAGCCACGGCAGCATCGCCAGGTCCGACTGCACCACTTCGTTGGCCTGCAAAAACGCTACCCGGTTCACGATGGCGCCCAGGCGGCCCAACGCCTCGGGCAGCCCGCGCAGTGCCGTCAGCGGCAACTGTTGCCGGGCCAGGTCGCGGCCGGTGCGGTAGAGGCTGCCCAGCTGCAGCATGGGCCGCACGCCTACTGCAATGCGGCTCTGGTACCAGAAATGCAGCACCGCATGCAGCACCACCAAGGCCCCCGAGAGCAGCCACAGCGCCGGCTGCCAGAAGCCACCCACCACCGTGGCCAGGAGCAGCAGCACCAGCGCGGGCGCGGCGGCCGTCCAGGGCAGGGCCGGCAGGGCGTTGCCGGTGAGGATATCGGGCAGGTAGTAGGCCTGGGTGGAGGTGAGGCGGCGCAAGGCCAGCAGCGCCTGCCCGCGCGGGGCCGGGTCGGCCATCAAGCGGGCGGCCTGGTCGAAATCCTGCAAGGCGGCTTCGTCATTCGAAGGGCTGCGGAGGCGGTGGTAGAGGCATTGCTGGCCCACGCGGCTCACGGTGCTATCGAGCAGCGCAAACAGGTCGTTGCCGTTGAGGTCGGCCCAGGTCTGGTCGTCGAGGCGGTGGTAGGCGGGCTCCGTTTGCACGTTGGCATGGTAGCGGGCCACGAGCGGAAACAGGTGCGAGCGGGTGGCAGGCGTGCGCCACGCCGCTTCGAGGGCGGCTAGCTGGCTGGCGGTAGAGGTCCACATGGGAGCGGGGGAGGGGCCGGCCCGTAAGTGGGCGGGGGCGGGCAAAAGTAAGGGTGCCCACCGGGCCCAACGGTTTGGGTTACTTTTTCAAATCTGCCGTATTGGTCAGCGGCGCCGTTGCCTAACCCATTCCCAGCTATTGCCCAATTCATGCCTTCCCTTTTTCGCAAAGCGCTAAAAGTTGTCGCCTACACCGCCGTCGGCCTTGGTGGGGTGGTGGCGGCTTACCTGGGTTCGGCCTTCGTGCTTTCGCGCATTGCCGTGCCCAAGGCCCAGCCCAACGCCCCGGCCGATGTGCCGGTATTCCTGAAGTCCAACGGCGTGCACACCGATATTGTGGTGCCCGTCAAAACCGCCCAGATGGACTGGAGCAAAACGCTGCCCTACAGCAATATTCCCTCCGGCGACACCACCCTGCGCTACATTGCCTTCGGCTGGGGCGACAAAGGCTTTTACCTCGACACGCCCACCTGGGCCGACCTCAAGTTCAGCACCGCCTTTGTGGCCGCGTTCTGGCTGGGCTCGTCGGCCATGCACACCACCTACCTGCGCAGCCTCACGCCCGGCCCCGACACCGTGCCGCTCACCCTCAGCCACGCCGAGTACGCCCGCCTCATCCGCTACATCCAGGATAGTTTCGACTACGACGCCGCTGGCCGTCCGCAGCACATCGAGGGGCACAGCTACGGTGCGGATGATGCTTTCTACGAGGCCCACCGCGTCTATAGCTTCCTCTACACCTGCAACACCTGGACCAACAACGCCCTCAAAGCCAGCGGCCAACGCGCCTGCCTCTGGACGCCCGCCGACAAGGGGATATTGTATCAGTACGGTCGGTAGGGGAACGTTCTGACGTCGACGCCTCACCCCCTGACCCCCTCTCCGGAGGGAGAGGGGGCACCGGTGCTGCTCCTGACGTCAGGCTCCCCTCTCCATTGGAGAGGGGCCGGGGGTGAGGCGCCACTTCTGCAACTAAACTACGCGAGATGCTTCGGCTGCGCTCAGCATGACGGTCAATTATCACCAAAAACAAACCGGCCCCGCCGGCTGCAACGCCAACGGGGCCTAACGGGTGGAACCATGGAGCCAAGGGCTCGGGCGGGGCTTAGTTCAGCCACACATCGGCCACTTGCTCGAAACGGTGGGCAGCGAAGGCGCCGTAGGGCCGCTCGGCGTAAAAGCCGAGGATGTGCACCTGCGGCTGGCCGGTGCGCACGTGCGGCAGCACGCGCACGGCGTACACGCGGCCGGCTTCGGGCCAGTCGCCGACGAAGTCGGCCGGGCGCTGCTTGTCGTTCACGCAGCGGGCAAATTGCTGCAACGGCAGCGGCGTGGGGAGCTTGACGTTTGACATGTCCAAAGATACTGATTTTACAATAAACTAAAAAATTTGGCGGAAATTATTTTAGTCTTTTTTGGAGAGAAGCAGGCTAATTACGCTTTCATCACATGATTATATGATGAATTGCACGGCCGGATGAATACGCCAAGCCAAGAAGGTTAAAGGCCATACAAAACAAATTACTAAATTGATTAGTAAATAGCATGCCAATCCGTTGGGATAGACGGATGGACACGGCTATGCTTACATCGTTGCACGATTTTATTTCGGCCTCCCTGTTCTCCACTCGGGAACTGCCTTTGTTTGGTTGCCCGGTGCCGGCGGGCTTCCCCTCGCCCGCCGACGACCACCTCGAGGGGCCGTTCGACCTGAACCGGCTCTTGTTTCGGCACCCGGCCTCCACGTTCCTGGCCCGCGTCAGCGGCGATTCCATGATTGAAGCGGGCATTCACCCCGGCGACTTGGTGGCCGTTGACCGGGCCCTGCGCGCCGACCACGGCAGCATTGTGGTGGCCGTGGTGGAGGGCGAGCACACCATCAAGCGCCTGCAATTCCGGGCCGGCCAGCCGTGGCTGGTGGCCGAAAATGCCCGCTACGCGCCCCTGCCCATCGACCCCGATGTGGGCCTGCTGGTGTGGGGAGTGGTGACGCACGTGATTCATTCGCTGGCAGGCGCACCGGCGGCGAAGTGAAGGCCGGCGAGCGTGTCAAAAATGAAATATTTATTTTATGAAATGCCGCTACTGTCGATGAAGAGGGGGGATTCATCGGCGAGCCTTTGCAAAAATCCGGATGTACGCCCTCGTCGACTGCAATAATTTTTACGTGTCCTGCGAGCGGGTTTTTGCGCCCCAGCTGGAAGGCCGGCCCGTGGTGGTGCTGAGCAACAACGACGGCTGCCTGATTTCGCGCTCGCAGGAGGCCAAGGACCTTGGCCTGAAAATGGGCGAGCCCTACCACTTGGTGCGGCCGCTGCTGGAGCAGCACCGGGTGCAGGTGTTTTCGTCGAACTACGCGCTGTATGGCGACATGAGCCGGCGCGTGGTGCAGGTAATGAGCAGTTTCACGCCGGCCGTGGAGGTGTACTCCATTGACGAAGCCTTTCTGGATTTCAGTGGCCTGGATTGGATAACCAAGAAATCAGACTTGCTGACCTACGGCCAGCAGGTGCGCAACACTGTGCTGAACTATACCGGCATTCCCACCTGCGTGGGCATTGCCCCTACTAAAACACTGGCGAAACTGGCCAACCGACTCGCCCCCAGAACCGGCCCCACGCGGACCATGGTACTGGCCACTGCTGCTGACTGGGAGCCTGCCCTGGCCCGGGTGCCCGTTGATACCATCTGGGGCGTGGGGCGGCGCTACGCCCGCAAGCTCACCGAGCTGGGCATCAACACCGGTTTGGAACTGGCCCGCTTGCCCGAGCACTGGCTGCGCCGCCACCTGGGCGGCGTGGTGGGCCAGCGCCTGTGGCGCGAGCTGCACGGCCAGCCCTGCCTGGAGTGGAACCCCGCCGAGTGGGACGACGACCAACTGCAGCCCAACACCGCCAGCCGCCACAGCGTGACCTGCACCCGCTCCTTCGGCCGGCCTCAGCACCAGGAAACCGTGCTGGCCGAAGCCGTGGCCACCTTCGCCACCAAAGCGGCCGAGAAGCTGCGCCGCCACGGCCAGGCCGCCCACCTCGTCACGGTGATACTGGGCACTGACCGGTTTGCGCCCGCGCCCGGCCCCAAAACCCACACCGCCGTCATCAGCCTGCCCACCAGCACCAACGACACCGGTATGCTCATCAAGGCCGCGCTGCAAGGCTTGCGCCACCTGCGCCGTGCCGGCACGGCCTACCACCGGGCCGGGGTGCTGCTCACCGGCCTGGAGCCGGAGGGGCAAGCGCAGTTGGGTTTGTTTTCCGGCTCGGCTGCCGACCAGCAGCGCAGCCAGCAGCTCATGAAGGCCATGGATGGGCTCAATGCGCGTTTTGGCCGGCAACTGGTGCGGTCGGCGGCCATGGGCGTCGCCAAAAATGTGGACGGGCTGCTGCAGAAACCGGTGTGGGCGGGGCGGGCCGCCCACTGTTCGCCGCGCTACACCACCGGCTGGGACGAGCTATGGCAGGTGCGCTAAGCTTGGTTTAGCGCACCACAACGTTTCTGGTTACTAATCCATTGGCGCCTTGCGCCCGCAGCACGTAGAGGCCGGGGCCAAGACTTGTGAGGTTTAACTCAATTGCCTTTTCAACGCCGGTTTGTTTCAGCACCGTCTGGCCCACGGCATTGTTCAGCCACAGCGTAGCTAGGCCGAACTGGGCCGGCAGCTCTACCCGCAGCCGCCCGGCCGCCGGGTTGGGGTACACGTTGAAGCCGGCTGCCGACGCGGCCGCCCGCGCAGGCAGCAGGGTGGCGTAAACGGATGCGGCGGCATCGGCGCTGGCTTGCAACTGGGGCAGGGTGGGGGCCACCAGCACGGCGAAGGTGACGGTGGTGGAGTCGCCGGGGGCCAGCCGGGCCACGCGGGTGCCCACCACCTGCGAGACGTCGGCCCCATTGGGCAGACCGGCGGTGCGCTGGGCGCGGGCGGTGCCATTGCTCAGCGTCAGGAATTTCTCGGCCAGCGAGAAGCCGTCGGCCAGGCGCACTGCACTGCCCACCGGGGCGCCATTGTCAATGGAATACACCGCGGGCGTGCCGCCTCGCAGCAGCCGAATGCCGGCGTAGGCGGTGGGCAGGGGCTGCGGGGCGGTTTGGCCCACGGCGTAGGCGTAGCCGAGGGTGCGGGCGCTGTCCCAAGTGGCCACGTTGCGGGCCGCGCCGTCGGAATTAGGCAGGTCCCAATCGGTGAAAATGCCGGCGTAGAGCGGCTTGAGGGTATCGGCGGTAATGTTTTTGAGCGAATATTCCAGCAGCACAAAGTCGCGCAGACCCGCTGCAGCATAGGCATAAGCCCGCTGGCGCACGCGCACGCCCACGCTGCGCACCCGGCTGCCGGCCACCGGCACGGTGTCTTGAAACACCACGCGCGCTTCCTGGGTGGCGCGGGGGCCGGGCTGCTGGCGGGTGGCCTGCGCCAGGCTGAAAAACGACTGGCGCGACTGCCCACCGCTGGTGCGTAGCCGGTCCGACACGCGGGTGGCGCTGGTGGCCAGCAGCAGGCCGCCCTCGCTGAGGATGTTGCTGCTGCCGCGGTAAGTCAAGCCCGCCCCGACGGTGCCGGCCAGGTTGTCGTAGGCCAGGTTGCCGCGGCTGGTCAGGGTCAGGGCCAGGTCGTTGGCGTCGAGCACCACATAGTCGGGGTTCAGCACAAGGTCCACGTACTGGTCTAGCTGAAAGCCGCCGGTGGCCGTGAGGCGGTAGCGCAGCGTGGCTGTGGTGTTGAGCGGAATGCCGCTGGCAGCCACCGCCAGCCGGAAGGGCGCGGCCGTATTGCGGGCCCGGCCCAACGTGGGCAGGCTGCCCACCACAAAGCTGCCCTGCCGCACCGTGACGTAGGGCGACAGCGAGGTGAGCGTGACCGTGAGGCCCGCCACCGGCTGCAGCAGGTTTTGCACGTCGGTGGTCAGCCGAATGGTGTCGCCCGGCAGGTAGGCCGTGCGCTGCGGCGCGAAGTAGCTGGTCACCACGCGGGCTTCCTGCAGGTTGGTGCGCGTCACGGCCTTGAGCACGTTGAGGCGGCCCGTGCCGAGGCGGCCCACCCACTGCGCATTGGCGGGCAGGTTGTCGATGTTGTCGGTGGTTTGGCGCAGCTGGGCGGCCACCTGGTCGGAGTTGTACTGCGGAAACACGCGCCGCACCAGCGCCGCCGCCGCCGACACCAGCGGCGCGGCAAAGGAGGTGCCGCCCACGGCAATGTAGTCGTTGTCCTGCACGCCGTAGGTGGTGAGAATGCTGATGCCCGGCGCCACCATATCAACCCGGTGGCTGAACGTGCCGTTGGGGCTCTTCTGGTCGGTGCTTTGCACGCCTGACACCGACAGCACGTGGTCGTAGGAGGCAGGGTAAAAAAGCAGGTCGGCGTTGGTGTTGCCGGCGGCGGCCACCAGCACGGCGTTGCGGTTCACGGCGGCGTAGGTGATGACGTCCTGCTCGAAGCGCGAGTAGCCGCCCACGGCGCCCCAGCTCATGTTGATGACCTGGCAGCCGTGGTCGGCTGCGTACACAATGGCCTCGTAGCCGGCAAACACGCCGGTGGGCGTGTTGGGGTAAATGGACAGCGGCAGAAACCGGCAGCGGTTGCCCAGGCCCGCGATGCCCACGCCGTTATCGGTGCGGGCGGCCGTCACGCCCGCCACCAGCGTGCCGTGCACAATGGTGGGGTCGTAGCCGGCGTTGTTGTCGTTGTTGGCCAGGTCCCAGCCGGTGAAATTGTCGATGTAGCCGTCGTTGTCGTCGTCGAGGCCGTTGATGGGGTCGGCGTAGTTGTGCTTCACCTGCTGGCGCAGTTCCTCGTGGGTGAGGCGCACGCCGCCGTCGGTGATGCCGATGACGAGGCTGCTGTCGCCGCGGGTGATGTCCCAGGCGCGGTAGGCTTTAATCTGCTTGAGGTAGAACTGGCTAGTCGTGATGTCGGTCAGCGTCGAGTCGGCCATGGGGTCGTTGGGCTGGTAGAGCGGCTCGCGGATGTAAAGCGGCTCCACGTACTCCACGGCGCCGGTGGCCAGCAGCGCGGCGCGGGCCCAGTCCAGCGTCACAGTGGCAGGCAGCTGTAGCTGGTAGATGCCGCGCAGCTCCACGCCACCCGGCCGCTCCGGGCTGGGCGCCAGCGCCCGCGGAAACTTCTGCTGCAAAGCGCCCGCGCCCAGGGAGCGCAGCACCGCGTCGAGCGCGGACGGCGCCTTGCCCGGCTGCAGCTTCAGCACCAGCCGGCCGGGGATGGTGGGCGGGGCGGCCGAAGCCGCCCAGGGCAGGGCCAGCCCCATCAAAAACAGAAAAGCGAATAAGCGTAGGATGTTTCGCATCAGGCAGAAGGATAGAACTATAGGCGGATAGTAAAGATAAGCATCTACGCAACCACTGGGATTGCAGCTTGCCCATGCCCCGAAATAATTTGCCGCTCAAAAATGTATAACGCCAAGCGTCAAAACGCCAGTTAAAAGGCGGTATAAACCAGCCGTCGTGCCGCGCGCCGCCGTCGCGGCCCTACCGCGCAACGTAGTTACTCACTACTGCAGTAGAGCCGCGGCGGCGGCGCGCGGCACGACGGGCTGGGGGGCTAAGCGCAGCGCTTAACGGGCGCGCTTAAGCTTGTTGCCGTTGCTGTATTTGTAGGCCTTGGGCGCTTTCACGGTTTTGGAGCGCTCCAGGCTATTCGGCTTGAGGTCGATGACCGGCCGTATGGTTTCGCGCCGGAAATGGACCTTGCTGGTCTTGCCTTTGCTCGACTCGGAAGTATGAGAGAAAGCACGCTTAGCTTTCACTTTGGGGCGGTTTTGGGCCTGCACGGTGCTGGTCGCAAAGCAGGCCAGGAGCAGCAGGAGGAATAACTGTTTCATGGCAGTGTCAGGTTGATGCGTTTAAATGAAAGGGGCGGGTAAGAGGCCAAAAAGTTAATCTTTGAGCAGACCGCGCACGTCGTCGCGCAACGACTCAATGCCGTGGCGAATGCTGGAAAGCATGCCGGAGTCGCCGCCCTCGGTGGTGTGCTGGCCGAGCTGGGCGGCCAGCTGGGCGCGCTTGGTTTCGAGGGCGTCGGCGTGCTGCTCGTGGGTGCTGGCCGAGCCGGCGACGGTAGCTTGGGCGCGGTTGCGCAAGGTTTGAATCTTGGCATCAAGCTCTTCAAGGGCTTGGTGCAGCTCGGCCTCGCTGAGCTGGGGGGCGCGCTGATGGATGGGCGTGGACATGGCGAAGGAAATCAGGACAAAGGAACCTAGGCTTTGTACTGCAATTGCGCCGGAAAAGATGCCGCCCCGCCGCCGGGACCGGCAAAAACTACTGCCCGAAGGTGCGAGGCAGGCCCAGCTCGCGGGCCAGCGGTGCGGCGCCCGACTGCCACAGGGCGGCCAGCACGGCGTTGGCGGTTTCGGCCAGCTCCAGGTGGTAGTCTTCGTGCAGCTTGGCGGTTTGCTTCAGGGCCTCCTGGGTGCGCTTGGCCAAGTGCTGCAGCAGCGGCTGGGTGGGGCCGTGCAGGCGGGCCGTGGCCTCGGCCTGGTGCCGGAACACGTTGGCCAGCAGGCGCCAGCTCAGCTCCACTTCGCCAAAAGCGTCGTCGGTAATCTTGGCGTGGTAGGCCAGGCGGGCCTGCAGCTGCCGCAGTATCACCAGCAGGTCGTTGGGGGTGGGGTGGTAGCCGCGCACGGGGTCGTCGACCTGGGTGCGCAGGGCGGCGCGGCGAGTTTCCAGTGCCTCGGGCCCTTCGAGCAGGCGGAAGGCCAACTGCTCGGTCAGCACCGCGTCCTGGGCCACGAGGCGGGCCAGGAGCTGGTCTTTCTCGCGTTCGGGCAAGGCAAAGAGGGCACGGCGCAGGTCGGGCGTAAGGGCGGGCATGGCACAAAAATACCGTGCGCAGCAGTTGCAGGTTACGGCCGCCAGCGCCAAATAGCCAATGCGCCTATGCAGGCCAGCAAAGCAAGCGGCCCCTCCCAGCCGGGCGCCGCAAGCAGGGCCCAGCTTTCGGTGAGTTGGTTCGTGTTGGGATACCAGTTTTCAGCCACCGTCAGGCGTTCCCACAGGGGAGCTGATACCGGTTCAGCCTGTGGCTCAGGGGCGTCTGCTGGTTCTGGCAGAGCGGCCGGGCGCAGGAGCGGGTCGGTCCAGCGCTGGCGGGCTGAGCCACCGTTGAAAGCATAAAAAGTCGGCCGGTAAGCCGGGTGGTGCAGGTCCAGGAAGTACTTTTTTACATTGTACTGCGCCATCAAATCCAGCACCAGCACCAAAGACGCGTAGCGGGCCCGCTCGCCGAAGTAGACGCGCAGGCCGTCCCGCCCCGGGTCGCTTTCCCAGCCCCGACTCAGCGTGCGGATGGTTGTGGCCAAACGGCGCCCGGCCGCTGAATCGGCCGAACGGCTTTGCCCAAATTCAATGGTGTGCCAGTTGCGGAAATAAGCCAGCTGCGAATAGCGCAGGTACGGGCCATAGTGTCGCATTCCGCCCCAAAGAAAGTCGGAGTCGGGCCGGGGCGGCATGGTTAGCTGCATCACATTGCGCAGCTTGAACTGTATCGGGTGCTGGGCCACCAGCACGCAGCCCAGCCACAGCAGCCCCGCCAGCGCCAGCAGGCCCGGCGGCAACAGCAAGGGGCGGCGGTGGCGGCGCGGCAGGTGAAGGTGCATGAGCATAGGCGTAGCGCGAACTTCAAGGTCCGCGCTACAAAACGCCCGCCGCCCGCCGTTTAGTCTATCAGCGTCAGGTTGTAGGTCAGGCCCAGCCGAAAGCCGTTGTTGAACTCGAACACCGGAAACCGGGTGGCCGGGTCGGGGTCGTAGTGCTGGGTAATCTGGTTGAGCAATTGCAGCTCCAGGCGAAAGTCCTGGCCGAACTGGTAGCCCAGGCCGGCGGCCAGGCGGTTCTGGTTGAAGACGTTGGTGGTGATGTCGCGGCCGAAGTTGAGGAACACCTCGTCGAAGGCCGTGAAATACCACTCGTTGTCATCGAGCGAAGGGCCCTGCAGCGGGATTTCGCCGGCCAGCTGGTAGCGGATGCGGTTTTGGCGCTGCCACACGGCATCGTTGCCCAGGGGGCCGCTGGCGCCGGGCACCCCAATGAAGCGCTGCTCCAGGCGCAGGCGGTGCGTGAGGCTCACCCGGCCCAGCGAGTCGGTCAGGGTCAGGTCTTCGTAGAAGCGCTTTTCGGGGTAGGTGCCCTGGTCGGCCACCGGATGGTTGCCGTAGTAGTAGGTGTTGAGGAAGGTATAGCCGCCGCCCACTTTCAGGCGCGGCAGCAGCTGGTAGCCCGCGCCGGCCCGCAGCAACTGCTGCTGCCAACCCGTGATGAAGCCCGTGCGGCGGGCTTGATATTCGGTGTGGACGGTGATGCGCGGCCCCAGCCGGTGGTCGCCCTCGTACACGTACCAGCCAATGCGGTTAAAATCGTCAATTCGATTGACCGGGTTCTGGGCCCGGACGCCCAGGGGCAAAAGCAACAGTAGCAGCAGGTATTTCACCGGGCGAAGGTACGGCCAACCCCGGCCGTGCCTCAGCCGTGCCGAGCCAACTCCTGCAACTGCCGCACCTCGGCGTCCTGGGTGTCGCGCAGCTCTTTGTTGCGGGTGCACAGGTCGGTGGTGAAGTAGGGCGGCACCGGGTGAACCGTGCCGCGGGGCCCATAAGCCTTATCGACCCGGTAAGCGTAAATCAAAACATCGGCTCCGACCCGAAAAGAAGTGCCACAGGAGGCGCCCATCGTAGCTGTGAGCACCGTCACGGTAGCGGCCACGGGTTCGCCTTTGAATTGCTGCGTGACGGCAAACGTGAACTGGCGGTATTGCTGACTGGAAGTTACCACCGTATCGGCCCCGGTGCGCGTCCGGATGTGCACCGTATCCGTCTTTTCCACCAGTGCCTCGGCCACCACCCGGCCCGTGAAAACGAGGTTGGCCTGAGCGTGGGCTTTGGCAATCTTTTGCTTTTCCGGCAGCTTTGCGTTGACGCAGGAACAAGCCCACGCGCCCGAGAACTGAAGCAGAAGGGTACAGGTGAGGAACAGGAATTTCAACACTTTCAACATGGGAGTTTGGTCGGTAAGGTGTGCTGGGAGGATGCAGCCAGTGGCCATTTTCCACATGACCTCTTTCATAATGGTGCAGCCTCGCTCTGCGCGAAGCGCTGAAATCTGATTTCAGGCGCCCGCCCACCAATGGGCCGCCTAATCTAACATTCCGCAGGCTTTTGCCGTTGGCACAAGCCTGCACTACTCGCCCTTCATGTTTCGTTTTTCCTCGCTGGCGCTGCTGGCTGCCTGGGTTCCCGTCGTCCCACTGCTGGCCCAAACATCGGTGGCCGACACCACCGCCCGCGCCGTGGCCCTGCCCGAAGCCACCGTCACCGGCTATGGCCAGCGCCTGCCGCTGCGCCGCACGGCCGCCGCCATTGGCGTGCTCGACGCCGGCACCATTCAGCAGTTCAATCCCGCCGCCCTCACCCAGGCCGTGAACACCCTGCCCGGCGTGCGGCTGGAGGAACGGGCCACGGCCAGCTACCGGCTCAGCATTCGGGGCAGCACGCTGCGCTCGCCGTTTGGGGTGCGCAACGTGAAGGTGTACTACAACGGCATCCCCTTCACCGAAGCCGGCGGCAGCACCCCGCTCAACCTGCTCGACCCCGCCCTCATCGGCCGCCTCGAAGTGCTGAAAGGCCCGGCTGGCAGCGTGTATGGGGCCGGTACGGGCGGCGTGGCTCGCTTCGGCACACCCGAAGTGGCGGCCGGCACCAGCCGGGTGGCGGCCGGCGCCACCGTGGGCAGCTACGGCCTGCGCCGCGCCACCCTCACAGCCGAAACGGGCAGCGCCACCAGCAGCGTTCGCGCCCAGTATGCCCACCAGGAACTAGACGGCTACCGCCAGCAAAGCGCCCTGCGGCGCGACGTCTTCGCGCTGGACGTGCGCACCGTGGCCTCGCCCAAAACCACGCTAGCCGCCCACCTGCTCTACGCCGACATCAACTACCAGCTGCCCGGCGGCCTCACCCGCGCCCAGTTCGAGGCCGACCCGCGGCAGGCGCGGCCGGGCACCGCCACGGCGCCCGGCACGGTGGCGCAGCAGGCGTTTTACGCCTCGCGCACCGGCTTGCTGGGGCTCACGCACGAGTACCGTTTTTCGGATAAGCTGGAGCTGGAAACCACACTTTATGGCAGTGGTACGGCCATCCGCACGCCCTACCTGGTCGATTATGAGCGCAACACCGGGCTGGGGCTGGGTGGCCGCTCGGCCCTAAGCTACCGCACGGCGCTGGCGGGCCGGGTGCTGCGGCTGCAGGGTGGGGGCGAGTTTCAGGCCGGCTTCACGGACGGGCGCAGCTACCAGAACAACGGCGGCACGCCCGGTGCGCTGCGCTACAACGACGAAATAACCACCACCACGGGCTTCGCATTTGCCCAGGCCGACTACAGCCTGCCCGCCGACCTGCTGCTGACCGTGGCCGCCAGCTACAACCGCCTGCGCTACGGCATCGCGCGGGTGAGCAATGCCGCCACCCAACCCAACGCTTACCAGTTCAGCCGCGACTTCCGGCCCGAAGTGTCGCCACGTGTAGCTCTGCTTAAGGAGTTTAACCTTGGCCTCTCGGTATATGCCAGCGTGAGCACCGGCTTCGCGCCGCCCACCGTCGAGGAAATCCGGCCCTCCGATGCCAGTCTGAACGGCGAGCTGCAGGCCGAGCGCGGCACCAGCTACGAGGTGGGTACGCGCGGCAGCTTCTTCCAAAACCGGCTGCGCTATGAGCTAACCGTGTTTGATTTTGAGCTACGCCAAACCATCACCAGCAGCACCACCGACCAGGGCATCGTCGTGTTTCGCAACGCGGGCCACACCCGCCAGCGCGGCTTCGAAGCAGCCCTGAGCGGTTGGCTGTGGCAGCAACCCCAAATAACCAGCGTGGTGTACCGCGACTCCACGAAGCGGATGCCCCGACCTGAAAAAACCGGCCTGCGCGCCTGGGCCAGCTATGCCTACAACGACTTCCGTTTCCGCGACTACCCTGGCCGCACCGACCTGCTCGGCAAACGCCTCACCGGCAGCACGCCGCACACGCTCAGCGCCGGGCTGGAACTCACCGAGCGGCTGGGGTTCTACTTCAGCCCCAACCTCAGCCACCAGGCCCGCGTGGTGCTCAACGACTTCAACACCGACACGGCGCCCGGCTACTGGGTATTTGGGGCGCGCGGCGGCTGGCGGCGCACCCTGGCCGGCCACCTCGAAACCGATGTCTTCGCCGGCCTCGACAATGCCACTAATAGGCGCTACAGCCTCGGCAACGACCTCAATGCCTTTGGCGGGCGCTACTTCCAGCCCGCGCCGGGCCGGGCCTGGTACGCGGGTGTGCAGCTGAGCTGGCGCTGGTGAAAAGGCAAAAAAATAGCCGGCAGCGAAAGCTGCCGGCTATTTGGGCGCAAACCGCGCAGAGCCTGCTTACTTAATCAGGTTCAGGCGGATGGTTTGCGTGGTTTTGTCGGTCACCAAGCGGGCCAGGTAGATGCCTTCCTGCAGGGCGCCGCCCAGCGGGAACGAGTACCGTACGCCTGCTTCGGCAACCCCGCTGCCCACGGTGGCTACCACGCTGCCTTTCACGTCATACACCACCAGGGAGTAGTGCGTGGCTTGGGGCAGGGTGAATTCCAGGGTGGTAGTGGCCGCAAACGGGTTCGGGTAAGCGTGCAGGTTCGAGGTGGCTTCGACGCTCGGGCTGGTGGTGGGCGTAAGGGCCACTCGCAGCTGGGCCGAAGTCGTGTTCAGGAACATGCGGCAGTTGTCGAACAGCTCGTTGATGGCGCCGGCCGCTCCGCTGATTTCGGAGAAGCTGGGGTTGCCGCCCGCGTTGGCATAGGAGGCGCCGCCGAGGGCCTTGTTGGCCAGCGTCAGCAGCGAACCCACCGTGGGAGTGGCGCCCATGTGGCTCAAGTTGCCCATCACCGAGGCCGGGATGTTCTTCGTCATGCCGGTCAGGTCCAGCGGGTCGGGCCCGCTGCAGCTCAGGGCATTATACGAAGTCATAACAGCGCTCAGCGGCACGTCGGCCAGGGTGTTGTCGAGGCGCGTGTTCAGGCTCAGGGCCAGGGTTTGGCCAATCAGCACGTTGTTGAACCTGCCGTTTTTCAGCACGGAACCCGGCAAGCTGCAACCGCTCGCATTGCCAATGCTGGGGAGCGCCGCAGCGGAGCCACCGGCCGGCATGGCGTCGATGATGCACTGGGCAGCCGACGATGCCGTGGCAGCCGAGAAGGTAATGCTGCGGCCCGAAACCCCGAGCGTCAGGTCGCCCCCGCTGCTGAGCAGGTTGGTGATGAGCTGGGTGCGGCGCACGCCGGGGTACTTGCAGATGACGCCGTTGCCGTTGCCGTAGCCGCCCTGCGTGAGGGTGCAGTGCTGCACCAGGCAGTTGTCGGCCACCACCTTCGTGGCAGCAGTCGTCGAGCAGGAGTTGAAGTCGGTCACGGTCACGGTGTAGTCGCCGGCCACCAGGCCAGTAGCCACGCGCGTGGTCGACACTACTGCAGGCTGGCCGGTGAGGCGCCAGGCGTAGGAATAGGGCGCGGTGCCCCCCGCAACTGTGGCCGTAGCCGTACCGTCGGTTTTGGCGCAGGTTTCGTTAGTCGAAACAGCCGAAGCCGTCAGCAGCTCAGGCTGGCCGATGGTAGCCGAAGCGGTGGCCGTGCAGCCTTTCGCATCGGTCACCGTCACGCTGTAGGTGCCGGCGCCCAGGCCCGTGCGGTTCTGCGAGGTAGCCCCGCCGTTCCACAGGTAGCTGTAGGGCATAGTGCCGCCAGTTACGGTGAGGGTAATGGTGCCGTTCGTGCCATCGAAGCAGCTCACATCGGTCTTAGCAGCCGAGGCCGTGAGGAGGGCGGGCTGACCAACCGTGGCAGAAGCGGTGGCCGTGCAGCCGTTGGCATCGGTAACGGTCACGTTGTAGGTGCCGGCAGGCAAGCTCGCGAGGTTCTGCGTGGTTGCCCCACTGTTCCAGGCATAAGTATAAGGAGTAGTACCCCCCGTCACCGTGAGCGTAATGGTGCCGTTGCTGCCACCGTTGCAGCTCACATCCGTTTTCGCGGCCGAAGCCGTCAGGAGCATGGGTTGACCGATGGTAGCCGAAGCAGTAGCCGTGCAGCCTTTCGAGTCGGTAACCGTCACGTTGTAAGTACCAGTAGCCAGACCCGAGCGGTTCTGCGACGTGGCCCCACCGTTCCACAGGTAAGTATAGGGAGCGGTGCCGCCAGTTACGGTCAGGGTAATGGTGCCGTTGGTGCCGTTGTAGCAGCTTACGTCTGTTTTAGCTGCGGTGGCCGTCAGCAAGGCAGGCTGACCGATGGTGGCTGAAGCCGTAGCCGTACAGCCGTTGGCATCCGTTACCGTCACGTTGTAAGTGCCAGCAGCCAGACCCGAACGGTTCTGCGAGGTGGCCCCGCCGTTCCAGAGGTAAGTATAAGGTGCCGTGCCACCGGTTACGGTCAACGTAATGGTGCCGTTGGTGCCGTTGTAGCAGCTCACGTCCGTCTTGGCGGCCGAAGCTGTCAGCAGTGCGGGTTGGCCGATGGTGGCCGAAGCGGTGGCGGTGCAGCCCTTCGAGTCAGTTACGGTCACATTGTAGGTGCCAGCAGCTAAGCCCGAGCGGTTCTGCGTGGTGGCGCCGCCGTTCCACAAATACGTGTACGGGGCGGTGCCACCAGCCACGGTTAGGGTGATGGTACCATTGCTACCACCGTTGCAGCTCACGTCCGTCTTAGCGGCCGAAGCCGTGAGGAGGGCAGGCTGACCAACCGTAGCCGAGGCAGTGGCCGTGCAGCCGTTGGCGTCGGTAACCGTCACGTTGTAAGTGCCGGCAGCCAGACCTGAGCGGTTCTGCGACGTGGCCCCGCCGTTCCACAGATACGTGTAGGGAGAGGTGCCACCAACCACTGTCAGGGTGATGGTGCCGTTACTGCCACCGTTGCAGCTCACGTCCGTTTTCGCGGCCGAAGCCGTCAGAAGAGCAGGTTGGCCGATGGTAGCCGAAGCAGTGGCCGTGCAGCCGTTAGCGTCGGTCACGGTCACGTTGTAAGTACCAGCAGCCAGGCCGGTGCGATTCTGGGTGGTTACCCCGCCGTTCCAGGCATAGGTATAAGGAGCAGTACCCCCGGTCACCGTGAGCGTAATGGTGCCATTGCTGCCGTTATAGCAACTCACGTCCGTCTTGGCGGCCGAAGCAGAAAGAGCGGCAGCCGGCTGGACAATGGTAGCCGATGCCGTAGCGGTGCAGCCGTTAGCATCCGTTACCGTCACGTTGTAGGTGCCGGCAGCGAGGCCCGAGCGGTTCTGCGACGTTACGCCCCCATTCCAGAGGTAAGTGTAAGGTGCAGTACCGCCAGCCACCGTGAGGGTGATGGTGCCGTTGGTCCCGTTATAGCAGCTCACGTCGGTTTTTGCTGCCGAGGCAGTCAGGAGTACCGGCTGGCTAATCGTTGCCGAAGCAGTAGCGGTGCAGCCCTTCGAGTCAGTTACAGTCACGTTGTAAGTGCCAGCAGCTAAGCCCGTGCGGTTCTGCGAAGTGGCGCCGCCGTTCCAGAGATAGGTGTACGGGGCGGTGCCGCCAGCCACGGTCAGGGTGATGGTACCGTTGGTGCCATTGAAGCAGCTCACGTCGGTCTTAGCAGCCGAAGCCGTCAGGAGAGCGGGTTGGCCGATGGTGGCCGAAGCAGTGGCCGTGCAGCCGTTGGCATCCGTCACGGTCACGTTGTAGGTGCCAGCGCTGAGGTTGTTGCGGTTCTGCGAGGTGGCCCCGCCGTTCCAGAGGTAGGTATAAGGAGCCGTGCCGCCGGTTACGGTCAACGTAATGGTGCCGTTGGTGCCGTTGTAGCAGCTCACGTCCGTCTTGGCGGCCGAAGCTGTCAGCAGTGCGGGTTGGCCGATGGTGGCCGATGCCGTCGTGGTGCACCCATTCGCGTCGGTCACGGTCACGTTGTAGGTGCCGGCCGCCAGGCCGCTGCGGTTCTGCGAGGTTACCCCGCCATTCCACAGATAGGTATAAGGCGAAGTGCCCCCGGTTACCGTGAGGGTGATGGTGCCGTTGCTACCACCGTTGCAGCTCACGTCCGTCTTGGCAGCCGAGGCCGAAAGCGCGGCGGCCGGTTGCGCAATAGTAGCCGATGCCGTAGCCGTGCAGCCGTTGGCGTCGGTAACCGTCACGTTGTAAGTGCCGGCGCCAAGGCCGACGCGGTTCTGCGTGGTAGCCCCGCCGTTCCACAGATACGTGTAGGGCGAAGTGCCGCCGGCCACCGTCAGGGTGATGGTGCCGTTGGTGCCGCCAAAGCAGTTCACATCGGTTTTAACCGCCGAGGCCGTCAGGAGCATAGGCTGGCTGATGGTGGCCGAGGCCGTGGCCGTACAGCCTTTCGCATCCGTTACCGTGACGTTGTAAGTACCGGCGGCCAGGCCCGTGCGGTTCTGTGTGGTGGCCCCGCCGTTCCACAGATAGGTGTAGGGAGCGGTGCCGCCGGCCACCGTGAGCGTAATGGTCCCAGTGGCATAACCAAAGCAACTGACGTCCGTCTTCGCAGCCGAAGCCGTCAGCAGCGCCGGCTGCGCAATGGTGGCCGAGGCGGTGGCAGTACAGCCATTGGCGTCGGTGACCGTTACGTTGTAGGTGCCAGCGCCGAGGCCGGTGCGGTTCTGCGACGTGGCGCCGCCATTCCAGAGGTAAGTGTAGGGAGCCGTGCCGCCGGCTACGGTGAGGGTGATGGTGCCGTCGGTGCCGCCGTTGCAGCTCACATCGGTTTTGGCCGCCGAGGCCGTGAGCCCGGAAGCAGGTTGCGTGATGGTGTAGGAGGCAAAAGCCGAACAGCCTATGGCGTCCGTCACAGTCACGGAGTAGGTGCCGGCGGCGAGGCCGGTCCGGTTCTGGGAAGTGATACCGCCACCCCAATCGTAGGTGTAAGGAGCCGTGCCGCCCGAAGCCGTGAGCGAAATGCTGCCGGTGTTTCCGCCGAAGCAAGCCACGTTTACAGTCGTTGCCGCCAAGCTGACCTTGTTCACGTTCACTATCTTCTGGCAGACGTCGGTCGACGTCACGCCCAGGCGGGTAGTTACCAGTTTCACGGTATACGACCCGCTGGTGCCGCCCGCCAGCACACTCACGCTGGGCAGGTTGGTGGCAGTGGTAAACGAACTGCCCGAAGTATTGTTGAGAAGCGTCCAGGTATAACTGTCCATACCGGCCGGGCCGGTGAAAGTAGCCGTGCTCCCACTGCAAATGGTGGCCGGCCCCGAGATTGCACAAGAGGGCGCGGGCGGCATCAGAATATCAGTACCCTTAATCTGGTTGTCCTGCGAGCCCAGAGTGATGCCGTCCACGTTGTCGAGCTTGAAGTGGTACGGCCCCCCGCTGATGGAGCCCGAGCCCAGCCCCGGCCCATACGACAGCGTGCCCGCCGCGCCCGTGCCGCTCACCGACAAGTGGCCACCCATCAGAATAAGCACGTTCGGCGAGGCCGAATCCCAGTGCAGGTCGTAGTCAGCATAAATATCGGAGCCCCCGGAGTAGCTCACCAGGTCGAGGTGAGCATTGGTCACGGGCGAGCTGCCATAAATCTGCACACCGCGCTTGCTGGTGCTAGCGCCGTCGTACACCGCCACTTTGGCCGCCACGTTTCCCGCCGGCGCGTTTGGCAACGACGAATAACTCGCCGCCACCGCATTGGCCGCCACCATCTTGTTGGGACCTGCGAGGTTGCTGTTATACAGCGCATTCACCATGGCCGCAGTGGCCTGCGGCCCCAGCGCATTGCCCGCCACCGAAAGCGCCGTGAATGGCCCGCCCGTGATGGTATTGTAGTCGGCCAGGGCCTGGTCGTAGCCCGTCACGAAGTCGTAGGCGTGAATGCCCCCTTTCGTGGCCTGGTGGCTGAAGTGCAGCACGTGGTGGTTACCCGACGTGGTCGGGATGCCCACCAGCACCAGGCGCTGCAGCGTCGAAGTGCCCTCGTAGTACACCGAGTTGTTTTGCTGCAAAATCGAGTTTATCCAGGCTTCGTTGCCCGGTTCGTTGGCAAACTGCCGGAAGTCGGTGGATTGCCCGTAGCTGGCGGTGGCAGCGCCGCCCAGCAGTAGCACTGTACACAGCAAGGGCAGCAACCGCTGCAGCAGCCAGCCCAGCGGCCCGGCCTTCGGATTGCCATCTGCCGGTGTTAGACCAAAGCGCGATGGGTATTGGAGATGTGTATTCATTTGGAGTGCAGTTGAGAAGTGATTCATTAGACAAGTTCCATGAAATTCAACGCTTTATGAATCATGGTTCAACTTATCCTGCACGGCTGGGAGGAAGGTATTTTAGCACTGGCGTCACCATGTACTTGAACAGCGGGTGTGGGCCAAATCTAAATAATTATTTTTCCATATGTGTATAAAAATTATTTGAATAGTCTCATTTATGTAAAGCTAAAGCACTACTCGATGGAGTTAAAATTGTACAAAAACTGACTGAAAAATTACAATTGATGAGCTTATTAAAATATTTAAAACACTGACATATGCATTAATATATATTAAGGGGTGAACAAGGGGTTGAGAATATCAGGTTTGTATGATATTTAAGAGAAATTTTTTAAATTATTTCCAAAAAATTCGCATCGAGCCAGCCAACCAATGTTTGGTAATCAGAACCATGCGCCGTACCGGATAACCAAAAGCTACAACTGGTGCCGATGCAGCTCCGATGTTGGCTAGCGCTGGCTTTGCCCTGGTCACAGGCAGCCAACGCCCCGGCAGGCACGCAAAAAGAGCCCGCAGTGGGCACTGCCGGCTCTTTTTGCGCAATCCTGAGCGGGCCCGATTACTTAATCAGGTTCAGGCGGATAACCTGAGTGCTCTTGCCCGTTACCAGGCGGGCGATGTACACGCCCTCCTGCAGGCCCCCGGCCAGCGGGAAGCTATAGCGCACGCCGGCTTCGGCGTTGCCGCTCGCCACGCGGGCCACCAGCCGGCCGCTGATGTCATACACCGCGAGCTGGTAGCTGGCGGCTTGCGGCAGTGTGAACTGCAGCACGGTAGAGGCCGAGAAGGGGTTGGGGTAGGCGTGCAGGCTCTCGTCGGGGCCGGCGGCCGGGGCCGAGGCCAGCGCGGTGCGGCTTTGCGTGGGCATGCTGCTGGAGAAGCCCAGCAGGAAGCGGCACTTGTCGAAGCCGTTGTTGACGGCCCCCAGGGCCTGGGTCATGTCGCCTACCGAGAGCATGGGGGCGGAGTTGTCGCCGCCGAGGGCGCGGTTGGCCATGTCATAGAGGTTCCCCACGGTGTAGCCCACGGCCGAGGCCGGGAAGGTGAACACCTCGGGGCTGCCGGTTGGGATGCCGCCCGTGCCGCAGGTGGTGGAGGGCTGCGTGGTCATGTATTGGGCCATGATGGTGAGGCTGCTCAGGGCGGAACTGCCCACCAGCCGCTGGTTCAGGCCCAGCGCAATAGTCTGGCCCAGGAGCGTATTGTCGAACTTGCCTTTCTTGAGCGGCACATTCAGCGGGCTGATGGCGCAATTCAGGGCATACGCCATGTTGTAGGCTGGGCCCGTGGCGTTCAGAAAGGCGCTGGGGTTGCCACCGGCGGGCATATTGGCGTTGAGGCAGGCGGCCCGGGCCGAGGTCATGATGAAGGTGTGCGTAGTGCCTTGGCCAATGACCAGCGGCGACGGCGCGAGCAGGCTGCTGATGAGTTCTACCGCCGTTTGCCCGTTGCAATACTTGCCGTTGGTGCTGCCGTAGAAGCCTTGCGTGAGCGTGCAGTACTGGTCGCAGGTGCTCACGTTTACGGTGGCCGTGCCGGTGGGCGTGCCCGAGCAGTTGGCGTCCGATACGGCCGTCAGCGTGTAGGTAGTGCCGGCCGTGGGGCTCACCGAGAACGTGTAGGGCGACGCCGTGATGCCGCTCACCGTCACGGGCGAGGTACCGTCCGAGTACGTCAGGGACCAGGGTTGGGCACCGGTCAGGGCCACTCGGAGCGTGGTGGCCTGGCCCATGCAAAGCGAGGCCCCGCCGCTGAGTGCGCCTGTGGGCAGGGCTTTAGCCACTACCGTGGCTGGGCCAGTGGTGCTGGGGCACAGCGTAGTGGCGTTGGTGGCCACCACGGTATAGGCCGCGCTGGCGCTCAGGCCCGTCCAGCTCAGGGCGTTGCCCGTGCCGGCCTGCGTGCTCACCGACGAGGCTCCGTTAAACAGCTCGTAGTTCACGCCCACCTCCGAGCCGGATAGGTCCACTATGCCGGCCGGCGTGCCGTTGTCGCAGTACGGAGTGCCCTTCAGCGCATAAACCGTGGGCAGGGCATTGGCCACCACTGCGGCCGTGCCCGAGGTGCTGGGACACAGCGTGGTGGTGTTAGTGGCCACCACTGAGTAAGTGCCCGCGCCCAACCCGGTCCAGCTCAGGGCGCTGCCGGTGCCCTGTTTCGTGCTCACCGACGCAGCGCCGTTGAACAACTCGTAGTTCACGCCCAGCTCCGAGCCGGACAGGCCAATGGTGCCGGCCGGCGTGCCATAGTCGCAATACGGGGTCCCGGTCAGTGTATAGACGGCCGGTAGCGCATTGGGTGTTATGGTCAGGATGTTGCTGGCGGCGGGGCAGCTCACCGCGCCGGCTGTGCCCGTGGCGATGGTGCTGATGGCCATGCGGCGGAAGTCAGTGGTCACGCTCAGGGCGCCGGGGTCGTAGGTGGGGCCCGTGGCGTTGGCAATGTCGGCGAAGGCGTTGGCGCCCGTGCGGCTCTGCCACTGGTAGCTGATAGTGCCCGCGCCAGTGGCGTCAGTGCTGCCAAAGGGTGGCGCGTCGAAGGGCGCGCAGCCCGGGCCGCCGCCGCTGATGCTGCCCGGGTTGATGCTGTTAATCTGCACCGACACCGAGCACGGCTGGTTGCCATAGCTCGCCTTGCTGATGACGACAGTCAAGGTATAGCTCCCGGTAGTTCCGGCCCGCACGCTCACGCTGGAAGTAGTGCCCGCCGACGTGGTGACGGTCGACGTCACGTCCTGCCCGTTCACCACCATCACCCCATTGCCGGTAATCGACCAGGTGTAGGTAGCGCCCGAAATGTCGGTCGTGGCCGTGTGCACCGTAACATCGCTGGCGCACACCGGTCCGGCCGCCGGTAGGTGGCAGGACGGGAAAATAATCCGGTCCACGTTTTTGAACGGAATCGTCTGCTTGCCCACGTTGATGTTATCAGCTGCCGGGGCCGTCACCCGCCCGGCCACAATGGCGGCCTGCAGGTTGCCGGTGGGGCTGCTGCCGGGGTTGCAGGCAATGCGCACGTCCACCCGCAAAATCAGGGTTTCGCCCGGGTCAAGGCCGGTCAGCGTCACGGTGCCCTCCAGAGTGCTGCCGCTTTGGAACAGCGGGCCCGTCAGGTGGGGGTTGATGAGGGTAGCCACGCTGCTGGTGCCGCCGGCGTTTTCAATCAGGCCGCTGTCGGTGTTGCCCGCCCCGGCGCCGTTGCTCACCACCCCGCGGTTCACTTGCACGGTGCCGAAGCTGCCCAGCGCCACGCCCGGCTGCCCGGTGGCATCGGCCAGGAAAGAATAGTCCAGCGCGATGGTTTGCACGCCCGCCGCGTTGGGGTTCACCGTGATTTCGGTGAGGTAAGTCACCACGTCGCCGCAAGTGAAATCGCCGCCTTCCAACGACTCCACCACGTCCATGTTTTTGCCAATGGTGCGGTCGTTGAAAGCGCCGCCGCCCGTGCTGTGGATGTAGGTGTAGGGGGCCGCCGCCACGAAATCGAGGCTAAAGTCGCCGCCCGAAACCACCGATGCGCCCAGCTTGTGTAGCGCCACCACCGTTTTGGTCTTGCTGGCCGGCCGGTGCGCTGGCGCCGCCGCTGCGGCCGCAAATGAAATGAATATAGCCAGCAGCAACGCCAGCCAGGGCAGCCGGGGGCCAGCAGCGCGCAGCATGGTCGCGGCGGCTGCCGGGGCATTTGAACAACTAGGAAGGGTTCCCGCAGTGGCGTGGCAGCATGCAGGTGTAGGGGTAGGGCATAGCTTCTCCATGATGAATGGGGTTTAACAATAAGCAGTAAGGGAGCGTGAAAGAGCGCGGGGTGGGACTGCCAGGCAGGTACCCGCCGGCCCAGGCCCCGCCAGGGCGGGACGGCCGGAACCAACAAACCGGATGCGCGACAACGGGCGCCAGTGGGCCGCCCAAACGCATGCGCCAGCCTGCCTCCGGGGCAGGCACAATCGGCAGAAAGCAGGGGCCGAGGCTACGGCTCAGGTCGACAACTGAGGGGCAGCAACACGAACTTCGAAGTAATACAAAGGTAATTTGTCAATAAAAAATTGCATTGTATAAATGCGACTTTTATTGATTTTCTGGTAAAAGTTTAGCCCTGACTTGCCGCTCCTGCAAGAAATACGAAGCCGGCGTGCGGCCCGTAAAGCGCCGAAAATCCCGAATCAGGTGCGCCTGGTCATAGTAGCCGCACTGGTGCGTCACGTCCTGCCAGTTCACCAGCGGCTGGGCCTGCAGCTGCTCCACCACGTAGCGGAAGCGGCTGATTTCGGCAAACAGCTTGGGTGCCACGCCCACCACCTCCCGGAACCTCCGCTCAAACTGTCGGCGGCACAGGTGAGCGCCGGCGGCCAGCTGGTCGATGCTCACCTGGCCGTGCCGCTGCAGCACCCCGGCGGCCAAGGCCTCCAGGGCCGTGGGCCACTCATCGGGGCCGGTTTCGGCCAGCAGCAGGGCCTCGGCGACGGCGGCGTGGGCGGCGGCAGTGCGGACACTGGCCAGCTGCGCCGCCAGCGCCCGCACAAAAGCGCCGGCGCGCCCAGCCAGCGCCGGTCCGGCTTCGGCGGCGCGGGTCATCGAAAGGCCAAACAGCCGGTAAAACCCCGTGGGGTGAAACGTGATGCCCAGCAGCCCCGTGCCGGGCGAGCACCGCAACTCCAGCCGCTGGTACGACGCCGGCCGGCACAGCCAGTCGGCAGCGGGCTGGCCCGGCGCAGCGGCGCAGCGAAAGAAAAGCGCAGGCGTGGGCGAGGGCAGCACAACCTGCGGACGCATCACTTCTCCGTCGGCTACCGGCTCAAAAGCCCAGTAATGGTCCACCACGTGCCGCAGCGCCGGCAGGGGCTCAAATGCTTGCCAGTTGGTGTACGCCATGCGGATGAGAATAAGAAGATAATTTTATAATATTAAACTTTTTATATATAAAGACAACATGATTTTAATCAACTGGCAGTGAAATAGTCGAAACAGGCTGCCAGTCAGCAGGCGGCCCTGTACCCTTTGGCCGGGGAGGAGGGGGCCTTGCCCCGGCCCGTAACGAGAAAACAAAAAGGCCTCCATCAGTCGATGGAGGCCTTTGGTGAGCTGAGCGAGCAGCGTCGGGCTAGTTGGGGCCCTGTTCTTCGGGCAGGGTGTAGGCCCGGTCGCTGGGGTTGGTGAGCTCGCGGGGCAGGTTTTCGTCGGACGCCGGGGCGGGGCCGGTGAGGGTGCGCTCCTGCGTGTCCATGCGCAGCGAGTCGTCCATCTCATCGGCTTTTTCCTGGCCGGAAGCGTTATTGTCGTCGAGCTGCTGGCCGTAGGTTTCGGCGTTGAGCATGGGCGTGGAGGCGCCGTCTTCGGCGTTGGGCTCCTCGTTGAAGGTGTTGGGTTGGTCGGGAGACATGGGGCGAGCGAAAAAGGTAAAAGCAGGAGCTTATTTGTCGTCGTTGTTGGGGTAGTTGGCGTCGGCGTCCTCGTCGCGGGTGTTGTGGGTGCCGCCGCCGGCGTAGCGCGGGTCGTCGATGGCCCAGGCTTTGCGCAGCTCCTCGTTATCGTCGGTGCTGGCTTCTACAGCGGCTACTAGGCCGGGGGCCTGGTTTTGCACCACGTGGCCGGGCTGGTCTTCGGCGCGGTCGGGGGCGTTTTGGGCTTGCTTCTCCCGGTCGCGGAACTCGCTGAACTCGTCGGGGTTGTCGTTGGCACCGCTGCGGCCGGGGGCGCTGTTGGTGGGGGCGGCGTAGTTAGCGGCCGTGGGGCCCGAGGCGGGTACCCCGCCAAACTCGCCGTAGTTGGGGCTGCTGGCGTTCACGGCCGGGTCGTTCGGGTTGGGGCGGGCGGTGGCGGCGCGCTGCTGCTGGTCTTCGGGGCGGAAGTCGTTTTCGGACGGCTGGGATGAGTTTTGCGTATCCATGGGGAAAGAAGAAGGGAAAGAAAGAAAACCAAACGGGCCGGGCCCATCTTTACCCTGCTGTACGCAAACCAGCCGCCGCCGTTTACTTTCCGGCCGCAGGCCATCCATTTCCACCCACTACTTATTGTTTACATGGCCGTTAACCACAACACCGCCGACCAGGAATTCACCGTCATCCGCGACGGCTACACCGCCGAGCTCGCCTACGCCCGCCCCGCCGACGGCGTCATCGACTTCACCCACACCTTCGTCGACGAGGGCCTGCGCGGCCAGGGCGTGGCCGACGAGCTGGCCCGCGCCGGCCTGGCCTTCGCCCGCGAAAACCACCTCAAGGTCAAAACCACCTGCACCTTCATGCACGGCTTCGTGAAGCGTCACCACGACGAGTACGCCGATATCCTGGCTTAAGAAATCGGCCGTCTGTCATTGCGAGGATGCACGACGAAGCAATCCGTCCTGTTCTCAGCGACCAACTCAATAATGTGACAAACCTTTTCTAAAACGCAAAAAAGCCCCGGTACCATTGCGGTACCGGGGCTTTTTGGTAAAAGGCGTGTCTGGTGTTGAGAGGACGGATTAGCTGCGCTGAACTTCGTTTGCCGCGTTGCGTCTCCGCTTGATGCGCGGAATGCTCCACTCGCAATGACAGACGACGCTTGTTGGCTTAGCGCACCACTACGCGGCCGGTATACGTCACCTCCTCGCAGAGCACGCGGATGGCGTAGATGCCGGCGGGCAGGCCGCGCAGGTCCACGGGCACGGCGTCGGTGGCGCTGAGCTGGGCGGCGCGCTGGCGCACGGGGCGGCCCAGCAGGTCGAGCACTTCGATGGTGGCGGGGCGGGCCGAGGGCACGCCGGGCAGGCGCAGCTGCACGGTTTCGGAAGCCGGGTTGGGGTAAATTTCGAGGGTGTTGCGCAGCACTGCGGCGGTGCGGCCGGCCAGCGGCACGTAGCAGGCGGTGCTGGTGTAGGAGCCCACACCGGCGTAGTTGTCGACGCCGCCGGCGCTCCAGGTGCTGCTGCCGTTGGGGCCGTTCCAGCGGCCGCCCTGGCTGGTGGTGGGCTGGCGCACGAGGGTATTATTCAGGGTCGAGCCGCCGGGTACGGTCCACTCGGTAGGGCGCTGGCCGATGACGCCGATGACGTCGAGCGTGTCGGTGCCGTCGAAGAGGGCAATGGCGTCGTCGCCGTTGAAGAAGGCCACGTTGCTCTGGATGTCGGCCTGAGCGGCCACTCCAGTATCCACCACGCCGGTGTTGGCAATGACGTACACATCACCGGGGGCAATGGTGCCGGTCAGGGCCTGCGTGGCGGTGGGGGTGGTGGCGCCGTTGGCGTAAAGCACCACGCTCTTGCCGGCCAGCGGCATGGGGCTCAGCGTGGGGTTATAAATCTCCAGCACCTTGGTGTTGGTGGCCGAGCCTTCCACGTACTGCGAGAAATAGGGCTTGGTGCAGGGCGCGCCGGCCGGGGCCGCGTCGTCGTTCAGAATCGTCAGCGTGTGGGTGTTGGGCTGGCCCACGATGATGGTGGCGTTGGAGGGCGTGCCCAGGCGCAGGCGCACGGTTTCGTTGGGCTCAAAGGTCACATCCCCGTTCACCGTGATGGTGATGGCCTGCGTGAGGGCCGTGTTGCTGAAGGTGAGGCTGGTGGTATTCAGCACGTAGTCGGTGGTGGCGGTGGCGGTGCTGTTGGCCGCGTCCACACTCACCGGCACGGTGAAGGTGCCGGTGGGCAGGGTGCCGCTGGCCGTCACGTTCACGGTGTAGGTGCTGGTGCCAGAGTTTCCTTCGGCGATGCTGCCGGTGGCGGTGGCAAAATTCACCATGGGCGGGGTGCCGTCGTCGTTGGTGATGGTGAGCGTGTGAATACCGGGCGAGCCCACGCTGTTGCCGGTGCTGGGGTTGGTCAGGGTCAGGATGACGGTTTCGTCGGCTTCGGGCTGGGTGTCGCCGTTCACGGTGATGGTCACCGTTTGGGAGGTGCTGCCGGCCGGGAAAGTTACCGTGGTGGGCGAGGTGAAGGCAAAGTCGGTGCCGTTGGTGGCGGTCGAATTGGTGCCGTCTACGTTCACCTGCACGGTGGTAGCCGCGGTGGCGGCGGGAGCCAGGTTCAACGTAACGGTGTAGGTGCTGGTGCCGGTGTTGCCTTCGGTGATGCTGCCGGCGGCCGTAGCGAAGCTGAACACCGGGCCGGGAGGCGTGAGGCCCCAGGCGGTAGCTACGGTTTCGGGGTGCTCGATGTAGGGGTTGTAATTGCCCTGGCTCACGGCCACGCGGCGGTTGCGCTCAATCTCGTGGGCGTCGACCGGGTCGGCCAGGTGCCAGGCGTAGAGCGTGTTGATGTCGGCGATGGAGCTGATGTTGTTGTGGCCGGTCGCAATCAGGTCGGGCTGATTGGCGTGCATCGTGTAGAAGTAGAAGATGGAGCGCGCCACGTTGCCTTTGTGGTCTTCGCGGGGCTCAAACTGGGTGTTGGTGTCCTCGCTCCACTCGGCGATATTCGTCGTGGGAATGGTGCTCTGGCTCACCAGCAGGCGCATCCAGGTCTGGGTCTGCGCGTCCGGGATTTCGGCGTAGGGGTCCGAGCCGCGCAGGTTGTTCCAAGTGTCGTAGGTGGGGTAGAGGTGGTGCATGTCGGAGCGCATGCGCACCGTTTGGTTGAACCACGACTGCGGCACCGTGTGCTCGCAGTTGATGCGGTTGACGGTGGTGGTGCTGGTGTTGGTGGTGCTGTAGGGCACAGTTTCCTGGTAGCCCGAGTACACGCAGGTCACCAGGTTGTTGTAGTTGTCGGCGTAGTTATACATTTTGCCGCGGGCCGTGGCGTAGCTCAGCTCCACGCGCTTGCCGTCGTACCAGTTGGTGCGGTACCAGTCGCGCAGGGCCACACCCGACAGATTGGTGGGGGCCGCCGGGGGCATGGGCGGCGCTGTTTGGGCGTGCAGGGCGGCGGGCACGAGGCCCAGCACCAGCAGGCACGAAGTGAAAAGGTGTTTCATAGGAACTTGGGAACTTGGGGTCTTAAGAACCAGGATGGGAATAAATAAGAGGTGAGGCCGGAGAAGCTAAAAGCGGCGGGCCCGGAAATACCAGGGCCAACCGGGAACTACAAAGGTACGGATTGTGCCGTAGGCTGGGGGCTGCCCCACCGTTACGAAACCGAGAAGCCTTCGGCCGTAAGCCTTACTTTCGCCCCATCAAGTCCCCATCTCCCTAAGCCTTCAAGCCCCAAATAACCATGGCCGACATCACCCCCGCCGAACTCCACCAGCGCCAGCAAGCCGGCGAAACCCCCACCATCATCGACGTGCGCGAGCCTTGGGAGCACGACGAAGCTCGCATAGCCGGCGCCCAGAACATCCCCCTGGGCACCCTGCCCGACAAACTCGACGACCTCGACGAGTGGAAAAACCAGGAAATCATCGTGCACTGCAAAGGCGGCGGCCGCTCGGCCTCGGCCAAGGCCTTCCTCACCCAGCAGGGCTTCACCAACGTGCGCAACCTGCTGGGCGGCTACCAGGCCTACGCGGCGGAGGGCAAGTAAGCCAAGCCGTTAGCACGATATAAAAACGTCATGCAGAGCGAAAGCGAAGCATCTCGCGTGCAGTAGTAAGGATTTACTCTTGCACGCGAGACGCTTCGCTTTCGCTCTGCATGACGTTTTTTACTCAGCACTCAGCACTCAGCACTCAGCACTCACCGGCTACTGGGCTCTTCCATATTCAGGTCGTTGTCGAAGGGGCTTTTGGTAAAGGGGTGTTTTAGCTGTTTCCAGTAGCCTTTGGGGTAAGCGCCTTCGCGTACGCCCGTGGCCTCGGGCCAGGCCGTGCCAGGCAGGTAGTAGGTGCCGAAAAGCCGGTCAATCAAGGGGAAGTGAATGGCGAAGTTCTTGCCGTAGTGGGCCGGGTCTTCGCAGTGGTGCCAGTGGTGGTACTGCGGCGTCACGAGCAGGTACTTCACCCAGCCAAAGTTGAGGCGCGTGTTGGCATGAATCAGTACTGCGTGAATGGATACGAAGAGGATGTAGGCGTTGAAGGTGAGCGACGAAAACCCGCACACATAGAGCGGAATGAACGAGATGGAGCGCGTCACGAAAATGTCCACAAAGTGCGTGCGCGAGCCCGCCAGCCAGTCCATGGCCTGGGTGGAGTGGTGCACCGAGTGAAAGCGCCACAAGTACACGTGGGAGTGAAACAAGCGGTGCGCCAAGTACTGAAACAAGTCCGTCACGAAGAGCGCCAGCACGAAGCCCGCCACAAAAGGCAGCTGCTGCACCCAGTGTTGAAACGGCGCCAGCCCCATCCAGCCAAACAGGAGCTTGGCCGGCGCCTGCGTAATCACGCCAAAAAACTGCACAAACAAGTGGCTGACCGTGAAGTACACCAAATCGGTGCGCCACTCGGCGTGGAAGCGCGACTGCCGCTTGTTCTGCGGGAAGAACATTTCGATGGGCACGAAAATCACGGCCAGCAGCAGCAGGTCAATCAGCAGCCAGTCGAGGCCCACGTGCCAAATCGTTTTCTCCACTGCCCGCGGCTGCACCGCAAACCCGCCCGTGACCACCGCCATAGCTGCAATGCCGATGCCCGTCAAGGGCAACTTCTTCTGCTGGCTCAGCAGGTAGCTCACCGTCGCAAACAGAAACGACGCCACGATGACGGCCATGAGCACCGTTTTCATCATCTCGCCCGTGTACAGCTCGCGGAACTCCGGCGTGGTAAGGTACTCCGGGTAGTGAAAGCACAGCACCGCGGCCATGGCCAGCACGGCCAGAAAAACAGACGCATTGCCGCTGATAACGCCCTCGCCAATGCGTAAGCGCTGGGGCGAAGGTTTCTGCAGGGTGTTCATATATGGTAGCAAGTTGGTTGGGGCCGCCGCAGCCAGAGAAGCCGCTTGGCGCTGCGGGTAGTGTAAAGGTGTCGGCCCGCTGATGTTGCTACCAAATTTATTTTGAGTAATTAGGGACTTTGTGAAAGAAGTTTTACGCGAAATAAAATATTGATTTACAAGATAAAATGATTTCGAAAACCAGCTTTGAAAGGGGTATTTTTATGGGCTTTCCTGGGCGTCTTAGACGCGTTTTGCCATCAAGGAAGCGTATGGTTTCCCTGTTACCGGGCGTTGATATATCAATTCGACTAAGTTGAGAGAAGTGTTTTTCACTGCCTGATGCGTATTCCCCTATTCGCTGCTCCCAACGGTCAACCAAAGCTTCGGTCAAGCGAAGTGCTGTATCGGTTCTTCACGGTTGCCAGCGTTGCCAGTCTGGCGCTCAGCTTGTGGGCCGCTCCCTATTATGAGGCAAATCAACAGCCGGGATTCTGGATGGGGTTGGCTTTATACAATGCTGTCGGTGTTTGTCCCTTGTTGGTTTTTCTTCAATTTATAACTGGATTCTACCTATCAGTCAGAGATTTTGAAAAACCGGTGGATAAGAGGCGACTGGTTTATGGCACCTTATTATCCCTGGTCGTTTTCTGGGCCAACCTGTTTTTCGGCGTAGCCGGACCATTCTTCGATTCCTGGGACTAAACTCCCATCACCAGCCGCCCGTCGGCCGCGTAGGCCAGCTCGCCGCGGTCCACCAGCTCGCGCACGGTGGCCGTCACGGCCGTCGCGTCTTTGGGCGCAAAAGCGGCCAGTAGCTCGCGGGGGGCCAGCGCCCCCTGGCGCACCTGCGTCAGGATGGGCTCGCGCAGGGAAGGTGCGGGGGCTGCCTGAGCGGCTTTTTTCTCGGCCAGGCAAATGTCGCAGATGCCGCAGCGGGCCGGGTCGGCCTCGTCGAAGTAGGTGAGCAGCAGTATCTGGCGGCAGCGGGTGCCGCTCAGGTACTGCGCCACGGCCTGGGTTTTGGCGCGGGCCAGGTCGCGGGCGGCCGTCATCTTCACCTGGTCGAGGGGCAGCTTGCTGGCATCGTAGCGCGGCGTGGTGAACAGGGCCTGCGGCGACTCCTGCCGCGGCTGGTAGTGTAGGATGCCGGCCGTGTGCAGGTAGCGCAGCTGCTGGCGCACTTCTACCACGCTGCGGCGCAGGTGGGTGGCCAGCGCATTCTCCGAAATGGTCTGGAAATCCGAAAACAGCTCGCCGCCGTGCAGGCGCAGCAGGGCTTTTATCAGCAGGTCGTGCTGGGCATTGGCTACCTGAAAGGCGTACAAATCCTGATGACTCAGAATGAGGTGCACCCGCGCCGGCTGGTTCACGGCCTCGTTGAGCTGCACGAAGCCCTCGCGCTGCAAAATCTTGAGCGAGTTGTGCGCGTCCACGGCCTTGATGCGGTAGGTTTCGGCAAACTGCTGCATGTCAAACTCAAACGCGGCCAGCTCGCCCCCGCCCACCGCCGTTTGGGAGTAGTTGGCCAGGGCCTGGTACACGCGCTTCACCGTATCCAGGGGCGGAAACGACTGGTTGGTGCGGCGGCGCAGCTCGTCGCTGTCGTTGGGTCCGGCCAGCAGCACGGCAAAGGCGTTGAGGCCGTCGCGCCCGGCACGGCCGGCTTCCTGGTAGTAGGCTTCCAGGGTGTCAGGAGCATCGAGGTGCAGCACCAGGCGCACGGTGGGCTTGTCGATGCCCATGCCGAAGGCGTTGGTGGCCACAATGAGGCGCGTTCGGTCCTGAATCCAGTCCTGCTGCACCTTGGTGCGCTTTTCGGCCGGCAGGCCGGCGTGGTAGGCAGCGGCCGAAAAGCGGTGCTGCTGCAAGAAGGTGGCCGTGTCTTCGGTTTGCCGCCGGGTGCGGGCGTACACGATGCCGGTTTTGTCGGGGCCCACGCCGCGCAGCACCTCCAGCAGCCGGCGCAGCTTGTCCTCCGTCTGCAGCACCGAGTACGACAGCCGGGGCCGCGCAAAGCTCTGCCGAAACACCCCAAAGCCCGGCCGGAACCGCAGCTTCTCCACAATGTCGGCCTGCACCTGGGCCGTGGCCGTGGCCGTGAGGGCGATGACCGGCGTGCCCGGCGGCAGCTTCTCGCGCAGCTCGGCAATGCGTAGGTAGGGCGGCCGGAAGTCGTAGCCCCACTGCGAGAGGCAGTGGGCCTCGTCCACGGCCAGCAGGCCCACGTGCATCTTGGCCACCCGCACCTGGAACAGCTCCGTGAGCAGGCGCTCAGGCGACACATACAGGAACTTCACGTTGCGGCCGTACACGCAGTTGTCCAGCGCGTGGTCGATTTCCTGGTGGCTCATGCCCGCGTATATGGCCTCGGCCTTGAGCCCGCGGCGGCGCAGGTTGTCCACCTGGTCCTTCATCAAGGCAATGAGCGGCGACACCACGATGCAGATGCCCGGCCGGGCCAGGGCCGGCACCTGAAAGCAGATGCTTTTGCCACCGCCGGTGGGCAGCAGCGCCAGCGTGTCGTGCCCATTGAGCACGGAGTTGATGATGTCCTCCTGCCCGGGGCGAAATTTTTCGTGCCCCCAATGCTCACGCAGCAGGGCCAGGGGCGCGAATTCGGTGGGAGAGGGGGACATGGGGGCGAAGATACGGGCGCTGCTCAACCGGTGGTAGCTTGCCGGGCGCCCGCACCGCACTCCTAATATGCCGCGATTCGAGTGGTTCTTTTAATAAAATTTCGGCTAGCGCGGCTGCTTCTGAGGCGGAAGTTGCGCCACGAAGCCGGCAGCGCGGTGCATCTGTCATCGGCGAAGAAAATATGTAAACTTGTGCTGTTCATTTAAACCGACGAACAATACCTCGCGCTGTTCCATCCGAATGGCTTCCCCCTCGTTCCGGCTATTGTGGTCCAATAAAGCCGACCTTTGCTACCGTCTACCTCCGAACCTGCCGCCACGATGCCCCTGGCCCACCCATCGACCAACCTGCTGCCCGTTTTCAACGCCCTGCCCGGGGCTACGCTGCTGCTGTCGCCGGACTGGGTGATTGTGGCGGCCAGCGACGACTATCTGGCCGCGACGCTAGCCGAGCGGGAGGCCATCATCGGAGAATTTATCTTCGATGCTTTTCCCGACAACCCGCTCACCCCCGAGGCCAATGCCGTGGCCAACGTGCGCGCTTCGCTGGAGCAGGTGCTGGCCACTCGCCAACCGCACGACATGGCCCCGCAGCACTACGACGTGCCCGACCGTGCCCACCCCGGCCGGTTTGTGGAGCGCCACTGGCTGCCGCGCCACACCCCTGTGCTCGACGCGGCCGGGGAGGTGGAGTACATCATCCAATCGGTGCAGGACATCACGGCCAGCCGCGTGGCCGCGCAGCGTCTGCGCGAAAGCCGGGCCAGCGAGCAGGCGGCGCACGCCGAGGCTGCCTATCACCGCCACGAATTGCAACACTTTCTGGAGGTGGCCCCGGTGGCCGTGGCCCTGTACCAGGGCCCGGAGCACCGCGTGGAGTTTGCCAACGCCACCACGCTGGCCATCTGGGGCCGCACGCGGGAGGCCGTGCTGCACCGGCCCGTGTTTGAGGTGATGCCCGAAGCTGCCACGCCCGAGGTGCTGGCTATTTTTGAGCGGGTGTTCACCCTGGGCCAGCCGCACCTAGCCAGCGAGCAGGCCTCCATCATTTTCCGCCACGGCCGGCAGGAAACGGTGTATTGGAACATGGTGTTTGAGCCCCAGCGCGGGCCCGACGGCCGCGTGAAGGGCATTTTCACAGTGGGCACCGAAGTGACCGAGCAGGTGCGGGCCCGGCAGCAGGTGGAGCAGCTCAACCAGGCCCTCGAAACCCGCGTGCAGGCCCGCACGGCCGAGCTGCGAGAAAGCGAAGCCCGCTTCCGCATCATGGCCGACGCGGCGCCCAACCAGGTATGGGCCGTGCACCCAGACGGGTCCATCCGCTACACTAACCGCGCCTTTCTCGACTTCGTGGGCCTCGAAACCGAGCAGCAGTACAGCGCCACCGGCTGGGGACCCTACCTGCACCCCGACGAGCGGGAGCTGGCCCAGGCCACGCTGGTGGAGGCCATTGCGCAGCGCCGGCCCTACGTGCTGGAGCACCGCATGCGGCGCTATGATGGGCAGTACCGCTGGCTGCTGGCCCAGGGCGCGCCCAGCTTCCTGGCGGGCGGCGAGCTGTACGGCTACGTGGGCTCGGCCATCGACATCACCGAGCTCAAGCTGGCCAACGAGCAGCTGCGGCGCACCAACGCCGACCTCGACAACTTCATCTACACCGCCTCGCACGACTTGAAGGCCCCCATCGCCAACATCGAAGGCCTGCTCACGCTACTGCGCGAAGAACTGCCGCCGGCCGTGGCCGCGCACGAAACCATTGGCCCCACGCTGGTGCGCATGCTCGACTCGGTGGAGCGTTTCAAGCGTACCCTCGACCACCTCACCGCCGTGTCGAAGCTCCAGAAGGAGCATGCGCCTTCGTTAAGCGCCGTCGACCTGGCCGCCGTGGTCGAAGACGTGCGCCTCGACCTGGCCCCGCTGCTGCGCGAAACCAACGCCGAGCTCCGCGTGCACCTCGACGGCTTGCCGGCCGTGGCCTTCGCGGAAAAGAACCTGCGCAGCATCGTGTACAACCTGCTCAGCAACGCCCTCAAGTACCACCACCCCGACCGCCGGCCCCACGTGGACGTGCGCGGCCACCAGCGCGTGGGTTTCACGGTGCTCGAAGTGCACGACAACGGCCTGGGCATAGCGGCGCACCAGCTGCCCAAGCTGTTCACCATGTTTCAGCGCTTTCACGACCACGTGGAGGGCTCGGGCGTCGGCCTCTACATGGTGAAGCGCATGGTGGAAAATGCCGGCGGCCGGGTAGAGGTGCACTCCCAGCTTGGGGCCGGTACCACCTTCTTCGTGCACCTGCCCTTGGCCGAAAGCAACCAGGGCTGAGGGCGCTTGGTGGCGAGACGCCAATGCAGCCAGTACTTAAGGGTAGCCGCTTGCTAAGGAATAGGCCGAATAAAACGAGCGGGCCCAACGGGTCCGCTCGTTTTATTGGTGGAAATAAGTAGCCCCAGCGCCTAATACTGCGCCTGCAGCTGTTGCAGATGGTGGTAGGTCTGCTGGGAAACCTCGTACTGGCGCTCGATTTCCCGGCGCAGGGTGCCCGTCACGGTGCGGTCGCGCAGAGCGGCCTCGTAGGCGGACAGGGCCCACTCCTCGCCATACACGTTGGAGGCCAGCACGGCGGTTTCGCTGTAGCCCGTCACGGCCGCTTTGGCTTCCATCCAGGCGCGGTAGAGCTTGCCTTTGAGGGTGGTGCCGGTTTCGGGGGCGTGCTGCTGCACGCGCAGGTAGCCGTTGAGGCGAATGGCAAACTGCTTGCTCTGGCCCGCCAAGTCCTCGTAATAGTTGCGCAGGTCGGCGTCATGGCTCTCGCTGGCGGCGCGGCGGTAGCCCTGCACCCGGTCATTCACGAACAGCAGCAGCTCGTGCAGCGTGTCGACGGGGTTCAGGGCCTTGCGGCGCCGGGCGGCTTTGCCGGGGCGCAGCACAAGCCAGCCCGCGCCGGCCAGCAGCGCGCCGCCCACCACTTTCTGGGTGGTGGAAAGCTGGCGCCAGCCGCTGCCGGCCTGGCCTGCCAAGCGTTGGAGGGGCGCCGGCACTTCCTTCAGTGAATCGGGCAGGCTGACGCTCTGCGCCCATTGCTTGGCTTGGGTCAGCAGTGCAGTCGGACCCGTGGCCGGGGCAGCCGAATCGGCGGCGCCGTTGTTGGCAGCATTGGGGGTGTCTTGGGTAGGTAGGGCCTGCGCGTCGCTGGCGTGGGAGGGGGCCGAAGCGGCGGCCAGGTCGGCGCTAACGCGGGGGCTATTGGGGTGGCTCATAAGATGCGGAAAGGTGCGTGTTGAAGGCAGGAGCAATGCAGCCCAGCCGGATTGTCTTTCGGCGAAGCCAACCGAAAGGTTGCGAGAAAAAGCAGACGGTGGAGGTTTGTTTACACTGCCAAAGCATTGAAAGCAAGACGAATTCAGCGCATTGTGCCTACTACAGCAGCGCGCGAATTAAGTTAAGCCCACAGGCCGTAAACCAAGAAGCCCGGCACCTCATGGCACCGGGCTTCTCTCGAAATAAAACCGTTCTTCGGGACCCTACAGGCACTCAGGTTCGCTACTGCCAGCCGCCCCCCAGGGCTCGGTACAAGCTCACGCTTTGCAGCAGCTGCCGCTGGCGCGACTCGGCCAGGCTCAATTCAGCTTCCAGCACGCTGCGCTGGGCCGTGATGACTTCGAGGTAGGTAGCGTAGCCGGCCACGAACAGCTTGTTGGATGTCGTCACGGCTTTAGTGAGCAGCTCCACTTCCTGCTGGCGGGCGGCGGCGGCAGCGCGGTAGTTTTCCAGGCCCTGCAAGCCGTTCACTACTTCGCGAAAGCCAGTTTGCAGGCTTTGCTGGTAGCGGTAGTAGGCTTCGTAGCTGCCGGCCGTGGCCAGGCGGAAATCAGCCTTGAACTGGGCCCGGTTCAGCAGCGGGCCGGTGAGGCCAGCCAGGGCCCCGTAGGCCAAAGAGCTGGGGTCGAATAGTGTGCCGGTGCGGTAGGAGTTGAAGCCCACGTAGGGCGTGAGGGTGAGCGAGGGCAGGAAGGCAGCGCGGGCGGCGGCCACGTCGGCGCGGGTGGCCTGCAACTCCAACTCAGCTTGGCGCACATCGGGGCGGCGCAGCAGGGCCGAGGCGGGCACGCCGGCGCTCAGGCGCTCGGGCAGCACCTGGCCGGGCAGCGGCCGGCCCCGCGTGATGGGCTGCTGGTAGCGGCCCAACAGCTGATTGAGGCCGGTTTCGGCTTCGGTCACGCGCTGGCGGGCTTCGTGCAGGAGGCTTTCGGTGCGCACCACCTGGGCGGCAAACTGCTGCACGGCCAGCTCATTGGCCCGGCCGGCCTCCTTCTGGATGCGCATTAGCTTGAGGGCCTCGCGCTGCAAGCTGATGTTGCGGTCGAGCACGGCCAGCTGATTGTCAGCCGTCAGCAGCTCGTAGTAGAGGCGGGCCACCTCAGCCACCACGTTAGTCGTCACCAGGTGGCGGCCCTGCTCCGAGGCCAGCACCCGCAGGTAGGCGGCCTGGCGGCGTTGCTTTAGCTTGCCCCAGATGTCAATTTCCCAGGAGCTGCGCAGGCCCACGAAAAAATCCGGCGTCACCGGGCCCGGGATGCGTTGCTGCCCATCGATGTTGGGCGAGAGGTTGGTGTCGAAGTTGCCCACGCCGTTGAGGGTGTAGCGGCCGTAGCGGTCGGCGCCGGCCGTGGCTGCGGCGGCCACGGTGGGCAGCAGGGCGCCGCGCCGGGCCAGGTAGTTGGCGCGGGCCGTTTCGACGCGCTGCAAAGCCACCTGCAAGTCCAGGTTCCGGCGCAGGGCCGTGTCGATGAGGGCCGTGAGGGCGGGGTCCTGGAAGAACTGCCGCCAGGGTTGGCGCCCGGCGCTGGCCGTGTCGGCTGTGGGCTGCGTGAAGGCGGCGGGCACGGCTGGGGCGCCGGTGGGGTCGGCGGGCGCGGCCACGCGGCAGCCCGCGGCGAGGAGAAGGACGGAGAGAAGAGCAGGGAGAAAGCGCATATTATTCGTTTTGGCGCGGCGCCTCACGGGACCCCTTCGGGGCCGGCCCCCTCTCCTTAAGAGAGGGGGAGCCGAGGCGGCGCGGGTGATATGGCGTGGACTTTTAGTCCTCGCATGGGCCATGTTGGTCAATCAATTCGCGGACTAAAAGTCCGCGCTAAAAATCGTCAGGCTCCCCTCTCCCCAAGGAGAGGGGCCGGGGGTGAGGTTAATGCGCCACTAGCTCCCGCTTTTCCTCCACCACCTCGTCTGCTTCCAGGTTCTTCACCTTTTCAAACGAAGCAAACAGCACGTACAGCCCCGGAATCAGCACCATGCCGAACAGCGTGCCGATGAGCATGCCGCCCGCCGCCGCCGTGCCGATGGAGCGATTGCCGAGGGCGCCAGCGCCGCTGGCCATCACCAGCGGAATCAGGCCGGCGATGAAGGCAAAGGAGGTCATCAGGATGGGACGCAGGCGCGAGCCGGCGCCTTCCACGGCGGCCGCCAGCACGCTGGCCCCGGCCCGGCGCCGCTGCTCGGCAAACTCGATGATGAGGATGGCGTTTTTGCCCAACAAACCTACCAGCATTACCAGCGCCACCTGGGCGTAGATGTTGTTTTCGAGGCCCAGCAGCTTGAGGCTGAGAAAGGCGCCGAAGATGCCGGTGGGCAAGCTCAGCAGCACGGGCAGCGGCAGCAGCAGGCTTTCGTACTGCGCGGCCAGCAGCAGGTACACGAAGATGAGCACCACGCCGAATACGTACAGGGCCTGGTCGCCGCTCAGGATTTGCTCGCGCGTCATGCCGCTCCACTCGTAGGCGTAGCCTCGCGGCAGCTCCTTGGCGGCTACCTTTTCGATGGCTGCGATGGCGTCGCCCGACGAGAAGCCGGGGGCGGCGTCACCGTTGAGCATGGCCGAGGTGTACATGTTGTAGCGCGTGAGCTGGTCGGGGCCGAACACGCGCTCCAGCTTGATGAAAGTGGAGAAAGGCACCATCTCGCCGCGGTTGTTTTTCACGTGTAGGGCCAGCAGGTCTTCGGGGCGGCTGCGGTATTCGGGGCCGGCCTGAACCATCACCTTGTACATCTGCCCGAAACGGATGAAGTTGGAGGCGTAGTAGCTGCCCATCAGCGTTTGCAGCGTACTCATGGCCGCGTCCACAGTCACACCTTTCTTGGCGGCCATGTCTTGGTCCACGTGAATGAGGTACTGCGGGAAGTTGGGGTCGAAGGAGGTGAAGGCCCCGCCAATGGCCGGGTCTTTCCGCAACGAAGCCAGGAAGGTTTGCGACACGGCGGCCGTTTTCTGCAGGTCGCCGGTGCCCGATTTATCCAGCAGGCGCAGCTCGAAGCCGCTGCTGTTGCCGAAGCCTGGCACCGTGGGCGGCGGCAGGAATTGGATGTCGGCGTCGGCAATATTCTTGGTTTTCTCTTCCAGCTCGGCAATGAACTGGGTCACCGACTGCTTCCGCTCGTCCCAGGGCTTGAGGTTAATCATGCCCATGCCGTAGCTGGAGCCGGCCACCTCGTTCACCAAACTGTAGCCGGCCAGGGTCGACACCGATTCCACCGGCCCCAGGCGGCTGGCAATGCGCTGCACTTCGTCCAGCACGGCCTCGGTGCGTTCCACGGTAGCCCCGGCGGGCGTGGTCACGTTCACGTACACCATGCCCTGGTCCTCGGTCGGGATGAAGCCCGAAGGCAGGATTTTATTCACCCCCCAGGTAGCCGCGCAGAAGCCCGCCAGCACTAGCAGCGTCATCATGCGCCGGCCGGCCACGGCCCGAAGCAACCCCTGGTAGCGCCCTGCCAGCGCGTCGTAGCGTTTGTTGAAGCCGGCGAAGAACCGGTTAATCAGTCCTTTCGGCTGTTCGCCTTCGGCCACTGGCGTGTGCTTCAGCAGCAGCGCGCACAGCGCCGGCGTCAGGGTCACGGCGTTGATGCCTGAAATGACAATGGAGATGGCCAGCGTGAGCGAAAACTGCCGGTAGAACACGCCCACCGGCCCGTCCATGAAGGACACTGGGATGAATACGGCCGACATCACCAGCGTGATGGCGATGAGCGAGGAGCTGATTTCGCCCATGGCCTCGAAGGTGGCGGCGCGGGCCGGCAGGTGCTTCTCCTGCATCTTGGCGTGCACCGCCTCAACCACCACAATGGCGTTATCGACCACAATGCCAATGGCCAGCACCAGTGCAAACAGCGTGAGCAGGTTGATGCTGAAGCCCAGCACCTGCATAAAGAATAGCGTGCCCACCAGCGCCACCGGAACCGCCAGCGCCGGAATCAGCGTGGAGCGCCAGTCCTGCAAAAACAGGTACACAATCACGAACACCAGCAAAAATGCTTCCACCAGCGTGCGCAGCACCTCGTGAATGGAGGCGTCGAGGAAGCGCGATACATCGTAGGCAATGCTGTACTTCATGCCGGGCGGAAAGCTGGTTGCCTGCAATTCCGCCATGCGCTTTTTCACGCCCGCAATCACGTCCGAAGCGTTGGAGCCGGGGCGCTGCTTGAGCATGATGGCCGCCGAGGGCCGGCCGTCGGTTTTTGACGCCATGCTGTAAGTGAGCGAGCCAAATTCCACGTCGGCCACCTCGCGCAGGCGCAGCACCGAGCCGTCGGCGTTGGCCCGCACCACGATATTGCGGTACTCCTCAGGCTCAAAAAATTTGCCCGTGTAGCGCAGCACATACTGCATGGCCTGCGCCTTGTCGGCCCCCGAGCTTTCGCCCGATTTGCCCGGCGCGGCCTCCACGTTCTGGGCCCGAATGGCCGCCACCACTTCGTCGGTGCCCACATCATAGGCCGCCATTCGGTCGGGCTTCAGCCAGACACGCATCGAGTACTCTCGCGAACCCATGATTTCGGCAAAGCCCACGCCATCAATACGCTTGAGCTCCTGCAATACGTTGATGTCGGCGAAGTTGTAGATGAACTTCTCGCCCACCGCCTTGTCGTCGCTCGTCACGTTGAGGTAAAGCAGCATGGAGTTTACCTCCTTTTCTGTCGTTACACCGGCCTTGATGACTTCCTCCGGCAGTTCGTCCAGAATGGTCGTCACGCGGTTCTGCACGCCCACTGCGGCCAGGTCCGGGTCGGTGCCCACCTTGAAAAACACTGTAATCAGTGTCACCCCGTTGTTGGAGCTCACCGAGTTCATGTAGGTCATGCCCGGCACGCCGTTGATGGCGCGCTCCAGCGGCGTGGCCACGGCCTTGGCGCACACCTCGGCGTTGGCGCCGGTGTACTTGGCCGTGACGGTCACCGAGGGCGGCACGATGTCGGGAAACTGCGTGATGGGCAGCGTGAACAGCGCTAGTGACCCCAGCAACACTAGAAACACCGAAATAACCAGCGAGAGTATCGGCCGGCGAATGAAGATATTGAACATGAAAATCGTCGTTAAAACACACGAAAACAGCACGTCATGCTGAGCGGAGTCGAAGCATCTCTACCGCTTCGTTCAACGGCGGAACCTCACCCCCGGCCCCTCTCCACAGGAGAGGGGAGCCAGCCGAAGCGGTAGAGATGCTTCGACTCCGCTCAGCATGACCGCCTAATTGGGCCGGCAGAACCTTGTGAGCGGCCCTACCGCGCCGCCAGCAGCGAATCCAGCACCACCGGGCGGGGGCTGATGCGCTGCCCGTCCTTCAGGCTGGCCGCGCCCTCGTACACCACCCGCTCGCCGGGCTTCAGCCCCTGCTTCACCACGTAGAAATCGCCGGTGCGGGCCTGCGGCTGGAAGTTGCGCATGTGCACCACGCCCTGCCCGTCCACCACGTACACGTAGTTTTTATCCTGAATTTCAAACACCGATTTCTGTGGCAGCAGCAGCGCCGCCGGCAGGGTAGTAGTGAGCCGCACGCGGCCCGAAGCGCCGTGCTTCAGCATCCGCTGCGGGTTAGCAAAGCGCGCCCGGAAAGCCAGCGAACCCGTGTTGGGGTTGAATTCGCTCTCGGTGGTTTCGATGCGGCCCGCCAGCGGGTAGGCCGAGCCGTCGGCCAGCGTGAGGCGCACCGAGTCGGAGTGGCGGTCGGGGTGGCGCTCCCGGGCCTTCACGTACTGCAGGTACTCGCCCTCGCCCACGTTGAAGTAGGCATACACCTCGTGCAAGTCCGAAACCGTGGTGAGCAGCGTGCCTTCTTCCACCACGCTGCCCCGCTTGAGCGGAATCCGGTCGATGATGCCGTCGAACGGCGCGCGCACCAGCGTGTAGCCCAGGCTGAGGCGGGCGGCGGCCTCACCGGCCCGGGCCTCGGCCACGCGGGCCTCGGCGTCTTTCACCTTGCTGTTGGTGAGGGCCAGCTCCGTTTTGGCAATGATGTTTTCCTGTACCAGCAGGCGCACCCGCTCGCGCTCCAGCCGGGCGGCGCTGGCCTGGGCCTGGGCGCCGGCCAGCGCCGCCTGGGCCTGGCTCAGGCGGTTGTGGTGGGCGCTGGCGTTGAGGCGGAACAGGGGCTGACCCTTTTTCACCGGACGTCCCTCGTCCACAAAAATCTCCTCCAGAAAGCCGGCCACCTGGGCCCGCACTTCCACGTTGCGCACGGCTTGCACGTCAGCCACGTAGTCCTGAAACAACTCCTGCTCGGTGGTTTTGAGGGCTACCACAGGCAGTACTTCCGGCGCTTCGGCTTTTTCCTGGCTCTTGCCATCGGCATTGCCCGAGCAGGCGCCAAGGCCGGCCGCCAGCAGCACGGCCAGCGCGCCGCCCCACAGCCCGCGGTGCGGTTGGCTGCCGGGGTTGGGCATGATTGATAAGTTTGGTTTCACAAAAAGCAGGCTCATTGGGCGGAAGAAAAGTCGGATTGATGTTCGGTCAGCGTCGCGCTGGCATTGTGGGCGCGCAGGCTGTCCTGCCGCAGCTGTTGCTGCTGGCACTGGGCCAGCAGGCGCTGGGTAAGGTGCAGGTCGGCGGTGGTGGCGGCCAGCGCGTCATCGTCGTCGGGCCAGGGCTCGGGCCGGGCCGTCAGCAACACTCCGTTCAAGCCCAGCGACAGCAGCAAAGCCCCACCGAGTAGCAGGGCCAGCAGGTTGGTCGGTTGAGATTTGAACGGAGTCGTCGGCATAGGCTAAGCCCTTGGTGGAACGTGCCACAAAGGAGCCGCCGCGACATTAGAACGAGATGAGAACGGTATTAGAAAACATGAAAACGGCCCTACCGGTGAGGCAGGGCCGTTTTTAGCAACCGCAACAGTGACTTCGTACCGCCTGTCATCCTGAGCGCAGCGAAGGACCTTATCACATCAGAACCACGTCGTTCTCACCTGATAAGGTCCTTCGCTGCGCTCAGGATGACAGAGATTGCAAGAGGTAAGCGTCGTTCAATTCCGGAACGACGCTTTATTACCCAACTTTAATTAATGCGCTACCTCAGGCAGCCGGCAGCCACACTGTGGCTGTGGTGCCCGCCCCGGGCGCCGATGTAATTTCCAGGCGCCCGCCATGGCGCTGCACCACGCGCTGCGTCAGGGGCAGGCCCAGGCCGTAGCCAGGGCGGCCCAGCGCACCCGAGGCCCGGTACAGCGGCTCGTATATGTGACGCAATTCCTCCTGCGTGAGGCCGGGGCCGGCATCGGTTACGCGCACGCGCAGCGTGTCGGCGTCAGCATAAGCCAGCTCGGTGCGCACGGGGCCGCTGGAGTATTTGCCGGCGTTGTCGAGCAGGTTGAGCAGGGCCGTTACCAGCAGCTCGGCGTTGCCGGGCACCATGAACGGGTCGGCTTCTGTTTCGGTCGGAAACTCGCCGAAGCTGAGGCGCCATTCGCGGCCAGGGTATTTGGCGCGGGCAAACTGCAGGGCTTGGTTAAGGCACTCGTCGAGCCGCACCGGCGCGAAGGCGGGCAGGGCGCCATCGGCCTTGGCCAGGTTCAGCAGGCCGTTGGTGAGGGCGCTCAGGTGGCGGGCCGCGTCGAGACTCTGGGCCAGGCTCTGGCGGGCTTCGGGCAGGGTGGCGTCATAGGCCAGGGCCGTTTCGAGGGTGCCGGTGAGGGTGGTGAGGGGCGTGCGCAGCTCGTGCGAGGCGTGGGCCAGGAAGCTTTTCTGGCTTTCAAAGGACTGTTCCAGCCCCGCCAGCATGCCATTGAAGGCGTGCGCCAGCTGGGCCAGCTCGTCGCGCCCGTTGCCTTCCGAAAGGCGCCGGCCCAGGTTGGTGGCCGAAATGCGTCCCGCCTGCCGTGTGATGCGCGCCACCGGCCGCAGGGCCGCCCCGGCAAAAAACCAGCCCGCCAAAATGGTGAGCACCAGCGCCCCCACATTGCCGAGCACCAGCAGCAACCCCAGCTGCCGCAGCTGCGCCCAGCCTATCCGGTCCTCGGCCGACACAAAAATGCGGTACGGGTCCGAATTGGGCTCCTGCAAAAACACCAGCCCAATCGCCTCGCGGTGGCCCACCGCCGGGTACTTCATTGGTTGGGCCGGCCGCAGACCCGCCAGCCGCGCGCGGTTCACCGCTTGGTCAATGTTGTCGGCGCTGCTGTAGCGCAGCGAGTTGTCGGGGCCGTAGATGCTGACTTGCTCCGCGGGCAGCGTCAGCAAATCGCCGCGGCGCAGGCTGCCCAGGATGCCGGTTTCGAGCTTGTGGGTGCGCACCAGCAGGCGGCCCGCCAGCAGGGCGCTGTTGGTGAGGCGGTGCTCGAAGCGCTGGGCCCGCATGCTGGCATTGAAGTAGAAAATAAACGCCGAAAAGCCGACCTGGATGCCCAGCACCAGCAGCGTAAAGCGCAGCATCAGCTTGTTGCGAATCAGCATAGCATCAGCGGCTTATTGCTCGCGCATCACATAGCCCATCCCCACCACCGTATGAATGAGCTTGGGCGTAAAGTCGCGGTCAATTTTCTTGCGCAAATAGCTCACATACACGTCAATCACGTTGGTTGTGGTGTCAAAGTCCAGCTCCCACACCCGCTCGGCAATGTCCACCCGCGACACAATTCGGCCTTGGTTGAGCAGCAGGTGCTCGAGCAGCGAATACTCCCGGGTGGTCAGGTCGATGCGCTGCCCGGCGCGCGTCACAATCTTCGACTCCAGATTAAGCTCCAAATCGGCCATTCGCAACACCTGGGCTGCGCCGGTTTCGGCGTAGCGCTTGGTGAGGGCGCGGGCTCGTAGCAGCAACTCGCGGAAGGCAAAGGGCTTCACGAGGTAGTCGTCGGCCCCTGCCTCGAAGCCTGCTTCCTTGTCGGCCAGGCTATCGAGGGCCGTGAGCAGCAGTACCGGCGCGCGGTGCTGCCCGGCCCGGATGCGGCGGCACAGCTCCACCCCATTGAGGTAGGGCAGGTTCACGTCCAGAATCACCAAGTCGTACGGCTGCTGCTGGTAGAGCGACCAGCCCGACCGCCCGTCATAAGCCACGGTCAGCTCATAGCCTTCGTGCTCAAAACCCTTCTTGACAAAGGATGCCAATTGGGGCTCATCTTCTACCAGCAAGACTTTCATATCAGCAGAAATTCACAGACGCTCAAAAGTACGCACAGGCGAGGGGGCGGGAACCTCACCCCCTGACCCCCTCCCCATGAGGAGAGGGGGAACCGGTCTTGCTTATAACATCAGGCTCCTTTCTCCTAGGGAGAGGGGCCGGGGGTGAGGTTTCTCCAATTCAAACGGCACCCACTGCCCACAAAAAAGCCCGGCACCTTGCGGCACCGGGCTGGTAGATATAGGAGGCAATAATTAAGCGGCTGCTTTCTCGCCGTTCTCACGGTCGTCGATGGCTTTGCGCAGCTTGGCAATGGCTTGCACGGCGCGCTCCTCGTCGAGGCGGTTGATGTTGAGCAGCATCTTGGTCTTCTCCGGACGGGTGATGACCGGGTGGTTGAGCAAGCGGATGATTTCCTCTTTCTGCGAAGCCGTGGCGTACTGCACCGGAGCCGTAGCTTCGGCAGCAGGGGCCGGAGCCTCGGCGGGCACTACCTGCATGGCCGGCACTGCCTGAGCTACTGCAGCAGCAGGAGCGGGTGCCGCATTAGCCGTGTTGGTGTTGTAGTCCATTTCCTCAGCGGGCGTGGGCTCGTAGCCGGCAGCGCGGATAATCCAAGCCAGGCAGTTGCGGTAGGCCTTGCCAATGGCACGGGTCTGCGCCATGCTCATGATGGCAAACTCCTGGTAGAATTTCTTGCCGCTCTCCTTGTTCGAGCACACAGCGAAGCCGGCGCCGACGGTGGCGTTGTGGCGCAGGTCGAACAGCGTCACCTTGGCCTGATACTTCATTTCTTCAGGCGAGCTCACGTTTATAACGTGCTCCACGATGGGCACAATGCCCAGGCGCGAACCCGCGTACTGCCAGCCCTCCACGTTCACGAACTCCTTGCCCTGCACGTTGGTGGTCAGCTTATTGTCCTTGATGAACTTGGCGAGGTCCTTCGCCAAGTCCAGCGTTTCGTCGGAGCGGCTGATGTCAAAGCTCTCGACTTTTACTTTTTTGGTAATGTCCTTGGTGGTTTTGGTGGCCTCGTTCATGACGGTGTGTTTTAATGTGTCCAACTGATGTTCGTGAGTATAACCCAAAGGTAGAAAGAAACGTGCCAAAAAAGCCAAAAATATTGGTAAATTTTATTGCTGTAAATCAGTGATTTGGCAGCAATAATAAAAATAAATGTGGCTAACCAGTTTGGGAGAGTTGCTTTCGGAGGTGAAACACCGGCGGGTTTGCTAAAATTCCGGCTCATTGGGATATTCTTGACCGGGCCGGACGCCTTTTCTTTTTAGCCGCCTCAACTATTTAGCACCACTGAGCCAACCCTTTTTCGCTAGCTTCCGAGTAGCAGGAAAAGCCCCCCGCCCCGGCGCGACTGCCTCACCCAAGTCCGCGCATGGGGCGCCGGCTGTCCCGTGAACGGGCGGCTGGAAGTCGGCGCCGACTTCCGCTGCTCGCTCACCTGTCAGCTGGCTGCATGCTTCTTTTTTGAATTGACCCGGCGCCCAGCCCGGTCGCCAGTCCACGCCCTGTTTGGGCCGGATATGGACTTGCTGTGCCCAGATTTTTAGCCGGCAAACTTCTCAGCTCACCACTTTTTAGCTTCTTAACCAACTACTTTCATGGCACACTCGGTAACATCTATTCTGACGCGCTTCCGGTCTATCGGACTGGGCCTGGCCCTCGTGGCTGCCCTGGGCGCTAGCACCACCAGCTGCAAAAAAGACTCCGCGCCCGAAGTCGACCAGGACGCTGTGGCCAACGTGAAGCTGGCCAATTCGTCCACCCTTGGCACCTACATGACCGACGCCAGCGGTAACACGCTCTACATCTTCGCCCGCGACGTGGACGGCACCAACAACTGCACCAGCGCCACCTGCATGCCCCTGTGGCCCGTGTACTACGAAGCCAACATCAAAGTGCCCAAGGCGCTGAAAGCTGAAGATTTTGGGACCAAAACCACCACCGACGGCCGTCAGCAAACCACCTACAAAGGCTGGCCGCTCTATTACTACGCCCCCGGCACTACCGGCGTGAATACCCGCGAGGCGCCCGGTGCCACCGGCGGCAACGGCATTGGTGGCGTGTGGCACGTGCTCAACCCCGAATACGGCGTGCTGCTGGCCAGCAAAACGGTGGTCGACAAAACCACGCAGGCCTCGTCCACCAAAACGTTCCTGACTGATGTCAACGGCCGCACGCTTTATTATTTCGCCAAAGACAACACCAGCCCCAGCACCCTGCCCACTAACTGCACGGGCGGCTGCGCCGCCATCTGGCCGGCCCTGTACATGGGCAAGCCGACAGTGCCCTCGACGCTGGTTGCCAGTAAGTTCACCACCATCACCCGCGACGGCAACCGCGAGCAGCTCGTCTACAACGGCCACCCGCTCTACTACTACGCCGGCGACGCCGCCACGCGCGGCAAAGTGGAAGGCCACAATTTGAATGACTCCGGCGATTACTGGTTTGTGGCCGACCCAGCACGGTAGGGGAGGGAGCGGCTGCCTAAACTGACAGCACGCCCAAAAACCAGAACGTCATGCTGAGCGCAGCCGAAGCATCTCTACCGCGTAACTAATCAGATTTAGTGTTGCGGTAGAGATGCTTCGGCTGCGCTCAGCATGACGTACTTTTTTGCTTTATCAACTCCTTACCCGCCCTCCATGATGTGCCCGTCGCGCATCACGATTTTGCGGTCGGCCATTTCGGCGAGTTGGTCGTTGTGCGTCACGATGACGAACGTCTGGCCCAACTCTTTGCGCAGCAGGAAGAAAATCTGGTGCAGCTCCTGGGCGTTCTTGGTGTCGAGGTTGCCGCTGGGCTCGTCAGCGAAGATGATTTCGGGCGAGTTGATGAGGGCGCGGGCCACCGACACGCGCTGCTGTTCGCCGCCGCTCATTTCGCTGGGCTTGTGCTCGGCGCGGTGCTCCAGGTTGAGCATGCCGAGTAGTTCGCGGGCCCGCACGCGCACTTCTTTTTCGGAGCGGCCAGCCAGGTAGGCGGGCAGGCACACGTTTTCGAGGGCCGTGAACTCGGGCAGCAGGTTGTGAAACTGGAAAATGAAGCCGATGTGCCGGTTGCGAAACCGCGCCAAATCATTGCGCCCCAAGGAGCTAACCGATTCGCCATCGAACAGCACCTCGCCCGAATCGGGGGTGTCGAGGGTGCCCAGGATGTGCAACAGCGTGCTCTTGCCCGCGCCCGAAGAGCCGACGATGCTCACGATTTCCGACTTCTCAATCGTCAAATCGATGCCCTTGAGGACGTTCAGAGCGTTGTAGCTCTTGTGAATGTTAATAGCTTGCAGCAACGGAGCCGGCGATAGACGTGAACGGAATGCGGTAGTGGCAAAGCTACGCACAATCCGGTGGCAGCTAAGCGGGGCTGTATACGTGGTTCGTCGTTTGGCGTCGCTAATCCTGTTTCAAGGTTAGAAAATTCAGTTAAAATGCCCTTGTCCTTTTCGCTGCGCCGCTGGTTACTCTGGGCTCTGGTTGGCCTGGTATCCGTTTCGGCAATGTGGTGGCTATTCGGCCAACGGGTGGCCTACCACAGCGAGAACGGCCCGGCCGCGCGGGAGATAGAAGGCGAATACGCTCCCGTTGCAACAATCGAAACCAGCAGCCCCATCACTCTTGCCGACAGCCTCCGGCTGCGCGGCGTGAACTGGGTGGCCGGTGACTCCATAACCGAGACCGACCTGGCGCCCCTGCTGCACGACCACATCACCTGGATAGCCCAAATGCCCTTCGGCTGGCAAGCCGATGCCGCTACGCCGGGCATCCGCACCAACACGGCCCGGCCCGTGGGGCGCCGCGGCCTGTGGGGCGAAAGCGACGCCGGCCTGACTTACACGGCCCGGCTGGCGCGGCGGCACGGCATCCGCACGCTGCTCAAGCCGCACCTGTGGGTGCGGGGCCGCGGCGCCTGGCCCGGCGACATCAACATGCGCAGCCCGGCCGACTGGGACGCCTGGTTTGCCAGCTATTCGGCCTTCATCCTGCACTACGCCGCGCTGGCCGAAAGCGCACATTTCGACGGCCTGTGCATCGGTACCGAACTGCTGCACGCCACCGAGCCCGCCCATGAAAAGGCCTGGCGCAGGCTCATCAAGCAGATTCGAAAAACCTACCACGGCCCGCTTACTTACGCCGCCAACTGGGCCGTGGAGTACCAGCAAATCCGCTTCTGGGATGCGCTTGACTATGTAGGCATACAGGCCTATTTCCCCCTGAGCACCGCCGCCAGCCCGCCGCTCGATACGCTGCTGCGCGGCTGGCAGCCGCACCTACGCGCCCTGGCCGCCTGGCAGAAAAAAGTCAAAAAGCCCATCGTCTTCACCGAAGTGGGCTACAAAACCACGCCCGACGCGGCGGCCAAACCCTGGGAATGGCCCGAGCGCCTGGCCACCGCCACGCCCGACGAGGCCACCCAGGCCCGCTGCTACGAGGCATTATTCCAAACCTGTTGGGGCCAGCCGTGGATGAAAGGCATGTTCATCTGGAAGTGGTACCCAGGGCTGGCGGCCGACGGCCCGGCCCGTCGCCACGCCGATTTTACGCCCCAGCACAAGCCGGCCGAGGGGGTTTTGGCGCGCTGGTACGGGCAGTAGCATTGTGGCGTGGGCTCTGCGAGTCCGCGCATTCTCACGTCGGTGAATACGCGGACTCGCAGAGCCCACGCTACAATGCTTGCCGTGGGGTTGCGGCAATCACAGCCGGGCGCCGTACTTTCGCGTTTGCAACCGCAGGGCTGCAAGGCACAACCCACCCCTTTACTGTTTTTATGAACATTCACGAATACCAGGGTAAGGAAATCCTGAAAAAGTACGGCGTTCGCGTGCAAGAAGGCATCACCGCCGACACCCCCGACGAGGCCGTAGCCGCCGCTGAGAAACTGACCGCCGAAACTGGCACCAGCTGGTACGTCATCAAGGCGCAAATCCACGCCGGCGGCCGGGGCAAAGGGGGCGGGGTGAAGCTCGCCAAAGGCATCGACAAGGTGAAGGACATTGCCGAGAGCATCATCGGCATGCAGCTCGTGACCAAGCAGACCGGCGCCGAAGGCCGCAAGGTGCACAAGGTGCTCGTGGCCCAGGACGTGTACTACCCCGGCCCCTCGGAAACCAAGGAATTCTACATGAGCGTGCTGCTGGACCGCAGCAGCGGCAAGAACGTCATCATCTACACCACCGAGGGTGGCATGGACATCGAAGAGGTGGCCGAAGCCCATCCCGACAAAATCCTGAAAGAGCTGATTGACCCCGCCGTGGGCCTGCAGGGCTTCCAGGCCCGCAAAATTGCCTTCAACCTCGGCCTCGAAGGCGAGGCACAGAAGGAGATGGTGAAGTTCGTGACGGCCCTCTACAAGGCCTACGACGAAACCGACTCCAGCATGTTCGAAATCAACCCCGTGCTGAAAACGTCGGACAACAAAATCCTGGCCGTGGACGCCAAGGTGACGCTGGACGAAAACGCCCTCTACCGCCACAAGGATTTCGTAGCCCTGCGCGACCTCAACGAGGAAGACCCCCTGGAAGTGGAGGCTTCGAACAACAACCTGAACTACGTGAAGCTCGACGGCAACGTGGGCTGCATGGTGAACGGCGCCGGCCTGGCCATGGCCACCATGGACATCATCAAGCTTTCGGGCGGTGAGCCTGCCAACTTCCTCGACGTAGGCGGCGGAGCCAACGCCCAGACCGTGGAAGCCGGCTTCCGCATCATCCTGAAGGACCCGAATGTGAAGGCCATCCTGATTAACATCTTCGGCGGCATCGTGCGTTGCGACCGGGTGGCCAACGGCGTGGTGGAAGCCTACAAAGCCATCGGCGACATCCGCGTGCCCATCATCGTGCGCCTGCAAGGCACCAACGCCGAAGAAGGCGCCCGCATCATCGACGAAAGCGGCCTGAAAGTATCGTCGGCCGTGCTGCTGAAAGACGCCGCCGCCCGCGTGAAAGAAGTGTTGGCTAACGCTTAGTTGCTGGTTATCCGTTGCTAGTTGTTAGCAATAAAAAGGCCCGTCTGGTAATTCAGACGGGCCTTTTTATTCAAATTGTCGTCAGAGCTAACAACTGACAACGAGCAACTGACAACTATTTTCCGGCCACGCCGGCATTTTCTTCAGCTTGCACGGGAATGGCTTCGCCCTGCACTTTGAGCTCCACTTCCATGTTGCCGCGGGTGCCTACGGAGTAGGGGCAGATTTTGTGGGCCTGGCGTACCATATCAATGGTTTTGTCGCGGTCGAAGGCCTTCAGGTCTACGTCGAGCACGGCGCTCAGGCCGTAGCCTTCGCCTTCCTGGAACAGCGTGACCGAGCATTGCACGGTGGTGTCCGGGGCGAGCTTGTCGCCGGCGCGCTGGGCGATGACGAGCAGGGCCTGCTGGAAGCACGAAGCGTAGCCGGCGGCAAACAGCTCTTCGGGGTTGGTGGCGTTTTTCTTGCCGCCGAGGCCCTCGGGCACCGACATGTCGAGGTCGATGATGCCGGTAGACGAGCGGACGTGGCCGCTACGGCCACCAACGGCCGAGGCGTCGGCCGTGTACAGGTTCTTTTTCATGGTGTGGGTTGGAAGGTGAAAGCAAATGAGTGCGTGATGCGCTTAGGCTTAACTGCATTTGCGGCGCTGAGGTTATGGCAAAGCATGGCGCTGGGGCGAGGAATTTGCTGCTGGATTTGGTAGCCTTCGTTTTTGCGGCTACTTTTGCAGTCCTATCCAGGAACCGGCCACGTCGTACAACGGATAGTATGAGAGTTTCCGAAGCTCTTGATTTAGGTTCGATTCCTAACGTGGCCACAAAAGCCCCATTTCCAGCTGGAAATGGGGCTTTTTCGTTTTCCATGCGACAGGAGAGCAGAACTGGAAAAGGCAGTTTTTCCAATTGACCGCTAATTGCTGATTATTCCTGCTCTATTCAACGGTCGCCGCCTCCGCTGTCACTTCAAACGGATGCCGGAGCGTTGCCATCCTTGCCTCTTCCTGTGGAGATTCAGTCGGAACAGGAGGCCCGCCCGTGCTTCCGGTCCTGGTGTTAGCCAAGCACAGAAAATATTGACAAATTCGTGTAGCAACGCGCTTTCAGCACGCTGCGGCCAGTGCTTTTGGGCAGTTTAAGGCTGTTCTGCGCTCGGCATGACTTGTAAAGGTTGGGCGGTGTGCTCCGTTTGGCGGCCATAAACCAGTCCAAACCCTTAATCGGTTTTGTGGCAGTTCCAGATGGCTCAGCCTGGATAGCATTGGTTTCGCCAGATTTAGAGCCTTGACCGCAGGGCATAGATTCCAGAATCTGGGAACGATGCTTAACCCATATCCAGATAGTGAAGCCCCGCGTCGTTTGGCCGGGAATCGGTTTTGTTATTTGGCTGGGGGGGGGGCTGTGGCGGTGGGTTTGGCTAACGACTGCCGTATCAACCTTTCTACTGCGCCGCTACTAGGGCGGGGCGCGTTGCCATCAATGATATAACCATCGGGGCCAATGAGCAAATAGCGCGGCAGGCTGGCAAGCAGGTAGGTGGCGGCGACGTTTGCGCGGCCCGAGTCGGGCGATAGCACGTGCAAACCCGCTAAGCTGTCGGCTTCCACGGCGCACAGCCACTTGTCCCAACTGTCGTCGATGCTCACGTTTAGAAACACCACGTCATCGGCGCGGTCGGCCAAGGCGGCGCGCAGGGTTCGGGCCCGGGCCGACTCGCCCCGGCAGAAGCCGCACCAACTGGCCCAAAAATCAACGTACACCCATTTGCCGCGCAGGCTGGCTAGTGAAAACGGTTGGCCGTGCCAGTCGCGAGCATGAATGGCGGGGGCCGGCAGGCCGGGTCGGGTCAGCCGGTCGCTGTTCCAACTGCGCTCATAGAATTTATAGCGCAAAAAGTCCATGTCGTCGCGCTGGTAGCTAAGAAAGGCTGTTTCGCTGGCCGTGGGGTGCGGAAAAGCCCGCTGGCAGCGAACAGCGGCTTGCTGCCGGGCTTGTGCCAGCCAGGCACCGAACTGTTTTTCGGTGCCGGCAAGGGTCTGGCGGTACGCGTTGTAGATGCGGTGGGAAGCCAGCAGGTCAGCGGCCCGGAAATTATTGGCGCGGCTGCCACGTCCTGCGTAGCGTAAGGTTTCGTTGAAATGGCGGGCATCGAGGGTAATAGTCAGGTTGTCGCCCGGAGTGAGCCAAAGCCCGGTGGTCTGCCGCCCGATGCGCAGCGTAGCAGGCTGCGCTGCGCCCCACCGCGCCCGAAAGCTAAACCGCCCGTTGGACGGAATCGTCGTCTTCAAAATCTGATTTCCGTAATGGTCAATCAGCTCGAATTCGCGACTCTGAACGTGCTGTACCTGGCCCTGCAAGGCAATGATGGGGTGGCCGCTGGCTGACGTAGCAGGAGCGTTTTGGCCCAGGGCCCGTAGCGGCCCGCTGATGCCCAGCAGGACCAGGCCTAGGACTAGGCGAGAAAGTGTCGGCATGGCAAGCAGAAGATTAGAATGGCCTTATGCGCAAAACGGTGAGCACTTGGCGAGCCGCGGTACGGTGGTTTCGAGGGCAAAAGGTATGTTTGTCGTGTTTTCCACGCTATTTTTCTCAACGCATGCCTCAACCGAACGCTGTTCCCTAAGAGAATAGTATTCAACGCTGTTGTATTAGTATTAGGTAAACTTGAATTCCTTTAATCCTAGAATAACAGGGTTACTACATAATTATTACTTTTGGATACCCATTTGATTACTCTACACGTTTTGGGCTCTCGCTTTTTTATATGGGCGCACTATTACCTGAATACGAGCACGACATTTTTATCAGCTACCGGCACAACGACAACCTAAAAGAGGGCTGGGTGACGGACTTCGTGCAACGCCTGCAAAATGAACTCAGGGCAACGCTCAAAGAGCCACTCAATGTGTACTTTGACCTTGATGCTCATCGTGGGCTGGGCGATTCGCACGACGTGGACCAAAGCCTAGTCAATAGGCTCAAGTCGTTGATTTTCATTCCGCTGATTTCGCAGACTTACTGCGCCACGGACTGTTATTCCTGGAAAAGCGAATTTTTGCCCTTTAAGCAACAAGCCCAGAGAGACGGGTTGGGCCTCAATTTGCGCCTGCCGGGCGGCAACACAGCCAGCCGCATTTTGCCCGTTCGCATCAACGAAATTGACAGTACAGACCTGAAACTGTTAGAAAACGAGCTTGGGGGGCATTTGCGCAGCATTGATTTTGTGTACCAAGGCCTTGGCATCAACCGGCCTTTGTTGTACAACGACGACCAGACCTGGAGCGGTAACCCGGGCCAGTTGCTGTACCGAAATCAGATTAACAAGGTGGCGAACGCCGTGAAGGAGCTGGTGCTGGCAATCAAGATGAAAGCTGGCGCCAGGGCTTCAATGCCCAGTGCCGCGCCCGGCCAGCCGGTTTCGGCTCAAAAGCCAACGATTTTTTTACCCTGGGTGTCTCCGGGCCTCGTTGCCCGGCGCGAAGAACTGGCGCTGGTGTGCCGCAAGGCCGGCTTTGAAGTGCAACCGGCCAATGACTGCCCGTCCGACGAAGCCGTGTTTCAGCAGCAAACGCAAGCTGCTTTGGCCGCCAGCACCTGCGCGGTGCACCTGCTGGGCAGCGAGTTTGGCCAGCGCTTCGCCGAAAACGACGACCTGTCGTTTCCGCAATATGCTTACTCGCTCGCCAAGGAGCGCTTGGCGCAGGACGCGGCTTTTCGGCAATTTACCTGGTATTGCCCCACCGAAGGGGTGCCCGTACGCCTGAACCAGCAGCAGTTCATCAACGAAATCCTGAACGAACTCACCGAACGACGCACGTATTCCACCGTCGATACCGCTATGCGTTTCGTAGAAGACCTACGGAGTTTGCTGGTGCCGACGGCCAAGGAAACGTCGCTGGTCGATAAAGACACCGATATATTTTTTGTGTACAACCAGCAGGACGTTGAGGAAGCAAACATCATCACCGACCAGTTGAGCGAACACATGCCGTGCGAACTGCTCACGATTGAGCCAGACAGCGAGGACGCTTACAAATCGTTGGCCGTAGCGGCCATTCCGCGCAGCCGATTGGCCGTGGTGTACTTCAAATACAGCGCCGACTGGGCGCTGCCTTTTGTGAAGCAGGTGTGGCGTTTGGTGGGGGGAGCGGCGTCCAGCACGCCTATTTTGCTGCTCGGCGAAGACGACCCCATCATCAATAAAATGCGGGTGTTTAAAGCGCCGCGCGTGATTTCGTCGGTGATGGCGCACGGACAAATTCCGGCGGAAGTACGCCGCATCTTCGCCAACCTCAACCGCTAAGTCGCTGCGCTGATGTTGCATGACTTCCCCCCCTCGTCCGACTGGCTCGACGAACTTGATGCGCCGGTTTGCCCCTACACCGGCTTGCGCACCTTCACAGAAGAAGAAGCCGTATATTTCCGGGGCCGCGAAGCCCACATCGGGCGGTGCGTCGAACTACTGGCCGACCAGCACTTTGTGATGATTACGGGGGCATCCGGAGATGGAAAGTCGTCGCTGGTGTACGCGGGCCTGCTGCCGGAAATCCGGGCGGGTTTTTTTCGGGCCAAATACAGCAACTGGACGGTTTGCACGTTTCGGCCCGAGCGGCAGCCGCTGCGGCAGATGGCCCGCGCCGTGGCCGCCAGCTTGCGGCTGACAGCTAGCTCCGAAGCCATTGAAAGCGAACTGGCCCAAGGATTTTCGGCTTTGGTCGAGCTTTACCAGAATTCCTCGCTGGTGCCCTTGGTTCCGCTGCCCGAGCAGCCCGAACCCACGGAGGCTGAGCGGCGACGCCAGCGCAACGAGTCGGCCAACCTGCTGATTGTGGTCGACCAATTCGAGGAGTTTTTTACCAATGCCGAAAACTACGACGGGGAGGTGCCCGCTGCCTCGGCGCAGGCCGTCATCAACCTACTGCTTGAAACGACGCGGCTGGCCCGCGAGCAAAACCTGCCCATTTACATCATCTGCACCATGCGTTCGGATTACATCGGCCAATGCGCCGACTTCCGGGGCTTGGTGGAGCTGATTGGTGAAAGCCAATACTTCGTGCCGCGCTTGCTTCGCGCGGAGTTTGTCGAAATCATTCGCGAACCGGCCCAACTCAGCGGCAACCGCATTGCCGAACGCCTGGTGCAGCGCTTGGTCGACGACAACCGCGACGGCCGCGACCAGTTGCCCGTGCTGCAGCACGCGCTGTACCGCATTTGGGTGGCGGCCCAGTGCGGCCGCGAAGAAATGGATTTGGTGCATTACGCCATGGTGGGCGGGCTGCCGCCCGTGGAATTGCCCTGGGCCGACCAGCGTCGTTTTGCTGACTGGCGCCATACGCTCAGCTACGAACAAGAGCAGCGGCTGCTGGCCAATCCGTCGTTGCACAACGTGCTCGATGCCCACGCCGATGAGTTGTACGCCACCGCGGCTGAAACCTTCAACCAGCACTTTGCGCCGGCGCTGCCTGCCGTTACCGCAGAGCGTTTGGTTGAGCTTACGTTTCGCGGCCTCACGAAAGTGGACGGCGGACGGGTGGTGCGCAACCGCCTCACAGGAGCCGAAATAACCGCTTTGGTTGACGACCCGGCCCTGCCATGGCAGGTGGTTTGCCGGCTGTTGCGGCCGTTTCGCCAGCCGGGCAATACGTTTCTTTCCCCGTTTCTCGACCCGAACGACCCCGGTACCGACGACCTGCCTCCGGAAACCGTACTTGATATCACCCACGAAAGCCTCATCCGAAACTGGCAGCGCCTGGCCCGCTGGGCGCAGGAAGAAGCCGAGGATGTGCGCACGGTGGGCCAGCTCACCACGCAGGCCGCCAGCTGGGCGGCGCATGCTGAAGACAAAGGCTACCTGCTACCCATCGGGCCGTATTCGCAGTTCGCCAAATGGTTTGCCCGAAAAAAGCCCAACAGCAGTTGGTTGGCTTACTACGTGGCCGATGCCGGGCACGGCAACCAGCGCATGGCCCAAGCCGAGGCCCAAAGCAAAATGCTCAGGCATTACCTGCAGCGGAGCAAAGAGCGCCTGCGTTTTTCGTTGCTGATTGCCAAATACGGCGTAGGCCGGCTCGCGGGCTGGGTGCTGACCCCTTTGCTGCTACTGGTTTTGATTTGGGGCGGCTGGACGCTGCGCAAACACAACGATGATTACGTTGCCTACACGGTGTTGCGCGACCGGAAGCCTTTTCTAAAGTCGTCCTACGTGTCTATAAGCGACAAAGCCGACTTCATCATCAGTGCGCAACGGCTGAAAGATTTCGCGTACCAGCCACCCTTTAGCGGGCTCGATTCGACAGAGTATCATTTTTCTACCCTACTCGACGCCCTCGAGAACGACACGTTGGCGCTGGACTGCGAGTTGCTGCTGTACCAGAAATGCAACAACGTGGGCTACGACAGCATTGTCGGCGAAAACCGGGTGGCCCGTCAGGTGCTGTTCGACCTGGACAAGCGTCTGGACCAGGCCGGCAGCATTTTGCTTCCGGCGGCGGACGGGCCCACGCCCAGCGCCAAGCAGCGGCAGCTAGCCACCCGCACGGCCCAGACCGTGATGGCGCTTACGCACTACATGCTCTACACAGCGCCCCGCCCGCTGCTGCCGGGGCGGCCGCGCTGCTTGGCGCACCTCGACAATGCGCCGCTGCTGGCCATCAAGCAAAAGCTGCTGCTGCGCCTGCGTGAGTACCTGCAACGCGAAGTGGAGGCCACATCCGGGCGCCCTCCGCGGGCCGTGGATTTCTGGTTTTGGACGCAAGTGCTGCTCGGGCAGGGCGATTTTTCGGCGGCGCAGCTCGGCTTTCTGAAAAAACTAAGTCCGTTGAAGCAAGGGGGCTCGTCGCAATTTGCACGTTTCTACCCCGCTCTGAACCAAGCGGCGTTGTTTGAGGAAGGCCCCACCCTGCGTGGGATAGGATACCAAACGTACATGCTGGCAGCGGCTGCTTTGCAGGAACCTGCCCAACTGGTGGCCTGCGCCGACTCGCTCAGCAAGTACACGCGCGAATGTGCCGACATGAACAAGCTGGGGCCGGTGCTGCCTTATTTGCTGAAATACCCGGGTTCATTGCCGGCGGCCTACGCCATCATCAGGCGCAGCCAGGTTGCGCCCACCACTGCTTTTGCCATCCTCACGTATTCGCTGCTGAGCGTGGCGCCCGACAACCTCGCCCTTGGATTGCCGGAACCGGGCACTGAATCCGCCTCGGCTGCCACCAGCGCTAACATTTACGCCGACCGGGTGAGCTATTCTATTCCGCTGCGTACGCGCGACAATTGCTGGCCGGTGTTGGCCTCGCTCATTCCGCCCATGGCCCAGCGCGAAAAACTGTTTGAAATGGGCAACGGGGAGCAAATAGACGAACACGAGAATGGCTTGTTCCTCGAAGCGTTTTACTTAAAACACAAAGGTAACTACCTCTACGAGATTCGTAGCGCGCCACAGGCCGGCGGAAAGTGCTTTAGTCAGTTTGATGCGGCATTGGAACAGCTGCGGGCGACTAGGCGACGGCCTCACGCCGTGAGCATGGTAGAATGGAACACCGAAGCCACCGAAACCTATACGACAGGAAAACCCATCGACGCGCTGGATTTCTTGTTGCACACGGGGCGGCCCGTTACGCTGAACTGGAACGGCAACACCGGGCATGGTAATTTCTTCCTGCCGCCGTTCTTCCATTTTTATCGCCACCGGCTGAATACCCTGACTGCCGCTGCTGTGCCGGCCCGTCGCCAGGTGGAGTGGCTGGATAGCATGGTCTTTTTGGAAAGCGCCTTGCCGGGCCGCTACGTGCTGCCTCGTGCTGCTTCTTTGTACCGAGACAAGTTCGGGCGCCCGGTCCTGCCGCTGGCGGACGTGCGCTGGGTGAAAGACCTGCGAATTGTGAAAGCGGGCGGCGCCCGGCGCCGGGCCCGCAACCTGTTTTTGACAAGGGTATTGAGCTCCTGCCAGGATTTCACCGCCATTAGCGGCTTGAACGTGAGCACCGAGGTAACGCCCTTTGCGCGCACGTTGGCCGAGCAGCCCGGGTTTGCACAGGCCCCGTTGCAGGCCGTGTTGTCGGACTTGGCGGCTGCTATGGCTGCCCACGGGCGGGTGGCCGATGCCTTTGCTGTGGCCAACCTGCTGCCTAACTCTACTATTCGGACGGCGACCAAAATTCGGGCGGGTGAGCAGGCCATGCTCAACGACGCGAACGGCAACCTTGATGCGCTGGATGAATTTTTGCACCAATACGCCCCGAATATCGAACAACACCCCGACCTAGTGCCGGCCAGTATGATTCAGGTGCTGACCTGGCGAAACCAGAGCGAGTTCGATGACCTGGCCGAACTGTTGGTCAAAGAGGGGAGCGCAAATGCGCTACGCACAGGCCTCGGGGCCGTGTGCCTAGGCCAGACGCTGGCCGGAAAGAGTTATGATGCTGTCAAAACCGTGCCGGCCTACGTTTCGGAAACCCAGCGCCAACGCGACTTTAACCGTATTCTGGCCGGAATAGCTCATGCAAATCGGCTGGGCCGGCGAGACGGCTGGCAGGAATACGACGAGGCGACGCTTACGACGCCCAACGACTATTTGGGGGGCAGCAAATGAGGCCAGCCGTAGCCCGCCGTCTTGCGGGCGACACCTACTCGGCGCGCTGAAGCTGCCACTCTCTGGTTTGCGTGAGCAGAAGCTTTTCGGTGCTGCGCACCCAGTGCTTGAAGTCATCGGAAGTAGCCGGGGCGGGGGCTGCAATATGCGCCGCCAACTCGGTTACCATGTGCTGGTACCGGCTCAGCAGTGATTCCGTTTTTTCGGTGGTTGTGTAAGCTTTGTGCAGCGCAATAACGGCAATCAAGACAGAGGTCAGATTATATTGCCGAAAAATGGTATGCCAGTCGAACGCAATATCCAGCGCTTCGAAGAAGGCCCACGCCAGCGCAATAATAAGCAGCGCGAGCGCCACATAATGGTGCCGCCGGTTGCGCTTGATGAGAGATGCCAGGCGACTGGAAAAATAATGCTGCTGCTCGTGAAGCCGGTGCTGCCGGTACCATTGAACCTGCTGCTCCAACGGTAGGACCACAAAGTGCTGTCTGGCGGTTTGCAAGGCGGGCATGGCCAGATATGGGCTAAGCGACGGTGCTGCGCCGCCGTCGATAATGCGCTGGGCTACCTTGCGCCAATCGGCTTCGGCCACGTGCGGATGGTTGGTTGGCTCTTCGGCTCCCGCCAGCAGCAGCCAAGCCCGGCTCTTGAGTTGCTCGGCCACGGCTCGCACATGAATCCAGCGGCCAAACCGGTGGTGGTGGCGCACAGCGTATTGCACCTCGTAGAGCAAGCCCAACGCCCCGATGGTGGTTAGTGAAATCAGCGAAAATTTGAGCACCTGGGTGTTCGGTGCCAAATAGTGGCGAAGCAGCTCGCCGCCTGCCACAACGGCGGCAATGATGCCCAAAACCACCAGGGATTGGATGTAGCGGCGGCGCCAGGTCTGCTGGGCTTCGTTGGCGGCAGCATCTAAAGCAACGTACAGAGGAATGGTGTGTTCAGGGGCTTTCATGGCAGGTGAACCGGGGAGGGGGGATACTTCAAAAATTGCCGATTGACCATCAGGCGTTTCATGCGCAGCATACGGCCAAATTCCTGGGTGCCGCCAGCTAAGCTGGTTTGGTCTTTTTGCAGCAGCAGCACGCCCAGCACCGTGGTGTGTGCACTGGCGGCCTTCGCCTGCGCCAAGTGCAGCATGGCTTGGTTGCAGCGCTTAAAGGGGCGCGCGCAGGCCCGGTAGGGTGCCTTGGATGTGAAGTGCAGGGTCGTGGCCCGGCGCAGTACCAACTTGTACAAGGCCAGCCAATTGGGAGATGGCACTGTGGCATCTTCTGGTTTGGCGTAAGAAACCGATTGACCGATAAAATCGGGCTGGCGCAAGGGCAGCACAATGTGCAGCGGGATGCGCCGCCGCAGGCAGGCCAAGGCAAAAAGCAAATCGCCGCCCGCCGCCAGGCTACTCACCGCCGCCCGGGGCGGCCCCAATGCTTGAATGCCTTGGGCCATTTTATTAAGTTGCGCACGGGCCTGAGGTACCCCCGAGGGTGGAAAACGCGGCTGGTTCCGGCGGCGGCTGTCTAGGCGATGGCCGGAAAAAAGGAGTATAGCCAAAAATTTGAAATTGGAAGGGTCAAACCGCAAGCGGCACTTATGGAAAAACAACCAGCAAAAACCACTTCGGACCCGCAGGCGTGGCGGACCCACGGAGATGGCGATGGAAAGCGCTTGTCATGCGGCCACAAGTGCTCGGATTCGGTCTGTAAGTTACTATGACTTTTAAACGGATTATAAGAACATAAGCAGCGTCGCACCACCCGTTGGGCGCTAAGCGCGCGTATGCCCGAGAAAAGGGTGCATCGGAACTGCGGTGGCTGCGCAGACGTCCGAGGCGCGGATTTGGGCCGCCAGCCATATCGCGTTCTGCTCACAGGCGAATGCGGGTGCCCTTTAATTCAACGTGCGAAATACCTAGCGTAAACGCCTCACCCGATTGCAGGAAAGCGGCCTCGGCCTGGCAGTTTTCCAGAAGGTGGAGGTGGTCGGGGACGCCTACATCTTCTGCAAGCTTGGAGGCGTAATTGACCGGCGCCCCGCCGACAATGTTGGTACTGCCGTCTTTTTTCAGCTCCCGCAGCACATGGCCGTAAGCCATGCCGAACGAGCAGCTAAGCTCAATGGAGCGGGTGGCGGCGCATAGTTTCTGAATGAATGCTACCATTGCCTGGAACGAGGCTTCCAGCACAATGACGACCGGGCCGGCGTACTCCGCCACATCGATTCCGAACGTATGCGCGGTTTCCCGAATTAGGTAATGCCAGGCAACAAGTTGGAGCTGTTTTTCGAGCAGCAAAACACCTTCGTCCACGTGCAGCTTGATGAAGCAAACGTGCGTTGTGATGAGCAATTCGGCATGCAACGCGTCAAGGTGCTGAGCGTCCGAGAAATTGACATTTTGCAGCGTCGCAATCAACCCGGCGCTAAAAGGCATGGGGTACGCGGCGGCGCGGCGGGGCACGGCGTGGGTCAGGCTGGCGTATTGCACTGACCACAGCGTGCCGGCGGGGGCAAATTCATCGACCCCGTCGAAGGGGTGGAAGAGGGATTCATGCCCCACAAGAGGGCGGCCTTCCCACACAATGGCCGTCGGGCCAATTTCGTCTTCTGTAATAGCATCAAGGACCTGAAAAGCCGGGCCGAATAGCGTGTTCTGCACCTCATAAAATTGCCCTCGGCGCACTCCCATGCCCACCTGCACCGTGCATTCGCGCTGAATGGTCTTTTGGGCCAGCGCCATCTGTTCCAGTACATCGAGCGACTTTAGGGGCGAAGGGTAAAACATGCAGGTATTGTCGGCCTTCCAGGTGCCAATGCCTTGTCCGCCGATGGCCGCGCCACATTCAAAAATGATTTGCTTGGGGTAATGAATCAGCAGCAAGACCTCCAACACATGCCGCTCGGCCGACAGGCGCGTGAGGCCCGAACTGTCGGACTCGACCACCACGCCGTGCACGGCATAGTCGCTGAGAATGGTGTGCTGGGCGTGGGCGGTTCTGTCCGATTTCAGCCAGCGCTCCAGCACCTCATAAGGTAAATTTTTTCCGGTGGCCCACCGCAAGTCGGCAGTTGAAGGAATGATTTTGTCTAGTTGAAAATGCGGTTTGGGCATGGCGCGAACCTAAGCATGGAAGTAAGCATTTGAACAGCTGACCGAAGCCATAACGAGCCAACACCGCGCAACTCCCGCCGCAAGGGTCTACCTCGGCAATCAAAACAGCCGGCGAGGAATGCGAGCATCGTACAATATTGGCTGAACAATATACTGAACAGAGTTCAAACGGAGGGCTTCTGTTTTGCTAATGAAGTCAACGCTGGCACCCCCGAGCGAGCACCAAGCTTGTGACCGGCAACGAAGAGCACTGAGGGGCCGTCCGCAGGAAACCCAAGGCTTATGTAATGTCGTATGCTTATTCTCAGTTAGTTCCTTTTTCACCCTAATTCTCACACCTCATGAACACGAAACCATTCTTCGCCGCAGCGGCCCTGCTGGCCGCCCTCGCCACGCCGGCTTTCGCCCAAGACATGAAAACCAAGGCGGACGACGAAAAGACCAAGACCAAGGCCGACGGCATGACCACCAAAACCAAGATGGCCGACGACGGCAAGATGAAGGTGAAAGGCAAGTCGGACGCCGGCGATAAGATGAAAGCCAAGACCATGCCCCGCAAGGGCGAGGCCATGGGCACCAGCACCAGCACCACAACCACTACCTCCAGCATGAGCACCACCAGCACCATGAGCTCCGGTGGCGGCGTGATGGTAGGCGGCGCCATGATGACGCCCGACAAAGACATTGTGGACAACGCCGTGGGCAGTTCCGACCACACCACCCTGGTAGCCGCCGTGAAAGCTGCCGGCCTGGTCGAAACCCTGAAAAGCGCCGGCCCCTTCACGGTATTCGCGCCCACCAACGCCGCTTTCGACAAGCTGCCCGCGGGCACGGTGAATTCGCTGGTGCAGCCAGAAAATAAATCCAAGCTCACCACTATTCTTACCTACCACGTGGTGCCCGGCCGCTACACCGCCGGCAACCTCACCCCCGGCCAGGTGCTGACCACCGTGGAAGGCGAAACGCTGACCGTGATGAAAAACGGCAACGGCGTGATGATTAAAGACGCCAAAGGCGGCATGGCCCGCGTCACCATCCCCGACGTCATTTCCAGCAACGGCGTCACCCACGTCATCGATACGGTGCTGATGCCCACCAAGTAGGCACCGAGCATAATACACAAAAAGGCCCGCCAGAACAGTCTGGCAGGCCTTTTTGCGTTATTGCATTCGGTTTACTCCAGCATCAGCCGGCGGCCGACGGTGCGGCCGTCGGCCAGCAGGAGGCGCACGGTGTACACACCGGGCGGCAGGGTGGGCAGGGGCAGCGTGGCCTGGCCGGCCTGGGCGGCGGGCTGCTCCCACACGGTGCGACCGAGGGCATCGAGCAGGGTAGCGCGGGCAAAGCCCGGGCCTTCCACACGCACGGTACCGCGGGCGGGGTTGGGGTAAAGGCTGTATGCGGCGGCCTCACGGGCTGAGGCGGTGGCCGTGGTCACGTTGTTGGTCATCACCGGGCGCATCATGAGGGCACCGCGGGGCCCCACGAAACGGGTAGAATCCCAGACGCCTACGTAGTTACGGTTCCAGAGGTAGCCGGGCGGAAAATAGTTGTTCAGGTCCTTGCCGTAGCTCAGGAAGCGCCCCGTGGAGGGCTGCGAAAAGCCCACGTAGAAAATGCCAGAAACGGGGACCGGCTGGTCGAAGGTGATTTCAACGTAGGGCAGGCCGCTCGGCAGCGGGCCGGTGCCGGGCAGGGTGGCCGTTTTGGTGGCCACGGGCGTCGCGCTGGGATGGCCCGCGTCGTCGTTCCACACGCTGATGGTGACGGGGCGCGCACTGACGTCGGCCGGGGTGTACACGGGGTAGAGGCGCAGGCCCCCCACGTGGTCGGGCTGGTTGAGGTTGAAGCGGTAGGCCAAAACCTCGGCCTGACCGGTGGACCGGGCCGGAATCTGGGTGTACGCTTCGGCCGTGCCATCGTCGTAGGCGAAGTAGTTATTCAGGTCCACGTCGCGCGAGATGGTGTCGTTAGGCGTGGCACGCGGCGCATCCAATCCATTGGTGTTAATGGTTAGGGTGTAACGCAGGCGTTTGGGGGTGGCCGTAGCGGGTACCGCCACCGTTGCGGCCGAACCCGTTTGGGGGGCGTTGCGCACGTTCGGGACGATAAGGCGCGGGGTTTGCAGCCAGGTGCCCAGGGTGGTGCCGGCGGTTAGGTCGCGCACCGTACCGGTCACGGTGATGGGGCGGGACAGGGGTGGAGTGGGCAGCTCCAGGTTGGTCAGGTTCACGCCCAGGTTGGCGCTCAGCTCGCTGGTGGTGGCGGCATTAAACTGCCACACCGGCATGGCCGTGTAGCGCCGTAAAGGGCTGCGCAGCCCGCCCGAGGGGCTGCTGCCCACCAGGCCGGCACCAGTGGCCACGTCCACAAACGTGGTGTCGGTGAGGCCGCGGGCGCGCCCACGGTCCAGCAGCACGTAGTCGATGTTCCAGTTATCGGAGTTATCGGAGGCGTTACCGCTGGCTACCAGCATAAACTGAAAGGTGCCGTGCAGGTACTGGGTCTGGTTGAGGTCCATGACCTGCTGGCGGAAGCCGGTGCGGACGCGCTGGCTGTTGTAGCTCCAGGCCCGCACCCAAGTATTCGTGCTGTTTTTAAGGTAAAGCTCCAGCCGCACCGGGGTGCTACCCGAGTTGCCGTTGGGCGTGCCCACGATGCTGCCGGCCTGCCAGGCAAAGCTCAGGTATACCTGGTCGTTGACGGTGAGGCCGCTCAGGTCGATTTCCTGCGATTTCAACGAGTCAATGCTGCTGTAGAACACGCCGGTGCTGCCGCTGTAGTTCTGGCCGTTGGCTTTGAGGCCATCGAGCGTAGCCGCGCCGCGCGTGAGGGGCGCCAGCGCCAGGCGGTTGCTCACCAGCGCGCCGCCCGTGGGCACCCAGCGGCGCGGGTCGGGGGCGCCGTCGAGGGGGGTGATGAAGTCATCAAAAAATGGCAGCGACAGGGCCGTGGTGCGCTGCTGCACAGCCGGATTGGCTTTCGGCATATACGCCGCGCGTCCCGGGTCGGCCGGCAGCGGGCCTGAGGGCAGTAAAACTTGACCATGGGCTGCACCAGAGGCGCAAAGCAGCGCCGGCATCAGCAAGCGGCAACACGTGCGGAATCGTTTCATCATACCAATGCGGAAAGGAGTTTCAATACCCAACGCCTGGGTATGCCAAAAAATTGCGGGTCAGCCGGTTATTTCGCTACCCAAATATCCACCAGCTGGCCCGTGCGGATGGTGGCATCGGGGCCGGCCACGGGGCGCTGGCGCACCACGGTGCCGGGTGTCTGGCCGTCTTCGGCGGGCTGCTCAAACACCTCGCCCTTTTGCAGGCCCTGGCCCGAGAGGAGCAGCAGGGCTTCGTCCTGAGGCATGTTGATGAGGTTGGGCACGGCAAAGGTCTGGTTGCCCTGGCCGTCGCCCACCACCAGGTCCACGGTGGCGCCCTTGGTGATGGGCGCGCCAGCCGCAATTTCTTTGCCGTTCACCAGCTGCTTGAGCACCTGCCCGGGGGCCAGGTCGGGCACCAGCTGAATCTGGCCCACCACGAGGTCGTAGCTTTTCAGAATGAGCGCCGCGGCCTTCGAGGAATTGCCCACCAGCTTGGGCATCTTGATGACGGGAGGGTTTTTCATGCTCACCTGCACGTAGATTTTGCGGCCTTCCTTCACCTTCTCGCCCGGGGCGGGGTCTTGCACCAGCACCGTGAAGGGGCGCACGCTGGGGTTGTAGCTGGAGTCGTCGACGAAGTAAGCCAAGTTGCGCTCGTCGAGGTAGTTTTCCAGGTCAGCCACGTTCATGCCCGTCACTTTCGGCACCGTGATGGTCTCGCCGTGGTGCGTGCTCATGGGCAGGTACACGTAGAAAAAGCCCAGCACGAGCAGCAGGCCCGCCAGGGCGATGAGCACCAGATGCTTCACAACATCAAGCGGGGAATTAGCAGAAAAAAACGACATGCGGTAACGGTAACGAAGCTATTTGAAAGAATAAAGAACGTCATGCTGAGCGAAGTCGAAGCATCTCGCGTGCTGAAGTAATCATTTACTCTTGCACGCGAGATGCTTCGACTTCGCTCAGCATGACGTACTAGTTGGCGGGCACGGCCTTTTCAACCCGCGCCTTGCCGAACTCCAGAATCCGGTCGATGAACTGGTATGGCGTGTAGCCGGCCAGCGCCGTCTGGTGGAAGATGCAGGTGGCGGGCGTCATGCCGGGCAGGGAGTTCACTTCGATGATGAGCACCTCCACCTCACCGCCCTGGCGCACGCGCACAAAGGCGTCGATGCGCGCATAGCCCTGAATATCGAGCACTTCGGCCACGCGGCGCAGCACGGCCTTCACCTCATTGCTGATGCGCTGGCGCTCGGCCGGGTCTGGGGCGTAGCGGGCGGGGGTGATGTTCTGGCCTTCGCCGGCCAGGAATTTTTCTTCCAGGCTCAGCACCTCGCCGGTGGCCAGGGCTTCGCTGGCTTCAAATACTTCGATGTTGAGCTGGCCGTTCGTATCATAAGACGTGAGCAGGCCGCCGGTGATTTCGAGGAAATGCGCGGCCCCGTCGCGGCTGATGAGCGTCTCGACCAGGAAGGCATCTTTGCGCGGGAATTCCTCTTTGAAGCCCAAGTGCAGCACCTCAGCCGGGCCGGCCAACAGGTCTTCTTCGGTGCGGAAGATGAGCTGGCAGAAGGCTTCGAGCTCCGCGCGGTTTTTAATTTTCTTCACCGCCGAGGAGCAGCCGTCGTCGGCCGGCTTGGCGATGAAGGGGTAGGGAAACTGCGTTTCGAGGCTGCGGTAGAAGCTTTCGGCGTCGGCCTGCCACTCCAGCTTGTTGGCCATGCGGTGTTCGGCCACCAGCAAGCCGGCCTCGCGCAGGCGCTTGTTCGTTTCGAACTTATTGATGGTGATGCTGCTGCTGGCCACGCCCGAGCCGTTGTAGGGCAGGTTGAAGCGTTCCAGCTCCTGCTGCAGGGCGCCGTCCTCGCCGGGGCGGCCGTGCAGGGCAATGAACACCTCGTCGGCCAGCTGGGCCAGCTCCTCGAACGAGATGCGGCGCGGCTGGGCCAGCGCCTGCCCGGCGTAGGTGCGGGTGATGTCGCCGGCCTCACGCCGGATGCGCTCCAGAATGGGGTGCGTGGCTTCGCCGGCCTCGGCGTGCTCTATTTTCTCGCGGATGTCGTCGGCGTTGTCCTTCAGCATCACGTTCACGGGCAGCACATACAGCTTGTGCTCCGCGCTGGAACCCGTGAGAAATACCGGCACCGGCGCGTACTTGGCCGAGGAGCTGAGCTTCTCGTAGATGTTGCGCCCACTCTCCACCGAAATGTGCCGCTCCGAGGAGTAACCGCCCATAATCACGGCCACCCGAATGCGCTCGGTGGCCTCGTGCTGGCGGCCGGCCACGGCGGTATCGAGCTTAGCGAGCAGTTGTGCCAAATTCACCGGATGCATTCCGGCGCGGCGCCGGGCAGCCAGCGAGGTGCGAATGAGGTAGGTGAGAAACTGCGAGGGATTTAGCCCGATTTCGGCCGCCTGGTGGAAGAAGAACGAGGCCGGCAGCATGCCCGAGGTGGTGTTCGGGTCATTCAAAAACAGCCGGCCATCGTGCGCCACAAAGCCGTCCAGACGCGCGTACACCTGGAAGCCAAAAGTGCGGAACATCTCCTCACAAGCCTCCCGGATTTCCTGAATTTTCGCCTCGGGCAGGTCGATGGGCGTGATTTTGCGGGCCAGGCCGGGCAGGTATTTCGAGCGGTAGTCGAACATTTCCTCGCCCTTCACAATCTCCGTCGGGGGCAGGGCCAGCGGCAGGCCGTTGGGGTCTTCCACCACAATGCACGAGAACTCGCGGCCGGCCACAAAGCTCTCCACCAGCACCTGGGTTTCGCCGTCCACATTGGTCAGGCGCACGGCTTCGGCCGTTTCCAAGGCCTCGGTCAGAGCCGTGAGCAGGGCTTCGGGGTGGTAGATAGTTGTCGGTTGTTGGTTGTTCGTTGTCAGGCTAGCCTCACCACTAACAACTGACAACGGATAACTGTCAACTACCACCGGCAGACCGATGCCTTCGCGGATATCCGTGAGGTGCTGCACCCAGGCAATGCGGTCCTGCTCGCCGAGGCGCTGCCAGTCGGCGCGCGTCACGGTTTTGCGGAACAGGCTCTTATCGATGGCGGCCTCAAACTTGGCCAGGTCGTCGGTTTTCAAAATGCTTACTCCGATGCTGGAGCCCTGGCGCGGTGCTTTGAGCACCAGCGGCAAGCCCAGCTCGCGCACCAGGTAAGCAAGGGTGGCGGCGTGGTCCGTCAAGTCCCATTCCTCGGCGGCGATGACGCGGAAGTCGGGCGTGGGGCGGCCCAGGGCGTGCAGCAGGTTTTTCTGCGCGATTTTATCGATGCCGAAAGCCGACGGCAGAATGCCCGAGCCCGAGTAGGGGATGCCCAGCCACTCCAGCAGCCCCTGAATGGCGCCGTCTTCACCGCCCGGCCCGTGCAGGGCCAGAAAGGCAAAGTCCATTAGCTGTGGCAGTTCCTCGGCCTGCACCGGGCGGCCCACCTGGGCAATGGCCGTGGCGCGCGCATCGGGGCTGAGTTCGCCCAGGCTCTCGATGTACACCTGCAAATGGTGCACGGTAGGCGGCAAGGCGCTCACCGGCGGGTAGAAATCCCGAATGGTGCCTTTGTAAATGAACTGCCAGTCGAGCAGAATGAACTGCCCCAGGCTATCCACGAAGATGGGCACGGGCTGAAACAGCGCCTTGTCCAGATTATCAAACACGGTGCGGCCGCCCGCGAACGAAATTTCTCGCTCGCGCGAAGTGCCCCCGAAAAAAATGCCGATTTTCATAAGTGTCGCAAAGGTAAGAACCCGTAGCGCGGACTTTTAGTCCGCGTCCCCGCGCGGTGCGGCTGGTGGGCGGTTTCCGCCGCCTCGCGGACCAAAGTCCGCGCTACAGCAGCGCCACCAGCTCCGCCACCAAAGCGGCATCTGTCTCAAATTGTTCCGTCGCGAACAGCCCATCGGCCGGGTTGGCCGGCAGCCGGCGCTTGGCGCTGGTGTGAAACTCGTGCGCGCCCGTGTGCCGGGCCAGCTCCTGGATGTTGGCCGCCGAAACGCCCGCACCCGGCATGACGCTGATGCGCCCGGCCGCTTGCTGCACCAGCGCCGCCAGCTGCGTTTGGCCGGCCTCGGCCGTGGGGTAGCCACCCGAAGTGAGCACCCGCTGGCAGCCCAGCGCGATAATATCTTCCAACGCCTGCGACTGGTTGGGGCACACATCGAAGGCGCGGTGGAAGGTGACTTGCATAGCACCCGCCCGCTCGATGAGCCCCCGGCAAGCGGCCAGAGCTACGCGCCCAGCCGCATCGAGCGCGCCCAACACCACCCCGGCTGCCCCCAGCTCGCGGCATATCCCGATATCGGCCCGCATCATGGCCAGCTCATCGGCCGAGTACACGAAACCGCCCGGCCGCGGCCGAATGAGCACAAACACCGGGATGCTGAGTTGCGCCAGCGCTTCGCGAATCAGGCCGTAGGAGGGCGTGATGCCGCCCTGCTCCAGGTTTTGGCACAGCTCGATGCGGTGCGCGCCACCCGCCTGCGCCGCCAGGGCTGAGGGAAGGGACGCTGCGCAGATTTCCAGGGTGAGGGACATGTGATTGAACGTCATGCAGAGCGCAGCGAAGCATCTCGCGTGCAGTACTAATCCTTTCGGTTGGAATGCGTTGCGCACGCGAGATGCTTCGCTGCGCTCTGCATGACGCGCAATCCTATTTCAACAAAAACTCACTATCCCGCAGTACCGGCGTGTCGGTAGTGCTCACGGTGAAGTTGAAGCCTTTTTGCAGGGCATACGCCCCCGTCTGTCCGGTTTTGCTGAGGGCAATAAACGCCACTTGAATGTCCTTAGCCTTGGCGCCTTTGATGGCGGCAATGCGCCCGATGGCCTCCTGGCAAGCCTGCTGCGGCGTGCGGCCCTGGCGCATGAGCTCCACCACGGTGTGGGCGCCAGCAATGCGCACCACGTCCTCGCCCTGGCCGGTGGCGGCGGCGGCCCCCACCGCCGGGTCCACGAACAGGCCCGAGCCGATGAGGGGCGAGTCGCCCACGCGGCCGCGCATTTTGAAGGCCATGCCGCTGGTGGTGCAGCTGCCGCTGAGGCGGCCCTGCGCATCAAGCGCCAGCATGGCAATGGTGTCGTGGTTTTGGGGGCCGCCCACGGGGCCGGTGGGCTTGCGGCCGCTGTTCTCGATGTTGACGACGGGCTTGTACTGGCTGGTTTTCAACCACTGCTCATAGGCCTTTTTGGCGTCGGCGCTCAACTGCTGCGGTTCCAGCGGGAAGCCTTGGGCCACGGCAAACTGCTGGGCACCCTCGCCCACCAGCAGCACGTGCGGCGTGCGCTCCATTATGCGCCGGGCCACGCTGATGGGGTGCTTGATGCGCTCGAGGCCGGCCACGCCGCCGCAGTTGAACTTCTCGTCCATGATGCAGGCGTCAAGCGTCACGATTCCTTCCCGGTCGGGGTTGCCGCCCAGACCCACGCAGCAGCCTTGTTCCGACTCGGTTACCATCACGCCGGCTTCCACAGCGTCGAGGGCGTAGCCCCCGGGGCCGATGATTTTCCAGGCCCCTTTGTTGGCGTTCACGCCCGCGTCCCAGGTAGAGATGACGACCGGCTTGCCGGCCACCGGCGCGGCGGGCAGCGCCACAGCCGCCAGGGGAGAGGCAGCCAGGCCGGCCAGGCCAGCGGCGGAGTTTTGCAGGAATTGGCGGCGGGAGGACATGGCTGTAAGATTGTATTTGTGTGAAAAAAACGGTCATGCTGAGCATTCCGCGCATCAAGGCCGTGCGTGCCGCCGCAGCATCTTTGCCGCGCAACGTGCTTGCTCCGATTGGATTACTCCCGCGATAGAGATGCTACGACTGAGCTCAGCAGGACGTGCCATTTCTTGAGCCCGATTGCCAAGCGGCGAAAGATAAGGCCAGCCGCCAACTCCCGCATATTTTTGCCCCCTATGATACTGATTGCCGACGGTGGCTCAACCACCTGCAGCTGGGCCTTGCTGGCCGGCGGCCTGCCCCAATACTTCAATACGGAAGGCTACAACCCTTATTTCTGGGACACGCCGGGCATTGCGGCCTCGCTGGCACGCCAGGTGCCGGTCGATGTGCGGCAGGCGCCCATTCGCTCGATTCATTATTACGGCTCCGGCGTGCTCTCGCCGGCCAAGGCCGAGGTGGTGGCCGGGGCCCTGCGGCAGGTGTGGCCCCAGGCCGAAGAGGTGTACGTGGCCGAAGACCTGCTGGCGGCGGCCCGCGCTTTGCTGGGGCAGCAGGCGGGTTTCGCCGCCATTTTGGGTACGGGCACCAATTCCTGTTTGTATGACGGCCAGCGCATTACGCAGGTGATTGAGTCGTTGGGCTACTCGCTGGGCGACGAGGGCTCGGGCACGTCCATCGGCCGACAGGTGCTGCGCGACTACTTGCGCGGCCGGCTGCCCGCCGGCCTGGCCGCCCAGCTCCAGGCCGAGTACCGACTGGGCGACGTGAGCGAAGTGCTCGACCGGCTCTACAACCAGCCCTCGCCCAACCGTTTCCTGGCCAGCTTTGCCCGGTTTGCCAGCGAGCATGCCGACGAGCCCTATTGCCAGGAAGTGGTGACGCGGGCCTTCGAGGCCTTGTTTGAGCAAATCGTGACGCATTACCCCGACTACCAACGCCATGCTTTCAACTGCGTGGGCTCGGTGGGCTACTACTTCCGCGACGCGCTGGCCGCCGTAGCCCAGCGCCACGACATGGCCGTGGGCCAGATTTTGCGCGAGCCCATTGATGCTTTGGTGCGCTACCACGAGGGGGCCGCACGGCCGTAGCGCCGCCGTTTTTTGCGTCTCGGCATCAAGGTCGGGTGTGTCCTTCCGGCGTCATCGGGCAACGACGAGGCGCAAAATGCGGCGGTCCTCCTACTCGGCAACGCGGAAATACGCACTTTTGCAGCACTGACCAACCACACTTCTCACCGTTTCACTCTCTTCATGAACACCCTCGATTCTTACAACTTTGCCGGCAAGCACGCCGTGATGCGCGTCGATTTCAACGTGCCCCTCGACAAGGACCTGCACATCACCGACGACACGCGCATCCGCATGGCCACGCGCTCGGTGATGAAAATCCTGAACGACGGCGGCTCGGTGGTGCTCCTCTCGCACCTGGGCCGGCCCAAGGGCGGCTACGAAAAGAAGTTTTCGCTTGAAAACCTCGTGCAGCGACTCTCGCAGGAATACGGCCGCGAGGTGCAGTTCGGCGGCGACGTGCTAGGGGAGGAGGCCGCGCAAAAGGCCGCCGCGCTGCAGCCCGGCCAGGTGCTGCTGCTCGACAACGTGCGCTTTTACAAAGAAGAGGAAGCCGGTGACAAGGAATTTGCCGCCAAGCTGGCCAAGCTGGGCGATGTGTATGTGAACGATGCCTTTGGCACGGCCCACCGCGCCCACGCCTCCACGGCCGTGATGGCCGATGCCTTCGCGCCCCAGGACCGGGTGGGCGGCTACCTGCTGCAATCCGAAATCGACAACGCCAAAAAGGTGCTGGAACAAGCCGAGCGCCCTTTCACGGCCATCATGGGCGGGGCCAAGATTTCCGACAAGATTCTCATCATCGAGAAGTTGCTGGATAAGGTCGACAACCTGCTCATCGGCGGCGGCATGGCCTACACCTTTGCGGTGGCCGAGGGCGGCAAAGTGGGCAGCTCCCTGCTCGAAGCCGACAAGGTGGACCTGGCCCGCGAGCTGATTCAGCGCGCCAAAGCCAAGGGCGTGAACCTGCTACTGCCCACCGACTCGCTGGTGGCCGACAAGTTTGCCAACGACGCGCAGGTGAAAGTGGCCACCAACCACGACATCCCCGACGGCTGGATGGGCCTCGACCTGGGCCCGGAAAGCCGCCAGGTCTTCGCCGACGTCATCCGCCAAAGCAAAACCATCCTCTGGAACGGCCCCATGGGCGTATTTGAGATGCCGAACTTTGCCAAGGGCACCGAGGAAGTGGCCCACGCCATTGCCGAAGCCACTAGCCAGGGCGCCTATTCGCTCATCGGCGGGGGCGACTCGGCAGCGGCGGTGCAGCAGCTGGGCTTCGGCGACCAGGTGAGCTACATCAGCACGGGCGGCGGCGCCCTGCTCGAGTACATGGAAGGCAAGGAGCTGCCCGGCGTGGCGGCGCTAGGTTAAGCTTTGGTGAAGCCGCCGGGCCGGTTGGCCCGGGGTGCTTCGCGTTTGGTAGAGGGCCAGTGGCCGCGCGGTTTGCGCGCGGCTACTGGCCCTTAGCTGTTTGGAACAGACGGCCCCCGGCTGCACCTGGGTTACGGCCACCCCACTGGCTGATTTACGGCCGCTGAAACACTCAGTCACCAAGGCATTCCGGTGAAAAAAGTACTGGATAATTCAGGTTAAAAATTGTAAGTTTGGCACCAGGAATAACTGAATTTTACGCCCTCATTTGGTGGGGTGCCGGTCTTTGTTTTGCCCTCATCATATGGAAACACCTTTTACTTCCGCAAACTCCACCTTGCTGGCCCCAACGGAGGCAGCTGGGTTACCGCCCGCACCGGCCCGGCGGGGCTGGCTTAAAGGCCTGAGCGCCTTTTTGGGCGGCCTGTTTTTGAGCCGGGCGGCCAAGGCTGCCCCGGCCTCTGCCAAGCAGGTGATGGGCGGCTCGCCCTACGTGGGCGAGATTCAAATTTTCCCTTTTGATTTTGCGCCCCGTGGCTGGGCCCAATGCAACGGGCAGCTGCTGCCCATTGCCCAGAACGCCGCCCTTTTCTCCCTGCTGGGCACGATGTACGGGGGCGATGGCCGCACAACTTTTGCCCTGCCCGATATGCGCGGCCGGGTGCCCGTGGGCTCCGGCACCAGCCCTACTTCGGGCAGCAGCTACTACGTGGGCCTGGCCGGCGGCCGGGAAGGCGCTACGTTATCTGTTAACAGTCTTCCCGCGCACAACCACGGCTACCAGGTGAGCAACGCCACGGCCACTTCCAATGCTCCCAACGGCACACTGGCGGCCGTAGTGCCCCCCAGCGTGGACCTGAACGGCGCCCCCGTCAACATTCTGGCCTACGCGCCCAACCCTTCGGGCCTCGCCGAAGACGGGCGTGCCATACAACCTGCCGGCGGCTCGCAGCCATTTTCGGTGCTGGCCCCCTACCAGACGCTTAATTTCTGCATAGCCCTGCAGGGCGTCTACCCCTCGCGCAACTAGCGGGAGGGCAGAGCTGGTTAGGCTCATTTCGGTTTTTTCAACTTTCGCTATGGCTCAAATTCTTATTCCCGGCAGCCCCGAGGCTGCCCCCCCCGCCGCGGCCGAGCCGGCCCGGCGCAGCTGGCTTAAGCGCCTGACGGCCGCCCTCGGCGGGGCGGCCTTGGTAGCGCCCGCCGCAGCCCGCCCCGCCAGCCCCGCGCAAGTGCTGGGCGACGACGTGTACGTGGGCGAAATCATGATGTTTGCGGGCAATTTTGCGCCGGTGGGCTTTGCGCTCTGCAACGGCCAGCTGCTGTCCATTGCCCAGAATACGGCCTTGTTCTCGTTGCTAGGTACCATGTACGGCGGCAACGGCACCACCAATTTTGCCCTGCCCAACCTGCAGGGCTACACGCCCATTGGCCAGGGCAACGGGCCAGGCCTCACGCCCCGCGTCGTGGGCAACCGAATTGGCAGCGAGTCCGTGGCCCTGACAACGGCGATGGCCGGCCACGTGCACAGCACGCTAGTAAGCACCGTTTCCGGTACCAGCAACACGCCCTTGGCCAACCTGCCGGCCGTGCCCTTGGCCACCAACGCCAGTGGCGAGAATGTGCCCGTGCTGAACCGCGCCGACGCGCTCAACACCGGCCTGGCTGCCGCCGCGACTGTGACTTCCACGGGCGGCAGCCAGCCCATCGACTCGCTTTCGCCCTACCTCACCATCAGCTATTGCATTGCCCTGCAGGGCGTGTTCCCGGCCCGGGCGTAGGTCGGGGGCCCCGGATTTTTCTTGGACTTTACATTTTGAAGCTATGCGATTGAGAGCAACTGCTGCCGGCGTGGTGCCCCTGCTGGATTCCCAAGCGGCCCCCGCCGAGCCGGCCCGCCGCAACTGGCTGAAGCGCCTGGGCGCGCTGCTGACGGGCGCCGCCGTGACCGCCCCGGCCCTGGCCGCGCCCCGCAAAGTAGCGGGTAATGACCCCATGATAGGCGAAATCATGCTGTTTGGGGGCAATTTTGCGCCGCAGGGCTGGGCACTTTGCGATGGCAGGCTGGTAGCTATTTCCGATTATACAGCCCTGTTCACGCTGATTGGTACCACCTACGGCGGCGATGGCCAGACCACCTTTGGCCTGCCCGACCTGCGCGGCCGGGCCCCGCGGCACCAGGGGCAGGCCCCCGGCTTGTCGCCCTACACAACAGGGCAGACCGGCGGGAACGAAACCCGAACGCTAATCAGCTCCCAGCTGCCCAGCCACGCACACTCCGTGACGGCCAACGCCACGGCCACCACCAACTCGCCCGTGGGCGCGGTGCCCGCGGTGCCGGTGGCCACCGACGTGAACGGCGAAGCGGTGAACGTGCTGGCTTACGGCACCGACGCGCCGCTGCAGGCCGCCCATCCCGTCACCATAGTGCCGACGGGCGGCAGCCAGCCGTTCAGTACCATGACGCCGTCGTTGGTGATGTCTTACTGCATTTCCCTGTATGGAGTTTACCCTAGCCGCGCGTAGGCGGGCTTGCCTCGGCCGACGGCCGGGGCCCGGTTCTGCTTTTGCATTCGCTTTTCTATGCTTGTTGCCATGAAACAACGCTACACTTTTGCCCAACGCGGTCGGATAGCAGCCGGTCTCCTCTTCCTGTTGCTGCTGCTGGCCGCGCCTGGCGCCTGGGCCCAGAGCCGGCTTTATTACACCCAGGGCAGCAGCACCGCCACCCTGGACGCGGCCAAGGCCGTGAACCCCGACGGCACGGCCGGGGCCACGCTGGCCTCCAATGCCACCAGCTTCGCGCAGCCCACTGACGTGGCCGTGGACCCGGCGGGGGGCTTTCTGTACGTGGCCGACCAGTACGTGGGCACGGGTGGCATCCTGCGTTTTACCACGGCCGGCGGCAGCCGCACCCAGATAGTGGCCCCTATCGCCGGCGCCACCTACAACGGCCTGGCCCTGGATGTGGCCAACAACCTCTTGTATTTCACCCAGGGCAGCGCCACCGACCCCACTTTGGACGCCCTCAAAGTGGTGAACCTGACAACGCGGACCGTGACCACGCTGGCCTCGGGCGCTGCCAACTTCACTCAGCCCACCGACCTGGCGCTGGATGCGACGGGCGGCTTTCTGTATGTGGCCGACCAGTACATCGGCACCGGGCGCATCCTACGCTTCACCACGGCGGGCGCCAACCGCACCAGCATCGTGGCGCCCACGGCCGGGGCCGATTACACGGGGCTGGCGCTGGATGCGGCGGGTAGCCGCCTGTACTTTGCCCAAGGCAGCGCCGACCCCACTTTGGACGCCCTGAAGGTAGTGAACCTGTCCACGAATGCGGTGACCACACTGGCTTCGGGCGCTACCAACTTCACCCAGCCCACGGATTTGGCCTTGGATGCGGCGAACAACCAGATTTACGTGGCCGACCAGTACACGGGTACGGGCGGCATCCTGCGCTTTACCACAGCCGGAGGCAGCCGTACCCAGATTGTGGCTCCCCTTGCCGGCACTACTTATAATGGCCTGGCCTTGGCCATAGCGCCGCCGACCGTGACGACAATGGCCGCCACCAGCATCGCGACGAATAGTGCCGTGCTGGGCGGCAACGTGACGGCCGATGGCGGCGGGACGGTAACGGGCCGGGGCGTAGTATACAGCGTCACGAGTACCAACGGCACCCCCACCATCGGCGGGAGCGGCGTCACACAAGCGGCCAATGGCACGGGCACGGGCACTTTCTCGGCCACAATTGCGGGCCTGACGCCGGGCACCAACTACTCGGTGCGCGCGTACGCCACCAACTCGGCTGGCACCAGCTACGGGGCGGTGCAGACGTTCACCACGGCGGCCGTGCCCGTCGCCACGGCCCAGAACGTGACGTTGAACCTGGCCGCCAACGGCACGGCCACGCTGAACGCCAGCAGCGTGAACAACGGCAGCACCGGTTCGGGCACGCTCACCTACACCATCCAGAAAATCGTGTACGGCAAGGTCAACGAAAACCAAACGCTGACCCTGACCACGCCCAACGGGGCCAACTTCACGCAGGTGCGCTTCGCCAGCTACGGCACGCCCAACGACAACGGCAACGGCAACTACACCCTCGGCTCCTGCAACGCGGCCAACAGCCTGGCTACGGCGCAGAACTCGTTCAGCACGAGCCGCAGCACCGGCAGCATGGACGCCGTCAACGCGGCTTCTGCCAATAACAACCCCATCCTGAACGACCCCTGCTTGGGCACGCCTAAGTCCCTGGCCGTGCAGGCCGGCTACTCGGCCGACGCCGCCAGCCTGAGCTACGACTGCGCCGAAGCGAACAAAACCCAGTACGTGCTGCTCACCGTGACCGATGGCAGCGGCAACGTCAGCACGGCCACGGCTCAGGTAACGGTGAACCCGCCGCCCACCGCTACCCTCACCGGACTGAGCCCCAACCCGGCCACGCCGGGCACCACCATCACTGCCACGGGCACCAATCTGAGCGGGGTGACCAGCGTGACGCTCGGCGGTACGCCCGTTACGGTGAGCAACCTTAGCGCCACCGGCTTCCAGTTTGTGGTGCCCGCTTCAGCCAATTCGGGCAACGTGGTGGCGAGCTTGCCCTGCAGCCAAACCCTGACCAGCACCTTCACCGTGACGAGCCAGGCGCCGGTGGTGACTGCGCCGGCCAATGGCAGCCTGCTCAGCACGACTACGCCCATCTACACAGGCACGGCACCGGCCAACAGCACGGTGACGGTGTACGTGGACGGCTCATCGCCCGGCACCACGACGGCCACGGCCGGGGGAAGCTTCAGCCTGACCCAGCCCACACCGCTCACCGATGGCAGCCACACCGTGTATGCCACGGCCCTGAGCAGCGGCCGGGCGGTGAGCGTCCCTTCGGCCACAAACACCTTTACGGTAGATGCCACAGCGCCCACGGTGACGCTTAGCAGCGCTACGGTGGTTAACGGCGGCGCTACCACGACTTCGCCCGTGACGTTCACGGCTCAGTTTTCGGAGAGCGTGGGCGCTACGTTCACCAGCGGCGACATCACGCTGAGCAGCGGTAGCTCGGTGAGCAGCTTCGTTGCTAATAGCACGCCGGCCAATTCCTACACCTTCACCGTGACCCCGGCCGTGGGGGCGGTGTCGGTCAGCATTGCGGCGGGCGTGGCCCAGGATGCGGCTGGCAACGGCAATACCGCCGCAACGCCTAGCCCGTACACCTTCACTTATAGCCTGCCCGCGGCGACGGTGCAGTCGGTAACCGGGTTGACGCCTTCGCCCACGGCCACGGCCACGGTCGATTACCGGGTGGTGTTTTCGGGCGCGGTGACGGGCCTGAGTACCGCTAATTTCAACCTGACCACGAGCGGTCTGAGCGGGGCTTCGATAACGAGCGTATCGGGCTCGGGCACGACCTACACGGTGACGGTGAATACGGGCAGCGGCGACGGCACGCTGCGCCTGAACGTGTTCAGCAGCACGGGCGTGACGCCGACCATCTCGAACGTACCCTACACCAGCGGCACCACCTACACCATCACCAAGAGCTTCCTGGCGGCCCCGACCCTTTCCATTGTGGGCACGGGCGGCACGGGCACGGATGTGACGGCCTTTGTGGACGTGGTGCAGGTGCTCAGCGGTGGCACGGCCTTCGCCAACGCCTTACAGAACCCTAGCTTCGAAACCCACGGCCCCTACAACAACGGTGGCAATACGTTCAGCTACGCCACGAGCGGCGCCGTGTGGGCCTTTAACGCCCTAGCGGGCATTGCTGACCAGGGCAGCGCCTTCACCCCGGTGACGCCCATCCCCAACGGCATTGCCGTGGCCTTCGTGCAAAGCAACTCCCTCGCGAATGGCCAGCTGCAGCAAAACCTGGCCGTGCCCACGGGTAGCAACTACCAAGTCAGTTTCCAGACTGCGCAGCGTAATTGCTGCACGACGGGCGACCAGGCGCTGAATGTGTTCCTCAACGGCGTGTTCCTCGGCAACATCCAGCCACGGAATATCGGGGTTTACCAGACTTTCACCTCGGCCGCCTTTAGCGTGACGGCCCCGGCCCTGACGGCCACGGTGAGCGGGCCGGCCAGCCCCACCAGCACGTCGCCCATTCCCTTCGCGGTGAGCTTCTCGCAGAGCGTGGGCAGCACCTTCACGGCGGCGGACGTGACGGTGACGGGCGGCACGCTGACCGGCGGCAGCTTCAGCGGTAGCGGCGCGGGCCCCTACACCTTCACCGTGACGCCCAGTGGCACCGGAACCGTGTCGGTGAGCGTGGCCGCGGGCGTGGCCACTGACGCCAATAACACCGGCAACGCGGCCAGCAACACCGTGAGCGTGCAGTTCCAGGCGCCCACCATCACAGTTAACCCGGCCACAGTACCAGGCGGCTCGGTGGGGGTAGCCTACAGCCAGATCTTCTTGGCGTCGGGCGGTACGGCCCCCTACACTTATGCCATCACGGCCGGCGCCGTGCCAGCGGGCCTGAGCCTGAGCAGCGGCGGTACCCTTTCGGGCACGCCCACGGCCAGTGGCACGTTCAACTTCCGCGTCACGGCCACCGATAACTCGGCAGCCCCTGGCCCCTACAGCGGCTTCCGCGACTACGCCCTCACCATCGCTGCGCCGACCAGTGTGGTTTGGAACGGCAGCCAGAGCACCGACTGGTACACGCCCGCCAACTGGACGCCCAACGTGGTGCCCACCATTAGCCTCGATGCCACCGTGCCGGCCGGCGTGCCAAACATGCCCGCCATTGGCAGCGGCACCGCCTCGGCCCGCAGCCTGACTTTGAATAGCGGAGCCACGTTGAACCAATCCGGCGGCACGCTCGACGTGCGCGCCGACCTGACCAACAACGGCAGCTTCAACGCGACGGGGGGCACGGTGGTGCTGGGCACCACGGCCCAAACCAACGGCCCGAACCTGCTCGGCAGCAGCCGCCTGCGGTTCTGGAACCTGACCGTGAACAGCAACGGGGTACTGCTGAGCACCTCGGCCGGCGCAGCGGTGCAACGCCTGCTCACCCTCAATGGGGCATTCGTGACCCAAGGCAATGCCTTTGTGCTTGAATCGGATGCTGCGGGCACAGCCCTGGTGGTGAACAGTAGCAGCGCCGGCTTCGTCTTTGGCCAGGCTACGGTGCAACGCTACATCGCGCCCGACCTGAACCCGGGCCTGGGCTACCGCCACTATTCGGCCCCGGTGGGCCTGGCCACGGTGGGCAGTCTGGCAACGGGTAGCTTCACGCCGGTCGTAAACCCGGCTTATAACAACTCGGCCACGCCCACACTGGTATCAAACTTCCCCACGGTGTATGGTTATGACCAGAGCCGCCTGGCCACGACCAACAACAACCTCAATGCTTTCGACAAAGGCTGGTATTCTCCCACCAGCCTCGCCGACCCGCTGACCGTGGGCCAGGGCTACACCGTGAACCTGGCGGCCAACCAGACGCTAAACTTGAACGGCCCCCTAAACAACGGCAACGTGACGCTGAACTTGGCCCGCAACAGCGGCGCCACGGCGCCCGATGCCGGCTGGGCCCTGGTGGGCAACCCCTACCCGGCGCCGTTGGACTACACCCAAGTGGCCCCGGCCGACCGCCCGGGCCTCGACGCGGCCATCTACGTGTTTGAGAGCACCAGCCAGTACGCCGGCACGTACCGCGCCAGCGTGAACGGAGTAGGCGGCAACGCCAACAGCCCGAACTCACTGCTGGCCCAGGGGCAGGGCTTCTTTGTGCGGGTGAGCAACGGCCAGACCAGCGGCTCGCTCACCTTCCGCAACAGCCAGCGCCTGACCAGCTACACCAGCCCGGTGTACCACCGCACCGTTGAAACCCGCCCCCTGGTGCAACTCGACCTGCAGGGGGCTGGCCAAGCCGACCCGGTGTACGTGTACTTCGAGAACGGCGCCACCCCGGGCGTTGACCGCGAGCTGGACGCCGTGAAACTGCCCAACAGCCACGGCCTGAACGTGTCGGCCGAAACCGGCGCCCAGCGCCTGGCCATCGATGCCCTGCCTGCCTTGGGCACGGCCACCGTGGTGGTGCCGCTGACTGTGGGCGTGCCCGCGGCCGGCTCGTTCAGCTTCAACACTACGCAGTTGCTGAACCTGGGCACCACGCCCGTGTACCTGCGCGACCTGCTGACCGGCGCCGTGGTGGACCTGCGCGCCCAGCCCCGTTACCAGTTCACGGTGAGCAATGCCGCGGCGTTGATTACCGGCCGTTTCGAGCTGGTGTTCTCGCCCCAGGCAGTGCTAAGCACCGCCTCGGCTGCTCTCACGGCGCAGGTAGTGGTGTACCCGAACCCGGCTTCCAAGGCCGTGTTTGTGGAACTGCCCGCCGCGCTGGGCCGCCTGGCCGTGACGGCCGCGTTGCTCGATGCCGTGGGCCGCGTGGTGGTGCAGCGCGTGCTGCCCGCCGGCGGAACCACCCACACCCTGCCGCTCACCGGCCTGGCTACGGGCGTGTACTCGCTGCGCCTGCAAACCCAAGCTGGCGTGGTGGTGAAGAAGCTCGTGGTCGAATAATCCATCAAAAGCTGCATGCTGAGAAAAAGCCCCGACTAGCAGTCGGGGCTTTTTTTATGTGGCGTGCAACCGGCGGGGGAGGGGTGCCGGTCAAGCGGGTATCCATCCTCAAAATTCCCCGATTATGACTACAATCCAACGCTTCGCTCCGCTGCTGGTCATGGCCATTAGCAGCCTCAGCGCCTGCCAGCGCACCCACGACGTAGCCCCCGTGACCGTGGAGGGCGAATGGCGCCTCACCGTGTCTGGCGGCGGCATTACGGGCAAAATGGATGCGGTGCCCGCTGGCCAGGACTCCCGGCTGATGCTCGGGGCCAACCAGCAGTATTCCCGCTACTACAACGGCCAGCTGCAGGAAAGCAGCACCTACGAGGTGCGCACCGTGAAGCACAGCTACGACAGCGGCGAAGACAAAGTGCTATTCTTTAAATCGGCCAACTCGCCCAACGGGCAGTCCTACGACCGGCAGGAAATCATTACCTCGCTCACCGACAGTCGCATGGAGCTGACCACCGGCGGTGGCTGCGCCATCAACAGCGTGTACGAGCGGGTGTCATCGGGCGTGACCTATTGTGGCGTGAAATAGCTTGGACGTCAAGATTTAAGTTGCCCATTCAGTCAATAGCAGAAAGCCCCGGCCGCACTCGCGGCCGGGGCTTTCTGCATGGACGTGCAGCGCTATTTTGCTTCTTTCTCGAGCAGTTCCAACAGCTCGTCGGCCGCATTTTCAACATCTTTGTAGCCTTGCTGGGCGGCGCGCTCCTTGGCGGCAATCAGGCCGTCGCGGTGCACGGTTTTGAAGTCGCCGTAGGGAAAGTGGTAGCGGCCCTTGGTGTCGGCACCCTTGCTCATGTCGAGGCCAAGGTGCCAGTTGGCATACTCCTCCATCTCGTGCTTTTCGAGGAAGGCATTTTCCCTGGTCGAGTCGGGGTTGTGCTGGCCCCAGTGGCCTTGGTCGTTCTTGAGTTTGCCGTCCTGAATGAGGCGGCGGGCGTAGGCCACAGCCTGCGGATTGAGGGTGATGCTCATAGCTGCAAAAGGAAAGAAAGTGGATGAATAAACTTCCTACGCGCCTCAGCAGCACGGGTTCCCAGCGTTCAGCTTTTGCGGTGGAGCAGGTATTTGGTTTGGTTGAAGCTGTAGCCCACGGCCAGTACCAAGCGCCCGGCGCTCACGGGGTGGTCGGTATCGGCGTTGTACACGGGCAGCTGGAAGCTGGTGTTCAACGACAGGTTTTTGTAGTACACGCCCAGGCCTGGGCCCAGCAGGGCGTTGTTCATGGCGTGCTCGCCGGTGAGGTTGCCGTCGAGCATTTCGCCCGCCGTTTTCTCGTAGAAAAACTCGGCCGAAGGGTATACCTGCCAGTTCTCGCCCAGCGGCAGGCGGTAGAACAGGCTGGCAAACGTGGCCGTGCTCGGCGCCAGGCTGTTCTGAAACCGGTTTTCCGTCGAGCGGCGGTAGCTGCTGTTCACACTCAACCCGAAGCTGTGGTAGCTGCCGATGTAATTGGCGTAAATAAACCCGTCGGTGGTGCCGGTGCCCATCTGGTTGAGCAGCGGGTAGCGCCGGCCCTGGGCATTTTGGCGGGTGTACTCGCCGGTGGGCAGCTTCAGGCCGCCGCCCACGATGAGGCGGCTTTGCACCCCGGCCGTTTCGATGGCCCGGATGAGGTGGTAGCCGGCAAACAGCGTCACGTCGCCCAGCCCAGAGGAGTTGAGCTGCCGGCCGTTTATCTGTGAGGTGTTCATCACGTAGGGCACAAACGCATTCAACTCGACGCGCTGCGAGAGAAAGTACTTGCCGCGCAATTCGATGACGCGAAAGGCCTCAAAATCGTTGGGGTCGCCGTTGTGGTTGTGCGTGTAGCCGTTGTCGCCGTTCAGCGGCGAGGGAAAGAACGGACGCGCCCCGGCCGGAAAAAACTGCGGCGACTGCCCGTAGGCGCGGTAGCCGTTGAACACGCGGTACCGGTGCATCAGGCTCAGGCTGCTCTGGTTGTCGTAGGGCGTGATGCCCATGAAGCAGCCGCAGATGTCGCAGGCCCGGCCGGGCAGGGCCAGGCCGCTCAGCAGCAGGCCAAGCAACAGGATATTTTTCAATTTCATAGCAACAAGCAAGAGGGGTGAGGCCCCGGGCCCAAGGCAGGCTCAGGGCTGCTCGGCCAGGCGGGCGTCGTGGAGGAAGTCCTCGTCGGTGAGCGTCTTCAGAAAGGCAATGATGTTGGCCTGCTCGGCGGCCGTGAGCGGAATGCCCACCGGGCCGCCCGCTGGCCGCAGCGCGGCATCGAGCGTAGGCGAGGCGATGACGCCGTGGTCGTAGTGCGCCAGCACTTCTTCGAGGGTATTGAAGCGGCCATCGTGCATGTAGGGCGGCGTGAGGGCCACGTTGCGCAGGCTGGGCACCTTGAAGCGGCCCACGTCGGAGGCCCGCCCGGTGATGTGCGCCCGGCCCGAGTCGGCCCCGAATGTGGCGTTCAGTCCATTGTTCCGAAACGACTCGTCGGTAAACAAATCGGTGGCGTGGCAGCTGGCGCACTTCTGCGCCACCAGCTGCCGGCCCTGCAGCTCGGCCGGGCTGAGCGTGGCCGAGCCTTCGCCGCGCACATAATGGTCGTAGCGCGAATTGGCCGACGTGAGCGAGGCGGTGAACTGCGCCAGCGCCCGCAGAAACTGGTACGAGTCGATGGGGCCCGGGCCGTACACCTGCGCAAAGCGCCGGGTGTAGCCGGCGTTGGCGTTCAGCTTGCGCAGCACGTTGCTCAGCGTCTCGTCCATCTCCACCGGGTTAGTGAGGGGGGCCAGCGGCATGGTTTCGAGGTTGCTGGCGCCGCCGTCCCAAAGCAGGTTGGGCTTCCAGCGCAGGTTTTGCAGGGCCGGCGCGTTGCGGGTGCCCAGGCGGTTGTCGACGCCGTGGCTGACGCGGTGGCCCTGCTGGGCAAACGCCACAAACTGCTGGTGGCAGCTGCCGCACGACACGGTGCCATCGCGCGAGAGCAGCGGGTCGTAGAACAAGGAGCGGCCAAGCGCAAACGTGGCCGCATCGGGCGGGTTGGCCGCGGCGGCATACAGCGGCGCCGGAAAATTGGCGGGCATGGCGGTGCCCGGCACCGTTTCGGTGGGCGTCACCGCAATGTCGGGAACCTGGCACCCTGCCAACAGCAGCCCCGCCAGCCCAAAGACCAGCGAGGCGCTGAATAAACGCGACATGAGAGTGGGCGCTTAGTTAGCGTGGATGTGCTCCACCGTGAACATGCCGGCCGCGTAGTTATTGGCCACCGGCACCGAGTTGGGGCCGCCCATGGTGTTCGAAAGCGTGGCGAAGCGGATGGTGTTGGGGCCGGTAAACATCTTCATCACGTCCACATTGTAGTGGATTTCGGGGCTGTGGTCGTTGCGCACCAGCAGCTTGGTGCCCGACGGGAAAGCCGGCGACACCGTGCGAATTGTGTTGTTAGGCGACTTGAAGCCCCCGATGTGAAACACCAGCCCTCCGGTGGAAGACTGCGGCGAGTAACCTTCCAGCTTGGTGTAGATGTAGCCGGAGTTCCAGGTCCAGAACATGCCGTTGTTGGGGTCGAGCGCGCCCTTCTGGGCCCCCGATACGTTGCGTGCGCTGTCCACGCCAATGGTGAATGTCACGCCCGTATAGTCGCCCACGGGCACGTCGGTAATCGTTACCTCCTGCGAACTGCTCACGGCTGCATCCACCAGGTAGTAGCTCTCGGGCACGGCATAAGATGAACCATCGGCCTTGTTGAACTTCACGTTAGAAATGTACTGCCGGAAGGCGCTGACCCGGAACTGGTCGCCGGACGGCGTGGTGTAGGTCTGGGTGTTCAGCGTGAGCGGGGCGGTGCCCACAGTTTGCTCAAAAGCGAAGGAAACGGTGCCGGTTTGGCTGGGCGCCGGCTGGTCTTTTTTGCAGCCCGTCAGGGAAAGGGCGGCGAAGGAAAGCGCAGAAATGAAAAAACGTTTCATCGGAAAATTCAAGGGGAAATAAACGAGTACTGATTGCAGGGCGCGGCAACATGGCGCGCGCATGAGCCCGATGCGGAAACCATCGGGCGTAAGAGTGGGGCAGTGCTCCCGGCCTGGCCGAAAGCAGCGAGCCCGGAATCAGACCAGCAGGAGGGGCGGGCGGAATACGCCCCGGGCGGTGCCGGCGGCACACGCACCCGGCACCAGCGCTGCGAAGTGGGCAGCGGGCCGGCGCCAGCGTTGGGGCGCGGCCAGCTCGAAGGCTACGGTGGGCAGCACCTCATATTTCACCTTGGCCTGGGCCTCGGTGGGGGCTTTCTTATCGGCGCCCTCGGCCCTGCGCAGCTGCTTGGCCAAATGGCATTTGCCGTTGCAATGCAGTTGAGGCCGGGCTTTGTTGACGCAGAACCGCGCCGTGATTTCCGCCTTGTTCAGCTGGTAGTCCAGCACCAGCACCTCGCGCCCCAGGGTTTGGAGCAGCATGAGAGCAGTGAGGAAAAAAGCCAGAAAGCGCGTCACGGCGGGGGAGGAGTTAGGATAGCAAAGGTAGGCGGGCGCGTTAAAGTTCTGCTTTGGCTGTACTCGGCGGTAGCAAAAAAACGGTTGCCTCTAGCGCGGCCAAGTGAAACCCAGCGCGCAAAAACAGTGCCGCGATGCCTTGCCAGACAGGTGTTAGCAGCGAAAGCCGGGCTGGTTGTTCGTCGTTGAAAGTCATTGTGATATCGAAACTATAAACACAAAAAGAACCGTCGAAATCGGTGTATCTTTCGCATTCCCTTCACATCAGTTCATCGTTTGCATGAAACAACCTCTACGCGCCGGGCTATTGGGCGCGCTGCCGCTGCTAGCTGCGGCGGCGGTATCGGCCCAATCCCTGCCCACCGACGGCACCCCGCAGCTGCGGGCGTTGCCGGAAAAATCGGCCGCGGCCCTGCGCCAGCTGCCTACCGACAGCCGCCAGTTGCTGCGCCAGGAGCTGGGCCTGCGCCCCGCCGACGACCTGCGCGCCCTGCGCGTGGAAACCGACGACCTGGGGCAGCGCCACGAACGGTTTCAGCAGTACTTCAACGGCGTGAAGGTGGAGCACGGCGTGTACACCGTGCACCGCGAAGCCGGGGTGCTCAGCGGCGAGTTTAAGCCAGTGCCCGCCGGCCTCGGCACCAAGCCGGCCCTGAGCGCCGCTGCCGCCCTGCAGCGCGGCCTGGCTGCCGTGGGCGCCCGCCGCTACATGTGGGACGATGCCGCTGAGGAAGCCAACATCAAGCGCGAAACCGGCAACCCCGCCGCCACCTACCGCCCCAGCGGCGAGCTGGTGCTGGTGGAAGACTACCGCGTGGCCGACGCCGCCCGGCGCCCGCTGGTGCTGGCCTGGAAATTCAACATCTACGCCCAGCAGCCCGAAAGCCGCGCCTGGGTGTACGTAGACGCCCGCACCGGCGACGTGGTGCTGCAGGACGCCATCATCAAACACGCCAAGGGGCTGGTGCCGGCCGGCTCGGCTGCGGCCCACGCGGCCCCGGCGGCCCGCCCGGCCGGGGTGCGCGGTGCCAAGAGCACGGCCACGGGCACGTTTGCCACGCGCTACATGGGTTCGCGGCAGGTGGCTACCGACTTGTTCAATGGCAGCTACCGGCTGCGCGACTACACCCGCGCCGCCGGCATCGAAACCTACAACCTGCGCAACGGCACCAACTTGGCCACGGGCACCGACTTCACCGACCTCGACAACAACTGGACGGCGGCCGAATTCAACAACACGGCCAAAGACAACGCGGCCCTCGACGCCCACTTCGGCTCGACGCAGGTGTACGACTACTGGATGACCGTGCACGGCCGCAACTCCTGGGACGGGGCCGGCGGCAAGCTGGTGAACTACGTGCACTACTCCACCAACTACGACAACGCCAACTGGAACGGCTCGGCCATGCGCTACGGCGACGGGGCCACCACCTTCTTCCCGCTGACGGCCCTGGACGTGTGCGCCCACGAAACCGGCCACGGCGTGTGCCAGGCCACGGCCGGCCTGGTGTACCTGAACGAGTCGGGCGCGCTAAACGAAGGCTTTTCCGACATCTGGGGGGCCACCATTGAGAACTACGTCGACCCCACCAAGCAAACCTGGATTGTGGGCGAGGACATCTGCCGCACCTCCGGCGGCCTGCGCTCGATGAGCAACCCGCTGAGCACGGCCGTGCTCTCGCCCTGCCCGGCCAACTACAAGGGCCAGCGCTGGGGCTTCGGCACGGCCGATAACGGCGGCGTGCACACCAACTCGGGCGTACTCAACCACTGGTACTACATCCTGACCGTGGGCAAAACCGGCGTGAACGAGCAGCAGCAGGCGTATAACGTGACGGGCCTTGGCTTCCTCAAAGCCGCCCGCATTGCCTACCGCGCCGAGCGCCTCTACCTCACGCCCAACTCCGACTACCGCTCGGCCCGCATGTTCACCATTCAGGCGGCGGCCGATTTGTACGGTTCCGGCTCGGCCGAAGTGCAGGCCGTGACCGATGCCTGGTTTGCCGTGGGCCTGGGCAACAGCAGCGCGGCCCCGGCCGGCGCGCAGGCCCAATGCCCCACCGATGATGCGGCTGTGCTCACGGCCACGGCCTCGACCAGCAGCGTGTGCGCGGGCAACGCCGTGCGCCTCACGGCCACGGCCGCTTACCCCAACACCCGCCGCCTGCGCAACCTGGCCGTGGTGCCCGTGCCCGACGGCAGCACCACCTACACGTCCATCCTGGCCTACAGCACCGTCATAACGAGCGGTGCCACCTACCAGCACGGCCTCGAAAACATTTACCGCAACTACAGCGACCTGAAAGGCGTGCGCGTGCGCCTCAACCACGCCCAGCCCAGCCAGCTGGCCCTGCGCCTGGCCGTGCGCACCAGCACCGGCACCACCACGTACCTGAACCTGGCGTCGGCCCTGCCCACGGCCCCGGCCGGCGCGGCCCCCGTGGCCCTCGACCTCACGTTCTCGGACGCGGCCACCGCGGCCCTGCCCGCCACCGTGAGCGGCACCACCCTCACCGGCACCTACACGCCCGCCGCCACCTTTGCCAGCCTGGCGCCGTCGGGCACCCTGGCCACCATCAACCTGGAGGTAATGGACAACCAGGTGGGCAGCGCCGGCACCGTAGAGCTGACGGAACTGCTCTTCAACCGCCTGAGCACCGACGTGCCCGCTGTGCGCTGGACCGGGCCCGGCCTCGATGCAACGGGCCTCACGGCCAGCGTGACGCCGGCCGCTCCGGCCACGGGTGGCTCGGCTACCTACCGCTACACCGTGCTGGCCTCCGACCCTTACTATGGCTGCACCAGCGCCCAGGATGTGAGCGTGACCGTAAGCCAGCCCGTGCTGCAGGCCGCCGCCACCCAAGCCGACCTGTGCGCCGGCCAGGGCCAGGCCTTCGGTGCCGTGGGCCTGCGCGTGACGGCCGACGACAGCGTGGCCAACCAGCTCTACTCCTGGACCGGCCCCGGAGGGTTTAACGCCGCGGGCAAGCGCGTGAGCGTGACCCCGGCCACGGCCGGTCGCCTGCGCTACACCGTGACCACGGCCACGCCAGGCACGAACTGCACCAACCAGCAAACCGTGTCGGTAGTGGCGCGCCGCCAAGCCACCGGCCCCATCAGCGCCGACTCGGTGGCCTGTGTGGGCGGCCGGGTTCGCCTGCGCAGCCGCTTGTTTGAAAACCAACTGGGCGGCCCATACCGGTTCACGGGCAGCGTGCAGATTCCGGACAATAACCCCGCCGGGGTGCGCATTCCGCTGGTAGTGGCCGGCTCGGCCGAAAGCTTTTTCGACCTGCGTGGCATCAGCGTGAGCATCACCCACACCTACACCGGCGACCTGACCCTGTATGTGGAAGCGCCCGATGGCACGCGCGTGCTGCTGAGCAACATGCGCGGCGGCGCCGGCCAAAATTACCAGAACACGGTGTTCATCGATTCTGTAGGTGCCCGCAGCCTGGGAGCCGGGGCGGCACCCTTCACCGGCACCTGGCAAGTAGACGAGCCCACGGGCTTTGCCAAGCTGCGCGACGCGCCACAGGCCGGCACCTGGAACCTGTTTGTGGTGGACGGCGGCCCTGCGGACGTGGGCCCGGTTACGGCCTGGGGCCTCGTCACGCGCGACAATAATGTGACCTGGACCGGACCCAATGGCATCACGGCCAACGGCTCCGACATGCTGGCCGCCGTGCCCACCGCGCCCGGCCGCTACCGCTACATTGGTACCACCACGGCCGGCGGCTGCGCCTTCCGCGACACCGTGAGCGTGCGCGTGGCGCCCGGCCCGCAGTGGCAGCGCCGCCAAAACACCGACCTGGCTCTGGCCACCAACTGGACCTGCCTGCCCACGCCCACCACCGACGCTGAAGTGCGCGGCGGCACCGGAGCCCAGCCCGTGCTCACCACTGGCCTGGTACAGGTGCGCAACCTCACGCTGCGCGCCGGCACGGCCCTGGCCCTGAACGGCGGCACGCTGGAAGTGTACGGCAACCTGACCCTGGAAGCCGGCGCCACCATAGCCGGCACCGATGGCACCCTTAGCCTGCGCGGCAGCACCGCGACCGTCAGCGCACCCTCCGGCACCGTGCAGCCCTTCAACGTGCCTCGCCTGCTGGTGAACCTGCCCGCCGCCGCCGACACCGCGCGGCTGGCGCAGTTCGTGGCCGTAAGCGTTGCGGCCACAATGCAGCGGGGCGTTCTGAAAACCACGCAGTCTGCCCTGCTCAATCTGGCCGGTGCCCGCCTCACCGAAACGGCCGATTCTTATGTGTCGGGCTACGTCAGCACCACTGGGCCGTTGCTGCCGGGCACGAGCCAGGATTTTGGCGGCATTGGAATGGCGGCTACGCTTAACTCGGGCAGCCTAACGCCCGGCACCGTCAGCGTGTTGCGCGTAACCGACCGCGCCATTGGCCAGGCGCCGGCCCGCACCAGCATTCGCCGCTACTACTCCATGTCGTACCCGCAAACCACACCGGCCAGTGCCACCCTGCGCCTAAGCTACCGCGACGCGGAGCTGAACGGCTTAAGTGAGACTGATGTGCAGCCCTTTGCCGCTGCTGCAATTATGTCCCCTCCCATCCAGGCACCCGCTTCCGGCTGGGCGCCCTACGCGCGCACCGGGCAAAGCACCGTTCTGAATTACGTCGAGTTTGTTGGGCCGGTGCAGGCAACCTGGACGCTGAGCACCCCCGCCGCCATGCTGCCCACCCGCAGTGCCGCGGCCACCAGCTTCGGCGTGCAGGCCCAGCCGGTGCCCTTCGGCGAAGCCGGATTCTCGCTGGCCCTGCAAGTGACAAAGGCCCCGCGCGCTGCGTCGGTGGCGCTGTACGACCTCACCGGCCGCCTGCTAGTGCAGCGGCCGGTGGCAGTAGCTTCTGGCCTCAACGCCGTATCCCTGCCCGAGGCGGGCCACCTGGCCGCCGGCGTGTACGTGGTGCGCGTGGTGCTCGACGGCGAAACCCAGACCCTACGCGTGACGCGGGAGTAGGGAAACGCCTGTCATTGCGAGCAGAGCGAAGCAATCCGTCCTGTTCTCAGCGACTAGCCCAATAATGTGAAAAAGCCCCGGCGCTGTGCAGTGTCGGGGCTTTTTGTTAAAGAAGCAGTTACATTTCTGTCATCCTGAGCAGCGCGAAGGACCTTGCCTTGTCAGAAGGCGCTAACGTGACAAGGTCCTTCGCGCTGCTCAGGATGACAGGCCACACATCTCTCCTAATTCAAATAAGGCGCTTCCAACTCCTGGCCCATGCTTTTGAGCGGAGTGGTGCTGCGGCGGCCGGTGAGGCGGGTGCTCAACGCTTGCGCCTCACGGGCGCTGAGTACGTTGAGCTCGTGCAGCCAGGCCACCCGGCGCAGCTGCGGCTCGATAAAGCCCAGCGGGTTCACCTGGCCGTACTCGGAGCGGAGGTAGGTTTTGGTGCGGCGTTCCAACTCGGCCGCCAGAGCCCGGAATTTCTTGCGCTGCCAGGGCCGGCCGGCCAGCGTCACCACCAGGTGCGCCGTTTGCAGCCGGAAGGTGCACCACTGCTGCTCGAAGCGCACCCAGCTGGCCAGGCCATTCAGCCCCAGTATGCCCCACCACAGATAAAGCGACAGCCCTGCCTGGCCCGTGGCCAGCCACTGCCGCCAAGGCTGGTAGCCCAGAAAAACCAGCAGCAGGCCCGTCAGCAGCAGTTGATTGACGGGAATGTGCCGGTGCTCGACTGCCTTCACCGGCAGGATTTCTTCATAGGGTACTTCGGTTTCGAGGGTAGCCACGCCTTGCGGGTTGCGCTTGCAAACGTACAGGCTTTCAGCTCGCAACACCACGCGCGTAGTGCCTTGGAATAGTTGCTTTTGGTTAAAAATCATGCAGAAGTGCGGGCGAGTGCCGGCCAAAAATCAATCGAAAAAATACCCGTTTTGTGAATAGTTGGGTGGCCCTAGCCGTGGAGTTCATTGCCAAAGCGCGCGACCTGTGCCTTAACTCAGCCCTGCTACCGGAATGGGCTGGGCGTGAAGCACAGCACAAAAATAACCACCATCACCCAGCCCAGTGCCTGCCGGCCGGCGCTCAGGGGCCGCTCGTCGGGCGCGGGCGGGTGGGCCACCCCCGTGAAGCGCCCCAGCAGCAGCCCAAACACTAGCCACCCGGGGTTGCCCACTGCGCCGGGCACAGCCGATGCCACGGCCACTTGCGCAGCCCAAATGCCGGCCGCCAGCAACAGCCCGAGCCAGGGACGGGGCAGCACCCGCCAGAAAATGAGCGCCAGGTAGCCCGCGTACACCGGCCCACCATACAGCCAGGTCTGCCAGTCGGCGCGCAGCGAAAACAAACCCAGCCCGGCGTAAAAAATGAAGCCAGTGAACAGCACCGGGGCCAGCCGGTTGAAAATGCGGCGGCCCAGCAGGCCATACAGGATGTGGCCGCCGTCGAGCTGGCCCATGGGCAGCAGGTTGAGCGCCGTGAAAAACAAGCTCAACGAGCCCGCCAGCAGCACCGGGTAGTGCAGCAGCTCGTTGGGGTGGGGCAAGCGGGCGGGGTCGGCAAACGTCTTCTCCAGCCATTGGTACAGCAGAGGCTTAGCCAGGGTAAGGGCCTGCGCGTCGGGCGGGTACACGTGCCGGGCGTAGTCGGCGCCAAACCGGGCGTACTCCGGGTGGATGCTAAACATGTACTCCAGCGGCGGCAGGTGCGTGAACCCGTAGATGAGCAGCGGCACCGCCACCAAGAAGCCCGCCAGCGGCCCGGCCAGCCCAATGTCGAAGTACTCGCGGCGCGAAAACAGACGCTCCTTGAGGCGAATAACGGCTCCGAATGTGCCCAACCCCATCGGAAACGGCACGTAATACGGCAGCGTGGTTCGCACGCGGTTGTAGCGCGCCGTGAAATAATGCCCGAACTCGTGCACCGTGAGCACGCCCAGAAACGGCAGCGCAAAAGCCAGGCCCCGCGCCCACTCGCCCGGCTGCGGCACTGCCGGAAACACCCAAAAACCCAGTGGAAGCAGGTCGATGGTGCCCCGCGTGAGTACCACGCCCGCCAGCGTGGTGGTGAGCAGCGTGAGCACAAACAGCCCGAGGTGCAGGGCCGCCGTACGCCCCGGCGAGGGCGCTGGCCGCTCAAACCGCCGAAACAGCCGGCGCGCTGCCCGCAGCCGGTCCTGGGGTTCGGGGGCATCAAGCGGGCTGGCGGGAGGCGCTACCACATCGGCGGGCCAGCCGGCATGGTCGGGTTCAGCGTGAGTTGGGGGTGTATTCTCGGGGAAAGACACGGAGGGCTTCGGGCAGGGCAGTCGTGAGGGTGAGGGGCGGGGCCAGGTGCAGCACCTGCAGCCCCAGCCGGCGGGCCGTGGCCACGTGCTGCGGGCTGTCCTCAATGAATAACACGTCTTCGGGCCGCCAGTTCATTTCGCGCAGCGCGTGCCGAAAGATTTCCTCGCCCGGCTTGCGCAGGCCCACTTCCTGGGAGTAAAACACGCGGTCGAGCACATCGGCGATGCCGTTTTTGAAGCCATACTTGGCGGCCAGTCGCTGGTTGATTTCGGCGATGTGCAACTCGTTGGTGTTCGAGAGGAGGGCTGTTTGGTGGCCCTGTGCCCGCAGCTCGCCGATAAGGGCCAAGCGCTCGGCCGGCACGTCGAGCAGCATGGCGTGCCAGGCGGCGTCCAGCTCGGCGTCGGTAGCGTCGAGGTCGTAGGCGGCGCGCAACCCATCCCGAAACTCGGCGGGGGAGAGGTGGCCGGTTTCCAGCTTATCAAACAGCTCGGCCTGCCGGGCCTGCGAGAATTCAATGGTACTGCCGGCCCGGCTCAGGCGGCGCATGGCGGCCGGCGTGGCGTCATAATCGATGTCGATAATGACCCCGCCGAAATCAAAGAGCAAATGAGGTAACATGAAGGCGCTTGGTTTTCCGTGCGCGAAGGTCGTACTTTTGCAGCGTTGGAGGGCCGGCAACGGCACGGGTTGAGGTGAAAGATGACTGCCTCCAGCACCGGGCCTATAGCTCAATCGGTTAGAGCAACTGACTCATAATCAGTAGGTCCTTGGTTCGATTCCAAGTGGGCCCACAAAAATGCCTCTCACGTTATGGTGAGGGGCATTTTTGCTAAAGGTGTGCGAGAAGGTGTGTGAAATTAATTGATTCAGGCAGCAAATTAGGCCATGACCCTCCACGATTTTAACAACCTCTCCGACGAAGTGCAGCAGGCCTACGTCTACCGGGTGGGCACCTATCTGGCCCGGCGCTGGGATGACTTCCACCGGGCAGCGCTGCTCTACCAACTACCTGATGGCTTCTACGCCGAGCTGGCCTACGACACGGTGGCGGAAGAGGTCGAGTTCTGCTTTGCCTTCGAAGCCGGCAGCGAAGACGACCGCTTGCCGGACTACGCGGCGTTTGTGAAGCTGCCGGACTGGATGCCGGAAACAGAATGATTCCCTACGGCCAATTCGGTTACGACGTGGGCAACCTGGTGCAACTGCGCTGGCCCGGCCCCGTCTACGTGGTGCGCTGGCGGGGCTGGGTCATGACGCGGCTGCCAAACGGAATGAACCACCGGATGGCCGTGTACTGGCTCGGGCCGCCGCACTGGGATTGTTACTTCGAAGACGAGCTGCGGCCCATCGGGCACCCGGGCTAGTGGTGCTCAAACCACTTCACCACCCAGAGCAGCCCCCATACCAGCCCACACAGCACGGCCACACCCAGCACCTTGGCCCACCAGGGTACATCGTCGTCGTATTGGTTGTGGGGGTCGTAGCGCATGGCGCAATGATACGAAAAAGCCCCGGCCGGTTGGTCGAGGCTTTTTTGCTTCTAATACAAAGCGCCTTAGTGTGGCTGTTTAAGCTATATGTGGAAAACTTCCGGAACTTTTCCTTGTCGTCGGAAAACACAAGAGGTAATTTCCGGAATTGAATAACTGCCCGTCGGCTGCTGCCCCAGCCTTCGGTTCTGCTCTTTCACAACTGCCTTAACGACCCAATCCAATGTAGGCCAAGACGCGAACCCGTAGCAACCCTCCACTGGCCACAAAAAAAGGCTGCCAGTGGCAGCCCTTTTGTGGCGATACCGACACGTAAATGCACGTATCGTTTTCATTGGGATTAGAAGAATTGAAGCTTCTGCTAATCTCGCTTTTCGTTGCCGTGATTCTCATCATTGGCATCTGCAAGCCATCGCTCCTGAAGCGAATCGGACCGGCATTGATACTGCTGGCCAAACTTATCACCGCTAACAAGGAGTAACTCCTTCGCCTAGCCCCTCATTATTCCACTGCGCCAACAGTGAAATGGTGGGGGGTTTTAGCCTTAACGGAAAGGAGCAAATGTAAGCAAAGTGTGGATTTATACTAACAGTTTTTTTCAAGGCTGTTAATCCGTTTACGTCTCTGGTGTTTCCTCAGCTTGGCCAGCAGCTGGTGTCCAACTTATAACATTAGTCGCCACGACAGCACAGCGCAAACGCCGTAGGTGACGATGCCCAGCGCCAGCACCCAGCGGCAGAGCAGCTCCAGCTCGCGGGCAGCGTAGGCCCGGCGCTTCTTGTCGAGTGCATCAGCCTCTTCCCAATTCAAGGTGGTGGGCCCCCAAGGAATGGCCTTCTTCGCCCGGCCCGCCAGCCACCTATCGGGCCACCACGCCGCGCGCGGGTCGAAACTGACGTAATACTGCTGCACGTAGGCCAAGCCGCGCGCCAAGCTCAAGCCCGGGTTGAACTTGAAAAAGAAGTAAGCGCCTCCGATGCTGGCCAGGCCCACGGCCCCAACCCAGAAGGAGAGGGGCGCCCCACTCCAAAGCAGAGGGGCCGAGCACACCAACGCGGCCACCACGTCGAAGGCAATGCGCCACGTCAGCCGTTGCCGGTGAAAGACATCGTGGAAGGTATCGGCCGCTGGGTCTTTATTAAAGTCGCCCACGTCGCGCTTTATCCAGAAGCGCGGGGCATAATAAGCAAAGGCCAGCCCGACGAGCTGGCCCAAGACAATGGCGACGATGAGCCAGGGCTTCACGAGCGCCGGGTATTTTTGGCGCCAACGAAAGCAAATAAGACGAAGGCCGCCAGGGCCGCCACAAAATACAGCGGCCGCGAGGGTGCGTCGGTTTTCGTGACCAGAACCATAATGCCGAGCACGATGCCGGCCACAACGATGCCGGCGAGTGCGCCGAGCCAACCTGAGAGGAATTTCATACCATTAAGAATTAAGAGTGAGGAATAAGGATTAGGAGCGCGTGAATCAGGATTCGCTTACAGCCTTGACCACGCCGGCCGCGTTGATGCGGATGGGGCGCACGTCGTCGGGCTGCTGGTTGCGCCACGGGCAGCGGCGCACGTAGGCGATGCGCCCCTTGGGGAAGCCAGCGATGCACACGCTGTCGCCTTGGTTGCCGCCCAGGCCGTAGTAGTGGGTGTCGTCTTCGCCCACGTACATCGTCACGTGGCCGCCGCCGTCACGGGCCATCACCAGCACGTCGCCCAAGCTGGCTTGCCCGGCGGGTACGGCCGTACCGAACGTGGCCCAGCTCAGCGCCCGCAACGGGTCATGCGGCAGCGGGAAGCTGGCCATTTTCACCACGAAAGACATGAACAGCGCACACCACGGCGTGGCGTCGTGCTTGTAGTAAGAGCTGGCGCCCACGAAAGCGGCCCACGCCAGGATGGCGGGGTTGTCCACATTGGGCCCGGGCGCCTCTTTCACGCCCAGCCAGCGCAGCGCTTCGATGAGCACCTTGGGACCGGTTTTGCCGGCCAGGTAGTTGAATTGTTTGGGGAGCGTAGCCATGGCTTATTCGGTATCACCGGTTTTAATAGTGGAATTTTTGGCGTCGATTTCCGACTTGGGGGCATTGATTTGCGTAGCTGGGCGGCTGGCAAATGCCTTGCCCACCACCTTGGCCGTGCCCAAGCCCAGCAGCACGGCCGCAAAGCCGTAGTTGGTGGTGGCCATGGCGTCAGAGATGCGGGCCGCGCCCTGCATGCACAGCGTAAAGAGTACCACGGCCGTGGCCAGCACCAGCCGGATGCTGAGCACGTTCTCGCTTTCCCAGATGGTGAGAAAGCGGGCAGGCGTCAGCTCGTGCCGCAGCCAGAGCCACAGCAGGAATGCCAATAGGCTCCAGCCAAAGAGCGACCACAAGGCAAACCAGGTAATCGAAGCGGGCAGCGTAATCATGCGGCGGGCTCCTTTCTGCGGCGGCGTGCCACCACGGCGATAACCAGCACCACCCCGCCCACAATCAGCAGCACCAGCAGCAGGCTGGCGTCTTTAATGAAGAGCCAGATGCGCTCCCAGGTGGTCATTTCCTTGCGCACCACCACCGGCCCCGTCTCGTGCACCTCCTTTGCGTACCCGAATTTTTGGGGCGCGCTGGTGACGGTGGTGTGGGGCCGGCCCTGCCGGTCTACCCAGGTGCGCACGGTCAGCACACCCAGCCGCTGCACCAGCGTGTCGCGGCTCAGCTTGGGCCGGGCCGCGAGGATGGCCCGCAACCGTGCCGCGTAGGCCAGCGAGTCCTTGGCGTGCAACTGCGAGGCGGCCGAGCGCATGAGCGAATCGACCAGCGCGTTATCCGTGGCGGCCGTGCTGACGGCGGGCAGCGTGACGGTGACCGTGGCGCCGGGGACGCGCAGCGTGTCGGTTTTGGTCACCACGCGCACCGTCTTGCCTTCGAGCTCCGGATGCGCGGCCACCAGGTTGGTGAGCTGCTGGTCGGGCGGGGTGTCGCGTTTGTATGTGGCCAGCACCTGCTCGGCTTTGGCCACGCGGCGGCGCTGCTGGGCTTCTCGGAAGCCGGCGCAGCTGGTGAACAGCACAACAAACAGGAGGAATACGGAGTGTTTCATACGGCTAGCGTTTGGCGGCCAACGTGATGCGCACGTTGGTCAGGGTTTCTTGGATGGCGGCGTTCTGGGCCGTTTGGCGGGCGTAGTAGTCGGCCGCTGCGGCTTCCGTTTTGGCGTTGGCGGCCAGCACCTGGGCCAGTTGCTCGGCGGCCCGCTTTTCGTGCTCGGCTTTCCACTGCTTCAGCTCGGCTACTTCGCGCTTGTTGTCGGCCACGTCGTTGCGGATGCTGCCGCCCCACGCCGCCACGGCCAGGCAGAAGGTCAGCAGAATGGCCAGCAGCGGGAACGGGATGGTGAGCGAGTTGTCGGGGTTGACTTTGAGGGCAGCCATGAAGCAGGGGTGGCAGAGATGAAGAGGTGGGCCCAGGGCCGGCGGAAGCGGTAGCAGGAAAGCAGAAAATAGTATTCTGTGTAGCTCGGCTTGTATTGGGTAAGGGAAACGGTAGCTTTGACCCCTGCCTTACTTTCTACCAAATGAAAAATCTGTGGAACCGCCTGCGCCAATGGGTGCGCGACTTGTTGAAAGCGGGCCGTTCCGCGTCCCACTACCCCTATCCGCTGCTGGACGAGGAAGACATGCAGAATTTTGAGGAGGGGTTGGCATCGGAGCAGCGGGAAGAGGAACGGGGTTAAGCGGCGCGCACCACAATGCGGTCAATGGAAAGCATTCCCAGCGCCGTCAGGCGCAGCAAGTGCTTGCCGGCCGGGATGGTGGGCGAGGTGTAGCGCACGGCATAAGAACTGGTGCCCGCGTCGGTGCTGATGTCCACCGTGGCCTGCGGCAAGCCGGTCACGTCCACCGTGTAGGTGGTGTGGTAGCCGGCAATGGTGGAGTGAACCAGGTCGAACACGAAGTCCACCGCGGCTTCCAGGTAGACTTCGCCCTTATCGCCTGTGGTGAGCGTGAACAGGCCCGAACCGCCTGCTTCGATGCCGTTGCTGGCCGAGCCAAAAGAGCCGGTCAGCAGCCAAGCCGGGTCGTCCTGCTCGTGTGTGCCGAGGCCCAAGATGCCGGCGCTCACCCGCGCGGGGATGGTGGTCGGGCCGGTGTAGGTTTCGAGCGTGCCCGTGATTTCCACTTGCCCCAGCCAAGCGTAAGCGCCGTACACCGTGCGGCCGACCACCTGAACGTGGTGCTGCGCATTGGGCAGCCCCGCCACCGTAATGACGGCCCGCAACGAGTTGTCCGTTGCCTCGTACACCGTGTCATACAATACGCCATCAACGTACACTTCGTATTTCTGCGACAGCCCGCCGTAGCTCGCGTGCAGTAGCCGAAAGCCGGTGCCGGTGAAGGAGATGCCACGAAAACCGTCTGCGCCAAGCAAATAGGACGCGCCGCCCGGGCCGTCGCCCACGTTGCCCGCCACGTCCCAGGGGCCTGGGAAAGCCGCAATCTTGGGCTCGGACTGGTAGTAAAGCGTCACCGGCAGCGCGGGGGCACTGGTCGTCACGGTAAATGTGCCGGTGCTGGTGGCCGTGCCACCGGGCGTAGTGACCTTGACGGTGCCCGTGGTTTGGCTGCCGCTGAGCGTGGCCGTGACCTGCGTGGCCGAGTTCACCACGAAGCTGGCCACCGCCAAGTTGTTGATTGCCACGGCCGTAGCGCCGGTTAGGTTGGTGCCCGTGATGACCACCGTGCTGCTCACCGCCCCACTCGTGGGAGTGAAGCTGGTAATGGTTGGCGCGGCCGGGGCCGTGCCGCCCGCGTTGGCGAAGCGCCGCGCCCGGTTGGTTTGGAAGATGGCGTTGTAGATGTCTACGTCGCCCATGTTGAACATAGTGCGCACGTCGTAGTGCAACCCGTCGTGGGTGAGGTACGAGGCGGTTGGGATGAGGACGTGCGTGGCGGCGTTGTTGCCCGCCCACACGGCCTGCTGCGCCGGTACTACCGTGTCGGTCTTCACCTCGCCAATGGCCCAGCGCGTAGTTGCGGCGGTCAGAGTGTCGGCCAGCAGCCCATCTTCCAGCGCCTGCGCCTTGGCAGCGTAAGCGGTATCGCCGGCGTCGCTCTCGCCCTGGTTCCACGAAACACCCACCACGTTAGGCGTCAGCCCCTGGCTTGCCAGGGCCGCTTTCGCCTCGTTTATTTCGGTGCGAATCTGCGGGTAGTAGCTCTGCGTGTTGGCCGGGTCGAAGTAGGCAATGCCCACGCCGGAGCGGGCGAACTTGTAGAGGTAGAGCACCTCGGTGGCGTTGAGGTCTTCCCAAGCTTGTGCAATGCCCAGCTCGGGGCCGTAGCACTGGTGGTCGCCGGGAAGCGTCCAGGACAGGTTGTTGACGCCGACTTGCAGCTTCTCCCAGGCGTGGGACGTGGGATTCCAGATTTTAACGCGCTGAAATTCGCGCAGCAGGGCGGGCGTGACGGCGGCCAGCTCCGGGGTGGTGGCAATCAGCTCGCTGTCGGCAATGCCCACCTCGTTGCTCTGGCCCATGAGCAGCATCATCTTGGCGGCGTTGGAGGGAAGCGTGGTGCCCAAAACCGTCACGGCCGCGCCGCTAAACCCGTACTCGGTGGTGGTGCCCACCAGCCGGCACTTCAAGCCCGTATAGGAGCCCGCTGCGATGGCCGGGCCGCCCGCGCCGCCGTTGCCCAGCAGCAGCTCGTACTTGCCCGAGCTGTTGTTGAGGACACCCAGGTGCCAGGTGCCAGCCGTGGGGTGTTTAAATTCCACGGCCTTGCTGGTGTTGTTGGCGGTGGCTTTGGCGAGAATCTGGTTGGCCATGATTAAGCGGGGGTGGCGTCGGTATAAGTGGCGGTTTCGGCGGGCGTGCCCCCTTCCAGGGCTTGCAGGCGCGTGAGGATGTCGGCAAGCAGAAAGCCCAGGTCCACGTCGTCGGCGGCCAGGTGCTTTTGCTGCACGGGGATGCTGGCGGTGGCTTCGGCCGTGGGCGGGTGGGGAACCTTGGCTTTCAGGCGGTCAATGAGGTCGGAGGCGGCCATGCGTTAGGCGGGGGTGGCGTCGGTGAAAGAGGCGGATTCGGCGGGGGTGCCGGACAGCCGGCCCAGCAGGTAGGCATTCAGGGTGGCCTGGTCGGCAAAGGCGGGGTGCGCGCCGTATTGGTTCGCGGCAATGGGTTGAAAGGAGCCCTGCGGCACGTCCGCGCTGCTGACCGGCAGCCAGTGCACGGGGTCGCCCTCCTGGCTGGTCGGGGCCGGGTGGGGCCCATCGGTGCGCGGGTGGAAAAACTGCTCGGTGGCGGCGTCGGGCACGTAGGCGCTCACGTACTGCGTGGTCACGAAGGGGTAGCCCGCCGGCACGCTGACGTAGGGCAGGGCGGCTTTCACCTCTTCCACCTTCACCCACTTGGCCGGCACGGTTTCGCCCGTGCCCGTGGCAAAGCCGCCGTGGCGGGCCACCTGGTACGCTGGCGAAGGGCCGCCGTCGTACTGCGCCACCAGCTTCTGCCCGTACACCAGGTTACTGGTGGGCGTTTCGCGGTAGAACTCGACAATGACGGTCGTGAAGATGCAGCAGGTGCTAAAGTCCAGCTCCTCGAAGACATCGCCCCCGCTGCCCGCGTTGGCTTCGGCCCGGGTCATGTAGCGCACTTCTTTCCAGAGGTCGGGGCGCTGGTTGGGGCCGCGGCGTAACAATGCCGCCAGCGGTGCGCTATCCGTAGGCAGGCCCGTGAGCGCGCCGTAAGAACCCGCGCCGCCGGGCCCAACAGGTAGCCCATCATCGGAGAGATTGAGCGCAGAGGCGTCCATGTCCTCCATCTGCGCCCGTACGTCAGCGGGCGTGATAACATTCAGCGGGTTATCGGGGATGCGCTGAAGGCGGAGAGAAGATAGTTCTGAGCGGGTGCGCCGTACTGCCATACCACAAAGCAGCAACAGCCCACCGCGCGGCCGGAAAGGCTGGCAGTGGGCTGTTTAGCAGAACACCGGGCGGCTTAAATCACCAGGGCCACCGGCGAGGTAATCACCTTCGCGTCGAACTTGCCGAACGCGCTAATGGTGCCCTCGATGGTCTGGGGCTCCTGCTCACCGGTGGGAATCACCTGGCTCAGCTGCAGGGAAGCCGGGCCGCCGTCGGCGCGGGGGCAGATACCGTTCTGGCCGCCGAACCACTGGCCGTTAGAATCGACCGCAAACCAGTGCTTGCTGATGCCGCCGTTCTGGGTTTGGCGGGCCAGCTCGCGGTACACGGGCTTGGTGTTGGTGATTTTCACGGCCCACGACTGATTCGAGGGGATGGGCACGTCGCGCTGGTCCACGCGGATGGTCGAAGCGGTGTTGGCGGCTTTGCTGAACACGCCCACCAACGGCCCTACCCCCGTGCCCGCGGTCAGGCGGGTGGCGATTTCGGTGGCGGTAGGAGCGGCGCTGAACGGCTCGTCAAAGCCGTAGAGGTTGTAGCACGGGCCCACGTTGACGTCCGGCGTGTAGCAATCGCCGGGGTTCAAATCGGGGTCGAAGGCGAACGTGTCGCAGGTGGTCGGCAACGTGGGGTCGTCGGGATTTACAATGGCCATGATGAAAAAGGGGTTGGGGGTTGGGGTGAATGAAAACGGAAAAGGCTTAGCAGCGCGGGCACTGCACGGGAATGGTGGAACCGGCGGGGTCGGGCACCTCGGGCACGAAGTATTGCGCCCGCTCGTCGGCCGTGGCGCTGCGCACGTCGCTGGCGTTGTCGGGGTTGACCATCTGGCAGGCAAAGCAGCCGGTGAAGGTGCCGCTGTCGTAGTAGACCGGCTGGAAGGCCGCGCTGGTGCAGGTGCCGTGGGTGTTGGCGTAGGCTTGTTTGTTGGCGTTGAAGTAGGCCAGGGCCGAAGCGTCGGCATCGGCCTGGCTTTCGCGGCTGCTGAAAAGCCCGGCCGCTATCGTGTAGGCCACGGCCCCGCCCACCTGCCCGCTCGGGCAGTTGTTGCGCGTCACCAGGTCGCTCACTTCCGCCGAGTAGTAGGTGGGCGGAATCGGACAGAGCACCGTGTCGGTTTCAGCATTCAGCACCGAGCGCGTGTTGCTGTAGCCCGCGCTGTAGGGGTTCACGTCGCGCTGGCTCCAGTTCACCAGGCCGCTGTTGCTGCCGTCGTTGGCTTCGGCGCAGGTGCGTTGGAACGTCTGCCAGTCGGGGGCCGTGTCGGAGGTGTCGCCGCAGCGCCAGCCGCGTGGGGCGTCGGCCACGGGGTCGAAGGCGTGCACGGCCAAGGGGGCAGGTGGGCAGGCCGTGCGGGATTGCAGGGCTTCCAGGCTTTCCAGGCTCAGCTGCAGGCTCCAGCGCCCGCCGTCGGGGCCGGCTTCGGTTTCCTTGGCCCCGGTCAGGCGCCAGGGCTCGCCGTCCACCGTAAAGGTTTTGTGGGCCTTGGCGCCCTGCACGGCATCGGCCAGAAAGCGCGGCACCGGCGGCACGGTGGATGTGCGGCTGGCGTAGGAAGCGAAGTAGTCGGTGCGCAGGGCGCCGGTCGTAGCATCCTGGCTGCTGGCCTGCACCTCGCGCGGGGCGGCGTACTGGAGCCCGCCGTTTTCCACGTAGAGCCGCTGCACGAGGCCCGTGCCGTAGGGAATGCCCGACAGCGGGCCCGGGTGCGTCCACTCTAATTTCTGGTAGCCGCTCAGGTTATTGATGGCCACGAAGCGGGCGCTCTGCCAGGCGTTGTCGAGCAGCAGCCGCAGGGGGCGGCCGCAGGGCAGGGCCAGGCCGGCAATCAGCGCGCCGTAGTAGAGAAAGTGTTCCCGGTCGCCGTCGATGACCTTGGCCAGCACCAGGCCCAGGGCGGGCGGGCTGCCGGCGGTTTGGCCCGTGGGCGCCAGGTTAACCAGCACGTCTTCCGTGTCGGCGTCTACGATGGTGGCGCAGTTCAGCCAGGCCGCCTGCCCGGGCGCCCGCAGCCGCGTGAGCACGAACGGCAGCAGCCGGTCATTTGGTGCTGGCAGGGCGTAGGGCTCCCACCCGCCCTGCCCGGAGCGGGCGGCCAGTTCCGGCGCCGGGCCGGGGTGTGCGACGAGGGGGAAAACGTGGGCGTTGAGCACTTAAATGGCGGTTTGCAGCACCCAGCGGAGGGCGTTTATTTCACTCTGATTAGCGCGGGACTGGCGCACATTGGCGTCACCGTCCCACTGGCGCTGTTCCGGCGTTTGGAGGTGGTAAGGCGTTTCATAGTGCGCTTTGGCCTCTGCGGCCAGCGTCTCATTCTGCCCTTGCAGGCGCTCAATCCGCTCCATCAGTTCTTGTTTCGTGCGCATGCGTTAGCTGAATTGGGTGGTGAATGGGTCGGCAAAGTCGCGGTGCCAGGCGGGCGCGGGGCCAGTGGGCGTGAGCGGGGGCAGGAAGGCCGAGAGCGTGCAGGTGCCGGCCAGCAAGTCCAGCTCGGCCTTGGCCAGCTGCCCATCGGGCCCGAGCGAGGTAGTCAGGTGGGTGGTGCCGTCGATGCCCCGCAGCGAGCACAGCGGCACGCTCATGCCTTCCTGCAGGCGCGTCGGGCGCACCGAATCCACAACGAGTGCTTGCCCGGCTACCGTGGCCGACGCAGCCGCCGCCCCGCGGCGGTGGTAGCGGCGCAGCAGCTCGGAGGCCGCCACTTGCTGGTTGGCGTTGGTCAGCGTGCCAGCGGTGTCGGGGGCCAGCAGGGCAATGGCCGAATCGGGAATGGCGTCCCCGCTCAGCACGAGGCCGGCCACGTCGCCGGTGAGGCGGGCGCTGGTTTTGGTGGCTTTGTTCTGCCCTTCGCGGGCGTTCACGCAGCCGCCCATGCCGTAGTCGATGCTGGCCTTGTCGAAGTAAATGCCAGCAGCAGCGTTTTCGGTGGTGGCGTTGCTGACGGTCAATTCCTCGAAGCGCGGCAGCTGGCCGGTGCGGTAGCTGTAGGCCTCGGGCAGGTGGGCGTCGGGCAGGGCCGTGAGGTCCAGCGTCGCGCCGGCGGCCCGGCTGGTTTCGAGGTAGGCGCGGTGCTCGATGCGAAACTTGCCCGTGGCCGGGTCGATGAACCAGCCGCAGTCGTAGAACGCAGCCAGGTCGGCCAGTACCTGCTTGAGGCTGACCAGTAGGCGGTCGGCCGGCTCGCTCGCGCCGTAGCGCTTCACGTCCGAGCCGGCGGAAAGCAGCAGGCGCGGCAGCTCGTTGGCCGCCCCGGTTTCGCCGGTGGCCGGGTTGGGGTCTTGGCTGAACCCCACGCTCAGCCCGGCGGGCGTGGTCGGCAGCAAGGCCGTTTGGCCCGTGGCGGCCACGGTTTGCTGCAGCAGGTGGTGGATGCCGTTAAGCAGGGGGAAGCAGCGGCCGAACTTGAACTGTCCGAAGCGCCACCATAGTGACTTTGAATTAGCTGGTTCTGAATCGCCTTGGTCCACGTTGCGGCGCACGTTCAGGCATTGCCCGCCGTCGGCCTCGCTGTTGAACGCCCCACCCAAAGATGGACCGCCACCCGAGCCCCCCGAACCTGTTACCTTCAGGTAATCGCTGTTGGTGTAGCCGTAATCGGCCGGGGATTGGAAGCAGGGCAGCAGCAGCAGCTGGGCATCGTAAATGGGGCGTGCCGCCGGGTTGTTCGGGTCGTTCCAGTTGCCGTAGTTGCTGATTTTGTAGGGCTTGAACCCGCTAATGGCCGGCGTCTTGACGTAATCAATGGTGTGGTTAACCGTATCTTCTGAGTCAGGCAATACCGTCCAGCCGCGGCCCGACATATCCACTGGGGTGTATTGGGTGCCGGGCGGCACGGGCGCGGTCATGGCCTGGTTCGGCAGCCGATAGCGAAAGAGCAGAATATCCCGGCTGCGAGTGCCTTTTTGGGTCACGCCGCCACTAATCCAGCTCGTGTTTACCAAGAAGGTGGTCCAGCCCTCGGTGTTGAGGTAGTCGGCCTGTTCGTTGGCGTCGATGCGCAGGAATTCGACGAACGTGCCAGCCGCCAATGTAGCCAGCTCGGCCGTTACTTGCGAGCGAGCCCCTGGTGTCGTCAGAAGGTTATACTCTTGGTCGTAATTCTCTAAAAAGAGACGGTAAGCGTCATCTGTAGCCGGGGTAACCGTGGCCGTGCCCTCCTTGTGGTCCCACTTGGCCTCATTGCAGGTGAATACAAATTGCTCCTCGGACTGCCACGGTTCGTAAGGGTTAGGCCTCGTTTCCAGCAGCAGCCCAATGGGCGTGCAACGGTCAGAGCTTTGCTCTATCTGTAGCAGGCGCAGATAGTCAGTACCCTCAAAAGTTAAGGCGCTGAGCTTGCTCCGGTAGTAAAAGGAGCCCTGCGACGAGTCGTCGCCAGGCTCTCGCGTCAGCTTGGCATTACCCTGGCTGCGAGGTGCACACGGCCGCGTGACGCCCCTCCAAATAAAGGAAAAGCGAAGGGTGCGGGTATCAATTGCGAGCAAAGGCAGCGCCATGCTCCAAAAGTGGAGCGAGGCGCTGCCCGGCCGGAAACGAAGGGGCTAGGAGCGGTTATAGTTAGCGACCTTTCCGCTTTTAATGGTAAGAAGCTGCCGCCTGAAATAGTATACCCGTACGCCCATTCTGCGCATTGCTGCGGTTGGTTCGAGCGAAAGCCAGGCGAGGCGGCATCATTCGTTGCCCAGGGCGCCTAAGTTTGCTCCATGCTTGCCCAGCAAACGCCGTTTAACGCTTTTCCCCGCCCGCATAGTGACCCACCAATACCAGCTAGGTAGCTTTGTTCAGCTAATGGCAGTCCACCGGCAAGTCCTGCCTCTGCGAAAAACTTATCCACAAACTAGCAAGATTTAGCGCCTTCGTGCTTTTGGTAGTAGGCAAGCCAAACATGCAAAGAAGCCCCGCCGTTGAGCATTCAAACAGACGCCTATTTGGAAAGTCGTTAAATTTCTATTATGTTTGTGACAGTCAATTAGTTAAATGAATAATTCACCTAACAAAAGCAGCATAAAAGATGAAAGCCAAAGCTTGGCTTTGTATCTTTGGAGTACTCGCGTTACCAAGTCCCCAGACTAACGGCCACCCTTGAAAAAGGGAAGCCCGAATGTCCTGGCAGACAAACGGGCTTCGAGAAGTGTAGGGGTTTTCTGACAACCCTTTTACTTCATGCAAGATGAAAAAGGACCAAGCGAGTACGGATTTTGAGTTACTGCTCAAAGTCCGGATGCCACCGAAGCTCTTTAAATGGCTTTTGTGGTTTCTAGCGGGAAGCGGCACCCTATCGGTGGCCGCAACTCACTGGATTAAGTAGGGCTTAGGCCGTTCCGCAAGGGGCGGCCTTTGTTTTTTTGTAAGGTACGTTACAAAGATAAGGACCGTTCAAATTTATTTCCTAGAAATATATTTGACATACGCAAGCCCGCCGCAACGATTGCCCCGCGCAAAAGGTGGCCCCCGTCGCTTCGCGCACGGTGTACTTGGCAAGGCTTTTAGGGGTTGGCAGGCGGCTTTTTTTTAAAAAAGCGCACCCCGCCCGCCTCTGTTGCACGGCTGGCCTGTTTCGGCCGGGGTTGGATGGTGAGGTTGGGGCCTTATTCGACGCCCAGGCGGCGGGCCTCGTCGAGAGCGAGCGAGCGGAGTAGAGCCGAAACACTTAAGCCGCGTTTCTCAGCTACGCGCTCAATTAGCGCCACTTCATCAGGTTTAGCCGTGATGTTTATCTGCGGCTTGCGGGGCTTCTCGGGTATCGGGTTTTTCATAGCGTGTAGAACCGTGGGGTTGACAGGTCAAAGGTACAAGAAAAACGTAGAAAAAAGCTAGAGAAATAATTTTATTTCTTTCGTTTATCTACGTTTTTTCTACGTATATTTGTCAAGTCGAAACGCGACACCCCCACCACCCTAGAACGCAAAGAGGCCAGCCCGGCAAGGCTGGCCTCCCGCAACGGCCCCGGCAAGGGCCGCTACTAGGTGGGGACTCTTACACCCCCAACAACTGTACAAATGTACAACAACACCCAAAACGGGAAAGCAGCCGCAGGCACGGCAGCCACCCAAGCCGAGGCCCAGCGCCTCTCCGAACTCCGTTACCTCGTGCTCGACGCGGTAACCTACTCTCCCTACGCCACGGCCGAGGAAAAGGCCCGCACCGCTGCCAGCGTGGCCCGCTGCCAGTCGGCCGAAGTCTTGGTAAAGTGGTACTGCAACGTGCTCACGCTCCTTTCGGAGCGTGAGCTTGCCCCCGTTGCCTACGCCACGGCTGAGCAGAAAAAGCAAATCATTTGCCTCTGCAACCACCCCGCCGTAAGCCGCGCCAAAAAAACCAAAACGCTGCTGAACATCAACCGGCTCACCGAGGCCGGGGCCGTGGCCCTCATTGCCGAGCTGTTGGCCCTCACCACCACGCCCCCCACCCGCCCCGCTGGGGCGGGCTTGGTGGTGCGCCGAAACGGGCAGTTGGCCGTAGCGGCCCTGACGGGCTACGCGGGCCGGGCCGTGGGCGACGGTGGCGTGTCGGTGTCTTATGTGCAGGCAGCTTAGGGGCGCGGGCCATGATAAAGTACTCGGAACTGCTCGTGCCGCTCACTTGGATAGGCACCCTACACGCCTTGCGCGAGGGCTGGCAGCTTAAGCCGCTGAATATCCAAATTGAATCAGTTAAAACACCGGACTGGCAAGCCTCGAAGTACGGCCCGCCCCGCTACGCCCCCCGCGTAGCAGCGTGGATAATCCGAATGCTCGACGCAACGCCCCGCCTCGCGCCCGACCACCCCAACGCACTAAAAGTGACCCTGCACCAGCCAGGGTACACGCCTTGCGTGTACGGTTATTTTGATGCCTGCCACGCTTACGGGCGCGGCCTGCTGACGGGCCTCTACGCTCACCACTGCAAGCTGAGCCGCGAAGCCAAACGCGAAGCCAAGCGGCAACGCGAATTAAACGCCGCCGTTTGGGTGGTGGCCTCGTTGGCAGGGGTAGAGCTTCAACAAACGCGCCGCCACCCCGGCCGCCGCCATAACTAAGAAACTAGTTATGCACCGGCAACAATGGATGACCCAGCAGCACGGCCGAAAGGCTGTGCTGTATGTGGTGAAGCTCTACGGCAACGAAGGGGAGCCCGCCTTTTACAAAATCGGCATCACGTTCAACTTAACCCAACGCTTCCGCACCCTGCGCTTCGCGGGTTACAAGTGGCGCACCGTGGCCCGGTTTAGTAGCTGGGATGCGGGCAAAGTGTTTGACCTGGAGCAACGGCTACACGGGGCCGGGTTCGTGCCGTACGCGCCGCTTTTGGACTTCTCAGGCCGGACGGAATGCTACGCGGCGGTTGAAGGAATTTTAGAGGCGCTGCCGAAGGTCGGCACGTTTGTATTACGGAACCAAGTAACCGAAATTTGACGATATGGCCGAAAAACTCACACAAGCCGAGTTCATCAAAAAAGCCCACGCCGCTCACGGCGTGGGCAAGTATGATTTTTCGCTTGCTACATACGCGGGCAAGACATCCAAAGTAAAGGTTGGGTGCCCTGTACACGGTTTCTTTGAACTACTGCCAGGCTCACTCTTTCAAGGCAATGGTTGCCAAAAATGCGGTTATCTAAGAATGGGCGCAGCTAAAACTAAGCGCCTTAGCAACTTCTTGGCCCGTGCCCGCGCTGCCCACGGCGAAAAATATGATTACTCGTTGGTGACGTATGCGGGAAGCTTGGGCCTTGTCAAGATTATCTGCCCCAAACACGGCGAATTTGAGCAAAGCGCAAAAAGCCATATGGCTGGCAGGGGCTGTCTTAATTGTGGGCTTGACACAATCGGCAACCAAAAAAGAGGCACCCTAGCCACATTCTTGGCCCGTGCCCGCGCTGCCCACGGCGAAAAATATGATTACTCGTTGGTGACGTACAGTAACGGCAATACCAAGGTTAAGATTGGGTGCCCTGAACATGGCATTTTTGAGCAAGGGCCTAAAAGTCATGCTTTAGGCGGTCAAGGCTGTCCGCGTTGCGCTGATGTTGCCAACGGTGAGCGACAGCGGGAACAAGCTGCCGCCACATTCTTGGCCCGTGCCCGCGCTGCCCACGGCGAAAAATATGATTACTCGTTGGTGACGTATGCCGCTGCAAATTCCAAAGTCAGCATTATCTGCCCTGAACATGGCATTTTTGAGCAAATACCGGCAAGCCACACACAAGGCATTGGCTGTGCTAAGTGCGGGACTGTGCAAACAAGGCGGCGGTGGATTGAGCAAGCAACCGGGCATTTGTGTCAGTTGTATTTTGTCCGTCTCTTTACCAAATCCGAGTCTTTTTATAAAGTCGGGATTACGTATCAAACCCTCAAAAAGAGGTTTGGCCTAGAGGGCAAAACTCGTATCGGCACCTACCGGTACGAGATTCTCGCTATTCACAAATCATACAATGCAACTGCGGTTTTTGAATGGGAACAGAGTATTCTAGAATCCTTTGCCCACCTTAAATACTGGCCACAAAGGCCCTTTATCGGTCAAACCGAATGCTTCTCAAGCTGCGAAGAAATCCTAGAAATCTTTCCCTTGTAAAAAGGCCCGGCCGATTACTTGGCCGGGCCTTTGCGTTTTGCCCTTAAAAGCCAATCGTCCGTAAATCTGCGCGAAGCGAGATAGGCCACCTTTTGCGCGCGGGCAATCGTTGGCGGGCTTCGCGCTATATTGGCCGAATGAAAGCTAATTATCTGCTGCCCCTTGCCTTATCGCTGTTCGGCTGTTCGGCCAACAGCAAGCCCGAAAGCCTCATTTCGGACTACGTAAAAGCCCACGCGACCGACGCCAGCAGCTACGCCCCTGTTTCATTCAGCCAGCCGACCCGCTTTCACAATCGAGACATAGAGCCTAGCTTGCTCGATACTACTACCACGGGAACGCGCTACAGTCACACGTACAAAATCAAAAACGGCTCCGGCGCAATCGTTGAAAAGACGCATGACTTCGTAATTATTACGCATTCTCAGCACGTCATGCAGCTACCCGACAGCACGAATGATATAGAGTGATTCTTTTTTTATGAAACTAGGCGTTGATGCGGTGAATGCTATTGGTTTCAGGGTCAATCTTCATGAAGCCGGTTTCGGTTGGATGGGTATCCCACCGTTCGGCCATACGCTTGTTGGTCGCGTCGATGCTGGCTAATCGGGTTTCCATTTCGTCGAACTTGGCTTGCAGCGGCTCCATGCTCAGGCGGTAGTGGTGTTCGATGCTGGCCTGCCGTTCTTCGCGCAGCTTGCCCGGCAATGTGTGGTCGGGCAGTAGCGCCGCTAGTTTTGGGTCGCTCCAATCAATATGCTGCGGCTGCCCTTCGTGCAGGGCCTTGAACAGCGGGCGGTAGTCGCGGGTGAGTTCCTGATTGGCGACAAACTCGCCTTTGTGCACGGTGCCCGCCTCTTCGTATTTGCCGCCCTCGGGCGTGAAGCCACCGTTAAAGTAGCCCTTGCCAATGTTGCTGGCCTGATTGTAGGCGGCAACCTTCGAGGCGGCGAACGCCCCAACCAACAACGAACTGAGTGTAATACCCGCCGCAATACCCGCGCCCGGCAACAGCAGGTCAAGTTTGGAGGTGCCAGCGAAGATGTTTGAAATGGCTGTTATCAGGTTTCCGGCCTGTGTGACCGTATCAAGTAACACCTGGGCCTGCGCCGCCTCGCGCTGCTCAGCTAGGGCATCCTTTCTAATTTGACGCTGTTCGGCAATGGCCGCCCGCGTAGCGGCCACGTTGGCGGCGCTTCCTTCTTCCCGGTATTGCAATTCCTGCGTAAGCTGGTTTTGCAATTCGGATATGGCGGTAGTGGCGTCGTTTGCCCGTTGCGCCGCCGCCTGTTGCTGGGTTTGCAGCATCTCCCGGTAGAAGCCCGCCACATTAGCGGCCGTTTCATCGAGTGCCTTCCGCAGCTCGGGGGAATCGGCTTTTCCGAGAATGTAGCGGTAGAGGTCGAAGGGCTTGGCCTTGTTGCGGGTGGCTTGCAGGGCATCCACCGCGTTCTGGGCATCCTTAACCGCTTTTTCGGTGTTTGTAGTAGGGTCATTGTCCCGGATGCGTTTTTTTAGCTCCACCTCAAGCAGCGCATACTTCAGCTTCACGGCATACACGCCCTGTTGCCGCACTTCCTCGGCTTTTACCGGGTCGGTGAAGTCGAGGGCGGCCGATTCAGCAACGGCAAGGTCTAGCGCCTGCTGTTCGTCAAGCCGCTTCTGTTCTTGGTCGAATAACAGCTTGGCGCGTTCGCGTTCGTATTTTAACTGACTATCTTTTTTAAGCCCAGCCTGATTGGCATACTTTTCCTGTTCCCGTTCAAAGTTTAAATCAAGCTGCTTGAGCTGCTTTTCGTCTCCGTCTTTAGCAAGGCTTAACTGTTGGTCTTGGTAGGTGCGCTGAATAGACAGCAGGCGCTTGTAGTGAGCATCATAAGCACCCTGTAGCAAGATGTTTTCTTGCTCGGTTTGCACCGAATCTAGTTCGCCGCCCTTTCCCGCCGCCTTTTTAGCTGCCTTTAGCTTCCGGCTGGCTTCGTATATGTTGGTGAGGTCAAGCTGAAATTGACGCTCAGAAGCGGACTTTGCGTCGTCGGCCTGTGCTTCACTGGCCTTTAGCGCCAGCTCTTTGTAGGTCTGCTGTTCGCGTAGATAAGCGGCTAAAAGGCTTTCTTGCTTTTTCTGCTGGCTTATGGCTGCTTTGTCTTGCTTCCCTAGCAGTTCGTTTATCAGCTTATCCGTTTTATCTAGGTCGGCCTTAAAAGCGGCCAATTTAGCCCGGTAGGGCCCGTCGTTGTAGTCGTTGGTTTTCAGCGCCTGCATTTGGTCGCTGATTTCCTTGCGGTGGGCTTGCAGCGCGTCAATGGACTTGGTGAGGGCGGCAGCGTTGCCATTCAATGCACCCGTAGAAGCAGCTGTAGAAATGCCCAACGCCTGCATAAACAGCGCCTTTTGGCGCGTCAACTCGTTGCCCTTGTCCTCCTCTGTATTGAGCACTACTTGCGCTTCCCGGTAGGCTTTCACGGCCGCGAACAGCCGTTCGTAGGCGGGTGAAAGGGTCGAAATCGCCACCTTCCGCTGGGCAATTAAATCAACCGTATTCTGCCCGGCTACATCGACCGGCAGGCCCTGGTTTTCCTTGCGAAAGTCAATGCCGAAGCCCACGCTGCCGTTGTCATTAATGGCGCGCACCCCGTTGCTGCTGTTGATGTTGCGCTGGCGCTCCAAATTCAGCGCGGCTAACTGCTTGGTGATTTCGACCTGGGCGGCGGTGCGTTTATAGAGTGCGTCGGCTGTTTTCTTGGCTTGGTCGGCTATCTTTTCATCCTCTTTTTGAATCAGAATTTTATTAACCAACGACTCAGAAACCTTGTCGATAGCGGTTGAAAGCTGCTCATTGCTGACCTTTTCGGCGTCGATGTTGCCCAAAAAAGCGGGGTACTCCGCTTGCAGCTCTTTGATGAGGCGGGTGCGCTCGCTGTTGCCCACGTTTAGCGACGTGATAGCCACTAACGATTCCTCCAGCTTTACCTGTTCTTCGGCCGTGACTTCGGACGCCCGTTTGGTGCTGCTTACGAAGTCGGCCACGTATTTAACCGCTGGAGCTAAAAACGCCCCGATTTTGGCGCTGCTTTCCTGAAAGGCGGTATTGATACGGCCTAGATTCGACCGCACCCCGGCGGCGGCGTCTTCCGTCGAATTGACGTACTTTTCCTTTAGCACGGCCGCGAACTTGGGCAGAAAGTCACTGGCTAAAATCTTGCCCGTTGCCAACTGCTTTGTAAAGGCTTCGGTGGTGAGGCCCGCCGCTTTCGCCGCCAACCCGAATGCCCCCGGCAAGGCATTGCCCAACTGCAATTTCAGTTCTTGGCTGCTGACCGTGCCTTTGGAAATCATCTGTTCCACGGCTACCAACGAAGACCGTATTTCTTCCTGGCTACGGTCAAGCACTTTCCCGGCAGCGGTTAGGCCGACGTATAAATCACGGGTGGTGGCTACTGAAAAGTTTGATTCCTTCGCGGCGGCATACAGGCCGGTATAGGCGCGGGCCGTAGACGTTAGCTCAAGCCCTAGCTCATTGGCCCGCTGCTTCACAAACGCATACTCGCGGGCTCCCTCGCTGGCACTGCCTGCAATGGCCTTGAACGTGTTTTGGATGCCGGAAAGGGCCGCGTAGTCGTCAAGTCCTTGCGTTACCTTTTCCTTGATTTTGTCGATAATGGCACCCACGGAAAACAACCCCGCGCCCAACCCCGGCAACTTGTTCAGCAGGCCCCCAAAAAAGCCGCCTCCTGAACCCCCGGCGCTTTCGGCGTTGCTTTCCTTCGCGGCCGTAGCAGCTTCGCGCTGTGCGGCTGCTACGGCCTTAACTTCAATACTCTCCTGCTTCGCAGCAGCGGCGGCATCCTTGGCGGCAGCGGTGACCAGCTTGGTTTGGTTGGCTTCCTCGCGACGGGCATCGCGCACGGCCTGCACAGCGGCCCGCTCGGCTTCGGTGGCCCGCTTGTTTTCGTCAATGGCAAACTTGGCCTCCTTGATTTTCTGCGTGTTTTCCGCAATAAGCCCTTTTAGGCGTAAGTATTCCGCGCTGGTCGAGCCCAGGCCTTTCTGCGCGGCAGCCAGCTCGCGGTTGGCGTCGGAGAGGCGGCGCACCTCGTCGGCGGCCGAACGGGTGGCCGCCTGGGCGTTGCGCGCCTCGGCCGTGGCGTTGGCCAGCTGGTTGCTGAACTGCACCTGGGCCTGGGCGGCCTGGCTGAACTTGGCCGTGGTGGCGTCGCCGGCAGCTTGCACCGTGTCGAGCAGCTTGCCCGCGGCGGCCCCGGCCTTGTCAAGGTCGGCCAGGTACTGGGTGAGGTCGAGGCGCAGATCGCCGGCGGATACTTCGGGCATGGCTGCTTAGGTTTTGGCGTTGCGCCGGTGCGTGTCGAGAAGGCGGTAGAATTCAGGGGCGGGCATCCGCATGAGCGGGTCGTATTCGCTGGCCAGTCCTTTGCCGACGTGGTAGAGGACTTCCGACCAGTGTTCTTCGTCGGCGGCTAAGCGGTCGGCAAGCCGGGGGCCGACGGTTCCGGCGTTGCCAGATTTTCCAGACTTGGGTAGTGTGTCGCGGTACGCAGCAATAGCTTGAAGGCTGCATGGGTAAAAAAATCCGCATCTATGGCCCTCCATGCCACGTTGACCTTTTGCGTGATGGCGGCGTGGTCGTAGCTGGTGGGGTCTTCGTCGGGGGCGTTGTAGAACAGGGCCACGATTTCGGCCTCGCGCATGCGGTTCTGCCCCAGCAGGTCCAGCCGATCTTTCAGGCTGCCCAGCAGTTGGGCCCCGTCCACATCCCGGCGGGAATTGTAGGCGGCGTAGGTTTCCATGACCAGCTTTTGCAGGGCCGGAATGCTGGTGCCGAACTGCAGCTCGGTTTGGAACCGCTGCAACAGGCGCGCCCGGCCCAGCGCCAGCGTGTCGGTGCGGGTGTAGGTAGTCCCGTCGGGCGTGGTGAAGCTCTCGCAGTCGACGGGCGGGGAAATGATGGTCGGGGTTACTGGCTCCATTTGTTGAGCAGGATGCTGATAAGGATGGTGACGGCCACGAAAGACAGGTGAGCCAGCAGGTGGTAAGCCGAGAGCGGAAACAGCAGCAGGTAGCCCCAAAAAGCCCACTGGCCAGCCACACACTTGAAGCAGCCCCACAGCGGCGCCCACCACCACTGATTGTCGAGGTCGTGGCCGGCATAGTATTCCACCTCCATTTGCCCGGCATTTACATGGCCAGGGCTGCCTTCGATGTAGAAGTAAAACCAAGCCCGCCGATGGAGGCGCCGCACCCACGCCTGCACCGGCGCCAGCAGCATCCCGGGCTGCACCAGTACCGAGGCCCAGCAGTAGGCCAAGGCGGCCAGCAGCAGGGCGTCAATCCAATAGGCAAGGGTTAGGGTCGTACTCATGCAAGCGGGCCGTTAAGCAATAGGGGAAGCAGCCCGGCCGGCACTTCTTCGGCGGGCGGCGCGGGCACACAAATGGGCTTGAGGCGGTAGCGGCATTTCAGCTCCAGCCCTATCAGCCGGTAGGGCGGGTAGAGCATGGGGTCTACCTCGGCCGCGTAGGTGTATTTGGTGAACAGGGCCGCTTCAGCGGGCAGCACGGTGGCGGTGATGCCCAGCCCCTGGTAGTCGCCAGCAGTGAGCCGGGCCGGGCCGATTTTGAGAGCCTTCCACAGCGCGTCGATGGCCTGGTTTTCGGTGGGCACGTTGGGCGCTTCGTGGTTGAGCCAGCCCAATAGCAGCAGCGTGCTTTCGGACTCGCTCAGCCCGGCCACGATGGGGCGCGAGACGGTGCCGCGGTCCTCGAAGAAGAAGATGCCATTGGTTTCGCGGCTGGGCAGCAAGTAGCGCTCGTCACGGTCGCAGGCGGCCGTGCCGGCGGGGTAAGCCACCGGCATGGGCGTCTTGAGGCGCCGCGGCTGCTCCTTGCCCTCGAAGGCGTCGCTGGTGAGCGTATCGACCGGGCGCGCCAGTCCCACCACGCGCTCGGCAAAGGGGAGCGGGCGGATGCGGTCGGCTAGCAGGTCGGCAAGGGCTTCAGTCACAGGGCGGGGTGTTTTATGCGCTTATCTTTCTTGGTGGGCGTGGCTAGGTTCACGATGTAGCCCAGCAGGTAGCACTCGATTTCGGAGTTGGTGTAGCTGGGCTTGTGGCCGATGTTCTCCAGGATGGCGTGCGTGATATGAAGCGCTTCGTGGGCCACGGTTTGTGCGTTGGCGTCGCCCCGCAGGCCCATGTAGGCCGTGCGTGTGCTTTCCTCAAACCAGAACAGCCCAAAAGCCGCCGGGTCGGGTAGGCCTATCTCGGGCCACAGGATGCCCCAGGCCGCTGCCATGTCATTGGCCACCAATACATGCAGTTTTACCTCGAAAATGGGGATGGTGTATTGTTCGTGAATGCACTCATCGTCGCGTAGCTTCTTCATGCTTCCAGAATCTGCTTGGTGATGCGCTGTAGCTCCGCTGCCACGGCCGCTTGCGCTTCGGCGGCTTCGCTTGGGAGAGGTTGGAGCCAGTTGCCGTAGCGGGCGAGGTTGCGCTCTACCTTGGTGGCGCTCTCCTGGTCGGCGGCGACGATGGCGGCCAGAAACACCGCCCCGTTGGCGCCCTTGCCCGTCACAGCCAGGCTGCGCATCATCCGGCCGGAGTGCGTCAGGTCCACAAAGGCCGTTTGCAGGCCTTCAGCGGCCCGGAGCCCGGCCCAGTTGCCCAGCTTGTTCTTCTTGATGTAGGCCCGGCCGCCCGCGTTCAGCGCCTCTTTGCCAAAGAAAAAGGTCGGAATCAGCGTCGGGCTGTAGTGCTTGCCCGTCAGGCCCTGCGACTGAATGCGCAAGGTCACCAACGCCAGCACGGTCGTGGCGTAGAGCAGCGCCAGCCGGGGGCCGGCCTGCAGCACCGCTTCCTTGGTGCGGGCGAGCTTTTGGGGCAGCGTTTCCATTAGGCGGTTTTGGCCAGGCGCGGGCCGTAGGGGTTGGGCTGGCAGGTGTAGCAGGGGTGCTTCAGCCGACCCAGGCCCTGGGGCTGGGAGAGCCAGGCAATCATCTGGTCGGCGTAGGGCTTGAACTGTGTGTTGGCCAGGTAGTCCATCTGCTTCTGGTCGAGCAGCGTGTAGCGCGAGTAGTTGGCCTGGCTGAACAAATCCATCAGGAAGTAGTAGCCAGCCATGGCCTGCACGGCCCGGGCCAGCGAATCGGCCAGCTCCGCACTAGCCGTCGTCGCGTAGCAGAGCACGTCGTCTTCGGCCGTGCACACCTCCTGCACCCGCAGCAAAAAGCCCGCGTTGGGGGTGCTGCTGGTGACGCCGGAGAGCCCGCGGGCCACGGAGCCGCCGAAAGTGCCGGGGCCCATGCTGTTGCAGCCGGTGGTACAGAACAGCTGGCCGGTCAGCGGGCGCACGCCGTCGGGCAGGCCCACCGGCACGAGCTGGTGCACAGCGCCGTCGAAGGGAATGACGAAGGGCGTGATGGATTGCAGCGGGGCGTTCGTGGTGATGGTGGCCACCGTTACACCGTCGAGCTGAATGGCCACGTCGGCCACGGTAACGGTCGTTTGCAGCGCCAGGGCCGTCACCTTGTAGCCGCCGCCCTCCACGTAGTTCGTGGTGAGCGTGAGGGCTGCTGCGCCTTGGTACACGCTGCCGTTGCCGGCCTTGCCCAGTTGGCCGCTGGCGCTGAACAGGGCGGCTCCGAAGCCGTAGCCGCGGGCCTGCTGAATGGCCGTCCGGACGTAAGCCGCCGCGCTGTTGCGGGCCTTGCCCAGCCGGTCGTACACGTCGGTGGGGGGGTCAGCTTTGGCGGGCTGAAAGTTCAGGCCGGCCAGCTGGCTCACGTACACCGCCCCGCCGGCCGAGCCCGCGCGGCTGCTGGCGGTAATCCAGTCGGTGTCGCCGCTGGGCAGGGGGAAGCAGGGCAGCGCGGCAGGCGCAAGGCCCACCAGGGATTCAAGGCAGTTCAGCGGCTCGGTTGGCATGCTACGAAATACCGCTGGGAAGGCGCCCGGCCGGAAACCAGACGCAAAAAGCCCCAGCCATTGCGGGCCGGGGCTTTCGTAGCAGAGCGGATGGGTAATTATACCTTGGTCACCTTCAGCACGCCCGTGTTCGTGCTGCCGCCCAAACGGTAGGGGTCGTGTAGCAGGTCGAAGTAAGGCAGCGTGAAGTCGTACACGTCGAACCAGCGCTTTACCGTGCGGCCGGCGCGGGTTACGGTTTCGCACTTGCGCTGTACTTCCACGTCGATGTTGAACAGGCTCGTGCCCACGTTCTGACCGTCCATGCCCTGGCTGATGGCGCCGGGGATGGCAAATACCGTGTGGTCGGCCTGGGGCGATTCCACGGCGCCCACGGCGTACTGGTTCCGGGCTGCGAAAGCCACGGCCGTGCCGTCTACCACGAAGTCGGTGTTCACCAGACCGGCGGCGGCGAAGGTGAAGTAGTCGAACACGGCCTCAATCAGATTGAACTTGGCCTGCTGGTCGCGCTGCGAGTCGTTCAGCGCGTTCGGGATGGCGTTGAGGCGGCGCAGGTACAGGCCGTTTTGCACGCCATCCAGAATGTAGGGGCGCACCATGCGGTTAATCTGCGCCTCCATTTGCAGGAAGGGAAACAGGCCCTCGTTCCAGTTGGCGGCGGGGATGGTCGTGTTGGTGCCCGTTACCGTGGCGCCGTATTGGCCGGTGGTATCGGCATTCACGCCGGCGAAGGTGGCCAGCTTGGCCAGCATCTTCAACGCGGCATCTTCCTGAATCACCTGCTTGGCACGCATGATGTCCTGGGCCACCGACTGAGCATAGCCAATCACGCCGTTCTGATACAGGCCGTAGGGGTTGTCGCCCACAATCACCTCTTTCTTGAAGCTGGTGTGGCTGCAGTAGTTCAGCGTCATTTCCACGCCGTCGGTGCCAGTTTCGGGGCCGTCAAGGTCGCAGGCGGGGGCGCAGGAGCCGGCCACGATGGCCGAGCTGTCTTGCCAGGCCACCTTGACCTTGTTGATGGCCGAGCCCGTGACCGGGGTCACGTTGGCGGTTTGCATCTTCACGATTTCGTTCAGCACCTCCGTTTTCGGAGCGTACAGGTCGGGCGTGTTTTTGAAGATGTCGTTGCTGGCGCGCACGATGGTGGCCAGGGTGGAGGGCGTAAAAACGCCGGCGGTTGCTGCCATTGGAAGTTAAGGGGAAGTGCCGCCCGGCTGGGCAGCGGTTATTGTTTGGCGAAGTCGGGGTAGTCAGCCTCCAACTTTTCGAGGGCTTTGGGGTCGGCCATGTTCTTCACGTAGGCCTCGTCAAATTCCTCTTTGGTTTTGATGCCCGTGGCTTTGGCGGCGGCCGGGGTGCCAGTAGGCACATGGTCGCGCTTCTCGGCTGCGGGCAAATCGTATTCGCTCGTCACCACCTCGCGCACATGCTCGGCAAACGACTTGCTGCCACCCGCGCCGTTGTCGAGGTACTTGCCCTCGGCATCAATGGGGGTGAGCGTGCCGTCGGCTTCCTGCTTGTAGTGGCCGTTTTTGATGTCGGCCACCAGGCGGGCAATTTGCCGCTGGGCCTTGGCGCTGTCGGGGTTCAGGTTGGGGTTCAACTCGGCAATGATTGCGCGGGCTTTCTGCTCTACCTGGGCATCCTGCTGCTCTTTGAGGAAGGCAGCGCGCTTCTGGCTCAGTTCTTCATCGCCTTCCTTTTTGGCGGCATCTACGGCGCGCATCTTCTCGTTTTCGGCCTCTGTGAGCGCCCGCTTCACGGCGGGGTGCTTCAGAACGTCTTCGTCGGAAAGCGTGCCGCCGCCTTTGCTGGCTGCGGTGGTTTCGAGCTGGTCTAAGGCATCGGTGAGCTTGTCGAAGGACGGGGCTTCTACGCCGCGCGCTTTGAGGGCTTTCTCTACGTCCTGCTTAATCTTGCCCTCGGCCCGCTGGTAGCCGGCCGTGTCCAAGGTTTCGCGGTTGTCTTTGAATGCTTTCGACAAGCCTTTGATGGCTTCATCCGATTCAGCGTAATCGGCAACGGTTTCGGCTGAAAGATTCAGCGCTCGGGCAACCTGCCCGACAAGGCGTTTAAATTGGTCTTCCATGATGGGGCCTAAGCCATTAGGATAGCAACCGCGTCAACTTGAGCGGCCAAAGGCCCGGGCAACCGGCCCGGGCTTCGGTCTTACTTGCTGGCCTCGGCCTTGTCGGCCTTGGCGGGTTTCTCAGTGTTGGTAGCCAGGTCGGCGGGCTTTTCAGCCAGGGCCACCACCTCGTAGCTGCGAGCGAAGTGGCGCGGGCCGAAGGCTTGGCGCATCTGCTCCAGCTTGGCCTCGGTGACGTGCTCGTAGTGCCCCACGCTGGTTTTGAGGCGCACCTTGTGGGTCGGGGTTTCGACGGGCTTGCTCATGGCTTAGGCCTGGGGCAAGTCGGCCGGCTTGGGGGCATCGGCGGCGGTGAAGCGGGCTTTGTCTTCCTCGCTGAGTAGGCCGAAGACCTTGGCAGGCAGTTCCTGCACTTGGCCGGTCAGGCTGTCGTGCTTGGCCTCCATTGGCACGGACTGTACAGGGCCGGCGTTGACGGCGGCCTGCTCGGTTGTTGCCGACACGGTCGTAAGCGGCGAAGCGGTCAGGGCGGCTACATCAGCACGGCGCTTGAGAATGGCAATGTGCTTGTCGTATTCTTCCTGCGGGGCGTTGTCCACGTCGAAGTCGGGCGAACCGGGCGCGGGGGCGGCGGCCACCTTGGTTTTGGTTTCAGTCATTGGGCAAGGGCTTGAGGTGAAGGAGTATCTTGTGACCCCAAACCTCCCCCGCCTCTCCCCGCTGCCCGAAATGCGCCAACCGCTCCGCCGTCGCCTCAAACCACGCCCGCCGCTGGACGTCACCGTTACCCCGCTACCCGGCGGCCTGGGCATCTCCTTGGACCTGGGCCGCCTGCTGTGGGACTTGGAGGTACAGGAGACGCTGCGGGAACTGGGGATGCGGTAGGGCACGAAAAAGCCCCGCTTCCTTTCGGGGCGGGGCTTAATGCTGGCTGTTTCTGCTTGTCTATCGCAGGCGTGGCCGAACAGTGCAAATATACTACTTCTGAAACAGCCGCCGCATCAGGTTCTTCCCTGTGGGCCGCTTCCCCTGTAGCTGCCGCTGCTGGGCTACCTTTTGCAGGGAGTCGAGGAACAGGCCGCCCTTCCAGCCTTGCACCTGGGCCAGCAGCGTGGCCCCGTCGGCCGGGCGTAGGTCGGGCTCCTTGCTGGCTTGCAGGAAGGTTTCGTAAATGAAGGTGGCTTTCTGGGCGTCGTTGAGTTCCATGGGGCTAAGATACTGGCTTGATGAACAATTCACCCTTGTCGTTCTCCCCTAAATCTGGCCGCATGCGCAGCGCAGTTGCGTTTGGAATGTAGTGCCAGGTATGCCGGCAGTTGTAGCCGCCGCAGTCGCTATAGGGGTCATAGGGGTCGGGCTTGCCCGCGAACAGCCCCTCGGCTTTGTTGGTGTAGCCGCCGTAGGGGTCGGCTTTGGTGCCGAACTTGGCTATCTCGAAATCAACGAACACACGGCCGTTGCGCACCTCGCAGAAGGCACGGGTATGGGCCATGACGCCGCCTTGGTACAACGCCGCTCGCAAGCCAAGCTCTTTGCCGGACAGGTGTTGCAGCATCCGGTCGGCTTGGCTGAAATCATCACCCGCCGACTTGTATAGCTCCTGCACTACGCCTAGCGCCGTGCCATTGCCTACAACAAGCATATTCAAGCCGTCCCGGTAGGCGTCTATACCCGCTCCGCTGGCTTGGGCTTGGAAAGCGTACGTGAGCACCTGCTGGCTGAGTCGGTCCTTCACTACGCCCATGGTAGCCGAAAGGTAGCCGCCGGGCAGCAGGTTGCCCTGGGCATCAAGGCCCAACCGGGCCGTAAGGAAGGTGGTGAGCGGCGCGCGTAGGCGTTGGTAGTCGGCCAGGCCCAGCGCAGCGAAGTAATCGAGCTGCAAGGCTGGTAGGTTCAGCAGGCTTTGCCCGTAGAGCGCGGCCAGGGGCGCCAGTACCGTGTTGGCGTACTCCTGCAGCAGCACGGGCAGCAGGGAGGCGTCGGCGTGCAGGTCTTTGAGCCGCTGCAGCAACCCTTCCCACAGCAGGCGCTGGGCTTCTTCGACGTGCTGCTTTAGCGCGTCTTCCAGCACTTGGATGGCGTTGCTGCGCTTGCGGGCGGCGTCTTGTGGGTCGGTGGTCATTCGTCAGGCCATTGTGCGGCGGGGCGTATCCCGCCTGCATCATTCAGCAAGGCGGCTATGCCCTCGGTTGCCTCTTGGTCATCGTTTCCAATTTCTACACCGAAAGCCAAAAGGTTGCTAACATCCCCGCCCAATACCTTTTCGGAGTAGTTCCAGCGGTGTAGGTTAGCCTCGGCATCAAGGGCAGTGTAAAGAAAGTAGCGCGGTGCGCGCAACAGATGCCAGCAGGCTTGCAGCTTACGCAGTAGGGTCTTCATTTTGCAGCTTGTAGTAACAATCCTTAATTGTTAGCGCATCGTGCAAGGCATTATGCTTGCTGCCGGTCCAATAAGAAGCTTTGCGGCCTGAGTATTCTTCCCTGCTTATATCAGGGTTAACCCCTTTCATTTCAAACAGCGGACATATATCCATTGGGATATAATGTATCTGCGCGGGTAGTTGCGGGTAGCCATTGGTGTAGTCGGCTAGCAGGTCGTTGAACAGAACCCAGTCGTAAGCCAAGCAATCTGACCACATTTGAATCGGCCCTTTGCGCACCTCCTGATTAGCCAGCCATAGTATTAGCGCAGTGTTTACTTCGTTTTTGGTAGCGCGAATGGTCGTTGCCTTGCATAGCGAAAGCTCGTCTTGCTCGACAAAGAATTGCCCCGCCTGTTGGTCGTTCAGCCTGAAATTGGCAATCACATTCTCACGCAACCACTCGTTGACCTGGCTTTCGTCATAGTCCGTCAGTTCGGCATAGAATGTATCGCCAAACTCGTCAATTAGGCCAATGGACATAAGCGTGGTGTTCTTATGTAGTCCGGTAAACTCGGTATCAAAGAAAATCTTGGTCATCTTACGCAGTGGCAGCAGCCGTTACAGGTGAAACACTGAGCCGCCCGAAGCTCCCGGATGCCACGCCACCGGCGGGCAGCTTGGCCTTGATGAGGTCCACCTGAGCTTGCACGGCGGCGGCCTGGGCCTCCGCGCTCAGGTTGTAGAAATTGGTGTTGGCCGCCTCGGCATCCATGAAGATGCGGTCGGCATTGAAGCGGGTAATAAAGTCGTCCTCCGTCATCTTGCCCAGCGCAAACACCTTGAAGGCCACGTCGTCGCTCAGCCCCAGCGTGGGGATGAAGCGCGAGCGCACCAGGTAGCGGCGCATGGCCTCCGGGTCGCTGGCATGCGTCTTGCGCATGATGGCGTTCTGGATGCGCGTGATTTCGTCGGGCCGCACCCCGGCTTCAACAGCCGCTTTGAGCTGGGCGTAGAGGTCGGATTCGCTCTTGAGGTCGAGCCCGTCGGGGAAGTCGTAAATCAGGCTCAGTCCCTTGCCCGCGTCTACGTAGGTGCCGCACACCATGCCGTGGTGCACGTAGGTGCCGCTGAACCAGTCGGCAAACGGACCCAGCGCAACCGCCTTCTGGTCGGCCAGGTCGGCTATCTCGGTGGCGGTCATCGGGCCGCTGGTTTTCTGCAGCGCCTGCCGGCCGAACACGGCCGCCTGCACCTTGTCGCTAATCCAGTCCTGAAACTTGAGCTGAAACGTCGGAATGTCGGGGCTCGGGCCGATGAAGGCCAGCATGTCGGTCAGCTTGAGCTTGTTCTCGGTGGGGTCCGGCGAAAGCGGCACCTTGATGACGTCCGACGCGCTTTTGCTGATGGGCTCAATGCCGGAGCCGTGGCATTTGGGGCAGCGGAAGTCGTTGGGGTTGGTCGGGCTGGGGTTGCGGCACAGGCCGTTGGCACAGCCCCCCAATGCCTCAATGCCGGTACACGGCTGGGTGTATTCCAGCTGGCGCGGCATGGCCATGTTGCGCATGACAATCTGCAACTCATGCCCCGTCTTTAGCTCCAGCTTCAACCAGTTGATGGCGCGGTGCAACGGAGAGAGGAACACCAGCCCACGGGCGTTCTGGTCGGGAATGTAGCCCAGCGGGGAAGCGGGCACGCGGCCCGCGCCGTGCTCCAATACCTGGTAGTGGTAGGCGATTTTGTCGCCGTTGTAGACCGTGCCCGTTGCGTACTCCGGCCCGTCGGGAATGGTGTGGTTGCCGCTGTTGTCCACCGGCCAGAAGTCCACGGCGTGGTCGGGCAGGTAGGTGGTGTAGCGGTGCAGCGTTTCGGTGTTGTCGGCGCTGCGGATGGCGTAGCGGGCCGTGAGGCTGGTGACCTCCCCAGCCGAGCGGGTGAAGTGCACCACGGCCGAAGAGGGCAGCAGCACCGGGTAGGGGCGGGCCTGCTGGGTGCGGTAGTCGAAGGCGTCGAAGGCCGTGAGCAGCCAGGCGTTGGGGTCGGTGAGGGCCACCGTCTGGGCCAGGTGCTCAGCCAGGTAGTCCTGCAGGGGCCGGTTGTTGTAGTAGCTGCTGAGTGCTTGCGTGAGGCGGGCGGTCCAGCGGGCGCGCTCGGCTTCCCCGGCGGCTTCGTCGTAGACGATTTTGCGCTCTACTTGCCCATCCCGTAAGCGGGCGACTTTGTAGAACTGCGTGGCCAGCTCGCCCCAGGCGCTTTCGCAGGTCGGCACGTAGAGCCGAAACAGGCGCTGCAGCTGTTCCTCGGCTTCGCCCTCCCAGTAGGTGCGCAGCAGCGGTTCGACGTCGCCCGTGGCGAAGCGGCGGCACAGGTCGGCATACTTCACCACCCGGTCGTAATCGGGGTGCCAGGCGCTGGGGCCGGCGAGCAGGATGCCGGAAACGAGGGGGATGCTTTGGTCGGGCGTCATGGGCTACGGGCGTGGCACAAAGTAGCGGGGTGACAAGGCCCGGCCGGAAACGACACGAAAAAGCCCCGCCAACTTCTCCGAGGCGGGGCTTTTACTAACTATTCCGAAGCGCAGCAGCTTTGTATCGAGTGTAAGTTGCGCCAACCGGGCGACGCCAACCAGGTCGTACTCGCAACGGAGCCCCCGACATTGAAAGGTAAATAGCTTTGGTGGCTCCGCTACGCTCTGCGTTCAGTACAACGTCAGTAAGCTCTGGCGGTGCCGGGCTTTCCACAGGCGTAATGCGGACGGCAGACGCCTCGGCTGCTGTGGCAGCAATGGCGACTTGTACGGCCTGAATCTGCTTGTAGATAACGGCCGCTTTAACAGCGGGCGTACTTGCGGTGGCGAATGCACCGGGCGGGGCGGCGAAGCTACAGAGTAGCCCCAGCAGCAGAAGCACAAAGGTCTTCATGTGGTGTTTGGGGTTGGTGAATGATTGGTGATTCAAAAGTGGGCGAGCCAATTGCCTGGCCCGAAATCACCCACCTCGCCCCGCCTTGAACGCCTCGTACTCCGGCTGCAGAATGGTGCACAGCCAGTAGTCGAACACGTCGCTAAAGTGGCCCAGCTTCTGGTACTTCACGCCCAATGCCTTGTCGTCGTACAGCTCTTTGTGCTTGCCGTCGATGCCCTTCTGCACCAGTTCCAGGTCGGCAATGAGCTTGGGGCAGGCCGTGGCGTCAATCTGCACCTCCACTTCCCGAAAGCCGCCGGCCAGTACGTAGTTCACGAAGTCGCGCCGCCGCTCCACCTCGGGGTTGCGCTTGGGCCAGAAGCTATCGGAGCGCCCGTTCAGGCAGCCGGGCACTGGCTTCCCGTCCGTGTCGGTGAAGCCATTGAGCGCGGCCAGCACATCACCCAGGGCCGTGCTGCGCTCGTCCGAGGGCTTGCGGGCCCGCATGCTGGCGTCGCCGGTGAGCATGACGGCCGAATCCATCCACTTGAACGCCCGCCGGTCTTTCAGGAAGGCGTGCCCGGTGTTTCTGAGGCCGCTGTTGGGGCTGCCGATGGCGTACTCGTGGAAGATGCGGAGCGTGCGCTTGCCGCCGGGCAGGTGGCGGCGGTCGTCGTTCTGCCCGCAGAACATGGCGCAGTAGGGCAGGGAGTTGGCGTCCCAGCTTTGCCAGATGGGCAGGCCGGGCAGGTAGGGCACGGCGCCGGTGTGGGTGGCGCGCTTGAACTGGGGGTAGAACTCGTTGCCGGTTTGGCGACTAGCCCACAGGCCTTCCCACCACACGCGGTAGCGGTAGGGGTCGGTAAACTGATAGCGTTTGTAAGTGGCTTTGCGGTCAGGCGGGCACCACGGATTGTCCTGGGCCGTGGAGTGCAGCACCCGAAACGACTGCCGCACCAGCTGCCCATCAATGTCAACGGACAGCTGGCCGTCGAAGGTGGTGCCGTTGGGGTTGCCCGTGGCGTCGAAAAACTTCTTCCAAATCCAGAACTGCTTATAGTCTTCTTTGTGGTCGGGGTTGAAGCTGTAGATTTCCCGAATCACCGCGCCAGGGTGCGATGTGCGCAACGTGGTGCTCACCACGTCGGCATCGTCCTTGGCTATCTGGTTGGCTTCCTCGTACCACGCACAGGTCGGGTCCGACACCGATTTTACCCGGTCCATGTCGTCGGTGCCGCGCCCAATGAACTTGTTTTTGTTGAGCTTGCAGCTGATTTCGAGCACGGCCGACGGCCCCTGCGGAAAGCGGAAGAACGGTGCCAGGCCTTCGCGTTCGGCCACCTTGCGCAGGGTGGCAATCTGGCTATCGGCAATGGTGTTCTGTTTTTCCCGAATCAGCACGCAGAGGAAGTACGGGTCTTGCAGGCAGCTCAACAGCAGCTCCAGCGCCACGAAGTCGCTCTTGGTGCTGTCACGCCCGCCCCACAGCAGCAGGTGCCGGCTCCTGTCGCGCAGGTAGGGCCGGAACTTGGGGGCGCAGGCGCTGGGGCCGATGTGCAGCCTAAGCGTCTGGCGTTTCTGGGCTACCACCGATGATGATTTCTACGTCCGTGCCAGCAGTCTGCCGGTTGTCTTTCTCGAAAATGCCAAGTACGCGGCCCAAGTCACGCAGTGCACCATCGGCAGCGTACATCTCTACTTTGGGCCCGAACTCGGTGTAGGAAAGCGTTTTGATGCGGCCTAAATCCTGGGCGTTGGCCAGCGCCACCATATCAAGCTCTACTGCCTCATATGTTTCCGGCGGGCCGTCTATGAGGCGCGTCGCATCGGGGTTCTTGCTTAGCTCAATCTCATACCGCAGCTTCGACAACCGCATAGCATCCACATGCTGCCTGCGGCCCGCCTGATACTTGGCAGCCTCCTTGGCAGACAGTTGAAGGACATGAATGGAGCGAACGGTGAACTCTTCCTCGAAGAGTATCTTCTCATCTAGCTCAGCTATGGCTTCAGCAAGCGGCTGCGGAATCTTCGTGCCCCGTTCGCGCACTACTACCTGCAAGTAGTCGTTCAGCCGCGTTTTGGCAATGTCAACGAATTGCTTTATAACCTCTTCTGCGGGCATCCCCGCCTCAGCCAGCCGTTTGTTGATTTCGGCCCGAATGTCAGCATTTGACAGCAGGCGGCTGCCTTCTTGCCGGGCGCCTGAAAGCGCATACCCCGCCCGTATTGCCGCCTGGGTGGCGTTGCAATCAAGCAGGTATTCATCAATGAAGCGCTGGCGCTTGTCCGTCAATTCGGCATCTGCCTCCATGCTACAAACCTGCCTCCAACGCCCGCGCAGCCGAAACCGGGGGCCACATGAAACACAGCTGCCCGGGCAACGTCAGCGGGTGCACGCCCCGGCGGCGCTTGGCCGTGCGCAGGCGGCCGGGCTTGGCCTGCGTGGGCGGCACCAGCACCAGGGGCGGGCCACCAGTGGGGAGCAGGCCGCGCAGCTGGCGGCTGGCAGCCGTGGCCTGGGCGGTGCCGGCCTGGGCCAGCTTGCCGAAGCCGAGCACCTTGGCCGCCACGTCGAAGGTGCGGGCATCGGAGAGCTTGGGCTCGGGCTCGCGGTTGTAGAGCGCATTGCCGGCGCCGTTGTAGGCCATCACGGCTTTGGCAAAGGCGGCCAGGTCGTTGGCCTCCAGCAGGAGCGGGGCCACAGCTTGCTGCTCGTGCGGCAGCAGCATCCGCAGCAACTCGGGCACCACGTCGGTGAGGCGTTCGAGGCGGTTGGCGGTCTGGCGGTCGGCGGCGGCTTCGCTCAGCGGACGGTTGTAGCGGTCCACGGCGGGGCCGAAGGCGGCCAGGCACAGGGCCTCGATGTGGGCCACCCGGCGCGTGAGGGCGGGCAGCTGGGCCGCGTAGGCTTTGAGCAGGCGGCTTTCAAGAACGAAGGCGCTGCCCGGGGTGGGGCAGCCAACTAAGTGGGCGCGGTGCGGGGTGGGCATGGTTTCGGGCTCTGGGGGTTGCGTTCGACAACGCAAATCAGGGCCCGGCCCGAAACAAAAGCGGCTTTTTGGGCCTGCCAAAGGCACACGGCGCAGCTAGCCGGGCAGCAGGCTGTAGCGTTGCGTTTCCCCGGCAAGGGGCAGCAGCAGGTAGCGGCCAGCGGGGGGCGCCTCGGCGGGTGGTACCCGGAAGCGGAGCTGGGCCGGCTTGTCGGGGTGTGCCGAGAGGGCCACGCACCGGCCGGCGCTCAATTCCCAAAGCTTGGGGTGCCGGCCGGGCCGCACGGGCTTGGGCGCGTGCAGGCAGAGGCTCGCGTTGGCAAACCGGGCCACCAGGCTGGAGGCCTCGGCATTGAGGCAACTAAAGCCGTCCGCATAAATCGTAACGGTCGGGACGGCGCGCGGCAACACCTCCCGATGCGCGGCACTCGGTGCCGCGGCGTCGCCGGTCCGGGCAGTGAGCTTGGGGGTGTTGTCGATGAGGGGCATGGGTCAGGCGAGGTAGGCGGTGAGCAGGGCTTGGAATTCTTCGACGGTGCGGACCACTTCGACGCGAAAGCCTGCCTGGGTCAGGGCGGCCATCATCGTTTTCTGGTGGGCGCTGAGGCTGCCCGTGGCCGTCTTGAATTCGATGAAGAGGCCGTGGGCCAGCACCTGGCCGGCGGGGTCGTGCTGGGGGCAGGCCAGGAAGCAGTCGGGCACGCCGGCCTTGGCGTGCATGGCCTTGAGGCGGGCGCCGGTGATGCGGTCGCGGGCCTCGCCGTTGGGCGTGTGCCAGAACAGCTGGTAGGCGTAGCGGTGGTGTTTGTTGAGCCAGTTGCCGCACTCCTGCTGCAGGCGGGCTTCGGTGAGGGCGGGGGCGGTCGTGTCGGCCATGGCTAGGAAATGACCGTGTTGTAGTGCAGGGCAATCATGCGGCGAAAGCCATCGTGCACGCGGGCCACGGTGAAGAGCACGCAGTGCTGGGTGCCCGGGCGGTCCACAATGATTTCGTGGCCGGCGATGTGGGCGGCCCAGGCCTCTTCCCACGTGATGGCGCGGTGCACCTCGGCCAGCAGGGCGGGGTACTCGGCGGCGAACGTGGCGCAAAAGCGGCCATTGTTGGTGACGTAGAAAACCGGGGCAGCCGAGAGGTCGAGTGGGGCCGGCTGGCGCTGGGGCTTGGCAGTTTGCATGGGCTTGGGGTTTTTCGGGGTTAGAACTTCAAAAACCCCAGGCAGTGATTTGAATTTCAATTAGTTAAATGTTGTTTTTTGTGTTGTTGGGACAGCTTTAAAACTGCAGCTTATAAATTGTATTATTTTTTAAAATATAATCGCGAATATAAGAAAAATACAAATTTGTATAGGGAAGTTTTGGAGCACTGTCTGATGTCGTTTTTTGTCGCATAACGTATTGATTTTTAATTGGTAGTCTGGGGTTTTTCGATTTCCAACCCCGAAAAACCCCAGACTACTCAGATGCTGCTGATACGGGGGCTTCGAAGTAGGGCTTGTCGCGGTTGATGCCCTGTCCTTTCCACTGCTTGCGCATAAAGCCCACCTTGGCCATCCACTGGTAAAAGCGGCGCATGGGAAAGCGATGCTGCGCCTCACCGGAGTAGGCTAAAAATTTTTGAAACATCGTGTCAGCCCACAGCACCGGGTCTAAAATGTCGCCACTGCCTATTTCCCGCACCTCTTTGGCAAACTCCAAAAACTCCGGACTCGTCGAGTCCTCCAGCTTGCGCGCGTCGAGCGCGGCGCTGGCCAGCTGGGTGAGCTGGCGGCCGGCGGCCAGGTAGTCCTGCACCCAGCCCAGGGCCAGGTTGAAGAAGTAGTTCCAATCCTCGGCATCCCACTGGCCATCCGCGAAAAAGCCGCGGCCGAACTCGTCAATGGGCGTGTGCCGGGCCGAGTAGTGGGGGGCCAGGGGTATCTCAATTTTGCGGCCCTCGTGGCTGCCGCCTTCGCCCGAAACCACGTCGTTGGTGGTGATGGCAAACTTGGGGCTGCGCTCGAACGGAATGGTGAATTCCGCGTGGTTCTTGCGGTTCACGGCCAGCTCCGTCGTTATCTCGGTGAACAGCTTCTTGAACGGCAGGCGGCGGCCGTCCCACTCGTCGAAGTAGGCCACGCGGGTGCTTTCGTGGATGCGCTGGAAGCGGAAGCTGTCCTCGAACCGGAAGGTGGCGCCGGGAATCGTGGTCACCTTCACCAGCTCGCCCACGGCCTTGATGAGCAAAGACTTGCCCGTGCGCCCATCGGGCTTGCCCGTGGTGGCCACCTCGTCAACAAAAATGATGCACTTGGCGTTGGCCTCTTCCTTGTAGCCGTGCAGCAGGTAACCCAGGGCCGAGCGCAGCAGGGCCAGCCGGTCGGCCTGGCCGCCGCTCACGTTCAGGGTGAAGCGGTGGAAGTCGCAGGCCTTGGCTTCCAACCCGAACAGCGGGCGGAACTCGTGGGCGCGGACCTGCTCGGCCCAGATGAGGCCCGGCAGCTCGGTGTAGTCGTGGAGCGTGATGCCGCTGGCCTGCACCAGCACCCAGCCGTTGCGAAAGAAATAATGGGCCGTGGTGGCCGTGTCGCGCACGAAGTCGGCGCCCAGCGTGGGCAGCGCCTGCAGGAAGCGCTCGTCGAACAGCTTGCGCTCCAGGCTGAGGACTAACTCGCGCACCTGAAAGCCGTAGATGCCGTCGTACTCGTAGGGCAGGCCCGCCAGGTAGCCCAGCACGTGGTCGAAGAGCTGGCCGCGGTCGACCTCGTGCACCACGCCCGCCACCACGCGCACCGTGGCGTAGTCGCCGCCGGCGCGGTACTTGGCGAAGCCCTCCTCGCCGAGCCAGGCCGTGAACTTGTCGAGGCTCAGGCTCACCTTCAGCGGCTTGTCCTGGCCGGGGTCGGTCACGTTCCAGAAGGTGAGCAGGCGCACCTGCCGGGCCTGCTCCTCGGCGATGAGGTCGAGTGCCGCCGAGATGCCGGGCACCGGCACGTGGGAGGCTACCGAAATTTTGTGGGCCAGCGTGAGCACCACGCCCGGGTTGCCGGCGGCGGCCCGAACTTCCTGACGGGCGCTGTACTGCAGCCAGTCGGGCAGGATGGGGCGCTGGGCGCCTTTCTTGAGCCCCGAGCGGATGGCCTCTTCCGCGTTCCGCAGCGAGGCCACGTTCTCCTTGGCCAGCACCGCCGCCAGCAGCGCATCGAAGGCCCGGCTTTCGTCGACGTAGCCCGAGCCCACGTAGCCGCCCAGCAGGTAGGCCGCGTCGCGCACCTTGGCGTGCTTGCTGCCGTCCACCGCTTCGCGCACCATCTTCACGCCGATGGCGATGAGCAGCGTCTCGGCATCGGCGCGCGGGTCGGCCGGCAGGGCGGCAGGGGCGGGGGCCCGGGCCGGAATGGGCTTGGGCGCTTCGGGCTCCAGCAGCTCGGCAAAGGTGTCGGCGTGGGGGTTGTGGTAGAGGGCCGGGTCGTAGCTGATGAAGCGGGCGCGGCACACGTCGGGCAATCTGTCCACCTTCACGCCGAACGTGTTGAGGTAGTAGCGCTCCAGGGCGCGGAAGCTGGCCACGTGGTGCGAGGTGGGCACCGGCACAATCACGCAGAGCCCGGCGCCGCCCGTGCTCAGAAAGCAGGCGTAGGTGTGCTCGTCGGCCTCGATGGCGGCACGCGTGGCCGCCCAGTCGGTGTCGGGGTTGTGCTTGGTGTCGAGGTCGAGGCTCATCAGGCCGCTGTGGGCCAGCAGGCCCGCATTTGCGCGGTGCTCGAACGTGCCCGAGGTGGTGAAGTAAGGCAGGCACTTTTTGGCCGCGTCGTACTCCTTGGAGCCGGCCGGGCAGGCCCGCACGGCCTCGACTTCGCGGCGCCACTTGCCGGCGCGGATGGAGTCGAGCACCTGCGTAATGGGGCAGGCGTGGCCGCCGGTGGTGGCTTTGATGTGGGGGAATAAGCTAACCATCATTATGCGGTAGCCGCTATGGCTTGATAAAATCGATGTACTAATTGGGGCACCACGGCATTGCCATAGGATTTCAGGCTACCGTTTCGCTCTGCTGTGGCAAGCTTTTTAATTCGACGCGCAAGGCGTTTTGCCGCTCTTTTGTCTGCGGCAGTTCGCACCAGTCGGGCGGGAACCCCATCATCTGGGCTACAAAGCGGGGGTTCAGTAAGCCGCCACCCGTCTGCCGATGGATTTCCCCCGGCAACGTGTCCCGCGTCGCCTGCGACGCGGGACACGTTGCATTCTTGGCATCCTGTGCACAAGGCGTGGGTAGCATATTCCTCGCGGCTGTTGTCAGCCCGTCGCCCGCTTTCTTCGATGAGCCCCTCCGGTTGTTGTTGCCGTTCACCGTGGGCGTCGGCAGCATCCTCCGGAGCCGGTCCGGCAAGCTGATTTGCCGTTTCTTGCCATCTGCTGTCATGCCCGAATCCGAAACCGCATCGAGACTTGTCAGTTTGCCTCCGGTCGCCAGTGAGGCATCCGGCGTTGGCAACAGCTTCGCAAAGAAGGCCAGTGGCATCCCACCCTGTGCGTACTTGGAATTCCTGTCTGAGGCGCTGTCCACTGTTGGCGTGGGCCACAAACCAGAACCTATCTCGGTGGTGCGGCGCTCCAACGCTTGCAGCTGGAAGTAGAAACGGTTGAACTTCGTACCCTTCAGTTTCCAGGTCAACACACACACCCTCGAATGCCAACCCCCTCCCGTTACTAAGCAGGCCGCGAACGTTTTCGCCCAAGACGTGGCTTGGTTGAACCTCCCGAATGATTCTAAGGAAATGCGGCCAGAGCGCACGAGGGTCGTCGTTTCCGAGTTGCTTGCCGGCAAGGCTAAAGGGCTGGCAGGGGAATCCGCCGCAAACAAGGTCGATTGCACCCAGCCAAGGGCGGGCGTCGAAGTGGCAGATGTCGCCATATAAAATCGTGGGGGGATGGGGCTGGCCCGGCGTCCATGCTTTCCACCGGCCGATGATGGCGACCAGTTCCGCAGCGCTCAGGCTTTCAGCCGGCACACATTTGAAATTTTTAATCAGCACCTGACGGGCGAAATCGTCCCACTCCACCATGACGGCAGTGGCCCAGCCCATCCAGCGCGCTGCGAGGTCGAAGCCGCCGATGCCGGCGAAAAGGCTACAGAGTCTCACGCCGCCACCCCTCCCTTCTCTGCATACTTGGTCCGCACCTCCATCTGGCGGTCTACCCAGCGCGGGTGGTAGCCACGGAAGCGGGCCACCTGGCGCAGCTGTTCCCGGCTCATGGCCGACATGGGCACGCCCTCCAGCTCGGCCGGCAGCGCCTTCTTTTTGTCGACCACCACCGAAACGGTCAGCCCGCCAATCACCGTCGTCTTGCGCTGAATCTCCACGAACTCGGCCTCCTTGGCTTCCTTCACGGCCGCCGGAAACTCATGCCCACATTCCTCGCACACGCGGGCCTGCACCTTGTTGATGAGCTGGCAGCCCGGGCAGAACTTGATGGGCGCCACGTCCAGGGCCGCATTCTTGCGCTTCTTCTCGGGCGCATCGAGGCTGTGCTCCACCTCGTCATCAAAGAAACCGTGGGCCTTCACGTTGCCGCCGTGGTCAATCACGACACAATGCTGTTTCCCTGCCGCCGGGCGCAGGCCACGGCCCACCATTTGCAGGTAGAGGGATTTCGATTGGGTGGCCCGGTTGAGAATCACACAGCCCAGGTCGGGCAAGTCGAACCCTTCCGTGAACAGCGCTACGTTGCAGAGCACCTGCCACCGGCCGGCGGCAAACTCGGCCAGCACCTTGGCCCGCTGGGCCGCCGGCGTGCTGCCGTCGAGGTGGGCGCAGGCAATGCCCTCGTCGAGGAAAGCCTGGGTGGTTTGCAGCGAGTGCTCCACGTTCACGCAGAACACAATAGCCTTCCGGCCCTCGGCAAAGTTGAGGTAGTTGATGACGGTGCCGGCGTAGAGTTCCCGCTTGTTGAACTTCTTGTAGAGCTCGTCGGCCGCGTAGTCGCCCCCGCGCTTGGCGATGCCTTCCAGGTCGGCCTCGGTGGCGTAGTAGCGGGCCGGCACGAGGTAGCCGCGGGCCACCAGCTCGGCCGCCGTGATGGGCGCCACCAGGTCGGCGTACCATTCGCGCAGGCCCTTGCCGTCGAGCCGGAACGGCGTTGCCGTCAGGCCGATGCGCTTGGCGTTGGGAACGGCTTCGATAACCCGTTGGTAGGTGCCGGCCGCCGTGTGGTGGCCCTCGTCGAAAAAGATAAAATCGGGCAGCTGGTGGGCTGGCAGCTTGGCGATGCGCTTGGAGAGCGTCTGCACCATGCAGCACTGCACGGGCCGGGCGGGGTGGTACTCCCAGCCGGCGGCGATGCACCCCACGGTCAGGCCGAACAGCTCCATCCGAGCTCGAGCTTGGGAAACCAGCTCAAACAGGTGGGCCACGAACCACACGCGTTTGCCCTTGCCGACCATGCGGCGGGCCATTTCGGCCGCCACGGTGGTTTTGCCGGCGCCGGTGGGCAGTACCAGCACCACCGAGGGGTGGGCCACCAGGGCGCGGGCGCAGTCGGTGATGGCCGTGGTTTGGTAGTCGCGCAGGGTGGGGAGGTTAGCCATTGCTGCGGTCTCCTTTCAAAGCAGCGTACAACTCCGGCGCGCCCTTCACGCTGGGCAGAAGCGCCTCATTCTTGCTCAGCAGGCCGAGGGCGCGGGTTATATCAATGGCTTGGGCCGTGCGCACATGGAAACCACTCCACAGGGTTTTTACTGTGGCGCGGATGCGCTCCAAGATTTGCTCCGTCTCCGCATCAGTTGGCAGCTGCTCGGCCTTACTCAGCCCCACCGCTGCCACCGCCTTGGCAATGGCCACCGCTGGGCTGGGTTTCCCAACCGGCAGCAACGGATAGAGCTTGCCCACAAAGTCCTGCTCGAAAGGCTGCGTTTCAATGCGCAAGTGCACGGCGTGCACCGAATCGGGCACGTGGTTCGCTTCGAAATAGGCGCGGGCCCGGGTAGTGCTGCTAAACACCAGCCGGCTGCCCGATTTCCCGCCCACGGCCCGCAGCGGAAAGGGCTTGTGCTTGACCATGGCCGGCCCACTGCCCAGCAGCATGTACCACTGGTTGTTGTCGGCGTCCTGCACGGGCATGGCCAGGCCGTTCACCACAAGGTCAAGCCGGCGCACGGCACCCGCCGAAAAATAGAAATTGCCCTTGCGCTCGATGGTGAGCACCGCCGCGCCGGGCTCGGGGGCTATGGTAGTACGGTCGTGAAAGATGAGGTTCATTGGAATAGCTCGGCTTGCTGTGGAACCATGGCTTGTAGGCGGGCCAGCGTGGCCTGGGTGCAAGCGATTTCGTGCTCGTGGGTGGTGCGCATTTCCTCGCGTTCCCGCACGGTTTTGGCGTTTTGGCGCAGGTTGGGGTACACCCGCTGCCGCATGACCAGCTCGCGTTGGAGGCTGGCGATTTCATCGGAGAGGGTGACTTTAGCCACGGGGTACCTCCGTTTCTGCCAGCACGGCCTTGACGGTTTGCAGGTTCACGCAGTTGGGCGTGCCGTGGCTGGCGTGGCGCAGGAGCTTGGCGAGCTTGTACTCAGCTAGTCGCAGCTTGTGGAATTGGTCAAACTCCGAGAGTCGGATGTAGCACCAGCGTTCCAGATAAGCACGCAGCTCAGGTGCAGCAAAATGATACGGAATGATGTCATCCATGCCAGATGCTGCCTCCTTGGCCTCAGCCTCGGTGTAGAGGCCAGCCTGCGCAAAAAGCATCGTGTAGCCACGGCAGTTAGCGCGGTAGAAAGGAGCGCCATTGGGGCCCTTTTCGTGGCGAATAGCCAGCACCACCCAATTACGCGGTGCGGTACCCACCATGTCAATCATGTTGAGGTTCGTGTCCTGGCTCATTGCACAATCGGCTTGGCGTGGGCCGGCAGCCCGCGTTGGGGGTGATGCTTCGGCCCCATGCCGCAGCAGTTGAGCAGGGCCGCCGTGCCCTCCTCGTTGTAGGTGGCGCGCAGCAGGTCGAGGAGCTTGGCCGTGGCGCGCACGTCGTTCATGGCGCGGTGGGCGCCGGTCAGCTCGATTTCGAAGTGTTGGCAGAGCGTGCCCAGCCGGTAGTTGGCGGGGGCGGGGTGCACGCAGGCCACAGCCAGCGTCTTGGTGCACAGGAAGTCGTTGCTCACGCCACCCGATGCGCCCAAGCGGGCGTACATCTGTTCGAGGTAGGCCACGTCGAAAGCGGCGTTGTGGGCCACCAGCACGTCGGCCCCGATGAAGTTGCGCAGCAGGGCGAAGGCCGTGCGGGGCGGCAGGCCCTTGGCGCAGAGCTCGGTGGTGATGCCCGTCAGCTTGGTGATATCGGCTGGCACCTCGCCGCCGAAGGCCACCAGCGTGTGGAAGCTGCCCACTTCCCGGCCGCCCCGCAGGCGCACGGCGGCAATCTCGGTCACGTGGTCGGTGAACGGATTCAGGCCCGTGGTTTCGAAGTCGAATACGATGAGGTTATTGAGCACTGGCTACCTCCTTTCCTTCGACAACTCCGGTTGCAGGCTTCATAAATACAAGCCAATGCGTCCCTGCCTTGCGGCCAGAAGTGTTACCGAAAATGGGTTGGTGTGGCGTTAGGGCCAACACTTCGGATAGCTTGACATGGGTTTCATTCCATTTAAATACCAGCACACCATTAGCAGCCAGCACGCGGAAGCACTCGGTAAAACCCGCTCGCAAATCGTCCTGCCAATTGGGACCTAGCTTGCCATACTTGGCAACCAGCCAGGAATCTTCCCCACCACGTGCCACGTGGGGCGGGTCGAAGGCTACTAAGTGAAAGGAACCGTCGGCGAAGGGCAGCGCGCGGAAGTCGAGTAGCGTATCGGGTGCTATCGTAATGGTGCGCGTGCCATCAGCCTTGCCGTGTGAGCGGTCGGTGACAGTAATCGTTTCGGCGCGGCGGTCACCGAAAAGCACATCGGGATTAGCACGGTCAAAATGCATCATGCGCGAACCACAGCAAGGGTCGAGAATGCGTTTTTGGTTAGCCATTATTTCAATTCCTTGCGGATGTATTGGTCAGGGGAGAGGTTGAGGGCGATGCCCAGGGCGCGGCAGTAGTCCACGATGGCAGCCATTTGCTCCAGCTTTTTAGCTGTTAGTTGATAGGCAGAAAAGCTGAGGCCGTTGTAAATGAATGGCTTAAGCAATTCGTCTTTGTCATCAGAACTGTACAGCACCGGCTTCACCCGTTCCAGCTCGTACCAGTCCGGGAAGTCGCTGCCTTCGCGGTCGAAGCGCACGCTGGCCAGCTGGCCGCCGTCGCCGATGTGGTGGCTGGGCAAGCCGTGCAGCAGGCCGCGGCCCAGGCCGGGGGCCTCTACCGTGGTGTGGTGGGGCAGGTAGAGGGAGAGGGTGCGCAGGTCAGCCATTGCTCGGGCTCCCTTCCATGGTTGCGGCCGCCTCCGGTGCGGCAGCGACGGGGGAGACAGGAGCGGCGGGCGCGTAATTCGACAGGAAGCGGCACAGGTAATGTCCGGCCCAGCTATCCCGGTACTTCGTGGCCTCATCTAGCGCTTTAAGCGATTCCGGTGTATTCAGGCGCTTCATTTGCTCAAAAGCGTGCTGGGCGGCGTCCTGCGCTTTCGTCAGCAAAGGCCAGTCGATGCGATAATGCGGCTTGTTCGCCCCACCCGCTTCGAGGGCAGCCGGGGCGCCGGGGGTGGCGGCCAGGGCGTCGGCTTTGGCATCCAGCATGGCCAGCGCGGCCTCCAGGTAAGGATTGGCGCTGCGCATATTCAGGTAGTTGCGTACCTCGTCCAGCGTGTATGTGCTGCCGTCGATAACAACGGGCGCCTCCCAGGGCCGGCCCGCCGCTGCGGGGGCTGCTACTGGTTTGCGCGCTTCCCGCAACGCCACCACCAAGCGCGGCACGGCCTGCGCGCACCAGCTTTGGCAGCCCTCGCCCGAGGCGTCGGCCAGCCACCGGTTCAATTCTTCGTCCGTAATGTGTTTCATACCTTTGGGGTGCTCGTAGGAGCGCTAAGAGTTTAAAAAGTCCGCCTACTTGGTCATTTCGCCGATGCCAGGTAGGCGGCGATGTTTTTAGCAAAAGCTTCAAGCTGTTCGCGACTGGCCCCACCCTTCATGGAATTGGCCAGGTTGGAAATGATTCTCACATTTCCAGGCACATACCCTCTGGAATTATCGATTCTGTCGATACTGGGGCTGTTTATTTTCTTGGTCTTGTCGCCTATAAAAAGCGGGATTCCCAGCAATGGGCACACCGCTGGAATTTCTAGGTCAGTAGCTGATATTGAAAATTCAATACCCCGTTTGCTGGCCCTTTGAGCAGCCCAGGTCAGCATTACCTTGATTGGATTTTCTGACCTTAATTCCTTTCTGCGAATCTGCTCTTGCTGGTTGCCATATGCCTCGCGTCTCTTAGCAAGGCTTGCTTGATAAGATGGGCTAGCATGATATAGCTTTCGCTTGCAAGGCAAGCAACGACTGCCAGCACGGGTGGCTTCGCTCAACAAACACCCACATGAAGTGCAGTTTGGATTGGTGGCTTTCTGCTTCACGGCAGTGTTTGGTTAGGTTTTTTTGGGTTTCGGCAGCCAGCAGCGCGAAGCGATGCAGAAGGTGTCGGCGTAGGCGGGGTGCTGCTCAACCCAGCCGGCCCGTTTCACCGCGCCGAGCAGACCCGGCGCGGTGAAGTGGTGGTGTTGGATGCCCGCCAACCGCCTCGAAAGCGTGGCCTCGGTCAGCCACACGTCGGTGTCGAGGTGGGCCAGGAGCCAGGAAGCGAGCTGGGCGGGCGTCATGGTCGGCTGGGCTTAGAAAGGCAGGTCTTCGTCGCCAGCGGCTACCGGCTCGGGCTGGGCTTGCTTAGCCGCCGGCGCTGCCCCGGGTCGCACCAGCGCTTTGAATTCGGGCGTGCTCTCGATGTCTTCCCGGATGAAGCTGGGCAGCTTGTCGAACACGTCCCAGTTGAAATCATCGTAAGTGAGCACCGTGCTGGGCGTGAGCTGGTCGGGGCAGCTCATGCCCTTGCCCAGGCTGGCAATGGCCTTGATTTCGGCGTATTCCTTGCCGGCCTTGCTGGTTTTGTGCACCACGTTCAGCATGCAGGGCTTGCCTAGCAGCACCAGGATATCGAAGCCAGCGGCCTCGGCATCCGTGAACGGCTTGCCGCGCCACGATTCGAGGTGGTTGCGCAGCGTGGCCTTCTCGTGCATGGACAGCGTGTAGTTCTTGCTGACCAGGGCGGGCTTTTCGCCCTCGCCCTCTTTGTATTCTTTCAGCTCGTGGGGCAGCTCGAAGGTGAGGCGCACCTTGTGCTGGAGCTTGGGCTTGCCTTCGAACATTTCGGAGACGGTGCCAATTTGAATCATGCCCACGCAGCGGGCGGCGTGGTTGCCGGCGGGGGCCGGTGCGGAAGTGGTGGAGGAACTTGCGGAAGCGATGAGCGTTGCCATAATGGGTTGCGTATTGATTGTGAGGTTAAATGGGGCTGGAGGCGCTATCTTTGCCAGGCTTGGCTTCGGCCACAGCGCGGGCCGGTTCGAACTCAGCTTGGCAGCAGGGGCGGGCCGCGCCCGCGTTTGCGTTTGGGGCCTTTCATTGCTTTTCGATGTACTGGTGGGGCTCCATGCCGACGGCGAAGTGGTGGCGGCGCAGGTAGTCGATGATGGCAATTGAGCAACTCAGATTGTCGCCCGTCTTTATTTCCCACTCTTCATCGATAGTGCAGGAATAGACCCAGCGCACATCGGACTGGGCAGGCACAGAAATAGCAGCGCACCAGTGGTATTGGTCAACTGTTGCTTTGGTCCAATCGAGTTCATCAAAGCAATCAGCAAGGGCCATCTTTGCCACCTCCACCGCCGGCACCGTCCCATCGGCCAGCGGCTCCACCAGCTGCGAGAAGGAGCGCAGGATGGGCTTGATGTACTCCAATCCCAGCCAGCTTTCCCAGCCTTCGGCAGACTTGCAGGCGGCGCAAGGGCCGTCGCCCATTTGTAGGCCAGAAAGCGTGCGCGGGTTGTCGAAAGGCGTCTGGAGTGGGATGCCGTAAGGCAGGTAAGGAGCCAAGATTTCCGGCGTCGTGCCGGCGGGCAGGATCGTCGTTTCCATAACTAAGCCGCTACCATCTGCCCGACCACCTCCGCACTGCCCACCACGCCGTACGCCACCTCCACCACCTGCCCTTCCTTCACGGTGTAGCCCAGCACCTCCGGATACACGACATAGCCGCGGCGGGCATTGAGGTCCAGTTTGAGGCCGATGATGACGGCAGCGGCCGTTTCGGTGCTCATGCGGGGCAGTTCCAGCAGGCCCTGCACTTTCTCGCCCGGCTCGATGCCCGGCTGGTTGAGCAGCCGGATGATGTCCTGGCGTTGCGTCACGGTGGCGTAGATGACGGGCTGCGCGTCCGCCTCCCACGCGGCCTTCGCTGCATCGCGCTTGGTCTCCATCGTGGCGAGGCAGTCCAGCGCTTTCTGGTGGCCTTCCAGCGAGAGGAAGGGGCGCAGCTGGGTGAACAATTCGGCGGCGCCCACCACTTCGGAGGCGGCACGGTCAAGGGCACGTTTAAGCGGGCAGGTAGGGGAGCACATAGCGGGGTGATGGTTGGGTTAGTGAGACTTGGCGAGGCAGTAGCAGAGGGCCGTGAGCAGGAGCAGGCCCAGCAGGCGGCGGGCAGCGGCATTCATCAGGCGTGCAGGCTGTAGCGGGTTTCGGCCGTGGTGCCCTTCAGCTGGGCGCGGTCTTGGGCGGCAGCCCGCTCGGCCCGCAGCGCGTCGGCTTCGTCGGTTAGGTCCATGCCATGGGCCAGCTGCGCGTACACCACGATGGCGGTGAGGCTGGTCTCCCAGCAGGGGCCGGGGCACTTGGCCAGGGCTTCGCGCAGGTAGCGCATCTCGGCCGGGTTGACGCGGCGGGTGTCGGGGGCGGTGTTGAGGCGCAGCATGACTAGGCGGCTTGGCGGTAAGGCGTTTCCGTTTCGTTCAGCAGCAGGCGGGCCATGGTGGCGGGCTGGCGCTCCAGGCGCAGGCAGTCGGCGTAGTCGGTCAGGTCGACCGGCACCAGGTACATGAGCACCGCGCCGAACCAGCACTCCGTCTGGTCTTCAAAGCGGAAGCGCACGGCGTCGCGCTCGCTGTAGGCCACCACGGGTTGCCCCGCGGCGCCGTTGGGCCGCACGTAGGCCGTCACGCAGAAGGGCGTGCCGTGCTCGTCGCGCAGGCAGCAGTAGCCGTAAATGGGCAGCACCGCGCCCTTGGCGTAGCCGAGGATGGCCGTGCGCAGGTGGAGCTGGTCGCCGCCGCGCAACGCGGTGACGTCGTGGGAGAGGTGGCGCGCCACGGCATCGGGCAGGGGCGGCACAGTCAGGGGCTTGGCAGCAGGGGTTGACATGTGTGAAAGTGAGGTGTGAATGGATTGGGTTAAGTGCTAGTTGGTGGGGGCGGGCTCACCGAAGAATTCGCGCACGGCGGCCTCCGTCACGAGCCACTTGTCACCGGCCCGCACCCGGCGCAGGCCGCCGCGAATGGGGCCCAGGTCGAGCAGTTCGCGCAGCTTGGTTTTGCCCAAGCCGGTGCGCGTCGTCAGCCGGTCATCGTAGCCCCGGCCGGGCGTGGGCACGGTGCCCAGGTGGTAGGTGCGGGCCAGCACCTGCGGCCCGTTCCATTCCAGGTCGGCGAGCTTGGCGCTCAGCGCTTGGATTTGCGCCTGTTGCGCCTGGTACTGTTGCAGCGAGGCGACTTGCATGGTTTTAGGCGGCGACAGGCTGAGCCAGCGATTCGAGGATAATTGTCAGCTTCTCATCAGAGCTAGCGCCACTCAACACATTGTTGAGCTTGCGTCCACCTGCGGCGGTATCGTACTCCGAGTGCTCTTTGATGACCAGCGCACGCACGTCTTTGGGCAGCTGGGCGCGGATGGCCAGAACCCGCGATTTCAACTCCGTGGGGGAGGGGGCCGTGTTTTTTGTCGCTATCATTGTGTAGTAATGTTATTGGTATTACAAATATGTGAGTAATACTGATGAAAAGCAAAATAGTTGGCCCAAAAAATCAGCATCACTCATAAAATAATCTCCAAATGTCTGATACAGAGAATCTAGGCAAAAGGCTCAAAAGGCTGAGAAAGGGCAAAAAAATGACCCAGCTGCAACTTGCTGAGCAACTGGGTTTGAGTATTAGTGCGATATCGAAGTTTGAAACTGGTAATAGTTCTCTTTCTTTCGATACACTCAAAAAGGTAGCAGCACTCTATAATGTGTCAACTGACTACCTTCTAATTGGGAGCATTACTGATTCTGAAGCTCCTTCCCAAAATAATTTTCCTTATAATGCGGCCGAGGTTGCTCCCAGCACTGCGACGGATGTGGAGGCACCCTACACCAATGCCAGCCGCATCCACGTTGACAAGCTCAACCTCACGGTGCTGCCCTACATACCCCTCGAAGCCCGCGCGGGCTTAGCCGAGTTCTACGCCGACGACGTGACCAAATACCCTTGGGAGAATGCCGAAACCCTGGCCGTCATTGACGTGCCCAACACGTCCGAATACAAGGAAGCCATCGTGGTAGCCATCAACGGCGACAGCATGGACCCCACCATTAAAAACGGCTCGAAAGTGGTGGTAACCCCCGTGCAACGCGGCAACTGGCAGTACCTCAACCCCGGTGTTTACTGCATCATCTTCCTCAACAACTTCGTGGTGAAGCGGGTGAAGGATAACACGCTACTCGAAAATGGCCTGTTGCGCCTGCACTCCGACAATCCGGCCGGGGGCACTTTCCAGATTAAAGGCGAAGACATTCGCGCCGTGTGGCGGGTGCGGTGGGCTGCCTATACTCCTATAGAATAGAAGGACTCACGAATCCATTCTTCCACCTTAGCAATCAGCATATGCGCAAACTCTTACTACTTGCCTTACTGCCATTGTTTTCGGCCTGCGCCGTTTCCCAGCAACCGCAGTTTGACGAACAAGAAGCGTTTTTTATTCAGAATAGCCAGTCTATTAATCAGGAGTACACGTTTCGTGAAGCACCGCGCTACTACGCACGGATGGACTCCACAGGAGCACCCGAAGCGGTGGAACAGCCGCGCGATGCAGGCTACAAACCGGAGCCGTTTGATTACAAAGTGCGCACCGCCTACGTGTTGGGCCGGGTGGGGCCTTGGTACCGCGTACGCCGCCTGCACTACCGCTCGTATTATGTGCTGGCCTCGTCCATGTGGCCAGCAGGCCGAACTGGGCCAATCACTGCACCCACCCTTGATTCAAGCACCCCCGCTTCGCATAATTATCAGACCGGCCCGCGTGGCGGGGTGTACTACATTAATAAGAACGGAAACAAGACCTATCGAAAGCGTTAGCCTAATCTCATGCCCGCCACCTTCAAGCTCACCTTGGCGCCCCGTGCCGACAGCGACGGCCTGCACGACGTGTATCATTAAGTAACGCAGCGTATACCCCATGGCCAACGAGTCCATCCGCTTCTACCTGCACAACAAAGCCAACGCCGAAGGCCGCCAGCCCATCAACATGGAGGTGCGCTGGGCCAAGCACGTGGCCGCGCCCGCCGGTACCACGCCGGCCGTGCGGCTGAGCACGGGCAAGGTGTGCCACCCCAAGCACTGGAAAAACGAGCAGGCCACCAGCAAAGAGCCCGGCAGCACCGGCATCAACGACCGCCTGGCCGCGATGCGAAAGGCCGCGGGCAAGCTGCTCGACAAAGCCGCGAACGAGGAAACCACCGTCACGCCCGACCAGATGAAGGCCGAGCTGCTTGCCGTCACCCAGCGCAAGCCCGCGGCCCCCGCCGGCGCCGCGAAGAAGCCCAAGGCCGTCACCATCGCCGGCGTCGCTGCCGAATACGAGGCCTACCACACGCCCCGGCGCGGGGAGTTTGCGCTGCGCAAGTACAAATCGTTCGTGGCCAGCTGGGAGGCCTACCGGCCCGGCACCCTGCTGGCCGACCTGCTGCCCGACGAAGACGGCCAAACCGAAATCGTGGAGGGCTGGCTGGCCTATCTTTCCAATGAGCACGTGCTGCCCAACGGCCAAATCGGCATGAGCGACAACAGCGTGGGCAGCCACATCAGCCGGCTCAAGCAGCTGCTCAAGTTTCGCGGGCTGCGCACCGACTGGCTCACCAACGACTACAGCTACGAGCCCGACATCGAGCCGCTGCTTTTCGAGGAGGTGTTGCAGCTGGCTCAGCAGTGGTTGCCCGACCCGTACCCGCCCATCCGCGACTGCTTCGTCTTCAACTGCCTGACCGGGCCCCGCTACGCCAACCTGAGCCGCCTGGCCCGCGAAGCCGTGCGGCAGGACAGCAACGGCACCTGGATTATGGAGTACGCCCCCGTCAAGGCCAGCCGCAACACCAAAAACGTGCGCGTGGCCTTGGACCCGCTGGCCGTGGAAATCTGGCAGCGCTACGAGGGCCAGCTGCCCGTGCCCGCCAACCAGACGATGAACGACTACATCAAGGAAGCGGGCCGCCTGGCGGGGCTGAACCGCTCGGTGCTGAAGGTGGTGCGCAAAAACCGCATCAGCCACGAAGTGCGCGGCCCGCTCTGGCAGTTTTTGACCTGCCACGTGGCCCGCCACACCTTCGGCACGCTGCTGCTCGACGGCGGGGCCGCCCTCACCGACGCCCAGGACGGGCTCGGGCACGTCAACATTCAGAACACCCGCCGCTACGCCAAGACCCGGGACGCGCGCCGCCACGGGACCACGCTCACCGCCTTCAGCAACCTGCGCGGCACCTCCACGGCCGAATCCGGTTCGCACACTTCGCCCGAAGATTCGCACACTCAGCCCGAAAGTGTGCGAGAAACGGCGGCAGTACCCGGCACTTTACGGCAAGCCAAACGCATCAAACCTGCCACCTGAGGCTTGCGGCGGCACTTCGCCCGCCGTAAAGCGCCGTAAATAATCAGAACGATGGGTACAAGTGGGCCCACGAAAAACCTCCCTGCCTTGTGCGGAGAGGTTTTTTTATTGCCGAACTACAAAAGGCAACTATACTGAATCAGCCAAACGCCAAGTCTGCTCGGCGGAGCCTTTCTTGCCCATTTCTTCTTTGCGTTCCTGAAATCTGATTACTGCCGGTAATAGCGCCTGTGGCTAAACGGCTTTTCGGATTGCCTCCCTGGCGGTGGCAGTCCCGGGGCCACACTATCTTGCGGCCATGTCCACCAACCGCATTCTCGCCCTCGGCGCCGTGGCCCTGCTGCTCTATCTTGGCTTTTCTTACGGCCTGCGGGCTGCCTTCCCCTGCACCGAAGTGGGGTGTGATACGGCAGTTTCGGGCCGCATAACCGGTGCCTTTCAGCGAAAAAAATCCCGCACGTTTTTCCTGGACGGGAAACTCGACCGCCGTTACGACTTCGATGCCTTTGCACCCGCCACCGGGCCCGCAGAAGAAGACAACCCCCTCAGCCAGTACCTGCGCAAAGGCGACCTTGTCAGCAAGTCGGGCCGGGCCGCTCTGCTTACGGTGCAACGCGGCGACACCCTCACCCGGTGGGTGTGTTCTCCATCGCCGGCTGTTCCTTAGCTGCCGATACACGTAGCAGAAGAGTAGCGGCCGGGGCTAACGCCGCTTGCGCAAAATGCTGCGGGTAGGCCGGGCTCCGGGCTGGGCCTGGTTGGCGCGGGGCTGGTCGGCGCGGCTGGTGCCGTTATCGAGGTTGCGCTCGGGCAGGCCGTTGGGGAAGGTGGGACTGGTAGTGCCGCCCAAATGCTTGTCGGTGTAGCCCTTGGGGTAGGCGGGCACGGCCGCCGCGGGCGCGGCCCCGGATTGTGCGGGCAGGCCGGTGGTTTGCGGCACGGGCGCCGGGGCGGTTCGGCGGGGCACCTGCGCGCCAGCGGAGCCGGCTGTTAGGGCAAACAGGGAAGCGAGCAGCAGGAGGGGGCGCATTGGGAAGGCGTGAGGAGTGTGGGGATTGCGCTTGTACGGCAAAAGGGCCACGACGGCCACCGGGGCCCCAGTAAGAGAAAGCCCAAAATGAGCTTAACCGTCATAGAAAAGGTGGCCCTGGCTTACCAGACCATACTCCTCAGCTACGTTCAAAACGACAGGCAGGCGCCGGGAAAGGCACTAATGAGCAGGTCGCTATTTTTAGGCGTCTTTTTACCTTGCTTTTCACTGCTTCAGCCCCACCTAAGCGTATGCAAGACCACCGCCCCACCGAAACGCCGGTGTTAGATGCCGGCCCCTTTTACCACGGCACAAAAGCAGATTTGCCCGTGGGGGCCCTGCTACGGGCCGGCTTCCGGTCGAACTACCACCCCGAGGTGGTGATGAACCACATTTACTTCACGGCCTTGCCCAACGGGGCGGGCCTGGCAGCGGCCCTGGCCCCTGGCACCGGCCCGGAGCGAGTGTACCGCGTGGAGCCAACAGGCCCCTACGAAAACGACCCGAACGTGACAGACAAAAAGTTTCCGGGCAACCCGACACGCTCCTATCGCAGCCGGGCCCCCTTAAAAATAGTGGGCGAAGTAACCGATTGGGTGCGCCAAACGCCGGAGCAAATCCAGCAGTGGCGCGAACGGCTGGAGGCCATGCGAAGGGATTCCGGCGCGAAGATTATCAACTAGCGTTTCGATGGAGGCACTAGACTAGGGTTTGCTCACGGCCCAGCTACATAGGTTGGCGGAAATGAAACCGAGAGGGCCTTGCCCGAGGGCAGCACGCACCGGAAAGACCCGCTCACCATGCGCGAACCGGGGTCGTACACCGACCGGCCCGTGGCCTGGGTGGCGTCTCCGGCCTCAGTGCTCACCGTCACTGTGTTGGTTTCGTTGGGGGTAGCAAAGCCGGGGCTGGCCGCAAAACGGGCCCGTAGCCGGCCCTCCACCGATAAGTCGCCCGATACCACCAGCCGGGGGGCTGCGTCGTAGCTAGCCTCCTCGATGCGGCCGCGGCCCAGCCGAAACGGTTGGATGCCAGGCTCCTGTGCCATGAGTTGAATAGGGGGCTGGTGGCGCTCGGTTTCGGCTTCCTGCTGGGCATGCTCCCGCCGATGGCCCCGCCAGCCGAAGGCGCCCGCGAGCAGCAGCGCCAGCACGCCCAGCGTCCAGCCCACTACTTCCTTAAGCTCGCGCGGAACCCAAGTGCTGCGAAAGAACAGCCGCAGAAACAAGCCGGGGACAACCACATACTGCATCAATAACACGGCTGCCACCACCGCCATGATTAGCAGAATGAAAAACCAGTAGAGCAGTCCTATCACGAAAGCTGCGGAATAAGTGGAGCCGAAATGGACGGCAAACTACGACAAAGCTCGTCGCGGTTTCCGCTGCCTTGCCACCAGTGAAACGGCGGCTCATCACAGTCAAGTCCTTGTTGTCCCGGTTAGCACTGGCCGTTGCACCGGGCGCCGTTGGCCCGGTTGCCGCTGGGGTTCGTCATCACGCTGGCTTTCCACACTCGCTCAAGAAATAGCCTGCGAGAGGGGCAGAGGAGGGCAAAGTTGCTATTCTGGTTAGCCGACGATTAATTTAGCTAAAAAATTTGCTAAGCTGTCGCTATGCCCACCGCCCCCAAGGTCTACTACGAAGCCGAAGAGCCGGCCACTGAATTCACCCCCGACGCCCCATCTGAGGCCCAGGAACAGCATCCGGAATACGGCGAGGTGTTCAGCCAGGACGAAGAAACCGCCCCCGTTATTGTAGTAGCCGCCCCGGCCGCCACGTTTGCTTACGCCGTGGGCCACCGGGTGCAACCCGCGCCTGAGGCGCCGGCGCGCGAAATCATTTGGCGGGGGCAACTGCGAGAACGCCGACCCGAAACCGGGCTCATCCACCGCACCAACGTGTATCGGCTCAACGACGGCTTCTGGGACTGCTACCGCGAAGACGAGCTGCGGGCCGCCTAGGGCAGCAGGCGAAATTTATGGCTCGGGTGGCCCGCCTTTTTGGCGTAATTGCCCCTGTTCCGGGTGCATCCTTTGCTTCACCTTTGTGCCCGCGCCCACCCATTCGCATCGCACATGAGAAAGCTCCGCATCATCGAACACACCTCGCTGGACGGCGTCATTCAGCACGACAACAGCGACGGCTTCGCCCACGGCAACTGGACGACTCCCTACCGCACCCCCGCGGGCCTGGCGGCCGTGGTCGAAATCTACGGTAGCCGCTTCGACTTGCTGCTGGGCCGCCGCACCTACGACGCCTGGGCCACGTTCTGGCCGCAGGCGGGCGACAGCCCGATGGCCAACGGCCTAAACGCGGCCACCAAATACGTGGCCACCCACCGGCCCGAGAGCCTCGACTGGGGGCCGGCCCAGGACTTGGGCACCGACGTTCTGGCCCACATTCGCCTCCTCAAAGCCACCGCCGGGCCCGACCTGCTGGTGTGCGGGAGCTCCACGCTTACGACCCTGCTCCTGGAGCAGGGCTTGGCCGACGAGCTGGTGCTGCTGGTGTACCCGGTGTTGCTGGGGCAGGGCAAGCGCTTTTTTGCGAACCAGGCCACTCCCTGCGAGCTGGCGTTCGTCAGCTCGCAAGCCACGTCCACGGGCGTGCTCCTGAACACTTACCGCTACGTGGGGCCGCTACGGGCTTGAGGAGGCCGTTGAAGAACAACAAACACGCGGCCTTACAGCCCCAGCATGTGGTGTTTCCACAAGGCCCACACGAGGCCCACGACGGCGGCCAGCCCCATCAGCACGTACACCACCCGCGCCTGCCGCGAGCGGAGGTATTCGATACGGGGGCGGAGGGTGGCAAAGCGCATGGCAGGAGGGTGTATTTCAGCCCAATACTCCAATAAGCCCCAGGAAGTTGCGGCAACATCATTACTTAATTGTTGCATTTGTAGCCATGCAATACGCAAGGTGCGCGAAGTTCACCCGCGGCGCGCAAGGGGCATGAGGCGGCTGGACCACAGGAAAGGGTAAGACCCGGTGAAGGCGGCCCGGAAAAGTAACAATTGACGGCCTGGGTGTATGAATACATGCATGTTGGGCTATCTTTGGTCGTACTTCATAATTTGCTGCCCATGGCCTTAAACTTTGATGAATTCCAGAAAGTCGTAGAAACGGCTCAACAAGCTGACGCGGTAAAAGCCGATTTGAAACGCGCCCTGCGCAAAGTGACCACCACGCTGGGGGCCCTGCAAGCGGCTCTGAGCGAGATGGAAACCGTGCTGGCCGACGACTACGTATCGGCGCCCCGCACGCGCAAGCCCCGCACTCCCCGCGCTGAGCAGGAAGGTGGCGCCCCAGCAAAGAAGCCCGGCCGACCCAAGAAAAACGCATAACGGTTCGGCCATTTCGCACTGCCTGAAGGGCGCTTACCCACCGGTAAGCGCCCTTTTTTATGTGGCGGCGCCTTCCTTGCCGTAATTTAGTCTCATGGAATTTCAGAAGAGAAAATATGTATTCCGGGGCATGGACGGCTTTGCCGGTTTTCGCAACGGGCAGGAGTACGAATTAGAAATTCGGGCCACCGAGGCCACCGACGAGCAACCTAGTGAAATCGTGATAATTAACCCGGTTTCGCGGCTGCACACCTACTGCAGCAAGCAGGAGTTCAGCCAGCGCTGGGAGAAAGCCTAACGCTTGGGCGGTGGCAATGCAGCCCCCGCCGGGCTACCTTTGCGGCCGCTATGGCGCTTGGTAAACTTCGCGTACACTTTCGGAATGCCGCCGGGCAGGTGCTGGAACAGCCCACCGGCCGCTACATCATCATCCGCTACACCAATGGGCCGCGCCGCTTTGCCGACCTGCAAACGCTGCTCGGGCACGGCAAGCAGCTGCTGGCGCTGCGGCAGTGGCACAAGGTGGTGGGCGACCACCGGCGTATGACGCCCTTCACGCCGGCCGAGTCGGCCTGGGTCACCGACTGCTGGCTGAGTATGCCCCGCACGCGCATGCGCGAGTTCTTCGGCGCGGTGCTGCTGCCCGCCGACGTGCTGGGCCGCATCCCAACTGAGCAAGCCGAAGGCGAAGCTATAGCTAATGCATTGACTTACCGTTTGTTTGCTGAGGAGTCCGAAGCAGCGGCGTGGCTGGAGCAGCTGCCATAACGGCGGCCTCTATTGTTGCTTCCGGTATACGGGTAACGGCTGATTATATCTTCTCCGACGGCCTCACCCTGTGCCCGAGGCTGGCCCTATGCCGCTGCTCGACGGTGAAGCAGGCCCCGCTGTTCACGCCCGTCAACTGGCTGATGATTCAAGTATAATCAGCCTAAAGGCAGCTTTTTATTTACTTCCGGTATGGAAGCCGTTGGCTGGGGATTGGTAAGCGCAGTGGAAAGGTATTGGCCTTCATAATCAGTGTTAACTCAACTGTTGAGCCGGAATAATGGATGCTGATGCAGCGCGCTGCCGGACTCTTTGCGGCTAGTGCCAGGCACTAAAAAGCACTTTTTTCATCGACCAAACATGTCACTTTGCGTAGTTTGGCGGTATGAATACGCAACTACTGACCAAATACCGCATCTTCAAGCTGCAACACGAAACCCCCATGCCGGGCCACAGCGCTACCTGGACGTTTAAGTCTCTGGCCGGCGAGGAAAGCCACGAGTTTGACTCCGAAGCCCAAGCCCACGAGTGGGTGGCTGAAAACCCTGAAATCATGATTAGGTGCCGGGAATTCGTCATCGTGCCCGTGTACCATCTGGTGCTGGCTTAGCTTCTTCGTCAAAAGCAAATCAAAACGGGTAGTTAAAAAGCACGTCCTGCTGAGCGCCGTCGAAGCCTCTCTACTGCATTAGTAAATGATTACTTAAGTGGTAGAGAGGCTTCGACGGCGCTCAGCAGGACGTGCACTTGTGCCTGACTGCTTGGTATTGAGCTATTCCACGCGCCGCAGTCCTAATACTCCAATGATAATCAGGCTGGTGAAGAAAATACTTTGCCAGGAAAGCGGCTGCTTGAGGTACACGGTATCGACCAGCTTAATGCCGACTACGGCCAGCGCCATCCAGGCCGAATAGGCCGTGGCAGTGGGGATGTCTTTCATTGCCAGCGAGAGGAAATACACGTTGGCCAGCCCAAAGCCCACGTAGGCCAGCAGCGGCAGCACCGGCAGCAGCAGCGTGGGCTGGACCACACTGTGCGCCCAGGCTATTTCCTTGATGCGCTGCATGCTCAGCGCCTTGAGGCTATACGTCCAGCATACCTCCATGAAGGAGGCCAAAAACAGCGAAAACCAGGGATTAATCAACGGGACGAAACGGCAGTGGGGGTGTGAGAAGAGGCAGCCGGAGCCGGAATTTGGCCAAAATTACCGCCTGGGCGCTGCGCTGGAATGGTTTCGGAATAGGGTTCGGGCACGGGCCAGCCGTGTAGGGGCTTCAAGGCCGGCACCCGGTCCGTCAGCTTGGTGAGCAGGCGCCCGCGGATGCCGTGGTAGGCCCGAAAAAGGCGCGACCGTTTGGCCAGTTCCTCCTCGCTGAACCGGGCCACCGAAAAAACGTGCTGGCTGAAATAATCCTTTGGGAAAACGTAGGGCAAGCCCCACTTCTGCGGCTTGCGGCCGTCGGGCAGATAGGCGGTGCCAAAAATCCAGTCCCAGAAGGCGAATTTGGTGGAGAAGTTGGCGTAAAACACTTCCTCGTGGTCGGCGTGGTGCCAGAGGTGCATCTCGGGGCCGTTGATGAAATATTGCAGGCGGCCCGAGCGCACGTCCACGTTGCAGTGAATCCAGATGCCCCACACGGCGTCGATGCAGGCCTTGATGGGCACCACCATGGGGTCGGCTCCGAGCAGGACGATGGGCGCAAACTCGATGGTCTGGTTAATCAGAATCTCGACGGCGTGGGAGCGGGAGCCCGCCAGCCAGTCTACCTGCTTGCCCGAGTGGTGCGCCTCGTGGGTGCGCCAGAAAAACGGGCTGCTGTGCTGAAACCGGTGAAACCAGTAGATGTAAAAGTCGTGCGTAATCACGAAAAACAGCACCTGCACCCAGATTGGCCAGCCCGTCACAAAATGCAGCTTCGAGAACCCAAAATGCTGGTCGAGCGGCTGAATGATGTAGTCGAAAATAATAATTTTCAGGGCGTAGCTCTGCACGAAAGTGTAGAGCACGAGGTCCGTCCAGAAGCCTTCGCGGAAAAACGGCAGCCCCTTGCGGTAGGGGATGACGCGTTCCAGCGTAATCACGATGGCCACCCAAATCAGCAGAATGGCCGTGGTGATGAGTTCGACGTGGTGCATGGGTATTGGGGTTGTATAAGAACGTCATGCTGAGCGAAGTCGAAGTATCTCGCGTGCAGCAGTAAACCAATTGTTAGGATTTACTACGGCACGCAAGATGCCTCGGCTACGCTCGGCATGACGTTCTATAATCAGCTCAGTGTTACTAACCCGAACTGCTTACGCGTTGTTCGGCGTCAGCTCGCGGCGCAGGCGGGCACGGGGCTCCAACTCGGAGTCGTACACGCGCTTCACGCCGTCGCCGAGGCCCTCTTCTACGTCGCGGATGTCGCGCACGAGCTTGGCCATGCCACCGGGCTCAACGGAGGCGGCGTGGTCGGAGCCCCACATGGCGCGGTCGAGGGTGAAGTGGCGCTCCACGAAGGAGGCGCCCAGCGTCACGGCGGCCACGGTGGTGGCCAGGCCGGTTTCGTGGCCTGAGTAGCCGATGGGCGTGTTCGGGAACATGCCTTGCAGCACGGGCACCATGCGCAGGTTCAGCTCGGCCGGCGGGCAGGGGTAGGAGGAAGTGGAGTGCGCAATCATGAGCTTGTCGAGCCCTACCCACTTCACGGCCTGGTGGATTTCGTCCAGGGTGCTCATGCCGGTGCTCAGCATCAGCGGGCGGCCGGTGGCGCGCACGCGGTCGAGCAGGGGCTTGTCGGTAAGCGAGGCCGAGGCCATTTTGTACATCACGGGCTCAAATTGCTCCATGAAATCTACCGACGGCTCGTCCCAGCACGAGGCAAACCAATCGATGCCCAGTGCGCGGCAATAGTCGTCGATGGCCGTGTATTCGACCTGGCCGAACTCGGTTTTGCGTTTGTAATCGATGTAGCTCATGCGGCCCCAGGGGGTGTCGCGCTGCTTTTCCCACTGGTCTTTGGGCACGCACAGCTCGGGCGTGCGCTTCTGAAACTTCACGGCATCGCAGCCGGCCTTGGCGGCTTCTGAAATGAGCTGCTTGGCCAGGTCGAGCGAGCCATTGTGGTTGATGCCGATTTCGGCAATGATGTAGGCCGGGTGGCCCGCGCCAATGAATCGGTTTTTGCGAATTTCAACAGCTTGCATAAGATGAAGCGTTAAGTTGGTAATCAGTAAGAAAAAACACAGGCAGCCGATCGATTGACAGCTGAAAAAAGTGTTGGATTAAATAGCCGTCCAGCCGCCATCTACCACCAGGTTGGCCCCGGTCATGTAGGCCGACGCATCGGAGGCCAGAAAGACCACCGCGCCCTGGTAATCAGTAGCGGCTGCCATGCGGCCCAGCGGCGTTTTGGCGCTGTATTGCTTGATGAAAAACTCGTCCTGGCTGTTCTCGACGCCGCCCGGCGAGAGGGTGTTTACGCGCACGCCGTCCTTGCCCCAGTAGGCGGCCAGGTAGCGGGTGAAGTTCACCACCGCGCCCTTGGTCATGGGGTAGGAGGGCGATTTGTAAAAGGTTTGCTCGCCGGCCTCGTTGCGGTAGATGCTCTGGTCGGGGCCCACGAGGCCGTAGGTGCTGGCCACGTTAATGATGGAGCCGTGGCCCTGCTGCGCCATGGGCGTGCCAAACACCTGTGCCGCCAGAAACACCCCCGTCACGTTCACCTCCAGCACTTGCTGAAACGTGGCCAATGGGAAGTTCTCGAACTTGCTGAGGTCGGCCGCCAGGGCCGGGTTCTCAAACATGTCGTTGATGGCCGCGTTGTTCACCAGCACGTCGATGTGGCCGAATTGGGCCAGAATCTGGTCGCGCGCCGAGGCCAGCGAAGCCGGGTCGGTCACGTTCACGGCCAGCGGCAGGTGAATGCCACCGGGAAGCTCCGCAGCTACAGCGGCGCAAGCTTCGGCGTTGAGGTCGGCCACCACCACGTTGGCGCCGGCCTGGGCCAGCGCCTCGCAATGCTTGCGGCCGATGAGTCCGCAGGCGCCCGTGACGATGGCAGTTTTGCCAGTCAAATCAAATAAGCTCATCTACGTTACTTGGCTTTGACCGGCGCGGCGTTGGTTACTTTGCGGAATACGGCTTCCACCGGCTCGCCCAGCAGGCGCGAGGCCACGTCGCCGGCTTTGATGGCTTCTTTGAGCAGCGGCAGCACTTCGCGGTAAGCCGACAGGGTGTAGGCCACGTCCTCATCCGTGTGCGAGAAGCACATGTTGTGGAAGCCGCCCCACATGATGCCGCGCTTAAACATTTCCTGCTGCACGAAAGCCTTAATCTCCATGCCGTTGCCGGCCGAAGGGTCGAAGGTTACGATGGTGCGGCAGTCGTAGCCGTAGCACTTGGTGTATTGGCCGATGCCCAGCCCGGTGGCAATTTCGTTGTAGCCGTCCTTGAGCTTCTTGCCCTGCTCGGCGAGGCGGGCGGGCACGTTCTTCTCGCGCATCTCCGTAATGGTGGCCACGGCCGCGGCTAGGCTCAGCGCTTCGCCGCCGAAGGTGGTGAAGAAAAACACGTCCTGCTCAAAGAGTTGCATCACGTCGCGCCGGCCGGTGAGCAGCGCGATGGGCATGCCGTTGGCGAAAGCCTTGGAATACACCGCCAAATCGGGCGTGATGCCGAAGTACTCCTGCGCCCCGCCCACGGCCACGCGGAAGCCGGTCCACATTTCGTCAAAAATCAGTAGCGTGCCGTTCTCTTGGCACAGGCGGGCCACTTCGTGCAGGAAGTTGTCCTTGGGCGCGTCGAAAATGAAGGGCTCCAGGATGACGCAGGCCACGTCGTCATCGAGCAGCGCTTTCAGCGAATCGATGTTGTTGTACTCGAAAGCGGCCACCAGGTCCTTGCTTTCCTGCGGGATGCCCTTGTCGCGGCTGGTGGTGCCGATGTACCAGTCGTGCCAGCCGTGGTAGCCGCAGCACAGCACCTTGTTGCGCCCCGTGAAGGCCCGCGACACGCGCACCGCCGCCGAGCACACGTCGGCCCCGGTCTTGCTGATGCGGATGCTCTCGGCGTTCGGAATAATCTCGTGAATCAGCTCAGCCAGCTCCACTTCCAGCTCGTGCATCATCGAGAAGGTGATGCCGTCTTCGAGCTGGGCTTTGATGGCTTCGTCAACTTTCGGGTAAGCATAGCCCAGCGAGATGGGGCCAATACCCATCTGGAAATCAATGTACTCGTTGCCATCCGCGTCCCAGATGTGGGAGCCTTTGGCACGCTTCACATACTTGGGGCTCACGCCTTTGGTGTACTGGCCCGGGCCCTTGGCAAGGGTCTGGGTCACGGGCGTCATGATGCGCTGGGCGCGGGCGTAGAGCTCGTCCGACTTCGAGATGTCGGGATAGTTTTCGTTAGAAGAAACGGTGTTGGGCATGGGGTTTTGTGTCATCCTGAGCGCAGCGAAGGACCTTATCACGTCCTTGCCGCATGTGTTAGTGATTCTGACGAAAGCCAACGTGATAAGATGCTTCCTTCGTCAGCATGACAGGCGATTTAGTTACTCCGCAAACTCGTTTTCGAGCACGGCCGGGCCTTCGGCAATGGCCTGGGCCGACTCGCCCAGGTGCTCCGTGATGCGACGGGCAATGTGGTGGCCGGTGAAGCCTTCGTATTCCAGCACCGCGCTCAGGCAGCCGGGGCGGTACCAACGTTCCTCCAGTGCCAGCGGCAGCACGCGGGCCGTGAGCTGGTGGCGCAGCAGGATTTCGGCCAGAATGGAATACAAGCCGCCGGTGATGAAATGGTCCTCCACCGTGACGATGAGCGAGCCGCGGCGCACTACGTCGAGCAGGGCCGCCTCGTCGATGGGCTTGAGGCTGCGCAGGTTGATGAGGCCCACCGACTTGCCTTGGGCCTGCAGCAGCTCGCGGGCCACCAGCGTTTGCTCGAAGAGCATGCCGTAGGTGATGATGGTGATATCGGTGCCCTCTGCCACAATTTCGGCTTTGCCGATTTCAAACGGGGCATGCTCGTAGGTGCCGGGCCGGGTGTTCACGCGCAGGTAGGCCGGCTGGGGCGAGGCCCAGATGGCGGGCAGCATGGCCACCATGTCGGCCTCGTCGGCCGGGGCGAAAACCGTCATGCCCGGAATGCCGCGCATGAGGCTCACGTCCTCAATGGCTTGGTGCGTGGGTCCGTTGCCATCGGATAGAAAGCCGGGCACGAAGCCGCTGAGCTTCACCGGCAGCTTGCCAATGCCCACATCGGTGCGGATGAATTCGAACGCCCGCAGCGTGAGGAAGGTGGCCAGCGCGTGCACCACCGGCACCCGGCCGCGCAGGGCCAGCCCGGCAGCGGCGCCGATGAGCGTTTGTTCGGTGATGCCCGTGTCGATGAAGCGGGGGCCGAGCACGGCGGGCAGGTTGCGGATGAGGGCGCGGTTTTCGGCCGTCATCACCACGATGCGCTCATCGGCGAGGGCAGTTTGCTTGATTAATTCTTCGTAGTTCATAGTCTGGTTTGCCTGAGTTGTCAAACGGTCATGCAGAGCGCAGCGAAGCATCTCGCGGGCTTCGTTGCATTCATTATTGATTACTGCCACAAGCGAGATGCTTCGCTGCGCTCTGCATGACGTGCTTGAGTATTATCGTACCGTCAGCGTTTCGCTCGTGAGCGTGGTGGCTACCTGGCTGTGCAGCTCCTTCAACAACTCTTCAATCTCGTCCGCCGAGAAGTTGCAGAACCAACGGTCGGCGCGGGCTTCGATGCTGGGCAGGCCGCGGCCGCGCACCGTGTCGCAGATGATGACTGAGGGCTTCGAGTCGGAGAAGGGGAGGGCGGCGAAGGCGTCTTCCAGCTGCGCGAAATCGTGGCCGTCGATGCGGCGCACTTCGCAGCCAAAGGCTTCGAACTTGGGCGCCATGGGTTCCAGCGGAATCAGGTCTTCGGTGGCCACGTTGGCCTGGAAGTGGTTGCGGTCGACTACCAGCGTGAGGTTGTTGATTTTGTGGGCGCTGGCTACCAGCAGGCTTTCCCACACGGTGCCCTCGTTCAGCTCGCCGTCGCCGGTGATGACAATGATTTTATTGTCCTGGCCCCGCATCTTGCAATCCATGGCCACGCCCAGGGCCACACTGGGCAGGTGGCCCAGCGAGCCCGAATGGAACTCCACGCCCGGTACGTTGCGGTTGGGGTGCCAGTAGATGTGGTCGTCGGTGCTCAGGTGCTGGTCGAGGCGCGCTTTGTCGATAAAGCCCAGCTCCACGAAGGTGCCGTAGAGGGCCGGCACGTCGTGGCCCTTGCTCAGAAACAGGTAGTCACGGTTGGGGTCCTGCAGGTTGTCGGGCCGCACGTTCAGCAGCTCGCTGTAGAGGTACACCAGCAAATCGGCGCAGCTCAGCGAGGCGCCGGTGAAGCAGCCGCCGTCGGTGCTCAGGCGCACGATGTGCTCGCGCACCTTCAGGGCCATTTTTTCTAGTTTCTGTTGGTTCTCTGAGGTCATGAAGGGCTTGGTTTTTCGTTTTTGGTCGTTGGTTTTTGGTTGCTTGTTTTCAGAAGCCAAAAACAAGCAACCAAAAACTAAAAACCAGTTTTGGTTTGCGACGAATCCACAGTTTTAAGTTCGTCAAGGTGGTTGCGGTACCAGTTCACGCCGGCCAGGTGGGCATTGAGTTGGGCAATGTCGGGCCGCTCCGCGGTCAGGCGTAGGATGTCGTTGATGCCGAAAGCAGGGTTTTGGTGGTACAGCGCGTCATAAACGGCGCTGATGAATTGATAGTCTTCGGGGTAGTCGATGGTCCAGCGGTGGCTCATCGAAAAGTCCTTGCAAGTGTCCCAGGTCACGTTGCCGATGGCAAACCGCTCGGGATTTTCCCAGAAAAAGGGCGTGGTGTGCTCGCGCTCCAGCGGCCGCTTCGCCTCGCGCCAAGCTGTTTCCAACAGCGCGAAGGGCATTACCTCCACGTCGTTGCCATCGGGGAAGGTGGCAGGGTGCAGGTTGCTCACGAAGTCGTAACGCTCGGCGAAGTCGAGGTAGAAACGCACCACTTCATCAATGATGGCTGGGTCGATGAGCGGGCAGTCGGAGGGGATTTTCAGCACCACATCGGCAGCGTAGTGGCGGGCGGCTTGGTAGTGGCGGTCCAGCAGGTCCAGCGCGTCGCCACGGAAGCAGTTCAGGCCGTGGGTGGCGCACAGTTCCGCAATGGCGTCATCGGCGGGGTCAGTGGTGGTGGCTACTACCACGGTGCCGGCCAGCGGGGCGCGCTGCACCCGCTCCACCATGCGCACCAGCAGTGGCTGGCCCGCCAGCGGCAGCAGCACCTTGCCCGGCAGGCGCGAGGAGCCCATGCGGGCCTGCACAACGGTCAGAATCTTGGGAACGGCCATAGGGGGCGGTTGGCAATATCCGGAAGTCGAAGACCGGCCCGGAATACTCTTAAATATTAGGAAAATGCCCTGAAATAAACGGTATCTCCCTTACAGCGAACAACAAAAAATGCGCTAGTGCACGGCCAGCGGGCCGCCCACCGGCTCGGTTTGGGCGAAGGTTTCCGGGTCGTACTGCTTCAGGAAGGCCGGTCCGCTGCCTTCGAAGTGGCTGAACTCCCGGCACACCGCCGCAATGCGCCGGGCCGAGGTGCCGCCGTTCTGCCAGGGCAGCTTGCGCTTGAGGTCGTCCACGTCGAAATAGGAGTGCACCGGCTTGCCCAGCGCCAGACCCACGTAGACCACGGTGGAGTATTGGGTGATGAGCTCCACGCAGTTGGCAATCATGTGGTCGGTGTTGCCTTCGGTGAAAATGAGGGTATCGGCCGGGGCGTTGGCCCGGATTTCGTCCACCGCCCGGGGCAGGGTTTCGTTGGGGTGCAGCTTGAAGGCCAGCGGACGGCCGTTGGCAATGCGCACGCACTCCCGGATGAACTTGGGCCGGTTTTCGGGCGTGAAGGTTTCGCGTAGGTCCGAAGTGGCCACCAGCACGTAGCCACGGTGCGGGAAGTCGTTGTGGCGCACCTGCTCGATGTTGTCGAAGTTGGGAATGCCCGTCACCAGCAGCTTGTCGGCATCCACGCCCACGCGGGCGAAGTGCTCGGCGTAGCCTTTCGAGGCCACGCAGTAGATGTCGCAGCAGTTGTTCATGCCATTGAGGGCCGTGCCGATGGCCAGGATGGGGTAGCGCGTGAAGCGCTTCACCATGCGGGCCCAAAGGTTGAGCGGGTCGGTCATGCCCTCCTGCACAAACACGGTTTTGGTGCTTCTAACCAGGGGCCAGGGCACAATCACGTCGGAGCAGCATACGATGAGGTCGTAGGTGTTGCCGTAGACGCGGGCCTCAAAGTCGTTTTTCAGGTTGTGCTCGGCCAGGTACTTGTCGGCTTTCTGCTTGATTTTGCCGGTGACGATGGTTTTGTCGAGCCCGCCCGTCCAGACCAGAAACTCGTAGAATTTGCGCTGCCAGCCGTCGTAGTAAAGCTGGCTGAAATATGGCTCGAACTCGTCTTCCAGCAGCTGCGCAATCTGGTGCATCTGCGTGGTTTGATTGGGCGAGCCGATGAGAAACAAGGCCTTTTTGCGGGACATGCAGAAGAATAAGTTGAAGCTGGCAAACCACAGGCAGCGGGCCCGTTTTCGTCTCAACTGCCGAGGCAGGTAAAGGTTGGCGGCCCCGCGGCGGGGCACCCACCCGAAAACGGGGCTTGGGGCAAGGTACAGCACAAAGGGCGAAGTAAAGAATGGCGCCAGTGGCTACTGTTAGGCTTGGGTTTGCTTATTGTGAAGGTTTCCCGAAGCAGGCTCAGCCGTGGGCGCTCGGCGGCAGAATAATACTGCCGGACCTTGCGGCTCTGGCCGCCAGGAGGCATCAGGTGGCGGATAAGGTGGGCTGCCGAAACTGCCGGGCCGCGAAAAGCACCGCCACGGCAAACACGGCCGCCGCCACCACAAACTCCAACCGGTTGCCTAAGTGATAAAAGAACGTGCCCACCATGGGCCCGGCCGCCATGCCCAGAAAGCGGAAGAAATTGTAGAGGCCCATGGCCGTGGCCCGGTTCTGCGGAAAGTCGTTGGCCAGCAGCGTGGTTTGGACCGGCAGCGACAGTCCCAGGCACAGCCCAAACAGCGCCATGCACGCCAGCAGCACCGGCAGCCCCACCGGTACCGCCGCCGCAAAAGCCAGCGTAGCCCCCACGTTCAGCGAAGCCGCCACCACCAGAAATTGCCGGGCCGAAAACCGCTCCTGCACCCGGCCGCCCACCAGGCTGCCCAGCACCACGCCCAGCGACAGCGGCAAGAAAGCCAGCCCGTTCTGGCTGGGCGTCAGCTGATAATAGGCCACCAGCAAGGCCGGCAAAAACACCAGAAACGTGTAGAACGTGAAGTACTGAAAGAAGCCCAGCGCGATGACGGCCCGCCCCACCGGCTGCGCCAGAATGGCTCCGAAATCGCGCAGGCTGAACCGCCGCCCCGGCGCCTCGGGCCGCGTTTCCACTACGTACACCCAACTCAGCAGGAGCAGCAGCAAGCCAGCCGAAGCCAGCACCCAGAACACCCCACGTAAGCCAAAATACTGCCCCACAAACCCGCCTATCACCGGTCCCACCGCCGGCCCCAGCGCCACCAGCATCTGAAACGTGCCCATGGCCCGGCCCCGCTCGGCGCCCCCAAACAAGTCGCCAATAACCGTAGTGGCCACCACCGACCCCACTGCAATGCCACCGGCCTGCAACACCCGCAGGGCCAGCAGCACCGGCATGGTAGTGGCATAGGCGGCACCCACCGAGGCCAGCACGTACAGCAGCACGCCCGGCAGCAGCATCTTCTTGCGGCCCACATTGTCGACCAGCGGGCCATACACCACCTGCATCAGGGCCATTACCACCGTGAAAATGGAAATGGTGAGGTTGACCAGGTATTCCGAGGCCTGAAACTGCTGCTTCACCTGGGGCAGCAGCGGCGTATAGATGGACTGCGTAAACGGCCCAAAAAAGGCCGCAAACGACACCAGATAAGTAATAAGCTTCTTGTTTATTTTCATGGAGGGAGTAGGGTAGGTGAGGCCACGACCTGGCCAGCGCTTTACGGCTTCCCGCCGGCAGGGGTATTGTGCCAGCTTACTTTTTGCTTCCCTGCCCGCTTTTGCAAAAGCAACCTCGTGGGTAAGGCTGGACCCTGCAAAGGCGCTCCGCCAGCGTACCAAAATGCCACCTCGGCAAGTATTTTTTTGCTGGTTCGAAACCTGCAAAGCAGGGATGGAGCGTTACTTTTGGGGTTGCCATGAACGACCCGGAAATCCGTGCCCTGCTCTACCCATTGCTAGCGGGCGGTGTGCACATCAACGAGTTGCCCACCGGCACCACGCGGGCCGACGTGGTGCACATCACCGAGCACTTCATGCACGGCTACGAGGTGAAGGGCGACGGCGACACCCTGCAGCGCGTGGCCAACCAGCTGCGCTGCTACGGCGAGGTCTACGACTTCGTCACCTTCGTCGTGACGGAAAAGCACCTGACCAAGCTCCTGCCGCTGCTGCCGGAGTGGGTGGGCGTGCAAGTGGCCTCGGCCGAGGGCCTGCGCCTGCACCGAGCCGCGGCTTACAACGCTACGGTGGCCCCTGCGCCCCTGTCCCGACTGATTTTGCTGGAAGAAGTGAAGCAGTTTTTGCTGGCGCGGGGCCTGGCCGGGGCCAGCACGCTGCGCGGGGCCGAAATCGGCCGCTTCCTGCGCACCACCAACGTGGTGCCGCTGTCGGCGCTGGCGCAGTTTGTGCGCGAGCGCCTCATTGCCCGCCTGCCCGAGCGCCTGCTTGTGCGCGCCGAGCGCAAGGCCGAGCGCGAGCGCCTGCCGCCCCGCCGCAAAAAGGCCCGGCCGAAAGCGAAGAAGAAACCGGCCGTTCGTAAAAAAGCCCGCGCCGTGTAGCAGCGCAGGCTTTTTTAGCGGCGTACATTTCTAGTTACTTCCTTTTGAGAGCAGCGGCCACGGCCTGGTTCAGCAAGGGTTCCATCACGCGGTAGCCGGCCAGGTTGGGGTGCACGCCGTCTTCGCCGTAAGCTTTGCGTAGGCCGTTTTGCTCGTCTTTGAGGGCGGTGTGCATGTCGTAGTAGGCAAAGTGCTGCCGGTTGGCGTAGGCCTGTAGCTGCTGGTTGAGGGCCAGGATTTTGGGGGCCGGGTGCAGGCCCTTGCGCCACCAAAAATCCGTGGCCGGTGCTATCGAGCCCAGCACCACCCGCACGCCGTGCGCCTGCGCCAGCTCGCACATGCTCATAACGTTGTTCAGGGTGGTTTGTGGGTTGAAGGGGCCGCTGTTTTCGGCAATGTCGTTAGTGCCGGCCAGGATGACTACCACGGCCGGGTGCAAGTCCAGCACATCGGCGCGGAAGCGTACCAGCATCTTGCCCGAGGTTTGCCCGCTGATGCCACGCCCCACATATTCGTAAGCTTTGCCCCGGAAAAAGGCCGAATCGGCCTTCACCCAGCCCTCGGTGATGGAATTGCCGATGATGACCACGCGGGGCCGCCCGGGCTGGGGCGCGGGCAGGCGCTGGTTGGCGGCAGCGTAGCGTTCGAGGTAGGCCCAGTCGTTGTGCAGCAGGTATTCCTGGCGCTGGCGGTAGGCGTCGTCGGCCGCTTTCTTGGCAGCTTCGGCTTCGGCCGAGGTGGGCTGCTGGGCGCGGGCGGCAGGGCTTAGCAGCAACGCCGCGGCCAGCAGGGCAAAGGCAGTGTTCATGCGGCCAATTTACGTCAGCACCAGGGGTTAGAAGTAAGGTGGTGTGGTCGCAGTTTTAGCGCTCCGACCGCCCTTGGTCAAGCCGCTTGGCTAAAATCTGGCTTTTCCTGAAGACGGGTGTGAATACAAGCCTTTTGCGTCTGGGTAACCGTAGTTCATCCTGAACCAAAGCAGCCAAGCCAAGTATCCCCGGCGGCATAGGGAATTCTTTAGGTAGCAGTCAGTTTTCGGCGTTTTCTTCAAACGTTTGCGGTCATTCTTTGCAAACGTTTGGTATAATTCACCCAAGCCAATCGATACCTCAATTGTTTCAACTTATAGAATCAAAAAATATGCCCTCAGACGCTGTAATCTGCGGAAATGCTTGGTCTCAGCCTGCTTACACAGGTAGCTGAAAACGCAATAGGGGCGGGGAGAAAACCTATTTCACACCGTAGTCAGCTAATTTATAATTATTCCTTGTTTTAGGGATTTGAATAGGGGCGCTGATTTGCAAGAAGGAGCGGTAATTGTTTTCGATGCGGGCCAATGCTGTACGACTCCTGCAGCGCCCGGAAAAGGGTTTCTAAAAGTTCACAAACGTTTCCGGAAATAAAGGGAGCGTACTCGTAGCTATTTTCGCTGGATATTCCAAGCGCTCTGGTAGTCAGCTTTTAAACTGTTAAAACCCCCTTAGCTTGAAACAAACAAAAGCAAAAAATCCCGGCCGCAGGAGCAGTCGGGATTTATGCTGTAGAGAGAGGACTCGAACCTCTAATTGTACTAGCGAGATAGGCTAGCGCGTCTGCCAATTCCGCCACCCCACATAGTTTGGTAACTCAAAAATACGTAATAGAATTATGAATAAAAAGAGAATGGTTGAAAAAGTTGCTCAGCTGACGCTTCTAAGATGTGGCAGGCCGGTGTGCGAAAACGAATGGCTGAGAATGACAACTCTGCTCTAAGCGCTGCAAACAAAGATTTAGACCTCTTGGGGCTGCATTTATCTTTGTTGGAATAAAGAATAAACACAGTGGCGCCCGATTCCATCCGCAAAATCATCCATTTAGATATGGATGCATTTTATGCTTCTGTCGAGCAGCGCGACAATCCTGAGCTGCGCGGGCGGCCCGTAGCGGTGGGGGGCGCCCGGGAGCGGGGCGTGGTGGCAGCGGCCAGCTACGAAGCCCGGGAGTACGGAGTGCGCTCGGCCATGCCGTCGGTGACGGCCTTGCGCAAGTGCCCGGAGCTGGTGTTTGTGCCGCCGCGCTTTGCCGTGTACAAGGAAATATCGCGGCAAATTCGGGCCATTTTTGCCGAGTATACGCCGCTGATTGAGCCGCTGTCGCTGGATGAGGCCTACCTCGACGTGACGCACAACCTCAAGCAGTTGGAGTCGGCCACTCAGATTGCGCGGGAAATCCGGGCTAAAATCCTGCAAGAAACCCAGCTCACGGCCTCGGCGGGCATTTCCTACAATAAGTTTTTGGCCAAGCTGGCGTCGGACTACCGCAAGCCCAACGGGCAGTTTGTGGTGCGGCCCGAGCATGGACTGGCCTTTGTGGCAGGGCTGGCGGTGGGGCAGTTCCACGGCATCGGGCCCGTGACGGCGGCGCGCATGAACCAACTGGGCATCTTCACCGGGGCCGATTTGCGGGACCAGCCGGTGGAGTTTTTGCAGCAGCACTTTGGCAAAGCGGGGCGCTACTACCACGCCATTGCCCGGGCCGAAGACCACCGACCCGTGGAGGCCGACCGCCTGCGCAAGTCGGTGGGTTCCGAAACCACGTTTGCGCAGGACTTAACGGCTTTTACCGACTTGCTCGACGGGCTGCGGCCGTCCATTGAAGAGGTGTGGGAGTATTGCCAGCGCTCCGGCATCCTGGGCCGCACCGTGACGGTGAAAGTGAAATTTGCCGACTTCCAGCAGATTACGCGCAGCCGCAGCAGCGTGGGGGCCATTCCGAGTCAGGCGGTGCTGGAGCGCCTCTGCCGGGAGCTGGTGGAGGGGCTGTTTCCGCTGGAAAAGGGCGTCCGCCTGCTGGGCGTCACCCTTTCGAACCTGAATACGGGGCAGCCGATGGCGGGCCGGCAGCTGACGCTGGGCTTTTGAGGTAGGGGAGGGTACTCAGGAAGCGTAGCAGAACGTCATGCAGCGCGCAGCGAAGCATCTTGCGTGCTTCAACTAATCAATGACTGCAAGCGAGATGCTACGCTGCGCTCGGCAGGACGTTCAATAGACCACTTTGCGACTGCGCCAAAAACGTTGCAAAAACTGACCTAAAACTGCCAAAAAATTGTAGTGGAAAATATAGCCAGCCTTTCGTGGGTCGGCGTGCAGATTTCCGCAACCCCAGCCGTTACCTTGCCGACTTTAAACGGAATTTTTGGCAAGGTTCTGGCCAACCTTCCCGCTCGGGGCCGGTATAAAACCCGGGCCAGGCAACCGTTCCTGACTTCTAATCATCTTCCTCGCATGAAATTTTCCCGCATTAAGCTGGGGGTGACCTCGGCCTCCTTGCTGGCCCTGCTGGGGCTGGCGTCGTTTTCGGTGTACCAGGGCACGCCCCCGCGCGACCAAGTGGTGCTGGGCGTGATGCTGCAAGGCTTGTCGCAGCTGCACTACCAGCCCGAGAAAATTGACGACCAGTTTTCGCAGCGCGTGTACGACCTGTACCTCAAGCGCGTCGACGTGAACAAGCAGCTGCTGCTGGCGCCCGAAGTGGCCGCCCTGCAGCCCTACCGCACCAAGATTGACGACGAGCTGCGCGGCGGCACCCACGAGTTTCTGGACGTAACGAGCCAGTTGCTGAGCAAGCGCATGCTCGAAATCCAGGCGCTCTACCGCCAGATTCTGGCCCAGCCCTTCGACTTTTCGGTGCAGGAAAGCTGGGAAACCGACCCCGCCAAGGCCGCTTACGCCGCCACGCCGGCCGAGCAGCGCGAGCAGTGGCGCAAGATGCTGAAGTACCAGACGCTGGCCCGCATGTCGGAAATCATGGACGACGAGGCCAAGAAGAAGGACAAGCCGCTGGCCGCCGCCAAGGTGGGCGCCTCGCCCGTCACCACCTCCGACGCGCTGCGCACGCCCGCCCAGATTGAGGCCGAGGCCCGCAAGCGCGTGCTTAAGTACTACGACGAGGCCTTTGCCGACCGTCTGAAAATCGACGACAACGACCGGCTGGCCGACTTTGCCGAGGCCATTGCCAACAGCTACGACCCGCACACCGACTACTTTGCCCCCATTGCCCGCGACAATTTCGACATTGCCATGTCGGGCCGGCTGGAGGGCACCGGCGCGCTGCTGCAGGAAGAGGAGGGCCACTTGAAGGTGGCCGACATCACGCCCGGTTCGGCCTCGGCCCGGCAGGGCGAGCTGAAAGTGGGCGACATCATCCTGCGCGTGGCCCAGGGCGCCGCCGAGCCGGTGAGCGTGGAAGGCATGCGCTTCGACAAGGCGGTGAAGCTGATTCGCGGCCCCAAGGGCACGGAAGTGCGCCTGACCGTGCGCAAGCCCGATGGCGCAACGCTGGTGATTCCCATCATCCGCGACGTGGTGGTGATTGAGGAAACCTACGCGCAGTCGGCCGTCATCAAGCAAAACGGCAAGAACTACGGCTACATCCACCTGCCCAGCTTCTACGCCGACTTCAGCGGCAAGGGCGGCCGCAACAGCGGGGCCGACGTGAAGGCCGAGCTGGCCAAGCTGGCCAAGGAAAACGTGGCCGGCGTGGTGCTCGACCTGCGCTACAACGGCGGCGGCTCGCTGCGCGACGCCGTGGACATGGGCGGCCTGTTTGTGCCCAGCGGCCCCATGGTGCAGGTGAAAACCAACCGCGGCAAGCCCCAGCCCGTGGCCGACGAAGACCCGCAGGTGCAGTACGCCGGCCCGCTGGTGGTGCTGGTGAACAAGTACAGCGCCTCGGCCTCCGAGATTCTGGCCGCCGCCATGCAGGACTACGGCCGCGCCGTGGTGATGGGCAGCACCACCTACGGCAAGGGCACGGTGCAACAGGTGTTCGACCTGGACAACGCCGTGTCGCCGGAAGTGGCGGCGCTCAAGCCGCTGGGCTCGGTGAAGCTCACCATCCAGAAATTCTACCGCGTGAACGGCGGCTCGACGCAGTTTAAGGGCGTGACGCCTGACATTACGCTGCCCGACGCGCTGACTTCCTACGCCAAGGGCGAGAAGGACGCCGACTACGCCCTGCAGTGGGACGAGATTGCGCCCGCCACCTACCAGCCCACCAACTCGGTGCCGAAGCTGGAGCAGCTGCGCGCCGCCAGCGCTGCCCGCGTGGCTGCCAGCCCCGGCTTCCGCCTCATTACCGATGCCGCTCAGCGCGCCACCGAGCAGCGCAAGAAAACCAACCTCTCGCTGAATCTGGCCGCTTACCGCGCCCAGCAGCAACAGGCCCGCGACATTAACAAGCAGCAAACCACGGCCCAGAACGCGCTGCCCTCGCTCGACGTGGCCGCCCTGGCCGCCGACGCCCGCCCGGCCAGCGACTCGACCGCTGCCAAGCGCGTGGCCCGCTTCCTGAAGCCGCTGCGCAAAGACGCTGCCCTGGCCGAAGCCGTGGCCGTGCTCGGCGACGAGGCGAAGTAGGGTTTAGGTCATTATTAATAATTGAAACGCCCCCGTTGCTAGCGAGCAGCGGGGGCGTTTTTATGAGAACGGTAAGTAGGTGTTGCTCGCTTAGAAATAAGCGTTGCTGAAAGTACCGCTGAAGGATTTGCTTACGCCCGTGGCGCGGGAAGTGGCCGTGAAGCTGTAAGTACCCGAAATGGAACGCGGAAAGGGTGCAGTGTTTTCGACTGCGGTGATGGTGAGCGTGCCGCCCGAGGGAACCGTGGCGGGATTAAGGCGAGAATCAAAGGTTTCATTGTTGGCGTTCGCAAAAACGGCGTAGGTCTGAGCTGCGTTTAAGGGGTAGGTGCCAACCGTCACGGAATAGGGCATGGTCAGGTAAAGCGAAAAAGTGGGGCTGATTTGTTTTTCGCTCAGAACCAGGGAAAAGGTCTGGCTACCAATGTTTACATCGACGTAACCAGGCGCGAAAGGCACCCCATCGGCCGTGAAGGAAGCGGTGGAACGCGCCGCAGTGAGAAGCGGTATGACGGTGGTTTGTCCGGCCACGACGGTGGCCGTTTGCTGGCGGGGCGGAATGTAGTTGTTGTTTCGCTGGTAGAGCAATTCGTATGCTCCGGCCGGAACCGCATCGAAACGATATGCGCCCTGGGCGTCCACCGCGGCGTAAGTAATGGCTTGGTGGGTGTTTTTATCGGACAAGGTGACGGCCCGAACGGCATCGGCCGGCTGAATGGAACCGATGATGGCGGGCCCGGTCACGACGGGTGTGGGTGCCGGAACGGGCGTATCGGCAGACTTTTTGGTGCAGGAACCACCCGCTAACGTGGCGCATAGAGCCATCAGGTACAGCTTGTTATTCATGGCGCGGGAAGGAGGTGAAAGAATTAATACCTAATGTACACCAAAGAGCTGGCATTTTTGCAGGCCTTTTCACAAGACATCAACGCAAGCATGACAGCTTTTATTTTCGACCTCAACGGGACCATGATTCACGACATGGACTACCACACCCGCGCCTGGCAGCACCTGTTCAACCACGACATTGGCGGTGAATTCACCTACGAGCAAGTGAAGCCCCAGATGTACGGCAAAAACCAGGAGGTGCTGGTGCGCGTGTTCGGCCCCGACCGGTTCAGCAGCGAGGAGATGGACCGCCTTTCATTGGAAAAGGAGCGGCGCTACCAGCAGGAATACCGGCCCAGCCTGGCCCTGCTGCCCGGACTGCCGGAGTTTCTGGAAGCCGCCTATCAGGCCGGCATTCCCATGGCCATTGGCTCGGCAGCCATTCCGTTCAACATCGATTTTGTGCTCGACAACCTGAACATCCGGCACTACTTCCAGGCTATCGTGAGTGCCGACGACGTGACGCTGAGCAAGCCCCACCCAGAAACATTCCTCAAAGCCGCCGCCCAACTCGGCGCAGCGCCGGCCGACTGCCTCGTGTTCGAGGACGTGCCCAAGGGTGCCGAAGCGGCCCTGAACGCGGGCATGAAGGCCATGGTGCTCACCACCACGCACGAAGTAGCCGAGTTTGCTCACCTGCCCAACGTGCTGCACTTCGCGCCGGACTTTACCGATGCCTTTGTGCGCGGGCTGGTGGAGGCTTAGGCGTGACTGCGTACAAATAAAAACGCCTGTCATCCTGAGCGCAGCGAAGGACCTTGTCAAGTTAGAACAATTAGTTCGGGCGTGATAAGGTCCTTCGCTGCGCTCAGGACGACAGACGGTGCGGTGTAGCCGCTTAGGCCTACATCTTCATCTTCGACTTGCCTTTTTCGGCGCGCTTGGCCTCGCGGTGGGCACGTTTCTCGGCGTCGGTGCGGGTGCGGACGGGGGTGCCGGTGCCGGGCGACAGCACGTCGCGGTTGTTGGCGATGTTGGAGCCGTCCATGGCCGTGCCCACGCGGGGTTGGTTGTTGGAAGGTGCGGTGGGGTTAGTGTTGTTGTCGGCTGGGGCGTTGCTGGCCGGGGTGGTTTGGGCGAAAGCGGTGGTGCTGAGGCCCAGCGCGAGCAGCAAGGTGAGGAGTTTCATAAAGCAGTGGAAAGCGGGTGGATGATGGCCTTCCTACGTGCTACGGTTGGGCTGGGGTTGCGCGCGGGCCTGCTAGGGCAGTACCGGCACCCGCAGCGCCGACGGGTGCGAAGCGTCGTGGTAGAGGCGGATGGTAGCCTTCTGGAAGTCCTTAGCGTCGGCCTGCGCAATGTTGACAAAGGTCTGCGGGTTGCGGTCGACGAGCGGAAACCAGGTGCTTTGCACCTGCACCATGAGGCGATGCCCTTTTTGGAAGGTGTGGAGCACGTCGGGCAACTCGTATTTCACCTCGGTGGGCTGGTTGGGCTTGAAGGCTTCAGGATTGGAGAAACTGTTGCGGAAGCGGCCACGCATCACCTCGGCGCGCACCAAGCGCTGGGTGCCATCGGGCAGTTCATCGATGACTTTCACCACAAAATCGGCGTCGGTGCCGGAGGTGCTCACCCACAAATCGGCGTTGATGGGGCCGGCCACGGTGAGGTCCTGGGGCAGCGCCTCGGTGCGGAAGCTGAGCACATCGGGCCGCTTGGCGGCGAAGCGCTGGTCTTCTATCATGTACTCGTTGTTGCGGTCGCCGCGCACGCCGGCGGTGTAGGGTACGGGGTTGGCCGGGTCGCTGAGGTACTGGCTTGGGGGAACTAGTTTATTGACTGTCGGCAACCGGGTGATATGCGGATTATTTGAATCCTTGAGGGCCTTGGATACTTTGGTTTCAACTGCTGGCTCGATGACAGCCAAGTGGCCGTTTTCCTGAATAAGTATGGTGCGTGCCTCCGTAGCCACCGGCGGCCAAGCCGCATACGTTTTCCACTCATTCGTGCCGGTATTGAACACCGTGGCCTCGGCCGGGTTGAAGCTGCCTTTGTCTTTCAGGTAGAAGTTGAAAAACGGCGTTTCCAGCGTTTGGTGGAAGGTTTCGGCGGTGTTGCTGCCGAAGCTGAGGGGGCCGAAGCGGCTCCAGTCGGGGCGCGCCCAGGCGCCGTGGGTCCAGGGCCCCATCACGAGGCGGTTGGTGGCGCCGGGGTTCTGCTTCTCGATGACCTTGTAGGTGTTCAGGGCGCCGTACAGGTCTTCGGCGTCGAACCAGCCGCCCACCACCAGCACGGCCGGCTTCACGCCGGTGAGGGCGGGGCGAATGTTGCGCTGCTGCCAGTAGGCATCGTAGGTATCGTGCTGCTGGTACTCGTTCCAGATGCGGGCGCGGTTGTTGAAATACTTGGGCCCGTTGGCATTTTTGAGCGGGCCCAGCTCGAGGAAAAACTTGTAGGCGTCCTTGGTTTCGAAGTCAAACAGTGGCTTGTAGTTGGCCACAGGCTGGGGCCGGGGCACGTCGAAATAATTGGTGAAGCTGAAGTTGTCGAGCAGAAAGAACGCGCCCTTGTGCCGCGCGTCGTCCCCGATGAATTCATCCGTGACGGGCGCCTGGGGCGATACTGCTTTCAGGGCGGGGTGGGCGTTGGGGAGTGCCGCCGAGGCATAGAAACCGGGGTAGCTGATGCCCACCATGCCCACGCGGCCGTTGTTGCCCGGCACGTTTTTCAGCAGCCACTCAATGGTGTCGTAGGTGTCGGTGCTTTCGTCGTGGGCCGTGGGCTGGGCTTTGCTGGCGGGCAGGGCTGGCGTCATTTCCTCAAACTGGCCCTCGCTCATGTAGCGCCCGCGCACGTCCTGGTACACAAAAATGTATTTCTCTTCCGACAACTCCCGGCTGGGTCCCGGCCCCCGTTGGCGGTACTTATTCTCCCCGTACGGCCCGGCCGAGTAGGGCGTGCGCGTCATCAAAAACGGGTAGGGCGTGGCCGCCGAGGCCTCCTTAGGTACGTAAATGGTAGTGTAAAGCTTCACCCCATCGCGCATAGTTATCTGGCGGTCGAGCTTAGTGTAATGCTGCCGCACAAAAGCGGAGTCCTGCGCGCGGGTTTGGGCCTGGGCGAACGGTGCGGCGGCAAGTAGGAGGATGGCGGTAAGGTAGTGGCGCGTCATAGGTAATTGAATGGTAGGCAAAGGAACGGCCCAAAAGACCGTCATGCAGAGCGCAGCGAAGCATCTCGCTTGGGGGAGTAACTTATTCGATGGGGTTGCGCTGCGCAAGCGAGATGCTTCGCTGCGCTCTGCATGACGGTTTGCTTTCCGGAATTAAGAGCAGCTTACCGCAGTAGCCGCACCGTTGTATCGAGGCGCTGGGTGGTGAGGTAGTCTCGGTATTGCTGGCGCAGTCGCGTCATGGCCTCGCGCTGCTCGTCGCGCTGAAACAAGCGGACTTTGTATTTCTCTTTCGGGGCGGTGCGGCGCAAGTTCACGTAGGTGAGCTTGCCGTTATCGGAGTGGCTTACCTGCTCGCCGCGCTGAATGCGCTCGATGCGCTTGTCGTTGTTGCCGAAGAGCGCCTGCAGGGGCTTAAGGCCGATAAACAGGTTGGTAGCGCCTTCCAAGCCGTAATGCCCGCTGATTTCGAGGTTACTTAGGTTGCTATCCAGCCGCAGGCCGGGGATGATGAGCTGGCCCTGCGTAAGCAAGAACTCGCCCGTCACGGGCTCAAAGTAGAGGTGGCCCGTGCGCTCGGCTTTCATAAATTTCAGGGCCTCCATCAGCGCCTCCACGTTGATGAGCTCCAGGTTGCGGAAATCCACCTTCAGGTAGCCGTCCGTCTTCATAAAATTGGGCAGAAACTTCCGGCCGAGGTCGGTGCGAATGTCGGCCACGCCGCGCAGGCTGCCCCGGATATTTTCGCCATTTAATACGTTCAGACCCATGCTGCTGGCCCCGGCAAACAGGGCCGGCAGCTCCACGTCCTGGAGGCGCATTTGCAGTTGGGTGGGGTGGTGGCCGCGGTTAGCCGTGCTGCGCATGGAGCCGCTGAGCTGAATGTTGCCCTGCAATACCTCCACCGAGCAATTATCGAGCTTGGCCTCGCCCTCGAGCAGGTGCGACACCAACCGGAACCGGCTGCCGCGCAGCGGGCCGTAGTGCACCTCGTCGGCTTCCACGCGCAGCACGGCACTCAGCAGGCCGTTAGAGAGCAGCGAATAGTTGCCGCCGGCTTGCTGGCGCTGGGCGCGGCGCGTGGCCTTGCGCTCGATGCGGGCCAGGCTGCGGGCCGTGGGCACGGTATCGGGGGGCGTGGTGAGGCTGGAAATGAGGCCCAGCAGGCGCGTCACGTCCAGGGTGGCGTAGCGCAGGGTTACGTCGGCGTCGGCCGCCGTCAGGCGGAAGCCTTCGGTCTCGGCCGTGGCCTGGGCTTCGCCGTAGCCGCCCTCGGGCGTGCGGAAGCGCAGGTAGGGGAGGCGCAGCAGGGAGCCGGTTTTCACCAACTGCAGGCTCACGTGGCCCATGCTCTCGTCTTCGGGCAGCTGCACGTGGTCAATGTCGAGGGTCAGGTGGCCGTTGGCGGCCAGCAGCAGGTCACGCAGGGCCGGCGTGCGCTCGCCCGACTGGTCTTCCTGGGTTTTCGCCCGGGCTTTGGCCTTGCGCGCGGCATTGGGCGCGGGCCGGGTGAAGCGCTCCACAAACTGCCGGTAGTTGAAGGTGGCAAAATGCACGGCCAGGTTATAGTCTACCGGCGCCACACGGTTGTCGGGGTCGGTGGGCCAGTGCACGTTGCCGCGCACATCGCCGCCCCACACGCGGCCGGCCAGGTTCCGCAGCTGCACCTGCTGGCCGTCGTGGCGCACGGTCACGGCTAGGTTTTCGAGCGTGTCGGTGGCCAGTAGCAGCCGCTGGCAGCGCAGGTTGGCATCGAGCAACAGGCCGGGCGGAATTAGCTCGCTGCCCAGCGTGGCGGCCAGCTGGGCCCGGTCGCGGGCATTGCGGGCGCGCTTGGGCAGGCTGGTGGGCGAGAAGCCCGGCCCGGCCTCCCGGGGCAGGGGGCGCAGCAGGCGGCGCAGCGTGAGCACCCGCAGCTCGTCCACCGCAAAGTTGCCGCTGATGCGGGCCGTGGGGTGTTGCCCGGTCAGGTAGTCCAGCAAATGCACCGTGGTGGCCGAGGCCTGAAAGCGCATGCCATTGAGCACGCCCGCGGCGTTGGAAAGCCGCCACAGGCTGTCTCGCAGCCCCACCTTCACGTCGAGGGCCGAAATGTCGGCGCCGCGCAGGGGCAAGCGGAAAGACGCCTGGTGCAGGTTCACGGTGCCGTTGAGCGTCAGGTTTTTGCGCGTACCCAGGTCGGGCCGGTTGGGCGGGGGCGGCAGCAGGCCCCGCACCCGCACGTCGAGGTCGGCCACGCCGCCGCGGGCCCGCCAACGGCCCGGCGACACCACGGCCGCCAGCTCGGCCAGCCCGGCGCGGCCCCGGAACCGGCCGTCAACGAAGGGCCGCTTGAAGTCGCGCAGCGTCAGGGCCGCGTCGAGCTGCCCGGCGGCCGAGTAAATGCGGCAGCGCTTGAGGGTAAGCACCGTGGAGCGGATGTTGTGCCGGGGGCCGTTGTCGTAGGTGCCGGCCAGGTCCCAGCGGGTGATGTGGCGGCCCTCGCCGGGCCATTTCAGGCTGGCGGCCTGCAGGTTGAAGCGCAACACGTTGTGGGGCGTCACTTTGGGCCCGCTAAGGCCCGTGATGCGGTAGTGGATGTGGGCCTTGCTGGGACTGGTGGCCCCGGCCAGGTAGGGCTCGAGGCGCGGGGGCAGGGCAGCGTGCAGCACGTCCACGAGCGGCTGGTTGCCCACGAAGCGCAGGTTCAGCAGCGTGCCGGCCGGCTCGTCGGGGTCCACGGTGTGGGTGCCGCTCACGCGAATGGTGTCGCCGTTGAGGGTGGCGCGGGTGCGGTACAGCAGCCCCTTCCGGTTCTCGAAGGTGTATTTGTAGTGCACCCAGGCCTGCACCGGCTCTTGCTCGAACAGCGTGCCGGCGCGGGTGCGCAGGTAGCTCAGCTGCCCGTTGAGGGTACCGGTCACATGCATCACCCCGCCCTTCAGGCGCACCGACAACCGGGCTGCGTCGGCGTGAGCACCGAAGGCCGTGCGCAGGTAGCCGTTGTGTGAGCTGAAATTGAAATTGTTAACCAGCAGCTCATCTAGCTTGAGATTGAGGGCCGGCGCCTGGCCGGTACCGCGCTTGCGCTTGCCGCGCAGCCCCCAGGAGCGGCCCAGCGAGTCGACCCGCTCCCGAAAGTCCACGTCGGTCAGGGCCAGCCGCTCCACCCGCACCTGGCGGCGCAGCAGCGGCAGCAGCTCCAGGCGCAGGTCGGCGCGGCCCATGCGCAGCACCGGCATGCGCCGCCGAAACGAGGTATCGGTAAGGGCAATGTGGTGGATGGAGGCCGTGAGGTGCGGGAAATCGCGCCAGGGCGAAAACTCCACTTCAAACGGCTCCAGCACCAGCTCCGAGTCGTGGGTGAGGGCGAAGCGCACTTTTTGCGCTACCAAGCGCCGTCCGTATTCGCTGCCCACCAGCCACACCACCGCCACTCCGCCCACCACCACCAGCAGAAGTACTGCCGCTAGTATGCGCCGGAAGGAGAGTAATTTCATAGGAGCCGTCGTTGCTGCTGGCGCGGCAGCTCGCCGCACACAATTCAGCCAAAGTAGCCCAAATACGGGAAATGCGCCATCGGGGCTGGTCGCGCTGCGGCTAGCGGCCCCACATTAAGTCTCAGCGGCGCATTTTTAGAGCTTGCAACCTTCAGTTTTTGGCGGGGCAAGGAAGGTGCTTAGAAGCTAGGTTTCGTGCCGGAAAACGCCTAGCTTTCGGCATCTGATTTTGGCGCCGCCGCATTTGGCCAAGCGAGTCACCCTGCGCACGAAAGAATAGCGCTATTAAGCAGTGCGTTTTTGTGCCTAATAGTTAAATCTAAAACTTTTTTTGTGCGGGTTTAAGCTGAAATTGGGAGGGTAAAAAGGAATCGGCTGCCCTTTTGTGGCTGGCTTTCAACCCATAGCTGCCCGCCCTGCGCGTGGATGAATTCCCGCGAAATACTCAGCCCCAAGCCCGAGCTGCTGCCCTTGGCCGTCTGGCCCGGCACGCCGGCAAAGCGCTGAAAGATGCGCTTATGGTACTCAGCCGGAATGCCGGGGCCGCAGTCTTCCACGCTCACGCGCACCATCTCGCCCCAGGGCAACACGCGCACTACCAGCGGTGCCGCCGGAGGCGAGTAGCGGATGGCGTTGGACAGCAGGTTGATGAGCACCCAGGTGGTTTTTTCCACGTCGCCCTGCACGGCGGGCAATGCTTCGGGCACCTGCACGTCGAGCTGCAATTCCTTATCGGCCAGCTGGGGGCGCACGGTCTGGGTGGCGTAGCCGATGACCTCGCCCAGGCGCATGGGCTGCACGTCGAGCTTGATGCCGGCGCCCGCGTCGAGGCGCGCCACGTCAATGAGCTGGCCCACCATGCTCAGCAGGCGCTGGGTTTCTTCGCCGATGCCGGCGGCCAGGCGCTGGCGCTCGGCGGCGTCGGTGCGGTCGTTTTGCAGCAGCATGAGGCTAAGCTTGATGCTGGCCAGGGGCGTTTTGAGCTCGTGCGAAATGGTAGCCAAAAAGGTCGATTTCACCTCGTCGAGCTTCTTGAAATCGGACACATTGCGCAGGCAGAAGATGTGGCCGCCGGGCGTGGGCTTGGCGGGCGGCCCACCGTTGGTCATCTCGATGGGGCTGATGCTGAGCTGGTAGTGCGGTGCGTCGCCCTTGTGCGGAAACGTGAACACGGGGTCGGGCACGTCGTCGCCGGCCAGGTTGTGGGCGGCCAGGGGGGCCAGCAGCTCACGCAGCAGCTCGTTGGTTTCGGCTACCGCGGCGGCGGACCGGCCTTCGAGCTCGGCCGGGCGGAGGCCCAGCAGGTCGCAGGCCACGGGGTTGGCCAGGATGATGGTTTGATGCTCATCGAGCAGCAGCAGGCCCTCGTCTAGGCTTCTCACCAGGCTGTCCATGCGGTTGCGCTCGGTGAAAAGCTCGGCCAGGGTGGCGCGCAGCTCGGTTTGAGCCTGGCTGAGCACCCGGTTCACGGCGGTGGCCACCGAGCCCACTTCGTCGCGCCGGCCCACGCCCACGCGGGTGGCGGGGCCGGGGCCGGCCACCTTCTCCACGTCCACGGTGAGGCGGCGCAGCGGGCGCACCACCACGCGCGGCAGCCGCACCATCATGGTGACGCCCACGGCCGTGCCCGCCACCAGAAACAGCAGCACCGTGGAGCGGGCCATGTTAAAATCGTGCTGCTCGATGCCGTGGGCTCCGTTTTCGAGGTAGCTGATGGTAAAAAAAGCGTAGCCGCCCAGCCCCAGCAGCAGCAATAGCAGCAGAAACACGCTGAGGCGGATTTTGAGTTTGAGGGACATGTGCGAAGGAAAAGCTGCCGCCCGCGCGGCCCGCGCCCGGCGGGCGCGGTGTGCAAACAAGGAAATGCAAAACAACCCACCCGGCGCCGCTTTGCGCGTACCTGCGCGCAAATGCCAGCTCGCAGGCAAGGCCGCTGCGTTGAAGCAGCAGGAGCGGGAAAGGGAGCAAGAGGGGGTTACATATCGAAGAAAAAATGGCCGATAAATGGGGATGAAGCGGCTTTTGATAGGAGGAACCGCCCGGGTGGCGTACTTTGGAGGGCGGTTGAGCTTTGCTTTATTCGCCAGTAGGCAAACATCATTACGACTGCTGGCCGGCTTAACAAGCAACTCATGCGCTGCACCCGGCTATGAACCCCGTTTCTACTTTCTCTGATGCCGAATGGGCCGCGCAGCTGCGTGCGGAGCAGGACCGCCGCGCGCAGGCCGAAGCCGCACTGGCCGAGGCGCAGGCCCGCCTAACCGCCCTCGAAAACCAGCTGGCCCACACCGCCAGCAGCGCCCAGCACCAGCACACCCAGCTCACGGCCCTGGTGCAAAACCTGCAGGCCGGCCTGGTGCTGGTCGACCAGGCCGGGCAGATTCAGTTCGTGAACCAGCACTTCTGGGAGCTGTTTGGGCTGCCGCCCGTGGCAGGGCCGGCCGAAGGTGGCCCGCCCATTCCCTACGCCGCGGTGCACATCGACGAGGCCTTTGCCGACCCCGCCGCCTTCATGGCGCGGGCGCGGGCGCTGCACGCCGCCGGGCAAACGGTGCTGCAGGAAGAATTTACGCTGGCAGATGGCCGCGTGGTGGAGCTGGACTACCTGGTGCTGGATACCGTGGGGGCGGGCCGCCTGATTTGCTACCGCGACGTGACCGAGCGCCACCGCCGCGACGAAGAGCTACGCACGCTCTCCTACATCCCGGCCCAAAGCCCCAACGCCATCCTGCGGCTCACGGCTGCCGGCGAAGTCGACTATGCCAACCCGGCGGCCCGGCTGCTGCTCGATGCCCTGGCCGCCGAAGCGCCGGGCACCGTGCCGCAGCGCCTGCAGGCCTTGGCGGAGGAGGCGTTGCACGCGCCCTTGGCGTCCCGGCGGACGCTGGACGTGGCGGGGCAGCACTACCAGTTTTCGGCCGTGGCCGTGCCGGAGCAGCCCTTCGTGTCGCTCTACCTCACCAACGTGACCGAGCGCCACCTGGCCGAGCAGCGCCTGGCCGAGCAGCGGGCCTTTTACGAGGGGGTGCTGGAGCAAGTGCCCTCGGCGGTGGCCGTGTTCGACGCCGAGCACCGCTACCTGTTTGTGAACCCGGCCGTGGAACCCGACCCCGCCGTGCGCGCCTGGATGCTGGGCAAAACCAGCTCCGAAACCGGCCCCCCGCGGCAGCGGCCCGAGGCCATTATGCAGGCCCGCCAGGCCGCCTTTGCCGAGGCAGTGAAAACCGAGGGCGAGGTGGTGTGGGAGGAAATGCGCCCCGGCCCCGACGGGCCCGTCCACTTTTTGCTTCGCTACCGCTCCGCCCGCGATGCCGACGGTGCCCTGCGGGTCATCAGCTCGGGCTTCGAAATTACGGCGCGCAAGCAAGCCGAGGAAAAGCTGGCCCGGCAGCGGGAGTTCTACGAATCCATTCTCAACCTGCTGCCCGTCGACGTGGCCGTGTTCGACGCCAAGCACCGGTTCTTGTTTGTGAACCCCTCGTCGATTTCGGACCCCCAAATCCGGCAACAGGCCATCGGGCTCACCAATGCGGAATACTTTGCCCTGCGCGGGGACCGGCAGCCGGCCGGCATCGCCGAGCAGCGGGAGCAGTACTTCGACCTGGCCGTGCGCACCCGCACCGACGTGACCTGGGAGGAAATGCGCACCGACCGCAAGCAGCGCCCCCAGCTGATAGTGCGGCACCTGCGGCCCGTGTTCGACGCCGACGGCCAGCTGCGCATGGTGGTAGGGGCGGGCATCGACATCACGGCGCGCTACACGGCCGAAAAGCTGCAGCACGAGGTGCAGCAAATGCTGCAGGTGCAGCAAAACTTCGTGCGCCAGATTCTCGACGCCCTGCCCAACGTGCTCTACCTGGTAGACCCCAGCGGCGCGGTGTCGTTTGCCAACCCCGCCTACGAAACCATGATTGGGCACGGCAGCCACTGGCAGCCGGAGGGAGCGTCCGAGCCGGTGCGCGAGGAAATGCGGCAGATGCAGGCCCTCAACCAACTGGTGCGCACCACCCAGCAGCCGCAGGTGAAGGAAATGCCGTTCACGCTGAAAACCGGCGAAACCCGCTACTTCAACGTGCACAAGCGCCCCCTGCGGCGCCTGGACGGCCAGTTCGACATCCTGACCATCAGCACCGACGTGACCGCCGTGAAGCAGGCCCGCCAGGCCCTGGAACGCCGCGAAAAGCAGTACCACGACCTGGTGTACTACTCCCAGGCCCTAATCTGCACCCACGACCTGGCCGGCGTGGTGCTGTCGGTGAACCCAGCCATTGAGCGCCTCATGGGCCTGCCTGCGGCCCAGCTGGTGGGCCGCTCGCTGCAGCAGGCCATTCCGGCCGAGCACCACGCGGCCGTGCAGGCTTACTTGGGCGATACGCAGCAGGTGCAATCCGGCGTGGTGCAGGTGCTGGCCGGTGGCGGCGAGCGGCGCTACCTGCAGTATTACACCTACGAAGTGCGCGAGGAAGGCTACCCCACCTACGTGGTGGCCTCGGGCTACGACGTGACGGAGGGCATTCTGGCCCAGAAGGCCCTGCAGCAAGCCAAGTGGGAAGCCGAGGAAAACGCGCAGGCCAAGGAAGACTTCCTGGCCCGCATGAGCCACGAAATCCGCACCCCCCTCAACGGCGTGCTGGGCATGGCCTCGCTGCTGCAGAAAACCGAGCTCACGCCCGCCCAGCGTGACTACCTGGCCACCATGCAGCACGCCGGCCAGCACCTGCTGGCCCTGCTCAACGACGTGCTCGACATGGCCAAAATCACCACCCAGCACGCCCCGCTCAACCGGGCGCCCTTCGACCTGCGCATGGCCCTGCAGGGGGCCGGCCAGACGGTGGCCGCCCTGGCCGCCGCCAAAGGCCTGGCCCTGGTGGTAGAACCCTTGGCCGCGGCCGTGCCCCGCGTGGTGGGCGACGCCTACCGCCTGCACCAGGTGCTGCTCAACCTGCTTTCCAACGCCATCAAATTCACGGAAAAAGGGCAGGTTCGCCTCGGGGCTGATGTGATAGAGGAGAATGCCGAAGCCCTGACGGTGCACTTCCGCGTCGAAGACACCGGCATCGGTATTTCGGTGAAAGAGCAGATACACATCTTCGACGCTTTTGCCCAGGCCTCGGCCGACACCAGCCGCCGCTACGGGGGCACCGGCCTGGGCCTGGCCATCAGCCAGCAGCTGGTGGCACAAATGGGCGGTGCCCTGCGCCTGAGCAGCCGGCCCGGCCAGGGCACCGTTTTCATGTTCCTGCTCACCCTGCCGCGGGCCCAGGAGGCTGCTGAGGCACCTGCGCCCGCCCCCGCGCGCCTGGCCTGCGAAAACCTGCGCGGCCTGCGCGTGCTGCTGGCCGAAGACAATGTGGTAAACCAGCGCATTGCCATGGCCGTGCTCGAGCACTGGGGCGTGCAGGTGACGCCCGTGAGCAACGGGCGCGATGCCCTAGCCGAGCTGCTCAAGCAGCCTTTCGATGCGGCCCTGCTCGACATCCGCATGCCCGGCCTGACCGGCGTGCAAGTAACCGAGGCCATCCGCCGCCACCCCGAAATGGCACGGGCCCGCGTGCCCATCATTGCCCTCACCGCCAATGCCTTCGAGGCCGACCGCGCCGCCTACCTGGCCGCCGGCATGAACGCCTGCCTCACCAAGCCCTACGAGGAAGCCGACCTCTGCCAGCTGCTGCTGGAGCTGACGGAGCAGAATTAGGTTGAGAAAAACCTAAGAACGGTCATGCCGAGCGCAGCCGAGGCATCTCGCGTGCCGAAGTAATTAGTCTTCCGCGGCGAGATGCCTCGGCTACGCTCGGCATGACCGTCTCTCCTGGTTCTAGCCTAAAGCGTACTCTTCCAGCTTGCGGTACAGCGTAGTCAGCCCGATGCCCAGGCGTTTGGCTACCTCGGGCTTGTTGCCGTCTAGCTCGCCCATCAGCTTGCCGATGTGCCGGGCTTCGAGGGCCCGCAGGCTGTCGTCGGCGGCATCGGCGCCGGGGCGAGCGGGCCGGCCCAGCGCGTGAAACTCGTCGGGCAGGTAGTCGGCCGTCAGCAGCTCGCCGGTGGGGGCGAGGATGGCGGCGCGTTCGAGCACGTTTTTCAGCTCGCGCACATTGCCGGGCCAGGGGTAGCGCTGCAGCAAGGCCAGGGCCTCGGGCGCGAGGCCGGGCAGGCGCTTGCCGAGCTTGGCGGCGAAGTGCTGCAAGAAGTGCTGGGCCAGCGGGGGCACATCGGCGGGCCGGTCTTTGAGGGGCGGCACCTGAATGGTGAACACCGAGAGGCGGTAGTATAAATCGGGGCGGAAACGGCCTTCGTCGGCTTCCTGCTTGAGGTTGCGGTTGGTGGCGGCCACCAGGCGGATGTTCACCTTGGTGGGCTTGGTGTCGCCGAGCTTGGTGAAGGTCTGGCTTTCGAGCACGCGCAGGAACTTAGCCTGCACGTTGAGCTCCAACTCGCCGATTTCGTCCAGAAACAGGGTGCCGCCGTTGGCTTCTTCCAGCAGGCCCTTCTTGTCGGCCAGCGCCCCGGTGAAGGCCCCTTTCTTGTAGCCAAATAGCTCCGATTCGAGCAAATCCTTGGGGAAGGCGCTGCAATTGACGGCCACGAAGGCCTTGCCCCGCCGCCCGCTGGCCTGATGAATGGCCTGGGCAAACAGCTCCTTGCCGCTGCCGGTGGGCCCTTCGAGCAGCACGGTGCTATCGGTGGGCGCCACCTGCCGGGCCAGCTGCTGCACCCGTTTCAGCTCGGCCGAGGCCCCAATCATCGACTCGAAGCGGTACTGCTCGCCCACGCGGCGCTCCAACTCGGCCACGCGCTGGCGCAGGCGGGCTTTTTCGGCGGCGCGCTCCACCACCACCACCAGCTGCTGCTCAAAGTCGCCCTTGGTGAGGTAGTCGAAGGCGCCGAGCTTCATGGCCTTCACCCCGTCGGCGATGGTGCCGAAGGCGGTAAGCAGCACCACTTCGGCGTCGGGGGCGGCGGCTTTGTAGCGGGGCAGCAGGTCGACGCCGTGGCCGTCGGGCAGCTTCACGTCACTGAGCACCAGTAGCACCTCGGCGGCGTGTTGCTGGAGCAGCTCGAGGCCGCGGCGGGCGTCGGGGGCTTGCAGCACGGTGTAGCCTTCGAGCTCCAGCACCTGGGCCAGCAGCTGGCGCAAGCGCGCTTCGTCGTCGATGATGAGGAGGGTACCGGTGGGCATGTTTGAAGTGGAAGGTTGCAACTACAAAGAACGGTCAGCTTGGGCAGCTACTTTTGAAGCCGTTTACCAAAAAATCATTCGATGAGCGAAGAAAGCAAACGCGTGGAATGCTGCACGCATGGCGACCGATACCCGGCTTACGTTTGCCAACATCTGAACCTGAAAACGCCCGTGGGCTTTTATGAGCCCTTTGCTTCTGACCCAAGCGTGGTTTATTCGGATGACGAACTCAACGCTTGGTGCGATGCCTGCGATGAAGTGCTAACCAGAGTTGGCGAGTGGAACGAAGAATCTGAAAGCTTCGCGGGGATTAAACTTGTTTGCGATGTGTGTTTCTTCGATATGAAGGAGTTAAATACTGGTAGTAGATTAGGATGAATCTATTATGAGAAAAATTATTACAGTTGCGTGTTTGCTTTTCCTTATGGGAATGAGTTTTACGGGATGTTCTCAAAGCAGAAAAGAGCATTCAATGCATGGAATAGAATATGCAAAGAAGGAATTGCAAGAGTCGCTTAAAAATAAGTCTCTGCACAATGTCGTCTCTACAAATAAGCTATTAGTTTCTGATAGTTCTACTGCTGTTCAAGTGCTTGAGCCTATTATATTTCACATCTATGGCAAGGAGGACATTGTTAAGCAGCGGCCTTACGAAATTAATTTGATTGACAACTATTGGGTAATGTCTGGAACACTGCCTAAAGGCTGGCTAGGAGGTGTATTTATGATTATTATGGATGCCCACAATTGCCAAATTATTCGGATAACACACGGCAAATAGATTACTCAGGCACTAATTCGAATTTCCTGCTTGATGTGCTCCACGAACTGGGCGAACTCGGGTTCGGCTTCAACGTTTTCGTGCCAGGCGAGGCCCATTTCGGCCAGGTTGTATTGGTGCTGGGGGCTGATGGTGGCGCCCGGCACGAGGGCGCCGGCCGCGTCGCGCTCGTAGCCCAGCAGCCAGAGGCGGTCGGCCAGGGCGGTGGTGGTCACGATGTCGTGCGAGACGATGATGACGGTGTTCAGCTCGTCCATCGTCGTCACTTCCACTATTATTCGTTTCACCTCGTCAATCATGGCCACGTCGAGGCCGGAGAAGGGCTCGTCGAGCAGGATGAGGTGGTCGGAGCAGAGCAACTGCTGGGCAATGGCCGCCCGCTGGCGCTGCCCGCCCGAGAGGTGGGCCGGGTACTTGCGGGCGTGCGGCGCCAGGCAAAACCGCTCCAGGTAGGTCTCCACGTGCTGGCGGGCGGCCTCGGGGGCGTGCTTGCGCTGGGCAGCCACCAGCAGGTTGTCGCGCAGGGTTCGGTGGTCGAACAGCGGGTAGCGCTGCTGCACAAAGCCCACCATGCCGGGCTGCACGGGCTGCTGGGCCTGGCCCACCTCCACGGTGCCGCTACTGGGCCGGATGAGCCCCGCCATGATGCGGCAAAGGACCGACTTGCCGATGCCCGAGCGGCCGTAGAAGCCCACCACCTGGCCCTGCTTCATGTTGGGCCGCGTCACGTCGAGCACTTGGGCGTTGATGTCGCGCAAAATGGGTTCGCCGTTGAAGGCGATGGAGACGTTCTCCAGGGTGAGAATGGGGTCCTTGTAAGCGAAGGTGTGGGCAGTCATGGCGGTTTCGTTTGCCCGCGTTCACCTCACCCCCGGCCCCCTCTCCTTGTGGAGAAGGGGAGCCGAGGCGGCGCGGTTGGCAACAGGCTAATTTTTAGTATGAATTGAAAATGCTGCTGTAGCTCCCCCTCTCCTCATGGAGAGGGGGCCGGGGGGTGAGGTTAGGCGGATGCGCCCAGCTGCGAGTAGGGAAAAAACACGCGCCGTAGCAGCACAAACACGTAGTCCTGGGCAGCCCCAGTAGCCAGAATCACCAGTTGAATGGCTAGCACGCCGTCGAGGTGCAGGTAGCGGTTTTGTTTGTAGAGTAGCAGGCCGATGCCGCCCTCGGACTGGTAGAGCGTTTCCACCAGCGTAATCATGGTCCAGATGATGGCGAAGTTCTGGCGCACCACTTCGAGCATGTCGTCGAGCTTGCCCAGCACCACCACTTCGTAGAAGCTGCGCCACTCGCTCATGCCCAGGGTGCGGGCGTGGTCCATTTCCTCCTGCGTGGTGGTCAGAATTACGCTCGTCATGCCCGTAACCAGGTACACCGTGGCGCCGAAAATGAGCACCGACAGCTTAACCTGGTGGCCCGAGCTTACCATCAGGGCCATGAAGAAGGTGAGGCCGGTGAGGGTGAGGTAGCGCATCTTGCTAGCTGCGAAGGCAATGGGCCGGAAGAAAGGCAGCGCCGTGAGGTAGGAAATGAGCAGCGCCAGCACCGTGGCTACGGCCAGCGCCTCCAGGGCCGTAGTCATGCTGGCCCACAGCTCTTGGATGAGGCCCTGCGAGGTGATGAGGTCGCCGAGCGAGCGAACGACCTCGCCCAGGCTGGGGAAGAGCTGCATGGGGTAGAAGAGCCACAGCAGCAGCAGCAGGGCCACCTGGCCGGCTACCATCGTGGTGAACACAAGGCGGGCGGGCTGGGCATTGGGGGCGAAAAGAGATTTCATTGCGTTGTTTGATTTGTCATTGCGAGCGCAGCGAAGCAATCCGTCCTGTTCTCAGCGACCAGCTTGCTGATGTGATGAAACCTCTTTTTAAGGCGGTGTCAATTCTCAAGGCTGGGTCGCGGTTGAGAGGACGGATTGCCGCGTTTCGCTGCGCTCGCAATGGCAGGGGAGGGGTTAGTTGCCCAGCACTACTTCCACGCGGCGGTTTTTGGCTTTGCCGTCGGGGGTGGCGTTGCTGGCTACCGGCTCGGTGGCGCCGTGGGCGTACACCTGGATGCGGCCGTCGGGGAAGGCGCTGTGGCTTTTGGCTTCGAGCCAGTGCTCCACGGCCATGGCGCGGTCTTCGCTGAGCTGCTGGTTGCGGCTGGGGTCGCCGGAGTTGTCGGTGTGGCCGTGCACGGCCACTTTCAGGCGGCCAGCCACCACTAGGTCGTCGAAGAGCTGGTTCAGCTCGCGGGTGGCCTGGGGCGTGAAGCTGCTCTGGCCGCTGTTGAACTCGATGTTCCAGGCGCGCTTGCTCACGCTCTGGCGGATTTCGTCGCCGGCGGCAAACTGCTGGGTTTCGGCCGGGGCCACGGTCTTGCCTTTGTATTGGGCTTGCAGCTGTTGCAGGGGCTTCAGGTCGAGCATCTGGTCGAGGGGCACGTAGGTAGGCAGTTCCTTGGGGTAAAGCTTTTTCTGCACGTCGCCGAAGGTTTTGTACACCGAGGCGTAGATGTTGGTGCCGCCCTCGTCGAGGCCGAACAAGGTCAGGTTGTCGCTGAAGTTGAATGCCTTGCTGCCGCCCAGCTCCACCACGTCGCCGTTACGGTCGGCTTCGCTCACGCCCTTGTAGTACTTCAGCCAGTAGGCGCCGGGCTTGTCCTGGTCGCCGTACACGGTGGCGGCGATGTCGGCGGCGCGGGTCAGGGCTTCGGGGTGGGCTTTCACCTGGTCGCCGGCCACGGCGAAGGCCGTCATCAGGCCCAGTACTTCCTTGGGGTGGGCGTCGTACCAGCGCTTGGTCGTCACCATGATGTTGGGCATCTGGTTGGAGTAGTCCTTCGTGCTCACGATGTTGACGAGGCCGCCGCGCTGCTTGGCAATGTTCACGTCGCCGGGCGTCCAGGTAGCCACGGCGTCAGCCACCACGTCTACTTTCACGCCGGTGTTCTTGCCGTTCACCACTTTGGTGCGGGCTTCCGGCTTGCCGAGGATGTATTTCTCGGCGGCCACCAGGAAGTCGGAGGCGGCCATGAAGTTCACCGCTTCGGGGTCGTAGGTGGTTTCGTCGGGGTTCACTTTCAGGCCGTTGTCGGCGCACCACTTCAGGGCAATGTTCTGGTCACCGTCGCGCAGGTAGCAGGCAATGGTTTTGCCCAGGGCCGTTTTCGGGTTATCGAGCCACTCTTTCGGTCCCATCAGCTTGTCTTCGCCGAAGCTTTTGCCCACCGAGTAAGGAATGATTTGCAGCTGGGTGCCAGCTTTCTGCAGCTCGCCTTGCACGGCCGAGAAGCCGGGCAGGCCGTCGCCCATGATGCTCACAATCAGGCCCGGTGTTTCGGGCTTGCTTTGCAGGTCAAGGGCGTTTTTCACCAGGTCGGCCTGCATCTTGCTCACGTCGTCCTGACGCACAATCTGCATATCCAGCCCATTAGCGGCTGCGGCCGAGCCGGTGGTGGTGCGGGGGCCGCCGTTGGCCAGCATGCCAGCCATCTGGCTGTTCCAGGCCATCACCTCCCACACCACGGGCGTGCCCTTGTCAGCCGGCGCGGTGCCGGGCAGCGGGGCCAGCGGCACCACAATGGTGGCCCGGTTGCCGCCGCTGGCCGCGGGCAGCTCAATGGAGTTCAGCAGCACCGACTGCGTGTCGGCTTTCTTGAAGACGGCACCGCTGGCTATCAGCTTGTTGATGCCGAAGTAAAGGGCAGCTACGATGAGCAGACCAATTACGAATTTACCACGTGTTGTCATTTTAGTAAAGGCAAAAGAGGGGTGGGGCGCCCGGTTGGGGCGCATTGTTATTGATTGGTTTTGAATGGGTTGATTAGCGGCTGGCCGTAATGCTATCGGCTACTTTGGCCGTGATGCGGAGCGTGGCGGCAGCTGCGCTCCCTTTCCGTTGGGCCGACTGCATCACGCGGGTAGCCGAGATGCTCGGGCTATGCGCCGCCTCATGTTCAGTCGGGGCAGCGTGACCCAGCAGGCCTACCAGGCCGCAGGCCAGCAAAAAGCTAATCAAGCAGGCTAGCGTAGGCATCGTCGGAGGCTTTTTTGGTGGCGGAAAAGGATTGGGGGGCTTGGGGCTTTTCGTTGAGCACGGCGTTGAAATCGCCCTTCTGGTACTTGGTGAGCAGAGCCTGGCCTTTCTCGCTCATCACGCCGTTCTGGATGTCCATCTCCTTCACGAACTCCTGCGAGTAGCGCATGGCCTGCTTAATCTGACCCAGCTGCTGGGCCATGTCCTGGGCCACACGGTCGGTGGCCAGGTCAAAGAAGTACTTCTTGTCGGGGTCGCCGCGCAGAATGTTCATGGCGGCGCGCATGCCGGAGCTAGTGCGTTTCACCAAGGCGTATTCGTCTTTCAACAGATTGACCTTGAACTTGCTGCCGTCAATCTGGCGCAGGGCGGCTTTGAGAATCTGGCGCATCACCACGCTCACGTTGGCCGTGGTAGTGGCCATGGGCTGCAGGCGCTGGTTGTAGTCCTGAATCTGGGCGGCGCGGCTGGCATAGCTCTCGGCCATGTCCTTTTCGCCTTGGCGCGAAGCTGAGCTAGCCAGCGCGAGGTACTCCTTCATCTGGGCGTCGTTGGCGGCCAGCTTGCGCTTCACCAGCTCGTGGGCGCCTTCGATGTTGGTTACCTCGGCGTCCATCTTGCGGGCCTCCTTCTCGGTGTTGCGGATGTAGTCTTCCATCACGCCAATGGGGTCGGTGTTCACGAAAATCCCGGCGGCAGTTCGCAAAATTCGCTGCCCAGCGTACCACAGTCCGGCCTGAATGCGCTTGTTGGTAGCCAGCAAAAACAGCACGAACAGCGAGCCGAGGCCAATGCCCAGCTTCACAGTGTCGAACACCATGTCGACCAGGAAGGGCAGAATCACGCCCCAGTAGTACACGGCCGCGCCGGCCAGGCCCAGGAGCACCACGCGCCCGGCCATCTTTTCCGGCTTCTGCCACTTGGGGAGGCCGGTGTCGGTATCAGAAGTAGTTGTGAGCAAAGTGTTCATCGGTTTAGGCGTTTGAAGAAGGGGTGGAAGGGGAGGGGTTGAGGAAATTCTGGGCGGCCTGGCGGTGGGCCTGCAGGTCGGCCGCGGCCGCAGCGTTGGCCAGTTCGTAGGAGGCGAGGGCGGCCTGCGTTTTCTGCTTCTCGGCCTGCGCCTGCTGCTGGATTTCGCGCAGCTGCTGGCTCTTTTGGGCGAGTTGCTCGGTGAGGGCCGCCACTTCGGTTTGCAGCTGGGTTTCGCGTTGGTGCAGCAGGGCCAGCGGGCCGGGCGGAGCTTTGCTATCAGCGGTTTCGCCCATTTTCTCGCGGTGGCGCTGCAGCACGCGGGCCCGATCGTCGGCCAGCTTGGTGGCCAGCTGCTCGGCCGAGGCCAGCAGCGCCGTCTGGTTGGTGCCGGTGAGGGCGGCGAAGGCATTGAAAGCCGTCTGGTAGAGCAGCGGGCCAGTGAGGCCGCTGCCGGCCATGCTTTTCACCATCTTGGTGTAGGCCCCAAAGTCCTTGCCATCGCCCGCCAGCAGGCTGGCAATGTGGTCGAGGTGGCGCTGCTCGGCCTGGGTGACGGCGGGCGCCGGGCCGGCCGGCTGCGGAGCGGCCTGACTGGGCTGCGCGGTGGCCGGGGCCGGAGCGGAGGCTTCGCGGGCTGCTCCATCGTCTTCGATGAAGAAGTCTTTGGCGGCTTTGGTGAGGTTATCAAGAATGGCCATGGCGGCAAGTGTGGTTGGTGACCTCCACCTAATGCCAAGACCAGTGCCGAATCAGAAAATAATTTGTGGTATTAATCTCTTCATATTGATTGACAATGCATTAAATAAAATTGCCCCGCCGGGCGCGAGGCTCGGCAGGGCAATATTTTTTCAAAATGAAAAGGCTATTTTTTCAAATTCAAAAATGAAAGTGGTAGGCAAGACCTATGCCTGAACAACGCAATACAGCAAACCCGCCCTCCTTATATACTCAACCGAAACAAGTCGCCTTCGCCTTTCAGCGACGACTGCCGGATTTTTAAATCGCCGGAAATCACGAAGGTGCGTGGCTGGAAGTTCTCCTTCTGTTGCACCTGTTCCAGAAACAGGCGGGCGGCCTGCTGGCCGATGCGGTAGGGGTGGAGGTCGACGGTGGTGAGGCCGGGCTCAATCATTTCGGCCATAAACTCATCGCCGAAACCGACCACGGCCATCTGCTGGGGGACGCGTACGCCGCGCTTTTTCAGGGCCACCAACAAGTCGAAAGCGTTGGTGTAGTTGATGCAGAAAATGGCATCGGGCGGCTCCGGCAGGGCCAGCCAGGCGTCGAGGGCCGCTTCGGCTTCCTCAGGCTTGAACTCGATGTGCACCTCATACTCCGGGCGCAGGGCCATGTGGTTGCGCTTGAGGGCGTGCTGGTAGCCAGCCAGGCGGTTGCGGCTGATGAGCAGCGACTCGGGCCCGGCCAGAATGGCAATGCGCTGCGCGCCCTGCTGAATGAGATGCTCGGTCACGTTGTAGGCCCCGTTCCAGTCATCGAGGATGACCTTGGCGCTGTCTACCTCGTTGCTTACGCGGTCGAAATGCACCACCGGAATGCCCCGGCAGGCGCTGGGCTTCACGTGGTCGAAATTCTCGGTTTCGCGCGAATGGCAAATGAGCAGGCCGTCGACCTGGCTGGCCACCAAGGCTTGCACGTTGCTCACTTCGGTGCGGTACGATTCCTTTGACTGACAAATCATTACCCGGTAGCCTGCCTCGGTGGCTACCTCTTGGATGCCGCTCACAGCCGTGGCAAAAAATGGCCGCTCCAGGTCCGGAATCAGCACGCCCAGGGTGTGGGTTTCGCGGCTCTTGAGGCTTTGGGCCAAGAGGTTGGGCTGGTAGTCGAGCTGGCGGGCGGCATCGAGAATGGCCTGGCGGGTGACGGGGCTGATGTCGGTGTGCCCATTCAGCGCCCGCGACACCGTGGAGGATGCTACCCCCACAGCCTTGGCCACGTCTCCGATGGTGGTTTGGGCGCGCCGCCGGTCCGGCGTGACTCCCTTTTTCTCCTCGGTGAAATGGTAATCGCAACTCTTGCACAGGTAGCGCTGCCGGCCCCGAACGAAACCCGCCTTCAACACCGAATCTGAAAGCTTACATTTTACGCAGGTTATCATTGGTAATTGGACTGGGTTTAGAAATGGGGCGTTGGGTGCCTGGCTAAAGACTCATCACGTGAGTACTCACTCAAATATAGAGCGCAAAAATATTTTTTCTGCAGCGGAGCACAAAGTTAACTATCGGCATCGTTTCCGGAAACGATGCCGATAGTTTTGATGCGAATTCTTTTAAATTTGGCCGTTTTTGGGAGAATCAAAATGGTGAGTGCATACATACATTCGATGAAAAATAGGCCGAGCTACCTATCTGCCGCTTTTACGGTAATCCACTGGTCAAAAAGGTCAGGATATAACACAAATTGAATTTTTCCTAACTGCTGTATGCTGCACACCATGCGTTGGTTCGGTCTTCACGACCCGGTTTCGCTCTTCGACATCCGCCAGGCGGGGTGTGCCGGTGTGGTGACCGCGCTGCACCAACTGCCAGTGGGTGCCGTGTGGCCGGTTAGCGAAATCCAAGCCCGCCAGCAGCTGATTGAAGCCGACAACGCCACGCACGCCCCCCTGCACTGGGCCGTGGTGGAAAGCCTGCCGGTGCACGAGGCCATTAAAAAAGGCTTGCCCGCGCGCGAGCAATACATAGAGAACTACAAAGAGTCGCTGCGCAACCTGGCGGCCTGCGGCATCCGCACGGTGTGCTACAACTTCATGCCGGTGCTGGATTGGTCGCGCACCAACCTGAGCTACGAGATGCCCGACGGCTCGCGGGCCCTGCGCTTCGTGTGGCAGGACTTCGCCGTGTTCGACCTCTGCATTCTGCAGCGCCCCGGTGCGGCGGCCGACTACGAGCCCGCCGTGGCCGAAGCCGCCCGGCAGCAGTTCGCCGCCATGAGCGCCGAGGAAGTGGCCGCCCTCACCAACACCGTGCTGCTGGGTTTGCCCGGCTCGGAAGAGGCGTTTGAGCTGGCCAATTTCCAAAGCCTGCTGAACGAGTACGCTGCCATTGACGCGGCCGCGCTGCGCGCCAACCTGCACTACTTCATTCAGCAAGTGGCGCCGGTGGCCGAGGAACTGGGCATCGGCCTCTGCATTCACCCCGACGACCCGCCCTATCCGCTGCTGGGCCTGCCCCGCGTGGTGAGCACGGCCGCCGACCTGGCGGCGCTGTTTGCCGCCTGCGACGTGCCGGCCAACGGCCTCACGTTCTGCACGGGCTCGCTGGGCGTGCGGGCTGACAACGACCTGCCGGCCATTGCCCGGCAGTTTGCCTCCCGCATTCACTTCATCCACCTGCGGGCTACCAAGCACGAGGAAAACCCGCGCAACTTCCACGAAGCTGACCACCTCGAGGGCGACGTGGACATGTACGCCGTGGTGCGCGAACTGGTGCTGGAAGAGCAGCGCCGCGCCGCCAGCGGCGAAGGGGCCAGCGCCATCCCCATGCGCCCCGACCACGGCCACCAGATGCTCGACGACCTCAAGAAGAAAACTTACCCCGGCTACTCCGCCATCGGCCGCCTGCGCGGCCTGGCCGAGCTGAGGGGGCTGGAATACGGCATCCGGCGCAGCCTGGAAGCCGAAGCGGGGCCACCAGCGGCTCACCTCACCGAAACCGCCGCCTTCGCCTAACCCTCCCTCCCCAATCCCACCCATGCTGCTCCGGTCACTGCTGCTTTTGTTGGTAATCGTTGGCGCCGCGCCCCTCTGCCGGGCCGACGACGGCTACCGGCTGTGGCTGAAGTATGACCTGGTGGCCGACGCCGCGCAGCGCACGCAGTACCGCGCGGCTGCGCAGTTCATCAGCAGCAATGGCTCGGATGTGGTGCTCAAGACCGCCGCCGCGGAATTGCAGCGCGGCTTGCAGGGGCTTTTGGGGCAGCCGGTACCGCTGGTGGCAAAAGCCGAAGGCGCCAAGCGCGGTATTCTGCTCGCAATTGACCCCTCCGCTAACATTTCAGGAGGCGCCGCCAGCAAAGACGGCTACCGCATCTCGATGCAGGGCCGCAACCTCGTGGTGACGGGTAGGAGCGGGGCCGGCGTGCTCTACGGTGTGTATGCGCTGCTGCGGCAGGTGCAAACCGGGCAGCCGCTGGCGGGCCTGAACCTGACTAGCAGCCCGCGCATCCAGTACCGCCTGCTCAACCATTGGGACAACCCCAACGGCACGGTAGAGCGCGGCTACGCGGGCAGCAGCATCTGGAAATGGTACGAGCTGCCCCAGCTGCTCGACCCGCGCTATACCGACTATGCCCGCGCCAATGCCTCCATCGGCATCAACGGCGTGGCCATCAACAACGTGAACGCCAGCGCCCGCTACCTCACGGCCGAATACATTCAAAAGATAAAGGCGCTGGCCGGCGTCATGCGGCCCTACGGCATCCGGGTGTACTTATCGGTGTTCTGGGCGGCGCCCAAGGTGATTGGCGGCCTGAAAACCTCTGACCCGCTCGACGCGCAGGTGAAGCAGTGGTGGGCCGCCAAGTCGGACGATCTTTACAAGGAGATTCCCGATTTTGGCGGCTTTCTGGTGAAGGCCAACTCGGAGGGCGAGCCCGGCCCGCAGGACTACGGCCGCACCCACGCCGACGGCGCCAACATGTTGGCCACGGCCCTCGGTGCACACGATGGCATTGTGATGTGGCGCGCTTTCGTGTACAAGGCCGGCAGCGCCGACCGGTTCAAGCAGGCTTATGAAGAGTTTAAGCCGCTCGACGGCACGTTTGCGCCCAAAGTGCTGGTGCAGGTGAAAAACGGCCCGATTGACTTTCAGGCCCGCGAGCCCTTCCATCCACTGTTTGGGGCCATGCCCAAGACGCCGCTGGTGCTCGAAGTTCAGATTACGCAGGAGTATCTCGGCTTCGCCTCGCACCTGGTGTACTTGGCGCCGATGTTCAAAGAGTGCCTCGATTCGGACACGCAAACCAAGGGCCCCGGCTCTACGGTGGCGAAGGTGGTGGACGGCAGCCTCGACCAGCACCGCATCAGCGGCATCGCGGGCGTGGCCAACATTGGCTCCGACCGCAACTGGACCGGCCACCCCATGGGCCAGGCCAACTGGTACGCCTTCGGCCGCCTGGCCTGGGACTACACGCTGACTTCGAAAGCCATTGCCACGGAGTGGACCCGGATGACCCTGACCCGCGAGCCCCAGGCCGTGGCCACCATTGTGGACGTGATGGACCGCTCGCGCGATATCTATGTGCGCTACACCACGCCGCTGGGTTTGCACCACATCATGGGCCAGAACATTCACTACGGCCCCGAGCCTTGGCTGGCCGAGGCCGGCCGCCCCGATTGGACTGCTGTGTATTACCACAAGGCCGACTCCGTGGGCCTGGGCTTCGACCGCACCGCTCGCGGCTCCAACGCCCTCAGCCTCTACTCGCCCGGCGTGCAGCAGCAGTGGGGCGACCCGAAAACCTGCCCGCTCAACTACCTGCTCTGGTTCCACCACGTGGGCTGGCGGCAGCCGCTCAGCACCGGCCGCACCCTCTGGAACGAGCTGGCCACCCGCTACTACACCGGCGCCGACTCCGTGACCTGGATGCAGCAGCGCTGGGCCAGCGTGAAGCCCCAGGTAGACGCAGCCCTGCACGCCGATGTGACGGCCCGGCTCGACATCCAGCGGCGCGAGGCCTTGTGGTGGCGCGATGCCTGCGTGCTCTACTTCCAGACATTTTCCAAGCAACCCATTCCGGCCCCTTTTGCGCCGCCCACGCGCACCCTGGCCGACATCAAGACGCTGGTCAACCTCTACCAGCTCAAATAAGCAAGCCCTGTAAACCTTCCCTTCGATATGAAAAGTATATTCTCCTCCAACGGCCAGAACGGCCACGCTGAAGCTGTCGTTACCGAAGCGCAGCAGCGGCACGCCGATGTCTTTTCGCTCGACGGCAAGCTGGCCTTGATTACGGGCGGTGGCACGGGCATTGGGCTGGCCATTGCGCAGTGCATGGCCGAGGCCGGGGCCACGGTGGTCATCACGGGGCGGCGGGAGGCGGTGCTGCAAGAGGCCGTGGCTGCCATCGGCGAGTCGGCTGAGTACATCGTGAACGACGTGACCGATTTGTCGGCCATCGACGCACTGGTGGCCGAGGTGGAGGCCACGTATGGCCCGCTCGACATCTTGGTGAACAACGCTGGCATCAACCTCAAAAAGCCCGCGCTGGAAGTGACGGACGAGGATTTCAACCGCATTCTGCACACCAACCTGCATTCGGTATTTGCCCTCACCCGCGCCTGCGCTGCGCGCATGGTGGCCCGGCAGAAGGGGGTAATTTTGATGATTTCTTCGATGGCGGCCTACTACGGCATCGACCGGGTGGTGGCCTACGCGGCTTCCAAATCGGCGGTGGAGGGCATGGTGAAGGTGCTGGCTTCGGAGTTTTCGGGCCACGGCGTGCGGGTGAATGCCATCGCGCCGGGCTTCATCGAAACGGCCATGAGCCGCACGGCCATGAATTCGGACCCCGACCGCCGCGACCGTGCCATGCGCCGCACGCCCATGGGCAAGTTCGGCCAGCCCGAAGACATCGGCAACGCCGCCGTGTTCCTGGCCTCCGACGCGGCCCGCTACATCACCGGCGCCTCGCTGCCCGTGGACGGCGGCAACTCCATCGGTTTTTAATCCTGCTTACTTCTCGGATTCACTCACTCAAAAACCTTTAAACCAATCATCAACAAAATTCCCACCAACATGAAATCACCCATACAAAAATCGGCCTTGCGCTTGAGCTGGCCCTTTCTGCTTGCTACGGGGCTCCCGGTGGCAGGCAGCTTGCTAACACCGGTGGTGGCCCAGGCCCAGGCCACCCAAACCGTGTCGGGCCGCGTGCTGGGCACCGACGGGGCTGGCATTCCTGGTGTGAACGTGGTTGTGAAAGGCTCCACCGTGGGCACCGTGACCGACGTGGAAGGCAAGTACTCGGTAGCCGCCGCGCCGGGCAGCACGCTGGTTATCTCGTTCGTGGGCTTTCTGGCGCAGGAAGTGCCGGTGGGGCGCGATGCCACCGTGAGCACCGTGACGCTGACCACCGACACCAAAGCCCTGGACGAAGTGGTGGTGGTGGGCTACGGCACCCAGCGCGCCGAAGCCGTGACGGGTTCGGTGGCGTCCATCAGCGGTGAAGCGCTGCGCGAAGTGCCCGCGGCCAACATCACGCAGGCCCTGCAAGGCCGCCTGCCGGGCGTGCAGCTCTCGCAAACCTCGTCGCAGCCCGGCGCGGCCACGCAAATCCGCATCCGCGGCACCCGCTCCCTGACGGCCGACAACAACCCCCTGATTGTGCTGGACGGCATTCCGTTCCCGGGTGCTATCAGCGACATCAACCCCAACGACATTGCCTCGGTTGACATTCTGAAGGATGCCTCGGCCACGGCCATCTATGGCTCGCGCGGGGCCAACGGCGTGGTGCTCGTGACCACCAAAGGCGGCAAGAAAGGGCAGAAGGCCCAGGTAGTGTACGATGGCTTTGTGGGCGCCAAGACGCTGTTCTCGCGCTTCCCCATGATGAACGGGCAGCAGTTTGCGCAGCTGCGCAAGGACGCGGGCATCTACAAAAACACCCTCGACGAGTCTGACGACGTCAACACCGACTGGCAGAAGCTGCTGTACCGCACCGGCTTTCAAACCAACCAAAACGTGGGCCTGAACGGCGGCACGGAGAACGGCCGCTACAATTTCAACGCAGGCTACTACCAGGAGCAGGGCGTTATCCCGACCCAGCAATACACCCGCTACTCGGTGCGGGGCACGCTCGACCAGGGCGTGGGCAAGTACGTGCGCTTGGGCTTCACCACCAACAACACCTACAGCCTGAACGAGGGCTCTAACGTGGGTGTGTACAGCTCCCTGACCTCGTCGCCCATCGCCAATCCGTACAACGCGGACGGGTCGCTGAAGCGGGTCATTAAAATGCCGCTAGACGACCAGTGGGTGACCACCAAGGACGTCATCGAAGCCAACAAAGACAAGTGGCTGAGCCAGACGCGGGCCTTTGCCAGCTACAACGCCCTGTTCGGCGAGTTCAAGATGCCGGGCGTGGACGGGCTGAAATACCGCGTGAACCTGGGCGTGAACTACCGCCAGAGCCAGGGTGGCAGCTACACGGGCGCCGGCATCAACAGCGCCGTGGCCACCACGCCTTCCTCGGCTGCCGTCAGCAATGCCCTGACCACCGACTACACCATCGAGAACATTCTTACTTACGACCGCACCTTCGGCGGCAAGCACAACATCAACGCGTTGGCCTTGTATTCGGCCTCGAATAACATCTACAACCAGTCGCGGATTACGGGCCGGGACATTCCGTCCGACGCTTTCCAGTTCTACAACCTCGGGCTGGCGGCCACCGACATTGTGGTGGACCCCAACGCCCAGATTTACTCGAAGTTCGGGCTGCTGTCGTACATGGGCCGCGTGATGTATTCCTACGACGACCGGTACCTGCTGTCGGCTACGCTTCGTTCGGACGGCTCTTCGCGCCTAGCCCCCGGCCATAAGTGGAACACCTACCCGGCCGTGTCGGTGGGCTGGAACATCGCCAAGGAAGGCTTCATGCAGAGCGTTTCGGCCGTGAACATGCTGAAGCTGCGGGCCGGCTACGGCGTTACCTCGAACCAGGCGGTGAACCCCTATTCCACCCTGGGCCGCTTACAAACCCGCCCCTATAACTTCGGCCCCAGCAACTACCAGACGGGCCTGTACGTGACCGAACTGCCCAACCCCGCCCTGGGCTGGGAATACTCGAAGACCTGGAACTACGCCGTGGACTTCGCCTTGCTGAAAAACCGCCTGTCGGGTACGGTGGAATACTACATCACCAACACCGAAAACCTGCTGCTCGGCTTGCCGCTGCCTCCCACCTCGGGCGTGAGCAGCTACACGGCCAACATCGGCGCCACCCAGAACAAAGGCATTGAGCTGTCGCTGAACGGCGTGATTCTGGAAAACCTCAACGGCTGGACCTGGGAAGCGGGCGTGAACCTGTACGCCAACCGCAACCGCATTACCTCGCTGGCCGGTGAGCAGCAGCGTGACGAAGGCAACTGGTGGTTTGTGGGCAAGCCCATCAACGTGGTGTACGACTACGAGAAAATCGGCCTGTGGCAGCAAGACGACCCCTATCTGAACGTGCTGGAGCCCGGCGGAAACGTGGGTATGATTAAAGTGAAATACACCGGCGGCTACAAGCCCGACGGTACGCCCGAGCGGCCCATTGGCGTGCTCGACCGCCAGATTCTGGACGTGAACCCCAATTTCCTGGGCGGCTTCAACACCCGCGTGGCCTACAAGGGCTTCGACCTGTCGGTGGTGGGTGCCTTCCAGAACGGCGGCCTGCTCAACAGTACCATCTACGGTTCGGGTGGCTACCTGAACCTGCTGAACGGCCGGCGCGGCAACGTGGCCGTGGACTACTGGACGCCCACCAACACCGGCGCCAAGTACCCCAAGCCGGGCGGCATCACCAGCGGCGACAACCCCAAATACGGCTCGACGCTGGGCTACTTTGATGCGTCTTACCTGAAAGTGCGCACCATTTCGCTGGGCTATAATTTCGACAACATGGCGTTCCTGCGGAATGCCGGCATTAGCCGCCTGCGCCTCTACGCCACGGCCCAGAACCCCTTCGTGTTCTTCTCGCCCTACAAGAAAGAGTCGGGCATGGACCCCGAAACCAACTCCTTCGGCGACGAAAACGCGGCCGTGCCCCTGGGCCAGAACCTGCGCCGCATCCTGACGCTGGGCACCAACGCCCCGGCCACCCGCACCTACATCGTGGGCCTCAACCTCACTTTCTAAGCATTCCCACCCATGAAATCTTTGCATATCAAATTATTGGCGGGTGCCGCCGTTCTTTCGCTGGCTTCCACCAGCTGCTCGAAACTGCTGGATGAAGAGCCCCGCAGCATTTATGAGCCCGGCTTCTTCTCCACCGAACGCGGTGTAAACGGCGGCCTGACCTCCATGTACGCGCACTTGCGCTACATCTACGGCAACGCCTACTACTACAACGCCACCCAGACTGGCACCGACGAAGCCACCTGGGGCCGCGACGCCGACGAGAACTTCCTGGCCATGGACCTCTCGGGCCGTGCCGCGCTCAACGCCAACAACAGCCGGGCCGACGTGCTGTGGGTGAATGCTTTCCCCAACATCAACACGGCCAGCGGTATCATCAAGAATGCCACCGCCGTGGGCATTTCGCCGGCTCTGGTGGCCGAGGCCCGGTTCTTCCGCGCCTTCGACTACTTTATGCTGGTGCAAACCTTTGGCGGCGTACCCCTGGACCTGGGAGCGGGCGAGCTGCAGTTCAACACCAACCCCGTCCGGACTTCGACGCGCAACACGGTGCCCGAGGTGTACACCAAAGCCGTATTCCCGGACTTGCTGCAAGCCATCAACGACTTGCCGGCGGCCCCGCGGGTAATTGGTGGCGCCACCAAAACGGCCGCCCGCCTGTACCTGGCCAAGGCCTACCTCACCTACGCCTGGTGGCTCGAAAACCCGAACAACATTCCTACCTACCCGGCTGCGCCGCGCACCGACCCGGCCGGCCGCACCGCCCAGTACTACTACCAGCAGGCGTATGACGTGGCCACGGCCGCCATTGCCGACCCGGGCCCGTTCAAGTTGCAGGCCACCTACTACGACGTGAACGTGGCCACCAACGACCGCAACCCGGAGATGCTGCTGTTTGCCGACCACACCGAAAGCAGCGAGCTGTACAACGGCGGTAGCCTGACCTTCGGCAGCGGCGGCTCGCCCGACAACTTCGCCGGGTGGATGATGACCTGGAACTACACCAACCTGCGCAGCGCCGCCAACCCCGACGGCTCCGGGCCGATATCGTCGGTGCAGCGGGAAGCTGAGCAGCACCTGGGCCGCCCCTGGAACCGCATGGCGCCCACCGTCGACGTGTTGGAAAACACCTTTGCTGACAAGACGAACGACTCGCGCTACGACGGCACCTTTACCACCGTGTACCGCGGCAACTGGCCCAAGGCCAACGTACCAAACGCGGTGCTGTACAACGCCAACAACCTGCCCGTGACCCCGGGTAGTGCCATCCTGACCTTCCTGGATTCCGAGCCCGCGACGGCCATTACCTACCCCAGCAGCACCGGTGCAAACAACGTGGGTGCCGGCGTGCTGCCCGGCCGGGCCGATTACGTGATTTCGCCCCGCGGCATCAGCCGCATTGTGTACCCCGGCCTCTGGAAGCTCGGCCCCTACCGCACCGACAACGGCACGGGCCTGGGCCAGCCCAACGCAGGCAGCACCCGTCCGTTCAACATCGCCAAGTTCTCGGAGCTGTACTTCGTAGCGGCGGAGGCTGCTGTGAAGGGCGCCACCACCAAGCCCAACCAAAGCGCCCGCGAGCTGATTAACGTGATTCGCGCCCGCGCTGGCAAGTGGCGTTTCGACAACAACGGCAACGTGGCCAAGGTGCAGGACAACAGCGCGGCCATGATGGCGGCCACCCCGGCCACCATCACCATCAACTACATCCTGGCCGAGCGTTCGCGCGAGTACTACGCCGAAGGCTACCGCTGGTTCGACCTGGTGCGCACGCAGAAGTGGAACGAGCTGGCCACCACCTACCGCATTGCGGGCACGGCCTACGGCGACCACACGCCGGCTACGGTGACGCGCAGCATCCAGCCCTTCCACTACCTGCGCCCCATTCCGCAGGTGCAGCTCGACCGGATGGATGTATCGCCGGATGTGAAAGCGACTTACCAAAACCCCAGCTATAACTAGCCGGGAAGGAGTGAAAAGACTGGCTAGCGATGTACGATTAGCCAGACTTTTCAACCTTTTTACCCTCTCATAAATAAGCCCCGGTTTCGCCTCGAAACCGGGGCTTATTTATGAGAGGGTACTGGTTTTGGCTCTTTCGCCTTCTGTTCTGTCGCTATGTCTATGAAAGTTAATGCGTTTGCTGTTGCACTGCTGCTGAGCACGCCCCTCGCCCATAATGCCGCCGCCCAGGTGCGCCTGCCGCGCCTTGTGAGCGACGGCATGGTGCTGCAGCGCGAGGCTGACGTACGCATCTGGGGCTGGGCTAAGGCCGGCGAGGCCGTGGCGGTAAGTTTCCTGGGCAAAACATATAAGGCTACCACCGGCGCCGACGGCAAGTGGGCTGTTCAGCTGCCTCACCTGAAAGCGGGCGGCCCGTACGAAATGGACATCAAGGCCAGCAACCAGGTGGCGGTGAAAGACATCATGGTGGGCGACGTGTGGCTGTGTTCGGGCCAGTCGAACATGGAAACGCCCATGAGCCGCCTGCGCGACAAGTACCCCGACGTGGTGGCCCAAGCCGCCAACCCCAAGATTCGTCAGTACGAAGTGCCGCTGACCTACAACTTCCAGCGCCCCCAGCAGGACCTGACGGGTGGCAAGTGGATAGCGGCCGACCCGCAAACAGTGCTGAAGTTTTCGGCCGTGGCCTACTTCTTCGCCATGGAAATCAACGCCAAGTATCAGGTGCCGGTAGGCATCATTAAAGACGCCGTGGGCGGCTCGCCGGCCGAGGCCTGGCTGAGCGCCGACGGCCTGAAACAATTCCCCAACTACGAGCAGCAGCTCGCCAAGTACAAAGACAGCACGGTGGTGCTCGGCATCCGGCAGCACGAGGGCGCCGCGGTGGCCAACTGGTACCAAACCCTGTATAAAACCGACCAGGGAGAGGCCCGGGGCCAGCAGAAATGGTCGGCGCCCGACTACGACGCCAGCAGCTGGCCCACCATGTCGGTGCCTGGCTTCTGGAGCAAACAAACCCCGTTGGGGGCCGTGAACGGCGTGGTGTGGTTCCGCAAAGAAGTGGATGTGCCTGCCGCCATGGTGGGCCAGCCCGCCCGCTTGGAGCTGGGCACGCTCGTCGACGCCGACTCCACCTACATCAACGGCCAGCTGGTGGGCAGCACCGGCTACCAGTACCCGCCCCGCAAATACGATGTGAAGCCCGGCGTGCTGAAAGCCGGCAAGAATGTGGTGGTGGTGCGCCTCATCAGCAACGGTGGGCCCGGTGGGGGCTTCACGATGGATAAGAAATACGAACTTTCGGCCGGCGGCCAGACCATCGACCTGCGCGGGCCCTGGCAGTACAAGCAGGGCGCCACCATGCCGTCCACGCCCGGCACCACCACGTTTCAATACACACCGGGCGGCTTGTTTAACGGCATGATTGCGCCGGTGTTGCCCTACGCCATCAAGGGCGTGCTGTGGTACCAGGGTGAGAGCAATGCCGGCCGCACCGGCGACTACCAGGCCCTGTTCAACGGTATGATAGTCGACTGGCGCAAGCAGTTCAAGCAGCCCAACCTGCCGTTCCTCTACGCGCAGCTGCCCAACTTCATGGCCGCCCGCAAGGAGCCGTCGGAAAGCGGATGGGCCCAGGTGCGCGACGTGCAGCGCCGCGGGCTGGCCCTGCCCCACACCGGCATGGCCGTAATTCTGGACGCCGGCGAGTGGAACGACATTCACCCCCTCGACAAGCAGACGCCCGGCCATCGCCTGGCCCTGGCCGCCCAAAAAGTGGCCTACGGTGACAGTAAACTGGTTTCGTCTGGCCCCCTCTACCAGTCCATGCAAACCAACGGCAACAAGGTGACGCTGAGCTTCAGCAGCATCGGTAGTGGCCTGGTGGCGAAGGGTGGGGGTGAGCTGAAAGGCTTCGCCATCGCCGGGCCCGACAAGAAATTCGTGTGGGCCCAGGCTAAGATTGAAGGCAACAAAGTGGTGGTGTGGAGCGACCAGGTGCCCAACCCCACCGTGGTGCGCTACGCCTGGGCCGACAACCCCGAAGGCGTGAACCTGTACAACAAGGAAGGCCTGCCGGCGTCCACCTTCACCACCGAAGCGGAGGTGCCCGGCGCTACCAGCCGGCTGTAATTATCGTTCGACTATAGCAAGTCGCGTTGCTTATCCTATTCCCATGAAATACCTCCTCGGCTACGACATCGGTAGCTCTTCTATCAAAGTTTCGCTGCTCGACATTGCCACCGGCCAGGCCGTGGCGGCCGTCACCTCGCCCAAGCAGGAGATGGAAATCAGCGTGCCCCAGGCCGACTGGGCTGAGCAGCGCCCTGAGCGCTGGTGGCAGGAATGCGTGAACGCCACCACCGAACTCAAGGCCCGCTACGGCTTCGATACCTCGCTGGTGGCCGGCATCGGCATCACCTACCAGATGCACGGCCTCGTGCTGGTGGATGAGGCCGGTAAGGTGCTGCGCCCGGCCATCATCTGGTGCGACAGCCGCGCCGTGGACCTCGGCAACCAGGCCTTCGCTGAAATGGGCGAGGAATATTGCCTCGAAAACTTCCTGAACTCGCCCGGCAACTTTACCGCTTCCAAGCTTAAATGGGTGCGCGAGAACGAGCCGGAGGTGTACGCCCAAATCCACAAGATTCAGCTGCCCGGCGACTACATCGCCTTCAAGATGAGCGGCCAGCTGCAAACCACCGTGTCGGGCTTGTCGGAAGGCGTGTTCTGGAATTTCAAGCAACAGGTCATTGCCCAGGAGTTGCTCGACTACTACGGCATCAGCGCTGACCTGCTGCCTGAAGTGGTGGATACCTTCTCGGTGCAGGGCCAGCTGAGCGCCGAAGCTGCGCAAGAACTGGGCCTCACGGCCGGCACGCCCATCAGCTACCGGGCCGGCGACCAGCCCAACAACGCCTTCTCCCTCAACGTGCTGAACCCCGGCGAAATCGCGGCCACGGCCGGCACCTCGGGCGTGGTCTACGGCATCACCGACGCCCCGGCCTCGGACCCGGCCTCGCGCGTGAACGCCTTCGTGCACGTCAACCACACAACCGAACAGCCCCGCAACGGCGTGCTGATGTGCATGAACGGCACGGGCATCCTGAACAGCTGGCTGCGCAAAATGGTGGGCGAGCTGCCCTACGACGAGATGAACCGCCGCGCCGCCCAGGCGCCGATAGGAGCGGAGGGCCTGGTGTTCCTGCCCTTCGGCAACGGCGCCGAGCGCATCCTCGAAAACCGCCCCACCGACGCCGAGCTGCGCGGCCTCAACTTCAACGTGCACTCGCAAAACCACCTGTTGCGCGCCGCCCAGGAGGGCATCGTCTTCGCCCTGATTTACGGCATGAACATCATGCGGCAGATGGGCGTGCAGGTGCGCACCGTACGCGCCGGCAACGCCAACATGTTCCTGAGCCCGGTGTTCCGCGAGGCCTTCGTGAACGCCGGCGACGTGACCCTGGAGCTATACAACACCGACGCGGCCCAGGGAGCAGCGCGCGGCGCCGGCATCGGCGCCGGCGTATACGCCAGCGCGGCCGAAGCCTTCGGCGGCCTCGAACGCATTCTTACCGTGGAGCCCACCGACCAGCTCCGCGAACAGTACCAGGCGGCCTATGGCCGCTGGCAAGACGCTTTGTCCACTATCATTCCCCAACCAATTTCTCTAGCACATGTCTAGCATCACCCTCTCGAAAACGGAATTTTTCACGGGTATCGACACCATCCGGTTCGAAGGCCGCGAGTCGGACAACCCGCTGTCCTTTAAATGGTACGACGAAAACCGCGTAGTGGCCGGCAAGACCATGAAGGAGCACCTGCGCTTCGCCACGGCCTACTGGCACACCTTCACCGGCACCGGTGGCGACCCGTTCGGCCCCGGCACCAAGAACTTTGCCTGGGACTCGCACCACGAAATCATCGGCCGCGCCAAGGACAAGGCCGACGCTGCGTTTGAGTTCTTTACCAAGCTCGGCACGCCCTACTACTGCTTCCACGACATCGACCTGGTGGACGAAGGCAACTCCCTGGCCGAGTACGAGCGCAACCTCGCTACCATCGTGGACTACGTGAAGCAGCACCAGCAGGAAAGCGGCGTGAAGCTGCTCTGGGGCACGGCCAACGTATTTTCGAACCCGCGCTACATGAATGGCGCCAGCACCAACCCCGATTTCCAGGTGGTGGCCCACGCCGGCACGCAGGTCCTCAATGCCATTGATGCGACTATCGCGCTGGGCGGCGAGAACTACGTGTTCTGGGGCGGCCGCGAGGGCTACATGACCCTGCTGAACACCGACATGAAACGCGAGCAGGAGCACATGGCCCGCTTCCTGACCATGGCCCGCGATTATGCTCGTAAGCAGGGCTTCACCGGGAAGTTCTTCATCGAGCCCAAGCCGGCCGAGCCCACCAAGCACCAATACGACTTCGACGCCGCCACCGTCATTGGTTTCCTGAAGGGGCACGGCCTGCAGGACGACTTCCAGCTGAACCTGGAGGTGAACCACGCCACCCTGGCCGGCCACACCTTCCAGCACGAGCTGCAGGTAGCTGCCGACGCCGGCATGCTGGGCAGCATGGACGCCAACCGCGGCGACTACCAGAACGGCTGGGACACCGACCAGTTCCCCAACAACCTCAACGAGCTGACCGAGAGCATGCTCATCATCCTGGAGGCCGGCGGCATCACCCAGGGCGGCATCAACTTCGACGCCAAAACCCGCCGCAACTCGACCGACCTGGAAGATATTTTCATTGCCCACATCGCCGGCATGGATGCCTTCGCCCGCTCGCTCGTCATCGCCAACGACATCCTGGAGAAGTCGCCCTACCGCAAGTTCCGCAAGGACCGTTACGCCTCGTTCGATTCGGGTGAAGGCAAGGCTTTCGCCGCCGGCCAATTGACGCTGGAAGACCTGCGCACCATTGCCCACAAATCGGGCGAGCCCACGCCCCGCAGCGGTAAGCAGGAGTGGCTGGAAGCTATTATCAACCAGTACATCTAATACAAAAAACGGAACTGGCCAGCCGCTGAAATGGTGGGAACAGTGAGACGGCTGGCCAGGGAAGTTTTTGGTTTTGAGTAAGCGGAGGCTTGCGGTCTGCTGCAACAGGCACGCAAGTTCAAGAGGCGTTTTGGTAAGCATGTCGGCCTGAGGTGAGCGGGCCGCCAGTGCGAAACGGATAAGTTATCCGGCTGCCGAAACGCCTCTCCGTTTGCTCGGGAGGCGTTCCATAGGTCGCCTGCGGGTTCTCATATTAAAACACTGGGGAGACTTATTTCCTCGACTTCTGGCGGGCTCGATAGAGTTGCTATCAGTCCGCATAGGGCGCAGTGCGCCCGCCACACAAACACATTTGATGTCCGCTGGCAGGGTCCAATTCCTCTTTTTAGGAGCGTAGGAGTCGTTGGCTGCTGCGGAAAGACAGGCCCCTAATTGACGCCATTGCTGGCGTCGGACAACTACGCAAGTCGGTAGTTGGGCTGGCAACCAACTTAGAAAAAGCGGGGCAGCGCTGGACGCTCGACCCTTTTGCAATACATCCTGCTATGAAAGCTCAGAAGTTTTTTATCTACAGCGCGCTAGCGGGCATTGGCCTTGGCTTCGTGCAAAAGTCTGAAGTGCCTTTGAAGGACGCCTTCAAGAAAGACTTCTACGTGGGGGCGGCCCTCAGCTACCGCGTGACGAGCGGCCGCGACGCCAAGACTACCGCCTTGGTGAAGCAGCAGTTCAATACCATCAGCCCCGAGAACCTGCTGAAGTGGGAAGCCGTGCACCCGCAGCCCGACCAGTACAACTTCAAGCCCGCCGACGACTACGTGGCCTTTGGACAGGCAAACAAGATGTTCACCATCGGCCACACCTTGATGTGGCACCAGCAAACCCCGAAGTGGGTGTTTGAGGACGGCGCCGGCAAGCCTGCCAGCCGCGAACTGCTGCTCAAGCGCCTGGAGGAGCACATCAACACCGTGGTGGGCCGCTACAAGGGCAAAATCGCCGGTTGGGACGTGGTGAACGAAGCCATTGACGACCAGCAGGGCGACCTGCGTAAAACCAAGTGGCTGGAAATCCTGGGCGAAGACTTTGCCGCCAAAGCCTTTGAGTACGCCCACAAGGCCGACCCCAAAGCCGAGCTTTACTACAATGACTACAGCCTCTACCGCCCCGAAAAGCGGGCCGGTGTCATCAAGCTGGTGAAGAGCCTGCAGGCCAAAGGCATCAAGGTAACGGCCATTGGGATGCAGGGCCATTACGGCCTCACCAAGCCAACCATTGACCAGGTGGAAGCCAGCATCGTGGCCTTCTCGAAGCTGGGCGTACACGTCAATTTCACTGAGCTGGACATCGACGTATTGCCGAACCCGAGCCGCCGCCAAGGCGCCGACATCGCCGAGACTTTCGGGGCCGACCCAAAATACAACGTGTACACCACAGGCCTGCCCGATTCGGTGCAGCAAAAGTTGACCAAGCGCTATGCCGACCTGTTTGCGCTGTTTCACAAGCACCGCGACGTTATCGACCGAATTACGCTCTGGGGCGTGACGGATGCAGACTCCTGGCTAAACGACTGGCCCATCCGGGGCCGCACGAGCTACCCCTTGCTGTTCGACCGCAATTTCCAGCCGAAGCCGGCAGTGCAGGCGGTGCTGCAGGCCGCGAAATAGAGGGAAGGTAGCGTGGACTCCGCGAGTCCGCGCTCTGGCGAACATTCTGGTATGCGCGGACTCGCAGAGTCCACGCTACATCATTACGGCATTTCTATGAAAACCATATCCTTCCGCCTATTCCTTCTGCCTTTAGTGGTATTGTTCACCATTATCAGTTCACAGGCTCAAACTGTAGGCAAGGCCACCGCACCGGCTACCAAGAGCAATGGTGATTTCACCCTGGCCGCTGCCGGCAAAACGGCGCCCATCTACGCCAACGCCAGCGACTGGCCGGGCGTACTGCGCGCCGCCAAAGACCTGCAGGCCGACGTGGAGCGCGTGACGAAAATTTCGCCCCGCTTCAGCACCGAAAAGCCGGCCGGGGCGGAAGTCGTGCTCGTCGGCACCATCGGCAAAAGCCCGCTGATTGATGGGCTGGTGAAGGCCGGCAAGCTCAGCACCGCCGGCGTGGCGGGCAAGTGGGAAACCTTCGTGCGGCAGGTGGTGACGGACCCCATGCCCGGCGTGAAGCAGGCGCTGGTGATTGCCGGCAGCGACAAGCGCGGCACCATTTACGGCATCTACGACCTCTCGCAGCAGATTGGGGTATCGCCCTGGTACTGGTGGGCCGATGTGCCGGTGAAGCCGCAGACGACGCTGCGCATTCCGGTCGCGCGACACACACTGGGCGAACCGGCGGTGAAATACCGCGGCATTTTCCTGAACGACGAGGCGCCCGCACTCACGGGCTGGAGCAAGGAGAAGTTCGGCGGCATCAATTCCAAGATGTACGTGCACGTGTTTGAGCTGATTTTGCGGCTCAAGGGCAACTACCTGTGGCCCGCTATGTGGGGCAACGCCTTCAACGACGACGACAAGCTGAGCCCGGTGCTGGCCGATGAATACGGCATCGTGATGGGCACCTCGCACCACGAGCCCATGCAGCGCGCCCAGCAGGAGTGGAAGCGCTACGGCCACGGCCCCTGGAACTACCAGACCAACGACACCACCCTGCGCCGTTTCTGGCGCCAGGGCATCCGCAACATGGGCACTAAGGAAAGCATCGTGACCATGGCCATGCGCGGCGACGGCGACGAGCCCATGAGCGAGGGCAGCAACATTGCCCTGCTCGAAAAAATAGTGGCTGACCAACGGAAAATTCTGGCCGAGGAAACCCATAAGCCCGCCGACCAGACGCCCCAGCTCTGGGCGCTCTATAAAGAAGTGCAGGACTACTACGACAAGGGCATGCGCGTGCCCGATGACATGACCCTGCTGCTCTGCGACGACAACTGGGGCAACCTGCGCAAGCTGCCCAAGCCCGGCGATGCGCCCCGCCGGGGCGGCTACGGTATCTACTACCACTTCGACTACGTGGGCGGCCCGCGCAGCTACCGCTGGCTGAATACCAACCCGCTGCCGCGCGTGCGGGAGCAGATGCACCTGGCCTACGAGCACGGCGTGAAGCAGATTTGGATTGTGAACGTAGGCGACCTCAAGCCCATGGAATTGCCCATCTCGTTCTTCCTCGACTACGCCTGGAACCCGGATAAAATCAAGGCCGACCAGGTGGCGGCATATACGCAACGCTGGGCCAGCCAGCAGTTTGGCCCGAAACACGCGGCCGATATTGCCGACATTCTGGCTAAGTACGCCAAGTACAACGGCCGCCGCAAACCCGAGCTGCTTGATGCCAATACTTACAGCCTGGCCACCGGCGAGTGGGCCAAAGTAGTAACCGACTACAACCAGCTGCTAACCCGCGCCGAGGCCATCAACCAGCAGCTACCCGCGGCTGACCGCGACGCCTTCTACGAGCTGGTGCTGCACCCCGTGCAGGCCTGCGCCAACCTCAACGAGCTGTACTACACCGTGGCGCAGAACCGCGAGGCCGCCAAAACCAACCAGTCGAACACCAACGCGCTGGCGGAGAAAGCCCAAGCGCTATTCGCCAAAGACGCCGAAATCAAAAACCGTTACCACGCCCTGGCCGGCGGCAAATGGAACCATATGATGGACCAGATGCACATCGGCTACACCTCCTGGCACGACGAGAAGGCGGACATCTTGCCGCAGGTGGTGACGCTGCCCGCCGGCGCCGTGCCGATGGCCACTGCCGCTCCGGCCGCGCCCGCCGCTGGCGCCTATGTGTCGCTGGAGGCGGAGCAGTACACCAAGGCCGTGAACGCCGGCCCCTTGAGCTGGCAGCGCCTGCCCGACCTAGGCCGCACGCTGGGCGCCGTGAGTACCTACCCCACGACGGTGGCGCCCACTGAGACCCCGGGCGGCAACAGCCCGCACCTGGAGTACCGCATCAATCTGGCCCAGGCCGGTCCCGTGACGGTGAGCGCCTACCTGGCCCCGACCCTCGACTTCACTAACACCACCGGCCTTCGCTACGCCGTGTCGCTGGATGACGAAGCGCCGCAAATCATCAATCTGCACACGGGCATGAAGTCTGGCGAAGGCAACCGGTCCTGGGAGCGTATCGTGGCCAACAGCATCAACCTGAAAACCTCGCAGCACAACGTGGCCGCGGCCGGCGCGCACACGCTAAAGTTCTGGCGCGTGGACCCCGGCGTGGTGCTCGAAAAGCTGGTGGTGAGTGCGGGCGAACTGCCCGTCACCTACCTGGGCCCGCCCGCCAATGCCACCAGTGCTGCCGAGCCTAAAAATGGGAAAGGCAGCGTGGGGCAACGTTAGGTTTTGAGCAAGCACTTCATGCAAACGATGTTGACGAACAAAGGGAAATTCCTGCTTTTAACGCTCTCAACACTGCCCACATTGGTCTCGGGGCAGGGGGCGAAGCTGCAAAGCTTCCCCGTCTCTGATGTGCGCCTGTTGGCCAGCCCGTTCCGCGAGGCCCAGCAGACGGACCTGGCCTACCTGCTGGCGCTAAACCCCGACCGGCTGCTGGCCCCCTATCTGGCCTCGGCGGGCCTGCCGCCCAAAGCCGAGCGCTATGGCAACTGGGAAAACACGGGCCTCGATGGCCACATGGGCGGCCACTACCTCTCGGCCTTGGCTTACATGTACGCCGCCACCGGCGATGCGCAGGTGCAGCAGCGCCTCAATTACATGATTGACCAGCTGGACGCTTGCCAGCAAAAAAGCGCCAATGGCTACCTGGGTGGCGTGCCCGATGGCCCGGCCATGTGGGCGGAGGTGAAAGCCGGTAACATCAAGGCCAACAGCTTCGGGCTGAACAACAAATGGGTACCGCTCTACAACCTGCACAAAACCTTCGCCGGCCTGCGCGACGCCTACGCCGTAGCCGGCAATGCCAAGGCCCGCGGCATGCTTATCAAGCTGACCGACTGGTTTTTGGACATGACGGCTAACATCAGCGATGCGCAGCTGCAGGACATGATGCGCAGCGAGCACGGCGGCCTGAACGAGATATTCGCTGACGTAGCCGACCTCACCCACGACCGAAAATACCTGACGCTGGCCCAGCGCTTCTCGCACCAGGCCGTTCTGCAGCCCCTGCTGGCCGGCAAGGACGCGCTAAACGGCATGCACGCCAACACCCAGATTCCGAAAGTCATCGGTTTCGAGCGGGTGGCCGAAGTAGGTGGCGACCCGACCTGGGGCGGGGCCGCCGCTTTTTTCTGGAAGACGGTGGTGGAGAACCGAACGGTTTCCATTGGGGGCAACAGCGTGAGCGAGCACTTCAACCCGGCCAGCAATTTCACTTCCATGCTGGAAAGCACCGAGGGGCCGGAGACCTGCAACACTTACAACATGCTCAAGCTCAGCAAGGAGCTGTATCTGGCCGGCGGTGAGACGAAATACCTGGACTACTACGAGCGAGCGACTTACAACCACATTCTGTCGAGCCAGCACCCGGGGCAGGGGGGCTTTGTCTATTTCACGCCCATGCGGCCCCGGCACTACCGCGTGTATTCGCAGCCGCAGGAAGGCTTCTGGTGCTGCGTGGGCTCGGGCCTGGAAAACCACGGCAAATACGGCGAGTTGGTGTACGCGCATCGCGGGACGCAGGAGCTGCTTGTGAACCTGTTCATGCCCTCTACGCTCACCTGGGCCGAGCAGGGGCTGACCCTGACGCAGGAAACGACCTTTCCCAACGAGGAGCGCACGCAGTTGAAGCTGAGCCTGAAAAAGCCACGCACCTTTGCGCTCAGCATCCGGCAACCAAAATGGGTGCCGGCAGGCCAGCTGCAGGTGCAGGTGAATGGCCAGCCAGCAGCCACCAGCGCGGCCGGGCCGGGCTACGTCACGCTGAGCCGCAAGTGGCGCTCGGGCGACGTGGTGACAGTGGCCCTGCCCATGACCACCACGGCCGAGTATATGCCCGACAAATCCTCCTGGGTGTCATTCGTTCACGGCCCGGTGGTGCTGGCCGCCGTCACGGACAGCACCGATTTGAAAGGCCTGCGGGCCGACGGCGCGCGAATGTCGCACGTGCCCAGCGGTAAGCTTTATCCCATTGAGGAAGCGCCTGTGCTTGTGTCGGCCAGCGCCAATGTGGCCGAGGGCGTGAAGCCCGTGGCGGGCCGGCCACTCACCTTTACGGCCGCCGGGCTAATTGATTCTGAGAAGTACCGCAACGTGCAGCTGGTGCCGTTTTACCAGATTCACGACGCCCGCTACATGGTGTACTGGCCCGTGACAACGCCCGCCGGCCTGCTGGCCCGCAAGGAGGAGCTGCGCCGCAAAGACGCGGAAAAACGGGCCCTCGAAGCCCGCACCGTGGACCAGGTGACGCCCGGCGAGCAGCAGCCCGAGTCCGACCACGGCTTCCGGGGCGAACAAACCGAAACCGGCACCCACCGCGACCGGCACTGGCGGCACGCCAAAGGCTGGTTCAGCTACGACCTGCGCAACCCGAAACGCAACGCCCGCACCCTCCGCGTGACCTACGCGGGCGGCGACAAGAACCGGCAGTTCAGTATACTGGTGAATGGCCGGCCCCTGGCGCAGGTGCAGCTGGCCGGCAATGAGAGCGGTGATTTTTACGACGTGGAATACGCTCTGCCCGAAGTCTTCCGGCAGCCCAACGCGCCCACGGCGCTTACTGTGAGATTCCAAGCAGGCGCGGAGTCCACGGCGGGCGGCGTGTACGATGTGCGGCTGCTGAAATAGCGCCGCCCTTGCTGGCTCGGGCAAATTCGCACTGACTCAAAAACCAATAGAAACACTTAGAAAAGCATTTTTCTTCTCCGCATGAAATCCAAGCTACTGCAAGCAATTCTGCCCACGGCACTCGCGCTGCTGCCTTTTTCGGGTGCATTTGCACAATCGATTGAGTTGGTAAATCCCATCCTCAGCGGCTTTTATCCGGACCCTAGCATCGTGAAGGTGGGGCCGGATTATTATCTGGTTAATTCCACGTTTTCCTATTACCCGGGCATCCCCGTGATGCACAGCCGCGACCTGAAAAACTGGAAGCAGGTGGGCAACGTCATCAGCCGGCCCTCGCAGATGAACTTTATGGGCGACCGGATGACGCGGGGCCTGTTTGCGCCCGCCATCGAGTACCACAACGGCACGTACTACGTCACCTGCACGCAGATTGACCACAAGGGCAACTTTGTGGTGACGGCCAAGAACCCCGCCGGGCCGTGGAGCGACCCCACCTTCCTGCCGCAGGTGCGCGGCATCGACCCTTCCCTGTATTTCGAGGGCGACAAGGCCTACGTCATCTACAACAGCGACCCGCCCGACAACAAGCCGCTCTACGACGGCCACCGCTCCATCAAAATCATCGAGCTGAACCCGCAGACGCTGCAAACCGTGGGCGAGGCGAAAATCGTGGTGAACGGGGGCGTGGACCTGAGCAAAAAGCCGGTCTGGATAGAAGGTCCGCACCTGATGAAGCGGGGCGACTGGTACTACCTCTACGCGGCCGAGGGCGGTACCTCGGTGAACCACACGGAGGTGGTGTTCCGCAGCAAGGCGGCGCTGGGCCCGTTCGTGCCCTACGAGAAGAACCCCATCCTCTCGCAGCGTGAGCTGCCGAAGGACCGCAAAGACCCCATCACCTCGGCCGGGCACGCCCAGTTTGTGGAAGGGCCCGATGGCAAGACCTACGCCATTTTCCTGGCTGTGCGGCCCTACGAAGACAATTTCTACAACACCGGCCGCGAAACCTTCATCGTGCCCGTGGACTGGAAAGACGAGTGGCCGGTGATGAACCCCGGCCCCAACGGCGTGCAGTACAGCTACAAAGCCAACTTCCCCGAGGTGAAGCAGCCCGGCGCGCGGCCCCAGAGCGGCAACTTCGGCTACACCCTCACCTTCGAAAAGCAGTTGGACCCGGCGCTGCTGTTTCTGCGCACCGTGGACAGCGCCAGCTTCTCGCTGAGCAAGGCCAAAGGCCTCACCCTGAAACTCAAGCCCGAAACCTGCGCCGAAAACGGCAACCCGTCCTTCATCGGCAAGCGCCAACAGCACCTCTACTGCACCGCCGAAACCGAGCTAACCTTCGCGCCGAAAGCGGCGAATGAGAAGGCCGGCCTGGCCATCTTCCAAGACGAGAAGCATTTCTACTACCTCTGCAAGTCGGTGGACGGCGGCAAGCCCATGCTCCAGTTGTTCAAAAGCACCGCCGATGTGAAGCAGCCGGAGCTGCTGGCCCAGGCGCCGCTGAAGTCGGCCACGGGCGGCGTGCAACTGCGCATTCAGGCCCAAGCCGATAAGTACAGCTTTCAGTTCTCGGAGAATGGCAAGGCCTGGACCACGCTCAAAGACCAAGTAGATGGCAAGTTCTTGAGCACGCAGGTGGCGGGCGGCTTCATCGGCTGCACGTTCGGGATGTACGCCACATCCTCGGGCCAGCCCACCACCAACACGGCCTCTTTCAAGTGGCTGAAATACGAGGGCAACGACCCCATGTACAAGAAATAAGGCCTTCTCGGAGCTACTTCACTTCGCTTTCCTTTCACCGATTTTCATGCGCTTCTCTTTCCTTTTTTGCACCCTAATGCTGGCCGCTTCCATTTCTCACGCCGCCGGGCCCGTAGTGGTCGGCAGCCCTGACGGGGACGTGCAGGTGAGCGTGGACGTGGACGGCCAGGGCCGGCCCACCTACGCCGTGCGCTACCGCGCCGCCGAGCTGCTGCGCCCCTCGCGTCTGGGCCTGCAGCTGACCAGCGCTGACCTGTCGCAGGGCCTCAAGCTGGCCAGCGCCGACAAGGTGACGGCCGTGGCCGACGACTACCAACTGGCCACCGACAAGCGGGCAAACTGCCGCTACCGGGCCAACCGCCGCGTGGTACACTTCGCCGGCCCGGCCGGGGCACCCACGCTGAGCGTGGTGTTTCAGGTGTCGAACGACGGGGTGGCGTTTCAGTACCTCATCGAAGGGAAAGGCACTGAGGTGCAGCGCATCACGGCGGAGCAAACCAGCTTCCACCTGCCGGCCGACGCCAAAGGCTGGCTGCACCCGCACGCCAAGGCCCAGACCGGCTTTGCCAACACCCAGCCCTCGTACGAGGAGAATTACCAGCGCGGCATCGCGGCGGGCACGCCGTCCACAATCGGGCAGGGGTGGTCTTTTCCGGCGTTGTTTGAAGCCGGGGGGCGCTGGGTGCTGCTGACGGAGGCGGGCATGGGCCGCAGCTACTGCGGCAGCCACCTGGCCCATGAGTCGCCCGATGCCAACTATACCGTGGCCTTCCCGCAAGCGCCCGAGCGGACTACGCCCGACTCGCCGCTGCTGCCCGAAAGCCGCCTGCCCTGGCGCTCACCCTGGCGCGTGGTGGTGCTGGGTAGCTCGCTGGCACCCATCATAGAATCGACGCTGACCACCGACCTGAGCGCGCCCGCTACCACGCCCGTGAACATGGACGCGCCCGGCAAGTCGTCGTGGTCGTGGGTGCTGATGGGGGACAAGAACACGACCTACGACGTGCAGCGTCGCTTCATTGACTACTCGGCCGCCATGGGCTGGCGCTACTGCTTGGTGGATGCGCTGTGGGACACGCAAATTGGCTACGAGAAGGTGGCCGAACTGGCGCAGTACGCCCGCTCCAAAAACGTGGGCCTGCTGGTGTGGTACAACTCCAACGGCAGCTGGAACCAAGCCCCCCAAACGCCCACCAAGGTGCTGTTCGACGCCGAGAGCCGCCGCAAGGAGTTTGCCCGCATCAAGCAGATGGGCGTGGCGGGCGTGAAAATTGATTTTTTCGGCGGGGACGGGCAGTCGTTTATGAACTACTACCAGGACCTCATGACCGACGCCGCCCAGGCCGGGCTGCTGGTGAACTTCCACGGCGCCACCCTGCCGCGGGGCTGGAACCGCACCTACCCCAACCTGATGACGATGGAGGCCGTGAAGGGCTTCGAGTTCCTGACCTTCGACCAGCGCAACACCGACCAGGAAGCCACGCACTGCGCCACGCTGCCTTTCACCCGCAACGCCGTGGGGCCCATGGACTTCACGCCTATGGCCTTTTCGGAGATTCGAGGCAAGGAGCGCCGCACCTCCAACGCCTTTGAGCTGGCGCTGGCAGTGCTGTTTCAGTCGGGCATTCAGCACTACGCCGAGGTGCCCGAGGGCATGGCCGCGCAGCCCGCCTACGTGCAGGATTTCGTGAAAAAGCTGCCGCCGCGCTGGGCTGATGTTCGGTTCGTGGCGGGCTTCCCCGGCGAATACGCGGTGCTGGCCCGCCAGGCGCCCAACGGCAAGTGGTACCTGGCCGGCATCAACGCTACAGATGCACCCAAAACCCTGCAGCTCGACTTGAGCAAGCTCAATCTGGCCGGCGGCACCCTCATCACCGACGGCGCCACCAACCGCAGCTTCAGCACCCGGGCGGCGGGCGGCAAAACGCTGAGCCTGACGCTGCCGGCCCGCGGCGGCTTCGTGGTGCAGCCTTAGCACCTAATTGCTTTCGTCACCCAACACCTCACTATTGGCTGCCGCACGTCATGCTGGCAGTCACTTTCTGCTAATCAGCCGATGAATATATCTGCTACCGTCCGAAACGCCTCTGCAATCCTGCTGAGCTTCGCCTTGGCAAACAATACCTTCGCCCAGAAGCCGGAGATGGAAGCACCCAAGGGTTTCGACAAGCCCACGGCGGGCATTGCGACCGGCCGGATTGACAGCATCAGCTACGATTCGAAAACCGTGGGAACGGTGCGTAAGGCGCTGGTGTACACGCCGCCGGGCTACTCCAAAAAGAAGAAGTACCCGGTGCTGTACCTGCTGCACGGCATCGGCGGCGATGAGAAGGAATGGCTGAAAGGCGGGCGCCCGCAGGTGATTTTGGATAATCTGTACGCAGCCGGCAAGCTGAAGCCCATGCTGGTGGTGATGCCCAACGGCCGCGCTATGAAGGACGACCGCGCCGTGGGCAATATATACGGGCCGGACAAGGTTGCCGCATTTGCCAACTTCGAAAAAGACCTGCTCACCGACCTTATTCCCTACGTCGAAAAGCACTTCCCAGCCCTCACCAACCGCGAAAACCGGGCGCTGGCCGGGCTGTCGATGGGCGGGGGGCAGTCGCTGAACTTCGGGCTGGGCAACCTAGATAAGTTTGCCTGGGTGGGCGGCTTTTCGTCGGCCCCCAATACCAAGCAGCCCGAGCAGCTGGTGCCCGACCCGGCCAAGGCCAAAAAGCTGCTCAAACTGCTCTGGATTTCGTGCGGCGACCAGGACGGCCTGCTGGCCGTCAGCCAGCGCACCCACGACTACCTCTACCAGAACAACGTGCCGCACGTGTACTACCTCGAAGCGGGTGGGCACGATTTCAAGGTCTGGAAAAACGGGCTGTACATGTTTTCTCAGCAGCTATTCAAGCCCGTGGACGTGTCCGCGCTGCCTACTTATACCGTGCTGGGCACGCCGGCCGCCACCAACGTGCGCAACGCCAAGTACCCGCAGATTCTGCCCGACAACCGCGCCGTGTTCCGCCTCAAAGCGCCCGGCGTGCAAAAGGCGCAACTGGACCTGGGCCGCAAATACGACATGGTGAAGGACAGCACCGGCACCTGGACCGTGACCACCGACACGCTGAGCCGCGGCCTGCACTACTATTCGCTGCTGCTCGACGGCCTGCCCATTGCCGACCCCGCCAGCGACACCTTCTACGGCATGGGGCGCATGGCCAGTGGCATCGAGGTTCCCGGCCGCGGCACGGGCTATTATGCCGTGCGCGACGTGCCCCACGGCGAGGTGCGCGAGCGGCGGTTCTACTCGAAAGTGACCAATTCGTGGCGCCGGTTTTTCGTGTATACGCCGCCGGGCTACGACGCCAACGCCGCCACCAAGTACCCGGTGCTGTACCTGCTGCACGGCGGCGGCGAAGACGAAACTGGCTGGGCCAAGCAGGGCAAAACCAACCTGATTCTGGACAACCTCATTGCCGATAAAAAGGCCAGGCCCATGCTCGTGGTGATGCTGGATGGCAACATGGGCGGCTCCGGCGGTCTGGCCGGCTTCGGCGAGCCCACGCTGAAGCGCTTCGAGGACGAGCTGAAGCAAACCGTGCTGTCGGTGGTAGAAACCAGCTACCGCGTAGCTCCCGGCGCCAACAACCGAGCCCTGGCCGGCCTGTCGATGGGCGGCCTGCAAACGCTTTATGCGGGCATGAAAAATACCGACCTGTTCCAGTACCTCGGGGTGTTCAGCTCGGGCTTTTTTGCCAACAACACGGCCCTGTCGGACCCGCAGTACGCTTTCATGAAAGCCAATGCCGGCACCATTAACACCAACCTCAAGCAGCTGTGGCTCTCGATGGGCGGGCCCGAAGACATTGCCTACGCCAACAACAAGGTGATGCGGGCCAAGATGGACGAGCTAGGCATCAAGTACGCCTACAGCGAGTACCCCGGCGGCCACACCTGGCCCGTGTGGCGGCACGATTTGTACCTGTTTGCCCAGAAGCTGTTTTAGGCCGCCTCCGCACTTGCTCTTCCTAACCCATCCCACCTAATGAAAAATACCTTACTCGCCGCCCTGCTCGCCCTTGGGGCCTTCCTGCCTGCGCGGGCGCAAAACCCCATCATCCGCGACGTATTCACGGCCGACCCGGCGCCGCTGGTGTACCACGACACGCTGTTTCTCTACACCGGCCACGATACGGCTTCGGTGAGCGAAACGAACTACAAGATGCCCGACTGGCGCGTGTACTCCACCACCGACATGAAGCACTGGAAAGACTACGGCACGCGCCTCTCCGTCAAGAGCTTTGCCTGGGCCACCGGCGATGCCTACGCGGCGCAGTGCGTGTACCGCAACGGCAAGTTCTACTGGTTTGTGGCCACGTTTCAGCGCAACGCCGACCCCAATAACAAGGTCGGCAACCGGGGCGCGGCCATTGGGGTGGCCGTGGCGGACCGGCCCACCGGGCCGTTCAAGGACGCCATCGGCAAGCCGCTGATTTCAAACGACATGACCTTGGACCAGAAGCACGGCTGGGACGACATCGACCCCACGGTGTTCATTGACGACGACAAGCAGGCCTACCTGTACTGGGGCAACGGCAGCTGCCGCTGGGTGAAGCTCAAGGACAACATGACCGAGGTGGCCAGCCCCATCACCGTCTTCAAGCCCAAAAACTACATCGAAGGCCCTTGGGTGTACAAGCGCAAGAAGCTCTATTACCTGGTGTACGCCAGCGCCGGCACCAAGCCCGAAATGATAGAGTACTGCACGGCGCCCACCGCCACCGGGCCGTGGACCTACCAGGGCATCATCCAGGGCAACGTGCCCAACAGCGGCACCACGCACCCCGGCATCGTCGACTACAAGGGCAAAAGCTACTTTTTCTATCACAACGGCTCCCTGCCCACCGGCGGCAATTTCCGCCGCTCCGTGTGCGTGGACTATATGTACTACAACCCGGATGGCACCATCAAGCCCATCGTGCAGACCACCCAGGGCGTGGCCCCGGTGAAGTAGTGCGACCAACACTCACCAACGCTTTCTACCAGTAGCCGCTGGTCATTTTCTCCAGCCGATTAGCCATGTATTCGTGCCGTTCTCTGTTTCTCAAGCTGCATCTGATGCTGACGATGTTGGTGGGTTTGAGTGCCTGCACGCAGTCGAAAAAAACGGCAGCGTCCGTAGGCGCCGCTGGGGGCCGACACAAGTTCAGCTACACCAACCCCATCACGCGCGATACGGCCATTTCCATGCGCGACCATTTTATCATTAAGGTGGGGCGGCAGTGGTTTTGCACGGGCACGTCGATGCCGGTATGGTCGGGGCCCAACCCCGGGGTGCGCCTACTGGTGTCGGATGACTTGATTCACTGGCGGCAGCACTCCTGGCTGATTGACGGCAAGAAGCTACCCGCCAACTGCCCCTACAACGGTCGGTTTTGGGCCCCGGAAATCCATTACATCCAGAAGAAGTTCTGGCTCACCGTGAACAGCGGCCAGGTAACGGCGGAGGACCCCAAGGGCATGAAAACCCACAGCGTCTGGCTGTTTTCCAGCGATAAAGTCACCGGGCCCTACAAGCTGGTAAACGGTCCGCTGACGCCGCACTACAACAACGACGCGACCCTGTTTGAAGACGAGGACGGCCAGACCTACCTGTATTGCAGCGGCAACGGGCTGTGGCAAGCCAAAATTGACCTGCCCACGGGCAAGCTGGTGGGCGAGGTACAACAGTTTCGTGGCGCCAAGGACGCCAACAACCCCGGCTGGATGGTGGGCGGCATCGAAGGGCCCTTCGTGCTCAAGCGCGACGGCACCTACTTCATGTTCTTCTCGACCTGGACGCGGGGCTACGAGGTGGGCCTGCTACGCTCGAAAAGCCCCCTGGGCCCCTGGGAGCTGGCCGCCCCCGAGCCCATCTTTGGCACCCGTAAGCGGGAGTACCGCGCCGAAATGGCCCGTAACGGCGGCTACAGCAACCTGCAGTTCACCGATACCCCCGACCCCTACCAGGAAACTGGCCACAATGCCATTTTCGAAGGGCCCGACGGCCAGCTGTGGAGCTCCTGTCACTACTTCTTCGACCAACGCATTCCGGGGCTGGCCGACTGGCAGAAAGTGCCCCAAATGGGGTTCGAACCCCTGCACTTCCGCAACGGCATTTTCGCCATCGACGGCCCCACCTGGACCGAGCAGACCGTGCGCTACTAACCCTTTGGCCAGGCAGGTCAGCTGGTCCTCCTGCCTGACATGGCAGGCACTTACTCTCTACACCAAATGAAAAACATTCTTCTTAGCTTCTGCTTTCTCGGCACCGTTTCGGGGCTACGCGCCGAGGACGGCCACCAGCTGTGGCTGCGCCCGCACGCTGCTACGCCTGTCACGGTAGTGGCACCCGCCAAAAACTCTGTCCTGCTCGCCACTGCCCGGCAGGAGCTGCAACAGGGCTGGCAGGGGAGGGCAGGGGCCACCGTGACGCTGGCGCTGAAGAAGGACAAGGCCATTAGGTACGACGGCTTTCGGCTGAGTACGCAGAGCGTGCAGGCTAACACCGAGCGCGGGATTCTGTACGGAGTGTATGAGTTGCTGCGGCGCCAGCAAACCGGCCAGGCGTTGGCCGATGGTATTTCGAACCCCTCGTATGAGCACCGTTTGCTGAACCACTGGGACAATCCCGACGGTTCGGTGGAGCGCGGCTATGCCGGGCAGTCCATCTTCTGGCGTAAGGACAGCGCTTTGGTGGTGACGAAGCGCGACCAGAAGCTATGGCAGGAATACGCCCGCGCCAATGCCTCCATCGGCATCAATGGCAGCGTGCTTAACAACGTGAATGCCTCGCCGTTGATACTCTCGGCCGAGTACCTGGGCCGCGTGAAAGCCATTGCTGACGCGCTGCGGCCGTACGGGGTGAAGACCTACCTCTCGGTGAAATTCTCGTCGCCGGTGCTGCTGGGGGGGCTGAAAACCGCCGACCCGTTGGACCCCGCCGTTATCAAATGGTGGCAGAGTAAGGCCAAGGAAATCTACCAGCAGGTGCCCGATTTTGGCGGCTTCCTAGTGAAAGCAAGCAGCGAAGGACAGCCCGGCCCGCAGGACTACGGCCGTACCCATGCCGATGGCGCCAATATGCTGGCCGACGTTGTGCGGCCCTACGGCGGCCTGGTGATGTGGCGCGCCTTCGTGTATAGCCCTTCCGATAAGGACCGCGCCAAGCAGGCCTACAACGAGTTTGTGCCCCTCGACGGCAAGTTCCGCGACAACGTTATCGTGCAGGTGAAAAACGGACCGGTGGATTTTCAGCCCCGCGAGCCGTTCAGCCCGCTGTTTGGGGCGCTGAAAAAAACGGCCGTGATGCCGGAGTTTCAGATTACTCAGGAGTACCTCGGCCACGAAATCGACCTGGCCTACCTGGCGCCCATGTGGGAGGAGTGCCTGCAAAGCGACACCTACCAGGCCGGCCCCGGCAGCACGGTGGCCCGCTGCACCGATGGCAGCGTGTACCGCCAGGCCCACTCGGCCATGGCCGGCGTGTCCAACGTGGGCCTCGACACCAATTGGACCGGCCACGACTTCGCACAGGCCAACTGGTACGCCTTTGGCCGCTTGGCCTGGAACAGCAGCACGAAAAGCGCTCAAATAGCAGAGGAATGGTTGAAGCTGACTTTTCAGAACGCTGCTGCCCAGCCTGCTGCATCTGCTGCCGACTGGAATGCCAAGTTCCTGACGCCCGTGACGCAGCTGATGCTGGCCAGCCGCGAAGCCATTGTTGACTATTCCATGCCGATGGGATTGCACCATATTATGTCGGCCACCCACGGGCACTACGGACCCGGCCCCTGGTGGGGCCCGCCCGGCATGCGCGCCGATTGGACGCCGCCCTACTACCACCAGGCCGCCGCCAACGGCGTGGGCTTCGACCGCACCAAAACCGGCAGCGACGCCGTGAGCCAGTACCACGAGCCGCTGGCGTCGCAGTTCAACGACCCCGCCACCTGCCCCGACCAGTACCTGCTCTGGTTCCATCACCTGCCCTGGGATTTCAAGATGAAAAGCGGCCGCACCCTGTGGGACGAGCTGGCCCTGCACTACGACCGCGGCGTGCAGCAGGTGCGGCAGTTTCAGCGCACCTGGGACCAGGCCCAGCCCTACGTGGATGCCGAGCGGTTTGGGGCCGTGCAAAACAAGCTGCGCACCCAAAGCGGCAACGCCGTGATGTGGAAAGACGCCTGCTTGCTCTACTTCCAGCAATTCAGCCGCATGCCCATTCCGGCCGCCGTGGAGCCGCCCATGCACACGCTGGAAGCCCTCATCATCTACGACACGCCGCCCCGGCCACCGCGTCCGGCCCGTCAGCCCTAAGCGTTTTGCTTGTTTCATTGGCCACTAGCGAGCCGCCTGTTTTGCCCTTTCTACTCTTCGGACTTATGCCTAAATTTCTTCTCTATGTAGCCTTGGTAACGGCGGTTGCGCTAGTCGCTCCGGTCCCGCGCAGCTACGGCCAGACCAACCCCAAGCCAGGCGAAAATCCCATCCTGCGTGACGTTTTTACCGCCGACCCAGCTCCGCTGGTGTACAAGGATAGGGTGTACCTGTACGTGGGCCACGACGAAGCCAAGGAGGGCCAGATGTTCAACATGAACGACTGGCGCTGCTACTCGTCGTCGGACATGAAGAACTGGACCGCGCACGGCTCCATCATGGACGTGCGCGACTTCAAGTGGGCCACGAAAGATGCCTGGGCCTCGCAGGTAGTGGCCCGCAACGGCAAATTCTACTTCTACGCGGCGGTGCAGGAAGGCGCGCCGGCCAACGCCAAGGCCATTGGCGTGGCCGTGTCGGACAGTCCCACCGGGCCTTTTGTGGATGCCCGCGGCTCGGCCCTCGTTTCTGATAAAACCACACCTGGCCCCAACGGCTGGGACGACATCGACCCCACCGTGTTTGTGGACGACGACGGCACGGCCTGGCTGGCCTGGGGCAACCCCAACTGCTACCTGGCCAAGCTCAAGCCCAACATGACCGAGCTGGACGGCCCCATCCAGCGCATCGAGGTACCCAACTACACCGAAGGCCCCTGGCTGCACAAGCGCGGCAGCACCTACTACCTCACCTACGCCGCCTTTGCCCACCAGGGCATGTGGGAGAAGCTCTGCTACGCCACCGCGCCCCGCGTGACGGGCCCCTGGACCTACCAGGGCATCCTCACCGAGCAGGCTAAAAACAGCTACACCATTCACCCCGGCATCGTCGAGTTCAAGAAGCAGTGGTACCTGTTTTACCACAACGCCACCCTCACGCTGCCCACCGGCGAAAGCGGCGCCCTGGGCCGGCGCAGCGTGTGCGCCGAGTACCTCTACTACAACCCCGACGGCACCATTCAGCCCATTGCCCACACGGTGGCCGGCCTGAGTGTGCCGCCCCACTCGGGCGCACAGCCGGCCCCGCCCAAGCGTCCGCCAGGCGCCCCGAAACCGGCCCCGTCGTTGCCGGCCAGCCCAGGCGTGACGCTTACCGAAAACACCCAGCCCCGGCCCGCGCAGTGGCCCGGCAGTCCCGTGTTCAGCACCATGCCCGACCCATCTACATTGGCGCTCGATAATCTGAGCTTCAACCATAAGCAGGGGGTTGCCAGTCTCGGCCAGACCTTTGAGGTGAAAGCTGATTGCCGTCTGACGCGCCTCGACCTGTTCGGGGGCGACGGCTTCGGTACTGATGCCAAGCAGCCCGTAACCCTGGCCCTCTACGACCTTGGAACAACCACTAGTCTTGCTGCTGATGCGCCTACTTACTCGACCAGCAACAACCTGCTAGGCGCGGCCAATGGTTTGGATATAAGCTATACGCCACAGGCGGCAGGCATTTTGCAATTCGACTTTGCCGGTGTCAACCAGGTGACGCTGAAAGCCGGGCACCGCTACGCGCTGGAGCTACAGGGCGTGGCGAAGTCGGCGCCGCTGTTTTGGCGGGTGAGCCGGCAGGACACCTACCCCGGCGGCAGCGCTTACCAGAACCGCCAGCCCGTGCTCCTGAACGACAAGCGCGGCTACGACTTTGCCCTGGCCGTGTACGGGGTGCCGCTCAAAGGCTAAGCTATTTCCCAGAACCACAGCAGCTTCATGAAGACCTGTCTGGCCCTTGTGCGCCGTAGCAAACCCGTCATCCTGGCCGCGGCCTGCCTGCTTTTAGCGGGCGTCAGGCCCAGCTACGGACAGCGCCCTCATAACCAGAAAAAGGCAGCCAGCCCGGCGGCTTTTTACACCAACAAGTATCCCAACCTGCTGCGGGAGGCAGGCTACGGCCAGGCCGACATTGACCGGAAAGTAGCTCAAGCCTACCACGACGTGTTTGAGGGCCCGAACAAGGTGTACTTCGCGGTGGGCGACTCCCTGGCCTACGTGTCGGATGTGAAAAACGAGGACGCCCGCACGGAGGGCATGTCTTACGGCATGATGGTAGCGGTGCAGATGGATAAAAAGGAGGTGTTCGACCGGTTGTGGCGCTGGTCGAAGAAGTATTTGCAGCACCATAGCGGCCCGCTGGAAGGCTATTTTGCCTGGAGCATCAACCCCGCTACCCTGAAGCGCAACGCCGAAGGGCCGGCTTCGGACGGGGAGTTGTACTTCGTAACCAGCCTCTTGTTTGCCTCGAACCGCTGGGGCAACAACACCGGCATCAACTACTACCAGGAAGCCCGCCGCATTCTGGATGCCTCCTGGAAAAAAGACGGCACCGGCGGCGTGTACAACCTCTTCAATACCCAGCACAAGCAAATCAGCTTCGTACCGGTGGGGGATATGTACAACTGGACTGACCCCTCGTACTACGTGCCGGCGTTTCTGGAAGTGTGGGCCGAATACGCCAAGGACGGGCACGAGCAGTTTTACCGCGACTGTGCCGATACGGCACGCGTGTTTTTGCACCGCGCCTGCGCTGCGCCCACCGGTCTCAACTACGACTACACCGAGTTCAGCGGGCAGCCCCACGCCACCCGGTGGGCGCCGCCCGCCTTTCGCTACGATTCCTGGCGCGTGCCCATGAACATCGCCATGGACTACGTGTGGTTTGGCAAAGACCGCGCCTGGCAGCAGCGGTACGCGCAACGCTTCCAGGGCTTCCTGCGCGGCAAGGGCCTCAATACCTTCGAGGACCAGTTCAACGTGGACGGCTCGCGGCCCGACTTCATTCTGCCGGCCGGCAAGGTGAAAAAGCTTCGCCACTCCCTGGGCCTAGTGGCCACGTCGGCCGCGGCTTCGCTGATGAGCCCCGACGCCAACCGCCTCGATTTTGTGCACGCCCTCTGGAATGCTAGGCTGGCGCCATACGACGACGGCTATTTCGACCCCTATTACGACGGGCTGCTTTACCTCTTCAGTCTCATGCACCTGAGCGGCAAATACCAGGTGATTAAGCCCCAAACGCACTAAACGCGCAGACCTGCGATGAAAAACTACTTACTGCTGCTAGCCGGCATCACGTTGTGGGCGCCGGTGGCACGCGCCCAGGCCCCGCTTGCCCATAACCCCGTGGTGCACGCCGACGTGCCCGACTTGTCTATGATTCGGGTGGGCAAGACCTACTACATGAGCAGCACCACCATGCACATGAGCCCCGGGGTGCCCATGATGAAGTCGACTGACTTGGTGAACTGGAAGCTGGTGAGCTACGCCTACGACACCCTGACCAGCAACGACGCCATGAGCCTCGCCAACGGCAAAAGCACCTACGGGCGCGGTTCATGGGCCAGCAGCTTGCGCTACCACCAAGGCACCTACTACGTGAGCACATTCGCCCAGACTTCGGGCAAGACCCACATTTATTCCACCAAAAACATCGAGAAAGGTCCTTGGAAAGCCGTTTCCTTTCGGCCGAGCATGCACGACCATTCGCTGTTTTTCGACGACGATGGCCGCGTGTACATGCTTTTCGGCGCGGGCAAAATTCAACTGGCCGAGCTCACGGCCGATGTGTCGGGGCTGAAGCCAGGCACCAGTCCGCAGGTCATCATCGAGAATGCCAGCGCCCCGGCCGGGCCCAACCTCGGCCTGCCGGCCGAAGGCTCGCAACTGTTCAAGGTGAACGGCAAGTATTACCTCTTCAACATCACCTGGCCCAAGGGCGGCATGCGGACAGTAGTAGTGCACCGGGCCGACAAGATAACCGGGCCCTACGAAGGCCGGGTGGCCCTCCAGGACCTCGGCGTGGCCCAGGGTGGCCTCATCGACACGCCCGACGGCCAGTGGTATTCCTACTTATTCCGTGATTACGGGGCCGTGGGTCGCATCCCATACCTGGTGCCGGTGCGGTGGGAGGGGGGCTGGCCGGTGCTGGGCAACCCCGCTGGCAAAGTGCCCGAAACGCTACTGCTACCCGCCAACAAAAGCTTGATTCCGGGCATCGTTGATTCTGATGAATTCACTCGAAGCAAGGGCGAGCCGGCCCTGCCGCTGGTGTGGCAATGGAACCACAACCCCGCCAACAAATTGTGGTCGGTAAGCCAGCGCCCCGGCTACCTACGCCTCACCACCGGCCAGGTCGATACGTCCTTCGTGATGGCTCGCAACACCCTCACGCAGCGCACCATCGGCCCGGTGTGCGCCGGCACCACGGCCTTGGATATCTCGCACCTGCAGGCCGGTGATTTTGCCGGGCTGGGAGTGCTGCAGCGGCGCTACGGCCTGGTGGGCGTGCAGGCCAGTGCGGGCGGCAAAGCCATTGTGATGGTCAGTGCCGAGTCGGAGAAGCCGGTGGAGCTGCAGCGCCTGCCGCTGCGCCAGGACAAGGTGTATTTCAAAATTGAGTGCGACTTCCAGGACCGCAAGGACGTAGCCACCTTCTTCTATAGCCTCGATGGCAAGGCCTGGCAGCCGGTAGGCAAGCCGCTCAAGATGGCCTATACGCTGCCGCACTTCATGGGCTACCGCTTCGCCCTCTTCAACTACGCCACCCAAACGCCGGGCGGCTACGCCGACTTTGACTATTTCCGCATCACCGATAAGCTGACCAAGTAACCGTTTAGGCGGTGCGCTCATCTATGCTACAAAACGTAAAACCTTGGCTGCTCACGGCGCTAGCCCTATCAGCCCTGCCGTCAGCTCACGCCCAAAATCCATTCATTACCAACCAATTCACGGCCGACCCCACGGCCCGCGTGTTCGGAGGCCGGGTGTACGTGTATCCTTCGCACGATATTCCCGCCGCCCCAGGCCGGGGGCGGGCCGGCTGGTTTGTGATGGAGGACTACCACGTGTTTTCCTCAGCCAACCTCACCGACTGGACCGACCACGGCGTCATCGTCACCCAAAACAAAGTGCCCTGGGTGAAGCCCGACAGCTACAGCATGTGGGCGCCCGACTGCATTCAGCGCAACGGCAAGTATTACTTCTACTTCCCCTCCGCGCCCCGCGATACGGCCATCAGCAAGGGCTTCACCATCGGCGTGGCCGTGGCCGACAAGCCCACGGGCCCGTTTGTTCCGCAGCCGCTGCCCATCAAAAATGTGCGCGGCATCGACCCCAACGTGTTTATCGACAAGGACGGCCAGGCCTACCTCTACTGGTCGCAGGGCAACATCTACGGGGCCCGGCTGAAGCCGAACATGCTGGAGCTGGCCGAAGAGCCCAAAACCCTCGGCGAACTGCCCACCAAAGGCCTGAAGGAGGGCCCGTACGTATTTGAGCGCAAGGGCATTTACTACCTCACGTATCCGCACGTCGCGAACAAGACTGAGCGCCTCGAATACGCCACCAGCACCAGCCCGCTGGGCCCCTTCACGGTGAAGGGTGTGATTATGGACGAGTCGCCAACGGGCTGCTGGACCAACCACCATTCCCTGCTGCAGTTCAACAACCAGTGGTACTTGTTCTACCATCACAACGACTTGTCGCCGAAATTCGACAAGAACCGCTCAATTCGAATCGATAGCCTGTCCTTCGCCGCCGATGGCTCCATTCGGAAGGTGACGCCCACCCTGCGCGGCGTGGGCCTAACCGATGCCCGCCAGAAAATTCAGCTCGACCGCTACAGCCGCCTGAGCCCGCAGGGGGCCGCCATCGCCTTCCTCGACACGGCCAACACCTTCCAGGGCTGGAAAACCGTCTTCACTGATGCCGAAGGATGGGTGCAATACAATGGCGTCGCGTTTGGTCCGCAAAAGGTGAAAACCATTGTGCTCCGGAGCGCATCGGCTGCCGGCGCCACCCTGCTAATCCGGCTGGACAACCCGACAGGGCCTGTAGTAGCCGAAGTGACCGTGCCCAAGGGTAGCGCCTGGCAGGAAGTGAAAGCGCCGGTGGGAGCCATCCGGCCCGGTACTCACACGTTGTTCGTGGCGCCCAAATCCGCGGCAGGCATGGAGGTGGACTGGGTGCGCTTTGAGTAACCCTTGCGCATGAAGTCGCTGCTCACTGCCTGAAACCTAGCAGCCGAGCGGCCTTCGAAAATGATAGACATTTCAGCCTCATTACTATGAAACTCGCTACTGCTTTACTCGGCCTGTTCCTGCTTACCAGCGGGGCGCAGCCGTCGGCTCCTCCGGCCTCAAAGCCGACCGCCGAATTCCCTTTTCAGAACCCCGACCTGCCCATCGACCAGCGCGTGGATGACCTGGTGGGCCGCCTGACCTTGCCCGAAAAGGTGTCGCAGATGCTGAACGCCTCGCCGGCCATCGACCGGCTGGGCATTCCGGCCTACAACTGGTGGAACGAAGCCCTGCACGGCGTGGCCCGCACCAGCATGAAAACCACGGTGTTTCCGCAGGCCATCGGTATGGCCGCCACGTTCGACAAGGACGCCATGCTCACCATGGCCACCATGACCTCGGACGAGGCCCGGGCCGTGCATCAGGAGTACGTGCGGCGCGGTGAGCGGGGCATCTACCAGGGCCTCACGTTCTGGACGCCCAACATCAACATCTTCCGCGACCCGCGCTGGGGCCGCGGCCAGGAAACTTACGGCGAAGACCCCTACCTGACCGGCCAGCTGGGCTCGGCATTGGTGAAAGGCTTTCAGGGCGACGACCCCAAGTATTTGAAAATCACAGCCTGCGCCAAGCACTTTGCCGTGCACAGCGGCCCCGAGCCTTCGCGTCACGAGTTCAACGCCCAAATTAGCGACTACGACCTGTGGGATACTTACTTGCCGGCCTTTCGCGACCTGATTGTGGACGCTAAGGTGGCCGGCGTGATGTGCGCCTACAATGCCTACGCCGGCCAGCCCTGCTGCGGTAGTGACAAGCTAATGAACGACATTCTCTACGGCCAGTGGAAGTTCAAGGGCTACGTGACCTCCGACTGCGACGGCCTGAACGACTTCTGGCAGCACCACAAAACCGACCCCGACGCCGCCACCGCGGCAGCCAACGCCGTGCTGCACGGCACCGACCTGGAGTGCGCCACCGGCAAGCTGTTCACCTACAACTCGCTGCTGGAATCGGTGCAGAAAAAGCTCATCAGCGAGCAGCAACTCACCACCTCGGTGAAGCGCCTGTTCAAAATCCGTTTCCAGCTGGGCATGTTCGACCCGGTGGAGCGCGTGAAGTACGCCCAAATTCCTATGAGCGTGGTGGAAAGCACCCCGCACCAGGCCCACGCCCTGCGCATGGCCCGCGAATCGGTGGTGCTGCTCAAGAATGAGAAAAACACCCTGCCGCTTCGCAAAAACCTGAAGAAAATTGCCGTACTCGGCCCCAATGCCGACCGCGAGGACGTGCAGCTGGGCAACTACAACGGCTTCGCCACCAACATTGTGACGCCGCTGGAAGGCATCCGGGCCAAGGTGGGCCAGGGCACGGAGGTGGTGTACATCCAGGGCGTAGACTACGCCAGCAACACCGTGTACGAGCCGCTTGACCTCACCAAAAACCTGGCGTACGACGGGCAACCGGGCTTTAAGGCCGAATACTTCAAGGGCACCAACCTGGAAGGCCCGGCCGTGGTCACCCGCCAGGAAGCCGGCCTCGACCGCTACCTGGCCAACGTGAAGATGGAAGTGGCGCCGGGCCTGCCCGCCGAGAATTTCTCGGCCCGCTACCAAGCCACCTTTACCCCAGCCGCCACCGAGGAACTGGCCCTGCAAATCAGCGGTGACGACGCCTACCGTCTGTTTGTGGACGATAAGCTGGTGATTGACGTCTGGAAGGGCCGCGGCTTCAGCACCAACCAGCACGTGCTGAATGTGACGGCCGGCCAGAAACTGAACTTGCGCCTGGAGTACTACCAGGTCGACCGCCGCACCATTCTCAAGTTTACGGGGGCCAAGGTGGTGCCCATGAACGCGGCCAACATCCTTGCCAAGGTGGGTGATGCCGACGCCATTGTGTTTGTGGGTGGCATTTCGCCCAAGCTGGAAGGGGAGGAGATGAATGTGAAAGTGCCCGGCTTCAGCGGCGGCGACCGCACCACCATCGGCCTGCCCCAGGTGCAAACCGACCTGCTGAAGGTGCTGCACAGCTCGGGCCGCCCCGTGGTGCTAGCCTTGATGACGGGCAGCGCCCTAGCCACGCCCTGGGAGGCCCAAAACCTACCGGCCATCCTCAACACCTGGTACGGTGGGCAGGCGGCCGGCACCGCGCTGGCCGACGTGCTCTTCGGCGACTACAACCCCGCCGGCCGCCTGCCGGTCACGTTCTACAAGTCGGAAACCCAGCTGCCGGCCTTCGACAACTACAGCATGGACGGCCGCACCTACCGCTACTTCACCGGCGAGCCCCTGTTCCCCTTCGGCCACGGCCTGAGCTATACCACCTTCAAATACAGCAACCTGAAAGTGCTGAGCAAGCCCGTTACCGGCCAGCCCATTCGGGTAAGTGTCGACGTGCAGAACACCGGCACTCGCGCCGGCGACGAGGTGGTGCAGCTCTACGTGCGCCACTCCGGGGGCGCTCAGGCCCGCGTGGCGCGCCACGCGCTGGAAGGCTTCCGCCGCATCAACCTGGCGCCGGGCGCCAAGCAAACGGTGGCCTTCACGCTCACGCCGCGCCAGCTCTCCCGCCTCAATGCCCAGGCCAAGCGAGTGGAAATGCCCGGCACCGTGCAGGTATTCGTGGGCGGCGGCCAGCCCCTGGCGCCTGCCGTAGCCGCCGGCCGCGTGCAGAAAACCAACCTGGCCCTGACGGGCGCGCAAGTGGCTATCAACTAACAAAGCCGTTAAGCAGTCGTGCAGAGCTGGTCCTAGCAAAAAGACCGTCATGCAGAGCGCAGCGAAGCATCTTTACCGCAGCAGTAAATAATTACATCCGAGGTAAAGATGCTTCGCTGCGCTCTGCATGACGTGCTGAAATCAAGTACGCTTACTTCTGTACACATATTTAAGTAACCCACGGAGCTGTTGGCTTCTGCGGGCTACTGCCGAATCAGAATCATGGCCGAGCTGCCGGGTACCTGCACGCCGCTCATGACCTCCAGCACGTCAAATCCTTCCTGGTTGATTTGGTCGCCGCGGAGCACCACCGTGTAGGTGCCGCGGGGCAGGGCCACGCTGTCGGCCGAGGTGTTGCCGTTGAAAATCACCACGATGTTCTGCCATGCGTCGCCCCCGGCGTTGTCTTTCAGTTGGTAAGCAATGGTGCCGGGGTGGGTGTTGGGGAAGAATTCGAGGTGGCGTTGCACCAGTTCGGCGGTGGGCAGGCGGAAGGCGGGGTGGGCCCGGCGCAAGGCAATGAGCTGGCGATAGAACTCGTACACCGGCCGGTACTTGGCCTTGCGGGCCCAGTCTAGCTGGTTCACGCTGTCGGGCAGGTTGTAGGAGTTGTGGGCGCGGCCCTTGGTGCGCAGAAACTCATCGCCCACCGGCAGGAAGGGGAGGCCTTGCGAAGTGAAAACGATGGTGTTGCTTAGCAAGTCCATCTTCAGGCGCTGAGCTTCCGAGGCGTTGGGGTTCGACACGGCCAGCTTGTCCCAGAGCACCATATCGTCGTGGCAGGCCACGTAGTTGATGGCCTGGGCGGGCGAGTTGGCCCAGGGCGCCTTCGAATAATTGACCTTGTTATAATCGAGCTGGGGGTGCCGGGTGGCGCCCACAATGCCAAACTTCACGCTCTCCTCCAGGCCGGGCTGGCCGCTGGCGAAGCCGGGCTCGGTCTGGCGGGCGTAGTGGCCCTTCACGCCGTCGCGCAGCTCGTCGCCGAAGGCCGCGATGCGGTCCAGTTTGGGCATGTTGGCTTTCACGGCGCGGCTGGCTTCGGGCAGGGGGGAGGGGCCGGCGGTCCAGCCCTCGCCGTACATCAGGATGCTGTGGTCCTGCTGGTCGAGGGCCACGCGGATGGCGCGCATCGTCTCGATATCGAGCACGCCCATCAGGTCGAAGCGGAAACCGTCGGCGTGGTATTCGCGGGCCCAGTAGGCCACCGATTCCACGATGAGCTTGCGTACCATGGGGCGCTCAGAGGCCACTTCGTTGCCGCAGGCGGTGGCGTTGCTCAGGGTGCCATCGGGGTTGTGGCGGTAGTAGTAGCCGGGCACCAGCTGCTCAAAGTTGCTGCGTTTGGCGTCAGCGGTGTGGTTGTACACCACGTCGAGCACCACGCGCAGGCCCTGGCCGTGCAGGTTTTCCACCATTTGCTTGAACTCGCTGATGCGGGTGCTGGGGTTGGCGGCATTGGTCGAATACGAGCCTTCGGGCACGGAGTAGTGCAGCGGGTCGTAGCCCCAGTTGTAGCGGTTGGTACGGGCGGGCGCGGCTTCGTCGATGCTGGCGAAGTCGTTGGTGGGCAACAGGTGCACGTGGGTCAAACCCAGCTCCACCAAGTGCTCCAGACCGGTGGTCACGTTTTCAGGCCCGCGGGTGCCAAGTTGGGCCACACCCAGGTACTTGCCCTTGCGCGTGATGCCCGACTGCGGGTGCATGCTCAGGTCGCGCATATGCATTTCGCCAATGACGGCATCCGTGGTCTGTTTCAGGGCCGGGCGCAGGTCCTCAGCCCAGCCGGGAGGGCTCACGGCGGCGGGGTTGAGCACGGCCCCACGCAGGCCATTGATACCCACGGCGTGCGCATACGGGTCGGCCACTTCGGCCATTTTCGCCCCGGCAATGGTGGCCTGTACGGTGTAGAAGCCGGTGCTGCCGGCGGGCAAGGCGTAGGTCCAGGTGCCGTCTTCGGCTTTGGTCATGGCATAGTCGGCGGTGGGCTGGCCGCCGATGCCTTCCTTATACAGCCGCAGGTGCAGGGCCTGCGCGGTGGGCGCCCACACGCGCAGGGTGGCCTGCGGGCCGCGCCAGGTCAGGCCCAGGTCGGGGCCGTGGTACACGGGGTAGCTGCCAAAATCGGGCAGCGCCGGGGCTGCGTGAGTGTTGGGGGTGGTAGAAAGCAGCACGAGGGACAGGAGCAGCGGGCGAATCATGGCGCAAAGGTCGGGAGTACGGCGGGCATTGCGAGGCATAACTGTCATTGCGAGCGCAGCGAAGCAATCCGTCCTCTCATGAGCGACCAGCCCTGAGAAGTGACAAGCCTTTTTTACAACCGAATAGTCCCTGTGCAATGTGATAACAGAGCTTTCTGGTAAAAGAATGTGTCTGGTGCTGCCAGGACGGATTGCCACGCTGCGCTCGCAATGACAGTTCCGCTCGGCCCATCGTCAACCAGTGCCCCGCCCCACATCAATCCTGCCCATCCCGGCCGATGAAACGCCCCCCGCCGTCGATACAATCCCGGTTACGGTCGGTTTGGCCAGGTTTTGGAAATCAGGGCCGGTATGTTTGTTTCGCTTTCCTCCTTGTCTATGGCCGTTCTCACCCCCCGGCGCTACCTCACCCCGCTCATTCACGTGCTGGTGTGGGGGCTGTTCGGACTCACTTTCCTGTTGTTTCAGCCGCTCACCGGGCGGCTCACCATGCCGCCACAGTTCTGGCTAAAACAGGGGCTGCTGTTCTGCGTGTGGGTGAGCACGTTCTACTTCACGGGCAAGGTGCTGGTGCCGCGGCTGCTGTTTCCGGGCCGCACGGGCTGGTTCATTCTGGCCTTGTTCGTCACCACGGTGGCCATCTTGTTGTTTAGCAAGTTTCTGGAATCGGCCCTGAACCTGCCCGCGCTCATGGACAAGGCCTTTGAGGCGGCGGCCGGGCGGCCCCGCGCCTTCCAACGCAAAGGGCCGCACATCGACACCATGGGCCTGCTCACCACCATGTTTGTGCTGGGCATCAGCACCTGCATCACGGTGGTGCAGAAGTGGCAGAAAGACGCCCAGCTGCGCCAGACGCTGGAACAACAGCGCGTCAGCTCCGAGCTCTCCATGCTCAAGGCCCAAATCAACCCGCACTTCTTCTTCAACACCCTCAACAACATCTACGCCCTCACGCTGCTTGATGGCGAGCAGGCGCGCACGGCCATCCACCGCCTCTCGCGCATGATGCGCTACGTGCTCTATGATACGGCTGGCGGTATGACGTTGCTCAGCCAGGAAATTGCCTTCGTGCAGGACTACATCACCCTCATGCAGCTGCGGCTCGATGAGCGGGTGACCGTGACGTTTGAGCGCCCCGAGCCGGTGCACGACGTGCCCGTGGCGCCCATGCTGCTGCTGCCCTTCCTCGAGAACGCCTTCAAGCACGGCGTGGCCGCCACCGAATCGAGCAAAATCTACGTGTCCATCCGCCAGCCGCGGGTCGATGTGGTAGAGCTGGAAGTGCGCAACAGCCGCCTTACGCTGCCCTCCACCGACCTGGCCGGCAGCAACGGCATCGGCCTGGCCAACACCCGCCGCCGCCTCGATTTGCTCTACCCCGGCCGCTACCACTTGGTGGTGGACGACCACACGCCCGCCAACGAATTTGTGGTTTACCTCACCCTGCAAATAGGAGCCGAAGCCACTGCCGCCGGGCTGGCTTCCGCCCCCGCCATTCCCCAGCACGCATGAGCCAACCTGCCCTGCCGCCCCTGCGCACCATTGCCGTCGACGACGAGCCCCTGGCCTTGGGCCTGGTGGTGTCATTTATTCAAAAAACGCCTTTCCTGGAGCTGGTGGGCAAGTTCGGCAGCGCCGTAGAGGCCCTCAAGTACCTGCACGAACACCCCGGCGCCGTCGATTTGGCCTTCCTCGACATCCAGATGCAGGAACTCAACGGTCTGGAGCTGGCCCGGGTACTGGGTCCCACCGGCCCGCGCGTCATCTTCACCACCGCCTTCAGCCAGTATGCGCTGGAGGGCTACCGCGTCGACGCCCTCGACTACCTGGTGAAGCCCTTCAACTACGAGGAGTTTTTGCGCGCTGCCGGCAAGGCCCGCGCCTACGCCGAACTCACCGCGCAGCACAGCACGGCCCCCGCCACCAGCCCCGAGGAAGACGAATACCTATTCCTGAAAGCCGAATACCAACTGGTGCGCGTCGCCCTAAACGACATTCTCTACGTGGAAGGGCTGAAAGACTACGTGAAAGTGCACCTCAAAAGCACGCCCCGCGCCCTGCTTAGCCTTATGAGCCTCAAGGCGATGGAGGAAAAGCTGCCGCCCCGCCGCTTCATGCGCATCCACCGCTCCTTCATAGTGGCGCTCGACAAGATTGAGGCCGTGCGCCGCCTCACCGTCCAGATTGGTGCCATCACCATCCCGGTGGGCGACCAGTACAAGGACGCCTTCCTGCAGTTTCTCAGCCGCTGGACTTAAACCTCACCCCCGGCCCCACTCCTCGGGAGAGGGGTGCCAGACGACAGCACCCGTTTGCTCGCGTTCGGCTCTTTTTTCCCCAAGTCTTCGCGCTTCAAGCGAATCGGGGTCGGGGGTGAGGTAACCCGCCTGAACGCCGCCCTGCCCGCTTTCTACCGCCACACCTCTCTCTTTCTGAGCCATGAAACCTTACTACACCACCGGGAGCTTTGCTCCCGAACGGAACTCCCATGCCCGGGAGGTGCAGCCCCAATTAGCGGTGCTGTGCCTCTCAGGCAGCTTGGGCGGCCTGGAGTTGAACAGCCTGAAATTTGCCGGCTGGATGCAGGAGCGGGGCTGGCGGGTCACGTTTTTTGCCCCGCCGGCCTCGCCGCTGGCTCATTGGGCCGAGGAATGGTTTGTGCCCCTCGAAACCCTGGCCGTGCGCCGTGGCCTGGCCATGCCGCTGGCCGCTTGGGACCTGAAGCAGCAACTGGAGCGGCTGCAGGTGGACGTGCTGGTGGTGACGCAAAACAAAGACCTGGCCCTGGCCACGCTGGTCAAAACCCTGCTGGGCGGGCGCCTGCGCATCATCTACCAGCAACACATGCAGCTGGGGCGGCCCAAGCGCAGCTTGGTGCACACGCTGCGCTTCCGGCTGGTCGATGCCTGGCTGACGCCGCTGCCCGGCCTGGGCCGCGAGGTAACCCGCCGCACCCATTTCGACCCCGCGAAGCTGCACGTAGTGCCGCTGGGCCTGCCACTGGAGCAGTTTGCGCCCGCTACCCGCACCCGCGCCCAGGCCCGGCAGGAGCTGGACTTGCCTTTGGAACAACCCTTGCTCGGCATCCTGGGCCGGTTTGATGCGGGCAAAGGGCAAGACTTTGTGATACGGGCCCTGCACCATCTGCGCCGGGAGTTTGGCCACGATGCCGGGCTGGTTATCATGGGCGAGCTCACCCGCAACGAGGGCGACGCCTATCTGCACGAACTGCAAGCCTTGGTGCAGCAACTGGGCCTGGAGCAGCAGGTGCACTTCCGCGGCTTCCGCGCCAATCCGGCCGTGTTCTATCAGGCCATTGATGTGTTTGTGCTGGCCTCCGAAAACGAAACCTACGGCATGGTGACCCTCGAAGCCATGGCTGCCGGTGTTCCCGTGGTGGCCGCCGCCACCGGCGGCACGGTGGAACTGGCGCAGCACAGCCACACTGGCCTGCTCTACCTGCACCGCGACGTGGCCGCCTGCGCCCGCTGCGTGCGCCGCACCCTCAACGACCCCGCCGCCACCCAAGCGCGCGTGGCGCGAGCCCAAATGGACCGCTGGCGCTACTCGCACCACCGCCAGTGCGCCCTCACCGAAGACGTGATTCAGTCCCTGTGCCCCGTGCCGGCCGAACAGGCGCGGCCGGTGCGCCCCCGGCGCGTTCTGGCCGTCAATTCTGCGTTTGCAGCGGCCATGGTTCCGTTGGGTAATCAGGCTTGAATCGGGGGATTTATCGATACAGTTGAGCTACTGGCCGATACTACAAGGCAGTTCCATCTCATTTAGGCATTTTTGAGCGTTACTAAGCTGCCCAGCACCCCATGCTGCTGCTTAGTTCAGGTTAAGAGCATCCGAGTTAAGTCCTGTCATTCGTACCCGGCCCGGCGGCCTGGTCGTGGCCACCCACCCAGCAGTTTGCGGCTGCTGGCAGCAGCGCCCAGCCCCGCCCCCGGCACAGAATGGCAGGCACCACTTGCCCCGAAGGCCTGCTTGCTCAGCAAGCGGGCCTTTTTGGCTTAGTCAGGTTTCCTACAAAAGGAGTTGCGGCGCAATATTTCATTCGTCTAGACGGCCACCGAAAAATGACGACTGCTGAGCGCTGATGCCCATATGCGCGGCCATTTCCTGGCTGATAGCGAGGGCACTGGGGCCGCAATATTCGGGCGCGGCCGGTTCGGTCTCGCCCTTCAGCCTGGGCGGCGACATCACGCGCATGGGCAAGAATTTCGGTGGCCCGGCCCACGGCCGTATCGTCTTAACAACCCTCAACACCACCGCGACACAGGCGCTCAGCCGAGCGGACAATCCCATCAAGTTGTTCAAGTCGACCTTGACCACGGGGTAGGCTAGTGTGAGCTTTGCCAACGGCAGTAGCAACCTTGCGTCCGCAACTGGCCGGCCAGTGTTGGCGGGAACTGCGCAACACTAGCGGCCCCCACATGCGCCGTTTCATAGTGAGCGACCAAGCCCGGTTGGGGCCAGTTGCGAACCTACCCCAAAGCCCCCGTATTGGCACAGCCATTTGGGTGGGCTTCACTTTTGCTGCATTCTAAACTGGATTTTGCCCCGACGACACTTTGCTACTGGCGGCCTGCGCGCCTGCGGGTTTGCACTGCGGGCTTTTATAACGTTTTGGTAACCCTAGGCATGAAGTCAGTCCTATAGTGTCGTGCTAATTTTACAATCCGTGCGCCTTGCAAAAGGCAATTTATTAACCCGTTTAACACTCGTTACTTATGCACCCAACCCGTACCGTTTTACCCATTTCATTCAGCCGCGGCGTGGCGCTGCTGATGATGCTAATGTTACCACTGGTAGGGTGGGGGCAGCAAAGCCTATCAGGTTCTGCGGTTTCACAGGATTTTGACGCTCTCACTAGTGGTACATGGGCTAACAATACTACACTGACTGGTTGGTATGCTCAAACGGACCTAACCAGCAGCGTTACGGCCTATGGGGCAAATACGGGCACCACTTCTACCGCTGGTTTATATGCATTCGGGGTGGCCGGAACGAATCAGCTATCTGACCGAGCCCTAGGGTATGCTCCCAGCAATTCCTATACAGGTGCAAGTGGCACTGGCAAAGGGTACATCGGCTGGCGACTTAAGAATAATACTGGTAGCAGCATCAATACATTTACGGTTACCTATTCAGGTGAACAATGGCGCCGTGATAACACTGTTGTACAAAGCCTTACTTTCGATTACTTAGTTGGTTCAACAGTAACCTCCGTTACAGCATCTGGATATACCGCTGTAAGCGGGTTAACATTTAGCAGCCCTAATAATACCGGTACAGCCGGTGCACTCGATGGCAACACGGCGGGGAATAGAACAGCAAACATTAGCGCGACAATTACTTTAAGCACTCCACTTGCCGATGGTAGCGAAATCATGTTGCGCTGGGTCGATTTAAATGACTCTGGTAACGACCACCTTCTAGCAATTGACGATGTATCTGTTTCCTATACAACAGGTACACCTCCTGTTGTTGTGGTTCCAACTGTCAATACCAGCACTGCTACCGCCACTGGTGCCAATACGGCTACAGCTGATGGCGACGTAACTGCTGCAGGTAATGGTACCATCACAGACCGGGGCGTTTACTACAGCACCACCTCTGGCGTAGTCGCCACGGGCGGGGGCACCAAGCAAGCGGCCACCACGGCCACCGGCACCGGTTCCTTTTCCGCTTCGCTCACCGGCCTTGCTCCAGCCACTACCTATTACGTGGCCGCCTACGCTACCAACTCGGCCGGAACGGGCTATGGTGCCGAGCAGTCGTTTACCACCACTGCGCCATCGGTTCCGAGCGTAACGACAGCTGCCCCGAGTTTGCTCACCAGCACCGGCGCCACCTTGGGCGGAACCATTAGCAGCAACGGCGGCTCGGCCGTGATGGAAAACGGCGTGGTGTACAGCACCAGCACCAACCCGCCTACCATTGCCGACACCAAAGTGGTAATGACCACCGGCACGCCCTTTAGCCAAGCTGTAGCTCTGTCCGCTGGCACTTATTACATCCGCGCCTACGCCACCAACGCCACTGGTACCGGCTACGGCTCTTTGCAGACGCTGACGGTAAACCCTGCCCCAACCATCAGCAGCCTAAGCCCGTCGTCCATTGTGTATGCCAGCGGTGCAACCACGCTCACGATTAATGGCACTGGTTTCATTAGCGGGGTCACCACAGCTACTTATAACACCGTCGGTCGTGCGGTAACCTTCATTAGCTCAACCCAAATTAGCATCAACGTTACCGTGACCGATGCCAACACCGTGGGCACTGTGCCCGTGGCCGTGACCAACCCCACGGCTGGTGGAGGCTCTGCATCCGCCAACTTTACGGTAGCTGCGCAGGCGCCCACTGTCAGCACTACTGCTGTCACCACATTTAGCTACACGACTGCCACCGCACCAGGCAATATTTCCAGCAACAACGGCGCGTCCATCACCGAGCGGGGCGTGTACTACAGCACCACCCCGGGCATCGTTGCCACGGGCGGCGGCACCAAACAAGCGGCCGGAACAGCCGCCTCTGGCACTTATTCAGTTTCGCTTACTGGCCTCACCCCCGGCACCACTTACTACGTGGCGGCTTATGCCATCAATAGCGTGGGCACCAGCTTCGGCGGGGAGGTGTCCTTCACCACTCCGGCCTTAACCTCGCCTACTCTCACCACCGCCGCTGTATCCAGCATTACGCAAACTACGGCCACCGCGGGCGGCAACGTCACGGCCGACGGCGGCGCTTCCGTCACCGACCGCGGTGTGGTGTATAGCACCACCACCGGCCCGACTACCGCCACCGGCGTGACGGTAGCCGCCGGCACCCCCACGGGTACCGGTTCCTTCACCGCTTCGCTCACGGGCCTCACGGCTGCCACCACTTACTTCGTGCGGGCATATGCTACCAACTCGGTGGGCACCAGCTACGGCCCCGAGGTGACGTTCACCACGCTGGCCCCGACCGCCACCATTACCACCGGCACGGTATCGCCGACGCCCGTGTGCGCCACTACCGCGTCCAACGTCACGGTGGCCTTCACCACCACCAACAACCCCACCGGTACCTTCACCGCGCAGCTTTCCAACGCGAGCGGCACATTTGCCACCACGCCGCCCACCCTGGCCACGGTCAGCTCCACGGCTTCGTCGCTGACGGTAACTATTCCGGCCGGCACCGCTAGCGGCACCGGCTATCGAATCCGCGTGGTGACCCCCTCGACAACGGGGGCCGCTTCGACCGCCTTCACCATCGTGAACAACCCCACGGTAACCATTGCCCCGAGCACGAACCAATCCTACGTAGTGGGCAGTGCCGGCAGCGTGCTGACGGCGACCGAAACCCCCAGCGCGACTGCCAATACGCGGGTGTGGCAGGTATCGACGACCAGCAGCAGCACGGGTTTCGCCGACGTAGTGCCCACTCAAACCGGTACCACCTACACGCCCACTTTTGGCACCGTTGGCGTGTACTACGTGCGTGCAGTGAGCACTTTTGCCGCCTGCGCCGCTGCCACCAGCAACGCTGTGACAGTGACCGTGAACAACCCTCCGACGCCCACCATCACTACCGTGACCCCCAGTTCGGGTTTCGCGGGAAGCACCGTTTCCTCGTTGGTGGTCGCGGGTTCTAACTACACCAATGCCTCGGTCATTTATTTCAATGGAGTGGCTCAGACTACCACGTACGCCACTGCCAGCAGCCTGAGCGTGCCCAACTTTGTGCTGCCCACCACGGCTGGCAACTACAACGTTACTGTAGTGAACAGCAACGGCGCGACCTCGAATGCGGTGCAGTTTCAGGTGATGCCAGCTCCGCTGGTTACCTATAAAACGACCGGTCTCACAGGCTCGACCATTGCCGTTTCGCCCACCAATGTGGCCGCGAACAGCTCCGCCAGCACCCTCACGCGCAGCGGTGTTACGGCTGCCTCGGGCTCCGATGTGTATTCCAGCAGCGGTTTTGATGCGACCAGCGCAACGGCTCCGGACTTAAGTAAATATTTGACCTTCAACTACACCGTAGCTCCCGGCTACCGAGTTTCGTTCGACAATGTCATTGTAAGCATTTCGCGCAGCGGCACTACTTCGCCCCAAAACGTGGAATTGCGCGTCAGCACCGACGGCACTAATTTCACAAACCCGATTTCGCTGGGTGTGAAGACGTTGACGAACACCAGCAGCCCCGTGCAGTCCACCTTTGCGGTTCCGTCCGGAACCCTGCAGGGGGTTACGTCGCCCTTATACTTCCGCCTGTATGCCTTCAATGGCACCAATTCGGGCGCGACTTTCCGCCTGGATGACTTTACTCCCAGCATTCCGGCAGTAATTGCCAACGGTACAGTAACACAAAGCGCTCCAGTTCCGGAAATTAACTTGGCCCAGGGCAGCACTAACATTGCCAGTGGCACAGGCAGTTTCGCTTTTGCCACCACCATTGTGGGGAGCAGCACCGCTAACACGTCCTTCTCCATTCAGAATACCGGTAATAACGTGTTAAATCTTACCGCTAATCCCATTGTGGGTGTTGTTAGTGGCGATGCGGCAGATTTCAACCTGACCCAGCCGTCTGCCGCTGTTGTAGCCGCCGGCAGCAGCTTGCCGTTCACCATCGCCTTCGCACCAACTTCGACTGGTGCGAAGACGCTTACGCTCTCCATCTACAACGACGACAGCGACGAAAACCCCTACACCTTCACAGTGACAGGCAATGGCGTTGTGGCGCCCGTTGTCACTTCATTCACGCCCACTTCGGGGCCGGTAGGCACGGTTGTTACAATTACGGGCACCGACTTCACGGCTGCCAGTACTGTTTCCTTCAACGGCACAGCGGCCACAGCCGTCACGTTCAACTCTACCACCAGCCTCACGGCCACGGTGCCCACCGGTGCCACCACCGGCCCCATCACCGTGGCTACGGCTTATGGCAGCAGCACCAGCACCACCAGCTTCACCGTGACGGTGACGCCCACGGCGGGCCAACTTCTGCTGGAAGACAATTTTGCCTATGCCGCTGGCGAAAACCTGACGGACCATGGCTGGACGGGCTTCAGCACCACCACGAGTGCGCCGCCCGTCACCATTGCCAATAACCTGACCATGGCCCAGTATCCCCGGGGCTTCGACCAGAACGAGCTGGCTACGTTTGCTGGGTCTTCCACGGCCCGTCTCAGCAACGTAAACAATCAGGACGTCAGCCGCGCCTTCGGAGCAACAACCAGCTCCACGCTCTATGCGTCAGCAGTTATCAGCGTAACGGCCACGGCCTCCGGCGGTGACTACTTTCTGGCTTTCGCCGATGCTGCCAATGCCGTCCCCCGGGGCCGGATATACATTGCACGCACTGGTACCGCTGCTTCGGGTACATTCCAGTTTGGGGTAGGAACTGGCTCCGCTGGTACTTACACCACGGGCACTCCTTACAACAGCAATACCTCTTACTTGGTAGTACTGAAGTACACTGTTAACAACACCAACAATACCCAAACCGCCAGCCTGTTTGTGTATACCGGCGCAGCCGACCCTAACGAACCTTCTCAACCCCTCGTCTCGACAAGTGGCCCGCTCAGTTCAGGACTGGGGGCGCTGGCCAACATCATTCTGCGTCAGGCCGACAACGCCGTCAACTTAGACGGTGTGCGCGTGGCTAGCAACTGGGGCACCGTCATTGGCCGGCCGGTCTATGTGGATGAAACCACCACTCTGCAGCCCGGCAGCTACTACAACGTAGCTGTGAGCGGCAATTCCAGCCTCACGACCACCGGCGCGGCCAGTGTTGAAGGCACCTTGAACTTGGGTGGCGGCAAAATCAACACCGACGCCACCAACCTGCTTTCCCTCACTGCCACCGCCACCTTTACCGGCGGCAGCGCCTCCAGCTTCGTGAATGGCCCGCTGGCCCGCGCCACGGCCGCCGGGGTCCGCACCACGGTGTTCCCCATTGGCAGCGGCACTTTCTACCGTCCGCTCACGCTGAATGTAGCCACGCAAACCAACACCGTGACCTACACTGCTTCGCAGACTGAAGGCAACGCCGGCCAAAGCCTTTCGGCCAGCAATGGCCTGGGCACGGCTCCGCTCCAGCGGGTGTCCTACAAGCGCTTCTACACCGTGACGCCCAACGTGGCGCCCACCGGTTTCAGCGGCACCATCACCCTAAGCTTCGGCGCCGAAGACTACGTGAATACCCCCGCCGACCCCGGCTTCGTAGTAGCCAAGCGCGACGCCGTAGCCACCGACCCTAACGACAACGGTAAATGGACGAACCTGGGCCACTCAGCTGAGTCGGGCACTGCTTCCGGCCCCGGTGGCGCTTCCGTGGTGGGTACCATCACCTCGGCCACGTTCACAGGCTTCTCCGACTTCGCCCTCGGCGCCACCAATGACCTCACTAACGTGAACGGCATCAACGCCGTCAACCCGCTGCCCGTGCAGCTGAGCAGCTTTGGCGCCCAGCGCCAGGCCCAGCAGGGCGTGGCCGTGAAGTGGACCACCGCCACGGAGAAAAACGCCGCCTACTTTGAAGTGCAGCGCAGCCTCAATACCCGGGATTTCGTGACGGTGGCCACCGCCAAGGCCCAGGGCACCAGTAGCCGCGCCACCGCCTACACCGTGCTCGACCAAACGGCCCCTGCCGCGGCTCTCTACTACCGCCTGCGCCAGGTCGATGCCGACGGCACGGTGGCCTTCTCGCCCGTGGTTGTCGTAGCCGGCACCGGCGAAGTGGCCAAGGTGCTCTTGTATCCCAACCCGACCCGCGGCACCATCCACTTCATCACCGAGGCTGCTACGCCCTACCGTGTGCTCAACCAGCTGGGCCAGGCTCTGCTGCAAGGCACCACCGAAGCCGGCACCGCCACGGTGGATGCCAGCACCCTGCCCGCCGGCCTCTACTTCCTGGAGCTGCAAACGCCGAACGGCCGCAACGTGCAGAAATTCGAGAAGCAATAGACCACGGATTCATCCAGATTTATCAGATTTCGCGGATTTTGTGGATGTGCTGAAAACGAAAAAGGCCACCCCATCGGGTGGCCTTTTTTAATGTTAACTCTTGTCCAATCGTAGGAGCTATTAGGATAGAATGCCCTTCGTGTCAAACTATTCCAAAACAGAAAGGCCACCCATTCAGGCGGCCTTTCTGTTTTAATGCCGGCCATTAGCGGCCAGCTACAAAATCCGTGGAATCCGCAAAATCCGGATGAATTCGCGGTTTAGACGGAGAAGCTTTCGCCGCATCCGCACTCACGCGAGGCGTTAGGGTTGTTGAACTGGAAGCCTTTGCCGTTGAGGCCGTCGGAGAAGTCCAGCTCGGTCCCGGCCAGGTAAAGGAAACTCTTCATGTCGACCACCACGCGGATGCCCTTGTCCTCAAACTCCTGGTCCATGGGCCGCACCTCGTTGTCGAAGTCCAGCTTGTAGCTCAGGCCCGAGCAGCCGCCACCGGCCACCGAGGCGCGCAGGCGGTAAGTGTCATCCAGATGCGCGTCGTGCATCAGGCGCGAAACTTTCTCTTTGGCTTTTTCCGAAACGGTAATCATGGCAGTGGGAGAGGGGTGAGCCCGCTCAAATAGTTAAATCAAGGTGCAATTTAGATAGATTATAAACAAGCTAGCCCAAGGCTTTGTTCACCAATTCCCTTCAATCCGTCTAAAAGCTTAAGAGCTAGGGTTCAGCACCACGCTGAAAACCGTAATGGCATTGAGGTCGCGCCCGAAGTAGAGCTTGTCCAGCGCCTCGTAGGCGTTGTGGGCCCGGAAGTAGGACGTGTGCAGCTCCCGGTCGCCGGGGCTGCGCCATTGCACGGTGTAAGAGCTTTCGGTATCGCGGAAGCGCTTCACGTAGTCCAGCATCTTCTGCAGGCATTCCACTTGGTCGCGCCCGGTTTCGTAGCGAAACAGAAAGCTCTGCTGGTGCCGCGGGTTCACCGTAATCAGGTCCAACCGCGTCAGGCCATCCAGCTGCCGAAACTCAAACCGCAGCTGTTCGGCCGTCAGCCCCAGGTACTGCTGAATCTCGCGCTGCAGGCGGGCAATTTCAAATTCATCCATCGGGTGACTGAATAAAAAACGTCATCCTGAGCGTAGCGAAGGACCTTATCCAGTCAGAACTTTTTTTGTTCCGGGTGACAAGGTCCTTCGCTGCGCTCAGGATGACAGGGGGAAACCAGATTAGTGGTGCGTCAGCTCCAGCGCGGGCAGGCCGTTTTTCACGCGGTAGTCCGAGATGGCCGACTTGATGGCGTCTTCGGCCAGCACCGAGCAGTGAATTTTCACGGGCGGCAGAGCCAGCTCTTCCACAATCTCCATGTTGTCGATGGCCAGAGCCTCGTCCACGGTCTTGCCTTTCAGCCACTCCGTCGCCAGCGACGACGAGGCGATGGCCGAGCCGCAGCCGAAGGTCTTAAACTTGGCGTCGGTAATGGTATTGGTGGCTTCGTCCACCTCAATTTGCAGGCGCATCACGTCGCCGCACTCAGGGGCGCCCACGAGGCCGGTGCCTACGTTCTTTTTGCTTTTGTCCAGCGTGCCCACGTTGCGGGGGTTGCTGTAGTGGTCGATTACTTTATCGGAGTAAGCCATTTTATTTTCAGTTAACAGTTTGCAGTGAACAGTGAGCAGTTATTCAAATGAGCATATAAGAACGATATTGTTCACTGCTCAGTGATAACTGTTCACTGAATTAATGTTCCGCCCACTCAATCTTGCTGAGGTCGACGCCTTCCTTGAACATCTCCCACAGGGGCGACATTTCGCGGAGCTTGGTCACGGCTTCTTTTACGTGGTTGATGGCGTAATCGATTTGCTCGTCGGTGGTGAAGCGGCTCAGGCCGAAGCGCAGGCTGCTGTGGGCCAGGTCGTCGCTCAGGCCCAGGGCCTTGAGCACGTAGCTGGGCTCGAGGCTGGCGCTGGTGCAGGCCGAGCCAGAGGATACGGCCAGGTCCTTCACACCCATCATCAGGCCTTCGCCTTCCACGTACTTGAAGCTGATGTTCGTGACGTGGGGCAGTCGGTGCTCACGCGAGCCGTTCACGTAGCTTTCCTCCAGGGTCAGCAGCTCGCGCTCCAGGCGGTCGCGCATGGCCGAGAGGCGGGCGGTGTCGGCTTCCATGTCCTGCATGGCCACTTCGCAGGCCTTGCCCAGGCCCACGATGCCGGGTACGTTGAGGGTGCCCGAGCGCATGCCGCGCTCGTGGCCGCCGCCGTCCATCTGGGCGGTCACTTTCACCCGGGGGTTCTTGCGACGCACGTAGAGGGCGCCCACGCCTTTGGGGCCGTAGATTTTGTGACCCGAGAAAGCCATGATGTCGATACCGTCGGCAATCACATCAACCGGGATTTTGCCCACGGCCTGGGTGGCATCCGTCATGAACAGGGCGCCGTGCGCGTGGGCGATTTTGGCGATTTCGCGGATGGGCTGGATGGTGCCCGTCTCGTTGTTGCCATACATGATGGTCACCAGAATGGTCTGGGGCGTCATGGCGGCTTCCAGCTCTTCGAGGCTGATGAGGCCCTGCTCGTTCACGGGCAGGTAGGTCACCTTGCCGCCAAGCTTCTCAATGTGCTTGCAGGTGTCGAGCACCGCTTTGTGCTCGGTGGTGGCGGTGATGATGTGGTTGCCCTTCTGGCTGTACATCTCAAACACGCCCTTGATGCCGAGGTTATCCGACTCGGTAGCGCCCGAGGTGAAGATGATTTCCTTGGCGTCGCAGTTGATGAGCTTGGCGATTTGCTCGCGGGCGTAGTCCACGGCCTCCTCCGCGGCCCAGCCGAAGGGGTGGTTGCGCGAAGCGGCGTTGCCGAACACGTCGGTCAGGTAAGGCATCATGGCCTCCAGCACCCGCGGGTCGAGGGGGGTGGTGGCGTTGTTGTCGAGGTAAATAGGAAGCTTGAGCATGGAGCGCAGCAGTAGTGACAAATGGGAAGCCAATCGAAAGGCTGATACCCCGCTAGAACATGGTTTGGGGGCAATCAGTTTTCTTTGGTCCCACAAAAGTAGATACAATCTAAATAAGGAAATGCGCTGACTTTAGGCGTGGGCCCGAATTACTCGGCAAAACCGGGTTTTTTCGGTACCAGCAGCCTTTGTGCAGCCATTTTTCAGTTATTCAGCCATGCTCACCAACCTCGAACACCTCGGCCTGGCCGTGCACGACCTCGAAGCCGCCACCGCTCTCTACACCACGCTGCTGGGCGCGGCACCTTATAAGAAGGAGCACGTGGCTAGCGAAGCCGTCGACACCGTTTTCTTTCAGGTGGGTGGCTCTAAGATTGAGCTGCTGGCCGGCACCTCGCCCGATAGCGCCATCACGAAATTCCTGAGCAAAAAGCCCGAAGGCATTCACCACGTGGCCTTTGAGGTGGATGACATCCGGACCGAGATGGCGCGACTGCGCGGGGAGGGCTTCGTGCTGCTGAACGAGGAGCCCAAGCGCGGGGCCGATAATAAGCTGGTGTGTTTTGTGCACCCGAAAAGCGCGGCTGGCGTACTGGTAGAGCTGTGCCAGAGCATCAAGTAGCGCGGACTCTGCGAGTCCGCGCATCATCCGGACATTGTTCTGAATCCTTAACAATGCGCGGACTCGCAGAGTCCGCGCTACACTTCCTATGAACCGTTTACAACAAGAAGTAGAAGCCACCATCGATGCCCTGTTGTTGCAGCAGGTCATCCTTTACCCCACCGATACCGTGTGGGGCCTGGGCTGCGACGCCGAGGCACCCCCGGCCGTGAAAAAGCTGTACCAGCTAAAGGGCCGCGAAGCCGGCAAGCCCAGCATCGTGCTGGTGGCCGACTGGGCCATGCTCAAGCGCTACACCACCAACGTGCCCGATGAGTTGGAGGCAATGATGGCCGCCGATACCCGGCCCACCACCTACATCCTGCCCGCCAGCCGCGCCCTCGCGCCCGACCTAATAGGGCCCGATGGCACCGTGGGCCTGCGCCTGCCTAAGGATGAGTTTTGCCACAAAGTGGTGCGGCGGCTGGGCCACGGCTTGGTTTCCACCTCAGCTAATAAGGCTGGAGAGCCCACGCCCGCTGTCTATACGGAAGTTGACCCCTACATCGTGCGCGGGGTGGATTACGTGGCGAACTGGCGGCAGGACGACGACACGCGGGTAGCGCCCTCGCGGGTAGTGCGGCTGGGAACTGGCGGCAAGCTGGAAGTGGTGCGGGAGTAAAGCGCCTGTCATTGCGAGCATTCCGCGAATCAAGCGGAGACGAAGCAATCCGTCCTGTTCTCGGCGACCAGCATAATGTTGTAACAAAGGCAAAAAAAGCCCCGGTACTGCGCAGTACCGGGGCTTTCTGGTATAAGAAAGTGTCTGGTATCGAGAGGACGGATTGCCGCGTTTCGCTGCGCTTCACTCGCAATGACAAGTGGTGCGGACGACGCGTTTTGCCGTCAGCCCCGACCTTTGCGCCCATGAACACGCCCCGACTGCCCGAATTGCCCATTTTTCGAACCATCGCCGAAGCCGCGGCTGAATTGAACCAGCCTGCCTACGTCATCGGCGGCTACGTGCGGGATTTGGCGCTGAGGCGCGATAGCAAGGACATTGACGTGGTGACGGTGGGCGACGGCATTGCGCTGGCCCAGGCCGTGGGCGCCAAGCTGAAAGGCCGCGGCCGGGTGCAGGTGTTCAAAAACTTCGGCACGGCCATGCTGCCCACCAAGGAGGCCGGCGACATTGAATTTGTGGGGGCCCGCAAGGAGAGCTACCGCGCCGAAAGCCGCAAGCCCGAGGTGGAAGCCGGCACGCTGGAAGAAGACCTGGCCCGCCGCGACTTCACCATCAACGCCCTTGGCATCAGCCTCAACCCCGAGAACTTCGGCGAGCTGGTGGACCGCTACGAGGGCATGAAGGACCTGGCCGGCAAAACCATCCGCACGCCGCTGGGGCCCGATGTTACCTTCTCCGACGACCCGTTGCGCATGATGCGCGCCATACGTTTTGCAAGTCAGCTCAACTTTGATATCGAGCCCGACACCTTCGACGCCATCATTCGGAATAAGGAACGAATCAAGATTGTGTCGCAGGAACGCATCACCGTGGAGCTGAACAAGATTATTGAGTCGCCCACGCCGAGCTACGGCTTCAAGCTGCTGTTTCAGACGGGGCTGCTGCAGCTCATCTTCCCCAAGATGGCGCTGCTGCACGGGGTGGAAAAAGTGGGCAACCACGCCCACAAGGACAATTTCTACCACACCCTGCAGGTGCTCGACAACGTGGCCAACGCCGGCGGTGACCTGTGGCTGCGCTGGGCCGCCGTGCTGCACGACATCGCCAAGCCCGCCACCAAGCGCTACTTCCCCAAGGTGGGCTGGACATTCCACGGCCACGAGGACAAGGGCGCGCGCTGGGTGCCCGGCATCTTCACCGACCTAAAACTGCCGCTGGGCGAGGAGATGCGCATGGTACAGAAGCTGGTGCGGCTGCACCTGCGCCCCATCGCGCTGGTGAAGGAAACCGTGACGGACTCGGCCGTGCGCCGCCTGTTGTTCGAAGCCGGCGATGACATTGACCGCCTGATGCTCCTGTGCCGGGCCGACATCACCAGCAAAGACCACACGAAGAAGGAGCGCTACCTGCGCAACTTCACGCAGGTGGAAGAGAAGCTGAAGGAGGTGGAAGAAAAAGACCACCTGCGCAACTTCAAGCCCGTCATCACCGGCGAAATCATCATGCAAACCTTCGGGCTGAAACCCTCGCGCGCTGTGGGCGAACTGAAGGAAGCCGTGATGGAAGCCATTCTGGAAGGAACCATCAAAAACGAAATGGAGCCAGCCTTGGCCTTCCTGTTGCAGCAGGGGGCGGCCAAAGGGCTGGCTCCGGAAGGAGGCGTCGTTCACTCACCAAACTAAGCCTGACTTCTTGGTTTCGGGAGGATAGATGTTGTTTACGAGGGGAGGGTTGCCTGCGATTAAATTCTTAACCTAGAAAATTTTGGCTTAAAGGCGTTTCACGCTGGAAGCGCCCACCGTTTCCACTTTTACGTTTTTCGGGTTGCCGCTGTAAGCAATGGAGCTGGCCCCCACGGCGTTGCCTTTCAAGGATTCGGTCACGTTCACGCGGGCTTTGCAGGCAGCGGCCAGGTCGATGTCGGCGTTGCGGGCCTGCAGGTTGGCGGCGGCCAGTTCGCAGGCCATGGCGGCGTCCAGCGACAGCTCGTCGGCGTGGCCCGTGGCGGTGGTGCGGCAGGCGCCGGCTTGCCCAATCTTGAGCGTGCCGTAGTCGCCGTTCAGGTTCAGGGCGGTGGCGCCGGCCTGGGTGATGTCGAGCCGGTCCTGGCGCTCGAAGCCGCCGAGGTCGGCCGTGATGCCGCCGGCCAGCTCCAGGCGCTCCACCGCGGGCATCTCGATGCGGATGAGGGCTTTGCGCTCGTTGTGGTTCCAGTTGCGGCCCAGGAAGGAGCCGCTGGTGGTGCGGGGCTTGATTTGCAACTCGTTGCCTTCCAGCTCCACGCGCAGGTCGTTCAGCACGTCCTTGTCGCCGCCGGCTTCGATTTTGAAGCTGTCGCCGCGCCGAATCACCACGCGGTAGCCACCCACGGCGCTCACCCGGGTGAAGCCGGTTTCCTGGAACGTGCGGCGGTCGGGGCCGTAGCTGTTCAGGTCGGTGCTGAAGGCCGTGGCCCCGCGGTTGTTGTCCTCGTCGTTGTTGTCGCCTTCGTCGTTATCAGCGTCAATGTTGATGTTCACGTCGGAGTCGTCCTCGTCTTCGTCGCGGCCGAGTTGCTCGTCGGTGCAGGCAATGCACTCCAGCTTGTTGCCGCGCAGGCGGTAGCGGTGCGTTTCGGGGTCTTCGGGGCGTCGGTCGTTCACGAAGTCCTCGTCGCCCAGCAGGTCGTAAGCAAAGTCGCGGCTCAGGCGGAAGGTGCGGTCGCGGGGCAAGCGCAGGGTCACGGTGAGCTCCTGGCGGCGGTACTTGGCGTCGGGCAGGAAGGAGAAATGGTCGTCGAGCACCAGCGAAGAGTCGCCGCTGGTCCGGATGGTGTAGTCGATGGTGGTGAGGGCGTTGCGACGGGCCACTTCTTCGGTGGCGCCGTGGGCGCCCATGGTGCGCAGCACTTCTACGGTCTTGCCGCTATCCACACCCACGATGCGCAGGCCCACGTGCTGTTCCCACTGCCGGTCCACATGGCGGCGGTCCAGCATAATCACCGGGGTGGTAATCTGGGGGTAGCGCTCCGACTGTTCTACCGTGGTTTCGTACTGGAATTCACGGCTTTGCTGGGCAATAACGGACACCAGGCCCACCACGCTCAGCAGCCACAGCCCCAGCAAGGACAAGCTCACGGTGCGGGGCATGATGGAAATGCGGAACAGCAGGTTCAGGCCGCTCAGCAGCAAGGACAGCGCCGGAATGGCCAGCACCAGGAATCCGGCCAGCAGGCCCCAGCCGGGCACGCCGTTCAGCATCACGTGCGCCGGGGCATCGCCCACCACAATGCTTTGCGACTGCGGCAGCAGGCCGATGCCGGCGCCCAAGGCAATGGCCAGCGCCACCAAGCAGCCGAACCCAACCATGGTGAGCAGGATGCCGGCGATGATGCGGATGGACGAGCCCACGAAGTTCACGGCAGGGCGCAGGTTGCGGGCGGCGTCTTCCACGAAGGCGCCCACGGGGCGGTTCGTCGTCGCAGTGCCATCGGCGAAGGCGTTGTTGCGGGCGCTGCTGTCGAAGCTTTCCAGCGTAATGTCGTCGCCCCGCATGCGCAGCTTGTCCGAGACCGTTTTGGCCTCGGGCAAGACTATCCACAAGATGATGTAGAGCATGAGCGTGAAGCCCCCGGCAAACAAGCCGGCCAGTAGCAGCACGCGCACCAGCGTCACGTCGATGTTGAAGTAGGCGCCCAGGCCCGCAGCCACGCCGGCAATTTTAGCGCTACCGGTGTCGCGAAACAGCTTGCGGCCGGCCAGGGGGCCCTGGTTCAGCATGGCATCGGTAGGAGCAGGAGCGTCGTAGCGCTTGGGCAGCAAAATCCAGAGGATGACGTAGGCCAGGAAGGCCCAGCCGCCGAAATGAATGTGGTTGTCGCCACGGGTGAAGTTGAGGGCACCGAACAAGCCGGGCAGGATGAACACCAGGGCAATCCAGCCCAGGCGCACCCACACCGGGTTCACGGCGAAGTACTGGGCCATGCCTGCGGCCACGCCGGCAATTTTGCGGTGGGCCATGTCGCGGTACAGGCGCTTGGGCTCAGCAGGGGCGGCATCGGCAGCCGCGGCGCCGGGGCCGAAAGCACCCTCAGGGCCGAAAGGACCCTTGCGGCCAAACGTACCTTCGGGGCCAAAGGGGCCTTTGGTGCCAAACGCACCCTCGGGGCCAAAGGCGCTGGCGCGGCCGGCGGTGGCGGTTTCCTCTACGTCTTCGGCGTCGAGGTCGTCGGTGGCGAAGTCGCTCACGCGGCCCATCTTGGCCACCATGGCGTTCACGTCATCAATCGTAATGACCTGCTGCATGGGCGAAAGGCGCACCGAAAACAGCTCGGCAATGCGGCCCTCGATGTCGGACACGATGTCTTCGTGGCCGCGGTAGTTGGCGAAGTGCGCCTTCACCTCGGCCAGGTAGCGGCTGAGCACCTCAAAACCGTCTTCCTCGATGTGGAAGATGATGCCTTGGAGGTTGATGCTGATGTTCTTTTTCATGATAAAGGGCTGAAAAACGGCCGTTTAATGCGGTGAGTGGGAAGGAAAAAGAAGGTGAAATCAGGCGGCGGACTTAGGGGGTGCCGTATGCCGGATGATACCGACCGAGGTGGCCATTTCCTCCCAGGTGTCGCGCAGTTCGTCGAGGAACTGGCGGCCGGTGTCGGTCAGGGTGTAGTATTTGCGGGGCGGGCCGCTGGTGCTTTCCTTCCACACATAGTCGAGCAGGGCGGCGTTTTTGAGGCGGGTGAGCAGCGGGTAGAGCGTGCCCTCCACCACTATCATGCGGGCCGAAGTCAGCTCCTCCAGCATGTCGGAGGCGTAGGCTTCGCCGCGGGCGATGATTTCCAGGATGCAGAACTCAAGGATTCCCTTGCGCATCTGAACCTGGGTGTTCTCGAGTTTCATGGGCGTTGCGAATTACTAGTGGGTGAGAAACAGTACAAATGTATGGTAGGTACTTTGTAACGCAAGGTACTGGATGAATAATTTATCACTTTGGCTAATAAAATTTTATTAGCCATTGATTATCAGTAATAAAATTTTTGTTAAATTTTGATGTCGCAATGTTTGCCGGGCCCGTATGAGGGGGAATTATGGGCGGCGGAGCGCGGCGTTTGCATGAGAGCAAGGCGTTGGCCTAGTCAACTCGTTGCCATTGCCGCGCCACCGGGAGCCCCGGCCGGCGCAAACGGGTAATTGGCCCGAAATTCGCGGGCCTCCGGCGCACTATAATGGAGTAACTTGCGTTGCCACGGCGCCAAACCTTCACTTTCGCTTTTTATATGCCCCAACTTTCCTCTGCCGCCCGCGGGCTGCTGGTACTCGGAGCCACGGTGGCGCTGGCGCTACCCGCCACCGCCCAAACCAAAACGCCCAAATACAGCAACGAATTTCTCAACCTCGGCGTGGGCGCGCGCGCACTGGGCATGGGCAAAGTGCAGGTGAGCCTGGCCAACGACGCCACCGCCGGCTACTGGAACCCCGCCGGCCTCACCAACCAAACCCACAAGTACGACGGCGTGCTGATGCACTCCGAGCTGTTTTCGGGGGTGGTGAAAAACGACTACGCTGCCTTCGCCATGCCGCTGGACAGCAAGAGTGCCATCGGCGTGAGCATCATGCGCCTGGGCGTGGACAACATTGCCGATACCCGCTCCCTGGTGGACGAGTACGGCGGCATCAACTACGACAAAATTACCTACTTCTCGGTGGCCGACTACGCTTTGCTGCTGTCGTACGCCCGCAAGATTGAGAAGGTGGAAGGGCTGAGTGTAGGGGCCAACGCCAAGGTCATTTACCGCAACATCGGCAGCTTTGCCAACGGCTATGGCTTCGGCATCGACGCCGGCGTGCAGTACAACCATAAGGGCTGGAACCTGGGTTTGATGGCGCGCGACATCACCACCACCTTCACGCAGTGGAGCATCAACGCCGCCGAGTACCAGAAGGGCATCAACAACTCGACGGCCAACGGCGTGGACGCCATCCCGACCAACAGCTCTGAAATCACCCTGCCGCGCTTTGTGCTGGGCGTGGGACGGCGCATCGAACTGCCCAAGCAGTTCTCGGCCCTGGTGGCCGCCGATTTGGAAACGACCACCGACGGCCAGCGCAACACCGTGATTTCGAGCAAAGCCGTGAGTGTGGACCCGCGCCTGGGCCTGGAGCTGGGCTACAAAAACCTGGTGTTTTTGCGGGGCGGCGTGGGCAACTACCAGAAAATTCAAAGCTTCACCAAAAACGCCAACGGCGACTACGAAAGCAGCTGGAAAGGCCAGTACAGCCTGGGCGCCGGCGCGGCTATCAGCGGCCTGCGCGTCGATTTGGCCCTTTCGCGCCTGGCAGTGGAAAAGCTGGGCAGCACCTCCCAAACCAACTCACTGATTGTGTCGCTGGGCTATGGCTTCAAATAAGTCGGCTGGGCAGCACCCAGGCCCTGCCATTTGCGTAGGGTCCGATAGAATAAATATCTACCATTCAACTATTAGTATGCTTAAAAACTACTTGCTGTCGTTGCGGCAGCTGTCCCTGGGGCTGCTGGTGCTGTGTATGGGGCTGGGCATGGCCCCGGCGCGGGCCCAGTCGGGCCCAGTGGGGAACGAGTGGATTGTGCCTGGCCAGACCTATTACAAGGTAAAAATTGTGAAGGACGGCTTATACAAGCTCGACTACCAGTACCTGACGCAAGCCGGCATTGCGGGCGTGGCCCCCAATCAGCTGCAAATTTGGCGTCGTGGCCGCGAAATAGCTACCTACGTGGGCGGCAACCAGACCACGCTCGACGCTACGTCGTTTGTGGAGTTCTACGCCATCCACAACGACGGCCGGCTCGATGCCGAGCTCTACAAGAATGCGGTTGACCAGCCCCATCCTTATTATAGCTTTTATACCGACACGGCCAGCTACTTCATCACTTGGCGGCCCGGTGTGCAGGGGCGCCATATGGCCCAGCCCGCTGCGGCCGGCGGTGCAGTGCATGCGAACCGAATTCAGAATGAGCTAAAGCTGAGGACGTACTATTTCATTGAAACGCCAGTTACGCAGCGAAACTACTTGCCGTGGCTGGAACCCGGCGAGGGTTTCTTCGGCGGCGGCACTACCGACGAGCGTACCGATTCGCTGGTGCAGGTGCTGCCCGCCACTGGCCAGAACCCAAGGGTGGAAATTGCCTTGTTCGCGCCCGATGCCAACGCGCACGCGGCGGAAATCCGGGTGAAAACCTCGGCTACCACCTACCGCACGTTGGGCGTGATGCGCTGGTCGGGGCGCGGCCGGTACCGGCAAAGCTTTACCCTGCAACGCTCCGATGTCATGAACGGAGCCGTCACGGTAGCGCATCGGCTAGATGCGTCGGCGGTGCCCCGCGACAACTACTACATGTGCTACGCGCGCTTCATCACGCCGCAGCCCAACCGGTGGCTTCGTAACCGCCGCAGCGTCACCTTCCAAAACGACTCGACCTTAACCGGCCCGGCTACCTACGAATTCGAAACCGACTCCATTCCGACCACTACGGTAGGTTTCGACGTGCAAGACCTGTACAACGTGCAGCGCGTGCTGAGCACCACCACTGGCACGCGGCGCCGCTTCGTGTTTCCAGATGCAAACGCCAGTGCCACCCACACCCTGCTACTGGCGGAGGAAGCTGCCGCTGCCCAGCCGCCGGTGCGGGCGCGGCGCGTCAATTTCCGCGTCATCAGCCCCGGGCAGCCCAACTTCATCATCGTTACCCATCCGCAGCTGATGAAGCCGGCCGGCGGCTTCGCCAACGCGGCTTTGGAATACGCCAAGTACCGCGCCAACCCCGGCACGGCTGGCGTGCCCCGCTACGACACGCTGATGGTAACCGCCCCCCAACTCTACGACCAGTTCACTTACGGCGACCGGTCGTGGCTGGCCTTGCGCCACTTTGGACGTTGGATAGCGGCGGCCAACACGCCGGGCCGTCCCCGTTATTTGCTGCTGCTGGGCAAGGGCCTGCAACCCTCTGCGTATGGCAGGGCCTACATTTCCGATGCTACCCTTGTGCCCCGGGGAACCGGGGAGCGGGGCCTGGACCTGGTACCTACTTCGTCGCGGTCGGTGTCGGACAACATGATAACGGCTGATTACCTAAACAACAACTTCACGGCCCAGCTTAGCACGGGCCGCCTCACGGTCACCACCCCCGCGCAGGTCATTGCCTACCTCAACAAGCTGCGCGAGTACGAACAGGCGGGCGACCAGCCTTGGCGCAAAAACGTGTTGCACCTGGGAGGCGGAACCCAGCCTGGTGAATTCCCACTCTTCCGCTCGTACCTGGACAAGTACAAGCAGTACGTGGAGCGACCGCTGTTTGGCGGGCGCGTGGTGGCCACCATCGAGCGGACCACCGTGAACCCAGTGGGCAGCCCTTCGCTGCTGGTTCCAGCCGACATTTCGCCTTACCTCAATTCTGGCCTGGGACTCATTAGCTACTTTGGGCACGGCTCGCCCACGGCGTTTAGCCTGGATTTTGGCACCCCCGATTCGAACCCGAACTACAACAACCCAGGCAAGTATCCGATAATAATGGTTGACGGCTGTGCGTCAGCCAGTCTATTTTACGACAATAGCCCAACGTACTTTGAAAGCTGGCTTTTTGCCGCCAACAAAGGGGCCATCGGGTGCCTGGGTACCTCTGGAGAAGGCTATGATGCTTACCTAGACGTCGCAAAAGACCAACTCAGCCAGTTGCTTTTCAACGATGCCAACTGGTATGGCAAATCTATTCCGACCGTGTACAACGAAGCAGTGCGCCGTCTGCAAAACAACGGTGGCCTGTTCAACCCCAACGACCCAATTTCGGTGGAGCAGCTTCTCAGCACCATGTGGCACGGCGACCCGGCCGTGGCGCTATACGCGCCGCAACTGCCCGACCTGCAGGTGAGTAACTCCACGCTGTCTATCCGGCCGGTGGCCCCGGCCACGACCGTCACGGCTTCGTCGGCCAGTTTCTCGCTGATGATTGGCGTGAGCAACCCGCTGAAAGTAACAACCGATTCGGTCGAAATTCGGGTAACCCGAACAATCAACGGAACGATTGTCGGCTCGCCGGTTACCCGCACCTTTGCACAGGGCCCCCAGGGAAGCGCTACGTATGACTTCCGGTTGACTAATCCGACGGGCATCAATGTGTTCGGGGTGAATACTTTCCGGGTTGAAATTGACTACCGCAACCGGGTGGCCGAAGCCAACGAAACCAACAACACGGCTACTCTCAACTACACCTTCCTGCGCGGGGGCATCACCCCGCTAAACCCGGTGGAGTTTGCCATTGTGGGCAACAACCGGCCGCGCCTGGTGGCCCAAACTAACGACCCCCAAGGCCCTTCGCGCGGCTATGAATTCGAAGCCGATACCAGCGCCTCCTTCAACAGCGGCCCGGCCATCAAGCAGACTTCAGGAGTAATTACAGCCACGCTTACGCCTAGCTGGCGGCCCACGCTGCCCTCGGTGGGGGGCCGCGACAGCGTGGTGTGGTACTGGCGCGTGCGCTTCCAAACGCCGGCCGGCGACGAAGATGCTAACTGGGTGGTGAGCTCGTTCCGCATCATTCAGGGCCGCACGGCGGGCGGATGGTCGCAGAGCCACTATGCTCAATTCCGCCGAGACCAGCGCCAGGGCGTGGAAGTGGCGCCATCGGGCCGCTGGGATTTCAGTACCCAGAACCAGCCGTTGGTGCTGCGCACCAACGGGGGCGGGCTGCCCGGCGCGGCCGCTACGTTCACCAGCACAGGTCTGGGCATTTTTACTAATGTGCTAACACCGCCTTACGTGGCCAACTGCGCCACCAGCACGCCCAACCTGCTGATTGCCGTGTATGACCAGCGCACCATGCTGCCCGTGAGCGGGTTGCCAGCTCCGGCCACATGCGGCCAAGGCGCGCAGAGCTTCTACACGTTTGGTACCGACCCCACTACGACGGCTGATACCTTGAATACGCTGAACAATAGTGCCGCCCGCCAAGCGCAACTGGCCACTTTCCTGGCAGCCGTTCCCGATGGGGCCTACGTAGCGGTGGTGAGCATGAACCGATTGCGCTGGTCCGGCTTGACCGTCCTACGCACGGCGTTCAGCACCCTGCTGGGCTCCCAGTTGGTGAACCAGTTGCAGAACGGCGACCCCTTTGCGCTGCTGGCGCAGAAGCGCACCAGCGGCGGCCGCCTCATCCGCGAAACGGGGCCGAGCACGGCCACCGGCGCGGGGCCCCGCTACAGCCAGTCCATCAGCCTCACCGATACGCTGCGCACGCCTACGTCGCGGGGCACCATCACGTCGGTGCGCATCGGCCCGGCCCAAAGCTGGCAGAACCTGTACCACTGGATTCAGCGCGAACCCAATGCCACCAGCAGCTACACGCTCAAGGTTATTGGCATCGACACCCTGAACAACAGCACCGTGCTGGAAAGCAACGTGCCGGCCGGCTCGCCCAGCCGCGGCGGCTACTCGCTAAGCCGGTTCTCGGCAGCCCAGTATCCCTACATGCAATTGGAGCTGACCATGCAGGACACCGTGAACCGCAGCGCGCCGCAACTCAAGGAGTGGTTTATTACCTACCAGGGCGTGCCCGAAGGCGTGGTGCGCCGCGATTTGGTCACGCCCAGCACGGCCTACGACCCCGCTACGCTCACTGCGCAGGCCGTCGGCACTGGCGCGCTGACTTTCCCAGTAGTGTTTGAGAACGTGAGCCCCTTCGATTTTGGCACGCCCCTGCGCGCGAAAGTGGAGGTGAACGACGGCACCCGCACGCTGCCGCCCGTGTACGTGACGGCCCCGCGCCAGCTCAAGGGCGACTCGACCATTCGCATTCCCGTGACTTTCCCCATGATTGGACGGTTTGGCACCTTCACCGCCAAGGTGACGGTGAACCCCACGCCGCGCCCGCTGCCCGAGCTAAACCTGTTCAACAACGAGTTGAACCTGGCGGCCTTCACGGTGATTGACAACAACGTGCCGCCCACCCTGGATGTGGCCATCGACGGCCGCCACATCCTCAACGGCGAGCTGGTGTCGTCGCGCCCCGTTATTCAGATTCAGCTGAATGACGAGGACAAGCTGCGCCACATCACCGACCGCTCCGCTTTCACCGTGTCATTGCTGCGCCCCGGGCAGGTGGGCACGCCCATGCCGATTGACCTGAATGCCAGCAATGTTAATTTCTCGGTGGACGCGACTAGCGGTAGCGTGGCCAAGCTCACTTTCGAGCCCGGCAAGGCCGCCCCGCTGACGGATGGCATGTACACGCTTCGGGTGCAGGGCCGCGACCCCAGCAACTCCGCCGCTGGTTCGCAGGATTTCCAGGTGAAATTTGAAGTGGTGAGCACCTCGCAGATTTCCAATGTGTACCCGTATCCGAACCCTGTGGTGGGCAAAACCCGCTTCGTGTTCACACTCACTGGCGACCAGCTGCCCAACAACATGAAAATTCAGATTTTGAGCCTCACCGGACGCGTGGTGCGTGAGATTTTCATGAGCGAGCTGGGCCCGCTGCATATCGGCAACAACGTGTCGGAATACGCCTGGGACGGCACCGACCAGTACGGCGACCGTCTGGCCAATGGCACCTACCTCTACCGCGTGGCCCTCGACGACCCGAACGGCCAGTTCAAGCACCGCACCACCGCCGGTGATGCCGCCTTCAAGAACGACTGGGGCAAGCTGGTGCTGATGCGGTAATCGCATGTCATGGCGAGGCGGAGCCGAAGCCATCCGTCCTGTTAGAACCAGGCACGCCCCTTTACCAAAAAGCCCCGGTACCGCAATGGTGCCGGGGCTTTTTACATCATTAGGCTGCTTGCTGAGAACAGGACGGATGGCTTCGGCTCTGCCTCGCAATGACGGGTGGCTACCGTCGCCGCAAGGTTACGAAGCTGAATGCGTAGGCGTGCTGCTCGTCGGCTTCGTGGCGTTCGCGGGTTTCTTCGCGCCACTCGGTGGGGCTGAGGGTAGGGAAAAAGGCGTCGCCTTCGAAGCTGTGGTGCACTTCGGTGAGGTGAATGACGTCGGCGGCGGGCAAGGCTTCTTTGTAGATTTCGCCGCCGCCAATAACGCACACTTCCTCATCCAGCTCGCGGGCTCGGTCTAGGGCAGCCAATACGGAGGCAACCGTTTCGCAGCCGGGCGCCGTCCAGCCCACCTGGCGTGTGATGACGATGTTGGGCCGCTTGGGCAGAGCCTTGCCCAGGCTATCAAACGTGCGTCTGCCCATTACCACGGGATGGCCCAGGGTGAGGCGTTTGAAATGTTGCAGGTCGGCGGGCAGGCGGCCCCAGGGCAGCTCGCCATTGGCGCCAATTACGCCGTTTTCAGCAACGGCGACGACGAAGGATACCATTGGTTTTGGGTCGAAACAGGGTGAATTAAAATCGAACAATAAAAGAACTACGTTGGCAGCCGAAAGCCGCGCAGCAGCTCGGCCACTGGCATCCGCTTTTTGCCTTCCAGCTGCACGTCCAACAAGTCCAGCCAGGCGTCGGCGGCGGCCACGCGCAGGTGCTGGCGGCCATCGGAGGCCCAGGTGCCGGGCGCACCGAGCGGCTGTCCAGCCGCCTCGGGGCTTAGGGCTTGCGCTCGGAATATTTTCAGCAGGCGGCCATCGGGCAGGGCGGCGAAGGCTGTGGGGATGGGGGAGAGGCCGCGCACCCAATTCACCAGCTCGACAGCTGGGCGGGTGAAATCGAGGCGGCCGGTTTCCTTTTGCAGCTTGGGAGCGGGGCGCAGGTCGGGGCGCTGCTCCTGCGGGGTGCTGGGCGCGGTACCGGCTGCAATGGCCTCCACCGAGCGGCGGGCCAGGGCAGCGCCCACGGTTTTGAGCTTGTCGTAGAGGCTGCCGAAGTCATCAGTGGGAGCAATGGGCACCCGCTCCTGCAAAATCAGGTCGCCGGTGTCAATTTCGTGGCGCAGGAAAAAAGACGTGACGCCTGTTTCCTGGTCGCCGTGCATCAGGGCCCAGTTGATGGGGGCCGCGCCACGGTACTGCGGCAGCAGCGAGGCGTGGATATTGATAGAACCTAGCCGTGGCATGTTCCACACGGCCTCGGGTAGCATGCGGAAGGCCACCACCACCTGCAAATCGGCCGCATAGCCTTTCAATTCGGCCTGGAACTCCGGCGATTTCAAGTTGGTGGGCTGCAGCACGGGCAGGCCGTGGGCTTCGGCTGCCTGCTTCACGGCTGAAGCCTGCAACTGGCGGCCGCGCCCGGCGGGCCGGTCGGGCGCCGTAACGACGGCCACCACTTGGCAGCCGGGCCAGGCCAGCAGGCTTTCGAGGGTGGGCACGGCAAAATCGGGCGTGCCCATAAAAATTATTCTCAGCATGAAAGATGTTTGGTCAACGTAGTGTTCAGAGCGTCATGCCGAGCGCAGCCGAGGCATCTCGCGTGCTATAGTGACTATAGTCTGCTAATTGCGTTGTGCTCGCGAGATGCCTCGGCTGCGCTCGGCATGACGGTTTTTGTTTAATAGGTTTTTTGCGCCTACCGCTCCGGATACAGCAAATACTTTTTGCGCAACGCCTTAAACTTCGTTAGCCCCGGCTGCCAGGAGGCGCGGATTTCGGCCTCCGACTTGCCAGCAATGACCTGTTCACGCAAGGCCGTAGTACCGGAAAGTTCTTCGAAATACTTCCCGAAGAAATGCGCCTTGTCGGTGCTCTGCTGGTAGAAATCGAGCAAGTATTTCAGCACGAGTCTGCCCCCTTCGCGGGTGGGTGCGCCGGCTAAGTTCAGGCCGTAGCAGAGCTGGCCTTTCATCGGCGGCGTGGGCGAACCGGCATTAGGGGCGGGCGTGAAAGAGTAAGGGCGGGTGGCGGGCTGCGCGGGGCTGCCAATCACCTCAAACGGTGTGGCCGTGCCGCGCCCCACGCTCACGTTCGTGCCTTCAAACAGGCAGATGCTGGGGTAGAGGGCCACAGCATGGTCGGTGGGCAGGTTGGGGGAGGGACGCACGGGCAGGTGATAGGCCGTGGCGTGGGTGTAGCCGCTGGTCACGGGCACCACCGTGAGCTGGCAGCGGACGCCGCCGGCCAGCCATTTTTCGCCGTTTATCATTTGAGCCAGCTCGCCCACGGTGAGGCCGTGGGCAATGGGCAGCGGGTCGAGGCCGACGAAAGACTTGTGCGCGGGGTCCAGCATGGGGCCGTCCACAAGGTCGCCGTTGGGGTTGGGGCGGTCGAGCACGATGACGGGCTTTTTCAGCTCAGCGGCGGCTTCCATCACGTAGTGCAGCGTGCTGATGAAGGTATAGAAGCGCGCCCCCACGTCCTGAATATCAAACACCAGCACGTCCACATCGGCCAGCATTTCGGGGGTTGGCTTCTTGGTTTTGCCGTACACCGAGCGCACCGGGGCGCCGCTGCGGGCATCGCGCCCGTCCTTGATGGTGGCGCCGTCGGCCTCCTCGCCCCGGAAGCCATGTTCGGGTGCGAAAATGGCCGTGATATTCACGCCTCGTGCTTTCAGGGTATCAACCAAATAAGCCGAGCCCACGCGTGACGTTTGGTTGACCACCAAGCCCACGCGCTTGTTTTTGAGTTGGGGCAGGTACTTGTCCAACTGCTCGGCGCCCACGATGACGCCCGTCTTGGTGGAAGCGGTGGGGGGCGCTACCGTTGGCTGCGTCCCTTGCGTAGACGGCGGGGTGGTGGCACAAGCCGGCAAAGCCAGCAAAGTCGACAGAACAATTTTTGCAGGGAAGCCAACCATAAAATCAGGGGAAAAAGCGAAAAAAAGAAGCGTGAAACGGCCTATTCTCGTACTGCGGAAAGGAAACGTGGCCGGTACCTATTCAAAACGTAGCTTTACGGCCGAATAATGAATGTCGCCCGCTACATTTCGCACAAGATTGACGGGGGAGCCGATTCCGGCTCCTTCACCTCGTCGGTCACAAAAATAGCCATCATCAGCATTGCCATGGGCTTGGCGGTGATGGTGGTGTCGTTTGCCATTTTACAAGGTTTCCGAAACGAGATTCAGAATAAAATCTTCTCGTTTGGGGCACACTTGCAGATTTCACGCTACGACACCAACAACTCGCTCGAAGTGGCGCCCATTGCCGGGCCGCGGCTGGTGCAGGACCTGCACCAGTTTCCGGAAGTGAAATCGACGCAGCCCTACGCCGTGAAAACGGCCATCATCAAGACCAAGGAAGAGGTGCTGGGCGTGGTACTCAAGGGCATTGCCGAAACCGACGGACGCTCGCCCATGCGCCAGAACCTGGTGGCGGGCAAGTTCCTCAGTTTCCCCGACACGACGGCCAGCGACGACGTGCTGATTTCGCGCAAAGTGGCCGACAAGCTGCGCTTGGCCGTGGGCGACAAAGCTCTGTTCTACTTCATCCAGAACCCGCCCCGCATCCGCCAGTTTCGCGTCAGCGGCATCTATTCCACAGGTTTGGACGAATTTGATGAAGTGTACGTCATTGGCGACATTCGCCAGATTCGGGCCCTGAATTCGCCGGCCTGGCCCGACTCGCTGGTGGGTGGCATGGAGGTGGTGCTCAAGGATTTCACCACCCTGGACCGCACTGCCGACAATTTCTACGAGCGTCTGCCCTACGACCTGAAAATCGACAAAATCACCGACCAGTACGCCCAGTTGTTCGACTGGCTGCAGCTGCTCAACCGCAACGTCATCATCTTCCTGTTGCTCATCATCTTCGTGGCCACGTTCAACATGGTGGCCACGATATTCATCATGATTCTGGAGCGCACCAACATGATTGGCATCCTCAAAGCTCTGGGCGCGACGGATACGCAGATTCGGCGCATGTTCTTTTTCCGGGGGCTTTCGCTCACGGTGCGCGGCATGCTCATCGGCAACATCGTGGCCGTGGGTTTCTGCGCCATCCAATACTACTTCCACATCATCCCCCTCGACCCCGAGAACTATTACATGGACCGGGTGCCGATTTTCTGGGACCCGCAGATGCTGCTCATCCTCAACGTGGCCACCTTCATTGCCTCGCTGCTGGCCGTGCTCATCCCCACCTACCTGATTTCGCGGATTAAGCCGGTAGTGGCCATTAAGTTCGACTAACTGTCTGAACCGCAGATTGACGCAGATTAAACGGATAAGAACGGATTCATTTGTATTCAATTAGTATAAACAAAAAGCCAGCGCTTCATTGGCGCTGGCTTTTTGTTTTGGCCCAGAGTGAGTAGGCAAAACATGTTGCCTGAATCCGTTCTTATCCGTTTAATCTGCGTCAATCTGCGGTTCAGATAAACTTGCTCTGCAGCACCAGATTAGGGTCGGGGCACAATGCCGCCCACTTTTCCCGTTCGCTGGGGCGGGCCACGCCGGGGAAGTCGCCCACGTGGCCGCGCAGGTCGGCGATGAGCTGGAAGTGGAGGTGGGGCGGCCAGTCGCCGTTTTCGGGGAAGGGGCCCACGGTCGCGAAGGCTTCGCCCTGGGCAATGGTTTGGCCGGCCCGTAGCGCCCGCCACTCGGCGCGGCTCAGGTGGCCGTAGAGGCTGTAGAATACGGTGCCTTCCAGTTCGTGCTGCAGGATGACGGTGGGGCCATAGTCGCCGAAATTGTCGTTGTCGGCCAGGCTGTGCACGGTAGCGGGCAGCGGCGCCAGCACCGGCGTGCCGGCGGCCAGCCACACATCTACGCCCAGGTGCAGGGAGCGGGGCTCGTCGGCGGCAACGAGGCCAAAATGCGGGCTACGGCGGTAGATGACGCGGTTTTCGAGGTAGCCACCGATGCCGATGGTGGCGTTTTGCAAGGCCAACTCGGCTTCTACCAGCTGCTCAAAAGCGGCGGTGTCGCGCAGGTCGGCGGTGGCCAGGCGCGGGTTATTGGCAGTGAAATCGAGGCCGGCGACATTAGGGCCGTTGAGGTCGACGGGCAGCACGGGGCCAAACGTGGCTTGGTGGCGCAGCAGGAGGGAGGTAAGCAAGGACAAAGCGTGAAGGGCGGGTGAAGTAGCAGCCAAGGCCGCAAGTTACCTTTGCGCAACAAGCCGCGGCCAGAATGCTCCCTGGCAGTTGTTTTTTCGTACCAACCGTGGCAGCGCCGGGAATATGGGTCACCCGTTCCTTGGCGGCCCCGTTCTTTATTTAGTTGCGCCCCGCATGTACCACACCCTCACCGTTGTTGCCCTCACCCAAGAGACTTCCGATTCCGTCACCATTCACCTGGAACGGCCCGACCGCCAGCCCATTGCCAGCCGCCCCGGCCAGTTCCTGACGCTGATTGTGCCCTGCGGCCCCGGCGGCAAAAAGGAGCGCCGGGCCTACTCGCTCAGCAGCACGCCGCAGGAAGCGCCGCGCCTGTCCGTGACGGTGAAGCGCGTGCCGGGTGGCCTAGTGAGCAACCACCTGCTCGACACCGTGCGCGTGGGCCAGCAAATGGAAGTGATGGAGCCGCTGGGCAACTTCACCCTCAGCCCCAGCCCAAAAGCCGCGCGCTCGTTGGTGCTCATCGGAGCGGGTTCGGGCATCACGCCGCTCATGTCCATGCTCAAGGCCGTGATGCAAACCGAGTCCCAGAGCCACGTGTTGCTGATTTACGGCAACCGCAACGAGGAATCGGTGATTTTCCAGAAGCAATTGGCCGAGCTGGAAGCCCGCTCCAACGGCCACCTGCAGGTGGAGCACGTGTACAGCCAGCCCCTGCAGCCCAGCGGCCCGCACCGCCACACCGGCCGCCTCAACCGCACCATGCTGCTGCGCATTCTGGAGCAGCGCCACCAGTTTCCGGCCGAGCAGGCCGAATACTTCCTCTGCGGCCCCGAGGGCCTGATGACCGAAGCCCAGGCCGCCCTGGCCCTGCTGGGCGTGCCCGAAGCCCGCGTGCGCCGCGAAAGCTTTGCCGCCAGCGCCGACAACGCCGAACTGATGGCCGCTCAGCCCAGCGGCCACGGCGACGTCTCGACCAACCCTGCCGACGACACCAAAACCACCCGCACCGTGACGCTGCAGTACGAAGGCAGTGAGTACGTCATCGAAGTGCCGGCCGGCAAGACCATCCTCGACACCGCCCTCGACGAAGACATCGACCTGCCGTATTCCTGCCAGGCGGGCGTGTGCACCGCCTGCCGCGGCAAGTGCCTGAGCGGCAAGGTGCACCTGGACGAGCGCGAAGGCCTGTCGGACTCGGAATTGAAGCAAGGCTACGTGCTGACCTGCGTGGGCCACCCCATGACCGACGGCGTGGTGATTGAAATTGGCTAGAATGTGCTAGCTCCCAGGCAGGCTGACCCAACGCTTGCCGAGCTTGCAATCGTTTCTTCATGAAACAGGTGAAAAACTTTCGCCCGGCCCTGGGTTTGTTCCGTAAATCGTAGGTTGCGAGTCCGAGCCGCTGTTGCCGCTTGTCCTATTAAAAAATATCCCTGATGCTACTAGCTGAACCTACCGCCGAGTCGGCCACCGACACCAGCCGGCCGCCGCGGCACTATTTGCCCGAAGACTTTCTGGTGACCGACTGGGCCGCCATTGAGCCTTTTTTCCAGGAACTGCAGAACCGGCCGGTGACCACACCCGCCGAGCTGGAGCGCTGGCTCCTCGACCGCTCCGAGCTGGAAGCCGTGCTGAGCGAGGACCTGGCTTGGCGCTACATCCACATGACCTGCGACACGCAGGACCCCGCCCGGGCCGAAGCCTTTCAGTACTTCGTGAACGAAGTGGAGCCGCTGGTGGCCCCTTACGACCACGCCCTCAACGAAAAGATGCTGGCCTCGCCGCATCTGGCCGGGCTCGATGAGCGCCGCTACGGCGTGTTTCTGCGCTCGGTGCGCCGGGCCTCGGAAATTTACCGGGCCGAAAACATCCCGCTGAAAACTGACATCAGCACCAAGCAGCAGCAGTATGCCGCCACGGTGGGCGCCATGAACGTGACCCTCGACGGCCAGGAACTGACCTTGCCTCAGGCCGCCGACCGCCTCAAAAACCCCGACCGCGCCGTGCGCGAAACGGCCTGGCGCGCCATTCAGGCCCGCCGCCTGCAAGATGCCAAGCCGCTCGACGCCCTGTTCACCGAACTCATTGGCCTGCGCCACCAGGTAGCGCTGAACGCCGGTTTTGCCAACTTTCGCGACTACATGTTTGCCGCGCTGGGTCGGTTCGACTACACGCCGCAGGACTGCTTTAACTTCCACGCCGCCATCCGCGAAACGGTGGTGCCGCTGATTGACAACTTCGACCTGGAACGCCGGCAGGACCTGAACCTACCCGCCCTGCGCCCCTGGGACCTCGACGTGGACCCCAGCGGCCAGCCCCCGCTGCGCCCCTTCGGCACCGGCGAAGAGTTGCTGGAAAAAACCATTACCGTCTTCCAGAACCTCGATAGCTACCTCGGCGACTGCCTGCGCACCATGCGCCAGATGGGCCACCTCGACCTGGAAAGCCGGAAAGGAAAAGCGCCCGGCGGCTATAACTATCCGCTGGACGAAACCGGCGTGCCCTTCATCTTCATGAATGCCACCAGCAGCCTGCGCGACGTGGTAACCATGCTGCACGAGGGCGGCCACGCCGTGCACAGCTTCCTCACCCGCGGCCTGCCGCTGGGCGCCGACAAGCACCCGCCGTCCGAAGTGGCCGAGCTTGCTTCCATGAGCATGGAGCTGATGAGCATGGACCAGTGGCACGTGTTTTTCCCCGACGCCGACGACCTGCGCCGCGCTAAGAAAACCCACCTCGAGAGCGTGCTCGAAACCTTCCCCTGGGTGGCCACCATCGACAAGTTTCAGCACTGGGTGTACGAGCACCCCACTCACACCGAAGCCGAGCGCCACGCCCGCTGGGTGGAGCTGTTCGACGAGTTCAACCAGCGTACCGTGGAATGGACGGGCCTCGAAACCTTCAAGCCCTACTTGTGGCAGAAGCAGCTGCACCTCTACGAAGTGCCGTTCTACTACATTGAATACGCCATGGCCCAGCTCGGCGCCATTGCCGTGTGGCGCAACTTCCGCCAGAACCCCGCTGAGGGCCTGGCCGCCTATAAGCGTGCCCTTGCTCTGGGCTACACGGCGCCCATTGGCCAGATTTACGCTGCCGCCGGCATCCGCTTCGATTTCAGCACCGACTACTTGCGCACGCTGGCCGACTTCGTGCGCGAAGAAATGGAGGCGCTTTAATGATTTATTAGAAGCGGGCTGCCGGCAGTGAGCCGGCAGCCCGATTAAAAAAAGGCGGCCGGCAAATTTGCCGGCCGCCTTTTTTAGCGGGGTTATATTCAGCTTACGAAGCGCCGCCGGGCTTGGTGGTCGACGTGGTTGTGGAGTTGTCTTTGTCCTTGTCGCACTCTTTCTTGTGCTTGGGACGAGGGTCGCAGTCTTTGCCGCAGGAAGACAGGGCGAGGCTGGTGAGCAGCAGGGCAGCCGGCAAAATGCCCCGGAAAAGCGTAATGGTAAAGCGCATAGCGAAGGCGTTAGGTGGTTAAGTGCCTGAAATATACGCAATACTTGCGCTGCTCGGCTAAGTGCCAGCTAACTATTTGCGCTGGCCTACTGCGCGCCGATGGTGAAGAACGACAGCGGCTTGAGCGTGGTGTATTTGCCGCCCAGTTGCTGCAGCTCGGCCTGGTGCAGCTTGAGGTAGTCGTTGTATTGGTGCACGGCGTGGTCGTACTGCACGCGCAGGCCCACCACGTTGGCGTCGAGCTGCTGAATGCCTTCCACGAAGTTGCGGGCGTTTTCGGTGGGAGCGGCGCCGTTGGGGGCCGCTACGGGGTACACTGCTTTCAGCAGCGAATCCTGGGCCGCGTCGTACTGGTCAATCAGTTCAGAGCTGGCCATGGTTTGCTGGGTATAGCGGCGGGCTTTCAAACGGTTGTTTGCCTGGTCGAGGGCTTGCAGCTGGGCGGCGTTGGCGCCGGGCTGGGCTTTGAGTTCGCGCAGCAGCAGGCGCGTCACCCCAATCTTTTGGTCGTCGCTTTCGGTCATGTTGCGCCATTTGGCGTTCACCGAATCCTGGAGAATGTCGAGCTGGGCTTTCACCTCGGTGGCCGCTGCAGGATTTAGAACCACACTTTTAGAGCCGTCGCGCTTGCAGGAGGCGGCGCAGGCCGCAAGTACCAACAAGGCAACGGCCAGGGTTTTGACAGGAGAAATGAGAATGTTAGCCATGAATAAGGGTAGGAAAGAACAAAACACCGGACCCAACAAAACTACGCCGTCGAGGCTGAGCGGCGCTTGATGAATACCTGGCCGCGCAACGGCCCGCTTCCAACGGCAAGTTCCGCTGGCTATTGTGAAGCGCTAGATGGAGTTAGGCCGGGCCGGTGCTGCCCCGGTGGGGCCAAAGTCCGCTAAGCAGCTGCTCGGCCAGGCGGTGGGCTATTTCATCCGGGGTGAGCTTGCCTTCGGGGCGGTACCAGTTCGGCAGCCAGTTGAGGCTGGCGAGCAGGGTGAGGGCTGCAAAGGCTGGGTCGGGCGTGTGCAGTTCGCCGGCGGCCACCCCCCGCGCAATCAATTCCCGAAAAGCACCCTCATACCGGTCGCGCAAGGCCAGAAACTCGCGGCGGGCTGGCTCGCTCAAATGCCTCCACTCGTGCAGAAACACGGCCGAAGCGGCGCTGTCGTGCGTGAGCACCCGCACGTGGGCCACAATGGCCTGGCGCAGCTGCTCGGCCACGGGGGCAGTCTCGTGGGTGGCGGCCGCAAAGCCGGCAAAGAAGCTGTCGGCCAGCCCAAAGCACACCCGATGCAGAATTTCCTCCTTCGATTTGATGTGCGAATACAGGCTGCCGGCTTCGAGCCCCAGCGCTGTGGCCAGCTCGCGCATGCTGGTGGCGGCAAAGCCCTGAGCCCGAAACAAGGCCGTGGCGGTGCGGTCAATCTGGGCTTTGCGGGGGCGGAGGGGAGCGGCGGCGGACATAGGCGGGAAAGGTAAAGATAAGGCCCGCTAACGCCCGTTAGCAAATGAAACGTAGGAACCGATGCTACCCCTTGCCGACGGTTGAGATTAAGCGGAGGTTAAATCGGGAAGCTTCATGAACTATCCTGGTGCCGGGACGTATCTTTGCCGTTGCACTGACCTTTTTTTAACTCACTTTTATTATGAACAAGCATTACTTACTGCTGTCGGCGGGCTTGCTGCTGTCGGGCGCCGCCCACGCCCAGGGTACCGAGCTATTCTTTTCCGAATACGACGAAGGCGCACACCAGTCGGGTGTTAACTACGGCGGTGCCACCAACTCGACGGGCAGCGAGCGGGCCCTTGAGATTTACAACCCCACCACCAGCACCGTTAACCTGAACCCCTATTCGGTGCGCCGCTACGCCAACGGCAGCGCCACCCCCACGGAAGAAGAGCGCCTGTTCCGCAGCGATGCCAACCAGGTGAGCACCGGAGCCAACACGATGGTGCCGCGCAGCACGTTTGTACTGGCCAGCGGCGAAGCCACGCTGCCGGTCATTCGTACCCGCGCAAACCAGTTCAGCGTAGGCCACGCGCCCACCACCGGCCCCACCGTCATCACGGGCGGCGGCGTAGCATATTTCAACGGCGATGACGCCGTGGCCCTGGTACGCTACCCCAGCGGCACGGCCGGCACGGGCACGGGCGTTATCATCGATATCATTGGCGTGATTGGTGTGCAGCCCGCTCCCAGCGGCTCGGGCGGCACCGGCAACTGGAGCGGCACCAACCCCATCGACGGCACCCCGGCCGTGTACGTGTCGTCGGCCAACCAGTCGATTGTGCGCCGCGCCAGCGTGAGCGCCGGCACCCGCGTGAACCCCACCCAGACCAGCTACAACATCGCCGACCAGTGGATGACTTATTCGACGGCCTTTAATGGTCCGGGCGGCACGTCCAACCCCGGCGGCCAGCTCTACGACCAGCTGGGCCAGCACAACGACTACGCCGGCCCTTACGGCACCTACCAGACCACGATTTCGAGCACGCTGGCCAAATTCAACGCCAACATCAGCGTGTATCCCAACCCCGCCCACGGCACTGCCACGGTCGATATTAAGGATGCCAAAGTTGGCACTGTGACGGTTATCAACAACCTTGGCCAGCGCATCAGCGCCCAGGCCAAAGGCGCCGGCCAGGAAAAGCTGACGCTGGACGTGTCGGCCCTGAAGCCCGGCCTGTACTTCGTGCAGATTTACAGCGCCGACGGCCAGACCAAAATCTACAAAGAGCTGGTGGTGCAGTAAGCATCCCCGGTTTTGAGTTGGAAAAGGAGGGAAGCAATTCCCTCCTTTTTTTATGACCGTACTTTTGCGCTTTAGTTGTCAGTTGCTCGTTGTTAGTTGCTCGTTATTCGGAAATCAACGAACGGCTGCCACCGACAACTAACAACGAGCAACTGACAACTAACAACGAGCAACTGACAACTAAAAACCTATGCCCGAAAACCTCACGCCCCTCAACGCCATCGGCGAATTTGCTTTGATTAACCGCTTGCAGGCCGGCCTCACGCTGCGCCAGCCAGGCTCGGTACTGGGCATTGGCGACGACGCGGCCATCATTCGGCCCACGGCCGGGATGGAGCAAGTAATGACGACCGACTTATTGGTGGAAGGCATTCACTTCGACCTCTCGTTTTGCCCCTTGCGCCACCTGGGCTACAAGGCCGTAGCCGTGAACGTGTCCGACATTGCAGCCATGAACGCGCTGCCCACCCAGCTAGTGGTGGCGCTGTCGGTGGGCCCGCGCTTCACGGTGGAAGCCGTAGAGGAGCTCTACGCCGGCATGCGCTTGGCGTGTGAAGCCTACAATGTAGACCTCGTGGGCGGCGACACCACCGCCAGCCGCGGCGGCCTCACCCTGGCCGTGACAGTGCTGGGCGAGGTAGCTGCCGGGCAGGCGGCGCGCCGCAGCGGCGGCAAGCCCACCGATTTGCTGTGCGTGAGCGGCGATTTGGGTGGGGCATTTATGGGCCTGCAGGTGCTGGAGCGCGAGAAGCAAGCCTTTCTGGCCGACCCTGAGACCCAGCCCGAACTGGCCAACTACGAATACGTAGTGCAGCGCCAGCTGCGCCCCGAGGCCCGGCTCGACATCGTGCACGAGCTGCGCGAGCTGGGCGTGCGGCCCACCAGCATGATTGATGTGTCGGACGGGTTGGCCTCCGAGGTGCTGCACCTGTGCGCGGCCAGTGGCACGGGCGCCCGGGTGTTCAGCGAATTCGTGCCCCTGGCCAACCCCACGCTGGAAGCAGCCGCCGAGTTCAACCTCGACCCCATCACCTGCGCCCTCAACGGCGGCGAGGACTACGAGCTGCTGTTTACGGTGCCCGTGACGGACCATGAGAAAATCAAAAACCACCCCGATATCACCATCCTTGGCCACCTCACCGACAAGGCCGACGGCACAAATTTGATTACTAAAGCGGGCCAGCCGGTGCCGCTGAAAGCGCAGGGCTGGACCAGCTTCTAGGCAGTTTGAGGGCGGTTTTTGGAGCTTGGGATTAACTTTCTTGAAGCGCTGCCGTTAGGAGGGCAATCGAAAATATCCGGCCGGCTGGCACGCTAATTGTCTTCTGCCTTCCATACCTGGAAATTTTTACTTCCATTTTTCCTTCTTCAGCCATGAAAAAGCTCCCGTATTTCTTTGCTCTGATTATTCTTATCAGCACCGTATTTGGCTCGGCGCCGGCCCGCGCGCAGTGGAGCCCGCAGGCTAAGGGCGCCGTGATTGGCGGCCTGGGTGGCGCGGCCGCTGGTGCTCTCATCAACAAGCGCAACCGGGCCGTGGGCGGCGTGGTAGGTGGCGTGGCCGGTGGTGCCATCGGCTATGGCGTGGGCAAGCACATCGACAACAAGCGCAAGCAGCGCGCCGCCGCTGCTGCCCAGCAACGCGCCGTAGCGGCCCGTGAAGCCGAATACCGCCGCGAACTGGCCCTGGCCCGCAACCGCAAAACGACCGTGACCACGACCACCACGCAAGCCTCGGCCGTGCCGGTAAACAGCCTCACGGCTTCGGCGGCTCCCATGCCGGGCGCTATGGCTCCGGCAGCCGTGTCGGGCAACTACCTGCCCAACCCGCACTACGGCGACGCTTCGAAGCCGTATTCGAACGAAGAAATTCGTCGGAAGAGCTGGTAATCCCGGAATCGCATCACCAACAAACCCCGGGCGCCTGCGCCTGGGGTTTGTTACTTTTAGCCCGTGGGTGATGGGGCCCACTACCATTTTCTCCACCAACACCTTGGACTTATGAAATCCCTCCTTTGCAGCTTGTTTGTGGCCGTGGCGCTGAGCTCCTGCTCGAAAGCCGGCGACGCCGTGAACGTGCAAACCCTCGACCAGGACTTTATCGGTGCCTGGAACGCCCGCGACTCCGGCAAAATTACCGGCATGATGGCCGACGACGTGGCCTTCGTGCAGGGCAACGCCCACTGGAAGGGCAAAGACGAAGTGAGCCAGAAGTGGGTGAGCGCCACCATCGCCACCATCAGCAACTTGAAAACCAGCGTGAGCAGCAGCGGCATCGACGCCAACACGGCCTATGAAGCCGGCACCTTCTCGGTAGACGTGGCCCCGGCCGCACCCGGCGAACCCGCCGGCTTTGGCGAGGGCAACTATATCTTCCTCTGGAAAAAAGCCGCCGACAATACCTGGAAGCTTAGCTACGCGCAGCTGGAAGACCTACCAGTGCAGCGCCGGAACTAGAACAAAATAGCGCGCCGTTGGGCGCAAAACCAGAACGTCATGCCGAGCGAAAGCGAAGCATCTCGCGTGTGATAGTAATCCTTTTAATTGGTTTACTGCTGCACGCGAGATGCTTCGCTTTCGCTCGGCATGACGTTCTTTTTTATCTATTGCCCCCGATTAATCCTCCGGATAAGGCACGAACACGAAGTTGGTAAACTCCTCATCCAGCACGAAGAGGCAGCAGAACTCGTTGGGGTCTTTGTAAGTCGATTGAAACGCCTCGACGCCCTCGGCGCTGACGATGCCTTGCTGCACGAACAACTCCAGGTAGCTGGCGAAGACGTGCCACTCCAGCTGCATTTCGTCAGCGTTCACGAGTAGGCCGCCGAGGGGCACTTCCTGCTTGGCAAACACGAAAATGGGGTATTGGCTGATGTCGCGCTTGCGAATCTGGGCCGAGGCTTCGCTCAGCGTGTCGGACACGGTGGCGAAGTCCTTGGTAATGGTGCCGAGGTATTTGCCGTTGAGTTCGGGGTCGTTGAAGTAGTCCATTTTACTTTTTAAAACGGATAAAGACGGTCAATATAAAATAAAGGGCTACGGACAGCATTAGGAAACTAATTGCAGCAGCTCCTCCAGAGTGCACATCCGCATTAACTGCCCAAATGCAAATTGCTACAGTGACTATTATCCAGCAAAGAGTGAAAAGCGTTTTGGTTTTCATAAGGAAAGCCGAACTATCACTGTAGAATTTATTCTACTTCAGCTCCAGCGCCACTACATTCTCCACGTGGTGGGTATGGGGGAACATGTCCACCGGCTGCACGCGGGTCACTTTGTAGGCAGCATCGAGCAGCTCCAGGTCGCGGGCCTGGGTGGCGGGGTTGCAGCTGATGTACACGATGCGGGGGGCGCGCAGCTCCAGCAGGCGCTTCACCACGTCTTCGTGCATGCCGGCGCGGGGCGGGTCGGTGATGAGCACGTCGGGGCGGCCGTGGTGGGCGGTGAACTCGGCCGTGAGCACGTCCTTCATGTCGCCGGCGAAGAACTCCATGTTGGTGATGTTGTTGATTTCGGCGTTCACGTGGGCATCGGCCACGGCCTGCTCAACGTACTCGACGCCGATGACCTTGCGGGCCTTTTTGGCCACGAAGCTGGCGATGGTGCCGGCGCCGGTGTAGAGGTCGTACACCAGCTCGTCGCCCTGCAGGTCGGCAAACTCGCGGGCCACTTTGTAGAGCTGGTGGGCGCCTTCGGAGTTGGTTTGGTAGAAGGACTTGGGGCCGATGCGGAAGCGCAGGCCTTCCATCTCCTCCTCGATGTAGGGCTTGCCCTTGTAGTTCACCACTTCCAGGTCGTGGAAGGTTTCGTTGCCCTTGTTGTTGAGCACGTAGTTGAGCGAAGTAATCTGCGGGAATTTCTCATACACGGCGTCTAGCAGCGGCTCGATGCTGTGGTGGGGCAGGTAGCACTGCAGAATCACCATGATTTCGCCGGTGGTCTGGGCCGTGCGGATAATGAGGTTGCGCAGGTTGCCGGTCTGGCGCACGATGTTGCCGAAGCGCAGGTCGCGCTCGCGGGCGTAGTCGCGGATGAAGAGGCGGATTTCGTTGCTCGGCTCGGGCTGCAGGTGGCAGTGCTGGATGTCGATAATCTTATCGAAGCGCGCGGGGGTGTGGAAGCCCAGCACCCGGCGGTCGTAGTGCTGGCTGTCATCGTTGATTTGCTCGTTGGTGAGCCAGCCCATGAAGCTGAAGGTGTACTCAAGCTTATTGCGGTAGTAGGTGCGCTGGGGCGAGGGCAGAATCTGCTGGATTTCGGGCAGCTCCACTTTGCCGATGCGCTGCAGCGTGTCTTCCACCTGCTGCTGCTTGAAGCGCAGCTGCGAGTCGTAGCCCAGGTGCTGCCACTTGCAGCCGCCGCAGGTGCCGAAATGCTGGCAAAAGGGCGTGGTGCGCAGCTCGGAATAGGCGTGGAAGTGCGTGGGCACGGCTTCCAGGAAGTTCTTCTTGGCTTTGGTGACGCGCAAATCGACCACGTCGCCAGGGGCGACCTGCGACACGAAGATGACTAGATTCTCGATGCGGACCAGGCATTTGCCCTCGGCCACCATATCCTGGATTGTGACGTTGCGGAGCAGCTCCGCGGGAATGTTTTTCATTCGGCTCATAAGGGTGCAAAACTACTCTCTGAACCACGGATTCGCTCGGATTTTTCGGATTTCACGGATTTTGTGGACGGTTGTAGGTACCAGAGTTGCCATTGGGCAACCCCGACTTGTTGCGCGGATGGCCAACAAAAAAGGCCACCCCAACGGGTGGCCTTTTTGCTGCTTGATTGTTCAGAAGACGTCCACGAAATCCGTGAAATCCGAAAAATCCGAGCGAATCCGTGGTCTACTTCACCACCTCAAACCAGTTCTTGATGCTGGTACCGTTGGGCAGTTTCAGCAGGTAGAAGTATTGGCCGGCGGCGATGCTCGGGTCGTCGCCCCAATTGTTCTGGTAGTTGGTGGTGCTGTACACCTCGCGGCCCCAGCGGTTGAACACGGTGAAGGTGTTGCCGGGGTAGAGCGCAATGTTGTCAATCACCAGCACGTCGTTCAGGCCGTCGCGGTTCGGGGTGATGATGTTGTACACCTTCGTGTCGTTGGCAAAATCAACCGCCGTTTCGTTCGAGTTCGACAGGCGTTCCGTGGCGTCGGTGCTCACGGCCACCACTCGGAAGTTCTGCTTGAAGCCCACACCCGAAGCTACGCTGTTGGCGTCGGTGTTCGAAATGGTGGTGGTAAGCGTGCCGGCGGGCACGGTCTTCACTGGGGCGGCCGTGCCGGCATCCACGCGGCGGAAGATGCGGTACTCCTTCACCGTGAAGCCCACGTAGGCGTTCCAGGTTAGCGACACGTTGCCTTGGTCGCGGCCGCCGGTGCCGGGCAGCTGGGTGGCTACCAGGCGCACCGTCTGCACCACCGAACTCGAAAGCAGGTTGCCGCAGCCGTTGGTCAGGTCGAGGCGGTACTCGTAGGAGTTAGCACCCGCGTCCACGTTGTTAGCATCGGTATAAGTAGTCGACGAAGCTGGGGTCTGGCCCACGGCCACGAAGTTGCCGCTGCCCGCCACGCGACGCATGATTTGCACCTGGTTGGGGGTGTTGGTGCTGCCCGTGGTGTTCAGGGTCAGTACAATGCGGTTGTTGCTGGCAATGTCGACCGAGCCCAGCGTGAGGGCAACGCCCGGGCTGTCGAACAGCACCGTGCGGGTGGCAGCGGCGCTGGGGCACGAGGCCGGGCTGGCGCTCACCTCCTGCACGCTCACCGAGTAAGGGCCCGTGGCGTTGAAGCGCACTGTAATGGTGCTGCCCGTGGTGGGAGTAGAGGTGATGGTGCCGCCCACAATGGTCCACTGGTAGCTGGCGCCCGGGGTGGGGTTGGCCACGGCGTACTGCTGGGGCGTGGCCACGTTGCACACAAAGCCCGAGCCCGAAATGGTGGGCGTGGCCGGCGTGGGGTTCACCGTGAAGGGGGCCGTGTAGAGCGGGCCCGTGCAGCCGGCCGAGGTGGTTTCCTGCACCGTGAGGGTGTAGTTGCCGGGAGCGGGCAGCGTGTTCAGCGTGCGGCTGTTGCCGGTGCCGGCCAGCGTGGTGCCGCTCAGGATGAAGCTATAGGTCGAGCCCGTGAAGCCGCCCGGCAGGGCAAACGTCACTGGGCCGCTGCCCTGGCACACGCGGGCCGGAGCTGTGATGGTCAGGTTGGTGCGCGGCGAGGGGTTGATGAGCACGCGCAGCGTATCGGAAGTACCGCGGCAGATGCCGCCGGTCGGGTTGCTGGTTTCCGTCACCACAATCTTGCCGATGGTGGGCGTGGTCACCGGGGCCCAGTTCACGGTCACCGTGTTCTGGAAGGTGCTCACCTGCGTGCCGCCAATAATCACCCACGAATAGCTGGAGCCGTTGGCGAAGGAGCCGCTGGTGTAGGTGTAAGGGCCATCGGCCTGGCACACCGAGCGGGGCAGCGGGGCCACGGCCACGATGTCGCCGGGGCCGGTGGGGCGCACCGTTTGCAGGCGCTGGTTGATGGTGATGGGCAGCGTGGTCGTGTCCGAAGAGCAGCCTTGGGCGTTGAGACGGAATACTTTCAGGTAGCCGCCCGTAGTGGCCGGGCCCCAGTTCACGGTGATGGCCGAGGTGCCCTGGCCGGTGGCAATGGTGCCGCCGTTAATCAGCCAGGTGTAGGCCGTGCCGGCCGGGGTGGGTACCGAGTAGGCAATGCCCGTAACCGTGGGGCATACCGAAGCCGGACCCACAATGGTTTCGGGTGCCGGGCGCGGGTTGATGGTCACCGTCACCGTGCTGGTGCTCAGGCAGCCATTGGCCGTGGTGGCCGTCAGGGTGTAGGTCTGGGTGATGGGGGCGGTGCCGGTGTTCACACCGGTGAGCACGGGCTGGGCAGCAGTGGCGCTGCTCAGGTTGGTGGCCGGGCTCCAGCTGTAGGTATAGCCGGGCAGTGCGGCCGTGCCCAGCGTCACGCGGCTGCGGTCGCACACGGCCACGGCCGGACCGGCATTGGCCGCCGCAGCGGGGTTTACCGTGATGGTCACGGTGCCGGTGCTCACGCAGCCGTTAGCCGTGGTGGCCGTCAGAGTATACACCGTCACGATGGGCGCATTGGTCGAGTTGGTCAGCGTGAAGGTGGGGTTGGCCACGGTGGCGCTGCTCAGACCGGTGGTCGGGCTCCAGCTATAAGTATAACCGGCTACCGGCGCAGCGCCCAGAGTAATGGTGCTGCCCGAGCAAACGGCCTGGTTGGCACCGGGCACCGCCACAGCCGCCGGGTTGACGGTAACAGCTACGGTGCTGGTAGCCGAGCAGCCATTGGCCGTGGTGGCCGTCAGCGTGTAGGTCGTGGTGATGGGGGCACCGGTGGTGTTGGTGCCGGTCACAGTCGGGTTGAGCACCGAAGTGGAGCTCAGGCCGGTGGCCGGGCTCCAGGCATACGTGGTGCCGGCTACCGGCGTGCCGCTGCCCAGCGTGGCACTAGCACCCGAGCAGAAAGCTACAGCCGGGCCGGGGGTGGCCACTGCAGCCGGGAAAACGGTCACAACTACCGTGCTGGTAGCGGTGCAGCCGTTGGCGGTGGTAGCGGTCAGCGTGTAGGTCTGGGTAATGTTGGCGCTGGTCGTGTTGGGTAGCGTTACAGTGGGGTTGAGCACCGAAGTGGAGCTCAGGCCGGTGGCCGGGCTCCAGGCGTAGGTGGTGCCGGCTACCGGCGTGCCGTTGCCGATGGCCACCGGCACGTTCGAGCAGGTCGATTTGGCCAAGCCGGCGTCAGCCACGGCGGCCGGGTTGATGGTCACCGCCACCGTGCCCGTGGCCACGCAGCCGTTGGCGGTGGTAGCGGTCAGGGTGTAAGTCGTGGTGATGGGCGCGCCAGTGGTATTGGTTCCCGTCACCGTCGGGTTCAGAATGTTGGGGTTGCTCAGGCCAGTAGTGGGGCTCCAGCTATAGGTGGTGCCGGGCACCGCAGTAGCCGAGCCGCCCAGCGGGGCCGAAGTCGTGCCCGAGCAGAAGCTGATGGCCGGGCCGGGCGTGGACACGGCAGCCGGGTTCACCGTCACCACCACCGACGACGTGGCGGTGCAGCCCGTCGCGCTGGTGGCAGTCACAGTGTAAGTCTGGGTGATGGGGGAGCCGGTGGTATTGGGCAGCGTCACCGTCGGCTGGGCGGCCGTGGCGCTGCTCAGGCCCGTGGCGGGGCTCCAGCTATAAGTGTAGCCCGTGAGGGCCGCCGTGCCGATGGGGGCCGAGGCCACTCCCGAGCAGGTGCTCAGGGCCGGACCGGCGTTGGCCGTCGCGGCGGGGTTCACCGTCACGCGCACCGTGCCCACACTCGAGCAGTTGTTGCCCACGGTCACCGTCAGGGTGTAGGTGGCTACAATGGGGGCGTTAGTGGTGTTGGGCAGCGTCACGGTGGGGTTGGCCACGGTGGTGCTGCTCAGGCCGGTGGCCGGGCTCCAGGCGTAGGTAGCACCTGCAATGGGCGTGCCGCCGAGCGTTGAAGCCACGCCGGGGCACACGCTGCGGTCGGCGCCGGCATCGGCCGTGGGCGGGGGCGTCACGGTCACCGTCACGGTGTTCGAGATGGTGCAGGTGCCGTCGGTGCCCGTCACGGTGTAGGTCGTGGTGGTCGTCGGGTTCACGGTTACGGTGCTGCTGGTGGAGTTGATGCCCCCGCCGCTCCACACGTAAGTCAGGCCGGCTTGGCCCGTCACGGTGAGGGTGGTGCTGCCGCCCAGGCAGATGGTGGGCGCGGCGGCCGTTACCGTCAGGGCCGGCAGCGGGCGAATGTCCACGGTTTTCACCACCGAGTCGGTGGGGCAGCCGCGCGAGGAGATGCCTTTCAGAATCAGCGTGCCCGTGGTGTTGGCGCTGTTCCAGGTCACGTTCACCGCGTTGGTGCCCTGGCCGCTGCTGATGGTGCCTTTCAGCACGCGCCAGTTGTAGGACGTAGGCACCGGGCCGGAGGCCGTGTAGGTGCGCACCGTGGCCGGGTCGCACACCGTGGCCGGGCCGTTGATGGCAGTGGGGCCCGCGGCGCGGGTCACCGTGATGCGGAACACGTCGGAAGCCAGTTTGCCGCCGCAGCCGTTGTCTTTCACCGTCACGGCAATGTCGTAGGGCGTGGAGCGGGCATTGCCGCAGACCGAGTTGAACACAAACGTGCCCGTGACGGAGCCCGTGCCGCTGGCCGTGGCCGTGCCGGTCACGTTGCCGGGCTGCACGGTGCCCGTGCTGTTGTTAAAAGTGGTATTGAAAGGGCCGCTGCCGTCCAGCAGCACGCTGTTGGCCGTGAGCACCAACGGGTGCCCGGGGGTGCTGGATTGCGTGGCCGTAATCGGAATGCTCAGCGACTGCCCTTCCTCAATGGTGTAGTTGCGGGGCGTGGTGATGGTAGAGGGCAAAACCGGGGGCGGCGTGGTTGGGCAGGTCGATACCACCAGCTGCAAGTCGCGGCGGGTGGTGCCAATCAGGACTTCGCGGCCGTTGATGTTGCGGTATTCCTGCACGTCCACGGCCACCACGTAGAGGCCGTTGGTGGTGGCGCCGTACTTGGCTACGCCGGTGCTGGCGTTGAGCAAGGCAAAGTTGCCGGCGCCCGTGCCGAAAGGCGTAGCCGCGCTGTAGCTGGAGTTGAAGTAAGGCGTGGTAGAGAAAGTGGGCGGAACCAGACCGGGGCTGTTGGTCAGGGCGTTGTAGGGCGTGCCGAAGGAATACGCCAAACGGTCGCCGTCGGCGTCCACCGCGTTGTTGAGCGAAATGGTGGTGTCGTTCTGGCAAACAATGGCCACCGCGGTGTCCGAGAAAACCGGCGAGCGGTTCGAGATGAGCGGCGGCGCCATGCTCACGTACAGCGACATGTTCTGGCCGCTGGAGTTGAGGAGGTTGGTGATGCCGGCGTTGCGCGCGCCCACCGAGTACACGGCGTAGTAGCCATCAAACGACACGGGCAAGTTCACCACCTGGATGTACTTGCACAGGTAGAACGGCTGGGTGGGGCCCTGCACGGTGCAGCCCGTCGGCACCGGCGGCGAAATGGGCTGCGGCAGGGGCCCGGAAAGCGACGGCGACGTCCGGGGAATGTTGAGCGGGGTGCTGGCCCCGGTGGTCCGGTTGAAAATGGTAACCGGGGCACTGGTGGGGGGCGGCGCAATACCGCCCGGGTTGGTGCTGTAGAGGCCGTTGCTGTAGATGGTGACCGTTATTTCGTAGCGAAACGGGGTGGCCGTGGGCCCGTTAGCGTCCAGGTAGCGGTAGCTCATCTCGCCGCCCAGCAAGTGAGTAGCTCGCGCCGGAGCCATGCCCAGCACCAGGAGCGCCAGCAGCAGAATCGACCCCAAAAAAAGCCGTGGTAAGGTTTTAAACATATAAAAAGGTAAAGGGAGGGAATACTGACCAAACAATCCGACGGCCCGGAAGCCGTCGGATTGTTTCATGCCGGGAAATCACAAATGGTTGAGGGCAAAGGCTATTCGCGCACCACGCGGCGCACGGCCGTTTGGCCCTGGGCGTCGCGCAATTGCAGCAGGTACACGCCGGGCGCCAGGCGGCTCAGGTCCAGCTCGGCATCGGCGGCGGGGCCCAGGCGGAGGGAGGTGCTGAGCAGCGTGGCGCCCAGCAGGTTCTGCACCGCGGCGGAGTAGGTGCCGGCGGCGCTGGCGTCGGGCAGGCGCAGGTGCACGCGGCCATCAGGCGTGGGGGTGGGGTAGAGGCTGAGGCTGGGCAAGGCCTGCTCCTGGCGGCTCGCCAACGGCCCGAATACCAGCTGGTAGTCTTCGTATTCGGCGTTGAGCAGGTTCACGCTGCACGCCAAGGGGTTGTTGGCGTTAGCCGCCGTCATTACCCGCATGCGCAGGCTGGCGCCGGCCGCCGGGCTGTTCACCGTGAAGGTGGTGGAGTAGCTCAGCGTGGTGGGCACTGCGCTCGACAGCAGCTCGCTGGTGTCGAACAACCCGTTTTGGTTTTGGTCGACCCACACGGCCACGCGGTGCGACGTCGTCAGGTTGACGGCCATGGTCAGGTTCACGGTGCGGCTGGCCCCCATGGCAATGGGGTTGCCGGTGTAGTTGCCGTAGCCACCTGTCGCGTTACCGGTCACATTGTTGTAGGAAGGCTGGGCGTTGGTCACGGCCACCGATGTGATGTAGAACGGGCTGGCCTGTTGCACGCCGCCCGGCCCCATGCCGCCGGTGCCATTGGCAGCGCAATAGGTGAAGCACGGAAGCTGAATGGTGAGGTAGTTCAGGCGCGTGGTGGTGGCCGAGCCGTTGTTGTTGGTAGCCGTCAGGCTCACCGTGAAGGTGCCGGCGGTAGTGTACTGGTGCGAGGGGTTCTGGGCCGTGCTGGTCTGGCCGTCGCCAAAGTTCCAGAGCCACGACGTGGGCGCGTTCTGGCTGGCATCGGTGAACTGCACGGGGTTCACGCAGCCACCCGCCACGTAGTTGCTGGTGAAGCTCACGAGCGGGGGCGAAGTGTTGGGGCGGGCAATGAGGGTGTAGTCCTCGGCCTGGCCGCTCACCTGGTTGGAGCAGGGCGACGTGCTGTTGCCCACGGCGTCGGCAATCACGCGCAGGCGCAGGGGCTGGTTCAGGGTCACGGTGGCGGGCAGGGTAATATTGGCCGTGGCCCCGGGGCTGGGGGTGCTCAGGCTCTGGTAAATCTGCTCACCGGTGTCAAACGTGCCGTTGTTGTTGGCGTCGAGGTACACCCGGATGTCATGCGCGTTGGTGCCGCCCGTGGTGATAATCATCTGGGTGCTCAGGCCCACCATCAGCTCGACGCGCTGCGTGCAGGTGAAGTTCTGGTAACCGGCGCTGCCATCGGCCGAGGTGTTGTCGATGGTACCCAGCCGGAAGCGGGTGATGCCGTAGTTGCCGAAGTAGTTCACCGTGGTGGGCGTGCAGGCCGCGGCCACGGGCACCTGGGTGTTGTAGGTAATGCTGGTGGCGGCCGTGGTGTTGTTGCCGGCCGCGTTGGTGGCGCGCAGCGTCACGGCATAGGTGCCGGCCGTGGTGTAGCAGTGGTTGGGGTTTTGCGCGTTGCTGGTCTGGCCGTCGCCAAACGTCCAAAGCCAGGCCGTGGGCACGTTCTGGCTGGCGTCGGTGAATTGCACGCAGCCGGTGCAGGTGGTGGTGGCGCTGGTGGTGAAGGCGGCCACCGGCGGGGCGGCGTTGGCCGACAGCGTCACGCTGTAGTCTTCATCCTGCGAGTACACCGGCGTGGAGCACGACGTCGGAATCGGGCTGTTGGCGTAGTCGGTGGCCACGCGCATGCGCAGGCGGGCGCCCAGCGTGGCTGTAGCCGGCGCCGTGAACGTGCCCGAGTGCGTGGTGGCGTTGTCGGAGCTAAACACCAGCTCGTTGTTGCCGGTGAAGGCGCCGTCGTTGTTGTAATCTATCCACACGCGCACGTTCTGGGCCGCCGTGGTGGTGGTGCGCACGCTGATGGAGTAGGGCTGGCCCACCACCAGTGCCGCGTTTTGCGTGCAGCTGTAGTCGTGGTAGCCCGCCAGGTACGTCGTGCGGTTGGCCAGCACGTTGGTGCCCACCGTGACGTTCAGAATCGCCATGCCGTAGAGCGCGGGGTTGCTGACGCTGGCCGAGCCCGGCGTGCACGCCGCGTTGATGGGACAAGTCTGGGCCTCAGCGGCCGATGAGATTCCCAGCGACAGCAGAACGGCCGCTACGCCGGAAGCAACGCGGGACCAAGAGCGTAGGAGTGGAAGCATACAGTATTTTGAGGGAAAACAATAGAATTCAATGGATAAATGTAAGGACAAAATACCGACGGAAAAGCAGCAATCGGCTATTTCGGGGTTTTATTCGTCCGTGCCCCGAGAACCGTCGGCCAAAGGCCCTGTTTATCCATCCGGCCAGCACCAGCTAATGGCCTGACCGCTGCCCCTGCTCAGGGTTTAAAGCGTGCCACGCAAAAATCGCACCACCCAGCCGTAAATTTGGCCGCAACCTTTCGCTTTTGCCTTTCACGGCCCACTGGGCCCATTTTTAAAACCATGCCTTCTCCTACTGTTCTCATCACCGGCGGCACCTCGGGCATTGGCCGGGCCTGCGCGCTGGCCTTCGGCCGGGCCGGCTACCAGGTGGCCATCACGGGCCGCGACGAAACCAAGCTGGCCGAAACCGCCCAGGCCCTGGCCGCCGCCGGCGTGGCCCACCTCACTGTGCGCGCCGACGTGGGCGACGAAGCCGCCGCCGAGCGGGCCGTGCAGGAAACCGTGGCCCGCTTCGGCGGCCTCGATGTGCTGCTCAACAACGCCGGCATCAGCATGCGCGCCCGCTTCCAGGACGCCGACCTCGAAGTCATCAAGCGCCTCATGCAAACCAACTTCTTCGGCACCGTTTTCAGCACCAAGTTTGCCCTGCCGCACTTGCTCAAGAGCAAGGGCACGGTGGTGGGCATCAGCAGCATTGCGGGCTACCGGGGCCTGCCGGGCCGCACGGGCTACTCGGCCTCGAAGTTTGCCATGAACGGTTTCCTCGAAGCTCTGCGCACCGAGCTGCTCGACCAAGGCGTGAACGTGCTCACGGCCGCGCCTGGCTTCACCGCCTCCAACATCCGCAACACGGCCCTGGCCGCCGATGGCTCGGCCCAGGGCGAGAGCCCGCGCGACGAGGGCGCCATGATGAGCAGCGAAGCCGTAGCCGATGAAATCCTGCGCGCCGTGCAGCAGCGCAAGCGCACGCTCGTGCTCACGGGCCAGGGCAAGCTGGTGGTATTCCTGAACAAGTGGCTGCCGGGCCTCAGCGATAAGCTGGTGCTAAACCACTTCCGCAAGGAGGAAAAGGGCGTGGATGTGGGGTAGGAACTGCCCGGCAGCGCAACCTCACCCCCGGCCCCTCTCCATGGGGAGAGGGGAGCCATGGCACAGCTCAGTGACACCTCTTGCAAGAGCAGAGCACTTAATAAAAAAGCAAAAAGCCCCGACTCGTACTCGAGCCGGGGCTTTTCATTGAATTCCGTCAGGCTCCCCTCTCCCCGTGGAGAGGGGCCGGGGGTGAGGTTTTACATTGCCGCTTTCTGCGCCAGCTTCACGGCCTCGTACATATCCACTACGCCGCCAGTTACCGAAAGCGTTGAGAAATCGGCCGTCTTCTCGGTGCCGGGCACGCTCACTTGCGTGTGGTGCACCTGGGCCGACTGCATGATGATGCGCTTCAAATCGGCAGCCGTGAGCTTGGGAAAGTAGGACTTGAGCACGGCCGCCACACCGGCCGTCACGGGCGAGGCCATGCTGGTGCCGCTTTCGTTGCCGAAGGTGCTGCCGGGCAGGGTGCTGAAAATTGCGACGCCGGGCGCAAACACGTCCACCGCCTTTTTGCTGTAGTTGGAGAAATCGGCGGGCAGGGCGGCGTTGTCCTTCGGGCCCGAGGCGCCCACGGTGAGCAGGTTGGGCACCGTGGCTTTATTCATATAGAAGGAGGCCGGGTAGTTGTCGCTCACGTCGAGATTCTGGTTCTCGTTGCCGGCGGCGTGCACCAGCAGCACGTTCTTGGCGGCAGCGTACTTGAAAGCGGCCTCCACGGCGGCGCGCTGGGGCGAAAACTCCTTGCCGAAGCTCATGTTGATGATGCTGGCGCCGTTATCCACGGCGTAGCGAATGGCGTTGGCAATGTCTTTGTCGCGCTCGTCGCCGTCGGGCACGGCGCGCACCGTCATGATGCGCACCGGGGCGGGGGCCAGGCCCTGCACGCCGAGGTTGTTGTCGCGCACGGCGGCGATGATGCCCGACACGTGGGTGCCGTGCATGGGGTCGGGGCCGTGCAGGTCGTTGTTGCCGTAGTAGCGCTGGGTTACGTCGTCAGGGTTATCCTTCACGATGTCGGCCCGCGGGTTGAAATTCAGGTTGAGCGAATTATCCAGCAGGCTGCGCTCCTGCTTCATGCCCTCGTTGAGCTGGGTGAGCAACGCGTCGGCGTCGGCCGCACCGGTCTGTCGCATCATTTCCAGCATGCCCCCGATGGCGCGCTTCAGGTTGGGGTCGTCGGGGTTGGCGCTCTTCAGGGCCACGGTGTCCAGCTTCTCGGTGCCGAGGGCCTGCTTCATGGCCGCCACCATCTGGGTGAGAGGGCCGGCCATGCTTTCCACTTCCTTGTTGCGCTCGGTTTCTTCGGCCAGGCGTTTTTTGTAGGCCTTCTCGGCTTTTTGATACAGGGCGTAGTCGGCCTTTTCAGTTGGCTTTACCGTGGCGGCGGTTTTGCCCTTGAAGCGCACGCGGCCGGCGGCCACAATACGGGTCATTTCCAGGGTTTCGGCGTTCACGTTGCGGCCGTCGGGGCCGCCCAGGAAGTTCCAGCCGTGCACGTCGTCGATGTAGCCATTCTTGTCGTCGTCGATGCCGTTGCCGGGAATCTCCTTGGAGTTGGTCCATAAAATCGGCTTCAGGTCGACGTGAGCCGTGTCGATGCCCGAGTCGATGACGGCCACCACGATGGGCGTGGGCGTCAGGTTCTTCAGCAGCTCGGCGTAGGTGCGGGTGGCGCCCACGCCGGGCACCTTGTCCAGTTCGGGGTCTTTGAGGTACCACTGGGCGGCACTCTGGTCGCCGATGGGGGCGGGCTTGGCCGGGGCCGGGGTTTCGGGAGCCACCGGCGTGGCCGCCGGGGCTGGGGTGGGCACGCTCACGGCGGTGCTGGCCACAGCGCCACTGGCCTGGGGCCGGCGCGCACACGAAGAAAACAGCGTAGCGGCGAGCAGCAGTGGCACCGACACGCGGGGGAAATTCAAGCTTGACGTCATAGGAGAGTAAAAACGCCGCGCGGCAGGGCGGCCGGATATTGGAAAGCGCGAAGGTAGGCCGGCTAATGCTAGCGCGAACTTGACAGTTTGCCCTTGGCTAAAGCTAAAGACGTGCCCGGCGGCTCAATGTTGCGCGGCCGGCACTTCGGGGCGCCGCCCTTTATTTGTGTCTATGTCCGACGCCCTCCACGCTCCCGATGCCGCGTGCCTGAATTGCGGCCACGCCCTGGCGCTGCCCGGCTGCTTCTGCCCGCAGTGCGGGCAGGCGCCGGCCCACCGCCTGAGCACGGCCCACGTGCTGCACGAAATCCTGCACGTGTTCACCCACGCCGACAAAGGAATTTTTGCCTTCATCCCCCAGGTGCTGCTGCATCCGGGCGCACTGGTGGCCGACTACCTGGCCGGCCGCCGCAAGCGCCACTTCAACCCGTTTCAGTTTCTGCTGCTGCTGGTGGGTTTCGTGACGCTGCTGGCCAAGCGGCTGCATTATTACGATGCCGTGGGCGACTACGTCCTGCACCTGATGCGGGCGCGGCACGTGCCGCCGGTGCTGCTGGCGCGGGTGGCCACTTACTTCCACGGCCTGGGTACCTACTTCAACGTATGGTGGCTGGCCCTGCTGCCGCTGCACGCACTGGTAGCATGGGCCGTGTACGGCCGTCGCCCGGTCCGGCTCAATTACGCCGAGTCGGTGCTGGTGCAGGTGGTGGTGGGCTGTGCTTTTCAGCTGTGGCTGCTGGTGGCCCTGCCGTTGCTCATGCTCCTCGGCCGGTTTCCGGGGGCCAGCACGGCTTATCTGCAGGGCGCGGTGACGGTAGCTTACCTGGTGCTAGTGGGCCGGCGCGGCCTGGGCCTGAGTTGGCCGGGGGCCTTGTGGCGGGCGGTGCTCGCGGGGGCGCTGGCCGGGGCCATCAACTATTATATCAATTCGGCCGCGTTCGGGTGGTACGTCTTTGGGCAGCACTAGCCCGCTGGCAGCCCTCCACACCTGATAACTTCGCGCCCTCAATCCGGTTTCCCGCGCATGATTCGCTCCCTCCGCCCGCTCGCTGCGGCCCTGCTACTGCTCACTGTTAACTGTTCACTGCTAACTGAGACCAAGGCCCAAACGCCCAAAACCTACACCTCCTACGAAATCCTGCTGGGTCTCAAGAAGCTCAACGTGCTGGGCTCGGTGATGTACATCGCCGCCCACCCCGACGACGAAAACACCCGCCTCATCGCCTACATGGCCAACGAGCGCCTGCTCGAAACCAGCTACCTGAGCTGCACCCGAGGCGACGGCGGCCAGAACCTCATCGGCCCCGAGCTGCGCGAGGGCCTCGGCGTGATTCGCACGCAGGAGCTGCTGGCGGCCCGGCGCCTCGACGGCGGCCGGCAGTTCTTCACCCGCGCCAACGACTTCGGCTTCTCGAAAACCTCCGACGAAACTTTTAAAATCTGGGACAAGGAGCAGGTGCTCGCCGACATGGTGTGGGTCATCCGCCAACGCCGGCCCGACGTGCTCATCACCCGATTCCCGCCCGACGCCCGCGCCGGCCACGGCCACCACCAGGCCAGCGCCATCCTCGCCGCCGAAGCCTTCGATGCCGCCGGCGACCCCAAACGTTTCCCCGAACAGCTGCAATACGTGCAAGCCTGGCAGCCCAAGCGGCTATTCTGGAACACCGGCAGCTTCTTCGTGAAACCCGGCGAAAACATGGACGGCTACCTCAAGCTCGATGCTGGCGGCTACAACCCCCTACTGGGCCAGAGCTACGGCGAAATCGCGGCCCGCAGCCGCAGCAACCACCGCAGCCAGGGCTTCGGCTCGGCCGCCCAGCGGGGCGAGGCGCTGGAGTATTTCCAGCCCGTGAAAGGCGAGAAAGCCAGCAAAGACCTGTTCGAAGGCGTGGACCAGACTTGGAACCGGGTATCGCACGGCGCGGCCGTGGGCAAGCTCATTGAGGAGGTGGTTCGGAAGTATGATGCGAGCAACCCCAGCGCCAGCGTGGCGGGGCTGCTGAAGGTGCGGGAGTTAATGATTAAGCCTGGAATGTTTGTTCAAGACTACTCTTCTTCTGTGTTTTATGTCGAAAAGCGTAAGGAAGTGGAGGAATTAATTAAGGCTTGCCTTGGCCTTCATTTGGAAGCTACAGCTTCCGCAGCATCTGTTGCACCACGCCAGCCGCTGCAACTCACAGTAGAGGCGTTAAATCGGTCTGGGATTCCCGTTTCTATTACTGGAGTATATGGGGATGGATTAAGCCTTGACACAACTGTTGTGTTGGCGCCCGGGAAAAACTTGAGCCTGAAGCGCACAGTTAACCAATCTTCTTTGCGAGAAACATCCCAGCCTTATTGGCTAAACCAGCCCGGAACTGTAGGCATGTATTCCGTTCCGGAAACGCTTAGCGTGCCCTCGGGAACTGATGCAGCGATTATGTTGGCCACATCAAAAAAAGGTGACAGCAAATTGCCAGCTGACGAGCCTGTTGGAAGCTTTGGCGTTGTTTTTTCGAGGCAGAAGCTCATTGGCATGCCTGAAAATCCGTCAAGTTTTGGTACTTGTTTCGTAGTAAGTGTGTTAGGAAACAAGCTTTATTATGCTGTCCCCGTCCAATACAAGCACACCGACCCTGTGCTCGGCGAGCTGTACCAGCCGCTGGCCGTGGTGCCGCCCGTGGCCGTGAACCTGCCCGCCGCCCGCGCCTACGTCTTCACCAAGCAAATGCTCAGCGACGGATGGGGTAAAACCGTTCCTGTCACGCTACGGGCAGGGCGTGCTGGAGTGAGCGGTAATCTGGTTTTGAATCTGCCCGCTGGCTGGCGTTGCGAGCCCACGTCTGTGCCCTTTCGCTTGACTGCCAAAGACGAAGAACTGACTGTAAACTTTAAAGTTCAGCCGGTAAACGCCCCGGCTGGCAAAACGGAGCTACGCGCTGTTGCTACCGTCGACGGTCAAGCCTATTCGCGCGGTATACAAACTATTCAATACCCCCACATCCCTACCCAGACGCTGTTCCCCGAAGCTGTAGCTCCGCTGGTAAATCTTGACCTGGTACGCGGTAAAGCTCAGAACGTGGCCTACCTCATGGGCGCCGGCGACGAAGTGCCCGAGGCCCTGCGCCAGGTGGGCTACAACGTGACCCTACTCAAGCCCGAAGACCTCACCGCCGCCCGCCTCAAGCAGTACGACGCCCTGGTGGTCGGCATCCGCGCCTACAACACCGTGGACCGCCTCAAAACCCAGCAGCCCGAAATCCTCAAATACATCGAGCAGGGCGGCAATGTGGTGGTGCAATACGTGGTGAACCGCGGCACCGTGCTGCCCGAAATCGGCCCCTACCCAATGACCCTCAGCACCGACCGCGTGACCGTGGAAGACGCCCCGGTGACCCTCTCGAAACACCAGCTACTGGCCGCGCCCAATAAAATCACCGAGCAGGATTTTAAAGGCTGGGTACAGGAGCAGGGCCTTTACTACCCCTCAAAATGGGACCCGAAATACCAGACCGTCATTTCGAGTTCCGACCCCGGCGAGGCCCCCAAGGAAAGCGCCATCCTCGTCACCGACTACGGCAAGGGCCACTACATCTACACCGGCCTTTCACTGTTTCGGGAGCTGCCGGCCGGCGTGCCGGGCGCGTATCGGCTGATTACGAACATGATTTCCTACGGCAAGGAGCCGGCGCAGTAAGAGCTTTTAATTCGAGCTGTTAGCTCTTTAGAAGAACGTCATGCAGAGCGCCAGCGGAGCATCTCGCGTGCGGCAGTAATCCAATCAAAAGGATTGCTACTGCACACGAGATGCTCCGCTGGCGCTCTGCATGACGTTCTTTTGCATAAATATTACATCTGCGTTCGCGCCGCCGTGGCACCCCTTCTCCCTTTGGAGAGGGGCCAGGGGGTGAGTCGCCCGTTAGCCCATGCTCACAGTTGAAAAAATCGGCGGTACCTCAATGACCGCCTTCACCCACGTCCTCGATAACATCATCTTCCACAAGCGTGAAGGTGCGCAGCTCTACAACCGCATTTTCGTGGTATCGGCTTACGCCAACGTTACCAACTGGCTGCTCGAGAACAAAAAAACCGGCGAGCCCGGCGTGTACCACCGCATCACCCAGCAGCAGGAGTTTCGCTCGGCGCTGCAGCTGGTGGCCGAAAAGCTTAAGGAGCTGAACAAGAACTACGAGCCCCTGGGCCTCGACCTAGCCGTGGCCGATGCCTTCATTCAGCAGCGCGTTGACCAGGCCCAGGTGTACCTCGACAGCCTCGTGAACGTGCTGGCCTCGGGCTACGTGAACAGCGCCAACATCCTGCAGGCGGCCCGCGAAATCCTGGCTTCGATAGGGGAGGCCCACTCGGCCTTCAACGCGGTGAACATTCTGCAAAACCGCGGCGTGCACGCCACCCTGGTCGACCTCAGCGGTTTCGACGATGCGCAGGCCCTCACCATCGACGAGCGAATTCGGCAGGCGTTTGCCGACATTGATTTCCTGAAAACCATCTGCATCGCCACCGGCTACACCAAGGGCACCGAGGGCATCATGCGCGAGTTCGACCGAGGCTATTCTGAGGTAACATTCAGCAAGATAGCCGTGGCCGTGCACCCGCAGGAGGCCATCATTCACAAGGAATACCACCTCAGCTCGGCCGACCCCAACCTGGTGGGCGTAGACCAGGTGCGGCCCATTGGTTTTACCAACTACGACGTGGCCGACCAGCTGGCCGACGTGGGCATGGAGGCCATTCACCCCAAGGCTTCGAAGCCGCTGGAGATAAACGCCATCAACCTCCGTATCAAAAACACCTTCGAACCCGACCACCCCGGCACGCTCATCACCCGGGATTTCGTGTCGAAGGACAAGCACATCGAAGTCATCACCGGCGCCGACAAAGTCACCATCATCGACATTCACGACCCCTTGATGGTGGGTGCCGCTGGCTTCGACTTGCACCTGATGCAGGTGTTTTTCGACCTCGGGGTGAGCTACATTTTCAAGGCCACCAGCGCCAACAGCATCACGCTGCTCATTTGGGAAAAAGACCTCAAGCCTCAGCTCGTGGCCGCCCTCGAAGCCAAGTATGAGAACGTGACTGTGCAGCCCGCCGCTCTAGTCTGCCTCATCGGCTCCAACATCGATGAGCCTGGCCTGCTGGCCCGCGCCGCCCGCGCCCTGGCCGACTCGGGCATCAACATCCGCAGCGCCGGCTTTGCCCTGCGCAAGGTAAACATCCAGTTCATCGTGGGTCGCGAGGACTACCAAACCGCCATTGTAGCCCTGAACCAGGCGCTGGGGTAAGGTTGAGTTAAAAGTTAGGAGTTGATGAGTTAAGAGTTGGCCTCGACTGCTCACCGCTACCGCCCTGCAACTCTTAACTCATCACTCCTAACTCTTAACTTTTTTCATGACCCTTCGCCAGTTTCTCCTGTTCACGGCCGTCACGCTGCCCGGCTGCGTGTTGCTGATTTTGTTTCTCGACCAGCCCATTACCCTGTTCGTGCACCGGTACACGGGCTGGGCCGTGCCGTTTTTCTCAGCCTATACCGCAGGAGCCGATACAACTTACGATGCGGCGGTGAGTGCCCGTGTGCTGGGTTTGCCAGCGCTGTATGTGGCCTTGCTGCTGCTGTTTGTGCTGGGCCGCTGGGTGCTGAAACGTAGTTGGGGTACGCTGGCCCTCGTGGTGCTGCTCACCCACATTGCCAGCCAGGGCAGCTCCAACGTGCTGAAAGGCACGGTGCACCGGCTGCGGCCGGAGGTGCTGTTCAGCGGAGGCTACCCGGGCACCGGACTGTGGGCCACGGGCCCGCACAACGACTCTTTTCCGTCGACGCACACGGCCATCTATTTCAGCTTGTTCTGGCCGCTGGCGTTGGCGTTTCCGCGTTGGCGGGTGCCGCTGCTGGTGCTGCCTGGGCTCATCATGCTGGGGCGGCTGGTGATGGGCGCGCACTATCCCTCCGATGTGTGGTTCTCGGCCTGGCTGGTGGTGGCTTACACCTTTCTGTTTGGGCTCCTGGGAAAGCCCCGGCCAGCGGCGCGCTAGCGCGCCACTGCTTGGCGCCCTGGCCCTACAACTCTGCGGCCCCGTGGCCGTTCTGTCCACAACCGGCGCGTGCCGGTTTTGCTTCTGCATGAAAAATTACCGATTACGCTTTGCCACCTTCCTGGCACTTTCGCTGCTGCTGACCCTGGCCGCCTGCACCGCCACCAAGCCGGCCATCAATCCCAAGCTGGTGGTTCTGGGGCACGCCGGCTCTGGTTTTTTTACGCCCATTAGCCCCTTCAACTTCCGGCCTCCGAGCAGTTGGCGCGGCATCCGACACGCCCTGAAGCTGGGCGCCGACGGTGTGGAAATCGACCTGCAGCTCAGCCGCGACAGCGTGGTGATGCTCTACCACGACCAAAAGCTGGAGAACATCAGCACCGGCCAAGGCTGCGTGAGCCAGCGCACCGCCGCCGAGCTCACGCAGCTGCGCTACCGGGGCGGCTTTCCTTACGACCTGCTTCAGAAGGAGCGGCCTGTCACGTTCGATACCCTATTGGCGCGGCTCAATCGCCGCGCCAGCTTTCCTTTTCTGCACCTCGACCTGCACGAAGACGACCAGTGCCTGCCGCCGGGCCAGCAGCGCGGGCAATCGGCCGCCATTCTCCGCCAGATAGCCCGCAGCCTTGCCCGCTACCACGTGCCGCCCGAAAAAATGCTGCTCATCACCCAGGAGGAAACCACCATTCCGCTGGCCCGCGCCATTCTTCCCAGAGTGCGCGTGGGGCTCGAAATTGCCTCGGCTGAATTTGACAAGGGCCTGCGTCTGGCCCGCGCCCAACGGGTGCACACCGTGGTGCTCGACGCCGACCGCGTGACGCCCGACCAGGCCGCGCAGGCCCACGCTGCGGGGCTGGCCGTGGTGGTGTTCGGGGGCCGTTCGGGCAAGGACATTGCCCGTGTGCTCGCCACCCAGCCCGATGAAGTGGAGGTCGACAACACCAAGCGCCTGCTCATCATGCAAGGGCGGCGCAAAAAATAGGAGCCGGCCGGGCCCGAACGTGAGGCGCTTCGAGTGAGTCGACTACCTTCGCCGCTCACGAAATCTGTGCTCCGCATGAAACCAACATTGCTGCTCACCGCGCTGCTTAGCTCAGCCCTCGCGGTGCCGGCCCTGGCCCAGCTGCCCGGGCCCGTATACCCACTGTGGTCGGAAGGCGAAAAAGCCCGCTACGCCACCATTCTGGCCGATACGGGCTACATTCAGCAGCATTACAAAAAGTCGGAATTTCAGGTAGCAATGCGCGACGGCGTGAAGCTCTACACCATTGTGTACGCGCCGAATGATGCCGACAAGGTGCGCTACCCCATCATGCTCAACCGCACGCCCTACGCCATTGGGCCCTACAAGTCGGCCAGCATGAAGAAGAACTTGGGGCCGAGCAGCGAGATGATGCACGAGGGCTACATCTTTGTGTATCAGGACGTGCGCGGGCGCTACATGAGCGAGGGCCAGTTTGTGGATGTGCGCCCCGAAAAGGAAGCCCATAAAGGCAAAACCGACGTGGACGAAGGCACCGACACCTTCGACACCATCGAGTGGCTGCTAAAAGGCAAAGGCGCCCCCAAAAACAACGGCCGCGTGGGCCAGTGGGGTATCAGCTACCCCGGCTACTACACCGCCACCGGCCTGCTGGCCCGCCACCCGGCCCTCAAAGCTGCCTCGCCCCAGGCGCCCATTGCCGACTGGTTTTGGGATGACTTCCACCACAACGGCGCGTTTTTTCTGCCGCACGCCTTCAACTTCCTGGCCAGCTTTGGCCTGCCCCGGCCGCAGCCTACGCCCACCGGCAACCCTGCCTTCAAGCACGGCACCCCCGATGGCTACGACTTCTTTATGAAGATGGGCCCGTTGAAAAACGCCGACGCCCGCTACTACAAGGGCCAGGTGGGTTTCTGGAACGACCTAGTCGAGCACCCCAACTACGACGACTTCTGGCGGGCCCGCGACCTGCGCCCCCACCTCAAAAATCTGCAGCCCGGCACCGCCGTGCTCACCGTGGGCGGCTTCAACGACGCCGAGGACCTGTTCGGTGCTCTACACATCTACAGCGCCATCGAAAAGCAGAACCCCGGCCTCAATAACAAGCTAGTAATGGGCCCTTGGGTGCACGGCGGCTGGGCCCGCGGCTCGGGCGAACTGGTGGGCAACGTGGCCTACGGCGACGCGCCCTCCTTTTATTACCAAAAGGAAATCGAAGCCAAATTTTTCAAGTCGTATCTGAAAGACGGCAAGCCCGCCGACCTGCCCGAGGCCACCGTCTTCGAGGGCGGCACCAACAAATGGCGCACCTTCGAAGCCTGGCCGCCCAAGGCTGCGCAAAGCCGCACGCTCTACTTCCGGCAGGCCGGCGGCCTCAGCTTCAGCCCGCCCACCGACGGCACCAATGAGCGCCGCCGGGGAGATGTCAACTTCGAGTACGACCAGTTTCTGAGCGACCCGGCCCACCCCGTGCCCTTCACCGAGGCCACCGCCACGGGCATGACCCGCGAGTACATGACCGACGACCAGCGCTTCGCCAGCCGCCGCCCCGACGTGCTCACCTACCAAACCGATGTCCTCACCGCCCCGCTCACCCTGGCCGGCCCCATCGAGGCCCTGCTGCAAGTAGCCACCACCGGCACCGACGCCGACTGGGTTGTCAAAATCATCGACGTATACCCCGACAACACCCCCGACAACCCACGCCTCAACCCCAGCGTGCACCTCGGCGGCTACCAGCAAATGGTGCGCTCCGAGGTGATGCGCGGCCGCTTCCGCAACAGCTTTAGCAAGCCCGAGCCCTTCACGCCCGGGCAAGTTACCGCCGTCCCCTTCACTGTGCAGGACCTCATGCACACCTTCCAGCCCGGCCACCGCCTCATGGTGCAGGTGCAAAGCACCTGGTTCCCCCTCGTCGACCGCAACCCGCAGAAGTACGTCGGTAACATTTTCAAAGCCGACGAGACTGATTTCCAGACCGCTACGCACCGGCTGTACCACGCGCCGGGCCAAGCCTCACAGCTGGTGCTGAAGGTACTAGAGTAGCGCGGAGTCCGTCGCCTGTCATTGCGAGCGCAGCGAAGCAATCCGTCCTGTCAATACCACACACTTCAATGAAACGAAAAGCCCCGGCACTGCGCAGTGCCGGGGCTTTTTATTGCCTTTTTCACATTAGAAGGCTGTTTGCTAAGGGCAGGACGGATGGCTTTGACTCCGCCTGGCAATGACAGGCGAAAACCTACTTGCCCATCTTCTTTGCTTCAGCAATCAATTCCTCGTCCATCTTCACGTAGTCGCCGTTCGGCGGCGTGGCGGCCAAGGCGGCTTTCTTAGAAGCTTCAGCAGCCGTCACAGCGCCTTTGTAGTCCTTCATTTTCAGACGGATTTTGGCTTCCGTGTTCAGGTTCCAGTACTTGGTGGGTTCGGCGGCGTTGGCCTTCTCCATCCAGGTCAGGGCCTGCTTCAGGTCTTTGTTGTTGTCGTAGTAGTACACGGCGGCGGCGGCCAGGTCGCCGGGCGTGGGCGTGGCGGCTTTGATGACTTTCTCGTCAATCTGAGCCATCACTTTGCTTTCCACATCGGCCATGATTTTAAACTTGGCACCGGTGTTTTCCCACTCCATGGCCACGTTGGCGGTGGCGGGCGTCAGGTCGGTGAAGGCAATGGTGAAGGATTCCACCTTGTTGGCCACCTTATAGGGCTTGACGGTGAAGCGGGCCACGTCCTGGTCGTCCTTGAAGCCGTCCACGTCAGCGCCCTGCTTGAGGCTCTTGTTCAGCACCACAGTCCACTCACCGGGGCGGGGCACGGTGTAAATGCCGTACTCGCCGGCGGGCACCTTTTTGCCCTCAATGGTCACGTCGTCCGAAAACTTGATGCTGGTGGTGGCGTTGGCGCCGGTGCGCCAGCGTTTGCCGTTGGGCACCAGCGAGTTGTCGCTGCCGAAAATGCTGCGGCCCTTGGCGCTGGGGCGCGAGTACACAATGGTCACATCGGTGAGGCCGATGCGCTGCGTGATGGTGCTTTGGGGGCTGGCGGCGGGCGTGCGGATTTGGGCGTGGGCGGCCGGGGCGGCCAGCAGGGTAGCCGCGGCTACGACGGCGACGGAGAAACTTGCGAAGTGCTTGCTCATGGAGTTGAGAAAGGATAAAGGGAGTTATTGTGGGGCTAAAAGTACGAAACCCGCGCTTGGGGCGCGGGTTTCGGAGTAAGGAGTGGGGTCAATAGAAACCCTTTTAGTAGTGAGTCACTAAATTAAAACGATTTATGCCTTGTGCTTGCAGGCGGTCAATCAGCAATCCGACGTGAGACATTTTTGCTTCTGAATCTATCATCAGGCAACAGTAAACTGGCGTATGGAACATTGATTGGGCCGCTGCCTTGGAAGCCATAGTACACTCGATAAGCTGTTGCATACTGAGGGGATGGAGCTTCTGCAATTCATTTGCTTCATTGCGTCGGTAGTCTGGCAATGACAACAACTTCGGCAGATATTCTACATCCGTGCTTAGAAAAGGGAGGTTTTTTAGCTCCATAAGCTGCGCTTCTGAGAAACTAACACCATGCTGCGATGCAACTTTTAGGATGGAAGCAACTTGTACAGAGCGAGATTGAGTGCCAAATGACAGCTCATTCTTAGATGTAAGACTTAGTACAGCTTCTGGATTTTCAGGTATGCAACTGTAACTAATTGAACGCGGAACTCTCTCTACGGGCACTGTCCCAACCGCTTCCTTTCTGAAACGGCCAGCAAGCATACAAAAACAAACCAGTAGAAACACCAATCCAGCAAACGAAGCCATGTCGGGCAGAGTAATGCTCCGGTTTGCACGAATTATTCGGTTTGACATTATCTGTAATAATTACGGCCCTTACTTCGCTGAGCTAACGAAGTAAGGGCCGTAAATCGTGTGTAGTAAATCAAACGTTACGTCAACTCAAACTGCAGCCGCAACAGATTGGCATACAGCCCGCCTTCCCGCTCGCTCAGTTCCTCATGCGAGCCGGCTTCCACAATGCGGCCGCCGTCGATGACCAGGATTTTATCAACCTTGCGAATGGTGGAGAGACGGTGCGCGATGATGAGGCTCGTGCGGTGCTCCATCAACTCATCCAGCGCGCCCTGCACCAGCTTTTCGCTTTCGCTGTCGAGCGAGGACGTGGCCTCGTCCAGAATCAGGATGGCGGGGTTTTTCAGGATGGCGCGGGCAATGGCCACGCGCTGCCGCTGCCCGCCCGAGAGCTTGATGCCCCGGTCGCCCACCACCGTATCCAGTGCCTCGGGGAAGGCCTGGATGAACTGCCAGGCGTTGGCCCGCTGGGCGGCTTCGATGATTTCGGCGTCGGAGGCGCCGGGCTTGCCGTAAGCAATGTTTTCGCGGATGGTGCCGCCGAAGAGCAGCGTTTCCTGTGGCACGATGCCGATGTGGCGGCGCAGGGCCGTGAGGTCGTAGTCCTGCACGTTGTGCCCGTCCACGATGATGCGGCCGCCGCTCAGCGGATAAAACTGCATCAGCAGTCCCGCAATGGTGCTTTTGCCCGCGCCGCTGGGGCCCACAAGGGCAATTTTCTCTCCCGCCGCGATATGAAAGTCGATGTCGGACAGCACCGGCACATCGGGCCGGGTGGGGTAGCGGAAGGCCACGTGCTCGTAGCGAATGTCGCCGTGCAGGCGGGCCGGCACCAAGCCCACGGGCGGGGTGATGTGCGTGGGTTCGGTAGGCTCGTTAAGAACCTGGCGGATATACTCCGTGGCGCCCAGGATGCTTTGCACCCGCCCAAACAGCTCGCCCAGTCCTGCCACCGAAGCTCCAATGAAGGTGGTGTACAGAATAAAGGAAATCAGCGTGCCCACGGCCAGGTGAGCGGGGTCGCTTTCGGGCAGCTGCACCAGCGTGGCGCCGCGCCACAACACCAGAATAATGCCGCCGAACACGCCCGTGATGATAAACGACACGAACGCGCCCCGGAAAAAGCCGCTGCGCAACGCCGCCTGTACCGCCCGGTTCAGCCCAGCTGTGTAGCGCACAATTTCAAACTGCTCATTCGTGAACGCCTTCACCGAGCTGATGCCGTGCAGGGTCTCATCCACAATGACACCGGCCTGCGCCAGCTCCTGCTGCGTGGCCTTCGACAAGCCCCGGATGCGGCGGCCCGCCAGCCCCGCCAGCAGAATAATGGGTGGAAACGTGAGCAACATGAACAGCGACAGCCGAGGCGACATCACCAGAATGAAGGCCACGCCACCCACCAGCGTGAACACCTGCCGGAACACTTCGGCCAGCGTCAGCGAGAAAGCGTCCTGCACCTGCGCCACGTCGGCCGTGATGCGCGAGATGAGGGCGCCGACGCGCGTTTGCTCAAAAAACGTGAGCGGCAACTGCACGAACTTGGTGTAGAGCGCCTGCCGGATGTCGCGCACCGAATACTCGCTAACCTGCGCAAACAACCAAATGCGCCCAAATGAAAACAGTCCCTGCAACACAATGACGCCAAACAATGCCAGCGCAATGCGCCCCACCGTGAGCGTGAGGCCGCCCGGCGCGATGTAGGGGTGGCCCGTTGCCGCATCCACGAGCTTGCCCGCAATCCACGGGAAAAGCAAAACGGTGCTGCTGCTGCCCACCAAAAACACCATGCCGATAATGAACTTGGTGCGGTAGGGCCGCACAAAGCGAAACATTTCCAGCGCGCGCAGCAGCGCATCCTTGGTTATTTTGGTTTTGGGCCGCTCGTCCACGGGGTCGGTGCCACTGCTATTGAATCCACTTCTAGCCATCAGGCAGGGGTAATTTTAACTAATCGAACACGGCAAATAGCACCGGCGCGGGTGAGGTAGGAATGAAGCAGAGCGTCCTGCAAGGCGAAGCGAAACACCTCGTGTGCTTCCACTAAACCAATCGATAGGTTGCGTTGCGCACGCAAAACGCTTCATTACGCCCTGCAGGGCGTGCTTCTGTCAATGCCCGGCCGTTAACGCTATTTTATGCGCCGGCCCGACGCGGGCGAGGGCCGGTTGTTCATTTCAATTTTCATATCGCCCGCGCCGCCGAAGGGCACGGGTAGCTGAATGAGCACCGGCAGCGGCCGGCCCTTACGCATAGCCGGCTGCCAGCCCGTGAGCAGCGGCACCACGCGCAGGGCCTCGGCGTCGCACTCCGGCGAGAGCGATTTGGCCACGACGGGGTTGCTCACGGTGCCGTCCTCGTTCACGGTGGCGTTGACGAGGACGATGCCGCTGAGCTGTTTGACGCGGGCGGCGTCGGGATATTTTATATTATTTAAAAAAAACAAGCCGAGGGCCTGCTCCCCGCCGGGGTACACCGGGGCCCGGTCGGGGCGGTTGGGGGCCGAATGGGCCTGCACCTGCATGTTGCCAGGCTTGAGAATGATGGTTTGCTGCGTAGTGGTAGCGGCGGGCGCCGATTGGCCCAGCGCCGTCGAGGCCGAGGCCAGCGCCAGCAGGCCGAATAGGATAGTCTTGTTCATAAATCGTTAAACCGCGGTTTGCGGATGGGGGTTCACCGCAGCGGGGCGGGAAATGAGCAGCAGGCCCAGGTACACCAGCGCGCCGTTAAGCAGCAGGATTTCGAAGCCGAACTTGTAACCACCGAGCCACTCCACGGAGTGCGTCACGATGAGCAGGGTGAGCAGCACAGCGGCCGTGCAGGTGGGCAGCACCAGCCGGTCGCGCAGCTGCCGCCGGGTGAAGATGCCAAAGGCGAATAGCCCCAGCAGCGGTCCGTAAGTGTAGCCCGCCGCCTTGTACACGGCGTCAATCAGGCTCTGCTCGTTGAGGGCGCGGAAAATCATGATGATGACGATGAGCACCACCGACCAGCCCAGGTGCGTGAGCTGGCGCAGGCGCGTCTGCTGCGCCTCGGGGTACTTCTGAATGTCCAGAAAATCGACGCAAAACGAGGTGGTAAGCGAAGTCAGCGCCGAGTCGGCCGAGGCGTAGGTGACGGCAATGATGCCCAGAATGAAGATGATGCCCGCCGCCAGCGAAAACTGCGTGGTGGCCAGGAAGGGAAACACTTTGTCGGTATCGAGGGTGCCTTTGAGGTTGAGCAGCTGCGGCAGCTCGGTAAGGTGCAGGCCGCGGGCGGCGGCGTATTGGTACATGAGCACACCCAGGGTGAGGAACAGCACGTTTACGCTCACAATCACCGGCGTGAACCAGAAGAGGTTTTTCTGCGCTTCGCCGAGGCTGCGGCAGCTCAGGTTCTTCTGCATCAAATCCTGGTCGAGGCCGGTCATAACGATGGTGATGAACATACCCGAGGCGAACTGCTTCCAGAAGAACTTATCGTCGCGCACGTTGTCGAAATAGATTTGCGACATCGGGCTTTCGCGCACCGACTGCACCAGCTTGGCGAAGGAATAATTCAGTGCATCGGCCATGAAGTAGATGCTCAGCGCCACGCAGCTCAGCATGGCCAGCGTCTGAAAGGTGTCGGTCCAGAGAATGGTTTTCAGCCCGCCCTTGAAGGTGTAGAGGTAGATGAACAGGATGCTGACCACCACCGTCACGGCAAACGGCACGCCCATGGCATCGAACACCGCCAGCTGCAGCACGCCTGCCACCAGGTACAGCCGCAGGGCCGAGCCCAGCGAGCGCGAAATCAGAAAGTACAGCGCCCCGGTTTTGTAGCTCCAGTAGCCAAAGCGCTGGTCCAGATACGAATAGATGCTCACCAGCCGCAGGCGGTAATAAAGCGGCATGAGCACGGTGCCAATCACCACATATCCCGCCACGAATCCCAGGGCCACCGCCAGGTAGCTCCAGCTTTTGCCGTACACGTTGCCCGGCACCGAGATGAAGGTGACGCCCGAAAGCGAGGTGCCAATCATGGCGAAGGCCACCATGTACCACGGGGCGTTGCGGTTGGCCACGAAAAAGCTTTCGCTGGTGGCCCCGCGCGAGGTGAGCACCGCAATGATGATGAGAACGGCGAAGTAGCCCGCAACCAGGCTCAGTACTAACGTTGGCGACATGTGGGAATTGAGCAGGAGGGTATGGGGGTAGGGGGTAAGAGTTTGGAAAGGGAATTGGCGACAAAGGTCGTTACAATAAATCCTACCCACCTACCCTCACACCCTCCTGCCTTAAAATCTATTCCCACTCTGGCCAGCGCAGCACCTCGCCCACGGCGGGGGCGTGCAGTTCGCCGCGCAGCATGCCGCCGGCCGCCACCTCCTGCAGCTGGCGCAGGGGCTCGGAGGCGGGCTCGTCGCTGAGCGAAAAGGTGCCGTAGTGCATGGGCACCACGTGGCCGGCGCGCAGCACGTTGGCGGCCTTGGCGGCTTCGTGGGGGTTCACGTGGCTTTTGGCCATCATATAGGCCGGCTTGTAGGCGCCGATGGGCATCAGGGCAATGTCGACGGGGCCGAAGCGGGCTTCGATGGCCTCGAAGTGGTCGGCGTAGGCGGTATCGCCGGCGAAGTAAATGAGTTTTTCGCTGCGTTTGTCCCGAATCAGAAAGCTACCCCATAGCACCTGGTTTAAGTCAGCAAGGCCGCGGCGGTGCCAATGCGAGGCGGGCAGGTAGGTAATTTCGATGGGAGCATCCGGGCCAAGGTCGTACTGCTGCCACCAGCCGGCTTCCTGCACCAGTAGCCCCGTGGCCATGCCGCGCAGCAGGGGCGTCATGCGCAGCGAAGTCAATACCTGCATCTGCGGGTTTTGCCGGGCCAGCAGCTTGATGGATTTCTCGTCCAGGTGGTCGCGGTGGCCGTGCGAGAGTAGCAGGTAGTCGATGCTGCGAATGGCTTCGGGCGGGCAGGGGAGGGCGTGGCGGTGGCGCAGGCCCAGCGAGCTGAACAGCACCGGGTCGAACAGCAGCGTCACGCCGTTTACGCGCAGCAGAAAGCTGGCGTGGCCCAGCCACACCAGCATATCTTCGGTGGCCGAAAAAGCCGCTGTACAGTCCACCACGGCTGGGGCCCAGGTATCAGCCTGCTTTTCCTTTTTCTGCGGGTTGGTTTCGAGCTGCCACTTCAGCACCGTTCCGAAACTAGGCTCAAACAGCTCTTCGCCGTTGGCAAATTCGCGGCCGAATAGCTTGTTGCCAGGGTAGCCGGGCCGCACGGTGGGCAGGGCCGGGTTGCGGAGGTAGGAAATGCGTTGGGCCATAAAAGCGAGCTATAAAAATTGCCCGACCGCACCAGGCAGTCGGGCAATTAAACCTATAAATTCAAAACCGATTAGACCGCCTTTAGTTGCTGGCCTGGCTGGCCAGCCAGGCCTCGCGCAATGCCTTCTGGGCCGGCGTGTATACCATTTTCTCCACCGATTCCACCGGCTTCACGCCCACGTTGGGGTCTTCGGCCAAGATGAGCTGGGTGGTGCGCTCCACGCCGCCGCGGGTTTTCACCTTCACAAATACCACGTCGCTGGGCGAGTGCTTGTGCAGCACGGCGTCGAGGTCGTTGCGGCTTTTGAGGTCCTTGCCGTCGAGCGCCAGCAGCTGGTCGCCGCGGTCGATGCCGGCCTTGTAGAGGCCCGAGCCGATGGTGGTGTTGTATGCCACAATGCAGCGGCCTTCCTCGTCGAACTCCACCTGGTTGGGCAGGGCCGCCCCCAGTACCCGCGTCGGAATCACGGCCAGGCCGGCCACCAGTAGGTTTTCGCTGAAGCGGGGCGTCTCGCGGCCGTACACGTACTGCCGGAAAAAGCGGCCGGCAAACACTGTGTCCTTGCTCACCTCGCCCAGCACGCGCTGCAAATCCTTCACCGTGTAGGTCGCAGCCGGCGCATAGTTTTCCTGTTTCGAGCCGTACTGCTGCCACATGGCCTGCATAAACTTATCGAGCGAAGAGCGGTGGAACTGCCGCAGCTGCATATCCAGTACTAGGGCCAGGCCCGCGCCCTGCGTGTAGTAAGAGAGGGTGGTGTTCACCGCGTTGGTAGGCGCGCTGGTAGCGGCTCCGTCAATGAAGGCCGCCTGCCGGCTCATGTCGATGGCCGAGGCGTAGCGGGCGCCGGGGCTATTCTGACGCTGGTTCACCCAGCCGCTGATGTCGTTGAAGAAGTCTTCGTCCTCAATCAGCTTGGCCCGGCGCAGGGCCAGCCGCCCGTAGTACTGCGTGAAACCCTCAGCAAACCACAGTGCGTCGCTCATGTTAGCCCGTTGAAAGTCAAACGGCTCCAGGTCCTGCGGGCGTAGGCGCTCCACGTTCCAAGCGTGGAAAAACTCGTGGGCCACCGTGCCCAGGTTGCGGGTGCCGTCCTCGTCCTTCAGCGTGCGCGAGCTCGTCACGGAGGTAGAGTTGCGGTGTTCCATGCCGTCGCCGGTAGCTTGGCTCAGGTAGTCAGCCACGAAGGTGTAGCGCCCGAAATCGAACTTCGGCAGCTCGCCAAAAATGGCCTTTTCTTCCTTCACCACCTTCTGCACCTTTTTGGCGTAGGCATCAATCTCGCTGTTCGAGCCCTGGTAAAGCATCGACAGCTCAATGGTTTGGTCGCCCTCCTGCCAGGTGCGCAGCTGCTGCGCGCCCAACGACACCGGGCTGTCCATCAAGTACTGAAAGTTGGGCGCCGTGAACACCGATTTGTCGGCACCGGGGCGCAGCTGCGTGGCCACTTTCCAGTTGGCCGGCAGCTCAAACTTGATTTCGGCCGCCCGGGCCTCCAGGCCGGTGGCGTAGCACAGGGCCGCGGGCAGGTTGAGGTGGGCGTGCTGCTGGTCGATGCCCACGTAGGTGCCATCGGTCTGGTCGCCGTACAGCGTGTAGCTGAAAATGACCGTGCCATCAGGGCCCGGCTTCACGTCCCAGCCGTAGGGGTCGGGGCGGTTGAGGGGCAGGGGATGGTTGGCGCCGTCGGTGGCCACCACATAATACACGTTTTTGGCAAAGTCGTGCACCGAGTAGCGACCGGGCGAACTGCGGGCCATGCGCACGTGCAGCGGCCCGGCGGGCAGGCCCGAGAACGTGGCCGTCACCTTGGCTTCATGGTGCACCGCATTGGGGAAAGCCATGGTGTAGCGCACCGCCGGCCCGGGGTTGGCCGCTGGTTGGGCGTGGGCCTCAAAGGCTTCTAACGAAATCAGCGCGAATAGAATAGGGACAAGGTTTCTCATAGTAGAAATAATAGGGAAGCAAGGTATAAGCCCGGCGGCACAACGGCTAGCCGGCTACAAAGTTGCGGAAAATTTACAATAGAATTTGAGATTACACGTCTCAGAACCCGATTTATAATGATAAAATTATGTTTCCGGCTGCAATGGCCAAATTATTAAATATCAGAGGACAAGTCAGCTGCGGCTTTCTGAAAAGACTACACCTTCCATAGCGCGGGCAAAAAAAGTGGCCGAGAGCTGCGGGCGTAAGCCTAGGCGTCCCAGCTCCGCCTGCAAATCAGGCAATGAGTTGGCACGCAGGCCGGTGGTGAGCCGGAAAAACCAGTACATGGCCGCCAGCAGCCAGCGCCGCCAGCCGCGCCGGGCGGGCCGGAAATCGGCCACTAGCCACGGCGCGCCCGACCGCTGCGCCCGCCGCAGCGCATCCAGCGCCCCCGGCAGCTCGGGCGAGGCAATGCAGTCGAGCACGAAAAAGGTGACAATGGCATCGAATTGCTCCTGGGGCCGCAGCGCCGCCTCCGTGCCGTGCCGGAATTCTACCTGCCCGGCCGCTTGCGGGCATTCGCGGGCCAGCCGGGCGCGGGCGCGGGCCAGCATCTTGGGCGAGGCTTCCAGGTAAAGCACCGTGGCGTGGGGCCGGCGCCGCAGCACCTCAAGCAGCACCCAGCCCGTGCCGCCCCCCAAAATGAGCACGTGCGGGGCCGCCCCGTCCGGCAAGCCCGCCAACGCCGCCAATTGGGCTCGCCGCTGCGCCGGCCCAAACACCAGGCTTGCCAGCACATCGTAGCACCACGCCACGCGGTCGAAGCCGGTCGGTTTCTCGGCTTCGGCGGGTTGTGGGGCAGGTTTTAGTGGCTCAGCCATGCCCAAGATTACCAGAATGTGAAAAAAATATCATGCAGCAAGTAACTGAGAAACAATCCCCGGTGCGTGGCCAAGGGCCGGGCAGGAGAAAAAATACGTGCAAAAGTTGCGTCGGGGTGAAAAGGAACTATATCTTTGCAGCATCAAAAGGCGCTTCACCCCACGGTGGTGCGGCTTTTTAGCCCCAACTGCGCTTGTGGCGAAATTGGTAGACGCGCTGTCTTCAGGCGGCAGTTCCGCAAGGTGTGAGAGTTCGAGTCTCTCCGAGCGCACGTTCAAAAAGCCAGCCCCCACGGGCTGGCTTTTTTCGTTTTACGTATTACCGTTTTTCACCCCAACCCGAAGCGTAGGCCTGCCTATGAACCGCCTGACTTCTCGCTTGCTGGCACTGGCCGGCCTGCTCACGGCCGAAGTGGCCCTTGGGCTGGCCTTGTTCGTGGCGGCGTTTGCTGGGTTTTTCTACCTGGCGCGGGTGGTGTTCGTGCACCACTCCCAAGCCCTCGACACCTGGGCATTCGCCACTGTTGATGCCTGGCAGAAGGCCCACCCAGTCATGGAAGGGCCCATCAACTTCGTCACGTTTTTTGCTTCGCTTTACTTTTTATTGCCCGCCAGCATCATCGGGCCGTGGCTGATGCGCCGCGCTGGGCACCCGCGCGAGGCCTGGGAATGGATGCTGGCCATGGCGGGCAGCGTGCTGCTCAACCAACTGCTGAAGCTGTATTTCAACCGGCCCCGCCCCGTCAATACCCTACTACACACCTACGGCCTGAGCTTTCCGAGCGGGCACGCCATGCTGGGGCTCACGTTCTACGGCTGCCTGGCCTGGCTGCTGGCACGACACCTGAAACAGCGCCGTTGGGTGGCGCCATTACTATTGTGGGCAGGCCTCATCGGCGTCACGCGGGTGTGCCTGCACGCCCACTACGCCACCGATGTACTGGCCGGCTTTGCAGGCGGCGCGGCGTGGCTGGTAGCCTTCCGGGCCGGCATCAAGCTTTTCTGGAAAGAGGAGAAAGCGGTGTTAAATCAGCCGTAACTGTCTTTGTTGTCATCCTGAGCATTCTGCGGCTCAAGCAGAGTCGAAGGACCTCCTCACTCCTGAACTGCCAGCGTGAGAAGGTTCTCCACTGCCCTCAGGATGACAGACGATTTTATAAAATCCGTACCTTAACTCGTAGGGCCAACAGGCCCTTCACGCCTTGCAGTTCTTCCAGTTCCAACTCCTCCACGCCGGGCTCTAGCAGGCCCCGGTCCTGCAGGTAGTCGATGTACTCGTAGTACTCCACGGCCTCGCGGGTTTGAGCATAAACGAGGGCAATGGTGCCGGGCTGGGTGAGGCGCTCGCCGGTGCCCAACACGGTGGCTTTGTCGATGCGCTTCTTGATGATTTCGTAACGGATGTTATAGGCGCCGTCCACGTCAAACTGCCGCTCATCCTGTCGGAACCGGATGCTAAGGGGCTGGCCGTGAATGAGGATGAGCTGCGTGGTGTCGAGCGGTACGGGCAGGGTGGCCTTGAGCGCGGCGGTGCGGCGCGTGATTTCCACCATCGTGAGCAGCTGCCACAGGCGCAGGTTTTTCAGGAAAACCAGGTCAAAGGGCTTGTTTTCGACCAGGGTGCTGCCCACGTAGATGTTGAACTCCACCCCGTCGGTTTTGTAACGCTGGAAGTAGTGCGGAAACATCTGCTGGGCCTTTTCCTCCTCCTCGTCGAGGTAGTCGCTCACCGCGTCGTTGAGCGTGGTCACGCTGGTTTCAAAGTCCTGCCGCCGCTTGTAGAGGATGCCCAGCTTGGGGTCGATGTTGCTCCAATACTTGGTGATGATGGGCCGCAGTTCCGGCGTGTGGGCTGCCAGGTATTCAAACAGCGGCTCCACTTCGCGCTTTAGAGAGTCGTAAATGTTGGCCTCGTCGCCGGTGAGCATGCCCTCGTGCAGGCGCTTCAGGTTTTTGGTGACGTAGAACTTAAGCTCGTCCAGTATGGGCAGTTCCTGGCATTCGGAGGCTTTTTTCAGCACCTTATTGGCCAGGGTGAGGTGCTCGATTAGGTCGCCCTGAATGGCCTCGTTGCGCACGGTACTGCTGCTGCGGATGTCGCAGGAGCCGTGCAGCGGGTACACATCCTCGAACACGATGGGCTCCATCTCGGCCGTGCGGTTACCGGCGTCGAGCTTGGCCAGCAGGTTGCGGGCCGCGTCCATAAAACGCCATTCCATAGTGGGATGAATGGCCGTAAACTTCTCACGAATAACCGATTGCACCCGGGCCTGCAGGTCCTCGGCGTTGCGTTTCACGGCCACGGCAAACAGTGGCACAAACTGCGACACCTTATCCATGTCGAACTCGTCGAGGGCATTGACTTCGGGCGTGCCCAGCTCCAGCAAGCCCACCGTGTCGCTGCCGTAAGGCAGCAAAGCCAGGATGGCCGAATTGATGCCCAGGCTCATAATCTGCTGGCGCAGGTCATCGGGCAGGTCCGAAGAAGCCACATCCTTGAGCACCAGCGGTTCCCGTTCGCTCAGCAGCCGCTCGTATATCTGCCGGAAACTGCTGTCCGACGACTGGCTCTGCACCTGCTTGGTAAGGAAGCTGTGGTTGATTTTGTGCCCAAAGTCCACGAAGGCACGCTTCTTATCATCATAAGCCGCAATGCCCAGCTGCAGGGCCGGCTGGGCAAACAGCACCCGCAGCTTCTCCTGAATCTGCTCGAAGCGGGCCGGGGTTTGCAGCACGTCGCGCTCCAGCAGGTCGTATTTCAGCTCCGACAGGATTTCCTGGTCGGTCACGTCCACGAGCTGCAGCAGGTTGAAGCCTTCCAACTCGAAGTGCTCGGCGGGCAGCAGCTGGCGCCACAGCTCGGGCCGGTGGCGGTTGTGCACCAGCATTTCGAGCTGCTCGGGGCTGAGGTGGGGCGGCTCGCCCACTACCTTCACCGTCACAAAATCGGAATTGAAATCGACTCCATAGTGCCGGTAAAGCCCAATTTTATAATCGGGCACCGTGAACACGATGGTGCCCAGCGGCGGAATCTCGGCCCCGTACACCCGGTTGAGTACCAGGTGGTAAGCCATCAGGCCCATGTGCCGTTCCATGGTGGCCATGTCGATGTTCAGGGGCTGCTTGATGCTGCGGTCCTTGTTGAGCATCACCTCCTGAAACAACTGGGTGGAGTAGAAGCAGTGCCGCTGAAACGGCCCCACCACCCCGCTGATGTCCGTCGAAAAGGAGGCCGGCGGAAACACAGCCAGCATCAGCGTTTCGACCAGGTCGCAATTGCATTCCAGCACCGAGGCATCGTGCAACGGGCCGCGGCTCCAAGGCGCGTCGGCCACCTGCTGGCCAATGGCTTCGGCCAGCAGCCGCACGCCGGCGTTGCTGGATTCCTCGCGCTTCTGCCAATAGGCTATCAGCGGTTCGAGGCTGAGCGTGGAGCGGAACGGAAACGACGAAGGAGCGGCGTTGGTGCGCGAGTCGGGCACCCCGAGGGTGGGGGACAGGGAAGTATCAGCAGCCATAGGAACGAGAAACACCGGTACCCGCCCAATCGTTGCAGCCCGGCCCATGCTATACGTGCCACGCCCCCGCCTCGGCCATTAGGGAATCAGCAGAAAGGGCTGTTGCTTCAAATCGACGACCTGGGCCACTCCGCCGCTGGTGTAGTATACCGTCTTGGTCGTGTTGGTGTATTGGGTGCAGCACCCGGTGGCCTCGTAATTCCCCTGAATGCGGAGGCTGTCGATGACGAAAGCCGTGGTCAGCACCCCCTTCGGCACGCCATTGGGGTGGGCCAGGTATTGCACCACGTAGCGGTAGTTGCCCAGCGTGGTGTTGCCGGTGCGCGCAAACGGCGTACTGTTATTGATTAGAATAGAGTCGCCGCGGAGGGGCGCCGCCGTGCGCACAAAGGTTACGCTCTCGGGGCGGGTGTTGGCCGTAAATACCTTGGGGTAGCGCAGCACGGTCAGCGTGTCCAGGTCGTTCTGCGCGAAACGTGGCGAGAAACGCAGCTTCACGGCATCAGCCAGCGGGTCGTCGGGGTCGCAAACGTCATTGGCGCAGCAGCCCCCGAGCGCGGCACCCAGCAGGGCAAAGGCAGAAAAACGATGTAAGCGCGAAAGAGCCATAGCCCGTCAAAGGTAAGGCCCGAGGCCCTCTCCCAAACGGAAGGCACCTCGGGCCATGCAGGTCAGATTAAAAAAGCGGCCTTGCCCGGCCGGAAATAACTTAGCGGCTGCCGGTGAGGCCCGACGACGATGGCAGGGTGGGGTTTTCGACGGTGCCGCCAGCTAGCAGCAAGGGCCGCAGGCGGGCCGTGGCCGTGTCAAGCTGGGGCCGAATCTGGGCCATGGCGCCGCGCAGGGCGATGATGTCGGCGAGGCGCGGGGCCGTGGTCTGGGAGTAGCCGTGGTACATGGCCACTTTCACTTCCGACGTGCCAGTGCCCGAGTAGGAGCCCAGCAAGTTGCCGGCGGCGTCGCTCACCTGCACTTCGGCTTGCAGCGTGGTTTTGTACCATTCGAGCGGAATGCCCAGCACGGCCGGCACCATGAAGGTGAGCACCTGCAGGCCCTGCACCGCGCGGCCCGTGCGCAGGGTTTTTACTTTCTTCACCACCAGCTTAGCGTAGCCGTAGGTGGCCGAGTCGGTGGGCTCAGTCAGGTTGACGTGGCACTCTTGTTGGAACAGTTTCAGCGGGTCTTCGGGCAATGCCCCGTCATTCATCGCGAGCGGGCCTTGGTCGGCCAGTACTTCCAGCGGCGGCAGGCGCTTGGAAATGGTGGCGGTGGGCGTGCTACGCATTTGGTTTTTCACCGATACGCAAGCGGGAGCCACTAAAAAGGCCGGTGCCAAAGCCAGTAGCGCGAGTTGACGAGTCAATTTCATAGCTCTAGGGTTGATAAAGAGGGAAAATGGTAAGGCAAAAGCTGAAAAGTGCAAAAAAGGCGGGTGGAGGGAGCACTCGTCGCTTTAAGTAATAGCTAAGTTAACGGATTCAGTTGGCAAGGTGTTCTAAATTCGGCGAATGGCGCGAAAAAGCCCCTGACTGGAAGAAAAATTAACGGTTAGATTAACCAAAATCAGTGAGTCAATTCGGGCTGTTCGGGCACGGCAGTTGGGTCGGGTCCCACGTAATCGTCCACAAATTCACCCTCCCACCGGGCCACAACCGCCGAGGCCAGGCAGTTGCCCAGCACGTTCACGGCGGTGCGTGCCATGTCCATCAGCGCGTCGATGCCGAGGATGATGAATACCGGCCACGGCGGCAGGTTGAACGACGCCACTGTGGCAAGCAAAATGACGAGCGAGGCGCGGGGCACCCCGGCCACGCCTTTGCTGGTCAGCATCAGGGTGAATACCATAACCAACTGCTGGCCAAAGGTGAGGTCTACCCCGGCGGCCTGCGCCACAAAGATGGCTGCCAGCGAGAGGTACAGAGTGGTGCCGTCCAGGTTGAACGAGTAGCCGGTGGGCATCACGAAGGCCACCACGCGCCGCGGCACCCCAATGCTTTCCATGGCTTCCATGGCGCGGGGCAGAGCCGCTTCCGAGCTGGTGGTGGCGAATGCAATGCTCACAGGCTCGGCCACGGCCCGCACGAAGCGCTTGAGCGGTATGCGGGCTATCAGGGCCACGGGCAGCAAAACCAGGAGGACAAAGGCAATCAAAGCCGCATACAGCGTTAGCAGCAGCTGCACCGCGTTGACCAGCGGACCAAAGCCCATTTTGCCTACCGTGTAGGCAATGGCACCGCCCACGCCCAGCGGCGCAAAGAACATCACCACATTGGTGAACTTAAACATCACCTCCGACAGGCTTTCCGACCACTCCACCATAGGCCGGCGGTGCTTTTCCGATACCATGGCCAGACCAATGGCGAAGATGATGGCAAATACCACAACCTGCAGCACCTGGCCTTCGGCTATCGATTTGGCGATGTTTTCGGGGAAAATGTGCGTGATGATGTCGGCGGCAGTCTGCTTGGGGGCGGCCGCAATGGTTTCATTCACGTTGCTGGTGCGCTGGGCGGCGGCCAGCACGGCCGGGTCGAGTCGGCCGGCTTTAGTCAGGTTGATGGCAGCCAGGCCAATAAACAGCGCGAAGGTGGTCACCACCTCGAAGTACACTAGGGCCTTGACGCCCATGCGTCCCACCTTTTTCAGGTCGGCGTGGCCGGCTATGCCCACTACCAGCGTGGCAAATACGAGCGGCGCAATAATGGTTTTCACCAGGCGCAGAAAGACGTCGCTCAGCACTTTCAGGCCCTGGGCTTGCTCCGGGAAGTCGGCTCCGGCTTCGGCGCCCACCAGCATGGCCAGCACTATCCAGAGGGTGAGGGAACGGCGCGGGGCCACCGCGGCGGCCAGCACCAACAGGGCCAGCCACCGGACCGCCATCAAAACGGTATTAGGCAAGGCCACTAGGTGGTTGACACTAAGGGCCGTAAGAAGGCCTGCCAGCAGCAGGCAAACCAAGGCAATAGGGAGTAAACGGGATTTCGCCATGCTTTGAGAAAAGGGCAGGGTGGGGGAATGAGGCCATAAAGAACGGCATTATCCAGCCAGCCACACGGCCGCCGCTGCAATTGCTTGCTGCGAGGAAGCCGGAAAACGCTGTGCACAAAGGCACTTCGAAATTTCTAAAAGCAGCCCTACGGCCGACAAAGGTTGATGCCGGTGCCGCAAACAAAGCCCGCGCAGTTAGCCTTTTTCCTGGGCGGTGCGTAGCTGTGGTGTTTTTGGGCGCAACTTCGCCGCCTGAATTCCCCGCCCTGCCCGCTCCATCCATGCCCACCTGGACCCTCACTGCCCACGAGCTGCCCCTGCGCTTCGTGTGGAAAATTTCGCGCAACGCTTCTGCAGCCAAAACCAACCTGCTGGTGCACATTGAGGGCCACGGCCACCGCGCCCGGGGCGAGGCTGCGCCCAACGTGCGCTATGAGGAAACCCCCGAGCTGCTGAGCGAGCAGTTCGCCGCGTTGCTGGCCCACGGCCTGGCGTCGGTAGATACCCTGGCAGATTTAGATGCCCTGCTGACCGCCCGGCCTGTGGCGCACGCCCTGAGCTTCGCGCTCGAATCAGCGCTGGTGCAGTGGCTGGCTGCGCGCGCCGGGCAGCCGGTGTGGCAATGGCTGGGCGTGCCCGCGCCCGCGCCGGCTGTTCCCACGGCTTTCTCGTTGCCCATTATGGAGGCGGGCGAGGTTGCCGGCTTTTTGCGCGAGCTGGACATGGCTCGTTTCGAGCTCATCAAAATCAAAGTAAATCAGGCCGAAGGGCTCGAACTGCTGCGCGAAGTAGCCCGCGCCCTGCCCTGCCACGCCCTGCTGGTGGACGGCAACGAAGCGTGGCCCGATGCCGACGCCGTGCTGCTATTCCTGGAGCAGGCTGCTGCGCTGCCCGGCCTCAACCTGCGCTTCCTGGAACAGCCCTTGCCCGCCGCATTCGCCGACCACTACCGCTACCTGAAGCCCCGCAGCACCGTGCCGCTGCTGGCCGATGAATCGGTAACCGACACCGCCGATTTCTCAGAAATTGCGCAGCAGTTCCACGGCGTGAACGTGAAACTTATGAAGGCCGGCGGTTACCGGCGCGGCATTGAGCTGCTACGCCAGACGCGGGCGTACGGCCTCATCCCGATGCTGGGCTGTATGGTAGAAACCTCGGTGGGTATTGCGGCCGCCTTGCAAATCAGCGCCCTGGCCGACGTGCACGACCTTGATGGCTTCCTTATTGTGAAAGACGAGCCTTTTGGCGCAGTGACGGAATCGGGAGGGCTGTTGCGGCTGAACAGCTAAAGGCTGTCTGCATTGTTAGGTTAATACTAAAACGGTCATGCTGAGCGCAGCCGAAGCATCTCGCGTGCAAGAGTAAATGATTACTTGCGCGGTAGAGATGCTTCGGCTGCGCTCAGCATGACGGGCTGTTTATCTATTCTGGCAGATGCCTAAAAGGCTTACTTCGGCGCATTCAGCTGCGAATTGATTTGTGCCAGCTGGTCGTCGATGGACTTGGTGTCGGGCAAGTCCGTCCGCCCCCGGCTGAGCAGCTGCACTTTTTGCGTCAGCAATTCCACTTTTTTCTGGAGCAGGCCCATTTGGATAGCAGGGTCGGAGAAGCCGGGGCCGTGCTGCACGTAGGTATCGTAGCGGGCGCCGTTGGCGCCTGGGGTACCCGCGGCGGCATCGCCCCGGGCCGCGGCGGCGCTGCTGGGCGTGGCGAAGACTACGCCGCCGTCGGGGCGCACGTAGTCGCCTTCGTGCAGGGTAATTTTCTTGCCCTTGGGGTTTATTTTGTCGGCTGGCATTTCCACAATGCCGCTCTTGTAATTGATTTTGACCCCGTTGCTTAGCTTCACGTTTTGCGTGAGCGAGGTAATTTGGCCGCCGTCGCGCCGCACTACTTCGCCGTTTTGCATGAGAAACTGGGTATTGGCCGTGGTTTGCACGGGAAAGCCGCCATCCTGGGCGGCGGCCAGGCGGGGGGCAGTGGCCAGGCAGCCGGCCATGGAAGCTAGGAGCAGGAAACGAAGCATAGCTAGGAGGAAATAATGTGAAATGGCCTAGCTTACGTGTTTTGCCTGCGAGATGGTCAAGCGGCAAGTCAAAACATCTTTTTTAAAATATTTTTGGGAACGATGTTGCGACATTAAATGTATGTACATAAATTTGCACCCGATTCCACTGCCTCACATGCGCATCGAAGACGAAATCAAGCAGCCCACTTTCCGTGACGAGTACCAGAAGGCCGTTATCAACCTGACGTACACGAGCGGCTGGCTACAGCTGCGGCAGGCTACTGCGTTTAAGTCGTTCGGCCTCACGCTGCCGCAGTTCAACATCCTGCGCATCTTGCGGGGCCAGCACCCCCGGCCCGCTACCGTGGCCCTGCTTATTGACCGGATGCTGGATAAAACCAGCAACGCCTCCCGCATCGTGGACCGGCTTGAGGAGAAGAAACTCGTGACCCGCACCGTGTGCCCCGGCAACCGCCGCGCCGTGGACATCCGCATTACCCCGGCCGGCCTCGATTTGCTGAAGAGCATCGAGGATTCCGGCCTGATGGAAAAAAACGGCACCCAGCATCTCACCCCTGAGGAGGCCCGCCAACTCAACGCCCTGCTCGACAAAATTCGGACCGACGACGATGAAGGTGGGGCAACCCCCGACCTGCCTTCCTGCGAGTAGGCCCTTGGCACGCTTTTTAGAGGCTACCCAGCCACATTTCAATTAGAACACTTACCCTTTTTTACTTTTTTCAGATGAAAAAATACCTGTTGCCCGCTCTGTTTGCCGTTGCTGTACTGGGCGCTGCCCCCGCTGCTTCGGCCCAAAAAAATAACAGCGCCAAAATGGCCACCAACGCCCCTGCCTACGCTGTGCAACCGCAGCTGAGCACCCTGGGCTGGGAAGGCAAAGCCGTGACGCACGGCCACAACGGCACCATGAACTTCAGCTCGGGCGAGCTGCTGGTGAAAGGCAACGCCATCGTGGGCGGCACCGTGACCGTTGACATGAAGTCGATGAAGGCCACCGACATCAAGGACGCCGAAAGCCACGGCAAATTTGTGGGCCACATGAGCAGCGACGATTTCTTCGGCGTGGCTACCTACCCCACCTCGACCTTCAAAATTGTGAGCGTGACCCCCATCAAAGGCGCCGCCAAAGATGCTGACAACGCCACCATCACCGGCGACATGACCATCAAAGGTGTGACGCAGCGCATCAGCTTCCCCGCCAAAGTGGGCGTGAAAGGCGACTTGGCTTCGGCCACCGGCAAGGTGACCATCGACCGCACCAAGTTCGGCCTGAAGTACGGCTCGAAATCGTTCTTCGAGAGCATCGGCGACAAAGCCATCTACGACACGTTCGACCTGACCTTCAACGTGATTGCTAAGAAAGCCTAATTGCTGCCCAGCAGATAAAGCAAAAAAGCCCGCCAGATTTGGCGGGCTTTTTTTATTCTGGTATCTCAAACTTGCGCGGTAGCTCGAAGCTGAGGTGGTGGCTTTTGCTGCGGCTGTGCAGCTCGCGCAATATCTCGTCGATTTCGCCCTGGTATTCCACCCACAGGTCTTCGTGCAGGGTTTTGAGCACGAGGGCCGGCAGCTTGGCGGCCAGCCGGGCGGTGGCACGGTAGAAGCCGTCGTACACGCTGTCGAATTGCCCGGAGTAGTTATCGATGCACTGGCGCAGGATGTATACCAGCAGGTCGACTTCGAGCTGTTTGCTTTTGGTGATGCGGCGGGCCCGGGCGGCTTCCTGCACGCTGGCGCGCACGGCCTTCACGAGGCTGCGGTTGAGCAGGCGGCCCGATACGGCCACGTTGAACAGCTCGTGGATGCGGTCGGCGGTTTCTTCTTGGATTTGGCCCAGGGTCACGTCGGCCAGCAGCTCGAAACGGAAGGTTTCGTAAAGCTCGGCATCGCGGCGCACGGCGCGCAGGAGCAGGGCTTCTTTTTCGGGCTCGGAGAGGCGCTTGAGGGCTTTTTTGAAGTCGGCGGACGGAACGGGCATAGCAGGCGGAAGCGGGTGAAGGCGCAGCCCCGACAATGCGAACAAAATCGGGCCGATTTGAGGAAACGAAATTGGGCGGTTTGCAGTTATAAACGGCTGCCCCGCGCGGGGTTTCCTGCGTAAATTTGCCCTTATGAATACTCGCCCGCAAATTGAGCACGATGAGGACGTCCTGTTGCTCGAAGAAGAACTGGAACTGCGCAACCTCGTGGTGTACAACGACGACATCAACACCTTCGACCACGTCATCAAAACCCTGATGGAGGTGTGCGGCCACCAGCCCGAGCAAGCCGAACAGTGCACCCTGCTCATCCACTACAAGGGCAAATGCGCCGTGAAGGTGGGTACGTATGAGGAGCTGGAGCCCATGTGCAGCGCCATTCACGACCGCGGCATTTCGGCCGACGTCGTGTAGTAGAAATAGCAAGAATTGTTCTCCTAAGCATTCTGCGGAAGCAGAAACAAAGGACCTTTTCAAGCGCGTGCATTGTTTGAAAATACTGCACTCAGTGCTGGCGTTAGAAGGTCCTTCGCTGCGCTCAGGATGACAGTTTTACTCCTTTCCCCTTCGAATGGAATTTCCTTCCAAACTGATTGAAAATGCCGTGGGCGAGCTGGCCCGCCTGCCCGGCATCGGCCGCAAAACGGCCCTGCGCCTGGCCCTGCACCTGCTCAAAGCCGAGATGGACACCACCGCCTCGCTGGCCGAGGCGCTGGCCAAGATGCGCTTTGAAATCACCTATTGCAACACCTGCCACAGCATTTCCGACACCGAGGAGTGTGCCATTTGCGCCAATAAGCTGCGCGACCACAGCCTGGTGTGCGTGGTATCGGACGTGCGCGACGTCATTGCCATCGAAAATACCGGCCAGTACAAGGGCGTGTACCACGTGCTGGGCGGCGTGATTTCGCCTATCGAAGGCATCGGCCCGTCCGATTTGCACATCGATTCCCTGGTGGCCCGCGCCGCGGCCGAAGACTCGGAAGTGCGCGAAGTCATCCTGGCCATATCGCCCACCATGGAGGGCGACACCACGGCCTTCTACCTCTCGCGCCGCCTGCGCGACCTGCCCAACGTGCACATCAGCACTATTGCCCGCGGTATACCGGTGGGTGGGGAGTTGGAATACGCCGACGAAATCACCCTCGGCCGCAGCATCGTGGAGCGCCTGCGCCAGGCGCGGTAGGCGGGAGGCCGCAGGGGCGGGCCGCTTGTCATTGCGAGCATTCCGCGCATCAAGCGCAGACGAAGCAATTCGTCCTTTTCTCAGCGACTACCTTTCTAATGTGACAAAGCCCCGGCACTGCGCAGTGCCGGGGCTTTTTGCATTCATCCCAACCCTTGGCTTAAGAAAAAACTTTCCTCTCCCCGGCGGGTTGCTGTGGCTTTGAATCTTACAAGCTCCCGCAGCCATGACCACCTCTGCTCTTGCTGCCCTTTATCAGGAACTAGCGCCCTGCACCAGCCTGGACCTGAACGCGCTTTTGCCGGGCGGCATTCAGCGCGAAGTCGGCCACTTCAATTTGTTCAATCTGGCTGACTTTTGGGAGACGAGTCGACTGCGGCCCGGCACGTCGTATCCGTGCCGAACCTTTTATAAAATCAGCTTACTGCAAAGCCGCAGCAGCGCCGACTATGGTGGCAGAACCATTGCCATAGCGCCTGATACACTGGTTTTTTCGAGCCCGAAGGAAGTGTTTCAGTGGCGGCCGGCTGAGCGGCAGGTGGGGCACATGTGCCTCTTCACAGCCGAGTTTTTGCTGCCGGTACTAGGTGGCCTTACCATTGAAGAGCTGCCGCTGTTCCGGGCCGACGGCTACCTCGTATTTCAACTCACGCCAGCCGAAACGGCCCGGGCCACGGCCATTTTTGCCCGCATGCACGAGGAATTGGCTTCCGACTACGCGCACAAGTACGACCTGCTGCGGGCCTACGTGCTGGAACTGCTGCACCTGGGCCAGAAACAGCAGCCCGCCACGGAGTTACACCCGGCCCAATCGGCTACGGCGCGGCTGGCCTCGCGCTTTGTGGAGCTGCTGGAGCGGCAGTTTCCGCTTGCCACGCCCCAGCAGCGCGTGGCGCTGCGCACGGCCAAAGATTTCGCCGACCGCTTGGCCGTGCACGTCAACCACCTCAACAAAGTGCTCAAGGACCGCACCGGCCGCACCACCACCGACCTCATAGGCGGGCGGCTGGCGCAGGAGGCCAAGGTGCTGTTGCGCGAGTCGGAGTGGACGCTCTGGGAAATTGCCGACAGCCTGGGCTTTGTGGATGTGGCCCACTTCTCGCACTTCTTCCGCCGCTACGCCGCCATGAGCCCCGGCGCTTTCCGCACGCTGGACCCCGCGCTGGTTTGATTTTTACATAAAGCGGATTGGCGCCTACAACACCGCCGGGGGCGGGGCAGGGGACCTTTGTCGTGTTCATTTAACACTGCAAACGCACTCCCCATGAGTACTTCCAAAATCGCCCTCGTCACCGGCGGCAGCCGCGGCCTGGGCAAAGGCATGGCCCTGAAACTGGCCCAGCAAGGCATCGACGTGGTGCTGACTTACCGCACCCAGCAGGCTGAAGCGGCGGCCGTAGTTGCCGACATTGAGACCTTGGGCCAGCGCGCCGCGGCCCTGCCCCTCGACGCCGCCAACCCGAGCACCTTCGATGACTTCTTTGCTCAACTGGCTACGACCCTGAAGAAAACCTTCGACACCGACCGGTTCGACTTTCTCATCAACAACGCCGGCACCAGCCTCACGGCCCCCATTGCCGAAACCACCGAGGCGCAGTTCGATGAGATGCTCAATATTCATTTCAAGGGCGTGTACTTCCTCACGCAAAAGGCCTTGCCGCTGCTGCGCGACGGCGGCCGGATTATCAATATTTCCTCTGGTACCACGCGGGTGGCTTTCGCAGGCAGCGCGGCCTATGCCAGCATGAAAGGTGCCGTGGAAGTCTTCACGCGCTACCTGGCCCTGGAGTTGGGCAGCCGGGGCATTGCCGCCAACGTGGTGGCCCCGGGCGCAGTATTCGGTGGGGGCGCCATGACGGACACGCCCGAAATCCGTGCCTACGTGGCCCAGATTACGGCCCTGGGCCGCGTGGCCGAGCCCGACGACATTGGCGGCATCGTGGCCTTCCTGTGCTCCGATGCGGCTCGTTGGCTCAATGGCCAGCGCCTGGAAGCCACGGGCGGGATGATGCTGTAAAGCGGATTTGCTCGTTTGAGCACGCGATGGGACGCAGCTGCTGGAGCGCCGGCAGCTGCGTTCTGGCGGTTGTTGGCGGATGAGCCAGCCGTGCTGCCCGCTCTTTTTGGCCAGAGGCAAGGCCGGCTAAAGCAGGCGGAAAGAAGGGGCTATTGCTTTGCGCGCTACCTGTAATGGCAGGCCCTGTGTAAATTCGCAGGCTGTGGCCAAGCTCTCCGTCATTATTGTCAACTACAACGTCTGCTACTTTCTGGAGCAGGCGCTGCTGTCCGTGCGGCGGGCGGTGGAGAAGCTGGGCCAGCCGGTGGAGGTTTTTGTGGTCGATAACAACTCGGCCGATGGCTCGGTGGGCATGGTCCGCGAGCGGTTTCCGGAGGTGATTCTCATTGCCAACCGCGACAACCCGGGCTTCTCGAAAGCCAACAACCAGGCCCTGCGCCAGGCCACCGGCCAGTACCAACTGCTGCTCAACCCCGACACGGTGGTGGAGGAAGATACCTTCCGGGCTTGCTGTGCTTTTATGGACGAGCACCCCAACTGCGGCGGCCTGGGCGTGAAAATGCTCGACGGCCAGGGCCACTTCCTGCCCGAAAGCAAGCGCGCCCTGCCCACGCCGGCAGTGGCCTTTTACAAAATGTTTGGGCTGGCGAGCGTGTTTCCGAAGTCGCGCACGTTTGGGCGCTACCACCTCGGCTTTCTCGACAAGGAACAGACCCACGAAATCGAAGTATTGAGCGGGGCTTTTATGCTGCTGCGCAAGGAAGCGCTGGACCAGGTGGGCCTGCTCGACGAAGACTACTTCATGTACGGCGAGGACATCGACCTCTCGTACCGCCTCACCCAGGGCGGCTGGAAGAATTATTATTTCCCCGGCACCCGCATCATTCATTACAAGGGCGAAAGCACCAAGCGCACAAGCGTGAACTATGTGTTCGTGTTTTACCGTGCCATGGTGATTTTCGCGCAGAAGCACTTCGCGCCGGGCCGAGCGGGCCTGTTTTCGCTGCTGATAAACGCCGCCATCTGGCTGCGGGCCGGCGCGGCCGTGCTGGAGCGCCTGGTGGTGCGCATTGCCCCGCTGCTGCTTGATGCCGGCCTGATTTGGGGCGGCATGTACTTCCTGAAAACCTACTGGGAAAACAACCACAAGTTTGTGCCCGGCGCCTACCCACCGCAGTACATGGAGGTGGCCGTGCCCGTCTACATCCTGGTGTGGCTGGCATCGGTGTACCTGAGCGGGGGCTACGACCCGCCGGTGCGCACCTCGCGGGTGGCGCGCGGAGCCTTTGTAGGCACGCTGTTGATTTCGGCCGCCTCGAACTACCTAGACGCCTGGCGCTTTTCTAAGGCCCTGATAATATTGGGTGGGGCCTGGACGGTGGCCGCCCTAGTGGGCCGGCAGGTGCTGGTGCACTTCCTGCGCTACCGCGACCTGCGCCTGACCGAGCGGCGCCAGAAAAACATTGCCATCGTGGGCTCGGGCCCCGAAAGCCGCCGGGTGCGCCGCCTGTTGGAGGCAGCCAGCGTGCAGGCGCGCGTAATCGGCTACGTGTCGACGGTGCCCGTCGAAACACTGGTAGCGGCCGCGGTAGAAACGTCCTACTCGCACCGCTACGATGCGCCCGAGCCGCCCGAAGAACCCCTGGGCGAGCTGCGGCAGCTGGCCGACATCATTCGTCTCTATGCGCTGGATGAATTGATTTTCTGTGGCAAAGACCTGCCCGCCAGTCGCATCATTGCCCTCATGCTCAGCCTGCCGGCCGACCCGCCGGTGGCCTACAAAATCCTGCCCGAAGACAGCCAGTACATCATCGGCAGCAGCAGCAAAGACGCACCCGGCGACTACTACACCCTCGACATTGCCCTCAACCTCTACCAGCCCCGCCAGGCCCGCGCCAAGCGCCTGCTTGATGTGCTGCTAAGCACCGGGCTGCTGGCGCTGGCTCCGGTGCTGCTGTGGCTGCAGCCGCGCAAGGCGGGCTTCCTGCGCAACTGCGCTGCCGTGCTGCTGGGCCGCCGCACCTGGGTGGGGCTGCGCTACACGCCCGGCCCGGCCCGCGCCGTGCCCGCCGTGGTGTCGCCGGCCGATGCCGCGGTGTCGGCCACGCCGCTCAACGATACCACCAAGCGCCGGCTGGAGCTGCTCTACGCCAAAGACTACGAACCCAGCACCGACCTGAGCGTGCTGTGGCGCTGCTGGCGCCGGATGGGGGAGTAGGGGGCCGTAGCGCGGACTTTGTAGTCCGCGTCTCCCTGCCGCTTGGTGGTCGTGCGGCGGGCGAGCGGGGACGCAGACTACAAAGTCCGCGCTACTTTACCTTTGCCGCTTCATTCACTGCCGCCGCTTATGCCTGAAACCGCTGCCTCCGCCACCACCTCGCCTTTGTCCGACCGGGTTACGGTCATGCAGGAATCGGCCACCATTGCCATGGCCAAGAAGTGTCGGGAGCTGATAGCCCAGGGCCTCGACGTCATCAATCTCAGCTTTGGCGAACCTGATTTTCAGACGCCGCAGTATATTAAAGACGCGGCTAAGCAGGCGTTGGATGACGGCTTCACGTTCTACACGCCCGTGGCGGGCATACCAGAGTTGCGGCAGGCCATCTGCGACAAATTCAAGCGCGACAATCAGTTAGACTTTCAACCCAACCAGATTGTGGTGAGCACCGGCGCCAAGCAGGCCCTGGCCAATGCGGTGCTGAGCCTGGTAAATCCTGGGGATGAAGTCATCGTGTTTTCGCCTTACTGGGTGAGCTACGAGGAGATGGTGAAGCTGGCCGAGGGCGTGGCCGTGCCGTTGGTGGGCACCCTCGAAAACGAGTACAAGGTGACTGCCGCCCAACTCGAGGCGGCCATAACAGAGCGAACCAAGCTGGTGATGTACTCCTCGCCCTGCAACCCCACAGGCGCCGTTTTCTCGCGCGAGGAGTTGGGTGCCATTGCCGAAGTGCTGGCCCGGCACCCGCAGGTGTACGCCCTGGCCGACGAGATTTACGAGTACATCAATTTTGTGGGCGAGCACGTGAGCCTGGCCCAATTTGCCGAGGTGCGCGACCGGGTGATTACCGTGAATGGCTTCTCGAAAGGCTACGCCATGACCGGCTGGCGCCTGGGCTACCTGGCCGCCCGCCCCGACATTGCCTACGCCTGCGAAAAGATGCAGAGCCAGATTACTTCGGGCACTTCTTCCATCATGCAGCGCGCCGGCCTGGCTGCACTGCGTGGCGGCCGCGCCTCGGCCGATGAAATGGTGGCCGCCTACCGCCGCCGCCGCGATTTGGTGCTCGACATCGTGAAGGACATTCCTGGTTTTAAAACGCCCACGCCCAGTGGGGCTTTCTATATTTTTCCGGAGGTATCGGCCTATTTTGGCCGCACCGCACCCGATGGCCGCACCATTGGCAACGCCATGGACCTGGCCCTGTACCTGCTGAACGACGCGCTGGTATCGGCCGTGTCGGGCGACGCCTTTGGGGCGCCCAACTGCATGCGTTTCAGCACCGCCGCCTCCGATGAAAAGCTGGCGGAAGCGTTTCGGCGGGTGAAGGTGAGTCTGGCGAAGCTGAGTTAATCATTCCAAATAAGGAGTCATGCAGAGCGCAGCGAAGCATCTCGCGTGCTCAGGTAGTCCAAACATTAAATTACTGTTGCACGCGAGATGCTTCGCTGCGCTCTGCATGACGCTCTATCTAAACGTCGCAAATTCAGCGAAACCTTGCCTACGACTTCCTTAACCGACCTTTTCAACGACTTCAACAACCTGCGTGTCCTCATCATCGGCGACGTGATGGTGGACGCCTACGTGTGGGGCCGGGCCACGCGCCTCTCGCCCGAGGCGCCCGTGCCTGTGGTGCACGTGGCCCGCACCGAAAACCGCCTCGGCGGGGCCGCCAACGTGGCCCTGAACGTGCAGGCGCTGGGCGCCACACCGCTGCTTTGCGCCGTGATTGGTACCGACGCAGGCGGCGACCAGCTGCTGCAACTGCTACACGAGAGCGGCCTGCCCGCCGATGGCATCCTGCGCAGCGCCCAGCGCCCTACCACGGTGAAGCAGCGCATTCTGGCCCACGGGCAGCAGCTGCTGCGCATCGACTCGGAAGTGGAAACCGACCTGAACCCGGACGAAGCCGCGCAGCTGCTCGCCGCCTACGATGACCTGCTGGCCCGCGCCGACGTGGTAGTATTTGAGGACTACGACAAGGGCGTGCTCAGCGAGGCCACCATCACCGAGTGCATTGCCCGGGCCCGGCAGCGCGGCATCCCCACGGTGGTAGACCCCAAGAAAAAGAATTTCCTGGCTTACCGCCACTGCATGCTGTTTAAGCCCAACCTGAAAGAGCTGCGCGAGGGCCTGAAGCTTGAATTCGGCGACCCGGTGGCCGACCGCGCCGGCTTTGAAGCGGCCGTGGCCCGCTTGCAAGACGTCCTGACGCCTGAAATCGTGCTGGTAACGCTGAGCGAGTACGGCGTGTTTGCCCAGCAGGATGGGCAAAAAACTTACCTGCCGGCCCACCTGCGCACTATCTCCGACGTGTCGGGCGCGGGCGATACCGTCATCAGCATCGCGGCGTTGTGCGTGGCGCTGGGGCGGCCGGCAGCCTTCACGGCAGCGCTGGCCAACCTGGGCGGCGGGCTGGTGTGCGAGCAAGTGGGTGTGGTGCCCGTGGAGAAGCAGCGGCTGCTGGAAGAAGCCCAGGAAGCGGGGCTGTAGAGGCTATGGTGCGGGGTAAGGAAACGTCATGCTGAGCGCAGTCGAAGCATCTCTACCGCAGCAGTAGATTAATTGCGTTGTGCGGTAGAGATGCTTCGACTGCGCTCAGCATGACGTTCCTTTTTCAATACTTGCCGGCCCAAGGCTCCTGATAACCCGCGCCGGGTTGCCCATGGCCAGCGAATAGGGCGGAACATCTTTTGTGACCACCGAGCCCGCCCCAATGACGCAGCCCGCGCCGATGCTCACGCCGGGGCACACGATGGTACCGCCGCCCAGCCAACAGTCGTCGCCGATGCAGATGGGGCGGGCCAGCTCCAGGGTGCGGCGCACGGTGGCGTCGAGCGGGTGGGTGGCGGCGTAGAGCTGCACGCCGGGGCCAAATAGCACGTTGGAGCCGATGGTGACCGGGGCCGCGTCGAGCACCACACAGTTCACGTTGAAGTACACGTTGTCGCCGCAGCGGATGTGGCTGCCGTAGTCGCAGTGAAAGGGTGGCTCTACCCACAGGTTGCGGCCGGCGTGGGGAATGAGCTCAGCCAGAATTTCGCGGGCCGCGTCGGTGACGAGATATTCCGTCACGTTGAGGCGGTGCAGCAGGCGCTTGGCGCGGGTGCGCGCCGCCAGTAGCTCCGAGTCGAAGGCGGCGTAGAGTTCGCCGGCCAGCATTTTTTCCTGCTCAGTAGGCATGATGATGGGATTGACGGAAGCCCGGCCGTGGGCTGCCGCCGGCCCGAAAGTTAGCGGGCGAGCTGTTCGCGAAGCCAGCGCTGGGTGTCGGGGCCCGCTTCCTGGCCTACCAGGGTGAGAAAACCTTCGGTGGTAGCCGTTTTCCGGGCGGCTGTAGCTGCCAGGAGGCGTAGAAAAACGTCGTCGCCCACGCGGGTGTGCAGGGCGTGCAGCACGGCGGTGCCTTTGGCGTACACCACGCGGCGGATGGTGGGGTAGTCGTATTTGCTGCGGTCGAAGCCGAGGATGGGCGGGGCGCCCGCCGCCGAAGCCAGCCGCTTATCAAGCTCCGTTCGGAACCCGGCGGTGTCGCCCGCGGCGCGCAGGTAAAGCAAGCCAGAATAGGTGGCGAAGCCTTCGTTCAGCCACTCTTCGTAGGTGCTGATGGAACCGTAGGCCCACCACTTGTGACTGATTTCGTGCGCCAGAATCAGCCGGTCTTCCCGCTTGCGCACGTCGAAATCGGAATAGGTGATGTCGACGGCATTGTCCAGCAGGGCAAAGGCGTTGCGGTTGGTGCCGGGCAGCAGCACCGTGAAGCGCGCGATGCTGTCGCGGCGGCCAATGGTTTGGTTGTAGTAGCTGCAGATGCGCGTAGCCTCGGCCAGCAGCAGCGTGTCGGCTCGTAGTAAAGGGTTTGCCTTGATGACAGTCACCGCCGGCTTGGGCGGCGCGGCCGTGAGCTGATGAAAATTCCGGCCTACCAGCGCCGTGGGCTCGATGGCCGAGGTGCGGCCGCGGAAGCGAAAATGTCCGGCGCGCGCCTTTCGCGACGGTCGGGTGCTCACTACGGTATAGCTCGCCGGCACCTGCACGTCCAGCGAGTAGGCGAGGGGCGCGTCTTCCTGGTAGGGCACGAACGGCAGCCAGAGGGTGGAGCGGCTGAATTCCATCACCTGGTCGGTTGCATACCGGTCCGACAAGGTGCCCTCGTAAGTGATGGTAACGCGCTTGCGGCGTTGCTTCAACCCGGGATGGGCCAGCGCTATGCGTTGCACGGTGTCTTGAAATGGCGCGTACAGATAGGGCTGAATGGACAGACCGCTCAGTCGCGGACTGCGCACGCGAATTACGGTAAAACGCCGGTCCAAATTGAGAAACCGGGGGCTGCGGGCCGAACCGGCCGGCAGCCACACAGTGTAGCGGCACCAGAAATGCTGGCTATCGGGCGCCACTTTGAGCAGGATGCGCGCCTGTTGCTGGGCCCACGCTGGCGGAGCCAGGCCCAGCATCCCGAGCAGGAAACTCAGGAGAAGCCGCGGCACTAGGCTTTTTTCAGAAACTCGGTTCTCAGCACCATCGTGCTGCCGCCGGCCCGGCCTTCAATCTCGGCCGGGCTGTTGGTGAGGCGGATGTTCTTGACCAGCGTGCCGCGCTTGAGCGTTTGGGAAGAGCCCTTCACTTTGAGGTCTTTGATGAGGGTAACGGAATCGCCTTCGGTGAGCAGAGTGCCGTTGCTGTCTTTTACGTCCATAAAAGGAATAAATTGGGGTAGTGGTAGGAGCTTGCCCCAACCAGATGTTTGCGTCGTAATACCGGTGCCGTTCAACGATGGGCAGGGGGCACCCCGTCCCTACGTCGTTTTACTAGCGGCGAACCAGCATCAGATAAGCCAGGAAAAACAAAGGCGAGAGGCTGCCCAGCGTCACAAGCACCACCATCACGGTTTCGACAGTCGAGCGCTCGGACCGACGCAGGTACCAGCGCCACATGAACACCAGCAGCGCCAGCAGCAGGGCCAGGGTGAGGTAAAAGACGGGGCTAAAGGTGGCAGTCATGGGGCGGGAAATAAGCGAAAATGAAGAGTCGATTCTGGGTTTATGGAAGTAGCTTCAGAAAACTCAGGAAACTGTCTCCATGCTTGATTGCTTCGTCGGGCCCAAGGCCAATTAAATCAAACTCTATGACTTCCCCAGCTCTGTTAAATGCAAAAATCGCATTGCCGCCATCGGAAGCAAAAACAGTGTAGTTGGTGATTGAATACAGGTCTTTAAGACTTGTATTGTATTCAGGAACTGCATCGAGCCTGAATAACGCCAAGTAGCTTTCGTTGCCAATGGGGCCTTCGCCACCATTGTGACGCTCCATGAATTTCAGGTAATCATCAGGAGTGGGACCTTGCAGCAAACCTATGAAATGAAGTCGCTCAGCTTCTGGCAAGGGAGCATTTAATTAAAAGTCAGTTCCGAGATAGTTCTCCGGAGTCATTGGATAGATTTGCTAACTACCCCCGCCACGCCTTCACCGTGTCCACGAACACGCGCACGTTGTCCGGGTCGGTGTCGGGGTACACACCGTGGCCAAGGTTGGCGATGTGGGGGCCGCCGGCAAACTGGCGCAGCATGGCTTCGGTGGCAGCTTTCACCTGCTCGCGGGTGCCGTAAAGGGCGCAGGGGTCGAGGTTGCCTTGCAGGGTTTTGTCGCCGGCTTGCTGGCGGGCCTGAGCCGGGTCCTGGTTCCAGTCGAGCCCAATGGTGCGGCAGGGCATGGCGGCAAACTCGGGCACGGCCCACCAGGCACCCTTGGCAAACACCGTAACGGGCACGAGCGGAGCCAGAGCCTCGGTGATTTCCTGAATGTAGCGGGCCGAAAACTCGGTGTAGTGCGCGGGCGGCAGGATGCCGGCCCAGGAGTCGAATACCTGCACCACCTGGGCGCCGGCCGCCACCTGGGCCTTGAGGTAGGCAATAGTGGTGGCCGTTATTTTGGCCAGCAGGCGGTGGGCCAGGGCGGGCTCGCGGTAGAGCATGGCGCGGGCCTTGCTGAATGTTTTGGAGCCGTGGCCTTCCACCATGTAGGCCAGGATGGTGAAGGGCGCGCCGGCGAAGCCGATGAGGGGCACGCGGCCATTCAGCGCTTTTTTGGTGATGCGCAGGGCTTCGAGCACGTAGCCGAGGCCTTCCTCGGGGTCGGGGATACGCAGCTTGTCGACATCGGCGGCCGACTTGATGACGTTGGGAAACAGCGGGCCGCGGGCTTCTACCATTTCGTAGGGCAGGCCCATGGCGTCGGGCACCACCAGAATGTCGGAGAAGATGATGGCGGCGTCCACGTCCAGCGCGTCGATGGGCTGGATGGTGACTTCGGCGGCCAGGTCGGGCGTTTCCACCAGCTCCTTGAAGCCGGAGAGGCGGGCGCGCAGGGCGCGGTATTCGGGTAGGATGCGGCCAGCCTGGCGCATCAGCCACACAGGCGTCCGCTCGGTGGCTTCGCCACGGGCAGCACGGAGGAAAAGGTCGTTTTTCAGCATAAGGAACGACAAAGGTACGTCGGGAGCCAGACGGGTAGGATAATAGAATAAAATAGAACGTCATGCCGAGCGCAGTCGAAGCATCTCGCGTGCGCCGTCTGTCATCCTGAGCATGCGAAGGACCTTATCAATCTCGAACAATTAACGTTCAGCAGTGATAAGATGCTTCCTTCGTCAGCATGACAAACGGCGCACGCGAGCTGCTTCGGCTGCGCTCGGCATGACGGTCAAATCGGCTACTTAAACCTACCCCGCGCGGCGCTTCTCGTCCTCGGCTCCGCCGCTGCGGCGGCGCGTGGGCGCCAGCTTGTCGTTGCCGAAACGGTAGCCAAAAGTCAGGTTGACGAAACGGGAATCGCGGCGCATGACGAAACGCTCCACGTAGTTGTCATAAGTAGACGTGACCCGACCCACTCGGGAGAAGAAAATGTCATTCACGGCCAGTTTCAGAGTGGCTTTACGCTCCCAGAGGCTCTTTTGCACGCCGGCGCCCACCTCCCCGTTTGGGCGCGACACGAAGAAACCGTCTACTTGCCGCGAGTCGTAGCTGGCGCTCAGCTCAGCGCCCCAGCCTTTGCCGAAGGTGAAGGTGTGATTCGAGGTAAGGTTCAGGCTGACGCCGCCGCGGTCGAGGTTGGTGCCAGCCACGGCGCCATTAAAGCGGTTGTAGTAGAACACGGCGTTGTTGTAGGTTTTCCACCATTTGGTGATGTCCACCGGGGTAGTGAGGGTGAGGGCGTAGTAGTGCTGCAAATCGAGGTTGCGGTAGGTGGAAATCACCGTGCTTCCCGGCTCAGGCTCCACGGTGCCCACAATGGGGGCGCTGGTGCGGCTGTAGCTCAGGCCCAGGCTGTATTTCTGCTTGAAGGTGTGCGTCAGCTCCACGTTGTAGCTGGTTTGGGGCAGCAGGTTGGGATTTCCGCCCTGCGAGGTGGTGCGGTCGATGAGCTGGCGGAAGGGGTTGAGCTGCTGATACCCCGGCCGGTCGATGCGCCGGCTCAGCGACACGGCCAGCTCGTGGTTTTCCGAGAACTGGCGCTTGATGGCCGCGCTCGGAAACAGTTGGAAGTAATTGCGCTTGAAGTCTTTGTACTCCACTTCGCGGTCCTGCAGGCCTGTGGCGTTGGTTTGCTCGCCACGCAGGCCCACCTGCAGCGTCAGTTTGGGCTGGCTGTAGTTCAGGTTCACGTAGCCCGCGTTGATGTTCTCGTCGTAGCGGAAGCGGTTCGAGCGGGTCAAGTCCAGTTGCCCGTTGGTGAAGTTTTTGAGGTCGTTATCCGCTTTTACCAAGCTCGACTTTGCGCCCATATCCAGCCGCAACTGCTTGCTCAGGGCCTGCGTGTAGTCGGCCTTCACCGATTGGATGGTCAGGCGCCCGTCCTGGTCCAGGCTGTTGGCCAGGGCGGGCTCGCTCACGAAATACGTTTGCAGCAGCTGGTCGCGCTGGCTGTGGTAGCTGGCGTAGTCGGCATCGGCCGTCAGCTCCTGCGTGCCGAAGGCATTGGCGAATGTGCGGCGGAAGTTGAGGTTGGCAGCGAAGTTGTCGAGGTGATTTTCGCCGGTGTTGATGGCGTTGTAGCGGAGCTCCTGGTTGCGCTGCAGGTCGTACACCACCGATTGGCTGGTGCCGGCGGGGGTGTTGCGGTTGTTGAGGCCGCTCACCACGGCCCCAATCGTGGTTTTGTCCGACAGGTTGTAGTCCAGCCCGCCGCGCCAGCTGTGCGACCACGCCTGCACCGGCTGGCGGTTGTCCTGGTCAGAAGTGCTGATGAGCTGGCGGCTGCCCCCGGTAGCGGGCCCATAAAATTCCCGGTGCAGGGTCAGGGTGTTATAAAACGACCGGTCGGAGTAGTTGTAGGAGCCAAACAGATTGAGATTTTTTTCGCGGTGATTCAAGCTCAAGCCACCGGTGTAGCGGTTGTATTCACCGCGGCCATAGGTCAGGTTCAGGCTGCCGTTGGTGCCGAGCTTTTGGTCTTTTTTGAGGTTGATAGCGATGATGCCAGCGCCGCCCTGGGCGTCGTACTTAGCCGGCGGGTTGGTAATCAGCTCGATGCTTTTGAGTTGCTCGGCGGGCAGGGCGCGCAAGTACTCGGCCAGCTCGGTGCCCGTCATGGGCTGGCGCTTGCCATCGATGAGCACCAAAACACCCTGGCGGCCGCGCAGGGCCAGGTTATCGTTGCCATCCACCGTCACGCCGGGCGAGCGGCGCAGCACGTCCAGCGAGGTATTGCCGGCCGCTAGGGTCGAGCCCTCCACGTTCACAATGGTGCGGTCGGCCTCGCGCTCGTACAGCGGCTTCTGGCCCACCACTTTCACTTCCTTGAGCTGAGTGGCCGCGCTGGTGGCCAGCACCATGGCTGGCAGTTCCACGGCCTGCCCGGCCACCTCAAACGGCGTCGACCACCGTCGCTCAAACCCCACCTGCGCCGCCGACACGAGGTAGCGCCCCGCTGCGGCCCGCTCAAACTGAAAAAGGCCCTTGGCGTCGCTAAACTCGGTTTTCACCACCGTCGAGTCTTTGGCCCGGTGCAGGGTCACCGTCGCAAACTCGATGGGGCTATTGCCAGTGCTTTGCACGGTGCCACGCACGTCGGTGGGCGCCTGGGCGTGGGCTTGGTGAGCACCCGCGAGCAGACTTGCTACTAGCAGGGGAGAAGCAGAAAAAAGGAAGGTTTTCATACAGAAGAGCAGAAAAATGATTTGCAGAAAAAAGGTGAGGTTGGAAAACGGATTTGCTCAGTTGAGCAAAAGATTATGACATGTCATCAAGGTTGCTTTGAAACGAAAAATTTTGCTGCAACGCAGGTCGTTGTAAGAATTAAAAACTAATTGCTTACCGGAGTGCAGTTCAGGGCGATGCGCTCCAGCAGTTGCCGCAGCACCGCTAGCTCGTCTTCGCCGATGCCGGCCAGGGCCACAGCCCGATTGTCGAGCACAATGGGCTGCACGGCCTCGAGCATTTGATGGCCCTGCGCGCTCACCCGGAGCTGGGTGCGGCGGCCGTCGTGGGGCAGCGGGATGGCCGACAGCAGACCGCGTTTCACGAGCAAAGCTAGCATGCGCGCCACCGAGGCCTGGTCCTTGAACACCCGCTCGGCGATGTCCTGCTGGGTGAGGTCGTTGTGCTCCAGCAGCACCCGCAGCACCAGCCACTGGTCGACCGTGATGTCGAGGCCAGCCCGGTCGATGTTGGCCTGAGCCATGCGCCGGTAGCTGCGAATGGCCTTGTCGAGCGAGTAAAAGATGATGGAGTTCAGCATACAGTGCAAAGATAAAGCAATGTTTATGATATATCATAAACATTATCTATTCATTCGCATTGCCCTGTTTGCAGAAGAAAGAAGAGGATAGAGGAGTAATGAGGAACGTCATGCAGAGCGCAGCGAAGCATCTCGCGTGTTGCAGTAAATAAGGTAGTTACAACGATTGAATTAGTGGTGACAAGCGAGATGCTTCGCTGCGCTCTGCATGACGTTCCTCATTATTAATGGTAAGCCGCAACCTACTTCCCGAACTGGCGCAGGTTATACGTGAAGCTGAGCAGAAAGTACCGCTGCAGAATGCGGCTGCGAACGTCTTCCACGTAGGTTTCGGTGGTGTTGCGCACCACGCTGCGGTTTTGGTTCAGCACGTCGTAGGCTTGGAGCTTGAGCTCGCCTTGTTTGTTGGCGAAAAATTGGCGCGCGAGGCCCAGGTTCCAGAGCACGAGACGCTGGTTATAGCCGGCGGCGCGGCCGGTGTTGTTGTTCAGCCACACGTCGGAGGTGAGCACGAAGCGGGCGGGCAGCTGGTAGAAGATATCGGCCGTTAGGGTTTGGGTGAGGTAGTCGGTGTTTTGGTTGGGCAGGAGGGAGTATCGGGCGTTTTGGTAGGTAATGTTGGCGCTGAAACCGAACTCAAGCTGCTCGTTAAAGGCCGAATTGGCGCTGGCGCCCTGGCCCAGGCTCCAGGTGCGGCTGGTGTTGAGCACGCCGTTTACCAGGCTGGGCGACTTTACAAAGCTGCTGTTGGTGCTCAGGCTAAGGTTAATTTTACGCTTGCTCAACCGCTGGCCAAGCGAGAAAAACCCGTTCACGCTGTAGAAGCCGTCGGCGTTCACGGGCCGGGTAATTTGCACGCCACGGGTGTTGAAGGTGGTGGCCGACACGATGCGGTCGTCGACGCGGCTGGCGCTGAGCACGGCAAACACACTGCGATTGGTGCTGGCGTTGAACTGCGAGAAGTTGGCCGTCAGTGTTTGCACGTATTCGGGCCGCAGATTCGGGTTGCCGGCCTGGATGCTGAGCGGGTTGGAGTTGTCGCGCACGGGCTGAAGCTGCGCGGCGGTGGGTGCGTTGAGGCGGGTGCGGTAGTTGAGGCGCAGCGAGCGGCTGCGGCTGCCGTTGTAGGTGAAGAGAGCGTTGGGCAGCAGGCTGGTGAAACGGCGGTCCACGGTGGTGTCGGCCGAGAGGTTGCGCACCCGCAAATCGGCCTGCTGGGCATCCAGGCCCAGCCCTACCGTGTAGCGCAGGCGTTTCTTCTGCAGCGTGAGCCCGGCCCGATTGGCCTGGAAGCGGCTGGTAAACTCGTTGCTCAACGCTGGGTTCAGCAGGTCGTATTGCTGGGTGGCTTCGTTGAAATCGGTGGTGAGGCGGCGGCCGTCGTTGCGCGAATCATTGAAGGCGTAGTGCGTTTCCAGCTTGGTGCGCAAACTCAGCGGCTCCACGTAGGACAGGCTCAGCACATTGCTGCGGGTAGGCGTGGCCTGCTCAATGCGCTGGTTGAGCCGCTGCACGGTGGGCACGCCGCCAGCGTCGAAAAACGTGTTGGTGGCTTGGTTGAAGGCCGTCGCGTCCTGGTCGCTCAGCGTCGACTTCAGGTTGGCCGAGAACGAACGGCCGGGCTTGCCGAAGCGCCGCATCAGCAGGAAGTTACCGCCCGCATTGGGGTTGGTGGTAGTGGCCGTGTAGCCGTTCAATCCTTGGTTGAGCACGCGGCCACCGAGGCTGGACTGCTGGCTGTTCTGGCGGGCCAGGTCATTGCCCTGCCACCAGGCGTAGGGCGTAAAGCGCAGCGAGGTGAGCGAATCGAGCACGTAGTCGAGCCGCATGTTGAAGCGGTGGCTGCTGGTGGTGCTGCGGTTAAACAGGCTTTGGTCGGTGACGAGGGGCGGGCCGGTTTCGGTGCCGGTGAGGCCAGCCACGTTCTCGCGGCGCAGCTGCTGGTCCGTCGTCACGGTGGCTCGGCTGGCGAGGTAGCTGGTAGCCACTTCGGCGCGCTTGCCCCAGGCATCCCGGTAGTTGAGGCCCACCGCGCCGCTCTCGGTAATGCTGGTGGGCTGGGTGTTGTTGCTGCCCAGCGCGTTCTGACGACCCCCTCCGCCCATGCGTATGACTGCCCCGCCGCCACTGGGGCCGCCCGCTGCCGGTCCAAAACTTGCTGCGGCCGGGCCGCCCTCATCGGCAAAGCCTTGCTGGTTGACATTGTTGGCCTGGGCCAGGGCCGAAATCTGGCGGCCGTTGTTGAAGCGGTTGAGGCCGAGGCGGGCCTGATAACGGCTGTCGGTGCCCACGCCCGCAGCCTCGGTGCCGAAGTAGCCCTTGCGCTTGTCGCGCTTGGTCACCAGGTTCAGCGTCTTCTGGCGGTTGCCGTCATCGATGCCGGAGAAGGACGACTGGTCGCTCTGCTGGTCGTAGAGCTGCACTTTGTCGATGATGTCGGCGGGCAGGTTTTTGGTAGCCATTTTGGGGTCGTCGCCGAAGAAGGGTTTGCCGTCCACCAGCACGCGGTTCACGGCCTGGCCCTGCGCCCGGATGCTGCCGTCGCGGTCTACTTCCACGCCCGGCAGCTTTTTCAGCAGCGACTCAACCGCCGCGTTGGGCTGGGTTTTGAAGGAATTGGCGTTGAAGGCAATGGTGTCGCCGCTCACGCTCACCGGGGCGCGCTCCTGCGTCACCACCACTTCGCTCAGCTTCTGGCTGAGGGCGCCCAGGCGCAAAGTGCCCAGGAAAGGAGCGGGGGCAGCGGCCGTGACGGCCACCGGCACGCGCCGCGTCCGGTAGCCAAGCGCCGACACCTGCACCACATAGCGCCCCAGGGCCACACTGCGCAGCACAAAACGCCCGTCGCCGTCGGTGATGCCGAACGTGACGTAGCTGGAATCGCGCGCCAGCGTGAGCGAAACCGAGGCCTCGCGCAGCGGCTTGCCGGTGGCCGAATCGGCCAGCGTGCCGCTGATGGAGCCCAGCACCGAGCGGGCGGGCGCGGTGGTTTGGGCCCGGGCAGCCGCGGCCAGCCCGAGCAGCAAGCTCAGTAAAAAAAGCAAACGCATGGCCGGCCTAGTTGCGGTTGAAGCGCATGCCGCCGCCTTCCATCATCTTCTGGCGGAAATCGGCCAGGGTCTTTTCGCGCAGGTCTTTCAGCTCAGCGGGCGTTACTTTCTGAGCCGTGGCCACGGGCTGCACCTCAGCGGCGGGCACGGGCTTCAGGTCCACTTTGGCGGCGCGGTATTGCTCCTGCTCGCTTTCCAGGGCCAGCACCACGCCCTTGTCGGGCGTCAGCTCGCGCACCGGCGAGTAGGTGAAAGGCAGGTCGGTGGTGTACCACACGGTGTAGGTTTCCTTCTTGTAGGGCACGGTGGCCTTGCGGCAGGTGTAGCCGGCTATTTTCTTGGTTTGTCCGGTGAGGTTCCAGCCGGTGGGGGCGGGCACGGGGGCGTCGGCGCGGTAGGTGGTGGAGGCATCGTCCTTCTTCACGGTGAGCACCGTGGTGGTGGCGCGGTTGGCCAGGTCGAGGTAGGTGGCTTCCTCGAAGGGCCGGGCGAAGTTGGTCATTTGTGGGGCTGCGGCGGGACCGTCGCCGTTCATTGTCACGGTGCGCATGGTCATGCCGCCGCCTTCGCGCTCTTCCTTGCCCGCCGGACCCGCAAAGCTCAGGTTGAGGCCGAAGGAGCGGGTCTCGGGAATGTCGGCCGGGAAATCGGGGCTGCCGGGCTTAACCTGCTGGCCATTTATCACGATGTGCACCTTGCTGAGGTCGACGCGCTGGGTGGCTTCGTAGCTGATGCGGCCGCTGGTTTGGGCTAGGGCGGCACCGGTGGCCAGCAGGCCGAGGGTGAGGGTCAGGAACAGGTTTTTTGCAGAACTTTTCATGGGCTGAGCAGATGTTGAATGGAACACTGCAAAGCACCGGCATTCTTTTGTAAAGTACTGTTATTGTGTGTTAAATAGTGTTAAGGGCCGCAAATGGCCTGGCAAAGCCCGTACTTTTGTTGAGCCAAGGCCCACTTTTTAGCTCACGTCCATGAAACGCCGCATTCGCTCCATTTTCTGGCTCATGGTGGCGTGCATGGTGGGCATCAACGGCTTTCAGGCGTATTGGCTTTACAACACGTACCAACTCACGGCCAGCCAGTTTGCCCGCACCGCGCGCGAGGCCCTGGCCAGTGTGGTGCAGCGCCAGCAGCTCGACCTAGCCCGGCAGTTTGTCGAGCGCGACCACGGCGCCAAAGGCCGCATCATGGTGTTTCAAAATACCGACGAGGAGGGACATTTCAACCGCGTGGTGGTGCGGCAGGGCAAGGGCGACGACACCGCGCACCGCGCCCGGCCCGATGTGCTGGTGCAGCGCGCAGTGGAGCCCAATGGCGTGCCGGCCGGTTTGGATTTGAGCAACGTGAAGGAAATTCGGGTGCAGCGCCTCGACCAGTCCGGAGCAGTCCCGTCCGGTGCCTCCGACACCCTGGCGCGGAAGCTTTCCCGACTGATTATCAATAACTGGGCCGGCGGCAAGCCCGTGAACCTGCGCCAGCTGTCTGCCAACTACCACCGCGAGCTGCGCCTGCGCGGCGCCGATGCTACGCTCGTGCTCGACACGATGAGCCTGCCGCTGCGTCGGGCCGGCGCCAGCCCGTCCGCGGCCTTCGACCGCCTCCCTACGCGGGCGGGCTACACGGTTAAAACCCCGCCAGTTTCACTCAATCCGTTTCGGGAGCTGTATGTGCGCGCCTCGTTTCAGCCGCCCACGTCCTACATCCTGCGGGCAATGGGCGGGTTGCTGGCTGGCTCGGTGCTGCTGCTGGCGCTCACCACGGGCTGCTTTTGGCTGATGCTGAGCACGATTCTGCGGCAGAAAAAGCTCTCCGACGTCAAGAACGATTTCATCAACAACATGACGCACGAGCTGAAAACGCCGCTGGCCACAGTGTCGGCCGCCGTGGAAGCCCTGCAAAATTTTGGGGCCCTCAACGACCCCGCCAAAACCCAGGCCTACCTGAGCATCTCGCGCACCGAGCTGCAGCGCCTGTCTGATTTGGTAGAAAAAGTGCTCAACATCGCCGCCGACGAGCGCCAGCCGCTGGCGCTGCGGCCCGAGCCCGTGCAGCCGGCCGAACTGGTGAACGAGATTGTGGCCCGGCACCAATTGCAGGCCGCCAAGCCCGTCGCCTTCGACGTACAGGCCGCGCCCGCCGGCCCGGTGCAAGCCGACCCGCTGCACCTGGGCAACGTCATCAACAACCTCATCGACAACGCCATTAAATACGCTGGCGAAGCCGTGGCCATCACCATCCGCAGCTGGCAGTCGGCGGCCGGCTGGCACCTGAGCGTGGCCGACAACGGCCCTGGCATCGCGCCCGCCTACCAGGAAGCTATTTTTGACCAGTTCTTCCGGGTGCCCACCGGCAACCTGCACAACGTGAAGGGATTCGGCCTGGGCCTGTATTACGTGCGGCAAGTGGTGGAACGCCACGGCGGCCGCATCACCGTGCACAGCGAGCCGGGGCGGGGGAGTCGGTTTGATGTTTTGATTCCGCAGGAATCAAAGACCTGACGGCAAAAACCTCACCCCCGGCCCCTCTCCTTGGGGAGAGGGGAGCCTAATGACTTTTCGTGATTGAGGTTTAGATTTTTGTAATGCCCCGCCGCCGTGGCTCCCCTCTCCCCATGGAGAGGGGCCGGGGGTGAGGTTACCCGCATTAGCTTATGCCCACCATCCTCCTCATCGAAGACGAGCCCTCGCTCGGCCTCATTGTTAAAGACAGTCTCGAAAGCCGGGGCTTCACCGTGCAGCTGGCCGCCGACGGCGAAGCCGGCCTGCAGCTGTTTCGGTTGCAGTGCCCCGACATGGTGGTGGCCGACGTGATGATGCCCAAGCTCGACGGCTTCTCCCTGGCCGAGCAAATCCGGCGCGAAAACGCCACGGTGCCCATACTTTTCCTCACGGCCCGCTCGCAAACGGCCGACGTGGTGCGCGGCTTCGAGCTGGGCGGCAACGACTATCTGAAAAAGCCCTTTAGCATGGATGAGTTGATTGTGCGCATCAAAGCGCAGCTGGCGCGGCAGCCCGTAGCGGCGCCGGCGCCCGGCGGCCCGCTCGCCATCGGCCGCTACCAGTTCGACTACCCCAAGCAAAAACTTCGTCTCGACGCCCACGAGGAAACCCTCACCAACCGCGAAGCCGAGTTGCTCAAGCGCCTTCACGACCAGCGCAACCAGGTGCTGGAGCGCCCCGCGGTGCTGAAAGAGCTGTGGGGCGACGACTCGTTTTTCAACGGCCGCAGCCTCGACGTGTTCATCACCCGCCTCCGTCGCTGCCTCAAAGATGACCCGCAGGTGCAGATTGTGAATATCCGCGGCATTGGCTATAAGTTGATTGTATAATCAGCCTAGAAGCCCGTCATGCAGAGCGCAGCGAAGCATCTCGCGTGCTTAACTAAACCAATCGAAAAAATTGCATTGCGCATGCGAGATGCTTCGCTGCGCTCTGCATGACGTTCAAAGTGCTACCGCGTGAGCCCCGGAAAAAGCGCCGCCACGGCCGTGGCCAGGAAGTTGACCCCAATGGCCAGCGTGAGAAAACCCATGATGCGCGACATGGCCGCCATGCCGGGCTTGCCCAGTATCCGTGTGAGGCGCAGCGAAAACAGCAGAATGATGAAAGCCGCAAGTGCTACCAGCGCGAAGCCCAGCACGGTCAGCGCCTTGTCGACGTAAGTGGGGCGGATGAGGCCGATGCAAATGGCCATGGAACCCGGGCCCGAGAGCATGGGCATGGCCAGCGGGGTGAAGCTGATGTCGTCTTTGTGCTTGCTTTCTTCGAGGGCGTCGGGGCCCACCCGGTCGCGGTTGCCGCCGGGCGTGAGCAGCTCAAAGGCCGAACGCATGAGCAGGATGCCGCCCGCAATGCGCAGGTGCTGGATGTTGATGCCGAAGAAGTTGAGGATGTACTGCCCGCCGAAAAAGGCCACGCTCAGCACCGCCACCATGTAGATGCAGGCGCGCAGGGCCGTGCGGGCCCGCTCGGAGGCGCGGTCGTCGGCGGTGAGGGTGAGGAAAACCGGCATCGCTCCGAACGGATTGACGACGGAAAAAAGGGTGGTGAACGTAGCGAGCAGAATTTCCATGCGCGCAAAGGTAGGGAATGGGCCGAACCGGCCAGAAAACCCTATTTTGCCGCCGCAACGGCGCCAAAAACCTGGTATTAGCCGGACTGTGCTGCCTTTTTCCGCTTCCCCGTCATATGATTCCCGATTCAGCAGCCGCCGCGGGCGGCACCGAGGCCGACCGGCCCACCACCGAAAACCCCATCGTGGGCATCATCATGGGTTCGAAATCGGACCTGAAAATCATGTCGGCCGCCGCCGAGCTGCTCCGGCAGTTCAACGTGCCCTACGACATCACGCTTGTTTCGCCGCACCGCACCCCGCACCGCATGGTGGAATACGCCGAAAGTGCCCGCAAGCGCGGACTACGCGTGCTGATTTGTGGCGGGGGCGGGGCGGCCCACCTGCCGGGCATGGTGGCAGCCTTCACCACGCTGCCCGTCATTGGGGTGCCCATCAACAGCTCGCTGTCCATTCAGGGGCTCGATTCCATTCTGAGCATGATTCAGATGCCGGCTGGCACGCCCGTGGCCACCGTGGGCCTCGACAACGCCGCCAACGCCGCCATCCTGGCCATTCAAATCCTGGCCCTGAACAACGCCCGCCTGAACGACTCGCTGGAGAAACACCGCAACACGCTCAAAGACCGGGTGATGCGCACCATTGAGGAGCTGCGCAAAGGCGGCTTTCAGGACGATGTGTAGATTCCAATCTGTCATCCTGAGCGCCGCGAAGGACCTTCTCACGTTAGAAAACGAATGGTTTCTGGCGTGAGAAGGTCCTTCGCGGCGCTCAGGATGACAGTAACGCAATTTATTTGCCCCAATAATCCCACCCTATTCCGCATTCATGCCCTTATTTCTTTCTGGCCTGCTAACCGTTGCCCACTGGGTGGTGTGGATAGTGGGGGGCGCAGGCCTGCTCGTCACGCTGCTGCCCATCCTGCGCCAGACGGCCTGGTGGATTCGCATCTGTGACTTCCCGCGCCTGCAAATCGTGGCCGTGCTGCTGTTGAGTCTGGTGGCGGTGCTGGCACTGCCCACGCCGCGCAGCTTCGGCCACGACGTGTTTGTGGTGAGCCTGGCCGTGGCGGTGGTGTACCAGTTCAGCCGCATCTGGCCCTACACGCCGCTGCACCGCAAGCAAGTGGCCGACGCCAGCCGCCCCGACGACGACCACGACTACCACCTCAGCCTGATGGTAGCCAACGTGCTGATGTACAACCGCGACGCCTCGCGCTGCCTGGGCCACGTGCGCCATTTGCAACCCGACATCGTGCTGGCCGTCGAAACCGACGAGTGGTGGCTGAGCCAGATGGCAGGCATCACCAAGGACTACCCCTACACCTGCCACGCCCCGCTGGCCAACACCTACGGCATGCTGGTGTTTTCGCGCCTGCCGCTCATCGAGCCGCAGATTCGCTACATCCTCGACCCCGACATTCCCTCGTTTCACGGCTGCGTCCGGCTGCCCAGCGGCGTCACGGTCAACCTGCACTTTTTGCATCCCAAGCCGCCGGCCCCGCAGGAGTCAAAATCGAGCGCCCGGCGCGACGCCGAGCTGCTGGTGGTGGGCAAGGTCATTCAGCACCACGACGGGCCCACCATCGTGGCCGGCGACCTTAATGACGTGGCCTGGTCGCACACTTCCGAGCTGTTCCGGCGGCTTTCGCGCCTGCTCGACCCGCGCATCGGGCGCGGTCTGCTGCCCACCTTCCACGCCGACTACAAGCTGCTGCGCTGGCCCCTCGACCACGTGTTTCACTCCGCGCACTTCCGCCTGCAGGAAATCAAGCGCCTCACCCATATCGGCTCCGACCACTACCCCATCTACATCCGCCTCAGCTACGAGCCCACCGGCTGGCACGAGCAGGAAAAGGAGTTGGAGCAAGCCGACGCCGACGACCACGAAGAAGCCGAAGAGAAAATAGAGGAAGGCGTGGAGGAAGTGGCCGCAGGCGAAGAGTAGAAAGAGGGCAAACAGTAGTGCAATCGTCTGTCATCCTGAGCGCAGCGAAGGACCTTGCCACGTTAGAATGTTCTAGCATGGTAAGGTCCTTCGCTGCGCTCAGGATGACAGTCACGCTAGTAGGAGGCCCGCCTTCAGTCGGTCTGTGGCTTACTGCTCCACCCGCACGCCTTTCCAGAACGCCACGCGGCCTTCGATATTCTTGGCGGCGTCTTTCGTTTCGGGGTAGTACCAGGCGGCGTCCTTGTTGAGCTCGCCGTTCACGCGCAGGGAGTAATAGCTGGCGCGGCCTTTCCAGGGGCAGGTGGTGTGGGCAATGCTGTCCTCAAAAAACTCTTTTTTGATGGCATTGGCCGGGAAATAGTGGTTATTTTCGACCACGATGGTGTCGTCGCTTTCGGCCACGACGGTGTTGTTCCAGATGGCTTTCATGGGTGGGAAGGGGGAACAGGGAATTAGGGATAGGGGAAAAGGCCTAAGCAACTTGTAGACCTGAACATAAAGCGGGCCCGCGGTGTTTTCTGAGCCGGGCGGTCTGGCGGCAAGCCTCTATACCTCCTTCCTTATCCCGTATTCCTATTCTTATGGCCGTTGGCTTCCGCTTCCGCGATTTTGTGCCCGAAGACCAGCCCGAAAAGGGCTTTGAGTCGTTGTTTAAGCTGTTCATGCAGCTCGTCACCATCACTTCTGGCGACGTGGGTGAGGCCCTGTCCTGGCTCAACGAGCTGGATAAGCAGTATGGCCTCACCGACGACAATTACGGCATGGGCAATTTCATCGATGACCTCAAGAAAAAGGGTTACATCGATGAGAACGAGCAGGAAAAGGGCGAATTCAAGATTACGCCCAAAACCGAACAGGGCATCCGCAAGTCGGCGTTGGAGGAAATTTTCGGCAAGCTGAAAAAGAGCAGCACCGGCAACCACCGCACCCCGCACACCGGGCAGGGCGACGAGCAAAGCACCGACCTGCGCGAATTCCGCTTTGGCGACTCGCTGGAGCAGATTCAGATGTCAGAGTCCATCCGCAATGCCCAGCTGAATCACGGCATGGACGGCGACAACTTCATGCTGACCGAGGGCGACCTGGAAGTGCGCGAAAACGAGCACAAGAGCCAGACCAGCACCGTGCTGATGATTGACATCTCGCACTCGATGATACTCTACGGCGAGGACCGCATCACCCCGGCCAAGAAAGTGGCCATGGCCCTGGCCGAGCTGGTGAAGCAGAAGTACCCCAAAGACTTCCTCGACGTCATCGTGTTCGGCAACGACGCCTGGCAGATTGAGGTGAAGGATTTGCCCTACCTGCAAGTGGGCCCCTACCACACCAATACCGTGGCTGGCCTGGAACTGGCCATGGACCTGCTGCGCAAGCGCAAAACGCCCAACAAGCAGATTTTCATGATTACCGACGGCAAGCCCACCTGCCTGAAAGAAGGCAATGGCTACTACAAAAACGCCTTCGGCCTTGACCGCAAAGTGGTGAACAAGACCCTGAACCTGGCCGCCGCCGCCCGCCGCGTCAAGATTCCCATCACCACCTTCATGATTACCTCCGACCCTTACCTGCAGAAGTTCGTGGAAGAATTCACGGAGGTGAACCAGGGCAAAGCTTACTACTCAGGCCTGAAAGGGCTGGGCCACCTGGTGTTTGAGGATTACAAGAAGAACCGCCGCAAGACGCTGTAATTTTTCAGCCGCGCAAACGTAAAAGCGCCGCCTTAGCACCAAGACTACGGCGGCGCTTTTACGTTTGCGCGGCTGAATAACAGCTATTTGCCGCGGCGGGCCTGCGCGCTGATGGGAGCGGCCGGCACTGGCACAGCGCTGGCCAGCCGCACGGCCTCATACAAATTGACGATGCCGCCCGTGCGCGAAAGCGTGGCGAAATCGACCAACTGCTTGGTGCCGGGCTTGCGCACCTGCGTATGTACCGGCGCGGCCGAGGCCAGAATAATGCGCTTGAGGTCGGCTGGGGTGAGCTGCGGAAAATTGACTTTCAGCACGGCCGCCACGCCGGCCACCACAGGCGTGGCCATGCTGGTACCGCTGCCGGGCCGATACTGGTCGTTGGGGTAGGTCGACACCACATCGACGCCGGGTGCGAATACGTCCACCGCTCGGCCGTAATTGGAAAATTTGGCTACCAGCTGTTCGTCGTTGGTGCGGGCGCTGGCACCCACCGTTATCAGGTTTGGGATGGGCTGACCGTTGAGAAAGCGTGGACTGGGGTATTGGGTAGTGGAGTCGACACTGAGGTGGTCGTTGCCGGCGGCGTGCACCAGCAGCACGCCTTTCTTATCGGCGTAGCGCATGGCTTCGTCCACCACATTTTTCTCAGGCGAAAAATATTTGCCGAAGCTCATGCTGATGATACTGGCGCCGTTGTCGACGGCATAGCGGATGGCGTTAGCCACGTCTTTGTCGCGCTCGTCACCCATCGGGATGGCCCGCACGCTCAGGATGCGCACCTGCTCGGCAATGCCGCGCACGCCGAGGTTGTTGGCGCGGTCGGCGGCGATGATACCTGCGCAGTGGGTGCCGTGCTCGGTGCCGTGGTCGCGTGGGTCGGCCTTCACGTTGGGGTTGCCGTACTGGCGCTCCGCGAGGTCGGCAGGATGGTCGCCCACCAGCGGCTGGGGGTTGTAGGCCAGGTTGTATTCGCAGTCGAGAACCTGCTTTAGCTTGGCGTTGTAGCTACGGTACTGGTTGGTGAGCGAGTCGAGGTTGGCGAATTTGCCCCGCACCGCTTGGTAGTACCGCGCCGCCAGCCGGGTGAGCGCCGTATCGGCGGGCGGCTGCCGCAGGCGGCCCGAATCGACCACCGCCACGCCGTAGGCCCGGCGCAGGGTGGCTACGTTGGCCAAGTCTTTGGTGAGTTCGCGCGCGTCGTCTTCGTAATCGGCCTCGGCCGCCGCCCGCTTGGTGGTATAAGCTTCCTTCGCCTGTTCATATAGGCGGAATTCATCCTTTTTGCCAGGCGGCACGATGGCCAGGGTTTGGTGCTCGTACTGCGGCCGGAGGCGGGCGTAGAGGCGCGTTTCCTCTTTTTGGTTGCGGAAAACGTTGCGGCCGTCGGCCCCGCCGGTAAAGTTCCAGCCGTACACGTCGTCGGCATAGCCGTTGTGGTCATCGTCGCGGCCGTTGGCAGGAATTTCCTTCGGGTTGTGCCACAGGACGTGGCGCAGGTCTACCTGTGCCGTGTCGATGCCGCCATCAATCACCGCCACGATGATGGGCTTGGCTGCGGGCTTGTTCGGCAGGGTGCGCAGCAGTTCATACGCCCGGTCGGTGCTGATGCCCATGACGTGGTCGGCGGTCGGGTCGAGGTGGTGCCACTGGGCGAGGGGAGCCTGGGCGTGGCTAGCGAGGCCAAGCAGGCAGAGGAAGGGGAGGAGCAAGTGAGCGCGGCGCATAAGCGAAGTGGGTGTTAGGTTGCTGCAAAACACGGCCGTGGGCAGCGTTTATCCTTTCGCGGCTGTTGCAATTGCTTGTTGATTTGTGGCCTATGCCCGATTATCCTGAATGAAGGGGCGCGCGACCTGCCCAGAGGACGCCGGTACTGCCCTAACGATTCCGTTCAACGAACTGGCGGGGGCATGCCCCTCCCACGCAGCCCCGGCGATGGCCATTCGGTACCTTCTTCGATGGTGCGTCAGTGACGCGTGCCAGCGAAGGATGTTCTTGATTGCCCACGGCAAACTGACCTTTCTAAAAGAATCCGGCGACTGCTAAAAAACTAGCTTCGGTCTAGATAGGAAGGTAGTAATCAAATCCCCTGACCGCCGCCCGCCGCGTCAAAATCCCCATCACCACCTAAATGATTACCTCCGACCCTTATTTGCAAAAGTTCGTGGAGGAATTTACCGAAGTGAACCAGGGCAAGGGCAACTATTCTGGCTTGAAAGGCTGGGCCACCTGGTGTTCGAGGGATTCAAGAAGAACCGCCGCAAGACGCTGTAGTGCAGCGAGAGCGGCAGCTATATTCAATCCATGAAAAAAAGCTGGTTGCTGCTACTTTTTATCACGTGGGCTTGGCGCGGCTTGGCCCAGCCCGGGCCGTGGGGTGGCGAGCTGCGATTTCGATTGTTCGACCCGCATGGCCGGCTGGTAGAACCCAACCGTTCAGACTACCGCTGCTTTCCAAGCTGGCAGCCAGCCACGCCCGAAGAACTGCGTGACCGCCGGAGGCTGGGCTATGATTTTGCGCCTGCTTTTCGGCAGGAGGGCCGCGACGGCTACCGTGCCTACGCGGCCGTGCCCACGCCAGGCGGCGGAATCGTGCCCCCGGATTTTGCCGTGAACGTGGTGCACGGTGCCGACACGATGCGCATTTACGGGCTGAACGCCTTCGGCTCCGAGGTGCTGCGCGTCGATTCCATTCCGTTCAGCCCCGGCCGATTTTGGGTGCCGGCAGCTTATCTGCCCTTGCTGAATGTGCGCGTGGTAGGGGGCCGCATTGTGAATAGCGGCTGGGATTTTTTTCGCAATCCGGCCGGCCGCCCCGACCGCATCACGACAGCGCCGCTCGCGCAGTCTCCTTTGGCAGAGCGTATTCCGCCCGACTCCCTGCTCACCTGCCCGCTGCTCACGGTGCGCTACAGCGAACGGGTTCGGCAAGCGCGGACGTACGAACCCGGGCGGGCGGACGTGCTCCGGGCCGCCGAGCGCGGGCAACGGCCGAAATTGCTGCTCGGCCACCTGGGGCAACTAACATCCGTTACTTGCGCCGGTTCCCGGCTGCTGGTTCAGTTCACCAGCCGGCTGGTGCTGAAGACGGAAGACGGGGGTGCTACCTGGCGAGTATTTGAGGTGCGCGACCGCATCACTGTTCCCTGGCACGGCTACTTGGCAAGTGCGAACGAACTATACATCACCCGCGTGTGGGCCGACGGCGACCGGGTGTTGGCCCGTGGCTCGCGCAACTGGGGCCCATCAGGCTTTTATGAATTGAATTTTACACAGGACACGACTTCGGAAGTGGTGCGGCGCAGCCTGGCCCTCAACCGGGCGGCCTATCTGGCCTCCCTGACTGCGGCAGAACAGGAGCAGAAGGCGGTTTTTCTCAAGGAAATGCGGGCCGAAATTGCCAAAAGCACAAACCAGGTCTTCGTGCGTCGGGGCTTGTTGCGGCAAGCGCATTTCATGCAAAACAACTCGTATATATCGCCGGCCGCTGAGTGGCGGGGGACGACAGACAGCATCGACCTAAAGGCTTATTTCATCTACCGCGAACGACCGATAGTGACGCTACGGGACGGAAAGTTTCAGTTTATTGGTTCTCATTGGGCAAAAACGGTTAGCGAAGACTCCGAAATTCCGGCTTGCAAAGTCGACGGTTCCTGTACTGTCACAGATAGCACCCTCACGTTTCGGCCCCGACCCGGTAGCAAGTGCCTGCCGCCCGCGCCCCAGTACGACTTTTACCCCGCCGGTACTTACTATTATTATTTCAGCGACCCTTTCAATTCGGGCCAGCCGCTGCTCATTCTGCAGCGCTGGAACGACGAGGTGGGCGGCACCATGTACCTCGCTTTCCGGCTGCGCCACTAGCGCAGCGGCAGGCTCGTCGCCGGGCGTGGTCCGGGCCTGAACCTCAGCCCCCCTTTCACGGTTAAAGACCTTGGGAAGCCTGTTTCCCACCAACGCCTTTTATGAAGCACGAAAACATCCAGACCCTGGGCCAGCTTCGCGCCAGTGGTTATCAGCCCCGCAGCGTGAAACAAGAGCTCCGGGAAAACCTGATTCAGAAGCTTAAAAACAAAGAGGAAGTATTTCCCGGCATCTTCGGCTACGACGAAACCGTGATTCCGGAACTGCAGCGCGCCATCCTGGCCGGGCACCACATCAACCTGCTGGGCTTGCGCGGCCAGGCCAAAACCCGCATCGCGCGTCTGCTCGTGAGTTTGCTCGACGAATACACGCCCGTGGTGGCAGGCTCCGAGCTGAACGACGACCCGCTGCAGCCGCTGTCGGTGTTTGCCAAAAACCTGATTGCCGAGAAGGGCGACGACACGCCCGTGGCCTGGCTGCACCGCAACGAGCGTTACACCGAGAAGCTGGCTACGCCCGACGTGAGCGTGGCCGACCTCATCGGTGACGCCGACCCCATCAAAGCCGCCACCCTCAAGCTACCATACTCCGACGAGCGGGTGATTCACTTCGGCCTGATTCCGCGCGCCCACCGGGGCATTTTCGTCATCAACGAACTGCCCGACTTGCAGGCCCGCATTCAGGTGTCGCTGTTCAACATCCTGCAGGAAGGCGACATCCAGATTCGCGGCTTCAAGGTGCGGCTGCCGCTCGATATCCAGTTCGTATTCACGGCCAACCCCGAGGACTACACCAACCGCGGCAGCATTGTGACGCCGCTCAAGGACCGTATTGACGCGCAGATTATCACGCACTACCCCAAGAGCATCGAAATCGGCAAGCGCATCACCAAGCAGGAGGCCCGCATCAAAGACGAGCAGCGCGGCCTGGTGACGAGCAACGAAATCATCCACGACCTAGTGGAGCAGGTGGCTGTAGAAGCCCGCGGCTCCGAGTTCGTGGATGCCAAGTCGGGTGTGTCGGCCCGCCTCACCATCTCGGCCTACGAGCAGGTGATTGCGGGCGCCGAGCGCCGGGCGCTGCTCAACGGCGAAAGCAACACCTACGTGCGCCTGGGCGACTTCATTTCGGCCGTGCCGGCCGTGACCGGCAAGGTGGAGCTGGTGTACGAGGGCGAGCAGGAGGGGGCCGGCATCGTGGCCGAGAAGCTCATGGGCAAGGCCATTCGCACGCTGTTCCTGAACTACTTCCCCGACCCCGACAAGGCCAAAAAGCTCAAAAACCGCCCTTCGCCCTACAAAACGGTGCAGGAGTGGTTTGGCAACGGCAACACCTTGGACCTGCTGCATGACGCCAGCACCGAAGAGTATAAAAAGGCCCTCGACAACGTGCCCGGCCTGCGCGACATCGTGCAGGAGCTGCACCCCAACGAGACGCCCGAGCACACCTACTTCCTGATGGAATTCCTGCTCCACGGCCTAGCCGAGCACAGCCTGATTTCGCGCAACCGCCTCACGGCCGGCGCGCAGTTCAAGGACTTGCTGTCGTCGATGTTCACCATGCCCAGCTTCGGCGATGATGACGACGAGGACGAGGAAGACGAGAAGCCACGCCGCCGGCGCTAAGTGGCGCGGATTTTAGTACGCACTTAAAGCCAATAAGAATGCCCCGCGTGCCGCAAGGTGCGCGGGGCATTTTGCATTTTTGGAACAGACCAACGGGCGTGGGGGCATTGGCCCACCGGGTGCTACTCTGCCTCGCCGAGCGCTGCTGCCCGCTCCTGAAAAGCTGCAAACAGAAACTCCAGCCGTTCCTGCTCCGTGGCAAAGGGCTCGGTGCGAAAACAACGGTCTACGGCTTCGTCGAGTTGGGCGGCTGCGGCCAAGCGCTCCGCCGAAAGTGTTTCGCCCCAATAGTCGTATACCGGGCCAGGGCCCTGCTGGGGGCCTTGCGCGGCTTGCACGGCGGCCACTCCGGCGGCCACGGCTGCCATCTGCGCCGGGGTGGGTGCTGGCGGAAACGGGAAATTGTGGTAAGTCAGCAGGCCTTGATTTTTGTAGCCATACTTCCAGTTGCCGCACAGCTGGCGCACCCAGGTGCCGAACATGGCCGAAAGAATCAGCCCGAACAGGTAGGGCGTGGCGTGGGGAATGAATTCCACCGAGCCATCAATAACGGCCTCATCGGGCAACAGTACCGCGGAAAGGTACGGACTGTCGGAGAGCATGCCCGCCGGCAACACTATAAAGTTGGAAATAGGTTGGCCTTTACCCTCAGTCAGTTTCTCCGATTGGGCAAATTCAGGAAGCTCTACCCGTGGATAGTTACGTTCAAACTCAAGCTTGGCCTCCCACATAGCGTTTAGGCCAGGAAGCTGTTCCCAGCCGTGGGCCAGCGCCACGGCCAGGGGCAGGTGCCACAGCGGCCGGGGATTGCGGTAAGTGATGCCTTGTACAAAGGGGTAGAGGTAAGGAGCAGCGGCCGGTTGTCGGGCTAGCAGGGCGCGGCGCGCGTCCGCATCCAGCACAAAAGCATGTCTGGCTGCTGCGTAGTGACTGCGCGCAAGCGCGGGCACATTGGCCAGAGGTTGCTGCCGGTAGCCAAACCATACTTCGGAGGCGGCCAGCAGGTAGTGGTTGATGCGGGGCACTAGCTGCTGGCGGGGCTCGCCGGTCGGCGTATCGTAGGCGAATAGCTGTTTCGGCCCCCCGGCTTGCCGCCCGATGCCCACTACCACACTGCGCGCATCTGTCTTCTGGCTGAGCAGCCGGCCGCTGGCAAACGGGCGGTGGGCAAACTGGATAATTACGCCGTGCTCGTGCTGCATTTCCCGCCACATGTCAGCGTTCAAGGGGCCCTGCATATCGTCTTTGTGTAGCAAAAATGCGGCGCGAGCTTTTGGTTCGTAGGCAAGGTAGCGCGCCACCCACACCAGGCCTCCAGTCGCCTGGAAGTGCGACCACCAGACCTCGGGCCGGCCCAAGCGCCAGTCCGTCTGAATGCCCTGCCGGCTGCGGCGGAAGTCGCCAAAGAGGTAATCGATGGGCGGCAAGCCTTCTTCCCAGTTCGCTTCCTGCGAGGCGCCGCGCACCAAGTGCAGGGTTTCGGCCAGGGGCGGACGCTGGTTGGGCTGGCCAAGTGCGGCGGCGAGGTGCTGGTTCAACTGGTGGTCCAGCAGCCACAGAGCCAGCTCGGCCAGGCGGGCTGCAAACGGGTCGGCTTCCAGGCCGGCGCACTGGCTCAGCCGCACGCGGGGCAGCAGGGCGTGCAGGCGGGCGCCAAGGTGGGCCTGTAGCAGCTTCAGCTCCAGCAGGCGCAGCTCGCGGTAGGCCCCTGCCAGGAAGGAACCGTTGCCGCAGGCGGGGTCGAACAAGCGGAGGGCCACCAGGCGCGCGTGCAGGCGGTCGAGGCGGTCGGCATCGGAGCCGGCCTGAGTTAGCTCCTGGCGCAACTCATCCAGAAACAGCGGGCCAATGACTTTGAAAATGTCCGCCTCCGGTAGGTAGTGGTCGTTCAGGCGCTGCCGTTGGTAGGGGTCGTGCAACGCCTGAAAAAGCGCGATGAACACCGGCGGCGCGATGTGCGCCCAGGCGCCGCGTGCGCAAGCCAGCAGCCGCTCGCGCAGCTCGGCCGTGAAGGCCGGCAGGGGCAGCACTTGCCCAAACAGCGCCCCGCCCAGGTAGGGCAGGCCCGCCAGGGCGGGTAGCAGCCGCGGCGGGCGGCTGGCCACTGGCTGGCTCAGCGTTTGGAAGAGTTGGTGCAGGTGGGCGGCGGTGTCGGAGCCATCGGAGCGGGTGTGGTTTTCCAGCAGACTACGAAACTGACCTTCTTCTAGAATACCGGAGTCTTGTGCGAAGCAGCAGAAAGCCACGCGCATCAGCAGTTCCTCTAGGGCGCGGTCCTGTGCGGGGAAGTCGCCGAAGCCGGAGGCGCGTAGGCCATCAAACAGCTGCCCCAGCAGCTCAGCAGCCTGAAATGTGGCAGAGTCAGTCGTTGGGGAAGACATGGCAGACAGGAGTGAAAGCAGCTTGTGAAGATAACAAGCTCTGCGAGTCAAGCTCTTTATACTGCGCGGGAGTGCTGCCTTGCACGTGCTGGAAATAGCTAAAGCAACCAGCCGCTATGCCATCTGGACGGCGAGCGTTTCTTTGTCCATAAACCAGCGCGCAGCAGCCTGCCCAAGCTCTTCCACATCCGGCTCACACTCCGTCGCCCAGGCCACGATGCCATCGGGCCGGACCAGCACCGCGCGCAGGCCCAACTGCTCGGCCGCCGGAGCCGCCACGTATTTGAGCTTGCCATTAAACCGGCTGGCCCAAGATGCCAGGTCCGCATTAGCCTCAAAATCGAGCAGCAAGCCATGGCCGCCGCGCAGGTGCTCGCCTAAGGTAGAACCGTCGGCCAGCGCGAAGTTGGGCGCGCTGTGGCCCACCAGCGGGTGGGTACCGCCCAGGTCGTAGTGGGTGCGCAGGCCCCAGATGCGGCCTGCAAAGTAGGTGGCGCCGTCGGGCGTATCCATCAGGTCGCTCATGATGGCGTAGAGTGCCTGCGCGGCCGGATTGGGGCGCATAATGGCTACCTGGGCGCGCGACCAGTCGAGAACTTTGGCGCCGACTGGGTGCCGTTCGGTCTGGTAGCTGTCGAGCAAGCCGGCGGGGGCCTGGCCGTGGATGGTGGCTGCCAGCTTCCAGCCGAGGTTCATGGCATCGCCCAAGCCGAGGTTGAGCCCCTGGCCGCCCAGCGGCGCGTGAATGTGCGCGGCATCACCCGCCAACAGCACGCGGCCGTGGCGGTAGGCGGTGGCCTGCCGGGCGCGGTCGGTCCAGGTAGAAGCCAGGTGCAGACCTGTGAGGGTAACGTCGGTGCCCGAGATGCGGCGTGCCAACTCCTGCACGTGGACCAAGCTGATGGGCTGCCCAGCGCGATGATAGGCACCGCCATCAAAGTCCTGCAGTATCAGGTAGCCGGGCTGCGACTGCATATACATGCCGGTGGGCGTCACGTTGCGGCCCGGCCGCAGCTTTTCCGGGTCGAGGAAGTCGACTAGGAGAGAATAGCCGGTGAACTCGGGCTCGGTGCCCACAAAATCGAATCCGGCCAGCTTGCGCACCGCGCTGCGGCCACCGTCGCAGCCCACCAGCCACTGGCCCGCAAACGCCTGCCCGCCGCCCTGCAGCGTCACGCCCGCGGCAGTCTGGCTCAGGCCGGTGATGGCCACCCCGCGCATAATGCTCACGCCCAGGGTTTCGGCGCGCCGGGCCAGCACGGTTTCTAGTTCGGCCATCTCGGCAAACAACTGGTTGCTGGTTGAGCTGGGCAGGCGCTCGGGCCATTGGGTGAAGTCAATTTTATTGCCCGGTATCGGGATGCCGGCAAAGTGGCCGCCTCCCCGGGGCGTTGGGCCGGGGCTGGGAGTTGGGGCGAAGTGCGGCGTTTTCAGGCGCTTGGGCACCTCTAGCTCGGCCAGCAGCCCCCGGCGGTCCAGCGCCTCCACCGAAGGCGCATTAAGCCCGCGCAGCCCCAGTGGCAACTGCTTCAGGGGGGAGTGCGGGCTGTCGGCCTTTTCCAGCACCAGCACCGAGCAGCGCGCCAGCGCCAGCTCGCAGGCCAAGAACAAGCCTACCGGCCCGGCACCGGCAATGACGACATCGTAAACAGGTTGATTAATTGCAGATTGCATGAGGGTCTGAGTTGCTTTTCAAGAGGATGTTTGCAACACAAAATTCCAGCAGGCCCCTGCCTCAGGCTTGTAGAAACGCGACAAAATCGGGGGTGGCCGCCAGGCGCAGGTGCCGGGCGTGGCGGGCAAAGGCGGCAGGCGTGGTGCCGCTGTAGCGCCGAAAATCCCGGCTCATGTGCGCTTGGTCGGCATAGCCCAACTCATGCGCCAAGCCGGCCAGCGACGTTTCGGGCCGCAGCCACAGTTGGTTGCGCACCTGCTCGAAGCGTATCAGCCCTGAAACGTCTTTCACCGTGTGGCCCGACGACTCCTTGAATTTTCGCTCCAGGGTGCGCACCGTGGCGTGCGCCGCCGCAGCCACCTCACGGACGGGCAATGTGCCTTTGGCCGCGCGCAAGGCTTTGCCCGCTTTGGCCAACACGTTGTCGGCCGCGGCTGGCAAAGGCAGCTGCTCGAAATACCGGGCGGCCAACACCAGCGCTTCGGCTACCTGGCCGGCTTGCAGGCAGGCAGCCAGCGGGGCGTGCAGCTGCGCAATGGAGTGCTCGAGGTGACGCACGCCGCCCGGCCCTGCTGCGGGCAGGCCCAGCAGCTCAAACACGGCCCAGGGAAAGCATTTGATGCCGATAACTTCCACCCGGCCGGCTCCGTGTAACGTCACCGGCTGCCCCAGCAGTCCCATCAGAAAAGGGGAGGGCAGGGGCCGCAGGCCGTCGGGGGTGGCGATGCTACAGGCACTGCCAAAATGGAAAATGATTTCGGCGTATCCGTCCGGCAGCACCTCAAAGCCCGCGGGCAACTCGGCAAATTCGATGCTGTTGTGCCAAAAGCCTTTGATGGCAAAACGCAAGGGCTCGGGAACGTCGAAGGGCTGGTAGGGCATAGCGAAAGGTAGGTAAACGCAGTTTTGTAAGTCAGCTCGGTCATGCAGAGCCGCCCCTGAGGCAGCCGTTCGCGCCGCGGTTGCGTACCAAGCTCCAAAGTCCGCACAATGCTCCCCCGCACCCAATCCGCCGTCCCCGCCACCTTCGATGCCGATGAGCGCCTGCGCTGGGTCGAGCGCATTGCCCGGCTCATGGACAGCCAGTTTCGGTTGCCCGGCACCCGCTTCCGCTTCGGCCTCGACCCTTTATTGGGCCTGCTGCCCATCGTGGGCGATGCGTCGAGTACAGTGGTATCGGTGGCTTTGCTCATCACCATGTTCCGGCACGGCGCCAGCGGGGCCGTGGTGGTGCGCATGGCCCTCAATATCCTCATCGATACCGTGGTGGGCGGCATTCCCATCCTCGGCAACGTGTTCGACTTTGCTTACAAAAGCAATGAGCGCAACGTGGCCCTGCTGCGCCGCCACTACGCCGAAGGCCGGCACAGCGGCAGCGGCAAGGGGCTGGTGCTGCTGTTGCTACTGTTCACGGCCGGGTTGCTGGCCCTGGTGGCCTGGGGCAGCTACGTGCTGCTGCGCTGGGGCTGGCAGCATTTGAGTTAAGAGTTAGGGGTTGAGGGCGCCTGTCCTTCGCTACGCTCAGAAGGACAGACGCCCTCAACCCCTAACTCTTAACTCACAATTTCCCTGCGCCCAGCCAGCGCGCCACCGGGTAGCGGTTGTGGCCGGGCTCATGGTAGGGCGAGTTCAGGTACACCCATTCGAGCTGGGCGCGGCCGTTGGCGGCGAATGCGGGGTTGTCGTGCTTGAGCTTTTCCAGCCGCTCGCGCAGGGCGGGCTCGCGGCGCAACAGGTCGGCGGCGAGGTCTTCAAACACGTAGTCGGAGAAATGCTCTTTCTGCTGCAACACGCTGTCGAAGAAGCCCCAGGCGAAGAAGGAGTCGGTGGCCTGCGGCTCCAGCGTTTCCAGCAGGTAGCGGATAGGGGCGCCTTCTTGCAAGTACACCACCAGGTCACCCGGGTGGAAAGTTGTTGTTTCCGGCACCGTGCGCAGGCTTACCTGGCTGTGCACGTAGTGCCCCTCAAAAGGCTTGGGCGTGGTTTTAAAATCCTCGAAATAATAGGTTTCGACCGGTATGGTCACCTCACGGGTTAGCGGTTCCAGCGTGGCCCCGTTGCGGCGCAGAATGTCGGCCACTTCTGCCCAGGCTTTGGGGAGAATGTAGGCCGTGGGGCGGGTGGCCGTGGTGGTGGCTTTAAAAGTATTGAAGTACTTCACTGGCCGGGTGAAGGGCGCGGCCCGGTCGTAGTACAGGCGGGGCTGGACGCTTACTTCGCTGGGCTTCATCTTGCCTTCGTAGCCGCGGAACTGCACGGTTTCGTGCTGGCTGTCGTCGAGGGCCCAGGTGAGCGGGAAGGTGGCTTGGGCAGCCATGTCGGCGGCGGCCTGGGCGCGGGCGGCGGCCAGGGCGGGCGCCTGCGCGTCCACGGTTTCGAGCACGGTTTTCAGGAAATCATACGTCGAGTGCACGCGCGGCGCGTAGGCCTTGAGCATGTGCGTTTCGGGCATGAAGCCGATGGTGTTGAACAGCGCCGCGTAGCCCGTGGAGTAGCGCGGGCTCTCAAGAAATGCCTGCAGGCCGCTCTCCGGCGTCTGGCCCTCGAAGTCGACGTAGGGCGTCATGGGCCACTTTTTTTGCTCCATGCTTTTGTACAGAGCCGGCAGCAGCTGGCCCTGCAGATACGAGCCCAAGGCCGGCGCCAGCTTGCTGTGCTGGGTGGCAATGAGCGTCATAGTATACTGGTAGTCGGCCCCGTTGGAGGTGTGGGTTTCCACGAACACATCGGGCTGCCACTTTTGGAAAAGCTGGGCAAACGAACGGGCATTGCGCGACTCCTGCTTGATGTAGTCGCGGTTCAAATCGAGGTGGCGCGCGTTGCCCCGGAAGCCGTAGGCGGCCGGCCCGTTCTGGTTCACGCGGGTGGTGGCGTTGCGGTTCAGCATGCCGTCGATGTTGTAGACGGGCACCAGCACAATGGTGACTTTATCGAGCAGCTTGAGCAGCGACTTGTGCTGCAGCAGGTCGCGGGTGAGCATCATGCTGGCGTCGATGCCCTCGGGCTCGCCGGGGTGGATGCCGTTCTGAATGAACAGGATGCGCCGGTTTTTGCGGCGGGTGCTGGCCGGGTCGGCGTCGCCGTCGGCGCTCAGCACCACTTCGTGCAGGGGCTGGCCGGCGTCGGTGGGGCCGGCCTCGGCCAGGTGCAGGTGCGCCGGGTAAGCAGCGGCCAGCTTCTGGTAGTAGGCCACGCACTCGGCGTAGGTGGCCGTGGTATTGCCGGCCGGGTCGTTTTCGAAGGGCGTGCGCCAGGCGGGCGCCGGGGCGGGAGTGGAGGCAAGGGACATGAACGAAGCGAGCAGAAAGCAAAACATAGCCGCAAAGGAACAACGCGCCCGCTACCGGCCGGCCCTGTTACCACCGGCGTCCTCCAAACAGCTTCTCGTCGAGGCTGTAGCGCCCCGGCCCCACCAGCAGCAGCCCCGCAAACAGCAGCGTCGATTCCAGTGCGTGGGCGTAGCCATTGAAGCCGTCGCCGCTGCTCAGGTGCATCACGGTGGCCATTATCATAGTGAACAGCAAGGCCGGCACAGCCAGGCGCCACAGCAGCCCCAGTGCCAGCAGCGCCCCACCGCCAAACTCAGCCAGCGCCGCTAGAAAGCCCCAGAACGCGGGTGCGAAGTTCAGCCCTACTTTGGCCATCACGCCGCCCACTTCGGCCCAGGCCGCGGGGCCACCTGCCAGCTTGGGGTAGCCGTGCAACATAAACATAATGCCGATGCCCACGCGGATAATCAGCAGGCCAAAGTCGTGGGCGGGGTAGCGGTTGGTACGGAGCATGGAAGGAACGTTGTTGAGGCTTAGGGCGCAAAGAACGAAGCTGAACCGTAAACAAAAACCACCCGCCCCGGCTGCCCGTTACCTTCGCAGCCGGCTCTTTCAACTTTCAAATCTTCTCATGTCCGCATCACGCCCCCTTATTCTGGTTTCCAACGACGACGGCATCACCGCTCCCGGCATCCGCTGCCTGGTCGAAATCGTGCACGGGCTCGGCGCCGAAGTCGTGGTGGTGGCGCCCGACTCGCCGCAGTCGGGCATGGGCCACGCCATCACCATTGGCCACCCCATGCGCCTCACCGAAAACCCCATTTTCGGCCCCGACGTGCAGGCCTACGAGTGTTCCGGCACTCCCGCCGACTGCGTGAAAATCGCCAAGCACTTTGTGCTTAAAGACCGCACGCCCGACCTCGTAGTATCCGGCATAAACCACGGCTCCAACTCTTCGGTGAACGTGCTGTACTCGGGCACCATGTCGGCGGCTATCGAAGCGGCCATCGAGGGACTGCCTGCCGTGGGCTTCTCGCTGTGCGACTATGGCCCGAAGGCCGATTTCTCGCACGCCGCCGAGTGGGTGCGCCAGGTATGTCAGCACGCCCTGGCACACGGCGTCCCCGTCGGCACGGCCCTCAACGTGAACATCCCTAAGAAGTCCACCACGCCCATTGCCGGCCTGCGCCTCGCTCGGCAGGCCCGCGCCAAATGGCAGGAAGAATTCGACCGCCGCCTCGACCCCTACCAGCGCCCCTACTTCTGGCTGCGCGGCGAGTTTGTAAACTTCGACCCCGGCACCGACACCGACGAATGGGCCCTGGCCCACAACTACGTCTCGGTGGTGCCCTGTAAGTTCGACCTCACTGCCGCGCAGGGCTTGGCCGACCTCAGCCGCCGCTGGGAGCTGCCCCTGCCCGAGGCCAACGCAGAAGCGGTGCCGCCCCAGCCCGTAGCGCCGGAGGACTACGGCGTGGCAAATCCGAACTAAGGCCGTTGACCCACAAAAAAGCCCCCGCATCAACAATGCGGGGGCTTTTTTTAATTAAGAATTAAAGGATTACCGAACCTTGGCCATCCGGTGGCGGGCACCCGGCGGGGGCAAGGGGCGCACGAGTTTGGGCGGAGGTAGCAGGTCCGGCGCTTTGCGCACCACCACGGGCGCCGCCAGCGGGGCCGATGCGGGCAGGGCGGCGCGGTGCAGGGCCACTACTTCGGCGCCTACTGCTGCGGCCAGTACCAGCAGCAAGCCCGGAACGAGGATTTTCAACAGAATACGCACGAGAGGTTGAATTACTCTCCAAAGTTCAGGCGGACCCTATGAAGACGGCATGAAAGCGGCTGCGGGGCTCACGTTGGGACCAAAATCGAGCACAAAGGCAGTGCCCTGGCCCACCGTCGACTCGACCCGCAGCGTGGCGCCGTGGAAGCCGGCTATGGTTTGGGCAATGGGTAAGCCCAGGCCGTAGCCCTCGGGCGCGCCCGGCGCGTTGGAGTTGAAGCGCCGGAAGCGGTCGAACAGGTAGGGGATGTTTTCGGCCGCGATGCCGGGGCCGCTGTCTTCCACCCGCAGGGTGTAGCCGCCGCTGGCTGCGGGCCGGCCCAGCACCCGGATGCGGCCGCCCTCGTGGTTGTACTTCACGGCGTTGCTGAGCAGGTTGCGTAGCAAGGTGTGCATCAGGCTGGCGTTGGCGTGGGGGCGCACGTCGTTGCCGGCAATGTCTATTTCCAAGTCGATGTCGCGCTGCTGGCGGCGGTCGTCCAGCTCCTCGGCCACGTCAGCTACCACGTCGGAGAGGCGCACCGATTCTTCGCGCAAGTACTGTTCGTTTTCGATGTTGGCGATGAGCAGCAGCGTGCGTACGGTGTTGCGCAGGCGGTGCAGGGTGCGCTGCGACTCCACTATTTGCTGGGCGTGCTGCTCGGGCAGGGTGGGGTCTTGCAGCATGTTCTCGAAGCGCGACTGCAGAATGCTGACTGGCGTGAGCAGCTCGTGGCTCACGTTGCTCATAAACTCCCGCTCCTTGGCAAAGGCCGACTGCACCTGCCGCATCAGCGAGTTCAGCCGGTCGTCGAGCCGCCGAAAGTCGGTGGTTTGCGTGTCAATGACGTCAAAATTGAAATCCGACGGCTGCCGGATGCCACGCAGCTTGCGCACCGTTAGCTCGCGCAGGGGCGCCAGCAGGTAGTGGGCCACCGCCGCGTCGCTCACCACCGTGAGCAACGAGGCCGCCACCAGCACCCACAGCGCCAGCTGCCGCAGCGTGGCCGTGAGCAGTTCCACCGTCTCCAGCGACGAGCCAATTTCCAGCCGAAACGCGTGCTGGTGCAGTCCGCCCGCCGGCAGCGCAAAGCTCAGAATGCGAAAGTCCTCCACCTGCTGGTCTACCTGCCGGGGCTCTTCAAAAATGCGCTCGGGCGGCAGCGGCGTGCCCTCGGGCAGGGGCGTGAGGGTGATGTATTCCTGCTTGAAGATGTTATAGTCGGCATACGTTTCAGCCCGCTCGCCGCGCTCGAAGGCCTGCAGGCCGTCGCGGGCGATAAGGGCCTGCACCAGCCGCTTTTTCTCGCGCAGGTGGGCGTCGGTGTGGGCCACGGCCACCTGCTGCACAATGGGCGGAATCACCAGCGCCCCCAGCAGCACAAGCAGCAGCTTCGAGACGGCGTTGGAAATGGCGAGCTTGGCTTCGAGGCGCATAGGGGATGGAAGTTGAATGAAGTGCAAAGGTCGTCTGTCATCCTGAGCGGAGCGAAGGACCTTATCACGTTTGCTGCTGTAATTAATTACTGCAAGCTGTTCAGCCGCGATAAGGTCCTTCGCTCCGCTCAGGATGACAGACGACCTGCAAAACTTCTCAGCACCAAGCTATTCCGCTGCCCGGTAGCCGATGCCGCGCACCGTTTCCAGGAAATCGGCCGAGCCGAACTGGGCCAGCTTCTTGCGCACGTTCTTGATGTGCACGTCGATGTAGTTGGAGTCTGAATCGTCTTCCAGCACGTTGCCCCACAGGTGCTCGCCCAGCTGCAGGCGCGTGAGCACCCGGCCGCGGTGCAGCAGCAGGTAGTGCAGCAGGTCGAATTCTTTTTTGGTGAGGGGCACTTCCTGGCTGCCGTGGCGCACAATGCGGGCGTTGGGGTCCATGCTAAAGCCCTGGCCGAAGCTGATTTCGGGGCGCTTTAGGTTGAACTTGCGCCGCGTGATGGCCTGCATCCGGCTGGTGAGTTCCAGCAGCGAGAAGGGCTTGGGCAGGTAGTCGTCGGCCCCGAGGTCGAGGCCGCGAATCCGGTCGTCGAGGGCGCCGCGGGCGGTGAGGATGATGAAGGAGGCCTCCTGGTTTTCGTTGAGGCGGGCTTCCTTCAGTAAATCCAGGCCGTCGCCGCCGGGCAGGCCCAAATCCAGCAGCACGAAATCGTAGCTGCTCACGTACAGTTTTTCCGAGGCTTCGGCGTACGTGTAGGCCGAGTCGACCAGGTATTGGGCTTGCAGCAAAAACTGGCGCATTTCCTGGTGCAGGCTTTTTTCGTCTTCGATGAGCAGAACGTGCATGGGACGGGGGTGGTAAGCAGTGGTTGGTGCTGCAACATACGGCAAGCCCGGCTGAAGGCTGCATGAAGGTAACTCGGGTGCCGGTTCCGCGTTTGTGGTGTAATTTGCTTGAGCAACTCTTCCCGTTCTATAGTTCAGTTATGATGGTACGTTTTCCCTTTCGCTTTTTCGCGCTGCTGGCCGCTTTCGCCGGTTTGGCCACGGGTTCGGCCCAGGCCCAAACCAAAACGGTAACCAAAGACAAAGCCAAGCCCGTCGTGACCACGGTTTACATCGTGCGCCACGCCGAAAAAGATTCTACCTCCGACGCCGCCGACCCCACCCTGTCGGCCCTGGGGCAGGCCCGGGCCCAGGCCCTGCGCCAGACGCTGGAAAAGCGCCACCCCGCGGCCCTTTTCACCACTGACACCAAGCGCACCCGCGCCACCCTGGAGCCCCTGGCTAGCGCCCTCAAGCTGGAGCCGCAGGTGTACGATGCCCGCCGCGGGCGCGACCTAGCAGACCGGGTGCTGAAGGAGTACGCCGGCAAGTCGGTGGTCGTGGTGGGCCACTCCAACACGATTTTGTCGCTGATTGACGATTTTGGCGCCATTCCGCCCGTCGAAGAAATCGGCGAGAACGAATATGAGTACCTCTTCACCGTGCGCACAGCCGAGGGCATGCAGCCCATCGTGGAAACGCGCGGCTACGGCGCCGAGCGCAAGGTGAAAACCAAGGTCAAAACCAAAACTGCTATGGTAACGCCAGCATCCGCACCGGCGCCAGCACCGGCACCCACGCCGGCACCAGCGCCAGCGCCCGCACCGCAGAACTAAGCTGCGTGGCCGCGCTTCGACCCCAGTCCTTATTTTGGCTGCTGTTGGCCGCCCTGGCCGGCGTTCCCCTGCACACTCTTGAGGCCCAACGGCCCGGTGCCCCCAGCGCCGGGCCGCAGCTTTTTATGGGCAGCCACCGCTACCGCGGCACCCTGGGCGGCCAGCGCATCACCGTCGAGCTGTCCATCGACCGGGACGAGTCCCAGGACAATGCGCCGCTTATGTGCACAGGCATCTGCCGGTTCGACGGTAATCCAACTCAGGTGCATGTACTGAGCAACTGGCAGGTAGTGAGCATGCGGCGTCCTCTTCAATTACTAGAAGCTGACACCACTGCTTCGGCCACCCGCCTGGGGCATTGGCAGGCCGAGGGGCCGCCGGGGCCAGTGCTGCGCGGCACCTGGACGGGCCTTTCCGGGACCAAGCTGCCCTTTGAGCTCCGCGAAGACTACCGCGACGCCAACGGCCAACTGACCGCCGTGCCTTATGAGATAGTAGGGGAGGAGGTAATAAAAATCGACAGTTTATTCTTGCGGTTTCCGGAGTGGAAAGCCCGCTGCGTGGGTGCCAAAGCCAGCCCGAAAGCCGATTGCGAGGCGCAAGCCACCCTGAGCCGCCACTAACTGCATTTCATCGGCCCCGACAGCTTACGCCCGGCCCTGGCGGCGTTGCAATGCCCGCCACCAGCCGAGCGGCTGGCCCGAACGATGGCCGCCATGCATGAAATGGTGGGCGAGCCCGACCCCGACCGGGAGTATACCTCGCCGGTTGCGCTGGAAGATTCCGAGTGGCTGAACGTCAGTTTCAATGACCACGGCCTGCTGAGCTGGAACAGTGCCAGCTATTACTAAAGCGGCGGCGCGCACGGCGGCCACCGCATCGAGTGGCAGGTGTACGACCTGAAGGCAGGCGAATTTCTAACCATTTCCGACTTGCTGCGGCCGGGGGCTGAGCGGGTGCTGTGCCACCTGCTCACGCGGCACCTGGCCACGGAGCAGGACTTCCCGGCCGACGCCCTGCGACAAACGGCCGACTACCCCGGCGTGACCTTTGCACCCCTGCCCGAGAGCGGATTTGGGCTGGAAGAGAAGGGTTTGGTGTTTCAATACGGCGACTACGAAATCGGCGGCTACGTCGACGGCACCAACTCCATGACCATTGAGTGGGCCGAACTGCTGACCCTGCTCAACCCCGAATCGGCGGTGGCCCGCATGTTGCGCGAGCGGGGCCTGTGGCGGGCCGCCGATTGAGGCCGGGCGCGGCGGGTTCCGGTAAAAGTTGCGTTCTTCGTGGTTATGCGCCCATCCTTATCCCTTCTGCTTGCCACCGGCCTGCTGCTGGCCGCGGCTCCTGGCCAGGCCCAGGTTCGTAAAAAAGCCAAAACCAAAGCCTCTACCGCCGCGCCCGCCGCTGCACCTCAAGCGGCCGCCGCACCCGTTTCCGATTCCGTGGCCCTGCGCAAAATCTTCGACGAAGCCCTGCTGCGCGGCGAGAGCTACGACAACCTGCGCTACCTCACCGGCAACATCGGGGCCCGGCTTTCGGGCTCGCCGCAGGCCCAAATGGCGGTGGAATGGGGCAAAGCCACCATGGAAAAAGCGAAGTTCGACCGCGTCTATCTGCAGGAGGTGATGGTGCCACACTGGGTGCGCGGCAGCAAGGAGCGCGGCGAGATTGTGGGCAATAAAGACAAGGGCATCAAGGTGCCGGTGTGCGCGCTGGGTGGCTCGGTGGGCACCGGTGGCAAGCTCAAGGCCGGTGTAGTGGAAGTGCACAGCTTCGACGAGCTGAAAAACCTGCCCGATGCCGCCGTGAAAGGCAAATTTGTGTTTTTTAACCGGCCGTTCAACGATGCCCTCATCGAGCCCGGCGCGGCCTATGGTGGGGCCGTGGAGCAGCGCGCCCTGGGGGCGGCCGAAGCGGCCAAGCGCGGCGCCGTGGCCGCCCTAGTGCGTTCCATGACCAGCGCCCGCGACGACAACCCCCACACCGGCACCATGCGGCCCGCCACCATCCCCGGCGCCGCCCTCAGCACCAACGCGGCCGACCAGCTCAGCCAGCTGCTCAAGGCCAACCCCGACCTGCAATTCGAGCTGGAACTGGAGTGCGTGACCCTGCCCGACGAGAAAAGCTACAACGTGGTGGGCGAAATCCGGGGCAGCAAATACCCCAATGAAATCATCACCGTGGGCGGCCACCTCGATTCCTGGGACCTGGCCCAGGGCGCCCACGACGACGGCACCGGCTGCGTGCAAAGCATGGAAGCCCTGCGCCTGCTGCGCGCCACCGGCTTCCGGCCCGAGCGCACCCTGCGCGCCGTGCTGTTTATGAACGAGGAAAACGGGGCCCGCGGCGGCACCGAGTACGCTCGCCTGGCGGCTGAGAACAAGGAAACCCACGTGGCCGCCATTGAATCAGACGGGGGCGGGTTTACGCCCCGCGGCTTCACCCTGGAGGCCGACGCGGCCACGTTGGCCAAAGTGGCCAAATGGGCGCCGCTGTTCCGGCCCTACCACGCCGACGAAATCACGGCCGGCCACGGCGGCACCGACATTGGCCCCCTCAAAGAAGCCGTGCACCCCAAGGCTTTGATTGGCTACAAGTGCGACTCGCAGCGCTACTTCGACATCCACCACACGGCGGCTGATACCTTCGACAAGGTGAACCGCCGCGAACTGGAACTGGGCGGTGCCAGCATGGCCGCGCTGATTTACTTGTTGAGCAAGTACGGATTGTAAGACGTTGTGAGCAAACGGTTGATAAAAGCGGGGGCGCATTGGGCTTTGGGCGGGCTGGTGGGGCTGGCGCTGCTACGTCCGGCTGGGGCACAAGTCCCTCAGCCCGAGCTGCCGGAACGCTACTGGGTGACCTTCCGCGATAAGGACGGTGTTCGGTTCAACCCCAAGCAGTACTTCTCGCCCGAGGCCCGGGCCCGCCGCCGGCGCCAGCATCTGCCCGCCTACGAAGCTTCTGATTTGCCCGTGCGGGCCGATTATGTGGCGGCCGTTCGGGCGCGGGTTGATACCCTCACACTGGAGAGCCGCTGGTTTAACGCCGTGGCGTGCCGGGCCACCAGCACCCAAGCCGCCGCGCTGCGCCGCCTCCCGGGCGTGCGTGCCGTAGAAGCGTGGCCCTATCAGCCGGTGCAAGTGGCTGCACACGCACCGAAGGGCAAGGCGCAGCAAATGACTCCTCCGCCGCACAAGCCACTAACGTCGAACGACTTTTTGCTGGCGCGCCGGCAGACGGCCCACCTCGACGGCCCCGCGCTGCGCGCCGCCGGCCTGGAAGGGCAGGGGATGCGCATTGCTGTGTTTGACGTGGGCTTTCGCGGCGTGCCCACGCATCCGGCTTTCCAGGAGCTGATGGCCAGCAAGCGCATTGTGGCTGCCCACGACTTTCTGCGGGGCACCGACAACGTGTTTGTGGGCGGCAGCCACGGCACCGAGGTGCTGGGCTGCCTCACTGGCCGCCTGCCCGGCCCGTCCGGCGAGCCGGGGCCGGCCCTGGGCCTGGCCCCCGCCGCCGAATACCTGCTGGCCCGCACCGAGCAGCTGCACCGCGAGCGGTACGCCGAGGAAGAAGCCTGGCTGGCCGCCGTGGAGTGGGCCGACCGGCTGGGGGCCGACATCATCAATTCTTCGCTGGCCTACACAGAGCAACGCTACTTCCCCGAGCAGATGGACGGCCGCCGCAGCCTGATTGCCCGCGCCGCCAATCTGGCCGCCCGCAAGGGCCTGCTGGTGGTGAGCGCCGCCGGCAACGACGGCGACGACGACTGGGTGCGCATCGGCACGCCGGCCGACGCCGACTCGGCTCTGGCAGTGGGCGGCCTCGACCCCGAAACCGGCCTGCACGTCGATTTCAGCTCCTACGGCCCCACCGCCGACCGCCGGCCCAAGCCCAACCTGGCCGCCTTCGGCATCGTGCTCACCACTACCACCGATGACTACGAACGGCTGGAGGGGACCTCGTTTTCGTCGCCACTGGTGGCGGGCTTCGCGGCCTGCCTGTGGCAGAAAAACCGGCAGCTCACGGCCATGCAGGTGTTTCGCGCCTTGGAAAAATCGGCCGAGCTGTACCCTTATTTTGATTATGCCCACGGGTTTGGCCGGCCGCGGCTGGCGCATTTTGCAGTGTCGGCAGCGGCGCCGGTTTCGACCCCAACCTTCGATTTTGTGCCCCACGACAGCCTAGTGGCCGTGGTAATTCGCCCTGAAGCGGCCCTGCGGCCGGCCGAAATGCTGCCCCTGGTGGCCGAGCAGAGCGGCGCCGTGCTGCCCAGCCTCACGCCGCCAGCCGAGGGCAAACCAACCAATGACAATTCGGTGCCGCGTGTAGGCCACGAGCAGCCCGTGGCGCCCGGCAGCGCCCCGCTCAACCCCCTGCCCGAGCCCAACTACCCGGCCTACCTCTACTGGAACCTGGCCGACCGGCGGGGCGTGCTGCGCCGCTACGAAACCCGGGCCGTGACGCAGCGCCTGGTCGTGCAGGTGCCGCGCCGGTTGTTGCGCGGCGGTGATGTGTTGCGCGTGCATTTTAAAGGCTATACCGGCACGTATTCGGAATGAAGAGGAACTCCTTGCAACGGATTTGGAGCCAGGTTTTGCAAAAAGCTCCCAGAGACCAGGGGCGCCGCCTGCTAGCCGTGGCGGCCCTGGCGCTGGCCAGCCTGCCGCAAGCGCGGGCCCAGCAGGTGCTGGTGCAGGCCAACGTGGCCGACGACACCATCAAAACCACCTTCGGGCCCAACCGCCGCTACTTTGGGCACGCCTATTTAGGCTATGCGGTGCTGGCCGGCCCGGCCGGCCGCGGCGCCGAGCTGAGTTCGGGCCTGGCCTCGGCGGAGCTGCGGGGCGGGGGGCGCTTCAAGGTGCGGTTCAGCCAGCTGGTGGCGCTGAACCTGGATTTGGGCTATGCCTTCCAGCATTTCGATTTGGCCCAAACCGACCATAAGGTGGTGCCCAATGCCACTCAGCACCGCGAGGAAGGCCTGAGTCTGCACCAGCTGTATTCGGAAATCAGCCTCCGGCTGAACGCTGGCCGGCGCGGCAACTCCGTGGGCAGCTACCTTGACTTGCTGGCCGGCGGTGGCTGGGTAGCCGCCACGGCCCACAGCACCGAAGACGAGCCCGCGCCCGGCATCGGCTCAGTCGAAACCACGGAGCGGGGCTTGCCGTACCTGCGGCGCTGGTCGGGCAGCGCGGGCGCCCGTCTGGGCTTCGACCGCTACGCCCTGGTGGGCCGCTACCGCCTCACGTCGGCTTTTGGCCCGGCCTTTGCGGCCTGGCCCGAGCTGCCTCGTTGGGCGCTGGGCCTGGAAATCGGTTTATTCTGATATGTGCTTAGCGGGGTACAAACCCAACGATTTAAGTTTTTCGTAAAAATCCCGACGCCGCAAGGCCTTTCCTGCCGTGGCAGATGGCTGCGGCCTCCCTCACATACCTTACCTTCGTGCGCCCGGCCACATCCCGCGCCGGGCATCTTTCATGAAAACACTACCATTCAAACGAACCGCTGGTTGGGTGCTGGCCGCCGGCTTGGCCGTGCAATTGGCCTCGTGCGTGAGCACGGAGCGCGAAGTGAGCACTTCCAGCGTGGACCCGCGCACCACCTACACCCCGCCGGCCGCCGGCTCCCGGGTGCGGGTGGGCAGCAAAACCGTGCTGAACACCGTGAGCACGACGCATACATTTTCGGACCCCAACACCCAGGATAACTTCATCCTGCAGCTGCGTGGCCCGCGGGTGCTCACGGCCCAGGCCCACCTCATCGTGACCAGCAGCAAGGGCGACACCCTGCGCCACGAGGTGATTCCGGCCCGTGCCCTGCTGAGCGAAAAGGCCCTCAGCGACCCGCAGGCGTCGAGCGTGCGCGACCAGGAAATTGCCATCCTGCAGGGTATGAATGCCTTTTTTGCCGACGCCCACTTTATGCAGCCCGCTGTGCCGGCCGGCGCCGAGCAGCCCGCCGAAATGGACACCAACACCTGGGCCGCCCTGCGCGAAGACCCCACCGCCGTGGGCTTCGACTACACGGGCGCGGGCGGCGCCGAGCGCCGCATCACCTACGCCCGCAAGCTGCGCAAGGCCGTCGTCATCAACCAATAAGGCGTGCGGCGTCAATGCCGCGTGCTGCTAGTTTTAAAACCTCACCTTCATAAGTCTATGAAATTTCTGATATCCTTCGCCGTCGTCCTCGTGCTGATACTGGCGTACTTCCGCTTGTTCCCCTCGGCGCCCATCAACCCGGTGCTGCCCGTGCCCCAAGGACAGGAGGAAGTGAACGGCCACAACGCCGACGTGCCCAAGGGCGCCAACGAGGACGAGGAAGCCGGCGAAGAAGGCGAAGGCCACCCCAGCACCAGCATTGCGCCCGCCACACCCGGCCAGACATACGGCGCGGCCATCTCGCCCGACGGCGCCCTGCCCATGACGGCCCTGCCCACCGCCCTCGGCACCCGCGACTCGGCCCAGGTGAAGCTGACCGGCAAAGCCTCGGCCGTGTGCCAGGCCAAAGGCTGCTGGATGACCCTGCCTACGGCCGACGGTAAGGAAATGCGCGTGCGCTTCAAGGATTACGCGTTTTTCGTGCCCAAGGACCTGAGCGGCCACGACGTGGTGGTGAGTGGCTGGGCTTACCGCAGCACTGTGCCCAAAGCCGAACTGCAGCACTACGCTAAGGATGCCGGCAAGTCGGACCAGGAAGTGGCCGCCATCACGCAGGACGAGCAGCAGCTCACTTTCCTGGCCGATGGCGTGCGCGTGGTGAACTAAGGTTAGCCACTGACTTTGAAACCGCTGGAAAGGCCGCCCGTTGAGGCGGCCTTTTTTATTGCCTAACCGTTTTGAGATGCTGCCGTAGCTTGCAGCAGAAGTTTACCAGACCTTTTGCCTTCCGGCGCCCCATCCATGCCCGATACGCCTGCCATCCAGCAACGCATCCAGGCCCTCACCGAGCGGCTGCACCACCTCAACCACCAGTATTACCAAAACGACGTGTCCGAGGTGTCGGACCAGGAGTTTGACGCCATGCTGGCCGAGTTGCAGCAGCTGGAAACCGAGCACCCCGACCTGGCCCAGCCCAACTCGCCCACCCGGCGCGTGGGCGGCACCATCACCAAGCAGTTTCCGACGGCCGTGCACCGCTACCCCATGCTCAGCCTGGGCAATACCTACTCCGAAGACGACCTGCGGGAGTTCGACGAGCGGGTGCAGCGCGGGCTGGAAGGGGCGCCCTACAGCTACGTGTGCGAGTTGAAATTCGACGGTGTGGCCATGAGCCTGACTTACGAGCACGGCCAACTCACCCAAGGGGTGACCCGCGGCGACGGCACCCGAGGCGACGTGGTGACGCCCAACGTGCGCACCATTCGCACCCTGCCGCTGGCCCTGCGCCCCGGCCCCGACCAGCCCCAGGATTTCGAAGTGCGCGGCGAGGTGTTTATGCCCCTGCCGGTGTTTGACGAGCTGAATGCCGAGCGCGAGCAAAACGGCGAGGCCCTGCTGGCCAACCCGCGCAACGCCGCCAGCGGCACGCTCAAGCTGCAGGATTCCAGCCAGGTGGCTGCCCGCAAGCTGCGCTTCTACGCTTATGCGCTGCTCACGCCGGGCCGGCATTTCGCCAGCCACAGCGCCGCCCTAGAAGCCCTGAGTCGCTACGGCCTGCCGGTGTCGGACACCTGGCGGCGGGCGGCCAATATCAACGAGGTGCTCGACTTCGTGCACCATTGGGCCAAAAAGCGCTTCGACCTGCCGGTGGCCACCGATGGCATCGTCATCAAAGTGGACAACCTGCGCCAGCAGGACCAGTTGGGCTACACCGCCAAGAGCCCGCGCTGGGCCATTGCCTACAAGTACCCCGCTGAGGCCGCCCGCACCCGTCTCAACGAGGTGATTTACAACGTGGGGCGCACCGGGGCCGTGACGCCGGTGGCCATGCTCACGCCTGTGCCGCTGGCCGGCACCGTAGTGAAGCGCGCCACCCTGCACAATGCTAACCAGATAGAGCTACTCGACCTGCGCCTCGGCGACACAGTGTACGTAGAGAAAGGTGGCGAAATCATTCCCAAAATCACCGGCGTGGACCTCAGCGCCCGGCCCGCCGAGGCCGTGCCCATCAAGTACCCCACCAATTGCCCGGCTTGCGGCACGCCGCTGGTGCGCCCCGAGGGCGAGGCCCATTTCCGCTGCCCCAACGAGCGTGGCTGTCCGCCACAGCTCAAGGCCCGATTGGAGCATTACGTGTCGCGCAAGGCGCTGAATATTGATGGCTTGGGGGCCGAAACCGTGGGCCGCTTCTTCGAGTTGGGCATGGTGAAAACTGTGGCCGACATCTACGACCTGCCGGCCCGCCGGGCCGAGCTGGTGACGCTGGAACGCCTGGGCGAGAAGAGTATCGACAACCTCATTGCCGGCATTGAGGCCAGCAAGCAGGTGCCGTTTCCGCGGGTATTGTTCGGCCTGGGCATTCGTTACGTGGGCGAAACGGTGGCCCAGAAGCTGGCGGCCCACTACCGCAGCATCGACGCCATGATGGCGGCTTCGGCCGAGGAAATGGCCGCCGTGCCCGAAGTAGGCGGCGTAATTGCCGAACACGCGGCGCACTGGTTCCAGCAGCCCGAAAACCGCGAGCTGATTGAACGCCTGCGCACAGCCGGCGTGCAGCTGGCCGTGACCGGCGAAGCTCCCGTGCCGGCCTCCGACCGCCTGGCGGGCCTCACGTTTGTGATTTCGGGCGTTTTCGAAAACCACAGCCGCGACGAGCTCCAGCAGCTCATTATTTCGAACGGCGGCAAAATAACCGGCTCCATCAGCAAGAAGCTGAGTTACCTGGTGGCCGGCGACAACATGGGCCCTGCCAAGCGCGAAAAGGCGCTGGGCTTCAAAGTGCCCATCATTTCGGAAAGCGAGCTAATGGCCCTGCTGCCCAACCCCGACGAAGCGCCGGCCGCTGATGCTGCTATTGATGCTCCGGCTAAAAATGAGCCTGGCGTGCAAGGTTCGTTGTTCTAAAGCATTAGAAAGAGGCGTATCGTAGAAAGCGGCCCTGCTGGAAAAGCAAAAGCTTCGGCTATTTGTCGAAGCTTTTGCTTTTCCAGCAGGGCCGTGAAACGTGCCGGCGTCACACCGGCAAAGACCTGGCGAGTGGATTAAGGTTTTTGCAAGAAATACGATACCGCAATTTGAAAACCGCGGTTATGCAATTTGTCTTCTGATTTTGGGTCGTTCTTATCATTGGGAAAAAGATTGCCTAAACCCAAGCCGTAGCCTGCTTGTGCCTGAATGCCTGCGATTTTGTAACCAATGCCGAAGTTGAAGCCCGCGTCGAACCGCCGCAAATAGGCTTTGTCACCATTGCCTTTTTCGTTTACAAAAGCAACATCCACATCGAACGAGCCCGATTGAGTTTGGGTGACCCCGCCAACGGAGTTAGTTTCTGTGAAATCGGCCTTGGTATTGCCGCCAAGTCCCATAGCCACGTACGGTCCGGCAAAAACCTGGAAACCGCCTTCGGCACCGTTCGTGCTGTACACCAAATTTACTGGTAGTTCGAGGTAATTGAGGTTAAAGGTCTGATTTCTATGGTACGTTGAGGTAAACGTCTGACCGTTGGAGGGGTACGTCTGGCTGTCTGTTATTTCAGATTTATTGCCTTTCATGGTGAAAAGCAGCGACGGCTGCACCGATAGTTTGCCAAACTGCGCATTCAGGCTAACCCCAACCTGGGCCCCGGCTTTGTACTTGGAGGTAGGCTCTGTCTCGGTGTCAAAGTCGTAGCTCAACGTGGAAACGTTCAGTCCTACCCGGGGGCCAAAGGACACCTGTGCTTGGGCGCTGGTAGCCAGCAGCACACCGGAAGCGGCTACACCTGTCAATAGTAATTGTTTTAAGAACTGTTTCATGCAGAAGGAACCCCGGATAGAAGTGGAAAAAAGAATGAAGCACTGGTAAAACCGTAAGCGCCTCTGAAAATTGCTTTTTAATAATATCAGGAATAAACCTGGCGCTAGGTGTACACCAACCAACAGGTATGAAAAAGCCCAGCTGCTAAGCAGCCGGGCTTTTTCTGTAGTCAACGTTTTTAAAAACGTTTGCCTGATATCATGCGGGCTAGAAGCTTTGCACGATGTTGTTGCGCAGCGTTTTGGGCGACCAGTAGCCGCTGGCGATGATGCGACGGATGGTGAACATGGGGTCGTTCTGGTCGCGCTTTTCGGCCAGCGAGAAAGCGGCCACGAAGCCGCGCTTTTTCAGCTCGGGAAAGGCCTGCGGGTTCCAGAGGCCGAAGGGGTAGGCGAAGTACACGATTTTCTTGCCCGTGATTTCCTCCAGCGTCTTGGTGGGCTTGTCGATTTGGGTTTCCCAGTCCTTGCCCTGGTACTTCTTCACGTTGTGGTGGTCCCAGGTGTGCGAGCCGATGACGTTGCCCTCGTCGGAGAGCTGCTTCACCATGGCCTTGGTCATGTAGTTGGGGCGGCCCAGGCTCACGGTCATTACAAAGTACATGGCCTTGTAGCCGTACTGCTCCAGCGTGGGGCGCGCCACCGTGAATTGGTCCAAGTCCGTGTCATCAAACGTGAGCATGATGGGCTTGCTCGGCAGTTTGGCGCCGGTGGTCATGTACGCGTAGAGCTGGTCGGGCGAGATGGTGTGGTAGCCGCTGTCGGCCAGCATCTTAATTTGGGCCTTGAATTGGGCCACGGGAATGATGTAGTCCTTGGCGCCCTTGGAGTCGCGGGCCGTCCAGTCCCGAATTTGGTGGTAGCAGAGGATGGGCACCTGGGGGCGGGCCAGAATGGCCGCGGCATTGCCGGCGCTGCTGGCCGGAATGGTTTTGGGGTCGGGGGCGGGAGTGGCGTTGGCCTCGTCGGCCGCAATAGCTTTGGTGCCGGAGGTTTCGGCAGCGGCCGGGTCGGTGGCGGCGGTATCGGCTTTCTCGACGGTAGCGGCGCTGGTGGCGGCTTCGCCGGTGGTGGCGGTTTTGGTGTCGCAAGCGGCTAGCGTCAGGCCGGCCAGCAGGAGGGGAGCGGAAAGAAATTTCATGAAATGCGCGAAGCCGGGCCTCGCAGAAGGGTATGAGGGAGGAAGAAAAACAAAAACAATTCTACCCTGCGTCAAGCGAAACGCAGCGAAGCATGACGTTTGGGAAAGTGCGAGCCAGTAAAACGTGCCCCACCTGCTACTTTTGCAGCCCACAAAACTAACTCCCAAACCCCTGGCATGAACAACTCCGGCACCCAGCTTCCGCGCTTTCACGGCACCGGCGTCGCCCTGATTACGCCCTTCACCGACCATTTCGCGGTAGACTACACCGGCTGGCGCCGCCTGCTCGATTTCTGCATCGAGGGCGGGGTGGAATACCTGGTTATCAATGGCACCACCGGCGAGTCGCCCACCACCACGGTGGCCGAAAAAGCCGAGCTGCTGCGCATCGCCAAAGAGCATGTGGCTGGCCGCGTGCCGCTGGTGTACGGCATCGGCAGCAACAACACAGCCGATGCCGTAGAGTTATTTCGCAGCACCGACTTGCACGGTGTGGCCGCGGTGCTCTCGGCCAGCCCGGCCTATAACAAGCCCAGCCAAGCCGGCCTGGTAGCCCACTACCAGCGCTTGGCCGACGCCTGCCCCGTGCCCCTCATTCTCTACAACGTGCCCGGCCGCACGGCTTCCAACCTCACCGCCGAAACCACGCTGCGCCTGGCCCACCACCCCAACATCATCGGCATCAAAGAAGCCAGCGGCCTGATGGAGCAGTGCCTGACCATTGCCGCCCACAAGCCCAAAGACTTTCTGCTGCTCTCGGGCGATGACATGCTCACGCCCGCCCTCATTGCCTGCGGCGGCGAAGGCGTTATCTCAGTGCTGGCCAATGCCTTTCCCAAGCGTTTCTCCGACATGACCCGCGCCGCCCTGGCCGGCGACTTCGCCGCTGCGCGCGACGGCCTTTTCCGCCTACTGCCCCTCAACCCGCTCATGTATGAGGAAAGCAACCCCGTAGGCGTGAAAGCTGCCCTAGAAGCCCTTGGCGTGTGCGGTGCCGCCGCCCGCCTGCCCCTGCTCGAAGCCACCGAGGGGCTGAAGGAGCGGATTCGGAAGGCGCTGTAGGCAGCAAATGCTTTTTTAGCTGAATACCGGCTGGGCCTGCGCCCGGTCCGGAGCAGGGAGCGGCCCATGTTCGGGCCGCTCCTTGTTTTTTCGCTCGCCGGCCACCACCAGGTAGCCGTACAGGAACACAAAGAAGTTCAGGCCAATCTGCAGGTCCAGCACGGAATCGACCAGCATGGCGGCGGCTTCGATGACCAAAAAGAGGCACACCGCCGCGTCGCGGCGGGCCCAGCGCTGCGTAAAGGGCCAACCCAGCAGCCCCAGCAGCAATAACACGCCCGGCACCCCGCCTCCCAGCAGCGACTGCACGTATTGATTGTGCACCTCGACGCGGTTTTCGGCCCGCAAACCTAGGCTCTGCCAGTCGTACTGCGCCATCATGGCGTCACGTACGTCGGCCGGACCCACGCCCAGCATCCAATGGCCCTCCACAACGTTGCTGGCCGTTTGGAGGGCGGCCAGGCGGCGGGCCACCGAGTACTCATTGATGTCGTGGCCCTGGGTGTACTGCTCTACGTCCCAGAGCGTGCCATTCACCCGCTCGTGCACCGTGGGCAGCACCTGGTAGGCCAGCCACGGGGCCAACGCCAACGCTGCCAGCAAGGCCAGCCCCAGGGCCAGATGCCGCCGGGCCAGCACGCGCAGGGCCAGGGCCAGCAGCCCGGCATAAAACACCAGCAGGCCAGTGCGATACGCCAGTACGTGCAGGGTGAGCGCTGCCACAGCCGCCGCTACTAGCAGCCCCGCGCGCAACACGCGCCCGGCCCGCGGGTTGCTCCGCAGCAACAGCCCTGCGAAGAACGCCAGCGCCAGCATCACCCCAAACGCAATGTGGAAGATGTGCGTGATGGCCGGCATGTTTTGCCCTACGCGAATGGCCTCGGCCGCCGCCGCGGTGTTGAGCAGGTATTGCCCCAGCGTGCCCAGGCCCACGGCAGCCGTGCCCAGCACAAACGTGCTGCCCACCACCAGCCGTTGCCAGCTCGCCAGTGGTACGGCCACGGCAAAAGCCAGCGGCACGCCCAGCCACACCAGGTCACGGTACAGCTCGTGGCGCCAGGTGGCCCAGTTGCTGGTGTAGAGCCCGGTCAATAAAAGAAAAGCCGGGATGGCGGCTGCGCGCATGGCGGCGCCATTACGAAAATACCGGGGCAGGGCCCGCAAGAAGTCAGGATTGGTCAGGGCCGCTACCACGCCCACAATGGGCGCAATGGCAATGAGGGCCCGCGAAGCCAGCAGCCCCGCGATGCCCGCCACGCAGGCCAGCAATAGCAGGTATTGTGAAAGTCGGCCGGACAGATAGTACTGCACTGAAAAAGAACGAAAGAAAAACGTTGGCGAGCGCAAGAACGGCATAGCTCAGCCAAGCCGTATGCGGCCGCCCGATTTTACCAGCCGCTGGCCAGCACGTCGGCCACGTGCAGGCATTTAAGCGGCAGCTTTTCGCGCTTGATGTAGGACTCCAGGTGCATGAGGCAGCTCACGTCGGTGCTCACGAGGTAGTCGGCGCCGGTGTCGAGGGCGTGCTCTACTTTCTGCTGAGCCATGGCCACCGAAATGGCCTCAAACTTCACCGCAAACGTGCCGCCGAACCCACAGCAGGTAGTGGTTTCGGCCATTTCGATTCGTTCCAGCCCCTCCACGGCGTCGAGCAGCTGCCGGGGCTGCGGCCGGATGCCGCACTCGCGCAGGGCCGAGCAGGAGTCGTGGTAGGTGTATTTGCCCGCCAGCCGGGCGCCCGGCACCGCCGCCACGCCCAGCACATCCACCAGGAATTCGGTCAGCTCATACACGCGGCCCTGCACGCCCCGGCAGGCCGCTTGCTGCGGCGTGCCGGCAAACAGTTCGGAGTAACTATTGCGCACCATGCCCACGCAGGAGGCCGAAGGACTCACCACATAGCGCGGCCCGGCCGTGGCAGGCGGCGCGGCAAAATCGGCCAGAAATTTTTCAGCTACGGCGCGGCTCTGGTCGTGGTAGCCGGCGTTGTAGGCGGGCTGGCCGCAGCAGGTCTGGGCCGGGTTGTAGTTGACCGTGACGCCTACTTTTTCCAGCACCTTCACCATGTTCAGGGCCGTGGTGGGGTAAAGCTGGTCGACGAAGCAGGGAATGAAAATATCGACGGTGGGCATTAGGCTAAGTAATTAAAAAAGCAGGCAAGCTAGTGCCCGGCAAACACGGGTTGGCTGAGCAGTTGGGCTTCGTGAAAGGCGGCCATGTTCAGGCCCGTGGGCACGCCCTGCTCCGCCAGAAACGCGACCAAGTTCTCCGTCGCCATGTTGCCCGTCAGCTCGTCGGCCGCCATGGGACAGCCGCCGAAGCCGCCCAGGGCCCCGTCGAAGCGGCGGCAGCCGGCCTCGTAGGCGGCGGCCACTTTCTCGCGCCAGGTGCCGGGCGTGGTGTGCAGGTGCGCCCCAAACTCTATCTGCGGGTATGCCGGAATCAGGGCCGAGAACAGCGGGGCAATGGTGGCCGCGGAAGACGTGCCCACCGTGTCGGACAAGGCCACGATGCGCACGCCCAGCGCCGCCAGCTGCCGGGTAAAATCCGTCACGATTTCCGGGCTCCAGGCATCGCCGTAGGGGTTGCCAAAGCCCATCGAGAGGTACACCACCAGCGTTTTGCCGTTGCGCTCGCACAGCGCGTGCATGGCGGCCACGTCGGCCAGGGCCTCGGGCGTGCTTTGGTTGGTGTTGCGCCGCTGGAAGGTTTCCGACACCGACAGCGGGAAGCCCAGGTAGCTGATTTCGGGGTGCTGGGCGGCGGTTTCGGCCCCGCGCAGGTTGGCCACAATGGCCAGCAGCTTGGTTTTGGTGTTAGTTAAGTCGAGACCGGCCAGCACCTCGGCCGTATCGCGCAGTTGCGGAATAGCTTTTGGCGATACGAACGAGCCGAAATCGAGCGTATCGAAACCGACTTGCAGCAGGGCGTTGAGGTAGGCGGTTTTGGTAGCCGTCGGGATAAAGTCGTGCAGGCCCTGCATGGCGTCGCGCGGGCATTCGATAAGCTTCATGGGAGCAAAATAGGGGGTGGGAGGGGCCGTAAAGGTAGCAGCCGATGGGGGCGGGGGGAAGCCCTGCTCCCGAACTAGCCACCGGCCGCCATTGTTGGGAGGAATGCTTTTCAAAAGGAATGTGAATGCCGCGCGGCCGACTACCCAGCCGCGCGCCCGCGTGTGGTGGGGTTTATTCGCCGTGGCTTTGCTAGGCCTGGGCGGCTGCAGCAAGCAGCAAACCCTGCAGGCACTCTTTCAAAAATCGACCCCGCACGAAGCCTACGCCCGCCAGCTGCACCAGGCCGGCCTCGACCAGCGCCCGGCCGGTCGGGCCTGGCTAGGGGCGGCTTCCCAGGCCCTGCGCGACTCCTTAGTGGTCACACTACCCTTTGCCGAAACGGGCTATTTCCGCCCCGAGCGGCCCACGGCGGCAAGCTACCGCTACGCTGTGCGCGCCGGCGAGCAAGTTCATGTGAGCCTGGCCCTGGCGCCGGGCGTGAATGCCCGGGCGTTCGTCGATGCCTTTGAAGTGGGCCCGGGCCGGCGCCTGCTGCCCCTGGCCAGCGCCGACACCTTGGTGCTCGATTTCCGCTACCGGGCCGAAAACGATGGCCAGCACCTGCTGCGCCTGCAGCCCGAGTTGCTGGCCGCCGGTCGCTACACCCTACGCCTGAGCCGCGAGCCCAGCCTAAGCGTGTTTCCGGTGCAGGGCCGGACCGATGCGGCCGTGGGCAGCTTCTGGGGCGCCGCGCGCGACGCCGGGGCCCGCCAGCACGAGGGCATCGACATCTTCGCGCCGCGGGGCACGCCCGCTGTGGCCGCTGTGGCCGGCTACATTACCCGCACCGGCGAAACGCCGCTGGGCGGCCGCGTGGTGTGGCTGGCGGCCGATGGCCGTCCCGACCACCTCTACTACGCCCACCTTGATAAACAGCTCGTGACGCCCGGCCAACGCGTGCAGCCCGGCGACACCCTGGGCCTGGTGGGCAACACCGGCAACGCCCGCACCACCGTGCCGCACCTTCACTTCGGCATCTACCGCGGCGGCCGCGGCGCCCTCGACCCCTTTCCGTTTGTACAGCGTCCGGCCGCCCCGGCCCCCACGCCGGCCGGCCCCGACCGCCGCGGCGAGTTTGTGCGCCTGCGCAAAGGCGCTGCTCTGCAAGCCACGCCTTCTTCGAAGACAAACCGTCAGGCCGAGTTGGCCGCCATGCCGGCCCGCGTGCCGCTGCTGGTGCTGGGGCAGCAGGGCGCAGCTTTGCGCGTGCAACTGCCCTCGGGCGAGGTAGGCTACGTGCCGGCGCAAGGCGTGGTGGCCGCGGCTGCCGCCCCGCTGCGCCGCCTGAGCCTGAGTGGCCTCACCGAGCTGCATGCGGGCCCAGCTGCCACGGCGCCGGCCATTGGCGCGCTGGCGGCCGGCACGGCGGTGGCCGTGCTGGGCCAGGCCCAAGCCTACAGCTTGGTGCGCGGCCCCCGGGGCGAAACCGGCTGGGCCGTGCTGTAGGCAACTCCGCTGGGCTGGTTTCGTTAGGAAGTGGGGCCGTACTTTGCGGCCATCCGGTGTGCGGCTTTCGCTCCTACGCCGGCATCACCCTCACTCCACCCAGCACCATGGCTGATTCTTCTTCCAACTTCGCCGACATCGCGGCCTCCCTGCTCAACAAGCTCTCCGGCGGCGTCGAGCTGAGCTGCGCCTTCGACCAGGTCGAACTGCAAGTGCCCAACGCCCAGAATCCCAACGCCCCCGCCGCCACTTGGAAGCTCAACGGCTCGGTGCGCATCCGCACGCGCGGCGAGCAGCCCAGCGCCCCCCAACTGCCGGCCAGCCCCTCCGAGCCCGGTGCCTAGCGTCCTCGAAATTGATGCCCAGCTGGTCATCACCTGGAATGGCCACCCGCTGCAGCTGGCGGCGGCCGGCACCTATCTCATCCTGAACATTCCCAGCCAGCAGGTGCTCGACCAGCTCACCGCCGGCCCGCCCAAAGCGCCCGGGGCGCCCAAAGTGCCCAAGCCGCCGGGGCCCGACCCGCTGCAGCAAATCAACGACCTGGCCCGGCAGTTGGGCTGGGTGCTCGACCTGCGCGTGGGCGGCAAAACCTACGTCACTTTCGGGGTGCAGCGCACGCCCAAAATCACCCTCAACGCCGTGTTGGGCAAGATTGGCTCATTCTTTAAATAACAAGACACACCGGCCCCTATTAGCCGCCCTGCTGAGCGCAGCCGAAGCATCTCTACCGCAATAGTAAATCTGATTACTTGCGCAGTAGAGATGCTTCGGCTGCGCTCAGCATGACGGCCATTATAAAAGGCCAAATTCGGGTTTTTTGCAACTAATTTTTGCGCGATTAGTTTCGGTACTATACCCCTTGGTACCCCCCGATGAACCCCGAGAATAACCCCGATAACCAGGTCGGCGCGCGGCGGCGCCCGTCGCCGTTTGGCCGCATCGAGCGGCTGCCGCCGTTGGCGGTGGCGCTGTATCTGGCGCTGCTGGCTATCACGGTCATGTTTTTTGTGCTGATTGTGGCCTACGTGGCGGCCCGGCTGCGAAGCGGCGTGCCCACGGGACTGCATCCGCTGCCGCGTTACTTCTCGCTGAGCACCATTGTACTGGTGCTTAGCAGCTACACCATGGCCCAGGCGCCGCGCCTCTACGCGCAAGACGACCTGGGCAGCCTGGCGCGCTGCCTGGGGTCCACACTATTGCTGGGCTGCGTGTTTGCCGGCCTGCAGGGGCTGGGCTGGCGCGAACTGCTGGCGCACGGCGTGCCGTTTGGCGGCCCAGGTGGCAAAAGCAGCGGACAGTTCGTTTACCTGATTTCGGCCTTGCACGTGGCGCACTTGCTGGGCGGTATGCTCTTTTTGCTGGCCTTTCTGCTGCGCGTCATTCACAACGAGCGCGACGCCGTCCGCACCCTTGTTTTCATCCGCAACCCCTACTACCGGCGCCAGCTGCGCCTGCTAGGCACCTATTGGCACTTTGTCGACGTGCTGTGGGTGGTGTTGTTTGCGGTATTTCTGTTTATGTATTGAGAAGTGAGAGGGTGAGGATTGGGACGGTAGAAGTTAGTGTTAATACATTGATTATCACAGTATTGCTTCTCGCTACGGAATCACCTCCAGCCAGCCCTTAAACCGGCGGCCGTCGGTGTAGGTGATGAAATAGTAGAACATGCCGCCGCTGCCGGTACCCGGCCAGTGAAAATCCCGGTCGGTGGACTCGAAAACCTGCTGGCCCCAGCGCGAGAAAATGCGGATGTTGGTGAACTGCGAGTCGCAGAAATTGGGCGGGAGCTCGGGCAGGCGGAATTCGTCGTTTTGCCCGTCGCGGTTGGGCGTGATGACGTTGTAGAGCTTCACGGCCACGGTGTCGGGGCTTTTCACGCGCAGGCGCACGCGCTGTACCTGCGGTAGCGGCCGGCAAGTCGCGTCAATCAGCTGGAAGGCCACCACCAGGTCACGGTGCAGGTTGGCAGCGGCGCAGCTCACGTCCCATCGGAAGGTGCCCGTGGCCACCCCACTGCCGTTTTGGGCCACGAAGCGCATGCCCGCGCTGCCCAGGTCGAAGCCTTCCTTGCCATCAGAGGCCGTGCCCGTGGCCATGAGTGTGAGCCCGTCGCGGTCGGGGTCGACGCCGTTGAACGTGGCCGTATACGTCTGGCCCAGGGGCAGTACTACCTCGGGCAGGTCCGCACCATTTTTGGGCGCAGGAAGGTCGGAGGTGAGGGTAGGGGGGCGGTTGGCGTAGCGCACCACAATGGGCACGCTCACCGTGGCGGCCTGGCGTTCCGAGCACGGCGAAGTAGCTGCTGCAAACTGAAAATTGAACACCGAATCGGCGCCTACAGCCCGGCAATCGACGCGCCAGGTGAAGCGCCCGCGCTGCTGGTTGGCCTGCGTGCCCTGCGACAGCGTGGCCCCCAGGCTAGCCGGATTGAAGCCCTGGCCGGTCATTTCCAGTTGAATGGGGTCGTTGTCGGGGTCGGTGCCGGTCACGTCGAAGCTCACCAGGTCGCCCACGCGGGCGTGCAGGGGCAGGGTGGGGCCGGCCGTGGTCACGAGCTGCGGGGGCGAGTTGGGCGGGGGCACGGCCGTGAAGGCCACGCGCACGGTGTCGCGCTTGGGCAGGCTGCAGCCGTCGTCGCCCACCACCACGTCCAGCAAAAACACCCGCCCGCGCGAATTCAGGCATTCGGGAAAGCAGAGCGTGGCCGTGAGCGTGTCGGGGGCGCCGGGGCTGCGCACGGCGCCGGTAGTGGAGGTGGTGAAATTCGGCAGCAGCCCCGTAAAGTTGACCGGGCTCAGCGTCAGGGTGAGGCGCGTGTTGGGGTCGGGGTCGGTGAAGCGCAGGCGCACGCAGCGGTTGCCGCCGGGCACGAAGCGCAACGTGTCGCGCCCGGGCCGGTAGATGCCGGCGCCGGTAGCCGTGGGCTGAAGCACTATCCGGGGCTTGGTGTTGGTGGGGCAGGCCAGGGCCATAAGCTGGAAATCGCGCCGGCATTCCCCAATCTTTTCGCCCCGCCGATACTCTGCGCAGCGCACCCCAAACACAAACAAGCCCTGGTTGGTGGGGCGCACCGTGAGGCGCCCGGTGCGGCGGTCGATGCGCAGCGTGGGCGCGCCCGGAATCTGGTTGGTGGTGCTCAGGCCCGGATTCCAGCTGATGTCGGAATACGGGGCGGGCTGGGCCGAGGCGGGCTTCGGGGTGTTGGTGTCGGCGTGGCCGTTGAGCGGCGTCACCAGGTCGTATACCAAGGAGTCGCCGTCGGCATCGCGCCCCCCGAAGTCGTAGTAAAACAGCTCGTTGATGCAGGCGTAGTCGGCCAGCGGCGGGAAGATGCGCGGCGTGGAATCATAGAAAGGGCTGCCGCGGCGCACCACGGCCGGAAACTCCAGGTAAAACGTCTGGGCCGCGTTGCCGGGCGCCACAATGTTGCTGATGCTGTTGTTGCGGCAGCAGCGCTCCACGGCCACGTAGTAGCCGGCGGCGTTGGTGTAAGTGTTGGCCGATAGGGTAATATTCTTGCTGTACACCAGCCGGCGGGTACTAAGCGAGGGCTGGGCGCAGGCCGGGTTGGTGTAGTTGACGAAGGTGTTGCTGGTGAGGGGCAGCACCACGTTGGCCATGCGCGAATTGGAGCCTTTCTCGAAGATGCTGGCCGTCAGGTCGGCGTCGAGGGCGCTGGCGCTGCCGTACACCGCGTCGAAGTACAGATTAAGCACCAGCGTATACGAGTCGCCGGTGTTGTGTACCAGTTCCATTTCGCCGCCCACGATGTGTGTGGCCCGCGCCGGCCCGGCCAGCAGCAGCCAGCCAAGTAGCAGCAATACCAGCCGCAACGCGCCAGGCAGACGAAAGCGAAAGGGCATGGGTACCGGAGTAAGCGTCCTAAAATCCTGATTTAAAACCGAAATATACAGCTGCCTCGGTCAACTTCGAATGGAAAGTTGTCGTTTGCCGACGGGCGCCGCCGCCGTACCTTCGAAGGCCAACCGGCCTGAAGCCTAACCCACCTTTCTGTCAATTTGTTGCTCCCCTTCAGCTTATGCGCTTTCTTTTTTACGCTCTTGCTCTGAGTAGCTTGTTTATTGCGCCGGGCCGGGCTACGGCCCAAACGGCGCCACCGCAGCCCGCGACCCGGCCGGCCGGCCCCGTCGAGCTGAATGCCGGCCAGCTTTGCGCGGCGGCCCATGTGCGCGCTGCCCAGCGCACGGCCACCTCGTCGGTGTCGCACCGGCGCAAGATGGACCGCTACGACGTGAAGTACTACAAGCTGGATTTGGCGATGGAAAACAACTCGCTGAACGTGGCCGGCTTGGTGTGGATGCGCGTGCGGGTGGGCGCTCAGGCGCTCGACTCCCTGGCCTTTGAGCTGTACCAGGCCCCAACTGGCTCTCCGGCCGGCACGGCCACCATGCTTATCGACTCGGTGGTGGTGAACGGGCGCCGCTCGCCCGGCATCCGCCGCGCCGGGCCCGATGCCACGGCGGCGCTGGCCCAGCCCGCAGCGGCCAATTCGCTCGCCGACGCCCGCATCTACTACCACGGCACGGCCCCGAGCGGCAACTCCGCCGCCATTGGCAACGGCCTGAGCACCCGCAGCACGGTGCACCTCGACACCTACCAGGGGGCGCCCGATTTTGCTTATAACCTCACTTGGTCGTTGTCGGAGCCGTTTTCGGCCCACGAGTGGTTCCCCTGCAAGCAGGTGCTCACCGACAAAGCCGACTCCTCCGACGTGTGGGTTACGACCACCTTGCCCAACAAGGTGGGCTCCAACGGCGTGCTCGTGCGCAGCGTGCCGCTGGCCGGCAACAAGATGCGCTACGAGTGGAAATCGCGCCACCCCATTGATTATTATCTTATTTCGGTGTCGGTGGCGCCCTACGTGGAGTACGTGACCACGGCCCACCCGGCGGGCGGGCCGGCGGTGCCCATCGTGAGCTACCTCTACAACCAGAATTACCTAAACTACTGGCAGTCAGACATCAATCAAACCGCGGGTTTCATCGAAAATTATTCGGCGTTGGTAGGGCTGTACCCATTCGCTGACGAGAAATACGGCCACACCTCGGCCCCCATCTACGGCGGCATGGAGCACCAAACCATGACCACCCAGGACGGCTTCAGCTTCACGCTCGACGCTCACGAGCTGTTTCACCAGTGGTTTGGCGACAACGTGACCTGCGCCAGCTGGGAGCACATCTGGCTGAACGAAAGCTTTGCTTCTTACGGCGAGTATCTGTCGTTACAGGCCTTCCGGCCCAGCGACGCCCGGCCCTGGATGGACAACGCCCACCTCTACGCCCTGCAAAACCAGGGCACCATCTACGTGGCCGATACCACCAACGTGGGCCGCATTTTCGACTATTACCTGACCTATAAAAAAGGCGCTGGCGTGGTGCACATGCTGCGCTATCTGCTCAACGATGACACCAAATTCTTCCGGGCCCTGCGCACCTACCAAACGCAGTACCGCGGCTCCACGGCCCGCACCGCCGACTTGCAGCGCATCTTCGAAGCCGAAGCGGGCCGGCCGCTGGGATATTTCTTCCAGCAGTGGTTCTGGGGCGGCGGCTACCCCATTTTCAACGTGCGCTGGAACCAAAGCGGCAACAACCTCGTGCTGCGCGTGAACGAAACCGTGACGCAAGCATCCATCACGCCCTTCTTTGAGACGGATGTGGACTACCGCCTCACCTTTTCTAACGGCACTACCCAAACCGTGCGCCGCCGCCAAACCACGGCTACCCAAACCTTCGCCCTGACGGTGAGCGGCAACGTAACCGCCATCACCGTCGACCCCGACCAATGGGTGCTCGACGCGCCCGGCCCTACGCCCGTGCGCGACAACACACTGCTGGCATCTCGGCCGGCGGCCACGGCTGCGCTTCCGGTCTATCCCAATCCCTGCCACGAGCAATTGCAGCTGCCCGCCACTGCGGCCACCGCGGCCGAGGTGCGCGACGCCACCGGGCGGCTGGTGCTGCGCCAGCCCTTGGCAGGCGCCCAGCCTCAACTCATCACCCACAGTTTGGTGCCCGGCTTGTACCAGCTGCGCTTGGTTGGCGCGCAGGGAGAGCTCCTGGGCCAAACCCGTTTCGCGAAAGAATAACTCCTGCCGGGGCAAACGCAACAAGGGCAGCAAGCACGTACGCTTGCTGCCCTTGTTGCGTCTTAATATCCTCAAAAAGTGTCGTGGAATTCGCGGATGCGGGCTTGCGCGTCGGCATCGGCCGGGGGAGCGTCCAGCAGGTTGCTCAGGAGTTCTTCAAACGGACGAGCCGGCGTAAAGCAGGGGTCGAATACGGCGTTGCTGGCCAAGCGGATGAAGAACGGCGCCCCGTCGACGGCCACCAGGTCGATGGTGATGAGGCCGAAGCGCTGGTTGCAATGGCCCGTGTGGGGGCAGTCGGTGGGGTTGGGCTTGAAGAGCTGCTTGAGCGTGATTTCGGTGTGGCCGGCGCCGCGCCGGGTGCCGCGGTCGGCACAGGCGCGGTGGTAGCCTTGCGCAAGCAGGCGCTCGCCCAGATGCTCGAAGAAATGGCGGAAATTGCCGGGCCCGATGCTGGGGTCGTAGAACAGCAGCGCGCCCCGGCGGCCCTTTTCCGCCAGTAGTTCTACGCGCAGGCCGCGGCTGCCCGCGGCGCCGCCTTTGCGCAGGTGGTAGGCTTTGTAGTAGGGCCCCAGCCAGTTCAGAAACACCCGCTGCTCCACCCAGCGGGCGTGCCGCTTGGCCTGGCCCGGGGTCAGCTTCACGGCCCGCCACGGGGCTTGCGCTTTCGCCCGCTGCGGGCGGAAAAGTTTCTGGAGGAAGTCGAACAAGGGTGGAAAGGTTAGTGGAGTCGAAACACGGGCTGGTAGAAATAGTTTCGGGGTGGGGCAGAAGCCAGGGCCGCATTTTCGTCCAGCCCCGCATGGCTTAACCCATACGAAGCCACAAAAAAGCCAGCTCCCTGGCGAGGAAGCCGGCTTTTGATAATGAGATTAATAAGCCCGAGATGGCTGTGTTTATTTCACCCGCGTCCAGGTTTGCGACTTGCCAATGAGCGAGAAGCCGATGTAGCCTTTCACTTCCATGGTGTTGGCGTTTTCCATCTTCATGTAGCAGGAGTAGGTTTTGCCGCTTTCGGGGTCGTAGATTTTGCCATCGTCCCACTTGTTGTCGCTGTCGTACTTAAAACCCTGCATGAACACCAGGCCCAGGCGGGGGCGGCTGCGCAGCTTGGGGTCTGGGTTCTGGGAGTCGGTTTTGGGTTTGCCGGTGGCCGGGTCGTTGGGCGTGGTCAGGCTTACAATTTTGCCGCACAGCTTATCGCCGCACTTGTAGATTTCAAACGTGGCTTTCTTCTCCGAGTTCGTCCACACCCCCAGCGGAGACATGGATTGGGCCGAGGCCATGCGGGCGGCGCCCAGCACGAGGAGAACAAACAAGAGCAGGGTTTTTTTCATTGTAAAATGAAGATTGGGTGAGATTTCGAAGAAAAGGTAAGGGAAAAATATCCGGAAGCTGAACCAGGGGCTTCGCTCAGCCCTTAGGCAAGTTTACGGCCAAGTTCGAAGCCACAACATGGGGGGCAAATTTTTTGGCCGGCAAGCTAAAATTAATAGCACTGTAAATCAGGCCTAAAGCCGCGCTGCGGGCCAAATAGCCCGAAAATAGGCCCGCAAATTTTGAACCTTACCCCCTGCTATTAACTTTACCGCTCAGTAGTGAGTGCTACGGCCTCGCTCAAGCAGCCCTAAGGTGCTGGGCCGCGCGAGCAGAGGTTATGTCGAACGTAAAGAAAGGAGGTACAAAATGTCTAGTAGTCCCAACCAAATCCTGCCAAGCCTGTCGAATGTCGTACGCTTCACCGCAGTACGCGCCTAACAACAGCTTCGTGGGGTAGCTCCTAAGGCTTCCCACATTCGGCCAGGTCTTATCTTAAAAGACGCCGGAACTGTACCCCAGTTTCGCCGCTTGGTAAGATTTGAAGGATTAGATGCCCGGTTTGCCCAGTCGCCCTTCAGTGGGACGGCAGAGGCAGGCCGGGCATCGCTGCGTTTAGGCCTTTGTGGGAATAGCTTATTCGCTTAACGCTTGCGAGTAGTAACTCTGGGCTTAGCGGCGGGCTTGCTCGCTGCCTTCTTCGCTGCTACTTTCTTTTTCGCAGGTGCCTTGGCCGCCGCCGTGGTTTTAGGGGCAGTGCGCTTTTTAGCGGCGGTGGCTTTTCGGGCAGCAGCGGCTTTAGCTGGCTTCGCATACTTTTTGGTGGGCAGCTTTTGCGGCAAGGCCGGGGCGAGCACCTCGGCCGTGGCGGCCACGGGCACGTCGTGCACCGGCAGGGCTGCTATTGGCGTTTTGCGGGGCGTGGCAGGTTCGGATTTTGGTCGGGCGGCGGTCACCTCACCAGCGCCCAGCACGCGTCGCACTTGCATGAAGCGCCGCTCGTAGTCGGAATCTTCTACCTGGCTCACTTTCACGAAGGGCTCGCGGCGCCCCGACGAGGCGTGCACGAAGCGCAACGGCACCTCGCCCCGCTTCGAGATGACGATGCCCGCGTGCCCGGGCGTGGTGCTGGTGCTGGCCGTGCCAGTGAATACCACAATGTCGCCGGGCTGAGCCTCGGCGCGGGGCACGGGCCGTCCCACGTCGATGAGCAAAGCCGTGGAGTGCGGCACGGCCACCCCAAAATGCGCAAATGTGTACATGATGAACCCCGAGCAGTCGAAGCCGGTGAGGGGTGAGGTGCCCGCATACACGTAGGGGGTGCCGCGCTGAGCCAACCCAAAGGCCACAAGGCTGTCGGCGCGGGCGGCCAGGCCGGGCCGGGGCGGTTCGCGCAGGCTGGCAAAAGCTGAAGTGGGGGGTGGCGCTTTAACGCTCTTTGACTGGGGCGTGCGGTGGCCGAGGCGCGGGAGCACCAGCACCATCAGGGCCATAAGCCCAGCGAAAGCCATCCATACAAAGCGCATATACAAGAAGGTAACAGTGGTGCCGGCTCAGTTTAGCGCGGCCTTGGCTCCTAACGGGACGGCTGCCCGTTGGGTTAGGGGCAGCGGCGGGGTGTATTTTGCAGGCTCGAATTCATTCACAACGCTGTCAATGCTCATAAAAACTCCCACCTTCCTTTCCGCCGCCCTGCTGGCCGGTGCTATTTCGTCCCAGGCCCGCCCCGCAGCGGCTGTGCCCACCCTGCGCTACTCGCTGGCCATGCCGGCTCCGCAAACGCATTATTTTGAGGTGAAAATGGAGCTCGGCGGCTTCCCGGCCGAGTACACCGACGTGAAAATGCCGGTGTGGGCGCCGGGCTCCTATCTGGTGCGTGAGTACTCCAAAAACGTGGAAGGCTTCCAGGCCCGCACGGCCGACGGAAAAGCGCTGGCCTTCGAGAAAATCAACAAGAATACCTGGCGGGTGAAGCACCCCAAGCAGGCCAATTTCACGGTGAGCTACCGCGTGTACGCCTTCGAGCTGAGCGTGCGCACCTCCTTCGTCGATGCCGACCACGGCTACCTCAACGGCAGCAGCGTGTTTATGTACCCGGCCGACAACAAGATGCTGGGCAGCACCGTGGTGGTGCAGCCCGCCGCCGGCTGGTCGCAGGTGAGCACCGCGCTGCGCCCCAGCACCGGCAAGTTCACCTACAAAGCCGTGAGCTACGACGAGCTGGCCGACTCGCCCATGGAAATCGGCAACCACAAAGTGCTGGAGTTTACCGCCAACGGCACGCCCCACCAAGTGGCCATGTACGGCACCTACCAGGCCGACGACGCCAAAGTGGTGGCCGAAATGAAAAAGGTATGTGAGGAAGCGCACCGCGTGGTGGGCCAGAACCCGCTCGACCATTATCTCTTCATCGTGCACAACCTGGAACGCGGCGGCGGCGGCCTGGAGCACCTGTACTCGACCACGTTGGAGGTGGGCCGCACCACTTACAGCACCGATGCGGGCATGAAGTCCTTCCTGGGCTTGGTGGCGCACGAGTACTTCCACCTCTGGAACGTGAAGCGCATCCGCCCGATGGCGCTGGGCCCGTTCAACTACGACCAGGAAAACTACACCCACATGCTGTGGGTGAGCGAGGGCATGACCGAATACTACTCCAAGCAGATTCTGGAGCGCGCCGGCGTGCTTTCAAAAGAGGAGTACCTGGGCAAGCTGGCCAACGCCATTGGGGAGGTGGAAAACACGCCCGGCAACAAGGTGCAGTCGGCCGCCGAGTCGAGCTTCGATGCCTGGATTAAGTATTACCGGCCCAACGAAAACGCAGCCAACACCCAAATCAGCTACTACTCAAAGGGCGACCTGATTGGTACCTGGCTCGACCTCAACATTGCGCAGGCCACTCAGGGCCAAAAGCACCTCGACGACGTGTTTCGCCTGCTCTACGACACCTACTACAAGAAGGCCGGCCGCGGCTTCACCGACAAAGAATACGAAGACGCCGTGGCCACGGTAGCTGGCCGCCGCTTCGACGAGTTCTTCCAGAACAGCGTGTACGGCACCAAAACCATCGACTACGCCACGGCCCTCGGCTACGCCGGCCTCAGCCTGACCAGCGCCCCGCTTACCACCTCCGGCACGCTGGGCGCTACTTTTTCGAACCGCACCGGCAAGCTGCTGGTGACCAGCGTGCTGCGCGACGGCGCCGCCTGGAACACCGGCCTGAACGTGAACGACGAAGTCTTGCTCATCAACGGCGTGGCGCCCAGCGAAGAATCGGTGAAGTCGCTGCTCAGCGGCTCGGTGGGCAACGAGGTGGCCCTGCAGGTGCGCCGCGACGGCCTGCCCCGCGAGCTGAAAATCAAGATGGCCGCCAACACTGACGTGAAATACACCATTCAGCCGGTAGCCAACCCCACTGCCGCCCAGCAGAAGGTGCTGGCCAAGTGGCTCGGCAAAGCATAAGTAGCTTTATAATCAGGGAAACAAAAAGCCCCGTGCAGTTGGCACGGGGCTTTTTTATTGTATATGAGTCAGAAAAAACGTCATGCAGAGCGCAGCGAAGCATCTCGCTCAGGGAAGTGACTCATTTCACATGCAACGAAGCGGGCGAGATGCTTCGCTGCGCTCAGCATGACGTTCTTACTTAATGCGCTTCAGCGCCACCTCGCGCACGGGCGCAATTACCAGAGGCACTTTTTCCACCTTCACCGACGAGGTGTCGAGGCCGAAGTATTGGTCTTCGGAGGCGATGAACTGGCGGATGTAGAAGTAGGCCTGCATCACCAGTTTCTCCAGCGTCGGGAAGTCGTTTTCGATGCTGAGGAATTTCTCCAGCACCACGAAACGGAAGTCGCCGGTCACGTGCTGCTTGTTCAGAGACTCGTAGCGCGAGGTGATGTCTACTTCCTTATTGCGCACCAGGTCTTCAATTACCTTTCTGAAATACAGGTTGATACGCTGCTGCACCCGGAAGCCCAGGCGGAAGTTGATGCGGAAAACGTCGTCTTTGGCCACTTCGGTCACCTTGTACTCCATCGTGTACGGCTCGTCGGTGGTGTCGACGTGAATAAACCAGTAGATATCAGCGCGCTTAGGGCGCTTTTGGAAGATGGAATAGATGATTTTCTGCTCAATCTCGGTGCTGCGCTCGGCCGAGGTAAGGAACACCAGGTGGGTGGAGTATTTCGGAATGGAATCGTCGTCGCTGAGCTGCTTGAGGGCATCGACGTAGGGCTCGAGGCGCACGAATTCGGTGAGGCGGCGCTTGATGTAGTACGACTTAAGCCACACGTACATTACCCCCATCAGCGTGGAGCCAATGGCCAGCGACACCCAGCCGCCGTGCGGGAACTTCACCAGGTTGGCAATGAGGAAGGAGCCTTCGATGAGGCCATATACAACCGTGAACAGCAGGATGAGGGGCAGGGCCACCCGCTTCATGCGTAGCCACATGGTAAGCAAAATGGTGGTCATCAACATAGTGAGCGTGATGGCCAGGCCGTAAGCCGCTTCCATGTTGGTCGATTCGCGGAAGTAGAGCACCACCCCGATGCAGCCCAGCAGCAACAGCCGGTTCATGCTCGGCACGAAGAGCTGGCCCTTCACGTCGGTGGGGTAGTTGAGCCTCACTTTCGGCCACATATTCAGGCGAATAGCCTCAGCCACCAGCGTAAACGAACCCGTGATAAGCGCCTGCGAGGCAATGATGGCCGCAATGGTGGCCACGCTGATGCCGATGAGCAGAAACCACTGCGGCATGAGTGCATAGAACGGGTTTTTGCCGTTCAACATCTGGCCCTGGTGCTGCAGCAGCCAGGCGCCCTGGCCCAGGTAGTTAAGCAGCAGCGTGGTCTTTACAAAAGTCCAGCTGATGCGGATGTTACCCTTGCCGCAGTGGCCCAAGTCCGAGTACAGCGCCTCGGCCCCCGTGGTGCACAGAAACACCGAACCCAGCAGCCAGAATCCCCCGGGGTAGCGCACCAGCAAATCGTAGGCGTAGTAGGGGTTGATGGCCTTGAGGATGACAGGGTTCTGCACTATCCAGATGGTGCCCAGCACGCCCAGCATCGTAAACCACAGGAACATGATGGGACCGAAGGCCTTGCCTACTATCTGAGTGCCAAAGCTTTGCAGCAAGAACAGCCCCGCGATGATGCCAATGACGATGTACACCACCATGTCCTGCGTGAGGTGCGGAAACACGTTCTTGAGCCCCTCAACCGCCGACGACACCGAGATGGGCGGCGTAATCACACCATCGGCCAGCAGCGAGGCGCCGCCGATGATGGCCACGGCCGAGAGCCAGGCCCCGCGCCGCCGCACCAGGGCGTAGAGCGAGAAAATGCCGCCTTCCCCGTTGTTGTCCGCGTTCAGGGTGAGCAGCACGTACTTGACGGTGGTTTGCAGCGTCAGCGTCCAGATGACGCAGGAAATGCCACCAAGCACAAGGTGGGCGTCAATCAAATCGGGCACGCGCCCGCTCTTGAGGATGGACGACATCACGTAGAGCGGCGAGGTGCCGATGTCGCCGTAAATAATGCCGAGCGCAATAAGAAGCCCAGCGCCGGATATAGCGGTGTGCGAATGTTTGGAATCCATAATGGAAAAACGATTGTCTGCAGCGGCTACTGACCAACTGAATTACGGGGCGCGAAGGTAGCAGCCAAGCTGCTGCCGTGCGCTTACGAAGCTGCCCAGAAAAAGGCGAACTAATTAGCCGGCAAGGTATTATTATTTGCAGAAGCTTCGCTTTCTGCTGCAGCCTGGGCCTCGCGGGCGGCTTGCTGCATGGCGGCATCGGCCGCGGCGAGCAGGGCAGCGGCTTCGCGGGCGGCGTGGTCGTGCACCCGAAAGATGCGGCGGTTCACCTCGGCGCTGAGGCTTTGCCAGGGTGCAGGCTCGCCGGGGAGGGCAAAATTGAGGGCCTCGCGGCCCAGGCGGTGCAGGCGCAGGCGGTTGGTGCCGCGGTGACCGTAGGCCAGCAGCAGTGCCGTGAGGGCCATGCCCGTCATGGCTGGCCCGGTCCGCAGCCAGTTTTGCAGGAAGGCTATCATCACCCCCGCCAGGCCCAGCGCGCCCAGCAGATACCACAAAATCCACTTAACCGGCGTGAGCTCGGCGCGCTCCAGCTCGCGCAACGCAAACTCCTGCCCGCGCACCGTGAGCGAGGTGCCCGTGAGCGTGACGCGGCCGTCCTTGCTCTGTACCGTGGGCAGCGGAGGCAGCGGAGCCACTTCCTCCGGCGGCGCGGGGGCGGGCTGGTACACCGGCCCGCTGGCCGGGCTGGCGGCCGCGTCCGTCAGCAAAGCGGCCCCGGAAATGGGTTCCGGGGCCACGGGGGCTGATTCAGCCGGGGGCTGGTTATCAACGTTGTTCATGGGTTTGGCTGACGCAGAAAGGGTGGAGGTGCGCGTCCAGGTGGGCGGCGCGGTGCGCGTGGCGGCGGAGGCCCGGGTGGGCGCGGCCGCCGCCACGGCGGTCCCTCAGTTGTTCACTTTCAGCAGCTCCACGTCGAAAATCAGCGCGGTGTCGCCGGGGATGTCGCGGCCCGCGCCGCGCTTGCCGTAGGCCAGGTCGGAGGGGATGTAAAGGCGCCACTTCGAGCCTTCGGGCATGAGCTGCAGGGCTTCGGTCCAGCCGGCAATCACCTGGTTCACACCGAAGGTAGCGGGCTGGCCGCGCTGGTAGCTGCTGTCGAATACCTTGCCGTTAATCAGGGTGCCGTGGTAGTGGGTGGTCACCTTGGAGCTGGGGCCAGGCTTGGGGCCGCTGCCTTCCTTGATGACTTCGTACTGCAGGCCGCTGGGCAGGGTGGTGACGCCCGACTTGTGGGCGTTTTCGGCGAGGAAGGCTTCGCCTTCGGCTTTGTTGTTGTTCATGGCGTTAGGGTCTTGGTCGTCTTCGGCACCGCCCATTTGCTCCTGCAGCTGCTGCATGGCGGCTTGCATCTGCTCCTGGGTGAGGCGGCTGGGGAGGCCCTGCAGGCCTTCTTTGAGGGCGCCGGCCAGGGTGTCGATGTCCAGGTCGAGGCCTTGCTGGGCAAAATTGCGGGCCAGGTCGCGGCCAATGATGTAGCTCACCTGAGCCTGATGGGAATCGAGGTTCATAAGAAACCGGGGGTGCGTTGGGGCTGACGGGCGGGGCCGCAGCCGGTGAAAAAATAGCTCAACGGGTTACGCCGTTGCAAAGCGAAAGTTCCAAAAGCCGGGCCGAACCCATGAGGCCCGCCGCATTGGCCGATTCTCGAACAAACCGAAAGCAAAAAAGCCCGGCCGGAGGGCGGGGCTTTTTTGCAAAACAGGCGGAATGGTAGCCGCAGGGCTACAAAAGGGCTTAGCAGTAGTGCGCGTGGTCGTCGTCGCCGTCGAAGAAGAACGTCAGGTCCAGGTCGGCCAGTTTGGCAGCCAGGTAGCTCACGCCGCCCAGCAGCAGCAACGAAGAGAAGGAGAGGGCAGTGGTGGACTTTTTCATCGGATAACGCGAATAGCATTAGTGGTTGATTCGGGTGCAAAGATACGGCTCAGCGGCTAAAATGTTAGGCATGCAGCATAAAATTAACATCGATGGCACAAATGCGAATGGAAAAGACACAATTTGAAATGGATTTTCTAGCAAAGAAGACAACCTTTGAATCAGTCATTTAACCCGCCAACACCATGGAGCTACGCATTACCAATCTTTCCAAAACCTACCCCAACGGCACGCGGGCCCTGCGTGGCGTCACGCTCACCATTCCGAACGGCATGTTCGGCCTGCTGGGACCCAATGGCGCGGGCAAGAGCAGCCTCATGCGCACCATTGCCACCTTGCAGGAACCTGACACGGGCAGCATCATGCTCGGCGACATCGACGTGCTAACCCAGAAAGATGAAGTGCGCAAGGTGCTGGGCTACCTGCCGCAGGAATTTGGCCTCTACCCTGGTATCTCAGCCGAGGTGCTGCTCGATTACTTTGCCGGCCTCAAGGGCATCCGCGATGCGGCCGAGCGCAAGCTGGCGGTGGAAAGCTTGCTGCAGCAAACCAACCTGTGGGCGGCCCGCAAGAAGGCCGTGGGCGGCTACTCGGGCGGGATGCGCCAGCGCTTCGGCATTGCGGTGGCGCTGCTGGGCGCCCCGCAGCTCATCATCGTGGACGAGCCCACGGCTGGCCTCGACCCCACCGAGCGCAACCGCTTCCTGGATTTGCTGAGCGAGATAGGGGAGAATGTGGTGGTGATTCTGAGCACGCACATCGTGGAAGACGTGACCGAGCTGTGCCCCAACATGGCCATCATCGCGGGCGGCGAGGTGGTGGCCACGGGCTCGCCCAACGAGGTGATTGGCGAAATCAGGGGCAAGGTGTACCGCACCAAAACGGAGAAGGCAGCACTGGCCCAGCTCAAATCCGAATACGAGGTGATTTCCTCGAAGCTGGTGGCCGGGCAGCCCATCGTGCGGGTGTTCAGCGAGGTGCCCATCAACGGGCAGTTTCAGCCGGCCGAGGCCACGCTGGAAGACGTGTATTTCCACCGCTTGGCGCGGCGGGAGCAGGCGGTCCACTAAACACATCGTTGTCATGCTAACGAAGGAAGCATCTTATCACGGCTGCCCTCGTCGGATTTGCAAACCCTTGAGCCGCAGGCGTGATAAGGTCCTTCGCTGCGCTCAGGATGACATACTTATACATCATGTTCCTGCAAACGCTTCGCTTTGAGCTGCGCTACCGCTTCACGCAGCCCACGACCTACCTCTACTTCGGGGTCTTCGCCCTGTTCGCGTTTCTGTCGCAGACCGTGGACGACTTTGGGTTCAACTCCAGCCCCAAGGTGCACGTGAACGCGCCCGATGCGCTGGCCCAGCTATTTCTGGTGTCCTCCATTTTCGGCATGTTCATCACGGCCGCGCTGCTGGGCACGCCCATATACCGCGACGATAAAGACCAGATGATCGGGCTACTTTATACCACGCCGCTGCCCAAGTGGGGCTACCTGGGTGGGCGCTTTGTGGGCTCGCTGCTGGCCATGTGGTTTGTGCAGGCGGGCACGACGGCGGGCGCGCTGCTGGGCATGTTGGCGCCCTGGGTGGAGGCCACCAAGCTGGGGCCGGTGCAGCCGCTGGCGCTGCTGGTGCCTCTGGTGGCGGTGGGCTGGGCCAACGCCTTGTTTGCGGGCTGCCTGTTTTTTGCGGCTTACCTAGTGTTTCGCTCGCCGTTGGTGGTATATCTGGGGGGCATTGTGCTGTTTGTGGGCTACCAGCTGTCGCTGCAATTTAGCCAGCGGGTGACCAGCGACTTCCTCTTTGCCATGCTCGACCCCTTCGGCATCGTGGCCAAAAACCTGGACGTGAAGTACTGGACCATTGCCGAGCGAAACACGCAGCTGGCCAACTACCTCGGCGGCTTTCTGCTGGCCAACCGCCTGCTGTACATGGGCATTGGGCTGGTGGTACTGGGGGTGGCCTGCGCTACGTTCCGGCTGGCGCTGCCCCGCACCCGGGCTGCCAAGGCCGGGCCCGCCGAGGCACCGCCGGCCGTGGTGGCCGGGGCGGGGCTGCGGCGCACGGCCCCCGCGTTTGGCGCAGGGCTGAGTGGCTGGCAACTGCGCCGATTGGTGCGGGTGCAGGTGGCCAACGTGGTGAAGGCGTGGCCGTTTCGGGTGCTGGCGCTGCTGGGCACAGTGTACGTGCTGTTCAACTTCTACTGGACCTATCACGACATGCGCGGCGTGCAGCTGCCCGTCACCTACCAGATTCTGAACGTCATCAACACCAACTTTACCCTCTACCTGTTCGTCATCATCACCATATACGCCGGCGAGCTGGTGTGGCGGGAGCGGGAAACGCGCCTGCAGGGGGTGTTTGATGCGCTGCCGTTTGCCAGCTGGCTGCCTTTCGTCAGCAAGCTGCTGGCACTGGTGCTGGTGAGCGCCATGCTCACGGCTGCGCAACTGGTGGTGGGCATGGCCGTGCAGGCTTTTCTCGACCCAAGTTTGATTGAGCCGCTGCTGTACCTGAAGAACTTCCTGATTCAGCTGGCCTCGCTCACGGTGCTGTGCACGCTGGCGCTGGTGGTGCAAACCGTGGCCAACAACAAATATGTGGGCCATGCGCTGATGCTGGTGTACTACGCGGTGGTATTTCTGCTGGCCGATGCGCTGGGGCTGCACCACGCCATGCTCAAATTTGGGGCGGCCGTGCCCTACACCTATTCAGATATGAATGGCTACGGACACCTGGCGGCTCCGCTCTTGTTCATCAACCTCTACTACCTGGCCGGGGCAGCCCTGCTGGGGCTGCTGGCCAGCCTGCTGTGGGTGCGCGGCAACGACACCGGCGCCCGCACCCGTCTGCGCCTGGCTGCGCAACGGCTGCGCGCCCCGGGCATGCGGCCGGCCGTGCTGCTGGCCGCGCTGGCGGTGCTCACGGCCGGCGGTTGGGTGTTTTATAATGCCAACGTGCTGAACGAGTTTGTGACGCCTCGCGGCCTGGAGGCCCGGCAGGCCCGCAAGGAACGGCAGTACAAGCAGCTGGAAAACCTGGCCCAGCCCAAAATCACGGCCGTGGCGGCGAAGGTCGACCTGTTCCCGACGGCCAGCCCCCGCGGCTACCGCCTGCACCTCGACTACACCCTGCACAACCAGACCACCCGCCCGCTCGACTCGCTGCTGGTGAACTACGACCCCAGCCGCAGCATCCGGCGCGTGCTGGCCACGCCCGGCCGTTCGGCCCGCGTGTTGTTCGACGACCCGGTGGCAGGCCTGCGCCTGTTTCGGCTGGCGCAGCCGCTGGCGCCCGGCGACTCGCTCACACTGGCTTACGACGAGGACTACCGGGCCCGGGGCTTTAGTTCGCGCCTGAATGGGACGGGCGTGTTCGACTGGGCCAACATTTCGCCCGAGGACCGCCTCACTGAAAACGGCACCTTCCTGGATTTGGTAAGCCTGCGCATTGGCTACCAGCCCGATGGCGAACTGGAAGAAGACGAGGCCCGCCACCGCCAGGGCCTGGGACCCAAGGAGCGCACGCCCCGCCTCAACGACCCACGCGGCCGCATGCAGGCCGGCTTTGCCCGCGACGCCGACCGGGTGCGCTTCGAGGCCACCCTCAGCACCGATGCCGACCAGCGCGCCGTGACGGCCGGCTACCTCGACCGGGAATGGACCCAGGGCGGCCGCCGCTACTTCCACTACCGCATGGACCAGCCCATTCAGCCGCTCATCAGCGTGCTCTCGGCTCGCTTCAAGGAATATAAAACGCAGTGGCAGAGCCCGGCCGGCGGCCCGCCGGTGGCCATTGAAATATACTACGACCCGCACCACCCCGCCAACGTGCGCCGCATGGCCCAGGCCCTGAGCGACGGCCTGGCGTATTACACCAAAGCCTTCGGGCCCTACCAGTACCGCCAAATCCGGCTGCTGGAGTTTCCGCGCTACAAGTCCTTCGCCCAGAGCTACGCCAACACCATTCAGACTTCGGAAAGCGCGGGCTTTATTGATGATTTGCGCGACAAAACCACGCCGGACCTTACCTATTTCATCACCAGCCACGAGCTGGGCCACCAGTGGTGGGGCCACCAGACCGTGGGCGCCAATGTGCAGGGCGGCAGTGTGTTGTCGGAGTCGCTGTCGGAGTATTCGGCCATTATGAACGCCAAGCACGCCTTCACGCCCAACCAGATGCAGCAGTTCATGCGCCGCGAGCTGATGAACTACCTCATGGGCCGCCGCAGTGAGCGCAAGAAGGAGCTGCCGCTCATGCTCTGCGAAAATCAGCCCTACATTCACTACTACAAGGGCGGCATGGTGTTCTACGCCCTGCAGGACTACATCGGGGAAGAGAAGCTGAACGCGGCGCTGCGCGAATTTCTGGCCGCCAACCACCAGAGCCGTCCGCCCTATCCCACATCGACCGACCTGATGGCCTACCTGCGCCGCGCCACGCCTGACTCGCTGCAGTACCTGCTGCGCGACCAGTTCGAGCAAATTACGCTTTACAAAAACGAGCTGAAGGACGCCACTTACACCCCGCGCCCCGATGGCCGCTACGACGTGGCCATGACTATCAAGGCCGAAAAAGTGCACGCCGACAGCCTCGGCAACGAGAGCCCTGCCAAGCTGGCCGACTACGTAGAAGTTGGCGTTTTCGGGCCCGACCAAACCCCCGGCGGCGAGGTATGGGACGTGCGCGGCAAGGCCCTGCTGCTGCGCAAGGTCAAGCTCAGCAAGCCCGAGGAAACCCTGCATTTCGTGGTGAATGAGAAGCCCGCCAAAGCTGGCGTCGACCCCTACCAGAAGCTGATTGACCGGTTTTATTACGACAACGTGAAGCCGCTGGAAGAAAAGAAAACTGGCGCGAAGGCGGTGGCGGCAAAGTAGCCAGCGACTGATGGTAGGTGGAATTGTGTCTTAAACTAATTCACTTAGCTTTAACATGTTGATGCCTTGTCTCAAATGAAATTTATTGACTCTTCTCTTTTCTCGATGAATCCACTCACTCTCTTCACCCGCCGTCAGTTCTGCCTGTTGCTGCTGGTACTCCTGCTGCCCAGGCTCGGGCATACCCAAACGGCTGCCACCCCTTACCCCGGCCTGGTGCAGCCCGCCGACGCACCGGTGCCCCTCTACTGCACGCCCGGCACCGAGGCGCGGGCGGCCGCTATGGCCGCCCGTTGCGCGGCTGCCCTTAAGTGGATGCAACAGCCCGCGCAGCTGGGCTTTGCGCCCCGCGTGACCATGCTTGTGCTGGGCAAAGCCGACTGGGCGCGCTACGCTGGCAAGGGCCAAGTATTAGGAATGCCGCACACCAACGGCCCCGCCGTGCTGGTGGTGGCGGGCGAAGATAATGAGCTGTGGCAGCACACGCTGCCGCCCACCGACCAGCTGCCCGCCGCCCTGGCGCAGCGCGTAAAAACGCTTTACCGCACCCCAACAGGTCAGCTCTCGGCCGGCAAGATGTTCGACCTGACGGTCGTGCACGAACTGGCTCACTTGGCCTACCGGCAGGCCCGGCTCAACCGCCCGCGCTACTGGTTGGAAGAACAGTTCTGCAACCTGCTGCTGCATACCTTCATTGCCAGCCAGGAACCGGCCCAGCTACCCGCGCTCGAAACTTTCCCCGAAGCCGTGGTGCAGGGCACCGACCGGGCCACCCTTAAGTATACTTCGCTAGCCGACTTCGACCGGTATTATAACCTGATGGAGCGCGAGCAGCCCATGCTCTATGGCTGGTACCAGTGCCGCCTGCACCGGGCCGCCGCCCGCATCTATGATGCTCAGCCCGACGGCCCGCATGCCCTGCACCAGCTGTGGGTGGCCCTGAAGGATAGCCAAGCCACCTACACCGATGCCCAGCTGGCGGACATGCTCAGAACCAAAGTAAGCCCCGAACTGGCCCAGGTACTAACGAACTGGTAGCCCGCTGGTCAGCTTAAAATCCGAAGCCCGCGACTTCCCGCACCTCGCCTGCCGCCAGGTCGCCCAGCCAGATGTCGCCCACTCGCACGCGCAGCAAGCGCAGGGTGGGGAAGCCCACCGCCGCCGTCATCTTGCGCACCTGCCGGAATTTGCCCTCCGTCACGATGATGCTCACCCACGACGTGGGCCCGTGCCGGTCGTCGCGGATTTTGCGGGTGCGGGGCGGGAAAACGGGGGCAGGGTCGAGGCGGCGGGCCTGGCAGGGGGTGGTTTGGTACTTCACGCCGTGGATGCCGATTTCGACGCCGGTTTGCAGCTGAGCCAGGGCCGCGTCGGTTACCAGGCCGTCGACTTGGGCGTAATATTCCTTCTCAAAGTGGCGGCTGCGCACCAGTTCGCTGGTGCGCCCGTCGGTGGTGAGCAGGAGCAGGCCTTCGCTGTCCTCGTCGAGCCGGCCAATGGCCATGATGCCTTCGGGGAAATCATAAAATTCGCCCAGCTTCTTCTTCTTGGCCTCGCCCACAAACTGGCTCAGGTAGCCGTAGGGCTTGTGAATAAGAAAGTGGCGGTGCGACATGAAGCAGAAAGCAATAGCGGGAATTTTCAACTCTCAGGCAGCCGGGTGGCAAGAGCCCAGCCTGCTGAACGAAGCCGCAAAAATAGCTTTTGAACTCCGGCTGTGTCCGGCTACCTCGCGGTGGAATCATCAGCCCGTAAGCTACCGCAGCTCTTCAATCTCGACACGCTGGTTGCGGGCGTCGGGCGTGGGATAAAGCAGGTGGGTATCGCCGTAGCCCACGGTTTGGAGCCGGGCCGCCGCGGTGCCGGCCTGCACCAGGTAGGCTTGCACGGTCCGGGCGCGCTGTTCCGACAAAACCAGGTTTTTGGCGGCTTCGCCGATGCGGTCGGTGTGGCCGGCAATGCGCAGGCGCAGCGTGGGCCGGGCCCGAAGCGTGGCGGCGAGCTGGTCGAGGGCCGGGCCGGATTCGGGCTTTAGGACGGCCGTGGCCGTGCGAAACAGCACCGTGGGCAACACCACGGGCGCTGCGCTGGGGCGGGCCACAGCGGGCGGCGCCCGGCGGGGCGCAGGCTTGGGGGCCGCTGGTAGCACCCGCACCGTGAGCGGCACTGGGCGGCTGCGCGAGGTGGCATAGTAGCCCTGCGTCACGTAAAAGGTGGTGGTTTTCTGCAGCTTCACACGGAAACTGTTGCCGCTGGCCAGCTTGTGCTGCCGGGCCGAGTCGGCAAACCACTCCACCTCGCGGCCCGACACGTGCAGCGTGCTCTCGGCCCCGGCGGGCACTGCGGGCGCCGATTTCAGGCGGATGCGGTACAATGTGAACAGGCCGCTGTTGCAGTCGCCCCGGGGCTGGTAGGTGGCGCGGCCGCTGAGGCTTTCGTCGGCGGGGTTGTAGGTGAGGGCGAGGCTACCCTGGCACCAGAAGCCACCCTCGGAGGCGCGCTGGCTGATGATGCGGGCGTGAATGAGGCTAAGCGCGCGGCCGGCTTGCGTGCCGCGCATTTCAAAATCACCCGTAAAATCGGGCCGGGCGTCGCTCCGCTGGTACAGCTCGCCGCTAACGGTGTTGCCCGGCCCGGCCCGCAGCACCAGCTGCGCCGACCAGCTGCCTACCCGCGGCGGCGTCACTTCCACCCCCTGCCAGGTCCCGCTCAGGTCCTGGCCGTGTGCTGGCGCGGCCAGCCCCACGGCCGCACTGCCCAAAAGAAAGAGAAAGGCCGCCTTCAAAGGTTAGGGCTGCTTTTTGGTGGCCCCAGGCATTTGCACCGCCTTTATCTGCTGCGCCACCTCCACCATAGGCGCCACCCAAATATCCTTTTCGTGCGCCTTGAGGTAGCGCAGCAACTGGCGGTGCGCGGGCAACGCCACGTTCAGCGAATGCCCGCCGCCCACGCCATGAAACAGAAACACCAGCAGCGTGTGCGACTGCTGCGCCTGCTTCACCAGGTCAATCAGGTACTGCCCGTTCTGGCCGTTGATGGAGTAAGCGTCCACGTTGCTCAAGTCGACCTGGGCGACGGTTTGCAGGCCCGGCGCCACGCCGCGGGCGGCCACGAAATCGTTTTTCAGCTGGTCGTAGAACTTCACACCGCCAATCTGCAGGTCGCCGCAGGGGTAGGCGAAGGTGCGAGAGGTGCGGCCATCGATGGCAGTGAGAAGCGTGTTGTTGGCCCGGATTTCATCCACGGCCCGGCCTAAGGTGTAAGTGTGCAGGTCGTGGTCGGGCGTCACGAAGGCGCGGCCGGGCAGGCTGCCGTCACAAGGGTGGAACAGGGCGTGGTTGCCCAGCTCATGCCCGCGCTTGGCGGCAGCCCGCCACTCGGGCAGGCGCTTGGTGACCACCGGCGAGGAACCGATGAGGTAGAAGGTGCCCCGCAACTTGGCTGAATCAAGCGCTGGCACCACGTTATCAAGGTCTACGTCGATGGCGTCGTCGTAAGTCAGCACCACGGCGCACTGCTTGTTGTGCCAGGAGTTGGGCGCAGGTGAGGTTTGGGCCGGGGCCGCGCCGGTAGCTAGCAGGCCGATGGCGAGCGCGAGGAGTAGAAATTTCATTACAGCAAAGTGGTTTAGATGCGCACTTCAACGGCCATGCCGAACGCAGGGAAGCATCTTTACCGCAATAGTAAACCCTTTCAATTGGATTACTGCGGCGGCAAAGATGCTTCCCTACGTACGGCATGGCCGTTCTATTTGCTTGCTGGCCACCCTGCCTAAGCCAGCTATTCTACTTCACTTCTTCCACTTCCACGCGGCGGTTGCGCACGTCGGGTGAGGGGTGAAGTGGGCGGGTGTCGCCGTAGCCAATGGTGCTAATGCGCTCGGCTGCAATGCCGGCCTTCACCAGGTAAGCTTTCACCGCTTCGGCCCGCTGCTCGCTCAGTACTTGGTTCTTATCAGGTTCGCCCACCTTGTCGGCGTGGCCCGATACACGGATTTGCAGCGTAGGCCGGCTTTTCAGCTCAGCCGCCAGCTGGTCAAGCGCTGGGCTGGACTCGGGCAGCAATTCCGGCTTGCCCACCTTGAATAGCACCGTGGGCAGCACCACGGGCGTGGTCGAAATCAGGGGCGCGGCCGGGGCGGGGCGGGCCGTATCGGGCGCAGGCACGGGCGGTGGGGGCGGGGCAGGCGTGGCGGTTTTCGGCGGAGTGCCCGTTACTTTGATGGTGACGGGTACGGCCGAGCTTTCCTTGGTGGGGTAGTAGCCCTGCGTGATATAGAAGGTGGTGGTTTTGTTGAGCTTGGTGCGGTAAGTGTTGCCGGTGTTCACCGGCTGCTTCAGTTCGGCGTCGGCGTACCAGAGCACGTTGCGGCCCGACACGCGCAGGCTACTCTCAACGCTAGCCGGCACCGTAGCGGCCGATTTTAGCTTGACGCGGTAGAGCGTGAGCGTGCCCACGCTGCAATCGTTGTGCGGGCGGTAGGTGGCGTGGCCGGTGAGTTTCTCCAGGGCCGGGTCGTAGGTGAAAGTGATGGAGCCGTCGCACCAGTAGCTGCCGGGCGTCCAGCCGGTTTCGTTCAGCTTGTTCACATGCTCCAGGCGCAGGCCCGTGGCGGTGCGGGTGCCCTTCATCTGGAAGGTGACCGTGACATTCGGTTGGTCGCCCACTTCTTCGTAGAGAATGCCAAAGGCATCCGGGCCTTTGCCTTGCTGCAGGCGCAACAGCGAAGGCCAGTATTTGTCGGGTTGGGAAGTTTCGTTTTCCACGCCCTGCCAGATGCCCGACAGGGAGGGGGTGGCGGTTTGGGCTTGGGCAGGGGCCGACAGGAACAGGGCCCCGATGCCATACCAAAAGCAGCGTTTCATTGCGGCAATCAATAAGCTCAGTAGATGGGTGGATGCGCTAATAGACGCAGCGCCAAAACCGAGAGTTGCCCCAGAAAGGTGCCCGACCAAGCAGAACCATTTCAGAACGTCATGCTGAGCGCAGCCGAAGCATCTCGCGTGCTGAAGTAAATAATTACTCCTGCGGCAGAGATGCTTCGGCTGCGCTCAGCATGACGTTTTTTTCAATGCATCCAGCTACCCCAGGTACGCCATGTCCTCGGCGCTGAGCTGGATTTCGGCCGCTTTCAGGTTCTCACGCAAGTGCGCCAACGACGACGTGCCGGGAATGGGCAGCAGCCAGGGCGACCGGTGCAGCAGCCAGGCAATGTTGAGTTGGGCCTCCGTCACGCCTTTTTGCCGGGCCAGTTCGGCCAGCCTGTCGCCGGCTTTGGGCAGGCCATGCACCAGCGAAAAGAAAGGAATCAGTGGAATGCCGTGCTTCTCGCACAAATCCAACACTTCCTCGCCGCCGGGGTTGGCGCCGTGAGGCAGCGTCACGGTGGTGCGCTGCGCGTAGCTGTACATATTCTCCACGGTGGCAATAGGGCCTTGCTGTAGCCCGGCTTCCAGCTCGGCGCGGGTCACGTTGCTCAGCCCAACGTGCAGGATTTTGCCTTCACGCTGCATCTCAAACATAGCCCCCAGCTGCTCATTCAGCGGCACCGGGCCGTGGCCCATCAGCCGCAGGTGTACCAGCTGAATCTGCTCGCGCCGCAGCGTGCGCAGGTTGTTGTCGATGCTGGTGCGCAGGTTATCGGGGGTGTTGAAGGGCACCCAGCTTTTGTCGGGCCGGCGGGTGGCGCCCACTTTGGTGCAAATCACCAGGTCGGCCGGGTAGGGGTGCAGGGCCTCGGCAATGAGGCGGTTGGTCACGTCTTCGCCGTAGTAGTCGGCCGTGTCGAGGAAATTGACCCCACTGGCCACAGCGGTTTTCAGGATTTCCAGCGCTTGCGAGCGGTCAGCGGGCTCGCCCCAGATGTCGGGGCCGGTGAGGCGCATGGTGCCGTAGCCCAGGCGGCTGACGGTGAGCGGCTGAGCGGAGTGTTGGGCAATGGTGATGGTGGACATGAGAAAGGTTGAGGTATTTGGATAAGGGGAGGACGGTTTGGCGGCCGGGATATTTGACACACGAAAAGCCGTCTGTCATGCAGCGCGCAGCAAAGCATCTCTACTGTAGAGTAATTATTTACTTCAGCACGCGAGATGCTTCGCTGCGCGCTGCATGACGGGGCATGCTTGGCAGAAAGATTGATGCGAACTTCGCCCCCCATGAAGTCTTACCACTCGCCCTGGCAGCGCCCTTTGCAACGGTTCTACTGGCACTCGGTGCTGGCCCTGACGGTCTTTTTCATGGTGGGCACCCTGCTGTTGGTGCTGCTGGTGCGCGGCACCTTATCGGGCGCCGACATACGGCTGGCCCTGCAAGTGGGCGGGCCGGTGGGCCTGCTGGTGGCCGCTCTGGAGGTGTACGTGTACCCGCCGCTGTTTGCGCGGCTGCGGCTGGGCGCGCGGCTGGCGCTGGGCCTGCTGCTCTACTTGGCAGGCTTCTGGCTGCTGCTATTCCTCATCCGCCGCATCTTTGCGCCGGGCCCCGGCAATATTCTGCTGGATGCCCTTGATGCCGAGGGCTTCCGGGGCTGGCGCAGCCTGGCTGTGGGGCCCGAGGGCCGGGCCTTCGTGCGCCTGCTCACCGGCTACGGCATCCTCAGCTTGTTTACCTCGCTGCTCTACCAACTCAGCAACAAGATTGGCCGGCCGGCCTTGCTGCGGTTGTTTCTGGGCCGCTACCACCACCCGGTGGCCGAGCAGCGCATCTTTCTGTTTGTGGATGTGAAAGGCTCGACCACCCTGGCCGAGCAGCTGGGCAACGAGCGGTACAGCCAGTTTATCCGTGACTTCTTCTTCGACATGGGCGCGCCCATTGTGGCGCACCGGGGCGAGATTTACCAGTACGTGGGCGATGAAGTCGTGGTCACCTGGGAATGGAAAACCGGCATCGGGCGGGCGCGCTGCGTGGGCTGCTTCTTCGCCATGCAGCAGGCCATCGACCTGCGCCGCACCTACTACCTGCGCACCTACGGCACCGTGCCCGTCTTCAAAGCCGGCCTGCACGGCGGCCCGGTGATGGCCACCCAGGTGGGCGCCGTCAAAACCGAACTGGTGTTCCACGGCGACGTGCTCAACACCACCGCCCGCATCGAGGCCCAGTGCAACGCCCTCCACAGCCGCCTGCTGCTTTCTGCGTCGCTCTACGACGCCCTGCCGCACCCGCCCGAATTCCGCTTCGAGGCCAAGGGCGAGTTTCCGTTGCGCGGCAAGGCCGGCACGGTGGCCTTGTATTCGGCCGAAACCAAGGCCTGAGAAATCGGACGGCGGCTGGTTACCGAGCCGCGCGGAAGCCACCCGCCGATGCTAATTCCCCGGCGCTGTCGGGCTGAGCAACCGCAACTTGCGTGCCTCCAAGCTTGTGCTGCTTCCGCTACAGCTGGGCCGGGCTGCCAACCTTTGGCTTGAACCGACAGTTCTACTCGCTGAAACCAAGCCGAAATGGACCTCACCGAAACCCCTGCTCGCACCCGGCCCTACGTCATCGCGTGGGTATTCTCGCTCATTTTTTACTTCCTCGAATACGCCGTGCGTTCCGGGCCGGCGGTGATGATACCGGAGTTAGCGCGCACGTTCGGGGTCGATGCGGTGGGCGTGGGGGCCATTTTGGGCACGTATTACTACACCTACTCGGTGACCGGCCTGGTGGCGGGAGTGGCCCTCGACCGCACGGGCGCGAAGTACGCGCTGCCCACGGGCATTGCCATGGTGGCGCTGGGCTGCCTGCTGTTTGCGCTGCCCGGGGCCACGGCCGGCAACAGCGGCCGGCTGCTGCAGGGCGCCGGGTCGGCGTTTGCGTTCACGGGGTCGGTGTACCTGGCGTCGCGCGGGTTTCGGGCGCAGTCGTTGGCCACGGCTATTGGGGCCACGCAGTGCCTGGGCATGCTGGGCGGGGCGCTGGGGCAGTCGCTGGTGGGGCCGCTCATTCACGGAGGTTTCGACGTACGCGTGTTCTGGGTGTTGATGGGCCTGGCCAACCTGGCCACCGGCGTGGCCTTGTACTTCATCACCCCCAACGATGCCAACGAGCAAGCCCGCCAACCCGCAGCGCAAGGCGGCCTGCTGCAGCCCTACAAAATCGTGTTCAGCAACCCGCAGTCCTACCTCTGCGGCCTGGTGGCGGGCTTGCTGTTTGCGCCCACTACCATTTTCGCCATGAACTGGGGCGTGGCCGCCCTGCAGCAGGACCAGCGCCTGAGCTACGCCGCTGCCATCTGGGCCTGCTCTATGGTGCCGCTTGGCTGGGTGGTGGGCTGCCCGGCACTGGGCTGGCTGGCCGACCGCCTGGGCCGCCGCAAGCCGGTTATCTGGCTGGGGGCTGGCGGCATGGTGCTGCTGGGCCTGCAGCAGCTCTACCTGCCCGCGCTGCTGCCGCTGCCGGTCAGCCTGCTGCTGTTTGGCATCGCCTCGGGCGCGGCCATGATTCCCTATTCCATCATTAAAGAAGCCAACCCCGACCACGTGAAAGGCAGCGCCACCGGGGCCATGAACTTCCTCACCTTCGGCGTGTCGGCCGTGCTGGGGCCGCTGTTTGCCCGCCTCTATGGCCAAAGCCTAGGCCTGGCCGACCCCGCCGCGCACTTCGAACGTGGCGGCCTGTTCTGGATAGCCTGCACCTGCCTGGCCCTCTTGGCCAGCCTGCTGCTGCGCGAAACCGGGGCCGCCGCGCGCCCGGCAACCTCAATGCCGGCCACAAATCCCAGCCCAGCCCTGACCTAATCCAACTCAACGGTTTGGGCACAATTCGCTTTCGCTCAAGAAGGCCGCGACGTAGCAGCAAGCGCCCACGCCGGGTGGTACCGCCGGCAAGTGCGGCTTCAGTCCCGTTGTACCATCACCAGCCAGTTCGACTGCCGGGCCGTTTCGCTGCGGCGGTGGCCCAGCCTTACCACCTGGCCACCGGCCCGGTACCAGCCTTCGTCCCAGTCGCCCATGTCGAGGTAAAGCGCATTGTGGGCGCCCAACTCCCGCAGGTCGTCGCCAAATTGCCTTAGGGTGAGGTTGTCGGCCACGCTTTCCACCACCGCATACCGATGGCCCGCCATTTCTACCAGCGCCCGGCGTTGAAACACGCTGCCGCCCGCCGCATGCACGCTCCGGCCCTGGTACACCAGCAGCTCCTGGAGCAGCAGCGTGCCCTGTTTTCGTTGAATGCGTTCCATTTCCGTGCGAAGCCGTGGCTGCCCTTCCGGAATCCGGCTTATCGTGAGGCTGTCGCCCACCAGCGTCAGCATGCCGTTCAGGAATCCCACTTTGGCGCGGGCCTGTAGCTCGCGGCCGTTGCACACCAGCAAATCCAGGGGCTGGTTGGTGTCCAAATCGGTGTAAGCGGCAGCCACGCTCAGCTTGTTGCGGTCGTCGGCCACGTCTGGCCGGGTGGTTACGAGCTGCAGGGCCAGGCCCTGGGGGTGAAAAAGGGAATACTGGTTGCCGTTGGCTGTGGTTTTGCCTTCCAGCCGCACCGCGGGCGCCCGGCTGCTACAAGCCCAGAAGGCCGGCAGCAGGCTTAGCAGTAGAAGGTTATTGAGGGCGCGCATAATCGCAAATAAGGGCCACGCGGGCCAAATTGCCGCAAGTGGTTGCAATTACCCAAAGCGGCACTCGGTTCGAAATTTCCTTGAGCTGCCGACTCACGCGCCGGGTTGAATCGGTTCCGGCTCAATGCCTTGCCGGCTCTTTTTGAGCACCGGCTGTTTGGCCTTGCCCCCGGGGCGGCCTTTCTTGAAGGTGATGGTCCAGATGCTGTCGTAGTCGTCATCGGGCCATTCCTGCGGCTCGGCAATGCCCAGAGCCTCGGCAATGCGCACAATGTTGTGATGCTCCCACACCAGCAGCACGGTGCCGCGCAGGCGTCGCAGCTCCTTCACCAGCCCCTTCACTTCATCGGGTGCGTAGTCGCTGTTGATGGTCAGGTTGTGTTGCACGGCGTAGGGCAGCACGGTTTGCATCATGCGCACGCGGGTGGTTTCTTCCTTGTCGGTGCCGATGCACGGCACATAAGTGAAATCGGGCGGCCGGGGCAGGAGTTCGTTGAGCACGTCGGGCAGGGCCAGCGCCCGCGCCAGGCCTTCGGCCGAAAGGTTGTCGCCCTCGGTGGGCTTCTCGCCGTGCCGGATAATCACAATCCGCAGCAGAGGCCCTTTGGGTATGGGCGGCGCCTTGGGTTCTACCGGGTTGAGGTGGTAGAGCAGCAGCAGTTTGGCCCTGTCCAGTTCGTTGAAATGGGTAATCATGAAGCGCAAGCAAAAATTTATGAAGCGGTAGACGGGCAAAGTAAGCCCGCACTACGCTAGCTGCGGCATACTTGCCCGCCGGTATCAGGGTTGCAAACACGGCCCCGCCCGGCCCCCTAGCCGTGGCAATGGCGCTGAAGCGGCACAGCAACTGTACTGCCACGCAATTGGCGCTGCGGCTGGCTAAGGAGGTATTAAAAAGCCCGTAGAAAAAACTACGGGCTTTGTAAGTCTGCTTCACCAAAAGAGCTCCCGGGCATTGCCGGTTTTAGCTTTTCTTCTTGGCATTAAACTGCTTGTCAACCTTTTTCAGCAACATGCCAACCTGACCTTTATAATAATAGATAAAGGTTTCGCTGAAATCATCGAAAACGTACTTGTCGCCGCTGTTCAATTCTTGTACGTACAGGTCAACCGAGGTCGTAGTCATCACCCGGGTACTTCCCCCGGGACTGCCCGTGCCGATGGTGTTGCCGGTGGTGCCCTGAAAGGTCCCGTCCGCCACCGAGTTGAAGGAACTCTGCATGAGCATGTACTTGTACCCGTGCTCCTGGTAATAAGCCACCGAGTCCAGCGTCGTGATGCGGTGCGCGTAGGGGTAAAGCTTCGCGGCTTCCTGCAACTGCTTATTGGCCTCCGGAAAAACATCGTTGTGCTTTTTCTTGAGGAAATAATTGCGGCGTTGGATGCCCCAGCCTTTAGGGCCTTCGGGGGGCAACGTCAAGGGCTGGTACTTCACAAACAGCAGCTTTTCCTGCGGCAGGTCGTCGGGCAGCTTCTTTTTGATGACGCCGTTCGACTTCTTAAGGATGGCACCCGGCGACGTGTCCGGGCTGGCCGTGGGCATGGGCACCGGCTGGAGCATGGCCGGAGCCTGCGAAAAACCGGGAAGTGCCAACGCAATGGCGGCGCAGGTGCAGATGAGGGTAAATGGTTTTTTCATGCGATGAGTTTTAGCTTGAAAGGTAGGCGAAAGAAGGCCAACCTCAACATTGAAACACCATCAACAGAAGCGACAGTCTAAGTTGCTGGTTAATGGATCCCCCGCGCCCTTCGCTGCCACTTGCGTGGCGGGGGAGGCGAGTGAAGCTACCTGCAAAGCGACAAAATAGGACGGTTGCCGGGTGCCCTAAACAGGGTAAGGCTGCCAGAACGAATTCCGACAGCCTTATCGTAGTCCTTGGTGCCTTGGCCTTTGCTGCCGGCTGTAACCCCTTAGCGCAGGGGCGTTTTGAGCTTCACGAAATAAATGCGGTTCAAATCCACCTTGCCGGTGGCGGGCAGGGTTTTGGTCGCAAATCCATTGGCTCCGTTATCCACCACGCCAAAATCGTCGTCGTTGGAAATGGCCAGCATGTCGTTGCCGATGATGGTGAGGCCCTCGGCTTTGTCGTGCGGGTATACGGGCGAAATGTCGGTGAGCAGGTCTAGCACCAGCGTTTTGGTTACCGGCACGATGCCGGCCGTAGTCAGACCGGCGCGGTCTTTCAACTGCTCCACCGTGAGGCCGCCGTAGAGCTTGCCGGCGGCAGTGTTGGCGGCATCGGAGATGTCCGTGGCGCCGGCGAGGTCGAATTTATACACTCGCTTAAAAGTGGCCGGCGACGTTGTATTGCCCCCGTAGAGCCCGTCGCGCTCCAAGGCCAGAAAAGTGGTGTTGGTGATGGCCACAATTTCGCTGCACCCGGTCAGGCTGGCGTTTTCCATCAAATAGGCAAACTGCTTGGTGGCGCCGGTGGCGATATCGAACGTGAGCACGCGCAACACCACCGAACCCGAAACGGCGCTCGACGACGGGTTGTACAGGGGCGACTGCATGAGGCCCACCAGCGTTTTGCCATCGGGCGTGATGGTCAGGCCTTCCATGCCCCGGTTGGGGCGGCGGCGGGCCAGCACCAGGGGCAGCGTGCGGCCCCCGGTGCCTGTGCCGAAGGGATTGATGCGCTCGATGGTTTTGCCGGTGGCATCGAAATGGGCGATGTGTGGGCCGTACTCGTCGCTAATCCAAAAGGAGCCATCGGCGGCCAGTACGAGGCCTTCCGAGTCGATGCCGTCGGCGCTGGGCGCGAGGGCCTGGCCCGTGAGGTCGAGGGCAGTTTCGCCGGTGCTGCCTTGGCCGGAAGGGTTAGGGAGGCCGGTGAGGGGCTGGCCCGCCGCGTTTTTCAGCAGGATGGTTTGCTCCAGCGTTAGCTGCCCGTCTTTCATCCGGAACTTGCCAATCTGGGGCGTAAAGTCGGCTTTGCCGAAGATGATGGAGTTGGCTGCCACCCCCGCCGCATTCGGGCCGCGGTCGGTAAGCAGGTAAAACACCGCGGGGTCGTTGGGGTCTTGGGCAATGGACGAGCCAAAGCCGCCATTGTAGAGCACCGTCCCGTTCGGAGCCGTCGACAGCACCCTAGGGTTGGCCGCTTCGGCAAAAGCCGGGTAGGTGATGGCTGGCGTTGTCACCTGGTCATCATCCTTTTTGCAGCTGCCGAGCAGGGCGCTACCAACCAGAATACCACCAACAACCCGAAGCAACGGGTAAGACTTAATTTGCATAAAGCGGGTAAGAAAAATGAATTATCCCGCAAAGCTCCGCTCGTGGTGTTTCTCTAATATTATGGTTGCGCTATGGTTGTTTGGTAGCCAGTTGGTAGGTGTTTCCATCCCCCGCGCCCCCGCCGCCTCTTGCGTGGCTGAAGAGGCGGGAGAAGCTGCTCAGAAATTTCTCAATCCGAACAAGAAGCTGTAAAGGGTCGCAAGTCCAAATGTTCCTTGTAGCCCGTAATCTTCTATTTCTTTAGTTTGGCCATTAGTGTAACGAATGGTCAAATAAGCAGTTTGCGAATCAGTATAATCAACTTGATAATTATCTTCTAGTAGTGGCAAATTAAGATTAGTTAATAGTTTGTTTAAATAATTGAGCTCTGACTTTGTCATTATTAAATTGAAATCGCCCTTTTTTTCGACGTACTCAATCCCCTTATAGCTAACCGAGCCGTCCTGTTTGATAATAAGTTGAAAAACAGGGCATGTCCCAAAATACTGTGTTGTCGAAAACTTGATTGATTCAATTTTGAGTTTTGAAGGATGAGAAGCATAAACTATTGGTTTGGCATCTAGCACAGACAACGTGTCGTGAGTTACAGTGTACGCTAGTCGAATTCCCCAACCTCCGGTCTTCAAACGAGGAATCTTTGCTGTCAAGCAATACATAACTAAGTAATCCAGATTTGACTTCGAGTAGATTGCCCATGACGTTGTACCTCCGTGCATCCAATAATCAAGAGGATGGCCAATATCTACTTTGGAATAGTGCTTATGGTCGCTTGCAAGTATGAGGAATAGGTCATGAACACCTCGTTTGCCCTCGTCAACAGATGCAGCTGCAAATAGGTCTATTTTTCCATCATGATTGAAGTCGGCTTTTAACCAATACTTCGGGTCAGAAGCCGGCAAAGCGGTACTATCTTTTATGATAGAATTTACTTCTTTCAGTTGAAAAGACTTGTAATGATATCTGTGCTTTAGGTAAGCTTCAATACTAGCCTTACTGCGCAAAGTGTCAATCTGAGCATTTGCAGTTGAGTACTGAAGAATCAGCAAAAGTGTTAGCAAGGATTTCAGTGTCATAAATATCAAACTACCTATAAAAGAAAAGGAAGCTGCCTACACCTAGACAGCTTCCTTTCAGATGCCAAAGACTATAAGATTACATATTCCGCCGGTACTGGCCCCCAACCTCAAACAGCGCGTTCGTAATCTGCCCCAGCGAGCAGAATTTCACCGTTTCCATGAGCTCGGCGAAGAGGTTGCCGTTGGCCACGGCCACTTGCTGCAGGCGCTTGAGGCGGGCCTCGGTCTGGTCGGCGTTGCGGGTGTGCAGGTTTTGCAGCATCTCGATTTGGTACTGCTTTTCCTCCTCCGTGGCGCGGATGACCTCGGCCGGCACCACCGTGGGCGAGCCCTTCGACGAGAGGAAGGTATTCACGCCGATGATGGGGTACTCGCCGGTGTGCTTCAGCATCTCGTAGTGCATGCTTTCCTCCTGGATTTTGCCGCGCTGGTACATAGTTTCCATGGCCCCGAGCACGCCGCCGCGCTCCGTGATGCGGTCAAATTCGGCCAGCACCGCCTCTTCCACCAGGTCGGTGAGCTCCTCGATGATGAAGGAGCCTTGCAGCGGGTTTTCGTTTTTGGCCAGGCCCAGCTCCCGGTTGATGATGAGCTGAATGGCCATTGCCCGGCGCACCGACTCCTCGGTGGGCGTGGTGATGGCCTCGTCGTAGGCGTTGGTGTGCAGGGAGTTGCAGTTGTCGTAGATGGCGTAAAGCGCCTGCAGCGTGGTGCGGATGTCGTTGAAGTCGATTTCCTGGGCGTGCAGGCTGCGGCCCGAGGTCTGGATGTGGTACTTCAGCATCTGGCTGCGGGCGTCGGCGCCGTACTTCAGCTTCATGGCCTTGGCCCAGATGCGGCGCGCCACCCGCCCAATCACGGCGTACTCCGGGTCGATGCCGTTGGAGAAGAAGAAGCTCAGGTTCGGCGCGAAGTCGTTGACACTCATGCCGCGGCTCACGTAGTACTCCACAAACGTGAAGCCGTTGGAGAGCGTGAGGGCCAGCTGGGTGATGGGGTTGGCGCCGGCCTCGGCGATGTGGTAGCCGGAGATGGACACGGAATAGAAATTCCGCACCTTCTGCTGGATGAAGTACTCCTGCACGTCGCCCATCAGGCGCAGGGCAAACTCGGTGCTGAAGATGCAGGTGTTCTGGGCCTGGTCTTCCTTCAGAATGTCGGCCTGCACGGTGCCGCGCACCTGCGTCAGCGTGCGCGCCTTGATGTCGGCGTACACGTCGGCGGGCAGCACCTGGTCACCGGTCACGCCGAGCAGCATCAGGCCCAGGCCGTCGTTGCCGGCCGGCAGCTCGCCCTGGTAGCGGGGGCGGGACAGGTTCTTCTCCGCGTAAATCTGGTCGATTTTGGCGTCGACCTCGGCTTCCAGGCCCTGCTCCTTGATGTATAGCTCGCACTGCTGGTCGATGGCCGCGTTCATGAAAAACGCCGCCAGCTGCGCCGCCGGGCCGTTGATGGTCATCGACACCGAGGTGCTGGGGTTGGCCAGGTTGAAGCCCGAATACAGCTTCTTGGCATCATCAAGGCAGCAGATGCTCACGCCCGCGTTGCCGATTTTTCCATAGATGTCGGGCCGGTGGTCGGGGTCTTCGCCGTAGAGCGTCACCGAGTCAAACGCCGTGCTCAGGCGCTTGGCCGGCAGGCCCATGCTCACGTAGTGGAAGCGGCGGTTGGTGCGCTCCGGCCCGCCTTCACCAGCAAACATGCGGGTCGGGTCTTCGCCCTCGCGCTTGAAGGGGAACACGCCGGCCGTGTAGGGGAATTCGCCGGGGAAGTTTTCCTGCATGGCCCAGCGCAGGCGGTCGCCCCAGCCGGCGTAGCGCGGCGTGGCCACCTTCGGAATGTCGTTGCCCGACAGCGACTTGGTGTGCGTTTTCACCCGGATTTCCTTGCCGCGCACCGAGTACACGTACTCCGGGTTGCGGTAGTTCTGCAGGGTGCTTTCCCAGTTTTCCAGGATGGCCTGGCTGTCGGCGTCGAGGCGGCGGAGCTGGGTTTGCTTGTTCTTGGCAAACTCCTCCACCATGCTGTCGGCGCTCTTTTTCTCGTCGCGGTAGTGCTCTTCGAGCTTGGCAAAGGCGCCGGCTACTTCCGCAATCTGGGCCTGCTCACGCACGCGCTGGTCGTAGGCGCGGTTGGTTTCGGCAATCTCGGAGAGGTAGCGGGTGCGGTGCGGCGGGATGATGTAAATCTTCTCCGAGTCCTCGGCGCTGGTTTCCAGGTGCGAGGCGAAGGTGGCGCCCGTTTTGGTTTCCAGCATCTTCAGCACCGCCCGGTACAGGCGGTTCATGCCCGGGTCATTAAACTGCGAGGCGATGGTGCCGAACACCGGCATTTGGTCGGTGGGCGTGTCCCAGAGGCCGTGGTTGCGCTGGTACTGCTTGCGCACGTCGCGCAGGGCGTCCTGCGCCCCGCGCTTGTCAAACTTGTTCAGGGCAATGACGTCGGCGAAATCGAGCATGTCGATTTTCTCCAGCTGCGTGGCCGCGCCGTACTCGGGCGTCATCACGTACAGGCTGGCGTCGGAGTGCTCGATGATTTCGGTGTCGGACTGCCCAATACCCGAAGTCTCCAGAATAATCAAATCGTAGTTGGCGGCGCGCACCACGTCCACGGCATCCTGCACGTAGCGCGACAGCGCGAGGTTGCTCTGGCGCGTGGCCAGGCTGCGCATGTACACCCGCGGCGAGTTGATGGAGTTCATCCGAATCCGGTCGCCGAGCAGCGCGCCGCCCGTCTTTCGCTTGCTGGGGTCGACGGAAATAATGGCAATGGTCTTCTCCGGAAAATCAAACAGGAAGCGCCGCACCAGCTCATCCACCAGCGACGACTTGCCCGCGCCGCCCGTGCCCGTGATGCCCAGAATGGGAGCTTGGCTTGTTTTGGGTTTTTGGGTTTCGGTGGTTGGCTGGCTCGTGCCGTTCTCAGCTTTCTGGAAATCCGAAACCAACTGCGACTTCACGCGCTCAAATTCCTCGGGGAAGTTCTCGGCGGCCGAAATCAGGCGGCCGATGCTGCGGGCGTCCTTGTCCTGCACGTGCTTGGCTTCACCGTTCAAGTTTTGCCCGGTGGGGAAGTCAGCCTTCTCAAGCAAGTCATTAATCATGCCCTGCAGCCCCAATGCGCGGCCGTCGTCGGGCGAGTAGATGCGAGTGATGCCGTACCCCATCAGCTCCTCAATCTCGCTGGGCAGAATCACGCCGCCGCCGCCACCGAAGATTTTGATATGGCCCGCGCCGCGCTCCTTCAGCAGGTCATACATGTACTTGAAGTACTCGTTGTGCCCGCCCTGGTAGCTGGTAATGGCAATGGCCTGGGCATCTTCCTGAATGGCGCAGTCCACAATTTCCTGCACCGAGCGGTTGTGCCCGAGGTGAATCACCTCCGCGCCGCTGCTCTGAATAATGCGGCGCATGATGTTAATGGCGGCATCGTGGCCATCGAACAAAGCGGCGGCCGTGACGATGCGAACGTGATTCTGAGGCTTGTAAGGCGCGGTGGGAGCGGGGTGCATATAACAAGGAGTAGCGCGGACTTACAGTCCGCGGCTGTGAGGATAGAAAACGCAGGCGAAGGTACGAAAAAGCCCCGGCGAGGGTGGCCGAGGCTTTTCGCACTGCTGAAGAAATGGAGCCTACTTATACTCCTGAACGGCCAGATACATGCTGACATTGACCGGAAGAGTCCGCCACTCTGCCTCACTTTTGTCACGCACCAGCACGCGGTGACCTACCGACGGAAAGGCACCCGGGCCGCTCAGCGCCCCACGTTTGGGGCCGCCTTTGGGGTCCAGCTTTTCTCCTTCCAACCATTGGATACCCGCGGCCACCGTCTGCCCTTTGCGAAGCTCAATATTATAAGAGCGCAAATCCAGACTGGCCCAGCCGGTTTGCTGGCTGGGCAGCGTAAACTGAATATCGTCGGTAAGCAGTTGGCGCGTGGGCTTGTCGTTGGTTAACTCATAGAGGACAAATCGGAACCGGACGGGCTTAAAATCATTCTGGCTGACGTAGAAACGAAAACTGTCGACGTAGCAGCTGCGGCGTACCGGCAGCACTGTGGCCACTTCCCAGCCACGTTCATCGCTGGCCACAGTGAGGGTAGAATCCCGGATTTTAGTAGTCCAATAGGCAATTCCTCCTACCGCAGTTCGGCCCATGATGGCTGGCTTCAACTGGGGATGGCGCACATGCACTTCGTTCAGCGATTGGGCTTGCGGCTGCAAGCGCCAAACAGCCCCCGATTCTGCCCTCAATTGGCCTACCGTTATCCGCAACGCCCGAAAACCAACGCAGGAAATAACTACAGAATCAAGGCTGGGCAGAGTGCTGGGCACCGCAAAGGCAAAGCGTCCGCTTTCATCGGCCGTCGACCCAAGAGCCTTGCCTCTGATGCCAACCGTGGCAAAAGCCACCGGTTTGTCTGAGGAAGCCGCGAGTACGCGTCCTCTTAGCTCCTGCGCCCGAATTGCTAGGTTGGCCCACAAGCAGTTGGTAAGCACTAATAAAAAAAGTCGTTTTAGCATCACAATAGACAAATAGAAACCCCCGCTGCTTTCATCGCTAGGCAGTGGAGGGAGCTAACAATCTGGCGTAAGGTTGCTTTTTTCAACAAAAACGCCCCGGCATTTCGGCCGGGGCGTTTCAAAATCAAATTACAAAAGCCTATTGCCCCTGAATGGCATTCACCCCGGCCTGGGCCACGGCATGGTCGTCCTCCACGGTGCTGCCCGATACGCCGATGGCGCCAATCACACGGTTGCCCGAGTCCATGATAGGGATGCCACCGGGGAAGCTGATGAGGCCGCCGTTGGAATGCTCAATGTTGTAGAGCGGGCCGCCGGGCTGGGCCAGCTTGCCGATTTCCCCGGTGGGCATGTCGAAGTAGCGGGCAGTTTTGGCCTTCTTAATGGAAATGTCCAGCGAGCCCAGCCAGGCGTCGTCCATTCGGGCGAAGGCGGTGAGGTTGGCGCCGGCATCCACTACGGCAATGTTCATTTTGACGCCCATGTCGAGGGCTTTCTGGTGCGCGGCCTTGATGGCGGCCTGGGCCTGTTCGAGGGTAATGCCCATGAAGATGAATCGGAAACGGGTGAGTAGAGACATTCCCGTAACGGCCTAGCCCCGGTTTCGTTTCCCGGCCCGCGCCATCTTATCCAAAATGGTGCGGCGGACTCAGCTCCAGGCGCCAAACAAGGGCGGTTATGACGGCCAGCACCACAAAGCCCCAGGCCACGTGCGTGGGCTGGGCCCCCTGCACCGTGAGGTCGAAAGGGTCGCTGATGCAGCCCAGGATAAGGGAAAAGAGCAGGAGCCCCATTATCAGCAGGTGCAGGAACTCGTACATGGAAAAATAAGGCAGCTTGAAGACGGCAATAAAAAGGCCTCCCAGCAGCCAGGGCGCCATGATGGTACTGAACACCATGCGTCGACGGTTCCGAAACTGCATCAGCGTGTGCGAGTCGTGCGCCTGCAGGAAGGGCACTGTGGCCAGCCGACCGACGATGAGCTGGATGGCTCCCGCCAGCAGGGCCACGGCCGTATTCGCAATGCTGCCGAGGCGCATTATCCAATCGGGCACGTACCAAAAACCCTCCTGGCGTAGCGAATCGGCCAGCAGCGCGCCGAGTATGGCATTGCAGGCGTGAAAGGCAATCCAGAGCAGCAAAAGCTTGAAAATGCCCGGACGAGCCCTTTCGCGCTTCCAGTACCACAGGAATGCCACAAAGCCAAACACCAGGCACAACAGCGGCCCGATGCCGTACACGGCAATGATGCGGTGCTGCGTCCACTCGCCGTCGGCCATGATGTAGTTGATGCGGCTGGGCTCCCAGTTGCCCCGCAAGTGCAAGCGCTTCGACAACGCAAACTTGGCTACCTGGTGCACGCCCCACACGAGGTAATAGGCCAGCACGTAGATGGCGGTGCTGTTGAGGGCCGCCATCCGAAACTTTTGACGGTCGGCGGAGCTGAGTGGGCCCGACTCAATGGCAGAGGCGGTCGGTTGCATGTAGAGATAAAAAAATAGCGCAATCAGGATACAATCGACAAAACTAACCCGGGTCGCCCGATTCTGACAAGCTGAACCTTGATTGGGGCACGGGCGGCGGCTGGCTTTTGCGCCCCGGCCGTCGTACCTTTGGGCTCTGAAAAACCGCCCTCTGTGAAGAATATCCGCAATTTTTGCATCATTGCCCACATCGACCACGGCAAAAGCACCCTGGCCGACCGCCTGCTTGAGTTTACCAGCACCGTGGCCAAGCGCGACATGCAGGCCCAGCTGCTCGACAACATGGACCTGGAGCGCGAGCGGGGCATCACCATCAAGAGCCACGCCATCCAGATGCAGTATCCTTATAAAGGGGAACTGTACACGCTGAACCTGATTGACACCCCCGGCCACGTCGACTTCAGCTACGAAGTGAGCCGCAGCATCGCCGCCTGCGAAGGCGCCCTGCTCATCGTGGATGCTTCGCAAGGCATTGAAGCCCAGACCATTTCCAACCTATACCTCGCCATCGGGGCCGACTTGGAAATCATTCCGGTGCTCAATAAAATCGACCTTCCGCACGCCATGCCGGAGGAAGTGACCGACGAAATCGTGGACCTCATCGGCTGCAAGCCGGAGGACATCATCCACGCCTCGGGCAAGGCCGGCATTGGCATCGAGAACATCCTGAACGCCATCTGCGAGCGGGTGCCCGCGCCGAAAGGCGACCCCAACGCCCCGCTGCAAGCCCTTATTTTCGACTCCGTTTTCAACTCCTACCGTGGCATCGAGGTACTGTTCCGCATCAAGAACGGCACCATGCGCAAGGGCGACAAGCTGCGCTTCATGGCCACCGGCAAGGAGTACGGCGCCGACGAAATCGGCGTGCTCAAGCTCAACCAGGAAGCCCGCCAGGAGGTGAGCGCCGGCGACGTGGGCTACCTCATCTCGGGCATCAAGGAAGCCCGCGAGGTGAAGGTGGGCGACACCATCACCCACGTCAACAACCCCACGCCCGAAGCCATCCAGGGCTTCGCCGACGTGAAGCCAATGGTATTCGCCGGCATCTATCCGGTTGACACCACCGAGTACGAAGAGCTGCGCTCCAGCATGGAAAAGCTGCAGCTCAACGACGCCTCGCTGGTGTGGGAGCCCGAAACCTCGGTGGCCCTGGGCTTTGGCTTCCGCTGCGGCTTCCTGGGCATGCTGCACATGGAAATCGTGCAGGAGCGCCTCGAGCGCGAGTTCAACATGACGGTCATTACGACCGTGCCCAGCGTGCAATTCCACGCCACCGGCACCAAGGACCAGGAACTGGTCATCAACGCGCCCTCCGACATGCCGGAGCCGAACCTCATTAAGCACATCGAGGAGCCCTACATCAAGGCCCAGATTATCACGGCGTCGGAGTACGTGGGTGCCATCATCACGCTGTGCATGGACAAGCGCGGCATCATCAAGGGCCAGAGCTACCTGACTTCCGAGCGGGTGGAAATGAGCTTTGAGTTGCCGCTGTCGGAAATCGTGTTCGACTTCTTCGACAAGCTCAAATCCATCAGCCGTGGCTACGCCTCGCTCGACTACGAGCTGATTGGCTTCCGCGAATCCGACATGGTGAAGCTCGACGTGATGCTGAACGGTGAGAAGGTCGACGCTCTTTCTGCCATTGTGCACCGCTCCAAGAGCTACGAATGGGGCAAGCGCCTCTGCGAGAAGCTGCGCGAGCTGCTGCCCCGCCAGATGTTCGACATCGCCATTCAGGCGTCCATCGGCCAGAAAATTATCGCCCGCGAAACCGTGAAAGCCCTGCGCAAAAACGTAATTGCCAAGTGCTACGGCGGCGACATCAGCCGCAAGCGCAAACTGCTCGAAAAGCAGAAGGAGGGCAAAAAACGGATGCGTTCCGTGGGCTCCGTCGAAATTCCGCAAGAGGCGTTTCTGGCAGTGCTTAAAATTGATTAACGAAAAAAGGCGGCTCCATTGGGGGCCGCCTTTTTTGTTTCTGGTATTTGACTTAATACGAAGTGGCCGGAGCCAGATTTTGATTGGGACCTTCTACCGGACCAACGTATTGCACCTCATTAGAGAAGCCCCACAAGGGAATGAAAATGATGCCCAGGAAAATAAGTGCCAGATAGTTGCCAATGCCATACTTACCATATGCTTTGGCAAAGCTGACATAGAGCGTGATGCCGAAGTAAATATTGACCAATGGGATGAAAAGCAAAATGATTTTCCATGCCTCGCGACCGACAATCTCCTGCATCACAATGATGTTATAAATAGGAATAATGGCAGCCCATCCAGGCTTGCCTGCTTTTACGAAGAGCTTCCAAAGGCCCGCGATGACCAGGATGAATACAGCAAGCTCAATAAGTAGAAAAAAGAGAATGCCAGCTACTGAAGTTTGGTTTTCCATGAAAGATGGGTGGATGAAGATGAAGGCGGAAAAGACGATTGTGGCCGCCAATGTATTGACTATTTGCCAAAACCAAACACTTAAATGACGCTTTGTATGAATAATGACTTTCCCGTAACAATGACCTCCAACCTCATCGACGGCAAGCAAACGGCCGAAGACATCAAAGTTGAAATTGCCGCCGAAGTGACAGCCCTAAAAGCTGCCGGCCAAAAGGTGCCCCACCTCGCTGCTATTCTAGTGGGCCACGACGGCGGCTCCGAAACCTACGTGCGCAACAAGGTGCTGGCCTGCGAACGGGTGGGCTTTGCCTCTACGTTGCTGCGCTACGAGGATGACATCACCGAAGCTGAACTGCTGGCCAAAGTGAATGAGCTGAACCACGACCCTGAAATCGACGGCTTCATTGTACAGCTCCCCTTGCCTAAGCACATCGACCCTGAGAAAGTCATCGAGGCCATCCGGCCCGAGAAAGACGTGGACGGCTTTCACCCCATGAACACCGGCCGCATGGTGGCCGGCTTGCCCGCACTGCTGCCCGCCACGCCCTCGGGCATTGTGGAATTGCTCAGCCGCCATGGCATAAAAACCAGCGGCAAGCACGCGGTGGTGATTGGCCGGTCCAATATTGTGGGCACGCCCGTTAGCATATTACTGGCTAAGAACTTGGACACAGCCAACTGCACGGTTACTTTATGCCACTCGCGTACCGAAAACCTGGCCGAAATCTGCCGCACGGCCGACATTGTGGTGGCCGCCATTGGCCGGCCCGAGTTTGTGACGGCCGACATGGTGCGGCCCGGCGCCGTGGTGATTGACGTGGGCACGACCCGTGTGGCCGACGCCAGCAAGAAAAGCGGCTACGCCCTGAAAGGCGATGTGAATTTTGCCGAGGTGGCGCCCTTGGCATCGGCCATTACGCCGGTGCCCGGCGGGGTGGGCCCCATGACCATTGCCATGCTTTTGCTGAACACTTTGCGGGCCGCGAAGGGTGAAATTTACCCCAAGCCGGCCAACTGATTTTTTAGGAATATTTGGTTATCGGGTTCCAAGGCTGTACTTTTAAAGTCCGGCCTTGGAACACTGTGTTCTATGGTCAGCGTTTGGACTGTTTAGTTTCTAAGCGCGTTTTTAGATATGATAGAAGTGAATCTAATTTATCCTGAAATAATTGTACCTTCCGATGAACGGCAAGCCGGCGAGCAAGGTGTTCTGCTGCCCGTAATGGAGCAGTTCTACACCATTCAAGGTGAGGGATACAACACGGGGAGGGCTGCTTATTTCATCCGGCTGGGTGGCTGCGACGTAGGTTGCCACTGGTGCGACGTGAAAGAATCGTGGGATGCCGATGCGCACCCGCGGCAGTCGGTAGCGCAACTGGTAGAAAACGTGCTGGCCTACCCTGGGCGCAACGTTGTCATTACGGGCGGCGAACCGCTGATGCACGACCTGGGGCCGCTCACGGCGGCGCTGCAAGCTGCGGGCTGCCGCACCTGGATTGAAACCTCAGGCGCCCACCCGCTGTCCGGCAGCTGGGACTGGGTGTGCGTGTCGCCTAAGAAATTCAAAGCCCCGCTGCCCGAAGTGCTGGCCGCGGCCCACGAGTTAAAAATCATCGTGTTTAACAAGCACGACTTCACCTGGGCTGAGGAACACGCGGCCTTGGTACCTTCGACTACGCGCTTATACTTGCAACCTGAATGGAGCCGGGCCACGGCTATGACGCCCGAGCTGGTTGAATATGTGAAGCAGCACCCGCAATGGCAGGTTTCGCTGCAAACTCATAAGTATCTGGACATCCCTTAGCGTACCTTATGCGTCGCAATACAATGTTGGGGGCATTGCGCCTCGGAGTGATGAGCTTGCTGTGCCTGACAGTGGCCGAAACGGCCCAGGCCCAGCTGACGCCCAAGGTGCAAACCCCCACCAACACAAAGGCGCGGTCGCTGCTGGAAAAAGCCCAGCAGCAAACCAAGGAGCGCGACTTTGTGAAGGCCGTGGAAACGCTGAACCAGCTCAACGAGAAGTTTCCCTCCTTTGGTGAAGCCTTCCTGCTGAAAGGGTCGCTGTTGAAAGCCATGGGCGACAACCGCAACGCCATGGCTGCCTACCGCGACGGCCTGGGCAAGGTGCCGCTCGAAGCTTCGCACGCTTCAGAGTATCAGCTTTTGGGGGATTTGGCTCTGAGCTACGGCGACTACCAAACCGCCCTCGACGCCTATAAGAACCTGCTTAAGGTGGCACCCAAGACGCAGAAAAACCTGGCCAAGTCGCAGCGCCAGCTGCTCACCTGTGAGTTTGCGCTGAACGCCATGAAGCATCCGGTGGGCGAGGCGCCGGTGGCGTTGCCTTCGCCCATGAATTCCTTCAAGTTTCAGTACTTCCCGGCGCTGACGGCCGACAACCGCTTCCTGCTCTTCACAGGCCGGCCGGCGGCCAGCAGCGGTGAGGACCTATATGTGAGCCGCCAAAGCAAAGACGGCAGCCTGGGCGCTCCGGTGCCCATCTCGCCGGCCATCAACAGCAGCTACAACGAGGGCGCGGGCTCCATTTCGGGCGACGGCAAAACGCTGGTATTTGCCTCCTGCGACCGGCCTAAAGCCATCGGCAACTGCGACCTGTACATCTCGCGCCGCACCGGCAACAACTGGAGCACGCCCGTGAACCTGGGCACCAACGTGAATTCTACAGAGTGGGACTCGCAGCCCTCGCTGTCGGCCGACGGCCGCACGCTGTACTTCACCTCGACGCGCCGTGGGGGCCAGGGCCAGGAAGATATTTACGTGACCACGCTGCAGCCCGATGGCACCTGGAGCATGGCCCAAAACGTAGGCACGCCAGTGAACACGGCCGGCAAAGACATGGCCCCGTTCATCCACGCCAGCGGCACCACGCTGTATTACGTGACCGATGGGTTGGTGGGCATGGGCGGCCTCGACGTGTTTCGCTGCGAGAAAAACGCCAACGGCAGCTGGAGCGAGCCACGCAACCTGGGCTACCCGCTCAATACCTTCGAGAACGAGGCCTCACTTTTCATCACTTCCGACAACCAGAAGGGGTTCTGCTCGCGCACCAAGGCTTCGGACGAGCCGCCGGGGGGCTACCGCCTGGCCCGCGAGCGGCCGGTGGAGTTGTTCAGCTTTGCCGTACCCCAGCCCGTGAAGGCCCGCGAAACCAGTACATACACCCAAGGGCGCGTGTTTGACGCCAACACCAAGAAGCCGCTCAAGGCTGAAGTCAAGCTCTACGACCTGGATACCGACGTGCTTACTCAGTTCGTGACCTCCGACCCCGAGTACGGCGACTACACCGTGGTGCTCAACGAAGGCCACCATTACGCCATGTACGCCTCGGCCGATAAGTACCTGCTCAAAAGCCTCAGCTTCGACTATTCCAACCAGCACACCTTCGACCCACTCGCGCTGGATATTTACCTGGAGCCCGTGCGCTCGGGCCGGAGCGTGGTGTTGAATAACCTGTTTTTCGATACCAATAAGTACGACCTCAAGCCCCAGTCGCGCACCGAGCTCAACCGGCTGATTGAATTCATGCGGCAGTACCGCGACGTGCAGATTGAAGTGTCGGGCTACACCGATAACGTGGGTTCGCCCGAGGCCAACATTCAGCTCTCGCAGCGCCGGGCCCAGGCCGTGGTGGAGTACCTGTCCAGCCACGGCGTCTCCATCAACCGGCTCCGGTCGAAGGGCTACGGCGAAGGTCACCCCCTCGCTGCCAACGATACCGAAGCCCACCGCCAGCTAAACCGGCGCATTGAGCTACATATTTTGTAAGTCGCCCGGTCTTCGAATGTTCTTAAAGGCCTCTGGTGGAAGTTTCCGCCGGAGGCCTTTTTACTTAAAGCAAGGCTTTAAGTAAGTGAAAATATTATAGCATTCGCGCTCAACAAAAATATGAATCTTCCGCTGAGGCAATTTTTTTTGATTTCAGGGAGCTGTTTTTTTAATTTCAAAAATGGATTTATAATCAGGAACTTATAGTGAGATAGAAAAACGAATCAAATAAAAAAGTGATATAAAAGTGGTTTTTTGTGCAAGTGAAAATTGTGACTACGTTTGGATAGGTCAACCGCTTCAAAATGACCCTTGACAACACGTTTCACCATTAACCCTTTCATACCATGAAAAACTTGTTCCTGGCCACCTGCCTTGCCACAAGCGTTTGCTCGAGCCCGGCGATGGCCGCCGGCCCTGGCGACGGCTCTTACTCGCCGGCCATGATGACCCGCGCCACCACGCTCACCCGGGCCCTGGCGCGGCACATCCACTTCAACGAGGCGCAGTACCTCGCCGTGAAGCAGCTGCACCTGAATATGCTCACCGAGCGCCGCGACTTGGAAATCCTGCTCAACGGCGCCAGCGCCGAGGAGCGCGACACCCGCCTAGCCGAAGCCCAGCAGCGCTATGAATTTGAACTGGCTGCGCTGCTGCAGCCCCAGCAACTGGTGGCGTACCAGTCGCTGCGCAACAACTTCACCGCGCACCGCATCAAGTAAGCTTTCGTGGCAGCCCCGATTCGCAAAGAAGCGGGGCTGCATCGCCGCACCTTATGAAACGCTTTGAATACCGATTGCTGGACACCGTGAGTGGTTTTTTCAGCGGCATCGACTACCAGGAACTAACCAATCACCTGAACGCCCTGGGACGGGAAGGGTGGGAGGTGGTTTCCGTTGTGGACACCATGTTCACGTCGCATCAAACCCGCGGTTTGCTTATTACCCTCAAGCGCGAATACTAGCTCGAAGGATTCCTCGCAGGAGGTACAACGCAAAAAAGCAGGGCCCTGAAACGAATTCGTTTCAGGGCCCTGCTTTTTTAGTATCCGAAAGCGTTTACGCGCGAGCGTCGATGCTCACGTAGTCACGCTCCAGCTCGCCGGTGTAAATCTGGCGGGGACGGCCGATGGGCTCTTTGTTTTCGCGCATCTCTTTCCACTGGGCAATCCAGCCGGGGAGGCGGCCCAAGGCGAACATTACCGTGAACATCTCGGTGGGGATGCCCAGGGCTTTGTAGATGATGCCCGAGTAGAAGTCCACGTTCGGGTACAGCTTGCGCGAGATGAAGTACTCGTCGGTGAGGGCAGCTTGCTCCAGTTCCTGCGCGATTTTCAGCAGGGGGCTGTCCTGCAGGCCGAGGGCTTGCAGCACTTCGTCGGCGGCCTTTTTGATGATGGTGGCGCGGGGGTCGAAGTTCTTGTACACGCGGTGGCCGAAGCCCATGAGGCGGAACGAATCGTTCTTGTCCTTGGCCTTGGCGATGAACTTGCTGGTGTCGCCGCCGTCGGCCTCAATGGCTTCCAGCATTTCGATAACTTCCTGGTTGGCACCGCCGTGCAGGGGGCCCCACAGGGCGTTGATGCCGGCCGATACCGAACCGTAGAGGCTGGCGTTGGCCGAGCCTACGAGGCGCACCGTGCTGGTGGAGCAGTTTTGCTCGTGGTCGGCGTGCAGGATGAGGAGCTTGTTGAGGGCGCTTACCACTACCGGGTTGATTTCGTACTTCTCGGTGGGGAAGCTGAACATCATGTAGAGGAAGTTCGCGCAATAGTCCATGTCGTTGCGCGGGTAGTTCAGCGGGTGGCCCATGTTGTTCTTGTAGGTCCAGGCCGCGATGGTCGGCATCTTCGCCAGCAGGCGGATGATGTTGAGCTCCATCTCCTCGGGGCTCAGGTCCGGCGACACGCTCTGCGGGTAGAAGCCGGTGAGGGCGCAGATGAGCGACGACAGGATGGCCATGGGGTGCGTGGCCGAGGGGAAGCCGTCGAAAATCTTGCGCATGTCCTCGTGCACCAGCGTGTGCTTGGTGATTTGGCCGCTGAAGTTGTCGAGCTCGGCCTTGGTGGGCAGAGCGCCGTAAATCAGCAGGTAGGCCACTTCGAGGAAGCTCGACTTCTCAGCCAGCTGCTCGATGGGATAGCCGCGGTAGCGCAGAATGCCTTCTTCGCCGTCGAGGAAAGTGATGGCGCTTTTGGTGGCGCCGGTGTTTTTGTAGCCCGAATCGAGGGTCACGTAGCCGGTTTGGTCGCGCAGCTTGCCGATGTCGAAAGCTTTTTCGTGTTCGGTGCCTTCAATGACGGGCAAGGTAATAGACTTGCCGTCGAGGATGAGTTCAGCGGTTTCTGCCATGGGCGGGAGGGGTGAGGAAAAAATACGGTGCGAAACTAACGCATAAGCCGTAAGCCGGGAAATTTCCAGGCTTGCTACGACCTGTTCACTACAAAGCAAGGCCCCGCTTGGTTTCGCAAAACGGCCCAAAAACCTGCCTGAGTGCCCTCGGCATCGTTTGCGAAGATTTAGCGGTGCTACCGGTTAAATCGACGTTAAAGCCGAATTATTTGCCAATGCAGAACTGCGTAAAAATGCTTGTGAGCAAGTCTTCGGAGGAGATTTCGCCGGTAATCTCGCCCAACGCAGCCAGGGCGTGGCGCAGGTCGGCGGCCAGCAGTTCGGTGCCGCGCCCGGTATCGAGGCCGGTTTGCACGGCCGCAAGGTGAGCAGCGGCCGTTTCCAGGGCCCGGGCGTGGCGCACGTTGGTGACGATGGTAGCCGAGGCCGTGTTTTCCAGCGCCGAGCCCCGCACCTGGGCTACTAAGGCCGCTTGCAGCGTCTCCAGGCCTTGGTTCTGACCGGCGGACAGCAACACCAGCGGCGTTTGCCCGGCGCCGAATGCTTGCTCAAACGCCCGGATGGTTTCCGCCAAGGCTAAGTCCGTTTTGTTGCCAACGGCAAGCACTGGTAAATCTAAACCAGCGGTTAACTCTTGCATTTCAGCTTGAACCTCTGCTGGAGCCAGTTCGGATAAGTCGAACAAGTACAGCAGCATAGCTGCCTGCTTCACGCGCTGGCGAGTGCGCTGTACCCCAATGGCTTCGACCTCATCAGCCGGGTTGTCGCGCAGGCCGGCGGTGTCCACAAAGCGGAAGCGCAGACCGTCGATGCTCACCTCATCCTCGATGAAGTCGCGGGTGGTGCCGGGAATGGCCGACACGATGGCGCGCTCCTCGCGCAGCAGCGCGTTGAGCAGGGTAGACTTGCCCGCGTTGGGCCGGCCGGCAATGACAGCCGTAATGCCGTTTTTAATGACGTTACCGAGCTCGAAGGAGCGGAGCAGGCCCAGCACTACGCCGCGCACTTCGGCCAGCAGCCGGGCTAGGCCGGTGCGGTCGGCAAACTCGACGTCTTCTTCGCCAAAGTCCAGTTCCAGTTCCAGTAGCGCCGCAAACTGCACCAGCCGGGCGCGCAGGTCGCGCAGCTCCTGCGAGAAACCGCCACGTAATTGGTTCAGGGCTACCTTATGGCTGAGGGCCGAGTCGGCGGCAATAAGGTCGGCCACAGCTTCGGCCTGAGCCAGGTCCATGGCGCCGTTCAGGAAGGCGCGCTTGGTAAACTCCCCGGCTTCGGCCAGGCGGGCGCCGTGGCGCAGGAGCAGGGCCAGCACCTGGCGCACCACATAGTCGGAGCCGTGGCAGCTGATTTCGACCACGTCTTCGCGGGTGAAGGAGCGGGGCGCCCGGTACAGGGCCACCACCACTTCATCGATGATTTCACCGGTGTCCGGGTCACGCAGGGTGCCGTAGTGCAGGGTGTGACCGGCAGCCTGGGTCAGGCTTTTCTTGGAGAAAACCGCCGCCGTAATGACCACCGCCGCTGGGCCCGACAAGCGTACCACGGCCAGAGCGCCCGCGCCGGGCGGCGTCGATAGAGCGACGATGGTATCGGAGAAAATTGTCTGAACCACGGATTCGGCGGATTTATCGGATTGGTCGGATTTTATCGGTGGCGCCTGCTGGATGGGCTTACTCCGTCACAAACAAATTGCGGCTCACTTCGGCTGAAATAAGCGCCGTGCGCTCTTGGTTTATCTTAAGCTCGAAAGAGTTATCAAATGCCACCTTGTCCAGCACTTCAACCACAGCGCCGAGCTGCAGCCCCACTTTGTCGAGGTATTGCAGGAAGGGAGCAGTGGTATTTTTAACGGCGCACAAGGTGCCGTGGTCGCCGGGGCAGAGGTCGGCCAGCAGGCGGTGGGCGGGGCGCCGAATGGCGCCGTCCTCGGCCGGAATGGGGTCGCCGTGGGGGTCGAGGGCGGGGTGGCCCAGGAAGGCATCGAGCCGGCGCATGAGCAAGGGCGACTGCACGTGCTCCAGCTCCTCGGCCACATCGTGCACCTCATCCCAGCTAAAACCAAGCTGCTGCACCAGAAATACTTCCCAAAGCCGGTGCTTGCGGATAGTGAGCAGGGCCAGCCGCTGTCCCTCGGCCGTGAGCTGCACGCCGCGGTACCGCTCGTAGTTCAGCAGGTTTTTCTCGGACAACCGCCGTAGCATGTCCGTGACGGAAGGGGCCCGGGTGGCCAGCGCCGCCGCAATGCGGTTGGTACTAACGCCCGTGGCTTCGGGCTCTTCCTCGGCCAGCTTGAAAATGGCTTTTAAGTAGTTTTCTTCGGTTTGACTGGGCATGCAATACAAAGAACGTCATGTTGAGCGCACCGAAGCATCTCTACTGCTGTACTAATCATTTAGTATTGCGGTAGAGATGCTTCGGCTGCGCTCAGCATGACAGGCAACCTACCATTTAATCAGCGCCGAGGCCCAGGTGAAGCCGGAGCCGAAGGCGGCCAGGCACACGAGGTCGCCGCGCTTGATTTTTCCTTCCTGCACGGCTTCGCTTAGGGCGATGGGCACGGAGGCGGCGGTGGTGTTGCCGTAGCGCTGGATGTTGCTGAACACCTTGTCGTCGGTCAGGCCCATTTTCTGCTGCACGTACTGCGTGATGCGCAGGTTGGCCTGGTGCGGGATGAGCATGTCGACATCAGAGGGCTGATAGCCGTTCTGGTCCAGGGCCTCTTTGATGACCTGCGGGAAGCGCACCACGGCGTGCTTAAACACGTTCTGGCCGTTCATGTAGGGGTAGAGGTCTTGCTTGTTAGCTACCACGTATTCAACACGATTGTCACGGTTTGAGCCGGGCTCTTTCACAATGAGCTCCTCTGCGTGCTCGCCCTGCGCGTGCAGGTGGGTGCTGAGAATGCCCTGGCCTTCGGTTGTGCTGGGACGCACCACCACGGCGCCCGCGCCATCGCCGAAGATGACCGAGACGCCGCGGCCTTCGGGCGACTTATCCAGGCCGGAGGAGTGAATTTCGGAGCCCACCACCAGCACGGTGTCGTACATGCCGGTGCGCACAAACTGGTCGGCCACCGAGAGGGCATAGATGAAGCCCGAGCACTGGTTGCGCACGTCGAGGGCGGGGCAGTTGTTGGTCATGCCCAACTCGCGCTGCAGGAGCACGCCGGAGCCCGGGAAGAAGTAGTCGGGCGAAAGCGTGGCAAATACTATCATCTGCACGTCGTTGGCCTCCACGCCGGCCATTTCCAGGGCCTTGCGGGCGGCGTTGGCGCCCATGTTGGCGGTGGTGTCTTTGCCTTCCTCAAACCAGCGGCGCTCCTGAATGCCGGTCCGCTCCTGAATCCAGGCGTCGGAGGTGTTCATGAGGGATTCGAGCTCGGTGTTTTTCACCACCCGGCTGGGAACGTAGTGGCCGACTCCGGCGATGTAAGAATGACGTAGCGTAGCCATGGGCTGATGGAAGTGAAGTGGGAATTCTGAGAGGATTAGCGCCTGTTGGGCGTGTACTCAACCAGAATGGTTGACGCAAAATGGGCGCAAAGGTGGCGGTTTAAAACAGAGAATCCAGCAAAAGCCACAATTTTTTGCCTTCGGAAGCCCAAAGCGCATCAGCAGGAATGCCATCGGAATAGAAATTGGCCCGGCGCAGCTGCGCCACCAAAGCCGGCGCATCGAGCGGACGGGCAAAGTCAACTTCTAGCCCGGCGCCGTGCTCCCGAATGAGGGCGCCCCAAAGGGGATTGGGCGTGGCCAGCACGGGCAGGCCGTGGGCCAGGTACTCGAATAGCTTGGTGGGCCGGCACCGCTCGGTGCTGATGTGCGGGCGGTAGGGCAGCAGGCCCACATGGCTCCGACCTATTTCAGCCACAATTTGCTGGTGGGGCACCAGCGCGGCACCGCCAATCAGTTTCACCCATGCCGGCTTTTGGACCACCACGTTGTGCAACCACTCGAGCACCTCCGGCTGCTGGCAGTAGCCGATGATGGTGAGTTGCACCCCGCCCGGCCACGCCGCGTGCAACTGCTCGGCGAAGGCAATGGCCTCCCGCACCCCATTCAGCTCCGAGATGGTGCCGGAGTAAAGCAGGCACAGGGGCTCGCCAGGTGGCGGCAGGGCCCGCGGCTGCACGGCGCTGATTTCGTCGGGGGCGGGTTGGTATTTGTTTTCGAGTACCAGCACCCGGCCGGCCGGCAGTTGTTCTAGAAAAGGCAATTCATTGGCATAGCTGGCTTCGGCCAGCAGCACAGCGGCGGCGCGGCGCGCGGCGCGGCTCTCGACCCAGCGCAGGCCAGCCGCCAGCGCGCGTTTCAGGTAGCCGTGGTACACCTGCTGCGTCGAAACGTTCAGGGCGTAATTTTCGCGGATGTCATAGATGAATTTCCGGCTCCGGCCCAGCCGCTGCCAGAGCAGCGTGAGCGGCAGCAGTTCCGGCGCATGCACCACGACCAGGGCGGGCTTCAACTGCTGCAGCAGCTGCCAGTAGCGCCATTGCGCTGCCAGTCGGCCCAGGCTCAGGCGGGAACCTTCAAAAATGCCGTGCTGCTGTACCACCGAAGTCTCGTTGGCTTCGCTAGTACCATCCTGCCTCTCCGGGCCGCGCCCCGCTACGTGCACCCGCACGCGGGGCCGCGCTCGCAGGCTTTCGGCAAACTTGCCCCGCATACGGGTGTCGTCGACCGGCTTCAGCACCGACGCCAGCAATACCACGAAATCAGAACCTGCGGAGCCTAACACGGGCCAAAGATGCTAGTTTTGCTGATTCTAAGCCGCTGCGAGTCTTTCGGTACGGCGCTCTCCCTTCATTAAGCTAATCTGATAATGGCTAACCTGCAATCCCAAATTGAAGCCGCTTGGGCCGACCGTGCCCTGCTCCAAACCCCTGAAACCAAAGCCGCCATCGAGCACGTCATCGAGGAGCTTGACAAAGGCCGCCTGCGTGTGGCCGAGCCGCCTGCCGAAGATGGAGGCGAGTGGACCATCAACGAATGGGTGAAGAAGGCCGTGATTCTGTACTTCCCCATCCGTCAGATGAGCACCCAGGAAGTGGGGCCCTTCGAGTACCACGACAAGATGCTGCTTAAAACCGACTACGCCGGGCAGCAGGTGCGCGTGGTGCCACCCGCCGTGGCCCGCTACGGCGCCTTCCTGGCTTCGGGCGTTATCCTCATGCCCAGCTATACCAACATCGGTGCCTACGTGGGCGAGGGCACTATGGTGGACACCTGGGCTACTGTGGGCAGCTGCGCTCAAGTGGGCAAGGGCGTACACCTGAGCGGTGGTGTGGGCCTCGGCGGCGTGCTGGAGCCCGTGCAGGCGGCCCCCGTCATCATCGAAGACGGCGCCTTCATCGGCTCGCGCAGCATCCTCGTGGAAGGCTGCCGCATCGGCAAAGAGGCCGTGATTGGCGCGGGCGTCACCATCACCGGCAGCACTAAAATTATTGACGTGACCGGTGCCGAGCCCAAGGAATATAAAGGCTACGTGCCACCGCGCTCGGTGGTCATCCCCGGCTCCATTAACAAGCAGTTCCCTGCCGGCGAGTACCAGGTGCCGTGTGCCCTCATCATCGGTCAGCGCAAACCCAGCACAGATTTGAAGACGTCGCTTAATGACGCGCTGCGCGATTTTGGCGTTAGCGTGTAAGCTGAAAGCCATGCGGGAATTCAAGCTGAGCAACAGATATTTTTGGCGAGAATTTGCCCTATCTAATCTGATTTTCGGCTCGATTATATTCTTGCTAAGTATCACGAGGTTTAAGGGTTCGTCTCCCATTTTACCAGTCGCTGTGCTGCTGATAGTTAATGTTTGCAACATAATCAACTACCTCATCTGGCCGCCACTGAAGGAAATTATCATCGAACCGGCTACGCAAGAATTAATTTACAAATTGCTTTGGCGGCATCCGGTGAAGGTTAAACTAAACCAACTGACGGTCAATGTGGGAAGCTGGGCAACGCGTGGCGGCACCCAAACCGGCCTGTTATTTCACAAAGGCTTCGAATTGTTGTTTCGCGCTGCTAAAGGGCCTTGGAAGGAAAATGATTTAGCCGAGATTCGGCAGCTTGCTACCTCAATTCGGAATATTTAATAACCAGAAAAGGCCGCTTCTTAGGAAGCGGCCTTTTCATTTCTCAGATTCCTCGCTACACTCGGAATGACAACTACACCCCCGCCTTCAGCTTCTCGCCAAACAGGGCCTTCACCTTTTCCACCTTGGGGCGGGCCACAAACTGGCAGTAGGGCTCGTGGCCGTGCAGGTTAAAGTAATTCTGGTGGTAATCCTCGGCGGGGTAGAAGGCCGGGGCGGGCAGAATTTCTGTCACCACAGGGTTGGGGAAGGCCTGGTTGTCGTTGAGCTTCTTCTTGTACTCCTCGGCCAGCTGCTTCTGCTCCTCGTTGTGGTAGTAGATGCCCGAGCGGTACTGCGTGCCCACGTCGTTGCCCTGGCGGTTGAGGGTGGTGGGGTCGTGGGTTTTCCAAAAGATTTCAAGCAGCTCTTTGTAGTTGATAACGGCCGGGTCGAAGGTGATGTCGATGACCTCGTTGTGGCCAGTGAGGCCGCTGCATACTTCTTTATAAGTGGGGTTGGCAATGCGGCCGCCGGTGTAGCCGGATACCACTTTCTCCACCCCCTTCAGGTTCTGAAAAACGGCCTCGACGCACCAGAAGCAGCCGGCGCCAAATGTTGCATGTTGCATGGGTAGGAAATTAATTCGTTGGTGTTGGTAACAACGCGGTAGACGCAGCTGTGGTTATTTCCTTACATCGTGCCCGCGTCTGTCATTGCGAGCGGAACGCAGTGAAGCGCGGCAATCCCTCCTCTCAGCCGCGACCAGCCCTGAGTTGTGACGAAGCATTTTAAAAACGCATAAAGCCCCGACGCCGGTGAGGTGTCGGGGCTTTGTCACAATAGAAGGCTAGTCGCTGAGAACAGGACGGATTGCTTCGTCGTGCCTCCTCGCAATGACAAACTGTACGCTTACTTCCGCAGCCGCTCGGCCACCACCAGCTCTTTCGAGCCGGCCGTGTGTTGGTAGAAACCTTCGCCCGACTTCACGCCCAGGCGGCCGGCCGTCACCATGTTCACCAGCAGGGGGCAGGGGGCGTACTTGGGGTTGCCCAGGCCCTCGTGCAGCACCCGCAGAATGGCCAGGCACACGTCGAGCCCGATAAAGTCGGCCAGCTGCAGCGGGCCCATGGGGTGGGCCATGCCCAGCTTCATCACCGTGTCTATTTCCTCCACGCCCGCCACGCCCTCGTGCAGCGTGATGATGGCCTCGTTAATCATCGGCATCAGAATGCGGTTGGCCACGAAGCCGGGGTAGTCATTCACCTCGGTGGGCGTTTTACCCAGCTGGCGCGAGAGGTCCATCACTTTTTGCGTCACCTCATCCGACGTGGCGTAGCCGCGAATTACCTCCACCAGCTTCATCACCGGCACAGGGTTCATGAAGTGCATACCGATTACCTGCGCGGGCCGCTTGGTGACGGCCGCAATCTTAGTAATCGAAATCGACGAGGTATTCGAAGCTAAAATGGCTTCGGCGGGGGCGTGCTGGTCCAGGTCGCGGAATATTTGCAGCTTGAGGTCCACGTTTTCGGTGGCGGCTTCCACCACCAGCTGGGCGTTGGCCACGCCCTCGGCCAGCGAGGTGAAGGTGCGCAAACGGCCCAGGGTGGCCGTTTTGTCGTCTTCGCTCAACGTGGCTTTGGCCACCTGACGGTCGAGGTTTTTGGTGATGGTGCCCAGGGCGCGGTCGAGGGCCGGCTGGTTGATGTCGATGAGGGACACAGCAAAGCCGTGCTGCGCAAATACGTGGGCAATGCCGTTGCCCATGGTGCCGGAGCCGATTACGGCGACGTTCATAACTAACAACTGAAAGGGTGGGTGGGAATGCAGGTGCGGGCCAGTGGCCGGGCCCGACAAAGCTACAGCAGCAAGGGCAACCGCCATTTTGTTTGCCCGCAACCAAATTTTTTTCCAATTAATATATCCTTTTGAAAACACCCGCGTACAATGCGGCATAGTCTGTTTCTTTCACCTCCTTCACACACACACTAGCCATGGGCAACCTCCTGTATATCATCGCCGTCATCCTCATCATCATTTGGGCTGTTAGCTACTTTGGTGGCTACTACACGGGCGGCATCATTCACACCCTGCTGGTTATTGCCATCATCGCCGTACTGCTGCGTGTTATCAGCGGCCGAAGCGCGGTGTAAGCATCCCTTTGGGTTAACTTTAAAAACACAAAAAAGCCGTGCTGATTCGTCAGCACGGCTTTTTTGTGTTTAAATCGACACCGTTCGACTATCGGCCGATGTTGTACAAAAAGCAAAAGCGCAGGTTCAGCCCGGGGTAGAGCGAAAAAGCGGAACTGCCAAAGTTGTACAGGCCCAGGATATCGACGGCCGCCCTTTCGCCCAATTGCGAACGGTAGCCGATACCGGCCAGGGGCGAAGTCACGGTTCTATTTAATTTAACGAGGTAATTGTACTGGTCGTAACCGGCCAATTGCGCGTTGGTGACTTCGTACTCGGCGTGCAAAAAGAATTCTTTGTACACGATGTATTGCGCAAAGGCTTTAAATCCGAGGCTGCTGCTGGAGAGGCTGTTGGCGCCGCTGGCCGTAAGCGTACCCGACGGGGTGGGGTACGTGAAACCATAGGTGCGATAGAAGCTTTCCGGCGAAAGCGAATAGTTGTTGTAGGAGTAAGAAAGGCCCGGACCGATGGCGAGCTTATCGGTAACGCGAAAGCCCAGAGCCGGCGCCAAGCTGGCGTTGAAATTGCCGATGCCGTCCACCGACGTGTAGCCCAAGCCCAGGTTGGCGTAAATAAATTTCTTCGTCGGTGGCTTGTCCTCGGCACCGCCCGCCTTGGTGTTTTGACGGTTTGGGAAGTCCAGGCCCGACGGAGCATCGGGGGTGGGGCGAGCTTCCGGCTGCGGCTCCTGCGCGGGAGCCGGGGCCTCCGGCGTGGTGGCCGGGGCAGGAGTGGGCTCCACGGGGCGGGGCTGCGCGGGCGGCGGGCCGGGAGGCGCCGAGTTCAGCACGGGCTTGTCCTGAGCCTGGGCTCGGTGGGCCGGCAGGTAAGCCACGCCCAGCAGCAACACCAGCGGAAGCAAATGACGTTTCATGGGAAGAATATCGGAATGAGAAGGAAAGATGGCGATGAATGGGTTAACAGTCGATGAAATAACGAAAGTTAACCCATCCATCGTTCGGCCATCCGTCGAATACTTATGCCAATTGGTACATTTTCTGGCGCTGCGCTTTCAGCGTTTCGTCGGCCAGGTATTCTTCGTAGTTCATACGGCGGTCGATGATGCCGTCCGGGGTCAGTTCGATGATGCGGTTGGCCACGGTGTCGATGAACTGCAAGTCGTGCGAAGCGAAGAGCAGCGAGCCCGTGAAGTCCTTCAGGCCGTTGTTCAGGGCCTGAATGCTTTCCAAGTCGAGGTGGTTCGTGGGGTCGTCGAGCACCAGCACGTTGCCGCTTTCCAGCATCATCTTGCTCAGCATGCAGCGCACCTTCTCGCCGCCGCTCAGCACGTTGGGCTTTTTCTGCGATTCCTCACCCGAAAACAGCATCCGGCCCAGCCAGCCGCGCACGAAGCTTTCGTCTTTCTCCACCGAGTATTGGCGCAGCCAATCCACGAGGTTCATGTTGTCGGCCTGGAAAAAGGCGGAGTTTTCCTTGGGGAAGTAGCTGGGCGTGATGGTGGTGCCCCACTTGTAGTCGCCTTTGTCGGCCTTGGTTTCGCCAAAGATGATGTCGAACAGCAAGGAAGCGGCCCGGTCGTCGCGGCCCACAATGGCCACTTTGTCGCCCTTATCGAGGTTAAAGGTTACGTTCTTGAGCACCGGCACGCCGTCCACGCTCTTGCTCACGCCTTCCACGCTCAGCAGCTGGTTGCCGGCTTCGCGTTCGGGCTTGAAGGCGATGTAGGGGTAGCGGCGCGAAGAGGGCTTGATTTCCTCCAGCGTGAGCTTTTGCAGCAGCTTCTGGCGGCTGGTGGCTTGCTTCGATTTCGAGGCGTTGGCCGAGAAGCGGCGCACAAACTCTTCCAACTCCTTGCGCTTGTCCTCGGTTTTCTTGTTCACTTCCTGCTTCTGGCGCAGCGCCAGCTGGCTGCTCTCGTACCAGAAGGAGTAGTTGCCGGGGTACATCGTGATTTTCGAGAAGTCCAGGTCGGCCATGTAGTTGCACACAGCGTCGAGGAAGTGGCGGTCGTGGCTCACCACAATCACGGTGTTCTCGAAGTTATCGAGGAAGTTTTCGAGCCAGAGCACGCTCTCGGCGTCGAGGTTGTTGGTCGGTTCGTCGAGCAGCAGCACGTCGGGGTTGCCAAACAGGGCCTGGGCCAGCAGCACGCGCACCTTCTCGCTGGCGCCGAGGTCGGCCATGAGCGAGTAGTGCTTGTCTTCGGTAATGCCAAGGCCCGAGAGCAGTTCGGCCGCCTTGTACTCGGCGTCCCAGCCTTCCATGTCGGCAAATTCGCTTTCAAGCACGCCCAGGCGCTCGCCGTCGGCGTCGGTGGCCGTGCCCGCGTCGTACTTGGCGTAGAGGGCGTCCTTTTCGGTCATCACCTCGGCCAGGCGCTGGTGGCCCTGAATGACGGTTTTCAGCACTTCCTGGTCGTCGTAAGCAAACTGGTTCTGCTTGAGCACGGCCAGGCGCTGGCCGGCGGGCATTTCCACCGAGCCGGTGTTGGGCTCAATCTCGCCCGAGAGGATTTTCAGGAACGTGGATTTGCCCGCGCCATTGGCCCCGATGAGGCCGTACACGTTGCCGGGCAGGAATTTAACGGTGACGTCTTCAAACAGCACGCGCTTGCCGTAGCGCAGGCTCACATTGGAGGTGGAAATCATTCAACTAACGAGAAAGAGGAAATAAAAAGGCGCAGGGAGCGCCGCCGGCCGCAAAATTACGCACGATGCCGGCGTCGGCGCATTTTATCAAACGGGTAGCAGCGCAAATAAGTGCCTGTCAGGCCGGTGCCTGCACAACCCCGCGCGGACCAAGGCAGTATAATAAGAGAACATCGTGGCATCCGCACCACTTTTTTTCCACACCTACCTTCAAATCGAATTTCCAATGGCAACTGCATCTTCTTCCGCATTAAAAGGCTCGGCCGCTCGTTCGGCCCGCCGCATGGCGGCGCTGCGCGCCACCGCTGAAAATAATGGCGTGCGTTATGGCATCTACACCGGTGTCGTCCTGATAGTGTACTTGGTGATAGCTGCCGTGACCGGCTTTTTGGGCAATATTGAAGCCAGCGCGCTCAACGGTGCCATCATCGTGACGGGTGTGGTGCTTTCCATCCGCCACCTGCGCATGACCAAAGGAGCCCACATGGGCTACCTCGAAGGCTATGGCACGGGCATTGTGACGGCGCTGGTAGCTTCCGTGATGCTGGGCGCTGCTTTCTGGGTGCTGGGCGGCGTTAGCCACCAGGCCATTGCCCAAATCCGCACCCGCGACCTGTTTGGCGCCGACCTGGGCGTGCTCATCAGCGGCCTGGGCATTATTCTTATGGGCGCCATGACCGGCGTTATCACCTCGCTCATCGCCATGCAGTACTACCGCTCCGACGATGAAGAGCAGACGGTTGCTGAACGGAATAAAGACTAAGGTTCATAACCTGCACACTAAAAGGGCCAGCTCATTGAGCTGGCCCTTTTAGTGTGCAGGTTAATTGTTTATGGCAATAATAAGAACAAGTAGACTAATCCAGAAACTAAACACTATCTTGCGGCCGTTAAGAACAAATCCAAACATCTTCCCTGTCAAATATTTGTTTTTTATGTGCAAGTCCAACGCCATACTGCTGACACTCCTGTTAGCCGGCGTCTCCTTCGGCGCACAAGCCCAAATGGCAGACCGGCTGAGCGAACACCCCACGTTCGGCAAAGCCGTGAATGCCGATGCCCAAGTGGCCACCCGCGAAATGGTGACCCGCCTGCACCTCAACGAGGGGCAGTACCTGAAGCTGTTGCCGCTGAACCGCACCAAGCTGGCCGGCCTCAACAGCATCAACCGCGACTACAAGAACGACGAAGCTACCCGTGCTTCCAAAACCGCCGAACTCGAAGCCCAGTACGAACAGGAGTGCAGCCGCATTCTCACGCCGTCGCAGCTGAGCCAGCTGCAGCAAGACAACAACCAGCCCGCCACAGCGCCCGCCACTTCGGGCAACGGATTGGGTTAATAATTCCCCGTTTTAGCAAATAAAAAGCCCCGGCACTTGTTGCCGGGGCTTTTTATTATGGTTGCGCAGTAGGCTTCAGTGGGTCCGTCAGTACCTCCGTGACGGTGCCGAGGGGGCCGAAGCGCAGGCTGAGGCAGGCCGCGCTGGAACGTGGATGCCGGGCTTCGCACTGCGTGCCGGGCTCTAGGTAGTAGTAATATACTTTCTCGGTGTTGGCGCGCAATTCTTCTTCGTCGGGCGGGCCAAGCAGGGCGGTTACGTCGTTGGCGCGGGCTTCGTAGAGCTGTTCTTTGGCGCGCGCCAGGGCCGGCACGGCGGCGCGGCGCAGGTTGCGGCAGGCATAGGGGTCGGCCCGCCAGGCGGCCGCATCAAAGCCTTCGACTTTGGGCAGCGCATGGCCGCAACCGCTCAGGCACACCCAGCCCAACGCCCAGACAGCGGCGCAGCACAAAGATTTGGCAGAAAGAAAAAGCTTCGGCATTAACAGGAAGGTGTAGGGACGGCGCGCAGGAAACCGCTTAAAAATTGACGAAACTAAGCACTAAATTTGGCACGATGCTGTATAATGCCCTTACCTGGGATAAATAGAATAAGAGTAATTAGCTATCAGCGATGGAAGTAAAAAAAATAGTGACCTTGCTGCTGGCGGGCGCCTGGCTGGGGGTGGCGCCGGTGGCGGCCCAGTCGGGGCCGGCGGCCGTGGCAGCACTGCCCGCGGCGGCGCGGCAGGCTTACTATCAGGCCGCTTTTGAGCAGCGGGCCGCGCAGCTTTATGCCAACCTGCGGCTGGGGGCCACGGGGCTGTCGTTGCCGGTGTTTCGGGAGGGGCTGGTGGGTTACTACAACTTGCAAAAAGCCGGCGGTTCGTCGGTGCTCACGCTCATTGATTTCAGCCGGCCGAGCCAACAGAAGCGGCTATGGGTGATTGACGTGGCCCGCGCCAAAGTGCTGTTTCACACCTTGGTGGCGCACGGCAAGGCCAGCGGGGGCGATGTGCCGGTGGCGTTTTCGAACAAAGACGGCTCGGAGATGAGCAGCCTGGGTTTCTACCGCACGGCGCCCACTACCTACACGGGTAAACACGGCCTGTCGCTGAAAATCCGGGGCCTCGACCCCGGCTTCAATACCAACGCCGAAAGCCGGGCGGTGGTGGTGCACGGGGCCGAGTATGTGTGCGAGGATTTTGTGAAAGCCCACGGCCGGCTGGGGCGCAGCCAGGGCTGTCCGGCCCTGCCGGTGGCCGAAACGGCGGCCATCGTGAAGGCCATCAAGGGCGGGAGCGTGGTGTACTTGCACGGCCCGGCCACGGCCGGCTACCGCTCGCAGTGGCTCAACCTGAACACGGCGGTGGCGGCTTACGCGGGCCTGCAGCAGGGCGGAGGCGCGGCCGGCGTCAACTGAGCAGCATAACCAGAACGAGAAGCGTGCGTTATAAGCGCGAACCGGCTTGTGCAATGGCCGGTTCGCGCTTTTTTCATCACCCTTTTCCTTCCTAGCTATGCGTCTTAATCTCCGCGTCATCATTGCCCTCATCGTGGCGGCGGTGTCCCTGTTCGGTTACTTTTTCAATACCTCGAAAAACGAGGTGACCGGCGAAACCCAGCACGTGAACATGAGCGCCGACCAGGAAATTGCCCTGGGCGTGCAGGCGGCGCCAGAAATGGCCGCCCAGTACGGTGGCGAAAGCACCGACGCCCGCGCCACGGCCGCCGTGCAGGCCGTGGGCCAAAAAATAGTGGCCAGCACCAAGGCCGGCCAAACGCCCTACCGCTTCCAGTTCCATTTGCTGGCCGACGACCAGACCATCAACGCCTTCGCGCTGCCCGGCGGGCAGGTGTTCATCACGAAGGGCATCCTGAACAAGCTGACCTCGGAGGCCCAACTGGCGGGCGTGCTGGCGCACGAAATCGGCCACGTAGTGGCTCGCCACTCGGCTGAGCAAGTGGCCAAATCGAACCTGACGCAGGGCCTGGCCGGTGCGGCCGGCATTGCTTCCTACGACCCCAACAACCCCGGTAGCTCGGTGGCCAAAGCGGCCATTGCGGCCGCAATTGCCAAGGTGGTGAACCTGCGCTTCGGCCGCGAAGACGAGCTGGAGGCCGACCGCCTGGCCGTCGACTTCACGCCCCAGGCCGGCTACGACCCCCGCGCCATGATTCAGGTGATGCAGATGCTGCAGCAGCAGGGCGGCCGCAGCTCCACCCCCGAGTTCCTCAGCACCCACCCCGACCCCGGCAACCGCATCGGGGAGCTGCAGAAAGAAATTGCGGCGGAGTTCCCGCAGGGCGTCCCGGCCGGCCTGAAGCAGTAGGGAGGCGCCTGTCATTGCGAGGCCGCAGGCTGTGGCAATCCGTCCTGTTCTCAGCGACCAGCTTTCTATTGTTACCAAGCTCTAATACAAAGCCCCGGTACCGTAGTGGTGCCGGGGCTTTCTGGTAAAAGGACGTGTTTGGTATTGACAGGAAGGATTAGCTACGCTGTCCTTCGGTTGCCACGGCCTGCGGCCTCGCAATGACAGGCGTGTATGTGGCGACAGACTACTAAAAATTAGGTGGCGTCAGGTTTTTAAAGTGGCCGTTCAAGCGCACCCGGTCCTTGAGGCGCTCGGTTTCGAGAACGACGGGCAGGATGGTGTCGAGGTGTTCGCGCACCATCTCCTGGCGCTCCTGCTCGCTGGTGGTGGCCAGCAGCTGGTATTCCTGGTCGGTGCTGAAGCCGATGTGGTGGGCCACGTCGAAGATGCAGTAGTCGGGGGCCAGTTCCAGCAGCAGCTTGCGCAAGCCCAGCGCCTCGTAGAGCTGGCGCACCTGGCGGGTGATGATGTCGCGTAGCACGGGGTCGGCCACGTCGTCCTGCACCACGTCTTCGACGAGGCCGCCGGCGTAGAGCTTGCCGGGGGCCTGGCGGTAGAACTTGTTGATGCGGAACACGCCCACGGCCCGGGTACGGATGTCGAGCTCGCCGCTGGCATAGGTTTGCTCCACGCTGATGAGGCGCATTTCGGTGCCCAGCTCGCTGAGGGAATTGTCGAGGTAGGGCGGAATGCCGAAGGTGGTATTCTGCTCAATGCATTCGCGCACGAGCTGGCGGTAGCGCGGCTCGAAGATGTGCAGGTTCAGCTTTTCGCCCGGAAAAACCACCAGATTGAGCGGAAACAAGGGCAGCAGGCGGGCCATGGGTGCAGGGAAGGTGGGGGCGAGGGGCGGAAGCGGGCAATGGGGCAAGCAGGTAACAGCAAAGCCCGGCCTTTGGGTTTGGGTGAGTGGGTGGCCCCAAGCCGAAAGGGCGGCAAGGTAGGCGGGAAAGCCGAAACCCGGCGCGCCACGCTACTTTTGCTCCAATGTCATCGGCCAAACCCACCCCCCTGATTCCTGATTTTTCGATATTGCTCAAGCAAGCCGGGCGCCTGTTGCTGCAAGTGGTGGCGGCGCTATTTCTGACCTCGGTGGCCTGGGTGCTGATGTACCGCTGGGTGGCTCCGCCCGCGACCTGGCTGATGCTCGACCGACGCGCGCACGCGCCGGTGGGGCTGGGCTACTACGGCATTCAGCCCGACCCGCGCCACATCAACTACCAGTTCCGAACCCTGGACGAAGTGGCGCCCTCGGTACCGCTGGCCCTGGTGGCGGCCGAGGACCAGCGCTTCCTCATCCACCACGGCTTCGATTTCGATGCCCTCACCAAGGCCGCCAAGCGCAACTGGAACCGCGCCGAGGGCAAGCCCGTGGTAGGCGGCAGCACCATCTCGCAGCAGGTGGCCAAAAACGTGTTTCTGTGGCAGGGACGGAGCTACGTGCGCAAGGCCGCCGAAGCCTACTTCACGGTGCTGATTGAGTTTTTGTGGAACAAGCGGCGCATCATGGAGATGTACCTGAGCGTGGCCGAGATGGGCGACTGCACCTTTGGGGTAGAGGCGGCCAGCTTGCGCTACTTCGGCAAGCACGCCAGCCAGGTGAGCCCAGCTGAGGCCGCGCTGCTGGCCGGCGTGCTGCCCAACCCGCTGCGCTTCCGTGCCTCCAACCCCGGGCCAGTGGCGCGGGCCAAGCAGCTGCGGGTGCTGCGCAACATGAAGCGGCTGGGCGGGACGCAGTTTGTGGCGGAGATATTGAAGTAGGGAATAGGGAGTAAGGGATAAGCAATAGGGAAAAAGGAACGTCATGCTGCGCGCAGCCGAAGCATCTCTACCGCATAACTAACTCAATCGGCGCAGTAGAAGCAGGAGGGATGCTTCGACTGCGCGCAGCATGACGTTCTTTTGTTGGCATGAAGCACAAATACATTCTTCAACTGCTACTATTCAGCGGTGTAGGTTTGGTCGGCTGCACCGCCATGCGCCCCGCCGCTACCGCCGCCGCCCCGGCCGCCGCGCGACGGGCCATCGTGCAGCTGCTCACGACGCAGACGGCGGCCTGGAACCGGGGCGACATTCCCGGATTTATGGAGGGCTACTGGAAGTCAGACTCGCTGGTGTTTATCGGGCGGAAGGGGCCGACTTATGGCTGGCAGCCAACGCTGGATAATTACCGCAAGGGCTACCCCGATGCGGCCGCCATGGGCCAGTTGGCTTTCTCAGGACTGCAGGTTACACTGCTGGCGCCCACGGCCGCGCAGGTGGTGGGCCGCTGGCACCTGGCTCGGCCCGCCGCGGGCGACGTGGGCGGGTACTTTCTGCTGGTGCTGCGGCAGTTTGACGGACAGTGGAAAGTGGTAGCCGACCATACCAACAGTGCACAGTAGGCGTTGCGTACTGCGGGGCCTGATGGCCCGCTACGAATAGAAAAGCCCGGCCAGCATCTTGAGCTGACCGGGCTTTTCAGTAACCCACCGATGGAGTTTTCAAGCATCAGGCTTCGGCCAGCACTTTCTTCATGAGCTGCACGGCGTAGGGCTGGAAGGTGACGCCGGCCACGGTACTGCTCACTCTCAGGGTGAAGGCGTAGGCCGTGGCCACTACCTTATCAACCACGCCATTCAGGTCGCCGTCGAATTCCTGCCAGCCAAACACGCCTTGCTGATTGGTGGGGAAGGAAGCGTGCAGCAGGTTTTGCAGGCTGTCGGGCGACTGGCTGCCGGCCTGCTCCAACTCGGTGCCGCCACCGGCCACTTTCTGGCCGGTGCCCAGGCCCGCGAAGCTGGTGCCGTGGCTTTGCAGCCCGCCATTGTTTTTGACCACGATTTTGCTGATGGCTATTTCGGGGGCGCCGGGGGCCTTTATGCCCACGGCCCAGGCCTGGAGGGTAGCCGCTGAGGCGTTGGCGTAGTCGTGGCCCCGGGCCACCCAGGCGTTGTAGTCGCTTCCGCCCACGGCGCTGGGGAAGCTGCCCGTCACGAACCGCGCGTACTGCTGGCCGCTGCCGGTTTCGATGCCGCCGCCTGTGAGCAGGCAGCCGTCGGCCACCTGCGCAGTGGCCGAGTCGGCGCCGATGGTGGGGTTGCTTCCCTGGGCAGAGGTGCAAACGATTTTCAACAAGTTGGCCGGGTCGTGCACGCCCAGTGCGTAGGCCACAAGGGCGGCCCCGCCCGGCGAGGGAATCATGCAGTCGTGCGACACGGTTTGCCAGCCATTAACGGCCTGGGCGGAATCCAGGGTCGGAAAGCAGGCGGTGAGGAAGTCGGGGCCGCTGGGGTCGAGCCAGGCTCCGCCGCCGATAATCTTGTAGCCGGCGTCGACGGTGGCCGTCACGGTGTTGTATTGGTAGGCCGTGAGCGGGCCGTAGCTGGAAAAGACAACTGGATTTTCGAGGCTGTGCTTCAGTAGGCACAGGTCGAGGTAGTGCTTGAGGACGGCGCTGGCCGTGGCGTTGCTGGCCAGCCGCCACCATTCGGTGGATTTGTAGAGGGCCCGTACCGAGGACGCGTCGCAGGTAGCCAGCCAGGCTTTGATGGAAGCTTCGTCGGCTAAATCGAGGCCGGCCAGGGCGCTGACAGTGCCGCCCAACGCCTTGAGTTCTTGCTTGAGGGAACTGGAACCGGCGGCAACTTTAGAGTCGTGGGCCGCTTTGGCCACGGCCGACATGCTGCCAATGCCATCGTAATTGGCCTTAATTTCACTGGATAAGGTCTCCTTTTGGGCGAATGTGCTGGCGCTACTTTGAATGACGATGGACAACGTGCCGCCTAAAATGACTCCCAGCACCACGTGAGTGCCGTGGGTTTTGGTGAAGGCCTCGGCATCGGCCAAGGTTCGGATGGCGTTGAGCGCATCTACCGCCGCGGTGTTGATATTGGCGGCAATTGCGGTGGGGTCGTCGCTTTGGGAAAACAGCAGCGTGCCGCTGGTGAGGTCGGACGTATAGTTGGAGTAAGTGGTTTTGGAGGTCGTGTCCGTTTCCTTTTCGTAGTCGACCGCGACCGAGCCGCTGTAGACACCGTAGCTGCCCTCAATGCCCAGCGAAAGGGCGGTTTTGGTATAGGAGCTCTGCGACGACTCTTCCTGGCTGAACTGATGATGAAAGCCGTTGGAGGAAGTGGAGCTAATTACCTGGTCGGGCGTGAGGGGGCTGCGTCGCGAATCGAGGAGGTTGTAAAGAATCTGGGTGGGGTCTTCGGCCACGCGCGGGTCGAGGGCATTGAAAGACCTCAACAGAAAGTCGATGGGTTGGCTAGAGTCGTTGGCTTGCTGCATGGCGAAAGAGATGAAGGGGTTGTGGTTGGAAGATTTGCGAAAAAGGCCTGCTAATGCACCGATTGACACGGGAACGAGACTGACCGGAGTGGCCGGAAAACCGTGTTTTCGATTTGCGCCCGGCGGGTTAAGAACCAGCGCAAGCGCTACCATAGCACCGCAAAGGAAGCGGATGCTGCCCCGCGGCCAGCCACGTAGATTTACCTGATTTTGTGGGTAATTCTACCCGTTTTTAGGCGTCAGGCTCGGCATGTGGCGATGAAACAGATTTCAAGTGACGCTTCACCGCTCCAGGCTTTTCCAGCCGGGCTGGCTACTACCAAAGAAGGCGTCATCATTGGTACCAGGGCTCCAGCCTCAGCGCCGCGCGGCGGCTATGCTCCGAAAAGGCTACGCTCGGCCTGGCCCACATCAGCAGGAAGTAGTCGACCCGCGCCGGTGGCCGCTTTATACTTGGCTGCTCGACTCGTTTGGCCCCAGCCTGCTAGTAGAGCTGGGCGAGCCACGTGCGGCCGGGTAGGAGAGGTATCATTCTAAAAGCAAAAAGCCTGCTCCAAACCAGAGCAGGCTTATTCTATATTTAATAGCAGGTACCACTGCACCGCTCGCCGGCTGATAACAGTAGTTACAAAAGTGACAAAGGCAGCAATGTCGTTGGTGAGGTGTCGCGGGCTCTCTTGTTTTCGCGTTTCTACCCCACTAGCCCCAGGCCCGCCGCGTGCGCAGCTGCCGCAGCATAGTCCGTTTCCAGCACCATGGGTACGTTTACGCGGCCCAACTCCTCGATGATGGGGCCGACAAGCGCGGCCCGCTCGGGAATCTGCACATCGCGGATGTAAATGGCTTTGATGCGGCCGGGGTGGCGGCGCACCACCTCGCGGTAGATGCGGGCGTCTTCCTGGCCGCTGTCGCCGCATAGCACGAAAGGCAGCGCGGGGTAGGTGGTGAGAATGTCGTCGATTTCGTGGAGCTTGTGGGCGAAGTGAATGGCGGCCGAGCCCGTGACGCCGGCCGGCACGGGGGCCTTGGGGCGGGCAATGCTGAGGTCGCGCAGCAGGAGGGGGCCGGAGGGAATGTCGTGCAGCTTCAGAAACTCGGCCAGCAGGTCGTAGAGGTTCCAGGGGCTGCTGCTCACGTAGAAGAACGGGTTGTCGGGGCGGCCGGTGCCGCCGCGCTGGAGCTGGCGGTAGAACTCGGCCACGCCCGCGAAGGGCTGTTTCGATTGGGCGTTGCTGAAGAGCACGCGGCCCAGCATCTTGACAATGTTGGTAGCGCTGGTTTCGAACACCGTGTCGTCGAGGTCGGAAATCACGCCGAATTCGGCGCCGGGGGGAGGCACCAGCACGTGGGCGGCCGTGGCAATGGCCTTCGCGGGCAAGGTGAGGAAAGAGGGCAGCCGGGCCACCCGCACCGGCACGGGGTACCAGAGGAAGTTGACGGGCGCGGGCAGGGCCTGCGGCTCGATGACGAGGGTGAAGTAGCCCTCGTCGTCGGTGCTCACGAGGTGCTGGCTGCCGTCGGGCAGCTCGGCCACGAGGTCGGCCCCGGCCACTTCGCGGCTATTGAAGCGGCGCACCATGCTGCGGAAGTTTTGCCAGCGGGTATCGGTGGCCGTGGCGGCCGTCAGACCAGGGTCGGCCAACAGGCGGCCTTTGATGTAGAACTTTTGGGCGGTGCCGTAGCTGCGGTAGGCGTCGATTTGCAAGGGACGCAGCCAGCCGCGTCGGGCTGAGAAACGGGTGAACAGGTGGTCAGTCCATTCCGAAATGTTGGACAGGGCTTTGGGCAACTTCATGGGGCAAACCTACGGCCGAGCGGCTGTAGCGTGGACTCTGCGAGTCCGCGCATGCCGGAACGTTCTACCAGGCGCGGACTCGCAGTGTCCACGCTACAGCCAGCCGCTCAGCCTCCTTTTGCGTAGAAGCTCAACCTTGAATTCCCGTTCTGTTCTCAGTTCTATGTCCACCGCCACTGCTGCTCATCCCAAAACCCGTAAGAAAAAGCTTCTCCCGCAGGAAGAGGCCCACATTGTGTACAAAGACCCCGCCCGCCAGGCCGAGATGGCGGGCCTGCGCTATGCCACCGACCAGGGCAAGGGCATCAGCCGCAAGCCTACACGGGCAGGCCATTTTGCGTATTATGACGCAAAAGGCGAAAAAATAACCGATGATAAAACGCTGACCCGCATCAGCAGCTTCGTGATTCCGCCGGCCTGGACGGACGTTTGGATTTCGCCCTCAGCCAACACTCACTTGCAGGTGACGGGCCACGACACGCTCGGCCGAAAACAGTACCGCTACCACCCGGCCTGGGACGAGATGCGCAGCCTCACCAAGTTTTCGCGGCTGCGCACCTTCGGCGAAAAGCTGGCCCCCCTGCGCGAGCAGCTTCGCAAAGACCTGAAGCGCCCCGACCTCGACCGCGAGAAAGTGGTGGCCCTCGTGCTCACGCTCATGGACCAATCGTTTATCCGCGTGGGCAGCAAGGAATACGCCAAGAAAAACGGCAAAACCAAGCCCAGCTACGGCCTGAGTACCTTGCAAGACAAGCACGTAGCTATTGATGGGGCCGACGTGCGATTCAACTTCGTGGGCAAGAAAGGCGTGGCCCACGACGTGACCCTGCACGACGCCCGCCTGGCCCGGCTGGTGCGCAAGTGCAAAGAGATTCCCGGCCAGCACCTGTTTCAGTACTACACGGCCGACGGCCAGCGCCACGCCCTCGAATCGGGCGACGTTAACGAGTACCTGCACCGCCACACCGGCCTCCAGCTCTCAGCCAAAGACTTCCGTACCTGGGGCGGCACTGTGAAAATGGTGGAGTGCCTTGAAGCGGTACTGCAAGGGGAGCCCGACCTAGCCCCCGAAAAAGTGGTGAAGAAGGCAGTTAAGGAAGTCGCCACTGGCCTGGGCAACACGCCCACGGTGTGCTCGAAATACTACATTCACCCCCAAGTGGTGGAGCTGTTCAAGTCGGGCCAGCTCATCGAATACCTGCGCAAGCACGACGCCGAAGCTAAGGCCGGGGACCTGCTGTCGCCCGTGGAGCGGCTGGTGCTGAAAATGCTGGAGCAGGCGTAGCGAAGCTGTAGCGTGGACGCTGCGAGTCCGCGCATGGGCAGATGTTCGCCCCGGCGCGGACTCGCAGCGTCCACGCTACAACCTCGCCGGGCTCCGCACTTTTCCTTATTCCTCCGGCGGCTTGTCATATGCCCGCTTTGCTGGGGCGCTTTCCTGGATGAAGCGGATTCCGTGATGGCCGTTGGCAGCCTTCAAGTCGTCCTGGCCTGTACCGCCGTAAACGCGAATTTGGGGCTTACTAACGCCACGTACAGCATGGTTTTCAACAATAACCACGTCATCGCCGGCCAGCGCTTCCAGGTCAATGCGGCGCGTTTCGGCAGGCAGGAAGGCGCGGCGGTACAAGGGCGCCGCGGCAGCCGAGGCTGATACGAGCTGCACGGATACCACCGTGGAATCGGCGTAGCGCTGGATGAGAAACCGCTCGGCTTGGGCCGTGCCGCCTATGCACGGGCGCTTGGCCAGCAGTAGGTAAAAGTCATCGGCCAGCGCGGGTAGCTTATTCCGCCGGGCTTGCAGCGCGGCGCCGAGGCGCGGGCCTTCGAGGGCAAAAGCGGTGGGAGGCAGCTGGTGCAGGGCCCGGGTGATGAGCGAATCGGGCAGGCGGCGCTGCAAGTCTTGGGCGGCAGACCGGAACTGGTTTCGATTGAGCTCATTGAGCCCGCGTTGGTCGAGGTAGTGGCCGGAACTCATCAGGCCGGCTGGGTGCTTGTAGCGCGGCGCAAACGTGACCCAATGGCGCAGAAACAAGTGGCCCACCAGCCAGCCCAGTGCCCCGTCATCGAGGCGGTAGAACACCATGTCGCGGTCCTTGGGCAGGGCAGTGAGGGTGACACGGCCGCCGCGGCCGGGGCGACTCAGGGCCCAGCTCCACTGGCCGGGGTGCCGGTCCCAGTCGCCCATCCATCCATCTAGTAGGCGGGCGCGCAGCAGGGCCGGCTGGTCGATGCGGTGGGTGGGGCTGGCAAAAACCGCTGCAAAGGCCTTGGTGCTGTTGACGACGGTTGCCGGCGCCGGCTGGAGCGGGGCCGCTTTTTCCTCCAAGAAAGCCAGCTGGCCCCGGAAGTGCACCAGCGAATCGGTTTGAAAAGCCGGGTCGTCGGCCCGCACGTAGAACAGGCGGGGGTTGGCATGCGGCACCCCCGCCGCCTCGGCCAGCGGCGGCACCACTAGGCCAGCGTAAGGGTTAGTGGAGGAAATGTTGTCGCGCAGCACGTTCACCAAAAACGTGCCCCGCAGTACCTGTGGCGTGGCCCGAACGGGGTCTTTGTCGACGGTGCGCACCACGTAGCTGCGGCCGTCGGAGGCGGCTAGGTTCAGGCTGGTGCTGTTAAAGCCACCGCCCACTTTGCCGGGGCTCAGGCCGCCGGGCAGCACTGTGCCCAGCCGCAGCACCGGGGCCGAAACCGGCACTGCCCATGTGGGGCGGTGGTGCTGGCCCACTAGCGCGTTATAGAGGCTGCCGTGCCGGGCGTATTGGCGGCCGGCCGTGGCGCCGCGCACGCTGTCGGCCGTGAGCGGCAGTGGCTGGGAAGCGTCGAGCCGGGCATCGGGCTGAAAAAACTGGCGGCGTACGCAGCCCGTGCTCAGGAGCAACGCGGCCAAAACGCCCGCCAGATGAAAAGAAGTGCGCAAGCGAAGCGTGGGCAAAAGCGGAATAAAAAGTTAGCTGAGCATTGAACGGCGCTGGGCCGAAAAAAGCCACGGCGCTGGCGCGGTTTGGTTAATTTTTATCGTCGGTGTTGCTGCCGACTCCCCGCTCGACGGGTGTATGGCGCCGGCGCGAGAGGTAAGGCTGCCCCCGCTCCACCGCCGAAAAGTTGGACGATTCCTGCGGGTAGTACCGCAGGCGCCCGGCGCTACCTTCGGGCAGCAGCTGGTTGCGGCCCTCGCCGCCATAAAGGCGTAGCGGCAGGGCACGCCCCGCGCCGGTGGTGTGCACCTCAAACACGTCGTCGCCGCCCAGCCCGTCGAGAGTCAGCTGGTGCGTTTCGTTGTGGAAGTAGGTGCGCCGGAAGCGCAGCGTATCGGCCGTGGTAGGCAGGTGGTGCGCGGCGGTGAAGATTTGCACCGTGGTCGAATCGGGGTAGCGGTGCACCACATAGCGGTCGGCCTGGGCGGTGCCCCCCAGGTTGGGCTTGCGGGCCAGGGTCAGGTAAAAGGCATCGGCGGCTTGGGCCAGGGCCTCGCGCCGGGCCTGGAGGCGGCTGCCCAGGCGCTGCCCTTCGAGGGCATACACGGCGGGCGGCAGGCGGCGCATGGCCCGCGCAATAAGCGAATCGGGCAGGCGCTTTTGCAAGTCAGCGGCCATGCGCTGGAAGTCGGCCCGCCGGAGCTGCGACAGCCCGTGCTGGTCGATAAATTCGGCTTGAAATACCAGGCCCGGCATGTAGCCGTAGTGCGCGTGAAAAGTGTGGAACTGCGGTGCAATGAAGCGCCGCGAGGCCAGCCACGGCACCAGGCCGTCGTCGAAGCGGAAATACACTTGGTCACGGTCTTTGGGAATGCTGCGGTAGCGCACCCGGCCGCCGGCCTCCTCGAATTCGGCCCAGTCCCACTGCCGCTCGTGCCGGTCCCAGTCGCCGAGCCAGATATCGAGCAGCCGGGCGCGCAGGAAGGCGGGCTGGTCGATGTAGTGACCGGGGTTGAAGTACATTTTCTTCAGCACGTTCTCGCCGCCCACAAAATTGGTGGTGCCGGCTAGGTCGGGCGTGGCCGAGGCCAGCTCCTCGTACTTCTCTTCCAGCAGCGCCACCTTGCCCCGAAACCGCTCCGACATCGAGCCCAACCCGGTTTCGTCGGGCCGCACATATACCAGGTGGGGGCGGGTGTGGGGCACGCCCGCCGCCTGGGCCAGCGGCGGCACCGTGAGGGCGCCGTAGGGCATGGCGGCCGAGGTGGCGTCGCGCACCACGCTCAGCACAAAGGTGGGGCGCAGCACTTTGGGCAGGGTTTTTTGCGGGTCTTTGTCGAGGGCGCGCAGGGCGTACTCGCGCTTCTGGCGGCCCACCAGGGTGGCACTGATGCTCTGGTAGCCACCGCCGGCTTTGTCGAACTTCAGGCCACCCGGCGCGGCCGAGGCCAGGCGCAGCACCGGCACCGTGGCTGGCGCGGCCCACACCCGCCGGTAGTGCCGGCCCCAGAATAAGCAGTAGAAACCCGAGTGGCGGTTGTACTGGCGGCCGGCCGTGGCTAGCACCGAGTCGGCCGAGGCGGGCAGGGCCGCCGCGCTGCCGGGCCCCACGCGGGCATCGGGCTGAAAGAAGTTGCGGCGCGCGCAGCCGGTAGTGACCACGAGCCCCACCCCCAGCGCGGCCAGCAGGCGCCGGCTCCGCGGAGGCAAACAAAAAAACAAGTGCAGCATTCAGGCAAAAAGATGGGCGGATACAGGCCTTTAACGCAAGCTGGCGCGAAAGGTCGGCCGTTGCATCTTGGAATGCGCAGGGCGTGGCTTGCCTTCGCCCGCCGGTGGAGCAGCGCACTTGCGGCGGGTACCAACGGGGTAGCAGGACATGCCCTGTGCCGCCAAGCCGCCACAAAACACTTCGGGCGGCACAACCGTAGCCGCCGGTTTTGCGCTATACCCGAAGCAGGTGCTACGGCCCAGCTCCTTTGTGTTTTGGGCAGCGCCGCTGTCTACCATCGTTTATGCTTGGGTTTGTGAATTTGCGCACCTGGATTTTTTGCGGGGCCTGGGGCCTTGTGGCGCAGCAACTTACGGCGTGTAGTAGCCCGGCCCCGGCCCGGCCGGCCGCCGTGCACTGGGATGCCGATTCGACCTCGGTGCGGGTGCCGGCCGGGCCGCAGTACGCCCGCGGGGCCGTGTGGCGGTTCTTCTGGGGCCAGCACTACCGCGGCATCTGGAACACCCCCGTGACGGCGCCGGTGCTGCGCCTGGCCTCGGCCGAGCGCGACAGCCTACTGCCCCTCCGCGCCGGGGGCAGCTACCAAAGCCGCACCCTGCGCCTGCGCACAACCAAAGGCTACCAGTTTGTGCTGCGCTCCATCGATAAGGACATGAGCGCGGCCCTGCCCGTGGGCTGGAAGCGCAACCTGCTGCGCGGCCTCATGAAAGACCAAACCAGCGCCACGCTGCCCTACGGTGCCTACGTGGCCGCCCGCTTGGCGGCCGCCGCCGGCGTGTACCACGCCAATCCGCGCCTGGTGTATCTGCCCGACGACCCCTTTCTTGGGCAATTCCGGGCCAGCTACGCCAACGCTCTTTACCTCTTGGAAGAGCGCCCTGAGGGCGACCAGCGGCACGCCCACAGCTTCGGCTTCTCGCCGGCCATCTATAACAGCCGACACTTGCTCACGGTGCTGCGAAAACGGCCGAATGCCAGCGTCGACCCACACGCTTTTTTGCGGGCTCGCCTGCTTGATATGTGGCTGGGCGACTGGAGCCGGCGCGAAGACCAGTGGCGCTGGGCCAGCTTCCCCGGGCCCGGTGGCACCCGTTTTCGGCCCATTCCGCGCGACCGGGACCAGGCGTTTTTTCGGTTCGATGACGGGGTGCTGACGCGGGTGCTGTCGTGGTTTCTGACTAAGTTTCAGAGCTTCCACACCACCATGCGGCTGAGCAATGTGGACGCCCTCACCATCACCGCCCGCAACCTCGACCGCACCCTGCTGAGCCCCCTCAGTTCCGCTGATTTTCGCGCCGAAGCCGATTCGTTGCAAAAACGCCTTAGCGATGCAGTGATTGACGAGGCACTCAAAGCCGGCCCGGCCGAAACCCGGGCCGTTATTGCCGCAGAACTGGCGCCGTTGCTGCGTGCCCGCCGGGCCCAGCTGGCGGCGGTAGCGCAGCGGTACTTCGAAATTCTAAGCACCGAGGCCTGGGTGGTGGGCACCGACCACGCCGAGCGGTTTGTGCTGAGCGGCGCAGGGCCGGGCCGCCTGCGGGTGCAGCTGCTGGCCATCCGGAAAAACCAAGCAGACAGCCTGATACTGGAACGCGTGTACGACCCGCAAACCACCAAGCAGCTGAACCTGTACGGCCTTGCCGGCGATGATGAATTTCGCATTGCGCCCGATGCGGCCGTGGGGGTGCGGGTGGGCATCTACGGCGGCCTGGGCCAAAATCAGATTACTATACATTCTTTGGCAGGTTCTAAAGCCACGGCCGGGCCTTCGCCCGGCTTTACTTTATACACCAGCAACGCAGCTGCTACAGAATCGGGCGGCCTTGCCACACAGCCCGACGCGCACCCCGAGCTAACCAACAACGCCCTGGGTTGGGTGAAGCATTACCGGCTAGATGATTGAATAGGTGAAAGCAACCCGGCCAGCGGCTCTACGCCGTCGAGGGTGCCCGTGCTGCTCAGCACCTGGAAGCGCGCAAACAGCTCTTCGGCGTACCATTTTTCGCGTCGCGTGAGCTGGATAACCTCGCGGTGCCGTGCGTCCTTATAGGCGTATTCCTGCATGGCCCGGGCCGATTCCCACACGCTGAACGTGGCCTGCCGTACCAGCGGCAACTCTCCCAGGCCAATGGCTGCCCGCACGCCCACGGCCTGGGCCAGCGCCGCACTGGTAGGCTCCACAAACTGCCAGAAACGCGGCGTTTTGCGCCAGCGGATGCTGGCGCGCGTGAGCACGGCCACAGGGCCGGGCTCGTTGGTGGCTGCGGTGGGTTGGAACGGCGCCTGGCCGTCCCACAAGCCTTGGGCCTTGAGGGGCGCGAGGTGTACCGTCCAGGTTTCGGCGCTACGCTGCTGATAAGCCGCCCAGAGCGGGTGCTGAGCAAAAAATGCCTCGGCTGCCGCGGCGTCGTCCCATACGGCCATGAAGCCGTAGCGCCGCAGGTTGGGCCAAAAGCCAAAGCCATTGTTGGCCCCGCTGCCCATCAGCTTGAAAAACCGAAGGCCCGGCACCCGCTTAAGTTGGGGCGGAGCCGTGCCCATCTGAGCCAGGGCCCAGCGCGCATGGCCCGGGCGGAAAGTGAAAACAGTGAGGGTGGTGAGCGGCATATTAAGGTTTCAATCAACAAAAAAAGGCCGGAATTGCTTCCGGCCTTTTCGCAAACCGCGGCTGGCGCGATACTACTTGGGAATGACTACCGATTGGCGGTCAGCGCTGGGCTGGTCACGTTCGCCAGTAATGACGGCTTTGGCGTAGGTGTAGGCGCGCAGTAGGGTGGAGTTGGGCGAATCCCAGAACTCACCTTTGGTGATGGTCACCTTTAGCAGGGCAATGTTCGGGTCGTCGGAGCCTTTGGGGAACCAGCCGCGCAGACCTTCGCTCCACAGCTCTTTGATTTTGGCCTGGTCGGTCACCACCTGGGCCGTGCCCGTGATGGCCACGTAGAGGTTGTCGTCGGGCTTGGAATAGCCCAGGCTGACGTGGCGGTCCTGATGTAGCTCGTCTACTTTCTGCGAATCTTTTTCGGTGAAAAACCACAGCGTGCCATCCTGCTCGGGCTGGGAGGTATACATGGGGCGCGAGTGCAGCTCATTGCCGTTCTCGATGGTGGTCATCATCGCAATTTTGATGTCCTTGATTTTCTCGACGAGTTTGGTTACGTCGTGGCTTACGGCAACTTGGTCGGCCATGGGAGTGGGGTGTTAAGGGAAACGGTGAGGATAGGAAAGTGCTTGGTTTACGGCCCCGGGCGGCAGTTGTTTCCAATTGGTTAGACTTACGGCCGACTTTCCGGTTGCTATGCCAATGAATTTCCTGGCCCACCTCTTCCTCTCCGGCTCCGCTGCTGCGCCCGCCTACGCCGACGTGCTGCTGGGCCAGTTCATTGCCGACTCCGTGCCCGGGCGCCAGCTCGAAAAGTACCCGCCCGCCGTGCAGGCCGGCATCCGCCTGCACCGCGCCATCGACACCTTCACCGACCAGCACCCCGTGGTGCGGCGCAGCACCCAGCGCCTGCGCGAAGCCGGCTACGGCAAGTACGCCGGCGTGATTTCCGACATGTTTCTGGACCACTTTCTGGCTCGCAACTTCCCGGAGCTTTCCTCCGAAACCCTCTCAGATTTTACTCGGCGCGTTTACGCGGTACTACAGGCGCGTGAAGCCGAAATGCCGCCCCGCGTGCAGCAATTCTTCCCCCATTTGGTGCAGCACAACTGGCTGCTGGGCTACGCCGAAACCGCCGGCATCGCCCGCGCCCTCAGCGGCCTGAGCCGCCGGGCCCTGGCCGGTTCGGGCATGGAAACGGCGGTGGGGGAGCTGGAGGCTAATTATGAAGCGTACGAAACGGATTTTTGGGAGTTTTTTCCGGAGTTGCAGGCGATGGCAGCCAGTTTGTTAGCGGGCTCTAACCAAAGCTAAACGGTCGTGCTGCCAATAGTAATGCCCGGGCCGGGCAAAGGGCGCCCCACCTGCTTCCCTAAGGTCTTGCGCGTCACACTCGCACGGCGCGGTTGAGTGGTTGCGCTCGCACGTGGTCCGCACGGGGCCAATACGGAGAACCCCGTAGCCAGCCGTCACTTGTTGCGTCTGTTCAAAGTTGTTCAGTTCCCCGTCTTCCCAGGAGTGGTGATAGTTAGCGCATCCGACGCGCATGGCCAACAACGAATCAACGATTGGCCCGGTGCGCAAAATGTGGAGCGTGCGAATGATGCCGTAGTCCGGATTGCCGGAGCGTTTGTATTCGATGGTGAGCAGCAATTCCGGCTCGCCTTGCCGGTCTACATTGGCCGTATCAAGCTCCACGGAGCGGCCGTACACCTGCGGGATTTCTACCCACGCACTGTCGGAATAAGGCTTGTAAAAGACGGACGCGTAGCCCTCATCATCGTGCGCAAGCACGTATTTGCCAAATAGCAGGGTCGTGTCGCGATAAGACGAAAAAGGCTTTTCCGGCAGTGAAGTTGTTCCTGGCTTGGCCGGGCGTGGGGCGGGAGTAGAGGGCGCTGGCAAAGCGCTGACTGGCTGGCCTTCTTTCTCCGCGCGCCTGGATAGATGACTGCAACCAATTGCCAGCCAACTCGTGAGCAACGTAAGAAGGCTGAGCCAGACTACCCCGCACGGACGGCGCTCACTCATATGTCATTGTGGAATTATCGGGCAGGTTCCCACAGCTCTACCTTGTTGCCTTCGGCGTCCATGATGTGAACGAATTTGCCGTAGTCATAGCTCGCAATTTCATCAAGGACGGTCACGCCATTGACGCGCAGTTTCTCCACCAGGCCTTCGATGTTCTGCACCCGGTAGTTAATCATAAACGGCTTTGCGGACGGTGCGAAATAGTCGCTGCCGGTTTTAAAAGGGCTCCACTGCAGTTGCGTCACTTCTTCGGGCCGCTCCACGTTCCGGGAATCAAACGTCGCACCCCATTCTGTCACCTCAAAACCCAGGTTTTTAGCGTACCACTCCCGCGTTTCCTGCGGGGTGTCGCTGAAAAAGAAGATGCCGCCGATGCCCACTACTTTCGGAGTGATTTCGGATGACACCGATGCATTATTCAGCTCGTTTCGAAGCTCTTCCATATAAATCGTGTGCTGGGGGACGGAGAGGATTTGTGGAGGCCTGAAAGTAGCGGATTTTATTTGATGCTAAAAATATTGTCTTTTATTAAATTGCTACAGTAACTAATTTGATTGGCGAGTTTGGGTTCTTGGCAAAACAAAAAGCCCCCGCACTGCGCAGTGCGGGGGCTTTTTTAATAAAAGGAAGTGTCTGGCGTAGTCAGGACGGATTGCCGCGCTTCGCTCGCAATGACAATCCACCAATCCGCTATTAGTGGTGGTGGCCGCCTTCGCCGTGCACGTGGCCGTGAGCCAGCTCCTCGGCCGAGGCATCGCGGACGTCCTGAATTTTACCGTGGAAGTGCATCACCATGCCGGCCAGCGGGTGGTTGAAATCCATTTTAACAGCCGAGTCACCGATGCTCACCACTTTGGCTTGCATGTGGTTGCCTTCGTTGTCGGCCATGGGCAGGAAGTTGCCGGGCTGCAGCATCTCGTCGTCGAGCTTGCCGTCGATGAGGAATACTTCTTTGGGGATTTCAACCAGCGCCTGCTCGTCGTAGTCGCCGTAGGCCTGGTCGGGGGTGAGGCTGAACTGGAACTCGTCGCCGGGGTTTTTGCCGTTGAGCTGGGCCTCAAACTCCTCGGGCAGGCCGCTGTGGCCGAAGAGGAACACCATGGGCGAGTCGGCTTCGGCCGATTCTACCAATACCTTGTCCTGGTTTTCGTCGGTCACGCTGAGGTCGTAGGTGATGGTAACGACTTTGTTTTCGCTGATTGCAGCCATGAGTTTTAAAAGGAATGTGGGGAGAAGTACGAGCCCGCTCAGGCGGCAGGTGCACAAAGAAAGGAAGTTCTATCCGGAACGAAAGACGGACCGGGCGTTCAATACCGAAATTTTGAAAAATAGGCCGTCATGCTGAGCGCAGTCGAAGCATCTCGCCTGCAATAGTAAAATAATTACTACCTCACGCGAGATGCTTCGACTGCGCTCAGCATGACGGCCTGATAATTAGCCGAAACCCTATGCCGGCATCGCCTTCAATTCGCGGCTCCAGAAACGGTGCTTCTTAATGGCGGCGATGAACTTCGGGGCCAGTCCACCCACCTGCGCTTCGGAGCTGGTTACCACGCCGTCGGCGGTCAGGATGTCTTCGGCGCCGGGGTAGGCGGCGGCTTGTAGTAGTTCGATGCCGGCGCCCGAGGCCGCCAGGGGCTTGCAGTGGCGGAAGGCCTCATTCACGAAGCGCACGGCGTCGGGATTTTGCTTGAGTGCGGTTACGCTTTTCTCGCCGCCGGCCACATACACGGCATCAAACAGCACCGAGGCGGTGGAATGGAACGTGCCATTCACCAGCAATTGCTCACCGCCCAGGCCCGTGACCGAGCCCAGGTGGGTGGCAATGATGGCGCTCTGCGCACCTTCGTCCATCAGCGCTTTCATCAGGTTGCCGATGGCAAGAACGTCGGCGCCGTCGGTGGCCAGAATGGCGATGTGGCGGGTTTTGATGCTGGCTTTGCCGGTATTGATGGGGCTGTCGGGCGCAACGCTGAGCGTGGGCGAGCTGGCGCTGCCGACCTTCACCGGCTCCGATTGGTAGTGGGCGGCTTCGCCATCGGCGGGTACGGCCAGGTTCAGCTGCACGCTGTCGGCGGTGGGCACCGTGGCGCCCAGGCCTTCGGCCACGCGGCGGGCCAGGTCGGCATCTACCTGGGCCAGCTGCAGGATGGTGCGGTTGCGCACAAATTCCTTCTGCACGTGGCTGAGCTCGAAGCGCAGGGCTTTCACAATGTGCATCTTCTCGGCGTCGGACTGGCTGTTCCAAAACAGCTTGGCCTGGCTGTAGTGGTCGACAAACGACTTGCTGCGGAGGCGGATTTTGTGGCCCTCCACGCGCTCGTGCACGGTGTTGAAGCCGCCCTCGCTTTGCTTGGCCTGCTGCGGGTAGCCATCGTTCAGCTGATTCACGCCGTAGGCCACTTGGCCTTTGTTGATGGTTTGGCGCATGTGGCCGTCGCGCTGGTTGTTGCGGATAGGGGCCAGCGAGCGGTTAATCGGAATCTCGTGGAAATTGGGGCCGCCGAGGCGCTTGAGCTGGGTGTCGAGGTAGGAAAACAGGCGGCCCTGCAGCAGCGGGTCGTTCGAGAAATCGATGCCCGGCACGATGTGGCTCAGGCAGAAGGCCACCTGCTCGGTTTCGGCGAAGTAATTGTCGACGTTGCGGTTGAGTACCATTTTGCCGATTTTCTGCACCGGCACCAACTCTTCCGGAATCAGCTTGGTCGAGTCCAGGATGTCGAAGTTGAACTTGCGCTCGTCTTCTTCGGCCACCACTTGTACGCCCAGCTCCCACTCGGGGTAGGCGCCCATTTCGATGCAGTTCCACAAATCGCGGCGGTGGAAGTCGGGGTCTTTGCCCGAAATCTGCTGGGCTTCTTCCCAAGCCACGGCGTGGGTGCCAAGCAGCGGCTTCCAGTGAAATTTCACAAACACCGACTTGCCCTCGGCGTTCACCATGCGGAAGGTGTGCACGCCGAAGCCTTCCATCATGCGCAGGCTGCGCGGCAGGGCGCGGTCGCTCATGGCCCAGAGCAGCATGTGGGTGCTTTCGGGATTGGCCGAGATGAAGTCGTAGAACGTGTCGTGGGCCGAGGCGGCCTGCGGAATCTCATTGTGCGGCTCGGGCTTCACGGCGTGGATGAGGTCGGGAAACTTGATGGCGTCCTGGATGAAGAACACCGGGATGTTATTGCCCACCAGGTCGTACACGCCTTCTTCGGTGTAGAATTTCACGGCAAAGCCGCGCACGTCGCGAGCCAGGTCGGAGGAGCCGCGCGAACCGGCCACCGTGGAAAAGCGCGTGAAAACCGGCGTCACAGCGCCAGGCTGTAGGAAAGCGGCGCGGCTGAACTCGCTGGCGTTGCCGTAGGCCTCAAAATAGCCGTGGGCAGCCACGCCACGGGCGTGCACCACCCGCTCGGGAATGCGCTCGTGGTCGAAATGCGTGATTTTCTCGCGCAGCAAAAAGTCCTCGAGCAGGGAGGGGCCGCGTTCACCGGCCTTTAGTGAATTCTGGTCGTCGTTGACGCGCAGCCCTTGGTTAGAAGTGAGAAACTGGCCGTAGCCGTCGTCAGTGTTTTTGGCGAGGTCAGCCGTTTTGGCGGTACTGACGGTGTCTTCGTGGGTTTGTTTGGCTACGGGTTTCTTACTCATGGAAAGGAGGATTGACGGTTTACTGCTGACTGAACGGGGTTTGTAGTGACGAGGTTGGGCAGTTTTTTGCGCTTTACGCGACTGCTTGAGCCACGCTGCTGGTTATCGTTTGACGGTCAGGCCAAGCGCCGCATCTAACGAGGAGTATGTTCAGGAAAGCTGTAAAAGAAATAAGCCGAACAAGGCAGTAAGGAAGAGGAAAGCCAGTAGCAGCGCCATGAGTAAATAACCTCGTTTCGGCGCGGCGCGTACCGTAGGCGTTGCTTTCCTCCTTAAAATCATTTCTTTCCAATGCACCCGAATACTTTAAACTCTGCGGTGGTTCTGCTGCTCAGCGGCACCCTGCTGGCCGCCTGCCAATCCGACCCGCCTACCACCGAACGCGAAGCCGTTAACAAAGAGGCTGTGGTGAAAACCAATGCGGACACGGCGAAAACCGCGGCCGCCGCAGCCGATACCATGGGCCTCCCGGCTGGTTCTGTTCCGACTATCGGCAGCCCGAAGCTGCTCTTCACCCTCGACGACGCCCACAACACGCCCGACGGCCTGGCGCTGGCCCCCAACGGCCACCTCATTCTCTCGGTGCCCAACCTGGCCGACAATTCTAAGCCGGCCTCGCTGATGGAAATTGACGGCTCCACCATCAAGCCCTACGCCACCAACCTGCCCGTGGAGCCCACCACCCAAAAGGCGGCCCCCATGGACCTAGCCTTCGGGCCCGATGGCAACCTCTACTACGCCGAAAACCAGTACGAAAACAGCAAGGATTTCAAATCGCGCCTGATGCGGGTGGAAGTGAAAAACGGCAAGCCCGGCGCCATCACCACCGTGGTGGACGGCTTCGCGCTGGCTAACGCGGTGGTGTGGAAGGGCAACACGATTTACGTGACTGACAGCCAATGGGACCTGCCCGACAACGCCCAAGGCAGTGCCATTATGAAATTTTCGCTGGCCGAGCTGAGCAAGGGCACCGTGCACCTCAAGCCCAAAACCAAAGACCCGCACGTGCTGGCCATGTTCACCACCACGGTGAACGAAACCGGCGTGGACAACGGCGCCGATGGCATGGACTACGACAGCAAGGGCAACTTATACACCGGCAGCTTCGGCGATGGTAAGCTCTACAAGGTATCATTGAAGCCCGATGGCAGCCTGGCCAAGCAGGAAACCCTGACGCTGAGCGGCAAGCAGATTCCCTGCGTAGATGGCCTCATCATTGACCGGGCCACCGATAAAATGTACCTCTGCAACTCCCGCGAAAACGCCATTGAAGTGGTAGACCTGCGCAATGGAAACAAGGTGACCACCCTGGCCCAAAACCCCGACACCGACGGCAGCGGCGGCAAGCTCGACCAGCCCGCCGAGGTGCTGCTCAAGGGCAAGCGCCTTTATATCTCCGACTATGACAACCCGGTGAAGCACTTTGCCAACACCAAATCGGACGCCCCGCACACCATGTCGGTGATTGATTTGCCTTAGGTGTTTTTTTGAGGAAAAGACTGTCATGCAGAGCGCAGCGAAGCATCTCGCGTGCAACAGTAACTAAGTACTACCCCAAGCGAGATGCTTCGCTGCGCTCTGCATGACGTTTAAGCATCAGTTCCTGATACTCCCCGCCGGCCTGTGCCGGCGGGGATTTTTATTTTCAAACAGGGCTAGCTTTGGGATTCCAAATCTGTGTTTTCAGTTCTTCTTTTCAGATGAAACAATTCCTTGTTCGTCGGGCCGCTCTGGCCGGGGCCTTTTCAATGCTGACGGCTGCTGCCTGGGCCCAAAACCCCGGCACCCAATGGACCAAAGACGGCTACGGCTACCTGCAGGTGCGCCCCGACTCCGTGGTGCAGCTCGACATCCGCCAACCCGGCCAGACGCGCACGCTGCTCAGCAAGCGCCAACTCACGCCCGCCGGCCAGACTAAGCCGCTCGGCGTGCGGCGCGTGGCGCTGTCGGATGACGGACGGCTAATTCTGCTGAATACCAACACCAAGAAGGTGTGGCGTTACGATACCCGCGGCGATTACTGGGTGTACGACACCGGCAGCAAGCAGCTCACGCAGCTGGGCAAGGGCCGGCCGGAGGCCTCGCTGATGTTTGCCAAGTTCTCGCCCGATGGCCGCAGGGTGGCCTACGTAAGCGGCCACAACCTCTTCGTCGAAAACCTGGCCGACCACGCCATCACCCAGCTCACCACCGATGGCACTGACAAACTCATCAACGGCACCTTCGACTGGGTGTACGAGGAGGAGCTGGACTGCCGCGACGGCTTCCGCTGGAGCCCCGACGGCCAGCACCTGGCCTACTGGCAGCTCGACGCCCGCAAGACGCCCAACTACCTCATGCTGAACACCACGGATGCACTGTATCCGTTCACAGTGCCGGTGGAATACCCCGTGGTGGGCGAGGACCCCAGCCGCTGCCGCATCGGTGTGGTGGCCGTGGGCGGTGGCGACACCAAGTGGATGGACGTGCCCGGCGACGCCGTGCAGCACTACATCCCGCGCATGGAGTGGGCTGGCGCCAACGAGCTGATTATTCAGCAGCTGAACCGCCGCCAGAACGAGAGCAAGCTCATGCTGTGTACTGCCGCCACCGGCGCCACCAAAACCATTTACACCGACACCGACAAGGCCTGGGTGGAAGCCAAGGACCAGCCCGTGGGCTGGGACTGGCTGCAGGGCGGCAAAAGCTTCGTGTGGGTGAGCGAGAAAGACGGCTGGCGCCACCTCTACCAGATTGACCGCAGCGGCAAGGAGAAGCTCCTCACGCCCGGCAACTACGACGTGGTGAGCGTGGAAGGCATCAGCGAAGCCACCGGCACCATCTACTTTCTGGCCTCGCCCACCAATGCTACCCAGCGCTACCTCTACAAAGTGCCGCTGAAAGGTGGCAAGGCCGAGCGCGTGACGCCCGCCGCCCTCAGCGGCACCAACAGCTACGAGGTGTCGCCAAACGGCAAGGTGGCACTGCACCGCTACGCCAGCGCCGGCAGCTACCCGGTGGCCGACGTGGTGGACCTGCCCGCCCACAAGCGCCTGAGCGGTGGTGAGATGCCCGAGCAGGCCAAGAAGATAAAAATGCCCAAAACTGAGTTCTTTCAGGTGAAAACCGCCGATGGCGTGACCCTGGACGGCTGGATGGTGAAGCCTACCAACTTCGACCCCGCCAAAAAGTACCCCATTGTGTTCATGGTGTACGGCGAGCCGGCCCGCCAAACGGTGCTCGACAACTTCGGCGTGAGCAGCAACCGCCTCTACCAAGGCAGCATGGCCGACGACGGCTACATCTACGCCTCGCTCGACAACCGTGGCGCCCCGGCCCCTCGCGGCCGCGAGTTCCGCAAGGCCATCTACCACAATCTGGGCATGCTCAACATCCGCGACCAGGCCATGGGCGCCAAGGAAGTGCTGAAAAACAGTTGGGTGGATACCAGCCGCGTGGCCGTGTGGGGCTGGAGCGGCGGTGGCAGCTCCACGCTCAGCCTCATGTTCCAGTACCCGCAGATTTATAAAACCGGCATCAGCATCGCAGCAGTCGACAACCAGCTGAACTACGACAACATCTACCAGGAGCGCTACATGGGCCTGCTGCCCGAAGACAAGCACTACTTCGTGGACAACTCGGCCTTGGCCCACGCCAGTAAACTGCGCGGTAACCTACTCCTCATCCACGGCACCGGCGACGATAACGTGCACTACAACAACGCCGAGCAAATGATAAATGAGTTGGTGAAGCACGGCAAAACCTTTCAGATGATGGCCTACCCCAACCGCACCCACGGCATCTCGGAAGGCGAGGGCACCAGCAAGCACCTGGCCGCTACTTACACCAAGTTCCTGAAGGAAAACTGCCCTCCTGGTGGGCGGTAGGCGCACCCTGAGGCCATAACCTCACCCCCGGCCCCTCTCCTTGGGGAGAGGGGAGCCTATCGATTATAAACGAAAATCCCGGTCCATTAATGAGCCGGGATTTTCTATTTTATGTCTTCTACTTAGCGCTGCCGTAGCTCCCCTCTCCCAAGGAGAGGGGCCGGGGGTGAGGTTAATCCTGCAGTTCCCAGGCCGTCCGGTACCCGCCAATCTGCTCCACGTACTCTATCAGGGCCTTGAAGAACGGGTGGGCGCTGAGCGTGGAAGAGTCGCCCACGAGCAGCAGTTTACGGCGCGCACGCGTCATGCCCACGTTCATGCGGCGGATGTCGCTCAGGAAGCCGATTTCGCCGTGGTTGTTGCTGCGGGTGAGGGTGATGGCGATGATGTCGCGCTCCTGGCCCTGGAAGGAATCCACGGTGCCCACACTGAGCTGGCGGTGCAGCATGAGGCCACTGAGCTCGTCGTTTTCCTCTATGGCGTCCTTTAGGTAGTTAATTTGGGCGCGGTAGGGGGCGATGACGCCGATGCTGAGCGGGTCGTCCTCGTGGTCGGCGGGGTCGTAGGGCTCCAGCAGTTGGGCCAAGCGCTTGAGCAGCAGGTCGGCTTCCTCGGGGTTGGCGGTGGAGCGGCTTTCGGGGATGGTGATTTCCTGGAAGCCGAAGCCGGCCGTGTCGAGGAATTCCACGGGCAGGTCGGGGGCGAATTTCAGGTCGTAGGCGTCGAGGCCGGCGTGGCGCACGGTTTCGTAAGCTTCGAGCTTGCCGTCGTAGAACTGGTCGGAGCTGAACTGCATGATTTGCTCGTGCATGCGGTACTGCACCGTGAGCATGCGGGCCGTGGCCGGCTGGCGCTTAATGCACTTCTCGAACAGCGTTTCGCGCAGCTCGCCCGCTTTTTCACTTTTCACGGTGGGCGGCAGCTGGTGGTGGTCGCCGGCCAGCACCACGCGGTTGGCCTTGGCAATGGGAATCCAGCAGCCCGGCTCCAGGGCCTGGGCGGCCTCGTCGATGAACACCGTTTCGTAGGTGAGGTGGCGGATGTTGCGGTTGGCAGCGCCCACCAGCGTGCAGGTGATTACCTGTACCGATTCGAGCAAATCCTCGGTGATGTAACGCTCTAGGTCGTCGGCCTGCTGAAACAGCATGCGCGCTTCCTCCTTGAGCTGGCGGCGGTGCTGCTGCTCCTCCCAACCAAAGTTGCGCACGTACTTGCTGGCGGTTTCGCGGTACTGGTCGGCCGTCTGGCGCATCGAGCGCATCTCGTTGTAGCTCTTGTGGTTCATCACCTGCGCATCGAGCGTGTGCTCCAGCAGCAGGTCGCTCACCCGCGAGGGGTTGCCCATGCGGATGACGTTGACGCCGCGCTCGGCCAGCTTTTCGGTGAGCAGGTCCACGGCCGTGTTGCTGGGGGCGCATACCAGCACGCGCCGCTCGCGCCGGATGGTTTCCAAAATGGCCTGCACCAGCGTGGTGGTTTTTCCGGTGCCGGGCGGGCCGTGAATGATGGCCACGTCTTTAGCGGCCATGACGTGGCGCACGGCGGCCAGCTGCGACTCGTTGAGCGGGCTGGGGTAGAACAAATCCGAAGCCTTTTCCTCGCGGAAACGGGCCTCGCGGGCGCCCAGAATGGTGTCGCGCAACTCGGCCAGGCGGTCGCCGTAGGCGCCCATAACCTTGCCCAGGGCGTAGTCCATCTCGCGGTAGCTCACCTCGTCGAAGGTGAGGTCGATGCCCAGCTTATTGCCTTCAATGGCCCAGTCGGGCAGGTCTTCCTTGGTGGTGGCCAGGGTCAGTTTGTTGCGGCGCACGCTGGTGATGACACCGCTCAGGGTGGGCCGGTCGGTGGCCGAGCGGCCGGGCACGTTGCCAAATAGCGAGGCGTTCTTGCCCACCTGAAACAGGTGCAGCCCTTGCTGCCCGGCGGGCCGTTCCAACTCCAGCACCAGCTTGCCGCCGAAGCCGATGTCTTCCTTGCTGATGGTGACGGGGTACCAGGTGAGGCCGCGTTGCTGACGCTCCTGAATGCTGGCCTTGGCGTTTTTGAGCTTGAATTGCTCCAGGTCCTCCTGCTGCTCCAGCTTCATCAAAGCCTGCACGTGGCGCAGCTCCTTTTCGAGGGCGTAGGGGTCGGAGGGGGTGAAAGTGAGGTCGGACAAAAGAATATGGCTTGATTTCGTTGGTTGGATAACAACGAAAAAGTAAAATGAGTGGCCGAAAGGCACCAGAAAAGAGCGGCCGTTTTTAATTCATGGTCGGCCTGAATTCAGGCAATAGGTGAGCAATGACCTGAATGGAATCGCCGCGCTCCACGTGAAGGGCCGGCGCTTCGGACCAAAGAAACCCCACGCCACCTACGCGCAAGCGGTGTCGGCCGGGGCCGATTACACGCGCATACCTGCTAGAATTATCGGCAAAGGTATGGGCGCCGTCAATGGTGATGAGGGCGCCGGGAAAAGGCCTAAGCTTGCCGTCGGGCTCTTGAATGTCCACTCCGCCTGTGATAACCGGGTCAGCGGCGAGATTGGTGCGGCGCAAGCGATTGAGGGTAACCGGTGGCCCCACCCACTTCCCTTGCTTTTGGTGGGGGGAATAGTGGCGCACGTACTCCTGCGCTTTGGCTTGGCCTTGCTCGTAACTCAGGATGTGAATTACTTTCCCGCCCTGGCAGCCTGCCAACGCTCCCGTTGCGAGGAGGAAAGCAAGCTTAATGCTGCGAAAGGACAGGCAAATTGGAGTGCTCACAGCCAAATGTAGGAGAATGCTGCTTAAACGGTAACAACGATGCCCGCCGCGCCGGCAAGCATTGCTGCCTACTTGGAAGCTTGCTCGCAGACCCCATAAGCCTCCTGGTTCGCTACAAACAGGGAACTGCCGTATGAGCAACCACTTTAACACTCTTCAATTCCAATGGCTGACCCTGCCAAGCCCCCGCTGCCCGGCCCCGACCTGCTCACCGACGGCATTCCGCTCGCCGACCTCGCCGATGGCGCCACGGCCACCGGCCACGCCCTGGGCGAACCCGTTCTGCTGGCTCGGCGCGGGGAGGAAATCTTCGCCATCTCGGCCAAATGCAGCCACCTGGGCGCGCCGCTAGGCAAGGGCTTGCTGGTGGATGACACCGTGCGCTGCCCCTGGCATCACGCCTGCTTCAGCCTGCGCACCGGCGAGGCCCTACGCGCCCCCGCCCTCGACCCGCTGCCCTGTTGGACGGTGACCCAGCGCGACGGCCGCGCCTTCGTTACCGGCAAACAAACCCGCGACCCACTGGCGCCCGTCGGCCCCACCGAAAAGCAGGCTTACCCCGTCGCCGTGGTCATCATTGGGGCGGGCGCGGCGGGCAGCGCGGCGGCCGAAATGCTGCGTCGCGAAGGCTACGAGGGAAGTATCACCATGCTCGACGGCGAAGCCGAAGCACCCTACGACCGGACCATGCTATCCAAGAGCTTCCCGGCTGATGAGAAAAAGCCGGTAAGCTTGCGGCCCGCTGATTTTTACGCCCTGCACAACATTGAGCTGGTACGCGGAGAAGTGTCCCGCATTGAAGTGCCTGGTCGCCGCGTGCTGCTGGCTGACGGCGCGGCGCATGCCTACGACCGGCTACTTTTGGCCACCGGCGCCTCGCCCTTATCGCTAGACATTCCGGGCCATGACCTGCCGCACGTGCACGTGCTGCGCTCCTTGGCCGACCACCACGCCATTGCGACCAGTGCCGCCGCGGCGAAGCGGGCGGTGGTGCTGGGCGCCAGCTTTATTGGGCTGGAAGTGGCGGCGGCCCTGCGCACCAAAGGTTTGGAGGTGCACGTGGTGGCGCCCGACGAACTACCTCTGGCGAAAGTACTGGGACCGGAACTGGGCGAAATCGTGCGGAAGCTACACCAAGACAAAGGCGTATTTTTTCATCTGGAGCAAAAGGCCACCCGCATCGAAGCCGACGCGGTGACCTTGGAAAACGGCGACCGACTGCCGGCCGATTTGGTGGTGGCCGGCATCGGCGTGCGGCCCCGGCTGGCATTGGCGGAAACCGCTGGGCTGGCGCTCGACAAGGGCGTGAGTGTGAACGAATACCTCGAAACCAGTGCGCCGGGCGTCTTCGCAGCCGGCGACATTGCTCGTTGGCCCGACCCACACTCAGGCCAGAACATCCGGGTGGAGCACTGGGTGGTGGCCCAGCGCCAGGGCCAGACGGCCGCCCGCAACATGCTGGGCCAGCGCGAGAAATTTGAGGCCGTGCCCTTCTTCTGGAGCAAACATTACGACCTCTCCGTTCGCTACGTGGGCCACGCCGAAAAGTGGGACGAAGCCCAGGTGAGCGGCGATTTGGCCAAGCAGGAGTTCTCTATTGCGTACAAAGCCGGCGGCAAAACCATGGCCGTGGCCAGCGTGAAGCGCGACGTGGACAACCTGAAAGCCGAAGTGGCCCTGGAAGCCGACGACGCGGACGCGCTGGCGGCGTTACTAGATGGTGAAAAGGCGGCTCAAGCCGGATAATGAAGGGCCGTCCTGCTGAGCGTAGCCGAAGCATCTCGCTCGCGCCGTCTGTCATGCTGACAAAGGAAGCAACTTATCACCACTGAACGACAGTCGTTCTTACTTGATAAGGTCCTTCGTCTCTGCTCGAGTCGCAGAATGCTCAGGATGACAGACGGCGCGGTAGAGATGCTTCGGCTGCGCTCAGCAGGACGGCCCTTCGGGTCAAATGAAACTGGGTTTCGCGCTACACCTCCAGTTTTTGCCCCTGAATGGCCTTGGCCATTAGTTCCGGAAACTTAGCCGGCGTGCAGGCGAAGCTGGGAATGCCCAGCGCCGCCAGTTGCTCGGCCACGCGGCGGTCGAAGCTCGGGGCACCGTCGTCGCTCAGGGCCAGCAGCACCACCACGTTCACGCCGGCAGCTTTGAGGGCAGCGGCGCGCTTTATCATTTCCTTCTCGTTGCCGCCCTCGTAGAGGTCGGTGATGAGGACAAGGATGGTGTCGGTAGGGCGCGAAATTAGTTGCTGGCAGTAGGTGAGGGCCAGGTTGATGTCGGTGCCGCCGCCTAATTGTACGCCGAAAAGCAGGTCCACTGGGTCGTGCAGGTTTTCGCTCAGGTTCACCACGGCCGTGTCGAACACCACCATGTGGGTTTTCACGGCTTTGAGCGAGGCCAGCACCGCCCCAAACACGCCTGCATAAACAACAGATGAGGCCATCGAGCCGCTTTGGTCCACGCAGAGCACGATTTCCTTTAGTGCCTGCCCGCGCCGGCCGAAACCCACCAGCCGCTCCGGAATCACGGTTTTGTGGGCAGCCTGGTAGTGCTTGAGGTTGGCCCGAATGGTGGCGCCCCAGTCGATTTCGTGGTAGCGCGGGCGCGGGTTGCGCACGGCCCGGCTCAGGGCGCCCTGCACGGCTTGGCGCAGCGGGTTGGCTAGCTTTTTTTCCAGCTCGCGCACCACTTTGGTGATGACCTCGCGGGCCGTTGCCTTGGCCTTCTGCGGCATTACCCGGCTCAAGGACATCAGCGTGCCCACCAAGTGCACGTCGGCCTGCACCGTGCGCAGAATCTCGGGCTCCAGCAGCAGCTGGTTCAGGCCCAGGCGCGTCATGGCGTCTTGCTGCATCACGGCCACCACTTCGGTGGGAAAGTACTCCCGAATGTCGCCCAGCCAGCGGCTCACGCGCGGCGCGGAGCCGCCCAAACCTGCTTTCCGCTCCGATTTGTCGCCGTCGTAGAGGGCGGTGAGCACGTCGTCCATGCGGCCGTAGTCGGGCGGCAGGGGCACGGCGTCGGCCGCGTCGGCGGCACTGCCGAGCACGAGTTTCCAGCGGGTAGGAGTGGAGGAGGACATGGGCGGGCGTAGTCGGGAAGTTGGCGGCCGTAAATATGGGAATGAGGCAGCTGAAAATGCAGAGACGCGACACTTCGCGTCTCCCCCTTGAACGACATCGTCCGCACGGGAGCCGCGAAGTATCGCGTCTCTACAGCTTTACCGGTCTTTATACCGCCACGCTGTCCACCGCCTTGGCTAGTGCGGTAGGCTCCAGGTCGGGGATGCTGGTGCCTTCCACCCGCACCACTTCCACATCGGTGAGGCCGATGAAGCCCAGCACCGGCTTCAGGTAGGGCGCCATGAAATCGTAGGCGGCCATGGGGGAGCCGCCGGAATACACGCCGCCGCTGGCTAGGGCGAGGTACACCTTTTTGCCCGTGAGCAGGCCTTGGGGGCCATTGGGACCATACTTGAAAGTGACCCCGGCCCGCACCACGTGGTCGAGCCAGGCCTTGAGCGAGGAGGAGATGCTGAAATTGTACATGGGCGAGCCAATGACCAGCACATCGGCCGCCAGCACCTCGTCAATCACCTCATCGGAGTGCTGCACGGCGGTAGCCTGGCCGGGCGTGCGGGCTTCGGCCGGCGTGAAGATGCCCTGCACAAAAACCTCTTCGAGGTGGGGCAGCGGGTGGTTGCTGAGGTTGCGCTCGTGCACCGTGCTGCCGGGGTGGGCGGCCAGGAGCTTGGCCACAATTTGATGGCCCAGCCGGGCGCTGTAGGAATTGGAACGGGGGCTGGAAATGATGTGCAGAATATGCATGATGGAGTGGGGCCAGCCGCAATGGTGTGGGCTGACTGGCCCGGCAAACCTATCTGCCCCTCAAGCCCAATTCCTAGGTGATTCTCAAAACAGTACCGGTACTGCAAACAGTAGCTTTCTGGCCCACAGTTCGTTGCGCGGCCGCTCGTCCGGCCCTGGCAAACTTCCCGGCCGGCCGTTGGTAGTAGAGCCAAACGACTATTTCTGCTATGGCTCCCGAAACAGTTGCGCCCCGTGCCGCCTCCGTTCAACTCGACTTCTCCCGCGCCGGCGAGTGCCGCAGTGCCCACCGGTCGGTGCGCGACACCCTGGATGTGGTGGGTGGCAAGTGGAAACTGGTGATTCTGGCGGCGCTGGCGGAGCGCAAATACCGCTTTAAGGAGTTGAGCCGGGCCCTCGGTATTTCACCCAGCATGCTCTCCAAGGAGCTGCAGGAGATGGAAATGGACCGGCTGGTGACGCGCACCGTGCTCAACACCACGCCCCAAACCGTGGAATACGAGGTGACTGAATACAGCAAAACCCTCGGGGAGGTGCTACAGGCCCTGCGCAACTGGGGCGAGATGCACCACGAAACCATCGTGGGGAAAAAGCGGCAGGCAGTGCGTTAGGCTGCGCTAAAAGAGCGTCATGCAGAGCGCAGCGAAGCATCTCGCCAGCACAACTAATTTCCTTAGATTGAGTCACTCTTGCACGCGAGATGCTTCGCTGCGCTCTGCATGACGGTCACACCCCCAGCAACTCCCGCAGCCCTGGCAGCACCAGCGCCCCGCGCTCCCAGTCGAAATCCTCCGCCTCTGTTGCGGCCGCAACTGGCGCATCGGAACTGGCAATCTCCAGAATCTGCCGCCGCTCGGGCAGCGAGAAGTCGGTGAAGGCGCGGCGGAGCAGCGGCACGATTTCGCGAAAAGTTTCTTCGTTTAGGTCACCTAACCAGCCATCCAGCAGGTCGAACAGCTCGCGGTGGTGAATGAGCAGCAGGCCCGAGCCGCGCAGGAAGCCCTCAATCCAGGCGGTGGCGTAATCTGTGGGCTGGGCAGGGGCCAGGGCCAGGCCGAGGGCCGTGGCGGTATCGTCCGGGTCGGTTTGCTGTGCGTCGAATAGCAGGCGAGTGGCGGCGCCGGCCAGCAGGCCGTTGCTGGCCGGGTTGCGCTGCACAGCGGCCAGAGCGGCGTACCAGTCGGCTTCGTGCGCGTCGTTTTGCAGCAGGCGGATGGCCTGGTGGGTGGCTTCGAGACGGGCTAAAAGGGCCTTGGCCGCATCGTAATCGAGGCCGACGCAGGCGACGGGCAGGCCGATGCACAGGCGTGGCACCAGTTGCTGCACCACTTGGGCTACTTGGGCGGTATCGGTGCGGCGCACATTGCCATAGCGTAGCACCTGGGCCAGCGGGGGCAGGGCGGCCAGCAGGTGGGTCACGTCGCGGGTGTCGGCCCCAATGGTTTCGAGCCGGGCCACCAGCGCCGGAATGGCTGGCCCCAGGTCGGCGCGCAGGGCTTCTTCGAGTAACGTGCTCACGGCTTCGAGGCTGGTGGCTTCGGCGGCGCGAGCGGTGGCGCGGGCGGCGGCGGCTGCCAGCACGGTATTGCCCCAGCGGCCGGCTTCTATCACAGCCAGAGCCATTTCGGGCTCCCATTCCAGCGTCCAGAGCTCGTGGAAGGTGCCGCTTTTGCCCGACACTTCCTCCGGCTCGCCCCAGTTGATGTCGAGCAGGCGCAGGCGGTGCAGCAGGTGGCTGCGGTCGAGTTGGGCGGGCTGGCGCAGGTCGAGGTCGAGCGGCTTGGCCACGGCTTCGGGTTTGAGGCGTAGCGTTTTCTGCTGCTGGGCCAGGTCTTGCTGCAGGGGCGTAGCGGGCAGGCCGGCGGGCACCTCGCCCAGCTTGTGTCCAATCACTAGCTCCTTGTGCACTAGCGCCAATGGCTCGGCGTAGCCTCCGCCCAAAATGGCCACGGCAGCTTCCTGCAACTCATCAATGCCCGGCAGGGCCAGCCCGCGCACACTGGCCAGCGCCGCCGCCAGCCGCACGCCCTCAATGGCGTGGGCCGAGGAGGCGTCCACGTCCTGCCCGCGCAGCAGGCGGGTGGCGCGCACCATCCAGTGCGTGAGCACCTCAGCGCGGGGCTGAGCAAAAAGCAGTTCGTACCAGGCCGGCGACAGCACCCCCGCGCCGTAGCCCGAGCTAAACGACAGCCGCTCGTAGGTCCACGGAATCCAGGTGGTTTCGGTGGGCACTTTCTTCAGGCCTTTCAGCCGGGCTTTATCTTCCTTTTTCAGCAGTTCGGCTTGCAGCACCGGCGCGTGCCAGGCCCCGCACACTGCCGCCACCCGCGGGTAGCCCTGGGCCAGGGTAGCACGCAGGGTTTCGCGCATGAAGGCCTCGCGCAGCAGGGTTTCTTCGGTTTCGGGGCGTTTTAGCTCCTCCCGCAGGGCCGTCATCAGGTCCAGCACCACGGCAAAGGTATCGGCGTTCCCGGGGGCGTGCTCCAGGTGGGTTTCCCACCACTGCTCCGAGTCGGTATAGCCGGCCAGGCGGGCAATGTAGGCCACAGGGTCGGTGTCGGGTTCGACCTCCGGTGCTTCACCCCCTTCAGCAGAAACAGGAGTCGCTTCGGCGCCTGAAGCTTCGTCATACTCCCGAGCCGGTGCATCCACTTCGGGGGAAAGGGGAGTGGGGGGAGGGGTTTCGCCAAGCGGCATCAAAGCTGCTTCCCGCATTCCAAACCGCAAACTCATTGGCAAGTCCATGCACCGCACGTGCGCCGCATTACGCGCCGCCCAGTGCACCGCCTGCCACTCCGGCGAAAACTCCGCGAATGGCAGAAACGAAGCCTGCCCTTGCAGCTTGGGGTTATACACTAGCAGCGCCACGGGCGGCACCAGTTCGGGGTTGGTGGCGGTGGCCAGGGCGCTTTCGGCATCGGCGGGGCATTCGAGCAGAATGATGTCGGGCCGGAAGTCGTCGAGCGCCGCTACCAGGCTGGCAGCGCTGCCGGGGCCGTGGTGGCGAATGCCGAACAGGCGGAGGTCGGAAGGCATAGGGCGGAAATGCAGGGCAGGGGCTGCAAATGAACAACACCCCGCCCAACCCTTCCCGCGTTTTAAGTAAAACTTTCGTCAATCAGCTCCTTGTTGAGGACGGCCCCGGCCTTGGAGCCCGCCGCCACGGCGGCCGCTACGGCCCGCATGGGCGTGGTGTTGTCGCCGGCTGCGTACACGCCTGCCACGCTGGTGCGCTGAAAATCATCCACCTGCACGTAGCCCATCTCCGTGATGGCGCAGCCCAGCTGCTGAGCCAGCGTGCCGGGAAGTGCGAAGGGCACGCGGGCAAAAACCCCATCGAGCGGGTAGCTGCTGCCATCGGCCAGCTGCACGGCGCGGAGTTGGCCTTGGTCGTGCGCAAGGCCGCGGATGGGCGTTTCGACCACGCCAACTAGGTGGCGGGCCAACGTGGCCCGCTGGGATTCAGTGAGCGTGGCCGGGCCGTCGGTAAACAACGTGAGCTGGGCAGACCATTGCCGAATTAACCGAGCAAATTCAAAGCCCACGTCGCCATTTCCGAGCACGCCTAGGCGCTGGTCGGCCACTTCGTAGCCGTGGCAGTAGGGGCAGTGTAGCACCGAGATGCCCCAGCACTCAGCAAAGCCCGGCAAGGCGGGCAGCATGTCGGTAATGCCGGTGGCCAGCACCACTTTCCGGGCCTTAATGCTAGTGCCAGCGGCCGTTTCGATGCGGAAACCGCCCTCGACGGACGCGGCTGTCAGCGCCTCGTCGGCCCGTAACTCGATGGTGGGGTACTGTAGCACCTGCTCAATGGCCCGGGCGCGTAGGGCCGCCGGCGTGGCGCCATCCTGCGTGAGGAAGTTGTGCGAATGGGGCGTCTGGCGGTTGCAGGGCCGGCCGGTGTCGAGGATTAGCACCCGGCGGCGGGCGCGGCCCAGGGCCATGGCAGCGGAAAGACCGGCGTAGCTCCCGCCGATAATTAGAATGTCAAATTCTTGCATGAAAAGGAAGGTTGAAAGCAGCCGCGCTACCTGCGGGCCATTGGGGCTGACGCGGGCTGGCGAACCTCCTTACAGCGTTAGTTATGATGTTGGAGCTATAGGCTAGCGGCGGATGCCAAATAGGCAGAGGTCGAAAGGCTTAGTTGTTACAGCGGAGCGATAAATACTAGGCGTAGATAGAAATTGGAATCACTTGAAGTACTGGTCCCGCAATTGTGGTATTAATCTCAACATCCTTCAATCCATGCTGCGCTAAATTCCGAAATCCCGAAAAGAATTTTTCTAGCATTGGAGGTGAAAAATTGCCTAAACTTGTTTTTCTAAGAAGATTAATTTCTTCATCGGCTGAAGTAATGACTCTAATAGTCTTTCCTAGAACGTAAAAATCTCCATCGACTATATCAGATAGAGAAGGGTCATTTAGATAGTCCCTATCAATAGTTAAAACAACCTTAAATTCCTCTTTGCCTTTGTTGTCACCTACTAGGTCAAGGCTACCTTCTAATTTTAGTTGTTTGACTAATATTTCAAACTGGTTGATAAGCTTGCTGTCGGATTGTTCTTTGGACTTATTAGTCTTATTCGAATGATTGTTTTCTTGAAATTCTTGAATAAGTTTGAATAAAGCCAAATGGCTTTCTAATGCATCTATAGCTGGATTCTTTCGAAGAGTAGCTTTAAATAGGATAAAATCACCAGTGTTAGATTGCAATATATTCTCTTTTTTACAAAGATTTTTCTCTTCTAACAAGGATATTAATTTGCCGAAAAGTGAGTTTGGAGTGTGAATTTTTTTAGTCTCAGATGCTACTTCATTTCCATCTTTATTGTTTTTGCCAGCTTCACCTGACATTTTAATTCCTAGAAATGCAAATACATTATTTAGACCAACTTCTCCTTGCGACTTTAGCGCTGTTTCGATTGAGGTTGAAGAAACAGTTTTCAATGTTTGAAAATGGCTGAATCCATCTTCTAACATGGCGAGTATGTCAAATACATACTTTTGATTTAGATAAATAGGGATTGGGAATTTCGTCATAATGTTGGTGGGTGTATAGTAATTGATTATCAAAAATTATTCCACCACCTCCCGGCACGCCCGGTACAAGTCCTTCCAGCCTTCGCGCTCCTTCACCACGGTTTCGAGGTATTCGAGCCACACCACGCGGTCGGGGGCGGGGTCTTTGATGACGGCGCCGGTGAGGCCGGCGGCCAGGTCGGGCGCGCGCAGGGTGCCGTCGCCGAAGTAGGCGGCCAGGGCCAGGCCGGCGTTCATCACCGAGATGGCCTCGCCAGTGCTGAGCGTGCCGCTGGGGCTCTTAAGCTTGGTTTTGCCGTTGTCGGTCACGCCTTGGCGCAGCTCCCGGAACACGGTGACGAGGCGGCTGATTTCGGCTAGGGCAGGGGCTTCCACGGGCAGCTGAAGGGCCTGGCCCTGCTTAGCCACGCGGGTTTGCACGATGTGCACTTCCTCGGCCAGGGTGGCGGGCAGGGGCAGCACCACGGCGTTGAAGCGACGGCGCAGGGCGCTGCTCAGCTCGTTCACGCCCCGGTCCCGGTCGTTGGCCGTGGCGATGACGTTGAAGCCCTGCCGGGCCTGAATTTCGGTGCTCAACTCGGGGATGGGCAGCACTTTCTCAGACAGCATGGTGAGCAGCGTATCCTGCACATCGGAGGGGATGCGCGTCAGTTCTTCGATGCGGACGAGCTGGCCGGTTTCCATGCCCTGGTAAAGGGGGCTGGGCACCAGCGCGCCTAGTGTGGGGCCTTCGGCCAGCAGGCGGGCGTAGTTCCAGGAGTAGCGCAGGCTGTCTTCGGCGGTGCCGGCGGTGCCCTGCACCAGCAGGTTGGTATGCCCGCTGATGGCCGCCGTCAGGTGCTCGCTCACCCAGCTTTTGGCCGTGCCGGGCACGCCCAGCAGCAGCAGGGCGCGGTCCGTAGCCAGGGTGGCCACGGCAATTTCCATCAGCCGCCGCTGGCCGATGTACTTGGGCTCCACCTCAAACCCGTTGTCGAGCTTGCCGCCCAGTAAGTACGTCACCACCGCCCAGGGCGAAAGCTGCCAGCCCGGCGGCTTGGGGCGGTCCTGGTCGAGGGCTTTGAGGGCGGCGAGCTCTTCGGCGTAGAGGTCTTCGGCGTGGGGGCGGAGCAGGGCGGTGGGCGTCATGGAGTTTGGGGGTGTGAGGGCAGGAGGGTGTGGGGGTAGGAGTTTATTTGGCGTCATGCCGAGCGCAGCACCTTTACTGCGCAACGCAATTATTTACCATTGCGGTAAAGATGCTTCGTTGCGCTCGGCATGACGTGCTGTTTTGATGACGTTCCGTTTTCATGACGTTCCGTTTTCATGACGTTCTGATTTATCGAATTCACTCGCTCAGCGACCCTTCCAAGTCGGCCTGGAAGCGCAGGGTGTCGGTGAATTCGTGGAGTTGAGGAAGGAAGGTCTGGTGTAGGTCGGGAATGACTTCAGCTTGCTGAATGATGGCTGCCGAATCGGCGGGAGAAGTACTGGGAGCCACAGTTTGGGGCAGCAGCCACGCCAACTGGCGCAGGTGGTAGGGCGGCGCATTGACCTGGTACAGGGTGGCCGTGTTGGCCAACTGGCTGGCAATAGCCCTCACAACTGCCAGACTGAAAGCGCGGGGCCAGGGCGCGGGCACCAAGCCGAGGTCCTGCGTCCAATTGGGCACCTGGCGGCGCACACGCTCTAAAATTGGCTCAAGCACCAGCTCCTGCCGGGCCTTGTCGGGAAGCATAGCAGCCAAGGAAATCCAGTCGATGCCCCGGTCACCGTGGGCTTTTTCCAGGGCCGGCCGCTCGTTCAGCCACAGGCTAAGAAAGGCAGCGGCAAAGTCCGAATCCCGGTGCAGCAGCGTGCTTTGGCCCCAGGCCGAGAGCAGTGGGAGTGCCCATTCCGAAGCCAGGGCCGCAGCCAGAAGTTCAGCCGGCGTCAGGCCGAGGTGGGCGGTCCAGCGGCGGGGCGGCAGCAGGGTCAGCAGGTTGGCGAGGCGAGCGGTGGCGGGCCCCACGGCCGTTTTAAACGTAGCCCCATAAGGCGACAGAAAACGGGCATTTTTCTCCTCAATGCCATCGGCCAGCCAGGACTTGTCCCAGGCCTCGGGGAGGATAACGTCGAGCTCCGGCTTGCCCAGGCCCAGCAGCTTGCGCTTGGCCGTGAGTAGCGGCGCGGCCCGAGCCCACAGCCGCTCGGTGAGCGCCGCTCCTGGCAGCTGCACCAGCAGCTCAGCGGCTAGCCGACGCACGTCCTGGCCGCGGGCTTTCAGCAGGGCCTCCAGCGCGGGCTCGGCGTCGGGGTGCAGGTGCCCCGCCAGAATTTCGAGGAAGGCCTCCTGCGCCTTGGCCGGCTCGGCGGGCAGGGCGGCCAGGAGCAGCGCGCGGGCCTCGTCGGGGGCCAGGGCGAAGCGTTCGGCCAGCCAGGCGCGGCGCTGGGGCAGCGTGCCGGTTTCCCAGGTTTCGGTGGTGGCCGGACTGCTTGCAGCGGGGGCAGCGACATCGGCCAATTTGGCCCAATCGGGGTTTTGCCGGCTCAGCCAGAGGCCGCGTGCGCCCAGCACCGGCCCCAGCGCCGCCCGCGTATCAGCCGAGCGAACGGCGTGGTGCAGCAGCGGCACCAGCAGGGCCGGCGGCACCCGCAAATCGCGGCCCGCCAAGCGGGTGAGGTAGTCGGGTAGCAGCTCCAGATGCAAGTTGTTGACGAGCATCTGGTGCAGGTGGGCCGTGCCCTTGGGGCCCACCACCGGTAGCAGTTCGGGCGGCGCGGGCGCAAGGGCGGGCGTGGTAGCTGTAGCGGGCCGGTGGCCGGCCTTGCGCATGAGGGCCAGGGTACCGGCAGCCAGCAGGAGCTGCTGCTCAGGCGAAGCAGCGGGCGTGGGGAAGGCGGGAACGGTTTCGCCGCTTTGGCGCGTGCCGAGCAGGGCAATGCGAAGGAGCTGAGCGGCACTGGGTAATACCGCTGCGCCCGTGGGGGCTTTATCCTCTAATTCTTTGGCTTCGGGAGAGAGAAAACCAGACTTACTTCTGATGTCAGTGGGGTTGAAATCGGACTCACGAACGGGCCTTTCTTCCTTATCAGTGAATGCGGCAAAGGGGAAAGCCCCAGGAGGCGAAACACCCAACCAGCTGCTCAGCGGCCGAAACGCCTGCCCATCCCACTCGCCAAACAGCGTCAGCGGCTGTCCTCCACTTTCGGCTAGCAGCTGCCAGCCAAAGTCCTCATCGGTGAGGCGCAACGGCAGCGTGCCGGTTTCGGTGGCATGGTTCAGCTGCCAGCGGCCATCGGGCAGGGGCGTGGGCAGCACCTCGCTGAGAGTGGCGGGCCACTCGCGCAGCCAGGGCAGGCGGGCCATGGCGTCGGCGTAGTCGTATAGCAACTGGCTGATGGTTTGACCGGCAGGTACAGCGCCGAGCGGCACGGTACCATCAAACTTCACCTGAACCGGCGCGGCGCGCAAGGGCAGCAGGCCGGGGTAAAAAGCCAGCTCACCCAAGTAGCTGCCGTGCGGGATGAACGGCGTGCCAAAGGGCTGCCCGCCGAAGGAAAACTCCAGCACCAACGCGGTACGGCCGGTGTGACGGCCGTGCAGCCAGGTGCGGCGGGCGGTGAGCCGGTCTTCCTCCCAGCGGAATTGGCCCAGTATGCGCCAGGCATCGGCCACGGGCGGCGCAGTAGCCAGGAGGTCCTCTTTTTTGAGGTTGACGCCGACTTGCTGGAGGATTTCCGGCCGAGCCTCGGGGCTGAGCTGGGGTAGGTTCTGAAAGGCACGCACTAAAAGGTACAGCTCGCCCAGGCGGCCGAGCATGCGGGCCGGCCAGTCGGCGTGAGCATGGCGCAGGGTGGCCAGCTCGCGCACAACTGCAGCCAGGCCAGGCAACTGGTTGTCGACCAGGCGGGCGGCCTGGCTTTCCCAGAACTTCGCGGGCTGCTGGTCGAGGGTGGCCAGGCCGGCCCGCATTAGGTCCTCGAGCCAGGCGGCTAGGTCTTCAGCCCCGGCGGCCATGCGGGCCATGCGCTTGGCGTCGACATTGAGGCCAGCTGGTTTTGCCGGCTCATCGGCTGCCTCCGGGGTCGTAGTGCCGTCCAGGACAGCCGTAGCATCTGCCGAATCATCCTTATCGAGCAGAGCGGCTGCGGCCGCTGCTTTGGGGGCTTTCGCAACGGGCGTGGTTTTCTCGGCCTTTTTCTCCTGCGTTTGCTGGCGCTTGCTGAGCCACTCTTCCAGCCATGCCGGCGGCGTGCTTCCCGCCAGCAGTTCCGGCTGGCGGGCCATGAGCAGGAGCAGGCCGGCCCCGTGCTTGCAGGGAAACACCCGGCTCGGGCAGCTGCATTTAAAGGCGGGCTCCGTGAGGTCGATGCCGGTGAGGTAGGGCTTGCTACCGCTGCCGGCGCACTCGCCCCAGGCGGCCGTATCGGTCCGGCCCAGGTTGGCCCATTTGGCGGGTTTTAGCAGCTCCTGGCCCCGTTTCAGGGTGCCGGGGTCGGTGATGAGGGCCTGGGCTTGCGCTTCGGTGAAGGATATCATGGGAGCGGGGTAGGCGCCAAATGTAGGAGGATTTGCCGGTCTGAATGAACAGAATAAATCTGTCATCCTGAGCGCAGCGAAGGACCTTTTCATCGAATAACACTTGGCATCAACGGCTACCGCTCAAAAGTGAGATGGTCCTCCGTTGCGTTCAAGATGACAGACGTATTGTAATCAGCCTCACCTGAAAAAATCTGCCGGGTCGGCCTGGCTCAGGTACTGCTGCAGGTGCGGCAAAGTATCAAAATGAGGCAACACGCAGGTCATAAAATCGGCTACGGCCGCTGGCCCGCTGGCGTAGGCCACAAACGTGTGCCCACCCTCGCCAAACTCCAGCTCCTCCAGCAGCCCGGGCTGCTTTTCCTCGATGATGGTTTCGATGTGCTCGGCCCAGGAGTCGGCCGTGCCGCCAAAGCCGTAGTGCTGGAACAGTTGGTAATAGTCGTCCAGCCCGCCCACGTCGGCGAAGATGAGCAGTTGGTATTCGGGCTGCACCGCCGGCGGTGCGGCCGTGACCTGGAAAGGAAAAGTAGCGGACATGGCGGTGAAAGTACGGCTTACTTGCGCCGCCGGCGCACCAGCAACAGGCCCAGACAGGCCACCGCCAATGCCGCAATCAGGGCGTCGCGCACGAAATGGCCTTGCTTGGCTTCCGCTACTTCGGCTTCGAGGTCGCGCTGTTTGGCGAGCTGCTGTTTTTCGCGCTGGCGCAGGTTTTGGGTTTCGTTTTCCAATTCCAGCAGGCGCTGGGCAGTGAGGTTGCGGTCGTCGCGGGAAGTGCTTTCCAGCTTGGTGGTAGTGGCGGCCAGCCGCACCGAAGTGGTGGTGGCTTTCTGGGCCGTCTCGTTGAGCACGTCCACAATTTGCTGGTCCTTGTCGACGATGCCCTGCAGAGCATCTACCACTTCCTGCAAGTCCTTTTTGGAGGGCTTGTTGCCGAACAGGCTGTGGCGCTGGGCGCTGGCTTCGGCGTAGCGCCGCGTGAGCTCGGCCCGCTGTTGGAGCAGGCCGGGCAGACGACTGTCGGGCGTCACGGCCGGGGCCTGGGCGGCGCTGAGCAGGGGTAGCAGGGACGCCGCCGCGAAGCAAAACCGAAACATAAGCTGCTGTGTAGTTCTTTGTAGGCCGGAAAACAGTGGAGAAAACGGCATTGGTATGAAGAAAATCCAGTTAATGAAAAAAGCCAGCGTCCTGCTGCTGGCCGCATTGGGCGTGTGGGGCTGCGAAACCATCCGTCCGAAAACTCCGCCCACCTACGGCGGCGCCGTGTCGGAGGGCCTGCACGAAAAAGGCGCGAGCGGCGTGCTGCCCTTCCTCGTTAAGGAAACCAGCACCGACACCACCTACGGCTTTACGGAAACCAACCCCGTGCGAGTTGGCGGCGGCAAGGAGGCTGGCGCCCGCAACCAGCAGCGTTACCTCAACGCGCTACTAGGTCCCAAAGGGCAGCCTATTGAATACCAGCTCGAAGGCAGCTGCTGCGCTTTTAAAATAGAGGCGGGCGGTGTGCTCAATGAAGGCCAGCTCGACATCTATTCCGTTACCTGGAAAGGCCGGAAAGAACCGCTGAAACTCTACCTCAACATGTACGAAGAGGGCGCGTTGGCCGCACCCATGGGGCTCACTGCGGCCCGGTAGCGGGTATGGCGCAACTCAGTTGGCTTTCGCCAGCCGTCCGGCGTAAAACATGAAAAGACTATTGCCATTCCTTTCGCTGCTGACGGCCAGCTGCGGAAGCTGCGAGCAGGTGCAGCTCACGCCCGACGAACGGGCCTGGTTTCCGGCGCATCCCAAAGGCAGCACCATCAGCTTCCGCAGCAACCGCGGCCATGCCAACACCATGACCCTGCTGGAGCAGCGCGAATGGTTCAGCAACACCGACTGCAACCAGCTGGAATCGGGGTCTTACCAGCCCATCCACGTGCAGTACGGCTTGGAGTCTGCTACGCTGTACGACCCCAAGCGGCCCTATTTCAGCATTGTGGCCGATAAAATCAGGCCCGACGTGCCTGCCCGGCTGCAGCTTAGCATGGCCGGCCTGGACTACCCGCTGCCCGCCGGCCAGAAAATTGGTCCCACCGACGTGCTGGTGCCGGAGCCCTGCCACCTGAGCAGCGGCAAAACCTATCCCGGTGCCTTTGTTTTTCGCGACGGCCAAAACGCCAAAAACTACGGCTCCGGCCGCATGAAATCCTTCCATTGGGACAAGCAGGCCGGCCTGATTCGCTACGAGCTGGCCGACGGGGAAGTGTTTGAGCGGGTGGGGGAGTAGAGTGATTCAGAGGAGAGGTTTCCGCCAAACTGATGTAAAATCTCTCCTTTAGCGGTAATTTTAACCTTGTTCTACCGCCGAAGCTTATGCCTGCCCGCTATTTTCCACGCCTCGCGGCCCTCGCCACCGACGCCACCGCCACGCCGGCCGACCAGCTCCCGCGCCTGCGCAAGCTGCTCGAAGCCGTGCTGCGCGACGAGTACAAGCGCCGCGGCGTGAGCTTTGGCAACCTCAGTCAGGCCATCGGTTTCGTGGCGTATGAGCACGAGCTCACGGGCCGCCTGCGCCACCAGCTGCAGGCTTTGCGTCTGAGCGCCAACCTGGTGCTGCACGAAAGCTACCCCGGTACCGCAGCCGAAGTCGTTTCTGGCTTCAATGCGGTGGTAGAACTAATTGAGCAGCTCAACGGCGTGCTCTACGACGGCCCGGCCCTGCAGCTGCCGCCCGATGCTGGCCTGGAAGAAAACGAGCAGGCCGCCTTCGAAGCCGCGCTGGCGGCCCAGGCGGCGGCCCCGCTGCCGCCCGCTACGCCCCTCGAGGCCTGGCGCGTGCACGTGCTGGCCACCAACCTGGCCACTGGCGAGCTGACGGTGGAAATGAATCAGCCCGCCGACGGCCGGCCCGCCGGCCCGTTCGACGTGGTGCTGCCCGAAGCCTACGCCGGCCTGCTGCCCACGGCCGCCGCGCTGCACCCCACGTTGCACCTCATCGGCCCGGTGCTGCTGCCCGATGGCCGCGTGCAGCCGCGCCGCGTGGTGCTCGAGCCCGACTACCTCATCAGCGTAACCACCGTGGCCGAATGCGCCCAAAAGGATGGCACCATCCCCGAGTGGGCTCTTATTAGCGCCTTTTTGCCCGATGAAATATCGCGCCCGCTGGTGCTCGGTAACCTGGTGAACATGCTGCTGGACGAAGAAGTGAGCCATGCCGCCCGCAACGAGGAGCTGAAAAGCCAGCGCAAAGATTCCGAAGTGAAGGAGCGCATGGCTGCGTTGTCGAACCTGCTGGAAAAAGGCCGGCCCGGCCAGGGTTTCGCAAGAAATAGCTTCACCGGAATTGAAAACACGTTTGATGCCGCTGCCAGCACTAACGTGGCTGATGAGCCAGGCACCAAGCCCCAGGCACTAGGCACTTCCGACTTCGACCTCGAGCACTTCCTTCACAAGCGCCTGTTCCGCCTCGCGCCGCTGTCGCTGAGCACGCTGCCTGAGTTTCAGACCCGCAACGGCGTGCCGGAGCTGTTCAACGACCTGCGCCGCCACCACGCCACCCTGCGCGATACCCAGCGGCGCGGCTTCGTGGCCGACAGCCGCACCGGCTACCAGCAGCAGCGCTTGCGCGTGGCCGACTGCTTCCTCGAACCCACCTTCCTCTCGGCCACCTACGGCCTGCAGGGCCGCCTCGACCTGTTGCACGAAAGCAACACCGGCTACGACCTCATCGAGTTGAAGAGCTCGAAATCGGTGCCCAGCGGCCCGCCCTGGACCAACCACACCGCCCAGGCCCAGCTCTACCGTCTGCTGCTGGAGTCGGTGTTCGGGGCCGACGGCGAAACCGCCGGCCGGGGCCGCACCAGCATTCTGTATTCCAGCGCTGCCGATGGCCAGAGCGCCGTGCGCCGCGTTGACCAGGACCAAGCCCTGATTGACCGCCTGCTCAACGCCCGCAATCAATTGGTGGGGGTGGAGCTGCAGCTGGCCCGCGCCACCGGCCCCCGCCAGACGCGGCAGCTGCTCACGCCCGTTATCAAACCTGACCTGAGCGGGCTGCCCAGCTTCGGCCGCGACAAAGCCCAGCACGTGGCCAACGCCTGGGCCGCGGCCGACCTGGTGGAACGCGCCTACTGCCTGGAGCTGATTCGCTTCTCGGCCCGCGAGATGCGCCTCACCCTGCTCGGCGACGAGGCCCGCCCCGGCGATGCTGGCGGGCAGGCCGGCCTCTGGCTGCTGCCCCAGGCCCGCAAACATCAAAACTTCAGCCTGCTCGATGAGCTGGAATTAATTGAAGACCAAAGCAATGCCGACGACGAAGCCCGCGACGGCCTTGGCCCGCACCTGGTGTTTCAGCGCCCGGCCGGTGGGCGCGAAGTCAACTTCCGAGCCGGCGACACGCTGATTCTCTACCCGCGCCGCAAGGCCGGCGTGGCGCCCGACCAGGCTGCGCCCCTTAGCGTCCTCGATGCCCAGGTAGTGAAAGTGGTGCTGGCCGAGGACCTCGGCACCGACGGCCGCGTGGTGCTTTCCATCCGAAACCGGCGGCTGGCCCCGCGCTACCTGCACGGCCACTCGCACTGGGCCCTGGAACCCGACACCTACGATACCTTCCGCCGCGAGTGGGCCAGCATTTCGGCCTTCCTAAGTTTGGCGCCGGAGCGCCGCCAGCGGCTGTTGGCCCGCACTGCCCCCCGTCGGCCCGAGCCCGAATTCTGGACACCGGCCTCGCCGCCCGCTACCACGGCGCCCGAGGTGGTGGCCCGCGCCTTGGCCGCACCCGATTGGTTTGTGCTCTGCGGCCCGCCCGGCACCGGCAAAACCCGCGCCGTGCTACGCGAACTGGCCGAGCGGCTTTACAAGCAGGACAAGCACACGCTGCTGGCCGCCTACACCAACCGCGCCGTGGATGAAATCTGCGAGCAGCTGGTGGCGGCCGGGCTGCCCTTTATTCGGGTGGGCTCGCGGCTGGGCACGGCGCCGCACTACCGGCCCTATTTGCTCGATAACATGCTGCGCGACTGCGCCACGCGCCAGGCCGTGCGCGACCGGCTCAAGAACTGCCCGTTTTACGTGGGTACCGTGGCCAGCCTGCTGGGCAAGCCCGAGCTGTTCACCCTCAAGCAGTTCGACCTGGCCGTGGTGGATGAAGCCAGCCAGGTGCTCGAAGCGCCCATGCTGAGCCTGCTCTCCAAAGTCAATAAGTTCATCCTCATCGGCGACCATCGCCAGCTGCCGGCCGTGGTCACGCAGGAGCCCGAAGCCAGCGCCGTGGCCGAGGAGGTGGCTGAGCTGCTGCAGCAGGAGCTGGGCCTCAGCAACCTGCGCAATTCCTACTTCGAGCGGCTGTTCAAAAAAGCCGAAGCGCAGTGGCCCCACGCCCACGGCACCCTCGCCGACCACTACCGCATGCACACCGAACTGGTGGCGCTGGTGAACGACGACTTCTACAACGGCCTGCTGCGCTGCCCCATGCCCTGGCAGCACGAGCCCCTGAACCGCGCCACCTGGCCCGCACCCACCGATGCCTTCACCGAGCAGCTGTACGCCCGGCGCCTGGTGTTTGTGCCCACGCGCCGCCAGCCCGAAGATTTATCCATGAAAGAATCGGCCCAGGAGGCCGACCTGGCGGCCCGCACCGCCGCCTACGTGGTGCAGGGCTACGGGCCCGATTTCAACCCCGAAACCACGCTGGGCATCATTGCCAGCTACCGCAACCAGGCGGCCCTTATCCGAGCCCGGCTGGCGGCACTAGCGGCAGAGCTGAAGCTGCCCACGCTAACGCAGGTGAGCGTGGATACCGTGGAGCGCTACCAAGGCTCGCAGCGTGACGTCATTGTGGTGAGTTTCTGCTGCCACCACGAGCACCAACTGGAGCTGATGGTGTCGCCCAACGAGGACGGCACCGTCGACCGCAAGCTCAACGTGGCTCTCACGCGGGCGCGGCAGCAGCTGGTGCTGCTCGGCAATGAGGAGATTCTGCGCCGGGCCCCGCACCACGCCGCGCTGCTGGCACGGGTGGGTGGGGCCTGAAGGCACTGCGCTGGCTATTGAATGTCAACCAGCTCGACCTCGAACCGCAGCACCGTGTTGGGCGGAATGGAACCGGCCTGCTGGTCTTTGTAGCCCAGCGCTGAGGGGATTAGCAATACGCTTTTCTCGCCTTTGCGCATGAGCGCAATGCCTTCGTCCCACCCTTTGATAACCTGGTTATTGCCCAGTACGAAGCTGATGGGCGTGTACCGGTTCTTGGAAGCATCGAAAACTTTGCCATCGAGAAACGTACCGGTATAGAGCACCGAAACCGTTTTGCCCGCCACCGCTTTCTGCGCCGTGGGCACCGTCGTCACAGGCACGTAGTATAGGCCTGAAGCCTGGCGCTGCGCGTTGGTGATGTTATTGTCGGCGATGTACTTCTTGATGTGGCCTTCATCGACGGCCGCGTAATCAACGGTTTCTTCTTTCTGGCAAGCGGTGGTGACCACCGCGGCCGAGCCCAGCAGCACGGGGAATAAGAGCCGGAGCAAGCCGGTTGAAAAAGGAAATTTCATGTGTTTTTTTAAGTAAAAATAAGGGTGACCTGCCATGGTTTGCATGAAGCCGGTCGGTTAAGGCGGCTTTCGTCCTTGTTGGCAGCTTCCGAACTATCTAAAAAAGCCGGTGACCAGGCATAGTGCTGGCCACCGGCTTCTCATGGGCGCATCGGCGCATTGGGCACTTAGCGCACGTCCACTACCTCCACTTCAAAGCGCAGCACGGTATTGGGGGCAATGCGGGTGCTGGCGCCCTGCGGCCCGTAGGCCAAGCCCGACGGAATCAGCAGTTCCGCCTTATCGCCTTTGTGCATCAGGGCAATGCCTTCCTCGAAGCCGGCAATCAGCTGCCCCCGGCCCAGGGTAAATGTGAGCGGCGAGCTGGGCGTGGAAGCATCGAACACCGTGCCGGCCGCATCGAGCAGGTGCCCGGTGTACTGCACCACCACCGTGGAGCCAATGGCCGGCCGCACCGCATTCGCGTTGGTAACGACGGGCAGGAAGTACAGCCCCGACGTTTGTTTTTGCGCCGTGGTGATGTTCTTGCTGGTTAGGTAGCTCGTAATCAGGTTGTCATCTACTGCTTTGTAATCGACCACTTCCACCTCAAAGCGCACCACCGAATTGGCCGGGATAAGGCCGTTGCCCGTCGAAGCGCCATAAGCCAGGCGGGACGGAATCAGCAGCTCGGCCTTGTCGCCGATGTGCATCAGGGAAATGCCTTGCTCAAACCCGGAAATCAGCTGCCCGGCGCCCACCACAAAGGTCACGGGCAGGTTGTTATGGCGCGATGAGGCGTCGAACACCGTGCCGGCCGCATCGAGCAGGTGCGCCGTGTAGAGCACCGATACGTAGGAGCCCACGGCCACCTTTGTAGCGTTCGGGTTGGTTCGCACCGGTAGGAAATAAAGCCCCGAGGCCTGCTCCTGAGCCGTGGTGATGTTGTTGGCGGTCAGATAGTCCTTAATCAAGCCCTGGTCGCGGGCACTGTAGTCCTGAATTTCGGGCTCATCTTTCTTGCAGGAAGTCGTGGCCAGGCTGGCCGCGCCGAGCAGCAACAGGAAAAAGAACCGGAGCAGGCCGGGAGCAAAAAGAAATTTCATAGCAGTTTTTTGGTAAAAATAGCACCGGGCCGCCAAAGCCTTCCCGGCTGGCCAGACCCACGTTGGCCCTAACCTGACGTGCCAAGCCATTCGTTCCGGGCGGTGGAGCGGGCCCTCACCATGCCCTCCGCCAGCAAAGCCAGCGCCACGCCACCGGTATAGGCCAGCAGGTCGGCCCACTCAAAATGGTTGCCCAGCAGCACGGCCACCAGCCGGTGGTGTTGCCAGCCCAGCAACGCCAGCAGATGAAAATATTGCAGGCACTCTATCAGATATGAGATGAGCAGCACCCCCATAGCCGCGCGCTTGGGCGATATCAGAAGGCCACCGCGCACCAGGCAGTAAAGGAAGATGGGAGCCAGAACATCCCCCACGTAGGGCCGAATGATTGTATCGTGCAGGAAAAGCGCAATGAGGGTTTCCAGTATCAACAATGTGCTGGCACAGAGCAAATACCACTTATTTATTCGTAGCTGCATGCCCATTCTAGCTGTGCAAAAAATGCATCGGGCAGCGTTTGGGCAACGGCTGCGAACCCACCGCGGCGGCTTGGTCCAGCGGTGGGGCATTCAGAGCCTGAATGCGGCCTTGATACTCGGCCGGCAACATGGCGTTTTTGGCCCATTGGCTGACCGGCCACTGCTTGGTGAGGCGGTAGGCGGTCACGGCCGGGCTTATCAGGCCCCCAGGCGGCAAGTCGAGCATCTCTCGCACGGCTGGCGGCACCACCAGGCCCTGCACGGCCCGTAGCAAGTGGTAGCGGGGGCCGCCCAGGTGCTTGTGGTATTGCACATATAAGTCTTTTGTATAGGAGCTCAGCAAGAGATTTTGGGCCAGGTGCTGCTGCCGGGCCACTTGCCAGGCTGCGTAAGTAGTGGGCAAATCGGGGATGCCCATGCGCTGGCCCACCCGTGTGAATACGGCCATAATTTCGGCGCACTCAGCCTCGGTGAGCGGCCGCTCCAGTACCTCAAATGCCCGAATGGAATAGCCTATCAGCATGAACAGCACGTCGCGGTAGGCCCAGTCGGGGATGGCCCGGCCGCGCTTGGCCTCCACCGCGCCGTGAATGGCGGCGATGGTGTCGATGGCCTTCTCGGCCCCGGCGCGGTCGGCAAACACGATACGGCGGGCGTAGTCGACGGTGGAGAACAGGCGGTCGAGCGGGTCGGCGGGCAGGCGGCCGGTGAAATAGAGCCAGTCCACGGCCTTATTCAAGGCAAACTCGGCCGCCGCACCGGCGAAAATGAAAAGCACCGTATCGGCCGAGCCCCAGATGCGGCGCACAATGGAATCGGGAGCAACGAAATAGTTCATGGTGAAAAAGAACTTTGAGTTGCAAAGTTAATGGATGTTCTGATTCCACACTTATGGTGAGAAGCGATGGCCTACCTCATGAGCCAAAATGAGGGGAGCATTAGCCCGTTTCTTGTATCGGTAATGTCGGATTTTTAGCTTGACAAATACTGCCAGTTAGCTACAATCCTGCTTTTAAAAGCCTGGGGCAACGCTTCTAAAAGTCCTTTTCTGAAAAAAGTTAGATTGTCTGTCGGCACAGAGCCAAATACTTTTGGACAAATCCACTGGTTCTCACTTCACCGCGCTATGGAAAAGTTATTCAGCACCATTCTGTATGGTATTGCCGTAATCAGTTGTGTCAGTTGTAAGAAGGAAGAGGTAGAGGAGCCAGCGTGTAGCGACCATTGCACCACAATAGTGGGGCGTTTCACCACCGATAACCGCGCCACCCCGCTTGCCGGATTGCCGGTCCGCATGCAGTGGGTACGTTGGAAAGGTGCCTTCAGCACAGACGTCCGGACTAAAGCCAAAACGGTGACGGATGCCCAAGGAAATTACCGCCTCAATTTCTATGTAAAAGAGGATGAGTTGAAAGATGGCTATTTCGAAGTTTGCTATTCGGGTGATGCCAGCAAGTACATCCTTGACCGTGACCAAACGGGAGCTAGCTGGCTGGGCCTGAGCCGGGATACAGTCATTGTAAGTGATTGGCTTCTGCCCCGTAAAGCGTTTGTCCATCCGGAAATCACCAATGCCGCGCAGATTGTGGGCGATTACTGGGGCGAATACGGCTTTGCGAACGGAGCCTACCGCGGCCGCGGGCGTTTCACTTATGCCGTCGTATTCACTTTCAACCAATTGCCAAGCGGCAATATCGAAGTGGCCGCAAACCAACCAGTCGATTTAAAAAGCTTTAAAACGGTCAATGGTCAGTTGGTAGTAGCGCACGATACCGTTCGGCTGGCTCCTGGAGCTACCTATGTGCATCGAGTTACTTATTGAATATCCTGACTTTCACTTAGCTACGGAAAGGTCGCTGCGTGCGTCTTTCCCGTAGCTAGCCGCACGAAATTTACGCCGCTGACTGGGCGGCGACACCACGTATCGCGGGCTGCATATCCAGCCGCGGCAGGGCATGGCGCTAATTTTCCTGAACAGCCTCTTCCACGAATGTAGCGAAGTGACGCAGGGCGTGAAGTACGTGCTGCGCTCAAACGTTATTTACCGGACGGAGGGAGTTTAAGGAAATCCAATAACCGTTTTAATCTGTCTGCTACAGCTTATGGACCATTTCCAGTGACAAGTTGGCTAATCACAAATTCCTTGTTATCTGCAGTTGTCCAACTGCCAAACGGATACAATGATTGATTGGTAATTACGAAGAATGAGGTGTTTTTATACTTGGCAATTAATTCACTTAATTCAGTAGAGCCTTGAAAATTATTCGCATCCAGTGTCACTAAAAGGTACTGCCGTTTAGCGATGTTAATAATTTGGTTGTCGCCAATGATGTTCCAGCCCAATTTCTGATTTGCCTTTATGTTATTCGTGACAAAGGCAATAAGAAGCAGCCTGTTATCAACAGTTGTCTTTGGCGAGCCAGATGCTAACAGGCAATTATTTGCTGCTTTGATGCTGGTGTATGTTGTGTCACAACAATCGCAGCTATTAACAGCCTGAAGAGAACTGCGGCAGCCGAAACATCCAAGTGCGAGAAGCAAACTGAATGTTGCGGCGATTTTCATGGCTATGCAGATAATGAATATTAAGCTAATGATTCCGCTGCTGGTTCTACTATCGCCTTAGGCTTGTGCCGGTAGAAATACAGTATCAGCAGCGGCAGCAGCGTGAGCTCGGCCACCACGCCAAAAAGCAGCGTGAGGCCGATGAGCAGGCCCACGTAAAACGTGCCGTCGAAGGACGAGAACAGCAGGGTGGAGAAGCCGCCCACCAGGATGAGCGAAGTGACGATAACCGCCTTGCCGGCCAGCAGGTAGGTGTGCTTCACGGCTCGGAACAGGTTGGGCTCGTGGGCGAGCGTGAGGCGCAGCTTGCTGATAAAGTGGATGGTATCATCGACGGCGATGCCGAAGGCGATGGTGAAGATGATGCTGGTGCTCACCTTCATGCTCACGCCGGCCAGGCCCATCACACCGGCCACAATGAGGATGGGCACGAGGTTGGGGATGAGCACCACCACCGTCATGCGCAGCGAGCGGAACAGGGCCAGCACAATGAGCGTGACCATCAGCACGTCGATGCTCATGCCGGTTATCATATTCAGCGTGAGGTTCTCGTTGTTCTTGTCAATCAGGTTGCTTGAGCCGGTGAGGCGGGTACGCAGCACGGTGCTGTCGATGCTCGTGCGCAGGTAGCGGCGCAGGCCCTCGTTCAGGGCATCGGCGCGGATGCTGCCCACGTCGGCCATGCGGCCGGTGAGGCGGCCCGCGCTGCCGTCGGGCAGGGCGAGGGCACTGAACTCGGGCTTTTTGCGGAAGAGCTTGAGTTTGCCGCGCAGGCGGGCCAGTTCGGCCGAATCGGCTGGAAGACGGTACTCGGCCAGGCCACCGCCATTGAAGGCTTTGCGCACCGACTTCACCAGTGTGACGGGCGAGGCGGCGAAGCGCAGGCCGTAGGTGCGCTGCAGGTAACCTTCAATCTGCTCCGTCTGGCGCAGCACCGTGAGGTCATAAATGTCGCGTCCGCCGGCCGGTTTTAGCTCCAATTCGAAGGGCCGGACGCCGGCGAACTTCTGCTCAAAAAAGGCAAAATCCAGCCTCACGGGGTCGTTTTTCGACAAGTCATCGAGCAAGGAGGAATTGATGCGGACCCGTGTAGCCAGGCCGATGGAGGCGGCCAGCACCAGCGCACTCACGGCAAAAATCAAGCGTCGCCGCACCAGCACCGTGCGAAACAGGCGGCCCAGCACGCCGTCCCAGCTGTGGCCCTGCTGGCGCGGCACCCGCAGCTGCGGCTTGCGCAGCAGCAAGAGCAGCGCCGGCAGCAGCGTGAAGCTGAGCACAAACGCCAGCAGCACCGCAATGCCCGTGAACAGCCCAAAGTTGTAAATAGGCCGGATGGTGCTGGTCATCAGCGTGAAAAAGCCCAGGCTGGTAGTGAGCGCCGACAGCCCCGAACCGAAGCCCGATTCCTTGAGCGTGACCCGCAACGCGTCGCGCTTGCTGGCGCCGTAGCCCAGCTCGCTCACGTAGCGCGTGATGATGTGCACCGTGTCGGAAGTGCCCACCACGAACATCATCACCGGCAGCAGAGCCGTCATCAGGTCGATGCTCACGCCGCAGGCGCCCATCACGCCCAGCCCCCACAAAATGGCGCCCAGCACCACCACCAGCGGCAGCACCACGCCCCACCAGGTCCGGAACGTGAACCAGAGCAGGCCCGTGACGAGCAGTACCGACAAGCTCATGAACACGGCCAGTTCCCATTGCAGCCGGTCCACAAAAACCGATTGGGCCACGGCGCGCCCGGCGAAGTGGTATTCATTTTCGGGGACTTTTAGCTTGGCCAGCCCGCTGCGCAGGCTAGCCAGCAGCGAGTCGCCGGGCGGCTTTTTGAGGTCGGGCGTGGTTTGGATAACCAGCGTGACGGCCCGCGCGTCGGGGCTGAACACGTTGCCGACGAGGCCGGGCGTGCGGTAAATCAGCGTGGAATCCTGGGCGCGCCGGGCGGGCTCGTCGGGGTGCAGGTAGGGCAGGCTGAAGAAACCCAGCCCCTCCACCACGGGGTTGCTGATGGTGGTGGGGGAGGTGACGGCCACCACGTGCCGCTCGCGCCGGGCAAGGCGGGTGAGGGAGTCGACGCGCCGGATAAAATCGGGCGCGAATACGGTCTGGCCGGTGGGCGCCTCCAGCCCCAGCAGCAGGTAGTCGTTGTCGTTGCCGAAGCGGCGGGTGTAGCCCTGGTAGTAGTCCAGGTCGGGGTCGCCGGCGGGGTAGAAGTCGTTGAAATTATAATTGAAGCGCAGCTGCGCCACATAATAGGCACTCAGGGCAGACAACAGCCCCAGCACGAGCAAGGCCAGATGAGCAATACGACGAAGGGGCATGCGGAAACGGGGCCGGCGGCCGGCAGGAGGGTGGCCCGCAGCATTACGCGGACGTTGGGATTTAGTCGAGCCGTTGTATCTTTCAGCTACGAACCCCAACAACCATCCAACCATGAAAAAGTCCCTGCTCGCCCTCGCCCTGTTCGCCGTTGCCGGCACCACTGCCTTCGCCCACGACGGCCATGACAAAGACGGCAAAAAAGGCAAGAAAGCCGCTTGCTCGACCGAAGCAAAAGCTTCCTGCTCCAAAGACATGAAGGGCGGCATGGCCGGCGGCCACTCCTGCTGCATGAAAGGCGGCAAAACCGCCGCTGCACCGGCTGCTGCCAAATCAGAAGTGGCGGTTAAACAATAGCTGCGCAGGGTTTCGGCCCGCAATAGATAAAAAAAAGCCCCGTCGGCATAGTCCGGCGGGGCTTTTTTCTGCTACCAAAGCTGTTTGGAATATCGGCATTGGGACCGGCTGCTTGCCTGATATCTGGCTTTCTAAGCCGCATCATCCACAAAATCAGTGGAATTCGCTAAAACCCGAGCCTATCCGTGGCCTAGTGCACGGCGTTGGTTTTCTTGCAGCAGTCGGGCAGGCGGTTGTAGGCGCGGGCGTCGGCGGTGAGGTCGTCGGCGTCGTAGCCGGTTTTTTGCACGGCGGTGCGCAGGGCAGCGGGCGTGGTTTTGTCGGCCTTGTAGGTGACGGTTACTACCTGCGTCGGCACGTCGAGCACTGCGCTTTGCACGCCCTTCTCATAAGCCAGGCTTTTTTCAATGCGGGCTTTGCACATGTCGCACACGGCGGAAGTTTTGAATTTCACCGTGGCCAGGCCGTTAGCCGAAGCCTGAGCAGTTGCTGGCGCTGTTGTGGCGGGCGCCTGGGCCTGAGCCGAGATGCTGAGCAGCGACAGAAACGAAAGGGAAAGCGAGAGGAGGAATTTCATAATCGAAGATTAAAAGCGGGTGACGGCAGTCTAACAAAATTGCTGCCGGAAAAATTTGGGATGAAGCCTCAGCCGGCCGCCCTACTCTATGCGGTAGCGCAAGCCTGCATAAGTCAGGCGGCCATACACGGGCCCCCACACCATGGCCGCGTCAAACGTAGGCCCGAACGGGTTGGAAGCACCCTCGATGGGGTTGGGCTGGCGGTAGTTGGTCAGGTTTTCCACGCCCGCATACAGCTCCAGCCGCTTGAAAGCACGCGTGAGCTGGGCGTTGAGCAAGGCGTAGCGGGGCGTGGTTTCGGGGCTATACTCCTGCGCCGCGCCGTGGGCGTGCGCAGCCGTGATGTGCGCCACCGGCCGCTGCCCAAACCATTGCACTGTGAAATCGCCGCGCCACTTATCGAAGGCGCTGGCATAGCCCATGTTCAGGAAGGCGCGGTGGGCGGGGGTGAGGGGCTTGGGCAGCAATACGTTGTCGTAGGTGGTGCGCACGTCGAGGTACTTGTAGGCGCCTTTCACCTGCAGGCCTTTCAATGGTTCCAGCTGCAGTTCGGCCTGCAGGCTGCGGGCGAAGGAGCGGGCTCCCGGCGCCAGGTTGTCGAGGGTAATGATGCTGGGCGCCGTGTACATGTCGGCCACCACTTGGTTCTGAAACTCGGTGTGGTAGTAATCGAGCACGAACGTGGCGGGGTGACCGAGGGCCGTGAAGTACTGCGTGGCGCTGCCGCCCAGGTTCCAGGCTTTTTCGGGCTGCAGGTTGGGGGCAATGACGAACTCGCGGGCGCTGGCCAGCACGGCGGCGTTGTCGGCAATGGGGTTGGCCACCCGGAAGCCCCGGCCGGCGGCGGCCCGCAGCACGGTATTTTTTAGTACGTCGTACTTCAGGTTTAGCCTGGGCGTCACCTGCCAGCCGTAGAGGTTGTGGCGGTCGGCGCGCAGGCCGGCCACCACGGTCAGGTTGCGGCTGTTCTGGTAGGTGTACTCGGCGAAGGCGCCAGGCACCAGCTCGCGGCGGGTGCGGTGCTCGCGGGCCTCTACGTCGGCCGGCGTTTCGATGACGTAGCGGCGGCCGGCGGTGAGGCGCTCGTCGTAGTTGTCATACAAAAAGCTCAGGCCCGTGCGGTACACATGCGCCGTGTTGCCCAGCGCGCTCTGGAACAGCAGCGTGGCCTGCCCGGTGCGCTGCCGCCCGTCGTAGCTGCGCGAGGATGGGTTTGTCACGAAGTAAAAAGGCTCGCTCGGGTCGTGGTCGGTGTGCAGGGTCTGGTAGCCGTAGGAATACCGCGAGGTGAAGTCGTGGTCGGTACCCGTGAGCAGCAAACCCAGGCTTTGGAAGGGGCGGCTGGGCCAGGTGTAGGAGGTTTTGGCGTAGCCCGTGTAGCGGGTAGTGGCCTGCGTGGTGCCGTAGCTCTGCGTGAAGGCTTCGGCGCCGGTGTCGCGGAAATCGAGCTGGCCACCCTGCCGGGTTTCGCGCAGCGCGCCCAGGCCCACTTCGCTCACCCAGCCTTTGCCCGAGAGGTACTTCCACTTATTAAAGGCGTTAAACTGCGTGGCCAGCGGCAAATCCAGGAAACCGTCCTTGTTGCGGTCCACGCGGTTGCCGAGGTGGTCGGTGTGCAGCAGCAGCACGGTGCTCCACTTGGCGTTTAGGCGGGCCGAGGTGTTCAGGTTGACGTCAAACTTGCCGAGGTCGTTGGCGTAGGCGTTGAACAACAGCTGGTCGGTTTTCTCCGGCTCCTTCAGCTTCACGTTTATTTGGCCCGAAATAGCCTCGTAGCCGTTCACCACCGAGCCCGTGCCCTTGATGATTTCGATGTTGTCAATCCAGGGCCCGGCCAGGTAGCCCAGGCGGTAGGGGGCGGCCAGCCCGCGCAGGGCCGGCTGGTTGTCCACGGTCAGCAGCGAGTAGCTGCCATCCAAGCCCAGCAGCTGAATCTGCTTGGCCCCTGACACCGCATCCGACGTCGTCACCTCCACCGAGGCATTGGTTTCGAAGCTCTCGGCCAGGTTGCAGCAGGCCGATTTGGTGAGGTCGCGGCTGGAAATGACCTGCGTGTGGGCCGGCGTCAGCGAGGAGTAGGCGGGCGCGCGGTCCGTCACCGTCACCTCGCCCAATTCCTGCCCGGGGCGCAGGGCTGCCCGCAGGTAGGGGGCGCCGGTGGCGGGCACCGCCAGCGTATCGGCCCGGTAGCCTAGGGCCTGCACCACCAGCCGCGAGGCTGCCCGCGCCGGCCGAGGCAAGGTGAAATGCCCGCCCGCATCCGAAGTAGTGGTGATAACCGGGGCATTAGCGTCTTCGGCATCAAAGAGCCAGCGCAGCACGGCGCCGGGCAGGGGCGTGCCCTTGCCGGCCTCGGTCACTTCGCCCCGCACCGGGGCAATGGTTTGGGCTTGGGTAGCGCCCGGCACCAGGCCGGCCGCTATGCCTGCCACGAGGGCCAAAGGCGGGACTATCCCGCGAATAGGTTTCATAAGGTCTGTAAGTTAAGGCTTTCTGAATAATAGGCGGCCACCGCCGCCCTGCCGCCCCGGCGCAGCGAAGCCGCCGGGCGCATTTTCAGAAAACCCTAAACCACCAGCGTACAGACAAACGCCAGCAAGCCGCGTCCGCCCAGCGGGGGCGGTGACGAATCGGCCGCGAACCAGCGTGGCGTGCTGGCAGGAGGCAGCGCGGCCGAAACCAGCGCCGGCCAGGCCGGCGCTGTAGGCAGCAGGGCCGGGCCCGGCAGGGGCAGCAGCACTTTAGCCGTTAGCTCGTGGGCCGGCGTGGTAAGCTTATGCAGCTGCTTGCTGAAGTCGCAGCAGTTGTCTTTGGCCGTGGGTTTGGCCGGCGTCATGTCAGCCGTGCAGCCCTGCAAGTCGGCCCGCCCGGCCACCGTCAGGGCCACCGTGCTGCGGCCGCTCATGCGGCAGGTCAGGCGCTGCACCGTGAGGCCCACCGAGGTGGTGAGCACCAGCACAGCCAGCAGCAGGCTGACGAGGCGACGGAACAATGTATAGCGCGGCATGACTACCGCAAAGATACTATCGGCCGGCCGCTGACTGCGGTGTGAAAATCGGGCTGGCTCGGTACAACATCGTGGCCAGCATTGGCTGCGTTAGCGTTGCGTCTTGCTTCCTTTTTCTCAGCCTGACAGATTGTCAAATTACATATAGCCGACCGCAATCAGGTAATTCAATGCCTTTAATATCGGTGCAAAAAGTGCCTTTCCGGGTGCATTTTCGCTGTTTTTCTTTTGTGGTAAGAAATGGTAAATTGTGGTTGAATTTCAAAATCAGTCCCGTACATTTGCATATATCGCCTCCTTCTCCTGGCGACTAAAGCCTATGAATCTGTTGTCCGGCGAATACGAATGCAAGCTTGACCCCAAGGGGCGGCTTGTGTTGCCGGCCAAAGTGAAAGGCAACCTGCCGGAGCAATCCGGCAACCAACTCGTGCTGGTGCGCGGCTTCGAGCCCTGCCTGGTGCTCTATCCCCGGTCCGCATGGCAGGTCATCCACGAGAAAGTGATGGCACTGGACGAATTCAACGAGGAATACCGGCAGTTTCAGCGCAACTTTTTCCGGGGCATGACCGAAGTAGAGTTGGATTCCATCAGCCGATTTATGCTGCCGCGCACCATGTTGCGCTACGCCGGCATCGAGAAAGAAGCCATTATTGTGGGCCTGGGCAACCGTTGTGAAATTTGGGACCCGGCCCGCTACGACGAATTCCTGATTAAAGACCAGCAAAGCTTTAGTAAGTTGGCCCAGAAGTTTTTGTCGGTTGAAACGCCCGCCCCCGGCGGCCCCGCAGCATGAGCGACTACGCCAACGATATTGCCTACCACCGCCCCGTGATGCTAGCCCAGTGCCTGGCCGGGCTCGACCTGCGCCCCGACGGCCGCTACGTCGACGTGACCTTCGGTGGGGGAGGGCACTCGGCCCGCATCCTCGAAAAGCTTACTACCGGCCACCTCTACAGCTTCGACCAGGATGCCGACGCAGAAGCAGAGGCACAGAAGCTCATTCGGCCACAGTTTACATTTGTAAAGGCTAACTTCCGGGATTTAACATCTGAATTACAGGCACGTAATGCTTTGCCGGTAGATGGCCTGTTGGCCGACCTGGGCGTGAGTTCACACCAGTTCGACACGCCTGAGCGGGGCTTTTCGACCCGTTTTGATGGCCCGCTCGACATGCGCATGGACCCCGACGGCCCGCTCACGGCGGCCGACGTGCTGAACGATTACAAGGAGGCCGACCTGCACCGCATCTTCGGCATGTACGGCGAAGTGACCAACGCCCGCACCCTGGCCCAGGCCGTGGCCGCCGGGCGCAGGGGCCGGCGCCTCGAAACCATTGGCGAGCTGAAGCAGGCTATTCAAGCCTGCACGCCGCGTGGGAAGGAAAACAAGTACCTCGCGCAGGTTTTTCAGGCCTTGCGCATCGAGGTGAACCAGGAGATGGAAGCCCTGCAGGAGATGCTGCTGCAAACGGCCGAGGTGCTGCGCCCGGGGGGGCGTCTGGTGGTGATGAGCTACCATTCGCTGGAAGACCGGCTGGTGAAAAACTTCATCGCCAAGGGCAAATTTTTTGGAGCCGTCGAAAAAGACTTCTTTGGCAATGAAAGCAAGCCCTTTGAGGCCCTCAACCGCAAGCCCGAGGAAGCCGATGCCGCCGAAATTGCGCTGAATAGCCGGGCGCGGAGTGCTAAATTGCGGGTTGCAATCAAAAAATAAGAGGTAGCCATGGCCGCCAATACGCTCAGACCCACCGACAGCCCGCGCCGGGCCAACGTGCCCCGCGAGGTAGCCCCGCCGGCGCCCGAAGTGCTGCCCGAGGCCGCCGTGGTGGAGGTACCCGCGCCCGAACCCGCGCCAGCCCCCGAGCCGGCCCCGGTGCGTGAAAAGCGCCCCCGCAAGCCCGCCCCCGAGCCGACCCGGCCGCGTAGCTCGTGGAGCCTGTTTTCGCTGCTCGACCGGCTTACCAGCGTCGACAGCTTGTTTCGGGATGGCCTGCCGGTGCGCTACCTGCCCAAGCTATTGTTTGTGATGCTGCTGGTGCTGGTTTACATCGGCAACACGCACTATGGCAACCGCATGAACCGCAATATCCTGCGCCTCAAGCAGGAAACCGAAGACCTGCGCGCCGACTATACCACGTTGAAGTCGGACTACATGGAGGCCAGCAAGCAGAGCGAGGTGGCGCGCAGAGTGGCCGCCTTTGGCTTGGTAGAAAGCTCTTCGCCGCCCTTCCGCATCACGGTGCCCAAGGGCCACCTCGATGCCGCGGAGCTGGAGCTGATGCCCGTGCTCACGGCCGACACTTTGGCCGCCCGCGCCGCCCGCGACTCGGCCGCCGCCGAGCAGGCTGATGTGCAGGCCGGCCGGCGCCGGCGCGAAGCGTCGGAGAACGGCGTGGACAGCGGCCCCGAAATCATTGCTCCGCCCCAGGTCCTGGACGGCGACTCGGCCGCAACGGCTACGCCCGTGGCGCGGCCGGCAGTAGCCCCCCGGACAACGGCTCCCAAAGCCAAGACCAAGCCTACCAAACCGGCTGCCAGCCCCAGAAAAAATGCTGCTGGCAGCAAGGCCAATGCCAAGGCGAAGCCCGCCGCTTCTAAGCCTGCGGCGCGCAAAGCCAAGCCCTCTGATAAGAAAGCCGTTAGAAGCCATTCCCGATGAAAGGCAGCGTTAAAAAATCCATCGTCACGCGAGTGCGGCTGGCCTTTTTGGGGGTAGCTGTGTTTTCGTCGGCGATATTCTGGAAAGCCACCAAAATTCAGTTTCAGGAGGGCGCCAAGTGGCGGGCGCTGGAGCAGGAGCGGCGCATCAGCTACCAGGCGGTGCCGGCCACGCGCGGCAACATCTATTCTGACAACGAGAGCATTATGGCGACCTCGCTGCCTTTCTATCGGGTGGCCTGGGACCCGGGCGTGGTCGATGACGAGGTGTTTAAGGCCAACGTGGACTCGCTGGCTTACCGGCTGTCCCACTTCTTCGGCGACCGCAGCGTGCAGGAGTACAAGCGGCGCTTGATAAACGCGCGCACCGCCAAGATGCGCTACATCCGCCTCAACTCGCGTCAAATCAACTTTCAGGAAAAGAAGCTGTTGGCCAACTGGCCCATTTTTCGGGCCAAGCGCAACCGGGGCGGCGCCATTTTCGAGAAAGTAGACAAGCGCTTCCGCCCGTTTGGCGGGTTGGCGCAGCGCACCATTGGCTTTGTGAACGAGGACAAGCACGGTGCGGGCCTGGAATACACCTTCGAGCAGAGCCTGGCTGGCAAGCCGGGCGAGGCCCTGTTTGAGCGCGTACCGGGCGGCGTGAAACCGGTGTTCGACGGCACCGAAATAAAGCCCCTGCCGGGCTACGACATCAAAACCACGCTCGACATCAACCTGCAGGACGTAGCCGAAAACGCCCTCTACAAGTCGTTGGTCGACAACAACGCCCAGTACGGCTGCGTGATTCTGATGGAAGTGGCTACCGGCGAAATCAAGGCGGTGGCCAATCTGGGCAAGGCGTCGGACGATACTTATAAGGAAGACTACAACTACGCATTTGCCGACCAGGGCCGCACCGAGCCGGGCTCCACGTTCAAGCTGGCCTCGATGATGGCCCTGTTTGAAGCCCGGCCCGAGGTGACCCTCGACGACATGGTGGACACCGGCAACGGCCGCATGTACGTGGGCGGGGCCGTGAAATCGGATTCGCACGGCTACGGCCGCATCACGGTGCAGCAGGTGTTCGAGAAGTCGAGCAACATCGGCGTAGCCAAGCTGGTGGACAAATACTTCTCGGCCAACCCCACCGAGTACACTGACTACCTCAAGAAGTTCGGCCTCGATAAGCCCCTGGGCTTCCAGATGGCCGGCGAGGCGCTGCCCTACGTGAAAGACCCCAAGGACCGCAGCTGGAGCCGCACCTCGCTCACCACCATGAGCATTGGCTACGAGTTGAAGCTGGCCCCGCTGCAAACGCTGGCCTTCTACAACGCCGTGGCCAACGGCGGCGTGAAAATGCAGCCCATGATAGTGCGCGAAATCAAGCAGGCCGACCAGGTGCTGCAGCGCAACGAGCCCCGGGTGCTGAATCAAAAAATCTGCTCCGACGCCACGTTGGCAAAGGTGAAGGCCATGATGGAAGGCGTGGTGCTGGCCGGCACGGCCCGCAGCATCCGGCCCAAGGACTACAGCATAGCCGGCAAAACCGGTACGGCCTGGAAGTTCAAAAACGGGCAGTACACGAAGACGTATTCCACCAGCTTTTGCGGCTACTTCCCGGCCGACAAGCCCAAATACAGCTGCATTGTGGTGGTCGACTCGCCCCGCAACGGCCGCATCTACGGCGCCGATGTGGCCGCGCCGGTGTTCCGCGAAGTGGCCGACAAGTGCATGGCCCGCGACCTGCTGAGCCAGCGCCCCCTGCTGGCCAAGGCCCGCCTGAACAAGAGCCACGTGCCCCTGGTGCGTGCCGGCATGCAAGACGAGCTGGCGCTGGTGTGCCAGAAGCTGGGCCTGGCCGGCAACACCCAGGCTACCGGCGGCGAGGAATGGGTGCGGGCCGCCTCCGACACGGCTTTCCACGCCCGCACTGTCGCCCTGGTGGTGAACCCCGTGCGCACCGGCCGCGTGCCGCAGGTGCGCGGGCTGAGCTTGCGCGACGCGCTTTTCTTGCTGGAAAACCGGGGCCTGCACGTGCGGGCCGTGGGCACGGGCCGCGTGCGGGAGCAGTCGCTGGCCGTGGGCACGCCCATCAAGCGCGGCGATATCATCACCCTGAACCTGGCGGAATCGGGCCCGCGCCTGGCTGCTCCGCAGGCACTTCCCGAGCCTGAGCACACCGACCTGGCTGAAAACAAGCTGCTGGTACCCGCAGAGATGGAAGCTGCCGCCAAGGAGCGCAAGTCGTTCACCAACCGCGAGAAGGCCAATGTGCAAACCGCCGTGGCCGAGCACTCGGCTGGTGTAAAACCGAATGCAAAGGCTGCTAAGCCGGCTGCTTCATCAACTGCTAAATCTGCCGCTAGCGGTGCGAAAACCACTGATAAAGCCAAGGTTTCAAATTCGCCGAAAGAGGGTCGCTCAACTACTTCGGACAAAAACAATAAAAAGAACGCGCCAAAGCCCGTCGTGCGGCGGGCCTAAACAACTTTATAATCACCCCTGATTCGTCTGGCTCCCCTCTCCCCACGGACAGGGGCCGGGGTGAGGCTCAACCCACATGATTTCCCTACCGCTCTTTTCGCTGCTCACCGATGTACCCGTGCTCAGCCAGCACGGCCCCACCGATGTGCCCATCACCGGCCTTACGCTCGACTCGCGCGAGGCAGCGCCGGGCGTGGCCTTTTTTGCCCTGCGCGGCACCGCCACCGACGGTCATAAGTTTATCGAAGGCGCGGTAGAAAAAGGACTGGCCGCCGTGGTGTGCGAAGTACTGCCGGCCGTGCTAAACCCCGCCACGGCCTACGTGCTGGTGAAGGACAGCGCCGAAGCCCTGGGCCACATGGCCGCCGCGTTTCACGGGCACCCCTCGCGGCAGCTAAAGCTGGTGGGGGTGACGGGTACCAACGGCAAGACCACCTGTGCCACCCTGCTGCACAAGCTGCTGCGCGAGTTGGGCTACCACTGCGGCCTGCTGAGCACGGTGCAGAACCAGATTGACGAAGAAATCATCCCGAGCACCCACACCACGCCCGACGCCATCCGGCTGAATGCGCTGCTGGCCCGCATGGTGGCAGCCGGCTGCACCCACGCCTGCATGGAAGTTAGCAGCCACTCGGTGGCGCAGCACCGCGTCACGGGCCTGCGCTTCGCGGGCGGCGTGTTCACCAATCTTACGCACGACCACCTCGACTACCACGGCACTTTTGACAATTACCTGAAGGCCAAAAAGGGCTTCTTCGATGCGCTGCCCAAAACTGCTTTCGCCCTCACCAACGCCGACGACAAGCGCGGCCCGGTGATGCTGCAAAACACCGTTGCCCGCCGCGAAACCTACTCGCTGCGCGGGGCGGCCACCTTCCGGGCCAAGCTGGTGGCCAACGAAGTGCACGGCCTGCATCTCGAAATCGACGGCCGCGAAATACTGTTCCGTCTCATCGGCGTGTTCAATGCCTACAACCTGCTGGCCGTGTACGGCGCGGCCGTGTTGCTGGGCGAAGACCCCACTGAGGTACTCACTATCCTCTCGGGCCTGACTACGGCGCCTGGCCGCTTCGAGCCGGTGCTGTCGGGGCAGCAGGCCATCACGGGCATCATCGACTACGCCCACACCCCCGACGCACTTGAAAACGTGCTGCAAACCCTGCACGAAATACGCCAGCCCAGCCAGCACATCATCACGGTAGTGGGCTGCGGTGGCAACCGCGACGCGGCCAAGCGCCCCATCATGGCCAACCTGGCCGCCCGCTTGTCCAACAAAGTCGTCCTCACCTCAGACAACCCGCGCTTCGAAGACCCGCTCGAAATCCTGGCCCAAATGCAGGCCGGCGTGACCGCGCCCGACTCCGCCAAAGTGCAGACCGTGCCCGACCGCCGCGCCGCCATCGAAACCGCCGTGGCGTTGGCCGGCCCGAATGATATTGTGCTGGTGGCCGGCAAAGGCCACGAAAATTATCAGGACATTCGCGGCGTAAAGTCACACTTTGACGATAAGGAAGTGTTGACCGAAGTTTTTACTCAATTAAATAAGTAGCGTTGTGTCGTCTTTGATTCTCCTGTCATCCTGAGCGCAGCGAAGGACCTTATCACCGCAGAACGAGAGGTTCTGACTTGATAAGGTCCTTCGCTGCGCTCAGGATGACAGGCGGCGCATAGTACGCAGAACGCCTACCAGACTCCCCCGAATGCTTTATTACCTTTTCCGTTACCTGCACGAACATTTCCACCTGCCCGGCGCCGGGGTGTTTCAGTACACCACGTTCCGGGCCGGGCTGGCGGTCGTGATTTCCCTGCTCATCGCCCAAACCTTTGGCCACCGCCTCATCAAGCTGCTGCAGCGCAAGCAGGTGGGCGAAAGCATCCGCGACCTAGGCCTGCAGGGCCAAAACGAGAAGAAAGGCACGCCCACCATGGGCGGCCTCATCATCATTCTGGCCATTCTGGTGCCGGTGATTTTGCTGGCTCGCCTGCGTAATATCTACATCATTCTCATGATACTGAGCACGGTGTGGTTGGGCTTGATTGGCTTCCTGGACGACTACATCAAGGTGTTTCGTAAAAACAAAGAGGGGCTGAGCGGGCGCTTTAAGGTGCTGGGCCAAGTGGGCCTCGGCATCACGGTGGGCTGGGTATTGTTTTATAGCAATGAAATCACCGTGCGCGAGTACCTGCTGCCCAACGGCACGTTCTCAGCCATCGAGGCCAGCAAGGTGTTCAAAGACGTGCACCTGATGATTACCACGGTGCCATTTATGAAGAACAACGAGCTGAACTACGGTGACCTGTTTGCCTCGGCCGGTACGCTCTTCAACGGCCTCTACGGCCTGCTCTACATCCCCATCGTCATCTTCCTGATAACGGCGGTGAGCAACGGTGCCAACATCACCGACGGCCTCGACGGGCTGGCAGCGGGCACCTCGGCCATCATCGGCGTCACGCTGGCCATTTTCGCTTTCGTGAGCGGCAACGCGCTACTGGCTGATTACCTCGACGTCATGTTCATCCCGGATTCGGGCGAATTGGTTATTTTCTGCACGGCATTCGTGGGCGCGTGCATCGGCTTCTTGTGGTACAACAGCTACCCGGCGCAGGTATTTATGGGCGACACGGGCTCGCTGGCGCTGGGCGGCATCATTGCAGTGCTGGCCCTCATTGTGCGCAAGGAATTGCTGATTCCGGTACTGTGCGGTGTGTTTCTGATTGAAAACCTGTCGGTCATTGTGCAGGTGAGCTACTTCAAATACACCCGCAAAAAGTACGGTGAGGGGCGCCGCCTGTTGCGCATGTCGCCCCTGCACCACCACTACCAGAAACTCGGCTACCACGAATCCAAAATTGTGTCGCGCTTCTGGATTGTGGGCATCATGCTGGCCGTTATTACCTTGGTTACGCTGAAGCTGCGCTAGAAAATACCTGTCATCCTGAGCGGAGCGAAGGACCTTATCACGGTCGCGCCGCCTCAGTCAGTTTAAGTAACCGTGATAAGATGCTTCGCTTAGCTCAGCATGACTGACCAGAAGAACATCGTCATCCTCGGAGCCGCCGAAAGCGGGGTGGGGGCCGCGCTGCTAGCCCAAGCCAAGGGCCACACGGTATTCGTGTCGGACCGCGGCACCATTCAACCCGATTATAAGCAGCAGCTCACCCAGGCCGGCATTGCCTTCGAAGAAAACCAGCACACGCTGGACCGTATTCTACAAGCCGATGAAGTGGTGAAAAGCCCCGGCATCCCCGAGAAAGCGCCCGTGATTCAGGCGCTGCGCGAGAAGCAGATTCCGGTCATTTCCGAGATTGAGTTTGCCGGGCGCTACACCCGCGCCAAGTGCATCTGCATCACCGGTACCAACGGCAAAACCACCACCACCTTGCTCACTTATCACCTGCTGAAGGAAGCGGGCCTGCGCGTGGGCCTGGCCGGCAATGTGGGCTTCTCACTGGCTGAGCAGGTGATTGAAGACAAGTTCGACTACTATGTGGTGGAGCTGAGCAGCTTCCAGCTGGATGACACCCAAGATTTTCAGCCCTGGGTGGCCATTCTGCTCAACATCACCCCCGACCACCTCGACCGGTACGGCTACTCGCTCGAAAACTACGCCCAGGCCAAGCTGCGCATCACCCGCAACCTCGACAGCAGCGGCGCTTTCATCTACAACGCCGACGATGAGGTGACGGGCAAATATTTCCAATCGGCTTTCATGGCCGCGCAGCAGTTGCCGTTCAGCCTTCACCACCGGCCCGATGCCTGGCTGGCCGGCTACTACACCGGCGAAGACACGCTTTGCACCAACCTGGCGCCGGGCCTCAGCGAGGACGGCGGCGTGGAAATCAGTATTGCCCGCTCGCCCCTCATCGGCCAGCACAACCGCCAGAACACCCTGGCCGCCGTGCTCGCCGCCCGCGTGGCCGGCCTCGAAGCCGAACAGATTGAGGCCGCCCTGGCCACCTTCCGCAATGCCGACCACCGCCTGCAGCTGGTGGGCGAAATCAACGGTGCGCGCTACATCAACGACAGCAAGGCCACCAACGTGGAAGCTGCCTGGTATGCCCTCGACGGCATTCATGAGCCTATCATTTGGATTGCCGGCGGCACCGACAAGGGCAACGACTACAGCAGCCTGCTCAGCCTGGCCGAACACCGCGTGAAGGCCCTTATCTGCCTCGGCGTGGATAATACCAAGCTACATACCACGTTCGACCCCATTGTGCCGCACGTGGAGGAAACCCAAAGCATGAAGGACGCCGTGCAACGCGCCGCTGCTCTCGCCGCCCCCGGCGACGTGGTGCTGCTTTCGCCCTGCTGCGCCAGCTTCGACCTTTTCAAGAACTACGAAGACCGGGGCCGGCAATTCGCCGCCGCCGTCGGTGAATTAGGTAACGAGGGTAAGAAGGTAGGAGGGTAGGAGTTTCCTGCTTCAACCCTGCTAACACCTCCTATCCCCATACCCTCCTTCCCTCATACCCCAACGCCATGGAACCCGTAAAAATCTGGCTGCAGCGCAACCTCAAAGGCGACCCTATTTTGTGGGCCATAGTGTTGCTGTTTTCCTTCATCAGCATCGCGGTGGTGTATTCGGCCACTGGCACGCTGGCCTACCGCAACGAAATGCACGGCCGCTCCGGCTCGGCCGTGGAGATGATTGCGCTCAAGCACACGGCCCTGATTGTGGCCGGGCTGGGGCTGATGTGGCTGGCCCACCGCGTCGACTACCGCTACTACTCGCGCCTGGCGCTGTACGCGCTGCTCATTTCGGTGCCGCTGCTGCTGTTCACCTACCTGCTGGGCGGCGAAACCAATGGCGCCTCGCGCTGGATGACCATCCCGGTCATCAACCAAACCTTCCAGCCCTCCGACTTGGCCAAGCTGGCCCTGATTTCGCACCTGGCCAGCATGCTTAGCCGCCGCCAGCAGCATTTGGAAGACTTCTGGAGCACGCTCTTTCCGGTAATGCTGTGGGTGGGCATCATCTGCGGCCTCATCGCCCTCACCAACGCCTCCACGGCTTCGCTGCTGTTTGCTACCTGCCTGCTGCTCATGTTCATCGGCCGGGTGCCGCTGCGGCAGATGCTGGTGATGGTGGTCATTGGCGTGACGGTGGGTGGCACGGCCCTGGCCAGCGGGCAGCGCTGGAAAACGGTGCAGTCGCGCCTCACCAACTTCTCCGACCCTACCAAGAAAACGCCCTTCCAGCTCGAACACAGCTACATCGCCATTGCCACCGGCGGCATCGCCGGCAAAGGCCCTGGCAAAAGCACCGAGCGCAATATTCTGCCGCACCCGTATTCCGACTTTATCTACGCCATCATCATCGAAGAGTACGGCCTGATTGGCGGCGCCGTGGTGCTGCTGCTCTACATGGCCTTTCTCTATCGAGGGCTAAAAACGGTGATGAACAGTTACGGCGCCTTTGGCGGGCTATTATCAGCGGGGCTTAGTTTTAGTCTCGTGATGCAAGCGTTGGTAAACATGGGCGTGGCCGTGGGGCTGGGCCCCATTACCGGCCTGCCGCTCCCGCTGCTGAGCATGGGCGGCACCTCGCTCATTTTCACCGGCATCAGCATCGGCATCATCCTGGCCGTGAGCCGCGGCGAACCCGAAGTGCGCCCCATGGTGGGCGAAGACCCCGACGCGGCCCGCATCCCCAGCCAGCGCACGGCGTATGCGTAGCCGTTCTGGTTGTCAGTTATTCGTTGTTAGTTGTCAGTTTCGGCTACTTCTGGCTCCGTTAAAAGCTGACAACCGACAACGAACAACTGACAACCAAACATGAAATTCATCATCTCCGGCGGCGGCACGGGCGGGCACATCTTCCCGGCCGTGGCCATTGCCAACGAATTGCGCCAGCGCCTGCCCGACGCCGAGATTCTGTTTGTGGGCGCTAACGGCCGCATGGAAATGACCCGCGTGCCCGAAGCTGGCTATAAAATTGTGGGCCTCGACATTACCGGGCTGCAGCGCCGCCTCACGCCCAAAAACCTGCTGTTTCCGGTGCGGGTGTTCCGCTCGGTGCGCAAGGCCGGTAAACTGATTGAGGAATTCCGGCCCGATGCCGTGGTGGGAGTGGGGGGCTACGCCTCGGCGCCCGTGCTGCTGGCAGCCACCTCCCGCGCTATTCCAGCCCTGATTCAGGAGCAAAACTCCTATGCGGGCCTGGTGAACAAGCTGCTGGCCAAGCGGGTGAACAAGATTTGCGTGGCCTACGACGGCATGGAAAAGTTTTTCCCGAAGGACAAGCTCATCCTCACCGGCAACCCCGTGCGCACCGAAATAGCCAGCGGCGACCGCGCCGAAGCCATCAAGTTCTTTGACCTCGACCCCAGTAAAAAAACGATTTTGGTGATAGGTGGGAGCCTCGGCGCCCGTACCCTCAACCTGGCCACCGCCGCCGCCATTTCGCGCTTGCGCGACGCCGGCATCCAACTGCTCTGGCAAACGGGCAAGCTCTATTTCCCCGAAGCCCGCCAGCAAGCCGACCAGCCTCACAACCTGCACGCGCTGGAGTTCATCCAGCGCATGGATTTGGCCTACGCCGCCGCCGATGTGGTCATTAGCCGCGCCGGGGCCCTATCGGTCTCCGAACTTTGCCTTACCGGCAAGGCCAGCATTCTAGTGCCCTCGCCCAATGTGGCCGAAGACCACCAAACCAAAAACGCCCTCGCTCTGGTAAGCAAAGGTGCCGCCGTGCTCATTACCGACGAGCACGCCCCGTCGCGCCTCTACGACGAAGCCCTGCGCCTGCTGGCCGACCCCGAACGCCAAAAACAGCTCAGCACTCGCGTGCGCGAACTGGCCCGGCCCAACGCCACGGCTACGATTGTGGATGAACTGCTGAATTTGATAAAGAAGTAAAACGGAAAAAGAACGTCATGGCTTGGCTGCGCTCGACGTGATGTTCAATCAAACCCCACCGTAAGAATTTGAACCAGTTCCCCTACGTTTTCTTTCTTGGCATCGGCGGCATCGGCATGTCGGCACTGGCGCGCTGGTTTCAGGCCAACGGCCACCAGGTAAGTGGCTACGACAAAACTGAAACGCCGCTGACGCGCGCCCTGACCGCCGAAGGCATTGCCGTGCACTATGCCGATGCGGTGGAGAACATTCCAGCCGCCGTGCGCGAAAACCGCGACCAGACCCTTGTCGTTCTCACGCCCGCCATTCCGGCCGACAGCGTGGAGTGGGCGTGGCTGCGGGAGCGGGGCTACGACATCCGCAAGCGCAGCCAGGTGTTGGGCGTGCTCACGCAGGGTCGCTATACCATTGCCGTGGCCGGCACCCACGGCAAGACCACCACCAGCAGCATGGTGGCTCACCTGTTGCACAACGCTGGCCTCGACGCGGGCGCCTTTCTCGGCGGCATTGCCGTTAACCTGGGCAGCAACCTGTTGTTGCCCGCCACGCCCGAGGCCCCCATTGTGGTGGAGGCCGATGAGTACGACCGCAGCTTCTTGACTTTGTTTCCGGATGTGGCCATCGTCACGAGCACCGATGCCGACCACCTCGACATCTACGGCGACAAAGACGCGCTGGTAGAATCTTTCCGCCGGTTTGTAGCTCAAATTAAGCCTGGCGGCACCCTGCTCATCAACCACACCGCCGACCCCAGCGTGGCCGCCGCCGCGCCGGCCGGCACGCGCGTCATCCGCTACGGCCTCAATGCCGAGCAGGGCCCGGACCTGTTTGCCGCCAACATCACGGCCGAAGGCCACCAGTTCCACTTCGACCTGCACGGCCCCCAAGGCACCGTGGCCGACCTGGAACTGGCCGTGCCCGGCTACCACAACGTGGAAAACATGCTGGCCGCCGCTAGCGTGGCTCAGTTGCAGGGCGTGACGCCCGAGAAGCTACGCGCCGCTGTGGCCGCGTATCGGGGGGTAAAGCGCCGGTTTGAATTTGTCGTAACAACGCCCAAAAACGTCTATCTGGACGACTATGCCCATCATCCGCGGGAGATTGAGGCCTTTTTGCGCTCGGTGCGGGCCCTATATCCGGGCAAGCGGTTGCGCGTTATTTTTCAGCCGCACCTCTTCACCCGCACCCGCGACTTTGCCGAGGGCTTTTCTCAAAGCTTAAGTATTGCAGATGAGGTATTTTTGTTGGATATTTACCCAGCCCGTGAGAAGCCGCTGCCGGGTATAACTTCCGCAATCCTTTTGGCCGACATCGCCGCTCCCGTCAAAGCCATCCGCACCAAAGAAGAAGTGCTGGCTGCCGCGCAATCCGACGCGGATTTTGACGTTCTGGCCACAGTGGGCGCCGGCGACATCGACACGCTGGTGCCGCAACTAAAATCCATCCTTACCGAGCGCTGGAAATAAGCGTTGCCACTGGCCAGGTGCTTTGCCCGCCAGCGGCTTAAATCTACCAATCCCTTTAAATCATCCTGCTTTGGACCGCACCGTTAGAAACCTACTTGTTGCCGCTGCTTGCCTCCTGGTGCTGGGCGGGCTGGGCGTATTTGCCGTGGTGCGCCAAGCCACCCGGCCCGTGAGCGAAGTGCGCGTTAACATCGCCAACGAGTTCGACAACTACTTCATCAGCGAGCGCGGCGTCACGGCCCTGCTCACCAAAGGCGGCAAGGAGCCCGTGCTGGGCAGCCGCCCCGAGGGCCCGCGCCTCCGCGAGCTGGAAGCCCGCCTAAAGGCCCACCCCTTCGTGCGCGAGGCCCAGGTGTACCGCGACCTAGGCGGCAACCTGCATGCCGACGTGCGCCAAAACCGCCCCATTGCCCGCCTCACGCACCCCGACACCCGCCTCGATACCTACGTCGACGCAGAGGGCCATACGCTGCCGCTATCGCCCCTGTTTACGGCCCGCGTGGCCACCGTGGCGAGGGCCAATGGTGCCAACCTACCAACTGGATTTTTCCAGGATAGCACCGGGCGTCGCTATCTGGAGTTTTTGCGCTACGTAGACGAGCATGAATTCTGGAAAGCCCAGGTTTCGGAGGTATTCATTGAACCAAGTGGCAAGCTTTCGTTCACGCAGCAAGTGGGCGACCAACGAATAGAATTCGGGCTGCCCGAAAATATTTCTGAAAAATTTGCGAAGCTGATGGTATTTTACCGTCAAATTCCCTCAGTTTTGGGGTGGGACACCTACCACCGCGTAAACGTAGAATACCAAAATCAAATTATTTGCGAATAGTAATTCGCTGAAACATAGGCCATAAGGCCGCTGTTTTCTTGTTTCCAACTCACCGCTTCTTCACTGCTCGCCAGCACTGTTCCCATGCAACAAGATAAAATCGTCGTCGGGCTCGACATTGGTACCACAAAAATTTGTGCCCTGGTGGGCCGCAAAAACGAGTTCGGCAAACTCGAAATCCTGGGCATGGGCAAGGCCGTGTCTGAGGGGGTTTCGCGCGGCATCGTGCTCAACATCGACAAGACCGTAGACGCCATTAAACGGGCCATTCGGCAGGCCGAAGAACAATCCGGAATTAGCATTGGAGTGGTAAACGTCGGCATTGCCGGCCAGCACATCAAGAGCCTCCAACACAACGGCAGCATCACGCGCAACTCGCACGACACCATCGGGCCCGACGACGTGAACCGCCTCACGCAGGACATGTACCGGCTGGTGACCCAGCCCGGCTCGCAAATCATCCACGTGATGCCGCAGGACTACAAAGTGGACTACGAGGAAGGCATCGCCGACCCAGTGGGCTACGAAGGCGTGCGCCTGGAAGGCAACTTCCACATCATCACCGCCCAGAGCACGGCCATCAACAACATCAACAAGTGCGTGACCAAGGCCGGCCTCGAAATCGCCGACCTTATTCTGGAACCGCTGGCCAGCTCCATGTCCATCCTCTCGGAGGAGGAGAAGGAAGCCGGCGTGGCTTTGATTGACATTGGCGGCGGGACCACCGACCTGGCCGTGTTCAAGGACGGCATCATCCGCCACGCGGCGGTGCTGCCATTTGGCGGCAACATCATCACGCAGGACATCAAGGCCGGCTGCAACGTGGCCCCCGGCCAGGCCGAGCAGCTGAAGGTAAAGTTCGGCAAAGCCATTGCCCAGGAAGCCAGCGACTATGAAATCGTGAGCATCCCCGGCCTGCCCAACCGTCCGCCCAAAGAAGTTTCGCTGAAAAACCTGGCGTACATCATTGAGGCCCGCATGTCGGAAATCATGGAGCTGGTGTATGCCGAAATCTACCGCATGGGCCTGCACGACAAGCTGTCAGCGGGCATTGTGCTCACCGGCGGCGGCTCGCAGCTGCAGAACCTGGAGCAGCTCACCGAGTACATCACCGGCCTCGACACCCGCATTGGCTACCCCAACCAGCACCTCGGCAAGAGCCGCATCGAAGCGGTGAAATCGCCGATGTACGCCACTACCGTGGGCCTGGTGCTGTCGGGCTACCATTCGCTCGATGAGCGCAACCTCTCGCGCACGCCCTACGACTACGAAGAGCAGCTACACGCTGCCCCGGCTTACTACGCCCCGCAACCGGCTGCGGCTCCCGCACCGGCGCCGGCTCCGGCCGAACCTCGTGCGGTGGTGCCCGCCGCGCCGGCCCCGGCTTCGGCGCCCGAACCGGCCCCGGTTAAAAAGGAGCCCGGTGCTGCCAGCCGCTTTTTCCGCGACATCATCAGCCGCACCAAAGGGCTGCTGATTGACGACTACGACGATAAACAGTACTAAATCTGCCTGTCATGCTGAGGAACGAAGCAACTTCTCACGGCTGCGTTTATCAGAGTCATTAACCCAGTGCGGCGCGGGCGCGATGAGTTGTTTCGCTTCGCTCAACATGACATTTTTCTTATGAATTACAAATTCGATATTCCGGCCCAGAATAAATCCATCATCAAGGTGATTGGTGTGGGGGGCGGGGGCTCCAATGCCGTGAAGCACATGCACAAGCAGGGCATCAAGGACGTGGAGTTCATCATCTGCAATACCGACCACCAGGCGCTGCAAAGCTCCACGGTGCCCAACAAGCTGCAAATTGGCGTTGACCTGACCGAAGGCCTCGGCGCGGGTGCCAAGCCGGAGCGAGGCCGCCAAGCTGCCATTGAGAGCAAGGAGCAGATTCGCGACTTGCTCAACCAAGGCACCAAGATGCTGTTCATCACGGCCGGTATGGGCGGTGGTACCGGCACGGGCGCGGCCCCGGTGATTGCGCAAGTGGCGCAGGAGCTGGGCATTCTCACGGTGGGCATCGTGACGGCGCCGTTCATGTTTGAAGGCAAGAAGAAGCGCCAGCAGGCCGAAGAGGGCATCAAGGCCCTGAGCGAACACTGCGACACGGTGCTGGTGATTCTCAACGACAAGCTGCCGCAGATTTACGGCAACCTGACGATGGGCGCCGCTTTTGCCAAAGCTGATACGGTACTGACCACGGCCGCCAAGTCCATTGCCGAAATCATTACGGTGACGGCCGACGTGAACGTTGACTTTGAAGACGTGAAAACGGTGATGAAGGACAGCGGTGCTGCCGTGATGGGCAGCAGCGTGACCGAAGGCGAAAACCGCGCCCGCCGCGCCGCCGAGGAAGCCCTGAACTCGCCGCTGCTCAACAACACCGACATTCACGGAGCACAGCGCATTCTGCTCTCCATCATGTCGGGCGCCGAGCACGAGCTGGAAATGGACGAACTGACGGAAATCACGGAATACATCCAGGAGAAAGCCGGGCAAGACGCCGAAATGATTTTCGGCCACGGCATTGATGAGTCGCTGGGCCAGAGCATCCGGGTGACGGTAATTGCCACAGGCTTTGCCCGCGAGGCGCATTCCATCACCACGCCCGCCATGGGTGGTGCTGCCGCTGCCGAGCCGGTTGCTGCCGCACCGGTGGCTGAGGTTCCGCGCCCGGAAGCCCAAGCTCCCAGCGCTCCGGCGGCTGCCAGCGCGGCACCGTTTGTGCCCAGCTTCGGTGCCCCAGAGCCGGCGCGCGTGACGTTCGACCTGAACGGCCCCTCGGCCCACACGGCCCCTCCGCTGGCAGGTATTCCGGCCACTGCGCCCGGTGAGCCTGTGCTGACTTCCAACGCGCCCGTTCCGGCGCCCGAGCCAGCCGCAGCTGCCGGTCGCCCGCGCCCGGCCATGGATGCCCAGGCGCTGGAGCGCCGGCGCCGCCTGCAGGAGCTCAGCAACGGCCTGCCGCCCGAAGCCGTGAGCCAGTACGACACGCCCGCTTACCTGCGCCGCCAGGTGAAGCTGGAGAACGTGGAGCCCAGCTCGGCCCAGAATATCTCGCGCTTCAACCTGTCGGACGACAACGAGCTGCTGGGCGACAACCGCTTCCTGCACGACAACGTGGACTAATTGAGTTGCTTCATTAGCGCTAACCAAAAAAGCCCGCCACTGAAATTTTAGTGGCGGGCTTTTTTGGTTAGCGCTGAAATTTGCGGCTAAGCGTTGGGCGTGGCGTAAAAGTCGAAGTGCTTGTATTTCAGCATGTCTTCCTTGCGCGTGATGGGAATGATGTCGGTGGTGGCCACAAAATCGGTGAAATAGAACAGGGAGTAGCCAAGGGATTCCAGCAGGTTGAATTGCTCGAATTTCTCTTCATCAGAGTTCTTGCCGAAACATTCGGAAATGATAACGGGCTTGTATTTGGTGATGAGCCCGGCAATGGAGCGAATGATTTCCTTGTCGTAGCCTTCGGTGTCGATTTTGATGAGCGTAAGCTTGTTGAGGAAGTCGGGATACTCTTTTTCGAGGAAAGCTTCGAGGTTGACGCCTTTGATTTTCGTGCTGAGGGAGTACTTGCCGTGTTTGTTGCTGGCGGTTTTGGAGATGCCGCCGTTGTTAAAGGACGCCTCGGAAGAATTGTAGTAGAACTCGTCGTCTTGCTCGGAGATGGCGAGGTTGTGGGCCCCGATGCGCACCAGCCCGGGATTGAGCGTGGCGTTGCGCTGCAAAATTTCGAACACGTAGGGGTTGGGGTCGAAGCCGAGGGTGAGGCCGGTGGGGCCGGTGGCCAACGCCATTTGCACGGTGGTATGGCCAATGTTGGCACCGATATCGATGGCAAAATCACCGGGATGGAGAAATTTCTTGAAGAAATCGACCGTCTCTTTGGTGAAAACCTTCTTCTCTACCAGCGGATTTTCCCAGTTCGCAAACTGCACCTGCCCGTTGCCGATGCCGGGAATGGCAAACGTATCGAGCACCATGGGGTGCTTTTGCGTGATGCGGCGGGCCATCTTCCGCTTAAAGGAATTAACGAGGTAGTTAAACATACAGGTCGGAACTGGAGGTGGGCGAGGGAAATAATTAGCAGCCCAAATGTAGAAGGTTTTATTCGTGTGAATTTGAAAGACCAGCTCCTTAGCTTTGTGAAGGCATCGGGCCTTTTGATAGCGAGCTATTCCGCGTTGTATGGTTTTGGGGTTTCGACGCTGGTTGTTATTGCTGCCTTTGCTGGTTTTGCTGGGGTTGTTTTTATACATGACGGCCACCGGATTTGGCGGAACCTCCGATTCGGTGTACTACCAATGGGCGGCCCATACCTGGCGCGAAAGCGGGCAACTCCTGGCCCCCGACGGGCGGCCCTACCGCTACTGGGGGCCTTTGTACCCGCTGCTGCTGGCTTGGTTTTACGGTCCGGCGGGGGTGCGGGTGCTGCACGGGGCCGCGCTGCTTAGTTACCTGGGGCTTTGGACGCGGATAGGCGAGCGGCTGTTGCCGGCTGGGCGCCGTGGGTGGCTGCCGTGGCTGCTGGCGCTGAGTGCGGCGCTACTGGTGCCGGCCAAGTACGTGTGGTCGGAAACGGTGTTTGGGGCGTTGGGGGCGGTTTATTTCTGGGCCCTGCTGAACTGGACCCGGCAAAAACAGCTAGGCTGGCTATGGGTGGCCACGGCGGCAGGGTTTCTGCTGCCGCTGCAGCGCACGGCGGGTTTGTTTTTGCTGGCCGGGGCCTGGGCGGGGTTGGTGCTCACGGGGCAATGGCAGGGAAAGTGGCGGCCGCTGCTATTGCACGCGGTGGGCTGCGTGATAGGTGGCCTGGCCTGGAATTATTACGCCGAGGTGTTGGCGGGGCCCAAGCTTTACCAAGCCACGCGGCCCTGGGATGCCCTGGGTTCGGTGGCCGACTACGGCTTTGTGCTGGTGCGGTGGCTGCTGCCACTGGGAGCTTCGTGGCGAGACGCGCTGCCGGGCCTGTGGGCGGTAGCGCTGCCGGTGCTACTGGCTTGCCTGTTTCCTTATAAAAAAGCAGAAAAGCAGGTTGGCGCCCCTTTGCCCGCCGAAACGGGTGGAGCAAGGGCTCGGGCGGAACTGCGAATGTTGTGGTGGGCGGTACTGGTGAACATCGCAGCCCTGCTGCTGGCCACGGGGGCCTTGCGCGCGGCCACGGGGCCCCACAATGCCGAGCGTTATTGCGCGGCGCTGGTGGGGCCAGTGGTGCTGCTGGTGCTGGCGCGCTGGCCAAATGCTGCGGAACTTCCGAGTCGGTACGAAAAGTCGTTTCGCTGGCTGGGAAGGAGTGTGCTTGCCGTATGGTTGGCCTATTCGGCGGTGCGGGCCGGGCACAATGCGCTGCAGTTGCGGGCCCGGCCGGCCATGCCGTGGCCGGATGCTACGGGGCAGGGCCGGCTTGTGAAATAAAAGTAGCCACAGCAAAAAGGGCAAACCCGCTTGCCTATCAGGCTTTGGCGTAAGTGAATTTGTCTTTCCAGCGTTCCAGGGGGGCTTCCAACCAGGCCCAGGAAGCTGCCGCCATGGCCAGCAGCAGGGGCGTCAGCACCAGCACCGTTGGTATGGGGGCCAGCCAGAACTCGCGTAAGGCCGGCCCACTTGCCATGGTGGCCGGAAATAGTCGAAAAATGGCGCGTTGGAAGAACACGGGCAGCAGCAGGTGGTAGAGGTAGCAGCCGTAGCTGCGGCGGCCCACCCATTGCAACACCGGGTGCAGCAGGAAGCCATTGCGCGGCTGGTAGTCGGCATCTGGGGTGCGCAGTACCCAGGCCAGCGTGAGGAACCCGGCTACACTGCCCAGGCTAGTGTACGTCAGCAGCCACAGTTCCTGATTTTCCGAGCCTATCAGGTGCGTGAGGCCCCACAGGCTTACCCAAATGGCCCATGCTAGCACCACCCAGGGGCCGCGCGCAAGGGCCTGCACCCTCGGCCGGTGCTCCACGATGCGCAGCACGGCGCCAGTGGCAAACATGTCGAGGCAGGCGGGCAGCAGCACCAGCACGAAGCCCGACGTAAACCAAGCAGTCCAAACCGCCCGAAACAGCAGACCCGCCGCTGCTAACGCCAGAAAGGGGGCTACCCGGCGTCCCAGCAAGCCCAGCAGCAGGGGCCACACCAGGTAAAACTGCTCATCGACGGCCATGGTCCAGTAGTGGCCCACGCCCTCGCCCCAGTGCTGCAGGCGGTAAAATAGCAGGTTGGAAAACGGCAGTACAAACCAGCCCGGGTACTGGTGCAGCGTGGCCAGTGGCAGCGCGGCGCCCAGGGCCAGCGCCAGGTAGTAGGGCGGCAGGATGCGCAGCACCCGCCGCGCATAGAACGTGCGCAGGCGCCGGCCCCAGCCCGCGGGCGCCCCGGGGTGCACCTGCTGCTTCCAGACGATGCCCGAAATCAGGTAGCCGCTGAGCACGAAAAAGGTGATGCGCCCCATTTCGCCCACCGGAAACGGCAGGTGCGTCCAGTGCCCGAGGATGACCAGCCACACCGCAATGGCGCGCAGGCCGTTGAGCGTGGGGCGGTAGAGCAGGGGCGAAGCCGGGAGCGCAGTGCTGGAAGGAATCAAAACAAAAACGTCATGCTGAGCGAAGTCGAAGCATCTCGCGTGCGCAACGCAATTAGTTACTGCTGCACGCGAGATGCTTCGACTTCGCTCAGCATGACGTTCTTCTAAAAGACTTTATTTACCAAAAGGCCTTAGCCCATGGTGTGGTACACGGCCTGCACGTCGTCGTCTTCCTCAAACTTTTCGATGAGCTTTTCGACTTCTTCGGCCTGCTCGTCGGTGAGGCTTACGGTGGTATTGGGCACGCGCTGCAAGGTGGCGCTCACCACGTTGAGGCCCTTGCCGTCGAGGGCTTTTTGCAGCTGGCCGAAATCGGTGAAGGCCGACTCTACGACAATGTACTGGTGCTCGGCGCCGTGCTCGTCTTCCTCGGTGGTTTCGTACACGTCTTCGGCTCCGAAGTCAATCAGCTCCAGCTCCAGCTCGTCGCGGTCGAGACCGGCGGCGTCGAGCTTAAATACGCCCTTGCGGGTGAAGGTATAGTCCGACGAGCCGGCGGTGCCCAGGGCGCCGTTGCCGCGGTTGAAGTACATGCGCACGTTGCTCACGGTGCGGGTGGGGTTGTCGGTGGCGGTTTCCACCACGATGGCCACGCCGTGGGGGCCGTAGCCTTCGTACACTACTTCCTGGTAGTCTTTCTCGTCCTTGCCGGTGGCGCGCTTGATGGCGGCTTCCACCCGGTCCTTAGGCATGTTCACGCCCTTGGCGTTTTGCATGGCCGTGCGCAGGCGGGCGTTGGTGTCGGGGTTGGGGCCGGATTCCTTCACGGCCATCACGATTTCTTTGCCAATGCGGGTGAAGTCTTTCGACATTCGGTCCCACCGCTTCATTTTGCGGCCTTTGCGAAATTCAAACGCGCGTCCCATAGGGGGTCAATTAACTAAGTAACAAGGAGCTATTTACGATGCCGTGCCGGCTACCGCGCAGGCGGAAAAGCGGAAACGGGCCGCAAGTTAGCCAGAACAAACGAGGGCAGCCAAATACGGCGCGCAACCCGGCTTATTTGCGCTTGGTCGCTGATTTTGCGCGGGCCTTGGGCGACTTGCCGGGGGCTTTGGGGGGCGTAGCCACCAGCTCGTACTCGCCCCGATTGCCCACAGGGTAGCCAAAAATGGTGATGCTGAGGCGCCGCGTGTCGGGCTGGAAACGAAAGGTGCCGCGCTGCACGTCGCTGCCTTTCAAGTCGCTGAACGCAAACCGGATGCTGTCGCCCGTCAGGATATAGGTGCCGGTTTGGTTGAAATAATAGGGCTTGCCCGAGGCCACGATGCTCAGGTGCTTTTCGTAGCCGCCGTCGGCGCGCAGGGTGAGGGTACCGCCCACGCCGCTCACCCGCGTGGGCGGGCCCGCGCTGGTGGTGTCGTACACGGTATAGGCGGTATAGGTGTAGGTGCTATAGAAAGTTGGCGGTACCGGGTCGGTGGTTTGGGCCTTTGATGGGCTCACACAAAACAGGCCAGCAAGCAGCGGGACAAGCAGAAAAATGCGCATAGAAATAGTAGAAACAGGGCCGCCGGCATTTTCGCATTTGCCAAGGGCTTGTGTTGCGAAGGTAAACCCGCGGCCGGCTCCTGGGCCCGCCGCGGGTTTGGCAAAAACAGAGCCGGCAATGTTTATTTACTTGAATAAATAAGAGCAATTTTCAAACCAGCTGCCGCGAAATGGAAACGAACTTCATTAGCGAAAGATTACCCGCGACGGTCCAGCACTTTGTTGCCTGCGTCCAACGCTTCACCAGTGGCGTCGTCTGGCTTGTGCTCATAGCGGCAGGCCCCGCGCTGGCAGCTCCGTCCCCGCCCGATACGGCGCAGGTGCGGGCGCTGCTGCACCAGGCCCAGAACCTGCTGCGGGCCGGCCAGCACGAGGCCGCGCAGCCCCTGTTGCAACAGGCCCAGGGCCTGGCGCACCGCCTGCATTTTGCGCCCGGCGAAATTGAAAGCTTGCGCGTGCTGGGCAAGGCCCAACTGGTGCACGGCAGCTTCGCCGAGGCCCGCGCCTACCTCGCGCAGGGCGTGGCCCTGGCCCGGCGCACACCCGGCCAGCCGCACCTGGCCGATGTGCTGCTTACCCTGGGGCAGGTGGCCAACGAGCAGGACGACTACCCCGGCGCCCTGCGCGCCTGCGAGGAAGCCCTGCGCCTCTACCACGCGCAGGGCGCGCTGCGCGACGAAGCCCGAACCCGCAACGGCCTGGGCATCATTTACAGCAGCCGGGGCGACTTTCCGCGGGCGCTGGCCATGCTGCTGCCGGCCCTGCGCCTCACCCAGCAATTGCAGGACAGCGCCTTGCAGGCCAACTGCCTCACCAACCTGGGGGCCGTGTATTTTCGCCACAACCAGTACCGGGAGGCCCAGCAGTACTTCCGGCAAGCCCTGCCGCTGGTGCGCCGCGGCCCCGACCTGGGCGCGCTGGCCGACTGCCTGACCAACCTGGCGGCCGCGCACCAGCAATTGGGCGAGCTGGCGCCAGCCGAAACGTTTTATAAAGAAGCCATTAAGGTGTCGGAGCAGGCCGGCGAGCGGGCGCAGCTGGGCGTGGTGCTGAGCGACTACGCCCAGCTGCAAACCGAGCAAAAGCGGCTCCCCGCCGCGCAAGCCACGTTGGAGCGAGCCCGCGCGCTGCTGGAAAATTCGGGCGATAATGGCACACTGGCGGCCACATTAGTAGCGCTAGGGCAGCTGCACCAAAAGCTGGGCCACGCGGCCGAGGCCGAAGCCCAGGCCCGGCGGGCGCTGGCGCTGGCCGCGCCCATTCAGGACTGGAGCGTGATGGAAACGGCCGGGCAACTGCTGGCCAGTCTGCTGAAGCAGCGCGGCGACTATCGGCAGGCCCTCACGTATGCCGAGCTGGCCCACGCCGCCCACGATACCCTGTTCACACAATCAAAAGCTGAGGAGATGGGGCGCCTGCAGGGCGACTTCCAGCTTAGCCAGGAGCGGGCCCGGGCGCAGGCCCTGGCCCGCACCGGCGAGGCCCAGCAGCAGCGCCTGCAAGCCCAGCAGCGCCAGCTCTGGGGGCTGGGGCTGGGTTTGGCCGTGGTGGCCGCTGCCGGGTTGGCGTTGTGGCGCCTGAACCGCCTGCTGGGCCACAAAAACCGGCAGATTGAATTGCAACGGGCCGAGCTGACGGAGCTGAATGCGACGAAGGACCGGCTATTTTCCATCATCGGGCACGATTTGCGGGGGCCGTTGCATTCGCTGCACGCCTTCGTGGAGCTGCTGGACGGCCCCCCGCTGCCGCCCGCTAAGCTCAGCCAGTACACCCAGCGCCTCACGCGCACTCTCGACAACACCCTGGCCCTGCTCGAAAACCTGCTGAATTGGGCCGCGCTGCAAATGCGGGCCAGTGCCCCCATCCGGCCCGAAAACTTGAACCTGGCCAGCCTGGTGGAAGAAAACATCGGCCTGCTCTCGCCCGCGGCGGAGGCGGCCGATGTCACGCTCACAAATCGCCTGATGGGGGAGGTGCACGCCTGGGCCGACCCTGCTGCCGTGCGGCTGGTGCTGCGCAACCTGCTGTCCAACGCTATCAAATTTACGCCGGCAGGTGGCACGGTGAGCGTTTCGGCTACCCACGAAAACGGCCTTTGGCAACTGGCCGTGGCCGATACCGGCCGGGGCCTGCCAGCACCCACCACCCTCCAGCCCCTGCGGCCCGAGGCCCTGGAGCGCCGCACCGGCGAGGCCGGGCAGGCCCGCAGCACCGGCCTGGGCCTGCTGCTGAGCCGCGACATGGCTACCCGCACCGGCGGCCAGCTGTGGGTGGCCAGCGCCGGCCCCGGCCAGGGCACCACTTTCACGCTGCACCTGCCCGCGGCCGAGCAGCCCGCCGCCTACGCCCGCTTGGAGGGATGACGGCTGAGCAGCCGCTGCTGCACCACTTGTTGCAGCACGGCGTCGCGGAAGGTGCTGCCCAGCGGCACCTCTGCGCCGCGCACGCGCACCTCCTGGTTGGTGACGGCCTCAATGTGCCGGGCATTTACAAGAAACGAGCGGTGCGTGCGCACAAACAGGGCGGGGGGCAGTTGCTCTTCCATGTGCTTGAGGTTGACCAGGGTGATGTGTACCGTGCCGTCGAGTAGGTGCACCTTCACGAAGTCGCGCATGGCTTCCACGTAGGCCACCTCGGCGTAGTGCAGCTTCAGAAACTGGAATTCGGTGCGGATGAAGAAAGTGTCATCCTCGTCCGTGGGTTCAGGGCTGCTGGTGGCGGGTTGTGCGGCGTCGGCAGCCCGGGCCCGGAGCAGTAGCAGGGCCTTGTCGATGGCCCGGAGAAAGCGGTCGAAGCGCAGGGGCTTCACCAGGAAATCTACGGCATCGAGGTCGTAAGTGGGCAGGGCGTACTCGGGGTGGGAAGTCATGAAGATGACCAACGGCGGCTGGCGCAGGGCCCGCACCAATTCCAGCCCGTTGAGCTCGGGTAGCTCGATGTCGCTGATGAGGATGTCGACGGGCTCGCGGTTCAGGTGCTCAAAAGCGGCCAGGGCGTTTTCGTGGCAGCCGCATAGCGTCAGCGACGGCACACGGGCCACGTAGCTGCTCACGAGGTCGCCCACCAGCGGGTCATCGTCGAGCACCAGGCAACTGAAAGGGGGAGGGGCAGCGGAAGGCATAGGCAGGCAAAATAAGAAGCAGCGTGCCGGTTCTCTGTACCCAGAAACGTTGCTGCGGGCTGCAAGGCATTATTACGGGGACTGAGGAGCAGTGCAAGGTATAGCCCCGCCAGGCTTTGTTATTCGCCGATGCAAAACTCCGTCCGTCGACTTTATAAAAGCTTTGCTAGACTGCACTTAGAAGCTGCCGGTTGGCGGCAGTAGTTTTCGGGCGAACCCACGCCGCTGTTTCCGGCAATTTCACGGGCTGCTTTCCAAGCTTATGAAATCCTCCGAACGCACGAAAGGAAATTTTCTGCTCAAGTGGCACCGCCTGCCGTGGGTGGCCGCCTCATGCCGGCGAGGCACCGACGCAGCTCCTGCTTCGGTCTGGCTCGCGCTGCTGCACCGGCTGGCATGTTTAGCTGGCCGCTGGCGGGGCCGTATGATGGAAAGGGCTGGGAAGACCTGATGGCCTTTCCCAGGGTTCTTGTATGACAACATTTAATCAATGAACAGCATGTCCACTCGCGTTTTCCTTTGTTCAGCCGTGTTGCCAGCGTTGCTGCTGGTGTCGGCTGCGGCTTTTGCCCAACCCGCTTACAGTGGCCCTCCCGGCGCCGAAGTCTACAAAAAAGCGCAGCAGCTGGAAGCGGCCGGCAACAAGGCCGCCGCAGCCGCGGCCTATCAGCAGGCGTACCAGGCCTACATGAGCGTCGACGATTCAGACGGCATGATTAAGGCCCTGGCCAAGAAAAACGCCCTGGCCGGGGCCGCGGCTGCCCCGCGGCCGACAGCCGCCAGTCCCGCGCCGGCCGCTCGGACGGCGGCCATGGCCGCACCCCGCCCTGCGGCGGCTGGCCCTGCGCCGGTGCAGCCCGTGGCGGGGGCCGTGAACGGCGGCCGGCCGGTGGGCCTGTTTTTCATGACGCGCTACTGGATAGCCACCCGCTCCTTGGAAAAATCAACTTACTATTTTGCCCCCAACGGCCAAGTGTACGTCGACCCCAAGGGCTTTTCGGCGGCGGAACTAGCGGCTCTTCCGGCCAGTTCGCGCGGCAGCTACAGCGTGGTGGGCAACAAGCTCAGCGTGCGCTGGGCCAGCGGCCAAACCTCCAGCAGCGAAGTAGAGCCCCAAGCCACCACATTCAGTTGGGACATGGGTATTTTCCTGGCCGGAAAGCCATTTCAAAGCCCCAGCCAGCTCGCGGGTTCCTTCGAGGGGGGCAACTCCATCAGCACCAGCAGCGGTAGTGCTTCGGCGGTGAGCAGCCTCACATTCCGGCCCGACGGCACTTACAGCGGTGGTGGTGCGTCAAGCTTCGGGGGGCGCAACGAGGCGGGGGCTAAGACTTACAGTGCCGGTAGCACCAGCAGCAACAGCGGCCGCTGGAGCCTGAGCGGCTGGCTGCTAACGCTGACCGACGCGCAGGGCCGCACTACCCGCGGCGTGGCCTTTCCGGTGGAACGAAACGACAAAACCGGCCAGGTAACGCGGTTTTACTTCGATAATGTGGCCTACAAGCGGCTCTGACCAAGAAGCCAGCTACGGCGCGCCTAGCTGTTTCCGGGGCCGCTGGTTTGCCCGCTGGAGTTGCCCGCGCTATTTTGACAGCCCTTTTGGGCGTTCTCACCCTTTTTCCCTTTTATGAAAACACCTTACTACGCACTCCTGCTTGCTGCACTAGCAGGCCCGGCTTTTGGCCAATCGAAAACCACAAAGAAGTTGGCCCCACCCGTGGCCACCCGCTCGGCCGCGCCCGCAACCCGGTCCGTTTCTGGCAGCTTGCCGGCCAAGTTTTTCGGCACCTACACCTACACGGTGTACCTGATTTACGAACCCAAATACAGCAGCAAGCCCACCAACACGCGCGGTGTGGGAGGCACCCTCACGCTGGGGTCGGCCGGGCGCTACGAGAAGAAGCTGACGTTTCCGGGCCCCTATGGCACCAACCATTTCGACGAAGCGGGTAGTTACACCATCAAGGGCAACAACATCGAGTTCACCTACTCTGACTCCAAGGGCAAGCCGGTGACCTACGGTGGCACGTTCAATTACAACGAGCCCGCCCTGGCCCTCTCAATGATTTTGAACCAGGAAGCCGATGGCGGTCGGGAAGTTTTTGGGCTGGTGGTGAAGGGTTCGGAAACGGTGAAGCGCACCTTCAACGACGACGGCACCGTGAAAATGGGCGACTAAACCCAAGCAAAGGGTGTATACCAAAGACGCAAAGGGGCGGCACTTCTGCATGAAGTGCCGCCCCTTTGCGTCTTTAGTGATTCGCTACTATTGGTTACAAACGCATTGGCGCTTTGCGACTTCTACGTCAATTAGTCACCAACTCCTCCCCGGTACAGCGGCGGCGGGGTAGGCGATTGGTAGCCTCTGGGCTTTTTCAGCGAAGCATTGTAAGCTTTGCGGTAGGTTTTGGCGGCTTTGCGGTTTTTACGCCGTCCGCCAGTAAGCAGCCACGCTGCGCCCGCCACCAGCAGGCTGCCGCCAATGACGGCGGCCTTGAGGGGCAGGGTGTCTTTGGGTGCGGGCGGGAGGTGCTCCACCCCGCTGGCGTCGGTGCGGGCGGGCTCGTGCACGTAGCGGCCGTGGCTGGGCACGGGGTAATTATCGGCCAGGGCGCGCAGGCCAGCTGCCGCCTCGGGACCGGTGATGACCGGGCCGTGGCCGCAGCCAATGGCCTTAGGCTCCAGGTCGGCCAAGGCTTGCACCGATTGGCGCGCGGCCTGCCAGTCGTAGTTGAACGGCGTGCCGGCGCGGCTGATTTTGGGCAGCCCCAGCAGCACGGCCGGCACCGAGTCGTGGTGGCAGGTGGCGAAGGCGTCAGCACCAATCAGCACCCGGTCGGCGTCGCGGAAGAAGGCCAGCTGGCCGGGCGCGTGGCCCGGTACGTGCAGCCAGCGCCAATTCATGAGGAAAGGCGTGCTGGGGTCGTCGGCATCGAGCGCCTGCACCCGGTCTTCGAGGTTGGGCAGCTGGGTGGGGAAGAAGCGGCTCATAAAAGCCAGCGAGCCGCCCACGGTGGGGTCGCGTGGTGGGTACAAGGCTTGGCCGGTCACGTAGGGCAGCTCCAGCGGGTGTACCACCACGGGCACGTTCCAGTGGTCGGCCAGCTCCTTGGCCGAGCCTAGGTGGTCGAGGTGGCCGTGGGTGAGAATGATGGCTTCGGGGTGGGTGCCGGGGTAGAAGAGCTTGTCGGCGGCGGCAATGATGGTTTTGGCGCTGCCGGGCAAGCCCGTGTCAATCAGCACCCACTCGCCGGGGGTGCCGGTTTCGACGAAGTACACGTTGACAAAGCGCTGAATGCGGAGCTGGGTGACGCCAGCAGCTACGGTATCCATAAGGTGGGCGGGGTAGGAGGGTGAATGGAAAGATGTGCTTCTGCATACGGGAAAACCGGCGAAAAGGAGGTGCTAAGCTCAACCGGAAAAAAATGTTGGAGCGGCTGTAACGAATCGGCCCGACCCAGGTACTCCCTGCACCAACCGCCGCCGAGGTGGCACCTTAATTAAAAAACACATCCACAGCTCACCTAAATCCTTCTCCATGAAAACCCTTTTTTCTGCACTCGCTCTCCACTGCCTGGCCCTGGCCGCCACGGCCCAAACCACTGCCGAGCCCCAGTTTACCAGCACCTGCCAGGAAGGCCGCGGCTGGCGCAACGATGGCGAAAACAAGCAGTTTTGCGAAACCCGGGACCTGACCATGGCCGCGCCCGCTGGCCAGCCCCTGCGTATTGAGGGCGGGGCCAACGGCGGCATCACGGTGCACGGCTGGGACGGTCCCAACGTACGCATCCGGGCCAAAGTAACGAGCTGGGCCAGCACCGAAGCCGAAGCGCAGGCCCGCGTGAAAAGCGTGAGCATTGCCACCGCCAACAACCAGGTGCAGGCCACCTCGACGGAACAAAATGAGCATTACGCCGTGAGCTACGAGGTATTTGTGCCCCGCCAAACGGCCCTGGCCCTCAACACCACTAACGGCGGCATCAACCTCGACCACTTGCTGGGCGAGGTGAAATTTCACGCCACCAACGGCGGCGTGACGCTCCAGAGTCTGGGTGGCCAGGTGACGGGCCAAACCGTGAACGGCGGGCTAAATATCAAGCTTAGCGGCAGCAAATGGGACGGCAAAGGCCTCGACGTGGAAACCACCAACGGCGGCATTCACTGGACCGTGCCGTCGGATTATTCGGCGCAGCTGTTCACCAGCACCAACGTGGGCAGCATCCGGGCCAACATGGCGGTCACCAAATCGGGCTTCCTGCGGCGCGAACTGGCCACCACGCTGGGCAAAGGCGGCGCCCCCGTGCGCGCCGTAACCACCAACGGGGGCGTGACGGTGGAGCAGGTCACGCGCAATTAGGCGCTATAATTAGTTTAGTATAACGTCATGCCGAGCGCAGCCTAGGCATCTCGCGTGGGGTATTAAACCCCTATCTCCTGTCATCCTGAGCGAAGGACCTGCTCACGTCAGAATAAGTTGTTCTGACGTGAGCAGGTCCTTCGCTGCGCTCAGGATGATAGACGGCGCACACGGGATGCCTCGGTTGCATTTGGCATGCGCTTTATGCCGTGACTGTATGCCTCAGCAGCCGCAGCTGAAATCGGGGTAGTCGGCGTAGCCGGGCGCGGGCTTATCGTCGAGCCGAATGAGGTGGTCGAGACGGATTTCCTCGCCCGATTTCAGGCGCATGTACTCCACCTTGTCGCGGATGAACAAGGTTTCAATCACGCCCGAACCCAGGCAGAGCTGGCGCAGGTCGTTGAAATACTGCAAGTCGACGCGGCGGCGCTGGGTGGCGGCGGCTTCGAGGTGGTCGTAGTAGTTGCAGTCGATGGGTTTATAGTCGGTATTCATGGCGAGTTGGCTGGATTAGCCGGAATAGTACGTAATTGCGGGCAACATAATCTACCCGATGTTACGAAATGCAATTGGCGCCGGTGCAGGGCTGGCCATAGCAGTACTACTGCCTTTCTCGGGCCATGGCCAGGTGGGGCAGCCGGCCCAAACCGCAACGGTAACCACGAGCATGCCGTTGCAGTTGCCGCTGGTGTTCTCGCTGAACGTACTACCCCAGCACCTGTCGGCCGATGACTCACTGGCCCGGCTGCATTACGCCCGGCAACACGTGAAAACGGTGGTGATGCGGCAGTCTGGCCGCCGCGATACAACGGATTACTTCGAGCTGGACCGGCGGGGCAACCAAACCCTGATTGCCAAGCCGTATTTCGGCCAACACCGACGGCAGCGCTTCGACAAGCAGAATCGGCTGGTGGCCCTGGACGTGCTGCCCATGCCCGACGACCCGCGGGGCTCGCAAACCGTGTTCGAGCCCGCTAAGCAATTGTATACGACCTACGCGCTGGTGGGGCAACCCGACCCCGTGCTCTGGCAGCAAACGCACCAGACGCAGCGCGGCGATACCGTGACGCTGGACGCGCTGTTCCAGCCCCTGCCCGGCATGGCCGGCGCGTCGGCCCGGCAGCGGCTGCAGGTGCGCAGCTACCCGCTGGGCCGCGATACTACCGCCACGATAACTGTGACTTACGATGCGGCCGACCAGCCCACCGAATTTTTGGCGAACTACGCCGTGAAGCGGACGAGGCTGTTAGTAGAGACCGGAAAGCTGGACTTCCGGCCGGCGCTGTCTGCGGGCGTAACGCCCACGCCCGAGCTGCTGCGGCAGGCCCGCCACCGGCGGGCCCGCTTCGTGCCGGGCAACCGCTACGAGTATGATGCGCAAGGCCTGCTTGTGCGCGCCGCCTATATGGCTGATACCACCGAAGGGCCCAGGCTGCCGTCGAAATCGAGTGCTAAGGATGGCAGTTGGTCGATGACTATGCGCAGCGAAACGCGCTTGTCGGGCTACGTCACGCGCTACGTGCGCAACGCGGCGGGGCAGCTGACGCGCGAGGAACGCAACTATCAGCTGCGTACCGGCACTGCCGACGCCACGGCTCGGCAGCTGTACAGGCCTTCGGTCATCAGCTATGAATACGATGCCAAAGGCCTGCTGCTGCGCAAAACAGACAGCGCTAGCCTGAATGGCAAGCCCTCGGTGTATGAGTATGAATACACTTTTTATTAAGTTGGCTTCCGATGGATTCGAGACTTGGTTGAAATAAACAGTTGGCCAATAGGAGGCGAACAGCTAACGGTGGCGCATCCAAAGGTGGTGCTTTATCTTCGCCGCACCACCCAAACCACCCACTCAATGACGCCCACCTCTTCCCCAACCGCCGAGCTCAACCTCGAAGCCAACTCGCTTTCCACCGCTACCGGCGCTTCCCCACAAAAGCATGACGGCAAGCGCCCGATGTTCTACGAGTTCAAGCCCTCGGAAACCATCAAAGCCCAACACGGCACCCAGCTGCGCTGCAAAACCTGGGAGGCCGAAGCCGCCCTGCGCATGCTGGAAAACAACATCGACCCGGCCGTGAGCCTGGTGTATGACGAGCTGATTGTGTACGGCGGTGCCGGCCGCGCCGCCCGCAACTGGAAGGAGTATCAAACCATCGTGAAGACCCTGAAGGAGTTGGAGGCCGACGAAACTATGCTGGTGCAAAGCGGCAAGGCCGTGGGCGTGCTCAAAACCTGGCCCCACGCCCCGCGCGTGCTCATCGCCAATAGCAACATCGTACCCGCCTGGAGCACCCAGGAATATTTCGACGAGCTTGATAAAATGGGCCTGATGATGTATGGCCAGATGACGGCCGGCTCCTGGATTTACATTGCCACCCAAGGCATTTTGCAGGGCACTTATGAAACCTTCGCGGCCATGGCCGATAAGCATTTCGGCGGCAGCCTGCGCGGCACCATTACCGTCACGGCTGGCCTCGGCGGCATGAGCGGCGCCCAGCCCCTGGCCGTGACCATGAACGACGGCGTGTGCCTCGTCATTGAGCCCATCGACGAGCGGGTGAAGCAAAAGGTGCGAGAAGGCTACGTGGACGAGCAGGCGCGCGACCTCACCCACGCCCTGGAGCTGTGCGAGCAAGCCAAAGCCGATGGCAAGGGCTGGTCCGTCGGCCTTACCGGCAACGCCGCCACCGTGCTGCCGCGCCTGCTGGAACTGGGCTTCCAGGCCGACATCGTGACCGACCAAACCTCGGCCCACGACCTGATGGACTACATTCCCGAAGGCGATATCAACGAAGTACTGGCCCTGCGCGCCAGCAACCCCGAGGAGTTCAAGCGCCAGGCGCTGGCCGCCATCGTGAAGCACGTGGAGGCCATTCTGGAGATGCAGCGGCGCGGCACCATCGCCGTGGACTACGGCAACAACCTGCGCGGCCAGGCCGAGAAAGGCGGCTTGAACGTGCGCGACGAGGCTGGCCAGTTCCTGTACCCCGGCTTCGTGCCCGGATACATTCGCCCGCTGTTCTGCGAAGGCAAAGGACCCTTCCGCTGGGCTGCCCTCAGCGGCGACCCGCAGGACATTCTGCGCATCGACCGCGCCCTGCTCGAAACCTTCCCCGAGAATAAAATGCTGGCCCGCTGGATTGAAAAGGCCCAGGCCAAGGTGCCCTTTATTGGCCTTCCGGCCCGCGTGTGCTGGCTGGGCTACGGCGAGCGCGAGAAGTTCGGCCTCGTCATCAACGACCTCGTGGCGCGGGGCGAGGTAAAGGCGCCCATCGTCATCGGCCGCGACCACCTCGACTGCGGCTCGGTGGCTTCGCCCAACCGCGAAACCGAAGGCATGAAGGACGGCTCTGACGCTGTGGCGGACTGGCCCCTGCTCAACGCCCTGGCCAACTGTGCCAGCGGCGCCGACTGGGTGAGCCTGCATAACGGCGGCGGCGTGGGCATCGGCAACAGCACCCACTCCGGCATGGTGATAGTGGCCACGGGTACCCCCGAAAAAGCCGAGCGCCTGCGCCGCGTCCTCACCACCGACCCCGGCATGGGCATCTTCCGCCACGCCGATGCCGGCTACGAGCTGGCCCAAGACGTGGCCCGCGAGCGCGGGGCAAAGATTCCGTCGATGAAGTAGAAGCAGAGTATTCGCCAAAGGCAGCCCGTCCTGCTGAGCGCAGCCGAAGCATCTCTACCGCAATACTAAAATTGATTAGTTGCCTGGTAAAGATGCTTCGACTGCGCTTAGCATGACGTTTTTATAGTCTGCCTCAACAACAAGCGCAAGCCGAAAAAAGCAAAATGCCCCCGAAACGGTTAAGCTACCTGCGGCAGCAATTCGCGCCGCTCATCACGCTTAAACTTTCACATCATGAACATTGGAATCATCGGCGCCGGCCACATCGGCAGCGCCCTGGCCGTTCGCCTCACGAGCCTCGGCCACTCGGTTAAAATCGCCAACTCCCGCGGCCCCGAAACGCTGGGCGACGTGGCGCAGAAAACCGGCGCTACCCCCGTCACGGCCGAAGAAGCGGCTAAGGGCGCCGACCTTATCGTGGTGACCATCCCGCTGAAAAACATCCCCGACCTGCCCAAGGACCTGTTTGCCGGCGTGCCCGCCGAGGTGCCCATCATCGACACGAGCAATTACTACCCCATGCTGCGCGATGGCCAGATTGCGGAGCTCGAAACTGGCGACCTCACCGAGAGCGAGTGGGTACAGCAGCACCTGGGCCGCCCGGTGGTAAAGGTGTTCAACAACATCTACGCCGACCACCTGCAAAACAAAGGTGTTGCCGCCGGCACGCCCGGCCGCATTGCCCTGCCCGTAGCCTCTGACGATGCTGCCGCCAAGCAAAAAGTAATGGCCCTGGTGGAAGAACTGGGCTTCGACGCCGTGGACGACGGCACCCTGCACGAGTCGTGGCGCCAGCAGCCCGGCACCCCGTCCTACGGCGCCGACATGCCTGCCGATAAGCTGCGCGAGCATTTCGCCAGCCTTGGTTCCAAACGCACCGAGGCCCAGCACGCCGAGTACAAAGCCAACCACGCCAAAACCGAGCAGGCCATGGCCGACCAGGGCATCAAGCTGAAGTAGCTTATTGGCGCTCAAACTACAAAAAAGCCTCACCGATTGGTGGGGCTTTTTTGTAGTTTGAGCGCCAGGCGTAGCGGCTGCTATTGGGCGGAAATAGGGAATGACTAGCGGCAGCGTTATTCGTATTGCTGCACGGCCAGGTACATGCTCACATTGCCCGCGTACTTTTCCCAGGCGGCCTGGCTTTTCTGGCGGATAAGGGTGCGGTTTATCAGCGTGGGGAGCAGCACTGGGCCGCTGAGGCGCTGGCTTTTGGGGGTGGCTTTTTCGCCTTGCAGCCACTGAATGCCCGCCGCTACGGTCTGGCCTTTGGTGAGGTATAGGTTGTAGCGGCGCAAGTCGAGGCCCACCCAGCCGGTGCGCTGGTTGGGCACAAGGAACTGAATGTCATCGTTGACCAGTAGGCGGTCGGGCTTGCCGTGCTGCACATCGTAAAGCAGAAAGCGCAGGCGCAGGGAGCGGAATTCGTTGTGAGCGAAATACACCCGGAAGCTGTCGACGAAGCTGTTTTTGCGCACCGGTACCATGGTGGCCAGTTCCCAGCCGCGCACATCGCGCACGTCGGCGGCGCTGTCGGTGGTCCACTGCAGGGGCGAAAACGTGCTGCGGCATCCTATGAAGCCAGGTTTCAGCTGCGCGTGGCGCACGTGCACCTCCTGCAGCTCCTGGCTCATGGGCTGCAGGGTCCACACAGCGCCGGGGCGCTGCAGCTGCGCCACCGTGAGGCGTAGCGAACGGAAGCCCACGCAGGAAATAATGACCGAATCGGCGGCAGTCAGGGTGGGAGGGGGCGCGAAGGCAAAGCGCCCCGTTGCATCGGCCGTGGTGCCGATGGCTTTGCCCTTTACGCCAACGGTGGCAAAGGCCACGGGCTGGCCCGAGGCGGCTTGTACGCGGCCCGCCAGGGGCGGGGCCTGGGCGGTGGCGCGGGAAGGCAGAAGGCTGGTTAATGCCAGCAGGAGAAGCAGAAAAAGGCGGGGCAGCATGAGCAAACAGAGTTGAAGTTGCCCAATAGATACCTAATGGCCTGGTTTCGTTGCCTGACCGCTGGTTACAGCTTTTGCGCGGCCACGCCTTCCGTCGTAATCTTCACCGGCTGAATGCGGCCATGTGCATCAAAAACCAGCTTGTCGATGCAGGTCACGCGGTGGTTGTGGTCGGTTTCGCCCAGCGGCCGGCGGTGGTACACGATGTACCACTCGTCCTTGCCCGGTACCTGAATGACGGAGTGGTGCCCGGCACCGGTGGCCACGGCCGGGTCTTGCTGCAGGATTTTGCCCACCCGCCGGAACGGCCCCAGCGGCGAATCGGCCACGGCGTACGCCACGGAGTAGTCGGGCAGGCCCCAGCCGCCTTCCGACCACATAAAATAGTACTTGCCGCCGCGCCGGAACATGAAAGGGCCCTCCACGTAGTGCTCCGGCGTTATTTCCTTGTAGGTGCTGCCGTCGGGGAAGGGCAACAGACCGGTAAAATCCGGCTTGAGGCGCGTGATGTTGCAATGCGACCAGCCGCCGTAAATCAGGTAGTACTGCCCGTCGGTGTCGCGGAAGGCAAACTGGTCGATGGGTTGGGCACCGTTCTGAATGGTGCCGATGAGCGGCTTGCCCAGGTAGTCACGAAACGGCCCCTCCGGCCGGTCGGCCACCGCCACCCCGATGCCGCCCACTTCGCCCTCGTGCACGTCGTTGGCCCCGAAAAACAGGTAGTAGCGCTGGTCCTTCTGCACGATGGACGGCGCCCACAGGGCCCGCCGGGCCCATTTCACGCTGGCCGTGTCGATGATGCGCGGGTGCTTGGTCCAGTGCACCAGGTCGGGCGAGGAGAAAGCATCCATGAACACCTGCTCCTTGTACGGCGCCGAATAGGTGGGGTAAATCCAGCACTGCCGGCCGAAAATAGTGGCCTCGGGGTCGGCGTACCAGCCAGGAAACAGCGGGTTGCCCGACCGGACCGTGCTGGTTTTCGTTGGGCTGGCGGATTGTGAAAAAGCAGCGCGTGGCAGGAGGGAAGCCGCAAGGGAGGCGGCAAACAGCAGGCATTTCATAGCTGCATAATTACGCTGAAATTTGCCGGCGTACTAGCTGATTGGTAGCCCTGAAGGCCCTGATACGGTGCAACAAACGTTGGCAGTGCCATGGGCGAAAAAGACCGCGCTGCATCGGCCATGCGCCCCATGCCTTGCGTATGCGTGCGCTTAGGCCCGCCTCAATACCCAAAAATGCAAGAAGAAAAACGCCTCGCCGAAGCCCACGATGATACCGCTCGTTGGAAGCAATTCGGCCCTTACCTTACCGAGCGTCAGTGGGGCACCGTGCGCGAAGACTACTCGCCTCACGGCGACGCCTGGAACTACGTGGGCCACGACATGGCCCGCGCCTACGCCTACCGCTGGGGCGAGGAAGGCCTCGGCGGCATTTCCGACGACCAGCAGCTGTTCTGCTTTGCCCTGGGCTTCTGGAACGGGCAGGACAACCAGCTGAAGGAGCGCCTCTTCGGCCTCACCAACCCCGAGGGCAACCACGGCGAAGATGTGAAGGAGCAATACTACTACCTCGACAGCACGCCCACGCACTCCTACATGCGCATGCTGTACAAGTACCCGCAGCAGGCGTTCCCCTACGAACGGCTGCGCGCCGAAAACGCCCGCCGCACCCGCAAGGAGCCCGAATTTGAGTTGCTCGACACGGGCATCTTCGACGAAAACCGCTACTTCGACGTGTTCATCGAATACGCCAAAGCCGGCCCGCAGGACCTGCTCATCAAGGTCACTGCCCACAACCGCGGCCCCGAAGCCGCGCCGCTTACCGTGCTGCCGCAGCTCTGGTTTCGCAACACCTGGACGCTGGGCTACGACGACCATCGCCCCGAAATTCGCCGCATGGCGCCCGATGCCCTCGAAGCCGAGCACCGCGACCTGGGCCGCTACTGGCTCTACTGCGACCAGCCTGCCGAGCTGCTTTTCTGTGAAAACGAAACCAGCCCCACGCTTTTCGGCAAAAAGCGCAAGCGCAAAAACAAGGCTCACCGCTACTACAAAGACGGCATCAACGAGTACGTGGTGCAGGGCCAGGCCACGGCCGTGAACCCCACCGGGCGCGGCACCAAGGCCGCCGCGCACTACCAGTTCACTGTGGAGCCCGGCCAGTCTCAGGTGGTGCGCCTGCGGCTCAGCCAGCCCACGCACGAATCCCCTTTTGCCGATTTCGATGAAGTTTTTGCCCAGCGCAAGCACGAGGCCGACCAGTTTTACAACTGCATTCAGGAAGGCCTGAGCAGTGCTGATGCCCGCAATGTGCAGCGCCAGGCTTTCGCCGGCATGCTCTGGAGCAAGCAGTTCTATTATTACGACGTTAGCCAGTGGCTCGACGGTGACCCCGCCCGGCCCGCGCCGCCCGCCCAGCGCCTCACCGGCCGCAACCACACCTGGCGTCACCTGCACAACGCCGACCTCATATCCATGCCCGACAAGTGGGAATATCCCTGGTACGCGGCCTGGGACCTGGCCTTCCACTGCCTGCCCCTGGCCATGGTGGACAGCACCTTTGCCAAGCACCAGCTGCGCCTGCTGTGCCAAGACGGCTACCTGCACCCCAATGGCCAGATGCCGGCCTACGAGTGGCATTTTAGCGACGTGAATGCGCCCGTGCACGCCTGGGCCACCTGGCGCGTGTATCAGATGGACTGCAAGCTGCACGGGCGGCCCGACACCGAATTCCTCGAAGCCGTGTTCCAGAAGCTGGTGATGACCTTCACCTGGTGGGTGAACCGCAAGGACCGTGACGAGCGCAACATCTTCGAGGGCGGCTTCCTGGGCATGGACAACATCGGCGTGTTCGACCGCTCGGCGCCGCTGCCCACCGGCGGCAAAATCGAGCAGAGCGACGGCACCTCCTGGATGGCCATGTTCTCGCTCAACCTCATGCGCATGGCCCTGGAGCTGGCCCGCACCACGCCCGTGTACCAGGAAATGGCCGTAAAATTCTTTGAGCACTTCCTGCACATTGCCGAAGCCATGACGCGCGGCGGGGGCGGCCACTTCAACCTCTGGGACGACGAGGACCAGTTTTACTACGACGTGCTGCACGCCCCCGACGACACCCGCACCCGCCTGCGCATCCGCTCAATGGTGGGCCTCATTCCGCTCTTTGCCGTCGAGGTGATTGACGACGAGCTGCTGGCCACCGTACCCGAATTCCATGCCCGGGCCTTGGCCTTGTTGCAGCGCCGCCCGCGCCTGGCCGAGCTGGTGAGCCGCTGGCAGGAGCCCGGCCACGGCGCCCGCCACCTCATGGGCCTGATGCGCCGCAGCCGCCTGCGCAGCGTGCTCACCCGCATGCTCGACGAAACCGAATTTCTTTCCGACCACGGCATCCGCTCGCTCTCGCGCTACCACCTGGACAATCCCTATCACTACCACTTGGGCGAAGCCGACAGCGTTTCGGTGCACTACGTGGCCGGCGAGGCCGACTCCGACATGTTTGGTGGCAACTCCAACTGGCGTGGCCCCGTGTGGTTTCCAGTCAATTGTCTGATAATTGAGTCGTTGCAGCGCTTCCATAGCTACTACGGTGACGGTTTCACGGTGGAATATCCCACCGGCTCGGGCCAGCAGCACACCCTGGCGCAGGTGGCCGACGCACTCTCTGCCCGCTTGGCCCGCCTGTTTCTCAAGGATGAAAACGGCCGCCGCCCCGCACTCGGCGCCTCCGAAATAGAGCAAACTGACCCGCACTTCCGCGATTACCTGCTCTTCCACGAATACTTCCACGGCGACGACGGCCACGGCCTCGGCGCCAGCCACCAGACCGGCTGGACGGGCTTGGTGGTGCGGCTGCTGGAAAAGGCGAAGTAGAGCGGAGCATTCAGCCCGTCATGCAGAGCGCAGCGAAGCATCTCGCGTGCAAGAGTAAACCAATCGGTTGAATTGCATTGAGCACGCGAGATACTTCGCTGCGCTCTGCATGACGTTTACTTTCTGACCACCTCATTCTGATTTAGTCCACCGCCACCGAACCAACCACCGGCGGCCCTGCCACCTCCGCCCGCATACGCGGCAGGCTTTGAGGGAATTCGCGCTGCAAAAACACCACCAGCCCCTCGCGCACCAGGCAGCGCAGGTCCCAGAGGGCGCTGGCGTTGGCGGCGCTCACCAGGGCGCGCAGCTCCAGGGTGCGCTCTTTCGAGTCCGTCACCTGCAGCACGCACACGCGCTGGTCCCAGAGCGGGCTGGCTTCGAGCAAGCGGCGCAGCTCGGCGCGCAGGGCGTCGATGGGCACCGTGTAGTCGGTTTGGAGGAAGATGGCGCCGGTGAGGCGGGCGCTGGTGCGCGTCCAGTTTTGGAAGGGCTTTTCGATGAAGTAGTTGAGCGGCAGCACCAGCCGGCGCTCGTCCCAGATGCTGAGCACTACATACGTGAAGGTGATTTCTTCCACGCGTCCCCACTCGCCCTCCACCACCAGTACATCATCAATGCGAATGGGCTGGGTGAAGGCAATCTGAAACCCTGCCAGCAAGTTGCTGATTGAGCGCTGCGCCGCGAAGCCCACAATGACGCTGGCAATCCCGGCCGACGTAAGCAGGCCCGTGCCCAGTCGCCGCACCGTTTCGAAGCTCATCAGCACCAGTCCCACGGCCACAAACGCCACCAGCGAAGCCGCCAATTTCTTCAGAAACTGCAGCTGCGTGAACAGTTTGCGCACCCGCAGGTTGTCGGGCGCGCCGAGCTGGTAGCGGCGCTGCACCAAGTCCTGCGCCACGTCCAAGGCCTTTATTAAGCCCCAGGCAAAGGTCAGAATCAGGGTGAACTCCACGACGCGGCGCAGCACCTCGAAGGGCTTGGGCGGCAGCGGCACCAGCGGTAACAGCAGCGACACGGCCAGCACCGGCAAAAACCACGCGCTGGCCGCCCGCAGGTGCCGGCCCACGGAGCGCGCCAAGGCCGAATCCTCGCGCCGGTCGTAGGCCCGCAGCAGCCCAAAACTCACAAACCGCACCAGCAGCCCGACCGCCAGCCCGCCCAGCAGTACAGCCAGGCCCGTGACTACATCAGGAAAATGAGAAAACAGATGAGCGAGACGTTCATTCATAAAAAAACTGGCAACGCAAGCCGCGCCGGGCCGCCCGCCGGGGCGCAAGGTGTACCCCGCCCGGCCCCGAAAGGTTAGTGCTGGGCGAACGCAGCCGGTGATAGTGGGCATGAGCATCGCCTGATATTTGCCGCATGAAACGCTTACTGCTCCCCGCGTTGCTGCTGCTCATAAGCAGCTGTGCCACCACTTCCCGCCTGGCCGTGCCCGCAGCCATCCCGGCCGACATGCGGGCCGAGCCGTGGGTGCTGTTCGATTCGGCGCGCCAGCGGGCGGTGCCGGTGGTGCTTTACCTTCCCACCGGTGCCAATACCAGGAGCCGGCTAAAGCCCGCCATTCTCAGCCACGGCTATGGCGGGCAAAATACCGCTTACACCTTTCTGGCCCGAACCCTGGTGGCACACGGCTACCTGGTTGCCAGCATCCAGCACGAACTGCCCACTGACGCGCCCATGCCCACTACGGGCGAAGTGCGCGTTGTTCGCCGCCCGTGGTGGGAGCGCGGGGCACAAAACATCGAATTTGTGCGCCAGGCACTGCACCGCCGCTACCGCCGCCTGCAAGCGAACCGCTTGTTGCTGGCCGGCCATTCCAACGGCGGCGACATCTCGATGCTGTACGTGGCCGAGCACCCGGGCCGCGTCGCACGCGTCATCTCGCTCGACAACCGGCGCGTGCCGTTGCCCCGGGCCCGGCGGCCCCGCGTGCTGTCGTTGCGCTCCTCCGACCAGGTGGCCGACCCCGGCGTGCTGCCCACGCCCGCCGAGCAGCGGCAATTTGGCACCGTCATCTTGCCCCTTCCTCATACCATTCACAACGACATGTGGGACGGGGCCACCGAGGCTCAGAAGGTAGAGATGAAGGAAGCCGTGGCGCGCTTTCTAACGAATTGAACTTCCGAACCGCACCCGCTCGGTGGGGAAAGCTTATCTTTTTAACATCTGGTCACCGAAATTTTGGCTACTGCCGGGTGGCTAACGGGACACTTGCTGCTTTGAGCGAATTATTGCGGGGGCTAATCGAAAAGTGGCCCCGGCATGAGTCAATTTATTCGGGTTTAGATATAAATTTGACACTTAATTCAAGCCGATGTTAGCGCAACAGGTATTTCAGAAATCTAGAGCGGTGGTACTGGTGTCGCACCGCGAGTCGTGGGCCGGGGAGTTCTCCGAAATAGCCCGGCGCATTTGCGCCGCCGCCGGCCCCGCCATTTTGCGCATCGACCACATCGGCTCCACCGCCGTGCCGGACCTGTGCGCCAAAGACGTCATCGACATTCAGATTACCGTAGCCGACCTCGACGATGTGACCGGGCTGACGCATCCGCTCTGGCAGGCCGGTTTCCGGCAAGGTGCCTTCGAGTACGATGTGTACCACGCTCTGCCCGAGCATTCGGACGAGCTGCGCAAGCTCTACCTGCGCGAGCCCCTGGGTGGGCGCCGCACCCACATTCACGTGCGCGAAGCCGGGCGCTTCAATGCTCGGTTTGCCTTGCTGTTTCGGGACTACCTGCGGGCCTACGCGCCAGCCCGCCAAGAATATGAACTGCTGAAAAGCCGCGCCGCCACCGTTTTCCCCGACAGCATCGAAGGCTACCTATTCCTGAAAGAACCCGTCTTTCACCTCATCTATCAGGCCGCGGAGTGCTGGGCCGAGAAGGTGCGCTGGAAGGCGGCGCCAGAACTCAGCTAAAGGTCGGATGCCTTACAGTGCCCGCCCGATGGCCTCGCGCAACCGCGTTAGGTTGTCGGTGTATTCCTGGTCGTAGGTGAAGCGGCCCTGCCGGTCGATGACGGCCGTGGTGGGGTAGCCCAGCACTCCGAACTGCCGGGCCACCTCGCTCCCTTCGGGCAGCACCGCGAAGCCGAAGTCGCCGCGCGTGGCCAGAAACTTGCGCAGCGCCTCGGGCTTGTCGCGCGCCACCGACACGAACACCACATCGGGGTTGGCGCCATAAGCGGCCGTGAGCGTTTTGAGGTTCGGCATTTCCTCGATGCAGTAAGGGCAGCGGATAAACCAGAAATTCACCACTACCACCTTGCCCCGCAAGTCGGCCAGTGCCACCGGCTGGCCCGTGCGCACATCCACGCCGCTGAAGGCGGGGGCGGCCGTGCCGAAGGTGCGCGCCGGCGACAGGGCCTGCGTGCGCACAGCGTCGGGCGTGTCGGCAGGGCGCAGCGAAATAGATGTGAAGGCGCGCCCCTGCGATTGGTGGTCGTAGACGGCAAACTGGCCGGTGCTCAGCTTGGCCTTGAACTCGTCCTTGGAAATGACGTGGCCGTCCACGTCTTTGAACACGGTGGTTTTCGTGACTTTGGCGCGTTGCGCGGCGGCGGGCAGCGCGGCCAGCAGCAGGGCCGTCCACAGGTAGGGTCGCATCATGCGGAGCAAGTTAGGAAGAAGTAAGCGGTGGCTAGCGGGCCACGTGCAGCCGCACGACTTCGCCTTTGGCTGAGCGCAGGCACAGCACGTAAGACCCGGGCGCCAAGTGCGCGAGGCCCGTTAGCTGATGAGCACCGGTGCCATCGGGCAGGGTTTGCCGCAAGGCGATGCGGCCCATTGCATCCACCAGCTCGGCCTGCAGCTCGCCGGTGAGGCTCGCGGGCAAGGCCAGCTCCAGGTAGTCGGCGAAGGGCACAGGCCAGGCCTGGACTACCGTTGTTGGGCTTGCCACCAGCGGCGGCGAAAATTCCAGGACGCCCACATCGGGCGGAGTGGCGCGCGGCTGGCCGGCAAGGTCGGTGGCCACCAGCTTTACGAGCGTGCCTGCCCGGGCCAGGGCCGGGTTAGTGGGCCGCAGGTCTGAGCCGGGCGCAAATTGGGGGTCGAGGTCGCGCGAGTGCTTTTCCTGCTGCGTCAGGGCCTTCCAGTCGGCCAGGGTTTGGCCCACAAAGGGCGTAGCCGTGGACGTACCCTCCACGTGGACGTGGCCCACATCGCCCTGGGGCACGCTGTTCAGCACATAGTCGTTGTGGTCGAGGCGCAGATTGGTGGCGGTGGCGGCCCCTTGGTTGCGGGGGACGTCGACGTGCACCAGCAAGGCCGACCGCGGGCCGCTGGTGGGCGTAGTGGCCACCAGCACGTTGTTAACGGCCTCTACCGGGCCATGCGAGGGCTGCGCACAACCCAGAATCAAGTTCGTCAATCCTACGCCCGGGGTGGCCACATTGCTAAGGGCCACGGTGTTGTTGGCCACCAGGTATTGGTTGGTAGGCGCATTGGTCACCATGAAGTAAAGTCCCTGCACGGAGCCCTCCACACGGAAGGGGTAAGTGGGAGCGGCGTTGTAGTACAGGTTCTGCACCTGGTTGTTGAACACCTGCACGTCGGCCGGCGGCGCGAGGTAGTTGGTGCCCGCTCCGGCGGTCTGGTAAATCCGAATGCCATAAATGCCCGTGAAGCTGGCCGTCACGTTGGGCAGTAGGTACTCCAGGTTGTCGAGGCGGTTGCGGGCAATCACGGTGGGCTGCGGCCCCACCACGTCGGAAAGGTAAATGCCGCACAGCTGGTCGTTGGAGCCCACCAAGCCCCGAATCACCGAGTCGTGCACGCGCAAGCCATTTAGCCGGTTGGCGTAGATGCCATTGGTGCCCTCAATGCGGGTGGTTTGGCCGATGCTGCGGGCGGCGCCCGAGCCAATGGTGACGTGGCTGATTTCCACGTCGTAGTCCGGCATATTCTGATAGTCCGATTTTAGCCGGATGCCCTCGTTGACGTGGTCGATGGTGATGTTTTCGTAGCGGATATGGCCGTTTACCCGGGCCGTATCGCCCTGTCCCAGGTTGGCATACAGTGTGCTTTGCTGGTAGATGCCCCGGGTGAATTCCGACGAATTGCCCAGCCGAATGGCGCAGTTGCGGATGGTGACATTGCGGCACCCGGCCACATTGTCGCGGTTGCTCAGCTGGTAGCCCACAACGGGGCCGGTGGTGCCGGGCACGATGTCGATGCCATCAAAAGTAAAATTACTGGCCCCGGAGAGGGCAATGCCGATGTTTTCCGACTGGATGGCGGGGTTGGCCCCGGCCCCCGCGCCCCGCCGAAAAACCACGGCGTGCGAATTGGTGCCCCGCAGCCACGGCGGCGCCTCCACAAAGCGCTGGCCGGGCGTGGCCTCAAACGTGGTGGGGCCGGCCGTGCCGCCCTCGTTGAGCGCCCAGATGGCTTCGGTAAACGAACTGAACGAGCGCGCCGAGCTGGGCTGCTGCCGGTCGATGGCGTAGGTGCCGGCCAGGGGCGGCAGCGCGCCGGCAATGAACTGCACGTTGTCGAACGCGGCCGGCAATTCGCGCAGCACAGCCCGATTTACCCACGTGAAAACGAAGCGCTGCGTGGTGCCCGCCAGGGCCGGGCTTAGCCGAATTTGCAGCGAGGTGAACACCGCGGGGCCGGCTGGGTTGGGCGTGCCGGTGACGCTGTATACCTGCGGCAGTTGCAGCGGCTCGACACCACCCAGGGGCAGAAACGTAGTAGGTGCCTGAAAGATGGTGAATCGGCCCTCGGTGCGCATATCCAGCCGCAGGAAAAACGTGCTGGTCCCGGCCGGAAAGGTGACATCGCAGTACAAGTGCGTCGCGTCGTTCACATTGGGAACGGGGGCATACGCTGTGGCGCTGCCCGAGGCAAAAGCGGCTTGCTGGCCCAGCCAGCGCGCGCCGTTGCCCGCCTGCGTTCCCCGAAACCAGTTCAGCCCGGCCTGGCCACCGACCTGGCGAAACGGGCCCAATCCGTTTTCAAAATCCTCGGATAGCAGCACCGTCTGGCAGTAGGCGGAGGTTGCGCTTAAAAGTAGAAAAAAGAAAAGTAAGCGTGTAATCACTGGCAAACAGAATAATAGATAGTGAAACCGTGAAGTTACGACCAGCACATGTGTCACAGCCCTCTTTCTGAATTCCAAGACCAGCCTCAAGAGATGGGTTGACGCGAACCCCATTGCCACCAAGTGCTAGTGTTCGCGTATCGATAACCGGCCTGCAAGCGCCATCAGCTGCTGCTCCCGCCCACTAAAACTCTAACCGCCAAAGTGGCTGCATAGACAGAGAGAAGTTGCCCGGCAAATGTGCTTACCCCGGCAGGGCCCGCAGGGCCGCGAGGGCTTCCTGGGTTTTGCGACGGTATTTGCGAGCTTCGCGGGCGTTGTCGTCGTCACGGTCGGTTTCGCGGTTAGGCACCGGAATGCCGTTGGCGAAATAGGCGAGCAGCGTTTGGCGCAGGGCGGGGGTAAGGCGCCGGAACTTGTGCTTATGCAGCCGGCGCAGCAGTTCGCCGTAGGTGCGGTCGGCCAGAACGTAGGCGGTGGGTTGGGTGGGCGCGCCGGTGTCGAGGTTGTTATCGGCCAGCGGGCGGGTGCGGGAGGTGTCGGCGGGCTGTTCCTTCACCAAAGTGCGAAACCGGGCCTCCGAATCTTGGTAGCTGCGGTGGAACTGCAGGGCCCCCGGCACGTCGGGCAAGGTGAAGGCGTAGGGCTTGAGCGGGCCGATTTTGGGCAGCACACGCAGCACGTTGGCCATCAGCTTGGCGCCGAAGCCCGGCCGCTCGTAGTCATTGCCGAACTCGCGGCGGTACTGCCGGCGGTTGGCGTGGTAGAGTGAATCGCCGCGTCGGGCGCGTGGGCTCAGCGCCCGGATTTCATCGTGCTTGTGGTGCCAGGCGGCGCGGGCGGCGGCCGGCAGCAGCTGGTTCACCGCGAAGCGAAACATGATGATGCTGGCATCCACGCTCAGAAAAATCTGCTTCATCTCGATGCCGTAGGTTTGGCGGAAAGCCCGCTCCATCACCGGCTTGCTCACCCGAAAGCCAATGGCCTTGTGATATTTCTGGCTCTGGTAGCGCCCCGCGGCCACCTGCACCACGTCGAAGGAAAACTCCATCTCGGTGTGCCGCACGCGCGACTGCTCGTAGGTTACCACCGGCCCGAACTTGGCTTTTAAGTCCGGATACACCGTGGGGATAATCAGGTTGGTACCCTCGGGGTGGCCCACGTTGTCGGCCGCGTAGTGGGCCAGCGCGCCCAAGGCAAAGGCGTACTCGTTGCGGTTGCGGGCCTCGCGCAGCAGGTTGCGCACGAAATCGCCGGAGCGCACGTAGTGGGTCAGGTTGGTGAAGAGGCTGGAGCCCAGTGGGTAATAGCCCATGTCCTGCAAAATGGCCCCGCCGTAGGCGTAGCTCTTGGCCATGTTCATCTCCTTGGCCGTGCCGCCGGGGTAGTGGCGCTCGAGCTGGGGCGCGATGCAGTCGGCCCAGGCCGTGTCGACGATGGCCTGATGGGTAAGCACCGAGTAGGCGGCGGCCGGCGCGGCGGGCGCGGCCAACAGCAAAAGCAACAGCAGGCGAAACAGCATGAAAGGGGGCATACGAAAAAACTAACCTCGGCAACGTGGAAACGGCCGGGGGCGTTGTCGTGAAGAATAGGGCCGTGGCATTTACAAACTTTAGTTAGCTGCTTGCTACAATAATTCACCGGCCTGCTGCCGTTGTGCGCCCAGGCCGGAGCGAAGAACAGCCGGCACCCTTCGCGTATGAAATCCAGTGTCCTGGCCCTGCTCTTGCTGGCCGGCTTGCGGGGCTGCTTTGCCCAAAACGTAGCGTCAGACAGTACCTCTGGCAAGACGAAAAAAGCCGCGGCGGAACACTTCTCCGCGCCCGCTTACCATGCCACCCTGCGGCGCTTCACGGCCCGGCGCCTGCGGCTGGCGGCGCGCTACCGGCAGGCGGCTACGCGCCCAGCCCGGGCCGCCCGGCTGGCCGAAGCGCGGGAGCTGCTGCTCACGGCCCTCGACAGCACCATCTTTCCGGCCTGGGAGGGCACGCCGTGGGCGTTTTACGGCACCAGCTGGGAGCCACGGCGCGGGCGCATTGCCTGCGGCTACTTCGTCACCACGTCGCTGCACGATGCCGGGCTGCGCCTGCAGCGCACCGTGCTGGCCAAGCAAACGTCGGAGTGCATTATCAAAAATCTGACTTCGGAAGCCCACATCACCCGCTACTGGGGCGTGGAGTCGGCCGATTTCGTGCAGCAGGTGCGGGCCTTGGGGCCGGGCCTTTACGTGCTCGGGCTCGACTTTCACGTGGCTTTCCTACGAGTGCGCGAGGGCGGCGCTGTGCAAATGGTGCACTCTTCTTACCTGGGCCCTGGTACGGTGGTGCGCGAGGCGGCCGAGAGCAGCGCGGCAATTGGCTCAAAGTACCGCGTGCTGGGCAAGGTGTCGGATGACGATGCTTTCGTGCGCCGCTGGCTGCTGGGCGAGGCGCTGGCCGTGCACGGCGCCACCGTGAAGGAGTAGGAGCGAAGCAAACGACCGTCATGCAGCGCGCAGCGAAGCATCTCGCGTGTGGGAGTAAACCAATCGATTGAGTCACTCTTGCACGCGAGATGCTTCGCTGCGCTCTGCATGACGGTTCTTTGCCTAACTTGGCAGCCTTCCCACCTTCATCCAGCTGCCTATGTCACAAGCTGCTACGCTGCCGCCCGTTTCCATCCCCAGCCGCGCGGCCGTGACGCGGGTGCAAGCCATCGACGTGGTGCGTGGGCTGGTGATGGTCATCATGGCCCTCGACCACATCCGCGAGTTCTGGAGCCCTACCCGCGTACGGCCTGAGGACGTGACGCAGGCGTCGGCCTTGCTGTTTTTCACGCGTTGGGTCACGCACTTTTGCGCGCCCACGTTTGTGTTTCTCTCGGGCTGCAGCATCTACCTGCTAGAGCAAAAGCTGGGCAGCCGCAAGCGCCTGAGTGGCTTTTTGCTCACCCGCGGGCTGTGGCTGGTGCTGCTGGAAGTGGTGGTTATCAATGGTATCCTGCAATGGGGCGCTTACAACCTCATTCTGCTGCAAGTCATCTGGGCCATTGGCTGGGGTATGGTGGTGCTGGCGGGGCTGGTGTGGCTGCCGCGCGGCGTGCTGGCGGCGCTGGCCTTCGTGATTATTGCGGGGCACAACCTGCTGCCGAATATCCAGCCCGTCACGACTGATAACGCGGTGTGGGCGCTGCTGCACAACAGCCCATTTCTGCTGCCGCTGCGGGGGCTGCCGCCGCTGCTGGTGCCCTATTCCTTTTTGCCCTGGCTGGGGCTGATGCTGGCAGGCTACGCGGTGGGGCCGTGGTTTCGGCTGCCGTTGGCGGCGCGCAACCGGCGCCTGCGCCTGGCCGGCACGGCGCTGCTGGTGCTGTTTGTGGCGCTGCGGGCCACCAACTGGTACGGCGACCCGCAGCCCTGGAGTGTGCAGCCGCGTGGAATGCTCTACACAGTCCTCTCTTTCATCAACATCACCAAATACCCGCCCTCACTGTTATTTGTCTGCCTCACGCAGGGGGTGGCACTGTGGCTGCTGAGCATCTCCGAAACGGCCACCGGCCAGCTCAGCCGCTGGCTGCGCACCTTCGGGCAGGTGCCGTTTTTCTACTACCTGCTGCACCTGCTGCTCATCAGCGGGGCCGCCTGGGTGTGGAGCTACCTGGCATATGGCCAGCCCTTCAACTTCTCCTTTGCCGAGCCCAAAGACTGGCTCGCCGGCTACGAGCCCAGCCTGGCACGGGCCTACGCCGTGTGGGCAGGCGTGATATTTACGCTGTACTGGCCCTGCCGCTGGTACCGGGGCTACAAGCAGCGGCATAGCTACTGGTGGCTGTCGTACTTGTAGCCGGGCTCGGGCAAGAAAGGCCGCGGGTAAACCCAGGGCGCTGAATTTCGTTTGGGCAACATTACCCCAATGTTGCGCTTATGAAATTTCTTGCCTCGCTGGCCCTTGCGGGCTCCTTGCTCACCGCCGCGGCACCTGCGGCCGTGGCTCAAACCAAAGCCACTTCGCCCTACCACACCCGCTTCGCCGTCGATGGCCCCATCGTGCTGGGCCTGGGGGCTGCAAGTGCGTTTGGCCTCTACCGCGTGCAGCAGAAAAGCGGGCTCAGCGATGCCGAAGCTGCCGCCCTGCGCAAGGAAGACGTGCCTGCCTTCGACCGCTTCTCGGCCGGCTGGTACAGCGACAACTGGCAAACAGCCAGCGACCTGCTGTGCTACCCTACACTGGTTATCGCGCCCGGCCTGCTGGCTCTGAATGACGACGTGCGCGGCCGCTACGGTCAGATTTTAGGCCTCTACGTGCAAACCATGCTGGCTTCCGATGCCCTGTTTACCACGTCGGTGGGCAACATCTACCGCTACCGGCCCTACCTCTACGGCACCGAGGGCGGCGGCGGCCGCACGGGTAAAATAGCTACCAACTCATTCTTTGCCGGCCACACCGCCCACACGGCTACCGCCACCTTCTTCGCCGCTAAGGTGCTGCACGACTTCAACCCCGGCTACGAAGGCGAAGGCCTGGTGTGGGGCGCGGCCGCAGTGGTGCCCGCTGCCGTGGCCTACAGCCGCATCAAGGCCGGCAAGCACTTTCTTTCCGACAACATTGTGGGCTACGCGGTGGGGGCCACCATGGGCATTGTGGTGCCGCAGCTGCACAAGGAAGCCGGCCGCGCCGGGGTGTCGCTCGTGCCCATGCAGGGCCTGAACGTGAACGGCTACGCCTACAGCGGCTTCGTACTGTCGAAGCAACTGTAGACGGCACAAGCCGGGCAGCTCTTATTTCACGGCGCCCGTGCTCACCTCGCCCGTCGTTTTATTCACCTCGAAGCGGGCGCTGTTGGGCATGCGCTTGGCCCAGTCGCGGCGGGGCACCAGCACCTGCCAGGTAGGCCCGTTGTCGTTCACGCGGGCCGAATCGACCACGTAGAGCGCTGCGTTGGGCAGAGTTTTGACGTAATCGGCCGTGAGGGTGCGGGCCTGGGCCTCGGTTTTGGGAGCATCCGGCTGGGCTGTTTCAGCCGATGCTTGCGCGGGAGTTTGCGTGGCCGTGTTGGCTGGCGGGCTTTGCTGGCAGCCGGCCAGTACGAGCGCCGCGCCGAGGGACAGATAGGAGAGGAGAGTAGGCATGGGGCAAAGCTAATGCTGCTGCTGCGGGAAATTTTGCAAGGGGCAGCGTTGCTGAAACGGTTTAGGGCGTAAATTGACCCGGATTTAACCACCCGGTTTCACTCATTCCCAACCCTTTCACCACCCCATTCCCTCTTCCACCTATGAGGCCTTTTTACGCACGCCCCTGGCTGCTTTTGCTCACCCTGCTCGGGTTTACACGGCTGGCCCAGGCCCAGATTGAGCCCGCCGCGCAGTACACCACCCTCACGCCGGCCCAGCTCATGGCCTGGACCAGCACCGGCCCCACCGCCCTGCCGGCCAACGTGAGCACCGTGCCCCTGGCCACCCGCCAAAACTCCCTGGCCCCGCAGCTCAACCCCAACCAGAGCTTCAACTCCAAGGTGAACTGGTGCCCCGACGGCATGAACAACTTCGTGGGCTACCTCAACGAGCAGCCCCAGTTCAACCTCTACAACTTCACACACTGGCAGTACATCGACGTGTTTACGTGGTTTGCCAGCCCCATCGGCATTCCGTGCCGCCCTTGGGTGGAGGCGGCCCATCGCAACGGCGTGAAGATGATTGGTACCGTGTTTACCGACCGGGCCGGCTTCCAGACCCTGCTGCAGAAAGACGCCAGCGGCAACTACATCGGGGCCCAAAAGCTCATCGCCGTGGCCAACTACTACGGCTTCGATGGCTGGTTTTTCAATGCCGAGTCGGCCATGACCTTTGCCGAGGTGACGGAGCTGCGCAACCTGCTGAAGCAGCTGCAGGTGCTGAAGCCGGCCGGTATGGAAATTCACTGGTACGACGCGCTGATTTCCAGCGGCACCGTGACCTACCAGAACACGTTCAACGCCACCAATTCGCCCTTCGTGCAGGACGGCACCGACCGGGTGAGCGATGCCATCTTCACCAACTATTTCTGGATTTACGGCAGCACGTTCACCACGGCGGTGGCCCGCGCCAACGCCGTGGGCCGCAGCCCCTACGACGTGTACACCGGCGCCGACATCTGGCCCGGCCGCAACCCGCAGCAGCTGTTTCCCTTCTACACCTACCAGGGCACGCCCAACAGCGGCTGGATGGACAACTACTACAGCGGCGGCAACCTGACCGCGCCGCTGACGTCGCTGGCCGTGTTTGCCCCCAACATCACCTACAACGGCGGTCTGAGCAGCTTCAACAGCAACCCGGCCGACTACGCCCGCTTCTACAACGGCGAAGTGAAGCTGTTTTCGGGCGACGACCTCGACATTACCACCGCCGACGCCACCGGCGCCTGGAAAGGCTTCGGCTACTACCAGCCGGTGCGCTGCGCCATCACGGCGCTGCCATTCGAAACCAACTTCTGCGTGGGCCAGGGCAAGATTTTCGCCAACAACGGCGTGGTGGCTGTGAAGGGCTGGACCGATATGGCCAAGCAGGCCATCATGCCCTCGTGGCAATGGGCGCGAAGCGGCGCCAGCAACGTGGCCGCCCGCTTCGATTTCAGCCGGGCCTGGTACGGCGGCACCAGCGTGCAGCTGAGCGGCAGCCTGGCCGCCGGCGCCAGCACCACCGTCAAGCTCTACCAAACCAAGCTGCCCATCACGGCCACCACCAACCTCGACCTCGTGTACAAAGGCCGCGCCGCTGGTGCCAGCAGCACGCGCCTCGCCCTGTACTTCAGCGACAACCTGACCACGCCCGAGTACCTCGACGTGCCCGCCCTGGCCGACACGCTGTGGGCCAGCAGCACGCTGTCGCTGGCAGCCTACGCCAACCGCGAGTTGGCCATCATTGGCGTGCAGGCCAATTCGACCGCCGCCCTGGCAGCCTACCGCTTCAACATGGGCAAGCTGAAAATTTACAACGGTACGGCACCCGCGGCAGCGCCGGTGGCCAACTTCGCCGCCACCGCCACCACGGTGCTCACCGGCCAAACGGTGACCTTTGCCAACTCCTCGACCAACGCCAGCAGCTACACCTGGAGCCTGCCCGGCGCCACGGTCACGAGCAGCACCGCCGTGCACGCCACCGCCACCTACGCCACCGCCGGAACCTACTCCGTGACGCTGACGGCCAGCAACGGCACCGCCCAGAACGTGCTTACCCGCACCGCTTACATCACCGTACTCACGGCCCCGCCCGCCGGCGCCAACACCTCGCTCAACTTCGACGGCGTGAGCAAGTACGTCGATGCCGGCGTCATCAACCTCAGCGGCGCCGCCCTCAGCCTGGAGTGCTGGGTGAAGCCCACCACGTTCAAGGCCACCTCGCCTTTCATTTCGAGCCTGCTGGGCATGGAAGACGGCGGCGCCAACACGGCCATGCTGCGCCTCGGCGATGCCGGCATCGACCCCAGCCAGGTGCAGTTTGTGGTGCAGATTGGCAGCACCACGCGCAAGCTCACCTCGGTGGCCCGCCTCACGGCCGGGCAGTGGACGCACCTGGCCGGCACCTACGACGGCAGCACCATGCGCCTGTATGTGAACGGTGTGCTCGATAATTCGCTGGCCGCTACCGGCAACGTGGTGGCTAACGCGGCCTTCTCGCTGGCCCGCAACTACGCCGCCCCGCGCGGCCTCGACGGCCGCCTCGACGAGGCCCGCGCCTGGACCCGCGCCCTCACCGCCGCCGAAGTGCAGGCCAATGCCTGCGGCGTAACGCTGCCCGCCGCCGGCCTGGCCGGCTACTGGCGCCTGAACGACTCGCCCAACCTGACCACCGCCGACGCCTCGGGCAACAACCACACCGGCAACCTCACCAACATGGGCCCCAGCGACTGGTCCACGGACGTGCCCAGCCAGTGCCCTACCATCACCGGCCTGCTGCCCCGCCGGGCGGCCGACGGCCTGCAGGTGCAGGTGCTCGGCAACCCCGTGCCCGGCAGCCAGGCCGAAATTGAAATCAGCGGCGCCCAGGGCCAGCCCGTGGTGCTGAGCTTGCGCAATGTGCTGGGTGCCGTGGTCTGGCAGCAGGAGCTGGCCCCCACCACGAACCGGACCAGCATTGCGGTGCCGCGTGCGGCGGGCCTCTACGTGCTGCGCGCGCGCACGGCCACGCAGGAGGCTTCGGTGAAACTGATGCGGCAATAAACCGCCGTTTTGCTAATAACCAAAAGGGCCTCCGGTGTCGGAGGCCCTTTTTTTATGCGTTTGCCGGTGCGAGCAATGCGGCGCTTTCTACCAGCGAAGCGCCCCGGGCCCGCAAATCGGCCTGCGCGGTGGCCCAGCCCTCGGCCGAGATGGCCCGGGTGGCATCGGTGACCACGGTGGTGCCGAAGCCGGCCGCCAGCGCGTCCAGCGCCGAGTAGTACACGCAGTAGTCAGCCGCCAGGCCGGCCACAAACACCTCAGTCACGCCCCGGCCGCGCAGGTAGTCGGCCAGGCCGGTGCTTTTGCGGTGGCCGTTGTCGAAGAAGGCACTGTAGCTGTCGATGTCTACGGAAGTGCCTTTGCGAAAAATGGCCTCGATGCGCTCGTCCGCAGGGCGGGGGCCAGCTCGGCGCCGGGGCCGGCTTGGGTGCAGTGGTCGGGCCACAACACCTGGGGCAGGCCGTGCAGGTCAATCTGCTCGAACACCTGGCGGCCAGCGTGGCTGCTGGCAAAGCTCTCGTGGCCCGTGGGGTGCCAGTCCTGCGTGGCCACCACTAATTCGAACTGCAGCTGCAACTCATTGACCAGCGGAATGATGGCGTCGCCCTCGGGCACAGCCAGCCGGCCACCGGGCAAGAAGTCGTTTTGAATGTCGATGAGCAGCAGGGCTTTCATAGAGTCGGAAATTCAGATTATGTGATAGGTAAACCAAGCATTTCGCCCGGTGTTACGTCCATACGTGCGTAATCTCACTTTTACTTGTTCCGACATGCCCGACCTTCAGCAGCACATCGTACTCGTTACCGGCGCCACGTCCGGTATTGGCCAAGTCACGGCCACCGCGCTGGCCCGCATGGGTGCCCACGTCGTTATTCTAGCCCGCAACGAGGCCAAGGCCCGTGCCACTCAGCAGGAAATCCGGGCCGCGGCGGGCCACGACCGGGTAGACGTGCTGCTGGCCGACCTCGCCGACCAGGGCCAGGTGCGCCGCGCCGCCGCCGAGTTCAACGCCCGCTACCCGCGCCTCGACGTGCTGGTGAACAACGCCGGGCTCATCTTCGGCGCCGAGCGCCAGCTCTCGCCCGACGGCCACGAGCTGGGCCTGGCCACCAATCACCTAGGGCCCTTCCTGCTCACGGCCCTGCTCTTCGACAAGCTGCGCGCCAGCCCGGCGGCCCGTGTGGTCAACCTGGCCTCGATGGCCTACCGCGTGGCCAAGCCCGATTTGACGGATATTCAGTCGGAGAAAAGCTATGGAGCCATGCGCGTCTACGGCAACACCAAGCTTTACAACATTATGTTCACGCAGGAGCTGGCCCGCCGGCTGCGCGCCCACGGCATAGCCAACGTGACAACCAATGCCGTGCACCCCGGCGTGGTGGCCACCCGCTTTGGCGACAGCGCCGGCGGCTGGCTGGGCAAGCTCACAGCTCTGGCTCGCCCGTTCATGATTTCCGTAGAAAAGGGCGCTGAAACCAGCATTTTCCTGGCTTCGGCACCCGAGGCGGCCTCGGTGAGCGGCGGCTTTTTCGACAAGAAAAAGGCCGTGCCCGTGAAATCTTCCTTCAACACCCCCGAGCATGCCCGGCAGCTCTGGCAGCTCAGCGAGCAGCTCACCGGTGTGTCGTTTCTCGACTAAGCGACGCTACTTGGCGGCGGCCGGGTCGGCTGCGTCCAGCACGCTGGCCCAGCCGGCTTCGGTGTAGGGCTTCTGGGCCGAAACGGCGGTTTTGAGGGCCGCTGCCAGGGGTGGGGCCGCCGCCTGCAGCGATTTGGTGCTGAGCTTGACGGGCGTCAGCGGCCCGTCGGGGGCTTTGAGGAAGTACTCCGGCGCGTCCTCGATTTCATCTACCGGGGCCCCGTCGCTGTACATGCCCTGAAAGCTGGGCTTTTTAATGGTTTTGACAAAGTGCTTCAGCAGCGTGTAGCGCCCGGCGTGCAGCACTTCCACGTAGTCGAGGTGCTGGCTGCCCACCGTGGCCTCCGTGAAGCGCCGAAACAGCCGCTGCCGGGCCGGGCCGGTATTGGAAGCGGGCTCGCTGAGGACGAAAGCCGCCACTTGGTGGTCGTCAAGCTCGATGGAGTCGTTGGCCGGCGCCGGGCGGTACATGAGGAGGCGGTGCTCCAGCACGTCGTACTTCATCAGAAAAGGCTTTATCGGCAGCTTGTTGTTGAGCGTGACCTCGGCCGCCAGCCAGCGGTTGTCGGCGTAGGGCGAGCCCAGGGTGCCCGGCTTGGTGCTGCGCGTGAGCAGGTGCTGGGCGCCGTTGGTAAGGTCGGTCAGGCTGCCGAACTCGTTCGAGCCCACCTTGCTGTAGTCGCGTTGCACGGCCGGGTTGTTCACGATTTGCGCTTGCACGTGCAGGCCTGTTAAGGCCAGTCCTGCCGCAAGCAGTAGTTCAAGCTTCATAAAATTTGAACGGATAGGGGCGCGTTGGTAACGGTTTGCGGCAGTAGGCCTAAAGAAACGAACCGGCGGCTCTACTTCACGGTAGCCGGGTCGGCCGCATCAAGCACGGCAGCCCAGTCGGCGTCGGTTTTGGGCTTTTTGGCATCGGCGCTGGCCTTCAAGGCCGCTGCCAGGGCCAGGGCCGCGCCCTGCAAGGGCTTCAGCGCCAGCTTCAGGGGCACGAGTTGGGCCTCGGGCGTGAGCAGGTAGTACACCGTTTTATCCTCGATTTCGTCGTAGTGGCTGTCGGTGTTGTAAGCGCCTTGGTAGTTAGCTTTTTTGAGCGTTTTGAGGTAATGCTTCAGCAGGGTGTAGCGGCCCTGGTGCAGCACTTCCACGTAATCCTGCTTGTGGTTGGCGGTGGGGGCTTCGGCAAAGCGCCGGAATACGCGCTGGCGGGCGGGGCCGAGCGCCGTGGCGGGCTCATTGAGCACAAAACGCACCACGCGGGTGTCGTCGAGCTGCAGCGAGTCGGTGGGCCGGGCGGGCGCCCGCATCAGCAGGCGGTGCTCCAGCACGTCGTATTTCAGCGGCACCGGCGCCAGGGGCAGGTTGTTGGTAAGGGTAATCTGGGCCGGGAGCCAGCGGGCGTCGGCGTAGGGCGAACCCTTGAAGCCGTCGGCCGTGCCGCGGGGCACCACGGCAGGGGCCCCGGCCGCCAGGGCATTCAGGTTGGTTTGGGCGGCGGCGTCTTGCTGCGCGTGGGCAAGGCCGGTGGTAAAAAGCAGGCCCAGCAGGGCAAAGTGGCGGAAGTTCATAAGCAATGATAACGGGCGGCGCGAATGCCGGTCCCAATTTATTCTTTTTTTCGGAGTAGCGCCCTTTCTCCGGCCCAACGGCCTGCAGGAGTGGGGCTCAGGGAGTATTGCCCGGCTCGGGAACAGCACTTTGCATCGCCCGCCACTCGTCTTCCAGAATGCCCATTTCCACCAGGCTCCAGTAGTCGTCGCCGTGGCGCACCACGTCGCGCAGCACGCCCTCCTGCCGGAAGCCGCACTTGAGGTAGCATTTGATGGCGGCGTGGTTGAAATCGTACACGCCCAGGCTGATGCGGTGCAGCTGCAAGTCCTCAAACCCAATGCGTAGCAGGGCCCGCACCATGCCCTGGCAGATGCCGCGGCGGCGCTCCGTGCTTTTGCCTACCAGCACGCGGGTGATGCGGCCGGCGCGGTCGCGCTGGCTGATGCCGCCCAGCGAAATGTGGCCCACGGTGAGGCCTGTTTTTGTTTCTACGGCTTTGTAAATGAACACGTCGGGGTCGTGCACGTTGTTGGCGCCCTCGATGTACCAGCTCAGCCCGGCTTCCGAGAGAGGGAAGGAAAACATGGAGCCGCTCCATTCCTTCATCAAACGCTCGTCGTCGACCCATTCCATGAGCTGGGTGAAATCGTCGGAGGTGAAGGGTTGCAGTTCAATCATGGCAATCTAAAATAAGCAGAAGAATAAGGCCGCAAGGTAGGCGCCGCGGCGGGCCCGGCTGCCAACAATCTGGCCCGGGGGCGCGTTAGCGGCCTGTTTTTCCTTCCTATCCGTTCCATGAACTTAGCTCAGAACACTATTTTGCTTACCGGTGGCGCCTCGGGCATCGGCCTGGCCCTGGCCGTGCGCTTCCTGCAAGCCGGCAGCACCGTCATCATTGTAGGCCGCCGGGCCGATAAACTGGCCGAGGCCCAGCAGCTGCACCCCGCCCTCATCACCCGGGTGGCCGACGTGGCCGACGCCGCCGAACGCACGGAACTGGCCCGCTGGGCCACCGCCACCTACCCCAACCTGAACGTGCTGGTCAACAACGCCGGCATCCAGAATCGCGTGCAGCTCACCGACGAAAATGCCGACTGGGACACGCGCCGCCAGGAAATCGTCATCAACGTGGAGGCGCCCATACACCTGGCCACACTGCTCATTCCGCACCTGCGGCAGCAGGCCCGGGCGGCCATCATCAATGTCACGTCGGGCTTGTCGTTTTCGCCGGCGGCCTTTGTGCCCATCTATAGCGCCACCAAGGCGGCGCTGCATTCCTTCACGCTCTCGTTGCGCCACCAGCTCAAGCCCACCGGCATTGCGGTGCTCGAAATTGTGCCGCCGGCCGTGAACACCGACCTCGGCGGGCCCGGGCTGCACACCTTTGGCGTAGATGTGAATGAGTTTGCCGATTCGGTGATGGCCCGCCTGGCTGCGGGCGAAGAAGAAGTGGGCTACGGCACCTCGGAGCAAGCCCGTCTGGCCTCGCGGGCGGAGCTGGATGAACGGTTTCGGATGATGAATAACCGGTAAAATGGTTAATTCGAACTATAAATAAAGAACGTCATGCTGAGCGCAGTCGAAGCATCTCGCGTGCTGAAGTAATTATTTACTCTTGCCCGCGAGATGCTTCGACTGCGCTCAGCATGACGTTTTAATTGTCAGCGAGCGTGACTAATGTCCTACGCGTTAGTCGTCGTGGTCAGGGTCACCTCAATGTTGCCGCGGGTGGCGCGCGAGTAGGGGCACACTTGGTGGGCCTTGGCTACCAGTTCTTCGGCTTGCTTTTGGTCCATGTTGGGAATGTTCACAATCAGGTCGACGGCCAGGCCGAAATTCTCGCCGTCTTTGCCGAAGCTCACGTCGGCTTCCACCGTGCTGCCGGTGATGGGGGTTTTGGCCATGCGGGCCACCAGGTTCAGGGCGCCGTCGAAGCAGGCCGAATAGCCGGCGGCAAACAGCTGCTCGGGGTTGGTGGTGTTGGGTTTGCCGGGGCCGCCCATCTCCTTAGGGGTGCTCAGGGGCAGGTCAATCACGTTGTCGGACGAGATGGCGCGGCCGTCGCGGCCCCCAGTGGTTTTGGCTTTGGCGGTATACAGGCGTTGGATGCTCATGGTTGGGTTTGGTAAAAAAGAGGTTTTGGAGTAAAAATGCCGGAACGGCGTCAGGATAACATGGTCATAATCTGGCGCAACTGCGTGCGTAGCGCCACCATTTCGGACTCGCTCAGCTGCATTTTCTCGGCCAGCTGCACCGGAATAGTGGCGGCCTGGGCTTGCAGCGCGCGGCCGGCGGGCGTCAGCGCCACCAGCACCGAACGCTCGTCGCGGGCGTCGCGGCGGCGGCTCAGCCACTGGCGTTGCTCCATGCGCTTGAGCAAGGGCGTGAGCGTGCCCGAATCGAGCAGCAGGTTCTCGCCCAGCTGCTTCACCGTCAGTTCCTCATGCTCCCACAGCAGCAGCAGCACGAGGTATTGCGGGTAGGTCACGTCGAGGCTTTCGAGCAGCGGCTGGTAGGCTTTGGTAATGAGCCGCGACAGCGCATACACCGAAAAGCACAGCTGGTTGTCCAGCTTGAGCATGGGATTAAAGGCCGAGTCGGGGAGCTTTTTCATGGCTTTCGAGACAACAAGACAAAATTAGTTGTTTAAGTTTTAATTGCGCACAATTTAATAATTGTAACAATGAGTTCTTGTTGATTATCAGAGCAAAAAAATAACGTCATGCAGAGCGCAGCGAAGCATCTCGCGTGCAGTAGTAACTCAATCGTATGAATTGCTACCCCACGCGAGATGCTTCGCTGCGCTCTGCATGACGTTCTACATTGCCCCAGCGCCTCACGCGTCCAGCTTCAGCGCCTCGCGGCTGCGCTCACGCACCGCGGCCGTCAGGGCAGGGTCGTTGGCCAGTGGCTGGCCGAAGGAGGGCACCAGCTGCTTGAAGCGGGCCTGCCACTCGGGCGACTTTGCCCTTTCAGGGAAGCACTTCTGCACCAAATCGAGCATGATGGCCACGGCGGTGCTGGCGCCCGGCGAGGCGCCCAGCAGCGCCGCAATGGAGCCGTCGGCCGAGGTCACCATCTCGGTACCGAATTCGAGCACGCCGCCCTGCTTTTTATCCTTTTTGATGACCTGCACGCGCTGGCCGGCCACTTCCAGCTGCCAGTCGGCGGGATTGGCGCCGGGGTAGTACTCGCGCAGGGCGGCTGTGCGCTCCTCCGGTGACTGCAGCACCTGGCCGATGAGGTACTTGGTGAGGCCCAAGTTGCGGGCGCCGGCGTAGAGCAGCGGCCGGATGTTGCCCAGCTCGATGGAGCGGAACAAATCGGTGTAGGAGCCCCGCTTCAAAAACTTGGTGCTGAAGCCCGCGTAGGGCCCAAACAGCAGCTCTTTCTGCCCGTTTATCTGGCGTGAGTCGAGGTGGGGCATCGACATGGGCGGCGAACCCACGGCCGGCTTGCCGTACACCTTGGCCTCGTGCCGGGCTATCACGGCGGGGTTGCGGCACTTCAGCCACTGCCCGCTCACGGGGAAGCCGCCGAAGCCGTTGGCCTCCGGGATACCCGACTTTTCGAGCAGCGGCAACGAGCCCCCGCCGGCCCCGATGAACACGAAGCGCGCCCGCACCTTGCGGCTCTCGCCGGTGGCGAGGTTGCGCACCTTCACCCGCCAGATGCCGTCGGGCTTGTGCCGGAAGTCTTCCACTTCGTGGTTCAGGTTAAAGTCGACACCGGGCAGGCTTTTCACGTGGTTCGACAAAGCCCGGGTGAGGGCGCCAAAGTTAACGTCGGTACCGATGGGCATGCGCGTGGCGGCTACTGGCGTGGCACGGTCGCGACCCTCCATCACCAAAGGAATCCACTGGGCAATTTGCTCGGGGTCTTCGCTGAATTCCATGCCATGGAACAGGGGCGAGTGCAGCAGCGCGGCGTGGCGCTTGCGCAGGTATTCCACGTTGGCCGCGCCCCACACAAAGCTCATGTGCGGGATGGTGCGGATGAAGGACTCGGGGTCGGGCAGCACGCCTTCCAGCGCCAGCGAAGCCCAGAATTGCTTACTCACTTCAAACTGCTCGGCAATTTTATCGGCCTTGCTGATGTCGATGGAGCCATCGGGCCGCTCGGGCGTGTAGTTGAGCTCGCAAAAGGCCGAGTGGCCGGTGCCGGCGTTGTTCCAGGCGTCGGAGCTTTCGGCGGCCACGGCATCGAGGCGCTCGTAGCCGGCAATGGTGAGGGTGGGGTCGAGGGCTTTGAGCAGCACGCAAAGGGTGGCGCTCATGATGCCCGCGCCAATTACGATGACGTCGGTGACGGGCTTGTCGGGGTTGGGGGTACTTGGAGTCATAGCGAAACGAAAGGGGAGGACCCTCCGCCATACGGCAGAAGGCGGCGCCGGGCTGCCCCCGGGCAAAAAAACGGTGTTCCTACCTTGCGCCCCCAATTGCAAGCCCCAGCTTACACATCCCACCCATGCCCGACCTCGACCTGCCGCTCCTTATCCTGCCTACCCGCGCCGATGCTGCCGATGCTACCACCCCGCGCCTGCTCATCATTTACACCGGCGGCACGGTGGGCATGGCCCTGAACCGCAGTGGCGGCCTGGTGCCCATGAAATTCGGCCGCCTCGACCGCAAGATGCCCGAACTCACCCGCCTGCCATTCCGGCTGGAGCTGCTCAGCTTGCCCGCGCCCATCGACAGCAGCAACGTGACGCCCCAGGACTGGCTGTACCTGGCCCAACTCATCGGCCACCACTACGCCGATTTCGACGGCTTTGTGGTGCTGCACGGTACCGACACCATGGCCTATTCGGCGGCGGCGCTGAGCTATATTCTGGAAAATCTGGGCAAGCCGGTCGTGTTTACAGGGGCGCAGGTACCCGTGGGCGCCAACCGTTCCGATGCCCAGCGCAACCTCATCACGGCGCTCGAAATTGCCGCCGCGCGCCACGCCCGGGCCGGCACCGTGCGCGTGCCCGAGGTGTGCGTGTTTTTCAACGACATCCTCATCCGCGGCACCCGGGCCAAGAAGGTCGAAAGCCAGCAGTTTGCCGCCTTCAAGAGCGAGAATTACCCGCCGCTGGCCCGCGCCGGCATCGGCCTGGAGTTCGACGACAAAAGCATCCGCCTGCTGCCCGCTTCCCGCCTCAAGGTGCACGAGGCCCTCGAAACCGGCGTGGCCGTGCTGCCGCTGTTTCCGGGCATCACCGAGGCGGTGGTGTCGGCGGTGCTGGGAGTGCCGGGCCTGCGCGGCTGCGTGCTCGAAACCTACGGCTCGGGCAATGCGCCTACAGCCGAGTGGTTCCTTAGTTGCCTGGCCGAGGCCCGGCAACGTGGCGTGTGGCTCCTGAACGTGAGCCAGTGCGAAGAAGGCCGCGTGGTGCAGGGCAAGTACGAAACCAGCGCCCGCTTCACAGAACTGGGCATTGTGGGCGGCGAAGACATCACCACCGAAGCCGCCGTCACCAAGCTCATGTTCGTGCTGGGCCTCGGGCTGGGCGAGGAGCGCACCCGGGAGCTGCTCATGCAGGATTTGCGCGGCGAAATCACGCTGTGATTGTAGTTGTCAGATGTTGGTTGTCAGTTGTTAGGTAAATGGATGCGCACAAAACTGACAACAGGCAACCAACAACTGACAACTAGCTTCTATCTTTGCCCCATCAACCACAACCTAGAGAGGTGTCCGAGTGGTCGAAGGAGCACGCCTGGAAAGTGTGTATGGGCCTCAAGCTCATCGTGGGTTCGAATCCCATCCTCTCTGCTGAATAAAAGAAAAAGCCTTGAAAAACGCTGTAAGAAGCATTTTCAAGGCTTTTTGCTTTTGCATCCTTACCGTGCCCTTAGCGCTACAAGTTCCGTACAGTTAACCGGAAGCCCGAAGCTAGTGGGCCAATGTGACAGGCTTCTTCGGCGGATGCATGGCCCCGTAGCTGGCCCACATGCCTAGCACAAACAGCCCCAGTCCCGCAAAGGCAGGCGCTAGGTGAACAAAGTCGGTGTAGCCGATGAGTGGGTGCACGCCGATGGCCGTGGCAAAGCCCACGGTGCCCGTCAGGGCCAGCACCTGCCAGAGGCTCCGACTTGGCGACCCGCACCACACGCACAAAAACAAGGCGAGCCCGCAGCTGGTGAGGGCGCCACCAAAACCAGCCCGGTTGTGGGCGATGAGCGGTACCAGGTGCGGGCTGAGCGTCATTAGTTGCTTCACTGTCAGGTTTAGGTAGTGCAAGTCCTGGGGCACGAACACCCGCGTCATGCTCATCAGAATGATGGTGGTGCCGGCCAGAAACATGCCCACACCCACGGCCATCAGGCTGGCCCGGCCCAGCCCGGCCCGCGTGGCCCAGCGCCCGGCAAACGCCGGCCGCAGCAACTGCCGCAGGTGCCGCGGGCCACGCAACTGCCCATACGTCCGCACCAGGCCCAGCCCAAACACGGGCAGCAACATGGCCGTGGCCGTGCCGTGCCACGAATCGAAGTACCCATAGCCTAAGTAGGCCAGGAAGCTGCTAAACCCTAATATTCCGCTGAGCACCAGCACCCACCAGGCCCAAGCCTGACCTTGCCGCAAGGGAAACTCAGCCAGCCAGCAGTAGAGCAGCCCCGTGGCCGCCACGGCCCCACCAAAAGCAGCCCGGTCGTGAAACATAAAGTGCAGAATGCGGCCGTCGGCGGCGCCGCAGACTTGGGCGGCCACCACACCCAGGTAGGCCACATCGTGCGGCAGCAGCTGCTGGGTGGCTGCCAGAAACAAGGCGAAGCCGCCGCTCAGCATCAGGCAGATGCCCACCAGGGTGAGCAGGCGTCGCCCGTCGCCGAGCAGCGCCGGTAAGAATTCCTGCTGTTCGGCCAGGTCGGCCTGCGCGCGTGTTTCCATGGCAAAAAATGTTAAAAGCCCAGCGTTGTAGGCTCCACGCCTTGCTGCGCGAAGTAGGGGTCGAGGCGCTTGGCCAGCTGCGGCCAGTGGTGGTGCGGGATGGCCGGGTAGAGGTGGTGCTCCAGGTGGTACAAATGCTCGGCCGCCACCAACGACGCCACCCGGCCCCGAAACAGGCGCGTTTGCCACAGCACGTTTTGCTCGCGCGGCCGGTGCGGGATGTAGGAGGTGATGAGGGGCAGCAGCCAGCTGCCCAGCAACATTAGGCCCCCGTAGATGAGCAGCACCGGGTGGCCCAGCGCGGCCAGTACACCGGCCAGGGCCACTATTAGCACGCAAGCCAGCCCTTCCAGGCGCACCCAGCGCTTGTCGTCCAGCGCGTGGCGCAAGGCCCAGAAATACAGCTTGAAATTGTAGATAACCCCTTCGCACAACGCGCCGAACAACGACATGCCGGCCGCGGCGCCCTCAATGTCGTCGGGGGCGGGGTAGCGGGCGTGGTGGTGCAGGTGGGCCAGGCGGTAGGCGTGGCCGCTGCGCAATGCCAGCAGCTCGATGATGCTCAGGAAGAAGTCGTTCATGCCCCGGCGCAAGCCCAGGTTGGCGTGCACCAAATCGTGGGAGGTGGAGCCATAAGTCACGAAGCTCAGGCCCATCAGCATGGCCACGGCCGGCACCCACCAGCCCAGTGCCGCAAAGCCGAAATAAGCCGCCGCGTAGCCAAAAGGCAGCGCCAGCGTCAGGACGCGCTGGCGGTTGGTGAGGGGCACCAGGTCCGCAAACTGCCGGGCCGGTGGCAGGCCAACCGTACTCGCCGTGGGGGGATGGTGGGGCATAGGCGTGGGGCGTTTGGGGTGAACAGCAGGCTGATAAGCAAAGTAAACCGAAATGCGCTAAGCTTGCTGTGCTCTTGTGTCGCGTGCGGAAACAGACGTTCTGCTTAAGCACAAAAAAGCCCGTATCCAAGCTGGAAACGGGCTTATTTGTTGTTAAAAAGCGTGCTGTTACTTCACTACTTCCAGCCAGCCTTTCCAGGTCTGGCCCGAGGCGCTGCGCAGTTGGAAGTAGTACACGCCGGGGGCTACGTTGGCGTCGCTGCCCCAGCCCTGGGTGTAGTTGTCCTGCTCGAACACCTTGCGGCCCCAGCGCGTGAAGATTTGCACCGAAACCGGCTCCCGGGTCACGTAGGGCCGGAAATCGTCGTTGATACCGTCGGCGTTCGGGGTGATGACGTTGGGTAGCTTGAACTCACGGGCGGGAGCTACCTCCAGCGTTAGGGTGGCAGTGATGGGGCAGCCGGTGGCCGTCACGTCGGCGCTCAGGCGCACGGTGTAGGTGCCGGGGGCAGCGTAGGTGTGCGTGGGGGTGAGGCCGGTGCCGGTCTGGCCGTCGCCGAAGTCCCAGCGGCGGTTGCTGAGCGGCAGCACGCTTTGCAGGGTATCGGCGAAGGCGACGGGCTGGCCATCAACCGGCAGGCGCGGGTTGGCACGCAGCAGAATCTGCGGCACGCCCAGGCGCGTGACGGTGGTGGTGGCAGTGCCCGAGCAGCCAGCGGCCGTGGTCACGCGCACGGTGTAGGTGGTGGTGGTGGCGGGGTTGGCCGTCACGGTGCGGCCGGTGGTGCTGCTCAGGCCCGTGGCCGGGCTCCAGGTGTAGGTGGCTCCGGTGCCCGCGTCGGTGGCGGTGAGAGTGGCTGAAGTGCCGGGGCAAAGCGGCGCAGCGGTCGGAATTGAAATGTTCAGGGCGCTACGCACGTTCACCACAATGGTGTCGCGGCTGACGCATCCGCCGCCGATGGTGGTTGCCGTCACGATATATTGCGTGGTGGCGGCGGGCGTGGCCACCACCGTGGGGCCACTGGTGGTATTCAGGCCGGTGGCCGGGCTCCACACGTAAGTGGCCGACTGCACGGGCGTGGCGCCCGTCACGGTGAGCGTGGCCGAGGAGCCGGGGCACACCGTCACGTCAGGGCCGAGGGCGGCCCGGGGCAGGCCAAACACCGTCACGGTATCGCGCCCGATGACGGCGGCCTGGCAGCTGGTCGAGTCGTAGGCGGTGAGCGTGATGGGGTAGCGGCCGGGCGTGGTGTAGGTTACGCTCACGTTGTTGGGCTGCGTGGAGGTCTGACCGTTGCCGAAGTTCCAGGTGGTGCCGTTGTTGCTGGGGTTGGCGCGGGTGAAGGTGACGGTGAGCGGCGCGCAACCCGTGCGGGTATTCGGCACGCTGTTAGCGGCCGGCGTGAAGTTGGCATCGAGCCGGGCAATGTCCATCTTGAACGCTGCTGCGTTAGTGCCGGCCCCGTTGCCAATGGCGCGGGCGTAAGCATTGGCCGTGAGCGGAATAGTGGGCGGAGTACCGCCCGACTGCTGAGCCCGGATGCAAATGGCTTGGTAAATGATGCCGCGCTTGTCGAAGCGTGAGGTGCCGCCGTCGACGTGGGTGGTGCCGGTGCCGTAGTAGCTGCCGTACACCAGCCGCCGGGCGTTGGGCGAAAGCTGCATCAGGTAGAGGTAGCCGTAGGTATTGAGGTTGGCTTCCGAAGCACTGCCGCTGGTGCTGTTGCTCACGGTGCGCAACAGCGCGTCCGGGGTGGTGGGCATGCCCGCGATGCTGCTGGCGCCGTAGCCCGAGAGCAGTACGTTGCCGCAGTTATCCACCAGGAAGGCCGTGGGGGCCAGGTTGGTAGGGTAGGGGTTGGCGCTGGTGGGCGTGCCCGCGCCGTTGCCGAACACGGTGGAGTAACTGGTGGTGGTGAGGGCGGCGTTCATTTTGTGGATGAACTGCCGGCTGTTGGCGTTGCGGTAGGTGCCGGCCGTCACGGGGTAGGCGCCGTTGGTTTGGCCCAGTACGTACACCGCGCCGCGGCGGTCGAGCTGCACGAAGTAGGCCTGGTCGTAGCTGCTGGTACCCAGGAAGGTGGTTTGCTGCACCACCACGCCCGGCGCCACCAGGCTGGGGGCCAGCCGAGCCACGAAGCCATCGGCAATGCCGCCGCGGTAGGTGGCGTTCAGGCCGTTGGCTGAGTTGGGCAGGCTGGTGCTGGTGGTGCCGCCGGCCACGTACACGGTGGCCACGCTGTCGAGCTGAATGCTGTAGCCGGCGTCGTCGCCGGTGCCGCCCAGATAGGTGCTCCAGCCCACGGCGCTCAGGCTGGCATTCAGCTTCATCACCACGGCCTCGTGCCCGCCGCGCAGGGTGTTGCCGCCGGTGGTGGGGAAGTTGGTGGAGCGCGTCACCGACGTGAAGTAGATGTTGTCCTGGCGGTCGGTTATTACGTCGCCCCGGAAGTCGTCGCCGAAGTTGGCGTAGAGGTTGCTGAGGGTGCTCATCTGCCCATCGGCGGCGCTGCCGCCCACGTAGGTGGCGCCCATCAGCTGGCTGCCGTTGGGGTTGAGCTTGGCCAGTACCAGGTCGGCGGTGCCGCCGTTGAAGGTGCGGTCGTAGGGCGTCACGCCGGTGGGCATGGGGAAGTTGGTGCTGGCCGTCGAGCCCAGAATCACCAGCTCGTTGGCCCGGTTCACCACCAGGCTGTGGGCGTAGTCGTCGTCGTTGCCGCCGAGGTAGGTGGCGTAAAGCAAGCTGCCGGCGCTGGAAGTGGCAGCCGGGTTGTACTTGCTGATGACCATGTCGATGGCCGCGTTGTAGCTCACGTCATACGCCCCGGTCGTGACGGGGTAGCCGGTGCGGAAAATGATGCCGCCGGTGTAGAGGTTGCCCAGCGTGTCGTGGGTGGCGGTGTAGCCCCAGTTCTGGCCCGTCGAGCCCGAATAAGTAGCATACACCAGCACCGGGTCGATGGTGAGGGGTTTGCTGTGGTCGTAGCCCTTGGGCAGACCGAAGCTAACCGTGTGCTGCGGGCCCAACACGTACTGGCAGGGCACGGCCACGCGGCGGCCGTCAATCACCTGGTAGGCATAGGGCTTTTGCTCGGTTACCTGGCCCACGCTGGTGCCAATTTGCAGCGCGCCATCCACCACCCGCAACGACTCCTGCCCCTCGTAGCGGAGCTTGATGCGCGAAGCATCGGCCCCGGCGGCAACTTCAAAGTCGTACTCCATCGAGGCGCCGTGCGCGTACAGGTGCAGGTCGGTGCCGGGGTAGAGCTGGCGGTAGCGCACGTCGGCGTAGCCGGGCACGTTGGTGGCCCAGCGGGCCGAGTTGCTGCCCAAAAAGTAGTTGGACGGCGCGCCGGTGGGGTGGGCACCGCTCACGGCAGCGTCGGGGTTGGCGCCCACGAAGTTTACGGCGTAGGCGTGGGCCTTCACGCGGGCGGTGCGGGCGGCGGCGCGGTTGTGGTGCAGGTGGTCGGCCTGGCGGGCGTCGTAGCGGGCCACCAGCAAGCGGGTTTTCTCCAGAAAGAGCTGGCCGGCGGGCACATCGGCCGCAAACAGCACCGGCTGGGCCCACTGCCGCTGGTTGGGGATGAAGCGCAAAGTGGCCGGCGCGCTGGGGGTGGCCACCGGCCCGGGAGCCGAAGCCAGCGCGGCCGAAGTAATGGATAATAAAGTACTGCCGAGGCCGAGCCAACGCGTAACAATACGACGCATGAAAAGGGGGGAAGGTGGGAGGAAAGAACTTAAAACCGGCATAAAAAGGCCCTGCTGGGGGCAGGGCCTAGCTATCCGGCCGCAAAGGTCCGGTTTATTGTCGGATTTATTGTCCAGGTTCTCGATTTGATAATCTCAAATCCCTCTTGTGTCCGCTGCCCTTATTCGCTGAATTGCGCAACTATTTGATGAGCTGCGCAACCGTCTTTTTGAGCGCCTCGCCGCGTAGGTTTAGGGCAACAATTTTGCCGTTGGGGTCTACCAGAAAATTCTGCGGTATGGCTTGTACATAATAACGGGCTGCGGCTTTGCCGGCCGGGGCTTCCGAATCCAGCACCTGCGTCCACGGCATCTTATCGTCCTGTACCGCCTTTAGCCACTTCGCCCGGGCCGTGGGCGCATCGATGGAAACGCCCAGCACGTCAAAATTGCGCCCCTTGTATTCGGCATATACGCGGGCCACATTGGGGTTTTCGGCCCGGCAGGGGCCGCACCAGCTGGCCCAGAAATCGACCAGCACGTACTTGCCCCGGTAGCTGTGCAGGGCCACGGCTTGGCCTTCAGGGTTATAGAGCGTGAAATCCGGCGCCGGCATCCCAACGGCAAGCGCATCGGGGGCGCTGAGTTTCTCCGCAATTTTCTGGCCTTGCGCACTGGTCCGCAAGGCCGGCGACAGCACGCTGAAAAGTTGTTTCGACAAGCGTTTGTTCTCCTTGGCGTTGCTGATGAGGTCGAGCTGCTGCAGGCTAACCAATGAAGCGGAATGCGCCATGATAAAGGCCGAATCCACGGCGTTGCGGTCGCGCGCGATGGCGGCCCGGCGCAGGGCCCGGTCCTCCCGATACGCGGCCGACTGGCGTTGCGCAGGCGTGGCAGCCTCAGATTCGGCGTCGAGCTGCTTGACGCGCTGCACAATCGGCTGCTTCAGCGTCAACAGCTGTTGCCATTCGGTGGTGAGGGGTGGGGCCTCGAGGCGCGCGTTTTTAAGCGAATCAGGACTGGTGAACGTGATAGTACCTGCTTCGAGGTAAAAACCGGATTTTTCGTCTGCTGACCAGGAGTATTGAGGACGATGCCCTTGTTGGGCCAGGGCCAGAGAGGCGCGTCCCGGACCAGGCGAAGTGCCCCTGATTTCAAACCGTCCGCCGACGACGCTGGCCGAATCGGTGATTTCGCCGTTTCGGTACAGGTATACTTTGGCGGGCGGTTGGATGCCAGCACCGAGTTGGCCTTGCAGGATGAAGGCCACCGGGCCTTGCGCCGCGCTTACGCCCGGCAACAGAAGTAGCAAACTCAACAGGCCCTGGTGCATGGAGAAAAGCGAAACAAAGGTGAAAAGAACGGCAACCTCAATGGAGCCACAGGTGGACCCTGAACCATTATCCAAGATCAGCCCGAAAAAATGTTAACGGCGGCATTCGGCCACGCGGTGGCACTGTTGTGCTTCTGGGGCAACGCAAACGCCCAAAACCCGTTACCTTCCCCGGCGCAAACCCTTCACCCTTCGCGCGCCCCCTTTATGACCCCAACCCCGACGCCTCCTGCCGCCGCTGGTGCGGTAGAAAAAGACAACAAGCGCATCACCACCGGCTGGACCTTCTACGACTGGGCCAACTCAGTATACCCGCTGGTGATAACCAGCTCCATCTTCCCGATTTACTGGGGCGGTGTCACCCAGGAAATCAACAAGTCCGACATCGTCAACTTTCTGGGTTTTGATGTGCCGGGCTCCTCGCTGCTTACCTATGCCATTTCGGCTGCCTTCCTCATCATCGCGCTGGTGAGTCCTTTTCTGACCTCGCTGGCCGACTATTCAGGGCGCAAGAAGCTGTTTCTGCAAATCTTCTGCTACCTGGGCGCGGCCTCGTGCGCGGCACTGTATTTCTTCACAACGGACACGCTCACGCTCAGTACGTTCATCTTCATTGCAGCCACGGTAGGTTTTTCAGGCAGTATCGTGTTCTACAACTCCTACCTGCCCATCATCAGCAGCGAGGAAAAGTTCGATTCACTCTCAGCCCGGGGCTTCTCCATGGGCTACATCGGCTCGGTGCTGCTGCTGGTTATTTGCCTGGGCATCATCATGGGCCCACACATTGCGGGTGGCCCCGAGGGCGTGGCCCTGTTTGGCATGAGCACCGGCGAGGCTACCCGCCTGAGCTTCCTGCTCACCGGGCTGTGGTGGGTGGGTTTTGCCCAGATTCCGTTTTTCACCCTGCCGCCCGACACCGGCCGCCCCGCCGACGCCCCCGCCAGCTCCGACGGCTGGCTGCTCAACGGCTTCCGCGAGCTGGGCAAGGTGTGGGACCAACTCAAGCAGTTGCCCAACCTCAAGCGCTTTCTGCTGGCTTACTTCACCTACAACATGGGCGTGCAAACGGTGATGTACGTGGCCACCATCTTCGGCGACAAGGTACTAAAGCTCGATAGCACCTCGCTCATTGTCACCATCTTGCTCCTGCAAATTGTGGGCATTCTCGGGGCCTGGCTCTTCGCCAAGCTCTCCGAACGCATTGGCAATACGCGGGCCCTGAGCTGGGCGGTGTTCATCTGGATGCTGATTTGCGTGGCCGGCTACTACGTGCAGGCAGGCTGGAGCTTCTACGCCCTGGCGTCGGTCATCGGCCTCACCATGGGGGCGGTGCAAAGCCTCTCGCGCAGCACTTACTCCAAGATTATACCCGAAAACACGCCCAATACAGCTGCCTATTTCAGTTTTTTTGACGTGGTGGAAAAGTTGGGCATTGTCATCGGTACGCTCTCATTTGGCCTCATTGGCCAAATCACCGGCTCGATGCGCAATAGCATCCTGTCGCTCATCGTGTTTTTCATCCTGGGACTGGCCTTTCTGCTGAGCTTGCGCGGCAAGAAGCTGCGCGAGGACTCGCTGGGTCCGGTATCGGTTCCCGGCCCGCCGCCGGCCTCGGCCGCCGCGGAGATGGGCGCTCCGATGACGCGCTAGCTGCCCGTTCGCGTACTTTGCCAGCAACATTCTCTCTCCCTATTCTTCATGTACACATCTTCCATCCAGCAAAACATCCTGGCCGAGCTCAACCACGAGCTCACGCAAACCCGCCGCATCCTCGAACGGGTACCCTACGAGCAAGCCGACTACAAGCCGCACCCCAAAAGCATGAGCCTGTGGCAGCTGGCCACCCACGTGGTGAACCTGCTGTCCTTCAACACGCTTTTCGTCACCCACGACTCGCGCGACTTCCTCGACCCCAACGCGCCCAAGCCCGGCCCCACGCCCACCAGCCTAGAAGAACTGCTGGCACGCTTCGACGAATACAGCGCCACCCTGAAGCAGGAGCTACAGCAAAGCGACGACGAGAAGCTGACGCAAAAATTCAAGCTGCACCGCGGCGAGCACGTGGTATTTGACTACCCGAAAGCCACCGCCATCCGCATAATGGGCCTCAACCACAGCATCCACCACCGCGGCCAACTCACGGTATATCTGCGCTTGCTTGACATTCCGGTGCCCGGCCTGTACGGCCCCAGCGCGGACGAGAAATAGGAAACCGTCTGTCATTGCGAGGAGGGGCCGTCATTGCGAGCACAGCGAAGCAATCCGTCCTGTCAACACCAGACACGTTCTTAAGCGACAAAGCCCCGGTACCGCAATGGCGCCGGAGCTTTTTAATTGGCTTTGTCACAACGCAGGGCTTGTCGCTTATGTGAGGACGGATTGCCACGCTGCGCTCGCAATGACAGTTCCGCCTAGCGCAATTACAGCCAATTACCGACCAAACACCTTCGCCCCACCAATCCACGTCTGCAGCACCTTGGCGCCGCGTAGCTGCTCGTTGGGCGCGGTCAACAAATCAGTATCCAGCACCACGAAATCGGCCAGCATGCCAGGCTTGATTTGGCCCTTGCGCTTTTCCTCAAAGGCGGCGTGGGCCGCCCAGGTGGTCATGCCACGCAGCGCATCGGGGCGGCTGATAGCATTTTCCATCTGGAAGCCGGCGGCGGGGTAGTTCTTGGCATCCTGCCGCGCCACAGCGGCGTGGAAGCCAAACAGCGGGTTGATATTCTCTACCGGGAAATCGGAGCCCAGCGCCAGTTGGCCGTACTGCTTCAGCAATTCTTTGTAAGCGTAAGCGGTTTTTAGGCGCTCGGCGCCCAGCCGCTCGCCAGCCCAGTACATGTCCGAAGTGGCGTGGGTGGGCTGCACCGAGGGCACGATGCCGTATTGCCCGAACTTCGGCATGTCGGCTGGGGTGATGACCTGGGCGTGCTCAATGCGCCAGCGGCGGTCTTTCTGGCCCTTCAGCGCCTCGCCGTAGATGTTAAGGATGATGCGGTTGGCCGAGTCGCCGATGGCGTGGGTGTTCATCTGGAATTTCGACGCGGCCAACTGCTTCGCTAAATTCCGGTATTCCTTCACGGTTTGAATCAGAAAGCCGGTTTCTTTGGGTTTATCGGCGTAAGGCTTCACCAGGCAGGCGCCGCGCGAACCCAGGGCGCCGTCGGCGTACACTTTAAAGGAAGCAACGGTGAGTTGGTCGGTGCGAATGGGGCCTTTTTTCAGGTAATACGCCACGTTATCCGGTGTTGCGGACGCCATGGCGTTAATGCGCAGGTGCAGCTGGCCGGCTTTCTGGAGCGAATCCAGCACGTTGATATCAATTCTATGAAGGCCCGCTTCGGTCAGGCTGGTAAGGCCCACAGCGAGGCAGTTCTGCTGGGCCTGCAACAGCAACGGGGTGTCTTCGGCGGCCGTGGTCACCGGGTACACATTATCCAACAAGCCCTTGGCCTTGTCAAGCAGCAGGCCGGTGAGGCGGCCTTGGGCATCGCGCCCAATCACGCCGCCACTGATGGTGGTGCGGGACGTGATGCCCGCCAGGTCCAGCAGTTTCTGGTTGACGAGGGCGGCGTGGCCGTCGACGCGGGAGATAAATACCGGCACGTCGGGAAACAGGCGGTCCAAGGTGTCTTTGGTGGGAAACTGCTTGGTGGGCCAGTCGTTCTGGTCCCAGCCATTGCCCGTTAACCAGCGCGCGTTGGGGTATTTCCGGCGGGTTTCCTGCAGTCGTTGGATGACTTCCGGCCAAGAGTTGGTCCCCACCAAATCGGCCCCGGACAGGCCCGCTGCGTAGTGGTAGAAGTGGCAGTGCGCGTCGTGGAAGCCAGGGTAGATGAACTTGCCGCCTGCGTCCACTTCCTGCGCCGCCTGGTACTTCGCCTTTAGGTCCGCGGCCGCACCCACCGCCACGAATTTGCCATCTTTCACCACAAAGGCTTCGGCTTTGGAGAAAGCAGAATCGACGGTATAAACCGTAGCATTGGTCACCAGTAAGTCCACCGCCTCGCGCTTGGCGCCGCAGCCGCTGAGCAGCGCCAGGGCCATGAGGAACGCAGGAAGTTTCGTAGAAAAAAGGCGTGTAGAAAAATCCATGCAATGCAATTAAGAGGTTAAAAAAGAACGTCATGCCGAGCGTAGTCGAGGCATCTCGCGTGCAATAGTAACCCTTAACAAATAGATTACTACTCCACGTGAGATGCTTCGGCTGCGCTCAGCATGACGTCCCGAAAGAACGCACCGTTAGAATCTGCGGAATCCGTTAAATCTGCAGAAACTGCGGTCCTTACTCGAAGCGCATGTGCTTCACCGACTCACCCGAGAACTGCAGCTCCTGCAACGACTCGATGCCGATTTGCAGGTGCTGCTTCACAAAATTGGCCGTCACTTTCGAGTCCGACTCCGAGGTTTTCACGCCCTCGGGCGTCATCGGGTTGTCGCTCACCAGCAGCAGGGCGCCGTGCGGGATGTCGTTCATGAAGCCGCACACGAAAATGGTGGCCGTTTCCATGTCCACGGCCAGGGCGCGCACCCGGCGCAGGTATTCCTTGAACTCCTGGTCGTGCTCCCACACGCGGCGGTTGGTGGTGTACACGGTGCCGGTGTAGTAGTCCAGCTCGTGCTTCTTAATCATCGACGACACGGCGCGCTGCAGGCGGAAGGAGGGCAGGGCCGGAATTTCCTTGGGCAGGTAGTCGTCGGAGGTACCGTCGCCGCGGATGGCGGCAATGGGCAGCACCAGGTCGCCGAGCTTGGTTTTTTTCAGGCCGCCGCATTTGCCCAGAAACAGGGCCGCCTTGGGCTTGATGGCTGAGAGCAAATCCATCACCGTAGCGGCCATGGGCGAGCCCATGCCGAAGTTGATGATGGTGATGCCGTTGGCCGTGGCCGTTTGCATGGGCTTGTCGGTGCCGCGCACTTCGGTGCCAAACTGCTCAGCAAACATGTACACGTAGTTGCTGAAGTTGGTGAGCAGGATGTACTGCCCAAACTCGTTGAGGGGCACGCCCGTGTAGCGGGGCAGCCAGTTATTGACGATTTCTTCTTTGGTCTTCATAAAGGTGTGGGAGTGGCTGAATGGCTAAGGGTGGGAGTGAGAAAAGGGTACGGGTTTCGGAGTCACTTAGCCACTCGGTTGCTCAGTCACTCAATTACCCGACCCCTACCTTTGGAGGTGATGCAAGCCCTGGACCTGCCGCCTTTCGAGGCCAAACTTACGCAATCGGCCACAAATCAGCCACTCATCTGGGACATTCTCCGGCGCAAGCATGTCGTGCTCACGCCCGAGGAGTGGGTGCGCCAGCACGTAGTGCATTATTTAATCAACGACCTCGGCTACCCGCGCGGCCTGCTGGCCCTGGAGCGCGGCCTGCGCTACAACCAGCGCCAAAAGCGCACCGACCTGCTAGCTCTCGACCCCGCCGGCCAGCCCCTGCTGCTAGTGGAGTGCAAAGCCCCCAGCGTAACAATAGATGCCAAAGTGGCTCAGCAGGCGGCCACCTACAACCAGACCATCGGAGCCCCGCTGCTGCTGCTCACCAACGGCTTGGTGCACTACTGTTGGCGCGTTGATTTTGTGAGCCGGACCAATGAGCGCCTGGCAGAAATCCCAGCGTTTGCGGCAGCGGTGAATTATTTATAGGGTGAGTTTACGAAACTCATTGCCACCGCGCATTTCGTAAACTTCCATCAGTAGACGAGTTTCGTAAACTCTATACTCACGAAGTGCACTCATTGCATCATACATAAAGGATTGCGAGAGCGTATGGAATAGTCGTTTAGGAAACCGAGCGTTTAAACAGTCCACCCTTACATCGAGGCAATGCGAGCCGCAAACGGCCGAGCGGCGTCCGGCCCTTATTTTCGTCTGCATGGAGTCTGCACGTTCCCTCCTCGAACCAGAAAAGGCGCCACTCCCCGCGCTGCGCGTTAAGGTGGTGCGCCGAAGCGGGCGCTCCTACCAACCGGCTGTTGCCAATGCGCTGCTGGTGCTGGCGTTGGGCAGCGTGGCGCTCTTTTATTTTTTGAATGACCGGGAAATAGCTGTTCCTGCGTTCCTGGTAGGCGCCGGGGCATTGCTGCTCTGCCTCGGGGCGGTGTTGCTCAATGGCCTAGCATCGGCGTATGCGCGGCGGCAGGCCGGGGAAATCATCTTCCGGCGCGACACCGTTACCCTTCGCTGGGGAGCGGACGAATGGACCCTTCCCCACCACCACCTCGTGGCGCTGCGGCTCCACTTCTCGGCAGGGTGGAACACGCCTCCGGCGCTGCGGACATGGGGCCACTCGGTGACCATTGCGTGGGAGGGCCGGGTGGCGTCGTTCGTGCTGCTGGACGTGCCGCCGGATGCGCGCGAGCGGCTGTTTGCGCTGAACGTCACCAGCCGCGCCATTCACCTGCCGTGGTGGAATCAGCCTACCGGCGCGTTGATGAACGATATAGCGGAGAGCGCCTACCTCTTTTTCTCTTAGGTTAGAGTTTACGCAAAGGGTAGTCATCTTAAACAAATCTCAAACCTGTTCCAGAAAAAAACAGACAAGTCAACTACTTATATAACCGGTTATCCACCAGGCCATTCACATAAAACTGCACGCAGGCGCGCAGCTCGTCGCCGTATTTTTTCACCAACGCCGGGTCAGGCTTGGCCACCGGCTCGGTGGGTATGAAATGGTCCTGGTAGGGATAAAGCCGGACTTCGTTCTTGTTGGTCAGCTCGGTCACGAAATCGGAATGCACCAGGTAGTAAGACTCGCCGTCGCGGAACAGGGCCCGGCCAGGGCTACTGGCATCAAACACCGAGGAGCCGAAGGGCAGCAGCAACTTTTGCTCCTGCGGCAGCCCCAGCACGTCGAGCACCGAAGCCGGTACGTCGGCCTGCTGGCTGATGCGGTGCGGGTTGGCAGGAGGCAGGGGCTGGCCGGGCCGATAGAATAGCAGCGGGGTTTTGTGCTGGCCCAGCACGTTTTGGTAGCTGGGCTGGTCGCTCTGGGAGGTGTGGTCGGCCGTGAGCACAAACAGCGTGCGCGCAAACCAGGGCTCCCGGCTGGCCGCCCGGAAAAAGCGCCGCAATGCCAAATCGGTGTAAGCAATGGTGGGGTGAATGGGCTGCGTGCCCGCCGGAAACCGCCCTTTGTGCTGCGCCGGAATGGTGAACGGGTCGTGAGCGCTGAGGGTGAAAAGCGTGGCAAAAAACGGCTGCTTGGTGGCCGAGAGCTGCCGGTTGAAGTACTGCAGGTAGGGCTCGTCGAAAATGCCCCAGTGGCCGTCGTAGTCAGGGCTCTTGGCTCCGCTGGGGTATTCGTTCAGGCCGTAGTAGCGCTGCATGCCGGCAATGCCGCTGAACATATCAAAGCCCATGGTGCCGTTGGTGCCGGCGTGGTACATGGCCGTGGCGTAGCCGTTGCGGCCCAGTATTTCGCCCAGCCCGTGCATTTCCGCCGTCTGGAAGCTGGAGGTGATGAAGGGCTCGTCCATCAGCGAAGGCAGTCCCGAGAGCACGGCCGGCAGCGCCTCAATGGAGCGGCGGCCGTTGGCATAGTTATCGCGCATGAGCAGCGCGCCGGGCGCCGTAGCCAGTGAATCGAAGAATGGCGTGAACCCGCCGCGCCCGCCATTTTCCACGCCGGTGTATTCCGAGCCGAAGCTTTCGAGCAGGAGAATTACCACGTTGTTGGCCACTGGCGCCCCGTCCCGCTTCGGCAGTGGCGCGGCTGCTAAAGCAGGCCGCAGCGCAGCTTCGGAGGCGAAGTAGTTCACGCGCTCAATGGGCACTTCATCGAACGACTTCAGCACCGTGAACGTGCTGTTCAGCGTCAGGTGGCCCAGCACGGCGGGCTGCTGCTCAAATGCGATGCCCGTGCGCAACGGCTTCAGCTGCCAGCCACCGCGCAGGCCCAGCACCACCAGGCCCACCACCAGCGCAAATTCCAGTCCCCGCCCCAGCCACTGAAGCCCCCGCGGAGGCTGCACCGCCAGTTCGGCCCTTGTGGGCATGGGGCACAGGCGCCACAGCAGGTAGCCAAGCCCCAGCAGCGGAATGGCCAGGTACCAGTAGTGCAGCCCAATCTGACCAGCCTGCCGGGCCAGGTCGTCGCTGATGGTGTGCCACTCGTTGCTCAGCCGCCGGCCAATGAACTTAAAGTACTGCCAGTCGATGATGTTGAGCAAAAAGCCCAGCAAATTCACCAGCACAAACAGTGCGCGCAAGCCCTCCTGCCCCGCCCGGCTGCGCACGGGCAGCAGCAATGAAAACAGCACCAGCGGCAGGTTCAGCCAGAGCAAGGCTGCCACATCAAAGCGCAGCCCGTGCACAAAAGCCAGCAGCACCGACCCCGCGTCAACGCCACGAAACGTGGCGAAGTTGAACGCATAAAAGCCCAACCGCAGCAGCGTGTACACGCCCATGAGCAAGGCAAAGCGGCGCAGCAACAGGCGAACGGCAGGCGAGGGAAGCATTAAAAAGAAGACGACAGTTGATGTAAAAAGATGCTTAGATAGCAGGCAAAGGTGAAACGGACGGGTTGACCAGCAGTGAACTACGGAAACTTACCCCTATATTCCAGACATGAAAGCACTGTATGCCACTGGTTTCCTTCTATTCCCACTGCTGATGGGGTGCCAAGCCGATACTTCTGAAGCACCCAAACCGGCAGAGCCCACGCCGCGGGTTTACGTGCACTTTCAGCTCACCGGCGCCAAGGATGCCTTTATCACGTATAAAGTCCAGACCCATCCACTCCAGAACCGCGACTCCGTGGCGGGCTCGACCTGGTATTCCGTCATAAAAGACAATTGGGATACCATGCGTCCGGTGCAGCTGCGTCCGCGCGAATTCTTCGAAGCCTCCATTAATTTCCCTACTTGCGGTGGCGTTAGACAAGTATTTCCGGTCGGAGCCAAAATTTTGGGAGAAATGATAGTGGACGGCGAAGTGCGTCAGAGAACGGAGTTTACGGCTAACCCTACGGCCGTGAATCCGCCCGAATGGATTCGGTTCTCGCTATCCTACAACGATTTGCATTAAGGACGGGCCGCCAGTTTTAGGTCCCGCCACCGCTGGCTGGCCGCCAGCCCATGGCCAAATAAAAAGCCTTCCCGATTTGGTTCGGGAGGGCTTTTTATTTGGCCATGGGCCTAGTTATGGGTTTTGCTAAACGGCAGCGCCTTCCAGCACCGACTCCACGCTTACCAGCGGCAGGTTCCAGGCTTCGGCTACGCCTTTGTACACCACTTCGCCGTGCACCACGTTCAGGCCGAGGCGCAGGGCCTCGTCGCGGCGGCAGGCTTCCTGCCAGCCCTGGTTGGCCAGTTTCACGGCGTAGGGCAGGGTGGCGTTAGTCAGGGCAAGGGTGCTGGTGTAGGGCACCGCGCCGGGCATGTTGGCCACGCAGTAGTGCACCACGTCATCGATGATGAAGGTGGGGTTTTCGTGGGTGGTGGGGTGGCAGGTTTCGATGCAGCCGCCCTGGTCCACGGCCACGTCCACCACTACGGTGCCCGGGCGCATGGTTTTCAGCATGTCGCGGGTGATGAGGTGCGGGGCCTTGGCGCCGGGAATCAGCACCGCGCCCACAATCAGGTCGGCCGTCTTGATGGCTTCGCGGATGTTGTACTCGTTCGAGTACTGCGTCACCACGTTTTTGGGCATGAAGTCATCCAACTCGCGCAGGCGGTTCAGGTTGATGTCCATCACCGTCACCTGCGCGCCGAGGCCGGCGGCTACTTTCGCAGCCTGCGTGCCCACGATGCCGGCGCCCAGCACCAGCACGTGTGCGGGCTTCACGCCGGGCACGCCGCCCAGCAGAATGCCGCGGCCTTTGAGGGGTTTCTCGAGGTACTTGGCGCCTTCCTGCGGAGCCATGCGGCCAGCCACTTCGCTCATCGGAATGAGCAGGGGCAGGGCGCGGTTGCTGAGCTCCACCGTTTCGTAAGCGAGGCAGATGGCCTTGCGCTCAATCATGGCGTGGGTCAACTCCTCGCCGCTGGCAAAGTGGAAGTAGGTGAACAGCAGTTGGTTCTCCTTGATGAGGGGATACTCCTCGGCAATCGGCTCCTTTACCTTGATAATCATCTCGGCCTGCTCGTACACATCGGCGATGGTGGGCAGGATGGTGGCGCCGGCCGTCTGGTACTCCTCGTCGGAGAAGCCCGAGCCTTCGCCGGCATTGTGCTGCACCAGCAGGGTGTGGCCGTGCTTGCGCAGCTCGGCTACGCCAGCGGGGGTGAGGCCGACGCGGTTTTCGTTGTTTTTAATCTCCTTAGGAACGCCGATTATCATAAAAAGGGGGAGGGTTGGAGGTGGAGTGGGAGGTGAGTTTTCGAGACGCAAAGATAAGGGCCCCGGTTCCCTCGTTCCGCGCAGGATTTGGGCTTATTCCGGGGCTTCGGCCAGCAGTGCGTTCAGGTCGAGGGCGCGGGTGTACATCTGCACCTCGCCCGCGGCGGTCAGGGGCCATTGCTCGCGCGGCCGGTCCCAGTACAGCTCCACGCCGTTGCCGTCGGGGTCGTCGAGGTAAATGGCTTCCGACACGCCGTGGTCGGCCGAGCCCGTGATGGGGTACTTCGCCAGCGCCAGCTGCTTCAGCGCCCCCGCCAGCTCAGCCCGCGTGGCATACAAAATAGCCGTGTGGTACAGCCCCGCACCGTGCTTGCGCGCGGGCGGGCCGCCCAGGCTATTCCAAGTGTTCAGCCCGATGTGATGGTGGTAGCCGCCCGCCGAAATAAAGGCCACTTGATTGCCAAACCGCTGCACCACCTGAAAACCCAGAATGTCGCGGTAAAAGCCGAGGGCTTTATCAATATCCGTGACCTGCAGGTGCACGTGTCCGATGCGCGTTTGCGCGGGCACTACGTAGGCGTCGCTGGCCGCCGGGGTTCCGTTGTTCATTGAGTTCTCCATATTGCAAAGTTACACATAAATAATGTACATACATTAATTGGGTTGCAGTTGTTAGTCGGCCGGATTGAATTTAAATCGGTGCCTCAGTTATTTGCGCAGCAGCGAACAGTTGCTGAGTTACTTAGGCAACACAAGTTCCCTTTTTAAAGGGCAGTCAATTGCTAGAAAGCGTCCCTGAACTTTCGGCAGCAGGTTGCCGCAGAGCAAGGAAAATTCAACAAAGGGGGCTGCTGCTACGGCAGAAACCGCAGCAATCCAGCCAATCAATGCCAAGGCATCCCAGTGATGCCTGCCGCTTTGAGTAGCAAGGCTTTTTAAAAGCCACGAGGTGGCCGATAATAAAACCACAAACCTGAAAATAAGCCAAGTAATCCTTCGCGTTAAGTCCCACTGCACCGTGCCGGCCATGATGCTGCCCTGCCCGTTGGCACGCACGCTACCGGTAATGCGTAGCTCGGGCGACGTATCCGGCACCAGCCGCCGGGCTACCATCTTAAACCGCGCGTCATCCATTTCAAGCCACAAATACAGTTCGTTGTCGCCTGCGCCGATTCTTCGGAACGACGGTTGGACAGCCGGCAACGGGTTCACCGCTTGAAGTCGGCCCTGCAGGTCGGCTGGTGGCAGGCGACTATACCACCGGAAAGCCCTCTCAGGAAACAGGCAGCGACGAAGCGCTTCGGTCAATTTCACGGTGATACGGCGGTAAGTAAAGCGGAGAAGCAACCTAACAAAAAAAGCCCCGCCGCAATGGCAGGGCTTCTAAATTTCAACGTCGACAAAATTGGCGGAATTCGAAAAATCCGCGCCAATCTGTGGTTCTTACTTAAACGGCACGGCCGTGCCGCTTTCCTTCACCATGCTGTTGCCGCTGAGGTCGCGCACGATGTTGGCTTTCAGTGTGATTTTGGCGTCGCCGCTCACGTCGTTCGAGGAAATTGTCACCACGTCGCTCACCTGGCCGAGCTGGCGCTGGCTATAGAGCAGTTCCACCACTTCGCTCTGGCCGGGGGCAATGGGCTTGGGCGTGGCCTTGTAGCCCACGCAGTAGCAGCCCGAGGTGAGGGCGCCAAGCACCAGCTCAGTTTTGCCGGTGTTTTTGATGGTGAAGCGGGCCGCGGGCTGCTGGCCGGCTTCCAGCTTGCCGAAATCGTGGCTGGTGCGGTCTATCACGAGGTGGGGCGAGGCGGCCAGCTGGGCGGGCGTGAGCGTGGGCTTCATCTGCTCCTTGGTGAGCACCGAACCTTTGATGGTGAGCACCTTGCTAGGTTCAGCAGCATTGCTGGTCACGGTCACCGTTTTGTTGAACACGCCGGGGCGACCGGCGCTGCTGTACATGGCCTTGATGATGCCGGTTTTGCCGGGCAGAACGGGCGTTTTGGTCCAGTCGGGGGTGGTGCAGCCGCAGCTGGCCTGCACGTTGGCAATGACCACGGGCTGGGTGCCGGTGTTCTTGAACTTGAATTCGTAGGTAGCCATCGTGCCCTCGGGCACGTTGCCGAAGTCGTGGTTGTCGGTTTCAAACTTCATCACGCCCTGGGCGTGGGCCGTGATGGCAAAAGCCAGCAGGCAGAGGGTAAAAAGACGTTTCATGAGAAAAATTGAAAGTCGTTGGAAATCAAAAAAGCAAGCACCAAAGGCGGCAAAATGGTTTCAGGTGGCCCACGCAATTGGTGAACAAACGTCGGGCGTCAATTCTTAACCCCGGTGGGCTACCCTTTCCACCCCAAATATACGGTCAAAGCCCTCGCACCACCTAGCCGGCCCCGATTCCGTATTTTTGCAGCGTGGCTCCGGCCCTTCGCCCTTTCTCTCTAAGAATTCCCACTTCCGTTCCCGTATTCTATGTCAGCTGCTGAAACTGCCCAACCTGTGCTAGGCGCGCCCCTCACCAAGGCCGATTTTCTCACCGATTACCGCCTGGCCTGGGAAAGCCGGCACGCCTCATTGGCCGGCCGCAAGGAAGTGTTTATGGGCAAAGCCAAGTTTGGCATCTTCGGCGATGGCAAGGAAGTGCCGCAGCTGGCCATGGCCCGCGCCTTCCAGAACGGCGACTTCCGCGCCGGCTACTACCGCGACCAGACCTTCATGGTGGCCATTGGCGAGCTCACCTGGCAGCAGTACTTCGCCCAGCTCTACGCCAACCCCGACGCCGAGGCCGAGCCCGCCACTGCTGGCCGCGCCATGAATGGCCACTTCGCCACCCGCATGCTCGACGACGACGGCAACCTCAAGCCGCTCGTCAACAGCAAGAATTCTTCGGCCGACATCTCGCCCACCGGCGGCCAGATGCCGCGACTGCTGGGGTTGGCCTACGCATCCAAATTGTTCCGCCAAAACCCCGAGCTGCACCAGTTCACCGACCTGTCCACCAATGGTAATGAGGTAGCCTTCGGCACCATCGGCAACGCCAGCACCTCAGAGGGCATGTTCTTTGAGACGCTGAATGCGGCTGGCGTGCTGCAGGTGCCCCTGCTGGTAAGCGTGTGGGACGACCATTACGGCATCTCGGTGCCGGCCGAGTACCAGACCACCAAGCAGAGCATTTCGGCCATCATGGCGGGCCTGCAGCGCGAGGGCGAAGGGGAGCAGGGCTTTGAGATTTTTGTGGTGCGTGGCTGGGACTACGCCGGCCTGCTCGATACCTACCAGCGTGCCGCCGCCGTGTGCCGCGAGCAGCACGTGCCCGTGCTCGTCCACGTCACGGAGCTTACGCAGCCGCAGGGCCACAGCACCAGCGGCTCGCACGAGCGCTACAAGAGCAAGGACCGGCTGCACTGGGAAGAAACCCACGACTGCCTGCACAAGCTGCGCGAATGGCTGCTAGCTGAGGGCCACGCCACCGAGCTGGAGCTGGACGACATCGAAAAAACCGCTGCCGCAACCATTAAAACCGCCCGTACGGCCGCTTGGGCTGCCTTCTTCGACCCCATCAAGGCCGAGCGCGACGAGGCCGTGGCCATGCTGGAAAAGCTGGTGGCCGACACCGGCACCGAGAACTCGCTGCACGATATGGTGGAGCAGCTGAAAGCCAACCCCACGCCCATCAGGGCCGACATTGTGCGGACCCTGCGCCGGGTGCTGCGCGCCGTGCGCAACGAGAAGCGCAGCTTTGGACGCCGCGTGGTGCAGCGCCACCTGGAACAGCTGCTGGCCGAAAACGCCGACCGCTACAATTCCAACCTGTTCAGCCAGAGCGAGTACGCAGTGGGCAATATTGAGGAAGTGGCCGCCTCCTTCGCACCCGATGCCGCGCAGGTCGACGGCCGCGAGGTGCTGCAGGCTTGCTTCGACGCCAACTTCCAGCGCGACCCCAGCATCTTCGCCATTGGCGAGGACGTGGGCAAAATTGGCGACGTGAACCAGGCCTTTGCCGGCTTGCAGGAGAAGTTCGGCGAGCTGCGCATCACCGACACCGGCATCCGCGAGTGCACCATCGTAGGGCAGGGCATCGGGGCGGCGCTGCGTGGCCTGCGCCCCATCACCGAAATTCAGTACCTCGACTACCTGCTCTACGCCATCCAGATTCTGAGCGACGACCTGGCCTGCCTGCAGTACCGCACCAAGGGTGGCCAGAAGGCCCCGCTCATTGTGCGCACCCGCGGGCACCGCTTGGAGGGCATCTGGCACTCGGGCTCGCCCATGCAAATGATTCTGGGCAGCATCCGGGGCATGCACGTGTGCGTGCCTCGCAACATGACACAGGCGGCCGGCTTCTACAACACGCTGCTGCGTAGCGACGAACCCGCCTTGGTGATTGAGTGCCTGAACGGCTACCGTCTGAAAGAAACCATTCCCAGCAACGTGGGCGAGTTCACGCTGCCACTGGGCCGCCCCGAGGTTCTGAAGCAGGGCACCGACGTAACGGTAGTAACCTACGGCTCGATGTGTCGCATTGTGATGGACGCCGCCAAGCAGCTGGCCGAGGTCGGCATTTCCGTGGAAGTAATCGACGTGCAGACCCTGCTGCCTTTCGACACCGACCAGCTGATTGCCGACAGCCTGCAGAAAACCAACCGCGTGGTGTTTGCCGACGAAGACGTGCCCGGTGGGGCCACCGCCTTCATGATGCAGCAGGTTCTGGATGAGCAGGGTGCCTACCGCTACTTGGACTCGCAGCCGCGCTGCCTGGCCGCGCAGCCCCACCGCCCGGCCTACAGCTCCGACGGCGACTACTTCAGCAAACCCAACACCGAAGACGTGTTCGACACGGTGTACGAGCTGATGAGCGAGGTAGCCCCGGAGAAATTCCCCGATATCTACTAATCCGAAAAAGAAAGGGGCTACTTAGCCCCTTTCAAAGTCACATCGGTAGTTGTCACGGTGTTGCTCCTGTTCAGCGCCCGGTCCATGATGGTGATTTCAAACCGGAAGGTATCGCCGGGGTAGAACGGGGCACCGTCGACGCTGAGGGGCAGGGCGTAGGTGAGGGTGCCTTTGAGCGGGGCCGGGCGTGAGCCCTCCTTCTCGAGGTGCAGGAAACGACCGTTGTATTCGCCCTCTACGCCGCCGGCATTGACAAACTTCGTGTAGGTGTAGTTGCCAGCATTGCCATTCCGCTTATATGGCTGAATGGAGTAATTGTAGGCGTAGCCGCGGTTATTGAAGCCGCCGGTGGTGGCGTTGAAGGGCGCTACTTTGATGTCATCATCGGACAGACCCAGGTCGCCGTCGCCGTCGCGAAAATCAACCGAAAACTTGAGTGTGTCGATGGCGGTAAGTGTCCCGGTGGGCACCACCACCATGTCCACTGACTTGAAATCAATGGCCGGCACCACCGGATAATCAGGGGCACTGAGGCAGCTGCTGAGGCCCAGGCCGGCCAGGGCGGAGCAGGCAATGGTGAGGGTACGAAACAGGTTCATAATAGCAGAAAGTGAAAAGACAGCCAAACAACGCCGAACAAGGCGCCAAAGTACGTTTTTCTCAACGAATAGCCGCACGCGTTGGTTCGGCATGCGTTGCTAACCACCAGGTTTGCTCATGAGTTTCCGCGAAGATTTTCTGCGTCGCCTGCCGACGTTAAATGAGGACGAGTTTGAAGCCACTGCGTTGGCCCTTTTCCGGCACCAGGCGGCGCACTGCCCGCCTTATGCCGAGTACCTGGCGCAGCTGGGCCGAAACCCCGCTGCCGTGGCCCGGCTCACGGATATTCCATTTCTGCCCATCGAGTTTTTTAAAACCCATGAGGTGCGGACCGAGCCTGCTGGTTGGGAAGCGCAGGAGCTATTTCTAAGCAGCGGTACCACGCTGCAGCAGCGCAGCCGCCACCTTGTGCGCGACCCCGCGCTGTATCGCAAAAACGCCGCCCGCATTTTCGAGCAGGCATATGGCCCACTCTCAGGCTGGACGTTTCTGGCGCTACTGCCCTCGTATCTGGAGCAGGGAAATTCCTCGCTGGTGGCGATGGTCGATTATTTTGCCCAACAGTCTGGCCAAACCCAGCCCGCCTTTTTCCTGCACGACCACGCCGCCCTGCGCGCCGCCCTGGCTGAGGCCAAGCAGCAGCCCAGCCGCCGCGTCATGCTCATTGGGGTGAGCTACGCGCTGCTAGATTTCGCGGCCGAAGCCGGCCCGGCGCCGGAATTGCAAGGGCTTACCGTACTCGAAACCGGCGGCATGAAGGGCCGCCGCCGCGAAATGATACGCGAGGAGCTGCACGCCGAATTGCAGCAGGCCTTCGGCCCGGCCGGCATCCACTCCGAATACGGTATGACCGAGCTGCTGAGCCAGGCCTACTCGCTGGGCGACGGTCGTTTTCACTGCCCCGCGCCGCTGCGGGTGCTGCTACGCGACCCATCCGACCCGTTTTCAATTGGGAATAGGGGAGACGGGGCCATCAATGTGATTGACTTGGCCAACATTGACTCCTGCGCCTTCATCGAAACCAAGGACCTGGCCCGGATGCACCCGGACGGCAGTTTTGAAGTGTTGGGCCGAATGGATAACTCAGACGTGCGGGGGTGCAATCAGCTGGTGTAAGGACTGAATTTGCGTTGTTATTGTAACACAAAGCTGTTTGTGTAACTTACTGTGGCTTACCCATGCGCGTGTGTATTTGAATATTGTTTCTATTATTGTTATATGAAAAATATTCTGCTTTTGGCGCTATCATTAACATTGTGTTTTAATGTATGCGCTCAAATTCCTTCAACGACGGCAAAAATTCAAAGCTATATTGACTCTATCGGCAAAAGCAATGACCGTCGGCTTGTTTCAGCCTCAATGTTTCCGGCTTTTGCAAACGGACATAATTTTGAATGGAGAACCAATATGTGGACGAATAAAAAGCATAAATTGCTGTGGGTAGAGCATATCATTCCGGATTCCATATCTAGGGTGTTTTTTTACTGCAAGGATTCTTTAATTTTTGCATCCGAGCGTACTTATGACACAAAAAGTGCTCCTGGAATTAAGAAAAATATTTTTAGAAATATTTTCTTCTATCAGGCAAGAATAATTGAAGACACCATGCCAGGAAATAATAACAATACTGCTGCCTTTTACATTAATGAGAGCAGAAAGTATTTAAGGCTATCAAAAAATACCAAATAGGTTTATTTTATATGTATATAATATCATGATTATCAGTATTATATACGAGATAAATGGAAATTTAAATAAATACTGACCAATAAAAATGGCCCCGGAATCTGTAGATTCCGGGGCCATTTTTATTGGTCCACATGTATAGAAACTCTACTTGCCTGCAAATGCCTTAGCGTCGCTTTCCGAAATGGTGTCGTCGCTCATAATTACGAGGCGCTCCACCACGTTGCGCAGTTCGCGGATGTTACCGCGCCAGTCGAGGCCTTGCAGGTAGCTCATGGCCGCGTCATCAATTTTCTTGGGCTTGGTGCCGTAGTCGGCGGCGATGTCGTTGAGGAACTTTTGCACCAGTTCGGGCACGTCTTCGCGGCGGTCGTTGAGGGCCGGCACTTTGATGACGATGACCGAGAGGCGGTGGTAAAGGTCTTCGCGGAAGTTCTTGTCGGCAATTTCCTGGAGCAGGTCCTTGTTGGTGGCGGCGAGCACGCGCACGTTCACCGAGATTTCCTTTTCGCCGCCCACTCGGGTGATTTTGTTTTCCTGCAGGGCGCGCAGCACCTTGGCCTGGGCCGAAAGGCTCATGTCGCCGATTTCGTCGAGGAAGAGCGTGCCGCCGTCGGCCTGCTCGAACTTGCCGATGCGCTGCTTCACGGCCGAGGTGAAGGAGCCTTTTTCGTGGCCGAACAGCTCGCTTTCGATGAGCTCCGACGGAATGGCGGCGCAGTTTACTTCCACCATCGGGCCCTGGGCGCGGTTGCTGAGCTCGTGCAACTGGCGGGCCACCATCTCCTTGCCGGCGCCGTTGGGGCCGGTGATAAGCACGCGGGCATCGGTGGGCGCCACTTTTTCGATGGCTTTGCGCACAGTGCCCAGGGCGGCCGAGGAGCCTATCATCTCGGAGCCTTTGGACGTGACAGACAGCTTCTTTTTCAGCGTCTTGGTCTCGGTGGCCAGCTTGGTCCGGTCGAGGGCGTTGCGCACGGTCACGAGCAGGCGGTTGAGGTCGGGCGGCTTGGGCAGGAAGTCATAGGCGCCTTTCTTGGTAGCTTCCACGGCTGTGTCGATGTTGCCATGGGCCGACACCATGATGAAGGCAGCGTCGGTGCCCATTTTCTGGGCGCGCTCCAGCACTTCGAGGCCGTCCATCTTGGGCATGCGGATGTCGCAGAGCACCACATCGTACTTCTGCTGAATGAGCAGGTCGAGGCCGGAGGGGCCGTCTTCGGCCTGGTCTACTTTGTAGTCTTCAAATTCAAGAATCTCCTTCAGCGTGTTGCGGATGGCTTTTTCGTCGTCGATAATGAGGATGCGGGGCATGGGGCGGGAACTGCGTTTAAAAGCAAAGGGAGCGGCGCGAAGGTAACGAAAAGCGGCGCTAGGAGTTTAAGGGCTGGAATCTACGTTCCGCTGGCGCGCGTCTCCGGCGCGTGCCGACTGGGCCCGAGTCTCCGACTCGCCGTTGAATGACCCGCGTCGCACGTCGCGCCTCCTGTCCCGAGCCGGAGGCTCGAACTCAGTCGGCACGCGTCGAAGACGCGCGCCAGCGGCGGGTCCTGTTTAAACAGTTGCCTATCTACTTTCGCTTTTCTCAATCACAATTCCTGCATGAAAAACCACCTCACTCGCCCGGCGCTGCTGGCGGCAGCTCTGGCCGGTAGCTTCGGCCTTTACTCTCTCACCAGCCGGCCCGCCGTGGTGGCCGATGCTGGCAACGCTGGCCTGAAGCTGCCGGCCGGCTTTGGCGCGCTGGTGGTGGCCGAAACCGGTGCCCGGGCCCGGCACCTGGCCGTGACGCCCCAGGGAACCATCTACGTAAAGCTGAACCGGGTGAAAGATGGCAAAGGCATCCTGAAATTGACGCCCGGCGCCAACGGCAAAGCCACTGTGACGGGCGGCTTCGGCAGCTACGGCGGCACGGGTATTTACGCCAAAGACGGCTACCTCTACGCTTCGTCGGACGAGGACGTGTACCGCTACAAGCTCGACGCGAAAGGGGAGGTAACTAACCCCGCGCAGCCCGAAAAAATCGTGAGCGGCCTGCTGAACCGCGGCGAGCACGAAAGCAAGTCCATCGTGCTCGACAACGCCGGCAACCTTTACGTGAACGTAGGTGCCTATTCTAATTCATGCCAGGTGAAGGACCGGGAAAAGGGCTCGATGGGCCGGCCGGGCTGCCCGATTCTGGACTCGGCGGGCGGCATCTGGCAGTTCCGGGCCGATAAACTGAATCAGCAGTACGGCAACGGCACTCGCTATGCCACCGGCCTGCGCAACGTAGTGGGCCTCGACTGGAATGCGCAGGCCAACCAGCTGTTTGTGATGCAACACGGCCGCGACCAGCTGCACGACATCTTCCCCAGCATGTACACCACCAAGCAGTCGGCCGAGCTGCCTGCCGAATGCCTTTACGGGCTGAGCAAAGGCGCCAACGCCGGCTGGCCCTACCTGTACTACGACGGGGTAAAAAAGCAGAAAATACTGGCCCCTGAGTACGGCGGCGATGGCCAGAAGCTGGCCGATGCCAAGTACCTGGAGCCCGCCGCGGCCTACCCTGGCCACACCGCCCCCGACGGCCTGTTGTTCTACACCGGCACCATGTTTCCGGCCAAATACCGCAACGGCGCCTTCATCGCCTTCCACGGCTCCTGGAACCGGGCACCGGAGCCCCAGAAAGGCTATTACGTGGTGTTTCAGCCCTTCAAAAACGGCAAGCCCAGCGGGTCTTGGGAGGTGTTTGCCGATAATTTCGCTGGCTCGGCGGAGAAGGTGGCCAGCGGCCGCGCCGACCACAAGCCCTGCGGCCTGGCCCAAGGCCCCGACGGCTCGCTCTACGTGAGTGACGATAAGGCCGGCACCATCTACCGCATTGTGTACAACCAGAAATAAGCCCTTTCGTGAAAAAGCTTAGTGTCCTCCTATCCCTGTTGCTGCTGAGCAGCGGAGTTGCTTTTGCCCAGAAAAAAACGACTGCTAAGACGCCGGCCAAAAAGCCCACGGCCGGCGTGTCGTCCGCGCTGCTGGCGGCCGGCAAAGCCGTTTATGTACAGAACTGCCTCAGTTGCCACCAGGCCGACGGCGGCGGCGTGGATGGCATGAACCCACCGCTCACCAAAACCGACTACGTGCTGGGCGACAAGCCCCGCCTGATTGGCGTGCTGGTGAACGGCCTGAAAGGGGTGGAAATCAACGGCGAGGAGTACCGCAGCGTGATGCCCGCTCAAACCCACCTCAGCGACCAGCAGATGGCCGACGTGCTCACCTACGTGCGCAACAGCTTCGGCAACAAAGCCAGCGCCGTGACCGTGGCCGAGGTGAAGGCCATGCGCGCAAAAGCGCTGAAGTAATATGATTGATGCCCGTCATGCCTCGGCTGCGCTCGGCATGACAGCTCACTGATTAAATAGTAAAAAGGCCCTTCCCGCACGGGAAGGGCCTTTTTAATGCTAGGTGATGAGTCTGTAAGCCGGGTTCTGTGCGTGGCCGAAGCCACGTCCCCACCATTTATCTAGGCCAGTCGTTGCCGAAAGGCTCCATCAACCTACCCGCTGGCGCCGGACGAGCCGCCCGGTGCCGGTGCTGCCGAAGCAGCGCCGGCGTACCAGCTTATTTGGTCTTTCAACCCCTGAGGTTTACCCAGCCGGGACGGTCACCCGCCCGCTGGTGCGCTCTTACCGCACCTTTTCACCCTTACCTGTTGGCGGATTGGTGGGTAGGTGGGTAGGCGGGATGTTTAAACAACAACCCACTAATCCGCTAATCCACTGCTCCGCCTTCCGGCGGTAATTTTCTGTGGCACTGGCTGTCCTGGTTTGCATTATACGCGCCAGTCCTTCCCGTTAGGAAGCAGGGTGCTCTGCGTTGCCCGGACTTTCCTCGTCGCCCTTCTTGCGTTGGGCGCCGCGGTGGGGCGACCCATCACAGTAGCAAAGGTACATCGCAAAGCCGAGGCGCAATCCCTTCGTCAGGCGGTTTCCATTTCGGCCGTTGCCGGGCTGATGACAGAGGAAACTCTGGACACGGAATTGGCTGGGAACCCCCCGCGCTTGGCGTGCTCACGAATCATTTCTTCGTTGGGAGCGTCGTAAACGCAATAAATTTTATCGTTGGTGACGTAGCTGTGGTTCCACTGAATTTGTGGGCCCATTTCGTTTAAGACCCCGCACGAGGTTTGCGAAATGGCTTTTAACTGCTCGGGAGTGAGGTTGCCGGCGCCAGGAATTTCTCGTTCAATCACGTACTGAGGCATGGGAAGCGGATTTAAAGTGAGACATAGTGCAATATAAATATTAAATTAAGATTGCCTGCTCCCTCGAAATCGTATTTTACTTTCCCTCCCACACATTGTCTTTTGGGTAGCTGTCGGGCACCAGGGTGCTGCCCAGGGTAATGCGTTTCAGGGGCTGCTTGGTGGCAACGGGCACTGTGACGGACGTAGCTCCGGTTTCCCAAACGCCGATGCTGCGGTGGATTTTCTGGGTCGTGTTGTCGGCGAAGGTGAGGGTGAGGTCCACGGGCACGGGCTTGCGGCCCTTGGCGGTTATCAAGAGGTCGTAGCCGGTGGCGGTTTTATTCACGGCCGAGATGGCTAGGTCGGGGTAGCCGCCGTCGAAGAACCAGCGCTGCCAGAACCAGTTGAGGTTGCGACCCGCGCCGGTGTTCATCGAGTTAAAGAAGTCGTAGGGCAGGGGGTGTTTGCCATTCCAACTGCTGATGTAGGTGTGCAGGGCTTTGGTAAACAGCTCGTCGCCGAGCAGGTCCCTCACGTAGAGGTAGCCCAGGGCAGGTTTGGGGTAGGAGTTCAGGAAGAAGGCGCCGCCGTTTTGCTGGGTGCTGGGCGTGATGATGGGCAGGTCGCCTTCGGAGCCGGCGTTGTCGGCGTAGGGCTTGATGCCGTAATTGTCGTCCACCTTGGGGTCAATCATGGAGGAAATCAGCCACTCGCCGATGGTGGCCCAGCCCTCGTCCATCCAGCCGTACTTCGTCTCGTTGATGCCCATGTAGAAGGGGAACATCGTGTGGAAGATTTCGTGGTCGGTGAGGGTGATGGCGTCCTCGCGGGTATCGGTGGGGTTGTCGTTCACCATCATGGGGTACTCCATCTGGTCTAGGCCGTCGAACACCGTTTCGTGGGCGTAGGGGAAGGGCCACTTCGGAAACTGGTAGCTCATGGCCTCCACCGTTTTACGGCTGAAGTTGATGACTTCCTTGTAATCCTCGTGCTTGGGGTTGTACACGGCGTCGACGCGGGTGCGGCGCTTAGTGGCGGGGTCCACCACCAGGCTGGTGCTTTGCCACACGTAGTGGTCGGCGGTGGCAAACACAAAGTCGGTCACATTCCTGGCCTCGAAGCGCCAGGTGTTCTGGTCGGCCTGCGGGGTGATGTCGCGCCGCCGGGCGTCGTCTTCGCTGATGATGCTCACCACGGCGTCTTTCTGCTCGGCCTCGCGCAGGCGCTGGGCGTACTTGGGCGCGAGCACCTGGGCGGCGTTGGTGAGGTCGCCGGTGGCCCACACCACGAAGTTTTTGGGCACCGTGACAGCGGCTTTGAAGTTGCAGAAGTCGTTGTAGAACTCCTGGTCGCCGGTATAAGGCACGCGGTTCCAGCCGTCGAGGTCGTCGTACACGGCAATGCGCGGGAAGAAGTAGGCCACGAACGCCGCGCCTGGTTCAATCTCGCCGGTGCGCTGGTGCGAGCCCTTGTTCAGGATGTAGGAATAGGTGGCGCGCACCGTGGCTACCTGGTGCGGCCCCAGCGCCCGCCGCAGCGCCACCGGCATATTGGTGCCGTTAATGGGTAGCTTGCCCACGTCGAAATTCTCCCCGTTGATGGTCAGGTTGAGGATTTTGACACCCTCGCCAATATCCTCGGGCGCGAAGGCTTTGCTGCGGGGCGCGCCCTTTTGGTAAAGGTTGGGGTAGAGCTTGAACCAGAGCTGGCGCAGCGAGTCGGGGCTGTTGTTGAAATACTTGATATCCACCGTGCCGGCTACGCGTCGGCTCGCCGGGTCGAAGTTTACGGCCAGGTCGTAGTCGGCCGCGTTTTGCCAGTAGCTGGGGCCGGGCTGGCCGCTGGAGCTGCGGGTGCCCTTGGCGTAGAGGGGCTCAAAGTTGCGGGGCAGGGGGAGTGTAGGCTGGGCCAGGGTGGCCAGCGGGAAAAGCAGCAGGGCTGCGGGTAGGAAACGCATGAAGCAGGAAAAGCAAGAGAAGCGGCAGCAGCGCCGCCAAAGCCCAAAGAACGGAGAACGGCGCGAAAGGACGCACAGCCGAACGACTTAGGGGCGGGGCCCGCCCCCGCTCAGCATTTAACGACTCCGCCATATGTGCTCAGGCACACGGTCGGGAGCAAGCCCTGCCCTATATCGGGCTACACCCGCACCAGGCCTGCGGGAGTTAGCTCCTGCTCGCCCTGCCAACGGTAGGCCACCAGCTCGCCGCCCTTGGCCACGCTATAGTCGAGGCACACAGAATGAGGCGTGAGTAAGCGGGGCTCGCCGCGCAGCCAGTAGTGGCCGAAGAAAACGGGCGTTTCATCCTGGTAGTAGGCGGGGCTGGGCAGGGCGGCCACATCCACAGGCTGGCCGGCCAGGGCCTCGATGGGCTCCAGGAAATAGTCGTCGTAGGTGGCGGAGGTGGGGTCGCGCCACCAGGCCGTGCGCATCTTGGTGCGGCGGTGGCCGTCCTTGTCGAAAAAATGATGGTCGCCGGGCAGGTCGGTTTCGTGGCCTTTGAGGGTGATTTCGACGGCGTTCAGTTCCGCTGAGCCCTTGCGGCTGGCCCGCAACAGGAACTCCGGCGTCAGGCGGTCGTGGGGCAGCCATTGGCGCAATTGGGCGATGTAGCGGGCGTCCCAGCAGGCGTGCACCACGCGCAGGCCGGGCAGCTCCAGAAACAGCGGCAGCCGCATGAACCAGGCCAGGTAGTCGCGCCACTCGGCAAACAACTCCTTGCCATTGAAGGCGCGAACAGTTTCAATATGCTGCAAAATGTGGTGCGGCAAGTGGGGCCGCAGGTGCCCGCCGCTGGGGTCGAAGGTCCAGAAGTTAAGGGCGTTGAACTCGTGATTACCCATCACGGCCAGGGCCGCGCCGCCGTCCACCATGCCGCGCACGATTAGCAGCGTCTCGCGGATGGCCGGGCCGCGGTCGATGAAATCGCCCAAAAAAATTACCTGGCGCCCGCCGTTGTGGCGGTATACCCCTGCGGCGTCGGGGGCATAGTCGAGTTTGGCCAGGAGCTGCCGCAGCTCGGCCGCGTGTCCGTGAATGTCGCCGATAAGGTCGTACATGGGGCAGGGTAGGTGGGTGGAGGGTAGTAAAAACGAACAGTCGGCCGGGCCTTAGTCCGCCACCCTAAAGGCAGCGAAGGACCTTCTCACGTGCGAACAAGTCGTTTTAACGTGAAAAGGTCCTTCGCTGCCCACCGAATGACAGGCAATGTTATTCGGCCAAAGCCATCCTTTACTTCAGCCGCACCAGCGTGGCGCCGAAGCCGAACTTGCCCTTCTGCGCGTCCTCGAAGAACTTGATGTCCTTGTTGCGACTCAGCTGGCGGTGGATTTCCTTGCGCAGCGTGCCATTGCCGAGGCCGTGGATGAACACAATCTCGTGCATGTTGGTAGCCAGCGCGCGGCTCAGCGCATCCTCAAACGCATCGAGCTGCAGGCGCAGAATGGCCGTGTTGCTCAGTTCCTCTTTGTTGTCGGGGCGCAGGGCTTCGAGGTGCAGGTCGAACTCATGGGGCGGAGCTACCACGGGCGCGGCCGGCTTGGGCGGCGCTGCGGCGGCTACTACGGCGGCCGGTTTGGCGGGAGCATCGCCGCTGAGCTGGGCCTTGAGCGCGGCGGCGTCCACGCCGGCCGGTTTGGCCGGGGCAGCGGGGACTGGCGCTTCTTCGGCTAGCTTTTCCGGGGCGATGGCCGCGGCCGCCTTTTCGTCGAGCTGAAACAGGTAGGCGTCTTTGCCAATCACCGGTGCGGGCTTCTGGCTACCGTAGAACGTGCTGGCCTTAAAGGCCTGACGCTTGGTAATGAGCTCATACGCCGCGTCGCCGTTGAGCTTGGTGGGCAGCAGCTGAAATACGGCAGCGGGCCAGGTTTCGAAATCTTTCAGGTGCAGGAAGGAGAGGGCCTTGCTGCTGGCCTTGGGCCCGAGCTTGTCGGCGGCCAGGGCGCGGTAGGGGCGGGCGCTGGTTTCTTCGCCGTAGGTGAATAGCACGTCGGCCTCGGTGTTGTTGATGAGCGTGACGGCCAGCAGCTCCGGCGACTGATGCACCAGGGCTAGAAACAGGCCCTTGGCCGCGGCCGCCTGCTTGCTGGTGTTGCTGGCCGGGCCGCTGCCGGCCGGTTTGGCTATGCCTGCGCCGCTGGAGGCCGCCGCGGCCAGCGCCTGCTGCAGCGAGGGCTGCGCCGGTTTGGCTGGGCCGGCGGGCTGGGCCTGCGGGCGCTTGGTATTGTCTTTTTTGCTGGCGTTGGCGTTGCGGCCGGGCTGCTGGCCGGGGCCGTAGTTGGGGGCCGCGCGGTCGAAGTTCTTGCCTTCTTCCTGGGCCACTACCACTACCTCGCGCCGCAGCACGGGAATGGTAAAGTCGTTATCGATGGCTACTTCCACCAGCTCGCTGTCGAGCAAGCGGGTAACAATGCCTTCTTCGGTGCCGGTCAAGAGCCGGACTCTGTCTCCTACGTTCATAATGCTAAGGGTTTGCGCCGGGCGGCGCGGTTCTCAGGGAAATACGGAACTGGGCCCGCACCCGGACGGATTCGTCAAAAGTAAGGCCGCGGCCCGCACTACATGTAGAGCCCGTGGAAGCCAAACCCGTTCCGTGGGTTGTATTCCAGGGCCGGGGCAGGCAGGTGGAAAATGCTAAGGGCGTAAAACACCTTTTTCAGCAACGGGCTGCGGGTGGGAATGCGGCGCAGGTCGACATCGACCGACAAATAGAACTGCCGGTAGGGGCGCAGGCCGGCCGCGGCGTTGGTGCCGTCGTCGTTGTACACCATGTCCTGGCCGCCGTAGCCCAGGGCCGGCTGCAGCCAGCGCGGCCAGCGGTTGCCGGGCCGCAGAAAGGCACCCACGTCGGTGCAGAGCCAGTAGGTTTGGCCGTTGTAGTCTTTGAGCAGGCGCTCTGCCACGGTTTTGCCCAGCACGTTGGGGCGCTGCTTGGCGTAGCTGGTGAGGTGAAATGACCATTTGGGCATGATGCGCACGTCGTGCCAGGCCAGCTGCTGGGCCAGCAGCCCGGCCGAGCCCAGGAAGTTGGCGGCCAGGTCGGTGGCCGAGGCCCCGTAAGCCGGGTCGCGGCCGTCGAGCAGCTCAATGGGGCTCTGCACCACGAAACCCACGAAGGAGCCGTACCAAATGGCTTTTTTCTCGCTCAACCCAGCCCAGCGCAGCATATCGACGGCGCCGCGGCTTTCCTGAAAGGCGCCCCAAAAGTGCCCGCATTTGTCGAGCTGCTGCCACTCGGGCAGGTCGTTGAACCAGTGCAACGGCACCCGCTCGCCGGTGTACCAGGAGGTGGTGAGGCCGGTGTAGAGCACACCGTAGCTCAGGGCCGAGCCGCCCACCACCAGCCGCAGCCGGCGCCGCCGCTGCGCCAGCGAATCGGTGGGGGCCGCAGCCTGCCGCGCGGTGGTGTCGGCGCGGAGGGGCTGGGCGCTGGCGGCGGGCCCGCCGAGTAAGAAACTGCCCGCCGCCAAGCCCATCAGGCACCCGTGCCGCAAGGGAACAAAAAAGCGGCGAACAAACTTCATAGCAACGCGAATACGCTGCAAAGGTAGGCCGCCCGGCGCGCTCACTTCGAAGCGGGTGCTTATCTTGCGCTATCGTTTGCACACGCACGCGCCGGTCCTTCATTCATCCCACCAAAAATTCCCCCAATGCAAACATTTACCCGATTAGCCACCCTGCTGCTGAGCCTGCTGGCTTGGGCAGCCCAGTCCCAGGTGGTGACTACCTCGCCGGTATTCTTCACCGATACCACGCCCGTCACCATCACCTTCGACGCCACGCAGGGCAACGGCGCGCTGGCAAACTTCACCGGCAACGTCTACATCTGGACCGGCACTGTCACCAACCTGAGCAGCAGCCCCACTAACTGGCGCAACGTGCACAGCCCCAGCTTCAGCACGGCCGACCCCACGGCCCTGATGACGCGCGATGCCAGCAACCCCAACCTCTACCGCATCACCTTCACGCCCCGGACGTACTACCCCATTCCGGCGGGCGAAACGCTGCTGCGGCTGGGCATGATTTTTAAAAATGCCGACGGCTCTCTGGTGGGCCGGGCTTCGGGCGGTGGCGACATTTTCGTGGACGCCGCCCAGGCGGGCCTCACGGCGCGCATCACCAGCCCGGCGCCCGGAAATGGTGGCAACCCGCTTTTTGTGAATCAGAACGCGCAGGTAAGTGTGACGGGCACCGCTTCTGCCTCATCTAATTTGGCATTCAGCCTGAATGGCACGCAGGTGGCCACCCAGGCCAACGCCACTACGCTCACCAGCAACGTGACCATTGCCCAGACGGGCCGCAGCGTGGTGCGCTTCACGGCCACCAGCGGTACCTCCACGGCTGTCGACTCCATCGTATTTGTGGTGCGGCCTACCGTGACGGTGGCGGCCCTGCCGGCCGGTACCAAGGACGGCATCACCTACCTGAACGGCGGCACCTCGGTGATTCTGAACCTGACGGCGCCCAACAAGCAGTTTGTGTACGCCATTGGCGAGTTCAACAACTGGCAGACGCTTAACTCGGCCTTCATGAACCGCACGCCCGATGGCAACAACTGGTGGGTGCAAATCAACGGCCTGACGCCCGGCCGTGAGTACGCTTACCAGTACTTGGTGGACGGCGCCCTGCGCGTGGCCGACCCGTACTGCGAAAAAATCCTCGACCCGAACGACGACCGGTTCATCCCGGCCATCACCTACCCCAACCTGAAGCCTTACCCCACGGGCTCAACTACGGGCATCGTGTCGATACTGCAAACCAACCAGACGCCTTATGTGTGGACGGCCACCAACTTCCAGCGCCCCAGCCGCGCCGATTTGGTGATTTATGAGCTGCACCTGCGCGACTTCCTTTCTACCAGCCATGACTTCCAGCGCCTGCGCGATACGCTGACCTACATCTCGCGTCTGGGCATTAATGCCATCGAACTGATGCCCATCAACGAGTTCGACGGCAACGATAACTGGGGCTACAGCCCCGATTTCTACTTCGCGCCCGACAAATACTACGGCACCAAAACGGCCCTGAAGCAGCTCATCGACGAGTGCCACCGCCGCGGCATTGCCGTGATTCTGGACATGGTGTTGAACCACTCCACCGGCCAAAGCCCCATGGTGCAGCTCTACGCCGACGCCAGCGGCAACCCCGCCGCCAACAACCCCTGGTTCAACCAGACGGCGCCGCACCCCTACAGTGTGTACAACGACCTGAACCACGAGAGCGCGCTCACCAAGTACTTTTCGAAGCAGGTGATGACTTTCTGGCTGCAGGAATACCACATCGACGGCTACCGGTTTGACCTGGCCGGCGGATTCACGCAACGCCCCAGCACCACCAGCACCTACGGCAACTACGACCAGTCGCGCATCAACATCTGGCTGGATTACTACCAGCACATGATGAGCGTCGACCCCACGATGTACCCCATCCTGGAGCACTTCCCTGACAACTCGGAGGGCAGCACGCTGGCCAACGCCGGCCTGATGCTGTGGGGCAACGCCAACTACAACTACAACGAGGCCACCATGGGCTACCTGGCCGGCTCCAACTTCAGCTACGGCTACTACGGCAGCACCGCCCAGGGCGGCCGCGGCTGGAACAGCCCCAACCTGGTGACCTACATGGAAAGCCACGACGAGGAGCGCCTGATGTACAAGAACCTCACCTTTGGCAACTCCAACGGCTCCTACACCACCCGCGACCTCAACACGGCCCTGGCGCGCATCGAGCTGGCCTCGGCCTTCTTCTTCACCGTGCCCGGCCCCAAAATGGTGTGGCAGTTCGGCGAGCTGGGCTACGACAAGTCCATCTTCATGTGCTCGAATGGCACGGTGCCCACGCCCTACGGCAACGACCAGTGCAAGCTCAGCGCCAAGCCCGACGTGTGGCCTTACTACCAGAACGCCAACCGCCGCCAGCTCTTCGAGGTGCAGCGCGCCCTTATCAACCTCAAGAAAAAGGAGCCCGTGTTCGAAAACCCTACCACCTACACGCAGTCCTTGGCTGGCGCCGGCAAAACCATTCACCTGAGCAATGCCAACACCAACGTGACCATTGTGGGCAACTTCGATGTGGTGTCGACGACGGTAGACCCGGCCTTCCAGAGCACCGGTAAGTGGTATAACTACCTCACCGGCGACAGTATCAACGTGAGCAACGTGAACGCCCTGCTCACCCTGCAGCCCGGCGCCTATGCCGTGTACACTTCGCGCCGCATCCGCAAGGCTACGCTGCTGAACGCCCGCTCTCAGGCCGCCACGGTCCTGCAGCTCTCCGCCGCTCCCAACCCGGCCACCGGCACCACGCTGGTGAACTACGAGCTGCCCACGCCGGCCGCTGTCACCGTCACCGTGCAAAACGTGCTGGGCGCCACCGTGCGCACCCTGGCCACGGGTCTGGCGCAGTCGGCCGGCCCGCACAGCCTGAGCCTGCCCGTCGAGGGCCTGGCCGCCGGGGTATACCTCGTGCGTCTGCAAACGCCGCAGTACACGCAAACCATCCGGTTGGTAGTGCAGCGCTAGGCTGAGAATTATTTGAATAAAAAAGGCCGCTTCTGCAAAGAAGCGGCCTTTTTTGTGTGGTTTGGGCGGGCTGCCGGCTTTTCGCCGGCTGTCCGCTTGTCGTGAGCGTGGAACTGTACTTGCGACAAGCGGACAGCCGGCGAAAAGCCGGCAGCCCGCGCGGTTAGCGGTTATCCTCGTGGTAGCCCACCAGGTCGTCGATAGGGGAGCGGATGATTTTGCCCACTTCCATGCCGTGGCTTTTGGCTACCTGCGTCAGCACGTCGCGGAAGTTGTAGCCCACCGAGCCGATGCAGTTGAAGGTGTATTCCTGGTAGCGCGGGTAGTGCAGCACCAGGTTTTGGAAGAAGGCCTCGAAGCCTTCGTGCACGATTTCGCGGCAGTAGGGCACGTTGTTGTGGTCGTAGGCAAACTTGGCGAAGCTGGCCAAAAAGCGGTTGGGCAGCGGCTGGTTATAGAGGCGGTCGAGAATCTCGTTGCGCGTGCCCAAGTGATACTCTTCCTTGAGGGCCTCCTGCAGGCCGTCGGGCAGCAGGCCGCGCAGGTAGTCGCGCAGCAGGCGCTTGCCGAAGTAAGAGCCCGAGCCCTCGTCGCCCAGGAAATAACCCAGCGAATCGACGTTGTAAGTGATTTTCTCGCCATCGTAAAGGCAGGAGTTGGTGCCCGTGCCGAGAATGGCGGCAAAGCCCGGCTTGCGGCCCAGCAGCGCGCGGGCGGCAGCCAGCAGGTCTTCGGTCACGTGGGCTTTACAGTTCGGGAAGAGCTTGCGCAGGGCGGCGGCAATCACCTCGGCCTTTTGGGCCGACGATACCCCGGCACCGTAGAAATACACGTCCGTCACCTGTTCGCGGGGCAGCGTGTCGGGCAGGTTTTTCTCCAGCGAAGCCACAATGCCGGCCGTGTCGATGAAGTCAGGATTGTAGCCTTCGGTGTTGAAATAAACGCGGTTGTTGGCGTCGTCGAGCTGGCACCAGCTGCACTTGGTGGAGCCGCCATCGGCAATTAGAATCATAGAAAACAGGTTGGGTTGGGAGCGACTGCGAAAGTAGTGATGAACCACCGACCAGCCATTAAAAAAGCCCTGTCGACGCGCGGCAGGGCTTTTTTAATGGCATTCATCAGTGAGAACAATCCATGCTACTGGATGGTGTACGTCAGCGTGTTTATGTTCAGCTTGATGGTTTTCACGCCGGCAGTTGTAACAGCAATGTTGGGGCCGTTGACCACTACGGGGCCGCCCGTGCTGGAGCTGCTGCCGTAGTTCAGCGTCCAGGCACCATCGGCCCGGAATTTGAACTCACCCGCGTTCATGTTCCGCGTCACATCGAAGGTGTTGGTGGTGCAGTTGTAGGTCATGGGCAAGTCCGTGTTCCAGTCTACACCAGCGGTGCCAATGATGGACCACGTGTGCGAGCCAGCCGGGGGCAAGCACACCGTGTACGAAGTTGCCGTGAGCGGCACGGGGTTCGACACAAAGGTGTGAGCATCAGAACCGGCCACAGCCGCTACGCGGGCAAACACGGGCGTAGCCGTACCAGCCTTCAGGCCAAGGGTAGTCAGCGCCGTATTCAGGTCGCTCACCGTGATGGTTTTGGAAGTGCCGCTGCCACCATCAATGATGGCGGGATAGCCAAAGCCGTCGGCTGTTTTCGACAGCTGCAGCTGGTAAGTAACGGCCGGCGTCTTGGTGTAAGCCGTGCCATTTAGGTTCAGCTTCACGGGCGTCCAGGTGTAGGTGATGGCGTTTTGGGAGCCATTGGCCTGGGCCAGCACCAGCGTGTTCGCCGAAGCCGTCAGGGTGGGGGTTGCCGAAGGGGTTACGGTCACCTTGTCTTCGTCCTTTTGGCAGGAAGCCAGGGTGGCTACTGCAAAAGCAACGGCCGTGACTTGGGTAAGCCAGTTTTTCATGATGGGATTTTTGATTGAATTGGTGAGGGTCAGCATTCCGATATACGCTTGGCTGCAACACGCTGGATTTGGCAAAAGTGCCAACTCAGCAACACGTATTGATTGTGGCAAGCGCAGGAATCTGTGGGCATAAAACAAGCAAGCGAAGAGGCTGAACCGGTACGGGCCGGTTCAGCCTCGCTTGGTCTTAGTAACCGGGGTTCTGCTTCAGGTTGGGGTTGGTTGTCAGGTCCGAAGCCGGCAGCGGGAACAGCTTGTACTTGGCATCGACGCCCTGCCCGGCTGCTACCCCGCCTTTCCAGGGCCAGAGGTAGGTGTTTTCGGTGAACTTGCCGTAGCGAATGAGGTCGCTGCGGCGGGTGCCTTCCCAGTGCATTTCGCGAGCGCGCTCATCCAGGATGAAGTCGCTGGTCATCTGGACATCGGTGATGTCGGCCGAGCTGGTGCCGGTGAGGGGGAAACCAAATGCGCGGCGGCGGATTTGGTTCACGTAGCCCAGGGCCGTGGCGCGGTCGGCATTGCCGCGGGTGGCGGCTTCGGCGTAAATGAGCATCATGTCGGCCAGGCGCAGCATCGGGAAGTCAACGCTCGAGAAATTCTGAGCGCCCCCTTGGGCCGCACCGGTCGAAGTGATATTGCGGTATTTCAACACGCCCAGGCCCTGAGTAAACTGGCTGAGGTCGTTGATGGCCAGCGTCTGGCCCTGGGTATAGAACCGGCCGCGGCGGTCGCGGGCCGTGTCGCCCCCGGCCAGGAAGAACTTATCGAACAGTGCGCTGGTGGTGCGCAGGCCGCCCCAACCCGTGGTCTGGCCCACTTTACGCTGCCAGTTGGCATCGGCGCCGCTCGTGGCCCCGTTCACCAGGAAGGTGGTGCCGCCGTAGCTCTGCACGCTGTTCACGTCAAAAATCACCGGCCAGATGATTTCGTTTTTAGCCGGCGCCAGGTTGTTATCAGCCAAGAACAAGCGGCCGTAGGCCGACGCCGCCGGGGCAGCCGTGCTGTTCAGCGAGTAGCCTGATTTAATCACTGCATCTGCCTCGGCAGCCGCTTTGGCGTACTGCGGCGTGCCAGTGTACACCGCGGCGTTCAGGTAAAGCCGAGCCAGCATGCCGTGGGCCGCAGCCTGGTCTACGCGGCCGTACTCGTTGCTCCGGGCCGGGGCAAGGTCGGTGGTCAGGGCCGTCAGTTCGCTTTCCACGAAGTTGTAGAGCTGCTGCCGGGTGTAGTACACCGGCAGTGCACCGCCCACCACGTCGTTCTCGGTCACGAACGGACCGTTGCCAAACAAGTCGATGATGTGCATGTACGCCACGGCCCGCAGGAACCGGGCTTCGGCCCGGTACACCTTGCCTTGGGCCACGTCGCCGCCCAGGCGGCTGCTAAGCTTGTCGTCGGTAGACTCGCGCAGAAACTCGTTGCAAAGAGCAATTTCGGTGTAGATGCGGCTGTAAATACCGCGGGTCAGCGGGTCGGTGGCGTCCCAGTTCATGCGGTGCCACTCCTGCACGCCCGGGTCGTTCCAGGCAATTACAGCTTCGTCGGTGGTCAACTCCTGGGCGCTCCACCACTGGCGAATATAATCCGAGGTGCCGGCGTCGATGCCGCCGATGTCACTCGAGCTGGGGCCTGTAGAGCCGGTGAGAGCGAAGCCGCCGTAGAGTTTGGCCAGCACCTGCTTGTAGCCGGCCAAGCCGGTGTACACCTTGTCGGGCGTGAGCTCGTACTTCGGCGTCTGGTCCAGGTCTTTGGTGCACGAAGTGCTGAGGGCCATGAGGGCGGTGCTCAGCGAGAGGGCCGTCAGCCCCCGGTAAACCATGTTTTTCATGAGTCGTGGTGGGAATTAGATGCCGAGGGCAATGCCGAGCGTGTAGGTGCGGGCACGCGGATAGAAGTTGGAATCGATGCCGCCCGATACTTCGGGGTCAACACCTTTGTACTTGGTAACAAGGAAGGCGTTCTGCACGTTCGCCGTGATGCGCAGCGACGAGGCGCCGAGCACCTTGCCCACGTTGTAACCCAGCGAAATGTTTTCGGCGCGCAGGAACGAAGCGTTCTGCACGTAGTAGTCCGAGAACAGCTGCTGGCGGGTAAAGCCGGTGTTCAGCACGTCGGGGCTCAGGTTGCTCACGAACAGGGTCGAGCCCTGAGCGTTGGCGTATGTGCCGAAGTTGGCAGCGTTGGAGTTGTATACGTAGTTGCCCACGTTGCCGCGCAGCGTGAAGGCAAACACCAGCTTTTTGTAGGTCAGGTTCGAGCTGAAGCCGAGCGTCACGAGCGGAGCCGACTGCTTGTAGTGCACATAGTCAGCGTCGTTGATGATGCCGTCACCGTTGCGGTCCACGTACAGACCTTCCACGGGCCGGCCGTCGGCGCCATACACCTGCTGGGCCACAAAGAACGAGTTGATGGGGTAGCCCACCGACTGAATCTGGATGGTGTTGCCGGTGCCGCCGCCGATGCCGCCCACTTTGTAGCCGGCGAAGTTCTCCTGCTGCGGGCCCAGGTCCGTGATTTTGTTCACGTTGTAGGCGCCGTTCAGGTTCACGTCCCAGTTCAGGTCGGTGCTGCGCAGCACACCGTAGTTCAAGCCCACTTCAATGCCGCGGTTGCGCAGCGAGCCAATGTTTTTGTTGAGGATGTTGGTCAGGTTCGAGCCTGCTGCAAAAGTAACGGAAGCCAGCAGGTCGGTGGCCTTGCGCTCGTACACGTCGATGGTGGCCGTCAGGCGGTTATCCAGGAAGCCCAGGTCCAGGCCGGCGTTGAGGGTGTTGGTGTTTTCCCAGTGCAGCGTGGAGTTGTAGCCTTGGGGTGCGTACGTGGGTACCACCGTCGATACGCCACCCAGCGGGTAGGAAGTCGACGAGCCGCTGATGACGTAGCGGGGCTGCGTGTCGTAGTAGCCGCCAATTTCCTGCTGGCCGGTGCGGCCGTAGCCCACGCGGATTTTGAATTCCGAGAACAGCTTGCTGTCTTTCAGGAACTCCTCGTTTTTCACGCGCCAGGCCAGGCCCAGGGCCGGGAACCAGCCGCTGCGCTCTTTCTCAGCAAAGCGCGAGGTCCGGTCGTTGCGCAGGGTAGCCGTCAGCAGGTACTTGTCTTTCACGTTCATCGTGGCACGAGCAAAGTACGACAGAATTACGAGCTTACCGTAGTAACCCGCCGTGGTCAGCGTATCGGCCGGGTTGTATTTCGTGGTGCGGTTGTAGCGGTAGGTCAAGAAGTTGGGGCCTTCCGATACAAAGCTCTGGTAGGCGTGGCCGGCTTGCACGTCGAACCGCGTGCCGCCCACCTGCTTGCCGTAGGCCAGGTAAGCTTCCAGCAGCTTCATGTCTTTGTTCTGGGCGTATTGGCTGTAGCTGCCATTCAGGCCGGCGTTGGTAGCCGCGGCCGCCGAGGGGTTGAAAGTGCCAAAGTCCGTGGGCTGAATTGTCTTGCTGCCGTTGCTGCGCGACACGTCGAGGCCCAGGTTCAAGTTAGCCCGCAGGCCTTCAATGCCGTGCACCTTATAGTCGAACTGCACGTTGCCGATGAGGCGCTTCACCCGGCTGTTGTCGTTCGTGTTATTCAGCGCGGCCACGGGGTTGCCCGGGGCGTTGCCCAGCGGCTGGCCCACCGAGTTGGTGAACTGGTTATAGCCGCCGTAGCGTGCCAGGCGCGACTCGGTCGACTGCACCGGCTGCGTGGGGTCGTACAGGGCGGCGTTGGCCACCGTGCCGTAGTCCACAAAACGGTTGTCGAGAACAGCCCCTTTGGCATTGATGTCGATGCGCAGGTGGTTGTCGAGCAGGGTAGGCGTGAGGCTTACCGAGCCCGAGTTACGCTTCAGGCTGTTGGTGATGACAATGCCTTCCTGGTAGAGGTTGCCGTAGGAAACGCGGAAGGGGACCTTCTTGGCCACGGTGCCAATCAGGCTCACGGTGTTGTCGTAAACGGCAGCCGTGCGGAAAATTTCATTCTGCCAGTTGGTGTTGGCCGTGCCCAAAGTCGCGTATTGCGAAGGCGCGCCGTTGGCTTGCACGAGGCTGCGGAACTGGTCGGTGCTCAGCGTTTCGTAGCGACGGGCCACGGTGGCCACGCCCAGCTGCGAGTTCAGCTCCACACGCAGCTTTTCGCCTTGCAGGCCCTTTTTGGTGGTCACGAGGATAACGCCCCCCGAGGCACGGTTGCCATAGATGGCCGTGGCCGAAGCATCCTTCAGCACCGTCAGCGTTTCAATGTCGCTGGGGTTAATCAGCGAAAGCGGGTTGGAAGAACCTTTGATTTCGTCCTTGTCTACCGGCACCCCGTCAATCACATACAGCGGGTCGCTGTTGGCATTGAGCGAGGTGTTGCCGCGAATGCGGATGGTGGTACCGGTACCAGGGGCGCCGCCGGCGGAGGTAATGGCCACACCGGCCACCTTGCCCTGAATCAGCTGCTCGGGGTTGGTTACCTGGCCCTTCACAAACTGGCGGGAATCGATAGCGGCCACGGCCCCGGTGATGTCCTGACGGCGCTGCGTGCCGTAGCCCACCACCACCGCTTCCGACAGCTGAGTGGTGTTTTCGGTGAGGCCTGCCGACACTTCCGTGTTCTGGCCGGCTACCACCGTAACGGGGCGGCGCACCGAGTTGTAGCCCACAAACGAGATAACCAGGGTTTGCGGACCGGCCGGCACGTTCTGAATGCTGTAGGTGCCGTCCACGTTAGACGAGCCGCCCAGCGTGGTGCCGTCGATGAGGACGGTGGCGCCGGGAATGCCTTCGTTTTTGCCATCGGTAATGCGGCCGCTAACCGAGCCGGTTTGGGCCTGGGCCGCCAAGGGCAAGCCAAAGGCAGCGAACAGTAGCAGAAACAATAGTTTCGCTAGATAGTGGTGTTTCATGGGAAACGTTTGTTGGTGGGAAAATGGAGTGGTGGGAGTGTAGGTAAAACCAGTGGTAGAAGGATGAGAGCTTTTAGGGGGCGCAAGTTACCCTGAAAACAGCATTAACGCCTATGTATGACGACTTTCGGAGCAAAATCCGGCCTTGAAAAAAGTAGGTATGACGAATAAATCTAAAAGTGAATTTGAGATGCTTTTTAGGTAGTAAACTGTTGAATTATAAAAGTTTAAGCTTATAAAGCTCGGAAAACAGTGATTTCCCCAATTATTACGCTAAAGTAGTCATCTGCAAACGATTGCACAAAGGTTTGAAAGGATAATTTCTCAGGACGCTTTTTTTCTTTTTTCTCAATTTTTTTCGGTGACTTTTTAGAAATCTTTTCTTCGACGAGAAAAGCCTGCCGCTAAATCCGGCCATTAGTTTTCCGAGTACACCTCCGAGCAGGTCGTTGGTTCCAGGCGGAAGGGGCGACGGGCAAGCCCAACGGTATGCACCGACGCTTCATACTTCTGACGAGTAGCTTTTGTTTTTGTTTCGCGCCCGGCCGTTTGCAGCCTCTGGCGAGTTGATTTACGGTAAAAAGCCTTAATTGGTATAGCACTTGCAAGGTGCAAACTGTTCGCCAAACGCATTGCAGAACGAATCGCTGCTTGTTACTTTTGGCTTTTCCCTAGAAAATGAAAAAGCACTTACTGCTCGTTGCCTTGCTCGTGGCTACCGCCGGGTTTGGCGCCGCGGCCCAGTCCCGGCCGGGCAACCGCAAACCCGTTCCCAAGGGCAAAAGCAAGCAGGCACCCGGCACCAAAGGCACCCCCAAAGCCCCGCCCGTGTACTCGCCCATTCAGGCGGGCCGCGCAGACGAAGACGCGCCCCCGCCCATGGTGGTGAGCAAGGTGAAAATCAAAAAGCCCGTGCTGGTGTACTACGAGGAGCCCGCGCCCGGCAAATCGGTGCAGCAGCTCATCATGGCCGAAGAGCACCTGGGCCTGCTTAAAACCCTCGACCTGGAGCACCTCATGAGCCGCCGCGAGGTGTTCGTGGACGGCCTGGGTAACCTGGCCCTGCCCGGCTCCGACGTGAACAAGTACCGCCTGCTGGGCACCAGCGCCGTGGCCGAAGACACCCGCCGCCCCGCCGGCGACGGCCGCAGCTTCTACTCCCGCCTGAAAGTACCGGCCTCGTCGTTCCTCTACGTAGTCCGCGAGTCGGCCGAAGAGTACCGCCACTTCATCAAAGGGCCACAGAAGAAAGGCTCCCTGCTTGACTTCCAGGCCAACGGCTTGCCGGGCATCGACTCGGTGCGGGCCGTATACACGCTGCGCAAGATGGATGCTTCGGAGCGCGGCGCCGGCAGCGGCGAAACCATTCGATGAGCACACTTATTAGGCCTTGTAAGCGGCTGCGGCAAGCCGGACTGTATGGCCTGCTGCTGGCTGCAGTGGTTACGCCAGTGGCCGGGCAAACCATCCTCAAGCTCGACCAGGTGCCGGCCGCCACGCCGTCCACCGACACCTTGTTCGTGGCCGGCTCTTTCAACAGCTGGAACCCGCACTCGAAGCCATACGCGCTGCGCAAAAACGCCGACGGCACCTATCAGGTAACCCTGCCTCCAGGCCTTGGTGCGGTAGAATACAAGTTCACCCGCGGCAGCTGGGCAACGGTTGAAATAGACGATAAAAACCAGGGCATCGCCAACCGCAAGGCCGATTTGGCCAGCACGAAAGAGGTGCACCACCGTGTTTTGGCTTGGGACGACCAAAGCGGTGAGGCCGCCAAGCCGCGCCCGCACACGGCCTCGCCGCAGGTGCACACACTGGCGGCGTCTTTCAACATGCCGCAGTTGGGCAGGCAGCGGCGGGTACTGGTGTATCTGCCGGCCGATTACAATAAACAACCCGCGCGGCGCTACCCGGTGCTGTACCTGCACGACGGCCAGAACGTGTTCGACGAAGCCACCAGCTACGGCGGCGAGTGGGGCGTGGACGAAACCCTGGATAAGCTGCGCCAAACCGGTCAGGATGCCACGGGCAGCATTGTGGTGGCCGTCGACAACGGCAACGAGTTTCGCTCCGACGAATACATTCCCTGGCGCAGTACCCAGCCCGAGCTCCAGGGCCAGGCGCACCAGGGCGGGCAGGGCAGTCAGTATGTTGACTTTCTGGTCAAAACCCTGAAGCCCTACGTCGATGCCCACTACCGCACCCGGCTTGGGGCCGCGCAGACGGGCATTGCGGGTTCCAGCCTGGGCGGACTCATATCGGTGTATGCCGCGCTGAAATACCCGAAGGTCTTCGGGGAAGTAGGGGTGTTTTCGCCGGCCTTCTGGGTGTGCAATGATTCTTTAAAAGCGTTTGCCAGAAAGCACCCCGCAGCGCCCACGGCCCGGTTCTACTTCGTGTGCGGGCCCAAAGAGTCCGAAACCATGCTGCCGCTAATGACGCAGTGGCGCGACGAGCTGCGCGCCGAAGGAGTGCCGGCTGGCAACATTTCCTTTTATGCTCCGACCGATGGCGAGCACCGCGAATGGTTTTGGCGGCGGGAATTTCCGGCAGCCTATCGGTTTCTATTTCAACCCGCAGCAAAAACCAACCAATCAGGTAGTAAGCGCTAGCATAGGCCATGTGTTTGGGAAAGCGCCGATTGTTATTGTTGTGCCTCTGGCAACAAATTATTGCCAAGGTCGTATAAAAATTTGCCTGTATTTGCCGGTATTACAACAAACAGGCTATACCTTTGCATCGCACCTCCAAAAGAAGTGTCCCTTTGATATGACTTTTCAGCGTACTTCCCAAGCTTGGTGGTGGCAGTTCCGAAACCTCGGACCGGCCTGCCTGTGCGCTCGGTGAAATCACGCCTGATTTCGCTTATTCCCACAAAAAGCCCGGCCCCTCGCCGGGCTTTTTGCATTTCCAATCCCTACCCACGCACAAGCTGAAGCTTATGCTCCCACTAACCACCCGCCACCGCCGCCTGCTGGCCGACACCGTGACCCCGGTGGGCCTCTACCTGCGGCTGCGCGACCAATATTCCAACTGCCTGCTGCTGGAAAGCGCCGATTACCACGGCCAGCAAAACGCCTTCAGCTACCTTGTGTGCGAGCCGCTGGCCACGTTTGAGCTGCGCCGGGGCGGCGAGCTGCACCAGCAACTGCCCGGCGCAGCTCCAACCCGCGAACAGTTGGCTTCGCCCCGCGCGGCCCTGGCCCGCCTGCGCGACTTTGCCGCCGCTTTTGCGCCCGACGAAACGGCCGCCAAGCTGCCCTTTATCAGCACCGGACTATTCGGCTACATCGGCTACGAGGCGGTGCAAAGCTTCGAGGACGTGCAGTTGGCGACGGACAAGGTACCGGCCGGCGACATTCCACTTATACGCTACGGCGTGTATCGCTACGTTATTGCCTTCAACCATTTCCGGCAGGAGCTACACTTGTTTGAGCACGGCGTGGCGGGCGAGGAAAACGCGGCGCCTGACGGCCTCGACCGGCTCGAAAACCTGGTGCGCAACCCCAGCGTGCCCAGCTTCGGCTTTGCCACGGTGGGAGAGGAGCAAAGCAACCAGACCGACGCCGAGTTTCTGGCGCGGCTGGCGCAGGGCCAAGCACACTGCCGACGCGGAGATGTATTTCAGATTGTGCTGTCGCGCCGGTTTCAGCAGGGATTTTCGGGCGATGAGTTCAACGTGTACCGGGCGCTGCGCTCCATCAATCCATCGCCCTACCTGTTTTATTTCGACTACGGCGACTACAAAATCTTTGGCTCCTCGCCCGAGGCGCAGGTGCTGGTGCAAGGCCGTGAGGCCAGCCTGTTTCCCATAGCCGGCACCTACCGCCGCACCGGCGACGACGCGGCCGATGCCGCCGCCGCCCAGCGCCTCGCCGCCGACCCCAAGGAAAACGCCGAACACGTGATGCTGGTGGACCTGGCCCGCAACGACCTGGCCCGCCACGGCACCAACGTGCAGGTGCGCACGCTGCGCGAAATCCAGTTTTACTCCCACGTCATTCACCTGGTCAGCAAAGTCACGGCCGAACTGCCCGAAAACACGGATACCCTGCAAGTCGTGGCCGACACGTTCCCGGCCGGCACGCTGTCGGGCGCACCCAAGCACCGCGCCATCCAGTTGATTGACGGGCTGGAGCCCACGGCCCGGGGCTACTACGGTGGCTGCCTGGGCCACTTAGGCTTCGACGGCAGCTTCAACCACGCCATCATGATTCGCTCGTTTCTGAGCACCGGCAACCAGTTGTATTTCCAGGCCGGCGCGGGCGTGGTGGCGGCCTCCAACGTGCAGTCGGAGCTGGAGGAAGTGCACCACAAGCTGGGAGCCCTGCGCGCGGCCTTGCGCGCGGCCGAAGCGGTTAACTAGTGATGACCATGAAAATTCTCGTTCTCGATAACTACGACTCCTTCACCTACAACCTGGTGCAGCTGCTGCGCGAACTTGGTCACGGCCCCTACCTGACGGTGGTGCGCAACGACCAGCTCACGCTGGAAGCCGTGGCAGATTACGACGCCATCCTGCTTTCGCCTGGCCCCGGCGTGCCGGCCGAGGCGGGCCTAATGCCGGCCATCATCAAGCAATACGCGCCTACTAAACGGATTTTGGGCGTGTGCCTGGGCCATCAGGGCCTGGCTGAAAGCTTTGGCGCCGAGCTGTACAACATTCCGGCCGTGCTGCATGGCGTGGCCAATGAAGCTGAAGTGACCGTGCCTAATGAGCGGCTATTTGCCGGCCTGCCCGAGCGGTTTCAGGTAGGGCGCTACCACTCCTGGGCGGTGAGGCCTGAGTCAGTGCCCGCCACTCTGGAAGTAACCGCCCGCGACGCCAACGGCGAAGTACTGGCCTTCCGCCACCGCGAGTTTGACGTGCGCGGGGTGCAGTTTCACCCCGAAAGCATCCTCACCGAGCACGGTGCCCAGATGCTGGCCAACTGGCTGGCGTAGCTATATGCAGCAAATAGGTGGTCATGCTGAGCGAAGCCGAAGCATCACTACCTCAACAGTAATTAATCGTGCTGAAACGAAGCGGTAGAAATGCTTCGGCTTCGCTCAGCATGACGTTCAAAGGCCCATGGCCATCCCAAACGCTTGAAACAGATTCTCACCAAGCTTTTCGACCACCAGCCCCTGACCCACGCCGAGGCCCACGCCGCCATGCGCCAACTGGGCGAGGGTGGCGCCAACCCAGCCGAAACGGCGGCCTTCCTGGCGGTGTACCGCATGCGGCCCATCACCGTGGCCGAGCTGGCCGGCTTCCGTCAGGCTTTGCTCGACCTCAGCCGCGACCCGCAGCTGGGCACCCACGAGGTGCTGGATATTGTAGGGACGGGTGGCGACGGCAAAAACACGCTCAACATCTCTACGCTGGCTTGCTTCATTGTGGCCGGGGCGGGGGTGAAGGTGGCCAAGCACGGCAACTTCGGGGTGTCGTCGGTGTCGGGCGCTTCCAACGTGCTGGCTCATTTCGGCTACGATTTTGAGGCCGGCCCCGACCAGCTGCGGCGGCAGCTCGACCGGGCGGGCATCTGCTTTTTGCACGCGCCCGCTTTCCATCCGGCCATGCGCCACGCCGGGCCGGTGCGGCGGGAGTTGGGCCTGCGCACCTTCTTCAACATCCTCGGCCCGCTGGTGAACCCGGCCCGGCCCGCGGCCCAGCTGCTGGGCGTGTTTAGCCTAGAGTTGCAGCGCCTTTACCACTACCTCATGCAGCCCACCGGCACGCGCTACGCCGTGGTGCACGCCCTCGATGGCTACGACGAGCTGGCCCTCACCGGCCCGGCCAAGGTGGTTTCTTCCTTTGCCGGAGAGCGTCTGCTAACGCCTGAAACCTTGGGCCTGGCTGCCTGCACGGCTACCGACCTGGCCGGCGGAAGCACGGTGGAAGCCGCCGCCGAACTGTTTTTCGACGTATTGTCCGGCAGGGGCAGCGTGGCGCAGCGCAGCGTCGTGACGGCCAATGCGGCCCTGGCCTTGCAGTGCGCCCGCCCTGAGCTTACCTGGGAAGCTGCCCTGGCCCAAAGCCGCGAGTCGCTGGACTCGGGCGCAGCGAAACGAGCGTTTGAAACAATGCTTTCCATCAAGTAAAAAGCAGGACGACAAGTTGATTGTCCATTCCTCACTTCCATAAAGTAATGTCCACCATCCTCGATACCATCGTCGCCCACAAGCGCAAGGAAATTGCTTCCCGCCGCGAGCTGCGGCCCGTTAAATTGCTGGAAAGCAGCTTGTATTTCAATGCGCAGCCGCTGTCGCTGCGCCAGTACCTCACGCGGGCCAACAGCAGCGGCCTTATTGCCGAATTCAAACGCAAGTCGCCCTCCAAGGGCTGGATAAACCGCTACGCCCCCGTGGAGCGCACCACGCTGGGCTACATGCAGGCTGGTGCGGCGGCGCTGTCGGTCCTCACCGATGCCGAATTTTTTGGTGGCCAGAACGAGGACCTGACCACGGCCCGGCGCTTCAATTTCTGCCCCATCCTGCGCAAGGATTTTGTGGTTGACGAGTACCAGGTGCTCGAAGCCAAAAGCATCGGGGCCGATGCCGTGCTGCTGATTGCGGCCGTGCTCGCGCCGGCGGAAATTGACCGGCTGGGGCGGCTTGCCCGCTCCCTGGGCCTGGAAGTGCTGCTTGAAGTGCACGACGCCGAGGAACTGGCCCGCTCGGCCAACGCCGACGCGGTCAGCCTCATTGGCGTCAACAACCGTAACCTGCACGACTTCAGCCTGAGCTTGGATACCTCGTTGGCGCTGGCGGAGGCCATCCCGGCGGAGTTTGTGAAAGTATCGGAAAGCGGCATTTCCAGCGCCCAGGCTATTGGGCAGCTGCGCGCAGCCGGCTACCGGGGCTTTCTGCTGGGCGAGGCGTTCATGCGACACGCTCGGCCCGAGCGGGCCTGCGCCGCGCTGGTGCAGGAACTGGTGGCCTTGCCCAAAACGACGGTCCCAGCATAATCCTCTTGCTTAAAAGCATCATGAAAACCCCTCGCCCCAACCTGGCCGCTCTTGTCCAGGCCACTGGTGTGGCCGGTGCCTCGGCGCCAACCGGCGCGGATGCTCCGCCGCGGCTGCTGGTAAAGGTGTGTGGCATGCGCGACGCCGATGCGCTAACCAAGGTGGCCGCGCTGAAACCGGATTTTCTGGGGTTCATTTTCGCGCCGGCTTCACCGCGCTTCGTGGGCGCGGCGCTGGTGCCAGAGCAGTTGCAGGCGCTGCCACCCGCTATTTGGAAAGTGGGCGTTTTTGTGAACGAAACCACCGACCATATTCTGCAAACCGCGGAGCACTTTGGCTTGGCGGCGGTGCAGCTGCACGGCCACGAAACACCCGCCCAGTGCGCCGCGCTGAGCGAAGCAGGGCTGCTGGTGATGAAAGCCTTTTCGGTAGGGGAGGCGGTTGATTTTGCTGCGCTGCTGCCTTATGTGCCGCATTGCGACTATTTTCTCTTTGATGCCAAAGGGGCTGCACCCGGCGGCAATGGCCTCGTTTTCAATTGGAAATTGCTTCAAGGCTACAACCTGCCCGTGCCCTATTTCCTGGCCGGCGGCCTGGGCCTGGAACACGCTGCCGAACTGGCGGCGCTGCGCCTGCCCGGCCTGGCCGGCGTCGATTTAAACAGTGGATTTGAAACTGCGCCGGGCGTGAAAAATGCCACCCGCCTGGCCCAAATGCTCACGCAACTGCGCTCCGGCGCTTCCTTTCTATGAATCCTGCCACTTCCTATCAGCAACCCAGCGCCCGGGGCTACTACGGCGAGTTTGGCGGCGCCTTTGTGCCCGAAATGCTCTACCCAAACGTGGAAGAGCTGCGCACGCGCTACCTCGACATTCTGGCCGACCCAACCTTCCAGGCTGAGCTGAACCAGCTATTGCGAGACTACGTGGGCCGGCCAACACCCCTGTTTGAGGCCAAACGCTTGTCGGCCAAGTACGGCACCCGCATTTTCCTCAAGCGCGAAGACCTGTGCCACACCGGCGCCCATAAAATCAACAACACCGTGGGCCAGATTCTGCTGGCCAAGCGGCTGGGCAAGAAGCGCATCATAGCCGAAACCGGGGCCGGGCAACACGGCGTGGCCACGGCCACGGTGTGCGCCCTCATGGGCCTGCCCTGCGTAGTGTACATGGGCGCCGTGGATATGGAGCGCCAGGCGCCCAACGTGGCCCGCATGCGCCTGCTCGGGGCCGAGGTGCGCCGCGCCGAAAGCGGCAGCCAAACCCTGAAAGACGCCACCAACGAGGCCATCCGCGACTGGATTGCCAACCCCGTCGACACCCACTACATCATTGGTTCCGTCGTTGGCCCGCACCCGTACCCCGATTTGGTGGCCCGCCTGCAGGCCGTCATCAGCGAAGAGATGCGCAAGCAGTTGCTGGAGCAAACTGGAACCGAGTTGCCCGACTACGTGGTGGCCTGCGTGGGCGGGGGCTCCAACGCGGCCGGCGCGTTCTACCATTTTCTCGATGAGCCCTCCGTGCGCCTTATCGCCGTGGAGGCGGCCGGCCACGGCGTCGACTCCGGCCACTCGGCGGCCACGTCGGTGCTGGGCAAGCCGGGCATAATCCACGGCAGCCGCACGCTGCTCATGCAGGACGAGCACGGCCAGATAACTGAACCTTATTCGCTGAGCGCAGGGCTTGACTACCCCGGCATCGGGCCGCTGCATGCGCACCTGGGCGCCTCGGGCCGGGCTGAGTTCGTAGCCATCACCGACGACGAGGCCCTGGCGGCCGTGGCGGAGCTGAGCCGCTTCGAAGGCATTATTCCGGCGCTGGAAACGGCGCACGCGCTGGCAGCCCTTGGCCAGCTCGGCGCCGGGCCTCAGGAAGTGGTGGTGGTGAACCTCTCCGGCCGTGGCGACAAGGACCTGGAAACCTACCTTAAGAATCTGGACAAGCTCATTTAGCGCAGAGATGAATAGAATTGCCCAAGCCTTTGCCAGCAAGCAAAACCTGCTGAATACCTATTTCACCGCGGGCTACCCCAGCCTGCACGACACCATTCCACTAGCGAAAGCCCTGGTAGAAGCCGGAGCCGACATCCTGGAAATCGGCATGCCCTTCTCCGACCCGCTGGCCGATGGTCCGGTCATTCAGGGGAGCAGCACAGTGGCCCTGGCCAATGGCATGAACCTGCCGGTGCTGTTTGAGCAGTTAAAGGAATTGCGGACGGCAGTGCCCACTACGCCCGTGCTGCTCATGGGCTACCTTAACCCGGTGATGCAGTTTGGCATCGAAAACTTCTTGAAGCGCGCCGCAGAAGTGGGCGTTGACGGCCTCATTCTGCCTGATTTACCCCTTGATGAATACGAGGAGCAGTACCACGCGCTGTTCCAGCAATACGGACTGAAAGCCGTTTTCCTCATCACGCCGCAAACCTCGGAAGAGCGTATTCGCCGACTCGATGCGCTGTCGGATGCCTTTCTCTACCTCGTGTCGGGCCCCGGCACCACGGGTGGTACCACTTTGCCTGATGCCGAAGCCCAACAGCAGTATTTCGAGCGCATCGCGGGCATGAACCTGAAGAATCCGCGTCTCATCGGCTTCGGCATTGCCGACAAAGCCGGCTTCGACCGCGCCTGCCAGTATGCCAATGGCGCCATCATTGGCTCCGCCCTCATTCGGGCGCTGGATGGGGCCGACGATGCGCCGGCGGCGGCCGCCCGCTTTGTGCGAGGAATCCGGCAGGCATAGTGACCATAAGCAATTGTCATCCTGAGCAGTGCGAAGGACCTTGTCACCGCTGAACGATAAGTGGCAATTTTACTTGCGCAGTCGTGAAAAGGTCCTTCGCTGCACTCAGGATGACAGGCAAAAAATTAATCCAAAGCAACTTCCACCGTGATAATCCAACTCGAAAAAAACGCTTCCGTTGCCGCCATCACCGAGCACCTGAAGCAGCAGGGCTACAAGGCCACCGAAGTCACCACCCAGCACGCGCACTACCTGGTGGCCATCGGCAAGCAGGAATTTGACATCCGCACCATCGGCCAGCTGCCGGGCGTGCGCGACGTGCACCGCGTGAGCGACGATTACAAGCTGGTGAGCCGCAAGTGGCGCGTGCAGCCCACTGTGCTCGACCTGGGCGACGGCGTGACCATCGGCGAGGGCTCACTGGCCATCTGCGCCGGCCCTTGCAGCATCGAGAGTGAGGCCCAGATGGAAAAGGTGATGGCCCACCTGCTCGAAAACGATGTGCGGCTGATGCGCGGCGGTGTGTTCAAGCCCCGCTCATCGCCCTACGCCTTCCGCGGCTTGGGCATGGAAGGGCTGAAGGTATTCCACCGCATGGCCCGCGAACGGGGCATCAAAATCGTGACCGAGGTGATGCAGGTGTCGCAGGTAGAGGAAATGCACGACTACGTGGACGTGTTCCAGGTGGGCGCCCGCAACACCCAGAACTTCAATCTGCTCGACGCGCTGGGCGGTGTCGACAAGCCTGTGCTGCTCAAGCGCGGCATTTCGGGCACCATCGAGGAGCTGTTGTCGTCGGCTGAGTACGTGTTTTCGGGTGGCAACGAGAAGCTGATTCTCTGCGAGCGCGGCATTCGCACCTTCGAAACGGCCAGCCGCAATACCTTGGATTTGAACGCAGTGCCCATTCTTAAGGCGAAAAGCCACCTGCCGGTTATTGTTGACCCCTCACACGGGATTGGCATCCGGGAGTTTGTGCCTCAGATGGCTTTGGCCGGCGTGCTGGCCGGGGCCGACGGCATCGTGTACGAAACCCACGAAACGCCCGAAACCGCCGCTTCGGACGGCGCCCAGACGCTGGACTTCGACGAGTCGGCGCGGCTGATTCGCAACCTGCGCCGCGTGTACCAGTTGCGTGGCGAGCTGGAATAGCGAAAAATTAATGAAGCGGAATGCTTGCATTTCCGGAAAACCTCCCTACATTCGTCCCAATCATGCGCCACCTATTCGTCAATTGCTTTAATTACCAGATGACCCCCTGCAAACAGGGCGGACACGGGCTGCGATTGGCGCTACCGGAAGAAAAGGCATGAAACCCGACTTTCGACTGTAACCTTCAAAAGCCCGAATCCGAAAGGATGTCGGGCTTTTTTTTCGCCCGACCTGTCCTTTCTCTTACCAACTACCTTGCTCAACTAGCTATGTTCACCAACCCGCATTCTGCTGCCGCCACCCAAGACCAACGCACCTGGAAAGTGTTGTTCGACCGCCAGACCGCCCTGCTGCACCGGCGGGCCGCCCCGGCGTTCAACCAGGGCCTGGCCCGGCTGGGCTACCGGCGCGAGGCCATTCCCGACATTGCGGAGCTGAGCGCCGTGGTGCGCGAGGAAACGGGGTGGCAGCTGGTGCCCGTGGGACGGCCGTTCGAGCCCGCTGCCTTCTTCGCCCTGCTGGCCGATCGCAAGTTCCCGATTGTGACGCGCATCCGGCCCATGCACAACTTCGACTTCAGTCCCGAGCCCGACTTGTTCCACGACTTGTTCGGCCACGTGCCCATGCTGCTCGATGAAGGCCTGGCCAATTTCCTGCACGAGCTGGGCCAAGCCTACCAGGCGCAGCCCGAAGGCTCGAAGGCCCGGGAGCAGCTGTGGGCGCTGTATTTCTTCACGGCCGAATTCGGGCTGGTGCAGCATGAGGGCAAGCCGTTGCTCTACGGGGCCGGCCTCTTGTCGTCGGCGGGCGAAATTCACCACTGCGTGAATGAAAACACGCCCCGCCCGGTATTCGACCTGGCTACGGTGCTGCGCACCCCCGTAACTGGCGCCCGCTACCAAAACCAGTACTTCGTGCTGCCCGCCTGGGAGCAGCTCACCGAGTGCGTAGAGGAGTTGGCCGGCATGTTGGCAAGCCGTTGAAAATAAATCGGCTGTCATCCTGAGCGCAGCGAAGGACCTTCTCACGCCAGAACATTCCGACGTGAGAAGGTCTTTCGCTGCGCTCAGGATGACGGGTGGTTTCTCAATACCCCCAGCCCAGGCGGCGGTACACGAAGTGCAGTAGCCACAGCGGCCCGATGAGCAGAAACTGCAGGTCCTTGAGGAAGCTGGGTTTCTTGCCTTCCACCTTGTGGCCCCAGAACTGGCCCACCCAGGCCAGCGCGAAGATGATGAGGCAAATGGCCCACAGCGGTAGCACTGCCGCGCCTGCCACCACGCGCAATGCTGCGGCCATGGCCACCCACACCAGTACCATGCCTAGGGCCAGCCGCCCGCTCAGCCGCACGTAGTAGAGCAAGGCCAGCGCCATCACCAACGTGCCACAGTTCAGCCAGGGACTGATGGCGGCAATGGCGGCTGGCACCGGCACCGACCACAGCAAACCGATGAGCGAAAACATAATCAGCGGCACGCACACCCAGTGCACCAGCTTGTTGGTGGGGTTTTGGTGGCTTTCGCCGTATTCTGAAAGCAGGGCGGGAAGGGTGGCCATGATGGGTGTGGGAATTTGGTAGGAGTGAGCAGGGGCCAACAAATTAGCAATAAAAAAAGCCTTCCTGTTCAGGAAGGCTTTTTTGCATCTGGCAATACCAACACTACACTTTCACCTTGAAGCGGCCGCGTAGGTAAGCCAGCGCGTGCTCGTGCGCCTTGCGGGCGTCCTCCTTCTTATACTTCGGATTAGAGGGGTTGGCGAAGGCGTGGTCGGCATCGTAGCTCTCTACAGTGAGGCTCTTGCCGGCCGACGACATATCCTTCTTGAACTGAGCCACCACTTCGGGGCTAATCCACTTGTCTTGGCTGGCAAATATGCCCAGTACATCGGAGTTCAGGGTTTTGAGCTTGGCCACGTCTTTCTCCGGCATGCCGTAATACATGACACAGCCCACCGTCTGCTTGCCGCCGAGCAGGGCTTCCTGCAGGCTCCAGCCGCCGCCGAAGCACCAGCCGATGCTGGCCAACTGAGCTTTGGGGCCGGCGTACATTTGGGCTCCTTTGAGGATGGCCACGGCGCGCTCGGTTTTCACCTCGCCCATGTACTTGCCGGCGTCTTCGGGCGTGGTGGCCACTTTGCCATCGTAGAGGTCTACGGCAATGACGTTGACGCCGGGCAGCTCCGCGGCGAAGGTGGCGGCTTCCTTCTTGATGTAGTCGTTCAGGCCCCACCACTCGTGGATGACGAATAGGTACTTGTTGCTCGATTTGGCGCTCTTGATTTCGAAGCCTTTGCCGGTGCTGCCGTCGGGCGTTTTGAAGGTAATTTCCTGCCCCGCGCCCTCGTACACATAAGGCAGAGGCGAATCGTGGCCGCCCGAGAAGTCCTTGTCGGTGGCCAGCATGGCAAAGGCTTCGGTGGCCGAGGCCGAGAGGTTGCCGGCAGGCCGGGCGCAGCAGCTGGCCATTTTCTGGGCCGAAGCTGAAAACGTCAGGCTCAGTAGCGCAGCCCCAAGGGTAAGCAGTTTTTTCATGGGTTTTAGCAGAAATGAAACGGATGAGCAAGCGCAACAGCTAATCTGGCAAAACTTCCCGCGCGGCGCTGCGAAGTTGAGGCATTTCCCGAGCTGCCCGGCCGTGCAGTGCTGCCGAAGAGGTGGTACTCAGGGCCAGTTCGGCCGCGGCCAGCACCTCGGCTGCCAATTCGGGATAGGGCAGGGCCAAGCGCGTGGCGGCGCTTAGGGCGTAGGCGCGAATGGCCACCGGCTCGGCCGGCGACCCCAGCAGGCGCAGGCAGGTATCGAAGGCGAGGGCCTGCCATTCTTCGGGCACGGGCACGAACTGCAGCAGCCGCGCCACGCTGCGCCGCACGGCCGGGTGCGCCTCGCTGCCCGGCTGGGCCGAGGCCAACAGGCCGGGCAGGTGCGGCACCAACCACCGCGGCCGCCGCTCGCCCACCCAGCCCAGCACATCGGCGGCCAGCTGCTGCTCCCGTGGCGCCCCGTACCAAAACAGGTGCAGCAGCTCCGCCAACCCGCTGGGGGCAGCGCAGGCGTAGTCCGTGAGCCGCTTGGTTTGGCGGGCCGAATGTTCGCGCAGCAGTTCCTCGCGGAGGTTCATGCGGGCAAGGTAGCCATGGAGCGCACTAGTTGCTTCTACTGCGTCCGCACGGCCGCGCCCAGCTCGGTAAGCAGCGCAAACAAGCCCACGTAGGTCCGGTTCAAATAAATGAAATGCTCGGAGCCGCGCGGCTCGCGCTGCTTGCGCAAATCGGGGTCGGCCATCAGGTCGTCGCCTAGGGCGTAGAGGGCGGTCATGTAGGCGGGGTCGCCAAAATCGAAGGAGGGTTGGCGGAAGGGGCGGCCCACCAGCTCCAGCGACGTCTGCATGGTGCGTAGGTAGAGAACTTGCATCGCCGGGGCGTCGGTGGCGCGCAGCACGCCGGCCTGGGTGAGCAGCGCCGTCAGGCGGGCTTCATCGGCTATGGTTTCGGGGGCCAGCAGGGCAGTGAATAACTGGTACACATCGGCCGGTACTTCTTTCACGCAGCCGAAATCGAGCACGCCAAGCGTGCCACCGTTCTCGCTACGCATCAGGAAGTTGCCGGGGTGTGGGTCGGCGTGCAGGCGGTGCAGCTCGTTGAACTGAAACTGGTAGAAGTCCCACAACGCCTGGCCAATCTGGTTGCGCACTTCCTGGCTGGGCTTAGTGGCAAGGAACTCCTTTAAGTGTTGGCCGCCGAGCCAGTCCATGGTGAGGATGCGGGCCGTGGAATACTCCGGGTAGTAGCTGGGAAACTGCAGGTTCGGGAGGCCCCGGCACTCGTTCGCTATTTCCTGGCCGCGCCGCAGTTCCAGCTTGTAGTCAGTTTCTTCGAGCAGGCGCGTTTCCACTTCCTCCAGGTAGGGACGCACCTGTGCCTCGTTCAGGCCCATGATGCGCAAGGCAATGGGCTTCACCAGCCGGATATCTGACTTGATACTATCGGCCACGCCGGGGTATTGCACCTTCACCGCCAGCGCTTTGCCATCCTTGCGGGCAAAGTGCACTTGCCCAATGCTGGCCGCCTGCCGCGCTTCGGGCTCAAATTCATCAAACAGCTGATAGGGCGACTTCCCAAACGCATCCCGAAACGCCTTCACCACCAGCGGGCCCGACAGGGGTGGAGTAGAATACTGGGCCTGGGCAAACTGCTCGGCGTAGGCCGTGGGCAGCATGTTTTTCTCCATGGCCAGCATCTGGGCCACTTTCAGCACCGAGCCCTTCATCTCGCTCAAGGTGCCGTAAAGCTCGGCGGCGTTGGCAGCGTGCAGGTCTTCGGTGGTCGACTCGGCCCCCACAGCCTTCTTGGCGTAGTGCTTGATGTAATTGGTGCCCACATTGAAGCCGGTTTTGGCGAAGCGGGTGGCGCGGGCCACCTTGGTGGTAGGCAGCGAGTTCTGAGATTCGTCGGACATGAGGACAGAATGCCGGATATAGAAACGAAACGTCATGCCGAGCGCAGCCGAGGCATCCCGCGTGCAGCAGTAATTCAATTGTCAAGCGAAGCGAGCGAGATGCCTCGGCTGCGCTCGGCATGACCGACAGTGTGCCCTTTAACGCCGCACCAGAAACCGCACGAAATCCACGGCCGAATCGAGGGTGTTGCGGCCTACCAGGTCGAAGCTCAGCGTCACGGCTTTTTCCACGGCGGCGTCGGTACGCTCGAAGTTCACGGTATCGTCTTTGGCGAAGAAGCCCAACACAAACAGCGCTTGCTGCCAGAAGAAACGCGGGTAGCCGTCCTGCACCAGCGGCCGGTTGGCTATTTCGCCGCTTACCCGGCCATCGGCTAGCAAATCGGTCACAAACCGCTCAAAGTCCTGGCGGAAGTCATCCAGCACGCGGGGCGTGAGGGCTGGCACCCGATGCAGCGAGCGGCGCAGGCTCATCAGCGCATACGAGCGGTTGCTTTTCAGAATTTCCAGCAGCGTGTAATAGAAGGCCAGCAGCTTTTCGCGGCTGCCGTAGCTCTCCCACACGGGCTCAGCCGCAGCCGTTTCGCGGGCCTGACGGCCGAAATCGGCCCAGATTTCGCGGTCGATGGCGTCGAAATTGGGGTAGTGCTGATAGAACTCGGCCTCCGCCACGCCCAACTGCTGGGTGAGCTTAAACACCGATTGCGGCGGGCGGCCTTCGTTGAGCACGAAGTCGAGGTAAGCTTGTTTAATGCGGTCCTTTTCCATGCCAGTATAACCGCTTCGGCCGCTGTACGGTTCGGGCTGTAGCGCGGACTTTCAGTCCGCGAGTAAGAAACCTTTTCGCAACTCACGCGGGCTAAAAGTCCGCGCTACGAAGCCGCATTGCGCGCCGTCCGAATGGCCTCAACGGCTCGCTCACGGGCAAACTTATGCTCGAAAATAGGAGCAGGGTAAGCGGGCGTGCCCAGCTCGGGCACCCAGCGCTTCACGTATTCCAGTTCAGGGTCTACTTTTTCGAGTTGGCTTTGGGGACTGTATACCCGGAACCAGGGCGCGGCCACGGCGCCGGTGCCGGCCATCCACTGCCAGTTGCCCACGTTGTTGGCCAACTCGTAGTCCAGCAGCTTATCGGCAAAATATTTTTCGCCCCAGCGCCAGTCGATGAACAAATGCTTCACCAAAAAGCCCGCTGTGGCAATGCGCACGCGGTTTGGCAAGTAGCCCGTGGCGTTGAGCTCGCGCATGCCAGCGTCGACCAGCGGGTAGCCGGTGCGCCCCTCGCACCAGGCCCGAAACTCCTTCTCGTTGTTGCGGTAGGGAATGTGGCGCATCTTGGGGTCGTAAGCTTCAGTGGCCGTGAAGGGAAAGTGCCAGAGCAGCATCATAAAAAAGTCGCGCCAGCTGATTTCGGCCAGCAGCTTTGGGTTCAGGGCCCGGGCTTGGCGCACCACCTGCCGCACACTCAGCGTGCCAAAACGCAGCTGCACCGAGATGCGCGTGCTGCCGTTTTGCAGAGCGGGCGTGTTGCGGGTTTTATGATAATTGCGCACCACGGCTTCGGCGGGCAGGTCGGCGGTGGGCACGTACTGCTCTTTGCGCACAAACCCCATGCTTTCGAGTGTGGGCCGCGGGCCGGCTTTGTCGGCCGCCAGCGCAGCCAGATTGGTTTTCGTGAAAGCATCTGCCGAGCCGTAGGGCAGCAGCATGTCATCGGTAAGGCGGTCCAGGTAGGCTTTGTGGTAGGCGCCGAATACCTTGGGCACCGTGCCCGATTTGGTCATAATTTCATTCTTGGCGAAGATGACCTGGTCTTTGTAGAGATAGAAATCCACGCTGTGACGACCCAACATCTCGCCCACCTCACCGTCGCGCCGGGTGGCGTAGGGTTCGTAGTCTTCATTAGTATGCACGGCAGCCACGTCAAATTCCTTCACAAGCTGTTCCAGCACTTTCACTGGCTTGCCGTAGCGTGCGAGGAAGGTGCCCCCAGCCGCCTGAGTTTGCCGCGCCAACCGTTCCACCTCGTCGTAAATGAAGGTGAGTCGGGCGTCGGCCTTGTCGGGCAGGCAGTCCAGAATGTCAGAATCGTAGATGAACAGCGGCACCACCGGCAAGCCGCTCGCGAGGGCGGCAGCTAAGCCCGCGTTATCGTGGATGCGCAGGTCGCGCCGGTGCCAGAAGATGCAGATTTTCATGGTTGTTTAGAGTTGCGGAAACCATCTGTCATCCTGAGCGCAGCGAAGGACCTTGTCACGATTGAATTGCTTGCACTCACGTGTTAAGGTCCTTCGCTGCGCTCAGGATGACAGATGGGTTTATATGCCAATGCCTTACTTCAATTTCCCCATGCCGCCATCCACGGCCAGCACTTGCCCGGTCATGAACGAGCTGTGGTCCGACAGCAGGAACGACGCGGTGTAAGCCAAATCCTCGGGCTGGCCGATGCGCTGCAGAGGGTGCCGCTTAGCGCCCGCTTCCGCCTTCTCCGGCGAATTCAGCAGCGGTGCAGCCAGGGGCGTGTTGGTGAGCGAGGGCACGATGCAGTTCACCCGCACGCCGCTGGCGGCGTACTCGGCCGCAAGGGCACGTGTGAGGCCCTCCACGGCCGCTTTCGCGGTGGCAATACTGGCGTGAAAGCTCATGCCCGTATCGGCTGCCACGGTGCTAAACAGCACGACGGATGCTCCGCCTTCGGCCTTTTTCAGCCGCTTGATAGTGGCCTGAACAACGCGGACAGCACCCAGTACATTCAAGTCGAAATCAGCTGCAAAATCGGCCACCGGAACGCGCACAAACGGCCGCAGCTTGATGCTGCCAGGGCAGTACACCACGCCGTGCAACACCTCGGGCAGTGCGTCGAAGGCTGTGCTCACTTCCTGCGTCGCGTCGTAGTCGAAGTGGGTGGTGTTCAGAGCCGCCAGCTCCGGCGAGCGGTGGCGCGAGGCCGTGAACAGATTGGCGCCTAGGCCGCTGAGCAGTGTGGCCGTGGCCAGGCCGATGCCTGACGAAGCGCCGATGATGAGAATGTTCTTGTCAGAAAATTGCATACGAATAAGCTGGTAAGTAAGCTGCATGACAGGGCACCCGCTTCATTAGCGAGTAACCAATTCAAGGCGCAGCAAGCTGAGCCATTGGCATACTAAATACAAGCCGAATTGTTCGGCAGCATGCAGTTGAATTAGTGCCGACTATCGGTTAATAATTTGTTAATACTAGCGCCTCCAAGCTGGCAATTGGTCTTTTATAGTCGCTGCAAACGTTTGTTGTGAAAAATCAGCCAGCCTTTGGCGTAGTTTCGCCGTAAGCGCGCACATCACCCCACCAGCCTCTATGAACATAACTAAACTTTTGGTCGCCAACCGCGGCGAAATTGCCATTCGCGTGATGCGGGCGGCGAGTGAACTCAACATTCCCACCGTGGCCCTCTACACCTACGAGGACCGGTACTCGCAGCACCGCTACAAGGCTGACGAGGCTTACCAAATTGGCCGCGACGACGAGCCGCTGAAGCCGTATCTGGACATCGAGGGCGTCATTCGCATCGCCAAGGAAAACGGGGCCAACGCCATTCACCCCGGCTACGGATTCCTCTCCGAAAACGCCACGCTTTCGCGCCGTTGCGCCGAGGAAGGCATCATTTTCGTGGGACCGCGACCCGAGGTGATGGAAGCCTTGGGCGACAAGGTGGCCGCCAAGGAAGTGGCCCAGCAGTGCCAGGTACCCCAGATTGAAAGCAGCGAAACCGACCTGGTCGACTTCGAAACCGCCAAGGCCGAGGCCCAGCGCATCGGCTACCCCGTGATGCTGAAGGCGGCGGCCGGCGGCGGCGGGCGCGGCATGCGCATCATCCGCGACGATGAGCAGCTGGAGAAAGGCTTCTTCGAGGCGCGGAATGAGGCCAAGAACGCCTTTGGCGACGACACCGTGTTCCTGGAGAAGTTTGTGGAGCGGCCCAAGCACATTGAGATTCAGCTCGTGGGTGACCACCACGGCAACCTCGTGCACCTCTACGAGCGGGATTGCTCCGTGCAGCGCCGCTTTCAGAAAGTGGTGGAAGTGGCCCCAGCCATGAACCTGCCCGACCACCAGCGCCACTTGCTCTATGAGTACGCCCTGCGCATCGGCCGGGCCGTGGGCTACGACAACGTGGGAACCGTCGAGTTCCTGGTGAACCCCGAAGCGGACCGGATTTACTTCATCGAAGTAAACCCCCGCATCCAGGTGGAGCACACGGTGACCGAGATGATTACCGGCATCGACCTGATTAAAACCCAGCTCTACATCGCCGCCAACTACAAGCTCAGCGACCCCGAAATCGGCTTGGGCCCCGACGTGATGCCCCTGCGTGCCGGCTTTGCCGTGCAGTGCCGCGTGACGACGGAAAACCCGGAAAACGACTTCAAGCCCGACTACGGCACCATCGTGGCTTACCGCTCGGCTGGCGGCTTTGGCATCCGCCTCGATGAGGGCTCGGTGTACCAGGGCGCGGTGGTGTCGCCGTTTTTCGATTCGATGCTGGTCAAAATCTCGGCCCACGCGTCCACACTGCACGGTGCGGCCCAAAAGATGCTGCGCGCGCTCGATGAATTCCGGATTCGCGGGGTGAAAACCAATATTCCGTTCCTGAAGAACATCGTGGGCAGCGAGGAATTTCAGACCGGCCACGCCACCGTCGACTTCATTAAGGACCGGCCCGAGCTGTTTCGCTTCGAAACGCGCAAGGACCGCGCCACGCGCCTGCTCAGCTACATCGGCGAAACGGTGGTGAACGGCAACCCCGACGTGCGCAACCTGCTCGACCCGCGCGCCAACCCGCGCCGCCCCCACCTGCCACACTTCGACGCTCACGCCGAACCCGCCCCCGGCACCAAGCAAAAGCTTGCCGAACTAGGCCCCGAAAAGTTTGCCGAGTGGCTGCGCGCCGAGCCGCTCGTACACTACACCGATACCACCCTGCGCGACGCCCACCAAAGCCTGCTTGCCACCCGCATGCGCACCTGGGACATGCTTAAAGTCGCCCGCGCCTACGCCCAGCAGCACCCCCAAACCTTCAGCATGGAGGTATGGGGCGGCGCCACCTTCGATGTGGCCCTGCGCTTCCTGCACGAAGACCCCTGGGAGCGTCTGGCCAAGCTACGCGAAGCCATCCCGAACATCTTGCTGCAAATGCTCATCCGCGGGGCCAACGGCGTGGGATACAAAGCCTATCCCGATAACCTGACCGAGCGATTTGTGCAGCAGGCGGCCGAAACCGGCGTCGATGTATTCCGCATTTTCGACTCGCTGAACTGGATGAAGGGCATGGAAGCCTGCATCGGTTTCGTGCGCAACAAGACCGACCGGCTGGCCGAAGCCAGCATCTGCTACACCGGGGACATCATGGACCCGAAGCGCACCAAGTACACGCTTGAGTATTACCTCAAGCTCGCCAAGCAGCTCGAAGACGCCGGCGCCCACATTCTCTGCATCAAGGACATGGCCGGCTTGCTCAAGCCCTACGCCGCCACCGAGCTGATTCAGGGCCTCCGCGACACGGTGAAGCTGCCCATTCACCTGCACACCCACGACACATCCTCCCTGCAACCGGCTACTTATGCCAAGGCCGTGGAGGCCGGCGTCAATGTCATTGACGTGGCCATTGGTTCGCTCTCAGGCCTCACCTCGCAGCCCAACTTCAACTCGGTGGTGGAAATGTTCCGGGGCACTCCGCGCCATCGCGAGTTCAATCAGCATTCGCTCAACGAGTTTAGCGACTATTGGGAAGCCGTGCGCGAGATGTACTACCCCTTCGAGTCGGGCCTGAAAGCGGGTACCTCGGAGGTGTTTCAGCACGAGATTCCGGGCGGGCAATACTCCAACCTGCGCCCGCAGGCGGCCTCGCTGGGCCTGCTCGACAAGTTCGAGGAAGTGAAGCAGCGCTTCGCCGATGTGAACCAAATGTTTGGCGACATCGTGAAGGTGACGCCCAGCTCCAAAGTGGTAGGCGACATGGCCTTGTTCATGGTGAGCAACAACCTCACGCCCCAGGATGTAATGGAAAAAGGGGAGGGCCTGAACTTCCCCGAATCAGTGCGTGAGCTGTTCCGCGGCGACATCGGGCAGCCCGAAGGCGGCTGGCCCGCCGAACTGCAAAAGCTCATTCTCAAGAACGAAACGCCCTTCACCGACCGGCCTAATGAGCACCTTGCGCCCATCGACTTTGACAAGGAGTGGGCCGGGTTCCAAGGGAAGTTCCCCGGCGCCAAGTTCACCGATTTGTTGTCGTGGCTGCTCTATCCCAAGGTATTTGAGGAGTATTGGGCTTTCCGGCAGAAGTACGGCAACGTGAGCAAACTGCCCACTTCCACCTTCTTCTACGGCTTGAAATCGGGCGAGGAAACCATCATCGAAATTGCCCGGGGCAAGTCGGTGATTGTGCGCCTGGAGTCCATTGGCGACATCAACGAGGAGGGCTGTCGTACCATTTTCTTCACCCTCAACGGCCAAACCCGCAACGTGCAGGTGCGCGACCAGTCGGTGGCCGTAACCAAGGTCAGCAACCCCAAAGTCGACAAAAACAACCCCCGCCAGGTGGGCGCGCCGCTGCAAGGCATGCTGAGCAAGGTACTGGTGAAGGCCGGCCAGGCTGCACCCAAAAACACGCCGCTCTTCGTCATCGAGGCCATGAAGATGGAAACCACCATCACCGCCCCGCAAGACCTCACCGTGGCCGACATCAACCTGCCCGAAGGCACCCGCGTGAGCGCCGACGACTTGGTGCTGACCCTGGGCTAAAAAGCAGTAGCGCAGAATTTTAGTCCGCGTCCCCATGCCATTTAGCATCGTTTGGGGCGCGGACTAAAAGTCCGCGCTACTTTTCGGCCCCAATCCCCCAATATCTCTGATGAAACAATTACTTCTCCTCGGCGCGCTGCTAGCCACCCTGCCGGCCGTGGCCCAGAAAAAAGCCGCCAAACCTGCGCCTAAAACTGCCACCGTCTCCGCCGCTACCGTCAGCCGGGTCGTTAATGCCCTGGCTGCCGACGACATGCAGGGCCGCGGTACCGGCCAGGCCGGCGGTGCCAAAGCTGCCCAGTTTTTGGCCGCCGAATTCAAGCGCATCGGCCTCAAGCCTCTCCCCGGCCAGACGGGTTTTGAACAGAATTTCACCTTATATAAAAGCCAACCCGGCCCCACCACGGTGGTGCTAAATGGCCAGACCGTCGACTCCAAACAGGTAATGATGGCCGGCGGCCTGACCAGCCTCAACTGGACCAGCGAAGATGCCAAACCGGTGGAAGTTGTGCGCGTGGCACCCGGCGAAAAAGCCAAGCTGGGCCGCCTGCTGCATCCCACGGCCAACACTTTGGTCATCGTGGACACCACGCACACCCGGGAGCTTGCCGGGCTGGCCAACTACCTACGCCAAGGCACCATGAGCGCCGAGGCGCCGCAGCCTTTTGCCACCGTCATCGTGCTGGCTACGGTGCCACCCGCCGTCACCTACCGCATTAGCGCTACCTCGGCCGTACTGCCCTTAGAGCAGCGCAACGTGGTGGGCATGCTGCCCGGCCGCGACCCCAAGCGCTCCAAGGAAAACGTGGTGTTTGCCGGTCACTACGACCACCTGGGCATTCTCAAGCCCACGACAGCCGGCGACTCCATCGCCAACGGCGCCGACGACGATGCCAGCGGCACTACCGCCGTGGTGGCGCTGGCCGAGTACTTCAAAAAGAAAAACGACAGCGCCCGTCCGCTCATTTTCGCGGCTTTCGCCGCCGAGGAAGTCGGTGGCTTTGGCTCCCAGTATTTTTCCAAACAGCTCGACCCGCAGCAGGTGGTGGCCATGTTCAACATTGAGATGATTGGCAAGGAAGCTAAGTTTGGGCCCAACACCGCCTTCATCACCGGCTACGAGCGGTCCGACTTCGGCAAGTTGCTGCAAGCCAACCTGGCCGGCAGCAAGTTTCGCTTCGAGCCCGACCCGTACCCCGAGCAAAACCTATTCTACCGCTCCGACAATGCCACCCTGGCCCGCCTTGGCGTGCCGGCGCACACCATCAGCACCGACCAGATTCCAACCGATGGCCTCTACCACAGCGTCGACGACGAAGTGGAAACCCTGAACCTCGCCAACATGACGGCCGTCATTCAGGCCATTGCGCAGAGCGCCACTGGCATCGTGTCGGGCAAGCAAACGCCCACGCGCATCCCGCCGCTGACGGATGATAAGTAGTCATCGCCTGTCATTGCGAGGCCGCAGGCCGTGGCAATCCGTCCTGTCAAAACCAAACACATTCTAATGTGACAAAGCCCCGGCACCGTAATGGCGCCGGGGCTTTTTTTATTGGCCTAGCACAGTTCTAAGCTGGTCGCTGCGAAAGGGACGATTTGCTTCGGCGGCGCCTCGCAATGACAACGCGCCACTCCGCCACTCCACCAACCCACCTAATGCAAGTACACCGCTTCCAGCCGCGCCACCGGCACATTAGCGGCGTCGTAAAGGCGGAGCGTGTCGCCGCTGATGCGATAGGTGCGTGACTGCGCCAGGGCGCGGGTAAAGGCATTTTCGGTTTCTATGGCGGCACAGCTCATGCGCGTGCTCATCAGCGGGCTGAAAGTCAGTTCGTCGGCCTTTTCGCTGAAAAAGCTGCCGCGGAAGCGGTTGCAGCTGCCGTTGCCCTCGGCAGTGCCGTCGGTGCGGAGCGTGAGGTAAGGCTCGCGGGTATCGGCCGGCAGGCGCACAGGCTGGCCCGCCAATTCGCGCGGCACCCAATGGGTTTCGCGCAGGGCCGCGGCTGGGGCTTGCCGGATGGGTGGGGTCGTGGCGGTTTTTTCCTGAGGTGGATGAGTCTGACAACCAACGGCTGCAGCCGCTAGAAACAAAAGGAAGAGGCGCATAAGCAAAGGGATAAGCGGCTGATTTTACGCAAAAAAGCCTGCGTTACTACGCAGGCTTTTTGTGTGTCGTTACCCGGAAGGATGCTACCGCCCCACTTTGAACGTGAGGCCCGCGCCCACCGTGGAGGTACCGGCGGCCAGGCCGCTGATGGCCTGCCCGGCCGTTACGTCGACGCGCATCTGCGGGATGGGGCGCCAGTAGAGGCCCGTGGTGGTGCCGGTGCTCAGGTTGGAGCGGCCACCGCCGTAAGCTTCCACAAAGAAGCCGGTTTTGTCGGTGAGCGGGCCGTTGAGGGCCAGCGTGCCCAGGAACTGGCCGTTCGAAATGTCTTTGGCGGTGAGGCCGCGTTGGCTGAAACCAAAGTTGGCTTCGAGGCCGAACCGCTCGCCGATTTGCTCGCTCACGAGCAGGCGGCCGCCGGGGGCCCAGGTGCTGCTGCGCAGGCCGGCGCTGCCGGTGTTGGGCACAGCCGCCTCCACCAGAATGGCTACCTGGGTGCGAGTGTCATAGTTAGGCGAGAGCATGAGCTTGGTGCCTACCACTACCGGCGCGTAGCCCTTGGCTACTACGTTGCCCGCTTCCGTGAGGACGGTGGGCCCGTTGTGCAGGTAGCCCTGCGTCACGCGCAGCTCCATGCTGTTGAAGAAACCAACACGCAGCGTGCCTGCGCTCTGACTCTGGGCCAGGCCCGCGCCGCCAAACTGGCGCTGGAAACCCGTTTCGAGCTGCACACGGCCGGGCTGCAGTACCTGGGCCGTGATGGTTTGGCCGGGACGGTCGGCGCGAATATTCCGTACGAAGGGAGCGTCCGTGTTAGGGTTGTTTTCCTCGGCGGTGTTTTGGGCCAGGGTGAGGCCGGGGACGCTCAGCAGAGCGGCGGCGGCCAGCAGAGTGGTCTTTCGCATGTTACCCAGACCCTGCCCGCTACGACATCGTTCATTTTAAGTTGCAAATACCTGAATTTTCATCAAATAATTATAATGTTATGGCACAAAGTGCCAGTATTTGGCTAAATAAAACTTACTCCGTACAATTGTTTTACTTATGAAAAAGAATATTTTGCCTACCTTTTTAGCGCTTGGACTACTGGCCGCACACCCCATTTTTGCCCAGCAAACCCTACCGCTTTATACCGAAACCATCCCGGATTCGAAGCCCAGCGCGGTGCAGGAAACCAGCGTGACGTTGGCCAATGGCGGCGTGCGCATCTCCAATGTGGTGCAGCCCAACCTCACCGTGTTTCTGCCCCCAGCGGGCACGGCCAACGGCACGGCTGTCATCATTTGTCCCGGGGGCGGCTACGCCCGCCTCTCCATCGACCACGAGGGCTACGACGTGGCCAAGCGCCTGAACGAGATGGGCATCACAGCCTTCGTGCTGAAATACCGCCTGCCCAACGACCAAAGCCAGCCCGACAAGTCCATTGCGCCGCTGCTCGATGCCCAACAGGCCCTGCGCCTGGTGCGCCAACAGGCGGCCAAGTACCGCCTCAACCCCGAGCGCATCGGCCTGATGGGCTTTTCGGCCGGTGGGCACCTGGCGGCGTGGGCGGGCACTCAATTTGCCCGGCCCGTCGGCAACAACCCCGGTCCGGAATCGGTGCGGCCTGCGTTTCTAATGCTGTTGTACCCCGTTATTAGCTTCAACGACACGCTCAAGCACGGCGGCTCACGCGACAACCTGCTCGGCAAAACGCCGACGCCCTCGCAGATAAGCCAGTATTCCAACGAGTTGCAGGTGACGGCCCAGACGCCGCCCACCTTTCTAGTGCACGCGCAGGATGATAAAACAGTGCCCGTCAACAACAGCATCGTGTTCTACCAAGCCTGTCTGCGCCACGGCGTGCCCGCCGAGATGCACCTCTACCCCAAAGGCGGCCACGGCTTTGGCCTGAACAACAAAACCACCAAAGACCTCTGGACCGACCGCCTGCGCAACTGGCTTGATGCCAACGGCTGGCTGACCAAGTAAGACCCAGCATAATCTGAACGAGGCAGGGGCAGTATCTGCCCCTGCCTCGTTGGAGGTAACGGCTGTATTAAACCACTACCGCCTCCAACTCCCGCTCAATTTCGCCAAACAGCGGCCGGCTGTTGACATCAGCCCGTACGCACTGTTGTTGGATTGCCTGCAGCTGCGCCAGCGCTTTGGCAGTGCTGGGCGTGGGGGCGCAGTGAGCCAGCAGTTCCTCCAGCAGGCACCCGAAGGCCCGCACCTCCAGTCGCTGGAGCGCCATTGCCAACTCGACCTCATTTGCCTCGAAAAAGCAGGCGGCACCAAAGTCGCCCAGCAGGGCATTGCCCTCGGCGGTAACTAGAATGTTGTGAGCGTATAAGTCGCCGTGCAGGATGCCTTGTGCGTGCAAGTGCCCGGCCGCAGCGGCAATGCCCCGGGCAATATCCAGTGCCGTTTCCGGACTGAAAGCAGTGCCGGGGCTATACACGTCGCGGGTACAGGTAGCCAGGCTGGGCGGGCCGGCCAGGTTGCTAAATGCGTCATCAATCAGTTCCAATATTAAGCCTTCAGCGCCCGTGGGGTGGCCGGTTACGCGGCCCAGCACGGCAATGAGGTTAGGGTGGGCGCCGGCCTTGATGGTGGCCAGCATTTCGCAATGGGGCAGTCCGTCGCTGGTCACGGCGCCTTTGAAGAGTTTTACCGCCACATCTTCATCATCCACGTTGGGCTGCTCCCAGCGGGCGCGGGAAATAACGCCCGACGCGCCCTCCCCCAACTGCTGTTCGATGGTGAGTTGGTCCCAGGCAATGTCACCAATGGTGTGCAGTGTTTCAGCAGCGGCTTCCAACGGGCGCGAAAACGGGTTTCCGGCATAGGCTAGCCACGAGAGGCGCGTCAGGCTCAACAGCCACGCGGGCAGCTCGGTGAGCTGGTTGGCGGCAATGCGCAGCAGTTCCAGTTTGGTGCATTGGGCGAGCGTCTGGGGCAGCGCGCGCAGCTGGTTGCCGGCCAGCATCAGCTTTTGTAGCTCCTGGCAATTGCCAATTTCGGCCGGTAGGGCTTCAAGTTGGTTATCGGTGAGGATGAGCCAGCGCAGGGCAGCAGGGAGGGCCGCCCCTGGCAGCGTGCGAATTTGGTTGGCCTTAAAGCCTACCATGCTCAAATTAGGGCATTGGCCCAGCACGACAGGTACTTCAGTGAATAGGTTATCGGAGCAAAACAGCACTTGCAGCCGGTGCAGGCGCGGCAAGTCGTCGGGCAAAGTAGTGAGCCGGTTGCCGGAAAGGTTAAGGATTTCCAGCGTGTCGGCGAGGTCGAAGATTTCGCGCGGAAACTCGGTGAGGCCGGCACTCAGGTCGAGGCGGGTGAGGCCGTGGAGCTCGCCGGCGCGCAGTTGGGCTAGGGTGTGCATGGGGGCAAAGGTCGATAGGAAAGCGCTAGGCCAGACTTATAGCTTCGTTTGGCCTCACGCATAGAGAGTTCCTGGTCAGCTTTTAACCCTGAAAAGGTGAACCCAGGTTACTGGAGTATCCGAGGGTTCAAAACCGACGTTAACACGAATGCTTCTTAATCTCCAGTTAAGATTATTTATAAGATTGCTGAATCAAATATTTGCTGTTCCATTCGTACCATTCACCGCCCACGTAGCAGTATTTGTCCAGTCCCAAGTTGATTATCGGGAATACCCCTTTTATTTTTTGCTTTGCCTCATTCTTGGTTTTAGCATCAACAATCATGAGCGTTTGAGAAATGGTTTTCTCCGAACTGTAAAAGATATTTCCATTTTGGTCAAATGTTAGAACAGTATCGAGGTCGTGCTGATAATTGGGTTTTGGTTTATTAACCGATTTTCTTTCATCGTGAAACTTTATGGCTAACTTATAAGTGGCAATACTATTTCCCATCAAGCTTAAAGTCGCTTCGTGAATAGTTGTCTTCGCACTTGCCTTTATCAAAGCAGGTGTTGGTTTGCTATAATCCATAAACTCTGTATCAAATAAGGAGCTGATATGGAGAGATTCATACATATTTCGATGGCGAACAGATAGAATTAGCGTTTTGGCAGCATGTAGTCCAACCCCAGCGCGAAAGGAATAGGTAATTAGTAGAAAATTCTTGTTAATAAGATATACAGTATCAAGGTGATTGATATTCCCAATGTGAATAGCATTGTTTGCGCATTTTATGGTTAATGTAGCTCCGTAATTAAGAGGCATCACCTCAATCAGTTGCTTGCTACCATCTAATGATTCAATAGTAAACGCTTGACCATGCGATGAGCCGGCGAACAGCCCAATAATCAGTGCCGAAAGCATGATTATGCGTATCAATTTGGCTTTCATCGTTCTACCGTTTTCATAAAAAAAGTGTAGTAGTCGTGGATATTCCTCACGCCTCTACCACTTCCCCCGTCCCGAAATAATAAATAAGCCCGCGCACTTCCGCGTACCCCAGCTGTTCAAATAGCGTGGCATAATTGCGCAGCAGGCGCTTGTGCTGCTCCAGCGGCGGGGGCAGGCGGAAATCGAGCAGCGTGACGCGCCCGCCGAGGCGGTGGTGCTCTTCGAGGGAGGGTTCGAGCACCACGCGGTCGGGCTTGTAGTCGCGCAGCTTCACGCCACCCACCAATATTTCGCGCTCGGTTTCCACGCTCAGGTGCGGGGCGAAGTAGGGGGCCAGACGCGGGTCGCTCACCAGCGTTTCGAGGCTCTCCACCAGCGCCGGCCGCTCGCGGGCGCTCAGGATACCCTCGGCCACGAGCTGGCTGGCCACGCGGCCCACGTCGGCCGCCGTGAGCAGGCGGCGCAAGGCGAAGTGCAGCTTGCGGTTCCACTCGCCCTGCGCTTTTTGCTCATCAAAATCGAAGAGCGTGGTGGCATGGCGGCGCAGCTTCAGGCGGTCTTCCCAGGGCGCGGCGGCCAGATTTGTGAGTTCGTAAGAGTTGGTTTTTGGTTCTTGATTCTTGGTTTTCTGCTCCGCCTGACTGCCTTGGGAGAGGACGAAGGACACCCGGTCTTCTTGCCACTGGCCGCGGCTCAGTAGGTAACCGTGCAGCAGGTCGGCCACGGTGCGGGCAGCGGCCGTGGGGACGGTTTCCAGCTCGTCGGTTTTGGTAGTTTTTTTGTCGTCGGGGCGCTTGCTGATAACGTAGAGGCGGTGGCGCGGCCGGGTGAAGGCCACATAGAGCGTATTCAGCCCTTCAAGAAAAGTTTTCTCGCGCTCCTCGTCGTACTGCGCCCCCAGAGCCGTATGCTGGATGCCCTTGCTGAGGCTCACCACCGCCACGTCAGGCATCTGCTCAATGGGCTTCTGGCCCGCCTCCAGGTGGCCCCAGAGCAGGGTGCCGCGGTGCGGCTCCAGGCTCCAGTCGGCAAAGGGCACAATTACCACCCCGTAGGCCAAACCCTTGGCCTTGTGCACCGTGGTGATGGTGATGGCCTCGCGCCCGCCCGGTGCGTTGATGCTGATGCGCCCCTTGCGCTCCTCCCAATAAGTGAGGAAGTTGCCCAGGTTGTTGCCAAAGCGCAGGCTGAATTCCAGGGTCAAATCGAGGAAGCGGAACAGGTAGTCGCTCTCCCCGTTGCGCCCCAGCAGCCCAAACAGATTCAGCAGCCGCTCGGCCAGCTCGTACAGCCCCAAGTTGCCGGTTTCCTGCTCGCGCACGTCGTAGCCCAGGTCGCGCAGCTCGTCGAAAAATGAGGTGCCGCCCGCCGCGTTGGCCACCTCGGCAATGTGTCGGGCGCGCGCCGGCGTGGGGGCCAGCCCGCGCACCACCTTGTCCACGAGCAGCAGGGCTTCGGCCCGCGCCAGCGTGTCGGCCGGCTGGTGCAGCACCCGCAGAACGCTCACCAGCAGGTTCACCACCTCCGCAAATTCCAGCGCTAGCGAGTCAGCCGAAATAATGGCGTAGCCCCGCTCTTTCAGGAACTTAGCAATGATTTTACTGGCGTAGCGCGTACGGCACAGCACCGAAATATCGGCCAGCGCGTAGCCATCGCGCAGAGCCTGTTCCACCAGCTGCAGGGTGAGGTAGCAGGTGCTCTCATCGTAGCCCAGCAGCGCCTCGGCCGCGTGGCCAGGCAGGGGCTCGGCGGTGTAAGCGCCGGCGGCGGGGTCGTAGAGCAGGGCGGGGGCGTCCTTTTGAGTAAACAACAATTCCACGTGCCCCTGCTGGTCGGCCCGCTGCGACTCCGGTGCCTGCTGCCCAAAATGCGCGTCGAAAATGCCCGTCACCAGCCCCAGGGCCTCGTGCCGCTCACTCACCGCTTTAAAGAAGGCGTTATTGAAATCAATGATTTCCCGTGCCGAGCGGTAGTTCACCTGCAAAGCCTTGGGCTCCAGCTTGCCGCGAAACGCCTCGTAGCGGCCACGCAGCAGCTCGCGCATCTCGGGCTCGCGGGCGCGGGCGGCCAGGGCCTCGGTGTTGCCTTGGTGCAGGCGCAGAATCTGTTCCATCTCGCCCCCGCGCCAGCGGTAAATGGCCTGCTTGGCGTCGCCCACCGCCAGGCTGCTATGCCCGTTGGCCAGCGTGTTTTCCACCAGCGGCAGCAGGTTGTTCCACTGCAAAACGGACGTGTCCTGAAACTCGTCAATCAGAATATGCTCGTATTTTTCGCCCAGCCGCTCGTACAAAAACGGCACCGGTTCAGTAAGCACAATGCTGGCAATTCTTCGGTTAAATTCCGATATCAGAACAACGTTGCGCTCACGGCTAATTTGCTCGACAATCTTATTTAATTCACTCAATAACGAAGCGTGAAATAAATACGGCTGCATGGCTGCCAGCAACACATAATTTGGCAAATAATCAGCCCGCAATTTGTCCAATGTTGCTACCAGTTGGCATAACGGCTCTTTCACTGCATCCACCCGCTCCCGGTCGGCGGCAGTTTTTATTTTGCCGCTGTACCATTTGTCATCGGCCAGGGTGGTGCGCACGTAGCTGTTTGGTCCGGCGTCGGGGGCAAGCAAGTCCACGCCCTTCTGCACGTAGCCAAAAATGCCGCGCTTGCCCTGAAAAAAGTCGGCCTCCGTGGCGCCCGCCGCATCCAGCACCGCCAGCGCCACCTCCCGCGTCTGGGTAAAGGCCGCCTCAATCTCGGTCCGCCGCGCCCGGATTTCCTTGTCCAGCCGCCGGAAATCAGCCAAACTCAACTTGTCGAGCTGCGCCACTGCCTCCTGCACCGTCTCATTAAATAGCACCCGCCCGAAACCCGCCAGCTCCTCCGGCAGTCGGCTCCAGCTTTTGCCCTCGTCGGCCTGCCCCAGTGCATATTCCGCCAGCGTTTGCGACAGCAGTTTGCTGTTCGGGTCGCGGTTCACCTTATCTAGCAGCGCCGCCACGGCGCTTTGCAGCACCGCATCGGTATCCAGTTCCACCTCAAACGTGGCCGGTAAGCCCAATTCCCGGGTAAAAGCCGTCACAATTCGCTGCACGAATGAATCAATGGTACTCACCCCAAAATCGGCGTAGTGATACAACACCAGCCGAAACGTCTCGGCTGCTCGCCGTCGCACCTCCGTTTCCGGTAGCTTCAACTCGGCCGCAATGTCGGCCAGCAACCCATCGGGTTTGCCACCTTCCGGGTAGGAGAACCGCCGCAGTGCCCCCACAATGCGCTCCTTCATTTCCCCCGCCGCATCGTTGGTAAATGTGATGGCCAGCACGCGCTTGAAATATGCTGGGTCGTCGGCTCCTAGTGCCAGCAGCAGGTATTCTTTCGTTAATTGGTAGGTCTTACCAGAGCCCGCCGAGGAGGAGTAGATGCGGAAGGAGGGAGGCATAATCTTTATTAAAACGCTGAAATGCTAATTCCAGAAATTAAATTAATTCCGTCGCCAGACACCAAAGAAGCAAAAGCGGTTGTTGGGTATCAATGGAATGATGTGGCCGGAACGAGACACAAATTAGGCGGCGAACCAATCGGCGAATTTGTAGAACATCCGTTATGTATGATGTGCAAACAACCGATGACCTGTTACGCAACTATTGATTCAATCGGAGACGACTACGATTTAGCAGACTGCTCCGTAATAAATGTTTTTGTATGCCTGAATTGCGGCACTACAAGTAGTCAAATTGACCAAGCACATGCTTGAAATTGATTCACGCAGGTTTCAGCCAACTCACCATCTCTGCCGTCACGCGCACGGGCCGGCCGCTTTTGGGGTCGAGCAGCACCCACGTCGTCTCAGCCTCACACAGTAGCACCTCGTCGGCGGCGCGGGTAAGGCGAGTGTAGCGCAGCGACGTGGCGCCACTCGTCTCGCCCACCCAGGTGGTGGCCCGCAGTGTCTCACCCGCAAAGGCCGATTGCAAGTAGCGAATCCGGTGCTCGCGCACCACCCAGATGATTTGTTCGCGCAACTCGGTCGGGCAAATGCTCAGCCAGTGCGCCCCGGCCACGTCCTGCACCCAACGCACATACTCCACGTTGTTGGCGTGGCCCAGCGCATCGATAGCGCTGGCAGGCACCTGAAATTCGTGAGAAAAGGCGTGGGCAGGGGCGTCTGGCATGGGGGCGTAGGTTTCGAGGATATGGAAGCCAATTACAAAAGAACGTCATGCTGAGCGCAGCCAAAGCATCTTATGTGTGTAGTAGCTCAATCATTCAATGAAGTACGCCAGATGCCTCGGCTGCGCTTGGCATGACGTCTTATTGCTCAGGAGACACTGCAGCCGCCTTTCTCAGCCTGCATCGAAAAAAATATCTATCGACTTGGTCATTTGGAAATTCTGCCTATCTTTGACGCAACCTAAGAAACCAAGCCACGGTGGCCCAAAAGCTTAGGGAAATTCCACAACCAACCACCATGCCCACCGGAAAGGTAAAATTCTTTAATGACACCAAAGGCTTCGGTTTCATTAAAAACGACGAAACTGGCGAAGACATCTTCGTTCACATCAGCGACCTGCAGGTTAGCTCGATTCGTGAAAACGACCACGTGCAATACGAAGTAGCTCAGGGCAAAAAAGGCCCGAATGCTGTAAAAGTATCGCTGATTTAATTCAGCCTTAGTTTTGCTATCCTAAGAAAGCCCGCCTTTGGCGGGCTTTTTTTTGTGCCGTTTAGGCGAGTCAAGCACTTTTTGTCATCCTGAGCGCAGCGAAGGACCTTGTCACGCTAGCATCAATTAACAATTTAAAACGCTCAGGCGTGAGAAGGCCCTTCGCTGCGCTCAGGATGACAGGCGAAGAATATACTTGAGCCCCATATTAGCTTTTCTCAAATAAAAACCCTACCTTTGCACCCGCATTTGAGGACGGCCCAAGTCCGCGTAAGCCTGAGAGAGGCGCTAACGCATTGGCCGCGTTGTTTTTTGGTTGTTTTTTCCCGCCTGAATGTGAACAGGTAGAAGGTGGGGAAACGTCGCTGAGTACGGCTGTTTTCGGAGCGAAGTCTCTTTATCCCCTTTATCAATTCCACATTCATGGAAGCTGAAAAAACTGTGGTTCGTTTCGACGAGCTGAACCTCTCCGAGGAAGTACAACGCGCCATCACCGAGATGGGCTACGAGGAAGCCTCGCCTATTCAGGCCGGTGCCATCCCGGTGCTGCTCGAAGGCCGCGACGTAATTGGCCAAGCCCAGACGGGCACCGGCAAAACCGCCGCCTTCTCCATTCCCATTATTGAAGCCGTCGATGCCGACAGCCGCGATGTGCAAGCCATCGTGCTGTGCCCCACGCGCGAGCTGGCCGTGCAGGTGTCGGGCGAAATCCAGAAGCTGGGCAAGCACAAGCGCGGCCTGGCCGTGGTGCCGATTTACGGCGGTAGCTCTTATGACCGTCAGTTCCGCGCCCTGGAGCGCGGCGTGCAAATCGTGATTGGCACGCCCGGCCGGGTGATGGACCACATCGAGCGCGGCACCCTGAAGCTGGACAAAACCACGAAAATCATCCTCGACGAAGCCGACGAGATGCTCGACATGGGCTTCCGCGAGGACATTGAGTACGTGCTCAGCAAAATGCCCGAGGAGCGCCAGACGGTGTTTTTCTCGGCCACGATGAGCAAGCCCATCATGGAACTCACCAAGAAGTACCAGCGCGACCCGCAGCTGGTGAAGGTGAACCACCAAGCCATGACGGTGAACAACATCGAGCAGAGCTACTTCGAGGTTCGCGGCCCCCAGAAAAAGGATGTGCTGACCCGCGTGCTCGACATGTACAACCTGAAGTCGACCTTCGTGTTCGCCAACACCAAGCGCATGGTGGACGAAATCGTGGCCGACTTGCAAGCCAAAGGCTACTTCGCCGAAGGCCTGCACGGCGACATGGGCCAGCAACAGCGCCAGAACACGCTCGATAAATTCCGCAAAGGCACACTCGAAGTGCTGGTAGCCACCGACGTAGCCGCCCGCGGCATCGACGTAGACAACGTGGAGGCCGTGTTCAACTATGACCTGCCGGCCGACGAGGAGTACTACGTGCACCGCATCGGCCGCACGGGCCGCGCCGGCAAGAGCGGCCGCGCCTTCACTTTCGTAAGTGGCCGCGACATCTACAAGCTGCGCGACATCATGCGCTTCACCAAGGCCCAGATTAAGCTGGAGCAGGTGCCGTCGTTTGCCGACGTGTCGGAGGTGAAAACCACGCTGTTCCTCGGTCAGATTAAGGAGGTTATTGAAAAGGGCAACCTCGAGAAATACGTGGGCCGCGTGCAGCGCCTGCTCGACCAGAGCGAAGACATCACTTCGCTCGATATCGCCGCCGCGCTGCTGAAAATGACCATGAAGGAAGACAAGCGCGCTGAGCAGAGCCTCGACGCCGGCCGTGAGAAGGGCGCTGCCCGCCCTGGATTCACGCGCTTGTTTGTGACGATGGGCAAGAAAGACCGGATTCACCCGCGCGACATCGTGGACCTGATTTCGGAGTCGACCAACCTGGCCGGCGCTAAAGTGGGCGACATCGCCCTCTACGACAAGTTCAGCTTTGTGGAAGTACCGTCGGACTACGCCGATGAGATTGTGAGCAAGCTGGGCCGCACTAGCATCCAAGGTTCGCCGGTGAGCTTCAGCATTGCTACCCCTGTACAGGAAGGCGAGGCTAAGCAGGAAGGCAACAACCGCGGCCCCGGTGGCTTCGGCGGTGACCGTGGCGAGCGTCGCGCTTTCGGCGGCGAGCGCCGTGAGGGTGGCTACGGTGGCGGCTACAAAGGCAACCGCGGCGGCTTCGGCGGCGAGCGCCGCGAAGGCGGCTATGGCGGTGGCTACAAAGGCAACCGCGACGGCGGCAGCGGCTACGGCAACCGCCCGAGCTACGGCGAGCGTCGCGAAGGCGGCTACGGCAAGTCGGGCTACGGCAACAAGGGTGGCTACGGCGACCGGCCCAGCTACGGCAACAAGCCGAACTACGGCACGCCCCGCGAGTACGATACGACCCGCGCCCCGCGTACGCCCCGCAACGAGAGCTTTGATGAATAGTATTAAGGCAAATTATCTGGGTTAACCAGTAGTGACGATTTAGTGTGTTTATAAAAGAAGAAGGTTAGAAGGCAAAAAAGCCGCTCATTGAGCGGCTTTTTTGTTGGGTTATAGCAAGGTAGGCGCTAGAAACTATTTCGACGAATCGCGCAGGGCTTTGATTTTGTCGTGGCCTTCTACCACACCTTGGTATTGCTTCTCGATTACCGATTTCAACGCGGAAGGCAGGCCCTCAGCTTTCAGTGCGGTTTGGTAGGCTTTCTTGGCGTAGTCTTCGCCGCGCTCACACTCGGCGAGGATGCTGTGGCGGTCTTTGCCGGTCACAGCCGATTTCAGGTCAATCCAGGTGCGGTGGATGGCACCGGTGATGGAGCCTTGTGCGCCTTCGTTGGTGTCGGGCTTGAGGTCGAGCTTGAACATCTGGTCTTCCAGCTCAGTGAGGTAGCTCGAACGCTGAGCGGCGAAGTGTTTGAACGTGTCTTTCAGGTCGGCATCCTGCACGTCGGTCATGGCCTCGGCGTAGCCTTTCTGGCCGTCTTTGAGGGTTTCTACCAGTTCGTTGAGCAGGGCTTGCGTGGCTTTGGCTTCCATTGGAAAGGGAAAATTTAAGGTGAAAGTTTGTGCCTTCCTTTACTCCCTGTCCGCGTGGAAGGTTACACGGCTACTGTGGGCGGTTGAGCCATGGCGCGGCCGGCCAGGAAACCCGTAGTCCAGGCTGCCTGGAAGTTGAAGCCGCCGGTAATGCCATCAATGTCCAGCACCTCGCCGGCAAAATAAAGCCCCGGCACGCGGCGGCTCTGCATGGTTTTAAGGTCGATTTCATCGAGCGAAACGCCCCCGCAAGTCACGAACTCTTCTTTATAAGTGGTTTTGCCCCGCACCGCGAGCGGTGAGCGAAGCAGCAATTCCAGCAGGCGGTTTTGGGTTTTGGCCGGCACGTCGCTCCAACGTAGCTCCGGGCCGATGCCAGCCTGCTCGGTCAGGTTGCGCCAGAGGCGTTGCGGCAGGCCGAATTGGGGGTTGGAGGCCACGGTTTTCTTGCCGTTTTCCTGCCGAAACTGCTGCAGCCAGGGCCGCAGGGTTTCTTCGGTGAACGCGGGAATCCAGTTAATAAGCGCAGTGCCGACGTAGCCCAGCTCGCTCAGGCGCCGGGCGCCCCAGGCCGACAGCTTGAGCACGGCCGGGCCGCTCACGCCCCAGTGCGTAACCAGCAGCGGCCCCTCGTATTGGAGCTTTTCGCCGGCCAGCACCACCCGGGCCTGGGGCACGCTTACGCCCATTAGCTCGCTCAGGGGAGAGTTAGGTACGTTAAAAGTGAAAAGCGACGGCACTGGCTCGGCAATTGTGTGGCCCAGGGCGCGCAGCCAATCGTAGTTGGCACTCTTGGGGTTGCCGCCGGTGGCGATGAGCAAGCGGTTTACCAGCAGTGTTTCCCCAATTTTTGCAGCCCCACTGCCCGTAATTTTCAGGGCGAAGCCGCCTTCCGGCAGCGGTTGTATCTCGTCGACACCTACATTGGTGACAATGCGCACGCCGGCTTGGCGGGCAGCTTCTTCCAGGGCGTGGGCAATGGTTTCGCTGCTGTCGGTGGTGGGAAACATGCGGCCGTCGGCCTCGGTTTTGAGCGTCACGCCGCGCCGGGCAAACCAGGCAATGGTATCGGCCACGCCAAATTGCTGGAAGGCTGCTTTCAGTTGCTTGCTGCCGCGAGGGTAGTGCGCCACGAGTTGGGCAGCGGTGTCGCAGGCGTGGGTCACGTTGCAGCGACCGCCGCCCGAGATTCGCACTTTGCTGAGCAGCTTGCCCGTTTTTTCCAGCAAAAGCACCTGCAAACCGGGGTTAGCCTCGGCGCAGGCAATGGCCCCGAAGAAGCCAGCCGCGCCGCCGCCCAGTACGGCAACAAGAGGACGAGAGGCGTCAATATTCACCCCGCAAAGGTACAGCCGACGAGACGCCTAGCAGTGCGCCAACGCTCCCAGCACGTCGTCGTGCTGAAACTGGTAGGGCAGGAGCGAGCGCACCAAACTACTGTCAATGGTTTTGCCGGTGCAGCCATCCTCGTCTTTGAACGTGGGTGGCTCCAATTTAAGGTACTGGGCCGCCGCCGGGTAAAAATCGCGCCGCAACGGGTGCTGGTCGGCACAAACGTTGAAAGTATGCCCCCAGACCTTATGCCGGATGATGGCCGAAAGCACGCCTACTACATCGGTGAGGTGCACCAGGTTGACGGGCGCGTTGCCCTGGCCCAGGTCTTGGCGGCCGGCCAGGAAGCGGCCGGGGGCGCGGTCGGGGCCCATGAGGCCGCCCAGGCGCACCACGGTGCTTTTCCACTGGCCGTAGCGTGGCACGAAGTGGCCCTCGGCGCGCAGCACATCGGAAGCCGCGTCGCGGGTGCTGATGGCATCGGCCTCGCGCATCACGCGCGACTCGTTGGGGTACACGCTGGTGGAACTCACAAAAAGCACGTGGGGCGTGCCCGCCGTGGCCACCGCCCGGTGCACGGGACGCAACAAGGCAGGGTAGGCACCCGCCGCCGCGGCCCGGGGCGGCACGTTGAGCACCAGCACATCGGCCGCTTTGAGCAAGCGCATGAGCAGGGCCTCCGAAGCAGCGTCAAACTCGTGGCCCAGCCGAAGCAAGTGCGGCTGAATGCCCGCCGCTTCCAGCGTGGCCATGGTTTCGGGCGTGGTGGTGGTGCCCAGCACCACGTGGCCGTCGGCGGCCAGGGAGCGCGCCAAGGCCAGCCCCAGCCAGCCGCAGCCCAAAACTAAAACGGTGGGGAGTTCCGCTCCCGATGTCGTGCTCGCGGAGTCCCCGGAAATGGAACTTGTCATGTCAGCCCAACAAATAAATAGCCTTAATGGCACGAAGGTGCGAAGAAAAGAGGGAATACTATATTCGGCAACCAAAATAATGCGCCAGGGCCTACTGTTGTGGCTGGCTAGCCGGCTTCTAGTACCTTCGGGCGGCGGACTGTGCCGCACTTCCCACCCTCATTCTGCTCCCGCATGAATACTCCCTACACGCAGCCCATGCTGCGCGACAACGCGCTGGCTGGCAAAACCATCATTGTGACCGGCGGCGGCACCGGCCTGGGCCGGGCCATGACGACTTATTTCCTGCGGCTCGGCGCCAATGTCACCATCAGCAGCCGCAAGCTGGACGTGCTGGAAAAAACTGCCGAGGAACTGCGCCAGCAAACCGGCGGCCGGGTGCTGGCCGTGGCTTGCGACGTGCGCAAATACGACGAAGTGGAAGCCATGCTGGAGCGCACCATCCAAGAGTTTGGCGGCGTCGACGTGCTGCTGAATAACGCAGCTGGTAACTTCATTAGCCCCACCGAGCGCCTGAGCCACAAGGCCTTCGATGTGATTGTCGACATCGTGCTACGCGGCTCTTACAATTGCACGCTGGCCGTGGGCAAGCGCTGGATTGCCGACAAAAAGCCCGGTACCATTCTGAACATTGTCACCACCTACGCCTCTGTAGGCTCGGCTTTTGTGGTGCCCTCGGCTACTGCGAAGGCCGGCGTGCTCGCCATGACACGCTCCCTGGCCGTGGAGTGGGCCAAGTATGGCATCCGTTCCAACGCCATTGCGCCAGGCCCATTCCCGACCGAAGGCGCCTGGAGCCGCCTGTTTCCCGAGCCCCTGGCCAGCAAGCTTGACCCGGCAGCCAGCGTGCCCCTTAAGCGCGTGGGCCAGTACCAGGAACTGGCTAACTTGGCCGCTTATCTGGTATCGGACTTCTCGGCTTATGTGAACGGCGAGGTTGTGACCATCGACGGCGGCGAATGGCTGAACGGCGCTGGTGAATTCAACAAGCTGGAAATGCTGACGCCCGAAATGTGGGACCAGATTGAAAAGACGATGAGAAGGTAATTTTTATCTCTCGTCATCCTGAGCGCAGCGAAGGACCTTATCACGTTAGGAGTAAAATTCAAACGTGATAAGGTCCTTCGCTGCGCTCAGGATGACGAGAGATAAAAACTATAGTTTGTAGTCCTTATAATCTTTCGAGAATTCCTCAAGCGGGATATTCTGGTTGGGAACTACGTCGAGGAATTCGAATTTTTCAAACAGCCCCTTGTCATCGTTCACCTGCACCACGGTGGGCAGATAGGTTTTTGGGTCGACGCAAAGAATAGTGCGGCGGCCGTAGGCATTGGGCACTTGCAACACTTTGCCTTCGGGAATCTTCTCGCCGATAGTGAGGTCGTTGCGTGTAATAACGCGGTATTCGCCGCAGCCAAACCGCTCGGCTACCGACTCGATGGTTTCGTTTTTGCCGGCCTTGTAGCTCACGTAGCGAAACTGCGGGAAGTCGGAACGCAGCACGTAGTTGGTGCGGCCTTGCAGCGTGGTGTCGCCAACGTAGCGAAACGACTTGCTGTAAGAATTGTCCTGCCGCAGGCCGGTGGTACGCAACAAATCCGAAATAGTGCCGAAACCAGCCTGCAGCGCCGTGTGGTGCTGGTTGGCGCGCATGAGCTTGCCGTTTGGGTCGAGGCTGAGGGTTACGTAGGGGAAACTGGCCGGGTACACCCAGGCATCGCCGCCGTTTTGGCCCTGCAGCCAGAGCACTTCCACACCTTTCTGGTTTTTAATGTAAATGCGCAGTGGCTTGTAGGTCAGCTTCATGACGCTACGGGCCTGGTTGATATTGCCGCCGATGCGTTCCTGGGCTTTCACCACGCAACGTAAGGTCTTCAAGCCCTCAATGGCGGTACTCATTCGTGACGTGAGTTGCTCGGTCGTAATGGCGGGAGGAGGAGTTGCCGCGCTCAAAACGAAAAACAAACCTGCGCCGCCAGCCAATGCGCCGAAAAGACGCCGAATAGATTGTGGGTTACCCATCATGTTAAAACAACCAGAGCGAATAGATGCAGAAAATTAATTTAAACTGATGTGCGGAAAACGTGACGCGGTGCTGTCAAAAATAAATAACTCGTCAATTTCCACGCCCTGCAAATGCGGGTAAAGCGGAAACTGTTCCACCACGGCCTGCACGGCGGCAGCATCGTCCCCGTTTATCGTCACCCAGCCGCGGCTGCGGTCGCTGCTGATGGCGTATACCTCCACTACTTTCTCGTTGAGCAATTGATTGATGAAGGCACGGTGCTCCGGTATCAGTGAAATAAATTCCTCATCAAAAGTTTCCGGTAAGCGAATGGAAACGACAAACGTGGGCATAGAAAACGGGAAAAATAATTACGAGTGGCCCAATTCAGCCACGCTGGGCAGTGCCACATCGCCCTCGGCGGGGCGGGCGACATTGTCGGGGCTGGATGTAGCCGCCCCAGCCGGTGTGAGGCTGCGGCCATGCTGTTCCCAGTCGCGAAATTTGGTGATTTCTGTCTGGAACTTGACGACAAACCAACTGACCAAACTCAAGTCATCAAGAAAACCCACTACCGGAATAAAATCGGGAACCAGGTCGATGGGTGAAAGGACGTAAAGCAGCACGGCCAGGCCCGAAATAATGGTGCTTGTGGAAATGTCGCGGTAATCGCCGCTGATGTAGCTGCGCACCAGTCGCACCAGCGTAAGCGCCACATCAAAAAGCTGCCGAAACTTATTGTCTTTGCTATCCTTAACGGCAAGCTTATCGGCTACTTCGTTGAGAACGGTAACTACCTTGAAGGGGCGGCCCAGAAGCTTGGTTGCGCGTCCAATAAAAACGTTGAACAACGCGTTTCTGGAGAGTTTGAGGCCTTTTTCGGCGAGAGAGGACATGGTGTGAAGCAATGAGTGAGGCTGACTTTACGCGCAAGCCTCCCCGGGCGTTGTTAAACAGCTTTCAAACACCGTGCCCAGCCCCACTACCGTTCGAACAGCGGCGTAGTGCCGCCCACCCAATCTTTGTCTTTGTTGAAATCAACCCCAATCATTTCGCCGCGGCTTAGGCGGCTCAGGCCAGTCAGCAATTGCGGGCGCGTTTCACCCTCAGGCCAGATGTAGAGCAGGCGAATCTCGCATTTCACCAAGCCATCGGGCGATTGCACCACGGGCTCATAATCAACTTTGCGTTGCAATAAATAATTCTGCTTATCGGCCAGCGCATCCAATTCCGGCGCCGTGACGTGAAGCCGCACGCCGGCCCCTGCAAAGGAGAATAGCGGCTTTAAAACATAATTTTCTAAATCGGCCGGATATTCTTCAAGCTCGTGCAGAAAATAGCTGGGCGGCACAAATGGACCATGCAGAAAGGGAAGGGTGAATTTGCTGATGCGGAAAAACCAGTTTGGGTGCCCAACCCATTTAACATCAACGTCATCGGTTAAGTTGAACTCGGTTTTTAGCTCCGGGTAGCGTGCCAGCTCATCGAAGATAATGCGGTTATAAATTCGCTTGATTTCGATTTCGCGGCCGTTTTTTTCATAGAATAGTTTCCGTCCCCGCTTGCGAATTTTGGTGATGCACACGGCATCAATTCCCCAGAATTTTTTGCTCAACGCAAAGTCGATGCGCGTCTTCTGCTTTTCCGGAAACAGCTCCAACAGAATGACATTTTCGGCAGGCTGGTCGGCCAAAATAAATTCGCGCATCCGCTTCTGATAGGCATCAAAATCAGGAACTTCGATAAAGGGCGTCACCGAATCCGGAATGGGAAAGTGGCGCGCGAACACACCCGGCAGCCAGGACTGAAATGCATAGAGCGACGGAAAGCCTTGCATCTCAATCAGCTGGGGTTCCAGCTCTCCGTTGGCATTGCGGCATACAGCGAAATCGAAAGTCAGGAATTCGGGACGCGCGTCTTCGTTGGGCACGCGCTGATGCGCTGGAATTGAGGGCTCTGTTAATTCCTTAAAATTAGGCTGCTCAATAACCTTAATTATGGTTTCACCGGCGGTAATTAATTTGTCACGCAGGCCGGCGGGGACGAAAACCGGAGTTTCGGCAACCCGGAAATCCAGCTGGCCGGGCAGCTGCTGCTCAATGTCGGCCAGCATTTCCTGATAGCGAGCGGGGGAGAAGGCGGAGTTGAATATGTGGCGGGGTTCCGGAATCATGAGCAGGAAGCAGCTACGGACAAGAATTAAGCAGCGGTGGGTTGGCCAAGTTCGGCCAAGGCGCGGCGCAGGAAGGTGGGCACCACCACCGATTCGGTGTGCTCAATGGTGGTGGGGTCGGCCAGCAGGCGAACCATTTCGTGGTACTTGGCCTCGCCGTAGGTGCTGATGACCTGCTGCTTGCGCTCGTCGGTGAGCATGTAGCGCAGCATGCCCTCGCCGTCGGCCTCGGGATGAAACTGGGTGCCAATGACTTCGGGCGTGAACCGGATGGCCATCACAGCGCGCTCCAGCGGCACATGCGGGCGCTCTTTCTCCAGGCACAGCACTCGGGCGCCAAAGGCATTCAGGCGGTCCATGTCGAGGTTGGTGAGCTGGTAGTCGCGCGAGTCGACGATATAGAACGGTTCGGGCAGGCCTTGCAGCACAGGCTCGGCCTGACCGGCGGGGGTGAGGTGGACTGGCAATACCCCAAACGAGGTGGACTTGCGCCGGCCTACGGTGCCCATACCCAAGTGCCGGCTCACAAGCTGGAAGGAGTGGCAGATGAGCAGCAGGTGTTTCTTGTTTTCCTGGGTCTGGTTGTGGGCCAGCAGCGCGTCGATGAAGTCGAAGTACTGACGCTCCCAGAGCTCGTCAGATGCTAGCGGGCTACCGGGGCCGCCGCTGGAAATGTAGATGTCGTAGTCCAGGTTGGGTACAACGTTTTCGGCCCTCACGTTATAGGTATCAACGTCGAACGTGAGGCCGTTTTCGGCCGCGCTGCGGGCCAGCAGCTGCCGGATGCAGCGCATGCCTTCGTTGCGGGCGTTGTCGTACATATCCAGAATGGCAACCCGAATAGCTTCCATAATTTGCTTAGTAAAATAGGACGTTCCGCCTAAAAGTATAGAAAAAGGCCAGGCTGGAGCCCAGCTAAAAAAGAAGCAACGCCAACCGGACGGCTGGCGTTGCTTAGGCAAAGATAATAAGGCTACAGTCCGTGCGTCGTCTCGGCGAGAATGTAGTCAACCACCTTGCTCAGGTCGTTGGTTTCGCGGAAAACCTGGAGCTGGCGGTCGGCGCCGGTGCCCATCTCCATCATTTTCAGCACGTATTCTACTTCGTGCCGGCTGCCAAGGTCGTCCACCACGTCGTCGATGAAGTCGAGCAGTTCCAGAATGAGCTTCTTAGTGGGCACTTCTTCCTGGATGCCGAAGTCAATCATGTTGCCGTCGAGGCCGTAGCGGGCGGCGCGCCACTTATTTTCCTTGATGAGGGCGCTGCGGTAAATGCGGAAGTTAAGGTTCTGAGCCTTGAGCTTGTAGATTTTGGCCACCAGCGCCTGCATGACGGCGGCCACGGCGATGGTTTCGTCGGCGCGCATCATCATGTCGCAGATGCGGTATTCGATGGTGTCGAAGAAAGGGTGCAGGCGCACGTCCCACCAGATTTTCTTGCCGTTGTCGATGCAGCCGGTTTTGATGAGCAGTTGCACAAACTCATCGTAGTCGCTGGCGCTGTGGAAAAAGCCCGGAATGCCCGTGCGCGGGAACCGCTCGAACACCTTGGTGCGGAATGACTTATAACCCGTTTCGCGGCCTTCCCAGAACGGCGAGTTGGTGCTCAGCGCGAACAAGTGCGGCAGGAAATACCGCAGCGTATTCATCATGTACACGCCCATTTCGCGGTTTTCGATGCCCACGTGCACGTGCATGCCGAAAACTAGGTTGGAGCGGGCGGCTTCCTGCAGTTCCTCCACAATCTTGTCGTAGCGGGCATCGGGCGTGATGGGCTGCTCCTGCCAGCGCGAAAACGGGTGCGTGCCCGCCGCGCCAATTTTCAGCCCTTGCCGGTCGGCCAGCTCTATCACCTGGCGGCGCAGGTGCAGCACCTCGGTGCGGGCCTCGGTGATGTTGTGGCAGATGTTGGTGCCCACCTCCACCACGGCCTGGTGCATCTCGGCTTTCACCTGTTCCTGCAGCGTGACGCGGCCGCCCTCCACAATCTGCGAAAGGTGGGAGCGGAGCTCCCGGGTTTCGGGGTCAATGGTCTGGAATTCTTCCTCGATGCCGAGGGTAAACGTGGGCATAGCCATGGGGCAGGACGAATACGAAAATGACAAGGGTAGAATGCTATTCCTCCGGCGCACGCGGTTTGTGCGCCGGAGGAACAAGCACAGACAATCGACTATTCGCCCTTCTTGGTCGTCGCTTTCTTAGCCGCTGGCGCCTTTGGAGCAGCAGCTTTGGCAGCGGCGGGGGCTTTGGCGGCAGCAGGGGCTTTGGCGGCTGCAGGCTTTTTAGCCGGTGCGGCAGCTTTCTTAGCGGCCGACTGCTCGCTGGCCGATACTTCGCCGGTGGGCGGCTCGGGCGTGGGGGCACCGGCGGCTTTCTTCGCCGCTGCTTTTTTGGCGGCGGGCTGCGGGGCGCCGGTGGCACCCAGGTCGTTGGTTTCGCGCACCGACTGGCCCATCTGCACGTTGGCGCCGATGGTGGGCGAGCCTTTGGGAGCGGCGCGCACCGAGTCTTGCACGAAGGTGCCCCAGGTCAGGTTGGTGCGGCCGGGGCGGTGGGCCTTGGCCCGCTCGATGGCCAGCTGGGCGGCGTGCTCCACCACCCACTCGAAGTTCTCAGCGCCTACCGAGTTGATGTCGGCGTCGGGGGCAGGGTTGCCGAAGTCGATGGCAATGGGCACGCCGTTGCGCACGGCAAATTCCACGGTGTTGAAGTCGTAGCCCAGGCCCTGGCACAGGCGCAGGGTGTAGTCCTTAATGGTGTCGAGCAGCTTCTGGCCGGCTTCGCCCTCGGTTTTCATCGTGGTCTGGTACCGCTCGTGGGGGGCGTTGCGGGGCTCGTAGGGCATGATGAGCACGTGCTTACCGCCCAGGCAGTAGCAACGGAAGTAGTCCTCGAACTCAATGGCTTCCTGGTAAAGCATCACCAGCTGGCCGGTTTCGTCGTAGGCGCGCCAGGCTTGCTCGGGGTTGTCTACTTTGTACACGCTCTTCCAGCCGCCGCCGGCGTGGGGCTTCATAAAGGCCGGGAAACCGATGTGGTCGAAGGCTTTCTGCCAGTCGAACAAGGCCAGGTTGCGGAAGGAATTTTCGGTAGTGTCGTCGGGGCGGTGCTTGCTGGGGAGCAGCAGGGTTTTGGGCACCGGCACGCCGAGCTGCACGGCCAGCGCGTTGTTGAAAAACTTCTCGTCGGCGCTCCACCAGAAGGAGTTGTTGATGACCACCGTGCCGGTGAGGGCCGCGTTTTTCAGGTAGGCGCGGTAGAAGGGCACGTCTTGCGAAATGCGGTCGATGATGACGTCGTAGCCGCAGGGCACGGCCTGCTCCACCTGCTCAATGTTCACGAACTCGGCCGTGATGCCGTCCACGGCTTTCTGGTTCACGCGGTCGACGAAGGCCTGCGGAAAGGTGTTTTCCTGACCAAAGAGGATACCGATTTTTTTCATGGGGAAAGGGTTTTGGCAGCGCTTAGGCTAGCGGGGGTTGGTGAAGAAATAGGGGTAAAGAGGGGTTAAGCAATGGTGCTCAGGTACTGCGGAAACATTTCTCGCCACACCGGCCAGTCGTGGTTACCAAAGGGCTTCACGTCGAGCGTGTGGCGAATGCCCTTCTGGCTCAGCAGGTGCGACATCTGGAAGTTGGCATCCTTGCAGAAGTCATGCTCGGCGGTGCCCAGAATGATATTCATCCACTGAAAATGCTCGCTGTGGGCGTTGGGAATGAACTCGGGTGGGTTGTTGAAATAAACGTTGTCGTCGTGGTAGCCATCCACGAACTGCCGGATGTCGAAGGCGGCGCCCATGGTGAAGAGGTGGGCCACCTGATTGGGGTGACGGAAGGCAAAATTCAGCGCGTGAAAGCCGCCGAAGCTGCAGCCGGCCACGCCAATCTTATCGACGTGACACTCGTGCTGCAGCATGGGCACCAGCTCGTCGCTCAGAAACTGGTCGTAAAAAACGTGGTTTTTCACCCGCACATCGGGCGGCAGGTGCTTGGCGTACCACGAATGTGCGTCGATGCTGTCGATGCAAAACAGCTTCACCTTGCCGGCCTCCACCAGCGGGCGGGCCGCTTCGATGAGCTTGAAATCACGGGCTTCGTTGTCGTGGCCCCCGGAGGTCGGGAAAATCACCACCGGGTAGCCCCAGGTACCGAAAACCAGCATGTCGATGTCCTGGCCGAGGTGGTGAGAATAGAAGCGGCGGTGTTGTTCTTGCACGGGAATGGCGGTGAGGGTGAAGCCGCCAGTGTGGTGCGGCGCGGCAAACTAGTCAAGAAATGATGGACCTACTGCATTTAACCAGTTTAATTTTGCGTGCTTGCGGTCTTTCCCACGGCCGCCGTTACTTTGTTTGATGCTTTCAGAAATTCCTGCCTCCGAAACGTCGCCCCTGGTCACCCGGCTGTGCCGGGAAGTGCTAACGTCCAACTTTCTGGCGCGCGATGTGGAGGTGAGCATTCTGCTGCCCCCGGCCGGTTTGGCAGCCTCCGCGCCTTACCCCGTGCTCTACCTCAACGACGGCCAGGACCTGGAGCGGCTGGGCCTGCAAGCCACCCTCGATACCTTATATAGTAAGGAGGCCGTCCGGCCCTTTGTGCTGGTGGCGCCCCACGCCAATGAGCTGCGCACACAAGAGTACGGCACCGCGGCGCACGCCGACTTCAATGGCCGCGGTAGCCTGGCCGGAGCGTATTCCGAATTTTTGCGGCACGAACTGCTGCCTTTTGCGCAAGCCAATTACCACGCCTCGGCCGAACCTACCGAGGCCGTGATGGCGGGCTTTTCGCTCGGAGGCTTGTCGGCGTTTGATTTGGTGTGGCACCACCCCGAGTGCTTCACGCGGGCCGGTGTGTTTTCGGGCTCGTTCTGGTGGCGGCAGCGGGCCGTGGGGGCCGGCTACACGCCCGCCGACCGCATTATGCACGGCCTCGTGCGGGCTGGGCAGTTGCACCCGCAGCACCGCTTCTGGCTGCAAACCGGCACCCTTGATGAGCGCGGCGACCGCAACGAAAACGGCGTCATCGATTCCATCGAAGACTGCCTCGACCTCATCGAAGAGCTACGCAAAACCGGCCTGGACCTGGCGCAATCCCTGCGTTACGTGCAGATTGAAGGCGGCCACCACCACCCCGACACCTGGGGCCGGGTGATGCCCGACTTCCTGGTTTGGGCCTTTGGGCAGGAGCAGGGTGCGCGAGAATTGCCCGCGCCACTGCCTGTGGTGCGCCTGTGCTTCGACTCGCATTTGGCGCCATCCATCTTGCCATCCACCGCGCCGGGACCGGTCGAAATTCTGCCATTAGTGCTGCCTACCGATGCAGCTCCGGCGCAACCCGCGCCAATAGAAACCGCCGTTCTAACTCACCAAACGTTTGCCATTATGTCAATTGCGCGACCCGCCGAAGGCGATTTTCTGCCCTACGCCGCCGGCTACATCAACCAGATTCCCGAAGACATAAGCCCGCTGGATGCCCTGCGCACCCAGCCGGCAGAAATCCGCGCGGTATTCGCCAACCTGAGCGAGGAGCAGGCCGAAAAAGCTTACGCCGAAGGCAAGTGGACGCTCAAAGAAATGCTGCTGCATCAGATTGATACCGAGCGAGTATTTGCCTATCGCGCGATGCGCTTCGCCCGCGCCGACAGCCAGGACCTACCTGGTTTTGAGCAGGACGACTACGTGGCCCACAGCGGCGCCAATGCCCGCCCCATTGCCAGCCTGCTGGCCGAGTACGACGCCACTCGGGCCGCCACGCTGGCCTTGTTCGAGAGCTTCACCGAGGAGCAGCTGAACCGGCGCGGCACCGCCAACGGTGGCCCGGCCACAGTGCGGGCGCTGCTCTACATTGTGCCCGGCCACGAGCGGCACCACCTCAACATTATTCGCGAGCGGTACCTGCCCATTATTTAACGCACTGGCAGTTTTAATCGCCAAAATTTCTACCTTCGCTCCCCACAACGCCACGGCCCTGCTGTGCGTTGAACCTGCGGAAATTCACCTCAACCCAACTAGTTCTTTTCAATCATGGCCAAAGCCCAAGACGCCCGTAAAGAGAAAAAGAAAGAGCCCGCCAAAACCATGAAGGAGAAAAAAGCGGAGAAAGACGAGAAAAAAGCCGCCCGTGCCCGCAAACAGGAGTAGTCTGAACCACGGATTCGCCCGGATTATTCGGATTCCGCGGATTTTGTGAAAGTCTGATAAGCTGAAAGTCCAAGGATTCAGAAAGGCCACCTGTAAGGTGGCCTTTCTTTTTAGGCTTCTTCTAACTCGCAGCCGTTTATAAAATCCGCGAAATCCGAATAAGCCGGGCCAATCCATGTTTCAGATAGTGTAATAGGGCTCTTTCTCCTTGTTGTGGTGCCGGATGTAACCGTGCAAAGTCAACTTTATCAGCGTTTGGAAGGCCCGGCGCTTGCCCATGTTCACAAGCTTCATGTATTGCGCTAGGGTAATGCGGGGGTGGGTTTTCAGGTACTCAATAACGGCTAGCTCCTGCTTGTTGAGCGGGATTTTTTCAAAGCGCGCCTCGGGTTGCTGACGCTCCAGCAGCTTCTCGGTGAGGCCGCTGGTTTGTACGCTGGCGTCGCGCACGCGCACGTAGCCGCGCCAGTCATCGGGGGCCACCTGGGCGCGGTGGGGCTTGTTGAGGCTTTCGGGCACCGTCACAATGATGACGGTACGGTCGTCTTCCTCCACTTCCTGAAAGCGCAGCGTGGTGAGCGGCGGCTCCACGTAGTGCTGCGCGGCTTCGCGGAGCACAAACAATTCTTCCTCCGGGTCGCGCACGCCCAGGATGCGGCCGGCATCATCAACGCCCACCAGCACCTGCCCGCCTCGTGTGTTTGCCAGCGAAACCAGCGTGCGCGAAATGCGGTGGGGGTGGGTAGTTTTTTGCTTGAATTCCAACTCCTCGCCCTCGCCCCGCGCAATCAGTTTGTGTAAATCCATGCCTTCTTATACGTGAACCGAGCATAAAAAATGCCGCTCCGGTTTCCCGAAGCGGCATTTTCTGTTTTGCAACTAATGGCCTTAGAAGGGCAGGTCGTTGTCGTCGTCGCTGGCGATGGGGGCCGCCGAAGGCTGGGCACGCAGCGAGGGATTCTGGTTTTGGGCAGCGGGGCGGGGAGCCGACTGTTGCTGGCCACCGCCGTAGCTGGCACCACCGGCAGCCTCAATTTTCCAGGCTTCGAGGTTGGTGAAGTACAGCATCTGGCCGTTTTTGTTGAAGCCGCGGCCGCGGAGGTTGAACGTCACCTTCACTTCATCCCCGATTTTGTAAGGGTCGATGAGGCTGGTTTTGTCCTGAACCATTTGAAACTTAATATGCTCGGGATACTGGCCGTCCTGGACTTCCAGCACGAACTCGCGCTTGCGAAACTTTTCGCTTACCTGCTGTTCGTCAAAGATTTCGTGCAGCCGGCCGGTTACGTCGTATGCCATAAAACTGGGGGTGTTTTGGTATTAAAAAACTTGAACATCAAACCTACGAAAAAAAACACTATCGGGCCGCCAGCCGTTCCCTCAACCTACCTTTACTGCCCATTTAAGCCGCTTATTTCCCAAAAATGTTTGCACTCGCCATCCACGGCGGAGCCGGCACCATTGCCCGCGCCTCCCTCTCTCCCGACGCTGAGCGCGAGTACCGCGCGGCCCTCGAAACTGCCCTCAACACCGGCTATGACCTGCTGCGCGATGGCGCCGCCGCCCTCGACGCCGTGGAAGCCGCCGTGCGCAGCCTCGAAGACTGCCCGCTCTTCAACGCCGGGCGCGGGGCCGTGTTCACGCACGAGGGCCACCACGAGATGGATGCCGCCCTCATGAGCGGCCACAACCGCCTGGCCGGCGCCGTGACCGGCGTCCGTCAGGTGCAAAACCCCATCCGAGCCGCCCGCCTGGTGATGGAAAAAACCGAACACGTGCTGCTGGGCTACCCCGGCGCCGACGAGCTGGCCCGCGAATACGGCTTGCCCCTGCAGCCAAAGGAATATTTTTTCACCCAGCACCGCTACAACCAGCTGCAGGAAGCCCTACGCGAAGGCCGCATGCGCCTCGACCACAGTCAGGCCCGCCCCGTGCCCGCCACTGAGGCACCCGCCACCGCGCCGCTCGAAGAACCCGAAAAATTCACTGAGCCTGTTGAGCCCGACCCCAACTGGAAAAAAGGCACCGTGGGCGCCGTGGCTCGCGACCAGCACGGCCACTTGGCCGCCGCCACCAGCACCGGCGGCATGACCAACAAGCGCTACTCCCGCATCGGCGACACGCCGATTATAGGTGCTGGCACCTGGGCCGACGAACGCTGCGCCATCAGTTGCACCGGCAATGGCGAGTATTTCATTAGGGCCGTAGCGGCTTACGACGTGGCTTGTTTGATGGAATACAAGGGTTTGTCGCTGGAAGAAGCCTGCCGCATTGTGGTACAGGATAAGCTGGCCCCCGTGGGTGGCGAGGGCGGCCTGATTGCTGTGGACGCCGCTGGGATTATCACGCTGCCGTTTAATTCGGAAGGCATGTACCGCGCCAGTCGGGTGGCAGGCGGAGAGGCGCTGGTGGCTATATATAAGGAGTAGTCGTAGCGATAGCGCCAGTTTTGAGTGTTGAGCGAAAGCTAGAACGTCATGCTGAGCGCAGCCGAAGCATCTCTACTGCTGAAGTAAATAATTACTGTTGCGATAGAGATGCTTCGGCTGCGCTCAGCATGACGTTTCTTTTTGTCACCTGTGATTATAGCTACCAGCTATAGTGCACCAGCGGCCGAATCCGCCGGTCGTAAATTTCCCGCACGGCTTGCATCTGTTCGGCCGACAGCGGGGGCAAATCGGCCGCTTGCAGGTTAGAGAGAATCTGCTCGGGGCGGGAGGCACCGGGGATGACGCAGCTCACTTCGTCGAACATCAGAATCCAGCGCAGAGCTAGGGCGGCCAGCGGGGCTTGGTCGCCGAGGGCTTGTTTCAGCTCATTCACGGCCGCGAGGCCCGTTTCGTAGTCGACACCGGAGAAGGTTTCGCCGCGGTCGAAGGCTTCGCCGTGGCGGTTGAAGGCGCGGTGGTCGTCGGGTGCGAAGTGGGTGTCGAGCGAGAACTTGCCGGTGAGCAGGCCGCTGGCCAGGGGCACGCGCACGATGAGGCCGACGTCGCGGCGGGCGGCTTCTTTGAAAAACAGCTCCGGCGGACGCTGACGGAACATGTTGAAAATAACCTGCACCGTGGTCACGTTCGGGAATTCAATGGCTTTTAGGCCTTCCTCCACTTTTTCGATGCTCACGCCGAGGTGCTGAATTTTGCCTTCCTCGCGCAGGCGGTCGAATAATTCGAAGATTTCGGGCCGATAGTACACGTCGGTAGGTGGGCAATGCAGCTGAATCAAATCGATGGTTTCCAGCTGCATGTTGCGCAGACTGTCTTCCACAAACTGGCGCAGCGCGGCGGGCTGGTAGGCATCGGCCGTGTGGGGCTGGAAGCGGCGTCCGCATTTGGTGGCCACGTAGAGGCGTTCGGAGCGGGCGCGCACGAGGCGGCCCACGGCTTTCTCACTTTCGCCGTCGCCGTACACATCGGCCGTGTCGATGAAATTGATGCCGGCATCGACGGCCGCGTTCAGGATGCGGTCGGCATTTTCGTGGCTGAACGATTCGCCCCATTTGCCGCCCACCTGCCAGGTGCCGAGGCTAATTTCAGAAATGGAAAATCCGGTTTTGCCGAGTTTGCGGTAGTTCATTTTTTTAGACTCTATATAATAAGGTATGTTTTGTGATGGGCGCACCCGCGTATGCATCTGCGGCGCAGGTGTGCCGGCAAGTTAAGAGTACGCAACCGCTCTGCTTCTCGGCAATAAAAAGCCCGCCCGTTGAGGAAACGAGCGGGCTTCTCTTGGTTTTAAGTGCAGAAACTTACTCTGCTGTCGAGGTAGCCGCCAGGGCCTCCGCGGCAACCTTCTCTGCCTCGGGCGTGGCCGTATGTAGGGGCAAGGCTTCCTTGCTAGCGTAGAATTTACGTTCCCGGATGTCATACACGTTGCCTTTGGCCAGCACGTGCATGGTCACGTTTTCGATGGAAAGCACTGTGCCTTTCTTGGCAGCGGCGGCGTTGTTGTGCTGAATGCCGTGACCGTCGAGGATGATAACCAGGTTAGAGCCAATGGTTTCGACCCAGTTGCCCTCGGTGATGAGCACGCCGGTGTCTTCGCCCAGCCCGATGCCAATAAGCTTGGGGTGCAAGGCCACCGACTCGATGAGCCGACCAAAGCGGCCGCGCTTCACGAAGTGTGAGTCGACAATGGCCGCCGGCAGCAGGCCCAGCCCAACGCCCATTTTCACAGCGCCCTTCAGCAGGGCATCCGGCACCGAGCCGCCGCGAATCATGTGCTGCGACATAGCCATGGCCCCGGCGCTGGTGCCAGCAATCACAAAGTTTGGCTCGGCGTAGTAGCGCTGAATAATGCGGTCGAGGAAGTCGGTTTCGCCGAACATCTCGCGCAGCCGCGACTGGTTGCCGCCCGAAAACATGATGACGTCAGCCGCCAGCATGCGCTCCAAATACTCCGGCTGGCGGGCATCTTCGGGCGTGCGAATGTCCATGATGCCCACGTTCAGGCAATTGAGCATGGCGAAAGAGCCGGTGTATATCGGCCCTACTTCTTCCGGAATCATGGAGGCGGTGGTAATGACCTCAATGCGCGGGTCAATTTTGCCCGATTCGAGCACGATGCGCTTGAGGATGCCCAACTCGAAGAAGTTGAGGTAGTACTTGCGGCGGGTTTTCGGATTGGGGTAGGTACCCTTGTCCTCGTTGCCGCCAACGGCGATGAGCTTGCCGAGAGGGATGATGCTTTTCAACGGATGCGGGGATAACTGAGAAATGCGTGAGGAAGGGCCGCCGGGGCAGCCGGGTGGGAGTAAAGCCCGCGCAAAGGTCGGGCCGGGCAACCAAATAATTAGGTTATACCTGTTCGCTTAACAAGGCATCAATCGTGCCGGTTGCGACGGAGTGGTAGTTGGGCCGGGCTTTCGCATAAATAGTCCGGGCCCGGGTGCGGCCGTTGGGCGTGGCCAGGAGCGCCCGGTAGAGCGGCACCAGGAATTTGCGCCGGCCCACGTGCAGCAGAAATTTTTCCAGCGCCGGCTCTGCTGCCGCGTGGCCCGCCCGCAGCGTGTGCGGAAACCAGGCGGCCAGAATTTCGGCATTGCCGGAAGCGGTGAAATGAAACGCCTCGTCGAGCGCCCCGAGTTGCGCAGCCGAAAGCGTGGACGGGAGGCCGTGCAGGAAGTGCACCCACTCATGGCTGCTCCAGTCGGTGGTAGCCGGCAGAAGGGCAGAGGGGGCCGCGCCGCTTTGCAACTGAGCCAGCGTTTGGTCCACGGCATCGAAGCGGCGCGAACTAACGGCCGGAGCGTTGGGGGGCAGGCCGGGGCCGTCGACCCAGGCGGCCAGGTTAAGCTTGGCTTCAAGGCCGGGCTCCTGGTCTAGCAGCTCGGCGCGGAGGTAGTGCAGGAAGGTGGCCGTGTCCATGGCCTGAAAGCTGAAGCGGGCGAAGTACTCCTTGATAAAGGCATCGAGCCGCGGTCGGCCCACCAGCGACTCCAGCGTGAGCAGGAGCGCGCAGCCTTTCTCATAGGCAATTTCCGTGAGGCCTTCGTCGGGGTCGCGGCTGGCTAAGGCGAGGTGCAGGTGGGTATCGGGGCTGGATACTCCAATTTCATCAATGGTGTGGTGCAGGGCCGCCCGGCCCAGCACTTGGAGCATGTCGGCATACTCGCTGCCATACAAATGTTCCATGATGCGCCGCTCGAAATAGACTGTAAAGCCTTCATTCAACCAGAAATCATTCCACGTTGCATTTGTAACGAGGTTGCCCGACCACGAGTGCGCTAGCTCGTGCGCCACCAAACTAGTCAGGCTGCGGTCGCCGGCCAGGATGGTTGGTGTAACAAATGTTAATCGAGGGTTCTCCATGCCGCCGAAGGGGAAGGAGGGGGGCAGCACCAGCAAATCGTACCGTTCCCAGCGGTAAGGGCCGTAGAGTTCTTCGGCGGCGGCCACCATTTTTTCCAGGTCCGCAAATTCATGAGTGGCTACCGGCAGCGTGGCGGGTTCGGCGTAGATGCCGGTGCGGTGGCTGAGCGGCGCGAACGCAAGGTCGCCTACTGCCAGCGCCATGAGGTAGGCCGGGATGGGCTGGGCCATGCGGAAATGGTACTCGCCGCTGGCGCTAAGCTGCGGGTTCTCGGCGCTCATCAAGGCCAGCAAATGCGCCGGCACGCGCACCGTGGCCTCGTAGGTGAAGCGGATGCCGGGCGAGTCCTGACAAGGCAGCCAGGTGCGCGCCAGAATGGCCTGCGACTGCGTGAACAGGAAGGGCTGGGTGCCGGCCGTTTGCTCAGGTGCCAGCCACTGCAAAGCGGCCGCCGTGGGAGCCGTGCGGTAGTGAATCCGGACGGCCGTCACGGCCGGCGTCAGCTCGACACGTAGGGCCTGGCCCAGCACCCGGTCGGCCGCTTCGTCGAGGGTGAAGTTAGCGGCCGTCGTCGCGCCGTTAGCCTCCAGCACTTCGACGGCTTCAATGGTCAGGTCGCGGGTGTCGAAAACAATTTCTTCGGCCGCGCTGGGTTCGGCCAGCTGCCAGGTGGCACTGCCGCTGAGAGTGTGGGAGCCGAAGTCGACGGTGAGGTGAAGGGCCAGGTGCTGCACCCGGGCCGCGCTGCGGCTGGCGGAGCTGTGCGGGTCGGTGGGCAGGGCAATGGGTTGAGGCAAGGATGAATTCATAAACAGGAATTAAGAGGCGCTGCAAAGCGAATTGAACGGTAGGCCTGGCAAGGGGATGCTTCACCAAGTAGGCGGTGGTAGAAGCCGGTCTTTGCGGCAGAGTTACGAAGGTTGGCACGATTCCGGACATGGCGGTGGTTGGCCACTGCATCGGAATGGCGTACTTTGTGGCCGGACTGCCGACGGGCGGCCCAGGCAACCCCGCCTTCCGGTTGGCAGTACACTGCCCCAACGGTTGGGTTCGCCCGGCTTTTCCCGTTCACATTTCCAGTTTCAATGTCCTTCCTGATTCGATTCACTTCCTTGGTCTGGGTTCTGTTGGTCGCGGCCTTCAGCAGCATCGCGCTGCAGTCCTGCGGTTCCGACAATAACTCCGACAATAACTCCGAGTCCGCTGCCGGCACCACCCAAAGCGCCGACTCCTCGGTTGCCGTGGTGGGCCCCCAGCCCCTCATCGACAGCACCTACGTCATCAAAACCTTCCAGGGCGAGCCCGCTTTTAAGGCCCAGCTGCTGCCGGCGCGCCGCTTCTACCGGGAGCGAGGGTTCCGGCTAGGCTGGTTTAAGGACCACCAACTGGTGAAGCGGGCGGAGGATTTGCAGGCCATCATTGCTAAAGCAGCAGAAGAAGGGTTGAACCCTAAAGACTACCAAGTCAAAGACTTTAAGAAATTATTCGGCGAGCTGAACCAGGCTCGTTCCGATACCGCGCGCCGCAACGCGCTGGAGCAGCAAATCGACGTGGCCCTGACGGGCACCTACATGAAATGGGCCAACGACTACTACCGGGGCATCGCCAATCCGCGCGATACCAAGAGCACGTCGTGGCAAGTCAAACCGAATAAAATCAAGCTGAACAAGGCCCTGGCCACCTTCCTGGGCGACCGCAAAAGTCGCTACAACTACTACGAGTTTGCCCCGCTGCACCCCGAGTACGACCAGCTCAAGAAGGCCCTCGCCACCTACCGCGCCCAGGAACGGGCAGGCGGCTGGCCCCTCTTGCCCGCCAATCTCAACCTGAAGCCGGGCCAGTCGTCGCCGGCCGTGGCCCTGCTGCGCAAGCGTCTGCTCGATAGCGCCGGCGGTGAGGCCGCCGCGTCGCTGCCCGCCGATTCGGCCAAGCACGGCGCCGGGCCCGCCGCCTACCTCTACGACCCCGAAGTGGTAGCCGCGGTAAAATTATTTCAACAGGACGCCGGCCTCAAGCCCACCGGCATTGTGAGCGGCGAAACCCTCCGGCAGCTCAACGTGCCCATCGGCACGCGCATCGACCAGCTTATTCTGAACATGGAGCGCTGGCGCTGGCTGCCCAAAAAGTTTGAGCCAAACTACCTTTTGGTGAACATCCCGGAGTACACGCTCCACGTGGTTGAGGACGGCAAAGAGGCTTTCAACATGCCCGTGATTGTGGGGAAGGTGCTCCACGAAACCCCGGTCTTCAGCGACAAGATGGAGTACGTGGTATTGGCTCCTTATTGGAATGTGCCCTTCAGCATCATCGACAACGAGCTGCGCGATAAGCTGGTGGCCGACCCCCATTACCTCGACCGTCTCGACATGGAAGTGGTGAAGGGCTGGGGCCGCAAAGCCACCCCCGTCGACCCCGCCAGCGTCGACTGGGCCAACGTGACGCAGTCCACTTTCAAGTACACGCTGCGCCGCCGCCCGGGCCCCAAAAACGACCTTGGCGACGTGAAATTTCTCTTCCCCAACTCCCAGGACATTTACCTGCACGACACCCCCCACGATGAGCTGTTTTCGCAGAGCAACCGCAGCTTCAGCCACGGCTGCGTGCGCGTGGCCGAGCCCATCAAGCTGGCCACCTACCTGCTGCGCAACCGCCCTGAATGGGACCGGCAAACCATCCTCGACAGCATCGCCACGCGCCACGAGAAGTACATCACGCTGAAAGAAAAGCTGCCCGTGTACCTGGTGTATTTCACGGCATGGGCCGATGCGGCCGGCCACCCGCACTTCCGCGACGACATCTACGGGCTCGACAAAAAGCTAGCGAAAGAATATTTCAATTAGCGACGGCACGGCCCAATAGCGCCCTGCTTGGAGTAGCTAAAACTGAAAAAGGCCCAAAAGCAAAGGCCCGGCAACCGAATGGTTGCCGGGCCTTTGCTTTTCCATTGGTCATGAAGCGTAGCCACTAAGCTGATAACATTTGTTTCGGAACAAGCATAGGTACAATAACCATTCTCATTATTTACAAATGACACTCGCATTGGCAGCGAAGATATTCATTTGTAAACACCGAGCCATTTTTAAGAGCTCAAGCAAGTTCATGCTAGAACCGCTACATTTGTAATCAAAAGGATGCAGAATGGTTGAACGTATTAGGACACTATTAGAAACCCGGCAACTAACGCCCACCCAGTTTGCTGATGCCATTGGCGTGGCGCGCCCAATAGTGAGCCATATCCTCTCGGGCCGCAACAAACCCAGCCTGGAAGTTGTGCAGCGGATTTTGGCCGCCATGCCCGACCTATCGATGCCATGGCTGCTAAACGGCACGGGCCCCATGCTGGCTACGGCTGTGCCAACGGCGCCCGCCGCACCTGTGAATTTGGCTTCTGCCGCTCACGAAAATGCCACAAAAGCTCCTCTGCTACAAGCTACACCGCCGGTGCCCTTAGCAGCTAGCAGCGAGCCACAAACTGGGGCATCAGTGCCGCGCAAAACACCTCCTGCTGACGCTGCCAAACCAATGCCCCGCCGTTTTACAGCATCACTTAAGAAAGCAGCGCCCGAAACGGGCGATAGTGCTGTGGCAGATGCGCCAGCTGATGCTAATCTGTCAACGGACGCAACTACGGTGTCGGCTCCAGTGCCTTCGCTTACTACAAGGGAAACCATTGTTGAGTCTGAACCTATTGAGCCTACCGCTGCGGTAGCTCAAGAACCTGTAATCTCACCGGAGCCTGCGCCAGCTGCTAGCTCTTCCGCAGCAGCCCTTTTTGCCGGAACCGAAAAGCCTATCCGCCGAATTGTGATTTTTTACCGGGACGGTTCCTTCGCCGACTATCAGCCCGAATAGCTACCTTCTTATAACTGTACCGCTTCAATCGAGCCAAGCCGTTTCTGCAAAGTGCAGAGGCAGCTTGGCTCAATTCTTTTGATATGTGCCTGCACACTTAATGGGTAAAAGGGGCGACTTTCTCGTAGTCTTTACCGCTTTGAAATCAACGCTGGCCGCATTTAGCCGCAATGGGTATGGGCCGCTGAGTCTATGCCAAATAAGCAATTCTCTACTATTGTGGCCTCACTTTTGAAAAATTGTATCACATGGTTTTGTTCAATTTGTCATGCTGTACAGTCGATGGACAATCGAGTCTTTATAGCTAGTACGTCATTTGAGTTATCTGCTGATAAAGCCATATATTTCATTATCCAATGTGCTAATTTCTGTAGGCTCTGAAATGGATGGCGTATTAATGGTAAAGTTTGTACTATAAGTAAGTGTTTTTCATGAACTTACTGACTGCTAACGCAAGTACTGGATTGGGTTGTTTTGTTGCTTTGTTTAAGCTTTAAGGTAAACTATTATACAGTGCTTAGTTCTAAAGTAATGAGCGTTTATGATGGGATGAGAATGCAGGGCGCGAGTGTAAAATGCTAATGGAATTGACTAAGCAGCCGTTTTTAGGAGTCCAAATCTACTGACAGGCCACGGATGCTGAATACTAAATAAGCGAGACATATCGGGCGCACCTTTAAGAAACGCCGCGCACCCAATGGCGTTGCAGTTTTCTTCAGCAGAGCCCGCTACTGACGCGAGCCATTATCATGCGCTGCTCCTTCATGGCGTGGCGGGCAAGCAAAGCGGGGCTTAGTCGTATGTTATCAAATGTAAATGGAGGAAGCAGGCAAGCCAGGCCTGAGAGGATGGCTCCGCTTGAGGCAGGTGCGTAGCCTGCGGCTTTGCTTGCAAACACCTGCAACGCCCAGGCACTGGTTGCGCGTTTCGCGACGGTGGGCTACCTTCGTGGTATGAAACTGACTCGCACGAACCTTTGGTTGGCCGCCGCTACGGCCATGCTCCTGACGGCCTCCTGTTCCCAGGCCCCCGATGCCGCTGAAGCGGAAAAAGACCCTTCGGCAGATGCCGCTTACAAGCGTGCCCACCGGGCCGAAGGCTACCGCGAGGCTCAGCGCTCCAACGTCACCCGCAACTAAACCTGCAGTCGGCCACGCTCTGGCTGGTTAGGCTGCACCCAAAAAATAGAAGCCCCGACCAGTTGCTGGTCGGGGCTTTTGCGTGTGTGTCCGTAGGTGGCCGTCGTTGGCGGAGTGCCTTATGCACCCACGGCAGTAAGGGCGGGGGAAGGCACCGGGGCGGTTTCCAAATCCGGCAGGCTGATGCCGGCCAGCAGGTCGCGCTCCAGCAAGTCGGCCCAGGTGCGGAGGTAAAGCACCACGTCGTCGCGCTGGTTGTGGCGAAGGGCGTCGCGGCGCTCAAACGGAATGGCGGCCCGAATAACCGGGTCGGAAATGCGTTCGAGGTGGGTGAGGTCGCGGCGGCTGAAGCCCAACGCCAGCATCTCGTCGATGGTTTGGTCGATGGGTAGGCCGCTGGTGGGGCAGTAGTCCACAAGCTGCCGCTCCCAGTCGCCGTAGCGCTGCATGGCGCGGGCGTGGATTTCGGCCTTGGTAAGGCGGGTGATGGTTTGGGCAAGGTGGCCGCAGTTGCAGCTGCCCATGTGGCCCCACTGGTAGGGCGCTTGGGTGGCGAGGCGCTGGGCCGTGTCGCGCAGGGCCTGAATGACGGGGAGCGTGGGCTGGGCCATTGTCAGTAGTCAGTAATAGGTATCAAGTATTAAGACTGAATTTGCCGATGCGGCACCGGCTTGCATACCAGCCGGCGGCAATCAGCTTAAAAAGCAAAAAGGCCCGGAAAAAGTTTTTCCGGGCCTTTTTGCTTTTCAATCGACTACTGTACTACTAAAGAGCGCCATGCTACGCGCAGCAGGACGTTTCTTCGGGGGCGTCGCGGCACACGCGCTGCTTAGAACGAGCCGCGGCGTGTGCCGCCGGCTTCGCCCCGGCGACGGCCGCCGAAATCACGGTCGCCACCCTCGCGGTTGCCGCCCACGTTCACGCGGGCGCCACCGCTGCCGAAGCGGCGCGCCGTGTCGGACTGGCCGCTGCCGGGAGCAGCCGCCGGCCGGCTGCGCTCACCGTTGGAACGGCCACCGCCGCTGTTGCCGGCGCTGCCGCTGGGCCGTTCGCCACGGCCACCACCGGAGCGCCCGCCGCCCTGACCACCGCCCGAGCGGCCGCCACCACCGTTGCCGCCTTCGCGGGGGCCGCGGGGCGGGCGGCCTGCCGGGCCTTTGGGCCGAATGATGCGCTCGTTGCCGTGCAGCATCACGGGCTTGATGCGCCCGGAGTCGAAGGGGTGCTCGTCCACGTCAATCTGGCGGCGGATGAGCTTCTGAATGTCCTGCAGGTAGGCCCGCTCCTCATCTTCGACGAAGGAGAAGGCGGTGCCGAAGGCGCCGGCCCGGCCGGTGCGGCCAATGCGGTGCACGTAGGTTTCGGGCTCGTTCGGGATTTCGTAGTTGATGACGTGGGTCAGCTCGTCCACGTCGATGCCGCGGGCGGCGATGTCGGTGGCCACCAGCACGCGGGTGCTGCCGGATTTAAAGTTGGCAAGGGCGCGCTGGCGGTGGTTCTGGCTTTTGTTGCCGTGAATGGCTTCGGCCGGAATCGAGTTCGCCGCCAAGGCTTTCACCACCTTATCGGCCCCGTGCTTGGTGCGGGTGAACACCAGCACGCGCTTGATGTCCTTGTCTTGCAGGATGTGGCGCAGGAGAGCGGGCTTGTCGTTGTTTTCCACGAGGTACACCGACTGCGTCACGGTATCGGCAGTGCTGCTGACTGGCGTCACGGCCACGCGCACGGGGTTGGGACGCAGGATGCTGGCGGCTAGCTCCTGAATCTGGCCGGGCATGGTGGCCGAGAAAAACAGCGTCTGGCGCTTGGCGGGCAGCTTGGGCAGAATGCGCTTGATGTCGTGAATGAAACCCATGTCAAGCATGCGGTCGGCTTCGTCGAGCACGAACACCTCGATTTGACGCAGGTCAACGAAGCCCTGGTTCATGAGGTCGAGCAAGCGGCCGGGCGTGGCAATGAGCACCTCCACGCCGCGCTTGAGCGCCTGCACCTGCGGGTGCTGGCCCACGCCGCCGAAGATAACCGTGTGCCGAATCTGGCTCAGGTGGCGGCCGTAGGCGCCAAAGCTTTCGTTAATCTGGATGGCCAGCTCGCGGGTGGGCGTGAGCACGAGGCAGCGAATGGCGCGCGAGGAGTGGTTGGACACCTGGGCCGTGCGGTGCAGCACTTGCAGGATGGGCACGGTGAAAGCGGCCGTTTTACCGGTGCCCGTTTGGGCCACGCCCAACAGGTCTTTGCCTTCGAGCACGTGCGGAATGGCCTGCTCCTGGATAGGGGTAGGGTTGGTGTAGCCTTCCTCTTTAAGAGCTTTGAGGATGGGGTCAATCAGGTTTAAATCGTCAAACGTCATGCGAATAGCAAGTTGTTAGCGCGGAGGCATTAAAGGGCAACTCCGCAGGCAGGATGTTTGCGAACAGTAGTTCGCAGAATAAATGGTTCAGCCTACGGCGTGACGTAGGCCGGCATGGCCACGCCGGGCGAAACCGGGCGTGGGTGGGGTTGGCGGCTCGTCGGAGGCCGTCAGATTCCCGGGCTGAGGAGGAATTGGGGTGAGGTGCGCTTACTTGCGGAGGCAGCCGAGGCGCGGGGCTTTGCCCGAGGCGGCCGGGCAACGGGCTGCTCCGACGGCGGCCCTGGTGTGCACAAAGGTACAACACAGACGCGCCAACACCGGTTAGACCTTTCGCAGAAGCCCTAACGAACCGTGGAGACTCTCTTAATAACCTCGCCAACGGTGCCAGCCAACGGACAACGCGCGCCCAGGTATGGCGCTACAATTTGAAAACACCCTTGCCAGCTCGCTTAACCACAGTTCTGTTCGACCTCGACGACACCTTGTTCGACCACATCGCCACGGCGCGCGCCGCCTTGCGGGCCAGCGCTGCCCCGTTGGCTTTCTTCCAAACAGTCGATTTTGAAGGGTTTTATAAGCTTTATAGCGAATTGCTGGAAGAATACCACGCCCTGCTGATGGCGGGCCGTTGCACTTATGAAGAAGCTCGCCTGCGACGGTTTGAGCGCCTGCTGGCGCCGTACTGGGCTACAGCCACCGCAGCAGAATTCAATGATTTTATGCGCGCCAACCAGTGGCACTACTCCCGCCTGCGCCAGCCAGTGGCCGGCGCGCTGGCCCTGTTGCAAGCCCTAAAGCCGCGCTACCGCATTGGCATTGTCACCAACAACCGCACGGCGGAGCAGGAAGAGAAGCTGGCTTTTCTGAGCATGACCGATTTCGTGGATGCCCTGATTACCTCGGAGGAAGTAGGGGTGCCCAAGCCCAACCCCCGCATTTTCGAGGTAGCCTTGAAGCGGCTGGGCGCCCGGCCAGAGCAAACCGTGCTGGTGGGCGACAACTGGCAGGCCGATGTGCTGGGCGCACTGGCCGTGGGCATTCGGCCGGTGTGGCTCAACCGGTTGGGCACGAAGCAGGCTTTGCCGCACGTGGCTGCAATCAGCAGCTTCGAACCGCTGGAAGCCGCGCTGCGGGCCGTCGTTTCGGCCGATTGAAAACTTCAGGACGGCTTTTTTGCTTCGCTTTCCGTTCTTTGGGAGCACCAGTAATTTTCTTTCATCCTTCCGCCACCATGCAAATTATCGAGCGCACCCGCGTTTTCAACGGTCATTACAAGGTCAACCAACTCATTGTGCAGGACGGCGACGCGCAGCTTAAGCGCGAGCAGTTTGCGCCCGGCAAGGCCGTGGCTGCCCTGGTCTACGACACGGCCCGGCAGGTATACGTGCTCACCCGCCAATTCCGCATTGGCCCGGAAAAAGAAATTCTGGAGCTGGCCGCCGGCATGATTGACCACGACGAAGCGCCCGAAACGGCCGTGCGCCGCGAAATTCACGAGGAGCTGGGCTACGAAATTGACCGGCTCGAAGAAATAGTGCAGATGTGGCCCTCGCCGGGCACGAGCTCGGAGGCCATCACGATATACTACGCCGAGGTGAGCCACAAAACCGGCGCCGGCGGCGGCCTCATCGAGGAAAACGAAAAAATTGAGATGGTCGACTTCACCTGGGACGCCCTGGTGGCCGAGCCGCTGCAGGATGCCAAGACGATGATTGCCGTGCAATGGGCGCAGCTGCGGAAACGGTAGCGGGCACCCGCCAGGGCGTCATGGTTTCGGCGTGAAGAATGAGTGCCTCGGCCAGCGGACTGACGGGCAAATCCACGAAGCGGACGCGGTAGTGCATCTCTTCGGCCGAGGATACTTCGCGGCTGCCGAAGCGGATGACGCGGCGCAGGCGCTGGGCGTTGGGCCAGTCGCGCAGGGCCACGGCGTTGCCGAAGGCGAAGGCATTGGCCGGAATGCTGTAGCCCAACACCAGCGGGCCGCTGTCGATGTCGCCTTCGCTGGTTTCGTAGCTGCCGGCCCGCTCGCTGTAGAGGCGGATGGCGCCCCAATTGGTGCTGAACTGTGCCTGATAGCGGCGGTACTGCTCGGCCGCGTAGCCCGGCGCAAAGCGGTAGAGGAAGAAAATGCTCCAGCCCAGATGCGAGCCGCGCGGCTCTTGGGCGGCCTGGTGGCGCGTGGCTGGCTTGGAAAGGAGCAGGCCAGTGGCGGGGTCGGTGAGATGCTGGCGGGCGTAGGCCACCCATTGCTGGCAGAAAGCCCGGTAGGGGCTGCCCGTCAACTCGCTGTGGAGCTGGAGCGAAGCCAGGGCCACGGTATTGTCGGGCACCCACACGCCGCCGGGGTATGATTCGAGGCAGTGGTTGGGCGCAGCGGCAAGCCGGCGGTGCAGCGTGGCCGAAAGCGAATCGTGCAATGCCTGGTAGGGGGAGGCGGGGTCGAGCAGGCGGTGGCAGCCCAGCATCAGGTTGAGGTGGCCCAGGTAGAGGACGGAGGTTACCGAGTCGGACCTGACGAAGGCATTGGAGTTGCGGAAAGCCTGGGCAACGCTGCCAGTCAGCATTTTGGCAATGGCCAGCTGCGTGTAGTGTGCAGCTTCGGGCCGAAAGGTGCTGTCCAGCTGGCTTATGTTGGTGAAGGCATACACCGCATACGAGAGCGAAAACAAGGACCATTCGGCATTGCCCAGCGCATTGAGTTCGGCCGACTCATTTTGCGGCGAGCGGATAATTCGCTCGAGGTAATGCGCTTTCCGGCGCAGCTCCGCCGGTGCCGGGTAGTGGTAGCTGGGCCGGCTAAACGCGGCCCAGAGCCCAAGCACCAACACGCCAATAACAAGCGCAATTTTCCGTTTCATCTGGCTGCAACCGCTACTGCTCGCTCATTATTGTATAAAAAAACGGGGCGGAATTCGTTGCATGCGAATGCCGCCCCGCTGGACGCACGACGGACAGGTGTTACTGCGCGGCCGGCAGCGTCAGGATGTAGTCAAAGGTTTGGTACAGCTTGGCGTCGCGAATGCTGACGTTGAGCTCCTGCGCCTCCATTTTGGGGAAGGGAAGCACGGTTTTGCCCTGGTAGAGGTCGCGGCCGAAGAAGCGGCCGGTGCCGGCGGGCAGCGTCTGGGCAAATACCTCCTTGCCGGCTTTATCGGTAACGGTGAGGGTGAGGTTGGACATTTCCACGCCCTTCGGACCCTGGCGGTGCACCGTGACCACCAGCGCTCCACCGGGCGGAATGGCCGCCAAGCGGCGCTGGTAGGTGCTATCGGCCCAGTCTTTGAGCTTGCGCAGGGCGTCGATTTCCTTGAGCATGTCGGCCGCTGAACGGTAGCCAAGGCGGGTAAACGAGCCGTCAACTTCCTGCTCCTCGTCGGTGTTTTTAGTCACGTTCTGCACATAGGGCGACTCGGAGTCGCGCTGGGCAAAAGTGTAGCGCTTGCGGCCTTTGGCGGCTTTGCCGGTAGGTTGGGCCAGCACCGAGCCAGCCCCCAGCAGGAGCAAGCTCAGCAGTAGAAAAGAGCGCATCGCGCGGGGTATAAACTGCATAATTAAAAGGTCAAGAGGGAATGAAATAAGAAAGAACAAACAGGTTGATAATTGGGTGAGCAAAGAACGGAAAACCGCGCCAGAATCCAGCAAAACACCTCCTGGCCGAAATTGGACTGCCACCCTGGCCCAGCGTTATTGATTTAAGGATAATACGCCCGTAAACGCCGCATCATACCAGGCAAGGAACTTTGAAAGCAGGATTTTTCACCGCTTCTAACCCTTCCTGCTATGTACTTCCCGGCCTTGATTGCGGGGTTGCGCCGCCTGGGGCGCTGGCTCGTGTATGAGTTGTTTCAGCTGGCGCTGTGGGTGGCGTTTTTGTTGCACACGGTGAGCAGCCTGCGCTCGGCGTTTGGCGGCGGCGGGGCGCTGGGCCGGCTGCGGCCGGGGCCAGCCATCCGACCGCGCCGCAGCCCCGGGCCCGCGCGGGGCGGCCGGTTCACGCCAGCCGCTGCCGCATGAGCACAGCCTTTGTTTCCTTGCCCGAAAGCCCTGCAGCACCGGCCCGCCCGCGTCGCAAGCGCCGGGTGCAGGTGGCCGTCATCTCCGATGTGCACCTGGGCACCTACGGCTGCCACGCCCGCGAACTGCTGCGCTACCTCAAAAGCATTCGGCCGCAGGTGCTGGTGCTCAACGGCGACATTGTCGACATCTGGCAGTTCAGCAAAAACTACTGGCCGCCGGCCCACATGCGGGTGGTGCGCTACCTGGCCGGCCTGGCCGCCAAGGGCGTGCGCATTCATTACCTCACCGGCAACCACGACGAGCTGCTGCGCAAGTTTGCCGGCCTGAAGCTGGGCCATTTCCGCCTCGCCAACAAGCTGGTGCTCGACCTGCCGCATGGCCGCACCTGGCTGTTTCACGGCGACGTGTTCGACGTGACCATGCGGCACTCGCGCTGGCTGGCCAAACTCGGCGGCCACGGCTACGACCTGCTGATTCTGATTAACCGTTTTGTAAACTATGGCCTGGCCAAGCTGGGCCGGCCCCGCGTGGCGCTGAGCAAGCTGGTGAAGGAGCGGGTGAAAACCGCCGTGGCTGCCGTGAGCAACTTCGAGGAAACGGCTGCCGCCATTGCCGCCGACGAAGGCTACCGCTACGTGGCTTGCGGCCACATACACCAGCCCGAAATCAAGCCCCTGACCACCGGAAAAGGGGAGGTGACCTACCTTAACTCGGGCGACTGGGTCGAAAACCTGACAGCTCTGGAATACACCGAAGCCGCCGGCTGGCAGCTCTATTACTACAACGAGGACCCCGCCATGCAGGCCTCGCCGGAAGCCGAAGCCGCCGATGCCGCCGAGGAACTGGCCGATGCCGACCCGGCCGCGCTGCTGGAAGGCTTGCTGCTGGAGTTTAAGATTAAGTGAAATGGGGTTTTGGGCATTGAAAAACGGTTGTCATCCTGAGTGCAGCAAAGACCTTATTAAGCTTCAATGACTTATTCAAACGTGAGAAGGTCCTTCGTCTCTGTTTTAATCGCAGAATGCTCAGGATGACAGCAGGCCCCAGCCCCTGCTACACCGACTACCTAAATTAAATGCCCCGAATTCTCTACGCCATCCAAGGCACCGGCAACGGCCACCTGAGCCGCGCCCTCGACGTGGTCCCGCTGCTGCGCAGCCGCTGCGACCAGCTCGATATTCTGATAAGCGGCCCGCCGGCCGATTTGCCGCTGGTATTTGACGTGAAGTACCGGGCCCAGGGCATGGGTTTTTTGTTTGGCAAGAAGGGCGGCATCAACTTCGTGAAGACGTTCTGGCAGTTCAATTCGGCCAAATTCGTGAGCGAAGTGCGCCACCTGCCGGTGGAAAGCTATGACTTGGTTATCAGTGACTTTGAGCCGGTGAGCAGCTGGGCCTGCAAGCTGCGCGAGGTGCCCTGCGTGGCCCTGAGCCACCAAAGCGCCGTGTTGCATCCTGCCGCTCCCCGGCCCGAGCGGGAAGACCCGGCCGGCCGTGCCGTGCTGAAGCACTACGCGCCGAGCACGGCGCGCTACGGGTTTCATTTTCAGGAATACGGGCAGGGTATTTCTACGCCCGTCATCCGCCAGCAGGTGCGCGAACTCAACCCCACTAATGAAGGCCATTACACGGTGTATTTGCCGGCTTATGAAGAGGAAATACTGGTGGAGCGTCTGCAATACCTGAGCCGCAGCACGCGCTGGGAGGTGTTCAGCAAGCACAGCCAGATGCCGGCCACCTACGGCAACGTGCGCGTATGGCCGGTGAGCGGCAGCGCCTTTCTCGACAGCCTAGCCCGAGCTGCCGGCGTGCTGTGCGGCGCCGGTTTCGAAACGCCCGCGGAGGCACTTTTTTTAGGTAAAAAGCTGCTGGTGATGCCCATGAAACAGCAATATGAGCAGCAGTGCAATGCGGCGGCTTTGGCCCAGATGGGTGTACCGGTCATTAAAAACTTTAAAGACAAAAACTTGGACAAAGTAGACCAGTGGCTGCACCGCGACGACACCGTGCCCGTAAACTACCCCGACCACACGGCCGACGTGCTGGATGCGGTGCTGCGGGAGCAGCTGCCGGGCAGTGGAGTACAAAAGTTGAACGGTGCACCCAATAAGAACGTCATGCTGAGCGCAGCCGAAGCATCTCTACCGCAATAGTGAAATCAGTTATATGAATCACGTTGCGCGGTAGAGATGCTTCGACTCGGCTGCGCCTCCGCTCAGCACGACGTTCCGCTTATGTTGCTAAAGCCTCCATCTGCGTTATTCTGTTTTACGTTCTAAACGCCCTTCCGCGCCCTGCGCATGATAAAGCTACCGCCCCGCTACGACGAGCCGCTCCCGGCCGCCTTCTTCCCGTCCTCGGCGCCGCTGCCGTTTTCCCGCGCCGATTTTGGGCCCGATTTTCATTGGGGCGCCTCGGCCGCGGCTTACCAAACGGAGGGCGCCTGGCAGCACCAGGGCAAGGGGCCCAGCATCTGGGACGATTTCACGCGCCGCAAGGGCGTGGTTCGGCGCAACGAGCACGGGCGCGTGGCAGCGGATTTCTACAACCGCTACGAAACCGACCTTGACCTGGCCGCCAAAATGGGCCTGACGGACTTTCGGTTTTCAGCCGCCTGGGCGCGGGTGCTGCCCGAAGGCATTGGCGCGGTGAACCGCCGCGGCCTCGATTTTTATGACCGGCTGGTGGATGCTTGCCTGGAGCGCGACCTGCGCCCCTGGCTCACGCTCTACCACTGGGACTTGCCCAGCGCCCTGCAGGCCCGGGGCGGCTGGACCAACCGCAACATCGTGGGCTGGTTTTCGGAATATGCCCAGCTCATGGCCCGCCGCCTTGGCGACCGGGTGGCGCACTGGTGCGTGCTCAACGAGCCCATGGTGTTTGTGGGCGCGGGCCACCTGCTGGGCATTCACGCGCCGGGCCGGCGACACCTGGGAGCGTTTCTGGCGGCGGCCCACCACGCCACGCTAGCCCAGGCCGAAGGGGGGCGCGCCCTGCGCGCCTTGCTGCCCGAATCGGCCGAAATTGGCACTACGTTTTCGTGCTCTTACACGGTGCCCTACCGCCCCGGCAATGCCTACGACGAAGCCGCCACCCGCCGCGCCGACGCCCTGCTCAACCGCTTTTTCGTAGAGCCCACGCTCGGCCTGGGCTACCCGGTGGCCGAACTGCCCGCCCTGCGCTGGCTGCTCGACCGCTATCAGAAGCCCGGCGACGAGCAGCGCCTCAAGTTCGATTTCGACTTCTGGGGCATCCAGAACTACACCCGCGAAGTGGTGAAATTTTCGCCCTGGCTGCCGTTGCAATGGGCCACTCTGGTGCCCGCCATGCAGCGGGGCGTGCCCTTCACCGACATGGGCTGGGAGGTGTATCCAGAGTCCATCTACCACATGCTCAAGCAGTATGCGGCTTACCCCAACGCTCCCAAGCTGATTATCACCGAAAGTGGTTCGGCCTTCCCCGATGATGTAGTGGCGGGCCGTGTGCCCGACGCGGCCCGCCGCGCCTACCTGCAGGCGGCCATCGGCCAGGTGCTGCGGGCCCGGCGCGAGGGCGTGGACGTGGGCGGCTATTTTGCCTGGAGCCTGACCGATAATTTCGAATGGGCCGAGGGCTATGGTCCCCGCTTTGGCCTCATCCACGTCGATTACGAGACGCAGGAGCGCATTTTGAAGGACTCGGGGCGTTGGTATAAGAAGTTTTTGGGCGGCTCAGCGGTAGAGAACAAGGCCGCGGTAGCGTTGCAGCCTGGAACAGTACAGTCCCACTAAAACGGTCATGCCGGGGGCAGCCGGGGCATCTCGCGTGTAGCAGTAATCCTGACGATTGGATTGCGTTGCGCACGCGAGATGCCTCGGCTGCGCTCGACATGACAGAAGGCTGTCTTCTTACAGCAGCATGTCCCGACAGTTCACAAACTTGTCAATTAACAGTTCCGGTTGTTGCTCGTCGAACTCTCCAAACCCCAGCACGAACGCGGGGGCCGGCTGTACGAATTTGATGGCTGCATTCACGGCGTCGAGATAGGGGCGGAGGCGGCTTTGGTCGCCCTCGGCAGCGGCAAATTCAGCGTCCCAGCGCAGGAGCTCTGGGTCTTTGCGCACCAGGAAGGGAATGACAAAGGGAATGAAGCGGCTGAAAATCGGGTTTTCATCGGCCGTCAGGCGAGTGTCGGGCCAGAGGTGGAATTCGCCAAACGAGGCCGGCGGCACAACCACAAAAGATGCCTTTTCCACGGTCATCTCCGCGAACATCTCTAGCCTGTTGGGCTGGGCATAGAACTGCGCGTAGGCCGCGTACCACACCGTAATTCCGGCCTGATTTACCAGTTGGTAGGGATGGAAAGTGCTGGCCAGGCCCAAGCCGCCGTGGTTGCCAATTACCAGGTTATACAGCTCGCCAAACTTCGTTAAATCAGAAGATTGACGGTAGGGTTGGCTAGTGAGGCCGTAGAGGTAGAAGCTGGCGAAATCGTTGAGGGACGGACCGGAGGGAGCGGTTTGGGGGATGGTATCGGGCAAAATGCAATTGACCGGTGAAAGTGAATCCGGCTAGGACAAAATTCGGAAGATTATTCATTCTTGATATCATCAGGCGCTTTATCTAGGAAATCCAAAGTTCTTCCGATTGCTTGATATGCCAGTTGCCGTTTGTTTTTTCTACCAATAGGATTTCGCCGAATCCACAATTACCGCCGCAACTCATGTCATACCTGAGCAATGCCTTGGTCTTCGTCGCGTTGAATACAATTTTTGAGAAGCGAACGGTCGTGCGCTCCCAGTCAAACGGCCTTTTATGATTTGTAGGGCGCATGGTGATTTTGGCAGTGCAAAGCTGAAAATCAGCAGGTACTATGCCTGATTGCAAGGTGTTAAGTTGGTGAATGGCGATAGATGTATCACTTAGCACGACCTGAGAAAACAGTGAATTAATTCTGATATTTAATCTGGCAAAAGCGTCGGTTGTGTCTGCAGATTGTGATAGCTGAGGCAAGGTGAAAGGAACGAGCCCCCGGCGCAAATCCGTACCCAAATAAATTGTCTCAAACCGAGCGCTATCATTGAAAAGGCGGTTTTGCTGGACTGCTTCTAATTCTTTTCGAACAGTCTCATAATGCTGAAATTCCACGGTGCTTACTTTGTAATCAGAGCTTTGTGGGAATTGTCGTTGGAGTTCTGCCCGAATTTGTTCATTGGCGCTATCGGGCAAGTAGCTACTATAGAAATGCTGCTCAATTAGTTCAATAAGCACTTGGTTGTAAAGTCGCTTTTCAGGGTCGGTATGCGTGCAGGGGCATTCCTTGAAAGTGACAGGTCGTGGCTTCGAACACATGGTTAGCAGCAGGAGCAGGATAAAAAGGGTTTCATAGGTGATTTTATATTGCTGCGCGACAAAAGAAGCTGATGTAGCTTGCCAACCCTTGCGCCCTGCTTCCCAACGCTGTGCAATCTGCAATAGTCTATGCTCCTCACCATCTCCACCACTTACCAGCCCGCCACCGACCTCGGCTACCTGCTGCACAAAAACCCCGCGCGCCTGCAAAGTATCGAAATTGCCGGCGGTCAGGCTCACATCTTCTATCCTGAAGCCACCACTGAGCGCTGCACCGCCGCCCTGCTACTCGACCTCGACCCCGTGGGCCTCGTGCGAGGCAAGGGTGGCGCGTCCGGCGAAGGCTTTGCGCTGGAGCAATACGTGAACGACCGGCCCTACGTGGCCTCGTCCTTCCTGAGCGCGGCCCTTAGCAAAGCCTACGGCACTGCCATGAACGGCACCTGCAAAGACAAGCCCGACCTACCCGCCCAAGCCCTGCCGCTGGCCGTGAAAGTGGCCGTCGTATCGGCGCCCGGCCCTGACTGGCCGCGCCGCCTCTTCGAGCCGCTGGGCTACGAGGTGGACATCGAAACCACCCCGCTCGACCCCACCGTACCGGAGTGGGGCGACAGCCGCTATTACACCCTGCACCTGCGCCACGCCGGCCTGCGGCTGCAAGACGTGCTCACCCACCTCTACGTGCTGCTCCCGGTGCTCGACAACGACAAGCACTACTACATCGGCGAGCACGAGGCCGAGAAGCTGCTGCATCGCGGCGGCGACTGGCTGCCCCAGCACCCGGAGCGCGGCTTCATCACGCGTCGCTACCTGCGCTACCTGGCCGCCTACGTGAACCCGACACTGGAGCGGCTAATGGAAGGAGATGAAAGTAGCGTGGACTCTGCGAGTCCGCGCATGGAAGAACATGAAAGCAGCTCAGTAGAAACTACGGCGGCGCAAGTGACAGACGATGCCATGCGCGGACTTGCCGACTCCACGCTACAGCCCAAGCTCTCCCTCCACGACCTCCGCCTGCAGCAAGTAGCCCACGAAATCTACCAGTTGGCTCCCAAGCGCGTGCTCGACCTGGGCTGCGGCGAGGGCAAGCTGCTGCGTCTACTCCTGCGCCAGCCCAAAATTGAGTACATCCTCGGCATGGACGTCTCGCACCAGGCGCTGGCCCGCGCCGCCCAGCGCCTGCACCTCGACGAGATGCCCCCGCGCCAGCGCACCCGCATCGACCTCATCCAGGGTTCGCTGCTTTACCGCGACGAGCGCCTCGCCGGCTTCGACGTGGCGGCCCTGGTCGAAGTCATCGAGCATCTCGACGAAAACCGCCTCGCCGCCCTCGAAGCCGTGGTATTTCGCCAGGCCCGCCCGGCGCACGTCTTCGTCACCAGCCCCAACGCCGACTACAATCAGCTCTTCGAAAAGCTCAACGCCGGCGAATTCCGCCACGACGACCACCGCTTCGAATGGTCCCGCGCCGAGTTTGCCGCCTGGGCCGCCGGCGTGGCCGAGCGGCACGGGTATCAGCTGCGGCTGGAGAGCATGGGGGAGGAGGTAGAAGGCGTGGGCGCTCCCTCGCAGATGGCGGTGTTTGGTATTGAAACCAATTAAAAAGTCAGAAGCTCAAATTTTGCCAAACCAAAATTTGATAAAAAGCTGATTGGACTTGGACGAGTAGCATTTGAGGCTGTTGGGTCAGCACCCGCATCAATTAATAAACGAAAGACTCGTTTCAGTTGGCTCAAGAGAATTCCATTTTCTATGGCGGCGCTTGGATGATTAATCATCTGCTTGGAATCCAGAATGGCTCTGTGTAGAGCAGAGTTTCCATACGAGTCAATTGCATTCGCATCTGCGCCTTGGCTCAAAACCCGGGATAAAAGCCTAATTCCTTCTTCAAATCGTGTTTCTTCTTTTGACAGCGTGTAAGAATTATAAATCACAGCCATAATGCAATCGTGCAGAACCGGAGCATTCCATTGATTTACGGTAGACTGCTCTACAAAACTTACTTTGGCTCCATTATCAATTAAAAAATCGGCAATCTGAAAGTTTCCGACTTTGAAAGAGACTTGAAGCGGTGACTGTCCATCGTCTTTTTTAGGTGGTGCTGAACTGCAGACATTGGCTAATTCAGGATTGGCTTTTATTGATAAGAAAACTTGTTCTGCATTACCGGTTCTTATATTCTTAAACAGTGTTTTGATTTCCTTTTTCAGCATGCTTATTCACTGTCCAGCGACTGTCTAACAATTTGAGATTCCTCTTTTCTGTCTTTTTTGCGCCGCTCGGCTTTTAATTCCTTAGCCCAATTACAGGTATCCGAGCCGAAACCCATTTCCCCACTACCATAATAAGCTATGGTGGACCCCTGTTTCGTCATCAGTCCATTCATAAAGCAAGTATCATAGCCGCAGTCATGCTTTGAGTACGTGCCGAAATTTCGATGATTTAACTTCTTGCTTTCCAAAATTCGTTGCTGATTGTGCCGAATATTTTCCCAAACTTGATTTTTGTCAGCAACGGTCAGATTTTCGCCCAGAGTCATAACCGCCAGATAGGTTCGTGGGTCTTTCAATTGCAGAAACTCAAACGTCTTCGCAAACGCCGCCACAGCCACTTGCCGCAGCTTAAGTTTCTCTTCGAGGCTCAGCTTCGTGGTTTCCACAATGGAGCGAAATAGGCCCAACGTATTGAAGTCCGTGAACTTCTTGTGATTCTCAATCAGGTGCAGGTACTCGCCGTAAGTGAGCGTGTTGAATTGCTTGCCGACTTTCATAATAATGCTTCAGTTGTGGGTAGCCGTGCCTAACCTTGTATACGGCAACTCTACGCCTTGTCCTTTCCAATGCCCCAAGATACCCTCAAGCTCCCTGAACTCTCCCTCATCCTCCTCATCGGCAGCACGGGCGCAGGCAAGTCCACGTTTGCGCGGCGCTTGTTCAAGCCCACGGAAATAGTGTCCTCCGATGCCTGCCGGGGCTTGGTGGCCGACGATGAAAACGACCAATCGGCCAGCAAAGACGCCTTTGAGCTGCTGCACTACCTGGTGGCCAAGCGCCTGAAGCGCGGGCTGCTCACCGTGGTCGATGCCACCAACGTGCAGGCCGAGGGCCGCAAGCCCCTGGTGGCCCTGGCCCGCCAATACCACGTGCTGCCCGTGGCCATCGTGCTCGACGTGCCCGAATCCGTCGCCCAGGAGCGCAACGCCCAGCGCCCCGACCGCCGCCACATGGGCCGGCACGTCATTGCCCGCCACCGCCAGGACCTGCGCCGCAGCCTGCGCAGTCTGAAAGAAGAAGGCTTCCGGCACATCCACCACCTGCGCAACGTGGGCGAAATCGACGCCGTCCAGTCCATCACCCGCGACCGCCTTTACAACAACCGCCAGGAGGAAACCGGCCCCTTCGACATCATCGGCGACGTGCACGGCTGCTACGAGGAGCTGCGCGCGCTGCTGGAGCAGCTGGGGTATCAGGTGTTGGAAGAGCCCATTAATGACGTGCGGGATTTGGGCGTGCGGGTGGTGGCGCCGGTGGCTGTTCAGGCGGGCGCCTCACCCCCTGACCCCCTCTCCGAAAGAGGAGAGGGGACACCGGACATGCACAGTTATGCACCTGTTGAACGCATCCCCTCTCCTTTATCGGAGAGGGGGCCGGGGGGTGAGGCGCCCGCCCGAACGACCCGCAAAGCCGTCTTCCTCGGCGACCTCGTGGACCGCGGCCCGGCTTCCCCGCAGGTCCTGCGCCTCGTGATGAGCATGGTGCGCGACGGCATCGCTCTGTGCGTGCCCGGCAACCACGACATCAAGCTTCTGCGCCACCTCAACGGCAAAAACGTCACCGTCAACCACGGCCTGGCCGAAACCCTGACCCAGCTCGAAACCGAGCCCGAAGCCTTCAAAAGCGAGGTGCGGCGCTTCCTCGACGGCCTGGTGAGCCACTACGTTCTCGACGGCGGCAAGCTGGTGGTGGCCCACGCCGGCCTGCCCGAGGAGATGCAGGGCCGCGGCTCGGGTGCCGTGCGGGCCTTCGCGCTGTTTGGTGAAAGCACCGGCGAGATTGACGAATTCGGCCTGCCCGTGCGCTACGAATGGGCCCGCGAGTACCGGGGCCGCGCCATCGTCGCCTTCGGCCACACGCCCGTGCCCGACGCCGAATGGCTCAACAACACCATCGACCTCGACACCGGCTGCGTGTTCGGCGGCCGCCTCACCGCCCTGCGCTACCCCGAGCGCGAGCTCGTGGCCGTGCCCGCCGCGCAGGTCTACTGCGAGCCCGTGCGCCCGCTCAACTACCGCGCCCTGCAGGCACAAGCCCAGCACGAGCTAACCGCTGATAACGAACAACCAACCACCACCGCCCAGCACGAACAAGACGACCTGCTCGACATCCGCGACGTCACCGGCAAGCAGTTCATCGAAACCCGGCTGATGCGCGGCGTCACCATCCGCGAGGAAAACGCCGTAGCTGCCCTGGAGGTGATGTCGCGCTTCGCCCTGCACCCCAAGTGGCTGCTGTACCTGCCGCCCACCATGTCGCCCACCGAAACCTCGGCCCTGCCCGACCTGCTCGAACACCCCGCCGAAGCGTTCGACTACTACAAGCGCCTCGGCGTGGAGCGCGTGGTGTGCGAAGAAAAGCACATGGGCAGCCGCGTGGTCGTAGTGCTGGGCCGCGACGAAGCCGCCATCCAGCGCCGCATGGGGCTGGATGGCGAGGGCATCGGCAAGTGCTACACCCGCACCGGCCGCAACTTCTTCACCGACGCCGCCCTCGAAACCGCCTTCCTCGCCCGCCTGCGCGACGCCCTGAACACCGCCGGCTTCTGGGAGAAATTCGACACCGACTGGGTCTGCCTCGATGCCGAGCTGCTGCCGTGGTCGGCCAAAGCCCAGGAGCTGGTGAAAAACCAGTACGCCGCCGTGGCCGCCGCCGCCAATGCCGCCCTGCCCCAGGTCGAAGCCGCGCTCACCGAAGCCGCCGCCCGCCACCTCGACGGCGCCGAAGCCCTGTTGGCCCGCACCACCGCCCGCCGCCACGCCGCCACCCATTACGCCGACGCCTACCGCCGCTACTGCTGGCCCGTCCTCTCGCTCGACGACCTCAAGCTGGCGCCCTTCCACCTGCTCGCCACCGAAGGCCGCACCTACTTCGACCGCGACCACGCCTGGCACATGGAAACCCTGCGCTCCCTCGCCCTCGCCGACCCCGGCCTGCTCCGCGCCACGCCCTACCGCGTCGTCCCCCTCCAGGACCCCGCCGAAGTCGAAGCCGCCATCCAGTGGTGGACCGACCTCACCGCCGCCGGGGGCGAAGGCATGGTGGTGAAACCCTACGACTTCGTGCCCCAAGACAAAGGCGGCCTGCTCCAGCCCGCCCTCAAATGCCGCGGCCGCGAGTACCTGCGCATCATCTACGGCCCCGACTACCTGCTGCCCGGCAACCTCGACCGCCTCCGCCAGCGCAACGTGAAAGCCAAGCGCAACCTCGCCCTGCGCGAGTTTGCCCTCGGTGTGGAGGGCCTGGAACGCTTCGTGGCCCGGCAGCCCCTGCGCCGGGTGCATCAGTGCGTCTTCGGTGTGCTAGCGCTGGAAAGCGAAGCCGTGGACCCGCGGCTGTAGGTGGGCAGAACGAGGATGTGCCTTTTAATTAGAATTGAATGATGCGCCGAATCTACAAAGTGCTTGTTGCCAGTGTCGGGGTAGGGCTGGGCTTACAACAATGTGCGCCAAAGAAAACAGAGCCCGAACAATACGTAGCTCCTCCAGAATTTAGGGCCTTCCTTGAGTATAATCAGAAAAGGCAAAAGGAAATACAGCAGCTCTTTAAAATAGCACCCTTGCCCTTGCCGTTGCTCTATAAGGAAGACAGTGCAGGAGTAGGCAAGAATTTCAAAATTGAAGCTGGCAGAAAAGCACTGGGTTTGACCAAGTCGGAAATAGTGTTGCGCAATCCCTATGCGGCAAAGCCATTTCCCTTGTCGTATTCCATAATTTATAAAAACGACTTAGTAACTCTGTTCGAGCCAGGCTATTTCGCGTGCTACAGTATTGAAAACCAAGTCAGAGATTTGGATTTTGAGCGCCGGCTAAATACCAGGCGGTTTCAATACCACTGGCTGATTAACGGGCAATTAGTAGGGCTGTCGGAGGGAAAATACTATGCCTTTGGCTCCATTAATGGGTGGGAGCCTTACAGTGCCGAGGTTCCGTTTAATAGACAGCCTAAATTGTTTGAAGACGAGCGTTATCTATCCTTCCTGACGTGTAATGGTGAGTTTGGCGGCGAAGTTTATTTCTATGACAAGCTTCGCCGCAATTATTACATGACGGGAGCTACCTGCCCGAATTCCATTATCAAACAGGATGGTAAATACTTTGTGCTCTCCTCTTTAGGCCACATGATGGGCGGCGCTGACCTGCAAGTGATTGCGGAACCCGCCAAGCTCAGGCGCTGGAAGGGAATGCAGAAGCCGCAGGACCGAAAATTTGACTATGGAACACATGCTCCCGATACAACCGGCGCAAGTCAGGTCCATTCAGTATTTGAATTTTATGGCTTGCAGGTATTTTCCACTTTTCGGTTAGAAGGGCACACGTATTATATGGTGAACTGGGAGTCGAAAACCTTTCTGGCCACCATTGAAAAAAATGTTATTACTCTTGTTGACCCGCTATTTAACGATGCCTTATATACCCACAACCCGGTGACAATAAACTACACACCGGATTTAGTACTAATGAACATGGATTTCTATGGCCTTGCTCAAGAAAAAGAAGTGGCTTGCATTCTGATTACTGGTTCACATTTGATGAAAATAAATTGGAACGATGAAAAAAGCAACAAGGCAATAATTTATGGCAATTAGGTAATTAAACATGGTTAGTCGCATCCAAACTGCTCTCGCCCAGCTCGAAGCCGCCCACGGTATTCGCATCCTTTACGCCTGCGAGGCGGGCAGCCGCGCCTGGGGCTTTCCGTCGCCCGATTCGGATTTCGACGTGCGTTTAATTTACTGCCATCCACCAGCTTGGTACCTCACCCTCGACGAAGGCCGCGACACCCTCAATTTCCCCGTTGATGATGAGCTGGACCTAGCCGGGTGGGAGCTGCGCAAGGCCCTGCGTCTGATGCGCGCTTCCAACGCCGCGTTGTTTGAGTGGCTGCAGTCGCCGGTGGTATACCACGAGGCGCTGCATTTTCGTGCGAAACTGGCGCCGCTGTGGCCTGCCGCCTTTAATCGCAAAGCTGGCTTGCACCATTACCTGGGCCAGCTGCGGCGCGGCGTGGAGGAGGACCTAGTGGGGGATGAAGTCCGCCTGAAACGCCTGTTCTACGCCCTACGCTCGGCATTGGCCGCCCGCTGGATACGGGAGCGACCCACCGTGCCGCCCATGGAATTGGCGCCGCTGCGGGAATTGCTGCCTGCCACGCTGCAAAGCGACGTAGACGACTTGATAACCCGAAAGGCCACCGCTAACGAAAAAACCGTGGTGTCGCATCCGGCCGCATTGGTCAAATTTCTGCAAGCCGAACTGGGGGCTGGCCAGGCAGCGCGAGAAACCTTGCCGCTGTTGCGGCCGGGAAGCGTAGCCTGCGAATTGAATGCGGTATTTCAAGCCCTGATTAGCGAGGCATTTGCACAGTAGTTCGAGTGAATAATCTTATGTTGACCATTGCCGACCTGCGCCATCAAAATTTAATTCTTTTCGAAGCCATTAGCGGCAGCCGGGCTTATGGCACCAATCTACCGCATTCCGATACCGATTTAAAGGGCGTCTTTATCTTACCCGAAGACCAGTTTTACGGCCTTGATTATGTACCGCAGGTAGCCAATGAAACCAACGACGAGGTGTTTTACGAACTGCGTCGCTTTGTGGAATTATTATTGAAAAATAACCCCACGGTGCTCGAATTATTAGGCACTCCGGCTGACTGTGTAGTTTATAGGCATGCATTGTTCGAGCAATTTCACGCCGCAGATTTCCTTTCCAAGCTCTGCCGGCAAAGCTTCGCCGAATACGCCGTGGCGCAAATCCGCAAAGCCAAAGGCTTGAACAAGAAAATAAACCATCCCGAGCCGCCGGCGCGCAAGTCGGTACTTGATTTTTGCTACGTAACGGTGGGCGCTGGGGCGCAGCCGGTAGCCACCTGGCTGGCGCGCAATGGTTTCAATATGGCGCAGTGCGGCCTGGCCAACGTGCCGCACCTCACCGATTTATATGCTTTATTCGTCGATGCCACGCCGGAGCGTCGGCATCACTACCGCGGCCTCGTGCGCGACCCCGAAACGTCGCAGGACGTGCTGCTCTCAGCTGTGCCAAAAGGGGAGGAGCCAGTCGCCTATTTATCCTTCAATCGCAACGGCTATAGCACGTACTGCCGGGCATTTCGCGAATACTGGGAGTGGGTGGAGAAGCGTAACGCTGAGCGCTATCAAAACACCGTGCAGCATGGTAAAAATTACGACGCTAAAAACATGCTGCATGTATTTAGGCTACTGCAGATGGCCGAGGAAATTGCTGTTAGTGGCGAATTGCATGTACGCCGCCCAAACCGGGAGTTTCTGCTTGCAATTCGGCGAGGTGAGTTTGAATATGAAGAGCTTGTAGCCGAGGCCGAGAAACTAGTGGTGCGAGTGGAAGCGGCGTTTGCTGCGTCTGCGTTGCCAGAAGCCCCGGATAAGGAGTTAGCCGAACAGCTATTGCGCCGGGCGCGCCGGAGTTTCTATCAGGTAAGCTAAACCACCTGTTGGCAATAGGTATGGTGTAAGCCTATAAAAATATGTATCACAAGTTTCAATAATTATTGAAACTTGTGATACATTTGCTGCGCCCGCTGTAGCCGCCGGAACGGGCCGGTTGGCGCTTTCCCACGGGTGGCATAAGCATGAAAGCACCGAAGTTGGTCATTGCCGGAGGCAACGGATTTTTGGGCCGCCACCTGCGCCGGCATTTCCTGCAGTTGGGATATCGGGTAGTCGTCATCGCTCGAAGCGTGGCGCCAGGGCCCGACTTCTGTCGGTGGGATGCCCAAAAACCGGGCCCCTGGGCCGCTGAATTGGAGGGCGCCGACATATTGGTAAACCTGGCTGGCCGCACCGTCGATTGCCGGTACAATGAGGCCAACAAACGCGACATCATCGCCAGTCGCGTCGACAGTACCCGCGTGCTGGGCCAGGCTGTGGCCAGCTGCGCCGTGCCGCCCAAAGTGTGGCTCAATTCCTCCACGGCCACTATTTATGCCGATACCCAAGGCGCCCAGCCGGCCAACACCGAAGCCGCTGGCACCATTGGCAGTGGGTTTTCGGTAGAGGTTGCCACGGCCTGGGAGCAGGCTTTTGGGGAGTCTAACACACCTAGTACCCGTCGGCTAGCCCTGCGTACATCCATCGTGCTGGGAACCGACGGCGGGGCCTTCCCGGTGATGGCCCGGCTGGCGCGGCTGGGCTTGTGCACGCCGCAGGGCACCGGGCGGCAGTGGGTGAGCTGGCTGCACATCCAGGATTTTTGCCGCGCCGTGGAATTCTTGGCGACCAAAACCGAAGAAGCGGGGCCATTCAACCTGTGCGCGCCCAACCCGTTGACCAATCAAGATTTTAACAGCTTGTTGTGCCAGAAACTGCGTCCGTTGCTACGGCTGCCGCAGCCGAAGTGGCTGCTGGAAATCGGAGCCTTTGTGCTGCGCACCGAAACGGAATTGATATTGAAAAGCCGCAAAGTGTACCCCGAGCGGCTGCTTAACCTGGGATTTAAGTTCGAGCATCCAACCTGCGCGACTGCGGTAGCTGATTTGCTCTCAACCAAGCAAGCCAAATAAGTTATGGCATCCGATAACAAAGTAAAAAAGCCCGTTTTGGGGCTCTGGCTTGCTTTGAGTGGAGGTGTTTTGTGCCTCAACCCATATTCTTTGGTCTTTGCCGTTCCAATTACTTTACTAGGTATATGCTTAATATGGGCTTCGGAAATAGAAATTCAGTCCAAGCTTATATTTTCCATATTGCCTTGTCCGCTTCCGTTAAGCTTTTATTTATTGCTTCTAAGCGCCTATTAGGTGAGCCGTCATGCCGCAGGGAAAATCTGATTATCAAAGCGAACAACTTACGCTGGCCGAAGCCAAAGCCCAGTTCATTCACACCTGGGGTGTAACTGGGGCCAATTGGGGCGTGAGCAAAACGCTGGCCCAGGTGCATGCCTTGTTGTTGGTGAGCCCCACGGCCCTGAGCACCGAAGACCTGATGGCCCAACTCAAAATATCGCGCGGCAATGCCAGCATGACCGTTCGCGAGTTGCTGGATTGGGGCTTGATTTACAAAGAACTGCGACCCGGCGAACGCCGCGAGTTCTTCGTGGCCGAAAAGGATATGCTGCAAGTCACGCGCTGCATCATCCGGGCCCGCAAGCGCCGCGAGCTCGACCAGATGAAACGCAGCATCGACCAGCTGGCTGCCCTGCCCGGCGATGCCGCCGATGCCGACTACCGCGCCTTCCACACGGCCCTGACCGACATCCAGCAGCTCGCCAACGCGTCGGACAAGTTGCTTTCCCGGCTCATGCAAGCGGAAAAAAGCTGGTTCTGGAACACATTCCTTAAGCTGTTTATGTAGCCGCCCAGCTACCTTGCACCCATGCAATCCTCCCTTGAAGCCGCGGCCCGCGCGGCCCTGTTGGGCCTGGCGGTAGGCGACGCCCTCGGCGTGCCCGTTGAGTTTTTGTCCCGTGTCGCCCGCCAGCAAGACCCCGTGACCGGCATGCGCGCCTACGGCACGCACCGCCAGTCAGCCGGCACCTGGTCCGATGACTCGTCGCTGACATTTTGCCTGGCCGAAACTTTAGCCCTGCCCGGCGGCCTCAAGAACGGTCTGCCCGATTTGAACGACTTCGCCCAGCGCAGCATCAATTGGCTCTACAAGTCCTACTGGACGGCTCACGGTGAGACCTTCGACGTTGGCAATGCTACCCGCACCGCCATCGGCCGCCTGCAACGTGGGACTGAGCCAACGAAGGCCGGCCCGAATTTGGAGTCTGACAATGGTAATGGGGCACTGATGCGGATTCTGCCCCTGGTTTTCCACGACACCTGGCGTGCCGAAGCCTTAGATTTAAACGCGGCCTGGGCCCTAACCGAGGCCGTAGCCAGCGTCACGCATGGGCACCCACGGTCCACGCTGGGCTGCTTTCTATATCTGCTGGTAGCGCGGGGGTTACTGAGTGGTTTTGGCATCGCCGCGTCGGTAGAACAAGCCAGAACGGCGGGATACAATTGGCTTCAAACCCAAGCAAAAGGGCCGGTCTTCTATGAATGGCCTCATTACCGCAGGGTCTTGGACGGAACATTGCTTGACCAACCGGAAAGCACCATCTCTTCCTCTGGCTACGTCGTCGATACCCTCGAAGCTGCCCTATGGTGCCTATTGGAGCATGACACTTACGCCGCCACCGTGCTGGCCGCCGTGAACCTGGGCGACGACACCGATACCACCGGCGCCGTGGCCGGGGGCCTGGCCGGGCTAGCGTATGGCGAAGCCGCCATTCCGGCCGAATGGCTGGCCGTACTGGCCCGCAGAGCAGATATTGAAGACTTAGCGCAGCGTTTGGCGGCAGGCCAGTAGCCCCTCAGCGCTTCCCGGTCTGGAAATCCGTTACCAGCAGCTCCTCATCGCAGAAGCTATACTCAGCCGGTACGTTGGAGCTGAGCAGCAGCGTGCGCCCCGCGCGGGTGGCCTCCACGTGCTCCTGGTACCAGGCCACGCCGGTGGCGTCGAGGTTGGTGGTGGGCTCATCCAGCAGCAGCAGCGGCGCAGCGGCATACAGGGCCAAGCCTAGTTTAAGCCTTTGCTTCATGCCCGAGGAAAACTCGCGCACCAGCTGGTGGCGGCCCTTCTCCAGGTACATAATGTCAATAAGCCTTTCGAGCGATACCCCAGCCTGCAGGGGCTTGAACTGGGTATGAAAGCGGAGCAGCTCCAGAAGCGTCAGCTCCTCCAGCAGCTCCAGGTAGGGGGCGGCGTAGGCCAGGTGCTGCGGCACGTCCTCTACCGCCACGGGGCGGCCGGATAAGGTGTAGGCCAAAGCGCCTTCGGTGGGCAGCAGCTGGCCCGCAATGGTGTTTAGGAGCGTACTCTTGCCGGCGCCGTTGGGGCCCAGCACGGCCGTGGCGCTGCCCGGCCGGAAAGCCCGCGTGAGGCCCCGGAAAATCCAGTCGCGCTGGAAGCGCTTGCCCAGGCCGGTGGCTTCAATCTGCAATTGGTGATGAGCTAGGAACAACGAGCAATGGTGCGGAGCGGAGACCCAAACGGTGCCTTGCTCATTGCCAATTGCTCATCGAAGTTATTCGCCTTCTTCCTCGTCGCGCTTGCGCTTGCTGGGGCCTTTGATGATGCCGCGCGAAGCCGCCCGAATGAAATCGACCGCAAAGTCGCGCTCAGTGGAGGCCGGCACTTCGACCTCAATGCGGGCCAGGGCTTCCTGCGTGTTCAAGCCGCCCAGGTAGAGCAGGCGGTACAGGTTCTGAATGGCGTACACTTGCTCGTCGTCATAGCCGCGGCGGCGCAGGCCCACCGAGTTGATGCCGGCGTAGGTGAGGGGCTCGCGGGCGGCCTTCACGTAGGGCGGCACGTCTTTGCGCACCAGCGAGCCGCCGCCGATGAAAGCGTGCGCCCCGATGTTGACGAACTGCTGCACCAGCGTGCCGCCGCCCACAATGGCCCAGTCGCCGATGCTGACGTGCCCGGCAATCTGCGTAGCGCCCGAAATCACGCAATGGTCGCCGATGAGGCAGTCGTGGGCCACGTGCACGTAGGCCTGCAGCAGGCAATGCGCGCCCACGCGGGTTTCGCCCCGGTCCACGGTGCCGCGGTTCACGGTCACGTACTCGCGCAGCACGGTGTAGTCGCCCACGTGGGCCGTGGTTTGCTCGCCGGCAAACTTTAAGTCCTGCGGAATGCCCGCCACCACGGCGCCCGGAAATATCTGGCAGTGTGCCCCAATGCGGGCCCCGTTCATGATGGTAACGTTGGGCCCAATCCAAGTGCCTTCCCCGATTTCAACGTCCGCCGCAATGGTCGTAAACGGGTCAACGGTGACGCCTTCCGCCAGGCGGGCATCGGGGTGAATAGAGGCGAGGGGGGAAAGCATAAAAACAGTTAACAGTTAACAGTTAACAGTTGACAGTTATGAAGTGAAGTCGAACAAAAGATGCTCATTGCTCACTGATAACTGATAACTGAAACTAAGCGTCCTTGCGGACAATAGCGGCGCTCATTTCGGCTTCGCACACCACTTTGCCGTTCACGAAGGCCTGGCCGCGCATCTTGGCAATGCCGCGCTTGATGGGCGCCAGCAGCTGGCAGCTATACACGATGGTATCGCCGGGCAGCACGCGCTTGCGGAAGCGGGCATTCTCGATGCCCAGGAAGTACTGCCAGTAGTTTTCGGGGTCCGACACGGTATTCATCACGAGGATGCCGCCGGTTTGAGCCAGGCCCTCAATCTGAAGCACGCCTGGCATCACTGGGTTGCCGGGGAAGTGGCCGTTGAAGAAGGGCTCGTTCATGGTCACGTTTTTCACCGCCGTCACCACTTGGTCATCGAGGTGAATCACCTTGTCAATCAGCAGGAAGGGGTAGCGGTGGGGCAGCACCTGCATGATGCGGTTGATGTCCATCACCGGCTCGCGGCTGGGGTCGTAAGCCGGCACTGGGTTGCTCCGGGCCTCCAGCATCTTCTTCTTGATTTTCTTGGCAAATGCCACGTTGGCCGCGTGGCCGGGCCGGGCGGCCAGAATCTGGCCCTTCAGCGGGCGGCCCACCAGGGCGAGGTCGCCCACGAGGTCGAGCAGCTTGTGGCGGGCGGGCTCGTTTTTGTGGCGCAGGTCCACGTTGTTGAGAATGCCTTCTTTCTTCACCGACACGCGGGGCTTGCCGAGCATCTTGGCCAAGTCGGTCAGTTCGTCGTCGCTCACCACGCGGTCCACCACCACAATGGCGTTGGAGAGGTCGCCGCCGCGAATGAGGTTGTTTTTGTAGAGCATTTCCAGCTCGTGCAAAAAGCAGAACGTGCGCGAAGAAGCAATTTCGTCGCCGAACTGGTTGATGTCGGCCAGCGTGGCGTGTTGCGAGCCCAGCACCGGCGAGTTGTAGTCCACCATCACCGTGAGGCGGTAGTCGGACAAGGGGAGGGCCGCAATTTCTACGCCGCGGGCATTGTCCACGTAGCGGATGCTTTCCGGAATTTCGTAGTAGTTGCGCAGGGCGTTTTGCTCCTGCAAGCCCACGGTTTCGAGGGCCTTGATGAACTCAGCCGACGACCCGTCCATGATGGGCGGCTCGGGGCCAGACAATTGAATCAGCACGTTGTCGAGCTGCAGGCCCACGAGGGCGGCCAGCGTGTGCTCCACGGTGTTGACGCGGGCGCCGTTTTGCTCGATGGTGGTGCCGCGGCTCAGGTCCACCACGTTGTCCACGTCGGCGTCGACGGTGGGCTGGCCGGGCAAATCAACCCGTTGAAACTTAAAGCCGTGGCCGACGGGTGCGGGGCAAAACGTCATGGTGGCTTCCACGCCGGTGTGCAGTCCGATGCCGCGCACCGTCACGGGCGCCTGAATGGTGTGTTGCTTGTCGTTCATTATGGTCGGTTTTTGGTTTTCGGTTTTTGGTTTTTGGGCTTTTAGGCCAATCGACGAGCAACTGGGACCAAAAACCAAAAACCGAAAACCAAAAACCGATGCAAAGCTAGGGCTTTTCCGTCGCGTTTTTAGCCTTCTCCAGCTCCGCTACGCGCTGTTCCAGCTCGGGCAGGCGGCGGAACACGATTTGGGCGCGCTGGTTTTGCTTGAAATCGAAGGCGGTGGAGCCCTGCAGGATGGTGCCTTCCTGCTTCACGTTCTTGCCCACGCCCGACTGGGCCGTGACGGTCGTTTTGTTGGCCAGCGTAACGTGGCCGGCCAGGCCCACCTGGCCGGCCAGCACGCACTGGTCGCCGACTTTGGCGGAGCCGGCAATGCCGGTCTGGGCCGCGATGACGGTGTTTTGGCCGATTTCCACGTTGTGGGCCAGCTGCACGAGGTTGTCGATTTTGCTGCCCCGGCCCACCCGCGTCGAGCCCAGCGTGGCGCAGTCGACGGTGGCGTTAGCGCCGATGCTCACGAAGTCCTCAAGCACCACGTTGCCGATTTGCGGAATGGCCTTGTAGGAGCCATCGGGCTGTGGCGCGAAGCCGAAACCATCGGAGCCGATAACGGCGCCGGCTTTGATGACGCAGAACTTGCCAATCACCGTGTCGGGGTAAATCTTGGCCCCGGCGTGAATGATGCTGCCCTCGCCGATGGTCACTCGGTCGCCGACGTAGGCGTGGGGGAATACCAGCACATTGTCGCCCAGCTTGCACTGCTCGCCGATGTAGGAAAAAGCCCCGCGGTAGTGCCCCGCGCCAATTTCCGACGACTTGCCGATAAACGCCGGCTCCTCCACACCGCGCTTGCCGGTGCGGGTGGCTTGGGCGTAGAACTCCAGCAGCTGGCTAAAGGCCGTGTAGGGGTTCTCAACCCGAATGAGGGCCGGTTGGATGGCCTGTTTCAGTGCCAGCGCCTGGCTCACGATGACGGCCGAGGCGCCGGTTTCGTAGAGAAACGGCTCGTATTTAGCGTTGGAGAGGAAGGTGAGGGAGCCGGCCTGGGCTTCTTCAATCTTGGCCAGGCTGGAAATGCGCAGGGTGGCGTCGCCTTCCACGGTGCCCCCAAGCACCTCGGCAATTTGCTGAACGGTAAATTCCATGGGGGCGAAATTAGTTGTCAGTTGTTGGTTGTCAGTTGTCAGGTCGCCAATGTAAGCCCCTTGTTAAGGCCTGATAACTGACAACCAACAACTGACAACTAAACTATTTCCTTCGGGTAGCAGATGTAGAACTTCTCCACCCGCTGGCTGAGGGCGCGGATGTTGGGCAGGTCGGAAGCCTCCATCACGTTCACCACGTCGCCTTTCTTGGTCAGGATTTCGATGGGCTCGCCGCTGGGATTGTAGGCGCTGTTGCTCAGGCGGCCCGGAATCATGAGCAGCTCGGCTTCCTCGGGCGAGAGTTTGAATTTTTCCTCAATCAGCTCACGGATGCCGAGGCGGAATTCCTCATCGAAGGGCTCGGGCGCCAGCACGATTTTGAGCAGGTTGCGATGCAGAATGCTCTTGGCCAAGTAGCTGAGCACTACATCGGGGTGGCTAGCCCAGGACTTGATGGCCGACCAAATGTCGTAGTCATCAAGCTCCACGAAGTGGCTGAGGATTTTCTCGTCTTTCTCGAACTCGGCCAGGCTCACGGCGCGGCCTAAGAAGTAGCCCAGGCAGGTGTTGGCAGGCACCTCTACGCCGCGGCGGGCCAGGTCGCGGGCCCGTTGCACAACGCGAATGACCATTTGCTCGGCCGAGGTGACAGTTTTGTGCAGGTATACCTGCCAGTACATCAAGCGGCGGCTTACCAGAAAATTCTCGACCGAGTAAACGGCTTTTTCTTCGAGCACCAGCCGCTCGTCGTGCACGCGCAGCATTTTAATGAGGCGGTCGGCGCCGGGGCGGCCTTCCTCTACGCCGGTATAGAAAGAGTCGCGGTTGAGGTAGTCGAGGCGGTCCATGTCGAGCTGGCTGCTCACCAGCTGATGAAAGAACGGCCGTCCGTAAGTGCCGTCAAACATCGAAATGGCCAGGCTCAGCTTGCCATGAAACTCGGCGTTGAGCCGCTGCATCAGAAAAAGCGAAAGCTGCTCGTGTGGCACGTCCTGGAAAATGGCCGTTTCCAGGGCGTGGGAGAGGGGGCCGTGGCCCACGTCGTGTAGCAGGATGGCCGCCATGGCCGCCTCGCCTTCGGCCGCCGAAATCTTCACGCCCTTGTCCTTGAGCGTGCGCAGGGCCAATGACATGAGGTGCATGGCGCCCAGCGCGTGGTGAAAGCGCGTGTGCAGCGCTCCCGGATACACAAACCCCGTGAGCCCCAGTTGCTGAATACGCCGCAGCCGCTGAAAGTAGCGGTGCTCGATAAGGTCGAACAGAAATTCAGTGGGGATGGTGACGAAGCCGTAAACGGGGTCGTTGAAAATTTTCTTTTTGTTCACTGTCGAAGTTGAAGGCAGGGCAGGGAAAGGGCAGGAGTGGAATGGAAGCGCAAGAACGGCATGCCTGGCTTGGCGAAATACATTTGCCCTTTGTAAGCCCATCAGATTTGGTTAGTAAAATTTTGTCGCCATCTTTGTAATGCATTAACCAATCGGTTAAACCACCCAGGCAATGGACCCGCAAAAACGCTCAACCGAAGAACTGATTTTGGAAGCCGCGCAGGCGGTATTTCTGGAAAAAGGCCTGGCTGGGGCGCGCATGCAGGAAATTGCCGACCGTGCCGGCATCAACAAAGCCTTGTTGCACTATTACTTCCGCAGCAAGGAGAAGCTCTCGGCCATCATCATCAGCCGAACCATCGGCATCATCATGCCCCGCATGATGGGTGTGTTGGCCACCGACCAGGACTTGTTCGACAAGATTCGCGAGATGGTGCACACCTTCATCGGCTTCATCAGCCGCAACAGCTTCTTGCCATTGTTCGTGGTTAATGAAATTAACCGCAACCCGCACTTCTTTTTCACCTCCGCGATTAAGCAGGAGCGGACCTACCTCGACAAATTCCGCCAGCAGGTGGACGAGGCTGTGGCCGCGGGCCGCATCCGGCCCATCACCGCCACGCAGCTCATGATGAACATGATGTCGATGCTCATCTTTCCTTTTTTGGGTAAGCCGGTTTTTCAAGCGGGTTTGGGGCTGTCAGACGAAGAGTTTCAGCAGGAGATGGAGCGGCGGCGCACCGACGTGGCCGATTTCATCATCCGGTCGATTCAGGTTTAATATTTTTTTGCCCACTCCTTAACCAAGTAGTTAAAGTGTATGGATAAGAAACGAAAAATGCTGCTGGTGCTTTGCCTTGTGGCCCGCGCGGCCTTGGGCCAGCCCGCCGTGCCGCCCGCCTCTGGCCCCGTGCTGACCCTGGCGCATTGTTATGATTTGGCGCAAGTCCAGGCCCCGCTCCGCAAGCAAATTGCGCTCAACAACGCTCAGGCCGCCAACAACACTGCTCGGCTAGCTACCCAATTGCGCCTGCCGCAGCTGGCCATCAACGGCCAGGCCAGTTACCAGAGCGAGGTGACGAAAATTCCTCTTGAAGGACCGGGCATTAATATCCCGACGCTGTCAAAAGACCAGTATCGGCTGACGCTGGACGCCAGCCAAACCCTGTTTGACGGCGGCACCACCCGCCGCCAGCAGGAGCTGGAAACCCTGGCCAGCCAGGTAAACAACCAGCAGGTCGAGGTGAACTTGTTTCGGCTGCGCGAACAGGTAAACGGCCTATACTTCGGCGCCTTGCTCAGTGAGGAAACCGCCCGCCTGCGCCAAGGCCTGCGGGCCGACTTGCTGCAGCGCCGCAAAGCCTTGCTGGCTCGCCGCGCCAACGGTGTAGCTACTGGCCAAGACGTGGCCCGCCTCGATGCCGAGGTGCTGAACCTCGACCAGCAGTTACGCGAGCTGGCCACCACCCGCGCCGGCCTGTTGCGCCAGTTGGGCGAGCTGCTGGGCCAAGCCCTGAGTCCGGACACTCGCCTGACCACGCCCACTGAGCTGCCCCCCGCGGCTCCGCGGCCCGAGCTCTCCCTGTATGCGCAACAGAAAGCACTGCTGACCGGGCAACAACAGCTCAGTGATGCGCGCCTGGCGCCGCGGCTAAGTGCCTTCGGGCAGGTAGGCTACGGCCGGCCCACGCTCAACTTTCTGCGCAACGACTTTCACGGCTACGGCTTGGCCGGCCTGCGCTTGAACTGGAACCTGAGCAACTATTACACCCGGCGGCAAGACCGGGAAGCCATACGGCTGGGCCAGGAGGCCGTGGCCGTGCAGCAGACCAACTTTGAGCAAAGCCAGCGGGTGGCCCTCGCCGGCCAACAAACGGCTGTGGAACGCTACCAAACTCTGCTGGCGACGGATGCCGAGCTTATTGCCCTGCGTGAGAAAATTCAGGCCACGGCCGCTGTGCAGCTCGATAACGGCATCATCGGCTTCAGCGACTATTTCACCGAAGCCAACAACCTGAGTTTAGCGCGCCTCAACCAGCAGTTGCACCTCCTACAATTGCTGCAGGCGCAGGCCGATTACTCGCTTATCCTAGGCGCTTCCTCTCGACCCCGATAACCAGCCGCTACTCATGGAAGTCATCATTGCCCTGCTGTGGCCGCTGCTGTTTATGCCCACCATCACGGGCTACATGGCCACTAGCCACGGCCGCTCTTTCTGGCGCTGGTTTGGCTTGGGATGCGTCCTGCCTTACCTGTCCTTGTTCGTTATCAGCTACGTCGTGCACCGCGACCGGCGCCGCTCCCGGGCCACTGCCACCAACCCTTCTAATTTCAATCAGCCATGAACGTTCGGCCTTATTTTGCTTTCGTTTTACCGGCCAATGCGCTGCTGGCCATGGGTTTGCTCGCGGGCTGCCAAACCGAGGAGCCCCGCTTCGATGCTTCGGGCAATTTCGAAACCACCGAATATGTGGTGGCCGCCAAGGCCCAAGGCCAGTTGCTGCGTCTGGCCGTGACGGAGGGCGACGAGCTGCCCGCCGGCCGCGAAGTCGGCGTCATCGACACCACCCAGCTCTACCTGCGCAAGCGCCAGTTGCAAGCCAGCACTCGCGCCGTGCGCCAGCAAACGCCCAACGTTTCGGCCCAGCTCGGCGCCCTGGCTCAGCAGCTGGCCAACCTGCAACGCGAACGCCATCGCGTGGTCAACCTGGTTAAGGCCGATGCCGTGCCCAGCAAGCAGCTTGATGACATTGATTATCAGATTGCGACGGCCCGTCAGCAGCTGGCCGCTCAGCGTTCGGCCCTGAGCACACAGGCCAGCGGTACTGCCGCGCAATCGGCCCCGCTGCAGGAACAGGTGAGGCAAGTAGTTGACCAGCTGCGCCAAAGTCGGGTCACCAATCCCGTGGCCGGCACCGTGCTCACTGTGTACGTGGAGCCTAGCGAAGTGGTGAACTACGGCCAGCCGCTCTACAAAATAGGCGACACGAAAACTCTGATTCTGCGTGCCTACGTGGCCGGCGACCAACTCACTTGCGTGAAGCTGCGCCAGCCGGTGAAGGTGCTAGTAGACGCGCCCGGGGGCAAGCGCCGCGAATATGACGGCCGCGTGCAGTGGATTTCGAGCAAGTCGGAATTCACGCCTAAGGTTATTCAAACCAAAGAGGACCGGGTGAATCTGGTGTACGCCCTCAAAATAGCCGTGCCAAACGATGGCAGCCTGAAAATTGGCATGCCGGCGGATGTGCTGTTTTAAATGTTGGTCAACTAAATGATAAACCGTCATGCAGAGCGCAGCGAAGCATCTCGCGTGCGCAACGCAATTAGTTACTTCCCCACGCGAGATGCTTCGCTGCGCTCTGCATGACGGTCTAAATCTGTTCCATATCATCCCTGCCCATGCCCGCCGTCGAACTAACCAACATCAGCAAAGCCTACGGTGCCACCCAGGCAGTGCGCAACGTTAGTTTGACCGTGGAGCCAGGCGAGTTGTTCGGCCTCATCGGCCCCGACGGTGCTGGCAAAACCACGCTGTTTCGCATTCTGGCTACGCTGCTACTGGCCGATGCGGGCACGGCCACCGTGGCTAAGCACGACGTGGTGCGCGAATTCCGCGCCATCCGCAATGTGGTGGGCTACATGCCGGGCCGTTTCTCACTCTACCAGGACCTGACGGTGCAGGAAAACCTGGAATTTTTTGCGGCGGTGTTTCGCACCACGGTGCGGGAGAATTATGAGTTGGTGCGCGACATTTATGAGCAACTGGTGCCTTTCAAAGACCGGAGGGCAGGGGCCTTATCGGGCGGCATGAAGCAAAAGCTGGCCTTGTGCTGCGCCCTCATTCACAAACCCGAACTGCTGCTACTCGACGAGCCCACTACCGGCGTGGATGCCGTGTCGCGGCAAGAGTTCTGGCACATGCTAAGCACGCTCAAGGAGCGGGGCATTACCATCGTGGTTTCCACGCCTTACATGGACGAGGCCGCCCTGTGCGAGCGGGTGGCGCTGCTGCAAACCGGCCAGGTGCTGCGCGTTGATACGCCCGCTGCGCTGCGCGAATCCTATCCTTGGCCGCTGTATGCGGTGCGGGCCGCCCGCATGCACCCACTGCTGCAGGACTTGCGTGCCTACCCGGCCGCGCACAGCTGCTACGCATTTGGCGAAACCGCCCACCTGAGTTTGGCCCAGCCCGATGCGGCAGCCGAGGCCCACCTCAAGGCCTACCTCACCGCCAAAGGCCACCACGACGTGTCCGTGGCGCCGGTGCCGGCCACCATCGAAGACACATTCATGGATTTGCTGCAAACCCACCATTCCGCACCCGTTTCATGAAAACTGCTGCCATTGGTCCGGTCATTCGCTGCGAGAAGCTCACCAAGCGCTTCGGCGCCTTCACGGCTGTGGATGCCATTAGCTTCGCCGTAGCGCCGGGCGAGATTTTCGGTTTCTTGGGCGCTAATGGGGCTGGCAAAACCACGGCCATGCGCATGCTCTGCGGCCTGCTGGGGCCTACGGAGGGCGCCGCGTCGGTGGCGGGCTTTGATGTGTTTACCCAAGCCGAGCGCATCAAGCAGCACATTGGCTACATGAGCCAAAAGTTCTCGCTCTACGAAGACCTGACCGTGCGCGAAAACATTCGCTTCTACGGTGGCATCTATGGCCTGAAAACCGCTGCCATCCGCGAGAAAACCGATGCATTGCTCCAGCGCTTAGGCCTGGAAGCCGAGCGCAACACGCTGGTCGGCAGCCTACCACTGGGCTGGAAGCAGAAACTGGCCTTCTCAGTGGCCCTGTTTCACGACCCGGCTGTGGTGTTTCTCGACGAGCCTACGGGCGGCGTCGACCCCATCACCCGCCGCCAGTTCTGGGACCTGATTTACGAGGCGGCGGCCCGCGGCGTCACCGTTTTCATCACCACTCACTACATGGACGAAGCCGAGTACTGTGACCGGGTCAGCATCATGGTCGACGGCAAAATCGAAGCGTTGGACAAGCCCGCCGGCCTTAAGCAACAGTTCGGCGTGAGCACGATGGATGAGGTGTTTCTGCACCTGGCGCGGGGTGCGAAAAACGTGGAATGATAGTAATGACAACGCCAAAAAACTTCAGGCAGAGCGCAGGGAAGCATCTCGCGTGCTTTAGCTAATTACTTGTTGCGAATGAGATGCTTCGCTGCGCTCTGCCTGACGTTCACCTAATGAAATAAATTAGATGAAAGCTTTCCTGATGTTCGTGCGGAAAGAGTCTTACCACATTTTCCGCGACCCGCGCACACTACTCATCCTCTTTGGCATGCCCGTGGCGCTGGTCACCCTGTTCGGCTTTGCCCTCACCAACGAAATCAAGAACGCCGACGTAGCTGTGCTCGATTTCGACCACGGCGTGCACGCCCGACAGGTGCAAAACCGGCTGTTTTCGTCGGGCTACTTTGGGCTGCGCGACTACGCCCGGAACTACCCCGACGTGGCGGCTGCCTTCCGCCGGGGCCACGTGAAGTTGGCCGTAGTATTCCCAGCAGGCTTTTCCAGCGACTTCGACCACCTGGGCCACGCCCAAGTGCAACTGGTAGCCGATGCCTCTGACCAGAACACGGCCATCAGCCTGGTGAACTACGCCACGGCCATCATCCGCAGCTACGAGCAAGAAGTTGCCCCACATCGCTCCGGCAGCCCCGGCCCGCGGGTGGAGGCCGTGGCCCGCCTCTATTTCAACCCCGGCCTGAAGGCGGCCTACACCTTCGTGCCCGGCACCATGGCCCTGATTCTGCTGCTGGTGTCGGCCATGCTCACCAGCATCACCATTGCCCGCGAAAAGGAAACCGGCACCATGGAAGTGCTGCTCGTGTCGCCCATGCGGCAACTGCCCATCATCATCGGCAAGATTCTGCCTTACTTCCTGCTATCTTTCGTCAACGGCCTCATCATCCTGGCCTTGGGGGTGTGGGTGCTGCACATTCCGGAGCGCGGCAGCTTGGCCTTGCTCATCCTCGAAACGCTGCTTTACATCCTGGTGGCCCTCACACTGGGCGTGTTGATTTCGACGCGGGCGGCCTCGCAGCAAACAGCCATGCTCACGTCCATGCTGGGCTTGCTGCTGCCTACGCTCATTCTCAGCGGTTTCTTGTTTCCCATTGAGAGCATGCCGTTGCCGCTGCAAACTGTCTCGCGCCTCATTCCCGCGCGCTACTTCATTGTCATCCTCAAAGGCATCATGATAAAAGGCTTGGGGCTGCGCGAGCTCTGGCGCGAAACTGCCGTGCTCTTTGGCATGGCCGGCGGGCTGTTGTTGCTGGCCCTGGGCTCGTTGAAAAACCGGCTGGCATGACGTTTTGAACATATAATTTCCTTGCCATGCGTACCGTCTGGTTTCTAATCGAAAAAGAAGTGCGGCAACTGCGGCGCAACCGCACGCTGCTGGCCTTGCTGCTGGTGGCGCCTATCATGCAGCTCGTGTTGCTGTCCTTCGCCGCCAACTACGAAATCAAGAACCTGAACCTGGCCGTGGTCGACCAGGACCACAGCCCCGCCGCCCGGCGCCTGCTCGACAAGTTTCAGTACACGCCCTACTTCCGGCTGGTGCAGGTGCGGCCCAGCAGCGCGGCCGCCGACCAGGACCTGCTCAGCGGCCGCGCCGATTTGGTGCTCGTCTTTCCGCCCCGCTTCGAGCGCGACTTGGTGCGGGGCGGGCAGGCCCGGGTGCAGTTGCTCGTCAATGCCCTCGACAACGTAAAGGCTGGGCTGGCCAGCTCTTACGCCAGCAGCATCGTGCAGGCCTACCAGGGCGAGGTGCGGCCGGCCACCGTGGCGGCCGCGGTGGGGGAGGTGCGCGGCCTGGAAGTGGTACCCGCCTACTGGTACAACCCGCTGTTGAACTACAAAACCTTCATGGTGCCGGGCATCCTGGTTGAAATCATAAGCCTGATTGTGATGATGGTAACGACGCTCAACATCGTGCGCGAAAAGGAAATCGGCACTATAGAACAGCTCAACGTGACGCCTATTCGCAAGTGGCAGTTCATTTTGGGCAAGCTGTTGCCGTTTTGGGTGGCGGGCTTGTACCAGTTCACAATTGGGCTGCTGCTGGCGCGTTTCCTGTTTCACGTGCCCATGGTGGGCAGTGTGGCGCTGCTCTACGGCATCATGGCCGTGTTTCTGGTGGTGCCGCTGGGGCTGGGGCTGCTCATTTCCTCGGCCAGCCAAACGCAGCAGCAGGCGCTGTTTGTGGCTTTTTTCTTCCTGATTATCTTCATCTTGCTCTGTGGCCTGTTCACACCCATCGAGTACATGCCAGCTTGGGCCCGAGCTTTCGACCGCGTCAATCCCTTGGTGTACATTATTGACATTGCCCGACGCATCCTGCTAAAAGGCAGCACCTTGCGCGACGTGCTCCAGCCCGTGCTTACCTTGCTGGGCATGGCCGTGCTGGTAAATGCGCTGGCTGTGTGGCGCTACCGCAAAACCTCGGGCTAACCTAGGCGCGGATGTTGGTCGGCAAAGGGCGACTTTTGGTCGAAAAAATCAATTTGAGCGGTAGGAGGTTACCAGAAACAGGCAACATTTACGGCGCCAGTCCGTCAATGACTTGATGCAATGCCGCCGCGGAGCGGTTTGGCTGAGCTCGACAATTAAATTTCTTACCAGCCGTTAGCGGCATTGCTTTTACCAAAACCGCCCAGGCTGTCCCCATTCTCATTATGCAACAAACATCCATTCTCTGGGCCGACGACGAAATCGACTTGCTCAAGCCGCACCTGCTGTTTCTCAAGGAGAAAGGCTACGACGTGACGCCCGTGAACAGCGGCGCCGATGCCATCGAGGAAATCCAGGAAAAGACCTACGACCTCGTGTTTCTCGATGAGAACATGCCTGGCCTTACTGGTCTCGAAACGCTGAGCGAAATCAAAGCCATTCGGCCCACTGTACCCGTGGTGATGATTACCAAGAGCGAAGAAGAGCACATCATGGAATCGGCAATCGGCGCCAAAATCGCCGACTACCTCATTAAGCCGGTGAACCCTAGCCAGATTTTGCTGTCGGTGAAGAAGGTACTCGACAACAAGCGCCTCGTGAGCGAAGCTACGAACTCGGGCTACCAGCGTGACTTCCGCCAGCTTGGCATGCAGCTGTCCGACCGTCTTTCGCCTTCGGAGTGGGCCGATGTATACAAGAAACTGGTGTACTGGGAGCTGGAAATCAACGAAACCGAAGGCAAGAGCATGGCTGAGGTTTTCAACATGCAGAAGGACGAAGCCAATACCTACTTCGGCCGCTTCATCACAGAGAATTACGAGGACTGGGTAAATGGCGACGACAAGGACGCCCCACTCATGTCGCACCAACTGTTCAAGGAGCGGGTATTCCCCACGTTGAAGGCCACCGGCGACACGCCCGTGTACTTTGTGCTCATCGACAACCTGCGCTACGACCAGTGGAAGGTGCTGGAACCCATCATCACCGAGTTTTTCACGGTGGACAGCGAGGAGATGTACTACGCCATCCTTCCGACCACCACGGCCTACGCGCGCAATGCCATTTTCTCGGGCATGATGCCGGGCGAGATTCAGAAGAAATACCCCAACCTGTGGGTGACCGACGACGACGACGAGGGCAAAAACCTGCACGAGGCCGAGTTCATGGAAATCAACTTCCAGAAGAACAACCAGAAGCATAAGCACAGCTACAACAAGGTAACCAACCTGCAGGCCGGCAAGGACTTGCTGGGCAAGATGAGTAACCTGCACAACAATTACAAGTGCAACGTCATCGTCTACAACTTCGTGGATATGCTTTCGCACGCCCGCACCGACATGGCCATGATTCGAGAGCTGGCGGCCGACGAATCAGCCTACCGCAGCATTACCCGCTCGTGGTTTCTGCACTCGCCGCTGTACGAGATGATGCAAACCATTGCCGAGAAAAAAGGCAAGCTCATCATCACCACCGACCACGGCACCATCCGCTGCAAGCGTCCCTACAAGATTGTGGGCGACCGCAACACCAATACCAACCTGCGCTACAAGCACGGCAAAAACCTGGGTTTCGACGACTCACGCGACGTGTACGTGGTGCGCAAGCCGGAAAGCATTTTCCTGCCGCGCGAAAACGTGAGCACGGCCTACGTATTCACCATTGGCGACTATTTCTTCGCCTACCCCAATAACTATAACTACTACGTGAACTACTACAAGGACACGTTCCAGCACGGCGGTATCTCATTGGAGGAGTGTATTATACCGTATGTCACGCTAACGGCGAAAGGGTAATACGTTTCGGCGATAAAAAAAGAAGCCGTAGGCCTGATTCAGGCCTACGGCTTCTTTTTTTATCGCCTAATTACACTTTATTTTTTAACTATCCAGCATTAACCTTTCGAAATTCAACACCATGTATTCGTTTTAAAAATCCTTGTTGCTGGAGTAATTCGAAAAGCGCAAGCATTTCTTTGAATGGATGTTGGAAGACAGAAGCTAAATGCTTGTATTTATTCGTGGTTACAAGGAATTTATAGAAAAAATATGGGTCGATGTTCTCTAATGAATCAATTGTTCCAAGTGAAACTTCAAGCTCTTGATTGGTAACTCGATTAATGAATAAGCAATGTTCGCCATGCACCTCGAAAGTCCAGTTATCTGACAAAGTTTCGATGTCGCTATTCTGGATGCAGTCGTAATTCCCGTTTTCTATTTCCGCAAACTGCGGTTGGTTGGTTTCGGATAAAACTTTACCGATGAGAATTCGCGCAAGAGCAGCCCGCTCATCCATAGCGCTAAGGATTTCTCTAATCGTGCTTTGTGCCAAATCCATAAAATAGCTCAATTAAAAAGCACGAATGTGGTTACCATGCAGTGTCATTTTGACTACAGTCACATAGTCCCAACATTATCAAAAGCCTTCTGCATAAACCAGTCCGCCAATTAAGCAGTCAAAATCCGTTTCTTACGCCGTCAGTTGGCGATAAAATCACGCAGCGTGCTGCTCGAAAATTGGATTTGGGGTTGGCGGGCGTGGTGCTAAAGGCAGGGTTACTCTATAAAATCTAATTCTGGATTCGAAAATACTGGTACACGTCGGCGTCGAAGTTTTGAATTTCCACTGTCAGGCTTTCGCCGGACGCCAGCCTGTCGAGGTCGTCGGTGGTGCCCCGCCGCCCATGTTGCGCAGCGACTGGGTCACGCGCTTGTTCTCAGTGAACATGTGGTTTTGAACGTAAAAAAGCTCCCCGTTCAGTGCTGCCCAGAGCAACACTGAACGGGGAGCTTTTCTGCTCGCTACGCTTACTTCAGCTTATCGAGGGCCGCCTTCAGGCGCGGCAGCGCGGCCTTGATGGAATCCACCGTTTCGGCGCCCACCGAGGCGCGGAACCACGGCTCCGTGGGCGCCGAGCCGAAGGCACTGAACGGTACCAGCGCCAGCTTGGCTTCCGAAATCAGGTAGGACGTCAGCTCCTTGGTGGTGCTGAGCACGGTGCCGTCGGGGGCGGTGCGGCCCAGTACGTCAATCTGGGCAGTGAGGTAGATGGCGCCGGCCGGGACCACGGCATCCACCGGATAGCCTTGGCTTTGCAGCTCTTTCAGGCCATCGAACAAGGCTTGCAGCGAGGTTTGCAGGCGGCCTTTGATGCTGGTCAGAAACTCATCGACGGCGGCGGTCTGGGGCAGGAACTTGCCGGTGGCAACCTGCTCGGCTTTCGGCGCCCAGGCCCCCACGTGGCCCAGAATGGCCTTCATCTTATCGATAATGAAGGCCGGCCCGAAGCTGTAGCCCACGCGCACGCCGGTGGCGGCAAAGCACTTGGAGGTGCCGTCGATGTAGATGACGTAGTCGCGCAGCTCGGGGCGCAGGCTTACCGGGTCGTAATGTTTGGTCTGGCCGAAGGTGAGCAGCCAGTAAATCTGGTCGTAGAGCACGTAGAGCGGCTTCTCGTCGGGCCCCCGGCGCTTGTTCTCAGCAATCACCAAGTCGCAGATTTCTTCCAGGCCCTGCTTCGAGAACACCGTGCCCGTGGGGTTCAGCGGCGAGCACAGCGCCAGCAGCGTGGCGCCGGGCAGGTGCGGGGCCAGGTCGGCGGCGGTGGGCATGAAATTGTTTTCGGCTTGGGTGGGCACGGCCACCGGCGTGGCGCCCACCAGGTGGCAGTAGTGGTTGTTGTTCCAGCTGGGCAGCGGGAATATCACCCGGTCGCCGGGGTCTACCACGGCGCGGTAGGTGGCGTAAATGAGCGGGCGCGAGCCGCCCGCAATCAGAACGTCATTCGGGTTGTAGCTAAGGCCCTGGCGGGCCTGCAGAAAGGCTGCCACGCTATTGCGCAGCTCGCCCATGCCCGCGGCGGGCGGGTAGTTGGTTTGGCCGGCCTGATAGGCTTCGATGATGCCGGCCGTGAGCCCCGCCGGAATCGGGAAAATTTTAGAATCGAAGTCGCCAATGGTCAGGTTGCAGATGTTGGCGCCCTGGCGCACCTGCTCGCTGACCTGGTTGCCAATTCGAATGATTTCGGAGCCGATGAGGCCGGCTGCCATCTGAGATACTTGCATGGAAATGTCGGTAAACGTAAAGCCGCAACGGCGTGCGAAGGTACAGGGCAGGGCGGGTAAAGCTGAAATAAGAACGAAAACGGCTGTCATCCTGAGCCCAGCAAAGCACCTTGCCCCGCCGGAGCAAATGATGCCCGAACGTGCTAAGGTCCTTCGTTGCGCTCAGCATGACAGCCGTTTCCGGTTCCTCGTGAGGCTCCGGCTTTATGACCCCCCAGCCCGGCGTAGCTCGTCGTCGGCCCCGGCGGCGCGTTTGCGGGCGGCGGCTACTTTGCTGCTACCGAAGCGGTAGGTGAAGGCAGCCGTGGCCACGCGCGTATCCTGGCGCAGGCGGAAGCTTTCCGTGAAGCTGTCGTAAACCGACGTGGAGCGAATGGGCGCGGTGTAAAGCACGTCGGCCACGTTTAGCCGGAGGGTGGCCTGCTTGGCCCAGAAGCTGCGTTGCAGGCCCAGCAGCAGCTGCCCACGCGGCTGGGCACGCTCGAAGCCCCAGATTTCGCCCGATTGAAACGTGCCGTTCAGCTCGCCCGACCAGCCACGGGGCAGGTTGAAGGTATTGTTGGCGGTGAGGATGCACGCCGGCTGCTGGCGGTCGAGGGCCGTGCCTGCCAGATTGCCCCGGAACCGGGAGTAGTAAAACACGCCGTTGGCGTACAGCGTCCACCATTTCACCGGTTCCAGGGGCGCGGTGAGGGTCAGGGCATAGTAGTCCTGGGTGGTCAGGTTCACGTCGCGGTTCACCACCTGCCGGCCCCCGTCGGGAGCAGGCTGCACCACCGCCACAATGGGCTTATCGGTCTGGGCGTAGCTTAGGGCGGCGCTGAACTTCTGGCGGAAGGTGTAGGTAAAATCGAAATTATAGCTCGTTTGAGCCACCAAGTCGGGGTTCCCGGAGCGGTAGGAGGTGGCGTCGAAGTACGAGCGCAAGGGGTTGAGCTGGCCGTAATTAGGCCGGTCGATGCGCCGACTGGCCGTCAGGGCCAGCGTGTTTTGCGCGTTGAGCGTGCGTTGCACCGAAGCCGAAGGAAAGAACTGCAGGTAGTTCTGCTCGCGGAGCCGCTCCCCGGCCAGCTCCGTTTGAATGCGAGCCTGCTCAATTCGAAGCCCAACCTGAAAGGTGGTTTTGGCGGCTGCACTGCGCAGGTTGGCGTACGCGGCCCGCACTTGCTCCGAGTAGTTGAAATTGGTGGAAACTGACGGATTATAGGCGCCGTTGTTTAAGAAAACCACATTGTTGGCCGAATTCACCATTGTTGTTTTCGCGCCCATGTCGAGGCGGGCCCGTCGGGGCAGTGGCTGGCTGAAATCAACCTTCAGGGCCGCAATTTTCAATTCGCTAAGCTGGTCGCCCGTGAGTAGATTCGATGCCGCCAGTGGGTGCTGGTAAAGGGTGCTCAGGGCCAGCGTGCGCGTGGTATTGTAGCGGGCAAAATCAGCATCGGCCGTGAGGGTTGCCGCCGCGGCCGAATCGGCAAAGGCGTGGCGGAAATTGAGGTTGGCGCTGCCGCTGGGCCGCCAAATGTCCTGGTGCGTGGTAGAGCTGTTGCGGCTGGCCAGTGCCCCTCCGGCATCATTAAACTCGGTTTGGCTCGTATTAACGGAGTTGGTCTGGCTGAGCAGGCTGGTCAGCGACAAGCCCAGCAGGGAAGCTTTCGTCAGGTTGATATCCGCGCCGAACCTGGCGCTGTGCGACTCCAAATCCAACACGCGCTTGCCCGCAATAGTCCCGCTCACGGCTGGCAGCCCACCCTGGGCTGCGTACTGCCTGTCAAACTCCTGGCGCGCATAATCCCGGCGGTTGACGTAAGTATAATTGCCGTAGTAGTTCACATTTTTGCGACGGTGGTTGAGGCCCAAGCCGGCCGTGAACTTACCGTATTCACCCCGGCCGTAACTCGCATTGGCGTTGCCGTTGGTGCCCAGGCGCTGGTCTTTTTTAAGGTAGATGGCGATGACGCCCGCGCCGCCCTGGGCATCATATTGGGCCGGCGGGTTGGTCAACAGCTCCACGCTTTGCACCTGCTCGGCAGGCAGGGCGCGCAGGTAGCTGGCCAATTCCTCGCCGGTTAGCGGCACCCTCTTGCCGTCTACCACCAGAAGCAGGCCCTGGCGGCCACGCAGGCCCAGGTTGTTGCCGGCGTCCAGCGTTACGCCCGGGGAGCGGCCCAGCACGTCCAGCGTGGTGGCCCCGCCCGAGAGCGGGCTGTCGGCCACGTTCACCACCGTGCGGCCTGCCTGGTGCTCAAACAGCGGCTTGCGGGCCGTCACAGTCACTTCTTTGAGGGCAGTGGCCTGGCTCGTGGCCAACACTATGGCTGGCAGCGTGATGCCGTCCGTCGTCAGGTTGAAAGGAGCGCTCCAATAGCGTTGAAACCCCACCTGACTCACCGAGACCAGATAGCGCCGGCCGCCCAACGCCTCCAGCCTGAAAGTGCCTTTCTGGTCGCTGAACTCCGTTTTCACCACCACCGAGTCGGCCGCGCGGTGCAACGTCACGGTAGCAAATTCCACGGGCGGCCCAGCAGGGGAGGCCACTGTGCCGCTCACGCCTGGCAGACTCTGGGCCGACAAGGCCAGCGGCGTCGCCAGCAGCAAGCAGCTTATCCAACGGCCAGTTTTGAATGGGAAGAAATGCCGCCAAACGGGTAAAAAAAGTGGCATGCCGGGCAATATGGGTAGAATCTGGAGAGAAAGCCGCTGCTTCGGGCGCTGCTAAAAAAGCTGATAGCGCCTTTTAGCTGAACACTTTAAGCATGGCAAAGAGCGTAAAGGTGTGATATTCTCTTCGATTATCCAATGCTGGGCATCCAGCTTCCCCTTTGCCGCCGGTAAATTTGCCAGATGCTACCCCAAACCCTTACCGTGCCCACGTTGGCCGATTTGCCCGCCGCCGCCCAAGCCCTGCGCGCGGCCATTGCCGATTCCGGCTGCACCGTGGTGGCCTTCGAAGGCGAGATGGGCGCGGGCAAAACCACCCTCATCAGCGCCCTGGCCGCGGCCCTCGGCGTGACCGATGACGTGAGCAGCCCCACCTTCGCGCTGGTGAACGAGTACCGCGACGGCCGCCAGCAGCCCGTGTATCACTTCGATTTCTACCGCATCAACTCCGTGACGGAAGCTGAACAGATGGGCGCCGCCGAGTACTTCGATTCGGGGTATCTTTGCTTGGTAGAATGGCCTGCCCGTGTGGCCGATTTATTGCCTACGCCCCGGCTCGAAGTGCGCCTCGCAGTGCGCGACGACCAAAGCCGGCAAATTGAATTAATAATAATTGATTAGGAATTAAAATTGCTAGCAAACAGCCGGTCATGCAAAGCGCAGTGAAATAACTCGAGTGCCACTACTAATTCAATCGATTAATTTACTGTGCTACACAAGATGCTTCGCTGCGCACTGCACGACGTGTAAATTTCATTAGACCACACCTTATAATTATTAATTCATAATTAATAATTTCAACAAAAATGCCCGAACAGCTGCCTTCCGGTTTTGAGTCCCTGGCCACAAGCCGCGCCTATTTCACCCAGGAATCGATGCTGGCGGTGGAGACGCGCAAGCGCAAGCTCTTTATCGGCCTGCCGCGCGAAACTTCACTGCAGGAAAACCGCCTGGGCCTCACGCCTGAAGCAGTGCAGCACCTCGTGAGCGCGGGCCACGAAGTGGTAATGGAAGCTGGTGCCGGCGAGCCCAGCAAGTACGCCGACCACGCCTACTCCGAGGCCGGCGCCCAGATTGCCTACTCTACCGAGGAAGTGTTCAAGGCGGATATTCTGCTGAAGGTGGCCCCGCCCACGCTGGAGGAAATTGAGCTGCTGCACGCCGGCCAAACCCTGATTTCGGCCTTGCAAATGGGCTCGATGACGCCGGAATACATCGCGGCCCTGTCGCGCAAGAAAATCAACGCCATTGGCTTCGAGCTGATGAAGGACCCCAGCGGCGCCCGCCCCGTGGTGCGCGCCATGAGCGAAATTGCGGGCTCGACGGTGATGCTGATTGCAGCCGAATACCTGGCCCGTTCCAACGAGGGCAAGGGCATCATTTTGGGCGGCATCACGGGCGTGCCGCCGTCGCAGGTGGTTATTCTTGGGGCCGGCACGGTGGCCGAGTACGCCGCCCGCGCCGCCACCGGCCTCGGGGCCGAAGTGAAGGTGTTCGACAACCACCTCTACAAGCTGCGCCGCCTCAAGCACAACTTGGGCATGCAGCTCTACACCAGCACCCTGGATACGTTTGCCCTAAGCCAGCAAATCCGGCGGGCCGATGTTGTTATTGGCGCGCTAGCGGTTGAAGATGGCCGCATTCCTTTCATGGTGCCCGAAGAAATGGTGGCCAGCATGTCGCCCGGCTCCATTATTATCGACGTGAGCATCGACCAGGGCGGCTGCTTCGAAACCAGCGAGATGACCAGCCACAGCAATCCGGTGTTCCGCAAGTACGACGTCATCCACTACAGTGTGCCCAACATAGCCTCACGCGTGCCTCGCACCGCCACCAACGCGCTGAGCAACATCTTCACGCCCATTCTGCAGGAAATCAGCCAGCACGGCGGCATCAACGAAGTGCTGTTCACTAATGAGCATTTCCGCAGTGGTGTCTACATCTACCGCGGCTCGCTCACCAATTCAATGATTGCGAAAAAGTTTAATTTGCGATACAAGGAATTAGGGCTGCTGATTGCGGTGCGGAATTAACAAAAGGCGTTTAGGAACATAATTGCTGAAATAAATATGCACGCCTGCAAAATATTTTTTATTTCAACAATTGTTTGTCTATCAGCCTGTCACCGCAATAGGTCAATTATATCTGTAGGCTATAAGGATGGTGGTAATTTGCAAAGAGGGGACAAAGTCTTATTGAACGGTTTTACTGTTGGAGAAGTACTAGATTATCATTTTGTTCCTAAAACCGTATTTGTAGATTTATTGATGGAAGATGGAGTTAAGATTCCTTTTAACTCACGATTTATCATCAATAAATCTCTTTTAGGCTCGTCAAGTATAATTATCAAGCCATCCAGTAGTGACAAGTTTATAACGAATATGGATACTGTGATGGGCGTTTCGTATAGCGCACCCGTTTTTGATTCTATTAATCAGAAGAAAGCTAAAGTAGGATTCCAGAAAATTGCAGAAGGTTTATCAGAAGTAGTTCAGGCATTTGGTTCGGATTCAATAAGTAACCCTAAATAGTTTTTAATTACCATAAGCTATTTAATTAGCAACACCTTCCACGCCTCCACGAGCCGACCCTCCACCAAAAACTGCCGCCCTAACTGCAGCAGTTGTTTCTTAAGCTCCGGCGCGTCGTCGCGGTGTTTATTAATTAAATAAGCCACCATCGGTTCGGATTTAAATTCTTCGACCTGCTCAGGCGTGGGCAGTGCAGCGCGCTCGATGTTAGCCAGGCGGCCCAGCTCGTTGCCGGTGAGGACGTCGGAGTTGCGCAGGTGCTCGGGCAACTGGTCAATGCCAATGCCGACGTGGCGGTTGGGCTTGGGCACTTCGAAGAGGCTCGCGCCGCTGGCCCGGCAGTACCAGTCGCCGCCGAGGCGGGCCACAGCATCTAGCTTGAAGGGGTCGATGCCGGTGGCGTCGGGCAAGAGAATATCCTGGCGGAAATGGGCGCGCACCACGCGGCAGATGATGAGGTTGCCGGCGCCGTGGTTCTGGCCCAGCTCAATTATTTGCTCCACCACGCACTCGAAGGCGGCCGGGGCTTCGGCCACGCGGGGCGGGCGCACTTGCTCCGAAGCCAGTTCCGTGAGGCCGGCTTTGGTGAATTCGTTGACGCCCTTTTCGTACTCGGTGCTGGCCAGCGACATTTGCTCCACCAGCGGAAAATCGCAGATGTTGATAACGACTTCCGGCACCTCGCGCACGTTTTGCAGGGTGTGTTTCTGGGTGTTGTCGCGTACGCGGTTGGCCGGCGAGAACACGAGAATGGGCGGGTTGGCGCTGAAGGCGTTGAAGAAGCTGTAGGGGCTCAGGTTCACGCGGCCTTCGGCATCAATGGTGCTGGCGAAGGCCACCGGGCGCGGGGCCACAGCCCCCACCATGAAGGGATGCCACTGGGCGGGCGTGAGGTCGGTGGGAGTGAGGGAGTGGAACGACGGAGTGAAAGCGGGCATGAGCGGGAAAAGCGCGAAAACGAAACGGTTGGTCAAAGCTAAGTAGCTTGGCCGCATGAAACGGACTTTATCGGCGCTGCTCCTACTGTTCGCAGTGCGGGGGATGAATCCCGCCGCCGCCCAAAGCCTGACCGCCGATACCGTCCGGCTGCGCCAACACCTGGAGCTGCTCACCTCCACGCCGCAGCCGCGCAACTACCAGCACCCAGCTGTGCTCGATTCGATGGCGGCATACATTGCCCGCCAGCTGCGGGGTGCCGGGGCACACGAAATAGGGGAGCAGCCCTACACCGTGCGAGGCCAGAGCTACCGCAACGTGCTCGGTTCCTTCGGCCCCGCTGACGGGCCGCGCCTGGTTGTGGGAGCGCATTATGACGTGTGCGGCGACCAACCCGGCGCCGACGACAACGGCACCGGCGTAGCCGCCCTGCTGGAGCTGGCCCGCCTGCTGGGCCAGCAACCAACTCTGCCGTACCGCGTCGACCTGGTGGCCTATACATTGGAAGAGCCGCCGTTTTTTCGGACTAACAATATGGGTAGCTACGTGCATGCCGCCGCGCTACACGCAGCCCGCGTACCGGTGCGCGGTATGGTGGCGCTCGAAATGCTGGGCTACTATGACGACCGTCGCGGCACGCAGCATTACCCCATCGCCCCGCTGAAATACATTTACGGAAGCCGGGGCAACTACGTGACGGTGGCCCAAAAATTCGGCAACGGCCGCTTTGGGAGGCAGTTTGCGCGATACTACCGGCGGGCTGCCGCGCTGCCGGTCAAACGCTTCAAGGCGCCGGCCTGGCTGCCAGGAATTGATTTTTCCGACCACCTCAACTACTGGAAATTCAGCTACCCCGCTGTGCTGCTGACGGATACCGCATTCTACCGCAACCGCAGCTACCACGAAACCTCCGACACCCTGAATCGGCTCGACATGCGCCGCCTGGGGCTGGCTGTAGATGCCTTGCTGGCGGTGGTCACGGCGCATTAAGGGCGTCTTTTACGTGCCGCCTCGCCTATGCCGTCTTTGCAGTGGGCTCCGCAATGCGTGCGATAGGCGGAATGGCGTCGGTGCGTGCTTACATTCCGCTTTTAATTCACGCCTCGCATGGAAGCCCAGCGCATCTCAGCCCCCGAAACCCCGGCGGCCGTCGCCCACGACAACAACAGTGTCGACGAAAAAACCATTTGGAAAGTCATCACCGCTTCGTCGGTGGGCACGGTCATCGAGTGGTACGACTTTTACATTTTCGGCTCGCTGGCAGCCATCATAGGGCCGGTGCTGTTTGGCGCAAAGGGCAAGCCCGAGGACACCTTGCTGGGCGCGCTGGCCGTATTCGGGGCGGGTTTTGTGGTGCGGCCGTTTGGGGCGCTGGTGTTTGGGCGCATCGGCGACATGATAGGGCGGAAGTACACTTTCCTGCTCACGCTGCTGATGATGGGCGGCGCCACCGTGGCCACCGGCCTGGTGCCGAGCTACGACAAAATTGGCCTGCTGGCGCCCAGCATCGTGCTGGTGTTGCGCCTGCTGCAAGGCTTAGCCCTGGGCGGCGAGTACGGCGGGGCCGCCACCTACGTGGCCGAATACGCCCCCGACAAACGCCGTGGCTACTTCACCAGCTACATCCAGATTACGGCCACCGCCGGCCTCATTTTGAGCATTCTCGTCATTGTGCTCACCAAAAAAGCCATGCCCGAGGCTGATTTCAAAGACTGGGGCTGGCGCATTCCCTTCCTGCTGTCGGGCGTGCTGATTGTGGCTTCCTACTACATCCGCCAGCAGCTGCACGAGTCACCGTTGTTTGCCAAAGCCAAGGCCGAGGGCAAAACCAGCCGCAACCCCATTGCCGAAACCTTTGGCAACCCCGTGAACCGCCGGCTGGTGCTCATCGCCCTGTTTGGGGCTACCATGGGGCAGGGTGTGGTGTTCTACACCAGCCAGTTCTACGCGTATTCCTTCATGCAAAACACGCTGAAGCTGGACTTGGTCGACGCCAGCATTGTCCTGGTGGCAAGCATGGTGGTGGCCACGCCGCTGTTTGTGTACTTCGGCTCGCTCTCCGACCGCATCGGGCGCAAGCGCATCATCATGGCCGGCATGCTGTGCGCGGCCCTGTTCACCATTCCGCTGTTTTACGGGCTCAAAGCCTACGCCGGTCCGCTCACCGAAACGGTACCCGCAACTGTGGATGCGGCCGGCCAGGCAGTGGCCGCCGTGCAAAAAGCCCTCGCGCCCAACCTGCCCATGATGACGCTGCTCACGTTCTTTCTGGTGCTATTTGTTACGATGGTGTATGGCCCCATTGCCGCCTATCTGGTCGAGCTGTTTCCCACCAAGGTGCGCTACACCTCGCTATCGGTGCCCTACCACATTGGCAACGGCATCTTCGGCGGCTTTGTGCCACTGGTGGCCACCTGGATTGCGGTGTGGGCGAAGGCTCAGCCGGCCGGCACCTTCACGCATGAGCACGCCGCCCTGACGGGGCTGATTTACCCGGTAGTTGTAGCAGGCTTGTGCTGGATTATCGGCTCGGCGCTGATGAAAGACACTCGCGACGTGCGAATTATGGATTGAATGCGAGCCAGAGATGCAAAATGTGGCGTTTCTATGCTTTCAAACAATACTCTCATTTTTCGCACTAATCCTCTCAATCCTTGCTGCCAGGCTGTTTTTTTGTGCAAAAAGGCTTCTATTTGCCAGTAAGAACCTGCCTTCATTCCAACTATCCCCGCTATGTCAGTCTCCCGCATTCGCACGCTTGAAGAATACCACGCCGCTTACCAAAAATCCGTTGAGGACCCCGACGCGTTCTGGGCTGATGTAGCCGAGCCGTTTACCTGGCGTAAAAAGTGGGACACGGTGCGCAGCGGTGAGTTTTCGCCGGCCGGCGAGAGCAAGTGGTTCGACGGCGCCCGCCTCAACATCACCGAGAACTGTCTCGACCGCCACCTAGCATTGCGCGGCAACAAGCTGGCCCTCATTTTTGAACCCAACGACCCCAAAACCCGCCACCTGCGCCTGACCTACCGCGAGCTGTACCAGCAGGTCTGCCAGTTTGCCAACGTGCTGCACGCCAATGGCGTAGAGAAAGGCGACCGGGTCATCATCTACCTGCCCATGATTCCGCAGCTGGCCATTGCCGTGCTGGCCTGCGCCCGCATCGGGGCGGTGCACTCGGTGGTATTTGCGGGCTTCTCGGCCACGGCCATTGCCGACCGCGTGAACGACGCCGACGCCCATTTCGTCCTCACGGCTGATGGCCTCAATCGCGGCCCCAAGCAGATTCCGGTAAAATCGGTGGTAGACGAGGCCTTGCTGCACTGCCCCGGCGTGCGCCGCGTCATTGTGGTGGAGCATCTGGGCTGGCCGGTGCACATGCAGCCCGGCCGCGACGTGTGGTACCACGAGGAAGCCCAGGGCGTGCCCCTGACCTGCCCGGCCGAAGAAATGAAGGCCGAAGACCCGCTGTTCATCCTCTACACCAGCGGCAGCACGGGCAAACCCAAGGGCGTGGTGCACACCACCGCCGGCTACATGGTGTGGGCCGACTACACCTTCCGCAATGTGTTTCAGGTGGAGGAAAACGACGTGTACTGGTGTACCGCCGACATTGGCTGGGTGACGGGCCACACGTATTTGCTCTACGGCCCGCTGCTGGCCGGCAGCACCAGCCTGCAGTTCGAAGGCGTGCCCACTTACCCCGACGCCGGCCGCTTCTGGGAGGTCATCGACAAGCACAACGTCACTATCTTCTACACCGCGCCCACGGCCATCCGCAGCCTCATGGCCACGCCGTTGGACAACGTGCTTAGCTACTCGCTCAGCAGCTTGCGCGTGCTCGGTTCGGTGGGCGAGCCCATCAACGAGGAAGCCTGGCACTGGTACCATACGCACATCGGCAAGGGCCGCTGCCCCGTTGTAGACACGTGGTGGCAGACCGAAACCGGCGGCATCATGCTCTCGGCCCTGGCCGACATCACGCCCAGCGTGCCCGCCCGCGCCGGCCTGCCGCTGCCCGGCGTGCAGCCCGTGCTGCTCAACCAAGATGGCACCGAAATCGAAGGCAACGACCAGGAGGGCTACCTCGCCATCAAAGCCAGCTGGCCGGCTGTCATTCGCACCACCTGGGGCGACCATGAACGCGCCCGGCAAACCTACTTCCAGCCCTATCCTGGCTACTACTTCACCGGCGATGGCGCCCGGCGCGACGAGCAGGGCCTCTACCGCATCATCGGCCGCGTCGATGATGTCATCAACGTTTCGGGCCACCGCTTTGGCACGGCCGAAATCGAAAACGCCATCAACCAGAACGAGCACGTGGTAGAGTCAGCCGTGGTGGGCTACCCGCACGACGTGAAAGGGCAGGGCATCTACGCCTACGTCATCTGCCAGGGCGGCCCGCCCAAAGACGCCGCCGAGGCCCGGAAATGGGAGTCCAGCATCATCGAAACCGTGGTGGCCGAAATTGGCAAAATCGCCAAGCCCGACAAGATTCAGCTCGTCTCGGGCCTGCCCAAAACCCGCTCTGGCAAAATCATGCGCCGCATCCTGCGCAAAGTAGCCGAGGGCGAAACCTCGAACTTGGGCGACGTAACCACTTTGCTTGACCCGGCTGTGGTAGATGAGATTCTAACGGGCCGAAAGTAACAGGCGCAGCATAAAACAAAAAGCCGGCTCATTGAGCCGGCTTTTTGTTTAGTAGCCAATAAGGCTGATGCAGGGTTTAGCGTCTGCTGCCGGATTTGTAATTGCCGCGGGCCACATATTTGTCCGAACGGTCATTCTTCGGCATCAGCCAATACACGAGGCCGGCCGTGACTGCGGCGGCAGTGGCAATCTTCACCAGCATGCCGCTGCGGTCGTGTTTCCACTGGGCGTTGTAGCCTTTCTCGGCCCAGATGTTGGGCACGGTGCCGTGGGCCAGGTCGTCGATGATGCCTTCCACGACGTTGATTTTGTCGGCCATCAGCAGCGGCAGCCAGTGCCGGTAGTCGTTTTCGCTGTAGTGGAAAGCCATGCGCCGAATCATGCCGCTGAGCCCGGAGGGCGGCACCGAGTTGCCGACTACCGCCGTATAGTCGGGCCGCTCGATGGAGTGCAGCACCTCACGTTCGAGCGGCTGCTGGGTGGGGCGCACCCAGGAGCGGCCGTCGTGCTCCTCGCCGGTCCGGTGCCGGTTGGGGTAGGTGGGTTCGTTTTTAGGGTCGGCGTCGATGCCCCAGCCGGGGATGTGGGCGAAATCTTCTGCGGTCTTTTTCATAGTGAGCGGCATTAGGCGTTAGCAGTGGGGGGAATGAGGACCGGCTTGATGATGTTGTCGAGCTTGGCCGAGAACATGCGGTAGCCATCGGCCACGTCCTCCAGCGGAATGCGGTGCGTAATCAACTCGCTGGGCTTGAGGATGCCGTTCATGACGTGGTCAATCAGGCGGGGCAGGTGGCGCTTCACCGAGGCTTGGTTGCCGCGCATGGTGATGCCTTTGTTCATCATGTTGCCGATGGGCACCAGGTTGTCGGTGGGCCCGTACACGCCCACGATGGATATCACGCCGCCCTTGCGCACCGAGTTGATGGCCCAGTGCAGGGCCGTGGCCGAGCCGGCTTGCAGCAGCGTTTTGCGGCCGGTGATGGTTTGCATGGCGTTGCCGGCGGCCTCGGCCCCCACGGCGTCGATGCAGGCGTCGGCCCCAATCCAATCGGTGGTTTTCTTGATGAACATCACCGGGTCGTCCATGTCCTTCTCGAAGTTGTAGGCTTCGCATTTGGCGAAGTTCTGGGCGAATTCCAGCCGGTAGTCTTCTTTGTCGATGATGATGACGCGGCCCGCGCCAAACAGCCAGCAGCAACGGGCCGCCATGATGCCCACGGGGCCCGCGCCAAATACCACCACCGTGTCGCCGGGCTGAATGCCGGCCATTTCGGCGGCCTGGTAGCCGGTCGGGGTGATGTCGGTGAGCAACACGGCATCATCCAGGCTCATGCCCGCCGGAATGACGGTGGGGCCGAAGTTGGCGTAGGGCACCCGTGCGTATTCGGCCTGGCCGCCGTTGTGGCCGCCCCCCGTGTGCGCATACCCCAGGAAGCCGCCCACGGCCGTGGCCTCGGAATTGGATTCGTGGCAGTTGCCAAACATGCCCTGCTTGCAGAAAATGCAGCGGCCGCAGGCAATGTTGAAGGGCACGAGCACCCGGTCGCCCACCTTCACCTCGGTAACTTCGGAGCCGATTTCGACGATTTCGCCGACGAACTCGTGGCCGAACGTCATGCCGACGCGGGTGTCGGGCACGTTGCCGTTGTAGAGGTGCAGGTCGGACCCGCAGATGCACGTGCGCAGCACCTTCACGATGGCATCCTCGGGATGCAGAATGGTGGGCATGGGCTTTTGAACGGCGCGGACCCTTTTCGGGCCCCTGAAATCCATTGCTAACATAGCGGAAAGGGTTAAGTGTGGAAAGGTTTGTTGTCTCTCTCTCTTTACTTTCCGGCTTGCCCTTAGTTGCCCAAAATCAGCATTAAAGCGTAAAATACGTGTTTCCCTAAGTTTCAAACGGACAAGTACGTAGGCACAAATCCGGAGCCGCGCTGGTTACTCCACCACCAACTGCCGGGTGAGCGCCGCGCCGGTGGCCAGTTCGCGCAGCCGGAGCACGTAAAGACCCGAAGTTAAACCAGTTGGCAACGCCAGCGCCTCGGTGCCAGCTGTGTGATGCACCGTTTGGGCCGGCGCCACGGTGCGGCCTAAAGCGTCGATAATGGTCAGCGAAAGTAGTTTGGCCGGTCCGCTCAGGTACAACATGGGAACTGTGCCGCGGCTGGTTGGATTCGGCGCCAATTCGGCCATCAAGTCAACCAACAGTTCCGCGCGCGCCGCCAGCGGGGTAAAGCTGCCCTCGTCGGCGCCGATATCGGGGCGGGTGGCATTGCGCGTATCAAAGTCGATGTCGGTGGTCACGGGGAGGCTGGTGGCCGTGAGGGAGGTGCCGCCGCCTTCAGCGCGGGTGGGCTGGCCGGCCTGCAGGTGCGGGTCGGTGGTGGCATTCACGAAGGGCGGCAGTTCCGTGAGGGAAGCCTGCTCCACCGTGGGCACGCGGGCCTTGTACTGGGCCAGCGTTTGGTCGAGGCCGGCGGGCGTGGTGCCCACGGCCGCGCCGTAGAAGATGGGCTTTTCGTCTGAGGGCGGGCCGGCGTAGTAAATGTTGTTGTTGGTGCCCGTGGCCAAGCTGGTCATCACTGTATTGTTCTTGAAGAATGCCGCCGCAATGCCGCCCCCGCCCGTTGGCAGGCCGCTCACCAGGTTCACGAAGATGTTGTTGCGCAAGTCCACCGTTTGCCCGCCCGACATGTACAGCGCCCCGCTTTTATTGGCCGGATTAGTAGCGGCGTAGCTGACGACCACCGTGTTGTGGTAGGCGTAGCTATTGCCTCCGCGGAAGCTGAACGCCCGCACCGACGTACCCGCCCCGCTGGCAGCCGCCCGCACGTCGTAAATCATGTTGTTGGCCAGGTAATTATTCGTGCCGCTGGTGATATCAAAGCCCGCCGCGAACCCGCTGGTGCCTAGTGCTTCAATGTCATAAGCCTTGTTGCGCAGGAAGCGGTGCGTGGTGCCGCTGCCTACGTAATAGCCCATCACGATGCCGGTAGTGCCGCTGCCGCTCAGGGCGTGCACGCGGCAATCGGTCACGTCAACGCTGTTGGTGGTGCCGGTTGAATAGATGCCGTACACGCCGCTGGTGCCCGTCACGCCATTTACCTCCGTGTTGGATACCCGCGCGTTGGTCTGCCGGCTCAGATAAATACCATAGGTGGAAAAGGCAATGCCGCCGGGTGTGCCCGCCGGCGGTACCCCAATGCTTAGTACCCGGCTGGGTAGTAGAAAACCAGCCACTGGGCCGGGAAAAGGCCCAATTTCGGTGCCTTCGTCGGGCAGGGTCGCGGTGCCTTCCAGGTCGTAGCCGTAGGAGCAGTTCTGCACCGTGAGGCCATAGAAATGGTTGTTATTATTGCCTCCGTTGAGCATGGCCACGCCGTTGGTGCGGTTGGTATTGGCTCGGTTCAGCGTGATGGTAGCGTCGCGGAAGGTGTTATTGGTGGCTCCGTTTTGAAGCAAAATTCCGTTTTCGAGCTGCTGTGCAGCCGTGGTATTGGCACTATTGTCTTCCACGTCGATGCCGATGAACTGCACGTAGTCGGCGCCGTCCAGCGTCAGGACGGCGTCGGTAGTACCCGTGCCGGTACCCGTGATTTTGGGATTGGTGCCAGTGCCGCTTTTCTGGAAAATGATGGGCCCGGCGGCCGTGCCGCTGACCGTAATTGGCGGCACTATCTCATTATAATTGCCACCCACCACCATGAAGGTGACCCCGCCAGGCGCTACGCCGGCTGCATTTAAAGCCGTGACGGCCGCCGTGAACGAGGGGTAATCGACTGGGCCTACGCAGGGTGGGCAAATGCGCCGGATGCCGCCCAACTGCGCATGGGCATTGGGCGCCGCAGCCAGCAGCACTATCCCCAACAAAAAACTCTGTACTAGATTTTTCATGTGAGCGGGCGGAAGATGATGTAACATTTAGAAGTCTAAATGTAACCATTTGCCGCATTCCGCCGCGTTTATCCAAACACTTTCACCTTTTCGCCCTTGCGCTTGGTGCGTAAGTGGTTGCGGATAATCTGTTGAATATCCTTGTTGTCGGTATACTCCGTGATAACCTCCCGGAAATCAGCCAGCTTGCGCGCCGAGAAACTCTCATCCACGTAGCCAAAGCCGCGGTAGCGTCCGTTCTCAATTAGCACGATGCTTTTCTCCAGTTCGGTGCGGCCCGGCCCTATCACCACGAAGCTTTCGTGCTCGTAGCTGATGCTGTCGATGGCCTCGTCCACGCGCAGGTTGTAGCTTTCCGGCGGCTCCTGGCCCACGCAGGCGCCCTGGCAGCGGTGCACCTGGTAGTCGAAGCAGGGCCCGTTGGTTTTATACAGCCCGCACAGCTTCTGGCAGAGGTTGTACTTGGCCACCTTGTGGTAGAGAAAGCCCTGGGCCTTGTACTGATTGCCCAGCGCGATGATGGGAATTTCGGCGTTGCGCGCATCTGCGCGGCCATAAGCCAGGCGCTTATAGCCCTGCTCATCGGTGCGCAGGTAGATGCCGGCCGGAAACACCGAGCGCCGCTGGGCTCGGTTATAAGCCGGCTTCATCTGCTTAATCAGGTGCGACTCATACAGCAGCGCCACCAGCTCCGAGCCGGTCAGTTCCCAGGTAATGTCGGCAATGGAATTCTTAAATTCCAGGCTCTTACGCGACTTCACATCCACCGCGAAGTGCTGCTGAATGCGCTTGTAAATGTTGATGCTCTTGCCCACGTAAATCACCTCCCCGGCCTCGTTGTGGAAGTAGTACACCCCCGTGGCCTGCGGCAGGTTCGCCACCACCGAGGCCGGCAGCAGCGGCGGCATCAGCGCTTCCTTAATAGCCGTTTGCACGGCGGCCACGCGCTTGGGCGAAGGCTTCTTGGTGCCGTCGGGCCGGCGGCCGGCGGGGGCCAGGGCGTCTACGCGGGCCAGGGTGTGGCTGGTGTCCTGGCCGTGGGGCAGGTCCTGGCTTTCGTTCGTGATGGCCAGCAGCTTGCCGAAGAGCAGGGCCGTGGCGTGGGCGTCGCCAGCGGCGCGGTGCCGGTCCTGCAGCGGAATGCCGATGTTCTTGCACAGCTTGCCCAAGCTGTAGCTGGGCTGGCCCGGAATCAGGCTGCGCGATAAGCGCACAGTGCACAGCGTTTTGCGCGAATAGTTGTAACCCAGGTCGGCAAATTCCTTCTTCAGAAACGAGTAGTCGAACCGCACGTTGTGAGCCACAAACACGCAGCCCTCGGTCATTTCCACCACCTTGCGCGCTACCTCGTGGAACTTGGGCGCGTCGCTCACCATGTCATTCGTAATGCCCGTGAGCTGGGTGATGAACGGCGGAATGGCCCGCCCGGGATTGAGCAGCGTGGCGTACTCATCCACGATTTTTTCGCCGTCGTGGATGTAGATGGCTATTTCGGTGATGCGGTCCTGGGTGGGCTGCCCACCGGTGGTTTCAAGGTCGATAATGGCGTACAAATCGCGGCGCGGAAGGTGGTCGGTAGGAAAGCTAACAAACTTAGCCCCGTAGAAGGTTGCAAGAAAAAAGGCCGCCCCGTGTGGGGCGGCCTTTTTCAGTGGTTACATTCATAAAGAGCGTCATGCAGCGCACAGCGAATCATCTCGCGTGCGCAACGCACTTATTTACGACTGCGCGCGAGATGCTTCACTGCGCGCTGCATGACGCTCAGAATTACTTCGCCTGCCCTTTAAGCAGCGTAATCTTGTTCTTAGCCGCCAGAATCTGGCCGTGCTGCTGCTCTACTACCGAGCGCACCTCGGCGGGCAGGTCTGCTTTCAGCGCGGTTTCGTAGGCGGTGAGGGCGGTGGCATCGCCAGTTTCGCACTCGCCCAGAATGGCGGCGTCGCTCTGGCCGGTGATGGCCGATTTCAGGTTAATCCAGCCCCGGTGCACGGCAGCGGCAGCTTCGGTCACCGCGGCTTCAATACTGCCCGTGGCATCGCCGGCCACGCCCAGACGGCTGGCTTGCTGCTGCAGCTGCGACTCAAACTGCGCGCGTTGTTGCGACAGGTGGCTTAGCTCGGCTTTGATTTGGGGGTTGCTGGCGCCTTCGGCGGCTTCCTGGTAGCCTTTGGCACCGGTGTGGGCGATGGCGAGCAGTTCGGAGAAGGCGGCGGTTGAATTGTTGGTCGTAGCCATTGGAAAGGAAGGAATGGTGAATGGAAAGGTGTTTAGCTATACTGGCATGCGCGCCAGGGAGTTGCAACAAAATCCGGCCATTCAACCATGGCTACATTCGCTTAATCATATGCCAAAACGTGCCCCAGGCCTTGCGCACGCCACCGGGCTTGTCGTCCGATTTGTCCTTGGGCGTGTCCTCGCCCTCGGCCACATCGCCAAGCAGGAAGCCCCACGGTTCGGTGGTTTTATTCGCATCCAGCACCACCTTGAGCACGGCCACCAACGGGATGCTCAGAATCATGCCCGGGGTGCCCCACAGCTCGCCGCCCAGAATCAGGGCCACAATGGCGGCCATGGGGTTGATGCTCACTTTTGAGCCCGTCACCATGGGCGTAATGAAGTTGCCCTCCAGAAACTGCACCACCATAAACACCCCCACCACGGCCGCCGCCTTGCCGATGGAGCCGGTTTCGACCAACGTAATCAGGGCCGGAATGCTGGCCCCAATCATGATGCCGATGTAAGGAATGACAGCCAGCACCGAGGCGAAAATGGCGAAGAAGATGGCAAACTTCACGCCCAGCAGCAGCAGCCCGACGGCGTTGAGCACCGACACGATGACGATGACCGTGAACAAGCCCTGAATGTAAGCCTGCACGACCGTCTGGATGCCGTCCATGGTGTGCAGCACGGTGGTGCGCTTGTCGGGCGCCACAAAGCGGAACATGAACTGCCGCATGTGGTCGCGGTAGTACAGAAAGCAGAAAATGTAGATGGGCACCAGCGTGGTCACGCTGAGCGCCGCGGCCGTGGTGCTCAGCGTGGAACCCAGGTAGCCGCCGGCCGATTTCTTGATGCTCTTCATGGAAGTATCAATCAGCTCTTCCTTGCTCATGGGCTGGTAGCCAAACTTCACGCTGGCCCACTGCTGCAGCTGGTCGAAGTAAGCAATGCTCTTATCCTGCAGCTTGGGCCACTCGTCGCGCAGGTCCATGAGCTGCGTGCCAAACAGGTAGAACAGCCCCGCCACGGACCCAATCACCACCAGCAGCGCGATGATGATGGCCCAGATGCGGGGCACATTGCGGGCTTCGAGCCGCGTGACGAGCGGCAGCAGCAGCACCGAGAGCAAGCCCGCATACAAGATGGGCAGCAGCACCCCGTCGAGCTTGTGCAGCACAAACACCAGCAGCGACAGGCCAATGAGCAAAAACGTGTAGTACACCACCGGCGCCTGCTTCACTTCGGCTGGCGCGTGGTGCTGCGAGGGCGAGGGAATGTTGCGGGGCAGGTTGAAATTATTGGGGCGGGGGAGCGTAGAAGGGGGCTGCATTCGAAATAAGAGAGTCGTGAGGGTTGGCGTGAACCCCGGCGGGGGCACCGGTGTTGGCAGCTAAAGAATTTGGCGGGTTTGGCTAAGCTGCTTGGCGGGGCCGGCTTGGCTTGCCGCCGTTTTTTGCGTTATTTTACTGCCAAACTGCCCCGCTTACGTATTTTTTGGAATGAACGACGAACAATTACCGCTCGCGCCCGCCAAGGCCCCCGACCACGGCTACACCGAAGACAGCATCCGCTCGCTCGACTGGCGCGAACACATCCGCCTGCGCCCCGGTATGTACATCGGCAAGCTCGGCGACGGTTCAGCTTCCGACGACGGCATCTACGTGCTGGTGAAAGAGGTGGTCGATAACTGCATCGACGAGCACGTGATGGGCCACGGCCGCACCATCGACATCAAAATCTCGGACAGCCGCGTGCAGGTGCGCGACTACGGCCGCGGCATTCCGCTGGGCAAGGTGGTGGATGTGGTAAGCAAAATCAACACCGGCGGCAAGTACGACAGCAAGGTGTTCCAGAAGTCCGTGGGCCTCAACGGCGTGGGTACTAAAGCTGTGAACGCCCTCAGCAGCCACTTCCTGGTGCAAAGCGTGCGCGACGGCGTGATGAAAGCCGCCGAGTTTTCGCAGGGCCAGCTCACTGCCGACCCCAAGCCCCAGAAAACCAGCCAGCGCAACGGCACGCTCATCACCTTCCAGCCCGACGACACGATTTTCCGGAATTACCGCTTCATCCCGGAGTACCTCGAAAGCCAGATTCGCAACTACTGCTACCTCAACGCCGGCCTCACCATCCACTTCAACGGCCAGCGCTACGAAGCCAAAAACGGCCTGCTCGACCTGCTGCTGGACAAAACCGACGCCGAAGGCCGCCGCTACGACGTCATCCACCTAAAAGGGGAGGACATTGAGATGGCGATGACCCACGGCAACGACTACGGCGAGGAATACTACTCCTTCGTGAACGGCCAATACACCACGCAGGGCGGCACCCACCTGGCCGCCTTCCGTGAGGCCGTGGTGAAGACCGTGCGCGAATTCTATAAAAAGGACTACGACGCCTCCGACATCCGCGGTAGCATTGTGGGGGCTATTTCGGTGCGGGTGCAGGAGCCCGTGTTCGAGAGCCAGACCAAAACCAAGCTCGGCTCCATCAACATGGAGCCCGAGGGCAGCGATGGCCCGGTGCGTCCGGTGCGTAGCTTCATTGTCGACTTCGTGAAGGAGCAGCTCGACAACTACCTGCACAAGAACCCCGCCGCCGCCGAGGCCCTCAAAAAGCGCATCGAGCAGAGCGAGCGCGAACGCAAGGACATGGCCGGCGTGAAAAAGCTCGCCAATCAGCGCGCCAAGAAAGCCAACCTGCACAACCGCAAGCTGCGCGACTGCCGCTTCCACCTGGGCGAAAACGCCAAGGACGGCGCCGAAAAAGAGCCGCTCACCACGCTCTTCATCACCGAGGGCGACTCCGCCTCGGGCTCCATCACCAAGAGCCGCAACGTGGAGCTAGAAGCCGTGTTCAGCCTGCGCGGCAAGCCGCTGAACTGCTTCGGCCTCAAGAAGAAAATTGTGTACGAGAACGAGGAGCTGAACCTGCTGCAGCACGCCCTCAACATCGAAGAAGGCATCGAAGGCCTGCGCTACAACCGCGTGGTCATCGCCACCGATGCCGACGTCGACGGCATGCACATCCGCCTGCTGCTGCTCACCTTCTTCCTGCAGTTCTTCCCCGACCTTGTGCGCAACGGCCACGTGTTCATCCTCGAAACGCCGCTGTTCCGCGTGCGCAACAAGAAGGAAACCATCTACTGCTACACCGAAACCGAGAAGCAGGCGGCCATGAAGAAGCTGGGCAAAAACCCCGAAATCACCCGCTTTAAGGGCTTGGGTGAGATTTCGCCCGACGAGTTCGGCAAGTTTATCGGCGAGAACATCAAGCTCGAGCCCGTAATTCTGCAGTCGGACCGCAGCATTCAGCAGGTGCTGACGTACTACATGGGCAAGAATACGCCTGCCCGCCAGGAATTTATCATCGAAAACCTGCGGCTGGAAAAAGACCTGATTACGTCCGACGTGCTGCCCGCTGCTGAGGTGGTAGAAGTTGAGTAATGTTCCCAGAATAACACTGCCGCCGCCCCCAATACTCAACTGTTGTATTCAAGCGGTATAGACCCAATTCCTATTCAGATATATTGCCATGTTTCATTCCTGATTTTGGAAAAAATAGGCTATTCAAGCTGATGAACGTTAAAAATTAATTAAATCAGCAGTTGGGATTTGGGAATAATAAATTTTTATGCGTACGTTTGAAGCGTCGGACAGGGGTAGACTGTTCGGCAAATTCCACGGAAAAGCCCGGACCTTTGGTTCGGGCTTTTTTCGTGCGCTTCGGTTTGAAAAGGATTGTTCAGCTTGCTGGGGTTTCGGCTCACAGGTTTGGCTATTTTATTTAGCTTGCTTATTGCTGCAAAAATGCCGTAATTTGAAGCAGCTCCCTGTTTAGCCTTTGCCAGGCTGCGAAGCAATAAATTAGTTTCGCTAATAATATTGGGAACTTTCCAGCGGCAGCAATAATTGTGAATTGTTGCGCTCCGCGCTGATTCCGGTATTTTTGACGGCACTTCGCCGACCTCATTCGTTTACCTCGTGGCTACTCTCGATACTCCCGCCTCCGACGCTCCCGACCAAGATTTTTTGCAACCCGGCGACTCGGTGGATTTTGATTTGGGCGCCTTCTCGCCCGCCGCAGCCGAAGATGCCGTGGAGCCGGCCAACGCGGCGGAAACCACCGATGGCGAACCAGCAGGGGATGAAGCCGATGAAGCGGCCCCGCTGGCGGCCGATTTGTTCGGCCAGTTCACGCCGGAAGTAGAGGCGCCGCCCGTGACCGAGCCCGAAACCGAGGAGGAACCCAAGTTTGCCCCCGGCGAAACCATCCACGACGTGGCCACCGTGCGCGGCATGTACCAGAACTGGTTTCTGGACTATGCCTCCTACGTGATTCTGGAGCGCGCCGTGCCGGCCATCGAGGACGGCCTCAAGCCCGTGCAGCGGCGCATTCTGCACGCCATGAAGGAGATGGACGATGGCCGCTTCAACAAAGTGGCCAACGTCATTGGTCAGACCATGCAGTACCACCCCCACGGCGACGCCAGCATCGGCGACGCCATGGTGAACCTGGGCCAGAAAGACCTGCTCATCGAAACCCAGGGCAACTGGGGTGACGTGCGCACCGGCGACGGCGCCGCCGCGCCTCGCTACATCGAGGCCCGCCTTTCGAAGTTTGCGCTCGACGTGGTGTTCAACCCCGACACCACCGAGTGGCAGCTCAGCTACGACGGCCGCAAGCGCGAGCCCACCACGCTGCCCGTGAAGTTCCCGCTGTTGCTGGCGCAGGGCGTGGAAGGCATTGCCGTGGGCTTGAGCACCAAGATTATGCCCCACAACTTCCAGGAGTTGTGCCGGGCCAGCATCGACCTGCTGAAAGGACGCGAAGTACAGCTGTTTCCGGACTTTTCGACCGGCGGCTTGTGCGACGTGAGTAATTACAACTCAGGCCTGCGCGGTGCCAAAATCCGTCTGCGCGCCACCATCGAGAAGGTCGACAAGACCCTGCTGGTCATCCGCGACATTCCCTACGGCACCACCACCACGGCGCTGATGGAAAGCATCGTGAAAGCCAGCGAGGCCAACAAAATCAAGATTAAGAAGGTGGTCGACAACACGGCCGCCAACGTGGAAATTCAGGTGCACCTGCCCACCGGCATCTCGCCCGACTTGACCATGGACGCGCTGTACGCCTTCACCGACTGCGAAATCAGCATCTCGCCCAACACCTGCGTCATTATCGACGAGAAGCCGCGCTTTGTGGGCGTGGAGGAGGTGCTGCGCCTCAGCACCCGGGCCACGGTGCGGCTGCTGGAGCGCGAGCTGGAAATCCGCCAGGACGAGCTGTGGGAAAAGTGGCACAACGCCTCGCTGGAGAAGATTTTCATCGAAAACCGCATCTACCGCAAGATTGAGGAGTGCGAAAGCTGGGAGGAAATCCTTGAGACCATCGACAAAGGCCTGAAGAAATTTGTGCGCATAGAAGGGGAGAAGGCCCGGGCCGACGACCAGCGCATTGTGCTGCGCCGCGCCATCACGGAAGAAGACCTCACGCGCCTCACCGAAATCCGCATCAAGCGCATTTCGAAGTACGACGGCTTCAAGGCCGACGAGTACTTGCAGCGCCTCGAAACTGAACTGGCCGAGGTGGCCGACCACCTGGCCAACCTCACGCGCTACGCCATCCGGTACTTCGAGGGCCTGTTGAAAAAGTACGGCGCCGGCCGCGAACGTAAAACCCAGCTCCGCACCTTCGACGTGGTGACAGCCCAGAAAGTGGCCGTGGCCAACCAGAAGCTCTACGTGAACTACGCCGACGGCTTCGTGGGCTACGGCCTGAAAAAGGACGAACACGCCGTGACCATCTGCGACTGCTCCGACCTGGATGACATCATCGCCATCCGGCGCGACGGCACCTTCACGGTGAGCAAAATCGCCGAGAAGACCTTCGTGGGCAAGGACATCCTGCACGTGGGCGTGTACAACAAGAACGACGACCGTTTGGTGTACAACATGGTGTACCTCGACGGTGCCTCGGGCATTTCATTTGCCAAGCGCTTCCTGGTGTCAGGCATCACGCGCGACAAAGTTTACGACCTCACCAAGGGCACCAAGGGCACCAAGACGCTCTACCTCACGGCGAACCCCAACTCGGAGTCGGAAATTGTGAGCATTCAGCTCAGCGACAAGGCGCCGGCGCGGGTGAAGCAATTCGACTTCGACTTTGCCGACTTGGCCATCAAAGGCAAGGGCTCGATGGGCAACATCGTAACCAAGCAGCCCATCAAGAAAATCACGCAGAAGTCATTGGGCGATTCCACCTTGGGCGGGCGCGAGATGTTCTTCGACAGCGTAGTGGGCCGCCTCACCACCGCCGCGCACGGCCGGTACCTGGGCGCCTTCGACACCGACGACACCATCCTGGTGGTGTTCAAAGACGGCAGCTACGAGCTGACACCGCCCGACCCGGCTATCCACTTCGACGTGCCCAACATTCTCTTGTTGCGCAAGTTCGAGGCCGACACCGTCCTTTCGACGGTGTACATGGATGGCGAAACCAAGCTGCACTACGTGAAGCGGTTTAAGATTGAAACCAGCACGCTGAGCAAGCGTTTTACCTTCATTTCGGAAACCAAAGGCTCGAAGCTGTTGGCCGTGACGGCTAATCCCGAGCCGCTGGTGGAGCTAAAGGTGCAGAAAGACAAAAAGGCCGACAAGGAAACCGAAAAAATCGCCTTGCACGAGTTCATCGACGTGAAGGGCTGGAAGGCCATGGGCAATAAGCTCAACTATTACAAAATCCACGCCCTCACCCTGCTCACCGACGAAGGCCCCGAGCCGCAGCGGCGTGAGGTAGCCAAAAAACGCGCCCTGCCCAAAGCTGCCGATACCGCTGCTGCACCCGAAGCGCCCCGCCCCGAGCCCACCGGCCCGGTGGACGTGACCGCCGAGGAAGTGGCCCGCGCCCAGGAGTTGCTGAAGCGGCCCAAGGCGCAGCTGGGCTTGTTGTTTTAGCAGCGGCTTGTGGCTAGGCAAATTCCTGTACCTGCACCAGCCAAAGCGGGCCTTTCCGCACGATGAACATTCACCTGTTCTCGTGCCGTTCTTTGCTCGAAATCGCAAGCTCTTAGTTGATTTGTCTGGTGAATTGGTTGGCTGTCGGTCGAAGGATACTATACGGGGTGGCCTTGGTGGGCTGCGCTGCGCCCACCTGGGCGCAGCCGGCCAAGCACAGAGTGCCGGCCGTACGCGTGGCTCCGCCGCCGGCTACCGACCCGCCGGCCGTGCGTGTGAAACTGTTCCAGGCCGCCCGGCTCACCAACCAGTTCAAGGATTCGGAAGCGCTGGCCGTGTATCAGGAAGTGTTGAGCACCGTGCCCAACCACTACCTGGCCCTGTGGCAGGCGGCCGTGCTCAGTGCCCGCATCGGCGGGCGCTACTCCGACGAAACCCGCAAAGCCGCTTACTTCGACGCCGCCCGCCAATACGCCGACCGCGCCCTGCTGCTGCGCCCCGAAGGCGGCGAAAGCAACTACGCCGTAGCCGTGGCGCTCTTCAGCCAGGCCACGCTCTATCGAGCTGGCGCGCGCCTGCACGCCTTCCGCGACCTGCGCTCGCACGTATACCTGGCCACCGAGAAGCGGCCTGATTTGCCCGAAGCCTGGCAGTTGCTGGGCCGTTGGCAGTACCGCGTGGCGCACTACAACCTGCTAGAGCGCCTTTACAGCAAGCTGGTGCTGGGCGATGTACCCGACGGCGGCGACAGTCGCGAGGCCATGGACGACCTGGAAAAAGCACATCGCCTGGCGCCCAACAACCTGCAATTTTGCTACGACCTGGCCCGCATGTGCCGCTACCAGGGCCGTCGCCGCCGGGCCATCGAGGTGCTGCGCGAAGCCGATAAAATCCCGCCCATCACCAGCGACGACCTCGTAGTGAGCCGCCTGTGCCGGAAAATGCTCCCGCCGCTGCTTCGCGCCGCTGCCCGCCACCAAAAGCGGCAGGACAGCCAGCCGGAACCTGTGACAGCCAACGCCCCGAACCAACCCGCCGACACCGCCGGAAAAAAGACGAAGTGAGCGGATATTTCGGTTAGCTGGCTCCCTAGCTCTTTTCTTTGCAGTCCTTCACTGGGCCCATCATGTCGAAAACTCGGTTTTTCAGTTCGCTTGCCTTGCCCCTGCTGGGGTGGGCGGTTTCGGCCTGCCAAACCGCGCCCGACGAGCGTGCCGATACGTTGGTCAACTTGGCCACCGTGCAAAGCGGCCCCCGCGTGCAGGCCGATGAGTTGAACGGTGCCATTGAGCGCGCCCCCCAGAATACGGCCCTGCTGGCTAAGCGGGCCACCCTGCGCCTGGCCGCTGGCCAGCCCCGCGCGGCCCTCGCCGACGTCGAGGCGGCCCTGGCTATTGATGACACCGACGGCAGCCTTTATTTCCTGCAAGCACGTACGTTCCGGGCACTGGGCCAGCTCAAGGAAGCGCTGGCCGCCGCGCGCCAAGCGGCCGAGCACGGATTTGGTGGCCCCGAATTGCCCTTGCTGGTAGGGGAGACGCACCTAGCCGCCCGCAACTACCCCGCCGCTCTCGACAACCTCGACCGCACCTTACGCCTCGACCCTGACCAGCCAGCGGCGCTCTTCTACAAAGGCTTGGCCTACGCCGCCACTGCTGACACCAGTACCGCTGTGCAGTATCTGCAGGACGCCCTGGCCCGTGACCCCCGCGAGCCTGAAATTCTGCATCAGCTGGCTTTCTTGCTGAATGCCTGGCGCATTCCGGAAGAAGCGGCCAAGTACGCCGCCCAGGGTATGAAGCTCGATACCACTTCGGGCCTGCTGCGCTACGACTACGGCCGCCAGCTGGAGCTGCAGGGCCGCCCCGACAGTGCCCTGTGGTACTACCGCCGCGCCCTGGCCCTCGATACCACCGTGTATCGGGCCGACTACCGCCTGGGTCTCGCAGCCGCCAAAACCCGGCAGCCGGCCGCTGTCATCCAGCACCTCACCCGCGCCCTGCGCCGCAACCCGCGCCTGCCCGAAGCTCGCGCCCTGCTCGCCGAAGCCCTCGAAACGCAGAACCGTCTGCCCGAAGCGCTGGCCCAATACCGCCAACTGGTAGCCGAAAACCCCGGCAACGCGCACTGGACCTTCAAAGTCTGGAAAACCAACGAACGGGTGCAGGCTTCACTGCCCGACAGCCTGCGCACCACACCGCGCTACTACTACCGCCGCCCGGTTGCGCCGGCCCGGCCGCAGCCCATTGCCCCGCTGCCGGCCCGCGCCCCTAGCGCCGACTAGCGCTCCATGGCATTTTCTGCTCAGCTAATGGGTTAGCCTTGTTGCGCATTTGCTAACTTGCGCCTGCTTTGCCGCTCTGGCAACCTTTTAGTATCAGTATGCTCAATATCACGCTCCCCGACGGCTCGCTGCGCCAGCTCGCCGACGGCGCCAGCGGCTACGACCTGGCCGCCAGCATCTCCGAAGGCCTCGCCCGCAACGCCTTGGCCGTTTCGGTCAACGGCGAAGTTCGCGACCTCCACCGCCCCTTGCCTGACAACGCGCAGGTCAGCATCCTCACCTGGAACGACGACTCCGGCAAATCCACCTACTGGCACTCTTCGGCCCACCTCATGGCCGAGGCGCTGGAAGCACTGTACCCCGGCGTGAAGCTGGCCATCGGCCCGGCCATTGAAAACGGTTTCTACTACGACGTCGACCTCGGCGAAGGCCGCAGCATCAGCAGCGAAGACTTCCCCGAAATCGAGAAGAAAATGCTGGAGCTGGCCAAAAACAAAAGCCAGTACATCCGCAAGGAAGTCTCGAAAGCCGACGCCATTGCCTACTTCACCGAGAAGCAGGACCCCTACAAGCTGGAGCTGCTCGAAAACCTCGAAGACGGCAACATCACCTTCTACACGCAGGGCGGCTTCACCGACCTCTGCCGCGGCCCGCACATCCCCGACACCGGCACCATTAAGGCGGCCAAGCTGATGAACGTGGCCGGCGCCTACTGGCGCGGCGATGAGAAGAACAAGCAGCTCACGCGACTCTATGGCATCACCTTCCCCAAAGCCAAGGACCTCGCCGAGTACCTCGAGCGCCTCGAGGAAGCCAAACGCCGCGACCACCGCAAGCTCGGCAAAGAGCTGAAGCTGTTCGCTTTCTCCGAGAAGGTAGGAGCGGGCCTGCCCCTGTGGCTGCCCAAAGGCACCGCCCTGCGCGAGCGCCTCGAGCAGTTCCTGCGCAAAGCTCAGGTGAAAGCCGGCTACTCGCCCGTAGTGACCCCTCACATTGGCTCCAAGGAGCTGTATGTGACGAGCGGCCACTACGAGAAGTACGGCGCCGACTCGTTCCAGCCCATCAAGACGCCTAACCCCGGTGAGGAGTTCTTGCTCAAGCCGATGAACTGCCCGCACCACTGCGAAATCTACAAAACCGAGCCCCGCAGCTACCGCGACCTGCCCGTGCGCCTCGCCGAGTTCGGCACCGTGTATCGCTACGAGCAGTCGGGCGAGCTGCACGGCCTCACCCGCGTGCGCGGGTTCACGCAGGACGATGCCCACATCTTCTGCCGTCCCGACCAAGTGCTGGAGGAGTTCACCAAGGTGATTGACATCGTGCTCTACGTCCTCAAGGCCCTGGATTTCCCCGACTTCACGGCCCAGATTTCGCTGCGCGACCCCGAGAACAAAACCAAGTACATCGGCTCCGACGAAAACTGGGAGAAGGCCGAAGCTGCCATTCAGCAAGCCGCCCTCGAAAAAGGCCTCAACACCGTCACCGAATACGGCGAGGCTGCCTTCTACGGCCCCAAGCTTGACTTTATGGTGCGCGACGCCATCGGCCGCCGCTGGCAGTTGGGCACCATTCAGGTCGACTACAACCTGCCCGAGCGTTTCGACCTCGAATACACCGCCGCCGACAACTCCAAGCAGCGCCCGGTGATGATTCACCGCGCCCCGTTCGGCTCCCTGGAGCGTTTCGTGGCCGTGCTCATCGAGCACTGCGGTGGCAACTTCCCGCTCTGGCTCACGCCCGAGCAGTTCATCGTGCTGCCCATCTCCGACAAGTACAGCGACTACGCCTATCAGGTGAAAGCCCAGTTGGAGCAGCACGACCTGCGCGGCACTGTCGATGGCCGCGATGAGCGCATCGGCCGCAAAATCCGCGATGCCGAAATGGGCAAAATCCCTTACCTGCTGGTAGTAGGCGAGAAGGAAGCCCAAGACAATATCATCTCTGTGCGCAAGCACGGCGAAGGCGACCTCGGTTCCATGCCGCTCGAAGCCTTCGTGAAAAGCGTGCAAAGCCAGATGGTGGACGCCATGTAAGCTGGGCACGAGCTAAAACAAAGAAGCCTCGCTAGTACTAGCGAGGCTTCTTTGTTTTAGCTCGTGCCTGATAATAGCTTGTTGGAGAAAATGGGCTAGTAGTGAATGTCAAAGGTGCCGTCTGTGACGGTGCTGGCCGGGAGGCTGGTGGTGCTATACCCCAGGAAGTCAAAGGTGCCGCGGAGCGTTTTAGCAGTGGGGTCAGAGGCGGTAATGGTCAGCGCCCCGTTTATCGTGGCCGACGACGGAACATAGTTCGTGGTGTACTCCACCAGCCGGGTGTAGCCGTCGAACCGGGCATAAGTAGCATAGAAAGCGTAGGGGTCGGCGGCATTCCGTGTAACGTTGTAAGTGCCTGTCTGGTAGTTGTTATTCTTAATGGTGAAGTAGACATAGTCGATAACCGTACCATTCGTTACCGTTGCGGTGATGGAAATCGGGTTGCTGAGCATACTGCCAGTCAGATTAGTGGCGCGGTAATTAACCCCGTTCACTCGCCAGGTCACCACGCCGTGGGGCGTGCCGTCGCCCGCTACTTTCACTTGGCCCATGTCAGTGGTTTGGCCTCCTGCCACCGTGACGGGCTTTGGGGCGGGAGCCACATAGCCGCGCGTGGGTTGAACAGTGACCGTGTAAGCCCCAACTTGTACCCCGTTGAAGGTAAAGGCACCGGTGGTGGCGTCGCTGGTAGTCGTGCTAATCGTTTTATTCGACTGGTCGTTCAGCATCACTGTTGCAGCCGCATCAATCGGCGTAATGACGCCCGTCACATTGCCGGTGTTGGGGGTAGCCGCTTCTTTTTTGGAGCAAGCACCGGCCGCTAGCACACCCAGCACCGTGAGGCTGGCAATAATCGGTCGGAAAATAGTAGCGAAAGACATCAATGTATTATCTGGTTGATTTGGTGAGATTAATTATTAGCCGTTGCATAAGCAGTAAAGATAAGCTGCGAGAATTGCACTTAGTCTATGTGTTTGATTTGGCAAAGTATAGCTAGTAGCACTGTATGTCCAGCACTTTATTGGGCTGCCACATTGGTTATGGTAACCCTCTATTTTGGAGCCTGATAAAATTCCTTTTTTCTCAGCTTGCCTTTGCCAATATAAATACCGATATTTGCCCCCTGATTGCCTAGGCCTACCCGGCCGAAAGCCGTCTGAAACCCATTCCCCGCCACTTTTTTAGCAGGAGGACCCCAGCCATAGCAGCCCCGAACCGTCGGTACGTGCCCCGCCAGCAGGTGGAAGAGCCGTTCAAAATCAACCAAAAAATCACCGCTCGCGAAGTACGCCTGGTGGGCGAAAACGTCGAGCAAGGTATTTATTCCATCGACCAGGCTCGCCGCATGGCGCAGGAGCAAAACCTCGACCTAGTCGAGATTTCGCCTACGGCCACGCCGCCCGTTTGCCGCGTCATCGACTACTCGAAGTTCAAATACGAGCAGAAGAAGAAGACTCGCGAGCTGAAGGCCAAGCAAACCAAGGTCGTTATCAAGGAAATCCGCTTCGGCCCCAACACCGACGAGCACGACTTCGCCTTCAAGGTGAAGCACGCCCAGGAATTCCTTCGCGAAGGCGCCAAAATCAAGAGCTACGTGCACTTTGTGGGCCGCAGCATCGTGTTCAAGGAGCGCGGCGAAATCCTGCTGCTCAAGTTTGCCCAGGCCCTCGAGGACCTTGCCAAAGTGGAGCAACTGCCCAAGCTGGAAGGCAAGCGCATGTTCCTCTACCTCGCGCCCAAAGCCGCTGCCGTAGCGAAACCCGCCGCGAAGCCCGCTGCGGCTGCCGCGCCCGACAAGGACAAGAAGGCTGCCAAACCGGCTGAAGCCACCGACAAGACCTCCCAAACGGCTCCGGCTACCACCGACGCCGCCGAATAGATTTTACCCGGTTGCGGATGGCTTTCCGACCCCCGGTCGGCGAGCAATCAACAATCAACAACCAACCCTCCAACAACCACTACAATGCCGAAAGTAAAGACGAAATCCGGTGCTAAGAAGCGCTTTGCGCTCACCGGAACGGGCAAGGTGAAGCGGAAGCACGCCTTCAAATCGCACATTCTGACCAAGAAGACCACCAAGCAGAAGCGTGGCCTGACCCACACGGGCCTGGTAAGCAGCGCCGACATGGGCCGCGTGCGTCAGATGCTCAATTTCTAGAGTTTACGAGGGGAGGGCAAGCGAGTAGGAGTTAATTCTGCCAACGACCCCTGCCCTCATACCCTCTAACCCTCATACCCAATTTTCACCAGGCTTCCGGCTCTAAGACCTTAATCCCGTCGCCGGCTGCCAAAAACTTTCAAGGTTATGCCAAGAAGTGTCAACCACGTGGCCTCGCGCCACCGTCGGAAAAAAGTAATGCGTTTGGCGAAGGGCTATTACGGCCGTCGCAAAAACGTGTGGACCGTAGCGAAAAACGCCGTTGAAAAAGGCCTCGTTTACGCTTATCGGGACCGCAAAGTAAAGAAGCGCGAATTCCGCGCCCTCTGGATTCAGCGTATCAACGCCGGTGCTCGTGAGCACGGCCTGTCGTATTCGCAGCTGATGGGCGGCCTGAAAAAGGCTGGCATCGAGCTCAACCGCAAAGTGCTGGCCGACCTGGCCCTGAACCACCCCGAAGCCTTCAAAGGCATCGTGGAAAAGGTAAAGTAATTGCCGTTGGCCGTTATTAAAGCAAGAAAACGTTGAGCCTAGGGTTCAGCGTTTTCTTGTTTTGGGCCTATTCGCCCGGTTTAAGCCGTTCCGTTCAGCCTTGTTTCTGGGTTTTTACCAGTATAAGGCATCCCACAGAAAAGCATAAATGAAAAAAACCGCTTCGGCACTAAGCCAAAACGGTTTTTGAAGTAGCGGGGACGAGAGTTGAACTCGTGACCTCAGGGTTATGAATCCTGTGCTCTAACCAACTGAGCTACCCCGCCGGGTTTTGTGGGTGCAAAGGTAACGCGCCAATCGGCCCCCACGCAAGGCTTGGGGCTAAAAAACTGTATTTCTCTTGCGCTCCACCGGTTTTTGGCCGGTCGTGATTTGGGCGCCTTTGTTTTTCATTCTATGGCTTTGCCTGATATTCAGTCCAAAACGCGCTTCGTGGTGGAATACCCCATCAACGCTTCTCCCAAAATTCTTTTTCCTTATTTGGCTACGGCCTCGGGCCTCTCGCAGTGGTTTTGCGACGATGTGCGCTACGTGGAAGGGCAACGCCTCAATTTTATCTGGGATAACGACAACCACTACGCCGAGATTTCGGGCCAGCGCCTGAATAAGGCTGTGCGGTTTGTTTTCCTCGACGAACAGCGCCAGTCGGTGCCCGACGCGAATTTTCTGGAATTCACCCTCGATTCCTCCCAGGTAACGGATGAAGTATACTTACGCGTGATTGATTACTCGGCGCCCCACGACCCCCGCGAGCAGCACGAAATGTGGGAAGGCCTCGTGAGCAAGCTGCGGGAGCAGGTAGGGGGGTAGGGCCACTATTAGGCCAGCGCGGGGGATTTATCGCCCCAGCGGTACTTTTTTTGCCTCGCCATCGTTTTGCCAGTCCGGGGCTGCACTACTGCTCGGAGGCGCGTTCTATGCTTAAGAAGCTCGACAAACTCATTTTAAAGGCCTTTGCCGGGCCGTTTCTGCTCACGTTTGCCGTGGTGCAGTTCATTTTGCTCACGCACACGCTGCTCAAATACCTCGACGATATCATCGGCAAGGACTTGGGCACGGGGGTGCTGCTGCAGCTGCTGTTTTATTTCAGTGTGCTGATTGTGCCCATTTCGCTGCCGCTGGCCGTGTTGCTGTCGTCGCTGATGACCTACGGCAACTTGGGCGAGCACCACGAGTTGACGGCCATTAAGGCTTCGGGCATTGCGCTGACGCGCATTCTGCGCCCGGTGTTGCTGCTCACGGCGGCGCTGGCTGTGGGTGCCTTTTGGTTTAACGAAACCATTGTACCCCGCGCCAATCTGAAGGCCTACAGCCTGCTTTGGGACGTGCGGCAGCAGAAGCTGGCGCTGGACATCCGGGAGGGTGTTTTCTACAACGGCATTCCCGGTTACACCATTAAGGTGGACAAGAAAACGGGCGGGAACGGCGACCGGCTGCACGGCGTCATGATTTACGACCATACCCAGAAATCGGGCAACGCCACGGTGATGCTGGCCGATTCGGGCCGCATGTTCACGCGCTTTAATGGCGGGTATCTGGGGTTGGAGCTCTTTCACGGCCACAACTACGTGGAGCAGCCCGACGCGCAGGACCGGGCGGGCGCCAGCTTCATCCGCCAAGCATTTGACCACAATACGGTCACGTTTTCGCTCGCGTCTTTTGGCATGAGCCGCACCAAGGAGGAGCTGTTCAAGCAAAACCGGATGATGCTCAACATCCCGCAGCTGCACTACGCCACCGATTCGGTGCAGAAGAAGCTGCACCACGAGGAGAAGTTGCTGCCGGTGCAAATGAATGCCTATTATTCCTTCGTGCGCTTCGATACCACCGGCCGGCAGGCGGGGCGCAAAGTGGAGAGCTGGCAGGTGCCCCCGGCCCGACTGGCGCCGAATTCGGCCTCGGTCATTGAGCAAGCGGTGAACCGGGCCCGCAACTTGAAAACCTACGCCGACTCCTCGGCTGAGCGGCTGACGGACTTGGCTAAGAACTCGGCCCTGTTTCGCATCGAGGTATACCGCAAATACTCGCAGTCGGTAGCCGTGCTGCTGATGTTCCTGATTGGCGCCCCGCTCGGTTCCATCATCAAGAAAGGCGGCCTGGGCGTGCCCATTCTGATTTCCATTTTGTTCTTCATCGTGTACTACGTGCTCAGCATCATGGGCGAGAAGTATGGGCGCGAGTTTGTGATGCCGGTGGGCCTGGGCATGTGGATGTCGAACCTGGTGCTGCTGCCGGCTGGGCTGTTCTTCCTGTATCAGGCCTACAACGACTCCGGCTTGCTGGAACTGGACTTCTGGCGTCGCTTGCCCCAACGGGTGGGCATTCCGGCATTGCGCAAAATCACTGAGCCGGAAGAAGAGCTGGTAGCGTGATAATTCGCCGGCGTCACGAAATTTCCAATTACCGCTTTTATCCTGTTTTTAAATTCCGTACCTTTGCGGCACCCCGATGTACGGGGTTATCATTTTCTTTTTCATCTTAATCCAAAGACGGGGTAATTCCTATCAGCCGATGAAACTCACCACCGAAGCCAAGCAGGACATTTTCGAAAAGAACAGCCTGCAGAAAGCCAAAACCGATACCGGTTCGGCCGAGTCGCAGATTGCGCTCTTCACCCACCGCATCAACCACCTGACCGAGCACCTCAAGGTGAACAAGAAGGACCACAGCACCCGCCTGGGCCTGCTGAAGCTGGTAGGTAAGCGCCGCAGCATGCTGGATTACCTGCAGCACCGCGAAATCAACCGCTACCGCGCCATCATCAAGGAGCTGGGCATCCGCAAGTAAGTCCAGATTCTGAGAGTAGGGAGCCTTCCAACGAAGGTTCCCTACTCTTTTTTTGTTCGGGTTGGTTTGGCGCCGAGGCCGCTCCCGATGGTTGGTTTTATCGGCGCACGCTGTTGTATTTACTTATGAGTAACGGGGGCCGCTGGCGGCGCTCGTTTTTGGCTGCTCGCCCGCTGTCGCTTTTTCAAGCAAACCCCGCTGATGTCCCAACCCCACGCCATTACCAAAACTCTGGCGCTGCCCGACGGCCGCGTCCTGTCCATCGAAACCGGCCGGCTGGCCAAATTCGCCGACGGCGCCGTCGTGGTCCGCCTCGGCGACACCATGCTGCTCGCTACGGTTGTGTCGGCCCCGAGCCAACGCGAAGGCGTCGACTTCCTGCCGCTGTCGGTCGATTATCAGGAGAAATTCGGTTCGGCCGGCCGCATTCCCGGCTCGTTTCAGCGCCGCGAAGGCCGCCTGAGCGACTACGAGGTGCTGATTTGCCGCCTCGTCGACCGCATTCTGCGGCCGATGTTCCCCAAAGACTACCATTACGAGGTGCAGGTGATGATATCGCTCATCTCGGCCGATAAAGAAGTGCAGCCCGACGCACTGGCCGCACTGGCCGCCTCGGCTGCGCTCTCGATTACCGACATTCCGTTTGCTGGTCCGATTTCGGAAGTGCGCGTGGCGCGCATCGACGGTCAGTTCCAGATTAACCCCAAAACCAGCGACCTGGAGCGCGCCGACATGGACCTCATCGTGGGTGCTACCGGCGACTCAGTGGCCATGGTGGAAGGCGAGATGAAGGAAGTGAGCGAGGAAGAAATGGTAGCCGCCATTGCCTACGCTCACGAAGCCATCAAGGCTCAGGTGCAGCTGCAGAAGGAGCTGGCCGAGGCCGTGGGCCGCACGCCGGAGTCGGCGCCCCGCGAGTACCCCAAATACGAGGAGAATGAAGCGCTGAAGCAGCTTATCCACGACGGCATCTACCAGGGTGCTTACGACGTGGCCCGCTCGGGCAACACCAGCAAGGCCGGCCGCAAGGAAGGCTTTTCGGGCGTGAAAAAGGCGTTCCTCGACAAGCTGGTTGCCGAGCAGCCGGAGCTGGACATGAAGATGTTCAGCCGCTACTACGGTTCGGCCGAGAAGAAAGCCATTCGCGACATGATGGTGAAGGAGCGGGTGCGCCTCGACGGCCGCCAGCTGACCGAAATCCGCCCCATCTGGTCGGAAATCAACTACCTGCCCGGCGCGCACGGCTCGGCCATCTTCACCCGCGGCGAAACCCAGAGCCTGACCACGGCCACGCTCGGCACCAAGCTCGACGAGCAAATCATCGACCAGCCCCTGACCCGCGGCTTCAACCGCTTCATGCTGCACTACAACTTCCCCGGTTTCTCGACCGGTGAGGTGAAGCCCAACCGCGGCGCCGGCCGTCGCGAAATCGGCCATGGCAACCTGGCCATGCGCTCGCTCAAGCAGGTACTGCCCTCGGAAGAAGAAAACCCCTACACCATCCGCATCGTGTCGGACATCCTGGAGTCGAACGGCTCTAGTTCGATGGCGACGGTATGCGCCGGCTCGCTGGCCCTGATGGACGCTGGCGTGAAAGTGCGCTCGGCCGTGGCTGGTATTGCCATGGGCCTGGTGCAGGACAAGGAAACCGGTGAATATGCCGTGTTGAGCGACATTCTCGGCGACGAGGACCACCTAGGCGACATGGACTTCAAGGTGACCGGCACGGAGAAAGGCATTTGCGCCTGCCAGATGGACATCAAAATCCAGGGCCTGAGCAACGAAATTCTGACCGCTGCGCTGCACCAGGCTCGTGAGGGCCGCCTGCACATCCTGCGCGAAATGGCCAAGACGATTTCGGCCCCGGCTCCGGAGCTGAAGCCTCACACCCCGCGTTCGCACAAGATGCTCATCGACAAAGAGTTTATTGGTGCAGTAATCGGGCCGGGCGGCAAAGTGATTCAGCAGATTCAGAAGGACACCAACGCCACGGTGATTATCGAGGAGAAGGACGAGAAGGGCCACGTGAGCATCTACGCCTCCAACCAGGAGGACATGCAGGGCGCCATCGACCGGATTCGCGCTATCGCGGCTCAGCCCGAAGTGGGCGAGGTGTACAAAGGCAAAGTGCGGAGCATTCAGCCCTACGGCGCTTTCGTGGAGATTATGCCGGGCAAAGACGGCCTGCTGCACATCTCGGAAGTGACGCACGAGCGGATTCAGTCGCTGGAAGGCTTGTTGGAAGTGGGGCAGGACATTGACGTGAAACTGGTGGAAATCGATAAGAAAACCGGCAAGTACCGCCTCTCGCGTAAGGTGCTGCTGCCGAAACCGGAAGGTGCGGCGGCCAGCAACGGCGCGGCCAAAGCCTAGCCCAGTACCCCGGTGCCGAACTAATGTCAGGGGGAGTCTGTTGGCTTCCTCTGACTTAGGGACTGGCCGGGCGGCTTTTTCTTACGTATAACCCCATCAGATATCGTTCTTACCTAGTCCCATGAGACAGCTAAAAATTAGTAAGCAGATTACCAACCGCGAAAGTCAGTCGCTGGACAAGTACCTCCAGGAGATTGGCAAGGTTGATTTGCTCACGCCCGACGAGGAGGTAACGCTCGCGCAGCGTATTCGCGACGGGGACCAGCAAGCATTAGAAAAATTGACGAAGGCTAACCTGCGCTTCGTGGTGTCGGTGGCTAAGCAGTATCAGAACCAGGGTCTTAGCTTGGGTGACCTCATCAACGAGGGCAACCTCGGCCTCATCAAAGCGGCTAAGCGCTTCGATGAAACCCGCGGTTTTAAATTCATTTCCTACGCCGTGTGGTGGATTCGTCAGTCCATCCTGCAGGCCCTGGCCGAGCAGAGCCGCATCGTGCGTCTGCCCCTGAATCGGGTGGGTTCGCTGAATAAAATCAGCAAATCGTTCTCGGAACTGGAGCAGAAATTCGAGCGCGAGCCTTCGCCGGAGGAAATTGCCGAAGTGTTGGAACTGACCACTTCGGAAGTGGTGGACACGCTGAAAATCTCGGGCCGCCACGTGTCGGTGGATGCGCCGTTTGTGCAGGGCGAGGAAAACCGTCTGCTCGACGTGCTCGAAAACGAGGACGAAGAGTCGCCGGACATGGCCCTGATGAATGACTCGCTCCGTAAGGAAGTGCAGCGTGCCTTGAGCACGCTCACGAAGCGCGAGGCTGATGTTATCACGCTGTACTTCGGCCTGAACGGCGAAGCGGCGTTGACGCTGGAAGAAATTGGCGAGAAATTCAACCTGACCCGCGAGCGGGTGCGTCAGATTAAAGAGAAGGCTATCCGTCGGTTGCGGCACACGTCGCGCTCGAAAGCGCTGAAGCCTTATCTCGGCTAATCAATTAGTTTTGCAGAATGAAAAACCCCGACCGTTAGGTTGGGGTTTTTTGTACGGTTTCGCGCTTGCCGGCGTCTACCGGGTTGTGCGTGAGGTTCTGCTTCGCGTGCCGGTTGCGCCGACAGCTACCTAATTCATCGTTCAACGATACGCGAAGCAGGGCTTCGCGCTACAGTACAATGTCTGAACACATCAAATGCCTGATTATCGGCTCCGGCCCGGCCGGTTACACGGCCGCCATCTACGCCGCCCGCGCTAACATGGCGCCCGTTATGTACATGGGTTTGCAGCCCGGCGGGCAGCTTACCATCACCAACGACGTGGAGAATTTCCCCGGCTACCCCGATGGCATCATGGGCCCGGAAATGATGGAAGACCTGAAAAAGCAGGCCACCCGCTTCGGCACGGATATCCGCTACGGTATTGCCACGGCGGTAGACTTCTCGGTGACGCCGCGCCGCGTGACCATTGACGAAACCACGGAGCTGACGGCGGACGCGGTGATTATTGCCACCGGTGCCTCGGCCAAATGGCTGGGGCTGCCTTCGGAGGCCAAGCTGAATGGTTCGGGTGTTTCGGCCTGCGCGGTTTGCGACGGGTTTTTCTATCGGGGACAGGAAGTAGCCATTGTGGGCGCCGGCGATACCGCTGCGGAAGAGGCGACCTACCTCGCCAACCTGGCGAGCAAGGTGACCATGATAGTGCGCAAGGGCGAGATGAAGGCCTCGAAAATCATGCAGAAGCGCGTGCTGGAAAACCCCAAGATTGAGGTGCTTTTCAACACGGTGACCGATGAGATTTTGGGCGAGCACAGCGTGGAAGGGGTGCGCGTGAAAAACGTGCTGACGCACGAAACGCGCGAGATTCTGCTGACGGGTTTTTTCGTAGCCATTGGGCACGAGCCGAATTCAAAGATTTTCCAGCCCTACCTGCATCACGACGAGCAGGGCTATTTGAAGACCATCCCCGGCAGCAGCAAAACCAATATTGACGGCGTGTTTGCCTGCGGCGACGTGCAGGATTACACCTACCGGCAGGCTGTGACGGCCGCTGGCTCGGGCTGCATGGCGGCCCTGGATGCTGAGCGCTACCTGACAGCAGTCGGCATACACTAAATTCGCACCCGGAACGTCATGCAGAGCGCAGCGAAGCATCTTTACCGCTATTGTAATTCAAGCAAAGGAATTGCGTTGTGCGGTAAAGATGCTTCGCTGCGCTCTGCATGACGTTCTGGATGCTAGCTAACAAATTCTGCTTTTGACTTTCCTGAAAACAATATATTGGCGCCCGGCGCTGCTGTTGCTGGCGCTTCTGCTGCTGCTCGTCGGCTTGAGCCCGGCGCAGGCCCAGCGCCGCAAGCCGCCGCGCCCCAAGGCCAAGGCTGGCAGCACGTCCGGCAAATCGGACTTCTTCCGCATCAAAACACCCAAGATGCGCTACGTGCGCCCGGATACCACCACGGTAATTGAAACCGAGGAAATTCCGGACGAAAACTCGGACGCCGCGAAGTCCATCTACTTCAACCCGGCCAAGAAGCTCAGCATTGTGAGCGAGGACACCACCACGCTGGATGAGGGCGGGCAGGAAATCGTGGAAATGTCGGAGGAGGTGCTCATTGACTCCTCTTGGATAAAGGTGGCGGGCTACTATTCCATCTGGGACACGCACCGGGTGAACCCTTACCGCGTGGACGGCCGCAGCTACCGCGACTCGCTGAAGCTGCACCTCACCGACCCACCCCGGCAGCGCTACGCCAAGATGCCGCTCGTGACCACGCCCATCACTTCGGGCTTCGCCTTCCGGGGCTACCGCTGGCACTACGGCATGGACCTGGACCTGGAAACCGGCGACTCGGTGCGGGCCGTGTTCGATGGCGTGGTGCGCATCCAAGCCTGGGACGGCGGCGGCTATGGCAACTACATTCTGGTGCGCCACTACAACGGCCTCGAAACCGTGTACGGCCACCTGAGCAAGGCGCTGGTGCCGGTGGGTACCTTCGTGAAGGCCGGGCAGCTCATTGGCTACGGGGGCAGCACGGGGCGCAGCACGGGCTCGCACCTGCACTTCGAGGTGCGCTATCAGGGCAACCCCATTAACCCCACGCTGATGTATGACTTTCCCGGCTATAAGCTGCGGAAGGACAATTTCACCATTACCTCGGCGCTGTTCAACTACTACAGCCGCGCGCTGGGGCACCGAAGCAGCGGCAGCCGCAGCGGCTCGCCCTCGCGGGCCCGGCAAACAGTTACGCACCGGGTGCGCTCGGGCGATACAATGTCGGAAGTGGCCGAGCGGTATGGGGTGCGCGTGAGCACCCTGCGCAAGCTGAACCCGGGCGTGCGAACCTTGCAGCCGGGCAAGAAGCTGCGGATTAAGTAAGCCTGCCAAGGCAAAAAAGAACGTCAAGCCGAGCGCAGCCGAGGCATCTCGCTCACTTCGTCACACGATTAGATTGCGTTGCGCACGCGAGATGCCTCGGCTGCGCTCGGCTTGACGTTGCTATTTGACATTTCGATTAACCTTCCCACCCAACTATCCCATGAAACTCGACATCCTGGCCCTGGGCGCCCACCCCGACGACGTTGAAATGTCTTGCACCGGCACGCTGCTGGCCGCGATGGCCGTGGGCAAAAAGGTTGGTATTGTCGACTTCACGCGGGGGGAACTGGGCACGCGCGGCACTCCCGAAACCCGGGCCGAGGAAGCGGCGGCGTCCAATAAAATTCTGGGCATCGACATTCGTGAGAACCTGGGCATGGCCGATGGCTTCTTCCGCAACGACCGGGAGCACCAGCTACAACTTATCGCGGCCATCCGGCGCTACCAGCCTGAGGTGGTGCTGGCCAACGCCATAAATGACCGGCACCCCGACCACGGCAAGGCCGCCCAGCTGGCCATCGACGCCTGCTTCCTCAGCGGCCTGCGTATGATTGAAACCCTCGGACCCGACGGCCAGCCCCAGGAAGCCTGGCGGCCCAAAAACGTGTACCATTACATCCAGGACCGGCAGTTGCCGCCCGCGTTTGTAGTCGATATCACGCCGCATTGGGCGAAGAAGTGGGAAGCCATTCAGGCCTTCAAAACCCAGTTCTTCAACCCCGACCTCGACGCGCCTCAAACCTATCTGTCCAGCCAGGCCTTCGGCCGGTTTATGGAGGCGCGGGCGCGGGAATTCGGTCACATCATCGGCGTCGAGTTTGGCGAAGGCTTCACCGTGGCGCGCCCGGTGGGCGTGCGCGAGGTGGGGGATTTGCTGTAGCGGGCGCCCGAATCAGGAGCGTTACCCGAAACAATTGCAATACCAGCAACCAAAACGGTCCCGGTCGCGAAAGCAGCCGGGACCGTTTTTGGTTACAGCCACGACTTAGGCAATCGGTATAGTAATGAGTACTTGATTAGCAAGTAGACGCACCTTCTTGAAACCGGTCATTTAATATCCCCATCACGCCTTGTAGCCGTTTGTGAGCCACTTTTTGGTGTGGATGCGCGCTTCGATGGCCAGGCCTATAGCTGCGTGGCCCCGTTTCCGCCCACGCCCCAGTATTGTTCCAACTGGCTGACGTGCAGCTGAACGTGGACGGGCGCGACATTGCCGCAAAGTGCGCCGGCTGGAAGTGTACGTGAAGAAAGCTGCTGGCTGGTGCCGCATGGCAGAGCCGGGGACCGAAGTTGATGAAAAGATGTTCCCCTTACGCCTTTGAGTTGGTTCGCTGCCGTTTCAGCAGTTAGGCCCGCCCAATCTGCCCCAGGTGCGTGTCTTTAAAACCGCTGACGTATTTCAGGCCGTAACCTAGCACCCGGTCGAAGGCGCTGTGGAAGAGCAGCACGGTGCCCACCAGCATCAACAGCGGCAGCCCCAGCGCCCAGCCGGCCAGCCCCAGCGCCACGGCCAGCGCCTTGTGGTGCATCAGGTTGTAGCTGAAGGTGCCCGTGCGGGGCCCGGCCAGGTAGCCCAGCATGCTGAGGTCGGGCAGCAGGAAGGTAGCTGGCAGCACCCACCAGGCGTAGGGCAATTGGGTAAATACCACCACGGCCAGCAGCATTTCGGCCAGTTCTTCGGTTTTTAGCAGGTTTTTCATGGCGCAAAAGTTTGAGTTGTTTGATGACTCAAAATTCTGGCGGCCGCCTGCTGTGTGTCGTTAACAAAAGCTAATAAATGCGGGGCTATTTACCACCGCTGCCCCGCGTCACCCGCGCCCGAATGCGGCTCAGCGACACCGGTGTGATGCCCAGGTAATTTGCCACCAAGTGCTGTGGGATACGCTCCAGAATCTTGGTTTTGCCGCTGCGCAGCAGGGCCAGGTACCGCTCCTCGGGCGAAAGCAGCAGTTGCTCCACCAGCCGGGCGTCGGTGCCCAACAGGTGGTATTCGGCCACGAGCCGGCCAAACCGCTCGTACACCGGCCATTCGTCGTAGAGCCGCCGCAGCACGGCGTAGTCGAACACCACCAATTCGCAGTCGGTCAGGGCCTGAATGCTGAGTTGGCTGGGCTGGCTGGTGAGGCAGCCGGGGTAGTCGCCCATGAGGTGGTTTTCGAAGAAGAAATACGTGGTGCGCTCCTCGCCATCGGGACGGGGGTAGTAGAGCCGGCAGGCCCCGTGCAGCAGCAGGGCCAGTTGGGGCCGTCGCTGGCCGGCCTCCACAAAGTGCGCGCCCCGCGCCAGCTGATACGGCCGTAGTTCCGCCGCCAGCGGCGCCCACTCGGCATCGCTGAGCGCGGGTATGAAGCGTTGAATGTAGGTGCGGAGGGGGTGGAGCATGGCATGGTAAAGGTCGTACCAAAGGGCAATACATGCGCGTTGAGCTTGCCGGGAAGCAACGAGCCCGTGCGTGCGACCGAAACCCTAATGAAACCAAAGGAAATATTTCCCCGTTTCCAAGGAAATATTTCCCATATTTGGGAAAGAATTAGTTTGCTAGTACCTATGACTGCCCACGCCACCCCGCCCGTCGCCGTGTATTCGCCCGCCTTGCGCGGCCTGCAAGCCACCGTGGCCGATTCCTTCGCCCTCGTGATGGAAGCCCGCACCGGTGTGCCCGCCAAAACGGCCTTCGACGTGGGCACGCTCCTGCAGCTGCAAGCCCAGGAACTGGCCGACCTGCTCCACACCACCACCAAAACCCTGCGCGCCTACCGCGACGGCAAAAAGCGCCTCGGCCCGGCCGCCAGCGAGCAAATTCTCAAATTGCTGGCCCTGGCCGCCCACGGCGAGGAAGTGTTCGGCAGCCTGCCCGCCTTCCGTCGCTGGCTCGACAAGCCCGCCTACGGCCTCGACAACCAGCCCCCGTTGGCCCTGCTCGAAACCAGCGGCGGCATCGACCTGGTGGCCGACGAGGTAGCCCGCATTGCCCACGGCGACCTGGCGTAAAGTGGAAATTTACCGCATCTGCCTCGCTAAATATGCCGGCGAGCTCGTGGCCTCCGGCAACCCCGGCCGCTGGAACCTGCGCGGCCAGCTGGTCATCTACGCCGCCGGCAGTCGCGCCTTAGCCTGCCTCGAAAACGTGGTGCACCGCAGCGGCGAAGGTCTCAACAGCCTCTTCAAAGTGGTCCGCATCGAGGTGCCCGATTCTCTTGCCATTGAAGAATTGACGCTGGAACAGATGCCCGACGAATGGCAGCTACCACGCCACTACGCCCGCTGCCAACCCCTGGGCGACGATTGGTACCGCCGCCAGCAGGCGGCCGTGCTGCGCGTGCCTTCTTCTATCATAGCCCACGAGCACAATTACGTGCTCAACACCCGCCATCCGGATTTTGCGCATGTGCGCATCGTGGGCTGGGAAGACTTTGTGTTTGACCCACGGATTAAAGAGGTATAAAAAAAGCCCGGCTGCCCGGGCTTTTTTTTAGAGCACAATTACCGCACTCCTAAGCGATTTCGCCGCCAACCGGAAGCCTCGGCGCCGGCCGTTTCACTTGTCGCGGCAGCCGCTTTGGGTTTCTTGGTTTCCAGTAGCAGGGCACCCAGCGCAGCGGCTACCTTGGCCGTGGCTTCGTCGGGAGCGGCGGGGGCGAGGTTGGCGGGGCTGAAATGGTCCTTGATGAAATTGGTATCGAAGTCGCCGCTCACGAAGGCGGGGTGCGTCAGCACGTAGCGACCGAAGCCTAGCGTAGTTTCAATGCCCGTGATTTGATACTCCTCGATGGCGCGCAGCATGCGGGCAATGGCCTCGGCGCGGTCGGCCCCGAAGGTGACCAGCTTGGCAATCATCGGGTCGTAATAAATCGGAATGTCCATGCCCTGCTCGAAGCCGTCGTCGACGCGCACGCCGGGGCCCTGGGGGCGCACGTAGGTGGTGAGCGTGCCGATATCGGGCAGGAAGTTGTTTTGCGGGTCTTCGGCGTACACGCGCAGCTCCAGGGCGTGGCCGGTAATGGTGAGGTCGTCCTGTGCGAAGGGCAGCGGGTAGCCTTCGGCTACGCGGATTTGCTCCTTCACCAGGTCGAGGCCGGTGATTTGCTCCGTGACGGGGTGCTCCACCTGCAGGCGGGTATTCATCTCCAGGAAGTAGAAGTTGCGCTTGTCGTCGAGCAGGAATTCCACGGTGCCGGCACCGGCGTAGTTGCAGGCGCGGGCCACGTCCACGGCGCAGCGGCCCATGGCGGCGCGCAGCTCGGGCGTGAGCACTGAGGAGGGCGCTTCTTCAATCACCTTCTGGTGGCGGCGCTGAATGCTGCACTCGCGCTCAAATAAGTGCACGATGTTACCATGCTCGTCGCCCAGTACCTGGATTTCGATGTGACGGGGGCCGGTCACGAACTTTTCAATGAACACTGCCCCGTCGCCAAACGCCGACACGGCCTCATTGATGGCCAGCTGCATCTGTTCCTCAAACTCGGCGGCCCCGTTCACGATGCGCATGCCCTTACCGCCGCCGCCGGCCGAGGCTTTAATCAGAATAGGAAAGCCAACCTCCTCGGCAATCTGCTTGGCAGCGGCCACGTCGGAAATGGCTTCGGCCGTGCCTGGCACCAGCGGAATATTATAAGCCTGCACCGCCTGCTTGGCCGAAAGCTTGTCCCCCATGATTTCCATGGCCTCGGGGCTTGGGCCCACGAAAATCAGGCCCGCCTCGCGCACCATGCGCGCAAAGCCGGCATTCTCCGAGAGAAAGCCGTAGCCGGGGTGAATGGCATCGACGCCCAGCTCGCGGCACACTTCAATGATTTTGTCGCCGCGCAGGTAGCTGTCTTTGCTGGCGGGCGGGCCCACGCACACGGCCTCGTCGGCGTAGCGCACGTGCAGGGCGTTGCGGTCGGCCTCGGAGTAGATGGCGACGGTGGCAATGCCCATTTCCTTGGCCGAGCGCAGGACGCGCAGGGCGATTTCGCCGCGGTTGGCAACAAGCAGTTTGGTGATTTTTTTCATGAAGTGGTGCGGGTACTGAAACGCAAGTAGGATGGGAGGGCGCGAAGATACTGAGCCGGCGCGGCGCAGCCCACGGCAGCCGGCCGCTTAATCCTGCCAGAGTTGCCGGCCGCCGCGCGTGCGCCAGCCCTGTTCGGTACGCTCCAGCAGCGGGCGCCAGGGCTGACCATTGGGCGCAGGTTTTCGCACCCCGGCCGGGTAGCTGGCGGGCAAGTCCGGGTTAAACGGCTGGCCTTGCAACGAATAGCCCAGCGGCTGGCCCTGGTGCTCGCCTACCGCGCCGCCATGCCATTGCTGGGGCCGCTTGTCAAACCGGGCGGGCGCCAGCACCCGGCCCGTGCGGGAGTCACGCAGGCCGTAGCCCTGCAGGCCGAGCGACAGCAACAGCGGCTCGGGCTCGCCTGGCAACGTACCATAGTATGGCATGCCGAGCTGACCGGCGCTGAAAGGGTCGAACAGCTCCAGCGGGTCCACCGCTTGCAACAGGTCGTGGTGCGCGGTGCTGAAACCGTAATAGCGAAGTTCCTCCGGCTGGGGCGGCAGCACCCAGCGGCCCACCGAATCGATGATGCCATAATTCGAACCGATTTTCACTAACGCCCGGCCCTGCCAGAAAGCCCCGGCCTGGGCGAAGCTGCCGGCAAAAGCGGGGCGACCATCGGGCCGAAGGTAGCCCACCGTGGCCGAATCCGGGAAATGCGCTTCGGTGGAATAGGTGCGTTGGTTTTCCACCGCTCGCGCTGGGGCCGCACTGTAACGGCGCAGCAGTCCGGCCACATCGGGCAGGCTGATGGGCGCGGAACTTAGGGGCAGGTGGTAGCGGCCCAACGTGTCGATGAGGCCATACAGGAGTTGCCCCTGCTCCACGGCCACCACCCACAAGCTGTTGGGCCCCACGGCCCGCATCAGGGCATAAAGCGGCGGTGTGATTTCGCGGCCGCGCTCGTCGAGCAGGCCGTAGCGGCGGGCGGGGCCGTTGAGGCTTTCAATCACATCCCAGCTATGGGGCAGTCCCGACGCGGTGGCCGCTTCCTGGTCTTCGAACTTCGTATCGGCCCAGTGCCAGTAGGCCAGCCGGCCCGGCAGGACCGGTTTCATCCCCCCAAAGCGGTAGGCGGTGAGGCGGTGCCCCTTTGCATCAAACAACGCACACTGGCCGTGGTGGCAGTAGCGAATGGCTTCCAACTCCCGTGAAATGCCGTCGCGGCTCACCGACACCAGCCGGTGCGGCAACAGCCAGTTCACCTTCTGGGCCACGTAAAGGGGGCTGCTCCCAAAAAGGGTGGCACGGAAATTCACGTCGGGGTCGTAGGCGCGACGTCGCAGCAGGCGCGGCGGCACGGCGGGGGCGCGCGGCCCCAGCGGCACGGTGAAAACGCCTCCCGGCTGTTGCGCCGCCAGCTCGGTTTCCATTGCCTCTATGGCTACTAGCTCGCGTTGCTCGGAGAGGTGCGCGGGGCGGTTCAGGGCCTGCCAGCCACCGTCGGCAGTAGCAGCAATGGCCTGCTTGGCCGTCGCCAACAACTGCTCGCCGCGGGCATTAAGCAAAAAAGCTGCGCCGCCTGGGCGAGTGGGTCGAAAATCCAAAGCCCAGTAGCGGCTGCCGTCTTCGTTCGACGACAGATTTCCGTAGCGCAGGTTCCAGTTCGGTACCCAGCGGGGAAGCGGGCCTTGGGGATAAGGTGGCCGGTGTTTCGGGGCCATCGGCTGCGGGACGGGCGCCATCTCGGCTTGCAACAGCAGCCCCGCTCCGAAGCGCGGCGGCTCGGTCTCGAACACCGGCCGAATCCAGACCCGACCGGTGGTATCGGCAAAGCCCCACAACTGGCCCTGGCGAAAGGGAACCAGGCCGCCCGGCGGCTCGGGCACGGCCCGTACCGTGGCCACGGGGCGCAGGGGCCAGCCGCCGGGCGGGGGCAGGTCCTGGGCTAACGCGCTCCACGGAAACAGGAGCAGGGGTAGTGGCAGACGCAGAAAAAAGGCTGACATCACGGGAAGACGGGTGTTGAGGCAGTTGAAATAGCCTGAAAATATATAGTTTACCGTCGTGCTGATGAATCCCTAGACAGCATTAAAGGAGCACCGCCACCTCGCGGCACAAGCGGCCACTTTCTCAATCTAACATAAAATTTTCGCCCATCGGCGGCCGGCATTGCTGCCGTAAAGAAATTGCGAAACCGCAGCCCGGCCGCAAACCTGCGCGCCATTACCCGGTTGTTATGCCCAAATTATGTACAACCGCCACGCGGGAAGTACCTTTGTGCTTAGGCAGGTATTGGCTAACGCCAAGACCGACTTCCCCGCCCACCACCCATTTTTCACCTCATTTCCGTTTTTTCAGTGGATATATTCGACCGGATTCAGGCCAACCGTGGCCCGCTGGGCTCGCACTCGCACTATGCGCACGGCTACTTCATGTTCCCCAAGCTCGAAGGCGAAGCCGGGCCCCACATGGGCTTCCGCGGCCGGAAAATGCTGAACTGGAGCCTCAACAACTACCTGGGCCTGGCCAACCATCCCGAAGTGCGGAAAGTGGATGCCGAGGCGGCGGCCGAGTACGGCATGGCCCTGCCCATGGGCGCCCGCATGATGAGCGGCAACTCCAACTACCACGAGCAACTCGAAGACCAACTGTCGGAGTTCGTGCATAAGCCTGCCACCTGCCTGCTCAACTTCGGCTACCAGGGCGTGGTGTCTATCATTGATTCGCTCGTGGGCCGCCACGACGTGATTGTGTACGACGCCGAGTCGCACGCCTGCATCATCGACGGGGTGCGCCTGCACGCCGGCAAGCGCTTCGTGTACCGCCACAACGACATGGCCAGCCTAGAGAAGCAGCTCACCGCTGCCAAGCGCATCACCGACGAAACCGGTGGTGGCATCCTCGTCATCACCGAGGGTGTGTTCGGCATGTCGGGCAACCAGGGCGACCTGCGCGGCGTGGTGGCGCTGAAAGAAAAGTTCAGCTTCCGCCTGTTCGTTGACGATGCTCACGGTTTTGGCACGATGGGCCCCACGGGGGCCGGTACGGGCGAAGCGCAAGGCATTCAGGACGGCATCGACATCTATTTTTCGACCTTCGCCAAGAGCATGGCAAGCATCGGTGCCTTCGTCTCGGGGCCCGAAAGCGTGATTGAATATTTGCGTTACAACATGCGCAGCCAGATTTTCGCCAAATCGCTGCCCATGCCCCTCGTAGTGGGCGCCATCAAGCGTTTGGAGCTCCTCCGCACCAAGCCGGAGCTGCGCGAAAATCTCTGGACCATCGTGCACGCCATTCAGAACGGCCTGCGCGAAAAAGGCTTCAACATCGGCACCACCACCTCGCCCGTGACGCCGGTGCTGCTGGAAGGCGAAATCCCCGACGCGACCCAGATTACGCTGGATTTGCGTGAGAATCACCACATTTTCTGCTCCATAGTGGTGTATCCGGTGGTGCCCAAGGGCGTGATTATGCTGCGCATCATCCCCACGGCGGTGCACACCCTGGAGGATGTAGCGGAAACGATTACGGCGTTTGAGGCCGTGGCCGATAAGCTCAAAAAGGGCCTCTACAGCCGCACCACGGCCGTCCCGCAGGCCGTTTAAATGTTGGTTTGCTAATCTGACTAGCGCCGGCTTTCTGCGAGGAAGGCCGGCGTTTGCTTTTGCACTATACCTAGAAAGCAGAGAGGGGCGCGAAAAGCGAAAAGGGCCTTTTTAAAACTAAAATCGGCCTCTGAAAGCAGGGGAGGGGGTTTTGAAAAAAAAGTGAAAAACTTGCTTGTATTTGAAACCCCTGTATATTAGGGCCGTCTTAGCACTACAATAGACTCATTTTTCACCCCAACCCCAAACCCCCAATGAACAATTTCAGCAAACTGAAAGACCTCGTGATGTCGCTCGAAGACGATTTCTCGAAATTCTACGACAAGCAAAATGCTGCCGCTGGCACCCGCGTGCGCAAAGGCATGCAGGAGCTGAAGACGATGGCCCAGGAGTTCCGCACCGAGGTGCAGAACACCAAGAACGCCGCCGCAGGCGCTGCTAAAGGCGGTGCTGCTGGTGGTGCTACCAAGGCTGCTCCGGCTAAGAAAGCTGCTGGCGCTGCCAGCGGTGCAAAAGCCGCTCCGGCCAAGAAAGCCGCTGCTAAGAAGTAATCCAGACCACGGATTCGACGGATTTTTCGGATTCGTCGGATTTTGTGGACGACAGAAAAAGGCCCTGCCGGTTGGCAGGGCCTTTTTTGTGGTTAACTATTCGACCGTCATGCCGAGCGCAGCCGAGGCATCTTGCATGTAGTAGTAATCAAAATCGTTGGGCCGATTGAATTAAGTGCCGCACGCGAGATGCCTCGGCTGCGCTTGGCATGACGGTCTGGTTATTTACACCAACTCCACCAGAAAGTAGTTCTTCTTGCCTTTCTGCACCACGAGGTACTTGCCAGCAAGCGGCTGCAACGACGCCACAGTTGCATCGGGCGAGGCTACCTTTTCGCGGTTGATGCTGACGCCGCCAGACTGAATCATCCTGCGGGCCTCGCCTTTTGAGGGAAAGATTCCCAGCTGCGTGAAGTCGCTGAGAAAGGTAGCAGCGTTGAGGTCGGCCAGCTCGGCACGAGGCACGCGCAGGTGCGGCACGCCGGCGAACACGTCGAGCAAGGTGGCTTCATCGAGCGAGGCGAGGTCGCCGCCGCCAAACAGAACCTGCGAGGCGGCAATGGCGGCTTCGGCGGCTTCGGCCGAGTGCACGCGGGTGGTCACGTCTTTGGCCAGGGCCTTTTGCAAGGTTCGCAGGTGCGGGGCGGCGTTGTGCTCGGCTTCGAGGGCTTCAATTTCCTCCTGGCTCAACAGCGTGAATACGCGGATGAGGCGCGGGGCATCGGCATCGGCCGAGTTGAGGAAGAACTGGTAGAACTGGTAGGGCGAGGTCATCGTGGCATCGAGCCAGACGGTGCCGGTTTCAGACTTGCCATACTTGGTGCCGTCGGCCTTGGTGATGAGCTGGCCGGTGAGGGCGTAGGCTTTGGCTTCGGTGCCCTCGGCGTTGGCCACGCGGCGAATGAGCTCGGTGCCGGTAGTGATGTTGCCCCACTGGTCGGAAGCGCCCATTTGCAGCGTGACGCCCAGGGTTTTATTGAGGTGCACGAAGTCGTAGCCCTGCAGCAATTGGTAGCTGAACTCGGTGTAGCTGAGGCCGTCGGCGCCGCTTTCTTCGGTGTTGATGCGACGCTTCACCGAGTCCTTGGCCATCATGTAGTTAACGGTGAGGTGCTTGCCTACCTCGCGCAGGAACTGCAGGAAGCCGAACTCCTTGAACCAGTCGTAGTTGTTTACCACCAGCGCGCCGGTGGGCCCTTCGGAGAAATCGAGAAACTTCTCCAGCTGAGCCTGAATGCCGGCCTGGTTGCGGCGCAGGGTGGTTTCGTCGAGCAGGTTGCGCTCGGCTGACTTGCCGCTGGGGTCGCCAATCATGCCGGTGGCGCCGCCCACCAGGGCCACCGGGCGGTGACCGGCGCGCTGCAGGTGCACCAGCAGCATGATGGTGGCCAGGTTGCCGATGTGCAGCGAGGCGGCCGTGGGGTCGAAGCCGATGTAGCCCGAGATGGGCGCGTTCGTGGCGAGGTGTTCGGCGGTACCGGGCATGGCGTCGTGAAACATGCCGCGCCAGGTCAGTTCTTCAATCAGGGACATGGATTTGTCGGGACTTGGGGTCTGGGGAACTTAGGAACTTGGTTGGAAGCGTTAACCAAAAACCAGTCTTGAGAATAAGGGCGCAAAGGTAGGGCGAGGGTTAGCCAAGGCCTAATTTTGTGTCGGGTCCGAGAGCCAAGACCCTCCGTTCCCCATCCCCTATGCCCCAATTAGAAGCCGACGCGATACTCAAGCAGCTGCAGCAGCGGCAGTTTCAGCCCGTGTATTTTTTGCAGGGCGAGGAGCCGTACTACATCGACGTAGTAGCCGATTTGATTGAAAAAACCGCCCTGGCCGAGCACGAGCGCAGCTTCAACCAGGTGGTGGTGTACGGCAAGGACGTGGACGTGACGGCCATTCTGGGGCAGGCCAAGCGGTTTCCGATGATGGCCGAGCGTAGCGTTGTCATTGTGAAGGAAGCCCAGACGGTAGCCGACCTGGAGCAAGAGCGGAGTTGGCCTTTTCTGGAGGCCTACCTGAAAAACCCGCTGCCGAGCACCGTGCTGGTGTTTTGCTACAAGCACAAAACGCTGGACTCGCGCAAGAAGCTGGGCAAGCTACTGGCGGGCAAAGACTCGCCGGCCGTGCTCATGACCAGCAAAAAGCTCTACGACAGCCAGGTGCCGCAGTGGCTTACGGCCAACGTGCGGGCGCGCGGGCTGCAGATTACGGGGCAGGCCACGGCCATGCTGGCCGAGTACATCGGGGCCGACCTGGGCCGGCTGGCCAATGAGGTAGATAAGCTGGTGCTCAACCTCAAACCCAATCAGCCGATTGATGATGAGCTGGTGCAGCGCATGGTGGGCATCAGCAAGGACTACAACATTTTCGAACTGCAAAAGGCGTTGGTGCAGCGCGACGTGCTTAAGGCCAACCGCATTCTGGCTTACTTCGCTGCCAACCCCAAGGCCAACCCGCTCATCCCGAACCTCACGCTGCTGTTCAACTTTTTCACCAAGTTGCTGGTGCTGCACCAGGCCGGCGCCAACCCGCCCGATGGCGTGTACAAGAGCCTGGGCATCGTGAACAGCTTCGCCCAGAAGGAGTACCAACAGGCCCTGCGCGCCTACCCGCTGGCGCAGGTGGTGAGCATCATCCACGACATTCGGCGGGCCGATGCGCAGAGTAAGGGCATCGAAAGCGGCTCGATGGACGAGGCCGAGATTCTGAGGGAACTGGTGTGGCTGATTCTGCACCCGGTGCCGGCCGGGGTGTTGGGGTAACACTTGGGCCGTAGGCACCGTAGAAATCAGACTTTCACCTCAAAACTGATTTCACTCATGAATAATACCCTTGGTGGCTTGATTTCCGGCCTATTTGGCGGCCGCACGAACGAAGATGGTACCCGCGCTGCTGGCTCTACTGGTGGCAGCTTGGTAAAAGGCGCCCTGCTAGCGGCCGGTGCTGCATACCTGTACAAGCGCTATAAGAATGGCAACCTGAACATTCCCGGCACCGCGCCCAAGTTTAAATAGTCGTTCGGCTTAGGCCGTTGTTTGAGAATAAGAATGCCCCGGTAGCAACTGCTGCCAGGGCATTCGCGCTTTTATCGACGTTACCTTGTCGTTGTTTCATCAAATAATCCCAAGCTCAAACGTGGCACGGGGCTGCCACTGCTGCCCGTCGTGCCGGAAAAGTGTGATGTTGTGCACGGTAAAAGTGCCGGTGTAGGACCGGGCCGCGAATTGCTCACGCAGCGCCGTTACCTGTGCGGGTGGCAGGTCGCGGGTAGCCAGCGTGAGGTGCGGCGTGAAGGGCCGGTTTTCCGGCTGCACTTCCGGCAGGTGCGCCTTGCACCACGCCATCAGCGCGGCATGGAAGGATTGCAGCGCCTCGGCCTCGCTCACATGCACGAACAGCGTGCGGTTGCCGAACCACGCAAATCCATCCAGGCTCACGGAGAAGGGCTGCTGCGTGGCGACAAAAGCAGCCAACACGGCTGTGCAAGCGGCCTCGAATTCGTCGGGCTGACGCAGCGGCGGAACCAGGGTTATGTGCGGCGGCAGGCGTACGGCGTTGCGGCTGCCGGTGAGGCGGTGCACTTCCTGCTTCAGGGCCCATGTTTCAGAAAACACGGGTTCGGGCGGCAGCAGGGCCACCAAGTAGAGGGCATTCATGGACGCGGGCTATTTCGAGGGCTGAACCGGAAACTTCTCAAACAAGGCAGCCACGGCGTCATCAATGCGCTTGGTGAGCTTGTCGGCCTTGGGGCTGAGCACGCTCTTTACCGAGCCTTGCCAGATAAGCTCCTGCCGGGCGGCATCCACAACCTCGACCGTGGCGGTGCCTTCTTCGTAGCGGCCCACCACCACGTCCTGACTCTGCCAGTGGTAGTTGCGCTGCCCAAGGTAGATGGGGGCGTCACGCAGGCTGGTTTCGCGGGTTTGCACCTTGTCCTGCGTGACCACACCAATGTTCACCAGCAAATCGGGTGAAGCCGAGGGCTGGTAGCCGCGCCGCTGCATTTCACGGCCAATGGCTTGCTTGAGGATTTCGATACCGGTGCCAGGGCCTTGGAATGCGGCCTCGTTTCGGGCCGTTACATCTAAGAAATTATAGGTTTTGTAGCTCTTGAAATCAACGTTGGGCGCTTGCTCGGTGTGCTGTACTTGTTCGGCGGCACAGCCCCCGAGGGCCAGCAGGAGCAGGAGGAAGTAGGTTTTCACGGGCGGGAGGAGTGGAGTAGGTTCACCTATACGTTCCTCCCGACTGATGGTCAACCTTGCTGGCTTCGTCACGGCCCTTTCGGCTGCCGCGCCAGTTGCTGCCTGCCGCGGTCTGCAAGGTGCGAACCAAGTAATAACGGGGCTGGGGCAAACAGTGGGGAAATGAATACCTATCAATTGGCAGGTCCGTGGCCTGGGACACATAACTAGCCTGCATAGCAAGTAGTGGCCAGAAACCGGCCAACAGCGGGCCTAGGCAGCGGGCGCGAGCTAGGTGGAAAGTAAAATTCAAGAAACTGATTATTCGTCAACAGAATCTGTGGCTGTCGCTTCCACGATGATGCCTACTATGCAAGCCACTACCCGGTAGTCAGCCGCAGGTATCTCGCGCACGCCAGCCAGTAGATTCGTTAACGTAGTTTCGCTTAGTTCGGGAAATGTTTCCGGTTCCTGCCGGAGCGAATTTAAGGTTATCAGCGGGCGCTTCTGGCGTGGTCGGCGTGGGCGTTCGCGTAGCGACTGAAGCGCTGGCCGTAATAAATTCAGGCAACGATGAGCAAGGTCGTCGTAGTCCGGTACTGTTTCGGAAGCGGCAGAAGTGGTAGGCGAAATATCACCGAACAGCCCCTCCGCTTGCTTCAATAAATTTGCGCGCTCGGACCCGGCCCGCGCCGATTTGACCTGGTGCTTAATTAAAAACTCCATTACTTTCAGGGCCCGGGCTTTGCGGGGCGGCAATAGTGCGCGCTCGGCTTGGCGGAACAGGATAACCTGGGCTTGCAGATGCGCCTGCACCGCTGGGTCGAATACACTCACCGCCACCGAGTCGGGGCGAAGGGTTTCGCGCAGATGGGTACAGATGGTGCGCAGGTCGGTGGTGAAGTTTGGCTCAGCGTTGGGCCGCCACAGCACCCATCGGGGAGGACGGCTAGCTTCGCCGGGCAAGGCAAAAAAGCTCCACGGGGTAGGGCTGGCCAACAGGTTGATGCGGCACAAGGCCCCGGCGGTCAGGTCTGCTACCTGCGCGTACACCTCGGGCGGTACCAGCGCCGTGGGGCCTTCTACCAATTCGCGCACCAACTGAAAGCTGTCGGTGAGGCCAGCCCACTGGCTGGCTTCCCGTTGCGCAACCGCTTCGGGCCGTAGGGCGTCGAATAGCTCTTCTTCGCCCAATATTTCGTCGGAATGAACTAAGGCCTCAGGCTCGGTAGGCAGGTCCAGGTTACCGCCAATGAGCGCGTGGGCCACGCCAATGACTTCGCGCAGACGCTGGTCGGCGTTGAGCTGCAGCAATTCCGGGTCGCGAGGCCAGAAAATGTTAATGGTGGTGTGGGGGCTGTCGAGGCGTTCGACCCGGCCCTGCCGCTGCTCAGCCAGCCGTAGCACGCCGGGCATGTCGAGCAGCACGATGGCCGACGCCTGCTGCAGGTTAATGGACTCCGCAACGGCATCGGAACAAAGGGCTACCGTTTGTTTTTTGGCCGAACCGAGGGCAAAGTCGCTGCGCAGTTGAGCCTGGGCTTTCTTATCGTGGCCGCTTACTACGTAAGCCGTGACGGAAGGTCTGTCCGCTTGGTCAATCAGGTGACGCAGGTAGTCTAATGTAATAAGCCGTTGGTCAAAAGCCAGCACCAACGGGTGCGTCGCCAGCAGCCCGTATAGTAACCGGGCTTTGCTGTGCTCGCGGCTGGGTTGCAACTGGCGCGCCAAGGTTCCGATGGCTTCGTAAGTAGCCATTTCGTCTTCGCAAGCCTGCACGTAGGCGTCCCTGTCCCACAACCATTGCTGTTCTGGAAACCATTTGGGATTGAAGACGGCGTTGATGCGCGGCAGCAGCCGGCCCGGCTCGCCTTGTAAAACACCACGTAGTCGGCCAATCATGTTGCCCGTGGGCTTTTTGGTGGTCTGAAAACCACCGTTGTATTCGGCCGCTTCCGCCGTGCCGTAAATCAGTTCCAGCAATGCGGGCGTGGAAGAGCGCAGCCGGTGGCGGACCAGGTATTCATTCAAGTGCGAGGCCAGTCGGACCTGCTGGGTAAAATATTCCCGGATTTCCGCTTCCGTATTGAGCGAGTAAACCGGCGGCCGTACGCGCCGCAGGTGCAACAAACCGCGAAGCTGGGTGGCCAGTTGATTAATCTGCGCTATGCGGGCCAGGTCTTCCGCACTGCTTTCCACCTGGTACCATTCGCCAACTGCAAGAGGGAAGCGGCAACGTTCGCCCAAGCGGTTGCGGTACGCGTCCGGCTCCAGCGCAATGTTCTCGTTAAGCTGCCGCTTGGTGCGCCGAACCAGAAACTGCCGCACGTAGTCGCGGAGCTGCCCCAGCATGTTGCGGTTGATGGTGCCGAAGCGTGATTGCCACAAGCGTTTATAAGCCGCGAGTTGGTCGTCGGGCAGGTTGTCAACGTCTAGCAATTCTAGCAGGCGAAGCAAGTCTTGTGGGCGCTGGTTGATAGGAGTGGCTGTTGCCAGAATGGCGTACTGCCCGGCATGGGCTCCCAGGGCCTCGCTGCGGTTGGAAGTGGCCCGAATGAACCGGTGGGCCTCGTCCACAATGAGAATATCGGCCAGGGCCAAATCGGCGCGAGCCTTAAGGTAAGAAGGCTGCTTGGGGTTACTCAGCTTGCCCATCGACACAGGGTAGGCGCTGAGCATTCCCACGTCGCGCAACTCAGTTAGCCAGTCTTCGCACACGGCCGGAGGCGACACCACCACCACATTGGCGCGGGAGCCGTGTCCGCGCTCAATCAGCTGTTGCATGAGCGCCAACCGCAGCGTGCTTATAAGTCGTGTTTTGCCAGAGCCTGTAGGGTCGGCAATCAGTACGTTGCCCTGTGCGTGCAGGATAAGCAGGGCTTGCGCTAGGCCGTCGCGTTGCGACGGCCACAAGGGAATGGCCTTCGCCTCCCAAAGCAATTGCTCGATTTTAGCAAGCCATTTGCCCCGGCGCAACTCGGCCACGGCCCGGGCCAGTGCTTCCTGCCAAGAAGTAGGCTGGATGAGCTTTTCCAGTAGTTCGAGCAAAGCCGGGGTGTAAGTCGTGCTGCTATCCCAGAAGTTTGTGGCCGCCAGTTTGCAGTCATCGTACTGTTCTCGCTCGTGCAAATGCGCGCTGGTACGGGCCACGCGTAGGTTAGCTTCCGGCTGATAACGCGTACCGTTGTCGCTGAGGTTGCTGGAGCCCACCGTCGCATGTTCGGCCCCAATATAGATTTTGGCGTGCAGGTGGTCGGCTGCCCGAACTTGCAGCCGGCCTTCGCGCAGTAGCTGGGCCGTGCGCAATACTGCTCCAAGCTGGATGATGGAAAATCGCCGTTCCAGCCAATAGTTGCGAATTTCCTGCGCCACTGCCACCTTAGGCCAGTTTTTACGGGCTCGGCCCTCCGGGGCAAATCCTAGCGTTAGCCGTACCCGATGGCCTTCGGGCAAGTCGATGAGCCCAAACAGTTCGATTATGAAGCTAAGCGAAGTGAAGCCCGTAACGGCTAGGAAATCCGGTGAGGCGCGCAAGTCGGCTTCGAGCAGCGGAAACACCTGCCGCCGTTCAGGTGGGTAGTTCACCGGAAATTTTGAGTGGTCGGGCCACGTCATGCGGGTAGGCATCGCGCTTTCGCCGGAATCGGTGAACAACGCAGGAGCGGGGGGCTGCAGTTTTGGCAGCTTGGGGCGGCGATGATGGAACGGCATTGCGTAGTGGTAGAGGAGAAGACTTTTTGACTTTCCGAAGCTTCGCAATATATAAGGCCATAGTGGGTACTCATGTCTTACACGCTTACCTATCAACAATGAAAGCCGCGTTTCTGCGTTGCCTGGGCAACCTACGGGCTTTTATCGCTACTTTTGGCGAGTTCCCGGGCCCGGTGCGGCCCCTCCACGACAGGTATTTTCATGAAGCTATTTCCCCGGCTGGCGCTGGCCGCCACGCTGAGCGCCGCGGCGCCCTACGCGGCCCAGGCCCAGCAAACCCAGGTTTTTGCCTCCGACGAACGTCATTTTCAGGAAGGGTTAGAGCTGTTCGACCGCGGGCAGTACGGCGCGGCCCAGGAGGCGTTTCGGCAGTACCTGGCCATTGAGCCGGTGCACAGCAGCATGGCCGGGCCCAATGCCGGCGACCGCACCGCCGATGCCGAGTACTACTATGCCGTGAGCGGCCTCTACCTCTCGCACCCCGACGCCGAGGGCCTGATTCTGGATTTTGCGGCCCGCCACCCGGCGCACCCGCGCGCCGCCTCGGCCTATTTCGAACTGGGTAAGTTCTACTTCGACCAGAAAAACTACGAGTCGGCCATCCGCTACTTCGCCAAGGTAGCGCCCGACAACCTGAGCAACGACCAGCGCGCCGAATCCGACTTCAAGCTGGCCTACAGCTACTTCGAGCAGAAGGACTACGAAAAGGCCCGCCTGCTCTTCGACCGCAACAAGCAGGTGCAGAGCCAGTACAAATACGCCAGCTCCTACTACGCCGGCTACCTGGGCTACCGCGCCGGGGACTACGCCGCCGCCCGCGCCGACCTCTCCGTGGCTGAGCAAAACGACGCCTACAAGCCCGTGGTGCCGGCCGTGATGACCCAGATTTATTACCGCGAGGGAAACTACGACGGCCTCATCGGCTACGCGACCAAGGCCTTGCAAAACACCCCGCCGCCGCAGAACGCCGACGAAATCCAGCTGCTGCTCGGCGACGCCTACTACCAGAAGGGCCAGTATAAGGAAGCCGCCGAAAACTTCGACAAGTACGCCAGCCTGCACAAGGGCAAGATTGAGCCGGCGCTGGAGTACAAGATTGGCTTTGCTAACTACAAGATGGGCGACTTCAAGGGCGCCATCGCCAGCCTGCGCAACGTGGCCGTGCGCCGCGACTCGCTGGGCCAGAATGCTGCCTACCACCTGGGGTTGAGCTATATCCAGACCAACCAGAAGCCCCAGGCCGTGACGGCCTTCGACGCTGCCCGCCAGGCCACATTCGACAAGAATATTGCCGAAAACGCCACCCTCAAGCTGGGCCAGGTGCAGTACGAGCTGGGCAACCTGCCCGAAACCATTGCCGTGCTGCGCGACTTCCGCAAGAAATTTCCGCGCTCGAAAAACCAGCCGGTGGTGGACGATTTGCTAAGCAAAAGCTTTTTGTCCTCGACCGACTACAGCCAGGCGCTGACCTACCTTGAAAGCATCGACGACCGGAGTGCCCAACTTGACGCTACCTACCAGCGCGTGGCTTATTCCCAAGCCGCCACGCTTTACAACAACGGCAACTACGCCGAGGCGCTGCCTTTGCTGGACAAGTCGCTGAAATTTCCTTCGGATGATGCCCTGCGCGCCGCCGCCCAGGTGCTGCGCGGTGAGATTTTCAGCGTGGGCCAGCAGTACCCCGATGCCATCACGGCCTACGTAGCGGCGGCCCGCTCGGCCCGGCAGGGCGGCGTGAGCGCCGAGGAAAAGGATTTCGAGCAGAAGGCCCGCTACGGTCTGGGCTACGCCTATTACAACACCAAGCAGTACGATAAGGCCCGCCCGCAATTCAACGCCTTCCTGAGCGACGCGGCGGCCAAGCCCGACGACCCCAACTACTACGACGCCACCCTGCGCCTGGCCGATACTTATTACATCGCCAAAAGCTACCCGCAGGCGCTCGACCTCTACGACAAGGTCATCAAGGCCAACGCGGCTGACAAGGACTACGCCTATTATCAGAAGGGCCGCACGCTGGGCCTGATGGGCCGCCGCGAGGAAGCCAATAGCACCCTGGCCGCGCTGCTCAAAACCAGCCCGAACTCGCGTTACGCTGAGGAAGCGGTGTTCCAACAGGCGCAGTTGGCGTTCGAGGCCGGGGAATACCAGCCGGCCGTCGATGGCTTCACCCGCCTCATCGCCAACCGACCTAACAGCGCCCTCATCCCGCAGGCGCTGCAGAAGCGCGGTGTGGCCTACGCCAACCTCGAGCAGCAGGACAAGGCCGTGGCCGACTTCCAGAAAGTGCTGACCGACTACCCACGCAGCGAGGCTGCCTCGCAGGCCATCTACAGCCTGCAGGAAAGCCTCACCGCCCTGGGCCGCACCGAGGAGTTCGACGCCGCGCTGGCATCGTTCAAGCTGCAAAACCCCGACAGCAAGGCCACCGAGAGCGTGGAGTTTGAAGCGGCGAAGTCGCTGTATCTGGCTGAGAAATATAAGCCGGCCATCCTGCGCCTGGAGTCGTACTTGAAGCAGTACCCGCAGTCGGCCCTGGGGCCGGACGCCCGCTTTTTCCTGGCCGATTCGTACGTGAAAACCGGCGACCGTCAGCAGGGCCTGACCCGCCTGCGCGACGTGGTGACCGAGGGCAAGAGCGAGTTTGTGAACCGCGCCGTGGGCCGCCTGGCCGACCTCGAATACGAAAACAAGAATTACGCCGAGGCCGCCAAGTACTACGAGCGCCTGCGCGGCGCCAGCACCAACCGCCGCGAGGTGGCCAACGCCACCCTGGGCCTGATGCGCAGCCTCTACGAAACCGGCGACTACGCCGGCACCCGCCGCGCGGCCGAGGAACTACGCGCCCAGGCCGGCGCCACCGCCAATGCCACCAACGCCGCCTTGCTTTACCTAGGCAAGGCCAGCTACCGCACCGAAAACTACGACCAGGCCGCCACCGAACTGGCCGCCGCCGTGGCCGCCGCGCCCAACGACGTGAACGGCGCCGAAGCCCAGTATTTTCTGGCCCAGACGCTGTTCAAGCAGAAGAAAAACGAGGAAGCCATTGCCGCCGCGCTAAAAGTGAATTCCAGCTACAGCAGCTACGCGCTGTGGCAGGGCCGGGCCTTCCTGCTGGTGGCCGACGTGTACGCAGCTGAGGGCGACAACTTCCAGGCCCGTGGCACCCTGAATTCGCTCATCGACAACAATTTCCCGGTGGCCGAGGTGGTGGAAGCCGCCAAGCAGCGCCTGAAAACGCTGGGCGCCGACCAGCCCGAGGAAACCGAGCCGGCCAAGCCCGCCCCCAAAACGCCCGCCAAATCACCGGCCAAAACCCCCGCGCCGACCAAAGCCACCACGCCGGCTACCAAGCCCGCCACCACGCCGGCCCCGGCCAAGGGCAAAGCCGCCGTGCCCCGCACCAACCTGCGCGGCACCACCACGGCCCCAGCCGACACGGCCACCCAGCGCTAAGCCCGGCGTATTTTCTCATTGACTAATCATTTGCTGATGAAGCGTTTGTTGACAATTAATCGTTTGCCGCAAGCCCGCCGGGGCGCGGGCTGGGCGCTGGCCGCGGCCCTGGTAGCTGGTGCGGCCCCGGCCGCCCTGGCCCAGCCCACCAAGCCCAGAACCTCGGGCAAGATTGAAGAGGCTGAGATTGAAATCGTGACGGACCGGGCCAACCAGTTGCCCGTCGCCACCCGCAACTTCAGCAAAATCGCGCTGCCCGAACCGCCTAAGGTGGAGCGCAAGGTCAGCTATACTTTCCCGGATTTCCGCCTGCCCGCCAACCGGCTCAACCCTTCGGTGAAGGTGCTCACCATCCGGGCCGAGGAACCCACGCCGCTCACCGGCAACCTCGTGAAGGTGGGCATCGGCAACTACGGCACGTTTTACGGGCGCGGCTATTTCCACAGCACCCGCAACACCGACCACGCCTACGGCCTGGACATTAAGCACGTCAACTCCCTGAACGGGCCCGTGGACGGCAAAAACTCCGGCGTAGCCGAAACCAGCGCCCAACTCATGGGCGAGTTGTACCGGGGCACCGCCGCCTTCGGCGCAAACCTCGACCTGGGCCGCGAGCGGTACAACTTCTACGGCTATGAAAAGGCCGCCAATGGTGCAGCCTTCGTCACGCCCGAGAACAGCGACATCAAGCAGGTATTCAACCGCTTCGGTGTGAAGGCTTACGCCCACAACCGCGACCCCGAGCAGCAGCTGCAATACGACGCCAGCCTGGGCTACCGCTTCTGGAACGACGTTTTCGCGGCCAATGAAAACGATGTGCGCCTCAACGCTAAAGTGGGCTACGCGCTGGGCGAGTCGAGCCGCATCACGCTGAATGCCGACGCTTCCTTTATCTCGGAGAAAGACCTTCCGGTGGCTACCCGCCTGCAGCCCGCGCCCACGGAGCAGGTGTCGCGGACGCGCACCTTCGTGCAGGCCACGCCGGCCTACGAGTTTCTGCGCAACAACATTGCCTTCTCGGTGGGCGCCACGGTGGGCTACTCGTCCGACACGGCCACCAGCGTAAGCAAGGGGGTGATTTACCCGGCCGTGCGCCTCGGCTACACCATCGAGCCCGAGAAGTTCATGGTGTACGCCGGCCTGGGCGGCGCCCTGCAGCGCGTGACGCGCTACGACCTGAGCACCGAAAACCCCTGGCTGAACCGTGGCCTGAACGTGGCTGATACCCACCGCGGCCCCACTATTTATGCCGGTTTCACGTCCACGCCCGCCCGCGGGCTGGAGTTCAACGTAAAGGCTACGTATGCGCGTGACCGCAACCTGTACTTCTATGCGAACAATGCCATCGACCCGTCCCGGTTCGACTTGGTGTATGACCAGAACGCCACGGGCGTGCTCAACATCCACGGCGAGCTGCTCTACAACGCGGCCGAAAAATTCCGCCTCGGCACACGCATGGATTACAACAAGTACGCCCTCAAAAACTTGCCGCAGCCTTTCCACCGGCCCGAGTTTCAGGGCTCGGTGTTTGGCACTTACAACGTGTTTGAGAAGCTGATGGTGGGCGTGGAAGGCTATTTCTACTCGGCTAGCTATGGCATCAGCTACCGGCAAGCCACCACGGCGAGCCCTTTCCGGACGGCCGATTTTTACCGCGCCACCGACCCGATTATCGACCTGAATCTGCGCGCCGATTACCGCATTACGCCAAAAATATCCATCTTTGTAATGGGTAATAACCTCGCAAACCGCCAGTACCAGCGCTTCTACGGCTATCCGGTGAAGGGCATCAACGTGATTGGCGGCGCGAGCTATTCCTTTTAAAATTTGGGTCTTAGGTACTTGGGGTCTTGGGAACTTGGTTTTTAACCACCGACGCTCCATAATCTAAGCACCCAAGGCCCCGAGTCCTCAAGACCCCAAAATGCATCTAGCCGACCACATCCGCCCCTTGCTCCGCGACCACGACTGCGTGATTATTCCGGATTTTGGGGGCCTCGTGGCCGATGCATCGCCGGCCCGCGCTCAGCCCGGCCGCCAGGCCCTGAGCCCGCCCACCAAGCTGGTGGCCTTCAACCAGGCCCTGACCCGCAACGACGGCCTGCTGGTCGATGCCCTCAGCCAGCACCTGGGCATGCCTATTTCCCAGGCTCGCGAAGCCGTGCGCGCCGCCGTGGCCGGCCTCAAAAAGGAGCTTGACGAAACCAACCGCACCGAGCTGCCTGGCATCGGCATTTTCCGCCGGGCCGCTGGCCGGGGGCTGGCTTTCGAGTACACCGGCACCGACAACCTGCTGGCTTCTGCCTTTGGCTTGCCCGAGTTAGTAGCCCGGCCCGTGCGGGCGGCCAGCGCGCGCGACAAGCGTCCGCAACCGGTTTTGCGCGGGGCTGGCGCCCGGCGCACGCGGCTGGCCCGCCTGTTGCCCGGCAGCATTATTGCCGTAGCCGCGAGCTTGTTGATTCTGGCCAATTACCAGTTTCTGCAGAACCGGGGCTACGTGGCTTCTCGCTGGCAGGTCCAGTTACCCAAGGTAGAGTGGCAACCCAGCTCGTCCGCGACTGTCTCTGCTACGGAGCCCCAGCAGGCCACCCTAGCCCAGCACAGCTTCGGCGACAACTCTCTTCCCACGGAAGGGATGACGCCGGTGGAGACCTCAGCCGCTACCACCTCGGCCACCAGCGTTGCTCCGGTAGCCACGCTGCCCGAAGCACCCGCTACCGAGGCGTCAGCAACGGAAGGCCCCGCCAATGCGACACCCGCACCAGTCGTTGCTACAGATTCCAAAGCAGGAAGCAAAGCTGAAGCTCCGGCTGCTTCCAAATTGGCTGAAAAAACTGCTACATCGCCCGCCCCCAAAGTGGAGCCCGTTGCGACTACGCCCGCCGCGCCCGTGGCCAAAGCCCCCGCCGCACCCGCCACGACAATTAAATACCGCACCGGCCGTTACTACGTCATCGCCGCCGCCTACACCACTTTGGCCAACGCCGAGAAGGGCCGCAAAAACCTGGCTCATGCCGGCCACAAGGCGCGCATCATTCTGCCGCCCCCGGGCAGCCGCCTGTTCCGCCTCACGGCCGGCGACTATGCCGACCTGCCTTCGGCTCAGCGCGAAGCCCAGCGCCTGCGCATCAGCACGCACTGCGACTACAACACCCTGAAATTCTAACTCCCCGCATGTCCGCATTCCTCCTGCAAGTGGCGCCCGCCGCTGTCGATACCGCTACTGCTGTTGCCGCTGCCCCCGTTGCCGATACCAGTGTCCCCGTCATCGACCTCCTGATGCGCGGCGGCTGGATTATGATTCCGCTGGTGGCGCTGTCCATCCTTTCGGTTTACATCATCATCGAGCGCTACTTCACCATCCGCCGCGCCGCCGGCGACCCCGACACATTCATGAACGGCATCCGCTCGCTCATGGTGAAGGGCGACCTGGCCGGCGCCAAGCTGCTGTGCGCCCAAACGGCCTCGCCGCTGGCCCGCATGGTGGAAAAGGGCCTGCGCCGCATCGGCCTGCCGCTCAAGGAAATCGAAACCAGCGTGGAAAACGTGGGCAAGATTGAAATCGCCCGCCTTGAAAAAAACATCAGCATCCTGGGCATCATCGCCGGCATCGCGCCCATGATTGGCTTCGTGGGTACCATCATCGGCGTTATCAAGATTTTCTACTCCATTGCCGCTACCAAAGAGTTCGGCATCCCGCAGGTGGCCGACGGCCTCTACGTGAAGCTGGTTACCTCGGCCACGGGCCTCATTGTCGGCATCATCGCCCACGTGGGCTACCACTGGCTCAGCATCCTTGTGGAGCGCATGGTGTTCCGCATGGAAAACTCGGCCATCGAGTTCATGGACATTCTGCAGGATAATTAATCTAAGCCGCAAGCCGCAAGCCGCAAGCTATAAGCCAATTAAGGCTGTGCTTGCAGCTTGCGGCTTATAGCTTGCAGCTAAAAAACAATGAATCTTTCCCGCCGCCATCGCCTCACCTCGCACGTCGAAACCGGGGCCATGAACGACATCATGTTCTTCCTGATGTTGTTCTTTTTGATTGCGTCGACGCTGGTTAACCCCAACGTTATTAAGCTGTTGCTGCCAAATGCTAAATCAAGCAAGCAGGTGATGAAGCAGCCAATCACCGTGTCGGTGGATGCAGCCGGTACCTACTACGTCAACAAAAAGCCGGTGAACCCCACGGCCATTGAGTCGGAACTGGTGGCCCTGGTTGGTAACGTGCCCAGCACCGAGCAGCCCACCGTGGTGCTGCGGGTGGATAACTCGTTGAACGTTCAGAAGCTGGTTGACATTCTGGAAATAGGCAACCGCCTCAAGCTGAAAATGGTGATGGCCACGCAGGCCCAACAGGCCGCGGGCAAGTAAGACGATTTCGACGCATTCAGCGTATCATTTCCATGGCAATTGACTATCGAGAACCGCACCGGCGCGAAGGCCTGATTGGCACCCTGGTTGTTCACGGGGTGCTGTTGCTGCTGTTCATGTTCATGGTGTTTAAGGGGCCGAACCCGCCGCTGGCCCCGTTGGCCGGGGGCGACGGCGTCGAGCTGAACTACGGCCTCGACGAAGCCGGCTCGGGCGACGTGCAGAGTATGGCAACGGCCAACAACTCGCCCAACCGCCAAGACAGCCGTCCGCCCGTTGCCAGCCCCGACCCGCAGCCGCGCCCCGCCGCGGCCGCCACGCCCGACCCCACGCCGCCCTCGCAGGAAAAAATTGTGACCAGCGAAGCCGAGGAAAGCCCCGTGGCAGCGCCACCCGTCGAAACGCCCGCTCCGCCCAAGGAAGAAGTGAAAGTGGCACCCAAGCCCAAGCGACAGGTGGCCGTTACGTTCTCGCCTAAAGGCAGCGCCACCGGCGGAGGTAACGGCGTAAATGGCAGCAGCAATGCGCCTACCGGCAATAACAACGGCGACCGTCCCGGCGCCGTGGGCGACCAAGGCGACCCCAACGGCTCGCTCGACGCCAAGGCGCTGTACGGTAACCCCGGCCGCGGTGGCTCGGGCAGCAGCCCCGGCAGCGGCGGCCTGGAGATGAGCGGCTGGGCGTTTGAGAGCACTCCGCGCCCGGAGTCCATCGACGACAACCCTGGTATTATCCGATTCAAGATAAAAATATCGGAGGAAGGCGATGTGGAAAGCGTGACCAAAGTTTCGGGCAACGTGTCGCCGGCCCAGGAGCGACTGGTGCGCGATGCTCTGCTCAACGCTACGTTCCGCCGTACCAATTCCGGCTCGGGTGGTGCCACCGGCTTCATCACTTACCGATTTAAATAGAAGCCGTCGATTTGATTTGGAAGCCCCGTTGCCGGTGTGGTGACGGGGCTTTTTTATTGACAAGCTGTACTTGGCTAGTAATTTTATCGCCCGTTCACCTTGGGCTGGCGCCCGCGCACCAATGACCTATTCCGAAACCCTGGCCTACCTCTACGAACAACTGCCCATGTTTCAGCGCGTGGGAGCGGCGGGCTTCAAGAAAGGGCTGGGCAACACGCTGGCCCTGGCCGAAGCGCTGGGCCACCCGGAGCGCCAGTTTCGGATCGTGCACGTGGCGGGCACCAACGGCAAGGGTAGCAGCTCGCATATGCTAGCGGCTGCACTGCAAGCCGCCGGCTACAAGGTGGGGCTCTACACCTCGCCGCACCTGCGCGAGTTCACGGAGCGCATCCGCGTGAATGGGCAGGAGCTGCCGCCCGACTACCTGGTGGACTGGGTGGCGCGCTGGAAGCCTTTATTTGAACAAGTGCAGCCGTCGTTTTTCGAGATGTGCGTGGCGCTGGCCTTCGCCTATTTTGCCGAGCAGCGGGTCGACATCGCCATCATCGAAGTGGGGCTCGGCGGCCGGTTCGATTCTACGAACATCATCACGCCGCTGGTCTCGCTCATCACCAACATCAGCTTCGACCACCAGGCCTTGCTAGGCAACACGCTGCCCGAAATCGCGGGCGAGAAAGCGGGCATCATCAAGCCCGGCGTGCCCGTTGTGGTCAGCCAGACGCAGCCGGAAGTTGCACCCGTCTTCGAGCGCGAAGCGGCTAGCAAGCTAGCCCACCTCGTTTTTGCTGACCAGATATATCAGGCCACTTTCTCTGGGGAGCCCGTGCCGGAAACCGGCCTGCGCCACGTGAACGTGACGCAACACGGCCGGCCCTACCTGCCCAACGCTGAGCTGGGCCTGCCCGGCGACTACCAGCAGCACAACCTGCCCGGCGTGCTGGCCACGCTGGATGAATTGCGCGCCTTGGGTTTCCGCCTCACGGAGGCCGCTGTGCGTACCGGCCTGCGGCAAGTCACGCAGCTCACCGGGCTGAAGGGCCGCTGGAGCATTCTCGGCCAGCGCCCACTAGTGGTGTGCGATACGGGCCACAACGCGGCCGGCCTGGGCATGGTGATGCGCCAGCTGCTTCGCGTGCCGCACCAGCGCCTGCACCTTGTTATTGGTACCGTGAATGACAAGGACGTGGCGGGTATGCTGGCTATGTTGCCCCCGGAGGCGACCTACTATTTTTGCGCGGCCAACATTCCACGGGCCCTGCCGGCTCCCGAACTGGCACAGCAAGCCGCTGAACTCGGCCTGGCGGGCCAGCCTTACGCGTCGGTGCCGGCCGCCGTGGCCGCCGCCCGCGCTGCCGCCGCGCCAGCGGATGTAGTCTTCATTGGCGGCAGCACTTTTGTGGTGGCCGAAGTTGAAGAGCTTTATCAATAATTAAAAAATGGAAGAATAAGACCAGACAGGTCCTGTTCCTTTTCATTCATCATCCTCACTGATTTTTCAATTTGCCTCGCGTTAAACTTCAGCGTTTTCAAGACAACGCTTCCCGTCCCGACATTATCGAGCCGGGCAAACCTGAATACGAGCAGCTTGGTGGCCGCTGGCGCACCGATTTTTTCCGTGAACCCCACCCGCTGACCTTAGAAGTGGGCTGCGGCAAGGGCGAATACACCGTGGGCCTGGCCCAGCGGCACCCGCAACGCAATTTTCTGGGCCTCGACATCAAAGGCGAGCGCATCTGGCGCGGCAGCACCCGCGCCGAGGAAATGGGCCTGACCAACGTGGGCTTCGTGCGGATGCGGGCCGAGGCGCTGGCAGCGCAGTTTGGCCCGGGCGAGCTGTCGGAAATCTGGATTACGTTTCCCGACCCGCGCCCGCGCGACCGCGACATCAAGCGCCGGCTTACCTCACCACGCTTTCTGGCCCTGTATGAGCAGCTGCTAACGCCGGGCGGCCTGCTCCACCTCAAAACCGACAACGAGGGCCTTTTTGAGTACACGCTGGAAACGCTGGCGGCTCAGCCCGGCGCCCGCATTGAGCGGTTGACCCGCGACCTCTACGCCGAAACCGACCCGGCTTTCACCGAGACGCAGGCCATTCAAACTAATTTCGAGGGAAAGTATCGGGCGATAGGTGTGCCCATAAAGTACGTGCAGTTCCGACTGACGTAGGAGATACGTCTAATTAAATTGCGCCGGGGCCTGCCCGTCATTGAACGACACCTAAGCTGGACGTTCAATGACGGCAGGCCCCGGCGCTGCTTTATTCATAGAATTTGCTAAACGTCGAGCAACTTACTATACTTCCAACGCTTCAAAAACCGCTTCCAGCTGGTCAAAATCACGCAGGCCGGGTTTCACTTCATCACCCGAGGGGAAAGAAAGCCCAGCCAGCGGCAGCTGCGTTGCCAGTGCCTGGGCCTTTTCGGGGTGGAGGCCGGGGCCTAGCCACAGCGGCCGCTCCTGCGCCAACTGGTTTAAAGCGGCAACGGGCGCTTCGGTAGCCTTCCCGTTCAGTTCCAGTACCCAGCCAACGACGGCAGAGGCCGCCTCGGGCACGTTGTCCGTGTCGGTCAGTTCCACGTACACCGGCGGCGCAATTTCGGCCAACTCAGCCGGTGAACGATAGGAGCGGAGCAGCACGGCATCGAGGCTGCAATCAGCAGCTACGGCGTTGATTTCGGGGGCACTGAGCCGGTCAAATTCGCCAATTAGTTCCACACCGGCTACCCAGCCGGCCAGTTCTTTCACGGTGCGGGTGTCAAGGGCGCCAGGCAGGGCGGGGTCGAGTATAAAGGTGAACTTGTCGGCGCCCATGCCGGCGCAGTAGCGGGCATCGGAGAGGTTGTTGATGCCGCGGATGAGGAGAGGAACGAGGTGAGGCACTGGGGAAAAGCGAGGAGCGCGGCGGCGAGGCCGTCGTAAAAAGATAGGGGCGATGGAGCCTGGCGCAAAAGTAGGGCCGCCCGGCCCGTACCGCAGCGGGGCGAGCGGCTGTATCTTCGCTGCCATGAACGCAACCCGCCGCGCCCCGCTGCTCGCTCCGTCCTTTCTGGCCGCCGACTTGGCCAACCTGCAAGCCGAAACCGAGCGGCTGGCCGATAGTGCCGCCGACTGGCTGCACTTCGACGTGATGGACGGGCGTTTCGTGCCCAACATTTCCTTCGGCCTACCCGTGCTGCAGGCCGTGGCCAAGTACGCCAAGCAGCCCATCGATGTGCATTTGATGATAGAGGAGCCCCAGCACTACCTGGCGCAGTTCCGCGACGCGGGCGCCTCCAGTATCACGGTGCACTACGAAGCCTGCCCTCACCTGCACCGCGTGGTGCAGCAAATCAAGCAACTGGGCTGCCGGGCCGGCGTGGCCCTGAACCCGCACACGCCGGTAGCACTGCTCGAAGACATTGCGGCCGACCTCGACGTGGTGCTGGTGATGTCGGTGAACCCCGGTTTTGGGGGGCAGGCCTTCATCCCGAACACGCTGAAAAAAGTGGCCATGCTTAAAGAATTGCTGGTCGATTGCGGCTCCGATGCGCTGATTGAGGTGGACGGCGGCGTGAGCCTGGCCAACGCCGGGCCGCTGGTAGAAGCCGGGGCCGACGTGCTGGTGGCCGGCAACTTCGTGTTTAGCGCGCCCGAGGGGCCGGTGGCCACGCTGGCGCGCATGCGCGACTACCTCACCAATCTGGAAACCGCCGAGCTCAACGCCGGGGCGCGCCGCAAACAATAGGGGCCGATATTCGGCGTTTTCCCGGTCGTGAAACAACTACTTACTTCTGTCTGCCGCTGATGAGGCTTCTTTTCAATGTCCCGGCAACGGCCTGCTGCCTCGTGTTGCTGCTGGCTACGCCCGATGTGCAGGCGCAGAACCCAGCAGGGGCCGCCCCCGCGCAAGCCGGAACCATCACCCTGACGGGCACCTTGCGCGACACCAACGGCCAGCCCCTGGAACTGGCCTCGGTAGGAGTGGAAGGGCAGCCGGGCGGTGCCAATACCACGGCAGAAGGGTTTTTCTCGCTAACGGTGCGGGTGCCCGCTTCGGGGCAGGCGGTGCTGGTGGTGCGCCGGCTGGGCTTTTTGCCGTTGCGAATTCCGATGCGCCTGCCCGCCGACGCCGGTAAGCCGCTGGCCCTCGTCATGCGGCTCGATACCAAAGCGCTGGGCGGCGTGAAGGTGACGGCCCGCTCCGACCAGGCCGACACCCGCGAACAGGTGAGCATCACGCGCATCGACCCGCGTGCGGCCAAGGAAATTCCCTCGCCGTTTGGCGACTTCAACGCCATTCTCAAAACGTTGCCCGGCGTGCAGTCGAACAACGAGCTGACCAGCACCTACAACGTGCGCGGCGGCAACTACGACGAAAACCTGGTGTACGTCAACGGCTTCGAGATTTATCGTCCGTTTCTGGTGACTTCAGCGCAACAGGAGGGCTTGAGCTTCGTGAATGCCGACCTGGTGAAGCAGGTGGAATTCAGCAGCGGCGGCTGGCAGCCTAAGTACGGCGATAAGCTGGCCTCGGTGCTGAGCGTGGATTACAAAACGCCCGAGAAGTTTGCGGCCTCGCTCACGGCCAGCTTGGTGGGCGGAGCCGCCCACGCCGAGGCCCGGTCGGCCAACGGCCGGGTGAGCTACCTAGCCGGTGTGCGCTACAAAAACGCGCAGTACGTCCTCAGCTCGCTGCGCCAACAGCAGGGCGGCTACAACCCGACCTTCTATGACGCGCAGGCATACGTGAACATCGGTCTGGGCAAGAAGGAGGATATGCAGCGCACCTCGTTGGGCCTGCTGGGCGTGGTGGCGCACAACGACTACCGCTTCTCACCCGAAACCGGCCAGGCCACCTTCTCGACCAACACCAACCAGTTCACCCGCGTCTTCATTGCGTACGACGGGCGAGAGCGCATGCAGTTCGATACCTACCAGAGCGGCTTCAACCTGAAGCACGACTTCTCGTCGCGTCTGCAAATGGAGCTGCTAGGCTCGGCGCTTATTTCGCGCGAATTTGAGCTGCGCGACGTGGAAGCTGCCTACACCTTCGCTGACATTAACCGCGACCCTACCTCACGCGACTTCAACCAGGCGGTGCGGCAGCGCAATATTGGCTCGCAGTTCCGGCACTCGCGCAACTTCCTCACGGCCCGCATCTTCACCGCCGAAACCCGCGGCCGCTGGACGCCTGGCAGCGCGCACACCGTGCGCTGGGGCGCTAAAGTGGGACGCGAGAAAATCAGCGATACCCTCAATGAGTACAGCTTCGCCGACTCGGCCGACTTCGTGCCCGACGCGCGCCGCCTGCGCCTGGTTTCCGATTTGAGTTTGCTCAGCACCCGCAGCCAGGGTTTTGTGCAGGATACCTGGGCTTTCGACACGCTGCGCACTCTCACTTATGGCGCCCGGGCCCACTATTGGAGCACCAACGGCCAACTGGTATTCAGCCCCCGCGTGCAATACTCGCAAATCAGCCGCCGGCACCCCAACCGCTCGTTCCGGGCCGCCGTGGGCGTGTATTACCAGCCGCCGTTCTACCGCGAACTGCGCGACCAGACTACCATCAGCCAGGGTGTGCAGCAAGCGTATCTGAACCCCGAGCTGCGGGCTCAGAAGTCCTACCACTTCATCGTGGGCGAGGAAATCAATTTCAAGCAGTTCGGCCGTCCCTTCAAGTTCACGGCCGAGGCGTATTACAAGTACCTCACCGACGTGGTGCCCTACGACGTGGACAACGTGCGCCTGCGCTACTTCGCCAAAAACAATGCCCGCGCCTACGCCGCCGGCTTCGACACGCGCCTAAGCGGCGAGTTCGTGAAAGGAGCGGAGTCCTGGTTTAGTTTGGGGGTGCTCACCACCCGCGAAAACGTGGACGGCGACTCCATCAACGTGCTCGACGGCAAGGGCAACATCACCGGCCGCGAGCCCAAGGGCTACATCCGCCGCCCGCAGGACCAGCGCCTGAACCTTGGCATTTTCTTCCAGGACCACCTGCCCAATAACCCCTCGGTGCGCGGCTACGTGAACCTGGTGTTCGGCACCGGCCTGCCCTTCAGCCCGCCCAACGAGCCCGACCTGCGCGGCACCGCCGACTTGGTGCGCAGCTATAAGCGCGTCGACTTGGGCTTCTCCAAAGTCATTGGCCTGAAAAACATCAATGCGCCCAAGCCCCATTTCTACAGTTTCGAAAGTCTCTGGCTGGGCCTTGAAATCCTCAACGTTTTGGCCGCCAACAACGTGGCTGGCTACAGCTACCTGCAGGACGTGAACGGCCGCACTTACGCCGTGCCCAGCTACCTGTCGCAGCGCGTAGTGAACCTGCGCCTGATTGCGCGTTTTTAAGGAATTAATCATTGCCTGTCGTCCTGAATGCAGCGAAGGCCCCTCCATATAAGAATTATTTTACTGTTGGTGAGAGGGGCCTTCGCAGCGTTCAGGCTGGCAGACATTAATTCAAATTGCCTTAATAAAAACTGATTCGCTTGGCGGAAAATCAATAAAACTTCGCTTGAACTTGTCAGTTTGGCAAACGGCCGTACCTTTGCGCCACAATGAACGCACCCACTTTCCCCATTTTCACTGTTGCGCTGCCGAAATCGGCCGGGCTCACTGTGCACGGGATGAAAGGCCATCACCACCATCTGTGGGGGGCCGGGCTGTGCGCCGGGTGCTAGCCTAGCACCGGCCGCCCGCGCCTCCACCGCCGCGCCCCGGCGTGCTGTGCGCCGGGTGTTTTCTTACTTTTTTGCGGGATTTGCTGCCTTCCGGCCCGTTGCGCCGTAGTAGAGCTTTCGCGGACCTTCCAAGCGAGGTTCGGCCCGTTTCGCTTTCATTTCATGCTCCGTTTAGCCATCCAAAAGTCCGGTCGCCTGAGCGAGGATTCCCTCGCGCTCATTCGCGAATGCGGCATTAGCTTCATCAGCAGCTCCTACAAGCTCAAAACCGAAGCCACCAATTTCCCACTCGAAATCCTGTTTTTGCGCGATGACGACATCCCCGGCTACGTGCAGGACGGCGTGGCTGACTTGGGCATTGTGGGCCAGAACGTGCTGGTTGAGGCCGGCTACCCCAACCTGGAAGTCGAAGCCCTGGGCTTTAGCAAGTGCCGCCTCAGCCTGGCTGTGCCGCGGGCCGCAAGCTACGATTCTGTTGAATCTCTGCAGGGCAAAAACATTGCTACCTCGTACCCCACCATATTGGGCCGTTACCTGGCCGGACACGGGGTACAAGCTAATTTGCACACCATCAGCGGTTCGGTGGAAATTGCGCCCAGCATCGGCCTGGCTGAGGCCATCTGCGACATTGTGAGCAGCGGCTCCACCTTGCTCGGCAACGGCCTGCGCGAAGTCGAAACCGTGTTTCGCTCCGAGGCCGTGCTCATTGCCCAGCCCAACCTAAGTGCCGAACAAACCGAGCTGCTGGAGCAGCTGCGCTTCCGCATGCAGGCCGTGCGCCGCGCCAAGCGGAGCAAGTACATTTTGCTGAATGCCCCCTTGACGGCCCTGGAAGAGGTGCGCCGCCTGCTGCCGGGCATTAAGTCGCCCACGGTTACGCCGCTGGCCGAACCCGGCTGGGTGTCGGTGCAGTCGGTGGTGCAGGAAGACGAATTTTGGCACATTACCAGCCAGCTCAAGGCCGTAGGGGCCGAGGGCATCCTGGTGCTGCCCATTGAAAAGATGATTGCCTAGCCCTGCCATGCAAGTCTATTCTTATCCCGACCCCAGCGCCTGGCCTGCCTTGCTACAGCGCCCCGCCGCGGCCGAAGCGCCGCAGGTGGCGGCCCGCGTGCGCGACATCTTTGCCCAGGTGCAAGCCGGCGGAGATGCTGCGTTACTTGCCCTGACTGCGCAATTCGATAAAGCAAGTCTCACCAGCGTGCGCGTGACGGAGGCAGAATTTGCGGCCGCTGCGGGGCAGGTGCCGGTAGAGCTACAGGCCGCCATTCGCCAAGCCAAGGCCAACATCGAAGCCTTTCACGCCGCCCAGCGCGAGCCCGAGTTGCGCGTCGAAACCATGCCGGGGGTGGCATGTGCCCGCCGCGCCGTGCCGGTGCAGCGCATAGGCCTCTACGTGCCGGGTGGCTCGGCTCCGCTGTTCAGCACCCTGCTCATGCTGGGCGTGCCCGCCCGTTTGGCCGGCTGCCCCGAAGTTGTGGTGTGCACGCCCCCGCAAGCCGACGGCACGGTGAGCCCGGTGATTCTGTTCGTAGCCCAGCTGCTGGGCATCGACAGCGTAGTGAAAGCAGGGGGCGCCCAAGCCGTGGCGGCCCTGGCTTTGGGCACGGCCAGCGTGCCTGCAGTAGATAAGATTTTCGGCCCTGGCAACCGCTACGTGACGGCCGCCAAGCAGTTGGCCGCGGCCGAGTACGGGGTAGCCATTGACATGCCCGCTGGCCCCTCGGAAGTACTCGTCATGGCCGACGAAAGTGCCAATCCGGTATTCGTGGCGGCCGACTTGCTTTCGCAAGCCGAGCACGGGCCCGATTCGCAGGTTATTCTGCTGAGCACTTCGCAGAAGTTAATTGAGCAGGTTCAGACTGAACTCGACCGTCAGCTCGCCGGGCTGCCGCGCCGCGCGGTAGCCGCCGAAGCGCTGGCCAACAGCCGGGCCATTCTGCTGCCTGATGCCCGGGCCATGCTGGCTTTTTCGAACAAATATGCCCCGGAGCATCTCATCCTGGCCACTGACGAGGCCGATGCCTGGGTGGGTGGCGTCACGAACGCGGGTTCGGTGTTTTTGGGCCACCTCACGCCGGAATCCGTGGGCGACTACGCCTCGGGTACCAACCACACTTTGCCTACCGGCGGCTATGCCCGGCAGTACAGCGGGGTGTCGCTCGATTCGTTCGTTAAAAAAATAACGTTTCAACGACTCACGTCCCAGGGCTTGAAAAGCTTAGCGCCGGTGGTTGAAACCATGGCAGAAGCCGAAGGGCTCTCGGCGCACGCCCGGGCCGTTAGCCTGCGACTCACCTCTATGGCCGACAACGTTGCCCCGGAAACAGATGCACCCAATACCGCTTCAGACGCATTGGCAGGCCTCATTCGCCCCAATGTGGAACGAATGCAGCCCTATTCCTCGGCCCGCGACGAATTTGAAGGCATGGCTCCGGTTATGCTCGATGCCAATGAAAACAGCCTGGGCTCCGTGGGCCCCGATGATTTCAGTCGCTACCCCGACCCACACCAGCGCGCCATCAAGGCCGACTTGGCCAAGTTAAAAGGCCTGACACCAGAGAATATTTTCCTCGGGAACGGTTCCGACGAAGCCATCGACCTGCTGGTACGCCTTACGTGTGTGCCCGGCCAGGACAGCATTGTGGTGTGCCCGCCCACCTATGGTATGTACGAGGTGGCAGCTAACCTGAACGATGTGCGCGTCGAGCGACTGCCGCTCACCCCCGACTTTCAGTTACCGGCCGATGCGGCGGCGCGGCTGGTCCAGTCCACAGCCAAGTTGCTTTTTCTGTGCTCGCCCAACAATCCCACGGGAAATCTGCTGGCTCAGGAAGCCATTGAAAGCATCCTGGCTTCTTTCAACGGCTTGGTAATTGTTGATGAAGCGTATGCCGACTTTGCCAATGCCCCCAGCTGGACCACGCGCCTGGCAGAGTTTCCCCGCCTGGTCGTACTCCAAACGTTTTCCAAGGCCTGGGGCCTGGCTGGCCTGCGGCTGGGCGTGGCGTATGCAGCACCCGTGCTCATTGCCTACCTCAACAAAATAAAGCCGCCTTACAACATTTCCGCGGCCACGCAGCAACACGCCTTGGCCGCCTTGGCCGCCGCCCCACAACTTTCGGAGCTGCGCGCCAAACTCCTGCGTGGTCGGGCTTTTCTGGCCGAGCACCTGCCTGCACTGCCCATTGTAGAGCACGTTTTTCCTTCGGACGCCAACTTTTTGCTCGTACGTTTCAACGTGGACGCCACCCGCGTATACGACCAGCTGCGTGCCCGCGGCATCGTGGTGCGCAATCGAACCAGCCAGCCCGGCTGTGCCGGCTGCTTGCGCCTCACCGTGGGCACCGACGCCGAAAACACCCGTTTGCTGCAAGCGCTGGCTGAGATAGGAGCAAAGCAGCCTGTTGAAAAGGCCCGCCAATAAACGCGCACTCCCCATTCGACTTTCGTCAACCGAAAACTTCATTGCATTGAAAAAGGCCCTTTTCATCGACCGCGACGGCACCATTCTCATCGAGCCACAGCCGAGCCAGCAGGTCGACAGCCTCGATAAATTTGCTTTCCTGCCCGGCTGCATCAGCGGACTGGCGCGCATTGCGCGCGAACTGCCGGAATACGAGTTGGTGCTTGTCACCAACCAAGACGGCTTGGGTACCACCAGCTTCCCCGAAGAAACGTTCTGGCCCGCCCACCGGCTCATGCAGGAGATTTTAGCCGGCGAGGGAATCCATTTCGCCGCCGAGCACATCGACCGTAGCTTTCCGCACGAAGGCTTGGCTACGCGCAAGCCCGGCCTCGGCCTGCTGGGCCGTTACCTTGACCCCGCCAACGAATACGACTTGGCCAATTCCTATGTCATCGGCGACCGCCTGACCGATGTAGAGTTGGCCGAGAATCTCGGGGCCCAAGCCATATTAATAGGAGAGGAGCCCAACGAACGCGCTGCTCTCGCCACGACCAGCTGGGACGATATATACCACTTCCTGCGTTACCCGGCCCGCGTGGCAACCATCGAGCGGAATACCAATGAAACACAGATTGCCATCCGGCTTAACTTGGATGGCACGGGAAAAACGGAAATAAAAACCGGACTGGGTTTTTTCGACCACATGCTCGAACAGCTAGGACGACACAGTGGAGTTGATTTGTCCATAAGTGTAAATGGTGATTTGCACATTGATGAACACCACACCGTTGAAGACACTGCATTGGCACTCGGTACGGCTTTCTCGCAAGCGTTGGGCGACAAACGTGGTCTGGCCCGCTACGGCTTCCTGTTGCCGATGGATGAAGCCTTGGCGCAGGCGGCCATCGACTTTTCAGGCCGGCCCTGGTTGGTGTGGGACGCAGAGTTTCGGCGTGAAAAGGTGGGGGATTTGCCGACGGAATTGTTCTTCCATTTCTTCAAATCATTTACCGATAACGCCCGTGCCACGCTCAATATCTCCTGCCAGGGCGACAATGAGCACCATAAAATTGAAGCCATTTTCAAAGCTGTGGCTAAAGCCATCAAGATGGCATTGCAACGCGAGGAATCTATGAGTATTCCCAGCACTAAAGGAATTCTTTAGTCAAATGTATAATAACATTTAGGCATCCTTTACTTATTGCACAAATGTATTGATAGGCTCTTATGCAAATAGCAGTAGTTGACTACAAAGGGGGAAACGTACAGTCCGTACTGTTTGCCTTAGAACGATTGGGAGCTAGCGCTACGCTCACCGCCGACCCGGAAACTTTGCGCAAGGCCGACAAGGTGTTGTTTCCAGGGGAAGGAGAAGCAGCATCGGCCATGCAGTCGCTGCGAGCCTCCGGCCTCGACCGGGTGCTACCCACCCTGACACAGCCTTTCCTGGGCATCTGCTTGGGCATGCAGCTACTCGGCGAACACAGCGAAGAAAACGACACCCCCTTGTTAGGGCTGCTGCCTTTTCGAGTACGCCGGTTTGTGCCCGATGCAGCCCATAAAGTGCCACACATGGGCTGGAATAATCTCCAGGCTTTACAAGGCCCCTTATTTGCAGGCCTGACGGAGGCCGACCACGTGTACTTCGTGCACAGCTATTATGCGCCGGTTGGGGCCTATACCACGGCCCAAGCAGCCCATCCAGCGCCCTTTAGCGCGGCGGTGCAGCACGGAAATTTCCATGGGGTGCAGTTCCACACGGAAAAAAGCGGCGCGGCCGGCACACGCATTCTGGCCAATTTTTTAAATCTTTAATCGCCTCTTAGGCTCTTCCCATTGGAAATAATTCCCGCGATTGATTTGCTGAACGGTCAGTGTGTGCGACTCAGCGCCGGTGATTTTGCCCGCCAAACCACCTACGACGCCGACCCCGTGGCTGTGGCGCAGCGCTTTGCCGACGCGGGCCTGCGCCGTCTGCACCTCGTCGATTTGGACGGGGCCCGGGCGGGGCGCCCGGTGAATTTATCCGTTTTGGAAGCCATTGCGCGCCAAACGTCCTTGGATATCGATGCCGGCGGCGGCATTCAGACCGACGCCGCCCTAGCGCAGGTGCTGGCGGCTGGGGCGGCGCACGCCACCGCGGGCAGCCTGGCGGTGCGCGAGCCTGCAACAGTGCAGGGCTGGCTGGCGCGCCACGGAGCTGGCACCATTTTTCTAGGTGCTGATTTCAAGGACGAGCACATAATGATTAACGCCTGGCTTGACCAAAGCACACTGACGCTGCGTGGTTTCATTGCCGATTTTTTGGCGGCTGGTGGCACCACGTTCATTTGCACCGATGTCAGCAAGGACGGGCTCTTGCAAGGGCCCGCGCTGGCCACCTACCAGGGGTTAATTGCAGCGTTTCCCGAGGCCCGGTTCATTGCCAGCGGTGGCGTCACCACCATCGCCGACCTCGAACGGCTGGCCGAGGCGGGCCTGCAGGGGGCCATCATCGGCAAGGCCCTCTACGAAGGCACAATTGCCCTGGCCGACTTGCGCCGTTTCCTCTAATTTTCACCCACCGGCTCGTATTCGGCCGGTTTGTTCTGTGCCGGCATGATTAAAAAGCGCTTGATACCTTGTCTTGACGTGCGCGATGGCCGCACCGTGAAAGGCATCCAGTTCGAAGGCCTGCGCGATGCGGGCGACCCTATTGCCCTGGCCGCGCGTTATGCCCAGGAGGGGGCCGACGAGTTGGTATTTCTTGACATTACGGCTACCAATCAGCGCCGCCAGCCGCTCACCGACCTAGTGCGGGAGGTGGCCCGTGTGCTTGACATTCCTTTCACCGTGGGCGGCGGCATCAGCAGTATCGCCGACGTGGAAGCCCTACTGCTGAGCGGGGCCGACAAAGTGTCCATTAACTCCGCTGCGCTGGCCCGGCCGGCTTTTATACGGGAATTGGCCCAGCGTTTCGGCTCGCAGTGCATTGTGGTGGCCGTTGATGCCCGGCTGGTGGAAGGCGAGTGGCAGGTGATGACGCGCGCCGGCACCCAGCCCACCGGCCGCGAGGCAGTGGCCTGGTGCCGCGAAGCCGCTGATTTGGGGGCCGGGGAACTGTTGCTCACTTCCATGAGCCACGACGGCACGAAAGCAGGATTTGCTTTGGATTTGACGCGTGCGGTGAGCGATGCTGTACCGGTGCCCGTCATTGCGTCGGGCGGTGCCGGACAACCCGCTGATTTTACCGCCGTGTTTGAAGCCGGAGGGGCTGATGCTGCTTTGGCTGCCAGTATTTTCCATTTCAACGAAACGGCTTTACCGACCCTTAAGCAATACCTGTACGACGCCGGCATTCCCGTTCGCCTCTAGGGTGGGCCCATTGCCTAATCCTGACAAGACAGCAAGTTTTCCGGCTACAATCCGTCAATTACAATCGAAGATGTCAAGTCTTTCAAACCAATCAGCTGAGCTTCAATTTGACCTCGCTACGGGCCTGGCTCCGGCGATTATTCAGGACGCCGACACCGGCCAGGTGCTGATGCTCGGCTACCTGAACCAGGAGGCCTGGGCGAAAACGCAGCGTGAGGGACGCGTCACTTTTTTTTCGCGCTCGAAAAACCGGCTCTGGACGAAAGGCGAATCCAGCGGCAATTTCCTGCAGGTGGTAAGCTCCCACGTTGATTGTGACGCCGACACGGTTTTAATTCGGGTGCTGCCGGCCGGGCCGACGTGCCACCGGGGTACGGTGAGTTGCTTCGTGCAGCCTGAAGAGAAAACTGCTCCTGCAGCGGCAGTTGGGTTTCTGGCCAGCCTGGAGCGGCTTATTAAAGAACGTAAGGAGTTCCCCGAGCAAGCACCCACATCCTACACAGTATCCCTCTTTAAAAAGGGCATGCCCAAAATTGCGCAAAAAGTAGGGGAGGAAGCCGTTGAAACGGTTATTGACGCCGTAGCCGGGCACCGCGACTCACTGCCAGGAGAAGTAGCCGATTTGCTGTATCACCTGCTCGTATTGCTGTCCGCTGCGGAACTGCCACTATCGGAAGTAATAGCTGTGTTGCAAGAGCGGCACAGGTTGCCCAATACGCGGCATCTGAACGAACAATGAAAGGCGAGCTACTGGTGAACGACCCGTAGCTCGCCGTGTGCTTATTGTTCTCTTGCTCTTATCTGCCTTCTGATTTTTTCCAGCAAGGCCTGGGCGATAATGATGTCGTCCTCCTCTAATACTGACAACGTAGTGTTCAAACCGGGGCCGCTGATTTGCAGCTGATAAACCGGGGCGTGGGTATTAGTTGAAACTGGTGGTTGAGAAAGTGGCTCAGTTCGTGTGGGAGATGTAGCTACCTCTTGCATTGCGGGCGCATGCGTAAGTGCCGCCGGGCTGCTGTACTCTTGTGCTAGGGGCGCATCGGTGGTTGCGTGGTCTGGCTCCTCGTTGTCGGAAAATAGGCCAAACAGGTTAGCTATTGCATCAGTCGTTGGCTTCCGGCCCGTTGGTGCATTTGCTGTTGGCGTATTGGGAAAGGAGTTATCGTAAGCGGGGCTGTCGGGGCTGGTTTCTTTAGCTGCTTCCCCATTTGTAGAAGCAAGAAGGCCTACACCCGGCTGTGCTGGAATGAAAGCCGATTGTGTTAGTACCGGCGAGGAGAGCTCGCGCCGGGGTTGTTGTTGGGTTGCGGCCGCATCTATGTCGGCCATGGTATTGCGGTCGTCAAGCAGGTTGACCATTCGGCAGCCATCCACAAAAGCTTTTGCTACTCCTTGGGCGTTGATTTCCTCTACGCCAAACTCGCGGATAAGCATGACGTCGAGCATTTGCACGGGTAGTTCACGCAGCCTGAATTTCCGGCATATCTGCGCAAACAGCGGGGGAGTTAAGAACGCTTCACGGTGAAAGAGTAATTCCTCCTTTTTGTCGTAGGCGTGTTTTATTCGCTTAAAGAGTGTAGTGGTGCTAAGCAGCTCTCGTTTGCTCGTGAGCAGTCCAAATTTCACTGCTGAGCCAATGATGGCTTTAAAAGACCCACTCACTTTGCGGTTGAGTTTGCGGGCCGCTGTTTCGATTTCGCACTTGCCACCGGTGTCGTCCACCACTTCGGCTAGTTCCCAGGCTCCGGCATATGAGGTACGAGGGTAATCAATGAGTTTAGGCATTCGTTAGGGTAAAAAAAAGTTTAAAAAATTTAAACATTTTATACTATTTAGTACTTACATTATAATCATTGTGTTTCGAGACAAATTCATTGAATAAGTATAGTTATAGTGAGAATGCATGACGATATGTAATTATATACTAAAGTTATAAGTCTTTGGTTAATTTGTGCTGCGAGGCATAAGAAGCTTAGTTTCTATGGTAGCTTAGGTTAAAGGTCAGCGCACAAGCAAGGTGATTACACAGTAAATAAGAGTACAAAAATCCTTCGAATTTATAAACTTTTTTTTACCTATTTTTGAAACATGACCTGTAGCTCTGCGACGCAACAGTATATACTTTATCAACCCATAACATGTTACCGAAACCATGGTAGTAAAAATAGGAGAGTAGCCCAGCCCTCAAACCCGTCATTAAAAAATCACTAAGACAAACAGCGAAACCAATACACTATACTTACAATATCATCAGCAAAGAATTTTTATTCCACAGGAGATTACACTGGAGCAAAAAATCAACACACCAGCAAATGAATGCAAACATTGCCACTAGTTATTAGGAGCCAAAAAATTGCCAGAATCGCAAGTCAAAATCAGCTCAACATAACACCGGTATTGAATTGGCTTGATAACTACATCAAAAACTTAGGAAACTAAAGGACTTCATGGAGCTCTACAATCCATGCAACTCTACATCCACCAGAATGGACCAGACACACCCTTAAAGAATTATAAAACCGACAACATATTCTTGTCTTATAATTTATATTATGTTAAATTGATTATGAAAAATATAAAAGAAATGGGCCCAACCACCATTGGCTGGGCCCTTCCCTTCTAAGACTCGGGAATCGTTTACTTCTTATTCAACTGCTCCAAACGCGCATTCAAACGCTCAGAGTCGGCGGTACGGCCCAAACGGAAGTACACCTTCTGCAATGACGAAAGCGAGTTGCGGTCCTGAGGCTGCAATTCCAAGGCTTTCTCAAAGTATGGCACCGACGCTTGGAAATACTTCTTGCCGTCAGCTTCCAACTTCTTACCAGTCGTCTGATACGACTTCAGGTCCATTTTGCTGGCCTTGGTGTAAGCTTCCGCGGCCTTATTGTAGTTGTAGACGCCTAGGTTGTACTGAGCATCAAAGTTATTGGGGTCCAACTCCACGGCTTTCTTGTAGTCAGCCAGAGCCAAATCATTTTTCTTCTGCTGGTCGTACATCGAACCACGCACCGCGTACAAGTTGGAGTTCGACGGGTCAGCCGCAATAGCCTTGCTGATTTTATCTAGAGCGTCGCTTCCCTTACCACTTGCCAAAGACAGGTTAAGGTCTTCAAGCATGAAGTTTTTATTGTTGGGATATGCTGCCAAAGCTTGCTGCAGCACTTTAGCGGCTTCGGCATCGTCTTTTTGCTGTTTTGCCATTTGGAAAAGGCGCGAATACAAAGTCGTGGACTTATAGTTCATGCCCAGCAACTGATTGTAGCTTGCCTTCGCTCCGGCATAATCCTGCTTTGCCTCATAGGCATAAGCCGAATACAGTACCGCAGTGGTATCCTGGGGCTTAATCTTAGATGCTAGCTTGTAGCTTTCGATAGCCTTGTCATAGTCTTTGGCGTTGTAGCTGTTCACGGCATCGTTGAAAGCGTGGCCATACAGATTATCCAGACGGGTAACAGCCTGCTTACCAAATTCACCGTCCTTGGTATCCAACTCGATGGTTTTGGCAAACGATTCATATGCCTTCTGTACCCCCTCGCCGGGCTGCAGCTGCTTGCTGTAAATCGGGCTTTCCATCATGCCCTGGTAAATTTCACCACGGGTATACCAGGTTTTGGCTTTGCCACTGGTTTTCTCGTTCACAATGGCCTTATCGATATCTGTACGGGCTTTGTCAAGCAGGCCGGAGCGCTGGTTGAGAATGGCGTTGGTAACTGCCGAAGTTTGAGCAGAAACAACAGCGGGTGCGCCTGCCAGCAGTGCTGCACCAACAGCGGCCATCAAAATAGTCTTCTTCATAAGTTTGGGAATGTGCTTGCTTTGCGGATGCCGTTAATTCACGAAATACACAAAAGGCGAAGCGAAAAAAAGAAACGGTTAGGGTGAGTGATAAGCTTGCCCAACGCGCCTCAAACCCCGAGGCCATGCATTGAGTTCGCCAAAAATAAACGGGGCAGCCCAAATGGACTGCCCCGCTCCTACTTCAGCAATTATGCCAAGTCTTCATCGTCATCGGCATCTTGCTCGTCATCAGCGTCGTCCTCGTCGGCATCATCCTCCAAGTCTTCATCGTCATCTAGCAAGTCGTCTTCGCCGCCATCGGCTAGGGCGTTCAGCACACCCTGGCTCCCATCTGCGGAGCCCACAGCATCGGTGGCCTCCAAAGCAGCTACGGCATTTTCGTCTTCTTTCTCTTCAGCTTGCACTTTGGCTACCGAAGAGATTTCGTCGTTACCGCTGATTTTAATCAACCGAACTCCTTGCGTAGCTCGACCAATAATGCGCAGGTCACTTACGCGCAGACGGATGGTGATGCCAGACTTATTAATAATCATCAAGTCGTCACCATCGTTTACATCCTTGATGGCCACCAGTTTACCGGTTTTATCGGTAATCTTCATGGCCTTCACCCCTTTTCCCCCTCGCTTGGTTACGCGGAAATCTTCTATTTCGCTGCGCTTGCCGAAGCCGTTCTCACTCACCACCAGCAGCTCCTGCGTGGGGTCGGCCACACAGACCATGCCCACTACGCGGTTGCCGGGCACATCTTCGAGACGAATGCCCCGCACGCCGGCAGCCGAGCGGCCCATGGAGCGGGCCTCGCTTTCATTGAAACGCACCGCACGGCCCGTGCGCGAGGCCAAAATCACCTCTGCGTTGGGCGTGAGCAGCTGCACATCCAGAATACGGTCGCCTTCGTTGATGGTGATGGCATTGATACCAGCCGAACGCGGGCGCGAATACGCTTCCAGTGGCGTCTTCTTCACTGTGCCCTGTTCGGTGCAGAACATCAGGTAAGTGTTTTCGAGGTAATCAGGGTCTTTCAGGCCACGCACGTTAAGCACAGAGCGCACCTTGTCTTCGCGCGGTATCTCGATGAGGTTCTGAATGGGCAAGCCTTTGGTGGCCTTCCCTCCTTCCGGCACCTCGTATACCTTCAGCCAGAACACCCGGCCCAGTTCCGTAAAGAACAGCAGGTATTCGTGCGTAGTAGCCACGAACAGGTGCTCCGTGAAGTCATCCTTCTTCGACAGGGCGCCGCGCGAACCTGCGCCGCCGCGGCCCTGGGCGCGATATTCGTCCAGGTTGGTGCGCTTGATGTAGCCCTCACGGCTGATGGTGATGACCATGGCCTCGTCCGCAATCATGTCCTCAGTCGAGAAATCACCACCTTGGTAGTTGATTTCCGTACGGCGGGCATCGCCATAACGCTCGCGGATGTCTTCCAGCTCGGTTTTGATAATGCCACGCTGCAGTTCTTCCGACTCCAGTACCGACTTCAGGTAGTCGATGAGCTTCATCAGCTCGTTGTACTCGGCCACGATTTTGTCGCGTTCCAGACCAGTGAGGCGCTGCAGACGCATGTCCAGAATGGCGCGGGCTTGCACTTCGCTCAGGGCGAAACGCTCGATGAGTTGGCCACGGGCTACCTCAGGGTCGCGCGAGCCGCGGATGAGGGCAATGACCTCGTCGAGGTGGTCGAGGGCAATGAGCAGGCCTTCCAAGATGTGGGCACGCTTTTGCGCTTCGGCCAGCTCGTACTTGGTGCGGCGCACGATAACCTCGCCGCGGTGTTCCACAAAGTACTGGATGAGCTGTTGGAGGTTCAGCGTCATGGGGCGGCCCTTTACCAGGCACACGTTGTTGACGCCGAACGAGCTTTGCAGCTGCGTGTACTTGAACAGGTTGTTGAGCACCACGCTGGGCATGGCGTCACGCTTGAGGTCGTACACGATGCGCATGCCGTCGCGGTCGGACTCGTCGCGCAGGTCCGAAATACCCTCGATTTTCTTCTCGTTGATGAGCGCAGCGGTTTTCTCAATCATCGACGCCTTGTTCACCATGTAGGGAATTTCGGTGACGACGATTTGCTCCTTGCCCGTCTTTGTGGTTTCGAAGGTGGCTTTGGCGCGCATTACCACGCGGCCACGGCCTGTTTCGAAGGCCTGCTTCACGCCCTCGTAGCCATAGATGATGCCGCCGGTGGGGAAATCCGGCGCTGTCACGTACTGCATCAACTCGGCCACCGTGATGTCCGGGTTGTCGAGGTAGGCAATGATACCGTTCACGACTTCGGTGAGGTTGTGCGGGGCCATGTTGGTGGCCATGCCCACGGCAATGCCCGACGTGCCGTTCACCAGCAGGTTGGGGAACTTGGCCGGCAACACGCTCGGCTCTTCGAGCGAGTCGTCGAAGTTGGGCTGGAAGTCCACCGTGTCCTTGTCGAGGTCGCCGAGCATTTCATCGGCGATGCGCTTGAGGCGGGCCTCGGTGTAGCGCATGGCCGCCGGCGAGTCGCCATCGACGGAGCCGAAGTTACCCTGGCCGTCCACGAGTGGGTAGCGCAGGCTCCAGCCCTGGGCCATACGCACCATGGTGTCGTACACCGAGGTATCGCCGTGCGGGTGGTATTTACCAAGTACTTCGCCCACGATACGGGCCGACTTCTTGTAGGATTTGTTGTAGCCCACGCCCAGCTCGCTCATGCCATAAAGCACGCGCCGGTGCACGGGCTTAAGGCCGTCGCGCACATCGGGCAGGGCCCGCGAGATGATAACCGACATCGAGTAGTCGATGTAGGCGCCCCGCATCTCGTCTTCGATGTTTATCGGAATGATTTTTTCGCCTTCAGCCATTGAGGGGGTTGATAGGCGACTCAAAAAATACCCTGAAAAGGTACCTAAAAGCCGCAGGGTGAATGGTTCTTTGTATGCGTGCGAAGATACGACAAAAAGGCCACAACGGCAAGCGCTGTGGCCTTTTTTGCGGGTTTGAGTAGGACTATTTCAACGTCTTGCTCTTATCCTGCGGATTCTTACCGGCTTTAGGATTATAGGTCTTAATTTTTTGCCCAATGGCCGGGTTTTGCATCTTCCATAAGGGTTGCCCGCGGTACTTTACGCCGCTGTGCATGTGCACCTTGCGGGTGTGGCACGACTCGATGGGGCACGTGCGGCAACTCGCGGCCCCCAACAGCAACAGGCAAATACTCAGGCGCAACGTCAGCTTCATGGCACAAAGGTAAGGATGACTATACGGGGGCCGGCAAAACCAGGCCGCTCTCCCCCATCAGGCCTGCCCTTCCCACTCAGCTAAAAAGCGGGTCACGAAGCCTTCCATATAGGCGTGACGCTCTTCGGCCACGGCGCGGGCGGCGGGCGTCTGCAGGCGGTTCTTGAGGTGCAGTAGCTTTTCGTAGAAGTGATTGATGGTGGGCGCGGTGCTCTTTTGGTAGCTGGCAAAGCTCTCGTGCGTGACGGGCGCCACTGCGGGGTCGTGCAGGGGCCGGCCTTTGTGGCCGCCGTAGGCAAAGGCCCGGGCAATGCCAACGGCCCCGATGGCATCGAGCCGGTCGGCGTCCTGCACCAGCGCCGCTTCCACCGACGAAACCGGCGTTTCCACGCCCAGGCCCTTGAAGGACACTTCGCGGATAATGGTTTCAACCTGGGTAATCAGCTCCTCCGGCGCATGCTGGCTGAGAAGCCAGGCGCGGGCGGCCCGGGGCCCGGCTTCGTAGTCTCCGCCGTGAAACTTCCAGTCGGCAATATCGTGCAACAGCGCGCCGAGCTCAGTTAATTGTTGGTTGGCTTCGGGAGAATTAGCGGCCAGTTGGCGCGCCATGAGCCACACGCGCCGGATATGGGCCCAGTCGTGCCCACTGCCCTCGTCGGCAAATTTTTGCTCAATGAACTGCGCGGTGGCGTTTACTAAATCCATGTGTTCGGTAGCTGCTAAAAAACCAGTTTTGGGAAGCAAGTTAGCACCCACTTAAGCCACAAAAATTCGGATTGTAGCTGCCAAAAGGCAACCGATTGGTGCCGAGGGTCGTTTCTTCGCACCTTCTTACAACGCCCGCGTATGCTGCTTCGCCCCCTCCTCTCTTTGGCCCTGCTGGCAGAGCTGGCCGTGCTGCCCCGGTTGGCTACGGCCCAAACTCCGGTTCCGACTGATACTACCCACAAGTACCAGAACCCGCCCGGGGCACTAGCCCCGCCCAAAAAATCGTTTTTCCGAAGCAAGGGGTTTCGCGCAACCATTATTCCCGCGGCATTGATTGGCTACGGCGCTAGCACCATTTACGGCAATGGACTCTACAGTTCCTACCAAGCCAAGCGTGCCATCAGAAGCGAATTCGGCACCTACCGCAACCACACCGACGACTACTTACAGTGGGCACCGTACCTGGAAATACCCGGCGTGCTGCTGGCTGGCGTCGAGTCGCGCAACGACCGACTCAATCTGGCCTTGGTGGTCGCCAAGAGCGAACTCATCATGCTCGGCTCGGTGTACATCGTAAAAACGCTCACCCACATTCAACGGCCCGACTCGTCGGACCACCTCTCCTTCCCGTCGGGCCATACGGCTCAGGCGTTTCTGGCGGCCAGCATCGTCCACGCAGAGTTTCGCGACAAGAGCCAATGGTACGGCGTGGGCGCCTACGCCCTGGCCACCAGCGTAGCCGCATTCCGAATGATAAACAACAAGCACTGGCAGTCCGACGTGGTGGCCGGCGCGGGCTTTGGCATTCTATCGGCGCACATGGCCTACCTCTCCCACCGCAACCGTTGGGGCCGCAAACCCGGCGGCCGCGGCATTGGTGAAACAAGCCTGCTACCCGTGTGGACGCCCACCGGTGGCATGGGCTTGTGCTTTAATTGGCGACCGAAGTAATACTACTTCAGGCCCCCACAACACTTATTGTTGCGTAAGCTCAGTATCAGTCGTTTCCGAATCTAGTTAGTTGCCGTAATGCTAGTCGTAGCCCCGAGGCGTCCGCGCAGCAAGTCGGCAGCGGCTTCCAGCAATGGCAGGTCAGCCGTGCGTTCTTGGCAGCGTTGCGTGTCGTAATGACAAAGCGTGCCTATTGGGCTGCCTGAAGCGTCGAGAATCGGTACTCCGCAATAGGAAACCACGGACGTATGGATTTGCTGCGCGGATGAGTCGGTGGACGCATCCTGAATTTCAAGTGGCGCCTGCTGCCGCCCAACGAGTGAACAGTACGTCACCGCCATCGGCACGTCGTCGCCCCGTTGCACGCTGGGCTCGTAACGGTCAAAGAGCGCCTCGTTGCGCAACATTTCCCCATCGAAGCGAAAGACGCCTGTGTAACGATGCGGGGTGCGGCTATTCAAATACTGCAAGGCCGCGTGGAGGCCATCAGTTCGCAGCAAAGTGCTGAACTCTTGAATTTCGGGCTGCATAAATGAAATAGCTATTGGTGTGAGGGATATTAGGTACACCCACGGGCACACCAAGCAAAGACCCCATGCAAACACGTCGTTCACATGGGGTCTCAATTACCTGGAGCCGCCTGTCGGACTCGAACCAACGACCCTCTGATTACAAGTCAGAAGCTCTACCAACTGAGCTAAGGCGGCGGGTTGGTGGTGCAAAAGTAGCCTATCAACAGCCTTCCGCCAACGGTGCGCTTTGATTTATTGAAAAAAAGCGCCCCGGCGAGCAATTCACCGGGGCGCTTTGCGTGTAAGCCAAAGGATTACCTGACTTAGCTACGAATCATTTTCAGCTGCTTCTTGAGCGCATCAATGCGCTTCTGCCCCTCGGCGATGCGGCCCTGGTACTCCTCACGCAGCTGGCTTGCATTCTTAGAGCGAGCAAAGAAGTCGAGGTTGGTTTGCAGGGTGGCGGCGTCGTTTTCCAGCTCGTTGATTTCCTTGCGCAGGGCCATTTCCTTGCGCGTGAGCTGCTGCTGGGCGTGCGGACGGGCCTTGAGACGGGCCACCTCAGTTTGGAACAGCAGGTTAGAACGGTCTTCGTAGCTCAGGCCGGGCACCTGGTCGAGATATTTGCCCAGGAGCTTCAGCAACTGGTCTTCGCTGGCGTCGCCGGTGCCGCGGTTGGGCTCGGCATCGTTGGCGTCGAAAGCCGTCGACCAGTCGGTCAGGATGGCGCGGAAGCCTTCTAGGGTGCCGGGATTATCCGCGCCGAGAGCGTTCACCTGCTCGCCAATCTGGGCAAGGTGAGCCGTCTGCTCAGCCGAAGCCTGCTGCGCTTTCTCCTCGCGCTGACGGAACTCCTGCTTGGGACGCTCAAATACGGCATCGCAGGCAGCACGGAAGCGGTGCCACAGCTTGTCGGCCAGCTTATCGGGCACGCGGCCCACTTCCTTCCACTCCTTTTGCACCCGGATAATGGTCTGGCGGGCGGCGTCCTGGTCGGGGTTGTTCTGGGCTTCCTCGGCCTGGTCGATAAGGGCCTGCTTGGCCTTCACGTTGGCCGATTTCTCGTTGTCGAGCGACTTGAAGAAATCATTCTTACGGTTGAAGAAAGCCTTATAGGCGGCCCAGTACTGCTTGTTCAGGGCATCGGCCTGGGCGCGGGGCACGAGGCCAGCGGCTTCCCACTCGGCTTTGATTTCCTGCAGCTCGTCGGTTTTCGAGCGCCACAGGTTCACACGGTCGGTATCGAAGGTAGCGAAGGGCAGCACACGCTCGAGCAGGGCCTGCTTCACCACAAGGTTGGCTTTCTCCTGGGTCGAGCGTTGGTCCACGAACTCCTTACGGCGCTGGTGCAGCACGTCGGAAGCGGCAATGAAGCGCTGCCACAGCGGCTCGCGCTGGTCGTTCGGCACAGGGCCAATGTTCTTCCAGTCTTCGTGCAGCTTGGTCAGCTCGTCGAGGGCTTTGTTGATGCCGGGGGCATCAGCCAGGGCCTCGGCGCGCTTGATGAGGGCTTCTTTGGCTTCCTGGTTGCGGCGGCGGTCCAGGTCCTTCATTTGCAGGAACTGGCCCTGCTTGCTGTAGTAAATGTCGAGCAGGCCGTGGTAGGTGTCCCAGATGGACTGGCTGTCGGTCTGGGGCACGGCGCCGGTGGCTTTCCACTCGGCTTGCAGGGCTTTAAGCTTGGCCGAGCTGTCCTTGGTTTCGGCCGCTTCCACGAGGCCGCGGAGCTGGTCGAGCAGGGCGCGCTTTTTGGTGAGGTTGTCGGCGCGGCTGGCGTCCTCGGCTTTGGCATCCTTGGCGCGGTTCTCGCGGAATTCCTGCAGGGCCTTGTTCAGCTCCTGCTGGCCCTCGGGCTGCTGGAAGGCAAACGCCTCCGCGCCTTCACCGCCTTCGGCAAATTTCTGGCGAGCGGCGGTGCGGGCCAGGCCCACATTGGCTTCGTACTGGCGGGTGAGGTCCTGAATCTGCTTGCGGTTGCGTCGTGCATCGGGCCGGCGCAGCAAGCCTACCAGGTACGAAGCCTGAGCCGGCAGGTCAAGGGTAGTAAAATCCGGGGCGGGCGTTTCGGGTACGTAAGTTTCTTCGCCTTCGCTTTGCCCGGTGGGCTCCTCTCCTGCTTCAATGGCGGCCACGTTGGCCGGGGCAGCATTCAGCGGAGTTTCTTCCGACGTGGTGATGTGGGCCACACCCTGGGGAGCATTTTCCAACTCCTCGGCTGAATGCAGTGCCACCGTGGGCACAGCAGGAGCAGTCTCTTCCACCGTCGCGGGCTCGCCCGTACCGCTAAGGCTGGTTTCGGGGTCAGCAATAGGTGCAGGAGCAGCACTGGCAATTTGTTCCTGAGCGGGCAATGCCTCGGGCTGGGGCGTTTCGACCACGCTGGAGGTCATGTCGGCGCCGTAGTGGGCCACGGCCCGGGCCTGGGGAGCCGACATGTCGCTGCCGTCCACGGATACCTCATTGGGCACGTGCTGCGCGGTTTCTTCGGCGGCTTTAGCCTCGGGCGTGCCGGGAGCGGGCGCGCTGGCGGGGGCCGGCGCGGCGGGCGCATCAGCAGGGGCCTCGGCCGTACCGGCGCCGGCAGGCTGGTTGGCGGGGAGCTCGGGGGTGCCCTGCGCGGGCAGCTCCGTTTGGCCGCCGGCCGCGTCGCCAGGTGCGTCGGCTCCAGCCGAACGGCTTTGAATTTCAGCCAGGCGGCGTTGCAAAATGGACATCCGGTCTTCGGCAGACGCGTCGGGGCCGCCGGCTTGCGGGGCAGTGGGGTTTTCTTCAGCAGCCATAAATCTTCGTAAAAGCCAGCCCTGTGCTATAGGGCCAGAGGAGCGCGCAAAAAAAGTAGAAACAAAAAGGAAAATATTATCCGCCTACCGGTATCAATTCAGGCGGGGGTCGACGGGGTAGTTGGCCAAAACCTTGAACCGCCCGCCTTTCTCCCGCAGAATATCGCGCCAGAAGGCATCCGATGCCAAAGTAAACACTTTCCCGGCGCTTGCGGGGTGTCGTATCCAACTCTGGCCTTGCAATTCGCCGGCCAGCTGGCCGGCCGACCAACCCGAATAGCCTGCAAAGAGGCGAATTTCATCGGCCGTAACGGCGCCGCTCCCCAACAGGCCCAGCAGCAGCTCAAAGTCGCCGCCCCAGTACACGTCCTGGCCTAAGTCCTGCGCGCCGGGCAAATCGGCGCGGCGATGCAGGTAGTGTAGGGTGTTTGGCTCAACGGGGCCGCCCATGTAAAGAGGCAGGTCGCCGGCCGCTGTGGCGAGGTGCGTGGGCAAGTCTAGCACATCCCCGAGGGTGAGGTTGGTGAGGCGGTTCAGCACAAGGCCAAATGAGCCATCCTCGGGCTCGTCGCGGCAAAGAAGCACCACGCTACGTTCAAAATTGGGGTCGCCCAGAAAGGGCTGAGAGATGAGCAAGGTTCCTGGGCGCATAAGAAGAAAGTCAGGAGGAAGAGAATAAGTGGGGCACCATGGCCTTTGGAGAAGGCACCCGGCCGGAGCGCCTTCGGCGGCGGTAGTAACTTGCGGCGCCAACACCGCCCGGCTATGGCCCAGCCGGGTTAAATAAGACTATAGGCCGGTTAAAAATGTTCCGTAGGGTTATACGGCGGCCCAGGCCTGCCGGGCCACCGCCCGTGCGCATTTCCTTTGCATTCATGAACGACACGCAACTCGCCGATTTACGCAAAACCTACTCGCAGCGCACTCTAGCCGAAACTGATGTGCTGCCCGACGCCGTGCAGCAGTTCCGGCAGTGGCTGGACGAAGCCCTGGCCGCTAAACTCGATGAGCCCACCGCCCTCACGCTCAGCACTGTGAACGCAGCCGGGCAGCCCTCTTCGCGCGTGGTGTTGCTCAAAGGCCTGCCTGACGACGCCGGCTTCTTGTTTTACACCAACTACGATTCCCGCAAGGGGCAGGAACTAGCCGAGCAGCCGCTAGCCGCGCTCAACTTTTTCTGGCCCGGCCTGGAACGCCAGGTGCGCGTGGAAGGCCGCGTGGAGAAAGCGCCCCCAGCCATGTCGACCGAATATTTTCAGAGCCGGCCCCGCGGTAGCCAGCTCGGCGCCTGGGCCTCGCCGCAGAGCCAGGTAATTGGCAGCCGGGAAGAACTGGAAGCGCGCGAGCAGGAATTGGAGGAACAATTCAAAGGGCAGGACCCACTACCCCGGCCCGAGAATTGGGGCGGCTACATCCTGCGCCCGCACCGCGTGGAGTTCTGGCAGGGCCGCCCAAGCCGCCTGCACGACCGAATAGTGTACGAGCGCGCCGGCCAGGGCTGGCAGCGCAGCCGCTTGGCACCGTGAGGAAAGTGTTGAATGTTGCGGTTTAAGTGTTTAAATACCCTAATAGCTGCTCAATATTTCCCAAGGAACCTCCTACTTCGCCATTCAACCCTCAAAACCCAACATTCAAAACTACCCTCTCCCCTTGGCTGAAATTCAACCCGTACGCGGCTGGCGCTACAACCCCACCCTCAGCATCAACATCGATGCGCTTGTGTCGCCGCTGTTTGATGTGGTGTCGGCTAAACAGCGGGAAGCACTGTATCACAACCCGCTGAACTCCATTCACCTCACCGTACCGGGCGACGCCGACCCAGCCGCCGCCGCTGCTATACGCCTAGCTGAGTGGAAAGCCTCGGGCGTGTTGCGGCAGGATGAAATGCCGGGCATCTATGTTTATTACCAGTACTTCCGCCTACCAGGGAGTACGCGCGAGTATTGCCGCAAGGGCTTTATGTGCCACATCAGGGCTTACGATTGGGCCGAGAATGTGGTGCTGCGACATGAAAACACCTTGCCCGCTTCGGTGAACGACCGGGCCGAGCTACTGGCCCGCACGCAGTTTCAGACCAGTGCCACCCATGGCCTGTACCGCGACGACGATTTCGAGCTGGAAAACTACCTCGACGAAGCCATGCGCTCGCCGCTCTACGAAACAGTGGAAGACTACCAGGGGGCGCGCGACGTACTGGCCGTAATTAATGACGCGTCCATTATTCGCCGGTTTCAGGCAGTGCTGGAAGCAAAGGAGGTGATTTTGGCCGATGGCCACCACCGCTACGAAGGCTCGCTGGCCTACCGCCAGGCCCGGGAGCTGGCCGCCAACGGCACTGTCACCGGCCGCGAGCCCTGGAACTACCACCTCATGTACCTCACCAACGCGGCCGCTGACGACCTCCGGATTTTGCCTACCCATCGCCTGCTGCTGGAGTTGCCCAACGGCCATACCGTGCCGGACATGCTGCGAGCACTGGAAACCTATTTTGTCGTCACGCCCAAGGAAGACGCCAATGACCTGCCCGAAATCATTGCCGGCAAGCCGTGGGCGTTTGGTCTGTATCTGGCCGGCCAAGCTTACAAGCTGCGCCTGCGCCCCGAAGCCCACACTCTGCTGGACTGGCCAACCACGCCACAGGTGAAGGCACTGGATTTGACAGTGCTGCATTATTTCGTATTTCAGCAAGTGCTGGGCGTGATGGGAGCCGATGCCCAGCGGGCGTGGCCGGGCGTGGCCTACGTGCGCAACCTGTTCGACTGCCTGCAGCGGGTGGACCGCGGTGAGGCTGTGGCGGCGTTTATTGTGAACGAGGTGACCATGGCCGAAGTGGAAGCCGTGTGCCACTCCGGCGCCGTGATGCCCCCAAAATCAACGTTTTTCTACCCCAAAACCATCGGTGGCTTTCTCTTTAGCAGCATTGCCGACGACGAAACCGGCAATCCATTTGCCGAATATTTTCAAGCCTCTGCCCTACCCGCGTGAAACTCATTCTTGCATCTAATTCGCCCCGTCGTCGCCAACTGCTGTCCGACCTTGGGTTGCGCTATGAAATCCGTCTGGTGGATGTGGACGAGGAGTTTCCAGACCACCTGCGCCGGGCCGAGGTAGCCGAATATTTGGCTGCCCGCAAAGCCGCTGCCTACGTGGCAACCCTTGCCCCCGACGAAGTAGTGCTCACAGCCGACACCATTGTGTGCCTCGACGACGTCGTGTTGAACAAGCCCGCCGACGTGGCCGAGGCTACCGCCATGCTCACCCGCCTGCAGGGCCGGTCGCACGAGGTATTTACCGGAGTCTGCCTGCGCACCGGCAATGGGCGCGAAGTACTGTTTTCTGACCAAACCACCGTGCATTTCCGCCCGCTGTCGCCTGCCGAAATCAGCCATTACATCGAAACCGCTAAACCCTTCGACAAGGCCGGCGCCTATGGCGCGCAGGACTGGATTGGCATGGTGGGCGTGACGCGCCTTGAAGGTTCTTACTTTAACGTGATGGGGCTGCCCGTGCATCGGGTTTGGGAAGAGCTGGAGAATTTGCTTGGCCCAGCCGCCGCCTGGAATGGCCTTAATACTGCACCTGCTGATTTTAAAGCAGGATGACGTTACCCAGAATTACATTTTGGTTGCTCCTGGGAGCAGTAATAATTGCCGCTACGTCCGGCTTCGCTGCGGTAGTATTCCGAACTGTGGATTGGGCTGAAGCCTGGTCGTTGGATGTCATTTTCCCGTTTTATAACTGGCGTACGCGTGCCTTCTCGGGCTCCGACTTTTCACGGCTCGGCGCAGGCTTAGCCTGGGTTTGCTGCACAAGCAACCTAATAGCCGTAGTGGTTTTAACTACGGCCGCGGGCCGTAGGGAATTTGACTTACTCAAGCTGGAAGTTGGCGATTCATGGCACCAATTGCGGCAAGGCTTGCGGCTAAATGCCGTGGAGCGACGCTGGGCCGGTGGCCTATTAATAATCCTCACCGCCCTACGGATATTCTTCAGCCTCACCAATCCGGAGTACGATGACGCGGTATCCTACGAGGTATTTGTGAGCAAGGGCCTGTTTGCAACCAGCGCATACTATCCTATTCCCAACAACCACGTTTTCTCCAACACCATCAGCTGGCTGTTTTACCAGCTTAACCCCGGTTTTTGGTGGAGCATGCGGCTCCCCGTGCTGCTCATCAGCACAGTGGCTACGGTGGGGTGGTTTGCCATGCTGCGGCTGCGGCTGGGTTTTCGGGCGACCGTGGTGGCAACGGCGGGGTTTGGGTGGCTGCAGCTCAGCCTGTACCATGCGGGCGTCGGGCGCGGCTACTGGCTGCTTATTGGGCTGGCGGGGGTTGTTTTCTACTCCGTCCTGCGTTTGGGCGAGGGCACGGCTAGGCCGCGCGCGGCCTGGCTGGCGCTGGCGGTGTCAGGCATCGTGGGCGGCTATACCGTGCCCACGTTTGCTTACGTGCTGGCTTCGGCCTTTTCGTGGCTGGCGCTCCGTTTCATTTGCAGAGGCCAGTGGCTCCATTTGGCGGCCGCAGCCTTTGTGGGCGGCGTGGTAGGCGCAGGAATTGTGGTGCTGTACTCTCCGCTACTGCTGGTATCTGGCTTTGATAAATTGGTGGGCAACGGGTACGTGGCCCCTTTGGAGCCGGCCGTTTTCTGGGCGGGATTTCCGGCCTACATCTGGCACAACGAAGGTTTCCTGGCCGGACAGCGCACACTCGGCGCGCTTATCACCCTGCCCGTGCTGGGGCTGGTGGGCTGGATGTTCTATCTGGCTCGTAAAGGTCAACTGGCCTATGTGCAAGCCGCTCGTTTGAGGCAACTGGGACTGCCTGCGTTGTGGTTTATAGGGCTGCCTTACGTTATCATCGCATTCCAGCACGTGTTTCCTCCTGAGCGCGTGATGCTGTACAAGGCCTGCTTCTTTTTCATGCTGCTGGGCTTAGTGGTCGATTGGGCACTGCTTCGCTGGCCCGCGTCGTGGCTTTTGCGCCGCTCTTTGACTACGCTGGCCATCCTGTTTGCTACTTACGAAACCTATGCCGTGGTGCGCGTCAATCCCGCGGCGCGCAGCACCAATGACTCATACCACGCCGGCTTGCGCTGGCTGGCCGCCCACGCGCCCGGCCCGGTGCTTATTCCCGAGCCCACCCACAATCTATTCTTTCGGTTTTACGCCCATTCCGAGGAGCGCCAGCGCCCGTGGCATTTCGACAACTTGCAGCAACCCGGCGTGCGCTACCGCTATGTTGTAGCCTTTCCTAGTGACCGGGGCTTCTTCAAACCGCGCTTCCCGTTTGCGCCGGCCTATCACAATGCGGAAGTCGATATTTACGTGGTGCCGGCTGATTTCCCTTTGCAGGCCAACGCCTGGAGGCACGACTAGCCTTTATCCGCGGGCTACAAGCGCGATACCGGCTACTATCAGCACCAGGCCGCCCAACTGGGCCAGCGTGATACTTTCGCGCAGAAACCCCAGTCCCAACAGCGCCGTGAGTAACACCGAACCACCCACAATTACCGGCGTGCCTACCGACGAGTTGACGCCCCGCTGAAACACCACAAAGGTCAGAATTTCGGCCAGCCCCACGCCCACCCCTGCCAGCGCCGCCAGCCCCAGCCCGCGCGGGCTCAGCGGCAGCGGAGCACCCTGCATCTTCAGGCGCAGCAGCCAAATGGCTCCCAGCGCGGCGGCCACCAGTTGCAGCACCACTGCCCCCACCGCCGGCGGCAGGTGGTTGGAGGCTAGTTTGATAAACAAGTTGTACTGCGCCAGGCAGAAGGCGGTGAGCAAGGCAAGCGGCAGCCAGTTCATGCGCGGTGGGCTTCAAACCAGTTGATAGTTGCGGTATTCGCCCAGGCGGTAGCCGGTGGCCCGTTCGAGCCAGTGCTTTAGCCGGTCCTTGAAGCGGTAGCGGTTACGGGTCATGTCGTGCTCGTACTGCCAGTTTTGCTGCCTAATGCGGGCCGCCAGCACCGCCGGGTGTGTGCCCGTGAAACGCAGCAGCGAATCAACCTGGCTGTAGTCAAACTCGGCGGCGGGCACCACGTTTTGGGCCACCCAATCGTCGGAATGCCACAGCTTGTTGAAGGTTTCCTGCTTGCGCTGCATGGCGGCCGGCGCCTTTACCCAGCCGTAGTGGTGCACGGTGGCGTCGAGCAGCTTCACGCGGAGCTTCTGGTTGTCGCCTTTGCGGAAGCCCTGCGCGTCGCGATACGAATACACGCCAATGCCCGGCCGCACGATGCGGATTTCGCGACGGTACCAGCGGTAAGAGTCGCCCACGTAGTCGTAAGAACCATAAAAGTGGCGGTAGTTCAGCAGCAGGCCATCTACCGTTTTATCGTTCTTCCAGCGCTCCATGCCGGCCCGGATGGCCGGGTAGTCGGCTTCGTGTAACACCTCGTCGGCTTGCAGGTAAATGGCCCAGTCAGCATCGGCGGGCACGGCGGCCAGGGCTTTGTCGGTTTCCACGGCCAGCACCCGGCCGCCCTCACGCAGGGTATTGTCCCACACGGTTTCGATAATGCGGATTTTAGGCGAGCCGATGCTTAGCACTAATGCAAGAGTGTCGTCCTCAGAGTTGCCGACGGCAACGACGACTTCATCGCACAATGGCAGCAACGAGTTGATGCTTTCGACCGCCGGGTAGTCGAATTTGATGGCGTTGCGGACGAAGGTGAAGCCGACTACTTTCATTGAGATTTTAAATGGGAGTTCAGCCTAATGCACCTTTAAATCTAAATAGAGACCTAGTGGAGCATATGAACCCGGTTTTCTTTCTGATTATCCTCGCTGTGGTAGGTGCTTTGCTCTTGATGTTTGGCAAAGCCATCGACTATGAGGATGAGCTTTTTCGTCAAAATGCAGTTCGGACACAAGGAATAATCGTGACAAACAAGACCTGCTGGGGACGAATCGTAGTTATCCGGCCGGTTGTTCGATTCACAACTCAGCAAGGCGAAGTTGTAGAAGCTTTAGACGAAAAAGGCTTGGCTTTAGCTGTTCCTAGATTCGCCGAAGGCCAGAGTATAGTTCTGCTTTATGACAAACAGAATCCAAGAAATTTCCGAATTGTCACCAGCGGAGCTTTTTCACTAGGAGCACACTCACCGCAGCTTTTCCTTCAAAATCTCCATTTCCATGGCCGGCGCAATCCGCTCGTACAGCACATTGTAAGCCGCTTCGGTAATAGGCATGTTCACCTTGAGCTTCTTGTTCAGCTCATGAATGGACTTCACGGCGTAGTAGCCCTCGGCTATCATATTCATTTCCAGTTGAGCCGATTTCACGGTGTAGCCGCGCCCTACCATGCTGCCGAAGGTACGGTTGCGCGAGAACTGCGAGTAAGCCGTCACCAGCAAGTCGCCAAGGTAGGCCGAGGCCGAGAGGTCGCGTGGCTGCGGGTTAATGGCTTGCAGAAAACGACGGATTTCCTGCACCGCGTTGCTCACCAGCACGGCCAGGAAGTTGTCGCCGTAGCCCAGGCCGTGGGCAATGCCGCCGGTGAGGGCAATAATGTTTTTCATCACCGCGCAGTATTCGATGCCGTCGAGGTCGGCGGCCGGGTGGGCGCTTACGAAGCGGTTGCGCAGCAGCTCGCAAAACTCCAGCGCCAGCCCGGCGTCGGGCGAGCCGATGGTGAGGTAGCTCTGCTTTTCCAGGGCCACCTCTTCGGCGTGGCAGGGACCGGCGATGACGCCCAACTGGTGGCGCCCCAGCCGGAAACGCTCGGCCACGTAGTCGGTTACGAGCTGGTTTTTGCTCGGAATCATGCCCTTGATGGCTGACACCACGCGCTTATGCTTCAGCGCGTCGCGGTCCAGCTTATCCAGCACCGGCTGCACAAAGGCAGCGGGCACGGCCAGCACCAGCCAGTCGGCTTCTTCGATGGCGTCTTCTAGGTCGGTGGTGGGGTACACGCGGTTCAGGTCGAACTGCACCGCCGAGAGGTAGCGCGGGTTGTGGCGGGTGCGCAGCAGGTGCTGCACGTCGTCCTTGGCGCGCAGCCACCAGTCGACGCGGGCGCCGTTTTCGCTGAGGATTTTGGTGAGGGCGGTGGCCCAGGAGCCGCCGCCGAGCATGGCAATTTTTTCCAAGAGGACAGAGTTGGAGTGGGAAGTCGTCCGCAAAGAAAGCACGAACGTCCTGCCGCGCGGCGCGCAACAGGACGTTCGGGGCCTTTCCGCCGATTTCGTGTGCTTTATTTATCCGAGTCGCCGTTGTCTTTCAGCGCCTCCTTGTTCAGGCTCTTTTCATCTTTGATGTCGACCACGGCTTTGTCCTTAAGCGTCTTGGCCACGGCCCGGAACGGCCCGCTCACCACTTGTTCGCCGGCCTTCACCCCGCTCAGGATTTCAATATTCTGGAAGTCGCTGATACCGGTTTTCACCGGCGTCATCATGGCCTTGCCGTCGCGCACCACAAACACCACTTCCTGAATCTGGGCCTTGGGCGCAGCGGGCTTGTTGTCCACCACGGTCACTTTGCCCTTGCCGCCCTCGTCTTCTTCCTTGGCCACCTTTTTGAGGTCGGTGGAGTCGGAGCGCGTGGTCACGGCAGCCAGCGGCACGCTCAGCACGCCGTTTTTACGGTCGGTGATGATGTCGACCGAAGCCGTCATGCCCGGGCGGAAGGGCACGATGGTTTGGCCGCGTACGGTACGCACAAGGTGTTTGTAGCTCTCGGGCAGCAGGCGGATGCGCACCTCAAACTCGGTCACGGCTTCGGCCGTGAGGGCGTCCTTGGCTGTGTTGGCAATGTTGGTGACGAGGCCGCGGAACTTCTCATCCTTGCTGCTATAGGCGTCTACCTCCACTTCCACCGAGTCGCCGAGGTTCACGTTGTTCACATCGTTCTCGTTCACGTTCACGCGCACCTCCATGTTGTTGAGGTTGGCAATGCGCATAATTTCAGTGCCGGCCATTTGGGTGGTGCCCACCACGCGCTCGCCTTTCTTCACGTTCAGCTTGCTGATGGTGCCGCTTACCGGGGCGTAGATGGTGGTTTTGTTGAGGTTTTTGCGGGCTTCTTCCAGCGAGGCAGAAGCCGCATTCACGGTGCTCTGTGAGGCCCGAATCTGCTGGCGGGCGCTGTTGATTTCCTCCTGCGAGGCATTGTAGGCAGCCTGGCTGGCCTCGTAGTCAGCCTGCGAAATCACCTTTTGCTTGTAGAGCGAAGCGTTGCGGCGGTAGGTCAGCTCGGTTTGCTTGGCCGAGGCCAGCAGTTGCTGCAGGCGCGCCTGGGCCTGGCCAACGTTGGCACGCTGCGTGCCCACTTGCGCGCTCTGCATGTTCACCTGGGCCTGGTAGTTGTCGGGCCTAATGCGCAACAGTAACTGCCCTTTGCGCACGGAGTCACCCTCCTGCACATAGAGCTCGGTGATTTCGCCGGAAACGTCGGGCGATATTTTCACCTCGGTTTCGGGCTGCACTTTGCCCGAAGCACTTACTTTCTCCACAATATTGGCCGGACCAGCTTTCGCCACCAGCACTTCTACGCCGCTGGGCTTGCCCACCCAGCCTTTTTTCTTCGCCACGCTATAGCCCACCAACAGCACCAGCACCAAGCCCCCCAGAATATACAGTAAACGGTTGTTTTTCATTTGTTAGTTGTCAGTTTTTTGTTGTCAGTTGTCAGTCGAAAGCAGCGCCCGTTATCATCACCGTTAGAAAACACTAACAACTGACAACGAGCAACTAACAACTAATTACAAAGTCAGCGGCTTGCCCTGGTAAAAGTCGAGCACCTTCCGGCGGAAGATGTAGCTGAACTTGGCTTGAATGCGGTTCGACTCGGCAAACGTCAGGTTGTTTTTGGCGATGTTGAACTCAGTGCCGTTCAGCAGGCCGTTGTTGAAACGGATTTCCGAGTTGCGCTGCGTGAGCGTGAGGGCCGCCACTTGCCGCTTGGCCGCCGCGTATTGCAGCTGGGCCGCGCGGGCATCGGCGTAGGCCTGCTCGATGCTTTGGCGCAGGGTGAGGCGGGCCTGTTCTGCGCGCACGTTCTGGGCCTGCTCGTTGATGATGGCGCGCTGCACGCCGGTGCGCACCTGCAAGCCGTTGAAAATTGGCACGTTCAGCTGCAAGGCAATCTGCTGGCCCAGATTCTGGTTCAGCTGGTCCCAGAAGCCCTGCGGCAAGCTGATAATGTTGCGCTGGTAGGTGGTCACGGTGAGCGGGGTCTGCACACCGCCGTTGTTCACGAAAAACGTGGTGCGCCGGGCCGTCGAATCATTGCCGATGGACGTGACCGTACGCACCGACGAGTAGCCCGAAAACACCTGCCCCGTCAGGGCCAGGCGTGGGTAGTAGCCGCCACGGGCCACCTCGGTGCCGCGGCGGGCACTCTGCACCCGCAGCTCCGCCGCCTGTATTTCGGGCAAACGGCCCGCCGCCGACTGGTAAGTGGCGTTCAAATCCAGCGCGAAGGCCCCTTCCTCGTCGGGGTCAGGCAGTTGGGGCACGGCAATGGCAAAGCCGGCCGCGTTGGCCGGGTCGATGTTCATGAGTTGCAGCAGCGACAGGCGGGCCAGGTCGGCCTGGTTTTGGGCAGTCACCACGTTCAGTTCATCCGTGGCCAGCTGCGACTGACTGTCGAGCAGCGTGCTCTCCGGGATGCTGCCGGCCTTGAGCAAAATCTTGGTGCGGGCAATCTGTTCTTGGTCGCTAGCAACTCGGGTTTGGTTGGCGCGCACCAGCTCCTGGGCCAGTACCAACTGAAGGAAGGCCGAGGCGACGTTCAAACTGAGGTCGTTGCGGGCCTTCTCGATGTCGGCCAGGCTGGCTTTGTAATCCAGATCGTTGCGCTTGATGGTGTTGCGCAGCTGAAAACCCTGGAACAACGTGAGCTGCGCAATGCCGGCAAAGTTGTTGGCCCGCACGGTGCTGCTCTGGAACTCGTAAGTGAGGGGGTTCACGCTCGTGCCGTACTGCCAACTCTGCGAGCCGCTCAAGTTTGCCGAGGGCAAAAGGGCCGCGCGGCTCTGGCGCAGAATCTGCTGGTTGTTTTGGGCCTGCAGCTCGCTTAGGCGCACGTTCAGGTTGTGGGCCAGGGCGTAGTCTACGGCCGCCTGTAGGGTCCAGGGGCCGGAGGGCAGGGCCTGGGCCGAGCCGCTGGGCGCCGAGGCCGGCGGTGCGCCCGGCACGGCCGGGGTTTGGGCCCGGGCTGCCGGGGCCAGCGCCATCGCGCCCGCCAGGCCGGCCAGGAGCCGTCGCTTCATCGAAGCTGAGGGGGTAGTCCGTTGTTTCATCTTGCAGAAAAGTAGGGTCTCGGAAGTGGCAGTAGCAGGAATGGTGACGTAATCGGCAATTCGCAAATTTTATTACCCAGCGGCTTAATCCAGCGTGGGAATGTAGGTGATGTGCTGCACCCAGCTTAGCTGGCGCAGGTAGGCCAGCGAAATGTCCTTGATGGGGCTGTCCATTTCGATGAACTGCCGGGCCGCGTCGTTGCGACCCTTGCGGCTCACAAACATGGTGGCGATGTTGCACTGGTCGTGGGCAATGACCGAGGCGATAAAGGCAATGGAGCCCGGCACGTCGTCAGCGTCGATGATGAGGGTGTGCAGCGCGCCCGAAAAATCGGCCGGAAACCCGTCCACCTCCACAATGCGGATAACGCCCCCGCCCCGGCTCTGGCCCACCACTTCCACCCGCCGCCCGGTGGCCCCATCCAGCAAATTCAGCTTAATGGTGTTGGGGTGCATGGTGGAGGCATTGCCCACGCCTTGAAAAGTATACTGCAAGCCAGCTTCAGCCGCGTAGTCGAAGGCGGTGCGAATGCGGGTGTCGTCGGGGGCGTAGCCCAGCAGGCCGGCCACAATGGCGCGGTCGGAGCCGTGGCCCTCGTAGGTACGCGCAAAGGAGTTGTAGAAAGTGATGACCGCCTCGGTGGGCACAGCGCCCAGAATGCGGATGGCCGCACGGGCAATGCGCACCACGCCGGCCGTGTGCGAGGAGCTCGGCCCAATCATCACGGGACCAATCATATCAAAAATGCTGGATTTTTCGGCCATGCGCGAATTCCCGTCAGTGGTTGCGGGGTTAAAAGTAGCGGACGAAGGCTGAATATGAATGGGTCAGGACGCGGCGAGTCGCTACGGTTCTGGTATTGCAAGGGGCAGAGACGCGACGGAAACGCCACAGTTGCAAAATGTTCGGCACGCCGCGCAAACGTGCGTATTGGAACCTCAGTATTTTGACGATATTTGTCGCCGCCGCCACCCACGGCTTTTCCCACCTCACCCCTCTTACTACTATGTCCGCCCCACCCACCCCGGACGAATTTTCGCCAGCTGTGTTGGCGCAGTTGCGCCGGCTCCAGGAAAAATACGTTCCCGATGGCCAGGACCTGGCCGCTTACCTTGAAGGTCTCTACCACGCCAAGTACATTAACTACTGGGATTATATCGAGTTAGACACTTTACTCTCCCTTCAACGTCCGCTCACCAACTTGCCCGACGAGCGGATTTTCATCATGTACCACCAGATTTCGGAGCTGTATTTCAAGCTCTGCCTCTGCGAGTACGAGCAAATCGGCGACCTGAAAACGCCGACGCTGGGCGAAATTGTACTGCGCCTGGGCCGCATCAACCGCTACTTCGAAAACCTCATCGACTCGTTCGATGTGATGGTCGACGGCATGGACAAGCAGCAGTTTCTCGACTTCCGCATGTCGCTCATGCCGGCGTCGGGCTTTCAGAGCGTGCAATACCGCATGATTGAAATTGCCAGCACCGCGCTCGAAAACCTCACCGACCAGGTGAAGCGCCAGACCCTGGGCGAAGCCTCGGCCCACGATTTTGACCAGCTGCTGGGCTGCATCTACTGGAAAGCCGGTGCTACCATCGAAGCCAGTGGCGCCAAAGCCCTCACCCTCATCGAGTTCGAGCGCAAGTACACTGCCGACCTCGTGCGCCACGCCGCCGCCTTCCACGACCGCAACGTGTGGGCCGTGGTGCAGCGTCTGCCCGAGGCCGACCGCCACCACCCCCGCCTGCTGCGCGCCCTGCGCCAGCTCGACGTGAGCGTGAACGTGAACTGGCCGCTGATGCACTTCAAATCGGCGGTTCGCTACCTGCAGCGCAACCCCGTGGACGTGGCCGCCACCGGCGGTACGAACTGGCGCAGCTACCTGCCGCCCAAGTTTCAGCGCCGCATTTTCTACCCCCAGCTCTGGAGTGCCCAAGAGCTCGAAGACTGGGGCAAAGGCTGGGTAGAAAGCGTGCTGGAAGAAGGCGTGAGGGCAGCTTAGCTTTTCCAATCTGTCGTCGGCTTGCATTTATGCGCAGCAAGGGCTGGATAACAGTAGCATTGGCCTTGGGGCTGGGCAGCCACCGTTCAGCGCACGGGCAAGCACAGCTAGCCAGCGTATATCATGTAGACAACCAACAAGGCGTGGTTTTCCTGTATGCGGAAAACCACGCCTTTGTGCCTTATACCATACGCCTCTCGGCCAAGCTGGTGAACATGCGCAGCACCGACCCGCTGCCCCTGCGCCTGGTGGTATTTCCGGCCAAGCAGCCCCAACTGTTGACGACTTTCACCTACACGCCGGGGGAACTGTATTCGTACCATTACAACTACCCAGCCCAGCTGGGCATCTACAACTCCCGCCCCGCCGACACGACGTACGTGTACCGCTACCCTTGCGACACGATACCGAGGGTGCGTACTGTTACATCCGAATCCAACAGTAAGCATACGGCCACCAAGCACCACGACTATGCGTTCGATGTGCCAGCAGGTACACCCGTGTTTGCGGCCCGAAATGGCATCGTGGTCAATTTCAGGGAAGATGCGCGCAAAAACACCCAAACCTCTTCTAATTTTATTACGGTTTTCCACGAAGACGGCAGCTACGCCACCTACTTCAACATTGCCCCGAGCAGTGTGGGCGTCACGATAGGGCAATACGTGAATAATGGCCAGCGCCTGGCCACGTCTGACAGCCGAAGCAAACCCAAGCCCCTGGTATTTGTGGTGTGTTTCCCCGGCGAAATCACGCCGGTGGAGTTGCCGGTTCGATTCGCCGGCGAAAACCAGCCGCCTGTACGGCCGTAAAGCCTGGCATCCCCCTGCTCTCACGGAACCCCGCTGCCATGACCGACGAAGAACAAAAAATCATAGACACCTCGCTTGACCAAGCCCGGAAGCTGCACGACAACATGCGGCAAATGTGGGACGGCGACACCCTGGCCACTTTTTATTACGGCGTGATTTCGGGGGCCATAGCCCGCAGCGGGCCCGAGGTGGCCCAGGCCCTCACCGCTATGCTCACCGAAGTGTACGCCAATACCGCCAAGTCGCACGTCGACCTGGGCAAGCTGGCCAACGGCTTCGCTAATGGTCGGGCCGACGCGTCGACTACGACAACGCCGGAAACGCCCATGGCATAAGGCTGGCCGTAGCGGTTATTCGTGATTTAAGTGTCCTTTCTCAGCCTTGGTTTCGCTCATGCGCCAATACACCAGCAGGGAAATAAAGGCACAGGCCGTCACGTACCAATAGAACCATTCTTCCACGCCCTGCTCCTTGGCATATAGTGCCACGTATTCGGCGGTGCCGCCGAAAATGGCCACCGTGAGGGCGAAGGGCAGGCCCACCCCCAGGGCCCGAATTTCGGTGGGAAACAGCTCGGCCTTCACCACAGCATTAATGGAGGTGTAGCCGCTCACCACAAACAGCGCAGCCACCAGCAGGCCCGCCGCCAGCCAGGCGTTGTGCGTGTGGGCCAAGGCGCGCAGCACCGGCACCGTGCCCAATGTGGCCCCGATGCCGAACATCAGCAGCACCGGCCGCCGACCAATTTTATCGGAAACAGCGCCCAACAAGGGCTGAAAAAACAGCGCCACCGTCATTACCCCAAAGGAAATGACGGTGGCTGCTTCCTTGGTAAAACCGGAGGTATTGACCAGAAATTTCTGCGCGTAGGTGGTGAAGGTGTAGAAAGCCAGCGTGCCGCCCAGCGTCAGCCCCACCACCGTCAGCACTGCCTTCGGGTATTGAAGCAAAACATTGATTTGACTGGGGCTGCTGCTCGAAGCTGTAGCTTGAGCAGCGGCAACGCCCTCCTTTTGCATGTGCTGGGCAAACGCGGCGGTTTCGCCCATGTGGGTGCGTAAGTATAGCGCCCCGAGAGCGGCCAGGGCACCCATGATGAAAGGAATGCGCCAGCCCCACGCACCTAGTTGCGCCGGGGTGAGGAGTTGCTGCAGGGCCAGCAGCAGCACCAGTGCTAGCAACTGCCCGCCCATGAGCGTGAGATATTGGAAACTGGACCAAAAGCCGCGGTGCCGGGCCCCGGCCATCTCGCTCAGATAGGTGGCCGAGGTGCCGTACTCGCCGCCCACACTGAGCCCTTGCACCAGCCGGGCCAGCAGCAAAAGGGCAGGCGCCGCCACGCCAATGGTGGCGTAGCCCGGCGCCACGGCAATGAGCAGCGAGCCACTGGCCATGAGGCGCACCGATAGCAATAGTGCGGCGCGGCGGCCGTGCCGGTCGGCATAGGCCCCCAAAAGCCAGGCACCCAATGGGCGCATCAAAAACCCAACTGCAAAGATGGCGGCGGTGTTAAGGAGCTTGGCCGTGTCGTCGCCGCTGGGGAAAAAGACTGGCGCGAAATAAAGTGCGAACCCCGAGTAGGCATACCAGTCGTACCATTCAACGAGGTTGCCAATGGACCCGCTCACAATGGAACGGAGGCGTGAGCTAGGCACTACAGAAGTTGTCATGTCGCAAATAAAGAAACGGAGTGGACCTGCGCAGTGCTTTCGGTGGGAGTGATTAATGTGTGCTAATGAAAGGAAGAAACCTCTCGTGTTTGCTGGCAGTTGGCTGGCCGTGTGGCATTCGGATTTCTCATCCTCCTACCTTTGTTAGATTAATTTAAAACCTGAGACTACTGAAGGATAGAAACCTTTCATATTACACAAATGGATAAAAAAGAAGTTGAGATTTTGTTAGCGCCTGAGCTGGCATTTGATGAATTTGAACGTTATGAGGCAATTTTACGCCAAGCAGGAATTCAGCCCGGCGAAGCAGATTATGTGCATATACAGCGTCGCTCAATAGATGCCCGCGGACGTCAACCCTTGGTCAGACTACGCGCGACTGTATACACAAATGAATCACCTAACGACTTGTTTGGCCCTTGGTTTACTTATCCAAATGTTAAACATGTAACTCGTCGAGTTTTGATAATCGGCGCCGGTCCGGCTGGTCTTTTTGCTGCCCTTCGCTGCATTGAGCTTGGCCTCAAGCCCATTGTACTGGAGCGTGGCCTCGACGTGCGTGCCCGCCGTCGCGACCTGGCGGCCATCAACAAAGAGCAAACTGTAAACCCCGATTCCAACTACTGCTTCGGGGAAGGCGGCGCGGGCACTTACTCCGATGGCAAGCTGTACACGCGTGCCACGAAGCGCGGCGATGTGGGCCGTGTGCTACGGCGGCTGGTGCAGCATGGCGCCACGCCCGACATTCTCGTGGACGCCCACCCCCACATCGGTACCAACAAACTCCCCGCCGTGGTGCAAGCTCTGCGCGAGGCTATCATCGAGGCCGGTGGTGAGGTCCGGTTCGACACCCGAGTGACGGACCTGGTGCTGGAGCAAAACCGACTGCGCGGGGTGGTTACGGCTGCGGGCGACGTGGTGGAGGCCGAGGCCACCATTCTGGCCACCGGCCACTCGGCCCGCGACATTTACGAACTGCTCGACCGCCGCGGCGTGCTCATCGAGGCCAAGCCCTTTGCCATGGGCGTGCGCGTGGAGCACCCGCAAGCGCTGATTGACCAGGCGCAGTACCGGCGCACCGAGCGCGGCCTACTGCCGGCGGCATCATACTCCCTGGTGCACCAGACCGAAGTGCAGGGCCGACAGCGGGGCGTGTTTTCGTTTTGCATGTGCCCGGGCGGGTTTATTGTGCCGGCGGCCACGGCGCCCGGCGAAGTGGTGGTGAATGGCATGAGCCCAAGCCGCCGCGACTCCCGCTTTGCCAATTCCGGTATTGTGGCCGCGGTGGAGCTCGAAGATTTGGACCTGCGCCAGCACGGCGCCCTGGCCGGCCTGCGCTTTCAGCAAGCCCTGGAACAGCGGGCCTGCCTGGCCGCTGGCGGCACCCAGCAGGCCCCGGCCCAGCTACTAGGCGACTTTCTGAAGAACAAAATCTCGGGCCAACTGCTGGAAACGTCGTACCAGCCGGGCCTGGTGTCGGTGCGCATGGACGAGGTGCTGGGGCCGGTGCTGGCCGAGCGGCTTCGCCAGGGCTTCCGCGATTTTGGCCGCAAAATTCCGGGCTACGCCACCAACGCGGCCCAGATTGTGGGCGTGGAAAGCCGGACGTCGGCCCCGGTGCGTATCCCGCGCGACAAAGAAACTTTGCAGCATCCGGTCGTGGCGGGTTTGTTTCCCTGCGGCGAGGGCGCGGGCTATGCCGGCGGCATCGTGTCGGCGGCCATGGACGGTGAGCGGTGCGCCGAAGCGGTTTTAGCGGTTTTGTCGTAGAAGGAGAAACGGCATTCCGAGCGGCGGCCCGGTAATCAATTCCGAGCCGCTCGGCCAGCTGCATTCTCACCTGACATTTCCTCCCATGAAAAAGACCTTAGTTCTCGGTGCTTCCGACAATCCGGCCCGCTACTCCTTTCGGGCAGCGCACATGCTCAAAAACCACGGCCACGAGGTGGTGCCCGTCGGCATCCGCAAGGGCGTGGTGGCGGGCATGGACATCCATATCGACCGGCCCCAGGAGAAAGACATCGACACGGTGACGCTGTACGTGGGTCCGCAAAACCAACCGGCCTGGTACGATTACATCCTCGACCTTAAGCCCAAGCGCATTCTGTTCAACCCCGGCACCGAAAACCCTGAGTTGGAGCGCCTGGCCCAGCAGCGCGGCATCCGAACCGAAGAAGCCTGCACGCTGGTGCTGCTGTCCATCGGCCAGTATTAATTAAGACGAATAGGTTTTTGAAAGCGCTGTCGATTTACCTCGGCAGCGCTTTTTTGCTTCCAGCGTTCTGCCCAATCATTCCTCCAGCGGCCAGCCGCCCCCGGGCACCAACGACACAAAAACAATTTGCCCCACTGCCCACTGCCCGGTGGGCTGGCGCACCCGCACCGTGTTTTCAGACAAGGCTACTTCCACTTCGTCGTGGTTGCCGAAGTAGCGCACGGTCGTCACCGTCCCCTTCAGCCCCGGCTTGGTGAGCGACAACTGGAATGCCTCGGGGCGCACCAGTAGCGCAGCAGCCGCCGCGTGACGAGGCGCTAGCTGGCGGCGGGCCACGCCACGCACCAAGTTGTAATCGCCAAACAACGCCGCGGTGTACTCGTTGGCAGGCTGGCGGTAAATCTGTTCGGGCGAACCCTGCTGCACGATGTGGCCCTGGTGCAATACCAGAATTTCATCGGCCCAGGGCAGGGTATCGGCCGCATCGTGCGAAACGAGCAGGCAGGTGATGCCGAGGCGGGTGCCCAGCTCGTCGATAATGCTTTGCAGCGTGCGCTTGTGGCCGCGGTCGAGGTTGGAGAAGGGTTCGTCGAGCAGCAGCAGGCGCGGAGCGCCCAGCAGCAGCCGGGCCAGCGCCACGCGCTGCTGCTCGCCGCCCGAGAGCTGGTCGGTGCGGCGCTGCATGAGGTGGTCGATGCGGCAGAGGGCATACAGGGCCTGGGCCTCGGCCGGGGGCCGCTTGTTGGCGTAGCGCAGCACCTGCTCCACGCGCAGGGAGTGCGGCAGGTCGGACTTTTGCGAGAGGTAGGCTACGCCGGGGTGGCCGGGCACCAGCACTTCCACGGGGCCACGCACCCGGTCGCCGCTCACGCGCACCTCGCCGGCGCTGGGCTGAATGAGCCCGGCGATGATTTGCAGCAGTGTGCTTTTGCCGGTGCCCGACTCGCCCGCCAGCGCCAGCCGGTGATGCGCCGGCTGGCGAAAGCTAATGTTCTGCAGCACCCGGTTGCCGTGTTCCTCCAAGCTGATACCCGAAACCGTGAGGAACTCCATGCCAGTCAATTCAATCGAAAACAAATGAAACGGCAGCCGGAGGCAAAAAAGAACAGCGCCCCCGAAAGCCGCCGCAAGCTACGCCGGACCGCCCGAGCAAACGGGGACGAAAGTAAAATTCCGCATGTTTTAGGCCTGATTTCGTACCACAGGCCGCGCAAGGAGCCGGTTACTTTGTTACGAAATTCTGCTTGCCTGTTCGCACCTTTTGCCATGTCACCCTCCCCCACCAATACCACCCTCGAAATTGAAGGCATGAGCTGCGCCGCCTGCGCAGCGGCCGTTGAGAAGTCGTTGGCGCGCACCCCCGGCGTGCAAAGCGCCGTGGTGAACTACGCCACCGAAAAAGCCACCGTACAGTATTTGCCCGAGGTGGCTACGCCGGCCACGCTCAAGGCCGCGGTTGAAAACGCGGGCTACGGCGTGGTGGAGCGGGCCCCGGCCGCCGACGCTGCCGCGCGTCAGGCCGAAACCGACCAGCAAAAAGCCGCTGCTTACGCCCAGCTGAAACGGCGCTTTTGGGTGGCGGCCGGCCTAGCTGCCCTCATTATGCCCCTAAGCATGCTCATGCTGTGGCCCGCCGCCCTGCAGCATTTGAACATGCGATGGCTGAATGTGGCCCTGCTCCTGCTCACGCTGCCAGTGCTGCTTTTCAGCGGCGCCTCCTTTTATAGCTCCGCCTGGAAAAACCTGCGCCACCGCACGGCCAACATGGACACGCTGATTGCCCTGGGCACTGGCGCAGCCTTTATATATAGTGTGGCTGCCACGCTGGCGCCAGGCTTTTTCACCCGGCGCGGGCTGATGCCGGAAGTTTATTACGACACCACTGCCACAATCATTGCCCTCATTTTGCTGGGCAAGGTGCTGGAGCTGCGCGCCAAAACCCAGACCTCGGCCGCCATGCGTGCCCTGCTGGGCCTGCAGGCCCGCACGGCCCGCCTCGTGCGCCCAAGCGGGGAGGAAGTGGACGTGCCCATCGAGCGCGTGCAGGTGGGCGACATCGTGTTGGTGCGCCCCGGCGAAAAAGTGGCTACCGACGGCGTCATCACCGAGGGCAACTCTGCCCTTGACGAAGCCATGCTGACCGGCGAAAGCCTGCCCGTAACCAAAAAAACCGGCGATGCCGTGTTTGGCGCCACGCTCAACAAGACCGGCTCTTTCCGCTTTCGGGTCACGAAGATTGGGGCCGATACCCTGCTGGCCCAGATTGTGAAACTGGTTGAAGACGCGCAGGGCAGTCGCGCGCCCATTCAGCGCCTGGCCGATAAGGTGAGCGCCGTGTTTGTGCCCACGGTGGTGGCCATTGCGCTGCTCACGTTCGCGGTGTGGTTCATATTGGCCCCGGCCGAGCACCGGCTGCCGCTGGCATTGGTCAATTTCGTGGCCGTGCTCATTATTGCCTGTCCCTGCGCCTTGGGGCTGGCCACGCCCACGGCCATCATGGTGGGCACGGGCAAGGGCGCCGAGTACGGCGTGCTCATCCGCAACGCCGAGGCTTTGGAAAAAGCCCACCAGGTGAACACCGTGCTACTCGACAAAACCGGCACCATCACCCAGGGCGAGCCGGCTGTGACCGATTTTTGGGCTGTGGCCGGCCAGTCGGTGCCGGTGCTGCTTTCGCAGGTGGCGGCCGTCGAGCGGCTGTCGGAGCACCCGCTGGCGGCGGCCGTGGTGCGCTACGCCGAAGCGCAACGGGCCGAGCCGCTGGTCGCTACCGATTTCCAAGCCCTCGAAGGCCGGGGCGTCGCAGCCTCCGTGGCCGGGGTGCCCGTGCGCATCGGCAATGCCCGGTTGCTGACGGAGGCAGGCATCAGCATTTCGCCGGAAATCAGTGGCCAGGCCGACATCTTACTTAAGCAAGCCAAAACGGTGCTTTACGTGGCGGTAGCCGGCCGGGCCATGGCCCTTATCGGCGTGGCCGATACCGTGCGGCCCACCTCGGCCGCGGCAATCAGCAAACTCCAGGCCTTGGGACTGGAAGTAGTGATGATGACCGGCGACAACGCGGCTACCGCGACTCAGGTAGCCGCCGAAGTTGGCATCACGCGATTCTTTGCCGAAGTGCTGCCGGCCGATAAAGCCGCTCAGGTGCGTGCCCTGCAGGCCGAAGGGCGAACGGTGGCCATGGTGGGCGACGGCATCAACGATGCGCCGGCGCTGGCTCAGGCCGACATCGGCCTGGCCATGGCCGCCGGCACCGACGTGGCACTGGAAGCCGCCGGCATCACCCTCATGCGCTCCGATTTGCAGAGCGTGGTCACGGCCATCGAGCTGTCGCGCCAAACCATCCGGGTCATTCGTCAGAACCTGTTTTTTGCCTTTATCTATAATACGCTGGGCATTCCCATTGCGGCCGGGGTGCTGTATCCGGTGTTTGGGGTGCTGCTGTCGCCCATGCTGGCGGCGGGGGCCATGGCGCTAAGTTCTGTGTCGGTGCTCACCAATTCGCTGCGGTTGCGCCGCTTTCAGGCAGCGCAATAAATGCGCTTTGACGGTCATGCAGAGCGCAGCGCACCCTCTTTACAGCAGTAGTATATAAGTTCGTTGCGCGGTAAAGAGGCTTCGCTGCGCTCTGCATGACGTTTTTAAGCCCTGCAACCCTCCTGCCGCCTATATTTGTGGTATTACGGTGATGGATTTCCACCGCGAACCGCCGGAGCCCTCCGCTCCGCGCTGATGATTCCTACCGCCCGGACGGCCACAAGGGCCGCGTCGCCTAGCTCATCACGTTCGCCGCCATGCCTGCTTCTTTCGATTTTGCCCGCCTTCTGCCCATCCGCTTGCGCCGCGCGGGCACTGTCTCCGTGCTGTTGTTCCTGCTACGCTGGCTGCTCATCAGTGGTATAATTGGCGGGCTGGTCGGCACGGCTTCAGCCGGATTTTTAGTAGCGCTAGACTGGGTGACGCGTTGGCGCGAAGCCCACCCGTGGGCACTGGCGCTGCTGCCGGGCGCGGGCCTGCTTATTGGCTTGGCTTACCATTACTTTGGCCAGGAGGCGGTACGGGGCAATAATTTGATTTTGGATGAAATCCACCAGCCCCGCCGGCTGGTTCCGTTGCGGCTGCTGCCGCTGGTGCTGGGCGGCACGCTGGCCACGCACTTGTTCGGCGGCTCGGCGGGCCGCGAGGGCACGGCTGTGCAAATGGGCGGGGCGCTGGCCGACCAGCTCACCCGTGCGTTGGGCCTGCGCCCGCGCGACCGCCGTCTGCTGCTCATTGCGGGCATGAGCGCGGGATTTGCCTCCGTATTTGGTACGCCACTGGCCGGCGCGGTTTTCGGGCTGGAAGTATTCCTTTTGGGTTCCATTCGCTACGAGGCCCTGCTGCCCAGCTTCCTGGCTGCCGTGCTGGCCGATGCCGTGACGCGGGCCTGGGGGGTGGGCCACACGCACTACCCTATGCTGCCAGCAATGCCGCTTACGGCTCTTTCGTTGGGGGGCACGCTGCTGGTGGGTGGGCTCTGCGGGGTGGTGGCGCGCGGCTTTGCTGGGCTCACGCACGCCATCACCGGTTTTTTTCGGCGCATTGCCTATGCACCACTCCGGCCAGTAGTGGGCGGAGCGCTGCTAGTGCCGCTGCTTTGGGCCCTGGGTGCCAATCGGTTTGGCGGCTTGGGCATCCCGGTCATTGTGGAAAGCTTCCAACATCCGCTGCCCCCCACCGATTGGGCCATAAAACTGGCCCTGACGGCCCTTACCCTGGGCTGCGGCTTCAAGGGCGGCGAGGTAACGCCCCTGTTCTTCATTGGGGCGGCATTGGGGAGTGCGCTGGCCGTGGTGCTGCCTCTGCCAGTGGCTTTGCTGGCGGCCCTGGGCTTTGTGGGGGTGTTTGCCGGGGCGGCCAATACCCCACTGGCCTGCACTCTGATGGGCCTGGAATTATTTGGCAGCCAGGCCGGCATCTACCTGGCCCTCGCCTGCGTGGTGGCATACTTATTATCAGGGCACCGCGGCATCTACGGTTCGCAGGTAATCGGCCAGGCCAAGCACTTGCGCCTGGGCCGCCAGCAGGGCAAGCGGTTGGGCGAGCTTTAGCGCTTATCCTAAAGGTGGAAACGTTACTCCTGGTATGTCAACTACTCCTCACATCTTGTTTCGCGCTTCAAGCGCACCAGGTGTGAGGTTCCGGCGCCAGGCAAGGCGGAAATTTTATGAAGCACAGCCTCGCAGCGTTCTTGCTAAATCTTTTTTTCTTGCCTGCAGGCAACCCTTCACGCGCATTCGGCATCTGACGCGCTAACTCACCCGCTTTTCTGCTTTTTGCCCACTCCTACCGTGACCGAAGTCGAACTCATTGCCGCCTGCGTGCGCGGCGAGCACCGGGCCCAGCGCCAGCTCTACGACCGACTGGCCGGGCTCATGCTCACCGTATGCCGCCGCTACCTCAAGCGCCGTGAAGACGCCGAGGAAGCCTTGATTTTAGGTTTTGCCAAGATGTTCCGGGCCCTGCCCAACTACCGCTTCGAAGGCAGCTTTGAGGGCTGGGTGCGGCGCATCATGGTGAACGAGGCGCTGATGCAGCTGCGCCAACGCGAAATGATGACGGTGTCGTTTGAGGATTTTGCTCAGCCCGAAAACCTGGCCACCACTGCCGCCACCGCCGACACCCAGCTACAGGCCGAAGACCTGATGCACCTGCTGGCCACCCTGCCGGTGGGCTACCGCACGGTCTTCAACCTCTACGCCTTGGAAGGCTACGGCCACCAGGAAATTGCCGAGCTGCTGGGCATCAGCGAGGGCACGAGCAAGTCGCAGCTCAGCAAGGCCCGCGCCATGCTGCAGCGCCGCGTCAGCTTCGCCGCCGTAGCAGCCGAATGACCCGCGGCCGGGCTTTTTTCAACCACGATTTCTAGCTACCGATAGATATGCCTCCCGAAAATATTGATGATTTATTCCGCGACAAGCTCGACGGCCACGCTTCGCCGCCCGGCGCCGACCTGTGGGCCCGCCTGCGGGCCCACGTGCCCGCCGAGGCGGCTTCTACGCCCGAGCCCGCACCGGAACGCCTCGACCAGCTTTTCCAGAAAGGCCTGAGCCAACACGCCACCCCGCCCCGCCGCGAGCTCTGGGAACGCCTCGAAGACGAGCACCTGCGCCCCCGCCAGCGCCGCGCCGCCGCATGGTGGCCCATGGCCATGGCCGCTGCCGTAGCGCTGTTGCTGCTGGTAGGCGGTGGCCTGTGGCTAGGTTCGCCCACCGGAAATATGCCGGCTGGCAGCGTGGCTTCGCAGTCGGCGCCGAATGGGCGTAATGCGGCTTCACAATCCGCATCTCCCAGCATCGGTCCGGCTATTCTTGATAAGGAGGGCGTAGCCGCCGCGTCGCAGCAGGAAGCTGTGACAGCAACCGCTGCCCCTGAAACAGCCGGCCAGGAAAATATTTTGGCACCGGTGCAGAAAAATGCAACCATCCGGGCAACCCGGCCCGCGGCCCTCGCATCTACCCCATCAGAAGCCAGCAAAGCAGCCCGCGAGCAGTCTTCCCGCCCCTTGAAAGGCAGCATCCGGCAGTTGGACGCGACTACCGAACCCGCCCCGCAAGTGGCCCGCAATTCCACTCCGCCCGCTATACAGCCGGCCCCTTCTTTCGATGCTGACGAGCACCAAAAGAACCTGGAAAACGCCCCGGTATTGGCCCAGGCTCCCAATCCTAACCCGGCTGCGGAAAACGTCCCGGCCACGGCCAGCGGGCTCATCACAGTAGATGTGCGCGCCGGCGATGCCCGCTCTGCCAAGGCCACCACGTCGGCCCTGGCTTCGGCCGAAGCCCCGGCTGAGCGCAAGCGCCTGGGTGGGCGGCTGCTCCAACAGGCCGGCCGCCTGGTGCGGGGCGAGCAGGTGACGCTCGCCGAGCTCGCCGGCCTGCCCGACAACGTGACGGTGCGGGCCACCGTGGCCGGGCGCACGGTCACCAAATCCATTCAATTGTAATTCACTTCTTCTCTTTTAGAAATCATGCAACGCGCTTTTCTCCCCTCTTTTCTGCTGCTAACCGCCCTCACGGCCGGGCTGAACGAGGCCCGCGCCACCCGCCTGGCGCTGCCCGCCACGGTGCAAGACACCATTGTGATGCGCCTGCCCAACCGGGCCACCCTCACCCTAACGGTGCGCGACGCGGCCCAGCTGCGCCAGCTCAAAAACTACCACCTCGACTCGCTCACCACCCGCCTGGCCACCTACATCACGCAGGCCGAGGCCGCCGCCAAAGCCGGCGCCACCAACCAGGTAACGATGCGCTTCTACCCCGACAAGGACCAGCCCGGCCAGAACCTGCCCGAGGAAATCCGCATCACGGCCCACAAGCCCGGCACCGATGGCACCAAAGGCCCCACCAAAACGCAGGTGTTTCTGAACAAGAAGTTCGGCATTACCACCTACAACAAGGGCGACGGCGAAAACTCCATCACCATCGACACGAACGGCAGCGCCAGTGCCACCGCGAAAGGCGACTCGACGAAACGCGCCAACCGGAAAGACCGCCACACCGTCGACCTGCACGTCGAGTTCGGCTACAACACCTTCGTCAATTCAGCGTCCAACGCTGTCAGCTCGGGTCCTCCTTCGTTGCGCTATTGGTCCTTGTTCGGTGGGTCGGGCATGACGGGCATCGGCCTCGATTATGTACAGCCCCTGGCTTACAGCAAGCGCGCCAAGCTGGCCCTCACCTTCGGCCCCGAGTTTGTGAGCAACAGCTTCATGCTGCGCGGCAATGACCAGTGGGTGAAGAACGGCAACTTGACGACTGCTGAGCGCGCCCCCGACAGCAAGCAGATTGACGATTCCAAACTTGTCATCAACTCCCTGAACCTGCCTCTTATGCTTCGCCTGAAGCTGCGCAACAAAGCCGATAAGCGGACCCTATCGGCCGGCATTGGCGCCTTTGGTGGCTACCGCGTGGGCGGCAACATCACCACGGAATACAAGCTGGCCGGCAGCGACAACAAACACGAAGACAAGCTGCGCGGCGACCTCAACGTGAATGACTGGCAGTATGGCCTGCAAGGCGAGCTGGGCTTCCACTTCCTCCGGTTTTATGCCAAGTACAACCTGAACGAAGTATTCAAGGAAAACCAGGGTCCCCAAACCCACGCCCTCAGCTTCGGCTTCCGCTTTATCGGTTTTTAAGTGAGTTAATTCTAAAAAAAGCGTCCTGGTTTTCCAGGGCGCTTTTTTGTTGCCGTTTGTCATCTGAAGCGCCGGAGAAAACCTTGTCACGCCAGCGTAATTTCTCCGGTATGACAAGGACCTTCGCAACGCTCAGGATGATGGGCAAAATTTTATTGACCCCGAAAAAAATTATCCAGCAGAATGGCGGCCGAGATGGCCACATTCAAGCTTTCGGCCCGACCGGCGGCGCCGCGCGGGATGTGCAGGCGCCGCGTGAGGGCCGCCGCCACGCCCGGCGTGAGGCCGTGCGACTCGGAACCCATTACGAGCACGCCGCGGGGCTGCAGCTGCACGCGGTGCACGTTGTCGCCTTCCAGGTCGGCGCCGAAGATGCCTGTGCCGGCGGGCAGCGTGGGCAGCCAGGCGGCGAGGTCGCGTTCCCACACGGGCACGCGGGCGAAGGCGCCCATGGTGGCGGACACGGTTTTGGGAGCAAAGGCGTCGGCGCAGCCCGGACTGAGCACCACCCCGGCCAGGCCGTACCAGTCGGCCAGGCGCAGCAAGGTGCCCAGGTTGCCGGGGTCGCGCACTTCGTCGAGTGCCAGCAACAATTGACTTTCGGGCAGCGTTAGGGGCAACGGTGCCTCGGCGGGCAGGCGGGCCACGGCCAGGGCCGTGGTGTTGTTGGCCAAGGTGCCCAGTTGGGTGAGCTCGGTTTCCGATACCAGGGTTAGCGGCAGCCGGGCCGGAAGTTGGGCCCGATTTTGGGTAGCAAATTCGGCCGTGGCCAGCAGCTGTTCCGTTTCCAGGTCGGAACTTAGCAGCTCCAACACGTTTTTTCCGCCCTCCACCAGAAACGCGCCGTGGCGTTGCCGGTACTTCTTTTGGTGCAGCGACTGCACGTATTTGCCTAGTGCTTTTGAAACCATTGTTCTCAACGTATTTTTCAAAGCTACGGCCCTGGCGCCGGCTGGGGCCGGTGCTGGGCCTGACGCTGCTGGCAGCCTGCTCGCCGTTTAAGCTGCTGAAGCCGGGCCAGCGCCTGCTCAGCCGCGTCGAAATCAAGGGCGTAGAGCAGGCCGACAAAGAACGCCTCACCGCGCTGGCCCAGCAAAAACCCAACTCCCGCTTTCCGCTGCCCAAGCTGGCCATCTACCAGCTGGGCCACAATTTTTACGACTCGACGCGCATTAAGAACAAGCTGCGCGCCATTCAGGCCGATTACGCCGAGAAGATGCGCGCGGCCGGCACCGACTCGGCAAAGCTGGGCAAGCTCATCGGCCAGCGCGAGCGCAAGGTGACCCGCAAGCAGCTGGCCCTCGACAAGGGCAACGCCATTATGCGCCTGGGCGAGGCGCCAGTGGTGTACGACTCCGCCCTGACGCGCCGGTCGGTAGAGCAAATGACCACGTTCCTGCGCTCGCAGGGCTTTTTCCGGGCCCGCGTGACGGCCACCGACACGGCCCGCTACCACCGTGGCCTAGTGCTGCGGGCCATCAAAGCCCTGGGCTCGGTTTTTCCGGGGAAGTCCGACTCGCTGGACCGCGTGAAGCAGTACCGGCGCGTGACCGTGAGCTACCAGATTCACGAAGGCCAACCTTTTCTGTATCGCCTGCAGGCGCCTAGCATCCCCGATTCGGGCGTGGCCGCTGTGGTGCGGCGGGGCCAGGGGGCCTCGCTGCTGCACGAAAACGAACGGTACAACGAAGACCTCATCGGCCAGGAGCGCACCCGGCTCGAAACCCTGCTCAAAAACGCGGGCTACTTCGATTTCCGCCAGCAGTTCATCACCCTGGAGGCCGACACCAGCTACGAGAAGTTCACGGTGCGGCTGCGCACGTTCATTGCCAACCCCGGCCCCAATCAGGGCCACCGCGTGTACACCGTGAAACAGGTGCGCTTCATCACGGATGCTGGCGTGGGTCGCACTCTGCGCAACGCCGCCGGCGACACCCTGCGCCGCGCCGGCACGCCGGGCGCCCTGCGCGCCCGGCCCAGCCTGGGCCTGCGCACCGATACCACCGTGACGGATTCCATCCGCTTTGCGGCTTACGACCAGAAATTCAGCACTAGCCTACTGGCCCGCAAGGTGTTGGTGCGCCCCGGCCAGCGCTACAATCTGGCCAACACCCTGCAAACCCAGCGCCTGCTGGCCGACCTCGACATGTTCCGGTTCAATACCGTGAACTACCGCAAGGTGGCCGACCCGCCCGCCGCCGACAGCGCGGGCCTGCATCCGAGCACGGGTGAACTGGTGGCCGTGATAAACGCCTCGCCAGCGCCCAAGTTTTCGGAAACCACCGAGGTGGGCGGCACCTTCGTGGCCAACCTGGTGGGGCCATTTGCCAACATACGCCTGAAAACCCGCAATCCCTTTGGCGGGGCCGAGGTGTTGGAAGTGGGCCTGCGCGCCGGTTTTGAAGGCCAGCTCACGCGCCTTGTGACGGATGACAATTCCCTGCAAGCGGTTTATACCACGCAGTTGGGCGCCACTGCGTCGTTGATATTGCCGCAGTTCCTGGTGCCCTTTCGCACGAATTATTTCCTGACGCACTACAACCCCAAAACCCGTTTCACCCTGTCCGAAACGTTTGTGAAGCGGCCCGAATACATCCGCTCCAATTTCGAGTTTGCCTACGATTACATCTGGCAACGCTCAACCTTCCATCAATATGTTTTCTCGCCGGTGGTCATCACCTTGGTGAATTCCATCTACGTCAACCCCGCTTTCCAGAGCCAGCTAGAGCTTTTTCGAGACACGCAGGGCTCTTCGTTGATTCGTTCGTTCAGCAAGCAGATTGAGCCTAGCATCAGTTTTACTTCGCTCTATAATTCCAACGATTTCAACGAAACCCGTAACGCCCGCTACCTCCGGCTGTTTGTAGAACTAGGCGGACTCACGCGCCATTTGTACAAGGATGCGCTGTATTCCAGCACAAAGTTGAATGTGTATGATTTTGCCCGCTTGAATGTCGACTACCGCCGGTATTATCGCCTCAGCCCCCAAACCTACTTTGCCTGGCGCCTGAATGGCGGGGCGGTGCACGCCCTCACCCGCACTTATGACCCGGATACCAACTACGACGCCTATATTATACCCTACGATAAGTCGTTTTTTGCCGGCGGCTCCACCAGCTTGCGCGCTTGGGCTCCGCGCCGCCTCGGGCCGGGCGGCTACACGCCCCGCCTGATTAAAACGGGTGAGCGCGACTTTATTTCCGAGCAGCCGGGCGAACTGCTGCTCGAAGGCAGCGCCGAATATCGGTTTCCGATTTACAGCTTTATCAAAGGGGCCGTCTTCACCGATTTCGGCAACGTGTGGGGCCTGCAGGAGCGCAAGGAACAAAGGCCCACCGAACCAAACTACGGCGAGTACCTGCGGAAGGACGCGCAGTTTCAGCTCAACACGTTCTACAAGCAGATAGCCGCCGATGCGGGCTTTGGCGTTCGTTTCGACTTCACCTTTCTCATCCTCCGCCTCGACCTAGCCACTAAGATTTACGACCCCACGGCTCCCACCGGACAAAATTGGGCCTTGCGCTATTTCAACAGCAGAGCTAACCCCATTGCCTTCAACCTCGGCATTGGCTACCCCTTCTAAATGCCAAAAAAGGAAAAGGAGTAAAAGCCTACGGGACCAAGCGAAGAATATCTGTTTCTGCTTGGTCCCGTAGGCTTTTACTCCTTTTCCTTTCTACTAATATTCCAGCAACTCCCCCAGCGCCACCGATACCTTGGCGGCACTAGGAAGCATCTGCTTCTCCAGGTCCACGTTCAGGGCAATGGCCGGCAGATTGGCCGCGCCGAGGGTGAACACCGGCGCATCCAGCGCTTCGAAGCAGTGGCGCTGAATGCGGCCAGCAAGGCTTTCGGCGAAGCTGTTCATGAGCGGCTCTTCGGTGAGCACCAGCACCTTGCCGTGGCGGCGGGTGGCGGCCGTCACGGCGTCGAAATCAAGCGGGTTGAGGGTGCGCAGGTCGAGGATTTCGACCTGGCCGGGAAAGTCTCGGCTTGCAGCTTTCGCCCAGTGCACACCCATGCCGTAGGTGACGACGAGGGCGGTTTCGCCGCGGCGCAGCTTATCGGCGTCGGCTTCCTGAGCCACGGCGGCCTGGCCCAACGGCACCACGTAGCCAGCGGCCGGCTCCACGGTTTTGGCGTCTTCGGTGCCCGGCACCTTGCTCCAGTACAGGCCTTTGTGCTCCAGCATCACCACCGGGTTGGGGTCGAGGAAGGCGGCGCGCATGAGGCCTTTCATGTCGGCCGCGTTGCTGGGGTACACCACCTTGATGCCGCGAATGGTGAGCAAGGTGCTTTCGATGGAGCCCGAATGGTAGGGCCCGCCGCCGCCGTAAGCGCCGATGGGCACGCGGATAAGCGCCGGAATCGGAAACTTGCCCATGGTGAGGTAGCAGGACTTCGACAGCTCTTCCACCAGCTGGTTCAGGGCCGGCCAGATGTAGTCAGCAAACTGGATTTCGACGATGGGCCGGGCGCCCACGGCCGCCATGCCGGCCGTGCTGCCCACGATGTAAGCCTCCTGAATGGGCGTGTTGAACACGCGCGCGTCGCCGTACTTCTTGGCCAGCAATGCAGCCTCGCGGAACACGCCGCCCAGCTCCCCACCCACGTCCTGCCCGTAGAACAGCGCCTCTGGGAATTCGCGCAGGATGTCGTCTACCGCGTGCAGGGCGGCATCCACCATCAGCGCCTTTTCGGCGCCGGCGGGGCTACGTTCGCCCGCCTCGGCCGTCACGGTCGGCGTGGCAAACTCGTGGTCGGCAAAGGTGGCCGGGTCGGGGTTGGGCGCGGCCAGGGCTTCGTTCCAATCTGCCAGCACTGTGGCGCGGGCCTCGGCCTGTAGCCCATCCAGCTCCTCCTCCGAGAAACCACCGGCCAGCAGCTGCTGGTGCAGGCGCGGCAGCGGGTCCTGAGTTTGGTGGTTGGCCAAGTCGTTGCGGTACCACTCGCGGCGCACGCCACTGGTGTGGTGGCCCAGCAAGGGGCATTTGGCGTGCACCAGCACCGGCCCGCGCCGGGCCCGCACGTGCGCAAACGCCTCGGCGAGGCCCGCGTAGGATGAGCCAAAATCGGCCCCGTCCACCTGCAGGCGGCGCAGGCCGGGGAAGCCGGCCGCAAACTCATAGGCGTTCATTGCCCGCATTTCCCGGCCGGTGGCCGAGATGCCCCAGTCGTTGTCCTGCACCAGGTAGATGATGGGCAATTGGTGCAGAATGGCCATTTGCAGTGCTTCTGCCACTTCGCCTTCGGTCATGGCCCCGTCGCCGATGGAGCACAGGGCGAGCGAGGCATTGCTGGTCAGCCGTTCGCGCGAAGCCTTGAATTCCTCGCTGCTGTTCGCCAGCTGCTCGCCGCCCACCGACTCCAGATACTTGATGGCGTGGGCCATGCCCGTGGCCGGAATGGCCTGCATGCCGGTGGCCGAGCTTTGGTGCGGAATAACCGGGGCGCCCGTCCGGCGCAGCGAGGGGTGCGAATAATACGTGCGGCCGCCGCTGAAGGGGTCGTCGCGCTTGGCCATGAGCTGCAGCATCAACTCGTAGGGGCGCAAGCCCAGGCCCAGCAGCATGGCGTCGTCGCGGTAGTAGGGCGAGGCAAAATCGGTTTCGCGCAGGTGAAAGGCCGCGGCCAGCTGCACGGCTTCGTGGCCGCGGGCGGTGGCGTGCACATAGCGGGCCGAAATGGCTTTTTGCTCCTCGTAGAGGTCGGCCATGGCAGCGGCCGTGTGCATGAGGCGGTAGGCACGGCGCAACAATTCCGGGCTGAGCGGGGCCGGGCCGGGGGCCGGGGCGGCCGTGAAAGCGGCCGCAGCGGCTGCAGCAGCGCTGGCTACGCGGGGGTTGGGCAGGTCGGTGGTTTCGGGGGCGGTGGGAGCAGCAAATTCAGACATCAGCGGCATGGCGGGTGAGGCTGCAAAAGTACGCCCATTGTGCGGCCGTATCTTTGCTCACGCTTTGCTAAGCCCAGCAGGCCGCTCCGTGCGGCGTTTTTTGCTCAACCTTAAGTGATTTCTGCGGTGAATTCTTCTGAGCTACCGGCCTCCTCTCCCACCATCCGTCCCGAAATTGAAGCCTGGCTGGCCGATTTTCAGCTGCGCCTTTGCCAGCAGCTCGAAACCGCCGATGCCGGCCCGGCCCACTTCCTCACCGATGCCTGGCAGCGCGAAGGTGGCGGCGGTGGCCGCTCCAAGGTGCTGGAGCACGGCCGCATTCTCGAAAAGGGCGGCGTCGGCTTTTCGGCCGTGTGGGGCGCCATGAGCGAGGCCGCCGCCCGGCAGCTGCACATGCCCGACCCGCACTTTTATGCCACCGGTGTGAGCGTGGTGCTGCATCCGCGCAGCCCGCGCGTGCCCATCATCCACATGAACGTGCGCTACTTCGAAGCCGGCAACGGCGAGTCCTGGTTCGGCGGCGGCATCGACCTGACCCCCATTTACGTGGACGAAACGCAGGCCCGCCGCTTTCACCAGCGCTTGCGCGAGGTGTGCGACCGCCACAACCCGGCCTACTACCCCAAGTTCACGCGCTGGGCCGACACCTACTTTTACCTGCCCCACCGGAAGGAAACCCGCGGCGTGGGCGGCATATTTTACGACCGCCTCACCGTGGGGCCCGACGGCACAGCCGAGGAGCTATTCGCCTTTATGCGCGACGTGGCCGAGCTATTTGGCCCCGTTTATACCGAGCTGATGGCCGAAAACCACGCTCTGCCATACGGCGAGCGTGAAGAAGCCTGGCAAACCCTGCGCCGTGCCCGCTACGCCGAATTCAACCTGGCCTTCGACCGCGGCACGCGCTTCGGCCTCGAAACCGGCGGCCGCACCGAATCCATTCTCATGAGCCTGCCCCCGCGCACCGGCTGGGCCTACAACCCGGCTCCGCCCGCGCCCGGCACCCCCGAGGCAACGACGCTGGCCTGGCTGCGCCAGGGCGTTGACTGGCTGACCGATGCCCCTTCCCATGCTTGAATCCATCAAGGAGCTGGACCGGGCCGTGCTGCTGGCAATCAACCGCGCCCATTTTCCTGCACTCGATACGGTCATGGTACTGGCGTCCAACCGCTTGGTGTGGTTCCCGCTATACGCGGTGCTCATCGGTTGGCTTATCTACCATTTCCGGCGCGGGGCGTGGCTGCTGCTTCCGCTGGTGGTGGCGGCCGTGGCCCTGGCCGATAGCATCACCAGCCGCATTTTCAAACCCTTTTTCGGGCGCCCCCGCCCTTGTCACGACGCCGCGCTTTTTGCCCGGCTGCATTTGCCTGACGGCTGCGGCGGTCAGTTCGGCTTTTTGTCTTCGCACGCAGCCAACTCCATGGCCCTGGCGGTATTCCTGGCGGTAGCGCTGCCGGCGGGCCGTTTTCGCATTCTCAAAATTGCCCTATTTATCTGGGCATTTTTACTATCGTACAGCCGCATGTATCTTGGGGCGCATTATCCCACTGATGTAATTGGTGGGGCCGCCATTGGGGCGCTGCTGGGCTGGGGCGCTGCCCTCGCCTACCAGCAACTGGTGCCCCGGAGATGGCCTAGCCGAGAATAAACTTCTGCAAATGGATACCACTGCGCGACGATTTTTATTCTTACTCTCCAGCACTCGTCGCATGGGCAATAGTGAGCAGCTGGCATATTGTGCCGCGCACCACTTGCCACCCAACGCCACCCAGCAGTGGCTGCACTTACAGGACTACCCCCTGCCTTATTTTGTGGATATGCGCCACCACACGCCCTATCCGCTCCCCACCGGCAACGCCCTGGTGTTGCTCGAAGCAACGCTGGCCGCCACCGACCTGGTGCTGGTGGCGCCCCTTTACTGGTACAGCTTGCCCGTGCACGCCAAGCATTACCTCGACTATTGGAGTGCCTGGCTGCGCACGCCCGGCCTCGAATTTAGGGAGCAAATGCAGGGCAAAACGCTGTGGAGCATTGTCGTAAGCAGCGGCGACCAAACCGAAGTCCAACCCCTGGAAGCCACCCTCATCCTCACCGCCAACTACATGAAAATGCCCTGGGGCGGCATGCTCTACGGCACCGGCTCCCGACCCAACGACATTCAGGACGATGCACCAGCCTTGGAAAGGGCCAAAGCATTCTTTAAGCCGGTTACAAAACTGGGTGATACCATTCAGATGCCTATGCCGGAAATAAAAAAAAGCCCGCAGGATTAGCTGCGGGCTTTTTTTTAATTTCCAGGTGCGCTACTTGGCGGGCCGGCGGTTGCCTGTATGGCCGTCGCCCCGGTCGCCGTCGCCGGGCTTGCTGGTCTTTTTAGAATTGTGCTTGTCGTCCTGCGATAAGGACTTGTGGATATCAACGGAATGCTCAATCTGGCCGTCTTTGTCGCGGCGGACGTAGCGCTTATCCCCCTCGTGGGGTTCTATTAATTCGCGTTTAGACATGGTGCGGAAGGACTTTGTGGAAGATTTAGTAGTTACGCAGCCCCCGCGCCGAAGTTGTCAGGCCCTTTGTGCCAACAACTTGGTTACGTACTTGCCCACGATGTCGAATTCCAGGTTCACCGTTTCGCCGGCTTGCAGCTGCTGGAAGCTGGTGTGCTCGTAAGTGTACGGGATGATGGCCACGGTGAAGCCATCGTCGGTGCTCTCAAAGCACGTCAGGCTGGTCCCGTTCACGCAGATGGAGCCTTTCTCGACCGTGAGGCGGCTGGGGCCGGGCGCGTGCCGAAAACGAAACAGCCACGAACCCTGCTGGTCCGTCACGCTGGTGCAGGTGGCCGTGGCGTCGACGTGGCCCTGCACAATGTGGCCGTCGAAACGGCCGTTGGCGGCCAGGCAGCGCTCCAGATTCACGTGGCGGCCGGGCACCCACTGGCTCAGGTTGGTGACGCGCAAGGTTTCGTCAATGGCCGTCACCACGTGGGTGCCCGCGGCCGCATCCACGGCTACCACCGTGAGGCATACGCCGTCGTGGGCCACGCTCTGGTCGATTTTTAGCTCGGCGGCAAAGGGCGAAGCCACCGTGAAGTGGCGGTTGCTGCCTTCATTGGCTACGGCCACAATGGTGCCGAGGGCCTCAATAATTCCGGTAAACATGTGGGGTAATGGAACAGGGTTGGCAGAACTTGCTGCTGATACCGCCGGCCCGCCCAAAGCGGCTCCGGCCCCAGCGGCCAATTCCTTTTACATACAAAGAACGGCATCCCGAACCCGAGATGCCGTTCACGATGCCCAACCAGTTTGTAGACAGTTGGGTTATTTATCGGCCTTTTCAAAGGCGCGCCAATCCAGTTCGCCGGTTTCCTTGCGGCGCAGGAAATAGCTCTGGTCGTCGTCCTTGTTTTTGCCAAAGGTCAGGTCAGCCCGGCACGAGAGGCACTTCACGGAAGTGTACTTGTATTTGCCCTGCGCCACGCGGCTGGTCAGGTCCAGGTTATCGGAACCGCAGAGGCCGCAGGCGGCCACGTCGGGAAAGCTGAGTCGGTCGTATTCGGCCACGGTTTCGTGGAAATTACTGCCTTCCACGGTGAAGTGAAACTGGCGGCGCCCAATGCGCTTGGTAGTCATCATCTGCAACATTCTAACTGCAATCAAACGGGTGAATTGATGCTTTAAAATTACAAATTATTAGCCTCAAAAACAAGTAGCTATGCGTTCATCAGGGCATAAAAAAACTCCCGCGAAGGAGCTTTTTTAGAACGCTCGCAATGAGCTTATTGCTGCACAAATTTTACCGTTTGGCGGCTCGTGCCGGCGCTCACTTCGCAGGTGTAGGCACCCTTGGCCAACCGCGCCGTGCGCAGCGGCAGCTCGCGGCTACTTGTGGCTGGCAGCTGCTGTTGCAGCACCACGGCGCCGCGCGCATCCAGCACCCGCACCCGCAAGGGCTGGCCCTGCAGCCCGGCTGGCAGCACCAGCGTCAGGGGGCCGTCGCCGGTGGGGTTGGGATACAGCCCGAGAGTTTCAGCCGTTGCGGAACTGGCTTTGGCAGCCAGGGGCGCCGTTGGGTGCAGGGCGTTGTAGGCCGTCACGAAATTCGGGATGCCGTAGCCAAGGGAATTGTCTGGATTGTTGGCCTGCGACGCCGTGCTGCGCAGGGCCGCGATGACCTGCTGCGCCGTGAGCGTAGGGTTGGCCTGCCAAAACCCGGCCGCCATGCCCGCCAGAATGGGGCACGCATAGGAGGTTCCGCTGCCGCGGAATGCACCGCCGTTGGGTGCCAGCACCGCCGCTGCCAGGCCCATGGCCGACAAGGTAGGTTTGATGCGTCCATCCGACGTGGGCCCGTAAGAACTGAAGTAGGCCCGGTTGCCCAGGGAATCAACCGCTCCTACCGACATAATCGAATCGGCATCAGCCGGGGCCGAGATGTAGTGCCAGGGGTCGTCGCCCTCGTTGCCGGCGGCATTCACCACCAGCATGCCAACGCGCGCAGCAAATGTGGCCGCCCGCGTGCTGATGGCCGTGCGGCCGTTCATGTCGGCGTAGGTATAGGACGGCGAAGGGGCGTCGAACTCGGTGTAGCCCAGCGAGGAGCTGATGACATCAACCCCGGCCGAGTCGGCGTACTCGGCGGCGGCCAGCCAGTTGGCTTCTTCCACGGGGTGCTCCGAATACACGTCCTCGGTGATGCACAGGTGGAACGTCGCTTTGGGAGCCGTGCCGATGTAAAACCCGGCCTGATTGGCCGCAATGGCCGACACGCAGTTGGTGCCGTGGCTGTTGCGCAGGTACACGCTGGTGCCGCCATCCACGAAGTTGCGGGTGCTGGCCAGCCGATTTTCCAGGTACACGGGCTGCATAGCCGGAATCTGGTCGACGCCGGGGAAGCCCGCGTCGAACACGGCAATCTGCATACCATCGCCGCGGTAACCCGCGTCGTGCATGGCGGTGGCGCCAATTTGCAGGGCCTGGCGGTAGGCCGGGCCGTACTGGGCGCGGGTGGCCTGCGTGCGGTTCACCGCGGGCGGCACCTGTATGGGTGGCGCAATGGGCGCGGGCGTTTGGGAATATCGGTTAAGCGTGGTGGCCCGGCGCACAATGGGCAGCGCGGAAATGCGGCCCAAAGTGGCCGAATCGCAGGACACGAGCACGGCGTTAAACCAGCGCGAGGTATAGACCACACGCGGATTGCCGGCCACGCTGCGGATTTGGGTAACGTAGGCAGGGTTTACGGGCAGGTCGCGCGGGAGCACCGCGATGCCCTGGCGCGTGCGCCGCGCCACTGCCCGGGCCGACAGAAACGCCTGCGGCTGCGCCACCGAATACGGCGTGCCGGTTTTGTCGCGCAAGTACACCAGGTGGCGGCGCACCTGGCCCTGGGCCTGCGCGGCGGGCGCCGCCAGCCCGGACAACCCCGCGGCCAGTAGCCCTCCCCAAACCCATTTCAACATCGAACTCACCATGGGAAATCAAACAATCAAGTAAAGCTGGGACTAACCCCTGCCAAATTAACGCAGATGGTAGTCAATCAGGGTTTCGCGCCGCGAAGTGGCCAAGAAGTAGTTGCCAGGGTAGTAATCGACACGGCCGGAACTAGGATTATTAATATAAAAATTGGCGAAGAAAAAACGGCGCCGTAGTACCGGTCCCACGCCTTTGGCAAACACTTGCTGGTAGCCTACTTTCTTGAGGGCACTGCTTTCGGTGGCCGTGCCGGTATTATTCACCGTCACGGTTGTCTCGTACGCCTTGGCCGGCAGGCCCGAAGTACCGCCGCCCGTGTTGAAGGGCTGCCCCACCCGGCTGTATTGCCGTGTTTCGGCCGTGATGGTGTCGTTGGAGTTGTTGTTGAAAGCGTTCAGGTTCCAGGAGCGGCCCTGCCGCACCGGAAAAATGAGCTCGGCGGTTTTGGCGTTGTTGCGGTTCAGGGCCACAAAGTTGGCGTTGGCCGTGAGCACAAACACGCTGTCGTCGCGGAAAGTAGTTGTGGAGGGGCCCATTTTGGAGCGCACCAGCCGGTAGGCCGTTTGCCCGCTGGCGTCGGTGAACACCTCGGTGATGGTTTCCTTAAACTGGTAGTTGGTGACCGTGAGCACGCTAGGAGTGCCCAACGAATTGCCCGATGCCAGCGCTTGGCTCCAGGTGCTGTCGGCCACGGCGTAAGTCCAGGTGTTGCCCACGGCAATGGGGTAATAGCCCGTGCCGGTGTCAGGAATGGCCTCCGAATCATTTTTGCAGCCGGCCACGCCCACTGTCAACGCGAGGGCCATAAAAGCGAGGCCCCGGCGCCTAATGGCCGGGTTATTCAGCGAACGGAGAAGCGGCGACTGCATAAATGAAGCGTAGAAAAAGACAGAAAACGTAGCTTATTGCCCGGCCGTTGCGGCGGCAAAAGGTACGGGGATTTCGCCGATTACGTGGCGCTCAATCCAGCCGCCACCCAGCACGTCCTGCCCGTCGTAGAACACGGCGGCCTGCCCGGGCGTGATGGCGTGCACGGGTTCCTCAAAGTACACGCGGATTTTGCCGTCCACTTCTTCCAGAAACGCCGGAGCGCCGTCGTGGTTGTAGCGCACTTTTACCACGGCCGGCACTAGGCCGCGCCCTTCCAGACTAGCTTCCTTGCCCATGTTGAGCTTGCCCACGATGGTGGCCGTGCTGGCCAGCTCGTCGTAGTTGCCCAGCACCACCTCGTTGGTATCGGGCCGGATTTCGAGCACGAACGCCGGGTAGCCCAGCGCCACGCCCAAGCCCTTGCGCTGCCCGATGGTGTAGAACGGGTAGCCCTCGTGCTTGCCGATGACGCGGCCGTTTTTGGTCACGAAGTTGCCGCCGGCCACGCGGGCCTCCAGGCCGGGCACGCGGCGACGCAGGAAGCCACGATAGTCGTTGTCGGGAATAAAGCAGATTTCGTAGCTCTCGGGCTTGTTCACCAGTTCGGTGAAGCCGCGCCGGCGTGCTTCGTCGTAAATCTCGGTTTTGCGCATGCCGCCCAGCGGAAACAGCGTGCGGCTCAGGCTCTCCTGGCTCACGCCCCACAGGGCGTAGCTCTGGTCTTTGTTTTCGTCGAGGCCTTTGCTCACCACGTAGCGGCCGGTTTCGGCGTCTTTGCGGATGTTGGCGTAGTGGCCAGTGGCAATGTATTGGCAGCCAAGCTGGTCGGCGCGGCGCAGCAGGGCGTCCCACTTGATGTGGGTGTTGCACAGCACGCAGGGGTTGGGCGTGCGCCCGGCCAGGTATTCGTCGGTGAAGTTATCAATCACAAAATCACCGAATTCGTCGCGAATGTCGATGATGTAGTGCGGGAAGCCGAGTGTCACGGCAATGTCGCGGGCGTCGTTGATGCTGTCGAGCGAGCAGCAGCCGGTTTCCTTTTTGGAGCCGCCGGCGCTGGCGTAGTCCCAGGTTTTCATGGTCATCCCGACCACTTCGTAGCCTTGTTCGTGCAGCAGCACGGCGGCCACGCTGCTGTCAATGCCGCCGCTCATGGCGACGAGTACCCGTCCTTTTGTTTCGGTATTCATATTGGTGGTGCAATTCACCCGGAGCTTGAATGGTTCCGGCCGGCACCTGCAAAGGTACGGCTTTGTACAATGAGCAATTGGCAATGAACAGTGAGCAATAACCGCCAGATGGGTTATTGCTCACTGTTCATTGCCAATTGCTCATTTAATCTTACTTCCCCCGCCCTTCTACAATAATTTTTAACGTGTAGAGCAACACGCGGAAGTCCATGGCCAAGCTCATGTTCTCGATGTAGAGAATGTCAAACTTGAGGCGTTCCACCATCTGAGCCACGGTTTCGGCGTAGCCATACTTCACTTGGCCCAGCGAGGTGAGGCCGGGGCGCACGCGATGCAGGTGGCGGTAGTGAGGTGCGATTTTCACAATCTGGTCGATGAAGAACTGCCGCTCCGGGCGCGGGCCCACTATGCTCATGTCGCCCTTGAGCACGTTCCAGAACTGCGGCAGCTCATCCAGCCGGACCTTGCGCATGAAGCGGCCCCACTTGGTGATGCGCGGGTCGTGGTCGGAGCTCAGGGCGGGGCCCATCTTCTCCGCGTCGATGTACATGGACCGAAACTTGATGATGCGGAACGGCTGGCCGTTGCGCCCAATGCGCTCCTGCCGGTAAAACACCGGGCCGGGCGAGGAAAGCTTTACCATGACGGCCGTGAACGCATACACCCAGCAGGCCAGCAGCAGGAAGAGCGCCGAGCCCACCACGTCGATAACCCTCTTGAGGATGACCTGCCACACGGGCAGCAGGTCCTGCTTGATTTCGATGAGCGGGGTACCGAATAAGTGATTGACTTTCACCGACCCCAGCAGCATCTGGTACAAGTCGGGCAGGATGCTGACGCGTGCGGGCGTGCCTTCGAGCAAGGTTAGGATGTCCTGAATAAGCCGGTGCTCACTGGGTTCAATAGCAATGACAATCTGCTCAATTTTGAGGGCGCGTACCAGGGCTGGCAGGCGCTGGTAGGAGCCGCGGGCGGGCAATTCGGCGGCCAGTTCGGGGTCGACGGTGTCCCCCACTGGTGCGAAACCTACTAAGCGCAGCCCCAGGTGCTTGCTGGTACGAGCCAGCTCGTGGTAGGTGCTTAGCGCCAACGCATTGGAGCCTACCAATAGCGTGGGAAACGAAATATTGCCCCGCCGAATCTGGCGCTGTACGCTGCTCACGGCCAGGGTGCGTAAAAAGCCAGTGATGAAAAAATGCAGCAGGTAGTAGGCCGAAAACGTTTTGTAGTAGGCCTTGTAATTCACCACTCCTTGGTCGTCGAGAAGCAGGGTGAAGAAAATAACCACAGCCCCGAGCAGCGACACCCGCGCCAGCCGAATGATTTCGCCCAAGCGCGACTTGCGGTAAATGTCGCGGTACTCGCCCACCAGCGTGTAGAGAACGGTCCAGAATACGGCGATGAAGATGGCCGAGCCGGTGAGGTCAAACAGTGCGCCTTCGGTGAAGCGGTAGCCGGTCAGCTCGTTGAGCAAATACTTGCGTACGAGGTAGAAACACATCCACGCCAGCAGCGCCGCCCCGAAGTCGGCGGCTACGAGCTTGACGTACTGAAAGCGGCGAACGAGCTGCAAAACGGTGACAGAAGGTGTATTTTCGCGGCCAGTGGACAAAAACTGCGCCGGACAAAGGTAGGACGCGCACGCACTTGCCGACATTTCCCGACAAGTCGCGGACATTTTCCGACAAGCTCATCACGGCGCGCCGGCCCGCACGGCTTATTTTCGGCTTTCATTTTTACGATTTCGCCATTTCACCGCTTCAGGATTCTTACCGGCACCAGGGCCAGCGGCGCGCATTGGCCCGCGAGCTGCGCCAGCGCGGCATTCACGACGAGCGGGTGCTCGGGGCGCTGCAGGCCGTGCCGCGCCACTTGTTTTTCGAGCCCGCTTTTCAGGACCACGCCTACCAGGACAAGGCCTTTCCCATCGGCGAGGGCCAAACTATTTCGCAGCCCTACACGGTAGCGTTTCAAACCCAATTGCTGAACGTGCAGCCCACCGACCGGGTGCTGGAAGTGGGCACCGGCTCGGGCTACCAGTGCGCGGTGCTGCTGCAGCTCACGCCCCACGTCGACAGCATCGAGTTCAATGAGGTGCTGTATGCGCGCACCCGGCAGCGGCTGGCAGCGCTGGGGGCCGGCGGGGCACGCCTGCACTGCGGCGACGGCTCGGTGGGCCTACCTGCTCAGGCTCCGTTCGATGGCATACTGGTGACGGCCGGGGCGCCGGGGCTGCCGCCGGCCCTGCTGCGGCAGCTGCGCGTGGGCGGCCGGCTGGTGATTCCGGTGGGCAACAACCAAACGCAGCGCATGGTGCGCGTCACGCGCGAAGGCCCCGAGGCGTTTGTGCGCGAAGAGTTCGAGGAGTTCCGCTTCGTACCGCTGCTGGGCGCCAGCGGTTGGCGCTCCTAAAAGCCAGCCTTCATCATTTAGCCATTTCTGGGACGTATCTTGCTCACGGATTGCAGCTGCGGCGAATTACTGCTCCACCCCCTGGCACCGCCGCGCTGCTTCTCTCCTTCTCTTTTTTCCTTCTTCAGAACGCATGCTGAAACACTTACGCATGGCCCGGCACTGGCTGCTGGGCATTGGGGCTGCCGCCTTGTGCCAGGCCGCCGTGGCTCAAACCCCGCAAGGCCTGCGCCGCGCCTACCCCGAACACCGCATGGGCATCCGCTGCGCTTTCGATAGTGCACAGCAGGCCGCCTTTGCCCGGCAGCCCGGCGCCGAGCAGGCCTACCGGGCCTTCCTGCAGCAGGTGGCCCAGATGCCGGCCAGCGCCCAGGCCCGCCTGCTGGCCACGCCCGACGTGACGGTGCCCGTGGTGATGCACATCATTCACACCGGTGGCACCGACAACATTTCGGATGCGCAGGTGAACGATGCCATGCGCGTCATCAACGAAGATTTCAGCAAAACCAACCGCGACACGGCCGACGTCATTCCTTTTTTTCAGCCGCGCTACGCCAACATCGGCTTCCGCTTCCGCCTGGCCAAGCTTGACCCCAACGGCAACTGCACCACCGGCATCACGCACACCTACTCCACCGATACCAACATCGGCGACGACCGGGTGAAAAACCTGATTAAGTGGGACCAGAGCAAGTACCTCAACGTGTGGATTTGCACCAGCGCCAACGGCGCGGGCGGCTATGCCTACCTGCCCTGCACCGGCGGCACGGTCGACGGTATTGTGATTCGCAACGCCCAGCTGGGCAGCATCGGTACCTCGTGCGGGGCCAACCTGTGCATCCGCTCGCTCACCCATGAAATCGGCCACTACTTCGGCCTGCCGCACACCTGGGGCGGCAGCAACACCCCGGGCCTACCCAGCAACTGCGGCATCGACGACGGCATTGCCGACACACCGAATACCATTGGCTCGCAAAACGGCTGCAACCTTAACTTCTCGCCCTGCACCGACCCCGTGACCAACCTGCCCGTGCTGGCCAACGTGCAGAACTATATGGACTACGCCACCTGCACCCGCATGTTCACGCTGGGGCAGCGTGCCGTGATGCGGGCCTCGCTGCAGCTGGGCTGCCGGCAGGTACTCACCAGCGCTGCCAACCTCCTGGCCACTGGCACCAACGACGGCTACAATGCTGGCCCCTGCGCCCCGGTGGTAGCCTTTGAGCCCACGGCTACGGTGGTTTGCGAAGGCTCGACGGTGTCGTTTGCCGATTATTCCTACAATGCCAACCTCGCAGCATCGGGCGTGACTTACGCTTGGCAGTTTCCGGGCGGTGTGCCCAGCACCTCGTCGTTGCGCAACCCCGACGTGACCTACCCCACCGGCGGCACCTACAACGTGACCCTGACCGTGACGGCCGCCGGCCAGAGCGGTACCCGCACCCGCACGGGCCTCATTCAGGTGCTGGGTGGCAACGTGGGCCTGTCGGCCCCGCTGGCCGAGTCGTTTGAGAACCCCAACTTCCCGCTCAATTTCGCAGCTTCGGACTTACGCAACTGGACCAACACCACCAACTCCACCTCGGGCGCGGCGCGCTGGGTGCGCCAGACCAGCACTCCCGGCGGCCTGCAGGTGAGCGACGGCACCGCTTGCCTGGCCGTGCGCAGCTCGCTGCTGCCGGCCGGCACCCAGACGCGCATACAGTCCCCCAACGTCAACCTGAGCACTTATTCGGCCGCCAACCCGCCGGTGCTCACCTTCGACCGCGCGTATGCGTTGCGGCCCACCCCCATCAACGAGTACCTGAACGTGCAGTTCAGCGACGACTGCGGCCAGACCTGGATTAACCAGGGCAACATCTTCCCCGCTACGCTCAACACCCTGGACACGGCGCGGGTGATTGGTTTCATTCCCACCTCGGCCGCGCAGTGGAAGCCGCTGGTGGTGCCCATTCCCGCCTCCTTCATTTCGAGTCATTTCCAGTTCCGCATTCAGATGCTGAGCAACGGCGGCAACACCATCTACATCGACCGCCTGGCCATTCAGCCGGCCAGTGCGCTGGCCAGCCGCACCGCGGCCGGCGCGGGCGCGCTGCGGGTATTCCCCAACCCGCTCACGGCCGAAACGGCGGTAGAATTCACCCTGGCTGCGCCCGGTCCGGTGCAGCTGCGCCTCACCGACTTGCTGGGCCGCACGGTGCTGTCCCCGGTGCAGGTGCTGGGCCGGGCAGGCCAGCAAACGCTGCCTTTGCTGCCCGTGGGCGCGGCGCGGCCAGCCGCAGGTGTGTACCTGATTGAACTGACCACGGAAAACGCGCGTTGGGCCTCCAAAGTGGTAATCCCTTAAGTTCAGGCTTTTCCGGCCCGTCGAACGGGCTGGAGTCACAACTTTTTTGGGCAAGCTGCCACCCTCCCGCTGCTTCGCCGACCTTAGATATCTCCCTTCTTTTTTTACACCATTATGCTGAAAAGATTTTTACCCTCGGTAATGGCTGCGGCCCTTGCCTTCATCGGCCTGGGCGCCCAGGCCCAAACCACGGCCGGCAAAAACCCCAACTGGTGCGGCACCGTGGACGAGCAGGAGCGCTACTTTGCGGCTCACCCCGGCTCCCGTGAGGCCCAGCAGGACTTCATGAAGCGCATGGCAGCCGTGGCCCAATCGCAGGCCCAGCAGCGCACCAACTACGTGACCGACGTGACCATCCCGGTGGTGGTGCACATCATTCACACCGGCGGTGCCGACAACATCAGCGACCGGCAGATTAACAGCGCCATTGCCTTGTTGAACGAAGATTACCAGAAGCTGAACGCCGACACGTCGCAGATTATTCCGCTGTTTCGGCCCATCGCGGCTTCGGTGGGCTTTCAGTTCCGCCTGGCCAAGAAGGACCCCAACGGCAACTGCACCACCGGCATCACCCGCCACTACATGCCGAGCCTGTACAACGACGCGCAGAACGGCGCCGTGCAGGCCGTGGGCGTGTGGGACCAGAGCAAATACCTCAACATTTGGGTGGTAAACACCATCGGTGTGGCTTCTGCCGGTGGCTACGTGGTGGGCTATGTGTCGCCCCCGAACAACCCCAACAACCCGCGTGACGGCTATGTGATTCGCCAGGACTATTTTGGCAACCAGGGCACCAGCAGCCCCAACAACGCCCTGCTGCGCGGCGCCACGCACGAAATCGGTCACTACTTTGGTTTGTCGCACCCCTGGGGCCAGACCAACAACCCCGGCACCGGCGACTGCTCCGGCACCGATAACGTGGCCGATACGCCGCCTACCGACGGCACTTTCAACTGCAACCTGAACTACGCACCCTGCGGCCCCATCGCTAACGTGCAGAACTTCATGGACTATGCTTCCTGCGCCGTGATGTTCACCCAGGGCCAGCGCGCCCTCATGCGCGCGGTGCTGGCCGCCAACCGTCCCAACCTGATTTCACAGGCCAACCTGGTGGCTACGGGCACCAACGATGGCTACGTGGCCCCTAACTGTGCCCCGATTGCCTCGTTTGCCGTGGCCCCTGGCACCAGCGGCAACGTGTGCATCAACACGCCGGTGACCTTGCGTGACTACTCGGCCAACTTCTCGCCCGCGGGCGGCACGCTGACGTACTCGTGGTCGTTCCCCGGCGGCACGCCGGCCACGGCCACGGGCCAGCAGGTGAGCGTGAGCTACCCCGCCGCCGGCTTCTACTCCGTGACGGAAACCGTGAGCAACTCCGTCGGCAGCAGCACCAGCACCCAGACCAACATCATCCGCGTCGAAGGCCCCACCGGCGGGGAGACGGCCCCGTTGACCCAGTCGTTTGAGGACGTCAACTTCCCCAACATTTATGCCGCCCCCACCCTGCGCAACTACGAAACTAGCGGCACTACGGGCGCGGGCGTAGCCGGCACGTTTGTCTGGCGCCGCCAGGCCGCCGTGCCCGCCGCCGACGGCTCGGCTTACCTGACGGTGACCAATCGCACCTATCCCGCCAGCGCCATCACCACCCTCGTAACCCCGAACATCAACCTGAGCAGCACCCCGAACGCCGCCATTAGCTTCGCCCGTGCCTACGCTCTGCGCTCCAGCTCTGACAACGTGCAGCTGCGCGTATCCTTTAGCACAGACTGCGGCACGACCTGGTCGACGCCCATTGTCCTCAACGCTACGGCCCTCAGCACGCAAGGCCTGACGCCGATTGACGGTTATGTGCCCGCTTCGAGCACCGAATGGCAAACGCTGAGCGTGCCCATTCCGGCCCAGTTCCAGGGCAGCGGCCTCTTTAAGGCGCGCCTGCAACTGGTGAATGGCACAACTCAGGGCAACACCTTCTTCCTTGATTATCTGCGCGTGACTGGTGGCCTGGCCACCAAGGCCGACGCCGGCGCTGCCCGCGGCATCGCCGTGTACCCCAACCCGCTGACCAAGGAGACGGCCGTGCACCTGGCCCTCGACAAAGCCGCCTCGGTGCAGGTCTCGCTCACCGACGTGCTCGGCCGCCCCGTGCTCACGCTGCCGGCCAAGGCCTACGGCGCCGGCCCGCAGGTGCTGCCCCTGAGCCCCGCCGGGCGCCCCCTGCAAGCCGGCGTGTACCTGGTGCGCGTCAGCCTCGACGGCCAGACCTTCACCTCCAAGCTCACCGTCGAGTAAACCGGCGGAGTCGCTAAAAGCAAAAAAGCCCCATCCGAAATCGGATGGGGCTTTTTTGGCTCATACAAGCTAAGGCTTGAAGTTGTATATTTGCTGAAACACTGAATTTTAATTCCACGCATTGGCGTTGGTTCGATAATATTCATTTTTCCCCTCCTCACCTTCTCTATGATGAAAAGAGTTTTACCCTCGGCTCTGGCAGCTTTGCTGACCCTTTCGGGCTTGGGCGCCAGTGCCCAAGCGCCGGCTGGCATCTTGCCGAACTGGTGCGGCACCACGGCCGAGCAGAACCGTTACTTTGCTGAGCACCCCGGAGCCCGCGAGGCGCAGAAGCAGTTCAACGAGCGCATGGAGGCGCTCTCGAAGGCGCAAACCCAGGGGGTGCAGCAGCGCAATAACTACGTGACCGACATCACCATTCCGGTGGTGGTGCACATCATCCACACGGGCGGCACCGACAACATCAGCGACCGGCAGATTAACAGCGCCATCGACCAGCTGAACCTGGACTATCAGAAACTGAACCCCGACACGGCCGACATCGCGCCGCTGTTTCGGCCCATCGCGGCGGCCGTCGGTTTCCGCTTCCGCCTGGCCAAGAAGGACCCCAACGGCAACTGCACCACCGGCATCACCCGCCACTACGCGCCCAGCATTGCTACCGACGACGGCAGCGGCGCTGTGCAAGCCATTTCGAACTGGGACCGCAGCCGCTACATGAACATTTGGGTGGTGCGGGGCATCGCCAGCGGTGCCGCCGGCTACGTGTCGCCGCCCAACACCCCTACCAACGTGCGCGACGGTTTCACGGTGCTGAGCACTTATTTCGGTACGCAGGGCACGGGCAGCCTCTACGTGGGCCGCGCTGCTACCCACGAAATAGGCCATTACCTCGGCCTTTCGCACACCTGGGGCGCCACCAACAACCCCGGCACCGGCAACTGCACCGGCACCGACAACATTCCGGATACTCCCCAAACGGATGGTATTTACAGCAACTGCAACCTGAACTACGCACCCTGCGGCCCCATCGCCAACGTGCAGAACTTCATGGACTATTCGTACTGCTTCCGGATGTTTACCCAGGGCCAGCGCACCTACATGCGCAACGTTCTGGCCGCCAACCGCTCGGTGCTGACCTCGCAGGCCAACCTGGTATTTACGGGCACCAACGACGGCTACGTGGCGCCCGACTGTGCCCCGATTGCCGCATTCTCCGTAGCCCCGGGCACCAGCGGCAACGTGTGCATCAACACGCCGGTAACGCTGCGCGACTTTTCCACCAACTTCACCCCGACGGGCGGCACGCTGACGTACTCGTGGTCGTTCCCCGGCGGCACGCCGGCCACGGCCACGGGCCAGCAGGTCACCGTGAGCTACCCGGCCGCGGGTTTCTATTCCGTGACCGAAACGGTGACCAACTCCGTCGGCAGCAGCACCAGCACCCAGACCAACATCATCCGCGTCGAAGGCCCCACGGGTGGCGAAACAGCTCCGCTGACGCAGTCGTTTGAAGACGTTAACTTCCCCAACATTTACGCCACGCCCACCCTGCGCAACTACGAAACCAGCGGCACCACGGCCGCCGGCGCGGCCGGCGCGTTTGTGTGGCGCCGCCAGGCCGCCGTGCCCGCCGCCGACGGCTCGGCCTACCTGACGGTGACCAACCGCACCTACCCGGCCAGCGCCATCACCACCCTCGTTACCCCGAACATCAACCTCTCGGGTCTTACGAATGCCACGCTGCGCTTTGACCGTGCTTACGCCCTGCGCTCCAGCACCGACAATACCCAGCTGCGCATTTCTTTCAGCTCGGACTGCGGCCAATCCTGGCAGACGCCGACCACCCTCACGGGTGCTACGCTCACCACGCAGGGCCTGACGCCGATTGACGGCTACGTGCCCGCCTCGAGCACCGAATGGCAAACGCTGAGCGTGGCTATCCCGGCCCAGTTCCAGGGCAGCGGCCTTTTCAAAGTACGCCTGCAAATGGTGAACGGTTCCGCTCAGGGCAACACCTTCTTCCTCGACAACATGCGGGTTACTACCGCCCTGGCCGCTAAAGCCGACGCTGGTGCGGCCCGCGGCATTGCCGTGTACCCCAACCCGCTGACCAAGGAGACGGCCGTGCACCTGGCCCTCGACAAAGCCGCCTCGGTGCAGGTCTCGCTCACCGACGTGCTCGGCCGCCCCGTGCTCACGCTGCCGGCCAAGGCCTACGGCGCCGGCCCGCAGGTGCTGCCCCTGAGCCCCGCCGGGCGCCCCCTGCAAGCCGGCGTGTACCTGGTGCGCGTCAGCCTCGACGGCCAGACCTTCACCTCCAAGCTCACCGTCGAGTAAGCCAACCGGAGTCTTAAAAGCCAAAAAGCCCTATCCGAAAACGGATAGGGCTTTTTTTGCGGCAGCCGCTTGGGGCGGCGGCGTACCTTTGTGCGCCGGTTGAGGCTTATTGCTGCTTCGTCCGGTTTCATTACCAACTGACTCACAACGCCCGCATATGCGCAAGCAAAAATCGGTAGCCGACTCCTTTGTCATCATGACGGAGCTGGTGCTGCCCAACGATACCAATACCCTCAACAACCTGATGGGCGGCCGCATGATGCACCTGATGGACATTGCCGCCGCCATCTCGGCCCAGAAACACTCCAACCGCATTGTGGTCACGGCTTCGGTCGACAACGTGTCGTTTCGCGACAGCATCCGGCTGGGCAACGTGGTGACCCTGCAGGCCCAGGTGACGCGGGCCTTCAGCTCGAGCATGGAGGTGCACATCGACGTGTGGGCCGAGGACATACCCAGCGGCACCAAGCTCAAAACCAACGAGGCTTTCTTCACCTTCGTGGCCGTGGACCAGTCCGGCCGGCCCATCGATGTGCCCGAGGCCGTGCCCGAAACGCCCGAGGAAATCGCCCTCTACGACGGGGCCCTGCGCCGCCGCCAGCTGCGCCTCGTGCTGGCCGGCCGCATGCAACCCGGCGAAGCCAGCGAGTTGAAAGCCTTGTTTGCCTTGGAATAAGCGGGGAAACCTGTTGTATATTTTGCGCTGTTTCTATAAGCTCTTCGTCTGCTATGTCTGCTGAACAACTGGCTTTTCTGCAAAATTTTTACACCGACGTCACGCTTTACGTGCCCGCCGAGTCAGCGGCGCCCGCAGCGCCTTTGGCCCCGGCGGCAACTGGCGCGGCGCCGGCACCCCCCACTAATGCGGCCCGCGCTACCCCGTTGGCCGACCGTTTGAACCGCCCCGACGACGCGCCCGCCCCGCGGGCCGGCCTGCCGAAGTCGATTCCGACGGCCACCCAGGTCAAGCTTACCGACCGGCTGGCCAGTGCGCGCGATGTGGCCCCGGCCGGACCGCCGCCCGCGCCCGTTCCGGCCGGGGTGCCGCCGGTGATGATGACGCCCTATTCGACCATGGGCAACAACCCGCAGGGCGTGGTACTGCTTTTCCGGCTCCCCGCCGACCAGTTCCAGAAGCTGCACCGCAACGTGTTTCTGAACAAGATGCTGCAGGCCTTGAACATGGTGATGGCCGATGTGATGCTGGTGAACGTGGAATCGGAGCTGCCCGTGGCGCTGGCCAACCTGCGCCAGCAGCTGGCGGCCACGCAAATCATCGCCTTTGGAAAAAACCTGCTCGACACCACCATACGCAACACCCAGATTTACGAGCCCGTGCTGTTTCCCAGCCTCAACCTCGCTTATCTGGCGTCGGCCACGGTCGATTTGGTGGAGTACGACGTGAGTTTAAAAAAGCGGCTGTGGCCGGGCCTGCAGCGTATGTTTAGCTAGCTTGATTAAAAAAACTGACAGTAAGCGCACCACACTGCCAACCAACAAAAAGCCCCTACCTAAATCGGTGGGGGCTTTTTGTTGCGCAAAATCTTGGGGAGGCTTGCCTCTACTCCACGGTGAGACGCAGTGCTTTGCTCCCGGTACGCACCACGTAAACGCCGGTGGCCACGCCTTTAGGCAGCACCAGTGCGGCGTGGCCGTCAGCATCGGCCGTGACGTTGAGCACGTGCCGGCCTACAGCATCATACACCATCACGGCAGCCCCCGGCTGGGCGCCGGTAAGGGTAGCCTCAGTCCGGGTGGGGTTCGGAAACAGAGCCAGGCCAGCAGGCTGACTAGCTAAGTCAACGGCCACGGTGCGAATGGGCGAATAAACCGCCGTGTCATCGGTGTCGACCTGGCGCAGACGGTAGTAGACCAAGTTGGTGCCGTAGTGGGCAATGGCGGGGTCGACCAATTGATAGTGATGGGCCGTCTGGCTGCTGCCCGCGCCGGCCACGGTGCCAATGCGGCGGAAGGTGCGACCGTCGGCGCTGGCTTCCACCTCAAACCGGTCGTTGTTTTTCTCCGAAGCCGTGGTCCAGCGCAGCAGCGCATCGGCGCCCTGGGGCGTGGCCGTGAAGGCCACCAATGTGACGGGGAGCGGCGCAGCCAGGCCACCAAGCGTGAGCCGGCCGAGGGCCAGGGTGCTGAACGAAAAGCTGCGCGTGCTGCCACTCACCGCGGCGGCACCAGAACTGCCGGTGGCGGCCCAAGCGGCCGAACCCAGCGGCGCACGCCAAGCCTGGGTGGTGCTAAAGCTGGATATGCCGTTGTCATCATCGGCTACCCATTGCAGTGTGAAGGGCACGGCGGCGGCCGGCGGCGTGGCAGTTTCTACGGTCCAGATGCGGTCGATGCCCTGCGCGCCGGGGGTGCCCAGGCCCGCGGCCCGGCTCACGTTGTTGGTTTGCAGGCCGGCGGTGCGGGTGATGGTGACCTGGCCCAGCCCGGAACGGTCGAGGATGGCGCCGTGTCCGAAATCGAGCGGGCCTGTACCCGCCGCGCGCTCGATGCGCAGGTTGCCTTGCACATACTGGCCGGGGCCCTCGCCGCTGAGCGTGGCGCCATCGGGCAGGGTGAGCGTGGCGCTGGCCGCCGTGCGTAACAGGCCACTTTGCAGAATGAACGCTGAACCCACCGTCAGGTCGGCGGGCAGGCTCAGGGTGCGCTGGCCAACAGCACCGGTGCTGGCCAACACCAGCGTGCCTACGGTGGCGCTACCTGGCGTAAAGGTCTGGTTGGCACTGCCGCTGAACACCAGCTTGCCCGGCGCCGCCAGCGTACCGGCATTGGTCAGGTCGCCGGTGAGCTCCACGATGCCGGTATTGCTCAGGGTGCTGCCGGCGTTGTTTTGCAAGGAGCCCTGCACATAAAGCGTGGCCCCGGAGCTCACGCTAAGGGTAGCGCCGTCGTTGGTGAGGGTTTGCGCAAAGCCACCCAGGGCAGGCAGTAGCAGCGCGAGGGTAAAGCCGTTTTTCATACCGTTGCTTATCGCGTTTAAAAGTTAGTGTGAAGGGCAAAATGCACGCCCCGTCGGCAGCGCGTCCGTTAGCGTTGGGCTTGGCCGCCGGTGGCCGCCTCCAGGCGCCGCAGCCGGGCCTCGAAGGTTTCCAAAGTGGCCGTGGCCTGGGCGGCCTTGGCTTGTGCCGTAGCCGCTTCGGCTTTTAGCGCTTCAATCTGCTCCTGCTGCTCCTTGAGGGCTTCGATGAGCACAGGGGTGAGCTGGGCGTAGTTCACGGCTTTGTAGCCGTCCTTATCGGTGCTCACTAGCTCGGGGTATATTTTCTCTACCTCCTGGGCCAGCAGGCCCACCTGCCCAGCCTTGGCCGTGCCGCCGTGGCGGACGCCCAGCGCATTCCATTCGTAGCGCACGCCGCGCATAGCCAGCACCGACGCCAGGGCGCTACCAATGGGGCGCACGTTCTGCTTGAAGCGGGCATCGGAGGTGAGTACTACGCCATTGGCCCGCACTTGGCCGGTGGCCGTGATGCCGCCCTCCACGTTCAGCAAGTAAGTTGGCTTGCTGGCGACAGCCCCGGCATAGGTCAGGTTTAGCGTGCCACCATAGCTGAGGAGGCGGGTGGTGTAGTCCAAGCCGCTGGTTTCTACGAAATCGATGTAAGGGGTTTTGCCATTGCCGCGCAGTTCGATGCTGGGGTTGCCGCTGGTGCCGCCGCTCAGGAGCACGCCCAACGCCGAACCCGAAGAGGATTCAGGCCGGTCCAGGTGCAGCCCAGCCTGCGGGTCTGCAGTGCCGATGCCCACGTTGCCGGTGGGGCGGTACACGTCGGCGCCATTCACGCTCCAGGTGCCGGGCACGTTGATGAAGTTGCTGCCATCGAGCACGGGCGCCGCATAGGCCACGGTTGCCGGCGCGATGGTTACGCTGCCGTCGCCGCCGTTGCTGCCAGCCGTCATCGTGATGTTGGTGCTGCCCGTAGGTAATACCCAGGAGCTGCCGCCGCCACCGCCACCGTAGCCGCCACTGCCGCCGCCCCCGTAGTAGCCACCGCCACCGCCCCCGCCGCCGTTAAGTGTGCTGCTACCCCCGTTGCCGCCCTGGCCGGGAGCGCCGCCTTGGTTGCCGCCGCTGCTTTGGGTGGCACCCGTGCCCGGGATGTTGTAGCTGTCGGTTCCCGTGCTACCGTTGGGGGCGCCTCCGGCTCCGCCGTTGCCGCCGCCGCCGCCGCCCCCACCGCCGGCCGCTACCAGCAGGCGGTCGGCCAAGGTTGCGGCGCCACGGCGCACGTCGCTGGCGCCGCCCCCGCCGCCGGAGGTAAAGTAGTTGGCATTGTTATTCACGCCACTGCCGCCACCATTGAAGCCACCATTCAGGGGGGCGCCCCGGCCCCCTACCACCACGGTGAGTACCTCGCCCGGCGTGACCGTCAACGTGGCCTGCACCTGGCTGCCCGCGCCGCCCGAAGTATTGGGGGTCGGGTAAAGCCGCTGGACACCGGCGCCCGCGGCCCCATTGGCCGTCACAGTCAGGCTGCGGATGTTAGCGGGCACGGTGTAGGTGTATTGCCCCGGCGAGCTAAACGTCTGGGCCGGGTACTGCACGGGTTGTTCGGTAGTTGTTAGCGTTTCGGTCCAGCTCGTGCCGTTCCAGGTGTTGAGCTTATTCGTGCTCGTATTGTACACGGTAAGCCCCGCGGCCGGGCTGGCAATGGCGTCGCGCTGCACCAGGCTCAGGCGCGGAGGCAGAAAGCCCTTGGTGGTGCTTGTCACGTCGAGCATGGCCGAAGCAGCCGGAGTAGTCGTGCCGATGCCAACGGTGCCGCCGACGGTGGCGTCTCCTCCAATGGTGGCCGCGCCGGTCACGGTGGCGGCTCCTCCAATGGTGGCCGCGCCGCCAACGCCCAAGGTGGTGCCAACAGTGGCCGCTCCGCCAATGCCCACCGTGCCTGTGCTGCTTATTCCCAGCCCGATGCTGCCGCCGCCTGTCAACAGGTTGGTGCCCAAGCTTAGGTTTTGGGTAGCGGTGTGGTTGCCCAGGTTGTCGCCTCCGGGCAGGGCCTGGGCACTGAGCAGACCGTTGGCATCCGTTATGAGCATGCGGGTGCCGGAGCCGGCCAGGCTGCTCAGCGTGAGGGCGCCGGTGGGGTCGATGAGCAGGCGCGGGGTGTTGCTGCCGCCCGTGTGGAAGCCCAGACCGTTGCTGTTCGAGAGCAGGCGCGCGGAGAAGTCGGTGCTAAGGTCGTGGGCAAAATCGATGTAGACCGCGCCGTTGGTGCCGCGCAATTCGACGTTGGGGTTGCCCGAGGCCCCGCCCGAGAGGTAGACCCCGCTGGCACCCGACACAGAAGGCTTTTCGGCCGTGCTCACGTGCAGTCCCGCACCGGGGGTGGCCGTGCCAATGCCCACGTTGCCACCGGCCCGGTACACATTGGCCCCACTCACCTGCCAGGTGCCGGGCACGTTCACAAAGTTGCTGCCATCGAGAACCGGGGCCGCGAACTGGGCCGCGGGCGTAATGGTGATGAAGCCGCTATTCTGGGAGTTAGACCCAATGCTCACGGCGCTGGCACCGGTTGCTACCACGTAGGAGGTGCCTCCGCCCCCGCCCCCGCCGATGTTGGTGCTGGGGTAGTTGACCGGGTTGGCGGTGCCGCCCCCACCGCCCCCGTAGTAGCCGCCGCCCCCGCCGCCCCCACTCCGGTAAGGGCTGTTAGCCGAGCTGCCGCTGCCGCTGCCGCCCTGCCCGAAGCTTCCGTCGCCCCCTTTGGCGCCACCGCCGCTATAGTCGTAGCCGCCCGTCCCTCCATAACCAGAGCCACTCTGTGCATTGGTGTACCCTCCCTGGCCCCCGGCCGTGCCGCTTCCGCTCCCGCTCGTAGAACCGTACCAGTAGCTGGCACCGCCGTCGGCGGCGCTCTCGCAGCCGCCGCCCCCGCCGCCACCAGCCGTTACAATGCGGTTGCTCAGTGCCGTGCCGCCGCGTCGAATGTCAGAAGCCCCGCCGCCTCCGCCAGCCGACGCGTAGCCGCTGCCGCCGCCGTTGTAGCCCCCGGGCGCAGAAGCACTGGCACCAGAACGACCGTTACCACCCGCACCGCCCACGTATAGCGTCAGTACCTCGCCGGGCGTCACATCCAGCGTGGCTTGCACCCTGGACCCGTTGCCGCCCTGGGCGTAGGAGGCCGAATATCCGCCATAGGACCCGGCCACGGTCACCATAATGCTCCTCACGCCTGTGGGCACGGTGTAGGTTTGCGGCGCGCCAGTGAAGTTGAAAGTAGCGCTGACACCCGGGATGGGCTGCTCAGTGGCGCTCAAGGCAGAATCCCAGCTGGTGCCGTTCCAAGTATTGAGCTTGCCCGTGGTGGTGTTATAAATAGTCAGGCCAATGGCCGGACTGGCAATGGCGTCGCGCTGGCTCAGGCTCAGGCGCGGAGGCAGCAGGCCTTTGCTGGTGCTGCTTATCTCGAGCGCTGCCGAGGCGTCGGGGGCAGAGGTGCCGATACCGACGCCCCCCGTCTGGGCCTGAGCCGTGAGGGGGACAACGGCCAGCAGCGCGAGGGCTGCCGGTGGAATGCTGAAGTAACGGTTTTGCATAGCAAAAAGAAAGGATGGGAAACAAGTAGGGACATCCGCCGTGCGGCGGCGCCGGCACCGAGGGCTTACCTCAGGGGCCAGCGCGCCGCCCGCTCGGGGTAGAGCGGTGGCCGAAGGGTTCGGAGCGCCGGGGCGGTGGCCGACCAGCCCCAGCGGCTGCAAACCTTCCTTCGCCTTCCCGCCATTTCCTAATCAGGAGCGTAGACAAAGTGTAGACACTTTTTACAACAAACTGATTACCAATACAAATAATTAACGACCTATAAATTATAGTACCTAACTAGGTAGGCATAGGCCACCCGGGCCATCGCGCGGCACGTCTACCACCCGGGCTTTGATGTAGTCAGCAATTCTCTTTCGGCGGCCGTTCTACTACCGGGCAAACCGCTTGCCGCCGGCCAGCGCACGGCCAGCCAGACCATAGCAAGAACTACTCCTGCCCGGTCGCGGGCTGGTCCGGAAGCTCAGCCGCCGGGGTGCGGCCGGCGGCCATATCAGCGGCGGTAATCTTTTTGTAGAGCCGGGTTTTGGCCCGGCGCACACTGGCCGGGTCAATGTTCAGCAAGGCCGCAATTTCCTTCGTTGCCAGGTTGATGTGGAAGTAGCAGTACAGGCGCTGCTCGTTCTTGGTCAGGGCCGGGTACTTGTCCTGCAGCTCCTCAAAAAAGCGCGGATGCACCTGCTCGAAATGAAGCTTGAATTTGCCCCAGTCCTCGTCGAGGTAAAGGCTGGTTTGCAGGATGGATTTGATGCCCGCCAGCTCCTTGCGCTGCTCGGGGCTTTGCGCGCTCAGCTCCTGAATCTGCTGCTTGAGCTCAGCCAGCAGGGCGTTTTTCTGCTGCACGTACAGGCTGGCAGACGCCAGCTCGCGCTGGTTGGCTTCGAGCTGCGCCTGTAGCTCCTGGTTAGTGGCTTGGTGCTGTTCGTTGTCGTAGCTCAGCTGCTGGGTGTGCTGCTCGCGGGCCTGCTGCCGCTGCTGCAGGGCCAGCAGCGCCGCCTGAATGTGGCTGTTTTTAAGCACAATTTCCCGGTTGCGCAGCTCTTGTTCCTGAATGTCCAGGGCTAGCAGTTGAGCTTCCCGCTCCGTGGCCAGCAAGGTCCGCTGCATGGTGTGGAGGCGAATGGTGAGCGCCACCATAAAGCCGAGGGCATGCGCCACCACCGCCAGATTGGGCAGCAGTCGAATGGCTTCTTTGTCGTAGCCAAACAGCACGTTGTGGCCGGCCACGAGCAGAATCAGTAGCAGGGGCAGCACGTTGGCCAGCAAGAAAGGCCGGGACGCCGGCAACCGGCGCCGGACGGCCACAACGGTGATGGCCAACACCAGCCCCACCACCGCCAGTGCCAGCATGTTGTGAAACGGCAGCGTGTAATAATCAAGGAAAAAGCCGCTTCCACTCACCACCAGCACCACCAGCGTGAAGGCGAAGTAAGCCCCCAGCGCGTAGCGCAGGGTGGCATCCAGGCGGGGCAGCCGCGTGGGGGTGTTCAGGTAGGCGCGGGTCATTTGCCCGATGCCCCCGAGCAGCAGCACCACGCTCAGGTGCATCAGCACGTTGCCGGGATGGTGTCCATAGCTTATGCCATTATCCAGCACCCGCGCGCTGAAGACCGGGGAGCGATACCAGTCGCTCAAACAGCTGGACAACGACGTAACGTAAAGCGCCGCCCCCACCTGCGTGCCGAAGTAATACAACGTGGCGCGGTCGCGCGAGCGGGCATAGGAGTACAGGCCCACGAGGGCCAGCAGCCCTAGCACCACCACCGTGCCCATCCACACAGCCCAGCCAAATCGGTCGGCGGCCTGCGCCGCCGCAGCCAGCTCCAGGCGCACGCCCCAGCCGATGGCGCGCGGCAGGCCGACGCCCGCCGGCAGATTTACCCGCACGTAGCAGGTGGTACCGCCGCTTGGTACGTGCCAGAGGCGCCAGCTGGTCTGTGTCAGGCCGGTTCGCCAGCTCTGCCAGCTTTGGGCGTCTTCGTCGAAATAATAAAGCGTGTTGTCCAGGTTGGGCAACACGTGGAGTCGCACGGCTTCGGCGTAGCGGCTGCGGTTGCGTAACGTTAATTTCAGCCAGTAGCGGCGGCCCAGTGCCGGGCGCAGCGAGTCGGCCGGCGCAAAAGCCAGTGCGCTATCGGTGCGAATCTGGTCCCAGGTGTAGCCTCGGTCGGGCAGCACGCCCACGCGCACCACATCTACCCCCCTTTTTACCAACGCCTCGGGCGTGGGCTGCGCAGCAAGTTGTAGTATGCTGGCAAGCAAGAGGAATAGAAGTATAAACGTCTTTATCGACACGTAAAGCGCAGAGGAAAGGGCCGAATTATCAAACTGCAGTATACACCTATCCTTAAATAAAAAAGGCTCTCCGCTCACACGGAGAACCTTTTTCATTCAATTTCAGCAGAATATTAATTCACCGGTGCTGTTTTCAGCACCTCGGCCAGCTTGGCGGCCAGGGCCTCGCCGCGCAAGTTCTTGGCGATGATTTTACCCTGCGGGTCGAGCAGGAAAGACTGAGGAATGGACTTCACCCCGTAGGCCGCGCCGGCCACGCTGTTCCAGCCCGCCAGGTCCGACACGTGGTGCCAGGTAAGGCCGTCGGAAGCAATGGCCTTCTCCCACTTGCCCTTATCCTGGTCCAGCGACACGGAATAGATGGTAAAGCCTTTGTCTTTGAAGGCGTTGTAAGCCTTCACCACGTTGGGGTTTTCCTGGCGGCAGGGGCCGCACCAGCTGGCCCAAAAGTCAATCAGCACGTATTTGCCGCGCAGGCTGCTGAGGGCCAGCTTGCTGCCGTCGGGCTGCGCGAGGTTGATTTCCGGGGCCTGGCTGCCCTGGGCCGTGGCGCGCATGGGTTCCAGCCGGGCCGTCAGTTCCTTGGTGAAGGGCGAGTTGGGGTTGGCCTTGCGCTGCACACCGGCCAGCGAGTCGGCAAAAGCAAATTCCTCGTCCGGGTTCAGAAACGCCCCTACTGCAAAGCCGCTGGCCACCGCGGTGGCGTTGCGCCGCAGGATACCCTTCATCTTGGCCGAATTGGTGCTCTGAATGGTGTAGTACTGCTTTTCAATGGCCTTCATTTCATCTGCCTTGCCCGCCTGGCCGGCGGCATTGTAGCGCTGGCCCAGGCTTTCGAGCTCGGTTTTAGAGCCCTGCATTACCTGCGTGAGCTGGCGCAGCACTTCGGCGTCTTTGCTGCCTTTCACGGTGTAGGACGTGGGCAGGCTTTTGGCGTCGCCGCTCAGTTGTATGTGGGTTTTATTGTCGAGCAGCAGCAGCACCTGGTTGGGCTCGTCGAGCTTGAGCTGGTAGATGCCGGGCGTGGGCGACAAACCTTTCAGCGTAAAATTGCCAGAAGCGTCGGTCTTGGCCTGGGTTTTCTCCACAAACTGGTTCGAGGTCAGCTCCGAGAGATGCACCACCGTGCCGGCCGGCGCATTTTTCAGCTGGCCCGATACTTCGTAGCCCTCGGCGGCGGAAGCCGGCTGGCAGGCGTTGGCCAAACCCAGCGCGGTAGCAGCAATGAAAACAGATTTTATCATGGGATAAAGCATATGCTTATGCGTAAAAATAGCCAACGCCAGGCAGTAAAATTATTGTTCCGAAAAGCTGGATTGGTGGGTTGGCGGGTTTTCATGCGCTAACCCACCAATCCGCCCATCCACTATTTCACCACCTAGCCTTCCAACGCGGTGCGCAGCAGCTGGTTGGCCAGCTTGGGGTCGGCTTTGCCGCCGGTCAGCTTCATCAGCTCGCCCATGAACATACCGGTGAGCGACTTCTTGCCGGCGCGGTACTCGGCCACCTTGGCGGGGTTGGCGGCCAGCACTTGCTGCACCAGGCCCTCCAGCTCGCCGCTGTCGGCTTTTTGGAGCAAGCCGAGGGTTTCAGCCGCACCGGTCACGTTGGCGGTGGGATGCTCGAGCAGGTGCGGCAGCAGCTGCTTGCTGGCCACCGAGTAGTTCAGCTTGCCTGCGTCAATCAACTCGATGATGCCGGCCAGTTGGGCGGCGTCGAGCGGGAAGTCGGCCATGGTGAGGGCGCGCTCGTTGAGGTAGCTTTTCACCGGGCCCATCACCCAGTTGGCGGCAGCTTTGGCGTTAGGCGTGAGGCGGGCCAGCTCGTCGAAGAACAGGGCCACGTCTTTCTGGTCGATGAGCACCGTGGCGTCGTAGTCGCTCAGCCCCAGCTCGCCGGTGAAGCGGGCGTAGAGCTGCTGCGGCAGGGCCGGCAACTCGGCGGCCACGCGGTGCAGCCACTCGTCGGAGATGATGAGCGGGGGCAGGTCGGGCTCGGGGAAGTAGCGGTAGTCGTTGAGGGTTTCCTTGCTGCGCTGGCCGTTGGTGGTGCCGCTGGCCGCGTCGAAGCCCCGGGTTTCGCTGTCCACCTCGCCACCGGCCTCGATGATGCTGATTTGACGCTCAATCTCGTAGGCAATGGCGCGCTGCACGTTGCGGAAGGAGTTCATGTTCTTCACTTCCACCTTCATGCCGAACTGCGTGGCGCCCTTCTTCATCACCGAGATGTTGGCGTCGCAACGCAAGGAGCCTTCCTCCATGTTGCCGTCGCAGATGCCGAGGTACTCCACCAGCTTCTTGATTTCGGTGAGGTAGGCGTAGGCTTCTTCGCCGGTCCGGATGTCGGGCTCGCTCACAATCTCGATGAGCGGCACGCCGGCGCGGTTCAGGTCCACCAGGGTTTCGGTTTCGCCGGCCAGGTGCATGCTCTTGCCCGCGTCTTCCTCCATGTGGATGCGGGTGATGCCGATTTGTTTGGTGCTGCCGTCGGCCAGGCGGATTTCGACGTGGCCTTCGGTGCAAATCGGGGTTTTGTCCTGCGTAATCTGATAACCCTTGGGCAGGTCGGGGTAAAAGTAGTTTTTGCGGGCAAACAGGTTGTCGCGCCGAATCTGGCAGTTGGTGGCCAGGCCCATTTTCATGGCAAATTCCACGGCCGTGCGGTTCACCTTGGGCAAGGTGCCGGGGTGGCCGAGGGTGATAACCGACAGGTTGGTGTTGGGCGCAACGCCGTACTCGTTTTCATCGGCCGAGTACATCTTGCTGTGCGTGAGGAGCTGAGCGTGTACTTCGAGGCCGATAACGGGCTGGTATTGGGCAAGGGTGGCTTCGTCCATAACTAAAAACGCGGGGTACTAAAAGCTATTCAGCCTTAAAGGTAACGGCTGCGGCCAAGCCCGCCGCGTTTGGCGGCCCGCAAAGCCCGGCCGCGCAGCCGCCCTCTACCCCACTTTCGGTCATTCGCCCCCACCAAAACTACCAGCGTCGGGTACCCTGCGGGAAATAGTTCGGGTTGCGGGGGTTGCTGGCGCCGCCGTTCTGGCCGTATGGCATTTCCATGGTGTAGTACACGGGCACGGTATAGTGGCTTTTCACGGTTTGGCCGTCGCGCCGGGCGGGCACAAACTGCCGCTTGAGCTTGGCCACGGCCCGCAGGGCGGCTGCGTTCAGAAACGAAGAATTCGACTTCACCACCTTGGCTTGGGTGATACGGCCATCTTCGCCCACCAAGAGCTCCACGTCGACTTCCCGGTTGAGGCCGCCGCGGGCCATCCGGTAAAACTGAGCGCTTTCGCTGCGCATCTGCCTCAGTTCGCGCGGGTTCAGGCGCACGCCCTTGGCCAGCTCCTTGGTGAGCTGGGCCTCGCCGCCCGGATACAGCGGAAGCTGTTCGTAAACGAAGTACTGCACCGGCGCCCCGTTGGGGCCGTAGCAATTGCCGATGCCGCAGAAGCCTTTTTCGTAATGGTCGCGCCGCTTGAGGGTGCCGTCGGGGTAGTAGGTGAGCAGGTCGCCGTGCCGAACGCCATTATAGTAGTCTTCCTTGGTGCGCATGCGGCCGTCTTCGTACCAAGTGGTGAGCGTGCCGTGAATAGTTTGCCTATAGACGTTGGCAAAGGGAATGTACTGGCGCAATGCCCCCGACGGATAAAATACCCGCGTGATGCCCGCCAGACTGTCCCGAAACGTGGTTTCGGCGCAGTAGGCCGTGGAATCAAATTGCGTAGTAGGTTGAAAATCGGGTGTATAAAAAGTAGCCGGAGGCTGGGGCACGTCTTTTTCTACTGACTGGGCGAGCCCGGCCAGCGGCAGGCTTGCCAAGAGTCCAAATGCGAATAGCTGTGCTTTCACTGGATAAAAAATGAAGTGGTCGACCCGCCGCGGAACAGCTTCGCGGTGCATTCAATTTAAAGTTACGTACAACGCATTTAGGAGTTAGCACCGGCCACCCATTCCTTTCAAACCACGCGTTGTTTTTTTAGTTACTGACACCATTTGTCAGAAAGGTGAAACTGGGCGAGTCCTGGTAGGCATTAGACATATTTCACCCCATGCCGGGCTTGCCTAGCTTGATGGGCAAGGTATAAACGACCGAAACGTTTTCACCGTCGACCGTGCCCGGCGTCTGAAATGGCGCAATTCGCTTGAGGGCATCCAGCACCGCCTGGCCCATTCTTACCGTGGGCGCTTTCAGCACAGTAGCACCCGAAATGGTGGCGTGCTCATCGACCACTACTTTGATGATAACGAGCCCGTAGTTGCCCCGAAGCAAGTCTTCCGGTGGCAGCACGGCCGCTTTTTCAATGTCTCTGACCAGGCCGGTCAGGCCGTGGGGATAAAGCGGGGCGTGTTTGTCTTCGCGGCAATCCTTGGCCTGCCCGGTGGGCGTGAAGCATTGCTGGCTCACCAGTTTGTCTTGGCTATACACCTTGGTGCGGCTCAGCACGCCATTGGCGTCGTACACCTGCACTTCGCCCTGCGGGTGGCCGCCCACATACTCTTCGCGCTTGCGCAGCTTTCCCGCTTCATCGTAGCTCAAGGCCACGCCGTGGCGCAGGCCCAGCCCAACGTGGGCCAGGGGCACAATGCGCCAGAGCTTGCCCGAGGGGTAATACTCGCGCAGGGTCCCACTAACGCTGTCGCGCATCGTTATTTCGGCGCGGTGGTCGGCCCCGGCGGCGCTGCGCAGCTGCTCGCCGCTTGCCGTCAGATACACGGTTACTTTGCGCGGCCCTTTAGCAGTGGCCGGTTGGGCCGCGGCCTTGATGGTGCTTACGCAAACGATGCAAGCGGCAAAGGCAGCAATGCGATGCATAGGCGCTGTAGTTTTAGCCTAGTCGTTCATCACCGGCACATAGGTGTCCATGAAGGCGGACGAGGTGCGGCTGTAGGCCTCGTTGAATTTCTGGTTCTGCGTGTTGTAGGCGTTGATGTTGGCGTTGATGGTTTGGGCGTCGACCTTGGTGAGGTGGTCCTTGTTTTTCATCAGCTCCGCAATCTGCACAAACTGCTTGGCGCACATCACCACGTAGAGGTTAGCTACGTCGCGCGCAGCGTTGCGGTAGGCCACGTCCTTGCCTCGGAACGCGGGCACGGCCGAAAGTTCGGTGGCCGACTTCTCGGCCTCGGCGGCCAGCATCACGCGGGCGGCCTCAAAGGCCGCGGCATTCTGGGCATTGAGGGCGTCGGTGAGCTTGGCGCTGGCTTTCTGCACCCGGAAATAAGGCAGGAACACCTGGTGCTGGTACTTGTTCACGGCCGTTACCTGGCGGGTGTACTCGGCCAGCTTCACCGACTCGCGCGTCGACTCGATGTTCATGCCGAACTGCTTGGCAAAGCGTTTCTGGGCGGCGTTCACGCTGTCGTCCACCACGGCCAGCTTGGCTTCGGCGGCTTCCTGAGCGGCGTAGTAGCGCTCCATGGCCTCGAAGCTTTCGGTGCGGGTGGCGGCTAGGGCGTTCACCTGCTTGTAGTCGGCTGAGTACACCTCCAGCATGGTTTTGAAGGCCTTGAGGGCCGCGGCGCGCAGCTCGGCGTTGCCCTTGAAGGCGGCGGGCATGCGCTGCACGTTGGCCACGGCCACCTTGTTCTGCTCCACCACTTCGAGGCGGCGGTTTTCAATTTTCCGGTCGTTTTCGCTGTGCGCGGCCTTGCTGATGTAGCGCAGGTTTTTCTTGAGCAGGTCCACCTGCTCGTTCACAATAGCGTTGTTGTAGCTGGCCGGGTCGGCGAAGGTCTGGGCCCCGGCAGGCAGGGCCAGGGCAGCGAATAAAAGGCCTGTGGCAGCGAAATGGGTAAAAAGGCGCATGCAGGAAATAAATTGAAGTTGAAGGAATTAATGCAGTAGCAAAGATGCCTGCTTGCCTCACTTTTCCAACTCCCGGCGCGGTATCTTTTTGCCCCTGCCCGCTCTACTGAATGCGGAACGTGACCGGCACCGTGAACGACACGGCCACCGGCTCGCCGTCCTGCCGGCCCGGTGCGAAGGGCTTGAGCTGACGCACGGCGCTCACGGCCGCGTCCTGCAGCGACTCATAGGCGCGGGCGATGCCTTTGGGCACGTCCCCGGGTTTGATATCATTCGGCTTAATGTCCTGCACCCGGCCGTCTTTGCCCACCACGAAACTTACCTTCACCACGCCGTACACCCGCTGCTTCAAGGCGTCAACGGGGTAGCGGACGTTGAGCATCACGGCGCGCACCATGGCCGCTTTGTCGCCGGCGCCTTCCGAGTACACCGGCATTTGCTCGTAGGGAAAGTACGCCACGGGCTGGCCGTCAGGACCGAAGCATTCGCCCGTGTCAGGCTGGTCGGACTGGTGGTGTTCGCGGCGCTTGAGGGTGCCATCGGGATAGTAGGTCACCAAATCCCCCACCACATGGCCCGCCTGAAAAGAGGCCTGGTAGCGCAGCTGCCCGCTCTCGTAGTATTCGCTCACGGTGCCGTGGCGCAGGTTCTTGCGCACGCTGGCAAAGGGCACGAAAGACTTGAGCTTGCCTGACGGCAGGTAGTAGGTGCGCGTGGTGCCACTCACGGTGTCGCGGTAGATGGTTTCCTTGCGCTCCACGGCCCCCTGTTCGGAGGGCAGCTGGTGGCGGTTGGCGTCGAGGTACACAACTTCCGTAAGCCGGGCGGTGGGCGCGGTCGGCGCCGTGGGCTGGTCTTGGGCGTAGCTGGCGGTAGCCAGGCTCAGGAGGGCGGCTGTGAGCAGCCATTGAGAATAAGTCATGGGGCTAACGTGCCTATTGAAGTGCAAACATGACGGGAATGGTGTAGGGCACCCCAATGGGCTCGCCATCCTGCTGGCCGGGCGTGAAAGGCTTGAGCCGCTGAATGGACTGCACCACTTGCTCGTCGAGCGACGGAAAAACGCCTTCTATTACCCGCACATTGGCCACCTCGCCGGTTTTGGTGACGTTGAAGCTCACCAATACCCGCCCGGCTTTACCCGCCTTGATGGCATCTTTTGGGTATTTCACCCCGCGCTGAATGGCATACACCACGGCCGCGGGGCCGCCGTCGCCGGCCGGGTATACGGGCAGCTTTTCGTATTCAAAAAACGGCACCGCTTGGCCGTCGGCCGCAAAGCATTCGCCGGTCGACGTGAAGTCTTTAGTGTAGCGGGCCCGCCGCTTGAGCTGGCCGCTGGGGTAGTAAAGCCGCATTTCGCCCTGGCGGTGGCCGTGCATGTACTCCTCATGGAGGCGCAGCTGGCCATTTTCAAACCAGGATTCTGCCACGCCATGGGCCACGGGCCGGCCTTGCTGAAACTCCACTTCCCGCACGCCGACACGCCGGCCATCCATCCCGAAAGTGCGCACAAACCCCTTTTCAGCATCTACCTGCTCGGTCTCGCAGCGGTAGGCAGCTCCCTGGGCCGAGGGCAGCACCACGCTGGCCGAATCCAGGTATTCGGTTTTGATGCTGACTGCCGTTTGCTGGGCCCGGGCGGTGGTGTCCAGCGACAGCAAGGCTGCCGACGCCCAAATGGTAAACTTCAATTTCATATAAGCAAACAGCCGCTAAGCCGCGGCTTCATCATAATCGTCAATCCCGTTATTCTATCCGGAACGTAATGGGCACTGAATAAGAAACTGCCACGGTCTGCCCGTCGAGTTGGCCCGGGCGGAAGGGCTTGAGTTGGCGGGCTGCTTCGAGGGCAGAGCTTTTGATTTCCTGAAATGCCGCGCGCAGGCTTGGTGCTATTTGCTCCGGCATGGGCTCTTTCTCTATATGCACGGCGCCCACCCGCCCCTGCGCATCGATGGTGAAACCGATGAGGATGCGGGCATTGAGCGCAAGCCGCAGGGCCGCCTGCGGGTACGTTGTCCGGCGCTGAATGGCCTGTACCACGGCCATATTGCTCCCATCGCCTTCGCTGTACACGGGCATGACGCGGTATTCGAAATAAGGCACCGGCTGGCCATCGGGCCCGAAGCACTCGCCGGCGGTGCGCAAGCCTTTCACAAACTGGTCGCGGCGGCGCAGCTTGCCGTCGGGGTAGTACACGAGTAGCTCGCCGTGGCGCTGGTTGGCCTGGTAGCCTTCCATGGTGTGCATCTGCCCGGTATCGTACCAGGTGGTAGTGGCGCCGTGGCGGACTTGCAGGCGCACGTGCCCAAAGGCGGTGATACGCTGCAGCTTGCCCGCCGCATCGTACATGCGCACGGTGCCGGCCACGCTGTCGCGGTAAGTGGTTTCGAGGCGGTAGCTGGCGCCCTGGGCCGTGGGCAGCAGGCGGTGGTCGGCGCTATAGTACTCCGTGGTTTTAGGACGGGGGGCAACGGTGGTCGCCTCCGGCTCAGGGTCTGTTTGGGCGCTAGCCGGGGCGGCGGCAAGCAGCAGGGCGGGCACCGCCAGCAGGGCGCTCCAAAACTTCAGCATGTGGCAGAATAAAAAGCCCTGGTATGTGGAAAGTGTTGACCAGGGACTTGTTTTCAAAGATGGCGAATTTTGTTGGATGCGGACTACCCTACTCGATGCGAAAGGTCATGGGAACAGTGTATAGCACATCCATCGGCTCGCAATCAATGTATTGCGGGCAGAACTATTTCATCCGCCGGATGGCCGCCACGGCTTCTTCGTTTAGGAGTGGCGAAGGCGAATCCACAACCCAGGCATCAACCAGCTCCCCGAAACGACTCACCACAAAGCTCACCGTGACTTTGCCTTGCGCCCCGGCTTTTAACGCCTTAGCCGGATAACGAACCACGCTGTAGAAGGTGCACGGCTTTGGCTTTCCGTTGGGGCATTCAAGCTGCCGGGCCAGCGTATCACAATTCATGAGTGCCCCGCTTTCGCTGAAGCACCTATCCTCAACAACGGAATCCCGCTCAACGCGCAGCTGCCGCCGAAGCTTGTGATTGGGATAGTAGCTCACGCGGGAAACCAAGTGGCCATCATTATAAACCAGTCGGGTTTTGACGCTCCCGTCGTCATAATAGGTAATTGTTTCTCCATCGCGGTAGCGGCGCCTGATATTAGAAAAGGAAGCCATTTCCCTGATTTTTTGCGGCCCGGAAAACCACCGCTCAATGGCCCGCAAGCTGTCGATGTATTCCGTTTGGATAGCATAAACCGCCCCGGTCGGAGAAGGCAAAGGGTGGTTTTTCGCTTCGTAATACACCATACGCTTGGGGTTTGCCTTCTGTGCCAGCAAAGCGCCCGGCATTGCAAGCCAAATCAATAGCAGGAACAGGCGATGCGCATCCATTACAGGCAGGATTGATAGCACCTTTAAAAACGAATCAGGGACGCAAAGTATTGCGTCCCTGATTCGTTGCAAATAGCTCCAGCTATTAGGCCAGGGCCTTGCTCACGGCCGCTTCGGCCTTGGCAATAGCAGCCCCTAGCCCGGCCACGTTCTTGCCGCCGGCCGTGGCGAAGAAGGGCTGCCCGCCGCCGCCGCCCTGGATTTCCTTGGCCAGCTCGCGCACCAGCGTGCTGGCGTTGAGCTTGCCGGCCTTGGCGATGTCGTCCTCCAGCATCACGGCCAGTTGGGGCTTGCCGTCGATTTCGGCGCCCAGCACGGCCACAAGGTTGGGCACGGCCTGCCGAAGGTTGAAGGCCAGGGTTTTGAGGGCGTCGGCGCTGCTGGCCTGCACTTGCGCGGCCAGGAAGCTAACGCCGTTCAGGTCCTTCACCTGGCCCACCAGTTGGTCTTTCTGCTGGTTGATGCTTTGCTGGGCGAATTGCTCGATTTGCTTGCGCAGGGCGGCAATCTCCTCGTTTTGCTTCTCGATGCTGGGGATGAGGTGTTGGGGGTTGCCCAGCGTCTCGCGCACCTGGGCCAGCAGGGCCAGCTGCTGGTCCACGTAGGCTTCGGCCGCGCCGGCCGTCACGGCCTCGATACGGCGCACGCCCGCGCCCACCGCGCTTTCGGCAGTGATTTTGAAATAGCCGATGCTGCCCGTGTTTGCCACGTGCAGGCCGCCGCAGAGCTCCACCGAATAGTCCTTGTCGAAGGTGATGACGCGCACAAAGTCACCATACTTCTCGCCGAACAGGGCCATGGCACCCAGGTTTTTGGCTTCGGCAATGGGCACGTTGCGGCGCTCGTCGAGCGGAATCTGCTGGCGGATGCGCTCGTTCACGATGGTTTCAATCTCGCGCAGCTGCTCATCGGTCACCTTGGTAAAGTGCGAGAAGTCGAAGCGCAGCAGCTTCTCGTTCACGAGCGAGCCTTTTTGCTGCACGTGGCTGCCCAGCACGGTGCGCAGGGCGGCTTGCAGCAGGTGGGTGGCCGTGTGGTTGTTGCGGATGAGGGCGCGCCGGGCGGCATCAGGGCGGGCCAGGAAATCGGCCTCCAAATCCTGCGGCAAATCCAGCGTGGTGTGGATGATGAGGTCGTTTTCCTTCTTCGTATCAATCACGCGCACCTTGCTCAGCGGCGATTCCAGGTAGCCGGTGTCGCCAATTTGCCCGCCGCTTTCAGCGTAAAATGGGGTTTGGTCGAACACCAACTGGTACTCGGTTTTGCCCTTTTTGTCGACTTTGCGGTAGCGCAGCAGGTGGGCCGTGGCCTCGTCCTGGTCGTAGCCTACAAACACGTTGGGGGCGTCGGTTTCGGTCACGGTCACCCAGTCGCTCTGCTCGGTTTCCTGGGCGTTGCGGCTGCGATTCTTCTGCTGCTCCAACTCCTTTTTGAAGCCGTTTTCGTCCACCGTCAGGCCCTTTTCGCGGGCGATGAGTGCGGTGAGGTCGAGCGGAAATCCAAAGGTGTCGGACAGCTCAAACGCGGTTTTGCCGTCGATGACGCCACCGTTGGCGCGGGCGCTTTCTTCCAGCGCGTCGAGGCGACGCAGGCCAGTTTCCAGCGTTTTCAGGAAGGCAATTTCCTCCTCCTCAATCACGCGCTGCACGAAGGGCACCTGGGCTTTGAGCTCGGGGAAGATGCCGGCCATTTGGTCGGCCAGCACGGGCACCAGCTTGTAGAGGAAGGGCTGCTTCTGGTTCAGGCTCGAAAATGCGTAGCGCACGGCCCGGCGCAGGATGCGGCGGATAACGTAGCCTGCCTTCACGTTGCTGGGCAGTTGGCCGTCGGCGATGGTGAAGGCGATGGTGCGGATGTGGTCGGCAATGACGCGGATGGCGATGTCCGTCTTCTCGTTTTCGGTAGCCGGCTGGTCGTTTACCGTTGCGGGGGCAGTGCCGTGGTACTCCAAGCCCACTTCCTTGGCGATGAAGCGGATGAGCGGCTGAAATACGTCGGTGTCGTAGTTCGACTTCACGCCCGACACGGCCATCATGAGGCGCTCGAAGCCCATGCCGGTGTCCACACTCTGCTCGGGCAGCTTGATGAGCGACTTGTCGGCCAGGCGCTGGAACTCCATGAACACGTTGTTCCAGATTTCCACCACCTGCGGGTGGTCGGCATTCACCAGCTCACGGCCGGGCTTTTTGGCACGCTCTTCCTCCGAGCGCAGGTCGATGTGGATTTCCGTGCAGGGGCCGCAGGGGCCGGTATCGCCCATTTCCCAGAAGTTGTCCTTCTTGTTGCCGGGCAAAATCCGGTCGTCGGTGGTGTATTGGCGCCACAGGTTCTGGGTTTCGGTGTCGGCAGCGGTACCATCCTTGTCGTCGCCCTCGAAGTAGGTGACGTAAAGGCGGTCCTTGTCCAGCTTGTACACCTGGGTCAGCAACTCCCAGGCCCAGGCAATGGCGTCCTTCTTGAAGTAGTCGCCGAAGCTCCAGTTGCCCAGCATCTCGAACATGGTGTGGTGGTAGGTGTCGTAGCCTACTTCTTCCAGGTCGTTGTGCTTGCCGCTCACGCGCAGGCACTTCTGGGTGTCGGCAATGCGCTTGTAGGGCGCGGGCTTGTTGCCCAGGAAATAGTCTTTGAACGGGGCCATGCCGCTGTTAATGAACAGCAGCGTGGGGTCGTCCTTCACCACAATGGGGGCCGAGGGCACAATGTGGTGGCCTTTGCTGGCGAAGAAATCAAGAAACTGCTGGCGGACGTGGCTGGCGGTGGGGAGCGACATGAGGGAAAGCGCCAAGCTAGTGTTGGCGAATGATGAGAAACTGTGGATTGACTCCATTAAAAAGCCCACAACCGCGCATAGCTGCGAATTTTAGGCTACTTTTCGGAGTATTTGCAAAGGTAGTCTTATGCCCTATAAAGAGCGCAACATTGAGAAACAGTACTTCACCATCGGCGAGGTAGCCGCCCAGTTCAAGGTGGCCGAGTCGCTGGTGCGCTTCTGGGAAACCGAGTTTGAAGAGTTACGCCCGCGCCGCAGCAAAAAAGGCAACCGCCTCTACACCCCGCAGGACATTGAGGTGTTCCGCACCATCTACCACCTGGTGAAAGAGCGCGGCTACACCATCCCCGGCGCCCGCGACATGCTTAAGCAGAAGGGCCCGCAGCTCAAGGAAAAGATTGACGTGGTGCAGAGCCTAGAGAAGGTGCGCGCGTTTCTGGTGAGTTTGAAGAAGGAGGTGGACGCGGCGGGTAAGGCGGAACCGGAGTAACCTCACCCCCCGGCCCCCTCTCCTTGGGGAGAGGGGGAGCCTAATACTATTCTTTTAAATCCTTTTTCTAAATGAGTGATGGGAAGCGAAAACGAAAAAAAGTCTTCGCATTACCACGCGTTTATGACGGAAGCGGATAGGTGGAAGAGGACATCAAAAGATTACTCGCGGGCGAACCGCTGCAAGGCTACAGCATCGGAAAATGCTTTGTGGCAATTGGTAAGAGGCAATAAGCTAGGGCCTCGCTTTCGGCGGCAGCATGCTATCGAGCGGTATATTGTTGATTTTATTTGCCTGCCGGCCTGGCTCATTATTGAAGTTGATGGTGAATACCATTTGGATAACGAACAAGCCGAGTATGACGGGGGACGAACCCATAATTTGCAGAAATTGGGTTTCCATATCCTGCGCTTTACCAACGAAGAAGTTCTAAACTTCCCTGACCACGTCCTCAAAATAATTACCAGCCACCTGACCAAACACTTACCTAACCCGCAGTCGTTAGGCTCCCCCTCTCCCCGAGGAGAGGGGGCCGGGGGGTGAGGTTACCCGCATGAACGACACCCTCTACCACGAGCTTGCCCTCACCCTTCTACCCGGCATCGGCCCGCAGCTCACGCGGCAGCTAATGAGCTACGGCGGCTCAGCCAAAAACGTGCTGCTGATGCCGCCAGGCAAGCTGCGCCGCATCCCCGGCGTGGGCGAGGCCACTGTGAAAGCCCTCACCGGCCCGGAGCGCGAGAAGGCATTTCGCAAAGCCGAGGCCGACCTGAAAAAGGCCGAAAAAGACGGCGTCGAAATCCTGTTTTACACGAGCAAGCGCTTCCCCAGCCGCCTCAAACTGATTCCGGATGCGCCGGCCATTCTATACTACCAGGGAACTGCCGACCTGAACGCGCCGAAAAGCGTGGCCCTGGTAGGCACGCGCAAGAACACCGACTACGGCCGCGAGCAAACCGAGCGCATCGTGCGCGGGCTGGTGCCGCACCGCCCGCTGGTGGTGAGCGGCCTGGCCTACGGCATCGACATCATTGCCCACCGCGCCGCGTTGCAGGAAGGCCTCGAAACCGTGGGTGTGATGGCCACCGGCCTGGACCGAATCTATCCCCACACCCACCAGAAAACGGCCGATAAAATGCGCGAGCAAGGCGGCCTACTCACCGAGTTTCCCTTCGGCACGCCGCCCGACCGCTACAACTTCCCGGCCCGCAACCGCATTATCGCCGGGCTGAGCGATGGCACCGTGGTGGTGGAAGCTGCCAGCAAGGGCGGGGCCCTCATTACCGCCGAGCTGGCCCTAAGCTACGACCGCGACGTGCTGGCCGTGCCCGGCAACTTGGGCTCCGAGGCTTCAGCGGGCTGCAATGCCCTCATCAAAAGCAACAAGGCGGCGATGTATACCGAACCGCCGGACCTGGAGCAACTGCTCAACTGGGACGCCGCCTTGCACCAGTCGGGCAAGTTCAAGGCGGCTCCCTCCTATTCGACGGCTGATTTCACTACCGAGGAGTTTGCCATCATCACGGTGCTGGCCGCCGCTCCGGGGCGCGAGCTGCATATGGATGACATTGCCTGGCAATCACAAATTGCCATTTACGCCGTGGCCTCGCTGCTGTTGGGGCTGGAGTTTCGGGGAGTGGTGCGGGCAATGCCGGGGAAGAAGTTTGCGTTGGTGTAAAAATGGAAGACATCAACCATTCTCCTGGCCAGGATGAAACGACAGAATCAACTGCTTTTCACTTGCGCGGCCGCCGGGTTACTGGCCTCGGGTGGGCTTTGGTACCGGCAGCAGGCAGCGCAACAAGCAGAAGTGTTGGCCAAGCTGGCAACCTTGGAAACCCAGCTGGAGGCCAACAACCGTGCTCAGACACAGGCAATGGCCAGTACGGTGCGCAGTATCTGGAAATGGGTTGCAAAGAATAATAACCAACGCCGCGATGTGGCCGTGCTTGAGGCCAGCCAGCTAGTGCTTCGCCGTGTGCAGTCTATTTCTGATACGATTCGACTAGCTCGGCAAAGCTTACTAGTGGCCGGGCAGGCAGCCCCTACCGTCAGCCCTCATTCGATTGGGTCGCAGCAGGTTGCCCGGCAGCTTGACCGTTATACCGCTTTTGTTCAGGATTACGTGCCGGAATTGCCGGCCTTGACGCAGGTTGAACCCGGAGCTTCTGACTGGTTTAACACGGACAAGGCACTGCTGGCGGTGGCCCGGGCCAGATTCACCCGACTGGAAGTGTTGGTGCGGCGTCAGGCGGCAGAGGTTCTAAGTCGCTTGGCGCAGAAAGTAGGGACCGGCTGCTGCATGTGCTTTGATAGAATCGGCGCCATGGCAGTAGCCAAGTCGAACACTGTGGCGCCGGGAGCGGCCTATGAAGGCCAGTTGTTCCTCACGCAGTCGGCATCAACCGATGACTTCCGGATGGAGGCGAACGGTAAGCCTTTATTGGTACAGCCCGATGGCCGTGGCGAAGTCCGGTTTCGGGTGCCGCCGCTACGCCCGGGCCAGCCCGATACCGTGCGAGCCGAATGGCACGGCATCATTAAGGCAGAAATGGGATTGGGCGACACAACTTTCCACATTACCGTGCCCTACTTCATCGTTAAGTCCCGCACACTATGAACCGCGTTTTCCTCCTACTGGTATTGGTGGCAGCCGCTGGCGCGGCGGGATTTGGCGCTTACCTTAAGCTGCGCAGCCTAGCGCAACTCAATAGACAACTGTACCGGCTCGACCAGCTTCTGATTGCCGACAACGATGACGCCGACCAGCGTGCGCAGTGGGCCATTCGGGGATTGGAGGCCGCCGTGCAAAAAAACTACAATCAGCCTAAAGAAGTCGCCCTGCTGGCGGCAGCCCAGCGCCTGGATGGCCACGCCGACTCGTTGGCCCGCACCCTGCGCGGATTGGGCGAGGAGCTGAAACACAATGCTTGCCGACCAAATACGGCTATTCCAACTGCAGCGCAGCTGGCCAGTACGGACGCAGCCGCGCAGCTGCTATCCCCCGACGGCCCAGCTTATGTCAATTTGCACCAGCAGCTGAACAAATACCGTTTAGCTGCTCAAGCCCTTAACCCCAATAAGAAGGCTGCTTTGCCTGAACCAGCATTTGCGGAGCTACCCTTAGGAGCTGCTTTAGCCAGCCTTTCCCAACTCGAAAGCGAGGTCCGGACTACGGAGTTAAACACGTTGCAGCATCTGTCTAAAAAGGTCGGCGCGACGACCCTACGTCGGCATTTGGCGGCGTTTTCAACGGCTGCTTCAAGCACCGTGGCGCCGGGCAGTATCTATCAGGCTGAACTGTTTCTGGGCAGCGTTCTGGACCTGCGCTTCACGCCAGCGCAAATGCGCTGCAACGGTCGCCCCGTGCCCGTGGACTCCAACCACGTGGGGCAAGTCCGCTTCATGGCACCCAGGCGGCTCGGCCCGGCCGTGTGGACGGGTACCATCCGTTTCAAAGCCAACGGCCGTGATACCACCTTCCAAGTGCGGGTGCCCTACCGGGTGGTTCGGCGCTGAGTGCAACTAGCCGGCTAGCCTATTTTTTTTCCAACTTTTCCATTATCCATTTAATTGTGGTGCAGACCGACGGTAAGGTGCTGGTGGGCGGCACTAGCGTGCTGAGCAACGGCGTGGCCGTGACGCCCTCGGTGCTGCGCCTGCTCAGCGACGGCACGCGGGATGCCTCGTTTGTGCCTTCGGGCGTGACGGCGGGCCGGTTCCAGTTTTTCCAGAACATGGCATTGCAGCCCGATGGCCAGGAGCTGGTGGCCGGCTACTACTCGCCGGGCTCTCCATTGCCCTTCAGCCGCACGCTGCTGCGCCTGAACAGCACCGGCAATTCGGATAACTTTTTTAACGGTGCGGGCTTCAACACCCCAGTCGTCAACACGGGCCTGAATGCGCTGGTGGTGCAGCCCGATGGCAAAATTCTGGTGGGTGGGCAGTTTTCGAATTACGGCACCACCGCCCGCAGCAACGTGGTGCGCCTTAACCCCAACGGCACGCTCGACACGGGTATTGTGTCGCCAGTGTCGGAATAATTAGAAAGTACGAGCCCGTGAGGCTCGTCCTTTTTTTGTGCGGCCTGCTGCCCGCGGGCCTTACCTTGCGCCCCATGCTGCTGCTTAACAACGACCTGCTGCCTGCCGCCACGCTGCCCCTGCCTAACCGCGGCCTGGCCTTCGGCGACGGCTTTTTCGAAACACTGGTTTTCACCTCGGGCCGCCTGCACCTCACGTCCGACCACCATGCCCGCATGCAGCAGGCTGCCGCCGCCCTCTACCTCAAGCTGCCCGAAGCACTGGCTACTGCCGAGGCTTTAGGAGCCACAATGGCCCGCCTTGTGGCTGCCAACGACTTGACTGCTGCCCGCCTGCGCCTGCAGCTCTGGCGGGCCGGTGGCGGCCGCTACACGCCCCTCACCGACACCGCCGAATGGCTGGCCACCGCCGAAGCTTTCGTACCCGATGACGCGCCCATCGCCAGCATTGACTTCGCGCAGGAAACTCATTCTGTTTATTCCCCGCTCAGCTTTTGCAAAGGCCCGCAGGCTTGGCTCTACGTGCGGGCCGCGCACGAGCGGCAGCAGCGCGGACTCGATGAAATCATTCTTTGCGACACCTCCGGCCACGTGGCCGAGGCCGGAGCAGCGGCCATTTTTTGGGTAAAAAACGGCGTTTTGTTTACGCCTTCGCTGCACAGTGGCTGTGTGGCGGGTGTGAGGCGGGCACAAGTGCTGCGGGCGGCGCGAGCTGCGGGCGTGGAGTGTGCAGAAGGATTATTTCGGCAAGCAGCGCTGCGGGCGGCCGATGCGGTATTTACAGCCAATGTGGCGGCTATTCGGTGCGTGCACCGCCTTGGTGAGGTAGCCTTTAAGGAGTCGCTGCCGCCGTTCCTGACGGCGGCACAAACCGATGAACAATGGTGACGGTATCGGCTAGCATCATCGGGCCGGCATCGTCATCCTGAACATATATACTAACCTCGGTACTATCGGACTGGGCTACTGGGGTGGCCAGGGTGTCAGCTGAAGTGGTAAGATTGATGGCGCTGCTGTCAATTCTGGCGGCCGCTGGCTTGAAGTGCAATTGCCACGCCACCCGCTGCAGTTCGGCATCGAGCGCCATCACGGCTTTGGCGGGCGGCGCGTCGGTGCTCAGGTCGCGGCGCGTGATGGCGATGCTTTCCACGCGGCCATCGGGCCGCACGGTAAGCCGGGCGTAAATGGCGCCCCCCACCCCCGCCCGCAAAGCCAAGGCCGGATAGCTAATAAAATGCTGGAGGTACTGGCTGAACACATCCGTCGCATCGGTCCGCTCGGTCGAATCGGTGAGCTGCCAGTAGCGTGGCAACAGGGGCAGCGCGCCCACCGGCCCAGCCTGAGCCGGTGGCGTGAGGCGACCGGTTGGCTTGCGGCTTTTTGCGCGCAACGGAGGCCCACTGCTCTGCTGCGCCCCGCCGGCGTGGGCAAGCCCGAGCCCCAGGGCAACCAATAGCGAGCAAACAACAGAACGGCGCATCACTTTTTGCAAGAAAAAGGCTTTTGGCCCTACTTCACTGACGCAGGACCGGGGCTTTATACGGCCACCGGCGCTTTAATGGCCGGCCAAGGGTCGTAATTCACCAGTTCAAAATCTTCGAAACGGAAGCCGAAAATATCGGTCACCGCCGGATTGATGCGCATTCGGGGTAGCGGACGAGGCTCGCGCTCCAACTGCAAACGGGCCTGTTCAAGATGGTTGCTGTAAAGGTGCGTGTCGCCGCCCGTCCAAATGAACTCGCCGGGCTGCAGGCCCACCACCTGGGCCACCATGAGGGTGAGCAGCGCGTAGCTGGCAATGTTGAAGGGTACGCCCAAAAAGACGTCGGCCGAACGCTGGTAGAGCTGGCAGGAAAGCTTGCCATCGGCCACGTAGAACTGAAACAGGGCGTGGCAGGGCTGCAGCTTCATCTCGGGCAGTTCGGCCACGTTCCAGGCCGAAACGATGATGCGGCGCGAGTCGGGCTGCGTGCGGAGCTGTTGAATAACCTGGCTGATTTGGTCGATGTGGCCGCCGTGGCCGTCGGGCCAGGAGCGCCACTGGTGGCCGTACACGGGGCCCAGGTCGCCGTTTTCATCGGCCCATTCGTCCCAAATTTTCACACCGTGCTCCTTGAGGTAGGCAATGTTGGTGTCGCCCTTGAGGAACCACAGCAGCTCGTGGATGATGCTCTTCAGGTGCACTTTTTTGGTCGTCACCAGCGGAAAGCCCTCGGCCAGGTCGAACCGCATCTGCGGCCCGAAAATGGACACGGTGCCGGTACCGGTGCGGTCGGTTTTCACAGTGCCAGTGTCGAGGATTTGGCGGAGCAGGGCTTGGTATTGGTGCATGGAAGTAGGCGAAACAAGACCGTCAAAAATAGCGAAAGCTGCCCGTTCGGACAGCTTTCGCTATTTATTCGGTGGGGCACATGAAACTAAACAGCTACTCTGGTTTCATGTTTCTGTACCGCTGCCCGAATACGGGAAGCCATTCCGTATAAGTCGTCGAGTGACGTTATATCAACCCGCTCGCCGCCTTCGACGTCGAACAACGTCACGTATTTTTTACTACTGTTGAAGTGAAGCCGGCAAATGGGCTTGCGGTTGTTGTCGTCCAATAAGATGCCACAATATGACTGAACGTCCCGCATCACCACCCGATTGACCGGAACCGTTTTCCGCAGAATGGCCCGGACAATCATAAAACCTTCGGTTTCCTCTACAGTCGTTTCTATGTCTTTGTCTTTGCTTTCCGTTTCCGATACAGATGTATTTTCTAGGACCGGTGCGGCTGGTACATCATTCACCAATAAGCTTTGCCCACTAGTATCAATCATGGCAGACCTTAGGCGCATAGCTATTTTATCATTCAAAAACTGATGAAACGAGCGATGCACCAAGATGCTGAACTGCTCTTTCAGCTTAGGTGTCAAGACGCCTTCGTAGACCTGCTTCGAAATAAAATTGATAAAATCCGCTGACGGTTGAGTGAACTGCTCTTCAAAATACTTTTTGAAGGCCCGCATGTATTTGAGGTTATATGCTGCGAAGAGCATATCCTCTATGTTGAACGCCGCCTTACTCAATTTCTTTATTTCAGCTACATCATTTTCATTGAAGTTAGTAAGGTCGAATTCTAGAAAAGGCCGCTCATCCATTTTATTCGGCTGTTCTAGGTCAGTAAACAACCGGTATACCAAGCCATTAGTAAGCACGGCAATTCGGGCTTCGGTAACGTGGAAATACCTGAATAGCTGACTGGCATGATTAATATTAAGGTCGCTGCCAACGTGCTTACACTCAATCAAAATAATGGGTTTACCATCACGCATGATGGCATAATCAATTTTCTCACCCTTTTTCGTACCTATATCGCAAATAAATTCTGGTACTACTTCTGTAGGGTCGAACACATTGTAGCCAAGAGCATTAATAAACGGCATAACTAAAGCCGTCTTCGTCGCTTCTTCGGTCTGAATATGCGCAATCTGTTTCTGGGCGCGCGATGCCAGATTGGTTATTTGGTCAATAAGCTCCATAGAACTGAGGGTTGATAGAAGATGGGATAAACTTATGAATTTCTTGCTAATAAAAAAGGCCGCCTCGTTTCCAAGGCGGCCTTTTTAAATGTCGCAAATTTCAATGGAATCAATACTCATCTCCCCTCAAGCCTTAGCCCGCCACAGGCGCCACCACGGCAGGTACGGCTGGTCGTGGTGCTCGTAGTGATAGCCAAAGAAATAGCAACTCACAAAGGCCCACAAGTGGTGCCGGAACTGGCTGCGCGACCGGTGCGGGTTATCGGGCGCGTGCTCGCCCCGGTGCGGCAGGTAGGTACCGAAGAAAAACAGCTGCAAGGTGCCCAGCACGGCCGGTATCATCCAGAAGGCAATAACGTTGGCCTGCGGGAAAAACAGCTTTAGAACGTTGTAGGTCACGGCCATCAGCAGCACCTGCCACCAGGTTACGTAGTTCCAGGCGAAGCGCAGGAACCAGGGCAGAAAGCCGGGGTGGCGGCCATTGTGAAAATCGGGGTCTTCCTCAGTGCCCACGTGGCGGTGGTGGGCATGGTGCTTGGCCAGCATGCCGGGAAACCAATTGAAGGCAAACAGCCCGGCCGTGAGCGTGCCAAGTGCGTTGTTCAGGCGCTTGTTGGCGCTCACCACGCCGTGCATGGCATCGTGCGCGGTGATGAACAGACCGGTATAAAGGTGCGTTTGCAGCAGTGCCAACAGGTAGGGCGCGGGCGAATGCCAGTTGGGCTGGTAGCGCGCCAGCAGAAAGCCCAGCAGCGCTGCCCACAGCCCCACAATCAGCCCGCCAATGGCCACGCCAGTGCCGCCTACGGGCGCAGGCCGGAGGCGAATGGGTGGATTGGCAGGTTGGTGGATTACGATTTCGGGCATTTTATCACAAATACAGCCAGTAGCGAGCCAATAGCAAAATCCACCCAGCCTCTGCCCCACCAATCCGCCTCACAGGCTCAGCAGCCGGTCGCGCACCTGCTCCATCAGCCACATGGGCGTGCTGGTGGCCCCACAAATGCCCACCGACTGCCCCGGCAGGAACCAGGTAGCGTCAATTTCATCCACATTGGAGATGAAGTGAGTTTGCGGGTTGGTGTCCCGGCACACCTGGTAGAGCACCTTCCCATTGGAGCTTTTGGTGCCCGACACGAACACAATCTGGTCGTACTGGGTGGCGAAGCGGCGCAGGTCCTTGTCGCGGTTGCTCACCTGCCGGCAAATGGTGTCGTTGGCATTCACCTGGTAGCCGCGGGTTTCCAGCTCGTTCTTGATGTTGTAGAAGCTGTTGGTGCCCTTGGTGGTTTGGCTGTAGAGGGTGATGTTTTCGGGCAGCTCGTGGCGCAACAGCTCGTCGAGGTTCTCAAACACCACGGCGTCGCCGCCGGTCTGGCCCAGCAAGCCCAGCACCTCGGCGTGTCCGTGCTTGCCGTAGATGAAGATTTTTTCCTTGCGGTCGAAGCTGGCTTTGATGCGGTTTTGCACCTTGAGCACCACCGGGCAGCTGGCGTCAATCAGCGTCAGGTTGTTTTCGAGGGCCATCTGGTAGGTGGCCGGCGGCTCGCCGTGGGCCCGGATGAGCACGGCCTCGTTGCGCAGCTCGGCCAGCCGCTCGTGGCAAATGATGCGCAGGCCCCGCGCCTCCAGGCGCTGCACCTCCTCGTCGTTGTGCACAATGTCGCCCAGGCAATAGAGGTAGCCTTGCTCGTCGAGCAGGTCTTCGGCCATCTGAATGGCGTAAATCACGCCAAAGCAGAATCCGGAGTTGGGGTCGATGCGGACGCTGAGGTGTAAGTGGGGCATACGTCAGGACTAACCGCGAAGCCACCGTTAAGGTTACGGCTGCCGGCAACGTTTTCGGTGAGGGCCAAAAACTACGTCAGAACCGCTCCTTCCGGTTTTTGGTTTACTCGGCCACGCGCTTCAATCGCTCGGCCTCGGCCTCGCTCACGTGCCCGCGCCCCACCAGGAAACCGCGCACCGTGCGGAAGGCTTCGGCGTCGAGCCCCGAGTTGGGATGGGCCAGGGCGGCGTTGAGCAGCAGCTCTTTGTCTTCGTCTACGTGTTTGCTCAGGCCCAGGAAGGCCGGCAGGTTGCTTTCGACCGAAAAGCGCAGGAAACGGATTTCGGGATTGCGCGGGTCGAGGCTCACGGCTTGCTCGAAGGTGCGGGCAGCGTCCTGCACATAAGTCAGCTTGTTAAACATGGACGCGTCGCGGGCCCGAATGGCTTCGGCGGCACCTTTGTAGGCCAGCACCAAGCCGTTGCGGTCGTTGTAATCGGCCAGCAGCTTGTAGAATTTCTCGCCAGCGGCTTTGTCGGAAGCGGCTTGCTCGTAGTGGCGGCGCAGAACGGTGGGATGGAAAGGCGAGGAAGACACAGCGTTGAAAGAAAGGAGGTTGGAATCGAAATATGAATCGGGGGCAAGACCCACATGGGACGCGCCAAGGGTAAGCTTGCCGGCCGGCCAGGTCTTCAGCCGCCAGTCGGCCGCCACGGAGGGCGAGGCCTCTACCAGGGCAATCAGGGCGAGCACATGAAACGGGGAAATACGCATAGCAGTAAAATTACAGCCCACGGCGCCAACCCGCCGGCCCCAGCCGGCTCAGATGCGCGACAGCCGGTAGCGGAAATAGGAGCCCAGCAGGAGCAGCAGCTTGGTATTGTCGGGTACGCGCACCCGCTCGCCGAGGATGCGCGCCGCGGGCAGCTTTTTGATTTTATAGAACAGCTTGAGGTAGTACACATACGCGAGGTACACGCCCAGCTTGGCCGAGCGCGGCAGCTGCTGAATGCCCGCGTAAGCCGCCTCAAAATCGGCCTTGATGTCGGCCTCAATCTCGCCTTTGGTGGCGTCGTTGAAGCGCGAGTACACCACGCCGGGGAAGTACACGCGGCCCCGGTCCTCGTAGTCGGAGCGAATGTCGCGCAAAAAGTTCACCTTCTGAAAAGCGGCTCCCAGCCGCCGGGCCGGTTCGCGTAGCCGTTCAAACAGCGCCGCGTCGCCGTCGCAGAAGATGCGCAAGCACATCAGCCCCACCACCTCGGCCGAGCCGTAGATGTACTCGTTGTACAAGTCGGGGTGGTAGCTCTGGTCTTCCAAATCAAGCGCCATGCTGTGCAAAAACGCCTCGATAAACTCCCGGTCGATGCCGTAACGGCGCACCACGGCCTGAAACGCATGCAGCACTGGGTTGAAGCTTAGGCCGGCATCCAGCGCTTCGTAGGTCTGGCGCCGGAAGTCGGCCAGCAGCGCCGCCTTGTCGTGCTCATGAAAAGTGTCCACAATTTCATCGGCCCAGCGCACAAACCCATACACGGCGTACACCGGCAGGTGCAGCCGCTCATCGAGCGTGCGGATGCCCAGCGTGAACGAGGTGCTGTAGCGCCCAGTGATGAGCTTGCTGCACGCCAGGCTGGTATCGGTGAAAAGTTGAACGTGGTCCACGAGGGAGTGTTGAGTGTTGAATGTTGCGTTTTGAATGAAAGGAAATGAGTGCGGAAAAAGCCAATAACCCAGTGCGGCTTAACTCAACACTCAAAATTTAACACTCAAAACTCCTTTAAGACTTCGCCCGCTACCACTTGGCCCGAGATGAGCGAGGGCGGCACGCCCGGACCCGGCACGGTGAGCTGGCCCGTGAAATACAAATTTGCTACTTTTTTACTCTTAAGCGTAGGCTTCAGAATGGCAGTCTGTTTCAGCGTATTAGCAAGGCCGTAGGCGTTGCCCTTGAAGCTGTGGTAGTCGGCCATAAAGTCGCGGTGGGCGTAGCTGCGCTTGAATACCACGTGCGCCCGGATGGGGTGGCCACAATGCTTTTCCAGCCGGTCGATCAGCAGGTCGAAGTACCGCTCGCGGGTAGCCTCGTCGTCGGCCAGGCCAGGCGCCACCGGAATGAGCAGAAATAGGTTTTCCTGGCCTGCGGGGGCCACAGCAGGGTCGGTTTTGCTGGGCACCGAGGCGTAGTAGAGCGGGCGCGTGGGCCACTGCGGCTGCTCATAAATTTCGCGGGCGTGCTGGTTCAGGTCTTCGTCAAAGAACAGGTTGTGGTGGCGCAGCTTGTCGAGCTTGCGGTCGACGCCGAGGTAGAACAGCAGGCTCGACGGCGCCATCACGCGTGAATCCCAGTACTGCGCGCTGTAGTGGCGGTATTCCGGCTTGAGCACTTGTTGCTCGATGTGGTGGTAGTCGGCCCCCGCCACCACGGCTTCGGCGGCATAGAAACCGCTGGCGGTGCGCACGCCGGTGCTACGGCCGTTTTCGACCACAATTTCCGTCACTTCCTGGTTGTATTCGATGCGGACGCCCAGTTCCTCGGCCAGGCGCACCATGCCTTCCACTATTTTGTGCATGCCGCCCTTAGGGTACCAGGTACCCAGCGCCAGGTCGGCAAAGTTCATGAGCGAATAAAGTGCGGGCGTGTTTTCCGACGTGGCGCCGAGGAAGAGGATGGGAAACTCAACCAGTTCCAGCAGGCGCGGGTCTTTAAAGAAGCGGCGCACGTGCTTGTGCATGCTTTGCAGCACGTCCATGCGCACCATATCAACCAGTAGCTTGGGGTCGGCGAATTCAAAAACCGAGCGGCTAGGGGCGTACACCAGCCGGTTGATGCCCACCTCGTACTTGTAGGCCGCCTGTTTCAGAAACTCGTCGAGGCGGGCGGCGCTGCCGGGCTCGTAGCGCTCAAACAGCGCGCGCAGCTCGCTCATGCGGGCCGGAATGTCTACCGCCTCGGGCCCGCGAAAAATGACCTGATACGAGGGGTCGAGGCGTACCAGTTCGTAGTAGTCGGCCACTTTCTTGCCAAAGCGGGCAAAGTACTTCTCGAACACATCGGGCATCCAGTACCAGCTCGGGCCCATGTCGAAGGTGAAGCCTTCGGCACGAAACACCCGCGCCCGACCGCCGGGCCCCTCGTTTTTTTCCAGCACGCTTACCTGCCAGCCTGCCTGGGCCAGCGTGCTGGCCGCCGCCAGCCCCGCAAAGCCCGCTCCAATGACCACCGCGCGCTTCGGCGGGGTGGCCGGTGGCGTGGTGGCTGCGGGAATGGCAGCAGAGGCCGCCGTAGCGACAGGGGCAATAACAGGCGAAGACAAAGCGGGAACGGACGAGGTAATAAAAAAACGAAGTACAGCAAAAAAGAAGCCGCCGGCCCAGCGCCGCGACTTGCAGCGGCAGAGCCGGCGGCCTCCGCGCGGGGCGGCTAGGGTTATTCCTCCACCACGTCGGCGCCCGCGCTGGCACCTACGGGCGCATACACCTGCAGGGCCGATTTCAGGTCCTTGCGGGCAATGTGGATGCGGTTTTTAACAGTGCCAATAGGAATTTGCAGCTTCTCGGCAATCTCCATGTATTTGTAGCCGATGTAGTACATCATGAACGGCGTGCGGTAGTCAGAACCGAGGCTGGCAATGGCCTCGTTGATGTCGCGCACCACAAAATCGGACGTGGCGCCGTTGTGGGTGATGTAGTTCTGGTCGGTGTTGAAATACTGAAAATACTCCGTCGAATCGATGTTGGAGCTGCGCTTGGTAATCTTGTTGTAGTTGTTGATGAAGGTGTTGCGCATGATGGTATACAACCACGCCTTCAGGTTGGTACCCGCCTTAAACTTGTCCTTGTTGAGCAGGGCCTTGAGGAGGGTTTCCTGCACTAAATCTTTGGCGTCGTCAGCGTCTCGCGTCAAGTTCATGGCGGCGGGCCGGAGCGTCAGCGAAATTTTCTGCACTTGCGAGGTGAATTCGAGCGAAGTCATGCTGTTTAGCTTTTCGTGACCATTTGTTAAACAAATATACGAGCCCGCCGCAAATACAGCTGGCTCCGGCCAAACTATTTCGCCCGGCACCCCGGCTTCGATTAAGCCGGCGCGGCAAGGTACGCCGGGCCGATGAATCGGTCCATTGCCACCCCGCCACTAGTCGTTATCAAATAATGAAGCTTCGCGGGCAAGTACGAGCCCTGGCGCCCGCGCGGTTTGGTTTTAGGCGGCTACGGGCTCGGGGGCGCTTTCGGCCACCAGCGCCAGAAAGTCCGTCATCAGCTCCGGCGAAACGCAGTTTTTGGGGAGCACCAGCCCTTCCTGGCGGGCCAGAGGACCATAAAGTACTACCAGCTTATCGGGGCAGCAGTTGGCCACGGCCTGGGCGTACTCCCCTACCCGGCTGCGTTCCGGCTGGGTGGTGAGCACGGTGGCCAGCGCGTCGGGGTCGTAGGCCCGGCACACCGCGTGCAACTCCTCCAGCGGCAGGTTCTGGCCCAGGTACAGCGTGTGCTGCCCCCGCGCCCGCAGCACGTAGTTCATAAACAGCAGCGCCAATTCGTGCAGCTCGTTTGAGGGCAAAAACAGCACCCACCGCTTGGAGGTGGCTGGCACGCTGGGCAAGGCATCGGTGGCGGCCAGCAGCTTCTGACGCAGCATATGGGCCAGCAGGTGCTCTTGTGCCGGGTTCACGGTGCCCGCCAGCCACATCAGCCCGATGCGCTGCAGCAGCGGGTAGGCCACAAACAGCATCATCTTCTCGAAGCCCAGCCGGGCGCCGGCCTCGCTCAGCAGTTGGTTGAGCCGTTGCTCGTCGAAGCTGAGCATGGCCGCTAGCAGGCCGTTCACCTGCTGGTGGTAGTCGTGCACGTCGTTGCAGCAGGCCAGCACGGCCGCCTGAATCTCTTCGTCGCTGAGCTGGGCTACCTGCGAGATGCGGCGCCCCCGGGCGCACAGCGTGGTCACATTCAGCAGGCGGCGCAAATCGCTCTCGCAGTAGGTGCGAATGTTGGTGGCCGTTCGCACCGGGCGCAGGAGGCCGTAGCGCTGCTCCCACATCCGGATGGTGTGTGCCTTGACGCCCGAAAGCTGCTCTAAGTCGCTGATGGAGAAATGGCCCATTGGGTGATGATGGTAGCTGGAAAGAACGTCATGCTGAACGTAGTGAAGCACATCTACCGCAGCAGTAATACGAATTACTATAGCGGTAAAGATGCTTCACTACGGTCAGCATGACCTGTTTTTCCCTTATTTTCTTGGTTACGATTCCGGGCCTGCTTTCGCGCTAACTCCAAATATTTCGGCGACACCCACAGCAGGCCAAACTCGGCCGAGCCGTCGCGCCCCGTGGTTTTGTGGTGGGTTTTGTGGGCCATGTTGAGCGCCCGCAAATAGGTATTCTGCGATTTTTTCCAGAAGCGCAGCCGGCCGTGAATCAGCACGTCGTGCACGAAGAAATAAACCGTTCCATAAGCTGCAATGCCCACGCCTACCCAAAACCACCAGCGCCCGCCGTTGTCGCCGGTGATGAAAAGGGCGGCCGAAATGGCGCCGTAAATCAGGAAGAACAGGTCGTTGCGCTCCACCGGGTGCGGGTGCCGCACGTGGTGCGAGCGGTGCAAAAACCACAGCGGCCCGTGCTGCACAAACTTGTGCATAAACCACGCCCAGAATTCCATGAATCCGAAGGTGGCGAGGGTGATACCGAGGGCGGCAAATGCTGTCATGCGGAAGTAACCCCAACGGGAAACCGGATGTTTTTTTAGTGGTTAGTGATTAACGGTTAATGATTAGTAGCTAGCACGTTGCGCAGTCATTAAAAACTAATCATTAATCGTTAATCACTAACCATTAAATAATTACCAGCCAATTTTTTCCTTGTTCAGAAAAGCCGCAATGCCCCGGCGGCAATCTTCCGAGCCGCGGGCTTCGGCGTTGCGCTGGGCGGCGTAGCGGAGGCCTTCTTCCAGGTCCATTTCGGGCAGGCGGGCCAGCATCTCTTTGGTTACTTCCATGCTTTGGGCCGAGTTTTCGCGGCACAGGCGCTGGGCGTAGATGCGCACGGTTTCGGCCAGCTCTTCCTTGGGCACCATGAAGGTGATGAGGCCCATATCCAAGGCAGCCTGTGCCCCGATGACATCGCCGCTGAGCAGGAGCTGCTTGGTGCGGGCTTCGCCGATTTTACGCACCAGAAACACGCTCACAATGGCCGGCAGGAAGCCGATTTTCACTTCGGTGTAGCCAAACTTGGCTTCAGGCACCGCAAAAGTCAGGTCGCAGATAGCGGCCAAGCCGCAGCCGCCGGCCAGCGCGTGGCCCTGCACCTGGCCAATAACCACCTTTTTGAGGGTATAAATCTGGTGGAACAACTGCATCAGGTGCGTCGAGTCCTCCAGGTTGTCGGTGTAGCCGAAACCTTGCAGGTCCTGGATGTAGGCCAGGTCGGCGCCGGCGCAGAACACGTCGCCGGCGGCGCGCAGCACTATCACCTTCGCCTTTTCGTCATTTTCCGCGAATTCAAAGGCCTGTTTGAGCTCCGTCACCACGTCGGCGTTCAGGGCGTTGCGCTTGTCGGGGCGGTTGAGGGTGATGTAGCCGATGCGGTCCTGGGCTTCGTAGCGGATGTAGCGCAGGGCTTCGAGTTCGGGCGTGAGCAGGTTTTCCATGAGGGGCGGGAACGGCGCGGACGGATGGTTGTAACCAGGATGCTCTTTGCGACGCAATGGTGGCATCCTCTCAGCAATAAACGCAAAAAAGTAGTTTTTGGTCGGCAGCGCTCGGCCAAAGCCAACCGGGCACCGCCCAAATGGGCTGGCAACGAGGGCGAACGGCACAACAGGACTTACTCGGGGCGCACCGGCATTGGGTTGCCCCGGTGCCATCACCACGGCGGCGCGCAGCGAAAAGCGCCCTGCGCCGTCACGTCCCAGGTGCGGAAGCCGTGGGCACGCAGGCTGGAATCCTGCCGCGCCACGTACCAGATTTTGCAGCTTGAATCGAACACCACCCGGGCCTTGCGGCCGAACACAGCGGCCACGGTTTTGGGCTTCACGCGGGCGTTGCGGCGCAGCACCAGCACATCGACCGGCGCCGGCCGCGTGGCTGGAGAAATTCGGCCCGACACAAAACCTACGCGCAGGCCCCGCCACTGCGCCAGCACCACCGGGCCGGTCCGGAAAAACGGGTTGGCGACCGCACTGTCGGCATCGGTTAAGCGTTGCACAGGCACGGTGGTGCCGCGCCAGCCCACGCTGTAGTGCGTGCGCCGGGCCGCCTTGCGAATGATGCCCGGCAGCAAGCGGTAGGTTCGTTCGGTTTCGTTGAGCGGCACCGAATCGGGCGTAATGAACTCGGCGCTTGCCCCCTGCCAGAACCCCACCGCCGAGCGGCGCGGAATACTGTACACGATGAACTCCTCGGTGGGCGCCACGGCGCGGGCCTCGGCCACGCGGCTGCCGGCGTAGCAGAGCAGTAGCAGTGCCATGCCCCGCAGCCAGCCCAGCTGCCGGGTGTTGAGCCAGGCCAAGAATGTACCGATGAGCCCAAAAATGAGCACCGTTTGCAGAGCCGAAACGTGAATTTCGCGCACCACCCAACCGGAAAAGTAGCGGCTGATGAGAAAGATGTACTCGTTGAAGCACCAGACCATTTTCTCAAATACCCAGGCGATGCCTGCTGGCACCCAATTCAGAATTATCGAAACAGATGGCCAAAAGATGCCCGGCAACGCGACCAATACCTTCACCAACAGCAAAGCCAGCCCCACATATACCGCCGCGCTCGAAATGGGCACGGCCACCAGGTTGGAAAACAAGAAGCTGAACGGAAACTGGTGGAAATAGTAGAGCCCAAGCCCAAACGTGGCTACCTGCGCCGCCAGCGACAATGCCACCGCCTGCCACACTTTATCGAGGGCTACCCCGCTCCATTTCCAAAACCACTGCACAATGTTGGCTTGCCACGGACGCTGATGAGCATAGAAATAGCCCTCTACATCGAGCCAGCGGGCTATGCGCGGTTGGATGTAAACAATGCTCAGTACTGCCAGAAACGAGAGCTGAAAGCCTACATCGGCCACTAAAAACGGATTCCAGAGCAGCAGGAAAAACGCTGCCACCGCCAGCGTATTGAAGATGGAGCTTTGCCGCCCCCAGGCCCGCCCAATAATGAGGAACGTAAACATGACCGTGGCCCGCAGCACCGAAGCCGACAGCCCCGTCACAAAGGCGTAGCTCCAGATAACCGTGAGCCCCAGCAGCGCCGACCACAGCCGGAAGCCCGGCAGCCGCCCAAACAGCTTCTGCAACAGCCACGTCAGCGCTAGGTACAGCAAGCCCACCTGCAAGCCGCTCACGGCCATAATATGCGAAGTGCCCGTGCTGCTGTAAGCCTGCTTCGTATTGAAATCTACGTCGTCTTTGATGCCCAGCACCAGCGCCGAAGCAATGGCGTACTCCCGCTTGGGTTTGATGTACTCGCGGAAAACGCCATCCAGCTTTTCGGCAAACAACATGCTCCAAAACACCAACTGATTAGGCGGGTCCGTCCGCAGCACCTTGTACTGGTCGGGGTGGATGTATTGCTGGTGGTACACCTGCCTGTATGCCAGATACTGCCGGTAGTCGAACTCTCCGGGGTTCAGCGGGGGCTTGCTGGGGTCGGGGTGCCCCCGAATGAGCCAGACCTCGCCGTAGCGCGGCTGAGCAATGCCTGCCACCCGTGGCAACGACACCCGCACACCGCCCGTGGCCCGCTGCCAGCGTCCGCCCACGCGCACCGATTGCACGCGCAGCGTGGTGGCAAAGGTGGCCGCGCGCACCACCGTAGCCTCGTCCACCACGGCCTGGTAGCATTCCACCTTGTCGGCGAAGCGAAAAAGATGGTCGGCCCGACGGCTTTCGGTGGCGCGCTGCGCGAGCGCAGCGCCGAATATGACGACCGCCACCAAAGCGACAATACCCGCCGCGTCGCTGGCCCCCGGTTTCCGTTGGCGCACGGCCCAACTGATAAACGCCACAGCGGCCACGGCCAGCCCTATCGCCACAGGCCACAATTCCGGCCAGCCCTCGCCCAGGTAGAGGTAGGCCACAATGCCTAGAATAAGGGCCGGCGTGTAGCGAACAAACGGGAACGTGGCCCAGGTAATCATTGGCAGCGGCAGTAGAGCAAGTATTAGGCTGGCAATGTAGCCGTTTGCTCGGATATTACCGGCCTAAGTTGCGTTATAGGCAACTGACTTATTCCAGCACCATTTTGTAGTGTTGAATATCAGCTTCCACGAACATTTCGCCCTCGGTTTTGAAGCCGTGGCGGGCATAGAATGGCACGGCCCGAATCTGGGCATTCAGGTACACGGGGGCATCGGGCAACTCGGCCCGCACATCGGTGAGCACGGCGCGCAGCAGCACGGCGCCAATTTCCTGGTTGCGAAACTCGGGCAGCACGGCGAAGCGCTCCAGCTTCACACCGTTGTCGGTTTCGCGCCAGCGGGCGGCGCCGGCAGGCGTGCCGTCGTCGGCACGGGCCAGGTAATGGCGGGCGTCGCGGCGGTCGTGCTCGTCGAACTCTAGCGCCACGGGCACGCCCTGCTCCTGCTGAAACACTTTTTCGCGAATGGTGAAGGCGGCGTCGAGGTCGCGCAGGTCGGTGATGCGGTAGGCGGTGGCGGCCATTTTTGTTGCGGTTGGGTTATAAAACTGTCATCCTGAGCGTGGCAAAGGACTTTATCACGTGAGAGTAGTTAAACGTGATAAGGTCCTTTGCCACGCTCAGGATGACAGACGATTATTATAAAATCTACATTGCTTGCTCGTGGTTCACGGGCAGCTCGGGGTCTTCGGAAGCGGGCGTTTCGGGCAGCAGGCCCTGCTCGCGCAGGCGGCGCTCGTGGCGCTCGTCGCGGCGGGGGGCACCGTTTTGCTGGGCCTGGCGGCGCTGCTCCTCGTTGTCGAACCGGTCATAGGCCTGCACGATTTCCTTCACCAGGCGGTGGCGCACCACGTCCTCGGCCGTCATCTCAACGAAGCCAATGCCGGGCACGTCCTTCAGAATGTCAAGCGCCTGCATCAGGCCCGATTTCTGGCGGGTGGGCAGGTCAATCTGGCTGCGGTCGCCGTTCACCATCACCTTCGCGCTGGGGCCCATACGCGTGAGGAACATCTTAATCTGCGAGGGCGTGGTGTTCTGAGCCTCGTCGAGCAGCACGAAGGCGTTGTTCAGGGTACGGCCGCGCATGTAAGCGAGCGGGGCGATTTCGATGATTTTGTTTTCCTGGTAGAACTTTAGCTTTTCGGCCGGAATCATGTCTTCCAGGGCATCGTAAATCGGCCGCAGGTAGGGGTCGACTTTCTCCTTCATGTCGCCGGGCAGGAAGCCCAGGCTTTCGCCGGCCTCCACCACGGGGCGCGAGATGATGATTTTTTTCACCTCTTTGTTTTTGAGGGCGCGCACGGCCAGCGCCACCGAAATGTAGGTTTTGCCGGTGCCGGCAGGGCCCAGGGTGAAGGTCAAATCATGCGCCATCACGGTGTCAATCAGCTTTTGCTGGTTGGGCGTTTTGGCTTTGATAACGCCGCCTTTTGCCCCGAAGAGGAGCACGTCGGGCGAGGCGGCCAGCACCCGGCCCTCGGCTTCCTCGGAGGTGGCGGAGAGGTATTGGTTGACGGTTTTGTCGGTAATCTGGCCGTACTGATGGTAGTGCTCGATGAGCGACGACAATAAATCGTTGATGCGGGAGATAACGGCCGGCTGGCCCTGAACCTTGATTTCGTTGCCGCGGCTGATGATTTTAGAACCCGGGAAAGCGGCGGCTAACTGACGGATATTCTGATTGTCGGGGCCGAGAAAGTCGACCAGAGACATGTTTTCGAGGGTGATGATTTTTTCGACCAAGGGCGAGGAGTGGGAAAAGAATGGGAAGGAGCGAGCAAAAAAGAAACCGGCCTTTCAACCCAAACCGGCTACTTTTGCCCCGGTTTGGGCGGCCCGACAATACTACGAAAAACAACCGAACGCAGGCATGGGCTTGATTACATTGCTGACCGATTTTGGCTACCGCGACCACTACGTGGCGGCGCTGAAAGCGCGGCTGCTGCATCTGGCCCCGGCGGTTCCGGTCGTCGACATCAGCCACGGCGTCGAACCCTTTAACATCGCGCACGCCGTTCACGTTCTCCAAGCCGTGTTTCGGGACTTCCCGGCCGGCACGGTGCACGTCGTGGGCGTCGACGACCACGGCGCCGGGCCCGAGCCGGGCTGGCAGGCCGTGCGCCACGAGGGCCACTACTTCCTGGCCGGCGACAACGGCATTCTGGCCCTGCTCACCAACGGCGCCCCCGAGGAACTGGTGGCGTTGCCGGCCGTCGTGACGGCCTCTCCTACCCGCGACGTGCTGCTGCCCGCCGCCGTGGCCCTGGCCCAGGGCGAGCCACTGACTTCGCTGGGCCCCGTGGTGCAGGATTTTCACCGCCTCAACAACCGGCAGCTGCGCATCCAAGACCACCGCATCACCGGCCACGTGGCGCACGTGGACCACTACGGCAACCTGATTACCAACATCTCGCGCACAGCTGTTGAGGCCGTGGGCCACGGCCGCAAATTTGCCGTGCACTTCGGGCGCGACGTGGTGCGCGAGGTGCACCCGCACTTTTCGGCCGCCCCTCCCGGCGAAGCCGTCGCCATGTTCAACAGCCAGGAGTGCTTGTGTCTGGGCATTTGCCAGGGCAACGCCTCGGAACTGCTGGGCCTGCATTTCGACTCGCAGGTGGACGTGCGGTTTCCGGTGGAGTAAGTAACCGGCGCCTTTTGTCATTGCGAGGGCAACGCAGTGGCCCGCGGCAATCCGTCCTCACAGCCGCGACCAGCCCTAAGTTGTGATATGGCCTTGATGGTGCCAAACCTTCCCCTAGCCCCGGTTCATAAAAGAGGGGAACCTGGTGAATTTTATAGAAAAAGCCCCGATACATTACTGTACCGGGGCTTTTTGCCTTTATAAGGGCTTGTCACAACTTAGGGCTAGTCGGGCTGAGAGGACGGATTGCCGCGGGCCACTGCGTTGCCCTCGCAATGACAGACGAGTCTTCGCAATGACAGTCGGGCCTCTACCCTACTTCAGCGCGCCTTTCAGGTCGCTGACGGCTGCTCCCTGGGCGTCTTTAGCTTCGGGTACCACGGCGGCCATGCCGAAGAATTCGTGCGTGGTGCCGTCGTAGAGTTTGTAGTTGGTTTTGACACCGGCGGCGGTGAGCTTGTCGGCCAGGGTTTTGCCTTCGCTTTTCAGCGGGTCATAGTCGGCGCCGATGATGGTGGTGGGTTCCAGGCCTTTCAGGTTGGCGGCCACGAGGTTGATGCGCGGGTCTTTCAGGTCGGCCGGGGTGCGCTGGTAGTTCTTGAAGAACCACTCCATGCCACCCTTGTTGAGGGGCAGCGTTTCGGTGTTGGCCTGGTACGACGGCGTGTTGGTGTCGGAGCCGGCGATGGGATACACCAGCACCTGGTACTTGGGCAGGGCCACTTTCTTGTCGCGGGCCATAATGCTCACGTTGCAAGCCAGATTGCCGCCGGCGCTTTCGCCCACCACAGCCACTTTGTTGGGGTCGCCTTTCATGCTGGCGGCGTTTTTCAGCACATACTGGTAAGCAGCAAAGGCGTCGTCGTGGGCCGTGGGGAATTTATGCTCCGGGCCTTTGCGATACTCCACCGAAACCACCACGGCGCCCACCTGCTCGCACAGGGCCTGCGCCGAGGCCGCGTAGGTGTCGTTGGTGGCAATAACCCAGCCGCCGCCGTGGTAATACACGATGACGGGGAACGGGCCGGCACCGCCTTTGGGCGTGTAGATGCGGGCGTGCACGCCAGGCATCAGGGCTTTGGTCACGGTGTCGCAGTTCAGGGGCGGCGCGGGGATGCCGCTCACACGCATCTGTTTCATGGCGGCATCAGCGGCGCTGGGCTGCTTGCGAGCCTGGGCGGCAGTGAGCTCGGGCAAAGGCTTGTTTTTGAAGCTCATGAGCTGCTCAATTACGGCCTGCATCTCGGGCTTGATGTTAGGGCCCCAAGCGGGCTTGGCCATAGTGGGCTTCACCTCGCCGGGCGTGCTGGCCATGCCGGCGCTGTCGGGTTTGGCGGCCGTGCCAGCGCTGTCAGCCGTGGCGCCGGTGGTAGTGGTGGTTTCGGTGGTAGTGGAGTTGCCGCCGCAGCTGCTGAGCAGCAGGCCACCGGCCAGGGCCGGGGCTACCAGCACCGCCATTGAAAGCGAACGAGAAAGGAGGTTTTTCATGAAAATGGGAGAACGTGCGGTGTGAAAGATGAATTGGTGGAGCCGCTTTACGCACTGTCGAGCATAGAGTTCGCGGCGCTTGGTTTTTCACATGATTACGCGGCAGCTGCTGCGCTTGGACTTATACTGCTATAAATTTTCTTTTTCCGAAGCGCCTAAAATCATTTGCCCCAAATCGAAAATCCCCGCTACCATCACCTTTCATGATGGAGCGGGGACTTTACATGCGGGCCGGCCAGACCGGCGCGCCGCTTACTACTTAGCTGCCGAGTCGGAAGCCATACCGGCATCAGTAGCGGTAGCGGTGGTAGCGGTGCTATCGGAAGCGGCATTGGTATCGCTCGACACGACGGTGGCGGTTTTGTCGGCTTCGGTGGCTTTGGGTTCGCTGTTGCAGCTGCTCAGCAGCAGGCCACCGGTCAGGGTCGGGGTCAGGACGCAGGCAAAAGCAATGCGGCGAAAGAGGGAGGATTTCATGATAAAGTGAAAATGAATGTGGAACTTGGAAAGAATAGGCTTCGCTTGGCTTTACGGCCGCCCTTGCCAATAGTTGGTTGGAGAACTGTGATTTAGCGCACTTGCGCCCTTTAAAACAGACGGCTTTTGCTTTCCGCAAACCTTTGAAACGGGGCAGCAACAGCCTTTTTTAAATTCCCCGGCCGTGGGCAGGATTTTATTAGTTCCTGGTTGCTCCCACCCTGCTGTTCTATTCTAGAGTTTTAAACCGTTACGCTCTGGCGGTACGGAGGCGGCTGGATTTGTTCCATCGTTTTCTGGTCGCCCAAACCACCATAAGCGCGTGGTGCGAAGAGCGGCAAAGGAGAAGCCTCCGACCTTTGTAGAGCTGCATCTTTGCGCTCTTCAACGTTCGAACCTTTACAACCACTTCTTTCAATGCTGATTCGCATTGTTCGCATGACGTTTGCGCCGGAACACGTGCCGGCCTTTCTCGCGCTTTTCCACGCCACCAAGCGCCGCATCCGGCAGCAGCCCGGCTGCCGGCATCTGGAGCTGTGGCAGGACGCCGAAAATCCCAACATCTACTGCACCCACAGCCGCTGGGACGACGAAGCCGCGCTCAACGGCTACCGCAAATCGTCGCTCTTTGGTGAGGTGTGGCCGGCTACCAAAAAGCTGTTTGCGGCGCCGGCGGTGGCTTTCTCCTCCTATTCGGCCGACATGGTTGAGTGAGGCCCGCTGCTCTAAATAGCAAGCGCCTTGGCAAGCTGTAGCGCTAGCGGCGACTGCAAACACCGACCGGCGCATCAAGTGGGTCGTTCAAACCCTGAGGCCGCTTTGCTGGTAATAAAGCCCCGGTGCTCCAGCGCCCCCTACCTTCGACCCATGCCCGAAACGCCCGACTACTTCGCCTTCTACGGCCTGCCCGAGTCTTTCCGTCCCGACGAGGCCGCCCTCAAGCGCCTCTACTACGCCAAGAGCCGCGAAACCCACCCCGATTTCCACGCCACCTCCTCGCCCGAAAACCAGGCCGAGATGCTGCGGCAGGCCACCCTCAACACCGATGCCTACCGCACCTTGGCCGACGCCGACCAGCGCATGGCCTACCTGCTGCGCCAGCACGGCCTGCTCGAAGAAGGCAAGCAGGAGCAGCTCCCGCCTGACTTCCTGATGGACATGATGGACCTCAACGAGCAGCTGATGGAGCTGGAAATGGAGCCCGACCCGGCTGCCCAAGCCAAAGTAGCCGCCGAAGCCACGGCTATTTCCGAAACGCTCGACGCCGGCATCGAGCCGGTTCTAGCTGGGTATGAGCAGCTCCCGGCCGACCATCGCCCGGCGGCGCTCCAGCAAATCCGCACCTACTACCTAAAAAAGCGGTATCTGTTGCGCATCCAGCAGCAAGTCGCTACCTTTGCAGCCCGCTCCTGATACCGGCAGAGCGGCATTGTTCTGAAAAGTTCATCCTGCCCGGATGGCGGAACCGGTAGACGCGTTGGTCTCAAACACCAATACCGCAAGGTGTGCCGGTTCGACTCCGGCTCCGGGTACTAGGACGGTTTAACGACCACCCACCAATCAAGCCTCAAAAGCTGTAAATCTGTTCGCAGATGCAGTTTTTGAGGCTTTTTTGCGTTCAGGCCAATCAGGATTTACCAGCGCTAATACCTAGACTTACTAATGAATTTCTGTCGCGTACTTTCTATCTCTATCCAACCTTAACTGGGGTTGAGCATACTCAACCCTTCCAGGACTTGGGGAGTCTGACCTTACACCCCAAGTCCTGTTTATACCGCTTGTCCAAAAAAGTAGCAACTGCGACGTGTTGCATCGGGCCATGCGGTTGCCCATCTGTTGTAACTCAACCGAATTCAAAGAACACGGTCGTACCACCCGCTGCTTTGATGTAATTCAGGTGGCGTTTGAGGTTGCGAAGGTCCTGGCCGAAGTTGTTACCGATGTAACCATCGCCGGTATCAGTCAGAAAATTGCCGAAATAGGGTTCATAGTCGCCGGACGTAAAGCCTTCATTTTTGAGCAAGCTGGGCAGATTATCGACGGGGGCGAGTCGGTTGAGCAAACCCTCTACCGTCGCAAGTACTCGGTCCAGGTTGCCCGCTGCCCGGGCTTTATCTTCCGCGGCTTCCTCCAAGATGCTTTGCCTTTCCGCTTCGTCTTCCGCGATTCTCAGTTTAAATTCCAAGTGTTCCTCACTGGGGTAGGCAGTCATTTCATAAAACGGGCTGATATCTATCCCCGTCAGTCGGCCAATCTGGTTGAGCTCCGGGTCATCCATATCCTGGCGGCCAATCAGATTGCAAAACGTCCGGCTGAGGCTGTGCTGATAAAACAGGTCCTCATCGGTTGCCTCCGCCTCCTGAATAGCTTGGTTATCTGTACTCAAGTTAATGTCTAGGCCCATAAGATAGGTAGTTAATAAGATGTTGGGGAAGCCAACAAATAAAACAAAAAGCCCCGACTTACGCCGGGGCTTTTTCGTTCACTGGGCAGTAGGTTCGCAGGAGACGAATCTTCTTTACCTTCTTGGCGTCGGGGATGTCGGCGTCGGCTGGTGTCTTTACCAACTGTCGTAGTGTTTCTGCTTTTTTCGCTAGCGGAGCTGTTTGCGTTGCGCAGGATGTTTTACGGTCATGCAATGGCACCTACGCGCTATGCATAATCACATAGAGCGAGCCCACCGAGATAACCACCCACAGCACCACGCCCAACACAAACGGCCGCGCGCCCACGGCCCGCAACGCCGCCATCGAGAGGCCGGCGCCGATGAAAAAGAGCGTGACCGTGAGGCCGATTTTGGCCAGGTGCGTCATCAGCGGGGCCAGGGGCCGGATGGCGGGCACAAAGGCATTGAGCAGCATGGCTGCTATGAAGCCCAGGATGAAATAAGGAATTTTCACCTTCACGCCCGGCTGCTTGAACGCCAGAGCCGTGCCCAGCGACACCGGGATAATCCAAAGGGCGCGGGCCAGCTTCACAGTGGTGGCCACTTGCAGGGCCTGCGTGCCGTAGGCGGCCCCGGCGCCCACCACCGAGCTGGTGTCGTGGATGGCAATGGCGCACCACAGGCCGAACTGGTTTTGGCTGAGGGCCAGGGCGTGGCCGATGGGCGGGAAGGCAAACAGGGCCAGGGCGTTGAGCACGAACACCGTGCCCAGCGCCACCGACATTTCTTCGTCGCGGGCGCGCAGCACGGGTCCCACGGCCGCAATGGCCGAGCCCCCGCAGATGGCGGTGCCGCACGAAATGAGGTGCACCAGGTTGCGCCCCAATCCCAGCCACTTGCCCACCGCGTAGCCCAGCACCAGCGTGCCCAGCAGTGAGGCCACCGTGAACAAAATACCCTCCCGGCCGGCCTGCAGCGCCGCGTGCGCGTTCATGCCGAAGCCCAGCCCAATAACCGAGTATTGCAGCAGCTTGGGCGTGAGGCGCTTGGTTTGGGCGCCGAACGGATTGCCCACCGTTTGGGCCAGCGCCAAGCCCAGGGCCAACGCAAGCGGTGGCGACGCCCAGGGCGTGAGGCAAAACGCTAGCACCAGGGCAAACACCACCTGGCTCAGCCGGAATTCGCGTCCGAACGCCCGGCGCGGCGTGTGCAGACCCCGCCAAAAGCCGGCTGGGCCAGCGGCCGTAGCCGGGGCTTCGAATGCGACGTGAGTAGGCTGGGTAGTTGGTGCGGGGGTAGTGGTGGCTGGACGCATAAGGGCCGTAATAATTCCTATTCAAAGGTACGGCCAGGCCAAAGCCTGAGGTTATGCAGAATTGTTATACCAAATAACCGATGGTAATACTAGATACTTGATAGAACATCTCATGTACAGTCATGCCGAGCGCAGCCGAGGCATCTCGCGTGCACTAGTGACTCAATCGATTAAATTACTGCTGCACGCGAGATGCCTCGGCTGCACTCGGCATGACGTCCCTTATTAGATTCCCAAAGATTCCCCAAATACCAACTACCCTACCGCACTAGCATGGGCCTGCACGAACGACAGGAACCGCTGCGCCGCCCGCAGCAAGGGCTGCCCCTGTGCCCACACCGCATCGAAGTTGCGCGGGAGGTGCAGGCCCTCGATGGGCACGATTTCGAGGGTGCCAGACGCCAGCTCGCGGGCCAGCGCCCGGCGCGAGACGAAGCCCAGGGCCTCGGGTGCCGCCTCGAGGTAGGCTTTGATGGCTTCAGTGTTGTCGAAGTAGAAGGCCACGCGCAGGCTGCCCAGGTTCACTTTCAGCTCGCGCAGGGCGTATTCCAGCACTTCCAGCGTGCCGGAGCCGCGCTCGCGCAGCACCAACGGGTGGGCCAACGCTTCTGCCAGGGGCAGCGGCGCGGGGAGGGGGCCGTGGGCAGTGGCGCGGCGCACGGCCACCAGTTCGTCGGGGAGCAATAGCTCGTAGTGCAGGTCGCGAGAGCGGGACCGGCCTTCCACCATGCCCAGGTCGAGGTCGCCGCGCAGCAGGGCCTGGGCAATGTGCTCCGAGTTGGCATTGAGCAGGGTGAGCTGCACTTTGGGGTGAGCGGCTTGGAAGGCGGGCAGCAGGCCGGGCAGTACGTATTGGCTGAGGGTGGTGCTGGCGCCCAGGCGCAGGCGGCCGGCGGCTTCGTCGGGGTGGTGCAGGGCCTGCAACTGGTCGGAGAGCTGCTGGGCCGAAGCGGCTACGGTTTCGGCGTGGGCAAGCAGCAGGTGGCCGGCCTCGGTGAGGGCCACGCGGCTGCCGCGGCGCTCCAGCAGCCGCAGACCGTGGGTGCGCTCCAGCTCGTGGATGTGCTTGGTGACGGCCGGCTGGGTGACGAACAGCTCCTGGGCCGCTTTGGTGAAACTGAGGTGCCGGGCCACGGCCTGGAATACCCGCAGGCGAAAATCAGACATGGGCGCAAGGTAGCAGGCCGCTTTTGCATGCAACCGGGAGCCATGCCCGCAGCGCCACCAGGCAATTGCGCGTATGCATCGGCTGAGTCCGGCGGCTGCCATGATGGACGGGCCCAATGTTTTTGCACCTTTGCATCCACACCTTTCGCGCTGATGACCTTTTTCCCTTTGTTTCGTTCCACTGGGCTGGCCCTGGCGGCCGGCCTCGCTTCTCTTGCCATCCTTTCCGTTGCCGGCTGCGCAAAACCGGCCGCCAAAAGTATGAGCCGTGACTACCTCGTTTACTTCGGCACCAATGTGAGCGGCGAGCAGGAAAACTCGATTTTCCTCTACCGCCTCACCACCGCCACCGGCCTGCTCACGCCCGTGAGTGCCCACCGCGGCGGAGCCAGCCCCACCTACCTCACCATGCCCGCCGGACGGCGCAATCTGTACGCGGTGAGCGAGACGCAGACCTTTCAGGGTGCCAAGAGCGGGGGCGTGAGCGCCTTCGCCGTCGACCAGCACACCGGCGGCCTCACCCTGCTCAACCAGCAGCCGTCTACCGGCGCCTCGCCCTGCTACATTAGCCTCGACCGCTCCGAGAAAGCTGCCCTGGTGGCCAACTACGTGGGCGGCAACGTGGCTATGCTGCCCATTGCGCCCAACGGCCAACTCTCTGCCCCCAGCGCCACTGACCAGCACCAGGGCTCCGGCCCGCACAAAAACCAAACCACCGCCCACGCCCACTGCATCCTCCCCGACCCGGCCAACACCTTCGCCTTCGCCGTGGACCTGGGTACCGACCAGGTGGTGGCCTACCGCCTCGGCGCCGCCAAGGGCGAGCTGACCCGACTGCCCGAGCCCGCCTTCGTGGCCAAGCCCGGCGCCGGCCCACGCCACCTGGTTTTTCACCCCAACGGCCGGCAGGCCTATTTGATTAACGAGCTGAATTCGACCCTGACGGCGCTGGCCTACGACGCCTCGTCCGGTAAGTTCAAGGAACTGCAAACGGTATCGACGCTGCCAAAAGGCTTCACCGGCGAGAACTCCTGCGCCGACGTGCACGTGTCGCCCGACGGCTTGTTTCTCTACGCCTCCAACCGCGGCCACAACAGCATTGCCGCCTTTGCCATCGATACCAACAACGGCACACTGGCGCCCATACAGCACATGAGCACGCAAGGCAAAACGCCGCGCAACTTCGCCCTCACGCCCTCGGGCCGCCTGCTGCTGGTGGCCAACCAGAACTCCAACAACGTGGTGACCTTCCGCGTGGACGGGCAAAACGGCCTGCTTGCCCCCACCGGCCAAATCATTGAGGTACCCTCGCCGATGTTTGTGCAAATTGTAGAGGACTTTACTCGCTAGGACAGGCCCGTAAGCCCGTCATGCCGAGCGCAGCCGAGGCATCTCGCGTGCAATAGTAAATCAATCGATAGGTTTACTATAGCACGCGAGATGCCTCGGCTGCGCTCAGCATGACGGGCTTTTGACCACTCACCGCCGAGCTTACGCAGGCAACGCTCTGCGCGCAACATCGTAAGCGGGCCTGCCTGGCCCCTTCCCACCGCCCGGCCCCACGCCTCCCGCCATGCCCGACGCCCCCGAACCCGCCCGCGAGCTGCAGTTTCCGCTCTACGTGAAGGCCCCGCTGATACTGTTGGGCCTGGCCCTGGCCGTGTTCACCATTCACATTGCCAGCGAAATCATCTTTCCGCTGTTTTTCGCGGCCATCTTCGCCATCATGCTGCACCCGGTGGAGCAGTGGCTGCTGCGGCACCGGGTGCCTAAGCTGCTGGCCATCACCCTCACGGTGGTGCTGGGCGTGACGGCCCTGCTGGGTCTGCTCTACTTCATCTATCTGGAAGCTTCGCAGCTGTCCAGCCAGATGCCGCTGTTCAAGAAAAAGTTTGCCCAAACCACGGCCGAGGTGCACCAGTGGCTGCAGTCGCGCTTCGGCGTGAGCGATGAGAAGCTGCGCGGCTACCTGAGCGAGTTGGGCAACCGGGCATCGGCGCTGCTGGGCGGTACGCTCTCGGCGGTGTCGGGGCTGCTGGTGGTGGCCACGCTCATTCCGGTTTACATCTTTCTGCTGTTTCTGTACCAGCGGCGGCTGGTCGATTTTCTGACCCAAGTGTTCTCGAGCCGCCGGCAGGATACGCGGGTGAACGAGGTGCTGCATGAAAGCAAAGCCACCATTCAAAGCTACATGGTGGGTCTGCTCATCGAGGCTAGTATCGTGGCCACGCTCAACACCACCGGGCTGCTCATCATCGGGGTGCCCTATGCGCTGCTGCTGGGCGTGCTGGGCGCGCTACTCAACTTCATTCCCTATATCGGCGGGCTCATTGCCATTGCTTTGCCCATGCTCATGGCCTTCGTCACGAAGCCCGGCTACGGCCACGCCATCGCGGTGCTGGGGGCCTACATGGTGATTCAGTTCATCGACAACCACTACCTCATCCCGCGCATTGTGGCCTCCAAAATCAAGGTTAATGCCCTGGTGGCCATCGTGGGGGTGCTGGTGGGCAACGCCATTGGCGGCATTGCGGGCATGTTTCTGGCGCTACCGGTCATCGCCATTCTCAAAATCGTGTTCGACCGCATTCCATCCCTTAAGCCCTGGGGCATGCTGCTGGGCGACGAGGAAACCCCGCGCGGCCGCAAAGTCAACCCACCATCAAAAGCCACCGAAGCTTCGGAAAAGGTGTTGCCTTCGGCTGAGTAAGCCCTTCATATCTGTCATCCTGAGCGCAGCGAAGGACCTTCTCACGTTGGAAAATTTAGACGTGGGAAGGTCCTTCGCTGCGCTCAGGATGACAGATATGAAGGGCGCTTTGGTAGGCCTAAATTCCAGCTTATAGCACCACGCTTCGCAGCCAGCTTTCCGCATCCTCGACCGTGGAGAAACGCTGAAACACAAACCCGTTTGGCGCGGCCGACACCACCGATTGGGTGGAAAGACGGTGCAGCGGGTCGGCGCCTTCCACGATGGCGCAGTGGCGCGTGCGGGCCTGACTCATGGCTCGTGGAATCCAGGTTTCGGTGAGCCAGCTTTGGGCCGCGGCGGGAAGCGGGGCCCGCTGGCCGTGGTCGGAGAGGATTTTGCGGGCGCCGGAGGTCAGCAGCAAGGCCAGCACCTGCTCATAGAAAGCCTTGATGACGTCCAAGGCGGTGCGGTCGGGGCCCCAGGCGAGGCGCACGTAGCCAGAGGGGTGGTGAAACACCTTGCCGGCCGCATTTTGAAAAAAGAGTGATTCTTGAGCCCGAGGCAGCGAATTCATGTAAATAATTGGTAGAAAAGCCCAACAGGCGCTGCAGGAGCCAATAATATTATTGCCAAAATTACAACCAGTTAAGGAAATGTCGTTTTTTATTTTCAACCAATCCGAAGCAACTCCGTAAAGCACAACACTCAAGCCCTATACCTGGCAATTAGCGGCAGCAGGCTCATTATCTTATTTATTATCAATTATTTGTCTGCTATTTCATTAACAGATGCGCTTATATTTTGAAAACCCCGTCGGGCGCTTGCTCGAACACCCCGACGGCTATGCCTTGGTGCAGTATGCGCCGGGGGTGCGCGACCTTCCCACGTTTCAGGCCTTTCTCACCCACACCAGCCAGCTGCTGCGGCGCCACGGCTGGCACAAAATGCTGGCCGACCAGCGCCAGATGGCCCCCTTCACCGATGAAGAACGTAACTGGATTCGGGAATTCTGGCTGGCCCGCAGTGAAGACGAGGGTTACGAATTATTCGGGGCCATCCTCATCCCTTCCGATGTGTTTGCCCAGCTTTCGCTCAACCTAGTGATGAGCGACTCGCAGCAGTCGGCCCTCACCTACCGCATGTTCGACAACGAACCCGATGCCGTGGCCTGGCTGCAGCAGCAGGGCTAGCCTTTTTTCAATCAAGAGTTAATTCGACGACCACGGCGGTGCTCCCGCCCTGGTCGTCGTCGGTTACGAGCAGCAGCTCCCAGTGCCGTTGGCCCACGGACCGGCGCACCGCCAGGCCTTCCACTTTGCCGCGGTATGGGCGGCCGTCGGCCCAGGCCAGCCGCGAAAACGTGGCTTTTTGCGTTTGCAGATTAACCAATCCGACGAAGGAACCCAGCACCGCCCCGTCGAGCACGGCATCGGCGGTGTCTTCAACCGAAGCCGTCACGAATAGCAAGCTGTCCACAAATGTGGCGCCAGAGAAACCGGCCGGACGACCGTCGATTTCGGGCAAGGCAAACGTGGTGGTTTGCACGGCCGGCGCCGCGCCTTGCCCCTGCATGAAGGCCAGCGTGCCCGCCAGCGGCAGCCGGAATAGCAGCGCTGCATCGGCCCGGCCCACCGTGCGCTGAAACAGCAGCAACTCGGTTTCGGAGGTGGCGGCCGCTTCCAGGTTGAGGACGGCGCCGGTGGGCAAATGGAGCCGCAGCAGCTCGTAGAGCGGGGCTAAGTTCAGGGTTTCGGGCACGGGTGCGGCGGGCGCGGTGGGCACAAACCAGCCCCGGGCGCGGGTGGGCAGGCTGCCCGAGCCGAGCAGCAGCAGGCCGGGGCGGCCGTCGGGCCAGGTGAGGGCGGCCATGCATTCCAGGTCCGGCTTGTCGGCCTTGGGCAGGCGGCCGGTGCCGAAGGCAGTGGTTTCGAATAGCGGCACGCGTCCGGTGACGGCCAGCGTGTGGGCGTCGAGCTGGTAGAGCAGCGGCGCGTCGTCGCCGATGACATAGGCCGTGGGGCCAATGATTTCGACGCCCGAGGCCGATGGCAGGGCGGGCAGGGCAACTTCGGAAAGCAGGGTGGCAGTCATGCGGATGGGTGGATTCGTGGATGAGTGGTTTGGTGTATGCCACCCTCGTAATGCCGCGTTGGCCCCGGCGATATACGGAACAACGCTCCGGGACAAGTAACAACTCGCTGCGGCAACTATCTTGCTGCCGCGCTTCCCCGGCCCTTCTTGCTCATGCTTCCCTACTCTCCCGGTCTGCACATTCTGGCTACGTTTACCGCCCCGCCCCCGACCCTGCGCGATGCCGAAGCCTGCCGCGCCTTTTTCGATGACCAAATCCAAGCTTTCGCCCTCGAAAAAGTGGGCGAGGCCTACCACAGCTTTCCGGCCGACGAAAACGGGGCGGGTGGTTTCACGGCCGTGCTGGCCCTGACGGAGTCGCACCTGAGCATTCACACCTGGCCCGAACATGGGCTGGCCACGTTCGACGTGTTTTTGTCGAACTTCCGGCGCGACAACGCCGCTACGGTGCGCGGCATCTACGCGGCCACGCTGGCGTTTTTCGACGGCACCGAGCAACACAAAACCGAAGTCCGCCGATGAGCGAAACCGCTACTACCCGGCCCGCATCGGCCCAGTTGGACTGCCCCGCTTGCGGCAGCAGCATCACCTACTACGACGTGGAAGGCAGCGAATTCTACGTTTGCCCCACCTGCCACACCTACTTTCAGTGGACGGGCGAGGAAAAGCCGAAGCTGTTTGGCAAGTACGACCAGGCGCCGCGCTCCGGCACGGCGCCTCCCCTGGGGGCGGTGGGCACGCTCTTCGGGCGCACGTTCCGGGTGGTGGGCGTGGTGTCGCGCCGCGAGGCCAACCACGCACAATTCAGCTGGCGCGAGTATCAGCTGTTTGAAGCCGCCACCGGGCAGTATGCGCAACTGGCCGAGTTCGACGGGCACTGGACATTTATTTGGGCAGCCAACGCCCGCGACGCCGACCGCGACGAGTTCGTGCTGGCCGATTTCAAGGTATTCAACAAGTACCAGTCGCGCGTGAACTGGGCGCTGGGCGAGTTCGACTGGGACATTGAGCTCGACAGCAACCTCAACGTCACCGAGCACATCAAGCCGCCCTACCTGCTGGTGCAGGAGCGGCGCGGCACCAAAAGCGAATGGTACCGGGGCCGGCACGTGGCGCCTGCCGAGGTAGCCGCGGCCTTCGGCCTGAGCCGGAGCGCGCTGCCGTCGCAATCGGGCACGGGCATGGTGGAGCCGGGCCCGGGCAGCACCAGCGCGGCGGCCTTGTGGAGCCTGACGGGTGTTGTGCTGGCCGCGCTGCTGCTGGTACAGCTGGTGCTGGTGGCGCGCACCGGAAAGCCGCTCCTCAACCAAACCATTCAGGTGGAGGCCGACACCACGGCCTCGGCCCCGCCCGGCACGGGCCGGGTGCTGGTGTCGCCCTCGTTCACGCTCGACCACCAGACCGCCGTGGAGGTGGACCTCACCACCAGCCTCAGCAACCAGTGGCTGGAGTTGCCCGTGAGCCTGGTGAACGAGCAAACCGGTCAGGGCTTCGAGTTCACCAAAAACATCGAGTTTTATAGCGGCGTGGACGGCGGCGAAGGTTGGTCCGAAGGCAGCCGCGATGCCGACGCCGTGCTCTCGCGGGTGCCGGCCGGCCGCTACCACCTCAACTTCTACCCCTTCACCGAAAAGGGCATGACGCCCGAAATCAGGGTGCAGGTGTGGGCCGACCCGCCGCTGCCGTCGAACTTTTTCGTGGTGGCGGGGCTGGTACTGCTGCTGCCCATGCTGCAGGCGCTGCGCCAGCACTGGCACGAGCGCCGCCGCTGGGAAAACAGCGACTACAACCCCTACGCCACTGAATAACTGCCGCCCGTTATGCTTGCCAATCTATTCCGTTTCCTGCGTCCCGTGGCCTTCTACGCGGTGCTGCTCCTCCTGCCCCTGGGCTGGTTTGCCTGGGGCACGCTCACGGGCACGCGCCTGCTCGGCGACGACAACGAGAGCACCGAAACCCTCGGCGCCAGCGGCGGCGGGGGCGGCGGCCGCAGCAGCGTTGGTCACGCCCGCTTTTACCACAAGTAATTTTTCCTGCTCATGGAGTACCTCAACCCCAAGGCTTTCACGGCCTCCATCGTTTACTCACTGCTGGGCATCGCCATTCTGGTGCTTAGCTTCTACGTATTCAACAAGCTGACCCCGGGCACCTTGCGCAAGGAAATCATCGAGGACCACAACACCTCGCTGGCCATTCTGGGCGCGGCGTTTATGCTGGCCGTGGCCCTCATCATAAGCGCCGCCATTCATGGTTGAAACCAACGTGGAACCGGCGGTACCGCCCGTGGCCCGGCGGGCGCAGTCGCCGGGGCTGCTGCTGGTGGCGGTGGCCGTCATTGCCACCTGCGGGCTGATTTATGAGCTGATTGCGGGCACCCTGGCGTCGTACCTGCTGGGCGACTCGGTGACGCAGTTCTCGACCATTATCGGGGCCTACCTCTTTGCCATGGGCATCGGCTCGTGGCTATCGAAATTCCTCGACGGCGCGCTGCTGCGCTGGTTTATCCGGCTCGAAATTCTGGTGGGCATCGTGGGCGGGTGCATGGCGCCGCTGCTGTTTGTGTCGTTCGAGTACGTGGCCTCGTTTCGGCTGCTGCTGTATGCGCTGGTGGGCCTCACGGGCGTGCTGGTGGGGCTCGAAATCCCGCTGCTGATGCGCATTCTGGAAAACCGCTACCAGTTCAAGGACCTGGTGGCGCGGGTGTTTGCCGTCGACTACGTGGGCGCGCTGCTGGCCTCGCTCATCTTCCCGCTGGTGCTGGTGCCGCAGCTCGGCCTCATTCGCACCTCCCTCCTTTTTGGCGCCCTCAACCTGGCCGTGGCCGCCGTGGTGCTGGCGCGCTTCCCCGAAACGCGGCCCTACCGGCGGCGCTTCGCGGTGGGCATCGGCGCGGCACTGCTGGGACTGGCGGTGCTGTTTGGCTTTGCCAACCGGCTGCTGGCCTACACCGAAACGCTGGCGTTTCAGGACCAGGTTATCTACTCCAAATCGACGCCTTACCAGCGCATAGTTCTCACCCGCAACCCACGCGAGCTGCGCCTTTTTCTGAATGGCAACCTGCAGTTCAGCTCGGCCGACGAGTACCGCTACCATGAGGCGCTGGTGCACCCGCTTATGCAGGCGCTGCCCCAGGCCCGCCGCGTGCTGGTGATGGGCGGCGGCGATGGCCTGGCAGTGCGCGAGCTGCTAAAATACCCTCGCATAGAAAGCATTAAGCTGGTTGACCTCGACCAGGGCATGACGTCAATTTTCCGGCATAATGAATTGCTATTGGCCCTCAACAAGGGTTCGCTGAACAATCCCAAAGTGCAGGTCATCAACGCCGACGCCTACCAGTGGGTGCGCCAGGACTCCGGCCGCTACGATGCCGTTATCGTTGACTTTCCCGACCCCGGCAACTACTCAATCGGCAAGTTATATTCAGCCGCGTTCTACACGGCGCTGGTTAAGCGGCTGGCTCCGGGGGGGCGCATGGTGGTGCAAAGCACCTCGCCCTACCTGGCCCGGCAGTCGTTCTGGTGCGTAGCGCACACACTGGCAGCCGTGGGCCTGCACACGGTACCTTACCACCTCTACGTGCCTTCCTTCGGCGAGTGGGGCTACGTGCTGGCCGGCCCCGACGCCCACTGGCGCGGCGATGCCGGGCCGCTGCCCGCGGGCCTTCGCTACATCACCCCCGGCACCATTCACGACATGCTACGCTTCCCACCCGACATGAGCGAGGTGCCCACCGAGGTGAACCAGCTAAATAACCAGGCGCTGGTGCGGTATTTCGAGGAAGACTGGGGGCCGTACGTGCATTGATGGCAGAAGTCGCCTGTCAACCTGAGCATTTTGCGCATCGAGCAGAGACGAAGGACCTTCTCATGTCGGCATTCATTCGCTTAAACGCAACAAGGCCCTTCGTTCTGCCCAAGACGACAGACGATTGATTTAATGCTGCACGCAAGATGCCTCGATAACGCACAGCATAGCATTACCTCGTTTCCCTACTCCCCCGTCCCCTTCTTCCCACCTCCCCCTCATGCCCAACCGTCGCACCTTTCTGGCCCAAGGCGGCGCGGCCCTTACGGGGGCACTGCTGCTCCCGGCCCTGCCCGGCTGCGCGCCTACCAACCCACTTGCCCACATCAAAGGCCAGATGGTAGGCCAGGACGCCGCCACCGGCCACTTGCTGCGCGACCCCACCCGCATTCCCCCACCCACCGAAACCCTCGAAACGGAGGTGCTAATCATTGGCGGGGGCGTGGCCGGCCTTTCGGCCCGGCGCTGGCTGCACCGCCACGGCCTGCGCGATACGCTGCTGGTGGAAATGGCCGCAGAAACCGGGGGCAACGCCGCTGCGGGCCAAAATGCGGCATCGGCCTACCCATGGGGCGCCCACTACCTGCCCGTGCCCGACGTGCGCAACGTGGAACTGCTGGGTTTTCTGCAGGAATGCGGCGCGCTTACCGGCTATGCTCCCAATGGCCTGCCCATCTACAGCGACTACCACCTCTGCCACGACCCCGACGAGCGCCTGAGCATTGACGGCCACTGGCAGGACGGGCTGGTGCCCAATCTTAACCTTTCAGCTGCCGAGGAGGCGCAGTTTGCACGTTTTTTTAAGCTGATTGACAACCTGAAAGCGGCCAAAGGCCGCGACGGGCGCGATGCCTTTTGCATTCCACTCGACCATGCCTCGGCCGACCCGGAATACCGGCAGCTCGACCAGCTTTCCTTTGCCGACTACCTCACCCGCGAAGGCTTCACGGCCGCGCCGCTGCGCTGGTACCTGGACTACGCCTGCCGCGACGACTACGGCGCGTTGGCGGCGCAGGTATCGGCTTGGGCGGGACTGCACTACTTCGCCAGCCGCAAGGGCCGCGCCTACAACGCCACTGGCAGCGACGTGCTGACCTGGCCCGAAGGCAACCAATTCCTGACCGAAAACCTGCGCCGCCAAGCCGCGGGCCCCATCCAAAGCCGCACTCTGGCCTACGACCTCCGCGAAACCGCTAGCGGCGTGGAGGTGCTCACCTACAACGCGGCCACCCGGCTAAGCAGCCGCGTGCGGGCCCGGCGCGTGCTGCTGGCCACGCCCCTGCACATCGCCCACCGCCTGCTGGCCCAGGTGCCCGGCCATGCCCTGCCTCCGCACAATGCCCTGCACCACGCCCCCTGGCTTATCGCCAACCTCACCGTGGAAGGCCTGCCACAGGGCCCCGGCCGACCGCTGAGCTGGGACAACGTGCGCTACGGCAGCGCCTCGCTGGGCTACATCAACGCCGCGCAGCAGTCGCTGCAGCAGGAAAACGGCGCGCCCAAGGTCATTACTCTGTACTGGCCCCTCACCGACGAAGCCCCCGGGCCCGCCCGCCGCCGCGCCTACCAAACGCCCTACGCCGAGTGGCTGCCCCGCGTGGTGGCCGAGCTCGAAACTTACCACCCCGGCGTGACGCCCTACATTCAGCAAGCCGACCTCTGGGTGTGGGGCCACGGCATGGTGGCGCCCACCCCCGGCCTTGTGTGGGGCGCAGCGCGGCAGGCGGCAATGCAGCCCGTGCGCGACCGTATTTTCTTCGCTCACACTGATTTGAGCGGCATTTCTATTTTTGAGGAAGGCTTTTATCAGGGCATCCGGGCGGCGCGGGAAATGCTGGGCGTGTTTCAAGCTGACAACCCTCTGTCAACCTGAGCGCAGCGACGGACATTATCACCGACGAACGAAAATCGTTCTCTCTTGATAAGGTCCTTCGCTGCGCTCAGGATGACACATAATGATACTCCACACCCGCCCATGCCCCAACCCTGGATTCGTTCGGCCCGCTACGACGGGCTGCTGATTCTGGCGCCGCCCTTTCTGGCGCTGGCGGCGGTGCTGGCCCTGCCCGCCCCCTACCGCAGCACGGCCCAGATGCCGCTGCTGGCCTGGGTGGCCCTGGTAGTGCTCATCGATGTGGCCCACGTGTACGGAACCCTGTTCCAAACCTATTTCGACCCGCTGAAGCGGCGACAGCGGCGCACGCTGCTGTGGGTAGTGCCGGTGGCCTGCTACACGACAGGCGTTGCCTTGCATAGCCTAGGCGGGCTGGTGTTTTGGCGGGTGCTGGCTTATCTGGCGGTGTTTCATTTCATCCGCCAGCAATACGGCTTTTTGCGGATTTATAGCCGGCACGAGTTGCGCGCCAGCGGCGACTGGCTGGCCTCTGCCCTGGTTTATTACGCCACCCTCTACCCGCTGCTGTACTGGCATCTATCACCGGGGCGCAACTTCAACTGGTTTATCGACGGCGAATTTGTGCAGTTCAACTGGCCCTTGGGCCGGCTGTTGGCCACCATCCTTTACGTGGCTCTCCTTGCCGCCTACGCCAGCCACGAATTCTTAAAGTGGCGCCGCACCCGCACCTTCAACCTGCCGCGCAACCTGCTGCTGGGCGGCACGCTGGTGTCGTGGTACGCCGGCATTGTGTGGTTCAACGGCGACCTGGCTTTCACGCTGCTCAACGTGGTTTCGCACGGCATACCCTACCTGGCATTGGTCTGGAACGGGGGCGCTACGTCGAGCCAGGCGCCCACACCTCCCCGGCGCGGGGCCTGGGCCGGCCGCTATGGGCTGGCGGTGTTTCTGGGGGCCGTGGTACTGTTTGCTTTCCTCGAAGAAGGGCTTTGGGATGGGCTGGTGTGGCGCGAGCACGGCACGGTGTTCGGCTGGTTTCAGCGGCTGCCGGCTGTGGCCAGCCCGGTGCTGCTCATGTGGCTGGTGCCGCTGCTGGCACTGCCCCAATCGACTCACTACGTGCTCGACGGCTTTATCTGGCGCCGGCCGAAGTAGCCTGGACGATGCAAATCCGAACAGGGAACGGAGCGAGCATGCTTGCCTGTGCGTTTATAATGCTGCGGGTCCGGTCCTTTCACTTGCCCAACTCGCAGAGCCGGGGTTACTTCACAATTACCAGCTCCACACGGCGGTTGAGGCGGCGGGTTTCTTCGCGGTCGTTGCTGTACTTGGGCTTCGAGCCGCCGAAGCCGACGGTAGTGATGCGGTTTTCAGCCACACCCCGGCCCACGAGGTAGCGCTTCACCTCGGCCACCCGGTCTTCGGAGAGCTGCTGGTTTTTGTCGGCCGGCGGCTCGTTGGAAGTGTGGCCCTCCAAGCGGATTTCGGTGCCGGGGCTGGCCTGCAGGGCAATGGCCAGGCGGTTGAGTTCGGCATAGGCCGTGCCCAGCAGCGTGGCTTTGCCCTGGGCAAACAGGATGCTGGGCAGGTCGATTTTGGCGCCTACGGCGGCGGGCAGCAGCAGCAGGTCGCGCCGGGGCGAACCGGCTATCACCACCGTGTCGCCCACCGTCAGGAAGCCGCCGCCGGTGGCCGTGAGGTAGTAGCGGCCCGGCAGCAGCGACAGCTGGTAGCCGCCAGTATTGTCGGAGCGGCCGGTGGCGTTGTACTGCGCGCCGGCGGCATTGGCCAGGAGGTTGGCTTTCACGGTGGCGCCGGGCACTGGCTGCTTGGTGCGGGCGTCGAGCACGCGCCCGCTCAGGAAGGCCCGGGCGTTGGGGTCGAAGGCGGCCACGGCGGGCGCGGCCGGCAGCGAGTCGGCGGGGGTGGCGCGGCCGGTGCGCATCAGGTCGCTGGGAACGTTGGGGGCGGGCGATGATGAGTAGTAAGCCGTTTTGCCGTCAGCGGTGAGAGTCAGGTAGGCATTGAAGCCAGGACCGTTCAGGGCCGGGCCCAGGTTGCGGGGCTCGCTCCACTGGGTCCAGCTGTCGTCGAGCCGGGTGCTGACAAAAATATCGGCCGAGCCGTAGCCCATGTGGCCATAGGAAGCGAAATACAGGGTTTTGCCATCGGGGGTGAGCCAGGGCGCGAAGTCGAAACCCGGCGAGTTAAGCACCGGGCCCAGGCTGGTAGGCTCGCCAAAGCCGCCCTTCCCATCGGGCCGGCTCAGGTACAAATCGTTGCCGCCTTCGGAATCGCCACGCTCCAGCGAGAGCAACAGAATTTGGCCGTCGTTACTCACAAAGTAGCCCGCCCCCGGCACCGCCGTGTAAAAATTGCTGATGGCCACGGCCGCCGGCTTCACACCCTTAGCAGAGCCGCTGGCCGCTGCTACGCTGCTCACCTTGCTCACGCTTTCGTCCCGAAACCCGTTGGCATCGTAGGTGCCACGCACAAACAAGGTGCGGCCGTCGGGGCCGGTAGCGGCCACCACTTCGTTGTTCTGGGCAGTATTAATACCGTCGAGGCGCGTGGGGGCGCCCCAGGTTTTGCCTTGGTCTGCGCTCTGGCTCACCCAGGCATCGCCCGAGTCGGTGTTGCCTTCGGTGTTGCCGGCAAACTTGGTGCGGGCGAAGTAAAGCGTATGGCCGTCGGGGCTCAGCACGGGGTGCAGCTCGTTGCCGGGCGAGTTCAGGCCGGCCAGGGGCTGCGGCGCCCCGAAGGGCGACGGCCCTTCCAGCACGTTCAGCCGCAGCCGAAACAGGCGCCACTGCTGGCTGGCCCGGCCATTGCCTTTCTGCATCACCACTGGCGTACCGTTGAATTTGTCGGACGCTGCCAGGGCCGCCACCCGGCTTTCGCTGCGGTTTTCGAGCTGGAAGCTGCCGGCCGGGCCGGCCGGCACCAGCCGCCACTGCTGCTGCTCGCCGCCCTGGTAGGGGCGCTGCACCAAGGGCAGGTTTTCGCCGGGCTTGTCGGCCGTGAGGCACAGGCTGCTGTTGCGCGACTCGATGCGGAAGTACTCGCTGCCCTGCCGGATGGGCACAAAGCGCCACTGCTGGCTATTGGCGTGGGTGAACTCCCACTGCACGGCTGCCGCGCCGCTGCTGGTGCTGGCACTGGCAATGTCGAGGCAGCGCCCGCTGCCGCGGTCAATCAGGCCGTAGTACGCCCGTTCATCGGGCACGAAAGAAGTTTGGGCGTGGGCAAAAACAGGGAGTAGCAGAATCAGCGTCAGCAGTCGAAACATCAGCGGGGGCGCGAAAAGGCGCGCGTGGGTGCATAACGCAAAGGAACGCCGAAATGATGGGAAAGGTGGAGTGGTGGGTTGGTGGAGGGAAGGGAATAGGCTGTCATCCTGAGCATTCTGCGAAAGCAGGGACGAAGGACCTTCTCACCGTTGCGCCGATTTGATAATGTGCTGCCGTATCTACCCAGGCGTTAGAAAGCTTTCGCTTTTGCTTTCGCAGAATGCTTATGATGACAGCCCCCCAACCCACATTCACGCCAGCAGCTTGTGCTTGATGGCGTACTGAATCAGCCCCACCACCGACTTACAGCTTGTTTTGGTAAGGATGTTTTTGCGGTGCGTTTCCACGGTGCGCTCCGAGATAAACAGCGCGGCGGCGATATCCTGATTTGACTTTTCTTCGGCCACCAGGCGCAAAACTTCCCTTTCGCGGGTGGTGAGCTCGGCCACGGGCTGGGCACCGCCGCGGCGCTGGGCGGGCACGTCGAGGTGCTGCAGCAGCGTCTGGCCCACTTCCTGGCTGAAGTGGGTGCGGCCAGCCGCCACGTTGGCGATGGCGGCACTGAGTTCGGCCTTGGTGGCGTTTTTGAGCAGGTAGCCGGCGCCGCCCGCGTCTAGCACTTCCATCACGGAGGCGTGGTCGTGAAACATGCTGAGTGCCAGCACCCGCACCGCGGGAAAACCCGCCCGGATGTGCCGCGTCAGCTCCACACCGCTCATCTGGGGCATGTTTAAATCGACAAGGGCCACGCTGATTTCGGGGTGCTCGTGCAGGCAGCGCAGCGCCAGAAAGCCCGAGTTGGCCTGGGCCACCACGCGCACCGACGCATCAGTTTTCAGCAAGGTTTTGATTCCCTCAATCACCATCTGGTGGTCATCTACCAGCAGCACAGAAGTACGGGACGGGGCGGCAGGCTCGTAGCTCATGGTCAGAAGTTTTTGCAGAAGCGTAAGTCAGGTTTCGGTAGAGCAAATCCAACCTACGGTTAAATATACAGATTCAAACATACTCAAGCCGAAACGCGGTTTGCAACAATTCAAGCCGGGAATTTTACCATTCAGGCTTCCATGGGCACTTCCAGCGTCACGGTAGTGCCCCGGCCGGGGGCGGCGTCGAAGTCGGCCCGGCCGCCCAGGTAGGCCATGCGGCTCTCGATGTTTTTGAGGCCGATGCCCGCCTCCGCGCCCAGCGCGGCAGGGTCGAAGCCCACGCCGTTGTCCTCCACCATCACCGTCAGCTCCTCGGCGCTACGAATGATTTGCAAGGTTATTTCCGTGGCGCGGGCGTGCTTCAAAATGTTCTGCACCAGCTCCTGAATGACACGAAACAGCACGTTTTCCACCGTGGCCGGAATGCGGCCACCCTGGTCGAGGCCCACCACCTCGAGCTGCACCTTGAGGCGGCCGTCGGGGGCAATCTTGTTCAGGAAGTCGCGCACGGCCTGGGCCAAGCCGCGCTTGATGAGGGCATTGGGCAGCAGGTTGTGCGAGATGCTGCGCACCTCGCGAAAGCTTTCGTCCACCCCATCCAACGCGTTCTGGAACATGGCTTGCTGGCCGGTGGTGTGCAGCTGCAGCTCGTCGCCCAGCGCGTGCAGGTTCATTTTGGCGGCCGTCAGCAGCTGGCCCACGCCGTCGTGCAGGTCGGAGCCAATGCGGCGGCGCTCGGTTTCTTCGGCCTCCAGCACGGCCTGGGCGCGCTGCTGCTGCAGGGCTTGGCGCTCCTCGGCAAATTCTACCTCCCGCCGCAGGCGGCGCCGGGCCACCCACGAGTAAGCCAGCCCGGCCAGCAGCAGCGCCACCAGCGCACCGGCCCACAGCAGCGTGGTGCGCCGCCGGATGATTTGCTGCTGCTCGCGCAGACGGGCCGCCTGCAGGCGGTTTTGGGCGTCCTTCTTCTCGGTGTCGTACTTGGTTTGAAGCTCGGCTACCTGCTGGGTGCTTTCCTGCTGAAAAATTGAGTCGTTGAGCAACTGAAAGCGTTTCTGCCACTGCAAGGCTTTGGCCGGTTGATTTTCAGCTTCATAAAGCGACGCAAAACCATTGTACACCACCCGCACTATGGGCAGCGCGTGCAGGCGCCGGGCCAGCTGCAGGGCGTGGCGGTAGGCATCTTCGGCCTCGGCGGTGCGGTGCAACAGGGCCAGGGCATCGCCCAGGTTCAGCCACGATTCGGCCTGGCCCTGCTCGTTGCCCTCGGCCTGGTCGATGGCCAGGGTCTGGCGGTAGTAGCGGTAGGCTTCGGGGCCATTTTTCTGCCGCAGGGCCAAGCCGCCGAGGTTGTAGAGTGCCAGCACGGCCACGCTGGAATCGCCCAAGGCACGGGCCTTTTGCAGCGAGGTGCGGAAGTCGGCGCGGGCGGCGGCCAGCTGGTTTTGCTCCATCAGGGCGGTGCCGCTGTTGTTATAGGCAATGGCCAGCGGCTTGGCGGCGCGGGCATCGCCGGCCTGCACGGCCTGGCTCAGCAGGGCCTGGGCGCGGCGGGCGTACTGCAGGCTTTGGGCGAGTTGCTGCAGGTTTTTGTTGGTGGTGGCCAGGGCCAGGCAGGCGCTGCCTTGGCCCAGCAAGTCGTGGCGCTGCTCGGCCAAGCGCAGCGCGGGCATGAGGTTTTTAGCCGCCGTGGCAAAGTCGCCCTCCGCATTGGCAAGCCGCCCCAGAAGCAGCAGAGCTGCCTGTTGCTGGGCGGGGCGGCCGGGTCCGCGCCGGGCCTCCTGCAAGGCCAGCGTGGCCAGGCGCCGGGCTTCAATAGGCTCGGTGGTGCGCAGGGCGTTGGCATCGGCCAGCAGCAGGCGCAGCCGGGCGGTATCAGGGCCCTGGGCGCGGCGCTGGTTCAGGCTGTCAACCAGCGGAGAGGCGGCGGGTGGGGCTTGCGCGGCGGCACTCGCGGCCAGTACGCCCGTGCAAAACCCCAGCTGCAACACCAATCGAAAGGCCCGGTACATACATCGCATCTTGACTGCCGTTAAAAGGTCTGATTTGCCAAAAATATCAGCGCCACTAAGTAAAGCAATTCTGCAATACTTAGCGGCGCTTATTTTTATGATTATCAGGAAGGACTGGCGGCAACAGCTTAGCCCCGATTACAACCCATACTTGCTGCGGAATTTCTTGGCCAGGTAGGTTTGCTTGCTGTCGAGCGAGATGTTGCGGCCGTCGATGAAGGCGTGGGTCACGGCGTTGGTGCGCATGTCGAGCAGGTCGCCCTGGCTGAGCACGAAGGTGGCGCTCTTGCCCGTTTCCAGCGAGCCGTAGTCTTTGTCAATGCCCATAATCTGGGCCGGCGTGAGCGTTACGGCCGTGAGGGCCTGCTCCTTGCTGAGGCCGAAGCTGGCCGCCGTACCGGCAATGAACGCCAGGTTGCGCGAGCCCGCCGTTTCCATCTGGCCCTGGTAGTCGAGGCAAAAGCGCACACCGGCGGCCTGCAGCTGAGCGGGCAGCTTGTAGGGCTGGTCGTAGTCGTCGGCGTCGCGCCGGGGCAGAGCGTGAATACGCGACACCACCACGCTCACGTCGTTCTGCTTCAGAAAATCAAGCACCATCCAGGCGTCGCGGGCGCCCACCACGGCCACCTTCTGCGCCCCCAGGCGCTTGGCAAAGCGCACGGCTTCGATCATTTCCTTGCCGTAGTCGGCGTGCAGGTACAAGGTTTTGGAGCCGTCGAAAATGCCGGCCAGCGACGAAAGGCGCAGGTTTTCCTTGCGGCCGGCGGGCAGCTGGCGGTAGGCGCTGGCTTCGCTCAACAGCTGTTCCAGGTCGCGCAGCTGGGCTTCGCGGGCTTTCTGGCGCTTTTCGAGGGCGGTGGCTTCTTCGTTGGGATTGGTGCGGAATATCATCGCGGGCCAGGTCAGGTGCTGGCCGTCGTCGGCGCGCACCACGGCGTCCTGCCAGTTCCAGGCGTCGAGCTGCACCACGCTGCTCTGGCCGGCCAGCAGGCCGCCGCGGGGCGTGGGCTGGGCCAGCAGCACGCCGTTGGTACGCACGGTGGGCAGGATGTCGGAGTCGGTGTTGTAGGCAATGAGGGCGCGTACGTTGGGGTTCAGCGTGCCCACTTCCTCCTCGTCCACCGTGGCCCGGATGGACTCCACTTCTGTCAGGCCCAGCGTGGTGTTGGGCAAAATCAGGCCCGGGTACAGCTGCTGGCCGGCGGCGTCAATGGTTTCGTAGCCGCTCCGGTCCTGGGTGAAGCCGGCGGCCGGACCGGCGTAGGTCAGGCGGCCTTTGTCGAAGGCCACGGCGGCGTTGGGCACCACCGTGCCGTTGCCCACGTGCAGGGTAGCGCCGGTGATGAGCACGGGCTTGGTTTGGGCCGGGGCGGGCACGGGCACCTGGGCCAAAGCGGCGGTGGCGGTGCTGGCTAAAGCGAGGGTGAGAATGAAGCGCATGGGTTCGTTAGTCAGCAAGTTCTTTTTCTTGGCCCAGGGTGTCGCAGTGCCACAGGCCTTGGGCCTTAGTGGAGGCTGCCTGCGTGGGCGCGCCGCTTTTCTTGGCGGCCAGCATGGCCTGCACCAGGCGCTGCCGCTCCTTTTGAATGTCGGCCCGCAGCGCGGCATCGGCGCTGAGGCTGAACAGCTCGCGGCCGTCCACGAAGGTGTATTCGGGGCGGGCGTACACGCTCAGCGGGTGGTCGGTCCAGAGCACTACGTCGGCGTCCTTGCCTTCCTTGAGCGAACCCATGCGGGCGTCAAGGTGCAGCATCTTGGCCGGGTTGATGGTGATGAGGCGCAGGGCTTCTTCCTCGGTCAGGCCGCCGTACTTCACGGTTTTGGCGGCTTCCTGGTTGAGGCGGCGGCTCATTTCGGCGTCGTCGGAGTTGATGGCCACGTTCAGGCCGGCCCGCGTCATGATGGCCGCGTTGTACGGAATGGCGTCCTTCACCTCGTTCTTATAAGCCCACCAGTCCGAGAACGTGCTGGCGTTCACGCCGTGGGCCTTCATCTTGTCGGCCACCTTGTAGCCTTCCAGGATGTGGGTGAAGGTATTCACCTGGAAGCCCATGCGGTCGGCCACGCCCATTAGCATGTTGATTTCGCTTTGCACGTAGCTGTGGCAGGTGATGAAGCGCTGCCGGTTCAGGATTTCGACCAGCGCCTCCAGCTCCAGGTCGCGGCGCGGAGCCTCGCCCTGCTGTTGCTTGCTCTTGCTCAACTTGTTCCAGGCGCTCCACTCCTGCTCATATTCTTTGGCACGGGTGAAGGCGTCCACGAACACCTGCTCGGTGCCCATGCGCGTTTGCGGGAAGCGCAGCACGTTCTGTTCGCCCCAGTTGCTTTGCTTCACGTTCTCGCCCAGCGCAAACTTGATGAAGCCCGGCGCGCCGGCAATCTTCATCTCGTCGGGCGTGCCGCCCCAGCGCAGCTTCACCAGCGCCGACTGCCCGCCGATGGGGTTGGCCGAGCCGTGCAGCAGCTGCGCGGCCACCACGCCGCCCGCCAGGTCGCGGTAGATGCCGACATCCTCGTTATCAACGACATCACCAATCCGCACCTCGCTGGTCACGGCCTGGGTGCCCTCGTTCACGCCGCCCGCAATGGCCAGGTGCGAGTGCTCGTCAATGATGCCCGGCGTCAGGTGCTTGCCCGTGCCATCAATGCTGCGGGCGCCCTTGGGCAGCGGCAGGTTCTTGCCGATGCGGGCGATGCGGCCGTTTTCGAGCAGCACGTCGGTGTTTTCGAGCTTGCCGGCGGCCTCGCTGGTCCACACCGTGGCGTTGCGGATGAGCGTGGGCGCCTGGCTGGGCATGGCGGCCCGGCCATAGGCGGCAAAGGGGAAAATGACATTGCCCACCACCGGCGCCGGCTCTGCCTTGGCCGAGTCGCGCCGGGCCGCGCGGGTGGCCTCCTCCTGCCGCACGGCGCGCCACTTTATCGGCAGGCCGTCAGCGGACAAGCCGGCCAGCAAGCCGTCGCCCTGAAACACGCGGCCCTCCTGCGTGTAGTAGCCGCTCAAGCGAGTGTAGCCGGCGTTGGTTCCGGCGGGTTTGGGCTTGGCATCTTCGGCCTTTTTGCCTTTGCCCTTGGCCTTGTCATCGAGATTGAACACGATGGTGGCCAGCTCATTGGTCACGCTGATGGTGCCTTTGATGGTGTCGCCGGCCGTGGACACGATTTTCAGCTCCGGCGCCTCGGGCTTGCCCTGAATGAGCATGGTGACGTCGCCGCCCACCCGAAACTCGTCTTTCAGAATCTTCTCCGTCGAAGTCAGGTTGAGTTTGTACACGCCGCGGTAGTCGGCCGGCACAGTGCTGAGCTGGTACCGCTCGCCCTGCACCCAGTTGTCGAGCAGCACGTTGTCGTCGGCCAGGAAGCGGTTTGAGCACACCAGGAAATTGGCTTCCATGCCCGGGCGCAGCGCCCCGAGGCGGTCCTGGGCCCGCAGCAGGCGGGCGGGCGTTTCGGTGAGGGCGCGCAGGGCGGCAGCTTCGCTCAGGCCGTACTTGGTGGCTTTGCGCAGGTTGGGCAGGAATTTTTTCTTGTCCTTGAGGTCGGCGGCCGTGAGGGCGAAGGGCACGCCGGCCTGGGCCAGGCGGGCGGCGTTGGCCGGGGCCAATTCCCAGTGTTTCAGGTCTTCGAAGGGGATGCGCAGGGCGTCGTACACGTCGGCCACGTCGTAAGCATCGGGGAAGTTGAGCGGCACCACAAAGGCGGCCCCGGTCTTTTTCAGGTCGTCGAGGCGCTGGTACTCGTCGCCGCGCCCCTTGATGATGTACTGCTGGCCGGCCTCGTCGCCCAGCCGGTCGGCGCGCAGGGCCGAGAGCTTGTCGCTCACCTGAAAAATGGCCGGCAGCCCCTTCAGCTGCGTCAGGGCGGCCAGCGAGAGGTTCTGCTCGCGGCGCGGGTTGCGCTGGTTCCAGGCGGCGTCGAGGTAGGTTTGGCGCAGCAGCGCGATGCTGCCCATCAGCGAGCCCGGGTAGTCCTGCGTGCTCGTGCCCTTATCGAACGACAGGCCGGCGGCGGCGCGTTCCAGCAGCAGCACCTCCTGCTCCTTGCGATTAGTATTGAGGCTCACCAACGCCGCCGTGCCGCGCATGATGCCGTCGGCCTGCTGCGTGAGCACCGCCCCAAAGCCCAGCGCCCGGTAAGCCGCGGCCTGGTCCTCGTTCACCTTGAACAATTCGGCCGCGTTCACCTCCGGGTGAATGGCTTGGTTCCAGTCGTAGGCGCCGGTTTTCTGGCTGTCGAACTGCGGCCCGCCGCGCCGGCCCTGCCGGGCGGCAGCCGGGACTTCGGGCACCCCGTAGCTCGTGAACACGTCCACCAGCCCGGGGTAAATGTACTTGCCGCCCAGGTCTTGCACCACGGCGCCGGCCGGGATTTTCACGCTGGCGGCCGGCCCGGCGGCCACCACCTTGCCGTCCCGAATCAGTAGCGTGCCGTCGGCGATGCGCGTCTGGTAATCGGTATAGAGCGTGGCGTGGGTGAAGGCGAACACGCCCGGTCGCTGGTCGTACACGCCGTTGCGGGGAAAGGTGCCGGGCTGGGCCCAGGCCGCCGGCCCGGCCAGTGCCAGCAGCGCCGCCAGCGAGAGCGCCGAAGTAGATATTTTCATGCAGCGGGGAAAAGCAAGCGTTGAGAAATTCGCCGAAAAATGCGGCTTTTATTCTCACCCTTCCGCCAAATGTAGGCCCGGCAGCGGCAGGCTGGCAACGGTTCTGTTTCAATCAGAGTAAGAACCTCTCCAAACCCCTCCTTTCCTTCCACCCTTCTCCCCCATTCCCATGCGCAAAGGCACCAAAGTCAGCTGGAAATACGGCACTGGCACGGCCACCGGCAAGATTGAATCGATGCACAAAGAGCCCATTTCCCGCACCATCAAAGGCGCCGAAATCCACCGCAACGGCTCGGCCGACGACCCCGCCATGGTCATTGTGCAAGACAACGGCGACCGGGTGCTCAAGCTCAAGAGCGAAGTGAAGGCCGCCAGCTAGCGCCGCAGAACGGCGCCACGCTCATCAAATTCGTAGCCATCGGCCACTTTTGGCACACCATTGAGTGAGAAGCGCCGCCGCGTGTTGTGGCCACAGTCGCAGCAGCCACCGCTGGCCTCTGTTCGCAATTCGATGTTGCTTAGGTCGTATCCCCGGTTTGCACGGGGCAGCACAAAACGAAAGTTATAGCCCTCCGGATAAGGTAACTGGGCACTGTTGGGGGCTACCTTCCACGGCAACGTGCGCAGACTGGTGGGCCTCCGGTAAAAATCTAGTCCGCCACGTTCCTGCCGCACGGTATCCAAGGGCTGAGTGAAGCCGAGCGCGGTGTACAGCACCACGTACCCACCACTTATTTCGGCCCGGCGAAAGCCGCCTTGTGTACTGTCAGTGTCGAACAGCACCACGATGTCGTTGGGCGCTGACGTGCAGGGTGCGCAGTTGTAATCTTCGCATTTGTCGCCACAGCCAATTAAGCTGACGCCAAGTAGCGTTGCAAGCGCCGAACCCGTGAGTTTAACAAAATGGCTAAGTGATTTCATGGCTAAGGCGATATCATGAAAGATGTTATAACCCTGACCGCCGGGTTGCACCCAAAGTTGTCGCAAGCTGCACAAAAAATCCCCGCCGTAGAGCACGGCGGGGATTTCTTATTTCAAAGGTTAACCAACTCTACCGATTGCTCGGGTCAGGCTTGATGAAGGCTTCCTCCTCCATTTCGGTGGGCACCACCACCACGCCTTTTTGCAGCATGGAGTTGTTTTTGCCGTAGAGGAAGTACACCACAAAGCCCAGCAGCATCCAGCCCAAGGCCAGCTTCAGCGTGTTCGAGTCGAGGGCCAGAATCATGAGCGTGCAGATGGCCGCGCCCAGGAACGGCACCAGCGGGAAGCTGGCCGACGACAGCGGCGAGCGGAACGGCCGGGGCTGGTCAGGGTCGGAGCGGCGCATAATCCACACGCCCACGCTCACCAGCACGAAGGCCAGCAGCGTGCCGAAGGAGGTCAGGTCGCCGGCCAGCGAGCCAGGCACGAAAGCCGCGAAGGCGCCCACAAACACCAGCAGGGCCAGGTTCGACTTGTAGGGCGTGTTGAACTTGGGGTGCAGGTCGGAGAAGGCTTTGGGCATCAGGCCGTCCTTGGCCATGGAGAAGAACACGCGGCTCTGGCCCATGAGCATCACCAGAATCACCGACGAGAAACCCAGCAGAATGGCCAGCGTCACGGCCGTGCCCAGCCACTCGTAGCCCTTCATGTGGGCCTTGATGGCGTAGGTCACCGAAGCTTCACCGCCCAGGGCCGGGTCGGCAAATTCGCGCCAGTTGGCCACGCCCGTCAGCACGTGGCCGAACAAGATGTAAAGCACCGTGCACACGGCCAGCGAGCCGAGGATGCCAATGGGCATGTCACGCTTGGGGTTCTTGGCTTCCTGCGCGGCCGTGCTCACGGCATCAAAACCGATGAAGGCGAAGAACACAATGGCCGCACCACCCAGCACGCCGCCCCAGCCATGCTTGTTCCACGCTTCGTAAGAGCGTACCACCTCACCGGCGGCATTTTTCACAGGCTCAGCATTCTCCGGAATCAGGTAAGGCGTGTGGTTGGCGGGGTTGATGAACTGCCAGCCCACGGCAATGAATACCAGCACGATGGCCACTTTCAGCACCACCACAATGGCGTTGAACATGGCCGATTCCTGCGTGCCCTTGATGAGCAGCAGCGACAGCATCACGATAACGAAAAGGGCCGGCAGGTTGATGAGGCCGTGCTCCAACGTGCCGTTCACCACGGCGCTTTCGAAGGGCGAGTGGCAGAGGTTGTAGGGTATACTCGTACCAAACACCTGCAAGAGCTTATTCAAATACTCGCTCCAGGCAATGCTGACAGTGGCCGCGCCCAGGGCGTATTCCATAATTAGGGCCCAGCCGATGACCCAGGCCACAAACTCGCCCATGGTGGTGTAGGCATAGGTGTAGGCCGAGCCGGCAATCGGAATCATGGCCGCGAACTCGGCGTAGCACAGGCCGGCGAACACGCAGCCAATGGCGGCCACAATGAAGGCCAGCGTCACGCCCGGCCCGGAGGCCTGCGCGGCGGCGGCGGCGGTGCGCACAAACAGGCCCGCCCCGATGATGGCGCCCACGCCCAGGGCCACGAGGTTGCCGGCGCCCAGCGTGCGCTGCAGCGTCCCGTGCCCGGAAGCATTGGCCTCGCCCAGGAGCACGGCCAACGGTTTTTTGGCGAAAATACTTGGCATGTGTTAGGTGTAAAGAAGGAAGAAGTGTGAAATAAAAAAGTGGTTGAAACGAATGGCTTCGACGCCGTTTGCCCGGCATTTTGCAGGCGGCACCAGCGGCGAGCCCGAAATATAGGCAGCAAAACGCCTTCCTTTGGGTCGGGTGCCTTCCGGCCGCAAACGTCGCCGGTGTTTCGGCGCCGCGCGGCACGGCTTAAACCCGCCCCCGGGCACCGCATCCAAGCCCGTGTATCACTTCCCACGGCTTTTCACCATGAACAAGATACTCGTGCTGCTCGCAGCTACGCTCGCCACTGGCCTTACTGCTGCCGCGCAAGCGCCGGCCAGCCCCACCCCGGCCGCAGACTTGCAAAAGGCGCCCGACCAACAAGTCCAGCGCCGCGTGCAGTACCTCGCCCAACAACTTGGCCTGAGCCCCGACCAGCAGGCCAAGCTGGAGCCCATCCTATTGGCCCAGCGCCAGGACATGCAGGCCCTGCGCACCCGGGTGCAAACCAACGGCCGCCAGCGCGGCATGGGCCAGGAGTTGAAAGCCGCCCAGGCCCGGTACGCCGAGCAAATCCGGGCCGTGCTCACGCCCGAGCAGTTCGTCAAGTTTGAGCAGCTGAGAGATGAGCAGCGCGACAAGCTGCGCGAGCGCCGCGCCAATGGCCAGGGCTTAGGGCAATAATTTGCCTGCTTTATCTGCGAAAAGCGACTGCTTATCGATGAATTGAGGCGGTACCAATTGGCTGGCGGCACTTGGCACACCACTTGCAAATAGCCTGGCAAGCAAACAACGCAACCTGGTAGTTGCTCTTCCCTCTTAAATCACCCTTCACCCCTTCTTCTTTAATTCTCATGAAAAAGACCCTGATGTTGCTCGCGGCCCTCACCTTCACTGCCGCTGGCACCAGCTTCGCCCAAACCGCCCCGGCGGCTACCACCAAAGTAAAAATGCACGGCGGCAAAGGCGGCCACGGCCCCAAAGACCCCGCCAAGATGGCCGACCACAAAGCCGCTAAAATGGCCAAGGAGCTTGGCCTCACCGCCGACCAGGAAGCCAAAGTAGAGCAGCTGATGCTGGCTCGCCAGCAGGAAACCCAGGCTCTGAAAACCAAGTACGCCGCCGACAAAACCGCTGGCCGCGCCGAAATGAAGGCCTCGCACGAGAAGTACCAGGCCCAGCTCAAAGCCATTCTCACGCCCGAGCAATACGCCAAGTTCGACCAAATGAAGGCCGAGCACCGCGGCCACGGCGGCAAAGGCCAGGGCCAAGGCGGCAAAATGAAAATGAAAGCCAAAGCTTAATTAGCTTCTTGCCGAACGAGTTGGAAAATCCCCGGCCCCACTGGCCGGGGATTTTTTGTGTTAAAAAACGGCTATAAAGAAAACCTTGCTTTGGGCGGCTTGCTTATATTTGGCCAAACCACCCGGCTTAAAATCCTCTTCTTATGCCTCCCCTCCCCAGTAGCACGGCCTCGGCCGTGCAAATCCAGCAGTTTTACGACAAGGGCCTGGCCCACGCCAGCTACGCTGTGCGCTGCGGCCGCCAGGTCGCCATCATCGACCCGGGCCGCGACCCCCAGCCCTACTACGACTTCGCCGACGAGCACGAAGCACGCATCGTGGCCGTGATTGAGACGCACCCGCACGCCGACTTCGTGTCGTCGCACCTGGAAATTGCCGAAGAAACCGAGGCCACCATCTACTGTAGCAAGCTGGTAGGCGCCAAGTACCCCCACAAAACCTTCGACGACGGCGACCGCCTCAAGCTGGGCAGCTACGAGCTGCACGCCATCAACACACCCGGCCATTCGCCCGACAGTATCAGTATCCTGCTGATGGACGAGATGGCCCAGAGCCGGGCCGTATTCACCGGCGACACGCTGTTTGTGGGCGACGTGGGCCGGCCCGACCTACGCGAAGATGAAGCCGTGGGCGGCCACAAGCGCGAGGAGCTGGCCGCGCAGATGTACCGCAGTACCCGCAACAAGCTCATGACCCTGCCCGGCGCCACCAAGGTGTATCCGGCGCACGGCCCGGGCAGCCTCTGCGGCAAAACCACCAGCACCGACCTGGACTCGACCATCGCCAAGGAGCTGAAAACCAACTACGCCCTCCAACCCATGTCGGAAGACGAGTTCATCAAAGTACTGCTCGAAGACCAGCCCTTCGTGCCCAAGTACTTTGGGCATGATGTGAAAATCAACAAGGCCGGCGCCCCCAGCTTCGAAGACAGCATTCGGTCCGTGCCGCACCTCAGCAGCACCGCCGCCCTGGAGCCCGGCGTGCTCGTCATCGACACGCGCCCGGCGGCCAAGTTCCGCGCCGGCCACCTCTCCGGTGCCATCAACCTGCAGGACGGCGGCAAGTTTGAAACCTGGCTGGGCTCGGTGGTGGGCCCCAACGAAAAATTTTACCTACTGGCCGACTCCCAAATTGCCCTGGACACGGTGGTGCGCAAAACCGCCAAAATAGGCTACGAAGGCAACATCAAAGGCGCCATGCTGGCTCCGGCGTCCTTGCCCGAAACCGCTCCGGCCGTGGACGTGGCCCAGGTGCGCGAACATCCGGAATCCTTCACCATTGTCGACATCCGCAACCACGCCGAGGCCAAAAACCAGGTCTTCGACAACGCCCTGGTTATTCCGCTGCCCGAGCTGCGCGAGCGCGCCCACGAGATTCCGACCGACAAGCCGGTGCTTATTCACTGCGCGGGCGGCTACCGCTCAGCGGCCGGGGCCAGCATTGTTCAGGCAGCGCTACCCAGCGCGCAGGTGCTCGATTTGGGCGAGGCCATTACGGACTTCCAGAAGGCGGCCGTGCACTAAGCCCCATCAAACACCGACATCAGCGCTTTCCGGTTAGCCTCTCTTTGCTGCTAACTCACTTGCCCCAATGGTTTCATCTGCTTCTTTCAGCATCCACTGCAAGCGCCAGGTGAAGCGAATTTCAGTATGGCTTGTGTGGGCAACCTCTGTTTGTTGTTCCCAACAGAAAAAAGACACAGCATTGACGAATGACCCTTATTCCGAAGCGGTTGCTCTCGCTCCCAGCGATGAATTTGATGTTTCTCTTGTCAAGCTTATCGCCAATCCTGAGAAATATGATGGCAAAACCATTCAAGTTATTGGCTTCCTCAATTTAGAGTTCGAAGGCGATGCCATTTACCTTCATAAGGAGGATTTCGACCAGGGGTTGACCCGTAACGGCTTTTGGGAAAGCTTTTCAGAGAAAATGAAGAAGAAGTCAACGTCTCTAATTTCTCCAAGAAATATGTCATAATGGTCGGCCGTTTTGACATGAAATCACATGGACACATGGGCTAATTCGGAGGGACAATCAGCAACATTACGAGGTTAGATAGTTGGCGCTGATTTCCCAGCATTAGTCAGCCTAAAGCCCCGGCCGTCACATGCCGGGGCTTTTTCATTCCTCGCCACAGGGGTATCTTTGGTATTCACTCTACCCTATGCGCGTCCTCCACACCGCCGACTGGCACCTCGGTCAGCACTTCCTCACCGGCCAGGAACGCACCACTGAGCAGCAGGCTTTTCTCGATTGGCTCCTGCTCACAGTGCAGGCCCAGGCCATTGAAGTCTTGGTCATTGCCGGCGACATCTTCGACACCCAGTCGCCCTCCTACACGGCCCAAGAGCTGTACTACACCTTTTTGGTGAAGATGCAGGCCACCGGCTGCCGCGACATCGTGGTGGTGGGCGGCAACCACGACTCGCCCACCATGCTGAACGCCTCGCGGCAGCTGCTGCGGCGTCTGCGCATCCATGTGGTGGGCGGCGTGCCCGCCGACCCCGCCGAACAGATTCTGCACCTGAATGCGGCCGACGGCCGACCCGGCCTGGTGGTTTGCGCCGTGCCCTTCTTGCGCGACCGCGACATCCGGCTGGCCGTGCCCGGCGAAACCCTGGACGACCGCCAAATCCGCATTCGCCAGAGCATTGCCGAGCACTACGCCGCCCTGGCTGCCCACGAAGCCGTACTGCGCCTGCGCGAGCAGGACGTGCCTGTGCTGGCCACCGGCCACCTTTACGCGGCTGGCGGCGAGGCCCGCGAGGGCGCCGAGCGCGACGTGCACATCGGCGGGCTGGGGCTGGTGGGGGCCGAGCATTTCCCAGCGGCCTTCGACTACGTAGCCCTGGGCCACCTGCATCGCCCGCAGCTGGTGGGCGGGCGGGCGCACATCCGTTACTCGGGCTCGCCGGTGCCGCTGTCCTTCACAGAGGCCAACGACAAGCAGCAGGTGCTGCTGCTGGAGTTTGCGGGCGCGGGCGCACCAGTTATCACGAGCATTCCGGTGCCGGTGACGCGGCGCTTGCAGCGCTTCCACGGCACGCTGGAGGAAGTGGAGGCCGACATTTTGGCTTACGATAACGCGGCTTTTCAGCACGTGGCCTGGGCCGATGTGCTGGTGCGCTCCGATGAAACGCCCGCCGAGGTGCAGCGCCGGGTGCAGGCCGTGCTGCAATTGCAAAAACAGCATGTCATTGCCCCCAAGGGGGTACGGCACCAGCGTGCCACCGAGGCCCCAGACCTGGCCGAAGCTGCCATTCCGCTGGCCTTGCTGCATGAGCTGACAGTGGACGAAGTATTTGGCCGGCGGGTGGCCGGCCTACCTCCTGAGCGGGCGGCGGCCCTCACGGCCACGTTTCGGGAGCTGCGGCAGCTGCTGGGCGAATCCGACCCGCAGGCCTGGGGCGGCGAGGCATCTTAGAAAACATCTCCCGTAACAAAACTCACCCAAGCGTAATGAAGCAGCTCGCGTGCAGAAATAATCTATTCGTTTAGATAACTGCTGCGCTTGAGAGGCCTCGACTACGCTCGTCATAATGTTACGTTAGCTTAATTCTTCCCGGCCCGCTTTCTCACCAGTAGCCACAAGCCGCCGAGCACCAGTGCCCCCACTCCTGCTGCGACAGCTACCACCGAAACTGGCATGTGCATAATCTTAGCGGGCCGACCGGCAATAGCTGCGTCGCGGAAATTCTGTCCGGCAGTAGCAGCCAGAATCAGGCGGACGGTTTCGGCGGGCTGGTCCCACTGCGGAAAATGGCCGCAGTTTTCAAACCAATACAGGCGCGCATCGGGGAATTTTTTGAGGGCCCGCGGAGCCTGGCGCGGAAAGCACACCCGGTCCTGCCGCCCCCACCCAATAACCAACGGCGCGCTGATGCTGCCACCGGGCGCCCCCTGCTGCACCTCGCCATAAGCCAAATTGTAGAGCAATTCATCGAACGAAGGTGCATGAGCAAAGCTGCGCATTTCGTCGAGGGCCACGTGGGCGGGCAGCCGCCACGGGTGGGCCGAGAATTGGGCAAATAGCGCCGTGCGCGTCGCGGAATTGCCGGTCAGGAAGGGCATGGCCGGCTGCAGGGCTCGCACCAACTGCGTGGAGATGGCCACACTATCGTAGAACACTGGAACCTCCCAGCCCTGCCAGAAGCCACCGGGGTCGAGCGATACCACGGCCCCCAGCACGCCGCCCCGCCGGGCCAGTTCCAACACCAGGCGGGCGCCCATTGAGCTGCCCACGGCGTCGATGCCGAGCAGGTGGTGGTCGCGCAGAAAGTCGGTCACGGCATCGGCCAAAGTGGAGATGCTGACGGGGCCCACCAGCGGCGGCGTGTTGCCAAAGCCCGGCAAATCGACAGCTATAACTTCGCGCTCGGCCGCCAGGTCTTCGATAATGGTTTGCCAGGAGCGCCAGCTGCCGCCAATGCCGTGCAGGAGCAGCAGCGGCCGGCCCGCGCCGCGCCGAATGTAATTCATAGTCATGAGCTTGGTTGAAGGGAATTGAGCCCGGCTACCTATCTGCTTCTTGCTGCCCCGGGCGGCGCCTTCCGAAACACAACGTCCGTGCGCGGGACAGAGTTGTATCTGGGCAGTGAGGGCAGCGCGGCTTGTCGGGAACCCAAACCCAGCGGGCTGCCTTTTCTAGGCCGATGCTGCCGCGGGCTGCCGTACCTTCGGGAAGTATTTTGGGAGAAGTATTCGCATGAAAATTATTAGCGTCCGATTCGCTAACCTCAACTCGCTGCCGGGTCCGTTTCTAATACGTTTCGACGAGACACCCCTGGCCGATACGGGGCTATTTGCCATCACGGGCCCCACCGGGGCGGGTAAAAGCACGCTACTTGATGCCATTGCGGTAGGCCTCTACGGCCGGGTGCCTCGCCACGACCGCCAGGTGGGCGAGATGGTGAGCCGCCACGCTAAGGACGCCTTTTCGGAAGTAGAGTTTGAAGTGCACGAAACCAACGCCGACACCGGCGCCGTGGACCGCGTGCGCTACCGCTCGCGCTGGGAGGTGAAGCGCAAAGTGCGCGGCGAGGACAAAGGCGCCCTCAACCCCGACGCCATGACGCTGGTGCTCAGCCCGTCCAACGTGGCTGTGGTGAGCGGCAAAGAAGCCGTACCGAAGCGTGTAAGCGAGGTATCGGGGCTCGATTTCGGCCAGTTTGAGCAGGCTATTTTGCTGAGCCAGGGCAAGTTTGCACGCTTTCTGCATGCGCCCGAAAAGGAGCGCAGCGCCCTGCTTGAAAAGATGACCAACGTGGGCATCTACTCGCGGCTGAGCGTAGCGGCTTTTGAGAAAGCGAAAGAGGAAGAATTGAAAACCAAGCTCCTGCGCGCCAAGCTGGACGCCACCCGGCTGCTGAGCGAAGACGAGCGCACCGAGTTAGAACGCCAGCTTGACGTGCTGCACCGGCAGGCCGAGCAGCACTACGAGGAGCAGCAGGAGCTAAACATCTGCCTGACCTGGCGCACCATCCTCGACCAGCTCGACCGCCAATTAGCCGACGCCGCCCGCGAGGCCGAGCGCCTGCGCCTCGACGACGAGCAGCTGCAACCCGAATTTGCCCGCCTTGAGGGCCACCTGCGCGCTGCCGCCGTCGACAAGCCCCTGGAACTGGCCGAGGCTGCCGAGAAAGAGGTAGCTAGCGACGAAAAGCAGCTGAAGGAGCTGGCCGAAGCCCTACCCCAGCTGACCACTGCCGCCGAAACCGCTGCCACCGCCCATGCCGCTGCCACCGCCGCCCATGCCGCTGCGCTGGCTGAAGAAGACCGCCTGCGCCCGCTGCTCAGCCAGGCTCAGCAGCAGGACGCGGCCATTGCCGCCGCGCGGCACCAGCTGCAGCTGCAGCGCGACGCCCACGCGCAGCAGCAACTCGAATACCAGCAAGCAGCTGAGGACCTGAAGCGCGCAGCCCTGGAAATTGAGACGCTGCAGGGCCAAAACGAAGCGCTGGACCGTTGGCTTATTGAGCACAGCGCCGAGATTGACCTGAAAAACCAGGTACTGGCCCTGGACCGCGAAATCATTGACCTGCAGGGCGCGCAAAAGGAAACGGCCCGCATAGCTGCTAGTCAGGCCGAGTTGCTCAAAACCCAGGACCAGACCAGCGCCGACTTGCGCCGACAACAGGCCCTCGAAGCCGAGGCCAAAGCGCGCAAAAAGTCTATTGAGGACGAAGGCAAACCTTGCCGCACCGAGCGCGACGCCCTGCTGCTGGGCACAACGGCCGCGGTTCTGGCCCAGCGCGCCGACGACCTCACCGCGCAGCAACATGCCTTGCAGCAACTCCTGCCAAAAGCCGAAGCCGCCCACGAGCACCAGAGCCGTGCTAATGCCCTTGCCACGCAAATAGAGGAGGAAGCCCCGGCCCTAACCACGGCCGAAACCGCCGCCTCCCACCTCGAAACACGACGGGCCGACGGCCAGCGCCTGCTCGACAGCTACCGCCGCGAGCTGCGTGCCCAGCAAGCCCTGGCCGACCTCAACCAGCACCGCCAACACCTGCAGCCGGGCGAGCCCTGCCCTTTGTGCGGAGCACTGGAACATGCCTTCGCCGCCGATTTCGCGGCAGAAGCCGACGAGCAAGAGCAGCGCGTGTCGCAACAGCAATTGGCTCTGTCCCAGCTGGAAGAGGACTTGCGCCTCGCCACCACGGTCCTGGCCCGCCGCCAGACCGAGCAGCAGCAACGTTACAAGCTGCGGAAGGAGGCTCTTGCCGCCGCCGATGCGGCCAGCCAACAGGCCATTGCCCTGGCAGCCACCTGCACCCCTCCTCCTGCCGAGCCCACGAATCCGGCGGCTGTGTGCGCCCTGTTGGCTACCACCACCCATGAACAAGCCGCAGCCGTGGCCGCCCGCCGCCGCGTGGCGGAGTTGGATGAGCAGCTGACGAAGCTGCGGGAGCAATACCTCAAAGAAGGCGAAGCAGCCGCGACAGCCGAACGCGAGATTCCACGGCTGCTGGAGCGGCAGGAAGCTACTGCCGCCGACCTGGCCAAGCTGGCCGAGGAGCTGTTGCATTGGGAAGACCAGACCGATATTTTTCAAGGTACCATCCGCGACCTCCTGGCGCCCCACCGCCTGCAGCTGCCTGCCCGGCCGCCATACGACGGCATTTTGGTTACGCTGCGGGAGCGGGCCGAGCACTACGAGGCACAAGTGGCGGCGCTCAATGAGCTGGGCAAAGCCCTGCTGGGCAAAACCAGCCAACACCAAGCCCACTCCGAAAGCTTGGCCCAGCAGGCCAAACAGTTGGACGCGACGGAAGCAACGCTCGCCGCTGCGCAGCTCGCCATTGACCAGCAACTAGCCGCCCGCCAGGCCCAGTACGCCGGCCACGACCCCGCCGCCGAAGCCGAGCAGCTGCGTCTTGCCACTCAGCGTCTGGCCGAAGCGGCTGTGCGCGCCCAGGCCCAACTGGCCGAACAGCAGAAAACGTTGGAAATCCAGCAAAACCGCCAGCTCGACTTGAATGCGCAGCTGACCGTGCACCGCGCCGCCCACGCCCAGCGCCAAACGGAGCTCAGCGCCGCCCTGGCCGTTGCTGGCCTGGCCACGGCTGCCGAGGCGCGCGCCCTGCTCCTGCCCGCCGCCGAAGCAGAACGCCTCACCCAGCGCCGCCAGGACCACCGCACCGCTCAGGCCGCCGCCGCCCGCCGCCTTTCCGACCTCACGGCCGAGCTTCACCACCACGCCGAAGCCGGTCTCACGCCCCACACCGCTGCCGAACTCACCGCCCAGCTCCAGGCGCTGTCGGCGGCCGATGATATTTTGCAGCAGCAGCTCGGGGCCGTGGGCAACCAACTCCGGCAAGACGATGACGCGCGTGAGCGGCTGGCCGCCGGCCAGCACGAGCTGACCCTGCGCCAGCAGGAAGAGCAGCGCTGGCAGGATTTGAGTGAACAGATTGGTTCGGCACGGGGCGACAAGTTTAGCCAATTTGCCCAGGGCCTCACGCTCACGCACCTAGCCCGGCTGGCCAATTTGCGCCTGCGCCAGCTCACGGGCCGCTACACCATCCTGAAAACGCCCAATCGCAACCTGGAGCTGCAAATCATCGACCACGACCAGGCCGATACGGTGCGCCCCATGGCCTCGCTCTCGGGCGGCGAAAGCTTTTTAGTGAGCCTGGCGCTGGCGCTGGGCCTGAGCGAGCTGGCTGGCCACAAGGCCCGCATCGAGTCGTTGTTTATCGACGAAGGGTTCGGCACGCTCGACCCCGACGCTCTGAACACGGCGCTGGACGCGCTGGAGCGCCTGCAGCACTCAGGCAAAATGATTGGTGTTATTTCCCACGTGTCGGACCTCAAAGACCGGATTGGAACTCAGATTCGGGTGCGGCCCGGCGCGGGCGGCAACAGCACCGTGTACCTAGTGGGCGTGCGAGGCGACGAGACCAGCTGCGCTACGCCTTGATTATCAGTGCCGCCCGCGCCGGTTGGTGATGCACTCCACGCGTTGCTTGCGAATCCAACTCAGGTAGGTTTGCAGGCCTTCGGCGGCGCGCAGGGCCTCCACGGTAGGGTACTGGCGGGCCAGCTCGCGGTTGGTGAGGAAGCGGTGCACGCTGCTGTGGCAGGGCTGGCACAGGTCGACGGTGGGACCGTAGCGGCCCCCTTCCTCGCGCGGCACCAGGTGGTGGCGCGAGGTGGCCTGCACTGTGCGCTCGCAAAGGCCGCACTGGGGCTGGGCGCGGGCCATGCTGGCTGCGGGAGGGCCGGGGCCGAGGCGGGCGCGTCGTCTTGCCATAAATTGAAATAAACCGATTTTTGAGGGCTTCTTTTCCTTTCCCGTGCAACAACGCCGGTTAGCGGCAAGTTGCGGATTTGTTTTCAGGGCGTTAACTTGGCCGGCATTGGTGTGCGTGTTCGGTTTGCTGACCGTTCATTTTCAATTTGTCCTTTTCCGCCCTCTTCTTCTCATGACAACACCTGTACATCCTGCCCAATCTTCTAAACGCCTGCTGCGCGCGGGCCGGCTTCTGGGGTCCTTGGTGGCTTGTTGGCTGCTGAGCGCCTCCGCCGCCCACGCCCAAACGTGGATGGTGAGCACCACCGCCCAAATCAAGTTGGGCATTCTCGACAAATACGGGCAGCTCGGCCCTTACACGGCTACTTTTGTGGTGCACAGCGAGAAAACCGGCAAAGACTATTTCCTGGTGAAGCAGCTGGCCAAAAACCAAACCGGCATCGACGTGCTTTTTCCCACCGACCCGGCCGACCCCGACTACTTCAAAACCGATAGCGGCGAGGCCGCCAACGCCACCCCCGGCCGCTACACCTGGGAATGCCGCGTGAAAGGCGTGAAAGCCGTGAGCGGCCGCTTCGTGTTCCCGGAAGTGGCCAATGACGTGACCGTCATCACCAAATAGTGCTGCCGCGCGGCAAGCCCGCATTTTTCGAAAGCCCGGCCGCCCGCCGGGCTTTTTGCGTTTAAGCCACGTTCCTTCCTGTTTTGCACTTCTTATTTCTTGAAATCATGCCCCGCAAGTCCTTTTCCGAGCTCATCAATAGCCCCGGTATGCCGGTTTTGGTTGATTTTTATGCCACCTGGTGCGGCCCCTGCAAAACCATGGCACCCATCCTGGAGCAAGTAGCGGCCCAGCACGGCGGCAAGCTGCGCGTCATCAAAATCGACGTGGATAAAAACCAGGCCGTGGCCCAGCAATACCGCGTGCAAAGCATTCCCACGCTCATTCTCTTCCACCAAGGGCAGCCGGTGTGGCGGCAGGCCGGCGTGGTGCCCGCTGCCCAAATTACGCAGGTGCTGCAACCCTACGTGGGTAAAAGTGCGTCGGTGACGCAGTAGCGAAGCCCTCGGGCAAACTATCTGCCCAACCCCGGCGTTGGGGGGTGGCTACCTTTGCGCTACCCTCTTGGCTCCTCTATGGCATTTAGTTATTCTGCGCGTTATCTGTTCCTTATCCTTTTGCTTAGTTGGGCCGGGCCGCAAAGGGCTTGGGCTCAGCAAGAAACCCGGTTCACTCTTAGCGGCACTGTGCGCAGCGCCCGGGGCGAGGCCCTGCCCGGCGCCAGTGTGGCGGTGCCAGCCCTCGGCACAGGCACCGCGGCCGATTCGCTGGGCCACTTCCGTTTGAGTTTGCCGGCGGGCCGCCACCAGCTGGTCATTGCCTTCATTGGCTACCTGCAGCAAACCCGCGACCTCAACCTGACCCGCAACCAGCGCCTGAGCTTTGTACTCGATGAAAGCGGCAACGAGCTGGGCGAAGTGGTGGTGGAAGGCGCGGCCACCCTGCAGGAAAAACTGAAAACCACCCAAATGGGCGTCGAGCACCTCAGCATCCGCGAGGCTAAGCTGCTGCCCGCGCTGTTTGGCGAGGTCGACATTCTGAAAACCCTGCAGCTCAAGCCCGGCGTGCAAAGCGGCGGCGAGGGCACCAGCGGCCTGTTCGTGCGCGGCGGCTCTTCCGACCAAAACCTGGTGCTGCTCGATAATGCACTGGTGTACAACCCCAACCACTTGTTCGGGCTGTTTTCGGTGTTCAACTCCGACGCGGTGCAGAGCGTCGACCTGTACAAATCGGGCTTTCCGGCGCAGTTTGGCGGGCGCTTGTCGTCTGTGGTGGATGTGAAGCTGCGCGAAGGCGACCGGCAGCACTACGTGGCCACGGGTGGCATTGGGCTCATTTCGTCGCGGCTTACGTATGAGGGCCCCATCAACAAGGGTAAGGGCTCGTTTATCGTGAGCGGGCGGCGCACGTACTTCGACATTTTCACGCGGGCGCTCAACAAGGCCAACGAAGGGAAGGAGGACTATAGCCCCATTCCCGACTACTATTTCTATGACATGAACGCCAAGGCCAACTACACCTTGGGCGAGAAGGACCATCTGTTTCTGACCGGCTACCTGGGGCGCGACATTTTCGGCTTCAGCAGCACGGGCGGCTTCAATTTCAATTTCAACTGGGGCAACACCATCGGCACGCTGCGCTGGAACCACGTGTTTTCGTCTAAGCTGTTTGTGAATACATCCGTGGCGGTGTCCGATTACCAGTACAACCTCAGCAACAAGCTCGACACCTTCACCTTCGGCCTGGGCTCTAACATCCGCGATTACACGGCCCGAAGCGACTTTGAATACGCGCCCACCGACCGGCACCAGCTCAAGGCCGGCGCGCTGCTCACCCAGCACCGCTTCGGCGTGGGCCGCCTCGATGCCAACTCCGGCGACGGCCGCATCAACTTCGGCTCCGATGTGAACTACTACGGCCTGGAGGGCGCGCTCTACGCCTCCGACAGCTACAAGGCGTCCGACAAGCTGCAGCTCGAAGGCGGCCTGCGCCTCACCGGCTTCCGCAGCGGCGCCGACCAGTACGGCGGCGTGGAGCCTCGCGCGGCCGCCCGCTACGCCCTCAACGAGCGCACGTCCTTCAAGGTGAACTACGCCCTGATGTACCAGTACGTGCACTTGGTGACGAACTCGGGCGCCACCCTGCCCACTGACATCTGGTACCCTTCGCGCCTGTCGGTGATGCCGCAGAAATCGCAGCAGGTGAGCACCGGGGCCAGCTTCCTGCTGGGCAATGGCAAGTACCTGCTCACCGATGAGGTGTATTACAAGTGGGGCCGCAACCAGGTCGATTTTCGCGACGGCGCCCAGCTGTTTGTGAACCCGGAGCTGGACGCGGAGTTTATATTCGGCAAAAGCTGGAGCTATGGCAACGAGATTTACCTGGAAAAGAAAACCGGCAAAACCACCGGCTGGATAGGCTACACGCTGGCTTGGAGCTGGCGCAACTTCCAGCCCCAGCGCGGCACCACGGGCGTCAACAACGGCGAGGATTTCCACCCGAACTACGACCGCCGCCACAACCTGACGGTGGTAGTGCTGCATCAGCTCAACCCGCGCATCAATCTCACGGCCAGCTTTGTATATACCTCTGGCAACCTCACCACATTGCCCTTGGGCCGCTTTGGCCTGCAGGATATTCCCGGCTCCAGCGTGGGCCTCGACCCGCGCCCCGTGCCCATTTACCCGAACCGCAACTCCTACCAGCTCATCCCTTACCACCGCCTCGACCTGGGCGTGGTGTACAAAATTGGCTCCCGGCTCAACCAGGACCTCACCCTGAGCATCTACAACGCCTACAATCGCCGCAATGCCTACTTTGTGTTCTTCGACACGGTGAAGGACAAGGGCACCGGCCGCACCACCGGTTTCCAGGCCCGGCAGGTGTCGCTGTTTCCGGTTATTCCCTCGCTGACTTACAACTTCCGGTTTTAATAGAATATCGTCATGCCGAGCGCAGCCGAGGCATCTCGCCGCGGAAAACTAATCACTTCGGCACGCGAGATGCCTCGGCTGCGCTCGGCATGACGGGCTAATATTCTCATCTTATGGCTTACTTCTTAAAACCCACCGCTCTGCTCCTTGCCATACTGGCCCTGGCCGGCTGCGGCAAGCTGCAAAACGACATCAATGTGCCGCTGCCCGCTTACTCGGCTGAGCTGGTGGTGGAGTGCTACCTGGAGCCGGGCAAGGTGCCCAGCCTGGCCGTATCGACCACAGTACCCTACCTCAGCTCGGTGCTGCCCCAGATTCCAACCGATGTGACCGTGACGCTAACCATGCCCGACGGCACGGCGGTGCCCCTGCCCTTTCAACCCAACTACCAGGCGCTGATAGACACGGTATCGGGCGTGAAATTTCACTCGCACATCGGGCGCACGCCGCTGGTGGCCCGGCCTGGCGATGTATTCAAAATTGACGTGGTTGATACCAAGGGCCGGCACGTGACGGGCACCACCACCATGCTGGCGCCCATTCCCATCGATTCGGTGAACTACAAGTTCAACGACAAAACCGGCTCCGAGCGCAAAGCCTACTTCCTCACCAATTTCCGCGACCCCATCAGCCTCGACGACTGCTACCGCCTGCAGCTGCACAAGGGCAACCCCGCAAAAGGCGCCCTGCTCAAAAGCCCGGAAGTGGACATGTCGGTTGAAGACCGGCTGCTGAACGGGCAGCAATTCGTGCTCGGCACCAGCTACCGCTTCAACGCCGGCGACACCGTGACGGCCACCCTCTACCACATCGACCGTTCTTTCTACCGCTTCCGCCAGTCGACGCGCGACGCCCGCAACGCCAACGGCAACCCCTTTGCCCAGCCCTCGGCCATCTACAGCAATGTGCAGGGCGGCGTGGGCATCTTCGCCGTGCTGAGCAGCACCACGGCAACCAAGGTAGTACGTTGAAAATAAAGATGGTGAAATATCGGACCGAAAGCAACGTTACATCCGCTGCACGCATCATAGGTTCAGATTCCACCTTTCAACCACTACCCTCATGTTTACATTTCGACTGCGTAATTGGCTGGCATTGTCCGTCTTTGCCGCCTCGGCCCTCGGCAGCTGCAGCAAAAAGGATGACTCAAAACCTGTAGCGGCCAGCGCTACCACTCAGCAGCTGGCCACCAACGGCAGCTGGCGCCTGGATGAAATCACGCAAAACAGCCAGGTGAGCAGCAGCGGCGCCGGCATCAAAGACCGGTACAGCCTCAAGTTTCGCTCCGACGGCACCTACACCCAAAACTTGCTGGCCGACAATACCACTTACAACGGCACCTGGATGCTGATGAGCAACAACACCGTGCTCCATTTCGTGGACCACAAAGGGGCCAACTCGGAATACACCATTTCCAGTGTTTCGGGCAATTCGCTGCGCTACCGCTTCACCAACAAAAGCAACCAAACCGAAGAGCTGGGCTTTTCGGCGCAGCCCTAGCTCCTCATTAAGTACACCCATAAAAAAGCCCTTGCTGCGTGCAAGGGCTTTTTTTATGGTATTTGACGGCTGCAAAGGCGGTTTAGAGTTCCGCTACTACCGCTTTAATTAGCGCCGTGAGGCGAGGCTCGGCGGCGGCGGCGGCAGCGAAGATGTCGGCCAGCACCACGGGCTTGAGGTGGCCGGGCGCGCACAAGTCGGTAATGACCGACACAGCCAGCACCGGCAGGTTTAGCTGGCGGGCGGCAATGACCTCTGGCACGGTGCTCATGCCCACGGCATCGGCCCCTATGAGACGCAGGTAGCGGTATTCAGCCGGAGTTTCGAGCATGGGGCCGGGCACGCTCACGTACACGCCGCGGCGGGTGGTGCCGGCCTGGCCCAGGGCCGAGGCCGCGGCTTCGGCGCGGCGGAGCAGGTCGGCGTCGTAGGGCGCAAACATGTCGGGGAAGCGCGGCCCCAGTTCGTCGAGGTTGGGGCCGATAAGCGGGTTGGTGGGCTGCAGGTTGATGTGGTCATCAATCAGCATCAAATCAGCCAGATTAAAATCCGGATTCAGCCCGCCTGCCGCATTGCTCACCAGCAGCCGGCTGATGCCCAGCAGCTTGAGCACCCGCACCGGCATGGCCACCTGCTGCATGGTGTAGCCCTCGTAGTAGTGGAAGCGGCCTTGCAGCACAGCCACTTTTTTGCCACCCATGCGGCCCAGCAACAAGCGCCCGGCGTGGCTTTCCACGGTGCTGAGCGGGAAGTGCGGGATATCGGCGTAGTTAATTTCGTATTCTACTTCAACCTCTTTGGCCAGCGCCCCCAGCCCGGTGCCAAGGATGATGCCGGTTTCGGGCTGGAAGTATTGGGAGCTTTCTTTGATGTAGGCGGCGGCTTCTTTGAGTTGGTCGAGCATGAAGAGTTTGTTTGTGGCAAATTGCTAAACGCCTGTCATCTGGAGCGCCGCGCTTGCCCCTGTCACGTCAGCTTTACAGCGTGACAAGGTCCTGCGCTACGCTCCGGATGACAGGCGTTTGCGTTATAAACTATTGAATATCCAGTGTGTACGGCAGGCGGGCCTGCACGCCGCGCATCTGCATGAGTTGCTGGTACTGCGCATAGGCCGGGTAGAGTGGGCCAAGCTCGGATTTGAGGGCACGGGTTTTGGCCTCGTCGTCATCGCCGACGCCGAAGCGGTCGAGCAGGCTTTCGAGGCTAGATTTCTGGCGGGGCAGGCGCTGCACGCGGTAGTCGTCGGCCTTGAGGTGGGCGCGGGCGGCGGCAATATTGAGGGCGTCCTGGTAGTCGCCCAGCACGTCCACGAGGCCGTTGCCTTTGGCTTCGAGGCCGCTCCACACGCGGCCCGAGGCCAGGCGGCGCAGGCGCTCCACGGGCATGTGGCGGCCCTGGGCGGCCTTGCTGGTGAAGTCGGCGTAGATGCGGTTTACTTCCGCTTGCAGGGTGCGCTTTTCAAACTCCGACAGCGGGCGGGTGATGGTTGGCAGGTCGGAGAATTTACCGGTGGTGACGCGGTCTACCGTAATGCCGAGCTTGTCGGCCAGCAGCGGCTGAATGTTGGGCAGCACCCCAAACACACCAATGGAGCCCGTAATGGTGTTCGGGTGGGCCACGATGGTGTCGCAGGCCATGGCGATGTAGTAGCCACCCGAGGCCGCCACGTCGCTCATGCTGGCGATGATGGGTTTTACCTTCTTGGTGAGCAGCACTTCGCGGTAGATGATGTCGGAGGCCAGCGAGGAGCCGCCGGGCGAGTTAATGCGCAGAACCACGGCTTTCACCTTATCGTCGAGGCGGGCCTTGCGAATGGCTTCGGCAAACTTGGTGCTGCCGATGTTGTCGTCGGAGCCACGGCCGGTCACGATGTCGCCTTCGGCGTAAATGACGGCAATGCGGTTGCCGCTGGTTTTGCCTTCTTTTTCGTCGGCATTCTTGTCATCGGTGTAGTCGCTCAAACTCACCAGGTTGGGCTTTTTGTCTTTGGCCAGGCCTAGCTTGCCGCGCATGTAGTCCTGCACCTCGTCAAAATAGCCGAGCTTGGTCACCATCTTGAGACGCAGGGCGTCGTCGGCGTTGTGCACCAGCATCGAATCCGAAATCACCTTGAGGCGCTCGGGCGCAATGCCGCGTGACTTGGCCACTTGGCCCACCATGTAGCCGTTGATGGAGTTCAGGAACGACACGGTTTGGTAGCGGGCCGAATCGGAGAAGTTCTCGCGAAAAAAAGGCTCCACGGCGCTCTTGAACGAGCCCACCCGGAAGATGTAGGGCTGAATGCCGGCCTTGTCGAAGAGGCGCTTGTAGAACATTACCTCCGAGCTCAGGCCGTTGAATTCGAGCGTGCCCTGCGGGTTGAGGTAGATTTCGTTGGCCACCGAGGCCAGGTAAAAGCTCTTCTCGGAGGCGATTTCGTGGTAGGCCACCACAAACTTGCCGCTCTTCTTGAAGTCAACCAGCGCGTCGCGCACTTCCTCCAGCGAGGCCATGCCCCCCTGCACCAGGCCCAGGTTCAGCAAGATGCCTTTGATGTCACTGTCGCCCTTGGCGCGGCGGATGGCAGCTTTCAGGTTGACAAGGCCCGTGGAGGAGTTGCTGCCGCCGATGCTGAATTTATCTTCGCGGCCGCGCTCGGTCAGCGGCTCATTCAGCTTGAGCTCCAGCACCGAGTTGGCGGCCACCTCCTTCTTGTCGCCGGCGCTGGCCGCTGCCCCGATGATGCCCGCCAAAATCAGGAAGCCGATGAAACTGAACGCGGCCAGCCCCACGATGGTGGCCAGCACGAATTTAAAGAATTGACGCATAGGACCGCAGATTTAACGGGTTTTAGCAGATTAAAACGAATTCTGGAGTCGGCCGCAAGCGAATGCGCGAGCCTTCCAAACGAGCCGGCAAGTTACACGCCTCTGTATCGTTTGGTGGTAGGAACCATTACAGACACACGGCCGCCCCGAGGCTGCTTGCCCCGGCGCCCGGCCGGGGCTACTGTTGCTTACCTACACCCAGCAGGTAGCCAACCGAGAACTCGAAGCCCCGGTTGTGCAACCCGCCCAATTTCAGGGCCTCGCGCAGCTTTTGGTCGTCGGGGTTGTTGTTGATGTCGCTGAACCCATAGTTGAGACGGGCACTGGCCACCAAGCCGTTGGGCAAATCAATGCCAAGCCCACCGCACACCGCAAAATTCAATGGGTAATAATCGGCCAGCACGTCGCGGTCGGTACTCACGGCCGCGCCGCTGCTGCTGGTGCCTATTTGCCCCACTTCCCGGGCCGAAACAATGCAGCCCACCTGGGGGCCCACCTGCAGATTGACCATCTTGCCCAGGTACACCTTCACCATCACAGGTAGGTTGATGCTGTTGAAATTGATTTTGTAGTCGGCGCTGGAGCTGTTGGGTTTCAGGCCGCTGCCCGTGCCCTGTTGCACAAACAGCAATTCGGGCTGGATGGCAATGGCCTTTTCGCGCCGAATGCGCAGCATGAGTCCGCCGCTAAAGCCGGCTTTGTAGAAAGTACTGCGGTTCAGCTGCCCGTCGAGCACCGACAGGGCCACGCCGGCCTTGGGCCCAATGTGCACCCCGAGGCCCAGGTCTTGGCCCAGCGCCTGCCCGCTGGTCAAAAGCGCAACCGATAGAAAAGCAGTAGTAAAGGTTAGTTGCATGCAAAAAAAGTGAAACGGGTGAATCCGGCCCAAGATACTCACCAGCTTATAGCCGATGCGCTCCGGCGCAACACCCGCCACTTTGCGCCCAGCTAATACCCGTACTTCTCGCCCCACCAGCCGCGCAGGCGCTCCTGAATCTTGGCCTCGCTGGGGTTTAGCCCGGGGTCGTAGAAGCGCTTGCCGCTCAGCGCCTCGGGCAGAAATTCCTGCTCCTCGAAGTTGCCCTCGCCGTTGTGCGAGTAGGCGTATTCCTTGCCGTAGCCGAGCTGCTTCATCAGGCGCGTGGGAGCGTTGCGCAACGGCACGGGCACGGGGTGCACGCCGTGGGCCTTCACCTCGGCCTGCGCCGCCCGAATGGCCAGGTACGAGGCATTGCTTTTCACCGACGTAGCCAGGTAGATGACGGTTTGGGCCAGAATCAAGTCCGACTCGGGCAGGCCGATGACCGTGCAGGCCTGGAAGCAGCTCGTGGCCAGCATCAGGGCGTTGGGGTTGGCATTGCCGATGTCCTCGCTGGCCAGGATGAGCATGCGGCGGGCAATGAACTTCACGTCCTCGCCGCCTTCCAGCATCACGGCCAGGTAGTAGAGCGCGGCGTTGGGGTCGGAGCCGCGAATGCTCTTGATGAAAGCCGAAATGACGTCGTAGTGCATCTCGCCGCCCTTGTCGTACTTGGCCAGCGGGCGCTGGGCCACTTGCTGCACCACGGCATCGGTGATTTCAACGACGCCTTTTTTGGTGGGCGGCGTGCTCTGCACCACAATTTCCAGCAGGTTGAGCAGCTTGCGGGCGTCGCCGCCGCTCAGGGCCAGCAGGGCGCGGTCTTCCTTCAGGCTCACCTTCTTCTGCTGCATGGCCGCGTCTTCACTCAGGGCTTTGTCTACCAGCCCGCGCAGGGTTTCCGCACTCAGGGCCTCAAGCATGTACACCTGGCAGCGCGAGAGCAAGGCCGGGATGACCTCGAAGGACGGATTCTCCGTCGTGGCCCCAATCAGCGTGACGGTGCCGTGCTCCACGGCGCCCAGCAGCGCGTCCTGCTGCGCCTTGCTGAAGCGGTGGATTTCGTCAATAAAGAGCACCGTGCCGCGCTGCCGCTTGGCTTTCTCGATTACGTCGCGCACGTCCTTTACGCCCGCGTTAATAGCGCTCAGGGCTACGAAGGGCTGCTTCAGCTCGCTGGCCAGCAGGTAGGCCAGGGTGGTTTTGCCCACGCCGGGCGGGCCCCACAAAATGAGGCTGGGCAGCCGGCCGGCGTTGAGGTAGCGGCGCAGCACGCCCTCGGGCCCTATCAGATGCTGCTGGCCGGCGTAGTCGGCCAGGCGGCGGGGGCGCTGGCGCTCGGCCAGGGGCGCATCGGGCCCGGGCGCGGGCGACGGGGTGAAGGCGGTGGGTTCGTCGTCGGGAAATAAAGAAGCCATGGGGAGCGAAGTAGGGCGAACTTTGTGGCGCGCTTCCCCTGAACGATTCTGGCACGAACCAGTTCTGCCAGTGCGGAACCACGCACCACAAAGTTCGCGAGACTGCGACCTACTCCTCCTCCTTTATGCGCAATTCCTTCCGCGTGCACGCGGCCCTGTTCTTCGTCGCCCTTATCTACGCCGCCAACTATTCGCTGTCCAAAGATGTGATGCCGAAATACATGGGGCCGTTTGGCATCGTCACGCTGCGCATTATCGGCGCCGCCTTGTTCTTCGCCCTCATCAAATACTTTGTGGCGCCGCAAGACAAAATCACCGGCCGGGCCGACAACCTGCGTTCTGTGGCCTGCGGCGTGCTGGGCATCGGCCTCAATCAGCTCCTCTTCTTTTCGGGTCTGAACCTGACCTCGCCCATCAGTGCCTCACTGCTCCAAACCATCGCGCCCATTGTCGTCGTCATTGCCTCGGCCATTCTGCTCAAGGAAAAAATCACGCTGCCGCGGGTGCTGGGCATTGCCGTGGGCATGGCGGGCGCGGGCATGCTCATCCTGGGTCGGCACACGCAGTCGGCCGCAGCGCCCAACCCCACCCTGGGCAACCTGTATATCCTGGCCAATGCCACCGTATTCGGCCTCTACCTGGTACTCTCGGCCCCGCTCATGCGCAAGTACCACGCCTTCACGGTGCTGGCGCGGGTGTTTCTGGTGGGTGCGTTCATTGCGGTGCCGTTTGGCTGGCGCAATGCTTTGGAGGCTGATTATGCCCATTTTCCGCTGGTCATCTGGCTTGAAATCGGTTACATGATAGTGTTTCTCACCATTCTGGCTTATTTGCTGAATAACTGGGCTTTGAAATACGCCTCGCCGGCCCTGCTGGGCGTCTATATCTACCCACAGCCGGTACTGGCAGTGCTCATTGCCGTGGCCTTGGGCAAAGACCACCTCACCTGGGGCAAGGCCGGGCAGGCGGCGCTCATTTTTCTGGGCGTGTGGCTGGTGAGCCAGAAGCCCAAAGCGGCGCCCATACCAGCAGTGGAGGCAGCACCAAACTAAATTCAGATACACAGTACCGCATGGCCTGCGGCCAGGCCGGTTCACAGGGCTTTCATGCAGGGTTCGGACCTTTGTGGCACATCTGGCGGTTTTGTTCGTACTCAACTGCTCCACACTCACTCCTTTCCCTATGAAACATTCGCCGCTGGCGCAGGCCGCCATTCCCATTGCCCCTTCCCTCGATTCTACCCTTGCCGAAGACGGCGTGCGGCCCCGGCTAGCGCCTGACAAGCAGCGCCTGGTGCGCATTTCGGCCCTGGCCGTGCTGGTAGCCGTCACCATCAGCCTCGTGGCCCGGCTGCTGGTGTATCTGATTAACCTGGTCACCAACTTGGTATTCCACGGCGAATTTGCGCTGGAATACCACACCCCGGCTGACAACCACCTCGGCCTTTGGGTGGTGCTGATGCCCGCGCTGGGCGGCCTGGTCGTGAGCCTGATGGCCCTGTACGGGTCCAAAGCCATACGCGGCCACGGCATCCCCGAGGCCATGGAACAGATTCTGACCAACCAGAGCCGCATCAAGCCCTCCATCATGTACCTCAAGCCGCTGTCGGCGGCCATTTCCATCGGCACGGGCGGTCCGTTCGGTGCCGAGGGGCCCATTATTGCTACGGGCGGCGCGCTGGGCTCCACGCTGGGGCAGCTCATCAGCATCACCCACCACGAGCGCAAAGTGCTGCTGGCGGCGGGCGCAACGGCGGGCATGTCGGCCATTTTTGGCACGCCCATCGCGGCGGTGTTTCTGGCCATTGAGCTGCTGCTGTTTGAGTTTTCGCCCCGCTCGCTACTTCCGGTCGCACTGGCTTGCATCACGGGCGCGGCGGGGCACCACCTGCTGTTCGAGCAGGGCGCCACGTTCCCGATGCCTGCGCTGCTGGCGCCCAGCAATGGCGCGCTGGCCACCTACAGCGCCATTGGCCTGCTGGTAGGGCTGGCCTCGGTGGGCACCACCAAGCTGGTGTACTTTATTGAGGATTCCTTCGAAAAGCTGCCTTTTCACTGGGGCTGGTGGCCTGCCCTGGGTGGGCTGGCTGTTGGGGGCATTGGCTACTTCGCGCCGCGCACGTTGGGCGTGGGCTACGAAAACATCACCACCATTTTATCCGGCAACGCGCCACTGAACCTGCTGCTGGCGCTGTGCTTCCTGAAGTTTGCTTCGTGGGCCATTTCGCTGGGCAGCGGTACGTCGGGCGGCACACTGGCGCCGCTGCTCACCATTGGGGGGGCACTGGGTGCGCTGCTGGGCGTGGCCATTAAGCACTTTTTTCCCGCGTCGGACATCGTGTTGCCGCTGGCGGCGCTGGTGGGCATGGCTGCCATGTTTGCGGGCGCGTCGCGGGCGCTGCTCACTTCCATCGTGTTTGCGGTGGAAGCCACGGGCCAGGCGCAGGCGCTGCTGCCGCTGCTGGGGGCCTGCACGGGCGCCTACCTGGTGTCGTTTCTGCTGATGGGCAATACCATCATGACCGAGAAAATTGCCCGCCGTGGCGTAAAAACACCCGTCGACTACGAGCCCGACCTGCTGGACAAGGTGAACGTGGGCCGTGTGCTGCAAAACGGCATGACGGCCATCAGCACCGACAACACCATTGGCGAAGTGCGCGCATGGACCGAGCGCGAAGCCGAGCGCAGCAGCCCGCACCTCGTCGTCATCCACCCCGATGGCGCCTTCGCTGGCATTGTGAGCACCGTGGCCCTGGCCGGCTGGCACGCCGACGACTCCGCGCCCATCAGCGCCCTCCTGCAGCCCCGCACCGCCGCCGTGCAAGCCACCGACACTCTGCGCACCGCCGTGGAGCGCATGGCCCGCGAAAACGTAGACGTGCTGCCCGTGCTCATCCCCGGCCGCCGGGCTGAGGTGGGCGGTATCATCTCCTACCGCGACATCCTGCTGGCCTACAAAAACCGCCTCGAAGACGACACCAAGGCCGCGCCCCACATCCTGCTCAAGCGCAAAAGCCTGCGCGTGCTGCTGCGCGGGCAGGCGTTGTTTCAGAAGCAGAAATCGGAGATTGAGTAAGCTGCTTGAAATTAGCTAATAGATTAAAAAGCCTCCCGCACCTTGCGGGAGGCTTTTTAATTATCTTGGTTAATCAGAATCACCACCAGCGTCACCATTGTGGCTTAGTTTTCCGGCTTGCTCTCGGCAATGAGCCGCATGAGAGCCATAAGCGCGTTGTCGGCCTGTTGGCAGTTTTATGCAAAAAGCGCATAATACCTGTGATTCAATAGTAATGCAGCCCTTGAAAACTGGCTTGGAGTTCAAGCTAGCCAGTATTTAAGGACATTTGATTTTTAAGTCTAGTGGGTAAGGATTACTCACCCGTTGAATGTGAGTTTATGCTGTAATTCTTCAACTATGGCGATGATAAAAGCACGAATTTTAGAAACTATAGTTCAAGATTTCCACTCACCTGTCGTCGCAGGTTTGAATTATGTTGGTAAAGCCAGTCAACTCATTATTTACTATTGCAGCAATGGGAATGAGGAAGTGGATTATGAAATCATATTCGACAGCCCTCGCGGATTTAAGCTTCTTGACGAGGGAGATATGCATGATTACTGGGAGTCGGAAATAATCAGAAACAATTGGCTGTTTGAAATAGAAAGCGGCGGCTGGCTTGATAGAGCCGATGCGTCTGGAGGTTTTATCTCCAAAGCCCTTGGATTTCGCGAGTTTTTAATCTCCGGTATTGATGATTGCGTGTCTGTTATCAGCAATACCGACCCGGTGATTAGTAAAACTGCCCTCTCATCTTTATGAAAAAGAAAAGCCCGCCGAAATATTTCCGGCGGGCTTTTTCAATGTATCAATCACTTTACAAGTGAATCACCTCGCCGTAGGCGGCAGCGGCGGCCTCCATAATGGCCTCGCTCATGGTGGGGTGCGGGTGCACCGCCTTGATAATTTCCATGCCGGTGGTTTCGAGCTTGCGCGCTACCACGACTTCGGCAATCATCTCGGTCACGTTCATGCCAATCATGTGGGCGCCGAGCCACTCGCCGTATTTCTTGTCGAAAATCACCTTCACGAAGCCGTCTTTGGCGCCGGCAGCGCTGGCTTTGCCCGAGGCCGAGAAGGGGAACTTGCCCACCAACACGTCGTAGCCTTTTTCCTTGGCTTCAGCTTCGGTGTAGCCCACGCTGGCAATTTCGGGCGAGGCGTAGGTGCAGCCGGGGATGTTCTGGTAGTTGAGCGGCTCGGGGTGGTGGCCGGCGATTTTCTCGACGCAGATAATGCCTTCGGCCGAGGCCACGTGGGCAAGCGCGGGGCCGGGCACGATGTCGCCGATGGCGTAGATGCCGGGCACGTTGGTCTGGTAGTAGTCGTCCACAATCACGCGGCCGCGCTCCACTTTGATGCCCAGCTCTTCAATGCCAATGTTTTCGAGGTTCGTCACCACGCCGGCGGCACTCAGCACCACGTCGCAGTCAATCTGCTGCTCGCCCTTGGCGGTCTTGATGGTCACTTTGCAACCTGCGCCGCTGGTGTCCACCTTGGTTACTTCGGCGCTGGTGAGCACGTTCACGCCGATTTTGCGGAACGACTTCTCCATCTGGCGCGACACTTCCTCGTCTTCCACCGGCACGATGCGGGGCAGGTACTCCACCACCGTCACTTCCGAGCCCATGGTGCGGTAGAAGTAGGCAAACTCGACGCCGATGGCGCCCGAGCCCACCACCACGAGGCGCTTGGGCAGCTGCTCCATGGCCATGGCCTTGCGGTAGCCGATGATTTTCTGGTTGTCGATGGGCAGAGCGGGCAGCTCGCGGGCGCGGGCGCCGGTGGCCAGGATGATGCTCTTGGCTTCCACCGTTTCTTTGCTGCCGTCGGCCTTGGTCACTTCCACCTTGCCGGGGGCCAGCACTTTGCCGGTGCCCATGATGGCTTCAATCTTGTTCTTTTTGAACAGGAAGTTGATGCCCTTACTCATGCCCTCGGCCACGCCGCGGCTGCGCTTGATGACGGCGCCAAAGTCGTAGCCAACCCCGTCGGCCTTGAGGCCGTACTCGGCGGCATGGTTGAGGTATTCGAACACCTGCGCGCTCTTGAGCAGCGCTTTGGTGGGAATGCAGCCCCAGTTGAGGCAGATGCCGCCCAGCGACTCGCGCTCAATCACACCCACTTTCAACCCCAACTGCGACGCCCGAATGGCGGCCACGTACCCCCCGGGGCCGCTGCCGACCACCACCAAATCAAATTGCAATGCCATAAAATGCTCGGAAAGAAAAAAGTACATCGGGCCCGGCTGGGGGGCCCATCCCAATTAGCGGGGCAAAGATAGCCGCACTCCCCCATCGCCCCGCATGCTGGCTGCGCAGTCTATATATTGCCTGCGCTATTTTGGCCCGATGCGTGCTAGTAGCCAATCTTGTTTCACTTCCGTATAAGCCCCCGGTTGTGGCCACACCGCGCCGCGCCTCACTTCTCTGACCTTATGAAATTACCTCTTCGCCTGCCACTGGCGGCTTTTGGGCTGCTGGGTTTTCTCTCAAACTGCGCTACCACCGTCACGGAAAAAGAAAAACCGTCGGTGACGAGCATGCCCGTTGCCGCCGCTCGCCCCGACTCGACCGGTGCCGCCGCTACCGCCACCGACGCCCGTGTGGCCACCCCGGCCGCTGAGCCCGGCACTGCCTCCGCCACAGCCCCTGCCACAGCCGGTTCGGCCGACCTTCCCGCCGAAATGGCGGGTGCCCCGGCCACCGCGGCCCCCAATACCCCCAGCGCCGAAGTCGCATCGGCCACTCGCGCCAAGGAAAAGAAAATGACGGCCGCGGACTACCGTCAAATGCTGGAATCGGCCGATTCGCGCCTGAAAACCAGCCCGCGCGACCCTGCCGCCCTCTTGCAGCGGGCCAAGGCCAAGAGCTACCTCAAGCAGTACAAAGAAGCCATTCCGGATTACACCGCCGCCATCAAATACCAGCGCAACAACCCCGATGCTTACTACAACCGGGGCGTAAACCGTCTGATGATGAAGCAGTATAAAGCGGCCGCCACCGACTTTTCGGGCGCCCTCAAGTACCGGCCCGATGACAAGGAGTCGTTCTTCGGCCGCGGCGTGGCTAAGATGCAGATGTACCAGTACAAGCCCGCCGTGGTCGATTTCACCCGCGCCATCCAGCTCGATTCGGCCTACGCCGACGCTTGGGAGTACCGCGGCATCAGCTACTCGTCGTTCGACAAGCTGTCCGAAGCCCGCCGCGACCTGGAGCGCGCCGCCAAGCTCAACCCTGATGCCGAGAAAAGCCTGAAGCGTTACGTGGGCAACGACGGCCGCGAGCCCATTAAGGCCGCGCCGGTGGCCAAGCCCGGCACCGGCTACCACCCCCGCCCGGGCTACCACAAGCCGGCCACCACCACGCCGACGACTCCTCCGGCTCAGTAGACTTATTTGTAGCCTGCTGCTTTCGTCCTAGCACGTCATGCTGAGCGCAGCCGAAGCATCTCTACCGCAATGGTAAATAATTACTGCTGCGGTAGAGATGCTTCGGCTGCGCTCCCCATGACGTGTTTTTGTTTATTCCGCGCCTTTTTTATTTCCCACCGAAAAACAGCTTAAAATAAAAGCTCGGCTTGCGTAGCTGCTCGCGCAAATCCAAATCCATAAACATCATGGAGAGCGTGGCGGCCAGCGTGGGGTTGTTAACGGCGCGGTTGGCCACGATGTTGAATAGGCTGGGGAAGTTCAGCAGCCGCTGCATTACGCGGCTCAGGCGCAGCTCCTGGCCGAGGCGGTTGTAGACGGCTTTGTCGTAGTTTTTGAGGAATTCGGGGCTGAAGTCCTGCTTTGTCACGGCTTCGATGGCCCAGGTAGCGGCGTGGCGCCCACTCACCATTGCGTGCGAAATGCCCTCACCCGAAAACGGGTCGATGAGGGAGCCGGCGTCGCCGAGCAAAAAGTAACCCGGCCCTGATAACGCGCGCCGTTTCGAGCCCAGCGGCAGGCCGAAGCCCTTCACCGAACCAAGCCGGGTGGCGTTGGCAAAGCGTGGTGCCAGTTCCGGGTGCGTCGTCAGCATCTCATCAAGGCGCTGGCGCAGGTTTACCTTTTTATCGGCCACCGTTTTGGAGAGCATGCCCACGCCCACGTTGGCCTGGCCGTTGGGCAGCGGGAACACCCAGAGGTAGCCGGGTAGGAAATCCTTGATGAAATGCAGCTCGATGAAATTATCGGGGCTCAGGCCGGCCACGCCGTCGTAGTAGGTGCGCAGGCCGGCGCAGTGGTGGTCGGGCTCCAGGGCGTGGCCGGCCACTTTGCGGGCAAACTCCGATTGGGCTCCGTTGGCCACGAGCAGCAGGCGGCACGTGGCTATTTCCTGGCCGGCCTTGTCGAATAATTGCCATCCTTCGGGCGTACGCTCGGTGCGGGCCACGTCTACGTTTTCGCGGAAGTCAATTTCCGGGCGCTGGCGCACTTCTTCCACCAGGAAATTATCGAAGTCGATGCGTTTGGCCACGTGCCCGGCGGTAGCGTCCTGGGTTTTGTCGAACTTGGGCTTGAAGGGGATGCTGAGCTTGCGGCCGTTGGGCGCGATGAAGTCGATGCCCCAACTTGGAATTTGGATGGGCGAGGCGGCCAGCTTGGCGTGCAGGCCGGGTTCGATGCGCTTCAACTCGTTGATGACCTTGCCGCTGAGGGCGTCGCCGCAGGTCTTGTCGCGCGGGAAGGCGGCGCGGTCCAGCAGCAGGCAGCGCTGGCCGGCGTTGGCCAGGTGCAGGGCGGCGGTGGCCCCGCCGGGGCCCGCGCCCAGAATGCAGATGTCGTAATGGGGCATAATCTGCGGCGAAGTTAGGCCGGTGACGCGCGAACGTGGCGCGGGCTTTTAATCCTCGAATCCGTCGTCACGGTCTCCTTAGCCTGTCAATTCAATTCGCGAACTGAAAGTCCGCGCTACTTACCTTCGCCCCATGACCAACACACTCACCGGAAAAGTGGCCCTCGTGACGGGCGCTTCCAAAGGAATTGGCCGCGCCATCGCGGCGCATTTTGCCCAGCTCGGCGCTGATGTCGCCTTCACTTATCTCTCCTCCGTCGAGAAAGGCCAGGCCCTCGAAACCGAACTCTCGGCCGCCGGCACCAAGGTGAAAGGCTACCGTTCTGACGCCTCCGACTACACCCAAGCCGAGCAGCTGATTGATGCCGTGGTGGCCGATTTTGGCAAGCTCGACATTCTCGTCAACAACGCCGGCATCACTCAGGACGGCCTGCTCATGCGCATGAGCGAGCAGCAGTGGGACCAGGTGCTGCAAGTCAACCTCAAATCGGTGTTCAACCTCACCAAGGCCGCCACCAAGCCCATGATGCGCGCCAAGAGCGGCTCCATCATCAACATGACCAGCGTTGTGGGCCTCAAAGGCAACGCCGGGCAGGCCAACTACGCCGCCAGCAAGGCCGGTATCATCGGCTTCACCAAATCGGTGGCCCTGGAGCTGGGCTCGCGCAACATCCGCTGCAACGCCATCGCGCCCGGCTTCATTGAAACCGAAATGACCGACGCCCTCGACCCCAAGCAGGTGGATGAGTGGCGCAAGGCCATCCCGCTCAAGCGCGGCGGCCGGCCCGAGGACGTGGCGAAGGCCACGGCCTTCCTGGCCTCCGACGACTCGGCCTACATCACTGGCCAGGTGCTGCAGGTGGATGGGGGGATGCTGACGTAGGAAAGCTTCTTCTACAGCTTCGCTTGCTCCTTCCAACGTAATTGAATCAGGCTGTTATAATCACCGCTCCGTCTTTTGGGAATGGGGTGGAGATAATAACAGCCTGATTCTGTTATGAGCGTGTGGCGGCTGTAGGGCGCAAGTCCTCCTGTTGACGAAGAGATAACCTGAAAATGCTTTGGACTCGCATGTAGTAGTTGTAGCGAAAAACCTTTGCCACTATTCGCCAGGCACGAATCAATACTACTTTGCACCACCAAGTCGTTGAATTGTTGCAAATGCTTTTTTTGCATTTGGACGCTCAGCTCCTTCTGAAACTTTAAGGCTCCGACGAACCCCATATCTGGAAAGCAAGCAATTACGTTTGGTGGCGGTGGCTTGATAATAATTTCCGAAGGCAGAAATTGGTAACCGCTTTTTGCCCAACCGTATCCAGCGCTGATAAAGCCACCGGCAAAACCCAGAATTAATATCAATGGGAACGTTACCCAGTTTGATGTGAGGATTTTTAAATACGGTTCTTGTCGATTCTTCCTTTTCATAACCAAAGCAGGCCAAGCAAATATTACATGGGACGAATTTGGGGTATCATGCTTCAAATCATAGCTATGGCAGCCGTATCAACGTTTGCTTTGTTCTTTGCTGTATTTGTTTATGCCCACGTTTATGGTCCTTATGCCAAACGCAAAGCAGTAGAGCTTCGCATTGAGCAGTTCAAATAGGAAGACGCCGAATCAGATTTATTTGCCTTACATCTCCGGATTCATTCGCATGCTCACCACCCGGAAATACCTGCTCGTCGCAATCGGGCTATTGCTTGTTACGGTAGCCTTGCGGCCCGTGCGGCGCGCCTACAGCCACCGCTTTGGGCAGGCCGCGGCCGACCGCAAGCTGTTCCACGACGGGGACTTAGTTTTTCACACCAGCCGGTCGGAACAGAGCCAGGCCATTCAGCTGGCCACGCACTCGCCCTGGAGCCACTGCGGGCTGCTTTATCAGGACAAAGGGCAGTGGTGGGTGCTGGAAGCCATGCAGCCGGTGAAGGTGACGCCGCTGATGGAGTGGACGGGCCGCGGCCGGGGCGACCACTACGTGGTGAAACGGCTGCGCGACGCGGCTACGGCCCTCACACCTGCCGCCTTGCAGGAAATGAAAACCGTGGGCAAAGGCATGGTCGGCCGCGACTACGACGGCACCTTCGGCTGGTCCGACGACCGGATTTATTGCTCTGAATTGATTTATAAAGTGTACGAGCGCAGCCTGCACCGCCGCCTGGGCACTTTGCAAAAGCTAGGCGACTTCGACCTCAGCCACCCCGCCGTGCAGGCCAAGCTGAAAGAGCGGTACGGCGATAAGCTGCCGCTGAACGAACCGGTGATTTCGCCGGGCAGCATCTTTAATAGCCCCGAACTGGTTACTGTGCTCAGCCGTTGAGAAAGCAGTCGGCTGCAACTTTGGCCGCGCGAGCCGACCTTTAGCGCTGATTCAATCCGATTTCCGTTTGCTGACCACCCAATACTCTCCCTGGCTCATCCTCGTCTGCCTGCTGGTGGGCGCGGGCTACGCCGCCCTGCAATACTCGGCCAAAGCGACCTGGAGCCGGCGCCTGAACTACGCGCTGGCGGCGTTGCGCTTCGCCGTGGTGAGCTTTCTGTGCTACCTGCTGCTTGGGCCGTTCATCAAAAGCACTACCACGCACACCGAGCAGCCCACTGTGGTGCTGGCCGTCGATAACTCGCAGTCGGTGGAGCTGTTCACGCCCAAGGCTGTGCTCGGCCAGGCCACCAGCGGCCTCGCCCGGCTGGCCGAAACGTTGCGCGGTAAGGGTTTCTCCGTCGAAACCCGCACGCTGACCAGCGCACCCAACCGCCCGGCCCGGCTCGATTCGCTGCGCTTCTCGGCCGCCAGCACCGACCTCGACCAGCTGCTTAGCGGCACCCGCGAGGCGTATGATGGCCGCAACCTAGCCGCCACTGTGCTGCTGAGCGACGGACTCGTGAACCAGGGCCGCAGCCCGGCTTACTCCGAGTTCAGCTTCCCGATTTACAGCGTGGCCGTGGGCGACACCGTGCCCAAGAAAGACTTGCGACTCACCGGCCTCACCTACAACCGGGTGGCCTTTAGCGGCAACAAGTTTCCCATTGAGGCCGAGCTGGGCTTTGAGGGCTACGCGGGTGGCGCAGCCACCGTGGAACTGCGCGAGGGCGGCCGGGTGCTCGATTCGCGCCGCGTGGCGCTGCCGGCGGGCCGGCGCCGGGTGCGCACCACTTTCCAGCTCACGGCGCCCGCACCGGGCAAGCGTCGCTACGAGGTGCGCATTACGCCCCAAGTGGGCGAGTTTACGGAGCTGAACAACGCCCGCACGGCATTCATTGAAATTGTGAAGGGCAAGCTGCGCGTGCTACTGGCTGGCGCTGCCCCCCACCCCGACCTCAAGGCCCTGCGCGCCGCCATCCTGGCCAATGACAATTTTGACCTTACGCTAGCCATTTCCGGCGTGCTGCCGCTGAAAGCCGATGCTGATTTCGACGTAGCCATTCTGCACCAGCTGCCGGCCCAGGGCGGGCTAGGCAACGAGATTCTGGCTCAGGTGAAGGCCCGCAAAACGCCTGCCTTCTACATTTTAGGGGCTCAATCGGACCTGGCGGCTTACAACCAGCTCGGTGCCGGCCTCACCATTCAGCCGCGCGGGGCGCAGACCGATGAGGTGACGCCCGTGCCCAACCCCGGCTTTGCCCGCTTTGCTACTGACGAGGAAGCCGCCCGCCGCTATGCCGAGTACCCGCCCGCACCCGTGCCTTTTGGCGACTACCGCCTCGGGGCGGGGGCCGAGGCGGCCCTCTGGCAGCAGGTGGGCCGCGTGCGCACCCAGAAGCCGTTGCTAGTGTTCGGTGGCCCCCAGGACCGGCGGCAGGCCACCCTGCTCACCGATGGCAGCTGGCAGTGGCGCCTGAGCGAGGCCGTGGCCCACGACGACCGGCCCGAAGCCTACGACCGCCTCATCATCCGCACGCTGCAGCTGCTGACCCAAAACGCCAACAAAAAGCGCCTCGACGTGTACCCTACGCAGGACGCTTTCGGCACGCAGGATGACGTGACGCTAGGCGCCGAAACCTACAACGCGGTGTTCGAGCGCCTCTACAACCAGAAAATCGACCTCACCCTGACCGACGCCAAGCAGCAAACCCGCCGCTTTTCGTTCGCTAACGCCGAGGACGGCTCGCCGCTGCACCTGGGCCCGCTGCCGGCGGGGCTTTACAAGTATCAGGCCCGCGCCACTTTGGGCGGCCAGGCTCAGCAGGATGCGGGCGAGCTGCTGGTGCAGGCGCAGCCCCTGGAAGCTCTGGAATCGAAGGCCGACCACAACCTGCTGGCGCAGTTGTCGCGCCGCAGTGGCTCGCGGCTTTACTATCCCTCGCAGCTCGACCAACTGGCGCAGGACATCGAAAAAGCGGACTACAAGCCGGTAATTTCGGCGGAGGAAGACCTGAAGGACCTGATAAATCTGAAGTGGATTTTCTTCGTCATCCTGGCCTTTTTGACGGTGGAGTGGGTCGTGCGGAAGTACTCGGGCAGCGTGTAAGGATAAGAAACTGAAACGTCAAGCCGAGCGCGAGGCATCTCGCCTGCGCCGTTTGTCATCCTGAGCGCAGCGAAGGACCTTCTCACGCTTGAGTTACTTACTCTGACGTGAGAAGGTCCTTCGCTGCGCTCAGGATGACAGGCGAGTGGATTACTAACCCACGCAAGATGCCTCGGCTGCGCTCGGCATGACCTGCTTCTACATGACGTGCTTCTAAACTTATTAGGCCCGAATAATCGGCTCATCCGTAAAGTAGAACCGACGCGAAATCGTCCTCACTGCTACTTTATCGAACCGACCATGAAAATACGAGCCATCATCACGGGCGCCACCGGCATGGTAGGCGAAGGCGTTTTGCTAGAATGCCTGGACAATCCCAACGTGGAACAAGTGCTGGTGCTCACACGCAAGCCCACCGGCCGCACCCACGCCAAAATGCGTGAAATTGTCGTGCCCGATTTGGCCAATCTGAGCGCCGTCGAAAGCCAGCTGACCGGCTACAACGCTTGCTTTTTCTGCGCGGGCATCTCCTCCGTAGGCATTTCCAAGGAAGAATACGAGCGCATCACCCACGACATGACGCTGGCCGTGGCCGAAACCCTCGCCCGCCTCAACCCGGACCTGACGTTCATCTACGTATCGGGCAGTGGCACCAGCAGCACCAGCAGCCAGCATTGGGCCCGCGTGAAGGGCCGCACCGAAACCGAGCTGCTGACCTTGCCCTTCCACGCGGCCTACATGTTCCGGCCGGGCTTTATGAAGGCCACGCCCGGCCAGCGCAATATTCTGAAGTGGTACGGCGCCATTGCCTGGCTCTACCCGCTGGCCCGCAAGGTGACGCCGCAGTACGTAAGCACCATGCAGGAAGTAGGCCGGGCCATGATTAACGCGGCCGATTTTGGCTATTCCAAACCGGTATTGGAAGTGCGCGACATCGTAGCGCTGGCCCGCGCCCGGGCGGTTGAAGGAAGTTCCCTGTCATCCTGAGCGCAGCGAAGGACCTTCTCACGCCAAAAAATTTCAACGTGAGAAGGTCCTTCGCTGCGCTCAGGATGACAACCGATTCTAACTGCCACACCCCCATGCGTAAACCTTTTAAAATCTTCCTCATGACGACTGGCGGCATTCTTGGAACCCTCCTCATTGCGGTAGTGGCTTTCACCAGCCTAAGCCCGCAGTTGGGCGGCAAGCCTACCAAGGTCGATAAGGAGGTTTACATCAAATCGGGCCACTACAACGCGAAAGAGGGCGAGTTCGTGAACCTGATTCCGACTCGGGAGATGACCGGCGGCAGCATGCCTTCGGTGATGTGGAAATTCCTGTTCCACAAGTCGAAGCAGGCTGCACCGCCCGGCCCGCTCCCCACCCAGCCGCTCGATTCGCTGGCCATCACTCAAAAACCGGCCGAAATGGTGCGCGTGACGTGGTTCGGCCACTCGGCCAGCCTGGTAGAAATTGCCGGTCAGAACGTGCTGCTCGACCCCATGCTGAGCGTGGAAATGGGGCCCGTAAGCTGGGCCACGCCCAACCGCTACAACCGCAGCCTGGCCATTGCGCCGGAAAAGCTGCCCCCCATCGCAGCCGTCCTCATCTCACACGACCACTACGACCACCTCGATTACGCCACCGTCCGCAAAATCAAGGACAAGGTGGGCCACTTCTACGTGCCGCTGGGCATAGGGCCGCACCTGCGTCGCTGGGGCGTACCGAATGCGAAAATTGTGGAAATGAACTGGGGCGACAGCGCCCGCGTGGCCAACGGCCTCACGGTGCGCTGCACGCCCAGCCGTCACTTTTCGGGCCGCGGCCTGGGCAACCGCAATTCCACGCTGTGGTGCTCCTGGGTGATGCAGGCGCCCGCCAAGCGCGTGTTCTACACCGGCGACGGCGGCTACGGGCCGCACTTTGCCGCCATCGGCCGGCAGTACGGTCCCTTCGACCTCGCACTGGTGGAGTGCGGGCAATACAACGAAAGCTGGGCCGATATCCACATGAAGCCCGAGCAGAGCGTGCAGGCCGCCCGCGACGTCCGTGCCGCCGTGATGTTGCCCGTGCACTGGGGCGCCTTCACCGAGAGCCTCCACGCCTGGAACGAGCCCGTGACCCGCGCCACCGCCGAAGCCGCGCGCCTGGGCCAGCCCATCACCACGCCGCACCTGGGCGAACCGGTAACTTTGGGCACCGAGCTGCCCAAGTCGCGCTGGTGGGAGTAGTAAATAGAGGAGAAAGGAACGTCATGCTGAGCGCAGCCGAAGCATCTCTCCCGCTGAAGTAATCATTTACTCTCGCGGTAGAGATGCTTCGGCTGCGCTCAGCATGACGTTCTTTTGTATGACGTTCTAAGCTGAAAAATGCGCTATATTCTCCTCAACAAGCCCTACGAAGTCCTCACCCAGTTCACCGACGAGCACGGCCGCGCCACGCTCAAGGATTTTGTGCCCGTGCCCAACGTGTACCCCGTGGGCCGGCTCGATTTCGACAGCGAGGGCCTGCTCCTGCTCACCGACGACAAGCAACTCCAGCACCGCCTCAGCGACCCCAAATTCAAAGTTCCGAAAACCTATTGGGCCCAGGTGGAAGGAACAGTGTCGGAAGCGGCCTTGCAGCACCTGCGCCGCGGCGTGCAGATAAAAGACGGCCTCTGCGACCCCGCCAGCGCCGCCGAAATACCGGAACCATCGGGCCTGTGGCCACGCAACCCGCCCATCCGCTACCGGGCCAGCATCCCCACCACCTGGCTGGAAATCCAGATTTCGCAGGGTATGAACCGCCAGGTGCGCAAGATGTGCGCGGCCGTGGGGCTGCCCTGCCTGCGGTTGGTGCGGGCGGCCATCGGCCCTTTGGAATTGGGCGAGTTGCAGCCCGGCCAATGGCGGGAGCTGGCGGCAGGCGAAGTAATGGAGCTTCGCAAAATAAGCGGCACCATCCGGCGTTTCTAGCCCCTAAATGAAGAAACGTTTCCGCTTTCGTCGCCTTGCTATTCTGCTGCTAACCGGCTTCGTCCTGATGAATGCCGTGGCCTTTTTCCACGCCTGGCGCTTCACCCACTTCGCCAACGAGTCTGGCCTGCACTCGCCCAACCCCGAGCAGCTCAGCCCTGGCCAGAAGCTGTGGCTGCTGCTCACCGGCATCCGCAACCCCAAGCCACAGAACGGCCCCCTACCCGCCTTCCTGGTCAAAACCGTCACCATCAAAAGCCCCAACGGCCCACTCGAAGCCTGGCTGGCCCCGCCCGACAGCGGCCGGGCGCGCGGCACCGTGGCCCTATTCCATGGCTACACCAGCAGCAAATCGCACCTCACCCATGAAGCCGGATACTTCCGCCGCCTGGGCTACAAAGTGCTACTCGTGGACCAGGCCGGCAACGGCAACTCGGCCGGCTTCCGCACCACCGTAGGCTACCGCGAGGCCGAGGACGTTGCGGCAGTATTTCACTGGCTAAATGATTCTACCACTAAATCGTCCGGCTCCCCCTCTCTACCGGAGAGGGGGCCGGGGGGTGAGGCCCAACGTGAGAACGAGCTAATCCTCTACGGCGTCAGCATGGGCGCCGTGGCCATTATGCGAGCCGAGGCCGAATTGGGCGTGCGCCCCACCGCCAACATCCTCGAATGCCCCTACGGCAACATGCGTCAAACGGCCTACAACCGCTTTGCCTCCATGCACGTGCCCGGCTTCCCCATGGCCGATTTGCTGGTGTTCTGGGGCGGCGTGCAAAACGGCTTCTGGGCCTTTGGTCTCAACGCTGAGCACTACGCCAGCCAAATCCATACGCCCACCCTCCTGCTCTGGGGCACTGCCGACCCGCGCGTGACCCGCGCCGAAACCGATGCCATTTTCGCTAATCTGGCTGGACCGAAGGCGCGGCACGATTTCGAGGGCGTGGGCCACGAGCCGTACTGGAAGCGCTACTCGGCGGACTGGGAGCAGCAGATTCAGAGGTTTCTGGGGCGCTACTACATAGCCGTCAATCGTAAGACCATCCTTTATCAATACTGATAACAATTCCAGCAGAATCAAGGCTTACCGAAGAACGGTACCAAGCAAAATCGTTCCAGTTGTTGCTTCCGGCTAATCTTGCAGTAGTGTACAGTTTTCCGTCGTTGGTGTACTCCCAAAGTTTATAAACACGAGTATCGTAATGAGCACGCATGAGATTGTATAGCTGGGCACCCATATCGTGCTTGGCATCGGCCTCACTTGCTATAAGTTCCTCTGCTTCAGTTTTGTAAGGATTTATATTTTCAAAAAGAGGTAATCCCACCAATTGCCGGACGTTGTCTTCGCTCATCCCGATTGTCACTTGTTCAAATTTGTCGGGAGAATAATCCTGCGCAAACTGTGTGTCGATGTATGGAGCAAAAATGTTATAGGATTCACTGGTTAATCCCATCCCCAGCCCGAAAAGAGCCAGAAAGCCCAATGTTCCCACTGGGATTGATGCCCACTGTACTACCTGAGTTTTGTTCATTTCAGCAAAGGCGCTAAACAGCCCCACAAATAGCCCATTAAAACTGCTGCAGTGCCTAAGCTAAAACTCAGGAGCAGTGACTTCAGCCATCTATCGGATGTAGAACCGCGCAACCAAGGCCGCACCCCTAATGCAAGAAGTGCAAGCGGCAACAGTGTAAAAAGTGCTAACATCGACGGTAAATAAATTTTAACAATTGGCAGCTACAACGCCATAGGTATAGAAAATCGTGTGGCCTGCTTATGCTGTTGCAGCCCCTTTCCCGCCCCCTTGTCAGGAAAATTCTGGCCGTTTGCAACAAATCCCGCCACCGCGTCGGATAACCTCCGCCTTGGGCGCCGAATCGGTGACAAACTGTCACCAAAACGGGGCTGGTACGTTGCTTGTAATCCCCGGTCAGCGGCTGCAAAGCTGCTTTCACCTGACATATTCCACTCTCAATCTTAACCAACACACCCCTCCACATGGGCAAAATAATCGGCATTGACCTCGGCACCACCAACTCGTGCGTGGCCGTGATGGAAGGCAACGAACCCGTTGTCATTCCGAACAGCGAAGGCCGCCGCACCACCCCCAGCATCGTCGCATTTCTCGACGGGGGCAAGGGCGAGCGCAAGGTGGGCGACCCCGCCAAGCGCCAGGCCGTGACCAACCCCAAAAACACCATCCAGAGCATCAAGCGCTTCATGGGCCGCCACTTCAACGAAGTGACCGCCGAGCAGAAGCACGTTTCCTACGACGTGGTGGCGGGCCCCAACAACACGGTAGCCGTGAAGATTGGTGACCGCAACTACACCCCGCAGGAAATCTCGGCAATGATTCTGCAAAAGATGAAGCAGACGGCCGAAGACTACCTGGGCACCACCGTATCGGAAGCCGTAATTACGGTGCCTGCTTACTTCAACGACGCCCAGCGTCAGGCCACCAAAGAAGCCGGCGCCATTGCCGGCCTCGACGTGAAGCGCATCATCAACGAGCCCACGGCTGCCGCGCTGGCCTACGGCCTGGATAAGAAGCACAAAGACCAAAAAATCGCTGTGTATGACCTTGGCGGTGGTACGTTCGACATCTCCATCCTGGAGCTCGGCGACGGCGTGTTTGAAGTGCTGAGCACCAACGGCGACACCCACCTCGGTGGTGACGACTTCGACCAGGTGATTATCAACTTCCTGGCCGACCAGTTCAGCAGCGAAAACGAAGGCCTCGACCTGCGCAAGGACCCCATGGCCCTGCAGCGCCTGAAAGAAGCCGCCGAAAAAGCCAAAATCGAGCTGTCGAGCTCGAACGAAACCGAAATCAACCTGCCCTACATCACGGCTACGGCCTCGGGCCCCAAGCACCTGGTGGTGAAGCTGAGCCGCTCGAAGTTTGAGCAGCTGGCCGACGACCTCGTGCGCCGCTCGATGGACCCGGTGAAAAAAGCCATGCAGGACGCCGGCCTGAGCACTTCCGACATCGACGAGGTTATCCTCGTGGGTGGTTCGACCCGCATCCCCCGCATTCAGGAGGAAGTGGAGAAGTTCTTCGGCAAGAAGCCCTCGAAAGGCGTGAACCCCGACGAAGTGGTGGCCATCGGCGCTGCCATCCAAGGCGGTGTGCTGACTGGCGAGGTGAAGGACGTACTGCTGCTCGACGTGACCCCGCTCTCGCTGGGCATCGAGACGATGGGCGGCGTGATGACCAAGCTCATCGAGTCGAACACGACCATCCCGACCAAGAAATCGGAAACCTTCTCCACGGCTTCGGACAACCAGCCCTCGGTGGAAATCCACGTGCTGCAAGGCGAGCGTCCGCTGGCTTCGCAAAACCGCACCATCGGCAAGTTTCACCTCGACAGCATCCCGCCGGCACCGCGCGGCGTGCCGCAAATTGAAGTGACGTTCGACATCGACGCCAACGGCATCCTGAACGTGACGGCCAAGGACAAAGGCACCGGCAAGGAGCAGAAAATCCGCATCGAAGCCAGCTCGGGCCTCAGCGAAGCAGACATCAAGCGCATGCGCGACGAGGCTGCCGCCAACGCCGAAGCTGACAAGGCCGAAACCGAGCGCATCAGCAAGGTGAACGCTGCCGACTCGATGATTTTCCAAACGGAGAAGCAGCTGAAAGAGTACGGCGACAAGCTGAGCGGTGGCAACAAAACCGCCATCGAAGGCGCACTGGCCGACCTCAAATCGGCCCACGAAGCCAAGGACCTCGCCCGCATCGACACCGCCATGGAGGCCATCAACGCCGCTTGGCAGGCTGCCTCGCAGGAGATGTACGCCGCGGGTGGTGCTGACGGCCAGGGCGGCCAGCCCGGCGGGGGCTTCCCCGGCGGCGACGGCGGTGCCCAGGGCGGCCAAGGCCAGCCCGCTGGCGACCACGTGACCGACGTGGACTACGAAGAAGTAGACGGCAAATAATTCCTGATTATTGCCTGATTTGAAAAGGCCGGAAGCAAATGCTTCCGGCCTTTTTTTATGACCAAGCTATTGGTAGCTGTCGTAGCTTTTCGGCAGCCAAGGCAAGCCGTGGCTATTAGTAGCCCCGTTGTTTACCTCTTCGATATAAATAGGCTTGAGGTGCAACTGTAGCTTGCGTGTCCTGGGTTTATAAGTTTCACCGCCAGCGTCTGTAACGACAATTTGCTTACCCGTAAGCAAATTGGTGCTGTAGGAAGCACTCAGCCCGTTTCCATTCGAGTCCACCACTTTCCGCTCCTCGCCAATGAACCGGCAACGCCCGGTTTGCAGCACTATTCGGAATAACTGCGTTCGGGAAACGTAATAGCGGGAGCCGCCGTCCTGCTGAATACGAAGCACTCCTTGCACCACGGAGAGATGCGGGCGGCCGGTTCGGGGCCCGAAATCCGTGGGCTCCATAAGCACGTGCAGAGCATATGCCACCCGCCGCCAGGAGCCATCGGCTTGGCTTAGCAAAACCACCAGGGCCCGGGGCCCACCCGAGAGGTAATCAACTGATTTCCCTTGTTGTAACGCAAGCACTTTGTCCGGACGCTGGTCGCCGTTGAGGTCGGCCGTAACGGCATCCTCCAGCAGCCATCCTCGTGGCACAAAGGAGGAAGGCTGACTGGCCACCAGGGGAATGCTAATCTGAGCGCGCTGAACCTGTTGAGCCTGCACAGGGCCCGCCACCCACAGCACGGCCGCAACTCCGAGCCACCCGGGTGCTTTCATGCTACTAAGTTAAGCTGTGTTTATTCAGCAGCATTGCGTCGGATTTTATGCTTCCTTTGCGCTTTGCAGTAGCTTGCTTACATGCTCGATTTTTTACCCTTTCAGTCGTTTCCGTCAGCCGAGGCGGCGCAGCCCTTGCTGACGCTTTTGCGGCAGCATGAGATTCCCTTTGAAACGGCCACGGATACCGGCGAGCTCGTGTTCAACCCTGCCTTCACATTCCACAACACCTACGCCACCTTCGTGGTGAAGCTGCACGGGGCAGATTTTGAATACGTGCGGCGCTTGCAGGAAGACGCCCACCGCGACGCCCTCGCCGCTCTCAGCCCCGACCATTACCTGTTCAGCTTTACCGACGCCGAGCTGTTCGACCTGCTGGCCAAGCCGGAGGAATGGAGCCCGCTCGACGTGACCTTGGCCGGACAGTTGCTGCGGCAGCGCGGGCGCGACGTGTCTGCCGACGCCATCCGGCTGTTGCGCGAGCACCGCGTGGTGGAGCAAAACAAGCCGGAGCTGAACAACAAAGGCCGCATCCGGCTAGGCTATCTGTTTGCGTTGCTGGGCGGCTTTGGAGCTATTTTTATGGGCTGGGAACTGTATTCGCACAAGAAAACCCTGAACGATGGCCGCCAGATTGCGGGCTATTCGGCCCACGACCGGGTGCACGGCCTGCGCATCATGACGCTCGGCACAGCCAGCTTCATTCTCTGGATTGCAGTGCGCCTGTGGCTGCGGGCGCAGTAGCCCGCCCGGCCTACCTTTGCAGCCATTGGCGCGGCATTCGCGTAAGCAGGCCTCAAGCGGCACACCCCACCTATTTCGACGCTGATTAGTTCTTTTTCACTTATGACTTTCTCTTCCTACCTGGCCCCCGCCCGTGCCCTGGCTTTGGGCTCCCTGCTACTGGCTGCTGCTTCGTGCAGCGTGAGCGAACAGGTGAAAGACAAGCCCACCGGCAAAAATGTCTCGGCCGAAGCCCTCGAAAACGAGGCATACACGTTGATGCAGTACCGCCTCAACTTTATTGACGAAGCGAAATTGGGCGGCCAGGACATCCTGTTCGTGCGCCAGGCTTCGGACATTGCATCGGCCCAGCAGCAACAACTGCAGACGGCCCTGGCAAAAGGCAACCTGCCCCTGCACCTTAAGATGCGCGTGTATGCCAAAAACCCCACCGCCACCAACGTGCAGCTCAAGCAGCTCGACTACAAGCTGCTGCTCGACGGCAAGGAACTGACTACCGGCACCACTGGCGCCAACACTCAGCTCGAAGCCAGCGCCATCGAGACCCTGCCCATCGACGTGGACATAAACGTGAAGCCGGCCCAGCTTAGCGGCAGCACCCCGGCGGCTTTCGCGGCAGGCCTTACCGATTTTACGGCCGCCAACCGCCGCCTGACCGTGCAAATTCGGCCCCAGTACGTAGGCGCCAGCGGCCGCCAGGTGCCGGCGTCCAATTTCGAACCGGTGCAGCTCGTGACGGTGAAAAAGGCTGTCTCGGCGAAATAAGTTGGCCGGGCGACTGGCCCAGAACGGTTATAGCGTAACGTCATGCGGCGCGCCGCCGAAGCATTTCTCCCGCATTAGTAATTGATTTACTACAGCGGTGAAGATACTTCGGTTTCGCTCCGCATGACGTTCTTTTTTGTTGCAAAAGCGAGTTTCACCAGACTCAAAAAGCGCAAGAAACGGGTGGTGAGCGGTGACGGTATGGTGGAAATTTGCATCAAATCAATTCCCTGCCCCATGACCGACTACCAACGCATTGAAGCTGCCCTCATCTACGCCCAGGCGCATTTTCAGCAGCAGCCCGACTTGGAAGCCATGGCCGCTCAGGCGCACTGGAGTCCGTTTTATTTCCAGCGTAAGTTTCAGGAATGGGCGGGCGTGTCGCCTAAGAAATTCCTGCAATACCTTAGCCTCGACCATGCCAAGCTACTGCTGAGCCGGCAAGCCTCAGTAGCAGAGGCGGCCTACGAAACCGGCCTTTCCGGCCCCAGCCGTTTGCACGACCTGTTCGTAACGCTCGAAGCCATGACGCCCGGCGAATACCGGCACGGCGGCGCGGCCCTGACCATTGGCTACAGCTTTGGCGACAGCCCATTTGGCCGCTACCTGGTAGCTTCCACGGCCAAGGGCATCTGCAAGCTGGTGTTTCTGACTGACGAGGAAACCGCATTGCAAGAGCTGCGGCAGGAATGGCCCAACGCCACCCTAGTGGCGGAAGTAGCCGCTGACCACGCGCGAGTAGCGCGGTTTTTCGCCCGCGACTTCACTCCCACCGACCGGCTTCATCTGCATCTGAAAGCCACAGCTTTTCAACTCAAAATCTGGGAGTCGCTGCTGCGCGTGCCGGAGGGGCAGCTACGCACCTACTCGCAGCTGGCTGAGGCGGCCGAAAACGGCGCGGCTGTGCGGGCCGCCGGCACGGCCATCGGGGCCAACCCGGTGGCCTACCTCATCCCCTGCCACCGCGTCATTCGCGGCACCGGCGCGCTGGGGCAATACCGCTGGGGCGCCCCACGCAAGGCCGCGCTGCTGGGCTGGGAGGCGGCGCGGGTAGCTGCAGCAGTTGCGGAAACCCAGGTTGGCTAAAGTACCGTCAGTCGCTTGCTCACAACTACCGCGCCTGCCTGCACGCGCACGTTGTAGATGCCCGGCGCCAGGTCAGTAGTGGGCAAAGGACCGTCAACCAAGCCGCTCTGTACCGTTAGCGACGCCGATGTAACAAATTGGCCTAAAGCATTGAAAATGCTAACGCTTGCTTTGCGGGCATCGGCAGGCACTGGACACCTAATTTGAACCGAAATGTTCTGAAAAGCTGGGTTTGGATAAAACGTGGCCGCGGGGCGCGCCAGCGCCGAAGCAGTGGCCAAGGCCGCGCTGTTTAGTCGCACGCCCACTATTCCCCCTAAGTATTGGGAGGATAGGAAGTCCAGGTCGCCGTCGTTGTCTACATCGGCCAGCGCCATGCTCATTGCCTGAATGCCTGACGGAGAAGCCGGGCCCGCCGTGGGCACCGAGGTGATGCCACCAAAATGGCCAGCGCCATCATTGCGCGCAATATCCATAAACATTGGACTGCCAATTTTCGGAACTAACAGGTCCAGGTCGCCGTCGCCGTCAATGTCGCCCAGGGCCAGGCAAGGGGCGGTGGCTCCAATGGCAATTTCAGTGGTACCCGAGAAATTTCCGTTCCCATCATTCAGGCGCACACTCACCCGGTTGGTGCTTCCAAGCCCAAAATTGACGGTTGCTGCATCCAAGTCGCCATCGCCGTCCAGGTCGCCCAGGGTTAATCCCAAAGGCCCTGAGAAGCTTGGGGTGGAACCCAGGGCAAAACTCCCGTGGCCATTGTTTAACAGCACTCGGCTAGGGGACATGAGGTCCAAATCGCCGTCGCCATCCAAATCACCCATTACACCCGCCGCCGCAGGAAGGGCTACCATTCCCGTAAAGCGGCCGCTGCCATCGTTGAAAGATATCCAGCCGCCGTTTATCACCAAATCTAAGTCAGCATCCCCATCCATGTCCCCTAGAGCCACGCTTACATTGCTCAGCGACAAACCTATATTGATGACGATAGGGATAGCGAAATTGGCGTTGCCGTTGTTTAAGCAAATGTTTACCGTGCTGCCGGCCGTGCCAGCGCAAGGGGCAACAATATCCAAATCACCATCCCCGTCCACATCGGCCAGGGCCACGCCGTTGGGCGCATAGTCCACGATTACATCTGGTGCTGGCGAAAAATTACCGCTGCCATCGTTCAGCCGGACTTTTATTTTATTATCTGCAGAAAAACTAGTGCCCTGCGAATTGGTAACGAAATCTATATCGCCATCGCCATCCAAATCCCCGGCTTTCACATCCGGACCATAGCCGGTTGTGTTTGTTGCCACATCACTCCCCGGCCCAAAGTTTCCGCTTCCTCCCGTGGCTGCCGCCGTGAACTGATATACCTGCGGCACCGCCCCGGCACCTGCCGTGCTCTGCACCGTCGCCGGCACGGTCACCGTCACGGTTTCGCCTGGGCTGAAAGCGGCCGCCTGCCCGGCGGGTGTCGTGGGCGTCAGCGTGACGATGCTACCGCTGGTGCTAACCGTGGCAGTGCGCCGCCCGCGGCTCTGCGATGCATGGATTTTGATATTGTCCGCCGTGGAGGGGTTGAGAGTCTGTGAGAAGGGAATAACAACTGGAGCAGTGCGCGGCGCGGCCACAGCATTTCGGGCTGGGCTGAGGCCAGCGCTTACCACGGCGGGGCTTTGCGCCATGGTAACGGTGCTGCCAAAGCAGCCGGCCAGAAGAAGGTAGTGGAAAGGGCGCTGGGAGAAGTGCGTCATGGAAGGCAAAAGCATTTGCAATTCAGGCAAATGTAATGGCATGAAGCGGGTTATCTTGTCTTTAAAACCAAACGCCCCGCCTGGCAAAACCAAACGGGGCGCGGGCTATTCAACGCGAAGCTTTCGCTACGAAATCCACTTGAATTTGTATTCCAGCTTGGGCACGGGCATGCGGTCGGCCACGCGGCGCAGGCGGTTGGGCAAGGCCATGATGTAATCACGGGCGCGCTCGGCCTCGCCGTTCAGGTCTTTGATGTGCTCGATGTCCCACTCCTTGATGAGCGAGTCGAGGATGTCGGTGTAGTCGGCGCTGGTGTACACGCCGATGCGCTGGGCGGCGTCGGTGAAGTGGCCGAAGGTTTTGCCCATTTCCACGCCCATTTCGCGCATGTAGTGGGCCGGCATCACAATTTTCTTGCGCATCATGTCCTCAAAGGCCAGCATCATTTCCGAGGGGTCGAGCTCGAAAATCTTGCTCACGAAGGCCTTGTACACGCGGGCGTGGCGGGTTTCGTCGCCGGCAATCATGCCGCAGATTTTGGAGAGTTGGTCGTCGCCGGCTTTGCGGGCGAGCTGGCCCACGCGGCGGTGCGAGATGTTGGTGGCCTGCTCCTGGTAGCTCGTGTACACGAAGGCGCGGTAAGGGTCGTTGGCCGTGCCCAGGTCGAAGGCGTCGTTGATGAGGTACTGGGTGCTCACCTCGAACTCGCGCATGTTCACGCGGCCCGAGAGGTAGAGGTAGCGGTTGAGCAGGTCGCCGTGGCGGTTTTCCTCAGCCGTCCAGCCCCGAATCCACTCGGCCCAGCCGTTGTTGCGGTCGCGGTTGATGTTATCAAGCTCGTGGAACCATGCCTCGTAATTGGGCAGCGCTTCTTCGGTGATGGTGTCGCCGATGAGCACGGCCAGCAGGTCGTAGCTCAGGCTGGCGGCCTTCTCACGCAACTCCTTCACCTCGTCGAAAAACGTGTCGCGGCGCGAGTCGGGCAGGTAGTCGGCCGGCTGCCAGCTGTCTTCCACACTTTTGAGGAAGGTGCTCATGTTTTCTTTCAGGTAGCCCTCCATTTGCTGGAGGACTTCGCCGCGGGTAATCGAGATGGACGTTTGCATGGGGTGTGGCGAAAAGCGTGAAGGGGTGATGAAAGAACGCCTTTCGCGCAACAAAGGTCCGGCCGAACCGTAGGGGGCCGGGTATAAGATTATGGCATTGGCAGTGGTAAAACCCTAAAAAGAGGGCTTGATGGGCTGCTAAATCATTGTTTGGGCTGCGGCACGATGCAGTAATAACGCACCATGCCGCGTGGGGTGTACGGAAGCATAGCAGCATCTTGGGCGAGTTGTACGCCGGCATTGGCGAGGCGAAAGCGCCGGTTGAGCCACTGGGCGGCTTCGGGCGTCAGCAGCCACTGTACCTGCGGCTGCGGGCCTTTGCATGGCCGCTGGGCCAACCGGCGGAGGCACTCGGTTTGGTCGGCGGCCCCTGTTAGCGCCTGGCGTAGCTGCGTCTGAGAGGCATCGGACGCAGGCCAACCCGTGAGTTGCAGCACGGGGCCCGGGCCAAGGGAATAAGTGCGAAACGGTGAGAGGCTTTTCAGCCAGTCGTTGGTGCCAGCTAGCACGCGCACCGGCCGTCCCAGCCGGCTCCGATGTTGAAATAGGCTTATTGTCATGCTATTGCGGGCTTTCTCACCTTGCAATACCTTTTGGCGATGCCCGGTTTTGGCCGCATACAGAAACACAACGAGCAGCAAAGCCGCGACGCCAAGCCCGCGCGCCCACGGCTGCATCAGTGGCTTAAGATGCCTACTGGTTTGGGTGGGGGGGTCATTCGGCGTGGCGGTTTGCAGCGGTTTCAGCCAGAAAACCGCGTTGGTCAACAGCCAAAAATCCAGCAGCGGCAGGGCCACGCGAGGCGGCAATTTGAACAAGCCCGCCAGCAGCAGCAGTCCGCCCACAAAGCCGCCCTGCACCAACCAGAACCAACGGTTTCGGCTTCGGCGCTGCACCGCCACGACCGATGCGGCCAGCGCCAGCCACAGCGGGAAGTAGTCGCGTAGCATTTGCCCTGCTCGCAGGGCCAGCTTGGCAGGCATTTCCCGGCCGAAGAAATGCCCGGCATCAAACTGATAAGCCCGTTGAAGTAGCCCTTCGTTCACCACGGTGGAGTCGCCCAGCAGCCAGAGGTCCACGGCGGCAGTGCCGAGGCTATCGGCCGGCGTGCGGGGCCGGGGCTGCAACTGCCCATAATCGAGGATTCGGGTCAGCGCCGCGTCCCGACGCCGGGCTGCGGCTTCGGCAGGCGTCTGCTGCCAGTGCAGCAGGCCGGTGGCCAAAAGCAGCCCCAACGCTGCGCTGCCCAATACCGGCGCGGCCTGCCGCCAGCCACCGGCCAGCAGCAAAGCGGCCGGCACCACCGCAACAGCTCCCAGCACCGCCAAACCGGGCCGCACCAGCCAGGCCGCACCCAGCACCAGCAGCCCCAACGCCAGTGCCCCACCCCGCCCCGGCCGCTGGGCAGCAAAGAGCACGCCCGCCCCGGCCAGCAGCAGCGCCACCCGCGCGTGGCTAAACCATAGCCAATGCTCCAGCCAGGCCAGGCCGAAAAACAGCGTCAGCACCAAAACCAACAGCGCCGGCCGCAGGTGCGGCCGCAATAGCCGGTCGAGCACCGCGAAAACCAGCCCGGTTGCCATTGCCAGCAGCACCCCCAATAGCACGCCCAGCCAGCACACAGCCGCCCCATCCGCATAGAAGGCCGCCAGCAGATGCCCGTAGCCATGCATGTACAAAGGAACCGAGGTGATGGGCTTAACCGCCAACACGCCCGAGAACAGCCAGGCCAGGGTTTGGTCGTCGCTGGTTTCGGTGTAGCTGCCGAGGCACCGCACCGTAGCCGCTATAAGCAGCAAGGGCAGCAGAACGACGCGTGCGGCTTGGCCAGAAAACCAGTTCATGGGCGCAAGAACGGGATGGTTAGCGGTTAGTGGTCAGCGTTCAGTGGTCAGTCCCCTTATAAGCACCTGACGGCCAAACCGCAACTAACTGTTAGCCACTGACCACTACCCCAGCGGCAGACGCGCCAGCAGCCCCAGCAGGCGGTCGAAGGGGCGCCGGTGTCCGCTCAGGCCCAGCAGCGCGTACAGTTCGCGGCCCTGCGCGGCGTGGCGGTGCCGCAGAGCTTGGCGCAGCTCCCAGCGCAGGCGCACGGCCAGCGCCTCACGCTCAGCAGAGGTGCGGCACAGGTCCAGGGCTTTATCGCACACGCGGATGGTGGAAGCCAGGAAGGGGTCGTGACGGCGGTAGGCTTTGGCGCTCATGCTGCGCGGATGCTTGCGCTTGCGCGTGGTCACGGCGTCGAGGTACAGAAACTGCCAGTCGCGGCTGGCACGCACCCAGAAGTCGAAGTCCTCGTAGGTCAGCGTTTCATCGTAGCCGCCCAGCGCCTCCAAACAGGCGCGGCGCATCATCATCGTAGGCGTGCTAATGAAGTAACGCCGCAGCACCTCGGCAAATACCCAGCCGCTGGCCGGCGTGGGCCGGCGGTTGGTGGCATCGAGCTGCTGGTGGTGATACCCGATAAGCTTACCGTCTTCCGTAATAAGCTCCGCATCGGAATACACCATGCCCACCTCAGTGGGCGCGCTTTGGAAAGCCTGTACTTGCTGGGCCACGCGGGCAGGCAGCAGCACATCGTCGGTGGCGAAGTCGATGACAAATTCGCCCCGGCTCTGGCGGAAGGCCTGGTTGAAGGCACGGCAGTTGCCTACGTTTTCAGGTAGCAACAGCAGGTGCCAGGCGGGGTTTTGGGCGGCGTATTCCTGCAGGATGGCCGGGCTGCCGTCAGTGCTGGCGTCGTCGACCAGCCACACTTCCAGATGCGGGTAGGTTTGGGCCAGAATGGAATCCAGGGCCTCACGCAGGAAGGGCGCGTGGTTGTGGCACAGGGCCACGATGGTGACCAGCGGCGCAGGGGCTGCGCTTGCGGACGCACTGTTCAACGTGGCACGCGGGACTAAAACTGAAGAATCGGGCATAACAGAGGCGAGCATGCAAAGCTATATTCTTCAATCGTCCTTCCTTCTTCGCAATTGTACGGCCACGCACGCGGCCAGCACCAGCCCATAGCGGGCGGCGTGCGCTAGCACCGCTCCTTCCAGCCCGTAGCGGGGCAGCAGTGCCGCCAGAAGTGCAGCCAGTGCGGCCGCCGAGGCCGCCTGCACGGCGATGTAGGGCCCGGTGCGGGCCCGAGCCATGAGCTGGAAGATGAACAGCCAGCTCAGAAACTTGGCCCAGTCGCCCAGCAGCTGGGGCGCCAGCAGCGCCCGGGCCGCCAGCAACCGTGGGGCAAACAGCAGCGGCAGCAACCAGTCGCGGCACACCCACAGCAGCCCCAACCCCACGGCTAACAGCGGCGCCAGTAGCGTCAGCACGCCGCGCAGGTAGCGCCGGGCCTCGCGGGGCTGGCCCGCCAGCGCCGCCAGCCGGGGGTAAAACACGCTACTCATCAGCGCGCTGAACACCATGGTATAGTTGTCCGACAGCTTAGCCACGGCTTGCCAAAGGTCGGTAGGCCCCGGCCCGAAAGCCCGCAGCAAGTAACTGCGCAGCGCGTAGTCCACAGCTTTGCCAAACAGCAGCGTGCTCACGGCCATGAGCAGAAACCGCCCCAGGCCGCGCAAAGCCACCCGGCTGATGGGCGCCCGCAGGCGCAGGCCCTGCAGCAGCCCCGCCCGCGCCGCCAGCGCTGCAGCAGGCACCAGCGTGAGGCCCTGTGCCACCAGGTAGGCCAGCAGCACCGTCGGCAGGGCATACTCAAACCACAGAGCTGCAGCCACAGCGGCCGTGCCCAGCACCGCCAGCGTTACCGACAAGCCGATGTAGGCACGCAGGCGCCCGGCGGCCAGCAGCGCGGCGCCCAGCAGCCCCTGCCCGGTGAGTAGCGCAATGCCCAGCCCAAATACCGCCAAGCTGCCCCAGTTCCAGGGTAGCAGCCCCTTGGTGGCCAGCACGGCGGCCCCCTGCAGCAAACCGACGGCATTCAGCGCCGTGGCAGCGCCCAGCCAGGTGCGGTAGCGCGGGCTGCCCGGCCGCAGCGGGGCCAGGTATTTCACCAGGCCCACGTGCACGCCGTCGTTGGGCAGGGTGGTGAGCAGGGCCATCAGGTTCTGGAATTGCGCCAGCAGCGTGAGGCCACCGGCCGGCGCGTAGAGGGCAAAGAGCTTGTTGACAATCAGCGAGCCTGCCGCCCGCGCCGCAACGGCCACGCCCGTGCCCAACGAGCCCCGCACGAAGCTGCGAATGGACGAAGCGGGCGGCGAAGCGGCTGGCTGAGTAGGCATGGAACTGCAAAGAACGCCATACTCCTACTGTAAAAGGTTAGCAGGCCCAGCTTTCCCACTCCCTGCCTTCCCATCTCCCCGTCTCCCCTTACAACTCCTTTTCCCAGCTCAGGCGCAGGCCGGCCACACCGCCCAGATGGCGCTTGAAGCGCAGCAGCGAGGCGTTGGGGCCGGTGTCGAGGGTGCTCGTGCCGAGGTCGAGCACGGCCAGGGCGCTGGCCCTCGCAAAGGCGTGCAGGCCTTCGTTCAGCATCACCACCGGGCTCAGGGCGTTGCAGCGCAGCGGGCTGGCGGGGTAGAAATTATACAGCACCCGCTCGCTCACCCGAATGGCCACCGTGAGGGCGGCCCATTCGCCGTCGGGCTGGCGCACCGAAAACAGAAAATGCTCGCGCGGAAATGCCCGGAACAGTTCCTGCACCCGCTCCAACGACAGAGACAGCGCCTGCCCCCGCTCCTGCCGGCAGGCTTGTATAAACTCGTAAGCCATTGGCAGCAAAAAAGGGGGCTCCTGCTCGAAGTGCAGGCCGTGGCGGCGGCACTTGTGCAGGCGCCGCCGCTCCGAGGGGTGCAGATGCGCCTCGTAAGCGCGGGCGGGGTCGAGGTGATAGTTCTGCTCGGCCAGGGCCACACGGTAACCGCGCTGACGCAGGGCCTCGGCCAGGGTGGCCGCACCGGCGGGGTCGTAGGCGAAAGGGTAGCCGCGCAGCGCCAGCCGGTGTACGCCCCGGCGCCGAAGCTCTGCTTCCGCCGCATCCAGCAGCCGGTGCAGCGCGGGCACGGACAAGCCCGCGGCCAGCTGCACGGCCCCAAACGGCGCCTGGGCGGGGCTGTGGGCCGTGGCGGTAGCCTCGTTCAGGGCCACGTGCAGCTGGGCCACGGTGCGGCCAGCGGCCACATCTTCCAGATAAAAGCTCAGCACCGGGCCTGCCCCGGCCTGCAAACGCTGGTGCTCGGGGCGCAAATACAGAAATGACTCAAACGCCAGTGGCAGCCGCGGCGCCGCGGGTCCGCTGTCGGCCATCCACACAGCCAGGGATGCCGGGCCTGGCAGGGCGGCGGCATCAGGAGCAAGGACGGATTGAGGGATTTTCAAATGCGGGTGGCGTGGTGGGCAGGGCAAAGTACGGCACGGATTGGCCGTCGGCGGCGCGCGGGCGGGTGCCATTTTCTAGGGTTAAGCTTATCGCGGCACATCTTCATGAGGCCGCCATGCGTAGGCTGCCACATTGCGCCTTTGCATTCAACCATTTCTGTTGCCTGCCCCATGAACCCGCTCAGCTCGTCATCGTCGGCCGCACCCAACCGCTCGCCCACGCTGGCCGAAGCGCCCGGCGCCGGGCCCATATCCATCACCGACCGCGAGGCCACCCGGCAGGCGCGCTACCAGCAGGTGGGCCAGCGCCCTGGCACGCTCAACATCCGCGAAGGCGCCCTCAAGCCACGCCTGTTTTTGGTGTCGTACAACGATGAAGTGTGCGCCGAGGACGAGTATACCGACCGCTACGACGACCTGCTCGAGCACCTGCGCCAACACCCCGAGCTCAAGCACTGGATTGACGTGCGCGGCTACGGCGACCTCCCCCTCATGGAGCGCCTGATGCAAGACTTCGGCCTGCACCCCCTGCAGATGGAAGACGTGCTAAATGACTACCAGCGGGCCAAAATTGAGGTTTTCGACGACCACCGCCTGTTCATGGTTTCGCGCATGACCGATTTTACGGCCCTGCTCGAAATCGACGACGACCAGCTGTCCATCTTCACCGGCCCGAACTACGTGCTCACGTTTCAGGATGACTACGACGACTGCCTCGACACGCTGCGGGTGCGTATTCGGGCCAATTTCAGCACCCTGCGCCGCCACCCCTCGCTCTACCTGGCCTACGCCCTCACCGACGTGGTGCTCGACCACTACTACCCCACCATGGCCGCCATCGGCGACTACATCGAGGAGCTCGAAGAAGCCATTTTCGCTGACAAGCGCCCGCGCCGCCTCCTCAACCGCATCCTGCGCATCAAGAAAGACGTGGTGCGCTTCCGCCGGCTGGTATACCCCGAGCGCGATAAGATTGCCGAAATCCTGCGTCTGCCCGAGGAAATCATGCCTGAAACGCTGAAAATCTTCTACCGCGACGCCTACGACCACGCCATTCAGGCCCTCGACCTGGCCGAAAGCTACCGTGACAACATTTCCTCCCTCACCGACTTATACCTCTCTGACCAAAGCAACCGCATGAACGAGGTGATGAAGGTGCTCACCATCATCAGCACCATTTTCATCCCGCTGAGTTTCGTGGTCGGCCTCTATGGCATGAACTTCCAGCGCCATGATGACCACGGCCACTTCCTGGCCTTCAACATGCCCGAGCTTTACAGCCCCTGGGGATACCCCATGGTGCTGGGCATCATGGCCCTGGTGGTAGGCACGCAGCTGTACTACTTCTACCGCAAGGGCTGGCTCACGAACCGGTGAGCCCCGCGGGCTGCCGGCTACCAGCCGGCTGTTCGCCCCAGCTCCGCCTGCACCTGCGCCACCCGCTCGGCCACCGTGCCTTCTACCAGCGTGTACGGGATGCCGAAGTAGTCTAGCTGCATCAGTATCATGCCGTGCTGGAAGCTGCGCAGGGCCTCAGGGCCGCGCCAGCCGTCTTGCTCAAAGGGCACGGTGGGGGCGCACACGAAGGTGTGGGCGTAGCGCTTCCCGCACACGGCAGCCATAGCCTGCAGGGCCGGGTCGCAGCGGTGGAAATAGTAGTAGGAATAAAGAGCCGTGGTGGCCGCGTTGGTGTCGCAGAAAAGCACGCCACGGGACTGCGCGGCGGCTTCGTCCTCCAGCTCGGCGTGGCGGCGGGCAATGTATAGCAGGTCGTCGTAGTCGAGGTTGCCGTTTTTCTGCTCGTGCAGGGTACGGCCGTATTCCGGCACCCAGACGGTACCACAGGCCTCAGCCAGCGCCGCGCAAAGCGTCGACTTACCGCTGCTTTCCGCCCCCAGAAAGACTACGCGCGGCACCGACGCGGGCGGCACCACGCCCAGCTGCGCCGCCACCAGAGGGTGCAGGTATGGGGCGTAGGCGGATGGATTACCGCGCATCTGGGTGCCGGAAATCGGCACTTGGCGGCGCGACTCATCCACGGTTACGTGCGGCACGCCTAAGTGCTGGGCGAAGCCTGGTCCGTATGCCTCGCTGCTGAAAATGACATCGACCCGGATGCCCTGCCGCGCCAGCCACTGCCGCACAAATTCGCGGTGCGTGTGGTCGTCGGCTGCATCGGGCGGCACTCCATCGGTAGCAGAGAGGGCGAAAATGCGCAGCGGCGTGTGCCCAATGTGCGGCCCGGCGGCGCCCTCGTCGCCACGGTAAAGCATCCGCAGCCATTCGGCGCGCACGGCCGCGGGGTGGCTGGGCGAATCAGGGTTGGCGTACACCAGCACCACCAGCTCGGCTACTTGAGCAGCGGCCGTTTCGAGGAGCAGCTGGTGGCCCCGGTGCGGTGGCCAAAATTTACCCACTACAAGGCCGGTGCGAGGAGGAATGGTCATGGATTGGCGGGCTGGTGGATTAGCGGATTGGTGGGCTAACAGGTTAGTGTGATAATAGAACTGTCATGCCGAGCGCAGCTGAGGCATTCCGTATGCTGATATAATTGTAATCGTTGTTGACGAAGGGAGAAATCTTCCTCCATTGTGCTCGGCATGACGGTTTTGACGATCCACTTATCCACTCTTACGCCAATGCACCTACTGCTGCCCTACGCGCAGCTCGGTACGGCGCATCTCGCGGCCCACAATGCGGACGAGCTGATATGTAGCCGTCGTCGCATCATAAGTTAGCCCTACACCGGTGCCGGAGCTGGGCAGGGCCTCACCGCCCAGCAGCTGGCCCTGGCCATTGTACAGAAACACCTGGCCCGGGCCGGGCTCCGTAATGGCCACCAGGCGGCGGTTGTTGCCGAAATCGAAGAACTGTACGGCTTTCGTGCCCGAAGTCACGAAGCGCTGGGTGATGAGCGGGGCGGCCTGCGTGGGCCAGTACACATCCAGTTGGTTGCCGTCTTCGCGCGTGAGCACAAAGCTGCGGCCGTGCTCATCGGGCACCAGGCGAAAGCGGGCAGTGCGGCTCCAGGTGGCGATGCGGCGGCGGCTGAGCACGTCGCCGCTCAGGTTGAAGCTCACCAGCTCGCCGTGTTGGTTTATCATGGTGAGGCGGGTGCGGGCCAGGGTGCTGCTGGCTTGCACCAGCACATCGCCCGCCAGCCGCGCGCCCATGCTCAGGGGGAAGCCCGGCAGCAGCGCGCCCTCGCCATCGAAGGCATACACGTAACCGTTTTGCAGCGGGGCCACCACCACGTCGCGCCCGCCCACGCCCAGCACTGCCGGCTTTCCGGCCAAGGGGAAATCGAGCCGCTTGGGTTTCCAGCCGGGGTATTGGCGCCCTTTGGCATCCAGCAACGTCAGCGCGTTGCCGGCCGTCACGGCCAGCAGGCGGGCGGGGGCGCCGGGGTTGCCGGCCGCGGCCAGCAGGGCCGCTACGCGCACGGTATCGGGCAGGTTCAGGGGGAAAGGCAGCACCTCACCGCCGTCGTTGGCCAGCAGGTGCACGCGGTGGCCGGCGGCCAGCAGCAGGCCGCCCGGCACGCCCCCGGCCGCCGGCAGCAGGCTGGCACCCACCGCCGGCCCGGCCAGCGTATCGGACCACAGCACGGCGTTTTCGGCGCTTACGTAGTGCAGGGCGTGCAGCGAATCCTGCACCACCACGGCCGGCACCCGCGTGCCCAGGGCCGGCAGCAAAGCGGGCGTGCCGGTCAGGCTGTGCTTGAAAGCGAGCACGCGGCCGTTGGCCGCGGCGGCGCCCGCCTGCGCGGTGGCCGGCCCCAGGTTGGGACGGTGCAACAGCAACTGGGTGAAGTACTGGGCCTCCGGAGCGGCTTCGTTTTCGGGCGGTACCAGCTGCAGGGCCATTTGGGGGAAGCGCTTGAACAAGGCTTCGTTGCGCAGCAGGCCGGCCCGGCGGTCTTCGGTGAGCACGCCCAGTAGGGCGTTCCAGCTGTTGCGCGTGTCGATGAACACGCTCAGACGGGCCCGGGGCAGCGTTTCCTGCAAAAAGGAAACCTGCGCCGGCGTCTGGGCCCAGGTATTGCCGGCCACCACGTCGGCCAGGTAGGCGTTCAGGGTTTGCTCGTCGGAGAGCACCAGGTAATCATCGACCAGCACCCCGGCGCCGGCCACGGCTTCCACGGCGTAGGGCCGGTCGGGGGCCAGCAATGGCCCCAGCGCCGATGCCTCGGTGAAGCCGGTGGGGTGAATTTCGTAGCGCCCCACGCGGGTGAAGGCCGGCGAGTTGCCCTGCAGCCGGCGCAGCCGGGCCAGCCAGTTGGCCGTGCGGGCCGGCGCCGGGCAGCGCACAAACGCCAGCCGCCCCGGCCGGCTGCCGGGCGCGGCGGTAGCCAGGTAGGCCACGGCCATCTCGCCCCCGAAGGTGGCCCGCAGGCTGTCGAGGGCGCCGGCAATACCCAGCGAATCGGCTGCGCTACCAGGCGCGGCGGGCCAGGTGCGGCGGGAGTTGGCCGCCAAATGCAGCAGCAGGGCCGTGCGTGTGCTCAGCAGGCCGGTGAGGCCCAGGGGCAGGGCCGGCTGCCCGCGCAGGCGCTGCTGCAGCGTTCCCTTGGCCGTTTCGGGGTTGGAAAAACCCTGGAACACCGACTCTCGGCCGGCCAGCTTCACCCCGAGCAGCCCTTGCGATACCAGCCCGGTGAGAATATCAAATTGCCCGTGTGCATCGCGTCGAAACAACACATCCAGAAACTGCGGCAGCCTTCGATAATTAATTAGCACCGAAGCATCTATCCCCTTTAGCTTCAACAAATCGGTGGAGTTGAAGGCAGCCAGTACCGTGGGGGCATCGGGGTGGGCCAGCCGCCGCACGGCGGCCTCCACCAGGCTGGGGTTGGCGCTTACCAGCAGGTGGTTGCGGTAGTTGAGCAGGGTGATGCTGAGCTCGCTGCGCTGCTCGGTTAGCACGGTCAGCTCCTGGTCCTGGTAGTCGCGGGTGCTGAGGCGGTAGCGGGCGTCGCGGCCCAGGGTTTCAAGCAGGCTGCGGACCTGCCGGTACTCGCTCACCCGGTTCAGCGGAATCTGGTAAAGCACGTCAAACTCGCCCGGCCCCGTCACGTGCAGGGAGGTGATGACCAGCTTGCGGCCCAGCAGGCTGAGCAGGCCGTTGCGGCGGCGGGCGTTGCTGCCAGCCAGGCTGTCGGCCAGGGCCAGGTGGCCTGCTGCCTGCTGGAAATAGCGCACGGCCGTCAGGTTGTCCCACAGCTCAGTTTCCTGCAGGTGGCGCACCAGGGCGGGGTGGTCGTGAGTGCTGAGCACCAGCACGGCATCGTCGGGCACCAGGGCGTAGGGGTCGACGGGCACGGCCGCCAGCGTGCGGCGGTAGTACACGTAGGTGGCCAGCGTGAGCAGCAAAACAAGAGCCGTGAGCAGCGCCAGAAGCTTGCGGGACATGCGGAAAGAAGCGGATGACGGGCGACGAAAGTACGGCCCCCGGCGCGGCCCGCCAGCAAAAGCGGCCGTATCTTTCGGTTCAACCCCAAGCCTGGCAAACGGTGATGAAGCTCCGGCATAGAAATTTGAAAGGCCTGCCCCGAACCCGCGGCCGCGTGCTGCTGCCGCTGCTGAGCCTGCTGGCCCTGCCCGCCTGTTTTCAGCTGCGCGAGCCCGAGCCGGCAGCGGCGGGCAGCGAATGGGTGCAGCCTACCCAGATTGACATCCTGCTCAACAACTTCATCACCGCCGTGCAGCGCGTGAACGTGGCCAACTACGAGCGCACCTTCAGCGGCCCCAACTACCGCTTCGTGCCCGACCCCACCAGCGCCGGCTCCTCGCCCGCCCTCTTCGCCAACTGGAGCGTGCCGGAGGAAACCACCTACTTCAGCAGCCTGCGCCGCCGCACCGCCACCAACACCAATAACACCCTCACCCTCAGCGACCGGCGCGACCAGCTTTATACTGCCGATTCAGTAGAAGTTTCGGCTCTGTACCAGCTCAAAATCACACAGCAGGACACGGCCTTTCATGCCGGCACGCTGCAAGGCAACATCCGCCTCATCCTGCGCCGCCGCAACAACGAGTGGCGCATTGTGGCCTGGCGCGACCAGCGCACCACCCCCGGCTTATGCTGGACGGATTTGAAAAAATACTTCAGCTCGCATTGAGGCGTGGGGGTGGGCTTGGCTGAGTAGAGACAACTGAACAAGTTGTCATCCGGAGCGCAGCGAAGGACCTTAACACGACACCACAGACCGCTCATATAATTTACTGCAAGTCGTTCGTTGGTGAGAAGTTCCTTCGCTGCGCTCAGGATGACGGAACCACTTAATTCTTCGTTATTTATTAGCCAACCCGTATATTTCGGCTCATGAAGCTCGGGCGTCCGTCGTATCCTGTTTTGCTGCTGGCTGGCATTGGGCTGGTGCTCACGGTGCCGGCCTGCAATCCGTTTGCGCCGGCCCTAGACGAAGTGCCCACCGACCAGAACGCGCTGCTGGGCAACCCCGTGACGGTGCGCGGCTTCTTCGACCGGTTCCGGGCATCGTATCAATTGCGGGATTCCACGCTGTACGGGCAGTTGCTGTCGCCCAAGTTCAAGTTTACCTACCGCGACTTCGCCGCCAACGTGGACCGCACCTGGACCCGCGACGTGGACGCCAACACCACTTACCGCCTGTTCAAAGCCGCCCGCTCCACCAATTTGCAGTGGACGCAGTACATGCCCAGCTCCGATACCCTGTCGTCGGACACGCTGGCCAATGTGGAACGCTCTTTCCTGCTCACCATTGAGCAACGCGATGACCAACGGTTTTCGGGCTCGGGCACGGCGCGCATCGTGCTGGTGCGCAAAAACCGCAACGACCCCTGGCGCATGCGCAGCTGGTACGACCGCAGCGAGTTTTAGCTGCTTATTACCATCATATTTTCAAGGCCTGCCGGTTTCGGCGGGCCTTTTCGTTTTCTTTGGCAAAATTCTCACCTCGCTCTATGACCGAACCTCAACCCGACCAGCCGCATTTTAAGCGCGCCATCAATCTTTTCGACGCCATTATGCTCGTCACGGGCAGCATGATTGGCTCGGGCATCTTCATCGTTTCGGCCGACATCTCGCGGCAGGTGGGCAGCGCGGGCTGGCTCCTGGTGGTGTGGCTGCTCACCGGCTTCATCACCATGGCCGGGGCCATCAGCTACGGCGAGCTGGCCAGCATGTTCCCCAAAGTGGGCGGGCAGTACGTGTACCTGCGCGAAGCCTTCGGGCGCCTCACGGCCTTTCTCTACGGCTGGACGCTGTTCCTCGTCATCCAAACCGGCGTTATCGCGGCCGTGGCCGTGGCATTTGCCAAATTCACCGGCGTGCTGCAGCCCTGGTTCAGCGTCAAGAACATTCTGTTTGAAACGAATATTGGCAGCTGGCATTTCACTTTTTCCTCGGTGCAGTTGCTGGCCATTTTGCTCATTGTGGGCATCACGGCGCTCAATGCCCAGGGTGTGCGCACCGGCAAGCTCATCCAGAACGTGCTGGGCAGCACTAAGCTGGTGGCGCTGGCGCTGCTCATCCTGTTCGGCCTAGCCCTTGGGCTCAACCACGAAGCCATTCAGGCCAACTTCGCCGATATGTGGGCGGCCATGCGCTACCCGGCCCCGGGCGTGAGCGCCGCGCCCCTGCCCATTGGGGGCGGTGCTTTGCTCATTGCCATCGGCATGGCCATGACGGGCTCGTTGTTCTCGTCCGATTCGTGGAACAACATCGGCTTCGCGGGCGAGGAAATCCAGAACCCCGAGCGCACGCTGGTGCGCAGCATGGCCATCGGCACGGCCATCGTCACGGGCCTCTACATCCTCATCAACGTGGTGTACTTGCTGGTGCTGCCCCTGCACGGCTCGCCCGAAGCCGCCACCGTGGCCGGCCGCGGCATCCAATACGCCACCGACGACCGGGTGGCCACCGCCGTGGCCGAGTCGGTGCTCGGCCAGAGCGGGGCCTACGTCATGGCCGTGCTCATCATGCTCAGCACCTTCGGGGCCAACAACGGCATCATTCTCAGCGGGGCGCGGGCCTACTTCGCCATGGCCAAAGACGGCCTGTTCTTTCCCAGCCTGGCCCGCCTGAACCGCGCCAACGTGCCCGGCCGCGCGCTGTGGGCCCAGTGCTTCTGGGCCTGCGTGCTCTGCCTCAGCGGCAAGTACGGCGACCTGCTCAACTACGTGATGTTCGCCGTGATTCTGTTTTACGTCGTCACCATCATCGGCATTTTCGTGCTGCGCCGCACCCGTCCCGAGGCGCCCCGCCCCTACCGCGCCTGGGGCTACCCGCTGGTGCCGGGCCTCTACATCCTGCTGGCTACTACGTTCTGCATCATCCTGCTCATCGCCCCCGATACCGCCGAGTTCTCGCAGCGCGGCCTGCTGCTGATGGCGCTGGGCCTGCCGGTGTACTTCCTGTTTGGCCGACGGTTTGGGCGCACGGCAGGCTAGCCTGGATTCATAAACAGCAAAAAAAGCGCCCGGACTTACAGGAAGTCCGGGCGCTTTGGCGTTGTATACAGCCGGGGTTAGCGGCGTTTCTTCTTGGCGCGGGGCGTGAGGGTTACATCCACAGGCTGGCTTCCGCGGCTGTGCACCTCCTGGTCCTCGTAGCCGCCGTAGCCGTAGATGAGCGTGTTGTCGCTACCAGCGGGCACCTCCATGCTGTAGTTGCCATTGGCATCGGTGCTGGTGCCCTTGCTGCTGCCCTTCAGCAGCACCGTGGCGCCCACCAGAGGTTTGCCGTTTTCGTCTTCAATTTTGCCCGACATGGTGACGGACGCGGGCGCAGCCGGGGCCGCGGCGGGCGCCGGAGCCGGAGCTTCGGCAGTTGCAACAGGAGCAGTAGCCGGTGCAGCTGCTGGAGCCGCTGCGGCCACAGGGGCCGCGGCCACTGTTGCTGTGGAATTTGCCGGGCGGGTTGTGGTGGTCTTGGCGGCGGCTTTTTCCTCCCTTACATAAGCGTCTTCTTGGTCGGCGGCCGGGGCGGCTTTGAGGCCAGCGGCAATGCTGTCCTCTGCCGTGGGAACCTTGGCGGTCACGGCCGCATCATCGAGCATGAAAGAGGGCGTGACGGAAGACAGGCCGCTGCCATGCCCCTTGGGCAGGGCGACGTAGCCCACCACCAAGGCCAGAATCACGCCCACCAGAATATAAGTCAGGCGGTTGTTGCCGCCCGAGGTCACGTCCTCGTCCTGCGCCTCCAGGTTGGGGTCGTAAGGCTGCTCTTCGGCTTTGGGTAAATTTTCCGGATTCATCGGCAATTGCGTTAAATAAAGTGGGTGGGGAAAGAAGTAGAACAGCCGCGCGTGGTATTCCGGCGGCCCTGGTTATGCCCGGCAAGTTAATGATTTAGCTCAGCATCGCGCAGCAAGCCCTTATTTTTTTGAATATATCGGGGAAGTAACGGGCCCGGGTGCGCCATCGGACCAAATAAAAGCGGGGCCAGCGCCTTCCGCCTGGAAGTGCACTGGCCCCGCAATGAGGCAGCTACGTTGGGCCAGGTCCGCGCCTAGTCGTCGCTGATGGTTTCGTTTTTGCCGGCCGGGGTGGCGGGGCCACTGGGAGCTTTCTCGCCAAATTCTTGGTCGCGGGTGCGCAGGTTGTGGTCGAGCTCGTAGCTGCCCTCGGCCTCGAAGCCCGGGCCCTGGGCCTGCTCGCCGGCGTTGGTGTGGTTGTTACCGCCCTGCGGGCTGGTTTCGGAGCCGCCAATGTGCAGGTTGTCGAGCTGGTCTTTCTGGTTGTCGCGTTGGGTGTAGCCGTTGGCGCCGGTGTAGCGCGCGGCGGTGGGGTCGCTGCTGGCTTTGTTGTTGCTCTGGTCCTGCTGGTACTCCTTCTCCTTTTCCAGCTGTTCGTTTTTCACGAAGTTCTTGTTTTCGGTAATGCCGGCGTTTTCGCCTTCATTGGGGTCGGTGCCGTCGCCGGAAATGTTGTCGGGAATCATGGGTTGAAAGGCTTGAGGTGAAAAGTAACTGGGCTTACGCAGGGCCCGGCATTCCGTTTCCCTTTGAGCGGTTCGGCGCCGCGTGGGCTACATTTGGTTTCAGCTTCGGCTTCAGCTTTTCGATTATGCATCTGGTCATTGTAGGCAACGGCATCACCGGCGTCACGTGCGCCCTCACCGTGCGGCGCCTGCGCCCCGATGCCCGCATCACGCTGGTGGAAGGCGAGAGTGCCCACCACTACGCCCGCACCGCGCTGATGTACGTGTACATGGGCCACCTGCGCCCGTCCGACATCAAGCCTTACGAAGACTGGTTTTGGGCTGAAAACCGCCTGGAGCTGGTGCACGCCACCGCCACGGCCCTGCACACCGCCGACAACCTGCTCGTCCTCGACAACGGCGCCACCCTCGCCTACGACCAACTGCTGCTCGCCACCGGCTCCGAAAGCCGCCGCCCGGCCTGGCCCGGCCAGCATCTGGCCGGCGTGCAGGGCCTGTACGGCCTGCCCGACCTCGAAGCCATGGCGCGCGACACCCACGGCATTGCGCGCGGCGTGGTGGTGGGCGGCGGCCTCATTGGCGTTGAGCTAGCCGAAATGCTGCATTCGCGCGGCATCGAGCCGGTGGTGCTGGTGCGCGACGGGCACTACTGGGCCTCGGTGCTCCCGCCCGAGGAAGCACACCTGGTTGACCTTCAGTTTGAGGAAAACGGCGTGCCGGTGCGCTACCACACCGAACTGGCCGAGATTTTGGGCGATGCCCACGGCCGGGTGCGGGCCGTGCGCACCACGCGTGGCGAGGAAATCGCCTGCCAATGGGTGGGCATTGCCACCGGCGTAGCGCCAAACCTCACGCTGGCCCAAACCTCGGCCGTGGAAACCGACCGTGGCATTCTGGTGGATGAGTTGCTGCGCACCAATGTGCCCAACGTGTACGCCGCCGGCGACTGCGCTCAGTTCCGCCGGCCAGCCGCGGGCGAGGTGCCCATCGAGCAGCTCTGGTACACCGGCCGCATGCAGGGCGAAACAGTGGCCCACACCCTGTGCGGGCAGCCCACGCCCTACCGGCGCGGCGTGTGGTTCAATTCGGCCAAGTTCTTCAACCTCGAATACCAAACCTACGGCCAGGCGCCGGCCGGCCCCACCCCCGGTCTGAACAGCTTCTACTGGGAACATTTGGGTAGCCGCGCGGCTTTCCGCGTCTACTTCCGGGCCGAGGCGCCGCACGCTGTGGTAGGCTTCAATGCCCTGGGCCTGCGCCTGCGCCAGGCCGTGTGCGAGCAGTGGATTCGGCAGCAGGCGCCGGTAGCCGCGGTGCTGGCCGGGTTGGGGGCGGCTAACTTTGACGCGGAGTTTGCGCCGCAACACGAGGCCGCCATCGTGGCCGCCTTCAACCGGCAGTTTCCGCAGCAGCCGGTGGCGCTGGCGCGGCGCAGGGGGCTGTTTGCCCGGTTTTAGATTTCCCGCTTAACCTGCTTATCCTGTGGATTTTTCCAAGCTATACCGCCCATCGGCCCTCAACAGCTTCCAGTTCATCGCCCTCACCGGCCTGCTGATGAGCGCCGGCGCCCACCTGATTCTTTACTTTTTTGTGGGCCGCATTCCTGCGGGCTTCAATTGGCTTTACGTGTGCTGGACGGTGTTTTACATCTTGGGCACGCTCATCAACTACTTCGGCAAACCCAACGACGGCCACCATCACCACCATCATTGATTGGAATGGAACAACTATCCGACCGTCATGCTGACCGTTTCATTCAGGATTGTTCTCTTCTATTCCCATGACTTTTTCCCCCGCGGCCCCGCCTCTGCCCGCCACTCCAGCCACTGAGAAGCTCACATTGGCGGCGGTGGCTGGCGGCTTGCTGGCCCTGCTGCTGGCCCTGGCCGATGCCGACGCCAGCCGCCAGCGGCTGTGGTTCTGGGCGGCCTTGGCGCTCATTGGCAGCGGCACGCTGGCCTGGAGCTGGCTGAAATTCGGCACCCACCCGGCCGGGGTGCAGCACGACAACCTGTGGCGCCGCGCCAGCACCAGCCGGGGCGCCGTGGCCTGGGCCACGGGCCTGGCGCTCACCGGCTTTTATGTAGTGCTCTACTGGTTCAGCGCCGACGACGGCCACGGCCACTTCGGGCTGCTCGACCACCTGGTGCACCCGCTCGACGGCTTCAGCCAAGCCCTACGCGGCCGGCCGGCCGACCAGTGGTTCCTCTACGGCACCTTCTACACACTGGCCGTGCTGCTGATGGGCGCCCGGGCCCTGTGGAAGTACCGGCACTCGCGCTACCACCTCATCCGCACCGCTTCGGTGATGTTTTTTCAGCTGGGCTTTGCGTTTTTGCTGCCGGGGCTGCTCCAGTTTTTTCAGCAGCCTGAGTATTATTTCAGCTACTTCTGGCCGCTCAAGTACGATTACCTATTTCCCGGCACGGTAACCTCGTTGCTGAAAAACGGGGGGCTGGGCGTGTTTATGGTGTTCTGGGGCGCGGTGATGTCGTTTCTAGCCACGCCGGTGCTCACGTATTTTTTTGGCAAGCGCTGGTACTGCTCCTGGGTGTGCGGCTGCGGCGGACTGGCCGAAACGGCCGGCGACCCCTACCGCCACCTCTCCGACAAAAGCCGCGCTGCCTGGCGCTGGGAAGTGCGCCTGATTTACCCCATTCTGGCCATTATTGTGGCCATCACGGCGCTGCTGTGGGTGCATTTTGCCACCGGCAGCACGCTACTGGGCGAAGCCGGCGGCGCGGCGGCCAAGTGGTACGGCTTTGCCATCGGGGCGGTGTTCTCGGGCGTGGTGGGGGTGGGCTTCTACCCTATTCTGGGTTCGCGGGTGTGGTGCCGTTTCGGCTGCCCCATGGCGGCCTACCTGGGCCTGCTGCAAAAGCATTTCTCGCGTTTCCGCATCAGCACCAACGGCGGGCAGTGCATTAGCTGCGGCAACTGCTCCAACGTCTGCGAAATGGGCATCGACGTGAAGCAGTACGCCCAGCGCGGTGAGCCCATCATTCGGGCGGCCTGCGTGGGCTGCGGCATGTGCAGCACCGCCTGCCCCCGCGGCGTGCTCAACCTGGAAAATGGCCCGCGCGAAGGGCGCTACCAGGCCTCGCCGCTCATCCACGCCGATTCGCTGCGGATACTGGATTGATAATGCACAACATAATGACCATGAATGCTGCTGCAAAATCGTCGCTCTGTTTCCTTGTCTTAGCAGTGCTGGCTTCGTGCAACTCTCTTAAGGGAGTAAGCCGCCTTTGCCCCAACAGCAGCAGGGCCAACGCCTATAGCTCCGTTTCGGCGTTGCCGCTGTATCCAACGGAACGGTATTGGGACCGGCCGTTTGTATTCGAGAGCTACCCCAAAGGCTTCAATGAAACGCGAGCCTTCCGCTATGAAAGCTGCCCGGATACAGCCGAACAGGCTTTTCAGCGGCTGCCTCCGCTGCCTAAGCAAGAGAAAGCCCAGCGTCTGGTCACGGGGCCTGGTACCATTTTCATTACCGGGAAAAACTTTGAGATGGACGAGGTTGAGATTTCCAACAAAGAGTGGCAGCACTTTTTAAACTGCATTCACACCGATTCGGCGGAAGAAATTTACCAATTCTTTCTCCCCCATACAGCAGCGCTTCCGGTTGCTGATTATTTCACCAATTCCTTTTACCAGCATTTTCCGGTAGTGGGCATATCCTACGCGCAAGCAGTAGGATTTTGCCAATGGCGCAGCCGCACGGTCACCGAGCGCTACAACAGCGGCAATCTGCCTCGCGCCAAGTATCAGCGCTTTACCTACCGGCTACCCACCGAGCAGGAATGGGAATGGGCCGCGGGCAATTTCGTCAGCCGGAACTACGGCACGCCCTGCACAAGCAGGCGGCTTTACGTAAATCCCAAAGCCTCTGCTTATCTGCAAAAGCGCGCCGGGTCTGCCGTGGCCGTCGACCAGATTGCGCAGGACATTGCCCAATTTAATGCGGCTGGCACTTCGCTCGTCTGGTTCAACTGCCAACGCGAGCTGCCTTATTTTCTTCGCTCTGCTACGCCGGATTACACCTATAGCACTTTACCGAATGCCTTTGGACTTTACCACATGATTGGCAACGTGGCCGAGCTTGTGCAGGAAACCGGCATCACCAAAGGCGGCAGCTACCGCGACCCCCTTGTGGCCTGCACCATCGCAAGCCGTGGCGTGTTCAGCGGCCCGGCGCCGACTGTGGGCTTCCGTTGCGTGTGCGATATAGCCTTTCTGCCATAGTTCAGGTGCCTCAACCCAAAAAAGCCAGCAGCGCCTTGTAAAACTGCGCTGGCACCTCCAGGTGCGGAATGTGGCCCACGTTGGGTAGCTCCACCAGCTTGGCGCCTTTGATTTGGGCGGCGGTGCGGCGGCCTAACGCGGGGTATTGGCCCATTTGAGCCATCGTTTTGGGGTCTTTGATTAAGGCTTTGCCCACCACCGTGCGGTCGGCCTGGCCGATAATGAGTAGCGTCGGCACGGCCACCCGGCCGAACTCGTAGCTCACGGGCTGCTGGTAAATCATGTCATAGGTCAGTGCATTGGCGCGGGCTACTTTGGCAAAGTCGGGGCTGCGCGTTTGGGAGGCCAGGGGCAGCAGCCACTGGTCGTGGGCGGCCGGGTAGCCGTTGGGGTAGTACGTCGCGTGGTATTTGCGGATGCTGGCCTCGGTGCTTTTGCGCTCGGTGGCTTCGGCCTGCGCCACAGGCTGGAAGGGCACGCCCACGCGGTAGTCCTCCAGGCCAATGGAGTTTTCGAGCACCAGTTTTTCGGTGGCTTCCGGGTACATCAGCGCGAAGCGAGTGGCCAGCATGCCGCCCATGCTGTGGCCCACAATGGCCGCTTTTGCCACGCCCAGCGTGTCGAGCAAATGCTTGGTGTTCTGCGCCAGCTGATGAAAGGAATAGTGAATATCGGCCTTGTCAGACTTGCCGAAGCCAATTTGGTCGGGTACTACCACCCGAAAGCCCGCGGCGGTTAGCGTCCGAATGGTTTCGCGCCAGTAGGCGCCGAAGAAGTTTTTGCCGTGCAGCAGCACCACCGTGCGGCCGTTGGCTTTGGCGGTGGGCGCCACGTCCATATAAGCCATGCGTAGTGCCTGTCCCTCAATTTTGAGCGGCAGCGTTTTGACCGGAAACGGGTAATCATAGCCGTCCAGCGTGGCGTTGAGCGGTGCCGTTTGGGCCGAAGCACATGTGGTCGCCAGCAGCAACGGCAGCAGAAACAGCAAAAGAAAGCGAGGCATATAAAGGCAGAATGGTACAACCACGCTTACGCAAAAGCTAAGGCCGCTGCTCAAGCTGCTGCTTCAACATGGCATTCCGGAGCCGTAAAAAATTACTCAGGTAGCGGGTCAGGAATAGCCTGTCGAACCAACGGCCCACGACGCCTGCCGGGCTGCAGAATTCAAACACGTCGCGCATCATCGTTCCACCCGGCACGGCCTCGAAATAATGGTCGTGTCGCAGAGTTTTGAATGCGCCGCGTACCAGCTCGTCCCGAAAATGATGGGGCGGGCTGGCCGCCGTGATGCGCACTGTGAGCCGCTGCCGGAAGCCCAGGTGCCGGGCTTCCCAGGTCACCACGTCGCCCAGCGCCAGCTGGCCATTGGCGGGACCAGCCAGCACTTTCTCACCGGTTTGCAAGGTCGAGTCGAGGTGTGCCTGCACGTTGAGGGCCAGCGCGTAGCAGGCGGCCGGCGGCGCCAGTATCAACGTTTCCAACTCGATGCGCGCCATCGGATTGGACTATGCCGGTAGCCCCGACAGCACCTTTTTCGCATTGCTGACGTGGTCGGTGGCCCCGCTCAGCGAGTTGAAGATGTATTGAATAACACCTTCTTTGTCAATCACAAACGTGACGCGGCCGGGCAGCAGGCCCAGCAGGGCGCGTGGCACCTCGTAGAGCTTGCGCACCTGCCCGTCGGTATCGGCCAGCAGTTCGAAGGGCAAGCGGTGCTTCTGAGTGAACTTCTGGTGCGAGGCCTCGCTGTCGGAGCTCACGCCCACCACTTCGGCGCCGAGGTCTTTGAAGTCCTCGTACTGGTCGCGGAACGAGCAGGCTTCGGCCGTGCAGCCGGGCGTGTCGTCTTTGGGGTAGAAATATAGTACCACGTGGCGCCCGCGCTGGTCAGACAGGCGGAAAGGGGCGCCGGATGTGGTTTTAAGCGTGAAGTCGGGGGCAGGTTGGCCTACTTGAAGCATAAGAATCGGGGTTAAACGGAAGCCGAGGCGCGCGGCCGTGCAGTGCGCTTTCCGGCGGCGGCGGCATCTTTGCAGTGCATATAGTGGCAGCCGGCCTTTTTTGTTTGGCTCTGCCACTTGCTGCACTTCTTCAGACTATGCCCCAGCCCCGCGTCAGCGTCATTATTCCGGCTCACAACGAAGCCGGTGCCATTGCCCTCGTGCTCGGCGAAATACCGGCCGGCCTGGTGGAGGAAGTCATCGTGGTCGACAACAACTCGACCGACGACACCGGCGCCATTGCCCGGGCCTGCGGGGCCACGGTGCTGCGCGAGCCCCGCCCCGGCTACGGCTACGCCTGCCTGGCGGGCATGGCCCACGCCTTCGGCCGGCCGCAATCCGAGTGGCCCGACCTCGTCGTATTTCTCGACGGCGACCATTCCGATTACCCCGAACAAATGCCCGAACTTCTGGCCCCGCTCCTGCGCGGCGACGCCGACCTAGTGATTGGCTCGCGGGCCCTGGGCGAACGTGAAAAAGGTGCCCTGCTGCCCCAGCAGCGGTTTGGCAACTGGCTGGCGGCGCGCCTGCTCAATCTCCGCTACAAGGGCAACGTCACCGACCTCGGGCCGTTTCGCGCCATCCGCGCCACGGCCCTGCAGGCCATCGGCATGGAAGATAAAACCTACGGCTGGACGGTGGAAATGCAGGTGAAAGCCTTTCGCCAGGGCCTGCGCGTGGTTGAAGTACCGGTGCGTTACCGCCGCCGCATCGGCACCAGCAAGGTGTCGGGCACGGTGCGGGGCACGCTGGGCGCCGGCTACAAGATTCTCTGGACCATTTTCCGGTATTGGTAATGCGCTACGACAACGCCTGTCATCCTGAGTGTAGCGAAGGACATTCTCACGGCTGAACACTACCCTAATTATTGGCGCAGGCGTGAGAAGGTCCTGCGTCCTCTGCTTGATGCGCAGAATGCTCAGGATGACAGACATTTTTACATTGCTTTTCCAACGCTTCCTTTTTTGCTGATGCCGGTTCTGCCCCTTTTGCTTGTGGCGGTTTACGGCCTTTGCCTGCTGTTCATTCTGGGGTTCAGCCTGGGACAGTGGCAGCTCACGCGGCGGGGCCGGCGCGCGTATGCGGCCCCGCCCACTCCGCCCCCCCCGGTGCCAGCCGCGTGGCCGCGCGTCACGGTGCAGTTGCCGCTTTACAACGAGCAAAACGTGGTGGAGCGCGTCATCGACGCCACCGCCGCCCTCGATTATCCGACTGAGCTACTGCACATTCAGGTGCTCGACGATTCCACCGACGCCACCGTGGCGCTTGCCGCTGCCCGCGTGGAGCACCATGCAGCCTGTGGCCTGCGCATCAGCCACGTGCGCCGACCCAACCGCGAGGGCTACAAGGCCGGTGCTCTGCGCCACGGCCTGGAAGAAACCGACGGAGAATACGTGGCCATTTTTGACGCTGATTTCGTGCCCGAAGCCGATTTTCTGCGGCGCACCATTCCCTATTTCCTACAGGATGAACAGGTGGGTGTGGTGCAAACCCGCTGGGGCCACCTCAATGAGAACGAGTCGCTGCTCACGCGCCTGCAGGCTTTCGGGCTCGATGCCCACTTTCTCATCGAGCAGGTGGGCCGCTCCTTTGCCGGCTATTTCCTCAATTTCAACGGCACGGGCGGGGTGTGGCGCCGCGCCTGCATCGACGATGCCGGCGGCTGGCATACCGACACCCTCACCGAAGACCTCGACCTGAGCTACCGCGCCCAGCTGCGCGGCTGGCGCTTCGTGTACCGCCCCGAAATTGTGGCCCCCGCCGAGCTGCCCGCCGCCATGGACGCCCTCAAGTCGCAGCAGTTCCGCTGGACCAAAGGTGCCGCCGAAACTGCCCACAAGCATCTCGGCCCCGTGTGGCGCTCGCAGCAGCCACTGGCCGTGAAGCTGCAGGCCAGCTTCCACCTGCTCAACAGCAGTGTGTACGTCGTCATCATGCTCATGGCCCTGCTGAGTGTGCCGCTGGTGTTTGTGCGGGCCCGGTTTGCCGAGTACAAGGTGGTATTTCAGCTGGCGTCCATTTTCCTTTTTGGGTTCACGCCACTCATCTACTACTACTATTCGGCCTGGCGGCGGGCCCACCCCGACCGGCCGCTGGGGCGCTACCCGGTTTTCTTTCTGCTGTTTTTATCGGTATCGATGGGGCTGGCGCTGCACAATGCCCGGGCCGTGCTGCTGGGCTGGCAGGGCCGCCGCACGCCTTTCGTGCGCACGCCCAAGGCCGGCACAGCCCCGGTGGCCCGGCGCCGGCGCTACCGCACGGGCGGCGTAGGCCCGCTGGTGGCACTGGAAGGACTGCTGGCGGCGTATTTCGCTTTTGGACTCGGTGCCGGCCTTTATTTTGATGACTTCGGGCTGCTGCCCTTCCACACCTTGCTCACAGTGGGGTTCGCAGCGGTTTTTTACTACTCGCTGCGCCATGCCCGCTAAGCTTCCTTCGCTTTCGCAATGCGCGGCCCTGCTGCTGTCGGGCGCAGCCTACGCTGCCCTGGCCTATGCCACGCCGCGGGTGCAGTTTGGGCAGCTGGTGGGGCTGTTTGCAGCGGCCGGACTGGCCTATTGGTGGCTGCTGCGCACGCAATTGCCGCTGCGCTGGGGCCTGGCCGCCGCCCTGGCCTTTCGGTTGCTGTGGCTGCCCGCCGCGCCGGCCCTGTCCGACGATGTGTACCGCTTCCGCTGGGATGGCCTGCTGGTGGCCCACGGCGTGAACCCCTTCCGCTTTCGGCCCGACGAGTTGATTGCCGACGGTGCCCGCGCCGCCCTGCCCGACGTAGGCGCTCGCGCCGCCGTGCTGCCCGAGCTGCAGCAGCTGTACCGGCAGCTCAACTCGCCCCACTACTACTCGGTGTATCCGCCCATCTGCCAGTTTGTGTTTGGCGCCAGTGCCCGGCTGTTTCCGAGTTCCGAGGCAGGCTTTGCGGCCTGCCTTCGCGTGGTCATTCTGGCGGCCGAGGCTGGCACGGCGTGGCTGCTGCTGGCCCTGCTGCCGGCGCTGGGCTGGCCGGCCCGGCGCGCGCTCAGCTACCTGCTGCACCCGCTCGTCATTGTCGAACTCACCGGCAACCTCCATTTTGAGGGCCTCGTGTTCGGTTTCATTCTGTTAGCCATCTGGCAGCTGAGCCGGCAAAAATGGGCGGCCTCGGCCGGGGCGCTAGGGCTGGGCGTGGCCACCAAGCTGCTGCCGCTGCTCGTGCTGCCGCTGCTGGTGCGGCGGCTGGGCGGGCGCCGCTTTCTGGCATACACCGCCCTCTGCCTGGGCACGGCGCTACTGTTGTTTGGCCCGTTCTTATCGGTTGATTTATTTGTCAATATCGCCCGCAGCCTCAAGCTTTACTTCCGCAACTTCGAGTTCAACGCCAGCCTCTACTACCTGCTGCGGCCCATTGGCATCTGGCTCACCACCTACAATCAAATTGCCATCATCGGCCCCAGTCTGGCGGTGCTAAGTGGCCTCGTGGGCCTCGCGCTGGCGTGGCGCGAGCGGCGGCCGGACCTGGCTTCGTTGCCGCCCACCCTGTTGCTCATGCTCACGGCCTACTACGCCGCGGCCACCACCGTGCACCCCTGGTACCTCACACTGCCGCTGGGCCTGAGCACGCTCACGCGTTTCCGCTTTGCCCGGGTGTGGGGCGGGCTGGCCATTCTCTCCTACGCCGCCTACCAGACGGCGGCCTACACCGAAAACCTGTGGCTGGTGGCCCTGGAGTACGCCGGTATGTATGCAGTGCTCGTTTGGGAGCTGCGCGCTACTTCGGCCAGTACGCGTACCGACGGTGCGCTTTAAGCTGCAGGGTGCGGCCATCCCAGGTGGCCTGGCGCAGCAGCATGTTGGGGTATTCCTTGGCAAACACGTAGGTACTCTGCTTGTCCGGCGCCAGCTGCAGGGTTACGCGCCAGGCGGCCGGGTTGAGGGCGTCGGCGGGGGCCTCGGCCGTGGTCAGGTGGGCCTGGTAATACACGGGGGGCTTGGCCCGGTTGGTTTGCTGCAGGTCGAGCACCGTGAGGTCGAATGCTGGTTTTTGGTCGAACTTCAGGCTGCGCAGCGTGTAAGGAAGGGCGTCTTCCAGAAACACGTCGCGGCGCAGGTCGCGGCTGTTGCTGCCCTCCCCGTCCCAGTACGAATGGTACCACATTTCGAAGTTCACGCCGTCGTCGATGATGGACTTGAACGTGTTGCCGCACCACTCCTGCGACGAGGTGGTCATCTTATAAAGCGCCACCGGTTGGTCGCGCCGGAAAAACAGCGATGTGAGGTAATGGTACGGGTACTCGTCGGCCTGAATGGAGCAAAACTGGTTGATTTTCATCACCGGAAACAAATCATCCCGCTGGTAGTCGTCGGTCTTGACGTTGTACTGCTGGTTGAATTCTTCCTTCACCGTAATCATGGTGTACTCGAACGCGCGCTTCTTCTTGTAAATCATGCGTTCGGCCGCGTAGGTGGCCACTTCGGCCTGGCCGTCTTCCCACAGCTTGTTCATGGCCCAGCCCTGGTCGAAGTACGGCAGCACGGCCTGAAGGGCCTGGGCCGAAGCGGGGGCTCTTCCTTTGGCCTGCTCTTTTTCGGGGGTATTGCAGCCCAGCAGCGACGCACTCAGTAGCAGCGGAAGCAGGGCAGTTCGAAGAGGAGAACGAGGCATAAGAGCAGTTGGAATACGCCGTAAAGGTACCGGCCCGTCCGTATTAAAAAATTTAATGCGACGCGGCATGCTGTTCCATACGAGGAATAGCCCCTACCAAGATTGCCGTCAACCCAAATCCAATTGGTGCGGCTACTTGTAAGCCTTCCGGCCACGCTTCAGCCAGGCACCCCACAGGGCTGAGTACGGGTGCACGTTTGCCGTGGGGCCGGCTGCGTTTTCCACCGGGTAGCCCTCGTTCACCCACTCAAAAAGGCCGCCGTAGAGGTTGCGCACGTGGGCGAACCCCAGCGCCCACAGCCGGTCGCCCAGCCGTTCGCTGCGGTAGCCCACCGAGCAATACACCACCACGGGCCGGCGGCGGTCCACGCCCGGAAACTCGGCGGTGGGCACCGAGTCGTAAGGCACTAGTTCGGCACCGCGCAGGTGGCTCACGGCGTACTCGGCCGGAGTGCGGGCGTCGAGCAACAAGGGCGCGGTGGGCGCGCTCAGCTCATGCGCCAGCGTGGCCGGGGCCACCGTGGGCACCGTGTGCTTATAGAGCAGCCGCAGCATGTGGTCGTAGGCCGACGACGAGCCGGCCGGGCGGCTGGTTTCGCCGGAGCCGCAGCTGCTCAGGCCAAACATGCCCAGGCACAGGCAGGAACAGGCAATCAGGGGTAGATACATACCAAAAAGGCGGGCGAGGCGGGGGCCGGCCTCGCCCGCCGGCTTACATCGACAGTTCTTTGGCTTTGTTCATCATCATGGTGGCGTGCACCAGCGTGGCTCCGCCCTTGATGGCCGCGCCCACATGCACGGCTTCCATCATCTCGGCTTCGTCCACGCCTTTTTGCAGGGCGTCGGAAGTATAGGCGTCGATGCAATACGGGCACTGCACCACGTGGGCCACGGCCAGCGCAATCAAGGATTTTTCGCGCTCCGAAAGCGCGCCCTCTTTGAAAACCTCGCCGTAATAATCGAAGAATTTGCGGCCCATTTCGGGCTGCCAGTCGCTGATTTTACCAAATTTGGCCAGGTCGGCAGGGTTGTAGTAAGAGCTCATGAGCAGTGGGAGTTGAGATAAATGTTGACAGCAAAAAACATCAGGGGGCGAACCCAGGCTAGCGGCGGCGCACGTGGATACGCACCCGCTGGCCGTCCTCGGCGGTGGTAGGCAGCACGTCGATGCGGTCGGCTTCGTCGAAGTAAGTGGCCAGGCCCCGTACGATGCCCACCGCCAGCCCGCCCATGCGGCGCGGCGACACGTAGTCGATGTACAACTCGTTGGGGCCGATGCGGGTCACGTCGAGCACGGGCGGAGCATTTTCGGCGTGCTCGGCCCGCACTTGCTTGTGCATGGTCAGCTCGGTGTGCTCCAGCATGTCGAGGGTTTTCCACTCGGGCTTCACCAGCTTTTGGTACATGTACATGAGGTCAGGCACGAGGTATTCGCCAAACTTTTCGTGCAGCTCGCCGGCCGGGATGCCGGTCATCTCGGCCGCGTGGCCCACCAGGGCATACACGTGCGCGTCGGGATACACCGTTTTGTGGTCGAACTCCACGTTTTCGAGCCCCGAAAGCTCCATGAGCTTCACCCAGGTGCTGTGGTCGTATTGCGATTGCACGTAGCGCTTCAGCAAGGTAAGGATGGTTCCGTGCATGTGGTCAGAATGTTAAAAGGCATTTAAAGCAATTACCGCCCCTCGGCCGGGCGGGCCAACGGGCGGTAAAGGCGAGGCAGCGGCGCGGGACTGGTGGCAAGCTGCTTACCGCTTTGCCCCGCACAAGGTTTAGTTGTTAAATATTGCCCACCACCGTCATGGTGCTCAGCGTAGGGTTCACACTGCCGCCTTCGGGCTCCACGGTCATGGCAAAGGTTTGGGCACTGGCAATGTCTTTCATTGACTGCAGGCCCTGGCCGGTGGCCGTGGCAGCCGTGAGCACGCCGGCATCAATCGGCTTGCCTTTGTCGAGGGCCCACAGCTGGTATTGCTTGCCGGCGGGCAGCGCAGGCAGGCTGCGCACGTCCACAAACACCTTATGGGTGGCCGGGTTGAACAGCACGCGGGCATGGGCCGAAGGCGCGGTTTTGGTACCCGCCAGCGCTACGGCCTTGAACTCGTCGGAGCGCAGCACCTGGTTTTCCTGCTTCAGCTCGCCCAGCTGGCGCTGCACCACCTGCGTGGTGGTGGCAAAACGGGCCTGCTCGCTCTGCAAGGCCACGAGCTCAGAGCTGGCGTCTTTCCAGCGCGAATACAGCAAGGCGTTTACGCCCAGGCTCAGCAGCAAGGCCACCGAGGCCGCCATGGCCCACATCGAGCGCGCCGGTGCCGGCGCTTCGGCCGCAGGCGTGAAGGGCCGTACCACGGCTTCGCCAGGAGTCGGCTGAGCCGCGGTGGCTCGGGGGCCCTGGGCTACGGCATCCACGTCGGCGCGCAAGGAGCTGTTGGGGGTGGCAGTGGTAGCGGGCGCGGCAATCTGGGTCATTACGTTGCCAAGCACCCGCTCGCGCAGGCCGGCCGGGGGCGTGATGGCGTGGGCTTCGGCATAAATCCCGAGGGCTTGCTGCACCTGGGCCAACTCTTCGCCAACCGCCGGGTGCCGGGCAGCCATGGCTTCCACGGCGGCCTGCTCGGCCGGCGAAAGCTCTCCGAGAGCGTACTGCTCCAGAATGCCCGATTCAATATATTCTTGGATGTTTTCCACGACTGAGTTAGCGAATAAGTTTGCTGAGAACTTTGATGGCGGTACGGGCACGCGTCTTCACCGTGCCCAAGGGAATGTTGAGCTCTTCCGCCACCTCACTTTGGGTGAAGCCCTCGAAATAAAGCAGGTCAATAATCTGCCGTTGTTCAGGAACGAGTTGTTTAGTAATTTCCTGGAGGCCAATGTGCTCGGGGCGAAATTCTGTGGGCGCTGCCTGGCGTTGCGCCGTGAGACTGTCGTCCAGTCCCTGAGTGCGGCTACCTACGCGGTGCTGCCGCGAGCGGATTTTGTCGATGCTTAGATTTCGACAAATATTTAGCACCCAAGTGAAAAGCCGGCCCTTGCTGGGGTCGTAGCTGGCAAAGGCGTGCCATATTTTGACCAGGGCTTCCTGCAACACGTCCTCGGCCTCGTCTTCGGCCTTCACGATGCGGAAGATGACGCCGTAGAGCGCGGCCGAATATCGGTCGTAGAACAGCGTCATGGCCGATTCGTCGCGCGCCTGCAGGCGCCGGACGAGCTCCGCCTCGGCGGCGGGCGGCAGGGAGATAATAGATGTATCCGACACGGGAGTGACTGAAAGTGAGAAATGAAGCCAGCGCGGGCGTCAGCAAGGCGCACGAAAGTACGGCGGTGCCTGCAATTGCCCGCCGCCGTATACGTAACCCAACGGCCCGCTGCCGGGTTGAGCTATTCAGACGGCACCCCACCTCGGGGATAGGGAATCAGGGAAAGGGTCCTGTTCCTTATTCCCTATTCCTTTTCCCCTATGCCCATCGAATCCTTCAACCCCCACACCGGCCGCGTGCTGCGCCGCTTCAAAGCCTTTAGCTGGGTTAAAACCGAGCGCATCCTCGCCCAAGCGCACCGCGCGGCGGCCGAATGGCGCACCATCACATTTGCGCACCGGGCTGGCATCCTGCGCCGCGCCGCCGCCCTGCTGCGCGCGCGCCAAGACGAGCTGGCCCGCCTCATGGCTCTGGAAATGGGCAAACCCGTGACCGACGGCCGCGCCGAAGCCCTAAAATGCGCCACCTGCTGCGACTTCTACGCCGAGCGCGCCGAAGGCTTCCTGGCCGATGAGCTGATTGAAACCGACGCCGGCCGCAGCTTCATCAGCTACCAGCCGCTGGGCGTGGTGCTGGCCATCATGCCCTGGAATTTTCCGCTCTGGCAGGTGGTGCGCTTCGCCGCCCCGGCCCTCATGGCCGGCAACGTGGGTTTGCTTAAGCACGCCTCCAACGTGCCGCAGTGCGCCCTGGCGCTGGAAAAAATATTCCACGACGCGGGCCTGCCGCCGGCCTGCTTTCGCACGCTGCTCATCGGGACCGACCAGGTGGAGAAGCTGCTAGCCGACGACCGGGTGCGGGCCGCCACGCTCACCGGCAGCGAAGGCGCGGGCGCCTCGGTGGGCGCCCTGGCCGGGCAGCACATCAAGAAAATGGTGCTGGAGCTGGGCGGGTCCGACCCGTTCATTGTGCTGGCCGATGCCGACGTGGCGCTAGCCGCCAAAACCGCCGCGCAGAGCCGCATGATAAACAGCGGGCAGAGCTGCATTGCGGCCAAGCGCTTCATCGTGGAAAAGCCGGTGCTCAAAGACTTTCTCAACCAGCTGAAAACCCACCTCCTCGCCTTCCGTCCCGGCGACCCGCTGGACCCGGCCACCCAATATGGCCCCCTGGCCCGCCCCGACCTGGCCGATGAGCTCACCCAGCAGGTAGAAGACTCGGTGGCCCAGGGCGCTAAAGTGGAACTGCACGGCGGCCAGGCCAAGCCCGGCACCGCCCTGTTCCGACCCATGATTTTATCCAACGTCAAACCCGGGCAGCGCGCCTACAGCGAAGAATTTTTTGGCCCCGTAGCCTTGGTGCTCGAAGCCAAAAACGCCGATGATGCCGTGCGCCTGGCCAATGACTCGCGCTTCGGCCTGGGCGCCGCGGTGTGGACCCAGAACGCCAAAAAGGGTGAGGCCATGGCCCGCCAGATTGAAAGCGGTGCCGTATTTGTGAATGGGTTGGTGAAATCTATGCCGGAGCTGCCGTTTGGCGGCGTGAAGAAATCGGGCTATGGCCGGGAGCTTTCCTACCTGGGCATCCGGGAGTTTGTGAACCAGAAGTCAGTTTGGATTGGGAAGGAAGCTGTGCCGACGGCTAAGACGGAGTAATCCAGCATATCTGTCATCCTGAGCGCAGCGAAGGACCTTATCACGTATGAATTTTAATCCTAACGTGATAAGGTCCTTCGCTGCGCTCAGGATGACAGCCCCATTGGGCTGTGCACCATTAAATAAATCATTCTCTACAAATATCCCATCACCTTGTACGTCAGCCAGCCCGTTACTTCGTGCACCAGCAAGCTCAGGTTTTCCATAGCGCCGGGGTTGGGCACCAGCCAATAGCCGGGCGACCAGCTGCGGTCGGTGCTACGGTAGCCCGCGGGGAAAGCTATGGGCTGCAGGCCCACTTTGCGGAAGCAGCCCAGCGCCCGCCGTTCGTGGAAGGCCGAGGTGACCAGGATGAGCGTATCGGTGCCGGGGTAGCGGGACAATAGTCGCTTGGTATAGAGTGCGTTTTCGCGGGTGTTGCGGCTGCTGTCTTCCACGATGATGGCCGAATTGGGTACGCCGGCCAGGCGCAGCAGCGTGGCCAGGTCGGAAGCCTCGGTGTGGGCTTTGGCCAGCACCGCGCCCGAGCCGCCCGACACGATGATGCGCCGCACGCGCCGGGCCCGGTACAGCCACAGCGCATTGGTGAAACGGTCGGCCCCGTTGCCGAGGTAGGCCCGGTCGTGCGGCGACTTGTCGACCTGGGTGATGCCGGTGAGCAGCACGGCGGCATCGGCGTGGGCGGGCAGGGCAGCTAGCGGCACGGGCGGCAACTCCCAGGCCAGCAGGGCCTCGTTGGTAAGGGCGGGATTGGTGGCCAGCAGGGCGAGCGCAACGGCTGCTACCAGCCACTGCCGCTTCCGGCGTGGCTGCCGGGCCACCAGGGCGCCGAGCAGCAGCACCAGCAGCCACACGGTGGGTAGTAAAACGAGGTCGAGGAGCTTGGAGAGGATAAAAAACATGCCCAAAGGTAGCCTGCCTGAGCGGCGGCCTACCTTTGGGCAGTAGTGCAAATTTTGGAATTCCTGATACCGAGTCTATTCGGTGTGGGGCATGAAAGCCCGCAGCCGGGCCAGCTGAGCCTGCACGGCAGCTTCGGTGGTGAGGTTGTCGCACTCCAGCATGCGGCCCTGGCAATAGCTCACGAAGAAGGGAGCCACCTTTTCCTGCATCAGCTTCTTAGCCACGGGGTTCTCATCAGAATTAAGGCGCACGAAGAGAATGCCTTCGTTGCCGGGGGCGTCCACGAATTTAGCAAAGGGCGGGGCCAGGGCCTGGCAAATGGCGCAATTCTCGGAGGTGAACTTAGCAAACACCTTCATGTGCTCGTGCGTGAGGCGCCGCAGGTGCTCGTCGTCGGTATCCACCACGTGCTTGCGTTCTTCTTCAGTCATAGAAAACAGGGTTGAGCTTCCTTAAACTCCATCCCGTTTCCGAGGGTTGCTGGCGGCTATTTGCGCAGTAGCAGCTCGCGGATGTATTTCACCGGCGCGCTGCCGTAGCTGAGGAAGTTTTCGTTGAAGGCCTTCAAATCGAAATCCTTGCCGGCTTTCTGCTTCAGCTCCTGGCGCAGGGCATAAATCTCGGTGTAGCCGGTGAAGTAGCTGCTGAGCTGCACCTGGCTCAGGGTGGCGCGCAGCCACTTACCGCGGGCCTCGGCTTCTTCCTGGAAGCCTTCGCGGCGCAGCATCTTCACCACGTCTTGCTCGCTCAGGTTGTCCACTTGTATGGCGTGGTCGATGACGGCGTTGAGCGTGGAGCGCATGTTCCACTTGTCCCACAGCAGCCACATTTCGTCGGAATTGTTGCCGTAGCCGTTTTCCAGCATCATGCGTTCGGCATACACGGCCCAGCCCTCAATCATAGCGCCGTTGCCAAAGATGCTTTTCACCAGCGAGGGCGAGCGGTTGGCGTACACCAGCTGCGTATAGTGGCCCGGAATGGCCTCGTGGATGTTAAGAATCTGCAGGGTGTAGTCGTTGTATTCGCGCAGGTAGCTTTCGGCCTGGGCGGGTGTCCAGTCGGCCGGAATGGGCTCCACGTTGTAGTAGGTATTAGCGCCCTTGTCGTAGGGCCCGGGGGCCGAGACGCTGGCGCCCGCACCGCTGCCGCGCATGTAAAGCGGTGTTTCGCGCACCACCAGCGGCTTGCTGGGGTCCTGCGTCAGGAGTTTTTTCTCGTTCACGAAAGCCACCAGCGTCGGAATCTGGCGCTTCACCGCATCCACAAAGCCGTCGCGCGGGGCGTGCTTGAGCGTGAGTTGGTTGACAACGGCCGTAATCAAAGCTAGCGTGTCGGCGGGGGCTTTTTGACCGGGCAGGTACTTGGGATAGAGGCGCGCGGCGCGGCGGCCCATGTCGTGCAGCAGCTCGGCCTTGTGCTTTTGGGCTTCCTGGTAAAGCTCGGCCGCCGAAAAGCGCGACTGAATGTCGTAGGCAAACTTCTGCTCAAACAGCTCCTTGCCAATGCGGAACGAGCGGAACCGGCCTTTGGGCAAAATGTCGTTTTTCAGGAAATCCAGGTAGCCCTGCACGGCTGCGCTCGCCCCGGCAATGCGGGCCGTCAGGGTCTGTTTCTCGGCTTCGCTCAGGCCAGATTTCTTCACCGAATCGGCCAGGCTGGCCCCAAATACGGCCAGCCCGCCAGCGTTTTGCTTCAGGGCCAGCTCGGTGTGCTCCTTGGTGGGGTTGCTGATATTGGCCTGCGCTGCGGCGTAATATTCGGCGGCGTGGCTGATTTTATCGGAGATGTTGCGCAGGCGGCGGTCCAGGGGGTAATGGCGGCCGTTGAGCAGGTCGCCCACGCTGGCTCCGAGGTTGTAGCTGGCGGGGTTCCACTGCCAGCTCTTTAGCGTGTCGGCGTACCAGCGCTCGGCGCGCAGTTCGTTGCGCAGCAGGCGCAGGTCAATCTGGTTGTTGGGCGAGAGGCTGTCGGCCGAAAACTTGCCCAGCGCGGCCAGGTATTTCTGCGCAAAAGCGTCGTCGCTCTGCCGCTGGGCGGCGTTGGGTATCACCAGCAGCGAGTCGTACTTGTGGTAGCCCTGGCTGCTGGCGTAGTCGGGGTTTTGCCGCCACAGGGCTTCGATGAACTGGTTTTTGAAGGTGTCGAAGCGGGCGTCGGCGCCACTGCTGACGGTGTCCGATTTTTTAGATTGGGAACAGCCGGCGAGGGCAAGGGCCAGCAAGGATAGGTAGCGGAGTTTCATAGGCAGGTTTAAATGTTAGAGAAGAACGTCATGCAGAGGGCAGCGAAGCATCTTTACCTCAATAGTAATCCAGTTGATTGGATTGCATCGCGCGGTGAAGATGCTTCACTGCCCTCTGCATGGCGTTCTGGTTGCGTAAAACCCGCCGCGTTGCAATGCGCTGCCGTAGGTTTGTCCCGGCTTGCGGCCTTTCCGTACAAGCCCAACCTCCTCCACCCAAAATTCCCGCATGAACTCCCGCATCGAACACGACTTTCTGGGCGAGCGCAGCCTGCCCGATACCGCCTACTACGGCATCCAGACGCTGCGCGCCCTCGAAAACTTCGCCATTACTGGCATCCCCATCAAAGCCGAGCCGCTGTTTGTGCAGGCCCTGGCCTATGTAAAAAAAGGCGCCGCCCTGGCCAACAAAGACCTGGGCGTGCTGCCCGCCAACATTGCCGACGCCATTGCCGCTGCCTGCGACCGGGTGGCCACCGGCGAGTTCGACAACCAGTTCCTCACCGACATGATTCAGGGCGGCGCCGGCACGTCGGTGAACATGAACGCCAACGAGGTCATTGCCAACGTGGCCCTCGAAATGATGGGCCACCAGAAGGGCGAGTACCAGTACTGCCACCCCAACAACCACGTCAACTGCTCGCAGAGCACCAACGACGCCTACCCCACTGCCTTCCGCATCGCCCTCAACAACAAGCTGGTGGGCTACCGCGAAACTCTGGTGGCCCTGGCCGACGCCTTCGCCCAAAAAGCTGAGGAATTCCGCGACATTCTCAAAATGGGGCGCACCCAGCTGCAGGACGCCGTGCCCATGAGCATGGGCGACGAGTTCCGGGCTTTCGCCACCAACCTGCGCGAGGAGCTGCTGCGCATCGACGACTCGCGCCGCTTGATTGACGAAATCAACATGGGTGCCACCGCCATTGGCTCGCGCGTGAACGCCCCCACCGGCTACCCCGAGCTCGTAACCGAGCACCTGCGCCGCATCACGGGCCTCAACCTGAGTTTGGCCGGCGACTTGTTCGAGGCCACTTACGACACCGGCGCCTACGTGCAACTCTCGGGCGTGCTGAAGCGCACGGCCGTGAAGCTGAGCAAAATCTGCAACGACCTGCGTCTGCTCTCGTCGGGGCCGCGTACGGGCATCAACGAAATCAACCTGCCGCCCTTGCAGCCGGGCTCCAGCATCATGCCCGGCAAGGTGAACCCCGTGGTGCCCGAGGTGGTGAACCAGACGGCGTTTTACGTCATCGGGGCCGACCTCACGGTGACCATGGCCGCCGAAGCCGGCCAGCTCCAGCTCAACGTGATGGAGCCGGTTATCAGCTTCGCGCTGTTCACCTCGATTTCCTACATGACCAACGCCTGCCGCACCCTGCGCGACAAGTGCGTCATCGGCATCACGGCCAACAAGTACCACGCCGAAAACCTGGTGCGCAACAGCATCGGCATCGTCACGCAGCTCAACCCGCTAATCGGTTACGAAGCCTCGGCCGAAATCGCCAAGGAGGCGCTAAAAACCGGCAAGTCGGTACACGACATTGCGGTGGTTGAACGCGGGCTGCTGACGCAGCAAAAGTGGGACGAGATTTTCACGTTTGAGAACCTGATTCGTCCGGTGTTTAAGCAGTAGCGCCGCCTAGCTTTAAAAGCGTCATGCTGAGCGCAGCCGAAGCATCTCTACCGCAAGAGTAAATAAATTACTTGCGCGGTAGAGATGCTTCGGCTGCGCTCAGCATGACGTTCTGGCTTTTGTTCTTTATTCCGCCATTCCCGCCCTATGCGTTCCCTCCTACTCCTCGCCTGCCTGCTGCTCGCTACTTCCGCCGCTCACGCCGCCCGGGTCGACACCCTCAGCATTCCCAGCGCGGCCATGCAAAAAACCTACCGCGCCGCCGTGGTGCTGCCCGCCTCCTACGCCAAGAACAAAAAGGCCAATTACCCCGTGCTCTACCTGCTGCACGGGGCCTGGGGCCACTTCAATAACTGGCTGAGCAAGACGCCCGACAAGCAACTGCTGCACCGCCTCGCCGACCAGTACAACCTGATTATTGTGAACCCCGAGGGCGAAACCTTCAGCTTCTACCTCGACAGCCCGGTGAAGGCCGACAGCCAGTTCGAAACCTACCTCACTAAGGAAGTCATTCCGGCCATCGACCAAGCCTACCGCACCGTGCGCGACCGCAAGGGCCGCCTCATCACCGGCCTCTCAATGGGCGGCTTCGGAGCCATGTACCTCTCGGCCCGCCACCCCGACTTGTACGGCGCGGCCGGCAGCATGAGCGGCGCCCTGGAGCTGAGCAGCGCCAACCGTAAAGCCACGCCCGATGAAATTGCCTGGCGCAACAAGAACCTGACGCCCATCATCGGCTCGGAAGAGCAAAACCCCGCGTTTTTCAGCGCCAATTCCGTGGTGAACATGGCCGACCAGATTCACAAAAACGGCCTGCCTATCATTTTCGACTGCGGCGTGGACGACGGCCTCATCGAAATCAACCGCGAGATGCACCGCCGGCTGGTGTACAACCACACGCCGCATGACTACACCGAGCGCCCCGGCGCCCACACCTGGGAATACTGGCAAACGGCCCTGCCCTATCAGGTGCTTTTTTTTGGCCAGGTGCTAAAGGCCAACGGCGTGGCCGTGCCCTAAGCAAGGGGGTGCGTTAACAAAAAGGGGCAGGACCGGTTCTATGCCGCACCCTTTCCCAAAACATCCCTTATGAGATACCACCTGCTGGGCCGCACCGGCCTGAAAGTTTCCGAGCTTTGCCTCGGCACCATGACGTTTGGCGCCGTGGGCGGCCGCTTTGCCGCCATCAATGGCGTGGACCAGGCCGGGGCCGATGCGCTGATGAAACGCGCGGTGGAAGCCGGCATCAACTTCATCGACACGGCCAACATCTACACCGAAGGCCAGTCGGAAGAAATTACCGGCCAAGCCCTGCACAACCTCGGGCTGCGGCGCGATTCGCTCATTCTGGCCACCAAGGTGCGCGGCAAAATGGGCGACGGCCCCAACGACGCCGGCCTTACCCGCCAGCACATCATGGCCCAGGTAGAGGGTTCGCTCAAGCGCCTCAAGACCGACTACATCGACCTCTACCAAACCCATTCCTACGACCCGCTCACGCCCTTGGAGGAAACCCTGCGCGCCCTCGACGACCTCGTGCGCCAGGGCAAGGTGCGCTACATCGGGGCCAGCAACGTGGCCGCCTGGCAGCTGATGAAGGCCCTCGGCATCTCGGAGCGCCAGCACCTGGAGCGCTACCAGAGCCTGCAGGCCTACTACACCATCGCGGGGCGCGACCTGGAACGTGAGCTGGTGCCCCTGCTCCAGGACCAGCAGCTGGGCCTAATGGTGTGGAGCCCTCTGGCCGGCGGTTTCCTATCGGGCAAGTACACCCGCGAAAACCCCACCGGCGAAGGCCGTCGTAGCAATTTTGACTTCCCGCCCGTGAACAAGGAGCTAGCCTTCGACATCATTGACCGGCTACGCCCCATGGCCGAGGCCAAAAACACGACCGTGGCCGCCCTGGCGCTGGCTTGGCTGCTGCACCAGCCGGTGGTGAGCACCGTCATTATTGGCGCCAAAAAGATGGACCAGCTCGAAGACAACCTCAAGGCGGTTGACGTTCAGCTCACCCCCGACGAGCTCAAGCAACTGGACGAAGTGAGCAAGCTCGCGCCCGAATACCCTGGCTGGATGCTAACCATGACCGGCGCCGACCGGCAGGCATAATCTCTGGCCAGCAAGAAAAAAGGCTCCCTGAATAATCAGGGAGCCTTTTTCTTGCCTCATAGTGTGCAGCCTGCGCCCGTCCATGTTTTGCGCTGGCCCACCCGGTTCAACGATGGCCCGCCTCCGTGTCGTTCTGCCTTACCGATGCGCTACGCTGTCGTGTATGATATCTTCGCCTTCATGCACATTTCGGCTTATTTCTCCCCCTTGGCACTGGTGGCCCTGCTGGCCTGCTCGCAGCAGTCGCCCGAATCGGCCACCACGCGCGTTTCCCAGGCACCGGCCGCCCAGACGCCGGCCAACAGCCCCTTTCCCGAAACCTTCGAAGCGGGCAGCAAAGGCTCCTATGAAGAAGCCGATGAGCCGCTGGCTACCGGTCTGTGGCACTTCCAGGATGCCCTCATCGGCAGTAGTGCGCAAGACCACAAGAACGGGGCCCGCGCGGTGCGTTTGCGCAATTTGGGCCGCATCTCCATGCGTTTCAACGCGGTGGCGGGCGTGCGACGCATCACCATCTCGGCGGCGGCCTATGGCCAGGACGGGCCCAGCACCTGGGAACTGTGGCTGAGCCGCGACGGGGGCCGCACTTATTCTCGCACGGGTTCGCCCATCACCACAAGCGGCCCCAAGCTGGTGCCCCACGTTTTCGCGGGCCTGGCCAATGAGCCCCTGCGCCTGGAAATTCGCAAAACCAGCGGCCCCAATAACCGGCTCGACCTCGACGACATTGTGCTCGAAACCGCTACCGGCGCTGCCGTGGCGGTGGGCGCGGGCGTGACTGGCGGCTATTTCGAAAACCGCAACCAGGCACCGACTTCCTCTACTCAAAACCCAATGCCCAACGCCCCCGCCCAGCAGCCCGCGGCCGGCACGGGCACCGGCGTGGCACAAGACCCCAACGACGCCAACCTGGCCTTGGGCAACCCCAGCGGCGCCACCTCCGACCCCGCCAACGCCACCAACTACCTCCTGGTGCACCCCGAATTTACCATCGGCTACAACGCCAACCGCGGCATTCCTACCTGGGTGAGTTGGCACATCGACAAGGCCGACCTTGGCGAAGCCCCGCGCCAGAACAACTTCCGGCCTGACGCGGCCCTGCCCCGTCAGTTCTACCAGGTAACGCCCGCCAGCTACGCCCGCTCCGGCTTCGACAAGGGGCATAACTGCCCCAGCGGCGACCGCACCGCCGACCTCGACGCCAACGCCAATACCTTCCTGATGACCAACATGGTGCCCCAGGCGCCTAAAAACAACCAGCAAGCCTGGGCCCACCTCGAAGAATACGGCCGCAGCCAAGTGCAGCGCGGACAGGAAATCTACGTCATCATGGGCAGCTACGGGCGTGGCGGCACCGGCGCCAACGGCTTCGCCCAGACCCTCGACCAGGGCCGCGTGACCGTGCCCGCCCGCATCTGGAAAGTCATGGTCATCCTGCCCGACGGCACCAACGACCTGCAACGCATCGCCACCGACCCCAGCGTGCGCGTGCTGGCCGTCGACACGCCCAACGACAACGGCATCAGCCCCGACTGGCGGCAGTACCTGACTTCCGTCGATAAAATCGAAGCCGCTTCGGGCCTTGATTTGCTTTCAGCTCTGCCCCGCCCCGTGCAGGCCCGCCTGCAAAAGCTGGTCGACAGCGGCCGCGCCGAGTAACTCAGAACCGCCGCGTGAGCGACAGCCCGCTGCCCCCGGCCGGCCCGGGAAAATTCACCACGCCCACGGTCGTTTTTTGCTGCGCCGCATTGCGGTGGCTGATGAGGTTCCAGGCACTCAGGGCCAAGGTGGCGGTGCCCAGGCCGATGTTGAGGTAGGATATGTTGCGCTCGGTACCATAGGTGGTGACCCGGCTCCAGTTAATGCCCTGTTCGTCGTTGGGCAGGCGCAGAGCACCAGTCAGCAGTTGGCCGGTGCCGCTCAGGATGCCAGCGTAAGCCGCGCCTTTGCCTCCCGTGGGGCGGTTGAACTGGCTGGCGTTGGCGGCGCCCAGCATCACATTCACGCCGCTCCAAAGGGCCGAGCCCACGGCGTAGGATTTCACGTCGGCCTCGGTGGGCGGCGGGGGGCCGTAGGTGGGCTGAATAAGGGCGCATTCGGCCCGGGTCAGGCCCGAGGTCTTCACCCAGTCGGCCAGCACAGGGGTGCGCATGTCGGCAATCAGGTCGTACTGATGGGCGTCGTTGATGCGCTCGGCGGCCGGGCGGCCGGCGGTTTCGGCCACCAAATAGCCCACGGCGCACAAGCGGCCGTCGCGGTCGATGAAGCAGGGGCGCCGGCCCTCGGGGTGGTCGTAATTGCGCGGAAACACGCCGGCCACCCAGTACCGATGCAGCAGGTCGAGCAAGTGGGCGCGCCGCTGGGTCAGTTCGGGGCTGAGGCCGGCGGTGGGGCGCTGGCGTAGCTGCCGTTCGGCGTAAGCCAGGTGGGCTTGCACGCGGGCATCGTCATTGGTGGCAGCGGTGGGCGCTTGGCCTGTGGCGGCCACGTAGCCGGCGTTGCCCACCAGCACGTTCACCTGGTCGGCGGCGAGGGGTTGGGGGGGCTGCTGGTTGCAGGCGTTCAAGCCAAAGCCGACGAACAGGAACAGGAATAATTTTTTCATAAAGCGGAAAGGGTAAAAGCAGAAATTTGTTGTTTTCTGCCTGACCGGCCTTCCGCCCCAATCGTTGCACCGTTCATGGCTGGCAGCATCCTTTGCTACACAGTTGCCTCAATATTCAGGGAGAGCCCTTCTACCGCTGCTTGCCTGCCGCCAGAAAGCGGCTCACTTCGCTCACATACTTATCGCCAAAATAGGCTTCGCTCAGCACCACCATGCCCTGCAGATGCGCGCCCTCGTAAGCCAGCACCTGCCGCCGTTGGCGGCGCCGGGCGTCGCGCACCACCGCCACCGAATCGACCAGGGGCGTGTGCTTATCCGCTGTGCCGCCAATCAGCAGCCACGGGCACCGCACACGGGGCGCGAATTGGGAGTAAGCGGCTGCTTCGGCCGGCAGGCTCACCACCTTTTGCCGGCTTTGCAGCTGGTAGGCCACCAAGCGTTGCGGGCTCGCCACGTAGCCTTCCGTCACCAGAAAGTCGCAGTGTGGGGCCGTGGCCGCCACCTCGCTGGCCATCATGGTGCCCATCGAAAACGCTATGATACCCGTCCGGTTGCGCGGGTAGCGCCGCCGGGCGTCGGCCAGCGCCGTGCCCAAATCCACCGCGAACTCGTGGTAATAAAGCTGCTCGGTATCGATGGCGAAGTCGGCGCTGTGGCCAAAGCCGCGGTAGTCGAACAGATACACCCGGTAGCCGGCAGCCGTCAGGGCCCGCGCTTGGTGCAGTTCGTTCGACATGTTACCGAAGTCGCCGTAGGCCACTACCATTGTGGTGTGGCGGTCGGGCACATCGATAGCGGGTTCAATCAGCCAACCGGTGAGCTGCACGCGGTCGGGCGTGGTCAGGGCCACGGTTTGGTAGCGCATACCCAGCGAATCGGGGGTGGCCAGCCACTCACGGCTGGGCTTCAGGGCCCAGGCAAAGGCAGTTTGCAGGAACAGGAACGTGAGGAGTACAAAACGCTGCATAAAGGCAACCATCAGAGCCAGGACGACGCGGCTGGCACCACAAGCCAACCGCCTTCGTTCACAGACCCCGCTTTCATGCAACCGTTGCACCCCTACGGCTTTGAATAAGTGTAGGGCTCTCCTTTCCAGTTCTTCGGTACGGGCCGCCGGCCGGCCAAATCAAAAGAGCGCACAGACGGCCGCAGGTACTTGCCGTCTCGCAGGTACCAGCGCTCTACAAAGGAAGTATCCGATTCGACGCCGGACCGGAAATTCACGAGCCTGGTTTCCAGCACCGAATCGCCGTTGAGTACTACCGGCTGCGTCAGCACATCAGCGCTCAGCGTCCCAGCCGGGTAATAGAGGCGTTCGTGGCCGGTGGTCCAGCGGCCTTTCAATTGGTAGTCGGCGTCGGCCAGCAGTCCGCCGTGCTCATCGAACTGTTGCCAATGGCCCAGCTTCGTGAATTTGTACTTGCCTTTGGCGGCCGGCTCCACACGCAATTTTCCCTGCCAATACACCTGCTTCGGAAAAAAGCGCCAATACGAAACGTGCATTTTCTCGAGGGCTTGCCCGGCGGCCAACTGCTGTTTTTCGGCTGCAGTGAGGTGACTGCGGTAGTCCGACAGCTCAAACGCCTGCGGAACGCAACCGCTCAGCCAAAGCAAGCCTCCCCAGGCCGCGGTGCGTAACTTCATGAAAACAGCAGCTATCAGGTAGTCAATCCAAATTCTCAGGCAACGGCAGCACCGTTGTTTCGGTGCTGGCTTAGGTTTCCGTCAGCACGGTTTTGAAGCCGGCCAGCGTGCCGTCCATGGTGCGGCCCAGGGCGTAGGCATGAATTTGCGGGCCCTTGCCCACGCGGTACACCTGGGCTCCGTCCAGTTCCTGCTTCATATACATCTGCAGGGCCTTGTAGCGGTTCGCCAAAGCCACGTCGTTCAGCACGCCATCGTCGGCCGTGTGGTTGCGCAGGAACTGGGTGAGTTCCACGGTTTCTACTTTGGCATCGGCCGGCTCGCCCAGCAGCTTGAGCAGCGCGGCGTTGCTCAGCTCGCCGCCGGGCGCGGCGTAGGCTACGGCTTCGAGCGGCGCGTCCGACTCGCTTAGGAAGTGCAGGCCGGCCACTTGCTTTTGCAGCTCCGGTGGCACGGGAGCGCCGCCACCTTTTGTGGTGCCTTTGGCCTCCTCCAGCCCGCTGCCGCCGTCCACTTTGGCGGCAATGGCGGTGGCCAGCTCCTGCATGCGCGCCTCGGGCACCTTGATTTTAGGGTTGGTGAAGTTGATGTCCTGCACCGTTTGCATCGGAATCAGGTGGATGTGGGCGTGCGGCACTTCCAGCCCAATCACGGCTACGCCCACGCGCTTGCAGGGCACGGCGGCTTTCAGCCCCTTGGCCACGCGCTGGGCAAACACGTGCAGCGCGGCCAGCTCATCGGCGGGCAGGTCGAAGATGTAATCGACTTCCTTTTTGGGAATCACAAGCACGTGGCCTTCCACCAAGGGCGTGATGTCGAGAAAAGCCAGGTGGCGGCCGTCCTCGGCCACTTTATAGGCCGGCAATTCGCCGGATACGATGCGGGAGAAAATCGAAGGCATGGGCGGGTTAGTTGTCAGTTGCTCGTTGTCAGTTTTTAGGTCGCTGCTGCAAATAAACGAGAACCTGCGGCCCGGCGTCCGCCCTCGCCCGAAAAGAAAAAGGGCAGCACCTCGCGGCGCTGCCCTAACAACTGACAACGAGCAGCTGACAACTAGCGCGAAATCTCCAGAATCTCGAACTGCAGCTTGCCGGCGGGCACGGTGATTTCGGCAGTATCGCCGGCCGATTTGCCCAGCAGGCCCTTGCCGATAGGCGACTTCACCGAGATTTTGCCGGCGGCCAGGTTGGCTTCTTCCTCGGCCACCAGGGTATAGTTCAACACCATGTTGTTTTTCAGGTTTTTCAGCTTCACCTTGCTCATGATGAGCACCTTGCTGAAATCCATGTTGGTTTCGTCGATGAGGCGGGCGTTGCCCACCACTTCTTCGAGCTTGGCAATTTTGAGCTCCAGCAGGCCCTGGGCGTCCTTGGCGGCGTCGTATTCGGCGTTCTCACTCAGGTCGCCTTTGTCGCGGGCTTCGCGCAGGTCTTCGGCAGCCTTGGCCCGGCCCCGGATTTTGAGGTCCTGGAGTTCGTCCTTCAGTTTTTGCAGGCCTTCGGCGGTGTAATAATTGATGGTGCTGGCCATGGGAATTGGTACTTGACGGTTTGGCTAAAAAGCAAGGAGAACGGCTGGCACTGCCAACCGTTCTCCCTTCTTAGGTTCGAGACAAAGATACGCAAAACGAATTAGCTCCCCGCTACTCCGCTTGGCTCCCCGGCCCGAAAGGCCCGAATTTTCTCCACCAGCACTTCATTGATGCGTCGGTAGCTCTCGTGCGTCCAGCCGCCCACGTGTGGCGTCAGCACCACATTCGGCGCTTGGCGCAGGAAATCAAAGTTGGCCCGCTGGCTTGGCGTCAGAGTGTTCAGCTTTTCATTGTCAAGCACATCAAGGGCCGCTCCCCGCACCCTCCCAGCTTGCAGCGCCCCCACCAGCGCGGTGTGGTCCAGCACTTCGCCCCGCGCCGTGTTCAGCAGCCACAGGGGCCGCGCAAAGTCAGCCAGCAGTGCCTCGCCCACAAAATGGTGGTTGGCTTTTGAGTACGGAATGTGCAGACTCAGCACGTCGGCGCGGGCCTGCAGCTCGGCCAGGGTCACCAGCTCGGCATTGCCGTCGGGTAAGATGTCCGCATCGATGTCATGCGCCAGCACCGTGCAGCCAAAGGCGCCCAGTCGCCGCGCAAACGCCCGCCCCATGTGCCCGTAGCCGAGCAAACCTATGATTTTGCCGCCCACTTCCTCGCCTCGGTTGGCCTCACGGTGCCACTCGCCGCGCCGCACTTCGCCGTCGGCCCGCACGATGTTGCGAAATAGCGCCAGCAGCAACCCCACCGCAAACTCGCCCACCGCGTCGCGGTTGCCCTCGGGCGCGTTAAGCAGCGCCACACCGGCCGCGGCCATGGCGGCTTCGTCAATATTGTCGGTGCCGGCGCCGGCCCGGGCCACGTAGCGCAGCTGCGGGCCGCGGGCCAGCAGGTCGGCCGTCACGCGCAGCTTGCTGCGCACCACCAGGCCTTCGTAAGGCCGGGCCGCCAGCGCGACGGGAATTTCGGCGGCCGTTAGGTTCGGCTGGTAGTCGGCCGCCACGCCAATTTCGGTCAGCAGGGGCAGCAGCGAGGGGTGCATTTCGTCGACGACGAGGCAGAGGCTCATGGGCGGGACTTACTTGGCCGGGGAAGTTTCGGTGAAGTCGGCAGCGGCCAGCGGCATGGCCTGCACCGAAGTAGCTTCGCTCACCATCGAATACCCCTGCTTGCGGTTGGTCACCACGAATTTCAGCGGCAGCGCGCCGTTGCTGGCTTTCAGGTAGGTGGCCCAGTCGCCCATCTGGTGCTTGGCGTAAGGTGCGGGGTTTACGCGCACTTTGGGCGAGAAATAATACACCGTGGTGTTGCCGTCCGAATCAATCTGCAGGCTTTGGCAGGCATAACCCGCAATAATGGCCTTCTCGGGCAGGGGCTTCACCACCGCGCCTGGTGTGCCGGGGTTGGCGTCCATCACCGTGGGCGTGCCGTTCATAAAGAACTGAAACTTGTTGGTGCTGCCATTGTACAGCTCCAGAATCTGCTTCTTTTCAGTGTAGGCCTTGTAATTATCCCCGCTGATGTAATACAGGTTTTCATTGCCGAGCACGGGGCTGAGCTTATCGGTGATGTCCTGCCCGTCCAGTGTAGCAAACGAATTGTGGTACACAATTTTACCGCTAAACCACGGCCCATCGGCGGCCATCGTGAAGGAACACAGCAGCACAGCGGCAGCAAGTAGCGTTTTTTTCATTGTCGAATCAAAAGTGAATGGGGATTTTAAAAAAACACGTCCTTATTCCGCTACGTCGCTGTCATCCAGCTCCGGCAGCGCCGTGCCGCCAGCCATGTGCTGGGCCACGTGCCGCGTGAGGCCCACAAACTCGGCCACGCCCAGCGTTTCGGCGCGGCGGTCGAAAATAGGGTCGGTGGTGGCCTCAGCCGGCATACCGAAGGGTTTCAGGGCGTTGCGCAGCGTCTTGCGACGCGTCTGGAACGCCTGCTTCACCACCCGGAAAAACAGCTTTTCGTCGCAGTCCAGTTGCTGCACGTCGTTGCGGGTGAGGCGCACCACGGCCGAATCAACCTTGGGCGGCGGGTTGAACACGTGCGGCGGCACCGTAAACAGGTACTCAATTTTGTAATAAGCTTGGAGCAGCACGCTCAGAATGCCGTAGGTTTTCGAACCGGGCGGCTCGGCCAGACGCTCGGCCACTTCCTTCTGAATCATGCCCACCACCTCGCGCACCTGCTGCCGGTTGTTGAGCACGGCAAAGAAAATCTGACTGCTGATGTTGTAGGGGAAGTTGCCGATAATGGCCAGCGGCTGCCCCGGAAACAGCTCGCCGAGGTTCTGCTTGAGAAAATCGGTGGCATAAATGCGGCCGTCCAGCGCGGGGTAATGCTCCCTCAAATAGGCTACCGACTCGGTATCGATTTCCACCACACTGGTCTGGTATGCGGGGTTTTCGAGCAGGTATTGGGTGAGCACGCCCATACCAGGGCCTATTTCCAGCACCGTGCGCACGGCGTCGGGAAGCTGCAGGGCGCCCACGATGCGGCGGGCAATGTTGGGGTCGGCCAGAAAGTGCTGGCCCAGGTGTTTTTTCGGACGTACCACGGCAAAGCGCGGCCGCGGCTAGGGGCGCGGCAGCCCGGCAAAGGTAGCAGCCCCGCCGGCCGGGCCGTGATAACCTTCTGCCCGGCATTCGGCTTTTACGCCGCGCCAGCTGTATCTTTCAAGAGTCATGCCCGCCGACGCCAACGCTACCCCCGTCACCTGCACCGCCGGCCCGCCGCATAAGGCAACGCCGCCTAACATCCTGTTTCCCATCTTCCTAAAACTGGAAAGCATGCGGGTGCTGCTGGTAGGTGGCGGCTCCGTGGCCCTGCAACAACTCGGCGCCATTCTGAGCAACAGCCCGGCCGCGGCTGTTACAGTGGTCGCCCCTGATATCTTGCCCGCCCTGCGCGAACTCGCCGACCAGCATACGTCGGTACAGTTGCATCAGCGCCCCTTTCAGGATGCCGACCTCGACGGCCACGACCTCCTGTTCCTAGCCACCAACGACCCGGCCCTGCACCGCTACATTGGTGCGGCCGCGGTCCAGCGCCACCTGCTCACCCACGTGGCCGACGCGCCCGATTTGTGCAGTTTCTGCCTACCAGCAGTGGTGCCGACAGAAGACGACCGAGTTGCCCGGTATCCCAACCGCACCCTAGCCTACGAAACGCCCGCCACGGCTTACTGGCGGAGGGTGGCTACAGGGGCGCTTGCCACATTCGCGCTGTTCATTTTCATCAACATCCTCTCCTACTATTTCACCTGGCAGCAAGCCTGGGACCTGGCCCGCTCCTCGTCCACATTCTACACGTTCGTGGCCGTGGGCTTCGTGGCGCAGCTCATCGATGGCATGCTGGGCATGGGCTACGGCGTGGTGTCGGCCATCAGCCTGATGTCGCTGGGGTTGAGTCCGGTGTCGGTGAGTGCCAGCATTCACACGGCCGAGATGTTTGCCAGCGGCGCCTCGGGCTACCAGCACTACCGCTTTGGGAACGTTAACAAAAAGCTGTTTCGGGTGCTGCTCCTGCCTGGCATTGCGGGCTCCATCGGGGGGGCGTATCTGCTCTCCCGCTTCGGCGAAGAATACGCCAACTGGGTGAAGCCCCTGCTGGCCGCGTACTTGCTTGTTCTGGGCTTGCGCATCCTGAGCAAAGCCCTGCGCCCCCAGCGCGACAAACGCCGCAAAGTAAAAAACGCCGGGTGGCTGGCCGGCGTGGGCGGCTTCCTCGATTCGTTTGGCGGCGGCGGCTGGGGTCCGCTCGTTACCAGCACCCTCATCACAACCGGCCGCACCCCGCGCTACGTCATCGGCACGGTGAGCCTGGTGGAGTTCTTCGTAACGTTTGCTAGTGCTTTCACCTTCTTCGCCATGAAAGGCCTGTCGCACTGGCAAATAGTGGCGGGGCTCATTGTGGGCGGGGTGGCGGCCGCGCCCCTGGCCGCCCGGCTGGCCGGCCGCATCCCCACCCGCTGGATGTTCGTGGGCGTGGGCCTGATGGTGATAGTTTGGAGCCTGTGGGCGCTGCGGAAGGTGGTTTTCTGAAACAGACAGGCCTCCCGCCGGGCACAAAATGTGCGGCTAGGATTTCTTTAATGCTGGGGGTGGGTGTCCCGCAAGTAAGGCGTTTATTCCTCCCTCCTACTTTTAACTGCCCCGGCGGCTACCTTCGCGGTCGTATTACCTCAGTCTTACCTGTCCATGCCCCTCGCTCTTGCCCATGCCGCCGCCGCGCCGGCTCAGTCCACGCAGGTATTCATTCTGCCCCACGGCACTACTAGCCTTCCCGCCGCGGCCGCTGGCGACCTGCCCGAAGCCGCCGCCCGCTACGTCGAAAAAGCCCTGGCCGACGACCAGAAGCTGGTGCATCTCAACCACTTCAGCCACCACCACTATTTCGTGGTGCTCGCCGACAAGCCTACCACCGCCCAGGTAGCCGAGCAGCTGCGCCGCGCCGGGCACACCCTACACGGGCAGCTGAAAGCCGAAAAGGTGGAAGAGGTTTTCATCGAAAACCACAGCGCCACTTCCAACGCCGCCCTGCTGCTGGCCGAAGGGCTGGCCCTGAGTGCCTACCAGTTTGAAGGCTACAAAACCGACGAAAAATCGCAGAAGCCGGCATCGCTGGCCCGGGTGTACGTGGTGGGTAATGGCGCCACAGTGGCCGAAATCACCGAGCTTGAAGGCTTGCTCGAAGGCGTGGAGTTTGCCCGCGACCTCGTCAACGCCCCGCTTAATAAGCTCAACGCCGTCCAGTTTGCCGAGCGCATGGCCGAAGCTGGCGACCGCGCCGGCTACACCACCGACATCCTCGACCTGGCCAAAATTGAAGCCCTGCGCATGGGCGGCCTGCTCGCTGTCAACCTCGGCTCGCCCGAGCCGCCCACTTTCAGCATCCTCGAGTACAAGCCCGAAAACGCCCAGAACGAGAAGCCCTACGTGCTGGTGGGCAAAGGCGTGGTGTTCGACACCGGCGGCCTGAGCCTCAAGCCCACGCCCAACAGCATGGACATGATGAAGTGCGACATGGCCGGTGGCGCGGCCGTGGCCGGCACGCTCTACGCCCTGGCCAAAAACCAAGTGCCCCTGCACGTCATTGGCCTCGTGCCCGCCACCGACAACCGCCCCGGCGGCCTCGCCTACGCCCCCGGCGACGTCCTCACCATGCACTCCGGCCTCACCGTGGAGGTGCGCAACACCGACGCCGAAGGCCGCCTGCTGCTGGCCGATGCTCTCAGCTTCGCCAAGCGCTACGAGCCCGAGTTGGTCATCGACCTGGCCACCCTCACCGGCGCCGCCGTGCGCGCCCTCGGCACCGAGGCCAGCGCCTCGATGGGCACCGCCGAGCCCGCCACCCTGCAAAAGTTGGCCGAAGCCGGCTACGCCGTGCACGAGCGCCTCGTGGAGTTTCCCCTCTGGGACGAATACGCCGACCACATCAAGTCCGATATTGCCGACATCAACAACCTCGGCAAGGGCGAAGCCGGCCACATCTCGGCCGCCAAGTTCTTGGAGCGCTTCGCCGTCGGCTACCCCTGGATTCACCTCGACATTGCCGGCCCGGCCTACCTCACCGCCCCCGAGAGCTACCGCGGCAAGGGCGGCACCGGTGTGGGCGTGCGCCTGCTGTATGAGTTCCTGACCAAGCAGTTGGCCTAGTAAATCGTTGTCATGCTGACGAAGGAAGCATCTTATCACGGTTGCTTTTGTCAGAATTAACCTACCCTGAGGGCGCGATTTGGATAAGGTCCTTCGCTTCGCTCAGGATGACAGAATAAAAAATGCCCCAACACCTCCCCCGCCTCGGTTTCTCCGTGGGCGACCTCGCCGGTATCGGCCCCGAAGTCATTTACAAAACCCTGCTCGATGAACGCCTGCTAAAAATCTGCACGCCGGTTATCTACGGCACGGCCACCGCACTTTTCGACGACTTCCCCACCCCCGCCGATACCGAGCACCTGCAGTTCCGTCAGCTGCGCGACGCGGCCGACATTGCCCCTGGCCGCCTGAACGCCGTGACCTGCTGGGACGAGGACTTTGCCCTCGCTCCCGGCCAGCCCTCGGCCGCCACCGGCGCGGCCGCCCGCGAAAGCCTGCTCTGTGCCGCCTGCGACCTCAAGGCCGGCAAGCTCGATGCCATCGTCACGGCCCCCATCAGCAAAGACAACACCCAGGCCGACAACTTCCGCTACCCCGGCCACACCGAATTTCTCACCAGCTTCTTTGAGGCGCCTGAGAGCCTCATGTTTCTGGTGGATGAGGACGCTGGTCTGCGCATTGCCACCGTCACCGGCCACGTGCCGCTGAAGGATGTACCGGCCAAGCTCACGGCGGAACTGCTGCGCACCAAAATCACGCTGCTCTTGAAGTCGTTGAAAAACGACTTTGGCATTCTCAAGCCCCGCATTGCTGTGCTCGGCCTCAACCCCCACGCCGGCGAAAATGGCCTGCTGGGCAAGGAGGAAGGTGAGATGGTTTCGCCAGTCATCCAGCAGTTCGTGCAAGACGGCCACCTCGTCCTCGGCCCTTTCCCGGCTGATGGCTACTTCGGCACCCAGCAGTTCCGGCAGTTCGACGCCACGCTGGCTCTCTACCACGACCAGGGCCTGATTCCTTTCAAGCTCATGGCCTTCGAGCGCGGCGTCAATTTCACGGCCGGCCTGCCCGTAGTACGCACCTCGCCCGACCACGGCACTGCCTACGGACTCGCCGGCCAGTACCGGGCCGATGAGTCGTCTTTCCGGGCGGCTGTGTACCTGGCCTGCGACGTTTGGAAACAACGTTGGGAAAATGCACAGCCGCGCTCGGCTCGGTAACGTTTAAGACGGGTAAACACGCGCCTTATTGACGAGAAATTGGCTGCCATTTTTGGCAAAAAGGCGGATTTTCACTACTTTTGCCCCCTGCTATCCAGCTACCCGTGAAAAAAGAAAGTAAATACGACATCAATCTGGCCAAGCTGGCGCTAAAAACGCACCACTTCGAGTTCGAGTTGGGTCCTGATTTTTTTGCCTTGTTTGAGGAGCCGCTGGTAGAGCAGGGCCAGCTGCATGCCGATGTGGAGCTCATCAAAACCGAGCGTCTGCTGACGCTCAACTTCCACATTACCGGCACTGTGCAGCTCACCTGCGACCGCAGCCTCGACGAGTTCGACCAGCCCCTCGACATTGAGGAGCAGCTGCTGGTGCGTTTCGGCGATGAGAACAAGGAGCTGGACGACAATGTGTTGCAAATCACGCCTGAAACCCAGACCCTGCCGCTGGCCCAGCACCTCTACGACTACATCGGCCTGGCCCTGCCCATGAAGAAGCTGCACCCGCGCTTCCAGAACGAGGCCGACGACAACCCCGACGCCGAAACCAAGCTCATTTTCTCGACCCGCAACGAAGACGAGGGACCCGACGACGATGAGCCGGCCGACCCGCGCTGGGCCGCCCTGCGCAACCTGAATTGAATCCGTCAGCGCCCCGGGTCGCTCTCCCACTCCGCACTTAAAACTCAAAAATCATAATTTACCGAAACCATGGCACATCCTAAGCGCCGCACCTCTTCCGCCGTTCGCGACAAGCGTCGTACCCACTACAAACTCACCCCTAAGGCCGTGACCCTCTGCCCCAACACGGGCGAGCTGCACCTGCGCCACAAGGCCTACGTAGTAGACGGCGACCTGTACCACAACGGCCAACTGGCCATCAAAAACTACACGAAAGTGAGCGCTGCGCCCGCGGCTGATGCCACCGGCGACGACGAATAGCGCGTCAGGTTGTTACTTCGCGGTACCACACGGTCCGGCTTCGCTCCTTTTTTAAGCCAGCGGGGCCGGACTTGTGGTTCCTGACACCCTCTCCTGACCTTCCCAAACACCTCGTTCATGAAAATAGCCCTCGACGCAATGGGCGGTGATTACGCCCCCCAAGCCGCCGTGGCGGGTGCCCTGCTGGCCGCCGAGCAACTGGCGGGCCGGGCCTCCATCGTCCTCATTGGCCAGGCCGATGCCGTGCAACCCTTGCTGCAAGCCGCCGGCCCAGCCGCCGCGGCCCTCGAATTTGTGCCTGCCTCGCAGGTCATCGACATGGGCGAGCACCCCGCCAAAGCCTTCCAGCAGAAGCAGGATTCCAGCATTGCCGTGGGCTACCGCATGCTGCACGCCGGCGAGGTCGACGCGTTTTGCTCGGCCGGCAACACCGGCGCCATGCTGGTGGGCGCCATGTTCACGGTGAAGCCCGTGGCGGGCGTGATGCGTCCGGCCATCGCCAACTTCCTGCCCAAGCTCAACAGCGAGTTTGGCATTTTGCTTGACGTAGGCGCTAACGCCGAATGCAAGCCCGAGATGCTGGAACAGTTTGCCGAGTTGGGCTCGCTCTACGCGCAGTACGTGCTGGGCATTGCCCAGCCCAAAGTTGGCCTGATGAACCTGGGCGAGGAAGAAGGCAAGGGCACTCCCAATACCCAAGCCGCTTACCAGCTGCTGAAAGTGAACCCGCACGTGAATTTCGTGGGCAACCTCGAAGGCCGCGACCTGTTCGACGACAAGGCGGACGTCATCGTGTGCGACGGCTTTACGGGCAACGTGATTTTGAAGATGGCAGAATCCATCTACGACATCATGAACCACAAGGGCATGATGGACCCGTTCATTGCCAAATTCAACTACGAAGCCGTCGGTGGTTCGCCTATTCTGGGCATCAACGACAACGCCATCATTGGGCACGGCAGCAGCACGCCGCTGGCCATCTGCAACATGTTGGTGCAGGGTTTCCAAATGGCCGATTCCGGTATTGTCGACCAGATTAAAGCCACGTTTAAGTCGTAGCCGAGTCTGGCCGGCACGGAAAATCTCCGGCTCCGGCCGGATTTTTTTTAGCCTCTGGCCTGCTCATTTTCCGGTGCCTACCGTGTTTGGTACCGGACCTTTTGCGGCGCTGATTCCTATTTATCGCCCGCCCCGCCTACTTTTGCCCGTATGAAGATTACTGCTGCCATCACCGGCGTGGGTGCCTACGTGCCCGACTACGTACTGACCAATGCCGAGCTTGAAAAGCTAGTAGACACCACCGACGAGTGGATTATGTCGCGCACCGGTATCCGGGAGCGGCGCATTCTCAAGGGCACCGACCAGGGCACGTCCGTCATGGGCATCAAAGCGGTGCAGAATCTGCTGGACAAAACAGGCACCAACCCCGAGGATATCGAGCTGCTGATTTGCGCTACCGTGACGCCTGACATGTTGTTCCCGGCCACCGGCAACATCATTTCCAACGGTGTGGGCGCCATCAATGCCTTTAGCTACGACATGAACGCAGCCTGCTCCAGCTTCCTGTACGGACTGGCGACGGGCGCGCAGTTCATTCAGGCGGGCACTTACAAAAAGGTCGTGGTGGTGGGAGCCGACAAGATGTCGGCCATTGTAGACTATACCGACCGCGCCAACTGCATCCTGTTTGGCGACGGCGCGGCCGCCGTGCTGCTCGAACCCAGCACCGACGGCTTCGGCGTGCTCGACATGGTGCTACGCACCGACGGTAGCGGCGAACCCTACCTGCACCAGAAAGCCGGCGGCAGCCGCCGTCCGCCCTCCTACGATACCATCGACCGCAAGGAGCACTACATCTACCAGGAAGGCGCCACGGTGTTCAAGTTTGCCGTGAAAAGCATGGCCGATGTGGCCGCCCAGGTAATGGAGCGCAACCACCTCGGCAAAGACGACGTGGCCTGGCTGGTGCCCCACCAAGCCAACAAGCGCATCATCGACGCCACCGCCAACCGCATGGGCGTGGGGCCGGAGAAGGTGATGCTCAACATTGACCGATACGGCAACACCACCAGCGCCACCATCCCGCTGTGCCTGGCCGACTACGAAGGCCAGTTGCGCCGCGGCGACAACCTCGTGCTGGCGGCATTCGGCGGCGGCTTCACCTGGGGCTCCATCTACCTGAAATGGGCCTATGATGGCGACAAGGTGGCCAAGAGCTAATGGCCGCTGGCTGTTAGCTTTGTCCCTCAACACAAATTTTTAGTTGTTTAATAGCCAATTGCTTTCAAACAACTACTCATAAAAACACCCACAAAAAAGCGAGTAGCTACCGGCTGCGCGCTAAAAGCTAAATCACAATGGCATCAACCGCCGACTTCCGCAACGGCCTCGTTCTCAACTACAACGGGGAATTGCACGTCATCACCGAGTTTCAGCACGTGAAGCCCGGCAAAGGCCCCGCTTTTGTGCGCACCAAGATGCGCAACATCAAAACCGGCCGCACCATCGACAACACCTTCAACGCCGGTGTGAAGGTGGAAACGGCCCGCGTGGAGCAGCGCCCGCACCAGTTCCTCTACAAGGACGACTACGGCTACACGTTCATGAACAAGGACGACTTTGAGCAAGTGGTGCTGCCCGAAGAAATGGTGCCCTTCGCCGACCTGATGAAGGAAGGCCAGGACGTGACCATCCTCATGCACGCCGAGACCGAGCAGCCCCTCACCGCCGAACTGCCCACCACCGTGGACCTCGTGGTGACCTACACCGAGCCCGGCCTGCGCGGCGACACCGCCACCAACACGCTGAAGCCTGCCACGGTGGAAACCGGCGCCCGCATCCAGGTACCGCTGTTCATCGACGTGGATACCAAAATCCGCATCAAAACCAGCGACTACAGCTACGTGGAACGCGTGAAGTAATCAAGCGAAAGCTGCTAACCAAGATGTCAAACTCGCCCAAAAAGGAAAAGGACGCTGCCATGAAAGCTAAAGAACTCCAGGAGCTGCTCGATTTTATCGCCAAGTCGGGCCTAAATAAGGTCAACATTGAAACCGAAGAATTTAAAATCTCGGTGCAGCGCGAGCCCAATGTGAAGCAAGTGGTAAGCGCCGCCCCCGCGCACACTGCCCCTGCCGCGGCCCCCGCGCCGGCCGCTCCGGCGGCTGCCCCGGCCCCCGCTGCCGCCGCGCCTGCCGCGCCTGCAGCTTCGGCCGAGGCCGCCGGTGGCAACCACAAGCCCCTGAAAGCCCCCATGATTGGCACGTTCTACCGCAGCAGCGGGCCCGACGTGGCTCCCTTCGTGCAGGTGGGCGACATGGTGCAGAAAGGCCAAGTTATCTGTATCATCGAGGCCATGAAGCTCTTCAACGAGATTGAAGCCGAGGAAAGCGGCCGCATCGTGAAGGCGCTGGTGGAGAATGCCTCGCCGGTGGAATACGACCAGCCGCTGTTTTTGATTGAATAGTCAATACGTCCGTCATCCTGAGCGCAGCGAAGGACCTTATCCAGCCTGAACGAAGCCGTTCGAATGTGATAAGGTCCTTCGCTCCGCTCAGGATGACCCGTTTTATACACCTGACATCCCACCCACATGTTTAAGAAAATACTCATCGCCAACCGGGGCGAAATTGCCCTGCGCATTATCCGCACCTGCAAGGAAATGGGCATCAAAACGGTGGCCGTGTACTCGACTGCCGATAAGGAAAGCCTGCACGTGAAGTTTGCCGATGAGGCCGTGTGCATCGGGCCGCCGGCCTCGAAGGACAGCTACCTGAGCATGCCCAACCTGATTGCGGCCTGCGAAATCACCAACGCCGACGCCATTCACCCCGGCTACGGCTTCCTCTCCGAAAACGCGGAGTTCTCGCGTATCTGCGCCGAAAACGGCATCAAGTTCATCGGGGCCTCGCCCGAGATGATTAACAAGATGGGCGACAAGGCCACGGCCAAGGACACCATGAAAAAAGCCGGCGTGCCCTGCGTGCCCGGCTCCGACGGCCTGCTGGAAAGCGCCGAGCAGGGCCGCAAAATCGCCGCCAAAATCAAGTACCCGGTGATGCTGAAGGCCACGGCTGGCGGCGGCGGGCGCGGCATGCGCGTCATCAACTCCGACGAGGAATTCCAGAAGGCCTGGGACGACGCCCGCACCGAGTCGAAGGCTGCTTTTGGCAACGACGGCATGTACCTGGAGAAGTTTGTGGAGGAGCCCCGCCACATCGAAATCCAGGTGGTGGGCGACCAGTTTGGGCACGTGTGCCACTTGTCGGAGCGCGACTGCTCCATTCAGCGCCGCCACCAGAAGCTGGTGGAAGAGTCGCCCTCGCCGTTCATGACCGACGCGTTGCGCGAGAAAATGGGCGCGGCGGCCATCAAAGGCGCCAGCAGCATTGGCTACGAGGGCGTGGGCACCATCGAGTTTCTGGTAGACAAAAACCGCGACTTCTACTTCATGGAGATGAACACCCGCATCCAGGTGGAGCACCCCGTGACGGAGGAAGTGGTGGCCTACGACCTCATCAAGGAGCAGATTAAAGTGGCGGCGGGCATTCCGATTTCGGGCAAGAACTACCTGCCGCAGCTCCACGCCATGGAGTGCCGCATCAACGCCGAGGACCCGCGCCACGGCTTCCGCCCAACCCCAGGCAAGATTACCACGCTGCACATCCCCGGCGGCCACGGCGTGCGCGTCGATACGCACGTGTACGCGGGCTACACCATCCCGCCGAACTACGACTCGATGATTGCCAAGCTCATCACCGTGGCCCAGAGCCGCGAGGAGTGCATCGTGAAAATGAAGCGCGCCCTGAGCGAGTTCGTGGTAGAAGGCGTGAAAACGACCATTCCCTTCCACCTGGCGCTGATGGACAACGAGGATTTCAAGGCCGGCAATTTCACTACGAAATTCCTGGAGACATTTGATTTCTCGGTGCTGTAAGCGCACGACCGATGGAAGGATGGGTCGTCGGGTTTTTAGTCTTGGCTGGATACGCCTGGTGGCTGTATAGCCACCGTGAATTGGGAGGTGTGCAGTTGGCAATGGCGCCCATCATTTGGGGGCTGCTGTTCATCCTGGTTTCGCTGACCCAAACAGCCGTCATGCAAAACCCCATTGTGAGCGGCTACTCCCACACTGCTGCCTGGGTAAGCCTGAATGACAACCCCCACCCGGAAAGCTGGCAACTGGAATACAAGGGCGAAAACTGGCCCTTGTATCTAGCCCTTATTTCGCCCCTGCTGGGCTGGATACTGCTTAAACGCCTCACAGAACCAGGGCCATTGCGGGCATGGCAAATGCAGCATTTTAGAGGGCTAGGCGCGTTTGTGTGGCTGGGGCTGCTGTTCCATTCCTGCGACACGGAGCAACGGCAAGAGTACTATAATCAGTCCGACTTGCCGGCCATTGGCACGATTAAACCCCCACTAGATTGAGCCAGCACGCTTATTACCCAAAACTCCTGACAGCCCTTGGGCTCTGTGCGGGAATGCTTCTCACCGCCTGCTCCGACGCCTGCAACGGCAACATCGAAACCACGGTGCTGTTTGCCAAGCCAGGGCCCAACGGTGCCGGCCGGCGCATCTACGTGGACGTGGTGAACAAGCCCGACCTCGGCATTCAGAAGACTTTGCTCTACGAGGGCAAGGAATTTGGCACCTTTCCGCATGTTGTCATTATAAACGACCCCAGCAGCCGGTTTGCGAAAAATTCCAAAATCTGCTTCACCACCTACCGCACGGAGGCCGCTGCCACGGGCGGCGACTTAACCGAAGAGGGAATCCCACAAATAACCGTGGAAAAATAGGGGCCTTTTAATCCCTTGCAACCCCTCGCCATGGCCGGGACTCCGATGAGAGTTCCGGCCTTTATTTTGTGCGATGCTGCTCCGATGTCTGCTCTTCTGCCTCTGTCTCAATACTCATCTGGCGCAAGCTCAGGAAGCACCTGCGCCGCGCCCGGTGCGCGATTCGGCCTACGCCGTGCACAACTTGTTTCGGGACCGGCGGCAGCGCGCCTTGAAGGGCGGCTCGCTGGGCCTGGCTGGCCTGGCGGGGGCCGGGCTGGCGGCGGCTTACAAGCAGCCGGGCCTTTCGGGCGGACTGCTGCTGCTTTGCATTGGAACCACGGCGCTCGACCTGCGGCAACTGAGCCGCTATAGCGAAAGCCGGGAAACCCTCGTCGCTACGCGCTACGAGCAGGGCTGGCCCCTGCCACCAGACGTGCGCCGCCGGCTCAAGGCCAAATACTTTCACGCGTTCAAGTGAACAGTGGTTCTTTTGCTGGTGCCTGCATCCTCTCGCTTTATCATGAATAAGAAATTCCTTCTCCTCGGCGCGTTGCTGCTGGGTGTCGTGCTGCCCGGCCTCGGACAAAGGCGCGACACGGTGTTTGCCGTGCACAAACTGTTTCGGGAGAAACGAGCGGCGGCACGGGGCCTACAATCGGCTGGCAGCCGCGAAACGACTGATGCGAATTACCTAGGACATTCGCCCCCAACAGCCCAGGAAGCGCGGCAAGACGCATTAGGCAACACCGCGTTTACAACCGTTGGAATGATGAAGGCAGCCTATTACAGTCCTGAGAATGAAGCTATGGTACTCCAACGCTACAACGAAGGCAGCGGACTACCGCCGGATATTCGCCGCAAGCTGCGCCGCAAACATTTCCATCGTACGGCGGAAGACGTTACGCTTGGTCGGTAAAGCTTCTATCCGCATTCAACTGAACACGCTTCTTTGCTCCGCAATGAAATATTATCTACTCCTTTTAGGAATAGCCGCCACACATCAGGAAGTCGCCGCCCAAACGCTGGCTCCTCCCAGCCAATTGCCGGCGCAGCCATCAGCTGCCGACATCCGGCGCGGCGGGCGCCCGGGGCCGGAGCTAAGCCAAACGGGCTGGTACTTCGCTTCGGTGCCAAAACCGGAATTTGTGGATGAAAAGCCCGGCACTATTCGCTTCCGGGTAGTTGTCAACTCAACGGGCACGCTCGATTCGATTACCACTGTTTCCAGCAACATGTCGGCGAAGCAGGAAGCCACTTGTCGACAGGCTTTGCAGACGGTTCAATTCACAACCAACAGCCCGGCCCCGAATAGGGCCGTGGGCTTTTACACGTTCAAATTCACCGTACGCTAGCCTCCTCTCCCGCACGGTAGGCCCACTGCCCATCCACCAATGTACCGAGGATGGCTGTGGGGTCGGTGGTGTAGACGAGGGCAGGCAGCAGGTGGGCGGGGCCGGCCTGGGCCAGCAGCGGCTGCTTCAGGTCGTACACCACGGCATCGAGGGGCTGGCCCAGGGCGAAGTAGTTAACGGGGGTGCGGCCGGCGGCGCGGTGGCCGGCGAAGAAGGTTTTATCGACCAGCACCGAGGCGCCGTCGGCAAAGATGTTGCGGCGGCGATGGATGAGGCGCTGGCCGTAGTCGAGCCAGCGCAGGTCTTCCAGCGGATTGAGGCTGATGTGGCTGTCGGTGCCGATGGACCAATGGCCGCCGGCTTCGGCGTAGTCAACGAGGGAGAAAATGCCGTCGCCGAGGTTGCCTTCGGTGCCGGGGCAGAGCACCACATTCGCGCCCGACTGGGCCAGATGAGTGGTTTCGTCGGTGGTGAGGTGGGTGCAGTGCACGAGGTGAAACCGCTCGTTGAGGGGCAGGTTGTCGAGCAGCCACTCCACGGGGCGGGCGCCAAGGTGGGCCAGGCTACGCTCCACTTCCAGCGTTTGCTCGGCGGCGTGCAGGTGGAAGGGTAAGTCCTTAGGTCCTTGGGCGTGGGTGGCCAGCACGTCGGCCGCTTCCACGGCCCGTAGCGAATGCACGCCGAAGCCCAGGTTGGCTCGCTCGTAGGCGGCCACGGCCGGGCGGCTGGCATCCAACAGCTTTAGATAATCATCGAGCGTGGGCGAGATGAAGCGCCGCTGCCGGGGCGCGGGCTCGCGGCCGAAGTCACCCTTTTGGTAAAACACCGGCACCAACGTGATTTTGATACCGGCCGTGCGGGCGGCAGCCACCAGGCGTTCGCCCATCTCGGCCAGGTTGGCGTAGGGGCGGCCGGTTGGGTCGTGGTGCAAGTAGTGGAACTCGACCACGGTGGTGTAGCCATTGCGCAGCAAATGGCGGTAGAGGGTGGTAGCTACCTGCTCGTTCTGTTCGGGGCTGAAGGTTTCGGCGCAGGCGTACATGGCCTCACGCCAGCTCCAGAAGTCGTCGCGCGTGCCGGGTACGTGTTGCTCTGCGTGCCCCGCCATGCCGTACTGAAAGGCGTGCGAATGGGCGTTCTGGAAGCCGGGCAGGGCGGCGCCCTCCACCTTTTCGATGCTGATTTCGAAGCCGACAGGTGGTTCCTGCGACAGATATTCGATGATGCCTTGCGCATTGACACCTACATAGGCGGGGCTGAGCCAGCCGTCTTGCAGCAGCAGGGAAGAAAATTGGTAATAAGTCATAGCCAACAAAGCAGGCAGGGATTTTCAGGAGTTAAGCGGTGCGAAGGGACTCGCCCAGCGTGCGCAAGGTGCGGCGCAGCACAGCACGAATTTGCTCGGCCCGGGCTGGGTCGTAAGCTTGCTCGGCATCGTCCATGTACACGTCTTTCGACATTTCCAGCTGCAGCGCGTGCTGCTTTGCCTCGGGCCGGCCAAAGTGCCGGGTGATGTAGCCCCCCTTGAACGGGGTGTTGTGGCTGAGCGAATACCGCCCGCTGCCAAGCTGCTGCAGGGCCTGTTCAATCAGCGGCTGCGAAGCCGACGTTTCATCGGCGCTGCCCAGAATGAGGTCCGGGAACGGGCCATTGTGGATGGCCGAAACTACCCGCCGGATGGAATGGCAGTCCCAGAGCAGCACCTGGCCGAATTGGGCTTTGGTTTCGTCTAGCAACTGTTGCAGGGCTGCGTGGTAGGGTCCGAAGTAGAGGGATTTGCGGCGAGCTACTTCCGTGGGGGCTACTTCGGCACGCTCGTCGCGGTAAATGGGCTCGCCCAGAAAGGTGGTGCTGGTGCAAAGGCCTGTGAGCACGCGGCCGTCGTGGTAGAGCGGGCTGCTGTCGGGGTTGCGGTTGAGGTCGACCACCCAGCGGCTGTAGTTGGCTTTAATGATGGGCAAGCCCAATTCGGTGGCGAAGTCGTAGAGCTGGTGCACAAACCAATCGGTATCGTCGGGCGGCAGCAAGCTCGGCTTTAGCTCGGCTTGGATGTCGGCGGGAAACGCTATGCCCGCGTGGGGTACGCTGATGACGATGGGCAGGAGCGGCGTGCTGGGGCGGGTGAGGTCAAAAAGCGGCATGATGGTTCTGAGGCCGAGGGTGGTTGCCTGAAGCGGGAATTCGCGCGTAAAAGTAGTGCCGCAAACCCGGGCCCGGCGCTGCGTTTTTGGTGGGCAAAATATCCATTTACATGCACGGCGGGGGCGTTCGGCTTTTGGGCTACCTTTGCGGCTCTAAACTCCCACCCCACCCCCAATTACTCCCAAACCTCCTCCTTACCTATGGCACGAGTGGAAATGACGATGCCCAAGATGGGCGAATCCATCATGGAAGGCACCGTCCTGAAATGGCTCAAACAAGTCGGCGACACGATTGAACAGGACGAATCGGTGCTGGAAGTAGCCACCGACAAAGTGGATACTGAAGTGCCTGCCATCCACGCCGGCGTGCTCCAGGAAATTCTGGTGCAGGAAGGCCAGGTAGTGGCCGTGGGCGCCCCGATTGCAGTGGTCGAAACCGATGCCGCCAACGCTGGCGCTTCGGCCCCGGCCGCTGCCTCCGCCGCCCCGGCCAGCAACGGCAGCGCCCCCGATGCTGGCGCTGCCGAAGTGCCTTATCTGCCCACCAGCAACGCTGCTCCGGCCGCCCAGCCGGCCCTCAATGGCGCCGAGCACCAGCCTGGCCGCTTCCTCTCGCCGCTCGTGCTCAGCATTGCCCGCGAAGAAGGCGTGAGCCTGGCCGACCTTGAATACCTGCCTGGCACCGGCAAGGAAAACCGCGTTACCAAGAAGGACATTCTGGACTACGTGGCTGCCGGCAAGCCCGCCCTGGGCCCGAAAGCGGCCGCATCGGCTCCCGCCGCGTCAGCCCCGGCCGCCCAGCCGCAAGCTGCGCCTCAGCCCGCTCCGGCCGCACAACCTGCCGCCAGCACCCCGCAGCCTGCCACTGCCTCGAAACCTGCGCCCAGCGTGAGCGGGGGCCAGGAACTCATTGAGATGGACCGCATGCGCAAGATGATTGCGCAGCGCATGGTGGACTCGAAGCGCATTTCGCCCCACGTCACCAGCTTCGTGGAAGCCGACGTGACGGACATCGTGAACTGGCGCAACAAGCACAAGGACGCCTACAAGAAGCGTGAGGGCGAAAACCTGACCTTCACGCCCATCTTCATTCAGGCCGTGGCGCGCGCCATTCAGGACTTCCCGAACATCAACGTGTCGGTGGACGGTGACTACATCATCAAGAAGCGCGACATCAACATCGGCGTGGCCGTAGCCCTGCCCTCGGGCAACCTAATTGTGCCCGTCATCCACAACGCTGACCAGCTTAACCTCAACGGCCTCACTAAGAAGGTGAATGACCTGGCCAACCGCGCCCGCATCAACAAGCTCACCCCCGCCGACCTCGAAGGCGGCACCTACACACTGAGCAACGTGGGCTCGTTCGGCAACGTGATGGGTACGCCCATCATCATGCAGCCGCAAGTGGCCATCCTGGCCGTGGGCGCTATTAAAAAGAAGCCCGCCGTGATTGAAACACCGCAGGGCGACCTCATCGGCATCCGCCACTTCATGTTCCTGAGCCACAGCTATGACCACCGCGTAGTCGACGGCTCACTCGGCGGCATGTTCGTGCGCCGCGTGGCCGATTACCTTGAGCAGTTCGACCCTAATACGGCCATCTAAGGAAACCGTCCTGTCATCCTGAGCGCAGCGAAGGACCTTATCACGTTGGAACATTCTGACGTGATAAGGTCCTTCGCTGCGCTCAGGATGACAGTTTTTATATCACAATCATGAAAAACCTCCTGTTTATCGGTGCGCTGCTGCTGGCGCTGGGCCTCATCGGTTACTTATACCAGCAACTCACCGCCACCGAAAAAGCCTTGCAGCAAGCCGAACAACGCTTCACCGATTGCCAGAAAGTAACCTTTCAGCTCCAGAATCAGTTGGCGCCGCTGCAGAAGAAGCAGCCGGGCGGTATTCCGCAGTAAGGCAAAACTTAACCGCACAAAAAAGCCGCTTCCTGCATTAGGAAGCGGCTTTTTTATGACTCTGCCTGAATAATTACATTCCCTTCAGCGCCTGTTCCAACGCGGCGATTTTCGTTTCGGCGTCGGCCAGTTTCTGTCGTTCCTTTTCCAATACTTCGGGCTTGGCATTCTGGGCGAATTTCTCGTTGCCCAGCTTCTTGAGCACCGAGTCGCGGAAGCCCTGGGCGTACTCCAGGTCTTTTTCGAGACGGGCGCGCTCGGCGGCCATGTCGATGTGGCCTTCGAGCGGGATGAAGAACTCGCTGCCGCCCAGCACGAAGCTCACCGAGGCAGCAGGGCCGGCCTCGGCCAGGCTCACCTCCGAGATACCGCCCAGCTTGCGGATAATGCCATCGTAGTCGGCCAGCAGTTGCGGCTCGTCGGTTTTGGCCACCAGCGTGAGGGGTTTGTTCGGGCCGAGGTTTTTCTGGTTGCGCACGGTGCGGATACCGGCCACGATGGCCAGCGCCTTATCCATGTTGGCTAGGGTTTCGGCGCTGTTGGCGGGCGCGGTGGCGCGGGGCCAGGGGGCCACGGTCACGTAGTCGCGGGGGCCGCGCTCGGCCAGTTCATGCCACAACTCTTCGGTGATGAAGGGCATGAAGGGGTGCAGTAGCTTGAGCAACGTTTCGAGGAAGCCGACGGTGTGGCGCAGCGTCTCGGCGTCGATGGGGTGCTGGTAGGCCGGCTTTACCATCTCCAGGTACTGCGCGCAGAAGTCGTCCCAGGTCAGCTTGTAGATGGTCATAAGCGCATCTGACATTCTGAACTTCTCGAAATGGTCGTCCATCTCCACGATGGCGGCCTGCAGCTTGGCGTTGAACCAGGTCACGGCCTTTTCATTTGCAAAAGGCAGCGACGCATCTGGCTCCCAGCCTTTCACGAGGCGGAAGGCGTTCCAGAGCTTATTGGAGAAGTTACGGCCCTGCTCCACCAGCTTCACGTCGTAGAGCAGGTCGTTGCCGGCCGGGGCCGAGAAAAGCATTCCCGTGCGCACGCCGTCGGCGCCGTACTGGGCGATGAGGTCGAGCGGGTCGGGCGAGTTGCCGAGTTGCTTGCTCATCTTGCGGCCCTGGTTGTCGCGCACAATGCCGGTGAGGTACACGTTCCTGAACGGCACCTCCTGGCGGTACTCCAGGCCGGCCATAATCATGCGGGCCACCCAGAAAAACAGGATGTCCGGCCCCGTCACCAGGTCGTTGGTGGGATAGAAATAGTTGATGTCAGCGTTATCGGGGTCCTTGAAGCCGTCGAACACTGAAATCGGCCACAGCCACGACGAAAACCATGTATCGAGTACGTCCTCGTCCTGGCGCAGGTCGCTGGCTTGCAACTCCGCATTGCCGCTCTGCGCGCGGGCTTTTTCCAGCGCATCCTCCGCGGTGAGTGCCACCACGAAGGTGCCATCGGGCAGATAGTAGGCCGGAATCTGCTGGCCCCACCAGAGCTGGCGCGAGATGCACCAGTCGTGCACGTTCTCCATCCACGCCCGGTAGGTGTTCTTGAACTTGGCCGGGTGCAGCTTCACGGTGTCGTTTTCTACCACTTCGAGTGCAGGCTTGGCCAAGTGTTCCATTTTCAGGAACCACTGCATCGAGAGCTTGGGCTCAATCACGGCCTTGGTGCGCTCCGACGTCTGCACGATGCTGGCGTATTCCTCTACTTTCTGCAGCAGCCCGGCTTCCTGCAAATCCTTGGCAATCTGCTTGCGCACGGCAAACCGGTCCTGCCCCACGTAGAGCACGGCCTTCTCGTTGAGCGTGCCATTGTCGGCCAGAATGTCGATGACCGGCAGGTTGTGCTTCACGCCCAGTTCGTAGTCGTTCAGGTCGTGGGCAGGCGTCACTTTCAGTGCGCCCGTGCCGAAATCCATCGACACGTACTCGTCGAAAATCACCGGAATCTCGCGGCCCAACAACGGGATGCGCACTTTCTGGCCGGTCAAATGGGCGAAGCGCGGGTCGTTGGGGTTCACGGCCACGGCCACGTCGGCCATGATGGTTTCTGGTCGCGACGTAGCCACGGTCAGAAACTGGCCCTCCTGCCCTATTATGGCGTAGTTCAGGTAGTACATCTTGGCCTGCACGTCTTTGGCAATCACCTCCTCGTCGGAGATGGCCGTGCGGCCTTCGGGGTCCCAGTTCACCATGCGGATACCGCGGTAAATCAGCCCCTTATTGTACAAATCGACAAACACGCGCAGCACGGCCTCGGTCAGCTCCGGCTCCATGGTGAAGCGCGTGCGGTCCCAGTCGCAGGAAGCGCCAAGCTGTTTGAGCTGCTCCAGGATAATGCCGCCGTACTTGTCTTTCCAAGCAAAGGCGTGGCTCAGGAATTGCTCGCGGGTGAGGTCTGACTTGCTGATGCCTTGTTCCTTGAGCAAGGCCACCACTTTGGCCTCAGTGGCAATGCTGGCGTGGTCGGTGCCGGGCACCCAGCAGGCCTCCTTGCCCTGCATGCGGGCGCGGCGCACCAGCACGTCCTGAATGGTGTTGTTGAGCATGTGCCCCATGTGGAGCACACCTGTCACGTTGGGCGGCGGGATGACTACGGTGTAGGGCGTCTTTTTGGGGTTGGCTTTGGCTTTGAAGAAGCCTTGCTCCTGCCAACGCTGGTACCATTTGGCTTCAACGTCGGTGGGCGAGTAGGTGGTGGCGAGAGACATGGGAAAATAAAAGAAGCAGAAAGGGCAAAAATAGGCAGCAGAACGCCGGGGCTGGGCGTTGGCCTGGGTGGCGTAGCAGAATCCCGATTTTAAAGCAGCATTTTCCTACTTCACATAAAGTTCATCATCCTGCCCTCTGCGTCAATGGCATATCCTGTTTCACGGTTCACCAAGCCTTTGGCCAACACGCACTAAGCTTCATTTATTTAACTTAAACAGGGTATTATTGCTTTTAATGGCTATTTAATCTGATGCGTGCTTTCGGCGTTTACCTTTGGTTGGCGACCGTGAAAAGCATTCAGAGTTTAATCTCCTAGTTGTAACTTACTTCAAATTTCGTCCGCTTTTTCTTCCCTTATAGGTAATGGCCGCGCTTTTCTCGTTTCGCAAATCGGTTCCCGTTGCAGCCGCTCCTCCCCAAGAGGTGCCGGCGCCGCTGGGCACCATCCGCGTGGGCATGGGGCAGTTGCTGGTGGAGGGCGGTGAGCCTGCGCGCAACCTGGCGCGCGCCGTGGAGCAAATTGCCCAGGCCGCCGCGCAAAAGTGCGACCTCGTGCTGCTGCCCGAAACCCTCGACTTTGCCTGGACGCACCCCAGCGCCCTCTACGAAGCCCAGCCCATTCCGGGCCCTTTTAGCGACGTGCTGTGCCAGGCCGCGGCCGAGCATGGCCTCTACGTGTGCGCCGGCCTCACCGAGCGTGCGCCCGACGGCCGCAACTACAACGCCGCCATCCTCATCGACCCGCAAGGCCAGATTATTGTCAAATATCACAAAATCAACCTGCTGGCGGTGGAGCAGCCCTTCTACGCAGTGGGCCAGACGCTAAACGTGGTGGATACGCCTCTGGGCAAAATCGGCGTGAACGTATGCGCCGACAACTACCTCGACGGCCTGCCCATCGGCCACACCCTGGCCCGCATGGGCGCCGAGTTCATCATTGCGCCGGCCTCGTGGACGGTCGATTACTCCATCACGGAGGAAAACGACCCCTACCAGGAGAAATGGGTGAAGCCCTTTTCCATTCTCGCCAAGCTCTACAATGTGGTGGTGGTCAGCACCACCTCCGTGGGCTACATCGTGGGCGGGCCCTACGAGGGCAAGAAAAGCGTGGGTTGCTCGCTGGCAGTAGATGCCCACGGCGTGCAGGCGCAGGGAACCTTCAATGAGTTTGCGGGCGAGCTGGTGGTAGCAGACTTAAACCGCCCCCACCGCCCCGAGCGCGGCACCGACATCGGCCTGATGCTGCAGCGCAAGGGCTACCGCTTCGACCAGTTGCCCTAGTTATTGCGTATCAGCCCCGCCCGCCGGTGCGCAGTTTCCCTTCTTCTCTTTCTAATTATCTTCTATCATCCGGTTTTTCGCTCTTTCCTATTGCTTTTAGCGGCTGCTACCCACCCCTTCCTTCCGTAGCTCCCACCTCTAGCCTCCTTCCCTTTGCTTACACAAGTACATCCTGCCGAAGACCCCATTTTGGCCTCGCAACTGCATGACCATCAACGGTGCACGCGCTGCGTGATGGATACCACCGTGCCCGGTATAACCTTTAATGAAGCGGGTACCTGCTCTTTCTGCGACGTGCACGACCGCATGGAGCAGGCTTTCCCGACGGGCGAAGCCGGCTTGAAAACCGTGCAGCGCCTGGCCGACGAGATGCGGCGTGCCGGCCGCGGCCGGCGCTACGACTGCGTACTGGGCGTGAGCGGCGGCCGCGACAGCTCCTACACCCTGTGGTACTGCGTCACGCAGCTCAAGCTGCGCCCGTTGGCGGTGCACTTCAACGACGGCTTTGGCAACCCCGTGGCCGGCGAAAACATGGTGCGTGCCTGCCAGCGCCTGGGCGTAGAGCTACGCACCATCACCTCAGACTGGCGCGAGTCGAAGGACCTGAAAATTGCGTTCCTGAAAGCTTCCGTGCCCGACATGGAAGAAGGCACCGACCTGGGCATTGCCACCGCCCTCTACGGCGTGGCGGCTAAGGAAGGCGTGCAGCACCTGGTCATCGGCCAGTCGTTTCGCACCGAGGGTATTGCACCGCTGAGTTGGAACTTCCTGGACGGCAAGTACCTGCGCGCCGTGCACAAGCAGTTCGGCACCGTGCCCCTGCGCCCGTGGAAGCCGGCCGACCCGGGCTTTAATCTGGGCGTGAAGGAAATGTTTTACTACGCTTTTCTGCGCCGCATCAAAACCGTGACGCTGCTTTACCATCTCGACTACGTGCGCACGGAGGTAGATGAGCTGCTGGTGCGCGAGCTGGACTGGAAGAGCCCCGGCGCCCACTACGCCGACGACCTCTACCAAAGCCTGATTTACTACCTCAACCGCGTCAAGTTCAACATCGACCGGCGGCTGTTCAACTACTCGGCGCTGGTGCGCTCGGGCCAAATGAGCCGGGAAGTGGCCTTGGACCGCATTTCCCACATCAATTCCATCGAGGACGAAACGGTCATTTCCTTGTGCATCAAGCGCCTGGGTCTCACGCGAACTGAATTCGAGCAGATAGTTTCGGCCCCGCCGAAGACCTTTCACGACTACCCGAACAGCTACGCCTTGCTCCGCTTGTTCCGCCTGCCCATCAAGTTGATGAGCCGGCTCAACCTGATTCCGGAATCGGCCTACGACAAGTATTTTAACTGCGGCACCTGAGCGGGGCAAGGAACTGAGGCACCGGAAAACAGAAGCGCAAAAAGGCCCCTAATGAGGCTTCAGGTTATTTTTTCGCCGTAAAATTGCGCCTTGAAGCCAACCGAAAAAGTGCGACTGACGTATCTTCGCCACTACCGATTCGGCCTTATTTTTCACCTCAACCACCCTCCGCCCCGGCCATGATAGATGACGACGACCTGGACGACGACTTGCTCGACGACGACGACAACCTGGACTCCTACGCCAAGAAAGGCGGCGCTTCCGCCCTCGGCAATTCCGAAGACCGCCTCTCGGCCAAATACGCCGACTACCTGATGTGGACCGACACTGGCTCCTCGCACGACGAAGCCCTGGACCTGGCCAACATGACGGAAGAGGAATTTGTGGAGGCCGAGCGCGCCGAGAACTCCGACCGCGGCGGTTTCACCAGCCTCGACGATGATGACGACGATGATTTCGGCGACGACGATGATGACGACGAAGGCTACTCCAGCGGCCGCGGCGGCCGCCGCAGCAGCTTCGAAGACGACGATTACTAGGATTTTGGTAGTCTGCATAGAGTAAGCAGTAATCAAACTACTTGCCGCCAATCCATTGACAGAAAAGGCCCCGCCCGGAAAATCCAGGCGGGGCCTTTTTCGTGGTCTAAATATTGACTACCCAGTACCGACTACGCTTTACCCTTACTTTCGGCCGAACACCGACTTAAGGATGTCGCTGGTACGGGCAGCTGGGTTTTTGCGGATTTTGGCTTCCTCGTTGGCCAACAGGATAAACAGACCGTCCACGGCTTTCTGGGTGGTGTAGTCGGCCAGGCTGAGGGTGACGGGCTGCTGCAGCGGAATTTTGTTGTAGGTGTTGGTGATGGTGGCGTAAGCCCGGCCGGCACCCACCTGGTCGATGGCGGCCTCAATGTCGGGGTGGAAAGCCGACACCAGCTGTGCCTGCGTCGACTTGCGCAGGAACTGCGTGGCCGCATCGGTCTGGCTGCTCGTCACCAGCGTGATGGCGTCGGTGAAGCTCATGTTGGTGAGGGCGTTGAGGAAGATGTCTTTGGCTTTGGGCGCGGCGGCCTCGGCGGCGCGGTTGAGCTGGGTTTCGAACGTTTCGAACAGCTTGGTCATGCCGGGCAGGCGACCGATGGTGCCTTTCACCAAGTCAAGGTCGGGCGGTGTGGGAATGTGAATGTCGTCGTTGGCATTATAACCATCAGGCTCAGAGGCGAACTGCACCGCTTTGATGATGCCCTTGTTGAGGGCTTCCTTCACGCCGGCGCTGGCTTCGGCCTCGGTGAGGGGCTTGGCCGCGGCAGCTGCAGCAGCTTTGTCAGCGGCAGCCTTTTCGGCCGCAGCCTTGGCGGCGGCTGCTTTATCGGCGGCGGCCTTGGCGGCTGCAGCTTTGGCCGCGGCGGCTTTTTGGGCTGCGGTCTGGGTGGTAGTTTTGGTCGTAGTGGTTTTCTTGGTAGTGGTTTTGGTCTGAGCCTGGGCCGACGAAGCAGCCAGCAGGCCAACTACCAGCAAAGGACCGGCAATGCGCGTAAACATGGAATAAACTGACGCGGCGGGAAAACCGGATGGCCCCTGTGGCTGTCCTTGGACCGTCGCTTGCGCAAATTGAAGACAATTTTGCGGCCAAACCTATTTTTTCGCCAAACACATGCCCACGCCCGCCTCCCATACCGCTCCCGCCGTTCAACCTGGTTCCGCGCCCGCCCCGCCCGATGTCGAAATCATGACCATCGGCGACGAGCTGCTCTACGGGCAGGTGGTGGACACCAATTCGGCCTTTATGGGCCAGGAGCTGGGCAAAATCGGCCTGCGGGTGCGGCAGATTTCGTCGGTGTCGGACCGGGCCGATGAAATCGTGGCCGCCCTCGACCAGGCCCGGCAGCGGGCGCAGGTGGTGCTGATGACCGGCGGCCTCGGCCCCACCAAAGACGACCTCACCAAGCACGTACTGGCCCGCTACTTCGGCACCGAACTGGTGATGCACGAGCCCACGCTGCGCCACGTGGAGGAAATTTTCAAGCGATTCCAGCGGCCCATGCTCGACGTGAACGGCCAGCAGGCGCTGGTGCCGGCCAACTGCGAGGTACTGCACAACGCGGTGGGCACCGCGCCCGGCATGTGGTTCGAGGACCGGGGCACCGTGTTTGTGAGCATGCCCGGCGTGCCCTTCGAAATGAAGCGCCTGATGACCGACCACGTGCTGCCCCGCCTGCAAAGCCAGTTCCACCTCGCCCCCATCGAACACGTGGTGGTGATGACGGCCGGCCTGGGCGAAAGCTTCCTGGCCAAGCAAATCGAAGACTGGGAAGACGCCCTGCCCGCCAACATCAAGCTGGCTTACCTGCCCAGCTTCGGGGCCGTGCGCCTTCGCCTGACGGGCACCGCCGATGGCCAGCCCGACCTGCGCGGCCGCATGCTGGCCCTGTTGCCGGCCCTGCGCGAGCGCATCGGCGAGTACATTTTTGCCGAAGAAGAAACCACCCTCGAAGCCGCCATTGGCCAATTGCTGCTCGCCAAGGGCCTCACCGTGGGCACGGCCGAGAGCTGCACCGGCGGCCTGGTGGCCCAGCGGCTTACCAGCGTGCCGGGCAGCTCGGGCTACTTCCGCGGCGGCATCGTGGCCTACCACAACGACATCAAGCAGGAAGAGCTGGGCGTGCGCGCCGAAACGCTGGCCCAGTACGGCGCCGTGAGCGAGGCCACCGTGCGCGAGATGGCCGAGGGCGCCCGCCGCCGCCTGGGCGTAGACGTGGCTGTGGCCACCAGCGGCATTGCCGGCCCCGGCGGCGCCACCGCTACCAAAAAGGTGGGCACCGTGTGCCTGGCCTACGCCGATGCCACGCAAACCATCAGCCGCGAATACGTGCTGGACCGCGGCCGGGCCCTGAACACGGAATACGCCGCGCAACAGGTGCTCACACTGCTCCGGCAGCAGCTGGCGGGGGTGTAAATAACTTTTTTGGCATCTCTGAACAATCTCAGCTCCTTCTACATAGCTATGCTCATCCTGCTGCTTCCACTGCTAAGCTTATTCAATTTCAGTACGCCCCATTCGGCGCCCATCGAGTTGAAAGGTTATTTTCGATGCCGCGAAAGCCTGATAGAAGGAACGCAAGATGCGCTTGTGTGCTATGCGCCCACCCAAGGAGGCTGCAACGCGGGCAGGGTAATTCTTGCTTATGAAAGGCGCCACAGCCAAGCCGGCCGTAAGCCGATGTTTGACATTGCGGACACGGTACAGGTGCGGGTATCTGCCCAGCGCCGCGCAGTGGCCATCGCGCGTTGCACCGCCGGCGGCAAGTCACGGCAATATTTCGTCGTTTTTGACGCCACGGCTACCGGCGCACGGCCCCACCTGAGCCATATCGTTCAGGCCTGGGGCGTAAATACCAAAGGGCGGCTTACCCCGGTGGCCGTGAAAACCATTCAGTGCGCTAACGAAGATTTTAGTAGCAACTGAATTTCAGTTGGCCGCGCCTACGTGCTTGCCTACTCCTTGCAAGCTGAACGGCGGTGTACCGAAACCAATTGCTTGCAATAAAAAAGGCCAGGCTTTGAAGCCAGGCCTTTTTTATTGCAAGCAATTGGTTTTAAAAACTTATGCTGCGGGAGCATCTGCGGCAGCCACGCGCATGATTTCGTGCCCCATCTTGTCGCGCTTGGTGGCAAGGTAGGCCTCGTTGTGCGGGTTGGCGTGGATTTCGATGGGCAGCGTTTCCACAATTTCCAGCCCGTAGCCGATGAGGCCGGTGCGCTTGCGGGGGTTGTTGGTGAGCAGGCGCATCTGCCGGATGCCCAGGTCGCGCAAGATGCTGGCGCCCACGCCGTAGTCACGCTCGTCGCCCTTGAATCCGAGTTCCTCGTTGGCCTGCACGGTGTCGCGGCCCTGCTCCTGCAGCTTGTAGGCTTTCAGCTTGTTGAGCAGGCCAATGCCGCGGCCTTCTTGGTTCATGTACACGATGACGCCACGGCCTTCGCGCTCAATCTGGCGCATGGCTTGGTGCAGCTGCGGGCCGCAGTCGCAGCGGCAGGAGCCGAAGATGTCGCCGGTCACGCAGGAGCTGTGCACGCGCACCAGCACCGGCTCGGGGCCGCTGATGTCACCCTTCACCAGGGCCAGGTGCTTGGCCCCGTTCGAGTTCTGGGTATAAGCGTAGAGGTCGAAATCGCCGTGCTCGGTGGGCATCTTCACCGAGATTTCGCGGGTAATGAGGCTCTCGTTGGCCAGGCGGTACTTGATGAGGTCCTGCACCGAAATGAGCTTCAGGCCCCACTTCTTGGCCACAATTTCTAAGTCGGGCAGGCGGGCCATTTCGCCGTCTTCCTTCAGAATTTCCACCAGCACGCCGGCCGGCTCAAACCCCGCCAGCCGGGCCAGGTCCACGGTGGCTTCGGTGTGGCCGGCGCGGCGCAACACGCCTTCCTTGCGCGCTTTGAGCGGGAAGATGTGGCCGGGCTTGCCGAGTTCCTCGGGCTTGGTGGTGGGGTCGATGAGGGCCTGAATGGTCTTGCTGCGGTCGGAAGCCGAGATGCCGGTGGTCACGCCATTCTTCAAGAGGTCGACCGAGACGGTGAAGGCCGTGGCGTGCAGGGCCGTATTATGGCCCACCATCAAGTTCAGGCCCAGTTCATCGCAGCGCTCCTCGGTGAGGGCCGTGCACACCAGCCCGCGTCCGTGGGTGGCCATAAAGTTGATGACTTCGGGCGTGGCTGCGCGCGCGGCGCAAATGAAGTCGCCTTCGTTTTCACGGTCTTCGTCGTCGACGACGATGACGACCTTGCCAGCGCGAATGTCTTCGATGGCGGATTCGATGGAATCTAGCATTGGTGGGATGGATGGGGTATTTCGGGCCATAACAACGGCGGCGCCCGCAAAGTTAGCCAGGGCCGTGCGGGCGCGTTTGCCTCCAACGCCGCGGCTCGGCGTTCCTGTTCTATTTGGCCTGCTGAAACCGCTGCGTGGGCTGCCACACGGTGGTTTTGATGCCGCGCAGGTAGCGCCAGTAGCCCAGCAGCAGGGCTGCATTCATGCTATAAAAGTGCGTGACAAAGCGCAGCGCCCGGGAGTGGCGGCCCCGGCGCTGCAGCGCGGCATCGAGCAGCAGCAGCAGCGGCAGGCCAACCTGTCCGGCCAAGGCCAGCTGAAAAAACCAGCCCGCGCCCATGGCTACTAGCCCCGCCGTGGCCGCTAGCAACACCAGCAGCAGCTGCGGCGTGAGCCAGCGCAGCACCTTATGCGACCACCACGCAAACGCCACCCCGCGCCACGGTGGCCACAGTAGCGAACGAAAGGCCCGCAGATTCTGGAAATTACCGGCCGAGATGCGCGCCTTCCGCCGGAACTCCTCCGGCAGGTGGTCCGATACATCTTCGTAGCACACCGCGCCCAGCTCATTAATGGCCTGGTAGCCATCGCGCAGCACGGCCATGGTGATGTAAAAGTCATCGACCAGAAACGCGGCCGGGGCCGGGTGGTAGCAGGCGCGCCGCACCGCAAAACAGCCACCAAAGGCGCCCATCATGGCGCCCCACACCACGCCTTCTTGGTACTTCATCAGGTTTTCGCGCACCAGGTAAGCTTTTTCCTGGCCCGAAATGCCTTCGGCGCGGTGCTCGGGATTGAGGATGTGGCCGCCCACCAGGCCAATGGCCGGGTTGTGGAAGTGCTGCACCAGCTGGTGCAGCGTGTCGGGAGCGAAAAAAACATTGGCATCGGTGAGCACCAGCACCGGGGCGGTGGCCTGCCGGGCCAGGTTTTCGATGACGGTGGGCTTGCCGGTGCGCTGAGTGTAGGCCTCAAATTGCAGCTGCGGGTATTGCTGTGCCAGCTTAGCGAGCAGGGCGTTGGTTTGGTCCGAAGAATTATCGGAGCCCACCAGCAGGCGCAGGCGGTCGAGCGGATAAGTGGTGGCAAAGGTGGAGCGTACCTTTTCCTCAATGACGGCTTCCTCGTTGTGGGCCGCCAGCAGAATGTCGACGGCCGGCAGGTCGGGCGCGCCGGGCGGGTACACGTCCTGGTTTTGCTGCTTGCCGCGCGCCAGCCGCGCCAATAGCAGCGGAAACAGCACGTAGCTGTGCGCTACCAACAGCAGGCACCCCCAAAACACAAGTTGCAGCACCACGGTCATCATCAGCTGGCCGGCACCGGCCGCAGCCGCTCGTATAGGCCTACGAATTGCTCTGTGACGCGGCGGCGGTCGTAGCGTTCGGAGGCGGTTTGGGCCGCGGCCGCACCAATGGTGGCCACCGGCACCTCGCCGCGGTACCAGCTGCGCAACGCGTCGAGCCAGGCGACGGCCGAGTCGCGCAGCACGATGTCGCGGCCGTCGTGCACGGCAATGCCCTCGGCTCCGAGCGTAGTGCTGAGAATGGCCTTGCCCAGTGCCATTCCCTCGATGATTTTGATGCGCATGCCGCCGCCGCTCAGCAGCGGCACCAGCATCAGCTCGTATTGCTGCATAAACGCCGCCGCCGAATCGACAAAGCCGTGCACCACTACCCCGTCGGTGCGCGGGCGCAGCAGCTCATCGGGCGTGCCGCTGCCGGCAATGTGCAGCTCCACGTCGGGCATCTCGGCGCGCACCGTGGGCCACACTTCGCGCAGCAGCCAGTGCAGGCCTTCGAGGTTGGGGAGCCAGTTCAACGAGCCAATCATGAACAGCGTGCGGGGCTTGGCTTGCGCGGCCGGGTCGGGCTGGAAACGGCTTAAATCGGCCCCCGCCGGAATAAACACCACCGGCTCGGGGCAGCCTAGGGCGCGCAGGCGCTGGGCGTCGTCGTCGGTGATGGCGGCCACGGCGTCGAACTGGGGCAGGTGGCGGCGCTCAAACTTTTCGAGCCGCGCTGCCATGATGCGCAAAAACAAGCGCTTGGCCGGGTTCGCCTCCCGTCGGGCCAGCATCTGCCAGATGGTGTACTCCACGTTGTGGGCGCGCAGCACCAGCGGTGGCACGGCCAACGCCGCGCTGTGCTGGCGGCCCAGCAACTCAGCATACCATGCCACGAAGGTGCCCTCCAACTGCACCACATCCACAGTTTCGGTGCGCAAAATCTCCAAAAGCTTCTCCCCCACCGCCGGGCTGATAAAGCGCTCTACGTTGTAGGGCAGCGTGCTGAACAGCAAATTCCTCAGCGCTTTCACCGGCGATAAATCGGTGTTCACGTCCACCGTTACCAACCGGAAATTGGGGCCGAGGTGGTCGAGCGCGTTAGCGGGCTGGTGGTGCTTGGGCGTGTTGATGGCTAGCATCGTGACACGATGGCCGGCCTGCACGAGGCCCGCGGCCACGTCGTACATGGCAATGGCCCCGCCGGTGGTCAGCGGAAACGGAACGCGCGGGCATAGTTGCAGAATGTGCATAGGGCCCGCAAAGGTAGAGGCAAGCAGGAAAAGGCTTCGCAAGGGCAGGCGATTCCGTATCCAGCGTTACAACTGCCGGAAACGTACCTCGAAAGTTTCAATCTGTTCTTCGCTACCGAGCACCAGCAGCACATCGCCGGAAGCCAGCACATAATCGACGGGCGGGCTCACGAGCAAATCCCCACTGGCCTGACGCAGGCCGATGATGGTGGCACCCGTAATGGAGCGCACATCGAGCTCTCGGATGCTGCGCCCGCGCAGCTCTTTGCGCAGCTGCTCAAAACTCATTTCCTCAAGCCGCATTTTATCGGCGCTGAGGCCCGAAATCAGGTCGAGGAAGCGGATGACTTCGGGGCGCACCACGAGGTTGGCCATGTGCGAGCCGCCGATTTCGTCGGGCATCACCACCGAGTCGGCCCCGGCCGAGAGCAGCTTGCTTTCGGAGGTTTTTTGGGAGGCACGGGCAATGATGCGCAGGCGCGGGTTGAGGGCGCGGGCCGAGAGGGCCACGAACACATTGTCGGCATCTTTGGGCAGGGCGGTGATGAGCGAGGACGCCCGCTCCACGCCGGCTTGCTTGAGCACGCGGTCGGCGGTGGCATCGCCGAACACGCTGTAGATGTTGCCGCCGGGGGCGCCGTCGCCGTCGTAGTCCTCGTCGGTTTCGCCCTCGGCGTGGCTTTTCATCAGCTCCTGATTCATCTCGATGACAACTACGCGCACGCCGTTGGCAATGAGCTCCTGGTAGGCGCGGCGGCCGTTGCGGCCAAAGCCGCACACAATGACGTGCCCGCTGAAACGCCGGATTTCCTGGTCGGTCCGAATCATGTTGTAAATTTTGCGCAGCTCGCCGTCAAAGATAAAAGAGGAGAACACCGACACCAGGTAGGCCACCACCACCAGGTTGTACATGATGTAAAAAGAAACGAACAGCCGCCCGGCGTGCGAAAACGGGTGAATCTCGCCAAAGCCCACCGTGGCAATGGTGGTCACGGTCATGTAAAAAGCATCCACCGGGTGGTAGTGCTCGATGACCATGAAGCCCGTCATGCCAAACACCAAGCTCAGCCCGGTGAGGGTGATGGCCAGCAGCAGGCGGTTGATGTTGAGGCGGTGGAGCATTTTTTAAAAAGCGGAACCGGGGCCGCAAAGAAAGTCATCTTTGGCCGTCATGCCGAGCGCAGTCGAGGCATCTCGCGGGCAACGGTAAATCCTGATAATCGGATTACTTCAGCACGCGAGATGCCTCGGCTGCGCTCGGCATGACGGTCTTAATTTGTTCAAGAAAAACCCTACGCGCTGCGTCCCACCACCGTGCCCAGCAGGCCAGCCAACTCGTTATCCAGCTCCTTCAGCCGCTTGATGTCGCCCAGAATCTCGAACATCTCGGCGTCCTCCAGCGGGTGGCGGAGCTTTTCGAGGCACTGGTCGAGCTCGCGCTGCACGTGCACTTTGTTGAGGCGGAGCACGGCGTTGTCGCAGGCCAGCTGGGGAAGGTCAACTTCGTTGAAGACGTAGATTTCCTTGGTGCGCCAGTTGGGGCTGATTTCGTAGCGCTCGGTGGCCAGGTCGGTTATGAGTTGGCGGATGTCTTCGCGCTCGTTCTGGGCCAGCTGGCGGGCGTCGGGGAAGCGGCCGGCCAGCAGCTCCTGGCGGCAGATTTCCCACATCTCGGCGTAGAGCGGAAACGTGAGCGGGTACTCGCCGAGCTGGCCCATCAGGTAGCCGGCCACACTCATTTCATTGTCGATTTCGCGGCCCGCGTAGAGCACCAGCAGGCGCAGCACCTCGCGCTCGCACACTTGCAGCATGTCGGGCATGGGCTCCTGCTCGGCGGCTTTGGCCGGGGCCGCCGCAAAGGAGTTGCCCAGCGACTCGGCTGCTTCGGCGCCGCCGTACATCAGCATTTCAGCCTCTTCCTCATCGGTCATCGGACGCGCGGCGGGGGCCGGGCGCGGGGTGCTGCTGGGCGGGTAGCCGGTGTTGGCGCTGCCGGCGCCCTGGCCGTAGTTGCCACGGTTTTCACCGCCGGGCTGGGGGCGGCCATCGGGGGCCTTCTGGCTGGCGGTTTTTACTAGCTTGTTGTACTCGGTGATGAGCACCTGCTCGTCGATGCCGAAGGTGGCCGATGTCTGCTGCAAAAACACCTGCCGCTTGATGGCGTCGGGCACTTTGGCGATGCTGTGGAGCACGTCGCGGATGGCCTCGGCCTTTTTCACGGGGTCGCCAGAGGCCTCACGGGCCACCAGCGTGGTTTTGAAGCTGATGAAGTCCTGGCTCTTGGTTTCGATGTACTCGGTGAAGCGCTGGTCGCCTACTTTGCGGATGTAGGAGTCGGGGTCGTCGCCATCGGGGAAAAGCACCACGCGCACGTTCAGGCCTCCTTCGAGCAGCAAGTCCGTACCGCGCAGTGAGGCCTTGATACCGGCCGCGTCGCCGTCATACAGTACCGTAACATTATCGGAATACCGCTTGATGAGGCGAATCTGGCCCTCGGTGAGCGAGGTGCCCGACGAGGCCACCACATTCTTGATGCCGCCTTGGTAAAGGCTGAGCACGTCGAGGTAACCTTCCACCAGGTAGCAGACCTCCTGCGTGCGGATGGCCTGCCGGGCTTGGAACAGGCCGTAGAGCACGTCGGACTTGTGGTAAATCTCCGACTCGGGCGAGTTCAGGTACTTCGCCATCTTGTCGTCGCGCTTCAGCGTGCGCGCTCCAAATCCCACTACCCGGCCGCTGATGTTATGAATCGGAAACATCACGCGGCCCCGGAACCGGTCGTAGCGCCGGCCGGTGTCCTTGCCTTGGTCGTCGGTGCGGATGACGGTGAGGCCGGTTTTTTCGAGGTATTTCTTGTCGTAGCCGGCCGCTTCGGCGGCTTTCATGAGGTCGTCCCAGGCGTCGAGCGAGTAGCCCAACTCGAAGGTTTGGATTGTGCTCAGGTTAAGGCCGCGCTCCTTGAGGTAGCCGTAGCCGATACTCATGCCCTCCTCGGAGTTGAGCAGCAGGCGATGGTAGTGGTTTTTGGCGAAGTCGGAAACGATGAACTGCGAGTCTCGCTCGTTCTGCTCTAACTGCTGCTGGGGCGTCTTTTCCTCCTCCTGAATCTCGATGGCGTACTTGCGGGCCAGGTACTTGAGGGCCTCCACGTAGCTGGTGCCCTCCACGTCCATCACAAACTGCACCACGCCGCCGGCCTTGCCGCAGCCGAAGCACTTGTAGAGGCTTTTGGCTGGGTTCACCGAGAACGAGGGCGACTTCTCGTTGTGGAACGGGCACGGGGCCCACAGATTCTGCCCCTTGCGCTTAAGCTGCACGAAGTCGCCGACGACTTCCACGATGTCGGCGGTCTGGATGATGTGGTCAACTAACTCTTTGGGAATGCGGGCCATCGGGGGCGGGGTATCGGGGCAAAAGGGGTGGTCGGGTTTCTACGTCTGTCATGCTGAACGCAGTGAAGCACCTTCTCACGTTGGCACGACTTGTTCAGTGGTAATTAAGGTGCTTCACTGCGTTCAGCATGACAGTCGACTCGTGGCCAACACAACAAATTTCGCCCTACTTTCTCCTACGTCCTACCTTTGCCCGGAATAAACTCCGCGCAAGATGCCCGCATACCGCCCCGAAGAAATCGAAAAGAAGTGGCAGGCCCACTGGAAAGCGCACGGCACTTTCCAGGCCCAGAACCACTCCGACAAGCCCAAGTACTACGTGCTCGACATGTTCCCCTACCCGTCAGGGGCGGGCCTGCACGTGGGGCACCCGCTGGGCTACATTGCCTCCGACATCGTGACGCGCTACAAGCGCCTGCAAGGGTTCAACGTGCTGCATCCCATGGGTTTCGACTCCTTCGGCCTGCCCGCCGAGCAGTACGCCATCCAGACCGGGCAGCACCCCGCGCTCACCACCGAGCAGAACATCAATACCTACATCCAGCAGCTTAGCAGCCTGGGCTTCAGCTATGACTGGAGCCGCGAGGTGCGTACCTCCGACCCCAGCTACTACAAGTGGACGCAGTGGATTTTCCTCAAGCTGTTCAACTCCTGGTACAACCTCGACACCGACCGCGCCGAGCCCCTCACCGAGCTCACAGCCCGCTTCGCGAAAAGCGGCAGCGCCGGCATCCGGGCCGCCGGCGATGACGAGGAGCGCCACGACTTCACCGCCGGCCAGTGGCAGATGATGAGCGAAAAGCAGAAGCTGGCCGCCGTGCTCCCCTACCGCCTCGCCTACCAGCAAGACACCTACGTGAACTGGTGCGCCGGTCTGGGCACGGTGCTCTCGAATGATGAGGTGAAAGACGGCGTCTCGGAGCGCGGCGGCTTCCCCGTGGAGCGCCGACTCATGCCGCAGTGGAGCCTGCGCATCACCGCCTACGCCGACCGTCTCCTGCAAGGCCTCGACCAGCTCGAATGGCCCGATGCTGTGAAGGAGATGCAGCGCAACTGGATTGGCAAGAGCATCGGGGCCGAAGTGACGTTCCCGGTACAGGGCTCTGATACGGCGCAAATCAAGGTGTACACCACCCGGGTTGACACGATTTACGGGGCCACCTTCCTCGTTCTGGCCCCGGAACATGAGCTGGTAGACCAACTGACCACGCCGGAACAGCGCACCGCGGTGGACGAGTACATCGCCGCCACCAAGCGCCGCTCGGAGCGCGACCGCATGGCCGATGCCAAAACCGTGTCGGGCGTGTTCACCGGCGCCTATGCGTTGAACCCGGTCAATAACGAGCCCGTGCCCATCTGGCTGGCCGACTACGTGCTGGCCGGCTACGGCACCGGCGCCGTGATGGCCGTGCCCAGCGGCGACCAGCGCGACTGGCTGTTTGCCACGCATTTCGGCCTGCCCATCCCGGCCATTTCCGACGCCCAGCAGGGCCTCGACCAGCAGGCCGACCCCACCAAGGAAGGCCGCTACATCAACTCTGACCTTATCAATGGCCTCACCTATAAGGAGGCTACGCAGAAGCTCATCGCCTTCCTCGAAGAAAAGGGCCTGGGTAAGGGCAAGGTAAATTTCCGCCAGCGCGACGCCATTTTCGGCCGCCAGCGCTACTGGGGCGAGCCCATCCCGATTTACTACAAGGACGGCACGGCCTACGGCATCGCCGAGAGCGACCTGCCGCTGGTGCTGCCCGAAATCGACGAGTACAAGCCCACCGAAACCGGCGAGCCGCCCCTCGGCCGTGCCCAGGACTGGCTGTATAAAGGAAAATACCCCTACGAGCTGAGCACGATGCCCGGCTGGGCGGGCTCGTCGTGGTACTACCTGCGCTACATGGACCCGCACAACGACGCCCGCTTCGTAGGCGAGGAGGCGGAAAAATACTGGGGCAACGTGGACCTCTACATGGGCGGAGCGGAGCACGCCACCGGCCACCTGCTGTACGCCCGCTTCTGGTACCTGTTCCTGAAAGACTTGGGCCTAGTGCACTGCAACGAGCCGTTCCAAAAGCTGATTAACCAGGGGATGATTCTGGGCCGTTCGAATTTTGTGTACCGCATCAACGGCACCAACAAATTCGTGACGCTGGGCAAGAAAGACCAGTACGAAACCACGGCCTTGCACGCGGATGTGAACATTGTGGAAAACGATGTGCTCAACGTCGAAGCCTTCAAGAAGTGGCGCGAAGAGTATGCCAACGCGGAATTCATTCTCGAAGACAACGGCACCTACGTGTGCGGGGTTGAGGTCGAGAAGATGTCGAAGTCGAAGTACAACGTGGTAAGCCCCGATGTGCTGATTGGCCGCTACGGTGCCGACGCGCTGCGCCTCTACGAGATGTTCCTCGGTCCGCTCGAGCAGTACAAGCCCTGGAACACCAACGGCATCAGCGGCGTGGGCAGCTTCCTCAAGAAGTTTTGGCGCCTCTACCACCCCGAAGATGGTGTTCTGGCTGTGACCGACGAGCCAGCCACCCCGGCCGAACTGAAGGTGCTGCACCGCGCCATTCAGAAGGCCCAGGAAGACATCGAGAAGTTCAGCTTCAACACCTCCGTCAGTTTGTTCATGATTACCGTGAATGAGCTCACGGCCCTCAAGTGCCACAAGCGCGCAATCTTGGAGCCGCTGGTGCTGCTGGTGAGCCCGTTTGCGCCGCATCTGGCCGAGGAATTGTGGCAGGAGCTGGGCCACGAAGCCGGCAGCATCTCCACTGCCCGCTACCCCGAGTTCCGCGAGGAATACCTGGTAGAGGAAAGTGTGACCTATCCGCTGGCCATCAACGGCAAGGTGCGCGAGCAGATGCAATTCGCCGCCGATGCCACTCCGGCCGAGATTGAATCGGCCGTGCTGGCGTCGGATTTCCTGGCCAAGCACGGCGAAGGCAAAGCCGCCAAGAAGGTGATTGTGGTGAAGGGACGGATGGTGAACGTGGTGGTGTAGTCACCGAAATTCTGGCTGCGTATGGCGCGCTGCGGAGTGATACTTTTGAAGTGTCGCTTCGCGGCGCGCTTTTTTCTGGAATTTCCTTTTGCCCAATAGATGATACTATTCCCTACAAGTCTACAGCAAGGTGTTGGCGTGAAACTGCAACTGAGTTTTTGGAGCTTGCTACTGGTGCTGGCTTTTAGCAGCACTCCCAACCTACAAGCGCAAACCACCGACGCAGCCGGCCCGCTGCTCACGCCCACGCAATTCCTGGGTTACAAGCTCGGCACTCAGTTCACGCCCCACGCCGAAATTCTGCGCTACGTGGCCCACGTAGTGGCACACACGCCCGGCCGCATGAAGCTGGTGCGCTACGGCAAAACCTATGAAAACCGCCCGCTGGAAGTGGTGCAGGTGGCCAGCGCCGAAACCTTCGGCCGGCTGGATGAGGTGCGCCGCAACAACCTACGCCTGGCCGGCCTGGTAAGCGGCAGCGCCCAGCGCCAGCTGCCGGGCGTGTGCTGGCTGAGCTACAACGTGCACGGCAACGAGGCCAGCTCGTCGGAAGCCGTGATGCAGGTGCTCTACGACCTGGCTAACCCACAGGACCAGCAGATGCAGGAGTGGCTGAAAAACACCGTCGTGGTGGTCGACCCATGCATCAACCCCGACGGCCGCGACCGGTACGTGAACTGGTACAACACCGTGCGGAGCCAGTCGCCTAACGCCGCGCCCGATGCCTGGCAAAACCGCAACCCCTGGCCCGGCGGCCGCACCAACCACTACTACTTCGACCTGAACCGCGACTGGGCCTGGCAAACCCAGCAGGAAACCCAGCAGCGCATTGCCCTATACAACCAGTGGCTGCCCCAGGTGCACGCCGACTTCCACGAGATGGGCCCCAACAGCACCTACTACTTTTCACCCGCCGCCCGCCCCTACCACGCCGACCTCACCGCCTGGCAACGGAAGTTCCAAGGCGTGCTTGGCGACTACAACAAGGTGGCGTTCGACAAAAACAACTGGCTGTATTTCACCCGTGAATTCTACGACCTGTACGCGCCCACCTACGGCGATACCTGGCCCAGCTTCAACGGGGCCATCGGCATGACGTATGAGCAGGGCGGCCAAACCGGCACCGCCTACGCCCGCCTCGACGGCGACACCCTGACGCTGGCTCAGCGTATTGCGCACCACCACGCCGCCAGCCGCGCCACCATTCAGGCCACCGCCGAGCGGCACGACGACCTGCTGCGCGAGTTTCAGAGCTATTTCGCTAATGCGGCCAATAAGCCCGGCGGCGAGTTCAAGAGCTACGTCATCGGCGCCGGCAACGACCCCGGCCAGCTCCGCGCTTTCACCCGCTACCTCGACCGCAACCAGATTCGCTACGGCTACGCGCCCAAGCGCACCAAAACCAAAGGTTTCAGCTATTTCACCGGTAAAACCGGCGACGTGACCGTGGAGCCTCACGACGTAGTTATCAGCATGTACCAGCCCAAATCGACGCTGGTGAAGGTGCTTTTCGAGCCCAAGCCTCAGCTCGAAGACTCGCTCACCTACGATATCACCTCCTGGGCGCTGCCCTACGCGTTTGGTCTGAAAGCTTATGCCGTGCCCGGCCGAATTGATGCCTCGGCCAGCGCGCCCACCACGGCCAGCGTGAAGGGCAGCGCCGCCACCGCCGAGCGGCCCTATGCCTACCTGGCCCGCTGGAACAGCCTGCAGGACGTGCGTTTCCTGAGCCGCCTGCTGCAACAAAAAGTAAAGGTGCGCTACGCCGAAAAGGCGTTCGAGTCGGAAGGCCAGCAGTACGCGCCCGGCACGCTCATCATCACCCGCACCGGCAACGAGGGCCTCGGCACCCGGTTCGACCAGCTGGTGCGTGCCCAGGCCGATTCGGCCGGCACCACCGTCATGGCCGTGAAATCGGGCTTTTCGACCTCGGGGCGCGACCTGGGCTCCAGCTCAGTGCATTTTGTGCAGAAGCCAACAGTGGCCGTGGTGGCCGGGCCGGGCGTCGACGCCACCGCCTTTGGCGAGGTGTGGCACTTCTTCGAGCAACAGCTCGGCTACCCGCTCACGGTGCTCGGCACCGACTACTTGAGCCGCGTTTCGCTCAACAAGTACGACGTCCTGATTCTGCCCAATGGCGGCTACAACGATATCTACAACGACCGCAACCTCGACAACCTCAAAGCCTGGGTGCGCGACGGCGGCCGCCTCATCGTCCTTGAAGGCGCGGCCCGCTTCCTCTCCGGCAAAAAGGACTTCCTGCTCAAACCCAAAACAACTGACTCCACCGCCATCAAAAAAGAGCTGAAAGCCAACCCCTACCGCCTGCTGCGCCGCTACGGCGACGCCGAGCGCGAGGAGGCCGAAGAAGCCGTGCAAGGCAGCATCTACCGCGTGCAGCTCGACAACACCCACCCGCTGGCCTTCGGCTACGGCGATACCTACTTTGCCCTGGTGCGCAACCCGCTTGGCTACCGCTTCCTCGACAAGGGCGGCTGGAACGTGGGAGTCATCAAAAAAGACAGCTACTCGGCCGGTTTCACCGGCGCCAAGGCCCGCAAAGACCTCACCGACACCTTCGTAGTGGGCGCGCAGGACATGGGGCGCGGCGAGGTCATTTACCTGGGCGACAATCCATTGTTTCGCGCTTTCTGGCAGGGCGGCAAGCTAATGTTCGGCAACGCCGTTTTTTTGGTAGGACAGTAGCTTTTGTTTGCACCTGGAATCAAGAACGTCATGCTGAGCCAGTCGAGGAATCTCGCTCGGGGCAGTATTCAAAACCGTATTCACGATTGAATTACTACTACACGCGAGATGCCTCGGCTGCGCTCGGCATGACGTTCTTTTTTTATTCTTCCAGCTTTGCCTTCACAGCTTTCGGCAGCGAAGCGCGCACCAAATCGTAGGAATGGTCAATCAGTTCGCGGAGCTGGCCTTCCGGGGCACCGGTTCCGATAAGCACCGTGTTCCAGTGCTTTTTGTTCATGTGGTAGCCGGGCAGCACGTAGTCGTGGGCCTCGCGCAGCTCCACGGCGCGCTCGGGGTCGCACTTCAGGTTGATGCTGCCGAAGGTATCGATGTCGGTAAGCGCGAAAACTTTGCCGCCGACTTTGAACACCAAGGTTTCGGGGCCGAAGGGCGTTTCTTCGGTCACGCCGGGCTTCAGCAGGCAGTAGTCGCGAAAATCTTCAATATTCATTAGCGCGTGAAAGCGGGCAGGATGTAGCGCACAAACATTACCACCAGGCAAATCAGGAACATCGCCAAGCTCAGCTTGTTAATGAAGTGCATGGTCTTCAGGTTGAAGTTGGATTTGCGGTTGGGGTCGTTCTTGCGGAAGTAATAGCCGAGGACCGGGCCGAAGTTGAAGAGGTTTTTACCGTTCATGGCGGGGCGGATTTTGATTCGGAAAGGTAACACCGCGCGGGGCAGAATGATTTGCCAAAACACGGAATATTAGAGGATTCGAAGGTGCTGAATTACCAGCAACGCGCCGGCATACTAAGCATTTTATATTACATCATCAGTCGCTTGCCTTCCCGCCAAGCCAGGCCCGCGGGCAATTCCACCGACGCAAATTCAAGGTGCATCACCCGGCGCGGACGGTTGCCGGTGCTGCGGTTGGAGGCGTGGAGCAACAGCGGTTTCATCAGCATGACGCCACCGGCCGGCACGGCGCACACGGTGGCTTCCGGCGTGAGTTCCGCAATAGCGGCGGCCGGTACCACGCCGCGCCGGTGCGAGCCGGGCACCACTTTTAGCGCGCCGTTGGTGGCGTCGCAGTCGTCGAGGTGCAGGCGCAGGGTCACCACATTTTCCAGCACCGCCACCGGTGGCTGCACCGACACGCCCTCCGGCTTGCTGGTCCAGGGGCCAAAACCGGGCTGGTCGGTGCGCTGGCTCACGTTTATCATCAAGTCCTGGTGCCAGGCTACCAGCCAGTTCGAGCCGGCGGGCTTATCGAAGTAGATGGCCTTCACTAACTGACAGCCAGTTGGGAACAGCTGCCCCAGCAACTGCCGCAGGGCTGCCGTATCTAGCAAAGGCCACAGCGCCGGCACCGCGCCCACCATATCGCGAATGGCAAACACCTCCTGGCTGCGCCTGAAGTTGGGTCCGCTTACCGGCGCCTGCTCCACCGTGCGCAGCAGGGCGGCTAATTCCGCAGGTGCGTAGAGGCCCGGCAACACGGCAAATCCGGCTTCGGCAAACTGCTCGGCGTCGGCCTCTTGAAGAATAGCTGATTTCATACGCCCGCAAAGCTACATTCGCTCTTCTGCTGCCCACGCAACCAGTGCGCCCACCCAGCGCCTTTAGCTCCCAACTGTGTCGTCATGAACCAACCCCTTACCTCCCTCCTGCTCGTGGGCGTGCTAACCGCCGCGACGCCCGTCGCCCACGCCCAAAAGGCCTCACCCGAAACCGCCGCCGTGCAGCAAACCGTCACCGCCTTTTTCGACGGCATGCGGCGCGGCGACAGCACCATGGTACGCCGCACGCTTGCGCCGGGCGCTGTATTCCACGGTTTCGGTGGCAAGCCCGGGCAGCCGCCCAAGCTGGAAATTGAAAGCATCAACGGCTTCCTGAAGGCTGTGGGCACGCCCCACGCCGAGGTGTGGGATGAGCGGGTGCAGTTCGAGCACACGCTCGTCGATGCCAACCTGGCCAGCGTGTGGGCGCCATACGAGTTCTACCTCGGCAGCAAATTCAGCCACTGCGGCTACGACTCGTTTCAGCTGGTGAAGCTGGCCGATGGCTGGAAAATTGCGCACATCATCGACACAAGGCGCAAGGAGAAGTGCAAGTAGTACTTAGCTTTCGTGGATAGATAATTTCCTGCAAATGATAAGTAGACATCCCAAATGGTCGATACCAAGCGCGAAGCTTATGGCCTCTTCATCTGGCAGTGAAGTGCTATAGCTCAAATCATCTATTCGATATTCAAGCTTGCTTCGCTTCTCTTTTTGCAGAACGCTGCGAATACGCTGGTCAAAGAGGGCCACTTCCTCCCCATTTATAATGCCTGAGAATATCAATTGAAAGCGCATTGTAGGCTGCTTATCAATTGCGTACCTCGAAACGCTGATTATCAGCCGAGCAGCATGATGGACAAAAGCAAACTCCTCAACAGTGGCATCGTGCAGGTTGGGAAGCGGTTGCTTTTTCATTACCTGAATCAGAGAAAAGCCTAAACTCCTGCCGGCTCCCCTACTTCCTTCTCAATCCACTTCCCGTCCTCACGCATGAGTTCGATGAGTTCATCCACGGCGGCTTCCTCGGGCACCGATTTCTTGATGACTTCCTGGCCGCGGTAGAGGGAAATTTTGCCCTTGCCCACGCCCACGTAGCCGTAGTCGGCGTCGGCCATCTCGCCGGGGCCGTTCACGATGCAGCCCATGATGCCGATTTTGATACCCTTGAGGTGGTCGGTGCGCTTGCGAATCATGGCCGTGGTTTCCTGCAGGTCGAACAGGGTGCGGCCGCAGCTGGGGCAACTGATGTATTCGGTTTTGCTCATGCGGGTGCGCGCCGCCTGCAGGATGCCGAACGAGAGTTGGTTGAGCATGTCCATATCGCGCAGCCAGTCCTCCTGGGGCCGGTCAACGGGCAGTAGGCGGGCGCCCAGCACCACGCCGTCGCCCAGGCCATCAATGAGCAGGCCACCTACGTCGGTGGCCGCATCGAGCTGGGTTTTCTCGACCGACTGCGGGCCGTAGAACCGCGCGATGATGACCGGGCAGGTCACGCCGTTATTAATCAGCTCAAAGAAGGCCCGGCGCAGGTCAGGCATGGCGTGGGCGTTGTGGGTTTCGAGCACCAGCACCACCGTGCGGTCGGGGCGCAGGAAGTCGAGCAGGCGCTTGTCCAGCGCATTGGGCTCCACCATCAGGAAATTCAGCTGCGGGTGGCGGGCCGCCGGCGTGTCCTCCAAATAAGAACCGGCCGTCATCAGCGGGTAATGGTCGAGGCGCCGGCCGGCGTCTTTCCAGGCCGTGAAGGTCACCACTTCCTTCAGGCCATTGGGCAGCATGTAGGGCACTGGCCGCTCACCAGTGTAGATATAATCAGCCCCGAGGTCCGACATCTGAAACTTGTCGAGAAACGGCGAATACAGGTGCCCGGCAGCGCGCAGGTCGGCATACTCGCGGCGCGGCAGGCGCGACAAATCCGACACCACGCGCGGTACGTTCAGTCCGCCGAAATTGGCCACTTCGTGCGTGATGCGGCGGTGGTACTGGAAAGGGTCGATGGGTTCCTCGCCCACCAGCGGCCGGATGGGCTGGGCTACGGCGGCGCGGCCGGTGTAGCGGTCAATCAGCATGCGGGCCACCGGCGCTTCGGCCTCAGGAGCTTCGGTAAGGCTCACGCGCACAGTATCGCCCAGGCCGTCTTCGAGCAGTGTTCCGATGCCCACGGCGCTCTTAATGCGGCCGTCTTCGGCCTCACCGGCTTCGGTCACGCCCAGGTGCAGCGGGTAGGGCTGCAGGCCTTCTTCGTCGAGCTTCTGCACCAGCAGGCGGTAAGCCTGCACCATCACCTGGGTGTTGCTGGCCTTCATGCTCAGCACCACGTCGTAGTAATTCTCTTCCTCGCAGAGGCGCAGAAACTCCAGTGCCGACTCCACCATGCCCAGCGGCGTATCGCCGTAGCGGCTCAGAATCCGGTCGCTCAGGGAGCCGTGGTTGGTGCCGATGCGCATGGCAGTGCCGTACTGCTTGCAAATCTTCACCAGCGGCCGGAACCGCTCCCTGATGCGCTCCACCTCGGCCGCGTAGGTGGCGTCGGTGTATTCAATCTCCTCAAATTTCTTTTTGTCGGCGTAGTTGCCGGGGTTCACGCGCACCTTCTCCACGATACGGGCGGCCAGTTCGGCGGCGTTGGGCGTGAAGTGAATGTCGGCCACCAGCGGCACGTTGCAGCCGCGGGCGCGCAGCTGCTTCTTGATTTCCAGCAGGTTTTGGGCCTCCTTCATGCTCGGCGCGGTGATGCGCACGTACTCGCAGCCGGCCTCCACCATGCGCAGCGTCTGCTCCACCGAGCCCAGCGTGTCCATGGTGTCCACGGTGGTCATGCTTTGCACGCGGATGGGGAAATCGCCGCCCATGGGCACGCCGCCCACATTTACTACGCGGGCTACGCGACGCTTGTACTCGGTCAGGCTGGGGCAATACGTCTTATTCATGAGCGAAAAACCAGGTGAAACCGGCGAAAGTTGCGCCGTAGCACAAAGGTAAACCCACAGCGGGTGGCTGCTAAACAATGCCGATGTGCGCAACCCGCTACGGATAGCCAAGGCTGGGGTAGCCGGGAGTGCACTTGCCAGGTCAACGACCTAGTGCTGGCATTGCTCAAACCATTCAGTACTGAGAAGCGCGACTGTTGTTCAGCTTAATTATTTATAAGGTTAGCTGCCAACCCCAGCCACACAAAGCAGGTATATGTTCCTGAACCTTTCCACATCATTAAACTACTATATTTCAGGAACATGAACGAAGAAAATAAACTTAGCCGGCGCGAGGTCATCAGCGGGCTGGGCGCTGGTCTGGCAGTGGCAGCTGTGGCCCCGGTGCTGTCGGCTCAGGGCGCAGAGGCGCCCGCCGCAGCCCCGGACCCGATGGTCAATCCAATGACTAAATACCCCAAGCCGCCGTTCAAAGGGCAGTCGCAGCCCTGGCCCGGCCTGGCCAGCCAAATGGACCCGCGCCCCGACCACGGTGAAAAAAGCTACAAGGGCTCAGGCCGACTGCAGGGCCGCAAAGCGCTTATAACCGGCGGTGACTCCGGTATGGGCCGCGCCGCCGCCATTGCCTACGCCCGCGAAGGCGCCGACGTGGCCATCAACTACCTGCCCGCCGAGGAGGCCGATGCCAAAGAAGTCATTGCCCTGATAAAAGCCGAAGGCCGCAAGGGCATCGCCATTCCCGGCGACCTGCGCGAGGAGGCGTTTTGCCAGCGGCTGGTGGCCGAAGCCGTGCGCCAGCTTGGCGGGCTCGACATTGTGGTGAACAACGCCGCGCGCCAGCAGCAGCGCCAGTCCATCCTGGAGCTCACCAGCGCTGACTTCGATGCCACCATGAAAACTAACATCTACGCGCCGTTCTGGATTATCAAAGCCGCGCTGCCCCACCTGCCACCCGGCGCCTCCATCATCGGCACAGCTTCGGAGCAAGCCTACGACCCCTCCCCCAACCTCTACGACTACGCCCAAACCAAAGCGGCCACGATGAATTACGTGAAATCTTTGGCCAAGCAGCTCGCCCCCAAAGGCATTCGCGTGAATGGCGTGGCCCCCGGCCCCATTTGGACGCCGCTGCAGGTAAGCGGCGGCTCAACGCAGGAAAACCTGAAAGAATTCGGTGCCAAAACGCCCATGGGCCGGCCCGGCCAGCCGGCCGAGTTGGCGTCAATCTACGTGCAGCTGGCGGCCAACGACGCCAGCTACACCACGGGCCATATTTACGGTGCTGCGGGCGGTGGCGGCCAGCCGTAAGGCGCCGACGCTCCGCCCTGTTAGATATCTCATGCAACCTCCCACAAACCACGGCTGTTTGTGGGAGGTATCTTTTTATTGAGCATGAAGATTCTTAGACTAACAGCCTTCTCAGTGGGCATTTTCCTCTCTGCCCCTGCTTTGGCCCAACACGTGGCCGTCGTCAAGTTTCCGGAGCTGCAGAAGCGACTGGCGCGACCCACCGACACCACCTACGTGGTGAATTTCTGGGCCACCTGGTGCGCGCCCTGCGTGAAGGAGTTGCCCGGCTTTGAGCAGCTGAGGGCGGCCAATTCCAGCAAAAAAGTGAAGGTGCTGCTGGTCAGCATGGATTATGCCTCGCAGCTTGACAAGAAGGTGAAACCCTTTGTGAAACAGCGCGGGCTGAAATCGGAAGTGCTGCTGCTGAACGAGCCGGACCCCAATACGTGGATGGACAAGCTTGATGCGAAATGGTCGGGCGCGCTGCCGTTCACGCTCATTGTCAATAACAAGAGCCAGCAGCGCGTTACATTTGAGCAGGAGCTTTCGCCGGCGGAGTTGACTGCCGCCTTGCAGAAATTCCCGAAATAGGTATTTTCAATCTTCACCTTTTACAGTCAATGCTCATGAAAAAGCTCCTGCCCTACTTCACGCTCTGTTTCGCCCTGTTGCTAAGCAGCTTCATTGCCCGCCCCGCTGCCGATGGCTACAAAGTGGGCGACAAAGCCACCGACTTCAAGCTCAAAAACATCGATGGCAAAATGGTGTCGCTAGCCGACAACAAGGCTGCTAAGGGCTACATCGTGGTATTTACCTGCAACACCTGCCCCTTTGCCAAAGCATACGAAAGCCGCATCATTGACCTGAACACCAAGTACGCCCCCAAAGGCTACCCCGTGGTGGCCATCAACCCCAACGACCCGGCCGTGGCCCCCGGCGACTCCTACGCCGACATGCAGAAAAAGAAGTACGCCTTCCCCTACCTGGTCGATGAGTCGCAGCAGGTGGCCAAGACCTATGGTGCCACCCGCACGCCCCACCTCTACGTTCTCACCCGCCAGGGCAACGACTTTGTGGTAAGCTACATCGGCGCCATTGATGACAACTCCGAGGACGCTTCGCTGGTGAAAACGAAGTACGTGGAAAACGCCCTGACCGAAATCCTGGCCGGCAAACCCGCCACCACTAATTCGACCAAAGCCATCGGCTGCACCATCAAGTGGAAGCGGGCGTAAGCGGATAGGTAACCAGACCCGTACAAGCAGAACGTCATGCCGAGCGTAGCTGAGGCATCTCGCGTGCAATAGCAAATCCTGACGATTGGATTGCTAACCCGCTCGAGATGCCTCGGCTATGCTCGGCATGACGTTCTTTTTTTTTGCCCTAAACTTCCAGCACAATCTTCCCAATGTGCGCGCTGCTTTCCATCAAACGATGCGCGGCCGCAACTTCGGCCAGCGGGAAAGTTTTGTAGATAACCGGCCGGAATTTCCCCGCCGCAATCAGCGGCCACACGTGCTTTTCCACCTCCACCGCCAACGCCGCTTTAAAATCGGCCGAACGCGGGCGCAGCGTGCTGCCCGTGATGCTCAGTCGGCGCCGCATGACATCCATGGCGTTGAATTCGCCCTTGCCGCCCTGCATGGCATTCACGAACACCAGGCGTCCGTCGTCTTTCAGCAGGCGCAGGTTTTTGGCCGTGTAGTCGCCGCCAATCATGTCCAGGATGACGTCGACACCTTCCTCGTTGAGCACTTGCTCGAAGTCTTCGGCTTTGTAATTAATGGCCCAGTCGGCGCCTAGCTCGCGGCAGGCGCTGCACTTCGTTTCGTCGCCGGCCGTGGCGGCCACCCGGCTGCCCAACGCCCGTGCCAGTTGAATGGCCGTGGTGCCAATACCGCTGCTGCCGCCGTGCACCAGCAGCGTCTCGCCCGGCTGCAGGGCTCCGCGCTGAAACACGTTGTGCCACACCGTAAATACAGTTTCGGGCAGCGCAGCAGCTTCCACCATGCTCAGCCCGGTCGGCACAGGCAGGCAATGGCGGGCGTCGACTGCCGTGTATTCGGCGTACCCACCGGCGGGCAGCAGGGCGCATACGGCGTCGCCGGGCTGCCAGCGAGTGACCTCCGCGCCACAGGCTGCCACAGTCCCAGCTATTTCCAAGCCGGGCACCATGCCGGCCACGTCGCCGCTGCCCGCATATTTGCCCTGGCGCATGAGCACATCGGGCCGGTTTACGCCGGCGGCTTGTATGCAGACCAATACCTCGTGCGCCTCCGTCTGGGGCATTGGTTGCTCTTTTAGCTCCAGCACCTCAGGGCCGCCGGCTTGTAGGATAACAATGGCTTTCATTGGGAATGTTGAAAGGGCGCTTCTTACCTGATTGCGCAGCTCCTTGCTAACGAAAAACGGCTCAGAAGAGCCGTCTTGTCACTTAAAAAGCAAGTTTTGCCGGTGCAACTATTTGCCCACCTGCGCTTTTAGCTCTTTCAGTTCGCGCTCCAAATCCAGCGTGCGGAACATTACCTTAGCCTCCAAATCGGAATAAGCGGCTTCCAACTGCTCACGCATCTGACGCTGCTCCTGAATGTCGGTGCAGGTGCCAAACCAGGCGATGATATGGCCGTCGTCGCCCCGGCGCGGCAGCGCCTGGCCCAGAAACCACCGGTAGTTACCATCACGCCCTTTGAAGCGGTATTCGATGTTGTAGTCGTCGCCGGTGGCCAGCGAGTGGCCCCACACCTCGCGGGCGCGGGCGCGGTCGTCGGGGTGCAGCAGGTTGTTCCACATATCGGGACCCACGCTGCCCGCCAGGTCGTAGCCGGTATAGTTAATCCAACGCTGGTTGAAATAGGTATGAAAGCCCGTCGGGTCCGTTATCCAGACCAATTGCGGAATCATATCGGCCAGAAACGTAAACTGCTCGGGCCCCACCAGGCCTTGCGCCGCGTCGGCAGGCAACGGAGTGACGGATGACGAATTATCCACGAACGAAAATGAATTGAAGGTTCGAAAAGAAAAATCAGGCGCGGTCGAGTTGCATTTCCATGCCCGACGCAAAATACAGGTTCAACTGGCTGTGCAAGCCGTCGGCAGAGCGGCGCAGGCGCGTCACCAGCGCCCGGGTGGCCTCATTGGGCAGTTCGAAGCTTAGGTACGGCCGATTCAGAATCTCATCGCGCATCACGGCCCATTGGCCGGTCTGGCTGGGGCCAGGCGGAATGGGCTGCGTTTCTAGCTGGCCAGGCGACAGCACCAGCCGCGCCGCCCGCGCCAGCGGGCTGCTGGGGTCATTGTGGTTTAGCACACGGTTGGCCACCTGCCACTCGCCGCCGAAGTATTCATCGGGCAACTGTTGTAAATTTATATCCAGCAGCAAGTCTGACATAAGCAGTAAAAAGATGCCTAAAGGGCAGCAACTTAACAAGCAATACGGCTCCAGGTTATCAAGTAGGATGCCAAACGCGATTTTTAATGGTTTTTTAATTAATCGCGTCTTAATCGCGCCGCGGCGCTCACTGCCGGGCTTAACCCAAATTGCGCCCCTCGCGTTCCTATCAAGCAACAAATAAGCAGGCAGCGCCGACTGCTGCACCACATGAAAAAACCCCGCTTTCTTCCCACGCTCTTGGGCGCGGCCCGTGTTACCGGCCTGGCCGCCTGGCAAACCGGCCGCCTGTTTCGACAACTGGCCGCTCGGGCCCTCGACAGCGTGCAGGACGTGCTGCGGGCTGAAGTCGAGAAAGGCAACCTAAAGCTGGTGGCCGATTTCCTGGCCGACAAAGCCCTTCCGGCTGCCCGCGTGCTCCTGCTGGAGCAAATGACGACACGCCTCTTATTGCGCCTGGGGCTGCGCGGTGCCCTGGCGTCGAACGTGGTGGGCTGGGTGCTGCCCTTCGTCATCGAAAAGCTAATTGTGGCCGGCCACAAAAGCGGTTTGTTCGACAAGCTTAAAGCCAATCCGACCGTGAGCGAAGCCCTCGATAAGCTCGACGAGCTGCGTAGTGCCACCTGGCGCATGCTGGTGCCCGACCCCGGCAGCAGCGCCGAGGTGGTGGATGAGGACAGCGACATCCAGGCACCGCGGTTGCCGTTGCTACTCGGGCCCTCCTCATCCACCAAAATTGCGAAGTAACCAAACTCCCCGGCACACGTATCAGGCCGTATTCCAACTACCCGCAATCGTTTGCGGCCGACGGCCAAAAAAAGGCGCCTCACGGAGGCACCTCTTTAAAAACCGGGGCGCGGCGAGAATTCCCACCCAACACCGGACCCGATTCCGTCCGTCAGGAACTACCGGCTGAACAACAGTTCGCGGTACTTCACCAGCGGCCAGTCCTCGTCGGCCACCATCTGTTCGAGCTTGTCTACGGCGCGGCGGATGGGGTCGAATTTCGGTTTTACTTGTTCGCAGTACGTCACCGCGAGTTCGCGGGCGTCTCCGATTTTATTGGCTTGCTTGCGGGCCTCCGTCATGGCGTCGGCCGTGGTTTTAATAGTGGCTACATGGCGCGAAATGGCTTTAATCATGTCCACGGTCACTTGGCTGTACTCATCGTCGAGGCCAAGTTCGCGCAAACCGCGCACATTATTGATAAGTTTGGTCTGGTATTGTAACGCAGTTGGGATGATATGGTTGATAGCCAGGTCGCCCAGCACGCGGCTTTCAATCTGAATTTTTTTCATGTACTCCTCCAGCAGGATTTCGTGGCGGGCATGAAGCTCGACTTGGGAGAAGATGCCGTGGCGGGCAAAAAGTTCCTCCGCGTCTTCGCGAACAAAGGCATCCAGGGCCTGCGGGGTGGTGGCAATGTTGTTCAGGCCGCGGCGGGCAGCCTCTTCTTTCCACTCGTCGGAATAGCCATTGCCTTCGAAACGGATGTTTTTAGAAGAGATGACGTACTCGCGGAGCACCTCCACGATGGCCACTTCCTTCTTCTTGCCTTGGTCAATCAGCGCGTCTACCGATGCTTTAAAATCGATGAGCTGGTCAGCCACAATCGTGTTGAGCACCGTCATGGCCGAAGAGCAGTTGGCCGAGGAGCCCACGGCGCGCAGCTCGAACTTGTTGCCGGTGAAGGCAAAGGGCGAAGTGCGGTTGCGGTCTGTGTTGTCGAGCAGGATGGGCGGAATCTTATCGATGCCCAGCTTGAGGTAGATGTTGTCGCCTTTGTCGAGCGGCAGCTTGGCGGTGCGCTCCAGTTCGTCGAGCACCGAGTCCAGCATTGAGCCCACGAACACCGACATGATGGCCGGCGGGGCCTCGTTGGCACCCAAGCGGTGGTCGTTGCTGGCCGAGGCAATGCTGGCGCGCAGCAGGTCGGCGTAGCGGTGCACCGCCTTGATGGTGGTGATGAAGAAGGCCAGGAATTGCAGGTTCTCCTTGGGCCGGCGGCCGGGCGCGAGCAGGTTCACGCCGGTGTCGGTGCTCATCGCCCAGTTGTTGTGCTTGCCGCTGCCGTTCACGCCGGCGAAAGGCTTCTCGTGCAGCAGCACTTTGAAGTTGTGGCGCTCAGCTACGCGGTCCATCACGTCCATCAGCAGCTGGTTGTGGTCCACGGCCAGGTTGGCGTCCTCGAAGGTGGGGGCGCACTCAAACTGGTTGGGGGCCACTTCGTTGTGACGGGTGCGCAGCGGAATGCCGAGCAGGTTGGCCTCCTCTTCAAATTCCAGCATGAAGCCGTGCACACGGGCCGGAATCGAGCCGAAGTAATGGTCGTCGAGCTGCTGGCCTTTGGCCGGTGTGTGGCCGAACAGGGTGCGGCCGGTCATCACCAGGTCGGGACGGGCGTCGTACAACGCCTTGTCAACTAGGAAATACTCCTGCTCGATGCCCAGCGTGGTGTTAACGCGGCTAACATCTTTGTCGAAGTACTGGCAAACCTCCACGGCGGCCTTCTCCAGCACGCCCAGCGACTTCAGCAGCGGTGCTTTGTAGTCGAGCGCCTCGCCGGTGTAGGCCACGAAGATGGTGGGGATGCAAAGCGTTTTGGCGCCTACCGTCTCAATGATGAAGGCGGGCGAAGTGGGGTCCCAGGCGGTGTAACCGCGGGCCTCGAAGGTATTGCGGATGCCGCCGTTGGGGAACGACGAGGCATCGGGCTCCTGCTGCACGAGGGCCGAGCCCTTGAAGTTCTCAATCGGCCGGCCGTCGGAGTTGAGGTCGAAGAAGGAGTCGTGCTTTTCGGCGGTGGCACCGGTCAGAGGCTGAAACCAGTGGGTGTAGTGCGTGGCGCCCTTGGCCATGGCCCAGGTTTTCATGGCCGAGGCCACGGCGTCGGCCACGTTGCGCTCCACGGTAGCGCCCTGCTTGATGGCAGCTTGCAGCTTCTTGAAATAGTCGCCGGGCATGGTAGCCCGCATGGCTTCCAGGTTGAACACGTTTTGCCCGTAGCTATCGGAGCGGCGGGCGGCAGCGGGCACCACGGTAATGGGGTGGCGCTGATTAACGAGTTCGAGGGCTTTAAAGCGAAGGGTGGCCATAAACAAAAGTACCGACGAGGACTGGTGACTAGGTGAGGTGTAATTTCTGGGGCAAAGATAAAGCAAGAATCGTTTTTTACGGCGCCTCCCCCTAAAAATTGGGGGCTTTACCATAAAAAAGCACTCATTTTTAGCATGACCCCATCGTAACTACATCAATCTTATGGTATCACCTATCGAAAAGCAACGGTTTGCCTTCAGAAGCTTTATAAAGCCGGCTGCACCCAAAGGCTATCTTTGTTGCGTGAAAAACCGCTTTGCGTTTCAGCCGCGCTACTTTTTGTTCTGGCTGCTTTTTTTCGGATTGGGCCGGGCGCTGTTTCTGGGCTACGAGTATGCTGCCGCAAAGCAGCTTTCGTTTGGCACAATGGCAGCCACGTTCGGGTACGGGTTGCGGCTAGATGCATCAGCGGCGGCCTACGTGTGTTTGCTACCCTTTGTGCTGTTTATAGTGGGCAGTCTTGTGCCCCGGCTGCCCTTGCGCGGGCTGATTAATGCTTACTCGGGCGCAATTGGAGCTTTGCTGGTTCTACTGATAATTATTGACCTGGAGCTGTACCGGGCCTGGGGCTTTCGACTCGACGACACGCCGCTGCAATACCTGAACTCGCCCGCTGAGATGGCCGCCTCGGCGGGCAGTGCGCCGGTGCTGCTATTACTGGCGTTGCTGGCTGGGTTTGGCGCGGGCAGCTGGTGGCTGTATAAAGCAGTAGTAGGCCGGATGCCGGCGCTGCCGCCGTGGTTTGGGCGCGGGCGGGCAGCGCTGGCCAGTTTGCTGTACGCGGCGCTGCTGGTGGTGCCGCTGCGGGGCGGCACGCAGCAAATTCCGATAAACCAAAGCGACGTGTACTTCTCGCGCATCCCTTTCGCTAATCACGCGGCACTTAATGCGCCCTGGAACCTGATGAGTGCCCTGGTGCTGCGGGCCGAGGAAAAGCCCCTCGCACCCTTCATGGCCGACAGCACGGCCCGGCGGCTGGTGGCAGGCCTGTACCCTAGGGCTGTGGGTGCGGCGGCGCCCCCAGATACGTCCGCCGCGGTGCTGACGACTTCGCGGCCGAATGTGCTGTTTATCATCCTCGAAAGCTTCACGGCCAAGCTAGTGGGTAGTGTGGGCGGCGAAAAAGGCGTCACGCCCAACCTCGACAGCCTGGCGCGCACGGGTGTACTATTCGATAGCGTTTACGCGGCCGGCGACCGCAGCCAGAAGGGCCTTGTGTCGCTGCTGTCGGGCTACCCTAACCAGCCTACAACCAGTATCATCAAGTTTCCGCGCAAAACGGAGAGCTTGCCGCACCTGTGCCGCACGCTGGCCACGGCAGGCTACAGCTCCAGCTACTACTATGGTGGCGAGCTGGCTTTTGCCAACATGAAGAGCTACCTCCAAACGGCCGGCTACGAACACCTGACCGAGCGCGCCGATTTTGCCGCCGCCGACCAAAATAGCAAGTGGGGCGCGCACGACGGCGTTCTGTTCAACCGCGTGCTAGCAGACTTGGCCCGGCAGCGGCAGCCCTTTTTTGTCACAGCTTTCACCCTGAGCAGCCACGAGCCATTCGACGTGCCGATGAAAACTCGGTTTCCGGGCAAGGCGGAGGAAGACTTGTTTCGCAATTCGGTGTTTTATACCGACTACGCGTTGGGAGAATTTCTGAAAAAAGCCAAGCAACAGCCCTGGTACGCCAATACCCTCTTGGTACTCGTGGCCGACCATGGCCACATCTTACCCGGCAATTCGTCTAACCAGAGTCCGGAAAAGTTTCACATTCCGCTGCTGCTGGCCGGGGGCGCCCTCCAGCCCGAAAGCCGGGGCCGGGTGGTAAGCACCATCGGCTCGCAGACGGATGTGGCGGCCACGTTGCTGCACCAGTTGCGCCTGCCCGCTGCCGATTTTGTGTGGAGCCGCGACTTGCTTGCGCCGAAAGCTGTGCCGTTTGCTTTCTATACGTTTAATAACGGGTTCGGAACGGTGTCGCCGGCCGGAATAGTGACCTTCGACAACGTGGGCCGCAACACCTGGGAGCGCGACGCTACCGTGCCCGATGCCCAGGTACGCCTCGGCCAGGCACTGGAGCAAGTTTCGCTGGAAGACTTTGCTCGCCGCTAGGGCAAAGGCCAGGCGGCGCATTTTGGCCCCCGGCCGTACCTTTGCGCCTGCTATGCCTACCCCTCAATCCGTTGCCTTTTATACCCTCGGCTGCAAGCTGAACTTTTCCGAAACGTCGGCCATCGGCCGGCAGTTTGAAGAAAAGGGCTTTGCCAAAGTCGCTTTCGAAGCCGGCGCCGACCTATACGTTATCAATACCTGCTCCGTGACCGACCACGCCGACCGCAAGTGCCGGAAGGTGGTGCAGCAGGCCCTCAAGCACAACCCCGATGCCTTTGTGGCCATCGTGGGCTGCTACGCCCAGCTTAAGCCGCAGGAAATCTCGGAAATTCCCGGGGTGAGCGCCGTGCTCGGCGCCGCCGAGAAGTTCCAGTTGGTCGATATACTGGCGGATTTCAAGAAGCCGGCCGCCGGGCAGCCCGGCGCGGTGCACGCCTCCCCCATCTCGGAAGCCACCGAGTTTGTAGCGGCGCATTCATTCGGCGACCGTACCCGCACCTTCCTCAAGGTACAGGACGGCTGCGACTATTCCTGCTCGTTCTGCACCATTCCGTTGGCGCGGGGCGGCAGCCGCTCAGGCAGCGTGGCCAGCGTGGTAGAGCGCGTAGAAAAGCTGGCCGAAACCGGCGTGAAGGAAATCGTGCTCACTGGCGTCAACCTCGGCGACTTCGGCCTGCAAGGCCCCGAGCGGGAGCGCCGCGAAGACTTCACCCAACTGGTGCAGGCGCTGGACAAGGTGAGCGGCATCCGCCGCTTCCGCATCAGCAGCTGCGAACCGAACTTGCTGACCGACGGCATTCTGAGCACAGTGGCTGCTTCGGAGCGTTTTATGCCTCACTTCCACATTCCCCTGCAAAGCGGCTCGGATAAGATACTAGGCCTGATGCGCCGCCGCTACCGCCGGGCCCTCTACGCCCAACGCGTAGCCCGCATCAAGGAGCTAATGCCGCACGCCTGCATTGGGGTGGATGTGATTGTGGGCTTTCCGGGCGAAACCGACGCCGACTTTCTCGATACCTACAACTTCCTGAATGAACTGCCCATTTCCTACCTGCACGTGTTCCCCTACTCGGAGCGGCCCGATACGCTGGCACCCAGCCTACCCGGCCGCGTGCAGGACCGGGTGCGCCACGAACGCACCACGCAGCTGCGCAGCCTATCGGAGAAGAAGAAACGTTTCTTCTACGAGCAGCACCTGGGCCTCGAAACCGACGTGTTGTTCGAGGACGACGTGACCGATGGCCGCATGGAAGGCTTCACCCCCAACTATATCCGCGTGGCCGCCAAGTACGACCCGCTACTGGTCGGCGAGATGAAAACCCTACGTCTCACGGCGGTGAATGCGCTGGGGCTGATGGAGGCTGAGGAAGTGGGTATTTTAGTCTGAACCACGGATTCATCCGGATTTTTCGGATTGCATGGATTTTGAGAACGATTATTTCGCTCTGTTTCCTACAAAAAAGGCCGCTCTGAGAGCGGCCTTTCTTCTTTTCAATAATCCGTTTGCATGCCTTGCGCACCGGCTAAAAAATCCGTGCAATCCGAGAAATCCGGACGAATCTGTGGTTCAGACCATTGCTTGGCGGGCCATGGCGAGCATCTCGCGCAGCATCTGCTGTTGTTCTAACAAGTGTTGGTTGCGCAATTCGGCCATTGCCAGTTGGTGCTGCATGTGTTGGGCATGCAATGCGGCCGAGATATAAGCTTCGGGGTTGGGGGCAGCGTATGGCGCAGCAGCGGGGACAGCAGCTGGCATTGGCTGCGCACTGGCGGCAGCCGCTACCGGAGGTGCTGCAATAACCGGCTCCTCCGGATGAGCAACGGGCGGCAGTGAACTGGCTTTCGTTTCAACGGAGGGAGTTTCAGCAGCGGCTGGGGGTGCAATAGGCTGCGGTGCGGGCTCATTCAGCACGGGTGCAGCGGTGCGGGCGGGCTGTTGGGCCGCTGCAGCCAAAACCAGCGTAGCGGTAATTTCTTCCGGCTGCAACTGCGTGCTGGTGGCCCCAGAGCCAGCGCGACGGGTGCTGCGGACCTCGATATCCGAAAGGTCGATGGGCTCCAGGGGGGACTCGGGCGCTGGGAGCGCGGAACGGGGCGCGGGCTTGGCGATGGGCTCACCGCCCACCAGCATAGGGCCGCGGCCGAGCAGCAGCCAATCTCTTGAGACATTTGGGTAGACCTCGAAGACCTTGCACAGCAAGTCGTAGCCTGGCTTGTTGCGGCCGTCGATGAGGTGCTGCACCACGCTGGCGGTTTTTCCCAGCGATATGGCGAAGCTGTTTTTCGTTAGTCCAAACTGTTGAATAAGCTGGGCAAAACGCCGGTCAATGGTTTCGGAAGCGGGAATGGCCACCATGCTTGCACAAATGAGGTTTGCGCAAATGTATAAAAACCGGCGTTGTTATTTGGTTTTGGGCTTTTTCGCAGCCGCAGCTTTAGCTAGAGGCACCAACAGGCCGCGCGGGTGAATGCGTGCAAAAGGAAACGTGTAAACGGGGTCGGGCAAAAACGGAATGTCTATGCGGCTCATGCCTACGTTGTGATACAACAACAGGGCGTGGTCATCCAGCGCGAAATCGGCGGTTTTAAGCCAGTATTGCTCGTCCAAAGCACTTGCGGCCGAAGTGTCGGCAAGAATCGGCTTCTGCTTAACCATGTTCCAATCCTCAAACCCGTAGAGCTGTGCCACATGCGCGATGACGTCCGAGTCACCGTAAACGGCCGCTACATCGGCCAATTCAGCCTTTAGGCGGCGGTTTATGGCCCAATCCATCCGCTGGGCTAACTGCGCCGGTGGGTCGGCCACGAGGTCGCCCAACGTCAGCCGTTTGCCCGTGCGCAGGTCGAAGGTTAGGTGTTCGGCGGCGAGTTCAGTGAGGCCGTTATTATCCCTGGTAAATTCGACCGACAGCAAATAGCCCTGGTTCAACAGCACAGTATAATCAGTGCCGGTGTAGCCAAGGCCACCGGCCATCCACGTCTTCGATTCCTGGTCGTAGCAACATTCCAGAAGTGTCTGCCGCAGTTGCTGCCGCGGGCTGGCCGTCGAATCCACGCTGCCAGTGTAATCGACGCACTGCCGCAGCAACTGCCGGTTGATGCGCCGTGCAACGACCGCATTCGGCAAGCGTACTCGCGGCATTCGGAAACGTTCGTAACGGTCGCTGGTCACCGTATACACCTGGGCCATGCTGCCCGGTACCGGTTGCGCCCGCAAGGCCGGGGCCAGTAGAAACAAACCAAATAGCAGCGTTTTCATTTGGAAGCAAGACCTCTGCCCTACTCGTAGCGCAACGAATCAATGGGGTCGAGCGCCGCGGCCTTGCTGGCCGGGTAGTAGCCCGACGACAGCCCCACACCCACGCAGATGAGCAGGCCCAGCATCATCCAGCCCCAGGGCACGTAGAAAGACTCGGAGCCGATGAGTTTGGCCACACCGTTGCCACCCAGCACACCCAGCACGATACCCAACGTGCCGCCCAGCAGGCAAATCACAATGGCTTCAATCAGAAACTGCTGGCGGATTTGCAGGGCCGTGGCGCCCAGCGCCTTGCGAATCCCAATTTCGCGGGTGCGCTCCGTGACGGACACCAGCATGATGTTCATGAGGGCGATGCTGGCGCCCAGCAGCGTGATAAAGGCCATGACGCTGCCGCCGGCCTTCACCTTGCCGGAAATGGAGTCCAGGTCGGCCGCCAACGACTCGCTGCTTTCTACCGTGAAGCTGTCTTCCTGGCCCAGGCGGTCGTGGCGCACGGCGCGCATCTTGCCCGTAGCCTGGCCCATGAGGTAAGCCAGTGTGCCGGGCTTGTCGGTCGCAGTTTTGATGTCGAAGGTGAGGGCGCGCTGGCGAGGCATCTGGTTGCCGGTTTCGAGGGGCAGCAGGGCCAGGCGGTCGGCCCCGCCGCCGCCCATGCCGCTGCCGCTTTTTTCGAGCAGGCCCACTATCAGAAAACGGCGGCCTAAGGCCGACACATACTGGCCCACAGGGCTTTGCTTGGGAAACAGCTTCTGCTTGATTTCGTCGCCCACCACCATCACGTTAGCCCCGCTATTAAGCTCGGTTTGGGAGAAGATGCGGCCCTCGCTGAGGTTGTAGCCCTGAATTTTCAGGTAGTTCTCATCGCCGGCAATTACCTGCATGTTGGGGTTGGTTTTGATGCCATTGGCTTTCATTTCGGCCGCGCCCGAGATAAAAGCCGAGACGCCCACTTGGGCGTCGTCGCCCATGGCTTTTTTATAGAGTTTGGCTTGTAGATAATCGATGGGCGGGTACTGCTTGCCCTTCACGCCCCCACGCTGGAAGCGGTTGGTGTAGCCCTTGGCGTGCAGCTCGAAGGAGTTGGCCCCCAGGCTGGCAAAGGTTTCGGACAGCGCGTTTTTCATCGCGTCGATGCTGGTGAGAATGCCCACCAGCGCAAATAGCCCGATGCTCAGAATCAGGGCCGTGAGGACGGTGCGCAGCAGGTTGGCGCGGATGGAGCGAAAGGCTTCGCGGACGTTTTCGAGGGGACTCATGGCGAGTTTTTGCAGAAGGTTTGGGGAACCTGTCATCCTGAGCGCAGCGAAGGACCTTCTCACCAACGAACGAAACCGTTCTCACTTAAGAAGGTCCTTCGCTGCGCTCAGGATGACAGACCTTGCAGGGAATGACAAGCGGTGCCAATACCGATAACCGGCAACGGCAACGCCCAAAGTTCGGCGGCCGGCGCTTAACTTGAACCACTGCCGCCGCAACCTCGTTGCTCAGACGCGTTTCTTTTGCTAAAATCTTATGCTGTTCAAGCGTTTTTTATTGCTGTTGCTGCTGGCCGCGCCGCTGGCTGCCCGCGCCAACCACGTGCTCATCCCGATGGACAACACCCAGAAGGAGTGCCTGAAGGCCTACGGCGTGGCCTTCTGGCTGCTGCAGCGCGAGGTGCCCGTCGACTGGCTGCTGAACTACCGGGGCGGCGCCTTCGCTTTCGAAACCAGTTCGGCGGCCGAAAACGAGTTGGCCGTGCGCGGCGTATCGTTCCAGGTTATCAGCGAGGCGCAGTACACCGGCATTCTGCAGGAAATAGCCGACCCCAACGCCAACATGGACGTGATGAAGCTTGAGAAGGTGCCCAAAATTGCGGTGTACACGCCCAAGGGCAAGCAGCCCTGGGACGACGCCGTTACCATGGTACTCACCTACGCCGAAATCCCTTACACGCAGCTCTACGACGACGAAGTACTAAAGGGCGAGCTGCCTAAATACGATTGGCTGCACCTGCACCACGAAGACTTCACCGGCGAGTACGGCAAGTTTTACGCCTCCTACCGCAACTACCCCTGGTACCAGCAGCAGGTGCGCGACGCCGAAGCCGCCGCTAAGCGCAACGGCTTCAATAAAGTCAGCGTGATGAAGGGCGCCGTAGCCACCAAGATGCAGGAGTTCATTGCCGGGGGCGGCTTTTTGTTTGCCATGTGCTCGGCTACCGACTCCTACGACATCGCCCTGGCGGGCCTGGGCATCGACATGGTGGAAAGCATGTACGACGGCGACCCGGCCGACCCGGCCGCCCAATCCAAGCTCAACTTCAACCGCTGCCTGGCCTTCCAGAACTTTCAGCTGGAGCGCAATCCCTTCCAATACGAGTACTCCAACATCGACATGCAGCCCAGCGAGCGGGGCCTGGGCGAGCAGAACGACTACTTCCAGCTCTTCACCTACTCGGCCAAGTACGACCCGGTGCCCACCATGCTCACGCAGGACCACGAGAAAACCATCCACGGCTTCATGGGTCAAACTACGGCCTTCCGGAAGAGCCTGATTAAGTCGGATGTGATTGTGATGGGCGAAACCAAGCAGACCGGCGAGGCGCGCTACATCCACGGCACCCTGGGCAAGGGCACCTGGACGTTTTACGGCGGCCACGACCCTGAAGACTACCAGCACCTCGTGGGCGAAGAACCCACCGACCTGGCCCTGCACCCCAACTCGCCCGGCTACCGGCTCATCCTAAACAACATCCTCTTCCCCGCCGCGAAGAAGAAGAAACAGAAAACCTAAGCCGGCCCAGGAACTGGTTATAGAGGCCCGCGCGGCGGCGTAGGGCGGCCGTGGGCCGCTATGCGCCGCCGTTTCTATTTTTGCAGGCTCGTGCTTTTGGTTTCCATTTTCACTTATTGTATGCCGCGTCCTTTACGCTTTTCCCAACGTTACTTGTTGTTGCTCGGCCTTGCCCTTTTCCCGCTGTTGACGGGCCTGGTGGCCTGCTCGAAAAAGAATTCGCCCGACCCCGCAAGCGTGGTGGGTGCCGTGGAAGGCACTGTCGCCCCGGCCGGCAGCATCAACCTGGTCCTGCTGGCGGCTCCTGGGGCCAGTAGCAGTCAGGCCGCGCAGCCCGATGGCAACGGCCATTTCAAGTTTGACAATGTAAATGCGGGCAATTACGAAGTTTCGTTCCGCGAAAACTCCGGCTACCTCCCGCCCAGCCCCCGCGCCGTAACCGTAACGGCCGGCACCACGGCCTCGGTGGGCACTATTGCCGTTTCTGGCAGCACAGGCGCCGTGGAAGGCACCGTGACGCCCGTCAACAGCATTTACTTGGTGGTGCTCACGACGCCTGGCAGTACCAACGGTCCCGCCACCACACCGGACGTGAACGGCTACTTCAAATTCAACAATGTGGCGGCTGGCACCTACAACGTATCGTTTCGCGAGAACTCCGGTTACGTGCAGCCCAGCCCCCGCACCGTGACGGTCACGACCGGGGCCACGGCCTCGGTGGGCACCATTACGGTGAGCCCGACAGGTCCGACCTCTGCCTCGCTACGCGGCACTGTGAGCTGGAGCCGGAGCGGCACTAACTACAACAGCAGCACGGTCGGGGGCTCGGTGAGCCTGACCAACGGTGCCCCCAGCAGCTTCTCGCTGCTGGCCACTTCACAAAATGGCAATATTGCCGAAATTATGGGGCTCAACCTGCCCTATTTCAGCGCCACGCCCACCCTCTCCGCCTCGAAAATGTGATGCTCAGCGGCAACGCCACGTATGTGCGTAGCTCGGGAGGTATCCCCTATGGTTCTTACGGTACCAGTGGCTACGCGGGCTTGCTGGGCACCGTCACCGTAACGGCCGTGAACACCACGGCCCGCACCATCACGGGCACCTTCGGCTTCACCGCCTACGACCCGCGCGGGTCTGCCATCCTGGGTACCGACCGCGTGGACATCTCCAACGGCGCGTTCAACCTGAGCTACTAGCTCCGGCGCGGCTGTTCGCCGGGTTTTTGCGACCATTCGGCTAGCCAGAGGCGGCCGCGGCGCGGAACGGCTTGAGCAAGGTTCGCATAGGTGTTAACTTTCAGCACCTTTCCCCTAGCCTTCCCGAATATCGTGCGTCTGAAGTTTGTTCTGACTTTGCTGCTGGGCCTGACTACTCTTGGTGCCCAAGCCCAGGCCCCTGCCCTTCCGGTCGCCGATTCTGTAGCGCATTCAACGCGGCCCGCTCACGGCACGCGGGCGGCACTGCTGCGCGTGGCCGTGCCTTCGGTGCTCATTGGCGTGGGCGTGCTGGCCCACAGCCCCAAGGTGAACCAGACGCTGTGCCAGGCCAAGCAGGATTTTCAGGCCGAAACGCAGGAGATGTTTCGCGGCTTCAACGCCTACGGCATCGACGATTACACCCGGCACGTGCCCCTGGCCATGGCCTACGGCATGATGGCCACTGGCCACCGTGGCGAACGCACCGCCGTGGGCTTCACCCTGATTTACCTGGTGGCACACGAGCTCGACGAGGGCGTGGTGAGCCACCTCAAGCGCTACACCGCCGAGCCCCGCCCTTACAATCCACAGGAGCTAACCTCCTTCCCGTCGTCGCACACCTCGCAGGCCTTCCTCACGGCTACGCTGCTGCACGAGCAATACGGCCGGCAGTACCCTTGGCTGAGCGTGAGTGGCTACGCCGTGGCTACCGCCACGGGCGCGATGCGCGTGCTCGGCAACAAGCACTGGGCCACCGACGTGCTGGCCGGCGCCGCCATCGGCTTTCTTTCGGCCGAAACCGTGTGGCACGCCTACCCTGCCCTCACCAAGCTGCTGCCGCAAAAGTTGGCGCACAAGCTGCTGCTGGTGCCCAGCTACAGCCCGGCCGGCGGCGCCGGGTTGGCGATGGGCTTGCAGCTGTAAGCTGCTTAAAGTCTTATCATCCTGAGCATTTCGCGCATAAAGCGAAGACGAAGGACCTTCTCACGGCCGAACAACTGTCGTTCAGCCATGATAAGGTCCTTCGTCTTCGCTTTATGCGCGAAATGCTCAGGATGACAGACATTTATGGAGCCGTATCCCTTGCGCAACTCTTTCATTTTGCATCATTCTGCCGCCCTGGCCCGTTAGCAGGAAAAGCTCGGCACCGCGCTTACATGCGGCGCCGCCTTAGCCCAGCCCGCATGGAGGACCTGAATCAATCAAATTACTCGCTCTCGGCCAGCCGGCCTCAGGAGGAAGCTCCCGAAGAATTTACCAACCCGCTGCCCCGCGCCGTGCTGCGCATGAACAGCCACGTGCTGCTCGATGGCGAATGGCATTTTGCCCCCGACGTGGAAGACAAGGGCCTGGAGGAAGACTGGGCCCTGGGCCATACCTACGCCCATAAGGCCCAATGGCCGGGCTCGGTGGAGGCGCACCTGGCCGAGGTGCGCGGGCATCGGGAGGGCGCGCTTTGGCACGACAAAATCGTGGTGTGGTACGAGCGGGAGTTTACCCTGCCCGAAGTAGCCGAACCCCAATCCCGCTCCCTGATTCAGCTCACCTTTGGGGCCTGTGGCTATGAAACCCGGGTGTGGCTCAACGGCCAGCCGCTGAAAACCATCGAGGGCGAGGAAACGCATTACGGCGAATACACCTCCTTCAGCTACGAGCTGGATGCCTCCATCCTGCACTTGGTGAACCGCCTCACGGTGCGCATCGAGGACACAATGGACGCTGAGACGCCACGCGGCAAGCAGGAATCGCACGTGTACAAGCGCGGCGGCATCTGGTACCAGACCTACACCGGCGCCGTGCGCAGCGTGTGGCTCGAAACCGTGGAGCGCAACCGCCTGCGCTCCCGCGTGGGCGTGGTGAGTGTGGTAGAAGACCAGCTGGTGCGCTTCAACCTGACCTTGCGCATTCACGACGCGGGCGACTACATCATCCGGATGCAGGTGTTCGACCCGCTCACGCCCGACCGCACGGCCCCGCTGGCCGAGTCGGACTTCCCGCTGCACCTCGAGCCCGGGCAGTGGCAGCAGCGCGTGGTGATGGAGCTGCCCGGCGCCGAACTGTGGAGCCCCGAGGCCCCCAACCGCTACCGCCTGCTGGCCCAGCTCATCGACCACGAGGGCTACGCTGCGCCCATCGAAACGCTGTTCGGGCTGCGCAAGATTGAGTCGCGGGGGCGCTACGTGTACCTCAACAACCAGTCCGTGTACCTCGATGGCATTCTCTACCAGCCGGGCACGGCCACCCTGGCCGAGATGCAGCGCCACATGCACGCCATGAAGGCGCTGGGCTGCAACTTGGTGCGCGTGCACATTGCCGGCGTCGACCCGCGCATCTACAATCTGGCCGACGAACTGGGCCTGCTGCTGTGGGTGGAAGTGCCCAGCCCGCACAGCTCCACGGCGCGCTCGCGCGAAAACCATCGCGCCGAGCTGCTGCGCCTCGTCACGCTCAGCGAAACGCATCCCAGCATCGTCATCTGGAGCCTTTACAACGAAGACTGGGGCGCCCAGGACATTGCCACCAACCCCGAAACCCGCCAGTACATCATCGAAACCTACCACTTCATGCAGATTGCCTATCCGCAGTTTCTGGTGGTGGATAACGACGGCTGGCACCACGTGTCGTACACCGGCCGCCTGAAATCGGACCTGCTCACGGCCCACCTCTATACGCCCGACCTGGAGCGCTGGAAAGAGCTGCTCGACCGCTTGGTGGGCGGCGAGATGGAAGGCACCGCGGCCTTCCCGCTGGTGGTGGGCGACCCGTTCTTCTACCGCCGCCAGGTGCCGCTGATTGTGAGCGAGTGGGGCGGCTTCGGCTTCTCCGACTACGGCGGCCCGGCCGATGCCGAGGCGCGCACCAACAGCATCCGCGCCTTCAAGCAGGAGCTGCGCCAGCGCCCCATCGCCGGCGACGTGTATACCCAGGCCACCAACATCGAAGACGAGCGCAACGGGCTCATCGACCCGCAAACCGGCGAGCTTAGCGTGCCCGAAGGCCTGCTGGCCTCGCGGCTGATGCAGCGGCTGGATTAGGAAAATAGCACGGACTAGACTTCGGGCGTGCACTGGGCCGGGCGCAAGGGCGCGGCCTTTAGGGTGGCGGTGGTCGACCAGTCGGTGGGCCGGGCGGTGTTGTTCATTTGCAGTTCGACGGGGGTTGTGCTAAATACGGTGCTGCTCACCGACGCGGGCCGCACCCGCAGCCACGCGGTTTCGGGCTGGTGGACGGGGGCCGGCACTTTGGCGGCTCGCGGCACCACCAGCTTCACCACTACCACTAGCTGGTCGTCATTGTCGGAACTATCAGAATAGCTGCCAATTTCCACGTTGGCAGCACAAAAGGCATGGTCGAGGTTTTGCATGGTCGAGAGCGAGGTAAGCGTAAGCGAAATGGTGGGGAATCGTGCGTTTGTAAATATGGGAGGAATTCATCGGACTTTCACTAAATTTTTGCGCTCAATCTTTGCGGCAATTACGCAGCTTGAACAGGCATTTTCGACCGACCCGAACCGTGCCGCCGCTTCCGGGGTTATCTTTGTACTTCGCCCCTGAGGCGTTTTGCCTGCCCCATGACCATAACCAAAGAAGCCGTTCTCAAAGCCCTGAGCTACGTGGAAGAGCCCGACCTGGGCCAGGACCTCGTCACGCTCAACATGATTGAGAACATCGAGATAGACGGCCTTACCGTCGCCTTTACCGTGGTGCTCACCACGCCTGCCTGCCCGCTTAAGCAGCTCATTCACGATGCCTGCGAGCGCGCCATTCATACCATGGTGGATAAGGACGCCAACGTCGTCATTACCATGACGTCGCGCGTGACCACCGGCCGCCACAATCGCGGCGACCTGCTGCCCGGCGTGAAAAACATCATTGCCATTGCCTCGGGCAAGGGCGGTGTGGGCAAGAGCACCGTGACGGCCAACCTGGCCGTGGCCCTGGCCGCCACCGGCGCCAAAGTGGGCTTGGTAGATGCCGACATTTCCGGCCCCAGCGTGCCCGTCATGTTCAACGTGGAGAACGAGGCGCCGCACGTTTTCCAGGGTCCGAACGGTAAGAACCTCATCCAGCCCATCGTCAAGTACGGCGTGAAACTGATGAGCATCGGCTTCCTGGCGCCGGCCGAAAGCGCCATTGTGTGGCGCGGGCCCATGGCCTCGTCGGCGCTCAAGCAGTTCATTACGGAGGTAGACTGGGGCGAGCTGGACTACCTGTTGCTCGACCTGCCGCCCGGCACCTCCGACATTCACCTCACCCTGGTGCAAACCGTACCCGTGACGGGCGCCGTCATCGTGACCACGCCACAGAAAGTGGCTTTGGCTGATGCCCAGAAAGGCCTGCAGATGTTCCGGCAGCCGCAAATCAACGTGCCGGTGCTAGGCGTGGTGGAGAACATGGCCTGGTTCACACCGGCCGAACTGCCCGAGAATAAGTACTTCATTTTCGGCGAAGGCGGCGGCCAGCGCCTGGCCGCGCAGCACGACGTGCCGCTGCTGGGCCAGCTGCCGCTGGTGCAAAGCATCCGCGAAAACGGCGACCAGGGCCAGCCCGCTGTGCTCGACCCGAAGTCGGCCGTGGGTGTGCTCTTTGCCGATTTGGCTGAGTCGGTAGCTCGCCAAGTGAGTATCCGCAACAACGTGGCCCCCAAAACGGCCGTCGTGCAGATGAATTCCTAATGCCCGTGGAAAACGCAACCCTCGCCCCCACCTTCGACCACCCGCTGATGCCCCGCATCGAAGCGGCCCTCGACACCCTGCGCCCCTACTTGGCCACCGATGGCGGCAACGTGCGCGTAGCCAACATCACGCCCGACGGCGTGCTCCAGCTGCAATGGGAAGGCGCCTGCGGGGCCTGCCCCATGTCGCCGATGACGCGCGCCGGCTTGGAAGATACCGTGAAGAAGGCCGTACCGGAAATTACGGCAGTAGAAGCCCGCTAGCAAGGTAGCAACACGTAGCGCGGACTTTGCAGCCGCGTCCCCGCGCCATCGGCGTTGTTGAGGGACGCGGCTGCAAAGTCCGCGCTATTTTTCGTGGTAGTAGCAGCTCAGGATGGATTCCATCGGCTGCTGGCCGGCGGCCACGGCCAGCACTTGCTTGCGGTGGGTGGCGTCGAGCAGCGGCAATAGCGGCTGGGGCACGTGGTTGAATTGCTGGAAGGCGTCGATGAGCTGGGCATCCCACTGGGCGTGAAAGTGCAGCAGGTCGTCGGGCAGCGCCTGGGTGCGCGGGCTGCCGGGCTCGGGCAGGCAGTCGAAGGGCTCGGTAAGGTTGAGGTAGCCGTAGTCGTCGGTCAGCTCCTCGCCGGGCAGGATGTCGCGCACGGCCAGCTCGCAGTTGTAGGCCGTGCTGATGCAGCTGGACCGGAAGCTGTGGTTGACGAAGCGCGAATGGTCGCCGCAGAGGACATAGTCGCCGTTGTGGTCGCGGTAGCTATATTTTTCCAGAAAAGCCTGCTGCAAAGGGTGCATGTCGGCCAGCGCGGCGGGCGAAAAAACTTCGTCGAGCGAATCGAATACCCAGGTGATGGTGCCTTTGGGAATAAGCTTGACAGCCACCACGCCAAAACCTATTTCGGGGCTGATGAACCGCAGCTCGGTGTCAGGATGAATCATGCTGGGAGGAGCTGAATTGAAGAGCTGCAAGGTTGGCAGAAACCAGCCTTGAACCAAGCAGAACCGTGTGCCAGCGCCCCGGTTCCTACTTTTGCGGCCAAACTCTTCTGTATCGCATGGCCACCTCGCCCAACTCGCCCACGCTTCGCTCCTGGATTGACATTCCGCTCGGCTCCGATTTCCCCATTCAAAACCTGCCGTTCGGCGTGTTCGAGACGGACGAGCGGGGGCCGCGACTGGCCGTGGCCATCGGCCGCTATGTGCTCGACTTGTACGCCGCAAGCCAATACGGCTTTTTTGAAGACCTCAACGAGCTGGGCGACGCCCAGCCCAAAGTGTTTCGCCGCCGCTCACTCAATGCGTTTTTGCGCCTGGGCCGGCCGGCGTGGCGGGCCGTGCGCCAGCGTGTGAGCGAGCTGCTGCGCCACGACGAGCCCCGCCTGCGCGACAACGAAGAAGCCGTGCGCGCCTGCCTGCTGCGCCAGTCCGAGGTGCGCATGCTGCGCCCCACCAAGCCGAATAACTACACCGATTTCTATAGCAGCATTGAGCACGCCACCAACGTGGGCACCATGTTCCGCGACCCGGCCAATGCCCTGCTGCCCAACTGGCGCTACATTCCCATCGGCTACCACGGCCGCACCAGCAGCATCGTAGTGTCGGGGACTGACATTCGTCGGCCCAACGGCCAGCGCAAAGCGCCCGACGAGGCCGTGCCCACCTTTGGCCCCAGCCGCCAACTCGATTTTGAGCTGGAAATGGCCTTCGTGGTTGGCACCAGCACCGAACTAGGCAGCACCGTAGACATCAGCGAGGCCGAAGACCACATTTTCGGCCTTTGCCTATTCAACGACTGGAGCGCCCGCGACCTGCAAAGCTGGGAATATGTGCCGCTGGGCCCCTTCCTGGGCAAAAACTTCGGCAGCAGCGTGGCGCCCTGGGTGGTGACGCTCGATGCATTGGAGCCTTTCCGTGTGGCTGGCCCCGCGCAGGAGCCCGCGCCGCTGCCCTACCTCAGCCAGAGCGGCGCCCACAATTTCGATGTGCACCTCGAAGTAGCCCTCACACCCACCGGCGGCTCGGAAAGCACCATTAGCCGCACCAACTTCGGCCTGATGTACTGGAGCATGGCTCAGCAGCTGGCCCACCACGCTTCCAACGGCTGCAACATCGAAGCCGGTGACCTCTACGCCTCGGGCACCATCTCGGGCCCCACCCCCGACTCACTGGGCTCGATGCTTGAGCTGGCCTGGCGTGGCACCCGCCCCGTGCCCCTGGCCGACGGCTCGGAGCGCAAGTTCCTGCTCGACGGCGACACGGTGACGATGCGTGGCTTTGCCGAAAAAGACGGCGTGCGCATCGGTTTTGGCGAGGTGAGTGGGACGGTGCTACCGGCGCACAGCTAAGCATCGTCTGTCATTGCGAGGCGCAGCCGAACCAACCGAAGGACAGCGTAGCTAATCCGTCCAGTTCTCAGCGACTTACCTAATAATGTGACAAAGCCCCGGCACCATTACGGTACCGGGGCTTTATGGTAAAAAAGGCTTTGTCACTTTGGAGCGGGCCTGGCTTTGATAGGACGGATGGCTTCGGCTGCACCTCACAATGACAAGCGGGCGCGCTTAGTGCATCCGGTCGTCGCGCACGGGCAAATTCGTCACAATTTCGCCTTCGATGACTAGCAATTCCTGCAGACGCTCGTCTACCTGTTTGGCGTCGCAGTATTCCTTGGCCAGGTCCACGTAGCTCACGAAGTGGGCGGCTTCCGACACCATCAGTTCGTAGTAGAACTTGCTCAGTTCTTGGTCGGCAATGTTTTGCCAGAGCAGCTTGAACCGCTCGCAGCTGCGCGCCTCGATGAGAGCCGACACCAGCAACTGGTCCATAAGCTGGCGCTCGCGGGCGCCGCCTTTGCGCACGTGGGCCAGCAGCTGCACTACATACTCGTCTTTACGGGGCTTGCCTAGGGCGTAGCCGCGCTTGCGCAGTTCCAGCAGCACCCGCTCGAAATGGCTCCACTCCTCGGCTACGAGGTCGGTCAGCTCGTCTACTAGCCGGGTTTTCTCGGGGTAGTGAATAATCATGCTGATGCCTGTGCTGGCGGCTTTCTGCTCGCACCAGGCGTGGTCGACCAAAATGTCCTCGATGTTTTTCTCGGCAATGTTCACCCAGCGCGGGTCGGTGTTCAGCTTGAGCTTAAGGATGGTTTTCTCTTTCATCTGTTGGGTTCTAATTAAAGAAGTTCCACCGCACCCCGAACTGGAAGCGGCGCGGGTAGCCCGTGTAGTACGGCGTGGTGTAGTAGCCGCCCGAGATGATGCCCTGGTTGATGTAAGCCATTTTCAGGAATACCGACACTGCCTTAATATCGGCCGAGAAGAATACGTCGGCCACGGCGTGGTTGGTGATGGTGAAATGGTCTTGCTGGTAAAACTGCTGGGTGCTGGGGCTGTAATCAAAAGCCTTATAGGCCGACTGATAATAGACCTGAATGCCCATCTGGCTGAACAGCGCCCGGCGGAAGATGTAGCTCTCGTAGAACACCCGCGAGTTGGTCACCAGTTTGGGAATGCGGATGCCCGTCACGTCGCCGCCCTGCGTGTAAGTAGCCTGGTTGTCGAAACCCACGCGGCCGAAATGCACCTGGTGTCGGGCCGACACAATCTGCAGGTTCTTGGCCACGGTGGCTTGCTCGGGCAGGCCGGCCGTGTTGTAATACACCAGGTTGGTGAGGTTGACGAGGTTGGCGCTGGCTTCGAAGTGTTGTTGGGTGAGGCGGCCCAGGTCGGGCAGCTTGAAGCGCAGGCGGCCGGTGAGTTGGGTGCTGCTAGTATTGCTGAACTCGGTGGGAGTACCGGGCAGGTGGTGCCATTCGTAGTTGTTGCCCACCAACTCCTGCTGCGTGAGCGTGGGCGAGTACGACGAGCGCAAGGCCTCCACCGACAGCGGCCCCGTGCGCACCGAAGCCCGCAGCCAGTACTCATCAAAGAGCTTGTACTCGCCGGCTGCCTCTACGGCGTAAATTTTGTGGTAATTGAACGCGACAGTGCCGCCCACGAAAGCCTGGGTGAAAGTGCGGGTGGGCGCGCCTACCACCAGCGAGTCGCCGGTGGTGCTGCGGGCGGCCCGCACTTGGTTCGAGTAAAGCGTTTTGGTGGCCAGACTGGCGTTGCGCAAGCGGCCGTACAGGCGGTATTCCACCACGTCGGTGCGGCCCAGCACGCCAAACGTGTTTTCGACCTGCCGGAACTCGGCCCGGTCCAGAATGGCGCGGGTATTACGCAGCACCCGCGGGTAGTACAGCACGCGCGGAAAGTACACCTCGGCCGTGTTGAGGCGCTTCAGTTCGGTGTCGGAGTAGTTGTTGAACTGGCGCTTGGCGTCGAAGGTGTGGTACGCGGTGAGGCCGCGGCCCAGCAGGCGGTAGGTTTGGGTAAAGTACAGCTCGTCCCGGTCTTCCTGATTAATGGCCTTGGTCAGGTACACCCGCTGCGCGCCGTAGTTAAACAGCTGGTTGGGTGCCGACTCGCCCAGCGTTACGCTGTCGCCCAGCTCCGGCGAGTACGCCCGCGTGGTGATGGGCCAGATGCCGCCCTGCTCCACCGCCCGGTGCCGGGCGTTGCCGATGTTGAACAGCAAGTGGTACCGCTCGTTTTCCGTTTGGAAGCGGCCGTACAGCATCAGGTTGGAATGCTCCACCAAGCCTTTGCCAATGCCCGCGCCGGAGGTAGCCAGCACCTTGTTCGAGGCAATGCGCTCGTAGTTGAAGCCCACGCTGAAGTTTTTCTTCAGGCTGCGGCTGTAGTTGAATTCAAACACCTGCTCGCCGGCGCCGGACTGGATGTAGCGGAAAAACGAAAACGGCGAGCGGGAGTCGTAGTACGGAATCTGGCTGGCGTCGTGGGCGTATTTGTTGAACACATCACGTCCAAAACGTGCCCCCAACTGCAGGTTGGGCTGGTAGAGCAGCGGCCGCGAGGCCGTACCCACTGCCCCCAAATCCTGCTGGAAAGTAGTGTCGTGCGTCCAGAACCGGTCCTGTGGGAAGCGCGTGAGCGTGGTGTCGAGCGGGGTACCGCTGGTGGAGTCGCGCAGGATTTCGGCCTCGTAGATGACGCGGGTGGTTTTGGGACCATACACCACCTTGGTGGAGTCGTCGAGCACCTGCGCGTGGGCGGCGGGCGCGGCCAGCATCGTGAGCAGCACCAGGGCCAGCAGTTGCGGCCAGCGTCCTAAAAATCCTCGTTTCGGGGCCTTCAAACAGGTAACAAATGCGCCGGAGCCCGGCAGGGTTAAAGTCAATTCAGGAGGGCACCGGCCGGCGCGCCGGGCAGCAGCAGCCGCAATTCGGCGCCGCCCATGCCCAGAAACGCCACCCGCACCGGAATGGTATAGATGGGAAGCCCCGTCAGCACCGGCCGCAACACGGCGGCCCGCAGGCGCGTGGCATCCTTTTCCGTCGTAAAAATAGGCCAGCCCGGCTGCCAATGCGCCCGCAGGGCCGCAAAGTCGGCCGGCTCGAAAGCATGATGGTCGGGAAAATGCGCGTGGTAGCGGATGTCATAACCCTGGCTTTCCAAGTATTTGCGCAAAGGCTGTGGCTGCGCAATGCCCGTCAGCAACAGGGCCGCGCCTTTGGCTGGCACATTGGGTAAGTCATCCGCCATTGGCAATTCCTCGCTCCTGCTCACGCTTGCCAGGCCCTGCGGCTTGGCGTATTCATACGTCGAAAACAGGACCGGAGTAGCCGAGCGGCTGTAGCGGCGGACGCGCTGGGCGATGGCCGTCTGGGCGGTTGCATTCAACCCGGCAGGGCATTTAGTTATGATGACGACATCGGCCCGACGGGCACCACCCCGGCTTTCGCGCAGTAGGCCGGCCGGCAGCACGTAGTCCTCATAAAAAGGCCGGGCGTGCTCCGTCAGCAGCACGTTGAGCGTGGGGCGCACGGCGCGGTGCTGGTAGGCGTCGTCAAGCACAACGATGCTGATTTCGGGATGTGCTTGCAACAACAGGTGCACCCCTAGGCCGCGCTTTTCGGCCACAGCTACCGGCACGTTTTGCGCCGCAAAATGCCCGAAGTACTGCCAGGGCTCATCGCCTACCGTGGCGGCCGAATCGGCCGGGCCTGCCAGGCGCGGGCCGGTGGTTTGGCGGCCGTAGCCCCGGCTCAGGATGGCCGGGCGGTGGCCCTGGCGCAATAGCTCTTCCACCATCCAGATGACGTGCGGCGTTTTGCCGGTGCCCCCCACGCGCAGGTTGCCCACGCTTACCAGCGGCACCGCGAAGGCTTCCGATTTCTTCCAGCCCGCGTCGTAAAGCCAGTTGCGCACGGCCAGCACCCCGGCGTAAAGCCAAGAGAACGGTAGCAGCAAAATCATCAGCAAGCGGGCCATACGCCCCCAAAAGTACGGCGGGTTTGGCCGGCACCCGGCGCGTACTTTTGGGTCATGTCTACCCTGGCCGACCGTCTGCTACGTTTTCTCACGACGTTTCCGCTGCCCCAGGCCCTGCCCGCGGGCGTGGAAGCTCTTAGTCCCTTCCGCGAGCCGGCCGTGCGGGAATTGCTTACGCGCTTCGCCGATAAATTTTACGCCGACAACCAGCCCCGCGTGGCTCTGCTCGGCATCAACCCCGGCAGACTGGGCATGGGCCGCACCGGCGTGGCCTTCACCGACCCTTCGGCGTTGGCCGAGCACTGCGGCATCGCCAACGACCTGCCGCGCGGCCGCCCCGAAACCTCCACCCAATTTGTCTATAAATTCATCAACGCCCTGGGAGGGCCGGCCGAATTCTACCAGCATTTTTTCGTGAGTTCGCTCTACCCGCTGGTACTCTTGAAGAATGGGCTGAACTACAACTATTACGACTCTTCTGCTCTCATTAAAGCACTGTGGCCGGATATTCAGCTTTCGCTGCGCCAACAAGTGGAAGAGCTGGGCCTGCGCCGCGACGTGGCCGTAAGCCTCGGCAAGCGCAACGGCGAGTTTCTGAAGCGTCTAAATGCCGAGCTGGGCTTGTTCCAGAAAATCGTCGTCCTCGACCATCCCCGCTACCTCATGCAATATAAAAGCCGCGACGAAGCGACCAACGTGGCTAAATACGTGGAAACACTGGGCGGTTTGATTTCCGAATAATGAAAGTCATGCCGCGCGCAGCCGAGGAATCTCGTCTGCATCGTTGAACGATTGATTTACTACCGCACGCGAGATGCCTCGGCTGCGCGCGGCATGACGGCTTTTCCCTTTTTATACTCCTCACCAATAATGCCCACCGTTCAAGACCTCGCCCGCCTGCTCGAGGCGGCAGCGCCCCTCGCCTACCAGGAAAGCTACGACAACGCCGGCCTGCAATGCGGTGACCCGCAGGCCGAAATCACCGGCGTGCTTATTACCCTCGACTGCACGCCCGCCGTGGTAGCCGAGGCCATGCGGCGCGGCTGCAACGTGGTAGTGGCCCACCATCCAGTCATTTTCCGCCCGCTCAAGCGCCTCACCGGCGCCAACGAGGTGGAGCAAACCATCATCGCCGCCCTCAAAAACGACGTGGCCATTTACGCCGCCCACACCAACCTCGACAACGTGCGCGGCGGTGTCAACGACAAGCTGGCCGAGAAGCTGGGCCTGATAAAAACCCGCGTGCTAGCTCCGCAAAGCGGCATTTTGGCCCGCCTCATCACCTACGTGCCCAACCGGCCCGAAGACCAGCAGGCCGACGTGGCCGGCCGCGTGCTGGCCGCCCTCTACGCCGCCGGGGCCGGTCAGGTGGGCCAATACTCCGCCTGCAGCTTCCAGGCCGAGGGCTCGGGCACCTTCACGCCCGGCGCGGGCACCCATCCCGCCATCGGCGCCGAAAACCAGCCCGAAACCGTACCCGAAAAGCGCTTGGAGGTGCTGCTACCCCTGCACCGGCAAGCAGCCGTGCTGCGGGCCCTGCGCGCCGCGCACCCCTATGAAGAAGTGGCCTACGAGCTCATCAAGCTAGAAAACGTGCACCAGGAAGTGGGCGCCGGTATGGTGGGTGAGTTGCCGGAGGCGATGGAGCCAGCCGCGTTTCGGCAACTGCTGAAGCGGCAGCTGCTGGTGCCGATGGTGCGCCACACGGCGTTTGAGAAGCCTATTAAAACCGTGGCCATCTGCGGCGGGGCGGGCGCGTTTCTCATTGGCGCGGCGCGGGCCAGCGGGGCCGATGCTTACGTGACCGGCGACGTGAAGTACCACGAGTTTTTCGGGGCCGAGGGGCGGCTCATGCTTTGCGACGTGGGCCATTTTGAGAGCGAACAGTTCACCGGCGAGGTGTTTCGGGATTTGCTAACGGCCGGATTTGGACGTACTTTTGCGGTCTTAATCGCTGAAACCCCTACGAACCCCGTTCAATATGACTGCTAACAGTGCCGCCGTGGCGCCCGCCGACGTTCCCGTAGCCGCCAAGCTCGAAGCCCTGCTCACCCTGCAGCACCTCGATTCGCAGCTCGACGAAATCCGGCGTGTGCGGGGCGATTTGCCCGAAGAAGTGCGGGATTTGGAAGATGAAATCGCGGGCTACGAAGTGCGCGTGAAGAAATTCGACGAAGACATTCAGGGTCTCAACGACTTCATCAAGAGCCGCAAGCAGGCCAGCAAAGACGCCGAGTCGCTCATCAAGAAGTACGACGAGCAGCAGCAGAACGTGCGCAACAACCGCGAGTTCGAAGCCATTGCCAAGGAAATTGAGCTGCAGCGCCTGGAAATCCAGATTGCCGACAAGAAAATCAAGGAAGCCCAGTACCAGATTGACGTGAAGAATGCCGAAATCAGCGGCACCAAGTCGAAGCTGGACGAGCGCCGCAAGGACCTCGAAAACAAGAAAGGCGAGCTCGACACCATCGTGGCCGAGAACGAGGAGGAAGAGCGTGGCCTGCTGACGCAACGCGAAGAAGCCACCAAGCCGGTGGAAGAGCGCCTGCTGACGGCCTACACCCGCATCCGCGGCAACGTGCGCAACGGCCTGGCCGTGGTGCTGGTGCGTCGCGACGCCTGCGGCGGCTGCTTCAACACGGTGCCGCCCCAGCGCCAAGCTGACATCATCTCGCACAAGAAAATCATTGTGTGTGAGCACTGCGGCCGCATCCTGGCCGACGTCGAAGCCCGTACGGCCTAAGCTCAACCGGCGAGCAACTCATGACTTTGATTTGCTGAAAAAATCTTAAAAAGGAACGGCCCCGAGTCGTTCCTTTTTTATTTAAGCATTAGATGACCTTTTTGGCTGCAATGGTTCGGGGAATGGTGGCGGGCAGCTGGCGGACGGCCGGGTTGGCGGGTAGCCTGGCCGCAGGGGTGCTGCTAACAGGCTTTACACCACCGCAAGCCGTTGAGAAACCGGAGCAGCCCGCCGAAATGGCTGCCACCGTGGGCGAGCTCACGCCCACCAGCCGCCGCGCCTACGCCGAAGTGCTCAAGCTGCGCCTGGGCCCCGCCCGCGAGCTGTTGCGCCCCGAACTGGCCAGCACGCCCGCCGCACCCGCTCCCCTGCTGGTAGCCAACTGCATCGACTTTGCCGACTTGCTGCTTAGCCAGGACGCCGCGCGCTACGAGGCCATCGAAAAGGCTCAGGAAGCCCGCTTGGCTAGGCTGGACAAGGTACCGACCAGCGCAATGCGCGACTACGCCCGGGCCGAAATAACGCTGCACCTGGGCTTATCCCAGCTGTTGTTCAAACACTTAGTAATGGGTGGCTACCATCTGCGCAGCGGCTACCGCCAGATGCAGGACGTGGTGAAACGATACCCGGCGTTTCTGCCGGCTCGCAAGACGCTGGGCATCTGCCAGTTTGCCGTAGGTTCCTTGCCTGAGGGTTACCACTGGCTGCTGAGCTTGCTGGGCCTGACGGCTAACTCCAGCGAGGGACTGAAAAACCTGGCGCTGGCGGCTGCCCAACCCCACGACTTCCAAATCGAAAGTCAGATTTACCTCAGCCTGATTCGGGAAGGGTATTACAAAAAGCCCGAAGAAGCTCTGCGCTTAGTAGAGCATCTGCACGCCCAGCAGCCCGACAATTTGCTGTTCTCTTACCTGCTCATCAGCATCAATAAGCGCCAGCACCACGGCGAAGCGGCCCTCGCGGCCTACCGTGCCCGCCCAACGGGTTCTAGCTATGTGCCCGTACCTTACCTGCGTCACATGGCTGCCGATTTGCTGCTTTACAAGGGCGATTACGCTGATTCAGAGCGCGAAAATCTGGCATTTTTGCGTGAGTACAGGGGAGTGCACTACCGCAAGGATGCCGCCTTTAAGCTCTACCTGGCAGCGTGGCTGGGCGGGCAGCCGGCCGCGGCCGTGGCCCGCTACCGCGAACAAATCAACCAGCCCGGCCCCACCGACGTGGAGGAAGACAACTACGCCCAGCACTACTACCACGAGGCCGTGGCGCTGAATCCCATCCTCACCCGCGCCCGCCTGCAAACCGATGGCGGCTACAACCAGCAGGCCTTGGCCACGCTGCGCAGCTTCCGGGCCAGGCCTGCCACGCTCTGGCGCGACCGCATTGAGGAGCCCTACCGCCGGGCTCGCGCCTTCCAGGGCCTCGGCCGGCTCGATTCGGCCTGGTTCTATTTCGAGCGCACCCAAACCGTGGCAGGCCCCAAGGCACCTTATTATTTTGCGCCCCAAGCTGCGCTGCAGCAGGGTTACCTGGCCCAGGAGGCTGGCAATAAAGCCAAGGCTAGGATTTACTTTGAAAGGGCCTTGCACTACCCCTGGCACGAGTATAAAAACAGCACCGACGCCAAGGCTACCCTGGCGTTGCGGGAGCTGAAATAACGCGTTAGGCTAGATTTTATCTGATAAAACGAACAGTACGACTTGACTTCGGCCACTCCTTTGGTTGTTCGCCTTGCTGATTTGCCGGCCGACTTTCGAGTGCGGGCGCTGCACTGGGGGGCGCAGTTTGCGCATTGCGCCTACTTCGAGCACAACGACTTTCTCTATCCGAAGGGCCCCTTCCGGCGCTTGCTGGCGGTTGCCCCAGTCGGGGCAGCCACAGTCAGTTCACTTGAAGGGTTAGCACATTCAGCATCAGAACCAGTATTGTACTGCGGGTTTATAACCTATGATGTCAAGAACGATATCGAGGCGCTGACGAGCGAGAACTTTAGCGGCATGGGCTGGCCCCAGATTGGTTTTTTTATCCCTCATACCTGGCTATATTGGCAGGATGACCATATTGAAATTCATGGCTTTACTACTGACGTCTTAAATAAGATTCTAACCCTCCCGGTACCAACAGTTCCGGCACCACAAGTGCCGGTGTTGCAGCCCCGCACGCCTAGGGCCGACTATCTGCAGGCCGTGGAAGCCATCCGAACCGATATTCTAAACGGGGAAGTTTACGAGTTGAATCTGTGCCAGGAGTTCTACGCCGAAAATGTGGCTCTAGAGCCGGTGGATGTTTTTTGGCGGCTTATGGCGGCCTCGCCCGCGCCCTTCGCAGGCTTCGTGCGTTGGCACGACCATTTTCTTCTTTGCGCCTCGCCCGAACGGTTCCTAGCGCGTGCGGGCAGCAGCATTCATTCGCAGCCCATCAAAGGCACCATCCGCCGGGGCACCACTCCGGAAATCGATGAGCAGCAGCGCCTCACGCTGTTGCACGACGAAAAAGAGCGCGCCGAAAACCTGATGATTGTCGACCTTGTACGCAACGACCTCGCCCGCGTAGCCCAAACCGGCACCGTGCGTGTGCCCGAGCTGTTCGGCCTCTACCCTTTCCGCCACCTCTGGCAAATGATTTCGACGGTGGAAGCTGACCTCCGCCCCGATGTTCAACTGCCTGAAATATTGCGTGCCACCTTCCCGATGGGCTCCATGACGGGCGCGCCTAAAATCCGAGCCATGCAGCTCATTGAGCGCTACGAGCACACCCGGCGCGGCCTCTACAGCGGCAGCATCGGCTACCTCTGGCCCGGCAGCGACTTCGATTTTAACGTTGTCATCCGCTCTCTTCAGTACCGGCAGGACAGCGGCTACCTCAGCTTTGAGGTCGGTTCGGCCATCACCTACGACTCAGACGCAGAGCGCGAATACGAGGAATGCCTATTGAAAGCCAAGGCCTTGCTCGAGGTGCTGGGTTCGGTTATCAAGGAGTAAAGCACGTCTGTCATCCTGAGCGCAGCGAAGGACCTTCTCACGTGAGTGCAAGCAACTCAATCGTGAGAAGGTCCTTCGCTGCGCTCAGGATGACAGACGTTTGTGTTAATGCAACCAATTGCAACTCCTGCCATTCTGTCATTTCTCCCGGTTAAAGTGTATCTTTGCCTTCCGCCGAAACGCGCTATAATTATGCCCCAGCCCCTATTAACCTTAGATTTTCTAGACCAGGCCGCCCCTACCACCGAAGCCACGCCCAGCGGCGAGGTGCGCATCACGGCTGCCACCCGCACCGGCCGCCAGCGCAAGCTCTACATCGAGAGCTACGGCTGCCAGATGAATTTCTCAGATTCGGAAATCGTATCGAGCATTCTCTTTGATGAAGGCTTCGACACCACCGACGACCTCGCCAACGCCGACCTCGTGCTGCTCAATACCTGCTCCATCCGCGAAAAGGCCGAGCAGACGGTGCGCATGCGCCTCAAGCAGATTAACTCGCACAAGAAGCGCAAACCGGCCATGCTGGTGGGCGTGTTGGGCTGCATGGCCGAACGCCTTAAAAGCAAGTTTTTGGAGGAAGAAAAAATCGTAGACCTCGTGGTTGGCCCCGACGCCTACCGCGACCTGCCCGGCCTCATCGAGCAGGTCGATGGCGGCCAGAAGGGCGTGAACGTGCTGCTGAGCCGCGAGGAAACCTACGCTGACATCACGCCCGTGCGCCTGAACTCCAATGGCATCACGGCTTTTATCAGCATCATGCGCGGCTGCGACAACATGTGCTCCTTCTGCGTGGTGCCCTTCACCCGCGGCCGGGAGCGCAGCCGCGATGCCCACAGCATCGTGCAAGAAGCCGAGGCGCTGGTAGCTGCTGGCTATAAGGAGGTGACCCTGCTGGGCCAGAACGTGGACTCCTATAAGTGGGCCTCGGCCGACGGCACCGAGCACGTGAATTTCGCGCAGCTATTGGAGCGCGTGGCCCTCATCAGCCCCGAATTGCGCGTGCGCTTCTCCACCTCGCACCCCAAGGACATCACCGACGAGGTGCTGCACACCATGGCCAAGTACGAGAACATCTGCAAGTATATCCACTTGCCTGCCCAAAGCGGCAACACCCGCGTGCTGGCTTTGATGAATCGCACCTACGACCGGCCCTGGTACGAGGACCGGGTGCGCGCCATCCGCCGCATTCTGGGCGAGGACTGCGCCATCTCGACCGACATGATTTCGGGCTTCTGCTCCGAAACCGAAGAAGAGCACCAGGACAGCCTGAGCCTCATCGACTTCGCACAGTACGACATGGGCTACAATTTCTTCTACTCGGAGCGCCCCGGCACACTGGCCGCCCGCAAGCTCGAAGACGACATTCCGCTGGACGTGAAGAAGCGCCGCTTACAGGAAATCATCGACCGGCAGCAGGTGCACGCCCGCGCCCGCTACGCCCGCATGGTGGGCCAGGTGCACCGCGTGTTGGTAGAAGGACCATCCAAACGCTCGGCCGAGCACCTGAGCGGCCGCAACAGCCAGAACCAGGTAGTTATTTTCCCAAAGCAAAACTTCAAGAAAGGCGACTACGTGAACGTACTGGCAACCAGCACGACGGGCGCAGCGCTGCTGGGAGAAGCTGTCTAGTTGTTAGTTGCTCGTTGTCAGTTGTCAGCTTATTCTAATGGAAAGGTCATATACCGAGTTGAGCGTTTGGCTACAAAGCCGACAGCTGACAAAGCGGGTTTATGAACTTACCCAGCATTTCCCAAAAGAAGAATTGTTTGGGCTGACTAATCAATTGCGGCGGGCGGCGGTTTCTGTTCCTTCAAACATCGCGGAGGGCTGCGGCCGTCAACATACCCGAGACACCCTGCAGTTTCTATTTGTGGCGCGAGGCTCTTTGTTCGAAGTAGAAACGCAGCTTTACCTCGCCAACGATTTAGCCTACCTGACCGAGGCAGAGCTTCAAGAATTGCTATCAGCCGTAACCAATTGCAAGAAGTTATTGCAAGGGTTCATTCGTTACTATCGCTCCCTTCTTCCAGTATCTCAAGTTACCGAAGAAAGTCTCCACTACTTTCCTGACAACGGACAACTAACAACGGACAACTAACCTTTGACACCTTCCGAAATCCAATCCATCAAGCTCCGGTTCGGCATCATCGGCAACGCGCCGGCGCTGAACTACGCCATTCAGGTGGCCGCGCAAGTCGCGCCGACTGACATGACGGTGCTCATCACCGGCGAAAGCGGGTCGGGCAAGGAGTCGTTTTCCAAGATTATCCACGCCCTCTCGCCGCGCAAGCACGGACAGTTCATCGCCATCAACTGCGGCGCTATTCCCGAGGGCACCATCGATTCCGAGCTATTTGGCCACGAAAAGGGCTCCTTCACGGGCGCCAACGAGGCCCGCAAGGGTTACTTTGAAGTGACCAACGGCGGCACCATTTTCCTCGATGAAATTGGCGAAATGCCGCTGGGCACCCAGGCCCGCCTGCTGCGCGTGCTGGAAAATGGCGAGTTCATTCGGGTAGGCAGCAGCAAGGTGCAGAAAACCGACGTGCGCGTGGTGGCTGCCACTAATGTGAATTTGCTCGACCGCGTGCAGGCTGGCACCTTCCGCGAAGACCTGTACTACCGCCTGAACACGGTGCCCATTACGGTACCACCCCTGCGTGAGCGCGGCGAGGACATCTACCTGCTGTTCCGCAAGTTTGCTTCCGATTCGGCTGAGCGGTACCGCACGCGGCCCATCACGCTGCTGCCCGATGCGGTGCAGGCACTCACGCGCTTCCGCTTCCCCGGCAACATCCGCCAGCTTAAGAACATCGCCGAGCAGATTTCGGTATTGGAAACCGACCGGGAGCTGGATGCCCGCCGCCTGGCCCCCTACCTGCCGCAAGACCAAACCAGCCGGCTGCCCATGCTGCTGGGCCCCGGTGCCCCCGAGGGTGCGGGCGCTGGCTACTCGGAGCGCGACTTGCTCTACAAAATCCTGTTCGACATGCGCCGCGACATGACTGACCTCAAAAAGATGGTGCTGGAGCTGGCCACCGGCCAGCGCCCCCACGAGGCCCAGGAGTTGCTGCGCCAAAACAGCCACCTGTTCAGCAATACCGGCCCCGGCAGCGCGTTTGAGGCCAGCGGCGGCTCGGAATATTTTCTACCTCCTGCTCCCACCGTATACAACGCCGAGCCGGTGGCCCGTTACGACGAAGCGCCGGTGGAAGACATACCCCACGAAACCGAGGACGAGACCCTCTCGCTCGACGTGAAGGAGAAGGAAATGATTCTCAAGGCGCTGAAGAAACATAACAACAAGCGCAAGTACGCCGCTCACGATTTGGGCATTTCCGAGCGCACGCTCTACCGCAAGCTGAAGCAATATGACCTGGAACAAGTTTGATTTTAAGCTGCAAGCCATGAGCTACAAGTCGCAAACTGTCAGCCAGGCGAGGCAAGCGACGCGCTACTTCATAGCTTGCAGCTTGTGGCTTGTGGCTTGCAGCTTCCTCACCGGCTGCGGCATTTATTCCTTCAACGGCACCAACATCGACCCGGCGGTGCGCACCATTTCTATCTCCACTATTCAGAACAACGCGCCGACGGGGCCCGCTTTTCTGACGCAGCGCTTCACGGAGGATTTAAAGGACTACTTCCAGCGCAACACCAACCTGAAGCTGGTGCCACGCGACGGCGACCTGCAGTTCGATGGCAACATTGTGGCGTATGACTTTGCGCCGGCCTCTATTCAGCAGGTGAACGGCGTGAGCCAGGCCGGCTCCAACCGCCTCACCATTCAGGTCAAGATTCGCTTCACCAACACCAAGGACGACAAGCAGAGCTTCGAGCAGATATTCCAGAATTTCGACGACTACGCGGCCGACCGCAACATCGCCACCATCAACAACGACCCCAACGCCGTGCGCACCACGACGAACAAAATCATCACCGATATTTTCAACAAGTCGGTGGCCAACTGGTAGCGGGCCTTTAGGAGGCATTTGATAAGGCTCAATTGGTGAAGCCCTTGCCCAAGCTGGGTACCCAATGCCCGTGAATAGCAGCAAAAAAACCTGCGGGTATTTGCGTAAATTGACGTAATGTTGCGGCCCCATTCTTCCGTCGATAGCGCGGAGTTTAGGAAGTTGTTCGCTCGCTGCTGCTTTTTTTAAGTCTTTTTCACCCGTGACCCGCGCCACGCTTCTGCAAGTTCTTGCCCGCCCAACGGCCCTTGGTCCGGCGGAAGTGCGCGAATTGGAGCAGTTGGCCCAAGCCTTCCCCTACTGCCAAACGGCCCACCTGCTGCTGGCCAAGGCTGCCCACGACCAGGGCACCATGCTGGCCGGCCAGCGCCTGCGCCGCGCCGCCACCTACGCCGCCGACCGCGCCCTGTTGCGCCGCTTGATTGAGGAAGTGGAGCCGACCGCCCCGGCAGTTGAAATAGCCCACGAAATCGCTCCCGAAGAACCAGCACACGTGCACGTGCCGGCTCCGGAACCCTTGCCGGCAGCATCAGTAACGGTGGAACCAGCCATGCCCGCTGCAATGCCTGCGCCTGTTGCAGTGGTGACACCTGTTGCCGCAGAAACCGAAGTTACCCCAGTCGCAGCGGCAACGGTGGAAACGGCTGCTTCGCCAACGCCCGTTGTTGCGCCGGAAGTTGTTGTGTCCACTCCTTTGATGGCGCCGGTTGCGGCACCGTCGCCCATAGAGTTGCCCCCTGTTGCGGAACCAACCGCAACCCCCGAACCCCCAGTGGTAGAGGCTGCACCGGAACCTGAAACCCAGGTCACGGTTGTGACGCCCGCAGCGGAACTAACACCAGCGCCGATTACTGAGGCAGCGCCAGAACCGGAAGTAGCTGCTGCTGCTGAAGAGCCCACCGTAGCTGAAGTAGTTGCACCCGTCATCGAACCTGAACTTCCGGCCGTCCTTGTCGACCAGGAAGGGGCTGATATTCCTCCCGCTGCGCTGCAGGCCGAGCCGCTGCCAGCAGAGCAGCCGGAAGCGTCATCTGCGGAAGAACCCGACCTGCCAGCCCAGGCGCCGGCCATCCGCCCGCCGGCCGAAGCCGGTGAAGCACGCTTTGAATTCGGTCTGTCGGAGCCCCCGCCGCCCCCGCCCGCTTACGAGCTGCCTGGCTTGGTAGACGAATGGGCCGCGGCGGCCGTTACCCTGAGCTTGGCCGGTCCCGAGCCGGTGGCCGATTTTCTGCCGGTTGGTACCGGGACGGCACCTGCGCAGCCTGCTTTAACCCCGGCCGCCTTTACGGGCGACGAGGTCATTGGCTACGGCTTGGGCGAAAGCAGCCGCCTGGGCTTCTCCATGCAGCTGATGAATCTGCTGACCGACAAGGCCGAACGGGAAGCCGCCGAAATGCCGCTGGCCGAGCCCCCCCCCGACCCACTACCGCCCGTTGGCACCTTCTTCGAGCCCGACCCGCTCCTGCTCGACCATTGGGCCACGCACCGCCCGCTGCCCCCGGCGCTGCCCTCCTCACTCGACCTGATTAACAACTTCCTCAAGCGCCAGCCGCGCCTCACCCGGCCCGCCATGCTGCCGCCCGCCCCCGGGGGCCAAACCGACCTCAGCGCCCGCAGCACTCGCGCCGAACCCGACCTGGTTTCCGAAAATCTGGCCCGCATTTTCGTGCGGCAGGGCAAAACTGCCCGAGCCATTGAGATTTATGAGAAGCTAATGTTGAAACAGCCGGAAAAAATGGCGTACTTTGCGGCCCAAATTCAGTCTTTGCAACCTTCGGCGTAGTTCGCCTTTCTTCTTTTTTAATTCCATGTATATCGCCCTCGTCGTTCTGATTCTTGTTGTGTGCTTCCTGCTGGCCCTCGTGGTGCTGGCCCAAAACCCCAAGGGCGGTGGCATTTCCAGCCAGTTCAGCGCCGGCGGCGCGGCCAGCATGATGGGCGTGAAACGCACCGGCGACCTGCTGGAAAAACTGACCTGGGGCTTCGCCATCGGCCTGGTGGTGCTGTCGCTGGGCACGCACATGCTCACCGGCACCACGGCCGGCCCCGTGCGCAGCGTGAACCAACAGCGCGCCCTCGAAACCAAGCTGCCCGCTCCGGCCCCTGCCCCGGGCGCGCCGGCTCCTAGCGGTGCAGCCGCTCCGGCTGGTGACGCAAGCACAGCGCCTGCCACGGCCCCGGCTGCTCCGGCCGAAGCTCCTGCCACCCCTGTTAAATAAATTTCTGCGCTTCAAGCGCTCCCGCTTTCAAAAGCCGGTGTTTCCTCATGGAACACCGGCTTTTTTTGTTGGCCACAGCCAGGTTGGCGGATTTCTGGCAACTTTGCCTCCGTCTGGCGGTTTGCTTCGGCGGCACTGCCACCTCGGGCCGATGTTGGCTCCGATACTGTCTATTTTGTCAGGTTTGGCGGAGCTGGCACGGGAAGTGAGGCAGGGGCCGGCACTGATTATTTCCACTTAACTCAATCCAAACACACCCAAAATGGCACTTAGCATGAAACCGCTGGCCGACCGCGTGATTGTACGCGCTGCCGCCGCCGAGGAGAAAACCAAATCCGGCATCATCATCCCCGATACGGCTAAGGAGAAGCCCCAGCGTGGCGAAGTAGTGGCCGTGGGCGAAGGCAAAACCGCCGACAGCGGCACCCTCATCAAGCCGCAGGTGCAAGTGGGCGACCAAGTGCTCTACGGCAAATACGCCGGCACCGAAATCACCGTCGACGGCGAAGACCTGCTCATCATGCGCGAGTCGGACATTTTCGCCGTGCTCTAAGCCGCTTGGTTTAGCACCGCGAAAATACCCAAACCCCTCATTCACCTTACTTACTACAGTTCCCAGAAATGGCTAAGAACATCCAATTCGACGTTGACGGCCGCGCCAAGCTGCAGGCTGGCGTGAACAAACTGGCCAACGCCGTGAAAGTGACCCTCGGCCCGAAAGGCCGCAACGTCATCATCGATAAGAAATTCGGCGCGCCGAGCATCACCAAGGACGGCGTGACCGTGGCCAAGGAGATTGAGCTGCGCGACCCCATCGAGAACATGGGCGCCCAGCTCGTGAAAGAAGTGGCTTCGAAAACGGCCGACCAGGCCGGCGACGGCACCACCACCGCTACGGTGCTGGCCCAAGCCATCTACACCGCTGGCTCGAAGAACGTAGCCGCCGGCGCCAACCCCATGGACCTAAAGCGCGGCATCGACAAAGCCGTGCAGGCCGTGGTGGCCAACCTGAAGTCGCAGTCGAAGAAGATTGACAACTCCTCGGAAATTGCCCAGGTGGGCACCATTTCGGCCAACAACGACGCGGAAATCGGCAAAATGATTGCTGACGCCATGGACAAAGTGGGCAAAGAAGGCGTGATTACCGTGGAAGAAGCCCGCGGCACCGAAACCGAAGTGAAAACGGTGGAAGGCATGCAGTTCGACCGCGGCTACCTCTCCCCCTACTTCGTGACCAACCCGGAGAAGATGGAGACGGAGTTTGACAACCCCTACCTGCTCATCTACGACAAGAAAGTGAGCACCATGAAGGAGCTGCTGCCCGTGCTGGAGCAAGTGCTGCAAACCGGCAAGCCCCTCGTCATCATCTCGGAGGACGTGGACGGCGAAGCCCTCGCCACGCTGGTGGTGAACAAGCTGCGCGGCTCGCTGAAAATTGCCGCCGTGAAGGCTCCCGGCTTCGGCGACCGCCGCAAGGCCATGCTCGAAGACATCGCCACCCTCACGGGCGGTACGGTTATCTCGGAAGAGCAGGGCTACAAGCTCGAAAATGCCACGCTGGAATACCTCGGCACGGCGGAGAAGGTCATCATCGACAAAGACAATACCACCATCGTGAACGGCAAGGGCTCGAAAGACGCCATCACCGCCCGCGTGGGCCAGATTAAGGCCCAGATGGAAACCACTACCTCGGACTACGACAAGGAGAAGCTGCAAGAGCGCCTCGCCAAGCTGAGCGGCGGCGTGGCCATCCTCTACATCGGGGCCAGCACCGAGGTGGAAATGAAAGAGAAGAAAGACCGGGTGGACGACGCCCTGCACGCCACCCGCGCCGCCGTTGAGGAAGGCGTGGTACCCGGCGGCGGCGTGGCCCTGGTGCGCGCCCTCGAAGCCCTCGAAAGCCTCTCGGGCCTGACCGGCGACGAGAAAACCGGCGTGCAAATCATCCGCACGGCGCTGGAGGCTCCCCTGCGCACCATCGTGGCCAACGCTGGCGGCGAAGGCTCGGTAGTGGTGCAGAAGGTGCGCGACGGCAAAGGCGACTTCGGTTACAACGCCCGTGAAGACCGTTATGAAAACCTGGTGGCCGCCGGTATCATCGACCCCACCAAGGTTACCCGTCTGGCCCTCGAAAACGCTGCTTCCATCGCCGGCCTGCTGCTGACGACCGAAGCCGTGATTTCGGACGAGCCCGAGCCCAAAGAAGCTGGCCATAGCCACGGCGATGGCGGCATGGGCGGTATGGGCGGCATGGGCGGCATGATGTAATTCACGCCGCTTGTAGCCCTGTGCTATAAGAATGAAAGCCCCGCTGGCAGTGCCGGCGGGGCTTTTTTGTATGCTGCATCAAAGCAAGGACGCCGAATTGCAGAATATTTTTATAGCTTGTACGGTTGCAAAAACAGGTTTCCCACGACGGCTAATGAGACTACAGCATTTCTCGTTTGGTAAGCCTGGAAAGCGAAACATTCTTCGATACGCTGCCCATGATGCCCAACATTCAACCTCGCCTGGAAAACCAGCAGGTGCTGCTATTGCCATTACAGGAAAGTGACTTCCCGGCCCTGTATGCCGTCGCTTCCGACCCGAAAATATGGGAGCAGCACCCTAACAAAGACCGGTGGCGGCAGGAGGTGTTTCGGACCTTTTTTGATGGGGCCATGCAAAGTCAGGGAGCCTTCAAAATCGTTGATAAAGCAACCAATGAAATAGCTGGCAGCACCCGCTTCTACGGTTACGACGAGGCAGATAATAGCATCCTAATCGGCTACACTTTCTACGGCACCCGGTATTGGGGAAAGGGGTTTAACCTGGGCGTGAAAGCGCTGATGCTGAATTACATTTTTCAGTATGTCGACCGGGTTTACTTCCATATTGGCGGGCAAAACGTTCGTTCACAAATTGCCATCGGTCGGCTGGGTGCGGAGAAGATTGCCGAGGAAGAAATTGCTTATTTCGGCGAAGCTCCCAAACCCAACTTCGTTTATAGCCTTAGCAAAGAACACTGGGCTGAACGCGCCTAATAGCTCATCAAACGCCTTGGCATTGCAACAAAAAAGCCCCGCCACTTATGTGGCGGGGCTTTTCTTATAGTTAGCCTTCCCTTAGGCCTGGGCTGCGGGCGTGGGGTAGTTGCGGGCATCCATCATCTTGGCCAGCTTGCCGCTGATGAGGAACAGGATGGCTGCGGCAGCGGCGGCCGACACCACAAACACCATGAAGAAATCGTAGAGGTTGGTGATGTGGAAGCCCAGCAGCTCGGGCGCGGGGGCCGTCGATTTGGGGTCGGGGTAGAGGCTGCTCATGTAGCCAGCCAGGTAGTTGGCGGCGGCGTTGGCGAGGAACCACACGGCCATCAGCAGCGAAGCGAATTTGGCCGGGGCCAGCTTGTTTACCAGCGACAGGCCGATGGGCGACAAGCACAGCTCGCCCACCGAGTGCAGGAAGTAGAGCGCCACCAGGAAGAACATGCTCACCTTCACGCCAGGCTGCAGGTTGTGCACGCCGAAGCACATCACCAGGTAGCCAGCGGCCAGCATGGCCAGGCCAATGGCCATTTTGAGGGGTGATGGCGGCTCGGCGCCGCGGCGGCCCAGGGCCGTCCACACAGCGGCCATGATGGGCGCGCCCACCACCACGAAGATGGCGTTCAGGTTCTGGAAAATGCTGGCCGGCAACGTGTAGCCAAAGATGGTGCGGTTCATTTGCTCATCGGCGAAGAAGGTGAGCGAGGCCGGCGCTTGTTCGAAGGCGGCCCAGAAGAACACCACGAAGAACGACACGATGAAAATCACCATGATGCCCTTCACGTCGGCACCGCTCAGGGATTTATCGCTGAAAATCATAAAGCCGATGCCCACCACGGCCACGCCCAGCAGCGGCGCAATGGTCGGGAACTTGGCCGAATCGAGCCACAGAATGCCCAGGATGATGGCCAGCAGCACCGGCAGCAGGGCGTAGATGCCCTTCACGCCACCCGACTGCACGGGGGTTTCGCCCACCTGCACGCCCTCGGGCGTGTGCAGGTATTTGCCTTTGCCCCAGTTGAAGATGACCGTGCCCAACAGCATGGCAATGCCGCAGGCCAGGAAGGCCCAGCGGAAGTCGGCCGGGTTACCAGTGTCGCCGATGAGGCTGGTGATGGTGTTGCCGATGAACGAGCCCAGGTTGATGCCCATGTAGAAAATGGTGTAGGCCGCGTCCTTGCGCTTGTCGGCCGGGCTGTAGAGCGAGCCCACCATCGACGAAATATTGGGCTTGAAGAAGCCGTTGCCCACAATCATCACACCCAGGCCCAGGTACAGCAGCCAGTGGCTGAGGGCGTGGGTTTCGGCCGCGCCATAGTTGGAGGCCGCGGCAAACAGCGTGAACTGGCCCATTGCCATCAGCAAGCCACCCGTGAGGATGGAGCGCCGGTTGCCCCAGTACCGGTCCGAAATAAAGCCCCCGATGAGCGGCGTGAGGTATACCAGGCTGGTGTAGCCGCCGTAGAACTTAGACGCGAAGGCCTTGTCCATCATCATGGCCTTGGTGAGGAACAGCACCAGCACGGCTCGCATGCCGTAGTAGCTGAACCGCTCCCACATTTCGGTGGCGAAAAGCAGGTATAGCCCGGTGGGGTGGCTGGTGGATTCCGCGGCGAGCGGGCGCTCGGCCGGGGGGGCAGTGACTGGTTGCATAGAAAAAACGCGGGTGAGAAATGAAGTTGATGGCGAGGGAAATTGGCCCGGCTGCGCACATTGTGCATTGCGGGCACAGTAAATCTAGGAAAGTTTCGGCATTGTGACGTTTGATGAGCGGAGCTGTTCCCTCGGCTTCTGTCATCCTGAGCAGAGCGAAAGACCTTCTCGCCGAAGAACAGCCTGCTGCAATTACTACTCCAAAAGGGATGTGCTGCTTCGGCTTTGCTTGATTCGCAGCCTGTTCAGGAGGACAGGGAGGCCTCCGGCTTCCCTACCTTGCCGGCCCCATCGCTCCGGTAGGCCTTGGCCCGGTAAGCGCCCGGTGCCAGCCCGGTTTGCTTCCGAAAAAACCGGGTGAAGTAGCCAGGGTCCATGAATTGAAGCTCGTAAGCAATTTCGGCCACCGAGAGCGAGGTGTATAAAAGGTAGTTGTGGGCTTTGCGGATGGTGTGGGCCTGCACAATTTGCTGGGCGGTTTTGCCTTTCACGGCCTGGCAGATGCGGTTGAGGTGCACCGGCGTAATCTTTAGCTCCTGGGCAAAATCCGAAATTTTCTTCTCGAAGGGTGCTGTCTTCTCAATGGCCTTCTGAAACTCGCGGAAGTAGTGCAGGGCGCGGTTGGGGCTGTCTTCCTTGCGGCGGTTGTGGTGCAACAGCCGGAAAATTTTCACGAACAGCAGCTTGAAATAGCCATTAATGGCCAGCTGTTTGCCGGGCAGTTCCGAGTAAATTTCTTCGTGGAGGCGCTGCTCCAGTTCCGACAAATCAGCAAAGCTGACCTCGGCATTGAAGTCCGAAAGAATGTGCACCGTGTTCAGCTCCACCAGCACGCCCGGTGTGGCCTGCAGAATGGTATCGAGCAGGGCCTCGGAGAGCGTGAGGGTGCGGCCCTTCACCTGCGGGCTGAAGGTGAAGCCGTGCACCGTGTTGGCCGGGATGATGACCAGGCAAGGCGTGCGCAGCTCCACGAGTTCCGTAGCCTCGAAGGCGGCACGGCCGGATTCGAGAAAAAAAAGCTGAAACAGATTTTCGTGCAGGTGCGGCTTGAGGCCCCAGTCGGTGAGGCGCTGCCGGGGCACAATAAGCTGACTCTGCAGGTAGTCGTGCGAAATCTGGGCGCGGTGGTCGCCGTATATTCCGTTGTAACGGGCAATGTCGGTGCGCATGGACAAAAAAGCGTAAGACCGGGACAAACTAAACCTAAAGATAGCAAGTCGTTGCATTCCTCCTACCCTAGCGGCTTGCCAAGCGCCATAATTTTGCACGCAGGCACAAATCAAGCATGCGAGGTTTGATTTGTCCTGCTAAAAAAACAAATTGTTTCACTGGTAACGTTTGCGGCGCCCGTACCTTTGTCGTAGAAGTCACGAGAGAATTCCCACCCAACACTTTCCAACGCTTTCCGGGCCATGCAACAAGACGCACAGTTTGCCGCCAACCTCCACAATCGTTTGCAGCCTCTGGGCTTCAACGAAACAGCTACCGTTCACCTCAACCTCACGCCCGCCGCGCTCGTGGAGCACGCCCTGCGCAACGGCGAGGGCCACCTCACCGATACCGGCGCTCTGATGGCCGACACCGGCAAGTTCACCGGCCGCTCGCCCAAAGACCGGTTTGTGGTGAAGGACGAAAACACCGAGAAGAGCGTGTGGTGGGGCGACATCAACATTCCCTTCGCCCCCGACAAATTCGACCAACTGCACCAGAAAATGGTAGCCTACCTGGCCGACAAGGAGCTGTACGTGCGCGAAGCCTACGCCGGCGCCAACCCCGACTACCAGCTCAAGCTACGCATCGTGAACGAGCAGGCCTGGCACAACCTGTTTTGCTACAACATGTTCCTGCGCCCCGAGGAAGGCGCTGATACGAGCTGGACGCCCGACTTTAGCATCATCTGCGCCCCCGGTTTCGAAGCCGACCCGGCCGTGGACGGCACCCGCCAGCCCAACTTCGCCATCATCAACTTCACCAAGAAGATGATTCTGATTGGCGGCACGGGCTACGCCGGCGAGATGAAGAAAGGCATCTTCGGCGTGCTGAACTACCTGCTCCCCCACGAGCGCCAGACCCTAAGCATGCACTGCTCGGCCAACGTGGGCAAGGACGGCGACACGGCCATCTTCTTCGGCCTCTCGGGCACCGGCAAAACCACCCTCTCGGCCGACCCCAACCGCGGCCTCATCGGCGACGACGAGCACGGCTGGACGCCCGATGAAGGCATCTTCAACTTCGAAGGCGGCTGCTACGCCAAGGTCATCGACCTGAGCAAGGAGAAGGAGCCCGAGATTTACGACGCCATCCGCTTCGGCTCCATTGTGGAGAACACGCGCTTCATCCCCGGCACGCACACCGTGGACTACGCCAACAAGTCGGTGACCGAAAACACCCGCACCGCCTACCCCATCAACTTTATTCCCAACGCCATCGAGCCCGGCGTGGCCGACGCGCCGAAGAACATTTTCTTCCTCACGGCCGATGCGTTTGGGGTGATTCCGCCCATCAGCAAGCTTGATAAGTCGCACGCCATGTACCTGTTCATGAGCGGCTACACGGCCAAAGTGGCCGGTACCGAAATGGGCGTGACCGAGCCGCAAACTACGTTCTCGGCCTGCTTCGGCGCGGTGTTCCTGCCGCTGCACCCCACCAAATACGCCGAGATGCTGGGCCAGAAAATGGACGAGAACCCCGACATCAACGTGTGGCTCATCAACACGGGCTGGACGGGTGGCAGCTACGGCACGGGCTCGCGCATGAAGCTGCCCTATACCCGCGCCATGATTACGGCCGCCTTGAACGGCCAGCTCGATGACGTGAAGTTCACCAAGCACCCCGTCTTCGGCATGATGGTGCCCGGTGCTGTGCCCGGCGTTCCTTCCGAAATCCTGGACCCGCGCAACACCTGGGCCGACAAAGACGCCTACGACCACACCGCCAACTCGCTGGCCGAGAAGTTTGTCGAAAACTTCAAGAAGTACGCCGAGTTTGCCAACGAGGAAATCCTGGCCGGTGCCCCCCGCTTGGCGGTCGAAGCATAAGCTTCCGCAACAGTTCACTCACCACTAAAAAGCCCCGTCGGTTGCAGCCGACGGGGCTTTTGCTGTATTATTTATTCCTCAACAATTGAGTGGCCAAGATGCGTTAGCACTTGTTTCAGGCCTTGATAAGTTGCTGTATCAGCATAAACTTCCTCGCCCATGTGTGTTACCATTCTGTCGCAACTAAAGCAAATATTTAGCACATCTATTAGCTTATCCTGTGCATCATAAAAAGCCAGAGCGTCTCGGTAAATCGGCGCGCACATCCAATCGAAGCTATTGACAACAGGTAGTTGTAAAAAATGCCGTATTCGCTCTGTGTCAGCACAATCGACACCAATCTTTGCAATAGGAAGGGCCGTGATATGGAATGCACCTGCTCTATCCGTTAATGGCATCAAGTTCAACCCCCACAACTGCTCCAAATTTCTAAGCTGTGCCCTTATTGCGGGTAGTTCGGACGCACTGACATGCAACAATTGCTTCCGATTTCTCTGAAATAACTCGCCTGCTGCCGCTTTAAGTTGCGTGAGTTTCCCGCCGCGATTGAATGAATAACTGATGATATAGTTGCAGTCTAGCTTGGAAATGAATTCAGCTGTCGTCATTTAGCAATTATAACCAGCAAACAACGCCGGGCAACCGCCGCGTCCGAAAACACAGCCATTGCCCGGCGTTGTTTGCCGCATTTATGTGGCTGCTACGGCCGCTGCTTATTAAGCTGATTCCTGGTGGTGGGCCGCCCCAGCCATGCGGCCAACGCCACGCCGGCCCCGGCCAGAAGGGCGGTACGGAGGGCCGGGCTGCCGGTAGTCACGGCCTCAGTATAGAAGCTGGTTTCGCGGGTGTAGCCGGGGTAGTTGCCACGCTCGTGCAGCGAGCCGGCGGGGCGGTCGAGGCCGTTGTGGTTGAGCGGACGCGGAGGCTCGCTGCTGTGCTCCTGCCGGGCAAAGGCCTTTTCCATGTATTGGTCGAACAAGGCGGGCGTCCAGCGCTGCATGCCGATGAAGGCGCGGCCTCCACCGCCCACCACGATAGCCCGCTCCGGCGTGACAGCGGCGTGCAGAATGGCGCGGGCCACGGTGTCGGGGGCGTAAGCAGGCGGGCCGTGTTTGGCCTCGCGGTGCATGTAGTTTTTGGCGTGCACCGTGTAGGGCGTATCGATGGACGAGGGCTGGATGAGCGTGACGGACACCGGGGCGCCGTCCATTTCCAGCTCCATGCGCAGGCCGTCGGTGAAGCCTTTCACAGCGTGCTTGCTGGCCGAGTAAATGGTTTGCAGAATGGCCGTGACATCCGACAAAATGCTGCCCACGTTGATGATGGCGCCGCCCTTCGCTTTCAGATGATTGGCGGCTTCCAGCGAGCCGTAAACGAGGCCCCAGAAGTTGGTCTCGAACAGCTTGCGCATGTCGGCCACGGGCACCCGCTCCAGCTTGCCATAGATGGACACGCCCGCGTTGTTGACCCAAGTATCGTAGCCACCAAAAGCTTCCTCGGCCGCTTGGGCAATGCGCCGCACATCGGTTTGCTGGCTCACGTCGGCCACCACGTAAATGGCCTGGCCGCCGGCCTGCTCGATTTCCTGGCAGAGCAGGCGCAATGCAACTTCGCTGCGCGCGGCCAGCACCAGCCGGGCGCCTTCCTTAGCCGCCATACGGGCCGTGACCAAGCCAATGCCCGACGAGGCACCGGTGATGACCATGACCTGGTCTTTAAGTTTTTTAAGGTTGGTTTTCATATCAAACAGAAGTTGAGAAGCAAAAGACTAAGCACTTACCGGAGCCAGTGCTGGCGGCATCAGCCCATCGGGCTCATCCGAGGTAGAGTCGTCGGTGGCTGGCATTTCCCGGGCCCCGCCAAACAGCCCTGACAGCAGGCTTGCGCCCACGCTGATGGCGCCGAATATGAGGAAGGCGTTGCGGGCCTGGCGGCGGCGCGAAAAACCAGCTAACCACGGAAGGGCCATGGTGCCCACGCCCGCGCCAAAATCCAGCGCTAAGTGTGCTTTGTAAGGCATCGCCTTGAACACGCCCCACTCGGCACGGGTGAGCATGGTGGACGCCAGCACGCCGCCGCTGATGAGGCGGGCCAACCGAGCGGGCGTATGGTGGTGGGCGAAGCCGAAAAGGGCGGGTGCGGCGGCTACAGCGGGCACGTAGAGGTAGTCGGCCACCCCGTGCAGGGGGCGGGGAATAACGGGAGTATCCATAAGGAAAGCAGGAATTGGAAATGTGGAGTATTCCCTACGCCGGCCAACGGCAGGCCGTTATGGCTCAGCTTGCATTTTAGTATCAAACCCGCCTTTTGGCGCTGTCTTCCGTTCTTTGCACCCATGCATACTTTCTTCGCGCCCGACCTCGTCGGCCCCACCTACACCTTGCCCGAAGACGAAAGCAAGCACGCCATTCGGGTGCTGCGCCTGGGCCTGGGCGACACCGTGGAACTGCTCGACGGCCGCGGGGGCCGCTACCAGGCGGCCGTGGCCGATGCCAACCCCAAGCGCTGCCAGCTGCGCATCATCCAGCACGAAACCGTGGCGCCCCGCCCCTACTTCACCCACGTGGCCGTGGCCCCCACCAAAAACCTCGACCGCATGGAGTGGTTCGTGGAAAAAGCCGTGGAAGTGGGCGTCGAGCGCATCAGCTTCCTGCGCTGCGCCCGCTCCGAGCGCCGCGAGCTGAAGCTGGAGCGGCTGGAGAAAATTGCCATCAGCGCGCTTAAGCAGAGCGGCCAGGCCTGGCTGCCGCAGCTGGATGAACTGCAGGACTTTGCTGCTTTCATGGCCGGCGTGGCGCCCGCAACCACCTTCATAGCCCACCTCGAAGAGGGGGAGCGCACGGCCCTGGCGCAGGTTGCCGGCGCGGGGCCAGGCTGCTGCGTGCTCATTGGGCCGGAAGGCGACTTTACACCCCAAGAAATTGAGTTGGCCATAAGCAAAGGGATTCGGCCCGTGACGTTGGGCGCTTCGCGGCTGCGCACCGAAACGGCGGCACTGGCGGCCGTGTTCACGGCGCACGTGGTGCGTGCATAGCTGCCCCTGTCGCCGCGCTGCCGGGCCTTTGCTTCAACTCGGCAGCAAGTTATTTCACCGTTATTTTAAGCAATGTGCTGCCAGCAAGGGCGTAGCCACTCTGCGCGCTGTAGAAGCTAGCCTGTCGGATGGTGCCCACGGTCTTCAGCTCGATTTCGCTCCAGCTATTCCCTGCGTCCTCCGACTGCCGAAGCGAACCGCTGTAGGTGCCAAAGTCGCCGCCGCTGTACGTTCCACTGCCGAAAATTAAGCAGTTGGTGGCAGTCAGGGGCGTTATTACCTGGGCCGAGAAATTGCTGCTGGTGATGGGGGTCCAGTTCGCGCCGTCGTTTGTGGTTTTGTACACAATGGAATACCCGGAGGCGCAAAAACCGATGCCCGGGCCGAAAGCCAACTCATTCAGGTAAGGATACGCGAATGTGGCCGCCTCGCTCCAGCTAGCGCCATCCTCAAGGCTGCGAATAATTTTTCCTGCGTTTCCCCCGCTGCCGCTGTTGCCGCTGGCCCCGTAGCCCAAGTGGAGGTCAAAGGCGATTTTGTTGAGCTGGTAAGGCCAGCTGGCAACCGGCGTCCAGGTGGCCCCGGCATCGCTGCTTTTTATTATTTGGCTGCCCGTGGTATTGGCGACGGCAAACAAATCGCCGACGCTGTTCACGGCTATCGCCGCCAGGGCGGCCCCGTTCACGCGGTGAACTGCGGCCCAGGTAATGCCCGCGTCGGTGGTTTTCAGCACCAGCCCGCCAGGCGGCGTGCACCCGGACCCGGTGCACTGAACTGAGCCGCCCACGATGTAGCCCACGCGGGCGCTAGTGAACAAAATCTGCAGCAGGGGCAGTTGGGTGGGGGTACCCACGCTATATTGCAGCGACCAGCTTCGACCCCCGTCGCTTGTGCGGTACACCTTGCCGTCGTAGGTGCACACAATGCCCACGGATGCGTCAAGAAAAGTCATCGCCTGAATCCAGGTGGGCAGGTTATTCGCCACCAACTCAACCTTGACCGCGGCGTTCTCAAATGGCAACGCCGTGGCCACCGTCCGGGGCGTCGTGGGGCTTTCGTTTTCCTTTTTACAGCCCGTCAGGACAAGAAACGTGGCTAGGATGAGGAAGCAATGCGCTTTCATGCGGCTGGCTGGCGAAGGTGAATGCTAGTTGTGCGGGCATGACCGACCACTCGGGCCTGAAGTTGTATCAACTGGTCAAAGAACCACGCAACCGCCTCCGCTGCGCATCCAAGGCGCTAAAAACAAGAAGCTGCTAACCTATTCCTCCACCAGCGCCGAGCCGTCGGCCTGGGCGTCGGCGGCTTCGCGCAGCTTGGCGGCGGCTTTGGCCAGCTTCTTTTTGCGCCAGGGAGCGTCCTGTTCCCAGTCGCCGGCCATGATGCAGCCGTAAGGCCGGATTTCGTCGATGACGGTGGCCAGGTTGAAATCGGTGATTTGCTGCTTCACGTCTTCGGCATTTTTGTAGGCGCTGGGCAGCTCCGAAATATCGATGCGGTTGAAGAAAAAGCGGGCGTCGATGCCCTGCGTTTCTTCGGCAAACACCTGCTCGTCGGTTTTGCCTACAATGCTGCGCTTGTGGCGGGTGCGGCTGAGGTTGCGGCCGGCGCCGTGCGGGGCGAAGCCCAGGTTGTTCGCATTCGTGTCGCCTTCCACAATCAAAATGGGCTGGGCCATGTTGAGCGGAATAATGCGCGGACCGGTAATGTCGGGCATGAACTTGGGGTCGAGTGGCGTGGCCCCCTTGGCGTGGTAAAACACGTCGCCGTCGCGGAATACGAAGTTGTGCTCGTTCCAGTAGCGCTGCTGCACGGGCGCACTCAGCTTGGCGGCAATGGCGTCGTGCAGCACCAGGTGGTTGAGCTTGGTCCACTTGCGCACGGTTTGCAGGGCGGCCCAGTAGTTTTCGCCTTCGGGTGTGTTAGTAGGAATCCAGGCGTTGGCCGGGTCGGTATCGGGCGAGATATCGCGCCGGAAAAACTCGGCCACCTTCATGCCGTTGCCATAGAGCAAGGCGCCCACGCCGCGCGAGCCGTGGTGCGTCACGAGCACCGTGTCGCCGGTGGCGGCCGATACCCCCACGTAGAGGAAGTGGTTGCCGTCGCCCTGCGTGCCGAGGTGCTCGCGGGCCATTTTCAGGCTGCGCACCGAGCTCAGGAATGGGTTGGCTTCCAGCTCGGCCAGCAGGTCGTCGGGCAGGGCAAACTGCTGGTCGGCTTCGCGCCCGCCGGGGCCGAAGTGCGTGATTTGCTGAGCCGTGTCGAGCACGGTTTTGGGGTCGGTTTTGCCCAGGTTGGTCAGCATCACCGAGCAACAGATATCGGCCGAGTGCATGCCCGGGTGGATGGCGCCGCGGGCCGCCACCACGCCGCCCACCGGAATGGTGCCCAGCGGCCCGGCCGGGCAGGCATCGGGCATGATGGCCCCGCCCACCACCGTGGGCGTGCGCATGAGCAGGTCCATCGACTTTTTCACTTGGTCGATGTTGTCCTGCTCTACGGCCGAGGCGGCGCGAATATTCTCGTAGAACGGCACAGGCTGCGCCAGCAGTGGTAGTACCGGCGCAGGCTTCACGGTGTCGAGGTAGGCGTGCAGGGCATCGCGTTCCAGCCCGTGGGCATTGATGTGTTCCAGCGCGTCTTTAAACCATTTGCCGGGCTTGAGGCCCAGGTTGAGGAGGTCTTTACCCGTTACCATGTGGTGGGTGGTTGAGGTATAATAGCAGGCGAATGTACTCTGCTTGGCCTGGTGCCAAATCTGCACCGGCTGCTGTGGGCCAGCCAACTACTCAGCGTTGAACTCGAAGTAAGAAAGGTAAGATTCCTGGTCAAACTCTCGGAAATAGAACAGCTCAAACGCCATGTACGACAGCATGCTCATAGCAGGGCCAATGTCGGCATCAGTCGCCAAGGGCCGGAACGAAATGAGTTTATCGCCTTGGTCGTAGCGTCGGAACCCTAGCCGTTGAAGCACCCGCCGCCTTTTCTTAGGCAGGTGGTAGTGCTCCCGGTGTCGCCGCACTTCGGGCAAGGTGATGATGAGCGTGCGGCGGGCCAGCCGGAAAGTAAGATACAAGCCCATGGCCCGGCTCAAAGTCAGCGTGAAGCCTGTAATGCGGCCGTGCAGCAGCTTGTGCAGGGCCTCTGCCACAGCCGTGGTTTGCGGGCGGGGCAGGCGAACCTGGGCTTCCCACTCGGCCAGCTTTTTTCGCTCATCGGCAATCCAGGCGGCATAGTAGCCCCCCCGGTGGCCGGCGCGCTCCTGCTGGCTGAATTTCTCCAACGACTCGATGTGCCGGAGCGCAGCTACTTTTTCATCGTGTCGGTGGTCGCGCAGGTTGTACAGCGTTTGCAGCTGCATGTTCACCAAAAACAGGCCTTTCGAGAAGCGGTGCGCCATGCCGTGGTCAAACTCCTCCACGCACTCGTTTAGCTGCTCGTTCAGCAGCCGGCGTTCGGCTTCGTAGTGGACAATGAGTTGGTTTAGCTTGCGACGCATGGCGCGGCTTCCTCCCGAATAGATGAGCCGGCAAGCTACGACGCCGGGCCATTCCAACCTTGGCGCCTATTCCTGCGGCTCCACGTGAATGAGTATGTTGCCCAGTTGCGGCAGCTGGGCGCGCAGCGTGTCCTGCAGCCGGTGCGCTATTTCGTGGCCCCGACGCACGCTGATGTCGCCGCTCACGTTGGCGTGCAGGTCGACGTGGTACTGCATGCCGGCTTTGCGGATGTAGCACTTCTCGGTGCCCAGCACGCCCTCCACCTGCTGCGCCACGGTGCGGATTTCGGCCACCAGGTCGTCGTACACGTGCTCATCGAGGATTTCGCCTAGCGCGGGCCGGAAAATCTGGTAGCTGTTGTAGAGGATGAAGCCGGCGGCAAACAGCGCGGCCCAGTCGTCGGCGGCCTCGTAGCCTTTGCCCAGTAGCAGCGCTATGGAAATGCCGATGAAGGCCGCCACCGACGTAATGGCATCGCTGCGGTGGTGCCAGGCATCGGCTTTGAGCGAGGACGAGTTGGTTTCCTCCGCCTTTTTCATCACCGTGCGAAAAGAAATTTCCTTCCAGACGATGATGCCCGCCAGCACGGCCAACGTCCAGGACCGGGGCAGCGCGTGGGGCGTGCCAATGTTTTGAATGCTTTCGTAAGCAATGATGGTGGCCGAGGTGATGAGGAAGCCCACCACTAGAAACGTCACCAGCGGCTCGATGCGGCCGTGGCCGTAGGGGTGGTTGGCGTCGGCGGGCCGGTTGGCGTATTTCAAACCGAGCAGCACCAGCACCGACGCGAATATGTCGGCGGTCGACTCAATGGCATCGGCCACCAGCGCGTAGGAATTGCCGAAAATACCGGCCGCGCCTTTCAGCAGCGCCAGGCTGGCATTGCCGGCGATGCTGAAATAAGTGGCCTTGATGGCGGTTTCTTCCTTGGTCATAAGGACTGGCTTAGCGGCGCAACCGCCACGCCCGTGGGCTGAAGAGGTGCATGCTCTATTTCAGGTAATACGCCCGCAGCAGCTCCATTGCCTCTTTGGGATTGGCCGTGCACTCGCGGCAGAACGTGCCTACGCCGTTCACTGGCCCTTCGTACTTCCAGGCAAACGTTCGGGGGGCGTCGGTGGCCGAATCGGCCACTTTCAGCTGGCTGCCACTGGGAATGATAGTGAGCAGGCGGTCATCGGCCAGGCGCACGGCGAAGCTGGCGCCGTTGGTTTTGCCGGTTTGGGGCAGGTAGTTGCCCCTGATTTCGTTTCGGTTTTTGCCGCGGGTGTAATAGATATCGGCACGCTTGCCATCCTTCACCCAGAAGCTCAGTTCCTCATATTGCTCGGTGCCCGGCTTGCCGGTTGCGTACGAGGCTACTTTGCTTTGAGCCTGCGCCGTGTTTGCGGTCAACAGGGCAAACGCGACGGCCGCAGCGGCCGCAAATAGGGCTGATGGCTTTATCATGGTTGGATGCAGAAAGTGCTTGGCCCAACTTACTAAATCGACCTTTGAAAAGTTGCTGCGCGGCTACGCAACTTTGGCCACTGTGCTGCTTCTGGCGGCCCACAGTTGCCGGATGGCCGCCAGGTGCGCCAGCAGCACCAGCGGCACCACCACAGCCGGGAGCCAATTGAACGGGAAATGCAGAATGGCCACGTTGGGCTGGTCGAAGGCAAACTGTTGGAAGCGGGTGGGCGCCGCCAACAGGGCATTGGTCACAATATTGAGCAGCAGGCCCAGGCACACAAAATTCCAGGCCAGCAGCCACCCGGGGCCAAGCGTTGGCCGCCGAAACACCAGGTAATACACAACTGGCGCGCTCAAGCCCGAAAGAATGTCCCAGTTGCGGCCCGCAAAAGTCATGAGCTCCGGCACGGCGCGGTACACGTACAAGCCGTACAGCACCAACTCAACCGGAATGCGGACTACGTGCAGCATCGTCAGCGCAGGCAGGTCAAGGGCGTCGAGGTAGTGCCGGCCGCGCGCTGTGCCAAACAGGAGCGCAATAAGCAGCACGGGCGGCGCAAGCAGGGCCATTGGCCGTGGCGGCAGGGAGTTGGTAACGGTATAGAAACCGCTCAGCTCCACCCCGGCCTGCAGCCCCAGCCACGCCAGTAGCACGGCCAGCGTGCGCCTCGAATAATGAGCGGCTCGGTAAAAACAGGCAATGGTCAGCAAGGCGATGAGGCCGAAGGCGAAAGGAAGGGCAGTGGGCAGTTGTTGCATGGCGAAATGCGGTTAAAAACGACCTCACAAAGGAACCCGCGCCGCCAGGCAAACCTGCTTGCCAAATGACAGGAAATCACGCCTTGCCTCCACCTTTTGCGCCAGCCCGAATCCGGCTCAGGGAAGTATCCGTCACCCCGAGGTACGTGGCTATGTGCTTTATCGGGGCGTGTTGCAGTACTTCGGGCGAGCTATGGAGCAATTCTTCGTAGCGCTCGGTGGTAGAGTTGGTTATCATGGCCAGCATCCTGCTTTTCAGGGCCGCGAAGCCCTGCACCAGCACCCCCCGCCCAAACTCCCGGAACTCGGGGCGGGCGTGGAACAAGGCGTTGAGTTGGGCAAAAGAAATAACCCAGCCCGCACAATCGGTCAGGGCCTGGATGTTTTCTTGGGAAGGCGTACGGTTGAAAAAGGACGATACCTCTAACACGGTTTGCCCGCTGGGATAAAACGCGGTGGTGACCTCGTTGCCGTCGGGGTCGCTGGCAAACGCCCGTAGCAGGCCGTGGTCGAGAAAGAAATAGTCGTCGCACACCTGGCCCTTGCGCAGCAAAAACTCGTTTTTGGCCAAGAGTTTGGGGCTGAACTGAGCGGCTATTTCCAGCGCCTGCTCCGCGTTAATCGGGCCTCGGCTTTGCAGGAACCGCCGCATTTTTTCGGGTGATGGGTTTGTGAGGGACGACCGCATGCCGCTAAAATTACCACCGGGCTTCACAAGGCATCTGGCCGGCGCGGCGGCAACCAGCATGCCACGGTACCGTCTTTGGGCCCCGCACGGGCTGAACTTTCCCATTCGGCCGTTACTTTATACCGCTGTCGGGTTGGCCCCGATGCTGATTCCCATGCTCAAACATTTGCTGCTCAGCCTCGCGCTGCTCTTCACCCTTACGGCCGCCGCGCCCGCGCCCAGCTTCCGCATCGCCAAGCTGCACTACGGCGGCGGGGGCGACTGGTACGCCAACAAAACCTCGCTGCCCAACCTCATCAGCTTCTGCAACCAGACGCTGAAAACCAACATCGCGCCCGACGAGGCCACCGTGGAGCTCGACGCACCCGAACTCCTCACCTACCCCTTCGTGCACATGACTGGGCACGGCAACGTGAGCTTCACCGCCGCCGAAGCCAAAAACCTGCGCCAGTACCTCGTTGGCGGCGGCTTCCTGCACATCGACGACAACTACGGTCTCGATAAATTCATCCGGCCCGAGATGAAAAAGGTATTTCCCGAGCTGGAATTTGTGGAGCTGCCCTACTCCCACCCCATCTACCATCAGAAATATCAGTTCCCCAAGGGCTTGCCCAAGGTGCACGAGCACGACGGCAAGCGCGCCCAGGGCTTTGGCCTGATTTACAAAGGCCGACTGGTATGCTTCTACAGCTATGAATGCGACCTCGGCAACGGCTGGGAAGACGTGGGCACCTACCCCGAAGACTCACCCGCTGTGCACGAAGCCGCCCTGCGCATGGGCGCCAACCTGGTGAGCTACGCCCTCACGCAAGACTAAACGCCGCTTTCAGCTCTACGGCCGCCGCACTTTGCGGCGCCACAGGCCGCCCCAGGGCTGATGCCACCAGGTAGGAATGGGCGCGTCGGGCACCACGGCCGGGCGCGACTCCTGCGGCGTGGCCGCGTTCTGGGCCTGCATGAGCAGCACCTTGGTATAAAAAGCATCGTCGGAAAGCGCGGGGCCATCGCCGGCAGGCCGCGGGGGCCGCTCCTGCCGCTCACGGGCCGCCGTGACCCGGGCCTTGTACCACCACCACGCCACCAAGGCGCCGAGACCCAGGAAAATCAGCAGCAAGGTTTCTAGCTTTCCCATAGTCATAAGGTACGGCGCCAAAGCGGGCAAGGCCAAACCTAGCGCACGCCTTTCTCGGGGAAACGCCCGGTGACCTGACGGTAGAAGGCTTTGATTTTGGCTTCGTCGGCTTCGTAGTCGCCGGTGGGCCACACGGCCTCACCAATGCCGGCTTCTTTCTTGGCGTAGTCGAGGTAGCCCAGCCGGATGGGCACGTGCGCGCCCAGCGCCGCAAAGTAGTAGCCCTTGCGCCAGCGGGGCTGGTAGGCGCGGGTGCCTTCCGGGGTGATGAGGATGACCAACTCGTCGTGCTCATTAAAGAGCTTCACCATACCGTCCACGAGGCTGTTGTTGCGGCTGCGGTCCACGGCCAGGCCACCAATGGCTTTCACCAGCCAGCCCAGGGCCCAATGCTCGGTCCACTCCTTTTTCACGGTGAAGCGCACCGGCACACCCATGAGGTAAAACGCGGCCCGGGCAATGATGATGTCCCAATTGCTGGTGTGCGGGGCCGCAATCATGATACTCTTCTTGATATCGGGGTTGTGAATCTCGCCCAAGTGCCAGCCTGCTACCTTGAATACGAGCGTGGCCATGGCGTGCCAGAAGGGGGATTTTTCGCGGGGAGTCATGCGGGGCAGGGCAACTGGAAGTAAGCAGCGCGGTTGCGCCAGGAATATAAATCAGCCACCTAGGGCGGCATTTCAACTGCAAAGATGCGCGGCCGGCTTTAATGCGGCGCCGTGCTTCGCTTCGGCCCTACTTCAGCAACGCCGCCAGGGCATCAGCCTGCGCCAGGGTGTAGCGGTAGCCAATATCGAACAGTTCGGCGCCGCTCTTGTAGCTCAGGGGGCGGTAGTGGCGCAGGTCGGGCGGCTCCAACAACAAGTCGCACTGGGCCTTGCGGCTGGTGGTGTTGGCATTGATGGCCAAGTGCAGGGTGCGCTCGACGAGCCGCCGGAAAGTAGGAATGCGCGCCTCGGGGTTGATAGGGTTGCAGTTGACGCCCACCACGCGCAGGCCGGCGTGGCCCAGCAGGGGCTCCACCGGCAAATTGTTGAGTAAGCCACCGTCCACCAGTTGCCGCCCCTGGTACTCCACTGGCCGGTACACAATGGGCACCGCCGATGACGCCAGCAGCGGCGGCAGCAACGGCCCGGTGCTGAAATACACCGATTCACCCGCCATCAAATCAGTAGCCACCAGCGTGAGAGGCAGGCGCAGGTCCTCAAAGTTGGCCGTGCTGCCCAGGTGGCGGGCCAACAGCTGCGCCACGGCATCGAGGTGCAGCAGGCCAAACCGGCTGAAGGCGGGCCGCGTCAGCCGCACCATGTTTGTTTCCTGCAACAGCCGCAGAATTTCCCGCGGCGCAAAGCCCGCCGCGTAGAACACGCTGGCAATGCCCCCCGAGCTTGCGCCCGATAACCGCCCCACCGGCAGTTGCAACTCCTCCAAGGCCGCCAGCACCCCCAAATGCGCAATGCCGCGCGCCCCTCCTCCTGATAAAGCCAAGCCGATGGCAGATGAGTGGATTGGTGGATTGGCGGGCTGGTGTTCGGGCTGCACGGTTCTTAAATTGGTGGAAGCGTAGCGTCGTGGATTATTAATCGGTACGCCCTTGTACGGGCTTCTTCAATAATCCATCAATCCACTCATCCGCCAAATTATAAATCTGCCAGACGCAGGGTTTCGGCCAGCCGCACGCCCTTGTCGGTGTGCTGCACTGTGCATGCTTCGTTGAGTGGGTCGTGTTCAAGCACCAATACCCAGTTTTCCTCGGCCGCGCGGCGCAACACGGCTTCTTTTTCGGTCATCGTCACCAGCGGGCGCATGTCGTAGCTCATCACGTAAGGGAGCGGAATGTGGCCGGTGCTGGGCAGCAAATCGGCCATAAACGCCAGTGTGCGGTCTTTGTAATCCAGCAGCGGCACCATCATCTTTTCGGTGTGCCCGTCGGCCATGATGATTTCGCGCAGCTGCGGCAAGGCGTCTGGCACCCCGCCATCCAAGCCCACAAACTTCAAGTGCCCGCTTTCCTGAATGGGCAGGATGTTTTCCTTTAGAAAGCTGGCTTTCTCGCGCGGGTTAGGCGCCACGGCCCAGTCCCAATGGGCCTCATTGCTCCAGTACGTGGCATTCGGAAAAGCCAGCTGCAGCGCCCCGTCGGGCCGCCGCTGCACCGAGCCACCGCAATGGTCGAAATGCAGGTGCGTGAGAAAAACATCGGTAATGTCGGCGCTGGTAAAGCCCAGCTTGCGCAAAGACTTTTCCAGCGTATCGTCGCCGTGCAGGTAAAAATGGCCCCGAAACTTCTCGTCCTGCTTGTCGCCAATGCCATTGTCGATGAGCAGCAGCCGGTTGCCGTCTTCCACCAGCAGGCAGCGCATAGCCCAGGTGCACATGTTGTTGGAGTCGGCCGGGTTCAGCTTCTGCCACATGCTTTTGGGCACCACGCCAAACATGGCGCCGCCATCGAGCTTGAATAGGCCGGTGTCGAGGGTATGGATTTTCATGTTTGAGTTAGCAGAATAAATTTTAAAAACGTCATGCTGAGCGCAGCCGAAGCATCTCTACTGCGCAATGCAAATATTCGCTATTGCGGTAGAGATGCTTCGGCTGCGCTCAGCATGACGGTCCTTTCTGTTATGAACGGCGAATGTTATTCCATCACCACGCCCATGGCCGAAAACTTGTCGATGCGCTGCGAAATCCGCTCCTCGGCCGGCACAGCGGCCAGTTCCTTGAGGGCCTTCAGCAACGTGGTTTTCAGCGTTTCAACCATGCGCTCCGGGTCGGTATGCGCCCCGCCCAGCGGCTCTTTCACAATCCCGTCCACGAGGCCCGCCTTCTGCATGTCGGTGGCTGTTAGCTTGAGGGCTTCGGCGGCCTGCTCTTTATAATCCCAGGAGCGCCACAGTATGCTGCTGCATGATTCCGGCGAAATCACGGAATACCACGTGTTTTCCAGCATCAATACCCGGTCACCGATGGCGATGCCCAGCGCCCCGCCGCTCGCCCCCTCCCCAATGATGACGCACACCACGGGGACTTTCAGCATAAACATCTCCTTGAGGTTGCGGGCAATGGCCTCGCCCTGTCCCCGCTCCTCGGCCTCCAGTCCCGGGAAAGCGCCCGGCGTGTCAATCAGCGTCACCACCGGCACGTTGAACTTCTCGGCCAGCTTCATCAGGCGCAGGGCCTTGCGGTAGCCCTCCGGGTTGGGCATGCCGAAGTTGCGGTATTGGCGCTGCTTGGTGTTGTGACCTTTTTGCTGGCCAATAAACATGACCGTTTGGCCGCCAATCTCGCCGAAACCGCCTACCATGGCCTTGTCGTCGCCCACGGTGCGGTCGCCGTGCAGCTCCACAAACTTATCGGCCATGCCTTCGATATAGTCTAAGGTATAAGGCCGGTCGGGGTGGCGCGAGAGCTGCACGCGCTGCCAACGGGTGAGGTTGGCATAGGTTTCCTTTTTGAGCTGCTTGATGCGCTTTTCGAGCGCTGCTACGGCTTCGCCCACTTCCACGTCGCTGTCGGCAGCGAGTTTCTGCATTTCAAGAAGCTTGCCTTCGAGGGCAGCAATGGGTTGTTCAAAGTCGAGGAGCATGGAGCGACGAATGGCTGAGCAAATGAGAATGTGTCGGGAGGCAAAAATAACGCGCTTTGGCGGGTCGAACGGTATTTCCACCCGCTCCACTGGCCCTCAAATATCGGTTGTAAGGGCGTCGGCTAAGTTAAATCGCCTGCCAACGCAATGGTGACTGAAAAATAATCAGGCTGATAAACAACCTTCAAGCACCAAATCGAGCCCAATTCCAGAAAAATATTGGCCTCATCCTTGCGGGCGGTCAATTTCTTGCTCTACCTTTGCAGCACCAAAACGGAGAAGCATACGGCTTCTCCACCAAGGCAAACGGTTTGGTAGTTCAGTTGGTTAGAATGCCGCCCTGTCACGGCGGAGGTCGCGGGTTCGAGTCCCGTCCAGACCGCTCGTTTGTCAAAAGGCCGTTTCCAATACGGAAGCGGCCTTTTTCTTTCCTAACACGCGTTTCAGTATCAGCCGATATTGAAGCGACTTACTTACCGCAAAGCAGGATTACCGCCTGCCCTGCGGCTTTAAAACGGCAGAGCACACGGCTTTTCCGTCCAAGCAAACGGTTTGGTAGTTCAGTTGGTTAGAATGCCGCCCTGTCACGGCGGAGGTCGCGGGTTCGAGTCCCGTCCAGA